>NZ_JARVRX010000017.1 GCF_030209435.1 Mycolicibacterium sp. lyk4-40-TYG-92 | reverse complement strand
GCAAGGTGTTCGAGAACGGCGACATCGACGCCGGCATCTGGACCGCGGGCACCGTGATGGGCCTGATCCACGACATCCCGACGTGCGATGAGCTCATCAGCCGCATCGTCGGCGAGGCCGAGGAGATCATCACCGGCCGCCTGGCCCGGATGGTCGGAGCCGGCGAAGCCGAGCTGGCGTCCGTCTAGTTCTGACGTAGTGGACTGAGGGCTGTGACTCGGGGGAGTCTCAGCCCTCAGTGCATTCGGCGGTGGTTCGCCGGGTAGCTTTTGGCCCAGGCGACCCGGCACGCATTAAGGACGTTGACATGCAGCGCAGCTTGTTCGAAGTAGATCACGACGACTTCCGGGCCTCGGTGCGCGAATTCGTCGCCCGCCACATCGAGCCGAATGAAGACAAATTCATCGAGCAGCGCTACATCGACCGCGAGGTGTGGCTGGAGGCCGGCCGCAACGGGTATCTGGGGCTCGAGGTACCCGAAGAGTACGGCGGCAGTGCCGCGGGGGACTACCGCTTCAATACCGTTCTGTGTGAAGAGCTTTCGCGGTCCAGTGCTGCGGCAGCGTCGGCATTCACCATCCACTACGACTGCGCCGCACCATATCTGGTCACGCTGACCACCGAGGAGCAGAAGCGTCGCTGGTTGCCGAAATTCTGCAGCGGCGAGATGATCACCGCTATCGGGATGACCGAGCCGTCCGGTGGCTCGGACCTGGCCGCGTTGAAGACGACCGCGGTCAAGGACGGTTCCAGTTACGTCATCAACGGCTCGAAGACGTTCATCACCAACGGGACCCAGGCCGACATGGTGATCGTCGCCTCGCGAACCGCACCGGAGAAGGGCTCCAAGGGCATCACTCTGTTCGCGGTGGAAACGGGAATGCCGGGGTTCACGCGGGGCCGCAAGCTCGACAAGGTGGGCCAGCCCGAAGCGGACACCGCGGAGCTGTTCTTCGAAGACGTGCGGGTCGACGAGTCGGCGATCATCGGCGAGGTCGACCGGGGCTTCATCCACATGATGACGTTGCTGCCGCAGGAACGCATCAGCGTTGCGGTGGCCAACCTCGCTCATGTCCGGCGGATTCTGGACGACACCGTCGAATACGCCAAGGAGCGCAAGGCGTTCGGCCAACCGATCGGCTCGCTGCAATGGAACAAGTTCCTCCTCGCCGAGATGGTCACCAAACTCGACGTGGCGCAGGCCTATATCGACAACTGCGTCATGGCGCACCTGAGCGGTCAGTTGACCGCCATCGATGCGGCCAAGGCCAAGTACTGGAGTTCGGTGGTGCAGAACGAGATTCTGGACAACTGCGTCCAGATCCACGGCGGCTACGGCTTCATGAACGAATACCGGGTCGCGCGCGCCTGGAAAGACGCCCGCGTCACCAAAATCTGGGCGGGCTCGAACGAGATCATGCGTGAGGTAATCGGGCGCGACCTGGGGCTGTAGGCGTCAGCGCGGGCTCCGGCCAGACACAACCGGCACAGACACAACAAAAGCCGCCGACCGTATCGGTCGGCGGCTTTGACGCTGGAAATCACCCCGACGAGTCCCTGCGTGCGCACGCGATTTGTGCGCAGCGGCGTCGCGCTTCGGCGCGGCGTCAGACTCGTGGGTGAACCCGCGGAATCAGACAGCCTCGGCGAGGTCGGGGAACTGCTCGGACGTGTCACCCTCGATCAGGACGTCCCCGTGGTACAGGGCATCGAAATCTACTTTGATGACATCTGCGTTGGTGTCGTCGATCCACATGTCTATGAGGCTATGGGTCGCTATTAAGAAATCTTTGAGTCACGATTCGGAAAACGTTGGCAATTCTTACCGCTGGGTAGGTTGGCCAACCCTGACCTCTAAGTGACCCGTGAGTAGCTCACATTCCGCAAGGCCACGGGTGATCTTGATACGCAGTCGGGGCCGTAGATCGCGGCTTAGTTCACTGGCCAGTAGCAAACATGATGACCGTCACCCGGATCGTGGCTGGTGGGCCGCCTGAACCGGACGTCAATAAATCTCGTGATCACGGTGAGCGATCATTGACAAGCCTGAGTTATCAGCGATAACTTAGCGGTGTTAGCCGAAGGGGAGTGCATGCTGAACCGCATCGCGTTGCTGGCCATTGCCGCGCCGAGGAGGATTCTGGCGGTGGCGGGGCTGGTCCTCATCGCCGCGGCAATCTTTGGCGTCCCGGTCGTCAAGACCCTGCCGGCGGGCGGCTTCCAGGACCCGAAGTCCGAATCGTCACAAGCCAGTCGGCTCCTGGCCACCAAGTTCCGCCAGGGCGACATGCCGATGCTGGTTACCCTCACCGCGCCCGACGGGGTGCACGGGCCGGCCGCAACCGCGGCCGCCCGCGACATCGTCGACCACCTGAAGGCCTCACCGCATGTCGCCTACGTGTCCTCGGCCTGGACCGTGCCACCGGCCGCGGCCGGAGAACTGATCAGCAAGGACGGCAAGTCCGGGCTGATCGTCGCCGGGATGAACGGCGGCGAGAACAACGCGCAGCGATATGCCCAGGAGCTCGCCGACCGAGTGGTGCACGACCGGCCTGGTGTCACCGTCAAAGCCGGCGGCGGGGCGATCATCTACTCCCAGATCAACACCCAGACCGAACACGACCTGTTGCTGATGGAATCCATCGCGGTGCCGCTCAGCTTCCTGGTCCTGGTGTGGGTGTTCGGGGGGCTGGTCGCCGCCGCGCTACCGATCCTCGTCGGCGGCCTGGCGATGACCGGCACGCTCGCGGTGCTGCGCACCATCACGTTCTTCACCGACGTGTCCGTGTTCGCCTTGAACGTGGCCACCGCCCTCGGGCTCGCCCTTGCCATCGACTACACGCTGCTGATCATCAGCCGCTACCGCGACGAGGTGGCGGAGGGGCAGCCCCGGGACCAGGCGCTGATCCGCACCATGGTCACTGCCGGACGCACCGTGCTGTTCTCCGCGACGACGGTCGGGCTCTCGATGGCCGCCATGCTGATCTTCCCGATGTACTTCCTGACGTCCATCGCCTACGCCGGCATCGCGACGGTCGCGTTCGCCGCGGCGGCCGCGGTGATCGTCACGCCGGCGGCCATCTGGCTGCTCGGCGACCGCCTCGACGCCCTCAGCCTGCCGCGGCTGTTCCGGCGCGACACCACGCCCAAGCCGGTGCAGGAGATGTTCTTCTACCGCACCGCCAAGGCCGTGATGCGCCGGTCCGTATCGGCCGGGCTGGCTGTCGTCGCCCTGCTGTTGGTTCTGGGTGCGCCGTTCCTCGGCGCGAAGTGGGGGTTCCCCGACGAGCGGGTGCTGCCGACCACGGCCTCCGCGCACCAGCTGGGGGACCAGCTGCGCAACGACTTCGCCAACAACTCGGCCACTGACATCACGGCTGTCGTTCCCGACGCCGCCGGGCTGACCCCCGCCGCCTTCGACACGTATGCCGCCGACCTCTCGCGCGTCCCCGCCGTCACCGAAGTCTCCTCTCCCACCGGAACTTTCGTCGGCGGCCGGAGAGTGGGACCGGCCGGTCCCGGTGCCGCGATCGTCGACGGCAGCGCCTTCCTGACCATCGGCAGCAGTGCGCCACTGTTCTCGGACGCGTCTCAGGCACAACTCGATGCGGTGCATGCCGTTCGGGGACCGGACGGGCGGCTCGTGCAGCTGGCGGGTGTCGCGCAGATCAGTCATGACAGTGTGCAGGCCGTCACTGACCGGTTGCCATGGGTGCTGGCCGTCATCGCCGTCATCACGCTCGGGCTGCTGTTCCTGCTCACCGGCAGCGTGGTGCTGCCGGTGAAAGCTGTTGTACTCAATGTTCTTTCGCTCACCGCGGCATTCGGTGCACTGGTCTGGATTTTCCAGGACGGTCACCTCGGCGCGCTCGGCACCACGGCGACGGGGACGTTGGCGTCCAACATGCCGGTGCTGCTGTTCTGCATCTCGTTCGGGCTCTCGATGGACTACGAGGTGTTCCTGGTCGCCCGCATCCGTGAGTTCTGGCTCGTGGAACAGGACAACGACGAGAGCGTCGCTCTCGGACTCGCCCACACCGGCCGGGTCATCACGGCCGCGGCTCTGGTGATGTCGATTTCATTCGGTGCGCTGATCGCCGCCGAGGTGTCGTTCATGCGGATGTTCGGGCTCGGCCTGACCATTGCCGTCCTCGTCGATGCCACCTTGGTTCGGACGGTGCTGGTGCCGGCCTTCATGCATCTGATGGGACGGTGGAACTGGTGGGCGCCGGCGCCGCTGGCGCGGCTGCACGAACGCATCGGCATCAGCGAATCGGCACCCGAACCCTCGGCATGCAGCGCGCGATGACGGCGACGAAACGGCGCCGCGCGCCGCGCGGGTCTGGCGACCAGCTGCGCGACGAAATCCTCGATGCGGCAACCGAATTACTGCTGGACACCGGCAGCGAAAAAGAGGTTTCCATCCGGTCGGTAGCGCAGCGCGTGGGCGTTACCCCGCCATCGATCTACCTGCATTTCGCCGACAAGGACGCCTTGCTGGACGCGGTGTGCGGCCGGTACTTCGAGCGTCTGGACGACGTCATGCAGCAGGTGGCCGCCGAGCAGCCGACGACGATCGACAGGCTGCGCGCGCAAGGGCTGGCGTACGTCCGCTTCGCCCGCCAGAACCCCGAGCTCTACCGGATCGCCATGATGTCCGAAGGGCACCCGGACAGCGACGTGGACCAGGCCCTGAACACCGCGGCCTTCGCGCACATGCGGGATTCGGTGCAGGCTCTGATGGACGAGGGTAGTTATCCGGTCGGCGACGTGACCGCGACGGCGCTCGGGTTGTGGACGGTGGCACACGGTCTTGCGGCGCTGTTCATCTCACGGCCGTACCTGCCGTTCGGCAATCTCGAGGAATTCGCGGACCGAGTGCTCAGCGCCGCGTGCCTCGGTGGCATGGTGAGAGGACTGGGCGGCCCGGATGTGGCGCCGCAGCAGCTGGTCGAGCGACTGAAAGGTTCCTGACGATGACCGATACCTCGGTGGACAACCCGTTCTTCGCCCGCATGTGGATCGCGATGTCGTCGCGCGAGCGTAAGTTCATGACCAGGCTGCGGCAGGAGAATCTGGCCGGGCTCCGCGGCCGGGTGCTGGAGATCGGCGCCGGAACCGGAACCAACTTCGCCTTCTACCCGGACACCGTGACCGAGGTGGTGGCCGTCGAGCCAGAGATCAGGCTGGCGCCGCTGGCCCGGAAGGCGGCGTTGACCGCGCCCGTGCCGGTGACGGTCCGCACCGAGACCGTCGAGAACTTCGACGGCGACGATCTTTTCGACGCCGTGGTGTGCTCACTGGTGCTGTGCTCGGTTGACGAACCGGAAAGTGTGCTGCGGCAGATGTATTCGCGGCTCAAGCCCGGTGGCGAGCTGCGCTACTTCGAGCACGTCGCCAGCGACGGGGTGCGTGGCCGGGTGCAGCGATTCCTGGATTCGACCTTCTGGCCCAAGATTTCGGGCAACTGTCACGCACACCGGGAAACCGAGCGGAACATCGTCGGCGCGGGATTCGAGGTTTCGGATGCCCGGCGCGTGCTGATGCTGCCGGGCTGGGTGCCGCTGTCCGAGGCGGCGCTGGGCCGCGCCGTCAGGCCTGTTTGACGGTCGACAGCAGTTCGGGCAACCGCTGCAACAGGGTCGGCAGCGCGGTGGCCGCAGTCTCCCGCAGGGACACCGTGGCCTGATCCGAGAACGGCGTCGGCTTCGGATTCACCTCGATCACCGGAATGCCCTGCCGCACCGCGGCTTCCGGCAGAGACGCCGCCGGGTACACCACCGAGGACGTGCCGACGGTGATCACCAGATCGGCGGCGCTGACGGCTGCGACCGAGTTGTTCCACGCGTCGGAGGGCAGGTTCTCGCCGAACCACACCACGTTGGGCCGCACCAGACCGCCGCAGTAGCACTCTGGCGGTTCAACGGCGATTTCAGGCTCCGGCATCGGCGGCAGCGTGCCCTCGAACGCGGCTTTGCAACTGTCGCAATGGAAGTGGAACAAGCTGCCATGCAGGTGATGGACCCGCGTGCTGCCCGCCCGCTCATGCAGGTTGTCGATGTTCTGGGTGACGATGTCGACCTCGGTGTAGTCCTGCCACGCGGCGACCGCCCGGTGCCCGTCATTGGGGGTCACGTTGCCCATCATGTGATGGCGCCACAGATACCAGGCGAACACGCGCTCGGGGTGGCGACGCCAGGCGTCCGAGCTCGAAATTTCGTAGGGGTCGGTGTTGGCCCACAGGCCGGTCTCGGCATCCCGGAAGGTCGGCACGCCACTGTCGGCGGACATCCCCGCACCGCTGAACACCGTCACCCGCATTGGACCACGTTATCGGGTTCTGGGTGATCCGGGCCACCTCGTCATCGGTCATACTCGGCGGATGTCCGATTTCGGTGACTGGGTCCGCCTCGATCCGCACGCGGGGCCGTTGTTCGACCAGCTGCGGCTGCAGATCATCGAGGCCATTCGGGATGGGCGCCTGCCCGCCGGCACCCGCCTGCCCACGGTGCGTGACCTGGCGGGCAGGCTGGGTATGGCGGCCAACACCGTCGCCCGGGCCTACCGTGAACTCGAGACCGCCGGCGTGCTCGAAACCCGAGGGCGGTCAGGAACTTTCGTCGCGGCCGCCGACCCAGCCGCTGCGGCCATGGTCGATGCGGCCAATGCTTTTGCCGACACGGCCCGGGCGTTGGGTGTGCTGAAAGCCGACGCGCTGCGGTATCTGGATGCGGCGTTCGAGTAGGGGGCGGGTCGACCTAAACCTCAACCGCGCCAGTGCAACACGTCGAGTGCGACGCCGACTTCGACGCTGTTGTCGGCCAACGGGCGCGGCAGCAGTTCGTCGGCCCGGGCCAGTCGGCGCAACAAGGTGTTGCGATGCGTGAAGAGCGTGACCGCGGCGCGGGACACGTTGCACTGCGCCCGGACGAACGCGCGCACCGCGGAGCGCAATTCCGGGCTCGCGGTTTCCAGATCACCCAGCACCCGCTTGACGAACACCGCGGCGCGGTCGGCGTCCGCGGTGAGCAGGGCGACCAGCTCGATGTCGGTGTATTCGGCGATCTGCTGCGGCGAATGCAGTCGCGCCATCATCTGCTGGGTGGTGATGGCGTCGAAGTGGCTGCGCCGGAACCCGTCCACGCCGGCGCCCGTCGAGCCGATCGCGATCCGCACGTCGCGTCCGGCGGCATGCGTCAGTGAGTCGACGTCAACCGGGCCGGGCGCCCACACCCACCGCGTCGCGGTACTGGCCAGCACGCTGAGCGGTCGGCCACGTGCGGCCTGCCCGAAAGCCTCGGCGGCGCGGTCCAATTGAGACAGATCGCTGTTCGGGTTGTCGGTCCAGATGACGGCGGCGGTGTGGCTGCCGCCGAGTCCGTAGGCGAGGCGGCTTTCCGCGCGCTGGCGGGGAAGCGGAGCGCCTTCCAGGAGCAGCGCGACCGTCGCGCGACGCTCGGCGTGGCTGCCGCGGGTGAGTTCGTCGCGCTCGAGTTCGATCTGGGCGGCGATGGCTGCCAGGGTGGCCTCGATGAAGTCGCTGATCGACTGTGAGCAGACATCGAGCATCGCGTGCAGGTCGGCGGGGTCGGAGGTCAGTTCGAAGGCGATATCCATCAGGCGCCGCCATGCCACGCCTTCACCGACCCGGTAGGCGTCCAAGGTGTACGAGTCGACGCCGCGCCGCACCATTTCCCGGGCGACGCTCATCGGCTCGGCGCCGGCGTTGGGCGGCACCGGTGCGCCGGGATCGCGGACGTTGGCGGCACCCCAGAACAACAGGTTCGAGCGGTTGCTCCGGCTGACGGCCGCGGCCAGCTCGGGATCGGAGGCGATGGCCGGATTGGCGCCCAGCACGGCGCGGTCGAGTTCCTCGAGCCATTCCGCAGGGGCATTGACGACCACCTGCGCGCACTGCCGGATCAGGTCGCGGACCTGCGGTGATGGCCCTGTTGCGTCCATCGGGCCAGGTTAGCGTCCTGGTGCACAGTGCACCAGTGATCGGGAAATTTGAGACGCTTTGACCTTCAGCCGGCGGCGGGCAGGCGCCAACATTATTGCCACGCCACCACCGCCAACAGGGAGCCTGCAATGGAGCACACCGACAACACCACCCAGGTCGACGTCCTGATCGTCGGCGCCGGAATCTCCGGCATCGGTGCCGCTTACTACCTGCAGCAGGAACATCCCGGGCGGTCGTACGCCATTCTGGAATCGCGCGGCGCGACCGGCGGAACCTGGGACCTGTTCCGGTACCCCGGCATTCGCTCCGACTCCGACCTGCACACCTTCGGTTACGAGTTCAAGCCGTGGCGCGACGAGGACGCCATCGCCTCCGCCGACAAGATCCTCGCCTATCTGCGAGAGACGGTCCGCGAGCACAACATCGACCGCAACATCCGGTTCCACCACAAGGTGCTGGGCGCCGCGTGGGACAGCGGTACCGCGCGGTGGCTCGTCGACGTCGAGCGCACCGACACCGGCGAACTGGTGCAAATCTCCGCCAACTGGCTCTTCTGCGCCGGCGGCTACTACCGCTACGACCAGGGCTTCACCCCGCAGTTCCCCGGCCGCGACCGCTACGCAGGCCAGGTCGTGCACCCGCAGCACTGGCCCGAAGACCTCGACTACACCGGCAAGAAGGTCGTCGTCATCGGCAGCGGCGCGACCGCGGTGACGCTGGTGCCGTCGATGGCGGCCAAGGCCGCCCACGTCACCATGCTGCAGCGCTCGCCGACCTACATCCTTCCCGTCCCGTCCAAGGACGCGTTCGCCAATGTGGCCGCGCGCGTGCTCGGCGCCGACCGCGGCTACGCGCTGGCCCGGCGCAAGAACGTCATCCGGCAGCGCGCGGTGTACACCCTGTGCCAGAAGTATCCGGCGGCCGCCCGTCGGGTCATCCGCTGGACCAACGCCCGCGAGCTGCCCGAGGGCTACGACGTGGACACGCACTTCAGCCCCGGCTACAAGCCGTGGGATCAGCGCCTGTGCACGGTGCCGGACGCCGACCTGTTCAAGGCGATCGGCAGCGGCAAGGCGTCGGTCGTCACCGACCGCATCGCGACCTTCACCGAGACCGGCATCGAGTTGGAGTCGGGGGAGCACCTGGATGCCGACATCATCGTCACCGCAACAGGTTTGAACGTGCAGCTGTTCGGTGGCGTATCGCTGACCGTCGATGGCCAGGCGGTGAACCTCTCGGACACCGTGGCCTACAAGGGCATCATGCTGTCGGGCGTGCCGAACTTCGCCTTCGCCTTCGGCTACACCAACTCGTCGTGGACACTCAAGGTCGGCCTGCTGTGCGAGCACTTCTGCCGGCTGCTCAGCCACATGGACGAAGGGGGATTCGACAGCGTCCGGCCGGAGTTCGACGCTGCGGGCATGGCGACCAAGCCCCTGCTGGACTTCGCAGCGGGCTACGTGCAGCGGGTGGCGGACACCCTGCCGCGGCAGGGTGCGGAAGGACCCTGGGTGATGTCGATGAACTACAACTTCGACCGCGAGGTGCTGCGGCACGGCGCGGTGGCAGACCCGAACCTGCGGTTCGCCGCGACCAGTCGCGCAGAAGTTCGGGCGTTCGCGCCGGTTTCCTGATTGGCTCTCAGGGCGGCCGTTTACGCTGGCGTGAATGGAGACATCTGAGGCGAGCGAAGCGACGGGATGTATGGAGTCGCCAGCTGTGCCGCCCGAGATTCCCGGTGTCCCTTCAGCTGTCGGCGTCGAATTGCCGTCCGGGCCAGTGCCCGGGCGGCCTTATTCGTTGCCGCTGGACCTCCTCACCGAGCAGTACGGCCCACTGTTCTACGCCGACCTCGGGCCCGGCCGTCGGCTCTATGCCTGCTCGCTGGCGCTGGTCGACGAACTGTGTGATGAGAGCCGGTTCGGCAAGGCGCTGACGGGCCGGCTGGCCAGGTTTCGCCCGGTGGTCGGTAACGGCCTCTTCACCGCGTACCCCGGCGAGGCGGGCTGGCAGGAAGCTCACGACGTTCTGATTCCCGGCTTCAGCTTCAGCGGGCTGCGCAGCTACCACCCCGCGATGCTCGACATCAACCGGCAACTGATCGCGCAGTGGGACACCGCCGTGGGTACCCGAACGGTGGACGTGGCGGGGGATCTGGCCAAGCTGGCCATGGACACCGTGGGCCTCGCTGGTTTCGGGGCGCGGTTCGATTCCTATCAGCACGACGGACTCGCCGATATCCCAGCGAGTTTCGCAGCCACCCTCAACCAGGTGCTGCTCGGACCCAACGCCGACCGGGCGGTGTTCGAGACCGAGCGTGGGAAGCTGTTCAGCTTCATCATGGACTTGATCGCCCAGCACCGCGCGGGCGACGTGGGCCTCGACGATCTCTTGGCTCTGATGCTGCAGCCCGGGCCCGACGGGACACCGATCCTGGACGACGACAGCATCCGCAATCAGATCGCCACGTTCCTGGTTGCCGGGCAGGACACGACGTCGATACTGATGCCGACGGCGCTGTACAGCATCGTCAAGAACCCGGCGGTGTTGCACCGCGCGCAGGCGGAGGCGGACTCGGTGTTCGGCCCCGACGACGACCACGTGCCGGCGTTCGACGAGATCGGCAAGCTCGGCTACATCCGCCAGATCATCGACGAAGCGCTGCGGTTGTCCCCGCCGGTGCGGGAATTCGACCGAATGGCCTTGGCGGACACCGTCATCGGTGGCCAGTACCCGGTGCGGCAGGGTGAAGCGGTAACGGTGCTGACGTCGTCGCTGCACCGGCAACCGGAGTGGGGCGACAACGTCGAGATCTTCGACCCGGACCGGTTCGACGCCGAGCGGGCCGGGCAGCGGCCGGTCAACCTGTTCAAGCCGTTCGGTACCGGCGCGCGGTCCTGCATCGGCCGCCAGTTCGCGCTCCACGAAGCCACCATGGCGATCGCGACCCTCGTGCACCGCTACCGTTTCGTCGACGTCGAGCACTACACGCTGCGTACCCACAGTGACGTGCTGCGCAAGCCGGAGGGCTTTCACCTCGAACTCATTCGCCGTACCCCGGAGGAGCGCCGGCAGGCTACCGCGGTCGTCGCGGCCGCCCCGGTGACGCAGTCCCGCGCGGCGGTGCCGCCCGGTACGAAACTGCTTGTGCTGCATGGGTCGAACCTCGGCAACTGCCGGTCGCTGGCACAGCAACTCGGTGACGAGGCCGTCGACCTCGGCTACGAAACGACCGTCGCCGCACTGGATTCCGTGACGGCCGCACTGCCGGACCAGGGCGCGGTGGTCATCGTCGCCGCGTCGTACAACGGCATGCCGACCGACGATGCCCGCGCCTTCGTGGAATGGATGGACGGATCGGACGCCACGGTGCCGGCGGTGCCCTACGCGGTTCTCGGTGTCGGCGACCGCAACTGGGCCGAGACGTACCTGGCGATTCCGCGGCGCATCGACGCCAGGCTTGCGGAACTCGGTGCGATGCAATTGCTTCCGATGGCCGAAGCCGATACCTCGGGCGACTTCGCCGGAGTGGTGGAGGACTTCTCGGCGGCGCTGTGGAATGCGCTCGGCGGTGTCTTCGGCGTCGTCGTCGCGGATGAACCCGTCGTCGCCGAGCCGCTCTACGACCTACGCGCCATCGATGGGCCGGTCACAGCGGCGATCGACGCCCGCCATCGAGTGCAACCGGCGACGGTGCTCGACAACATTCCGTTGGTGGACACCGGTTCCGAGTTCGGACAGGACAAGCGGTTGATCCGCATCGCGCTGCCCGACGGTGTCGACTATGAGACCGGCGACCACCTCACCGTGTTGCCGGACAACAGCCCGGCTCTGGTGGACGAGGTCGGGGAGCTGCTGGACCTGCGACTCGATCGTCGCATCTCGATCAATCCGCGGCGCAGTACCCGGCGGGCCATCCCGATCGACCGGGAAGTCACTGTGCGCGAACTACTTACACATTTTCTGGAACTTCGTAAACCGGCGACCCGCAGCCAGCTGCTGCGGCTCGCGGCGGCCAACCCGTGCCCACCGGAACGTGCCGCGCTGACCGCACTGGCCGACGACCCCGTCGCCCGCGCACTGAGCATCACCGATTGTCTGGCGGAGTTCCCCGCCACCAAGCTGAGCCGCGAAGAGTTGTTGGAACTCTTCGAACCGATGTCGCCGCGCCACTATTCGATCGCCACGTCGTCCCGCCGCCGGGTCCGGGAAGTCGAGCTGGTGGTCGGGGTGCTGGAAGGTCCGGCCCGGTCGGGTTCCGGTGTCTTCCGTGGCGTCTCGTCCAGCTATCTCGCGGATGCTGTTCCGGGACAGCAGGTTCGAATGCGGGTGGACCCGGCTCGGCAGGCCTTCCGGGCGGGTGCCGATCCGACCCGCAACGTCATCCTGGTCAGCGCCGGGACGGGAGTGGCGCCGTTCCGGGGTTTCATCGGAGACCGGCTGGGCGCACTGGAAGCAGGGGAGCCGTTCACTGCCGCGCTGTGTTTCTTCGGCGTGCGACATCCCGACGTGGACTATCTGTTCCGCGACGAGGCCGAGGACGCCGAACGTCTCGGCATCGTGCGGATGCGGCCGGCGTTCTCCCGGGCGGGTGATGAGGTCAAGTACGTGCAGGACCGGATCGCCGCGGACGCCGATGAGGTGTGGGACCTGCTCGGAAACCCGGACAACGACACGCATGTCTATGTGTGCGGCGACGGTGCGCGGATGGCACCCGCCGTGCGCGCCGCGTTCCAGGACATCTACCGCAGCCGGACCGGCACCGACGCCGCCGCCGCCCGCGCCTGGCTGGCCGAGCTGGTCAACACCGACCGCTACGTCGAGGACGTCTGGGCCGGCTGAGACCCGCGGAGGGCCGTCAACCCGCGCATGCCGTGGTAGATCACCAGCGCCGCAACGGAACCGAGCGCGATGCCGGTGAACGTCAACGGCCCGGCCTGCCAGGTGAAATCGGCGATACCGATGATCAGCGGGATGGCGGCGGTCATCTGGTTGATCGGCTGCGAGAAATCCACGTGGTTGGTCAGCCAGATCCGCACCCCGAGGATGCCGACCAGACCGTAGAGCACGATCGTCGCCCCGCCGAGCACGCCCGGCGGGATGGCCGAGATGGCCGCACCGACCTTGGGACACAACGACAGTGCGACGGCCACGGCAGCGGCGACCCAATACGCGGCCGTCGAATAGATGCGCGTCGCGGCCATCACCCCGATGTTCTCGGCGTAGGTGGTGGTGGCCGAGCCGCCGCCCGCACCGGCCAGCACGGTGGCGACCCCGTCGGCGGCCAGCGCCCGGCCCATCAGCGGGTCCAGGTCCTTCCCGGTCATCTGGCCCACCGATTTCACATGCCCGATGTTCTCGGCGATCAGCGCGATCACCGCCGGCAGGAACATCGGCAGGACCGCCAGGCTGAACGACGGCCCGTGGAATTCGGGCAGCCCGATCCACGGTGCGGCGGCGATGGCCGCGGTGTCGACATCGCCGAGAACCAGCGCCAGGAGGTAGCCGACGACGACGGCGAGGAAGATGGCCAGGCGGCCGATGATGCCGCGGAAGAACGCCAGCGTCGCGACCAGCAGCACCAGCGTCACGAGCCCGACGAGCGGTCCCTTCTCGAAATTGTGCTTCGCCGCCGGGGCCAGGTTGAAGCCGATGAGGGCGACGATCGCACCGGTGACCACCGGCGGCAGCGTCAGATCCAGCCAGTGCGTGCCGACCACGTGCACCACCCCGCCGACGAGGATCAGCAGCAGGCCCACGGCGATCAAACCGCCCAGCGCGCTCCCGGTTCCGTGTGCGGCGACCGCGGCGGTGACCGGCGCGATCACCGAGAAGCTCGACCCGAGATAGCTCGGCAGCCGGTTTCCGGTGATCAGCAGGAACGCGATCGTGCCGATGCCGGAGAACAACAGCGTGGTGGCCGGCGGGAACCCGGTCAGCACCGGCACCAGGAACGTGGCGCCGAACATCGCCACCACATGCTGGGCGCCGATGCCGATGGTGCGCGGCCAGCTGAGCCGTTCATCGGGGCCGACGACAGCGGCGTCCGGTCCGACAGGCGTCCAGGAGAGCGGAATCATCCGGTCATAGTGCCGGATCGGGCTCATATTCGCTGTCTGTCAGCGCGTTTGGCGCGGTACGAACTAGCCGAATTCCAGCAGCGTCATCGCGGGACGGACCGGGTCGAGCAACGGAACCCGTTGTGCCGTCCGCATAATGGCGTTGAGCACCCGGCTGCGGGTGGCGGGGGACTCGACGTCGTGGACCTTCCGAATGCCCGGGATGGTGTCGACCAATCGCGCGGCCTGGCTCGCCGACATGGTGAACGGCATCGGTGGCACCCGGTAGCGCAAGGACGTCCGCATACCGCGGCCGACGAGTCGGGCGAACAGTGCGGGCGGCGAATCGAACATCATCTGTCCGCCCGGAAACCGCTTGGCGCACTCGGCGATGAGTCCCAATGATTCCTTGGGCTGCAGGTACATCAGCAGGCCTTCGGCTGTGATGAAAACGCCTTCGGTGGCGTCAACCTGGTCCATCCAGCTGTAATCCAACGCTGATTGTGCGCACACCGAAACCCGTTCTGAAGAGGGCAGCAGTTTGCTGCGGACCTCGATCATCGGCGGTAGATCAACTGTCAGCCAGCGGAATTCGGTACCGGCATCGCTGGCGGAGATGCGGTAGAAACTGGTCTGCAGACCCTCGGCCAGCGCCACCACAGTGGCCTTCGGGTGGTCGCGCAGATAGGCGAGCGTGGCGCGGTCGAACGCCAGTGCGCGCATCGCCATGTCGGGGCGCCTCGAATAACCGAACTTGGCGAAATCGAAATTGATGCGGTCCACCAGCTCGACCGCGACCGGATCGTCGATGATCCCGTCCCGCCGACGCGCTTCGCTGGCCCGGACCTGCAGGGTCATCAGTGCCGTCTCGGAGACGCCGGTCAGCGTGGTGCCGTCGATCTTTTGGGGTGAACTCATACGGCAGCCAGCACTTTCTCGACGGTTCGCAGGTTGCGGGTGGTGGTGGACGATTTGTAGCGCTTTTTGGCCATGGTCTTGCTGATCACGCTGGCCAGGGTGTTACCGCGCGCCACCTGCCAGTACAGGACGCCGTGACCCTGTTGCATCGCTTCTCCGGAGGTGGGGGTGAGGGCGGCCAATTCGTCGAGCACGTCCGCGTCGCTGACGAACGTCACGTAGGAGTGATGGCCGTCGACCTCCCTCTCGAAGGGGAAGTCCGCGGAGATGGCTCGGAGTTCATCGGCCGGATACACCAGCACCCAGGCGTCGTACCCGAATGATTCCCGCAGCGCCGCTTCGGCTTTCGTGCGCACCGTGGTCGCCTTCGATGAACTGGACAGCACGATGTTGCCGCTGGCGAGCAAGGTCTTGACCTCGTCGAAGCCGGCGTCCCGGAAGGCAGCGGCAACGTCGGCCATCTTCAGATTCACCCCACCGACGTTGACGCCGCGCAGGAACACCGCGTACCGCGTCGTCATACGAACTCCGTCATGACGCCCAATGGTAGGCAGTTGCGCCGTACGCTGGGTGCCATGACCCGTCAGGTCTTCGAAGACAAGCTGCTGGCGCTGATCAGCGACAATTCGCTGGGCGTGCTGGCCACCATCAAACGCGACGGTCGACCGCAGTTGTCGAACGTGTCCTACTACTTCGACCCACGGGCCGTCACGATCGGGGTGTCGATCACCGAACCCCGGGCCAAGACCCGCAACTTGCGGCGCGATGCCCGGGCATCGATCTACGTCCGATCCGACGACGGCTGGGCGTACGCGGTGGCCGAGGGGGACGCGGTGCTGAGCCCGCCGGCCGCGGCGCCTGACGACGACACTGTAGAAGGCCTGATTACCTTGTACCGCAACATCTCCGGCGAGCACCCGGACTGGGACGACTACCGGCGGGCGATGGTCGCCGACCGTCGGGTGCTGCTCACCATGCCGATAACCCATCTGTACGGGCTGCCTCCGGGCGTGCGCTGAACGCGCTAGTCTGCGTGCATGCCCGAGAACTCCGCCGAAGGTTCAGCATCGTCCGACGAGACCAAGCGCAAGTTCCGCGAGGCGCTCGAGCGTAAGAAGGCCGGTTCCGCCGGTGGCACCGACCAGAAGAAAGGCGGGGCCAAGCAGTCCAAGTCGCACGGCGCGGTCGGCGGTGGGCGCCGGGAGTTCCGTCGTAAGAGCGGTTAATCCCGGGCCAGTGCCCGAGCCGCCACCAGGGCCGCCAGCATCACCGAAACGCACTGCAGGCCGGTCTCTTTCAGGCCCCAGCCGACTGATGCCAGCGTGGCGGCACCGGCGATGACCAGCAGCGCGCCGACGGTGGCGCTGCGCCAACCAGGTGCCGAGACCCGGCCGCCGTCCCACAGCGGGAGCGGGTTGTTCTCCAGTGGACGCAGCAGCAGGAACAGGCCGGCGACCAGTGCCGCCATGATCGTCATCTGATAGACGCTGAGCACCAGGAAGTGCGGCTGGCCGGGGTAGCGGGGCATGCCGGCCAGGTCGAAGGCCAGGTGCATGCCGAGCAGGGCCGGCATGTGCCACAGGTACAGCGTCATGGCGCCGGTATTGCCGATCACTGCCAGGCGCCACACCTGCGGGCGGGCAGCCCAGCGGCTGATGGCCGGGGCGGCCGCAATCGCGAACGCGCACATCATGATTGCGTGACCGGCGAGCAGCAGCGACGGCGGCGTCATGTTCTTGATGTGCTGCGTTTCGATGCCGACGAGGCTCAGCTCATACGGTCCGGCCCAGACCAGCGCCACGTTGACGGCCAACATCCCGAGGCCGACGCGCAGGGCAGCCGTTGTGGTCAGCAACCCACGGCGATACGCCACCCCGAGCATGCCGGGGAGCAGCCACACCACGAAATTCAGATAGCCCAGCGCGGACCAGGCGTGGTCGTTGATGCGGATGGCATCGACGAGCGCGACCAAGGCATAGGTGCCGGCCACCGCAGCGACCAGCTGGCCACGGGTAGTGATCCGCGCCAGCAGCGGCACCGCGGCCAGCACCATGACGTAGGCGCCAAGGAACCACAGCAGCTGAATACTGATACCGGCGACGGGTTCGTAGACGTGGATCGGCAGCAGCGGCTTGAGGATCAGCAGCGCCCCCGCCCAGAAGGTCAGGTAGTAGAACACCGGCCGGTAGAGGCGGGTGCAGCGCTTGAGCAGCCATCCGCCCCAGCTCGTCCCGCTGCGGTACGAGCCGGCCGACGCCGCGACGCCGGCGAAGAAGAACAGCGGCATGATCTGAAACACCCAGGTCAGTGCCTGGAACACCACGGACGTGGTCAGCAGGTTGCCCCAACGGAACACCTCGTGGTCGATGATGCTGGTCGCCATGACGGTGTGCCCGGCGACAACGCCGACCAGCGAGACGATGCGGATGACGTCGATGGCTCGGTCACGGTCGGCCGGCGTGCGCTGCGCGATCTCGGCAGCGGAAGGGAAGACGCGGGTGGTCATGCCTTTGAACGTAAGGGCGCGACCCCTAGGTATTGCTACTCAAATCAAGCTGACCTGCGGCGTTCCTGCCATAGGACGGCAGCCAGGCAGACGGCCGCAAGGACCGCGATGATGACGGCGAAGCTGACCCCGGCAGCCTGCAGACCCCACCGCTGGGCGGCGAAGCCCAGGCTGACGACCGGCAGCGAGATGGCCACGTAGGCCACGACGAAGTACGTCGAGCTCACCTCGGCGCGACGCTCCGTCGCGGTGCCCTCCACGACGGCGGCCAAACCGCGGCTGAAGCTGATGCCCTGCCCGACGCCGGCCACGAGAGCGGCGACCAGCAGACCGGCCAATGATGAAAACTGCAGTGCCACAGCCAGAATCACCATGCCCGCGACGAGGATCGCGCAGCCCAGCGCGACGGCCCGCGGCGGATGGAGGCGGCGGCCGGCCAATTGCGCGGCCGCGGACGCGGCGAAGATCGATGCCGCGACGGCACCGCCGACGGCATGGTTGTCGATGCCGATGACACTGCTGACGAACGACGGGGCCACCGCTGTGAACAGACCCATCACCGCGAAACCGGCGAAGGCGGCGGTGGCGGCGAGGATGAACGTCGCGCGGACTTCGGCGGGGACCGACAGCCGCTGGAAACCGATCCGGCCGGTGCGGCTCGAGGTCTCCGGGACCAGCCACACCGCCGCGATGGCCAGCACGGCCAGCACGATGTGCACGAGGAACGGCAGCTGCAGCGGGTGCGGTGCGTACTGCACCAGCAGACCGGCCAGGACGGGTCCGGCGCCCAGTCCGCCGATGTTGGCGATGGTCGCGCCGGCTGCCGCCTGCTCGCGACGGTTCTCCGGCACAGACTCGACGACAGCGGCCGTCGCGGTACCGGTGAAGATTCCCGCCGACAGCCCGGACAGCAGCCGCCCGACCAGCAGCAACGGCACGCTGTCGGCATTGAGGAAGACGACGGCGCTCGCGATGGCGGCGACTGCGCCCGCAATCAGCACCGGACGTCGGCCGACGGCGTCGGACCAGCGGCCGAACAGCAGCAGCGCGGCCAGCACGCCGATGGCGTAGGCCGAGAAGATGACCGTCGTCGTCAGGACCGCGAAGTGCAGGTTGTGGGCGTACAGCGCGTAGATCGGCGTCGGCAGCGTGGTGCCCAACATGATGGCGGCGAAGGCGTAGGCCAAGAGTGGGAAGCCAAGGCGCGAGGTCACGGTTCGAGTCTGGAGCACGGGTAAGGCAACACGGGCGCGACCCGCTGGCATTCCTCAGCGGCGGGGTGCGGGAGACGTCACGACGATCACTTCGGCGGTTTCATCGCCGACCTGACGAAGTTTGTGCTGCGTCGCGGCGTCGAAATAGGCGCAGTCACCGGTGGCCAGCTCGACGAGGCGGCCGTCGTAGTTGAGTTCGATGGTCCCGGAGTGGACGAACACGAACTCCTGGCCGGGATGAGTCGGGTGGGCATGGGCGGCGAACTGGCGGCCCGGGCGGACGAGGAACGGTGACATGGCCTTGCCCAGCATGCCCGCCGCAATGGCGTGGTTGCGGGCGGTGCCGCGGTCGGCGGCGCGTTCGACAGCGAAGGTGCTGACTTCCGGATCGTCGGAAAATAGTTGTGCCACATCGACATCGAGCGTGCGCGAGATTTTGAGCGCGGCGGCGATCGACGGCACACTCTGGCCGCGCTCGACCTTGGACAGGTAGCTCTTGGTCAGCCCGGTGCCGGCTGCCAGCTCTTCCAGCGTCATCCCGCGTTGCTGGCGCACCGCACGCAACAAGCCACTCACGTCGTTCAGGATACCGCATTGACTGCATGACACATTGTGTCCTACAGTCTGCATTGTGTCATTGAGGTGTGACTGCGCACCGATACGAGGGGAGTTCCGATGACCGATACCATGCATGACTCCAAGGGCGAACTGATGCAGCGCGCCGAAGACGGAATGAACCGTCATTTCGCGGACTCGAATCTGAGCGTCCGCGAGAAACTGGCGCTGACCTGCCGGGCGCTGTTCGACGCCGGACATGACTCGGGCCTGGCCGGGCAGATCACGGCCCGCGCCGAAGAACCGGGCACGTACTACACGCAGCGGCTCGGACTGGGCTTCGACGAGATCACCGCGGGCAACCTGCTGCTCGTCGACGACGACCTCAATGTCCTCGACGGCGGCGGAATGGCCAACCCCGCCAACCGCTTTCACTCGTGGATCTACCGCGCCCGGCCGGATGTCAACTGCATCGTGCACACGCACCCGTTCCACGTCGCGGCGCTGTCGATGCTCGAAGTCCCCCTGATCGTCTCGCAGATGGACATCGCGCCGCTGTACGACGACTGCGCCTTCCTGGCGGACTGGCCGGGGGTACCGGTGGGCAACGAAGAAGGCGAGATCATCTCCGGCGCGCTCGGGGACAAGAAGGCGATTCTGCTGGCCCACCACGGCCAGGTGGTGGCCGGGGCCAGCGTCGAGGAAGCCTGCTCTCTGGCGATGCTCATCGAGCGCGGCGCCAAGCTCCAGCTGGCCGCCATGGCCGCCGGCACCATCGCTCCGCTGCCGGACCGGCTGGCCCGCGAGGCCCACGACTGGACCCTGACTCCCAAGCGCAGCCTCGCCAACTTCGCGTACTACGCGCGACGTGCCCTGGTGCGTCACCCCGACGCCCTCGACCACTGACCAACCCTGGAAAGGACCTGACCCATGACCGAGATCCACGGCATCATCGCCTACCCGATCACCCCGTTCACCGCTGACGGCGACAGCGTCGACACCGAGACGCTGGCCGCCGTCGTCGAGCAACTCGTCAGCACCGGAGCGCACGCCATCGCACCGCTGGGCAGCACCGGCGAATCGGCGTACCTCACCGAGGACGAGTTCGACGGCGTCGTCGACACCACCGTGGCCACCGTCGGCGGCCGCGTCCCTGTCATCGTCGGAGCCTCAGATCTGACCACTGCCAACACCATTCGCCGCGCGCAGTACGCCCAGCAGGCCGGCGCGGACGCGGTGATGGTGCTGCCGATCTCGTACTGGAAGCTGAACGAGCGGGAGATCTTCCAGCACTACGCCAGCATCTCGGATGCCGTCGAGCTGCCGGTCATGGTCTACAACAACCCCGCGACCAGCGGCATCGACATGGCGCCCGAACTGCTGGTGCGGATGTTCAATGAGATCGACAACGTGCGCATGGTCAAGGAATCCACCGGCGACCTCACCCGGATGCTGCGCATCAAGGAGCTCTCCGGCGGGGCGCTGCCGTTCTACAACGGCAGCAATCCGTTGGTGCTCGACGCCCTGCTGGCCGGTGCGTCCGGATGGTGCACGGCCGCACCGAATCTGCGTCCGCAGCCGTGCCTCGATCTGTACGACGCCGTGCGGCGCGGTGACCGGGCCCGCGCACAGGAGATCTACGACGAGCTCGCGCCGCTGCTGCGCTTCATCGTCGCAGGTGGCCTGCCGACCACCGTCAAAGCCGGCCTGGATCTGCTGGGGCGCAACGCCGGTGACCCGCGTCCGCCGCTGCTGCCGCTCGACGACGACGGTCGCGCGGAACTCAAAGGACTGCTGGCCAGTGCGTGAGAGCGCCTACTGAACCGGGCAGGCGTACTTGCGGGCCACGTCCATCACGCGCTGCTGCGCTCCGGGACCGATGACGCCCTGCGCGGCCAGTTCCAGATTGATGTAGCCGGGGATACCGCCGATGCACGCCTGGTGCGCCACGCGCCAGGCGGTGTCGGGGTTCAGGTTGTAGCCGTTGCGCTCCAGGCCCTGCAGGTATTGGTCGAACTCCGGCGTGCCCTGGTCCGGTATGGCGCCGGCCGCGCCGGCCAGCGCAACCGCGGCGGCGAGCGCCGCGAAAAGCGCCGCGACTGTACGTCTCATGTCCGTCCCCCTACAGGCATGTCCACTGGTTATCGGCTTACACGTTCGCACACAGCGCCGACACAGGAACTCTGAACCGTCGTAATCGGGGTGCGACGATCGGGGTCCTAGACTGGCGTGATGTCCAAGCTGCAGCTGGTTCAGGAGCCGTCCGCCGACGCACTGCTCGAGTCCAACCCGTTCGCGCTGTTGGTCGGAATGCTTCTTGATCAACAGATTCCGATGGAAGTGGCGTTCGCCGGGCCGAAGAAACTCGAGGACCGGATGGGCGGCCTGGATGCCCGGGCGATCGCCGACCACAACCCCGACAAGTTCGCCGAGCTTTTCGCGCAAACCCCTGCCGTGCACCGCTTTCCGGGATCCATGGCCAAGCGCGTCCAGGCCCTGTCGCAGGTGATCGTCGACGAGTACGACGGCAATGCCGCGGCCTTGTGGACCACGGGCGACCCCGACGGCAAAGAGGTGCTGCGCCGGCTCAAGGCGCTGCCCGGGTTCGGCGAACAGAAGGCCAAGATCTTCCTGGCGCTGCTCGGTAAGCAGTACGGCGTCACTCCTGAGGGCTGGCGGGCCGCGGCGGGGGACTATGGCAAGGAGGGCACGCACATGTCCGTCGCCGACGTCGTCGACAAGGGCTCACTGGACCAGGTGCGCGCCTACAAGAAGCAGATGAAAGCGGCCGCCAAAGAAGCAACCGCCAAGGGCTGATTTCGCTTTCGAGAGTGGGGGATTACGAGGAAATTCTGGCGATTCTCGTAAAGCCCCACGGTCGACGCAACTAGAGCGCTGGACCGTCGAATCGTTCCCGGGTCGCGAACTCCGACACCGGACGGCGGGTCAGCTTCGTCACCTGCTTGACGGGCTTGCCCAGCGGCAGCATGCACGCCACCGCGTAGTTGTCGGGGATGCCCAGCAGGTCACGCACCTTGGGCTCTTGCGCCACCACCATGGTCGTCAGCACGCCGCCGTAACCCTCGTTGCGAGCGGCCAGCAGGATGTTCCACACGAACGGGTAGATCGACGCGCCGCTGATCACGCCGATGCGATCCAGATGCTGATCGAATGCCGCCGCCACGCCGAGATCCAGACACACCACGAGCACCACCTCGGCGCCCAGCAGCGTCCCGGTGACCATGCCGTCGGGCACCTGCGTCGCCTCGACGACGGCGGGATCAACCCCGCAGGGCTGCAGCGGGTTCCACGGCCCTTCGCCGGCGGCGATCTGCGCGATGTACTGCCTGGCGCCGGGCTTGGACAGTTCGCCCAGCTTCTTGCGGGTTTCGACGTCACGCACCGCGATCACCCGCGCGCCCTGCCGGTTGCCACCGCTCGGGGCGAAGCGCGCGTTGTCGAGGATGCGCTCGAGCACCTCGTCGGGCAGGGGGTCGCCGCTGAACTTGCGGACAGCCCCGGTCGTGCGCATGACGTCGTAAATCTCCATACCGACCATCATGCGTATGGGAAGGTGATGTGTATGGCTAAGACACACTTGAATTGCCCCTGCGGCGAGGCGATTTCCGGCAGCGACGAGGACGATCTGGTCGAGAAGGCGCAGGCCCATCTCGCCGAGCAGCACCCCGGCCGTGAATACGACCGCGAGATGATCCTCTTCATGGCCTACTGAGCCAACAAGAAGCGAGCGTGGCTGCCGTTGGGGGGTAGCCACGCTCGCTGCTGTCCGCGTGGTTACGCAGGTCGCGAGGGTTTGACGGCCCGATCGAAGGGCAATGCCTCGGGTATGTACGAGGTTCTGGAACGTGAAGGCAAATGGGACGTCGACGCCGAGTTTCAGCTGCCCGATCTTCGCGGCATCATCGCTGACGCCGACGTTGTGCACGACACCGTCGACCTGACCAGCGACTACTACGACACTGCCGACCGTGATCTGCTGGCACACCGCGTCCAGCTCCGCCGCCGCAGCGGCGACGATGACACGGGCTGGCAGCTGAAGGTCCCGGCCGGCGAGGGACGCGTCGAGCTGCACTGGGCATCCACCGAGACATTGCCCGACGCCGCGGCCGACCTGCTCGGCGGCGTGAGTCTCGGTAAGTCGCTGGCGAGTGTCGCAACGATTCATACGGTCCGGAATCGGTACCGGCTCGCCGAATCGCGATCCGGCGAGCTCTATGCCGAGATTGCCGATGACTCGGTGCGGGCGTCGGCGGGTGAGCGGCTGCTGGCCTGGCGTGAGGTCGAGGTCGAACTCGGACCCCACGCGCCCTCGATTCCGAAGCGTCTCGTCAAACGGCTGACGGCCGCCGGTGCCCGGCCGTCGCGTTTTCCGTCGAAGCTCGCCCATGTGGTGCCGTCGGCGCTTTCAGTTGAGCCGGCCTCGCCGGGGGCGCGTGCCTTGCTCGGGTACGTGAACGCGCAGATCGACCAGATCGTGTTGGGCGACATCGAGTTACGACGCGGCCGCGACCCCATCCACGACACGCGGGTGGCGATCCGCCGGCTGCGGAGCACCCTGCGGGTGTTCGGCAAGATGCTCGATCGGTCGGCGCCAGGCCGGCTCGATGAGGAGCTGCGATGGTTTGCGGGGCTGCTCGGCGAGGTCCGCGATTGTCAGGTACAGCAGCGCAGATTCACCGAAGCGCTCGACGAGCTACCGGAGGAATTGATTCTCGGTCCGGTGCGCGCCCGCGTGCGCACCGATCTGCAAGCGGTCGAGCTGCCGGCGCGCGCACGCGTCACCGAGGCCATGGATTCGCCGCGCTACCTGGCGCTCATGGCGGTGCTGCGGTCATGGCGCACGTCGCCGCCCGTGGATCCGGAGATGAGCACCGCAAAACTCGTCAAGCGCGCGCGAAAGGCGCAGCGGAAAGCGGACCGTCGGCTGGTCACGGCGCTCGATGTCGAGGACAGTGACGCCGCGCTGCTGCACCGCGCCCGGAAGGCCGCCAAACGCGCCCGATACGCGGCGGAGCTGTGCCAGGACGTCGGTGGCGCCAAGCAGACGAAGCGAACGGTCAAGCATTACAAGAAGTTTCAGTCGATTCTGGGCGATCACCAGGACACCGTGGTCGCGGCTGACCTGTTGCGCCGCATGGCGCTGGCGAGTGGCACGACGGTCGATGAGAACGGTTTCACCTTCGGCCTGCTGTACGCCCGGGAACAGCGGATCGCCGGCGAGTGCCGACAGCAGGCGCGAGAGTTGTTGTGAGCCGACGGGCATACTGACGGGCGTGACGCCGAGAAAGGTGGGGCACACGCCCGAGCGGGGGTGGCTCACGCCGAAACAGCAGCGGGCCTGGGTGGCCTACATGCGGGTGCAGCTGCGGATGAACTACGAGATGAACCGGCAGCTGCAGGCCGACTCCGGGTTGTCCCTGGCCGACTACGACGTGTTGGTGGCGCTCAGCGGCGACAACGACGCCGGACTGCGGGTCAGCGACCTCGCCGCGCAGATCGGCTGGGAGCGCAGCCGGCTCTCACATCAGCTGCGGCGCATGGAGGAACGAGGCTTGACCGAGCGCCGCCCGAGTGCCGAGGACGGCCGCACCTCCAACGTCGTGCTGACCGCGAACGGTCGGCGCGCGATCACCGAGGCCGCACCCGGACACGTCGACCTGGTACGCGCGCTGTTCTTCGATCCACTGCCGGAGAACCTGGTCGGGCCGTTCACGGCCGCGTTGGAGCACATCCACGTCAACCTCGATCACAACAGTTCGCTCCCGCCGGCGCCGAGCTAGTATTAGGTGATCTATCACCTAATGTGCAAGGAGTGATCAGTGAGTGAAGTTGTCACCCGCCTGATGGAGGCCAATCTGCTGGCCGTGTTCGACGAACGCGATCCGCAGCGCCGGGCGGCCGCGATTGTCGACACCTACGCCGAGGATGTGGAGTGGATCGATGACGACGGCACCACTGTCGGCCGCGACGAGTTGAATACCAAAGCTGCTGAACTGCAGGAGAAGTTGGCGGGACTCCATTTCGTGAAGGCCGGTCCGGTCCGGCAGACCCGCGGCCTGGGCTTCCTGGCGTGGGAGGTTCGTACCCCCGATGACGCCACCGTCGCATCGGGTTTCGATGTCGCCGAGATCGCCGACGAGCGCATCGTCCGGTTGTGGACGGTCCTGAACGCCGGGGAATAGGTGATACATCACCTAAGTTGATACGGGCGTAAGCGCAATCCACACAGAAATGGAGCACGGTCATGGGACAGCTCGATGGCAAGACAGCACTGGTCACCGGAGGGACGTCAGGCATCGGACTGGCGACTGCCAAGCGCCTCGCCGCCGAGGGTGCGTACGTGTTCATCACCGGCCGTGATCGTGCCCGGCTCGACGAGGCCGCCGCAGCCATCGGCGCCCACGGTGTGCAGAGCGACATCAGCAAGCCCGAAGAACTCGACACCCTGGCCGCTGAAATCGCCAAGCACGGCAAGGGGCTCGACGTCGTCTTCGCCAACGCCGGCGGCGGCGACTTCGCCACCCTCGCCGATGTGACGCCGGAGCACTACCGGCTCAACTTCGACCGCAACGTGGCGGGCACGGTGTTCACCGTGCAGAAGACGTTGCCGCTGCTCAACGAGGGCGCGTCGGTCATCCTCGCCGGATCCACCGCAGCGTCCGAAGGGGTCCCGGCTTTCGGGCTCTACGCCGCGTCCAAGGCCGCGATCCGGTCTCTGGGCCGGACCTGGGCCGCCGAGCTGGCCGACCGCAAGATCCGGGTCAACACCATCGTTCCCGGACCGATCGAAACGCCCGGGCTCACCGGCCTGGCGCCCGCCGATCAGAAGCAGGATCTGCTCGACGGCATGGCCGCCCAGGTGCCGATGAAACGTCTGGGACATCCCGACGAGATCGCATCCGCGGTGCTGTTCCTGGCCTCGGACCAGAGCAGCTTCATGACCGGCGCGGAGTTGGCCGTCGACGGTGGCCAGATTCAGCTATAAAGCAAAATCGGGATGACGCCGGCCGGCGTCATCCCGATTTGGTGAGTGCGGGTTACGGCACCACCGACGACCCGATGGTGGGCATGAACTGGCACTGCTTCTCGGTCGTCGTCACCTGACCGAAGATGGTCGACATGATGCTGCCCGAGCCGGTGTCGACGATGGCGGTCAGCGTCGTCGGCCCCTGCGGGTTGATGTCGGCCTGCGGCTTGAGGGTCGCGCTGCCCGACTTGCCGGTGGTCAGGTTGACCCAGGTGACGTTGAGCGGCAGCTTCTGCTCGGCGGCCGGGCCGGGCGTGCCGACTGCGGTGAACACGTAGGCGGTCTGGCCGGGGCCGGGGCCCGGCGTGGGAATCTTCGCGGGGCCGGCCACGCTGATGGCCGTCGCCAGGACGTTGCCGCCGTCGGCGAGGCAGCCGTTGCTGATCGACGGGTACATGAAGTCCTGGGTGATCGGCGTGCCCGGGCCGAACGCGCCGGCCGGAGCTGGAGCGGCTTCGGGAGCGGCCGCCGGCGCCGCTGCGGGCGCGGCTTCGGGAGCGGGGACGGTTCCCGCGGCCTGGGTGACCGGGGCAGCGGCCGGAGCAGCTTCAGGAGCCGGAGCCGGAGCGGGCGCCGGAGCAGGGGCCGCGGCGGGCGCGGGCGCAGCCTCGGGGGCCGGTGCCGGAGCGGCCTCGGCCACCGGGCCGACGGCGTGCACCGGGTCGACGCCGGCGGGCAGATGGGCCTCGGCGCCCGGCACCGCGCCGGGAGCCGGTACGTGGTTCGCCGCCGGGTCGGCCGCGAACTGGTTCACGGCGTTGGCCAGATTCTTCGAATCCGACGTTGCGCCTTTGTTGCCGGCGAACGCCCGGGCTGCTGCCATCAGCAGCTCCGCGGCGCCCGCCGGGTCAGCGGCGGCCTGCTGGATCACCGGGGCGAGAGTCTGCATGGCCGGCAGGCCAGGAGCCTGAAGGCCATCGATGGGCAGCGGCAACGGCAGTGGCGAGGCCGGATCGGCGTGCGCGGCGGTCGCCACACCGATCGTGAGTGCGACGGACGCGCCGAGTGCGACGAACAGCTTGCTCGATTGCATGACTCTCTCTCCGGTTTCGTATCAGTTGTCTAGTTGCGGATCACGGCAGGCCGGAGGTGATGACCGGCGCCAAGCTGGTCAGGCTCATGAGTCCCGGCACGACACCCGGGATGGCCTGTGCCGCCGGAGCAGCAGCCGCCACCGCGGCGGGTGCGGTGGCCAGCGGCGAGGTCGCAGCCGGAGCGGCGAGCGGCGCCGTGGCGGCGGCCAGCGGAGCAGCGGCAGCCGGAGCAGCGGCAGCGAGCGGCGCGGCCAGTGGTGCGGTTGCGGCGGCGAGCGGTGCGGTCAGCGGCGAGGTCGCGGCGGTTGCGGCGGTCGCGGCGGGTGCGGCGGCAGCCGCCGGCTGCGGCAGGAGGTTCGCCAGCGGGGTGCCGGCCGGCAGCAGCGAGGTCAGGTCACCCGGGAAGGCGACCTGCTTCGGCAGCGGAACCGGCGAGCCCGGAATCTGCGGCAGGTTGATGTTGGCCGACGGGATCAGGCCCTGTGCCGGGGCGGGCGCAGCAGCGGCGGCCGGGGCAGCGGCAGCCGGCGCGGCGGCGCCGGGAACCAGGTTCTGCGGCAGGGTCACCGACGCGGTGGCGGCGGGAGCGGCCGGAGCGGCAGCCGGCGCGCCGGACGTCAGGGCCTGCGTGACACCCGACAGCGCCTGGACCGGAGCCTGGGCGAGTTCATTCACCAGCGGCGTGCCGGGCACGACGGGTGCCGGGGCCGCGGGGGCCGGGTCGGCGGCCGCGACCGCGCTCAGCGCGATCGCCATCGGGACTGCGCCGGCGGCGGCAATCATGCTGGTGGCCAACAATTTTCCAGTGCTACGTGTGCGCATTTTGGGGGTCCTCCCGGAGCGGTCGTGGTGCGTCAGGACCGACGCTATGCCGTTACTGGTGTTACTCAAGTGACACGTGTGGCATTTATGGATCCGTTACTGATCAGAAGGCGAAGGGTGACCGACCGTTACAGTCGTGCGATAAACACCGCCACGCGAGCAGTCCTCCGCTGGGCGCCACTGATGCTGGCGCTCAGCGTCGCCGCACGCTTTGCCTGGACCTACCTGGTGCCCAACGGAGCCAACTTCGTCGACCTCCACGTCTACGTCGGCGGCGCGGCATCTTTCGGCAGTGGTCACCCGCTGTACGACTACGTCTACGCCGACCAGACGCCGGACTTCCCGCTGCCATTCACCTACCCGCCGTTCGCGGCGGTGCTGTTCTACCCACTGCACTTCGTACCGTTCGGTTTGCTGGCGTTCTGCTGGCAGGTCGGCATCATCGGTGCGCTCTACGGCGTGGTGTGGATCAGCCTGCGGCTCATCGGATCCGCCGATCCCGCGCACCGGCTGGCCATGGCGTGGACCGGCGTCGGCATCTGGACCGAGCCACTGCGCAGCACGTTCGACTACGGGCAGATCAACGTCGTCCTCGTGCTGGCCGTCCTCTACGCCGTCTACAGCACGCGCTGGTGGTGGTCCGGCCTGCTGGTCGGTCTGGCCGCTGGCGTGAAGCTGACCCCGGCGGTGACGGGGCTCTATTTCCTGGGTGTCCGCCGCTGGGGTGCTGCGGTGTTCGCGGCCGTCACGTTCGCCGGCACCGTCTTGGTGTCGTGGCTGGTGCTGCGCGATCAGGCGCTCTACTACTTCACCGACCTGCTCGGCGACGCCAACCGCATCGGTCCCGTCGCGACGTCGTTCAACCAGTCCTGGCGCGGCGCGATCTCACGCATCGTCGGCCACGACGCCGGTTTCGAGCCCGCGGTGCTGATCGCGGTGGTGCTGACGGCCGTGCTGGCGGTGTTCGCGTGGCGCGCCGTCTACGGTCCCGACCGGCCTGATCGGCTGGGGGCGCTCCTTGTGGTGCAGTTGTTCGGGCTGCTGTTCTCGCCGATCTCGTGGACCCACCACTGGGTGTGGCTGATCCCGCTGATGATGTGGCTGTGGCACGGGCCGTTCGCGGCGCTGCGATCCGCGCGGGTGCTGCGCTGGACCTGGCTGGTGCTGCTGCTGATCGGGGTGCCGTGGCTGCTGAGTTTCGCGCAGCCGACGATCTGGGTGATCAGCCGTCCGTGGTACCTGGCCTGGGCGGGGCTGATCTACCCGGTGCTGACGGTGGTGACGCTGGCGTGGATGGCCCTACGAACCGGGCCTAGACGACCAGCCCGTTGATGTCCTGGGCCATCGCCACGTCCTTGCCGGTGATGCCGCCTTCGGAATGCGTGACGAGAGCGAAAGTCACTGTCCGCCAACGGATGTCGATGTCCGGGTGATGGTCTTTGGCTTCCGCGTGGATCGCGACCCGGCGGACGGCATCGATGCCGTCGAGGAACGCCGGGAACTTCACGGACCTGCGTAATGCACCGTCGGCTCGTTCCCAACCCTCGGGCAGTGCGGCGTCTACTTGTTCATCGGTGAGGACAGCCATGACCCCATTGTTCCGGCGAGCGTGGGGGATTACGAGGAATTCGTGCCGAATTTCCGCGTAACCCCCATGCGTGGCGGTGCTGGCGTTTGACGCCGACGTGACGGTGCGCGGGCAACATCCACCTTGACCCAGTCGGGAGACGGGCGGGAGGCGAACCCCGATGGCACTTGCGGTACACCCTGTTCATAGCCGGAACGCCGACAAAGCTGCCCACTCCGATGCCCACCACGCATCCGCTCGCAGTGGCGCGGTCGGGCAGCACAACGAATCCGCCAGCGTGGCGCCCTGGCCAACGCGCACCGATCGAGCAGCAAGCCCGCGGATACCTCCCTCGAGGATTCCCGCGACCTGGAAGTCTTCTACTCAGCACGGTACTGACGTGCCGGTCCGGCGCACCCTCGATGCGCCGTCACGGCTGCAGGCCAAGCTTGCCATCGGGCCCGTCGGCGATACCTTCGAGCAGGAAGCTGATCGGGTCGCCGAACAGGTCATGCGGACGGCCGACCCGAACCTGCAGGTCGGTTTCGCGCCGCCGCAGATTTCGCGCAAATGCGTTGAGTGCGAAGAGGAAGAGGCGGGCAACGGCCGAATTCAGAAGGCGCCGGCGGAGCTGCCGGCACCGTCGCACGCCGATGCTCCGCCGACGGTGTATGACGTTCTCGACGCACCTGGACAACCCCTCGACCACGCCGCCCGCGACTTCTTCGAACCGCGTTTCGGCAGAGACTTCAGCACCGTGCGCGTACACACAGATGCCGCAGCTGCGGCATCCGCGCGCGAGGTGAACTCGCTGGCGTACACCGTCGGGAACGACATCGTGTTCGCCGATCAGCGCTACGGACCAACAACTCCCACCGGGCAAAGGCTGCTGGCACACGAGCTGACCCACGTCGTACAGCAGGGTGCTGCGCCGAACGCCGTTTCGCCGGCTCGAACAGCTACTGCCGCCCGATCAGCCGGCGCGAATCCGACGGTTGCGCCGCGTGTTCAGCGTCAGCCCGCGACCCCGCTGCCGGTACCCGAGATCGTCCTGGAACAGGTGGTGATCAGAGGGACCGTGACGGTGGCCAATGACGTAGTCCCCGCAGCCACCGCTGCCGTCGCGGCAGAGGCGGGAGTGTCATTGGCGGCGCTCGGACTGGTCGCGATCGGCACGCTCGCAATGCTCGGCGCGACATATTTCGTCTGCAAGCTCATTGACGAACACCACGACCTGGACGAGTACGGCGGCACGCTTCCTCCGGGCGGGCTGCCGGAGCCCAAGACGCTGAAGGGTCCGGTAACGATCGGCGGGAAAGAGTACGGACCCGGTGAGTTCCAGCCCGATCCGCAAGGCGGTGCGCAACCGCAGCCTGCACCCGCCCCCGAGCCAGAGCCGAAGAAGAAAGAAGACTGTCCGCAGTGCAAGGCCGTCCGATTCGGTACCACGGCCGATTACGGGGCGTTGGACGACTTCCAGCGACCGCGTGGCATCAAGGCCCTGCTGAAAGGCATGCCCGACCAAGGCACAGAGGCGGATCAGTCGATCCGTCCGCCTGGCTGGACCGGCGGCGTGGTCAACCAGGCACGAGCACATCTGCTGGCGGCCACTCTCGGCGGATCCGGCTCAGAGCCGAGAAACCTGGTCACGATGGATCAGGGCGCCAATCTACGGATGTTCCATGAGTTCGAGGGCGAAGCCGCCGAGATCGCGGCCACGAACCCAACGCACTGCTACGCGTACACCGTGACTCCGGAATACCTCGGAACACCCGGGAAGGCGGAAGATCGATCCTTGATGATGCCGCACCGGGTGACGGGAAACCTTGTCGATCTCTGCACCGGCGAAGTGGAGATCAACCAGCGTCACGTCGACAATCTGTTGCCCCATTGATCCTGTGCCAAAGTCCTGAGACGGACGAATCGCGCACGTTCTGGCGCTCGGCGAACAAGTAATCTGACCGACGTGATCGTCGTCGCCGGAGCCCTGATCGCCGACGCCAGGCTGCTCGTTGCTCAGCGCAATCGGCCGCCGGAGCTTGCCGGCCTGTGGGAGCTGCCCGGCGGGAAGGTCGCGCCGGGGGAGACCGACGCGCAGGCGCTGGCCCGCGAACTCCATGAAGAACTCGGCGTCCTGGTGACCGTCGGGGAAAAAGTGGGCGAGGACGTGCCGTTGTCCGACACCGTCACGTTGCGGGCGTATCGGGTGTCGACCGACGACGCGCCCCACGCCCACGATCACCACGCCGTGCGCTGGGTGGGCGCGGCCGAACTCGACGACCTGCCCTGGGTGCCCGCGGACCGCGCGTGGCTCTCAGAGCTGAAGGCCACGCTGACCAAGAGCCCGACTCAGTAGCGCAGCTTGTCGCCGACAACGCGCGAAGACGCCATCGCCGTGCCGTGCTGCGCGGTGTAGAGCGGGTGCAGCAGCGCGGGGTACTTGCAATGCGGGCAATCGGTCTTCGGCTTGTTGACCGTGGAGAACGCCAAATGGTGACACGCAGCACACCTCACCACGAAGAAGCCGCCTGCCCAATTGGCCAATCCGGCGAATATCGCGGCCGTGGCGCCGAGCGCCAGGACGAACCCCACAACGCCGGTCAACACTTCGTAGATGGTCATGATGACGACCTCCCCGCGCTGGTTCCCTGGAACTGACGAGACGCTTCCACGGTACTCGTGAAACCAGTAAAGAGGCAGGTCAATAGCTCTACATCAAGCCTTGCGGGCGCGCTTGAAAACCTTCTCGAGATCCTTGCCGTGGACCCCGTGGTGCGCCGCCTTCTGCACCTTGTGCAGAACCAGCGGACACCGCTTGCACCGGGGCTTGCTGCGGCAGCACTTCTTCTTCGGTTTAGCCCCGGCGAGCTTGCTGGCCTTCATCGGTTAGCAGTTTTGCCAGGGCGTCCGCAGTTTCGCAAACCGACCCCCTCGCTGCGACAATCTTGGGCGTGAGTGAGCAGGCCAGCGCCGGATTCAGAAATGTCGCCATCGTCGCACACGTCGACCACGGCAAGACGACCCTCGTCGATGCCATGCTGCGGCAGTCTGGAGCGTTGACCCACCGGGGCGACGACTCGACCGAACGCATCATGGACTCGGGTGACCTTGAGAAGGAAAAGGGCATCACGATCCTGGCCAAGAACACCGCGGTGCACCGGCACAACGCCGATGGCTCCGTGACCGTCATCAACGTGATCGACACCCCGGGCCACGCCGACTTCGGTGGCGAGGTCGAGCGCGGTCTGTCGATGGTCGACGGCGTCGTGCTGCTGGTCGATGCCTCCGAGGGCCCGCTGCCGCAGACCCGCTTCGTGCTGCGCAAGGCCCTGGCTGCGCACCTGCCCGTCATCCTCGTGGTGAACAAGACCGACCGGCCCGACGCCCGCATCGCCGAGGTCGTCGAGGAGAGCCACGACCTGCTGCTCGACGTCGCTTCTGACTTGGACGAGGAAGCCCAGGCTGCCGCCGAGAAGGCGCTCGACCTGCCGACCCTGTACGCCTCGGGTCGTGCCGGCGTCGCTTCGACCGTCCAGCCCGCCAACGGTGAGGTGCCCGACAGCGAGAACCTGGACCCGCTGTTCGACGTGCTGCTCGAGCACATCCCGGCGCCCAAGGGTGACCCGGACGCGCCGCTGCAGGCGCTCGTCACCAACCTCGACGCGTCGGCCTTCCTCGGTCGTCTGGCGCTGGTCCGGATCTACAAGGGCAAGCTCAAGAAGGGCCAGCAGGTGGCCTGGATGCGTGAGGTCGACGGCGCACCCGTCATCACCTCCGGCAAGATCACCGAACTGCTGGTCACCGTCGGCGTCGAGCGCACCCCGACCACCGAGGCCGTCGCCGGCGACATCGTCGCCGTCGCGGGTATGCCGGAGATCATGATCGGCGACACCCTCGCCGACCCCGAGCATGCGCACGCCCTGCCGCGCATCACCGTCGACGAGCCCGCCATCTCGGTGACCATCGGCACCAACAGCTCGCCGCTGGCGGGCAAGGTGTCCGGCCACAAGCTGACGGCCCGAATGGTCAAGTCCCGCTTGGATTCCGAGCTCGTCGGTAACGTGTCGATCCGCGTCGTCGACATCGGCCGCCCGGATGCCTGGGAGGTCCAGGGCCGTGGTGAGCTGGCGCTGGCCGTGCTGGTCGAGCAGATGCGTCGCGAAGGCTTCGAGATGACCGTCGGCAAGCCGCAGGTGGTCACCCGGCAGATCGACGGCAAGCTGCACGAGCCCTTCGAAGAGCTGACCATCGACTGTCCCGAGGAGTTCCTCGGCGCCATCACCCAGCTGATGGCCGCCCGCAAGGGCCGCATGGAGCAGATGACCAACCATGCCGCCGGGTGGGTCCGGATGGACTTCATCGTGCCCAGCCGTGGCCTGATCGGCTTCCGCACCGACTTCCTGACGCTGACCCGCGGCACCGGTATCGCCAACGCCGTGTTCGAGGGCTACCGCCCCTGGGCCGGCGAGATCCGCGCCCGGCACACCGGCTCGCTGGTCAGCGACCGGACCGGCACCATCACCCCGTTCGCGATGATCCAGCTGTCCGATCGCGGCCAGTTCTTCGTCGAGCCGGGCCAGGACACCTATGAAGGCCAGGTCGTGGGCATCAACCCGCGCGCCGAGGACCTCGACATCAACATCACCCGTGAGAAGAAGCTGACGAACATGCGCAGCTCGACCGCGGACGTGATGGAGACGCTGGCGCGGCCGCTGGAGCTCGGCCTGGAACAGGCCATGGAGTTCTGCGCCGAGGACGAGTGCGTCGAGGTGACCCCCGAGGTCGTGCGCGTGCGCAAGGTCGAGCTGACCGCCAGCCTGCGTGCCCGCGCCAAGGCCCGCGAGAAGGCCCGCAACTAACTCTCACCACACCGAAAGGCCGGTTACCGCACGCATTTTCGCGACGTGTGCTAGCCGGCCTTCTGGTTTTGGTCCAGCCAGGCGACACCCTCGTCGGCCGCCTTGATCAGCGCACCGCGCTCACCGAAGTACGTCGACACCGCGCCGACCCACGGCAGCGCGCTCAAGCGCTGCCACCACTTGTTCGGCTGCGGCCGCTTGGCGATCTCCTCGAACGTCGCGCGCAGGATGCCGGCCAGCTGCCAGATGCTCTTGACGACGACGACCGGCAGCGACGACGTGACGGCCTCCAGGGGCTTCCAGCCGTCCGGCGGGGTTTCGGGCAGCGTTTCGGAATCGGCGGACGGCACGCTCAAGTTGTCGAGGTAGTCCGCGGGCAGCTGCCGTCGGCACAACACCGCGGCGAGCAGGCGGACCTGCTCGCGCTGATCGGTGACGCCGTACTCGCGGGCCACCGCGCACAACACGATGGCGTGGTTGACGAACCCGGCCAACTCGCTCACCGGCAGCACCCGGGCCAGCACGCCGAACGCGCCCGGCGTGGCCACCAGCAATGTGTTCAGCGCGCCGACGCGGTGCACCCACCAGTGGATGCGTTCGTCGCGGCTCAGCCGCTCCCAGGCGGCGGTGCCGGGCAGGTCGGCGGCGTTCATCAGGTGGGCGCCCGCGTTCAGCGCGCGGTCGGCGGTGCTCGGGCTGCGGCCGGCCTCGGCGCGGCGGTGCCCGACCCGCAGCCGGCGGACCAGGTCGCCCAGCCCGCGCGGCGGGCGCAACAGCCGGTGGGTGCGCCTGCGCAGCCCGATCGGATCGGCTTGGGACAGCACATTGAGCAATGGGTTGATGACGGCGACGGCGCGGCTCAGCGCGTCGGCGACGTCGGCATCGGACAGCGGGGTGTACGGCTTCGGCAGCAGGCCCATACCGGAGATTGTGGACCACATCTGTGGCGAGCGGAGCGACGGGGATTTGCCGCGGGGCCCTCGGATGGTGGTTCGGCGTCACCCTGCCGATACCCTGAACGGCGTGCCGACCGCCCGCCGCCAGCTGATGACGACCGGCGCACTGGTGTCGGTCCTGGCACTCGCGGGCTGCACCGTCAGCCCGCCCCCGGCGCCGCGCAGCACCGAGACGACCAAGACCGTCGTCCCACCGCCGCCGAAGATGAGCCAGATCATCATGGCCATCGACTGGATCGGCCCCGGGTTCAACCCGCATCTGCAGTCTGACCAGTCGCCCGTCAACGCGGCGGTCTCGGCGCTGGTCCTGCCGAGCTCGTTCCGGCCCATTGCCGATCCGGCGTCGCCGTCGGGGTCGCGCTGGGAACTCGACCCGTCGCTGCTGTTGTCGGCCGAAGTGACCAACCAGAGTCCGTTCACGGTCACGTACAAGATCCGTCCCGAGGCGCAGTGGACCGACAACGCGCCCATCGCCGCCGACGACTACTGGTACCAGTGGCGTCAGATGGTCAGTCAGCCCGGCGTCGTCGACCCGGCCGGCTACGACCTGGTGACCGGTGTCCAGTCGGTCGACGGCGGCAAGACGGCCGTCGTCACCTTCGCCCGGCCGTACCCGGCCTGGCGGGAACTGTTCAACAACATCCTGCCCGCGCACATCGTCAAGGACGTGCCGGGCGGGTTCGGCGCCGGACTGGCGCGGGCCATGCCGGTGACCGGCGGTCAGTTCCGCGTCGAGAGCATCGACCCGCAGCGCGACGAAATCCTGCTGGCGCGCAACGACCGCTACTGGAGCGTGCCCTCGGTGCCCGACCAGGTGCTGTTCCGGCGCGGCGGATCGCCTGCCGCCCTTGCGGATTCGATCCGCAACCGCGACACACAGGTGGCCCAGGTGCACGGCGGGCAGGCGACGTTCGCGCAACTCGCGGCCATTCCGGGCGTGCGGACGGCGCGGATCGTCACCCCGAGGGTCATGCAGCTGACGCTGCGCGCGCAGCGGCCTGGACTGACCGATGTCCAGGTCCGCAAGGCCCTGCTGGGTCTCCTCGATGTCGGCCTGCTGGCGGCCGTCGGCGCGGGCAGCGACAACACCGTGACGCTGGCCCAGGCTCAGATTCGGACGCCGTCGGACCCCGGCTACGTACCGACGGCGCCGCCGGCACTGGACCGCAACGCCGCGCTGGATCTGTTGGTGCGCGCCGGGTACAACATCGAGCCTGCCGTCGCGCCGCCGTCGCCTCCCGGCACGCCACCGCCGCCGGGCCACGATCGGCTGGTCAAAGACGGTAAGCCGCTCGGACTGGCCATCGGTGTCGCCGCCAACGATCCGACGGCGGTCGCGGTCGCGAACACGGCCGCCGACCAACTGCGCAGCGTCGGCATCGAGGCCACCGTGCTGGCCATGGATCCCGTCGCCCTGTACGCCGAGGGTCTGGACCGGGTCGACGCGATCGTCGGCTGGCGTCATGCCGGCGGCGATCTGGCGACGGTGCTGGCATCGCGCTACGGCTGCCCGGGATTGGACGCGACGGCGGTCTCCACCGCCACGCCCCCGGCGCCCACAGGGCAGCCGACGTCGACGTCGAAAACCGCTGTGCCCCAGCCATCGACGCCGTCGGTGACGTCCACGGCGCCGACCATCCCGCTGCCCAAGCCGCTCGGCGGCGATCAGTTGGTGCAGGCGCCCAGTAACTTGACCGGCATCTGCGACCACGCGATTCAGCCCAGGATCGACGCGGCGCTGGCCGGCACCGAGAAGATCTCCGACGTGCTCAACGAGCTGGAGCCCAAGCTCTGGGCGATGGAGACGGTGCTGCCGATACTGCAGGACACCACCATCGTCGCCGCCGGGCCGACGGTGCAGAACGTCAGCCTCACCGGCGCCGTCCCGGTCGGGATCGTGGGCGACGCCGGTAAGTGGGTCAAGGTTCCCTGAGCTGTGGGCGAGTCGGCTGTGGCTCAGGAGCTTTCGCGCGGGTAGCTGACTGTTCCCGCAACAGCCGGATGCCGTGCGACGCGTAGGCGGCCACCGCGAAAACCAGCAGCAGCCAGATTGGCGGATGCGCCAGTTCCCAGACGAACAGCGCCGCGAAGGCCGGCGCCCGCTGGGTGATCGCGAGGACGCCTGCCGCACACGTCAGGGCCACGGCGGGTACGTGCAGGTTCGTATCGGCCAGGCGGTTGAGGGTGAACGTCGCGACGGTGCCCGCGGCCGCGCCGGTGGCCAGCGCCGGGGTGATCAGTCCGCCGACCGCGCCGACCCGCAGATACAGCGCGGTGAGCAGTGGTTTGAGGACCAGGAGAACCGCTGCGGCGGCGAGACTCAGTTGCGCGTCGACGCTGACGATCAGCACGCTGCGGCCATTGCCCGGCAACTCGGGCCGGTAGATCGAGCAGATGCCGGTCACCAGCCCGGCCAGCGCGACGCCCGGGATGAGCACCCAGGAGGTCAGCTGCGGCTTGGGACCCGCGACGGCCATCAGCTTGTTGAAGATCAGGCCGATCACCACCGAGAGCGGTGCGATGGCCAACGCCAGCATGGTGAATTGGTACGACAGTGCCGGATCCGGCCAGATCAGGTCACGCTCGAAATGGGTGACCGGATGCGACACCGCGACCGCCAGGCTCGACGTGATGAGCGCCGTGCCGACGACCTTGGGATGCCAGGTGCCCATCATGACGCGCGCGGCGAAGAAGGCCCCGCCCAGCGGGACGCTGTACACCGCGCCCAGGCCGGCGCCCGCGGCGCAGGACAGCAGAATCTCGCGGTCGCGGGCCGTCAGCGTCCCGAGCGTCGACGACGTGAGCCGCCCGAGCCACGTCGTCCCGTAACTGCTGAGCACCGCGGCCAATTGGCGCGGCGCCGTCTCCCGGCCGAGCGATGCACCGGTACCGACGGCCAGCGCCTGCAGCGCGGCGTCGGCCGCCATCGGCAGATGCTGCATCGGCTTCTTGCCGGCGATGGTCGCCGACAGTGACGGAGTCCCGTTGCGGCGGCGCAGGATCCACCAGCCGAGTCCCGCCAGCGCCCCGCCGATCGCCGGCGCCAGCGCGCGCCGCACCGGCGAACTGGCGCCGATGCCGTCGAGGAGGAGCCCGTACGAATAGTGGTAGGCGAGGTGTTCGACGGCATGCAGCAGCGAGACCGTTGCCGCCCCGGCGACCCCGGCGAGCAGACCGGTGAGCAGCACCGCACTGCCGAACTCGAGCGCGCGTCGCGTCACTCGGTGAATGTATGCCAGCCTGGGTGACATGGAGACCCCACGGCTGCTGTTCGTCCATGCCCATCCGGATGACGAGACACTGACTACCGGAGCGACCATCGCGCACTACGCCGCCCGCGGCGCCGACGTGCGGGTGCTCACGTGCACGTTGGGCGAAGAGGGCGAGGTCATCGGTTCGCAGTGGGCGCAGCTGGCGGTCGACGGAGCTGACCAACTGGGCGGCTACCGCATCGGTGAATTGACCTCGGCGCTGAAGGAATTGGGTGTCGACCAGCCGCGGTATCTGGGCGGGGCCGGACGTTGGCGCGACTCCGGCATGGAAGGCAGCCCGGCCCGGCACCGGCAGCGGTTCGCGGACGCCGACATGGACGAGGCCGTCGCCGAACTGGTGGCCGTGCTGCGGGCCTTCCGGCCGCACGTCGTCGTCACCTATGACCCCAACGGCGGCTACGGGCACCCCGACCACGTCCAGGCGCACCGGGTGACGACGGCCGCGGTCGCCGCGTCGGCCGGCGACGGTCATCCGGGCGAGCCCTGGCAGGTCCCGAAGTTCTACTGGACCGTGATGGACGGTGAGTCGATGGCCGAAGCTCTGGACTCGCTGAACGGGATCGAGCTGCCCGAGAGTTGGATACGAATCCCGGCCAGTGCCCTGCCGTTCGACCTCGGTCACCGCATCGATGCCATCATCGACGCGCAGGACAGCCTGCCGGCCAAGGTCGCCGCCATGCGCGCCCACGAGACGCAGGTGACGGTCGAGGCGAGCGGCCGGGTCTTTGCGCTGTCGAACAACATCGCGCTGCCGATCAGCCCCGTCGAGCACTATGTCTTGGTCGACGGCACGGCGGGCGAGCGGGACGCCCGTGGTGTGGAAACTGACCTACTCAGCGGGATAAACCTGGCGTGACACCGGGAAGCGGGGGAGTAGGGTAGCCGCCATGGACGCGGATCTGGACCCCAACCTGCAGCACCTGCAGGGCCTCGGCGACAACTATCAGTGGGTCGTCGGTTCCCTCGTCGGACTGCTCGACAGCATCCCGACCTGACGTCTGCCCCGGTGCCCGCCGACTCCGGTCGGGCGCGTTCGTTGATGCTCGGTGTGCTGGCCCTCGATGGCGCCTTGTCGGCAATCGCCGGCGCACTGTTCCTGCCGCTCTATCTCGGTCCCGTGCCGTTCCCGATCAGTGGCCTACTCAGTGGTCTCGTCAACGCGGCCCTGGTCTGGGCCGGCCTGCAGTGGACGTCCCGTCCGCGCCTCGCCGCGCTACCGATGTGGGCCTGGTTGACGACAGTCGTGCTCCTGCTGCTCGGCGGCCCCGGCGACGACGTCGTGTTCGGCGGCGCCGGCATCATGCAGGCCTCACCGTTGATCTTCTTGCTGCTCGGTGCGACGCCGCCCGGTGTGGTCTTGTGGCGCCATGCCCAGCGCGCTGAAGTGTCGCGCTAGCGTCCGGTCTCTCTGCGCAACGTTCAGCCCTTGGCTGTGTGGCTGCCCGAACCCGCGTTTTGGCCCGCGCCGGCGCCCTGCGACTGGCCGGCGCCCTTCTCGCCCTGGGCCTTGCCACCCTGGGCCTTGCCACCCTTGGCGTTGCCACCCTTGGTCTTGTCGGCCTTGCCGGGCTTCGTCGCTCCGGTGCCGGCATTCTGGTTATCTGCGCCCGCGTTGTTGTTCGTGGCCTCGGTCTTGTCGCCTGGCTTCTTGTCGCGCGTCTTGGTGGTCTTGGGTGCCTTGACCTCGTCCTGCTGCTGGGTCGATCCGGCGGGGTCGCCGGCGGCCGGAGTACCGGCCTTGGGCTCGTCGGTCTTGGGCTCGGTCTTCGGGTCGGTGGCTTTCGGATCAGCCTTCGGATCGGTTTTCGGATCGGTCTTCGGGTCTGCCTTGGGGTCGTTCTTCGGGTCGGACTTGGGATCGCCGGCCTGCGGGTCGGTCGGCTGCTGCGCGGCCTCGGTGCCCGCGGGCTGCGTGCCCTTGTCGTCGGACTTGCCCTTGTCGTCCGTCTTGCCCTTGTCGTCCGTCTTCGTCGGGGTCTCGGCAGGCTTGTCGGCCGGGTTCTGCGCAGCGGTCGGCGCGAGTTTGGTCTCCGCGGTGGCTTTGGCTGGCGTCAAGCCTGCGGCCAGGCTGGTCAGCGTGGTCTGCACCGTCTTGGCGATCGACTCGAGTGTCGTCTGCGCGGCGGCCAGCGAGCCGATGGGCGGCAGCGGCGGAATCGGCGGGATGATCCAACCGAAGAAGTAGTTGAACTCCGCGATACCGAAGTTGATGACATCGTTGACCGAGTAGCGGATCGCATTGCCGATGCCGTTGACCCACACGCCCAGATTGAGCGGATCGTTCACGATCGGGACGACCGCCTGGTAGAAGATGTCGTTCGAGACCGGCCGGATCAGCGTCCAGTAGAAGATGTCAGTCTGCGCGGCGATGGTGCCCGCGAACGGCACGAACCAGTTCAGCCAGTAGAGAACGTCGGTGGCGTAGTCGACGCCCCAATCCACCCAGGCCTGAATGCCGGTGTACGCGTTGGTCAGCCAGTCACTGGCCGCGTTCTGGGGGGTGACGACCGGCCCGGCCGCCGACGGTGCGGCCGCCAGCGGGTTCGGCCCCACCTTGGGGGCGACGCCCGCGGCGGGCAGCCTGGGCGCCGGCGGTGCCATGGTGCTCGCCGCGGCCAGCAGCTTGACCATGGCCTCGGTCAGGTGCGGTTGGACTGTGGTCGGGTGCGCCGGGACCGCGACGTCGGCGGGAACCACCTGGATGGGGGTCAGGGCGAGGGCCGTGGCGGTCGCCGCGGCGGCGCCCGCCATGAGATACCTGCGGACAGAAACGGACACCATGGCTCCTCGAAATGATCGCGTCCCGACCCTCTGAACTTACGCGGTCGTCACCAAATTTGACCAACAGTCTGGGCGTTTGCTGTGTGTGTCGGGGCATGGGGCCCGCGCCACGCCGGCCGGCTGGCGCTACTGTGGCCGGTATGCCAGGCGCAGTGGTTTCAGAATGTGAGACGCGTGGATGAACGTCGACTTCATCGGGGTTACAGGGAAGTGGCTCTGAACCCCCAGAACGGCGCAGACCTGCCTCTCCCCGTGGTCCCACCGCTCGCCGCCCCTGCATCGTCGTCCGCCCTACGCCGCGTGCTGCGCCGCGCTCGTGACGGAGTGTCGCTCAACGTGGACGAGGCCGCCATTGCGATGACGGCCCGCGGCGATGACCTGGCCGATCTCTGTGCGAGCGCCGCCCGGGTTCGTGACGCCGGTTTGGAAGCGGCGGGACGACGGGGCGCCACCGGCCGGTTGCCGGTGTCGTATTCGCGCAAGGTGTTCATCCCTGTCACGCATCTGTGCCGCGACACCTGCCATTACTGCACTTTTGTGACGGTGCCCGGCAAGCTGCGTGCCCGCGGTATGGGCATGTACATGGAGCCCGACGAAATTCTTGACGTAGCCCGCCGCGGCGCCGAGATGGGCTGCCAGGAAGCGCTTTTCACCCTCGGTGACCGTCCGGAGGACCGCTGGGACGAGGCCAAGCAGTGGCTCGACGAGCGTGGCTATGACTCCACCCTCGACTACGTGCGCGCCATGGCCATTCGTGTCCTGGAGGAAACGGGTCTGCTGCCGCACCTGAACCCCGGTGTCATGAGCTGGTCGGAACTGTCGCGGCTCAAGCCCGTCGCGCCGTCCATGGGCATGATGCTCGAGACCACGTCACGCCGGCTGTTCGAGACCAAGGGACTGGCCCATTACGGCAGCCCCGACAAGGACCCGGCGGTGCGGCTGCGCACGCTCGATGACGCCGGCCGGTTGTCCATCCCGTTCACGACCGGCCTGCTGGTCGGTATCGGTGAGAATCTCACCGAGCGCGCCGAGACCATGCACGCGATCCGCAAGTCGCACAAGGAGTTCGGGCACGTCCAGGAAGTCATCGTGCAGAACTTCCGGGCCAAGGATCACACCGCCATGGCCCAGGCGCCCGATGCCGGGATCGACGATTTCCTGGCCACCATCGCGGTGACGCGCTTGGTGCTGGGACCCAAGATGCGCATCCAGGCGCCGCCGAATCTGGTGTCCCGCGAGGAATGCCTGGCGCTGATCGGTGCCGGTGTGGACGACTGGGGTGGCGTTTCGCCGCTGACCCCCGACCACGTGAATCCCGAACGTCCCTGGCCCGCACTCGATGATCTGGCTTCGGTGACTGCTGAGGCCGGTTATGACCTGGTGCAGCGGTTGACGGCGCAGCCGTCGTACGTGCAGGCCGGGGCGGCGTGGATCGACCCGCGCGTGCGCGGACATGTGGATGCCCTGGCGGACCCGGAGACCGGGTGGGCGCGCGAGGTCAACCCTGTCGGCATGCCGTGGCAGGAACCCGATGAGGCGTCGGAGTCGTTGGGCCGCACCGATCTGCACACCGCCATCGACACCGAGGGCCGGCTGACCGAGACCCGCAGCGATCTGGGCAGTGCGTTCGGCGACTGGGAGTCCATCCGGGAGAAGGTCTCCGAGCTGGCGGCCCGTGCCCCGGAGCGCATCGACACCGACGTGCTCGCGGCGCTGCGCTCGGCCGAACGCAACCCGGGTGGCTGCAGTGACGACGAGTACCTGGCCCTGGCGACCGCCGACGGTCCGGCGCTGGATGCCGTTGCGGCGCTCGCGGATTCGTTGCGGCGGGACGTCGTCGGCGACGATGTCACGTTCGTGGTCAACCGGAACATCAACTTCACCAACATCTGCTACACGGGCTGCCGCTTCTGCGCCTTCGCGCAGCGCAAGGGTGACGCCGACGCCTACTCACTGTCGACGGACGAGGTCGCCGACCGGGCCTGGGAAGCGCATGTCGCCGGGGCCACCGAGGTCTGCATGCAGGGCGGCATCGACCCCGAGCTGCCCGTCACCGGGTACGCCGATCTGGTCCGCGCGGTGAAGAAGCGCGTGCCGTCGATGCACGTGCATGCCTTCTCGCCCATGGAGATCGCCAACGGCGTCACACGCAGCGGGCTGTCGGTGCGGGAGTGGCTGACGTCGCTGCGGGAAGCCGGCCTGGACACCATCCCGGGCACCGCCGCCGAGATCCTCGACGACGAGGTCCGTTGGGTGCTGACCAAGGGCAAGCTGCCGACCGCCGAGTGGATCAACGTGGTGACCACCGCGCACGAGGTGGGGCTGCGGTCGAGCTCGACCATGATGTACGGGCACGTCGACACCCCCAAGCACTGGGTGGGACACCTGAACGTGCTGCGTGGAATCCAGGACCGCACCGGCGGTTTCACCGAGTTCGTGCCGCTGCCGTTCGTGCACCAGTCCTCGCCGCTGTATCTGGCGGGCGGGGCGCGGCCGGGGCCGACGCACCGCGACAACCGCGCGGTGCACGCACTGGCGCGGATCATGCTGCACGGCCGGATCCCCAGCATCCAGACCTCATGGGTCAAGCTCGGCGTCGAGCGCACCCAGGTGATGCTGCAGGGCGGTGCCAACGACCTCGGCGGCACGCTGATGGAGGAGACCATCTCCCGCATGGCCGGCTCGGAGAACGGCTCGGCCAAGACCGTCGCCGAGCTGGTCGCCATTGCCGAAGGCATCGGCCGCCCGGCCCGTCAGCGCAGCACCGACTACTCGCCCCTGGCCGCCTAGCCCCCTCTCCCGCGAGCGGCCGTGTTTGTACGGGCTTTCGCGGTGTGTCGCGTGCACTTTGCGCGCGCTCACGGGCCGCGAGTGTCACGCTTTGATGCGTGAACACCATCGGTGACATCCCCGCGCACCCGTTCTTTGTCCACTTCGTCGTGGTTCTGGTGCCGCTGACCGCGATCCTGGTGATCCTCTGCGCGGTCTGGACCGCCGCGCGAGAGCGCCTGGTCTGGCTGACGCTGGTCCTGTCTGTGGTGCTGACGGTGCTGACGCCGCTGGCGACCGAAGCCGGTGAATGGCTGGAGCACCAGCAGCAGGCCCGCACGCCGACCTTGCACGAGCACACCGAACTCGGCGACACGGCAATCTACTTCGTCCTCGGCCTGCTGGTGGTGTCGCTGGCGCTGGCATTCCTGCACCGCTGGGGCGCCCGCCTCGGCGAACGGCGTGGCCTGGGCGGCATCGTGGTGGCAGTGCTGGCAGTGCTGATCGGCGTCGCCTCGATCTACCAGATCGTGCGAATCGGTGACACCGGTGCGCACGCGGTGTGGGGCAGCAGCGGGTCGTAGCCCGCTACAGCTTGGCCGCCAACTCCGTGCCCTGCCGGATCGCCCGCTTGGCGTCCAGTTCGGCGGCAACGGCCGCGCCGCCGATAATGTGCGGTTCGATGCCGGCCTGGCGCAACGCCTCGTCGAGATCGCGCACCGACTCCTGGCCGGCGCAGATCACGACGTTGTCGACCTCGAGAACGCGTGCCCCGGACCGGTCCGGGCCGAAGCTGATGTGCAGGCCGGCGTCGTCGATCTTCTCGTAGTTGACGCCGGAAAGTTGCTGTACACCTTTGGCTTTGATCGATGCCCGGTGCACCCACCCGCTGGTCTTGCCGAGCCCGCGACCCTGCGCGCCCTTGGTGCGCTGCAGCAGGTACACCTCGCGGGCCGGTGGCAGTGGGATGGGCGTGGCCAGCCCACCGCGGGAGTCGCCGCCGTCGGCGATGCCCCACTCGGCCCGCCACTCCTTGAGGTTCAAAGTGGGGGATTCATCGACTGTGAGGAACTCACTGACGTCGAAACCGATTCCGCCGGCGCCGATCACCGCGACCCGCTTGCCGACCGCCGCTCCCGTCAGGGCCTCCGCATACGACAGCACCATCGGGTGGTCGATGCCGGGGATCGCCGGCATGCGTGGTGCGACGCCGGTGGCCAGGACGACGTCGTCGTAGCCCGACAGTTCGTCGGCCGACGCCCGGGTGTTGAGCCGGACATCCACGCGGTGCTTGGCCAGCATCGTGGTGTAGTAGCGGAGGGTTTCGTTGAACTCCTCCTTGCCGGGAATCCTTCGGGCCAGATCGAATTGGCCACCTATCCGATCGCCGGCCTCAAACAGGGTGACGGAGTGCCCGCGCTCGGCAGCGGTGACGGCGGCGGCCAGGCCCGCGGGTCCGGCGCCGACCACCGCGACCCGCTTCGTCACGCGAGTCTTGCCCAGCACCAACGTGGTTTCGTGCCCGGCCCGCGGATTCAGCAGGCATGACACGGTCTTGTGCACGAACGCATGGTCCAGGCAGGCCTGGTTGCAGGCGATGCAGGTGTTGATCTCGTCGGCGGCGTCATGCTGCGCTTTCCGGACCCAGTCCGGGTCGCTCAGCAGCGGTCGCGCCATCGAGATCAGCTGCACCGCACCGTCGGCCAGGATCTGTTCGGCGGACTGCGGCATGTTGATCCGGTTGGATGCCACCACGGGAATGGTGACGTGTTGCGCCACCGCGTTGCTGATATCGGCGAACGCGCTGTTGGGTACCGACGTGACGATGGTCGGCACCCGCGCTTCGTGCCAGCCGATGCCGGTGTTGATGATCGTCGCGCCGGCAGCTTCGATTTCCGTTGCCAGCGTGAGGATTTCCTCCCACGTCTGGCCGTCTTCGACATAGTCGGCCATCGACAGGCGGTAGCAGATGATGAAATCGCGGCCCACGGCCTCGCGGGTGCGACGGACGATCTCGACCGGGAAGCGGCGGCGCTTCTCGGGGGTGCCGCCCCAGGCGTCGGTGCGTTTGTTGGTGCGCGGCGCCAGGAACTGGTTCAGCAGATAACCTTCGCTGCCCATGATCTCGACGCCGTCGTACCCGGCTTCGCGGGCCAGCAGTGCACATCTCACGAAGTCGCCGATGGTGCCTTCGACGTCCCGCAGTGCCCGGGGCCGGAACGGGTTGATGGGCGCCTTGATCGACGACGCGCTGACTGAAAGTGGATGGTACGCATAGCGTCCCGCGTGCAGCACCTGCAGCAGAATCTTGCCGCCCTCGGCGCGGACTGCTGTGGTGATGCGCCGGTGCCGACGGGCATCGGAAGACGACAGCATCTCGGCGGCGAACGGGAGCAGCCAGCCGGTGCGGTTGGGGGCGTAGCCGCCGGTGATGATCAGACCGACCCGACCGCGGGCCCGCTCGGCGAAGTACTCGGCCAGCTTGCCGGTGTCGCGGGCGCGGTCCTCGAGGCCGGTGTGCATCGAGCCCATGATCACCCGGTTGCGCAGCGTGGTGAAGCCAAGGTCCAACGGCGACAACAGGTTCGGATAGGGATTGGTCATTGTTTTCCTTCTAGGGCGAGCAGAACTTCGTCCAACCAGTCCACTGACCCCTGCTCGGCGCGGATGCCGCCGCGCAGCACCAGGTATTGGTGCAGCGCGCTGCCGGTGAGCGCGGACGGGTCGGGGAACTGACGTTTTTCGTAGCCGCGATAGGTGTCGAGTAGTGCGGCACGTTCGGCGCGTAGCGCGCGAATCTGCTCGCGCAGTGCGGCGGTGCTGTCCGCGGATCCGTACGTCGCGCCGCGCAGCTTCACCGCGAGTTCACGCGTACGGGCGTCGGTCACGGAACTGCCGCGGCCAGTGAGGGGTTCGGCGATCCAGCGTGCGAGTTCGGCCCGGCCGGTGTCGGTCACCGAATAGACCTTCTTGTCCGGACGCCCGTGCTGCGCGACGACCTCGACGCTGACCCAGCCGTCGGCGCCCATGGTGCGCAGCGTCTTGTAAATCTGCTGGTGGGTGGCGGCCCAGAAGTAGCCGATCGATCGGTCGAACCGGTTGGCCAGTTCGTAACCGGAACCGGCTTGTTCGCACAACGCCACGAGGATGGCGTGGGGGAGGGCCACGGCACGAGCCTAGGTGCTACCGGCGGTCCTATGCAACAGATTGCAAAGCTAAAAGTGACACGCGTAAAAAGCTGCAGCGGGAACTAGTCGGACGGTATGTGCAACGTCTAGTATCAGTAACCACGCGCCACCCTTCCTGGGCGGCGCGTAAAGTTAGGTGACACTGAGCCAGACGCTTCGGTACGGGCGCACCATACTGACGTCTGCTCGTTGTATTCCTGACGAGCCAGCAGCCCACTGGAACAGGAGAACTACCGGTGACGTACGTCATTGCCGAACCCTGCGTCGACGTCAAAGACAAGGCATGTATCGAAGAATGCCCGGTCGACTGCATCTACGAGGGTGCACGCATGCTGTACATCCACCCCGATGAGTGCGTGGACTGCGGCGCGTGCGAGCCGGTCTGCCCCGTCGAGGCCATCTACTACGAGGACGACGTCCCCGATCAGTGGAGCGGATACACTCAGAACAACGCCGACTTCTTCGCCGAGCTCGGCTCGCCGGGTGGTGCGTCGAAGGTCGGCCAGACCGACAACGACCCGCAGGCGGTCAAGGATCTCGCGCCGCAGGGCGAGTGACCCTGTCCGCTCGAACCAGAGTCTCGGCTGCATTGCCGGTGTTCCCCTGGGACACCCTGGCTGACGCGACCGCGACCGCGCGTGCTCATCCGGACGGCATCGTCGATCTGTCCGTCGGCACACCCGTCGATGACGTCGCTCCGGTGATCCGGGAGGCGCTGGCCGCTTCCAGTGCCTCACCGGGTTACCCGGCGACAGCCGGTACGCCGGCCGTGCGTGCGTCGGCAGTGGCTGCGCTGCAACGCCGCTACGGCATCACCGGCCTGCCGGAGCAGGCGGTACTGCCGGTCATCGGCACCAAAGAGGTCATCGCCTGGCTGCCGACGCTGCTCGGCTTGGCGGCCGCCGACACCGTCGTGGTGCCCGAACTGGCGTACCCGACGTACGACGTCGGCGCGCGGCTGGCCGGTGCGCAGGTGCTGCGTGCCGATTCGCTGACCCAGATCGGGCCCCAGGTGCCCGCGCTGGTGTTCCTGAACTCGCCCAGTAACCCGACCGGCAAGGTGCTGGGTGTCGACCACCTGCGCAAGGTCGTCGGCTGGGCGCGCGAGCGCGGTGTCGTCATCGCGTCCGACGAGTGCTACCTCGGTCTGGCGTGGGATGCCCAGCCGCTGTCGGTGCTGCATCCCGACGTCTGCGATGGCGACCACACCGGTCTTCTGGCCGTGCACTCGCTGTCCAAGACCTCGTCGCTGGCCGGCTACCGGGCCGGCTTCGTCGCGGGGGACCCGGCGTTGGTCGCCGAACTCCTTGCAGTGCGCAAGCACGCCGGGATGATCGTCCCGACGCCCGTGCAGTCCGCGATGGTCGCCGCCCTCGACGACGACGAACATGAACGCATCCAACGGGATCGCTACGCAAAGCGTCGCGACGCACTGCTGGCGGCAGTCCGGGGTGCCGGCTTCACCGTCGAGCACTCCGAGGCCGGCCTGTACCTGTGGGCCACCCGCGGCGAGTCCGGGCGCGCGACGGTCGCGTGGCTGGCTGAACGCGGCATCCTCGTCGCGCCCGGTGAGTTCTACGGCCCGGCCGGTGAGCGGTTCGTGCGCATCGCGCTGACCGCGACTGACGAGCGCATCGCCGCCGCCGTTTCCCGCTTGGCTTAGTTCAGCTAACCCGCGCGTCCGCGTGCTGCTGCGTTCGCGACAATTTCGGGGACGGCCAGCGCTGCAGATGATGGTGGCGCACAATGGGCTCTCGCCATGATTGATGCCCTCGCTTCCGACGCCTCGCGACGGAACATGCTGCGGCAGGCAAACCGCATCACGTTATTCATGCGTCATGGTGCCAATCTGTTGGTCTGCGCGGTCGTCGTCGTGATACCTCCGCCGCCCCATGAAACTGCAGCCCGGATATGTGCCGCTGCGCTGGGCGCATGGGCTGCTTACCGACTGGGCTCCCGTTCGCATGGTTCGCGTCTGGTGGCGATCGACTACGTCACCACGCTCGCCGCGTGCCTGGCCACCCCGGTGTTGGTGGCCGGCCCGCAGTTCTACCTGTCGAACAGTGTTCCGGTGGTGATCGCGGGCACCGCTGTTGTCAGCTTCAGTCTCTCCTTGCCGGCCGCGGTCAGTTTCGCGATGAACCTCGGGATCGCCGCCGCGTTCGCCGTCGGCTCTTCGGGAGCCGTCGGCTGGAGTCATGTCGGCGACATCTTCAACTTGTACTACTTTGCGTTGCAATGGGTGACCGGGGTGTCGGTCCGAATGATGGTGTTACGTGTGGCCGACTCTGTCGACGCGGCGCGCGCGGATCGAGTGGCCGCGGAACTGCAACAGGAGGTCGCCGCCGCGGTCCGCGAGTATGACCGTGAACAGACGCGGCTGCTGCACGACACCGTCGCCTCGACCCTGCTGATGGTCGGTGATGGCACCTCATTGGCGCCCGAGCGCGTCGCCGCGCAGGCCCGTCGCGACCTGGAGGTGTTTTCCGACAGGCCCTGGGTGCCGCGGGCGCGCGCTGATCTTGTTGCGGCTGTTCGTCACAACGCTGATCACATCGCGACACCGATGACATTCACCGGGGCCGAAGTGCTGTGGCTCGACGGTGTGACAGTGGCAGCGGTCGCCGCCGCGGCCCGAGAAGTGCTCAACAACGTAGACCGGCATTCCGGTGCCACCACGGTGGCGATCACGATCGCACCGGGGCAGCTGCGCATCACCGACGACGGCTGTGGCTTCGACACCACGCAACCCGCTCACGGACACGGGATCGCGAACTCGATCACTGCCCGCATGCGCAGCATCGGCGGCGGAGCGGCAATTCATTCACGTCCCGGGTACGGCACGTCCGTCGAATTACGTTGGCACACAGACACACCGGCGACTGCGGAACCGCCTGCCGATCCAGAGAGACTGATCGAACGCACCCGGGCGGGCTACGGCCTGGCGCTGATCGCGTATGCCTGCGTGAACCTGCTGGCGATGGTGCCCGCCGCCGTATCAGCGACCGGGCAGCCACAGCTGCAGTGGGCGTTGGCGGCGATATCCGCAGCGGCAACGCTGTCGGCGATCACCGGAGTGCTCGGGCGACCAGGGATGCCACCCCGTATAAGCGCCGCGGCACTGGTGCTCGTTTCGGTGGTGCAAGCAATGACGCTGCCCGTTGATCTGCTCGGCACCGCGGCCCAGTGGCCACAGAGCACCCTCGGCTGGTGTGTGCTGCCGCTGCTTCTCAATGAGCGGGTACGTGTCGGTGTCGTCGTCCTGATCGGCTGCTGGACCATCCCCGGCGTCTACGCCCTGATCCGGGACCCGTCGGCGCACACCGTGGCCAATCTCGGCTACGGGACGGCCAGCATCCTGCTGGTGCAGTTGTGTGCGCTGCTGTTCGACAACCTGATCCGGCGGGCGGCAGTATCCGCCGGTGCTGAAGCCGATGCCCGGGCGCGTCTGGTTGCAACTGATCGCATCGGTGCCGCCGTGGAAGCGGAGTACCAGCGTCGCTACGCAGAGCTAGCGGATTCGATCCGTCCCCTGCTGCTCGTCCTTGCGGACGGTGGCACGGTCGATGCCACCATTGCGCGGTCTGCGCAAATCGAATACCAGCGCCTGCGTGCGCTTTTCGACCAATCAGCTGCCTTCGATCACGTCCTGATGCGTGCGCTGCGCCCCGTCGTCGATGGCGTCCAGGGCCGCGGCCTGGCGGTATCGACCAGTGTTGCCGGAACCTTGCCCGCCATCGATGACGTGGTGGCACGGCAGCTCACCGACGTGATTCACCGGGTGCTGACGGCTCCCTCTATTTTTGCCTCTGCCCGAATCACCGTGTCCGGCGACGCTTTCGCAGTCAAGCTCAGCGTGATCTGCCGAGCGGTGCAACACCCCGAAATTCTCACCGAACACATCGCCGATGGCGAAGATCAACTCGACCTGACCGTTCTCGACGACACGGTATGGATCACCGTGCGACACCAGCTCACAGGAGGAGCCCCCGAGTATGCCCTTGCCGGACATGCACCCTGATTCCCTGGGGATCGCTGTGGTCGATGACCACGACATCATTCACACCGGGGTAGCCGCTCGATGTGCCCAGGCCGACCCGCCCGTCGGGGTCGTCTCCAGCCATCTGACGGCCGAATCCTTCCTGGACGCCCATCCGACGGCCACTCCCGGCCTGTCGGCCGTTGTACTTGACCTCGAATTACGCAGCCGGAAAACAGATTTCGAGGCTCTCGCTGCGGTCGTCGATGCCGGCCACACCGTAATCGTGTACACGCACCTGGAAAACGACGAGATCATCCTGCGCTGCATGGACCTCGGTGCGGTCACCTATCTGGCCAAGAGTGAAGGTCAGCATCATCTGATCGAGGCGATCCGCGCCGCCGGCACCGGCGAGCCCTACATCGGACCCCGCATGGCTGCGGCGATCTGGGCTGACTCCACCGTCGGCCGGCCACGCCTCACCGATCGCGAACTCGAAGTGCTCAGTGCCTGGTTCCAGACCGAGAGCAAGGACATCGTCGCCAAGAGCCTGTACCTTTCGCCCGCCACCGTCAAAACCCACCTGCAACGCATCCGCGCCAAATACGCTGCCGTTGGCCGACCAGCCCCGACCAAGGCCAAACTCGTTGCGCGAGCGGTGCAAGACGGCCTGCTCAGTATCGACGAGCTTTGAGGCACGTGCGGCGCGAACACCTGGCGCGCGCACTCGCGGATTGGACCGCCGACGATCCGCGTCAGCTCGACGTGCTGCCGAACCGGTTCGTCAGCGATACGAAAGGGACTCCCGCCGAGGGCGCGACGGACGGCAACGTCCACGTCGAGGTAGCTCTGAAGTTACTGAAATATAGCTGTCGATCTCCTGTCAAATCGCCTGAAGGGTGGCGAATTTTTCGTAACCCGTTGTGCGCTAGTAATTTTCCTACACCTGCGTCAATGTCATCCGAACGGTTGACTTGCAGTCGCAGGGTCGTGAACTTTGCGGAGATCTGCCGCTGATTAGCTGCATCCGGTGATATACCTGGGCGCAAATCACGCTGCGCATCCTCGTGGCGGGGCACTTGAGCCAGGAGGGGCATAGATGGCCGGTCGTCGCAGGGCAGGTCGGACAGCGGCACGTGCGAAGTACGCCGGACGTCATCGCGCTACTTCACGGCGCGAGCCATATCGCTGGTTGGGCACCGGCGCAGTCACCTTCGGTATGGGTATTGCGTTGGTCAACGGCGCAGGAATTGCTCTCGCCGATGACGCCGCCGGTGCGCATGAATCGTCATCGCCCAAGGTGAGTGATTCTTCTTCGCAAGGCATTTCGCGTCACCATCCGAACACGCCGCCAGTCACTTCGCCGGCGGTCCACGCAGCGACTGACTCGACGCCGAACGCGAGCGCGACGGAGTCGAACGCCGATGATGCTGCACCACCTGGGAGTGCGCGAGCGTCATCGAGAAGCCATGGAAAGAACCGAGGGAAATCGTCTGACGAAGGCGGGAATTCACAGTCTGATCCCACTGGCGGCTCCGTCGGCGGCGGTGCGCAGCAGACGGGCGCCCAGGCCTCGAGCCCAAGTGAAGATTCGGGACCGGGCCGACACGCCACATCATCCAAGTCGTCAGCCAAATCGCAAGTGGAACAGTCTGATACGACAAGCAAAGCACCGCGAACTCCGGTGGCCCACTTGGCTACGCAGGTGGTGGCAGCCACGGCCGAGTCGGCGTCGCAGGCCGCGCCGCCTGTGACCGCGGTGGCGCCGAAGACGGCTCAGGTCGATGCGGTGGCGCCGAGTCCCGTGCTGCCGGCGGTGGTTCATTCCGCCTACGCCGTTACGGCGTACACAATGCCTACGGGGGTGGTACCGCCGGCCTTGTCGGCCGCTCCGCTCAGCGCTGCACCTACGACGATGCCGTCGGCGCCGGTGTCTCTCGCGCCCCTCGCGCTGGTACTCGCCGCGGCCTACCCGCAGTCGAGTGCGTCGAGTGTGACGGCAACCGCGCCGGCGGCGACCGTCACGACGAGTGCACCACCTTCGGCCGGCACCCCGACAGTGGTCGCGACAATTCCCGTTGACCCTTGGGCGATTGCGATCACCAAGGACGGCAAGACCATTTATGGCACCAGTTCGCCGTACGCTACGGATGCAAACGGAACGCCGGTTGCGACTGTCCAGGTTGTCGACGCCAGCACCAATACGCAAGTGGGTGAACCCATTCCGGTTGGGCAGTTCGTCGCGCCGGGAAATATCGTGACCAACCCCACGATGAACCGCGCCTACGTCGTTGCCTATAACCCCGCTACGATCACCAATCCGTCCACTGGATATTCCCAGACCGGATACCTACCGTCGCTTGTGGTCATCGACACCAGTACCAACAAGACGATCGGTAGTCCCATCCCGCTGGTGACATCGGATCAGAACTCGACAACCATGACGTCGCCCGGTCCGTCTGCACTGGCCGTCAGTCCCGACGGCAGTCGCGTCTACGTCGCGGGTGCCACGGTGACCAGCTCCTACACCGGCCAGGTCACCAGCTGGCGGCCGACCGTGACCGTGTTTGACACCACGACCAACACGCAGGTCGGCGACACGTTAGGGATCGGGCCGGTGTCGACGAATTTGTATTCGGGTACGGGTGCCACTTCGGTTCTGGTCAGCCCCGACGGCAAGCGGCTGTATGTCACGACGGCGTCCAATCTGACGTCCAGCAGTTCTTCGTCGCCTTCCGTGACGACGACCATCTATACCGTCGACTCCAAATCAGGTGCCCCGGTAGGGAACCCGATCATCCTGACGAATGACGCGGGTGCCCTCATCCCTCAAACCGAGGCGCTGAGCCCGGACGGCACAAAGCTCTACGTAGAGTCCTTGTCGTACCCCGCAATCACGATCGGTGCTCAGAACACCCAGCCCCAGAGTGCGCAAGAAATAGCAAACGCAACGGTTTTGACGTTCAACACCAGCACTGGACAGCAGGTCGGCACTCCCATCAACGTCGTCGGCTACGGGGTGATGACTCTCAGTCCTGACGGAAAGACCCTCTACGTCTCCGATGTCGCCGATTCCCGCACCGGGAAAAAGGCCTCATACCAACCGTATGCCGGTTTACCGACTCAAACCATGTACGACGGCAGCGTCACGGGCTACGACCTGAGTACCGGCAAGGGCATCGGGGCGCCGACGACCGTTGGTTTGGGTCCGACCTCAATGGTGGTCAACCCCGCGGGGACCCGCCTCTACGTCGCCAACATGGCGGATAACACGATCTCAGTCATTGATCTTGCTGATGGAAGTAGCGGCGGTCTCACGCCGATAGCCACCGTGTTTCAGACTGCCGGTGCCGCACTGCACGCGGCAGTTGTTCAGCTGCAGACTTTCGTTACCGCAGCACAAAAGAGTGTCGTTGCCGCAGTGCAAAAGACTGCTGCAGTAGTGCAACAGACGGTTTCCCATGTGCAGCAGCAGGTAGTTGCTCAAGTGCAACAGATCGTTAATACGGTGAAAAGCGCTGTGAATTCGATCGTTACCTTTGTGGCCAGTGCCATCCACCAGTCGTCGCCGTCGGCGCAGCAGTTCAACCCAACGGCGCAGGCGCTATACACACGACTGCGGGACACAGCGGATACTAAGAGTGGAATCTGGGTAGATAAAATCGTCAATAGCAACAACAAGATAAGCTATATCGTGTACCTTGGCGGAACTCAGTTGGACCCCGGGGCGCAACAGAATCTTGGTAGTAACATCCCGTCTGCATTGCATCAAGTGAAGTCTGCAGAATTGCAGACGATCGTGAACGCGATTTATGCCAAAGGTGGAGATCCGCATGCTCCCATAATGCTTGTCGGGTTCAGTCAAGGGGGAATCGATGCGCAGAATATTGCCGAAAGTGCGACGGGGCTCAACATAAAGTCAGTGGTGATGTACGCGGCCCCGTTAGTGTACTGGTCACCGAACAGTCGGTTTACTCAGATTGATCTTGTCGCCACAGGTGACCCCGTTCCTGGGTTAACTCCGTTGCAACAGACTCAGCAGCAGTTGCATGGCCACGTCTATGGACCCGCGATTCCGTCGGATTACTGGAGGTATACAGCTGCTGAAGCAGCAGTTGTAGGAATTCCCTATGTTGGTGCTGGCCTTGCCGGCAAGATAGCGCTTGATTACCACGGTGATCGGGAGACGTATTCGAGCGTTGCAAAAATGTTCGACCAAGATAAGGGATATCGTGACGTCAAGGCTTCAATAGCTAATTTCTCAGGCAAGGTGTTTCGGCCTTGATGTGAAACGTGTCGAAGCCTTCAGGCAGTAGCGCTCGGTATTCGGGTAGAGGTACAGGCTGTCGTCCGCGGGGTCTTGCAAAACTCGTTGTCCTGCAAGGGATTGATACCCGCATCTAACTGACTGTCCCTCGCGGCCGCGATGTTGGTCGATCAGTCCACGTCGAGCTGCGGGGGCACGGCTGAGGCCAGCGCCGCCCGGCACGCCACGATGGCCGGTGTCTTGCTGATGGCGGTCCGCGTCGCTGTGAACACCACCCGCCGACGCGGGTCGACGTCCACGACGCGGACATCCGGACGGCGCCGCACCCGCATCAGGTCGGGCAGGATGGCGACCGCGTTGCCGTTCTCGATCAGCGCGATCTGGGCTTCGAGGTCGTCGGTCTCGAAGCGGACGTCGGGCTCGAAACCTGCTCGGCGGCAAAGCTGTTCGGCCCAATGTCGGGACGCCGTGCCTTCGGGCTCCATCGTCCACGGCAGGTCGGCGGCATCTTTGACCGAGGAGATGCGGTCCCAAGGTTCTCCGGTGGGTGGTACGGCCAGCCGCAGCAGGTCGGTGGTCAGCGGTGCCCGGTGCAGTTCCGGATACGCGCGCGCGGCGTGCCCCGGATATTCCTCGGCGATCACCAGATCGAACTCGCGCAGCCAGGTCTCGTAGAGCGCCTGCTCGGGTTCGCGTTGCGACATCGTCACGCGAAGCCGCGGATGGCGGGTCGCCAACTCCGTCAGCATCTGCGGCATGAAGGCCGAGGCCGCGGATTGGAAGACGGCGAGCCGAACGGTGCCGGAGGCCTCGTCGCTCTGGACTGCGACATCGGAGGCGGCCTGCTCGAGCCGCGCCAGGATGACCGCGGTGTGCTCGACGAGCACCTCGGCCGCGGGGGTGAGCCGCAGCCGACGCCCGACCTTCTCCAACAGTGGCACGCCGACCTCGCGTTCGAGCTGGCTCAGCGCCTGCGATATCGATGACGGGCTCTGGTGCAACGCCTCGGCGACCTCGGACAACGTGCCGCGCAGGCTCAGCTCGTGCAGCAGGCGCAGCCTGCGGGTGTCGAGCAGGTCAGCACGCTGATATTTCATTCCTACTTAAGCTTTCCTGTCAGAAATCATCGCTTTATTTTAAGTGTCTGGCGCGCTCATGATGGACAGATGACACAGCTGAGCCGTGAGAAGGACGACCTGCTGACCGAGGTCGTAGCCCAGGTCCGGTCCTGGCTCGACGAATCAGCCCGCCTGCCCGTCGCCCCGGCCGGCCGGCGATTGGCAGACGTTCTGCGCGACCCGAGCGGACTGGATTTCACCGTCGGCTTCGTCGACCGCGTGATCCGGCCCGAAGACCACCGGGTCGCAGCAGCCAACCTGCGTGCCCTCGCGCGTAACGCCCCTGGCTTCCTGCCGCCGCATGAACGGCTGTTGATCAAGCTCGGTGCCCTGGTGTCGGTGATCGCGCCCGGCCTGGTCATCCCGGTCGCCCGGAAAGCGTTGCGACAGATGGTCGGTCACCTTCTCGTCGACGCGACCGATGCCCGCCTCGGCCGATCCATCGCACGTATCCGCGAGCGTGGTGTCAGCCTCAACATCAACCTCCTCGGTGAGGCCGTGCTCGGCCGGGCCGAGGCGGCCCGGCGGCTGAAGGGCACCGAACAGCTGCTCGCCCGCGCCGACGTCGACTACGTGTCGATCAAGGTTTCGGCCACCGTGCCGCCGCACTCGCCGTGGGCGTTCGACGAAGCCGTCGACCACATCGCGGCGAACCTGCTGCCGTTGTTCACCCAGGCGGCGACCGCGCCGACGAAGAAGTTCATCAACCTCGACATGGAGGAGTACCGCGACCTGGAGCTGACGATCGCGGTGTTCACCAAGCTGCTGGACCGGGCCGAATTGCTGGACCTCGAGGCCGGGATCGTCTTGCAGGCGTATCTGCCCGACGCGCTGAGCGCGATGATGCGCCTGCAGGACTGGGCTCGTGCGCGCCGCGAGCGCGGTGGCGCGGGCATCAAGGTTCGGCTGGTCAAAGGTGCGAACCTTCCGATGGAGCACGTGGAGGCCTCGCTGCACGGCTGGCCCGTGGCGACCTTCGCGACGAAACAGGACACCGACACCAACTACAAGCGGGTGCTGGATTACGCGCTGCAGCCCGACCACACCGCGAATGTGCGGATCGGTGTCGCCGGGCACAACCTCTTCGACATCGCCTATGCGTGGGCGCTCGCCGGGCGTCGCGGCGTCCGGGATCGTGTGGAGTTCGAGATGCTGCTGGGGATGGCCGAGGCTCAGGCCGAAGCCGTCCGGCGCACCGTCGGCGGTCTGCTGTTGTACGTACCGGTGGTGCACCCCAAGGACTTTGATGTCGCGATCGCCTACCTCGTACGGCGGCTGGAGGAGGGCGCCAGCCAGGACAATTTCATGTCCGCGGTGTTCGAGCTGCACGACGACCAGTCGCTGTTCCAGCGCGAGCAGGACCGTTTCGTCGCGTCGCTCGCCGAGTTGGGGAAGTCCGCTGACGTCGTTCCGGCACCCAACCGTCGCCAGGATCGTCGCACCGACGATCCGTGGGCAGCGATGAGCCCGGCCGGGGAGTTCGCGAATGTCGCCGACACCGATCCGGCCCTGCCCGGAAATCGACTGTGGGGGCGGGCGATCACCGAGCGGATCGCCGCGTCGATGGCCGGAGCCGAGTTGGTCGCCGAGCACACCGTGTCGAGCGCGACGGCGCTCGACGGGATCATCGCCGATGGTGTGACCGCGGGCGCGACATGGGCTGCGTTGACCGGTACAGACCGGGCAGCGGTCCTTCGGCGCGCGGCGGGAACACTCGAGGCAGCGCGGGCGCAATTGCTGGAGGTGATGGCGTCCGAATGCGGCAAGACGCTGGACCAGGGCGATCCAGAGGTCTCCGAGGCTATCGACTTCGCGAATTACTATGCGACGCAGGCGGGGGATCTCGACGCCATCGACGGTGCCGTCGCGGCGCCGGCCGGGTTGGTGGTGGTCACGCCGCCATGGAACTTCCCGGTCGCGATCCCCGCCGGATCGGCATTGGCCGCGCTGGCCGCGGGCAGTCCTGTCATCATCAAACCTGCCATTCAGGCCCAGCGGTGCGGATCCGTTATGGTGCAGGCGCTTTGGGACGCAGGCGTGCCGCGCGACGTGCTGCAGCTGGTGCACCTTGATGAGGGCGAGCTCGGTACGCAATTGGTGTCCGACCCGCGGGTTGGCCGCCTGGTCCTCACCGGCGCGTTCGAAACCGCGGAACTGTTCCGCAGCTTCCGGCCCGACTTGCCACTGCTGGCCGAGACCAGCGGCAAGAACTCCATCATCGTCACCCCACATGCCGATCTCGATCTCGCGGTGAAGGACCTGGTGTACTCGGCCTTCGGGCATGCGGGACAAAAGTGTTCGGCAGCGTCGCTCGGCATTCTCGTGGGCTCCGTCGCCCGGTCGGCGCGGTTCCGCGACCAGCTGGTCGATGCCGTCACTTCGTTGAAGGTCGGCTACCCGTCAGACCCGACCGCGCAGATGGGACCCATCATCGAGCCTGCGCACGGCAAGCTGCTGCGGGCCCTCACGCAGCTCTCGCCCGGGGAGCGGTGGCTGGTGGAGCCGCGCCAACTCGATGACAGCGGACGGCTCTGGTCACCGGGAGTGAAGACCGGAGTGCGGCGTGGCTCGGAGTTCCACCGCACCGAGTACTTCGGTCCGGTTCTGGGCCTCATCGCCGCCGCTGACCTCGACGAGGCGATCGCCATTCAGAACGAGGTCGACTACGGGCTGACGGCAGGGCTGTACAGCCTGGACCGCGATGAGATCGAACGGTGGCTCGACCGGGTCGAGGCCGGCAACGCCTATGTGAACCGCTCGACCGTCGGCGCGATCGTGCGGCGTCAGCCCTTCGGCGGGTGGAAGAAGTCGGCGGTCGGTGCGGGCGCGAAGGCCGGTGGCCCGAATTACCTGATCGGGCTGAGTGATTGGCGTTCCGCCCGGGCGACGCAGACGGCCCCGGTGTCGCCACCGGTGCGAGCGATCCTCGACGCCGCACCGGCTGTCGGGTCGGCACCCGGAGAACTGGAGTTCCTCGAACGGTCCTTCGGATCCGACGCACATGCCTGGGCGACGGAGTTCGGCGTCGCGCGCGATGTGTCGGGCCTGATCGCGGAGAAGAACGTCTTCCGCTACCTGTCGGTGCCGGTGACGGTGCGCACCGAGAATGCTGATCCGGCGGCCGTACTGCGCGTGGTGGGGGCGGGAATCCTGACCGGTTCCGGTGTCACTGTCTCCACTCCGGTTCCGCTCGATCCGGCGATTGTCGACGCACTGGCAACGGCCGGCGTCGTCTGCAGGCTGGAAGATTCGGCGTCATGGCGGAACACCCTGCGCGACAACGCTCCTGGCCGGGTTCGCCTGCTCGGCGGCAGCCGCGAACAGTTCGCACGTGACAGCGCCGGCAATGTCGGTATCGCGCTCTACGCGGGGCCGGTGGTCGAAGCCGGGCGGATCGAGCTGCTGACTTTCCTGCACGAGCAGGCGATCGCGGTGACGGCGCACCGCTTCGGCTCTCCGACGCCGTTGTCCGAGAACCTGTTTCGGTGACGTCGCGCCTAGAGGGCGTAAGCGAGCTTGAACTTGTCGAGCAGATACGGCCCCGACACCACCGGCTCGTAGCGCGGCGGATTGTCTGCTGTCGCGCAGGTGGGGATGCACTCGATGACGGCGTCGAAATTGGGCTGGTGGAAGAACGGCAGGCTGAACCGCTCTCCGCCGGCACCGTTGCTCACCACACGGTGCACGGTGCTGACCCAGCGGTCGTTGGTCCACCGCGCCAGCAGGTCACCGATGTTGATGACGAACGCGCCGGGAACCACGGGCACATCGAGCCATTCGCCGCGGTCACTCCAAACCTGTAGCCCGCGTTGCGATTCGTCCTGCAACAGGATCGTGAGATTGCCCCAGTCCGTGTGCTGGCTCAGCCGGATTTCGCCGGCCGGCCGGTCGTCGGCGGGGTAATAGTTGGCCATCAGGTTGGAGTTGTGCCGGTCGATCGATGCGTCGAACCAGTCTTCGCGCAGGCCAAGGGCGAGCGCGAACAGCCGGGACAATTCGGTCGCCAGCAGTTCCATCTCGGCGTAATAGCGTTCGTAGGCCACGCGAAAGCCCGGGAGTTCGGGCCACCGTTCGGCGACCGCCACCCGCTCGTCGGTCCAGCCGTCGCCGCGTAGTCCTTCGGGGTTGCCGAGCGGGAAGTGGACGAACTTCTCGACGCGGTCCGGTGCCTGGTGTTCGGCCTCGACGTCCGCGCCGTCGTTGGTGGCCGCGAGCTTGCCTGCGCTGCTGAAGCCACGGGCCAGCGGGTCGCCGGGCACTGCCCGGGCGCGGTCCTTGCCGACCTGCGGCAGGGCGAAGAACTCGCGCAAGGCACGCTTGACGTCGCTGATGGCCTTGTACGGCACGCCGTGCCCGACCAGGATCAGGAAACCACTGCTCTCGCAGCACCGACCGATCGCGTCGGCCACCGCCTGGCGGTGCGCCGCGTCTCCGCTGCGGGCGCTGCTGATGTCTATCACTGGGACGAAGCCGTCCTGCAGGACGACACGGTCGACTATCACGTCTGGTCGGGTCACGCGTTCGACGCTAGAACCTCAACCATGGTTGAGATCAAGTGCCGAAATCCTTCGCGCACAACGGCGCCGGCCGGAATCGCGAATCACTGGCTCTGGTGCACCGTGGTGTCGACGCGCGGTGCCTGAGCGTGCGGCTGAATGTCCTGCAGCCACTGCAACTGATCGATGCCGTGGTTGTTGTGTGATGCCACAACGGTTTCCGGTAGCGCCTTTTGCTCGCCGTCGGTGAACGACCACACGATCGGGGACACCAGAATTCCGACACCGAGTGCGCCTGCGAGAACGTAACGACCCACCGGCTGCTGTGTGAAACGGCTCGTCGTCTTCATGTCGTTGCCTCCTGCTGGGTGTTATGCCCACATCAACAGGTGGCCGGAACGGCATCATCCCAGGTGGCGTGATGTTTACCCGAGTTGGCAGGATCGCCTTACCGAGCCGTGTGCAGCCGCAGCAGAGTCCACGCCGCGAGCGTCTGCGCGTCGGTGATGTCCCCGCGGCGGATCATGTCCTCGATCTCGTCGGCGGTGAACCACTCGCTGTGCATGTCCTGCTCTTCATGCTCACGTTCGTGTTCGCCCTCGGTAATGGCCGTCGCCAGATAGGCCCAGCCGCGTTGGCTGCACATCCCCGGTGCGACGTCCAGTTGACCCAGGACTTCCCACGTCTCGGCACGGAGCCCTGTCTCCTCTCGGAGTTCCTGCGCGGCCAGGTCGGCGGGCGCGGGCTCGTCGCCGTCCAGTGACCCCGGCGCGGTGCCCTGGACAAATTCCCAGCGCCGCAGCCCAATTGGATAGCGAAACTGCTCCACCATGCGATACCGGTCGCCGTCGTGGGCGATCACCAGGGCGTACGTGGGTTTGTCCACCACTCCGTAGATGCCGGTGGTGCCGTCCGGGCGGCGGATGTCGTCTTCGCGCACCGACATCCAGTTGTTGCGGTACACCTCACGACTGGACAGTCTCTCGATCGGGTCCACCTGCCCAGAGTAGCCTCACGCACATGCTGCTGGCCTCCCTCAACCCCGCCGTTGTCGCTGCCGGACACGACCTCGAAGACGCGGTACGTATCGACGGCGCGGTCCTGTCGCGCAGCGATCTGGTCGGGGCTGCGACGTCGGTGGCTGAGCGAGTGGCAGGGGCTGCGCGGGTGGCGGTACTGGCCCGGCCCACCGCCAAGACCGTGCTGGCCATCGCAGGCTGTCTCATCGCGGGGGTGCCGGTAGTGCCGGTGCCGGCCGATGTCGGCGCCGCCGAACGCCGGCACATGATCATCGACTCCGGGGCGCAGGCGTGGCTGGGGGAGGCGCCTGCAGAAGAAGGAGCAACCGAAGGGCTACCCGTTATCCCGGTGCGGTTGCACGCCCGGTCGTGGCATCGCTACGCCGAGCCCTCGCCGGATTCAACGGCGCTCATCATGTACACCTCGGGCACCACGGGTCTGCCCAAAGGCGTGCTGATCAGCCGCCGTGCCATCGCCGCCGACATCGACGCACTGGCCAAGGCCTGGGCCTGGACCCCCGCCGACATCCTGGTGCACGGCCTGCCGTTGTTCCACGTGCATGGCCTGATCCTCGGGCTGCTCGGCTCGCTGCGTATCGGAAATCGCTTCGTGCACACCGGAAAACCCACTCCGGCCGCGTACGCCGCAGCGGGCGGCTCGCTGTATTTCGGGGTACCGACGGTGTGGTCCCGCGTGGTGGCCGATGCCGCGGCCGCTGAAGCGCTGCGGGGCGCCCGGCTGCTGGTGTCCGGCAGTGCGGCGCTGCCGGTGCCGGTGTTCGACGACCTCGTGCGGCTCACCGGGCATGCGCCGGTGGAGCGCTACGGAAGCACCGAGTCACTGATCACGCTGTCGACCCGAATCGACGGCGAACGCCGGCCCGGTTGGGTCGGGTTGCCGCTGGACGGCGTGCAGACCCGACTGGTTGCCGAGGACGGTTCACCGGTGCCGCACGACGGGGAAACCATTGGGCGCCTGGAGGTTTCCGCACCGACGCTGTTCAGCGGCTACCTCAACCGGCCCGACGCGACGGCTGAGGTGCTGGGAGACGACGGCTGGTACCGCACCGGCGACGTCGCGGTCATCGATGCCGAGGGCATGCATCGCATCGTCGGCCGCGAGTCGGTGGACCTCATCAAGTCCGGTGGTTTCCGGGTCGGCGCCGGGGAGATCGAGACCGTACTGCTGGGCCACCCGGGCGTCACAGAGGCCGCCGTGGTCGGCGTGCCGGACGACGACCTCGGCCAGCGCATCGTCGCGTTCGTGGTCGGCTCCGCGTCGGAGCAGGAACTCATCGACTTTGTCGCGGGGCAGCTTTCGGTGCACAAGCGACCGCGCGAGGTGCGCCTCGTCGACAGCCTGCCCCGCAACGCCATGGGCAAGGTGCAGAAGAAGCTCCTCGTCTAGGGCAGACGACTGGCCGGGCCACCCTCGATCTCCGGCTGGACCAGCCGGAAGTGAGACTCGCTGCGCTGCATGTGCCGTCGCTGATAGTCGCCCTCGATGTGCTTGCCGTCGACCGTGCCGGTCAACATCAGCCGGTCGGGACCGTCCAGACGAAAGTGCAGCACGATGGGCGGATCCGATTTGTGCCTCTTGATCTCCAGTCGGTCGTCGTGGATCTCGAACAGGTAGACGGTCACGTAGCCCGCCGGGACCTGGGTGACGAAGCTCGTGTAATCGCCGACCCGGTCGGCGATCCCGACATTCGTCCACGGTGACGGCGAGGTCTGCTGCAGCGTCGCCTGTTCGCCGTCCACCGTGAATGACGTTGCGCGCCAGACTCCGTCGATGTCCGATTCCCGGTGCCGAATTTGCTGGTAGGTGACGACGCTGAACGTCGCGACCAGCGCGGTGACGACGCCGGCGATGGTGAATTTCGCCACGGTGCCGGTCCGGCGCAACCACCGCCTGCCGGAACCGGACGCCGGCCACAGCGCCACCGGTTCGGGAGTGCCAAGCTGGAACACCGTTTGAGCCAGGCTTCGCCAGTACGGCGTGGTGATCGCGACGGCGATGAACAACAGCTGGCCGGAGACCAGCTTCACCGGGACGTCGTAGAAGAGGTTGAGCAGGAACACCTGGCCCATGGCCACGATCGCGATCAGCGCGCCCAGCAGCCACGTTCGCCGCCACAGCAACAGGACACCGGCGACGAATTCGACCAGACCGGCGGCCACCGAGTAGGGGTCCGAGGCGCCCATGAAACCCCACAGCGTGTTCATCAGGCTGACGTCGCCGACCATCTGGATCTGGTAGCCGGGCAGCATCATGTAGGCCATCTGCGTCGGAATGAGCTTGGCCAGACCGTAGAGCAGCATCGAGACGGCCAGACCGAACCGGGCGAACACCAACAGCAGTGCGGCAAGGCCGCGGTAGTTGGGCCGATGCCGGTCCAGCGCAGTCCACACCGCGGTGATCACCAGGGCCACCAGGATCCAGCCGAGGTGCAGGCACCACTCCGCCATGGAATCAGCGCCGCCGTTGATGTTGAGGTACGCGCCCTCGCCACGGGTGACGAAACTGCCCAGGTTTGCGAGCCCCTGAAGAAGCGGGGCCAGCAACAGGCTCAGGCCCAGATTGCCGTACACCGAGAGGATCAGGATTCCGCCGCCGATGGTGAAGAACAGCCGGAACGCCAGCTTCTGCTTGCCAGTCCATTCGGGCGCCGAGATCTCGTCGGGGTCGGTAGGTGTCAAAGTGTCCGCGTCGCCGGTCGTCGTGCTCACCGGATTGACGCTAGTGATGAATATGCGCCGGTGTCCCCGGGGAAAACCTCCAACTTCCCGGCGCACAAGCTCAGTCCCGGCGGGAATGGCTGGGGAAGCAGATACCTTGTAGATGCCATGCAACTCAGCGACGAAGCCCGCGCCCTCATCGGAGACGGCGCCAACGCGACTCTGGTGACCTTGAACGCCGACGGCAGCCCGCAGGTTTCGGTGGTGTGGGTTGAACTCCAGGGTGACGAGCTGGTCAGCGCGCACCTCGGCGACTACAAGAAGCTGCGCAACATGCGCCGCGACCCCAGGGTTGCGGTCACCATCATCGGCACTGACCGGGGCGCGGCGTCGGTCAACCCCTACCTCGCGATCAGCGGTACCGCCCGGATCGTCGAGGGCGGGGCACCCGAGGTGCTGACCCGGCTGACCGACGTCATGGCACCGGAGTTCAAGGGCAAGTTCCCGCCGGCCGGCGCGCCCCCGGGATTCCTCACGCGCATCACCATCGACAAGGTGACGGGCGTCGGCCCCTGGGCATGAAAAAGCCGAGCCCGAGCCGGCACTCCGCCTCAGGCTCGGCGGGCAGAACTAGTTGGCGTGCAGCGCCTCGTTCAGCGTGATGCCGGTGCCGTCGCGCTTGACGACCTCGACCGCGCCGCTGACCGAGTTCCGGCGGAACAGCAGGTTGTTCGAACCGGAGAGTTCCTTGGCTTTGACGGTCTGGCCGTCGGCGGTGGTCACCTTGGTGCCGCCGGTGACGTACAGGCCGGCCTCGATGACGCAATCGTCGCCGAGTGAGATGCCCAGACCGGCGTTGGCGCCCAGCAGGCAGCGCTTGCCCACCGAGATGACCTCTTTGCCGCCGCCGGAGAGCGTGCCCATGATCGACGCGCCGCCGCCGACGTCGGAGCCGTCATCGACGACGACACCCGCCGAGATGCGGCCCTCGACCATCGACGTGCCCAGCGTGCCGGCGTTGAAGTTGACGAAGCCCTCGTGCATGACGGTGGTGCCCGACGCCAGGTGCGCGCCCAGGCGGACGCGGTCGGCGTCGGCGATGCGCACGCCGGTGGGCAGGACGTAGTCGACCATGCGCGGGAACTTGTCGACGCCGAACACGGTGACCGTGCCACGACGGCGCAGCTTGGCGCGGACGGTCTCGAAGCCCTCGACCGCGCAGGGACCGAAGTTGGTCCACACCACGTTGGTCAGGAGGCCGAAGATGCCGTCCAGGTTGGCGCCGTGGGGCGCCACGAGGCGGTGCGACAGCAGGTGCAGGCGCAGCCAGGCATCGTGGGTGTCGGCAGGCTTGTCGTCGAGCGAGGCGATGGTGGTGCGCACGATCTCGGTGCGCACGCCGCGGTCCTCATCGGTGCCGACGAGGGCTTCCAGCTCGGCGGGGACCGGGCCGGCCGCGGCGTCAGCGTTCAGTTCGGGTGCCGGGAACCAGGTGTCGAGGACGGTTCCGTCGGCGGTGATGGTGGCGATGCCGATGCCGGATGCACCAGAAGAAGAAGTCACGTTGGCCAAGGTTACTGAACCAGCGCTGAGCTGGGGGCACCACCCACAAGCGGGCGGCGCCCCCAGGCTCGCGAGGGAACCAGCTCACTGCAGGTGATGGACCTCCTGCAGGCCGTAGACCGGCGTCGGGATGCCTTCGTAGCGGGCCTTGAGCTGCAGCGCCAGATACAGCGAGTAGTGCCGCGACTGGTGCAGGTTGCCGCCGTGGAACCACAGGTTCTCCTGCTGTGTGGGCTTCCACATGTTGCGCTGCTCGCCCTCCCACGGGCCGGGATCCTTGGCGGTCCCACTGCCCAGGCCCCACACCTTGCCGACCCGGTCGGCGATCTCCTGGCCCATCAGGTCGGCGGCCCAGCCGTTCATCGAGCCGTAGCCCGTGGCGTAGACGACGACGTCGGCCGGCAGCTCGGTGCCGTCGGCCAGCACCACGGCGTTCTCCGTCAGGTGCGACACCTGGCCGTGCGCCAACTTGATCGAGCCGTCGGCCACCAGGTCGCAGGCGCCGACGTCGATGTAGTAGCCCGAGCCGCGGCGCAGGTACTTCATGAACAGGCCGGAGTCGTCGTCGCCGAAGTCGAGCTCGAAACCGGCGGCCTCCAGCCGAGCGTAGAAGTCCTTGTCCCGCTCCCGGATTGCGTCGTAGATCGGCCGCTGGAAGTCGGCCATGATGGCGTAAGGCAGCGATGCGAAGGTCAGGTCGGCCTTCTCGGTCGTCATGCCGGCAGCCACCGCGCGCTCGGAGTAGAGGTCACCGAGCCCGAGCTCCATCAGTGAATCCGATTTGACGATGTGCGTCGACGAGCGCTGCAGCATCGTGACGTCGACGCCGTTCTCGTACAGCGCTTTACAGATGTCGTGCGCGGAGTTGTTGGAGCCGACCACGACGACCTTCTTGCCGACGTACCGGTCCGGCCCCGGGTGCTGACTCGAGTGGTGCTGTTCGCCGGCGAAGATATCCTGGCCGGGAAGCGTTGGCACGCTGGGCTTCCCGGACATCCCGGTCGCCAGCACCAGTTGCGTCGGGTGCAGCGTCATGCGCTCGCCGTCACGGTTCACCTCGACGGTCCAGCGGCCCGCTTCCGAATCGTAAGTCGCCGAAAGGCATTCGGTGCGCGACCAGTACGGCACCTCCATCACCTTGGTGTAGAACTCCAGCCAGTCGCCGACCTTGTCCTTCGGCGCGAACACCGGCCAGTTGGCCGGGAATGGCAGATAGGGCAGGTGGTCGTACCAGACGGGGTCGTGCAGGCACAGCGACTTGTAGCGCCCCCGCCACTGGTCGCCGGGCCGCTCGTGCTTGTCGACGACGATGGACGGCACGCCGAGCTGCCGCAGGCGAGCACCCAAGGCGATACCGCCCTGGCCGCCGCCGATCACCAGCACATAGGGCTGCTTTTCGCGCCCCAGCGTCGCCTCTTCCTCGGCGCGCTTCTCGGCCCACGAGCGCGGGTCGGGATCGGACCCGTGCACGGCACCGAGCACCCGCGTCGCGCCCTTGCGCTCCTCGTGACCCTTGAGTTCCTGCAGCGTGGTCAGCAGCGTCCAGCCTTCGTCGCCGCGCAGCCGCAGGTGGCCCGAGCCGCGACCGGTGGCCGTCTCGAACTCGATGAACGCCGACGTCACGTCGCCGTCGGCGGTGGCGGGTTCGCGGGTCCGGAACCCGAATGGGGTGGTGTCGGCCAGCCGTGCGCGCAGCATCTCGGCGACGGCCCCGCGTCCTTCCAAGGTCTTGATGTTCCAGGTGAAGGCGACGAGGTCACGCCAGAAGCTGTCGACGGCGAACATCCCGATGACGCCGTCGATGTCCTGTGCGGCCAGCGCCGCTTCGAAGTTGGCGAGCCAAGTCTCGACACGCTGCTGCGGCGAGACGGCGGTGGTGGGTTCCAGTGTTGCGGTCATGTGACTCAGAACACAGCCAGGGCGCGATGCCGGGCAAGAGTTGCACCACGTTGCAGCGTTGCAACCTCCTGCAACTCTGTCGTGGTGTGGTCGCGGTCACATACAACTGGTCGCATGAGAGCAGCTGTGTACTACGGACCCAACAAAGTCTCGGTCGAGGACGTCGCCATCCCGACTCCCGGGCCGGGCCAGGTGCAATTGCAGGTCGGCTTCAACGGCATCTGCGGCACCGACCTGCACGAGTACTACGCCGGCCCCATCTTCGTCCCCACGGAGCCGCATCCGCTGACCCATCGGGAGTTGCCGCTCACGCTGGGTCACGAGTTCTCCGGCACCATCACCGCCGTCGGCGCCGGCGTCACGGGCTGGAGTGAGGGCGACCGTGTGGCCGTCGAACCGATCTACAAATGCGGCCACTGTGGCCCCTGTGCGGCAGGCAACTACAACGTCTGCCAGCAGATCGGCTTCCACGGCTTGATGTCCGACGGCGGCATGGCCGAGTACACCGTGGTGCCGGCGAACATGCTGCACCGGTTGCCCGACAACGTCTCGCTGGAACTCGGGGCACTCGTCGAACCGATGTCGGTGGCCTACCACGCGGCGACCCTCGGCGACGTTGGCCCCGGTGACACCGCGATGGTGTTCGGCGCCGGTCCCATCGGCATCGGATTGTGGTTTGCCCTGCGCGGCAAGGGACTTCAGGAGATCTTCGTTGTCGAGCCGTCGCCGACGCGGCGGGCCGCCATCGAAGAGCTCGGCGCCGTCACGCTCGACCCGACCGTCACCGATGTGCCCGGCTTCATCGCCGACCACACCTACGGCGCCGGGGCCGACGCCGCGTTCGACGCCGCCGGCGTCACTCCCGCAGTGGAGACAGCACTGGCCTGCGTCGGCTCCCGCAAGCCCATGGTGAGCGTCGCGATATACGAAAAGCCATTGCAGACACCACTTTTGAACCTGGTGATGAACGAGTCCCGCATCCAGGGCTCGCTGTGTTACACCGGTGCCGACTTCGAGGCCGTCATCGCATTGATGGCGCAGGGCGCCTACGACACCACCGGATGGGTGGCCCAGATCCCGATCGGGGATGTGGTCGCCGAGGGATTCGAAGCACTACATGCGGGGAACAAGATGAAAGTTCTGGTCGACCCGACGCGATGAGCGGAGAAACAGCAATGGCATTGGCAGGAAAGGTAGCCCTGGTCACCGGGGCCGGACGCGGCATCGGACGCGGCATCGCGCTGCGGCTGGCGCGTGACGGCGCCGACGTCGCACTCGTCGACGTCGAAGCCGATCCGTTGGCGGAGGTGGCCGCCGAGGTATCCGAAATCGGCTGCAAGTTCACCACTTTCGTCGCCGATGTCGGTGACCGGGACCAGGTGTTCGCCGCCGTCGACTACGTGGCAACCGAACTCGGCGGCCTCGACATCATGGTCAACAACGCCGGTGTCGCGCTGGTCGGCCCGCTCGCCGACGTCACACCCGAGGACCTCCAGCGGCTGTGGTCGATCAACGTCGACGGCGTGTTGTGGGGTATTCAGGCCGCCGTCGCGAAGTTCAAGGAACTCGGGAACCAGGCAAACGGCAAAGTCAGCAAGATCATTAACGCCTCATCGATCGCCGGGCACGACGGCTTCGCCATGCTCGGGCCGTACAGCGCCACCAAATTCGCGGTGCGCGCCCTGACGCAGGCCGCCGCCAAGGAGCACGCCGCCGACGGCATAACCGTCAACGCCTACTGCCCCGGCGTGGTGGGCACCGACATGTGGGTGGAGATCGACAAGCGGTTCTCCGAACTCACCGGCGCCCCGGTCGGTGAGACCTATGCCAAGTTCGTCGGCGGCATCGCGCTGGGCCGCGCCGAAACGCCCGACGACGTCGCGGGGTTCGTGTCGTATCTGGCCGGACCCGACGCCGACTACATGACCGGGCAGGCCGGTCTGATCGACGGCGGTCTGGTTTATCGCTGACATGCGGAGCACAATCGGCGATGATGCAGAGCCCGGCCGTGCCTGAACCAGCAGTAGCTGTTGGCGAGGACCCGCGCAGTTACGCGCGGTTGATGTCGGCTGTCTACGACGCGACGATGTCCGGCGGCCGGGCCCCCGCGCGGCCGCGGGACGTCATCGGCGAGTCGTGGCAGCGCATGCTGGCCCGTGGCGTCAACCCTGACACCCACATCCCGCCGGTCATCGAATCGTCCGGGCTGGATGCGCTACGCAGGTCATCGGGCCTGCTGGCCGTGCTGGACGACGTGTCGCGCGGGCTGGAATCCATTGTCGCCGAAGGGGATAACATCCTGGTGCTAGCCGACGCGCGGGGCCGGGTGCTGTGGCGGTCCGGGTCCGCGGCCGTGCTGGGCAAGGCCGATCGCCTCGGGTTCGTCGAGGGCGCCAACTGGGGCGAGGGCGCCGTCGGCACCAACGCCATCGGGACGGCGCTGGCGTCCAACCGGGCCGTGCAGGTCTTCTCCGCCGAGCATTTCCTGCGCAGCCACCACGCCTGGACGTGCGCCGGCGCCCCGGTCCGAGACCCGCGCACCGGCCAGGTCATCGGCGTCGTCGACGTCTCCGGCCCGGCCGCGACGGTGCACCCCACCACCGTCGCGCTGGTCGACGCCGTCGCGCGCCTGGCCGAAGCGCACCTGCGCGAGCAGCACGAGGGGACCCTGAACCGGTTGCGGATGGTCGCGGCCCCCATCCTGGCGCGCATCGGCGCTCCGGCGCTGGCGGTCGACGCCGACGGCTGGGTGGCCGCCGTCGACCAGATGCCGCTGCACAACCGGATTCTGCTGCCCGACGAACTGGCTCCGGGGCGGGCCTGGATCCCGACCCTCGGGCGGTGCGACGTCGAGATGCTGCCCGGCGGGTGGCTGGTCCGGCCATCCATTGCCGCAACCGACGACGACGCGACTGCCACCCGCGTCGTGCTGGACCTGCGCGGGGCTCCAGTCCTCGAGATGGCCGGGCAGTTCGGTGGGTGGCGCCATGACATCTCGCTGCGGCACGCCGAAATCCTGCTGGTGCTGGCGATCCACCGCAACGGGAGGTCGGCATCGGAGCTCGCCGAGGACCTCTACGGCGACCGGAGTCGGGTGGTCACGGTGCGGGCCGAGCTGTCCCGGATGCGAAAGCAGTTGGCGGGCTTGATTCTTGGCAAGCCCTACCGGTTCGGCGACGATGCCGTCATCGACGTGCGTTACCCGGCCGACCGGTCGACGCTGCTCGGTGCGTCCACAGCACCGGCCATCCGGGCCCTGCGCGCCGTCGCCTGAACCGGCCGACCGACTAACCTGGCTGAATGCTGGATCTCACCGCCGACCCGATCGCTCTGACCGCCGCGCTGGTCGACATTCCCAGCGAATCACGGCACGAGCAGCTCATCGCCGACGAGATCGAGGCCGCGCTCAAGGCCCAGGCGCCGCATTTCGAGGTGATCCGCAACGGCGACGCCGTGCTGGCCCGGACCAACCTCGGCCGGCCGTCGCGCGTGCTGCTGGCCGGGCACACCGACACCGTCCCGGCCGCGGACAACCTGCCCAGCCGGCTCGAGGGCGACGAACTCTGGGGCTGCGGCACGTCCGACATGAAGGCCGGCGACGCGGTGTTCCTGCACCTGGCCGCCACCATCGCCGAGCCGACGCACGACATCACCCTCGTCATGTACGACTGCGAGGAGATCGAGTCCAGCGCCAACGGCCTCGGCCGCATCGAACGTGAACTGCCCGACTGGCTCGAGGCCGACGTCGCGATCCTGGGCGAGCCCTCGGGCGGTCTCATCGAAGCCGGCTGCCAGGGCACGTTGCGTGTCATCGTCCATGCCACCGGCACGCGTGCGCATTCGGCGCGATCCTGGTTGGGCGACAACGCGATTCACAAACTCGGCGCGGTTCTCGACCGGCTCACCGCCTACCAGGCCCGGCAGGTGGACATCGACGGCTGCGTCTACCGCGAGGGCCTGTCCGCGGTAGACATCGACGGCGGTATCGCCGGCAACGTGATCCCGGACGCCGCGTCGGTCACCGTCAACTTCCGGTTCGCGCCGGACCGCAGCGTCGAGCAGGCGCTCACGCATGTGCACGAGGTGTTCGCCGGTCTTGACGTCCGCATCGAGCTCACCGACTCCGCCGCCGGTGCACTGCCGGGACTGAAGCAGCCCGCCGCAGCCGCGCTGGTCGCCGCCGCCGGGGGACAGGTACGCGCCAAGTACGGCTGGACCGACGTGGCCCGCTTTGCCGCCCTTGGCATTCCGGCCGTCAACTACGGACCCGGCGACCCCAACCTCGCGCACAAGGTCGACGAGAGGGTGACGACGGCAGACATCACCGCGGTCACCGACATCCTGCGGCGGTACCTGACACGTTGAGTAGCGTCCGCGTCGACAGCTGGATTTTCGCGGTCCGGATCACCAAGACCCGGGCCCTGGCGGCGGCGGCCTGCCGGGCCGGGCATGTGCGCGTCAATGGTGTCACCGTCAAACCGGCGCAGCTGGTCAGCCCGGGTGACGAGGTCCGGGTCCGGATCGAGGGCCGTGAGCGCATCGTCGAGGTCATCCGTCCGATCGCCAAGCGGGTGGGTGCGGCCATCGTGCCGGAATGCCTGATCGATCGCAGCCCGCCGCCACCGGCTAAAGAGACGATGCCTGCCGTGCCGGTCCGCGACCGCGGCGCTGGCCGGCCCACCAAACGTGAACGGCGGCAGCTGGATCAGTTGCGGGGATACTGACCCCGAATAATCAGTTGCGTCGGTGAGTACCGTGGGTGGTGCAATTGCTGTCAACCGAGGTGGGCCGAAACATGCTGGGAGAAGACATCTCCGGATAACCGGAGTACGCACTCGCCCCGTTCACTCTCACGAGAGCTTTTGCATGTCTTCTATTGCGTGTTCCCATTTGTCGTTCTCCTGGCCCGACGACGCCGAGCTGTTCTCGGACTTGTCGTTCACCGTGGGCGCCGGTCATACCGGACTGGTCGCCCCCAACGGCGCCGGTAAGAGCACACTGCTCAAACTCATTGCCGGAGAGCTGAAGCCCACGAGCGGCTCGGTCACCGTCGACGGCTCTCTCGGCTACCTGCCGCAGACGCTGCCGTTCGCCACCGACCTGACCGTCGCCGAAATACTCGGAGTCGCACCCGTATTGGCTGCTCTGACGGCACTGGCGGACGGTGACGCCTCCGAGGCTGTGTTCACTGCCATAGGCGATGACTGGGACATCGAAGAACGCAGTACCGCGCAGTTGGCGCGGCTCGGCCTCGACGTCCCCCTCGACCGGGTGCTCGGCACCCTGTCCGGGGGCGAGGTCGTCACCCTCGGGCTGGCCGCGCAATTGCTCCGGCGTCCCGATGTCCTGCTGCTCGACGAACCCACCAATAATCTGGATTCCGCTGCACGGCAACGGCTGTACGACGAACTGGACCGCTACCCGGGCACCCTGCTGTTGATCAGCCACGACCGCGCGCTGCTCGACCGCATGGACCGCATCGCCGAACTGCGCGACGGTGACATTCAGTTCTACGGCGGTAATTTCGCGGCGTACCAGGACGCGGTCGCCGACGCGCAGCGCGCGGCAGTGGATGAGATGCGCAATGCAGAGTCGCAACTCAAACTCCAGAAGCGGCAGATGCAGCAGGCCAGAGAGCGCGCGGCCCGCCGGGCGGGCACGGCTGCCCGCAACGTCAAGGACGCCGGGCTACCGAAAATCGTTGCAGGCAAACTGAAACGCGATGCTCAGGAGTCTGCGGCGCGCGCTGATGAGGTCCATGCCCGACGCGTCGGCGACGCGAAAGCCCGCCTCGACGCTGCCGAACGCGCGGTGCGCGATGATGACGTCATCGCCCTCGATCTGCCGAACACGGAAGTGCCGGCGGGTCGGACCGTGCTGACCGCCAGCGGCCTGAACATCCAGCGCGGTGGACGGACGTTGTTCGCCGATAATGGAATCGACCTCGATATCCGCGGACCCGAACGGATCGCCCTGGCCGGCCCCAACGGCGCGGGTAAGTCCACCCTGCTCAAGATCATCAACGGCGACCTGCAACCTGATACCGGAACGCTGACCCGGGGCGACGGCCGGATCGCCTATCTGTCGCAGCGCCTGGACCTGTTGGACGGGCAGCGCAGTGTCCTGGAGAACCTGATGGCCTGGGCGCCGACCCTGAGTATCACCCGCAGACGGCATCTTCTGGCGCAGTTCCTGTTCCAGGACAACAGGATTGATCTGCCGGTTTCGGTCCTGTCGGGCGGGGAGCGGTTGCGCGCGACGCTGGCCTGCGTGCTGTACGCCGAACCCGCGTCGCACCTGCTGTTGCTCGATGAACCGACCAACAACCTGGACTTGGTCAGCGTCGCGCAACTGGAATCCGCGCTGAATGCCTACCGCGGTGCCTTCATCGTCGTCAGCCACGACGAGCGGTTCCTCGACGCGATCGGCATCGACCGCCGGATGAGGCTGGGGGACGCGGCCGACGAACCCGAGACCGTCGGGTGATCATGCGGACGGTTCTCTACCACTAGTTGTGGTGTTCCACCAGGTTGGTTACACGGACGTTGACCGCTGATGCCAGTCGTACCACGAACGTTGCGCCCCGCCAGCGCGTTCACTTCCATAGCCACGGACCTCACCGGTAACGCTGCTGGCCGCCGACCGACAAGCAGGTCGCGATCAAGCCGGGGACTGCCCCCGCCGCCGATGACGCGCTCAGCGCCCGGCACCACCCCGCACAGCACCGTGCGCCCACAACATGAGGCCGCATAACATCGAGCCGTGACAATGGCACTACAGCCCCGAAATCCCGTTCAACTCCCTCGATGCGGATGAGCGGCGAACGCACCACCGAGCCGGTCCCGTCGCCGTCAATGCCCGCGCGCGGTGGGACTGGGTGGGGGTTGTGGGCGGTGGCCGTGGTGGCGTCGATCGCGGCCGCGGTGCTGGTGGCAATGACGATCTGGCCGGCCCCGCGCGCCGAACTCACCCCTACCCCTGCGCCGTCGGCCGAGCAACTGCACGCCCAGCAGGTGGTCACCGCCTGGCTGCAGGCCGCCGACAGCGGCGACACGGCGACGGTGCGGCAGCTGACGTGCGCCAACCCCACCGGCACCATCGCCCGGGACCTGCCAACAATCCTCGACCCAACCGGGTACCGGGTCGAGGCCCGCGACCACATCGACGGGTTCTTCCGGTACGCCAAGACCCGCAACGGCGCCCAGATCGACGTGATGTACCGGCAGATCGGCCTCACCCCGACCGGACGACAACACGCCTCGGTCGGCGCCAACAACTTCTTCGGCGACACGTACGTGCTGGTTAACGAGGACGGTGAGCTCAAAGTATGCGGGGCGATCTCATAACACCCCGACCGGCCGGGTACCGCTGGCCGCTACTGGCCGCGATCGTCGCGGTAGCAACGCTCTGTGCGGCAGTCGGATTCGCACTGACCCACGAGCGAGTGACAATACGGCCCATCGCCGCGGCCGCAGCGATGAGCCGCGATCAAGGTGAAGCCGTCGCCCAGAGCACCGTGCGGCTGTGGGCACAGCAGCTCCGCGACCGCCAGGACGCCAACGTGCGTGCGCTGACGTGCGCGGCGTCCGGCCCGGACACCGACGCCGGTAAGCGCCTGGCCCAGGTCGGGGCACCCGGTTCGTCGATCGAGATTCTCGGGTTCGGCGACTTCACCGAGGACGCCGCCACCAGCTGGTCGATGATGGTGTTCTTCTTCCGGCCGGGCGGCAGCGACAACGGCAAGGTTTTCCACTTCGCCGTCGAAGACGACGAACTTCGCCTGTGCGACATCACCGACCCACCGACGCTGGACTGAAAGGTTTGACAAATGAAGGCGATCGAGGGCCCCGTCGACCGAGCGAAGGTCCACGCGCTCGCGGTGGACTGGGCCGATGATCCATCATCGGTCGTGGAGGTGACCCACGACGGATTCAACGGCGATGAACTCAACGGCGGCTACGCATTTCGCTGCGACCGCGGAATGTTCATCTGCAACATCCATGGCGGCCGCACGTGGACGATCGATCCGGGAACTACCGCAGGCAGGCGGGCGAAAATCGAGGAATTCTGGCGTCAAACCCAGCACCAGCATCGACGACTTCGCCTCGAAGATGTCAGCGTGTGGCATCGCGCTGCGATCGCCGCACTGGTGCGAGGCGCCGTGAGTGTCGGGGACTTACCCGAGTCCGAGCGCCTCGGCGTCACCGATATCGCGAGAGCGGACACCGTGCTGATTCGATTGCGAAGGTGTACAAGCGAATCCACCGAGGCTGCGGCGCTGCGCAGTCTGGCTGCCGCAGACTGGCTGGCTGCAGTGCCCGCGGAAGATGAAGGGGCGCATCCGTGTCCGCTCTGCGGGCTTCCCGCGATCGGAAGGTACCGGCAGTACACCAGCGTGTGCGACGACTGCTACGCCAAGACTGTCTGCACGGATGGCCGAATCGTAAAGGGCTACAACACCGACTTCTCGGGCGGCTTCGAGGCGGTGCACGCCGATGACCGCAGCGTCTGCGCACAAGTCACCCATAACGGCCTGGTGTCGGTCGATGGCGGGCTCTGCCACATGGGCGAAGCCAGGTTCGGTGGCGTGTTCGTCGGAGTCGATTGCACCGAGCGCTAGCTGTGGTGTTCCATCACATTGGTTACGCGCGCGGTTCCACGCATTTGAGCCCCGCTCATCGGTGCCTGTTCCCTGACAAACAGGACTGATCCACCGGTGCTTTCGCTGAATGAGTACGTCGACGCGCGCCCTGGCTCAACGCCCCGCAGTCGATGGCCCAATTAGGTACTAGAGGTCAATAGCTACCGGACAGCACGATGGCCGCGATGGCCACGGTGATGCCGGCCAGGCCGGTCGCGAGGCCGGCCACGGCAGAGGTACCGTTGCTGGCGTCGCCACGTTGGGCCCGCCGGCGACCGATGATCCCGGTGGCAACCGCGGGCACTCCAACTAGGAATGTGCGCAACTGCGCGCCGATCGGTACAGGCCCTGACATCCCGGTTGCTGCGCCGTGAATTTCTATCGCCAGAAACCCCGCGCCAAGAATCGTGAGGATACCCAGGACGAGCGCGGCGGTACCGGCCCCGTTGCGTGGACCGGGGCCGAGGGGGTCGTCCGAATATGGTTGCCCGGGTTGATGTTTGGACTGCTGAGACATAGTTGCGCTCCCTAGGTGTGCTATCTCGTTCGGGTGCCGTCAAATGCCGTGAATGTCGTATCTAGTGGGCATTACCGCGGGGGTTGCCAGGGCCATGTGCCCTCCCGTAGACGCCAGCGCCCGAACGCGATCGCAAAGGCCAGTCCGCCGACGGTCGCTGCCGCGCCCCAGGTCATGTGGAAAGACAGCAGCGCAAGAAAGAGCAGAACCGGCGCGACGACCAGGAGAAGCACACCGGCGATGCGGGCGCGGCGTCGGCGGATAGCTTCGAAATCGTTGGCCATGTCAGCGCTCCACCCCGTTGAGTTGCGTGTCGGAGTACTGCACCAACGACGTGTTGACTTTCACGATGCCGCCGCCCTGGGCATCCATCGACCACAACGTCTGGCAGCTGGACGGGTCGATGGCGTTTTCGGTGATGTGCCCGGCCTCGCCCATGGTGCCTGACAGGATGGTTTTGCCGTCGGAGGCGACGTAGCCGCGCAGGTTCAGGTCGGCGCAGGTGCGCAGGATGCTGGCGGTGGCCAGATCGATTTGCTTCCACGGGTTTTCTTTGGCGGTGTTCTCGATGCCGACGGTGTCCGAGACGTACATCTTGTCGCCGATGATCACCGCCCGGGTCTTGCTCGGCTCGCCTTGCGAGGGCAGGTCGGCGATCTTCTTGCCGGTGGCGTCGAATACCAGCCAGCGCATCTGGTCGGGGGCCTTGGGGTCGCCGTACTGGACGACCAGCAGCGCGCCGCGGCTGATGACCTGCCACGCACCGCGGCCGGTTCCGACGGTGAAGTGCGACAGTTCTTTTCCGGTGTTGTCGTAGAACGTGATTCGGCCCTCGGGATCGCTGGCGCTGCGGCCCGGTACCGCGTATCCGCCGTCGTACACCCACGGCCGGGCGGTGAGCTTGTCGACGATGACCGTGCCGTCGCTGACCGAGTACACCAGGTAGGTGCCATCGGGTCGGTCACCGACCACCAGCCGCTGCGGGGGGATGTCGCGGGACCAGAAGGTGTCGTCGCTGGCCTTGCCGCTGCCGGGCACGAACCAGGTCTTCTCACCGGAGGCGCCGATGCCGTACCAGCCGGTGCCGGGTACTGCGACCACTGGGTATTGGCCGACCTTGTACACGCTCATCGTGTCGCCGTTGACGATGTCGGTGGGCCCGTTGTAGGTCACCTTGCCACTGTGGCTGTCGAGCACCCACGCCCACGGATGCGAATCGGCGACCGCAGCGTTCTGCCGTCCCAGGCAGGTGAGCTGGTCCGAGCCGTTGATGTAGCAGCCCGCCACACTGCCCGATAATTCGACGCCACTGAACAGGACCGCGCCGGTGTGCGGGTTGAACGAGTACACCCAGGAGGTGCCCGGCCCGGCAGGGTCCGGATGGGCCGGGTAGGCCAACGCGAACGCCCGGTCATCGACGCTGCCGGGCAGGATGCCCTGTTTCAGATCGGGCGCGCGGACCACGTCGGCGAGTTTGATCGTCCACGACGGTTTCGGCGTCGTGGTGGGGATCGCGACCAGCAGGTCCGCCGGGGTCCCCACCGTCGGCGCCGATGAGCCGCCCGAACCGCTACCCGCATTACCGCAACCGGCGACCACCAACGCCGCCAGAACCCCCACGACAGCAAGCCTTTTCACAACCATCCCCTTCCACCTATCCAGCAGGATCGGTGCAGTCGAGCCACGCGCTACCGTCTTGTGTCTCAAACGTCTTGTGCACCATCACCGTCTGCTCGGGCTGCCCGTCCCACTGCGTCGTCGTGGTCACATCCGCGGTTGCCGAATGCGGCTGGCTGCCTCCACTGTTCACCAGGTTGTCGACCGACTGCTTCTTCACCTGGAACACTCTGCCCATCAGCCTCATCGCAGCGGTGCGATACGCAGCCGGGTCTTGGCGACCGGCCGCGTCGACGACGGCCTTGATCTCATCGCTGTAGGTGTTCGGATAGCGCTCCTTGAGCACACCTGGCAGCGCCGCCATATACGCGGGGTCGGCCGCCTGCTCACGGGTCGCAACCGACGCCATTGACGGAAGCTGAGCCTCGTACTTGGTGCGGTAGGCATCGCGGTACTTCTCGCACACGAGCGCGGCGCCACCGTCGATATCGAAATCCTCCAGCTTGGCGCGCTGCTGCATAATCGCATCGCGCAGCTCGGCGTCGTAATCGATCGCGATGGTCGGAATCTTGGACACCGGCCCGCCGGGCCCGGAACCTGTTCCGCCACAACCGCTGATCACAAGTACGCCGGCGAGCGCCACCACCGCAGCCTTCACAACCATCCCCCCTGAGATCACCTTGCTGTCGAGTATTACAGCTCCGCGGGCCCCGACCGACACCAGTTTCCTGCCCAGACCCGACCACCACCTGATACGTGCGGACGAACACCGGCGCCGAGATCGGTACGGTATGAGGGCCACCCACGGTCGTCGATAACCCGTGGGCGGCTGCAAGGGGAGGCTTCCGGGGATGATCGAAATTCTGGCGGCCAGTGATGCCGCTGAAACGACCGGCTACATCGTCGGCAGGCTGTTGTGCTCGGTGCCACCGCGATAACTGCCCGAGCGTCCCGAGCGAACTGACAGAAGAGGCAGTCCCATCATGACCACACCCAACACTCATCAGCGTGATCGAGCAGGGCGTACGCCGCTGCACTACGCCGCCGGTGACGGAAAACTCGACGCCGTGACAGCACTAATCGCCGCAGGCGCCGAAATCGACGCGCGCGAAGACACCGGCCAAAACACCCCACTCATGTTCGCCGCGCAACGTGACGACAACATCGATGTCATCACCGCACTCGTCGAAGCGGGCGCCGACGTCAACCTCACCAACAACAAAGGCGAAACACCGCTGTTCATCGCCACTAGGTCGTACGGCACATCAGGCATCGGCGCAGCAATTCTCCGTTACCTCCTCGACCACGGCGCCGACCCACATATCAAGGCCGCTGACGGCGATACCGTCATCGATTACGTGAAGTTCGTGAACGATAAGCCGGGGCGGCGCGCGGCGTTCGGATCACTGCTCGATGACTAACTCATTTACGATCGGGGTGCCATGAGTGGTGACCATTGGTGGTGGGAGATGCCCGAATTTGTTGCCGCCCAACGCGATCCGGGTTTCCGGGCGTGGGTGCAGTCCATCGAACTCGGGATGGAATTGGGTGAGGAACCCTTCGACGAGATCATTCCCGGCTTGCCGATCCGGGATCCGTTCAGCGACGAAGGGATTACCGCGGCCGAGACCGCGTTCCTGCACACCTTCCCCGACCGCCACGCCCTGGACGCCGACTGGCATCTGATGATGCGGTTCGTCCAATACCTTGGCCAAGCGTTCGTCGAGAAGCTCGAATGCCGTTGGGTATGGCAGCCCAACATCAAACCCTGGAGCCCGTCCAGCCCCGCCATCGAACGCCCATGGCCGGGAACCGACATGCTCTTCGACTTGGTTCCCGTCATGAACGCGACCGTCATGCGCAGAACCGGAAAGCAATGGCTATGGGTGTTCAGCAACAACCGAAAGGACTACCAGGAGTGGGTGGAGCAGGGCCGGCCAGGATTCGCGCAGTGGAAAGCCCACGACCAGGAAACCGGCGCGGCCTAGAGCGCTGATCAGCTTCATCGGGATTTTCAACCGGTCCCCCCGTTACGATTCCGCGTTGATTGCTTCGCTGTGCGGGCGCTGTTGGATTGCGGCCGAGTGAGGTCAGTTCCCGGTAGGTCGGACCCCACTCGGACAGACCTCGCTTCGCACTAATATTCGGTGTCGTGGACGACGATGCATCGACGAGTGCACCGTTGCCTGCGGCTTTCCCCAGAGTCCGACTCGAGCACTTCGCCCGAGCCGCGCAGCCACACCAGCGGGCACTATTTTCCGCCTCCTGCGCGGAATGCGCGGCCTTGCTCGCACGGCGGGTCGTGGGCCGCGACCGGACCTATCTCCTCGACTACCTGATCGATGTTCATTGGCTGGCCCTGGACGGTGACGGCGAACTCCCACCGGTCCACGACGTGGTCGCCCTGCTGATTGACGAGGACGCCCCCGGCGCCGAACCCGACGACGTGTTCCTCAACGAAGCTGTCATCTGCGAATACCGTGCACTGCAAGCTGCCGGACACGATGGCGCTGAGCACGTGGTGCCCACCGTGGCCGCCTTATTCAATCTCGCCGACGCGCTCATCCACCGGTTCCGCGCCGATTACGTAGCCGATCTGAGAACACAACCCCTGATCGACGCGGTGTGCGCAGCCCTCGACCGGTTCACCGAACCCGCCGGCCCCCACACGCGGCAGCGAGCTTACGAGGAAGCCGCCCGGTTAAGCACCCTCGTGCCCGACCACACCACGCCGCCTGCGAGGCCCGACCTCGCCGCCCGGTGGATGCCCGATCAAGCCGAGGCGGCCCGCGAGTCCCTGCTGGGCGGCAAACCACAATCACCGTTCGGCGACCACAACGGCCGCATTGATCTACGCGGACTGCGCATCGGCCCCGCCGACGCGGTGAATCCCGCCAAGATGATCTACGAACTCGACCGCATCACCGTGACCGGCGTCGACCTGTCCGACGGCACGTACACGCAGTGTCGCTGGTCGCGAACCAAGTTCGTCGATTGTCGGTTCGACCGATCGAGATTCGACGGGCTGCGCACCTACAGCGCCCGCTTCGATCGGTGTTCCTTCATCGACGCCGATTTGCGTGAAGCCTCACTCGGTGGCTGGACCAAGCGATGGGGGCGCCGGGTGTATGGCGCGCAGTACACCGATTGCGACTTCACCAACGCGGACCTGCGGTATCTGAACGTCGGTGACGCCTGGTTTCGGGGTTGTGCGTTCGTCGGCAGCCGCTGGCTCGGTACCCGAACAATGTCGGCTGTGTTCAAGGACTGCGACTTTCGTGACGCCACCCTGCGTGAAGTGACGTTCGATGGACGAGAACTCGGTGCGGGCATCCCCCGCCGGCGCGGCACAAACCGACTGGCCGGCTGCGACTTCACCACAACCCACCTCCACGGGTGCTCGTTCATCGCGATCGACTTCCGAGACTGCGTGCCGCCCGCCGGCCCAGAACTCGTGCTGATTGACAACTTCCCTGCGCGCGCGCAGGCCGCGGTGCGCTATCTGCGCGCCCAACCCCACATCGAGGCCCACAGCGCAGCGGCCGTCCTCGACATCGAGGCCGGTCCGGCGATGCTGCTGCCCGCGGATGCGGTGGGACTACTGGACTTGCAGGACCTGAACTCAACGCAGCGTGAACTGCTCGGGCAGGCATTCGGCATCTAACGTGCCCCTGGCCGCCACTGCGGCGTGCCGACAACCTGCGGGATGCGTGTACGAAGGCGCGGGAGAGCGGGCCACAAGCCGCCGGCGAGGCGGGTGCCGCTGGCTACCTACCGATTGACGGCAGAAGCGATCACGACTGCGGAACTACCCCAGCGATTCGAACAGATGAGCTTGTTCGATGACACCGCGTAGCCGTGGCGCCAATGTCATGGAATGGCACAACTAGTTCGCTTGGGGGCCATCAACTTTCGTTGGCGTCAAGGAAAGTTGACAGCTCCAGACCGTACATGTCCCAGAGAGCGGTCCAGTTCGGCACCAGCTGCGGCGATCGATCAGCTGTCCTGCGGCCGGGTCTGGGCCGGGCGGCGTGGCGCTGGAGCGGCGGCGCCCGACGGACCGGCCGCCGGGTCTGCAATCCCGGCGTCCGCGTCACCGGCCTGACCACGGTGCTCGACCGACAGGATCCGCTTGTCGTCGTCCTCGCCCTTTTCGTGGCGCTCGGGGTCCCGGCGCTCCCGGTCCCGATCGTCCGCATCCGACTTGTCATGTTCGCCAACGGAATCCGCTACGCTGGAGTCACTGAGCCCGCCCAGACCCGATCCCGCCGCATGTCCGGCGCCGACACCTTCGATGCCACCCAGGCCGCTGGCTATGCCGCTGAGCACCCCGGTGAGGCCTTGCGCGATCTGCCCCGGAATCTGTCCCAACGTCTGCGCGACGCCCTGCGCGATCTGTCCGGCTTGCTGGCCCACCTGCCCGAGCGTCTGTGCCACGTCGCCGCCACCGGCGGCGGGGCTGCCGGGGACCGCCGCGCCGAGGCCGCCGGGTGTGCCGGCACTGACGCCGCTGCCGCCACCGCCACCCGGAATGCCCTCGGCTGCCGAGGACAGTCCACGCGCGCCCTGCTCGTCCCCGGCTCGATACGCCTCGGCGGCACGGTGCAACTGCTCGGACAACTGCTGGCCGGCCGCGCCCGTCGACTGCAGGATGTTGTCGCGCCGCGCCATGACCCCACTCAGCGCCGAATTCATGCCGTGCGCGATCAGCCCGTGCGTCGTCGCAGGACCGGCGGGGCCGACGGACTCCCCGAGACCGCCACCGTTCTGGAGCTGACCGAGCCCGGCCGCGACGGCGTCGTGCACCCGGGCCATGCCCAGCACACCCTCGGTATTGACGTACAGCGGATCGCCCATGATCTGCCCCCTCGAAGATCTGTTGCGGTCAATCCTATGGCGGCGTCGACGAGCTGCCCTGCGGCAAATGGTCAGGTGCGATCGGCGGCGACCTCCGCCGCCACTGCGCGGGCCTGCCTGTCGAACGCGCAGTCGACGCCGACCCGGTCGAAACAGTCCGCGGCCCGGATGTCACCCAACAACGCCGCGTCATGCAGGACGCGCAGCGCCACCGCCGACTGGCCGCCCCGCTCGGCAGCGCGGAACGCTTCGCGGGCGGCGGCGATCGCGCCGTGCCGGTCCCGACGGGCCGCGTTCGTCCAGGCGCGGGCCAGCGCCAATTCGGGCGCGAACAACATCGACTTCAAGCCGTGTCTGGCTTCGGCCCGGGCCAGCGCCCGGCCCGCCTCCGCGGTCGCGCCGCGCTGACCGAGCGCCCGCGCCAGCAGCATCCACGCCAGCGGGCCCCACGAATATCCGCTGCGCGCCAGCACTTTCGCCGCGTCCTGCAGTAATTCGATCGCGGCATCGAGCTCGCTCCGGGCGATCAGCACGTCGGCCAACAGCACCTCGCCGATGGCACGCCCGGGCTGTTGGGACTGGGTGAAATCGATCAGCTCCTGGGCCAGCTGCTGAGCCTTGTCCGGCTCCCCGGCCAACAGCAGGGCCGTGGTCTGACCGAATCCACTGGTGAACCGCAACAGACCCGGCTGACCGGCGGCCAGGGCCCGCTCGGCGAAACCGTCCACCTCGGTCAGCCGGCCCGTACGCGCACAGCTCAGCGCGGCCGCCGATGCCGCCCAGCCGACGGCGGTGTCGCTCGGGTCAGCACTGGCCAACACCGAGTCGGCCAGCTGCATGGCGCGGTTGAGGTTGCCCGCATTCATCGCGAACGTCGCCGACAAGGCATCGAGGGTGACCTGCGCCGCCGGCGTCTGGACCCGGCTGCGGACGGTGCGCAGGAACGCTGTCGCACGCTCGGGCTCGGACAGCATCCAGAACTGGTTGGCCGCGCGGGGCAGCGCCCACATCATCAAGGCGGGCTCGGTCAACGCCGCAGCGTCGACCTCGGCCAGCACGGCGTCGGCGTCCGCGCCGCGACCCTGCCAGGCCAGGGCATAGCTCAACGTCACCCGGGCGGCCAGTCCGCCGGCCGGCAGCGCGGCCCGGCCCAGCCGTTCCGCCAGCTCCAGATCGCCGAGACGCAGGGCATCGTCAGCGGCGGCGGCCAGCTCGGCGACGGGTAGGGCGTCGCCGCCGTCGAGTGCCCGCACCGCACGCCGCAGCCGGCCGACGACGCCGACGCCGACGCCGACGCCGTCGGGCGGCGGCAGCGGCTCAGGATCCCGGGACGCGACGGGATGGACCGGCCCGTCGGCAGCCACCGGAACCACCAGCCGATCCCGCACCAATGCCGAAAGTCCTTCGGGCAGAGACTGATTCGACTCCGCCGTGATGATGACCCGAGCGGCCCCCGACACGGCGAGCTGGTACACCAGCGACGCTGACAGCCGGTCGAGCAGATGTCCGTCGTCCGCGACCAACAGCAGTCCCGTCCCGAGCGCGTCGCGCGCCGCCCGCAACACCTGAATCGTCCGGCCCGTCTCGGGCACCGTGAACAGCTGCTCGAAGGCGCCGAACGGCACGCAGGAGTCGGTGACGGTGCCGGTGATCCACGCTGCGCGTTCGAATCCCGGCGCCAGCTCGTCAAAAGCCGCCCGCGCCAATGCGGTCTTGCCGGACCCGCGGGCACCGGTAAGCAGCGCACCGGCCCGGGTTTCGACGCCCGCTTTCAGCTGGCTGAGCACCACGGTCCGATCCTATGGCTGCGCAGTGGTCGGCACCCCTCGATTAGCGTTGTGCTGTGCTGGCCGATAACACCCCCGAAAATGCCTATGCCGTCTGCGTCTACTGCGCTGCCGGTCCCCGTCATCCCGAATTGCTCACCCTCGCCGGGGATGTGGGCCGGGCCATCGCGGCGAAAGGCTGGACCCTGGTGTCCGGCGGCGGCAACGTCTCGGCGATGGGCGCCGTCGCCGACGGGGCCCGGGAGAACGGCGGCCGCACCATCGGCGTCATCCCCAAGAAGCTTGTGCACCGCGAGCTGGCCGATGTGAACGCGAGCGAGCTGATCGTCACCGACACCATGCGCGAGCGGAAGCAGATCATGGAGGACCGGTCCGACGCATTCATCGCGCTGCCCGGGGGGATCGGCACCCTCGAGGAGTTCTTCGAGGCCTGGACGGCCGGCTACCTCGACATGCACGACAAGCCGCTGGTGATGCTCGATCCGCACGGCCACTACGACGGCCTGCTGGCCTGGCTGCACACGCTGGTCGATACCGGCTACGTCCAGCAGGCCGCGCTCGACCGGCTCATCGTCGTCAAAGACGTCGACGAGGCGATGGCTGCTTGTGCACCGCGTGACGTCGCTCACTAGGCTCACCGGGCATGAGTGACGAGACATCACGCACCGGCGTCGGGCTGCTCGATATTGCTAAGCAACTGCCCGGTTTCCTGTCCGACGCCCCGGTGATCCTTCGCGGCCTGATCACCGGCTTCGGTGCCAGCCCGACGGCGAAGACGTCCATCGGCAAGGTGTTCCAGGAACGCGCGGCGGCCAACAAGGACAAGGTCTTCATCAAGTTCGAGGACCAGCGCATCACCTACGGCCAGGCCAACGCGACGGTGAACCGCTACGCGTCGGTGCTCGCGGCCAAGGGCGTCGGCCCCGGTTCGGTGGTCGGCATCATGCTGCGCAACTCACCGGACGCCGTGCTGCTGATGCTGGCGACGGTCAAGTGCGGCGCGATCGCCGGAATGATCAACTACAACCAGCGCGGCAACGTCCTGGCGCACAGCCTGGGCCTGCTCGGCGCCAAGGTCCTGGTCACCGAGTCGGACTTCCACGAGCCCGTCATCGAGTGCGGTGCCGCTCCGGAGCTGACGGCGGGCCTGATGTCGGTCGAGGAGCTGCGCGAGCTGGCCGTCGGCCAGTCGACCGCCAACCCGGTGGGCACCAGCCAGATCCTGGCCAAGGAGAAGGCGTTCTACATCTTCACCTCCGGCACCACCGGCATGCCCAAGGCCAGTGTCATGACGCACTACCGCTGGCTGCGCGCACTCGGCGGGTTCGGCGGGCTGGGGCTGCGCCTGAACAGCAGCGACACCCTGTACTGCTGCCTGCCGCTGTACCACAACAACGCGCTGACGGTCGCGACGTCGTCGGCCCTCAACGCCGGCGCGGCGCTGGCGCTGGGCAAGTCGTTCTCCGCCTCGCGGTTCTGGGACGAGGTCATCAAGTACGACGCCACCGCGTTCATCTACATCGGCGAAATCTGCGGCTACCTGCTGAACCAGCCGCCCAAGCCCACTGACCGGGCACACAAGGTCAGGGTCATCGCCGGCAACGGACTGCGCCCGGCCATCTGGGACGAGTTCACCTCGCGCTTCGGCATCAAGCGGGTGTGCGAGTTCTACGCCGCCAGCGAGGGCAATACCGGCTTCGTCAACGTCTTCAACATCGACAAGACCACGGGCATCTGCCCGTCACCCGTCGTCTACGTCGAGTACGACCTGGAGACCGGCGAACCGGTCCGCGGCCCCGACGGCCGGCTGCGCAAGGTCAAGCGCGGCGAGCCGGGCCTGCTGCTCAGCAAGGTCAACAGCCTGCAGCCGTTCGACGGCTACACCGACAAGTCCGCCAGCGAGAAGAAGCTGGTGCGCAACGCATTCAAGGACGGCGACGTCTGGTTCAACACCGGTGACCTGATGCGGTCGCAGGGCTTCGCGCATGCCGCGTTCGCCGACCGTCTCGGCGACACCTTCCGGTGGAAGGGCGAGAACGTGGCCACCACCGAGGTCGAGGCCGCGCTCGGCGCCGACGACCAGGTCGAGGAGTGCACGGTGTACGGCGTCGAGGTCCCGGGCTGCGGTGGCCGCGCCGGCATGGCGTCGGTGCAGCTGCGCGACGGCGCCGAATTCGACGGGCCGCGCCTGGCCAAGGCCGGCTTCGAGCATCTGCCCGCCTACGCGGTGCCGCTGTTCGTCCGGATCGTGCCCGAGCTGGCGCACACCTCGACGTTCAAGAACCAGAAGGTCGACCTCCGTAAGCAGGGCTACGGCGACGAGGTGGAGGACCCGATCTACGTGCTCGCCGGCCGCGACGAGGGCTACGTGCGGTTCTACCCCGAGTACCCCGCCGAGGTGAAGGACGGCAAGAGGCCCCGCTAGGGACGGATGCTCGTCAGCCCGAGGTGGGCGCTGATCGCGTCAGCGGCCACCTCGGCGCCGTCCCGCTTGCGGATGTCGGCACCCAGCGCGGCCGCCGCCCGGCGATATCCCGGGATGGCGAGCACCCGCTGCACGGCGGCCCGGATCTGTTCCGCGCCGGCCTTTTTCGGCAGGGCGATGCCGGCGCCGGCGCGCTCGATGGCGGCCCCGACGCCCTTCTGATCGATCATCGGATTGGCCGGCATGATGACCAGCGGCACGTCGAACGACAGGGCGCGCATGGTCGTGCTGTGGCCGCCGTGGCCGACGACAAGCGACGCCGTCGCGAGGACCTCGTCGTGATCCAGCCAGGCGTGCAGTGTCGCGTTGGCCGGCAGCCGCAACCCCGCGGTGTCGACGCTGGCGCCCGCGGTGACGGTCACCTCGACCGGCAGCGGGGCGAGCGCGTCGAGGATGTTCTGCAGCATCGCCCCCTGGCCGCCGAAGCCACATGTGCTGAGGCTGACCAGGATTCGTGGCGTCTCGGCGCCGACGGACGGAGCCGGCGTGCCCTGCCACACCACTCCGGTGTGGACGACCGGCGGCGTGCCGCGCACGGGGTCGAGGTCGGCCCGCGCGGCGACGACCTGCAGTGCATCGGCGTGCTCGGGCGCCCGCGGGTCCATCCCGCGCAGCCGGGTGTACCACCCCGCCGGGCCGGCCGCCATGTCCTGCACGGCCCGGTAGAAGCAGTGGACGAACACGACCGCCGGAATGCCGTGCTTCAGCACGTCGGCGATCACCGCCACCAGGAGGGTGTCGACGACGATGGCGTCGGCACAGTGACGTCGTGCCGCATCGAGCACCTGCGGACCCAGGCTGCGATCGGTCATCTCACGGACGAAAGTGGTCATCATGGCGGCCAGCGACCGCGGCGTGGTCGGGTCGAATTCCCTTCCGGTGTTGAAGGTTTCGAACGAGAAGCCCGCGGTCTCGACGCGCTCGCGAGCGCCGGTGTGGCCGATGAAATGGACGTCGACGCCGCGCTGCCGGAGTGCGCGGGCAACCGCGATCTGGGGCGGGATGTTGCCGCCGCCGTCGACGATGGCCCACAGGATCTTCATGGTCCCTACCCTTCGGGTTGCGTCGTTCACCAGGTGAAATCGCTTTCGCCTCTACTCATCAGGCAAACCCATCGAAGTGCTGCATCTCACGATTTCAAGCCACTCGGTGAATGTCCAGCAAACGGGCAAACTTTTGCCTCATCGGCCTCGTGGAGCAAGCCGAATCAGCAGATTTGCGGCAGACCGATAGCCTGGGAGCCGTGCAGTCCTCCGCTAGGGGCCAGTTCCTGGGTCGCCAGGTGGCCGGCGATCGCGCGCTGATCATGGCGATCGTCAACCGCACCCCGGATTCCTTCTATGACCGGGGGGCGACCTTCAGCGACGGCGCAGCCAAGGAGGCCACCCACCAGAAGATCGCCGACGGGGCCGACGTCATCGACATCGGCGGCGTCAAGGCGGGGCCGGGCAGCACCGTCGACGCCGACGAGGAGATCGCGCGCGTCGTGCCGTTCATCGAATGGCTCCGCGGCGAATACCCCGACCAACTGATCAGCGTCGACACCTGGCGCGCGAACGTGGCCAAGCAGGCCTGCGCGGCCGGGGCCGACCTGATCAACGACACCTGGGCGGGCGCCGACCCCGGGCTGCCCGAGGTGGCCGCCGAATTCGGGGCGGGGCTGGTCTGCTCGCACACCGGCGGGGCAGTGCCGCGGACCCGGCCGTTCCGCGTGCACTACGGCGTCACCGAACGCGGCGTGGTGGACGACGTCATCGCCGAGGTCACCGCGGCGGCGCAGCACGCCGTCGACGTCGGTGTCTCGCGGGACGCCATCCTGATCGACCCGACACACGATTTCGGCAAGAACACTTACCACGGTCTTAGTTTGTTGCGCCACGTAAAAGATCTTGTAAATACCGGATGGCCAGTCCTGATGGCCCTCAGTAACAAGGATTTCGTGGGGGAGACTTTAGGTGTCGAACTGACCGAGCGCCTGGAGGGGACGCTGGCCGCGACGGCACTCGCCGCCGCTGACGGCGCCGCCATGTTCCGGGTGCACGAGGTGGGCCCCACCCGGCGCGTCCTGGAAATGGTCGCGTCGATCCAGGGCGGGCGTCCACCGAGCCGAACAGTGAGGGGACTCGCGTGACCCTAAGTCCTGAATTGTCCGCGGAAGGCATCGCTCGCCATGCGTGGCTTGCCGAACGCAGCTGGAGCCGGCCGTCCTGGACCATCGCCGAACTCGAGGCCGCCAAAGCCGGCCGCACCGTCTCGGTGGTGCTGCCCGCGCTGAATGAAGAAGAGACCGTCGCCGACGTCATCGACAGCATCAGCCCGCTGCTGGGTGGCCTGGTCGACGAACTGGTGGTTCTCGACTCCGGCTCGACCGACGAGACCGAGCTGCGCGCCATCGAGGCCGGCGCCCGGGTCATCAGCCGCGAACAGGCCCTGCCCGAGGTGCCGGTCCAGCCCGGCAAGGGTGAGGCGCTGTGGCGCTCGCTGGCGGCCACCACCGGCGACATCATCGTGTTCGTCGACTCCGACCTGCTCGACCCCGACCCGATGTTCGTGCCCAAGCTCCTGGGCCCGTTGCTGCTCGCCGACGGTGTGCATCTGGTCAAGGGCTTCTACCGGCGGCCGCTCAAGCTCGGCGGCGCCCAAGACGCGAACGGCGGCGGCCGCGTCACCGAACTGGTGGCACGTCCGCTGCTGGCGTCCCTGCGGCCCGAGCTGACGTGCCTGCTGCAGCCGCTGGGCGGCGAATACGCCGGCACCCGGGAGCTGCTGACGTCGGTCGGGTTCGCGCCGGGCTACGGCGTCGAGATCGGTCTGCTGATCGACACCTACGACAAGCTGGGCCTCGACGCCATCGCCCAGGTCAACCTCGGGGTGCGTACGCACCGCAACCGGCCGCTGACCGAGCTCGCCGCGATGAGCCGTCAGGTGATCGCGACCCTGTTGTCGCGCTGCGGCATCAGCGACTCCGGCGTCGGCCTGACCCAGTTCTTCGCCGACGGCGACGCCTTCACGCCTCGCACGTCGACGGTCTCACTGATCGACCGGCCCGCCATGAACACCTTGCGCTGACCCGGCCTGGCGGCGCTTGTCGGTGCCATCCGGCAGGATCGTCGGTGTGACACTGATTCTGATCTACCTCGTGGTGCTGATCCTGGTCGCGGTCGTGCTGTTCGCCCTGGGCACCGTGCTGTTCGGTCGCAGTGAACAGTTGCCGCCGCTGCCGCGGGGCACCACGGCCACCGTGCTGCCCGCATCAGGTGTCACCGGCGCCGACGTCGACGCCGTCAAGTTCACCCAGACCCTGCGTGGCTACAAGACCAGCGAGGTCGACTGGGTGCTGGACCGGCTGGCGCAGGAACTGGACTCGTTGCGCGGCGAGCTGACGACGTTGCGCGCGCAGACCGCGGACGCCGAACAGTGACTGCTCCTGACGGCAGGGTGCGGTGCGGCTGGGTCAACATCGGCGAGTCCGCCGACGCGACGCAGTACCGCGACTACCACGACACCGAATGGGGCCGCCCGCTGCGCGGCACTCAGGCGCTGTTCGAACGCGTCTCTCTGGAGGCGTTCCAGAGCGGCCTGTCCTGGCTGATCATCCTGCGCAAGCGCGAGAACTTCCGGGCGGCGTTCCACGGGTTCGACGTGGCGACAGTGGCGGGCTTCGGGGAGAAGGACATCGACCGGCTGCTCGCCGATCCGGGCATCGTCCGCAACCGCGCCAAGATCGAGGCGACCATTGCCAATGCCCGGGTGATCGACGGGGGTCTGGACCTCGATGAGCTGCTGTGGTCGTTCGCACCGCCGCCGCGGCCAAGGCCCGCTGACCTGGCGCAGGTCCCGGCGACCACACCGGAATCGGTGGCCATGGCGAAGGAACTGAAGCGCCGCGGGTTTCGGTTCGTCGGCCCGACCACGGCGTATGCGTTGATGCAGGCCACCGGGATGGTGGACGACCATGTCGAGGCTTGTTGGGTGCCCCGGCACACCTTGTCGGAGGCGTGACGGGCGGGTCTTTCACACCCTCGGGTAGCGATAGGGAACAATAGGCGTAGTTCAGTTGCAGTTCAGTGCCGTGAGCCGACCCATGCGAGTGGGTGGTTCCGGCCTTGATCCGGGACCGTGGATGCGGTCCGGCGCGTGCGGAGGGAGCACCCGATGGCGGCGATGAAGCCCCGGACCGGCGACGGTCCACTGGAAGCAACCAAAGAGGGGCGCGGCATCGTCATGCGGGTACCGCTGGAGGGTGGCGGTCGTCTGGTGGTCGAGCTGACCCCGGATGAGGCCGCAGCCCTGGGCGACGAACTGAAGAACGTCACCAGCTAGTTCAGTCGCAGACGCTCCGGTAGATGTCGAGCGTCTGCTGGGCGACCTGCATCCAGGAGAACTCCTCGATGCACCGCCGACGGCCGGCCTGCCCGAATGTGCGGGCCTGTTCCGGGTTCCGGACCAACGCGTTGACCGCGTCCGCGAGCCCTGTCTCAAACTCCACCGCATCGGCGGCGTCGTAGTGCACCAGGAGTCCGGTGGTGCCGTCGTCGACCACCTCGGGAATGCCGCCGACGTCCGAGGCGACCACGGCGGTGCCGCAGGCCATGGCTTCGAGGTTGACGATGCCGAGCGGTTCGTAGACCGACGGGCAGACGAAAACTGTTGCCGTCGCCAGGATTTCGCGGATGTTCTCGGTCGGCAGCATCTCCTGGATCCAGTGCACGCCGGCGCGCGTCGTGCTGAGCTCTTTCACCGCAGCCGCCACCTCGGCGGCGATCTCCGGGGTATCGGGCGCGCCCGCACACAACACCAGCTGCACGTCGGGGTCGAACCGGTGGGCCGCCGCGATGAGGTGGCCGACGCCCTTCTGCCGGGTGATCCGCCCGACGAACGCCACGATCGGCCGGTCCGGATCGATCCCGAGGTCCGCCAGGGTCTGGCCCGCCTCGACCGGGTACCAGTCGTCGGTGTCGATCCCGTTGCGCACCACGTGCACTCGCGCGGGGGCCAGCTGTGGGTAGGTGGCCAGGACGTCGGCCCGCATGCCCGCGCTGACCGCGATGACGGCGTCGGCCGCTTCGATCGCCGTGCGTTCGACCCACGAGGAGATGCGGTAGCCGCCGCCGAGCTGCTCGGCCTTCCACGGCCGCCGCGGCTCCAGCGAGTGCGCAGTCAGCACATGCGGGATGCCGTGCAGCAGCGCCGTGAGGTGCCCGGCCATCCCGGTGTACCACGTGTGCGAATGCACCACGTTCGGCATGGCAGCCGGCCCGGCGAACGCGTTGTTGACCATCGCCAGGTCCGCCGACAGTGTCGTCAGGGCCGCATTGGCCCCGGCGAGCAGCGGATCGGGCTGGGCCACGAAGGCGTCCCGCCGGTGCACTCCCATGCAATGGACGTCGACGTCGCACAGCTTCGTCAGCTGACCGACGAGTTCGGTCACATGCACGCCCGCGCCGCCGTAAACCTCCGGCGGATACTCCCGAGTCATCATCGCCACCCGCATGTCGATGACGTTAACGCGTACGGCGGGTTGGGGCGTATGTCTGGCCGCTTCGGTTGGTGGCTACTAGGTTTGGTGGCATGAGGGAACAGCCGCAGGTGCTGGGAATCGTCTTGGCCGGCGGCGAGGGCAAACGGCTGTATCCGCTGACCGCGGACCGCGCCAAGCCCGCCGTCCCGTTCGGCGGTGCCTACCGCCTCATCGACTTCGTCCTGTCCAACCTCGTCAACGCCCGGTACCTGCGGATTTGTGTTCTTACGCAATACAAGTCGCACTCCCTGGACCGGCACATCTCGCAGAACTGGCGGCTGTCGGGCCTGGCCGGCGAGTACATCACCCCGGTCCCGGCGCAGCAACGGCTGGGCCCGCGCTGGTACACCGGCTCGGCCGACGCCATTTATCAGTCGATGAACCTCATCTACGACGAGGATCCCGACTACATCGTGGTCTTCGGCGCCGACCACGTGTACCGCATGGACCCCGAACAGATGGTGCGGTTCCACATCGAGAGCGGAGCGGGCGCGACCGTCGCCGGCATCCGGGTACCGCGGGCCGAGGCGTCGGCGTTCGGCTGCATCGACGCCGACGAGTCGGGCCGCATCCGCAGCTTCATCGAGAAACCGTCGGACCCGCCGGGTACTCCCGACGATCCGGAGCAGACCTTCGTCTCCATGGGCAACTACGTGTTCACCACCAAGGCGCTCATCGACGCCATCCGGGTGGACGCCGAGAACCACGACTCCGACCACGACATGGGCGGCAACATCATCCCGCAGATGGTCGCCGACGGGATGGCGGCCGTCTACGACTTCAACGACAACGAGGTGCCCGGCGCCACCGAGCGCGACCACGGCTACTGGCGCGACGTCGGAACACTCGACGCGTTCTACGACGCCCACATGGATCTGGTGTCGGTGCACCCGGTCTTCAACCTCTACAACCGGCGCTGGCCCATCCTGGGTGAGTCGGAGCATCTCGCCCCGGCCAAGTTCGTCAATGGCGGCGCGGCGCAGGAGTCGGTCGTCGGCGCGGGCAGCATCATCTCGGCTGCGTCCGTGCGCAACTCGGTGCTGTCGTCCAACGTCGTGATCGACGACGGCGCCATCGTCGAGGGCAGCGTGATCATGCCCGGCGCACGCGTCGGGCGCGGCGCCGTGGTGCGGCACGCGATTCTGGACAAGAACGTCGTCGTGGGCCCCGGCGAGATGGTCGGCGTCGACCTGGAGAAGGACCGCGAACGCTTCTCGGTCAGTGCCGGCGGCGTGGTCGCGGTCGGCAAGGGCGTCTGGATCTAGCGCGCAGCCTGTTCCCGTCGGCACCAGGATCGACACGGTCTCCCCACCCTGTCGTGTGCCCGCGCAAGGTGAATGTCGAACACGGCATCGACGACGTCACCGTTTCCCGACGCAACCGTTGACAAGGACTTCCCATGGCCACCATGCATTTCCATCGGACCACCACCGCGACACCCGAACAGTTCGTCGCCGGCCTGACAGACTTCGGGCCGAACCGTTCGAAAGTCTTCGGCTTCAGTAGCGACGACTACCTGAAGGTGCATTCCGTCGGGCCGGATCGGGCCGACGTCACCGAAGGCTCGAGCGGCAGTTGGGAGCGGTTGGAATACGACTGGTCCGATCCCCGGCACATCGTGCTCACAACGACGGATTCCAATGTCTACGGCGGAGCCTCGGGCTACACCTACACCTTGACACAGCGGCCGGACCACCGGACCGACATCGACGTCGTGATCGTGCGGCAGGGCAAGAATCTCAAGGGCAAGCTCTGGTCGGCATTCCTCGGCACGCTGGGGCGGCCGGTACTCAAGAGCGGATTCGTCAAGAGCGTCAAGGCGATTGAAGCGGGCAGCGGCCAGATGGCGCTCTGATCAGACCGTGGCGTCGCGGCGCCTCCGGCGTCGGAGCAACGCGACCGCCGCCCAGACCAGCAGCGCCAGCGCGACGACCACCAGTACCGGCAGCACGATCGCGACGATCACCAGCCCGACGCTGGCCACGTCCTCGACCGTGCTCAGCACCGGCGCGGCAAGACCGCCGGTGGCGACATTCGCGACAGGCCGCACCGTCGACTTCGTCAGGGACACCACGAGTGCCGTGACCGCCCCGATCACCACGGGAATCCACTGCCCGGAGCCGGCGAACGCGCCGGGGTCGGTGACGGCCGCGGTCTGTGCCGCGGTGCCGGAGCCGAAGACGATGCCGCCGGAGGTCGGCCGCACGAACGTCTGGATCGTGTCGTTGATGCTGTCGAGGGCAGGAACCTTGTCGGCGACGATCTCGATGACCAACAGCACCGCCACGATGCCGATCACCCAGCCATTGGTCAGCCACGCCCATGGGTGCGGTAGCTCCACGAGGTTGGTGAAGCGTCCCAGTAGGCCCATCGCCAGCAGCGGGATGTAGGCGTTGAGGCCCGACGCGGTGGCCAGACCGAGCCCGGTGAACAGTTCCACCCGTTCAGTCTCCGCGATTTGTGCACGATTTCCCGCGCTGTCCGCGGATTTTCGTGCACAAATCGCGAGGGGCGGCGGCTACCAGACGTACGGCAGCAACCGGTAGCGCACCTTGCGGGTGTAGTCGACGTAGCCGGGGAGCTCGGCGCGCAGCATCTTCTCTTCGTCGAAGATGCGAACCATGAGCGCCGGCGCGCTGGCGATCACCGGCACCAGGCCCCAGAAGGAGCCGAGCGCCAGCGGGGTCGCGAACATCATGATGAGCGCGCAGATGTACATGGGATGCCGCACGATGCCGTACAGCCCGCCTGAGATGACGGGCTGTCCGGCCTCGACGGAGATGCTCGCGCCCGCGAAGTTGTTCTGGATCACCACCCATTGCGCCGCCACCAGCGAGACCCCCACGACGACGTTGCCCAGCACCACAACTGCAGTGGGCACGTGGGTCCAGCCGAAGCGCCAGTCCAGTGCGCTGACGACGCCGGTCGCGAACACCGATGCCAGGACAGCCCACATGACCATTTTCTGCACCGGCCGGGTCTCAGCTTTCGGACCGCCGTGCATGCGCCGGGCCAGCGCTTCGGGATGCTTGACGGCCAGGTACATGCTCGGGCCCATGGTCGAGATCATGAACACAGCGATGAAAACCCAGGCCTGCCAGTAGTGGATGGTGCCGGCCGGCACACACAGCAGCAGCGCGAAGAAGACGATGCCGCCGGCCGCCGAGGCGAGCGCCTGCAGAGCGAGTTTCATGATTTCTCCTACCGTAGATCGCGGCGCCGGAAAGCCAAGGCGCCCAGGATGATCAGAATCGCGTCCAGAGCCAGCAGCCAGGCCAGTGGCGTCGCGGTGAAGCTGCCCGACGCGACCCGCGGGATGTGGCTGAACGGGTCGAGGTCCAGCATCCAGTGCGGCGAATTCGCCAGCGAACCAAGCAGATACACCGCGATGAAGCCGACCAGCACACCCCACGCCACTGCGGTGAACCGCGGCACCGCGCCGAACAACAACGTCGTCACCGCCACCAGGAGCCAGATGGCGGGTAGCTGTACCGCTGCCGAGCCCAGAACCAGGGGCAGTTTGCCGCTGACGTTGCCGGCCGCTGCGCCGTAAGTGAGGCCGGCCAACAGACCCGACGTCAGCATGGCGGCCGTGGTGCCGGCGAGTGCGATGGCCACATAACCTGTCAGCCAACGGATCCGGCTCACCGCTCCGGCGAGCAGTGTCTCGGCACGCTGGCCGGCCTCCTCCTGATGGGGCCGCAGGGCCAGCGATACCGCGAACGCGGCGGCGACCATACCGAGCATGTTGAAGGCGATCGCGATGAACGCCTCTTCCAGGGCGCCGGTACCGCCGAGGCGCGTGATGATGTCTCGTGCCGAACCGCTGCCGCCCAGTTCGTCGCCGATGCCGTGCACGACGCTGCCGACCAGCAGCCCGTACAGCCCCAGTCCGACGGTCCACACCAGGACCGAACCGCGGGTCAGCCGCCACGCCAATCCCGTTGGGCCATGAAGCATTCTGGTGGCCCGCGGCCGGCCTCGCCGCTCTGCGAACATCCCGGCGCCGACATCGCGAGCACCCTGGAGTTGGTACGTCAGTACCACCAGGGCGACCGTCAGTGTCAGATGCAAGGCCAGCACGCCGAACCGGTCGCCGGCATACGGGCGCACCAGCAGTGACCAGCCCAGCGGCGACGCCCAGGACAGGTCGCTGCCGCTCGCGTCGCCCACCGCCCGCAGCGTGAACGCGGCGCCGAGTACCCCGAAGGCGGTACCGCGGGCGACACGGGCACTGGCGGAGAGCTGTGCGGCCACTGCGGCGACGGCGGTGAACACCAGACCGGAGGCGGCCAGCGCGCAGCTGAATGCCAGTGAACCCATAACGGGCACATCGGTTTTGAGTAGGCCGAGGAATCCGAGCAACCCGGTCAGCACCGAGGCGCCGCCGGTCAGCAGCAGCGCGGCGGTCAGGCTCGCGTTGCGGCCGACGGCCGTCGAGTCGATGAGCTCGGTGCGTCCGGCCTCCTCGTCGGCGCGGGTGTGCCGGATCATCGTCAGGATGACGGCGACGGCGATCAGCACATGGAACATGCCGGCTTTCCAGATGCCGGCCGCGCCCAGGCTGTCGTTGTAGATGTTGCCGTAGATCGCACGCTGGGCCGGGCTGGCCATGATGCTCGCGACGAATCCGGCACGGCCCGCCGCGGTGGGGTAGGCGGCCGCGATGCTGCCGATGTACACCGTTGACAGTGGCAGGGACAGCAGTAACACCCACAGTGGCAGCACGATGCGGTCGGTGCGCAGGTAAAGACGAAGCAGCCCAAGGGTTCCGGTGAAGCTGGACGCCCCGGCGGCAGGCTGGGCAGGCGGGGCCGGGCGGTCGAGGACGGTGGTCATGCCCGCACCTGCTCGGGTTCGCGGCGGGTCCGGCCATTGTCGTAGTGCCGCAGGAACAGGTCTTCCAGGGTGGGGGGCTGGCTCACCAGCGAGCGCACCCCGGCGTCGCCGAGCGCCTTGATGACGGCGCCGAGGCTCTCCGACTCGACGCGGGCCGTCAGCATCCGGCCGTCGAAGGAGATGTCGGAAACCCCTGGGAGATGGTCGATCCGGCCGGGGTTGTTGATCATGTCGGCCTTGATGGTGGTACTCGACAGGTGCCGCATCGACTCCAGCGTGCCGGTCTCCACCGTCCGGCCGGCGCGGATGATTGTCACGCGCTGGCACAGGCGTTCGGTCTCGGCCAGGATGTGGCTCGACAGCAGGACGGTGGTGCCGCGGCCGGCGGCCTCGGCGACACACTGCTGGAAGATGTTCTCCATCAATGGATCCAGGCCGCTGCTGGGCTCGTCGAGGAGCAGCAGGTCTGCGTTCGAGGCGAACGCGGAGACCAGCGAGACCTTTTGCCGGTTGCCCTTCGAGTATGTGCGGGTCTTCTTGGTGGGGTCCAGGTCGAACCGCTCGGTGAGTTCGGCGCGGCGCTTTTCGTCGATGCCACCGCGCATCCGGGCCAGCAGGTCGATGGTCTCGCCGCCCGTCAGCGTCGGCCACAGCGTCACATCGCCTGGTACATAAGCGATGTGGCGATGCAATGCCACGGAGTCGGTCCACGGGTCGCCGCCGAGTAGGCGGACAGAGCCGGAGTCGGCGCGGACGAGCCCGAGCAGGATGCGGATTGTCGTCGACTTGCCTGCGCCGTTGGGCCCGAGGAAGCCGTGCACCTCGCCCTGCTCGACTCTCAGGTTCAGTCCGTCGAGGGCCCGGACCGCACCGAAGTTCTTTGTCAGGGTGTCGATTTCGATGGCGGCGTTCACATTCACTCCTCAGTGGTGGTGACGATGGGCTGGCCTGATTCGCGTTGCGCCAGAAACGCCTCGTACATGGCCCGATCGGCCATGAGGCCGTCGGTGTACAGCTCGAGGGCGGGCAGCAGCATGTCCTGCGCGTAGTCGTGCAGGACCTGGCGGTAATCCGTCGGGTTGTCGTGCAGCTGGATGTACGTCAGGAATGCGCCGCCGCTGGTCAGGGCCAGGTACCGGGCGCGAGCCCTGGGGTCGTGACTCGGTTTGATGGTGCCGGCGCGGACGCCCTCTTCCAGATAGCCTTCGGTGTTGTCGATCATGTTCTGCCACAAGGACTTCGACAGTTCACCGCCGGTCTGCAGGGCCTGCATCAGGTAGGCCGTCATCGGCGCGAAGGACTCGATCTCGGCGATCTGAGCGAACCAGGCGTTGGGGCTGGCGTTCTGCATCGACTCGGTTTTGGCCGCCCGGACGGTCTCGATGACGTAGGCATCGCAGGCTTCGCGCAGCTTCTCCTTGGAGCCGAAGTGGTGGATCACCAACGCGGCGCTGACCCCGGCCGCTGTGGCGATGCTGCGGACACTGGCCGTGAACCCGTGCCGGCCGAACTGTCCGATCGCGGCATCGCGGATGCGGGCGACGGTGGTGAGATCCTCGACTGAACGCATGTTTAGTACGCTAAACACGTGTTCAGGCGGACGTCAAGGATCTGGCCCGTCAAAGACCCGTAAAGATTCGACAGAAACGTCAATCGCCAGGCGTTCGCGCGCCTGCCCGCGGTTGACCCCGCGGTGAGGGTGGGGCTTACTCGGCCTTTTGCGCCCTGGGTACAGGGTCAACGCGAGCCGACGGTGCCCCGGCGTTGACTCTGTGCTGAGGGCGCTGGTTACTCGACTTTTTGTGCCCTGGATACAGAGTCAACGTCAGCTGGTCGTTGATCCTGTGGCGAGGGTGTCGGTTACTCGGCCTTTTGCGCCTTGAGTACAGGGTCGACGCGGCCGGTGCGTAGTTGCCTAGTCGCGGACCGCGGCCAGGAGCCCGTCGCCCAACGGCACCAGGACCGGCGTCAGGCGTTCGTCTTCGGCGATGGCGCGGGTGGCCTCCCGCACCGCCGTCACGTCGCGGTCGTTGGCGGTGGCGTCGCCGGCCCGGCCGCCGAGCGCGGCCCGGTGGACGACGATCACGCCGCCCGGTCGCAGCAGGCGGACGCCCTCGGCGACGAACTGCGGCTGGTCGGCGGGCTCACCGTCGATGAACACCAGGTCGTACGACTCGTCGGCCAGCCGGGTCAGGACTTCCTGGGCGCGGCCGACGATCAGCCGGGTCCGGGACGGTCCGACGCCCGCGCCGACGAAGGCCTGCTTGGCCAGCCGCTGGTGCTCGGGCTCGATGTCGATGGTTGTCAGTACGCCGTCGTCGCGCATGCCGGACAGCAGCCACAGTCCACTGACGCCGGCGCCGGTGCCGACCTCGACGACGGCCTTGGCCGAAGCGATCTTCGCCAGCACGCTCAGCAGCGCACCCACGGCCGGGGTGACGGGGTTGGCCCCGCTCTCCTCGGCCCGCTCCCGGGCCGCCGCGGTGATCGGTTCCTCGGTGATGGACCGCTCGGCGTGCTTGACGATGGCCTCGGCCGTGCTGGGCTTGGGTGCGGCCGGTGCAGCAGCGACGGGCTGGGCCGGGGCCTCGGCGGGTGTCGCCGGAGCCGGCTGCGCCGAAGCAGGCTGGTTGCTGCCGGCCGAAACCGTCGGGTCATCGGTGCTGGACATGTGCGCAGCGTAACGAACGTCCGGGATGCCGACGCTCAGTACACGCGCAATCCGGCCGCGCTCTCCGGCGGCCGCGGGACGATCCTGAGCGGCCGCGCGCCACGCCCGGGACGCAAGGTTAAGTTTTGGCGAACGCTCTGTGGGTATTCGCAGGTCATGGAGCTGAAGCCGGGTTTCTCAGGAAAAGTTCAGTTTGCTCATACATCAACCTCACCAGGGTGGGGAACCGTAATCGCCATGCACGCGAGTGTTAATGATCTGCAAGCCGATTCCGGACGCCGGCAGTCGCCGGACATCCGTGGAATCGGGAATATCGGACTCCAGCTACCGGTTTCTGCTGATGCGTCATGTGCCAGCGACGCGGAACCTACGGAACTGGAGATTGCCACGACCGCCATACCGGCCCCCACGAAGCTTGCCCCGACCCACATGTCTCATGTCCCGGTCGCCGAAGCCGAGCTCGATTGGGCTGAAGTCAGCGACGAATTGACCGGCACCGCCGTCTTCGATGCCACTGGCGATGTGGCCACCATGCCGTCGTGGGACGAACTGGTCCGGCAGCACGCCGACCGCGTGTACCGGCTGGCCTACCGCCTGTCGGGCAACCCGCAGGACGCCGAAGACCTCACCCAGGAGACGTTCATCCGGGTGTTCCGCTCGGTGCAGAACTACCAGCCCGGCACCTTCGAAGGCTGGCTGCACCGCATCACCACCAACCTGTTCCTGGACATGGTCCGTCGTCGCACCCGCATCCGCATGGAGGCGCTGCCCGAGGACTACGACCGGGTGCCCGCCGACGACCCGAACCCCGAGCAGCTGTACCACGATTCCCGGCTCGGGCCGGATCTGCAGGCCGCGCTCGACTCCCTGCCCCCGGAGTTCCGCGCCGCTGTGGTGCTGTGTGACATCGAAGGCCTGTCATACGAGGAGATCGGCGCGACCCTCGACGTCAAGCTCGGCACCGTGCGCAGCCGTATCCACCGTGGCCGGCAGGCCCTGCGCGAGTACCTCGCCAGCCACCCGGGTGACTACTCCGAGGCGGCCGCGGCCATCTCCGCCAAGTCCGCCTGAGCGTTGTGACGTATCCGTCCCCGGTTGTCGCGCTACATTCAGTAGTAACGGCAACACGGACGAATGCGTGGCGCGGAGAGGAGCTCGGTGATGGTCGACCGGGGACAGTTGTTCCGTCGTGCGTTCTCCTGGCTGCCCGCGCAGTTCGCCTCTCAGACTGACGGACCCGTCGGTCCGCGCCGCTTCGGGTCCACGGAGCACCTGGCCATCGAGGCGATCGCCGCATTCGTCGACGGTGAACTGCAGATGGGCGCGCACCTGAGGGCCGCCCACCACCTGTCGCAGTGCCCGGATTGCGCCGCCGAGGTGGACGCGCAGGGTCAGGCCCGGAGCGCATTGCGCGATTCCTGCCCGATCATTGCGCCCAATTCCTTGCTGGGTGCGCTGGCGAACATCCCGAATGACGCATCGGTGCAGTTCGCGGATATCCAGACGTCCGGGAGCGAAGACCGGGACTTTGCCGATCGGCCGCCGCGGGAACGTCGTCGCCGCCGGTAGGGTTGAGCCTGAATTTTTGAATTACCGCCAGGCCCGCTCAGCCGGACCGTGCGGATAGAGCCAGTAGATGGGGAGTGCAACACCGGTGACGAATCAGGACATGTCCGGCGATCGCCCCCGTCTGGCTCCACGTCCGGTGACGCGCACCCCGGTGGATCCGGCGTCGCAGCGTGCGTTCGGCCGGCCCGAGGGCTTCACGGGCTCCTTCCTCGCCGAGGACCAGATTCGCAACCAGGGGGAGTACACCCCCACCAACCAGGCGCCCGATCCTGTGCTCGCCGAAGCCTTCGGCCGGCCCGGTGGTGGCGTCGATTCCCTGCAACGCCACCCGGCCGACGCCGGCGCGCTGGAGGCCGAGGGCAGGGACGACGAAGACGCTGTCGCCGACCCGTGGCGCGATCCGTCGGCCGCGCCGACGCTCGGCACCCCGGCCCTGCCCCCGCCGCCGCCCGTTGTGGTGGCCGCCCCCGTAGGCAAGCTCGGTGTGCGCGACGTGCTGTTCGGCCGCAAGGTCTCGATGACGGCCCTCGCGGTGCTGGCCCTGCTGGCGCTGGTCATCGGCACACTCGGCGGCGTCGTCGGGCGCAAGACCGCCGAGGTGGTCGAGGCCTTCACCACCTCCAAGGTCACCTTGAAGACCAGTGACGGCGGCGACCTGCCCGAGGGGCGGTTCGCGAAAGTGGCTGCCGCCGTGGCGGATTCGGTGGTCACCATCGAGGCGATGGGGGATACCGACGGATCGCAGGGCTCCGGCGTCGTGGTGGATGGCCGCGGCTACGTCGTCACCAACAACCACGTCATCTCCGACGCGGCCAAGAACCCCAGCCAGTACCACATCTCCGTGGTGTTCAACGACGGCAAGCAGGTGCCCGCCAACCTTGTCGGCCGGGACCCCAAGACCGACCTGGCGGTGCTGAAGGTCGACAACGTCGACAACCTGACCGTGGCGAAGTTCGGTGATGCCGAGAAGGTCAAGGTCGGTGACGAGGTCATCGCGGCCGGCGCCCCGCTGGGCCTGCGCAGCACCGTCACGCACGGCATCATCAGCGCGCTGCACCGCCCCGTGCCGCTGTCGGGTGAAGGGTCCGACACCGACACCGTCATCGACGGCATCCAGACCGACGCTTCGATCAACCACGGCAACTCGGGTGGCCCGCTCATCAACATGAACTCCGAGGTCATCGGGATCAACACGGCTGGAAAGTCGTTGTCCGACAGTGCAAGTGGTCTGGGCTTCGCCATCCCCGTGAACGAGGTCAAGGCCACCGTCGAGATCCTGATCAAGGACGGCAAGATCTTCCACCCGACGCTCGGCCTCAACGCCAAGTCGGCCAGTGACAAGGTTGCCTCGGGTGCCCAGGTCGTGAACGTCGTCGCCGGCAGCCCCGCGGAGAAGGGCGGCATCCTCGAGAACGATGTCGTGGTCAAGGTCGGTAACCGCAAGGTCGCCGACGCCGACGAGTTCGTGGTCGCGGTGCGGCAGCTGCAGATCGGTCAGCCGGCGCCCATCGAGGTGATCCGCGACGGCCGGCACGTGACGCTCACCGTTGTGCCCAACGCAGACACTCCGGCCAGCTGATGTTCGGCAACATCGGATGGGGCGAGATGCTCGTGCTGGTGATCGCGGGCCTCGTGATCCTCGGTCCGGAGCGGTTGCCCGGCGCCATCCGGTGGACGGCCGGCAGCCTGAAGCAGGTGCGGGAGTACCTGAGCGGTGCGACCAGTCAGCTGCGTCAGGATCTCGGGCCGGAGTTCGAGGACCTGCGTCAGCCCCTCAGTGAACTGCAGAAACTGCGCGGTATGACGCCGCGCGCGGCACTGACCAAGCATCTGCTCGACGGTGACGACTCGTTCCTCACCGGCGCCTTCGACACCCCGGCGCCGCCGGATCAGACCAAGCCCCTGACCACGCCTGAGGTCAACGGCATCCCACCGGCCCCGGGTGCCCCCGGGGCCGCCCCGCAGCCGGGGACGACGCAGTTCGACCCCGACGCGACCTGACGTGTCAGCTGTTCAGGGCCTGTAGCCGCGCCGGATCCCGGTAGCGATCCGCATTCCCGGCGATCTCGGCGGCCGGCGGGAGAATCTCGTCCGCAGCCACGTAGACGCCGCCCGCGCGCAGTGAGTCATCGAGCATCAGCCAGATCCAGCGGGTGAGGTCGGCGACCAGCGCGTCCTGGGTATCGCGCAGCGGCTGTTCGAGCCAGTGCCCCGCGGCGGTCTCGACCAGGCCGACGATGCCGTACGACAACCGCTCGGCGTCGGCCTGGACGTCGAAGGCCGCCACGTACACCTTGAGCACCGCGGTCAGCAGGTTGGCGATGGTGATCTTGATGTCGGCGAAGGCGTTGAAGCCCTCGTCGATCGAGCATCGCTGCAGGTAGCGGTAGAGGTTGGGGTGTTGGGTCAGGAAGTGGACGTGCGCGCTCACGCCGGCCTTGACGATCTGCGCCATGCTGCCCTCCGGCTGCCATACCGGCGCGAGTTCGGCGGTGATCATCTGGGCGGTCCGGTGCGCAACCTCGCGTTGCAGGTCCGCGGCGTCGACGAAGTGCCGATACAGCTTGGTGCGGCTGACCCCCACGTGCGCAGCGATCTGCTCGGTCGACGTCTGTGGCCCGTGTTGCTCGATCACGACGAGGGCAGCGTCGATGAACTCAGCGCGCCTGCGCTCGCGTTGGCCGGCCCAGCGACCGGTGGTGGCACTCGCCATGGCTCCTTGTTTACCTCATGTACCTGGTCGGGAGTTACCTGATGCAGTCAATCAGTGGGAGTCTGGCTATCTAGTGGTACGTGCCGTACCATTTAGCGGACCGCGCCAGTGGGTGGCGCCTTCATGTTCAAAGGGGAACGACGATGGATGCTGTCGCCACTTTTCGCCGGGTTGCCGGTCTGCCGGTCGCGGACACGAAGCTGACGCCCGCTGTCGACTACGGCTTCTTCGGACCCGACTCCGTGACCTGGCGGGTGTGGAGCTACCCGACGTCACTGCTGCTGGGCTTCGCCCGCGCCGTGACCATCGAGCATCTCGACCCGTATCTCGCGGCCGCCGTGGACGCCAGCGGTCAGGTGTACGCCCGTACCCGGCTGCGCTACGACCGCACCATGCAGTACTTCGCCCTGGTGGCCTTCGGTGACGCCGAGGCAGTGCTGGACGCCTCGGAGATTCTGGTCAAGATCCACGGCAAGGCCGTCGGCACCGAGCCGATCACCGGCAAGCCGTTCGACGCCAACGACCCGTACTCGCAGCTGTGGATCCACCTCACCGCGTGGCACTCGATCCTCTACACCTACGAGATGTTCGGGCCGGGCAAGCTGACAGAGGCCGAGGAACTGCAGTACTGGGAAGAGTGCGCGCGCGCCGCGGAATTCCAGACCATCAACCCCGACGACGTGCCGCGCACGCGGGAGGGCATCCAGCAGTACTTCGAGCAGTACCGGCCGCAGATGGCCGGCTCCGAGGTGGCCCAGAACATGATGAACTATCTCGTCGACCTGGGTTATCACATCCTGCCCGAGCGGGTGCCGAGCTGGATGCGCCGCGTGTTCAACTGGCCGATGCGCCGGGCAATCATCGCCACCATGCCGAAATGGATGCGCACGCTCGGCGGTATCCCGCAGAACTACTCCGATGACTTCATCGCCAAGCTCATAGCCCGGCCGTTCCTGCGCGCGGTGTCGAGCATCCCGCGCCTCGAGCTCGCGATCCTGGACTTCACCACCCCGCACACCACGCCGATCGTCGGCCCGACGCTGATGAAGATCCCGGCCCAGAACCCCGTCACGTACACCCCGGCCGAGGCCCGGCAGAAGTGGGGGCGGACCACGCCGTTCGAGCAGTACCAGGCGCTGCTCGCGAAGCGGGCTGTCGGGCAGGGCCCCAAGCCGTACGAGCACAACCACAGCGACGCGCTGCTGGAATTCGAAGCACACGCCGGCTGATTCCGCCCCGTACCGACCGCATCACCGGGAGAATTCAGTACATGACGGACACTGCGTACACGGCCCTGGTGGACCAGGCGCTGAACGAGCTCGCTGAAGGCGAGAAGGCCTGGGCTGCAACATCTCTGGTGCGGCGTCGGGAGATTCTCGACGACGTGCAGCAGCTGGCGGTGCAGCACGGCGCCGAGTGGGTCGAGGCCGCGATCCGGATCAAGCAACTGAATCCGGAGTCGCCGCTGGTCGGTGAGGAATGGATTTCCGGCCCGTACCCGCTGGCGGCCGGGGCAGCGGCGTTGTCGGCGAGCCTGGCCAAGCTGGAGGCCGGCAAGAGCCCGCTCGACGGCGCCAACTTCGGCACCGCCGCGGGCCGCACCACCGTGAACGTGTTGCCGCTCAACATCTTCGACAAGCTGCTGCTGTCCGGGTTCAGCGCGCAGGTGTGGCTGCAGCCGGGTGTCAGCCGGGATGAAGCCATCCGGACCGCCGGCCTGGCGCAACGGGATCCGGGCAAGACCAACGGCATCGGCGTCGTCCTCGGCGCCGGCAACATCACGTCGATCGCACCGCTCGACACCGTCTACGAGCTGATCGCCAACAACCGGGTGGTGGCACTCAAGCTCAACCCGGTGACCGATCCGTTGCTGCCGGTGCTGACCAAGGTGCTGGCCCCGTTCATCGCGCTCGGTGTGGTGCGGATTCTGACCGGTGGCGCCGATGTCGGCACCTACCTGGTGCAGCACGACGCCGTCGACCACGTGCACATGACGGGCAGCGCGCTGACGCACGACGCCATCGTGTGGGGCACCGGGGAAGAAGGCGCCAAGCGCAAGGCCGCGAACGACCCGGTCCTGCGCAAGGACATCACCAGCGAGCTCGGCGGGGTATCGCCGACCATCGTGGTGCCGGGCAAGTGGAGCAAGGCCGATATTGCGTTCCAGGCCAACCACATTGCCACCCAGCGCCTGCACAACAACGGCTATAACTGCGTCGCGTCACAGGTCGTGGTGCTGTCCTCGAAGTGGGCGCAGCGCGACGAGTTCGTCGCGGCCCTGACCAAGGCCATCGCCGCCGCGCCCAACCGCGCCGCCTACTACCCGGGCTCCGACTCACGGGTCGCCAGCGCCGAGGCGACGTACCCGAAGGCACAACGCCTGGGCGACCGCGTGCTCGTGGTCGATCCCGAAGACCGCACCGCACTGCTCAACACCGAGTACTTCTCGCCGGTGTACGGCGTCGTCGACCTGGACAGCGACGGGGTCGAGTTCATCCGCGAGGCCACCCGCCTGGCCAACGAGGACTTCGTCGGCACCCTGGGCGTCAACATCGTCGCGGCGCCGGCCACCATCAAGGTGCTGGGCAAGGCCTTCGACGCCATGATCGAGTCGCTGCACTACGGCACGGTGGCGGTGAACGCCTGGACCGGTGTCGGCTACCTGACGCCGCATGCCACCTGGGGCGCGTTCCCCGGGCACGCGCTCGACGACGTGCAGAGCGGAATCGGTGTGGTGCACAACGGCTTCCTGCTCGAGAAGCCCGAGCGCACCGTGGTGCGCGGGCCGTTCCGCCCCTCGCCGCGCTCGTTGCTCGGGGGTGAGCTGTCGATCTCGCCGAAGCCGCCGTGGTTCGTCAACAACCGCACCGCGGCGACGACGGGACGACTCCTCACCGCGTTCACCGGCAAGCCGAGCTGGGCCAAGCTCCCCGCGATCTTCGTCTCGGCGTTGCGGGGCTGACGGGTTCCCCTGGCTTTCGGAGTTGTGTCCGTCAGAGGCTGACGTACCGGCCGAAGAGCGCGGTGAGCTCGTCGAGGAACTCGTCGTGGTCGATGGGCGGCTGGTCGAGCACGTAGCGGATGGCGAGGTGTTCGACCGCCCGCACGGCGATCCACACGACGGTATCGGGGTGTTCGGGGCGTCGGTCCCGGAGGTTCAGATGGGCGAGGGCCAGTTCGCCGACGCGCTGCTCGAAGTCGACGATCTTGTTGCCCAGCCCCAGGCGCGGCGTGTGTTCGATCATGGCCCGCAGCAGTTCGGGCTGTGCATTCATCGCGTCGAGCAGGACCGCGAGGGTCTCGCGCATCGTGTCCAGTTTCGCGGGCTTGCCGACGTGCTCCACCAGATGCGTGGTGACGGTACGGGCGATTTCGTCGGTGTAGTCGTCGACGATGGCGGCGATGATGACGTCTTTGTTCGGAAAGTACTGGTAGAGCGAGCCGGGACTGATGTCGGCCGCTTTGGCGATGAGGTTGGTCGTGGTGCCGTCGTAACCGTGCTTGATCAGTACGGTGCGGCCGGCAGCGAGGATGCGGGAGACCATCAAACGCGAGCGTTCCTGCCGCGGACTGCGGCGCGGATGCGCAATTGGGCTGTTCATGAGGCACTCACAACGCGAATTGTATGCGAGTAAAAGCTCGTGTCACGCTTTGAACATGGCTTCTGGCAAGGGAAATGCCGCGGTGAAGGCGGGTTCGCACTCGTATGACTACTACTGGCGCCCCGGCGTGCCGCTGCGTCCCGCGCCGCCGCGGCTGAGGTTCGAACCGATGTGGACTTACACCCGTCGGCAGCTGTTCACACCGTGGATGGACTTCCATGAGGTACCCCGACCCACGGCGTGGACCGACCTCTTCGTCGACCACCTCTGGCAGGGCGACGAGCTGATGGACGCCGTCGTCGTGCGATTTCGTGCGATGGGCATGGCCGACGGCCGCGCCATGCTGGACCGGGCGCTCGACCACGGCATCGACTCGGTGCCCAACCCGCCGGCGGAACTGGTCGCGTTGTTCGATCAGTTGGACAACCCGCCGGACTGGTATGACCCGCGGCAGTGGGAGGCCGGGCGGCGACTGTGGATCGACGCGTCCCTGGCCGGCAAGGTCGGCATGGTGGCCGGCGATACCTTCGGGACCTTCGTCGGCGACGAGGTCGCCTATGCCACCGGGCAGACGGGTCGATTCGTCAGCGATTTCTACCGCCGCAACCTGGAAACCCTGGCCTGGTTTCGGAATATGACCTACCCCGGCGCGCTCGAGCGCTGGGCCGAACCGTTCAAAGACACCGTGCGGGTGCGGCTCATGCACTCGCAGGTGCGTGCCGGGCTGCGGCAGACCTGGGGTGACGAACAGTTCGCCCATCACGGCAACCCGATCTCCAATGCGATGATGATGAACGCGGCAATCAGCTTCGGCCTGCAGCCCCTGCTTATCGATCATGCGCACGGCCGGACCTGCAGCAGCGCGGATCTCGATGCGGCGCTGATGTATTGGGCCTACATCGCCCACGTCTTCGGGGTGGCGGAGGAACTCATCCCCAGGAATACCGCCGAAGCCATCGAAGCCATGGACTTCACGGTGGCGTATGCCGGTGGCCCGTCGGAGTGGACGGACACCATGGTCGGCGCCGCCATCGATGGTCAGACGACAGCGGGACTTCTCAAGCGCGCCTTGGCTACACCGGTGCTCGGGCTGCTGGCCTATTACGGCGGTGAGGATCTCGCCCACGCGATGGTGCGTGGCACGAGCCTGGCCGACGTTGATCTCGCGCCGTGGGTGGGAATCTCGAAGATGCTGGTCAATGTCAATGTGGGATTACGGCGGCTGCTCGACCGTGTCCCCGGCGCAACAGCGCGTGCTGCCGCGCGCGAAAGCGACCTTGCGCTGTGGGGCTCGATGTTGGCTGTAGCCCGGTTCGTGGCTGCTCGCAAGGGCATTCACGGCACCCCCTACGACCACCACAACGAGACCGCCGCCGCGGGCTGTCCGGTTCCGCATCAGGCGGTTGCGCGCTAGTGGCGGCATTCAACGTCGTCCTGCGCCGCAGCGGCCAGAAAATCCTTGTGCCGCAAGACCAATCGGTCCTCGAGGTGCTTGACCACGCAGGGATTCGGGTGGATTCCATGTGCCACAACGGTTTGTGTGGGACGTGTCAGACCCGGGTGGTGTCCGGTCATGTCGACCACCGCGACAGCTTTCTCACCGACGACGAGCGGGCCGCGGGGCAGTTCATGATGCTCTGCGTCTCCCGTGCGGTGGATGGCACCGATATCGTGCTCGATCTCTAGCCTGCAGCCTCGGTCTCCAACCCGGAGCTGTAGGCGGAGTTTGTCGGCACAGCGGTCCGGAGGGCGTCGTGGTCGTCGCCGCGCCGGCTGCTTGCGCGGGCAGCTTTGCCGGCTCGTCAACGGGTGACTTGTAGCGGCGCGCGCGGTACCGCCGTCGCGGCGTGGGGTGCCGTGGCGGCGTGCCGGTTAGCCTGCGGAACAGTCGCTTTCACCGTCCGCGTCCTCACCCTCGGTGGGGTAGATGGTTGGGTGGTGGTACCGGTTGGTCCTTGGTTGCCCGAACTGATCGGGTTCCTCGGGGTGCTCGACGAGCGCGCGCGGTACTACGAGGAGAAGCGCAAACTGGCCGCCGTCGCCGGCTGAGGGGCTGGTCGGATCACCTTGAGCGGCTAGCCGGGGAGTCGGATGACCTGGGCGGCGTAGGCCAGGCCCGCGCCGTAGCCCAGGAGCAGCGCAACGCTGCCGGGCTTTGCCTCGCCGGTGTCCAGCAGCGTGTACATCGCCAGTGGAATCGAGGCGGCCGAGGTATTCCCGGCATCCTGAATGTCTTGGGCGATAACGGTTTCCGGCTTGAGTTCGAGGCCTTTGGCGAGCAGCTCGTTGATCCGGCCGTTGGCCTGGTGGGGGATGAAAACGTCGATGTCGTCGACCGTCAGTCCAGCCGCGTCGATGGCACGCCGGCCCACGTCGACCATCTGGAAGGCCGCCCACCGGAAGACGGTCTGGCCTTCCATGCGCAAGAAAGGTCTTGGGCCGGAAGGGTTCTCGGCGTAATCGATCCAGCTGAGCTCTTGCACGATGGCACCGGACTGCGCGCCGTCGCTACCGGCAACGGTTGGTCCGATGCCCTGTTCCTCGGTCGGGCCCACCACCACTGCGGCAGCGCCGTCGGCGAAGATGAAGGCATTGCCGCGGTCGGTCATGTCGATGGCGTCGGACAACTTCTCGGAACCGACGACCAGGATTCGGCCCGCACTGCCCGACCGGATCATGTCGGCGGCCACGCCCAGGGAGTAGCCGAATCCGGCGCAGCCCGCCGCGATGTCGAAGGCCGGAATACCCTGTGCGCCAATGTCTGTGGCGACCTGGGGTCCGCACGGTGGGGTGTTACGGAAGTTGGTGCTGGTCGCCACGATGACGGCGTCGATGTCCGCGCCGGACAGCTCCGCCGCGGCACAGGCGCGTCGGCCGGCCTCGCACGCCATCGTGACCGCGGACTCGTCGCGCCCGGCGAATCGCCGGTTCTTGATGCCCGTCCGGGAGTAGATCCATTCGTCCGACGAATCGATGGTCTCGCAGATTTCGTCGTTGGTGACGACGCGCCCGGGGCGGTAGGCTGCCACGCTCAGTAGGCCGACGTTCTGAGCGCCGGTGCGCGTATGGATATGTGTCACTTGAGGTTCCTGTCGGAAGGGGGAGGGTCAGCGCCCAGCCGGGTCGAGCCCGAGCGACATCCCGGCCAGTCCGCGCTTGCGGTTGGACAGTTTGTCGGCGATGCCGCGCAACGCGGCGCCGGCGGCGGTGTCCGGTCCGGACAGCACCAGGGGCACACCGGTGTCGCCGGCGCTCACGAGCTGCGGGTCCAGCGGGACCTGGCCCAACAGTGGAACCTCTGCACCGACTGTGCGCGTGAGGCTTTCGGCGACCTGTGCGCCGCCGCCCTCGCCGAACAGCTGCATCGTGGTGCCGTCGGGCAGGGTCAGTCCGGACATGTTCTCGACCACGCCGACGATGCGCTGACGGGTCTGGACCGCAATGGCGCCGGCGCGCTCGGCGACCTCGGCGGCGGCCATCTGCGGTGTGGTGACGACGAGGATTTCGGCGCCGGGGATCAACTGCGCCACCGAGATGGCGATGTCGCCCGTGCCGGGCGGCAGGTCGAGGAGCAGGACGTCGAGGTCACCCCAGTAGACGTCGGCGAGGAACTGCTGCAGGGCTCGGTGCAGCATCGGCCCGCGCCACACCACAGGGGTGTTGCCCTGGGTGAACATCGCGATGGAGATGACCTTCACATCGTGCGAAACCGGCGGCAGGATCATCGAATCCACCTGGGTGGGGCGATCCTGCACGCCCATCATCCGGGGCACCGAGTGGCCGTAGATGTCGGCGTCGAGCAGGCCGACCGACAGGCCCTTGGCGGCCAGCGCGGCCGCCAGGTTCACCGTCACGCTGGACTTGCCGACGCCACCCTTGCCCGACGCCACCGCGTACACCCGGGTCAACGAGCCGGGCTGGGCGAACGGGATGACCGGTTCCTTGTCGTCGCCGCGCAGCAGCTTGCGCAGTTCGGCGCGCTGCTCGTCGTTCATCACATCGAGGGTCACCTTGACGGCCCCGGTGCCCGGCACGTCGGTGACGGCCGCCGTGACCCGATCGGTGATCTCGGTCTTCTTCGGGCAGGCCGACGTGGTCAGGTAGATCTCGACGTGCACCGCGCCGTCGGACTCGACCGTCACGTCCTTGACCATGCCGACCTCGGTGATCGGACGGCGCAGTTCAGGATCGACGACTTTGCCCAGTGCGGCGCGCACGGCGGCTTTCAGCTCAGCAGACATCAGCGGCGAGTCTATGCCTGCCGGTCAGCGCACCCGCACCTGGTCACGGTAGGTACGGCGCGGCAGGCGCCGGCGGACCCATCGCTTCGGCTGGCGGCGGGCCTACTGGAGCCGGTGCTGGCGGCATCGCGGCGGGACCGGGCGCGGGGCCCGGTGCGGCGCCGACCGGGCCGGCGGCCGGAGAGCCGACGCCGACTGCGGTGACCGGGATGGGTCCCGGCGCTGCCGGTGCCGGCGCGACGGGCGCGGGCGGCGGAGCCTGCGGCAGCAGGAACGGCGGCATGTTGAACGGGTTCGGCGTGGGTGCGTCCAGGGCCGGGGCGTCCGGCGCGGGAATGGGTGCGGCGCTCGGCGCGGGCCCGCCCTGCAGGCAGAACACCGCGCAGTTCTGTTTCGGTTCGGTCGGGCCGGGCAGCGGGCCCATGCGCCCCATCTGCAGCGCGGGCGTCATCGCCAGCGGGTCGTCGGACGGCAGTCCCATCGCGTTGATCGGCAGCCCCGGCCCGAGCCCCTCGGGGTTGTCCAGGTGCTGGTCGCCGATGGCGGGCGGCGGGCCGACGATCGGCGGCAGGTCGACCGGCGCGACGCCGGTGACGTAGGCCTTGGCCCAGCCGAGCACGTTCTGGGCGTACGGCATCGAGTTGTTGTAGCGCAGGATCGCGGTCAGCACCTGGGACGGATCACGCAGGTTCAGCCCGCCGCTGCACAGGTAGCGGGCCGCGGCCAGCGAGGCGTCGTAGACGTTCTGCACGTCGGGCTTGCCGTCGCCGATGGCGTCCGAGGCGTACCGGGCCCAGGTGCCGGGCAGGAACTGCATGGGGCCCAGCGCCCGCGCGTACGTCACCCGGCCGGCCGCGATGCTCTGGACGATGACCTCGTTGCCGGCCAGCGTGCCGTCGAGGACGGGCCCGAGGATCGGGGTGAGCGCGGTGCCCCGTGCGTCGGTGGCGCCGCTGTTGGCGTGGCCGGACTCGATGCGGCCGATGCCGGCCAGCAGGTTCCAGCTGATACCGCAGCCCGGTGCGTTGGTCGCCATGATCTTCTCGGCGGTGCGGTAGGCGTTGAGGACAACCGGCGGGATCCGCAACCCGCCGGGAGCCATCACCAGCGACGCCGGCGGCGGCGACAGGGTGGTGGTGGGGTCCATGTGCAGGGCGCGGGGCATCTGATCGGACGCGACGACCGTCATGCCGGCCCGGTTGCGGGGTCCGGGCGTTGTGGATGTGACGGCCGCCAGCGGCGTGACGCCCGTGGTGGCGCTGTTGTGCGCGGTTGTTTGCCGAGTCGGCGCCGAACCGCCGACGGCAAGCATCAGGACGAGCGGCGCGACGACCGCGACACCGGCGAGCGGGCGGCGTAGCGCCCGGGCGATCTGCCGGCGACGGCCTGGCGCAGCTTCAGCAACGGCGGTGGTGTCGTCACCGGCGGCGGCGTCGTAATCCTCGATGGCGCCGTCCACCAGGTCAGATTCGGCGGAGAGTGCGTTGACTTCAGTAGTAGGCGCAGCGTTGTCCGCGAAATCAGCGGTGTCGCCCCCGATGTGCACTAAGCCATCCTATGAAAGTGGAGTACCGGAGTGACCCCGGTGACCTGTGTTGTGATCCAAGTCACCATACCTACTCCGCAGTCGGTTGTTGTCGCAATGATTCCGGAGAATGGAATCTCTTATTCGACCGCGGCAGTGGAGTCGCCCGCGGCGCCGCTGAGGGCGTCGTCCTCCTCGACCGGTGGCCGTGATTTTCCGGTCTTGCGTTTGCCGGATCCGCCCTTGCCGCCGTTCTGCTGAGCAATCAACGTGCGGAGCTCGTCGAGTTCGCGGCGCAGGTAGTCGCGGGTGGCCACCTCGCCGACGGCCAGCCGCAGCGCGGCCAGTTCGCGGGCCAGGAATTCGGTGTCGGCCTTGGTCTGGGCCGCGCGCCGGCGGTCCTCCTCGAGCGACACGCGGTCCCGGTTCTCCTGGCGGTTCTGCGCCAGCAGGATCAGTGGTGCGGCGTACGCGGCCTGGGTCGAGAACGCCAAGTTCAGCAGGATGAACGGATACGGGTCGAATTGCAGGCTGATCGCGATCAGGTTGAAGGCGATCCAGATGACCACGATCACCGTCTGGATGAGCAGATATTTGCCCGTGCCCAGGAACCGGGCGATCGACTCGCTGAACTGGCCCACGGCCTCCACGTCGACCCGCGGCGTCAAGCGGAAGCGGGACGTGCGCGGGATGTCCAGGCGCTGCCGCGCCGAAGGCTCGCTCACCGGCCTGCTCCCGAGATGTTGTCAGTGATGGCCTGGGTCGAGCCCGGCCCTGGTTCGTCCGCGCTCCGCCAACCTGAGGGCAGCAGATGGTCGAGCAGGTCGTCGACGGTGACGGCGCCCAACAGATGGTTCTCGTCGTCGACCACCGGTGCGGACACCAGGTTGTAGGCGGCGAAATAGCGCGTGACCTCGGCCAGGGAGCTGGTCGGGGACAGCACCGGCAGGTCACTGTCGATGATGGCGCCGACCTGTGTGGCCGGGGGTTCGCGCAGCAGCCGCTGCGTGTGCACGCAACCCAGATAGTGACCGGTCGGTGTCGCGGTCGGCGGCCGGGTGACGAACGTCAGCGACGACAGCGCCGGCGTCAGCTCGGGGTCGCGGACGCGGGCCAGCGCCTCGGCGACGGTGGTGTCCGGGGTGAGCACGACGGGCTCGGGCGTCATCAGACCACCGGCGGTGTCCGGGGAGTGCTGCAGCAGTCGGCGCACGGGCTCGGAATCCTCGGGGTCCATGCGGTCCAGCAGCATGGCTGCCCGGGTGGCGTCGAGCTCACCGAGGAGGTCGGCGGCGTCGTCGGGGTCCATCTCCTCCAGCACGTCCGCGGCGCGCTCGGTGCCCAGCTGGTTGAGCAGCTCGGCCTGCTCGGGTTCGGAGAGCTCCTGCAGGATGTCGGCCAGGCGATCGTCGTCAAGGGCCTTGACGACTTCATGCCTGCGCTTGGCCGGCAGGTCGCGCAGGGCGTCGGCGACCTCGACGGGACGCTGACCCTCGAACTGCTCGAGCAGTTGCGCGACGCCCTGTCCCGGCAACGCGAGCGCCGACGGCGTCAGCCCGGTGACGCTCTGCCAGTCGACCACGTGCACCGTGGTGCGCCGGCCCAGCCGGCGGTGCCGTACCGCGACGCGGGTCACCAACCAGTCCCGCGTCCGGGCCTGCTCGATCGCGAGGTCGACCACGACGACGTCGACGCCGGCGAGCTGTTCGAGCTGCGGGTCGGTGACGCGGACGCGGGTGTCCAGAATCTGCCCGAGTACCAGGGCCTCGCCGGGGCGCTGTTCGAAGCGGCGCAGCGAGATGGTCGCCCCCGTGAGGGTGACGGAGTTGTGCTCGATGGACGTCACCCGCAGGATCGGGACGAATATCCTTCGGCGCGTTGTCAGTTCGACGACCAGGCCGAGCACCCGCGGCTGCTGGCGGATGATGCCCATGCTCACGACCACGTCGCGGACCCGGCCGACCGACTCTCCGTCGGGGCCGAGCACGACCAGTCCAGCGAGTCTAGCCACGTAGACCCTGTTGACCGCCACCATGCACCACAGGGTAGAGAGTGGGTTTGTGGAGAACCTGTATCGGCCCCGCCGTACGTGCCTGTCCGTTCCGGGTAGTAGCGACAAGATGATCGCCAAGGCCAAGACGTTGCCCGCCGATCAGGTGTTCCTCGACCTCGAGGACGCGGTGGCGGCGGACGCCAAGGCCGCGGCGCGGACCCGGGTGGCGCAGGCACTGTGTGAGCCGGGCTGGGCGGGCCAGCTGCGCGGCCTCCGGGTCAACGACTGGACCACGCCGTGGACGTACGCCGACGTGATCGAGGTCGTGACGGCGGTGGCGCGCGGGGGCGGCGAGCTGGACATCATCGTGCTGCCCAAGGTCAGCGACGTCTCGCACGTGCAGGCCCTGGATCTGTTGCTGACCCAGCTGGAGCGCACGCTCGGGCTGCCCGTCGGCCGCATCGGCATCGAGGCGCAGATCGAGGACGCCAAGGGGCTCGTCAACGCCGACGCCATCGCCGGGGGACCGCGCGTGCAGGCGCTGATCTTCGGGCCGGGCGATCTGATGGCGAGCCTGAACATGCGCACTCTCGTGGTCGGGGAGCAGCCCGCCGGCTACCTAGTCGGCGACGCGTATCACCACGTCCTGATGACGATCCTGGTGGCGGCACGGGCGCACGGCATCAACGCCATCGACGGCCCTTATTTCAAGGTGAAGGACACCGAGGCGTTCACGCGCGTCGCCGGCCAGACCGCGGCGCTGGGTTACGACGGCAAGTGGGTGCTGCACCCCGACCAGATCGCCGCCGGGAACGAGATCTTCAGTCCGCGGCAGGCGGACTACGACCATGCCGAGCTGATCCTCGAGGCCTACGAATGGCACACCTCGCAGGCCGGCGGCGCCCGCGGCGCGGTGCTGCTCGGCGACGAGATGATCGACGAGGCCAGCCGCAAGATGGCGCTGGTGATCGCGGGCAAGGGCCGCGCCGCCGGGATGACGCGCACGGGCGAGCGGTTCACTCCGCCGTTGTGAGCGGTCCGGCTAGCCGCCGAGGATCAGGACGACCAGAAACAGGTTGAGCAGGAACGCCAGGGCACCGCACACGATGCCGCTCAACGCCAGCACGCTCCCGCGCGTGCCGCTGCCTGGGATGCGCTCGTAGGCGACCACACCGAGCCCGACGCCGATGAGCGCCACGGGACCGAGCACGACGCCGGTCAGTGCGCACACGAGCGACCCGACCGCCATCCGGTTGACTCGTGCGCCGATCACAAGTTCGGGTCTTGGCGTGATGCCCAGTCGACCAGCAACACGAAGCCGATCAGGCCGACGACGAGGGTGATGGCACCGATGACGATGCCCGCGATCGCCATGTTCCTGCCGTTGGTCTGCGGTCGGCCCTTGCTCTGCACCATGGCGACGATGCCCAGGATGATGCCGAGCAACGAACCGGCCGGACCCAGTACGAAGCAGATGAAGTAGAGCGGCAGCGCAACCAGCGAACTCACCAGCGACCCGATGGCGATGCCGTCGCTCGACCGCGGCGCCGGGTACGACGAGTACAGCGGGGGCGGCAGATAGCCGGCCGGCGGTGGGTATCCCGGCTGCGGCGGCATCGCAGGTGGCGGTGACATCGCCGGCGGCGGTCCGTACGGTCCCGGGGGCGGGGCACCGTAGAAGCCCGGCGGCGGGCCGGGAGGTGCGGGCGGCGCGGCAAACGGACCCGTCGGCGGCTGCGATGGGACCTGCGGCACCGGCGCGGGTGGCGCCTGTTGCCATGGCGCGGAGGTGGGCCCGGGCTCTTCGATCGCGGGGTACTCGTAGACCGGGTAGTCGCTGGTCGCCTCGGCGTCGGTGCCGCTCGGCGAGGGCGTGGAACCGGCCGGTCCCGACGGATCCCAGGGAGTTTGACCCGGCTGCCCGCCCGGACTTGTCATGCCGACCAACCTAGCGCACGAGTTCATGGCATCGTGGTAGCCGAAGCGCGTTCCGAGGTGAGTGACAGGAGACCAGGGGCATGACCAATCCGCTGCAGCCCGACCGGACCCCGGGCCCGGGTGGACAGCCCGGATTGCCGACTCCGCCGAAGGGCTGGCCCATCGGTTCGTACCCGACCTATGCCGAGGCGCAGCGCGCCGTCGATTACCTGTCAGACCAAGAGTTTCCGGTGCAGCACGTGACCATCGTGGGCGTCGACCTGATGCAGGTGGAGCGGGTCACCGGGCGGCTCACCTGGCCGCGGGTGCTGGGCGGCGGCATCCTGACCGGGGCGTGGCTGGGTCTTTTCATCGGGCTGGTGCTGGGCCTTTTCGGCACCAACGCCTGGGGCTCACTGCTCACCGGCCTGATCGCCGGTATCTTCTTCGGCTTGATCACCTCAGGCGTGCAGTATGCGATGTCCCGTGGCACAAGGGATTTCAGCTCCACGATGCAGCTCGTGGCGGGACGCTACGACGTGTTGTGCGATCCCGTCTGCGCCGAACAGGGCCGCGACCTGCTGGGGCGCCTGTCGCTGTAGTCGCCGGCGGCCCCGCCGACTGATTCGCGCCGACCTGGCAGATATGTTGCACGGCACACCCGCGGCGCTCTACGGTTTGCGCGCGGGAGGTTCTCGTGAGACAGGAGGCGTCCGTGGTGCGCGCGGGAAAGCTGCGGGCTGTGCTGGCAGCAGGTGCGGCGGCGTGCACGGCCGCCACGTTGGTATCCGCCTGCGGTTCCGGCGACAACGGCACCGTCGTCAACGTCTATACGTCGGCCAATGAGAAGGCGACGTTCTCGGCCCTCGCCAAGCGATGCAACGCCGAGCTCGGCGGCCGCTTCACCATCAAACAGGTCAGCCTGCCCAAGGGGGCCGACGACCAGCGGCTGCAACTGGCCCGCCGGCTGACCGGCAACGACAAGAGCCTGGACATCATGGGCCTTGACGTCGTGTGGACCGCCGAGTTCGCCGAGGCCGGTTGGGCCGTGCCGCTGGCCGACGACCCGGCCGGAAAAGCGGAAGCCGACGCCGCCGATGACACCTTGCCCGGACCGCTGAAGACCGCGCAGTGGAAAGGCCGGCTGTTCGCCGCGCCCATCACGACCAACACTCAAATGCTGTGGTACCGAGCCGATCTGATGCCCGAGCCGCCGGCCACCTGGGACGACATGGTGGCGCAGGCAACTCGGCTGCACGCCGCCGGAGGACCCAGCTGGATCGCCGTGCAGGGCAAGCAGTACGAGGGCCTGGTGGTCTGGTTCAACACGTTGCTGACCAGTGCCGGCGGCAGCGTGCTGTCCGACGATGGCAAGACCGTCACCCTGACCGACACCCCCGAGCACCGGGCTGCGACGGTCAAGGCATTGCAGATCATCAAGTCGGTGGCCACCGCACCCGGCGCCGACCCGTCGATCACCCAGACCGACGAGGGCACGGCGCGGCTGGCCCTCGAGCAGGGCAAGGCCGCGTTGGAGGTGAACTGGCCGTTCGTGCTGCCGTCGCTGCTGGAGAACGCGGTCAAGGGCGGCGTGCCCTTCCTCCCGCTCGACGAGCACCCGGATCTCAAGAGCGCCATCAACGACGTCGGCACCTTCGCGCCCGACGATGCGCAGTTCACCACCGCCTACGACGAGAGCAAGAAGGTGTTCGGCTTCGCGGATTACCCGTCGGTGCGGCCCGAGGTGCCGGCCAAGGTCACGATCGGTGGCCTGAATCTCGCTGTGGGCAAAGCCAGTACGCACAAGGCCGAGGCCTTCGAGGCCATCCGGTGCATGCGCAGCGCGAGCAACCAGCAGTTCACGTCGGTGGAGGGCGGGCTGCCCGCGGTCCGCGCGTCGCTGTATGACGATCCCAAGTTCCAGGCCAAGTACCCGCAGTACGCGGTGATCAGACGCCAGCTTGCCGATGCCGCGGTGCGGCCGGCCACCCCGCAGTATCAGGCCGTCTCCACGCGGATTTCGGCGACGCTGGCGCCGATCACCAAGATCGATCCGGAGCGGACCGCCGACAAGCTGACCTCCGAGGTGCAGCAGGCGATCGACGGCAAGGGGCTGATCCCGTGAGCGGTGGAAGCGGCGACCGGCGCCTCGCCTATTCGCTGATCGCGCCCGCCGTGCTGGTGATGCTCGCGGTGGCCGCGTACCCCGTCGCCTACGCGGTGTGGCTGAGTCTGCACCGGGACAACCTCGCGGCCCCGGGGGAGACCCGGTTCGTAGGGCTGGACAACTACACGACGATTCTCACCGACCACTACTGGTGGACGGCCCTCGTGGTCACCCTCGGCATCACGGTGGTGTCGGTGGCCATCGAGTTCGTACTCGGTATGGCGCTGGCGGTGGTGATGCACCGGACGATGTTCGGCAGCTCCGTGGTGCGCACGGCCATCCTCATTCCGTATGGCATCGTGACGGTGGCCGCTTCCTACAGTTGGTATTACGCGTGGACCCCGGGCACCGGATACCTCGCGAACCTGCTGCCCACGGGCACCGCGCCGTTGACCGATCAGTTGCCGTCTCTGGCCATCGTGGTGCTGGCCGAGGTGTGGAAGACGACGCCGTTCATGTCGCTGCTGCTGTTGGCCGGGCTGGTGCTGGTGCCCCAGGGCCTGCTCGACGCCGCCCAGATCGACGGCGCAGGCCGCTGGCAGCGGTTCGTCAAAGTGACTCTGCCGCTGATGAAACCAGCCATCCTGGTGGCCCTGCTGTTCCGCACATTGGACGCGTTTCGCATCTTCGACAACATCTATGTGCTCACGGGCGGCACCAACAACACCGGCTCGGTCTCGATCCTGGGTTACGACAACCTGTTCAAGGCGTTCAACATCGGCCTGGGTTCGGCGATCAGCGTGCTGATCTTCGCGACCGTCGCGATCATCGCGTTCATCTACATCAAGATCTTCGGTGCCGCGGCGCCCGGTGCGGAAGCCGAGGTGCGCTAGATGAGCGGACAGCGCAGCGGCGGCCGGCTGGCCGGCTGGAGTGTGGTCAACGTCCTGGTGGTGGTCTACGCGCTGCTGCCGGTGCTCTGGATTTTCTCGTTGTCCCTCAAACCGACGTCAACGGTCAAGGACGGCAACCTGATTCCGCGTCAGGTCACCTTCGACAACTACAAGGGCATCTTCACCGGGGGCGCCTTCAGTTCGGCACTCGTCAACTCGATCGGTATCGGGCTGATCACCACGGCCATCGCGGTGGTGATCGGTGGCATGGCAGCCTACGCCGTGGCGCGACTGGACTTCCCGGGTAAGCGGCTGCTGGTCGGCCTGGCGTTGCTGATCTCGATGTTCCCCCAGATCTCGCTGGTGACACCGCTGTTCAACATCGAGCGCACCGTCGGGCTGTTCGATACCTGGCCGGGCCTGATCCTGCCGTACATCACCTTCGCGCTGCCGCTGGCGATCTACACCCTGTCGGCGTTCTTCCGGGAAATCCCTTGGGATTTGGAGAAGGCCGCCAAGATGGACGGCGCCACGCCGGGGCAGGCCTTCCGGAAGGTCGTCGCGCCACTCGCCGCGCCCGGCATCGTCACGGCGGCGATCCTGGTGTTCATCTTCGCCTGGAACGACCTGCTGCTGGCGCTGTCGCTGACCGCCACTCAGCGGGCCATCACAGCGCCGGTCGCGATCGCGAACTTCACGGGCAGTTCGCAATTCGAGGAGCCGACCGGTTCCATCGCCGCCGGGGCGATGGTCATCACGGTGCCCATCATCATCTTTGTTCTGATCTTCCAACGACGGATCGTCGCGGGCCTGACGTCCGGTGCGGTGAAGGGGTAGTTCATGGCCGAAATCGTTTTGGACCACGTCACCAAGAGTTACACCGGCGGGGCCACCGCCGTGCAGGATCTGTCGCTGACCATCGCCGACGGTGAGTTCCTGATCCTCGTCGGGCCGTCGGGGTGCGGAAAGTCGACGACGCTCAACATGATCGCCGGCCTGGAGGACATCAGCTCCGGCGAACTGCGGATCGGTGGCGAGCGGGTCAACGAGAAGGAGCCCCGGGACCGGGACATCGCGATGGTGTTCCAGTCCTATGCGCTCTACCCGCACATGACGGTGCGGCAGAACATCGCGTTCCCGCTCACCCTCGCCAAGATGCCGAAGGCCGAGATCGCGGCCAAGGTCGAGGAGACCGCCAAAATCCTTGACCTGACCGCACTCCTGGACCGCAAGCCCGCCCAGCTGTCGGGTGGTCAGCGCCAGCGCGTGGCGATGGGACGCGCCATCGTACGCAGCCCCAAGGCCTTCCTGATGGACGAGCCGCTGTCCAATCTGGACGCCAAACTGCGCGTGCAGATGCGCACCGAGATCGCGCGGCTGCAGGCCCGCCTCGGCACCACCACGGTCTACGTCACCCACGACCAGACCGAGGCGATGACGCTGGGGGACCGGGTGGTGGTGATGAGCGGTGGTGTCGCACAACAGGTCGGCACTCCCGACGAGCTGTACAACGAGCCGGCGAACCTGTTCGTCGCCGGCTTCATCGGCTCCCCGTCGATGAACTTCTTCCCGGCCACGCGGACCGACGTCGGGGTGCAGCTGCCCTTCGGTGAGGTGACGTTGAGCGACGAGGCCCGCGCGGCACTGGACGGGCAGCGGCCGTCGGCCGATCTCATCGCGGGTGTGCGCCCCGAACAGTTCGACGACGCCTCGGTGATCGACGCCTACGCGCGCATCCAGTCGCTGACGTTCGAGGTCGACGCCGAGCTGGTGGAATCGCTCGGCGCGGACAAGTACGTGCACTTCCGGCTCGAGGGCGCCGGCGCTCAAGCCGCCCAGCTGGAGCAGTTGGCCCACGACACCGCAGATGCCGGATTGGGTGAGAACACTTATGTGGCACGGGTTTCGGCCAAGTCTTCCGCGGTGGCGGGGGGCCGGGTCGAGCTGGCCCTGGACACCTCCAAGCTGACCCTGTTCGACCCGGCCACGGGTCGCAACCTGTCACTACCGCAGTGACCGATGTTCTCGGCGCGGTTCGGGCCCGTCTGACAACGCATTTCGCCGGCCGCGGCAGCACCGCCGAACCGGTGGGCGCCAGCGTCACCTTCCTCGGTGCCGACCCCATCGAGGTGCTGCGCTACGGGCCGACCGACGGCGACGTGTATCACTATGCGTCCCTGGGCTGTTCGCGCCAGCCCATGACGGATCCGATGGACATGGTGGCCGACGGCATCAGCGGCCCGCGGGCGGAGGCGGTGCTGTCCCTGCGCGGTCCCACCCCGACGGCGCTGGCCCGCTCGATCGCGGTACTGGCATCCGCGCCCACCGTCGAAGGCCTGATCCTCGAACCGGATGCGCTGATCGATCTGCAGCAGCCACTCTGGCAGGGGGCGGCATTCACCGCATTTCTGTTGGGCGCCAGCGAGATCGGTGAGGTCGAGCTGCCCGAGCCGTATCAGCCGGTGCGGATCCTGAGCGCCACGCCCATCACCGCGACCGAAGCCGCGTGGGTGCGGCTCAAGGGCGCCGATGCCATGCGTGAGGCGTGGCAACAGGACGGCGTCGACGTCCTCGATCAGCGACGTCGGGCCGCCGAACCCAGCTGACCGCTGTTAAGAGGAGTTGTTCGGGCAGGCGACATCAGCCCACACGACATCACCCTCGGCTGGTTCGTCGGAGGACGGGTTGTTGACCCGGACCACGGTGCAGCGAGGCAGGAGCACCGGCTTGTTGCCGTTGAGCCAGTTGATCCTGACGGTGTAGCCCTCGGCCTCGAGGTCTCTGATCACGGCGTCCGCGCCGTTGGCGTGGGCGACGGGTGCGGTGATGCCGGTGAGCACACCACTGGCAACGACCAGCGCGACTACGGTGGACCTGCTCCCAATTTTCATTGGAAGATCATGCCCGATTGGTTGTTATCCGTGGTCCGTTTTGCTGCGCACCGCATCGCTCAGGGCTGCGCGGACCTCGGCAACGGCGCGCTCGGCTGACCGGACTGCGCCTTCGAGGTAGCTCTCGAACTCGGGCGCGGCCTCGGTGCCGGCCCAGTGCAGACGGCCCACCGGAACCGTCGCGGCGTCGGTGTATCCGGTCAGCACCCCCGGCGCGCGGGTGCCGACGCAACCGTTGATCCATGGTTCGTCGACCCAGGACTTCTCCGTCACCTCAACAGGATTGGCCGCCTCGGGGCCGAACAGGGTGACCAGATCGCGCACGAATGCCGTGTGGCGGGCCGCGGGATCGTTGAGGACCTCGTCGGTCCAGGTGAAGCCCGGACCTGCGCCCGCCGTACCGACGAAGACCAGCAGGACACCTACGCTGCCATCCGCCGGGGAGTTGTCGACCACGAAGTGCGCGATCGGCAGGTCGGTGAGGGCTGATCCGTTGAAACCCTGCGCGCGCCAGAACGGCTTGTCGTAGACCGCGAAGACCTTGGTTTCGGTGCCGTTGTGCCAGGCCCGCTGAAGTGCCGCGCGGCGGACCGGGAGCTCGGGCGTGACGCGAATGCGGCCTGCGTCGGCCGGGGTCATGGCCACGATGACGCGCCGGCAGCGGACGTCGGCGCGCGCGGACCGGACCAGCACCTCGTGGTCGTCCTGGTGAATCTCGGTGACGGGGGAGTCCGTGAGCACCCGGTCACCCAGCCGGTCGGCGAGCGTCGTGGACACGAGTTGCATGCCGCCGACCACCCTGGAGTCCTGGGCGCCGTCTCTGGTGTTGACCATGAAGTTGATGCCGCCCGAGGTGGCGATCTGGTGCAGCACCTTGAGCAGCGAAATCCGGTGTGGGTCCTCGGCGTACATCATCGTGAAGCAGGTCGTGAACAGATGCCGGGCCTCGTCGACCAGGCTGTTGGTGTCCAGCCAGTGTCCGAGCGTCGTGCTGTCCCAGGTGTCGGCCTTCTTCGCCTGCCATGGCGCCCTGACCGGTACCTGCTTGGCCATCCGCTCCAACCGGAACTGGGCCTGCGCGAAGTCGACCAGCGCGAGCGGGCCCAGCGGCGGGATGGTGCCTTTGTAGGTGCGGCGCTTCCCGTGTTGCAGGTAGATGCTGTTTCCCTCGGTGTACGTCTGGAAGGTCGACAGTCCCAGTTCCTCGATCAGCGCGTACATCCGGGTGTGCAGGGCGCCGATCCACTGGCCGCCACCGTCGGTGACGGCCCCGCCACCGACATCGACGTTGACGGTCCGGCCGCCCACTCGGTCACCGGCCTCGAGTACAAGTACCGAAATGCCTTGCTGGACAAGCCGGTATGCGGCGGTGAGGCCGGACAGGCCGGCGCCGACGACGACCACGTCGACGTTGTGACGGGCACTCTGCGTGTCGGTCATTTCTCGTAACTCCCGTTCTTGGCCTTCAGGACAAAACTAAAACTCGATTCGGTATTGAGTTTAGGGAAGGGTCACTGTTAGCGTCAATGCCGAAATCGATTTCAGATCGACTTTGTGAGCATGTGATCCGACGAGCACTCTCAACCGATAGGGGCCTGGCCATGGGTACCAAACGAATCGTCTTCATCGGAGCTGCGGGCGAGATGTGCCGCCTGGCCATCCGGCGTTTCGCAGTGGCAGGAGGGGATTTCGAGCTGGCGTTGTACGACATCCGGCCCGAGCTCCTCGACCCGCTGATGCGGCAGTTGCCGCCGGGCTTGGCCACCGCCGCCCGACTCGATCTCTACGACGCGGACGGACTACGTAACGCCGTCGAGGGCGCCGCACTGGTGGTGCTCGGTGCCGGTCCCTACAACCGCACTGCCGGGCCCGTGATGTCGGCGTGCCTGGCGGCCGGGGTGCCCTATCTCGATTTCGACGACGACATCGAAAGCACATTGCACGCACTGTCTTTGCACGACGAAGCCCAGGCTGCAGGTGTGCCGATGTACATCGGTTGCGGCGCGTCGCCGGGCATCACCAACGTGCTGGCCGCCGACGCCGCCGGCGAACTGGACACCGTCGAGAACATCGACGTGTACTGGGTGGTCGGCGATGAACGGGGCTCCATCGGTCGTGCGGTGCTCGATCACATGCTGCGGGTCGCCGCCGGACCATGTATGACCTGGCAGGACGGCGGGCCTGTCCTGCATCAGTCCTGGTTGGAGACCCGCTGGACGGAGCTGGGGGCCGGCCTCGGGCTGACCCTTGTTCATGAGACGGCTCACCCGGAGCCGGTCACGTTGCCCCGAAAGTTTCCGGAGGCCAAGAACATTCGCTGCTTCGGTGGGCTGGACCCGGCGCCCTACAACGGGCTGGTCCGCGGTCTCGGGGTAGCCGTACAGAAGCGGCAGATGCCCGTGGAAGAGGCCATCGATTTCCTGGAAGCGTTGCTGACGAACAAGTTCGGCAGCGTCAAGGGCTGGCGCCACGCGCTGTCGGGATTGCGCGACCTCGTGCGGACCGGGGAATCGTCATGGACCGAGCTCCTCAGGTTTCTCGCCCTGGCAGCCGTGGGACACACGTTCCCGTACAAGTCCGGGCTGAAGGTCGAGGTGACCGGTCTGCGCGGCGGCGTCCCGACGGCGGTCAGCCGCCGCACGCCGGTCAGCGGACCGGGTACCTACCTGTTCGCCGACATGGCGGCGGCGACCGGAACTGCCTGCGCAGCCTTCATGTTGGTCGCACTCGATGAGGAAAGCGAAACGCGCGCAGGGGTTTTCACGCCGGAGGAGTGGGTCGAGCCGCAGCTGTTCTACCGTGCGTTGGAACGCGTCGGCACCCCGAGCGCCGAGCTTCTCGACGTCGCGTACTAGGGACGTGCTGACGATGGACGTGAAGACCGCGCTCTACGCGCTCGCCGACCTGTTCATGATTTTCGCCGGTTTCACGTACGGCTGGAAGTTCATTCGCAACTACCGGAACTATCTGCTCGGCCTCGAGTGGATCATCGTGGCGAGTTCTGGAACCAATTTCCTCGTCTACGGGCTCGTCGGTGCCGATGAAACGAGCCCGATGTTCCACTTGGCCTTCTTCCTCGATGCGTTCTCCCGTTCGGTCGGAATCACGCTCATTCTCGTTCTGGGTCTGATGAAGGTCACGCACCGCTTCACGCCGTCGATAGCCGTCGACGTCGGCGCCTTCGGGCTCGCCATCGCGGGTGGTTTGGTGATGTCGTTCTTCGCTGCCGATCTGGACCTGGCCGCGGCGATTTTCTATGTCGCGGTGAACGCGCTCACCACTGTGTTCCTGCTGTATTTCGCCTGGCGGGTGTGGCGCATCGGTGCGCGTGGCACCGCGATAACCGTTGCGGCCGTGACCATTGCGGCGGCAGTGATCGCCGGGACGTACGACTTCTACCGCATTCCCGGGGACGATGCGCACCACACGATCTTCTACATCCTGGCCCTGACCACGTGGGCGTCCCAGATGGTCGCGTACTACTACGGCTATCGCCTTCTGCACGAGAGCAACGAACGAACGGCAGCGGGGCAAGTCGCGGTTGATAAAGTCTCGAATCGTGTTCGATAACGGGACGCCGGCACTGCCGACGGCGGTGCAGCGCCGCGGCATCGAACGCGTGCAGGCCATCCTCGACGCGGCCGAGGCTCTGCTGACCGAGCAGGGCTACGAAGCTGCCACCCTGAAGGCGATCGGGGAGCGCGCCGGGATCCCGACTGCGTCGCTGTATCACTACTTCCCGGACCGCCATCAGGTCGACGCGGCGCTCGCGCAGCGTCACCTCCGTGAACTCGACGCCCAGATATCCGCTTCGGTGAGCGATTCGAAGCTCCGCACGCTCAGCGATGCGATTGACGCGATCGTCGACCCGTACCTCATCTATTTTCGCGCGCACCCCGACTTCGTTCAGCTGTGGTTCGCGAGCCGGACCCCGGGCCTCAACGAATTGGCCCTGGAGTTCGACGAATTCCAGGCGCGGCGGTTCTGGCAATTGCTCGTCGACAAGAAACTGGTCCGGGCCGATACCCCGGAACTGGTGGTGCAGTTGGCATTCGAGGCGGGTAACCGGCTCTTCGACGTTGCGTTCCGGCGTTCGCCCGGCGGCGACGACGTCGCCATCGACGAGGCACGCAGCATGCTGACCGCGTACCTCGGGACCTATGCGCCGAAGGCAACCAAGCCGCGCCGGCCGAAGTAGGTCACAGCCAGTGGTTGCGGCGGAATGTCCGGTACAGGCCCGTGCACACCAGCACCATCACCGTGAGAACGGCGAAATAGCCGTAATGCCAGTGTAATTCGGGCATATTGTCGAAGTTCATGCCGTAGATGCCGGCGATCATGGTGGGCATCGCGGCAATCGCGACCCAGGCCGAGATCTTGCGCATGTCCGCGTTCTGTTCCATCCCGACCTTGCCCAGTGCGGCTTGCACCAGCGAGCTGAGCATGTCGTCGAAACCGGTGATCTGGTCGGCGGCCTGGCTGTTGTGGTCGTGCACGTCCCGGATGTAGCGGCGGACTTCTTTGGTGATCAGGTCGTTGTGGTCGGACAGCAGTCGCTGTAGCGCCATCGTCAGGGGGTTCACCGAGTGTCGCAGTTCGACGACTTCACGCTTGAGCAGGTAGATGCTCTCGATGTCGGTCTGAGTGTGCGACGAGAAGACGGCCTGCTCGATGTTGTCGATGTCGGTCTCGACCAGCGCGGTGACCTCGAGGTAGCTGTCCACGACATGATCGGCGATGGCGTGCATGACAGCGTAGGGCCCGAGCTTGAGGATGTTCGGTGACTCGTCCAGCCGGTGCCGCACCCCCGCCAGCCCACTGTGCTCGCCGTGCCGCACGGTGACGACGAAGTCGGGCCCGACGAACACCATGATCTCGCCGGTCTCGACGATCTCCCGGGCGTTCGCCACAGACTCGTGCGCGACATAGCTGACGGTCTTGAGCACCAGGAACAGGGTCTGGTCGTACCGTTCCAGCTTGGGCCGCTGATGGGCACAGACCGCGTCCTCGACGGCCAGTTCGTGCAGCCCGAACACGTCGGCGACGGCCTGCATCTGGTGGTGGTCGGGCTCGTGGAGCCCGATCCACACGAAGGCGTCGGCGCCGGCCGCGCGTAGTTCGCGCACCTTGGCGACGGCGGCGCCGTGGGTGTACTTGCCGGGCATCCGTTCGCCCATGGAGTAGACGCCGCAGTCGACGGTGGCGCGGGCCACCGGAACATGGATGGAGCTGGCGTCGGGGCCGACGGACGCCTTCTTCGGGACCGGGCGGAAGTTCGACGGTTGGAGTGCGCGGAATGAGGGCATGCGGCTGACCTCCCGTGGGGCGGACTTCGTGGATCAATAGACCAGTCGCAAATGCTACGCGGAACCCGCGAGTAACAATTGAGTGAAGTAGCCTGACGCGGTGTCAGATAAGTCAGGCGCTGTGCGCACACCCCAGGTGGTCATCGATGACGCGGAGATTTTCGCCGCCCACGAAGGGGGCAAGCTCTCCGTAGCCCTCAACGAGCCGCTGGATACCCAGCGCGCGTTGTCGATCGCCTACACCCCGGGCGTCGCGCAGGTCAGCCGTGCCATCGCGGCTGACGCGACCCTGGCCAAGAAGTACACGTGGGCCAACCGCCTGGTCGCCGTCGTCAGCGACGGCAGCGCCGTGCTCGGCCTCGGCGACATCGGACCGGCGGCCTCGCTGCCGGTCATGGAGGGCAAGAGCGCCCTGTTCAAGACCTTCGGCGGCCTCGACTCCATCCCGATCGTGCTGGACACCAAGGATCCCGACGAGATCGTCGAGACCCTGATCCGGCTGCGTCCGACGTTCGGCGCAGTCAACCTGGAGGACATCTCCGCGCCGCGATGTTTCGAGATCGAGCGCCGCGTCATCGAGGCGCTGGACTGCCCGGTCATGCATGACGACCAGCACGGCACCGCCATCGTGGTGCTCGCCGCGCTGCTGGGCGCCACGAAGGTGCTCGAGCGCGACATGCACAACCTCAAGGTCGTTGTGTCCGGTGCCGGTGCGGCTGGTGTGGCCTGCACCAACATCATGCTGGCCAGCGGCATTCGCGACATCATCGTCCTCGACAGCAAGGGCGTCGTGCACTCCGGTCGCAACGACCTCAACTCCTTCAAGGCCGAGCTCGCCGGCCGCACCAACCCGCGTGGCGTCACCGGTGGTGTCGCCGAGGCGCTCGATGGCGCCGACGTCTTCCTCGGGGTGTCTGCCGGTCTGGTGCCCGAAGAGCTCATCGCCACGATGGCGCCGGGGGGCATCGTGTTCGCGCTGTCCAACCCGGACCCGGAGATCCACCCCGACGCGGCCCGCAAGTACGCCGCGGTGGTGGCGACCGGGCGCAGCGACTTCCCGAACCAGATCAACAATGTGCTGGCGTTCCCCGGCGTGTTCCGCGGCGCCCTGGACGCCGGTGCCCGCCGTATCACCGAGGCCATGAAAGTGGCTGCCGCAGAAGCCATCTTCTCGGTCGTGGGCGACGACCTGACGGTCGACTACATCGTGCCCAGCGCTCTCGACCCGCGCGTGGGTCCGGCGGTGGCAGCCGCAGTGGCCGCCGCGTCGCAAGCCTGAGCGCCATGAGCCGCCGGGTCGCGGCGGGCGGTGTGGCGCTGGCCGCACTGCTCACCGCGGCGACGGCGGGCTGCAGCAGCGGGCAATCCGTGCCGGGGCCCCCGGCGGTCACCGTCGGTGCCGCGCCGACGAGCGAGTCGAAACTGCTCGCTCATCTGTACTCGGCGGCGCTGGGATATTTCGGTATTCCGACCCGCGTGCACCTGGTTCCGGATCCCGTTGCGGCCCTTGACTCCGCCGATGTGACGGTGGCGCCGGGGCTGACCGGTGAACTGCTCGCCCGGTTCGTCCCGCATGCCACGGCACGGGCCGACGAGCAGGTGTACCGGTCGATGATCTCGGCGCTGCCGGAAGGTGTCGCCGCCGCCGACTACACCGCGTCAGCGCAGGACAAGCCGGCCGTCGCGGTCACCGCGGCGACGGCGGACCGGTGGGGCAAGCGCGATGTCGCGGCGCTGCCGGGGCATTGCGGCGGATTGTCCGTCGGCGTGGTGACAGGCGACGCGCACCCAGCTCGCGTGGGGGACTGTGTCCTGCCGGTCGCTCGTGAATTCAAGGACACCGCAACCCTTTTCGAAGCGCTCAAGGCCGGCGCGGTGACGGTGGCCTGGACCTCGACCGCGGCGCCGGCGGCACCGTCGGGCGTGACGGTGCTGACCGACCGGACCGCGCTGATCCGCGCGGAGAACGTGGTGCCCTTGTACCGGCGCAACGTTCTGGGTGAGCAACAGGTGTTGGCGCTCAACGGAATTGCCGGCGAACTCGACACCGCGACGCTGACCGACCTGATCGGTCAGGTCGCCAAGGGCGCCGATCCGGCGGCGGTGGCGGGTGCGTGGCTGGCCCAGCACCCGCTGGACCACTAGCCGAGTTTCGGCAGGACTCGTCCCGCGATGGCCGCGAACAGGCCCTGGTAGGCACCAGACCCGGTGATGCGGACGATCACGTCGATGATCTTGGCGTCGGGCCCGACCAGCACCCGCGCGTGACCCTTGCGGACCGCGTCGAGGATGATCTTGGCGGCCCGTTCCGGGGTGGTCAGGGTGCCCTTGTCGAACAGCTTGTTCAGGCCCGCGGAGTCGATGTCCGCGGCCGCGGTCGAGTTGCGCACGATGTTGGTCTTGATGCCGCCGGGGTGCACCGTGGTGACTTTCACCGGATGCCCCGCGAGCTTCATCTCCTGGCGCAGCGCCTCGGTGAAGCCGCGGACGGCGAATTTTGCTGCATTGTAAGCGGATTGGCTGGGCACCGCGAACAGGCCGAAGATGCTCGAGACATTGACGACGTGCCCGTCGCCCGAGGCGATCAGGTGCGGCAGGAAGACCTTGGTGCCGTTGACGACGCCCCAGAAGTCCACGTCCATGACCCGCTCGATGTCCTTGAACTGGCTGACCTCGAGATCGCCGGTGAAGGCGATGCCGGCGTTGTTGTAGATCTGGTTGACCTTGCCGAAGTGCTTGGCCACCTCGTCGGCGTAGAGCGCGAAGGCCTCCCGCTCGGCGACGTTCAGCCGGTCGGCTTTCACTTCGGCGCCGATGGCCTTGACCTGTTCCTCGGTCTTCGCCAGGCCCTCGGTGTCGATGTCGCTGATCGCCAGCTTGGCGCCCGAGCGCGCCAGTTCGATGGCCAGGGCCTGTCCGATACCCGACCCGGCTCCGGTGATCACACAGACCTTGCCGGCGAATCCCTCCATGACCACTCCTTTTTCGTGGTGGTGGGCGTCAGTGCGAACGCGTCGGCAGGAGGCGGGACGTGACCCGTGAGAACAGGTCCTGGTAGGCCCCCGAGCCGGTGGCCCGGATGATCACGTCGAGCAGCTTGGCGTCCGGGCCGACGAGGACTCGGGCGTGGCCCTTGCGGACCGCCTCGAGGATGATCTTGGCGGCGCGCTCGGGGGTCGTCTTGGCCAGCTTCGCGTCGAAGGTCTTGGCCAGCTCCTGCGCGTCCAGGCCCTCGGCGGCGGTGGAGTTGCGGGCGATGCCGGTCTTCACGCCGCCGGGGTGCACCGTGGTGACCTTGACGGGGTGGCCGGCGAGCTTCATCTCCTGGCGCAGTGCCTCGGTGAAGCCGCGGACGGCGAACTTGGACGCGTTGTAGGCGGCCTGGCCGGGGACGGCGAAAAGGCCGAAGACACTGGAGACGTTGACGACGTGCCCGTCGCCGGAGGCGATCAGGTGCGGCAGGAATTCCTTGGTGCCGTTGACGACGCCCCAGAAGTTGACGTCCATGACCCGTTCGATGTCCTTGAACTGGCTGACCTCGATGTCGCCGGTGAAGGCGATGCCGGCGTTGTTGTAGATCTGGTTGACCTTGCCGAAGTGCTCGGCAACGGCGTCGGCATAGAGCGCGAAGGCTTCGCGCTCGGTGACGTTGAGGCGGTCGGCCTTGACGGGGGCGCCGATGGCCTTGATCCGCTCCTCGGTCTCGGCGAGGCCTTCGGTGTTGACGTCGCTGATCGCCAGCTTGGCGCCCGAGCGGGCGAGCTCGATGGCGAGGGCCTGACCGATACCCGATCCGGCTCCGGTGACGACACAGACTTTCCCGGCGAAGCCCTCCATGAACACTCCCTTGTGGTCGATGCGCGTGCTGCTAGCGACAGTAGCCGGTACCGCCGGTGTCGGATGGCACCGGGTGGGGGCCGCAGGACGCGTGCGGTTTCCAATGGTACCCGACGGTACCAGCGGCGCCCAATCTGTGAATCATGCAAGGAAACGGCCGCCGCAAGCGCATTTTGTCGCTTCTCGCCGACATTGCGGAGACGCTCGCTTGACCACTCCGCTTCTTCGACCCGATGGCAAGGAGTTGATTCCGATGACCGCATCATGGGCGCTGACCGGACCGCAGTTTCTGGGCGTCTATCTCGTCACCTACCTGCTCGCGCTGGCGCTGATGTACGGCTTCCGGGCCGTGTTGACCCACGAGGAAGCCGACGCGGAGAATCCGCGGCCGCTGCTGGACCCGTATGAGACCGCGTACCTGGCCGGCGGCCCGGACCGCACCGTCAGCGCGGCGATCGCGAACCTGGCCTTGAGTGACCGGCTTCTGGTTTCCCGCGGCGGTGCGCTCACACTTCCCGCCGGCGTCGCGCTCGACGACGTGGATGCGGCCGTCGCCGCCGGCGTATCCACGACCCGCCGCCGGAAGGCCGCGATGAGGCGGCTGCGCAAGCACCCGCACGTCATGGCGATCGGTGACCGGTTGCGCGCGCGGGGCCTGCTTCTCGACGGCGCCTCGACCAGCGTGCTGCGCGCCTGCGTGCTGCTGCCGTGCGCGGTGTGGGCCGTCGGCCTGATCCGCCTGATCAACGGCATCGAGCTGCACCACAAGGTCATTCTGCTGTCGGTTTTCCTGGTGGCCACCGGTCTGTCGACGCTCGCCCTGGTGAAGTCGTTTCTTGCCGATGCGGCGCACCGCCCGTCGGCTGCGGGGCAGCTCGCGCTGCAGGGCATGAAGAACCGGTACGAGTCCGGCGTGGGCCTGAACGAGCCTGCGACCGACACCGGACAAAGCGAGGCCCTGCGCCAGGCGCAGGTGGTCGGCGTCGCGCTGCTCGGTTTCGCCGCACTGACCGATGACGATCTGCGCACGTCGCTGCTCGGCAGCGCCGGTGTCGCAGGCGGCGGTGGCTGCGGTGGCGGCACCAGCTGTGGGGGTTGCGGCGGCGGTGGTTGTGGCGGATGCGGCGGGTGCGGCGGATGACCACCGGTGCCCCCGGGCCGGCCGTTGGTATCGGCTGGCGGCCCGAGATCGACCTCACCATCGAGCGACTGCCCGGTGTCGAATTCATGGAGGTGATCGCCGAGGGCATCCGGCCCGATGCCCTGCCGGAGTCGTTGGCGGCGATTCGTGGCCGCGGAATTCCTGTTGTGCCGCACGGAGTTTCGCTGTCGCTGGGAGGCGCGGAGCGGCCCGAATCCGGCCGGCTGAAGCACCTCGGCGACTGCGCGGCGGCCCTCGGTGCCCCGTTGGTCAGCGAGCACATCGCTTTCGTGCGCGCAGGCGGCCGCGAAGCCGGCCACCTCCTGCCCGTACCGCGCAGCCGGGCCGCGCTCGACGTCGTCGTGGCCAATGTCCGGATCGCCCAGGATGCACTCGCCGTCCCGCTGGCCCTCGAACACGTGGCATCCGTCGTGGCCTGGCCCGACGACGAGTTCACCGAGGCGCAGTTCCTGTGCGAGATCGTCGAACGCACGGGCGCGCTCCTGCTGCTCGATGTGGCCAACCTGTACACGTCGGCCGTCAACTTCGGCGCTGACCCGCTCGATGCGCTCGACACGCTGCCGTTGGAGCGGATCGCCTACGTCCACGTCGCCGGGGGAGACCTGCGCGACGGCGTCTGGCATGACACCCACACCGCCGATGTGGCCGAACCGATCCTGCACCTGCTCGCTGAGCTCGCGCGCAGAACGGTGTTGCCCGCCGTCATGCTGGAACGGGATGGCGCCTATCCGGCGCCCAGCGTGCTGGCCCGGGAGTTGGCCGCCATCAGGTCGGCTGTCGGACGGGTCGGTGACGACGCGGTTCGGCCCTGGGCCGCGGGCCTGCAGCGGCTGCCCGGGCACCCGACGACCAAGCCGTCCGGGCCGTCCGGCAGCACCCGCCGAACGCTGGCCGCTGCCGAGGACTCGCTGCTGCAGGCACTGCTGGGTCTGTCCGGCCCGCCGGCGGGATTCGACGCCGACCGCGTCGCAGTGGCCGGCGCCGCCCTGGCACACAAACGCGCACACACCCAACACACGAAAATGGGCTTGCGTGCGAAACTCCGCCGGAAGTTCGCACACAAGCCCACGTTCGGTGATTAAGGAGCGAAGGCCTCGTCGATGATGGCCTGCTGCTCGATGGCGTGCACCTTCGAGCTGCCCGACGACGGCGCGCTCATGGCCCGGCGCGAGATGCGCTTGATGCCGGTCAGCTTCTCGGGCAGCAGCTCGGGCAGGCTCAGACCGAATGTCGGCCAGGCGCCCTGGTTGGCCGGCTCTTCCTGCACCCAGAAGTACTGCTGCACGTTCGGGTACTGGTCCAGCGTGGCATTGAGCCGGCGCTTGGGCAGCGGGTACAGCTGCTCGATGCGGATGATCGCGACGTCCTCGCGCTTTTCCTTGGCCTTGCGGGCCACCAGCTCGTAGTACAGCTTGCCGCTGGTGAGCAGCACCCGGGTGACCTTCGACCGGTCGCCGATGCCGTCTTCGTACGTCGGCTCTTCGAGCACCGAGCGGAACTTGATCTCGGTGAAGTCCTTGACGTCGCTGACCGCGGCCTTGTTGCGCAGCATGGACTTCGGGGTGAAGACGATCAGCGGCCGGTGGATGCCGTCGAGGCCGTGCCTGCGGAGCAGGTGGAAGTAGTTGGCCGGGGTCGACGGCATGGCGACCGTCATCGAACCTTCGGCGCACACCTGCAGGAACCGCTCGATGCGACCCGACGTATGGTCCGGGCCCTGGCCCTCGTGGCCGTGCGGCAGCAGCAGCACGACGTCGGAGAGCTGGCCCCACTTGGCCTCGCCGGAGCTGATGAACTCGTCGATGATCGACTGCGCACCGTTGACGAAGTCACCGAACTGGGCTTCCCACAGCACCATGGCATCGGGGTTGCCCACCGAGTAGCCGTATTCGAAGCCGACCGCCGCGAACTCCGACAGTGCCGAGTTGTAGATCAGCAGCTTGCCGCCGGTCGGGGTGCCGTCGGTGTTGGTCGCCAGCAGCTGCAGCGGGGTGAACTCCTCGCCGGTGACGCGGTCGATGAGGACCGCGTGCCGCTGGGTGAAGGTGCCGCGCTGGGTGTCCTGACCGGAGAACCGGATCAACCGGCCCTCGGCGACCATCGAGCCCAGGGCGAGCAGCTCGGCGAACGCCCAGTCGATCTTGCCTTCGTATGCCATCTCGCGGCGCTTCTCCAGCACCGGCTTGACGCGCGGGTGCACGTTGAAGCCCTCGGGCACCGCCAGGTGCGCGTCGCCGATGCGGGCCAGCAGCGACTTGTCGACCGCGGTGAACAGGCGCTGCGGGATGGTCTGGTCGGTTTCCACCGACTCGCTGGGCTCGATCTCGTGCTTCTCGAGCTCACGGACCTCGTTGAAGACCCGCTCCAGCTGACCCTGGTAGTCGCGCAGGGCGTCCTCGGCCTCTTTGATGGAGATGTCACCACGGCCGATGAGGGCTTCGGTGTAGGTCTTGCGGACGCCGCGCTTGGTGTCGATGACGTCGTACATGTACGGCTGGGTCATCGACGGGTCGTCGCCCTCGTTGTGGCCGCGGCGGCGGTAGCACAGCATGTCGATGACGACGTCCTTCTTGAACGCCTCGCGGAAGTCGACGGCCAGGCGGGCCACCCAGGCGCAGGCCTCGGGGTCGTCGCCGTTGACGTGGAAGATCGGGGCGCCGATCATCTTGGCCACGTCGGTGCAGTACTCGCTGGAGCGCGAATCCGTTGGCGCCGTGGTGAACCCGATCTGGTTGTTCACGATGATGTGGATGGTGCCGCCCGTGCGGTAGCCCTTGAGCAGCGCGAGGTTCAGCGTCTCGGCGACCACGCCCTGGCCGGCGAACGCGGCGTCGCCGTGCAGCATCATCGGCATGATCGAGAAGCGGCCGTGCGCGTCGCTGTCGTCGTGTTCGTCGCCGACCAACAGGTCCTGCTTGGCCCGGACCAGGCCCTCGAGCACCGGGTCGACGGCTTCGAGGTGGCTGGGGTTGGCCACCAGCGACACGTCGATCTCGTTGTCGCCGAACATCTGCAGGTAATGGCCGGTGGCGCCGAGGTGGTACTTCACGTCGCCGGAGCCGTGCGCCAGCGCCGGGTTCAGGTTGCCCTCGAACTCGCTGAAGATCTTGGCGTACGGCTTGCCGACGATGTTGGCCAGCACGTTGAGCCGGCCGCGGTGCGGCATGCCGATTACCACTTCGTCGAGTCCGTGCTCGGCGGCCTGGTCGATGGCGGCGTCCATCATCGGAATGACGGCCTCCGCGCCTTCCAGCGAGAAGCGCTTCTGCCCAACGTATTTGGTGTGCAGGAAGGTCTCGAAGGCCTCGGCGGCGTTGAGCTTGGACAGGATGTACTTCTGCTCACCGACGGCCAGCTTGTCGTGCTTGACCTCGACGCGCTCCTGCAGCCACTTCTGCTGCTCGGGTTCGAGGATGTGGGTGTACTCGACACCGACGTGGCGGCAGTAGGCGTCGCGCAGCACCGACAGCACGTCGCGCAGCTTCATGAACTGTTTGCCGGCGAAACCGTCGACCTTGAACTCGCGGTCCAGGTCCCACAGCGTCAGGCCGTGGGTGTTGACGTCGAGGTCGGGGTGGCTGCGGAAGCGGGTCTTGTCCAGGCGCAGCGGATCGATGTCGGCCATCAGGTGACCGCGGTTGCGGTAGGCCGCGATCAGCTCGATGATGCGGGCGTTCTTATGGGCGATCGAGTCGGGGTTGTCGATCCGCCAGCGCACCGGCTCGTAGGGGATGCCCAGCTCGCGGAAGATCTCGTCGAAGAAGGCGTCGTCGAGCAGCAGGTGGTGCACGGTGCGCAGGAAGTCGCCGGACTCGGCGCCCTGGATGATGCGGTGGTCGTAGGTCGACGTCAGCGTGATGAGCTTGCCGACGCCGAGCTCTGCGATGCGCTCTTGGCTCGCGCCCTGGAACTCGGCCGGGTACTCCATGGCGCCGGCGCCGATGATGGCGCCCTGGCCGCGCATCAGGCGCGGCACCGAGTGCACGGTGCCGATGGTGCCCGGGTTGGTCAGCGAGATGGTGACGCCGCTGAAGTCCTCGGCGGTCAGCTTTCCGTCGCGGGCACGCCGGACGATGTCCTCGTAGGCGGCGATGAACTGGCCGAATTGCATTGTCTCGCAACGCTTGATGGCCGCGACGACGAGCTGGCGCGAGCCGTCCTTGTTCTGCAGGTCGATGGCCAGACCGAGGTTGGTGTGCGCCGGCGTGACCGCTGTCGGCTTGCCGTCCACCTCGGCGAAGTACCGGTTCATGTTCGGGAACTGCTTGACCGCCTGGACGATCGCGTAGCCCAGCAGGTGGGTGAAGCTGATCTTGCCGCCGCGGGTCCGCTTCAGATGGTTGTTGATGACGACGCGGTTGTCGATCATCAGCTTCGCGGGGATGGCGCGCACGCTCGTGGCGGTCGGCACGTCCAGCGACGCGTTCATGTTCTTGACGACGGCGGCCGCGGCGCCGCGCAGCGTCTGCGTCTCGGAGTCCTCGGCGGGTGCGGGTCCGGCGGCGGCCTTGGCGGGTGCGGCCTTGGCGGGCGCGGCGACGGACGCAGTCGGAGCGGCAGGGGCTGCGGCGGGAGCGGCAGGGGCCTTGGCGGGTGCGACCGCCGGGGCCGGAGCCGCGGGCACGGCAGCGGGGGCCGGCGTTGCCACGGGTACGGAATCCGTTGTGTCCGTTATGGTTTCGGGGTTGTAGTCACGAAGGAAGTCGTGCCAACTCGGGTCCACCGAGGACGGGTCCTCACGGAATTTGCGATACATCTCTTCGACCAGCCACTCGTTCTGACCGAATGGTGAAGGTGATGTGCTCACGGCCGCTATTCGCCTCGTTTCCTTCTGTCCGACGAGCGCTGGACCTCAGCCCGGCGTACCCGCCATCTGTTGTGTCGGCGGTCGCCCGCCCCCGTGCCGCCTAAGGCTAACCCGTCGGTCGATTCCGCGGACGGCGGAAGCCCACCTATTGGCGCATCAATCTGCGGAGAGTTTGCTATCCCGTGCCTCGGGCAGCACGAGCAGCGTCTGGCGCCACCGCGCCGGCGGCGGCCCGAAGGCCGTGCGGGCGTTCTCGATGATCTTCTTGCTCATCAACCGGTTGCCGACACCGCCGATCACCGCGCCGACGCCGACAGGCAGCAGCTTGCCGAAGGCGATGGCGCCGCGCTTGAGCGTGTACTTCTTCACGAAGAACTTCAGCAGCCGCGAATTCAATTGCGACACAGCCGGTAGCGGAACCGTGGCGGCGCCGTCGGCGAGCCACGCGCCGCTGGTGCGGCCGGTGCCGAGCAGGTCCCCGATGGCGTGCTTGCCCTCATCGCCGACGAGAACGGCGAGCACCAGCGCGCGACGACGCTCCCGCTCGGTGACCGGGATGCCGTGCACCTCGGCCACCGCCAGGGCGAACACCGCGGTCGCTTCGAGGAACACCACGGTCTCGCCGGCGACCGCCGACATCGCCACGAGGGTGCCGATGCCGGGGAAGGCCGCGGCCGATCCGACTGCGGCGCCGCTGGCCATGGTCGCGGCCAGGTAGTGCTTCTCGAGTCTGGTGATGATCTCGGCCGGGGTGGCACCGGGGTTGTGCTCGCGCAACCGGTTCACGTACGCGGCCACGGCCGGCGCCTGCACCCGGGCGCCGCCCTCGAGGATGCGCGAGAGCGCCTTGGCGGCGGCGCCAGGGTTCTCGGCATGGGCGTCATGCTTCACAGGCAACTGCCCCTTCATGCTGGAGCGAGCACTCATCGGCCGGCCTCTCCATCTCTTGCTCAGGAATTCAGGCTAACGCGTGGTCAACGATCGGCGCGGCATCTGAGTGCCCATACCGGCTGAGCTGGTAACGCGGATCACTCCGGCCGCGCCATCTGCGCCATCCGGGCCAGTGGCGCGACCGCCCGGTTTGCCGGGAAGAAAAAACCGGTATGCATTGCTAACCATATTCATGGCAGCATCGCCCCTTGTGGATCTGACAGCGGTAGGCGACGCGGCCGGCACTGGCGTGCCCGCCGGGGCTCCGGACGTCCGTCCGGCGCCGAGCCGCACCCGGATGATCGTGGTGCTCGGCCTGCTGGTCGCGCTCGGCCCGCTGACCATCGACATGTACCTGCCCGCTCTGCCCCGGATAGCTTCTGAGCTGGGGTTGTCGTCATCGGTCGCGCAGCTGACGCTGACGGGCACGCTCGGTGGACTGGCTCTCGGTCAGCTGATCGTCGGCCCGCTGTCGGACGCGCTGGGACGTCGGCGGCCCCTGGTCGCCGGCATCCTCCTGCACATGGCGGCTTCGCTGCTGTGCCTGTTCGCGCCGAACATCGAAGTGCTGGGCATCGCCCGCGCGCTGCAGGGTGTCGGTGCCGCCGCGGCCTCGGTGGTGGCGATCGCGGTGGTGAGTGACCTGTTCGAAGAGTCGGTCGCGGCCGTCGTGATGTCGCGACTGATCCTGGTCCTGGGCGTGGCGCCGGTCTTGGCGCCGTCGCTGGGCGCCGCGGTGCTGCTGCGCGGTTCGTGGCACTGGGTGTTCGCCGCGCTCGCCGTACTGGGCGGCGCGATCCTGGCGGTGGCGGTGCTGGCGCTGCCCGAGACTCTCGCGGTCGCCGACCGTCGTCCGCTGCAACTGCGGGCCATCCTGCGGACGTATGGCGAGGTGCTGAGCGATATCCGCTTCGTGGTGCTGGTCCTCGTCGGTGCCCTCGGCATGTCGGGCCTGTTCGCGTACATCGCCGGTGCTGCCTTCGTGCTGCAGGGGCGGTACGGCCTCGACCAGCAGGCCTTCGCGCTGGTGTTCGCCGCCGGGGCGATCGCGCTCATCGGTGCCACCCAATTCAACGTCGTACTGCTGCGCCGGTTCGAGCCACAGAAGATCGCGCTGGTCGCGCTGGTGGCCGCGTCGGTGTTCGGCCTCGCGTTCGTCGCGCTGGCGGCGCTGCACGTCGGCGGGCTGGCCGGTTTCCTGATTCCGGTGTGGGCGATGCTGGCCGCGATGGGGCTCGTGATTCCGAACACACCCGCCGTCGCACTGGCCCGTCACCCCGATGCCGCCGGTACCGCGGCGGCCGCGCTCGGCGCCGCCCAGTTCGGGCTCGGCGCCGCGGTGGCGCCGCTCGTCGGCGCGCTGGGCAACGGTGAGTTGGCGCTCGCGGGCGTGATGACGACGGGCGTGGTGGTCGCGCTGTTGGCGCTGCTGGCCGTCGGGGACAAGGGTGAGTCGGGACACGAACGTCACCTGCACTAGGTCCGTGGTGACGGCGCCGAACTGCTGAACTTGTTCGGATCCGCGACTGTCCGTAGCGTCGAAGTCGAGACCGGCACATCGCCGGCCACCCGATTCGATACCCACTGCATGCATACGTTGATTTCCGCCGGAGTTCGTCGGTGAGCACTGCGCAGGTCAGTCGACCGTGGAACGCCCTCTGGGCCATGATGTTCGGCTTCTTCATGATCCTGGTGGACTCCACGATCGTCGCCGTCGCCAACGTCGTGATCATGCGGAAGCTCGGCACCGACTACGACGGCGTCATCTGGGTGACCAGCGCCTATCTGTTGGCGTATGCGGTACCGCTGCTCGTCGCGGGCCGGCTCGGTGACCGCTTCGGGCCGCGGAACCTGTACCTGACCGGCCTGGCGGTGTTCACGCTGGCGTCGTTGTGGTGTGGCTTGTCCGGCAGCATCGGGATGCTCATCGCCGCGCGCGTCGTGCAGGGTCTCGGCGCGGCCCTGTTGACGCCGCAGACCCTGTCCACCATCACCCGAATCTTCCCTCCCGACCACCGGGGCGCGGCCATGAGCGTGTGGGGCGCCACGGCCGGGGTGGCGACTTTGGTCGGGCCCCTCGCCGGTGGCGTGCTGGTCGACCACCTCGGCTGGCAGTGGATCTTCTTCGTCAACGTGCCGATCGGCATCGTCGGCCTGGCCCTGGCCTGGGTGCTGGTGCCGCAGCTGCCGACCGAGCGGCACCGGTTCGACGTCCTCGGCGTGGTGCTGTCCGGTGTCGGCATGTTCGGCATCGTGTTCGGCCTGCAGGAGGGGCAGACGCACGACTGGGCCTGGTGGATCTGGCTGGTGATCCTCGCCGGAGTGGGCTTCATGGCCGCCTTCGTGTATTGGCAGTCGGTCAACCCGAACGAGCCATTGATCCCGCTGACGGTGTTCCACGACAACGACTTCTGCCTGTCCAACGTGGCCGTGGCCACCATCGGCTTCTGCGTGACCGCCATGATCTTGCCGGTGATGTTCCACGCCCAGGCCGTTCTCGGGCGGAGTGCGACGGAGTCGGCGCTGCTCACCGCGCCCATGGCGGTGGTGTCCGGGATGCTGGCGCCGCTCGTCGGCAAGCTGATCGATCGCTACCCGCCGCAACCCATCGTCGGGTCCGGATTTTCGGCGCTGGCCATCGGACTGACGTGGTTGTCGTTCGGGCTGGACCCGGACACGCCGCTGTGGCAACTGGTGCTGCCGTTCGTCGCCATGGGCGTCGGCATGGCGTTCATCTGGTCGCCGCTGGCGGCGACCGCCACCCGAAATCTGCCGCCGCGGCTGGCCGGCGCCGGCTCCGGCGTCTACAACGCGACGCGGCAGGTCGGCTCGGTGCTCGGCAGCGCCGGCATGGCCGCCTACATGACGTCCCGGATCAGCGCCGAGCTGCCCGCCGGCGGACGGCCGCCGGCGGGCGAGGGCGCCGCCGTGACGCTGCCGCCGTTCCTGCACGAGCCGTTCGCGACCGCGATGTCGCAGTCGCTGCTGCTACCGGCGTTCGTCGCGTTGTTCGGCGTCGTCGCCGCGCTGTTCCTGCGCGGCCAGGCCACGGCCGCGCCGTTCGTTCGGCCCCGGAGTTCGGTCCCGGAGCCTGCCGAGCCCAACTACTTTCCCGATGACGACGACTACGTCGAGTACACCGTCGACCGCGCCGCCTTCGATGCCGTGGACGATGCCGATCCGTGGGACGGGTACGACGAACCCGACGAGTCCGAACAATCCGAAGAACCTGAAGAACCTGAAGAGCCGCGCACCTCACCTATTCCGATGCGCGTCGACCACTGGCAGGGTCCGCGTCGCCCGGAGGTCGTGGTGGCCGATGCGCCTTTGCCACCGCGCCGGGGCCGGCACTACCGGGAAGACGACGAGGCCGACGAGCCGGGTGTCTACGGCCTGCACTCGATGTAGCGCCGCACGTGGTGGCAGCCGCTCGCGAGCGTAACCACAGGGCGATTTTCGGCCCCGATCCGCGCCCTGGCGTTACTGTCGCGGCCACACAAGGCGGACCACGATCAACCGCGGCTCAGTAGACCCGACTGCCCTGCGCCGACAACACGAATCCGTGGGTCTTCCTGTCCTGGCCCCAGGCCTCGCCGGGATTCTGGATCTCGCAGGTGAGAGCTCCGTCGCCGGCCGTCGCGCACACCTCATCGTTCTCGTCGACGGACCCTTTGGCGCCGGGGACGGCGATCTTCTGGCCAGGGGCGAGCTCCCGGTAACTGGCCGGGTCGACAGGCACCCCGCCGTCCTGCGTTTCCTTCTGCTTCAGGTCCGCCTGGCCGTAGCTCGCCGCGCTGCCGGCCGCGACCTCCACCTGGGTCACGCCCGCCGGCACGCCTGGAAGCTGTCCCCAGCACGTGATGCTCGAGTAGTACTGCCACGAGTTCGGTCCGTCGTACAGCTCGCAGTGCACGTCGCCGGCGGTCTTGAAGCGGTACGACGACCAGCCGTAGTGCTTGGGCCCGGCGTAGTCGCAGAGGTTCACCGCGGCGTAGCCGTCGAACCCGGTGATGAGCGCGGGCGCGCGGCTCGGATCGGGAGCGGCGCACGACGGCGTGGCCTGGCCGGCAGGTGCCGAGGTCATCGCGAGCAGGGGCAACGTGAGGGCAACCACCATGGCGTATCGGCGCACCATATCGACGCTACCGCCCGAAGTGGAACGGGGTCAGCGGAACAGCACCGCGGCATTGAGGTAACCGGTCGGGTCGAACGCCGCCTTCACCGTGCGCATGGCCGCGATGTCGGCGTCGGTGCGCGACATGGTCAGGTAGTCGCGCTTGCGGGTGCCGACGCCGTGTTCGGAGCTGACGTTGCCGCCGCAGTGGGCGATCAGCGCCATCATCGCGGTGTAGAGCGTGCGTTCGGTTTCGCCGGAGACGTTGCAGCGCACCAGGTTCAGATGCAGGTTGCCCTCGCCGACGTGGCCGAACAGGACGGGGATGGCCTCGGGTGCGTGCTCGGCGACCAGGTGGACGGCGCGGTCGGCGAACCCGGTTATGGACGAAAGCGGCAGCGACACATCGAATTTCAGTGGTGGCCCGTACCAGCCCAGGATTTCGCCGATCGATTCGCGCACCTGCCAGAGTCGCTGAGATGCGCTGGTGTCCATGCCCACTGCGGGTTCGCCGACCAGCTCGGCATCCTCCAGTGCGGCGGCGAGCAGCTCGGTCTGATCGGTGTCGCCTGCCATCTCGATGAGCAGCTGCCAGGCTCCGTCCACCGGCGCGGTGACTCCCAGATGTTCGGCGGTCAGATCACTGCCGCGCGAGTCGATGAGCTCGAGTGCGGCGATGCCGCGCGTATCCCGGAACCGGCGGCCGGTAGCGATCAGGGCATCCAGATCGTCGAAGCCGGCCACCGCGGTAACCCGGTGCGGCGCAGCCGGATACAGCCGAAGGTCGAGTCCGGTGATCACCCCGAGCGTGCCTTCCGCGCCCACGAATAGCGCGGTCAGGTCGTAACCGGTGTTGTCGCTCCGTACCTGACTGTGCCGGCGCACCACCGAGCCGTCCGGCATTGCGACGTCGAGGCCCAGAATCTGCTCACGCATATTGCCGTAGCGCACGGTACGCAGTCCGCCTGCGTTGGTCGACGCCATACCGCCGACGGTCGCCGAGTCACGCGACGCCAGATCGACCCCGAACACCAGCCCCGCCGCCGCGGCAGCGTGTTGCACTGCGGCGCACGTGGTTCCGGCGCCGACCCGGATGCGCCGTTCCGCGGTGTCCACGGCGCCGACCGCCGACAGTCGTTCGGTGGACAGCAGGATGTCGTCGTGCTCGGGGACGGTGCCGGCGACCAACGACGTCCGCCCGCCCTGCACCGTGACGTAGGCGCCCGCGTCGCGGCACGCGCGGAGTGCGGCCGCGACTTCCTCGTCACTGCCCGGGCGGACCAGCGCTTGAGCCCGGCCGTGATAGCGGCCGGTGTGGTCGACGACCCGGCCGGCGAGGACGTCGGGATCGGTGGTGACATAGGCCGCCCCGACGATCTCGGCCAGCTGGGCGAGGAGCGTCATTGCGCCCCCGTCACCGACAGGAACGCGCCCAGTTCGATCATCCCGTCCGGGGTCGACGGCAGATAGTCGGTCAAGTACCTCGAGCGCACCACGTAGGCGGCGTACTTCGCGCGGCTGATCGCCACGTTGAGCCGGTTGCGATTCAGCAGAAAACCCATTCCGCGGGGGACCTCGGCGATGGACGACGCCGTCATCGAGACGAAGACCACGGGTGCCTGCCGCCCCTGGAACTTGTCGACGGTGCCGACCTGGACGTCGCCGTAGCCGGCCGCGTCCATTTGGTCGCGCAGGAGTACCACCTGCGCGTTGTATGGCGCCACGATCAGAACATCTTCGGGTCCAAGGGTTTTCGTGCCATCCTCGTCGGTCCACTCCCGACCGACCAGGCCGGCGATGGCGGTGACGATCGCCTCGGCCTCTTCACGACTCTCGGTCGCGTTGCCCTCATGGTCGACGGTCAGCAGGTGCACGCCGGGTTCGACCCCGGCCAGTTGCCGTGCGCCGCTGACACTTTCGGCGGACAGCAGCCGGTTGTCGTATGACAGGGCCGATACCGGCGCGCACACCGCGGGGTGCATCCGGTACGACACGTCCAGGAAGTAGCCGCGTTCGGCGGGCAGGGTGTGCCGGCCCTCGACCAGCCAGCTCAGGGCCGACTCGTCCACGGGCTCGGGATGGGTGCCCTGGCTCACCTGCGGCAGCTGCTGCGGATCGCCGAGCAGCAGCAGATTGCTCGCGGCCGGCGCGACGGCGACGGTGTTGGCCAGGCTGAACTGGCCGGCCTCCTCGATGACGAGCAGATCTAGGCAGCCGCGCGGGACCCGGCCGTCATTGGCGAAATCCCAAGCGGTGCCGCCGATCACACAGCCGCTGCTGTCCTCGATGAATCGCGCGTACTGGTTGTCCGGCACGTCGGCGAACGGCGCGTCCGCGGGGGCACGCTTCTTGCCGACCACCCGGCCGTCGACGCCGGCCTTGACCACGCTGCTGAGGACGTTCTCCACGACGGCGTGCGACTGCGCCACCACGCCGATGCGCCAGTGGTTCTGGTTGACCAGGTCGGCGATGACCTTCGAGGCGGTGTAGGTCTTGCCGGTGCCCGGCGGCCCGTGCACCGCAAGGTACGACGAGTCCAAATCCCGCAGGGCGGCAACGATGTCCCGCGCCGTGTCACCGGTGCGGGGGAGCGGACCCGCGGACCGGGTGCGCGGGGCGGACCGCAGCAGAATGTCGAGCGCGGCATCGGGCGGCAACGACGGCAACCCGGCGGCGACCACGCCGGCCGTCGTCTCGATCGAATTCCGCAGCGGTTTGGTGTTCGGCGGCGGACCCGGCGTCAGGGCGAAAGGCAGCTGCGCGAACTGGTCGCCGTCCTTGCCGGTGCGGTGCATGATCAGCACCTCGGTGCCGTCCTCGTTGCAGTCCAATACCTTCGCGGTACCGGCGGCGCGGACATCGGGATCGTCGGAAAGGCCTGGCGGAGAGGGCGGCTCGTAGAGGGCGAACACCTCGGCGCCGGGCGGGATCGAACCGGCGGCGATCTCACCGCGCAGCAGTACCTGGCGCTGCGGCTTGCGGGCCTTGGGCGGTATGTTCCAGTCGACGGCGACGTGCGGGGTCGCCGTCGACACGAAAACGTCTGTGCAGTCGGCCCATTCGTCGACCGGATTGTTGAGCCGGTCGAAATGCTCCCACCAGAACGGCTTCTCCTCGCGCTGGTGGTACCCACGGGCGGCCGCGATCATGGCGACGGCCTGCTGCTTGTCCGAGCGTGCCGCGGTGCCGTCGCCCGCGTACTTCGCCAGCGCGCGCTGTGTCGCGTCGTCGGCGAGCACCGCCGTCTCGGGTTGCGCGGGCCCGCCGCTCGCCGGTCCGCGTGGCGCGATGCCCTCGGCCCAGGCCACCCCGAGCAGCCACTCGCGCAGCCGCAGCGTGGAGCGGCAGTCGTAGTGGTTGTAGTTCTCGATCTGCTTGAGGACCGTCGCCGCTTCTTCGTGCTGCCCGGCGGCCTCGAGGTCGGTGTAGCGCGCGTATTCGGTGATCGAGTCGGTGGCCTTGGTGACGTCGCCGTCGCGCAACTCGCCGCCCATGTACAGCGGCTCCAGGTACTTGATGCTGTAGCTCTCGGTGCCGACCCGAATGCTCTTGCGTACCAACGGCAGAAGGTCCACCAGCACGCCGTTGCGCAGCAACTCGTCCACCTCGGCCTCACCGACACCGTAGCGCCCGGACAGCCGCAGCAGCGTGCTCTTCTCATAGGCCGCGTAGTGATAGATGTGCATGTTCGGGTAGCGCTTGCGTTGCTTGCGGACCAGTGCCAGGAAATCGATGAGGGCCTGGCGTTCACTGGCGCGGTCGTGCGCCCACAACGGGTGAAACTGCCCGGTCGCGGTCAGGGTGCCCCAGAGGTATTCCAGGCCCCAGTCCCGGCCGTTCTCGGTCCACAGCGGGTCGCCTTCGTAGTCGAAGAACAGGTCGCCGCGGTCGGGTTCGGGCAGCGCGGTGAGCGGCTGTGCGTCGATGACCTCGAACTGTGGCTTGTCGTCGATCGGGGGCGCGACCTGCAGCCGCGCCTGGCCGACGAGGTTCGCCACGATGCGCGACGAGAGCCCCGGCACCGCGCCGGCGTACTCGGCCAGCTCGTGCATGGTGGTGATCCCGGCGTCGAGCAGCCGGGCCCGCTGGCTCACCCGCATGCCGGCCACCAGCAGCAGATCGTCGCGTTCGCGGACCTCGACCTCGCAGTCCTCGCATTGGTGGCAGGCCCGCAACTCAGGCGTCTCCCAGGACACCGGAGCCCCACCGGCCCGGTGCGTGTCGAGCAGTCGCTGCAGCGCTGCCCGCCGCGGCAGGTAGACCGGAAGTAGTTCGGCCACCGGATAACTGGCGATGGTGCCGTCGCCGAGCACCAGGTCCACCTCGGGCGCCACCGGCACGCCGGCCTGTTCCAGTGCGTCGGCGTACGCCGCCAATTGCAGCAGCGCCTCGACTTTCACCGAGCGGGCCAGCTTGGTGTCCCGCAGGCGGTACCGGCCGTCCTCCAGGATCAGGAAGTCCGCGAAACCGAGGAAGCGGCCGTCGAACATCGCGGCTTGATAGATCACCGGCTCCCGACGGTCGACGGCCGCCTTCGTCGCTTCGGCCGCGCCGATCAGCCCGGCCACGGTGTACGGCCGCGGCCGGCCGATCATGGTGACGTTGTCCCCGGACGCCTCCTGCAGCTGCTCCAGATGCCGCTGCTCGTGCGCGTCGCCCAGTTCGGCAGTGCGGGCCAGCAGATCGTCGTCGACGGTGGCCTTCGGCCCCCAGCCCAGCAGCCCGTCGAACCGGCGCAGCAGCGCGTACTCGCAGCGCGCCGCGGCCGCGAGATCCGATGCGCTGTAGATGACCGGCGCAGCGTGATCGGTCGGACTGAGGAACACGTCGTCACCATATGGCAGCCCGCCGACAGACCGGGGTTACCGTGGCTGGAGTGAGCAGGATTTTCACCACGAGCGTCGCGTCGGTCTATCCCCACTACGTCAACAAGGTGGAGAAGAAGGGGCGCACCACCGCCGAACTCGACCAGGTCATCAGCTGGCTCACCGGCTTCGACCAGGCCACTCTGGCCGAGCACCTGAAAGCAGAGACGACGTTCGAGGACTTCTTCGCCGCGGCGAAGCTGAACCCGAACGCCGCGCTCATCACCGGGCTGGTGTGCGGCGTCCGCGTCGAGAACGTCGCGGACCCGCTGATGCGGAAAATCCGCTACCTGGACAAGCTGGTCGACGAGCTGGCCAAGGGCAAGGCCATGGAGAAGGTGCTGCGCACCTAGTGCGTGTTGCCGATCAGCTCGACACCGTTGCCGTTCCAGTGGAACCGCACGATGCTCTTGAGCCCGCTGGCCGGGTTGGTGTAGCTCAGCGCGACGGTGTCGCCGGTGGTCTGGGCGAGGTCGATGCCGTTGAACCCGTACGTGTCGGGCACGCCGGTCGGGATCAATTGGCCCAGGTGAAACATGACGGCGCGGGTGTTCGGCTGCTCGGCGTTGGTGTTCGCTTTCACAATCACCACCGACAGTGGCGCGCACTGGTTGTAGTTCCCGGCCAGCGGCTCGGGGCTCCAGCCCTGCTTGCTCCGTGGGTCGGCCGGCAGCGTCGACACCGCCTTCGCGATATCGGGGGCCGTGAGACTGACGGCGCAGGGATCGGCCGGCGCCGCGCTGGTCTTCGGACCTGCGACGACGGTCGGCGCGGCGGATTTCTTGGCAGCGGCCGGCGCGGTCGGATCGGGAGTTTTGGAGGCGGTCGAGTCGCCCGACCCGCAGGCGGACAGGCTTGCCGCAGCGAGTGCGGCCACCGCGATCGTCATCAGTTTCGGTTCGGCGCAGCGCACCCGGCCACCCTATAAGGCGGACGAGGCCGAGGCCGGTCGGCCATGCTGGGCGTACCTGGCCTGATAACCCTCTAGACTCCTTGCATAATGACGACGTCTTCACCCGAGACCGACCCGGATTCGGGCGGCAGCAACACCACTTCTGAAACCTCCGCTGAGTCCAGCGCCGAGGTCACTTCTGAAACCTCCGCCGACGCCGAGGTCACCTTCGCCGACCTGAACATCCGCCCGGAGGTGCTGCGCGCGCTGACCGACGTCGGATACGAGTCACCCTCGCCCATCCAGGCCGCGACCATTCCCGCGATGCTGAGCGGATCCGACGTCGTCGGTCTCGCCCAGACCGGCACCGGCAAGACCGCCGCGTTCGCGGTTCCGGTGCTGTCCAAGATCGACCCCACCAGCCGTAACACCCAGTGTCTGGTGCTGGCGCCGACTCGCGAGCTCGCCTTGCAGGTGGCCGAGGCGTTCGGCAAGTACGGCGCGCACCTGAACGTCAACGTGCTGGCGATCTACGGCGGGTCGTCCTACACGCCGCAGCTGGCCGGCCTCAAGCGCGGCGCCCAGGTCGTGGTGGGCACCCCGGGCCGGGTCATCGATCACCTGAGCAAGGGCAGCCTGAACCTCTCGCACCTGGACTACCTGGTGCTCGACGAGGCCGACGAGATGCTGCAGATGGGCTTCGCCGAGGACGTCGAGCGCATCCTGGCGGACACCCCGGAGTACAAGCAGGTCGCGCTGTTCTCGGCCACCATGCCGCCGGCCATCAAGAAGATCACCTCGAAGTACCTGCACGACCCGGTCGAGGTGACCATCAAGGCCAAGGCGCAGACCGCCGAGAACATCACGCAGCGCTACATCCAGGTGGCCGGCGCGCGCAAGATGGACGCCATCACCCGGCTGCTCGAGGTCGAGCCGTTCGAGGCGATGATCGTCTTCGTCCGGACCAAGCAGGCCACCGAGGAAGTCGCCGAAAAGCTGAGGGCCCGTGGCTTTTCCGCGGCCGCGATCAACGGTGACATTCCGCAGGCGGTCCGTGAGCGCACGATCAACGGCCTCAAGGACGGCTCGATCGACATCCTGATCGCCACCGACGTGGCGGCCCGCGGCCTGGACGTCGAACGCATCTCGCACGTGCTGAACTACGACATCCCGCACGACCCCGAGTCCTACGTGCACCGCATCGGGCGTACCGGCCGCGCGGGTCGGTCGGGCACCGCGTTGCTGTTCGTCACCCCGCGGGAACGGCATCTGCTCAACTCGATCGAGCGCGTTACGCGTAAGAAGCTCATCGAGTCCCAGCTGCCCTCGGTCGACGACGTCAACGCGCAACGCGTATCGAAGTTCCAAGATTCGATCACTGATGCCCTCAATGCGCCCGGCATCGAGTTGTTCCGCAGGCTGATCGAGGACTACGAACGCGACAACAATGTGCCGATGGCCGACGTCGCGGCGGCGTTGGCGGCGCTGACCCAGGGCGGCGAAGAGTTCCTAATGAAGGAGCCGCCGCCGGAGAAGCGGCGCGAGCGCACGGACCGGGATCGCGATGATCGCGGCGACCGTGGCGACCGCGAGCGCAAGCCCCGGTCGACGCGCGAGGATCTGGCCACCTACCGCATCTCCGTGGGCAAGCGGCACAAGGTGATGCCGGGTGCCATCGTGGGTGCCATCGCCAACGAGGGTGGCCTCAACCGCAGCGACTTCGGGCACATCAGCATCCGCGTCGACCACTCGCTGGTCGAGCTGCCTGCCAAACTGAGCAAGGACACGCTCAAAAAGCTTGAGAGCACCCGCATTTCGGGCCAGTTGATCCACCTGGAGCTGGACAAGGGCGGGCAATCCGGCGGTTACCAGGATCGTGGCGGGCGCCCCGACCGCGGCTCGGACCGGGGTTCGTACTCCGATCGCGGTGGCCGTCAAGATCGTGGGCCGTACAAAGGCCGTGGCCGTGACGACGATCGCCGCGGCGGCCACAGCGAAGGTCGAGGCGAGGGCAAGCGCAAGTACAAGTGACCCGGGTTGATTCACTCACCGGGGTCCGTGCGGTTGCCGCACTGCTCGTTGTCCTGACCCACGCAGCGTTCACGACAGGTAAGTACACCCAGACCTATGTCGGGCTGATGTATTCGCGTGCCGAGATCGGTGTGCCGATCTTCTTCGTGCTGTCGGGTTTCCTGTTGTTCAGCCCGTGGGTCAAGGCGCTGGCTCGGACCGATGCCGAAAAGCCTTACGAGGCACCGTCGGTGCGGCGCTACGCCTGGCACCGGGTGCGACGGATCATGCCCGCCTACGTGGTGACGGTGCTGGCGGCCTACGCGCTGTATCACTTCCGGACTGCCGGCCCCAACCCCGGGCATACCTGGCTGGGGCTGGTCCGGAATCTCACGCTGACCCAGATCTACACCGACAACTACCTGTTCTCCTGGCTGCATCAGGGACTCACCCAGATGTGGAGCCTGGCGGTGGAAGTTGCGTTCTACGTTGCCCTTCCGCTGTTGGCCTATGTGCTGATGGTCGTGCTGTGCCGGCGACAGTGGCGGCCGGCCCGGCTGCTCGGTGCGCTGGGGGTGCTGGCCGCGTCGAGCCTGGCGTGGCTGACGCTCGTGCACACCACCGATTTCCTGCCCGACGGCGCCCGGCTCTGGTTGCCCACCTACCTGATCTGGTTCGTCGGCGGCATGCTGCTCTCGGTGCTGTCCGTGATGGGTGTGCGGGCCTACGGATTCCTGTGCATCCCACTGGCATTGGTCTGCTACCTCATCGCGTCGACGCCCATCGCCGGCGCTCCGACGACTTCGCCCGCGACGCTGCCGCAGAGCCTGTGGAAGGCGGTGCTGTACGCCGCCATCGCCAGCCTGGTCGTCGCACCGCTGGGCCTGGGAAACCGGGGTTGGTACGCGTGGCTGCTGGGGAGCCGGCCGATGGTGTTCCTTGGTGAGATCTCCTACGAGATCTTCCTGGTGCACCTGATCATCATGGAACTCGTCATGGTCGAGGTGATGCAGCAGCACATCTGGACGGGGTCGACGTTCGCGTTGTTCACCTGGACGATGCTGTTCACCATTCCGGTGTCGTGGTTGCTGCACCGGTTCACGCGGGTGCGGAACTAGCAGTCGCAGCAGTCCCCGCAGTCGCAGCAACAGTCGCAATCCCCGCAATCACAACAACAGTCGCACGTACAGCAGCCGTCGAACCAGCGCGCCTTCCGCTCGGCCTTCTTGTCGGGATCCTCTTCGATGGTTTCCTCCCCGGCGCCGCCGTCCAACGGCAATTCGCCGAATGAGGCGAGCGGCGGGACCGCGTCTGGCGGCACGTCCGTCGCCTTGAACCCGGCGCCGCTGAAGGTCCGGGTCACGGCCCGTCGCAATTCGCGCGTCAGCAGCCGGTGCACCAACCGCCCGTCGGTCAATTCCACGTCGGCCAGGGCCAGTTCGATGCCGAGCACCGCGTCGTCGCACAGGGTCCGGACGTCGCCGATCGGTGTTTCGGTGGCGGCCAACGGGTTCCATTTCCCGTGCACGCGGTCGTCGTGCAGATCCTCGACCGCGTCGAGCAGGTGCGCGACCCGCCCGAACAACTGGCCCACCTCGCGCAGCGCCTCGACATTCGCCGGCCGCCCGGCCAGCACCGCGGTGTGTCCGAAGGCCGCGGCCACGGAGGTCTCGGTGGGCTCGGTGACCGCGAGCAACGAACTACCCGGTGCCGCAGCGGCTTCCAGCGCCGCCTGCCGCCCGATCGCGTCCATCAGCACAGCGGTATCGAAGCCCAGTGCGGTACCGACGTCTGTACCTTGGCGCGCCCAGCGGTCGGCGATCCGTCGGGCCGCGGGCCGCACACCGGCCGCGGCGAAGACCCCGTCGCCGTCGTCGACGTGGTCACGCACCCGTGCCGCGGCGAGCACCAGCGAGACCACGGCCGCGAGGCGGACCGATTCGCCGACCGCGACGTCGGCCTTGCGCATGCCGCGTAGTGGGCAGCGGCCGGCCTCGCGGCGTCCGGGTGTCGCCGTGGATTGCGCCTCCACCAACGCGGACACCACGAGCCCGTCGTAGTTGGTGGCGACCCGGCCACCCTGCCCGTAGTCGTCACGAAGCGCGAGGCACAGCCCGCACAGCTGGGCGGTCCAGACGGCCGCGAGTTCCTTGCCGAGCCGATGCCGGCAGGGCCGGAGGATGCCGAACACGGCTCGAAGATAGCTGTGGCCAGCGCAAATCGCAGGCAATCAACCAACACCATCAATTAGGTTATGCTGCCCTAAGAGTCCAATCGGAGGGTGATACATGACCGAGTCGAAGCCGTCGCGTGGAATCCAGGGCGCGCTGGTCAAACTGTGGCGGGGCGGCGACTACGAGCTGACCGTCACCGGCCGCACCCAGATCACCCCGAACTACCTGCGGCTGCACTTCACCACCGGAAACCTGCTGACCGAGCGGCCGGTGCACCCCACCATGTGGGTCCGGGGCTGGTTCCCCGACGGGGACAAGGCGCACCAGCGTGGCTACACGCTGGTCAACCCCGATCCAGTCGCCGGCACCACCGACATCGACTTCGCGCTCCATGACGGGCTGGCCACCCGCTGGGCTCAAAATGCCAAACCCGGTGACACCCTCGAGGTCACGCTGCTCGGCAGCAGCTTCGAGCTGCCCGAGCCCGCGCCGGCCGGCTACCTCCTGGTCGGTGACACCGCATCGCTGCCGGCGATCAACTCGCTGCTGCAGGCCATCGGCGAGGCGTCCGTCCAGGTGTACCTGGAGGCGGGTCACGATGACGACCGCGACCTTGAGGTGGGCACCGGCGCTCCGGGGCTGTCCGTCACCTGGGTCGACCGCAAGAACAACGGTGAGGCGCTCGTCGAGACCGTGCGGGCGTCGGCGTTCGACGCCTCCGACCACTTCGGTTGGGTGGCGTGCGACAACCGGACCACCCGGTCGGTGGTCAAGGTGCTGCGCGAGGATTACCAGATTCCGAAGAAGGCCATCAAGGCCCGGGCGTACTGGGAGGCCTAGTCGGCCGGAACGAGCTGAGGTACGACGAATTCGTCGAGCATCGCGCGTTCGTCGTCTTCGTCGGCGCCGGGGAACATCAGCAGCGACACCAGCATTCGGACGAGCCAGTTGGCCCGGCGGTGCGCGGCCTCGGTCTCCAGCTCGGGCCACGACGCCGACAGGAACGCCGCCACCAGCCCCGTGATGACGTCCGACTGCGCGGCCACCTCACCGCCGATGGGCCGCTGGGTGGCGACGAACCACGATGACAGTGCTGGGCTTTCCCGCACGCTGCGCAGCGCGATCGCCACACCGTCGAGCAGACGGGTGCGCGGATCGGTGACGTCCGCGATCTGCTCGCCGACTTTGGCGAACACCCGGAACGCCTCGCGGTGCACGTAGGCCAGGTGGAGCACGTCGCGGTTCTCGTAGTACCGGTACAGCGTGGCGCGGGAACACCCTGCCGCCCTGGCGATTTCGAGCATGCCGACGGTCGCGGCGTCCTGCTCGGCGAACAGGCGGTCAGCGGCGTCCAGGATGGCCTCCGCCGCGACCTCGGTGCGTCGGCCGGCCAGCCAGTCGTTTGCCATCAGCAAATGGTAAACGGCACCGACAGTGGGCGTCTCACATAGCTGCCGCCGGCCCACTCGATGTGATCCTCGTCGACGGTGAATTCCGGTATCCGCGAGAGCAGTTCGGTCAGGGCGACGCGGGACTGCATTCGCGCGGCCGCCGCGCCCAGGCAGTGGTGCGCGCCGTGACTGAACGTCAGGATGTTGCGTGGTGCTCGTGTCACGTCCAATTCGCCTGCGTCGGGCCCGTATTGGCGTTCGTCGCGGTTACCCGAGCCGTAGAGCAGCAGGGTCTTGCGGCCCTCCGGGATGGTGGTGTCGCCGATGGTCACGTCGCGGGTGGTGGTGCGGGCCAGGCCCTGCACCGGCGAGGTGAGCCGGAGCAGTTCGTCGACGGATTCGGTGATGAGGTCGGGGTTTTCGACGAGCAGCCGGCGCTGGTCGGGGCGCCGGTGCAGCAGTTGCACCGAGCCGCCCAGCATTCCGGTGGTGGTGTCGTTGCCGCCGGTGACCATGGTGAACGTGAACGCGAGGATCGACAGCACGCCGCTGATGTCGCCGTCGGCGCCGATGCCCGCGGCGACCAGGTGCGACACCGTGTCGTCCTCGGGCTCCTTGCGACGGCGCTCGATCAGCGCGGTGAAGTACGCCATCATGTCGCCGAGCGCGCTGCCCAGTGTCTCGAGTGCACCACCGAGGCCGCCTTCGGCGGTGTTGGCGGCGACGATGGCCTCGGTCCAGCCGTCGAACTGGTCGCGATCGGCCTCGGGCACGCCCAGGTAGTGCGCGACGACCATCGACGGCAACGGCTTGAACAGCTCGGCCACGATGTCACCGCCGCCGGCGGCCTTGAGCTTTTCCAGTCGTTGCACGACGAACTCGCGCACCTTGGGCTCGACGGCCTCGACCTGGCGCGGCGTGAAGCCGCGTGACACCAGCTTTCGGAATTCGGTGTGTACGGGCGGGTCCGTCATGACCATCGGCGGGTTGTCCTGCAGGCCAATGAGTTCCAGTTCGCCGTAGTTGACGGTCAGGCCCTGTGCCGAGGAGTAGGTCTGGTGATCGCGCGCCGCGGTCCAGATGTCGGCGTGCCGCGACAGCACGTAGTAGTCGGCAGCCGGATTGTCGGCGGGCACCACGTGGTGGACGGGATCGTGGTCGCGTAGCGACTTGTACATCGGCCAGGGGTCGACCCACCCGGCTGAATCGGCAAGCTGGAACGCCACGGGGGAGCCGGATGTCTCGTGAGACAAAATCGCCGTCATGTCTTATGTGTACGGCGGTGGGCTCGGCGTGTCAATGCCCCAAATCAGATTCCGGCCCCCGGATTCAGGATGTTGTCGGGGTCGAGCGCCGCTTTGATCCGGCGGTTCAGTTCCATGACCTCCGGCCCGAGTTGGCCGGCGAGCCACGGCCGCTTGAGCCGGCCGACGCCGTGTTCGCCGGTGATGGTGCCGCCGAGTGACACGGCCAGATCCATGATCTCGCCGAATGCGATGTTGGCGCGCCGCGTGTTCTCGGCGTCGTTCGGGTCGTGGACGATCAGGGGGTGGGTGTTCCCGTCCCCGGCGTGCGCGATCACCGAGATCAGCAGGTCGTGCTTGCGGGCGATCTCGCCCACGCCGGCGACCAGGTCCGCCAGCGCGGGCAACGGCACGCCGACGTCTTCCAGGAGCAGTGGGCCCTTGGCTTCCACGGCGGGTATGGCGAACCGCCGGGCGGCCACGAAGGCCTCGCCCTCGTCCGGGTCGTCAGTCGAAAACACTTCTGTCGCACCGGCTTCGGTGAACACGCGGGCCATGAACTCGGTGTCCTCGACGCCGGCCGGGCCGCGGTCGTCGGAGGCTGCGACCAGCATGGCCTTGGCGCTGCGGTCCAGCCCCATCTTGAGCTTGTCCTCGACGGCGTTGATCGCGACGTCGTCCATGAACTCGAGCATCGACGGGCGAATCTTGCCGGTGATGGTCACGACGGCATCGGCCGCCGCGCGCACCGAGTCGAAGCTCGCCACCACGGTGCAGCCGCGGTGCTGCGGCGGCAGCAGGCGCAGCGTCGCCTCGGTGACGATGCCGAGGGTGCCCTCGCTGCCGACGAACAGTTTCGTGAGGCTCAGTCCCGCAACGTCTTTCAGTCGCGGTCCGCCGAGTCGCACCGCGGTGCCGTCGGCCAGCACCACCTGCAGACCCAGGATGTAGTCGGTGGTGACGCCGTACTTCACGCAGCACAGGCCGCCGGCGTTGGTCGCGACGTTGCCGCCGATGCTGCAGATTTCGAACGACGACGGGTCGGGCGGGTACCAGAGCCCATGGGCCGCAACGGCTTTCTTCACCTCGGCGTTGAGCAGGCCGGGCTGCACCACCGCGGTACGGGTCGCGGTGTCGACGACGATGTCGCGCATCCGTTCGGTGGTCAGCACGATGCCGCCGTCGACCGCGGTCGCCCCGCCGGACAGACTGGTGCCGGCGCCGCGCGGCACCACCGCGATCTTGTGCGCGCTGGCCCATCGCAGGATCGTCTGCACCTCCGCGGTGCTCCGTGGCCGGACTACCGCGATGGGGGTGCCGGCGTCGGGATCGAGGGCCCGGTCCTGTCGGTAGGACGCGACGATGTCCGGATCGGTGACGACGGCGTCGGCGGGGAGTTCGGCGATGAGGCTGGGCAGCGCGGTATGCACGGGGCAAGTCTAGGAGTCGGGTGGTGACCAGCGAAGACTCGCGCCGTGTGCCGTAGGCATTAATCCCGTGTAACACCCGTGTTACGGGTATCGTCAGCTATGTGTACAGCAAGGCCTTGCTGGCCGAGATGGAAGCGCTGCGCGACAGCCGTCGCGGAGCGCATGTGTCTGCGACCGCGATAGAGCTCCACGTGCGTGCCGTGAGCCATAGCGTGCGCACGCGCCGACCGGCTTTCGTGACCGACGCGGCGCTCGATCTCATCGCCTCAGGCCCCGTGACAACCGTTGCGGCGCTGGAGCTTTGGATGGCCGGCCTGTGGCAGCGGGTGCCCGGGGGCTACTTGATCGACGACCGTGAACTGATCGCCCACTTGTCCGCCGGTCCAGTGCGACGCTGGGCGCGCCGGGTGTGGCTGAACCTCAACAGCGAGTCGGTCATCCCGTTCTGACGGCACCGGCTGTCGCGCGGACTGCCCGCAATGAAGCAAACAACAGGTCGTTCAGCATGTCGATGAGATGCTCCCGGTCGACGGTGATCTCCCCGACGAGGACGGCGGTCAGCGTCTCGGCCACTCCGCCGATGACAAACTGTGCGGCCAACTGCACATCCAGGGGCTCCGGGTCGGTCTCGGAACCGCTCAGCCCGGCGACGATGCCGGCGAATCGCTGAGCCTCGGCGAGGCGGCGCGGTCCGAGGACCGTTGAGGAAACTGCCTCGATCAGGACGATGCGACCCTTGCGCCGGTCGGTCAGCGCGACGTCGGCGAGTGCGCTGAGCGCCGCCCGCGCCCGCGCCCGGGGGCTGCCCTCGGTATCGGCAATCGCGGCGAGTCCACGCTCTTCGACCTCGGCCATGATGCTGTCGAACACCGCCAGGTGCAGGTCCTCGATGGTGGGAAACGACTCGGCGAAGTAGCGCGCCGCGAGCCCGGCCCGCTCCGCGACGCCGCGCAGGGTTGTCGCGGCGATGCCCTTGGTCCCCATGAGGTCCAGGCCGGCGGCGACGAACCGGCGCCGCCGCTCGGCGACGCGGTCGGCACCGCTGCGCCCGCCGTACTGCCTTGCCCCACTCATGTCACCAATCTTGACACACGTGTTGACAGATGGTTCGCTGATCCCATCTATCAACGCTTGATGACAGATTGGATTCGGGATGACGAGCACTGCAGCATCCGTAGACGCCGCAGTCGAGCCGTGGCACCCGGGCCAGCCCCACGCGGAGCTGGCGGCCGACGTCCGGTGGTGGTTGGGCTCGCCGTTGAGCCTCGGGCTGTTCGGGCGCTTGGCGCTCGATCAGGTTGCGTACCGCCCGATCGCCGCGGCGGTTGACTGGTCCGGCCGGTTTCAGGAGAACTTCACCGATCGGGGCATCCGGTCGCTGGCTCATGGGATGTTGATGTTGTTCGGCGACGAGGCCGACCGGCGGTGGGATACCGAGGAACTCAAACGGCTGCATGGCGGCGTACGGGGCACGGGCAACGGCGAATTCGCGGACACCAGATTCAGTGCGCTCGACCCGGAGCTCTGGAACTGGATCGCCATCAGCTCACTGAATCTGTTCTACCGCGGCTACCTCGCGGTCCGCGGCGACGATCTCGACGCCGGGCAACGCGAGGTCGTATATCAGACCCTGCGGTCGATGACGAGCTATCTGGAGCTGCCCAGTGCCCGCGCCAAGCTGCCCGAAACACTGGCCGACATGTTGGCGTACTACGACCGCGTCGCTGAAGAACACTTGGCGGACAACGGATTTCTGCAGTACGCCAACGACAGCTTCGATGACCTGCCGGTTCCCGCTTTGCTGCCGAAGCGGCTGCAGGTTCTCATCTTGCCGCTGTGGAATGCGGTGACGCCGCTTGTGTTGCGGGTGCCGAAGGTGCTCGGGCAGCGTCACGCCCACCCGAAGATGCAGGAGCTGCTCGACATTCGATCGACCCGCTTGACCCGCGTCGAATATGCGCTGTATCTGAAGGCATCGCAGCTGGCCTGGCGGTACTTGCCGCGAGCCGTCGTCCTGGATCCGTTGGCGTACAACCGGTACCGGTACGAAAGGCTGCGGTCGGCTTACCACAGCGTCCAATTGGACAGCTTCGCCGCTTAGCCGCACTGCCTAGGGGCAGAATCTTGGGGGTGCTGCCGCATCCCAGAACCGGAATGTTGTTCCCGTCGCCGGTGCCGGCCGGCTCGGGCTGGCCCGGGGATCCGGCCGACGCCGACACCTCCGTCGCCCGCACCGCGACGCAGGTCCGCACCAGGGCCCGTCGCTGCACCGAGGTGGCCGACCTCGACGCTCAGGTATCGGTGTGCCGCGCATGCCCCCGCCTCGTCACCTGGCGTGAGGAGGTCGCGATACGGATGGTGGCCAAGCGCAAGGCCTACGCCGGTGAGCCGTACTGGGGTCGGCCCGCGCCGGGGCTCGGCGTGGACCGGCCGCGGATCTGGGTGCTGGGTCTGGCGCCCGCCGCGCACGGCGCCAACCGCACCGGCCGGGTGTTCACCGGCGACCGGTCGGGCGACTTCCTCTTCGCCGCCCTGCATCGGGCCGGCCTGGCCAACAGTGGTGAGAGCATCGACGCGGCAGATGGGCTGGCCCTCAACGATATTCGCGTGGTCGCCGCGGTCCGCTGTGCGCCGCCGGACAACGCCCCGACGCCGCAGGAGCGGGACACGTGCGAGCCGTGGCTGAGTGCCGAGTGGCGGCTGACTGGCCAGGACGTCCGGGTCGTCGTCGCGCTCGGCGGCTTCGCCTGGAAGGCCGCGCTGGACCTGACGGGAGCGGGACGGCCGTATCCGAAGTTCGGGCACGGCGCGCTGGCCGCGCTTCCCGACGGGCGACGCCTCCTCGGCTGCTACCACCCCAGTCAGCAGAACACCTTCACCGGCAGGCTCACCCCGGCCATGCTGGACGACGTGTTCAGCACGGCCAAGGGAATCGCATCGCTCCCGGAAGGGTTGGATTAGATCGTGCAGTTGTCTGTCCTCGATCTCGTCCCCGTCCGGAGCGACCAGTCCACCGTCGACGCCTTCGCCGCCACTGTGCGCCTCGCCAAGGCCGCCGACCAGCTGGGCTACACGCGCTACTGGGTGGCCGAGCACCACAACATGCCCGCGGTCGCCGCCACCAGCCCACCTGTCGTCCTGGGCTACCTGGCCGCCCAGACTTCGCAGATGCGGCTGGGCTCGGGCGGCGTGATGCTGCCCAACCATGCACCGCTGGCAGTCGCCGAGCAGTTCGCGCTGCTGGAAGCGGCGGCCCCGGGGCGCATCGACCTCGGTGTCGGCCGGGCGCCGGGCACCGACCCCGTCACCTCGATCGCGCTGCGCGGCCCGGCCGGGCGCACCGATGAGGACATCCAGCGTTTTCCCGAGTACCTCGATGACGTCGTCGCCCTGATGAGCCCCGGCGGCGTCAAGGTATCCCTCGAGGGGCGAAACCTGTTGGACAAGAACTACATCCTGAAGGCCACCCCGTCGGCGGTGCGCCCGCCGAAACTGTGGCTGCTGGGCTCGTCGATGTATTCGGCGCACCTGGCCGCCGCCAAGGGGCTGCCGTATGTGTTCGCCCACCACTTCTCCGGGCAGGGCACCGAGGAGGCCTTGGCCACCTATCGCGAGGAGTTCCGGCCCAGCGAATTCGCGGACGCGCCAACGACCTTCATGACCGTCAATGCCTGCGTGGCGGAGACGCGCGACGAGGCCGAACAGCTGATCCGCCCCAACCTGCAGATGATGGCGTGGCTGCGCACCGGCGAGCCGCTGCGCCCGCTGGACCTGGTCGAAGACTCGGAGCACAACCAGCTCACGCCGACGCAGCAGGCGATCGTCGCCGCTGGAATGGAGCGGGCCGTCGTCGGCGCACCCGCAGAGGCGGCGGCCCAGATTCGGGACCTGGCATCGCATTTCGGCGTCGACGAGGTGATGGTCAGCCCCGTCGCCGCCGCGCGCCGGGGCTGCGATCCAGCCACCGCCCCGGCTCGTGAGACGACGCTACGGCTGCTCGCCGAGCAGCTGCTCTAGCGCGGGGTCAGCGCGACCACCGGAATGGGCCGGGTGGTGCGCTTCTGGTAGCCCGCGTACCGGTTGGCGTTGTTCTTGTTCACGACCTGCCACAGCCGCGCGTAGTCGGGGTCATCCTTGCCGACCACGCGGGCCGTCACCGGGATTCGCTTTGTGCCGACGTTGATTTCGATCTCGGGGTTGGCCTTCAGATTGAAGTACCAGCCGGGCGCCGTCGGCTCGCCGCCCTTGGACGCGACCACCAGGTAGGCGTCGCCGTCCTTCGCGTAGGTCAGCGACGTGGTGCGTGCCAGGCCCGTCTTGGCGCCGACGGTGTGCAGCAGCAGGCTCGGTGGGACGCCGGGGAACTGGTGCCCGATCCGGCCTTCGGTCTTCTGGTAGATCCGGTCGTGCATCTTCAGCAACGGGAGGCCGAGGTATTTCTCCCACAGGGGCATGCTCATGGCTTCAAGTCTGCCTGCGGATCAGACAGGCGCGCCACCGCCTCCAGTAGGATCTTTCCACTGGTTTCCCGGTCGGGATCACGGCGCAACAGCATGCCTTTGGCAAACGCCAGCTTGTCGCCTGTCTTGCGTGGGACGACGTGCAGATGGATGTGGAACACCGTCTGAAATGCGGCTTTGCCATCGTTGATCGCGATGTTGTTGCCGTCGGCGTGCAGGCCGGACTCGCGCGACGCCTGTGCGATGCGCTGACCGAGTTTGGCCATGCCGGCCACCACGTCGGGCGGGGTGTCCACCAGGTTCTCGTAGTGCTGCTTGGGCACCACCAGGGTGTGGCCGCGGGAGAACGGGCGGATGTCCAGGAACGCCACGTAGTCGGCGTCTTCGTAGACGCGCACCGCGGGTGCCTTCCCGGCGACGATGTCGCAGAACACACAGGCCATCAGTTCACGGTAGGCCAACCGGCTGAGACAACATTTGTCGCACTCTCCCCCGCAGGCGGGAGGTGCCCCCACAACAGGCCTTGCCCCTCGCCTGGACGTCGTGCGACTCAGACGTTCGCGGCCGCCCACTCGGACAGGCGCCGCTCGCGTTCGGCGGCGTCGACTTCTTCGACCCGCGTCATCACCGCCCAGCGCTGGCCGAACGGATCGATGATCGACGCGAACCGGTCACCGGTGACGAAAGTCTGTGTCGCCTCCCGGATTGTCGCGCCGGCACGCTCGGCGCGGTCGACCACCGCGTCGACGTCGGGGCAGTACAACACCACCGAATGCGTGACCGGACCGCTGCGTGGCGGCGCCACCAGTTCGTAGTCCGGGTTGGGATCGGACAACTGCAGCCGGCCGGTACCGAAGTCCAGCTCGGCATGTGCCACGGTGCCGTCGCCGGCATCCATCTTCTCGATCAGCCGGGCGCCGAACACCTCGACGTAGAAGTCGATCGCGGCGGCAGCTCCATCGATCACCAGGAACGGGGTGAGGCTGGTGTAGCCCTGGGGAATTGGTTGCACGCTCATGGCACCCAGTTTCGTAGGGTCAGTGTGTGGCGGCTTGGAAAAACCCGACAACAGCTCCGAGGCTTGGTGTGGTCGGCCGTGCCAATACCGGCTCGGTGTTCGACCTGCAGCAGTGGCAGCCGTCCGCCGCGGCAGCCGTCTGGGTCGAGAATTTCTGGTCCGTCACTTGGGATCTACGGGACGCCGACCCGTTCGACAGCACGGTCATCACCTTTCCCGCGGTGCACCTGACGCACGAGTGGGGCACCGACGGCGTTCGGCACGGTCACCGACTGCCGGCGACATTGGTACACGGCGTGGTCGAGCGGGTGTTCACCACCACCCTGTCCGCGTCGGGTGCGGTGGTGGGCGCCAGGTTCCGGCCCGGCGGCTTCGCCGCCCGGTTCGGCCGGGACGCCGGCGCGCTCACGGGCCACGTGGTTCCTGCCGGCGCCGAATTGCTCGGCACCTCAGCGTCTTTCCCCGACGATATCGAGCAGACGGCCGCGGCCCTCGACGCCGCGATCGGCAACCGCACCGACGTGGACACCACCTATCGCGACCTGTTGACGTTGCTCGACCGCGTCAGCGCAGATCCACAGTTGCACCGGGTCGAACAGGTGATGGCGCTGTCGCCCTGGAGCGAGCGGACCACGCAGCGGGTGTTTCGCCGTTACGTCGGAGTGCCGGTGAAATGGGTGCTGTGCCGCTACCGCCTGCAGCACGCAGCACTGCAGATCGAGACGGTGCCCGACCTCGACTTCGCCGACCTGGCAGTGCGATTGGGCTGGTACGACCAGGCACACTTCATCAACGACTTCCGGGCCATGCTGGGCTGTACACCGGGGGAGTACGCCACAAAACACCGCCGATGATGGGTAATCTGCGCCGCATGGACTCTCGTGAGCTGGCGTTCGCCGGTGCGGCCGAACAGGCCAGGATGCTCGCCGCCGGTGCGGTGACCGCACCCGAACTCGTCGAGCTGTACCTGGATCGGATCGGGCGGATCGATCCCGAATTGCGTTGTTATCGAACCGTTCTGGCCGATGATGCCCGCGCTCAGGCGCGGGCCGCGCAGGCCCGGCTGGACGCGGGGGAACGGCTGCCGCTGCTCGGCGTGCCGATCGCCATCAAGGACGACACCGATGTGGCGGGCGAGCTGACCACGTTCGGCAGCAGCGCGCACGGACCGGCGGCCACCGCGGATGCCGAGGTGATCCGCCGGCTGCGCGCCGCCGGCGCGGTGATCCTGGGCAAGACCGCGGTGCCCGAGATGATGATCTGGCCGTTCACCGAGACGCTGACCTACGGCGCGACGCGGAACCCCTGGAATCCGGGCTACGCGCCGGGCGGCAGCAGCGGCGGCAGTGGCACCGCGGTCGCCGCGGGGCTGGCGGCGATGGCACTGGGATCGGACGGCATGGGCTCGATCCGGATTCCCGCCGCGTGGTGCGGGTTGTACGGCATCAAACCGCAGCGTGACCGGGTGCCCATGAGCCCGCACGACGATTCGTGGTGCGGGCTGGTCGCGTACGGGCCACTGGCCCGCACCGTCGAAGACGCGGCCCTGTTCCTCGACGCCACCACCGACGGTGGCTTCGTCGACGCCGCCCGGCGGGCACCCGGACGCTTGCGGATTGCGTTGAGCACCAAGGTGCCACCGTTGGTGACCGCAAGGGTGGGAGCCAAGCAGCGCGCCGCGGTGGCGCAGGCCGGTGAGCTGCTGCGTGAACTCGGCCACGACGTCGTCCATCGAGATCCGGACTACCCCCGGGCGGCGGTGTACGGCCACGCCCTGCCGCGGTACTTTCGCGGCGTCTACGACGACGTGGCCGCGCTGCCGCACCCGGAGCGACTGGACCGGCGGACCCGGGCCTTCGCCAGGATCGGTGGGTTGATCTCGCAGCGGCGGATCGATGCGATCCGGGCCGGCGAACCCGCACTGACCGCGCGGGTGCAGTCGGTGTTCGACGAAGTCGACGTCGTGATCACCCCTGGCACTGCCACCGGACCGTCTCGGGTCGGGCAGTATCAGCGCCGGGGCGCCGTCGCGACCCTGGCGTCGGTCGCGGCGCGGGTGCCGTTTCAAGCGATGTTCAACGTCACCGGTCAACCCGCGGCCGTCGTGCCCTGGGGGCTGGACGACAACGGCATCCCGACGTCGATTCAGTTGGTGGGCAGGCCTTTTGACGAGGCGACACTGCTGTCGCTGAGTGCGCAGATCGAGGGTGCGCGCCCGTGGGCGGGCCGGCGGCCTGCCGTCGGTTAGCGCGCGCCGAGCGCGGCCTGGATGTCCGGCTTCATCTGCTGGAGTTGCTGACCCCAGTAGGCCCAGGTGTGGGTGCCGGTCGGCGGGAAGTTGAACGTGGCGTTGTGCCCGCCGGCGGCGACGTACGCGGCCTGGAACTTGGTGTTGGACGCCAGAGTGAAGTTCTCCAGGAACTGTTGTGGCGCACCGCTGGCGGCACCTGCCAAGTCGTCGGGTGTGCCCGTGCCGCAGTACACCCACAGCCGGGCGCCGGAGGCGACGATCTTGCCGACATTGACCGTCGGGTCGTTGCGGGCCCATGCCGGGTCACTCGGCGGACCCCACATCGCGCCGGGATTGAAGCCACCGGCATCGTTCATCGCCAGCCCGACCAGCGGCGGCCAGAAGGGATCGGACAGGTTGAGGAATCCGGACAGTGAGCCGGCGTACCGGAATACATTCGAGTGGTCGGCGGCATAGATCAGTGCGGTCGAGCCGCTCATCGACAGCCCGACCACGGCGTTGCCCCCGGTCGAGACGTGTTTGTTGGCGGACAGCCAGGCCGGCAGCTCGCGGGTCAGGAACGTCTCCCATTTATAGGTTTGAGTGGTGCCGTTGCCGACCGCAGGCTGGTACCAGTCCGTGTAGAAGCTCGACATACCTCCGACCGGCATGACCACCGAGATGCCCGACTGGTTGTACCACTCGAATGCCGGGGTGTTGATGTCCCAGCCGTTGGTGTCATCCTGGGCGCGCAGGCCGTCCAACAGGTAGAGGGCGTGCGGGCCACCACCCTGGAACTCCACTTTGACGTTTCGGCCCATGGCCGCCGAGGGCACGTCCAGGTATTCGATGGGCAGTCCTGGTCGGGAGAACGCGTCGGCAGGCGTCGCTGCGATCAGACCACCGATCGTCAGCGCCGTCAGCGCCGCACCCAGATACTTCGTGAATCCCGGCAGGTTCTTGGCAATGCGTGACATGGGTAAACCCCCTGGGTCCGGATGCGGATACACACCGCATTCGCCCGACGTACCCCGATCAACCGAAGTGAAACGTTCAGCGGACCACCTGCCACGCCGCGAGTTTGTCGGCGAACGACATGGTCAACGCGCCGCTGCTCGACGGCAGCCGGGCGGCGGGTAGCGCGATGCCGGCTTGCTGAAACAACGTGTACGCCGTCAGCCCATTGACGAAACCCCGCTCGATTGTCGGGTGTTGCGTCAGGAAAGCGGTGAAATCGTTGAGTACCAACGTCTTTCGGTCGATGTTCGCGTCCAGGCTGCCGACGCGCCGGCAGCTGTGCACGACGTCCCACAGCGCCACTCCGCCGGCGGTGACGGCATCGATGCGCTCGGCGTAGGGGAGTTCCGCGTCGAATCCGAGGAGCGTGCCCAGCAGCCGCCAGAACTGGTTGCGGGTGTTGGCGTAGTACTCGCCGGTGTCCAGTGACTTCTCGCTGGGAAACGAGCCCAGGAGCAGCACTCGTGGGTTGGCGCCGACGATTGCTGGCAGCCCCGTGCGGAGCGGCATCTCTGGCTCGGTCATGTGCCCATTCTGCGGGGCTCGCGGTCACGATAGGTTGGCCGGGTGAGCGAACAAGCTGCCGAGCCCGACGACCGCGACGAGCTGACCGCATGGTTGCTGTCCGAGGGGTTCACTGAGGAGCAGATCACCGAGGCGTTCGCGCCGACGCTACTGCCGTCTCGGCGGGCACTGGGTGATGACGGCAGCAGGCTGTCGGCTCGGCAGATCAGCGCGCAGTGGGGCGTGGATCTGGGCCTCCTGCAACGGATTCTGCACGCGGCCGGCCGGCCCCGCACGGAGGACGCGGATGCGGCGCTGTACCTGCCGGTCGACAGCGACCTGATGGGGTACGCCCAGCGGTTTCTCCGTTTCGGGCTCCCCGAGGACCAGGTCGTGGCCGTCGTTCAGGTCATGGCCGAAGGCCTCGCCCGGACGGTCGAGGTGATGCGGTTTGCCGCGTTGTCCGCGATCCTGCAGCCCGGCGTCAGCGAACTCGACGGAGCGAAGGCGACTGCCGCGCTGATCAGCAAGGCGGCGCCCCTGCTGGGTCCGATGATCCAGGACATGCTCCGAACCCAGTTGTTGCACGCTCTGTTGGAGGAGGAGGTCAGCGCCAGCGAGCGGATCGCGGGGCGGCCGCTGCCGGGCTCTGGGCAGGTATCGGTCGCCTTCGCCGACCTGGTCGGCTTCACCAGCCTTGGTGAGGAACTGCCGCCGGAGGATCTGGAGCAGTTGTCGCAGCGGCTGGCCGACCTCGCTCGTGATCTCGCTGTCCCACCGGTGCGGTTCGTCAAGACCATCGGCGACGAGGTCATGCTCGTCAGTGCTGAGCCGGTGCCACTGCTCGACGTGGTGCTGCAACTGGTCGCCGCGGCCGACGAAGACGAGGCCCTGCCGCGGCTCAAAGCCGGCATGGCGACAGGCCCGGCCGTGAGCCGCGCCGGAGACTGGTTCGGCCGCCCCGTCAACCAGGCCAGCCGGGTGACGGGCGTGGCGCGCCCCGGCGCCGTCCTGCTGGCTGAAACCGCACGCGAGGCGGTCGGTGACGCACCGGGTTTCGAGTGGTCTTTCGCCGGTGCACGACGGCTGAAAGGCATCCGTGACGAGGTGAAACTGTTCCGCGCCCGCCGCAGCGAGGATTAGCCGCGGCGCGGGTGCCCGACGCGCACCGGCTTGCACGAAGGCCGGGACGCCGCTTACATGGGTAGGCATGCCAGACATTGATCGTCGCAGCATGCTGTCCATGGCGGGGCTGGGCCTGTTGGCCGCCACGCTTCCCACGGCCGAGTCCCACGCTGACACACCCGGGAAACTGATCTTCGAGGACAACTTCGACGGGCCGGCGGGATCGTCGCCCGACACCTCGAAATGGGAGATCGCGACCGCCCGGGAGTCGATGGAGAACCCCACATACTGGGAGTTGCCCGAACACGTCGGCCAGTACCGCAACGACCGCAAGAACCTGTTCCTCGACGGTAAATCGAACCTGGTGATCCGCGCCGCGAAGGACGGCAACACCTACTTCAGTGGCAAGATTTTCGGCAACTTCAAGGCCGGCATCGGCCACACCTTCGAGGCGCGGATCAAACTCAACTGCCTGACCCCCGGCTGCTGGCCGGCCTGGTACCTGGCCAACAACACCCCGGGCATCGGCGGTGAGGTCGACATCATGGAGTGGTACGGCAACGGGAGCTGGGCCCCCGGTACCACGGTGCACGTCAACCTCAATGGCGGCGAACATGTTTCGCACACCATCACCCCCGACTCCGCGTGGCACAACTGGCGCTGCCAATGGGACGATGCCGGGATCCGGTTCTGGCTGGACTACACCGACGGCGCGCAGCCGTACTTCAACGTCCCGGCAAAGTCGTTGCCCAACTGGCACTTCAACGATCCCGGCTACACGCTGTTCCCCATCCTCGGGCTCGCCGTGGCCGGTTCCGGGGGCGGCGATCCCGGGCCGGGCACCTACCCCGCCGACATGCTGGTCGACTGGGTGAAGATCTGGTAGCTACCGGCTGGGCTTGAAACGGCGGAGTCGCAGGCTGTTGCTCACCACGAACAGTGAGCTGAAAGCCATTGCCGCGCTGGCGATCATCGGGTTCAGCATGCCCATGGCCGCCAGCGGAATCGCCGCGACGTTGTAGGCGAACGCCCAGAACAGGTTGCCCTTGATGGTCTTGAGCGTGGCCCGCGACAGCCGGATCGCGTCGCCGGCCGCCCGCAGGTCGCCACTGACCAGGGTCAGGTCCGAGGCCTCGATCGCCACGTCGGTGCCGGTGCCCATCGCCAGTCCCAGGTCGGCCTGGGCAAGGGCGGCAGCATCATTCACGCCGTCGCCGACCATCGCGACGACCCGGCCCTGATCCTGCAGGCGCTTGATTTCGTCGACCTTGTCGGCGGGCAGCACCTCGGCGATCACCGTCTCGATGCCGACTTCGGCAGCCACGGCGCCGGCCGCGCGGGCGTTGTCCCCGGACAGCAGGACGGGTTTCAGTCCCAGCTTCTTCAGGTCGGCAATGGCTTCGGCGGCAGTGTCTTTCACTTTGTCGGACACCACGATGACGCCGGCGATGGCGCCGTCGACCGCGACCCACACCGGGGTGCGGCCCTCCGCTTCGGCCTTCTGCGCGGCGGTCTGCAATTGCGGGGAGGCGTCCGCGGTGAGCCAGCTGCGTCGTCCCACCGCGACCTCGTGGCCGTCGACCACACCGGTGACACCGCGACCGTCGTGGTTGACGAAGTCGGTGACCGCCGGTAGCGATCCGTCCTCGGCGGCCCGCGTCGCGATGGCCTGGGCGATGGGGTGCTCGGAGGCGTGCTCCAACGCGCCGGCGAGCCGTAATACGTTGGCGGACTCGGCATGTACTGCTGCAACCGTCATCTTGCCGGTCGTCACGGTGCCGGTCTTGTCCAGCACGACGGTGTCGACCTTGCGGGTTGATTCCAGCACCTGCGGGCCCTTGATCAGGATGCCCAACTGCGCGCCGCGACCGGTGCCGACCAGTAGCGCCGTCGGCGTGGCCAGTCCGAGGGCGCAGGGGCAGGCGATGATCAGCACCGAAACGGCCGCTGTGAGTGCGGCACTGACAGTGCTTCCTCCCGCCACTTCGCTCGCCCCGGCGCTGCCGGCAATCAGCCAGCCGACCAGCGTCAGCAGCGCCAGGGCGATGACCACCGGCACGAATACCGCGGACACCCGATCCGCCAGACGCTGCACTTCGGCCTTGCCGCTCTGCGCATCGGCGACGAGGCGCGCCATTTGCGCCAGCTGAGTGTCTGCGCCGACGCGGGTGGCCTCGACCTCAAGGCGCCCACCCGCATTCACCGTCGCGCCGGCCAGCTGGTCGCCTGGGCCGACCTCGACGGGCACCGATTCGCCGGTCAACATCGACGCGTCGACGGCAGATGTGCCGGACACCACCACGCCGTCCGTGGCGATCTTCTCGCCGGGGCGGACCACGAAGACGTCTCCGACTGCCAGTTCCTCGATGGGAACCCGGGTTTCGTGGCCGTCGCGGAGCACCGCGACGTCCTTGGCACCGAGATCGAGCAGCGCACGCAGCGCCGCGCCGGACTGCCGCTTGGCGCGGGTCTCGAAGAACTTTCCGGCGAGGATCAGGGTCGTGACGGTGGCGGCGACCTCCAGGTAGAGATGGTCGCTACCGGTGCTCAGCATCCACGCCGACCACAGGTACGACGTGAGAACGCCCAGCGATACCAGGGTGTCCATGGTCGCCGCGCCGTGCCGCAGGTTGGTCCAGGCGGCGTGGTGCAGTGGCCAGGCGCCCCAGAACACCACGGGCGTGGCGAGTGCGAGCGCCCACAGGGGCCAGTGCGGGAATTGCAGCGCTGGAATCATCGACAGCGCGATGACGGGGATCGTCAGGGCCAGCGACACCAGCAGGCGCGGCAGGTAGGCCGTTTCGGCGGGGGCATCGGCCTTGTTGATGCTTGCGGTGTAGCCGGTGGCCTCGACGGCCGCGACCAGCTCGTCGGTGGTCACGCTGTCGGGATGGGTGATGGCCGCCTGCTCGGTCGCGAAGTTCACGCTGGCGTGAACACCGTCGATCCGGTTGAGCCGCTTCTCAATTCGGGCGGCGCATGACGAACACGTCATACCGCCCACCGACAGCGTGACCGACGTGGTCATGCGCGATCCGCCTCCGGCTTCTCGCTGGTCGTCATGCCGGTTGGACGACGTCGTACCCGGCGTCTTCGATCGCGGCGGCGACGGCGGCCCGGTCGGGCTCGCCGTCCACGCGCACGGTTCCGGCCTTGAGGTCCACCTCGACACCCGTCACGCCGGGCAGCGGCTCGACAGCTGAGGTGATGGACGCGACGCAGTGTCCGCACGACATTCCCTGAACTTCAAGTACCTGACTCATGCCGCGAGTATATACCCATAGGGGGTATAGGTAGTCTGTGATCCGGGTCTCGGTGGAATCTCGTCTTTTAGTCGCGCCGGGTGGCATCCTGGTTCCATGGCGCGCAAAGAAATTGACCCGATCCGGGCGAAGAGTGCCCTCGCGGTAGCGAAGGAACACCCGGGCATGCTGCTGTTCGTGGCGTCGCCGGTAATCGCCGCCATCGTGCTGGTCGGTGTCTTCGTCAGCCCGGGCTGGGCAGTTTTCCTCGCGCTGGTAGCGCTGGGACTGGCCGTCTTCGGCGGCTCCGCGCTGCTGCGTAAGCGCTGACAGACCACTTTCTACGCCTTTCGTTCGCTTGGGGTGAAAGGCTGTTCCGTTGCAACTGTAACGATGTAATCATGTAAGCATGAGGCAACGTCATTCTGGCCAGGACCGCCGCGGCGGCTGGCAACAAGCGCAGCAGCCCGACGCGGGCGACGCCGCCGACTGGTTCGCCGGCCGGCTCCCGGAAGAGTGGTTCGCCGGTGACCCGGACGTCACGGTGGACCGCGAAGAGATCGTGGTCATCGGGCGGCTGCCTGAGCCGGAGAATCCGGAAACGGCCGCCCGTGCCTCCGGGCGGGTGGCGCGCTTCCGGGAAGAGACCCGGTCCGAGCGCATGCGGATCGCCGACGAGGCCGAAGCTCGCTACGGCCGCAAAGTGGCGTGGGGCGTGTCAGTGGGGGAGTCGGAGCGAATCCTGTTCACCCACTTGGCCGTTCCGGTGATGACCCGACTCAAGCAGCCTGAACGTCAGGTTCTCGACACGCTGGTTGACGCCGGGGTGGCACGGTCGCGCTCCGATGCGCTGGCGTGGTCGGTGCGGCTTGTCGGCGAGCATGCCGAAGAGTGGCTCGCGAAACTGCGTGACGCGATGACAGCGGTCGACGATCTTCGTGCGGAGGGTCCACAACTCTGATCAACCATTGACGTTCGCCGCCGCGCGGGTGCAGGCTCAAGGTACTGGCCCGATGGGAGCGCGTCATGAGCGATCGGTTGTTCAATTACATCGGCGAGATGCTGTGCGGCAGCCTGGACGCCGACCTTGCGTCGGCCCGTGTGCTCGGGCCGGGTGACTTCACGAGATTCCTGACCGACGACGTGCGACTGCACGTCATCCAGGGGCGGCTGGCGGCCGAGGAATGGGGCGCGGCGGAACGGCACGGGCCGGTGCAAGTCGTCGCCACCCACATCATCATCACCGAGCACGGGCTGCTGTACGCCGCCGAGGTCGGCGGCCCGAATCCCGGGTACTACCTCGCCGCGCCGCGGACCTTGCTCGAACCCGTCGCCGACCACATTGCCGACAGCCCGCCGCCGTCGGGCACGGCCGCTGCCGTGGACTGCCGACTGGACCACGACCTCGCATCCATCTGGCAGTTCGAGAGTGCACTACGGCATAGCCTCGAGTCCGATCCGGTAATCCGGGTCCAAGTGACGTCTGCCTTCGCGGCCTGAGTCATGCCCACTTCGGCGTCCCTGCGACGTCAAAGCCTGGTCCGCAGTGCCGTTTTCACCGTCATCGTGCCCGGCACCATGGCAGGACTGATCCCGTACTCGCTGACCAGCGGTTGGCGACGCGCCGGCGATCTCCTCGGTATTCCTGGCGCATGGGTCGGCGGTGTAGTGCTGATTGTTCTCGGGCTGCCGGTGCTGCTTGCGGCGATCTACAAATTCGCCAGTGATGGGCTGGGCACGCCGTTGCCGGGAGCGCCGACGCAGACATTGGTCGTTACGGGGCCGCACCGGTACGTTCGCAATCCGATGTACCTCGCAGTGGCGGCCGTCATCGTTGGTCAGGCGTTGGTCCTCGGGCAGCCGGTACTCCTTTGGTATGCCGCGTTTTTCGTATTGGCGACGGCGGCATTTGTGTACTTCTATGAGCAACCCGCCCTGCTGAGGCAATTCGGCGACGAGTACCGGCGCTACTGCGCGTCCGTCCCGGCCTGGCTGCCGCGGGTTACGCCGTACCGGCCGTAGGTCTGTGGGTCGCGGCACGCGGATGTCCTGCGGCACGCGCCAAACACCTGCGGCCTCCTCCGAGCATCCACGCCGCGTCGTCTCGGGTCACCCAAACTCGGCAGGGTCGACTGGACCCTGCCCCCAACCTGCGCGTTCCGGCGCGAACAACTTTGGTCACTTTGTACACGCTGGTCACGGTGGGTAAATAGCGTCACGTGCGTTACAGCGCTCGCAAAATCCGGCCTTGCTGTTCGAACATTTGTTCGATACAATTGGGCATGGGAATCGCATCGGATCTCCACCCCCTTCTCGACCACCTGCGTGACGTGGTCCTTCCCGACGAGATGGCCGGGGACGACGCGCTGGAGGTGGCGCGGTGTCTGTTGAGGATGCGGAATGTGGTCGATCACTTGGCGGCGACGCTGGCCGGGGTGTTGGACCGCTGTGGTGTGGCCGCGGGCCAGGGGCGGACGCTGCGGGAACTGCTGATGTCGCTGGGGTGTGCACCGGCGGTGGCGGAGCGGCTGGTTCGGGTCGGTGGGGCGTTGCCGTTGTTGCCGACGTTGGCGGCGCACGCGTGCGATGGGGCGGTCTCGGGTGAGCATGTCGATGCGATCGTCAAGGGCATCAACCACATTCGAACCCGATCACCCGGTGAGGTGGACGAGGAAGCCCGATTCCGGCAGGTGGCCGATCTGTTGGGGCAGTTCTTCTCCGGAGCTACCCCGGCGACGATCGCGGACCGGGCCCGAAAACTCGGCAACCGCGCCGCCGCCGCCGAAGGCGGGCTGCCGGCCGCGGAGGATCGGTTGGTCAACACCCTCGAGCATCGCGTCACCAGTGACGGGCGACTGCAGGTGCGCGCCGACCTGGATGCCGAAGTCGGCGCCAAGCTGGTCGCCGCGGTGGAAGAGTTGTCGGCGCCGCGACCCGAACCCGACGGCAGCCCCGACACCCGCTCCGCCAGCCGGCGCCGCGCCGATGCGTTGGAGGCGGTGCTCGATATGGCCGCCCGCGGTGGGGATGTCGCGTCGGCGCCGCGGACGCAGTTGTTGGTGACGGTGCCCGCACAGGTTCCGGATTTGGCGGAGTTGGCGTTCATGGGGTCGATCAGCACCATGACCTTGGAGCGGATCTGCTGCGACACGGCTGTGACGACCGTCGTCGTGGACGGCGAGCAGGTGCCGCTGGACATGGGGCGGGAGAAGCGGCTGTTCCCGCCGCACCTCCGGAAAGCGTTGTATCTGCGCGATCAGTGCTGCATCAAATGCGGCGCCCCACCGGGGCGCACCCATGCCCATCACATCGTGCACTGGACCCACGGCGGCGAGACGTCACTGGGTAACGGCTGCCTGCTGTGCCCGGCGTGTCACGCCAACGTCCACCACGACGGCTGGGACGTCGTCATGGGGCTGGACCGACACCCCTGGCTCATCCCACCGGCCACCGTCGACCCACAACGGAACCCGGTACCGGCTTACAACCGCCGCACCATGCGACTCGACCACGCCGCATAACACATAAAGCGTTCTGCACCTTGATAACTCAACAGTGAATGCGCATCGCGGGCCTGCCGCTTCGACGGCGGAGCGGCAGGCCCGCGCACCAGCCGAACGCAACGGACCTGCCAAGGGTGTTATCGCCGGCTCAGCCCCGGACATGCGTGGCGCGCAACCGTCAGGCCTGCGTCATCTTCCAGTAAGCCCCGTGCCGCTGGAGGAGTTCGTCGTGGGATCCGCGCTCGACGATGCGCCCGGCCTGGACCACGAGGATCAGATCGGCATCGCGGATGGTGGAAAGTCGGTGCGCGATAATGAAACTCGTCCGATTGCGACGCAGCTCCGCGGTGGCCTGGGCGATCAGCAGCTCGGTGCGGCTGTCGACGGAACTGGTGGCCTCGTCGAGGATCAGCAGCTGGGGCTGCCGGACCAGCGCTCGGGCTATGGTGATCAGCTGCTTCTCACCGGCGCTGATGTTCACGCCGTTCTCGTTGAGCCGTGTCTGGTACCCGTTCGGCAGCGTGTGCACGAAATGGTCGACGCGTGCGGTGCGGGCCGCATCGATCACCTCGGTCTCGGTGGCGTCGGGACGTCCGTAGGCGATGTTGTCGTAGATGGTGCCGCCGATCAGCCACGTGTCCTGCAGCACCATGCCGATGCGCGACCGCAGCTCGGCGCGGCTCATCGTCGCGATGTCTCGGCCGCCCAACAGGATTCGGCCGGAATCCGGCTCGTAGAACCGCATCAGCAGATTCACGAGCGTGGTTTTTCCGGCCCCGGTCGGCCCGACGATGGCCACGGTGGTGCCCGGTTCGGCGACGAACGACAGGTCCTCGATGACCGGAGTCCCGGGTACGTAGGAGAAGTTGACCCGCTCGAACTCGACGAGGTCCGGCGCGGTTGAGAGACGGTCGGGCTGAGTCGAGAGACGGCCGGGCGCAGCTGTGCCGCGGCTCGGGTCCGGTGAGACACGGTCCGGCACCGCTGGACCAGGGCTCGGCGCCGGCCCGGCCACTGGAGCGGTGTCTTCGTCGGCGTCCAGGAACTCGAAAACCCGCTCCGCGCTGGCCATCCCGGACTGCATGGTGTTGTACATCGACGCGATCTGGGTCAATGGCTGATTGAACTGCCGCACGTACTGGATGAACGCCTGGATGCTGCCCAGGCTGATCTGCCCGGTCGCCACCTGGATGCCGCCGACCACCGCGACGCCGACATAGCTGATGTTGCCGATGAACGTCGTGATCGGGGAGACCAGTCCGGACAGCGACTGGGCCCCGAAACTCGCCTGGTAGACATCGTCGTTCAGCTCGCGGAACTTCTCCTCGGCCAGTGCCCGGTGCCCGAAGGTCTTGACGACGGTGAAACCGCTGTACGTCTCTTCGATGTGGGCGTTGAGCCGGCCCGTATTTCGCCACTGGGCCATGAACTGCTGCCGCGACCGCTTGGTGATGATCCGCGTCGCCAGCAAGGTGAACGGCACCGTCAGCACGGTGATCAACGCCAGCAGCGGCGAAATCCAGATCATCGCCGCCAGCACCGCCACCACCGTCAGCGCCGAGGTCAGCAGCTGGCTGACGGTAATGGTCAATGACGTCTGGACGTTGTCGATGTCGTTGGTGACACGGCTGAGAATCTCGCCGCGGGGCCGGGAGTCGAAGTAGGACAACGGCAGTCGGTGAATCTTGTCCTCGACGTGGGCGCGCAGGGTGAACATGGTGCGCTGGACAATGGCGTTGAGCAGCCGTGCCTCGACCCACACCATCACGGCAGAAACCAGATACAGCAGCAGTGCGAGAGTCAGCACGTGGCCGATCGCAGTGAAGTCGACACCCTGGCCCGGAACCACATTGGCGCCGGCGAGCAGGTCGGCAAAGGTGTTGTCGCCGCGAGCCCGTGCGGCTGCCACCGCCTGCTCGCGGCTGATCCCGGTCGGCAAGCCGCGTCCGAGCACGCCACTGAACAACAGGTCGGTGGCGTGGCCGAGGATGCGGGGCCCGATCACGCCGACGGCGATGCCGGCGATCCCCAACACCATCACCACGACAACTCGGCCACGTTGTGGTGCCAGCTGTTTCACCAGCCGCAGCGCCGTCTCCCGGAAGTTCTCGGACCGCGCACCCGAGGCCAGCATGGCGGCCGACGGCGGCCGGGTCACGCCACGTCTCCCGCCGCTACCGCCTGCGAGTCGGCGAATTCGCGGTACACGGGGCACGACTCGATCAGCTCGGAATGCGTGCCGACGCCCACCACGTGGCCGTTGTCGAGTACGACGATCTGATCGGCGGCAGCGACCGTCGAAAGACGCTGGGCGACAATGATCACCGTGGCATCGGCGGCCACCGCGGACAACGCGGCCCGCACCCGGGCGTCGGTGTGGACGTCCAGCGCTGAGAACGCGTCGTCGAACAGGTACACCGCCGGCCGCCGGACCACCGCGCGGGCGATGGCGAGGCGCTGCCGCTGGCCACCGGAGAAATTGGTGCCGCCCTGGGCGACCGGCATGCCCAGACCCTCGGGGTGGTCCGCGACGAAATCAGCCGACGCGACACCCAGCGCAGCCCACATCTCGTCCTCGGTGGCGTCGGCCTTGCCGAACCGGAGGTTGTCGGCGACTGTGCCGGAGAACACGTGCCCGCGCTGCGGCACCACGCCGATCATCGACCACAACTGTTCGGGGTCGTAGTCCCGCACGTCGACGCCGTCGACCGTCACAGCGCCCGAGGTGACGTCGTACATGCGGCACAGCAGTGCCATCAGCGTCGACTTGCCGGATCCGGTCGATCCGACGATCGCTGTCACGGTGCCGGGGCGCGCCGTCAGTGAAACCCCGTGCAGCACAGGATCAACGGCCCCGGGGTACCCAAAGGTGGCCGCAGCCACTGTGATCTCTCCGCGGCGAGCGTCAGGCACGATGGGCGCATCAGGCGCCACGATCGACGGCTCGGTCGCGAGCACATCGCTGATCCGCTCGGCGCACACCGACGCCCGCGGCAGGATCACCAGCACGATGGTCACCATCAGCACGGCCATCAGGATCTGCATGAAGTACGAGAGGAACGCGATCAGCGAACCGACTTGCATCTGGCCGTGATCGATGCGGATGCCGCCGAACCAGATCACCGCCACGCTGGACAGATTCACCACGAGGGTGGTCGCGGGCAGCATCAGGGCCTGCCACCGGCCGACGGTCAGGGTGGTGTCGGTCAGGGCGTGATTGGCGTCGCCGAACCGGTCACGTTCGGCGTCCTCCCGCGAAAAGGCCCGGACCACCCGAATGCCGGTGAGCTGCTCGCGCAGCACCCGATTGATGTTGTCGATCAACCACTGCATGCGGCGGAACAACGGCAGCAGCCGGGAGATGATCAGGTAGTTGCACACCGCCATCACCGGCACGCTGACCAGCAGCAGCCAGGACAGACCGGCGTTCTGGTGCACGGCCATCGCGATGCCGCCGATGCACATGATCGGCGCGGTGATCAGCATGGTGCAGGTCATCTGCACCAGCACCTGGATCTGCTGGACGTCGTTGGTGGTGCGGGTCATCAGCGTGGGTGCGCCGAACCGCACGGCTTCGGCGTTGGACCAGCCGAGCACCTGGCGGAACACCGCCCACCGCAGGTCACGGCCGAAGCCCATGCCGGCGCGCGAACCGAAGTAGACCGCGCCGATGGCGCACAGCACCTGCAGCGCGCTGACGCCGAGCATGATGGCGCCGAGCCGCCCGATGACGTTGGTGTCGCCGCGTGCGACGCCGTGATCGATGATGCGGGCGTTGAGCGTCGGCAGATACAGCGAGGCCAGCGTGCTGATCAGTTGCAGCGTCGCCACCACCGTCAGCTGCCGCCGATACGGCCTCGTGTACTGCCGCAGCAGTGCCCAGAGCATGCGGTTACTGTGGCACACCCGAGAATGCTTGTAGAAAGACCAGGTCAGTCGGCATGTCGGTGGTTGACCTCAGAACCTGCCGCTACAGTGCATGGCGTGACCCGCAGACAGGTGAAGACCGCCGCCGCGACCGTGCTTGCCGCGGCGATGATTCCGGCCATGTCCGCCTGCTCGGACGACAGCAACGGCGGCGCCGCTCCGGCGAGCGGCTCGTCGGGCCCGGCTGCGTCGGGGCCGGCCAAGCACGGCCCGATGTTCCCGGTGTGCGGCGGCGTCAGCGATCAGACCGTCACGCAGCTGACCCAGGTCACGGGTCTCGTCAACACTGCAAAGAACTCCGTCGGGTGCCAGTGGCTGGTCAACGGCGGCATCCTCGGTCCGCACTTCTCCTTCACCTGGTACCGGGGCAGCCCAATCGGCCGCGAACGCAAGACCGAGGAACGGACGCGAGCCGATGTCAACGACATCAACATCAACGGCCATTCCGGGTTCGTCGCCCTCGGCGAGGACCCGATGATCGGCAAGAGCCTGTGTGAGGTCGGCATCCAGTTCGACGACGACTTCATCGAATGGTCCATCAGCTTCTCCCAGAAGCCGTTCCCCGATCCGTGCGACATCGCGAAGGAACTGGCCCGGCAATCGATTGCGAACGCGAAATGACACGACGGAAACTGGCTGGAGCGGTCGCCGTGATGTCGGCGTTGGCGCTGGTGGGTTGCGCCCGCTCGGTCGATGGCACCGCGATGAAGGAAGGCGCGGGCGGCGGCAGCGAGCACTCGGCGGATTCGTACCCGAACCTGCTCAAAGAGTGCGACGTGCTGACCAACGACGTGCTGGCCAAGACGGTCGGCGCGGACCCGCTGGACATTCAGAGCACCTTCGTGGGTGCGGTGTGCCGGTGGCAGGCCCTGAACCAGTCGGCGGGTCTCATCGACATCACCCGGTTCTGGTACGAGCAGGGCAGCCTCGATGAGGAGACCAAGGTCGCCCAGCACCTGAACTACAAATACGAGACCAAGGCCATCGCCGGGGTGAAGTCGATCATCATGCACCCGAACGACCCCAACGGTTCGTGCGGTGTGGCCAGTGATGCGGCCGGCGTCGTCGGCTGGTGGGTCAACCCGCAGGGGCCGGGCGCCGACACCTGCGGCATGGCCACCAAGCTGATGGAGCTGACGCTCGCCACCAACTCCTAACGGGGTATGTGGAACTCCACCAATTCGGCGCTGCGCAGCGCCAACTGCGACCAGTGCCGGTCGGTGTGCAGAACCGCGATCGCCGACGTCGGGTATTTCAGTGCGATCTGGCCGGCGGCGTCACGGTCGCTCGTGTCGAGCGAGGCCAAACTCAGCGCGAGCGATGACATGACCGGTTCGTGCCCGATCACCAGCAGCGTGTTCGCCGCCTCCGGCGCGCCGTTGATGACCTCGATGGCGATGCCCGCCGTCGCGTCGTAGAGGCGTTCGATGTATTTCACGGGCGCGGTGATGCCGGTGCGTTCGAGCGTCTGCCGGGTCCGGGTGGCGGTCGAGCACAGGACGGCGTCGACGGGCGGGAGATTTTCCCGAATCCAGTCTCCGGCCAGTGCCGCTTCGCGGATGCCGCGCTTGGCGAGCGGCCGGTCGTGGTCGGCGACCCCGTCGGGGTAGTCGGATTTCGCGTGCCGCAGCAGGATCAATGTTCGGGTTGCCGTCACCCGCCCACCGTAGATCCCCGGAGTTGTCGGTGCCGGGTTTTACACTCGCCGCATGCGTTTCGTCCACACCGCCGACTGGCAGCTCGGTATGACCCGGCATTTCCTGGGCGGTGAGGCGCAACCGCGCTACTCGGCCGCACGCCGTGATGCGGTGGCGCGACTCGGCGCGCTGTGCGCCGAGGTCGGTGCAGAGTTCGTCGTCGTGGCGGGCGATGTCTTCGAACACAACCAGCTCGACCCCCGCGAGGTCAGCCTGTCGCTGGAAGCCATGCGGGCCATCAAAATTCCGGTGTTCCTGTTGCCCGGCAACCACGATCCGCTGGACCCGTCGTCGGTGTACACCAGCACGCTGTTCCTCGCCGAATGCCCGTCGAACGTCACGGTGCTCGACGGTGTGCACGAGCTGCGCCCCGGCGTGCAGATCATCGGTGCGCCGTGGCGCTCCAAGGCGCCCACCACGGACCTGACGGGCGATGCGGTGGCCGCTCTGCCGGCCGACGGCGTCACCCGAATCGTGGTGGGCCACGGCGGGGTTGACGTCCTCGATCCCGATCCCACCAAGCCGGCGCTGATCCGGCTCGACACGGTCGAGGCCGCGGTCCGACGGGGTGCGGTCCACTATGTGGCGTTGGGCGACAAGCACTCTCGCACCGAGGTCGGCAGCACTGGCCGGGTGTGGTACTCCGGGGCGCCGGAGGTCACGAATTACGATGACATCGAGGCGGATTCGGGCCACGTCCTGGTGGTCGACGTCGATGACGCGGATCAGTCGGTCACGGTGCAGGCCCGACGGGTGGGTCAATGGCGGTTCGTCACCCTGCGCCGCATCGTCGACACCGACCGCGACATCGCCGACCTGGACCTGAACCTCGACGGCCTGCCGGACAAGGAACGCACGGTGGTCCGGCTGGCGCTGACCGGCTCACTGACCATCTCCGACAAGGCCGTGCTCGACGTGTGCCTGGACCGCTACGCGCGCCTGTTCGCCGCGCTGACCACGTGGGAGCGGCACACCGACCTCGTCGTGGTTCCGGCCGACGGGGAATTCTCGGACCTGGGCATCGGCGGGTTCGCCGCGGCGGCGGTCGACGAACTGGTCGGCACCGCAACCGCTTCGGGCGACGACGCCGACGACGCACGCGCGGCTCTCGCGCTGCTGCTGCGCCTGGTCGATCGGGGTACCGCGGCATGAAGTTGCATCGGCTGGTCCTGACCAATTATCGCGGTATCACCCACCGCGAGATCGATTTTCCCGACCGCGGCGTGGTGGTGGTGGCCGGCGCCAACGAGATCGGCAAGTCGTCCATGATCGAGGCGCTCGATCTGCTGCTGGAGTCCAAGGACCGCTCGACCAAGAAAGAGGTCAAGCAGGTCAAGCCCACCCACGCTGACGTGGGCGCCGAGGTGATGGCCGAAATCTCCACCGGCCCTTACCGGTTCGAGTACTACAAGCGGTTCCACAAGAAGGCCGAGACCCGGCTGACCATCCTCGCGCCGCGGCGCGAGCAGCTCACCGGCGACGAGGCGCACGACCGGGTGCGGGCAATGCTCGAGGAGACTGTCGACACCGAACTCTGGCGGGCCCAACGCATTCTGCAGTCCGCCGCCATGGTGCCGGTCGATCTGGCCGGATGCGACGCGCTGGCGCGGGCACTCGATGTCGCGGCCGGCCAGGCGGGTGCGCTCGAGGGTGCGCTGTCGGGCAACGAGCCGCTGCTGGTCGACAGGATCGACGCCGAATTCCTGAAGTACTTCACGCAGACCGGCCGTCCCACCGGCGTGTGGGCCGAGGCCATCAAGGGCCTGAAGGCCGCGCAGGCCGAGGTCGCGGCGCGTACCGCCGCAGTGGCCGAGGTCGACGAGGCGGTCCGCCGGCACGGCGAGCTGACGACGGAATTGGCCACGGCCACTGAGCAATTGGCGGCCGCGGAGGTGCGGCTGACGGCGGCTCGGGAAGCGGCCACCGCGGTGGCTCGAGTCCGCGACGACCTCGCCCAGGCGCGCATGCAGGCGCAGGCTGCGGCGGCGACATCGTCAGCGGCGCGGAGCGCACTCGACGAGCGGCAGCGGCTGCAGACCCACGTCGAGCAGCGGACCGGCAGCATCGGCGAACTCACGGCCGCCGCGGAGCACGCCGCGCAACAGCAGGTGGCTGCGGCGCAGCTGCAGCAGGCCGCCGACACCGCCGTGGCGGTGGCGCGGTCCGTGGTGGACGCCGGTCGCGTGCGCCTGGATGCGGCGCGGCGAGTGGTGGACCAACTTTCCCAGCGCGCAGAGGCTGCCCGGTTGGCCGGCCAGCTGGAGCGGGTGCAGGCCGCCGCTGACGAACTCGCGCCGGTTGCCGATCAGCTGGGCAAGATCACGCTGACCGCGGCGGGCATGCGCGCCATCGAAACGGCCGCCGCAGCGGTGGACCGTGCTGCCGCGGCCGCTGAACTCGCCTCGGCGCGAATCGAATTGGTGGCCCACGGTGATGTCGAGCTGCGGGTCGGCGACCAGGATGTGACGTTGTCCGCCGGCGCGGAGTGGGCCACGAGCGCGGGCGGCCGGACCGATGTCGAGGTCCCCGGGCTGGTGACGGTGCGGGTGCTGCCCGGTACCCCGGCGGCCGACACCAGTGCCGTGCTGAACGCGGCGCGCAATGCGCTGGCGGCTGCGCTCCGGCCGCACGGCGTCGCCGATGTCGAGGCCGCGCGGGCGCTGGATGCCCGGCGGCGCGAACTCGAGGCCGAACGTGATCGGCTGGCCGTCACCCGGCAGACCCTCCTGGGCGCCGATACGGTCGAGGCTCTCGCGGCCCGGCTGGCCGCGCTGCGGGAACAACTGGGCGACACCGATCCCATCGACGTCGGGGCCGCGCGGGCTGAGCTCGAGGCCGCCGACGCCGAACAGCGCCGGGCGGCAACCGATTACGAGCAGTGCCGCGACACGGCCACTGCCGCGGCGGCCGCGGTGGCGGCGGCGCTGACCGCGGCGACGGTCGCCCGCGAGAAGGTGACGGGGGCGACGACCGCGCTCACCGAGGCCACCGAGCGACTGGCCCGGCAGCGCGAAGTCGAAGATGACGCGGCGTTGACCCAGCGCGTCACGGCGCTGGGGGAGCAGGCTGCCGCTGCCACCGCGCGCGAACAGGAACTCGCCGCTGCGCTGGCTGCTGCCGCTCCCGATGCCGTCGACGCGGAACTGGCGACGGCCACAGCGGATTCGGCCCGGCTCGCGACCCGGCGCCGCGAACTCGACGACCAATTGCGGGACGTGGCAGCGCAATTGAAGGTGTACGGGACGCAAGGTCGGCAGAGCCAGCTCGATGTCGCCGAGATCGCGCTGCGGCATGCCGAGTCCGAGCACGCCGCGGTCGGTCGGCGCGCGCGGGCAGCTGAATTGCTGCGCACGGTGATGGGCCGGCATCGCGAGCAGGCCCGGCAGCGGTACGTGGCACCGTTCCGCGCCGAGGTGGAACGGCTGGGGAGCATCGTGTTCGGCGACAGTTTCGCCGTCGAGGTCGACAGTGATCTGCGGATTTGCAGTCGCACCGTGGCGGGCACCACGGTGCCGTACGAGAGCCTGTCCGGTGGGGCCAAGGAACAGTTGGGGATCGTCGCCCGGCTGGCCGGCGCGGCGTTGGTGGCCAAGGAGGACACCGTCCCGGTGATCATCGACGACGCACTGGGGTTCACCGATGCGGGCCGGTTGACCCGGATGGGCGAGGTGTTCGATGCGGTCGGCGGCGACGGCCAGGTGATCGTGCTGACCTGCAGCCCCGAGCGCTATGCCAGCGTCGGTGACGCGACGCGAATCGAGCTCACGGCATAGCGCCATGGCGGGGTGCGTTTCGTGACAAACTGCGGCGGTGATCGCTGATTTCGTCGTCGTGGGTACCGGCTCGGCCGGTGCGGTGCTGGCTGATCGACTGAGCGCCGACGGCGCCTCCCAGGTGGTGGTGCTGGAGGCCGGGGCCGTCGACAAGAACCAGTTCATCCACATCCCGGCGGCCTTCTCGAAGCTGTTCCGCAGCGAGTTCGATTGGGATTACTCGACAGAACCGCAGCCGGAACTCGCCGACCGCCGCATCTACTGGCCGCGCGGCAAGACCCTCGGTGGTTCGTCGTCGATGAACGCCATGATGTGGGTCCGCGGCCTGCCCGCGGACTACGACGAGTGGGGTGAGCTCGCCGGCGAAGAGTGGTCGTACGCGGCCGTTAAGAAGTACTTCGACCGGATCGAGGCCGGGCCACTGGTGCTCAGCCCGCAGCGCAGCCCCCGCGGTATCACCGCCGCCTGGCTGGAGGCGGCCGAGCAGTCCGGCCACGAGGGATTCGTCGAGACGAGGGTCTGCCAGCGCCGCGGGGCCCGCTGGAGCACCGCCGACGCCTACCTGCGGCCGGCGCTCCGCAGGTCGAACCTGCATCTACGCACCGGTGCCACGGTAACGCGGGTACTGATCGAGGACGGCCGGGCGGTCGGCGTCGAGTACGACGCGGACGGCCGTCGTCAGATCGTCCGGGCGCGCCGCGAGGTGATCCTGTGTGGCGGGGCGATCAACAGCCCGCAGTTGCTGATGCTGTCCGGGATCGGACCGCGTGAGCATCTGGCCGAGCACGGGATCGACGTCGTCCACGATGCGCCGGGCGTCGGCTCGAATCTGCTGGATCACCTGGTGGTGCTCCTCGGGTTCGAGGCCCACTGCGACACTCTGATCAGCGCGGAAAAGCCGCTGCAGCTAGTCAACTACCTGACCCGCCGCCGCGGCATGCTCACCTCGAATGTCGGTGAGGCGTATGGCTTTGTCCGCAGTGCTCCCGATCTCGCGCAGCCCGACGTCGAGCTGATCTTCGCCCCGGCGCCGTTCTACGACGAGGGTATCGGCGAACCGTATCCGCGCGACGCGGTGGCGATGGGGCCGATCCTGGTGAAGCCCAAGAGCACCGGCACCATCCGGCTGGCGTCGGCCGATCCGTCGGCCAAGCCGATCATCGACCCACGCTACCTGTCGGACCCTGAGGGCGCGGACCGCAAGGCGCTGCTGACGGGCTTGCGGATGCTGGCGGACATGACCCGGGCCCCGGCGCTGAAGGGGCTGCTCGGCGACATCGCCCGTCCGGTGGGCGCGCGCGATCTCGACGACCGGACGCTGGAGCTGGCACTGGCCACCACGTCGCACACGCTGTATCACCCGACCACCACGTGCCGGATGGGTAGTGACGAGGCCAGCGTCGTCGACCCGCAGCTCCGCGTCCGTGGTGTCGCGGGGCTGCGGGTCGCCGACGCTTCGGTGATGCCGACCATCATCCGGGGCCACACCCACGCCCCGAGCGTGCTGATCGGTGAGAAGGCCGCCGACCTCATCACCGCCTGACGTCAGAAGTAGGCGTTCGCGGGAATCGCGGTGCCGTGCAGCAGGTTCTGCCCGACCACCCGGGCCTTGTAACCGACCGGGTTGTGCAGCGTGATGGTGCGGATGTTGCGCCAGTGCCGGTCGAGGTTGCGTTGCCGGCTGGCCGCGCTGGCGCCGCCGAGCTCCAGCAGCTTGGTGGCGGCGCGCGGCGCGATGTCGTCGAGGTGCACCTTCACCTTGGCCGCCTGCAGCTGGGCCGCGGCGGTCAGCTCGGCGTCGGGCACCCCGTCCGGACCGGTCGAATCGATGGCCGCCCCGATCGCCGCGGCCGCCTCCAGCACCGCGGCCCGGGCGATGAAGGCGGAGCTGGCCAGTTCGCCGAGCTGGCGCTGCAGCAGCGGATCGTCGGTCGGCGAGGCCGCGGAGGCATGGCTGAAACTGCGTTCGCGGGACCGCAGCAGCGCGATGCCGTCGTCCACGATGTTCTCCAGGATTCCGGCCACCACGGCGTGGATGTACAGCTGCAGCAAGGTGTACTGCACCGAGGGCACGGGCTCGGCGTCGTACGGCGTGTCCGAGAGCACCTCGTCGGGCAGCACCGTCACATCGCGGAAGCGCGTGGTGCCGGTGCCGGTGCGGCGTTGGCCGAAGCCGTCCCAGTCGTCGATGATCTCGACGCCCGCGCGGTCGGCCGGGACGATGACGATCGCCACCGAATCATGATCGGTGGTCGCTGTCACGGTCAGGTAGTCCGAGAACAGGGTTCCGGTGCTGTAGAACTTCTCGCCGGCCAACGTGAATCCGCCGTCGTGGCCCGGCGTCAAGCGGGTGTTGAACACCAGGCTGCCCACCGCGTGGGAGCCCTTCTCGCTGAACGCGTTGCCGAAAATCTTGCCGTCGGCGACCTTCTGCAGCCAGGCCCGGGATCCGGGCTGGTCCAGCGTGCGCAGCCGCTCCTCGACGAACCAGAAATGCGTGCGGAAGATGTGTGCCACCACCGGGTCGGCACGGGCGACGTCGATCACGGCGGAAAACAGTTGCGGCACGGTGAGTCCGGCGCCGCCGAGTTCGGTGGGCAGGCGCAGGGTGCCGAATCCGGCCCGTTTGAGCGCCGCCACCTGGTCGAAGGGATTCACGTCTTCCAGATCGCGGTCTTTGGCGCCCGCTGCGATATCGGCCAGCAGGTCGGTCCACGTGGTTGTGTCGGGGAGGTCGAGGATGGTCATGTCCCAGTTCTACGTACCAGCACAGTCACAGGCACGGCTTACGCTCGCGCCGAACCAAACGCGGCACAATGAGTGTCGATGACCATGAACGCCAAACGCCGCAAGGCGCACGACAAGCTCGCGGCGCAACCGGGGGTTCGGTCGGTGCGGCGCCCGGTCCGGTCAACTGGCGCAGAGGAATTCGATCTCTACTACGTGCGGACCGGGCCGGCGAGCGACCATCCGCTGGTCATCATTCCGGGCGGGCCGGGGGCGGCGTCCATCGGGCACTACCGCAATCTGCGCCGTCGGACGACGGCCGCGGGCCTGGACGTCATCATGGTCGAGCACCGCGGCGTCGGCATGTCGCGGCACGACGACGCCGGCGCCGACCTGCCCACCGAGGCGCTGACCATCGAGGCCGCGGTCGACGACATCGCGGCGGTTGTGGACGACGCGGGCGTCGAGTCGGCGGTGCTGTACGGCACGTCGTACGGCAGCTACCTGGCGGCCGGTGTCGGCGTGCGCCATCCCGACAAGGTGCACGCGATGGTGCTGGACTCGCCACTGCTGTGCGCCGACGACATCGACGCGGTACGCGACGCCACCCGGGCCGCGCTGTGGGAGGGCACCGCCCCGGCGACGGAAGGCCTCGCCAGCCGGGTCCGCGGCCTGGCCGCGGACGGCAAGCTGACGCCCTGGGTCGTGCAACTGGCCACGGGACTGTACGGCCTGGTCGGGCCGGAGGTGCTGGAGCAGCAGCTCGAGCTGCTGCTCACCGGCCGGGGCCTGCTGTGGCACGCCATCGGGCACAGCACCAAGCTGCTGTTCGAGAGCAAGACGCCGTACCGGCATGAACCCGACCTGGTCGAGCACATCGGCTACCAGGAGCTCAACTATGCCCCCGAGCCCGACGGCCTGCCGATCGACCCGGCGCTGGCATACCGCGAATCTGCCACCGGCGACCCGGATTTCATCGCCGAGCCGTTCGACCTCGTGACCGCGATGCCGGGATTCGATTGGCCCACCGTGGTGATCTCCGGGGGCCGGGATCTGATCACGCCGCCGGCAGTCGCGCGGCGGATCGCCGAGTTGATCCCGGGCGCCGTGCTTCTGGAGTTGCCCAGCGCTGGACACAGCGTGCTCGACATGCGTGAGGGTGCGGCGCTAACCATCGCCACCGCGGTGTGCGCCGGCGAATACGCGAAATTGCCGGACCGGGCAACGGAATTGGACAACGCGCCGCCGGATTTCCCGGTGCGGCTGATGGTCAAGGGCATCGCAACGGCGGCGGCCGCCGAGTCGATGGTGCCGGCCGGGCTGCCGCGAGCCATCCGGCAGCTCAGGACTTGGTGAATCCGATGGTCGTGTAGTTCAGGTCACCCAGGCCCGCTGGGCCGTAGTTGGCCAAAGTGCTTCGGACCGCGGCGTTTCCGGGTGATTGGGCGAGCGGCAGGCTGAACGTTTGGGCCCACAACATCCGATCGAGCTGGTTGGCCAGGGCCTGTGCCTTGACGGGATCGAGTTCGTCGAGCGTCTGCTCGATCTTGGCGTCGATCTCGGGCGTGCCGACCTTGCCGAAGTTGCTCTCGCCGTCCGAGGCATAGATCTGGGTCAGACCGCTCAAGGGGAAGGCGTCGCCCTGCCAGGCGAACACGGCGATGTCGAAGTTGCCGGGAATGATGTACTGGCTGAAGAAGTCTGCGCCCGAGGACACCACCAAATCGAGCCGGACGCCGATGTCGCCGAGGGTCTTCTGCGCGACCTGCGCGATCTGCCGGCCGCTGGAGGCGTCGTAGAAGACGAACCGGATGGTCAACGGCCGGCCGTCTTTCTCCCGCACCGAGCGGCCGGCGGGCAGCTTCCAGCCCAGCGCGTCGAGTTCCCGCCGGGCTCCTGCGGGGTCGAAAGGTGTCCCGCCGCTGTTGTTCTGGTAGCCCGCCTGCCCGGCGACGTAGATGTGGTTGTTGAGCGGCACCGGGTTGTCCACCAGGCCGTGCTGGAGGACGGTCACGATGGTCTTCCGGTCGATGCCCGTAGCGATGGCGTGGCGCAGTGCCGGGTCGGCGAGGATCGAGCCGGGCGCGCCGTTGAACGTCAGGTGCGACCAGGTGGGTCCCGGCGCGGTGCGGATGTCGACACCTTTGGTGCGTCGGGCGCGCACCATGTCATCGATCGAACCCAGCCCCGTGGCATCGATGGCGTTGTTCTGCAGCGCCGGGATACGCGCCGCGTCGTCGAGCACGAGGAACGTGATGCTGTCCAGCAGCGGCCGGGCGCCCCACCATTTCGGATTACGGGTCAACGTGATTCGCTGTGCCCCGCGGTCGACGTTCGAGATGACGAACGGCCCCGCCGACGGCCCGGGCTCGGTCAGCTGTCCTTTGTTGAACACCTCGGGATCGGATGTCGAGACCTTGGGCAACAGCATGCCGTTGCCGGCGAACATGCCGCGCCAGTCGGCGTAGGGCCGGGAGAACGTCATCACGGCCTGCCGGTCGTCGACGCCGCGGGTCACCGAGGCCACCCGCTCGCTGCCATTGGGACTGGCGATCTGGAACCGGGGGTCCTTGCCCGCCGTCGCGGTGACCTGAGCGGCGATGTCCTCCCACGTGATCGGGGTGCCGTCGGTCCATACCGCCTTGGGGTTGATCGTGTAGGTGACGACCTGCGGATTGGTGCCCGTCAATTGGATGTCGGTGAAGTAGTCGTGGTTGACGGTCGTGGAGCCGTCCGGACCGACCCGGAACGCCCGCGGCAGCGTCGGCCGCAGGAGCGAGGCGGTGTCCACGGTGTTGCCGTCGATGTTCAGGGTGTTGAAGTTGTCGGGAAACGCGGTGAGCGCCAGCCGCAGATTGCCGCCGACCTTCAGGGTCGACGGATCTCGCGGGTTGAGGTCGTTGGCCGCACCGAGTTTCGGTGCCCCGGCACTGGATCCGCGGTACTCACTGGAGCAGCCGGCCACCAGGGCGATCAGGGCGATGATCGCCACCACCAGTTGACTGCGACGTGTTGCCATCATTCGCCTCCCGGCTGCGGCACGGCATCGAGCAACCGCTGGGTGTACGGGTCCTGCGGCGCACTGAAAACCTGTGCCGCGTCACCCTGTTCGACGACGGCGCCCTTGTACATCACGGCCACGGTGTGGGCGAGATGACGGACCACCGAAAGGTCATGCGAGACAAACAGGTACGACAGGTCGAAGCGCTGTTGCAGGTCCAGCAGCAGGTTGATGATGCCCGCCTGGATCGAGACGTCCAGCGCCGACACCGGTTCGTCGAGCGCCAGAATCTTGGGCTGACGCGCCAGTGCGCGGGCGATGCCGATGCGCTGCTTCTGGCCACCGGAGAACTCGGCGGGGTAGCGGGCGGCGTCCTCGTGCCGGAGCCCGACGATGCCGAGCAGCTCGGTGACGCGGTCGTCGATCCGGTCCTTGTCGAAGCCACCGACCCGCAACGGTTCGGACAGCACGTCGAACACCGGCAGCCGCGGATCCAGCGCCGCCACCGGATCCTGGAAAACCACCTGCAGGTCGCCGCGCAACTCGCGGCGCGTGTCGCGGGTCAGGCCGGCCACGTCGTGGCCGAGCACCGTGATCGAACCCGATTGCGGCGCGGTCAGATTCAGAATCTGGTGCAGCGTGGTGGTCTTGCCGGAACCGGATTCACCGACGATGCCGAGGGTGCGGCCCTGCTGCAACTGCAGGCTGACGCCGTCGACGGCACGCAGCTCGCTGACCTTGCGCCGCAGCATCCCGCCACTGAGCTTGAAGGTCTTGACCAGGTCGCTGACCGCGAGCACCACCGGCCGGTCGGCGCCATCCTCCGTCGTGCCCTCGGCTTCGGTTGCCACCCCGTAGATTTCGGACGCGCTGCGGCCGGTCACCTGATCGGTGTGAATGCACGCGGCCGCGTGCCCGGGTGCGACCTCCAGCAGCGCGGGCTCGGTCGCGCGGCAGTCGTCGTCGGCGAGCGGGCAGCGCGGCGCGAAAGGGCAACCCGGCGGAAGTGCCGCCATCGACGGTGGTGCTCCAGGGATCGGCACCAACCGCGAGCCTTGCGGTGCGTCGAGCCGCGGCACCGAGCCCAGCAGGCCGACGGTGTACGGCATCACCCGGTCGCGGTACAGATTCGCCACCGGCGCGGTCTCGACCGCGCGGCCGGCGTACATCACCATTGCGCGGTCGGCGAATTCGGCGACCACACCCAGATCGTGCGTGATCATCAGCACCCCGGCGCCGGTGACATCGCGCGCGGTGCGCAGCACGTCGAGGATCTGCGCCTGCACCGTGACGTCGAGCGCCGTGGTGGGTTCGTCGCAGATGATGAGGTCGGGGTCGTTGGCGATCGCGGTGGCGATGACGACGCGTTGGCGCTCACCGCCGGAAAGCTCATGCGGGAACGCGCGAGCGCGGGCCGCCGGCTGCTTGATGCCGACCAGCTCCAGCAGTTCGACGGCACGGGCCCGCGCGGCCCGCCGGTTCATCGAACGGTCATGGACGCGAAGGGCTTCGGCGATCTGATCCCCGACGGTGTACACCGGGGTAAGTGCCGACATCGGGTCCTGGAACACCGTGCCGATCACCCGGCCGCGCACCTGGGACAGCGCCTCGTCGTCGAGCCCGACGAGTTGCTTGCCCTGCAGTTTCACCGAGCCCGTCACCTGCGCGTGCTCGGGCAGCAGGCCCACCACCGCCATGGCGGTGGCGGACTTACCGGCGCCGGATTCGCCGACCAGTGCCAGCACCTCGCCGGGGGCGATGTGGAAGTTCATGCCGCGCACCGCCGAGACGTCCTCGTCGGACGTCTGGAAGGTGACGGTGAGGTCGCGGACCTCGAGCAACGGCGCGCTCATCGCTTCACCGCCGCAGACCGCCGCCGGCGCGGCCGGGCCGAGGGATCGAGCGCGTCGCGCAGGCCGTCGCCGATCAGGTTGGCGCACAGCACGATCAGCACCAGGACGCCGGCCGGGAACAGGAACACCCAGGGGAACGTGGTGACCGAGGGCGTGCCGTCGGCGATCAACGTGCCCAGCGACACGTCGGGCGGCTGCACCCCGAAACCCAGGTAGCTCAAACCGGTTTCGGCGAGGATCGCCATGCCGACGTTGAGCGTGGTGTCGATGATCAGGATGGACGCCACGTTCGGCACGATGTGCCGCGCGATGATCCGGGCATGGCTGACACCCATATACCGTGCGGCCGTGACGAACTCGCGTTCGCGCAGGCTCATGGTCAGGCCGCGCACCATGCGTGAACTGATCATCCACGAGAACGCCGCCAGCAGGATCACCAGCCACAGCACCGTGCTCTGGTGCCGGATGCGCGGCGTCACGATCGCGATGAGGATGAAACCGGGGATCACCAGGAGCAGGTCGACGACCCACATCAGCACGCGATCGCGCCAGCCGCCGAAGTAGCCCGCCACCGAGCCGACCGTTGCGGCGATGACCGTCGAGATCACCGCGACACAGACGCCGATCAGCATCGACTTCTGCATGCCCCGCAACGTCTGCGCGAAGACGTCCTGGCCGAGGGCATTGGTGCCGAACAGGTGGCGGCCGTCGGGTGGCTGCAGCAGTGCGTCGAAGTCCATGTCGGTGTACGAGTAGGGCAGCAGCGGGGGCAGGGCGTAGCAGCCGACGAACAGTGCCACCAGCAGCACGAGCGACACCACGGCGGGACGGTTGCGCACGAAGCGCCGCGCCACCAGCGTGCGGCGCGAGGCAAACCGGGCGCGGGGCAGCCCGAACTGGACACTCATGAGACCCGCACCCGGGGGTCGAGGGCGGCGTAGACGACATCCGACAGCAGACCGCCGATCAGGATCGTCGTCCCGGAGAACAAGGTGAACGCGGCGACGATGTTGGCGTCCTGGCCGTTGATGCCCTGCACCATCCATTCGCCCATGCCGTGCCAGCCGAAGATCTTCTCGACGAACACCGCGCCGGTGACCAGACCCGCGACGCCGTAGGCGAACAGCGTGGCCATCGGGATCAGCGCGGTGCGCAGGCCGTGCTTGAAGAGCGCCTGGCGCCGCGTCAGGCCCTTGGCGCGGGCGGTCCGGATGAAGTCCTGGCCGAGCACGTCGAGCATCGCGTTGCGCTGGTAGCGGCTGTATCCGGCGATGGCGCCGAGCGCCAGCGTGGCGGTCGGCAGCACCAGGTGCTGCAACCGGTCGACGAATCCGTGCCAGCCGCCCGCCGCGTAGGGCGACGTCTCGCCGGTGTACTGGAACAGCTGGAAGCCCAGCACCTCGTTGACGCCGAGCGCGCCGAGGATCAGCAGGTTCGCGATGACGAACGTCGGGGCGCTGAGAATCAGCAGCGCCAGCACGGTGATGGTCCGGTCGGAGAGGCGGTACTGCCGGATGGCGCCCCACGCCCCGATGATGACGCCGATGATGGAGCCCAGGATCGACCCGATGGCCACCAGCCGCAGGCTGGTCCACACGCGTCGTCCCAGTTCTTCTGAAACCGGTTGCCCGGTAACGGTTTTCCCGAAATCCCCCTGCGCGGCGCCGGCTACCCAGTGGGCGTAGCGCGGCAGCAGCGGTTTGTCGAGACCCAGGTCGTGGGCCTTGGCGTCGATGACGGATTGCGGCGGCCGCGGGTTGCGCTGCAGCAGGTTGTCCAGGGGGTGGAAGGTCACCGACGTCAGCGCGAAGGTCAGGAACGTCGCCAGCGTCAACAGGATCGCGTAGTTGAACAGTCGGCGGATCAGGAACCGCGTCATGGGCTGCTCGCTGGAATCCGCATCTGGACAGGTTAGGAGATCCCGGCGCACTAGCGCGGGATTGCCGCCCGATAGCTGCGGCCGCCCTGTTCCTGAGCTGGTGACCCGACCAGTTCTGATTCGGTGGAATACCTGACGGTCGGGGCGCCTTGAAAAGCATGTCCGGCTGCGTGCCCCAATGGTGTGGCGAAATCGCGGCGGATCGCGTCTAGGTGGGAGACCCGCGGTGAGTCAAACGAGGAATTCTGAAGTCAGCAAGAAGTGGGCCATCGGCGTTATCGCCGGGAGCATGGTCGTCGGTGTCACGACCGTGGTGCTTGTTGGAGCGCAGGCGCGGTCCGTGCAATCGACGTCGGCCAACGGCACCTCGGTCAGTTCAGTCGTCAGCGCCACGACAGTCGGGCCGATCATCAGCGCCGCGCCGGCTATTACCGGACCCGCTCCGCTGTACCCGGGGCAGGACCCGGGCTGATGAAGTCTGGGCGGTGGAGATGCCTCCGCCGCAGCCAGACTCGATCGCCGCGGCGATACGGGCGAACTCCCAGAAGCGATTCAGTGCGTTGCCAGATTGGCGGCGTTGACTCGAAATATATGACCGGCCGCGCCCCGACGGCGCGGCGATAGCGCACTGGTCCCACGTACACGGGAGGCAAACCATGAGTCGACCAGAGACTTCCGGCATCACCTTGAAATGGGCGATCGGCATCATCGGCGGCAGCGCCGCGGTGGGTGCGGTTGCGGTATGTGCGGGGGTGCTGGCGGGCCCGTCCGAGACGACGAGCGCCGGCAGCACGCTCATTACGACGAGTACGACCGCACCGGTCACCTTCGCGGCACCGTCGATCACCGGCAAGGCGCCGCTGTACGCCGGGCAATCGCCGGACACCAACCCGCAGGGTTAGGCAGCTTTCATAGCTCGCGCATAGATTCGCCACAGTCGCGGCCCACACCGATGCGAATAATGGAGCTGTGACAGGTCCCAGCAGCACCGCTCGTGACAGTGAAGCCCCGCGCGTCGTCATGCACCGAGCCGACGGCAAGCCGATCAACGTTCTCGTGGTCGACGACGAACCCGTCCTCGCAGAGCTCGTCTCGATGGCACTGCGCTACGAGGGCTGGGACATCGCGACAGCCGGCGACGGCGCGACCGCGATCGCACTGGCCAAGGACAACCCACCCGACGTCGTGGTGCTGGACGTCATGCTGCCCGACATGAGCGGGCTCGACGTGTTGCGCAAGCTACGCGAGCAGATCCCGGGGTTGCCCCTGCTGTTGCTGACCGCCAAGGACTCGGTCGAGGATCGCATCGCCGGCCTCACCGCCGGCGGCGACGATTACGTCACCAAACCGTTCAGCATCGAGGAAGTGGTGCTGCGGCTGCGCGCGCTGCTGCGGCGCACCGGTGTGGCGAACGAGGCCGGGGACGCGCAGATCGTCGTCGGCGACCTGGTGCTCGACGAGGACAGCCACGAGGTCACGCGTGCCGGCGAACAGATCACGTTGACCGCCACTGAGTTCGAGCTGCTGCGGTACATGATGCGCAACTCCAAGCGGGTGCTGAGCAAGGCCCAGATTCTCGACCGGGTGTGGAGCTACGACTTCGGCGGCCGCTCCAACATCGTGGAGTTGTACGTGTCGTACCTGCGCAAGAAGATCGACAGCGGCCGCGAGCCCATGATCCACACCCTGCGTGGCGCCGGATATGTCCTCCGACCTGCCCGCTGAGGCCGGCACGCGGATCTGGCAGCCGCGCACCTGGTCGCTGCGGGTCCGGCTGCTGGTCACCCAGGTGCTGCTGCTGGCGTTGGTCATCGTCGGCGTCGGCGCGGCGACCGAGTTTGCGCTGCAGCGCTTTCTGCTGCACCAGCTGGACGACCAGGTGCTGGAGGCGGGCCGGCGCTCGGCCGCCATCTTCGAGCTGCCCCCGCCGCCCATGGCGCCGCCCTTGACCGGTGGGGTGCCCCGGCCGTCCATGGACCCACATTTCCGGATGCGCTTCGACCCCGAGGCCGGCCCCGGTCCCGGCTTCCTCAACGCGCCCGGACAGGCCGTCGGCACCATCGGTGCAGTGGTGTTCCGCGGCCAGGTCGACGCCGGCGTCATCACTTCCGAGGGCAGTCGTACCTCGGTAACGAGCGCGGCCACAGCACAATTGGCGCAGGTGCCACCGGATCGCAAGATTCGCACCATGGACATCGACGGGGTGGGGACGTACCGCGTCATCGGCCTGCATCCCCGGCATGGCGGCCCGCAGACCATCGTCACCGGCCTGCCGACCCGGCACGTCGACAACACCCTGCTGTGGGTACTCGGCATGTTCTGCGCGGTGGGTGCTCTTGCGCTGATCGGGGCGACGGTGGTCGGGGTGTGGATCATCCGCCGCCAACTCGCCCCGCTGTCAAGGGTTTCGGCCGCCGCGCGTGACGTGGCGAACCGGGAACTGGACCGCGGCGAGGTCCAGTTGCCGTCGGAGATCGTGCACGTCGATCCGGTCGCCGCGCACACCGAGGTCGGCCAGCTGGGCTCGGCGCTCAACCGCATGCTGGACCGGATCGCCGGCGCGCTCGCGGCCCGCCACGCCAGCGAGACCCGGGTGCGTCAGTTCGTGGCCGACGCCAGTCATGAACTCCGCACGCCGCTGGCCGCGATCCGCGGCTATACCGAACTGGCACAGCGCAAGAGTGAGCAGCTGCCCGACGATGTGGCCCACGCGATGAACCGTGTCGAATCCGAGACGGCCCGCATGACCCGGCTCGTCGAGGACATGCTGCTGCTGGCCCGGCTCGACGCCGGCCGGCCGCTGGAGATGGAGAACGTCGACCTGTCCCAACTGGTCGTCGACGCGGTGAGTGACGCACACGTCGCGGGTCCCGGTCACCACTGGTCGCTGGATCTGCCCGAAGAACCGGTCACGATCGAGGGGGATCCGGCGCGGTTGCACCAGGTGCTGGTGAACCTGTTGGCTAATGCCCGCACGCACACGCCCGCGGGTACGTCGGTGACCATCGCGCTGTCCGCCGGCGCGGACGCCACCGTGATCAGCGTGGCCGATGACGGCCCGGGCATTCCAAAGACGTTGCAGCCCGAGGTGTTCGAGCGGTTCGCCCGGGGTGACTCGTCGCGGTCCCGGCAGGCCGGCAGCACCGGGCTGGGACTGGCCATCGTCGCGGCCGTGGTCAAGGCGCACGGCGGCACCATCAGCGTCGACAGCCGCCCCGGAGCGACGGTGTTCACGGTGCGCCTGCCCGCGGGCCCGGCCGCTCCCGCCTCACAGCCACCACACAGCGTCGCCTCGACGTCCGCCTAACCAACGCGCCCACAATCAGACTGGTGACTTCCGCACCACGCCGCCCATTCGGCGAGCGCCTTCAGCTCGGGCTCCTGCTCGCGGGCACCGCTGTGCTGTACCTGTGGAACCTCTCGGTGAGCGGTTGGGCCAACAGCTTCTATTCAGCTGCGGCGCAGGCCGGTGCCAGCGACTGGACCGCAATGCTGTTCGGCGCCAGCGACTCCGGCAATGCCATCACCGTCGACAAGACCCCCGGTGCGCTGTGGGTGATGGACCTGTCGGTCCGGCTGTTCGGGCTCAGCTCCTGGAGCATTCTGGTGCCGCAGGCCCTGATGGGTGTGGCGGCGGTGGCGGTGCTGTATGCCGCGGTGCGCCGCGCCGCCGGGCCTGCCGCCGCGCTGCTGGCCGGTGCGGTGTTCGCGCTGACGCCGGTGGCCGCCTTGATGTTCCGGTTCAACAACCCCGACGCGCTGCTGGTCCTGCTCCTCGTGGTCGGTGCCTACTGTGTGCAGCGCGCGTGCGAGAAGGACGCGGGGCGTTGGTGGTTGGTCGCCGCCGGGGTGGCCGCCGGATTCGGGTTCCTGGCCAAGATGCTGCAGGCGTTCCTGGTGTTGCCGGCCTTCGCGGCCGCGTACCTGGTGGCCGGGCCGTCGTCGGTGCGGACCCGGCTGTGGCGGCTGCTGGGCGCCACCGCGGCGATGGTCGTCTCCGGCGGCTGGTACCTCGCGCTCGTCGAACTGTGGCCGGCCTCGTCGCGCCCCTACGTCGGTGGATCGCAACATGATTCGATCATCGAACTCGCCCTGGGCTACAACGGCGTGGGCCGGCTGAACGGGAACGAACCCGGGGGCCTCGGCAACCCGAACTTCGACGCCGGGTGGGACCGGTTGCTGGGCGCGAGCATGGGAACCTACGCGGGCTGGCTGCTGCCCGCGGCACTCATCGGTCTGGTCGCGGGTCTGGTGCTCACGCGCCGGCTGCCCCGGACCGATGCGACGCGGGCGGCGCTCATCATCTGGGGCGGGTGGTTGGTATTCACGGCCGTGGTGTTCAGCTTCGCCAACGGGATCGTGCACCAGTACTACACGGTCGCGCTGGCGCCGGCCATCGGGGCGTGCGTGGGTATCGGATCGGTTCTGTTGTGGCGCAAGCGCGCCGCCAGGCCGGCCCGGCTGACCATGGCGGGCGCCGTGGTGCTCACGGCCGCGGTGGCCGCGATGCTGCTGGGCCGCGCCGATGTGACCTGGCTGCGGACGTCGGTGCTGATTGTCGGCGCCGTCGCGGCACCGCTGTTGCTCGTGCCGCCGCGATTCGGAACCACGCGCCTGGCGGTCGCGGCGGCGGTCCTGGTCTGCCTGGCCGCGCCGACCGCGTATTCGATTGCCACCGCGAGTGTTTCGCATACCGGGGCGATGCCGTCGGTGAGCGGGCCCGGCGGCCGCAGTGCCGGCTGGGGGCCACCGCCCGGACACGGCAAGGCCCGGGGCGCTGCCGGCGGCCCCGGCCGTGCGATGGGCACGCCGCCGCAAGGCTTTCGGCCCGGCGGCGGACTCTTCGAATCGCCCGTGCCGGGAGCGGCCCTGACGACTTTGCTCGGCACCGACGCCGCGAACTACCGCTGGGCGGCCGCCGTCGTCGGCTCCGCCAATGCTGCCGGTTACCAGCTGGCCGCCCGGGTCCCGGTGATGGCGATCGGTGGCTTCAACGGCACCGATCCCGCGCCCACGCTCGCACAGTTCCAGCAGTACGTCGCCGCCGGCCGAATCCATTACTTCGTCGAAGGCGACGTCAAGATGGGCTGGGGGCCCCGCGGTCAGGACGACGACAAGCAGGAATCGCGACAGATCGCCAACTGGGTCAGCGAGCATTTCACCGCCACGACTGTCGACAACACCGTCGTCTACGACCTGACCCAGCCGCGCTGACCCTGCGGTGCGGGCGCGCGGCTCTCGTACTCGTGCGCCCAGGTCGCGGAGTCAACGGCAGTTCCAAACACATAGCTTCCGCATAGCTTCAGCCCATGGCCGGCTAAAGCTGCGGCCCAAAAATCAATGTCATGACGAACCTGGTCGAGAGCTCCGAGTTGGCAGCCGAGCAACGCTTCACGACGCGCCCCAATGCCGCCCTCGCCGCACGCGCTGCCGGCGTCCCGGTGCTGGACATCGTGGTCCCCGTCTACAACGAGCAGGTCGCACTGCCCGGCTCGATCCGCCGGTTGCACCGTCACCTGGAAGAGCACGTGCCCTACCCGGTGCAGATCACCATCGCCGACAACGCCAGCATCGACGACACCCCGCGGGTCGCCGCTGAGCTGGCCGCCGAGCTCGACAACGTCCGCGTCGTCCGGCTCGAGCTCAAGGGCCGCGGTCGGGCGCTGCACGAGGTGTGGTCGCACTCGCAGTCTCCGGTGCTCGTCTACATGGACGTCGACCTCTCCACCGACCTGGCCGCCCTCGGCCCGCTGGTGGCCCCGCTGATCTCGGGCCACTCGGACCTGGCGATCGGGACCCGGCTGGCCCGGTCGTCGCGCGTCGTGCGGGGACCGAAGCGGGAGTTCATCTCCCGCTGCTACAACCTGATCCTGCGCGGCGCGCTGTCGGCCAAGTTCTCCGACGCCCAGTGCGGCTTCAAGGCCATCCGGGCCGACGTGGCCCAGGCGCTGCTGCCGCTCGTCGAGGACACCGGCTGGTTCTTCGACACCGAGCTGCTGGTGCTCGCCGAACGCACGGGCCTGCGTATCCACGAGGTCCCCGTCGACTGGGTCGACGACCCCGACAGCCGGGTGGACATCATCGCCACCGCGGCCGCCGACCTCAGGGGCGTCGGCCGGCTGCTGCGCGGATTCGCCAACGGCAGCATCCCGGTGAATACCATTGCCGCCCAGTTGGGTTCGTCGACCATGGCGGCCGCGCCCCGCTCGCTGCTGCGGCAGGTCGTCCGGTTCGGGACCATCGGCGTCGCCTCGACCCTGGCCTACCTGCTGCTGTTCATGATGATGCACGCCGCGCTGGGCGCGCAGACGGCCAACCTGATCGCCCTGCTGCTCACCGCGATCGTCAACACCGCCGCCAACCGGCGCTTCACGTTCGGTGTCCGGGGCGGGGGAGCGGCGAGCGCGACACGTCACCAGTTCGAGGGACTGATCGTCTTCGGTATCGCCCTGGCGATCACCAGCGGTGCCCTGGCAGGACTGCACGTGTTCGCGCCGCACGCCCACCATCTCCTCGAATTGAGCGTGCTGGTGGCTGCCAACCTGGTCGCGACCGCCGTGCGATTCGTGCTGCTGCGCGGTTGGGTCTTCCACCCGCGGCGGTCAAATTAACGGTTCCACCCACGATGCACGAATTGACCGGCCTACCAACTGCTTCAGAGGAGAACCGCCCGTGATCGCCACTGCGCCTGCCAAGGCTCACCTGCCGAAGGCTCGCCGTCGCCCGGCGGTCTGGGCCCGCCCCGTGTGGGAACGGTCCGCGCTACTGACGCTCCTGGCCGCGACCGCGGTGCTGTACCTCTGGGCGCTCGGCTCGTCGGGTTGGGCCAACTCGTACTACGCCGCGGCGGCCCAGGCCGGTACCCAGAATTGGGAAGCGCTGCTGTTCGGCTCGTTCGACGCCGGCAACGCGATCACGGTCGACAAGCCGCCGGCCGCCCTGTGGCTGATGGGCCTGTCGGGCCGGCTGTTCGGATTCAGTGCATTCACCATGCTGCTGCCGCAGGCCCTCATGGGTGTGGCGTCGGTCGGCACGCTCTACGCGACAGTCCGTCGCACCAGCGGTGCGGCCGCCGGACTACTGGCCGGTCTGGTGCTGGCGGTGACTCCCGTTGCGGCGCTGATGTTCCGGTTCAACAACCCCGACGCACTGCTCGTGCTGCTGCTGATCACCGCGGCCTACTGCACGGTGCGGGCCATCCAGTCCACGGAATTCCCGGTGTCCGCCCGGTGGATGACGCTGACCGGGGTCATCGTCGGCTTCGCGTTCCTGACCAAGATGCTGCAGGCCTTCCTGCCGGTGCCGGGACTGGCGTTGGCGTTCCTGGTCGCCGCGCCGTTCAGTATCGGGCGCCGGATCAGCGCGCTGCTGATGTCCGGTGTGGCGCTGGTGGTTTCGGCCGGGTGGTACATCGCGCTGGTCAGTCTGTGGCCTGCCGACGCCCGTCCGTACATCGCCGGGTCCACCGACAACAGCCTGCTGCAGCTGGCATTGGGCTACAACGGCATCGAGCGGATCACCGGCGGTGACCGTCCCAGCGGTGGCCCCGGCGGCGGCATGCGGGACAACCTGTTCTTCGGCGGGCACGCCGGCATCACCCGACTGTTCGGCCCGTCGATGGGCGTCGAGATCTCGTGGCTGCTGCCGGTGGCGCTGCTCGGACTGGTGCTGCTGCTGTGGGCCGGCTTCCGCGCACCACGTACCGACCTCGGCCGCGCCGGTGTATTGCTCTGGGGTGGTTGGCTTCTGGTGACCGGCGTGGTGTTCAGCTTCATGGACGGCACGGTGCACCCGTACTACAACGTCGCGCTCGCGCCCGCGGTGGCCGCGCTGGCGGGTATGACGGCCGCGCACCTGTGGCAGCGCCGGGACAGATTGGCGGCCCGCCTGCTGCTCGCGTCGCTCCTCGTCGTCACGGCCGGCTGGGCGTTCGCGCTGCTCTCCCGTACCCCGGACTGGATGCCCGCCCTGCGCTGGTGCATCGCGGTGGTGGCGGTCCTCGTGGCGGTGGCCATCGTGGTCGTGGGGGCGCGCTCGGGACGACTCACCGCGGTCATCGCCGGTATCGCGATCGCCGCGGCCCTCGCCGGGTCGGCGTCGTTCACGCTGTACAACGTCGCGGCGGCCCACAGCAGCGGCCCCGGCTCGATGTCCGGCCCGCCGCGGCCCGGCGGCGACGCGTGGCCGGGTGGCGGACCAGGTGGCCCCGGTCGCGAGGGGCCCAACGCCGAACTCGAGAACCTCATCCGCGGCGCCGACAACCGCTGGGCGGCAGCGACCGTCGGGTCCTTCCAGGCCGGCGACCTCGAATTGAGCACCGGCAAGTCGTTGATGGCGATCGGCGGATTCTCCGGCGGCGACAACGCGCCGACCCTGGCGCAGTTCCGCCAGTACGTGGAGGACGGCCAGATCCACTACTTCATCGTCGGCGATCACAAGCGCGGTCCCGGACCCGGCGGCGGCCGCGAACGGGGGAGTGCCGCGGAGATCACCGCGTGGGTGACGGGGCATTTCGCCAAGCTCGACGTCGGGGGCGCGACCGTCTACGACCTGGAAGCACCGCACTGATTGTTGCCCGCCTCTATGCCTCGGATCGCAGCCACATGCTGACTGCGATCCGAGGCGTAACGTCGCCTGAACCAGGCGTCTGCGCTCAGCCGATCTTGTAGGTACCGACCGCCTTGGCCACCGGATCGCCGCCCGGGGTCACGATCTCGACTTCGCAGTGCACCAAGGACTTTCCGCGGTGGAGCACGCGCCCGACACCGATCAGGTCGGTCGACCGGGCCGGCGCCAGGTACTGGACCGACATCGAGATCGTCACCCCGCGCAGCGATTCCGGTGACTGTTCGGAGGACCACGCCGCCGCCATGACCGTGACGTCGGCCAGTGCGGCGATGGCGCCGCCGTGCACCATGTCGGCCAGCGTGGTGTTGGTCGGGTCCCACGGCATCCGTAACCGAACCTCGGGGGCGTCGAGCGTCTCGGCGACGATGCCCAGTTTGGCGACCAGTGGTGACTGCGGAATGAACTGCGCCATGACCTCGGCGCCGGTACTCGGGCTCATGACATCGAAGTCTGCGCGCGGCGGGTAGTCGGTTCAATTACCTGGCAGGTAGTGATGGTTGCGTGGCGCAAAGCCAGGGCGGCAGCGTCGCCTCACGCCACACAGCTATCCGGGCTACATTGCGGCCGTGGCCCCCGACCAAAGTCCACCGTTCCCAAAGGCATTGGCTTTCTTGGTGGCCGGCGCATATTTCATGGAGGTCCTCGACGGCACCATCATCACGCCGGCCATTCCCCTGGTGGCGACATCGCTCGGGGTCCAGCCCATTGACGTGAATACTGCGATCTCGGCCTACCTGGTCACGGTGGCGGTACTGATTCCGGTGACGGGCTGGCTGGCCGATCGCTACGGCATTCGGCGCGTGTTCATTTCGGCAATCGTGGTGTTCACTGTGGCCTCGATCGGCTGTGCGCTCAGTGGCTCCTTGCCGGTGCTGATAGCGATGCGGATCGTGCAGGGGGTGGGTGGCGCCATGATGGTGCCGGTCGGCAGGCTCGCGGTCTTGCGGGACAGTGACAAGTCTCATCTGATGCGCGCCATTGCCGTGCTGACCTGGCCCGCGATGGCGGCACCCGTGCTGGCCCCGGTGCTTGGCGGGGCGATCGTGACGCTCGGTTCCTGGCGCTGGATTTTCGTTGTCAACATCCCGATCGGCGTACTCGGAGTGCTGTTGTCGCTCAAGCTGGTTCGGGGCGGCCCGGTAACGTCGAGCCGCCCATTGGACTGGCCGGGCATGCTGGCGCTCAGTGGCGGCATCGGTGCCGCGCTCGTGGCGCTCGAGCACATCCGGGTGGCGGGCACGGACTGGTCTCTCGTCGGTGGGTGTGGCGCCGCGGCCGTCGTGCTGCTGGTCGCGGCCGTGTGGCATCTGTTGCGCACCGATTCGCCTCTGGTGGACCTCCCGGTGCTACGAACGCGGACCCTACGGATCACGGTCAGCGCCGGCTCTCTCTACCGGCTGGTGATCGTCGCGGTGCCGTTCCTGCTGACGCTGCAGTTCCAGCTGGAATTCGGCTGGAACCCGTTGATGGCCGGTGCGATGGTGGCGGCCTTGTTCGTCGGCAATCTCACGATCAAGCCGGCAACGACCCCACTGATGCGGCGTTTCGGGATTCGCACGGTGCTGCTCGTCAACGGTGTCGTGTCGGTGGCCTGCTTCGGGTTGCTGGCGACGCTGCGGCCCTCATTTCCGCTACCGGCGATCGCGGTGATCCTCTACGTCAGCGGTGCGTTGCGGTCCGTCGGCTTCACTGCCTACAACAACCTGGCGTTCTCCGACGTCGACGGCGACGACCTGACGCACGCCAACACGCTCAACGCCTCTGTGCAGGAACTCGCCGCGGGCCTCGGCGTTGCGGTGGGAGCGCTGTTGCTCAGCCGGACCGGGTCGTACCCGGCGACGTTCCTGGTCCTCGGAGTCGCGATGGCGCTGACGATCGTCGAGACCCAGCAGCTGCCGCGATCCGCCGGAGCGCACGTCAGTGGCGGCGGGAAATCGCTGACCGCCGCCGAGCGTTGCACCAGCTGATCCGGGAGATTGCAACCGTTGACACCGCAAGTCCTGGCACGTAAATTCTGACCATGGTTCTTAACTTGACCAGTTCTACCAACTTTACGGGGAAATGATGACCGTGACTCCCGACGCCGCGGAGGCGTCCAAGGTGGACCAGCGGGCCGCCAAATATGAATTGAGCCATCTGCGCGCGCTGGAGGCCGAGGCCATCCACATCATCCGCGAGGTCGCTGCGGAGTTCGAGCGGCCGGTGCTGCTGTTCTCCGGCGGCAAGGACTCGATCGTGATGCTCCACCTGGCCATCAAGGCGTTCGCACCGGGCCGGCTGCCGTTCCCCGTCATGCACGTCGACACGGGCCACAACTTCGAAGAGGTCATCGCCACCCGCGACCTCCTGGTGGAAAAGCACAACCTGCGCCTGGTCGTCGCCAGCGTGCAGGAGGACATCGACGCCGGCCGCGTCGTCGACAACGGCCCGTCGCGCAACCCGCTGCAGACCGTCTCGCTGCTGCGCGGCATCCGCGAGAACAAGTTCGACGCCGCCTTCGGTGGCGCCCGCCGCGACGAGGAGAAGGCGCGCGCCAAGGAGCGCGTCTTCAGCTTCCGCGACGAGTTCGGCCAGTGGGACCCCAAGAACCAGCGCCCCGAGCTGTGGAACCTGTACAACGGCCGGCACCGCAAGGGCGAGCACATCCGCGTCTTTCCGCTGTCGAACTGGACCGAGTACGACATCTGGGCCTACATCGGCGCCGAGGAGATCGCGCTGCCGAGCATCTACTACGCGCACGACCGCCAGGTCTTCGAGCGTGACGGCATGCTGCTGGCGGTCCACGAATACCTGAAGCCGAACGACGACGAGCCGGTCATCACCAAGAAGGTGCGGTTCCGCACCGTCGGCGACGTCACCTGCACCGGCTGCGTCGAGTCGGAGGCTTCGACTGTCGAAGAAGTCATCGCCGAGACCGCGTTGTCCCGATTGACCGAGCGCGGCGCGACCCGCGCAGATGACCGGATTTCCGAAGCCGGCATGGAAGACCGTAAGCGGGAAGGCTACTTCTGATATGGCAACGTTGCTTCGTATCGCCACTGCTGGCTCCGTCGATGACGGTAAGTCCACGCTGATCGGTCGGTTGCTCTTTGACAGCAAGGCCGTCATGGAGGACCAGCTGGCCGCCGTCGAGCGCACCTCCAAGGAACGCGGCCACGGCTACACCGACCTCGCGCTGGTCACCGACGGCCTGCGCGCCGAGCGCGAACAGGGCATCACCATCGATGTCGCGTACCGCTACTTCGCCACGGCCAAGCGGAAATTCATCATCGCCGACACCCCGGGGCACATCCAGTACACCCGGAACATGGTCACCGGCACCTCGACGGCGCAGCTGGCCATCGTGCTGGTCGACGCCCGCCATGGGCTGCTGGAGCAGTCACGCCGGCACGCGTTCCTGGCATCGCTGCTCGGCATTCAGCACATCGTGCTGGCGGTCAACAAGATGGACCTGATCGATTGGGACCGTGAGCGTTTCGAGAAGATTCGCGACGATTTCCATGAGTTCGTTGCCCGCCTGGACATCCAGGATGTCACCACCATCCCGCTGTCGGCACTGGCCGGCGACAATGTGGTGACCAAGTCGGACAAGACGCCGTGGTACGACGGTCCGTCGCTGCTGAGCCACCTCGAAGAGGTGTACATCGCCGGTGACCGCAACCTCATGGACGTCCGCTTCCCGGTGCAGTACGTCATCCGGCCACAGACCCACGAGCATGCCGACCACCGCAGCTACGCGGGCACCATCGCCAGTGGCGTCATGCGCCCCGGTGACGAAATCGTCGTTCTCCCAGCGGGAAAGACCAGCACCATCACCGCGATCGACGGACCCACCGGTCCGATCGAGGAGGCTTTCGCGCCCATGGCGGTGTCGGTCAGCCTGGCCGACGACATCGACATCTCGCGTGGCGACATGATCGCCCGGGTGCACAATCAGCCGCACACGACGCAGGAGTTCGACGCCACCGTGTGCTGGATGTCCGACGACGCGGCGCTCGAGCCGGGCCGGGACTACATCATCAAGCACACCACCCGCACCACGCGGGTCCGGGTGACGGATCTGGACTACCGGCTGGACGTCAACACCCTGCACCGTGACAAGAGTGCAACGGCGTTGAAGCTCAACGAACTTGGGCGCGTCACGCTGCGCACGCAGCAGCCGCTGCTGCTCGACGAGTACTCGCGCAACTCGGTGACGGGCTCGTTCATCCTGATCGACCCGGACACCAACGGCACCGTCGCCGCGGGCATGGTGCGCGACACCACGCCGGCGGCGAACCGCTCGGCCAGCCCGAACGCGGTGCGGCACACGAACCTCGTGACCACCGAGGACCGGTTGTCGAAGGGCAGCACGGTGTGGTTCACCGGCCTGTCCGGCTCGGGCAAGTCGTCGGTGGCCATGCTGGTGGAGCGCAAGCTGATCGAATTGGGCCGTCCCGCATACGTTCTCGACGGTGACAACCTGCGCCACGGGCTGAACTCCGACCTGGGCTTCTCCATGGCCGACCGCTCGGAGAACCTGCGTCGCCTCGCCCACATCGCCACACTGATGGCTGATTCCGGTCAGATTGTGCTGGTGCCCGCGATCAGCCCGCTGGAAGAGCACCGTGAGCTGGCGCGAAAGGTCCACATCGACCAGGGCTTCGAGTTCTTCGAGGTGTTCATGGACACCCCGCTGGCGGACTGCGAGGCCCGCGATCCCAAGGGTCTGTACGCCAAGGCCCGTGCCGGTGAGATCACGCACTTCACCGGTATCGACAGCCCATACCAGCGGCCGAAGAACCCCGACCTGAAGCTGTCGCCGGAGGATTTGGACGCCCAGGCGCAGCGCGTCGTCGACATGTTGGTGGCGCCGCGATGATCGATCACGAAGTCGCCGAGCGGCTGGCCACTCGCGCGGGTGATCTGCTGCTCGACGTGCGGGCCGAGTTCGCGACCGCCGATGCGTCCGAGCGGAAAGCCGCGGGGGACAGGCGCTCCCACGAGTTCCTGATGACGGAGCTCGCGCGGCTGCGTCCCAATGATGCGGTGCTGTCCGAGGAAGCGACGGAGGAGGAGCGCGCCAACAACGCTCGCCTGACCTCCGACCGGGTGTGGATCATCGACCCGCTCGACGGCACCCGCGAGTTCTCCGAGCTCGACCGTGACGACTGGGCCGTGCACGTGGCGTTGTGGGAATCCGGCGAACTGGTCGCCGGCGCCGTGGCGCTGCCCGCGCAGAACACCACGTTGCACACGCCGGAGGTCGCCGCGCCCCGCGCGGTCGACGGACCGCCGCGCATCGTGGTGTCCCGCACCCGCCCGCCGGCCGTCGCCCTGGCGGTGCGTGATGCCCTCGACGGAGTTCTGGTCGAAATGGGTTCGGCCGGAGCCAAAGTCGCGGCCGTGATCCAGGGCCGGGCCGACATCTACGTCCACGCCGGTGGTCAGTTCGAGTGGGACTCCGCCGCGCCGGTGGCGGTGGCCCGTGCCGCCGGGCTGCACACCTCGCGCATCGACGGCTCGCCGCTGGTCTACAACCGCGAGGACCCGAAGCTACCCGACCTGGTGGTGTGCCGGCCGGAACTCGCCGAACGGGTACTGGCGATCACCGCGACGCAGTAGCCTCCGCGAGCTTTCGCGAAAGCAACGAAATGGCTGTGGGAACTCAGGGCGGTTTCTAGCGGTTTCCGCAGCCATTTCGTTTCTCTCGGACGTTCTCGCGTTGATCGTGCGCCCTGAGGGGGCGGGAAAGTCCCTGAGTGCAATCGAAGTGGTGATCTGCTGATGGCTATTGCACTCACGGATCTCTGGCTGCTCGAAAAAGTACCTGGCTTCAGCAGTGACGGCCGAAAGTGCGGGGTGATTGAAGCCATGGATTTGCGCGGCGTTGAGTGTGAACTGAGGTCGTAGTAGTTCGAGTGGGGCGTATCCGTAGGTTCGCACTCAACGCGAGAACTGAGCTCCTATGCCGACGCGGTAACCGGCCGCGGCGCATCCGATTTGGCCGGTGCCGCGGTGCGTACCGCGACGAGGCACCCGATGGCAATCGCGAAGCAGGCGACCGTGTACCACAGGCTGCCGATCGGATCCCCATGTGCGGTAACGCCGTTGACCGCCCCGAAGTACGCCGGCAGCGCGCTGAGCCAGAGCACCGCCATGACCAGTAAGTAAGCGACGGCGTAGCCGAGCAACCACGACGGGCTCGCGTAGCGTGGTTCGGTCGGGCTGGCCACGGTGCCGCGCAGCCGGCGCCACTGGGAGACCAGTGCCCAAACCGCCACCGCACACACCGCCACCAACTCGGCCGCATAGGCGATGCCACCTGCGGTGCTGCTGCCGGTCACGCCGCCGATCACGGTTGCGGGCAGCGGCAGGATCGCGGTGCCCAGCGACGCCAGCACCCCGGCAACCACAGTGCGCCAGAGGATTTCGAAACTGGTGAAGCGGCGCCCACGATCAGCGTGCCGGCCCACGAAGAACTGCACGCACAACGCCAGCGACATCGGCCACAGCGCGGCGAAGACCACCACGCTGGGCAGCGGTACGGAGTCGAACATCGGCTGGTTCATCGGGTTGTGCACCGACCATTCCCACCACCGCAATTGTGGACCCAGGTGGTCGAAGATCTCGTAGAACGCGTGGTGGACGAAGCCCACGCACACGGCGCCGACCAGGGTGCCGTAGCGCCGGAAAACTCCTAGGCTGCGGACGATTTCGAATGCAACGGTCGCCATCATCGGGTAGATCGCCACGATGTACAGCGGGAGCCGTCCCCACAGGAAGTCCACCGTGAACACGTTGTGCGCGAACATCGTGTCGACGCGGTCGGCGATGCCGAAGGCCGCCGGGAAGTACAGCGGCGGCTCGATGATCAGCAGGTAGGCCACCGCGCCGAACCACAGTGCGATGTTGGTGGCGTCACCGTGGCGGCGCAGCCGCATGATCGCGTAGACGAGCGTCAACACCGCGCCGGTGATCACCGTCAACTCGAGGACCGGCAGGGTCCAGTTCTCCAGCTGCAGGGGATTACGGACCTCGACCAGGCCCCCGGCGGTAGTGCAGGAAAAACCAAGGCGCCCGGCAAGATCTGCGAACGTCGGGGAACACAGGTCAGACATGGGCGCTCTGCTTTCCGGCGGTGTACCAATGGGTGACGTCGTAGCCGGCGTCGTAGCGTTCGAACCATTCGGTCGCCAGCGCGGGCAGCTTCTCGTGTTCGGGGTTGTGGCCCGGTATCTGGCTGCGCACGATGCCCGACAGCGCCACCAACTGCTCGCGCACCGGCAGATCGTGGAACGCGCTCGTGAACGGTCCGAAGTCGGGGATCCGGCCCAGCTTCTTCAGGATCGAGTTCTTCCGGCGCTCGAGCGCGAACGCCGACAGTGCGTCGACCTTGCGGACCTCCAGCGGCAGATGCTTATTGAACCCGTCGCACGCCATCCGCACGCAGTCCATCACGTGCTTGAAGATCGACGGCGCCACCCGCATGCGATACCACGGATCGTCGACCAGGCCGTTGTAGATGATGAGGGCCGAGCTCCGGTGCTCGACCTCTTCGACGAAGTGCCACAAGAACAGTGACGCGACGCGATCGTCGCCCGGTGCGAACAACGTGTCGTCATGGTCGAGCATCAACTTGAAGACCGGCGTGAACGTCGCCTCCAGATCGGCGGTGTAGGCCAGCCGATATTTGAGGGGCTTGTTGGCGACGAGATCGTCGAACGCCGCGATCACCTCATCGAGGGTCTCTTTGAGCTCCGGATGGGCCTTGATGAGGCCGCGCGCATGTGCCCGGTGGGCCATCGAGTGCTGGCCCTCCTGCCGGACGAAGGCATCGGCCTCTTCGGCGATCACCGGGTCGGTCAGCAGCGGCTTGGCCTCGGCCATGGTGCTGACGATCATCTTCTCGAATGCGATTGCCAAGAAGGACACGGCATTTGCCATTGCGGAGAAAGCGGGGTTGGTCTCGTTCCAGAGGAACGGCACGGGGTGGTCCGCGAAAGCGAACCGCATCTTGCGGACCTGGAGGTTGGTCACTGGGCACCTCGATCAGTAATCATACAAACTAAGTCGTCTGTGTATGGTTACAGTGTTGGCGAACATCCGTCAATGCCCGGGGCGATGTCGGCCGTGTACCGTCCGGCGAATGGCACGCAAACGTCGCGGTTGGGGCGGGGAGCCGCCGGCCGATGACGACGAGGCGACCCGGCGCATCGTTGCCGCGGCAGTCGAGCTGCTGTCCACCACGGGCGCGGCCATCACCATTGCCGATGTCGCCGAGTCGCTCGGCGTCATCCGGCAGACGGTGTACCGGTACTTCCCGACGGCCGACGACCTGATGCGGGCGGCGGCCATCGCCTCGGTCGACGGATTTCTGGACCAGCTCAGCGAGCACGTGCGTGGGATTCACGATCCGGCCGACGCCATGACCGAAGGCGTCCTCTACACGCTCGACGCGGTGACCCGGACGCCGCACCTGGGCATCCTGATGTCGGCGCCGTACGTCAGCGCGCACAGCAGTGACATGGCCTCTGCCGAGGCGCAGGACTTCGGCATGCAGATGATCACCCGATTCGACGTCGACTGGGCCGGCTACGGCTACGACGACGCGGCGCTGCGCGAGCTGGTCGAATTCACGCTGCGCATCATGCTGTCCTACTTTCTGGCGCCGGCCGGGGACGGTCGAACTCCTGACGAGTTGCGGTCTTTCCTCCGGCGTTGGTTGGGCGCGGCGATCCTGGGCCAGCCGTCCGCCGGGGCGCGCTGAGCGATCGGTGGCGGTCTTCGCCGGTCAGGGCTAGTTTGTGTTCGTATGCACACACATCTGTCCACTCGCCGTTTGATGGCCGCTGCCGGCGGCGCCGCTCTCGTTGCGATGGGCGCCCTCACCGCGGGTTGTAGCAACAACGGCGGGCAGTCGCCGTCGACGACCACCACCACAACCACGACGACGACCACGTCGGCGTCGGTGGCGCCGACGGAGAAGAGCATCAGCCCCACCGGCGGCAACCTGTTCAGCCCGGGCGTCACCGCGCCGGGGGCGCCGAGCGTGGCACCCGGTATGCATCCTGGCATCAACGGCAACAACTGACCGTCGATGAAAATCGGCTCCGGGAAACATCTTTGAGCCACTAGGCTCATAGGATGACTCGCCCCACTCTGCGTGAATTGTCCAGCCTCCCTGTCGAACCGGTTCGCCTGGCCGACTCGGCCCTGGTGCTGATCGACTGTCAGAACACCTACACGCACGGGGTGATGGAACTCGAGGGCGTGCAGGCCGCGCTCGATGAGACCGCCACGCTGCTCGACCGTGCCCGCACAGCCGGCATCCCCGTCATCCACATCCAGCACGACGACGGGCCGGGCTCGCTGTACGACATCCGTGCCGACATCGGTGCCATCGCCGAGCAGGTGGCGCCCCGTGGCGACGAGCCGGTGATCGTCAAGCAATTCCCGAACTCGTTCGTGCAGACCGATCTCGACGAGCGGCTCAAGGCCCTCGGCGCGTCGAACCTGGTGCTCGCCGGGTTCATGACGCACATGTGCGTGAACTCCACCGCGCGCGGCGCGTTCAGCCTCGGGTACGCGCCGACGGTCGTCGCGGCTGCGACCGCGACGCGCGCCTTGGCCGGTCCCGATGGTCAGGCGGTGCCGGCTGCGGCATTGCAGGCGGCGAGCCTCGCCGGGTTGGCCGATCTGATCGCGGTGGTGGCTCCCGACGCCGCAGCTATTCCGGACTAATCCGGCCTGGAATGGCATGATTGGCTGATGCGGATGTCAGCCAAGGCGGAGTACGCCGTCCGCGCCATGGTCGAGCTGGCCGCCGCCGACGCCGGTGCACTGGTCAAGACCGACGACCTGGCCAAGGCGCAGGGCATCCCGCCGCAGTTCCTGGTCGACATCCTGACCAACCTGCGCACCGACCGTCTGGTGCGCAGCCATCGCGGCCGCGACGGTGGTTACGAGTTGGCCCGGCCGGCCGCGGACATCAGCATCGCGGATGTGCTGCGCTGCATCGACGGTCCGTTGGCCAGCGTGCGCGACATTGGCCTCGGCGACCTGCCGTACTCGGGGCCGACGGCCGCGCTCACTGATGTATGGCGCGCCCTGCGCGCCAGCATGCGTTCGGTACTCGAACAGACCAGCCTGGCCGACGTCGCCACGGGCAAACTGCCTGACCACGTCAGCGAGCTGGCAGGGGACTACCGCACGCAGGAAGCTCGCCGCGGGCATTCCTAATTGCCGCGAGCGGCCGTGTTTGTACGCCAACACGCCGCAATTGGCGTGCACTTTGCGCACCTTCGCGGGCGCCGAGCGCGCCACGCCGGACTGAGTTCTCCTCGGGCAAGTTTCTGACGGTCGTCGATCTACGCGCGACGGCCTGATAGCGTCGGACGCAGCGCTGGTCCCAACAAGCTTTCGTCCCGTAGAGCAGGCGCGGAGGCCGTTGCCTGAATCGCCGGCGGCATGACCGATTGTGCGGCTCCGCACATCTGACGCACTCCCCGCACTTTCCTCTTCAGGGCTGAAAATCATGCCCAATACCGATGCGGAACTGCTCAGGACTTGAAATCGCAAGCAACACAGAATTTTTCGACATCCACGCCAACAGAATCGAGCTGACAATGACGACATGGTCGATACCGCAAATCACTACCGGGTCCGAACGCCGGTTGCTGGAGAGTGCGCTAGACCGCAACCGCGCTGAACTGGTCAACACCGTGCGCGGACTGCCGGAAGTTGATGCCCGGCGCCGCCTCGTTGTGTCAGTGACCACCCCGATCGGGCTGCTCAAGCACGCGGCGGTCGCCGAGCGAATCTGGTTCCAGCACATCCTCGGCAGAGTGCCCGAGGGCGAATGCGGCGGAGGTACGACGGCGGGTGACACCAGCTTCATTGTCGATGGCGATGAGGCAGTGGCCGACGTGATCGCCGAATTCGAAAGTGCCAGTGAACGTTCCCGCGCAATCGCCGCCCAATTCGATCTCGACGAGATCAGAACCCACCCCCGCCTCGGCGAGGTCAACCTGCGATTCATCTACTTGCTCGCGATCGAGGACTTCGCGCGCCACGCGGGTCACGGCGACATCTTTCGCGAGCAGATCGAACGTTCTCGCGTCGTTGAGGAGTGACGCTGTCGCTGTCGCGCAATCGCGCCGCTCGTTGGCGGACCGGGTACTCAGCCGCCGGAGCCGTACGGCCGGGTGATGATCTCCAGGTAATGCCCGCTGGGGTCCTGGAAGTAGACGCTTCGGCCACCGTCGTTGTGGTTGATCTCGCCGGGATGCTGCCCGCGCGGATCGGCCCAATGTTGCAGCCCGCGTTCACGAATCCGGTCGTAGATGGCGGTGAACTCCTCCTCGGAGACCAGGAACGCGTAATGCTGCGGGACGGCCTCCGTGCCCTCCGGCATCTGGGCGTAATCCAGGCTGACGCCGTGGTTCAGTTCAACGGCGAGAAAGTGCCCGAATTCTTTCGCGGGCGGGAGACCGAAGAGCTCGGTGAAGAAGGTGGCCGCGGCCGAGCGGTCGGTCGAGTGGACGATGGTGTGGTTGAAGGTGATGGCCATATCCCTCTGTTCTACCCGTTCGTGTGCGCCGCGTCACTGCCGGTGTGAGCGCTCCCGCCTGTCATGATTGAGATATGGCGTTCGACCTGCGTGAGCTGGCTGTTCCGGTGATCGTCGCGCCGATGGCCGGTGGGCCGTCGACGCCTGAGCTGGCGGCGGCCGGTACGACCGCCGGGGGCCTGGGATTCGTGGCCGCCGGCTACCTGACGGCCCAGGCGCTCGCCGACCGCATCACCGCCGCGCGCGCACTGACCGCCGGCCCGCTCGGCGTGAATCTCTTTGCCTCGCAGCCCAGTACCGTCCAGCCAAGCGAGATCGAGCGCTACGCCGCCGAACTCGTCGGCGAAGCCACCCGCTACGGGGCCGTGCTCGGCGACCCGACGTTCAACGACGACGACTGGGCGGCCAAGCTCGATGTCGTCACCGACCTGCGGCCCGACGTCGTGTCCTTCACCTTCGGCGGGCCCACTGTCGAAGAATGCGCACGGTTGCGGCAGGCCGGCATCACGACGGTCGCGACGGTCACCACCGTGAACGAGGCCCGGCTCGCTGTGTCGTCCGGGGTCGACGCCCTCGCCGTGCAGGGCCCCGGTGCCGGCGGCCACCGCGGCACCTACGACCCGCTGGCCGCGCCCGCCACCCAGCCGCTCGCCGAGCTACTGGCCGACGTGCTCGCCGCCACGGAACTGCCCGTCGTCGCCGCCGGCGGCCTGATGACCGCCGATGACGTCGCCGCCGTGCTGGCCGCCGGTGCGGTGGCCGCACAACTGGGCACGGCGTTCCTGCTCGCCGACGAGTCGGGCTCCAGCCCGGTGCACCGCGCCGCGCTCGTCGACCCGCGGTTCACCGAAACCGTTGTCACCAAGGCATTCTCGGGACGCTACGCGCGCGGGCTGCGCAACCGGTTCATCGATGAGCACGACGCGCAGGCGCCGCTGGGCTATCCCGAGGTGCACTACCTCACCAGCCCGGTGCGCAAGGCGGCGGTGGCGGCCGGCGATCCGCACGGGACGAATGTGTGGGCGGGTACCGGTTTCCGGGAAATCCGGTCGGGGTCGGTCGCCGACATCATGGCCGGGCTCGTGTGAAGGACGTGAAAGGAGCAGGCATGCGAACCGTTGTCGCGATCGGTTTGGCGGTCGCCTGCGCCTGGCCGATCACTGTCGCTCATGCCGACCCCATCCCGGTACCACGCTGTGCCAGTGCGCAATTGACGCCGAGCCTCGGGCCGCCCGACGGTGCCGCCGGGACGACGTTCTATCCGGTGATCCTGAAGAACTCCGGTGCCGCCCCGTGCAGCATGTCGGGCTATCCGGCGGTCTCGTTCATCGCGGGCTCCGACAACCACGCGGTCGGCGTGGCCGCGAGTCAGGACGCCGAGACGGTCATCGGTGTCGTGGTGATCGAACCCGGCCAGTCCACCGCGGCGAACCTCGGCATCGTCAACGCGGGAAACTTCCCGGCCGACTGTGATGCCGTGCCGGTCAGCGGTTTACAGGTCAACCTGCCGGGCGACACCGAGCCGATCATCATCGGACACGCTGACACCGCTTGCGCCAGTCCGGCGTACCCGACGCTGCGGGTGGGACCGTTCACCGGCGCGTGACGATGGAGATGCTGCCTTCCGGTGCCCGCGCGGTGACCTGCGCAACGGCACGAGACGCATCGTCGGTCTGGGGCACCCGCACCTGTGCGTGATCACCGGCCTGGGCTCGGACCAGATACGGTCCACCCTGCGGCAGGGTGATGTCGACGTCGGAGCCCTGGCTCGTGACATCGACGGTGCGCGGGGCGGTTTCGCGGAAATCCACGGCGACGTGGCCGTCGGCGGAGTCCGCGAGGAAAGCGTCCGTGACGACGATCGGCTCGCGCGTCTGCACATCGCCGCTCTGGGTGTGGATCTCGATCCGCCGGGCGTTGCCCCCGAGGATCACCGCACCGTCGGTGTTGTGGACGGTCAGCTGATCGAGCTCGGTCAGGCTCAGCATTACGCCGACCTGTTGTTTGGTGGTGACCGAAAGCCGGTGTGCGACATCAGGCGGCAGCGTCACCATGATTTCCCCGGGCGGGCCGAAGTCGAACAGCGGGGACGGGGTGCCGGTCACGGTGAGGTTGACGGCGCCGCCGTTGCGGGTGACCTGCAAGGCCTGGTGGTCGTCCTTTGCGGTGTTGAGCAGGCGCATCCGGACCCGCGGCTCGTGGACGTTGCGGTCGCTGGTGATCCTGATGGCTGTCGGCAGATCGCCGGTGTCGATCGTCAGGGAGCTGAAGTCGGCGGGCAGGGTTTCGGTTTCGGCGGCGACGCGCACCGAGCTGATGCCCCAGGCCAATCCGCCGAGCCCGGCGGCTGCCGAAAGCGTCACCACGATGGCGGTCACCACCAGCAGCGAGCGCATCGCCGACCGGCCACCCGGGGTCAGCTCCGGCGGCGCGGCGGTGTCGATGGGCGGTACGGTATCCAGATTCGAAGTCATGGGAAAGTCCTTTTCTCTCTTCAGGATTCGAGATAGCGCAAGACGGCGAGTACCCGCCGGTTCTCGCTGTCGTCGGGGGTGAGGTCCAGCTTGGTGAAGATCGACGCGATGTGTTTTTCCGCGGAGCCGATCGAGATGTGCAGCAGTGCGGCAATGGCCGAATTGGTCTTGCCCTCCGCCATCAGCTGCATCACTTCCTGCTCACGCGGGGTGAGCACCGCGAGGGTGGAGCGGCGGTGCGTGCGCACCAGGATTTGTGACACCACCTCCGGGTCCAGGACGGTGCCGCCGGTGCCCACCGTGGTGACGGCGTCCAGGAACGCCGGGACATCGGCGACCCGATCTTTCAGCAGGTATCCGAAACCCTTTGTGTCCGAGGCGATCAGGTCGGCCGCGTACCGTTCCTCGACATAGTGCGACAGCACCAGCACCGGTGACTCGGGATTCTGGCTGCGGAGCAGGGCGGCGGCGCGGATGCCCTCGTCGGTGAACGTCGGCGGCATCCGCACATCGACGATGACGAGGTCGGGGTTGTGCTCGTTGACGGCACGCAGCAGCTCTGTGGCGTCGGGCACCCCGGCGAGCACGTCGTGGCCGGCGTCGATCAGGATGCGCTCGATACCCGCGCGCAGCAGGGCCGAATCCTCGGCGATCACAATGCGCATGGCAGTACCGCCGTCACGGTCGTCGTTCCGGTTTCGGGACTCGAGACGGCGAAGGTGCCCCGCGCCGCACGCACCCGCTCACCGAGTCCGCGCAGGCCCGTCGTGTCGTCGCCGGTGGTCTGGGCGCCACCGATACCGTCGTCGAACACCGAGATGTGCAACTGGTCGGTGGGCTCGTGGTAGCGCACCGTGACGACGGCGTGGGTCGCCTTGGCGTGCTTGGCGATGTTGGTCAGCGACTCGGCGACGACGAAGTACGCGCACGACTCGACCTCATCGGAGAAGCGTTTCGGCAGTTGCACTTCCAGCGTCACCGGCACCCCGGCGGTTTCGGTGCGCTGCACCACTGCGGACAGGGCCGCGTCCAGGCCGCGGTCGGCCAGGATCGTCGGCGCGATGCCGCGCACCACGTTTCGCAGTTCGAGGAGTGCGGCCTTGGCGTCGTCGTGTGCCTCGGCGATCAGCTTGCGGGCCTCGGGGAGGTCCGTGTCGAGTTTGGTCTGGGCCAGTCCGATCGTCATGGCCAACGACACGAGCCGGGGCTGCACACTGTCGTGCAGGTCGCGTTCGATGCGGTGCCGTTCGGTGGACGCCGACGACACCGCGCCGCGGCGGGCCTGGTGCAGCGCACTGACCTCGTGCTGCAGCGCCGCCGTGGGCGATGCCGGCAGCAGCCACCGGTCGACGGCGGCGTCCACTCGGGGCCCGAACACCAGGATGGCTGCCGCGGCGGCCAGCGCGATGACGGCCAGCAGCCAGGACAGCGGCGGGGAGATGAAGCTCAGTCCCGCAGCGGCATCGCTGTTGTGGATCGCGTTCGCCGCGGCAGGACCGATCAGTGCGAAGGCCAGCAGGGCGAACGCCAGCCCGACCGCGAAGATGTCGAAAACCATGCGCAGGTAGCTGTGTGCCAACACCTTCCAGAACCTGCCGCTGCTGACGTCCAGCCAGAGTTGGTGGGCCCAGCCCTGAAAACCGCTGTAGGGCGTCAGCTTTCGGTACGGGATGGCGATGCCGAAGCCGAATACCGCCTCGCTGCGCAGCCGTTCCACCCGGTCGGTGGCGCGGACGGCGTAGACGAACACCACACCACCGAACACCGTCCCGATCACCGAGGGGATCGACGTGACGGCGAGGATGAGCAGGGACAGCGGTATCCAGAACCAGATCATGCCGGCGAAGGCGCCGACGATCATCGACGACGTGGGGACGACACCGAGGTCTGACGGGCGCCGCACGGGCGGTGCCGTTGTCGGTTGTGTCGGCTGGGCCGACGCGGGGTCTGTAGCAGTTGCGACCATGCCTCCAACTTAGGCACCGGCCCAGTCCGGGGACACGGCGTTTTCCCGCGACATCTGTGGGGGTAAACCCCCACCGGTTCGCCCTGTACGGGGCTGTGCCGGCCTGCCCATGGACGGAGTCCGGCCGGCCAAGACGGCACCCCGCGCTGGACGCGCATGCCAGAATCGGCTGTGTGCAGATCGGGATGACGATGCCAGTGATGGAGCCCAACCTCGATGCGGCAACGCTGACGGCGTGGGCAAGAGTGATCGACGGCGGGCCGTTCTCGTCCCTGTGCTGGGGTGAGCGCATCGCGTTCGACAATCCCGATTCACTGACTCTGCTCGGCGCACTGGCCGCCTGGACCGACCGCGTACGGCTGGTCACCACGGTGATCGTCCCGCAATTGCACGATCCGGTGATGCTGGCGAAAGCACTTGCCACGGGCGACATGCTCAGCGGTGGGCGGCTGACGGTCGGTATCGGCGTCGGGGGCCGGCACGAGGACTACAACGCCGTCGGCGCCGACCCCAAGACCCAGACCATGCGCGGCATGGCCGAGCGCGTCGCGCTGATGAAACGGGTGTGGGCGGGGGAGAAGGTCACCGAATCCGTGTTGCCCGTCGGCCCCGAGCCCGTGCAGCCGGGCGGCCCGCGATTGCTCGTCGGCACCATCGGTCCGAAAACGGTACGCAGCGCGGCCAATTGGGCGGACGGCATGGCGGGCACCACGCTGGACCTCAACGTGGAGCGCGAGAGCGAACTGTTCGACGTCGCCCGGGAGGCATGGGCCGCGGCGGGAAAACCCAAGCCGCACTTGGCCACCTCATTCTGGTTCGCCCTCGGAGAGAAAGACGAGGCGCGTGACCAGGTGCACCGGCATCTGCGCCGGTACATGAACTGGATTCCCGAGGAATACGTCGACGCGATGGCGCCGACCACGGGCTGGGCCGGCACCGAAGACGAATTGCTCGACGTGCTGCAGAAATTCGATGACATCGGCACCGACGAGGTGCATCTCATTCCGACCAGTTCGGACATCGACCAGCTGCGTCGGGTGGCCGACGTGGTCAAGGACTTCACCGGAGAGGCAGCGCTATGAGTCGTGCGACGGACGTGCTGGCCGGCTTGCCCGAGGTGCGGGGGTGGCAGGAGGACCTGTACCGGGACCTGCACGAGCACCCGGAGCTGTCACACCAGGAACATCGCACCGCAAAGCTGGTGTCGGACAAGCTGACCGAGCTCGGCTACCAGGTGACCGACGGCATCGGTGGCACCGGCGTCGTGGGCATCCTGCGCAACGGCGACGGCGCGTCGGTGCTGATGCGCGCCGACATGGACGCGCTGCCCGTCGCCGAGGCCACCGGATTGCCCTACGCCAGTACGGTGCGCGGCACCGACGCCGCCGGCAAGGACGTGCCCGTCATGCACGCGTGCGGCCACGACGCCCACGTCACCTGTCTGCTCGGCGCGGCCGCGCTGCTGGCCGAGGGGCGAGATCACTGGCAGGGCACCGCGATTGCGCTGTTTCAGCCGGCCGAAGAGGTCGGTGGAGGTGCCGCCGGCATGGTCGCCGACGGGCTGGCGGACGTCGTCGGCAAGGTCGACGTGGCGCTGGGTCAGCATGTCGCTCCGGCGCCGGCCGGATACGTCGGCACCCGCAGTGGGCCGGTGATGGCCGCGGCCGACAGCATCCGCGTGACGGTGTACGGGCGGGGCGGCCACGGGTCCATGCCGAACGCCACCATCGATCCGGTCGTGCTGGCCGCGATGATCGTGATCCGGCTCCAGACCATCGTGTCGCGCGAGGTTGCGCCGACCGAGACCGTCGTGCTCACCGTCGGCAGCATCAATTCGGGCACCAAGAGCAACATCATCGGTGACCACGCCGTGCTGGAACTGAACATGCGCACCTACGACGAGGCCGTGCGCAGCGCGGTCATCGCGGCCGTCAAGCGCATCGTCGTCGCCGAGTGCCAGGCGTCGGATTCACCGAAGGAGCCGGAATTCGAGTTCTACGACCAGTTTCCGGTGACCGACAACGACGCGGCCGCCACCGAACGGGTGCATGACGCGTTCGTCGAGCAGTTCGGCGACCGCGTGCTGGCCATCCCGCAGGCTTCCGCGAGTGAGGATTTCAGCGACATCCCGCGGGCGCTCGGTGTGCCGTACACCTATTGGATGTTCGGTGGTATCGATGCCGCCGAATTCACCCGCGCCGCCGAAGCCGGCCGGATCAATCAGGACATCCCGGTGAACCACTCGCCGACCTTCGGCCCGGTGATTCAGCCGACGCTCGACACCGGGACCGAGGCGCTCGTGGTGGCCGCGCTGTCCTGGTTGTAGTCCTTTGGGCGGTAGGCGATCTCGAACAGGCACGCGGCCAGGACGCAGAGTGCGATGGCTTCGATCATCTGGATGATCAGCATCGTCCACGTGGTGTGTGCGACGGCGACGAAGAACTGCATGTTGGGGATGACGACGAACAGGCCGCCCCAGACGCCCCACCAGGCGGCCTTGCCCAGCCCGCGGCGCGGGTACAGCCGCAGGAACAAGAAACACAGCATCGTCAGCTGCAGGACGTACGTGAACCCGAGAAACGGGAACAGGTCCAGGATTTCGGCCAGCGGGCGCTGCGGATAGTCGGCCGCCGGGTAGCTGTTGCCGAACAGTGCCGGTCCCGCGGTCTTGTGGAAGACGACGTCGAGGATGAAGGTCAGGACCGACACCGGCACCGCGACCACCAAGAAGCGTCCCCACCCGAATTGCTTGCCCATGACGTCCTTCCGATCTCGAGATTCGGACCGTTCCTATCCCGGTTGGACACGCAGCGGATGCCGATGTCCCGGCAGCCGGGCGATCACGGACCGGTTGATCTGGTCGAAGTGCGTTTGACCTGCGGTGCAACGAGGTAACCTCCGCGTGGAGACTGCCTGGAGCACGAAGGGGAGTAACGGTGAAGATCAAACTTGTAGCCCCGGTCGGCATTGCCGCAATCGCGGTCGGACTGGCCGGCATGACGGCCGGCCACGCTTCGGCGGCCAACAACATCAAGCCGTACGGTCAGCAGGAGGCGCTGAACGAAATCGGCTACACGGTCAAGGGCCTCCACCCGAGTTCGGACCCCGTGCCGCACAGCGGCCAGCTGTACTCGGCGACAGTGAAAGTCGAAGGGCTCGGCGGCTGGGCCAACCCCATCACCGCGTTCTTCAACGCCCGAGCGGAGAGCGGGGTGAACTACCGGGTCATCGGCGGCGGTCTGCCGTCTGCGCCGCCCGGCGGGACCGCGACCGGGAAGGTCTACTTCGACGTCGTCGGCGACGTGCCCAACAGCGTCGTCTACAACGACGGCATGCAGGACCTCATGGTCTGGGTTCCCGGCGCACCGGTGGGTGGCACTCCAGGCGAGGCTGTGGACAACGAAGAGGGGCCGGTCGGAACCAGCGAGATCATCAGCGCGCCACCTGCCGAGAGCGCACAGCCCGCCACGGGAACCCCAACCGGAGGCAATCTGTTCACCCCTGAAGTCATCGCGCCGTCGCCGTTCGAGCTCACCCCAGCCGATGTGGCTGCACCTGGGTACAACTCCGGTGGTGGTGGCCGTCGCTGAGCCTGCCGGCGCCATGCCGCAGGTCGCCAACGCGCGGTGGCCAGGGCTGCGGTTCGTCGGTTCATGATCCGGTCCGTCGTCGGTGAGTACAGACCGCGCCGGACGGCTCAGGGCTTCTTGGGGCGGCGCGGCGTACGGAACCGTACGTGAAAGTTTGATTGGGTGCCCCCGGCAGGATTCGAACCTGCGGCCTTCTGCTCCGGAGGCAGACGCTCTATCCCCTGAGCTACGGGGGCGCTTGATGCTGGCGAGCCAGCGGCGCCGTTGGGCGATCACAGACTAGCGCATCGGTGGCCCGCCTCCCGAATCGGTGCGGTGTGCCTACCGACCAGCAGACGACCGATGACAAGCGTGAGCAGCTCAGCCCATAGGATGGACCCCCGTGACCCCCGCCGATCTGGCTGAACTGCTGAAGAACACCGCCGCCGCGGTCCTGGTCGAACACGGCCTGGACATCGCCGCGCTGCCCGAAACAGTGGCCATCGAGCGTCCGCGTAACCCCGAACACGGCGATTACGCCACCAACCTGGCGCTGCAGCTGGGCAAGAAGGTCGGCGTGAACCCGCGTGACCTGGGCGAATGGCTGGCCGAGGCGCTGATCAACGCGGACGGCATCGCTGACGCCAGCATTGCCGGTCCCGGCTTCGTGAATCTGCGCATCGAGGCGTCCGCGCAGAGCGTCGTCGTCCTCAACGTGCTGGGCGGCGGGGCCAGCTACGGCACGTCCGAGGAGCTCAAGGGCCGCCACATCAACCTCGAGTTCGTCTCGGCGAACCCGACCGGGCCCATCCATATCGGCGGCACCCGCTGGGCCGCCGTCGGTGACGCGCTGGGCCGCCTGCTGGCCACGCAGGACGCCACCGTCGTCCGCGAGTACTACTTCAACGACCACGGCGGCCAGATCGACCGTTTCGCCCGCTCGCTGGTCGCGGCCGCCAAGGGCGAGCCCGCGCCGGAGGACGGCTACGGCGGCGACTACATCAAGGACATCGCGGCCGACGTCGTGGCCAAGCGGCCCGACGCGCTGAGCCTGCCGGCCGACGAGTGTCAGGAAGTCTTCCGCGAGCTCGGCGTGGATTTGATGTTCGGCCAGATCAAGCAGTCACTGCACGACTTCGGCACCGACTTCGACGTCTACACCCACGAAGACTCGATGCACACCTCGGGCCGGGTGCAGCAGGCCATCGACAAGCTGCGCGACAATGGCTCCATCTACGAGCAGGACGGTGCAATCTGGTTGCGCACCACCGACTTCGGTGACGACAAGGACCGCGTCGTCATCAAGAGCGACGGCAACCCGGCGTACGTCGCCGGTGACATCGCGTACTACCTGGACAAGCGCCAGCGCGGGTTCGACCTGTGCATCTACATGCTCGGTGCCGACCACCACGGCTACATCGGCCGTCTGAAGGCCGTCGCCGCCGCGCTCGGTGAGGACCCCGCCACCGTCGAGGTGCTGATCGGCCAGATGGTCAACCTGCTCAAGGACGGCCAGCCGATGCGCATGAGCAAGCGCGCCGGCACGGTGATCACGCTGGAAGACCTGGTCGACGCCATCGGCGTCGACGCGGCCCGCTACGTGCTGATCCGGTCGTCGGTGAACAGCCCCATCGACATCGACCTGGGGCTGTGGGCCAGCGCGTCCAACGAAAACCCGGTCTACTACGTGCAATACGCGCACGCCCGGTTGTCGGCCCTGGCGCGTAACGCCGCCGACCTCGGCCTGCAGGTGGACCTCGGACACCTCGATCTGCTGAGCCACGACCGCGAAGCCACCCTGATGCGCACCATCGGAGAGTTCCCGCGCGTCCTCAAAACCGCTGCGGCCCTTCGTGAACCGCACCGCGTGTGCCGGTACCTGGAAGACCTGGCCGGTGACTACCACCGGTTCTACGACTCCTGCCGCGTCCTCCCGATGGGCGACGAAGAGCACAACGACCTGCACCGGGCCCGGCTCGCACTGTGCGCGGCCACGCGCCAGGTCATCGCCAACGGCCTGCACATCCTCGGCGTCAGCGCTCCGGAGCGGATGTGAGCGGGCAGCCGACCGGCAACGTGGTGCCGGAGAAGCCGCGGACGCCCGACGAGGTCAACCTGTTGGCGCCGAATGTCTGGCCGCGCAACCTCGTTCGCAACCCGGACGGTCAGGTCAGCGTCGCCGGTGTGACGGTCAGTGCGCTGGCCGAGCAGTTCGGCACGCCGTTGTTCGTCATCGATGAGGACGACTTCCGGTCGCGCTGTCGCGAGATCGCCGACGCCTTCGGCGGCGGCGAGCACGTGCACTACGCCGGAAAAGCGTTCCTGTGCGCCGAGATTGCGCGCTGGGTCGCGCAGGAGGGTCTGTGCCTCGACGTCGCCACCGGCGGCGAGCTGGCCGTGGCCCTGCACGCCGAGTTCCCCGCTGAACGAATCACGGTGCACGGCAACAACAAATCGGTTCCGGAGCTCACCGCCGCGGTCAAGGCCGGTGTCGGGCACATCGTGCTGGACTCCGAGATCGAGATCGAACGCCTGGAGGCCATCGCCGGTGCCGCTGGTGTGGTGCAGGACGTCCTGGTCCGCGTGACCCCGGGCGTCGAGGCACACACCCACGAGTTCATCTCCACCGCTCACGAGGACCAGAAGTTCGGTCTCTCGCTGGCCAGCGGCGCGGCGATGGAAGCGGTGCGCAAGGTGTTCGCCACCGACAACCTGCGGCTGGTCGGCCTGCACTGTCACGTCGGCTCGCAGATCTTCGACGTCGCCGGGTTCGAGATCGCGGCCCACCGCGTCATCGGCCTGCTGCGCGACGTCGTCGCCGAATTCGGCGTCGAGAAGACCGCGCAGATGTCGGTCATGGATCTCGGTGGGGGACTGGGCATCTCGTACCTGCCGAGCGACGATCCGCCACCCATGAAGGAACTCGCCGACAAGCTCAAGGCCATCGTGAAGGCCGAATCCGAAGCGGTCGGCCTGCCGACACCCAAACTGGTCGTGGAGCCCGGCCGCGCAATCGCCGGCCCCGGCACCATCACGCTCTACGAGGTCGGCACCGTGAAAGACGTTGCCGTGTCGGCCGACAAGTACCGGCGCTACGTCAGCGTCGACGGCGGCATGAGCGACAACATCCGGCCGTCGCTGTACGACGCCCAGTACGACGCCCGGCTGGTGTCGCGCGCCGGCGATGCCCCCGCGACGCTGGCCCGCATCGTCGGAAAGCACTGCGAGACCGGCGACATCATCGTCCGCGACACCTGGGTGTCCGAGGATTTGGTGCCCGGTGATCTGTTGGCGGTCGCCGCCACCGGCGCCTACTGCTATTCGATGTCCAGCCGGTACAACCTGCTGACCCGGCCCGCCGTCGTCGCGGTGAAGGACGGCAACGCCCGTCTGATCTTGCGCCGGGAGACCGTCGAAGACCTGTTGAGCCTGGAGGTGAGTGGTCAATGAGTGAAAAGCCAATCGGCGTAGCAGTTCTCGGACTCGGGAACGTCGGGACCGAGGTGGTCCGGATCATCAACGACAGCGCCGACGACCTGGCTGCTCGCATCGGTGCGCCCCTGGAGCTGCGCGGCGTCGGCGTCCGCAAGGTCGCCAAGGGCCGCGGTGTGCCGGTCGACATGCTGACCGACGACATCGAGGCGCTGGTTTCGCGCGACGACGTCGACATCGTCATCGAGCTCATGGGTCCCGTCGAGCCGGCCCGCAAGGCCATCATGGCGGCGCTGGAGCAGGGCAAGTCGGTGGTCACCGCCAACAAGGCGCTGATGGCGCAGTCCACCGGTGAACTCGCCCAGGCGGCCGAAAAGGCGCGCGTGGACCTGTATTTCGAGGCTGCCGTCGCCGGTGCGATCCCGGTGATCCGCCCGCTGACCCAGTCGCTCGCGGGTGACGTCGTGCTGCGGGTCGCGGGCATCGTCAACGGCACCACCAACTACATCCTGTCGGCGATGAGCGAGACCGGCGCCGATTACGCCGACGCGCTCGCCGAGGCCGGCGTGCTGGGTTACGCCGAGGCCGACCCGACCGCCGATGTCGAGGGCTATGACGCCGCGGCCAAGGCCGCCATCCTGGCGTCCATCGCGTTCCACACCCGGGTCACCGCCGACGACGTGTACCGCGAGGGCATGACCAAGGTCAGCGCCGCGGACTTCGAGTCCGCCAAGGCGCTGGGCTGCACCATCAAGCTGCTCGCCATCTGCGAGCGCCTGACCACCGGCAAAGGTAAGCAACGGGTTTCGGCCCGCGTCTATCCGGCGCTGGTGCCGCTCGAGCACCCGCTCGCTTCGGTCAGCGGCGCGTTCAACGCGGTCTTCGTGGAGGCAGAGGCCGCCGGTGAGCTGATGTTCTACGGCCGCGGCGCCGGTGGGGCACCGACCGCGTCGGCCGTCATGGGTGACGTCGTCATGGCCGCGCGCAACCGCGTTCAGGGTGGCCGTGGTCCGCGCGAATCCAAGTACGCCAAGCTGCCCATCGCGCCTATCGGTGCGATCGAGACCCGCTACTACGTCAGCATGAACGTCGCGGACATCCCGGGTGTGCTGTCTTCTGTCGCAGCCGAATTCGCCAAACGCAAGGTGAGTATCGCCGAGGTCCGCCAGGAGGGTATGGAGGACGAGTCCGGGCAGCGCAGCGGCGCCCGCATCGTCGTCGTCACCCACCGGGCCACCGACGAAGCTCTGTCGGAAACCGTTGCGGCCCTTGCCGATCACGAAGCAGTGCAGAGCATCAACAGCGTGCTGCGTATGGAAGGAACGAGTAAGTAATGACTGGGGCGAGCGAAGCGACGGGGAAGAGTCCAGTGCACAAGCCGTGGCCCGGCCTGATCGAGGCCTACCGGGATCGTCTGCCCGGCACCGAGAATTGGACGCCGGTGACCCTGCTGGAGGGTGGCACCCCGCTCATCCACGCCAAGCGGCTGAGTGAACAGACCGGCTGCACAGTGCATTTGAAGGTCGAGGGACTCAACCCGACCGGTTCGTTCAAGGACCGTGGCATGACCATGGCCGTCAGCGACGCCGTGGCCCGCGGCCAGAAGGCCGTGCTGTGCGCGTCCACCGGCAACACCTCGGCGTCGGCGGCGGCCTACGCGGCGCGCGCCGGCATCACCTGCGCGGTGCTCATCCCGCAGGGCAAGATCGCCATGGGCAAGCTGGCACAGGCAGTCATGCACGGCGCCAAGATCATTCAGGTCGACGGCAACTTCGACGACTGTCTGGAGCTGGCCCGCAAGCTGACCGCCGACTACCCGACCATCGCGCTGGTCAACTCCGTCAACCCGGTCCGCATCGAGGGCCAGAAGACGGCGGCGTTCGAGATCGTCGACGCCCTCGGCACCGCCCCTGACGTGCACTCGCTGCCCGTCGGCAACGCCGGCAACATCACTGCCTACTGGCGCGGGTACAGCGAATACCACCGGGACGGCGTCTCCGACCGGCTGCCTCGCATGCTCGGCACGCAGGCTGCCGGCGCGGCGCCGCTGGTGCTCGGCGAGCCCGTCAAGAACCCCGAGACCATCGCGACCGCGATCCGAATCGGTTCTCCGGCTTCGTGGGACGGCGCCGTCGCGGCCAAGGAACAGTCGGACGGCCGCTTCCTCGCCGCCACCGACGAAGAGATCCTGGCCGCGTACCACCTGGTCGCCAAGGCTGAAGGCGTGTTCGTCGAGCCGGCGTCGGCCGCCAGCATCGCCGGTCTGCTCAAGTCCATCGAGGACGGCTGGGTCAAGCCCGGCTCGACCGTGGTGTGCACCGTCACCGGCAACGGCCTCAAGGACCCCGACAACGCCCTCAAGGGCATGCCCGAGGTCAAGGCCATCCCCGTCGACCCGACCGCCGTGGTCGAACAGCTCGGACTGGTCTGACGCCAGTGACCGAAAACCTGCCCGCCGGCCTGCTCGCCACCGCCGTCGTCCCCGCCTCGAGCGCCAATCTCGGCCCCGGCTTCGACAGCCTGGGCCTGGCGCTGAGCCTGTACGACGAAATTCAGGCTGAGACAACCGATTCCGGCCTCACCATCGAGGTGACGGGAGAGGGGGCCGGGCAGGTTCCGGACGACGAGTCCCATCTGGTCGTGCGGGCCATCCGGCGCGGTCTGGCCGCCGGTGGCGTTTCGGTGTCCGGTCTGAACATCAAATGCCGCAATGTCATTCCGCATTCGCGGGGCCTCGGCTCGTCGGCCGCCGCGGTGGTCGGCGGTCTGGCCGTCGCCAATGGCCTTATCGCCCAATCGGGTTCGCAGCCGCTGACACTCGAGCAGCTGGTCCAGCTGTCGTCGGAGTTCGAGGGGCATCCGGACAACGCGTCGGCCGCCGTGCTGGGTGGCGCGGTGGTGTCTTACACGGAGCCCGGCCCGGTGTACGCGGCAGCGCCGCTGACGCTGCATCCGGACATCCACCTGTTCCCGGCGATCCCGCAGGTCCGGTCATCGACCGCGGAGACCCGCGCAGTGCTGCCGGAGGTGATCCCTCACAAGGACGCGACGTTCAACGTCAGCCGTGCCGCCCTCCTGGTGGTGGCGCTGACCCAGCGCCCGGATTTGCTGATGGCCGCCACCGAAGACGTGATGCACCAGCCGCAGCGCGCGGCGGCGATGCCGGCTTCCGCGGAATATCTGGCGATGCTGCGGCGTTCTGGCGTGGCAGCAGTGCTTTCCGGTGCTGGACCTGCGGTTATCGCATTCAGTACCGAACCCGAACTGCCGGCCGAAGTCCTCGAATTCGGCGCGGCCAACGGTTTCGCCGTCGAGAAGATGGCGGTGGGCCACGGGGTTCGCTGGACCGTCGGTGCCGGCGTCTAACGGAAAACACGCGCCGAGTGGCAATTCTTGCTTCATTGTCGGATGAGAGATATTCTCGCAGCGTCCAGCAATCGCAGGCTCTAGTACCTGCGCCTACGGTAGGACGACCACTCTTCTCTTTGATGTTCAACTCGTGGACTGATGGTTCGCCGCATGGCGGCAAATCCTGGTGCTTGGCTGATGCAGTGCCTCAGCCGACCCGGCATTTGACGAATGCGGTTCGGGGAAGCCGTCCGACTGCGAACCAAACCCTCGCCTGATCAGCTGCGCGAGGGCACAGAAAGGAAATCCGTGACTGATACGGACCTCTTCACCGCCGATGGCAACACTGATGCCCCGGCAACTGAAGCGCCGGCGGCCGGACGCTCCGGATCGCTGACCAGTCTTCTGCTCCCCGACCTGCGTGCGCTCGCCGCCGAGGTTGGCGTCAAGGGCACCTCCGGCATGCGCAAGAGCGAACTGATCGCCGCCATTCGGGAACACCGTGGCGAGTCCAACGGCGCCAAGACCGAGGTCAAGGCCGCCAAGGCTGAAGCCAAGAACGAGACCAAGACCGCGGAGGCCGTCAACGGCACCGACGCCCCCACCGAGGCCAAGGAAGCCCAGGCCCCGGCCGCGAACGGCGCCGGCGAAGCCGCCGCTGCCGAGGGCGCTGCCGCCGAGCAAGCCCCGCGCCGCGAGCGCCGTGGCGCGTCGCGTCGCGCCGGCTCGGCCGCCGAAGGTGAATCCGGCGACAAGCCCGCCGAAAAGGCGGACAAGAGCGAGAACGCCGACAACGCCGACGCGCCCCGCGAGGAGCGGAACCGCGAGCGGAACGCCGACAACAGCAACCAGGGCGGCAACAAGGCCGAAGGTAGCCAGGGCGGCAACCGCGACCAGGGTGGCAACCGCGACCAGGGTGGCAACCGCGACCGCGGTGGCGACAACCAGGGCGGCAACCGCAACCAGGGCGGCAACCGCGGCGATAACCAGGGCAACAACAACGACGATGACGACGACAGCCGCCAGGGCCGTCGTGGCCGTCGGTTCCGCGACCGCGATCGTCGTCGTCGTGGCGAGCGTGGCGACAACCAGGGCGGGAACGCCGAGACCGAACTGCGCGAGGACGACGTCCTGCAGCCGGTCGCCGGCATCCTGGACGTGCTGGACAACTACGCGTTCGTCCGCACCTCGGGCTACCTGGCCGGACCGAACGACGTCTACGTCTCGATGAACATGGTCCGCAAGAACGGCCTGCGTCGCGGTGACGCGGTGACCGGCGCCGTGCGGGTCCCGCGCGAGGGCGAAGGTGGCGCGCAGAGTGGAAACAACCCGCGCCAGAAGTTCAACCCGCTCGTGCGTCTGGACAGCGTCAACGGCGGCCCCGTGGAGAACGCCAAGAACCGGGCGGACTTCCAGAAGCTCACGCCTCTCTACCCGAACCAGCGGCTGCGCCTGGAGACCACTCCCGAGCGGCTGACCACGCGTGTGATCGACCTGATCATGCCGATCGGTAAGGGCCAGCGTGCGCTGATCGTGTCCCCGCCGAAGGCCGGTAAGACGACGATCATGCAGGACATCGCCAACGCGATCACCAGGAACAACCCGGAATGCCACCTGATGGTGGTGCTCGTCGACGAGCGCCCGGAAGAGGTCACCGACATGCAGCGCTCGGTGAAGGGCGAGGTCATCGCCTCGACCTTCGACCGGCCGCCGTCAGACCACACCCAGGCCGCCGAACTGGCCATCGAGCGGGCCAAGCGCCTGGTCGAGCAGGGCAAGGACGTCGTGGTGCTGCTGGACTCGATCACCCGTCTGGGCCGCGCGTACAACAACGCGTCGCCGGCGTCGGGCCGCATCCTGTCCGGTGGTGTCGACTCCACCGCGCTGTACCCGCCGAAGCGCTTCCTCGGCGCGGCGCGCAACATCGAGAACGGCGGCTCGCTGACCATCATCGCGACGGCGATGGTCGAGACCGGCTCCACCGGTGACACCGTCATCTTCGAGGAGTTCAAGGGCACGGGTAACGCCGAGCTCAAGCTCGACCGCAAGATCGCCGAGCGGCGCGTGTTCCCGGCCGTCGACGTCAACCCGTCCGGTACCCGCAAGGACGAGCTGCTGCTCAGCCCGGACGAGTTCGCGGTCGTGCACAAGCTGCGTCGGGTGCTGTCGGGTCTGGACCCGCACCAGGCCATCGACCTGCTGATGAGCCAGCTGCGCAAGACCAAGACCAACTACGAGTTCCTGGTTCAGGTCTCGAAGACGGCCCCGGGCAACATGGACGCCGACTAGGCCCAGCCCACGCAAACGCCCCCGAAATCAGCCGATTTCGGGGGCTTTTGCGTCAGGTCGTCAGATTACGGCTGGGCCTTGAGGCCCGGCATCACATAGCGCCGCACGTGCGCGAGCAGCTCCTCGGAATCGTCGGGGTCGAGCTGGTGACCGGGCATCGTGGCCAGCGACAGGATGACGCGCGCGATCCATTCGGAAGCGTCGTCGATGTCGGTGTCGGCGTGGATTTCGCCGTTGTCGCGGGCTGCGGAAAGGTACCGGGACCAGAAGCCGGCGAGGTCGGGTACCAGGCCCTGCACGCCGGCACCGGCGCAGGCGGCGAACTCGTCGGGCTCCTCGACGCGCAGCTTCATCAACAGCGCGCCGGGGTCGTCATAGGCGGTGCGGCCGTGCTGGATTCCGGTCACGATCTGGTTGTCCAGGCCTTCGATCGACGCCAGCATGGCGTGCGCGTCGCTCCAGTAGGCGTTGTTCAGCCGGACGATCGCGGCGCCCAGCAGCGTCACCTTGTCCGGGAAATGCCGGTACAGCCAGCCGCGGGAGACGCCGGCGGCCTCGGCGACCTCGGATACCGTCGTGGCGCGAATTCCCTTGGCGCGCATGCACTCTTCAGCGGCATCGATCAGTCGATCACGCACGCTTCTCGGGGATTCTGGGCTTGCCACCGGGATGTCTCCTCACATGTCAACCGGGCGAACGACGATTCTGCCAGGGTGCTGACGCTATCGCGCTACCCGTCAATCATGGTAGACACTTTCAATAATCTGTTCACTCCGGGTGGTCCTCGTGATCGCCCACCGCATCGGGAGCCCAAATGGCGGACACCCTTCAGCAGTTGCTTCGCGAACGCGCCGACCAGGACACCGTCGCCGTCAAGTACGGCGAGACGACCTGGACCTGGCGAGAGTACGTCGCCGGAGCGCAGGCGCAGGCCGCCGCGCTGATCGGCCAGGCCGACCCACTGCGGCCGCTGCACGTGGGTACCCTGCTGGGCAACACCGCCGACATGCTCAAGGCGCTCGCGGCCGCGGCCCTGGGCGGCTATGTGCTGTGCGGCATCAACACCACCCGTCGCGGTGCGGCGCTCGTCCGCGACATCGCCCGCGTCGAATGCCAGATCGTGCTCGTGGATGAGCTGGGCCGGGCGCTCCTCCAGGACGTCCGCCTGCCCGGCGTCACCATCATCGACATCACCGCGACCGAGTGGCCGCCGCAGGATCTGACCCCGCATCGTGAAGTCGGGCCCGATGACACCTTCATGATGATCTTCACCTCGGGCACCAGCGGCGAGCCCAAGGCCGTAGAGGTGGCGCACGCCATCGTGCTGTTCTCCGCGACGGCGCTCGTGCAGCGCTACGAACTGACCGCCAAAGACACCTGTTACCTGGCGATGCCGCTGTTCCACTCCAACGGCGTCTACGCCGGCTGGGGCGTTGCGCTCGCATCTGGCGCGGCGATGGCACCCGCACAGTTCTCCGCGTCGAAGTTCCTCCCGGATATCCGCCGCTACGGCGCGACCTACATGAACTACGTCGGCAAGCCGCTGGCCTACATCCTGGCCACCGTCGAGCAGCCCGACGACCACGACAATCCGCTGCGTGTGGCGTTTGGAAACGAAGCCGCCGACCGCGACATCGACGAGTTCAGCCGCCGTTTCGGCTGCAGCGTGTGGGACGGCTTCGGTTCGACCGAGCTCGCGATCATCATCACCCGCTCCGAGGGGACCCCGGCCGGCAGTGTCGGCAAGGGTTTCCCGGGCGTCGCCATCTACGACCCGGAGACCGTCCAGGAGTGCGAGGTGGCGCGCTTCGACGAAACGGGCGCCCTCGTCAACGCCGAGGCGGCCACCGGTGAATTGGTGAACACCAGCGGCAGCGGCATGTTCCGCGGCTACCACAACGACAAGGGCGCGACGGACGAACGGCTGCGGCACGGCATGTACTGGTCAGGCGACCTGGCCTACCGCGACGCCGACGGCTGGATCTACCTGGCCGGCCGCACCGCCGACTGGATGCGCGTGGACGGCGAGAACATCACCGCGGCGCCCATCGAGCGAATCCTGTTGCGGCACCCGGTGATCAGCCGTGTGGCGGTCTATCCGGTACCCGACGAGTTCGTCGGCGACCAGGTGATGGCCGCCATGGTGCTGCGTGACGGCCGGGCCCTCGACCCGAAGTCGTTCGCAGAATTCCTGGCCACGCAGCCGGACATGTCCCCGAAGTCCTGGCCGCGGTACGTGTGGCTCGCCGACGACCTGCCGACCACCGCGACCAACAAGATTCTCAAACGGGAACTGGTTGCGCTGGGCGCCGATCCGGCCGGCCGGGTGGTGTGGAAACGCGACGGCACGCAGTACACGCCACTCGCCGGAAACTGATTTCGGCGGTCGTGTCCCCGCAATGGGTCCCCGTTCGTCTCACTGCTGTTGGACGATCGAGCCAGAAGGAGACAACGATGAAATACGCAACGCTGATCTACATCAAGCCGGGCAGCCACGACACCGACATCACCGAAGAGGAACACGCGGCCCTGACGGCCGAGTACGCGGCGCTCCGCCAGGAACCGCAGTGCGTCGGTGGCGGACACCTGCAGCCCGTCGAGACCGCGACATCGGTGCGGGCCGACCTGATCACTGACGGCCCGTTCGCCGACACCAAAGAGGTGTTCGCCGGCTACTTCGTCATCGAAGCCGACAATCTCGACGAAGCCCTCAAATTCGCTCAACGGATCCCGGCCGTGCGGCTCGGCGGCGGCGTCGAGGTGCGGCCGCTTTTCGAGGTTCCGGGCGAGGCATAGGGCGAGCGAAGCGACGGGAAGGGTCCAGGCACTGATCGACGCCATCTTCAAGCAGGAGTGGGGTCGGGTCCTGGCCGCGCTCATCGGCATCCTCGGCGACTTCGAGCTCGCCGAGGATGCCGCGCAGGAGGCGTTCGCCCGCGCCGCTGAACGCTGGCCGCGCGACGGTGTGCCAGACGCACCGGTGGCCTGGCTGGTACGCACCGGTCGCAATGTGGCGATCGACCGGTTGCGCCGCGAGCAGACGCTGCGCGCCAAAACCCGGCTGCTCCAGGCGGATCAACAGGCGACGACCATGGACGAGATCGACCTCGACGACAGCACCATCGGCGACGAGCGTCTGCAGCTGATCTTCATGTGCTGCCATCCGGCGCTGGCGCGTGAGGCCCAGGTGGCGCTCACGCTGCGGGCCCTCGGCGGGCTCACTACCGCCGAGATCGGGCGGGCATTCCTGGTGTCCGAGGACACCATGAAACGTCGCCTGTCCCGCGCCAAGGCCAAGATCAAGGCGACGAACATCCCGTTCGCCCTGCCCGCTGATCCCATGCTGCCGGACCGCGTGGCGGCGGCGCTCGCGGTGATCTACCTGATCTTCAACCAGGGCTTCACCGAGCGGGACGACCTCGCCGCCGAAGCCATACGGCTCGGCCGCCTCCTTGCCGACCTCTTGGCCGACGAGCCTGAGGCCTACGGGCTCTTGGCCCTGATGTTGCTGCACGATTCGCGGCGCGCGGCCCGCGTGGTCGACGGCCAGGTGGTGCCCCTCGCCGAGCAGGACCGGTCCCGGTATGACCAGGCCAAGGTCGACGCCGGGCGCGCCGCGCTGGACCGCGCGCTGGCGCTGCGGCTGGCGGCCGGGCCGTACGTCCTGCAGGCTGCGATCGCCGCACTGCAGGCCGAGGAGAAGATCGACTGGCACGAGGTCGGCGTCCTGTACGAGCGGCTCGAAATGCTCACCGGATCGCCGGTGGTGGCGCTCAATCGCGCGGTCGCGGTCGCCGAGGCCGGTGATCCCGCCCGGGCGCTCGAGCTCATCGATGCCCTTGACCTGGGCGATTACCGCTACCTGCCGTCGACTCGGGCGGAATTGCTGCGCCGTTTGGGCCGGACCGACGAGGCGCGGAGCGCGTTCGGACGCGCGCTGGCATTGGCGACGACGGAGCCGGAACGACGATTTCTGCAGCGTCGCCTGGCCGAGCTGCGTGATGGCGCCGCCCAGGAATAGCCGGCGGCCCGGAGGCGTTTAGGACCTTGGCGGCTGACCTGGCATAATCGACCGCCGAACCCCCTCGGCTCCGGTTCACGTCCGAATTCTCGGGCGACCCGGCGCCATCGAACACAGAGGACCATGAAATGAAATCGGGTATTCACCCCGCATACGTCGAGACCACCGTGGTCTGCGGTTGCGGCAACAGCTTCCAGACTCGTAGCACCAAGGAGAGCGGCAACATCGTTGTCGAGGTGTGCTCGCAGTGCCACCCGTTCTACACGGGCAAGCAGAAGCTTCTCGACACCGGCGGCCGCGTGGCCCGCTTCGAGAAGCGGTACGGCAAGCGCACCGCCGGCTCGAAGGCCGCGTCCGAGAGCTAGCTTCGTTCACGGCGCCCGATCTGTCGCATTCGCGTCAGGTCCGGGCGCCGTTTTCGTATCCAGCACCCGGAACCCCAGAACAACCGCAGGAGTCCGAAAGTGGCAGAGACAGATACCGCGCCCCGCATCGAGGCACTGCTGGCCGAGCATGCTGATCTCGAGCGGCAGCTGGGGGACCCGAACCTGCACGCCGACGCCGGCGCGGCCCGCAAGGTCGGCCGCCGCTTCGCGCAGGTGTCGCCGATCGTCGTCACGTACCGCAAGCTCGAGGCCGCCCAGGGCGACCTCGAAGCTGCCCGCGAGCTGGCCGCCGAGGACGCCGCGTTTGCCGCCGAGGTGCCCGAGTTGGAGGCCCGCGTCGCCGAACTCGACGCCAAGCTGACCGACCTGCTGGCCCCGCGCGATCCGCACGACGCCGACGACGTCGTCCTCGAGGTGAAATCCGGGGAGGGCGGCGAAGAGTCGGCGCTGTTCGCGTCCGACCTCGCGCGCATGTACATCCGGTACGCCGAGCGCCACGGCTGGACCGTCACCGTCCTCGACGAAACCTGGTCGGACCTGGGCGGCTACAAGGACGCCACCATCACCATCGCCAGCAAGGGCGATTCCGCCGACGGCGTGTGGTCCCGCATGAAGTTCGAGGGCGGCGTGCACCGCGTGCAGCGCGTCCCCGTCACCGAATCGCAGGGCCGCGTGCACACCTCGGCCGCCGGCGTCCTCGTCTACCCGGAGCCCGAAGACGTCGAGCAGGTGCAGATCGACGAATCGGACCTGCGTATCGACGTCTACCGCTCGTCCGGCAAGGGTGGTCAGGGCGTCAACACCACCGACTCGGCGGTCCGCATCACGCACCTGCCCACCGGCATCGTCGTCACCTGCCAGAACGAACGCTCGCAGCTGCAGAACAAGGCCCGCGCCATGGTGGTGCTCGCCGCGCGCCTGCAGGCGCTGGCCGAGGAGCAGGCCGCGTCCGACGCCTCCGCGGACCGCGCCAGCCAGATCCGCACCGTCGACCGCAGCGAGCGCATCCGGACCTACAACTTCCCCGAGAACCGGATCGCCGACCATCGCATCAACTTCAAGGCCCACAACCTGGACCAGGTGCTCGACGGCGACATGGACGCGCTGCTCGACGCCCTCGCGGCCGCCGACAAGCAGGCCCGGCTCGCGCAAGAGTGATCCGCCAGGCCATCACTGAGGCGACCGCACAGCTGGCCGCCGCAGGTATCGATTCCGCCCGGGTCGACGCCGAATACCTCGCCGCGCACGCCGCCGGGATCGATCGCGCGCGGGTGATGTTCGCCGAGCCCGACCCGGCGTTCTATCCGCGGTTCCGCGTGCTGGTGGAACGTCGCGCGCAGCGAATTCCCTTGCAGCACTTGATCGGAACCGCGGCATTCGGTCCGGTGGAAGTGCACGTCGGTCCCGGGGTGTTCATCCCGCGACCCGAGACCGAGGCCCTGTTGGAGTGGGCCATGAACCAGCCGTTGCCGCCGGGTCCGGTGATCGTGGACCTGTGCACGGGATCGGGAGCACTGGCCCTGGCCTTGGCGCACACCTGGCCGCAGGCGCAGGTCGTCGCCGTCGAGAAGTCCCCGGAGGCGTTGGCCTACGCCCGGCGCAACTGTGCCGGCAGCGCCGTCGAGGTGCTCGAGGCCGACGTCACCGTTCCCAGCCTGCTGTCAGACCGGACCGGCACAGTGGACCTGCTGGTGTCCAACCCGCCCTACATCCCCGACGGCGCCGACCTCGATCCCGAAGTCATCGACCACGACCCGGCCGTCGCCCTGTTCGGCGGGCCCGACGGCATGTCTGTCATTGTGCCGATCATCGCGTTGGCGGCCCGGTTGCTGCGTCCCGGCGGCAAGTTGGGCATCGAACACGACGACACCACAGCCGATCAGGTGGTGGCCGAGTTGGACCGCGACGGTACGTTCGGTGACATCACCGCGCGGCGCGATCTGGCCGGGCGGCCCCGGTTCGTCACCGCGACCCGACGGTAAAACGGGTCATGGCAACCGACGAAACGCTTGCGTGAGGAGTCATAGATGGAGACGTTCGACTGCGGTGATGCGGCCAAGCGCGCCACCGGGATCGCCTCGGCTATCAGTGCGCTCAAGGGCGGCCGCCTGGTCGTGCTGCCCACCGACACCGTCTACGGCCTGGGCGCCGACGCCTTCAACAGCGAGGCCGTCGCGGCGCTGCTGGCCGCGAAGGGGAGGGGCCGCAACATGCCGGTCCCGGTTCTCGTCGGTTCCTGGCGCACCATCGACGGGCTCGTCTATGCCGTGCCGCCGGCGGCCCGGGACCTGATCGAGGCGTTCTGGCCCGGCGCGTTGAGCCTGGTCGTGCGGCAGGCCCCGTCGCTGTCGTGGGATCTCGGTGACACCAACGGCAGCGTCATGCTGCGCATGCCGCTGCATCCGGTGGCGATCGAGCTGCTGCGTGAGGTCGGTCCCATGGCGGTGTCCAGCGCCAACATCTCGGGCCGGCCGCCCGCGGTCAACGCCGACGAGGCGCGCGAGCAGCTGGGCGACAAGGTCGAGGTGTACCTGGACGCCGGACCGGCGACCAAGCAGGCCGCGTCCACGATCATCGACCTGACCGGCGCGACGCCGCGGGTGCTGCGGGAAGGGCCGATCTCCGTCGCGCAGGTCGCCGAGGTGCTCGGCGTCGAAGCGGAGTCCCTGACCGGCGAGGTGTCGTGACCGTAGTCGCCGACGCCGGCCGGCTACTCGCGCAGATCGATCGCGGCACCGGGGTTCCGCTCCGGGAGCTGGTGCTGGTCGGTCTCACCGCGGCGATCATCACCTACTTCGCCACGGGCTGGGTGCGGGCGCTGGCGTTCCGTTTCGGTGCTGTCGCCTACCCGCGCGAACGTGACGTCCACGTCCAGCCGGTCCCGCGGATGGGCGGCCTGGCCATGTATGTCGGTGTCGCGGCCGCGGTCTTGCTGGCGTCCCAACTGCCCGCACTGACGCGCGGTTTCGTCTATTCGTCCGGCATGCCGGCGGTCGTGGTGGCCGGCGGCCTGATCATGCTCATCGGCCTGATCGACGACCGCTGGGGCCTGGATGCCCTGACCAAGTTCGCCGGCCAGATCACCGCCGCCAGTGTCCTGGTCACCATGGGCGTCGCGTGGAGTGTGCTGTACATCCCGATCGGCGGCGTCGGCACCATCGTGCTGGACCAGGCGTCGTCGATCCTGCTGACCCTGGCGTTGACGGTGTCGATCGTCAACGCGATGAACTTCGTCGACGGCCTCGACGGCCTCGCGGCCGGGCTCGGCCTCATCACCGCGTCGGCCATCTGCATCTTCTCGGTCGGTCTGCTGCGCGACCACGGCGGTGACGTTTTGTTCTACCCGCCCGCCGTCATCTCGGTGGTGCTCGCCGGCGCGTGCCTGGGCTTCCTGCCGCACAATTTCCATCCGGCCCGCATCTTCATGGGGGACTCCGGGTCGATGCTCATCGGCCTGATGCTGGCCGCCGCGTCGACCACCGCGGCCGGCCCGATCTCCCAGAACGCTTACGGCGCGCGCGACGTTTTTGCTTTGCTGTCGCCATTCCTGTTGGTCGTTGCGGTGATGTTCGTACCGGCCCTCGACATGCTGCTGGCCATCGTGCGGCGCACCCGGGCGGGACTCAGTCCATTCAGTCCCGACAAGATGCATCTGCACCACCGGCTGCTACAGATCGGCCACTCGCACCGACGCGTCGTGCTGCTGATCTACCTATGGGTGGGCATCGTGGCACTCGGGGCCGCCAGCACCATATTCTTCGACCCCCGGTACACCGGTGCCGTGATGCTCGGGGCCATTCTGCTGGCCGCCATCTTCACCTTGATTCCGCTGCTGCGGCGGCGCGATGACCTGCCAGAAGGCGAGTACGACAAAAAGTAGTAGGTGCCCGTTTTCGGGTGCTCACCATGTGGTACGGTTCTGGCAGAACCCGAAAAACCTCGCGGGTTGCCGGCCCGGCCCATCGGTTCACACAAGCCGATCGGCGCCGAATGACGACCGACAAAGGGAGCTTCCCCTTGGGTGATTCCAGTGTGCCCGACGCGCTCGATGTGACCTTCGATACGCTCTGTGGGCACGCACACAGGATTGCCAGGTATATGGGGACGGCACTCGTGACCGCGGGATTGAGGTGAACACCATGACGACACCAGCGCAGGACGCGCCTCTGGTGTTGCCGGCAGTGGCTTTTCAGCCTATTCGTTTGTTTGCTATCTCGCTCCTCGTGACGGCCGTTGCGCTCGGCGGCGGCTACGCAGTGAGCGGCAATCTCAAGTTCGGCGCCTTCTTCGGCCTGGGCATGGCGCTCGGCCTGACCAACGCCTTGATGGTCCGTCGCGCCGTCGCCAAGGTCACCGCCAAGGACCACCCGCTGAAGATGCAGATGGCCGCCAACTCCGCGATGCGGTTGGTCGTCATCTCGGTGATCGCCCTGCTGATCACCTGGTTCTTCAAGCCGGCCGGGATCGGCGTGCTGTTCGGGGTGGCACTGTTCCAGGCGATTCTTGTCATGAGCACCGCATTGCCGGTGATGAAGAAGGTCCGCGCCGGCCAACGTAACGGTGGCGGCGCCGACCAACCAGAAGCACACGACGGATCAGAAGCAAAGGACTGACGACCCAAGTGATTCAACAATTCACCGCCGAGGCCGCCATCGAGGTCGGCCACCACGAGCAGCACGAGCTGTGGGGCTACACCTTCAACGTCGACACGATCATCGCCACCAGCGTGGCCGCGGTCATCGTCATCGCGTTGGCGTTCTTCGTGAAGTCGAAGGTGACCTCGACCGGGGTCCCCGGCGGTGTGCAGCTTTTCTTCGAGGCCATCACCATCCAGATGCGCCAGCAGATCGAGACCGCGATCGGTATGAAGGTTGCTCCGTTCGTGCTGCCGCTGGCCGTCACGATCTTCACCTTCATCCTGATCTCCAACTGGCTGTCGGTCCTGCCGGTGCAGTTCGGTGGGGAAGACGGTGGCGCCAAAGAACTGCTGGCCCCGCCGGCCTCGGACATCAACTACGTGTTGGCGCTCGCGCTGTTCGTGTTCCTCTGCTACCACGCGGCTGGCATCTGGCGTCGCGGCGTCTTCGGTCACTTCAAGAAGCTGCTGAAGGGTCACGTCGCGGTCCTGGCACCGATCAACATCGTCGAGGAGATCGCCAAGCCGGTCTCGCTGTCCCTGCGACTCTTCGGCAACATGTTCGCCGGCGGCATCCTGGTCGCGCTGATCGCGATGTTCCCGTGGTACGTGCAGTGGGCGCCGAACGCCATCTGGAAGACCTTCGACCTGTTCGTCGGCCTGATCCAGGCGTTCATCTTCGCGCTGCTGACGATCCTGTACTTCAGCCAGTCGATGGAACTCGACGAGCACCACTGAGTACCCGCAAGACCTGTAGGAACCACAAATAAGACCCTGGTAGCGCAGCTACCAGTTACCAAGGAGGAAAAAGAGAATGGCCGACGCAGCAACGAACGCCACTATCATCCAGGGCGCCCTCATCGGCGGTGGCTTGATCATGGCCGGTGGCGCCATCGGTGCCGGTATCGGTGACGGTATCGCCGGTAACGCGCTGATCTCGGGCATCGCCCGTCAGCCGGAGGCCCAGGGCCGCCTGTTCACCCCGTTCTTCATCACCGTCGGTCTGGTGGAAGCCGCGTACTTCATCAACCTGGCCTTCATGGCGCTCTTCGTGTTCGCCACCCCGGGCCTGTCGTAATCCGTCGACATGGGTGAATTGAGCGCAACCATCCTGGCCTCGGGCCAGGCAGCAGCGGAAGGCTCTGGTGGTGGAGGGGGTCAGAACTTCCTGATCCCCAACGCGACCTTCTTCGTCGTGCTGATCATCTTCCTGATCGTGCTCGGCGTGATCGGTAAGTGGGTTGTGCCACCGATCAGCAAGGTCTTGGTCGAACGCGAGGAAATGCTGGCCAAGACCGCTGCTGACAACCGGAAGTCGGCTGAGCAGGTGGCCGCCGCAGAGGCGGACTACAACGCGGCGATGGCGGGTGCTCGCACGGAGGCTTCGGCCATCCGTGACGAGGCCCGCAACGAGGGCCGCAAGGTCGTCGACCAGGCGCGTGCAGCGGCGAGTGGTGAGGTGGCCGAAACCCTCAAGGGTGCCGACCAGGCACTGTCCGCACAGCGGCAGTCCACACAGACCGAACTGCAGTCCTCGGTCGACAACCTGTCCCAGACGCTGGCGAGCCGGATCCTCGGCGTGGAGCTGGCGGCCGACGTGAAATCAGGCGGGAGCCAGTAGATGGAAATCTTCATCGGGCAGCTGATCGGCTTTGCCGTCATCGTGGCCATCATCTGGAAGTACGTGGTACCTCCGGTGAAGGGCATGATGGCCAAGCAGCAGGAGGCCGTTCGCGTCGCGCTGGCCGAAAGTGCCGAAGCCGCACAGAAACTCGCCGACGCCGACAAGATGCACGCCAAGGCTCTTGCCGACGCGAAGGCCGAGGCGAGCAAGGTGACCGAGGAGGCGCGGCACGATTCGCAGCGCATCGTCGAGCAGCTCACCGAGCAGGCCGCCATCGACGCCGAGCGGATCAAGGCGCAGGGCGGCCAGCACGTCGAGCTGATGCGTCAGGGCGTCATCCGCGAGCTCCGTCAGGGGCTGGGCGCGGAGTCTGTCGCCAAGGCCGACGAGCTGGTGCGGCGCTACGTCGCCGAGCCCACCGCGCAGGCCGGCACCGTCGACCGCTTCCTCGCCGATCTCGAGCAGATGGCCCCGTCCTCGGCCGAGGTCGGAACCCACGCCGAGGTGAAGCTGCGGGCCGCGAGCCGGGAATCACTGAGCACGCTGGTCGAGAAGTTCGACGCCACAGCGGGTGGTCTGGATGCCGCCGCGCTGACCGCGCTGGCCGATGATCTGGCCGCCGTCGCCCGGCTGCTGTTGACCGAGGTCAACCTCAGTCGGCACCTGGCCGAGCCCGCCGACAACGCGGCCCCCAAGGTCGCTCTCCTGGACGCGGTGCTGTCCGGCAAGGTCGGCGCCAATGCCCTGGAGCTGCTGCGTACCGCGGTGTCGTCGCGGTGGTCGGAGCAGTCCGATCTGGTCGATGCCGTCGAGCACGTCGCTCGCCTGGCACTGATCAAGCGGGCCGACGTCAGCGGTGACGTCGCCGAGGTCGAGGACCAGCTGTTCCGCTTCAGCCGTGTGCTGGACGCGCAGCCGCGCCTGTCGACGCTGCTCGGTGACTACGGCACTCCGGTCGACGGCCGAGTTGCCTTGCTGGACAAGGTCCTTACCGGTGCCAACGGTTCGGTCAACAGCACCGTCAAAGCGCTGCTGACGCAGACCGTGAGCCTGCTGCGCGGCGAACGTGCCGACCAGGCAGTCCTCGATCTGGCCGAGCTGGCAGTCGCCCGCCGCGGTGAGGTCGTTGCCCACGTGGAGGCCGCCGCGGCCCTGTCCGATGCCCAGCGGGCCCGACTCACGTCGGTCCTGACCCGCATCTATGGCCACCCGGTGTCCGTCCAGTTGCATGTCGATCCGAGCCTCCTCGGTGGTCTGACCATCACCGTCGGTGACGAGGTGATCGACGGATCCATCTCGTCACGACTGGCTGCCGCCTCCAACCGGCTGCCCGACTAATCTCCGAAACACCCAAGACTAGGAAGACCAAAAACCATGGCAGAGTTGACAATCTCGGCTGCTGATATCGAAGGTGCCATCGAGAACTACGTAACGACGTTCTCGGCCTCGAACGATCGCGAGGAGATCGGCACCGTCGTCGACGCCGGTGACGGCATCGCACACGTCGAGGGTCTGCCCTCGGTCATGACGCAGGAGCTCCTCGAGTTCCCCGGCGGTGTTCTGGGCGTGGCCCTGAACCTCGATGAGCACAGCGTCGGTGCGGTCATCTTGGGTGAGTTCGCGAAGATCGAAGAGGGCCAGCAGGTCAAGCGCACCGGCGAGGTGCTCTCGGTGCCGGTGGGCGACGAGTTCCTGGGCCGCGTCATCAACCCGCTCGGCGAGCCCATCGACGGTCAGGGCGAGATCAAGGCCGAGACCCGTCGTGCCCTCGAGCTCCAGGCGCCGTCGGTCGTGCAGCGCCAGAGCGTCAGCGAGCCGCTGCAGACCGGCATCAAGGCCATCGACGCCATGACCCCGATCGGCCGCGGCCAGCGCCAGCTCATCATCGGTGACCGCAAGACCGGCAAGACCGCCGTCTGCGTCGACACCATCCTGAACCAGCGCGAGGCCTGGGAGACCGGCGACCCGAAGCAGCAGGTCCGCTGCGTCTACGTCGCGATCGGCCAGAAGGGCACCACCATCGCCAGCGTGAAGCGCGCGCTGGAAGAGGGCGGCGCCATGGAGTACACGACCATCGTCGCGGCTCCGGCCTCCGACCCCGCCGGCTTCAAGTGGCTGGCCCCGTACACCGGCTCGGCCATCGGCCAGCACTGGATGTACAACGGCAAGCACGTCCTGATCGTGTTCGACGACCTGTCGAAGCAGGCCGACGCCTACCGCGCCATCTCGCTGCTGCTGCGTCGCCCGCCGGGCCGCGAAGCCTTCCCGGGTGACGTCTTCTACCTGCACTCCCGTCTGCTGGAGCGTTGCGCAAAGCTGTCCGACGAGCTCGGTGGTGGTTCGATGACAGGTCTGCCGGTCATCGAGACCAAGGCCAACGACATCTCGGCGTTCATCCCGACCAACGTCATCTCGATCACCGACGGTCAGTGCTTCCTGGAGTCCGATCTGTTCAACCAGGGTGTTCGCCCTGCCGTGAACGTCGGTGTGTCGGTGTCCCGCGTCGGTGGTGCCGCCCAGATCAAGGCCATGAAAGAGGTTGCCGGCTCGCTGCGTCTGGACCTGTCGCAGTACCGCGAGCTGGAGGCCTTCGCGGCCTTCGCCTCGGACCTGGACGCCGCGTCGAAGGCTCAGCTGGACCGCGGTGTTCGCCTGGTCGAGCTGCTCAAGCAGCCGCAGTACAGCCCGCTGGCCGTCGAGGACCAGGTCATCGAGATCTTCCTCGGCACCCAGGGCCACCTGGATTCGGTTCCGGCTGAGGACGTTTCGCGCTTCTCCGCCGAGCTGCTGGAGCACGTGAAGGCCAGCCACGCGGACATCCTCGAGGGCATCAAGTCGACCAAGAAGCTGTCCGAGGAGGCCGAGGCCAAGCTGGTCACCGTCATCAACGACTTCAAGAAGGGCTTCGCGGCCACCGACGGTAGCTCGGTCGTCGTCAAGGAGGCCGACGCCGAGGCCCTGGATCCTGCTGAGCTCGGCCAGGAGTCGGTCAAGGTCAACAAGCCGGCACCGAAGAAGGCCTAGGTAACCAATGGCAGCCACACTGCGCGAGCTACGTGGACGTATCAAATCCGCTTCGTCGATCAAGAAGATCACGAAGGCCCAGGAGCTGATCGCCACGTCGCGGATCGCCAAGGCGCAGGCCCGGGTGGATGCAGCCCGGCCCTACGCCACCGAGATCACCAACATGCTCACCGAGCTTGCGGGGGCCAGCGCGCTGGACCACCCGCTGCTCGTGGAGCGGAAGAACCCTCGCCGTGCCGGTGTGCTGGTGGTGTCTTCGGACCGCGGCCTGTGCGGCGGTTACAACGCCAACGTCCTGCGTCGGGCCGAGGAACTGTTCGCGTTGCTTCGCAGCGAGGGCAAGGAGCCGGTGCTGTACGTCGTCGGGCGAAAGGCCTTGGGCTACTACAACTTCCGCCAGCGCGCCGTCGTCGAGTCCTGGACCGGCTTCTCGGAGCGCCCGGAGTACGCCAACGCCAAGGAGATCGCCGAGACCCTGGTGACGGCCTTCATGGCCGGTGCCGACGACGAGGGTGACGAACCGGGTGCGGACGGCATCCTGGGCGTCGACGAACTGCACATCGTGTCGACCGAGTTCAAGTCGATGCTGTCGCAGACCGCCGAGGCCGTGCGGATCGCCCCGCTGGCCGTCGAGTACACGGGGGAGCCGACCGAGGTCCACACCCTGTACTCGTTCGAGCCGAGTGCGGACGTTCTGTTCGACGCGTTGCTCCCTCGCTACATAGCGACCCGTGTGTACGCGGCACTGCTTGAGGCCGCGGCCTCGGAGTCGGCTTCGCGTCGACGCGCCATGAAGTCGGCAACGGACAACGCCGACGACCTGATCAAGGCCCTGACCCTCGCCGCGAACCGCGAGCGCCAGGCCCAGATCACCCAGGAAATCAGCGAAATCGTCGGTGGCGCCAACGCGCTGGCCGACGCGAAATAGGCCCCGTAGGAAGCGAAGAGAGATATGACTTCTGCCGTAGAGACCAAGACCGCTGGTCGCGTGGTTCGCATCACCGGCCCGGTGGTGGACATCGAATTCCCGCGTGGCTCGGTGCCCGAACTGTTCAACGCCCTGCATGCCGACATCACCTTCGGTGCGCTGGCCAAGACCCTGACCCTCGAGGTTGCCCAGCACCTCGGTGACAACCTGGTGCGCTGCATCTCGATGCAGCCGACCGACGGCCTGGTACGTGGCACCGACGTTCGCGACACCGGCGCCTCCATCTCGGTGCCCGTCGGCGACGGCGTCAAGGGCCACGTGTTCAACGCCCTGGGTGACTGCCTCGACGAGCCGGGTTACGGCAAGGAGTTCGAGCACTGGTCCATCCACCGCAAGCCGCCGGCCTTCGCCGACCTGGAGCCCCGCACCGAGATGCTGGAGACCGGTCTGAAGGTCGTCGACCTGCTCACCCCGTACGTGCGTGGTGGCAAGATCGCCCTGTTCGGTGGTGCCGGTGTCGGTAAGACGGTTCTGATCCAGGAGATGATCAACCGCATCGCCCGCAACTTCGGTGGTACCTCGGTGTTCGCCGGCGTCGGTGAGCGCACCCGTGAGGGCAACGACCTCTGGGTCGAGCTCGCGGACGCGAACGTGCTCAAGGACACGGCCCTGGTGTTCGGCCAGATGGACGAGCCGCCAGGCACCCGTATGCGCGTCGCCCTGTCGGCCCTGACCATGGCCGAGTACTTCCGCGACGAGCAGAACCAGGATGTGCTGCTCTTCATCGACAACATCTTCCGGTTCACCCAGGCCGGCTCCGAGGTTTCGACCCTGCTGGGTCGTATGCCTTCGGCCGTGGGTTACCAGCCGACGCTGGCGGACGAGATGGGTGAGCTCCAGGAGCGCATCACCTCGACCCGTGGTCGTTCGATCACCTCGATGCAGGCCGTGTACGTGCCCGCCGACGACTACACCGACCCGGCCCCGGCCACCACGTTCGCCCACCTGGACGCCACCACCGAGCTTTCGCGTGCGGTGTTCTCGAAGGGCATCTTCCCGGCCGTGGACCCGCTGGCGTCGTCCTCGACGATCCTGCACCCCAGCATCGTCGGCGACGAGCACTACCGGGTTGCTCAGGAAGTCATCCGAATCCTGCAGCGCTACAAGGACCTTCAGGACATCATCGCCATCCTCGGCATCGACGAGCTGTCGGAAGAGGACAAGGTGCTGGTGTACCGCGCCCGTAAGATCGAGCGCTTCCTGAGCCAGAACATGATGGCCGCCGAGCAGTTCACCGGCCAGCCGGGTTCGACGGTGCCGCTGAAGGAGACCATCGAGGCGTTCGACCGTCTCGCCAAGGGCGACTTCGACCACCTGCCGGAGCAGGCGTTCTTCCTCATCGGTGGTCTCGACGACCTGGCGAAGAAGGCCGAAAGCCTCGGCGCCAAGCTGTGACCGCTGTAGTTACTCGAGCACGGAAGGTGGTGTGACATGGCCGAAATGGACGTCGAGATCGTCGCCGTCGAGCGCGCGCTGTGGACAGGTAAGGCCACATTCGTCTTCACTCGCACCACCGCCGGCGAGATCGGCATCCTGCCCCGGCACATCCCGTTGGTCGGCCAGCTGGTCGACGACGCGATGGTCCGGGTCGAGCGCGAGGGCGAGGATGATCTGCGGATCGCCGTGTCCGGTGGGTTCCTCTCGGTGACCGAGGAGACCGTGCGGATTCTGGTTGAAGATGCGGCGCTGGAGTCGGAGATCGATGCGCATGCGGCCAAGGCCGATGCCGCGTCGGACGACGAAGCGACTGCTGCGTGGGGCCGGGCGCGTCTGCGCGCCGTAGGCCAGCTCGACTGATACCCCGATGAGCGCGTCCATGTTGATGATGGTCGCGCTCGTCGGCGTGTTGGTGCTGGCTGTTGCCGCACTGAGTTATCGGCTGTGGAAGTTGCGTCAGGTTGGCGGTACTGCCGCCATCCTGCGCGACTACCCGGCTGCCGGCGGCCACGGGTGGCGGCATGGAGTCATGCGCTACCGCGGTGGTGAGGCCGGCTTTTATCGTTTGTCGAGCCTGCGCTGGTGGCCGGACCGGACCCTGTCCCGTCGCGGTCTGGAAGTCGTCGGGCGCCGCGCCCCCCGGGGCGACGAATTCGACATCATGACCATCGAAACGGTCATTCTTGAGCTGCGTGACAACAGTCCCGAACGGCGCAGTGGCTACGAAATCGCTTTGGACCGTGGAGCTTTGACGGCTTTCACGTCGTGGCTCGAGGCCCGGCCGTCGCCGCGGTCCCGCCGCCGCGCAGTCTGATCTCCCTTACTGGGTACGGCCGCCGCCGGGCTGCCACAGCACATCGCCCTCCGGATTCGCGACCCGAGACAGGATGAAGAGCAGATCCGACAGCCGATTCAGATATTTGGCCGGCAGGACGCTGACCGAATCACCGTGTTCATCGATCGCCTGCCAGGCCGAGCGCTCCGCACGACGGACCACGGTGCGGCCGACGTGCAGGTACGCCGACAGGGGAGTGCCGCCGGGCAGGATGAACGACGTGAGCTTCGACAGCGGCTCGTTGAATTCGTCACACCAGGCTTCGAGCCGGTCGATGTACGGCTGGGTGATCCGCAGCGGCGGGTACTCCGGATTCTCGACCACCGGAGTCGACAGATCTGCGCCGGCATCGAAGAGATCATTCTGAATTTGCAGGAGTACCAAGCGGATTCGCTCGTCCGGCGCACCCGCGGCGACGGCGACGCCGATCGCGGCGTTGGCTTCGTCACAGTCCGCGTACGCGGCCAGGCGCGCGTCGTTCTTCGACACCCGGCTGAAATCGCTGAGGCCGGTCGACCCATCGTCGCCGGTCCGGGTATAGATGCGGGTCAGGTGCACGGCCATGGGTGAAACCGTACTCGCGGTGACCTGTTCGTTGTCTGACACCGGCCCTTGCCGCTGTTTACACTTAGCCGCGTGAGCGAGCGTTTCGTGGTGGCCGGGGGTAGCCGGTTGTCCGGCGCAGTTGCCGTGGGGGGCGCGAAGAACAGCGTGCTCAAGCTGATGGCCGCGGCGTTGTTGGCCGAGGGCACGACCACGATCACCAACTGTCCGGACATCCTGGATGTGCCATTGATGGCGGAGGTGCTCCGCGGTCTCGGGGCGACCGTCGAGCTCGAAGGCGATGTTGCCCGCATCACGTCTCCCGACGAGCCGAAGTACGACGCGGACTTCGCCGCGGTCCGGCAGTTCCGCGCCTCGGTGTGTGTGCTCGGCCCGCTGGTCGGGCGTTGCAAGAAGGCGAAAGTCGCGCTGCCCGGTGGCGATGCGATCGGCTCGCGGCCGCTGGACATGCACCAATCCGGTCTGCGGCAGCTCGGTGCGCGGTGCAATATCGAGCACGGTTGCGTGGTCGCCGAGGCGGATCACCTACGTGGGGCGGAGATCCAGCTCGAGTTCCCGTCAGTGGGTGCGACCGAGAACATCCTGATGGCGGCCGTGCTCGCCGAGGGCGTGACGATCATCCACAACGCGGCACGTGAACCGGACATCGTCGATATCTGCGACATGCTCAACCAGATGGGCGCCAAGGTCAGTGGGGGAGGGACCTCGACGCTGACCATCACCGGAGTGGACAAGCTGCATCCGACCGAGCACCGGGTGATCGGTGACCGGATCGTGGCCGCGACCTGGGGAATTGCCGCGGCGATGACGCGCGGCGATGTCGCCGTGACGGGGGTGGACCCGCAACACCTGCAGCTGGTGCTGCACAAACTCCACGATGCCGGCGCGACCGTGACCCAGCACGACAACGGTTTCCGCGTCGTGCAGTACGAGCGGCCCAAGGCCGTCAACGTCGCGACGCTTCCGTATCCGGGATTCCCGACCGATCTGCAACCGATGGCCATCGGTTTGGCGTGCATCGCCGAGGGCACGTCGATGATCACCGAGAACGTGTTCGAAGCCAGGTTCCGTTTCGTCGAGGAGATGATTCGCCTGGGCGCCGACGCCCGGACCGACGGACACCATGCGGTGGTCCGCGGAATTCCGCAGTTGTCGAGTGCACCGGTGTGGGCGTCGGATATTCGCGCCGGCGCCGGCTTGGTGTTGGCGGGATTGGTCGCCGACGGCGACACCGAGGTTCACGACGTTTTCCACATTGATCGCGGGTACCCGTTGTTCGTCGAGAACCTGGTGAGTCTCGGCGCGGAGGTCGAACGGGTCAGTTGACGACATTGGCGTGTCGCGCTGACTGTTCCGACGGACTGCTCTGCGACGCGTTTCGGTCGAAAAACCGGCCGTATGCAGGCGTTTTGTAAAATCAAGATCGGCCCGCTAATGTATTCCAAGTCAGCAGCGAGCGGGGCCGAAAAAGCCCAGAGCAAGAGCTTGACAGCCCGACCAAGAGGTAGTAGGTTGGTGGGGTTGCCCGAAAACGGCGTGTTGTTTGAGAACTCAATAGTGTGTTTGGTGGTTTTTGTTTGTTGTTTTT
>NZ_JARVRX010000011.1 GCF_030209435.1 Mycolicibacterium sp. lyk4-40-TYG-92 | reverse complement strand
CAAGGATCAACCGAAACAGATCCGTCACCCATCAACCGAAGTCCGACAGGGGCACAAAAACTATTCATCGAGTCGACGTTTACTCGTCGGCACAACGCCCAGGCGATCTACATCATCAAGGGCGGCGACTGGGGCGCCGCACGGCAGGACCTCGAGCTGAGTCTCATAGAGGTCACCAACGACCTCCCGCCCGACGACAAGGCGCTGTAAGCTCCGATGCGTCGGTAGGGCAACCGTGACGCCCAAGTATCCGACCTGCGCATGGTAGGGCACGGCATGGCTCAGAACCCGAGTATGAGAGTGCCTGCAATGAAAAAATATCCAGCCGCGCAAGTCATTTCGCGTCGTCCGCGAGGACAAGCCGGTCAGTACGCCGGTCACTATCCGGTGGTCTCCACCGGTCAACAGGCTTCGGAGTTACCGCCGTGCGGTCGCCAACCAAGGCACCGCAGCCATCGGATGAGCGAGGAGGGCCCGATGACGTTGCGAGTGAGAAGCAAGGGCCGCTGCGACTCCGAAAGCGACCGTGCTGCAACAGATAAGAGCGTCCAAGGGATCACATCGCCCGGTGACTGTTGGGCGGTCGACGCCAAGGTCGAGAATAGCAACTCCCATCAGTTGCGCGCCGGTTCCATCGTCAGATTCTGGGGCACACGCGAAGCTGCGGAAGCAGACGCCGCGAGGATTCGCGCAGGCGAGGAGTTCTACAAGAACACCGGTCGTAAGTACTTCGACCCGTTCATCAGCCGCGCCGAGGCTTACCTCGCCTGATCGTCAATCTGTTGCGGGCCGGAGGAGTCAACGAAAAGCGGTTGTTGCGCCACCCCAGTGGACTACCGTCCGCCCCATGGTCAACACTCGCACGCACATTGGCGCCTTGGCCGCAACAGCCTTCGTTGGATGCTTCCTGCCGATAATTGCCGCCCATGCGCAGCCGCCAGGCTTCTGTGGCGCTCACGAAGACCCGTTCGTCTGCACCGCACGCAATCAAACGAGCCCGCCAACGGCTGGGGAGTCGACGTTCATTGGCGTGCTGCGCGGCCCCCTCGGGACTACCGAGGCCAAGTTACTGGTTGCCGGCCGAACAATCTGCACCCAGTTAAGTGCCGGGGCCAGCGGGCAATATGTGGCGACCGAAGTCGGGGCTTATCTCGGAATAGACCGTCGCGCTGGAGGCCAGGTACTCGAAGAGGCTGTTCAGGACATCTGTCCCGGCGTTCACGTCTCCTAGTAAGACATCCAAAGCGCTTAGTCGGCGTCTCGATGTTAAGCGTGCAAAGTAGGGCGGCCAATTCCCAATATCGGGATATAGCCGGCTCATAGGATCGGCACATGTCACCAGTCCGCCAGGAGTAGCAGTGCCAGCCGATGCAGAGCCTGATCACGTCGACCACGATGCCCTAACGTCGGCCGGCCCAACACAATTGAGCCCAGCATCGGGTGACGCCCTCGCGTACAGCGCCGAGACCGAGGTTCTCGACCCGCCTCGCCGCGAGTGGTTTACACCGGGACGCATCACAGTCGCGGCGGTCGTCGTCAGCCTCGTCCTGATCGTCGCAGTGGCTGTCTATGTGGGGTACGCATTGGGCAGTCGGCCATCGCCAACCGCTAGCTCACCCGCCACGCCGTCCATCGCCAGCATGGCCGCCGGCGCTCCAAAGCCGCCACCACTGGACGGCGTCTATCGCATCACCTACGACGCTGCGAAACAGAAGGTCAACGGCATCGCAGCCGCCGCGCCGGAAGGCAACACGACCTTTTGGGCGTTTCGGTCCCAATGCGGAGACGCAGCCTGCCTTGCCAGCGCCACTCCGCTCGATTCGAACCACCATGATCAACCCCGGTCGCCGACCGTCATCCTGAACCTGCAATACATCGGAGGGCACTGGATATCAGACCCACTCTTTGGTCCAGTCCCTCAGCAAGAATGCCTATTCACGGGCAATCGCATCGCCCCGGGTAGCCACACCCAACGCACCTTCTGGGACATCGAGCCAGTGAGTAAGGAGGAATTACGCGGTTCGTCATTCGGGCACACAGTGACCAATGAGTGCGGGTTCCGCGGCAACGTCATCGATTTGCCGGTCACGATGAACAGGATCGGCGACACGCCATCCACCGTGCACCTACCTGAGCCGAGTCCAATCAAGGCGTCGACCCCGGACCCGACTCGGCGCCCCGGGCCGCTCGACGGCATGTATCGATTCACCATCGATCACACCAAGCAAACAGTCAACGGACTCCCCGCCACCGGGCCTGCGAAGGCGCGTACGGAGGTGTGGGCGATTCGATCTCTTTGCGCCAGTGCTGGATGTGTTGCCACCGCGGCCCAAGTGATCACAGACAATCCGCAGCAGAACACCGGCCAGGCGATCACTCTGGATTACATCGATGGTCAGTGGACTCAACCACTTCTCTCTCCAATGCCGCCTGACGCCTGCCCTGGAGGTGGTGCGCAGTCCGATATCTACGGGATCAAGTGGACGCTCACCAGGCAATCCGACGGCTCGCTACGTGGGGCGACAACCGCGGTCACCATCACTAACCAATGCGGCCATGAGGGCCGGGTGTACGAGTCGCCGATGACGGCCATCCGGACAGGCGACATCCCGCCGAGCGTCGTAATCGCCGACCCGACGCTGTTCCTCGACTGACCGAACCCATACACACCAGACTCGTACCGACCCCCAGGCCCGTACGCACCGCGCCTGACTGGCGGAATGGAATCAGCGGAGACCTATCCTCCACGCGCGTCGGGTCTCACAGGGTCCCGGAGCGGATATCTTGGGCGAAGCGATTGCTGAGCATCCCGCCGCGTAGTTTCGTGTTTGAGGCGAAGCCGGTGGACACCTGCGGGCATACTGGGACACGTACGGACTAGAAGTTGTCAGAGGGACGCTTTATCGTCGCGTTCGACGAGGAAAGAGAGTTACTGACATGACTGCTGTGACCGAGCCCGAAGCTTTCGTCGAAACGGCTTCCCTGGACGACACCCGGCAGGCGATTCGGAACGCGCTGAGGCGGGCTGGCGCTGCTAGCTTCGACGACCTCGCAAAACAGGCAAAAGACGGTCATTACACCAGTACTCGCGCGCGCCTTGCCTGGATGGCCATAGGGGACCTGTACGGCTTGATTGACGCCGGCTGAAGTCTTGCCCGGGATCAACATTCAAGCGGAGGCCAAAGCACTCGCGAGTTCCCTGAGCGACACGTTGAACAAGACAGTTTGCAACGGCGTCAAGCTCAAGGCCGTTGTGCGTCCAGCGGTTACACCTGGCGCTAAGGCCGGCATGAACATCGGCTACCAGATTTCCGCCCAGGATCAGGACCTTCAAACTGGGATTCCTCTGACCATCGGGACCAGGCAGGCGAAGTTGTACCTGGGCTTCTTCATGCATCTAGAAGTGGATGACACGAACGACTACATGATGGTCAAGCAGTCAATGACCATGCTTGCCCTCGATGCGGACTTGTCGAAGGAACTGCTCCACTACGACTACGAACGGGATAAGGACAAAGAGCGGGGATACCCGGAGGCGCATCTTCAGATATGCGCATCGTCCGAGCATTGGGATGTTGTGAGCGCCATGCTCGGCGATCGGCCATTGTCGAAGCTGCACCTACCCGTAGGTCCCGTCGGGGGGCGGCGGTTCCGCCCAAGCGTTGAGGACGTGATTGAGCTGCTGATCGTGGAAGGCCTAGTTGAAGCACGGCAAGGCTGGCAAGAAGCGCTGAACGCGACGAGGCGCCCGTTTCAAGAGCTGCAGCTGAGGGCAGCGGTGCGCAAGTACCCCGGACTGGCCGCCGAAGCACTAAAAAACTTGGGCTGGTCGGTGAACGCGCCTTCGGAATGAGCCGCGGCCAGTAAGGCCAGACGCGTTTGTAACCCTGCTAGTGATGGAGTTCCGCCAGCCGGATTGCGGTCGCGTCGCTTCGGCTACCCAACTGGCTCTCGGCGCCGTGTTCCGATTCGTGATAGCTGAGGGCCTGGCCATTCTGGTCCACCACGATGTAGAGCGGCTTGCCTGCGTCGAAATGTGCGCCCGTTGATTCAGTCGTCATACCGTCAGTTTGCAGGACCGGACCCAAGGTTGGTGACTAGTGCGCCGGTAGTTTCATCCGGGACCATCCTCCATTCGAACGTAGTATCGAATGGAGGATGACCTGCCGGCGATCAGCAATACCGGCCGACACCCGGCGACAGACTTCCGCCGGGTCGACCCACCGCGCAACGCGCAGATCGACCTAGCCACCCTGTTTCCACGGCAACCGCACCACCACGAGCATTACCAGCCGGGTGGCCTACAGCTCCACCTGGTCGTCACGGGCCAGCTCACCTGCTGGGCGCGCTGCGTCAAAGGCCAATGGTGAGGACTCGTGACCTACCCGATCGTGTTCGGGCAGCAGCAGAAGACCGTCACCCACTGGGTGCCGGGGTGGGCGCTCAAGAACCCCTGACCGTTGAGACGGCCGGCCGTGCGCTGACTCGTCTCTCAACCGGTCGTCATCGCAGAGTTGGCCCCTGACGTGTCGTCTCGGATTCTGCAGTGATCGCATCCTTCGATGACCCAATGCCCAAGGCGCTGAACGCAGGGGCAGGTATCGCAGTCGATGTGCAACCGGCGACAAAGCTGGCACGTCGTCGAAAGTTCATCAAGGAGCTCGCACATGTCGGCGCCTCTCTAATGGAGCTCTGGCTTGAACGTAAGACTCACCCAGATCCGACTCACGAGTATGAGTACGAAACGTGTCCTCAAAACGATCGACGACGCATAGTCAGCTACTCATGGCGACGAATCTGACGCTTATTGGGCTGAAATACCCAGGACACACCGAGAATCAGCGGCAATCACCGAGTGTTCACCGCGCCGCAAAGCAGTTGCGCCACAGAACTATCCGCAACCAACGCGGCGTGTCGGGAATCATCGCCTGCAATCCGCAGGTCCCAGGTTCGAGCCCTGGTGGGGGCACCACAAGTCCGCGAAGTCAGTAGCCGGACTAACCGCGTTGGATAGCCTGAACGGCGTGACGAACACCGCCGACGCCGCCCAGCTCGAGTTCATGAACTCGATGTTCGCGACCACCATCCCGTCCGCCCACGGCTTGGGCGTCAGAGTCGTCGACGTCCGTCCCGGCTTCGCCGCCACGACGGCCCCAATCGCCGGTAACGGCAACCACTTTGGCGTCATGTACGCCGGCGTGCTGTTCACCGTCGCCGAGGTGCTCGGCGGGATTCTCGCCCTCACCGCGTTCGACCAGAGCCAGTTCTTCCCGCTGGTCAAGGACATGTCGATCCAGTACACGGCACCGGCGAAATCCGACGTGCGGGCGCAAGCCGAACTGAGCGACGAGGACATCGCGCGGATCGAGGCCGAGGCCACCCAGAACGGCAAGTCCGAGTACGTCGTCGAAGCGGTCGTGACCGATGCCGAGGGGACCGTCGTCGCCACCACCAGGGCGACCTGCCAACTCCGCCGGAAGTAACCGCCTGCGGCCTACTTAGCCGGAATCTCCAGCTCCGCCACGCGCTCCTGCACCGCCTGATTGATCGCGGCGGTGAACCGGTCGGCCATCATCTGCGCCGCCAGCGGCCGCAAGTTGGGCACCACCTTGGCGATCCGCGCGAGGTACGCGTTGGGGTCCTCGGCTTCCCGAATCCGGCTGAGGACGACATCCGTCACCTCATTGGCAAGGGCGTCGATGTGCTTGTCGACGACGCCGGCCAGGCGGCGGACGTCCTCAGCCGGGACGTTGGTGTCGCGCAGGTTCATGGCCGCGCCGAGCACCGACTGCCGGACGCTGAACGTGCCGTCATCGAGGCGCCGGATGGCACCCAGCGCCTCGAGGGTTTCGAGCGCCCTGTCGTCCAGCGACAGACCAGCGCGTTGTTCGAGCTCGCGTAGGTCGACGGTCTCGTCCTCGGCCGGGCTCCACGGTGTGAGAAGTGCCGCACGCACGGCGAGGTCATGGGCCGTCGCGCCGTCGGGCAGCCGCGCCAGCACCTTGGTGATGGCCGCGAGGGTGTAGCCGTGCTGCTGCAGCTGCTGCACCAGCTCGAGCCGAATGCGGTGCGGCGCACCGTAATACGCGAGACGGCCACGCCGCTCAGCCGGCGGCAGTAGGCCGCTCTCGTTGTAGAAGCGAATGGTTCGCACCGTCGTGCCGGTGCGCGCAGCGAGTTCGTCGATGGTGAATTCCTCGACTGTGACATCTGTCATTCCACGAAGTATAGACACCAACATTCACACTGTGCCAGTGTTACTGGCACAGTCACACGTCGACATGAAATGAGAGCCACATGACTCTGCCGAAGCCCTCTGGCACCACCGAGGTCGTCATCACTGGTGCCTCGTCCGGAATCGGAACCGAACTCGCCCGCGTGCTCGCCACCCGCGGCTACAGCCTCTATCTGGTCGCCCGCCGTCAGGACCGGCTTGACGCCCTGGCCGACGAACTGCGCGCCGAGCACGGCGTCGGCGTGACGGTGCGGCCGTGCGATCTCGCCGACGGCGCGGCACGCCAGAACCTGATCGAGGAACTGCGCACCCGGCCGGTCGCCGGCCTCATCAACAACGCGGGTTTCGGCACCAGCGGCGCCTTCCACACCCTGCCGATGGACCGCGAACGTGAGCAGGTAGAGCTCAATGTCGTTGCGGTGCAGGAACTCACCCACGCTGTCCTGCCGGGCATGGTCGAGCGGGGCGCGGGCGCCGTCCTCAACGTCGCCTCCGTCGTCGCCTTCCAGCCCATGCCGTCCATGGCGACCTACGGCGCGTCGAAGGCGTTCGTCAACTCGTTCTCCGAGGCCGTCCACGAAGAGCTGCGCGGCACCGGCGTCTCCTGCACCTCGCTGTGCCCCGGACCGGTCCCCACCGAATGGGCCGAGATCGCGTCAGCCCACGAATTCAGCCTGCGCCCGGCTCAGGTCTCCCCCGCGGACGTCGCGGCCCAGGCCGTCGACGGCATGCAGGCCGGCGCCCGCCAGGTGATCCCCGGCACCGTCGTCAAGCTCATGGCCATCACCGGCTCGATCACTCCCCACGCCCTGCTGCTGCCCGCCCTGCGCCTGGCCCGCCGGGCCCTGGGCTGAAACCACCCGCAACCCCAAGAACGGACCCCTGCCATGAATCTCTCCGACCTCACCGCACTGGCGACCAAGCCCGTCGCCGCCGTCAGCGCCAAACCGCTTGCCGTGTTCGCCAGCGTCATGAACACGCCCATCAAGACCCGCCCGATCTACCTGCAGACCGTGGTCGACGCGCTCACCGGCTACACCCTCGAAGACGCCGTCAAGGGCAAGATCGTCGTGATCACCGGCGCCTCGGCGGGTATCGGTGAGACCACCGCCCGCCGCATCGGTGCGGCCGGCGGCGAGGTCGTGCTGGTGGCCCGGACCCGGGAGAACCTGGAGCGCGTCGCCGACGACATCCGCGCCGACGGCGGAACCGCGCACGTCTATCCCTGCGACTTGAGTGACCTCGACGCCATCGGCGCCATGGCCGACCAGGTGCTGGCCGACCTGGGTCACGTCGACATCCTCATCAACAACGCCGGCCGCTCCATCCGGCGCTCGCTGGAGCTGTCGCATGACCGCATGCACGACTACCAGCGGACCATGCAGCTGAACTACTTCGCGCCGGTCCAGCTGATCCTGAAGTTCACGCCGGGCATGCGCGAGCGCGGCTTCGGGCACATCATCAATGTGTCCTCGATCGGCGTGCAGACCAAGCTGCCGCGCTTCGGCGCCTACATCGCCAGCAAGTCGGCACTGGACGGACTCTGCGACACGTTGCAAGGTGAAACAGTGTCGGAGAACATCACGTTCACCACGGTGCACATGCCGTTGGTGCGGACCGCGATGATCGCCCCGACCAAGATGTACGACCGCTTCCCCACCCTGACGCCCGAGCAGGCTGCGGCCACCTTGTGCGACGCGATCATGCACCGGCCGCGCCGGTTGAGCCCGCCGTCCGGACAGCTGACGGCCCTCACCGACGCCCTCAGCCCACGTCCGTTCGACCTGGTGCGGAACAAGGTCTACTCGATGTTCGGCGAGTCCGCCGCTGCCCAGGCGGCACCGGAGTCGCCCGAAACCGTTGCGGCGGAATAGAAAAGGAATGCCGATGGACCTGAACTCACTGCTTGCCGAGCCGGCCCGGCGGGCCGGCCTCGAAACCCGCGCCCTCGCGGCATTGGTGCGGGCCGGCGCCATCGGCGTCGACCTGCCGCACCGGTTGGTGCAGGTCCTCCAGGCGCTCAACACCTACGGGCCGTTCGGGGCCGCGCCGCGCATCGCCGCGATTCGGCACGGCGCCTATCCGGCGATCGCCGACGAACGCGGCGAGCTGACGTACGCCGAGTTCGACGAGGCGGTCAACCGAATTGCCAACGCATTCCGCGCCCGTCTGGCCCCGGGAGATACCGTCGGCATCCTGTGTCGCAACCACCGCGGTCCGCTGATCGTGGCGTTCGCCGCGTCGCGTGCCGGGGTCAACGCGGTGTGGCTCAACACGGCGTTCTCGGCCCGCCAGGCGGCCGAGGTCGCCAACCGCGAAGGTGTCGATCTGCTGGTGCACGACGTCGAGTTCACCGATCTGGTCGCGGACATCGAGGCCAGGCACGGTACGTTCGTCGCCGACATCGACAGCGCCAGTGACGATCTCGATGCCCTCGCGGCCGACGCCTCGCCGAAGGCGCCGCCCGCACCGCCCAAGGCGGGAAAGATCATCCTGCTGACGAGCGGGACGACGGGCACCCCCAAGGGCGCACCGCGCGCCGAGCCGCGCAGCTTCATCCTGCCGGGTGGTCTGTTGGAGCGGCTGCCGATGCGGGCCCGCGAAGCCACCATCATCGGGCCGCCGCTCTTCCACGGCACCGGACTGCTGATCGCCATCATGACGATCGCCCTCGGCTCGAAATTGGTGCTGCGCCGCAAGTTCGAGGCCGAGCAACTGTTGTCGGATATCGAGCGGCACAAGGCGACCACGGTCTGCGTCGTGCCGGTCATGCTGCAGCGCGTGCTCGGCCTCGGCGACGACACCGTCCGCAGCTACGACACCACGAGCCTGCGCGCCATCTTCTGCGCCGGCTCGCAATTGCCGGCCGCCGTCGCCACCGCGGCGCAGGACCTGCTCGGCGAGGTGGTCTACAACCTCTACGGCTCAACGGAAGTGGCACTCGCGACCATGGCGACGCCGTCCGACATCCGCGACGCGCCCACCTCGGTCGGCAAGCCGATGCTCGGCTGCCGGATCAAGATCTTCGACGACAGCGGCCGTGAGGTGCCCGCCCCCGGAACGGGTCGGATATTCGTCGGGGCGGCAACGCAATTCGAAGGCTACACCGGTGGCGGCACCAAGGAGTTCATCGACGGCCTGATGGCCAGCGGCGACGTCGGGCACTTCGACGACAAGGGTCGCCTCTATATCGATGGCCGGGACGACGACATGATCGTCTCCGGCGGCGAGAACGTCTTCCCCGTCGAGGTCGAGGAACTGCTGGTCACCCACCCGGCCATCGTGGAGGCCTCCGCCGTCGGGGTCGACGACGAGGAGTTCGGAAAACGCCTGTGCGCCTTCGTGGTTACCGTCAAGGGGATCGAAGTATCGGAGGCGGAGGTCAAGCAGTTCGTCAAGGACAACCTCGCCCGCTACAAGGTGCCGCGCGAGGTGGTGTTCCTCGACGAGCTGCCGCGCAACCCCACCGGCAAGGTGCTCAAGCGGGATCTGGCCGCGCGGACGGACTGACCTATTTCGACGGGCTGCTGCTGGGGGCACTCACCTTCGGCAGCCCGCCGAGCAGCCCGCTTACCAACCCGCCCACCGTCGAGGTGACGGCTCCCGCGGCATGGCTCGCCATGCCGACCGGGTTCGGCAGGCCGACATGGGGAGCGACCTTGTTCCCCGCCGTCATATCGACAGGGTTCTTGGCCGGCGGCCCATCGGTGTTCGCGGCCAACGTCTTTGGGCTCGATTGGGTCGTTGCCAGCGGCGCAGGGGCGTCACCCGCCGCCGCCTGCGCACCCTCCTGGACGGCACCGGGCAGCTTCCCCAAGGCGGTCTGCGTTTCCGCCGCGGACGGGAACAGACCGACCGGCCGGGTCTCCCCCGGATTCTGCGGTATCGGCGAATTGTCCTTGTAGCCGGCATCGACCATCACCTTCAGCGCCGGCTCGATGGGGTCCGCAATGATGTTGCCGCCCGGGATCATTCGCAGCGGACGCAGCAGCGGCAGCCCGGGCGACGTGAAGGTCACGTAGGTGATGTTCCCCGGAACCGGCACCGTATCAACGACGGTGCCGTCCGGCGCGACGATGTAGTGGTAGTGCTGCGCACCCGGGGCGACGGGTTCGAGCGCGGCATCCGGCACCGGCGCCGTCCTCTCGACGCCGTAATCCCCGAGGTAGGCGGCCAACGTGTTGGCGTCGGCCAGCACGTTGATCGGGTAGGTCGGCGCATCCGAGTTGACGTTGTATTCGTAGGCGACGTCGACGATCGGGACCTTGGTGTTGCTCGGCGTCGGGGCGGCCGAGGTCAGCAGAAACGGTGCACCGAACCAGTACGTGGTCCAGAACCCGCCGCCGGCGCGGTTGGTGTTGTTGTCGAGCACCACGAGCGTCACGTTGTCGAACGCGGGATCGTTCCGGTTCTGCAGGATTCCGATCGCGGTGCCCGTCTGCCCCGCGCCCCAGCCCGACGACAGCACGACGATGCCGCGCGGGTCGTCGGCATTCGCCGCCACCGCATTCGCGATCCCGTTCGGCCCGGCAAGGAACGGCACCACCTGCGGCTGCCCGTACTGGCTCCAGTCGCGGTTGTAGTACTGCGACCCCGCGAAGAACTGCGCCGTCGAGTTGGCCGGCGTGATCAATGCCGCCAATGCCACCGGCGCCGACATCACCGGGACATGCGTCGCGGCCGTGCTGAACGCTGTCGCGACGCCGGCAGCGGCGACAGTTGCCGCGGTGGCCCCGCGCGAGAATCGCCGCGTCGCGGCACGTCGAGCTTCGCGATGCTTCCCGGCCATGGGACCTGCCATTCGTCGGTCTCACGCTGGATCACCCACCAGCTAATCCGGCACCGTACTACGTTGCCCAGTGGCACACATGGCAAATCCAAATCATCAATGGCCAGTCAGTCAATAGCAGGGTATTTCAACGTACATTGCCGCTGATTCGCCCGAATCACTACGCCAGCGGCAAATTTATACAGCTTCGCCAGCGCATCAGTCGCAGCAACCACGCCCACCAACGACGGGCGCACAACAGGCGTCGCCCCGCCATGCGTTGACGCCTTCCTTCGCCGCGATCCCCGCAATCACCACTGCGGCGATCGGGTCGGCCCACGACCACCCAAGGACCGCGTTCACCAACAGGCCGATCAGCAGCGCAGCCGACAGGTAGGTGCACAGCAGTGTCTGCTGGGAATCGGCTACCGCCGAACGGGATCCGAGCTCGCGGCCGGCTTGGCGCTGCGCGAACGACAGCACCGGCATGACGGCCAGACTCACGGCCGCAAGAACAATGCCGATGGTCGAGTGCCGGGCCTCACCGAAGCCCAGCAGGGCGCGGACCGCGTCGACCATCACGTAGGCGGCCAGCGCGAAGAACGAGAACGCGATGATGCGCAGCGCGGTCTTCTCGCGAGCTTCCGGGTCGGCGCCCGCGAACTGCCAGGCGACTGCGGCGGCCGAGGACACCTCGATCACCGAATCGAGGCCGAAACCGACCAGCGCTGCCGACGACACCCGAGCCCCTTCCGCCAGCGCCACGACGGCTTCGATCACGTTGTAGGTGATGGTCGCCGCGACCAGCCACCGGATGCGCCGCGCCAGCTGCCCGCGCCGGACCTCGGTGAGCGTCATCAGGCGCACCCGCACGGCTCGCCGTCGGCGCCGACGCACACGCAGTCGGGATCCACGGCGAGGACCAGCCCCATGAGGTCGTCCAGCGCCCGGCCGATGCGGCGGTCCGCCAGTTCGTATCGCATGCGACGGCCTTCCGGCACCGCCACCACCAGGCCACAGCCCCGCAGACACGTCAGGTGGTTGGAGAGGATCTGCCGGGAGACGCCGAGTTGCTCGGCCAGGTCGGACGGATAGCCCGGAGTCCGGTTCAGGCTCAAGAGGATTCGCGTGCGTGTCGAATCGGACAGGGCATGACCGAACCGAGCAAGGGCGTCGGTGTGCTGCAGTGTCGCCACGCCGCCGACAGTACATCATTTTCTGTATTCAAGAAATCATGTACTCAAGTCGACGGCCGTCGCAGCACCACTCGGCGCGGTTCGTCGCCGCGCAGCACCACAAGTTCGACGGCTGCCCCCTCATCCAGTTCGGCAAGGGCCACGGCCAGGGCGCCGAGATTGGACACCGGCGCCCCCGCGACCTCCGTGATCAGATCTCCGCGCTGCAGTTCGGCGGCCGCGGCCGGACTACCCACCTCGACCGTCGACACCAGCAGCCCCGCGGTGTCACTCAGGCCGACGGCGGTGCGCAGAGTGCGGGCGACATGCGCCGGTTCGAGCGACATCCCCAGGTACGCGTCCGCCGAGGTTCGCGGCGGTTCCAGTGAGACGAGCAGGTGACGAAGCAGCCCGGCCAGTTCGGTGCGCTGGCCGGCCGTGAGCGCCGACAACAGGCGGTCCTCGTTGGCCAGATGCTCGGGCGCCACCGCATCGAAGAGCTGTAGACCCGACTCGCTCAGCTGAATGATGCTGCCGCGCCGGTCATTCGGATCGGGCTCGCGGATCACACTGCCGGCCTTCACCAACCGCTCGAGCCGCAGGCTCACGGTGCCCGAGGTGAGCCCCAGCGCGTCCATCAACCGCGCTTGGGGCATGCGATAGGGCTGCCCGGCGCGCCGCAGCGTGACGATCACGAGGAAGTCGGCGGCGGTCAGCCCGTGCCGCGCGAACACCTCCGCCATGCGCTGCTCCAACAGTCGGCGCACCTGCCCCATCCGGTACACGACCGCCAGCGGGCTGAAATCCAGATCTGGGCGTTCCCGGGCCCAGTCGGCAAGGAGGTAGTCGACGCTGTCCCAGGTCGCCTCGTGTTCTGGGACGCCATAAGTCCGCCTCGCTTCACCCACGACGACGACGATACCGCCAGGTCACGCCAACTTTCGGCAACAATCCATTGCAACATTGCTTGAGTTCAAGCATTGTTACCATATGAATCGCTCCAAATCGACGGACCACTCGCCCGTCGTCGAATACATTCGCTACCGGATTCCACCTGACCGCGCCGCAGCCTTCGTAGCGGCGTACGAAGCCGCGGCCGTTCCGCTGTCGGAGAGCGACCACTGCCTCGGCTACGAACTGACCAGGTGCGTCGAAGAATCGGATCGCTGGATTCTGCGGATCCGTTGGACCTCGGTCGAGGATCACCTCGAGAAGTTCCGGCGCAGCCCGCAGTTCCGCGCCTTCTTCTCGCACATCGCGCCGTTCGTCGATCAGGTCGACGAGATGCAGCACTACGACGTGGCACTGGCGGGCTGACCGATGCGTATCGCGATCATCGGCGCCGGAAACGTCGGCAGCACCTTGGGGCGCGCCTGGCAGCGCCTCGGACACGAGATCACCTATGGCGTCAGGCAACCCGGGGACACCAGGCACGCCGGCCTCGGCACGGCAGTGACCGACAACGCGACCGCCGTGGCCGACGCCGAGGTAGTGGCCGTCTGCACACCGTGGCAGGGCACGCAGGCGGCGGTCACTGCCTGCGGAGACCTGACGGGAAAAGTGTTGATCGACTGCACCAATCCGCTCACCCCGGACGTCGCCGCGCTCGATCTGGGCCATACGACATCCGGCGCCGAACAGATCGCCGCCTGGGCCCCCGGCGCCCGGGTGTGCAAGACGATGAATCAGATCGGCGCCCCGATGATGGATACCCCGGCACTGCCGACAGCTCCGGTCATGTTCGTCTGTGGCGACGACAACACTGCCAAAGACATTGCGGCACAACTGGTTCAGGAGCTCGGTTTCGAAACCCTCGACGCCGGAGACCTCACTGCGGCTCGGCTGCTCGAGCCGCTGGCGCTGCTGTGGATCCACATGGCGCTGCGCCGGGGCCTCGGTACGCAATGGGCGCTGGGGGTCCTGCACATCGACAGCTGATCCCGCCGTCAATCGGCGCGGTGCCCAGGCTTGTTGTGGCCCTTGCCTTTTCCATTGCCGTGGCCGTTGGGCGGAGGAGCGTCATCCACCGGTGACGGAGTCGATACCGGTGCCGGGGTCGAGGTCGGTACCGGCTCCGGCGTGCTGGTCCCGACCGGCGCCGGCGTCGACGTCCGTGACGCGGCATCGACGATCACGGCGATGACCGTCACCGCGGTCACCAGAGCTGCCAAGGCCCACAACAGAATCCGCGACCGGCGCCGCGGGCTGCGGACCAACAACGGCCTCGTCACCGGATCGGGGAGCGGATCGGCGAGCACCAACGTCGGCGGCCGCCCCACCGGCACCGCCCCGTGCAGGGCCGCCCGCATCTCGTCGGCACTGCTGAACCGCAGGCGGGGGTCGCGAACCATCGCACGTTCGACGACGGCCGCCAGGGCCGGATCGACGTCGGGCCGCAACACGTTGAGCGGTACCGGATGCCCCTCGGAGACAGCGCGGGCCAGCGCAACCAGATTGTCCTGCGGAAAGGGCGCGCGGCCGGTGAGCGCCTGGTATCCGACCACACCGACCGCGTAGAGATCGTCAGCGACGGTCGCCGGATGCCCCGACAGCCGCTCGGCGCTGAGATAGCCCATCGTCCCCACGACCTGGCCCGCGATGGTGTGGTTCGATTCCGCGCTCTTGGCGATGCCGAAGTCGCCGATCTTGGCCGACCCGAAATCGTCCAGCAGGATGTTCCCGGGCTTGATGTCGCGATGCAGAATGCCGGCGGCGTGGGCCACCGCCAGCGCCGAGAGCACATCGTCGAGCACCGACCGAACCTGCTGCAGCGAGAGCGGACCCGCGGCGATGGCATCCGCCAGCGTGCGTCCCGGCAGCCGTTCCATGACGATGTACGGCGTGCCGTCCTGCTCGCCGTAGTCGTGGACGGCAACGACATGCGGGTGGCTCAGTCCTGCCGCGGCGCGGGCCTCGACCGCGAAACGGCGCCGGAACTCCGGCTGTGCGCTCAGCGGCGCATGCAGCAGCTTTACGGCCACCGGACGCTGCAACTGGGCGTCCCAGGCGTCGCGGACCTCCGCCATACCTCCGTGGCCCAGCGTCCCCCGCAACTGGTAGCGGTCGGCGAGAACCCCGGGGTGACGCATAACCCCACGCTAGCCCGAATCACTCTCGACCGACCCCCGCGTCAGCCGAAAACGAGCAGGCTCTCAGGCGCTCTTTGCCGCGACGATGTCGCCGGCCAGCGGCGCGATCGCTGCCATGATCCGCTGCACGGTCCGCGCCGGGACGCCGGCCGCGGCCAGGCTTTCACTCAGATACGCGGCCACCAGATTGAAGTGCTGCCGGGAAATCCCGCGGCCGCGGTGGATGTCCCGCATGGACGCGCCGGTGTATGGCTCCGGACCACCCAGAGCCGCGGCGAAGAACTCCACCTGCCGGCCTTTGAGCCGTGACATGTTGGCGCCGGCGAAAAAGCCGGCGAGTTCGGTGTCGGCCAGCACGCGCTCGTAGAAGTCCGCCACCACCTGTTCGAGCGCTTCGGCCCCTCCGATCTGCTCATAGATGCTCGTCATGCATCGAGCCAACACCCGCCGTGTTGCCTAACCATTGCTCGACGGTGACCCGGCGACTAAATCGGCCTCACAGACCCCTCGGATTGCTGCGAGTGCCGCAAAGTGCCTGGGTCAGTCCACAATTGGGCAGTAGAACTGCGGCTGGCCCCGATATTCGCGGGGCGGCAGGTTGCGTGCGGGAGTCTCGACCAGCGGCGAATCGATGGGCAGCCGGCCGGTCGCGCGGTCCATCGCCGACCGCTTGCGCGGATGCATCAGCCTGCGCTTCGGGCCGTATTTCGTGACCAGCGTGATCACTTCGCACAGCCTGTCGTGCACCCACTGCTGACGGGCGGACCACGAGTACCCCATGAGTTCGCGCACCGGCGGGTCGTAGAGAGCCACCGTCATGAAGGTCAGGAAGCGCTGCATCACCTTGAGGTTCTGGGACCACAGCCAGTCCGGAATCCACTGCAGCGAAGGGTGTTTGGGCATGGTGGACAAATCCATGACCTCGCGCGCCGCGTAGTTGTTCTCCAACACGTTGCGGCACATGTGATCCCAGTAGACCTGGAAGTCTTCCCAGCTCTTCGGCACGGGCCGCATGCTCATCCCGTACATGCGGTACCACTGCACGTGCTCATCGAACAGCTGTCGTTTGTCGGCTTCGGAGATGCCGCCGCCGAATTTCTCGGCGGCCAGCAGGGTGGATTTGAAGAACGTCGCGTGGGCCCAGTAGAAGACGTCGGGGTTCAACGCGCTGTAGCGGCGTCCCTGCTTGTCGACGCCCTTGATCCCGATGTGATAGTCGCGTACCTCGGCGCCGGTCTTGGGCGCGCGGTCACCGTCGAAGACCACGCCGCCGATCGGGTAGATCGAACGGAGCAGCCGCGGAATGCGCTCCATGAAGAAGATCGAGTGCTCCTCCACCGCCGCGCCGAGCTGCGGGTGCATGTTCTGCATGGAGCCCGCCCACGTGCCCTGAAACAGCCCGGTCCATTGGCCGAAGTACTTCCACGTCAGAGAGTCAGGGCCCAGCGGCACCGCGTCGTACCCCCCGGGCGAGGCCGGGCAGCCTGCCGCCACGGGGGCAGAATCGCTGGTCACGGGGCATGCGTCGGAAGTATTTTGGGTCACCGGCATTCTTTCCTGGATGTCAGCGGGTATCCTGACTACACGCGTTGTCAGCCACAGCTTAGGAGTCACGTGCCTTCCGGTCAACGACAGGGCCGCTGGTCCACCGTCCCACTGGCGGACCGCCCGACGCGGCGTCGCGAGGCGCTCATCGAAGCCGGCATCGCCGCCCTCGGCCATTCCGACGGCCCGGCGGCGACCGTCCGGGCGGTGTGCCGCACGGCGGGCCTGACCGAGCGCTACTTCTACGAAAGCTTCACCGACCGTGAGGATTTCGTCCGCGCCGTGTATGACGAGGTGTGCACCACGGCCATGGCGGCGCTGACCACATCGCAGAGCCCCCGCGACGCCGTCGAGCGGTTCGTCACGATGATGGTCGACGACCCCACCCGCGGCCGCGTGCTGCTCATCGCACCGGCCCAGGAACCGGTACTCACCCGTTCGGGCGCGGACTGGATGCCGAGCTTCATCGAACTGCTGCAGCACAAGATGTTCCCCGACGGCGAGCCGGCGCGGCGGGCGCTCGAGGCCACCAGCCTGATCGGCGCTCTCACCGCACTGTTCACCGGATATCTGGGCGGCAAGCTGCCCGTCACGCGCGAACAGTTCGTCGACTACTGCGTCGACATGCTGATGAGCCGGGTGCCCTCACACCGGTAACACCTAGCACGCGCCGACATCACAGTTCAGAATCACCGAACAGACATGCGTCACAGCAACTTGATGTCACTACCCGACACAGATACTCTGACTGCTACCAACAGGTACAGATACATCGCACCGGGAGGCGCCATGACAGCCGACTACACCGACCTGCAGCTCCTGCACGAGCTGGAGCCGGTCGTCGAGAAGCTCGTCGACCGCCACATGAGCATGCGGAAAGACTGGAACCCGCACGACTACATCCCCTGGAAAGAGGGCAAGAACTACTACGCCCTCGGCGGCCAGGACTGGGATCCGGACCAGGCCAAGCTCTCCGAGGTCGCCCAGACCGCCATGGTCCAGAACCTGCTGACCGAGGACAACCTGCCGTCCTACCACCGCGAGATCGCGATGAACATGGGCATGGACGGCGCCTGGGGCTACTGGGTGAACCGCTGGACCGCCGAGGAGAACCGCCACGGCATCGCCCTGCGCGACTACCTCGTCGTCACCCGCAACTGCGACCCCGTCGAGCTCGAGGAACTGCGCGTCGAGCAGGTCACCCGCGGCTTCTCGCCCGGCCAGAACCTGCAGGGCGACCTGTTCGCCGAGAGCCTGTTCGACTCGGTCATGTACGTCTCGTTCCAGGAGCTCGCCACCCGCGTCTCGCACCGCAACACCGGCAAGGCCTGCAATGACCCCGTCGCCGACCAGCTGCTGCAGCGCATCTCGGGTGACGAGAACCTGCACATGATCTTCTACCGCGATGTCTCGGCCGCCGGCCTGGACATCAACCCGAACCAGGCGATGGCCTCGCTGCACCGCATCGTCGAGAACTTCAAGATGCCCGGGTACACCGTGCCCGACTTCCGCCGCAAGGCCGTCATCATCGCCGTCGGTGGCGTCTACGACCCGCGCATCCACCTCGATGACGTCCTCATGCCGGTGCTCAAGAAGTGGCGCATCTTCGAGCGCGAAGACTTCACCGGTGAAGGCGCGCGCCTGCGTGACGACCTGGGCCGGATCATCAACGAGCTCGAGGACACCTGCGCGAAGTTCGAGGTGGCCAAGCAGCGTCGTCTGGAGCGCGAGCGCAAGGTTGCCGAGAAGAAGGCGATGAAGAACCTCCTGGTGTCCACTTCGGCCGGATGACCCTTACCGCCAATGGCCCGACGACGGCCCGATCTGCCCTGCAGATCGGGCCGATCGCATTGCAATCCCCGGTCGTCCTCGCCCCCATGGCGGGCGTGACGAACGTCGCCTTCCGCACTCTGTGCCGCGAGCAGGAGCTGGCCCGCGTGGGCACCGTGAGCGGCCTCTACGTCTGCGAGATGGTCACCGCGCGGGCCCTCGTCGAGCGCAACGCCGCCACCATGCACATGACGACGTTCGCGCCCGAGGAGTCACCCCGCTCGCTGCAGCTTTACACCGTCGACCCGGCCACCACGTACGCTGCGGCCAAGATGATCGTCGACGAGAACATGGCCGACCACATCGACATGAACTTCGGCTGCCCGGTACCCAAGGTCACCCGCCGCGGCGGCGGTTCGGCGCTGCCCTACAAGCGCAAGTTGTTCGGTCAGATCGTGGCGGCCGCCGTGCGCGCCACCGAAAACACTGATATCCCCGTCACGGTGAAGTTCCGGATCGGAATCGACGACGCCCACCACACCCACCTCGATGCCGGCCGGATCGCCGCCGAGGAAGGTGCCGCCGCCGTCGCGCTGCATGCCCGCACCGCCGCGCAGCGCTACTCCGGCACCGCCGACTGGAACCAGATCGCCGCGTTGAAAGCCCACGTCACCGGCATCCCGGTGCTCGGCAACGGCGACATCTTCGACGCCGACGACGCCCTGCGCATGATGGCCGAGACCGGCTGCGACGGCGTCGTCATCGGCCGCGGCTGTCTGGGCCGGCCCTGGCTGTTCGCCGAACTGTCGGCGGCCTTCAACGGTCAGCCCCGCCCCACGCCGCCGACGCTCGGCGAGATCGCGGACATCATCCGCCGGCACGGCCAACTGCTCGCCGACCACTTCGGCGAGGACAAAGGCATGCGCGACATCCGCAAGCACGTCGCCTGGTACCTGCACGGGCTGCCCGCCGGTGCCGACCTGCGCCGCGCGCTGGCCCTGGTGAAAACCCTGGCCGAGCTGGACGAGCTGCTCACCCAACTGGATTCCGATGTGCCGTTCCCGGACTGCGCAGAGGGCCCGCGAGGCCGGCAGGGGTCGCCGGGTTCCGTGGTGCTGCCCGAAGGCTGGCTGGACGACCCCGACGACTGCACGGTGCCGTTCGGCGCCGACGTGGTCAACTCTGGCGGGTAGACGTGAGCGACCGCGACCGGACCACCCCCGGTGAGGGTGACGGCGACAACCCCTGGGTAACCCGTACGACGCGGGCCGCGGGCCCCGTCCGGGCGCCGTGGGAACGCGCCGGTCACCTACCCGAACCGCCGGCCGACGAGGTCACCGGCAGCCACGGCGGTGGTGGCGTCACGGTCGCCGAACTCATCGCCCGGCTCTCCGGCGGCGCGGTCCCGCCGGCGCCCGCCATCGAGGCACCCGCGCCACCCGAAACCACGTCGCAACAGAAAACTGCCGCGCCACCGCGCACCGCGCCGAAGCCGGTACGCCCGACGCGGCCCGAGCCGGCGCCCGAGCCTGCCGGCGCACCGAATGCACCCGCTGCTGAAGAACCGCCGCGCACCGCCCGCCGTCGAATCGAATCCGATCCCGTCACAGAGGTTTTCGGCGCACCGCCGGCCGAACCCGGCACGCTGCCCGAACGGCCGCACGCCGTGGTGCGCACTGACGTCCGGAACTACATCGACCATCCGGAGCGTCCGACGCATGCCGACACTCCGCCACCGGTCGATCACCACACCCGCCATCGGTTCGCGGTGGCCGGCCGCATCCTCATGGCCCTGGTGGCCGTCATCGCGCTGTCGATGACCGGTGCTGCCTGGCAGTGGCAGAACATCAAGAACAACAACATGAACCGGGTCTCGGCGCTGGACCTCAACTCCCGCGACATCATCGACCCCAACGCCCAATTCGGTGACGAGAACTTCCTGATCGTCGGCGTGGACAGCCGCTACGGCCAGAACGCCGACATGGGCGCCGGTACCACCGAAGACGCGGGCGGCACACGTTCCGACACGATCATGCTGGTCAACATTCCAGCGAACCGCAAACGTGTTGTGGCAGTGTCGTTCCCGCGCGACCTGGCGATCAAGCCGACACAGTGTGAAGCCTGGGATCCGAAGACCGGCGGCTACGGGCCCATCTACGACGAAGACACCAAAAGCTATGGGCCCGACCAGGTTTACACCGAGACCAAGCTGAACTCGGCCTACTCGTTCGGCGGACCGAAGTGCCTGGTGAAGGTGATCCAGAAGCTCTCCGGCCTGTCGGTGAACCGGTTCATGGCAGTCGATTTCGCCGGATTCTCCAAACTCGTCGACGCCGTCGGCGGCGTCGAGGTCTGCAGCAGCACGCCCCTCGAGGACTACGAGCTGGGCACCGTGCTGGAGCACTCCGGCCGTCAGGTCATCGACGGCCACACCGCGCTGCAGTACGTCCGCGCCCGTCAGGTCACCACCGAGGTCAACGGCGACTACGGTCGGATCAAGCGTCAGCAGATGTTCCTGTCATCCCTGCTGCGGTCGATGATCTCCAAGGACACGTTCTTCAACGTCGGCAAGCTCAACAACGTCGTCAACCTGTTCATCAACGACTCCTCGGTCGACAACGTCACCACCAAGGACCTGGTGCAGCTCGGTCAGTCCATCCAGGGCGTCAGCGCCGGCCGCGTCACCTTCGTCACCGTGCCCACCGGCGTCACCGACTCCGAAGGCAACGAACCGCCGCGGGTCGACGACATGCGCGCGCTGTTCGACGCGATCATCAACGACGATCCGCTGCCCGAGGAACGCAACTCCGACAAGGCCCCGGTCCCATCCGCGGCGGCCACGCCCAGCACGACCGCGGCCGCCCCGGACGGCGAAGAGGTCAACACCACCACGACCGACCCGAGCCAGGTGACGGTCCGGGTGTCCAACTCGACCGGTCAGGACGGCCTGGCCGCGACCGCGACCAAGGAACTCGAGCAGCACGGCTTCACCGTCAACTCGCCGGACGACTATCAGGGCCAGGTGACGTCGACGACGGTGTTCTTCTCGGCGGGGCACGAACAGGCCGCCGCGACCGTGGCGTCCACGCTGCCCGGCGCCCACGTCGAGCGGGTGTCCGGCCTGGGAGACGTGGTACGGGTGGTGCTCGGAACCGATTTCACCGCAGTGGGAACCCCGGCGGCCGGCGGCTCAGCGGCCCAGATGCGGGTGACCCACGGCAGCCTGTCCGGAGAGCCGACCAAGCTGCCGGAAGACCTCAGCATCACCAATGCGGCCGACACCACCTGCAAATAGCATCTGACCTGTCCCATTCACCGGGCGTTCACTGCCAGATCACGGCACGTCTCATGGCCAGAAAGTAGTCTGGAGCGCATGCGTACCGCGTACCACGAGCAGCTTGAAGGCCTGACCAACCGCCTGGGCGAGATGTGCGGACTGGCGGGTGTTGCCATGGAGCGCGCGACCCAGGCCCTGCTGCAGGCCGATCTGGTGCTGGCCGAGCAGGTCATCTCCGACCACGAAAACATCGCCACCCTGAGCGCGCAGGCCGAGGAGCAGGCCTTCGTCCTGCTGGCCCTGCAGTCCCCGGTCGCCGGTGACCTGCGCTCCGTCGTCGGCTCCATCCAGATCGTCGCCGACGTCGACCGCATGGGCGCGCTGGCGCTGCACGTCGCCAAGATCGCCCGACGCCGGCACCCGCAGCACGCACTGCCCGAGGAGGTCAACGGCTACTTCGCCGAAATGGGCCGCCTGGCAGTCGAATTGGGCAACACCGCGCAAGAGGTGCTCCTCACCCAGGACCCCGAGCGCGCCGCCCGCATCCAGGAAGAAGACGACGCGATGGATGACCTGCACCGTCATCTGTTCAGCGTGATGATGGACCGCGAGTGGAAGCACGGCGTGACCGCGGCGGTCGACGTGACGCTGCTCAGCCGCTTCTACGAACGCTTCGCCGACCACGCCGTCGAGGTCGCGCGCCGGGTGATCTTCCAGGTCACCGGCCGTTTCTCCGACGACGACGGCCTGCCCACAATCCGCTAGGCCGTCTTTGCTGCGGACGCCCGCCGGTTTCAGCGGCGGGCGTGTTCTGGTCGGTAGGCGCCGAGGAACGCGCTGATGCCGGCACGGACGACGTGTTCTGCGCTGATGTCGGACGCGGCAGCGACACTGCCCGCGGTGAGTTGAACCAGGTGCAGCGCGGCAATATCCGCATCGTCGATGTGCAGCAGACCCGCGGCGGCGTGCGCTTTCAGGTGGACGGCCAGGGCGCGGCGCACTCGGATGGGCCCGGCATCCTGCCACGCAGCGAGGGTGTCGGGGTCGATGTGGGCCGAGTCGGCCCGGATCTGCCGGACGAGCGCGAAATGGTCGGCCGTGGCCGGGTCTGGCGTTGACCAGGCGATCCCGAAGGTGACGAGGTCGCGTTCCAGGTCGACGATGCGCCCGAGTAGCCGATCAGCGAGGGCGATCTCGTGCTCCGCGACCCGGGTCGCACTATCGAGGATCACTGCCTTGAACAAACCCGCTTTGTCCCCGTAGTGGTTGTAGATCGTGCGGGTCGACACGCCGGCCGCCTGCGCGAGGGCGTCGATGCTGGCGCGGCTGTACCCGTCGCGGGCGAAGACGCGCAGGGCCCCGTCCAGCAGATCGCGTTGCTTGTCGGCTCTCACGGTAGGCACGGCTTAAGTCTGCCCAAGTACAACGATCATTGCAACCAATGCAATGATCGTTGTACTTTGATGGACATGACACACGTGACGCAGAACCCACACCACCCTGTCCGCCTCGCCATCGTGCTGGGAAGCACCCGGCCGGGCCGACGAAGCCCCCAGGTCGCCGATTGGGTGTTGGAGGCCGCCGCGGCGCACCTCGGCAAGCATGCAGCTGTCGAGATTGTCGATCTGACCCAGTTCGACCTGCCGCTCCTGGATGAGCCGATGCCCGCGGCGATCGGCGAATACCGCAACAGCCACACCAAACAGTGGGCGGCGACGGTGGCCCGGTTCGACGGCTTCATCTTCGTCACTCCTGAGTACAACCATTCGATGCCGGCGGTGCTCAAGAACGCGATCGATTTCCTGTTCGCCGAATGGAACGACAAAGTCGCCGGGTTTGTCAGTTACGGGCTGAGCGGCGGCACCCGCGCGGTGGAGCACCTGCGGTTGACCTTGGCCGAGGTGAAAGTCGCCACGGTGCGTACACAGGTCGCGCTCGGCTTGTTCACCGACTTCGACATCCCGGACATGACCGAGCCCGGCACGTTCGCACCAGCTGAGCACCACAGCGGCGTGTTGAACCGGATGCTCGACGAGATCGTCGACTGGGCGCGCGTCCTGCGCCCGTTGCGGGAGCGAGCCGAACCGTGAGCCGGGCACAGATCAGGCCCGACGCGACGAACCGAGCTGCGCCGATCGATCGGACGACGTGGCGGATGTGCTGGGTTGTCGTCTTCGGTGCGTTCGCCAGCGGTCTCGACGCATCCCTGGTCAACATCGGTCTGGACACCATCAGCCGCGACCTCGACGCATCGCTCGGCGAAACCCAATGGGTGGCCAGCGGCTACCTGCTCGCGCTTGGACTTTCGCTTCCGCTGGCCGGCTGGCTGAGCCGCCGGTTCGGCACCGGGCGGGTCTGGCTGACGGCACTGGCCGGCTTCACCCTGGCCTCCGGGCTCTGTGCCCTGGCACCGAGCATCGGTCTGCTGATCTCCGCACGAGTCCTGCAAGGGCTTGCCGGAGGCGTGCTCATCCCCGCCGGACAGACCCTGCTCGGCCAAGCCGTCGGACCAGACCGTCTCGGTCGCGTGATGGGGACCCTCGGCATCGCCGTCGGCGCGGCGCCGGCGATCGGCCCCCTCGTCGGTGGCCTCCTCCTGCACGCGTTGCCGTGGCCGTGGCTCTTCGCGATCAACCTGCCCATCGGCGCCGTGGGGCTGGTCCTGGGTCGCCGCTACATCCCCCGCGGGGTACCTGCCGAGACCAAGGGCATCGACAAGGCGGGGCTCGCGCTGGTCACCATCGGGATGCCACTGGTCGTGTTGTCGCTGACCGAATGGGGCAACTCTGGAACGATCAGTGCCACCACCGCCGCAGCCGCGGCGGCCGGGATCGCCGCGCTGGCCTGGTTCGTCGCCCACGCCTCCCGGACCGCCGACCCGCTGCTGGATGTGCGCCTCTACCGCAACGCCGCTTACCGTGCCGGCGCCATCGCGGCGATCTTTTCCGGAGCATTGGTCTTCGGCAGCGGCATTGTGCAGACGCTGTACTTCCAAATCGGCCGACACCTGGACCCGATCCACGCCGGCCTGAGCCTCTTCGGCGTGGCGGCCGCGACCGTCGTGTTCGCACCACTCACCGGGAGATGGATCGACCGTTACGGCCCGGCCAGGGTCTCGCTCGTCGGTTCCGTCATCGCGGTGGCAACCACGGCGCCGTTCATGATCCTGCCGGTGGACGCTCGCGGTTGGATCATTCAGCCCATGCTGATCGCGTACGGAGCCGCCGTCGCCATGGTGGCCACTCCGGCGGGCGTCGCCGCTTACGCAGCCGTGACCGCGGCGCAGCTTCCGGACGCCATCACCCAGATCAACATCATTCAACGGATCGGCGGCTCGCTCGGCGGAGCGATCTGCGCCGTCCTGATCGCATCCCGACTTCCGAACACCACTGCCGCTTTCCATACCGTGTTCGCCGCGCTCACCATCTGTGCGGTCGGCGCACTGGGCGGAGCCACGCTCATTCACCGAACGAATCGGCAGCCAAACATCAGGGCGTGATGACGACTCGGGTGCCGGAGGGTTCCTTTGCCGCCCAGACACTTTCGATGCCGGCGAGCGGGCGGGCTACGGTGGTCAGCTGTAGTTCGCCGGCGTCGAGCATCGCGAACAAGCGGGGCAGACCTTCGGTGCGCGCACGCCGTAGCGCCTCTGGCGGGACGCTGCCGATGCCCACGCCCTGGAGCGTGATTCCGGTGCTGCGCAATGTTGCAGCGTCGATGTCGATGCTCGCGCCGGTCATCGACCCGACCTGGATGAAGCGCGTGGCGTGGAAGTGGGCCGACGGATGCGCGGCGGCCAGGGCAGCGAGGGTCTGCTGTGCGGGCATGCCCCAGAGGTAGTCGATGACGGCATCGAAGGGCTGCGCCGAGTGTTGGGCGACAACGCTTTCCGTGAGATCGGCCGACCCGAGTGTGATGACGTCGTCGGCCCCGACAGTGCGGAGCCACTCCAGTCGTTCGGGGTTGCGGCCGGCCACCACAACGCGTCCGGCCCCGAACACGAACTTGGCCAACTGCACGGCCAGTGATCCCGTGACGCCGGTGGCGCCGAGGACCAGCACGTGGTCGCCGGGTTTGGTCTGGGCGGCGTAGTCCAGGCTCATCCACGCCGACATGCCGGGATTGGGTACCGCGGCTGCAGTGATGGAGTCGACGTGCTCGGGCACCAGGACGGCGTCGGCCGGGTTGACGAGGGTGCGTTCGGCCATCAGCCCGTACGGTGCCAGCGACGCGGTGTACACCCGGGAGCCGTCATCGAGGCGGGCAACACCGTCCACCCCGGCGATGGCTGGTAGCTGAATCTCCTTGCTGCTGTAGTGCTTTCCCATGATCACCATGCGGCTGAGGTTGGTCAGTGCCGACGCCTCCACGGTGGCGATGACGGCGCCGTCGCGCGGCTGGGGTTCGGGAAAATCCAGGTACCGGGGCTGCCGGCCCCACTCGTGCACGACCGCTGCTTTCATGCGCGCTCCTCAGATCGAAATGGTTTCTTTGGAAACTATATGCCGCGCACAGCCGGGATGGCAAGATGGTTTCCGTGAAAACCAAGTCTGCGTTGATCACCGAGATCAGTGCACTGGTGGGTGCGGTGGCGGACAAGTTCGACACCGACGAGAGCGATGCCGAACGCGACTACCTTGCCGAACGCTGTCCGGCGCGGCTTGAACGCGCCGTGCGTGAGCTGCCCACCCTCAGCCTGCATCTGCTGGCGGTGCTCGCCGACGGGCCGATCAGCGTGGTGGGGCTGGCCGCCCGCTCCGGGCAGCTCAAGGGCACGGTGTCCAAGCATGTGCAGCGTCTGGTCGATGCCGGGCTGGTCAGCAGGTCACCGGTGCCGGGTAATCGCAAAGAGCTGCAGCTGAACCCCACCCCGGACGGGAAACTCCTCATCGAGGTACACCAGCGCATGCACGACGAGATGGACGCCGGCAGGTACGACTTCCTGTCGCGCTACACCGCCGCCGAGCTGGCGGTGCTGGACCGGATGCTGCAGGACCTGCTGGCCGCCGACCGCGACGGCGTGCGCCTCGTCCCTGCCCAGCAGAAGCCTCGCGAGCCCTAACCGAAGCGGCCGGAGATGTAGTCCTCGGTGGCTTTCTTGGTCGGGTTGGAGAAGATCTTCTCGGTGTCGTCGATCTCGATCAGTTGGCCGGGCTTGCCGGTGGCCTCGAGGTTGAAGAACGCCGTCTGGTCGCTCACCCGCGCGGCCTGCTGCATGTTATGCGTGACGATCACAATCGTGAAGTCCTGCTTCAGTTCTGCGATCAGGTCCTCGATGGCGAGCGTCGAGATCGGGTCGAGCGCCGAGCACGGCTCGTCCATCAGCAGCACGTCGGGCTGCACCGCGATGGCGCGGGCGATGCACAACCGCTGCTGCTGACCACCCGAGAGACCACCGCCGGGCTTGTCGAGACGGTCCTTGACCTCGTTCCACAGGTTGGCGCCCTTGAGCGATCGCTCGGCGACCTCGTCGAGCGTCTTCTTGTTGCGCACGCCCTGCAGCTTCAGCCCGGCCACCACGTTGTCGCGAATGGACATGGTGGGGAACGGGTTCGGGCGCTGGAACACCATGCCGATGGTCTTGCGCACGCCGACGGGGTCCACGCCGGCGGCGTAGATGTCGTCACCGTCGAGCAGCACCGAGCCGGTGGCGCGGGCGCCCGGGATCACCTCGTGCATGCGGTTGAGGGTGCGCAGCACTGTGGACTTGCCGCAACCCGACGGTCCGATGAACGCCGTCACGCTGCGCGGCTCCACCGACAGGCTGACGCTCTGCACGGCGTGGAAGGAACCGTAATAGATGTTGAGATCCTTGAGATCCAGACGCTTGGCCATTATCCCGTACTCCTGCTCAAACTTTCTTGGGGGCAAAGAACTTGGCGCCCAACCGCGCTGCCACATTCAGCAGCGCGATCAGCAGCACCAGGGTCAGCGCCGCGCCCCACATCCGGTCGGTGGGGACCTCGTTGGCACCGGCACCGGCGCCGATCTGGTCGTACATCATGCCCGGCAGCGAACCCATGAAGCCGCCGAACATGTCGAAGTTCATGGCCTGTGCGTAACCCACCAGGACCAGCAGCGGGGCCGTCTCACCCATCACGCGGGCCAGCGACAGCATCACGCCGGTGACGATGCCCGACAGCGCTGTCGGAATGACAATGCGCACAATGGTTTTCCACTTGGGAATGCCCAGTGCGTAGCTGGCTTCACGCAAGTCCATCGGGACGATGCGCAGCATCTCCTCGGTGGACCGCACGATGACGGGGATCATCAGCAGCACGAGTGACAGCGACACCGCGAAACCTGTGCGCTGGAAGCCCAACGTGGCCACCCACAGCGCGTAGATGAACAGTGCGGCGACGATTGACGGGACACCGGTCAGGATGTCGACCATGAAGGTGGTGACCTTGCCCAGTCGGGTGCCGGCGCCGTACTCGACGAGGTACACCGCCACCATCACGCCGATCGGGATCGAGATGAGGGCACACACGAGCGCCTGCAGCACGGTGCCGACAATGGCGTGGTACGCGCCGCCGCCCTCGACGAATGCCGTCATGCCGGACTGCGAGTTCGTGAACCACTCCGCCGACGTGAGTGCCTTATAGCCCTTGGTGATGACGGAATACAGCACCCACACCAACGGAATCAGCGCCACGAGCACCGAGAAGCTGACGAGCACCGTCGCGAGGTTGTCGGTCACCTTCCGGCGCAGACCCACCCCTTCGAACGACTGGTGCTTGACCGGGCGCTCCAGCATCGCCGCCATCTTGGCGTTCATTTCGCCCCTCTTCCGGCCACGACGGCGCGCGCCGCGGAGTTCACCACGAACGTCAGGATGAACAACACCAGGCCGGCGGCGATGTAGGCACCCGCCTTGTACTGGTCGTTGAATTCGCTTGCGGTGGCCGCGATCTTGCTGGCGAACGTGTAGCCGCCGTCGAACAGGGTCCAGCTGAACTGCGTCTGCGTACCGCGCAGGATGATCAGCAGTGCGATGGTCTCACCGAGCGCGCGGCCGAGGCCGAGCATGGCACCGCTGATGTAGCCCGAAAGACCGAAGGGCAGCACCGTGGTGCGCACCACTTCCCACCGGGTGGCGCCCAGCGCCAGCGCGGCCTCGATCTGGCCGCGTGGCGTCTGGATGAAGACCTCACGGCTCACGGCGGTGATGATCGGCAGGATCATCACCGCGAGCACGATGCCCGCGGTGAAGATGGTGCCGCCACCGGCCACCGACGCATTGCCGGTCTTGAACAGGAACAGCCAGTCGAGATTCTCGTTGAGCCACAACGCCAATGGCTTGAGCACGGGTGCCAGCACGTAGAGGCCCCACACGCCGTAGACGATCGACGGCACCGCGGCCAGCAGGTCCACCACATACGCCAGCGGACCGGACAGCCGGCGCGGCGCGTACTGCGTGACGAAGATCGCGATACCCAAGGCGACCGGCATCGCGATCAGCAGCGCGAACACCGACACGAAGACGGTGACCTGCAACAGATCGAAGATGCCGAAGTGCATCGCGGAGGTGTCGGTGGTGACCCAGTTGCCGCCGAAGGTGAAGAAGTTCTCCTTGTTGCGGGCCAATGCCGGGACGGCGCGCCACAGCAGGAACACACCGATGGCCGCGATGAGGGCGACGATCAGAACGCCGGAGCCCTCGGCGAGCAGACGGAAAACCCGGTCGCCCACGCGCACTTTCGACCCCTTTGACGGGTCGGTGGCCACCGGCGACGGCGTGGGGAAGGGTGCGGCGAGCGCCTCCCCTGACCCCGCGTCAGCTGGGTTCGGTGTTGTCACTGTCATCCTGTCAGGAACCTAACGATCGTGGGCTCCGGTTCCATCCTCGCTGCGATGGAACCGGAGCGCCAGCGCTACTTAAGCGATTGCGTCGACGGACTGCAGCAGACGCGACTTGAAGGCGTCGGGCAGCGGGATGTAGCCCGCCTTCGACAGGTTGGCCTGACCCTGGTTGGCGGCGACCTTCAGGAACGACTTCACCGCGGCGGCGGTGTCGGCGTCGTAGCCCTTGGAGCAGACGATCTCGTAGGTGGCCAGCACCAGCGGGTAGGCGCCGGCTTCCTTGGTCGAGTACAGCGACTTCAGGTCGAGGGCCAGGTCGTTGCCGTCCTTGGCGAACTTGGCGGAGGCAATGGCCTTCTTGGCGTTGTCGTCGGTCAGTTCGACTGCGCCCGAACCGGTGTCGATCTGCGCGAACGGCAGTCCGGCGGCCGCGGCCGGGCTCTTCTCCACGTAGCCGATGGCGCCCGGGGTGGCCTGGACGGCCTGCACGACGCCGGCCGACTTCTGCGCGCCCTCACCGGCGCCGCCCTGGAACTCGCTGCCGGCGCCCTTCTTCCAGGTGTCGGGAGCCGCGGCGGACAGGTACTTCTGGAAGTTGTCGGTGGTGCCCGACGAGTCCGAACGGTAGACCGGCTTGATGTCGGTGTCGGGCAGCGTGGTGCCGGCGTTCAGCGCGGCGATGGCCGGGTCGTTCCACTTCTTGATCTCGCCCTGGAAGATCTTGGCCAGCACGTCGGCGTTGATGACCAGCTTGCTCACGCCCTCGAGGTGGTAGGCCAGGGCGACGGGGCCGAAGACCAGCGGCAGGTTCCACGCCGGGTTGCCACCGCAGCGCTCGGCTGCCTTCTCGATCTGCTCCTTGGCCAGCGCCGAGTCGGAACCGGCGAAGTCGACCTGCTTGGCGATGAACTGCTGGCGGCCGGCACCCGAGCCGGTGCCGTTGTAGGACAGGTTCTTGCCCGAGCAGACCTGGCCCCAAGCCTTGTTGAACTCGGCGATCGCATTCTGCTGCGCGGTCGAGCCCTCGGCGGTCAGCGCGTTCTTGCCGCCGCAATCAGCCGAGGCGGAACCGGACGACGACGCGGTGCCGGACTTGTTGTCGTTGCCACATGCGGTCATACCGACGGCAAGCGATGCGGCCGCTGCGGTGACGACGAATGCTTTACCGATGCTGGTGAACTTCACGGGTCCTACTTTCGGTGTCGGCCGATGGTCGGCTTTCAAGGGTCGGCTTCCGACTCCCGCGCAACGTATGCGGCCGTGGTGGACGTATTCCTGATGCCGAATGAACACCGGGTGAACACGGTCAGGGACTTTTCAGCCAACTCGCTGATTCAGCTAACGGTTGGGGCTTCGGCGTAGGCGACGTCGGCGCTGTACAACTCGAACCCCAGCCGTCGGTAGGTTTTCACCGCCGCGGTGTTGTCTGCCTCGACATACAGCAGTACGGTCCCGTCCGGCCCCAGCCGGTCGGCCAGATAGTGCAGACCGGCCAGCGTCAGCAACGCACCGAGGCCACGGCCCTGCGCGTCCGGGCCCACCCCGACGATGTACACCTCACCCAGGCCGGAACCTGGGTGAATTTTCGTCCAGTGGAAGCCGAGCAACCGCTCGCCGGCGGTGTCGGCGGCGTCATACGCCAGGAACAGCCCGGCCGGGTCGAACCACGACTCCCCCCGGCGCTCGTCCACCTCGGCCTGCGTCCAGCCGCCCTGTTCGGGGTGCCAGTGGAACGCCGCGTTGTTGACGCGCAGCAGTTCGGCGTCGACTTCGGGTCCCGGATATGTGGTCAGCCGAACGCCCGGTACCTGGGTCAGAGGAGGCAGCGCAGCCAGCGAGCGGCGCATCTGCCAGAGTTCGCGCACCGCGGTCAGACCGAGCGCGGCGGCGGTGGCCCGCGCGGCATCGAGGTTGCCGTGCGCCCAGATTCGGGTGGCCGGGCCACCGGCGGCCAGGCCGGTGCGGATGAGTTCGCTGCCGATTCCCTGCCGCCGCGCGTCGACGGCGACGACGGCCTCGGCCATGTCGGGCGCGAGATTCAGATAGCCGACCAACGCGCCCGAGGCACGTGCCAGCAGGTGCCGGGTGCGGTCCAGCGGGAGTTCGCGCAGCACCTGGTCGCCGACGGGGGCGACGCCGTCGGCGGCGGTTGCCGCCGCGACGAGTTCACGGATGGCGGTCTGGTCGGCAGCACTCAGCGCGGTGTGCCACGTCAGTTCCGTCACTGCGCGGGCAGGGTCTGCCGGGCGCCGTTCTCGACGTCACCGGTGTCGCCGTCGTCATCGTCGTCGATGTCGTCGACCGCCTCGGCGGCACCGTTGGTGCGGCCGCGCGCGGGCCGAACGGCCTTGTAACCGACGTTGCGGACGGTGCCGATCAGCGATTCATAGTCGGGGCCGAGCTTGGCGCGCAGGCGCCGGACGTGCACGTCGACGGTGCGGGTGCCGCCGAAGAAGTCGTAGCCCCACACCTCCTGGAGCAGCTGGGCGCGGGTGAACACCCGGCCGGCGTGCTGCGCCAGATACTTCAGTAACTCGAATTCCTTATAAGTCAGGTCCAGGGGCTTGCCCCGCAGCCGGGCGGTGTAGGTGCCCTCGTCGATGACGAGTTCGCCGAGCGTGATCTTGCCGGCGCTCTGCTGGTCGGCGACACCGTTGCGGCGTCCCACCAGCAGCCGCAGCCGGGCGTCGATCTCGGCCGGGCCGGTGCCGGGCAGCAGGATTTCGTCGATGCCCCACTCGACGTTGACGGCCACCAGGCCGCCTTCGTTGACCACGGCCACCACGGGCACGGACGCGCCGGTGCTGCCCAGCAGACGACAGAGTCCGCGGGCGGCCGCGAGATCAGTGCGTGCGTCGACGATCGCCACATCGGCGTTGCCGGCTTCCAGCAACGACGACACCTCGGAGGGTGCCGGCCGCACGCTGTGCGGCAGTAGCGCCAGCGCCGGGAGTACAGACTCCGGGTGCGGGTCGACGGTCAGTAGCAGAAGATCCAACGGGTCCTCCAGTGCGTCCGGGGCCGCACCGGACCGTCCCCGGCGACGACGCTGTCGCGGTTCAATCCGATTCAACCCCGGAGAATCATGGCTGACACGTGACCGTTACCGGCCAACGATGACCTAACGATAGCTTGCCACCTGCGATTTAGCGGCTTTGAACGGCCGGTCGCGACGTCACGCGGCTGGGCGTACGCCAGAATGTCCGGATGCGTACGGTGCTGAAGCGGCTGCTGATCCCAGCGGCCGTGCTGATCCTCGCGGTCGTCGGCACCGATTTCGGCTTTGCCATCTTCGCCGAATACCGCATGGCCCGCAGCGTCCGGACCGCGGCCCACCTGCACTTCGACCCGTGGGTGTCGATCCTCGGATTCCCCTTCGGCACCCAGGCGGCACGGGGCCGCTACCAGCAGGTCGAGGTCAAGGCGGCCGCCGTCGCGCACCCCGTCGTGGGGAAGGCTTCCATCGAGGCCACCTTGTACGACATGGTCGCAACTCCCAAGTCCTGGCTGATCGGACCCGACGCCAAATTGACCGCGGCGAAGCTGGAAAGCCGCATCATCGTCGACTCGACCCATGTCGGCCGCTTCATGGGCATCAAGGACCTGTTGGTGGAAGCCCCCACCAATGATTCGAACGACGCCACCGGCGGCACCACCGAATCCGGCATCTCCGAGAACCACGGCCTGGTGTTCACCGGGACCCCGACCGCCGCCGGCCTCAACAAGCGCGTCAGCGTCTCGGTGGACCTGTCCATCACCGGTGCCGACCACACGAACCTGGTTTTCACCGCCACCGAGGTGCTCACCGGCCCGGGCACCGCCGAAGAGCCGGTGCCCGACGACAAGAAGCCCGCGGTCCTGCGCGCGTTCTCCACCACGATGCCGGGAATGAAGCTGCCGTTCGGGCTGACCCCGACCAGCGAGGGGGCGCGCGGCTCCGACGTGATCATCGAAGGCATCGCGACGGGAGTAACCGTGCCGCTGGATGGGTTCAGACAATCATGAACTCCACAGTTGTGGTGCTGACGGTCCTGGTCGCCGCACTCGGGATCGCCTACATCATCGGCCGCCTGCTGACGCTGCGCGCGGGCCTGATGAGGGAAGTGGCGCCGGCCGAACCGTCCGCCGAAAACGACAACTCCGATCTCGGCCTGTCCACCACCGGCCCGACCGTCGTGCATTTCAGCGCAACGTGGTGCGGACCCTGCGCGGCCGTCCGCCGCGTCGTCGACCAGGTGTGTGACGACCTCGGGGTCGCGCACGTCGAGCTGGACCTCGACGCCAATCCCGTTGCGGCCCGACGCCTGTCGGTGCTCTCGTTGCCGACGACGTTCATCTTCGACGCCTCGGGGCAGCAGCGGTACCGCACCGCGGGGGTCCCGAAATCCGCTGATCTGCGCGAGGCCCTGCTACCGCTGTTGGCTTGAGCACCCCGTTGTTGGGTAAGCTGTCTGCCGTGTTAGCCCCCCGCGAGCTCCTGCTCACCAAGCGTCGCGCAGTAGATCTGTGCCGCGTTGCGGGTTGTTGCTGTTGTTGTTGTAGCTGCTGAGTAGCCGCGCCGTCGTTTCGTGTTGCGCTCCGAGCAGCTTTCCGCGGCGGGCCGCGAATCAGACCCTGCGGCCGCCTCCCATTAACAACAGGAGCTTTCCCATGTCAGACAATTCCATCGAAACCCCGCAGGTCGACGTGCGTGGCCCCCGCTTCGCGGCCTGGGTCACCACCGGCGTACTGGTCGCTGCGCTGCTGGCGTCGGCTGCGAGCCCGACCGCCGCGGCCGTCATTCTCGGCGTGCAGGCCGTGGTGTTCGCGATCGGCGCCATCGGCGGGCCGCGCAAGCACCCCTACGGCCGGATCTTCGCCACCTTCATCGCGCCGCGGCTGGGTCCGGTGACCGAGAAGGAACCCGTCGCGCCGCTGAAGTTCGCCCAACTCGTCGGGCTGCTGTTCGCGATCGCCGGATTCGTCGGCTTCGCGACGGGTATCACCGCGCTGGGACTCGGTGCCACCGCGTTCGCGTTGATCGCCGCCTTCCTCAACGCTGCCTTCGGCATCTGCCTGGGCTGCCAGATCTATCCCCTGGTGGCGCGGCTGCGCCGCACCGCGGCCCCCGCCGCCTGACCTGCCAGAGCTCAAAAGCAACCGAAAGGAATTCGTACATGGCACGTTCCGACGTCCTGGTCTCGACCGAATGGGCCGAGAACAACCTCGACACCGCCGGCGTGGTGTTCGTCGAGGTCGACGAGAACACCAGCGCCTACGACGACGAGGGGCACATCCCCGGCGCCGTCAAGCTGGATTGGCGCGATGATCTGCAGGACTCGGTCAAGCGTGACTTCGTCGACCAGCAGCAGTTCTCGAAGCTGTTGTCCGACAAGGGAATCAGCAACGACGACACCGTCGTCCTGTACGGCGGCAACAACAACTGGTTCGCGGCCTACGCCTACTGGTACTTCAAGCTGTACGGGCATGACGACGTCAAGCTGCTCGACGGTGGCCGCAAGCGCTGGGAGCTCGACGACCGCCCACTGGTCAAGGACGCCACCGTCCGCCCGGCGACCTCGTACGAGGCCAAGCCGATCGACAACAGCATCCGCGCATTCCGCGACGAGGTGATCGCCGCGATCAACACCAAGAACCTGGTCGACGTGCGCTCGCCCGACGAGTTCTCCGGCAAGATTCTGGCGCCGGCGCACCTCCCGCAGGAGCAGAGCCAGCGCCCCGGCCACGTGCCGAGCGCCATCAACGTGCCGTGGAGCCGGGCCGCCAACGACGACGGCACCTTCAAGACCGACGAGGAGCTGGCCAAGATTTACGCCGACGCCGGCCTTGACGGCGAGAAGGAGACCATCGCCTACTGCCGCATCGGTGAGCGTTCGTCGCACACCTGGTTCGTGCTGCAGGAACTGCTGGGCCACCGGAATGTAAAGAACTACGACGGCAGTTGGACCGAATACGGCTCCCTGGTGGGTGCCCCGATCGAGTTGGGAAACTGATATGTGCTCTGCACCCAAGCAAGGCCTGACGCTGCCGGCCAGCGTTGATCTGGAGAAGGAAACCGTTATCACCGGCCGCGTCGTCGACGGCTCGGGCCAGCCGGTCGGTGGCGCGTTCGTGCGGCTGCTGGACAGCACCGACGAGTTCACCGCCGAGGTCGTCGCGTCGGCCACGGGTGACTTCCGGTTCTTCGCCGCGCCCGGCACCTGGACGCTGCGTGCGCTGTCCAAGGTCGGCAACGGCGACGCCGTGGTGGCGCCGACCGGTGCCGGCATCCACGAGGTCGACGTCAAGGTCGCTTAGGAGCCGGCGCTCCACTCTCTGGCCGCGAGCGGCCGTGTTTGTACCCGACACACCGTGTCCGGACGTACAAATGCGGCCGCTCGTCGCATGTCAGGGGCCGGTGCGGCGCACGTCACACCGGCATCCCTAGTAACCTGTCTGTCCGTGGTGCTTTTCTTCGAGATCCTGCTGGTCGCGGCCACGCTGGCCATCACCTGGTTCGCGCTGTACGCGCTGTACCGCCTGATCACCGACGAGTCGTGACGTCCGACCAGGACCCCGCGCAAGCGAGGAGCGATTCGGCCTCGGACGGCTTGGGCGAACTCGGCGCGCTGGCCGGTTCCGGTGACCGTGCCATCGCCGCGGCGGCTGATCGCGCCAAGGCCACGGCCGCGCGCAACGTGCCCGGGTTCGACGACCTGCCGCTGCCCGCGGACACCGCCAATCTGCGTGAAGGCGCGGACTTCAACGATGCCCTGCTCGCCCTGCTGCCGCTCGTCGGCGTCTGGCGCGGCGAGGGCGAAGGCCGCGATTCCGCCGGCGACTACCGGTTCGGCCAGCAGATCATCGTGTCGCACAACGGCGGCGACTATCTCAACTGGGACGCCCGCTCCTGGCGGCTCGACGAGAACGGCGACTACGCCGGCCCGGGGCTGCGCGAGACCGGCTACTGGCGGTTCGTGAACGACCCGAACGATCCCCGCGGACAGGACGAGTCGCAGGCCATCGAGCTGCTGCTGGCGCATTCGGCCGGCTACGTCGAGCTGTTCTACGGCACCCCGCTGAACCACGCGTCCTGGGAACTGGCGACCGACGCCCTGGCCCGCAGCAAGTCCGGCATGCTCGTCGGCGGCGCGAAGCGGCTGTACGGGATCATCGAGAACGGCGACCTGGCCTACGTCGAGGAGCGCGTCGACGCCGACGGCGGCCTGACGCCGCACCTGTCCGCGCGGCTGTCGCGTTTCGTCGGCTGACCTCAGCCAAGTGGTCGACGCGGGGACGTCCGCGTCGACGACCGCACACACGCCGGCCGGCACTGATCCTGATCGCCGCCGGCCGCGAAGGTAACCAAGCGGCGGAAACCAGCTCCGAAAATCGCCATGGTGTTGCACTCGCGGCGGCGAGCACCGCCCCCGGACATGAGGCGACCCCCGAGCCAAGGTTCCTGGTTGGACAAGACCGGGAGGCTCGGGGGCCGGGTGGCTGCGGGAATTCGCGAGTGCGCTCGGACGAATTACCCGGCGCTACTGGCGGGCAGCCACCTCACATGTCCTCAAAGAATCAATCAATTTGTCGGACCACCTCCTTCCCTGTGTACGTGCGACCGTACTCCCGGCTCTGAGCCTCGACAACCGTTTTTTCTCGGGCTCAGATCTGCCCGTCGATCAGCTCGGCAATCAGGGTCTCGAACGGTGAACGCGCCAGCGCCCGCCCGTCCAGGGTGTGCACCCGCGCCGCCAGCGTGATCGCCGACAGCAGCCAAACACCTTGTGCCGCAATCAAATCGTGTACCGTCACGCGCCGGTACACGCAGTCGATCCCGCGTGTCGCGGCGGCCGCGAACAGCGCACGCTGTGTGGTCGACGGCAGGATCGACGACGCATCGGGCGTCACCAGAACCGGTTCGCCCGCTGAACCAGCAACCGCCAGAACGACGGCCGACCGTGGTCCTTCGAGCACCGCGCCCGTCGCGTCGACGAACACGGCGTCGCCGGCGCCGGCCAGTTCGGCATGGCGTAGCGCGGCCACGTTCGCCGCATAGGACAGCGACTTCGCCGCGGCGAGCGGCCAGGGCGGCCGCACCAGCGTCACCGCCGCGACGCCGTCCCGACGGGCTGCGGCAGCGCGCGCCGGCACGGCCGAGACCATCACGAAGGCGACCGCAGCGTCGCTGCCGCGGCCCAGCACGAGCCGCAGCACCGCTTCCCCACCCGGCCACTGGCCGATTCCGGCCGACACCGCCGTCCGCCACCTGACGGCGTCGGGACACGGCAGGCCCGCCAGCGCGGCCGACCCCGCCAACCGCGTCAGGTGCTCGTCGAACAGGACCACGACGCCGTCGCGCACCAACGCCGTCTCGAAGACCCCGTCGCCGCGGGAGAACACCGGATCGTCGGCGCGAATCGAGGCCCGGCAGCCGTCGACCGCGACGACGATGGGCGGCGGGACGGTCGGCCTGGTGGTCACGGCCAGAAGGCTAGTCGGGCGCGCGAACTAGGCTCGAAGCATGAGTGCAGTTCCCGCCCCCGAATCCGGACCCGACGCCGGCGCCGTCTGGCACTACGGCGACCCGCTCGGGGAGCAGCGCAGTGCGGCCGTCGACGCGATCATTGTGGACCGCGGCCACCGCGCGACCATCGAGCTCACCGGCGATGACCGCCAGGGCTGGCTGCACACCATCTCGAGCCAGCACGTCAGCTCGCTGCCGGAGGGGTCCGTCGTCCAGAACCTGAGCCTGGACGGACAGGGCCGGGTCGAGGACCACTGGCTGCAGACCGAGCTCGGCGGCGTCACCACGCTGGACACCGAGTCGTGGCGCGGGCAGCCGCTCGCCGACTTCCTCCGCAAGATGGTGTTCTGGTCGAAGGTCGAGGTGAACCCGGCCGACCTCGCGGTGCTCTCACTGCTCGGGCCCGCCGTCAACCAGCTGGATCTGCCGACCCCGGATACCGAGTGGACCGCGGCCGCACTGCCCCAGGGCGGTTTCGTGCGTCGGCTGGGCCCGCAGGAGATCGAACTGGTGGTGCCGCGGGCCGATGCCGCAGCGTGGCGGCAGCGGCTGCTGGACGCCGGCGTCCGGCCGGCCGGGCTGTGGGCCTACGAGGCGCTTCGGGTGGCGGCGCTGCGACCGCGGCTGGGCGTCGACACCGATGAGCGCACGATTCCGCATGAGGTCGGCTGGATCGGCGGGCCGAGCGTTGGCGCCGTGCATCTGGACAAGGGCTGCTATCGCGGCCAGGAGACCGTCGCGCGCGTCCACAATCTGGGCAAGCCGCCCCGCATGCTGGTGCTGCTGCATCTCGATGGCGGTGACGACCGTCCCGCGACGGGTGATCCGGTGCTTGCCGGTGGCCGGACGATCGGCCGGGTGGGCACCGTCGCGGAGCATGTGGACCTGGGCCCGATCGCGCTGGCGCTGCTCAAGCGCGGCGTTCCGGCCGATACCGAGCTGACCACCGGCGGCGACGCCCAGGTGCCCGCCGCGATCGACGCGGACTCGCTGCCGGGAGCGGACACGTCCGCCGGTGCGGGCCGGGCCGCGGTGGACCGGCTGCGCGGCGGCGCCCGGTAGGCGCCGTCGGTGTGCCAGTTGTCCCCTGTCTTCCTGCATCACGCCTGGACCGCTCGCCTTATCCGCCCTCCGGATCCCCGGTGAGGGTGGCCTGCCAGCATGAGACCGCCGGGCACGGTAAGCTAACGGCAGGACAATAAACAACACTCAGATCGGAGCCGCCTGCACATCGGGCCGCTCCGTTATTGCGCGAGGGGGTCCCCTATGGGCCGCGGCCGGGCAAAGGCAAAGCAGACCAAGGTTGCTCGAGACCTTAAGTACAGCTCACCGCAGACCGATTTCACTCGGTTGCAACGAGAGCTCTCGAACGACTCCGTTGGTTACAGCAGTGCCGTCGACAACGACTTGGACGACGACGCCGACGATCTAGACGGTCGTTGGGTCGTACCCGAGGACGACTGGCGTCACTAGACCCCACGAGCGGCCCTGAGTCCAGGGCCGCAGGCCCAGCCCCGCGCAGACCTGAAGGTCAGAAGCGCGGGTGCTGGCCCACCAACTCGGCGCGAACGCTGCTCTTGCCACCCTTGTTCACGGTGCCCAGAGTCCAGCAGTCCAGGTGCCGGGCAGTCAGAATCGCCAGCGCGCGGTCGGTGTCCTCCGGCGCGACGACGGCGACCATGCCGACACCCATGTTGAACGTCTTCTCCATTTCGGCACGCTCCACGCGGCCGCGCTGGGCGATCATCTGGAACACCGGTGCCGGCGTCCAGGTACCGCGGTCCATCTCGGCCGTCAGGCCGTGCGGGATGACGCGTTCCAGGTTTCCGGCCAGTCCGCCACCGGTGACGTGGCAGAAGGTGCGCACCTGGGTCTCGGCGGCCAGTGCCAGGCAGTCCTTGGCGTAAATGCGCGTCGGCTCCAGCAGCTCTTCACCGAGCGTGCGGCCGAACTCCTCGACATGTCCGGACAGGCTCATGCGGTCGATCTCGAGCAGCACCTTGCGGGCCAGCGAGTAGCCGTTGGAGTGCAGGCCGGTGGCGGCCATGGCGATGATCACGTCGCCGGGGCGGACGTTCTCGGGGCCCAGCAGATCGTCGGCCTCGACGACGCCGACTCCGGTCGCGGAGATGTCGTAGTGGTCGGGCTCCATCAGCCCCGGGTGCTCGGCGGTCTCACCGCCCAGCAGCGCGCAGCCGGCCTGCACGCAGCCTTCGGCGATGCCCGAGACGATCTCGGCCACCCGCTCGGGCACGGTGCGGCCCACGGCGATGTAGTCCTGCAGGAACAGTGGCTCGGCGCCACACACCACGAGGTCATCCACGACCATCGCGACGAGGTCGATGCCGACGGTGTCGTGTTTGTCCATGGCCTGCGCCACGGCGAGCTTGGTGCCCACACCGTCGGTCGACGAGGCCAGCAGCGGCTCGCGGTACCCGGCTTTCAGGCCGAACAGCCCGGCGAAACCTCCGAGGCCGCCCCGCACCTCTGGGCGGGTGGCCTTCTTCGCGTGGGGTTTGAACAATTCGACGGCGCGATCGCCTGCCTCGATGTCAACCCCCGCCGAAGCGTAGGAGGCGCCAATCGATTCAGCTCGCTCATCCTGGCTAGTCATCGGCCCCAAGGCTACCGGTCGCACCCTCGCGGATGCACGTCGCGCCTGTTGACGGCCGTCAGGTCAGGGACGGCGCAGGGCTGAGGCGTTGTCGTTGTCGGCGGTCAGCGGCAGGCCGGTGCGGGCCGCGGACGCCAGCATGTGCTCGACGACGTTCTTGCCGAGGGCAGCTTCACCTGGCAGTTCGATCGGGTAGTTGCCGTCGAAGCAGGCCGCGCACAGCCGGGTGGCGGGCTGCTCGGTGGCGGCGATCATGCCCTGGCGGCTGATGTAGCCCAGCGAGTCGGCGCCGATCGCATGCCGGACCGCCTCGAGCATCTCGTCCTCGCTCGCCTCGGTGCTCTTGGCGTTGGCGATGAGCTCGGCCGGGGTGGCGAAGTCGATGCCGTAGAAGCACGGCCATTTCACCGGCGGCGACGCGATGCGCACGTGCACCTCGACGGCGCCGGCCTCTCGCAGCATGCGGACCAGGGCGCGCTGGGTGTTGCCGCGGACGATCGAGTCGTCGACGACGATCAGCCGCTTGCCGCGGATGACTTCCTTCAGCGGGTTGAGCTTGAGCCGGATGCCGAGCTGACGGATGGTCTGCGACGGCTGGATGAAGGTGCGCCCGACGTAGGCGTTCTTCATGAGGCCCTGACCGAACGGGATACCCGAGCCCTGCGCGTAGCCGACGGCCGCGGGCACGCCTGATTCGGGCACCCCGATGACCAGGTCGGCGTCGACGGGCTTCTCCTGGGCCAGCCGGCGGCCGATGTCGACGCGCGCGGCGTGGACCGAGCGGCCGGCGATGGTGCTGTCCGGGCGGGCCAGGTAGACGTACTCGAAGACGCAGCTCTTGGGCTCGGGGTTGGCGAACCGGGTGGAGCGCACGCCGTCGGCGTCGATGGCCAGCAGCTCACCGGGCTCGATGTCGCGGACGAACGAGGCGCCGACGATGTCCAGCGCGGCGGTCTCGGAGGCGACGACCCAGCCGCGGTCCAGCCGGCCGAGGGACAGCGGACGCACCCCGTGGGGGTCGCGTGCGGCGTACAGGGTGTTCTCGTCCATGAAGGTCAGGCAGAACGCGCCCCGGACCTGCGGCAGCAGTTCCAGCGCGGATTGTTCCAAGCTCGAGTCGGCGGCGCCGTGCGCGAGCAGGGCGCCCAGGATGTCCGAGTCGGTGGTGGCGGCGACGTGGCCCCGCGCGTTGATCAGGCCGGCTTCGCGGGCCCGGGCAGCCAGTTCGGCGGTGTTGACCAGATTCCCGTTGTGGCCGAGCGCGACGCCCGTGCCGGCGGCGGTGTTACGGAACACCGGCTGCGCGTTCTCCCACGTGGTGGAGCCGGTGGTGGAGTAGCGGCAGTGCCCGACAGCGACGTGGCCGTGCATGGCGGCGAGGGTCTGCTCGTCGAACACCTGACTGACCAGGCCGAGGTCCTTGAACACCAGGATCTGAGATCCGTCAGCGACGGCGATGCCGGCTGCTTCCTGCCCTCTGTGCTGCAGCGCATAGAGGCCGTAGTACGTGAGCTTCGCCACATCCTCGCCTGGGGCCCAGACCCCGAATACGCCGCATTCCTCGCGTGGCTCGTTCTCGGTCTGTTCGGTCACGATAGGGCTGCTCCCGGGGAGGCGGTTGGTGACGTGTCCGAGTCTACGGTCCCGTTGGGCGCGAAACGGAATCGAATCTCCCGTCTGTTGGCGCGTCGTTCACCGGAGGCGCATTTGTCGGGTCCGTTTCCGGCCCGGCTCGCGCGCCACGAACGGCTTCGTGCCCGGCCGCGAGCCGTCCCATCAGCCCACTTCAGTCCGGCTGTTTATATGGATTTCATGGCCAGCCAACTTTCCGAGTGTCCCGGTACTGCCGCCCCAGATCCCGTCGCCGCCGACCCGACCCGGCCATGGTCCGCAGTGACGAAGATCGCATTCAGGTGGTGTTTCCTGTACTTCGGCCTGTTCTGTGTGTTGTTCGCGCAGATCACCTTCGCGTTCTTCGGGATCGTGGGCCAGTGGCTGCCGGAGCAAGCGGTGATGTGGCAGATGACGGTGCTGGGCCCGGCGCTCACCTGGGTCGGCCGCGAGGTCTTCGGCGCCGAGGCGGTGCTGCACCCGGACTCGGGCAGCGGCGACCAGGCCGCCATCTGGGTGCTGGTGTTCTGCCTACTGGTGGTCGCAGCCGTCGGGACCGCGGTGTGGACGCTGGTGGACCGGCAGCGGCCCGACTACGCGCGGCTGTCGGCGTGGTTTCTGACGTTCGTGCGGCTGTGCGTCGCCGGGCAGATGCTGTTCTACGGGTTCGCCAAACTGGTGCCCACCCAGATGCCGACGCCGCCGCCGAGCGCGTTGCTGCGGTCCTACGGGGACTTGAGCCCGACGTCGGTGCTGTGGCTGCAGGTGGGCAGCTCGCACCCGTACGAGATGACGCTCGGCGCCGTCGAGGTGCTGGCCGGGTTGCTCATGTTCCTGCCGCGTACCGCGACCCTGGGGACGCTGCTCGGGCTGGCCAGCATGGCCCAGGTGTTCCTGTTGAACATGACCTTCGATGTGCCGGTCAAGATCCTGTCGGGACATCTGCTGCTGATGAGCCTGGTGCTCCTCGCCCCGCAGCTGCGCCGGCTGCTGGACCTGTTTGTCCTGCAACGCCCGTCGGAGCCGGTCAGCCAACCCGCCCTGTTCAGCTCCGAGCGGGCCAATCGCCGAGCCGCCACCGTGCAGGCCGCGCTGGGACTGTGGATCCTCATCGGCTGCGCCTGGAGCAGCTGGCAGGCGTGGCACGCCTACGGCGGCGGCCACGCCAAGCCTGAGCTGTACGGCATCTGGTCGGTGCGGGAGTTCAGCGTGGACGGCAGGCCGTTGCCACCCCTGACGACCGATCAGACCCGTTGGCAACGCCTGGTTTTCGAGAAGGACGGCGCACTGACGTACCAGCGGATGAACGGCGAGCTGGTGAACACGGCCGCCACCATCAGTTCCGACACCATCAAGGCGACGGAACCCGGCGGTGCCACGCTGGCCGACCTCAAGGTGTCACGCCCCTCGGCCCAGCAGCTGCAGCTGACCGGCACGCTGCACGGCCGTCCGGTACAGATCACCCTCGATCAGGTCGATCTCGACCGATTCACCTTGCGCAACAGGGGTTTCCACTGGGTTCAGGAGTACCCGTTCTTCAAGTGAGCGCTACAGGTCGACCAGCGGCAGCCACGGGCCGATCTCCGGCGCCCGCGACCCGGACATCCCGATGACGCCCGCCGCGTCGTCGAGCGACAACAGCCCGGTGGCCAGTAGCAGCCACGTGCGCGGGTCCGTCTCGACGACGTTGGGCGGATTGCCACGGGTGTGACTGAGGCCCGAAATGCACTGCACCGCAACGAAAGGCGGAACGCGGACCTCCACGCTCGCGCCGGGCGCGACGGCCGCCAGCGTGCGCGCCGTCAGCCGGACGGCCTCCGCGATCGCGGCCCGCGGTGGCGCCTCGGCCCGCTCGTCGCGCAGCCAGTCGGCGACCTGCAACACCGCCGCGCGGGTCGCCGCCGGGTCGGGCGCCTTGCGCGTCACCATCTCAGCGATTCGTGCACGATTTTCCGCGGCCGGCGCGGATTTTCGTGCACAAATCACTCATGGGAGAACAGGGCGGGCAGCACGCTCTCGGAGGTGGTGCGCAGCTCATCCAGCGTGATGCTGAACTGACCCTGCACCTCCACCGAGTCGCTGCCCGGATCCACCACGCCGATGCGGACGGCCGGCAGTTCGCGGGCCTCGCACATCGCCGTGAAGCGACTCTCCTCGGTGCGCGGCACCGCGACCAGCACCCGGCCCGACGACTCGGAGAACAGCTGCACAAACGGATCCGAATCCTCGGGAAGCAGCACGCGGCAACCGGTTTCGCCGGCCAGAGCGGCCTCGACGACGGCCTGGATGAGCCCGCCCTCGGACAGGTCGTGCGCGGCCGAGATCAGGCCGTCGCGCGAACCGGCCGTCAGCACCTCGGACAGCAGCTGCTCGCGCTTGAGATCCACGCGAGGCGGCACGCCACCCAGGTGGTCGGCGGTGACCTGCGCCCAGACAGAGCCGTCGAACTCGTCGTACGTGTCGCCCAGCAGGATCAGCGTCTCGCCCGGTTCCAGGCCGATTCCGGTCGGGATGCGGCGGTGCACGTCATCGATCACGCCGAGCACGCCCACCACCGGCGTCGGCAGGATCGCGGTCGAGCCGGTCTGGTTGTAGAAGCTGACGTTGCCGCCCGTGACCGGAATGCCAAGTGCCGCACAGCCATCGGCGAGGCCGCGGACGGCCTGCGAGAACTGCCACATGACGCCCGGGTCCTCCGGCGAGCCGAAGTTGAGGCAGTTGGTGACGGCGACGGGCGTCGCGCCGGTGACCGCGACGTTGCGGTAGGCCTCGGCCAGCGCCAGCTGTGCGCCGGTGTACGGGTCCAGCTGCGTGTAGCGGCCCGACGCGTCGGTCGACACCGCGATGCCACGGCCGGTGGCCTCGTCGATGCGCAGGACGCCGCCGTCGGCGTGCTCGGCGAGGACGGTGTTGCCGCGGACGTAGCGGTCGTACTGCTCGGTGATGAAGGCGCGGCTGCACAGGTGCGGGCTGCCGAGCAACTGCAGCAGGGTGGCGCGCAGCTCGTCGCCGGTCTTGGGCCGGGGCAGATTGGCGGAGGTGTCGGCGATCAGCGCGTCCTGGGTGTCGGGGCGCGCCACGGGCCGGTTGTACACCGGGCCCTCGTGGGCGACGGTGCGCGGCGGCACGTCGACGACGGTCTCGCCGTGCCAGCTGATCTTCAGCCGGTCGCCGTCGGTGACCTCACCGATGACGGTGGCCAGCACGTCCCACTTGCGGCAGACGGCCATGAAGGCGTCGACGTTCTCCGGCGTCACGACGGCGCACATGCGCTCCTGCGACTCACTGGAGAGCACCTCGGCGGGGGTCATACCCGTTGCGCGCAGCGGCACCTTGTCGAGGTCGATGTGCATGCCGCCGTCGCCAGCGGACGCCAGTTCCGAAGTGGCGCAGGACAATCCGGCGCCACCGAGGTCCTGGATGCCGACCACGAGGTGCGCGGCATACAGCTCGAGACAGCACTCGATGAGCACCTTCTCGGTGAACGGGTCGCCGACCTGAACGCTCGGCAGCTTCTTGCGGCCGGCGCCGGACTCGTCGCCCGAGAAGGTGTCCGAGGCCAGCACGGAGACGCCGCCGATGCCGTCGAGGCCCGTGCGAGCGCCGAACAGGATGATCTTGTTGCCGGTGCCGGACGCGAAGGCCAGGTGCAGGTCCTCGACCCGCAGCGCGCCCACGCAGAGGGCGTTCACCAGCGGGTTGCCGGCGTAGGACGGGTCGAAGATCGTCTCGCCGCCGATGTTCGGCAGGCCCAGCGAGTTGCCGTAGCCACCGACACCGCGGACGACGCCGTCGAGCACGCGGCGGGTGTCGGGCGCGTCGGCCGCACCGAAGCGCAGCTGGTCCATGACGGCGACCGGGCGGGCGCCCATGGCCATGATGTCGCGCACGATGCCGCCGACGCCGGTGGCCGCGCCCTGATAGGGCTCGACGTACGACGGGTGGTTGTGCGATTCGACCTTGAAGGTGACGGCCCAGCCGTCGCCGATGTCGACGACGCCGGCGTTCTCGCCGATACCGGCCAGCATGCCGGCGCGCATCTCGTCGGTGGTGGTCTCACCGAAGTAGCGCAGATGCACCTTGGAGGACTTGTAGGAGCAGTGCTCGCTCCACATCACCGAGTACATGGCCAGCTCGGCGTCGGTGGGCCGACGGCCGAGGATCTCGCGGATGCGCTGGTACTCGTCATCCTTGAGACCGAGCTCGCGATACGGCTGCGGCTGATCGGGCGTGGTAGTCGCGTTATTGACGGTATCGACCGAGGACGTCACGCAGAGAGTCTACCGTTGCCGAACTGGCCCGCCCGCCACGGCGAACGCCGGCTACTCGTCCCCGTCGACCAGCACCTTGAGTAGCGCGGGACGCCGCAGGATGAGAGCGGCCCAGATGAGCAATCCGAAGGTCACCGCGAATACCACCGGGAACCACGCCTCGTGGTGCATGTCGATGGTCACGGCGCCGCCGAGATAGGCCGTCAGTCCGACCGCGCCCAGCACTGCGGTGCGGGGGATCACCCACGCGATGACGCAGGCCAGCAGGACCCATCCGATGACGTACGTCTGATACGGCGGGAAGCCGAGTCCCTCGGTCGCGGTGCGCGCGAACTCCACCCCGAGAATCTTCGGGATGGCATCGGCCAGCAGGAACAGGAAGAGAATGGCGCTCAGCCCGAGGCCGACCTTCTCCGGTGTGGTGCGGCCGGCCAGGGCGGCCTTTGATTTCGATACATCCTCGGCCATGGCGGACTCCGTTTCTCGATCGACGGTTCAACACTAAGTCGACTCGTGCGACCGCGGGAACTCATCGCGACGGCACACACAGCGGGCTGCTAGGTAGGACCCATCGGGGCCTCATCCCGCGGTTTTAGCGTGGCCGGATGAGACTCCACCTTGGCCTCAACCGGGGTGCGCTCGCGGTGTTCGCCGTGATCGTGGCCCTGGTGTGTATCTGTGCCGGCGCGATCGTCGTCGCGTCCAAGGCGTGGCATGCCGCGTCTGAGCCGTTGGTCTCCCCCGGCGTCGAACTGGTCGACCAGACCGGCCCCTAGGCCGCGCCCGCGATGCAGAACGCGTTGCCCTCGGGATCGGCCAGCACCACCCAGCGGGCGACCTCGCCGAAGGCGTGCCGCGCGGTTTCCGTGGCGCCCGCGGCTTTGAGGCGCTCGAGCTCGGGCTCGATGTCGCCTTCGAGGTGGAAGTCCAGGTGCAGCCGGTTCTTGCCGGGCGTCGGGTCGTCGACCTGTTGGAAACCCAGGTTCGGACCTTCAGCCAGATTGACGACGAAGAACTCCCCCGGCATCAGGGTGTGCACCTTGCCGCCGAATTGCGCGGCCCACCAGTCGGCGAGCGCCTGCGCGTCAGTGCAGTCGAACGTGACCATCTCCACTTTGAGTGCCATGGCCCGACTGTAGGTCAGGCCGGTGACAGGAACGCCTGCAGCGCCGCGGCGTAGGCCGGCACATCGAGCGCGCCCATCACCTCGCGCGCCGAGTGCATGGCCAGCTGTGCGGCGCCCACGTCGACGGTCGGGATGCCGGTGCGCGCAGCGGTCATCGGGCCGATGGTCGACCCGCACGGCAGGTCGGCGCGGTGCTCATACCGCTGCAGCGGCACCCCGGCCTGCGCACACGCCAGCGCGAACGCCGCGGCCGTCCGGCCGTCGGTGGCGTACCGCAGGTTGGGTTGCACCTTGAGCACCGGGCCGGCGTTGACCTCGATGAGGTGGCCGGGCTCGTGCCGCTCGGGATAGTTCGGGTGGGTGGCGTGCGCCATGTCGCCCGAGGCCACCATCGACCCGGCCAGCCGCCGCAGCAGGTCTTCGCGCGCGCCGCCGGCCGCCAGCGCGATGCGCTCCAGCACCGTCGGCAGCAGATCGGACTGGGCGCCGTGGTCGGACGTCGACCCGACCTCTTCGTGGTCGAACAGCGCCAGCACCGGCACGTACCGGTCGGCGTCGGCGTCCAGGAACGCTTCCAAGCCGGCGTAGCACGTGCCCTGGTTGTCGAGCCGGGGCGCACTCACCAGATCACTGTCTGCGCCGATCAGCCGAGAGGGCGCCAGGTCGTGCGTCATCAGGTCGGCGGCCAGCACGTCGCCGCCGTCCACGCCCGCGCGGTCGGCAACGAAGGCCACGAAGTCGCGGGTCCCGGTCCCGACGCCCCACACCGCGTTGACGTGCCGTTGCGGGTCGAGGCTGACGCCCTTGCGGTCGTCGGACAGGTGGATGGCCAGCTGCGGCACGCGCAGGATCGGGTCGTCGATCCGGACCAGGACGTCCTTGACGGCGTTGCCGCGCCGCACCGAGAGCCGGCCGCTGATGCCGAGGTCGCGGTCGAGCCAGGAGTTCAGCCAGGCACCACCGTAGGGCTCCAGCGCCACCACCTGCCAGCCACTGACGAACCGGTCCGGGTGCTGCTTGACCCGCAGGTTGGGGCTGTCGGTGTGGCCGCCGACGACGCGGAACGGAGTCGCGGCGTCCGTCGCCTTCCAGGCCACCAACGAGCCGGCCCGCACCGTGAAGTAGTTGCCCGGCGAGGCGGGCCAGGCGTCGGTCTCGGCGAGTTCGGTGAAGCCGGCGGCGGTCAGACGCGCGGCCACCGTCGCGCACACATGGAACGGCGAGGGCGATGCGTCGATGAACCCGCAGAGGCCCGCGGCAGTAGCTCCGGTCATGAGGCCATCATCACCCGGAAATCCGAGACCGTTGCCGCTAGGGTCGGATTCGTGTGTCCCGCACGGCCTCAGCCCGTACTCACGACTTTGACGTCTGCCGCCATCTTCCTCATCGCCACGATCGATGAGGGCGCCGAGCCCCAAGTGCACGAAGCGCTCACGGGCTTGTCCGGACTTGGCCGGGCAGTCGGATTCCGCACGCCCGCAAGCCGTCTGAGCCTGGTGACCGGGGTCAGTTCGGACGCCTGGGACCGCTTGTTCAGCGGGCCGCGACCGGCCGGGCTGCACCCGTTCCCCGAATTGCAGGGTGCACGTCACCACGCGCCGTCGACCCCGGGTGATCTGCTGTTCCACATCCGGGCCAACGCCATGGACGTGTGTTTCGAGCTGGCGAGCCAGATTCTGAAGTCGCTCGACGGCGCGGTCACGGTGGTCGACGAGGTCCACGGATTCAAGTTCTTCGAGAACCGCGACCTGCTGGGTTTCGTCGACGGCACCGAGAACCCGGACGGTCCCGATGCCGTCGTCGCGGCGCTCGTCGGTGACGAAGATCCCGAATTCGCCGGTGGCAGTTACGTTCACGTGCAGAAGTACCTACACGACATGGGGTCGTGGGAGTCGCTCAGCGTCACCGAGCAGGAACGGGTGATCGGCCGCAGCAAGCTCGAGGACATCGAGATGGCCGACGACGTCAAGCCCCCGAACTCGCATCTGGCCCTCAACGTCATCGAGGACGACGACGGCAACCAACTGCAGATCGTGCGGGCCAACATGCCGTTCGGCCGCGTCGGCTCAGGGGAATTCGGCACGTACTACATCGCGTACTCGGCCGACCCGGCCGTCACCGAACGGATGCTGCGCAATATGTTCATCGGCGATCCGCCGGGCAACACCGACCGCATCCTGGATTTCTCCACCGCGGTCACCGGCGTGTTGTTCTTCACTCCCACAGTGGATTTCCTCGATGCCCCGCCGCCCCTGCCCGTCGCACCACCGGCCGAACCCGAAGCCCAACCCAAGTCCACCGGCACCCTGTCCATCGGCAGTCTGAAAGGTCAACCGCAATGAACAACCTGTACCGCGATCTCGCTCCGATCACCGCGGCCGCGTGGGCCCAGATCGAGGAGGAGGCCGCCCGGACGTTCAAGCGGCACATCGCCGGCCGTCGCGTCGTCGACGTCAGCGAACCGGGTGGGCCGAAGACGGCCGCGGTCAGCACCGGCCACCTCGTCGACGTCACGTCACCGGCGGACGGTGTGGTGGCGCATCTTCGGGAGGCGCGCCCGCTGGTGCGCCTTCGGGTGCCATTCACGGTGACGCGCACGGCCATCGACGACGTCGAGCGCGGCGCCCAGGACTCCGACTGGGACCCGGTGAAGGAAGCCGCCAAGAAGCTGGCGTTCTCCGAGGACCGGGCGATCTTCGAGGGCTACCCCGCCGCGCAGATCGAGGGCATCCGCGCCGCCAGCTCCAACCCGGCGCTGGCCCTGCCGAGTGACCCGCGCGGCTACCCGGACGTCATCTCGCAGGCGCTGTCGGAACTGCGTCTGGCCGGTGTGGACGGGCCCTACTCGGTGCTGCTGTCGGCGGAGGCCTACACCAAGGTCAGCGAGACCACCGAGCACGGCTACCCGCTGCTGGAGCACCTCAACCGACTGGTCGACGGTGAGATCATCTGGGCGCCCGCCATCGACGGCGCGTTCGTATTGTCCACGCGCGGAGGCGATTTCGATCTGCAGCTGGGCACCGACGTGACCATCGGCTACCTGTCGCACGATGCCGAGACGGTGCAGCTGTACCTGCAGGAGACGCTGACGTTCCTGGTGTACACCGCCGAGGCGTCGGTCGCGCTCAACAGCTGAGTCTCAAACCGCGACGCCGACACAATGTCGGTCTGAGAGCGCCGAGAAGCGCTATATAGCCTCGACTGCGCTCTCAGCCCGACATTGTTGATCGGGCGCGACGAATCAGGCGCTCAGAACCGCGTCGAGCGCCGAGAAGAAGATGCCCAGCCCGTCGTCGGACGGACCGGTGAGGGCCTCGGTGGCGTGCTCGGGGTGCGGCATCAGACCGACGACGCGGCCGTTGGCCGAGCTGATCCCGGCGATCGAGCGCATCGACCCGTTCATGTTGTCGCGGTAGCGGAACACCACGCGGCCTTCGCCTTCGAGTTCGTCGAGCACGTTCTCCGACGCGACGTACCGGCCTTCACCCGACTTGAGCGGGATCAGGATGTCGGCGCCGGGTTCGTAGCGGCTGCTCCATGCGGTCGACGTCGCGGTGACCTCGAGCCACACGTCGCGGCAGATGAAGTGCAGGCCTTCGTTTCGGGTCAGCGCGCCCGGCAGCAGCCCGGCCTCGCACAGCACCTGGAAGCCGTTGCAGATGCCCAGCACGGGCATGCCCTTGCCGGCCGCTTCGACGACCGATGTCATGACGGGCGCGAACTTGGCGATCGCGCCGCAGCGCAGGTAGTCGCCGTAGGAGAAACCGCCGGGGACGATGACGGCGTCGACGCCCTTGAGGTCGGGATCGGCGTGCCAGAGGCTGACGGACTCGCCACCGACGGCGCGCACCGCGCGCGCCGCGTCGACGTCGTCGAGGGTGCCGGGGAAGGTGATGACACCGACCTTGGTGGTCATGCGTTCTCCCGGTGGACCGCGAAGTCCTCGATGACGGTATTGGCCAGCAGCGTCTCGGCGACGTGCTCGAGCGTCTCGTCGGACACGGTGTCGTCGACCTCGAGCTCGAACCGCTTGCCCTGGCGGACGTCGGACACTCCGGTGATCCCGAGGCGCCCCAGCGCTCCCACGATCGCCTGGCCTTGCGGGTCCAGGATCTCGGCCTTGGGCATCACGTGCACAACGACGCGGGCCACGCGCGCTCCTTTGTTCGGGTCGGATTGCTCGACTGGGCGAGCGCAGCGACGGGAATATGCAGAGTTACTCTACCGGCGCCCTCGTCAGCCGCGTTGCCCGCACAATGGACTGATGGAGCTGACGCACTTCGGACATTCCTGCCTGTTGGCCCGATTCACCGATGGCGATGCGGAGGCGACCATCCTGTTCGACCCCGGCAACTTCTCGCACGGGTTCGAGGGCATCACCGGACTGGACGCCATCCTGATCACCCATCAGCACCCCGACCACGCCGATCCGGCCCGGCTTCCGACCCTCGTCGAGGCGAATCCGCAGGCCAGGCTGTACGCCGACCCGATGACCGCAGCGCAGCTCGGCGGGTCCTGGCAGGCCGTACACGTCGGCGACACGCTGTCGATCGGTCACCTGACGGTGCGCGGCACCGGCGGCAAGCACGCCGTGATCCACCCGGAGATTCCGATCATCGACAACATCTCGTACCTCGTCGGTGATGCCGGTCACGCAGCCCGTCTGATGCATCCGGGCGACGCGCTGTTCGTGCCGGACGAGCCGGTCGAGGTGCTGGCCGCACCGGCCGCGGCACCGTGGATGAAGATCGCCGAGGCCGTCGACTTCCTGCGGGCCGTCGCGCCGCAGCATGCGGTACCGATCCATCAGGGCGTCGTCGCCGAACAGGCCAAGGGCATCTACTACGGCCGGCTCGACGAGATGACCGACACCGACTTCCGGGTGCTGACGCCCGAGCAGGAGACGCGGTTCTGAACGCGCGACGGTTTTTGGTGTGGTGGCCCGTGGTCGGGTTCACCGCGATGATCGCGCTGGGCATCGTCGTCCGGTCGGGGGACTCGGCCGTGGATCACTGGTTCATGGACACGTCGCGCGCACTGCTCGGCGACCACCCGTACTGGATGCTGCTGCTGAACCGCGTCAAGGTGCTGGTGCCGCTCTATCTATTGGCGATCGGCATCCCGCTGTGGCGGCGCGAGTGGCGGCTGGCCACCGTCGCCGCGCTGTGCCCGGTCATCTCGATAATCGGCGCGAAGGTGCTCAAAGTGCTGTTCGGCCGGCCCTGGTACGGCGAGAATCTGGCGTATCCCAGCGGTCACACCACCGTGGCGATCACCGTCGCGGCCATGCTGGTGCTCGGGATCGGGGTGCACGTGTGGAGCGTCACGATCGCCACGATCGGCGCCGCCATCCCCTCTATCGGCATGGCCTGCAACGACTTCCACTACTTCACCGACATCATCGGCGGCGCGCTCTATGCCACCTCGATGGTGTGTCTGGCGATCCTGGCCGCCGGCCCGCAGGTGTTGCACCGTTCCCCGCGTGCCAGGGGCGCCGCCAAGTCACAGTCGCCCGCTCGCGGGTAGGAACTCAGCCGACGGCGCGGGCGGCGGCCCGCCCGGCGGCCCGGCCCGAGAAAATGCAACCGCCCAGGAAGGTGCCTTCCAGCGCCCGGTAGCCGTGCACGCCGCCGCCACCGAAACCGGCCGCCTCGCCCGCCGCATACAATCCGTCGAGCACCGCGCCCGCCGGCGTCAGCACCCGGGAATCGAGGTCGGTGTGCAAGCCACCCAACGACTTTCGGGTCAGGATGTGCAGCTTGACGGCAATCATGGGGCCGGCCTTGGGGTCGGTCAGTTTGTGCGGTCCGGCGATGCGGGCCAACCGGTCGGGGAGGTAGGAACGTGCGGCCCGGTAGGCGACGGTCTGACCGTCACTGCTGAGCTTCCTGGTCATCTCATCGTCGCGGGCGGCGACCTCGGCCTCGACGGTCGCGTAGTCCAGCGGTTCGACGTCGGGCACCTTGTTCATGGCAGAAACCAAGTCGCGCAACGTGTTCGCCGACACGAAGTCCACGCCCTTGTCGACGAATGCGCGCACCGGACCGGGTCCACCGTTACGGCTCCGCCCCAGCACCTCCCGCAGGTTCTTGCCGGTGAGGTCGGGATTCTGCTCTTGGCCGGACAGGCCGAACTCCTTGGCGATGATGCTCTGGTCGAGCACGAACCACGTGTAGTCGTAACCGGTTTGGCAGATGTGCTCCAGCGTGCCCAGGGTGTCGTAGCCCGGATACAGCGGGTCGGGCAACCGCTTGCCGGTGGCGTCGAGCCACAGTGACGACGGCCCCGGCAGGATGCGGATGCCGTGCAGCGGCCAGATCGGGTCGTAGTTGGTGATGCCCTCGGTGTAGTGCCACATCCGGTCGTTGTTGATGACGCTCGCGCCGGCGGCCGCGCTGATGCCGAGCATGCGGCCGTCGACGTGTGCGGGCACGCCGGACAGCAACTGGCCGGGCACCCGGCCCATGCGCTTGGGCCAGTTCTCGCGCACCAGGTCGTGGTTACCGCCGATGCCGCCGCTGGCGACGATCACCGCCTGCGCCCGGAACTCGAACTCCCCCACGGTGTTACGCGACGACGCTGCACCGCGGGCCGTCGCCGACGGCTCCAGCACCGCACCGCGCACGCCGGTGACCGCTCCGCCGTCGACGATCAGCTCGTCGACCCGGTGGCGATGCGCGAACCGCACTTTGGGGTGCCCGACGACCCGGCGGGCGAAGATGTCGACCAGTGCCGGACCGGTGCCCCAGGTGATGTGGAAGCGCGGCACCGAGTTGCCCGGGCCCTTGCCGTCCCAGCCGCCGCGTTCGGCCCAGCCGACCAGGGCAAAGGTCTGCAGGCCGCGCTCACGCAGCCAGCTCCGCTTCTCGCCGGACGCGAAGTCGACGTAGGCGCGCGCCCACTGCTGGGGCCAGTGATCCTCGTCGCGGTCGAAACCTGCTGTGCGCAGCCAATCCTCCAGCGCCCGTTCGTAGCTGTCGCGGATGCCGACCCGGCGCTGCTCGGCGCTGTCGACGAAGAACAGTCCCCCGAACGACCAGAACGCCTGGCCGCCGATGTTGGCCTCGTTCTCCTGGTCGACCATCAGAACCGACCGGCCCCGCTCGAGCAGTTCGGCGGCGGCGACCAATCCGGCCAGCCCGGCCCCCACGACGATGACGTCAGCGTCCATGGGGTCACGCTAGCGCCCCCTCGCGGTTGGCGAGTCAGATGGCTCGGTTCAGGCTGCCTCGTTCAACGCCGGGTCCGGGGTCCACTCGTAGGCCGCGGGGGCGCAACCGTGCATGAGTGACAGGTCGATCGCGTCGAGCATGGCCTGCCGCGGTCCGGTCCGCCGCAGTTGAGCGGCGGCCACCGCAAGCCGGACGGTGCCGCCGCGCCGGGCCGTGCGCTCGGCGGCCAGCACGAGGGTACGACACCACCACGGTTCGGTGAGGAAGCCTTCGCCGATGCCGAATACGCGCGACCGCAGGGTCGTCGAGCGCACCAGGTCGGTGATGCCGCTGTCGCCGGCCAGCAACCGGAAGCCGTTGCGGGGCAATGCGGTCACGGTGCCCTGTGATGCCGTCCAGCCGGGCGCGGCGAACAGGCGAGTGCGCAGACCGAGGTGTTCGAGCACCCGGTCGGCGCCCATGAGCCGCAGATTGGCCTCGTGCGCGGGCAGGGCGGCGAACTCGCCGCGGCGCTTCTTGCTGGCCGCTTCGTCGAACCCGTGCAGGAGCACCGCGGCACCGCCGGCGCGACGGGCGGTCAGCCAGTCCACCGTCGCGGCGTCCCGGTCCAACCGGTAACCGCCCTTGAGTCGCGGGGCGACCAGCAGCGACGCGGGAATCTGCCGGGCGTCGAGTTCGGTACAGAAGTCGGCGACGTCGCCCAGCGTGCGCTCCCGGATACCCGAGATCGAGACGATCAATTGGCCAGCCATGTAAGCAGTGTGACAACGTCAGGTGTCCCGGCGGTTGCCGTGACATTGGTGCCGCCTGAACACTGGCTCCCCTTTAGCGCGAGCGGCCGTGTTTGTACGCGAAACGCCGACGTATGTGTACAAAACGCGGCCGCTCGGCAGCGGTGAGCGACACCTCCCTGCACGCGAAACCCGGCGTGTTGCCGCGCAGACACGGCCGCTCGCGGGAAGTTCTACTCAGCCGGAGAAGAGAATCCGGGCGAGACGTTCGGCGGTATCGACGGGGTCGCCGTCGGTGACGGCGCCGTTGAGGGTCAGCAGGGCGAAACCGTGGACCAGCGACCAGGCAGCCAGGGCCGAGCCCTCGGGGTCGTTCTGCGCATTGGGATCGGCGAGGGTCGCGACGCCGCCCGTCAGCGCGGCGGCCGCCTCGGCTTCGGCGGCGCGCAGCGCCGGGTCGGCCGCGTCGTAGAGCGTCTTGTCGAACATGACGGCGTAGTGGCCGGGGTGGTCGAGGGCGAACTGCACGTAAGCCTTTGCCGCGTAGGCGAATTCGGACTCGACGGTACCGAGGGCGGCAGCCAGTTGCGTGAACCCCTCGGTCGCGAGCGCGGTGAACAGCCCCCGCCGATCGGTGAAGTGGTGCGCCGGCGCGGCATGCGACACCCCGGCGGCACGGGCCAACTCGCGCAAGGAGATGCCGTCGGCGCCACGTTCGGCAACGAGGGCGGCCGCCTGCTCGAGGATCACGGCCTTCAGGTCGCCATGGTGGTAGCTGTCCTTGGCCATGGCGGCATCTTATCTTGACAGCGCCAAGTTCAGCGCTATCCTCAATCTAGACACCGACTAGATTATGGAGGCACAGCTCGTGGCCGTTCTTCTCGCTCTCGTACTGGGCAGTTTGGGCGCACGCGTGGCCGGCTGGCTCGGAGTCGGGTATTTCGACAGCTGGCCGAGCGCCATCGCGGTCGGCCTGGCCCTGATGTTCTTCATGACCGGTGTCGCACATTTCACCCCCGGCATGCGGCGCGACATGATCGCGATCGTCCCGCCGCAGTTGCCGTCGCCAGAACGGCTGGTGGCCGTCACCGGCGTGCTCGAACTGCTCGGCGCCGCCGGGCTCCTGTTTCCACCCACGCGCGTCGCGGCCGCGATCTGCCTGTTCCTGTTGATGCTGGCCATGTTTCCGGCCAACATCTACGCCGCGCAGATGCCCGATACTCCGCCGTCGATGGCGTCGAACCTAGGCGTGCGCTCCGTCCAGGAGGTCGTCTACCTGGCCGCTGCCATATTTGTCGCGGTCCGCGGTGGCTAGCACCCAGGCGTACTGGAACGCAGCTTCTTTCCAGCGTTCGTAGCGCCCGCTCGTGCCGCCGTGCCCGGCCGCCATCTCGGTCTTGAGCAGGACGGGATGGTTGTCGGTCTTGGTACTGCGCAGCGCGGCAACCCATTTCGCCGGCTCGACGTAGTACACCCGGGTGTCGTTCAGCGACGTCATGGCCAGGATGTTCGGATAGTCCTGGGCCGTCACGTTCTCGTACGGCGTATAGGACTTCATGTAGTCGTAGACTTCCTTGTCCGCCAACGGATTACCCCACTCGTCCCACTCGGTCACGGTGAGCGGCAGGGACGGGTCGAGGATGGTGGTCAGGGCGTCGACGAAGGGCACCTGCGCCAGGATGCCGGCGAACAGCTGGGGCGCCATGTTGGCGACCGCACCCATCAGCAGACCGCCGGCACTGCCGCCGAGGGCGACGAGATTCTCCGGCCGGGTGACCCCGGTTGCAATGAGATGCTCTGCGGCACTGATGAAGTCGGTGAAGGTGTTCTTCTTCTCCAGCAGCTTGCCGTGCTCGTACCAGCCACGACCCAGCTCACCGCCGCCGCGCACGTGCGCGATGACGAACACCACGCCGCGGTCCAGCAGCGAGAGCCGGGCGATCGAGAAGCGCGGGTCCTCGCAGGACTCGTAGGCGCCGTAGCCGTACAGCAGCGCCGGTGCCGGGGTCGGCGCGCCCACCCGCTGGATGATCGAGAGCGGCACCTTCGTGCCGTCGGCAGCCACCGCCCAGTCCCGGCGCTCGAGGTAGTCCTCTGGCCGGTAGTCACCGAGAACCGGCTGCTCGCGCAACAGGATTCGCTCGCCGGTGGCCAGGTCCAGGTCGTAGATCCGCACCGGGATGACGAATGACGTCGCCCCCACCCGCAGCCGCGGCGACGACCAGTTCGGGTTGCCCGACAGACCGACCGACATCAATTCCGACTCGAACGCGATCTCCTGGGTTTCGCCGTAGTTTCCGTCGGAATCGAAGGGCCACAGCTGGATTCGCGGCAACGCTTCCCGGCGATAGCTGACCACCAGCTGGTCGGCGAAGGCGTCGACACCGTCGAGTCGCACATCGTCGCGGTGCTCGATGAGCGTGCGGGCGCCGTCGAGGTTCGTCAGCGGGGCCTCCGCCACCGGCACATCCACCAGCGCGAAGTTCTCGGCACCGTCGTTGTGCAGGATCAGGAACCGATCCTCGCCACCGACCACCGCGTGCTCGACCGAGTACTCCACGGAGTCCTTACGCGGCAACACCACCGCGAACTCTGCCTTGGCGTCACGCGCGTCGGCGTAGCGCACCTCGGACGTGACGGCACTGCCCGCGGCGATGAAGATGTACTTGTCACTGCGGGTGCGGCCCACGCCCACCCAGAACCGCTCGTCGGATTCGTGGTGCACCTTCTCGCCGGGCAGCCCGGAACCCAGCCGGTGTCGCCAGACGGTGTCCGGCCGCCAGGCATCGTCGACCGTGACGTAGTAGAGCGTCCGGTTGTCGGCCGCCCAGGTGCCGCCCGCACCGATGCCGGTGATCCGGTCGTCGTACAGCTCGCCGGTGCGTAAGTCCTTGAACTTCAGCGTGTATCGCTCGTCGCCGACGGTGTCGACGGAGTACGCCAGGATGTTGGCGTCGACGCTGACGGTGGCCGCGCCGAGCGAGAAGAAGTCGTGGCCCTCGGCCTCGACGTTCTCGTCCAGCAGCACCTGCTCGCCGGGGACCTCGGTGTGCTCGTCGAGCTGCGGCGGGGTCCAGTCGTCGGGATCGCTGATGGGGCACCGGCAGTGCACGCTGTACTGCTTGCCCTCGAAGCTGCGGGCGTAATACCACCACTCACCGCGACGCGTCGGCACCGACAGGTCGGTCTCCTTGGTGCGGGCCTTGATCTCGTCGAAGATCTTCTGCCGCAACGGTTCCAGCGGCGCGGTGATCTCCTCCGTGTAGGCGTTCTCCGCGTTCAGTAGCGCGATCACCTCAGGGTCGTTCTTGTCCCGCATCCACTCGTACGGGTCGATGAACACATCGCCGTGGTGCTCGCGGCGGTGCTCGACCTTCTTGGCGACGGGCGGCGTGCTCATGCTCATGCGCCGATCCAATCGGCAAAGCGGCGGCCTGAAATCCGTTCGTACGCTTCGATGTACCGCGCCCGGGTGGCCTCGACGATGTCGTCGGGCAATGCCGGCGGCGGGGTATCACCGGCGCGGTCCCAGCCGGAGTCCGGACCGGTCAGCCAGTTCCGGACGAACTGCTTGTCGAAGCTGGGCTGCACCACACCTTCGGCGTAGCCGTCCACCGGCCAGTACCGCGACGAGTCCGGGGTCAGCACCTCGTCGGCCAGCACCAGCCCGCCGTCGGCGTCGACGCCGAACTCGAACTTGGTGTCCGCCAGGATGATTCCCTTGGTCAACGCATGCGCGGCGGCGGCGCTGTAGACCTTCAGGGTCTCGTCGCGCAGCTGCGCGGCCCGCTCGGCGCCGACGAGCTTCACGACCGCGTCGAACGCGATGTTCTCGTCGTGCGCACCGATCTCGGCCTTGGTCGCCGGCGTGAACAGCGGCTCGGCGAAGCGGCTGGCTTCGGTCAGGCCGGCCGGCAGCGCAATGCCGCACACCTGGCCCGTGTTGCGGTAGTCGATGAGCCCCGAACCGGTCAGGTATCCGCGCGCCACGCATTCGACCGGCATCATCTCCAGGCTCCGCACCACCAGCGCGCGGCCCAGCACCTCGGCGGGGATGCGCTCGTCGTCGGCCGGACCCGCGAGGTGGTTGGCGGTGCCCAGCTGCTCGGCCAGATAGTCGAAGAAGAAGACGCTCATGGCGGTGAGCACGCGGCCCTTGTCCGGGATCTCGCTGTCGAGGACATAGTCGAAAGCCGAGATCCGGTCCGATGCGACGAACAGCAGGTGGTCGTCGTCGATGCGGTACAGATCGCGAACCTTGCCGCTGGTCAGATGCCGGTAGTCGGACAAAGCTGGGCGCATCGGACCACCCTATCTGTTGGGATGGTTGGCATGAGTTCGCGCTACGTGCCCTACGCCCGGACGCCGGGCCGGTTGCTCGCCCAGCTGACCAGCGACGTCGTCGCGTTGGTGTGGTTCGCCATCTGGGTTTCCGTCGGCGTCGCGGTGCACAGCGCGATCGCCACCATCGCCGACGTCGGGCGCCAGGTGCACGACGGCGCCGACGGCGTCGCCGGCAGCCTGGCCTCCGCCGGCCATAACGCCGACGGCATTCCCCTGATCGGGAAGGCGTTCGGCGGCCCGTTGCGGTCGGCCGGCAACGCCGCGGTCGACATCGCCGGCGCGGGTGACAGCCTGCACAGCACAGCCGGCTGGCTGGCGTGGGTGCTGGCGCTGGCGGTGGCGCTGCCGCCGATCCTCGCCGTCGCGATGCCGTGGCTGGTGCTGCGGATCAGGTTCTTCCGCCGTAAGTGGACGGCGGTGACGCTGGCGTCGACCGATGCCGGCGAGCAGCTGCTGGCGTTGCGGGCGCTGGCCAACCGGCCGTTGGCACAGTTGACGGAGGTTTCCGACGACCCGGTGACCGCCTGGCGCACCCACGACACCATCGCCATCCGGAAGCTGGCGGCACTCGAGTTGCGGTCGGCCGGTCTACGCCCGGCCCGCCCCACATCGTCCTGACGGACGACACCGACGATTCTCAAGGTTTGCCCTTGCATTGCCGCTGAGTCGTTGCTTCACTGGTAAGCCGTCGGCAACATATTTCAGGGCTTCTCTGGTTCACCGCTCCAGCAGCGCGGGCGCCGCCAGACCGCGAATTCCTGCGCTGCTGATCGCTGCGCCGATGTCGCTCCAGCAACCGGGCAATCCATCAATTTCGGCGCCGGACCCATCCAACTCAAACCTGGCAACGAATACCAGTTGTCGTGCTCGTGAACCGTGCGGGCACCGCAAACGTGTACAGGGCACAACACACCTCCTACGCGCCGTCGACGTCGCCGGCTGAGCAGGTGTACGCGCGATCAGCATTCCCAGGCCGTCGGCCAGGAGAGGAAGCCATGGCAGAAAAACTCAAACCGCATTTTGCGGACGTCCAGGCGCATTACGACTTGTCAGACGATTTCTTCAGACTGTTTCTGGATCCGAGCCAGACCTACAGTTGTGCATATTTCGAGCGTGACGACATGACGCTGGAAGAGGCCCAATTGGCGAAGATCGACCTCGCGCTGGGCAAGCTGGGCCTCGAGCCGGGCATGACACTGCTCGATGTCGGCTGCGGCTGGGGCGCGACGATGCGGCGCGCAACCGAGAAGTACGACGTCGATGTCGTCGGGCTGACCCTGTCGAAAAACCAAGCCGCACATGTCAATCAACTGCTCGACGGCCTGGAGACCACGCGTTCGCGCCGCGTGTATCTGGAGGGGTGGGAGCAGTTCGACGAACCGGTGGACCGCATCGTGTCGATCGGCGCGTTCGAGCATTTCGGTCACGACCGATATCCGGCGTTCTTTCAGATGGCCTATGACGCGTTGCCGCCTGATGGCGTCATGCTGCTGCACACCATCTGCGGCATCAATCCGGGTGAGGCCGCCGAACTCGGGGTACCACTGACTTTCGAGCTGGCGAGGTTCATCAAGTTCATCATCACCGAGATCTTCCCCGGCGGCCGTCTGCCGTCCATTCAGATGGTCTGTGACCAGGCCGGCGCGGCCGGATTCCGGGTGACCCGGGTGCAATCGCTGCAGCCGCACTATGCGCGGACCCTGGATCTGTGGGCCGAGGCGCTGGAGGCGCATCGCGACGAGGCGATCGCGGTGCAATCCGTAGAGGTCTACGACCGCTACATGAAATATCTGACGGGCTGTGCGGACATGTTCCGTCGCCGCCAGGTGGACGTCAACCAATTCACCTTGCAGAAGTGACCGACCACAACAGCCTTCTACCAGACCGCCATCACAAAGACGTGGCATAGCGCTGCGTTGGAAAGCACGGATCCATGCCTGCTGGTTCCCAAGAAGAAATGCGCCCGCACTTCGAAGAGATCCAAGCCCATTACGACCTGTCCGACGATTTCTTCGCGCTGTTCCAAGACCCGTCGCGTACCTACAGCTGCGCCTACTTCGAACCTCCGACCCTGAACCTCGAAGGCGCGCAGCTCGCGAAAATCGATCTCAACCTCGACAAGCTCGACCTGAAACCCGGAATGACGTTGTTGGACATCGGTTGTGGCTGGGGCGCCACGGCCAGACGAGCAGTCGAGAAGTACGACGTCAACGTCATCGGATTGACGTTGTCGAAGAACCAGAAGGCGTTCACCCAAGAACTCCTGAACGGCATCGACACCGACCGAACCCGCCGGGTGCTGCTGCACGGGTGGGAACAATTCGACGAACCCGTCGACCGCATCGTGTCCATCGAAGCCTTCGAGCACTTCGGTTTCGAACGCTATCCGGATTTCTTCAAGAGGTGTTTCGAGATTCTTCCCGCCGACGGCCGCATGACCATTCAGAGCAGCGTCGGCTTCCATCCGTACCAGTTGAACGCGGACGGCAAGAAAGTCACCTTCGAAACCGCCCGCTTCATCAAATTCATCGTCACCGAAATCTTCCCCGGCGGCCGGATTCCGACGACAGACATGATGATCGAGCACGGCGCACTTGCCGGTTTCGTCGTCCCCGAGGCCATATCCCTACGGCCGCACTACATCCGGACGCTCAAGACGTGGGGCGACGCGCTCGAGGCCAACCACGAGAAGGCGGTGGAAATCCAATCCGAGGAGGTCTACCAGCGCTTCATGAAGTATCTGCGCGGCTGCGAACGCTACTTCACCGAAGGCCTGCTCGACGTCACCCTCGCCAGCTATCACAAGCGCACGGCCGCGTGATTTGTGCACGATTTTCCGCGCCGCGCGCGGATTTTCGTGCACAAGTCACGACAGGGAGACCCAGAGGTGCCGGAGCCCGGTATGCCGGTTGCTGCGGGTCCATTCCGGCGGCTCGACCACCCGGATGTCCGGGAAGCGGGTGAGCAGCTCCTCGAAAAGCACCCGTAACTCCAGGCGGGCCAGGTTCGCGCCGAGGCAGTAGTGCAGACCTTGCCCGAAGCCCAAGTGCGGGTTGGGTTTCCGGGTCACGTCGAAGACGTCAGCTCGCTCGAATACCAGCTCGTCGCGGTTGGCCGAACCTTCCCAGACCACCACCTTCTGCCCCGCCTCGATATCGCGGCCGCCCAACGACACGGCACGCGTGGCGGTGCGCCGTTTGGACGGCGACGGCGAGGTCCAGCGCACCATCTCCTCGACCGCCGACGGCAGTAGCGACAGGTCGGCGCGCAGCAGTGCCAGTTGAGAGGGGTTCTCGCACAACGCCAACAGTCCGCCGGCCACCGCGTTGCGGGTGGTCTCGGCGCCCGCGCTGAACAGCAGGTTGAAGAACAGGTACACCTCGATGTCCGACACGTCGGGTGCATTGGCCACCACCGACAGCATGTCGTCGGTGGGCTCGGCCCGCTTGGCTGCGATCAGCTCCATGCCGAAGTTGTACATCCGCGAGCCGGCCTCCTGGACGGACAACCGGGTGATGGCGGCCTTGCGCGAACCGCCGAAATCGAAGCTCGGCTCGATGGCCTCGAAAAGCCAATGCCGTTGCGATTCAGGGATACCCATGAGGATGCAGATCATCTGCATGGGCAGCTCGGCGGCGATGTCGACCAGGAAGTCGAACGGAACCCCCGGCGACACCGCGTCCAGCAGCGCCCGGCTGCGCGCGCGTAGGTCGTCCTCGACCCGCGCGATCATCCGCGGCGTCAGCCCCGACGAGACCAGCCGCCGGATCTCCGCGTGCCGCGGGTCGTCCATCATGTTCAGCACCTGGCCGGCGATGGACAGGTCCTGGATCAGGGTTCCGCCGAATGGCCGCGAGCCGCCTGTCACCGACGAGAAGGCCGCCGGATCACGCAGCACCGCAAGGGTTTCCGCGTAGGTGGCAACCGACCAGAAGCCCTCGCCATCGGGGGTGTTGTCGGTCGGCTCGTGCCAGTACACCGGAGCTTCGCCGCGGTGCCGCGCGAACAGCTCGTGCGGGAAGCCCGACGCGAAGTTGTCGAGGTCGGTCAGGTCGACCCCGGCCAAACTTCCCGCCAAGGTCACAGGATGGCGCCCGAGGTGTACTTGGCCGCTTCCGGGTACTGCGCCACCAGCCGGTCCACCGCAGCGACGACGGCGTCGACCTGGTCGCCGGCCGCACCACTGAACGCCTGCTTGTCGGCCAGTGCCGCATCGAGCTCGACGCGGTCGAGCGGCAGCCGCGGATCAGCAGCCAGCCGGTCGAGAAGGTCGGGCTCCAAACCCTTTTCGCGCATCGCGAGCGCGACCGCGACGGCGTGCTCCTTGATGACCTCGTGCGCGGTCTCGCGGCCGACACCGGCCCGCACCGCCGCCATCAGGATGCGGGTCGTCGCCAGGAACGGCAGGTAACGGTCGAGCTCACGCTGGATCACCGCCGGGTAGGCGCCGAACTCGTCGAGCACCGTCAGGAACGTCTCGGTCTGGCCGTCGATCGCGAAGAACGCGTCGGGCAGCGCCACGCGGCGCACCACCGAGCAGAAGACGTCACCCTCATTCCATTGCGCCCCAGCCAGTTCGGCGGCCATTGAGCCATAGCCGCGCAGCACGACCTGCAGGCCGTTGACGCGCTCGCACGAGCGTGTGTTCATCTTGTGCGGCATGGCCGACGAGCCGACCTGCCCAGGCGCGAAGCCCTCGGTCGCCAGTTCGTGGCCCGCCATCAGCCGGATGGTGTGCGCGAACGACGACGGGCCGGCGCCCAGCTGCACCAGAGCGGACAGCACGTCGTGGTCCAGCGACCGGGGGTACACCTGCCCGACGGACGTGAAAACTTCGGTGAATCCCAGGAATTCGGCGACCCGGCGCTCCAGATCGGCCAGCCGCGACGCGTCGCCGCCGAACAGGTCCAGCATGTCCTGCGCGGTGCCCATCGGGCCCTTGATGCCGCGCAGCGGGTAGCGGTCGATCAGCTCCCGCAGCCGGGTGAGCGCGACCAGCGTCTCCTCCGCGGCCGAGGCGAATCGCTTGCCGAGCGTGGTCGCTTGCGCCGCCACGTTGTGCGAGCGACCGGCCATCACCAGGTCGCGGTACAGCGCGGCGCGCTCGGCGAGCCGGGCCACCACCGCGACGCCGTGCGAGAACACCAGTTCCAGCGACTGCCGGATCTGCAGCTGCTCGACGTTCTCAGTGAGGTCGCGGCTCGTCATGCCCTTGTGGACGTGCTCGTGGCCGGCCAGCGCGTTGAACTCCTCGATACGCGCCTTGACGTCGTGCCGGGTGACGCGTTCCCGCGCGGCGATGGAATCCAGGTCGACCTGCTCCAGCACCCGCTCGTAGTCCGCAACGACGCCGGACGGCACCGCCACGCCCAGTTCGGACTGCGCGCGCAGCACAGCCAGCCACAGCCGGCGTTCGGCGACGATCTTGTTCTCCGGGGACCAGATGGCCACCATCTCGTCGCTGGCGTAACGATTGGCCAGCACGTTGGGGATGCTCACGGGGTTACAGCCTACTAAGCCCGCTTATAAGGCGACCCGGCGTTCTTGGTCGAAGGGGGCCAAGACGTCGATGACGTCCACGAGGGTCGCCCGGGCCGTCGCACGCGGGCCGTCTCCGTCGCTCACCATCGACGCCACGACTGCCCCGTCCACCGCGCAGACCAGCGCCGTGAGCAGTTCGGCGCGCACCGAGCGCCCGGACCGTTCCACCACCTCGATGACGGCGTCGGACCGCTGCTTGAGGATGCGCCGCTGGACGTCGCGCAGCCCGGGCTGGCGGGCGCAGGCGATGTACCGCTCGTAGCGGGAGATCAACTGGTCGGACGCCCGGTTACCGTCACCTACCAGCAGATCGACCAGCAGATCCGCTGTCGCGTCCGCGCCGCGGCGGCGCCGCGACAACGACGAGACCCGCATGCGCAGCTGCTGGGATTCCGATTCTCCGACGCGCTCGACCGCCTTTTCGATGAGCTCGTCCAGCGACGAGAAGTAGTACGTCGTGGAGGCCAGCGGCAGCCCGGCCCGCTGCGCCACCGCGCGGTGCCGGACGGCGTCGAAGCCACCCTCACACAGCAGCTCGGCGGCCGCGCTGACCAGCGCATACCGTCGCCGTTCCCCCTTTGGGGTGACTGCTGTCATCACCCACTAAATGCTGCCAGGAATGGTCACGCGGCGATCACGATTTCACGTAATCCATTAGGCAATGCTCAGAAATGCCGATGGCATGATGGCGGCCATGGCAGAACTCAGTCGACGCGCCGTCCTCCGTCTCGGAGCGGGCGCCGCCGCAGGGGCCGCCGGCGCTTTCGCGTTGGGGTCGACGTTGAACCGCCCGACCGTCACCGCGACCCCGGTGACCATGACGAGCGTCGGGGCGCCTCTTGCGCCACCCCCGGCCGTCGCAGATCCGGCACCGACCTACGTGACCGGTTCATTCGTCTCGCAGGCCCGCGGCGGCATCTCCACCAACTGGGCCATCGCCCGCCCGCCGGGCCAGACCGTCCCGCTGCGGCCCGTGATCGCGCTGCACGGCAAAGGCAGCGACGCCGCGACGGTGATGGCCGGCGGTGTCGAGCAGGGGCTGGCACAGGCCGTGTCCGCCGGGCTGCCGCCGTTCGCGGTGGTGGCCGTCGACGGCGGTGGCGGCTACTGGCACAAGCGGGCTTCCGGGGAGGATTCGGGCGCGATGGTGCTCGACGAACTGATCCCGATGCTGGCCGCGCAGGGCCTCGACACCTCGCGGGTGGGTTTCCTCGGCTGGTCGATGGGCGGGTACGGCGCGCTGCTGCTCGGTGCCCGGCTGGGCGCGGCCCGCACGGCGGCGATCTGCGCCGTCAGCCCGGCGTTGTGGACGTCCTCGGGCGCGACGGCCCCGGGCGCGTTCGACGGCGCGGCCGACTACGCGGCCAACTCGGTGTGGGGTCTGCCCGGGCTGGCCGGTATCCCGATCCGGATCGACTGCGGTGACAGCGACCCGTTCTACTCGGCGACCAAGCAGTTCATCGCGCAACTACCGAACGGCGCGGCGGGTGGCTTCTCCCCCGGCGGGCACGACGCGTCGTTCTGGAGCGCGCAGCTGCCGGCCGAGATTTCCTGGCTGGCCCCGCACCTCGTCCAGTAGTCCCGTGAACAGACGTAAAACTGTCGACTTCGCACTGAAATCGACAGTTGTGCGTCTGCACGCGAGCTAGAGCGAGATGCGGCCCTCGGCGGCGGCAAGGCCGATGTCGGTCCGGAAATGGCTGCCCGGCAGGCGAATCGACTCGATGATGCGGTAGGCCTCGGCCCGCGCGGCCGCCAGGTCCGCACCGGTGCCGACCACCGACAGCACCCGGCCGCCGGAGGAGACGATGCTGCCGTCGGCCTTGCGGGTGGTGCCCGCGTGCAGCACGCCCGACGTCTCCGATCCGGTGATCACATCCCCGACGCGGGGGCGTCCCGGGTAGTTCTCGGCCGCCACGACGACCGTCACGGCCGACCCGTCCTTCCACTGCAGCGCACCGACAGAGTCCAGGGTGCCGGTGGCGGCGGCGTTCAGCAGCGTGCCCAGCGGCGTCTCCAGCAGTGCCAGCACCGCCTGGGTCTCGGGATCGCCGAAGCGGCAGTTGAACTCGACGACGGCCGGGCCCTTCGAGGTGATGGCCAGGCCCGCGTACAGCAGGCCCGAGAACGAGCTGTCTCGCCGAACCAGTTCCGCGGCAACGGGTTTGACGACCTCGTCGACGATCTGGTCGACGACCGCGGCGGGCAGCCACGGCAGCGGCGTGTAGGCGCCCATGCCACCGGTGTTGGGTCCGCTGTCGTTGTCGCCGACGCGCTTGAAGTCCTGGGCGGGCAGCAGCGGCACCACGGTCTCGCCGTCGACAACGCAGAACAGCGACACCTCGGGCCCGTCGAGGAACGACTCGAGCAGCACCGGGTGGCCGGATTCGAGCAGTTCGGCGGCGTGGGCGCGGGCGGCCTCCCGGTCGGCGGAGACGACGACGCCCTTGCCGGCGGCCAGACCGTCGTCCTTGACGACCCAGGCCTGCTGGCCGGCGGGCGGGCCGAAGCGGTCCAGGGCGGCATCGAGGTGGGCCGGGTTGTCGACGATCTCGCTGGTGGCGGTGCGAACGCCGGCCGCGGCCATGACGTCCTTGGCGAACGCCTTGGAGCCCTCGATGCGGGCGGCGTCCTTGGACGGCCCGAAGGTGGCGATGCCGGCGGCGCGCAGCGCGTCGGCCACGCCGAGCACCAGCGGCACCTCGGGGCCGATGACGACGAGATCGGCGGCCAGCTTCTTGGCCAGCGCGAGCACCTCGTCGGCGGCGGTGATGTCGACGTCGTGCTGCTCGGCTACAGCGGCGGTACCGGCATTGCCGGGAGCGACGGCCAGGTGGTCCACCTGGGGGTCGCGGCTCAGGGCGAGCAGCAGGGCATGTTCACGGGCACCGGAGCCGATCACGAGGACGCGCACAGCCACACCCTAGTAGCTGGTCGGCTCGTCCTAAACTGGGCAGGCCCGACGCACGCGAGGAGGTCCGCACCGGTGGAGCCGCTGGATGCCTTCCTGCTGATGTGGGAGCGGGCCCGCGCGACCTTCGGCGAGGGCGTTCCGCACGACCGCGCCGAGTTCGACAAGAGCGACCAGTTGCGCGAGCTGCAGGAGCAGGTGAAGGCGGCGGGTCCCGGCGCCCACTGGACCGGCGGCGCGGCCGACCGCTACGCCGACGCCAACGACAAGCACGCCCAAGCCCTCGGCCGGCTGGCCGATCTCGACAAGCGCGTGGGCGACGAACTCGAGCGGTCCGCCGACGTGGTCAACGGCGGACGCCGCGAACTCGACGCGCTCAAGCGCTGGGTGACGGACCTCGCCGACGAATCCAAGAAGACGCCGACCGCCGCGGCCGACCACGCGCTGTGGTCGGCGATCGGCAAGGCCAGCGGCGACGTCGCCGACATCATCCAGCGTTCACACACCGACCTGTCGGGAGTGGCCGGCCGAATCCAGAGTCTCGACAGCGAGTTCGACGACTTCTGAGCGCGCTACACCACCGTCAACGGCAGGGATTTGCGTTCCTCGAAAACCCAGGCCGCGCCGCTACTGACCTTGCACACCGAGACCTCACCGAGTTCCTTTGCCGGGGTGTCGGTTTCGATGAACCGGACGGTCCAGTCGGTGGCGTCGCCGGACACTTCGGCCCGCAGCAGCGGGTTGACGGCCGTCGCGATGGCCTGCAGCGGCAGGTCGGATTCCGGGGACACCAGGGTGACCCAGGCACCGTCTTCATGCGCGGGTGACGGGCGCACATGTGCCTCGTCGCCCGAAACATCAACGGAGACATACGCGGCCGGGTTGATGAGCGGGTGCAGTTCCAGTACGCGCAACGCCCCGGTGGCATCGTTCGGCAGGTCCAGCACCTTCTGGATGCGCTCGGCCGCCACGCCGGAGATACCGATGAGGGACTTGGTCCGGATGGACCGTTCCTTGTCGGCGTCGCCATTGCAGCGGGCCCGCACCGCCAGCGCGAACGACAGCACCAGCAGGTGCATCTGCAGACACACCTCATCGGCGATGCGCACCAGCGCCGAGTGCGAGAACACCGAGAAGTCGACGTCGCTCACCAGCGGGCCGGAGTAGTCGGCCTGGCCCTCGTCCGCGGGGTCGATGTCGTCGAGCTCGCAGCGGTAAGCGTTGGTCGCGCCGATGATGTCGAGCTGCGGGATGAAATCGACCTCGGGGTAGGACTCGTCGATGATGACGGTCCACGCGCACGCCGGGGTCCGGTCCGCCGGGACGCGCGGCGGCCGGTGGATCGGCCGCACCTGGCAGCGCCGGTTGGTCGCGAGCGCAGTCGCGTCGAACGTCGGGTCCTCGATGTCGTGGCACATGCCGCGCACGTAGTCCGGACCCATCGGCTCGACGTCCATGAGCGCACCGCAGTGGTCGAGATGGAATTCGCCGTGCCAACGGTCGTGCACCGTGTACCGGAAATCCATGAACTGCGGCGGCGCACCGATGTCGAGCTGCAGGCCCTTGAAGATCGTGATGACATCCACGCCTTCGTATTTCAGCGCCTTCTGCATCCGCTTGGTGTAGAGCGGGCTGGACCCGGCCCACTCCTCGATGGCGACCTGCAGCATCTCTTCCCGGCCGAATTCGACGATGCACCAAGCCATCCCGGCGCGGTCGATGAGCTGGCCGATCAGCAGCAGCTCCGGCACGAGTGCCGCGAGCTCAGCACGCGACAGCGACGCGTACCTACTTGTCATCGAGCTCGCTCCCCGTGTTCATCTTCACGGCGGCGTTGACATTGGCCTTGCGGTCCTCGGCCACACCCTTCTCGGCTGCCTTGCGCCGCCTGGCGACCACCTTGGACACGGCACCGTTGAACGCCGAACCGAGTGGAAAGCCGAGGTACTGCGTCAGAAAGATGCCGATGTCCTTGAGCTCGGCCTCCGTGAACTCCTCGTTGAGCAAGGCGGCGTTGATCTGGATCTCGGCGAGGTCCTGCGAACCGACAGCCGTCACGCACGTGAACGTCATCAGCCGCTTCTCTCGCATGGACAGCCCGGGCTTGCTCCAGATGGTGCCGAACAGGTGGTCCACGGTGAGGTCGAAGTACGGGTCGCCCTCGATGTTGGGCATCTCCCAGCCGTAGACCTCGTTCATCTTCGCCAGGCCCTTGGCGCGCAACTCGTCCATTATCTTTGCTCCTCCTCGCGTCCGGGGACATCAATCCTTGTCATGCGGTACGCCGAGTCCGTCGGCGAGGTTGGCCAGTGCCAGCTCGGCGAGCGGAAGGTCCACTCCCACAGCCGAACCCAGACCGAGCGCCAGTGACAGATCCTTTTCGGCCAGTCCACGGGTATGGACGAACATGTGGTAAAGGAAGTGGTCGGGCGCCAGCGGTTTGGTGTCGTCGCGCGCCATGATCGCGCCGGGACCGCCCGACTGCGCGTCACTGTGCCGCACCACCCGGCCCAACTTCTGCAGGTCGATACCCGATGCCTCGGCCAGCTTCTGCGCTTCACACGCGGCGGCAAAACCGATGAACGTCAACATGTTCCGTGCCAGCTTCATCTTGGTGCCGGCGCCGGGCTCACCGGCGCGCACCACCAACGATGCCCACTGCTTGAAGACGGGCTTGACCTTGTCGTAGGCGGCGTCGTCGGCCCCGACCATGACCGCCAGCTCGCCCTTGCTCGCCGCATGCGCGCCGCCGCTCACCGGAGCGTCGACGATGTGAATCCCCTTGGGCCGCAGCTGCTCGGCCAGTTCGACGGCCGTCGTGGGCTCGATGGTGGAATGGATCGCGATCACCGTGCCGGGCGCGGCGCGAGAGGTCAGCTGCGCCACGACGTCACGGACCTGCTCGTCGTTGAGCACCGTCACGCTGATGACGTCGGCCTTGGCGACTTCCGCGATGCCGTCGGCCAGGGCGGCGCCGAGTTCGGCGAACGGCGCCATGGCCTCGGCGCGCATGTCGAAAACGACGAGCCCGCCCGGCCACTCGGCCAGCCGCTTGGCCATCGGGGCGCCCTGGTTGCCCAGACCGATGTATCCGAGCTTCACGTCAGAACTCATGACCGGATGATCTGTCCGCCGTCGACGTTGAAGATCTGCCCCGTGATCCAGCTGGCCTCGTCGGACAGCAGGAACAGGCACATGCCGGCGAGATCCTCAGGGGTGCCCATGCGCGCCAGCGGCAGGGTCTGGACGATCTGCTTGACGATGGCCTGCGGCGTGGTGCTGCGGTTGGCCTCGGTGTCGATAGGTCCCGGCGCGATGGCGTTGATCCGGATATTGCGCCACCCCAGCTCACGCGACAGCTGCTGCGTCAGGCCGTTGACGCCGACCTTGGCCAGGCCGTAGAAGTTGGCGTAAACCCAGGCCGCGGTGGAGGACTGGTTGACGATGGCGCCGCCGCCACGCTTCTCCATGTGCGGGAATACCGCGCGGGTACACACCAACGCCCCGTCGAGGTTGACGCTCATGAACTTGCGGTAGTAGTCCCAGTCGACGGTCAGCAGGCCGTCGAGCTTCATCCCGCCGAAGATCGCGGCGTTGTTCACCAGGTAGTCGATACCGCCGAACTCCGCGATTGCCTGGGCGGCCATGTCATTGGCCGAATCGATGTCGGAGACGTCGACCCGGACAGCCAGTGCCTTGCCGCCATCGGCCTTGATACCGGCGGCGACCTTCTCCGCGCCCTCGACGTTGATGTCGGCGATGACGACGGCAGCACCCTCGCGGGCCAGCGCCTCGGCGTAGACCTGACCGATACCGCCGCCGGCCCCGGTCACGATCGCGACCTTGTTCTCGAACCTGCTCATGATTACCTTTCGTCTAAATTCTTGTCAGCCATAAGTTTTCGCTCACCAGGCCTAGGTGGCCAGCGTGGCGATGCACTTGGTCTCCAGGTACTCCTCGAACCCGGCGATGCCCATCTCCCGGCCGTTGCCGGACTGCTTGTAGCCGCCGAAGGGCGCGTCGGCGGAGTACCAGACGCCGCCGTTGACGTTGACGGTGCCGACGCGCAGACGCGCCGCCACGCCGGCCGCCCGCTGCGGGTCCGCCGAGAACACCGTGCCGGACAGGCCGTACGGCGAGTCGTTGGCGATGCGGACGGCGTCGTCGTCGCCGTCGTGGGCGATGACGGTGAGCACCGGTCCGAAGATCTCCTCGCGGGCGACGCGCGCCGAATTGTCCAGGCCGGCAATGACGGTCGGCTCGATGAAGAAGCCGGTGTCGCGGTCCGCGGGCCGGCCGCCACCGCACGCGAAGGTGCCACCCTCTTCGATGGCGAGGTCGAGGTAGCTCTGCACCCGGTCACGCTGTCGGGCCGAGATCACCGGACCGCAGACGGTGCGCGGGCTGGACGGGTCACCCGGCTTGATACCGCCCATCGTGCCTGCCGCGGCCGCGACGGCTTCGTCGTAGCGGGCCCGCGGCACCACGAGGCGGGTGGTGATCGCGCAGCCCTGGCCGGCGTGCATCGATGCCGTGAATGCAGCCATGGCACAGGCGCCGGCCACGTCGGCGTCGTCGAGCACGAGGAAGGCCGACTTGCCACCGAGTTCCAGGAACACCTTCTTGATGGTCTCCGCGGCGTCGGTCATCACGGCACGACCGGTGACGGTCGAGCCGGTGAACGAAACCATGTCCACATCAGGGTGTTTCGACAGCAGGGCGCCGACCCCGTGGTCCCGGGAGGTGACGATGTTGATGGTGCCCGCCGGGAAGTCGGTGTGCTGGGTGATCAGTTCGCCGAGCACCGCGGCGACCCACGGGGTGTCGGGGGCGGGCTTGAGGACCAGGGTGTTGCCCGCCGCGAGTGCCGGGCCGATCTTGGCCAGGTTGATCTGGTGCGGGAAGTTCCACGGCGTGATGGCGCCGACGACCCCGACGGCCTCGCGAGCGATGGTCCGGTTGGTCGGAATCCCTTGTGGCGTGGCATGTCCCAGGTCGGTGGTCCACTGGTAGCTCTCCGCGGTGTCGGCGGCGAAGCTCAGGTCTGCGATCGGTCCGTCCAAATGCGCTCCGGCGGTGAGCATCCGGGGCGCGCCGACCTCGGAAATGGTCAGTTCGCGCAATTCGTCACTGTGGTCGCGCATGGCCTGCTGCAGTTGCCGCAGGCACCGCACGCGGAGCTCGACGTTGGTGGACCAATCGGTCTCGTCGAAGGCCTGGCGGGCGGCGTCGATGGCGTCGGCCATGTCGCCCACCGTGGCATCGGCAGCCACCCCGAGGACTTCCTCGGTCGCGGGATTGACGGTCGGGAACGTGCCCCGCGAACCCGGCACCAATTTTCCGTCGATGAGAAGGCGACTTTCGCGATCACCCAGCAAGGTCATCTGCACTCCTGCCCACTGGACGCAGTCCAGCAATGTGATTTCAGTTGGACAGCTGTCCGATATGTTCAGTCGAACCATAACCTCACGCGCCGCCGGGTAGCAAGGGTTGGGCAGAATCACAAACCGAAAACGGCACATAAATGCCGATTTGTCAGGCATTTTCCTGGACCATCTTGCTTCCACGGCACGCCATCGACTAACTTGGACATGTGTCCAGCGATGCAGTGGCCGCGCTCACAAGCGCCAGCCAAGAAGCGGACGACCAGCCGCGCAACCGCCGCCAGGAGGAGACCTTCCAGAAGGTCCTGGCCGCCGGTCGCGAGATGCTGCGGGAGTCCTCCTACGCCGACCTGACGGTGCGCGCGGTCGCCGCGCGAGCCAAGGTCGCGCCGGCAACCGCCTATACGTACTTCTCGTCCAAGAACCACCTCATCGCCGAGGTGTACCTGGACATGGTTCGGCAGGTGCCCTACTTCACCGACGTCAACCAGTCGATGGCCAGCCGAGTCGAGCAGGCCCTGCGCAGCCTCGCGCTGGTGGTCGCCGACGAACCCGGGGTGGCCGCGGCCTGCACGACGGCCCTGCTGTCGGGCGACGACGAGACGGTCCGCAAGGTGCGCGACCGGATCGGTGGCGAAATCCACAAGCGCATCCGCTCAGCCGTCGGCCCCGACGCCGATCCGCGTCTGCTCTCGGCCCTCGAGATGACGTACTTCGGTGCGCTCGTCAACGCCGGCAGCGGCGTCTACACCTATCACCAGATCGCTGACCGGCTGTCGTATGTCGTCGGACTCATCGTGGGAGACAATGCATGACAGCCAATGTAGAACTGCTGATCGATCCCTACAGCTACGACTTCCACGAGGACCCGTACCCGTACTACCGGCGGCTGCGGGACGAGGCGCCGATCTACCGGAACGACAAGCTCAACTTCTGGGCGCTGTCCCGCCACGAGGACGTGCTGCGCGGTTTCCGCAACAGCACCGCCCTGTCCAACAAGCACGGCGTCTCGCTGGATCCGATCTCCCGCAACGACGAAGCCCACCGCGTGATGTCTTTTCTGGCCCTTGATGATCCGGCACACCTGCGGCTGCGCACCCTGGTTTCGAAGGGTTTCACGCCGCGGCGCATCCGCGAGCTCGAAGCTCGGGTCACGGAGATCGCCGTCCAGCACCTCGATGAGGCGCTGCAGCAGAACACTTTTGACTACGTCGACGATTTCGCGGGCAAGCTGCCCATGGACGTCATCAGTGAACTGATGGGCGTGCCGCAAGAAGACCGCGTACGCATCCGCGCGCTGGCCGACGGCGTGATGCACCGCGAGGACGGGACGGCCGACGTCCCGGCGTCCGCCATGGCCGCATCGGGTGAGCTGCTGATGTACTACGCCGCCATGGTCAAGCAGCGCCGCAAGAACCAGTCCGACGACCTCACCTCGGCGCTGGTGGAAGCCGAGATCGACGGCGACAAGCTGACCGACGACGAGATCATGGCGTTCCTGTTCCTGATGGTGATCGCCGGCAACGAGACCACCACGAAACTTCTTGCCAATGCTGCCTATTGGGGCTACCAGAACCCCGACCAACTGGCCCCCGTCTTCGACGACCACGAGTTGATCTCGCCGTGGATCGAGGAGACGCTGCGCTATGACACCTCCAGCCAGCTGTTGGCCCGGGCCGTCGTCGAAGACCTCGAGTTCTACGGCACCACCGTCCCGGCGGGCGAGGTGCTGATTCTGCTCGCCGGCTCGGCCAACCGCGACGACCGCGTGTTCGACCGGCCCGACGAGTACCGCATCGGCCGTGATATCGGTTCGAAGCTGGTGAGTTTCGGCAGCGGCGCCCACTTCTGCCTGGGTGCCCACCTGGCCCGGATGGAAGCCCGAGTCGCCCTGACCGAATTGTTCAAACGTATCCGCGGCTACGAGGTGGACGAGGACAACTGCGTCCGTGTGCACTCGAGTTCGGTCCGCGGATTTGCCCACCTCCCGATGACAGTGAAGGCACGCTAAATGGCCCGTTTTGAACCGCATCCCGCCCGCCGGCCCGCCATCGTGGCCGGCGCCTCCTCGGGCATCGGCGCCGCGACGGCGACTGCCCTCGCCGCCCACGGCTTCCCGGTCGCGCTCGGCGCCCGACGGGTGGAGAAGTGTCAGGAACTCGTCGACCAGATCAAAGCCGAAGGCGGCGAGGCGATTGCGCTGCCGCTCGACGTCACCGATACCGCGTCGGTCGAGAACTTCGTCGCGAAGGCCACCGCCGCGCTCGGCGACATCGAGGTGCTGGTCACCGGCGCCGGTGACACCAACTTCGGCCGGCTGCACGAGATGAGCACCGACGAATTCGCCGAGCAGCTGCAGATTCACCTGGTCGGCGCCAACCGGATGGCCCGCGCCGCGCTCGACGGCATGGTGGAGCGCCGCCGCGGCGACCTGATTTTCGTCGGCTCGGACGTGGCGCTGCGCCAGCGCCCGCACATGGGCGCGTACGGCGCCGCGAAGGCCGGTCTGGTCGCGATGGTGACCAACTTCCAGATGGAGCTCGAAGGCACCGGCGTGCGCGCCTCGGTGGTGCATCCCGGCCCCACCATGACCTCGATGGGCTGGAGCCTGCCGGCCGAGAAAATCGGCCCGGCACTTGAGGATTGGGCCAAGTGGGGCCAGGCCCGCCACAGCTACTTCCTGCGCGCGGCCGACCTGGCCCGCGCCATCACGTTCGTCGCCGAGACCCCGCGCGGCGGATACATCGCCAACATGGAACTTCAGCCCGAAGCACCGCTGGCCGAAGCAAAGGAACGTCAGTCGCTCGCTCTGGGCGAGGAAGGGATGCCCGCGGACGCGAGGAGCAAAGAGGAGACCGGTCAATGACCATCACCAAAGAGGTACAACGGGTTTCCGGTGGCGCCGAGGAACACGGCCACCTGGAGGAGTTCCGCACCGACCCGATCGGACTGATGCAGCGCGTCCGCGACGAATGCGGCGATGTCGGCTGGTTCCAGCTCGCCGACAAGCAGGTGGTGTTGCTGACGGGCTCCGAGGCCAACGAGTTCTTCTTCCGCTCCAGCGACAGCGAACTCAACCAGGCCGAGGCATACCCGTTCATGACCCCGATCTTCGGTGAGGGCGTGGTGTTCGACGCCGACCCCGAACGCCGGGCCGAGATGCTGCACAACACCGCGCTGCGCGGCGAGCAGATGAAGGGCCATGCCGCCACCATCGAGCGCGAAGTCCGGCGGATGACCGAGACCTGGGGCGACTCCGGCGAAATCGATCTGCTGGAGTTCTTCTCCGAGCTCACCATCTACACCTCGACGGCCTGCCTGATCGGCCCGAAGTTCCGCAACCAGCTCGACTCGCGGTTCGCGAACTACTACCACCTGCTCGAGCGCGGCACCGATCCGCTCTGCTACGTCGACCCCTACCTGCCCATCGAGAGCTTCCGCATCCGCGACGAGGCCCGGGCCAACCTGGTGGAGTTGGTGCAGGAGGTCATGAACGGCCGAATTGCCAACCCGCCCACCGACAAGAGCGATCGCGACCTGCTCGACGTCCTGGTCTCGATCAAGGACGAACAGGGCAACCACCGCTTCAGCGCCAACGAGGTCACCGGCATGTTCATCTCACTGATGTTCGCCGGGCACCACACCAGTTCGGGCACGTCGTCGTGGACGTTGATCGAACTGCTGCGTCACCCTGACTTCTACGCCAAGGTCCAGCAGGAGCTCGACGATCTCTACGCCGACGGCCAGGAGGTGAGTTTCCATGCGCTGCGCCAGATTCCGAACCTGGACAACGCGCTCAAGGAGACGCTGCGCCTCCACCCGCCGCTGATCATCCTGATGCGCGTCGCGCAGGACGAGTTCGAGGTCGCCGAGCACCCGATCCACAAGGGTCAGATGGTGGCCGCTTCCCCGGCGATCTCCAACCGGCTTCCCGAGGACTTCCCGGACCCCGACGCCTTCAACCCCGACCGGTACGAGAAGCCACGGCAGGAAGACCTGCTGAACCGGTGGACCTGGATCCCGTTCGGCGCCGGCAAGCACCGTTGCGTGGGGGCCGCGTTCGCCCAGATGCAGATCAAGGCGATCTTCTCGGTTCTGTTGCGCGAGTACGAGTTCGAGATGGCGCAGCCTCCGGAGAGCTACCAGAACGACCACTCGAAGATGGTCGTCCAGCTGGCCCGTCCCGCCACCGTCCGCTACCGGAGGCGCGATTCGGCGGGTGGAAGCGCAGCGACCGGGGAAGTTGCCTGAGATGGGTTCCTACCGCGTCGAGGTCGACCGAGAGCTCTGCCAGGGCCACGCGATGTGTTCCCTGGAAGCACCGGATTACTTCAACGTCCCCAAGCGCGGCACCGTCGAGATCCTCGACGAGACGCCACCCGACGAGGCGCGCGACGAGATCGAGCGCGCTGTCGCCGAGTGCCCGACGCAGGCCCTGTTCATCCGCGAAACCAGCTGAAAACAAAGGACAAGACAATGACGTCATTCCCCCGCGCACAACTCGAAGAGTGGGTCGAACGGTGGCTGCAGGTCAACCGTGACGCAGAGGCGGCCGGCGACTGGAAGCCCATGGCCGACTTCTACACCGAGGACGCCACCTACGGCTGGAACATCGGTCCCAAGGAGGACGTCATGTGCCTCGGTAAGGCCGAAATCCGCGACATCGCTCTGGGTTTGGAGATGGAAGGCCTCGAGGGCTGGAAATACCCGTACCAGCGGGTGGTGATCGACGACAAGCAGGGCGAGGTTGTCGGCTTCTGGAAGCAGATCGTCGGCGATCCTGACGACGCATCTGCCCCCGCGCGCGAGATCTACGGCATCGGCGGCAGCTGGTTCCGGCTGGAGAACGTCGACGGCGAACCGAAGATCGCCTGGCAGCGCGACTTCTTCGACTTCGGTCACGTGCAGAAGCTCTATCTGGACCTGATGACGGCCGGAAAACTGTCGAAAGGCATGCAGCAACGCATCCAGCGCAGCCTCGCCGGCGAGCAGCTGCCGGGCTACTACCCGCTGGGCGAGGCTCCGGTCCCGATCTGGTGAACCGGCCAAGCAGTTGGTTGGGGGGTGGGTGTGACGAACGTAACTATTCCCTCTACGCTAACTGAAACAGGTTCTAGTGGAAGGCACATGCGGTGAAGACAAAAGGTGCTCTCATCTGGGAGTTCAACAAGCCGTGGTCGATCGAGGAGATCGAGATCGGCGACCCCGTCAAGGACGAGGTCAAGATCCAGATGGAAGCCTCGGGCATGTGCCACTCGGACCACCACCTGGTGACCGGCGACATCCCGATGGCCGGATTCCCCGTGCTCGGCGGTCATGAGGGTGCGGGCGTCGTCGTCGAGGTCGGACCGGGCGTGGACCACATCGCGGTCGGCGACCACGTCGTGCTGTCGTTCATCCCGTCGTGTGGCGAGTGTCCGTCGTGTCAGGCCGGCATGCGCAACCTGTGCGACCTGGGGATGTATCTGCTGACCGGCGCCGCCGTCTCCGACGGCACCAACCGCGTCCACACTGCGGACGGCACCCCGGTACTGCCGATGACGCTGCTGGGCACCTTCAGCCCGTACATGGTGGTGCACAAGAGCTCGGTCGTGAAGATCGACCCGACCATCCCGTTCGAGGTGGCGTGCCTGGTCGGTTGCGGCGTCACCACCGGCTACGGCTCGGCAGTCCGCAGCGGCGACGTCCGCCCCGGCGACGACGTGTGCATCGTCGGCGTCGGCGGTGTCGGCACCGGCGCGCTCCAGGGTGCGCTGAACGCCGGTGCGCGCAACGTCTTCGTCGTGGATCCCGTTGAGTTCAAACGCGACAACGCCCTGAAGTTCGGCGCCACCCACGCCTACCCGGACATCTTCAGCGCCATGGCCGGCGTCGCCGAGGTCACCGAAGGCCGCATGGCCAGCAAGACCATCGTCACCGTCGGCGAGCTGCACGGCGAGGACATCGACAACTACCTGAACATCACCAGCAAGGGCGGCACCTGCGTCGTGACGGCGGTGGCGAACATGGCCAGCCTCGATGTGAAGCTCAACCTGTCGATGCTGACGCTGATGCAGAAGCGCCTGCAGGGCACCATCTTCGGTGGCGGCAACCCGCACCACGACATCCCGTCACTGCTGGCCATGTACAAGGCCGGCCGCCTCAACCTCGATGACATGGTCACCCGCCAGTACAAGCTGGAACAGATCAACGAGGGCTATCAGGACATGCTGGAGGGCCGCAACATCCGCGGTGTCATCCGGTACACCGACGCCGACCGCTGAGCGAGACGCGCCACCCCGAGACGGCATTCCAGCTGCTGGAATGCCGTTTCGGCATGATTGGAAGGAAACCCTTGTCCGAGAACCCAGTTGTCACCGCCTCGCAGTCGTCGTGGCGTTGCGTGCAGAGCCACGACCGCGAGGGCTGGCTCGCCCTGATGGCCGACGACATCGTCGTCGAGGACCCCATCGGTGAGGCCGTCACCAACCCGGATGGCACCGGCGTGAAGGGCAAGGAGGCCCTCGCCGCCTTCTACGACACCAACATCGGGCCCAACCAGCTGACGGTGACGTGCGAGGAGACGTTCCCGTCCAGCTCGCCCGACGAGATCGCCTACATCCTGGTGCTGCGCACCGAATTCCCGAACGGCTTCGTCGCCAGCGTCCGCGGCGTCTTCACCTACAAGGTCAACGGCGACGGGCTCATCACGAACCTGCGCGGGTACTGGAACCTCGAAGCCATGACGTTCGAGCAGCCTGCCGATCAGACCAACTGATTGGCGGCGTAGAACCGGGCCGCGCGGCCGTCAAATTCGAGTTCTCGGGATTTGTGCGGACCGGCCGCAATCCACGAAAGCACTTGACGGCGGACGCTTTTCAGCAGGACTACGAGTCCATCGGCGACAGCCCCTTCGCGACCGACATCGAGCCCTGGCTGTCCGGCACCCGCGTCGAGCAATAGGCTGGGCACATGCCGTCCGTCTTCACCATGATCATCAACCGCGACCTGCCGGGCCGATTCGTCTACGAGGACGACGACGTCGTCGCGTTCCTCACCATCGAGCCCATGACGCAGGGCCACACCCTGGTCGTGCCCCGGGCCGAGGTGGACAACTGGCAGGACGTGGACCCCGAGCTGTGGAGCAAGGTGATGGCCGTGTCGCAGAAGATCGGCCGCGCCGTGTGCACGGCGTTCGACACCGAACGGGCCGGCGTCATCATCGCCGGGCTCGAGGTGCCGCACCTGCACGTGCACGTGTTCCCGGCCCGCAACCTGTCCGACTTCGGGTTCGCCAACGTCGACCGCAACCCGTCGCCGGAATCACTCGACGAGGCTCAGGCCAAGATCATCGCCGCCCTCGCCACCGCCGGCTGATTCTGCAGAGTCGGCCGCGCCGCCGATACGCGGCAGACGCACCGTGAACCGGCAGCCGTGGCCCGGCGCGGTGGTCACGGTGACGACGCCGCCGTGTGCCCGCACCAGGGAGTCGACGATCGACAACCCGAGCCCCGTTCCGCCGCTGGTCCGGGTGCGCGACGAGTCGGTGCGGTAGAAGCGTTCGAAGATGCGGTGGGCGTCCTCGGCCGACAGGCCCGGGCCCTGATCGCAGACCTCGAGCACCGCGTCGCCGTCGACGGTGCCGACGCGAACCGTGATGCCGCCCGTCTCCGGGGTGTGCTGCACGGCGTTCATCACCAGGTTGCCCAGCACCTGGCGCAGCCGCGCTTCATCGCCCAGGACTTCGGGAGTGCCGGGGCCGTCCAGCAATTCCAGCGACACCGACCGCTGCGGCGCGATGGACCGCGCGTCGTGCACGGCGTCGGTGGCCAGGATCAGCAGGTCGACGGGCCGCTGCTCCAGCGGCCGCTGTTGGTCCAGCCGCGCGAGCAGCAGCAGATCCTCGACCAGCAGCCCCATGCGCCGGGCCTCGCTCTCGATGCGGCTCATCAGCATCTCGACGTCACTGGCGGCACCCTGCCGGTACAGCTCGGCGAATCCGCGGATGGTGGTCAGCGGCGTCCGCAACTCGTGGCTGGCGTCGGTGATGAAGCGGCGCATCCGGTCCTCGGACGTGCGCGCCGACTCCGCCGACTGTTCAGACGAGGCCACCGCATTCTGAATCTGCGCGAGCATCCCGTTCAGCGCCAACGACAATCGGCCGACCTCAGTACGTGAGTCCCGCTCCGGAACACGACGGTCCAGCTGCCCGGCGGCGATGTCGGCGGCCGTCCGCTCCACCTCGTCGAGCGGGCGCAGGCTGCGGTGCACCGCGACATAACCGGCGATTCCGAGAATCAGCAGCACCGCGGCACCGATGCCGACCTGCGACCACGCCAGCGCGCGGACCGTCGATGCCACATCGGAGAGGTCGATCGCCACCGTCGTCAGCTCGCCCGACGGACTACGCACCGTCATGGCCCGCCACTTCACGTCGGAGTGGTGGATCGAGCCGACCGTCGTCGGCACCGGGCCGACGTCATTGCTGTCCGGCAGCGCCGGCTGTGCGTCGTTGTCGTTGACGGCAATCCACACCCGGCCGTCGGGGTCGATGCCCCGGACATAGAAGTTCGACGGCGGCCGCGCCGGGTTCGGGCCTTCGATGGGCGTGGCCGGAATCCGCCGCGGCTCCTGCGCCCAGCTACGCGAGGCGTCCAGCAGCGTCTCGTCGACGCGGTTGATCAGGCTGTGCTGCATGATCGAGGTGACGGCGACGCCGGAGGCCAGCAGACCGAGAGCGGCCAGCAGCACCGTCGCGGCGACCAGCCCCACCCGCAGCGGAATGCCATGGGTAACGCGGCCTATCCCGTCGCTGCGCTCGCCCTGTCGGCGTGTCATCACTCCATTGTTGGCGATGGCTCGCCAAAAACGTCTCAGCGCCGTCTGTTCTTCGCGCGAGCGCTCATCACCGCGGCTCGCGGAGCACGTAACCGACCCCGCGCAGCGTGTGCAGCAGGCGCTTCTCACCGGTGTCGATCTTGCGGCGCAGGTACGACACATAGGACTCGACGACGTTCACGTCACCGCCGAAGTCGTAGCGCCACACGTGGTCGAGAATCTTCGGCTTCGACAGGACAGTGCCCGCGTTGATGATGAAGTAGCGCAGCAGGGTGAACTCGGTGGGCGACAGCGACACCGGTTCGCCGGCCTTCCACACCTCATGGGTGTCCTCGTCGAGCTCGATGTCGGCGAACGTCAACCGGGCGCTGCGCGGCTCTTCGACGCCACGGCCGGTGCGGCGCAGGATCACCCGCAGTCGCGCCACGACCTCTTCCAGGCTGAACGGCTTGGTGACGTAGTCGTCGCCGCCGAGCGTCAGGCCGGCCACCTTGTCCTGCAGGCTGTCGCGGGCGGTGAGGAACAGGGCCGGCGCGTCGATGCCGTCGGCGCGCATCCGGCGCAGCACGCCGAACCCGTCCATACCGGGCATCATCACGTCGAGGATCACCGCATCGGGCTTGACCTCGCGGGCCTTGTCGAGTGCGGCGGGGCCGTTGGAGGCGGAGTGCACCTCGAAGCCCTGGAACTTCAGACTCACCGAAAGCAGCTCAACGATGTTGGTCTCATCGTCGACGACGAGAATCCGAGCTTCGGGCGTCGCTTCAGGAACTGCAGCCATAGCCATGCAGCCATGGTCCTCGCGGCCCTTAAATCCTCCCTGCTCGATAGCTGTGAACATACTGTGAGTCATCCAGCTAAATAGCCGGACCGCCGGTATCTACCTCAGCAACATCAAATGTGATCCGCGCCATACACTTGGCCGATGGATCTGGGTAAAGCCCTGTCAGACCTGGCCTCGACGCCGCTCAAGATCGCCAGCGCCGGTCTCGAAATCGCCAGCGGCACGCTGTCGACCGTGCAACACGCACTCGGCGACACCAGCGTGGGTTCGCCCGTCATGTCCATGCTCGGCCTCGATGACACGCTGAGCCGGGCCGGCCGCCTCACCCGACTGGTCGACGACGACGCTCCGCTCGGCCGGGCGCTGGCGCCGGGCGGCGTGCTCGACCGGTTGCTCCGCCCGGGTGGTCTGGTCGACCAGATCAGCCAGGACGGCGGCCTCCTCGACCGCCTCACCGCCGAGGGCGGCGCCGTGACACGGGCACTGGCACCCGGCGGCATCATCGACCAGCTGACCCTCGACGGCGGCCTGCTGGACCAATTGACATCCGACGAAGGGGCGTTGTCGCGAGTACTCGCCCCCGGCGGCTTCGCCGAACAGGTGCTCGCCCCGGACGGTGTCGTGGACCGGGTACTCAGCGAAGACGGCATCGCCGCCCGCCTGATCGCCAAAGACGGGCCGGCCGACCGCTTCCTCGCCGACGACGGTGTGGTGGACCGGCTGCTGAGTACGGGCGGCATCGTCGACCGACTGCTCGAACCGGGCGGCCCAGCCGACCGCGTCCTTGCCGACGGCGGTGTCGTCGACCGCGTACTGTCCGCCGACGGCATCCTTGACCGGGTGCTCGCCCCGGGTGGGGTGGCAGATCGTGGGCTCGCCGAAGGCGGCGTCGTGGACCAGGTGCTCGCAGACGGCGGCATTGTGGACCGGGTCCTTCGACCCGAAGGCATCGCCGATCGGTTGGTCGGCGAAGGCGGTATCGCCGATCGACTACTGGCCGACAACGGCGTGGTCGATCGGGTGCTGCGCCCTGACGGCATCGCCGACCGCCTCCTCGGCGACGGCGGGTCGGTGGACAAGATGCTCGCCGACGGCGGCCTCGTGGACCGCCTGCTCAGCGAGGGCGGTATCGCCGAACGACTCCTCGACGAGGGCGGCGCCATCGACGTCCTGACCGCACCCGACGGTGCCCTGATGAAGTTGAACGACGTCGTCGACAACCTCAACCAACTGGCGCCCGTGCTCGCCGGGCTCGCCCCGACCGTCGACAAGCTGTACGACGCGGTTCTCGTCCTCAACGACGCGGTGAATCCGCTGAGCAACATCGCCGGGCGCATCCCGCTGAGCCGCCAGCGCGGCAAGCGGGCAGCGGCTCGGGCCGCCCAGAGAACCGGCGGCGAGAACGGCCAAGAGCAACCGGGTCCGGGCACAGGTTAAGATTTGGGGCGGTTCCGTCGAACCGCATGCCTCCGTAGCTCAGTGGTAGAGCACCCGCCTTGTAAGCGGAAGGCCGTCAGTTCAATCCTGACCGGGGGCTCCACTACGCAGCCGCGGCTTGTCGGTGGCTCGTCGTAGCGTCGCTCTATGAGGTCATGCCGTGGTTGTGGCACTCCGCTCGTGAAGCGCAGCCAGAAGGTCTACTGCAGCAACTCATGTCAGGCGGCGACCCGCAGCGACGCCCGAACGAAGCGGTGGCTCGAGACAGGCGAGGCGTATGTCGCCACCTATCACGATCACTACATCAGGCAGTACCTCGCCGGCGCTCAATCCAACTGCTGTGCGATCTGCGGCGGGGACACGACCTGGCACGACCAGTCACTGGTGTTGGTACTCGACCACATCGACGGCAACCCGACGAACAACTGCCGGGAGAACCTGCGGCTGATCTGCCCGAACTGTGACTCCCAGCTGCCGACGTACAAGAGCCGCAACCGCGGCAACGGTCGCCACTTCCGTCGTGAGCGCTACGCCAATGGACAGTCGTACTAGGGCAGCCGAGCTGGGACCTACGCTTCTGGTGTGACACTGCGTGACCGCGTCGCCTCCGCTCGACGCCGCATACTCGGCGACCGGCCGTCCACCGCCGACACCGCGGGCCTGCCCGTCATCGCGCCGGCGCAGCCTGTCGACCTGAGCGACGAGCGCGCCGTCACCGAGGTCGTCGAGCTGGCGATGAACGTCGGCGAGGTGCTGCTGGACTCCGGTACCGGCGCCATCGACACCAGTAAGCAGATCGCCTTCGTCGCCGCCACCTACGGACTGCCGGACTGCGCCGTCGACGTCACCTACAACGCCATCCACGTCTCGGCGCGGCGCGGTCCGGGCCTGCCACCGACCAACTACATGCGCACGGTGAAGTACCGCTCGCTGGACTACACGCGCCTCGAACAGGTGGACACGCTCCTGCGGCAGATCGGCCGCGGCCACCTCGGCCTCAAGCCCGCCCGCGCGGCGCTGGACCACATCGTCGCCGCCGACCATCCGTATTCACGCAAGGTCGCGCTGTCAGGTTGGGCCCTGATGGCGGCCGCAGTGACGCTCATGCTCGGCGGCAGCCCGACGCTCGCCGTCGTCTCGTTCGTCACCACCGCAGCGATCTACGGCACCAACGTCGCTCTCGGCAAGCTCGGTCTGCCCTATTTCTTCCAGCAGGTCATGGGCGGCTTCATGGCGACGGTACCGGCCGCGTTCATCTACAAGCTGGCCATCGAACACAGCGCCATTGTTGCGCCGTACCGCATCATCGTGTCCGGCATCATCGTGCTCATGGCCGGGTTGTCGCTCGTCGGTTCGGTGCAGGACGCCATCACGGGCGCGCCGGTCACGGCGGCGGGCCGGTTCATCGAGGTGATGGTCTTCACCGCAGGACTGGTCGGCGGCGTGGGCATCGCGCTCCGACTCACCTCAGCCCTCGGCGCGAGCCTGCCGCCCATGCAGCAGGAGGTGCTCCCCTATGCGCCGTTGCCGATCATGGTGCTCACCGGCGGCCTGGCGTCAGCGGCCTTCGCACTCGCCAGCTACGCGTCGCTGAAGGCGCTCACCACCTCGTTCGCGTCGGGTGCTGTCGGTGCGGGCCTCGTCGGGTCCACCTTGAATGCGGGGCTCGGCCCGATCGTCGCGTCCGCGGTGGCCGCCACCGTCGTGGGTCTGGCCGGCGGCCTGCTGGCCCGGCGCGCCGTCGTCCCGCCGATCATCGTCGCCGTCGCCGGCATCACTCCGCTGGTGCCCGGTCTCGCGGTCTACCGCGGATTGTCCGAGATCATGGCCGGCCAGACCCTGGCGGCCATCTCAAACCTGTTCACCGCCGTCATGGTGGGCTGCACACTGGCCGCCGGGGTGACCCTCGGCGAATGGGTGGCGCGCACCATGCGTCGCCCGCGTCTTCCCCGCCGGCTGCTCGGCGCGCGCGTAGCGTAAGGCGCCATGTCCGACACCGGAATCTGGATTGCCTGGGGATTGCCCACCCAGGGACGGGAACTGCAGGCCCTCGCGGCTCTGCGCGACGCCCGTGGCTACCTGCAGGCACTCGTCGACGACGGCCGGATCGAAGGCTTCGACGTCACGGTGCTGCGCCCCCAGACGACGGAGTTGGGCGGGTTCATCCACGTCAAGGGCACCCGCGTCCAAATCGATATCCTGCGCCGCACTGGGGATTTCGAGCGCTGGGCCACCGGAATTCAGCTGATCGCCGACCGGGTGGCCTTCGTCGACAGCTGGGTCGATCGCGGCATCGACCACGCCATCGAGTTGTACGAGGACGCACTCCGCGAGGCCGGTCTGCTCCGCTGACGTATCGAGACGGAAACAACCCCGTCGAAAGTCTCCCGCGGTTCGACCCGATGTTGTTCCATTGGTTAATTAGCTGGAACAGCAGGGAGACACGATGAGCGCCGCACGCTACATCGGCCGGGTCGGCAGGCTCGCCGTCGCACTCGGCATCGGAACCGCGATCGCGTCCGGGCAGGGCGCCGCGTGGGCCGACCAGACCGAAGCAGGAGCATCCGGAGGCCCGGCAGCGACGTCCGCGACCGGCGAGAACGCCGGGCCGTCCGGCACTTCGGGAAGCACAACCAAACCGCGTCGCGACAAACCCCGCCCCAAGAAGGGCGACGACAAGACCGAGACGCCGGCTACAGGCACCGCCGACGACAGCGCGGCCGATCCCAAGACCGACCCCAAGGCCGACAAGCCGGCCAAGACACCGGGCAAGGTGCGTGATCGCGCGAACCAGCCGAAGAACAACAACGCCACCGACGCCGCCGTGGCCGCCGCCGGGGTGCCGAAGACTCCGAAGCGCCCACGGCTGACCCCCGATACGCCCCCTGCCGCGAAGCCGCTCGCCACCCCGCAGACCGCGGCGTCCACCAAGCCGGTCAGTGCCGCGGCAGTCGCACCGACGGTCATGAAGGTCACCACCAGCGCGGTCACGGCGGCACCGAGCCCCGTATCCGCGACGACGAACCTGCTCACTCCGAACGTCACCGCGCCCGCGGCCAAGCCCCTGAACCCGGTGGCCGCCGTGATGAAAGCCGTGTCCGGCGCACTGAATTGGGCGTTCAACCCGGCGGGCAGCCCGGCCCAGCCGACGCTGGCGTGGACCGTGCTGGCTTTCGCCCGCAAAGAGATCGACAACCTGCTGACGGCCATCAAGCCGCAGAACCTCGTCAGCGCACTCACCACCACCGGCCAGGTGCTGAGCAATCCCATGGCGGCGCTCACCGCGGCCATGAACCCCCGGCCGGTCTTCCCCACGCCAGGTCAACAGCTCAGTCCGTCGACGAGTTTCGTCGACTGGGTGACAGGCAACTTCGCCCCCAACGACACCTACAACCGGTTCGGGGTCTGGGGGACCGACGTCGGCACCGTGTGGGACAACGGAATTGCCGACGATCCGAACACGCCGATCAACGAGCACCAGGTGCTGATGGCGTTCGGCGACACCTTCAGCGGCCCGAACATGACCGGAAACTGGCTGAACAACATCCTGTTCCGCTCGTCGGATGCCAACCTCGCCGACGGCATTTCGATTCCGGCCGGCCAGTGGTTCAACGGCAACATGTTCGGCGGTACACCGCTGTCGTCGCCGACGACAGCGCGCCAGATCATCCTGCCCGCCAAGCTCCCCGCGGGCCTGCCGTCCGGAGTGACGCTGATCCCGACCTCGGGCATCTCGGTGCCGACGCCGGGCACCCAATTCGGCGCCACCCAGTACCTGAGTTTCATGTCGGTCAAGCAGTGGGGCGCGCCCGGCCAATGGACGACGAACTATTCGGCGATGGCGTACTCGACCGACAACGGTGAGAACTGGACCATCGCACCGCAGAGCGTCCGCCAGAACTGGGGCGGCAACGCCAATTTCCAACAGGCAGCCCTGGTTCGTCCCGGCGATGGCTACGTCTACTCGTACGGCACCCCGAACGGACGCGGCGGCGCCGCTTACGTGTCCCGGGTCGCCGAGGCCGACATCCTCGACGCGTCCAAGTACGAGTACTACAACAAGGGCAGCGCGGGCGGCTGGTTCGGCATCGGCGCGATCAAACAGGGCTGGTACAAGGACCCGTCGAAGGCCGGCGTCGTGTTCGGCCAGGACACCGGCGCATGCGGTATCGCCAAGGCCGGCAACCACGTCAGCGAGATGTCGGTGCAGTACAACCCGACGCTGGGCAAGTACGTCACGCTCTACGCCGACCAGTTCAACAACGTCGTGCTGCGCACCGCCGATACCCCGCAGGGCACCTGGTCCGCGGCCACCGTGCTGATGCCGCAACAGAATGGCGGCATCTACGCGCCCATGATGCAGCCCTGGTCGCCGTCGACCCTGGGCACGGGTACCGATCTGTACTGGAACCTGTCATTGTGGAGCGAGTACAACGTCATGCTCATGAAGACCGATCTCACGAAGTTGTAGCCATGCTCCGCACGACCGTCGCGACGGCCGCAGTCGCCCTGGCGACCGCGGTGGCGCCACCATGTTCGGCCGACCCCGTTGCGCCCCAACAGGATCAGCTGTGTCCGCCCACGGCCGACGAAGCCACCACCATGCCGACGACGCCCGCGCCCACGGCGGGCGCCAACACCCCGCTGCAGTGTCACGAAGGGCGTTGGCAGGCCGTCGCGCTACCCGCGGAGCCCAGCGACCGCTGGTGGAGCACCGGCCCCGTCATCGCCCTGCGCGGTCAGGGCATGCGGAATCCAAACCTGATGTCCGGCAAGTGGAGTGGCACCCCGCTCGGCCCCGGGAACCGGTGCCACGTCGAGCAGCGCGCAGTGCTCAGTGCCGGCGTGGTCAGCGCGCCCGCGGTGACCGACGGCGCGCCGGACCAGACATTGCACTTCGACGTCGCTCCCACGGCGTCCTCGGTCGAGTTTTCCGGCTATTGCCTCTGGACGCGGCTCGGCTGAGCCACCGCGCTTGCACGACCGCGTGAGCACAGCGTGCCGGTATCCTGGCCGAATGCGGGGGACTCGACGCCATGGCGGGTAGGCGTGGGTGGGATGGTCAGCCGCCTGCCAGTGATGAGGACGCCGCCGCCCGGATCGTCTCGATGGCAGCCAAACTCATGGCGGACAAAGGTTCTGGCATCAGCATTGCCGAGGTCGCCAACGCGCTCGGCGTGATCAGGCAAACCGTGTACCGGTACTTTCCCAACGCCGAATCGCTCATGGCGGCGGCGGCGATCACCACAGTGGGGGCCTTCTTCGACCGGCTGATTGTGGCTGTTGCCGGCATCACCGACCCCGCCGATGCGATGACCGAAGGGGTGCTGTTCACGCTCGAAGAGATCACGCGGACACCACATTTGGGGATCGTGCTGTCGGAGGCCAACCGAGGCAGCCACGCCCCCGCGATGGCTTCCGAACAGGCGATGGAATTGGGAATGCAGGTGATCACCCGGTTCGACGTCGACTGGGCGCACTACAGTTTCGATGAAACGCTGCTTCGTGAACTCGTCGAGCACACCCTGCGCACCATCTTGTCGTTCTTCATCGCGCCCAATCCCGCGGGTCGCAGTCGCGACGAACTGCGTGACTACCTTCGTCGCTGGCTCGGTGGAGCGGTCCTGGCTCAAGCTGCCGCTGCCGGTGGCGCGGCCACGCCTGCCGCGCCCGTCTAGTGGCGGATGTTGGTCGCGTTGTATTCGGCGATGACGGGTTCAAGCGCCGACGATCAGTAGCGGTCTCTCTCTGCGTAGGCACCGGAGAACAGGAACTGCAGTGTCGAGGGAGCGTCGAACTGCAACTCGGTGTTGGGCTGGAACGGGATGTAGGCGTTGTCGGTCACCAGGAACGGCGAGTGGTACCAGGAGCCGCCGAACTGCTTGGACGGCAGGTCCGGAAGGCCACGGCAGTTCGGGCCACCGGAGGCGTTCACCATCGGCAGGCTCTCGGGGTAGGTGTAGTTGGGCGCGCCGGGGAAGAAGTTGGCCGCGACGAACAGTCCCGGTTTGATGCCACCGAATACCGGACCGAACCTCGCGACGGCTTTGGACACGCCCTGCAGGAGGCAGGGGAACTCCGGTGAGTAGTCGCCCAGGACCTTCAGCGGCGCGCGCAGCCGCTGGATGGCGGCGATGTAGTCGTCGGCGGCCGGCGAGATGGTCGCGTACGCATTGTTGGCGAACCCGGTGGACGCCAGCAGCGCCGCGTTCAAGTCATCCCGCTCGTCGGTCAGCGTCTTGCTGACCGTCGGCGCGTTCTGGAAAACCTTGGCCAGGTCGGGCGCCGCGTCACCGTAAATCCCCGCGACCGTCGCGGTGTCCTTGAAATCCTGCTGCAGGGTCGGCAGCTTCGGGTTGAAATACGCCAGGTACTGGCTCAGCCCGGCCGCAGCCGCACCAGCGTCATCGCCGCGGCCCCGCAGGCCTTCACCCAGCGCGGTCACCGTGGCATTCAGATTGACCGGATGGATCTTGTCGAGCAGATCCGTCAGCGTCTGGAAGACCGTGTTCATCTCCAGCTGGACATCCTTGGCCTGCACCTGCGCGCCCGGACGCAGCGACTCCTTCGACGGCTGCTCCGGCGGCAGGAACTCGACCGACTTGGCGCCGAACACCGTCGTGCTGCCGAGCCGGACCCGCGCGTTCGAGGGGATGTAGCGCATCTGGTCACTGAGAACCGCCAGCGTCAGCTTCGCCTGGTCACCGGCATAGTCGATCTGCTCGACCTTGCCCACCTGGATACCGCGGTACTTGACCTTGGCATCGGGATCCATCACCAGACCCGCGCGGGGCGCCAGCACCGACACGGTGTCGGTCGGGGTGAACGCCGCGGTGTACGACAAGTAGGTGAACACCACCGCGGCCAGCATGATGCTGATCAGCACCGCTGCCGCCACCCTCGTATGACTGCGTTTCGCTTCGCGGATAGCCATCGGCCTCGTCCTCGTCTGCGTCATCTGTGTTGAATAACGCAGATGTGCCCTGGTCGATTCAATAGCAACATACGGTTATTCAAAAAGTGTATGTTTTGCTGAGAATGTTCGAGGCCGTTTGCCGAATCTTCGGCAGCCGGGTCAACGCACGGCGTTCTACGTCGAGTTCTCGGACTACTGCCGCCGGCCGCGGATCCACTAGAACCTCAGCTTCGATTGCTCCGAAATGCCGTGGGCGTCATACCGAACCACCGCTTGCACGACCGGGTGAGCACGCTCTGTTCGGCATAGCCGAGATTTCGGCAGAGCTGGTCGAGGGTCAGCTCGGTATCGAGCAGTAACCGTTGCGCGGTGTCCCGGCGGGTCTGATCGACCAGGTCCCCGAACGTCGCCCCCTCGGCCGATAGGCGCCGCTGCAGTGTCTTCGGATGCAGCCCGACATGGCGGGCGATGTCCTGCAGTCCCACGGCCCCACCGGGCAGCAGCTGACGAACCAAGGTCCGAACCAATTGCGTTGTGGCAGGCTCGGATTCACCGATGGTACTGATGAGGTAGTCCATGGCCGTCTGATGCGCGATCCGGTCGGTGGGCAACGGTCGCGCCAAGTCGGTGGCGCGCAGCGTGAACCCGGCGACCGGTGCACCGAACGACGGCGGGCAGCCGAAGTAGGCCTGGTACTCGTCGGCCGACGTGCGTGCCGAATGCGGCAGGTGCACCGACAGCGGTCGGTAGCCCGGCCCGAGGAAAAGTCGCAGCACTTGAAGCGTGACGCCCAGTGACAACTCGATGGCCTGTGCCTGTGGCGGCGCCGGGTCCAAGAGATATTCGAACTCGAAGCGGCGTAGGTCCGTGCCGACGGAGACGGTGATGCGAGCACTGATCGCCGGACTGTAGGCGGCCATGAACTTGTCGAAGACGACGAAGGCATCGGCGACCGTTTCGGCGTTGCGCGCCGCCAACCCGACCGGGCCGAGGATGTCGATGGATTGCCGTAGCGCCAGCCGACGGCCGAAATCGGGAGCGCGCAAAGCCGCCGCGGCGGACTCGAGCATCTGGACACCGCGGGGCAGCGAGATGAACCGATCGTGACGGCCGACGTCCGCGCCCGCGATGTTCGCCGCAGCAAGAAGCGCGTCGCTGTCGCCGCCGAGTTCAGCAACCAACTCAGGAAAGCTCGTGAGCGCCGTCCCCCGGATCACCGACATGTCTCTAACTGTCAAAAACTTGTCGTGAAATGTCAAGACACAAACGTGTACGGTGCAGCACAGTCGAATTCCGCGATGGGCCGGCGCAGCGCCGCACCGGCCCATCGCTGCCTGCATCCCCCGAAAGCCGGATATGCAGCAAAGCGCGACCGTTCGTCTTCAACAACCCGAGGAACACCATGACCCCACGCATCACCGCGCTGGTATCCGTCGCACTGATGGCCGGCGCCTTGACCGTTGCACCACTGGTGGTGGCCCCCACCGCCGCCGCCGACGTCTGCGCCAGTGCCGGCGGCCGCCACTTCTCCGCCGGCGGCTGCACCAACATCGCGGGCGACGTCGCCGTCGGCACCGCGATCGCGGCGGCCCATGTCCCGTATGTCGCCGGCGAAGTGCCTTGCTACACAGACGAAGGCGTGCCCTACTACACGCCGCCCGGCGCCCCCTGCTGAGACCTCTGCCGCCGGCCCGGACGGCGCTGTCCCGAACTGTCAAGAATCAGTCTCTAGGTGTCAAGACTTCGGGCAGCGCCGTCCTGCACAGTGGGATGAGCGGACCGAACCCGGCCCGCGATCGATAATGGGCCACAACCGGATTGGAGTACGGCGGTCGTGTCAGCAGCCGATATTCTGCCGTGGTGCGGCACGTTGTCCATCGCTGTCGCCGCACTGGTGATCCTGGCCGGACCCCCGGGACGCCGCGGCCGTCGCGCCGAGGACGAGACAGTATCCAGGCGCTGCCCGCTGCAGCAGCTCATGCGGACGAGCACAACCGACGCCATGTACGTCGACCGATTCCTTGACGTGAACGCCGAGCCCTGGGTGCTGACCCTGCCGGACGCAGCCGACCGCAGATATCTGTTCCAGGTGCTGTCCGGCCGCGCCGATGTGTTCGACGACGTCGACGAGCACGTCGCCTGGACGACGCCGCAGACGTATGCCATCACCGGCCCGAGCTGGAACGGCGAATTGCCTGCCAGTGTCACCGAACACCGTTCGCTCGCCCCGATCATCTGGCTGCTGGGCCGCGTCGAGTGCACGGATACGGCCGAAGATCGCGCCGCCGCGCAAGAGCTGCTGGACCGGATCTCGCTAGTTCCGTTGAGTGCCTACGTAACTCAACTCATCGCCGACTAGGCAGCTTGGCCTAGCCGGGCAACAGCTCGTCCACCAGATCCCGGACCCGGCCGGCGATGGCATCGCGGATGGGCCGGACGGCCTCGAGGGGCTGGCCCGCCGGGTCATCGAGTTTCCAGTCGCGGTAGGACACCCCGGGAAAGTACGGGCAGGTGTCGCCGCAGCCCATGGTTATCACCACGTCACTGGTTTGCACGGTGTCGGCGGTGAGCACCTTCGGGGTTTCGGTGGTGATGTCGATGCCGAGTTCCGCCATGGCCGCGACGGCGACGGGGTTGAGCTCAGCAGCGGGTGCCGTTCCCGCAGAACGTACCTCGATCCGTCCCTCCGACATGTGCGTCAACAGCGCGGCGGCCATCTGCGACCGGCCCGCGTTGTGTACACAGACGAACAGGACACTGGGTTTGGGTGTCATGCGCGCAGGCCCCCCAACCGCGGCCGCAGCGCCAGCGACAGATAGACCAGCGCGACGAGAACCGGTACCTCGATCAGCGGTCCGACGACGCCGGCCAGGGCCTGCCCGGAGGTCGCGCCCCACGTCGCGATGGCAACGGCGATGGCGAGTTCGAAGTTGTTGCCCGCCGCGGTGAAAGCCAGTGTCGTGGTGCGTTCGTAGCCGAGGCCGAGGACAGCGCCGAGGACATAGCCACCGCCCCACATGATGGCGAAGTACGCCAGCAGCGGGAGCGCGATGCGGGCGACGTCCCACGGGCGCGTGGTGATCTGATGCCCTTGCAGCGCAAAGAGAATCACGATGGTGAACAGCAGCCCGTACAGCGCCCACGGTCCGATCCGGGGCAGGAACGTCGACTCATACCAAATACGGCCCTTGGCTTTTTCCCCGAACCGACGCGACAGGTAGCCGGCAGCCAACGGGATGCCGAGGAAGATCAGGACCGACTTCGCGATCTGCCATGGCGACGTCGCGATCTCGGTCTGCGGCAGGTGCAGCCAGCCCGGGAGCACCGACAAGTAGAACCAGCCGAGCACCGCGAACATCAGCACCTGGAAGATCGAATTCAGCGCAACCAGCACCGCGGCGGCTTCCCGATCACCGCACGCGAGATCGTTCCAGATGATGACCATGGCGATGCACCGCGCCAAGCCGACGACGATGAGCCCGGTGCGGTACTCGGGCAGGTCCGCCAGGAACAGCCACGCCAGCGCGAACATCAGCGCGGGCCCGAAGACCCAGTTCAGCACCAGCGAGGACACCAGCAGCTTGTGGTCGGAGGTGACGGTGTCGAGCCGGTCGTAGCGGACCTTGGCCAGGACCGGATACATCATGACCAACAGGCCCAGCGCGATCGGCAGCGAAATGCCGTCCACCTGAACCTTTTCCAGTACGACGTCCAGACCGGGGACCCAGCGGCCGAGCAGAAGCCCGGCCATCATCGCCAACCCGATCCAGACCGGCAGATACCGGTCGAGCGTCGAGAGCCGAGCTGTCGCCGCACCGGCGTCAGCGGTCTGCGTCATGCCTGCGTCCCGCAGCACGCCGCGTCGGCCGATTCCCGCGAGGCAGCACCGAACGTGTCGGAGTCCGCCAGGACGGTGTAGACCTCCCAACGTTCCCCGCCGGGGGCGGTCACCCACACCTTGTCCTGAGTGGCGAAGCAACAGGTGGTGCCGATCTCCTCTTCGGTGAACATTCCCGCGTCAGTGAGGCGGGCGATCTCCGCGTGCACGGTATCGCTGGATTCGACCTCGACACCCAGATGATTGACCGACCCACCGTGACCGGGGTTCTCCAGCAGCACCAGCTTGAGCGGCGGGTTCTCCACTGCGAAATTGGCGTAGCCCGGCTTCACCTTCGCCGGTTCGACGCCAAAGAGCCTGCGGTAGAAGGCAATTGATTCGTCGAGGTTGTCGACGTTCAGGGCGAGCTGGACACGTGACATGGGACACCCCTAAGGCCTGAGACGTATATCGAAATCCTTGGGACCGTTCTACCGCACCTTTTCGATATATGTCAACATCCTGCGGTAGCATCGGTTACATGCCCAAGGCACTCCCCGTCATCGACATGTCGGAGCCGTTGTGCTGCGCACCCGTCGCCGCGAGTCCGACCGACGACGACGCCGCACTCGACCTGGCCATGCGGCTCAAGGCGCTGGCGGACCCGGCGCGCGTCAAACTGATGTCGCTGCTGTTCACCTGTGGCGAGCCCTGCACCACCGGCTCCCTCGCCGCCGCGGTGGGCCTGGCCGAATCGACCGTAAGTCACCACCTCGGCCAACTGCGTGCCGCCGGGTTCGTCATCTCCGAACGACAGGGCATGAACGTGCACCACACGCCGCGACGCGACGCACTCGCGGCACTCTGCAGGGTGCTCGACCCGAACTGCTGCTGACGTGCGCCCGCTCAGCTCGGCAGGGGCAGCCCCAGCGAGGTGGCGAGGACACCGGCCCCGGCGGCCAGCAGCAACGTGATCACGACGTTCACCCGACTGAACACCGCGACCACCGCCAGCGCCAGCACCACGTACTGCCAGGTCTGGCTGATCGACATGGCCAGCGGTACAGCCGAACCCAGAATCGCACCGATGGCAGCCGGACCCGCGCCGTCCAGGAAGGCCCGGACGTAGCTGTTGCTGCGGATCCGGTCGAAGTGCTTGGCGCCCAAGAGGATGAACAGGAACGACGGGCTGAATGCCACAACCGAGGCCAGCACCCCGCCGAGCAATCCCGCGGCGGCGTAGCCGACGACGGCGACGGTCTGCACCACCGGTCCCGGCGTGATCTGGCCCAGCGCAACAGCATTGAGGAACTGTGCACCGGTCATCCAGTGGTAGCGGTCGACGGCGTCAGCCTGCATGAGCGGGATGATGACGAAGCCGCCGCCGTACGACAGCGCGCCGACCTTCAGCGCGACCCAGCACAGCGAACCCACCGTGCCCAGCGTCAGGGACTGGAAAGCCAACACCGGCAGGCTGCGTGCACCAGAGTGGGGCAGCGTCGTCGTGCGCACCAATTCGATTGCGCCACAGACCAACAGCACCACTACCAGCCATGGACCCAGCAGCGCCGCCGCCACCGTACCCGCCGCGACGTACACCGGCCACCGGATGGAACTGGTGCGCCGCTGCCAACTGGCGGGGACCAGTGCGGCACCGGCATGTACGGCGACGGCGGCCACCGCCGCGCCCGCGCCGGCACCGGCGGCCAGTACCCACCGTGGTGGTGACCCGGCCAGGAACAACGCCGCCAGCCCGAGGATGACGATGAGCCCCGGCACGATGAACGCGGCGCCACCGACCAGCGCGCCCAGCCGGCCGCGGACGCGCCAGGCGCAGTAGATCGACAGCTGGGTCGACGCCGGCCCGGGCAACAGGTTGCACGTCGCGATCGCGTCTTCGAACTCAGTGGCGCCGATCCAGCGGCGCCGCTCCACGCACAGGCTGCGCAACAGCTTGATGTGCGTGGGCGGGCCGCCGAAACCGATACATCCGATGGTGCCCCACTCCCGCAGGACGGTGCCCAGGGGCACACGGGGCGATGCATCCTCTGCGGGCGTGGTCACGACCAATCATCCTGGCGGGTCACGCCGTATCGCGCACCCTCACGGGCAGGCCACATCCATCTCGAAGTTCTTGCTCACCTGCTGCGGCGACCGCGGATTGCTCAGGTCGCTGCCGCTGGCGGTGCCCTTGATGGTGTACGACTTGCCCCGCACCGCGGCTACAGCGTTGTCCGCCTCGCCGGGCTCGGAACTCGTGAACCCCAGCGCGACACCGTCGACGGTGCCGAGGCCGACGGTACGAACCTGTGGCGGATCGTTCGTCGTCACCACGGCACCGACCCCGCTGGACACGTCGCCGATGCCGATCGTGACGTTGTCACCGGCCTGATGGCAGGTCACCCCACCGCTCACCGCCCGTTGTTGTCCGTCGACGATGATCTGCGGTGCGCGCAGGCCCGAATTCGGCGAGCCGGCTTTGGGTGCGGGGCTCTCCGTGGCACAACCGGCCAGCCCTAGGGCGACCACACAGATCACGACACTCTTGCGTACCAACGTTCTCCTCCTTCGCCTCCGGGATATCTGGCGGTACAACGCCAGGGGTTCCCCAGAGCGACAGAGATCAATCGTCGGCGGCGAACAGCTACGGGCAGACGGTGACGAACCCGGCGGGGCCGGTCACGCAGGGAAGGTTGACGTACACCTGCGGGCCATCCCAGCCGTCACCGCGCCAGCCCGGACCACCCCAACCACGGCCATGGCCGTCCCAGTCGTCGTGGCCGTGACCCCAGCCGCGGTCCATGGGGATCACGGCGGGGTCAGTCACCGGCGTAGCTGCGGAAATACCCGCGCCAAAGCCCAAAGCTGCAGCTCCCAGGCTTGCGGCAAGTGCTGTGGTCGACGCAATCTTCATCAACATGGCCATCGCCAAACCTCCGAAATAAGCAAAATCAAAAATGCAATATGCGGTCTAAGTATATGACGCTGACGCTTCTGAAGAAATTCCGGCGTCCGTCGACACGCGACTCCGCCCCGGATCGGCGGGCCTCGCGTAGCCTGTCAGCAAATAGATCTGGCATGGGAGATCCGGATGAAACGCACACGCACGGCAGCTCTGCTCGCGGCAGCCTCGTCGACGGTCGCCATCCTGATGGCCGTCCCCGCCCACGCCGACGATGTCGACCCGATGTTCTTACAGGCGGTGCACGACAAGGGCATCCTCATGCCGAACAGCACCGCCATCAAGCTCGCGCACGGCACCTGTAGCGCGATGCGCAGCGGTGGCGTCAACTCGGCGCTGAGCTATCTGAAGAAGAACGCCGGCAACCTGTCCAACGACGACGCCGTCAAGTTCGGCGGGCTCGCCATCTACGCGTACTGCCGCGAGTTGACGCCGAAGTCACAGTAGGTCAGGACTCCTCGGCCTCAGCGTCGCCGGCCAAGCCGGTCAAGCCGGTCAAGACGTGGGCAGCTTCCATCAGCATCCAGCCGGCCACCTGCACCGACAGGTCGCGTTCCGGGATGTCGGATGAATTCACCGCGCCGTCAACGGATTTCGCGGCCTCGCCGGTGTCCTTCGGCAGCTCGGCCGCGCGGTCCCAGAACGCGCCGAACAGCGGGATGCCGTTGACGGACTGCCGGTAGTCCCACGCCGACCGCGCCGACTTCAGCACCAACTCGCGGGCAGTCGTCCTGGCGGCGTCGTCCTCCGCGGCTTCCCCGGGCAGAGTGGTGGCCACCAGCGTCAGGTAGCGAGCCAGGATGGCGCCGAACAGACCGCCATCGCCGCCGCCGGCACCCCTGATCACGCCGTCGTCGAGCATGTGATCCCTGACCCCGGCCACCAGGCGGTGCACCCGCTCCGCGTGCCGCGGATCGCCGGTGCGCACGGCCAGCTCCACTTCCAGACCCAGAACCACGCCCTGGCAGTACGTGTACTGGGCGCGCACCATCGAACCGCCCTTGATGCCGTCGAACACCAGGTGCGTATCGGGGTCGATCAGTGTGTCGTCGATCCAGTCGGCCATCTGTTGCGCCCGTCGCAGGCGGTCGTGGCGGGCCAGGAAGATGCCGGCCGGGCCATTCGCCGGGGCGTTGAAGAACTGGTCCTGCTTGCGCCACGGGATACCGCCGCCGTCCTCGGGTACCCAGGCATTGAGGAACTGATCCGCAAATGTCTTGAGCGCCTTGGGCCGGGCCACGCCGACCAGCCGGCCCGAACGCTCCAGCGCAAGCGCCAGCCATGCCATGTCGTCGTAGTAGTTGTTGGTCCAGGACCCGTTGTTGCGCAGTCGATGTCCGCGGATCTGACGGCTGATGCGGGCGACCCGGTACTCCTGCGGGTCGCGCAGCTGCGCGTCGATCATGCAGTCCAGCAGGTGCGCCTGCCACCAGTAGTCCCAGCTCTTGAACAGCCGGTCGGCACGCGTCGACGGCCAGGCCACGACGCCCAGCTGGGTGCCGGGTATCCCCCAGAGCCGCCGGATATGTCGATTGAACACAGCCGTTTCGGCGCTGGCCGCACGGTTGGCCCAGACTGCATCCCCGTCGCTCCGCTCCACCGGACGCTGATCCATGCGTTCCATCCTGCCCTACCAGGCGCGATCCAGTCCTGCGTGTTGCGTGATCCAGGTGTGCATGACGATCCCGGCGGCCACTCCGGCATTGATGCTCCGGGTCGAGCCGAACTGCGCGATGGACACCGTCATCATCGACCCCGTCTTGGCGTCGTCGGTGATGCCCGGCCCTTCCTGCCCGAAGATCAACAGACACTCGCGGGGCAGCGTCGTCTCCTCCAGCCGCACCGAGCCGGGCACGTTGTCGACGGCCACCGGGGTCAGCCCCCTGTCATCGGCGAAGGCCAGCAATTCTGCCGTGGTGGCGTGGTGCATAAGTCGCTGGTAGCGATCAGTCACCATGGCGCCCCGGCGATTCCACCGCCGGCGACCGACGATGTGCACCGTGTCCACGGCAAACGCGTTGGCGGTCCGGACCACCGCCCCGATGTTGGCGTCGTTGCCGAAGTTCTCGATCGCGATGTGCAGCGGGTGCCGGCGCTGGTCGATGTCGGCGATGATCGCCTCACGTGTCCAATACCGGTAGGCGTCGACGACATTGCGAGTGTCGCCCTCGCGCAACAACTCCGGGTCGTAGCGCGGATCGTCGGGCAGCGCGCCCGGCCAGGGGCCGACGCCGGGCCCGGCTCCCCATTCGGTGGGGCCCGGCACGTCAGCGTGGTCGGTGACCTGATCACTCACGCGAAATCCACACCGCCGCATGCGTTCCCACCACGGTGACGGTGGCGTACAGCAGCGCCTGGTTGATGTCGCCCTGCGTGCACAGCGAGGCACGGGTGTTGATCGCCCCGACCTTCGCGTCCGGCAGCACCAGCAGCGTGGCACCGTAGAGATCACACATGTGCGACAGGCCGGGCGGCGGCAGCGTCGGCGCCACCGCGATCATCAGCGGTCCGCCGCGCTTGGCCGAGTCATCTTTGTATCTGCTTGCCAGACCGGCTATCTCGAGGCCGAGCAGCATGTAGCCCTTGCCGGTGAAGGCCGTCGGGTCCCCCAGCGCCGCGGGGATCAGCTGGCCGCCGTCGGCCCGGAACCCGTCGACGCTGGTGGCCTTGAGGGTCAGCCCGGTGTCGGACTCGTTGGTCGGCGTCAGACCGACGGGGTACGCCGCACCGTAGGCGACGGTGGTGTCCTTGATCCGGTCGGCGGGCGAGTACAGGTAGACGCCACGCACCTGCGACTGATCGCGCATCGGGCCCAAACAGACTGTGCCCGTTACCTTGTCCGGGTTCTGCACGACGGCCGGGTTGATCTTGAGGTTGGGGACGCCGTCGCAGCCACCGATCAGGTTCGATTCGAGGGGGTGCGCCAGTGCGCCGTACAGGCCGAAGCGCAGCGTCTCGGGCTTGGCATGTTCCCCGCCGGCCTTCGCGGCGGCCAGGTCGACGTCGATGAGCACCTGGTCGTCCTGGAAGCGCAGGTTGGATACCGAGACGTTCCAGCCCAGCAGCGCCTGCGACTCGCCGACCTTGACGCTGGGCGCGCCGAAGATGGCCGAGTTGGCGGAACCGTCGCCTGAACACGCGACGAGCACGCCGGCCAGCAGCACAGTCAGCAGCCGCGAGGCCAACCTGCGAAAAGACATGCGGCCAAGGTTAGCCGGAGGGAATCAGCGCTGATAATTCGGCGCGGGGCGGCCGTTACGGGCCGGTGCGAACTGCGTGTAGCGGCCGACGTCGGCGCGGCCGGGGGCCTGGTTACTACGACCGGCGGGCAGTTCGTTCTGACGCATCGGGCCGGCGCTGAGCGGACGGCTCGGCGAGCCGCTGCGCCGGGCGACGGCCTGGCCGGCGACGCTGTTCTGGCCGGACGGCACCGGCGGCAGCACGCGCAGCAGGTCGTTGAACTGACGGACGGTGCGCAGGCCCTCGTCCCACTGTGCGCGGGTGCTGGTGATCGGCATGGACACCAGAGTCCAGTTCTGCTCGTTCCACATGATCTCGGCGCAATCCGGGGCGGTGTGCGAGAACGTCACCATGCGGCGGTCGCAGGCTCGACGGGCGGCATCGAGATTCGTGGAGTAGACCATGCGGGGGCCGATGGCACCGAGCAGCCAGATGTCGTTTTCGCGCGGCTCCGGAATGTCCTTGAGGCGGACGTCCACGGCCACGTTGGTGCCGACCTTGCGGTGCAGCGCGATCACGGTCGCCACATCGTCGAGGTCGAAGATGAACACGGCCTCGCCGCGGATCTGTCCGAGCACGACATTGCGGGCGTGCACGTTCTCACCGACGGTCGACATGATGCCGCGGCTCCACCGCTTGACCAGGTCGGGAGTCTCGTGTTCGTAGTCGAACCCGTGCGACTTCGCCCATGACTTGCGGCGCCTGCCGAGGCCGCGTCGACGGTCGATGTCGACATACAGCAGCACTGCCGCACCCACGAAGCAGAGTGCGGAAAGCGTGAACCAGAGCGGGACCATCGGGCCAAGCCTACTGGTTGGTACCCGGAATGCTCGAACTCGAAAAGGTAACAAGCTGGTCACAGGCTGTTTCGTGCAGTGCTTTGGGCACGTTCGGTAGCGCTCTGCGTGACGCGACGTGCACAAACTGCGAAAAATCGAGAAAAGCCCCGCCATACCGGAGTGTGACGGGGCTTTCCCCTACCTCAGGCTCAGCCGAGAACCAGGCTCTCGCCGTCCGCGCTGACGTGGACCGGGACGACGTCGCCGTCGTGCACCTCGCCCGCCAGCAGCATCTTGGCCAGCTGGTCGCCGATGGCCTGCTGCACCAACCGGCGCAGCGGACGGGCGCCGTACAGCGGGTCGAAGCCGCGGTCGCCGAGCCACTTCTTGGCCTCGAGCGAGACCTCGAGCTGCAGGCGCCGCTGCGACAGCCGCTTCTGCAGCTGCGCCAACTGGATGTCGACGATCCGCACCAACTCCTCGGGCTTGAGCGCCTCGAAGATGATGACGTCGTCCAGGCGGTTGATGAACTCGGGCTTGAACCGCGAGCGCACCGCCGCCATCACCTGCTCCTCGGTACCGCCCGCGCCCAGGTTGGACGTGAGGATGAGGATGGTGTTGCGGAAGTCGACCGTGCGGCCCTGACCGTCGGTCAACCGGCCGTCGTCGAGCACCTGCAACAGGATGTCGAACACGTCGGGGTGCGCCTTCTCGATCTCATCGAACAACACCACCGAATACGGCCGCCTGCGTACCGCCTCGGTCAGCTGACCGCCGGCGTCGTATCCGATGTAGCCCGGAGGAGCCCCCACCAGGCGAGCCACCGCGTGCTTCTCGCTGTACTCGCTCATGTCGATGCGGACCATGGCGCGCTCGTCGTCGAAGAGGAACTCCGCCAGCGCCTTGGCCAGTTCGGTCTTACCGACGCCGGTGGGGCCCAGGAACATGAACGAGCCCGTCGGCCGGTTCGGATCGGCCACCCCGGCCCGGCTGCGACGCACCGCGTCGGCGACGGCCTCGACGGCACGCTCCTGACCGATCACCCGGTTCCCCAGCTCGGCCTCCATGCGCAGGAGCTTGGCGGTCTCGCCCTCCATCATGCGGCCGGCGGGAATGCCGGTCCACGACGAAACGACGTCAGCGATGTCGTCCGGGCTGACCTCCTCCTTGAGCATGACGTTCTCGCGGGCCTCGGCGACCGGCAGCGCGGCATCGAGTTGCTTCTCGACCGCCGGAATCCGGCCGTACCGCAGCTCGGCGGCCTTGGCCAGGTCGCCGTCGCGTTCGGCGCGGTCAGCCTCGCCACGCAACGTCTCCAGCTGTTCCTTGAGTTCACGAACGATGTCGATGGCGTTCTTCTCGTTCTGCCACCGCGTCGTCAGCTCGGCCAGCTTCTCCTTGTAGTCGGCAAGCTCGCTCCGCAACTTCTCCAGGCGTTCCTTGGAGGCGTCGTCCTCTTCCTTGGACAGCGCCATCTCCTCGATCTCGAGGCGACGGACCAACCGTTCGACCTCGTCGATCTCGACGGGCCGGGAGTCGATCTCCATACGCAGCCGGGACGCGGCCTCGTCGACCAGGTCGATGGCCTTGTCCGGCAGGAACCGGCTGGTGATGTAGCGGTCCGACAACGTGGCTGCCGCGACCAGCGCGGAGTCCGTGATGCGCACACCGTGATGCACCTCGTAGCGCTCCTTGAGCCCGCGGAGGATGCCGACGGTGTCGTCGACCGACGGCTCGCCGACCAGCACCTGCTGGAATCGGCGTTCCAGGGCGGCGTCCTTCTCGATGTACTTGCGGTACTCGTCGAGCGTGGTCGCACCGACCAGCCGCAGCTCGCCACGGGCCAGCATCGGCTTGATCATGTTGCCGGCATCCATCGCCGACTCGCCGGTCGCGCCGGCACCCACGATGGTGTGCAGCTCATCGATGAAGGTGATGACCTGCCCCGCCGAGTTCTTGATGTCGTCGAGGACGGCCTTGAGCCGTTCCTCGAATTCACCGCGGTACTTGGCCCCGGCGACCATGGACCCGAGGTCCAGGCTGACGACGGTCTTGTCCCGCAGGCTCTCCGGTACGTCGCCCGCGACGATGCGCTGGGCCAGGCCCTCGACGATCGCGGTCTTGCCGACACCGGGCTCACCGATCAACACCGGGTTGTTCTTGGTACGACGGCTCAGCACCTGCACGACGCGGCGAATCTCGTTGTCCCGGCCGATGACCGGGTCGAGCTTGCCCTCGCGGGCGCGGGCGGTCAGGTCGGTGGAGTACTTCTCCAGCGCCTGGTAGCTGCCCTCGGGGTCGGGGCTGGTGACGCGGGCGCTGCCGCGGACCTTCACGAACGCCTCGCGCAGGGTCTGCGGTGCGGCGCCGTGGTTGACCAGAATCTTGGCGACGTCGGAGTCGCCGCTGGCCAGGCCATACAGCAGGTGCTCGGTGGAGACGTATTCGTCGTCCATCTCGGTGGCCAGGTGCTGGGCAGCGGTCAGGGCCGCGACCGACTCACGAGACAGTTGCGGCGTCGAGTTGGCGCCGCTGGCGCTCGGCAGCTGGTCGATCAGCCGCTGGGCGTCGGCCCGGATGGCAGCGGGCTCGACACCGACGGCCTCCAACAGAGGCGCGGCGATGCCGTCATTCTGGGTCAGCAGAGCCATCAACAAGTGCGCCGGACGGATCTCCGGGTTTCCGGCGGCAGTCGCCGCCTGCAACGCTGAGGTCAGCGCCGCCTGAGTCTTCGTGGTCGGGTTGAACGAGTCCACGACACCTCCCTTTCGTCTACAGAAAAATGCTTGTCCCTGAGTCCAACGCAGTCAAGGTTGAGTCTGTTCCGCTCAAGTCTAGAAAATTCCGACCAATTTTCAATACAGTCACAAGTCCCTTTCCGCGCAGTCCGAATGCCCTTTGCCGGGGAAGGCATACTTGTCGCGACCACGAAGGGGTGCAGAAATGACAGATTGGGTTTCGGTCCTGACCGAGCTGATCCCCCTCGCCCTGGTGATCGCCCTTTCTCCCCTGTCGATCATTCCCGCGGTGCTCGTGCTGCAATCCCCCCACGCCCGCATCACCGGTCTGACCTTCCTCGCCGGCTGGCTGGTCGCCATCGCGGTACTCACCGGATTGTTCGTCCAGCTGTCCGGCCTGATGCCCGAGGCCGGACATCCGTCGACCACAGCATCGTGGGTGCGCATCGTAATCGGCGTCCTGCTGGTCGTCTTCGGCATCTACCGCTGGGCCAATCGCAACCACGACGCTCCCGAACCCGCCTGGATGCGGAAGCTCACCAGTGTCACCCCCGCCCGGGGATTCGTGACCGCCGCGGTGCTCGCGGTGGTGAACCCCAAGGTGCTGGTCATGTGCGTGGCCGCCGGTCTGGCGATCAGCACCGACGAGCTCCCCCGCGCGGCGACCCTGGCGTCGGTCCTGTGCTTCACGGTGGTGGCGGGCAGTTCGGTCGCCATCCCGGTCCTGACGTACGTCGCCGCCGGCGAACGACTGGATCCCGCCATGGCCCGCCTCGGCGCCTGGCTGCACCGCCAGCACGCGGTGCTGGTCGCCGGAATCCTGATCGTCATCGGACTTCTCGTGGCATACAAGGGCCTGAGCCACCTCTAGGACTACCGTTTAACCATGTCCGAGTCCGGCTTCGGCGATTTCGAGTTCGAACGAAAGTTCCTCGTCCGCGACCTGCCCGCTGTCACAGCGTCCGACCCGAGCCCTGCCCTGATCGTGCAGGCCTACCTTTTCGCGTCCGATGGCTATGCCGTCCGGGTGCGCGTCCAGGGGCCCGCTCCCGCCGATCTGAGCAATGCGGCGATCGACCTCATCGAGGCCATCAGCGAGGACTCGATCGGCACCATGACCGCCAAGGGCCCGGCCGCGGGCGGCACCCGCTACGAGGCCGAGCGCGAACTCGATCCGCTGGTGGCCGGCGAAATCGTCCGTCGCGCCGACCATGTCGTCACCAAGGTGCGGTACTCGGTATGGCTGGGCGAGGACGGCTGGATCATCGACCGGTTCCTGAATGGCAACGCCCCGCTGCTGCTGGCCGAGGTCGAGCGCGGCGGACCCGTCGTCGATCTGGCCATCCCGGCGTTCTGCGTCACCGAAGTGTCCGAGGACGACCGATTCCGCAACGAATACCTGGCCCATCAGCCGTACGGCGCGTGGGCCGACGCGCACCGGCGCGAACTCGATCTGCGGGGGCCCACCTTCGTCAGCACGTTGGGGCAGAACCACTTCGACACCACCTCGCCGATGCCTGATGGGGCTTGACGACCGCGAAGCGCTGATGACGGTGCGGGCGGCGGTCGACCCTGCGCGCGGCGGGGAGGACGTGGTCGGCCGCTTCTACACCCGGTGGTTCGCCGGCGACCTGTCGGCGCGCGACCTCTTCCCGCCCGACCTGGCCGCCCAACGCACCACCTTCAGCCGGGCGCTGTTCTGGGTGCTCGGCGAATTCATCGAGCAGCGCGCGGAAGAGCCGGTCGCATTCCTCGCGCAGCTCGGCCGCGATCACCGCAAATACGGTGTGGGACATCAGCATTACGCGGCACTGCAAGAGGCGCTGCTGGCCACCCTCCGCGATGAGCTCAGCGACCGCTGGGACGATCGGGTCGCCGAGGCCACCACGCACGCCGTCGATCTGATCGTCGGCGTCATGCGCGGCGCCGCCGATGCCGAACAGACAGCGCCCTACGTCGACGGCACCGTCGTCGAGCACCTGCGCGTCACCCGGGATGTCTCGGTGGTGCGACTGCAACTCGACCAGACGCTGCCTTACCACGCCGGTCAGTACGTCGCGGTGCAGGTACCGCAGTGGCCGCGACGCTGGCGGCACCTGAGTCCGTCGATGCCCTCGGATGCCAGCGGTGCCATCGAGTTTCACGTCCGCTCCGTCAGCGGCGGCATGGTGAGCACCGCGATCGTAAACCAGACCGCACCGGGCGATCGCTGGCGACTGTCCAATTCCCATGGCGGAATGCATGTTTCACGTTCCGGCGGCGACGTGCTGATGGTGGCCGGCAGCACCGGACTGGCGCCGCTGCGCGCTCTGCTGATGAATCTGTGCCGCGAGGCCGAGAATCCGCGGGTGCACCTGTTCTTCGGCGGGCGCTATCCCTGCGATCTGTACGATCTGCGCGTCCTCTGGGAGATCGCCGCCACCAATCCATGGCTGTCCGTCACACCGGTGTCCGAGTACTCCACCGACCCGCCGTGGGCCGCCGACTATCCCGACCCGACGCCACCGCGCGGACTGCACGTCCGGCAGACCGGACTGCTCCCCGACGTCGTCACCAGTTACGGCAGTTGGGGCGACCGGCAGATCCTGCTGTGCGGCGGACCCGAGATGGTCGCCGCGACCAAAGCCGCGCTGATCGCCAAAGGTGCGCCGCCAGAACGCATTCAGCACGATCCGTTGGCCTACTGACACTGGAGGAACCGATGGCCGAACTCGACACCGTCGTCTTGCACGACCCCGAGTCCGCGATGACAGCAACGTTCGTACCCGGCGCCGGCATGATCGGGACCTCTTTTGCCGATGGCGATTTGGAGTTCCTCGGCCAGCGGCGCGGCCTGGACGCCTATCTGGCCAACGCCAAGACCATGGGCATCCCGCTGCTCTATCCGTGGGCGAACCGGTTGGGCGCAAACACCTATGACGTCGACGGCGCAGTGGTCACCTTGACGCCCGGCGCCGGTGGCGTGCGTGTTGACCCGCATGGCGCACCCATGCACGGCACGCTCGCCGCCTACCCGGGCTGGCTGATCACCGAACGGTCTGTGAACTCGCTGACCGCCGCAGTCGATTTCAACCGGCCCGGCCTGTTGGCGTCTTTTCCGTTCCCGCACGTACTGACGCAGCGCGTCACGTTGGTAGGCCGGGTCCTGACCGTCGAGACTGTTGTTCGGCCCTCTGGGGCCGCCGCGGTGCCGCTGTGCTTCGGGTATCACCCGTACGTGACCATTCCCGGTGTCGCTCGGGAAGACTGGGTACTGGAGACGCCGGCGATGCGGCACCTCCCTACCGATGAGCGCGGTTTGCCGTCCGGTGCTGCTGAGGCCTGGGCTCCCCTATCCGGACCGCTCGGCGACACCGCCTACGACGACGGTTTCGACCAGGTCCCCGACGGCGCGCAGTTCATCCTGAGCGGCGGTGACCACCGGATCACGGTGACGTTCGAGACCGGCTACCCCGCCGCGCAGTTGTTCGCCCCACCCGGCGACGCGCTGATGGCCATCGAGCCCATGGCCGCGCCCACCGACGCGCTGCGTCGCGGCGGCTACCGCCTCGCTTTCCCGGGCCGACCAGCGACAGCGCGGTTCTCGATCAAGGTCAACTGAGTTCCGAAATCGCGACCGGTGCCGCACACTTTCTGACGTGGATACGCAAGACCGCCTCGACAGGTGGGAACATCGCGCGGAGTGGCCACTGGCGGCCGTCGCCGCCCTGTTCCTGGCCGCATACAGCATCGAGGTCCTCGCCCAGCCGCACGGACTTGTCGCGCAGCTGCTGACCCTGGTGACCTGGTTGGCGTGGGCGGTGTTCACCGCCGATTACGCGGCGCGGCTCTACCTGGCCCCCGACCGCAAGGAGTGGTTCTTGCGGCATCTGGTCGACCTCGCCATCGTGCTGCTCCCGCTGCTGCGGCCGCTCCGCCTGATCCGGCTGGTCGTTCTGGTCAGCGCGTTGCAGAAAGCCCTCGGCAATGCCATCCGAGGCAAGGTGATCATCTACACCATCTCGGGTGCGGTGCTGCTCGTGTATGTCGGAGCGCTGGCGGTCTACGAAGCCGAACGGGGTGCGCCGGACGCCCACATCACGAGCTTCGGGCTGGCCGTGTGGTGGGCGATGACCACGATCACCACCGTGGGCTACGGCGACATGTACCCAGTCACCACCACCGGCCGGGTCATGGCCAGTCTCATGATGATCGGCGGCATCAGCCTGGTCGGTTCGATCACGGCAACCATCGCGTCGTGGATCGTGCAGAGTGTGTCCGACGACGACAAGCAGCAAGACGCCGTGACGGCGGCGCACATCGAAGACCTTCGCGACGAGATCGCCCAGCTGCGGGAGTTGTTGCGCGACAAGGTGGCTGATTGATGCCTAGCCGCGCTGCGGATTCCCCCGCCGCCGCGGTTCCCACAGCACCAGTGCGGTGCTGGGCTTGCGGACGCGTTCGAGTTCGGCGGTGACCTCGGCGAGCCTGGCCTGCAGCGCCTCGACCTGATTGGTCAGCTCGATGATGCGCTTGATGCCGGCCAGGTTGACGCCCTCATCCTGGGAGAGCCGCTGCACCTCGCGCAGCAGGTCGACGTCGTGCTGCGAATACCGTCGACCGCCGCCCGAGGTGCGTTGCGGGCTGACCAGGCCGAGCCGGTCGTATGTCCGCAACGTCTGTGCGTGCATACCGGCCAGCTCGGCGGCCACCGAAATCAGGAAGGTACGGGCTTCCTCGGATTTACGCCGCGCGCTCATAGCGACCCGGCCCAACCCGCTCGCGGATCAAATCCACTGGCCCGCTCTGCCTTTGCGTATGCCTCCAGCGCCTCCGCCGCTTCACCTTCGAGGTTCGGCGGCACCGCGACCTTCACGGTGACCAACAGATCGCCATGACCGTCGGTACCGCGCTTGGGCACACCGCGCCCACGCACGCGCAGGATGCGGCCGTCGGACGTGCCCTTCGGCACCCTGACGCCAACCTTGCCCTCCAGCGTCGGCACGGAAAGCGTTGTCCCCAATGCCAATTCATGGAAGCTCACCGGAACGGTGACGGTGAGATCGTCGCCGTCACGTCCGAACACCTTGTCGGGACGAACGTGCACCGTGACGTACAGGTCGCCCGAGGGCGCCCCGCGCAGGCCCGCTTCACCTTGCCCGGCCAGCCGGATGCGCTGACCGTCGGTCACCCCCGGAGGGATACGCACGTTGATGGTGCGCGTCCGGGTGGAGACGCCGGTGCCTTTGCACTCGTCGCAGGGGTGCTCGATGATCGAACCGGTCCCGCGGCAATCGGTGCACGGCTCCGAGAAGCCGAACGCGCCCTGGTTGCGGTTGATGACACCGGCGCCGTTGCAGTTGGGGCACACCTTCGGGCTGGTGCCCGGACGTGCACCACTGCCGTGGCAGTTGGTGCAGGGTGCCGGGCTGGTCAGGCGCAGCGGCATGGCCACGCCCTTGGTCGCTTCGAGGAAGCTCAGCTCGGTCTCGGTTTCCAGGTCGTTGCCGCGGCGCGGACGGCTGGGGCGCGGCTGCTGCGCACCCCGGCCGAACAGGCCGCCGAACAGGTCACCGATGTTGGCACCGCCGGTCTGTCCCGCCTGGTCGAACAGGTCGCCCAGGTTGAACTCCGCCGAGTCGCCGCCGAACCCTCCGAAGCCGCCACCGCCGCCATTGAACCGGCGGCCGAATCCACCGTTGGCGAAAAGCCGCCGGGTTTCATCGTATTCGGCACGCTTGGTGTCGTCGGTCAGGATTTCCTTGGCCTCGGTCGCCGCTTTGTAGCGTTCCTCGGCTGCGGGGTTGTTCGGATTGCGGTCCGGATGGTTGTCGGCCAGCACCTTGCGCGCGGCGCGCTTGATCTCATCCTTGGTGGCGTCAGAGGTGACGCCGAGTTCCTTGTAAAAGTCCTTCTCGACCCATTCACGTTGAGCCATGTCGCGTCACCTCCTCAGCGTCGCTCGGTTACTCGTTTGATTCTGGTTTCTGTTCGGTCGCAGCGGTGGCATTGGCGGGCGTGTCGGAGGCACCTGTTGCCTCGTCGAACTCGGTAGGTACCGCGTCGACCACGCCGACCATGGCGTGGCGCAGCACCTGCTCACCGAGCTTGTAGCCCTGGCGCATCACGGTTCCCAGCACCGGGTTCGAACCGTCACCCTCGTGCTGAACAGCCTCGTGGAGCGAAGGATCGAACGCGTCGCCCTCGGCGCCGAACGCAGTCAGACCGATGTTGCCGAGTGCGGCAGACAGCTTGTCCGCCACCGACTTCAGCGGCCCGGACTCGAGATCGCCGTGGGCACGCGCCCGCTCGAGATCGTCGAGAACCGGCAACAGATGCTGCGCGACAAGACCTTTGGCCCGTTCTGCCGCGGCCTGCTCCTGACGGATCGCCCGCTTGCGGTAGTTGTCGTACTCGGCCTTGAGCCGCTGCAGGTCTGCCTTGAGCTCGGCGGCTTCGTCGGACACCGGAGCGTCAGCTGCCTCGCCACCCTGACCAGTGGCCGGGGCCTCCGGCGTCGACCCCTCAGGGGCCGACGCCGGAGCGCCCTCACGCTTTTCGCCGGTTTCCGGATCGATACGCCGCTTGTCGGTGATGGTCACCGGCTCGTGCGAATCGTTCTGGCTCACTTGTGCTCCTGATCGTCCTCGACGACCTCGGCGTCCACGACGTTGTCGTCAGCGGCGGCGGCACCGGGGGCACCCGCACCCGCACCGGCGGCCTGCTCGGCCTGAGTGGCCTCGTAGATCGCCTGGCCCAGGGCCTGGCTCTCGACGCCCAGCTTCTCCATGGCCGTCTTGATGGCGGCGATGTCGGTGCCGGCGAGCGCGGTCTTGGCCTCGGCGATGGCGCCGTCGACCTTGGTCAGCGTCTCCTCGGGAACCTTCGAGCCGCCCTCGGCTTCGCGCTGGTCCTTGACGAACTTCTCCGTCTGGTAGACGAGCGACTCAGCCTGGTTGCGGACGTCGGCCTCTTCGCGACGCTTCTTGTCCTCTTCGGCGTGCGCCTCGGCGTCCTTGATCATCCGGTCGATCTCCTCCTGGGACAGGCCGGAGCCTTCCTGGATCTTGATCGTGTTCTCCTTGCCCGTGCCCTTGTCCTTGGCGGTCACGTGCACGATGCCGTTGACGTCGATGTCGAAGGTGACCTCGATCTGCGGCACGCCACGCGGGGCCGGCGGGATGCCGGTCAGCTCGAAGCTGCCGAGCAGCTTGTTGTGCGCCGCGATCTCGCGCTCACCCTGGAACACCTGAATCTGCACCGACGGCTGGTTGTCGTCGGCCGTGGTGAAGGTCTCGGACCGCTTGGTCGGGATGGTGGTGTTGCGCTCGATCAGCTTGGTCATCACGCCACCCTTGGTCTCGATACCGAGGGACAGCGGGGTGACGTCAAGCAGCAGAACGTCTTTCACCTCACCCTTGAGCACACCGGCCTGCAGCGCGGCACCGACGGCCACGACCTCGTCCGGGTTGACGCCCTTGTTGGGCTCCTTGCCACCGGTCAGCTCCTTGACGAGCTCGGTGACGGCAGGCATACGGGTCGAGCCACCGACGAGGACCACGTGGTCGATGTCGGAGACCGAGATACCGGCGTCCTTGATGACCTGCTGGAACGGCTTGCGGGTCCGGTCGAGCAGATCCTGGGTGATGCGCTGGAACTCCGAGCGGGTCAGCTGCTCGTCGAGGAACAGGGGGTTCTTGTCGGCGTCGACGGTGATGTACGGCAGGTTGATCGAGGTGCTCTGGCTCGAGCTCAGTTCGATCTTCGCCTTCTCCGCAGCCTCGCGCAGACGCTGCATCGCCATCTTGTCCTTGGTCAGGTCGATGCCGCTGGTGCCCTTGAACTTCTCCACCAGCCAGTCGACGATGCGCTGGTCCCAGTCGTCACCACCGAGGTGGTTGTCACCGGAGGTGGCCTTGACCTCGACGACGCCCTCGCCGATTTCCAGCAGCGAGACGTCGAAGGTGCCGCCACCGAGGTCGAAGACGAGGATGGTCTGTTCCTTCTCGCCCTTGTCCAGGCCGTAGGCCAGGGCCGCCGCGGTCGGCTCGTTGACGATGCGGAGCACGTTGAGGCCGGCGATCTGGCCGGCTTCCTTGGTGGCCTGACGCTGAGCGTCGTTGAAGTAGGCCGGGACGGTGATCACGGCGTCGGTGATGTCCTCACCGAGGTACGCCTCAGCGTCGCGCTTCAGCTTCTGCAGCGTGCGCGCGCTGATCTCCTGAGAGGTGTAGTTCTTGCCGTCGATCTCGACGGTCCAGTCGGTGCCGATGTGCCGCTTGACCGAACGGATGGTCCGGTCGACGTTGGTCACTGCCTGGTTCTTGGCGGGCTGGCCGACCAGCACCTCGCCGTTACGCGCGAACGCGACGACCGACGGGGTGGTCCGGGAGCCCTCAGAGTTTGCAACGACGACGGGGTCGCCGCCCTCCAGCACCGCGACGCAAGAGTTGGTGGTCCCGAGGTCGATACCGACCGCACGAGCCATAGTGATGCCTCCTGATAGACATTGTTGGGTGATCTGAGCGAACTGCGCTCAAGCTTGCTACCGGACGAGGCCGTCTGTCAAGCCGAACTTGAGCCTAGTGCACTCAACTTGTTGTCGGTGAGTCCAACCTGGGCAGTTCGCGATCTATTCCCGATTCGCCAAAAATGTCTATCCGGCTTCACCTGCGCTGGTCAGGCCCCTCCCACGGCAACCATCGCCCGCACCGAATCCGGCAATTCGGCCGTCGACCACTCCGCCCGCTGGGGCTCTCCGTACGTGACGGAGAACGGCACGATGCCCGCCCAGGCCTCGGTTTCCTCGTCCGGCTCAGCCACCGGTCCGCCGTTGACCTTGTACACCCAGTCGCCGTCGACGATCGGCAGGGAGATGACGTTGGTCGCCGCGATCTCCTTCGACAGCATCGCGCGCACCTCGGCGGTACGGCCGGGAATCAGCAGCTCACTGAAACGCTCGAGCAACGCCGCCCGATCCTCACGGCGCGCGGGTTCCACCTCGCCGTACAGCACCGCCGAGCGGTAGTGGACCGATGAGTCAAAAGTGCTGTGCGCCACCACAAGTGCATCCATGGACGTCACGCAGAAGGCGACCTGAGCTCCCGCACCCTTGGTACCCAGCGCGCCCGCGCCGGTCGAACCGTGGATGAGGATGCGGTCGCCGTGCCGGACGTACAGCGTTGGCACGGCAAGAGGCCGGACCTTGCCGTTCGGACGGGCCACGTCGCCGATGCTGAGCACGCCCCACCACTGCCCATCCAGAAACTCCTCGAGGGCAGCGCGTGCCGTGGACTGACGACCGTACTTGCGGGTGACCTTTTCCATGAGTCCAGATCACCATGATTGCGGCCTTATCAAAATGGCCAGAAATATGTAGTTTTAGCAGACCAGTATTCTGGCCTGGTGGCGCGGCACACTCGGGCGGTACATCTGCCTCTCGACACCACCAACCTCAGCGCGAGGGCGATCGCGAGCCAGTTGGTGGCGTTGATCGCCGCCGGGCAGGTCGGCGACGGCGACTGGCTGCCGTCGACCCGCGCACTCGCGCACGAGGTCGGCGCCTCCCGAACCATGGTCGCGGCCGCCTACGACGAATTGGTCGCGGCTGGATTTCTCGAAGGCGTGCCCGGAGCCGGAACCCGAACGACCGTCGGCGCCACTGCAGCGGCCCGCGCCGGACTGTCCAGCCGCACACCCCGCCTGGAGAAGACGAACGCTGCGCAGGCAGCGCATGCCGCGCCGCACCGAACCGATGCAGTCGATCTGCGCCCGGGCACCCCCGACACCGCGCTCATCGACATGCGGGCCTGGACCCGCGCGTGGCGGGCCGCGGCGTCGTACCGACCGACGACGCTCTCGCCGTGGGAGGTCACCGACGACACCTTCACCGCCGCCATGTCCCGCCACCTGCGCACCAATCGGGGTATCGACACCGACACGGTCTTCGACATTCCCGGATCGACCGCGGCCTTTCAGACACTGGCGGCCGTAAGTGGCCTCACTCGCTGTTATCTCGAGTCGCCGTGCTACCCCGCCGCGGCTCACGAATTCAGCCGCGCCGGGCTGGATCTGGTTTTCGTCCCCACCGACCACGACGGGTTGTGCGTCGACAGGCTCGGCGACGAGGCCGGCATCGTGTACACCACGCCGGCTCACCAATACCCGCTCGGGCACCGACTCTCGGTGAATCGGCGGGCAGAGCTCGTTGCGTGGGCCAAGCGGACCGGGTCGATCGTCATCGAGGACGACTACGACGGCGAATTCCGCTATGGCGTCGCACCATTGCCCGCCATCCGGTCGATTCCGGGCGCGGGAGAGCACGTCGCCTACGTCGGCACCGCGTCCAAGATGTTGGCGCCGAGCGTGGGCGCCGCGTGGTTGGTGCCGCCGCTGCCCCTGCGCGACGCGGTCCAGACCTACCTTCGCGACCACCGCATCGCGGTCTCCCCCATCACGCGCATCGCGCTCACCGAGCTGATCACCACCGGCGAACTGCAACGGCATCTGGCGCGGTCCAGCCGCGAATACCGTTGCCGCCGAGACATTCTCATCACTGAACTCCAGGAACGCTGTCCCGACCTCGAAGTGCTCGGTGTCCAGGCGGGGCTGCACGTCGCCATCGTGCTGCCTGCCGAATGCCCCGACCGCGACGTGGCCGACAAGCTTGCGGCCGGCGGCCTCATCGTCACGCCGCTGTCGACCTTTCCCCAGCAGCCCGGATCTGAGATCAACGGCATCGCAGTCAATTTCGCGCACATCAACCGCTCGAGCGCCCGGCGTTTCGCCGAATGCACTGCCGCGGCTCTCCAGTCGCGGGCCTAGCTGTCGCCTACATGACCGCACGTGCCGATCGGAAGCGTCAACTCGGTGCGTTGGGTTATCAGCTCCAGCATTTCGAACATGCCGCGGCCGGGAAGTCCGATACTGATCGGCTGGAGGCCGACCAGAAGTAGGCCTGCACGTGACGACATGGTGACGCCACTGACACGGCACCGGCCAACGCTTGACCCTATGGGCGACCGGCAAGCGCCATGAGGGTGCAGATCGACGGCGTCGAGTACGTGCGCGGCGATGAACTCACGCCAGGTGTGGATATCGCTGTTGCGATCACCACCCGCAACAGGCATCAGGTCCTGGCCCAAACGCTCAAGCAGATCGAGCTGGTGACACCGGACGCCGTACCGGTTTTCATCGTGGACGATGGGAGCGATCCACCGGTCGCCGACCAACTGTCCGACCGGCACAAGCACGGCTGGTTCAGGTTCGACAAGAACGTCGGCATTCCGCGGGCCAAGAACAAATGCATCGAGCTGTGCATGCAGACGACAGCCGACCACTTCTTCCTCCTGGATGACGACTGTTACCCGATTATCGAAAACTGGTGGACCCCATATATTTGCGGTACCGAACAGCACTACAGCTACATCTTCACGCATTGGGAGAGCGGCGGAGCCGTCGGCGACTGCGATGAGATTTACAACGACGGTCGCGTGCGCGCGTTCAGCCACTCGCGCGGCTGCGCGATGTATCTGACGCGGGCCGCGGTGGAAAAGGTCGGCGGATTCGACCCGGCCTTCGGACTCGGCATGGAGGAGCACCTGGAGTACAGCCGCCGCATCAACAACGCCGGCCTCACCACCTTTGCCTTCCAAGATGTCGTTGGTAGTGAGCATATTTGGTACTCGATCGACCGGGCCCGGGCAGGCACCGGGACCATTCCCCTCACCACGCGTGCGGAACTGTTGAAGCGCAATCGTCCGCTGGCCGAGGCACGCAAAGACAGTGCCGCTTACGTCGAGTACCGGGAGCTACCGAATCTTGTTGTGACGCAACTGCTCACCTCCGCGGTCGATCCCCAACGCGCTGTCAAGCTGCGGCCCGATCCCGAACTCGTCCGCCGATGGTCGCAGTCCATCGAAGGCGGTGATGCTGTCGTCCTGGTCGATGAGATGCCACCCGGCATCGAGCCGAGCCCGGCGATTGAATTCGTCCTCGCTGAGAAAGGCTGGACGAACCCGTATCTCCAGCGCTGGCTCGTATCGCTACGGTACCTGCGCGAAAACCCGGCGAACTGGGTGTGGCTCACCGACGGCACGGACGTGGAAATGCTGCGTCCGCCGTGGGATGAGATGGCCCCCGGCATGCTGTACGTCGGATACGAACCCGACTCGCTCGCCAATCCTTGGCTGACGCACCACCATCGGTACTACGCCGATTGGATTGCCGAGCACCGCAATCTACAGCTGCTCAACTGCGGCGTCGTCGGCGGCGACTACGTGACAGTCCTGGAATTCCTCCAAGACATGGTCCGTGAGCTGGCCCGCGCCTACTGCCAGATCGACTACGAGATGGGCAGCTTCAACTACCTTCTGTACCAATCGAAATGGGCTGACCGCGTCTGTACGGGCCCCACGGTCGTGACCCTGTTCAGGGCAAACGAGCGGAACAGCCACTCCTGGTGGAAGCACAAATGAGCGGCGCCGCTACGGCCCAGTCCGCCCAGTCCGATCCCATCACCGCGGCAACTTCCGCCACGCGCAGAGGATGCCACCAGGAGTCACGGACATCCTTCTGACACGTGTTACCCCCGTGTACACGTGCCACATAGAACGAAGAGTCATCCAGAACTCCAACGCTTTTGGTCTTGCCGTGCCACAGATAGCCGTTGTCTTCGGCATAGCTCGTGTCGGGGAACGGCGCCTGCGCCCAGAGTCGACGCCGGTAGCAGAACGTACCGCCGGCAACCCACGGTCGACGACCGCTCGGATACTTGTAAAGCCAGGCCCGGCCGCCATCCGGATCACTGAAGTACAGAGCACTCAGCCCGCACACATCGGTGTCCAGGCCGCCGAACATCTTGACCTGATAGGTGAGCCGCCACGGCGCCGACCAGTCGTCGTCATCCCAGTGCGCGATCAGCTCGCCAGTGGCGTGCTCACAAGCGATGTTCCGTTTGGCCCCGATGGTGTGGCGACCGGGAAGCTGGACATAGCGAATCATGGGGTCGTCAGGCACCAGGTCGGCCACGCAATCCGGACCATCATCGACGATGACCAGTTCGCGGTTGGGATAGCCCTGCTTCAGGAAATACCGGATGGCCCCGGGCACGAAGCGCCGCCGGTTGTAGGTCGGCATGATGCATGACACCAGCGGCTGGGCGTCCATGCCGCCAAGCGTCGGCCACCGGCGTGACGCGACCGTCACGGTCACGTCACTCAATGACGCTGTGGTGACGCTTCGGGCATAGAACAACACAATGGTGGCGACCCACGCGTCAATGGAGCGCGCGCCGAGCCAGCAGCAGAGCACCCGCCGCCCCGCTGTCGGCCCGCGCCCCGTTGCCCGCGGCGCTCCACTCCGGCCGTCCCAGGTACCGCTGCCCAACACCATTCAGTTCAAGCTGACGACCGCAGCCGTGAACGACCCACTGGAGTACGAGGCGGATCGTATTGCCGACCGGGTGATGCGCGTGCCCGCCGCGGACCCACCCATCGCGGCAGGGCCTCGGCAGATCAGCCGAACCTGCTCATCATGCGAAGAGAACTCGGACCACAAGTGCGAATCCTGCGCCGAAGAGCAGAAGCTTCAGATGATGCCCGTCAGTGCCGCCGAACCCGCCGATGAGGCGCCACCCATCGTGGAAGACGTTCTGCGCCAGCCGGGCCAGCCACTCGCCGCGGCAACACGTAGCTTCTTCGAACCGCGCTTCGGCGCCGATTTCTCCGGGGTGCGCGTACACACCGACCACGGTGCCGCGGAGTCAGCGCACGCTGTCGGCGCCCGCGCTTACACCGTCGGAGCGCATATCGTCTTTGCCACCAACAGTTTCGAACCGTCCACCCATAGCGGACAACGGCTCATGGCGCACGAGTTGGCCCACGTGGTACAGCAGCGGGGCGCCCGCGCACAGGCGGTCCAGCGCGAAGTCGATCGCCGCTGGATCAACGACGTCACCGCCGCCCGGTACCGCGGCAAGGTGATGACCGACCGTATCCACACCCACGGCCTGCTGTCCAAGGAGGCGCGCGCCAAGATCGTCAGCGAAATGGCCTACTTCCAAGGCGCCGCCCGCGACGCGTACGCGGACATCGTGCAACCAGTGCTGCGCAAGGTCGCTCCAGATTGGGACTTGCGTCCCAAGCCTGCCGCGCCTACACCGTCTGTCCCAGCCACGCCGCCGAAGAAGAACGACGAGCCGCCGCCCGTATGTAAGCCTCTGCCCCCCAGCGGTTCTGGCAAGAAGTGCAAGTTCTTCACCTACGACAGCACGTTGGGAGGCGCGCTGGGAACCCTTTGGAAGACCGCCGCGTTCGCCGATGCTGCGGCGCGGCCGGCGACGTACGTCATCCCGTCGGGCGACAGCATGGAAGAGCTGCTGGGCACCCTGCTCAGCACATACGCCGACAAGGATTGCGACTGCACCGACGAAATCCAGTTCTGGAGCCACGGAAGCCGAGGCAACGGCGCATGGATCTCCAGCACGAAAAAAGGTGGCACAGACGAGATCACGGCTGACAGCCTCAACATTCCGGGCATCGAGAAATACGGCGATGACCGCAGTCAGCCCGGCTACGAGGAATGGGAGAACAAACTCACTACCTTCCAGCGCCGGTTGATGCTGGTGCGCCGGACCATCTGCGACTCGGACTCGACCGTCTACTACCGCTCCTGTCAGGCCTTCCAAGGCGAGGAAGGCGAGAAGTTCGCCAAGGCCTCGTCGCAGTTCTGGCGTTGCGACGTTTCCGGCCATACCAAGAGCATCGGCCTCAGCCAGCCTGGTAAGCACACCCTGCCGGTCTGCCATGAACCCGACTGGCCGGTGAGTGAAGGCGCTGACGAGGAGAGCAAGAAGGACAAGGAGAAGCTGCGCGACGTCAAGCCGAAATGACGCCGTGGACCCTCCGTGCGTGACGAATCAGTGACGCACGTTTCGGAGAATCGCCCAATGGGCTCAGTCAAGGTGCCCGCGCATCTGGTACCGGCCATCGTGCGGTCGCCGCGCCCCCATGTCCGTCCACCCGCGACAGCCGATATCACGCCGAAGCCATCTGCACGCCCCAGTGTCATTCCCGCCGGCGTCTCCAACGATCCGTTCGAGCATGAAGCGGATCGGGTGGCTCAGCGCGTACTTCGTACCGGCAACGTCGTCAGCGCGGGCCGGCACGTGCGCAGGGCTTCCGCCTCGACAACGCCCATATCGAAAGTTGCGAACGACTACTCGCCTATCGTCGGAGAAGCGATCAAATCAGGCGGCCAACCCCTGGCCGCCGATACTCGGGCCTTCTTCGAGCCCCGCTTCGGAGCCGATTTCTCTGATGTTCGGTTGCATGCCGATACACGTGCCGCCCGGTCAGCCGATGCGATCGGCGCAGAGGCGTATACGGTCGGCAACCACATCGTGCTGGGTTCAGGCCATGCCCCATCCGACCCAGGCACCAGGCCTGTCCTGGCTCATGAATTGACTCATGTTGTGCAGCAGGGAGCTCCGACCGCCCGCGCCCCTTCTCCGGTCCAGCGGTTCACTACCCCGACGGTTCAACGCGCCATGAAAAAGGGATGCCTCGCCCCTAGCCTCGTTGTCGACGTCGCAACCGCATCGGCATTCGGCACGGTCGCCGAGACCTTGATCGAGGCTGACTACATAACTCAGACGGGCGGCATCCCGTTTGGCGATGTTTTCTTGGACAATCCGCTGGGACCCATGGCCTACATCGCGTTCCTTGCCGTCCACCACCCAAGCATCGACAAGACTCGGCTGGCACTTCAGGTCAGCTTGTCGGGCGGTGTCCTGGTACCAGACATCCTGGATACCCGGACATCCGAATTCTATGATGTGAAACCGGATTCGCCAGATGGTCGAATCGCAGGACGGGCGAAGCTGTCCGCGATCGACGCCTTCATGTCATTCAACAAACTGCCCTACGCTCGCGGCACGTCATACACCCCGACGCCATCGATACCGATCCCGCTCAGTTCGGCGGCACTCATGACCGCCCTGACGCTGATCGGTGGCGCCACAACCGCAGTTCCGGCGCTTGCGTGCGGACTTCCGATCGTCACCCTCGCGCCGAGACGCAGTGCGGCCGGCCTGCTGGTCTATGAGATCTGCGTGGAAGCCGATCTCGACTGCTATCTCAAGGTCTTGACCATCGAGGCCCTCATCGCCGCCGTCATCGTCGCCGCGATTGTGACACGAGGAGCCAGTATCCCAGCGACCGCGCGTGCGCTACCCATCCTGGCGCCGCTTCTCTGAGTGGGCGTGACGGCGCCGTGACGGCCCCGCAACGACTGCCACACGGTCAGGTGACAGCCACCTCCTACGTTGGGGCTCCTACGGCCCGAATCGGGCTGGCAGCAGAGGTCAGGCCCTTGAGGAGGCCAAATGCCAACCACACCAACCTATCCGGGCGTCTATATCCAAGAGCTCCCGAGCAGCTCGCACACCATCAGCCCGGCGCCTACATCCATCGCCGCCTTCGTTGGCTATACCCATCCACTGAAGACGCCGCAGTCCAGCGCCACTCCGACTCCTCCGGCGCCGGCCATCCAAGTGTTCAGCTTCGCCGACTATCAGAACCACTTCGGCGGGTTCTTCAACAGCCCATGGACCACCGACTACATGGGTCCGGCGATCTACCAGTTCTTCCTCAACGGCGGTGCCACCGCCTACGTAGTCGGGCTTACGGACCCCGACTACACCGCGGCGACGGTGACCATCGGGACGTCACCACCGGGTGCGAACGACATCACGCTGACGGCACGAGAGCCCGTCGGCACCGCGATGGGCTCACCGCCCGCCTTCAAGGGCATCTCCATGCAGCTGGCCATCAGCAACCTGCAGAAGACGACTGCTGACAATGACACCGCCGACATCGTCATCACCTACGGCAGTCACGTGGAGACGTACCGCAAGGTGGTCATCGGGGATATGGCGGCCCGCCTCGGCACCGTCGCCAAACCGGTTTCCGCCTTGGTGACCGTCGATACGCCGTTCAATCCGCCCAGCGCGTATCCGCTCTCGGGATCGCCTCCGGCTGCGCCCGCACCATTCGAATTCAGTTACGCCACAGCGATCGACCCGAAGTACAGCTCCGACGCCATCGTCAAGGTGTTCACCGACAACTTCCCGCTGGACAAGGTGCCGATCTTCAATCTGCTTGTGGTTCCAGGGGTTACCGACGCCGCGGTGCTCGCCGAGGGCGTCGCGTACTCGGAACGCAAGCGCGCGTTCTACATCATGGATTCGCCGGCCAACTGGGAAGTGGACATCCCGTCCACCGGCAATCCGCCCGCGGCACTGGCCTCGGACACCACGCCGAACAATCCAGTCGACGGCCTGTCCAACCAGAACGTGCCCACCAGCACCAACGCCGCTATCTACTATCCGTGGCTACAGACCTCCGATCCCATCACCAACGCCAAAATTGCCTCGCCACCAAGTGGTTTCGTCGCCGGTGTCTATGCGGCGGAGGACTCGGCGCGCGGCGTGTGGAAGTCGCCGGCCGGGCTGGAGACCACACTCAACGGCACCCTCGGCGTCGTCGAGACCGGAGTGATGACCGACAACCAGCAGGGCAATCTGAACGACAACGCGATCAACTGTCTGCGAGTGTTCCCGCCCCTGACCCCGGTGGTCTACGGCGCGCGAACCCTGGCCCACAACAACGTGTCTCAACGCGACCAGTGGGGCTACATCGCTGTCAGGCGGATGGCGCTGTTCTTGGAACAATCGCTGTACAACAACCTCACGTGGGCCGTGTTCGAGCCGAACGACACGCCGCTGTGGCATGCACTGACCCAGACCGTCAGCGCCTTCATGCTCAGCCTGTTCCGGCAGGGTGCCTTCGCCGGTACCAAACCGAGTGAGGCGTTCCTGGTCGTGTGTGACAGCACCACCACCACACAAACCGACATCAACAACGGCGTCGTCAATGTCCTCGTTGGCTTCGCTCCACTCAAGCCCGCGGAGTTCGTCATCGTGCAGATCGCTCAGCTCGCCGGGCAGGGCAGCAGCTAAGGAGAATCTCAATGACCGCACCGTCGAAACCCGTGTTCCCCGCCAACATCAGCCGCTACGACCCATACAAGACCTACCGCTTCCTGGTGTTCTTCGGCACCAGCACCATCCCGGTCGCCGCCATGTCGAAAGTGACCGGCCTGAAACGATCTTCGGATGTGATCGAGTACAAGGAAGCGGGTAACGCGGTCATCCTGAAAGGTCTGGGCCGGACCAAGTACGAGCCGGTGACCATGGAGCGGGGTGTCACGCAAGACCACGACTTCGAGACATGGGCCAACGCCGCGCAGGTCCTCGACCACGGCGCGGCCAGCACTTCTCTGGCCAACCTGCGTCGCGAGGTCACGATCACGCTCCTCAACGAAGAGGCGCAAGCTGTCCTGCGCTGGGTTCTGCACCGCTGCTGGGTATCCGAATACCAGGCCATCTCGGACCTGGACGCGGGCGCCAATGCTGTGGCGATCGAGCACATCAAGCTCGAGAACGAAGGCTGGGAGCGCGACCTCACCCTGACCGAACCAACCCAGAAGTAATCCATGCTCGCGCATGGCCCGGCGATCGAAGTGCGGGAACCGACCGGGCTGGACGAACTGCTGCTTCTCGAGACCCGACTCCCGCCGGCCGCCGCCCTGGCCGCACTCTGCGACCGGGTGGCGACCGTTCACGGTCACCCACTCGACTGGCAACAGGTGGCCGCAACGCAATTGGGTGCTGTCGCACTAGCCGTCCGGCGAGCCTGGATCGGTGACCGTGTGCTCAGCGAGGGATTCTGTCCTGCCCCCGGGTGCGGTGAGCGGGTTGACGTCAGCTTCAGCGGCCTGACCTACCTTGCCCACTACCGGCCGGGCCGGCCGCGCAACCTCCGGGTCGGCGACGACGGCTGGTTCCAGCTTGCCTCTGCCCCAGTGCGTTTCCGCATCCCGAGCGTGGCCGACCTGCTGGCAGCCGGAGCCAGTGGCGAACCGACTGCCACGCTGGCGGCCCGTTGTCTGGAACCGGCACAGCTGCCGACGCGGACGGCGCGGGCTGTCGACAGGGCGCTCGCGGTGCTGGCGCCCAGCTTGGAAGGTCTGATCGGCGGGCAGTGCCCGGCCTGCGGTACGGACGTCACGATGCGATTCGACCCGTTGACCTATACCGTGCTGGAGCTCAAGGACTCCTTCGCCGGAATCTACCGCGAGGCGCACGCTTTGGCGTCGGCGTACGGCTGGCCGGAGGAGACCATCCTGGGCCAGCCGCGCAGCCGTCGTCGTCGTTACGCCGAGTTGATCTTCGAGAGCCGGTCCGCACCGCGGAGGGCCGTCTGGTGAGGGCGGCCAAGACCGCGATACCGGCCTACCTGTCCCGGCTGACAGGGACGACGGCAGCCCGTAGCCCGCAACTACGCCCGCTGCGTCCGCTGTTCGGACCCACCGTCGGTGACCTGCTCGGCCCGGACCCGACCGGACCGGTCGGTGCGGCGGCCAGCTGGACGACCACGACTTCTTCTGGCGCCAAGCAGGATCCACCTCCGCTAACCCGGGCAGACCCGCCGAGCGAACCTGCCCGTCCGGTACCGACCAGCTCCCGGCGTGAGGTGAAGGTCGCCGGCTTTCCTGTTGCACAACCACTTTCACAACCACCCGCCCCAATCGCGGCGCCTCGGCCTCCGTATCCCGACGCCGTCAGGCCCAGCTCGGGGATCGACCCGGCTTCCCCGCCGCTGCGCCGTGCTCCCGCAGCCCCGGTGACCTCCCCAACCGTCGAGCGCGTCGTGGCACCCCACACGATGGACTCGGCACCGCAGGCTCGCCCACCGGCACCTTCAGCACTGCCGACGCAGGCGCCGCCATTGCCCACACAGCCCGACAAGCGTGCGCCGGCACCCGACGAGCGTCCCGAATCACGCTCTGATCCAGCAGAGTTCGACCCACCAGCCGCAGTAGCCCAGTTGGTGCCCGTGCGCTCAGAACCTGACCGACCTCAGTCGAGTGCTGCCACGGCTCCCACCGCACCGCAGGTCAGCATCGGCACCATCGAGGTCCTCGTCACCCCGCCCCCGCAAGCTCCGGTGCCGAACCTGCACCAGCCTGCGCACGCCGCGCTGCCCACCCATAGCGGACGGGCCGGCACCGACGTTGCCCGGCGTCAGGCCCGACGCTGGTTCGGCGCAGGCCAGAGCTGAGCCGGTGCACCATGTCCTTCGACCTCTCGGCCATCACCGACACACTGATCCAGCTCGTCAAGGACTCGTGGGGCAGCGCACCACTGTGGGCCGAACTGGAAGCCGGCAGCCCGCCGGGGCCGCCGACCCCGACGTTCACCCCGAACATCAGTGGGCTGGCACCCGACGTACTGGAGACCGAAGCCGGCGCGCAGCTGAGCCTGTTCCTGTACCACGTCGAGACCAACAACGCTGTGGAGTCGATGTTCTGGGCCCCGCAGGGTGCGTCCGGGACCGGCCAGCCGGTGCGGTTCCTGCCGTTCGCACTGAACCTGTACTACCTGATGTCAGCGTTCTCGGAAGACAACTATCACCAAGAGCAACAGGCCATGAGCGTGGCGCTGCGCATATTCCACGCCAACCCCATCATTCGAAACCCCACCGGTTCGCCGCCGTGGGAACTGACGCTCACCATGGAGCACCGCTCGTATGACGAGATGAGCCAGCTGTGGCAGGCCACCACCGCACCGCTGCGGATGTCGGTGGTCTACCGGGCCGCGGTGGTGTTCCTCGATCCCGACACCATGCCGTCCGGCGCCGCCCGGAACACCTCCATCAACGTCATCGTCGAGCAGAGCAGCGGCGGCCCGTCACTTGCCACCGAACTCTTCGGCACGTTCCGCCGGGCCAGCTACCAATCACCAAGCGGGCCAGTCTCGTTCACCCAGGCGCCGGCCACCGTCGCCGCGGGACAGCAGGTCTGGCTGGTGGGCGAGAATCTCACCGGCGAAACCATTTCGCTGATCTCCGAAGCCGCCGTCACCACCGACATCTCGGGTTGGGTCGTCGCCGCTGATTCGACCCCGACCCGCGTCGTGCTGCAGGTCCCCACTGGCGCTGCGACACCCGCGACCGGGCGCTACCAGGTGCAAATCGGCGATACCACAGCACCACTCGGCGTGGCCGCAGCCGTCGACGCGGTCGGCGGACCGGTCCTGCCGCACTCGGCCTCGGTCGGCATCAACGGTGCCGGCTTCGTGGCCGGTGCGACGGAGATCGTGGTGGGGGCGAACACGGTGCCGGCCAACCAGATCGTGGTCGGTGCGGGCGGCACGTCGCTCAGTTTCCCCACCCCGGCGGGGACTGCCGGGACGGTGGAACCGCTCATCGTCCGCGTTCAGGGCGTCGAATCCGACCCGGCGTTGTGGGTGACGCTATGACCTGTCCCACGGCGCTGGCCGAAGACACCCAGACCATCATCGAACCGCTGTGGCTCAAAGAGATTCGGTTGCGCGCGGCCCGGCGGGTGCGCTGGCTGCGGCACCTCTGGACCAGCCACCGCTACGAAGGCGAGCATCTGTTGGCGATCAGCCACAGCGAGGTCGACCGGGCCCTGCTGCCGTGGGGCGAATTGCGGGCCGCCGAACACGGGTTCTACCGCGACGACCCGCAGGCTGCGGAACTGTCCGAGGCCATCCACAGCCTGAACTCCGCACCACCGGACCCCCGCTGGGAACGTCTGACCACCACGCTGCAGCTGACCGCACCCGAGGCGCACCTGGCCGCGTTGGGCCTCGCCGCGGCAGTAGATCCCGCACTGCGCCGCGTGTTCGGATACCTGCTGGACCTCCAGGAGCCGGCGGGGCCGACCCCTGGCTTGGCGGCGCAACTGTTCGACCATCCGCCTTTCTGGTTCCCCGCCCCGGACTCAAACCTGGTCCGCTGGCACGTCGCTCGCCCGTTGGACGACGGCCGCGACCCCTACACGACGTCGACGAGCTGGGACGCCGACGCGCTGCTCTTGCCCGGACTGTTGACAGAGCCGCCTGCGGGCTGGGCCGGTGGCACCACCGGCCGGTGCATCGCTGCACCCCACCCGCCGCTGCTGCGCCCGGACGTCTGCGACGCCATCGTCGACTTCGCCGGAGCGCTCGCTGGCCGGCCCATCGAGATCGAGCTGGTAGGTCCGCCCGGATCCGGACGGACGTGCCTGGCGGCGACCGTGGCGTCCCGGCTCGGTCTGGGTTTGATCAGTGTCGATGCCCGCACACCGGCCGGCGCCGCGGATCCGTCGGCGCCCGCCGTCCGCGAGGTCCGTCGCGCCATCTTGGAGGGCTGCGCGGTGGAATGGCAGTATGCCGAGGCCCTGCCTGCCGCCGCCTTGGCTGCGCTGCCGCTCAGCCCACTGACGTTCCTGTCCACCGACGAGCCGTTGCCCTCGCCCTCGACGGCAATTCGGAGATCCTTTCGGCTGCAACCGATCACCCGGGTTGAACGAGTAGAACTGTGGTCGTCGCTGTCGGAGGAACCGGCACCGCCACCCATCACGGAATGGACCCTGCGCCCAGCCGAGGTCGCGGTCGCCAGCCAGGTGACGCCCGCAGGCGAGAACGCCGTGACGGACGTCTGTCGCCGGCTGTTACTCGCGGGGACACCGGAGCTGCTGACTCACCTGCCACTGCCGCACAGCTGGGACGATCTGGTGGTCTCCCGGCGCACCTACCTACACCTCCAGGAAGTTGACCAACAGGCCCGAAACCGCGGCGAGGTGCTCGACGAGTGGGGGTTGCGGCGTTTGACCTCAATGGGTTCCGGGCTCACCGCGCTGTTCGCCGGGCCGAGCGGAACCGGCAAGACCATGGCTGCCCAGGTGCTGGCGCGCTCGCTGGGGCTGGACCTGTACCGCGTTGATTTGGCCGGCATGGTCAGCAAGTACATCGGCGAGACCGAGAAACACCTCAAGGTCGTGTTCGACGCGTGCGAGCGCGCACCTGTCCTGCTGCTGTTCGACGAGGCCGATGCCCTGTTCGGCAAGCGCACCGAAGTCAAGGACGCCCACGACCGCTACGCGAACATCGAGGTCGACTACGTGCTGCAGCGCATGGAGGCGTTCAACGGCGTAGCAGTGCTGTCGACGAACCGTAAGGGCGATCTGGACTCGGCGTTCGTCCGGCGCATCGCCTTCATCGTCGACTTCGCCGCCCCTGACGCAGACGAGCGAGAACGGCTGTGGCGGTTGGCTCTTGAGGGCACGGAAGTGCTGGGCACGGTCGACTGGCGGGCACTGGCCCACGAGTTCGACCTGACCGGCGCCGGCATCAAATCGGCCGCCCTGGCCGCTGCGTTCCTGGCCCGCACCGACGCGTCGCCGATCGAGATGCGCCACATACTCGCCGCCACGCGTCGCGAACTGGAGAAGCAGGGCGAGATCATGCGCCCCGGACGGAGGGTGGCCTCATGACACAGCCCGCCGACCCCGGTACCAAGCTGACCGTCGACCGGCTTCGGCTGCGCGCCAACGGGCTCGACGAAGGCGCCGCCCGGCGGCTGGCCACGCTGGTGGGTCAGGGGCTGGCTCCGTCGCTGCAGCTGACCACCGGCAGCGCTGCCATCGACACCCTCCGGATAGAAGTGCCGGCGCAGCCCGGAGAGAACCCAGAAGCGTTGTCGCGCCGCATCATCGACGCCATCAGCAGGGCGCTGGCCAGCGAGGAGGTGGCCCCGTGAACGTGCTGCTCAAGGGCGCACTGGTCTCGTTCAGTCCGACGTTCCTGCCCATCCCGATACCCAATATCATTATCTTCCAATACAACCCGGAGACCATGACCCACACCTGGACCCAGCCGGAGGCCGCCCCAGCCGCCGCGTCGTCCGGAACCCAGGCCCCCAGCACCAACAACCCGCTGGCAGTACAGGGGATGCCCGGCGAGTCGTTCTCGTTCACCGTCGCCGTCGACGCCAACGACGAGATCGCCGATGGCAGTGCCCCCACCGCGGCCATCGCCGAAGTCAGCGGCGTGTACAGCCGCCTGGCCGCCATCGAGATGTTGCTGTACCCGACGGCGCCCAGCGGCGGAGGTCTGTTGGGTGCGGTGTCCGCCGCGGCGGCCAGCCTGACGAGCGATGCGTCATCAGGTCCGACCACCCAGGTGCCGGCCTCGACAATGCCTGTGGTGCTGTTCATCTGGGGTCCCGGACGCATCGTTCCGGTGCGGGTCACCGGCCTCACCATCAACGAAAAGCTCTACAACGGCACGCTCAGCCCCACGCACGCCGAAGCCCAACTCGCACTGCGCGTGCTGACCCCGACCGAACTCGCCTGGGCCGGCAAGAGCGAGGACCCGATGGCCACGCTGGCCAGTATGGCCTACACCTACACGCAGGCCCTGCGCGAGGCGCTGGCCTTGGCGAACTTGGCCAATGCCGCCGAATCGATCATCGGGATGATCCCCCACTAACGCCAGGAGAATCATGTTCGCCGCCGACAGCCGCTACGCCAGCGCCGCCACCTATACCGTCACCCTCCCGGGTGGCCGGGTGACCGCGGCCGTCAAGATCCCCAAGCCGCGCAGCGCGGCCCTCGCCGGCTACTACCCACGCCCGGACAGCGAGCGGCTCGATCTGGTGGCCACGCGATTCCTCAACGCCCCCAACGGGTTCTGGCGGTTGTGCGACGCCAACAACGTGCCGCTGGCCAGTGCCCTCGGTGCCCGCAATCTGATCGGCATCCCTGTCAACGCGCCGGGGTTGGCCACATGACCGTCACCGTTCAACTGGCGCTCAACAGCGTCCCGGTACCTGACACGTTCTACTCGGCGATCGAGAGCCTGGAGGTCGAGGAAAGCTGTGACGGCCCAGACCTGTTGGCGCTCCGGGTGCCCGTCAACCGCACCGCGGAGGGCGACCTGCAGTACGTGGGCGATGGCACGTTCGAGCCCTACACCGGCATCAGCATGACGGCCACTCAGTCAGATCAGACCGCCCAGTGCGTCTTCGACGGCTACGTGCTGTCCTGGCAGCTGCACCTGGACCGGACCACCACATCGTCGACGCTCGATGTGGCGGCGCAGGACGCGTCCTGGCTGATGAACATCGATGACACCGCCAAGGAGTGGCCCGGCCTCACCGACGGCCAGGTGGCCAACGAGATTTTCGATACCTACGGGTTCGCCCATGCTGACGGCAACACCGAAAATGATTCGCCGCCACACGATCCGGACGGCCACAGCCTGTTCCAGCGTGCGACCGATCTGCAGTTCCTGCAGGGTCTGGCCCGCCGCGCCGGCAAGATCTGCCGAGTCGCCTGCACCGACACCCCGGGCGAACGCACCGGCTACTTCGTCCGGCCATCGGTCGACGCGCAGCCCACCGCCACCATCTCCCTCGTCGACCCGGACAAGTGGACGGTCGACACGTTGGACTTCGACTGGGATGTGATGCGCCCCAGCCAGATTGACGCCAGCCAGGTCGACCTGACCCAAGCGTCCGACGAGGGCACCGAAGCCGATACCGCCACCAGCGGCTTGACCCCCCTGGCCGAACGCGATCTGTCCACCTACGCCGGCCGCTCGTCGACCCTGTTGCTGACCACGCCGGGCGACGTGACCGAATTGGCCCAGCGCGGCAGCGCGACACTGACCGAGTCCGGCTTCTTCACCCGCTGCACCGGCACGGCCGATGCAGACCGGCTCGGCGCGGTGTTGCGCGCCGGCGACGTGGTCACCATCGAAGGTGCCGGGGCAATCCACTCGGGCAACTGGCTGGTATGGACGGTGCGGCACAAGTTCTCACTCAACGCCCTCAAGATGCAGTTCACCTTGGTACGCAACGGGGTTGGCGCCGCGCCGGGGGGTGCACCGTGACCGCCGTCGACGACAAGGCGCTCGAGGACCTGCTCGAGCGATTGCGCGGGCGCTTCTACGGCAAGTACCGCGGCATAGTGGTCGACGTCGAACCGACGACCTGCCGCATCAAAGCCACGGTTCCCGCCGTTCTGGGCGCTGCCGTGACGGGCTGGTGCCTACCGTGTGTGCCCTACGCCGGCCCGAACGTCGGGATCGCCTTTCTGCCCGAGGTCGGCAGCGGGGTATGGATCGAATTCGAGGGCGGCGACGTGTCTTACCCGATCTGGGTGGGCGGCTACTGGCGGGAAGGCGAAGTTCCTGCCGACGTCGGTGCGGCCGTCAAGGTGATCGCCACCGTCGCACCCATCGAGTTGAAGTTGGACGACGACGCCGGCTCGCTGACCATGTCCGACCCGAACGGCAACACCGTCACGATGGACGGTTCAGGCATCACGCTGAGCCGCGGCGGCTGCACCGTGGTGGTCAGCGACGCCAGTGTCTCGGTCAATGATTCCGCTCTGGAGGTGCAGGCATGAGCGCCCCTCTGCTCCCGCCGCGGCAGGACTTCGCCTACCCGATCCGCGTCGACAGCAGCTCGCAGCACACCGCCCAGGCCGCCTACCTGGCGCACGTTCAGCAGATGGTGCGTCAACTGCTGCTCACGACACCCGGCGAACGGGTCGACCTGCCACACTTCGGTTGTGGACTAAGGGCTTTGGTGTTCGCCCCGATGTCCGACGCGTTGTCCGCAACGGTGCAACTGCGGGTCCTGCAGGCGGTCAACAAGTGGCTGGCGGGCATCGTCACGGCCGCCCAGGTGGCCGTGGTCACCAGCAACGACGACGCTTCCCTGGAACCGGGGACGCTGCGCGTCAGCCTCACCTACACCGTGGTGGAGACGCAGTCGGCGACCGCGACGACGGTGGTGCTGCCATGACAACCGGCGGCGAGAACGTGGACCGGCGCCAGCACCTGCTGGGCCTGCTGGACACGTGGAACGGAATCGATTACGTCGAGGTGGCCTCGCCGGACCAGACGACACTACGGGTGCACTTCCTCAACGAAGTGCCGGTCAGGTTGGGGGCCAACGGTTCACCGCCGTCGCCCACCAACCCGGCGGTCACCATCACCGGCGGTGAGGTGATCACCTCGGTGGCGGTGCTGCCGATCGATGAGACGACCGACTGGAGCGTCGACGAGCAGGCCCGCCCCGTGCTCACGGTCCGGGTGAATGCGCCTGGCGACTTCTCCACTTACCAGCTGACCGTCGACAGCGACGACCTGGACCCCTTCTTCACGAAGGTGCCGTTCTCGTTCAAAGCCAACTGTCCCAGCGACTTCGACTGCCAGCCGCCCGTGACCCACTGTCCGCCCGCGGACACGCTGGACGTGCCGATCGACTACCTGGCGAAAGACTTCAGCAGCTTTGTGCAGGCGCTGTCGGAGTTCTCGACGCTGCGCTACCCGGCCTGGCTCGAGCGCTGCGAAGCCGACGTCGGCATGGTGGTCATGGAGCTGCTGGCGGCCATCGGCGACGAGCTGAGCTACTTCCAGGACCGCATCGCGGGTGAATCGACACTGGGGACGGCGACGCAGCCGCGGTCATTGCTGCACGCGGCCCGGCTCGTCGACTACGAACCTGCCCCTGCCACAACGGCTTCGGTGCTGCTTCAAGTCGACGTCGCCCCGGCCACCACCGCGATCACCACGCCAGTGCACTGCCAAGCCACCAGCGCGGAGGGCGGGCTGATCGACTTCGAGGTCGGGCACGGCCTGGCGGACCCGGTCACCGGCGAGCAGGAGGCCATCAACTACCAGGTGAGCCCGACGTGGAACCGGTACCTGCCCAACGGCACTGCCAACCTGCAGCCGTACTGGTGGGACGAATCGCAGAAATGCCTGCCGGCCGGGTCCACCTTCTTCGACATCGTCGGCCAGGGTTTCGGGTTCGTCCCCGGCCAGCAGCTGGTGATCGACACCGCCGGGCCGACCAGCGCCGATCCCCCGGTCCGCGAAATCGTCACCGTTGCAAAGGATCCCCGCGAGCTGTCCGACCCCGTCTTCAACGTCGGTCTCACCCGGGTCTGGCCGACGGCGCCCACCACCCAGAACCACGACCTGACCCGCACCATCTATGCCGGCAACCTGGTGCCGGCCACCCAGGGCCTGCGCACCACAGAGACATTTACCATCCCCGCAGCCGCTGCCACACCCCAGACCGCGCTCGTGCGCCTCGGCGCCAACTGGACACCCGAAGACCCGACACCCGACTATTTCCACAGTCTGCGCAACGGCCCGCTGGCCTGGATTGCCGGCACCGGATCCGACGCCGATACCGCTCTACCCGCCGCACCGGAAATCGTTGTCACCCAACAGGACAATACCTGGACATGGGTGCGCTGGCTGCTCGACGCCGACGCGGGGGCCCACGCGTTCACATTGAGCCCCGAACAGTACTCACCGGTGCTGACCGCGGCCCGGTACGACGTCCCGACCCGGGCCACGTCGCGGCGCACCTGGTTCGACTACGACGGCGGCAACGGCACCACCATCCGCTTCGGCAACGGCACGTTCGGCACCCTGCCGACGCCCGGACAGACGTTCGAGGCGCTGTACCGGGTGGGCGGCGGGACCATCGGCAACGTGGCGGCCGACGCGATCACCATCGTGGTGTCCGGGCCCGTCGCCGGCGGTGTGCTCAGCTGCACCAACCCCTTCCCGGCCGCGGGCGGCACCGATGCCGAGACCCCGCAGCAGATTCGGGACCGGGCCCCGCAGGCGTTCGCGGCCAACCCGCTGCGCGTCGTGCGCCCCGCCGACTATGTGACCGCCGCCGAGTCGCTGTCCTGGGTGCAGCAGGCCGGTTCGACGTTCCGCTGGACGGGCAGCTGGCTCACGGTGATGAATGCCGCCGACCCGATCGACACCGAACAGCCGACACCCGACGAGGTCGGCGAGCTCACCGATCTGCTCAACCGGCGGCGGCTGGCCGGCTACGAGAGCTATGTCTTTGCCCCACGCTATGTTTCGGCCGACTTGCGGATCACGTTGTGCGCGAAGCCGGATTACTTCGCCGCCGACGTCGAGACCGCCGTGCTCGCCGCGCTGCGTCCCGGTAAGCAACCCGGCGGCACGGTCGGGTTCTTCGACCACAGCCGCTGGGGCTTCGGCGCGCCACTTGAATCTTCGGCTCTGCTGACGGCCGTGCAGGACTGCGTCGGCGTCGCCGGGGTGAGCCAGGTGCAATTCCGCCAGCGCGGCGTGCAGACCACCTGGGCGGCGCTGCCGGACACACTGACTGTCGGCGCCGATCAGATCCTGCGCATCGACGACGACCCGAGCCGGCCGGAAGCCGGGTCGCTCAAGGTAATTGTGAAGGGGGGCAAAGCATGACCAGCCCATCACCCTGCCCGTGCAGCAACCCCCAGGACCCGCAGGTGGTCAGCAACCAACCGGGGCTGGCAGCGATCAGCGACCGGGTCGATGATTTCACCGGCTTCCGCCGCGCGCTGCTGCGCCCGCTGACCGGGGAGCGTGCCTTGGGCCCGTGGCGGCCGGCCGTCGGTGATCTCGGCTTGCAGTATCTGGAATGGTGGGCCTACATCGGCGACGTGCTGACGTTCTACAACGAACGCATCGCGAACGAATCCTACTTGCGTACCGCACAATTCCCGGAGAGCATCGCGGGCCTGGTGGCACTGCTCGGTTATGTCCCCGCCCCCGGGCTGGCGGCCACCGGCGTGGTCGGTGCGGTCCGTACCACCAAGCATCCGGCCGAACCCGTGATCATCCCCAACGGGATGCAACTGTCCAGCACCCCGACCCCCGGGGTACCGCCCCAGACCTTCGAAGCTGCCGCGGCCCGTTTCCCCGGGCCATCCGATGTCGCTGCCGCCCTGCTCCACAACCGCCTGCTGGATGTGCGCACCAACGACTCCGGCCAGGACGTCGGGCCGGCGTCGGTATTGCTGGCCGGGAAGGTCAGTGGCGTGAAAGCCGGCGACGACCTGTTGCTGGTCGAAAAGGGTTGGGCCGGACGCAATGACAACTGGGCGGCCGTCACTGTCGCCTCGGTGGACCCGGAGACCGACCCCGACAGCGGGGCCGTCAACACCCGGGTCGCGTTCACCTCCGCCGCGATCTGGGGCACCGTGAAGGAGTCGTCATTCGTCGGAATCGACCCGGGAATCCTCGGCCAGGTGGTGCTGTCGCCCTCCGCGTCAGGCTCGTCGAAGTTTCAAATCCTCTCGAACACTTCACTTTTCGATATGTCCAACGTATGGAAGCAGGGCCTGCTGCAAACGGCCCCGGGGTTGTCGGGGCTACGGGGGGCGTTAGGGTCGTTGGGTTCGATCGGCACAGTTCAGCCGTCGGGACCATCGGCCCCGACCGGACCCCGGCTGACCCACAGCTACCGCCTGATCAAGTCCACGGCCGATGCGTCGCTGTGGAACCTGACCAGCACGGACCCGGCGCCGGTCAAGAACACCACCAATCCGGTGGTCGTGAGCCTGTCAGCGACGGTCCGATCGATCCGGCCAGGCGACCTGGTGTTCTTCGACGGTGGAACCGCCGCCTCATCGGTGCTGGGCCATGTCACAGGCACCAGCGACAAGATGGGCAAGACCGACTTTCCCGGAAAGACAGACACTTCCATCGTCGTCCCGTACACCAGGCTCACTGTCCGGACATCCGACCCGGCGACCCTGGGCGGTTACACAACCTCTTCCCCGGTGACCGTGCGGCACGCCTTCCGCGACGTCGGATCCGTGCTGCCCAACCCGCCGGCGCCACTGTCGGCCCTGCCCGTTGCGGTGAAGGTGCACGGCGGCTTCTCCCTGCGGCCCGGGGTGTCGCAGGCGCTGCTGGAAGACGCCAACGGCGCTGGGACCCTCGTGCAGGTGGCGCCGAACCCGACGTCCGACGGCTCCACGCAGCTGGTGCTGACCGGTCTGCCGCCGGCGCAGGAGACCTTCGACCCGCCGCTGCAGCTGCCGCTGCGACTGCTGTTCGACGTGGTGTCGGTGTCCCGTGGCACCACGGTCAACAACGAAGTACTCGGCAGCGGCAACGCGGCGGTGGTGAATCAGCGGTTCACGTTGAAGAAGTCCCCGCTGACCTACCTGGCCAACGGCGCCGGGTGGACGGCGGCCCTCTCGGTCTACGTCGACGGGATCAAATGGACAGAAGTACCCACGCTGTACCGCCAGGCTCACAACGCTCAGGTCTACGTCGTGGAGCGGGCACCCGATCAGAGCGCCACCGTCCGCTTCGGCGACGGGCTGAACGGGTCACGGCTGCCGTCCGGTAGCGGCAACGTCGTGGCCACCTACCGGTACGGATCGGGCGCGGCCAGCCCGCCGGCCGGCCGACTGACCACCATGCTGTCGCGCCAACCCAACCTGGCGGCCGTCCACAACCCGGTGCCGGTGAACGGCGGTAAGGACCCGCAGTCGCCGGCCAACGTCAAGACCGACGCACCGGCCAGTGTGTTCACGTTCGGCCGGGCGATCTCGGCCGTCGACTACGAAGTGGTCGCCGCCCAGGCAGCGGGCGTCTCCCGGGTCAAGGCCTACTGGACATTCGACGCTGCCGCACAACGCACGCTGGTCAAGATCTACGTCAACGACGACGCCGGCGGAGTGACCAGCGCCAGCCGAGCACTTGCCGGTTCCGATGACCCCAACCGCCCGGTGGCCGTCGCCGCAGCCACCCAGATCGAGGTGTCTATATCGGCCCGGTTGGTGGTGTCCGCCGACCGCATCGTCGACGACGTCGTGGCCGCGGCCACCGCGGCCTTCGCCGACCCGGACACCGGCGCCTTCAGCCCCGCCGCCATGGGCATCGGCCAGTGGCTGTACCGCAGTCACGTCGACGCGGCGCTGAGCGTGCCCGGCGTCGTCGCCGTCCATCAGCTGCGGGTGACCTGGCACCGGCCGGCGCTGAACCAGCTCAGCATCCTCGACGAAATGGCCGACCCCGGGGAAGGTTCCTTCTTTTCGCTGCCCGCAACCAACCTGACGTTGAGCGGAGTGCCCGATGCCTGACTTCGACGACGGCTACGCCGACTACTACGCCCAACGCCTCTGGGCGCTGCTGCCCGAGGTGTACCGCACCGACGACACCGACGCCTCGGGCGCGGCCGGGCCACTGCAGGAACTGCTGAACCGGGTGGGTGCCCAGGCTGCGGTGGTACGGCGCAGCCTCGACCGGCTGTGGGCCGACCAGTCGATCGAGACGTGTGACGACTGGGTGATTCCGTACATCGGGGATCTGTTGGGCACCAACCTGATCAATGGACTGGATGCCCGCGGCCAGCGCCTCGATGTCGCCAAGACCATCTACTATCGGCGCCGCAAAGGCACGCTCGCGGTGCTCGAAGAGCTGGCGCACGACGTGACGGGGTGGCCGACGCAGCTGGTCGAGTCCTTCCGGCGCCTGAGCCGCACCCGCCACGGCCTGGACCCCATGGTCGGAGCGGCCGCGTTCCCCAATCTCGCCGACACGCAGGTAACCGCGCTGCTGCAAAAGGAAGGCCTGGTGGGCACGCTGACCGGCACCCCGGCCGGCGGGCTGGCCGACCTGCGCAACGTCCACGGCGCGACCCTCACCGACTCGGCCTTCGACGAATTCTGCCATTCCGTCGACGTACGCAGGGGCCGAGGGGCTTTGGGCCACTTCGGAATTCCGAAGCTGTTGGTGTTCCTGTGGCGGCTGACGTCGTTCCCGATCACCGCCGGTACCCCGGTCGCTGTTGCCGGCTGCCCGGGCCAGTTCGTCTTCGATCCGACGGGCCGGGAGATTCCGCTGTTCCTCCCGCAGCCCGCGCACCCCGGCGACTACGCCGACAACTGGACGGCATCGACCGAGGCGCAGGTACCCGGGCCGATCACCTCCGGCTTGGAACGGGGCGCCCCGTTCGGCTACACCGTCACGGGCGCTGACATCGACACGGTGTGGCCGGAACTGGGGCGCTTCAAGGTGTCCCCCGCCAACCCGGGGCCGCTCACCGTCGGCTATCAGTACGCCTTCTCGGCGGCCGCGGGCACGCTGTACGTCGGCGCCGGCCCCTACGACCGGCTGTCCATCGATGACCCGCCCGCGCAGACCGGCCCGGTCACCACGGTCAGCGGCGGCACCGGGCTCGCGGCCGCGCTGGGCGCGCTGGCGTCCACTTCGACTCTGGTCGTCGACGACTCGCTGACCTACGCCGATGTCCTGCCGGATCTGGGCACCAGCACGCCGATCACCGCCGTGCTGGTGCAGGCCTCGAACGAGCAACGCCCAGTACTGCGGCCGGCCGCAGTCGATCCGCCGGAGTGGGTCTTCACCGGCAGCGCCGGTGCCCAACTGACCCTCGACGGCCTGCTGATCAGCGGCTGCGACGTCGTGCTGCGGGGCACGTTCGACACCGTCCGGATCACCGCCTGCACCCTGGACCCGGGGACGCTGAACCGCGGGGAGCCGACGTCGCCACCGGCTGCCACCCCACTGGCGTCGGCGGTCGACGGTGCACTGCTGCGGCCGACGACCATCTGGATCGAACGGGGCGCCGGCGACGGCGCCATTCGGCAGCTGGTGATCGACCACAGCATCGTCGGCCCGATCCGCACCCGCTACGGCGGCGCCGTAGAGGCCCTGACCATCACCGACAGCATCATCCAGGCCATCCCCACCACGGTCGGCCCGCAGTACTCGCCGGCCGACGTCTACGATCCCGCACTGCTCGCCGCCAGTTACCGGGCCACCGACCCGCTGGCGCAGAAACTGTTGGGCGCCTTGCCAACTGCAGCACAGTCGGCGCTGGACGCCTACACCGCGCCGGACCCCGTACCGCAGGCCGTCGTCGACGGCCTGAACGCTCTGGTCGCGGGCGCGTCGCAGTGGGACGCCGTCAGCTTCGCCGCCGTGCCGCTCGATCCGGACCTGAAAGCGCTTGTGGCGCAGCCGCCGTCGCCCACGGTGACACCGGACGTCAACCGGGGTCTGCTCGACGCCGCGTTCCCCGGCGCGCTCGGACCGGCCGCCGTCGCGGTCAGCGACGCCACGGTGACGCTCACGCGGGTCACGGTGTTGGGCCGGATCGCGGTGCACCGCCTCTACGCCAGCGACAGCGTCATCACCGGCTTCGCCGACGTCGATGACACCCAGAACGGCTGCGTCCGGTTCAGCGCGTACGTCGGCGGCAGCCGGGTGCCGCGGCAGTACGAGTCGCTGACGACCGGCACGCACGCGTCGCTGTTCACGTCCACCGACTACGGCGACCCGGGCTACGCCCAACTGCTCGAGGCCGTCGACCAGGCGGTCACCGGCGGAACCGGCTCGAGCATTTCCGCCGGCTCGGACCGTGGCTCCGAGATGGGCGCGTTCTGCGCGTGTCTGGCGCCGATCAGAGAACACGGCCTACTGACCAAATACGCCGAATACATGCCGCTCGGCCTGACACCGGTGGTCATCCATGTCACGTAAACGCAGCCCGAATCCGGGCGAAGGAGGGCAACTCTGATGGCCAGCGACCGTGCACGCATCAGCTACGACCCCACCCGTAAGTGGCGTGGATTGGTAGCCCAACAGGGCCGGGTCACCGTCGAAGCGGACTGGAACGAGGCAGCGACCATCGACGCCGCCCGGGACCGGGCCGTCACCCGCGACGTGGTCGGGCCCGTCGGCAGCCCCGACGGCGGCTATCTGGTCAAGGTCGGCCAACCGTCGAGCCCGCCCACTTCGACGGCCGATCTGACCGTCGGCAAGGGCACTCTCTACCTGGGTGGGGAGCGCCTTGACCTGCAGGCAGACGTCGATGTCGACGACCAGGCCGACTGGCTGGACCCCGTGAGCGGCACGCTGTGGGTGGCGCCCGAGCCCGCCCAGCAGAGCCCGCCCACAGCCGTCAACGAGCTGGTCTACCTGCTGGCCGTCGAGCAGGAGGTCTCGGCCCGCGAGGACCCGGCCCTGGCCGACGTCGCCCTCGGTGGACCGGACACCATGCAGCGGCTTCGCGTGCTGCAGCGCTTCGTGCGCTGGCCCACCACGTCGGCCACGTGCAGCCAGGCCTGGAGTGAAGTCCAGGCGGCCTGGGACAAGACCGGGCTGAATCTCAACCCGGCGACGATGCGGCTGAAATCCAGTGCGCGACTGCGCGTCGGCTTCGTCACCGACGCCGTGCCACCCAGCCCGTGCCAGCCGGTGGCCACCGGTGGCTACCTGGGTGCCGAGAATCAGCTGATCCGGGTGCAGATCGCCAGTGTCGACGCCAACGGGGTACCGACCATCGTCTGGGGATACGACGATGCCACGTTCCTCTACACCTTGAGTCGGACCGCACCCGACAACAGTGGCCACGTGATCCTGACGCTGACCAACGCTCCGGTGGACAGCTACCACAACCCGGTCGCCGGGCAGGCGGTGGAATTGCTGCGCGACGCCGCGAGCCTGACGCCCGACGACCCCAGCGCGCACAGCGGATACATCGCTGCCGCAGCGGGATCCGTGTTCACGCTGAGCCAGGGTTACGACACCTCGACGGGCACGGTCGCGATCAGCGGGAATCTGCCGGCCGGATACCAGAACGCCAACCAGCTGTACCTGCGGGTCTGGCAGGGCACGATGCGTGCGCCGGCCGGCACCGCCGTGACGCTGTCCGGGGCCGGCGCCAACACCGGCGTGACGGTGACGCTCAGTTCCACCAACGGGGTGTTCCATCGCGGCGACTTCTGGTGCTTCGCACTGCGGCCCAGTGTGCCCAGCCTGATCTACCCCGCCCGGTACGGCGACGCGCCGCAGCCGCCGGAAGGCGCGCGGGTACTGGCGTGCCCGGTCGCCATGGTGACGCGGCCCGCACAGGGCGCCGCGAGCGTCAGCTCCTGCATTCCGCCGTTCGACAACCTCGTCGAGCTGACGGGCCGCGGCTCCGGGTGCTGCACGCTGCGCGTCACGCCCCAGTCCCTGGCCGGAACGTCGCTCAACAGACTGCTGGCGCGCTACGCCGGCCGCGGACCGATCAAGGTGTGCTTCAGCCCGGGTGTCTACACGTTGACCGAACCGGTGATCTTCGATAAAAGCTTCTCCGACATCACGTTTGAAGGCTGTGGTGGTCCGGTTCGACTGCAGGCGCCCGAGCAGCCCGGGGCGCCTTTCCTGCTGGGGCTCATCGTTCTGCAGGGCGCCAACCGGGTGACGATCCGCGGGCTTGACCTGGTGACGCCGTTGGTCTCGTTCGCATCGAGGGATGCCTTCACAGCGCTGTCGCGGGCACTCGGTGTGGGCAGCCGGGTACTGCTGGAGCAGTTCTCCGCCAATCTGAGAGTCGCAGTAGGCATTTCAGCCCGTAATGCCTCCGGACTGGTGATCGAGGACTGCCACTTCAGCTTCGATTTCACGGGATTGCGCTTCGCCGCAAGCATTTTCGCCGCAGGCATCCTGGCCAACGGGTCACTGTCGGAGACCACGGTCACCGACTGCGTTTTCGACACCGCCCCCGTGCCCGACAAGGTGCCGTTCTACGACCTGGCCGTCTCCGACACCACCACCGATGCCAGGCCGATGCCGCCGTACCGGCTGACGTTCGGATATCTGCAGGTGCCGACGGCCACCTGGGAACGCACGCAGACCGCCGAGTCCGTGGCCGCCCTCGGCGCACTGCACGACGCCGCCATCGAAGGTTGTCGCTTCGTCGGAATCACGGTGCCGGCGTTGGTCATCGGCCAGTTGAGCACCATCCGGCTGAACAACAACACCGTGCAGAACTGCTTCGCCGGCTTCTGGTTGTTCTCGCTTGCCAACCTGACGCAGGCGGCCGCGTTGGAGCTGGTACCGACGGGCGATGTGGCCAGTAACAAGGAGCTCGCCGCCACGGGACTCAGCGTGCTGGCCGATGGCATCGTGGTACTGGCGCTGACCATGGCCCGGGTGCTGCCTACCACGGCACCGACCGCGGACCACGCAACCGGACCACGGCTCCCCCAACTTGATTCGGCCGTCCTGTCCTCGGTGGCCCAGAGCCTGCGCGGGATGCTCAACCAGTCGCTGACCACGCTCGCACCGGCGGCCGCCGCAGCGGCCCCGATCGGGACGGGTACCCCGCCCCCGGCGACCAAGCTGCTCGGCAATGTCGTCGCCGACGTGAACAAGATGTTCGCCCGTCAGCAGCCGACCGTCGCCACCACACCGAGCCCGGATGTGGCGGACGCGGCGAAGACGGTCGCGATGCCGCGTGCGACGACGACCCCGGCGGCGGAAGCCGCTGCCGCAGCCCCGGTTTCGGATCTGGTCAGCAGGCTGCTGCCCGCATTCGACAACATCTTGGCCAACGCGGGAGCCGCGGCGCCGCAGGTGCCGCAGGCCACCGACACCGGCATCCAGCCCGTACTGCGGCTGGCCTTGACCGGCAATGAGATCGACGCGGTTGTCGGCCACTCCTACTCGGCCCCCGGATTGCTGGTGGTCGACATGACGGCGACGTTCGGATCGGTGCTGTGCACGGGCAACCGGATCAGCAACCGCTTCCCCAACGGTCAGGCCGCGGTGATCCATACCCGGGAAGACGCGGTGGCGATCAACGGCAACATCATCGCCAACGAGGCGGCCAAGTCTGCGGACCGGGCGGCAGCCAGTACGACGTGCAGCCTGTTCTGCATCGAGACGCAGTCGACGTCCGGAGACGCCCGCGTGATCAACCTGCCGGTCACGATCGTGGGCAATGTGTTGGTGTCGACGCCGATCCTGCTACCGAGCCCGCCGCTGAACCACTGGCTGCCGTTCAACTCGGTGATGGTCTAAGGACACCCGCCGGTCCTGAACTGCGCCGCGCAGTTGGTCCCGATGTACTCGGGATGGTCGACGCCCGAGACCGACAACTTGTTGTTGGCGTCGAGGGTGATCTTGCCTTCAGCGCAGTCGTGCGCCCGTTGGGCCTGCCCGACCTGACAGTCCAAGGTGTCGACCCGAGCGTCGGCACCGGCCTCCGCCGACCCGACAAACGTCGATAGGAATCTCTCGCGTTGCGTCTTCTCTATCGCAGCGTGCCTGTCCTCATGCTGCTTGATGCGGTCTGAGAGGGCGCGGCAGGCGGCCATTTCTGTTGCCGAGATGCTGCTACCCGGCCCAGTGAACGGCGAGGGGTAATTCTCGGCGACCGACCAGGTTGAGGTGATGCTCGCGATCCTCCCATTGGCGGGGGTCCACGACAGCGAGCCCTTCAGTTGCGTATGCCCGCTGTCGGTCCCGTACTTCGCCGCAATGTTGTTGACGAAATCCTGGGCATTCTGCCGCACCGCAACGGCATCGGCCGTCGACGTGATGGGGACGGTGGTCGCGGCCGGTGCTGCCGGTGTGGTGGGCTGCCGCGCGATTGCCAAGGGCTGACGCGACAGCTTCGGCACCGCCCCGCCCGTCGCCACGGTCCGCGCCGCGCCGTCGGCCTCGTGCTCGGCCGCTGGAGTGGCCCGGTCGGCGGCCTGGTGTGCGGCGCGTTCCAGATGGTCGTTGGGACCGCCGTCGATCGACTTGCTGACCAGCCCCTGCGACTGTTGCACCACGTGCGCGAGTTCGTGGGCCAGCAGGTGGTCACCGCCGGCGGTGCCCGGGGCGTACTCGCCGGCCGCGAAGACGATGTCGGCCCCGGTCGTCATCGCCCGGGCACCCAGGGCTGTGGCGGTGGCGTTGGCCGCCGCATCGGTGTGGACGCGCACGGCATCGAAATTGAACGAAAAGGCCTGCTGCATTTTGCTTTTCGCGGCGGTCGGAAGCGGCGCACCGGGTGTTGACGTCGCACGTTGCACGTGGCCTGAGGCACCTTCCGCTTGCTCGCGCTGGGTGCAGCCACACGACGTGTCGGTGCCGCAGCGCTGGATCACCGGCCACTGGGAGGGACGCAGACCCGTCTTCTCGGCCGCGCGCCGACTGCTTCCGCGCGCACCGGTGTCCGCGGTGGCCCGGTCCGCAGAGGCCCGATTCGGCCCGGCGTGTGTGCTCACGTGCCCTCCCTCTCGCTACTGGACAGAGGTCGACGTCTGCCCCGCGTCGGTGACCGAGACCGTTCCGGCCCACGCGCAGTTGCACTGCGATGCGTCGTCGAGTGCGGGCACCCCACCAATGGTGACCTTCGCGGCGCCCGGCGTCCACGGGGTCAGCACCGGCTGACACGGCTGAGGGGTGAGGGTGCCTCCTGCGGCACTCGTCGCGGCCGCGACCTGCGGGTTGGCCGGCGACTGGCACAGCCCGAACGGCGGCACGTTGCTGGCCGCGATGTCGGTGGTGACGCCCGACGGCGTGGTCGCCGAAACCTGCGCGCCGGAAGCGGCGAAAGTCGACGGCGTGGTGCCCATCGAGCACTGCAGAGCCGCACCTGTGACAACCTGGCTACCCATGGGCGATGCCCATGGGTGGCTGGTTCTCCAGGAAATTCTCGACCGTCACCCGCACGGCGGCCAGGACGCCCTCGACCGTGCTGGCAGCGCTCTGCCTGCCGACGATGGCGCCGTTGGCGGTACTCGTGACCCGCGCACGCATGGCCACGTCGTCGGCATCGGTCTGCTCCCACCACAGGCGCACGACGATCACCCAATCTTCGGCAAGGGGATCCGCGGCCACATGGTCAGCTTCCAACCACTGCGCCACCACGGCGTCTCCGATTCGTCACAGAACGCGTTGGCGCGAATCCAGCAACGCCTGAGTCAGCGGCGACGGGTCGATGTTCAGCTCACGACGGAGTACCGTCCGGCATGCCTCGTACTGGCGTATCGCCTCGCCGCGGTTGCCCTCCGACAGGTAAGCGCGGATCAGTGCGCGGTGGGCGCTTTCGCGGAGCGGTTCGCTGGACACCGCCGCCAGGCCCGCCTCGACGGCCGGACCGAAGCGTCCTTCGTCGGTGAGCTGCTCGCACAGCTTTTCCAGCGCATGCAGCCGCAACTGCCGGAAATGCTCCCGCTCGTTCACCACCCAGTCGTCGTACCAACCGGGCAGCAGGTCACCGGCCGCCAGATCGTCGACCCGCACATCGCCACCGCAGATCTCCCCACGCAGCACCTCCCGAGCGCTGCGTTCGCTCTCCCGCAGGTCGACGACGACGTCCGGCATCAACCGCAACGACCGGGAATCGGCCGCCACCAGCGGATGGCCACTGCGGTTGATCCGCCACAATGCCGAACGGAGGCTGGCCCCGGCACGTTCCTCGTTGAAGTTCATCCACAACGTGGACGCCACATAGGACCTGCTCTGCGCCCGCAGCTGCAATGCCAGGAAAGCCAGCACTCGCTGCGAACTCAGCGGCAGGTCGACTTCGCACTCGCCACATTCCAACTGGAACCCCTGCAGCAGACCGAGCCTGACCGCCCGAACCGGGACCGGCACTGCTGCTTCTGAGCTCCCCTTGCGCTCAATAAGGCTATTCGTCATCGCTATCGGGATCGGGTAAGGATCCTGCCGCTGATCCATCACGGCTCCGTCACCGCAGCGTCACCGGGATACCGCGGATGTCGCCGTACGCAATGATCGCCGCTGACGTGAAAGGTCTTCGAGCACAGCATCATTTGGCACGCCCCGGTAGTCGAATCGGATCCAGGATACGAACGTATGGGGCAGTCGTTTGTAAATCCCGAGTAGTCGACTACTCGAGATTTTGCGTCAATCGCGTCAAAAATCGATCGTCGTCGGTCGCGACGCACGCTCACGGGATTTCAGCGAAATCTGACACGCCACCGATCCGAGCGATGGATCCAGCACCTACCCATATCGGAGCCTGTCCCCAGCGGCGAAAGTTCCCGGCTGATGCCGCCATGGCAAGCAATCGCGTAACCACGACAGCACCCGCAGGCATCAGCCGCTCGGGCCACAATTCCGGTCGCCGGTCGACAGGGCTGATACCGGGCGAGCGGGGACTCAAACCGCCGCCACCAGGTAGCCCGGGCCGGCGAAACCCGACATGGACGACGCGCCCCGGAATTAGAGTCAGGTACACCCGCCGGACCGGCAAAGGAGTGCCCATGACAACCACCGCTCCCATCGACGTCCTGGTCGTCGGCGCCGGGATTTCCGGCATCGGAATGGCGTATCACCTCAAGACTTTTCGGCCGGGCACGTCGTTCGTGGTGCTGGAGGGACGAGACGCGATCGGTGGCACGTGGAGCCTGCACCAATACCCGGGCATCCGGTCCGACTCGGACATGCCGACCTTCGGCTTCGGCTTCAAGCCATGGACGCACCGCAAGTCCATCGCCGACGGACACATCATCCTCGATTACCTGCAGCAAACCGTCGAGGAGAACGACCTGGCCGGCCACATCCGGTTCGGCTACCACGTTGATTCGGCAAATTTCGATTCCCGGCAAGGACTTTGGACCGTCACCACCACCCATGACGGGCACCCCGAAACCTTCACCTCTCGCTTCCTGTTCCTGGGCACCGGCTACTACGACTACGAGAACCCGTACATCCCCGACTTCCCCGGCCTCGGGGATTTCGAGGGTCCGGTTATCCATCCCCAACTGTGGCCGAAGGATCTGGACTACACCGGTAAGAACGTCGTGGTCATCGGCAGCGGCGCCACCGCCGTCACGCTGATCCCGAACATGGCCGACAAAGCCGCACACGTGACCATGCTGCAGCGGTCCCCCAGCTACGTGTTCTCGATACCGGCGTCCGACCCGATCGCCAACGTGCTCAACAAGGTGCTCGGCCATGAGCGGGCGTACAAGATCGTGCGGCGCAAGAACATCTCGCTCAATCGCGGACTGTTCAAGATGTGTATGCGCTACCCGAAGCTCATGCGAAAGCTGTTGATCGCCAACGTCGCTCGACAGCTACCCAGGAATTTCGATATCGACACACACTTCACCCCCAAGTACAACCCCTGGCAGCAGCGCCTGGCCATGGTGCCCGACGGCGACCTGTTCAAGATGGTCTCGTCGGGCAAGGCCTCGATCGTCACCGACCACATCGAGCGGTTCACCAAGCACGGCATCCTGCTCAAGTCCGGGCAGGAGCTGGCCGCCGACATCATCATCTCGGCGACCGGACTGAACATGATCCCGTTCGGCAAGATCGAGCTGAGCGTCGACGGGCACCTGCTGCACCTCCCGGACCTCACGGTCTACAAGGCCATGATGCTGTCCGGGGTGCCCAATTTCGCGTTCGCGGTCGGCTACACCAACATCGCCTGGACGTTGAAGGTCGACCTGGTGTGCGAGCACTTCTGCCGGATGCTCGACTACATGGACGAGCACGGTTACGGCAAGGTGGTCCCGATCCTGGAAGACGGGACCATGGAACGAGTTCCGTTGTTGGACATGACCTCCGGCTATGTCCAGCGGGCCGTCGCGAAGTTCCCACGCGGCGGCACCTACGGCCCGTGGGCATTCAAGCATGCCTACGAAATGGACCAGGAGCGGCTGCGCGACGGACCCATCGAAGATCCCGCCCTCGTCTTCACGCCCGCCGCCGCACCGCTGTCCGTGGTCTGACCGAAGGAGCGATCATGCAAACCGACTTCTTTTTCCTCAGTCACGGCGAGCGTTGTGCCGCTACGCATCTGACTGCCGAGAGCGACGCGCTGGCCGGCCGGACCGGGCGGCCGTGTGTGGTCATGGCCCACGGCTTCGGCGGGACCCGCGACTCCAGCTTGATGGCGTTCGCCGGGCCCTTCGCCGCCGCCGGTATGGATGTCGTGCTGTTCGACTACCGGGGCTTCGGCGATTCCGAAGGCGAACCGCGCCAGGATATTTCGGTCAAGAGGCAGCGGCAGGACTACCACGCCGCCGTCGACGCCGCCAGAAACCTGCCCGGCGTCGACCGCGACCGCATCGCGCTGTGGGGCACGTCGTATTCCGGCGGGCACGTCATCGCCGTCGCCGCCGAGGACCAGCGGGTGGCCGCGGTGGTGTCGCTGTGTCCGGCCACCGACGGGATCGCCGCCCTGGTGCAGGGCTTCCGGGCGGCCGGCGCCGGGCCGCTGGCCCGCGTGCTCGCGCACGGACTGTTCGATGCCGCGGGAGCCCGACTCGGCCGCCGGCCGCACTATCTGCCGGTCGTCGGACAACCCGGCGCCACCGCGGCGCTCACCACTCCCGGGTCCCAGGAGGCCTACACCGCCCTCGCCGGGCCCACCTGGCGCAACGAGTTCGCCGCCCGCACTGTGCTGGAGATGGCGCTCAACCGGCCGACGGTGCACGCCAGCGAGCTGGAGTGTCCGCTGTTGATGCAGATCGGCACCAACGACTCGATCGCGCCGCCGGATGCCGCCCGCCGCGCCGCGAAGAAGGCGGGATACCTCGCCCATCTGGTCGAGTACCCGGCCGACCATTTCGACTTCTACTCGGGACCGTGTCACGAGGCGGCCCTCGCCGATGAGCTCACCTTCCTGACCCGCGTCCTCGATCCGATCCGCTCGACCGATGTGCATTTGCGGTCGACGAACCCGCCGGCACCGCGCCTGGCGGTCAAACTGCCGTGGTGAACCCATCCGCTTGGCATGATCTGCACCGAGTGTTGAGCGAAAGGGCGGACTGAATGTTCGACAGGGTTGTGGCGACGACGCGCAACTGGCTGGAAGTTGCCCGCTACGGCGGGCTGGAGACGGGCGAAGAGCCAGCGCCGTACGACGTCGTCGCCCAGGGCCGCATCCACAAGCTGCGGCGCTACCGCACCACCGGTGAGGCGGGTCGCCCCCAGGTGCTGCTGGTGCCGCCGCTGATGCTGACCGCCGACGTGTTCGACGTATCGCCGCAGGCCAGCGGGGTCCGCACCCTGATCGAGAACGGCATCGATCCGTGGGTCATCGACTTCGGCTCGCCGGAGAAGGAAGCCGGCGGCCTGGAGCGCAACCTGGGTGATCATGTGCTGGCGGTCGATGCCGCCATCGACGAGATGCGGACATTGACCGGCCGTGACGTCCACCTCGCCGGCTACTCGCAGGGCGGCATGTTCTGCTACCAGACCTCGGCGTACCGGCGGAGCGTCGGTATCGCCAGCGTCATCACCTTCGGCAGCCCGGTCGATCTCAGCAAAACCGCGCCGATGGGTGTGCCCGCAGAAATTGCCATCCCCGGCATGGGCTTCGTCATGGAGAACGTGCTGCGGGGCCGGTCGGTGCCGGGCTGGGCGACCCGGCTCGGTTTCCAGCTGCTCGACCCGGTGAAAGCGGTGACCGGCCAGCTGCAGTTCCTGGCCGCGCTGCACGACCGCGATGCCCTGCTGCCCCGCGAAGGGCAGCGCCGCTATTTGATGAACGACGGCTGGGTGGCGTGGCCCGGCCCGGCACTCGCGGAGTTCCTGCAGCAGTTCCTGGTGCACAACCGGATGTTGCGGGGCGGCTTCAGCATCGCCGGACGGCCGGTGACGCTCGCCGACATCACGTCGCCGATTCTGGCGTTCGTCGGCGATGTCGACGAGATCGCCCCGCCGGCCTCGGTGCGCGGGATCCTGGGCGCGGCGCCGCGCGCGGAGATCTACGAAAGCACTTTGCACGCCGGGCATTTCGGGTTGGTCGTGGGCAGTACCGCGACGTCGCACACTTGGCCGCTGGTCGCCGACTGGATGCGGTATGCCGAGGGCAAGGCCCCGCAGCCCGAGCATGTCACCAAGGTCGACACCACGACCGCCGCCGCCGAACCGGCGCCGGCGGGACAGGGCGAGGGGGTCCAGACCCTGATCGACGCGGGCCGGATGGTCGCGGGCTCCGTCGCACGGTCGGTCGGGGACGTCCGCGGCATGTTCGGCACGGTGTCGCGCCAGCTGCCCCGGTTGGCGCGCATCCGGAAATTGGACGCGAACACCCGAATCTCGTTGGCGCTCTTGTTCGATGAGCAGGCGCAGCAGGCGCCCAACGACGTCAGCTTCATGTACGAGGACCGCAGCTACACCTATGGCGAGAACAAGGTCCGCATCGACGCAGTGGTGCGCGGACTGCTCGCCGCGGGTGTGCGCGCCGGTGAGCATGTCGGTGTGTTGATGGGCACGCGCCCTTCGGCGCTGGCGGTGGTGACGGCGCTCAACCGCATCGGTGCGGTCGCCGTGATGCTGCGCCCCGGCGCCGACACCGCGCGCGAGGTCGAGCTCGGCAAGGTCAACCGCGTCATCGCCGACCCCGAACATTCCGAGGCCGACTTCGCCGGCCGTCCGTTACACACGTTCCTGTTGGACACGCCCTATCTCAATCGGGACCGCACCCTGACGGCCCTGGAGATCGGCGAGACCAACGCCGTGCGCATCCCGGACTGGTACCGCCCGAACCCGGGCCGTGCCGGTGAGCTCGCGTTCATCTTCTTCGGCGGCCCGGACGACGACCCCCGCCCCATCCGGGTCACCAACGGCCGCTTCGGATTGTCGGCCTACGGCACCGCGACGTCGGCGACGCTCAACAACTCCGACACCGTCTACTGCATCAACCCGATCTACCACACCTCCGGCCTGCTGACGGGCATCGGCGGTGCCGTCGCGGGTGGCAGCCGGCTGGCGATGGCCACAGACCTGGACCCGACGACGTTCTGGACTGAAGTGCGCCGGTACGGCGTGACCATCGTCTGCTACACGTGGGCGCAGCTGCGGCCGCTGGTGAACGCCGCCCCGCAGCCCGCCGAGCGCAATCACTCGGTGCGGCTGTTCGTCGGCTCCGGTATGCCGCGCGGACTGTGGCGCCGGGTGCTGGACCGGTTCGCCCCGGCGGGCGTCCTCGACTTCTGGTCCACCAGCGAGGGCGAGGCCATCCTGGCCAACGTCAACCCGGCCAAGCCCGGGTCGCTCGGCCGGCCGCTGCCCGGCAGCGCGACCGTCGAGGTCGTGCGCTGGGATCCCGATGCGCAGCAGGTCGTTTCAGGCGCCGACGGTTACGCCATCCGCTGCGCCGACGACGAAACCGGCCTGCTGCTGGTGAAGATCAGTTCCGCCACCACCGCGTCGGCGCCGCCGTTACGCAATCTGTTCGAGGCCGGCGACGCCTGGTTCTCCAGCGGCAGCCTGGTCAACCGGGATGCCGACGGCGACTACTGGCTGATCGACTCGGTCGACACCCAGATCCGCACCGCCGACGGCGTGGTGGCGTCCCTGCCGATCACCGCGGCCATCGGCAAGCTGCCGGCCGTAGACCTGGTGCACACCTACGGAGTCGCCTCCGACGACGCCGAAGTGGCGGTCGCGGCACTGTCGCTGGTGGACGGCCAGGACATCTCCGCCGCCGACCTGGACGAGGCGCTGTCGTGCCTGCCTGCCGGACAACGGCCCGCATTCGTCCGCGTCGTCGACGAGGTGCCGATGACGCCGTGGCACCGCCCGGTCGCCGGGCCGCTGCGCCGCGACCCACTGCCCCCACCCGGCCGCTACTTCACCCGGACAGATGACGGCAGTTACAAGGAAAGCTGACGGCGGACTGACGATGTCGTCAATACTCTTCCCATGAAGAAATCCGTTGCTGCAGTGCTGTTCCTGCTGGCGTCCGCGGCCGTACCGGCCGTCGGCGCCCCGGCCGCACACGCCGATGTGTGCGGCAGCGTCGGCGGTCGCCATGTCAGTGCCGGTGGCTGCACCAACATCGCCGGTGACGCGGCGGTGGCCGCGGCGGCTCCGGAGGACGCGGCCGCGCAGGCCGCCGCCGGCCGGCCGCCGTGCTACACACCCGCCGGGGTGCCCTACTACACACCAGGTGACTTGCCTTGTAACTGAACGGCTTTAGGGTGAAGGCATGCACAAGTCACTGCAGCGTGCCGCCGTCATCGCCGCGGCCGCCTTGGCGCCCATGGCCATCACCGCCGCGATCGCGCCGGCCGTCAGCAACGCGGACTGCGACAACGGCACCTGGTGGGACCCGGTGCAGAACCGGTGCCAGGCCCCGCTGGTGCAGAACTGTCCCGGCGGCTGGTGGGACCCGAACATCAACAGCTGCCGGCCACCGGTGTCGACGACGCCGCTCGACTGCCGTGACGGCGCGTGGTGGGACCCGATCAACAACATCTGCCGGCCACCGCTGCTGCCGCAGTAGTCACGTCAGACGAGGTAGTACAGCTCCTCGCCGTTGCTGACGCCACTGGGCACCAGCCGCGACTCCGCGTAGCGGACCGCTTTGATCGTTGCCGAGAACTCCTTCTCCTCTTCGGGGAAGATGCGCTCGTCCGGGAACCAGTCGCGCAGCCCGACGTTGCTCAGGACGTCCAGAGTGTCGGGCCGGACGCCGGCCAACAGGACCGTGACACCCAGCTCGGTCAGGTCGTGCAGGAACCGCTCGACACGCTCGATGCCGACCGCATCAGGGTTGCGGGCCCGTTTGAGACGGAGCACCACGAACTGCGTGCCTTCGGCCTTGACCCGTTCGGTGAGCGCGTCCAATGCGTGCTCGATTTCCGGTGCGGCACCGAAGAACAACTCTCCTTCGATGTCGTAGATCAGGACCGCCGGATTGTCCGGCTCGTCGCCGACCCGTTCCCGGACCACGCGTTCGGGCGTGACCACCAGCTCGGCGATCTTGAGCTTGGAGGCCCGCGGGACGAACAACAGGATCGACAGCGCCACGCCGAGCAGCACCGCCTTGTCCAGATCGATGACCACGCCGGTGATCGCCGTGACGATGACCAAGCCGGCGTCGTACCGCGATGCCCTGACCGTGTGCACCAGCCGGTGGAAATCAACCAGGCGAACCGCGGTCACCAGCAGCAGGCCGGCCAGCGCCGCCTTCGGGATGTAGCTGAGCAGCGGCGCGAACAACAGCAGGGCGCCGGCCACCGCCACCGACGCGATGACGCCGGAGAACCTGGTGGCCGCGCCGGCCTGGAAGTTGATCGCAGACCGCGACAGCGAACCCGAACCGGGCAGGCTCTGGAAGAAGCCGCCGGTCAGGTTGGCCAGCCCTTCCGCCAGAATCTGCCGGTTGTAGTCGATCTTCTGTTGCGTCTGGTGCGCAATGGCTTTCGCGATCGACAGCGCCTCGATCAGGCCGATGAAAGCGACCGCCAACGCGCCCTCCGACAGGTGCGGCAACCACTCCCAGTGCACCACCGGAATGTGGAAGTCGGGCAGGCTGGCGGGAATCTTCCCGGTGATCGACACCGCGGTCTTGCCCCCGTGGCCGGGCGTCGACCAGCCCGAGAAGTAGGCGATCAGCGCCGCGATGACCAACACGGCAAGCATGTCGATCTGCGGCCAGCCGTAGCGCTGCACCAACTTTCGGAGCACCACGGCCGCGACGACGGCTGTGACACTCAGTACCACGGCTCGGTAGTTGATCGCGTCGCCGTGGAACAGCGTGAGGTAGGTGCGGTACAGCACCTGCATTTTGCCGTTGCCCCGGTCCTTGACACCGAGCGCATTTCCCAACTGGCCCAAGGCAAGTAGGAACGCGGCTGCCGCCATGAACCCGACGATCACCGACTCGGAGATGTAGCGGGTCAGGTCACCCAGCTTGAACACCGAGATCAGGATCTGAATGGTGCCCACCAGCACCGCGAGCAGGAACAGCGCCTCGAACAGTTCGGTGCGGTTCTCCGGATCGATGAACGCCAACGAGCTGAAAACCAACAGTGAGATGGCGCTGGTGGGTCCGTTGATCAGGTGTGACGACGAACCGAATACCGACGCGATGAGCGTCACCACGATGGCCGAGAAGACACCGTATTTGGGGTCGACGCCGGCGATCAGGGCGTAGGCCATGCCCTGCGGCAGCGCGATGGCGGCCACCGTGAGGCCGGCGATCAGATCGCGCCGGGCGAGGGTGCGGTCGTAGCTGAGTTTGAGGTTCGTAAGCAGGCTCACGATCCCACCACCGTTCGCTGCGCAGGAATATGAATGGTGTCGACGATTCCGTTGTCGCCGAAGAACTTCTCGGCGGCGTCGTCCCAGTCCTTGGCGATCGCGGACACCGGGAACAGCGAGAGGTCCGGCAACTGGGCCCGGTACTTGGCCTGGATCTGCGGGTTGATCGAGCGGTAACCGTGCTGCGCAATGACGTCTTGGGCAGGGTCGGTGAACAGGTAGTTCAGGTAGGCCTTCGCATAGGCCTCGGTCTTCTTGCCGGCCACGTTCGCATCGACCCAGGCCACCGCGGGTTCGGCCTTGATGCTCACCGGCGGATACACGATCTGCAGCTCGCCCGGCGCCGCAGCCACCTCCCGGATGGCTTCGTTCTCCCATGTCAGGTGCACATCGCCGATCTTCTGCACGGCGAAGCTGGTGGCCGCGCCGCGCGCGCCCTCGTCGGCGACGGCGACGTGCTTGAACAGCGCCGCCAGGTAGTCGTGGGCCGCGGCCTCGGAGCCGCCGCGGGTCGTCACCGACCCCCACCCGGCCAGCACGCTGAGCTTGCCGTTGCCCGACGTCCGCGGGTCCGGGGTTACCACCGAGACATCACCCTTGACCAGGTCGGGCCAGTCATGGATGTTCTTCGGGTTGTCCTTGCGGACCACGAACACGATGGTCGAGGTGTACGGCACCGAGTTGTTGGGCAGCCGGTGCTGCCAGTCCTTGGCGAGCAGCCCGCGCTTGGCCAGCTTGTCGACGTCACTGACCAGAGCCAGCGAGACCACACCGGCCTTCGACGTACCGTCGATGACATTGCGCGCCTGCCGGCCGGACCCGCCGTGCGACTGACTGATGTCGACGGTGACGCCGGTCTGCTTGCGGTACTGCGCGACGAACTGCGGATCCAGCGCGGCATACAGCTCGCGGGTCGGGTCGTACGACACGTTCAGCAGTGCATCCGGTGACGAACCGTGAATGTTCTTGAACCCGATCAGAACTCCGGCGACCGCGATGGCGACGACGCCGACCACACCGAGCGGGGATATGTGTTTTCTGCTCATCGCCACCTCTGTTCACTACGGAGGTTCGACGTTAGGCAGTAGGACGCGCCGGGGCAGCGGTCTGGATCAGCGCGATCGGATCTCCCGTAGCCTGATGGCCGATGAACCACACTCGGCTCACCATGTCTGCCACCGCTGCGCTCGCGGCCGTGCTGCTCGCCGGCTGCGACAGCACCACCCCCGGGAGCCCTGAGTCAGCGCTGCCCAGCGGCCAGACGTCTGCCACGAGCACACCGACACCGAGCGAGAAGGCGATCCGCCCGGTTCCGGTGAGCCCCATTCCCGCACCGAGCGCCGTGCCACCGACCGCGCAGGCCCTCGCTCCGCAGAACGGCTACGTCTTCGTCGCGACCAAGTCCGGCCAGACCCGGTGCCAGCTCAACGCGGCCGCCGTCGACTGCGAGTCGAACTTCGCCAACGCGCCGCAGATCAACGGGGAGACCGCGCGCGGCGTCCGGGTCACCGCTGCTGGCAAATTGTCTTGGGGCCTGGGCAATCTCGGCGCCATCCCGACCGTGACGCTGGACTACCAGACGTACTCGGCGGTGGGGTGGACCATCCTCGCCGGGGCCGAAGGCACACGCTTCACCAATGCCGGCACCGGCCACGGGATGTTCGTCTCGACCGCGGGCGTGAAGTCGTTCTGATTCACTAGGGTGGGCGGTATGGACTTCCGCGTATTCGTCGAACCGCAGCAGGGTGCCACCTACGCCGACCAGCTCGCCGTCGCGCAGGCCGCCGAAAGGCTCGGCTACTCAGCGTTTTTCCGGTCCGACCACTACCTGGCCATGGCCGGCGACGGACTGCCCGGGCCCACCGACTCGTGGGTGACGCTCGGCGGCATCGCCCGCGAGACCAGCACCATCCGGCTCGGCACCATGGTCACCTCGGCGACATTCCGGTACCCCGGACCGCTCGCCATCGCCGTCGCGCAGGTCGACGAAATGAGCGGTGGCCGTGTGGAATTGGGCCTCGGCGCCGGATGGTTCGCCGAAGAGCACGAGGCCTACGCCATCCCGTTCCCGGGCCTGGGTGAACGCTTCGACCGGCTGGAAGAACAACTGCAGATCATCATGGGCTTCTGGGACACCCCGGTCGGCGAGCTCTTCGACTTCGCCGGCAAGCACTACACCGTCAAGAACTCCCCGGCGCTACCCAAACCGGCGCAGGCCCACCCGCCGGTGATCATCGGTGGCGGCGGCGCCAAGCGGACCCCGGCGCTGGCCGCCCGGTTCGCCTCCGAGTTCAACATCCCGTTCGTCGACATCGACACCTTGACCACTCAGTTCGGCCGGGTGCGGGCGGCCGTGGAAGCGGCCGGCCGGGCGCCCGAAAGCATCACGTACTCGGCGGCTTTCGTGCTGTGCGCGGGCAAAGACGAGGCGGAGATCGCCCGCCGGGCCGCCGCCATCGGCCGTGCGGTCGATGAGATGCGCGGCAACTCCCCCACGGTCGGCACGCCGGCCGAGATCGTCGACAAGCTGGCGCCGTTCGTCGCGGCCGGGGTCGAGCGGATCTACCTGCAGGTGCTGGACATGGCCGACCTGGACCACATCGAGTTCTTCAGCACGGAGGTCATCCCCCAGCTACGCTGACCGGCCATGACCGAGCGGCCGTGGCATGAACGCACCCCTCATCTCGTGGGTGCCAGCATCGCCGCGCTCGCGGCCATCGCGTTGCTGTATTTCGCAGGGGCGTGGCTGACGCGGCACTACAACCAGCCGCAGCCGCCGCCGATGCCCGTCATCGTGGATGACTCGAGCCGCCCGGCGTCGACAACAACGACGACGACCACCTCGACGTCGACCAGCTACACCTCGGTCACCCCGTCGACCACCGACATCGACGTGCCGCCCACGTCGGAGACGACGGACACCACGTCCGCGACGTCCGCCCCGAGGGGCGACAGCACGACCACCAGCCGCACCACGACGTCGACCTCGGTTACCCAGTCGCGGCGCACGCACCCGCCGGGACCGCGCCAGCACTAGTGCGTGAAGAACTCGATCATCAGCACCTGCAGCTCACCGACACAGCCACCGAGGACGGCGCCGATGGCGACCATCAACGGTTCGTCGTCCTTGAACACCGGCCGCAGAATCGACTCGTACTCCTCGTTGGAGAGCTGATTCATCTTGTCGATGATCGTTTGTTCGAGGTCGATCTTGCTCATGGCGTAGTCCTGCGCGTCCAGCAGCGTCGCCGGTAGCCGCTCGACCACCAGGTCGACGATCCTGTCCTTCAGCGCGTTGTACTTCGACGTGCCGACCGCGAACTTCACGACGGTGCCGGTCCACCCACCGATCTCGCTGTCGATGGCGGCCTCGACCTCGCGCGCGATCATGGCGAACAGCTTGTCGGCACCCGGGCCCTTGAGGATGCCGTCGTACAGGATGTCCGGCGCGAACAGGTCCTCGGAAAGGATGCGCGCGTAGTCCGCGGTGATCTTCTCGCGTTGGGCGTGCAGCAGCCCCTGAAACTTGATGAAGCCCAGGTACTTTGTCGGCTTGACGGGCCGGAACAGCATGTTGAGCGCGATGTAGTCGCTGACCAGACCGATGCCGAAACCGAACGCGGGCATGATCCACGGCAGTTTGAAGATGGCCCAGACGAACATCTGCGCGGTACCGATGATCAGCCCGAAGTAGATGCCGCTGCGCCGCACGAACGCCATGGCGTCGTCGGACAGCCCGCGCATCAGTTTGTTGAGCTTCTCTTTGTTGCGCACCAGCGTGGTGACCGCGAGGAACTGCAGGTCGACGAATCGGCTCAGGTCCGACTGCATCTCCCCCAGCATCTTCTCGGTGATGCGCGGCGCCTGCGAGTGGATGCGATTGAGGATGGCCTGGCGCCCGGCCTCGGGCAGCGAATCCCACAGGCCCGGCCGGATCTCCTCCGCGACGTCGCGGGCGATGTCGTTGATCGACGCCGACAACGGTTCGCGCAGCACCTCGACGGCCTCTTTGGCGTCGATCCGGGACAGCAGTTCCTCGGGTTTGAGCAGATTCGCGGTGAGCAGTTCGATCGTGGTGGAGCCGACCTTGCCGGCTCTGCGCGGGATGATGCCCTGCCAGCCGATGGGACCGATGCCCTTGAACTCCAGCGGCCGGTAGATCATCTCCATCGCGACGATCTTGGTGCTCCAGCCGACGAAGGCGGCCACCAGCGGCATGGAGAAGTAGATGACCCAGTGCGCGCGGAAGTCGAGGAGGATCTCGGTCAAGGACATCAGCGCCACCCGTTCTGGTCGTCCTCCGCGGTGGCGGCGGCCCACAGCGATCGGCCCAGCGGCGACAGCGTCAACGTCAGTTTCTCCACCTTGGCAGGCAGCGGACCCTTCGACGCGGCCTTGATCGCGTTGAGCACGATGGTCTCAGCCATCAACACCTCGTAGTCGGTTTTCAGCGCAGAATCCTCCGGACCGATCTCCACGAGGCGCAGCGCCAGCAAATGCCCGATGTACTGCGGCGTCATCTGCGGGAGCGCGACGTTCGCGGTCCGGCCGACCAGTGCCGCGTTCTCCAGCACCGGCTTGCGGGTCCGGTCATACACGTTGACCAAGGGTGAGACCGAACCGTCGGACAGTGCGCCGACGATGCGGGCCTCGTCGGCCACCAACTGATCGAGCAGATGGTGGTACAGCTCGGTCTGGCTGCCGGCGGTGTTCTGGTCGAGCGCTCGATTGAGCAGCTGGCTCATCTTGGAGTTGAGCGACTCTTCGCCGGCGGCCGAGTTCGCGCTCGAGGACCTCGGTGCCGAGGTATCTGCGGCCGCGACGATGTCGTCGTCGGTGTCTTCGGGTTCCAGTTCGTTGAGGCCTTTGCGCAGGGCGCCGACGATCTGCTGCTCGGTCCAGCTGTAGACGTCCAGGCCGAGTCGAGCGGCGTCCACGGCGCGTCCTACCAGGCCGAAGGGATCAAACGATTGAGCCACCCGCAAACGGTAGCCGCGTGGGGCACAAAATTGCCAACGATCTCGAATATCTCACCTTCCCTGCGCCGCGTAGTCGGCGACCAGGGCCTCGGCGCTGCGCACGGCGGCCCGGCAGGCGCGTGCGGTGAAGGGATCGTTGAGCGGGTGATCGGCCCGGCGGCGCCACCGCTGCACCGCCGCGAAGGCCGCCCGCGGGCCGTCGTACGGGGCGTCGTTGCTCAGGCCCAGCCGGCTCGCCGCGTCGGTACCCGAGCCGCCGATGATGCGGCGCAGCGAGGCCATCTCGTCCTCGTTCAATGTGGTTGGCCGCGAACGTAATTGACCGAGCAGTCGCAATTCTTCGAAGGCGTGCGTATCGGCCAGCAGCGGATCGATGTCCGCCAGGATGAACGGCGTCGCGTAGATGGGATTGGTCTCCACGAAGCGCCGCAGCGACCGCAACGCGGTGTGTGCCTTGAGCATGTCGGCGCGCTGCGCGAACTGCTGATCGATGACGTCCCGCAGCGCCACCAACCCGCTGCGGTCCAGCAGTTCGTCGGCCAGCCCCTGGGAGTCGGTGACGCCGGCGCGCAACACCGCGATTGCGATCCGGATGCCGAACATGCCGAACCGGTCGAGCAGCGCGCCCCGGGTGACGACGTCCACCGGCAACGAATCATCCTGGCGGGCAAAACGATCCGCCGACAGCATGGCCTTGGTCAGGGCGGTGGCGCCGTCGCCGTCCAGGGCGGCCAGCTTCTGCAGTGCCGCGAATTCGCTCTGCTGCAGGGTGCGCGCGGTCAGCGCCAGCAGCCCCGACACCGGGACGACGGCCTGGCAGACGCCGGTCCGGTCCAGCTCGGCGGTGAACCGGGTGGCCACCTCGCGGGCCGACATCATCGCGTCGATCCGCCCGGCCCCGATCTCGTCGGCGCGCGACGCGACCCCGATGACGCCGAGGGCACCCGACCCGCTGCCGACGAGTTCGCCGATCTGCTTGAGCAGCGCGATGTCTGGGGCATTGAGGGTGCGCAGCAGAAAGACGACGGCGTCCACCCGCGGCACGCCGTCGCGCGGGACCAGCAGCTGCAGCGTCCGGTCGGAGACGTCACGCGACAGCGACGACGTGCCCGGGGTGTCGATGATGGTCGTCTGTTCCAATTCGGCTGCGGGCCACTGCACATCGAGGTCGACGATGTCTCCGACGTTGGCGCCGCCCTGGGGCCCGGAGTACCGCGCGAGGTCGAACGTGAGGCCGTCAGCGCGCGTGATCGGCACGTCGGTGCGGCGGCCGTCCCGATGGTTGGCGGTGACCCGGGGCGTCATGCCGTGCCGGAACCAGGTCACCAGGCGGGTGGCCTCGGTGGCGTCGGTGGGCGCAATCTCTTCGCCCACAAGCGCATTCACCAGCGTCGATTTGCCGGCCTTGAGGGTGCCGGCGAGGGCGATGCGGATCGGCTGATCGAGCCGGCGGCCGATCCAGTCCAGCTCGGCCAGGGCCTGCGGCCGGTGCTGGTAGACGGGGTCGGATCGATATGCCGAGATGACGCCGCCCAGGATGGCGCGGACGCGTGCGCTGGTGCTCACTGCGCCAGGGCCGGCGTCAGTTTCACTGCGTTGTCGATGACCTGGCGCAGAATGTTCAACTGCCGCTCCAGTTCGCGCACGCGGTTGTCGCGCTCACCGGCTTCGATCTGCGCCGCCGCGAGGGTCGCCTGCAGCGATTCGTTGAGCGAGCGGGTGGTCTGGTTGGCGATGCCCCGATAGTGATCACGCAAGTGGCGCTGGATGTTTCGCAGCCGGTCGCGCGATTCCTTGCCGACGGCGAACGACACGTCGTCGACGAACCGGCGGACGTTCATCTTCGCCTCGCCGCGTACCCGCAGCATGCGGTTTTCCATGTCCTCTTTGTAGGCCTTGCGGCCCAGCACGAGTCCGGCGCCCAGCGACAGCGGGTTGAACATGCCGAGCCCGGCGAACGAGGTCAGCATGCCGAACATCAGCACGCCGCCGTAGGAGCCGCGCATCCCCGTGATGACCTTGTGCCCGGCCCGGATCGGCTCGGACTCCAGCCGCGCCACAGGGTTGAACTCGCCCAGGCCTGCGCCGAAGTCACGGGCCCTGACCTCGGCCAATTCGACCGAATCCAGCCCAGCCTCGACGAACGTGCGGGCCACCTCGGCGGCGAGCGCCTGGGCGCGCTGATGCGCCCAGACGAAGTTGTCGCCAACGGCGGTCGCGACGACGTTCTCCAACTCGGCGCCGATCTCGGCCCAGTGCTGGGTGGGGTCGCAACCGTCGATGATGCGCTCGGTGTGCGCGGTGATGTTGCGGAACCGGTTCCGCAGGTCGTGGTCGACGTCGGCGGTCAGGTCGGCGATGCCGTCGTTGAGCACCTGTTGCCACAATGCGGTCTGCTGCAACGCATTCTGGGCTTCTTCCTTCTTGTACTCCAGTTCGGCCTTGATGCGCTCGATCTTTTCGGGATCGTTGATCGCCGCCAGCTCGGTGGAGACGGCCAGGGTGAGGTGTTCTGCAGCCGCGTGGATTTCGGTGACCACCTGGTCCTTGATGCGGTCGTTCTCGCGACTGAGCACCTTGTCGGTGAGGAACTTGATGATCGCCGGGAAGTTGGATTCGTCGTTGAGTTCCTTGTCGTTCAGCGCCAGCGCGTGGGTGCGCAGCGCCGAAGAAGCAGGAACCACGGGGACGTTGAGTCGCGCGCGCTGCAGATGCGCGGCGTTGGCCGCGACGATCTCGCGCCAGTGCGGGTACAGGTCGGTCTTGGTGGCGACAATCGTTGCCACCGGGCAGATTTCGACGGCCTGCCGAATGAACGTGAGTTCGGGTTCGGTGAACTCCTGGCTGGTGTCACTGACCATCAGGAGGGCATCGGCGTCGGGCAACAGGCCGAGCGTGGCCGACAGGTGCGGCTGCCCGAGCCCGCCCACGCCGGGAGTGTCGACAAAGGTGAGGCCGCCCTTGAGCATCGGGCTCGGTGCCGCCACCTCGACGCGCAGCACCTGGCGACCCTGGGCCTGTGGGGCGTGGCGCAGATCGGCCGACAGCTGGTTGGGCGGGATGGCGACGACGGCGGGATCGCCCCCTTCCTGAGCCGGCGCCAGCACGAGTTCGGCGGCCGCCGCGTCGCCGTAGTGGACGACGGTGGTGAGCACGGTGCTCTCGTCATCGCCGACGCGCGCGACCGGCATGTTCAGCAACGAGTTCAGCAACTGACTCTTGCCCTGCTTGAGCTGTCCGGCGATCACCACCCGGATCTGCGGATCGCTGATCCGGGTCTTGGCCGCCAGCAACCGCTGCGCCAGGTCTTCGCGGTCGTTGAGGCCCGCAATCCGGCTGGTGTGGTCGATCAACTCGACGATCACCGCGACCGGGCGCGGGTTCGCCTCGTTCGGCTGCGTCACTGGGCTCTCCTCGACTGCATCGTCACTGTCTAACGGTATGCGCAAACATCCGGCGGGGCCTGTAGGTGGCCCCGCCGGACGGTTTGTCGCGATCGATCAGTGCATGTGCGGATCGACGTGGGTGGTGTGGCTGAAATCGGTGGTGGTGTGGGTTTCGGTCGGTGCGTAGGTGTTCATGCTCGCCTCGTGCACCGAGTTGTCGGCAACCGTGCTGTGCACCGAGTTGTCGGCGCTCAGGTCGGTGTGGGTGGTGTTCCCGCTGCCGATGTTGGTGTGGGTGCTGTTGCCGCTACCGATGCTGGTGTTGGCCGTGTTCCCGCTGTTCAGGCTGGTGTTCACCGTCGAGGAGTGCGACGAGTCGTCGATGACGCTCTTGTTGCCGCTGCCCAGGTCGCCACCGACCGTGGTCTGGTTGCCACCGACGTGCGTCGACGAGGTGTTGCCGTCGTTGATGAGGATGTTGCCGCCGCTACCACCGCTGCCGCCGCTGGCGTGGCCGCCACCGATCAGGCCGCCGCCGGCGCTGGCGCCGCCGCCGTTGCCGCCACCGGTGTTGACGTCGTTGACCACCGGGCCCGAGTTGCCCTGGATGATGTGGCCGCCCGCGGTCTGCGAGTTGTCGGTCGCGTGGTTGCCGGTCCCGACGATCACCGGGGAGTGGCTGCCGGTCAGGATGTCGCCGTTGGTGACGGTGTTGCCGTCGCCCTGCACGGCGCCCTTGCCGCTGGCGATGTCACCGTGGTTGTTGCCCGCGATGTTGACGCCGCCGTCGCCCTGCTGGACGTGGCTGCCGCCGAGGGTGATGTCACCGAAGCCCAGGTTGAACGCACCCTGCTGGGCGTTGGCGCCGGCGTGCTGGTCGGGGCTCAGCACCGGGATGTCGTTGCCGCTGGCGATCGGCACGTTGTTGTGGCTGGCGAAATCGGTCTGGTTGCGGCTCGCGAAGTCGGTCTGCGGGGCAAAGGCGGTCTGCGGGGAGAACGGCGAGGACATGCTGTAGTAGTCCGAGACCGCGTTCTGCAGGCCGACGACCGGGTCGCCGCCACCGAGCACCACGCCGGCCGGGACGGCACTGGCGGCCACCGAGGCGAGCTGCGCGGAGGTGACACCGGCGAGGCCGGCGTCGCGCATGGTCTGCTCGGGGTTCGCGACGAACGAGCTCGCGACGGTGGGGAAGCGGAACAGGTCGATGATGAATTCGATCAGGCTGGTCATTGGAGTCCCTTTCGTTGGGTGTTGCTCTTTGGAAGTTTTCGCGCCGGCTGTCCGGCGAACTGACAACAACGTTAGGGGCCGTCAAGAGCCGTGCAAACGGGGCAACCACCCCTACCCCCAACCAAACTTAGTGGGGTATCCACGCTCCCCCTATTAGGGGATTAGGGGATAACTAGGGCGTTTGCTGAATATGCGATGAGAGAACACAAACGCCGGTGGCCATGGCGGCCACCGGCGTTTGTCGGGGATGAGCTGGTCAGCTGAAGAAGTCGAAGCCCTGATGGTGCTCGACACCGGCCGACGGGTCTGCGGTATCGGTGGGATGCCAGTCGAGCGCATCGGGCTCCGAGAATTGCCCGGCATCGACGACCGGGATGTCGCTGTGCAGGCCCAGATCGTCGGACACCGCCAGGTCTGGCACGGCGTCGTGGATCGGCAGGCTCGGTCCGCTGTCGAATCCACCCAGGTCAGGGTCCGAAATCACCTGCGGCGACACCACCGTCGGCACATGCGTGCTGAAAGCGTCGAAGGCGTCGAACGCCGCGGTCGCGGCACCACTGGTCCAGACGTTGACGCCGGGATCATCGAATCCGGCAGTCGGGACGCCACCTGCTGCGGACGACACCGCGCCCAGGGACTCGGACACCACCGGGATCAGGTGCGCGACATCCGCCGTGGTGACGCCACTGAGATTGGCGTCGGCGATGGCACCGGCGGGGTCGGCGGCGTAGTGCGCTGCCACGTCGGGATCACGGACCACCGACATGACGAAATCGAGTAGTGGATTTGCCACGGCACCTACTCCTTCCGTCGATTCGACTCTGCGGGTCTTACACCAGGTAGACCCCTTGATAACTATTTCGATGCTATCGCCGATAAAGCTCCTGGAGATCGGTGCTGACCCCAGCACCCGACATCACCCGTTAGGGGCACTCCCATTAGGGATTCACCAATCGTTAGGGGATTGTGTCCCACCCCCAGGCCGTCAGCGCATAGGGTGGCCTGAGTCGATAGCGCGTCAAAGGAGTGGACTTCATGAGCCTCGGTTTGTCGATCGGCCAGACCAACCTGGTGGCCGTGCCGGCCGGGCGACCGCCGGTGAGCCGTCGCGCCATCCTGGCCCTGTACCCGGACCGGCCCGCCGAAGTCGGCATTCCCACGCAGCCCGGGGGCCTGGTGTTGACGGGGTTCGTGGAGCGCGTCGGCGACCCGATCCCCCTGATCGCTCCCGACGGCTCGGCACATCGCGGCGAAGCCGTCCTGGCCGAGGCCCTCGACTCCCTGGCCCGCACGGTAGGAGGCGGCGACCCGATCGTCATCGCCGCTCCGGCGCACTGGGGCATGTCCACCATCGGCGCACTCGCCGCCGCGCTGCGCGGCAAGCCGGGCCTGGCGGCCGCACCGGTGGTCTCCGATGCTGCCGCGGCCCTGGCCGGCCTCAAGGCCGGGTCCGGGCTGCCCGATCACGGTGTGGTGGCCCTCTGTGATTTCGGTGGCAGCGGCACCAGCGTGACCATCGCCGACGCCGCAACGCTGAGCCAGATCGGCGAAACCGTGCGCTACCCGGAGTTCTCCGGCGACCTGGTGGACCAGGCCCTGCTGAACCACGTCATCGCCGGCATCACCGAGTCGTCCGACGCGGATCCGGCCGGCACCGCAGCCGTCGGCTCGCTGTCCCAACTGCGCGACCAGTGCCGGCAGGCCAAGGAGCGCCTCTCGTCGGAGACGGCGACGTCGGTGAACGCCAACCTGCCCGGCTTCGCGTCGGCGCTGCGCATCACCCGACCCGAACTGGAGCGGCTGCTCGAGCCGGCCCTGGCGGGGCTGGTCGCCGTCGTGCAGGAAACCCTGCAGCGCAACCAGATTCCGGCCGGTGTCCTGACCGCTGTCGCCACTGCCGGTGGCGGTGCGTCGATTCCGATTGTCACGCAACGACTTTCCGAGCACTTCCGGGTTCCGGTGGTGACCTCGCCGCAGCCGGCGCTCACCGCTGCCGGCGGTGCCCCGTTGGTGGATCAGCGCACCATGAGCGCCGATGCCCCGACCGGCATGGCCCCCACCATGGGCTGGGCCGCGGGTCCCGCCGCATGGGCGGGCGGCCCGGCAACCATGGCTGCCCCGGTGCCGCCTGCCGACGCGACCCCATCCTCGACCGTCGGGCCGTCACTGGCCTGGTCCGACGACGAGGAACCCGGCGCCGCGGTCGGCGGCGACTACCCCACAGATTTCTCGACCGGCTACGCCGAGGCGGCCCCCTTCGGGGAGACGACCGCGCGGCCGGCGATGGACTTCGCGCACGAAGAAGAGGACAACCTGCCCGACGTGGCACCCGTCCCCTGGTACCGGCGCCCACCACTGATCTTCGGCGCGGCCGCGGCGGCGTTCCTGGTCGCCGGCGGCAGCTGGGCCGCGGTCGGGCTCACCAGCAACGACACCCCGTCCGGTCCGGTGACCGTCGACGTCACCACCACCATCACCGGCCCTGACGGCTCCATCACCACGAGCACTTACAAGGCCACGAAGTCGGTTGTGACACAGACGAATCCGAATGGGCAGGTGGAAACCTCGACGGTGACCAACCCGGTCACCACCACGCCGAGCACCACCGACAACCCGACCACCACGACCACCACCGATTCGTCGACCACGAGCTCGACGACGACCACCACCACAACCACCACGACGACGACCCCGTCGACGACCACCACCACAACCACGACGCCGCCGACGACCACGACCACCACGCAGCCGCCCACTACGACCACCCAGCCGACGACGACGCAGCCGCCCACCACCACGCAGCCGCCGCCGACCACGACGAAGCCGCCGACGACTCAACCGCCCACCGCGCAGACCCCGACGGCCCAGCCGCCCAGCTCGCAGCCCACGGTGGAGCAGCCGCCCAAGACGGCGTCCGTGTCGGCGGCCACCGGGTCCGCTCCGTCGGCATCGGTCGCCACCGCGTCGGCGCCCATCACCGCGCAACCGTCGGCATCGACCAGCCAATGACCGCAGCGGCCGGCACGTCGCTGGTGCTCGGCGGAATCGGCAGCGGCAAGACCACCGCGCTGGAAGCGGTCCGAAAGACGTTGCGGGCCAACGGCACGACGATGCTCGCGCGGGTACCCAAGCCCGGTGAGGCACCGGACGCGGCCATCGTCATCGACGACGCCCAGCTGCTGTCGCCAGCGGAGCTGGACGCACTGACCGAACTGGCCGGCGACCCGGCCCGCACCGTGGTGGTCAGCGCCGAGCCGTTGGCGCACGATCGTGCGCTGGGTGCCCTCACCACCACCCTGAGCCGGCAGCATCCGCCGATTCAGCTGGCGCCGATGACGCCCCGCGAGATCAACGAGGCGCTGGCGCGCGCCGGCGTCCCCGCCACCCAGGTGCCCGCCCTCATCGCCGGCACCGGCGGCATCCCGCTGCTGGTGTACTCGGCGCTGGCGGCGCTGGCGTCGGGCGCCGATCCGGTCCGGGCCGCATCGGTCGCGTTGAGCGAGCGGCTGCGCCGGCTGGACGAGCACCTGCTCGACACGTTGTTGTTGTGTTCGCTCAGTCCCGAACTCGGGCCCGACGACATCGCCGCCGCGCTGCAACTGCCCGGCGACGACGCAGCCGTACTGATGGACCGGGCCCGCGCCAGCGGCCTGCTGTCCGCCTCGCTGCACCCCCGGTTCATCGACACCCTGCACCGGTGCCTGACCCGGCTGGTCGGTGCCGCGCGGCACCGCGAGACCGAATGCCGGCTGTTGCGCTCGCAGATCGAATCCGCAACCCTGTCAACCGAATTGGCGCTGAAGCTGGCCGAGCACGGCACCGTCGACGACATGCTGGCAGCCGACCTGATCCACCGCGCCGCGTCCGCCGCGCCCCGACAGGCCGCGCGCCTGTACCGGGCCGCGGCACGCGCCGGGACCGCCCCGGCCGACGTCCACCTCGCCGACGCCCTCGCCGTCACCGGCGACTGCACCACCGCCGGCACCCTGGCCGACGAACTGCTCGCCGCCGAGGACCCCGCCGTCCGCGCCCAGGCGGTCCGCATCGCGGCCAGCGTCGCCATGCATGACGGCGCGGCCGCGCACGCCGCGGATCTGTTCCGGTGGCTCGGCCTGGATCCGGATCCGTTCGTCGCCGCCGCCGGCGCCGTGGTCGGTGTCGCCACCGCCGACGCGGAACTGGCCCGGGCCTGTCTGCAGGCCGAGAACTCCATGCCCCCAACCTCTTCCGCGCGTGCGGCCCGCGGCATGGCCGAGGGCATGCTGCTGACGCTCGATCAGCCGTTCGCCGTCGCGCTGGCCCGTCTCACGCAGGCCCTCGGGTCCACCAACGGCGTGCACACCGTCGCCCCGGACAGCCCCGCCGCACTACTGAGCCTCGTCGCCCTGCACAGCGGCGACGCCGTCCGCGCGCGCAGCGTCATCGGCCGGGCCATCCGCACCGGCAACGGCGACGCGGGGTTCACCGGTCTGCGCCACCGGCTGCTGCTCGGCTGGATCCGGATGCTCGACGGCCAACTCGATTCCGCGGTTCCGGCATTGGGTGCGGCGGAGATCGCCGACCTGCATCGCCGCGACGCGCTGTGGTTCACCGCGCTGCAGACCGCGGTCGCGCGGCGCAGCGGCGACACCGGCGCCCTGCAGAAGCACTGGTACGCAGCCATGGAAGTGCTGGCCGAATACTCGCTGGACCTGTTCGCACTGCTGCCGCTCGGCGAGTTGTGGGTCGCGGCGGCCCGGTTGCAGCAGCTCGACCAGCTGCGCCAGCCGCTGGCCGAGGCGTTCGGCCTGCTGCGGGCGGCCGGTAATCCGGCGCTGTGGTCGGTGCCATTGCACTGGGCCGGCGTGCACGCGGGCATCCTGGCCAACGCGCCCGAGGCCGTCGCCCCACACGGGCAGGCCCTGGCCGCCGCCAGCCGGGCCGAGGGCGCGCACGGCGCCTACGCCACCGCTCTCGGCGCCGCCGGCCGCGCCTGGCTGCGGGTGCTGGCCGACGGCGTCGACGCCGCGGAGGTGACAGCGGCTGCCCGCGGGCTGGCCCGCTTCGGGCTGACGTGGGATGCCACGCGCCTGGCCAGTCAGGCCGCGCTGCATTCGGCGGACGGCCGGATCTCCGGTGCCATGCTGCAGCTGGCGCGCGACCTCAAGCAGGATGCGGCCCTGGAGGCGGCGGCCGATCCCATCGAGCCCGCGGCCCCCGCTATTCCGCGTGAGCCCGCTTCGGGCGTAGATGTGCGCAACACCACACCACCTCCCGCCTCGGGCGACGCTCGGGCCACGTCCGCCGCAACGCCCGCCTGGACGCGGCTGTCCGACCGCGAACGCGAGGTCGCCGAACTGGTGCTGCAGGGCATGCCGTACCGCGATATCGGGGCCCGGCTGCTCATCTCAGCGAAGACCGTCGAACACCACGTCGCCCGCATTCGCCGCAGGTTGGGGGCCGAATCGCGGTCGGAGATGCTGTCGATGCTCCGAGCGCTGCTCGTCGAGAAGGCCTGACGCCACCCATATATAAGGAAGCCCCGCGGTCGGCGCTTGGCCGAGGCCGAATCGGGGTAAGGATGTGACCGCAAAGCGGCAGCTCAAGTTAGGACAGCCTTGCTAGCGTGCGTTCTACGCAGGATGCGACTATGAGCAGGCATCTAGCTTAAGTTACCCGTTGGTAACCTCAATAAGTTACCGGCTAGTAGCTACATAACTGGGAGAGGCGCGGTGGAGAATCTCGAACACACGCTCGACGTGGCCAGACTGGTCATCGGGCTGTTGGCAACGGTCATCGTCCTGGGGTTCGCCGCCAAGCGCGTCCTGTGGCTGACCAAGCTGATCAGCTCCGGGCAGAAGCTCGGCGACGAACGTGGGCGCAAGGACGATCTGGTCCGCCGCTTCCTGAACCAGAACAAGGAAGTCTTCGCGCAGTCGAAGCTGCTCAAGTGGTCGATCCCCGGTATCGCGCACTTCTTCACCATGTGGGGCTTCTTCGTCCTCGCATCGGTCTACCTGGAAGCCTATGGCGTCCTGTTCGATCCGAAGTTCGCCATCCCGTTCGTCGGACACTGGGCCGTCCTGGGCTTCCTGCAGGACTTCTTCGCCCTGGCCGTGCTGGCCGGCATCATCGTCTTCGCGATCATCCGTCTGACCAAGAACCCCGACAACATCGGACGTGAGTCCCGGTTCTACGGATCGCACAACGGTGGCGCGTGGGAGATCCTCATCATGATCTTCCTGGTCATCCTGACCTACGCGATCTTCCGCGGTGCCGCCGTCAACGTTCTCGGTGAGCACTTCCCGTACCAGAACGGCGCCTTCTTCTCCGACGGCATGGCCGCGCTGCTGGCTCCGCTGGGCCACACCGCCAACGTCTGGATCGAGACCATCGCGCTGCTGTCGCACATCGGCGTCATGCTGGTCTTCCTGCTGATCGTGCTGCACTCCAAGCACCTGCACATCGGCCTGGCCCCGATCAACGTCACCTTCAAGCGGCTGCCCGACGGCCTCGGCCCGCTGCTGCCGATGGAGTACAAGGGCGAACCGATCGACTTCGACGATCCCGCCGAGGACGCGGTGTTCGGCCGCGGCAAGATCGAGGACTTCACCTGGAAGGCCAACCTCGACTTCTCCACCTGTACCGAGTGCGGTCGCTGCCAGTCGCAGTGCCCGGCGTGGAACACTGGAAAGCCGTTGTCCCCCAAGCTCGTCATCATGAACCTGCGCGACCACCTGTTCGCCAAGGCGCCCTACATCATCGAGGGCAAGCCGATGCCCGAAGAGGGTGCGGTCGACTTCGCCGAGCTGGGCAACAGCCTGCACGGCCACGGCGTTCCCGAGGACGGCTTCGCCCGCATCGAGGGCTCCGGCCCCGCGCAGGCGCTGCGCCCGCTCGTCGGCACCGCCGAGCAGGGCGGCGTCATCGACCCCGACGTGCTGTGGTCCTGCACCAACTGTGGTGCCTGCGTCGAGCAGTGCCCGGTGGACATCGAGCACATCGACCACATCGTCGACATGCGCCGCTACCAGGTCATGGTCGAGTCCGAGTTCCCCGGTGAGCTGGGCGTGCTGTTCAAGAACCTGGAACTCAAGGGCAACCCCTGGGGCCAGAACGCCAAGGAGCGCACCACCTGGATCGACGAGCTCGACTTCGACATCCCGGTCTACGGCCAGGACGTCGAGAGCTTCGACGGCTTCGAGTACCTCTTCTGGGTCGGCTGCGCCGGCGCCTACGAGGACCGCGCCAAGAAGACCACCAAGGCCGTCGCCGAGCTGCTCGCCACCGCGGGCGTGAAGTTCCTGGTGCTGGGCACCGGCGAGACCTGCACCGGTGACTCGGCCCGCCGCGCCGGCAACGAGTTCCTGTTCCAGCAGCTCGCCGCGCAGAACGTCGAGACCATCAACGAGCTGTTCGAGGGCGTCGACCCCGACAAGCGCAAGATCGTCGTCACCTGCCCGCACTGCTTCAACACCATCGGCCGCGAGTACCCGCAGCTGGGCGCCAACTACACCGTCGTGCACCACACGCAGCTGCTGAACCGCCTGGTGCGGGACAAGAAGCTGATCCCGGTGTCGTCGGCGAGCCAAGAGGTCACCTACCACGACCCCTGCTTCCTCGGTCGCCACAACAAGGAGTACGAGGCCCCGCGTGAGCTGGTCGGCGCTGCCGGCGCGAAGCTCACCGAGATGCCCCGCCACGCCGACCGCGGCCTGTGCTGTGGTGCCGGTGGTGCCCGCATGTGGATGGAAGAGCACATCGGCAAGCGCATCAACACCGAGCGCGCCGAAGAGGCCGTCGACACCGGCGCCTCGGCCATCGCGACCGGCTGCCCGTTCTGCCGCGTGATGATGAGCGACGGCGTCGACGACGTGGCCGCCACCCGCAGCATCGAGAAGACCGAGGTGCTCGACGTCGCTCAGCTGCTGCTGAACTCGCTCGATACCAGCAAGGTGACGCTGCCCGAAAAGGGCACGGCGGCAAAGGCTTCCGCGGCGCTCGCGGAGAAGAAGGCCAAGGAGGCCCCCAAGCCTGCGCCGGCTCCGGCCGCTGAGGCCGCCCCGGCAGCTCCGGCTGCTCCGGCCGCCGAGGCCCCTGCCGCTGCGGCTCCGGCCGCCGCCAAGCCGGTCACCGGTCTGGGCATGGCCGCCAAGCGTCCCGGTGCCAAGAAGGCTGCGGCTCCCGCCGCTGCCGCTCCGGCGGCCGAGGCTGCTCCCGCTGCTGAGGCTCCGGCTGCCGCCGCTCCGGCCAAGGGTCTGGGTCTGGCTGCGGGCGCCAAGCGTCCCGGTGCCAAGAAGGCTGCGGCTCCGGCTGCGGCCCCGGCCCCGGCGGCCGAGGCCGCTCCTGCTGCCGAGGCTCCCGCGGCACCGGCCGCTCCCGCGGCTCCGGTGAAGGGTCTGGGTCTGGCTGCCGGCGCGCGTCGCCCCGGTGCCAAGAAGGCCGCGGCTCCGGCCGCCCCCGCCGCTCCGGCTGCAGAGGCTCCAGCTGCGGAGGCTCCGGCCGCCGAGGCACCCGCCGCCGAGGCACCTGCCGCCCCGGCGGAAGAGGCCAAGCCGGAACCGCCGGTCGTCGGACTGGGCCTGCGTCCGGGTGCGAAGCGCCCCGGTAAGCGGTAACGCGAAGTACACCGCAATGGCCAGCTACGACCCGCCGCCAGGACGTCGTAGCTGGCCATTGGCATATGTGGCCCTGATCGCAGATGGGCAAAAGAATTCGACACCGATGAGAGCATGGAACCCGTGACCACCCACCAGGTACCCGCTGACCGCACATGGCATAGCGGCCACCCTCGCAATCAGCGGACGTTTGCGCAGTCGACCAAGCTGCAGGACGTCCTCTACGAGATCCGTGGCCCGGTACATGAGCAGGCCTCCCGGCTCGAGGCCGAGGGTCACCGGATCCTCAAGCTCAACATCGGTAACCCGGCGCCGTTCGGCTTCGAGGCGCCGGACGTGATCATGCGCGACATGATCGCCGCCCTCCCCCACGCCCAGGGCTACTCCGACTCCAAGGGCATCGTGTCCGCGCGCCGCGCGGTGGTCACCCGCTACGAGCTGGTCGAGGGCTTCCCCCGGTTCGACGTCGACGACGTCTTCCTGGGCAACGGCGTCTCCGAGCTCATCACCATGACGCTGCAGGCGCTGCTCGACAACGGCGACCAGGTGCTGATCCCGGCCCCGGACTACCCGCTGTGGACGGCGTCGACGGCGCTGGCCGGTGGCACCCCGGTGCACTACCTGTGCGACGAGACGCAGGGCTGGAACCCCGATATCGCCGACCTGGAGTCGAAGATCACCGACCGCACCAAGGCGATCGTCGTGATCAACCCGAACAACCCCACCGGCGCGGTGTACAGCCGCGAGACGCTGGAGTCCATCGCGAACCTGGCGCGCAAGCACCAGCTGCTGCTGCTGGCCGACGAGATCTACGACAAGATCCTCTATGACGACGCCAAGCACATCCCGATGGCGTCGGTGGCGCCCGACATGCTGTGCCTGACGTTCAACGGCCTGTCCAAGGCGTACCGCGTGGCCGGCTACCGCTCCGGCTGGCTGGCCATCACCGGCCCCAAGGAACATGCGTCCAGCTTCCTGGAGGGCATCAGTCTGCTGTCCAACATGCGGCTGTGCCCGAATGTGCCTGCGCAGCATGCCATTCAGGTGGCGCTCGGCGGACACCAGAGCATCGAGGACCTGATCCTGCCCGGCGGCCGACTGCTCGAGCAGCGCGACGTCGCCTGGAACAAGCTGAACGAGATTCCCGGCGTCTCCTGCGTCAAGCCCGCGGGCGCGCTGTACGCGTTCCCGCGGCTGGACCCCGAGGTACACGAGATTCGGGACGACGAGCAGCTGGTGCTCGACCTGCTGCTGCAGGAGAAGATCCTGCTCACGCAAGGCACCGGATTCAATTGGCCCACACCGGATCACCTACGCATCGTGACGCTACCGTGGGCCCGCGACCTGGCCAACGCGATCGAGCGCCTCGGCAACTTCCTGGCGAGCTACCGCCAGTAACCCTCGGGATTCGTGCACGATTTTCCGCGCCTGCCGCGGAAAATCGTGCACAAATCACTGCTGCAGGCCCGCGATGAAGGTCCGCAGCAGCGCGGCGAGGGTGTTCTCCAGTTCGGTACCCGGTTCGGGCTGCTCGGCGGAATCGATTGCCGCCCAACCCCACACCGCGCCGACGAAGGCGTGGGTCGCGGCGGTCAGCAGCACCAGGTGCTGACGGTCCAGCGCCAGCCGGGGCCTGAGGGTCTCGTGTAGCCGGTCCTCGACGTCGCGTGCCTGAGTGCGCACCGTCTCGGCGGCTTCGGGTGTCAGCCGGTTCATCAGCACCGGCGCGGCGCTGATCAAGTCACAGAGCACCGGCCGCTGCGCGAGCGTGTGCGCCAAAGCCTTTGCCGTACTGCGTCGTTCGTCGGTGAGTTGCAGATTCAGGTCGTCGAGCCAGCCCAGGTGCTCGTGGTACATCACCAGGAGCAGCAGCGCCTCTCGCGAACCGGCGTGGCGAAGTACGCCGGACTTGGCCAAACCCGCGCCGGCGGCGATCTCCCCGAGCGTCAGCTCACTGGCCCGCGTGTTGGCCAGCAGGGCCCGGGTGACCTCGGTCAGACGACGCAGGCGGTCTTCCCGCTGCTGCGGGCTACGGGCCCGCGCAAACGACAGGGCCACTGCAGAATCCGGCGCATCCATTGCTTAATGGAACACCGTTCCGTTAGCTTGGTCAACATGACACACCACTACGAAGTCCTGGTCACCCGCCATGCGCGGGCCACGCCGAACACGCTGTTCGACGTGGTGGCAGACGGATCCCGCTGGTCGGAGTGGGCGCGGCCCCTGATCAACTACTCCGTCTGGGAGACCCGCGGGCCGGCCGACGACGGCGGCGTCGGAGCCATCCGCGCTGTCGGCACGCCACGGTTTCCCGCCCGCGAGCAGACGACCATCCACGAGCCCGGGCACCGGCACGGCTACACCATCGTGTCGTGGACCCCGGTGCAGGATTATCAGGCACAGGTGACCTTCACCTCCGAGGGGGACGGCACCCGCATCGACTGGCGCGGCACCATCGAAAGCCGTTGGCGCGTCACCGGTCTGACATACCGGGCGATCGTCAAGTACGTGCTGACGACGCTCTCCGCCAAGCTGGTGATCGAAGCCGAGCGGCGGGAAGCATTCAGCCGCGCGTGAACGCGAATGTAACCACACGGCGGTATTGGTTGGACATTTCCGCCCTGCGGTTACATTGGCGGCGCGGGTTGCCCCGATCAAATCCTCAGCCGGACCCCCTACGCTGGCTCGGGTGGCGCACTCGCATACCCACTCGCACAGTTCCGGCCCGGCGCCGCTCAGCCCGCTGGCCGCGAAGATCGTCGTGGGGCTCCTGGCGGTGATCGGGCTGGCGACGGTGATCGGCGCCGTCGCGCTGTGGCCGCACGGCAAGGCCGTCGACATCCCGCTGCCGTTCCAGAACGCCCACGGCGGCGCCGTGAGCACCGAGGCCGGGCACGTCGTGTCGACCGGGATGAACAACTGCGGCAGCCCGTCGGTCGGCGCAGTGCTGACCTCGGCCCCCGTCACCGCACCGCCGGGCGCGGGGAGCTGCGTGCAGTCGCTGATCGGCATCGACTCCGGGCCCAATTCCGGCGCCAACACGCTGCTGGAGTTCAGCACCGGCCCCGGTCAGCCGCATCTCGCCGCCGGCGACCACATCCGGGTGACGCGCCAGGTCGATGACTCCGGCACCACCACCTACGCCTTCTTCGACTTCGAGCGCACGTGGCCGCTCGTCGCATTGGCTGCCGTCTTCGCCCTCGTGGTAGTCGCGGTGGCCCGCTGGCGCGGATTGCGGGCACTCGTCGGGATCGCCGTCGCGTTCGTCGTGCTGACGGTGTTCCTGCTACCGGCGCTGCGCGACGGCGGGCCGGCCATCCCGGTGGCGCTCGTCGCGTCGTCAGTGATCCTGTACGCGGTGATCTACCTGGCGCACGGGGTCAGCCTGCGCACCAGCGCCGCCCTGCTCGGCACCCTGAGCGCACTGCTGTTGTCCGCGGTGTTGTCCTGGGCAGCAATCGAATTGGCACACCTCACCGGGCTGTCAGAGGACCAGAATAACGAGATCGCGGCCTACATGGGGTCGGTGTCCATCACCGGGCTGTTGCTCGCCGGCTTCATCATCGGCTCACTGGGTGTGCTCAACGACGTCACCGTCACGCAGGCGTCGACGGCCTTCGAACTGGCCGAACACGGCGCGTCCCGGCGGGCCATCTTCACCGGCGCCATGCGGGTGGGGCGCGACCACATCGCCAGCACCGTCTACACCCTGGTGCTCGCCTATGCCGGCAGTGCGCTGCCGCTGCTGCTGTTGTTCAGCGTCGCCAACCGGTCGCTGGGCGACGTGCTGACCAGTGAGAGCGTCGCGATCGAGATCGCGCGGTCGGCGGTCGGCGGCATCGCGCTGGCGCTGTCGGTTCCGCTGACCACCGCCATCGCGGCGGTGCTGGCTACCCCGCGGGCCGCCACGGATTGACCGTGGGAACTACACCGCGTCCGACTCGATAAGCTCCGTCGCTGCGAGCGCCGACGCCAGGTCGTCGTGCCGGAACGCCGAGGTGACGTGGTCATGAACCACGCGGAACGCCGTCGCGGCCTCGCGGTCGGCACCCCCGCCGGTGATCGCCTGCTCGACGACCACGACGCCGTCGTGCACGAACATGCGGCCGACCGTCGACTTCTCATCGAGATCGGTTGCCCAGGCCCGCAACGCATTCCGCCCCTGGGTGGCGCCGTTCGGGTCACCGATCTCGATGTCACCACTCGACAGCTTGTCCAGGGTGTCCAGGTCCCGGTCGTTGAGGGCGTCGATCCAGGCGAGAACCGTCGCGATCTCGGAAGTCGTCATGCCTGCGAACCTACCCTGACGGGCTCAGAAAGCCGAGTGATCGACCCAGCGCTGCCACACGGCCGCGTCGCCGATCAACTCCAGGCCGGCCTCCTCGACCGTCTGCCGGCGGCTGACCGCCAGCAGCAGCCCGGTCGCCGGACCCCGCACTGCCGCATCACCTTTGGCGTGCTCGTGCGACCAGCCGAGGCCGTCCTCGTCGTTGACCACCAGCCACTCACCGGTGGGGCCCAGCGCGGATTCCGCGGCGTGCAGGTGCAGCGACCGCCCGCGCTCCAGCGGCGGATCGGCAGCCGGGGCCATCATCGCCACGCGCTCCAGCGTCTCGGTCACGCCGTCGGCGGCCAGCTCGGGATCGAGTACGAACGGAAGGCCCAGCGCCAGAAGGGCATCGGCGCGGTGCACAGTCTGCTCGTGGAGTCGGCGCCGGATCCACCACCCGGCGGGCTTCGGCCCGATGAAAGTCCACACCTTCGCATCCGAGCCGACGTGTTCGACCGCGTCGATCAGGGCCTGCGCGCCGCCGTTGAGCCAGTCGATGGCGCCGTCGAGGTCCTCCGGCGGTTTTCCATCGCGCACCTCGCGGGGATCGAGCGCCTCCTTCCGGTGTTCGGCGACGATCTGGGCGCACCAGCGGTTACCGCGGCCGACGTGCTTCAACAGGTGTTTGAGGGTCCAGCCCGGACAGGTCGGTACCGGGGTGTCGAGATCGGCGGTGCGGATGATGTCGCCGAAAGCGGCGGTTTCCTCGATCAGGGCTGTGCGAAAGGCCATTTCACGACGGTACCGCTGCGCGCGCCTGCCCGAGTGCGATCGGCAATGCCGCCCAGCCGCGGAGCACGCGAGTGTCGCGCCGGGTGCCGGGACCCGCGAGTTGCGCGTCGGGGAACCGCTCGAAGAACGTCCGCAGGCCCACTTCCCCTTCGGACCGGGCCAGCGCCGCACCGAGGCAGAAGTGCCGTCCGCCGGAGAACGAATGGTGCTTGCCCGCGTTGGCGCGCGTGACGTCGAAGCGGTGTGGATCGGGGAAGACGGCTGGGTCACGGTTGGCCCCGGCCAGGTAGATGACGACGGGCTCGCCGGCCAGTACGTGGTACCCCGCGATGTCGACGTCGACCTTGGCGATGCGGGCCGACAGCTGGACCGGCGAATCGAGCCGCAGAATCTCTTCGACCGCAGTGGGCCAGAGGTCGGGCTGCGCCAGCAGCAAGGCCAGTTGGTCGGGATGCTGCAACAACATTCGGATGCCGTTGCCCAGCAGATTCACTGTGGTCTCGAATCCGGCCGCCAGCACGAGGCCGGCGGTGGCGCGCAGTTCTTCGTCGTTGAGCCGGGCACCCCCGTCGCTGGCGGCGATCAGCTGGCTCATCAGGTTGTCGCCCGGGTTGGCCCGGAGCTCGCGGATGTGGCCGCTCAGCCAGGTGTTGAAGCCGTCCAACCCGTCTTCGACGCTGAGGTACTGCTGCCAGCTCAGCCCGATGTCCAGGCTGGGTGCGGCGAGTTCACCGAATTCGAGGATGTGCGACCGGTCGTGCTCGGGCACGCCGAGGATATCCGCGATCACCGTGACGGGCAGCTGCGAGCAGTAGCTCTGCACGACATCGACGGTATCCCCGGCCGTCAGGTCATCGATGAGCCCCGTCGCAGCCTGCTGAACGCGTTCCCGCAACGCCGCGACGGCACGCGTCGTGAACACCGCCGAGACGGTCTTGCGATAGCGAGTGTGCTGTTCCCCGTCGACCGACAGCAGCGACGGCGGCAGCAGGGGATGCAACCGGCCCTTGACGGTGGTCTTGCCTTCCAGCCAGCCGAGCGCGCCGGGCAGCGTCCCGCCGATCTGCGTGACGGTGAAGTCCTCGGAACGCAGAATCTGGTGCACCAGAGCGTGATCCGCGGTGATCCACGCTGCCCTGCCCCGGTACATCCGGCCCCGGCTGCGCAGTTCGTCGGCGAACGCGCCCGGGTCGGCCCGCACCGATGGGTCGGCGATGAGCCGGCCCTGCAGGTCTCCGTGCCGCGCGCCGTAGGCGGCGAGCTTGCGGATTACGGCATGCAGTGCGAACCAGTTGAGACGTTGCCTGAGCGTCATGAAACCGAGCTTAAGCAGGCCCCGCGCCGCCGGGCTACATACTGCAGTCGGAAATCAGGCGGTCAGATTGCGGCCCAGCGCGTGCACCCGCCAGCCCGCAGCCTGCCACTTCGCGACGTCGAGGCAATTGCGGCCATCGACAATCACTTTCACGCGGACGGTGGCCGCCAGCCGTTCCGGATCCAGGTCCAGGAACTCCTGCCATTCGGTCAGGACCAGCACGGCGTCGGCACGGTCGCAGGCCTCGATGACGGAGGTCGAGTAGTTCAGCGTCGGGAAGACCCGGCGCGAGTTGTCCATGGCCTTGGGGTCGTAGACGTTGACCGCGGCGCCGTTGAGCTGCAGCATGCCGGCCACATTCAGAGCGGGCGAGTCACGTACGTCGTCGGACTCGGGCTTGAACGCCGCACCCAGCACCGCGATGTTGGCGCCCAGCAGGGTGCCGCCGCACGCCTTGGTGGTCAGCTCGACCATGCGGGTACGGCGGCGCATGTTGATGCTGTCCACTTCACGCAGGAAGGTCAGCGCCGGGTCGGCGCCGAGTTCACCGGCCCGGGCCATGAATGCCCGGATGTCCTTGGGCAGGCAGCCACCGCCGAAACCCAAGCCCGCGTTGAGGAATCGCCGGCCGATGCGGGGGTCGTGGCCCAGTGCGTCGGCCAGTACGGTGACGTCGGCGTTGGTGGCTTCGCACACTTCGGCGATGGCGTTGATGAAAGAAATCTTGGTGGCCAGAAAGGCGTTCGCGGACACCTTGACCAACTCCGCGGTCTGCAGGTCGGTCAGCAGGAACGGGACACCGCGCTCCAGGATTCGCGCGTACAGCTCCCGGATCGCCGCTTCGGCGCGCTGCGAACCCGCTTGCACGCCAAGGACGATGCGGTCGGGGTGCAGGGTGTCCTTGACGGCGAACCCTTCGCGGAGAAACTCCGGGTTCCATGCCACCTCGACGTCGATGCCTGCCGGCGCCAGCTCACGCGCCCGGGCCCCGAGTTCGGCGGCGGTGCCCACCGGAACAGTGGACTTGCCGACGATCACCGCGGACCGGCGCAGGCGCGGGACCAGGGTGTCGATGACGGACTGCACGTGCCGCAGGTCGGCGGCGTACTCCCCCTTCTTCTGCGGGGTGCCGACGCCGAGAAAGTGCACGTCGCCGAACTCGGCGGCCGCGTCATAGTCGGTGGTGAAGTGCAGCCGCCCGGCTTCGATGTTGTCGCGCAACATCTTCCGCAGCCCGGGCTCGTAGAACGGGATGTCACCGGCCGCCAGCTTCGCGATCTTGCCGGGGTCGATGTCGATGCCGAGGACCTCATGGCCGAGCTCCGCCATGCCGGCGGCATGCGTCGCCCCGAGGTAGCCGGTACCGAACACGGTGCATCTCATACTGCCTTGATAGGCAGCCGCAATGAGCGCATCGCTACGCGACACTGAGCGTCAGGCCAACGGCAGATGACAAACAGCCGCCGGCCTGACAGGCGTCAGTTGTTCTTCTGGCAGAAGATCAGGAAGCAGGTCTGCTTGGGCTGCTTCTGCTTCCCACCGTTGTCGCCCGGGTACTGCGGGTACTGGTTCCCGGGGTAGCCATTGCCCGGGTACTGGTTTCCGGGGTAGCCGTTACCGGGGTAGTTGCCCGGGTAGCCGTCGTCATCGTGGCCGCGGCCGCCGCGACTCGGGTAATCCGGGTAGTTATCGCTCGGCACCCATTGGGGCTGTCGCTGACGCGGGGCCCACGGGTTCCAGGCGGGCGGCTGCGGGCCGGGGATCGCGATGACCGGCGGCGGCAGCACCACCGGAGCCGGAGCGGGAACCGCCGCGGGCGGGGGTTCGACGGGCGCGGCCGGCACGTCGGGCATCGACACCGGGACGGGTGCCGGAGCCGGCGCGGGGGCTTCCGGTGCGGGCGCGGGGACGTGCACCTGCGGCGCGGATTCCTTGACCACATGGGGCGCTTCGACCTGCTGCGGCGCGGGAGCCTGCACTTCGGGAGCCGGTGCCGGGACCGCCGCGGCGGGCGCGGGCGGCGGCACTGCTGCCGGCGGGGCCACCGGTGCGACGACCGGGGCGCTGGGCACGATCGCGGCCTGCGCGGGGGCGGGCCGTTGATCGACCGTCGGCCGGATGCTCACGGCAAGCGAAATAGCAAGGGCCACAACGCCGACGACGAAGATCGAGGTGAGCGCACTACCGACGAGCAGGAAGGGTTTGCGACCTTGATCGGCGACCACCGGGGCGTCGCCCAGCTCGTCGAAACCGAACTCGTCGGCCGTCAGCAGCGGGGCCGCCAGCGGCGCCGCGAGTGGAGCGGCGGCAACGGCGCCACCCGGCGCGGCCGAGTAGGCCAGGCCGGCGGTGGCAGCGTCGAACATCGGTGCGCTGGCCGAGGCGAGGGCGGCCCCGCGGGCCAGCGCCAGGTCGGCGTCGCCCGGGGCGCTCACCGGGATGTCGAGCAGTTCGGCCAGGTGTGCCCGCACCGCGGTGACGTCGACGCCGGAGCCGACGACGAACATGCCCTGCGGCGACGTCTCGGCAGTGGCGACGGCGGCAGCCATGTCGCCGAGGACGGCCATGGCGTCGGTGCTGTGCAGACTGCGGCTCAGCACCTTGGAGATCGACCCGTCGGAATCGACCACGGACATGGTCGCGGTGTCGCGGTCGACGAACAGCAGACCGGTGCTCGAGTAGCCGACCGCCTGGCCCGCGGCCTGTGCCAGCGAACCCGCGGCGTGCAGCTCGGAGACCATCATGACGTCCTTGACGCCGGCGGCGTCCAACGCGTCGCGCAACTGCGCGGCGGCGTCGTGGTCGCTCCAGGCGACGCCCACCGATTTCAGGTGGTGGCCGCCTTCCTCGGCGCTCTCCCGGGTGCCCAGGATCGCGCTGACAACCTGCTCGACCGGCGTTGCTGAGCTGTCGCCCGCCGGCGTATCGAAAATATCGTGGTCGACGATCTCGCCGTCGGCCTTTTCACCCTCAACCAGCGCCATACGCACCGTCGTTGGCGTCATAGACACGCCCAAAACGATGTCCACTGACCCTCCAATAGTGTTCGCTACGCTATCTAGGCCGACACCGAGGATCCCCCTGCCGCGCAGGCCACAACCAGATACTTCATCGTGGCGCACCGTGGAGTCGTTACCGATTTCCTACAGCTCACCGAGCCTGATGAAGTTCTTGCCGCGGCGCTGGCTGACAGAGTCCCGCCAATGCCGGTGGTTCAACCCTACCCGCGTTCGGCGTAGATGACCTAAGCAGTTTCAGGCGTCCTCGGCGTCCGGACGGGGCTGCTTCAACAGGTCGGTCAGTGAGGTGGAACCCGACGGCCGGCGGTGACCCAGGTGGCCGTGGACGCCCTCGGCATAGGCGGTTTCGGCGTGCTGGGTGAAGTCGACGCCCGCGGTTTCGTCCTCGGCGCTGACCCGGAAACCCATCACCCTGTCGATGATCTTGCCGAGCACGAACGTGGCGGTGAAGGCGTACGCCGCGACGACGGCCATGGCCAGCAGCTGCTTGCCCAGCTGGGCGAAACCGCCGCCGTAGAAGAGGCCGCGGGCGCCGCCGGTCATGACGTCGGTCGCCAGCAGGCCGATCAGCACGACGCCGACGACACCGCCGACGAAGTGCACGCCGACGACGTCGAGCGAGTCGTCGTAGTTGAGCTTGAACTTCAGGCCGACCGCGAACGAACAGACGACGCCGGCCAGCAGCCCGACGATCAGCGCGCCGAGGGTGTTGACCGTGCCGCACGACGGCGTGATCGCGACCAGGCCCGCGACGACGCCGGACGCCGCGCCGAACGTCGTCGGCTTACCGTCCCTGATTTGTTCGACAGTCAGCCAGCCCAGCATGCCGAGACAGCCGGCGACCAGGGTGTTCAGGAAGATCGCGGCGGCCGTGCCGTTGGCCGCGAGCGCCGAGCCGGCATTGAAACCGAACCAGCCGAACCACAGCAAACCCACACCGAGCAGAACGAAGGGGAGGTTGTGCGGGCGCATGGCGTCCTGCTTGAAGCCGATGCGCGGTCCCAACACGATGGCGAGCGCGAGGGCCGAGGCGCCCGACGCGATCTCGACGACCAGACCGCCCGCGTAGTCCAGTGCGCCCAGCTTGGCGAGCCAGCCGTCCGGACCCCAGACCCAGTGCGCGATGACGCTGTAGACGACGATCGCCCAGATCGGCACGAAGACCATCCAGGCCGAGAACTTGGCGCGGTCGGCGATGGCGCCGCTGATCAGGGCCGCGGTGATGATGGCGAACGTCAGCTGGAACGTGGCGAAGAGCAACTCGGGGACGGTGCCGTGCGTCGTGCTGGGAGTGATGCCGAGCATGCCGAGGTGCTCGAGGTTTCCGAGGAAGCCGTCGCCGTCCGAGAAGGCCAGCGTGTATCCGAGCACCAGCCACGCCACCGTGACAAGCGGGATCGAGATGAAGCTCATCATGATCATGTTGAGCACACCGGTCGTGCGGACCATGCCGCCGTAGAAGATGGCCAGGCCCGGGGTCATCAGCAGGACCAGGGCGGTGCTGGCGAGCAGCCAGGCGGTGGCGGCGGGATCGATGCCTTGCACGTGGGACTCCTTCGACAATCTTGACGAGGATGTATCGGCGGGGTTTCCGGCTTGCGGCGACTGCGTTTCCGACGTGTTACACCAGCCTCACATGGGGCTTCGGGTGTTGGTTCCCCGTGAAACAAGCGGCGGTTAGACGCTGGTGGTTCGGGGTATCAGGAGGTGCATGTTGAATCGCGCAACTGCAGCTGCCGCCCTGCTCACCGCACCGGTCTTTGTGCTGGCTGCCTGCAATTCCAACCAGAACGGGTCGAAGCCCTCGACTTCTACGCCGCCGACAACCTGGACCCAGTCCAATCCGTCGGCGCTGAACGTCGTCCTCAAGACGTCCGACGGCAGGCCCGTCGCCAACGCCTCGATCGACTTCACCGACGGCTACGCCACCGTGACCGTGGAGACCACCGGCGGCGGCATCCTCGCCCCGGGTAGCCACGGCATGCACATCCACTCCGTGGGTAAGTGCGAGGGCGACTTCACGTCGGCCGGCGGTCATCTGCAGGTCGCCGGGCACACCGGGCATCCGGCAAGCGGAGACCTGACGCCGTTGAACGTCCGCGGCGACGGCACCGGCAAGGTCGTGGCCACCACGGATGCGTTCACCGAGGCCGGCTTGAAGGGCCCGGAAGGCAGCGCCCTGATCATCCATCAGGGACCGGACAACTTCGCCAACATCCCGCCGCGGTACACCCACAACGGGACGCCCGGCCCGGACGCCGAGACCCTGGCCACCGGTGATGCCGGTGGGCGCGTGGCCTGCGCGGTTCTGGCGCCGGCTGGTGCCTCTTCTTCTCCGTCTCCGTCGACTTCTACGTCGACTGCGACGGTCACCGAGACGACGGGTGTGCCGGTGGCGCCGCCTGCTACGGCCTCGAGTCCGGCTTCGACTACTCCGTCGACTTCCAGTACCCCGTCGACGAGCACCACGACAACTACTTCGACGACGGTGCCGACGACGACCACCACGATCCCCACCAGCCCGGTCGGGCCGATGAACCCGATGCCGGGTGGCTGACGCTGGGTCTTCCGTTGACCCTGTAATGCGGGCGCAGAAGTGCGAGTGGCCAGCGCCCTGGTTACAGGATCAACGCCGGCAGGCAGCCCGTATGCGTTGACCCTGCGTCTGCGGCGAGAAATGCCCAGTAACGAGCGCCCTAAAGCACGGTCTCAGTGGCCAGGCTGCGTTGACTGCGAATCCAGGCAGTCCGCTACCCGCAAAAGTTCTGCGTCAGTTCGCAGTCAGCGGGGCTGAGGCTTGACGAAGTTCAGGTACGACCGCGAGGGTGTCGGCCCGCGCTGACCCTGGTACTTGGAGCCGACCTTGTCGCTGCCGTAGGGGTGCTCTGCCGGGCTGGTGAGGCGGAGCAGGCAGAGCTGACCGATCTTCATGCCCGGCCACAGCGTGATCGGCAGGTTCGCGACGTTCGACAGCTCCAGCGTGATGTGTCCCGAGAAGCCCGGGTCGATGAAGCCCGCGGTGGAGTGCGTCAGCAGACCCAAGCGGCCCAGTGACGATTTGCCTTCCAGCCGCCCCGCCAGATCGTCTGGGAGCGTGCAGGTTTCGAGCGTCGAGCCCAGCACGAACTCGCCGGGATGGAGGACGAAGGGTTCGCCTTCGGCGGGTTCGACCAGGGTGGTCAGCTCGTCCTGCTGCTGCGCTGGGTCGATGTGCGTGTAGCGGGTGTTGTTGAAGACCCGGAACAGGCTGTCCAGCCGGACGTCGACGCTGGAGGGCTGCACCATCGAGTCATCGAACGGGTCGATGCCGAGACGTCCAGCAGCGATTTCGGCCCGGAGATCGCGGTCAGAGAGGAGCACGTGGGGAGCCTATCGGGCTGGGTTGATATCCTGCAGCGGCACCATGCCGATGTAGTTCAATGGCAGAACATCAGCTTCCCAAGCTGAATACGCGGGTTCGATTCCCGTCATCGGCTCCACGCCTACCAGCATTGATGCTGTTCGAAAGTGTTCGAATCGACCCCTCAGGGTCACACAGGGTCACAACTCACTTGGAACTCTTGTTCGGACGGTCCAAAACGTCGCCTGCGGACTTCAGTGCATCCGCCTGGCTGTGTGCGTACACACGCAGCGTCAGCGTCGGGTCTGAGTGCCCGATCCACGCCGCGATCACCGCGACCGGTACCCCGTCCAGGTGCATCAGCGTGGCCGCGGTGTGCCTGGCGCCGTGCAGCTTGATGTGCCGCACGCCGGCGGCCTTCACCGCCTCGGCCCAGTAGCGCGACAGGACGGCCGGGTTGTACGGCTCCCCCGCCTCGTTGCACACGACGTAGTCACCGGCGCCGTAGTGCTCGCCGATCGCCAGGCGCTCGGCCGTCTGACGTTTCTTCGCGGCGCGCAGCACTTTGGTCAGCCGCTCGGGCAAGGGCAGCTCGCGTCGGGACGCCACCGACTTAGGGTCGTTCTCGACGGTTACACCGCCGGCAGACACCCGATTGTTGACGATCGCCAGAGTCCTGGCCGTCAGGTCAATATCTGACCAACGCAGGCCCGCGATCTCGCCACGGCGCAGGCCATACAGCGCGAGCTCCCAGGCGTGTCCGAGCCGGGTTGTGCCGAAGTGCTTCCGGAGCCTGCCGACTTCCGCCGCGGTGAACGTGTCGACGTCCTTGTGGGCGGCCGAGACTCGGGCCACGTTGGCTGCCACGTTGCTGGTGACGATCTTCTGCGTGAGCGCGTCGGCGAGCACCTGGTCGATGCTGCTGATCGTCTTGTTGACCGCGATCGGTGACCACGGTCGCCGGGTCCGGCCCTTGGTGGTCTTGGTGCCGCCGGCAAGGAGGTCGGTTACCAGCTTGTCTATGTGCGTTTTGGTGAGCTTCTGCACCGGCAGTTTGCCGTGCCGCTCACGCAACGGCGCGAGGTCGTATTCCAGCTTCGACAGCGAAGATTCACGCAGATTGTGCCGTCCCGCAACATAGTTCGCACAAAGTTCCTCGACAGTCAACTTCGATGGTGACACGTAGGTTCCGGTCGCTGCCTTGTTCTGCAGCTCCGCGAGCACCTTGCGGGCTTCGGACTCCGTTCGGCAATGCCGCTTCGCCTGCTGACGAATACCCGTCTCCGGATGCGCGCCAACATCGACCTTAACCCGGTACCGCACAACGGATTTCCCGGTCGACCGGTCGAGAACCTCAACCTTCTTGATCTGCGGCGGAAGCTGTTGCCTAGCCATCATCGCTGTCCTGTTGGTATCGCTGGATATCAGTTTCGATCATCGTCAACTGATCTGTCAGCACCGTTGCAGCTACCTTGCTTTCAGCGCTGCCGTCCAGGCGGGCGATGATTTCCAGCAACAACTTCTTGCGCGCATCCAGTTCGTCAACCAGCCGCGCGGTTCGCAGCGCAGCGAGGTTCTTCCGGTAGTCATAAAAGTTCGCCCCGGGAGCGGGAGGCGCGTGATCGTACAGGCCTGAAATCCACTGGGCAGCAACAAATTGTGAAGTTTCAACACCCGGCAGGAGCGCAACATTCTTGCCGTACGGCCCGGGACATAGCAGCCCGACTGGCGCAGTGTTCAGGGCCATCGCAAGCACCAGGAGCTCCGCCACAGTGATGTCACGCTCGCCTGATTCGAGTTTGGTGATCGCGACACGATGAACTGGAACCTGGAGCTCACGAGTCCTTGCCGAGAGCTGCACCGCACTGAGGCCAGACCTTTTGCGAGCGTCCTCAAGCGCCTTGCCGATGCGTTTCCGCCAGCCATCCACATCTGAGTCACTGTCGGACATAGCGACATTCTGACATAGATCTTGTTGCGTCTCTCGACATCAGTGCTAGTGTCTCACTTACCGACAGAATATTCGTAAATCTGTCGCGATCCACGACAGGAGGCAAGGTGAACGATTACAAGGCCGTGGGGCTCAAGCTCGGCGGTATCAGCCGATCGCTGGTGTTCGAGCTCTGGGCGTCAGGCGCGCTCGCGTCAGTGAAGATCGGGCGGCGTCGGTTCAGCACTGACAAGCAAATCGACGAGTACGTGGCCCGCCTCGAAGGCGCTGCCTGACATGCGCGAGTGGCCGCAGTTTGAAGACCTCGGCCTTGATCCCGACGCGGACAAAACCGAGGACCTGCGCCCCAACGTAAATGCCCCCGGTCGGTGCTGGAACACCGCCGAGGGCGAACAGAACGACCCAACCGCTAAGTAAGGAGTGCTGCACCCATGACTGTACCGACAACTGCCACCGCACCGGAAGCCCCGCCGCTCGACGTCGCTCTGCTGCTCGACCGGGCCACGAACCTCGCCGAGCTTGCTCACGGCGACCTGTGCGAAGTCGCGAACGCACTCGATGACGCGACACCGCTATGGGCGCACGTGGACCTTGTTGCCGCACAAGCCAACCTGCGTCATGCAATCAAGAAGATCGACTCCGCCGTGGAGCGGATTCACGACACGGCGGTGACGCCATGACCTTCAACCCGCACGTCCTCTGGTGCGACCACCGCGACATCGAAGAGCACCTTCACGGCGAGGACATGGCGTGCTGCTACGCCGGGGTGGGCAAGGAAGTGCCCGTGGTCCCCGGCCTCGGCTACAAAAAGGCGCAGATGTGGGTTTACGCGACCAGGGCTGCGCACCCCAACGCTCTCCATTCGGACGTCATACCCGGGCGGTCAGCGTTCGACGGCATCCAGCTGCTCATTGAGAGGTACACCGGAACCGAGTGGGAGCAGGACGAACAGCAGTTGACATCGGCCGACGCGCGGTCGCTTGCCGCTGCCCTGATTCGGGCCGCTGACATCGAACAGGGGCTGACCCGATGAGCGCCGGCGCACAAACGTTGGTGGCCGCCGCCGAGCGCATCATGCTCTCCGACTACCGCGTGGAACTCGGCGAGCTCATCGGCCGATGCGACCCCGAGGGCGGAGACGACGGCCTGTTCGAACTGACCGTCGGAGAACTCCTGGCCATGATTGCGATCCTCCGTCCAGTCGTCGCGCGGGTCGAGGCCCAGAGAAAGGCCGCACCCCAAGCCCATGGACTAAGGCTCGTCAGGTGACCGCTGACCCAACGGAGACCCGCGCCGATCGTGGCGCGGGTTCTCCGCTCGAAACACGCACTGCCATAAGGTGTTCCGTCTGCCGCCGCTGGCTTGTCGATCCTGTCAGTATCGCGGCAGGTGCTGGACCGACCTGCCGGGGTGACGATGGATAGCCGGCAGGTGGCGTGGTTCGAGGTCTACACCTACGCCGCGCTGATCGCGAACAGCCTCGGCGCGGGACTCAACCATCTGCCGCTGCCCGGAACTCCACAGTGGTGCGGCCTACCCGATGACGATGCCCGCAAGCTCATGGCCCTTGTTCTCGGCGGTGTCCGAGAAGCGTTGGCCAACGAGACGACTCAGGAACAACTTGCCGATTCGGCAAAGTCCATTGCCGATGCGGTCGACTGCACTGCGCTGGCCAACCGCATCACCCAAGGCCGCGCCGCGGCCTACGTACCTCGAGAGAAGGCATCTTGACCGACGACGAATTCTTCTCAGCCACCAATGAACTCAGGACCATCTACCAGTGGGCCAGGGCCCGGTATGCCGCACCGTGGGCAGTATTCTTCGCGGTCCTGATCCGAGTCGCCGCGAGCGTCGGCCCGCACGTACGGCTCCCCGGAGTCATCGGCGGCCAGGCATCAATCAACCTGCTGGTCGCCTTCGTGTCCTTCTCTGGCGGCGGTAAGGGGATCAGTGACAAGGTGGGCCGCCTAGCTTGGCCTGCCACAATCCTCGAACTCCCTCTCGGGACAGGCGAAGGAATCGCCGAGACCTACATGTTGCGCGGCAAGGAATCCGAGGACAACGAACGCATCACCGCGGCAATCTTCAACTGCTCGGAGATCGATATCCTTACCGGCCTCGACGCCCGACAAGGATCAACGACTCTCGGGACGCTGAAGGCATTCGCAATGGGCGAGCAGTTCGGCTCCACCAACGCATCAAAAGCCAGCAGCCGCAACGTCCCCGCGCATTCCTACCGCGGCTGCGTATCCGTCGGAGCCCAACCCGGCCATACCGGCGTCATCTTCAACGACGCCAGCGGCGGCACCCCACAGAGGTTCCTCTGGGCGCCCACCACCGATCCCGACATGCCGGCAGAACACTGCGACGATCCGCCGCCGCTCGATACCCAATTGCCGCTATGGGGACCGAATTCCGAAGGAGTCGTGGAAGTCCAATACGGGCCGGTGGAGATCCGACAAACGATCATCTCGGCGCACTTGGCACGCCAACGCGGTGAAGGCGATGCTCTAGACGGTCATTGGATGCTCACCCGGTTGAAGGTCGCCGCGACCATCGCCCTTCTGCATCATCGAATCGTCGTATCCGAACACGACTGGCAGCTATCGGCTGCCGTCATGGCGAAGTCAGACAGCACCCGTGCCTGGATGCTTGAGCAAGCCCGAAAAGCTAACCGGGCCAAGGTTCGGGACCGGGCGATGACCCGCGCAGCGTTCGACGAATTCATCGAAGGCCGTCACACCGAGACAGTGCGCAGACGCATCATCAAATTGCTGACCGACGGGTCTATGCCGCACGGAGCGTTACGGCGCGCAATGGGCAAGCAGCACTACCGCGAAGCGTTCGACGCTGTCTTGCCGCACCTCGAAAAAATTAGCCAGGTGGTCATCGTCAAAGGCGACAAGGTGCCCCACTATGCGCTGAACCCAGAGTTCACGGGTGAACCGGAGTTCACCCCAGAAAATAGCAGTTCAGAAGGGGTGAACCAAGAGTTCACGGGTGAACCAGCGGCCACCGTAATCGATATGGAAACCCGCAGGTCACACGATCCGACGACGCCCAAGCTGTCGGCCACCAAATGGCTCGGACAGCACGTCACCCAACTGCGCGCCGCCGGCCACCAACAGGTTGAATCGTTTGCTGTACTCGACGCCGCTGAAGCCCAAGGGTACAAGCGCCAATCTATCGTGGCCGAGGCCTCAAAGCACCCTGAGATCAGGGTTGTCGGGCGTGGGTCCGACGGCACCATGTGGTGGATCGACCCCACGCAATCGCCGCCTGCGGAATACCGCAGCGCCGCCGAATGGATCGAGGAATACGTCTCGGCCCTCCCCGACGGGGCAGAAATCGACAAGGACGACTTCAAATCCAAGGGCACCCCGCGGTATTCATGGGAGAACCTGCGCAAGGCGATCAAGGAGCGCGCCGACATCCGCGTGACTTCCCAAGGTCCGCGCAGCACCTGGACTGTCCAGCGGGACGAGGAAGTTGGGGCATAGGTGCTCAGCATCCGACATCTCGACCTTGCCCTGTGGTGTTGCCAGTATGTGCTCAATGCCCGGCGTTCTGGCGCAACACCTGGTGTGGCGCCGTGGAATTCGGAGGTCATCCGGGCCATCGAACTCGAGCGGGCCGTGGCGCTACAACGACAGCAGGAAGCTGACTTCCCGCCACACTCAAAAGAGCTGGATACACGAACAGTCGCCGAGAAACTGGGCTGGTCACTGCGAACCGTGCAGCGTCGGGCCGCAGACCTCGACGGCCGTAAGACCCGCACCGGAGTCTGGCTTTTTCCAGCCGACACGGTTCATGAATACGCAGAAGAGCTGAGTACCAATGAAACTCACCCCAGAGATTGAGGCGCACCTAGCGTCCATGTCAGATGCGGAATGGTCAGCCCTGGGCGCACGCCTCCGCGCACCCGACACCCGAGAACAACTCCGAACCGCCGCAGCAGAAATCCTTGGCGGGGACGCTGATCGAGCCGACACCTTCGCATCCATCGCACGACTCGACGCCCTGGTTACCGACGGGAAGGTCGACACCAACAAAGTCCGCGCGGCACTGACGCAGGTCGGACTCATCACGCCAGCCGCACATGTGAACTGGGGACAGGGCAGCGGCACCGCACCAGCTCAAACGCCAGGTGCCGCAGGAAAAGCCGCGGCAGCACGACGCTTCGGCACCAACCACGAATCAGCCACCGGTGGCCCTGGCTCAGCCGGCCGAACAGCAGCCGCAGAACGATTCGGAGGTAAGTAACGATGTCCGCCATTCCCCTGATCAACGCCGCCAGGACCAACCCGGCCCTCGCCACAGCACTCGCCGCCGTTCCCGAATGGCAACGGACTGTCGACGTCCGAGAAGCCGTACAAGCCAAGATCATCAGCGCCCCTAGAACGCCGTCGCCACCGACCCCAACCAGCGGTGACCAGCTCGACGAATGGCTCGACGCAGCCATTACCGCGAACGACCAGAAGGCCCTCGCCGACCGCCGGCACGCGGCGCTGACCTCTCTGGCCGGCGAGCTCACCCACACCCTGGACGGAATCTTGTTCGTCGTCGGTGACCGCATGCTCGCCAACCTGCACGACCAACTCACCACCGTGATGACCGCCGTGGCCACTATCGCCGAGAAACTCGACGGCGCCGACAATGCGAACGCCGCCATCACCCAGCAGGTTGAAAGGCACTGGCGCGCACTGCCGGAACTCCGCGCACGCTACGACAGCATCCGAGCCGCGCAAGGCGCAATCAGCAGCTCCGTCGACCCGGACATGCACCGCAACGCAATCTCGCCGCATACGCCAGACGAGCTCGCATCAGACCTCATGCTGGCCAACGTCGACGAACTCGTGCCCGGCTGGCGCATAGCCGACACCCGATGGGTGGCAAGTGGATATCCAGAACGCCGCACCCCATGGCCCACCGAACCCATCGAACAGTTGGTGTGGCTCGCGACCTCCGACGCGCAACCGTGGGTACCTACCACCGAACAGCTCGAGCAGCTCGCCGAGAAGCGCCGAAACCGACCACCCATGAACGTCAAGCCCATCGTCGTCCACGGACGCATTGACCGAAAGGTAACCACCAATGCCTGACACCTTCGACAGCTACCAGGCCAACCACAACTCCGTGCCACCGCTCACCCGCGCAGTCCTCGACGGCATGCCCAGCCGCGCAGGAGTTACCTACGGCCCCGCAATGACCGACACCACCATCCGCGCGCTCCTCGATGCACTCGCAGCGATGGAGAACAAGATGATCGCCCACAGCTGGTAGTGCCGCATGAACTCGGTGGTGCCGGCGTCAAACCAAACGTTAGGTAACGGCAAGGGCTGTCACGAAGGCGATCCCATACGCCCAAGCAGTACCTGCGCCCCGCACCGCCGACCAGGGGATGGACCCCTCCCCGGGGCCTGCCCAACTGACCCGCCAGCCAGCCCGCTCGGATTTAGCCCGAGTCTGGGTGTTTTTCGAACCGCACGCCCAAAAATGGGCCGATTTGAGGTGATTTCGCATGTCGTGGACGCCGTTTTTGGGGGTTATTCCGTGCGGTTGGTGCGGAAAACGGGTGCTCGAGCGCGCTTCCGGCCGCAGACGTCGGTGGTGCTCGGATTCGTGCCGCATGAAGTCGTTTCGGGCCCATCGGAGGGTCAGTAATGCGTGATTTGAAAGGGATTTGCCCGTGAGTGGAATTAGCCTTCCCGTTGGCTCTCACCTCGACGAGTCGCAAGCGCGGCGCACTACCAAGCAGGCGGAAGATTACTTCTCTACCGCTGGTCGTCAGGCGGGTGATGCGTTCTCTCGCAATGTAAACGAAGGCCTAGGTCGGGTTGATACCGGCAAGGCAGCGATCAAGGCTGCCGAGTTGCAGCGGGCCTACGACAAGGCTGCTGATGCTGCCGGAAAGCTGCGGGTTGAAGAGGCCAAGCTGGCGGCGGTCAACGCCGCATCGAACTCGACTAACTCGCAGAAGATCGCCGCGGTGGAGCGCGTCGAGAAGGCCCGCCGCGCCGAGTCGCGGGCAGTGCGTGAGCTCACCAACGATCTGCGGAACCTCGAGCAGGCCAGCGGTTCACTATCGGTGATGGGGTCTGCTGCATCGACGGCTTCCACCGGCATGTCGTCCTTGGCGAAGTCGGCCGCTTCGTTCGGCGCGGTCGGGCTGGCTACGACGGCCACGGTCGGCGCCGATGCGCTGGTGAACCTCACCGGCATCGCTTTGTCGGCCGCTCAATCGTTGTGGGCGCTGCCCGCAGGGCTCGGGGCCGCTGCCGCTGGTGTCGGCACGCTGACGTTGGCTACCCACGGTTTCGCCGATGTCGTTACCTCAGTTGGGGATCCGAAGAAGTTCGCCGAAGGCATCCAGGCGCTGGCGCCGAGCGCACAGCAGGCCGCGCTGGAAATCCAAGCGATGATGCCCGAACTCAAGAAACTTCAGAGCGCCGCGCAAGAGGCCCTATTCTCCGGGTCAGCGCCAGCGTTGCGTCAGGTGTCGGACCAATACCTACCTATGGTCACTCAGCTCACGACCGGCATTTCTAAGGCCTTCGACAATGCGTGGCGGGGTATCAGCGCCGAACTGATGACGACCGGTATGCAAAGCGACATCACCCGGTTTGTCGACAACACCGTGAGCGCCTTCGACAAGCTCTCCGGGGTGACCGGCCCGCTGACCCACGCGCTCGGCGACCTGGTGGCCGTGGGCTCGGACTTCTTGCCGGGGTTGGCATCTGGGGCCACCAACGCGGCGCAAGCATTCGCAGACTTCATCAACAACGCCAAACAATCCGGGCAACTCAGCGAGTGGATTCACGAAGGCTTCGACACGGTCGAACAGCTCGGCAAGGTCATCTGGAATGCCGGCGATGCCATCATCCAACTGGCTGGCCGCGGAACCGAATATCTACCCGGACTGGCCAACGATTTCAAGCGCCTCGCCGATGATGTCGACGGCCTGGCCTCTGGGCTGTCCGTAGTGGTGAACACCATCTCGCTCATCAACAAAGGCATGAGCGGCGACCCCACGTTCTTCACCGACGTGAAGGACTACCTCACTGGCGCACAGTCTTTCACCGGGCACCGGCCTTCTCATACGGACGCCGGACCGGCGACCACGCAGGCCCCGCAGGTATTCGGCCCTGCCTACCCGAACCTGCCACGGCTCACCGGGCCGACTCCAGCCGGCACCCTTGCGCCTAACGACCTCGGAGACCTCCTTGGAGGCGCATCGTCTGCGCCTCCCGCAACCGCGGACTATAAATCTTGGTACGGGCAGAATCCCTGGCAGCCGGACCGCGCCGTGCCACCAGCACCGCCCGCCACCGGTCACGGCGGCGGCGGTACCCGCCAGCCGCTGCCCACCGTCCCATACGGCAACCAAGACCCGATGGGGTTGCTGCAGGGCAGCGCCGCGACCGCCAGCCTCTACGGCGCTGCGGGGACGGTGCTGGATAACCAGCAGAAGGTTGCGCAAGCACAGTCGGACTTGAACACGCTGGAGAAGGCGAACGTCCGTGATGAGGACGCGATCGTCGCCAAGCGCAACGAGTTGGCGCGTGCGCAGCGTGAGGAGCATGAGTCGGAGCTGCGGCTGAATGAGGCTAAGCAGCAGGCGGTTCAGAAGACGTTGAAGGGGATGCAGGCCACTCAGGGTGATTTGCAGCAGCTCGGCGTGCAGATCGACAAGGATTTCGGTATCAGCAAGGGTTTCGGTGGGATCGTCGAGAATGCGGTGAAGGCGCTCGGCAATATCCTGGCGGCTCCGTTCTTGCAGGCGTTGGGTTTCGTGGCGAAGGCCAACCCGAACGAGGGGTCCGGCCTGATCGGGATCGGTGCCGCGAACGGCTTGTTCGGGCCGCAGTACACGCCGGGGGTGATCGCGGCATCGCAGGGGCCAGGCACCACAGCAATGCTGCCGCAGTACACCCCAGAGGCGATGGGCGGCAATGTCGGTGCCGCGATTGCCCTGGCCCAGTCGGCGAACGGCGGCAAATACGGTTGGGGCGCATCCGATCTCGCTCACGGTCTCGCCGACTGCTCGGGCGCCGTGTCCGATCTGGTCGAGGTCCTACAGAAGGGCGGCGCAACCCCAGGCCGACTGTTCGACACCGAGTCATTCCCCGGTTACGCGGCATCGCACGGCTGGCAGCGCGGCACCATGGCGGGCGCCCTGAATGTTGGTGTCTCACATGGCGGACCGGGCGGCGGACACATGGCCGCAACCCTGCCGAACGGCGTGAACTTCGAATCCGGAGGCAGCCACGGCGACATCGCCTACGGCGGTCCAGCAGCCGGTGCCGGCGATAAGCAGTTCACCGAACAGTGGTACCTACCCACAATCGCTGGTCCTGTTGCACCCAGCAGCATCCCATCACCAACTAGCAGCGGCAACATACTGCCGCCACTCACGAACCCCGACACATCGGGTCTGTCATTCCCCGGTCAGCCCCTGGCCAGTGGTGGCGCCCCGTTACATCCGGGCATCGGCCCGGCGAATGCGATTCCCGGCGTGACACCACTCGGCCAGGTAACCCCGACGGTGGGCGGCGGTGTTCCATACCCGACCCAAGGCGGCAACAGCGGCAACATCCTCGGCGGAATGCCGATGGACGGCATAATGGCCGCCGCATCTGGTCTCGACATGATGTTCCCGGGTGCAGGGTCTCTGGCGAAAATCGGCACTCAGGTGATCAACCGCACCATCGGGTACGCAGCCCAGAACGCGGGCATCCTGGCGTCCGGAATCGGGGAGTTCTTCTCGGTTGGCGACAATCCGAAGGGCAGTATCGGTGCCGGCTGGGCAGGCAAGCTCGCGGGCGGAATCGCTGGTGCAGGGATGGCGCTACCCAACATCGCTGGACAGAAGGCTCCTGAGCAGAAGCAGGGCAACGGGCAGCAGGGTGGTGGAAACACCTACGGCGACACGAACATCATGGTCCAGGCGCGTGAGGGTGCGAGTGGCCAGGAGCACGGCGAGCAGGTCGCGGCCGAAACCAGCCGCATGTGGGCACCGGCAGGTCGGCAATGACCTTTTTCCCGGCGCCGGGAAAAAGGGTGTCCACGACCACGGACGACCCGAAAGGGTCGCATCTCAAATCGCACCCTTCATCAAACTAGACAGGATGTACTGAGCCATGACCACCACAAAATGCGAGCTATGCACCCTCCGAGAGCAAGGCGAGACCGACCGAGCCAACAAGACCACCGGTGTCCAGATGCAGCGGCTGATCCTGGCGGCCATCAAAAGTGGCGGGGCTGATGTATCGCGCGGTGACCTCATGGCCGAGGTCGGCAACTGTTTGGAATGTGCTCTCACCCTCATCACGCAGCTCGTTTGGTACAACGCCCAGGCGGTCTACATCATCAAGGGCGGCGACTGGGACGCGGCGCGGCAGGGCTTCGAGTTGAGCCTCATGGAAGACGAGAACGACCTGCCGCCAGATGAGGGGTAGTCTGGTCGACTTCGCCGAAAGCGGAGTTCCTGAAGGTGCTCATCATGCTTACTGTCCGGCGCTGGCTATCTCGTCAGCTTTATCTCTGGTCGTGCCGCATCCACGAGGATTGGCACGAAGTCGAACTCACGTCGTCTGATGGCGAGCGGATTCAGTTCTGCTGCTACGGCGACTTCACTGGTTCATGGCCCGAGCGGTGGGACTTCGCCTGCTCTTGCGAAGCGCCGGCATCTCACTGACGCCCGACAGTAAATCTGAATGTCAGTGCCTGGCATGCTGCCGGTCAGCGCATGCTGCACAAACTGGCCCCCGCCGTTGCGGCTCTGTTTAGGCTCTGCGAGATGCACTACATCGTCGATGGCGGGTTGACCTATGACGGCGCTCCTGAGTTCCTTGTTGACGGGACGCTGAAACTTCCAAATGGGCAAGCTCTTGCTGAGGGCACCGGATGGACGAAAGTGACTGTGCTGCCAGGTGAGCCGACGCCGGCACGGAAGGTGCTCTCGGACCGAGCAAAACTCCTCGTAGATCGACGGCGACGCTTGCGGTTTTAGACTTGGGGTCGGGCGCGCCCGGCATGCGCGAATCCGTACCCGCCACCTACCTGCGGTTTTACACGGCCAGCCGGCAGACTGTCGGCGCGTGAATTACGCCACGCCGCGCGTGAACTATGCGCATAGTGGGTAAATCTGTCGGTGGCAGCGTGTAATACTGACGTCAGAGATAGCAGCGAACGGTTGGACCCGGGCTGAAGTTAGAGGGGCAGAGGCCATGGCGAACGTTCACGATGTAGCCGCGTACATCCTCGGCAAGGCCGGGACGATGTCGACGATGAAGCTGCAAAAGCTTGTGTACTACTGCCAGGGCTGGTCGCTGGCGTGGGATGGCGAACCGATCTTCCCTGAGACGATTCGAGCCTGGGCGAATGGTCCAGTCGTCTACGAGCTTTTCGACTTGCATCGGGGCAAGTTCCGGGTCAGCTCCTGGCCTGAGGGCGACGCGAAGCGACTTACTCCAGACCAGGTCGACACTGCCGATGCCGTCCTCGACGCGTATGGGCACTTGTCCGGCCAGCAACTCATCGAGAAGACGCACCGCGAGCGCCCATGGATCGAAGCGCGAGGCGGCATTTCAGATGGCGCCTACTGCAACACCGAGATCGAGTTGGAAACGATGCAAGATTTCTTCGGAGGGCTGGCCACCGCCAACGAGGTCTAGTTAGACGTGGGCAAGCCCGGCGGTCGTCACGAGAAGAAACTGGCGAGGCAGCAGAACAACGCACGTAAGGAAATCGTCACGGCAGACACTGCCGCTGGCAAGAACCTTCCCACCGCGTCAGGCCCGCAGGCCAATGACAGCGACAGGTTCCAGTGGAATGGGTCTACCGTCGACCATGAGCACGACGGCGCATGGTCTTGGCGGCTTTCACCTAGCGAGATACAGGAACTGCTGGCGACGCTCAGTGATTTGATGCAGCTCAGTTGGGCCGAAGTGCGGGCACAGACCTACAACGGCAAAGGTGGGGCGCGGCGCGTGCTGCACAAGAGCCAGAGCGTCGGGTCACTATGCGCCGCCGCGCGGGATCGACTGGATGAGCTCCAAATCTCGACTGAGCAGATGTTCAGATTGCGACGCGGCACCAACCTCAGGATATGGGGGTATGTGCAGGGTTCCGTGCTGCACCTGCTCTGGTACGACAAGGACCACAAGGTGTGCCCCATCGACAATTAGTTCGCGGCAGTTGTCGCCAGGCGTTCATCGAGCAGTTGGTCCATCGTGGTCGTGCTGCCGACGGCGCCGAACTCTCGTAGGCCGGCGCGCACTGTGGCGAGGACTCGGAGGTCTGCGTCGATGTCGTCGATGGTTCGCATGTTGGTTTAGACGTATCTGACGGTCGTTCGGTTCCATCGAACGTATGATCGAACAGTGGGTGACTTGCCGGCGATCACCGATACCGGCCGACATCCGGCAGGTGACTTCCGCCGGGTCGACCCACCACGCAGTGTGCAGATCGATCTCGCCACCTTGTTTCCGCGCCAGCCTCACCACCGCGAGCAGTACCAACCCGGCGGGCTACAGCTGCACCTCGTGGTCAGGGGCCAGCTCACGTGCTGGGCGCGCTGCGTGAAGGGCCAGTGGTGGGGACTGGTGACGTACCCGGTTGTGTTCGGGACGCAGCAGAAGACGGTCACTCACTGGGTGCCGGCGTGGGTGCTCAAGGCGCCCTAAGTGCTCCGATGGAGCGAGGCGATGTAGCGATCCAGCTCTTCGCGCGGGAACTTGTTCTTTCCGCCCTCGAACACCGCGATCAACTTCCCGCCACGCCGAAGATCATCCACATGTCTCGGCGACGTCGACAAGTACTCAGCAGCAGCGTCACGGTCATACAAGCCACGGATCATCATCTGGCTGCTCGATCTTCCAGGCTCTCAATGAACTCCTCAATCTGGGAGTCCTTCGCGAAACGGCGAGACCCGATCATCACCGAGCCCAACTCACCAGATGCCCACAGTGCGAATACCTTCGCCCGGCTGATACCGCCAAGCTTCTCGGACGTTGTCCGCCAATCGTTCAACCAGTCACCCATGGTGCCCAATGATCTGACGAACTGATTCCATTCGCAGTGCGTCCTCTGTGGCAAAGGGTCACGTCGGGGTCACAAGGCAGGGCGATTCGCTGACACTCACCCGGACGGCGCTGCACCTATATGCCGAGGTCAGTAGACCGCAGCGACGCACGCACACCTAGCCAAACGGCCCGGACCGTATTCCCAAGCTGAATACGCGGGTTCGATTCCCGTCATCGGCTCCACCTCTGCCAGCACCGATGCCATTCTTCGGTTCGAGCGATGGCGTCAGGCTCGCCAACTGCGCCCAACCGGGCACCCAGGCCGGTCAGTGATCGGGGCCGACCACCGTGGCGCCGTTGGCCATCTGATGCACGAAGCGTGGGCAATACGACTGCGCCGCAACGACTGTGATGACGAGACCGGCCTGCTGGTCGATGCCCGAGTTGGATGCAGCCAGGTTGTGGCTGATGTCGCTGGGCTCCATCCCGGCGGCCAACGCGTCGCACACGTGATGCGCGACGGTGATCGCCGACTGCGTGTTGCCAAAACCGATGCCCTGGTGGGCGAGGGCGGCGAGGAACTGGTCGTCCGCCGGTGCCGCATTGGCGGCGCCGGCTGTGAGGACGGAAAACAAGCTGACCGCTCCTGCGGTGAGAGCGGCGCGAACGGCGGTTTTGTTGATTCGCGTGGTGATCATCTGCGGTGAGCACTTTCCGTGGATGGGGATCGGGAACTGGCTCAGCATTCGGGGACACGCTTGGCGGATCCTTGGCAGCGATCGCGCGGGGAGGGTGCGAACTCCGGGAATGCGCGTGTTCATCGCATAAAGCGCCTGCCATATCCATCGCGCGGCTTTCCCAAGAATCTGCCAAGGCAATCACCCCAACCTTGACCCCAAGATGTTCGCTGAACCAAGGACAACCATGGACTTTTCGATCTCCACGCTCACGCTGGGCGCGAGCTGATGAGGCGACTGATCGGCACGCTGTTGGTGGTCGTCGCCGGCATCACCGGATGCAGTCACGCGTCTGCTCCGACGCCTGAACCGGCGACCCCGGCAGCACTCACCCAGTCGGTGCTCCCGTTCACGGGCCTGAACGGACCCTACGATGTCGCGGTCGACGCGGCGGGCAACGTGTTCGTATCCGACATCCCAGCCGGGAGGACCGGATCCAATCGGGTGATCGAGTTGCCTGCCGGCTCAAGTACGCAAAAGGTGCTGCCGTTCACGCGCGCCACCGTGATGACGGATCCGTCCGGGCAGGTGTGGGTCATCGACGGCGGACAGAGCCCGAGCCATCTGGTGAAGCTCGCGCACGATGGCGAGCAGCAGACCGTGCTACCAGTTCCCGATCTCGGCCGCGCCTACCGAGGCGTGATTCAGGCTGTCGACGCCGCAGGCGGCCTCTACGGCATGATCGGCGGCGGAGAGTCATCCGGCGGCGGATGCTGTCTGGCGGTTCAGGTGGCCAAACAGGCGCCGGGATCAAACACCCCCGAGGCATTGCCTTTCCAGCACATGAGCTTCGCCGCCGGCATGGCCGTCGACGCCGCCGGCAACCTGTATGTCGGAGACGCCGGCGGCAAGCGCGTCCTGAAGTTGGCACCAGGGGCTAGCAGTCCGGCTGAGCTGCCGTTCCACGCACCCCGCAGCGTCATCAACATCGCGGTCGACGCGAAAGGCGCGGTGTATCTCGTTGACGGACAACAGAATCAAATCCTGAAGCTGGACCCGGGATCGAACACACCAAGGGTGCTGCCGTTCACCGGACTCAAAGGTCCCGTCAGCGTGGCTGTCGACGCGAAGGGCGCGGTATACGTCGTCGACGACGGCAACCGCCGTATCGTCAAACTCGAGGGAGTCCGATGACCAAGCGAAAGTTGTTGCCTGCGCTCATCAATGCAACTGCCCTGATCGGCACGCTGGTCTTCAGCGTTCCCGCGGTGGCGCACCCCGGGACACCGGGATGTGCAGATCTCGGTGGGACGGTCGACGCGGAGCACGCCTGCCATATCCATACCGAAACCTCCACGTACACAATCGACATCGGCTATCCGCTCGACTATCCCGACCAGCAAGCACTGACCGATTTTGTGACGCACGACAGGGATCAGTTCGTGGATTTCATGGCTCAGACACGGCCGAGAGATGTTCCCTACGGACACGGATTGAAGCCGCACACATACCGGTCGGAAGCTTCGACGTCCGGTACCCAAAGCGTCGTCTTCGATGTGTACGACGACACCGGCGCCCACCCCGTGACCGGATTCAAGGCGTTCAACTACGACCTGGGCGCACGCAGTGCGATCACGCTCGCCACGCTGTTCAAGCGGGGCACCGACCCGGTCGCGACACTGGATCCGATCGTCCAGCGCTACATGAACAAGCGTCGGCAGAGCACCTTGGAACCGCCGCCGCACAACACGCTGGGGGCCGAGGTGTATCAGAACTTCGCGATCACCGACGACGCGATCATCTTCTACATCGGCCAGGGCATGTGGCTACCCGAAGTCGACGGGCCGCAGCGCGTGCCCGTGCCGCGCTCCGAACTCGCGGCCGTACTGGCCTGATCACAGAGTCATCGGCTCCACGAAGGTTGAACTCCCGTCACAACGGATACTTTGGGCGCCATGGACGTGCACGCGATCGGCAAGGGCCTGGGGACGTTGGACCGTGAGGTCTTCGAAGCGATCGCCGAGTCACCGAGCCCATTTCTGGACTCCGTGATGCCGCGACTGACCAGGGCCGCCGACCATTCCAAGCTGTGGTTCGCCATCGCGGCCGGGCTGGGCGCGTTCGGGGGCGCGTCGGTCAGGCGCGGCGCCGCGCGCGGTGTCGTCAGCCTCGCGGTGACCAGCCTGGTGACCAACCAGGTGGCCAAGCGGATCTGGCGGCGGCCGCGGCCGGACCATAGCCTGATTCCGCTCCCGCGCCTTAGCCGACGCATGCCGACGTCGCACTCGATGCCGTCAGGCCACTCCGCGAGCGCCGCCGCCTTCGCGGTGGGCGTCGGTCTGGAGTCCGCATCGGCCGGCCTTCCGTTGGCGCTGCTCGCGGGCCTCGTCGGGCTGTCGCGCGTCGCGACGGGTGCGCACTATCCCGGCGACGTGTTCGCCGGATTCGGCATCGGCGCCGCGATCGCGGTCCTGGGCGCCCGCATCGTCCCGCCCATCCCGACCACCACCTTGCCGACGTCGGATCCGTTGCGGTTCCACACCGAACCCCGACCGGAGGGTGCCGGCGTGGCACTGGTGATCAACCCGCGGTCCGGTGACGGCACGGGCGAGCGGATCCTCGAGGAGGCCCGAAAGGCCTTGCCACGCATGGAGATCGTCGAGCTCGGCAAAGACGACGACATCGAGACGGTGTTGCGGGAGACGGCCAAACGCACCGAGGTGCTCGCCGTCGGTGGCGGCGACGGGACGGTGGCATGCGCGGCGGGCGTCGCCGTCGCGGCAGGTGTCCCGCTCGCGGTGTTCCCAGGCGGCACGTTCAACCACTTCGCCAAAGACATTGGGTGCGAGTCGGTGGCCCGGACCGTCGAGGCGATCCGGGAGGGCTCGGCGGCATATGTCGACCTGGTGTGCCTCAACGAGGAACGCATGGTGATCAACACCGCCAGCATCGGCGCCTATCCGAAGTACGTGCGGATGCGCGAGAAGCTCGAACGCCGAATGGGTAAGCCATTGGCCGGGATATGCGCGCTGTATCTGACGATGCGCCGGGAAGGTCCGGTGCGAATCAGCTACGACGACAAGACACTTGAGACCGAACTCTTCTTCCTGGGCAACTCGACGTACTTCCCGTCCGGGTTCGCCCCGTCGGTACGGCCGCGCCTCGACGACGGTCTGATCGATGTGCGAATCCTGGAATCCGGGCGGCGGTTCAGCGCGCTGCGCATCGCGACAGCCGTGGCGTTCGGCCGGCTGGAACGCAGCCCGCTGTACCACGAGCTGCAGGTGCCGGAATTCCGCTTCACTTCCGTCGACGGGCCGACCACCCTCGCCCATGACGGCGAGGTGGGCGAGGCGCTCAGCGAGGCCAGCTTCAGCGTGAAGTACCGGGCGCTGCCGGTGTTCCGCCCGCTGCCCTAGGGCCGCATCTCGTACGCACCGTCGTACGCCGCGACCTGTTCCCAGACCCGGTCGAAACGACCCACGTCGGCGACCGGCTTGCGGATCGCCGTCAACGCCCACTCCTGTTGCGCCACCGTCGAACTCGGCTTGCCGTGCAACGCAACGGCATACGACGAGAAGTCGCGGACCTGGAAGTCGAAGATCTGATCCAGCAGGTCGTGGTCGAGCCCGGTCAGTTCGGCCTGCTCGAGGATCAGCTGTCCGTAGACGACGAGCGTGAACAGGTGCCCGACGACGAGAACGAAGTCGAGGTCGCGCTGTTGGTCGGCATCGGGTGCCGCGGTCAGCAGCAGGTCTTTGAACGCCTGCACCTGCTCGTAGAAGCGGGCCACATTCGGGACCTCGAGGTGCCGCTCGTACACCGGCGCCCAGTCGGCGAACTGCACTTTGGACGCGCCGCGCGCGGGTCCCTGCGCCCAGAAGAACACGTCGTCGGCCGCGTCGTCGCGGGTGCCGATCTCCGGATAGCCGGCCGGGTTGAACATGTAGTTCGGCATGAACTTCAGGATCTGCGCGACGTTCACGTGCACCGTGCCCTCGAGCCGGGGCAGGGCACCGATCAGGCGGTTGACCTCGCTGAAGTAGGTGTTCTTCTCGAATCCCTTGGCGGCCAGCACATCCCACAGCAGGGTGATGACCCGCTCACCCTCGGAGGTGACCTTCGATTTGGTCACGGGGTTGAACAGCAGGTACCGGCGGTCCTCGAGACCGGCGCTGCGGAAGTAGTCGATCGCGCGGTCGCTGAACAGCTTCATCGCGATCAAGCGGGCGTAGACGTCGACGAATGACGCACGCACATGCGGGAAGTCGGTGACCGGGTTGCCGTAGAGGATGCGGTTGTTCGCGTGCGTGATCGCCTCGTAGAACGCGTGCTCGCACATCCCGATCGAGCCACTGCACAGGTTGAACTTGCCGACGTTGACGGTGTTGAGCGCCGCCGAGAACGCCTCCGGCCCGGTGCACAGGATGTCCTCCTCATGCACCGGATAGTCGTTGAGCCGGAACGTGCTGACGAACATCTGGCCGTGCACCACGTTGTCGATCAGCTGGTAGTTCTCGTGGCCGCTGTCGGCGACGAACCACACGTAGCCGTCGGGTCCATCGACATCGGTGCGGCGCGAGAACACCGACACCATGCCCGCCACGTTGCCGTTGCCGATGTAGTACTTCTCCCCCGACGCCCGGAACACCACGCCCTCGTCGGATGTCGGGGTCAGCAGCATGTCGGTGTTGTAGATGTCGGCGCCATGCTCGCGTTCGGACAACGCGAACGCCATGACGCCACCCGCCTCGAGCTGCGCGGCGGCCCGCTCCTTGGCCTTGATGTTGTCGCTCTGCCAAATCGGGCCGAGGCCGAGGATGGTGACCTGCTCGGCGTACCAGTACGCGAGCCCGTAGAACCCGAGAATCTCGCTGAGCACGGCGTTGCGTGAGGTGTCCCAGCGCTTGTTCGGATCGCCGTCGGCGAACTCCGAGGGCGTCAGGAACGTCGCGAAAATGCACTCCTGCTTGATGAAATCGAGAAAGTCGGCGACCCAGGTCGCGGCGAGATCGTCCTGCAACAAGCGCACCTTGCCGCGCTCCTCGAACCACTCGATCAGCGCCCGCAGCTGGCGCCGCGTCTCCGGATCGAATTGCTGGGGGTCGAAGTCGTTCGGGTTGAGCAACAGGCCGCGAGAGTTCGGCATGGGCACCTTCTTCGGTCCGGATTTGGCACGAATCTAGCGCGCGCGTGCTCGCAGTACGGCAGATTGAGCGTCTTATTGAAGCGCCACACCGAGCTCCTCGGCGAACACTCTGATCATGTGCTGCACGCCAATCTCGTTGCGGCCGATGAGCATGTGATCGTGCTGGCCGTGCCGCACACCTTCACCGCACTGGGGCAGCATGGCGAAGTCCTCGTCGACGACCGCGGCGTGGACATTGTCGTACACCTGGTCGTAGACCGCGCGCATGTCGTCGTCAGTGGCCGGCACGCGCCCCATCCAGCTGTGCCGCACCGAGCATCGGGTCGGTTCCCCGGCCGGCAGGATGTCGATGATCTCGACGCCGATCGGGCTGTTCGCCAGAATGAGGTTGGGGTAAATCCAGTAGATGACGCCCATGTTCTGGTGTGGGTCCCACGACCCGGTCGGGTCGTCCGCGAGATTGGTGACCCAGTTGAACGGAAAGCCGATGCGATGGTGCTTGCCGTACTCGTCGTAGACCCCGGTGTTGGGCAGGGTGTTCTGTCCAATCACGCTCTCGCCGTGAACAAATGGGAAGTGATACCCCTCGGCGAACGCTTCGAGGGCGCCCTTCCACGACACTTGGGACTCGAACTCCTTCTCCGTGTGGTAGCCGTATGAGGCATAGTTCATCAGCTCGAGTTCCGGCCCGATCGACCCGAGGTGGCCATCGACGTCGATGGCGCCGCCGGCCGTCAGCACGGCCCAGATGAAGCCGTGCCGCTCCTGGCTCGGCAGCTCGACGAGTCCGTAGTCGGCCTTGTTCATCGAGTCGAACCCCGCCTTGCCGGGAACGGTGAACAGTTCGCCGGTGTTCTTGTAGCTCCACGCGTGGTACGGGCAGGTGAACCGTGCGGCGTTGCCGGCTCCGCAGGCGGGCTTCGCGCCGCGATGGCGGCAGTAGTTGAGGAACACGTGCCCGACGCCGCCACGGTCGCGGGTCACCAAGAGTGAGTCACCCAGCACCGAGCGCACGACGTAGTCGTTGGCGTTGGGAATCTGGGCCGACGGCACGATGGCAAGGGGTACGCGGCGCAGCACCTGCGACTCCTCGATCTCAGTGATCTTCGGATCGCGGTAGTAGTGCAGCGGCACCCGCAGTTCGCGGTCGGCCATGTCCGTCGTTTTGTCGATGGCGTGCCGCAACGCGCGCCTGGTCAGTTCCTCGTCCTGATTGCTGACCGGTCCTTCGGCGATCGCCGTCATGGCTGACCTCATTTCACGTTCGGGAATATTCGGACCATACATCAGTCATACTATGTATGGTCAAGACTCGGTGGCATTCGGCCATCTGCGGCGGGATGGAAGTATGCGGTGATGCGCAGACACGGTTGGTCTGGTGACATTCCCGTCGACGACGAGGAGGCGGTTCGCCGTATCGTCAGCGCGGCCCGCTCATCGATCGACGAACGAGGCTCGGTGAGCGTGTCCGACGTGGCCACCGAACTCGGCATCACCCGGCAGACCGTGTATCGCTACTTCCCCACCCTCGACGCGTTGATGACCGGCACCGCGCTCTCAGCGGTGGAGGGCTTTCTGGACCGATTGGCCGAAGACCTGCAATCGATCACCGACCCCACCGACGCCGTGATCGAAGGCATCGCCTACACCTTGGAACAGCTCCCCAACGACCGCTACTTGAGCTTGGTCATGCACCCCGGCAAGGCGAGCGCGTTCGCGGCGGGCGTCACCTCCGAAACGGCGATCTCGTTCGGTCGATCGATCCTCGAGCGTTTCCAAGTCGATTGGTCCGCAGCCGGTTTCAGCGGCCCGCAACTCGACGAGCTTGTCGAGTTCATGCTGCGCCAACTGCAGTCGTTCATTCTGGATCCCGGTGGCCCTGATCGACACGGAGAGGAGCTACGCGCCTTCCTTCGCCGTTGGGTCGCTCCCGCAGTCCAGATGCATCACGACGCAGCCGCCGGCACAGCTCCGTAGCCGTGGCGGGACGGCGACTCCATCCCGTCATCTGAAACTCAGTCGCCCGCGGCCTCTTCGGCGTGCAAGCATGCCCACATGGCCAAGCAGTTCCCGGAGATCACCGACCGGTTCAGCACCTTCATCGCCGCGCAGAGCGTGTACTTCGTGGCGACGGCGGCCCGGGACGGCCGGGTGAACCTCTCCCCGAAGGGCTTGGACTCGCTCCGGGTCCTCGGACCGAATCGGGTGGCCTGGTTGAACCTGACCGGAAGTGGCAACGAGACGTCGGCGCACCTGCTGGACAACCCGCGGATGACGTTGATGTTCTGCTCGTTCGATCGTGAGCCGCTGATCCTGCGGTTGTATGGCACCGCCAGCGAGATCGCACCCGGCGACGCGGACTGGGACGAGCTCTACAGCCAGTTCCCGCCCCACATCAGTGCCCGGCAGATCTATGACCTGAGCGTCGACCTCGTCCAAACCTCATGCGGATTCGGCGTGCCCCTCATGTCGGTCGAGTCCGAGCGCGTCCTGCTCGACACCTGGGGCGAGAAGAAGGGGCCGGAGGGCGTCGCGGAGTACTGGCAGCAGAAGAACCTGTCGAGCATCGACGGCAGGCCGACGAAGCTGGCGTCGGGCTGATTCAGCCGGCGCGGGCGTCGGGGGCATCGTTCCGCAGGGGTGCGTCCTCCGCCGCCTCCGTGTACCCAGCCGAAGCCGGGCCAATAGGGCGTCTAGTTTGCTGTGTCGTCTGTTCGGGTGAATCTGGCTCCGTTTGCCATATTTTCGTTCCCGTTCCATTGTCCGCACCCGCGTACGTCTGATATCTATTTGGAACCCAGCTGTCTTGGCGGTCCCTGAATGGAAGAAGGACGCGTGAATCGGCACACAGAAAAGTTTGCACCGATAGGTTCTGGGTCCAGGGTTCACGACTTCGCTGAGTCTGGCCAATTGCGGCGTCCGCGCGCGAGTCTCCGGACATGCAGCACGATCGCGGCGATGGGCGCTGCGGGCGCCCTCCTAGCCATGGCGTTGGCGGCGCCGGCCTACGCGGATCCGACCGCCACCGTCAAGGTGAAAACCCAGCGCATGTCGGACGCCAACTTGAGCTCGCACCAGGACGGTTGGTACAACGCCGGTGACAAGGTGGCGCTGGTGTGCTCCCGACGCGGCCAGCCGGTGAAAGGCTTTTTCAGCTTCAACATTCCGGGCGGCTGGGACAACCTCTGGTACAAGACCTCCGACGGGCATTTCGTCGCCGATGTCGACATCGAAACCGGCACCCTCAACGACGTATCCAGCGACTGCGGCGCCGACGGCGGAGCCGCTGCGCCGCCGCCGGCCCAGTCGTCGTCGAAGGCAGCCAACGCGGTCGCCTGGGCCAACAGCCAAATCGGCTCCGACGCTTATGACTTCGCTTGCGGCAAGTTCGTCGCCAACGCTTACGGTCAGCCCGCGCTCGGCGCCCCGTCAGCGTTGGCATTCCACGACCGGCTCGCCGGCCAAGGCAAGATTCATACCGACGGCAACCCGCCACCCGGGGCCCTGGTCTTCTCCGTCAGCGACATGGACGTGTGGAACGGAGTGCACCAAGGCCACGTCGACATCGCCCAGGCCGACGGCACCTTCGTTTCCGGCGGCGTCAGCCCGAGGTACCGCGGCCTGGCCGGCGCCGGTCACACCGTGCAGGTCCTCGCGAACTGGAACCCCACCCCCGGAGCGACATACCTCGGCTGGGCTGAAGCCCCCTGGTAACGCCTGACGCCCAGTTGCGTTGGGGCCCCGAGGGAACAGGAACGCATTTGTCGGCGTAGCCGAATCACCAGCCGATCGGGGCTTTCGCTACGCGACCATGACGTCGACCGACAGCCGCTCCCCGAGGGCGTAGACGGTCGGCCAATCCTGATTCTGGGCGGCCGATTCCAGCGCATCGATCAACGGGCTCTCCGCACCCAGTTCCGCCAGCCACGACGACACGGTGGCGGCGATCTGCTCGCCGGGCACCTCTTCGGCACGGCGGCCGTGCAGACGGTCGACCACCACGAAGGTCGGCGCGGAGGGGCGCCGGCGGCGGAAGTCGATGATGCTCATACCAATTCAACGAATCAGACGTCAAAAAGGTTCATACGGCCGGACGCGCCTAACGTGGGTCCCATGGCTCGTTCGATGCGCGACCGCATGCTCGCTGGTGACCTCTACCTCGCCGATGACCCCGAACTGATCCGCGAATCGAAGCGCGCGCAGCAGCTCACCCACCGGATCAACGCGCTCGATCCCACCGACACCGAGGAACGCAACCGCCTGCTCCGTGAACTCCTGGGCGCATTCGGCGACGGCAGTGAGATCCGGCCGCCCCTGCAGTGCGACTACGGCTACCAGACCACGATCGGGGCGCGCACATTCGCGAACTGGGGGCTCATCCTCCTCGACGTCGCGCGGATCAGCATCGGTGACGATGTCCAGATCGGACCCAATGTGCAGCTGCTGACGGCGACCCACCCGCTGGACCCAGGTCCTCGCCGCGACAAGTGGGAAGCGGCCGAACCGATCGTCATCGGCGACAACGTGTGGCTCGGCGGCGGCGTCATCGTGTGCCCCGGCGTGACGATCGGCGCGGACACCGTCGTGGGGGCCGGTTCGGTCGTCACGCGCGACCTGCCGCCGCGCGGCGTCGCCGTCGGCTCGCCGGCTCGGGTGATCCGGCAGCTGTAGGTCGGGCTACACCCGAACGGTCAATTCCATGCCTTTGTCGAGGGGAATCGGGACACTGACGTAACCACTCGCCGGCGCGTTGACGTAGTCGCGATAGACGTGGTGAGGGTCGAGCCTGACGTTGTCGCCGAGAATCAGCGCGCCGGGTGCCAACACCGGCTCCAGTACCTTCAGCACCGGCAAGTCCAAGTCGGGCCAGCCGTCGAGAAGCACGAATTGCACTGGTTCCCTGACGGTTTCGAGAGTCGTGCGAGCGTCGCCTTCCAGAATCGTGATCAAGTCGGCAACCCCCGCCTCGGCGAACGTCGCGCGGGCAGCCGATATCTTCTGCGAACTCATCTCCGTGGTGATGATCCGCCCGACACCGTTGTCCCGGACTGCGGCAGCCAGGTGCAGGGTGGAGATGCCATAGGACATCCCGTACTCCACGATCGTCGAGGGCTTCAGTGCACGAACCAGGCTGTAAAGCAGTCGGCCCGAGTCGGGAGCCACCGAAAGATAGAAGTCCTGGCAAATGTCAGCACGTTCTCCGATGTCATAGTCGGTCGGCGAAAGCCCTTGCCGCCGTTGGTCATCCAACTGCGCATCGGCGAAGAGTCGATCGATGATCGAGGCGTATTCCGGTCGGTTCAAAGTTGAGGTCATGCGCCTACAGTAGACGCAACGTTGCGTCTACGCTAGGCCTACGATGGTGTTCAATCGAGCCATGGCAGACGCGCAACCGCACCACGGAAACCGGCACGGTCGCAGTGAAGCTGCGCGGGAAGCCGTACTGCGCGCAGCAGACGATCTGCTCGCCGAAAAGGGCTTTTCCGGGGTCACCATCGAAGGCATCGCCAAAGCGGCAGGGGTCGCCAAGCAGACCGTCTATCGCTGGTGGGGCTCCAAGACGGAAGTCCTCATGGACGCATTCCTCGAAGATGCCGCCGCAGCTTTGGAGCCACCCGATACCGGCCGCCTGGACTCCGATCTGCGCGCACATCTACGCGATACCGCGCACTTCCTGACCACCGATGACGCGGGCGTCGTCTACCGGGCGCTCATCGGACAGGCCCAGCACGATTCGGAATTGGCACAGACGTTTCGCGCCCGCTACCTCGATGATCAGCGCGCCCGCGACCAGAAACCGTTCCTTCGCGCCATCGAACGCAATGAGCTACCCCCCGACACCGACGTGGCCGCCCTGGCCGAGTGGCTCGTCGGCCCGATTCACAATCGGGTGATCGTGACGGGCGAACCGATCGACGACACGTTCCTCGACACTGTTGTGGACATCGTTCTAACAGTGTCGACAGCACCTCCAGTCCAGGCCGTCGGCTCGCCGGCGCGGGTCATCCGCGCCCCACGACACGATTCGAAGCCAAACTAACCAATTGGCCATGCGACCAATTGACCGTCATGTAAATATGATCGGCGTGACTGAAGATGCCGATGCGGCACAAGCCCGAGCGCTGCGCGCGGAACTGCGCAGGCATGCCTGGGACCTCGCGTCCAGGCTGTCCCGGCTCGAGTCGCTGCCCGATGCGGCGGCGTGGTCGGAACGGGCACGGTCCATGCGGCGGCTGGCCCGCGACCTGCGTCGTGACCTCGACGAGGCCCGGTTCCTGATCGACCGCATCCACGCGAGGTTCCCGAGCATCGACGCGGCGGCCGCCTCTGCCGATGTCCCAAGTTATTGAGAACCTTCATTGACAATTGCCACTGAGATGGTTAACAGTGCTAAGCGTCTCCGATGAAAGGCGCACCATGAGCACGCAGGACCAGCTCAATGAGCTCGGCTACTACGCCGTGACCCGGCATCCCGCGGACGCTCGCGTGGTGCTGCCCGAGGCCCGGGATGCCGAGGCGCTCGGGTTGGGGTCCTGCCACATCGGCGAGCGCTTCACCGTGAAGGACGCCGGCGTCCTCAGCGGCGCGGTGGCAGGTGCCAGCACGAGCCTGGGTATCGCACCGTCGACCAATCACCACACCCGCCACCCCACCGTCACCGCGACCATCGGGTCGACGATGCACGCCCTGACCGAGGGCCGCTTCGCCATGGCGTTCGGCCGCGGGATGGGACCGTACTGGCAGGCGATCGGTCTCCCGGTGGTCACCGAGTCTCGACTGCGCGACTTCTTCGGCATCCTGCGCCGCCTCTGGGCCGGCGAGATGATTCTCGACCATGATGGCCCGGCCGGAAAGTGGCCCATGCTGCGCCACGTGAACGGCCTGGAGGACGGCCCCCCGATCGGCCTGGTGGCGGTCGGCCCGAAGACCATGGAACTGGCCGGCGAGATCGCTGATTTCGTTGTGCTGCATACGTTCTTCTCTGACGAGGCGACCACGAATTCTGTGGCGGCGGTACGCCGCGGCGCCGAGAAGGCCGGTCGGGACCCCGACAGCGTCCGAATCTGGGCATGTCTGGCGACGGTGCCTGATGCGTTGTCCAAGGATGACCAGATCCGGCGCGGTGTCGGACGGCTCGCGACCTACCTGCAGGCGTATCCGGATGTCCTGGTCTCGGCCAACGGCTGGGACCGGGCGACGTGGGACCGCATCCGGCAGTCGGACCTGTTCACCGATGCCGCGACGGCCGGACCGATCGACGCCAGTGCGTCATACGAGACGCTGCAGCGGATTGCCGAACTCATCCCCACCGAGTGGCTGGCTGCCGTCGCCAAGGGCTCACCGCAGGAATGCGCGAAAACCATTGCCCGCCAGTACGATCTGGGCGTGCACTCGGTGATCATGCACGGTGCCAGCCCGCATGAGCTGGCGCCCGTCGTCCAGGCGTATCGCGCCGACCGGCCGACGCTGCACCGGGCCGTCGCGGCGAATCCGGGCCGATTTGCCTGAGCCCGCGGCGGGCGACTCTCCGCAGGCAGCGCTTGCCCGCGAGCAGTGGCAAGCTGTCGTCACGGAGTCGGGCGCCGGCACCAAACTGAACAAGCGGGGCCTGGAAACCCGGGCCCGCCTGCTCGACGTCGCCATCCGCTGCCTGGCCGACAGCGGTGGCGAACCGGTATCGGCAAACCGCATTGCCAAGGACGCGGGTGTCACCTGGGGCACAGTGCAGCACCAGTTCGCCGACCTGGACGGGCTCTGGGTCGCGGTGATCACCGAAATCCACTCCCGGAGTTGGGCTTCCGGACCCACGACGTCCCGCAGCGGGACGCTCCGCGAGCGGGTGGAAGGGGCCATTGAATCCGTCTGGCGCTACCTGGAAACCACGGAAGGACGGGCCCTGACCGCGCTGCGCACGTCACTGCCGGCGCGACGGTCCGACATCGCCGCTGAATATCCACGCACCGCAGCAGCTTTCGCGGCCCGCGAGCTCGACTGGATTCAAGGTTTCGATTATCTGATGGACGGTCTCGAGGTCGACCCGGAACAGTTGCACCGGGTGCGGTGCCTGCTTCCCGCCGCGATCCGGGGTCTCAGCAACGAACGGCAGATCGGATTCACATCGGATCTCGACGTCGCCCGAGCGGCGTTGACCGACGCCGTCGTGGCGTTGTTGAGCCAGCCCGACACCTGAGCGCCAACCATACGAGCATATTTGTCTAGGTTCGGTTGCAGGTCGGCTGATAAAGTCTGACCTGCAGGTTTTTTGCATCGTGTAGCTCATCGGGAGGCTGCCATGGCTAGCGAGAAATTGAACCGGACCGTCACCTTGTCGTTGGTTGCGCTGGCCGCCACCACAGGTGTCACGTTGGCCACCGCAACACCTGCGTCGGCCGCGCCAGCAACCTGCGAAACGGGGTGCGACGTCGGCGGCGTCGATACCGCCCCGCCCCCGTTCTTGAAGCTGAACGCACCGTTCGTGAAGTTCTGGAACATGCAGAAGGTGAACTTCCCGTTCATGAAGTTCGACAACCTGCAGAAGTTCGACAACTTGCACAAATTCAACGTCTTCCAGAAATTCAACGTCTTCCAGAAGGGCGACGTCGGTCTCACCCTGTCGACCAACAGTCCGTTCCACAAGTGACTGCCGCCGGCGCACGGCTGCTCGAGTGCGCCGCGGACCTCGGCAAGGTACTGGCTGCTGCGCGCTACTCGCCGAGCGGGCTCGGTGGGGGTCGCATCGCGCCGAATCCCCTTGAAGCCGTTGGACTGGCGCACCGCCTCGACCCCGGCCCACTGGCCACCCTGGTGCGGCTGTTCCTGGCTGGTTTAGCGGCGCCCAGCGCCGAGGCGGCGGAAGCACTGCACCCATTGCCCCTCGACGACCTGGTCGACGCCGGCCTCCTCACGTCCGGCGACGACGAGGTACATGCGACCGTGTGCATCGGGTGGGCCGACGACATGCTCGTCGCCCACGACTGGCAGGACGGGCGTCCGACCGGTCGAGACCACGTCGTCGCCGTCGCGCAGGCCTCGATGACGTTGGCGGATCTCACGGTGCGCCTACCTGGCGTTGACGCACTCGACGTCGGTACCGGCGGCGGTGTGCAGGCGTTCCAGGCTTCCAGCCATGCGTCCACCGTGCTGGGCACCGACGTCAACACCCGCGCCTTGCGGCTGGCTGAGTTCAGCGCCGGCCTCAACGGCCTGACGAACGTCGGCTGGCGCGAAGGCAGCCTGCTGGAACCCGTCGGCGAACAGACCTTCGACCTGATCACCGTGAACCCGCCGTTCATCATCTCGCCCGACAACACGTACTTGTGGCGCGATGCCGGGCAGGCGGCCCGCCGGCCCGGCAGCCTGGGCCAACAGCTGGTGCATGACATCGTGCCGCGGCTGCGCGCCGACGGCTGGGCCACGATGCTGGCGAGTTGGCCGCATCCGGCAGACGGTGACTGGGTGGCGCCGGTGCGCTCGTGGTTCGCGGGATCAGGTTGCGACGCTTGGGTTCTGCGGTTCGCGACACATGATCCCGTCGAGCACGCCGAGACCTGGCTGGTGCAGAGCATGCGTGCCACCGCCGATTTCGCGGCCGCCCTCGACCGCTGGCTGAAGTTCTACCGCGACCAGGGCATCGAAGCGCTGACGACCGGCGCAATCATCATGCAATGCAATGGTTCTGGCGCTGAAAACCTGTGGACGGACGACATGCCCGGCTCCCCCACCGGCTCGGCGAGCGACCAGATTCAGCGGGTGTTCGCGCACCGCCGAAGGCTGGCTCGCGTGACCGGGGACAACCTGCTCGACGCGGTACTGACGCCGCTGCCGGGCAACCGGTTGGATCAATCCTTGTCCCGTGGTGACGGCGGGTACGAACCGGCGCCGACACAGCTGTGGACGCTGCCCGGGCTCAGCGTGTGCGCCACGGTGTCGCCGGTGGCACTGCCGGTGATCCTGGAACTCGACGGGCAACGGCCACTTCGCGACCTCATCGCTGCCGCCGCAGACGCGACCGGTTTCGATCTCGATCAGATTCGTACCGACACCCTCGCCGCAGCGACCCGGCTGCTCGAATTGGGTTTGGTCGACTGGACTTGAGATCGGCGCGGAGCTTACTTCGCGGTGCTGACTGACGTCGTGCCCGAGGTCGACGAGCCCGTCGTCGAACCCGAGGTCGACGAGCCCGTTGTCGTGGAACCTGCGGTAGTCGAGCCAGAAGAAGTGGGGCCTGTGGCCGATCCCGTCGTCGTAGAACCGGTCGTCGTGGAGCCAGAAGTGGTCGAGCCTGCCGTCGACCCGGAGCTGGTTGAACTTGAGCCGGTCTTCGGGGTAATGGCAGTCGTGGAGGTCAACTTGGCCCTGCCGCTCACCGAAATGGTTGTGCCGGCGACTGTTTGACTCGTCGTCCCGGAGGTCGTGCCCGACGTGGTCCCCGATGACGTGGTGCCGGAGGTCGTGCCCGGGACCGACGCGGAAAGGGTCTTCGGAGCCAGCGGTGCCTTGCTGGTCGGCTTCGACGTTGTCGCGTTCGCCGCAAGCGGCGCGAGCGGTGCGGGGATGCTGGCAGCCGGCGTCGACAGTGACACTGCGGTCGCGAATGGGTCCTGTGTGGGCAGGCCGGGAGGCCGGGTGCCGGTGATGTCGCCGACGAAGTCTTTGAAGCCTTGAATCGTCGAGTTGATGAGATCCGGTGCGAGTGTCAGCACCTTGCCCGGATTCAGCGGGACGATGAATTGGAACGGCATGGGTTTGCCGTAATCGCTTCGGTCATATCCGGTTTCGATCAGCACCTTCAGGTCCGGCTGGATCAGGTCCGCGAATGGCCGCACGAAATCGGGCAACCCGGTTTTCTTGCTGATCTGTTCACCGATATAGCGGAAGGGCGCCAGGATGGGCAGGTCGACCGTGTTGAACGTGAGGTACGTCGTGTCGCCGTGCACCTGGCAATTGACGGCCGACGGGCACAGCCCCGGGTGGCCAGAATCAGAAGCCAGCTGCGCCAGGGTGATGTCATTCTGGAAGTCCGTCACCGAATATCCGTACGGGTGGGTGCCATTCGCATCCTGCGTAGCGTCGTGCGGCGTCGGATAGGTCGGATGGATGAAGAACAAGCCCGCTACCGCATTGACGTCCGCCAGCACGTTGAGCGGGTAGGCCGGAAGGTCCGAGACGCCGTCGTACTGGATCACGATGTCCGTGGTCTTGATCCCGACGTCCGTTCGGGCCGGGACACCAAACGTGGCGTCGAAGATCGGCAACGTCCACGGACCGAAGAGTCCAGGCCGTACAAAGAGGCCACCATTGGGTCGCTGCGGATTGGCTGCGAGCGCAAACTGCAGCTGGTCCTTCGCAGGCAACGGCATGTTGGGGAATTGGGTCGCCAGGTTGGGATAGATGTTCTTGAAGTAGCTGGCCACCGTCGCGCCCTGCGAGTAGCCAGTGACATTGAAATCGTCGGTGGCACGAGTGGGATCGCTCAAGTACTGCTGGGACAGGGTCTGAATCAGGCCGGGGTATTTATCAGAGCCCACCGGGCCGAGGCCGAACGGCGGGGCCGCCGGTCCGTGGCCCAATATGCCGTTGGTCCCGTAGATACCGCTATTGACCGACGCGTTCCAGGTGGGCTGTTGCCACTGATCGGCACCGAAGATGACGAGCGGCCAGAAGGACGCGTAGTAATCGACCTGCTGCGGTGTCGTACAGGTGACGTAGAGCGCGCACGTCGGATTCACCGGGATGACGAAGTTCGAAACTTCGCGGTTGGTGAATTCCGTTGTCGGGGTAGGATTCCCGGTGCCGGGAACAGCGATCGAAAATTCAGCGGCCCAACCGACCGGTATCAGGAATGCCGATGTCAGGACCAACAACATCGATCCCAACACAGCCGTCATAACTATTGCCAAAGAACCCATCAACCGGCGCATGTCAGCCCCTCCCGACGGCGATCAAGTGGCAAATACGCTACGTCGGCATATATCGCCTCCAGGGCAAAAAGTCGAGACATTACGGAAGTTCACAGCAACCACGTCAAGCGCAACGAAGACAAGACTACTTACGGCGCTTTTTAAAGGTACGTACGTACGTATTCCTTTCTCGACCGCACGGCAATTGATCTATTCGGCAAACTCAGCGACGCCGATTGATTGACGACGCGGCAACCGATATCCCCGTCCTTCACTCAACCACATCCGCGCCGGCGGGTCCGAACAGATACAGGTGATCGAGTACCGGCTCGGGGTCGCCGGACCACGCCATGGCCGCCATCTGGCTGCGACTGCGTCGGCCCGTGCGCCAGCGGACCGCTTCGAATCGCGTGGTCTTCAGCTCGATCACCGACTCACCATCCGGACCGCACCGGTAGTCACCATCCTCGACAACGATTCGCACCGGCACCGGCGTCTCCAACTTGCGCAGCAGCTGGTCGGAAATACATTGCAGCGCAGCAGAATCCCGCGAGCCCGGGCGCCCGAGTGCGTCACGGATGTCGTGCTCATGGACGACGATGTCCCCGAGCGGCGGGGCCACACCCGCCTGCGCGAGCCGCGGCAGTGCGGCAGCCGCCTCGCCCCACACTCGCACGATGTCATCCACGTCGCGTCCATCGAACCGGGCCACCTGGGCCGCCGTCTGCTCATCGGAGGGCGGGGCGAGCCGTCGTCCTACGGCCCAGTCCTGTGCGACACCGGCCATATGGGCCAACACATCTCGCACCGACCAGCCGGGGCAGGCGGCGACCGCCGCGCCGACCGAGGCATCCGGCGCACTGACCAATTCGACGACGCGGTCCATGGTCTGCTGATAAAGACCCGCGAGGTCAGGTTCATCGCTCACAGGAGGCACACCCTTCTGTGCGCGGCGGACGGGGATCGTCGGGCTTGCTGGGATCGGGGTCGCCGAACCAGCGGGACGGCTGGTGCTCGCCGTAGGTGTCGCGCCAGTCCCACCATTCGTAAGGCGGGTCTTGCGGGTATCCGGGCGGGGAATCCTCCCAGGTCTCCTGGCGGCCGAGCGCCGTCATGTCGAGATAGCTCCACGAGGTACCCAGCGCTTCGTCGCCGCGGTTGTTGATGAAGTAGGTGCGGTAGACGGTGTCCCCGTCACGAATGAAGGCGTTGGTGCCGTGCCATTCGTGCACACCGAAGTCGACGTCGAAGTCGTCGGTGATGGTGTACCAGGGCATTTTCCAGCCCATCCGGGCCGTCATGCGCGCGATGTCGGGCTGCGGCGCGCGCGAGGCGAACGCCAGCGTCGTGTCGCGCGCGTTCAGATGGGCCACATGCCCGACGTTGTCGGCGATCATCGAGCAACCCCGGCAGGCGTGCTCGGGCCAGCCCTGCACACCCTCCTCGAAAAATGCCCGATAGATGACGAGTTGCCTTCGCCCATCGAACAATTCGACCAGACTCAGCTCACCGTCCGGGCCGACGAAGGTGTAGTCCTTCGTGACCGGCGTCCACGGCATACGGCGGCGCATCGCGGCCAGTTGGTCCCGCTGTCGGGTCCATTCCTTCTCTGCGACGAGCATCTTCTCCAGCGCGGCGTCCCACTCGGCCGCCGACACGATCTCGGGTTTCTGCATGGCGTCCCTCCCCAACAGAATCATTAAACAAACTTGTTGAATATCACTATTCCAGGAGAGCACGATCCGTCGCTATAGTCAACAAGATGGTTGAAGATCAGCTGCTGGACCGGGCCTATGCCGCCCTGGCCGATCCGACGCGCCGATGGCTGCTCGAGGCTCTGCGGCAAGGCGATGCGCGCATCACCGACCTGGCCGCCCCGCTGCCCATGACGTTCGCCGGCGTCTCGCGGCATATCGGCGTGCTGGAGTCGGCGGGCCTCGTGCAACGCGATGTCCGCGGCCGCGAACGGTGGGTGTCGCTCCGCCCCGACGGGCTGACCATGGCACAGCAGTGGATCAACGAACAATCCAATTTCTGGTCGGTCCGGGCCGACGCGCTCGCAGACCGCTTACGCCGCAAAGGAAATGGCCAATGACCGAACCTGTGACCGTGCGCGTGCAGCGCGTCATGCCGGCAGTTCCCGACGTGGTGTTCGGCGAGTGGCTCGACGTCGAGTCGCTGATGGACTGGATGTGCCCACGCCCGTCCCGGTGCGTCGCCATCACCGTCGAACCCCATGTCGGCGGCAAGCTGCAGTTCGACGTCGACCACGACGCCACGGGCACCATCGTCCTGATCATCGGGCACTTCCTGGAGATCGACCGCCCGCGCCTGCTGCGTTTCACGTGGAGCAATTCGAACTGGCCCGACCCGACGATGGCCAGCGTCGTCAACGTCACCTTCCAACCCCACGGCGACGGCGAGACGCTGATGGAGATCGAGCACTCGCTCCTGCCGTCCCACGAATACGACAATTTCCACAACGGCTGGGCACGCACGGCCGAACAACTGGAGGTCGTACTCCGCCGCTGACCGCACTGCTACCGTCGCCCCGTGGATCTGACGGACTCGTACGCCCGCGTGCTGCCGACGCATATCCGCGATCGCTACGAGTTCATCGAAACCCGCAACGCGGCCGCGATCCTGGCCGCCACCAACCCGCAGCGGTTCGACGAGCTCCTCACGGCCCTGGACGAATTCCAGCTCCGCACCGACGATCTCGTGCAACCTGGTGGCCAGGAAACCGAGCTCGCGGCCCGGCTCAACACCGCCTTCCGCAACAAGGGCTGGCGTGAAGCGCGGGTGGATACCCGCATCCGCCTGGAGCTCCGCAAGATGCCGCACAAGCCGGCGGGTGAGGTGCATCCGACCTTGGAGGACACCGAGGTGTTCAACGAGGGCTACAAGGTCGACAACTTCGTCGACCGCCTGGCGCTGGACGTGGAGTGGAACGCCAAGGACGGCAACCTCGATCGTGACTTGAGCGCCTACCGCGCGCTGTACGACGCGGCGTTGATCGACGTCGCCGTCATCATCACCCGCACCCAGACCGACCTGCGCACCTTGGGCTACCGGCTGGGCATCGAAGCCGGCATGGACGACGAGCGCGCCCGCCGCATCCTGGCCACCACGACCACCACCAACACCGAGAAGCTGCGGCCGCGGATGCAGCGCGGCGACAGTGGCGGCTGCCCGCTGCTGGCGGTCGCGATCTGCGCCCGCACGTGGGCCGACCACGTCCCGGACAATGCGGCCCCGGACCCGGCGGCTCCCGACACAACTGACGACATCGGCCTCTGGGAGGCCTGACCTGTCGGTGCCATCGCCTACGATTTCGTGAAGATCTTCTCCGTTCGAAAAGATCTAATTCGAAGGTAGGAGTGACAACGTGGCGAAACGCAGCGACCAGGCCGGCGCCGAGTCGAAGGCCGCCCCCCTGCGCGATATCGCCGCGCCGCCGCCGCTGCCCACCGTCGACGGCGGCTGGAAGACCGTATTGGCCGATCCCCCTTGGCGTTTCACCAACCGTACCGGCAAGGTCGCGCCGGAGCACCGGCGCCTGGACCGCTACTCCACGCTCGATCTCGAGGCCATCTGCGACATCCCGGTGTCCACCGTCGCCGCCCGTGACTCGCACCTGTACCTGTGGGTACCCAACGCGCTGCTGCCCGAGGGATTGCGCGTCATGGAGGCGTGGGGCTATCGCTACGTCTCCAACGTCATCTGGGCCAAGCGGCGCAAGGACGGCGGGCCCGACGGCCGCGGAGTGGGCTTCTACTTCCGCAACGTCACCGAGATCATCCTGTTCGGCGTGCGCGGCAGCATGCGCACACTGCCGCACGCCCGCAGCCAGGTCAACATGATCGAGACCCGCAAGCGCGAGCATTCCCGCAAGCCCGACGAGCAGTACGGGTTCATCGAGGCCTGCTCCCCCGGGCCGTATCTGGAACTGTTCGCCCGGCATCCGCAGCCGGGCTGGACCGCATGGGGCGACGAGTCCGCCGCCGACGTCACGCCACGCGGCCAGGTGCACAGGGGCTATGCCGGCGGCGCGATCGACGTCCCACCGGTGACCAAGCACGTCAGGCTGGACCCGAACACCGCCGAACGCATCGGCAAGGAACTGCGTATCCGCTACGAGAACGGCGAGAGCATCCGCCAGCTCGCCGAGGAGACCGGCTACGGCATCACGCGAGTGCGCGGACTGCTGGAGCGCGCCGGCACCACGTTCCGCGGCCGCGGACCGCAATAAGCCGGGGGCCGCAATAGCGGGCGCAATGAGAATGGGCCCCGCCGAAGCGGGGCCCATTGACAGTTGTTGGAGGGTTACCAGACGCGCACGTAGTCGACGAGCATCTCGGCCGGGTAGCTGCCGCCCTTGGGGTCGCCGCCACCGGAACCGGCCACCGCCAGGTTCAGGACCGGGAACACCGAGTAGCCGGGCAGGTTGAACGGCCAGTCATCCAGCGAGTTGGCCGGCACATAGAAGTACGGCTGCATGCCCTCGACGTAGTCCTGCCAGAACGAGATGCCGGCGTCGTTCCAGGTGACGCGCCAGGTGTGCCAGCCACCGTCGATCGGATGCGGGTGCGTGTCGAACGACGTGCCGTCCGACCGGGCGTGCACCGTGGTGCCCGACGGCCATTCACCGTTGCCGTACCACTCGGCCAGGTCGATCTCGCCGCCGACGACGGGGTGGTCGTTGGACAGCCACCAGGCCGGCCAGCAACCGTTGGTCAGGCAGTTGAACTTGATCCGGGCTTCCCAGGTGGTGTTGATACCGCCCCAGAAGGTGCCGAAGACCTTGCCGCTCGTGTATTTCCCATTGCCGTCGCGCGTGGCGCGGATGACCAGGTTGCCCTTGCCGTCCAGGAAGACGTGCTCCCGGTCGTCGCGGTACTGGCCCATGTTCTCCGGGCGGTCCCAGAACACCGGGTTCTTGATGGTCTCGCGCGCAGGGGAGATGTTCCACTTGGCCGGGTCGGGCCGCGAACCGGCGGGGCCGTCGAACTCGTCGTGGAAGATGTAGGACTGTGGTTGTGCAGCCGGCTGCGGGGCCAGCGGCGGAGTGGGCGAGCTGCCCGGTTGGGAATCCGCGAGAGCGGCGGGGGACGGCATCGCGGCGGCGGCCAACAGGCCGAGCCCCGACGCGCGCATCATGTTTCGACGATCCATTTCCGGCACAGTGGGATATACAAGCCGCTCAGACAGACTTCACGCAACTTGCGACACGCTTGAAATCACCTGTAGGAGCGGCATTCTCACCACCGGCGCGCAACCACGAGCCGACAGCCAGCAAAACATCATCTTAGCCAGACTTCAGCGCCAGCCTGGGAAACCCGACCAAAATATCAAGATCAGCAATAGTGGACACCCAACCGCGCACGCAGCCGGGTATTCGGCACCGCCGAAAAAAACTGAAACCGTCCGGCAACAGCCGATTCAGGTTCAGCGTCCGGCGTTCTGGCCTTCCCAGACCTGGCCCGCATCGGCAGCCGCTGCCGCTGCCGAGGCGGCGGACTCCGAGGCGGCAGCCGCAGAGGCGGAAGCCGCCGCAGAGGCGTACGCCGCCGAACCTTGCGGGCTACCCAGCGAGTTGCCGGGACTGCCCGCAGTGGCGTACGCCGCCTCACAGTTGAGCGACAGCAAAATTTGGCTGGTGCTCGAACCACCACTGTTCGCCGGCGCCGAAACCGTGCGGGCAACCTGGTTGGTCACCACGCAGTTCGGCCACTGGAGCTGGTCGCCCACAGTCGTCGAGACCAACGGCTTGAATCCGGCGCTGGACAGTGCCGATCGCGCGTCACTGAACTTCTGCCCGACCACATTGGGCGGAGAACCAGCAGATGCCACACCACTACTGATCAACGCCACGGCACTCAGCGAAGTTGCCGCAGCAACACCCCATGCAGTCTTCATGGCGCCCTATCCTGCCTTAACTCCCGGCGCTGCGCTCATCGTTGACGCAGTTGATGCCGCCGGAGACCAGGTCTGGGTGGCACCGTTGTTGAAATCGGGCACCTGAGGGCTGTTGAAAACGGTGTTGGTCGGTGCGTGGTCGGAGCCTGCGACAGCGCCGCCACCGGTCACTCCGGCGGAGAATGCACCCAGAGTTCCCAGCGCGACCATGGCCGCAGCACCCACCAACCCGACGCGAGTTCTTGTCGAATTCATAGAACAAGATTGCCGCATCTGTGATATGCGGGCAAGTTAATTTCCTGTTCACACCAACATTCGGACGCACGCGTCAATAATCATCAGGGGGTTTAAATCAGCCAAATCGGTGGCAATTCCGCCCATCAATAGGGGTATTGCTGTGGGTACTGCCCGTACGGGTACTGCTGCTGTCCCGGGTAGTACGGGTTGGCCGGCGGCTGTGATTCCACCGGTTGATCCGGGCCCTTGGGCACCTGAATCGGGATCGGCACCGGGACGAACGGCAGCCGGATATAGCTCGTCGTCATGGTCGGCGTCGTCGAGGTCGGCGTCTCCGACGTAGGCGGTGGCGGAGGCGGCGGGGGCGGCTCTGTCGTGGTGGCGGTGGTGGTCGCCGGCGGCGCAGTCGTCGTCTGGGCGTGCGTCGTGGTGGTGTGCGTGGGCGCCGGAGCATGGGTGACCGGCGGTTGATAAGTCGGGCTGGGCTGCGGAGGTGGCGGCGCGGGCACCTCGTTGGTGACGGTGACGGTGCTGGGTGCCGGCGGCTCGACCGGCGGCGGTGGCGTCGGCGATTCGCTCATCGACGGCGGCGGCGCAGTGGTCGACGGCGCGGCCGGTTTACGGTCACCGGTCAGCGCGATGGTCACGCCACCCACAGCCGCGATCACGGCGAAGATCGCGACGCCGAACACCACCAGCGGGAGCCGCTGCCAGGCCTTGGACGGCTCGGTGGCCACCGCTGCGGCCGGCGGCACGTACTGCGCGATGGCCCGGGTGGCCGTGGTGTCGCCGAAGACGTCGTCGCCGGTGTACGGCAGCAGGTCGCCACCGCCGTCGGAGTCCTCCGACCAGGCCAGGGACGGGCCGGCGGCCTTGACCACGCGGGCGGCGGCGGTGTCGGTGAGCACGTCGAGGTCGGAGACCGGGGCAGGTTCGGTGGCCGACCCGCCGTCGACCGCGGCGGTCGGTGCGGTCCCGGGCAGCAGCACGGCGGGAGCCATCCCGGTCTGGGCGGCAGAGTCGGCGCCGTACACCGCGAACAGCGCCGCGCCGACGGCGGCATCCAGCGCCGGCTGCGGGGTCGTGACCAGCACGCCCGCGGCGCCACGTGCCTCGACATGTTCGGCCAGCCGGATGCTGACCAGCGGGATCCGCGCGCCGCCACCGACCGCGACCACCGAGCTGACGGATCGCCACGCAATGTTGTTGCGCTGCAACAGATCATCAAGCTCCGCCAGCACCCCGGTCAGCGGTTCGCCGAGCAGTTCAGCCAACTCGGCGCGGGTCACCTCGACGTCGCCCTGGTGACCCGGGATATCCACCGGCACCGTCGTTGTCTCAACCTCTGACAGCTGTTCCTTTGCCGCGCAGCAGGATTCACGGAGCTTCTCCAGCGAACTCACAGCCGCGGTGCCCGCGGTGTCCACTCCCCCGGCGCCGCCGACCCGGTCGAGCACGTGCGCCAACAGCGTCTGGTCGACGCCCTCGCCGGAGAACTCGGTGTACCGCACCGTCTCGATGGGCTCGAACGATGCGTCGGCCACGGCGAGCGTGATGCTGGTGCCGCCGCCACCGAAATCGAGCAGCGCGGCCGTCCCGGTGGCGGGCAGACCCGGATTGGCGTGCAGCGCGGTCAGTGCGGCCACCGCGTCGGACACCAGGCGCGCCGGCACCCCGTTGGGCGCCAGACTGGGATTCGACCGCATCACCGTCCGCATCGCCCGCAGCGTCGCGGTATCCCAGTGCGCCGGAACGGAAATCGCCAGCTGTCCCGTCGGCGGCTCTCCGCCGGCCGCTTCGATCAGGGCATCCAATGCCTCGGCCACCAGCTGGTCAGCGTGATATGCCGTGCCGTCGGGGGCCACCATCGGCACCGGATCACCGACGCGTTCGACGAAACCGCTGAGCGTCACGCCGTCGTCGACGGCAGCACGATCTTCTGGGGACACCCCGATCTGCGGCGCACGGTCACGGAACAGGCGCAACACCGCGCGCCGCACCATGGGCGGTTCACCGACGCGCGCTGCGACCAGGTTGGTCGTCCCGATCGACAACCCCAGCTGGTAGCTCATAACCCCACCAGCCTAACGTGCGAACGTGTTGCCGGAGCTCGGGACACGTGCGAACGGCGTTCTCGCAGCTTGCTTTTCGTCCGCTGTGTCTGCGCTGTGGAAGAAGTCGGCCCAGCGTTCGGTCCGGCTCCGAAGTGAAACCCGGTGCTTCCCTTCATATCTGATTACTTGGCAACGGCGATCAGCGCTCCCGGTTGCAGCCATCGCATGATTTTCACCAGCGTGCCCTCGTCGATCGCCACACACCCGGCCGTCGGGCCATCGCCGATGTGGACGAAGAAGGCGCCGCCGTTGCCGGGCGTCCGTTGCGGGTTGACGCCCATGACGACGGCGTACTTGTAGGGCGTGATGTCGAGGTTCTCGGTGCCGCTTGCCGGATCGGTGTCGAAGCGGCACTGCGCCTTCTTGCACACCTGCATGGTGTTGTAGGTGGGGCTCTTCATATCGCCGTCCCACCAGTGATCGGGCGTGGTCTGGACGTACTGCAGACCGGTCCCGGGATTGGCGGCGGTGCCGAACGCGAACGGCAGCGTGAAGATGCCCATCGGGGTCTGCAGGTTGCCGTCGTGGCTCTGCGGGACCATGCCCCGGGAGCCGACGTGTGCCGGGATACCGACGGCGACGGCGTCCCACCCCGCGGGCCCACGCTGGTACACGTCCATCTTGGCCGACGAACCACCAACGCCCACAACCGAAATCACCTGCGTGGCCGCTCCCACCGAATTGGCGAACCACGGCGTGACCACCGCATTGCCGACGGGCGCCAGTGCCACCGCCAGCGCGGCAGCACACAGCAAAGCGAACAGTCGGCGCACCCGTCCATGGTCGAGAACCGCCCAATGGAAGGTCAAGCCAGGGCGGGTCAAGGTTTGGGCACGATAACGCTTCGGCTTCGAGACCCGCCGTGACTGAGTAGTGGTAGGCAGACAAGAATCCACAGGCCGCCCAGCAACCAACCCGCGAGCACATCGGTCGGGTTGTGCACGTTGAGCACCACCCGGCTCACTCCGACGATCACGACGATCACCGCGCAGAGCACCGCGATCAGCCGGGCGCCCGCCACGCCCCAGAACCGGAACACCGCACACAGTCCCAGCGCACCGGCCATGGTGCCCAGCGCATGTCCCGACGGAAACGACCACGACGGTTCGTGCGCCAGCGCGGTCAGCGGCCGCGCCCGTTGCGCGATGTCCTTGGCGACCTCGGTGACCAAGCCCGACGACACGACCGCAACAAGTAGGAAGATCGCGGTGCGCCGTTGCCGCCGGGCCAGCGCGACGAACGCGACCACCGCCGCGACGATGCGGAAGGTCCACGGACCGAAGACGAACGACAGCCACTTCCAGCCCAGCACCCAGCCGGGATGCGCCGTACCGTAGCGGTGCGCGGGTTCGAGCAGCGACGCGTCGAGCGTCGTCACCCAGGACCACTGTGCGACCCAACCCACCCACAGCAGGGCGTAGCCGATCGCGGCCGCGACTCCGATCAGCCAGCGGTTGCGGTTCGTCACCGGTCTCCTTTCGGGCTGTGCCAGAGCGCCACAAATTCGCTACCGCCCGGAACATAACTGTCACGGGCATGAAACAAACTGACCATAGCTTCGCTAACCATGACCCAAGACCTCAGCCAGGAGCCGCTGACGCCTGCCGCTGCCGCGGACGTCGATCAGGACCGGTTGACCGCGACGCGAGAAACCCTGGAGGACTACACCCTCCGCTTCGCGCCGCGCAGTTACCGGAAATGGTCGACGCGTGTGGTCGGCATCTCTGCGTTGGGCGGCATCGCCTATCTGGCCGATTTCGCGATCGGCGCCAACATCGGTATCTCGTACGGCACCACCAACGCGTTGGCGGGCATCGCGATCTTCGCGGTCGTCATCCTGCTCACAGGGTTTCCGGTCGCCTACTACTCGGCCCGGTACAACATCGACCTCGACCTGGTGACCCGCGGCAGTGGCTTCGGCTACTACGGCTCGGTGGTCACGAACGTCATCTTCGCGACGTTCACGTTCATCTTCTTCGCGCTCGAAGGGTCGATTATGGCCCAGGGCCTCAAATTGGGCCTGGGTCTACCGCTGTGGCTCGGCTACGCGGCGTCGACACTCATCATCTTCCCGCTGGTCATCTACGGCATGAAGGTGCTCTCGACGCTGCAGGTCTGGACCACGCCGCTGTGGCTGGTGCTGATGGTCCTGCCGTTCGGCTACCTGCTGATCTCACACCCCGAGTCGATCCAGGACTTCTTCGCCTACCAGGGCGCAAACGGCGTCAAGGGCTTCGACATGGGATCGACGCTGCTGGCCGCCGGCGTCTGCCTGTCGCTGATCGCGCAGATCGCCGAGCAGAACGACTACCTGCGGTTCATGCCGCCGAAGACCCCCGAGAACAAGCGGTCGTGGTGGACCTGGCTGATCCTGGCCGGCCCGGGCTGGGTGTTCTTCGGCGCCATCAAGCAGATCATCGGCCTGTTCCTGGCGGTCTACCTGATCGGGCACGTCGCCGACAGCGCCGGTGTGGCCAACCAGCCGGTGCACCAGTTCCTGGAGATCTACGACAACTTCCTGCCCAAGTGGCTGGCCCTGACCCTGGCCGTCATCCTCGTGGTGATCAGCCAGATCAAGATCAACGTCACCAACGCCTACTCGGGCTCGCTGGCGTGGACCAACTCCTACACCCGCATCACCAACCACTACCCCGGCCGGATCGTGTTCCTCGGCGTCAACCTGCTGATCGCGCTGGTGCTGATGGAAGCCAACATGTTCGACTTCCTCAACACCATCCTCGGCTTCTACGCCAACTGCGGCATGGCCTGGATCGTGGTGGTCGCCAGCGACATCGCCATCAACAAGTTCGTGCTGAAGCTCTCGCCCATGAAGCCGGAGTTCCGTCGCGGCATGCTCTACGCCTTCAACCCGGTGGGCTTCGGGTCCATGCTGATCGCCGCGGGGCTGTCGGTGATCGCGTTCTTCGGCGGGCTGGGTGAGGCCCTGCGGCCGTACTCGCCGCTGGTGGCGATCGTGCTGGGCCTGGTGCTGCCGCCGATCTTCGCCGTCGCCACCAAGGGCAAGTACTACCTGCGCCGCACCGACGACGGCATCGACCTGCCGATGTACGACGAGTACGGCAACCCGTCCGACGAGCATCTGCTGTGCCAGAAGTGCCACCACGAGTACGAACGGCCGGACATGTTGGCCTCGGCCCAGGGCGGCTACATCTGCTCGCTGTGCCTGGCGACGGACAAGACCGGAGAGCACGTCCTGCCCGCGCAGTGACCCGCTGGCGCCGAGTGTGACATCACAGTCACGCTCGGCGCCGTTTCTCATAGTGGATTCACACTCGCGGGATCTACGCTGAGGACATGGCTGTTCTGCTGCGCAAGCTGCTCGGCATCGGCAACTTGCCCGATGACATTCGCGAGCAGCTCCAGGCCGAAGGGCTGCTGCACGTGGCCGAGTTCGTCCCGGTGACCTTCCGGTTCACCGGCCACGTACCCGGCAAGGTCGCCAAAAGCACCCTCCGCAGTCTCGTCGGTGCTCTGGTCATCACCGAAAAGCGGCTCATCGGCACGCTGTCGTCGGCGCCGAAGAAGGGCGCCAAGACCGTCAACCATCAGTGGGACGCGCCCGACGGCACCATGGTGCGCGCCGAGCTGGACGAGTCCGGTCTGCTGCTGGACGCCCCCGACCTCTCCGCCGTCGACCCGAGTTTCGAGGGCTCGATGTCGCTGCGCTACAAGACGCCGCTGTCCGCCGACCTCCTGGCCGCGCTGCCGGCCCGGGCGTTCACCTTCGACGTCCCCAACAAATACGTGTATCTGGCCTGCGGGATGCCCCCCACCACCTGAATCAGCCGGGGCGTAGCGTCGGGCCGATGACAATCCGGTACGACGACGCCCTGCGCGAGCAGATCGGGACGCACCTGGCCGGCCACCAACGCCGCGTGGTCGACGACCCGAGCAAGCGCCACGCCGCGGTGGCCATCGTGCTGGTGGACTCCGAGCGTGGCGAGGACCGCATCGACCCCGCCCCGGTCGACGAATGGATCGGCGGACGGCCGCTGCCCGACCAGAACCTGGACGGCCGCATGGTCGACGTCGCCGGCGGCGCGGCGTTCCTGTTGTGCCGCAGGACCTCCCGGCTAAACTCCCACGCCGCCCAGTGGGCCCTGCCCGGCGGGCGCCTCGATCCCGGCGAGACGGTCGTGGACGCCGCGCTGCGCGAGCTGCATGAAGAGGTCGGCATCACGTTGCCCGGAGACTCGGTGCTGGGCCTGCTCGACGACTACGCCACCCGTTCCGGATACGTCATCACGCCCGTGGTGCTGTGGGGTGGCGGCCGCCTCGACCCGCGGCCCTCCCCGGACGAAGTGGTGGCCGTGTACCGCGTCGGGCTGCATCAGCTGCAGCGGCCGGATTCGCCGCGGTTCATCTCGATTCCCGAGAGTGACCGTCCAGTGGTCCAGATTCCGCTGGGCAACGACCTCATCCACGCGCCGACGGGTGCGGTCCTGCTGCAGATGCGCTGGCTCGGGCTGGAAGGCCGGCCGGACCCGGTCGACGAGTTGGAGCAGCCGGTGTTCGCGTGGCGGTGAGCCGGGCACGAATCATGCCGCACGAAACCGTTGAACAGTAAAGCAATTCGCGGTTTCATGGCTGGTTTCGTGACCATGATCGCCAGGAGGTAGCCGACCCATGCCCCAAACCCCGGGCCAGAACGTGCTGTTCGTGCACTGGCACGACCTCGGGCGCTACCTCGGGGCGTACGGCCACCGCGACGTCAGCAGTCCCCGGCTGGACCAGCTGGCCGCCGAAGGCATCCTTTTCACCCGGGCCCACGCCACCGCGCCGCTGTGCTCGCCGTCGCGCGGGTCGCTGTTCACCGGGCGCTACCCGCAGAGCAACGGGCTGGTCGGGCTGGCGCATCACGGCTGGGAGTATCACGCCGGCGTGCAGACCCTCCCCCAACTTCTCTCCGAATCCGGTTGGCACACCGCATTGTTCGGAATGCAGCACGAGACGTCGTTCCCCTCCCGGCTGGGGTTCGACGAATACGACGTCTCGAACTCGTTTTGTGAGTACGTCGTCGAGCGGGCCCTACGGTGGCTCGACGAGCCGCCCCAGAAACCATTCCTGCTCACCGCCGGGTTCTTCGAGACCCACCGGCCGTACCCGCGGGACCGCTACGCGCCGGCGCCCAGCGACACCGTCACCGTCCCCGACTACCTGCCCGACACCGACGGCGTGCGGGACGACCTGGCGGAGTTCTACGGGTCCATCGCCGTCGCCGACGCGGCGGTCGGCAGACTGCTGGATGCCCTGGAGGCGGCCGGCCTGGACCGCAACACGTGGGTGGTGTTCCTCACCGACCACGGTCCGGCGCTGCCGCGGGCCAAGTCGACGCTGTACGACGCCGGGACCGGGATAGCCCTGGTCGTGCGGCCACCGCGCGACGCCGGGATCGCGCCGCGCGTGTACGACGAACTGTTCAGCGGGGTCGATCTGCTGCCCACGCTGCTCGACCTGCTCGGGGTACCCGTTCCGGTCGAGGTGGAGGGCCTCTCGCACGCGCAGGCACTGACGCGAACCGAGGCGCAGCCCGCGGTCCGCGAAGAGGTCTACACCGCGAAGACCTATCACGACTCGTTCGACCCGATTCGCGCAGTGCGAACAAAAGACTTCAGTTACATCGAGAACTATGCATCGCGGCCGTTGTTGGACCTGCCCTGGGACATCGCCGACAGCCCGCCCGGCCGGGCCGTGCAGCCTGCCATCGGTGACCCACGCCCGGCCCGCGAGCTCTACGATCTGCACGCCGACCCCACCGAGCGACACAACCTGCTGTTGGACGTGCAGCCCGAATATCATGCGGTGGCAGCACAATTGGCACTAAAGCTCAACACCTGGCGGCAGGAGACGGGCGATGTCATACCCTCGGACTTCACCGGGACACAGATCTCCGACCGCTACACCCGGACGTATCTGAGTATCCACGGACGTCCCGCCACGAGCCGCTCGGCGGTGGCCTCCGACCGCGGAATCAACCCGGATTCGACCTCGCAAGACTAATACTCATTGTGCGAAAAATCCCCTTCTGCAAGGGATTTCGGCGCAGGCTAGGCTCTTGCGCCATGACAGCATCGACGGCCTATCTGGTCCTCGCGTCGCAGCGCAGCGGCAGCACGCTTCTGGTCGAGTCGCTGCGCGCCACCGGTGTGGCCGGCGAACCACAGGAGTTCTTCCAGTACCTGCCGCACACCAGCATGTCGCCACAGCCGCGCGAGTGGTTCGCCGACACCGAGGACGAATCGATCCTGCGGCTGCTCGACCCGTTGATCGACGGCAGGCCCGAACTGGCGCCGGCGACCATCTGGCGCGACTACATCCAGAGCGCCGGCCGCACGCCCAACGGGATCTGGGGCGGCAAGCTCATGTGGAACCAGACCGCGCAGCTGCAGCGCCGGGCCCAGCAACTGCCCGACCGCTCGGGTGACGGCCTGCTGGCCGCCATTCGCGACGTCATCGGCTCCGACCCGGTCCTCATCCACATCCACCGGCCCGACGTGGTCTCGCAGGCGGTGTCCTTCTGGCGCGCGGTGCAGACCCGCGTGTGGCGCGGCCGCCCGGACCCGGTGCGTGACGCCCGCGCCGAGTACCACGCCGGCGCCATCGCACACGTCGTGCGCATGCTGCGAGCCCAGGAAGAAGGCTGGCAGAAGTGGTTTCTCGACGAGAACGTCAACCGCATCGAAGTGCCGTATCCGGTGTTGTGGCGCAACCTGACCGAGGTCGTCGGCGACGTGCTGGAGGCACTCGGCCAGGATCGCAGACTGGCGCCGAAACCGGTGCTGGAACGTCAGGCCGATCAGCGTTCGGACGAATGGGTCGAACGCTACCGAGCCGACGCCGAACGGGAAGGGCTGCCGCTATGAGCACCACAAGCATCCACGTCGACGAGCTCCGGCTGCTCGAAGCCGAAGCCGTGCACATCATCCGCGAGGTGGTGGCCGAGCTGGAGCGCCCGGTGTTGCTGTTCTCCGCGGGCAAGGACTCGATCGTGCTACTTCGCCTGGCCGAGAAGGCTTTCCGGAGCCGGAAGGCCGGCGACATCGGATTCAGCCCCGGGCCTCTACCTTTTCCTGTGCTGCACGTCGACACCGGTCACAACTTCCCGGAGGTCATCGACTTCCGGGATCGCCGCACCACCGGCGTCGGGCACAAGCTGCTCGTCGGCTCGGTGCAGGAGAGCATCGACACCGGCCGGGTGGCCGATCCGGGCCCGGGCGCGTCGCGCAACCGGCAGCAGACCCGCACCCTGCTCGATGCCCTGGAGGCCGGCGGCTTCGACGCCGCGTTCGGCGGCGCCCGCCGCGACGAGGAACGCGCCCGTGCCAAAGAACGCATCCTGAGCTTCCGCGACGAGTTCGGCCAGTGGGACCCGCGCGCCCAGCGGCCCGAGCCGTGGTCGTTGTACAACGGCCGCATCCGCAAGGGCGAACAGGTCCGGGTGTTCCCGCTGTCCAACTGGACCGAGCTCGACATCTGGCGCTACATCGAGCTGGAAAACCTTGAGCTGCCGCCGATCTACTTCGCGCACGAACGCGAGGTGTTCGAGCGCGACGGCATCCTGCTCGCCGTGTCCGAGTACACGCAGCCGACCGGTAACGAGAAGGCCGCCGTCGAGTGGGTGCGCTACCGCACCGTCGGCGACCTCACCATCACCGGCGCGGTGCGGTCGAAGGCCGTCGACATCGCGAGCGTGATCGCCGAGATCTCCGCTGCCACCGTGTCGGAACGCGGCGAGACCCGGGCCGACGACCGGACGTCGGTGGCGGCGATGGAAGACCGTAAGCGAGAGGGCTACTTCTGATGAGCACCAGGCAACTTCTGCGGATTGCCACGGCAGGCTCCGTCGACGACGGCAAGAGCACGCTGATCGGCCGGCTGCTGCACGACACCGACAGCCTGCCCCTGGATCACCTCGACGCCGTCACCGACGACGACGGGGTGGCCGACCTGGCGGCCCTGTCCGACGGCCTGCGCGCCGAACGCGAACAGGGCATCACCATCGATGTGGCCTACCGCTTCTTCTCCACCGAGGCCCGCAGCTACATCCTGGCCGACACCCCGGGGCACGAGCGCTACACCCGCAACATGTTCACCGGCGCCTCCAACGCGCACGTGGCCATCCTGCTGGTCGACGCCCGCGCCGGTGTCCTGCGCCAGACGCTGCGCCACGCGCGGATCGCAAAGCTGTTGGGTATCAAGCATTTCGCAGCGGCGGTCAACAAGATCGACCTGGTCGATTTCGACCAGGCGCGGTTCGACGCCGTGCACGACGAGCTGGGTCAGGTTGCCGCCCGGCTCGGCGCTGTCGACCTGACGGTGATCCCGCTGGCCGCCAAGCTCGGCGACAACGTCGTGCACCGGTCGGAGAACACCCCGTGGTACGAGGGGCCGACGCTGCTGGAGTACCTGGAGGGCATCGAACTCAGTGCGCCCCAGGCCGAACCGGCCAAGCTGCGGTTGCCCATCCAGTGGGTGTCCCGGCCCACCGCCGAGCAGCGGCGCCGCTACACCGGCCGGCTCACTGCCGGCACCCTGCAGGTCGGCGACACCGTCCTCAGCCTGCCGGCGGGCACCAGCTCGACCGTCACGGCCGTCGACACCCTCGACGACGACCGCACCATTGCCGTTGCGCCCCTGTCGGTTTCGATCGAGCTGGCCGACGACATCGACGTCGGCCGCGGCGATGTGCTGGTCAGCGGCGCCGAGAACGCCTCGATCCCGGTGCTGGCCCGCGAACTCGACGCGACGGTGTGCTGGTTCGCCGAGACCCCGCTGCGGGCCGGCGACCGGCTGGCACTCAAGCAGGGCACCCGCACCGTCCGCGCGACAGTGCAGGCGCTGCACACGCGGCTCGATCCGGAGACGCTCGACGACATCGATCAGCCGGTCGAGTTGGTACTCAACGACATCGGCGCCGTCACGCTGCGCACGAGTTCGACGGTGATCGCCGACCCGTACCGCGACAACCGGGAGAGCGGCGCCTTCATCCTGATCGACGAGACGTCCAACGACACCGTCGGCGCCGGCACCATCACCGAGCCGCGCGAGGTGAAGCTCGGGACCCACTCGCGCAGCGACATCCGTTGGCACCCTTCGTCATTGGACCGCTCCTACCGCTGGGCGCGAACCGGGCAGCGGGGCGCGACCATCTGGTTCACCGGGCTGCCGGCATCGGGCAAGTCGACGCTGGCCGTCGCGGTCGAGCGGGCGCTCGTCGAAACCGGGCAGGTCGCCTACCTGCTGGACGGCGACAACATCCGGCACGGGCTGTCCGACGACCTGGGCTTTTCCGCCGGTGACCGGGCCGAGAACATCCGCCGGGTGGGCCACCTGGCCCGGCTGCTGGCCGACTCCGGTGTAGTCGCGCTGGCATCGCTGGTGTCGCCGCTGAAATCGGACCGCGACACCGCGCGCGAGCTGAGCACCGTCGCCAAGCTGCCCTTCATCGAGGTCTACGTGTCCACGCCGCGCGCCGAGTGCGAGCGGCGCGACCCCAAGGGCCTCTACGCCCGGGCCAACGCCGGCGAGTTGCGCGGACTCACCGGTGTGGACGCCCCCTACGAGCCGCCGGAGAATCCCGACCTCGTGGTCGACACCACCGGCGCCGACATCGACAAGCTGGTGGCGCAGGTGCTGGGGGCGCTCAACGCCATCCGCTGACCAATAAATCCCTGGCTTCAATCACCGGGCCCCGACGGTCTTCATGATTGAAGCCAGGGACTCGTGCAGGCCCCCAGAAGTCCCTCAGGGCAAAAACCGTCGGGAAATCGCCAGCCACATTGCATTCAGGTACTTGTCCACCCTGCCCACGCCGTGATCGGGAGCTGTCCCCCAATCGGGGGACACGGGATTCATCCTATTGAGGGCCCGGCCGGTGGACAGACACCGCGGACCTGCTGCGGGACTCTTGAGTCAACACCGGACCACTCCGGACACGACATCAAACGCCCACAGCAGCAGGAGAATTCAGATGAGCATCGTCACCCGCTGGGTCAGCTACTTCATCATCGTCGTCGGCCTGACGGTCGCGCCCGGACTGATCGCCATCGGTCTGGCCACGTCCGCTCACGCCGCGCCGAACACCACCTCGAGCTCGGTGCACCAGGTCGTCGCGCACCAGAACAGCGCTCCCCAGCCCGGGACCCCGATTCAGCACCAATACCAGCAGGTGCACTGATTCACGTCTGCGCGACGACGAAAATCCGGCGGAACGGGAAGAACGTCGTGCCGTCGGGCTGGGGCGGATAGGCCTGCGCCAGCAGCGGGATGATCGCCTGCCGGTACCGCGCCCAGGCCTCGTCGGTGAGGCGGGCACGGACGTCGGTCAGCGCGGTACCGGTGATCCAGTCCAGCACCGGGGTTTCTCCGGACAATTGGTGCAGATACGTCGTCTCCCAGGCGTCGACGGTGCAGCCCGCGGCGGTCAGGAGCGCGGCGTACCCGGCCGGGTCGTCGACCACGTTCGTCTCCCGGAACCGGATATCGGCCAGTGCGTCGGCGAATTCCGGATAGCGGGCCACCTCACGTACCGCCTGATGCGACGGCGAGTCGAAGTTCCCCGGCACCTGGAACGCCAGCCAGGCGCCCTTCGGTAGTTGTGTCACCCATCGCCGCAGCAGCTCACGATGTTCCGGAACCCATTGCAGCACAGCATTACTCACCAACACATCGGTGTCCGGTGCGGGCGACCAGTCGGCGGCGGCGACCACCCGGGCGTCGACGCCGCGGGTGCGGGCCGCGGCCACCATCTCCGGTGAGTTGTCCACCGCTTCGATCACTGCGTCGGGCCACCGCTGCGGCAGCGTGGCGGTCAGATTCCCCGGACCGCAGCCGATGTCCGCCACCCGCCGCGGCGTCTCGGCACCGACTCGTGCGAGCAGTTCGTAGAAGGGCCGGCCGCGGTGGTCAGCGAAGGCGAGGTAGGTGTCCGGGTTCCACACATCCCCATCCTGCCGTCTCCTGGGGCGAATTCAGCGACGGGGCGTGCAAGCGGCCGGTGCGGGCCTGCCATTCTGTTAGGTGATGGACGAGTCAGTACGCGACCTCTGGCAGTCGCTGGGCCTCCCGGGCCTGATCGATGTGCACACCCATTTCATGCCCAAGAACGTGATGGACAAGGTGTGGAAGTACTTCGACAGCGCGGGTCCGCTGACGGGCCGCGTCTGGCCCATCACGTACCGCACCGAGGAGCAGCACCGGCTGGACACGCTGCGCGGTTTCGGGGTGCTGGCGTTCACGTCACTGGTCTATCCGCACAAGCCCGACATGGCGGCCTGGCTCAACCAGTGGGCCGCGCAGTTCGCCGCGCAGACCCCCGACTGCCTGTCCACCGCGACGTTCTACCCCGAACCCGGCGCACCGGACTATGTCGCCGAAGCCATCGCCGGGGGCACCCGGGTCTTCAAGGCGCACGTGCAGGTCGGCGACTACAACCCCGCCGATCCACTGCTCGACGACGTGTGGGGCACCATCGCCGACGCCGGCGTCCCGGTGATCATCCACTGCGGTTCCGGTCCGACGCCCGGTACCCACACCGGCCCCGACCAGGTCCGCACGGTGCTGGACCGGCACCCGAGCCTCAACCTGATCATCGCGCACCTGGGCATGCCCGAATACCGCGAGTTCATGGACCTCTGTGAACACTTCGCCGGCCTGTACCTCGACACCACCATGGCGTTCACCCCGTTCATCGAGGAAACGATGCCGTTCCCGCCCGCCGAATTGGCGCGCCTGGGTGCGCTCGGTGACCGCATCCTGTTCGGCAGCGATTTCCCCAACATCCCCTACCCGTACGCCGAATCACTGAACGTGCTCACCAAGGTCGCCGCTGACGACGACTGGCTGCGAAAAGTGCTGTACCACAACGCTGCCAGGCTGTTCGATCTCGACGATCGGCTGACGGGCGCCGAGAACCGGGGTTAGCATCCGAACGTGACCAGTCCGCAAGGCGATGCGTTCAACCCACCCGTCCCGGTCCCCGACGTACCGGGCGCGGATGCCACCGCGCGCGGACTGCCGCGCCGGGCCGACCTGACCTGGCAACAGAAGCTGATCGTCGACTCCTCGGCCGTGGCTGACCTGGGCCTGCGCACGGCGCTGGCCTCGGTGATCGGTGCCGGCATGCTTCCGCGGATGGCCGCCTCGGCGGTGCGCAACCGGACCGGCGACGACCCGGACGCCCTGCGGTTCTACGCCGAACTCGCGACCACGAAGGACCCGCAGCAGTGCTTCCCGGCGCCCAGCCGTCCGCCACTGGTGTCGACGCGGCCCGCCGGCCCCGTCGCGCAGTGGATCGCGCGCGGCCAGGTACAGAACATCTGGTTCCAGAGCAGTTACGACGCCGTGTATCCCGGCATCCGGGACCGCCGGCGCGGCTACACCCGCAACAACGTCGTGCATGCCCAGCACTGGCGGCACGACGACGGTCCGCGCCCCACGCTGTGCGTGATCCACGGGTTCATGGGCTCGCCGTACCTGTTCAACGGCTTGTTCTTCTCGCTGCCGTGGTTCTTCCGGTCCGGGTATGACGTCCTGCTGTACACCCTGCCGTTCCACGGACCGCGCGCCGAGAAGGGCTCTCCGTACAGTGGCTACGGCTTCTTCATGGACGGCGTCCCGGGTTTCGCGGAGGCCATGGCGCAAGCGGTGCACGACTTCCGTTCCGTGCTCGACTATCTGGAGCACACCGGTGTCGATCGCGTTGCGCTGACCGGGATGTCGCTGGGCGGCTACACCTCGTCACTGATCGCCTCGGTCGACGACCGCATCCAGGCCGTCATCCCGAACGTTCCGGTGGTGACTCCGGACCGCACGGTCGACGAGTGGTTCCCCGCCAACCTGCTCGTCAAGCTGAGCAACCGGTTGGCCCACACCGACGAGGACCTGGTCGCCACAGCTGGGCAGTACCATTCACCCCTGAACTACAAGCCGCTGGTGCCCACGGATCGGCGGCTGATCATCGCCGGTTTGGGTGACCGCCTGGCGCCCCCGCAGCAGGCCGAATTGCTGTGGGAACACTGGGATCGCTGCGCGTTCCACTGGTTCCCGGGCAACCACATCCTGCACGTCAGCCAGCCCGACTATCTCCGCCGCATGACCAAGTTCATGAGCCCGTTCATGTTCGACAGCAGCGACCGTCAGGCCGGCCAGGCACGCCCCGCCCGTTGATCCCGCGGGTAACGGCGTTCGCCACTCGGCCTTCTACGCCGTAGCCGCGGACGCAACCGCGGCGTCAGAGCCGAGCCCGGACAGCTCCGCGAGCAACCCGGCCGTCAGTACACCGGCCCGTGTTCCGAGACCACCGGCCGACGCCGGTGCCATCGCCGCCACCAGCGGCCCTTGCCGCCCCGACTCTCGTGCCAGGCCCGCGACGGCCGCCGCAGCGGGAGCGTTGGCCGTACGCACCGCGCAGGCCGCGGAAATGGTTGCACCAGGGGAGAACTCGAGGACCGTCCACAGTTCGGTCGTCGAGTCCAGCTCAGCAAGGCAGTCCGGCAGCCGCTGATCGGCGGGCAGTCCGTAGGCCGTCAGGTACCCGTCCGCGTCACGGACCGCGCGCCACGTCTCGCGCGCGCCGTCCGATCTGGGTGCGGGCGCAGCGTCGGTGACCGCGACCGCGACGCCGGCCTCGCGCAGCTGGTCGGCCAGCCGCCGGGCGACCTTCTCCGCGGTGTCCGCGAGCGGCAGATCCGACGACCGCGCCTGCAGCGCAGCAAGATTCGATGCGGCCGCCACAGTCACGCTGACCCACGCGCTGCGCGCACCATCGAGCCGGCGTTCGGTGACACGCACCGAATCGCAGCGCACGCCGTAGCGATCCACGTAGGAAGCGACGAGAGGCAATGCATCGTAAGGGAATTCGTCGGCTTCCAAAACCACCGTGACCTGACCGGCGGCCGGCCGCGTGGCGCCGCGCCGGTTCCTGCGCCACACCGCGAATCGGCGGGCCACCATGGTGGTGAAAAACAGTCCGCGCCACCAGGCGAACACCAGCAGCACAATGGCGACCGCGATGCCCAGGAGCCACTTCTGCGGTGTCGTGTGCCACGGGTACGTCATGGCCGCCGGGATGATCGCCAGCAGTGCCAACGTGATTCGGGCCGTCATCGGGCACCGTCCTTTCTTCGGTACGCGACCAGGGCGACCAGTGCGGCGATCGCCAGCACCGCCGCCCCGGTGAACGCGATGGTCCGGGGCGTGGTGTCCTTCGGCGCCGGCTCGGGCGGCATCGGCACCGCGACAGATTTCGGTGCCGGGGCCATCGCCGGCAGGTCCCAGGTCAAAGCCGCAACCGGGTCGACGACGCCGGCGCCCACCAGGTTCGACGGCGAGCGTGCGGCACCGTGTGCGGTGGCGGTCAGCCGGTGCGTCACGTCGGCCGCGTTCAGCGCGGGAAATCGGCTGCGCACCAACGCTGCGACACCTGCGACGTAGGCGGCGGCATAGCTGCTGCTGCGCAACGGGAACAGGTCGCCACGCTCGTTGGGCAGCGCGTTGGCGAGGCCGTTCGCGCCGGTCGACGCGACGTTCTCACCTGGTGCCGCGATGCCGACCCAGGGACCGGGGGTGGTGAAGTCCGACGGTTGTCCGGCGGCGTCGAGCGATCCGACCGACAGCACGTACGGCTGCCACCAGGACGGGATCGACACCGACTTGACCCCGGCCCAGTTCCGCGGATCGGCTGCGTTCCCGGGATTGTCGAGGGGATTCGCCTCGCAGGACGGGCCACCGGCCAGACCGGCCCGATCATTGCCTGCGGCGGCGACGATCACCGCATCCTTTTCCTGCGCAGCGTATTTCAGCGCCGCGCCCAATTCGGTCTGATCGACGGGCCGATCGGCGGGCAGGCAGGTCACCGCGGTGATGGCGATGACCTTGGCGCCCAGGTCGGCGGCATGCACCACGGCGCGGGCCAGCGTCGCGACCGCGATGGTCGCGTGCGCCGCAGCCGGGTCTCCCCCATTTCCGCGCGGGGCGTAGCGCTCGGACGTCTGACGGATGGCCAGTATGCGGGCGCCCGGCGCGACGCCGGAGAACCCGTCCGCCCCCGGCTGACCGGCGATCAGTCCGGCGACGAGGGTGCCGTGGCCATCGCAATCGGTGAGTCCGTCGGTGTTCTCCACGAAATCACCGCCGCCCTGGACATTCGGCAACCGCGGACCGGGATGTACGCCGGTGTCGATGACCGCCACCGTCTGTCCGTCACCGCGGCTGAAGGCCCAGGCACCCGGCACGTTGAGCTGGGTGTGGCCCGGACCCGGTGCGCCGGGGTCGGTCCCGGGCAGCACGCCGGCGGTGATGCACTGTCCGCGCTGTCCCATCGCCGCGACGGGTCCGACGCTGCCCGACGGCGGCGCCGCATGTTCGTCGACCTGCGGTGGCACGATGGCACCGGCGGCCGGCACCAGTGCCGTCGGCACCACCCCGGCAGTCGCGGCGAAAGCGGCTGTCAGGACGGAGATTCCGCGCCGGATGGCCACCATCACCGGTTGATGACCCAGGCGAACAGACCCACCAGGTAGGCCAGCACCGGGATCAGTGAAGCGTCCAATGCCGTCGCCGCGAAACCGACCAGGCGGCGCATCGGCAGCGAGTAGGTCTGCGGGTCGGCCACCTGCGGGTTCAGGGCAGCCACCACACCGACCGTCACGAGCGCCGCGAGCACACCCAGCGACCACCACGCGCCGGCGTAATGCCCCCCGACGGCGAATACCGTGAGCAGCACGGCCGCGAGCAGATACGGCTGGCTCAGCAGCCACACCTTGCACGGCACCGAGTCCCAGATGCGGGCCCGCAGCGCCGTGGCGAGCGCGGCGGCGGCGACCACGTACCAGGCCCAGGGCGACGGGTGGGCCCCGGCCACCAGGACCACCGAACCGGCCGTCATGGTCAGCACGGCACCGGCGAGGAAGCCGGTCTGGTGCGCGTCGCACACCCGGACCCGGCGCGGCAGATCAGCCAGCACCGACCGTGGCAGGGCCGACGGCGTGGGGTCGCCCGGCGCCGGGATGTTCGGCACCGGGAAGCGCGCCCACAGCGTCGACAACTGCGCGGCCTGGACCACAACCAGCAGCGCGAAAACGATGAGCACAGCGCCGACCACGGCGTTACCCAACTGCCAGATCGAAGCGGCGCCACCGACGATCACGCCCGCGATGCCGAGGACGGTCGTGGCGGTGAAGGCCGCGATGGCCTGCCCGCCGACGGTGATGCTGACGATCGACCAGACCGCGACCGCCGCCGCGCCGAGCAGCAGGCCGGCCGGACCGGACGGGCCGGGGACCGCCAGCGCGAAGGCCGCACCGACCGGCAGCAGGGCCGCCAGGCTCAGGGCAGTCGCCAGCCGCGGCATGGCGGGCCGGGTCAGCAGAGCGGCGGCGACGGTCAGCACCGCCACGCCGACGACGGTGAACAGGCCGGCCGGCTGGCCGGTGCGTACCCGCACCAGAGTGGCCAGCGCGGTGGCGAGCACTGTCAAGGCCACGACGGCCCACGCCGCGAAACGGCGGATGTGTGCATTGCCCCACGGTTTTTCGCGGGCCGCGGAGAAGATGGCGGCGGCATCGGCGATGTCCTCGACGATGCGCGGGGCCGGCGGGCCGGCGGGCACCGGCTGCAGTGCAAGGAGATCGCCGTCGACGACGCCGACGGTGTCGAGTGTCGCGTCGAGGCTGTACGCCGCGCCACCCAGCGGGGCGAGGGACAGCTCGGCACCTGCGGTCGCCTCGTGCGCGACGATGCGCCGCACCGCGGGGACGATCTCGCGCAGGGGCAGGCCCACAGGCAGGGCGACGTCGGTGAGTCGCCCGCGACCACCCTGCTCGTCGCCCGCGGCGAGCACCGCGACCCGCACAATCGGCATCGCGGTACTACCAGACGTGTTGGGGGACATTTTCTTTCCGTTCTCCAGTCGAGGTCTCGAAGTCTCGGGTCAGGTTCGCCGTGGGGAACCAGGAACCGTCGGGCAGCGTGGCGGTGAGCCGCTGCACCGCAGCGGTGACGGCGAGGTCGGTGCCCGGGGTGAAGTTTGAAAACCAGGTGCCGTCAGCGGCTTTCACCGGCGCCACGACGACGCGGCCGGCGGCGGTGTCGACGATGCTGACGCCGACGTCGGTGCTGATCCGGTGGCCGTCGCGATGATCGCCCGCCACGATCTCGACATAACTGCGGCCGGGAGCGAACGCGGCCCGCACGACGGCATGCGCCGAAGGCGGGATGCCGAGGTGGTCCATCACGTCGTCCAGCGAGTCGCCGCGGCGCAGTCGTTCGTCGGCCTTGGCCCCGATGTGGGCCGGCATCGCGAAGTCGTCGAAGCGGGCCGGCGCACGGCCGGACAACCCTGCCGTGAGCACCGGCACCAGCGCGTCCGGCGAAGCGACGGTCAGTTCGGTGCAGGTCATCAGGTGGTCGCTGCGCAGGACCGCCACGGTCAGGTCGCCGCTGCGCACGAGAATCCCGCGCAGCATGGCGCCGGCTCCGGACACCCATCGCAGTTCCAGCCAGCGCCGGGGCCGGCACACGGCCCGAATCCATTGCGCGACAGCGGGATGCACGGAGCCGTCCGAGGACAGCACCCCCATCCGCGTCAGCGCGGTGACCTGGTCGGCATCGAAGCCGTTCTTGGCGGCGGGGTCGCTGTAGGGCTGCGTGATGGCCAGCACCCACGGAAAGCTTCCGGCGCCCAGGCGATCCGCGAGGAACCAGGCTTGCGCCGCGGTCAGTTCGACCGCGGAGACCGGGATTCCGGCGCGTTCCGGGTCGCCGAGCGACCCGGAACGCGCCGAAACCGCCCGACCTAAACCCACTTGGCGCCTTCGGCGCTGTCACGTGCGCTCATCGACAGCGTGTTGGTCTCGTGGGTGCTCGCCATCGCCCGGTAGGCGTGGACGAGTTCTTCCATGGCGGTGTTCCACTGGGCCTGCCACGCCTGGTAGCTGGTTCCGGTGTCGCCCTGCCAGGCACCGGCCAAAGCCGCCTGCTCGCTGGCGATGTCGAGGCCGACGGCGTGCAAAGCGCCTGCGTAGGCGGTCATCTCACCGGCGTGGGCCAGCATCGCCGGGTAGTTGTACATGATCTGGGACATGAGGTCTCCTCGATTCTGAGTTGTCTGCGTAGGGCGTTCGCGGTCGGCTAGACGGAGGTGTACGTACCTGCCGCGGCGGTGTCCTGCGCGACGTAGGTGCCGGCCGCGTCGCCCAGGTTGGCCTGTGCGATGTCGAGCAGGGCGTTGACCTTGGCAGCGACCGCCATGAAGCGGACATGTGCGGCCTGGAAGGCGGCCGCCGAGTCACCCTGGTGGAAGCCCTGGGCCGACTGTGCGGCCTGCTCGGCCTGGCCGATGGTGCTGCGCATCAGCGCGGCCTTGGCGGAGAAGGTCGACTCGGAAGCGATCAGCTGGGGGATGTGTGCGTCGAGCATACTCATGGTGGTTCCTCTCGGGGTTCGTCGGCGATTCTGTTGGTGGTCAAATCTTTTGGTCCGCAGGCTCAGCGGTTGGCACCGCCTTCCGTGTCCCAGCTGCCGGGCAGCATGGGCTCGGTGACACCGCCCCCGAAACCGTTGCCGGTCAGGCGGTTCAGGCCGGTCGCCTGCTGGTCCTGGCCGGTCACGGTGCCACTGAAACCGACCGGTCCGGCGCCGCGGGCAGAGGCCAGCACTTCCTGCCGCCGATCGGGGTCATCACCGAAGTCCGGGTCGACCTCTGAGTTCATGTCCATGTACTCGTCGCGGACACCCCGCTCCTTCGCGGCGCGGCGGCGCCGGGCGCGGCGACGTTCGGTTGCGGCTGCTGCGGCGGCTGCCGCGGCGGCGGCCGCGATCCCGGATGCCGGCGCCGGCGCGGTGGCGCCGTCCCGCAAGGTCGGAGTGAATCCCGGCCCCGGGTCGTCGACGGCCACCGCGTACGCCATCAGCGGCGCCGGCGCGGCCGGTGCGGGTGTCGCGACCGAAGTCGGCGCGGGCGCAGGCGCGCTCGCCGGGGAGGCCGGGGTGGCCGGCACCGTCGGGGCGACGCTGACCACCGGCATCTGGTGGTCGGCAGCCTGCAACTGCGGCGGCGGCGGGAATGCATCGGCGACTTCGGGATCCGGCACGTAGTCGGGTTCGAGCAGCGCCAGCAGGCCCAGGCTGGACAGACCGACGGCGATCAGTGCCGGCCCCCACAACGGTGCCGACAGCATCGCGCCCCAGGTACCCCAGCCGACGGGCTGGAAGAACGCCTGATAGCCGAGCGCGAAAAGCAGTGGCCCCCAAGTGGTCAGCGCTTCCGACGGGTTGGTCAGGAAGTCGAAGATCATCTGCTGGATCTGGCCCAGCGGATCCTGCAGGAACTTCCAGATGAGATCGCCGCCCGGCAGGGTTTTGATGTAGTTGTACAGATAGTCGGTGATCGCGTTCGACGCGTCCAGCGACGAACCGGCATCCGCCGCCTGCAGCTGGGCGCCCGCCTGCGTCGCGCTCGCCGACGCGGTGCCCGCCTCGCCGACACCCGCCGCCAGCATCATCGGTGCCGGCGTCGTCGTCGGGGCCGCTGCCACCGCCGCGCCAGACACCGCCTGGTACGTAGCCATCACGGTCGCGGCCTGCAGCCACATGCGGGCGTAGTCGGCTTCGTTCAGCGCGATCGGAATCGTGTTGATACCGAAGAAATTCGTCGCGATCAGGGCCGCATTCACGACGTGGTTGAGGGCCAGTTCGGGAAGCGTCGGCATCGCGGCCAGAGCGGTGGTGTAGGCCGCGGCGGCGGTCTCGTGCTGGACCGCGTTGGCCGCGCTGTTGGCGCTGGCCTGGGCCAGCCAGGTCAGGTACGGCGCGTGCGAGGCGAGGTACTGCTCGGCGCTCGGCCCCTCCCAGGCCCCCGCCTGGACCTCACCCAACAGCGCGGTGAGTTCAGCTGCGGCCGAGGCATATTCGGCGCTCAGCGACTGCCAGGCACCCGCTGCGGCCAGCAGTGCGCCCGGACCGGGTCCGCTGGACAGCAGCGTCGAATGGACTTCGGGCGGCAGCGCCGCCCAGATTGGCCCGGCCGGCAGGCCTGTCCCCATGGGGGCGGTCATGTCAGCCCAGGACCGTCACGTACGTGGCGGCGGCTTCGGCGTCGCCCGTCGCGTAGCTGATTCCGGCTTCGGTGACACCGCCCCCGGCACGGCCCAGTTCGGTGATGCCCTGGGCCGCGACCGCCTCGTGCTCGGCGCCGTGGGCGCTGAGGCTGATCGCCGTCTGCAGCGAAACCGGATCCGCGGCGGGCGGGATCACCGCGGTGACCGCGGGTGCGGCCGCGGCGTGGGCCGCGGCCAGCCGGGCGGTGAGCGCCTCGACGGCGGCACCGGCTGCGGTCAGTCCTTCGGGAACGACGCGCAATGTCATCAGTGGAACTCCCCTCGTTGTGTTCCGGTGGGCCGGCCCGTGATCGGGTCGGCCACCAGCGGATTGATCAACTGGACGTACGTGGCCTCGTCGCTGTCGCCGAGGACCATGGCCCGGCCGGCCGGCAGCCGGTTGAACCGGTGGCCGCGGATGCGGCCGCTGTCCTGCGGATTGCCGGACAGCATGACGGTGGTGGCCTGCAGCTCGTTGAGCCTGCGCAGCAACGGAGCCGTCATCACCGCGTGGGCGGAGCCGGCGGCCCGGGCGGTGACGATCACCCGCAGACCCAGCTCGGACGCCTGGGCCAACAGCCCCAGCAGTGCCGTCCAGGGCCGCTGGCCGACGAACGGACCACTGACCGCGGGAGCATCCGGGATCTGGTCGACGTCGTCGATGATCAGGTAGTGCAGGTGGTTGCCCTGCCCGTTCCGGTATGTCCATCCGCTCAGCTCGGCAGCCGTCAGACCCGCTGGGGGCCTGCGCTTTTCGAGCAGTGCGGCCAGCCCGAGCATCGCCGGGGTGACCCGGTCGACGTTGGGCGTGTACTCGTTGTCCGGGAACAGCGGCTCGTCCACCAGGTGCAGTCTGCGGTCGATCACGGTGAACGCGACCGACTCCGGCGTGGAGTTGTCCCGGACCGTGCGGATCAGGTGGCGCAGCAGCGTCGTCTTGCCGGACTTGGCATCGCCCAGCACCATCAGCAGCGGGTTGGCCGCGAAGTCGACCGTGACCGGCGCCAGGTCCTGCTCGCGCTGACCGATGACGACCGTCTCAGGGCTGTGATACAGCGGCGCAAGGGTTTCCGGGGCCAGGTCCGTCGGCAGCAGGCGCACGGGCGGCGCCGTCTGCCCCGGGTACCGGGCGTTGATGGCGGCGATCGCACCCAGATCCGGTTCAGCGAACAGGAAGTGCTCGGCGGCCATGGTCAGGCCGCGCCCCGGCTGGTCGGCGGGGACGCCGTCGGCGGGGCGGGACAGGGCCGCGATTCCCGGGGTGCCGGTGGCCCGCACATTGCTGTCGCGCGAGTCGGCCAGCTTGAGCTCGAGCCGCAGACCGAGGCCGTCGCGCATCGCCAGCGGCACCTCGAGCCAGTTCGGCGTCGTGATCACCACGTGGATGCCGTATGCCATGCCGGTGTTCACCAGTTCGGTCACCTTGGACAGCAACGGGTTACGGGTGTTGAACGTGTCGGTGTTGTCGCGGCTGAACGCATACAGGTTGTCGATCACCAGGAACACGTCGCCGTAGCCATCGTCGCGCAAGTCGCCGTCACCGGCGGCGGCGCGGGCCTGACGGGACGCCAGCAGCTGCTCCAGCTCACCGAAGGTGCGACGGATGCGCTCGGGCTCCAGCGGCGAGGCGACGCTGCCGACATGGGCCAGCGGCTTGAGCGAGCGCAGCCCGCCGCCGCCGTAGTCGAGGCAGTAGAACGTGACCGCGCGTGGCGAATGCGTCGCGGCGGCCGACAGGATGAATGTCTGCAGCGCAGTCGATTTCCCGGACTTCGGCCCACCGTGGATGAGCACGTTGGCGGCCGCCGACGTGGCATCGAAGACCAGCGGGTCGCGGCGCATCTGGAACGGGCGGTCGATCTCGCCCAGCGGCCAGCGGCCGTGGCCCGCGGGAATCTCGGTGCCGGCCAACAGCTCCGGCAGCGCGATCGGCTCGTCCAGCGGTGCCAGCCACAGGCGCGGCGCCTGCGGGCCGTACTGCGCCAGCTGCGCGCCGATGGTGGCGACGAGCTTGCGGGGCGGACGCAGATCCGGCGCCGTGTCGGTGACGATCACCGTGTCGGGGGCCGGGGTGACATGGCCCGCCGGGAACAGCTGTGGCTGCGGAACCGCATGCACCACAACCGCTTTCTCGGCGCGTGGCGGGTCGTAGATGCCGTCGACGTAGGTGCTGCGGAACTTCACCGGCACCGCGCCCGGCGTGGGGACCAGGAATCCCTCGCCCTTGTGTTCCGGACCGGCTTCGATGTGGTACGCGTCCTCGACGCCGATGATCTGGCGGCTGATCGACGGGCTCGCGACCTTCAGCCCGATGCGGTAGGAGGTGTTCTTGTCGATGTCCTTGATCCGGCCCACGTCCAGCGTCTGCGATGCGAACAGGATGTGGATGCGGAACGAACGGCCCTTGCGGGCAACGTAATCGAACAGCTCGGCATATTCGGGATGGTCGGCGAGCATCAGGGAGAACTCGTCGGCGACCACCAGCAGCGTCGGGATGGGGGGTAATTCGATGCCGGCCGCGGCGGCCTGATCCCTGGCCGCCTCGTACTCCAGCACCGAGTTGAAGGCGCTGCCCTGCACGCGGCGGCCGGCCTCCATCAGCAACTGCTCACGCCGGGCCACCTCACCGCGGAGGGTGTCCGCGAACCGGTCGGCCAGCGAGCGCTTCTCCGCCATGTTCGAGATGACGGCGACCACCTGCGGGAAGTCCCGGAAGATGTCGGCGCCGGCCTCGCCCTTGAAATCGGCGTAGATGACGATGAGGCGCTCGGCCGAGTGCGTCGTCAACAGCGACAACAGGATCGACATCAGGGTCTGCGACTTGCCCGAGCCCGTCATGCCGATCATCAGACCGTGCGGGCCCATGCCGCCTTCGGCCTCGTCCTTGAGGTCGAACATCAGCGGCTCACCGGTGGCGGTGACACCGATGGGCACCCGGAGCTCTTCGGCCCGCGAGCGCGGCGCCCACAGGCCTGCGACGTCCAGCGCCGCCGCATCCGGAATCCCCAGCAGGGTGCCGAAGGTGGCCAGACCGGCACCGGTGCTCCGGGCCCGGTTCGGGTTGGAGTCCCAGCGCGCGAGACCGCGGGCCAGGTGTGCCGCGGCGTGCGGCGAGAAGTCGTCGGCGACATCGAAATACGGCTGCCAGCCGGCCGCCGCCCACCGCTCGATACGGCCGTCGGCCACGCGCAGCACCGGTCGATCGGGGTCCGGGTACTCCGGCTGTTCCGTGCCGTGCTGCAGCACCGTGACACCGGCCAGGCCGGCCCGCGGCAGCAGTTCACCGAGGTCGGCATCCGGATCGTCCACGACGATCAGCAGGTGCCGCTGCGGGATGCTGTCGGCGGCACCGAACGGCTGCCGGTCGTCGAGTTCACCGGACAGCAGTCCGGCAAGTTCGGGGACGCTCGCGGCCAGGTAGCGGGCCGGGCCGACACCGTCGATCTGGCCCGGAATGTCACTGTGCGGCAGCCACTTCAGCCACGACCACGACTCCGACTCCAGCGCCTCGGCGTCCGCCGTAGCGAGGCCGATCCCGAGCAGTGCCGGGTCGTGCCACGTCACCGCTTGCGCGATCCAGGCCCGCAGGGCGCCCCGCACCTCATCGGCATTCCCGAGCACGGTGATCCGCGAGACCTTGGCCAGGTCGATACCGCCGGGCACCGCAGGTACTGTCCGCTGCACGTCCAGCAGTCCGCGCAATGCGCTGTGCGACACCGGCTCCAGATCGATCTCGGCCGCGGTGTCCTTGACCTGCAGCACCGTCTCCAGGCGCGCGTCGTGCAGCCCGGCACGCACCACCAGGTAGTCGGCGTCGTGCGGGTCGCGCTCCCACTGGCGGCGGGTGCCCGCGATGGCGGCCAGCTGGTCGGGGGCGGGGTGGGACCACTCGAGCGCGGCGCGCTGTTCGGCAGCCTGGGCCCGCACGTTGTCCCGCACCACGGACAGGTAGCGCAGGTAATCGGCGCGTTCGGCGTCGACCTCCTCGGTCCGGGTCTTGTTGTCCGAACCGCGGTAGAAAGCGGTGGCGGCCAACAGGAGTACGAACGGGAAGAACAGTGTCTGCGGCGAGATGACACGCATGCCGGTGGCCACCAGGGCCACGACCATGCCGACAATCAGGATGACGATCAGGTAAGGCAGCACGCGGCGCAACAACGACGGCGGCACCAGCCGCGGCAGCTCTGGCGGCGGCTCGATCGTGATGACGCTTGCGCGAGTTGCCGGGACGGGCAGCCGGCGCCGCGCTTCGAAGATCAGACGGCTCACGGGTTCTCCCTCACGGCGATATCGACTGCCGGGCTCGTCCGGGTGGGCACGAGCGCCGGGATCTGCAACGCGTCACTCCGCGACAACGTGGGGCCGGGCGCGAACTGGCTGAGGATCGACCACGGCACCGGCAGCGGTGTTGCGGTAAGTCCCAGCGCGGCAGGGGTTTTCCGGTCGGCACTGGTGGCATCTCCTTCGGTGGAGATGCCGTAGCGGACGCCGGTGTCGCTGATCCAGTAGCCGGACAGCGCCGGGACGCCCCCCTGACCGGTGGCCTGGACGAAGTATCCGGTGCCCGGGGTCACCGCGACGCGTTGCGCGGTGCCGGCCGGTCCGGCCAGGGCGACGGTGTGCTCGTCGACCGGCAGCGGCAGCGTGGCCCCCGTCAGCAGAGTGAGCGAATTGGTGGTGGCGCCATCGTGTTTGGTCCAGCGGGCGCATGTCAACGGTGCCTTGGTGGCGTCGACGACGGTCAGCGGGCGCTCCGGGTACGCCGCGGTGTTGATGGCCGTGGAGACCGGGATGCGGGCGACCTGGTCCGCGGACAGGCGCGGCGGCTGCTCCAGACCGTAGGAGTCGGTGTTGCGCAGAATCGCCGCCACGACCTGTGAAATCGGTTGCAGGCCATCGTCGAGGACCGCGTAGTACTGGAGGGAGTGGTACGCGTTGTCCGCTGCACCGTCGGTGGTGACCGCGGTGACGACAGCGCCGACGGGAGCGGCCACCGGCATGGGGTACGGAGTGGGCTGGCCCGCGTTGACGATCGCCGGCGCGGCCAGCGGGGCCGACTCGGGAATCGCGTTGAACAGGCCGTCGGCGATCGCGCGGGGGGCCGGCAGCGCAATTCCGTTGGCGCCCAGTCCGAGTGCCGCGGTCACCGCACGGTTGTTCAGGTCGACCGCACTGCGCTTGCCGTGCCACAGCAGCCAGCTGCCGCCGTTGACTCCGGCGGAGCCGACACCGTCGTTGCGCACCAACACGGCATCGTTGGCGCCGAGCGCGGCCGCGCGGGATCCACCTTCGGCAAGCGGGCCGGTGATGAGAGTGACTCCCACGACCTCACCGGTTACCGCGTCGCACACGGTCCAGTCGGCATCGCGAGAAGTGTTGGGCACCATGCGCTCCGGGGCACCCGGGATGCCGATGAGGCTGCCGCGCGGGAACTTGTCCAGTTCGGCGCTCGGAACCATGGTCGGGTTGTCCGGCCGTCCGGCAATGAGCCTGGCCGAGGTCAGGTTCAGGACGGGGTGCAGCTGGTCGCCCACGCGGGCGTACAGCGCCGAGGTCTCGCGGTCGGCCAGGATCACGTTGTTGCCCGCGACGCCGGCGGGTCGGATCAGGGAGAAGACGAAGCAGCCCGCCAGCGCGGTCACGAGCACCAGGCCACCGACCAGAACGGATCGGCTCTGGGTGCGCAGCGGGTCGACCAGCATCCGGGTGTCGTGCAGCGCCACACCAGATGCGATGCGCCGCATGAGGAATCGCCAACCGGACACCTGGTGCCGGGTGACGAATCCGCGGCGGTAGTGAATCTGGTCCGGGTTGTCGTTCACCGGGGTCCGGGAACTGAACGTAAGTCGATCGGACTCACTGCGCTTGTTCATGCGCGATCCGCCTCCGGCTTCTCGCTGGCGGCCGGTACCACCAGTCCGAGACCACGCAGCAGCGGCGCAGCCGAGTTGCTGACGTCACCCGCGGTGATCGTCATGAGTTCGTCGTCGGTGAAGTCGTGTGCGGCAAGGTGATCCAGCCGGTACTCACGTTCTTCCTCGGAGCGTTCCACCAGATTTCGGACGAAGCGGCCGTTACCGGCGATGTCCAGGCTGCGGCGCGCGACACCCGCCGCGTCGGGCGTCGTCGCCGTCGCGAGGTGCTCGAACAGCTGCTCCATCTCCTTCTGTGCCGCGGGTTCGAAGACGCTGTCGCGCTTTTCGGCCATCCGCGTGGCGATCTCGGTGAGTTCGGTCGCCGAGTACGACGGGAAGTCGATGCTGCGGGTGAAGCGCGAGCGCAGACCTTCGTTGGTGTCCAGGAACATGTCCAGGTCTTTGCGGTAGCCGGCGATGATCACGACCAGCCGGCTGCGGTCGTTCTCCATGCGGGCCAGCAGGGTGTCGATGGCGACCAGACCGAAGTCGTTCTTGGCGCCGGTGGACACCAGCGCATATGCCTCGTCGAGGAACAGCACACCGTCGAGCGCGCTGTCGATGATCGCGTTGGTCTTGGCCTCGGTCTCACCGATGTGCTGGCCGATCAGGTCGGCACGATGCACCTCGCGCACCGTCTCTTTGCGCAGCAGGCCCAGGCCGCAGTAGATCTTGGCGACCACGCGGGCGATGGTCGTCTTACCGGTTCCGGGAGGGCCGGCGAATACCAGGTGATTGGTGCGCTGGGCCACGGCCAGGCCCCGCTCCTGACGCCGGATCGACATGGCCACAGAGCTTTTCAGCCGGGCCACCTGGTACTTGACCTCGTCCAGGCCGATGAACTCGGCCAGCTCGGCCTCCGCCTCGACGAGCAGATGGGCCTTGCGCGACTTGGCATCCGGGTCGACGAAGTCGGCCTCGGTCGGCTCGGTCTCGGGATCCCACGGGTTGTGCCGGGCCTCGATCCTGGCCGCGGTCGTCGGATCGATACCGAAGCTGGTGTCGGTGAGCGCATGCTCGGCGGCGGTGTTGTCGGGGTGGGCGGCGTACAGCTCGGCCAGCACGTCGGTGGCTTCGTCGTCCTCGCCCTGCGCGCGCAGCGACAGCGCCTTGACGAAGGTGCCGTCCACGGTGGCGACCGCGACCGGGCCCTCGGGATCCTCGAGGTGCGACAACGCCGGCGCGAACATGCCCAGGTGCGCCAGGGCGATACCCAGCGCCACCCGTGCGGCATGTGCGTAGTTCGGGTCCAGATTGGGATCGTTGACGACCGGGGTCAGCTGCCGGACCACGTCGGACCAGCGGCGCGTGCGGTGGTGCATGGCCACCCGGACCCAGCGCGCCGGCAGCCAGCCCGGCCGGCGGTCGAGCAGCTCGCCCACCAGTTGATCGGCCTCTTCGTACGCGCCCGCGCCGGAGAGTGTTGCGGCATAAGCGAGTTGGAAGCCATCCCGGTCGGCGGCGCGGAACTGCAGGTACAGGCCACTGTCGTAGGTGAAGCCCAGATCGCCGTCGGCGAGGTCGAGCGCGCGCTGCAGCACGCCGGCCGAGGCCACCGTGCGCCAGACCGCCTCGACCACGTCGGGCGTTGCTGCGCCGGCGGCGGCCAGCCCGGTCCAGGCGTCGCAGTGCTCGCCGGCGATGCGCGTCAACGTCAGGAAGTTGCCCAGGGCGGCGTCGAGGTCGGCCGGGCGACGGCGACCGTCGACACTCAGACCGAGCCCCAGACAGCCGGTGGCGAACCGGGTCAGTACGTCACGGTCGACCCGCGATACCCGCTGCGCCGCATCAACATCGGCGACCACTGTGTTACTGCCCGCGGTGCTCGGTCGCACGTGGGTCCTTTCCGTCGTCGACACGCCAGAGGACGATCCACCACTCATCTGGCGGCCGTCCTAAGAAGGAGTCGGCACCCGGAACGGGTTGGTTCCCGACGGGCCGAGAGACGGGCACTGTGCCGCCGCGCGGGCGCGCCTTGCTGGAAGTGCGCCACGGCGGATACCGCAAATGTGTCAGTGCCCATGTTGATGTTCGCGGGATATTAGAGTCCCCGCATATCTCCTTAAGTATGCCTAAGCTAACCCCTGCGAAGTTAGCATTGCATAACTTAAGTTGTCGAGACGCACCCCACCGCACGCGGAGGTGACGACGCTCACTCCTTGACGGCAGTGACCAGGGTGTTCGAGGCGATCATGGTCGCCGATTCCGGATTCGTCGGCACCGGACGACCCACCGCCCGGAAGTAGTCGGCGAGCCCCGTGGCCTCCGCACGCCAGCCTCGCGCACCGAACCAGTCCGCCGCGGGGGCGATCTGCTCGTTGTAGATCAGCTTGAAGAAGCCTTCCGCCATGTCGTCCCCGGCGGCACGCTTGGCGGCGAACACCTCGGCGGGCATGGGCTTGCCCTCTTCTATCGCGACCCAGCTGCCGGGCGCCGCGAGCGCATCGATACCGGTGAACAGATCGCCCTGCGCCGCCGCGGGCAGATAGATCAAGAGGCCCTCGGCGATCCATGCCGAGGGGCGCGAGGGATCGAAGCCGGCATCAGTGAGTGCTGTCCGCCAGTCGTCGCGCAGGTCGACTGCGATCTCCCGGCGCTCGGCTTTCGGTTCGGTCCCGTTTCCCGCCAACACCTCCCGCTTGAACTCGAGTACCTGCGGTTGGTCGAGCTCGTAGACGACGGTGCCGCCGGGCCAGTCCAGGCGGTAGGCACGCGAGTCGAGCCCGGCGGCCAGCAGCACGATCTGGCGGACGCCGGCCGCCGCGGCGCGCTGGAAGTAGGTATCGAAGTACTTGGTCCGCGAGGCCTGAAAGTTGATGAACGGTTCGCCGAACTCGGGCGTCGCCAACGGATGTTCCGGCGCCTCGCCGTCGAGCACCTCGGCCCAGACGCCGCCGACCGCGCGGGTGAACACCTCCGCATAATGGTCCACCGCAAGCGGATTGGGCTTTGCGGCCTCCAGTGCCCGGGCCGCGGCAACCATCACCGCAGTCGATCCAACACTCGTGTTGATGTCCCAGCTGTCATTGTCGGTCCGCACCCGCGCGAGGGTACGCCGACAACTTGAATCTCGACTGGGACGAGCCTCAGACCAGCGGACGTCCGGTGCGGATACGCCAGTTCAGATCCATGAGCATCCAGTTGAAGGGGAATCGCCGCAGCGGCCCGGGCAGCACCCGGTTGACGGCCTTCACGAGTTTCATCACCGAGTTGAATCGCTTCTGCCGCTTGGCGTCCCACGGCAGCCGCATCTCGTCACGGAAGCGCTGCGGCAGAAAGCCGGTGGTGAGCAGAAGTGAGAACGACTCGAACCAGCGCTGCAGCGGCCCCGGGAGTTGCAGCCCCTTCATGCGTACCGCGGCAATCGGATACAGGTACTCGCGCACCGTGTCGTCGATGTGCACCTGGTCCAGCGACTCTTGCCAGTACTTGTCGAAAGCCGCCCGGTCGGCCGGCCACATCTCGGGCGTCACCTGCAGCGTGGTGCCCATCGTCATGCCCTGCCGGTAGAACTCCTCGGCGGTCGCGTCGTCCAACTCGCCGACCACCAGGCGGTACACGTCGAGTGCACCCTTGAACAGGCAGGCCGCCACCCAGAGCTGCAGGTTCTTGTCCATGGCGCTGTACTTCACCGGGCTGTCCGCGGTGGAGTACACCTGCCGGTGCGCCGTGTTCACCGCGCTGCGGTACGCCGCCTTCTGCTCGTCGGATCCCAGGATCGCGACCGCGAGGTACGTGAACGTGGTCCGGGCGCGCTTGATCGGATGCAGGTCTGTCCGGCCACTTTCCACGCGGCTCTCGACGACGCCGTAGCCGACACCCGGCCGCGCCAGCTGCATGATCACGTTGGCCGGTCCCGCCAACAGTGCCGCGCCGACCAGTCCGTCGGCGTACTGGACATCACGACGTACCCGACGGCCCGGCGCGCAGGCGTTGACCGGCATCTCGACCAGATCGACCGTCATTGGCCACTCCTCGCAAAAGTGAGAACGATTGATTCCTGATATTGCCTGCGGCGCGGTGCAGGTGTCAAGATGGCGGAGTGCCTCAGGTACGGCCGTACCGCGGGATCGACGCGGCAGAACGCCTGGCCCAACGACGGGCCCGGCTGATCGACGCCGGGCTGGCGATATTGGGTGCGGCACGGCCGGCCCCGGAACTCACCGTGCGGACCATCTGCGGCGGCGCCGGCGTGGCGATGCGCTACTTCTACGAAAGCTTCTCCGACAAGGACGTTTTCGTCGAGGCGGTGTTCGACCACGTGATCGCCGATCTGGCGGCGACGACGCAGGCGGCGGTGGCCGCCGCGCCGCCCGACGAACAGAGCCGTGCCGGTATGGCCAACATCGTGCACGCCATCGCCGACGACCCCAGGGTCGGCCGGCTGCTGTTCAGCGCACAACTGTCCAACGAGGTCGTGGCGCGCAAGCGCAACGAATCGACGGTCTTCTTCGCCATGCTGCTCGGCCAACACGCGGGCGACGCGCTCCAGCTACCCGCCGGCGACCGTCGCCGGGCCGGCACGCATTTCGCGGTAGGCGGCGTCGCGCAGACTCTCAGTGCCTGGCTCTCGGGCGAAATCACTTTCACGCCAGACGAATTGATCGACCATCTGGCACTGCTGCTGGATACGCTCGGCAAGCGGGCCGTCCGCCGGTGAACGGGCCCCGGCTGCGCCGGCCCCGGTCGCCGCTGAATCAGCACATCGACTTCTTCGGCTACTGGGCGCATGGCGGCGTGGCCACCGATCGGAGCCGGGCACTGCCGCGCGGCGCGGCCACCGTGGTGATCGACGTCGGCGGGCGAGAGCGGGTCGACTTCTTCTCCGCCGACGGCGCCACCCGGATGCCGGTGGATCCGGCGTTTCTCACCGGACCGGGCACGCTGTCGTACGTGACCCGGATCGATCCGGGCGAAGCGGTGCTGACCATCCATTTCCGGCCCGGCGGCGCGCTGCCGTTCTTCGGTATCCCGTTGGCGGATTTGGCGAATTCCTGCGCCAACCTGACCGACCTCTGGGGCGCCGATGCCGCGCTGCTGCGTGAGCGACTGATCGCGACGCCCAGCTGGCCGCGCCGCATCGAGATCGTGGAGGACTTTCTCCTGGCCCGGTTGCGGCCGATTTCGCACACGCTGATGCCGGTCCTGTACACCGCCGAACACCAACCGTCCCTTCGGGTCTCCGAGGCGGCCGCGCTGACAGGCCTGTCCCCCAAGCGCTTGATCGCCACGTTCCGCAACGAGATCGGCCTCACCCCGAAGGCCTATCTGCGCGTGCGGCGGCTCCAGGCAGCGCTGCGCCTGCTCGATGCCGGCAGCAGCGACGGCGCCGACGTCGCGGCCACTCTCGGGTACTTCGATCAACCCCACTTCGTGCGCGAGTTCCGCGGATTCACCTCGATCACGCCGAGCCAGTACACCCAGCGTCGCAGTGCCCTGCCCTGCCACGTCGGGCTGCCGGGGTAAACCCGCACCCGCACCTGCGCGGCAAAAATATCCAAGCGTCACGCCGGGCCCGCGGGCACCATGGGGACATGCACCAAGGAGCACAGGCCGTCGCAAATACCGGTCTTCTGGTCGCCGCCATCCGCGCCGACGAATCACGCCGCCCGGACCGCCTTTTCACCGATCCGTTCGCCGACCGCCTGGCCGGCGAGACGGGTCGCCGACTGCTCGCCGAAGCCCTGGCCGAAGCCGGGGACCGGCCGACCCGGCAGATCGTGGTGCGCACCCGGTTCTGGGACGAGGCCCTGTTGCGCGCCGCGCAGTCGGCCCGCCAGGTCGTGATTCTCGCCGCGGGGATGGACGCCCGCGCGTTCCGGCTGCCGTGGCCCGACGGCACCACGGTCTACGAATTGGACCAGCCCGAGGTGATCTCCGCGAAGGCCGCGGCACTGGACGGCGAAGAACCGTTGTGCACGCGGGTGGCCGTCGGCGTCGATCTCACCGGCGACTGGACAGAAACCCTGCGGTCCAACGGCTTTGCCGACCGTCAGCCCACGGTGTGGTTGATCGAAGGGCTGTTGCAATACCTCGACGAAGCCGCCGTCGCCACGGTCTTCGAGCGGGTCGACGCACTGTCCGCGGGCGGTTCGGTGCTGCTGTACGACGTCGTCGGCAAGACGCTGCTCGACGCGCAACTGCTGGCGGCGGTCCGCCAGTCGATGGCACGCAACGGCGCGCCGTGGCTGTTCGGCACCGACCAGCCGGGCGAGCTCGCGGAGCGCCACGGGTGGTCGGCGGTCGTCACCGACGTGGCCGTCCCGGGTAACGAGTGGGGCCGCTGGTTCGCCCCCGCGGTGCCCATGGACGTGCCCGCCGTCCCGCGCGGTTACTTCGTCGAGGCGACGAAATAGCCACGGCTGCGCCGTGATGTCAGGTGAGGTGGTCGAATTCACCACTGACATGGCGGATATGGGCGTCGGCAGAGCGGCGGACGACGTCTTTGGCGTCGTGATCGATCTCGTCGCCGCCAAGGGTATAGAGCCGGTCGTAGTCGTAGGCATCGAGGCGTTCGACGATACGTCGCACCACGGCTGCCGATAACGGCAAGTGCTTGGGGTACATGCGTTGGAACGACACCCAGTCCTTGGCGAGACCACCCGAGATGGTGTCACCGACGAGCAGGGTTCCGTCAGGGCACAAAGCCACAGCACTGCCCCGCATGTGACCGCCGACGTGCACCAGCCGAACGCCCGGCAGCGGCTCGATCTCCCCGTCCCAGTATTCGATGACCGGGTCGGCCACCGGAACCCATTCCTGGTCAAGAGCATTCACGTACACCGGAACGCCACCGAAGGCCTTGCTCCAGGACAGTTGGGCGCCGAACATGTGGGGATGGCTTGCTGCGATCGCCGCGATTCCGCCGAGCGCATTCACCAGACCGACGATCGAATCGTCCAGATAGGACGGTGCGTCCCACAACATGTTGCCGGCAGCGGTCTGTACCAGAAATGACCGGTGCCCGATCGCGAACCGAGGAGCCCGCCGCAGGCTGTGCACGCCCCGACCGTGGTCGACGTATTCAGTCTGATGGGGCTGCGCGGCAAGACGTTCCAGAGTCGTCCAGCTGCCGTGCGGTGGCAGATGACCGCGCTCCTCGATGGGGACAACCTCAGCAGTGAAAACACAGCTGCTCTCCGGCGGCCGCGTTTGGCTGTCGGCGTGCTCGACTCCGCATCCATCACAAATCCAGGTAGGCATGCACCCAGCCTGCAACCTCAACCATGGTTGAGATCAAGTCCCGGCGGGGACGGGAACCGTCCTGCACCGAGCGTGGGGGATCTCGAGACGACACGCCGAGGGCGACCACGACAGCCCCCCACGCTCAACGGATGGCGCCGGGCCGCGCAGGGGTCAGACGCGAGCCACCGCAGGCCGCCGGTCCGCCGCCGTCCTCGGCTCCGTCACAGTATCGGCCTCGGTGAATTCCTTGGTCCAGCAGGCGAACTCCAACGTGATCCCGTCGGGGTCCTGGAAGTAGAACGACCGCACATAGACGCCGGGATGCACGGTCGGCGACGCCTGCATGGGGCTCTCGTCGTGGTTGAGCACCGGCCCGACCCGCACCCCCTTTTCCTTGAGCCGCTTGCGGTACTCGTCGAACTTCTCCGCGGGAACATGAAAGGCCAAGTGGTTCAACGAACCAACGGCACTCATGAACTCCCCGATGCCGGGCAGCGCCGCCGGCTGCGAGATACCGGGCGCGCCGTCGGGAGCCTGGGCGAACCAGAAGAACGCGACGCAGTCACCGTTGCCCGCGTCGAAGAAGAAGTGCTGCCCCATGCCGCCCGGTAGATCCAGCGACTTCACCAGCGGCATGCCCAGCACGCCCGAGTAGAAGTCGACGGTCCGCGCCATGTCCGCACAGACCAGGGCGACGTGGTTGATGCCGCCCAGCTCGAATTCGGCGTTGCGGTTGTCGGGCTTGATCATCGTGCCACTCCTGACGACAGGGTCTGGTCAATCACCTAATCTGAATCTAACATCAGGTTCAGGTTTGATCAATGACACCTCGAAAGGACGCCACCGTGACCGTCGCGCCCCGCGAGCAGTTCCCGACGGTGCGGGGCCGCCAGACGCAGGCGGCGATCGACAGCGCCGCCCGCACCGTCATTGCCCGCAAAGGCATTCTGGCGACCACCATTTCGGACATCGCCGCCGAAGCCGGCCGGTCCACCGCGTCGTTCTACAACTACTACGACTCCAAAGAGGCGATGGTCCATGAATGGGCACAACGCTTCCGCGACGAAGCCCGCGACCGGGCCCTGCCCGCCACCGGCCCCGAGCTGACCAACTGGGAACGCTCCCACCAGGCCGCCGCCGCCCATTGGCAGACCTACCGCCACCGTCTTGCCGAGGTCATCGCCATCTCCCAATTGGCCATGATCAACGGCGATTTCGCGCAGTACTGGGCCGAAATCTGCGAGCTGCCCATATCGCTGATCGTATCCATGGTCAAACACGCTCAGCAGCAAGGCTTCTGCCCGGACGACAATCCACGACTCGTTGCCGTGGCTCTGGTGTCGATGCTGAACCAGTTCTGCTATACCCAATTGTCAGGCGACGGCGCCACCACCGCAGACGACGAAGCCTGCATCACCACCCTGGCCAACATCTTCTACCGGACCATCTACCACGAGGGGAATCCGCGTACATGAACAGATCCGGAACTTCGTCTGCCGCGGGAGTCACCCGGGAGTTCATCGGGATGGACTCGCCGACCGCGCTGCGCGCCGGGTCCGGTGGCCATCCCTGCCAGGGCATCTACTACCGGGGCATGGGCCGCAAGCCCAAGGTGGCGATGATCGCCACGCACTACCAGATCGACTTCGCCGAGCATTATCTCGCCGACTACATGGCAACCCGCGGTATCGGGTTCCTCGGCTGGAACACCCGATTCCGCGGCTACGAATCCAGCTTCCTGCTCGATCACGCGCTCGTGGACATCGGCGTCGGGGTGCGCTGGCTGCGCGAGGTCGCCGGTGTGGAAACCGTTATTCTGCTGGGCAATTCAGGTGGCGGCTCGCTCATGGCCGCCTACCAGGCTCAGGCGCTCTCACCGCACATCACCCCGCTGGAGGGCATGCGTCCCGCCGCGGGCGTCTACGACCTGCCGCCGGCGGACGGCTACGTCTCCAGCGCCGCCCACCCGGGCCGGCCGGACGTGCTCACTAATTGGATGGACGGCTCGGTGACCGACGAAACCGATGCCCTGGCAACCGATCCCGATCTCGACCCGTTCGACGAGCGCAACGGCCCGCCCTTCGCGCCGGAATTCGTCCAGCGGTACCGCGACGCGCAGGTCGCCCGCAATCACGCGATCACCGACTGGGTGGAAGCCGAGTACGCGCGCGTCCGCGCCGCGGGGTTCCGGGACCGTCCGTTCACCGTCATGCGGACCTGGGCCGACCTTCGCATGATCGACCCCACCCTCGAGCCCACGAAACGCCCCGCCAATCAGTGCTATGCGGGCACCCCGGTCCAGGCCAACCGCTCGGCCAACGGCATCGCCGCGGCCTGCACGCTGCGCAGCTGGCTGACGATGTGGAGCCTGCGCCATGCCCAGACCCGCGCCGAGCCGCATCTGGCCCTCATCGACAACCCGGCGCTGGTGATCAATGCCGAGCAGGATTCGGGCGTCTATCCCTCTGACGCGCAACGCATCTTCGACGCGCTGGCCACCACGGACAAGACGCTGCACGCCATCGACTCCGACCACTACTTCACAACCCCGGGCGCGCGCAGCGAGCAGGCCGATCTGATCGCCAAGTGGATCGCCAAGCGGTGGCGGTGAACCGGCCCGTACGGGTGCTGGCGCATTTCACGCCCGGCCCGCGGGTCACCGAATTCCTTGCCCCACTGCAGAATCTGGTCGATGTGCGGTTCTGCGCGGCCGACGACGACGCGACGTTCTACCGGGAGCTGCCGGACGCCGACGTGCTGTGGCACGTCCTGCGGCCGGTCAGCGCCGAGGATCTGGAATTGGGCCGGCGCCTCAAGCTGGTCCACAAGATGGGCGCGGGCGTCAACACCATCGCCGTCGACGCGGCGACGCGCCTGCGCATCGCGGTGGCCAACATGCCCGGCGCCAATGCCCCGTCGGTCGCCGAGGGCGCGGTGATGCTGATGCTGGCCGCGCTGCGACGGCTGCCCGAACTCGACCGCGCCACCCGCGCCGGCGCCGGCTGGCCCACCGACCCGACGCTCGGTGAGACGGTCCGGGACCTCGGCAGCTGCACCGTCGGGCTGATCGGGTACGGCAACATCGCCAAGCGGGTCGAGACCATCGTCACCGCCATGGGCGCGACCGTCGTGCACACCAATACCCGTGGCGCACAGGGCCACCCCGGCTGGCGGACACTTCCCGACCTGCTCTCCGCCAGCGACGTCATCTCGCTGCACCTGCCACTCACCGAACACACCGAGGGACTGCTCGACGCCGCCGCACTGGGCCTCATGAAACCCGGTGCGGTGCTGGTCAACACCTCACGTGGCGCCGTCATCGACGAACCCGCGCTGGTGGCCGCCTTGCAGAACGGGCCACTGCAGGCTGCCGGCCTGGACGTCTTCGCCACCGAGCCCGTCGATCCCGGCAATCCGCTACTGGCGCTGGACAACGTCGTCGTCAGCCCGCATACCACCTGGTACACCGCCGACACCATGCGCCGCTACTTGACCGAAGCGGTGGGCAACTGCGAGCGACTTGCCGCTGGGCAGCAGTTGGCCAACGTAGTCAACGAGGTGCACTTCTAGACACCCGTCCAGTGGGTTACTCTCGGAACCAACCGACCAGTTATTTGGTCGGGTGCGCCACATACGCCCACAGCAGGTCACAGGAGGCAACGATGCCCATCGCGATCATGTCCGAGCACAACGATCTGGCCGATTCGGTCCGATCCCTGGTGGCGCGGGTCGCGCCGTCCGAGGTCCTGCACGAGGCCCTCGAGACGCCGATCAGTAACCCGCCGCCGTACTGGAGTGCCGCTGCCGACCAGGGCCTGCAAGGCCTGCACCTCTCGGAAGCCGTTGGCGGACAAGGCTTCGGCATCCTCGAGCTCGCGATCACGCTGGCCGAATTCGGCTACGGCGCCGTCCCCGGGCCGTTCGTGCCGTCGGCTATCGCCAGCGCCCTCATCGCCGCGCACGACCCCAAGTCGGCCCTGCTGCCCGGCCTGGCCTCCGGCGAGACCATCGCCGCGTACGCCCTGGCCTCCGGTCTGACCGCGGAAACCCAGGGCGACGGACTGGTCGTCAGCGGTGAGATTCGTGCCGTCCCCGCCGCGGCACAAGCCGCCCTTCTGGTGGTGCCGGTCGGCAGCCGATGGGTCGTCCTCGATACCGCGGCACTGCAGATCGACCCGGTGCAGAGCGTCGACCCGTTGCACCCCGTCGCGCAGGTGCGCGCCGATGCCGTCCCGGTCGCCGCTGACCGCGTACTCACCGGCCTGAGCCAGTCGCATGCACGGGCCTTGATCACGACACTGCTGTCGGCAGAATGCGTCGGCGTCGCGCGGTGGGCCACCGACACCGCTGCCGCGTACGCCAAGATCCGTGAGCAGTTCGGCCGGCCCATCGGCCAGTTCCAGGCCATCAAGCACAAGTGCGCCAACATGATTGCCGAGACCGAGCGCGCCACGGGCGCCGTCTGGGACGCCGCCCGCGCGCTCGACGAGCACGCCGCCGGCGACGCCGACTCCGACTACCAGTTCGCCGCCGCCGTGGCCGCCACGCTGGCGCCCGTCGCCGCCCAGCACTGTGCCCAGGACTGCATCCAGGTGCACGGCGGCATCGGCTTCACCTGGGAACACGACACCAACGTGTACTACCGGCACGCCATCGCACTGGTCGCCGGGTTCGGCCGCGCCGCCGAATACCCGCGGCAGGTGGTGGACCTGGCGACCACCTCCGGCATGCGGTCCATCGACATCGACCTCGACCCGGATACCGAGAAGCTGCGCGATGAGATTCGCGCGGAAGTGGCTGCGATGAAGGCGCTTCCGAGCGGACCGGAGCGCAATGCCGCGATCGCCGAGGGCGGCTGGGTGCAGCCGCACCTGCCGACGCCGTGGGGCCGGGCGGCGACGCCGATCGAGCAGATCATCATCGCCCAGGAGTTCAGCACCGGGAAGGTGCGCCGGCCGCAGATGGGCATCGCGGCGTGGATCATCCCGTCGATCGTCGCCTTCGGTACCGACAAGCAGCAGCAGGACTTCCTGCCACCGACGTTCCGCGGCGACATGATCTGGTGCCAGCTGTTCTCCGAGCCGGGCGCCGGCAGCGACCTCGCCAGCCTGACCACCAAGGCCGTCAAGGTCGACGGCGGCTGGCGCATCACCGGCCAGAAGATCTGGACCACGGGCGCCCAGTTCTCGGCGTGGGGTGCGCTCCTGGCCCGCACGGAGCCGAACGCGCCAAAGCATCAGGGCATCACGTACTTCCTGCTCGACATGAAGAGCCCCGGCGTCGAGGTCAAGCCCCTGCGGGAGCTCACCGGCAACGCGATGTTCAACACCGTCTTCATCGACGACGTCTTCGTGCCCGACGACATGGTGCTCGGTGAGGTGAACCGCGGCTGGGAGGTCAGCCGCAACACCCTGACCAACGAGCGGGTATCGATCGGCAGCAGCGAGCCGCCGTTCCTGGCCAGCCTGGAACAGTTCGTGGAGTTCCTGCGGGACGGCGAATTCGACGAACTCCAGCGCCACGAAGCCGGCAAGCTGATCGCCGAGGGTCATGCCGCCAAGCTGCTCAACATGCGCTCGACGCTCCTGACCCTCGCCGGCGGCGATCCGATGCCGGCCGCCGCCATCTCGAAGCTGTTGTCCATGAAGACCGGTCAGGGCTACGCGGAATTCGGGGTCGCGTCGTTCGGCAGCGACGCGGTTGTCGGTGACCCGCAACAGCCCTCGGGCCGGTGGGACGAGTACCTGTTGGCCGGCCGCGCGACGACCATCTACGGCGGTACCTCCGAGGTGCAGCTCAACATCATCGCCGAGCGACTGCTGGGCCTGCCCCGCGACCCGTAACCAACACCTGCCGACCGTCGGAAAACCCCCATTTCAGTGCAGAAATGGGGGTTTTCCCTACTGCCGGCGGCCATCTGTCGGGGTGTACCGTTGACGTAGACGGAAACATTTTTGGTGGTGATGACCATGACCACAGGAGAGCTGACTCCACGCGCGTCGCGCGTGCTGCGACTGGTGTTCATCGGGGCAGTCGCGATCGCATTCGCGGTCGGGCCCACGGCGCTGCGCAGCCCGACCGTCACGCTGCAGGCGACCGGCGAACCGTGCGTCAACGGTGTCGTCCCGTGGAACCCCTACGTCGTGAACTGCAACCTGCCGGCGCGCACCACCCCGAAGGTGCGGGGCGCGGCTCCCGACGCGGGCGCCATCATCGCGTGCCACGACAAGCCCGGCTGCCTGTCGTGGTACGTCAACAACTAGGCGACTAGAGGTCCATGTCGCGCAGCGCGCGCTTGAGGATCTTGCCCGTGGGGTTACGCGGCAATTCGTCGAGGAAGACGACCTCGCGCGGAACCTTGTATCGCGCCAAGTGATCTCGGACGTAGGCCTTGATGTCGTCCTCGCTGACCGTCGCCCCCTCGGCCTTGACGACGAAGGCCCGTAGCCGCGCGCCGAAGTCCTTGTCGTCGACACCGATCGCGGTCGCCTCCACCACCTCGGGGTGCCCGCTGATCAGATCCTCGACCTCGGCGGGGAAGACGTTCTCGCCACCGGAGACGATCATCTCGTCGTCCCGGCCACTGACATACAAGAGTCCACGCTCGTCGAAGTAGCCGACGTCGCCCGATGACAGCATCCCGTCGATGATCTCCTTGCCACCGCCGCCGGTGTATCCCTCGAACGGGAAGGTGGTGCCGACGAAGATGCGCCCGACGCTGCCCTGCGGCACTTCCTTGCCGTTGTCATCGAAGATCTTCACGCGGACCCCCTTGACGACCGGGCCGACCGTCGCCGGGTTGATCGACAGGTCCTGCGGACGCGCGATGGTGGCGAACGAGATCTCGGTCGACCCGTACAGGTTGTAGATCACCGGGCCCAGGTCCTTGAGCGCCCGCGTCGCCAGCTCGGATCCCAACTGCGAACCCGACACGAAGACGATGCGCAGGCTCGACAGGTTCGGCTTCGGAGACGTCTTGTCGAGTTCGTCGAGGATGCGCGACAACATCACCGGCACCACGACCATGGCGGTGACCCGGTGCTGCTCGATGTCGGCGAGCACGGTGGCCGGCCTGAACCGGCGCCGCAACACCAACGTGCTGCCCAGCAGCATGGCGATGGTCGAATGCAGGTATCCCAGCGCGTGGAACATCGGCGCGGGCAGGCTGGTCACCTCGCCGGATTTGAACGGCACCGACGACAGCACGCCACCCACCGGGGCCAGCGACGGTGGGGCACTTCGGTTGGCGCCCTTGGGAGTTCCCGTGGTGCCGCTGGTCAGAATGATGATGGACGCCGGCTTGGCGACCTTCGGCGGCGCCAGGCTACTGGTCCGGGCGATGACGTCGGCCAGCGATTCGTCGATACTGCCCGACGGTTCCGGCTTGTCCGGGTTGTGCCCCAGCGCCCGCAGCTTGCCCAGGGGCGGCTCGGACAGCGCGACGGCGTCGGCGTATTCGTCGTCGTAGATGATGAGTTGCGCGCCCTCACGCTCGGAGACCTCTTTGATCTGCGGGCCCGAGAATTCGGTGTTCATCAGGATGATGCGCGCGCCGACCCGCGCCGCGCCGTACACCGAGATCAGGAACCACCGGTGGTTGCGGGCCAGGATCGCCACGCCCTCACCGGCCTGAACGCCCTTGGCGCGCAACGCGTTGGCCGTCGCGTTCACGGCGTCGTCGAACTCCTGGAAGGTGATGTCGCCGTCGTCATCGATGACGGCCGTGCGGTGCGGGGTACGACGCGCGTTGAGCGCCGGGACCATACCGATCTCACCCCAGCGGACGATGTCGGCCAGCATCGCGGCGATGTGCTGTGGCGATTCGAGTTTGAGCGCACCCGCTTCGAACATCTTCCTGGCGTAGTGCAGTTCGGCGGCGCCGCGGTCAGCCAAATTGGTGACCGATTTGCCGCCCAATTTTTCCAAAGTTTCCTGAACCTTGTTTGCCACCTGCGACGGGAGGTCAGTCAGCTTCGCCATGAGCCAACCATAGGTGACACCGCGGGTAACGCGGCCGGAACTCCGCTCCAATTATCGGGCCAATTACGCTGTACACATGGGTGACTCGCGGTCCCTCGAGGTGGGTGGGCGCGAGGTCGTCGTGAGCAATCCGGACAAGGTGATCTTTCCCGAACCCGGGGTCACCAAGCTCGACCTCGTCAACTATTACCTCTCCGTCGCCGACGGCGCGCTGCGCGGCGTGGCACGGCGGCCCATGATCCTCAAGCGGTTCGTGAAAGGCATTGCCCAGGAAGCGATCTTTCAGAAGCGGGCACCGGAGAAGCGACCCGACTGGATCGACGTCGCCGAGCTGAAATACGCCTCCGGTACCTCCGCGAAGGAGGCCGTGATCGACGAGGCCGCCGGGCTGGTGTGGGCGGTGAGCCTGGGCTGCATCGACTTCAATCCACATCCGGTCCGGGCCGACGACCTGGAACACCCCGACGAACTGCGCGTGGACCTCGACCCGATGCCGGGCGTCGAGTGGTCGCAGATCGTCGACGTCGCCATCGTCGTACGCGACGTGCTCACCGACTACGGGCTGACGGCCTGGCCCAAGACGTCCGGCTCGCGGGGTTTCCACATCTACGCCCGGATCGAGCGGAACTGGCCGTACAAGCAGGTGCGGCTGGCCGCCAAGACCGTGGCCCGCGAGGTGGAGCGGCGCGCGCCGGAGCTGGCGACCAGCCGCTGGTGGAAAGAGGAACGCCAGGGCGTGTTCGTCGACTTCAACCAGAACGCCAAGGACCGGACGGTGGCCTCGGCGTACTCGGTGCGGTCGCGGCCCGACGCCCGGGTGTCGACACCGCTGTTCTGGGACGAGGTCCCGACCTGCCGTCCCGAGGAATTCACCGTCGCGACAGTGCCTGCCAGGTACGCGCAATTCGGCGATCCGTGGGCCGGCATGGACGACGCCGCAGGCGGCCTGGAGGGGTTGCTGGCACTGGCCGAAAAGCTGGGGCCGATGCCCAAAACGGAGAAACCCGAGGGCAATGCGTCGGCCGACGGCAGGCGCGCGTCGCAGATGCCGCTCATCGAAGTTGCCCGCACCAAGACGCGCGACGAGGCCATGGCCGCGCTCGACGAGTGGCGATCGAAACATCCGGAGGCGGCATCTGCCCTGGAAGCCATAGATGTTCTGGTCGACGGCATGCGCGGGCCCAGCTCGATCTGGTACCGCATCCGGATCAATTTGCAGCACGTGCCGGAAGACCTGCGGCCACCGCAGGAGCCGCTCATCGCCGACTATTCGCCGTGGGTGGGCTACCAGGGCCACCAGTGGCGCCGTCCGTGACCGTTACCCCGCTGAGACCATGTTTGCTAGCTGGAGCTATCACACTTCTTAGCGATGATTTAGGACTTACTCCCCGGTACCTTAACTTGGCCACATAGCTTCGATCTTGAGCCGAAGAAACGACACAGCAGTCGGGCGTTCGGGGATATCGAAGGGAGGCATCACATGGCTATGGTCACCAGCGACTCGGCATCGACAGCCGCTTTCCGCTATGGCAATCCGGCGGTCGCCTGCGGCGACGCGGAGGTGCGCGCCCAGTGCCGCCAGCTGGCGACGGTACTCACCGTCACCGGAGTCATCGACGAAACCGATGTGGACCTGGTTGCAGCGCAGGCACGGCGCTGCGTCCTTCCCGAGAAGCCGTTCATCCTGGACCTGAGCGGGGTCACCTCGTTCGCAGTGTCCTGCGTCGAACTGCTCGACAAGGTCAACGACAGCTGCATCGCAGCAGGTAATGAGTGGTCCCTCATCGCATCCCAGCCGGTTTCGACCGCACTGCTGGCCTGCGGCGCAGAGTCCGCCTTCCCGACCGCAACCTCCGTCTCCGAAGCGCTGCACCACTTCTCGGACAGCATGTACGAGCGTCGCCGGTTGCTGCCGTTCCTCACCAAGAAGTCCGCGTAAGACAGGAACTGAACATGTTGATCGATCTCCGCTGGCTGAGTGCCCTGCTCCACCACCGTCGTAAGACGCATCTCGCGACGCCGGCTTTCTGACCCACCTTCGACCTCCAACACGGTGCCGACACCCATCTGGTGTCGGCACCGTGCTTTTGTCTGAGGACCTCGCGGTGGCGCTCAGCTGACGTCGACGCGCACGATCACGCTGTCGTCCCAGACATTCCGGTTCCGCGCCCGCCGCCATTTCTCTCGCAGCGGCAGACCCGCATGCACCTGTGTCACGCCCGGAATCGGGATCAGCGGCACCAGATTCCACTGCCAGCCGTAGCGGCGGTGCAACACCCGATTCGCGTCAGCCGCGTCCGGCTCGTTCAGGATCGTCGCCGTACCGGCGAATACGGTTGCGCCGCTCAGTTTTTGGCCGCGGTAGTCGCACGCCGTCAGTTCGACGCGCGGATGTGCCCGTAGGCGTGCGGTTTTCGGTCCACGCTTGGTGCGGAACACAATCGAGTTCCCTTCGACCGCGAACCACATCGGGGTGTCGACCGGCTGGCCGTCCTTCTTGTAACTCCGGAGCAGCGCGTAGCGAGTGCTGTTCAGTTCATCGATGCCCGAATGCTGTGTGTGGGTAGCCATGCGGACAGTCAACGACTTAGAGTTGGCTTCAAGTCAAGGCCGAACCAGGAGTGTCATGGCCACGTTCACCATCGGCGAAGTGTCGGCGCGCACCGACGTCGCCGCGACCACGCTGCGCTACTACGAGCAGATCGGCCTCATCCCGGTGCCCGCGCGAGTCGGCGGTCAGCGTCGCTATGACGACACCGTCATCGATCGCCTCAACGTCATCCGGGTGTGCAAGACCGCCGGCTTCTCGCTCGACGAGATCCAGCTGCTGTTCGCCGACGACGCTCCCGGCCGCGCGGCAAGTCGCGCGCTGGCCGAGACCAAGCTCGCCGAGATCGACACCAAGATCACCGAACTGCACCTCGCCCGCGCGATCGTCGAGTGGGGCATGCAGTGCGCCTGCCCGTCGATAAGCGCGTGCAGCTGCGGCATCCATCCGCCCAAGCCCGGGGACAGCCAGACGGCCTGACCGCCGGCCTTTGGCCTCCGGTCAGTGCCCGCTCGGACGGGCACCGCCGACTTCCGCCGGCAGGGGCGGCGGAAGTGGCGTTGTCGGTACGGGCGCGGGAGCTCCGGTGACCGGTGTGGGCGGTGTACCCACCGGCGCGGGGGCCGGCGCAGGCGCGGCGGCGGTTCCGGACAGCGGCCCGCCGCTGCGGAAGAAGGTCATGGGCTCGGAGCGGACGGGCTGCGAACCCGCGCTGATATCAAGCGATTTCGCGCTGACCGTATAGGTGATGCCGTCGCTCGTCGCGGTGTACCCGCCCCGCCCGTCGGCGGAGGCCGCAATGATGAGCTTCGCACCGTCGCTGATCCGGACGCCGCGATACTGATATGCACCGCCTGCGCTCTTGCAGATGGCGACGCGTGACGAGGCGGTGCTACCGAAGGCCACCGCGGTATCGCCGGTCGGACAGCGCGCCGTCGAATCGACGAACCCCTGTGTGTCCGTCGCGGGATCGGCCGACGCCGGCAGGCTCCCGGCCAGAACAAGCGCAGCCGCCGTCAAGCTCGCAGCCGCGAGCGCTGAAGCACGGAAGGCGAAGACTGACATTGCAATCACCAGATCACACCACGACTGGTTCGGCGAGCACCCACACCGCGACACTGGCAAATTGTTAGAGGTTCCACACCCGACGCCACCGGCCGCACAGTGCCGCGCAAGCGTCGCCGATCGTCGACGGGTCGGTGAATTCTTGGAAAACTTCAGCTTGATTTATTTACCTTACCAAGCAAATTATGCACATATCAGCAGGTCAGACTGTTAACACGAGATTTTGCTCAGCTAGAGGGGTGTGCCGGTATCGGCTACCTTCAGACCGCCTAAGTCCGATCTGTATCACGAACCCCGGGGACCATCAATGCAAACTGTCGCTCGCCCAAGAGTTTTGCCAGTGCTCAAGTCGTCGCTCGTAGCCGGGATGTCCGCGGTGGTCGTCGCGACTGCGTCCGGCGCCGTCACTCCTCAGGTGACACACATCAACGTGCCGGCGGTCTATGCAGCGCCGGCACAGGTGTCGACCTACGCCGAGAAGTACTACCTGACGGCCAGCCCGCTCGATCTGCTGGGCCTGCCGTTCCAGGAGTTCTACGCGCTGTACACGCAGGCCGCCACGGTGATCGGCTCGTACATCACCCAAGCCAACACCGCGATCACGTCGGCGCTCGCACCCGCGATCGCGCTGTGGACCCAGGCCGCCCAGTGGCCCACGACCCTCATCAACACGGCGAACAAGGCCATCACCTCGGCGCTCGCGCCGGCCATCGCGCTGTGGAAGACCGCCGCGACGGCGCCCGCCACGCTGATCAACGGCCTCAACAAGGTGATCTCGGGGTTCTGGAAGGGCACCGCCCTCACCACCGCCATCCAGGCGGCGATCAAGGTCGTCCAGACGGCGATCCAGCAACTCATCGCGACGCCTGCGGCCATCTTCAATTCACTCGCCGCGGTCGCGCCCGTCGCAGCCGTCAGCAAGGTCGCCGCGGCGACCCCGCTGGCTTCCACGTCGGCCACCACGGCTACCCAGACCCAGACCTTGTCGCTGACCGCCAAGCCGGCTGCTGCCACAGAGACGGGCACCACGGGTAAGACGTCGCCGGACGCCGGCACGACGGACAAGACTCCCGCCGCGGCCACCGACAAGAAGACCGACAGCACCGACGGCACCAAGTCCGACACCAAGGGCACCGACGCCGACAAGACCGGCACCGACAAGTCGACCAGCACCGACAAGACGGACGACAAGACCGGCACCAAGGCTGACGACACGACCGGTACGAAGTCCGACGACAAGACCGGTACGAAGTCCGATGACAAGACCGGCAGCAAGGGCGACGACAAGTCGGGCACCGACAAGTCGACAGACGACACGAGCAAGACGTCGGGCAAGTCCAAGAAGGCCGACAAGTCGAAGAGCGGCAAGCACAGCGCTCCCGAGGGTGCCAGCGGCTCGGTCTCCGTGCCCGCAGGCTCGACCGGCGGCAAGCACCGTGCCCCCGAGGGCGGCGGCGCGTCCCACGCGTCGAGCAGCAGCAGCAGCAGCGGCGGCAGCAGCAGCCACGACAGCTGACAAGTAGCGCAACAACATTGAGGGCTGTGGCTTCGAAAAGCCACAGCCCTCAATGCATTCCCGCTGACCTTTCCGTCGGCGGGGCCAGACCTCAGTAGCCGGGGATCGCCGGGACGAGCGGAGAGGAAGCCAGCTGCAACGGCGCCTGCGCCGTGGTCGCCGGCAGACCGGGTGCGGGCACCGTCAACCCCGGCGTGGCGCTCAGACCCGGCGCTGGGGCCAGCGGTGCGGTCGCCGCACCGAGGGCACCGGGAACCGGAGCCGTCACGGCCCCCAACGTGCCCGGCAGCGGTGACGTGACCGCGCCCAGCGTGCCCGGCAACGGTGCCGTCGCGGCCCCCAACGTGCCCGGGACCGCGCCCACGACGCTCGACACGGGGGTGGTGGCAGCGCCCAATGTGCCTGGAACCGCCCCGGTGACACCCGACAGGTTCGGCACCCCGACGGACGGTATGGAAGGCAGCCCCGGCGTCACGGGCAGCCCGCCGTTCATCAGCGCCGGGATGTTTCCGTTCGCGAGTGCCGTCATGAAGGCGGGGCACTGCGTCTGGATCGCGACCTGGGTCGCGAATCCGGCCAGCGGCGGGGCGATGCCGCCGTTGCCGCTCATCTGGGTTGCCGTGCTGGCCATTTGACTGCCCGGCTGCACCAGCAGCGGGCAGATCGAGGTACCCACCTCGGCGATCGCGCTGCTGACGGGCCCGTTGTTGCCGATACCGACATCGTTGAGCGCGTCATGGACGACGTCGGCCTGCGCGCGCGGTCCCCACATGAGCGCGGCGGCCACGATGGCCCCGGCGACCACGACAGGCCGGAGCACGGCGGCAGATGTCGCGATGACATCCACCGATCCGACCTGTGTCCTTCCGGTCTTCGGCCGGCCCGGACGGGCAGCCACCGGCCGTCTGCGGTACGTCACTTCAGTAGTTGCGGTCATCAGCACGCTCCCTGTCCCTGAGTGCTCGGCGCCACACTGGGCACTGATTTCACTTGGGTAACGGTGGGCTACAAAAGTCACAAAAACAACACGGACCGATAACCGTTCGAACCCTATGCGAGTCGCTACCTTGATCTCTGAGACCGGACTGAAATTCTGTCCCGTTTTCTTACGAGAGCTTCAACTCAATAACATCAGTAGTCACATTTGCCTCATTAACACCTTCTGACACAAATTGGAAGAGGCGTCAATACCCGGCCTGATGTCGCCCACCCCAGCGCCCGCGACGGTCGGGTCGCCCCACTGTCGACCGCCGGTCAATCCCCGCATCAATTGACGCTGGAGTAGGCGTTATTTTGTTCATAGGTAATGGTCAGACGCGTGTGACATACTGCACTTTGGCCAGAAAAGGGGAGGTGATCTCCGCGTGATGCCCCACGCGCGGCTGCTCGCCGCCTCCAGCCTCATCACAGCAGGCTTGCTGGCGTTGGGCCCCGAAGCCGTCGTGGCGTTGGCCGACACCGACGGCGGCAGTTCCAGCACGGGGACCTCGGGCGGCTCGACCACCGGCAGCTCCGGTACCACGGGCACCACAACGGGTAGCTCCACCGGCGGTACGACCACCGGTTCCGACACGTCCACGACGACGGGCGGCAGCAGCACCACCGGCTCCACGACGACCACCGGATCGTCGACGACCACCGGCTCCTCCACCGGAAGCAGCTCGGCACCGAACCTGCAAACCACATTGGGCGGCATGGTCGGCCAGTTCACCCGCATCATCCAGCACCCGACGAGCATCATCGGCGGCGCACCACTGACAGGCCTCGTTCCGGGTGTGAAACCCAACCAGGGCGTTCCTCAGCTCATCCCCGGCGCCGCACCGACATTCAGCGGTTCGGCACCCGCGCCCGTCAAGACATCAGCGCCGCAGCCGTCGGCTGCAGTGACGCCGGACTCGACGGTGACCACCCAGGACACCACTGCCACAGCCACGCCGAAACCCCCGCTGGCGCAGCTCCCGCTGGCCGCGGCCCAGGTTCCGCTCACGGCACTCGACCTCGTCAAGACCACCATCCCGACGGTCGTCGAAGCCGTCCCGCTTCCGGGGCTCGCCGCACTGCCCGTGTTCGCCGACGCCCTGATCACCCCCATCGAGACCACCGTCCGGGAGTTGGCGACCGCCGCTTCAAACCTGCCCTTCCTGCAATACACGCCGGGTATGCCCGCCATCCAGTTGCCGCCGGACAACCGGGCATTCCAGCTGAACCCCGCCCAGATGCCGAAAACCTTTGGCGCAAGCACTGATTCGATTCCGCGCGACATCTCGCCGGGCGCTCCGGGCACCTCAGACGAGCCGGTCCCGCCGGTCAAGCCCCGGGACGTCTTCGCCGCCGAGACCCACCTCGTCGCAGCGAAGGACTTCCGGCCGGGTTATCCGGACTACCTGCGGGCCGCCGGCCTCAGCGAAGTTGCGGCGGTCGCCGTCCCGGGATTCGCCGGCATCATCACCCTCACCGCCGCCGGTGGGTTGATCGGATTCCGGCAGGCACGCGCCACGTCATCGGCACCCGCGCGCGCCCGACGATTCGTCAACTAGGCCTCTCGGGTTGGTTACCCCGCGATAGCCACGGATTTCGGCCGACGGCTCCCCGGATGCCCGACGACCGGGAAGAATTGGACTCGACCGGAATAACCCGGCTTCCTCAATCCGTTGGGAATCGACGTGACCGAACATGAACTGAGCCCCACCGACTGGGTGCGCAAGCAGACCGAACAGATTCTGGCGCAGGGCACGACCGATGGCGTGCAGATCCTCGATCGGCCGGTGGTGCTGTTCACCACCACCGGAGCCAAGTCCGGCAAGAAGCGTCTCGTGCCGCTGATGCGGGTCGAGCACAACGGCCGTTACGCCCTGGTGGCATCCAAGGGCGGCGCCCCCGAGCACCCGTCGTGGTACCACAACGTCAAGGCCAACCCGCAGATCACGGCGCAGGACGGCGACAAGGTCATGGAGCTGACTACGCGTGAGCTCGAGGGTGCGGAACGGCAGGAGTGGTGGGACCGCGCCGTCGAGGCATACCCGCCCTACGCCGAATACCAGACCAAGACCGACCGACTGATCCCGGTCTTCATCGCCGAATAGCGTCCCGCTCCTCCACTGCAAGCAGCCGCCGTGCGGACCGCAGCAAGACGCGGTGGAGTTCGTCGTCGGGGATGTCCTGCAAGTCGGGATCCATCGCGCTGCCGTAGACGCCCGAGATGACCAGTGACATGGTCACTCGGGTCTCTATGTCCACGCCGTCCATTCCGAGCACCCGACGGAGGCGCTGTTTGATGGCGCTGCATTCCTCGTGCGAGTTCACCAGGGTGTCGATGGCCGGGTCGCGATAGAAGACGGCCGTGACGCGCCGGTGCCGCACCGCGAGTTCGACGAACCCGGCGATCGCGGCTTCCTGGCGGGCGCGCCCACTCTCCTCGGCCTCGATCGCGGTGGCCAGCTGATCGAGATCGGCGAACACCGGCCGGATCACGGCCAGGACGATGTCGTCCTTCGAATGGAACTGGTAGTACACGGAAGCCTTGCTGACCCCGAGATGATCGGCAATCATCTGCAGCGATGTGCCGTTCACGCCGTGGTCCGCAAACAACGCCAGGGCGGCTTCGGTCACCCGCGCACGCGCCGATCCGCGTGGCCCCACCGATTTGGCCAATCCTCGCTCCTCGTTCATCGGCGACCCGCAGCGGTCGTCGTGTAGCCGCGGTCACCGCTGTCCCAGCGACGTCACGTGCGTCACAGGCGATGCCCCGATGTGGGCACCGACCTGCATCAATCGATTCGCTTAACTTGTCTAAGTTTACCTTGGTGGATACTCTGAGTCTGCCGATCGGCAGATTGAAATGTGACACAGCGGGACGCGCCGCACAAACGGTACGCAGCGTCCCAGCTCACACGGTTCGCCGAGGCATGTCGAGCAATCGAAGGACGGGGAGGTCAGCATGACCAAGGAGATCGCCGCATGATCGGCAACGCGCTCAAGAAGGCGTGGATCCCGTTGCTCATCCTCGCCGTGGCCGTCGTCGCCGGCTTCACCGTGCAGCGCGTGCGCGGCTACTTCGGGCAGAACCCCGTCATCGTCACCCCCCGCAACTTCGCCGACG
>NZ_JARVRX010000020.1 GCF_030209435.1 Mycolicibacterium sp. lyk4-40-TYG-92 | reverse complement strand
CTGTGCAATCCGTTCAGTTCACCCGCTGTTGCACTGGAACCTTGAATCCGCCCGCGGATTTTCTGCACAGCGCTCACACCCGTGGCTGCTGTCCCGGCTAGGGTGATTGACGTTTGCGTCGATCAGTGAGGAGCCGACCATGGGAATCGCGGACCTGGCGCTGGGAGCCGCGCCGCTGGCCGGCGGCGCGCTGCTCGGGGCATTGGCCGGCAACCTGAAGCCACCGGACGTGCGCGCCGCGATCAAGGCCGACATGGACCTGCTCGACCGGATTCCGGCCGAGCAGGCCGAGCGCCGCGCCGAGCTGCAGCGCACCATCGACATGCGGATCGACGAGGTCATCGCCGCCGTCGATCGCAGCCGTCAGCTCAAGTCGACGGCGATCGGCTACGCGTTCAACCGCGAGGGCCGGCTGCGCGACATCCTGGTCTTCATCATGGCGGTGCTGTTCACCATCATCTGGTGGAACCTCAAGCACTCCCGCACGGGCTGGCTGCCGATGTTCATCGCGCTGATCGTGTTCACCGCGCTGGCCGGCTGGTACGCGCTGCGCGGCATCGTCCGGGCGTTTTCCTCCGTGCTGCACCGCAAGAAGAAAACCGGGGACGCCGCTCAGTAGTGGTAGGTGTCCGACGGCGCCGAGACGTGGTCGGGGTCGTCGCCGAACATCGAAGGGTGAATGCCGTACGCCTTCGCCAGGTCCAGGATCTTGTTGGCGCGGGCGATGCGCGGCAGGTCCGAACCGTTGCGGATTTCGCCGCCGTCGCGCTCGAACTCCGCGAAAAACTCCTGCGCCCAGGCGATCTCGTCCAGGGACGGAGACAGGCCCTCGTTGACCGTCCCGCACTGCTCGGGGGTCAGACAGATCTTGCCGGTCATCCCGAACTCCATGGACACCGCGGTGGCCTCGCTGAGCTTGCGCGAGCTGGACCCGATGGTGGGGCCGTCGATCGCGCCGGGTAGGTGCGCGGCCTTGGCGGCGATGGTGAACCGCGAGCGGGCGTACGCCAGTGTCGCCGGGTTGTCGCCGAAGCCGGTGTCGCGGCGGAAGTCACCGATACCGAAGGCCAGCCGGAACGTGCCCTTGGCCGACGCGATCTCGGTGATGCGCTCGAGTCCCCGGGCGGTCTCCACGAGCGCGACGACCGGCACATTGGGCAGCCGTTTGGCGGTCTCGGTGACATGGTCGACGGATTCGACCATCGCCAGCATGATGCCGCCCACGGACGTCTTCGACAGCATCTCCAGGTCGTCGGCCCACCACGGTGTGCCGAAGCCGTTGACGCGCACCCAGTCGGTGTTGCCGTCGCCGAGCCAGCGCGCCGCGTTGTCGCGCGCCGAGTCCTTGTCCTTGGGCGCTACCGCGTCCTCGATGTCGATGATGACGATGTCGGCGTTGGACCGGGTGGCCGGCGCGAAGCGGTCGAACTGCGCTCCGTTGACCAGGAGCCAGCTGCGCGCGAGTACCGGGTCCAGGCGGGAGCCGTGCTCGTTGGCGTCGGGTTCGTAGCTGCTGGTCTGGTCGTACACCCGTCAATCGTCCCGCACAGTGGGAGTGGGGCCCGCCCCGGGGTTACTTCAGTGCCGCGCCGAATACTCGCTCCATCGCATCCCAGTGCCGCTGCGCCGCGGATTCGTCGTAGGCGCCGGTGTTGTCGGGCACCGCGAAACCGTGTGCGGCCGGGTAGAACTCGACGGTGTGCTCGACGCCGGCATCGGTCAGTGCGCGGTCCAGAATCTCGCCCTGCTCGGTGGTGAAGGACGCGTCGTTCTCGGCGGCGCCCACGTAGACGACCGCGCTGATCCGGTCAGCGCGCAGGTGGGGGCTGTCGTCGGCGTCGGTGACGAGGCCACCACCGTGGAACGACATCGCCGCGGCGACGCGGTCGGGGAGCTTGCCGGCGACGGTGAAAGACGTGCGGCCGCCCATGCAGTAACCGGTGGTGCCGAACTTGTCGCCTTGAACATCTGCGCGTCGGGTCAAATAGTCGAAGAAGGCGCCCGCGTCGGCGGTCATGACATCCTGCGTGACGTTGCGCATCATCCCGAACAGCCGCGCCCGCTCGCTCTCATCGGAGAAGGCAGTGGCCATGTCGAACGGCGCCCACCCGGCCTCGCGGTAGTAGATGTCGGGTACCAGCACCACGTAGCCCAGTGCGGCGAGCTGCGCCGCCATGTCGTCGAAGGTCTGCCGCGGGCCACCCGCGTCGGGGTACATGACGACGGCGGGCCACGGGCCGGTGCCTTCAGGGGTGGCGACGGTGACGGCACAGCTGCCGTCGGGGGTCAAAATCGAGTCCTTGGTGATTGGCATGTCCGGTCCCTCTCCCGTCGCTTCGCTCGCCCCTTAAAGTTCTACTCCTCGCTCCGGAACGTAAGCTGAGGGCGTGGCTGTGCCGACCCCTTATGAAGACCTGCTGCGCCTCGTGCTGGAACAGGGCACGCCCAAATCTGATCGCACCGGGACCGGCACCCGGAGCCTGTTCGGCCATCAACTGCGCTACGACCTGGCCGCTGGGTTCCCGCTGCTGACCACCAAGAAGGTGCACACCAAGTCGGTGATCTACGAACTGCTGTGGTTCCTGCGCGGCGACTCCAACGTCCGGTGGCTGCAGGAGCGCGGCGTGACCATCTGGGACGAATGGGCCTCGGAGACAGGCGAACTCGGCCCGGTGTACGGCGTCCAGTGGCGGTCGTGGCCGACGCCGTCCGGCGAGCACGTCGACCAGATCAGCGCGGCACTCGAGATGCTCAAGACCAATCCCGACAGCCGGCGCAACATCGTGTCGGCGTGGAACGTCGGCGAGATCGCCCAGATGGCGCTGCCGCCGTGCCACGCGCTGTTCCAGTTCTACGTCGCCGACGGCAAGTTGAGCTGCCAGCTGTACCAGCGCAGCGCCGACCTGTTCCTCGGCGTGCCGTTCAACATCGCGTCCTACGCACTGCTGACGCACATGATGGCCGCCCAGGCGGGCCTCGAGGTCGGCGATTTCGTCTGGACCGGTGGTGACTGCCACATCTACGACAACCACGTCGAGCAGGTGCAGCTGCAGCTGTCTCGAGAGCCCCGGCCGTACCCGGAACTTGTTCTCGCACCGCGTGATTCGATCTTCGACTACCAGTACGAGGACATCGCGATCGTCAACTATGACCCGCACCCGGCCATCAAGGCTCCCGTTGCGGTCTGATGCCGTGGGGGCTCGGGGGAGGGCGCGGTGAAACTGATCTGGGCGCAGGGCAACGGCGGCGTCATCGGCCGCGGCAACGACATCCCCTGGCAGCTGCCCGAGGACATGGCCCGGTTCAAGGAGCTGACGCTCGGCTCGACGGTCGTGATGGGCCGGCTCACCTGGGAATCGCTACCGGCGCGATTCCGGCCGCTGCCGGGCCGCCGCAATATCGTGGTCAGCCGGGACGCGGGTTATGTCGCCGACGGCGCCGAGGTCGTGACGTCGTTGCCCGCCGAGGTCGACGGCTGGGTCATGGGCGGCGCGCAGCTGTACGCGCTGGCGCTGCCGTCGGCGACGCTGTGCGAGGTCACCGAGATCGACGTCGACGTGCCCGACGGTGACGCATTCGCCCCGAACTTGGACGGCAGCTGGACCGTCACGTACGGGGAGTGGCAGACGAGCAGGACCGGCTTGCGGTACCGGTTCTGCAGCTACCACCGCTGACCGTAGCCTGCCGGACGGCGCGTGTGCTGGCATCATCTGTGCCATGAAGCGACTGGTGAGTGCTGAACTCAATGTCGACGTGATCGAACCGACCACGCTGGAGTTCCAGATCACGGTCGCTCCACACCCCGGTGCCACGGTCGAGGAGTCGTTGTCATTTGTGTTGGACGGCAACTCAATACAGCCTCGCGAGATAAGCGGGGCGCATGGCACCCGTATTCATACCTTCGATTCGCTCCCGGGCAATCTCAGCGTGCACTACTCCGCGACGATCGCCGGACGTAGCGACCCGGCACCGGTCACGGATTACGACAAGACGATGTATCTGCGGCCCAGTCGCTACGCCGAAGCGGACAGGCTCTACGGCTTCGCCTTAGCGGAATTCGGCCAGCATTCGGACGCCGCAACCCTGTTGGAGAAAATCGCGTACTGGGTCGGGTACAGACTGAACTATGTTCCCGGCTCCAGCGATCCCATCGACGGCGCCGTCGACACGCTGCTGGCCGGAAGAGGCGTTTGCCGGGACTACGCCCATCTGGTCGTGGCGCTATTGCGCGCCGCGAAAGTCCCGGCTCGCCTGGTTGCCGTATACGCGCCGGGCTGTGTCCCGATGGACTTCCACACCGTCGCCGAAGCGCTTGTCGACGGCCAATGGCGCGTCGTCGATGCCACCGGACTGGCGCCACGACAAGCCATGGTGCGCATCGCGACTGGCCGCGATGCCGCGGATATCGCGTTCTTGGACAATCACAACGGCGTCATCAATCTGAACCGCGTCGCGGTCACCGCCGAAACGGATGACGACCTGCCCATCGACTCGGTCCACGAGATGGTATCGATCACCTGACCGTCCCCCGGGGGTTACTCCCCGGCGGGCGTCACGTCCGCTCCCGTGCCCTTGACCGACGACTTCGCACGCTTCTCGGCGCGCACCGCCTTGCCGTTGCGCACGAACCCGGTGGGGGAGACCACCGCCGACAGCAGGGCGTCCTCGCCGCCCACGAACGGGTGGAAACCGACACCGGCGCCGCCGCGGCCCTTGACCGGGATATCGGCGACTTCGGTTACCTTCCAGCCCTTTTCGGATGTCGACAGGATGGCTTCGCCGTTGCCGCAGGTGATCGGCAAAGCGGCGATCACGGCGTCTTCCGGGTCGCCCGCCACCAGCTTCACGCCGGCGACGCCGTTGCCCGCCGCGCCCTGTGGATTCACCGCGGCCGGGTCGATGCGCAGAATCTTGCCGCGGCGCGTCACGAGCGCCAGGTGATAGCCCGGCGTGAGCACACCCGAACACAGCAGCCCCGTGATGTCGGGTGCCACCGGGATGTCGCGGGTCTTGAACGGCAGGCCGTTGCCGTTGGTGAACTTGATGCGGCCGTCGGTCCACACCGCCCAGCCCAGTCCCGCGGACAACAGATCGCCGTGGGTGTCGGAGAAGACGCCCCGATCGTCGAGACGCCAGTTGGCGTTGACTTTTCGCTCCCGCGCCCCGTCGTCGTCGGAGCTCGATGCCGTCGGCGTGCCCTCGAAGTCCAGGACCGTCCGGCGGTCGAACTCGGGTCCGGCGAACAGCTTCGTCGTCTCCTTCAGTTCGTTGTCGATCACCACGCGCCGGGCGTCCGGATTCGACACCAGCTCGGTGAGCTCCGCGAATTCGGCGTCGAGCTTGTCCGCCTCGGCCTGCAGCTCGATGACATCGAGCTTGGTGAGCCGGCGAAGTTGCAGGGCCAGAACATAATTGGCCTGCTCTTCATCGATCTCGAAGTGTGCCTGCAGCCCCCGGCGGGCATCGTCGACGCTGTCGGATGCGCGGATGATCGCCACGGCAGTGTCGATGTCGAGGTGGATCTTCATCAGGCCCGACACCAGGTGGCGGCGCGCCGTGACCTTCTCCAGCCGGTACTGGCTGCGGTGCAGGACCACGGAGTCGCGCAGGTGCAGGAACGCACCGATCAGCTCGCGCACCGTCCACCAGCGCGGCACGCGGTCCTCGTCGAGCGCCACGAGGCTGGCGGCGAACGTCGACTCCAGCGGGGTCAACGCGAGCAGCTGGTCGCGGATGGTCTCGGCGGCGTGGCCACGTTTGGCGGTGACGACGATCCGCAGCCCGTTACGACGGTCGGTCAGGTCGGACATGTCGGCGACACCGGCCAGCTCGCCCGATTCGACCAAAGCCCGAATCCGGTCCTGCACAGTGTTGCTCGCGACACCGGGCGGCAGTTCGGTGATGACGACGTTCTTGCCGTCGACCGACAACGTGCCGCGGACGGTGAGCGCGCCGCGGCCGGTGGTGAGGTACTCGCGCAGCCCGGCGGTGCCGACCACCGTCGCGCCACAGCCCCAGTCCGGGCCAGGGATGAGTTTGGCCAGCCGGTCGTCGGTCATGTTCGGGGTCTTCAGCAGCGCCCGGCAGGCCGCCATGATCTCGCGCGGATTGTGCGCGGGCACCTTGGTGGCCCAGCCTTCGGCGATGCCCACGGCGCCGTTGCACAGGAGCACCGGCCACTGGGCCGGCAGCATCGTCGGCTCGATCCACTCCCCGTCGAACGTGGGCACCATCGGTACCGCGTGGTCGTCGAGTTCGGCGGTCAGCGCCGCGCCGGGGGCCGACAGCCGCATCTCGGTGTATCGGTCGGCGGCGGGGATGTCACCCTGGATGCGCGGGAAAGCACCTTGTCCGTCAATGACTTTCACGCGCTGGAACTCGGCGGCCATCAGCGCCGCGGCGCCGTACATCGACGCGCCGCCGTGCGGGTGCAGGTTGCCGGTGACGGCCGAGCACACCTTCGAGGACTTCTGCGGTTTGTTGCCGGGCAGCAGTTTCGAGTCGTGCATCTGGTACAGCAGCCGGCGCTGGCCCGGCTTGAGGCCGTCGAACGCCGACGGGATGGCGCGGTCGCTGACGCTGTAGAGCGCGAACGTCAGCTGGTAGTGGTTCCAGTAGTCGTCGGCGCTCTGGTCGAGGACCAGGTCCGGATTCTGTTCGGGAACGTCCAGGGTCGAGGTCACTTCGGTCTCCTAGTCCAGATCCAGCGCAAGGGTGTCGACGACGGCGGCCACCTCGGCCATCCACGTGCGCCGGCCCTCGGGCGGTCCGCCGAACAGGGTGTGGTGCAGCTTCTTGTCGGCATCGTCGAGGTGCACGCGAATCACGGTGCGCCGCTCCGGATCCAGCACGGTGTTCCAGAAGTCGTCGGCGTCCATCTCACCGAGACCCTTGTTGCGCTGGACTTCCACCCGGCGTTTCGAGCGGGCCTTCAGCTCGGCGACGGCGGTGTCGCGCTCGGACTCATCCTGGCAGTAGATGCGCTCCTGACCGTCCTTGACCACGAACAGCGGCGGCAGCGTCACGTAGACCATGCCGGCCGCGACCAGCGGGCGGTAGAAGTCCAGGAACATCGAGATGAGGCTCGAGTTGATATTGCCGCCGTCGGGGTCGGCGTCGGACGCGAACAGTATCCGGTCGTAGCGGCACTGTTCCGGGTCGCAGTTGTCGCGGACGCCGCAGCCCAGGATGCGTTCGATGGAATCGAACTCGTCCTTGACCCGGGCCTTGTTCACGGTGAAGCCATAGACGTTGGGCGGCTTGCCTTTCAGCGGGAAGGCCGCCTGGAACGTGGCGTCACGCGCAGCCTTGATGGTGCCCAGCGCCGAGTCGCCCTCACAGAGGAACAGTTCGGCGCCCGACCCGCGGCCGGTCTCGCGGCTCGGCAGCAGCTTCGGTGGCAGCGACAGGTTGGTGCCCAGTCCTTTGGCTTTCGAGGCCGCGCGGGACCGCGCCTTGGCGCCCTCCGCGCTGCGGCGCGCCCGGGCCGACTCCAGCGCCAGCTTCGTCCACAGCGACACCGTTTCGCTGTTGGCGGGGTTCGCCGCCCAGACGTTGACGCTGCGCGCCACGTCCGGCGCCATCGCGACGTTCAGCGAGCGTGACGAGACCGCGGTCTTGGCCTGCGAGTCCCAGCCGACGTCCGGGGCACGGGTGTCGACCGCCAGTGCGGTGACGGCCGCGAAGTCCTGCGGTTCGGGTCCATCCTCGCCCTTGGCCAGGCCCAGGTCCCGAATCCGGGACGCGCGTTCCGCCAGCGCTTCCGTCAGGCCCTTGATGGCTGCGGTCAGGTGCGAGCCGCCGCCCGGGGTGCGCACGGTGTTGCAGAACGCGGCGACCGTGGTCGGCTCGGCCGGTCCGGCGGTCAGCGACCAGCGGAACGGCGTGGGCCCGCGCCCGGTGGTGTACTCGCCGCGGCCCTCGACCACAGCGCGGACCGGGGGCAAGGGCGTGCCGGCCGAGGTGCACATCAGGTCCAGCAGCGCTTCGGTGCCCCACGGGCCGTTGAACGGCTGCAGCAGCGCGGGTGGGACCTCCTCGCCGGGCCAGCCTTCATCGACGACGGTCAGATGCACGCCGGGGCACATCCGGGCGGCGGCGTGGGCGCGCAGCAGCACCTCGGCGATGTCCACGTTGGCGTCGGGCACGACAGTCTGGTCGAACAGGATCCGGACCGTGGTGCCGTGGGCGTCGGGTTTGCGGTTGCCGGTGCCGCGCAGCTTCTGGTTGTCCACGCGGGTGAACTCGGCGTTCGGGTCGAATTCCTTACCCTCGAACGTGCCGGGGTAGCCGTGGCCGAAACTCTGCAGGTAGGTCTTGCCGGCACGGCGCACCGTGACGTCGGTGCGGGCCGAGATGAACACCGCGGCGGCGGCGCCGATGCCGTTCAGGCCGGCGCCGGTGCTGGTGGCGTCAGCGTGGGCCGAGAACTTCCCGCCGGCGCGCGCCGTCCCGAGGGTCTTGACGATGCCGTTCTTGCCGGTCACCGGGTCGGAATCGATGGGCAGGCCGCGGCCGTCGTCGGCGACGCTCACCGAGCCGTCGGCATGCAGCGTGATGGTGACGGTGGATCCGCCGTGGCTGGGATCGGCGACCTCTTCGACCGCGTTGTCCACCAGCTCACGCAGGGCGGTGTTGAGCACGTCCAGGCCCAGGTTGACCGCCGGTCGCAGGCGGGTGTGCTGAACATCGTCGAGTTCGGTGATGTCCGCAGCGTTGTAGCTCACTGCTGGTCCTTTCCGTCAGGGCCGGCCGGTAGCGACCGAAGCCCCAATACAGGGTGTGCCGCAGGAATGGTAGGCGGTTCGGCCGACAACCTTGCAGATCCATGCGCGAGTTTGTCGGTGGTCTGCGCCACGATGTGACAGTGGCAGCACTCACCACCGTCCAGGCCCGTCGCATCGCCGTCGCCGCCCAGGGCTTTTACGAACCCAAGCCGTCCGGGGCGGTAACCCGGGCACACCTGAAGCGTTTGCTGTCCAGAATACAAGTGCTGCAATTGGATTCGGTATCGGTCTGCGTGCGGGCGCACTACGCGCCGGCGTTCAGCCGGCTCGGCTCCTACGATCGGGATGCCCTCGATGCGCTGGCGTGGAGCCACAGTGCGCGGTCGCCGCGCCATCTCATCGAATATTGGGCGCACGAGGCGGCGTTGTTGCCGGTCGACGACTGGCCGCTGCTGCGCTGGCGGATGCGGGAGTACACCCACGGTCGCTGGGGCACGGAGATCGTCAAGCGCAACGGTGAGCTGGCCGAGAAGATCGTCGCCGCGGTCGCCGAGCTCGGGCCGTCGACTGCCGGACAGATCGAAGCACACCTGGAGGCCGAACCCCGCGGCGCGAAGGGGCCGTGGTGGGGCCGCAGTGACACCAAGTGGGTGGCAGAGGCGCTGTGGTCGTCGGGCGTGCTCACCACTGCCACCCGGGCCGGGTTCGCGCGACACTATGACCTCGTCGAACGGGTGCTGCCGGCGGAGGTGCTGGCCAGGGAGGTCTCCGATGACGAAGCGGTCCGGCAGTTGGTGCTCAAGGCGGCCGGGGCGCTGGGCGTGGGGACCGAGGCCGACATCCGCGACTATTTCCGGCTGGGTGCGCGTCAGGTGAAACCTGCTCTGGCGGCGCTGGTGGCCGAGGGGGAGCTGGAACCCGTCATGATCGACGACGTTCCGGCGTACCTGCGCGCCGGGCAGAAAGTGCCGCGGACCGACCGCGGCACGGCGCTGTTGTGCCCGTTCGACCCGCTGATCTTCTTCCGGCCCCGCGTCGAGCGGCTGTTCGGCTTTCACTACCGGATCGAGATCTACACCCCGGCCCCGAAGCGCCAATTCGGATACTACGTCTGGCCTTTCCTGCTCGACGGCCAGCTGGTGGCGCGCGTCGACCTGAAACGCACCGCCGACGCACTGCACGTGGTGGGTGCGTTCGCCGAAGACGGTCAGGATCGCGCGCGCGTCGCCGCGGCACTGGTTCTGGAGCTCAGGTCGATGGCGATGTGGCTCGGCGTCCCCGACGTGACCGTCGGGGACCGCGGCGATCTGGTGGCCGAGTTGGGCCGGCGGGTCTAGCGCCGGCTAGTTCGCGGCGTGGTATGCCTCGACGATGTCTGCCTTGATGCGGCCGCGGGCCGCGACGTCGTAACCGTTGTCCTGAGCCCATTCGCGGATGGCGGCGAGTTGTTCCTTTGCGGACGCGGCCTTCTTGCCACGACCGCGAGCACCGCTCTTCGCGGACCGGGTGCTCGGCTCTGCGACCTTCTGGGTCCGCGTGCGACGGCCACCGACCCTGGTCGCGGCGTCCAGATACGGCGCCAGAGCCTTTTCGAATTTCGCCACGTTCGCAGCGGAAAGATCGATCTGGTAATCAACCCCACGTACCGAGAAGTTAATACGTTCACCGCTGTCGTCGGTGATCTCAGTGCCGTTAATATCGTCCACAAGCTGGACGACAATGCGCTCGGCCACGAATGTTCTCCTTTTATCGGGGGTCGGCCGGAAGTGTAACGATAAAAGTTCACGATGGCACCCCCGCTGTCTTCACCACGCGAAATCACGAGCTGACTCCGCTTTTTTCAACGGCTATCCGGCCGTGAATCGAGAATATTCAATATGCGGTAATTACCACGGCCCCAAAATGATTCGACACCACGCCGGATACTGACGCCGGCAATCCGCGTCGTGCCGGCAGACCACTTCCAGCATCATGCCGAACGGATCCAGTCAGAACATCGGGAAGTAGGGCGGCGGATATTGCGGGAACGGTTGTGGGCTGTGCAACACCTCGCCGCCGGTCCGCTGTACGAACTGATGCAAGCGCTCAACAGCGGAACGGGCCATGACCATAAAGGCAAGGTGCTGCAGCCCGGTGCGGTGCCGCGAGTGCTCTCCGGGCTCGGTGGACGGATAGAAAGACGGAAGTTGTCAGCTTTGCTAACCGGTGACCTCCTGCTGCGGTTCTTCGCCGAGCGCGGGCACGGCGCGGCCGCGCAGTTTGTTGACCAGGAACACCACCACGCCGATGCCCAGCCACACGATGCCGCCGATCTTGGCCAGGGAATCCGCGTTGAACAGCACGTAGCCGATGATCAGGAAGCCCAGTGTCGGCACCACCAGATGCAGCAGATAGTTCCGCGACTTCTTCCGGCCCAGGTAGTACCAAATCACCGACACGTGCAGCAGGCAGAAGGCGAACAGCGCGCCGAAATTCACCAGTGACGAGATGAGCGCGATCTGGCCGACGAAGAACAGCACGAGCACCACGCTGATCGCGCTGACCAACAGGATCGCGGCGAACGGCACCTTGCGTGAACTGACGTTGGACAGGAATGCGGGTAGCTGGCGGTCGCGGCTCATCGAGAACAGCAGCCGGCTGGTCGCCGCTTGTGCGGCCATCGCGTTCGCGAATCCCACCGCGAGGACATTGACCACGAAGAACGCATTCATCCACCCCGTGCTCGATGCCGCCTCGACCAGTTTGAAGAACGCGTTGCCTGCCTCGTCGTCGCTGAACGATGCCCGGCCCCCGGCCAGCAGGCTGGCCAACCAGGTCTGGCCGATGAAAAGAAAAGCCACGATGAACAACGCGCCGACCATTGCTTTACCGGCCGGATTGCGGGTGCCGGTGGATTCCTCGGCGAGGGTCGAAATGCCGTCGAAGCCAAGGAAACTCAGGACGGCGATCGACAGTGCCGCGGCGATCAGCGGAGCGCTGACGGTTTCGGGATTCCAGATCGGCGTCGTGCTCCAGTGCACATTGGGCAGCGAATCACCATTGATGGCCCGCACCGCGATGACCACGAAGATCGCGAGGAAGACGAGCTCGAGTACCAGGAACAGCCGGTTGGCCATCTTCAGCGAGTCGACGCCCAGCAGATTGATGACGGTGTTGACCAGGACGAACACCAGCGCCCACAGCCATCGCGGCGTGCCGGGGAACAGGCCGATCATCGATTCGGCGGCCAATACGTACAGCAGCGTCGGGATCAGCAGGTAATCCAGCAGGATCGCCCAGCCGGCGAAAAAACCGGCGCCGGGATGGATTCCGCGGCCGACGTACGAGAACACCGATCCGGCGAGCGGGAACGATTTGGCCATCTGCGCGTAGGCCGTTGCCGTGAACACCATGGCGACCAGACCGATGAGATACACCAGGGGCACCATGCCGCCGGCGCTGTTGTACACGACGCCGAAGATGGTCCACGGTGCGATCGGCACCATGAACACCAGCCCGTAGACGATCAGGTCGACGGTGGAGACGGAACGGTTGAGTTCCTGTTTGTAGCCGAATGATTCGAGGGCGCGCTGGCCTTCGCCGGTGGCGAGGCGGGTGGTGGTTGCCATGGCAGTCCTATCGGTTCGAGCGGATGGGTTCAGACCAGGGCGTCGGTGGCCGGATCGTGGTTGGCGAGGAATGCGGCGACGACGGCGCGGAACTCGGTGGGTTGCTCCAGGTGTGAGCAGTGACTGGTGCCGGGGAACACGTGGCCCACGGCGCCGGTGATGTGGTCGAGGAACGGCTGCCAGGCGTCGGGGGTGGCCTCGTCGAACTCGCCGGCGATGACCAGCGTCGGCGCGGTGATCGCGGGCAGCCGATCGATGATGCTCCACGAGCGCAATGTGCCCATGACGTGAAACTCGTTGGGCCCGTTCATCGTGTGATACACGGTGGGCTCGGCTTCCATCTGCGCAATGGTGTCGGTCAGGTCCTGCGGCACGGGGACGACGCGGCACAGGTGGCGCGCGTAGAACTCGTCGGTGGCCGCGAGGTACTCGGGATCGTCGACGGTCCCTGCTTCCTCGTGCCGGGTCAGCGCGGCCTCGACGTCGGGCGGCAACTGCGTACGCAGCTGTGCGCAGCCGGCCATCCAGAGTTCCATCGACGCGGGGGAGTTGCAGATGACCAGCGACGTGAGCCCCGGGGGTCGGCGCACGGCGATCTCGGCGCCCAGCATGCCGCCCCAGGACTGGCCCAGCAGGTGGTATTGGTCGATGCCCAGTGCGGCGCGAACGGTGTGGAATTCCTCGACGAACAGCTCCGGCGTCCAGAACTCGGCGGGGGCGTCGGGTAGATGGGTGCTGTTGCCGCAGCCGAGCTGGTCGTAATGGATGACCGTGCGGCCCGTCTCCGCGGCCAGCTCGGCGATGTTGCGGACGTAGTTGTGTGCCATACCCGGCCCGCCGTGCAGGACGAGCAGCGGAAGCGCTCCCGGCGCCGGCGACTCGGGCGTGGTCACCTGGACCCAGGTCTCGTAGTCGCGGAACGGCACGTGGTGGCTGGTAGTCGGCATGGCGGTCAGCATGTGCCATTAATGGTCTCGCTACAAGACCATTAATCGAGATTTAACAATCCGTGTCGATACTCTGTGTGGCAACAGGAAGGGAGCCGGCGATGACGCATCTCCACGGTGTGGACGCCCCCGGCCTACTCGACCGTGAGCTCGAATCGTCGACCCGGGTCGACGAGATCACCGACCGGCTGGTGACCGCCATCGCCATCGGCGAATACCTGCCGCATGCCCGGCTGCCCGCCGAACGCGAGCTGGCCGCGTCGCTCCGTGTCGGCCGGATGACGGTGCGCGCCGCGCTCGCCCGGTTGGTGGACCGCGGTCTGGTGGAGACGCGGCGGGGCCGTGGTGGTGGCTCGTACGTGTTGCAGCAGTGGCCGGACTCGTCCACGGAATCGGTGGTCCGCACCCTGCGGATGCGGGTCGACGAAATTCGCGACCGGTGTGACGCGATCTGCCGGGTCCACGGCGCGGTGAGCCGGGCCGCGGCAGAATCGCGGACCGACGGCGACATCGACGTGCTGCGGCGGTGTCTCGATGACTACCGCCGGGCCGACAGTGGATTGGCCGCTCAGCAGGCCGACAGCGCCCTCCACCTCGCGATCATGGATGCCGCCCACAACGCCGTTCTCAAACAGGTGCTGCTCGACCTGGAAGCGTCGGTCAGCATCGGCGCCCCGGCGCACGTGTGGGGCGAGCCGGTGACGATGCGGGAGATGGAGCTGCGCGCGCTGGGTGAGCACACGACGCTCGTCGACGCCATCGCCGAAGGCCGTGGCGATCACGCCGAGGCGCTGGCGCGTGCCCACGTGGCCATAGATTTCGAGAACATCTCGGCGGCGATGCGCCGTGCCGGGATGCTCATCGACTGAGCCCGTCACCCGGCGCCACCCGGTGTAACAGCGGGCGGCGGTGCGAAACCGGGTAGAACCAGCGGGTAATCTTGTTGCCCGTGAGCACCAGCGGAATTGATGTCAGCGCACGTGTGGGCACCGTGCTGACTGCCATGGTGACGCCGTTCGGCCCGGACGGCTCGCTTGATCTGGTCGGCGCCAAGAAGGTAGCCAAGTACCTGGTCGATTCCGGCTGCGACGGCCTGGTCGTCTCGGGTACCACCGGAGAGTCGCCGACCACCACCGACGACGAGAAGATCGCGCTGCTCGAGGCGGTTCTCGAAGAGGTCGGTGACCGCGCCCGCGTCATCGCCGGCGCCGGCAGCTACGACACCGCGCACAGCGTGCACCTGGCGAAGGCCAGTGCCGCCGCCGGTGCGCACGGTCTGCTCGTGGTCACCCCGTACTACTCGAAGCCCCCGCAGTCGGGCCTCGTTGCACATTTCAGCGCGGTCGCCGATGCCACCGAGCTCCCCAACGTGCTCTACGACATCCCGCCGCGGTCGGCGGTCGCGATCGAGTGGGACACCATCCGCGCCCTGGCGCCGCACCCGAACATCGTCGCCGTCAAAGACGCCAAGGGTGACCTGAACGGTGGCGCCGCCATCATGGCCGAGACCGGTCTGGCCTACTACTCGGGCGACGACACCCTGAACCTGCCGTGGCTCGCCATGGGCGCCGTCGGATTCGTCAGCGTGTGGGGCCACGTGGCCGCCGGTCAGCTGCGGAACATGTTGTCGGCGTTCAACTCCGGTGACATCGCCACCGCCCGCAAGATTCACGTCGGCCTGAACCCCCTGGGCGACGCGCAGAACCGGCTGGGAGGCGTGACGATGTCGAAGGAAGCGCTGCGGCTGCTGGACATCGAAGCCGGTGATCCGCGGTTGCCGCAGGTTCCGGCCACGCCCGACCAGGTGGCGGCGCTCGCCGCGGATCTGCGCGCAGCATCGGTGCTTGCGTGACCAGACCCGACTTCGCGCCGCCCGGCCCGTTGGAGCCGGGCGGTCTGCGTGTGACGGCCCTGGGCGGTATCAGCGAAATCGGCCGCAACATGACCGTTTTCGAGCACCTGGGCCGGCTGCTCATCATCGACTGCGGGGTGCTGTTCCCGACGCACGATGAGCCGGCCGTCGATCTGATCCTGCCGGACATCCGGCATATCGAGGATCGGCTGGCCGACATCGAGGCGCTGGTGATCACCCACGCGCACGAGGACCACATCGGCGCGATTCCGTATCTGCTCAAGATGCGGCCCGACATCCCCGTGGTGGGTTCGCGGTTCACGCTGGCCCTGGTGGCCGCCAAGTGCCGGGAGCACCGGCTCAAGCCGAACATGCAGATCGTCGCCGAGGGACAGCGCAGCACCCACGGGGTGTTCGAGTGCGAGTACTTCGCGGTCAACCACTCGATTCCCGACGCCCTCGCGATCGCCGTGCACACCGGCGCCGGCACGGTGCTGCACACCGGTGACATCAAGCTCGACCAGCTGCCGCCGGACGGCCGGCCCACCGACCTGCCGGGGATGTCCCGGCTCGGCGAACAGGGCGTCGACCTGTTCCTGTGCGACTCGACCAACGCCGAGATTCCCGGCGTCAGTCCCTCCGAGAGCGAGGTCGGCCCCAATCTGCACCGGCTGATCCGCGGCGCGGACGGCCGCGTCATCGTGGCGTGCTTCGCCTCGAACGTCGACCGCGTGCAGCAGATCATCGACGCCGCCGTGGCGCTGGGCCGCAAGGTCTCGTTCGTCGGCCGCTCGATGGTCCGCAACATGGGGATCGCCAAGGAGCTCGGCTTCCTCAACGTGGACGACGATGACGTCATCGACATCGGCGCGGCCGAACTGCTGCCGGCCGACCGGGTCGTGCTGATCACCACCGGCACCCAGGGCGAGCCCATGGCGGCGCTGTCCCGGATGTCCCGCGGCGAGCACCGAAGCATCACGTTGACCGCCGGCGACCTGATCATCCTGTCCAGCTCGCTGATCCCCGGCAACGAGGAAGCGGTCTACGGCGTGATCGACTCGCTGGCCAAGATCGGCGCCCGCGTCGTCACCAATCAGCAAGTGCGCGTGCATGTTTCGGGCCACGCTTTTGCCGGCGAGCTGCTGTTCCTGTACCGCGGCGTGCGGCCACGCAATGTCATGCCGGTGCACGGCACCTGGCGGCACCTGCGCGCCAATGCCAAACTCGCGATCCGCACCGGTGTGCCGGAGGAGAACGTCGTCCTCGCCGAGAACGGCGTCAGCGTCGACCTGATCAATGGGCAGGCCCGCATCGCCGGCGCCGTGCCGGTCGGCAAGGTGTTCGTCGACGGTCTGGTCCTGGGTGATGTCGGTGACGCGACGTTGGGCGAAAGGCTCACGCTGACTTCGGGTTTCATTGCCGTCACCGTGGTACTGAGCCGTGAGACCGGCAAGCCGGTGGCCCCCGTGCACCTGCACTCGCGCGGCTTCTCCGAGGACCCGAAGGCTCTCGAGCCGGCCGCTGAGAAAGCGCAGGCAGCGCTGGAAACCCTTGTCTCCGAGCAGGTTACCGACTCCGCACGCATCGCCCAGGCGGTGCGGCGGGCCGTCGGCAAATGGGTCGGCGAGACCTACCGGCGCCAGCCGATGATCGTGCCGACGGTGCTCGAAATATAGGCCCGCGACAATAATTCGGCGCAGTGGATCGGTGCGAGGGAAACCTTCATTCCGGACGCGCTGTACCACTAAACTCGGCCCGGTGTCGTTGCCGCGGGGGGATCAAGCCTCTGAGCGCCGTGCGCGCGGCCGGCCGGCCAACGCCGATTTGCGAGCCGCCAGGCGCAAGGAGATCGTGCGGTCTGCCTACGCGGTGCTGACCGATCGGGGCTACGACCAGACGACGATGTCGGATATCGCCCGCCACGCCCACGTCGGGCAGGGCACCCTGTACCGGTACTACCCGAGCAAACGGGAACTGCTCGACGACGTTTTCGACTACGCGGTCACCAAAGCTGCGCGGGCGCTCAGGATCGGTTCGCTGGCGAGCCTCGACCTGACCGACTACCACCAGGCGATGGAGCTCATCGCGGTATTCGGGACCCGCATGTTCGATCTCGTCGATGAAGATCCTGCGATCGTCCGGCTGCTCACGGTGGAAAGCAGCGCGATCGATCCCGAGTTGAGGTTCCGGGTCAGCGGGCTCTTGTCGACAGTGGATGTCGCCTTTGCACGGTTGTTCGAGTCGGCCAACCCCGACTACGCCTCGGCGGACCACCGCGCCACGTGGGCATTGCTGGGCCGCTTGGTGATCGGGTTGTCCGGTCCGGGGTTGCTGATGTCCCTGCGGGGCGATACGGCGGCCGAGTCGCGCGCGACGTTCCTTTCAGCGATCTCGGCGATCGCCGATCGGGGATTGCTGACCGAGGAAGCGGCGGGTGAGGAGCCCCTCGATGCCTGAGAGAGCTGACCAGTTGTACGCGGCGGCCACCGACTTGTTCATCGAGCGTGGATACCGAGATGTTGACGTCGCGGACATCACCGCTCGCTGTGGGGTCAGCCACGGCACCTTCTACAACTACTTCCGCAGCAAGCGAGACCTCCTGGAGTCCGTCCAGTCTCGGACGGTCCAGGAGCTTTCGGCCGCGGTCGCCGGTGAGCGTGAGGCGACTGCGTGGACCAGCCGCACCGAGTACGTCGCCGAGTTCACCGACCGGGCGCGCCGGGCCGTGACCTACATCGCGAAAAACCGCGCGCTGGTGTCGTTCGTGGCGATCGCCGCGCCCGGCGTGGACGAGCGGGCATACGAATCGGTGGTTGCCGCCTACGACGAACTCGGTGCGCAGGTGACGGCATTCCTGGAGGCCGGACGCCGACAGGGATGGATTCGCGACAGTGTCGACCTGCGCGTTGCGGGGCAGGCGGTGGTGTCGTGTGTGTTGATGGCGACGTTTCCGATGCTTGTCGGTGACGGCACCGATGTCGATCCGGAGCCGATCGCGCAGGCATGCGCAGCGTTTCTGCTGGGCGGGCTGCGCCGGGTACTACCGGGCTCGTGAGCGCCAGCGGTCGATCTGCTGTCCCATCTCGGTCGCGGGCTCGGCGTCCAGGGCCCATTCCGAAGCGATGTCGTGCCAGCGGCCCCGTGCCTGCAGCGTGCCCAGCAGTGCACACACGCTCATCTCCGTCCGGCGTGAGAACGCGTGCGCGCTGCGCATGCGCTGCTTGAATATGCCTGACCGGTAATCAGATTGGGGCAGCATCGCCTGTGCCAGCGCTCTGTAGGCGACCTTGTCGGTGACCTGGACCAGCCCCGGAGTGAGATACCAGCCGGCCACCGCGCGCATGTATTGCAATGCCATCTCCGGGGGCAGCGCCTCGGCGTCGACGATGAATCCCGCCACGCTGGCCAGTCGGTGCGCGGTGTGGGCGTCGCCGCGCATGACCGCCGCGAGTACGGACCGCTCGAGATCGACCTCGTCCCTGTTCATCCGGACGTACAAGCCGAAATCGAGGAAACCGACCCGGTTGTCCGGCAGGCGCAGAATGTTGCCCGGGTGCGGGTCGGCGCAGAACTCGCCGCTGCCATAGATGTTGGCGCAGTAGAAGCGGAAGACGGCCTCGCCGATGTGGTCGCGCACCGTCTGTTCGACGTCGGCGAGGTGATGAAGTTGGGTGCCGTCCAGATACTCGGTCACCAGGATGCGTTCGGTGCACAACTCGTTGATCGGTTCGGGGATCACGAACACGGGATGATCGCGATGAGCTTCGTAGACCGCGCGGTGGTTGGACAGCTCCTGGCGGTAGTCGAGCTCTGCGGTGATCTGCCGGCTGACCTCGGCTACCACCGCCTGCAGTCCCCTGACCGGATAGGCCCTGGCGCGGAGCCGGACCAACAGGGCCAGGTTCTTGAGGTCTGCGCGGACCGCACTACGCGCCCACGGGTATTGGACTTTGACCGCCACCTCGCGACCGTCGACAAGCGTTGCGCGGTAGACCTGCCCCAGCGAGGCCGTGGCCAGTGGTTCGGGGTCGACGGCGCGTACCCGGTCGCGGAGTGCACCCCACTCGGAGTCCAGCAACCGGAACATCACCGCGTTGTCGACGGCGGGGGCTCGGCTGAACAACGGCGAAAGCCGGCGGGAGAATTCGTCTCGGGTCTGTGCAGAACTGAGGCCGAAGTTGAGCAGCGAAAGCAGCTGGCCGAGCTTCATGGCCGCGCCCTTCATGGTGCCCAAGGTCGCGGCGAGGTCGTCTGCCAAGCGCAGCATCTGCTCGTCGCGGGCCTGCGCTTTCTGCTCCTCGGACAAAAAGGGCTGGCGAATCGCGCTCGTCGCCCGGCGCGCCGCGGCGCGGACGGCGACCTGCCCGACGCGCGCGCCGCGCGCGGCGCGGTCGGTGGGTCGATCACCAGGTGTCAATGTGGCCCGCCTTGACATCGATGGACACGGCGCCCAGTCGAGTCCCTCCTGGAAGGTGTACAACCGACTTGCCGGGATCGGCAAGGGAATCCGCAGACTCGAGCACGGCCTCGCGGGCGCTTGGGGGCAGCGTGAGAAGAGCGGTGGTGACGGCACGCACGGTCTCGTTACGGGCGAGCCGCAGCCAACTCAATTCGTTTTCGAGAGCACGGGTGTAACCGGAGTCTGCGCCGTCGAGGTATTCGGTTCGGACGCCGAAGAATTCGGCCAGCATCTGCACTGTTTGCGGTGACGGGCGGGAGCGTATCCCACGGCGCAGTTGCGAGAGATACGGGTCGGACAAGTCGTAGCCGCGGCGAGCCAGCGTTTGCGTCACTTCGCTGTTCCGATACGGACCCCGCGACGGTGGATGAATGCTGTCGAAGAGATGGTTGAGCCGCTCGGCGAACAACTCGGTGTTACCCGCAGGCTTCCGCGGGCGCCTTCTGCTGTACATGTCGTCCCCCCAAATGGTGTTGCCTGGTTCCGGCCGTGCTGCGCACGTGCGGGAACCGCGTGGCCGGGTAGTGGCCGCTTGGGGGAGCGTTTTCGGGCCGGGTAGTCGTAGTGCGAATGTTCGCCGATGTACCTGGACCGTGAACGTTAGCTCACGATCCAGGACTTCGCTACAAATGCCGATGGATGAAGGGTTGACACGTCAGTCCGTTATATGTAATTCTCGGCTGGAAAGCAGAGTCGGATCAGCTTGGGGGAGTTTGTACCGGTCTGTGCGCTGGGAGGGGTGGAGGTGCATGGTGGACTGCGGGGTGTCCACCGCGCTGTGAGATGTTTGACTGTGTGTTCGCTGTGAATAGCTACAGCGCATATGCAGTGCCGAGCTTGATCGTTGCTGAAGTCGCGCCGCGGTCGGTCAAAGGGTCCCGTCGTTGAACCGGCGGCCGCGCCCAGGTGCGCAGGGTTGGCAAGGGACGCTGCTGAGCAGCTTCTCGACGAGTCGACGAGCCCGGCCACGCAAAGCGACATCACAAACCGGGGGGAACGGCTGCCGATTGCGGCAGCGGAAGGGGTTTCGCTGTGGGGGTCACGACGAACGAAATGCTGCTGTGCGATGGCGAGATTGCGCCGGACGGCAGCGTGGTGGTGATTGAAGATGTTGGCGCCAACGGCCTTTCGGGCATCTACGTGCACCCCGATATGGACGGTGACGGAGGTATCGCCCGGGCGCTGTGGGTGCACACCATGAACGTCCACGAATGCGAACTTGCGGGCAGAATGGTGCGGGTGCGGGTGTATTCGGGTGCGGATCCGCACGCGCTCGGCGTGCCGGTGTTCGACGGGCAGCTCGACATCGCCACCGGAGTCATGGCGTTGGGGGATCGGCACAATCGCACCCGCCAACTCCTTGTCGGTGCTCCGCAGGTTGTCCGAGTCAGCGTGTTCCTCGGTAACGAGATCGAGACCGTTCAGTTCGGCGATTGCGAAAGTCGTTATCCGGTATCAGGTCCGAGCGAAGTCAATGTGCTGCTGCACGGAGAAACCGGCTTTGTTCCTGTGCTCGGATACCGGCAGCCGTGGTGGGGCCGGCTGGGTCGCGTCAGCGCTTGTTGACGAAGCCGGCGTCCACCGGCAGCGTCACGCCGGTGATGTACCGTCCGGCGTCCGACACCAGCCACGCCACGGTGTTGGCGATGTCCTCGGCCTCGAGCACCTGCACCGGCAGGGCATTCGTCATGTCCGGCCCGGCCTTGGTTTCTTCGCTCAACTGACTCAACCACTTCCGGGTGAACTCGTTGTCGATCATCGGGGTGTCCACCCCGGCCGGATGGATCGAGTTGACCCGGATGTTATGCGAGGCAAGCAGATTCGCGTACACCCGCATCAGACCGACCATGCCGTGCTTGGCGGCGGCGTAGCCCACCGACCCGGCCATCGGTGAGGCCAGCCCGACCAGTCCGGCCACCGAGCTGATCAGCACGATCGATCCACCGTTACCGGCCTTGACCATGGGCCGCATCGCCACGTCGAGCGTGTTGTAGACGCCCGTGAGGTTGACGTCGATGACGTCCTGCCAGGCGTCCGCACCGGCCATCGGCGCGATCCCGGCGTTGGCGATGACGATGTCCAACCGCCCGCCGAGTTCTTCGACGCCGGCCGTGAGCGCGGACTTGAGCGCGTCGCGGTCGCGGACGTCGGCCTGACCGGCGACGATCCGCGCGCCGTTGTCCTGGACCAGCTTCACCGTCGCGGCCAGATCGTCGGGCGTGGCCATGGGGTAGGGGACCGACGCGATCTGGTCGCACAGGTCGACGGCGATGATGTCGGCGCCCATCGACGACAGCTTCACCGCATGCGCGCGGCCCTGGCCACGCGCCGCGCCGGTGATGAAGGCGACCTTGCCGCTCAGCTCACCCATGTTCACTGCCCCCGCAGCCGGCCCTTGGCCGGATCGCCGGCGACCACGGGAGCCAGCATCTTGATGTCGGGAGCACCGTCGAGGTGCTCGCCGATGGCGCCGAACAACTTGCCGATGGCCGGGGCGGTGCTGTGGGTCTTGATGGCGTCCGCATCGGCCCACTGCTCGACGAACACGAAGGTGCCGCCGTCGGCCTCGTGGAGCGAGTAGAGCTCACAGCCCGGTTCGGCGTGGACGGCGTCGACGGCCTCGACGCACGCGGCGCGGACCAGGTCGACGGACTCGGGCTTGGCTTTCATGGTGGCGACGACAACGACGGGCATGGAGACTCCTCGATAGCTAGCTGACCTAGACAGGTGTCCACGTTAGACCGGTGCACGAAGGGCGTGTGACGTGGCTCCCACTGGTTCGTGACCAGCAGATATCCGGGTGCAGCCGTGACCCAAGCGTTACTTGTGTGGCAGATGGTGCAGATGGGGTGATTGCGACTAGGCTGGCAGCCATGGCGAGTAAAACCGCAACGAGCTCAGCTAACCGGGCCAAGGCCGGGTCGGCGAATCGTGGCGCAGCCGGTTCGGGGGCGCGTTCATCGAAGTCAGGCAGTACAAAGTCCGGGCGGCCGGCACGTCCGCCGGCCCCGAAATCACCCGCTCGCAAGCCGGCCCGCAAACCTGCACCGCATCCGTCTCCGGTCGCTACCGCCGGCGCCGCGGTGGGTCGGGGCGCCCGCGCCGGCTGGCTGATGCTCGCGAAGGGCGCCGGAACGACCGCCCGCAGCGTCGGCCGCGCACGCGAACTCGAGCCCGGACACCGCCGTGACGGCATCGCGCTGGCACTGCTCGGCGTCGCCTTCCTCATCGCGGCGAGCTCCTGGTTCGACGCAGCGCGGCCGGTCGGCGCCTGGATCGACTACGGCGTCCGCACCGTCATCGGATCCGCGGTCGTGGTCGTGCCCGTACTGCTGCTGGCGCTGGCCGTCACGTTGATGCGCACCCATCCGAACCCCGACGCCCGGCCCCGGCTGATCCTCGGCGCCGCCATGATCGGGCTGCCGGTACTGGGTCTGTGGCACATCTGGGCCGGCGCGCCCGCCGAACCGGGGGAGCGCCGCGGCGCCGCCGGCTTCGCCGGGTTCGTCATCGGCGGGCCGCTCTCGGACGGGCTGACCGTCTGGATCGCCACGCCGCTGCTCATCATGGGCGTGCTGTTTGGCCTGCTGCTCGTCACCGGCACGACCATCCGGGAACTGCCGGACACCTTGCGCTACATGGTCTCCGGTCGCCTGCACGGCCAGCACGACGAGGACTATGACGACGCGCCGGCCGGCTTCGTCGACGACTTCGCCGATGACTTCTCGGACGGCTACTACGACGACCCGACCTACTCGCGTGACGAACCCGAGGCCTGGCCCGGCTCGGACCAGACCACCGCGGCCATGACGCGCCCGCTGGGCCGCACGCCGATGGACAACTACCCGGTCGAGCCCGCGGCCGACGAGGCGCCGACCGCGCCCGAGCCGGCCGCCAAGCCGCCGCGCCGCCGCAAGGCCCAGAACGTCGCGGACCCCGTGCCCACCAAGGCCAAGGGCCTGGAAAAGGCGCAGGACGACGGCTTGTCCCTGGACCGCGTGATCGAGGGCGACTACACACTGCCGCCGCTCGACCTGCTGGCCGACGGCGACCCGCCGAAGCGCGTCGGCCGCGACAACGACCGCATCATGTCGGCCATCTCCGAGGTCATGGAGCAGTTCAAGGTCGACGCCACGGTCGTCGGCTTCCAGCGCGGCCCGACCGTCACGCGCTACGAGATCGAGCTCGGGCCGGGCGTCCGCGTCGAGCGGTTCACCCAGCTGCAGCGCAACCTCGCCTACGCGGTGGCCAACGAGCACATCCGCCTGCTCGCACCGATCCCCGGCAAGTCCTTGGTCGGTGTCGAGGTGCCGAACAGCGACCGCGAGATGGTGCGGCTCAAGGACGTGCTGAACGCGCCCAGCACCCGCAAGGACCACCACCCGATGGTGTTCGGCATCGGTAAGGACGTCGAAGGCCACTTCATCAGCTACAACCTGGCCAAGATGCCCCACCTCCTGGTGGCCGGCTCCACCGGTTCGGGTAAGTCGAGCTTCATCAACTCGATGCTGGTGTCGCTGCTGCAGCGCGCCACCCCGGACGAGGTCCGGATGATCCTGGTCGACCCCAAGATGGTGGAATTCCCGCCGTACCAAGGCATTCCGCACCTCATCACGCCCGTGATCATCGACCCGAAGAAGGCCGCCGCCGCGCTGGCGTGGCTGGTCGAGGAGATGGAGCAGCGCTACCAGGACATGAGCGCCAGCGGCGTCCGGCACATCGACGACTTCAACAAGAAGGTGCGCTCGGGCGAGATCACCGCACCGCTGGGCAGCGAGCGGGTCTACAAGGCCTACCCGTACATCCTGTGCGTCGTCGACGAGCTGGCCGACCTGATGATGCAGGCGCCGCGCGACGTCGAGGATGCCATCGTCCGCATCACGCAGAAGGCCCGTGCCGCGGGCATCCACCTGGTGCTGGCCACCCAGCAGCCGGTGGTGTCGGTCGTGACGGGTCTGATCAAGGCAAATGTGCCGTCCCGCATGGCATTCGGCGTCACCAACGCGACCAACTCGCGCGTCATCCTCGACCAGGTCGGCGCCGAGAAGCTCACCGGTAAGGGCGACGCGCTGTTCCAGCCGTCGGAGGCCCCCAAGCCCATCCGCGTGCAGGGCGCCTATGTCAGCGACGACGAAATCCAGGCCGTCGTCGCTTTCACCAAGCAGCAGGCCCAGCCCGAGTTCATCGACGGCGTCACGGTCAAGACCGTCGAGAAGCGCGAGATCGACAGCGACATCGGCGACGACATGGACGTCTTCCTGCAGGCCGTCGAACTGGTCGTGTCGAGCCAGTTCGGGTCGACCTCGATGTTGCAGCGCAAGCTGCGGGTCGGGTTCGCCAAGGCCGGCCGCCTGATGGACCTCATGGAGACGCGCGGCATCGTCGGACCGTCCGAGGGCTCCAAGGCCCGCGAGGTCCTGGTCAAGCCCGACGAACTCGCCGGCACGCTGATGCTGATCCAGGGCGGCTCCGACGCCAACGGCTCGATGGGCGACGACCCGGGATTCTGATCGGTGTGGCCGAAGTCACACCAGGGGTGATCGGCGGTGCGGATAACAACGGCGATCGGTGGCTGACGGCGCCGACTGTGGGAGGCTGGACTCCTAAGGAGGCTTTGCCGTGGTTGACATTTCGCGCAGCCCAGCGACGGAAGCGGAGCTCGATCCCGAGTTCGAATCCGGTGGTCGCAGCTGGCCTGCACTGACGGCGTTCACCGACTTCGGATTCCGGAAGTCGGCGGCGCAGCACGTGGTTCCGCTGTTGTACGGGCTGGTCATCGCCGGTGCGGTGGTTCTGTATCTGACGGGCGCCGTCGTGGCGTTCGAGTTGTCCGTGTTGCTCGGTGTGTTCTGGCTGCTGCTCGCCGGTCCGGTCACCTGCGTGGCGATCGTGTTGGTGGCGCGGGTGGTCCTGGAGTCGCTGAGTGGGTTCATGGCGATGGGTCAGCAGGTCGACGAGCTGAACGAACTGGTGCTGGAGATCGCCGAGCTGATGATCGGGGTGTCCGACAAGATCGAGGTGATCCCGACGCTGCCGTCCTTCGGCCGGGGCGGGCGGTCCCGTCGGCGGGCCGCGATCATGGACATGCGGGACCGGATCGTCGCACGCCGGAGCGCCGCAGCCGACGGCGCCGATTAGCTACAGCGTGACCAGCATCCGGGTGTTGCCCAGGGTGTTCGGCTTGACGTAGGAGAGGTCCAGGAACTCGGCCACACCGGTGTCATACGACCGGCACATCTCTTCGTACACCTCGGCGGTGACGGGCGTGCCCTCGATCTCCTTGAAGCCGTGCCGGCTGAAGAAATCGGTCTCGAAGGTCAGCACGAAGACGCGCTGCAGCTGCAGTTCCCGGGCCACGTCGAGCAGTTTGGCCACCACCGCGTGTCCGACGCCCATACCGCGCACCTTGGGGTGGGCCGCGACGGTACGCACCTCGCCGAGATCGGCCCACAGCACGTGCAATGCGCCACAGCCGACGATCTCGCCGTGCAGGTCGGCCACCCAGAACTCCTGGACCGCCTCGTAGAGGGTCACCAGGTTCTTCTCCAGCAGGATCTTGCCCGCGTAGATGTCGACGAGGGCCTTGATGCCCGGTACGTCGGAGGTCCGGGCGCGGCGAACCACCAGCCCTGTGGTGGCGGGTTTCGGTGCGTCGCTCACATGTGGAGGGTATCGGCTGCGTATGGCCCGGTAGGTGACCGGATAAGCTGTGTCGGTGACAGGCCAGTCAGATACCGATCCGCGCGCCTCACGCGCCGGCGTGGCGAACATCGCCAATCTGCTGACCGGCCTGCGCATCGTGCTGGTGCCTGTGTTCCTGGCGGCGCTCTTCGTCGGTGACGGTCACGAAACCCGTTGGCGGATCGCCGCTTTCGTCGTGTTCGCGGCAGCCGTCATCACCGACCGGTTCGACGGCGAGATCGCCCGCAGCTTCGACATGGTCACCGAATTCGGCAAGCTGGCCGATCCCATCGCCGACAAGGCCCTGATCGGTGCCGCGCTGATCGGGCTGTCGATGCTCGGCGACCTGCCGTGGTGGATCACGGTCGTGATCCTGGCCCGCGAGCTCGCAGTGACGCTGTTGCGGTTCGCGGTGATCCGGCGCGGCGTCATTCCCGCCAGCCGTGGCGGCAAGCTCAAGACATTGGTGCAGGCCGTGGCGATCGGATTGTTCATCCTGCCCCTGCATGCCTGGCCCGCGCCGTGGCTGACCACCGCCTGGGTGTTCATGTGGGCCGCGGTGGTGCTGACCGTGCTGACCGGCATCGACTACGCCGTCTCGGCGTTTCGCCGGCCCTGATTCATCCGCTCGGGAACCAAAGCGGTGCGTCGCCGCGTTGGTGCCTACAAGACCGTGTAGAACGGGTGGTCCGGCCGGGCTGCGCGGCTGCTGTTACTTCAGGGCGAAGGGAAACGCGATGACGACATTACTGCGTGAGGTCATCGGCGACGTGCTGCGTCAGGCCCGTACCGGGCAGGGACGCACACTGCGCGAGGTGTCCGACGGTGCTCGGGTGAGCCTGGGTTATCTGTCCGAGGTCGAGCGGGGCCGCAAGGAACCCTCGAGTGAACTGCTCGGTGCCATCTGCGGCGCCCTCGAGGTGCCGCTGTCCCAGGTGCTGGCCGACGCCGCCGAGCAGATGCTGCATACCGAGCGCGCCGAGGCCGACCGCACGGTGGCCAACATCGATGTCGCCACCAAGGTCGTCATCCCGCAGCATCTCGCCATGGCGGTTGCCTGAGTCGCCTGGGCCTGAACCGCAGCAAGACGCGGGTGGCACTCGCCGCGCCGTAATCCTGCATGCGGGCTGCGTCCGGCTGTCCATACCCACTAGGTTGGCTGTAGACGCGCTGCCACCGCTGTGGCCGGCAACCTGACAACCGATCCCGAATCAACGAACGACACGAAGGCGGACCGATCTCATGGCCAATCCCTTTGTCAAAGCCTGGAAGTACCTCATGGCGCTGTTCAGCTCCAAGGTTGACGAATACGCCGACCCGAAGGTGCAGATTCAGCAGGCGATCGAGGAGGCCCAGCGTCAGCACCAGGCCCTGACGCAGCAGGCTGCCTCGGTGATCGGCAACCAGCGCCAGCTCGAGATGCGTCTCAACCGTCAGCTCGCCGACATCGAGAAGCTGCAGGCCAACGTCCGTCAGGCGCTGACCCTGGCCGACCAGGCCACCGCGGCCGGCGACGTCGCCAAGGCCACCGAGTACAACAACGCCGCCGAGGCCTTCGCCGCCCAGCTGGTGACTTCCGAGCAGAGCGTCGAGGACCTCAAGGCACTGCACGACCAGTCGCTGCAGGCCGCCACCCAGGCCAAGAAGGCCGTCGAGCAGAACGCCATGGTGCTGCAGCAGAAGATCGCCGAGCGCACCAAGCTGCTGTCGCAGCTCGAGCAGGCCAAGATGCAGGAGCAGGTCAGCGCCTCGCTGCGCTCCATGACGGAGATCGCCGCGCCGGGCAACACGCCCAGCCTCGACGAGGTGCGCGACAAGATCGAGCGCCGCTACGCCAACGCCATGGGCTCTGCCGAGCTGGCGCAGAATTCGGTTCAGGGCCGCATGATGGAGGTCCAGCAGGCCAGCGTGCAGATGGCCGGGCATTCGCGCCTGGAGCAGATCCGCGCGTCGATGCAGGGCAACTCCCTGCCGTCCGGCGGTGCCGCTGCGCCCGCCACTCCCGCGGCTCCGGCAGCCAATCCGGCTCCGGAAAACCCACTGTCGCAGTAACTTTCGAGATGTGAGGGGGCAGCGGTGAACGCCCAGTCGACCGGCCGTCGCGGGGAGACCCGGGGCTGGCAGGCGGTCCTGCAACGCAGCATCGACACCGCCGCCGAATTGTCCGACCTGGTGGCCCAGCGCCTCGGCGCGGCCGCCGACCCGCGGGCCCGGCTGCTGCGCAAGCGGCGCTGGGCGCTGCGACTGGGCTGGCTGTTCGCCGGTGCCGCCGCTTTCTGGATCGGGCTGACGGCGCTCCTGGCAGCCTGGAGCACGCCGTTCTGGGTGCTGATCATCACCGGTCCCATCGCCGGCGGCGCCGCTTTCCTGGCCACCCTGTGCTTCCTGCGCTACCGGTGGTTGCGCGGCGAGCCCCTGCCGCCGGCCCGGACGTCCCGGTCGCTCCCGCCCAGAAGCTCGGCGGCGCGGCGGCCCATGGAGACCCTGGCGTCGGCCGAACGCGGCCTGTACTCACTGCTGAGCGTGATCCAGCGCGGCGAGTTGCTGCCCGCGGCGGAGATCGCCGAGGTGACCGCCGCGGCCAACGTATCGGCCGCGGCGCTGGCCGGTACCGCCGGGGAAGTCGTCGCGATGGAACGCGCGGCAGGTTCGGTGCCGCAGTCCCGGGCGCATCTCGCCCCGACCATCAAGGCCTACACGGCCCAACTCGAAGCCGGCGTTCGACAGTACAGCGACATCGCCACGGCCGCAGCGCAATTGGTGTCGGCGGCGAACAGCGGCGCGGGTTCCGCCCGGTCGATGTCCGAACAGCGCTACCGCAGCGAACTGGTCGCGGCCACCGACCGGCTCAGTGCCTGGGCCCAGGCCTTCGACGAGCTGGGACGCCTGCGCCACGCCTGACGACTAGATCGTGGTGGAGCTGCCGGTGCCGTCATCGGTCCGGCGGCCGTATCGCTCCTCATAGGCCGCGTGGATGTGGGCGTTCTTCTGCCGCAGCGACTGCTCGAGCAGTTTCGGGTCGATGCCGTTCTTGACCAGCATGTGGCGGCGCCAGATCTTGTTCAGCGCGTGCGAGAAGTAGATCACCGGAATCAGGATGGGCACCGTCGCGCTGAGCCGGATGATCAGGTCCGAGCCGCCCGTGATACCGAGCAGCTCGGGCAGGAACCAGATCGGAATCAGGATCAGGAACGCCGGGATGAACATGCGGATGACCACACGCAGCGTCGCGCCCTCGCCGATGAGGTCCTCGGTCACCCACGCCCGCATCGAGTCGGGCAGCCGACCGCCGTAGCTGTACTTGATGTACTGCCAGGCGCTGGGCTTCGGGCGATTGTCGTTGGCCATGGTGGCCGATTTTACCGGTGGCTACATGGTCGGGCGCAGGGCCGGGATGGCGGCGCCGAGCAGACCGCGCACCGTGGCCTTGGCCATGTCGAACATGTCGAAGTAGTCGCGCCACAGCGTGATCCGGCCGTCGTGCACCTCGAACACGCCGCACACCCAGAATTGCAGGCGCACAGGTCCGATGACCAGCGCGTCGGTGCGCTCGTTGAGCACCGTCGTACCCTCGCCGACGATGCGGTGGAACTTGACCTCGAAACTGACGGGGCTCTTCTTCATGGGGCGGAACAGCTTCATCGCGCGGGTGCGGCCGTGGATGGTTGGCAGCCCGACGTTCTCGTAGACGAGGTTGTCGTCGAGCAGGCGGTCGGCGGTGTCCATGTCCTCGGCCTGCAGGGCGTAGAGGAAGGATTCGACGATCTCGGCGTTGGTCTGGGTCAATGCCGGCGTGCTCTGTGTCATAGGGCCCACGGTAATGCGCCTGCCCGCCGGTGCACAGGGGCCGGTGTGACAAGGTGACCCGATGCGCGTCGCCGTGGTTGCCGGGCCGGACCCCGGCCATGCCTTTCCGGCCATCGCGCTGTGCCTTCGGTTCCGGGCGGCCGGTGACCACCCGGTGCTGTTCACCGGCCGGCAATGGCTCGACACCGCCCGGGAGGCGGGCGTCGACGCGCGGGAACTGCTCGGCCTGGACCCCGAGGACGGCGACGACGACCTCGACTCGGGCGCCAAGATCCATCAGCGCGCCGCGCGGATGGCGGTCCTCAATGAGCCGGCGTTGCGGGACCTCGCGCCCGACCTGATCGTGTCCGATGTCATCACGGTGTGCGGCGGGATGGCCGCCGAATTGATGGGCCTGCCATGGGTCGAGCTGACGCCGCACCCGCTGTACCTGCCGTCGAAGGGACTGCCGCCGCTGGGCAGTGGGCTGGCGCCCGGCGCCGGCGTGCGCGGCCGCTTGCGGGACTCGGTGCTGCGGTTCCTCACGGCTCGTTCGGTGCGTCAGGGGAACCGGCAGCGGTCCGCGGCGCGCGTCGGAATCGGCTTGCCCGCCACCGATCCCGGGCCGGCGCGGCGGCTGATCGCGACGCTGCCGGGGCTGGAGGTGCCGCGCCCGGATTGGCCGGCCGAGGCCGTCGTCGTGGGGCCATTGCACTTCGAGCCGACGATGGCAGTGCTGGATGTCCCGCCCGGTTCGGGACCGGTCGTGGTGGTGGCGCCGTCGACCGCGATGACGGGGATGCAGGGCCTGGACGACCTGGCGCTGGAGACGCTGATCCCGGGACAGACGCTGCCCGACGGCGCCCGCGTCGTCGTCTCGCGGCTGCGCGGCGCCGATGCGCCGGTGCCGCCGTGGGCCGCGGTCGGGCTCGGGCGGCAGGATGAACTGCTCAAGCAGGCCGACGTCATGATCTGCGGCAGCGGCCACGGGATCGTGTCCAAGACGCTGCTGGCCGGGGTGCCGCTGGTGGTGGTGCCCGGTGGCGGCGACCAGTGGGAGATCGCCAATCGGGTTGTGCGGCAGGGCAGTGGTGAGCTGATCCGGCCGTTGACCCCGGAAGCGCTGACGGCGACCGTCGGCCGCGTGCTGGCGACACCGTCGTACCGGGAGGCGGCCCGCCGCGTGGGCCGGACCGGAGGCGACGTCGCCGACCCGGTGGCCGTGTGCCGCGCGGCGCTGGGCGGCGGTGCTGAGTAGGTTGGTGCGGTGCGACTGACCGAATTCACCCTGCTGGTCGAAGAGCAGTTCGGTGCGGCGCGCGGTGCTGCCTTGGTGTCTGACCACGTGCTGGCCGTTCTCGGCGGTCGTACCCCGGCACAAGCGATCGAAGCCGGTGTCGATCCCCGCGATGTCTGGCGGGCCCTGTGCGCGGACTTCGACGTCCCGCGCGATCAGTGGTGAGCAGAGCTTTTTAGTCTCGGACAACCAGTCACCCCACGGTGTTTGTCGGGCGACGACATGGTGCCGGACTGTCCGGTGCCGTTAGCGTTCTTCGGTTAGGGATTCCACTACCGAGGAGGATGGCCGTTGAGTGCCACCGTTGCTGTTGTCACCGGGGCCGGTCGGGGGATCGGCCTGGCCATCGCCAGTGCCCTTGCCGCACAAGGGCACCGCGTCCTCATCACCGACGTCGACGGAGACGCCGCGCAACGTGCCGCCGAGACAGTCGGGCGCGGCGCGTGGGGCGTCGCCCAGGATGTGCGTGACGTCGCGGGCCACGAAGCCGTCGCCGCGCTGGCGGCGCAGGAGGGCCGAATTGCGGTGTGGGTCAACAACGCCGGGGTGCTCCATGCCGGGAACTCCTGGGAGCAGCCCGCCGAGCATGTCGTCCAGACCCTCGACGTCAACGTCCGCGGCATGATGGCGGGGTGCATGGCGGCCGTCAACGCCATGGGTGCGCGCGGCGGCGTCATCCTCAACATCGCCTCGATCTCGGCGCTGACGCCGGTGCCGGGTCTGGCGGTGTACGCCGCGAGCAAGGCCGCCGTGCTGTCGTACACCACGTCGCTGCAGGGCGAGCTGCAGAACGCCGGTCTGCCGATCCGCGCCCGCGCGCTGTGTCCTGACGTGGTGAACACCGAGATGGTCACCTCGCGGGCCCATGATCCCGGTGCGGCCCTGCTGTTCTCGGGCCCGAAACCGCTTGCTGCGGAAGACATCGCCCGCGCCGCCCTGGAACTGATGGACTCCCGCCAGATCTTCCGGGTGGTGCCGCGCTGGCGTGGTCTGATCGCTCGCGGCAGCGATGTGGCCCCCGCTGCCGGTCTGCGGGCCCTGGCCTTGATGAGAATGCTGGGCCTGCGGCGTCAGCGTTCGCAGTGACCGTCTGAGGAGTAGCCATGAAAACCGTTGTGATCACAGGTGCGACAGCTGGAATCGGACGCGCGACGGCGCTGCGCTTCGACCGTGCGGGATATCGCGTTGCCGCCTACGGACGCAACCAGGCCGCGCTCGACGAACTCCGTGCCCAGTTGCGGCCGGAAGCGGTCGTCGACACGCTGAACGTCGAGGATGCCGACGCCTGGACCACGAGGCTGGGGGAGCTGACGGAAGTGACCGGCGGGCGGCTGGACGTCCTCGTCAACAACGCCGGCATCCTGAGCTCGGGCAACTTCATGGATATCCCATTGGCGGAGCAGCGCAAGATCGTCGACGTGAACGTCGGCGGCACCATGAACGGCTGCTACCTCGCGTATCCGTATCTGCGCTCGACACGTGGGGCCCAGGTGGTCAACCTCTGTTCCGCGTCGGCCATCTACGGTCAGGCCGAACTGGCCGCGTACTCGGCGTCGAAGTTCGCGATCCGGGGCCTCACCGAGGCGCTCGAGCTGGAGTGGGCCGCCGATGACATCAAGGTCAGCGCGGTCTGGCCGCTGTTCGTCGCCACCGACATGGTGTCGGGGGTGGACACCAAGAGCACGCGAGCCCTCGGAGTGTCCCTGACCGCGGAAGATGTCGCCGATTCGGTCCTGAAGACCGTCGAGAGCAAGCCGCTGCTGCCGCACGGACCGCACCACGCGGTCGGGTTGCAGGCCAGGGCGTTCATGGCGATATCGGATTTCACACCGTCCTGGCTGATGCGGGAGGTCAATCGCCGCGCCATGGGTCATTGATCGGCGTGTCTGCTTGAAGTCGAACATCTGTTCGTCCTACTGTGGTGCCAGTTCGAACGGCTGGAACGCGACCGACGCGAATTTTTTTGTCGGACCCCGCCGCTAGCGTCACGGCCAACCGATCGGAAACCCGATCAACGGACACCCACGAGGATGGAGACCCCCATGGCAGCACAGGCCCCGGATCGCGAGAAGGCACTCGAGCTCGCGCTGGCACAGATCGACAAGAGCTTCGGCAAGGGCTCGGTGATGCGGCTGGGAGAAGAGACCCGCCAGCCGATTTCGGTCATCCCGACCGGATCCATCGCCCTGGATGTCGCCCTCGGTATCGGCGGTCTGCCGCGCGGCCGCGTCATCGAGATCTACGGCCCGGAATCCTCGGGTAAGACCACGGTGGCCCTGCATGCCGTGGCCAACGCCCAGGCGGCCGGCGGCATCGCGGCGTTCATCGACGCCGAGCACGCGCTGGACCCCGAGTACGCCAAGAAGCTCGGTGTCGACACCGACGCACTGCTGGTCTCGCAGCCCGACACCGGTGAGCAGGCGCTGGAGATCGCCGACATGCTGGTGCGTTCCGGCGCCATCGACATCCTGGTCATCGACTCGGTCGCCGCCCTGGTGCCGCGCGCCGAGATCGAGGGCGAGATGGGTGACAGCCACGTCGGTCTGCAGGCCCGCCTGATGAGCCAGGCGCTGCGCAAGATGACCGGTGCGCTGAACAACTCCGGTACCACCGCCATCTTCATCAACCAGCTGCGCGAGAAGATCGGCGTCATGTTCGGTTCGCCTGAAACCACCACGGGTGGTAAGGCTTTGAAGTTCTACGCCTCGGTGCGTATGGACGTGCGCCGTATCGAGACGCTCAAGGACGGCACCGACGCGGTCGGTAACCGCACCCGCGTCAAGATCGTCAAGAACAAGGTGGCGCCGCCGTTCAAGCAGGCCGAGTTCGACATCCTCTACGGCCGCGGCATCTCGCGTGAGGGCTCGCTCATCGACATGGGTGTCGAGCACGGCTTCATCCGTAAGTCGGGTTCGTGGTTCACCTACGACGGCGAGCAGCTGGGGCAGGGCAAGGAGAACGCCCGCAACTACCTGCTGCAGAACGTGGATGCCGCCAACGAGATCGAGAAGAAGATCAAGGAGAAGCTCGGCATCGGTGCGGTGCTGACCGATGGTGCGGCTGATGACGTCCTTCCCGCCCCGGTCGACTTCTGAGACCGAGCCGGCGCAGCCGCAGCGGCGTGAGGAGCAGGCGCGGGATGTGTGCCTGCGTCTGCTCACCACCCGGGCGCGCAGCCGGGTTGAACTCGAAACTCAGCTGACCAAGCGCGGCTTCGCCGAAGATGTCAGCGCCCGGGTGCTGGACCGGCTCACCGAGGTTGGCCTCGTCGATGACGCGGCCTTCGCCGAGCAGTGGGTCAGGGAGCGTCGCACCAACGCCGGAAAAGGCAAGCGGGCCTTGGCCTCTGAGTTGCGGACCAAGGGCATCGACGCCGACGTGATCGCCGAGACGCTCGACAGTGTCGACGCGGGAGAGTGGCGGGTACGCGCCGAGGAACTGGTTGCCGCCAAGCTGCGGCGGGAAAAACTCGACGACGAGATGAAGGTGACTCGGCGGTTGGTCGCGATGCTGGCGCGCCGCGGCTACAGCCAGGGCATGGCCTTCGATGTGGTCAACACCCAGCTCGCGCAGGAGCGTCAGCGCCGCGTGGTCTAGTCATCTAGTCCTTGCCTGAGCCCTTGGCTTGCGGATGCCCAACCTTGGGCAGAGACAGCTTCGGCACCGAGAACTTGGGCACCGAGAACTTCGGCGCCGAGAACTTGGGTGCGGGCAACTTGGGCGGCGTGAACTGCCCGGCCGGCGGGTGATCGTCGCCGCCAGCAGTCGCGTCGAGAGGCTGCCGAGGATTCTTCGGCGGCGTCGGGACCTTGGGCGGCTTCGGGCTGAACGTCGAGATGATTGAATCCTGTTGCATCGTTGGTGTTTTCGGTGAGACCAGCGTCTTTGGGATGTCGGTCGCTGCCGCCGGCTTCGCGGCGGTGGTGAGCGGCACGGGGGTGTGCAACATGGCGTGGGTGAACTTCTCCACGGACGTGATCACCGCGCGTGCGAAGTCCGCCATCTGTTGGGTGACGTTGAGGCCGAACGCGGTGGTGTCGACGACGAATTGCTGACCGGGTCCCGCGTTGAACGGTGGAAATGCCGACAGGGTGGTGGCCCTGAACTGGAGTTGGAACACCGCGATGTCCTGGGCGAACCCGACGAGATCGCGTCCGGCCTCGAACTCGATGTCGGCGAACGCGCTCAGGGCTTGTGCGGCGGCGGTGGGTGGCGGCGTTCCGCTGCCGATGGCCGCGACGAAATTGCCGGGTATCTGCGTCTGGCGTTGGAACAGTGCGGCACCGGTGGTGACCCAATCGACGAACAGCCCGACGTTGAACATCACCTGCTGGTTGAGCAGATCGAGTGGCAACGGCAGCGGCTGCGCCGTCAGCGAGATGCTCGGCTCGGTGAGGACGGGCATCGCATGAGCGCCGGGGCGTCCTGGCGACGGAGCCGCGGTGAGAACCAGGCACGCGGTACACAGTGCCGCGACGGTCTGGGTTGGGGCTGGAACTGCTGTGAACGCACGAACCGCGACACTCATGACGCCTCCCGAGATCGAGTGAACCTCCATCAGGGACACGACGCGCGAGCCCGCGGGGTTCACCGGGGCGGCGAACCCCGCGAGCTGCTGCGGCGGTGGCGTCAGATCACGAAGCCGCCGTCGATGTTCCAGGTGACACCTGTGATGAACCCTGACTCAGGATGGGCGAGGTACGCGACGGCGCTGGCGATATCGCGCGGCTGCCCGTAGTGGCCGACGGCGATCAGCGGGCCGACCACCTTGGAGAGGTCACCGTCATCGGGATTCATGTCGGTGGCGACCGGGCCCGGCTGAATGGTGTTGATGGTGATGCCGCGCGGACCCAACTCGCGCACCAGACCACGCGTCAGCCCGGCGACGGCTGCCTTGGTCAGCGAGTACACCGAGAACCCCGCCATCGGCGCCCGGTCGGCGTTGACGCTGCCGATGGTGATGATCCGGCCACCGGCGCCCAGGTGCGGCACGGCGCGCTGAATGGCGGCGAACACTGCCTTCACGTTGATCGCCAGCATCCGGTCGAAATCTTCCAGCGGGAACGACTCGATCGGTGCGCCCTGCGCGACGCCGGCGTTGTTGACCAGGATGTCCAGGCCGCCGAGTCGCTCGGCCGCTTCGTCCACCGCCGCGGCGACGGCCAGCGCGTCGGCACTGTCGGCTTTGATCGCGGCCACCTTTGCGCCGGTGGCTTCGAGTTCGTCGACCAGGTCTTGCGCGGCATCGGGCGATGACTGGTAGGTGAATGCGACGGCTGCGCCGTCGGCGGCGAGTCGGCGCACGGTCGCCGCGCCGATGCCGCGGGAACCGCCGGTGACCAGTGCTCGGCGGCCGGCAAGTGGTGCTTCCGAGGTGGTGCTCATGAGCTCTCCAAGTCGTGGAATGATTCTTTCGAACCGATCGGTTACTAAGTACGCTCAGCACAAGCCGCTCGAGCGGGTCTTCATTCCGAATTATGGCCCAGATCACATCGGGAGGTTTCATGGCGATCGGCAGGCCCCGCGAATTCGACCCGGAGTGGGTTCTCGACACCGCGATGCGGCTGTTCTGGGCACGCGGCTACGACGGGGTGTCCATCAGCGATCTCACCGAGGCGACCGGCGTCAACCGCCGCAGTCTGTATGCCGAATACGGTTCCAAGGCCGAGCTTTTCCGGGCTGCCGTGCGTCGTTACCAAGCCGGGCCCGGCGGCTACGCGGAACGTGCACTCGCCCGGCCGACAGCGTGGGAAACCGCATACGCGACGGTGCACGGCGCTGTCGACGCGTCATCCGGGACGGCGGGACCGCGCGGCTGCATGCTGGTGCAGAGCGCACTGGCCGCCGGCGACGAGGCCACAGCGCTGCATGCCGAGCTGGCAGGGCTGCGGGAGGCCGGAATCGCCGAGCTGGCCGAACGATTCCGGGCCGCGCAGCTGGTAGGGGAACTACCCGGGGCGGACCCGAAGCTGCTGGCGCGCTGGATCGGGGCGGTGTGCCAAGGTCTGGCGGTCCAGGCCAACGGCGGTGCCGACCGCGACGACCTGCACGCCGTCGCCGATCAGGCGCTGCGCGCCTGGCCGGAACCCCGTCACGCCGCCGGGGTACCCGGCGTGTCCTCCTGAACGCCGGCGTTCACCGGCAGCGGTTTGGGGGCACGCCGCGACTGCCGCAGCCGGGCTTCGAGCCGGGTCGCCAATGTCGACAGCGCGAAGTTGAGGCTGATCATCAGCGCCGCGATCACCAGTAGCGCCGGGATGTAATTGCTGTACGCCGAACCGATGTTCGTGCCCTGGCGCACCATTTCGACGAAGGTGATCTGGTAGCCGATCGCGGTGTCCTTGAGCACCACCACCATCTGGGACACCAGCACCGGCAGCATCGACGTCACGGCCTGGGGGAGCAGGATCAGCCGCAACGTCTGACCGGGCCGCAGGCCCAGTGCGACGGCGGCCTCGCGCTGTCCGCGAGGCAGCGCGTGCACGCCGGCCCGCACGATCTCCGCGATCACCGCGCCGTTGTACAGCGTCAGACCGGTGATCACGCCGGCGAGCGCCAGCTGCCGCGACGGGAAAACGTCGTACAGCGCGTACAGGAAATAGGCGAACAGCATCATGATCAGGACCGGGACGGCGCGGAAGAGCTCGACGATCACCGAGGACGCCCACCGCACCCCACGGGCATCGGACAACCGGCCCATGCCCAACGCCAGACCCAGCACCAGCGCCAGCACGATCGACACCGCGGCCGCCGTCAACGTGCCGGCCACACCGGGCAGCACGTACGTCGTCCACAGGTTCGCGGTCAGGAACGGGTGCCACTTCGCTTCGGTCAGCTGGCCTTTGGACTCGAACTGCCACAGCACCCAGCCGGCCATCGCGATGATCACCGCGACGATGACGGCGGCGAACAACAGATTGCGCCGCTGCGCCCGCGGACCCGGGGCGTCGTAGAGGACGGAAGCTTCGCTCATCGGAGTCCTCCGTTCTTCGCGCAAGCGCTCATCACCGCACCACCGCGTATCGCTTACCCAACCAACCGAACAACAACCCCAACGGCAACGTCAGGACCACGAAACCAGCGGCGAAGATCGAGCCGACCGCCAGCAGCGCCGCGGTGTTCTCGATCATCTCCTTCATCAGCAGCGCCGCCTCGGCAACGCCGATGGCCGAGGCGATCGTGGTGTTCTTCACCAGCGCGATCAGCACCGAACCGAGCGGATTGATCACCGCGCGAAAAGCCTGTGGCAGCAGGATCATCCGCAGGTTCTGGCCGAAGCTCATGCCCAGCGAGCGGGCGGCCTCGGCCTGGCCCAGCGGCACGGTGTTGACGCCAGACCGCAGTGTCTCGCACACGAACGACGCGGTGTAGACCGTCAACCCGAGCGCCGCGAGCCGAAAGTTGCTGTCCACCACAGCCGTCGGTGAATGCGGATCGACGAGGGTGATGCGCAGGGTGTTCCCGATGCCGAACGAACAGAAGAGGATGATCAGCGTCAACGGCGTATTGCGGACCACGTTGACGTATGCCGTACCCAGCCAGCGCAGCACCGGCACCGGCGACAGCCGCATCGCGGCCAGCACGGTGCCCAGGATCAGTGCACCGACCGCGGCGAGCAGCGTCAGCTGGATGGTCGTCCAGAACGCTTTCACGATCTTCCCGCCGTATGTGCCCCACAGATCGACGTGCTTCGCCCCGCCGGCGGCACCGATGTTGGTGTCCAGCGGGGGAGGCGGCGGTGCCGACAGGCCGGCCGGGCCCAGGTTGCGGTCGAACGCGGCCTGCCATGCGCCGGTCTTCTGCATCTTCTCGATGGCGTCGTTGATTTTCTGGCGTAATTCCTTGTCGCCCTTGAGCAATCCGATGCCGTACTTCTCGACCGAGAACGGTTTGCCGACCAGTTTGAATGCGCCCGGGGTCTGGGCGGCATAGCCGGCCAGGATCACCTCGTCGGTGCTGAGCGCGTCGATGGCGCCGGTCTTCACCGCCTCCAGGCACGCCGAGTACGTGTCGTACTGCTGCAGCTGCACACCCGGGTACTTGTCCTTGATGCGTTGTGCCGGAGTGGAACCCGACACCGAGCACAGCTTCTTGTGGTTCTGCAGCGATTCGACGCTGGTGATCTCGTTGTTGTCGGCGCGCACCAGCAAGCTCTGGCCGGTGACCAGATACGGGCCGGCGAACGACACCTTCTGCTTGCGGGCGTCGGTGATCGAGTAGGTGGCGGCGATGAAGTCGACCTGGTGGTTCTGGATCAGGTTCTCGCGCTGACCCGACGGTGCTTCTTTCCACTCGATGTCGTCGGGTTTGTAGCCCAGCTGCCCGGCCACGTAGGTCGCGACGTCGATGTCGAAGCCCGCCAGCGTGCCGTCGGGCTTCTTCGCGGCCAGACCGGGCTGGTCGAACTTGGTGCCGATGGTGACCTTCTTGCTGTTCGCGCCGCAGGCACTCAGCGACAGCAGCGCCAGGATCAGCACGGTGACCGCGGCAAGACCGCGCGATGCGCGCGTCAGCGGTGGCCTGAGTGATCGTTCCACGATCAGTGGTCCAGGATCTTGCCCAGGAAGTCCCGGGCCCGGTTGGACTTCGGCGCGGTGAAGAACTCGTCGGGCTCGGCGTCCTCGACGATGGTGCCGTCGGCCATGAACACCACCCGGTGCGATGCCCGGCGGGCGAAGCCCATCTCGTGCGTCACCACGATCATGGTCATGCCCTCGGTCGCCAGCGAGGTCATCACCGACAGCACCTCGTTGACCATCTCGGGGTCCAGTGCGCTGGTGGGCTCGTCGAACAGCATGACCTTCGGGCCCATGGCCAGCGACCGGGCGATGGCGACGCGCTGCTGCTGACCACCCGACAGCTGTGCCGGGTACTTGTCGGCCTGGTTGGCGACCCCGACCCGCTCCAGCAGTTCCAGCCCCTTCTTGCGGGCCTCGTCCTTGTTCTTCCGCCGCACCTTCATGGGCGCGAGGGTGACGTTCTCGAGAATTGTCTTGTGCGCGAACAGGTTGAACGACTGGAACACCATGCCCACCTCGGACCGCAGCGTCGCCAGCTTGCGGCCCTCTTCGGGCAGGAGCTCACCGTCGACGTGGATCGATCCGGAGTCGATGGTCTCCAGCCGATTGATGGTGCGACACAACGTCGACTTGCCCGAACCTGACGGCCCGAGCAGCACGACCACCTGTCCGCGCGGGACTTCGAGATTGATGTCCTTCAACACATGCAATGCGCCGAAGTGCTTGTTGACCCCCTTGACCGAGATCATCGGGGTGGCAGGTGACGGCTCGCCGGTGACCATGCGCACAGACACTACCCAGGTAAGCCACGCCGCGCGGATCACTCACAGAAACCCGGAACCCGTTCGGCAAATTTGGTATAAACCGCGCCGCCCGTACGATTGGCACGTGATTTCGACAGCGACTCCGGACGTGGAAGCTGACGCCGCGGAGTCCGCTACGGGCTCCGGCGCGGGCCGCACCTACCAGGTCCGCACCTACGGGTGTCAGATGAACGTCCACGATTCCGAGCGGCTTGCGGGCCTGCTCGAAGGCGCCGGATACCGGCGCGCCGAGGACGGAGACGACGCCGATGTCGTGGTCTTCAACACCTGCGCGGTCCGCGAGAACGCCGACAACAAGCTCTACGGCAACATCAGCCACCTGGCGCCGCGCAAGCAGACCGACCCGAACATGCAGATCGCGGTCGGCGGTTGCCTGGCGCAGAAGGACCGAGACACGGTGCTGAGCAGGGCGCCGTGGGTCGACGTGGTGTTCGGCACGCACAACATCGGCTCGCTGCCGGTGCTGCTGGAACGTGCCCGCCACAACCGCGAAGCCCAGGTCGAGATCGTCGAGGCCCTCCAGGAATTCCCGTCGGCGCTGCCGGCAACGCGTGAATCTTCTTACGCGGCTTGGGTTTCCATCTCGGTGGGCTGCAACAACACGTGCACCTTCTGCATCGTGCCGTCGCTGCGCGGCAAGGAGGTCGACCGGCGTCCGGGCGACATCCTCGCCGAGGTGCAGTCCCTCGTGGACCAGGGCGTCCTGGAGATCACGCTGCTGGGTCAGAACGTCAACGCGTACGGCGTCTCCTTTTCTTCGGACGAGCGCTTGCGCGAGGACCCGGCGGCCTGGGCCGAGCTTCTCCGTGAGAACCGGGACGGGTCGACGGACATCGAGCGTGACCGCGGCGCATTCGCCAAACTGCTGCGCGCCTGCGGCGACATCGAGGGCCTCGAGCGGGTCCGGTTCACCTCGCCGCACCCCGCCGAGTTCACGGACGACGTCATCGAAGCCATGGCGGCCACCCCGAACGTCTGCCCGACGCTGCACATGCCGCTGCAGTCGGGTTCGGACCGCATTCTCAAGGAGATGCGCCGCTCATACCGCGCCGAGAAGTACCTCGGCATCATCGAGCGGGTGCGCGCCGCGATCCCGCATGCGGCCATCACCACCGACATCATCGTCGGGTTCCCGGGGGAGACCGAAGAGGACTTCCAGGCCACCCTCGACGTGGTCGAACGCGCCCGCTTCTCCAGCGCCTTCACCTTCCAGTACTCCAAGCGACCCGGCACGCCGGCCGCCGAGCTGCCCGACCAGCTCCCCAAAGAGGTTGTGTCCGAACGGTATATGCGGCTCATCGAGTTGCAGGAGCGCATCTCCTGGGAGGAGAACCTGGCCCAGGTCGGCCGCGAGGTCGAGCTGCTGGTCGCCACCGGCGAAGGCCGCAAGGATTCGGCCACCGAGAGAATGTCGGGCCGCGCGCGCGACGGCCGGCTGGTGCACTTCACCCCCGGTGCCGCCGACATCCGTCCCGGTGACATCGTGACCACGACCGTCACCGGTGCCGCGCCGCACCACCTGATCGCCGATACCCCGATCATCAGCCACCGCCGCACCCGCGCGGGCGACGCGCACGCTGCGGGCCGCAAACCCACCACCGGCGTCGGGCTGGGCATGCCGCAGATCGGCGCGCCCCCCGTCACGCCCGTAGAGCAGGGATGTTCACGATGAACGACACCAAGCCCGGCCAGCCGAACGGCTCGAACGGCGAATTCGACGAATTCAAGGACGACATCGACGCCGCCGAACAGCGCATCGCCCGGGAGATCGATCCGGGCGGCCGCGCCATGGTCGTGGCGATCTGCGTCTTCGTGATCCTGCTGTCGTTCGTGCTGCCGCACACCGGCGGCGTCAAGGGCTTCGACGTGTTGCTCGGCGATCAGATCGCCCTCGACGCGAAGATTCTGCTGCCGTCGCGGGTGTTCGTGTGGCTGATCCTGGTGTTCAGCGTCGGCTTCTCGATGCTGGCGCTGCTGACCCGCCGCTGGGGCCTGGCCTGGATCGCGCTGGCCGGGTCCGCCGTGTCGTGCTTCCTCGGCATGCTCGCCATCTGGTCGCGCAACACCGTCGTCAAGCCGTACCCGGGACCAGGATTCGGGCTCTACCTCGCGTGGATCGCCGTCATCCTGCTGACGTTCCACTGGGCCCGCGTGGTGTGGTCACGCACCGCCGTGCAACTGGCCGCCGAGGCGCAGCGCCGCGAATCGACCGCCGAGCAGCAGAAGCGCGGGCTGCTCGACGGTCCCGACAGCCCTACTTCCTGATCGCCGCGGACGCGGCTACTTCCTGATCGCCGCGGACGCGGCGTCGGCCCACTCACGCCACTGCGCCGCACTGGCCCGCGCCTTCTCGGCATCCTTCGCCTTGCCCGCCGCCTCGGCCTTCTCGGCCTGACGCTCGAACTGCTCGGCCCGCTCACGGAACTGGTCGGCCCGGGCCTGCGCCTCCGGGTCGCTCCAGCCGCTCTGCGCGGCGTCGCGGATCTTCTTCTCGACAGCCCGCAGCCGGCGCTCCAACTCAGCGGTGCGGTCGCGCGAGGCCTTGCCGATGGCGTCCCACTTGTCGCCGATGGCCCGGAAGGCCGCGCGCGCGGCGTCGACATCGCTGATGTCGATCTTCTCGGCCTCGTCCAGCAACGCGGCCTTGGCGTCGGCGTTCGCGTTGAACTCGGCGTCCTTCTCGGCGTTGACCGCGTTGCGGGCGCTGAAGAACGTGTCCTGGGCAGCCTTGAACCGCTTCCACAGTGCGTCGTCGACATCCTTGGCAGCGCGGCCCGCGGCCTTCCACTGCGCCAGCAGGTCGCGGAACGTCGCGGCGGTGGCGCCCCAGTCGGTGGAGCCGGACAGTGCCTCGGCGCGCTCACACAGCGCCTCCTTGGCCTGCCGCACGCCGACCCGCTCGCGGTCGAGCTCGGCGAAGTGCGAGCCCCGGCGCCGGTTGAACGCCTCGCGGGCCGCCGAGTAGCGCTTCCACAGGGCGTCGTCGACCTTGCGGTCCAGGCCGGTGATGGTCCGCCATTCGTCGAGGATGGCGCGCAGCCGGTCGCCGCTGGCCTTCCACTGTGTGGAGTTGGCGCCGATCTCCTCGGCCTCGGCGGCCAGGGCTTCCTTGCGGGCGGTCTGGGCGGCCCGGTGCTCGTCGCGCTTGGCCCGCTCCTCCTGCGCGCTGGCGCCGGCCTGCTCGACGATGGTGGTCAGTCGGGCGGTCAGGGCGTCGACATCGCCGAGTACCGAAGCCTCCGGCAGCGATTCCAGGAGCGTTGCGGCCGCCGACTTGATCTTGCGGGCGTCGCCACTGCCGCTGCCGAGCCGGTGCTCCAGCAGCGCCACCTCGGTGCTCAGATCGTCGTACCGGCGGCCGAAGTGTGCGTACGCGGCCTCGGCGTCGCCGGCCTGCCACGACGCGATCTTGCGCTCTCCGGCGCCGGTGATCAGCCACACCGTGCCGTCGTCGTCGACGCGGCCGAAGCGGTGCGGATCGCACGTCGGCGGCGCGGCCACCGGCGGGGCCGGAGGATGGTGCGGAACGGCGCTCGGCTTGGGACCGGGGCGCGGCGGACCGGGCCGAGGAGTCGGTTTCGGGGTGTTGCCGGGTTCGGTGGTGGTCATCTCGTGCTCCTCATGCCCGCGCGTGGGGTGACCCACGCTTCTGCCGCGCGACGCGGCGCCGTCATCTGATACTCGCTCGCTATTCAAACAGGTCGACCCGCCGTGTGCGCACGCGTTTGCCGGACTCGTTAGCGTGGACGCGTGCGTAGCGCCGGCCTGACACATGTCGCGATCGTCCCGTCGGCCCCCATTCTGGTGCCTGAACTGGCGTCCGGCGCCGCTGTCGAACTGGCCGACCTCACGGCCGCGGTGCGGTGCGCGGCGCAGGACCTGCCGTCGCGCTGGGTGGCGATCGGTGTCGGCCCGCGGGATGACCGGGTACCCGCCGACGCAGCCGGCACCTTCGCCGGTTACGGCGCCGACGTCCGGGTCGCGTTCTCGCCGGACCTGCCCGGCGAGGTGCGGCCGCTGCCGCTGTGCGCGCTGATCGCCGGCTGGCTGCGGGGGAGTGTGAACGCGGGTGCGACCGTCGACGTGCGGGTCTACGCCGCCGACATGGCGCCGGAGGTGGCGATCGAGCGCGGCCGTGTGCTGCGCGGCGAGCTGGACGCGGCCGCCGATCCCGTCGGCGTGCTCGTGGTCGCCGACGGCGCGAACACCCTGACCGCCGCGGCACCCGGCGGCTTCGAGCCCGATTCCGTTGCGCGACAAGCGCAGTGGGACGACGCGCTCGCCACCGGCGACGTGGCCGCGATCGCCGGCCTGTCCGGCGCCCTCGGTCGCGTCGCCTATCAGCTGCTGGCCGGGCTGGCCGGACCCGACCCGAAGGCGACCGAGCTGTACCGCGGCGCGCCCTACGGCGTCGGCTACTTCGTCGGCACCTGGACCCCGGCCGGGTCGCCCCAGTGAGGCCCATCGCGGTCGTCGGACCCACCGGAAGCGGCAAGTCGGCCCTGGCGCTCGATCTCGCCGAACAACTGGGCGGCGAGATCGTCAACGCCGACGCCATGCAGCTCTACCGCGGCATGGACATCGGCACCGCCAAGCTGACGGTGCCCGAACGGCGCGGCATCGTCCACCACCAGCTCGACGTCCTCGAGGTCACCGACAACGCGACCGTCGCCAAGTACCAGGCCGCCGCCGCGGCCGACATCGAGGACATCGCCGCCCGCGGCGCTGTGCCGGTGATCGTCGGCGGCTCGATGATGTACATCCAGGCGCTGCTCGACGAATGGTCGTTCCCGGCGACCGATCCGGGGGTGCGGGCCCGGTGGGAGGACCGGCTGGCCGAGGTCGGGGTCACGGCCCTGCACGGTGAGCTGGCGCAGGTCGATCCCGAGGCTGCCGCGTCGATCCTCGACACCGACGCGCGGCGCATCGTGCGGGCGCTGGAGGTCGTCGAACTGACCGGCCGGCCGTTCGCGGCGTCGGCGCCACAGATCGGCGCCCCGCGCTGGGACACCCTTATCGTCGGATTGGATTGGGACACAGAGGTTCTCGATGACCGGCTGCAGCGTCGTACCGATTTGATGTTCGCCTCCGGCCTGGTCGACGAGGTGGTGGCGCTGCGGGCCCGCGGCCTGCGCGACGGGGTGACGGCGTCCCGGGCCCTGGGCTACGCGCAGGTGCTGACCGCGCTGGACGCCGGTGGCGACGACGCCGCGATCGCCGAGGCGCAGGAGCGCACATTCATCGGCACCCGGCGCTACGTGCGCCGGCAGCGGTCCTGGTTCCGCCGCGATCACCGGATCACCTGGCTGGCCGGCGACGCGGAAGGGAACGCGGCCGAGACCATTCGTCGGTGGCGCCACGTATCCTGAAGCTGTGCGGTTTTCGAAAGGGCACGGCACCCAGAACGACTTCGTGGTGCTGCCCGATGTCGATGCCGAACTGAAGCTGACCCCCTCGGTCATCGCCGCGCTGTGCGACCGGCGCCGCGGACTCGGGGCCGACGGCCTGCTGCGCGTCACCAAGGCCGGGGCCGCGCAGGAGGCCGGCGTCTTCGACAGCCTTCCCGACGGCGTCGCCGCCGACGACTGGTATATGGACTATCGCAACGCCGACGGGTCCATCGCCCAGATGTGCGGCAACGGCGTCCGCGTCTTCGCGCACTACCTGCGCGCCTCCGGGCTCGAGCACCGCGACGAGTTCGTGGTCGGTTCCCTGGCCGGGCCGCGTCCGGTGGTCCTGCACGGTGCCGACGCGGTCAACGCCGAGGTCACCGTGGAGATGGGCAAGGCCCGCTCGTACGGGCACGGCAAGGCCGTCATCGCCGGCCGCACCTTCGAAGGGCTGGCCGTCGACGTCGGCAATCCGCACCTGGCCTGCGTCGATCCGGCGCTGAACATGGCCGGGCTCACCGCGCTGGACATCGCGGCACCGGTGTCCTTCGACGCCGGCCAGTTCCCCGAGGGTGTCAATCTCGAGGTGCTGACCGCGCCCGCCCACGGGGTGGTGGCGATGCGGGTGCACGAGCGCGGGGTGGGCGAAACCCGCTCATGCGGAACCGGAACCGTCGCTGCGACGTTGGCAGCACTGAACCACATCGGCGCGGACACCGGCAGCCTGCGGGTGGTGATCCCCGGCGGCGAGGTCAGCGTGACCATCACCGCGGACACCAGCTTCCTGCGCGGGCCGTCGGTGCTGCTGGCGCACGGTGAACTGGCCGCCGAATGGTGGCATGAGAACGAAGGAAATTCAGATGCGTCCCGCTGACTTTGCGGGCACCATCGATAACTACCTATGACCTCACCTTTCGATCCCGACAACATCCCTAGCGTCGGTGAACTAGCGCTCGAAGACCGCGTGGCACTGCGCCGCGTTGCCGGTCTGTCGACCGAACTGGCCGACATCTCCGAAGTCGAATACCGCCAGCTGCGCCTCGAGCGCGTGGTGCTGGTCGGGGTGTGGACCGACGGCACGTCGGCCGACGCCGACAACAGCCTTGCCGAACTGGCCGCGCTCGCCGAGACCGCCGGCTCCGAGGTGCTCGAAGGCCTCATCCAGCGCCGCGACAAGCCGGACGCCTCGACGTACATCGGCTCCGGCAAGGCCCAGGAGCTGCGTGAGATAGTGCTCGCCACCGGCGCCGACACCGTCATCTGCGACGGTGAACTGAGCCCCGCGCAGCTGAACTCGCTGGAAAAGGTCGTGAAGGTCAAGGTCATCGACCGCACGGCCCTGATCCTCGACATCTTCGCCCAGCACGCCACGAGCCGCGAGGGCAAGGCCCAGGTGTCGCTGGCCCAGATGGAGTACATGCTGCCGCGACTGCGCGGCTGGGGTGAGTCGATGTCCCGGCAGGCCGGTGGCCGTGCCGGCGGTGCCGGCGGCGGTGTGGGTACCCGTGGTCCCGGTGAAACCAAGATCGAGACCGACCGGCGACGGATCCGCGAGCGGATGGCGAAGCTGCGCCGCGAGATCAAGGACATGAAGAAGATTCGCGACACCCAGCGGCACAGCCGCCGGGTCAGTGACACCCCGTCCGTCGCGATCGTCGGCTACACCAACGCCGGCAAGTCCAGCCTGCTCAACGCCCTCACCGGCGCCGGGGTGCTGGTCCAGAACGCGCTGTTCGCCACCCTCGAACCCACCACGCGCCGTGGCCAGCTGGACGACGGCCGGCCCTTCACGCTCACTGACACCGTCGGATTCGTGCGGCACCTGCCGACCCAGCTGGTCGAGGCGTTCCGGTCGACGCTGGAGGAGGTCGTCGACGCCGACCTGCTGGTCCACGTCGTCGACGGCTCCGATGCCGATCCGCTGGCGCAGATCAACGCGGTGCGCAAGGTCGTCGGGGAAGTCGTCGCCGAGTACGACATCACCGCTCCGCGAGAGTTGTTGGTGGTCAACAAGATCGACGCCGCCGGCGATCTGGCGCTGGCCCACCTGCGGCGCGCGCTGCCGGACGCCGTGTTCGTGTCGGCTCACACCGGTGAGGGACTGGACCGGCTGCGGCTGCGCATGTGCGAGCTGGTCGAGCCGACCGACGCCGCCGTCGACGTGACCATTCCCTACGACCGGGGCGACCTGGTGGCGCGCGTGCATGCCGAAGGCCGTGTCGAGGCCACCGAGCACACCACCGACGGCACCCGGATCAAGGGCTGGGTGCCGATGGCGCTGGCCGCCAGCCTCGGCGAGTTCGTCACCGCCTGATCAGGCGGCGTCACCGCCTGATCAGGCGGCAGCCTTGGCCGGCTTGTCTGCCTTGTCGGCTTTGTCGGTGGCCGGCTTCGCGGTCTTGGGGGTCTTGACCTTCTTGTCCTTCTTCGGCGTCTTGGTCTTGTCGGTGGTCTTGTCGCTCGCCTTGTCGGTGGTCTTGTCATTGGAGCCGGTCTGACCGTCCTTGGCCGGGCCCTGACCGGTGTCCGGGTCCTGCTTCGGGCCGGTCGTGTCGGTGGTCTTGTGGTCGGTCACCATGGTGTCGGGCGTCTTCGTGTCGGGCGTCTTGGTGTCGGTGCCCTTGACGTCCGGGGTCGTGGCGTCGGCGTCCTTGGTGCCGGTGTCTTTGGTGTCGGCGTCCTTGGTGCCGGTGTCCTTGGGATCCGGCGTCGTCGACAGCTTCGGGGCGGTGGTGGGGGCGAGCTGCGTGTCGCCGGTCGGGGTGGCGGACACCGCCTTCGGCGCGCCCGACGCGGACAGGGCCGCGACTGTTGCCGGCGCGGGGGCCGGGGTGGTCGCGGCGATGGGAAGCTGCACTTTGCCGCCGGTGATGTCGCTGATCGCGGCCTTGACACCCTCGCCCGCGGCGTTGATCAGGTCCACCGTCAGCGTGATCGGGTTGATCAGCGGGATCAACCGGAACGGCGCCGGGACGCCCGGGCTGAGGCTGCGGTCGTAGCCGGTGTCGATGAGTACGCGCAGCACGGGGGCGACCAGGTCGACGATCGGCTTGACGATGAAGCTGGTGTGCGTGAAGCCGCCGAACTCCAGGAACGGCCGCACGATCGGCAGGGTCTTGGTCGGGATGGTGATGTAGGTGGTGTCGCCGTACACGGTCTGGTTCGCCGGGTCCTTCAACGCGGCGTCCAGCTCCGCGGGCGTGTACTCGAGGTCGGGGATCTCGCCAGGATCGCTGTTGGCGTTGGGCGCCAGGTAGGTGCCGTGCGTGTACCAGAATCCCGCGATGGCGTTGAGGTCGGCCAGCAGGTTGATCGGGTACAGCGGGAAGTCGGACACGCCGTCGTACTCGAACGCGATATCGGTGGTCTTGATGCCGGTGTTGGTGGGTGCCGGCAGGCCGAAGGTGACGTCCCAGATCGGCACGGTGCCGAGGAAGGCCAGCCGCTCGAACAGGCCGCCGTTGGGGCGGTTGGTGTTGCCGATCATGACGAACGCCAGGGAGTCTTTCTGCGCCTGAGTAAGGCCGCCGAGGGTGGCCTTCTCGCGGCTCACGATGTTGCCGCCCTGGGAGTATCCGAAGATGATGACGGGATTCTGGGGCGTTGCCGTCGGCAGGGCCGCGGTCAGGGCGGTATCCAGGTGGCCGATGCCCTGACCGGTCGAATCGTTCCACTTGGCGCCGGACAGGCCACCCCACCCGGGCAACGGGATCGGCCAGAACTGAGCGGGATAGTTGATGCCTTGCAGATTGCAGTTGTTCGCCTGCGTGCACAGCGGGTTGAACGGGGCGATGTAGTAGTTGTCGGCGTTCTCCTTATATCCCGCAACGACATTGGCGTTCGGCGTGCCGGTGCCAGGGACGATCAGTGCGGTCGCGGCGAGGGTGAACGCGGCAGTCACCATCGACACCACGCCCAGCAGCACAGTGCTCAGTACCGTGAGCATCACGGTCACGGCTGCGGGGATGGTGCGTCCGAAGTTGCGCATGGCCTCGCCCCCCTTTCGACGTCGCCGACCCCGATAATCGGCATCTGTTTCGCATCGTCGCACTGTGACGCGACCGACATCCGGCGTTTGCCGAAATTTTGTCGGGTGTGTCGATTTTGTGGCACGGCAGTACGTTGATGGTGGGTGAAATCACACCACTGCGATACTCCTTGCGGGACAGCGGTTTTCGCTGCTCAGTTGGCCGGGGCGGTTGCGGTGGTCAACGATGGCCGAGGTTCGGCACTAAGCTGGCAACCAACATCAGCTGCGCTCCCTCGCAGGACACGCTCGCTGATCACGTCGTGGAACGGCTGAGAGCCTTCAGTTCCCTCTGCACCAGCATTTCTCGCGGCGACCGATACTGCCGCCGGCATTGTCGACCTACCGTGCCGGAAAGGCTGTGTCCCTTCATGTCCGCAGAACAAGCAACGTCAACGTCGTTCGCCGAGCTCGGCGTCCCCCAGGCGCTCGTCACCTCGCTCGCCGGCCGCGGTATCGCCGCGCCGTTCCCGATCCAGGTCAGCACCCTGCCCGACACCCTCGCCGGCCGCGATGTGCTCGGCCGCGGCCGCACGGGCAGTGGCAAGACGCTCGCCTTCTCCATTCCGCTGGTGGCCCGGCTCGCCGGCACCTCGCGACGCCCGTCGCGCCCGACCGGTCTGGTGCTGGCCCCGACCCGTGAGCTGGCCACTCAGATCGCCGCGACCGTCGAACCGCTGGCCACGGCCGTGGGACTGAAGGTGACCACCATCTTCGGTGGCGTGTCGCAGAACCGCCAGGTTGACGCGCTGCGCGGCGGCGTGGACATCGTCATCGCCTGCCCGGGCCGTCTCGAAGACCTGATGAAGCAGAAGCTGGTGAGCCTCGACGCCGTGCAGGTCACTGTGCTCGACGAGGCCGACCACATGGCCGACCTCGGCTTCCTGCCGGGCGTCACCCGGATTCTGGCGGCCACGCCTGCCGGTGGGCAGCGCATGCTGTTCTCCGCGACGCTCGACAACGGCGTCGACAAGCTGGTGCGGCGCTTCCTGTCCAACCCGATCACGCACTCGGTCGACGAGATCGACGCGCCGCCGCCGGCCATGACCCACCACGTGTTCCACGTGTCCGGTGCTGCCGAGAAGAACGCGCTCGTGCACCGCCTGGCGTCCGGCACCGGCCGGCGGATCCTGTTCATGCGGACCAAGCACCAGGCGCGCAAGCTGGCCCGTCAGCTCACCGAGGCCGGTGTGCCGTCGGTCGACCTGCACGGCAACCTGTCTCAGCCGGCGCGCGACCGAAACCTCGCCGCGTTCAGCACGGGGGAGGCGCGGGTGCTCGTCGCCACCGACATCGCCGCGCGCGGTGTCCACGTCGACGAGGTCGAACTCGTCGTGCACGTGGACCCGCCGGCCGAGCACAAGGCATACCTGCATCGCTCGGGACGTACGGCCCGCGCCGGGAGCGCCGGTGACGTCGTGACCGTCGTGCTGCCGGAGCAGCGCAAGGACGCCCAGCAGCTGCTGCGCAAGGCCGGCATCACGGCCCGGCCGCAGGAAGTGGTCGCCGATTCGGCGCCGGTGCAGGCACTGGTCGGCGAGATCGCGCCGTACCGTGCCCCGGCCCCCAAAGAGGCCCCCGCGCCTCGCGGCGGCAACCGTCCGGCCAAGACGGCGACCGCGGGTCAGGCGCAGCGCCGCCGCCGGCGTTCGAGCGGTGGGCTGCAGGCGCCCGGGCGTACCCAGGGTGGTCGTTCGCAGTCGCAGTCGGGTCGTTCGCAGTCCGGACGCAGCCAGGCCCGGTAGCCGCGCCGCCCGCCCGGCGACGCGCGGGGTGTGGGCCCGCTCACAACCAACCGCCCGGTTGGGATAAGTTGTTGCAAACTTATCCAGTACCGGAGGTCTCACATGGGCGTCATCAAGTACGACCGCACGTTGTTCGAACCCGAGCATGAACTGTTCCGGGAGTCGTACCGCGCGTTTCTCGATCGGCACGCCGAGCCCTACCGCGAGGAATGGGAGAAAGCCAAGATCGTCGACCGCGAGGTCTGGCGCGAGGCGGGTAAGCAGGGCTTTCTCGGTATGGCCGTGCCGGAGGAGTACGGCGGCGGCGGGAACCCGGACTTCCGCTACAACGTCATCGTCAGCGAGGAGACCGCGGCGGGACGGCACAGCGGTCTGGGCTTCACGCTGCAGAACGACGTCATCGCGCCGTATCTGCTGGAGCTGACCAACGACGAGCAGAAGCAGCGCTGGCTGCCCGGGTTCTGCAGCGGCGAACTGATCTGTGCCATCGCGATGACCGAACCGGGCACCGGCAGCGACCTGCAGGGCATCAAGACGCGCGCGGTCAAAGACGGCGACCACTACGTGCTGAACGGCTCGAAGACGTTCATCACCAACGGTATTCACGCCGACCTGGTGATCGTCGTCGCGCAGACCGACCCGGACAAGGGCGCGCAGGGCTTCAGCCTCTTGGTGGTCGAGCGCGGTATGGCGGGTTTCGAACGCGGACGTCATCTGGACAAAATCGGCCTCGATGCGCAGGACACCGCGGAATTGTCGTTCACCGACGTCCGAGTTCCGGCCGAGAACCTGCTGGGCGTCGAGGGCATGGGATTCGTCTATCTGATGCAGAACCTGCCTCAGGAGCGCATTTCCATCGCCGTGATGGCAGCCGCCGCGATGGAGGCCGTGCTGGAATCGACATTGCAATACGCCAAGGAGCGTAAAGCGTTCGGCAAGCCGATCGGCAGCTTCCAGAACAGCCGATTCGTGTTGGCAGAACTCGCGACCGAGGCCACGGCGGTGCGAATCATGGTCGATGAGTTCATTCGCCTGCATCTCGATCGGAAGCTCACAATCGACCAGGCGGCGATGGCCAAATGGTATTCGACAGAGGCGCAGGTCCGTCTGGTCGACAGGTGCCTGCAGCTGCACGGTGGCTATGGCTATATGCGCGAATATCCCATTGCGCGGGCATTCCTGGACTCGCGGATCCAGACCATCTACGGCGGGACCACCGAGATCATGAAGGAGATCATCGGCCGTGGATTGGGCGTTTAACTAATTGTCGCGCGAATTTTATTCGCATATCGAACCGCGACACACTGGTGCGTCACCGCCCGATATCCCGCACTATGGGCATGAACTGAAGCAAAGTTGACAGAATCTCTCAATCAAGAGAGTTTGTCTGACGGAATTTGTATCCGGAGTTTTGCCGACCGCGGGAGGAATTCGATGACCGGGCTGCGAACCCGTGGCGGATGGGCTGTTGTCGGGGCCCTTTCTGTCGCGGTGGCATTGCTCATGGCTCCGACGGCATACGCGACACCGGAAAGCGACGCCGACGCGGCGATATCCCACACGTGGGATGCCGCGGGCGGTGACACGGGTGAGCTGGGCGCCAAGGACGGTGACGTCTACCAGGTCGGCGCCGGCTTTGCGCAGAACTTCGCGGGCGGGAAGATCTATTTCAGCGAGAGCACCGGCGCCCATCTGATTTACGGCGCGATCCTCGACAAGTACCAGGCGCTGGGCGGCGCCGCAGATAGCGATCTCGGCTTCCCGACCATCGACGAAGGCGCGGGCAAGGCCACCGACAGCCGGAACAGCACGTTCAGCGCGGCCGACAAGCCGGTCATCTTCTGGACGCCCGACAACGGCGCCTGGGTCGTCCGCGGGGCCATCAACGCCGCGTGGGACAAGCTCGGTGGGTCGGCGGGCACCCTCGGCGTACCGACGGCCGACGAGTCCTGGAAAGGCGACGTCGTCACCCAGCCCTTCACCGGCGGGGAGGTGAGCTGGAACGCCAAGACCAAGGCATTCACCACCACACCCGCCGATCTGGCCGGCCAGCTGACCGGGCTGGACGTGCCGGGCGACGCGACGACGGCCATCGCCGCGGCGCGACGGGCGGCCGGTGGGCCGCAGGGCACCCTCGGGGACGAGCAGGGCGCCCAGTACAAGGTCGGCGACGGCGTGGCTCAGAACTTCGCCGGCGGCACCATCTTCTATTCGCCGGCGACCGGCGCGCACGCGATCACCGGCGACGTACTGGCCAAGTACCGCGCGGCCGGTGGACCCCAGGGTGATCTCGGATTCCCGGCGAGCAACGAGACCGACGGCGGCATCTCGCCGAAGAGCCGGATCGCCACCTTCGCCGCCGCCGACAACCCGGCGATCTTCTGGACCCCCGAGCACGGCGCATTCGTCGTCCGCGGCGCGATGAACGCGGCGTGGGACAAACTCGGCGGCGCCACCGGCAAGCTCGGCGCACCGACCGCCGACCAGACGGTCGACGGCGACGTCGTCAGCCAGAAGTTCACGGGCGGTTCGATCTCGTGGAACAAGTCCAGCCGTGCGTTCAGCACCGAGCCGGCAGAGCTGGCGTCGCAGTTGGGCGGTCTGCAGGTGCCCAGCGTCGATCTGCCGGGTGGGGTGCCCTCAGAGTCCGACGAGTCCGGCAAGTGGTACCAGTTCCACTGGTGGTGGTTGCTGGCGATCATCCCGCTGCTGCTGGTCGTGGTCGGCATCGTGATCGCGACGCTGCTGCGGCGCCGGCGGCACGCCGACCAGGACGCCGTCGAGGAGCAGGCCGCATACGACTACGACGACCACGAGTTCGGCGACGGGGAGTACGGCGACCCGCAGTACGCGGACGGCGGCGTCGACAGTGAGTACGGCGACGAGTTCGTGGCCGACGACCATCAGTACGACGACCCGCACGGACTGCATGGCGGTCCCGCGTTCCAGAGCAATCCGGACGTCATCGACACCGCCCCGACGGTGTACCCCGATTTCGCGGCCGAACAGCCTGCGACCGAACGGTCCGCGGACGAGGACGAGCCCGTTGCGGACGAGTCCGAGGCGCAGGCCGAAGTCGAGGCCCAGCCTGTGGACGCTGCCGAGCCCACCGAGCCGGAGTCGGACCATGACGAAGCTGCCGACGAGCCGACGACATCGGTGCAACTTCCCGACGCCCTGCGTCGTGGTGGTGCGGCGGCGGGCCTGACCGCGGCCGGGTTGGCCGGTTTCGCCGGTCTGCGGCACCGGGAGCCCGACGCCCCGGCCGCTGAGGAGCATGCCCCGGAGCCGGAGCCGGAGGCGCAGATCGCCGAGGCCGAGGCGGCCGAGGCGGTAGCAGAACCCGCGGACGAGCCGCCGGTGATCGCGACGCCCGCGGAGGACACCGCGGCGGCCGGTCCGGCCAGCGGCCGGCACCATGCGCTGGGGGCCGAGGAGCCCGAGACCGCGCAGATGTCGTTCCGCGTCGCGACCGGGGCGGAGCCACCCGAGGGCTACGGCATCAAGGCCAATACCGAGTCGGGGCTGTACTGGGTGCCGGGAGCTCCCGGATACGACGAAGCGCCCGTCCAAATCTGGTTTGCCAGTGAGGAATTCGCGGTCACCAACGGTTTCATCCGCGGCTGACCGGAGTCATGACTGAGCCCCGCTGCGAGCGACTGCAGCGGGGCTCATCTGTAAGTCCGGCGGCTCTCAGATCTTGCGGATGACGGTCACGACCTTGCCGAGGACGACCGCGTCGTTGCCCGGGATCGGATCGAACGCCGGGTTGTGCGGCATCAGCCACACCTGGCCCTTGGTTCGTTTGAAGGTCTTGACCGTGGCCTCGCCGTCGATCATCGCCGCGACGATGTCCCCGTTGTCGGCCACGTTCTGCTGCCGCACGACGACCCAGTCGCCGTCGCAGATCGCGGCGTCGATCATCGACTCGCCGACCACCTTCAGCAGGAACAACGAGCCCTCGCCCACGAGTTCGCGGGGGAGCGGGAAGACGTCTTCGACGGCCTCTTCGGCCAGGATCGGTCCACCGGCGGCGATGCGGCCCAGCACCGGGACGAAGGTCGGTTCGGGCAGTGCGTCCGAGCCTGCGACATCGGTGGTGATGGTGGCGCCGGTCGATTCGTCCGTGCCACGGACGTCCACGGCACGCGGGCGGTTCGGGTCGCGGCGCAGGTAGCCCTTCTTCTCCAGCGTGCGCAGCTGGTGGGCCACCGACGACGTCGAGGTGAGGCCGACGGCGTCGCCGATCTCGCGGATGCTGGGCGGATAACCGCGCGTGGTGACCGAGGCGCGGATGACGTCGAGGATGGTCCGCTGTCGCTCGGTGAGGCTGCTGGACCGTCCGCCTGGCTGGGCGTCCGGGGTTTCGGTGCTGTCGCTCATACAGACGAATCTAGCCCAGTGCACGCGTTTGATCAAACATGTGTTCGAGATCGGTCGGGTCGGCGTGTCGCGGACGGATCCGGTTGTGACGGCGTGAAAGGGGTGGCTGAGTCGGGGAACAGAACTTGTCGGTGGGTGGTCGTATCGTTCGCAACAGTTCGATCACATGTTCTACCGTTCGAACATTTGGGCGATATAGTCGAACACAAGAGCGATCGAACCTATGTACGAACTCCTGAGAGGAACCGACATGACCGTCATCACCCGCGAATACCCGACCGACGTCGTCGTCCGCACCGTGCCTCGGCGTGGAGACGTGAATCGGCACCGCCAGGCCCGGTTACGGCCGGCCGGTTCGCGTCCCTCGGGCGCGGCCTTCCGTCACCGGGGTACGGGCGTACTGACCTCCCGTGCCTCGCACCGCCGCAGCCCGATCACGCCATTGACCACGGTGATGCTGGCCCTGGTCGCGGCCGGGATCACGGTGTGGCTGGGCCTGGTGGCGCAGTTCAGCGAAGCTGTCCAGCCGACCTCGTCGGAGGCATCCGTGCCCGCGCAGCTCGCGGTGGTCCGGGTGCAGACCGGGGAGTCCATTCAGCAGGTCGCCCGGCGCGTGGCGCCCGACGCGCCCGTCGGCGCCGTCGTCGACCGCATCAAGGAGCTGAACAAGCTGCCGTCGGTGGCGCTGAACGCGGGGCAGACGCTGATCGCGCCGGTCGGCTGAGGACAGCCCGTGCGCACCTCGATCGGCACGGCGCCCGGCCGCGTCAGAGCGGCACGGGTAGGCTCGAGACCGTTCGAAACGGTCGATTGTCGGTGCGGCGAAGGAGCGGTGATGCACTGTCCGTTCTGCCGGCATCCGAACTCGCGTGTGGTCGATTCACGAGAAGCTGATGAAGGGCAGGCGATTCGGCGTCGCCGGTCATGCCCGGAGTGCGGCCGGCGCTTCACCACAGTCGAGACCGCGGTCGTTGCGGTGGTCAAACGCAGCGGCGTCACCGAACCGTTCAGCCGGGATAAGGTGATCAAGGGCGTGCGGCGCGCCTGCCAGGGACGGCAGGTCGACGACGATGCCCTGAACCAGTTGGCACAGAAGGTCGAAGATGCGGTGCGGGCCACCGGATCTCCCGAGGTGCCGAGTCATGAGGTCGGGTTGGCGATCCTCGGTCCTCTGCGTGACCTCGATGAGGTCGCCTACCTGCGGTTCGCCTCGGTATACCGCTCGTTTTCGTCAGCAGAGGACTTCGAACGCGAAATCGAGGCGCTGCGCGCGCACCGCGGCGTGACGTCGTCGGGCTGACGGCAACTAGGTCGCGCTGCGCTCGTCGGTCTCCAGCGCGTCAAACACCGCGGCTTTCATGTCGAACGAGGCGTCCATCGTCGTCGTTGTCACGCCGGCCTGCAGAAGTCCGCGCAGGGCATCACGGTCGTAGACCGACGGCGCGGTCGTGTCGATGAATTCCTCGATGAGCTTCACGAATCGATCGGGGTCGTCGTGAAATGGGAAGTGTCCAGAGTTGTCGAAGAACTCGAGCCGCGAACCCGGCATCGCGGCGTGTGCCAGTTCTCCATGGGCGGCCGGGATGACGGCATCCTGGGTGCCCCAAACCAATTGCACCGGAATGGCTTCGGTCAAATAACATCGGTCCAGCATCGTGACCACCTGACCACGCCAGTCGACCACCGCACGCAGGGTCCGGGCGAAGGCAGATGAGGCCTTGGGCTCGGGCAGGTCGTTGAGGATTCGCAGCATGTTCGGCAGGTCGTGCCCCAGGCCCGTCGAGCCGAGGAGCGCTCCGCCGAGGCGCCCGGCGAGCTGAAGTGCCGGCAGTACCAACGGGATTCGCAACAGTGCCAGCGCCTCGGTGCCCAACGGCAGCGCCGCGAGCCGCAGCGCGATGTTCACGTCGCGGGTGACACCGCCGGCACCGACCAATACCAGCCGATCAACCAATTGCGGGAACTGGTAGGCGAACTGCATGGCGACGCCACCGCCCAGAGAATGGCCGACGACCGTCACCCGTTCGATGTCCAGCACGCTGAGCAGGTCACGCATGCCGTTGGCGTAGGCAGCCACCGAGTAGTCGGCGCGTGGCTTGTCGGACTGGCCGTGGCCGAGCAGGTCCGGGGCGATGACGGTGAACCGCTGGGCGAGGCGCGTCTGCACGGTTTCCCACGTGGTGGAGTTGTCGCCGATGCCGTGGATCAGGAGGATCGCCGGCCCGGAGCCGGCCACGCGGTAGGCCCGCCGGTAACCGTGGATGGTGCGGTACTCCAGCCGCGGCGTCACATCGCGCACCGAGTGCAGGGTGGGCTTCCCGTTGGACATCGTCCCAGCTCCTTCCCATCGTTGTCGGCGGAGCCGACCGCGTGGTCAGTCGCCGACAGTGCCGTCGTCGCCGGCTTGGGGATCGGAGAATCCGTCACCGGACTGTTCGGCGAGGAACTGCTCGAACTGTGCGCCGAGCTCGTCGCCGCTGGGTAGTTCCTCGTCACGTGCCAGCAAAGACCGATTTTCCTGAGCAGCGACGAACGAATCGTACTGTTGTTCCAGGGCACTGACCACTTGAGCGACTTCGGCGCTGGCCTCCACCTGCTCGCTGATCTTCGTGTATACCTCGGCGCCGGCCTCGGACAGCTCGTGCAGCGGAATCTGTAGCGACGCGATTCGGGAGACCTCGCCCAGCAGGGCCTCCGCGGCCGGCGGGTACGCGGTCTGCGCCAGATAGTGCGGCACATGCACGGTGAAGCCCAGGGCTTCGTGACCATGCTGAATCAGCCTGTACTCCAACAGGTTCGACACACTGGCCGGGACCTGCACCTCGCCCACCCACGGCGTGTGGTCGGCAATCAGTTCCTTGTTGCCGGCGTGAGCTGTCATGGTGACCGGGCGGGTGTGCGGTACCGCCATGGGGATGGCGCCCAGCCCGATGACCTGCCGGACCCCGAGCCGCTCGGACAGCAGCCGCACCGCCGTGATGAACCGTTCCCAGCGCAGATCCGGCTCCATCCCGGCCAGCAGCAGGAACGGCGTCCCGGCCGTGTCGTGCAGCGCATAGAGGTTCAGCTCGGGATCGTCGTACTTGGTGAAGTGATCGGTGGTGAACGTCATCAGCGGCCGGCGCGACCGGTAGTCCAGCAGTTCGTCGATGGCGAACGACGCGACCAGTTCGGTGTCGAGGGTGTTCTTGAGGTGCTCGGCGGCCAGCCGGATGGCGTGGCCGGCATCGGAGAAGCCTTCGAGGGCGTGCACCATCACCGGTCCGCGGCCGTCGGCGGCGGACAGTTGCGGCGCGGGGAACTCCAGCTCGTACATGCCGCTGTGCTCGGGCTGGTACTGCTGGCCCCGGCTTTCGTCGGGCCGCTGGCCGCTCGCGTCGGGCGCGTTCCCGTCGTACTCGCTCACCTACACACTCCTTGCCGTCCTGCGTGCCACATCTCGCTGGATGTGTCTCCTACAAGTGTCGCGCATTCTTGTGTTGTTCCCGGTGTCGGCCCGCAGTACGCATGGTGCACCAGGTGCTGCCCGTGCAGTCGGTATCGGGCAAGATCGGACAGATGCTGGGCATCCGACTGGTCGCGAGCGCATTCGCCGCGCTGCTGGCCACTGCGTGCAGCCCACCCGCGATCAAGGCCGATACCCGTGGCGACGCCGGCACGGTCACTGCCGGTGCGGCCGTGGTCGCGGGACCCCGTCCCGATCCGCGCGTCGGAGCGGTGTTCCTGGGCAGTGATTCGGTGCACACCTGCAGTGGTGCGGTGCTCGACTCGCTGGCGGGCAACCTCATCATCACGGCCGCGCACTGCCTCGACGCGTCATTCGACGCGACATTCGCACCCGGTTACCGCGCCGGCGTCCCCGGCGACTTCTGGCACATCGACGCGGTGTACCTGGATCCGCGATGGGTCCGCCGCCAGGACCCGGCCGCCGACTTCGCGATCGCCCGGGTCAGCCACGGCGGCCCGGCCACCACCGAGACGCTGGAACATCGCGCCGGCGGCGGCTTCGTGCTCGGGGCCGCACCGGGCCCGGACGTTCCGATCACCGTGACGGGATACCCACTCGGTGACGGCGGGGGCCAGGTCAGCTGCAGCGGGCCGACGTCACGCCCGGACCGCGGGTTCCCGGCGCTGCGCTGCCCGGGACTGGTGGACGGCACCAGCGGCTCGCCGTGGGTGTCGGCCGCCGAGGTCAGGGGAGTGGTCGGCGGCCTGCAGGGCGGCGGCTGCAGCGGCAGCGACCTGTCGTACTCGTCACCCTTCGACATGCAAATTCAGGTGCTCTATCAGCGCGCCCAGGAGGGCGGGCCCGCGGACCGTGCCACGGGTGCCCCCGACGACGGCTGCAGCGCCTAACTCTTGAACTGGTTCAGCGCGCGCAGCTTGTTCATCACGTCGAGTGCGGCGACCTTGTAGGCCTCGGAGAAGGTCGGGTAGTTGAAGACGGCGTCGACCAGGTACTCCACGGTCCCGCCGCAGCCCATCACGGCCTGGCCGATGTGGACCAACTCGGTGGCGTTGGAGCCGAAGATGTGCACGCCGAGCAGCGTGAGGTCCTCGGTGGAGACCAGCAGTTTGAGCATGCCGTACGAGTCGCCGGCGATCTGTCCGCGGGCCAGTTCCCGGTAGCGCGACACACCGACCTCGTACGGGACCGAGCTGTCGGTGAGATCGACCTCGGTGGCGCCGACGTACGACACCTCGGGAATGGAATAGATGCCGATCGGCTGCAGGTCGGTCATGCCCTTGCAGGGCTCGCCGAAGGCGTGATAGGCCGCCAGCCGGCCCTGGTCCATCGAGGTCGCCGCCAGCGCGGGGAAGCCGATGACGTCACCGACGGCGTAGATGTGGTCGACTTTGGTCTGGTAGTTGTCGTCGACGAAAATCCTTCCGCGACTGTCGATCTCGAGGCCGGCCCGCTCGACGTCGAGGTGCTCGGTCTGCCCCTGCCGGCCGGCCGAGTACATCACGGTCTCGGCGGGGATCTGCTTCCCGCTGGCGAGCGTGGTCAAGGTTCCGCCGGGACCCACGTCCACCGCGGTCACCTCCTCGCCGAACCGGAACGTCACCGCGAGATCGCGCAGGTGGAATTTGAGCGACTCGATGATCTCGGAGTCGCAGAAGTCGAGCATCGTCGGGCGCTTCTCGATCACGGTCACCTTGGTGCCGAGGGCGGCGAACATGGACGCGTATTCGATGCCGATCACGCCGGCGCCGACGACCACCATCGACTGCGGCAGGCTCTTGAGGTCCAGGATCCCGTCGGAGTCCAGGACGCGTTCCTCGTCGAAGTTCACCCCGGCCGGACGGACGGGCTTGGTGCCGGTGGCGATGACGACGTACCGCGCCTTGATGTTGACGTTCTCGTCGTGGGTCGGGTCCTCGATGACCAGGGTGTGCGGGTCGAGGAACCGGCCGTGCCCTTCGAACAGCTCGACCCCGTTGCGCAGGAGCTGGTTGCGGACCACGTCCTGTTCCCGGCCGATGACGTGAGTGGTGCGGCGCAGCAGATCAGCGGGGGTGATCCGCTCCTTCACCCGGTAGCTGGAACCGTACAGCTCGCGCTGGCTCATGCCCGTGAGATAGACGACTGCCTCGCGCAGCGTCTTGGACGGGATGGTTCCGGTATTCACGCAGACCCCGCCGAGCATGCGCCCACGTTCGATGACTGCGACGGATTTTCCCAGCTTGGCGGCGGCGATCGCGGCCTTCTGCCCGCCCGGGCCGGATCCGATGACGACGAGGTCGAACTCCTGCGTGGAACCCATGACAGCCAGGTTGGCACGGCGCGCGTGATCATGCAGCCTGATCATCGGCGAACTTTGCGGAAACAGCTCGAATAGGCCCGTTATCCACAGATCCGAGTTCATTCACAGACCAGGCCGCCGGCGGCGTCGGCCGACGAATCCTGACGGACCGTGCTGCCACCTTCGGACCATGACAACTTTCAGCTCATTCGATTTCCAACTCAACCGGCCCGGCGCCCTCATCGCGGCAGTGCCCGCGGTCCTGGGGTTTGCCCCGGAGAAGTCACTGGTGCTCGTCACCATCATCGGCGGTGAGATGGGCGCGGTCCTGCGCGTGGACCTGTCGGAAGGGTTCTTCGAGGCCTTGCCGGACGCCCTCGGACATCTCTCCGATCTGGCCGCCGCGGCCGACGCGGACGCGGCGATCGCGGTGATTGTCGACGAGCACGGCGTCGACTGCGCGATGTGCGAGGACATGTACCGCGACGTGAGTGACGAACTCGAGGATGCGCTCGCCGATCACGGCATCGAACTGTTCGCGGTGCACGTGGTCGACCGGGTGGCGGCCGGTGGCCGGTGGCGTTGCGCCGACGGCTGCGGGAACGCCGGTGTTGTCGAGGATCCCGCATCGTCGCCCGTGACCATGGCCGCCGTGCTCGACGGCCGGCGGCTCTACGCGCGACGCGCGGATCTGGTCGAGGTCGTCGCCGTGACCGATGCAGCGCGCGCGGAGGCGTTGCGGCCGGCGATCGAAAAGCGTTCTGCCACAGTGGATTACCGTGGCCGTCCCGATGCCGAGGCGCGCGCGGACGTCGAGCACGCGGTGGCGTGCGCCACCGGTTCGGCTGACGGATCGCCGTTACCCGATGACGACGCGGTGCGCCTGGCCTGTGCCGTGACGGATGCGCGCGTGCGGGACACGCTCTACGCGCTGGCGGTCGGCGAGCATGCCGCCGCGGCCGAGTCGGTGTGGGCCGCGCTGGCTCGTACACTGCCCGCGCCGTGGCGGCTGGAGGTGCTGGTGTTGCTGGCGTTCAGCGCGTATGCGCGTGGCGACGGACCGCTCGCCGGGGTGGCGTTGCAGGCCGCGCTGGATGTCGACAGCGAGCACCACATGGCTGGGCTGCTCGACTCGGCACTCCAGGCCGGGATGCGCCCGGGCCGCATCCGGGAACTCGCGCTGACCGGCTACAAGCTTGCGGAACGCCTGGGCGTGCAGATGCCGCCGCGCCGAATCTTCGGGAGGTCGGCGTGAGTCTCGTGGGCCGCGGGTCAGACCTTCTCGACGCGGACCGCGTGCGCCATGTGATGCGGCAACTCGACCTGTTCGTGTCCGGGGATGACGATCAGGACGCTGCCCTGCTCGGTGGCCTGCACGGTGACACGCGCGTTCGGTACGACGCCGGCGTCCTTGAGTCGGGCGATCAGTTCGGTGTCGCCCTGGACGTGTTCGGTCAGCTGGCGTACCCGGACCGCGACCGGGAATCCGGTGGGCAGTTCGGTGAGCCGGACGAGGCTGACGTCGGAGTCACCGGCCGAGATGACGCCGAGGTCGGCGAGGCCGGGGATCGGGTTGCCGAACGGGGACGTGGTCGGGTTGTCGAGCACCTGGACCAGACGACGTTCGACGTCCTCGCTCATCACGTGTTCCCAGCGGCACGCTTCGGCGTGGACTTCCTCCCACGGCAGGCCGATCACATCGACCAGCAGGCGCTCGGCGAGCCGGTGTTTGCGCATCACCGACACCGCCAGCGAGCGGCCCTTGTCGGTCAGTTCCAGGTGGCGATCACCGGCGACGTGCAGCAGCCCGTCGCGCTCCATCCGCGACACGGTCTGGCTGACGGTCGGGCCGCTCTGCTCGAGTCGTTCGGCAATGCGCGCACGCAGCGGCACCACGCCCTCTTCTTCGAGGTCGTAGATCGTCCGCAGGTACATCTCGGTCGTATCGATCAGATCGTTCATGCCAAATTCCTCCAGGCCTCCGCCGGTGCCAAGCTTACCGGTTTGACCGGGTCAACAGGCATCCACCACGGCTGATCGACGCTGTGATTCGTGCGGCGGGCGACAGCGGGCAGATCGGCCGACAAAAACGGTGCCCGCCGGGTATTCCGGCGGGCACCAGGGTGTGCAGTTGTGGGTGGCGGCGATCAGCTCGCGTAGGCGCGCAGTCGCTCGGCGCGCTCGCCGTTGCGGAGCTTCGACATGACCTCGCGCTCGATCTGGCGGACCCGCTCGCGGGACAGGCCGAACAGCTTGCCGATCTGGTCCAGGGTGCGGGGCTGACCGTCGTCGAGGCCGAACCGCAGCCGGATCACCTGCTGCTCGCGTTCGTCCAGCGTGGCGAGGACGTGCCGGATGTCGGTGTGCAGCAGCTCCGAGATGACCGCGTTCTCGGCGGAGAGCGCTTCGGAGTCCTCGATGAAGTCGCCGAGCGGTGCTTCCTCGTCGGTGCCGACCGGCATGTCGAGGCTCACCGGGTCACGGCTGTGCTCGAGCAGGTCGTTGATCTTCTCGACCGGGATGCCCGACTCTTCGGCGAGCTCTTCGTCGGTGGCCTCGCGCCCCAGGCTCTGGTGCATCTCGCGCTTGATCCGGGCGAGCTTGTTGACCTGCTCCACCAGGTGGACGGGGAGCCGGATGGTACGGCTCTGGTCGGCCATGCCGCGGGTGATCGCCTGACGAATCCACCAGGTGGCGTAGGTCGAGAACTTGAAGCCCTTGGCGTAGTCGAACTTCTCCATCGCGCGGATGAGGCCGAGGTTGCCTTCCTGGATCAGGTCCAGCAGCGGCATGCCGCGGCCGGTGTAGCGCTTGGCCAGCGACACCACGAGGCGGAGGTTGGCTTCGAGCAGATGCCGGCGTGCGGCCTCGCCGTCGCGGACGATGGCGGCCAGGTCACGCTTGCGGTTGTCGCCGAGTCGCTTCTTGGTCTCCAGCAGGTGGGCTGCGTACAGGCCGGCCTCGATGCGCTTGGCCAGTTCCACTTCGTCCTCGGCGTTGAGCAGGGCGGTCTTACCGATGCCGTTGAGGTAGACGCGCACCAGGTCCGCGGCGGGACTCTGGGCGTCAAGATCGGTATCGATACGGCTTGTGGTGGCTTTTGCCATTTGCGGCCTCCTGCTCGTGCTCAGCTCGAACTGTCACTTGCTTAAACGCCCGAGTGGCAGGAGAAGTTCCCGAGACCCGCTCTCCTCATGGCCTCTGACCTGCGCGTTTTCCGCGTCGACCTGAGAATGTCCTTAGAAAGGAGAAAGAAGGAAACTCAGGTAGAGGTCAAGGCTCGATATCGCCGTCGATGACCGGATGCCGGTCCTCGATCGCCGGTCGCTCGGCGGTCGGGAACATGGGCGCCCGACGGGCCGCGTCGTAGCGGCGCGGTTCCTCTGCACTGCGCGGCGGCCGGTCATTGGCGATGAGTACCGCGATCCACGGCAGGGGAATGGACGCGATGAGGATGGCCAGCGAGATCAGGCCGTTGTGCCAGATGCTGTAGGCGAGGGCAGCCAGCAGCAGCGCCGGCACGCGGAACGACATGATCGTGAGATAGCGGCGGACGCGGGCACGGTGCTGTTCCTCGTAGGCGGGTGCTGCGCGAGTGATGAGGACCGGCCGACCGTCGTCGTCGAAACTCAGCTCAGGGCCGTGTTTCATACTTCTACTGTCCCACATCCGGCTCGGTGCCGCCGCGACCGGTTCGCCTGAGTGCCACAATGAGTTCATGCAGACCGACACCCTCGAACGCACCGATTCCGATGAACAGGTCGACGACGGTACGGACGACGACCGACCTAAGCACTTCCACTACGTCAAGAAGGACAAGATCGCCGAGAGCGCCGTCATGGGCACCCATGTCGTCGCGCTGTGCGGCGAGGTGTTCCCGGTGACCAAGTCACCCAAGCCCGGGTCGCCGGTGTGCCCCGATTGCAAGCGCATCTACGAACAGATGAAGAAGTAGCCGCAGCCGGTCAGGCCGGCGGCTCCGCCGCCTCGGCGGGCTGATCGCCCGTGAGGGTCTCGGCCTTCTCCTCGAGCCATTCGCGCAGCCGCCGCGCATGGGTGTCCGGCGCCGGCCACTCCTCCTGGATCGCCGCGTTGAGTTCGGCGCCGAGCATGATCGCGAAACCGAGCGCGAAGGCGAACAGCAGGAACGCGATTGGCGTCGCCAGCGCGCCGTAGGTGTAGCCCGTAGCGGTGATCCAGGTCAGGTAGAACCGGAGTCCTACCGTCGCCACCACGAAGACCACGGTGGCCAGGACGGCGCCGAACAACAACCTGTGGGTCGGCAGCGGTTTGGGCAGCGACACCCGGTAGAGCACCGTCACGGCCAGCACGATGCCCAGCAGCAGCACCGGCCAGTATCCGTACTTCATGGCGTTGGACCAGGTTTCGGGAATGTGCTGGGCGATCTTCATCGGTCCGATGGCGGCCACCGGAGCGGTCGCGATCACGAACAGCAGCATCACCAGGTACAGCCCGAGCGCGTAGAAGCGTTGCCGCACCGGATGGCGCAGCGGGGTCTGGTCGTGTGCCTCGACCACGGCGTCGACGAACGCGGAGATCGCCGACGAGCCTGCCCACAGCGAGATGACGAACCCGAGGGACACCACCTCGCCGCGGGCGCCCATGGCGACTTCGCGGACGGTCGGCTGGATGATCTCGTTGATCACGTTCGGCGAGAAGAAATTCTTCGCCGTCCCGATCAGCTGTTCCTGGATCATCGGCAGCGTCTCGGGACCGAACAACGGCGCCACGTACGCCAAGCTGCCCAACATGCCCAGCAGCAAGGGCGGTAGAGACAACGCCGACCAGAACGCCGCCTGTGCCGACTCCGAGAAGATCGAGTCGTCCCAGCTTTTCGTCAGCGCGCGACGGATGACCCGTAACACGTGATGACGTGTCGGCTTGATCGGGGAAGTCTGGTCGTTCATGACCAGACCAGCATTACCGAAGAGACCCCTTCAGGACTGTATTTGAGGTGACCGGCGGGTCACTCAGTCCTCGCTGCTGACCACCAGCACGGCCGCCAATTCGACGAGCTTGGATTCGTGCTCGTTGGCGTGGTGTTGGCAGAACAGAAGCTCCATGCCGGACGGCAGGGTAGCGCGAACGCGGGCGGCGGCACCGCACCGGTCACAGCGGTCAGCCCGTGTCAGTGTCGGGCCCGTCAGAGTTGCGTTCATGGCGCCTCCTTCTGCTCGTCGCCGCCAGGGCGCTTTGCCGGTTACACATCTCTACTCTCTCAGACGATTTGGATTCCAGCGTTGTTCCCCGGGTGTTCACGGGTGTGTCGTGTCTCACCTATCGCTGGAGTTGCGGGCGCGGCAGGCTGACCGCATGATCGCCGATCCCACAGTCCTGGTTCATCTATGTAGTGAAACGGATTGGGCGCGTCCCCAGTTCGATGGTGAGCTCAGACCGCCCTCCCTCGACGAGGTCGGGTTCGTCCACCTGTCGGCGCCGGAACAGGTGCACCTGCCGGCCAATCGGTTGTACCGCGGGCAGTCCGACCTGCTGCTGTTGGTCTGTGACCCTGGGTTGCTGGGGTCGCCGGTTCGCTGGGAACCCGGGGTGCCGACGGATCCGGCCTCGATGCTCTTCCCGCACCTCTACGGCGCGCTCCCTGTCGGCGCGGTGACCCGCACCGTGCCCTACCGGCCGGACGCCGAGGGGGTTTTCGCAGTTCTACCGGCAAATTTCGGTGCCGATGCCGTTGGTTAACGGCAAATGAACGACAGTTCGAGAAATCTGTCCACTCATCGGGAATGTGGCCGGAATCACGGTCCGGGGATTGACACGATCGCGCGCGTAAATATCCCCGACACGGTGAGGGCATGAGCAACCACACGAATTCTGAAGACGCGACGGGCAAGCGCCGTCGCGCAAGAGGGTTGAAGGGGCTCGGTGTCGCGTTGACGGCGAGCGCTCTTCTGGTCATGTCGGCGTTGCCGGCATGGGCGGCCGAGAACATGACGATCACGTTCATCCGGCACGGTCAGTCGTACGGCAACACGTCGGGCAACATCGACACCCAGGTGCCGGGCCCGGTCCTGACGCCGGACGGCCAGCAGCAGGCCAAGGACATCGCGGCCAAGCTCGGCGACCGGAACTTCGATGCCATCTACGCGTCCACGATGGTCCGGACGCAGCAGACGGCCACGCCGTTGTCGCAGTATCTGGGTCTGCCGATCCAGGTGTTGCCGGGTCTGCAGGAGATCGAAGCCGGCAAGTACGAAGGCACCCCGGAGCGCGCGGGCATCTTCGGCTACCTGACGGCGCCGCTGGCCTGGGCGGGTCTGTCGGTGACGCCGCCGCCCAACATCAGCTTCAATCCGATCACCCCGAACCTGGATGCGTTCATCCCGTCCGCGGCCGATCCGACGACCGGTCTGAACGGCCATCAGTTCGAGGACCGGGTCAACGGTGCGTTGCAGAAGATCTACGACAACGGCGATCGCAACGCGGCGGTGTTTTCACACGGCGGCACCATCATGATCTGGACGATGATGAACGCCAAGAACCTGAGCGCTGAGCAGAAGATCATGCTGTTCACCCAGCACCCGCTCGGCAACACGGGTGTGGTCGTCGTCGAGGGCAACCCCGAGGACGGCTGGAACCTGGTCGAATGGAACGGCGTCAAGATTGCCGGCATGCAGAAGGGTCCGATCGAGCAGGTGATGACCCAGGTCCGCACCTTGTCTCGGCAGCTCAACTCGGTGGTGCAGGACGTCGCCGCGGCATTCCAGACCGGAAACGTCGGCAAGATTCTGACCGCGATCAACCACGGCGCGGCCGACGCGTTGTTCTCGACGGCCAAGTTCGTCCGGGCCATCAACGCTCAGGTCATCGGCGGGGTCACCACGGCCATCGACAACCTGCAGAAGAAGCTGGGGCCGCCGGCGCCGGCCGCGGGCACGCAGACCACCGCCCCGGTCTCGGGTGCAGCGGTCTCGCCGGCTGCGTTCTCGGCTCCGGTTGCGGCCAAGGCTCCGGTTGCGGCCAAGGCTCCGGCCGCGGCGCAGGCGGGCGATTCGCCGGCGAAGGTTGCCGACGCCCCGGCGTCGGACAACAAGGTCGAGGGTCAGGTCAAGGCTGACGAGGCCAAGGCTGACGCCGACGCCGCCAAGGCTGAGGGTCAGACCAAGGCCGACGACGCGAAGGCCGGCGCTGACGCCGCCAAGGCCGACGAGGCGAAGGCCAAGGCCGACGCGAAGAAGGCCGCGGCTGAGGCCAAGAAGGCCGCTGCCAAGGCCAAGGCCGAGGAGAAGAAGGCTGCCGCCGAGGCCAAGAAGGCCGCTGCCAAGGCCAAGGCCGAGGAGAAAAAGGCTGCGGCTGAGGCCAAGAAGGCCGAGGCGAAGGCCAAGGCAGAGTCTGCAAAGGCCACGGCCGGCGCAGGCGCTGGAAGCACCGACTGACGGTTACCGTCGAGCGATCGGCCCCCTTCTCTGTAGAGGAGGGGGCCGATTCGTATCAGCTCTCGGTGCGCGCGGAGAGCAGCAGGTCTCTGGTGATCTCCAGGTGCCCGACGTGTTGCGCGATGTCGTGCAGGATGTGCAGCAGCGTCCACTCCGGGCTGGCCGTGGCCAGTACGGCGGCGCGCGTGGTCCCGCCGCGCACCCCGTCGGCCAGCTCGCGGTCGCGGATTCCCTCGGTGACCGCGATCTCGACCCAGCCGGGCAAGCGCTGCTGCAGGGCCGTCAGTCGTTCCAGTAGTTCGTCGACCCGCCCGGTGGCGGTGAACTCGCTGTCGCGGTCCCGCGGGATCCGTTGCCCGGCAATGAAAGAGCCGGCCCAGTAGTCGACGACGCCGATGCAGTGGTTGACGATGGCGTAGCAGCTGTTGGCGCCGGGCAGGTCGGGCCGGCGGTTGGCGAGGTCGTCACCGAGGGCGGTGAGGATATCGGCCATCGCGGCGAAACACTCGGACGAGACGTCCAGCATGGCCTGGCCCAACGGATGCTGCGATATCGGCATGTTCGAAAGCCTTTCACACGCAGCGCTTTTCCCGCCTCCGGTTTTCGGCGTGCCGTGCAGGAATGCGCATCTGGCCACAATTCTGACGCAAGCGTAAAATTTGACGGTCCGTATCCGATTCGACCCGACGCCGGAGGCCCTCATGCACACCAATACTGTTCTGGCTGTTGCCGCCGCGGCGCTACTGGTCGCGCCCGTCGGCCCGATGTCCGTCGCACAGGCGGCGCAAAGCTCAACAGATTCAACGACGTTCAGTCCACAGCCGACCGTTGTCGCGCAACCGATGAACTGTCGCGGCGAAACCGGCGACCACGGCTGTGGCGCTGGCTGGATCTGGAACGGCTACCGCTGCGTGCCCTGCTGACCTCCGCTCAACCAAACGAGAACTGCCCCGAAACCGGAGTTTCGGGGCAGCTCGTGAGCCGGGGGACTAGTCCAGGTAGTCGCGCAGGACCTGCGAGCGCGACGGGTGCCGCAGCTTGCTCATGGTCTTGGACTCGATCTGGCGGATGCGCTCACGCGTCACGCCGTAGACCTGGCCGATCTCGTCGAGCGTGCGGGGCTGGCCGTCGGTCAGGCCGAACCGCAGCCGGACGACACCCGCCTCGCGCTCCGAGAGCGTCTCCAGCACCGACTGCAATTGGTCCTGCAGCAGCGTGAACGACACCGCGTCCACGGCCACCACGGCCTCGGAGTCCTCGATGAAGTCACCGAGCTGGCTGTCGCCCTCGTCGCCGATGGTCTGGTCCAGCGAGATGGGCTCACGCGCGTACTGCTGGATCTCCAGCACCTTCTCCGGCGTGATGTCCATTTCCTTGGCGAGCTCTTCGGGCGTGGGTTCGCGACCCAGGTCCTGCAGCAGCTCACGCTGGATGCGGCCGAGCTTGTTGATGACCTCGACCATGTGCACCGGGATACGGATGGTGCGGGCCTGGTCGGCCATGGCGCGGGTGATGGCCTGCCGGATCCACCAGGTGGCGTACGTCGAGAACTTGTAGCCCTTGGTGTAGTCGAACTTCTCGACCGCGCGGATCAGGCCCAGGTTGCCTTCCTGGATGAGGTCCAGGAACGCCATGCCGCGGCCGGTGTAGCGCTTGGCCAGCGACACCACCAGACGCAGGTTGGCTTCCAGCAGGTGGTTCTTGGCGCGGTCGCCGTCGCGGCAGATCCACTGCATGTCGCGACGCTGCGCGGCGGGCAGCTTCTCGCCCTTCTCCATCAGCTCCGACATCAGCTGCGTGGCGTACAGGCCGGCTTCGATGCGCTTGGCGAGCTCGACCTCTTCCTCGGCGTTGAGCAGCGCGACCTTGCCGATCTGCTTGAGGTACGCACGCACCGAGTCGGCGGAAGCGGTGAGCTCGGCGTCCTTGCGGGCCTGCCGCAGCGCCTCGGACTCTTCCTCGTCCCAGACGAAGTCGCCGGAGGCCTTGTCCTTCTCGGACGGCTCGGCGGTCTCGTCATCGCCCTCGGCGGCCTTCGGAGCGGCCTTGGTGCCTTCGGCGCTGGCGTCGCCTTCGGACTCGCCGTCTTCGGCGTCGTCCTCGTCGTCATCGTCGCTGACGTCCTCGGCCTCGAGGTCGTCGTCGAGTTCCAGGTCGGCGTCGTCGACGTCGATCTCCTCGGGTTCGACGGCGAGATCGTCGACGTCGGTCACGTCGTCAGCGACGCCGCCGTCTTCAGGCTTGGTTGCGGCCTTCGCCGCCCGCTTGGCGGGAGCTTTCGCGGCGGCCTTCTTCGCGGGTGCCTTCGCGGCCCGCTTGGCCGGCGCAGCCTTGGCGGCGGCCTTCTTCGCGGGGGCTTTGGTGGTGCGCTTCACCGGCTCGTCGGTTGTCTCGCTGGCTTTGGTCGCTACCACGGCCACCCTTTCGGTCTTTCGTACCTCGGTGGCGTGGGCGTGCGCCACCGAAAAGCGTCGGCTGTCGAATATTGGCGTCGATCTTCGATCGGATGATCACCGCTATCCGTTCAGGCGGCCGCCGTTGACCATTGTAACGACATAGTGCCGAGAAGCCGTATCAGCGGCAGACTCGGAGCGTTGGCGGGCCGCTAATGGCGATGCAGAGCACCGTCGGCGGCCATCGCGGCACCCACGATGCCGGCCGAATTCTGGAGCGTCGCGGCGACCACCGGGGTGCGGTTCTTCAGCAGCGGCACCCACTTGTCGGCCTTCTTGCTGATGCCGCCGCCGACGATGAACAGGTCCGGCCAGATGGCGTTCTCGACCGCCACCAGCACCTTGGTGACCTCCTCGGTCCAGCGCTCGTACGACCACTCCTTGCGTTCCTTGACCGATGATGCGGCACGGTGCTCGGCTTCCTTGCCGCCGACCTCGATGTGCCCGAACTCGGTGTTGGGCAACAGAACCCCGTCGTAGATCACCGCCGAGCCGATGCCGGTGCCGAACGTCAGCAGCACGACCAGCCCGGTCACCTCGCGCCCGGCGCCGAACTTCTCCTCGGCGAGGCCGGCGGCGTCCGCGTCGTTGAGCACCGTCACGTCCTGGCCGTCCAGACGCGAGGCGAACATGTCGCGCACGTTGGTGCCGATCCAGCTGCTGTCGACGTTGGCCGCGGTGCGCACGATGCCCTCGGTCACGACGCCGGGGTAGGTGACGCCGAGCTTGCCGGTCCACCCGAACTCGCGGACGACCGCCGCGACGGTGTCGGAGACGGCTTCGGGCGTGGCCGGCTGCGGGGTGGGGAGGCGGAAGCGCTCGCCGATCAGTTGGCCGGTGTCGAGATCGACGATCCCGCCTTTGACGCCGCTGCCGCCGACATCGATTCCCAGCGCTCGATGCTGTGAGCCGTCGGTCACGGCGGCGGGCGTCTCGGTCATCTGCACTCCTTGACGGGGGTGGGGAAGAGGGCGCGACCCACACCCTAGCCGCGTGTGCTGCGATAGGTGTCATGACAGCACGCGAACCCGAAAGTGGCACCGCACCTGCTGCACTGTGCGAGCTCGCCGAGCAGTTGGCCACCGAGGCCGCGGCATTCGTCCGCCGGCGCCGGGGCGAGGTTTTCGCCGGCGCGCAGCAGGACGACGGCGCGGTGCGCACCAAGAGCAGCCCGACCGATCCGGTGACCGTGGTCGACACCGAAACCGAGCGGCTGTTGCGCGAGCGCCTGGCGGTGTTGCGGCCCGGCGACGCGATCCTGGGCGAGGAGGAGGGCGGCGCGACGTGCGCGCCCGCCGGTGTGCCGGTATGGGTGCTCGATCCCATCGACGGCACGGTGAACTTCATGTACGGGCTGGGCGCCTACGCGGTGTCGGTCGGGGTGCAGATCGACGGCGTGTCCGTGGCCGGCGCGGTGGCCAACGCGGCGACCGGAGAGGTGTTCTCCGCGGCGCGCGGGCACGGGGCCGTGGCGACCCGGGATGGGGCGCGGGTGGCCTTGCGCTGCAACGTCATCGACGAGCTCCCCATGGCGCTGGTGGCGACCGGCTTCGCCTACGCGCGGGAGCGGCGGCGGCAGCAGGCCGCCGCGGTGGCCGAGCTGCTGGCCGAGGTGCGTGACATCCGCCGCGTCGGGTCGTGTGCCCTGGATCTGTGCATGGTCGCCGCCGGACGGCTCGACGCGTACTTCGAATCCGGTGTGCACGTGTGGGATTGGGCGGCCGCGGCGCTGGTCGCCGAGGAGGCGGGTGCGGTGGTGCGGCTGCCCGCACCCGGTGCGGACGGCGACGACCTGGTCATCGCCGCGGCACCCGGGGTCGCCGCGGCGCTCAGCGCACAGCTGTCGCGGGTCGGGTATCGCTAGCTAGCAGGTCCCGCTGTGGATCTTCGGCAGCAGCGAGGTGTCGGCCGGCTGCGTCGCGTCGGGCTTCAGGCTGGCCAGCATGGCCTCGATGTCGTCGCTGTGGGCGAGCTCGTTGAACTCGGTGCCGATCGCGAGGTCGACGGAGTCGTCGGGCCGCTGGTCCTGGAACAGCTGCGTGCACGGCGCGACGAGCCACAGCGCCGCGGCCGCGGACTTGCCGGCCGGGCCGAACCGGATCTGGCCCTGGCATTCCATGCGGGTACTGGCGTACACCGGGTCGTTGCTCGCCGCCGGCTGGCCGAACCCGAGGTCGCGCAGCTCGCCGGCGACCTCGCTGGCCTGGCCGCCCTGGCCGCTGGCGTTGAGCACCTTGATCTTGGTGTCGGCGAGCTTGGCGGGCACCACGTTGACCATCGAGGACTGTGACACCTCGTCGCCGAGCTTCGGCTGGTTCGGGTCGGTCGGCGCGGGCGGGGGATTGCAGGTGATCGCCTGGTGGATTTCGGCAGGCTGGTTCGCGACAACGAGCCAGGCGATCAGCGTCGCCACGGCAAGTACCGCGAACAGCACCGCGGCGGGCATGTAGTTGCGCCGCCGGAACGGCCGACCGTGCTTGTCGAAGGCCGTGCCCTCGGTGATTTGTGCGACCACATGAGCACTGTAGATGCCCCGCTTCCAGCATGATTACAAACCACCTCTGGCGCGTGTGACGCAAATCACATACAATCGGCGCGCTTTCTGGGCACGAATCATTTGGTAGAAGCGTTCGACGCTGGTACAAAGCTCTGCTGCAAGGTAACGGAGGGGATGACCATGGCTACCGATTACGACGCCCCGCGGCGTTCTGAGACTGACGAGGTTTCCGAGGACTCTCTGGAGGAGCTGAAAGCGCGACGGAACGAGGCGCAGTCCGCCGTCGTCGACGTCGACGAGACCGACTCGGCCGAGAACTTCGAGTTGCCGGGCGCTGACCTGTCGGGCGAGGAACTCTCGGTCCGAGTGGTGCCCAAGCAGGCCGATGAGTTCACCTGCTCGAGCTGTTTCCTGGTGCAACACCGCAGCCGTCTCGCCAGTGAGAAGAACGGCGTGATGATCTGCACCGACTGCGCCGCCTAGGGATTCACAAACGCCGAATGGCCGGTCTCGCACGCTCTGCGTGCGGGGACCGGCCATTCGGCGTCTTCGGACCATGCGTCCTATGGGCCCTGCAGCGCCGCCAGGACCCGATCGGGATGACGGGTGCTCACCAGCCAGTACGGCGTGGGGTCGTCCGGATCGTCGAGCACCACGAGGATCAGCGGACCCACCCAGGCCCGGTGCACGACGTACGCGGCCGGGTCCAGCTGGCGTCCCAGCGCCGCCGACTTCGCCGAGCGCGGCACCTCCGCCGACCGGGAGATGACGCCGGTCGGAATGTGCGCCGGCCCCACCCACAGCTCGGTTTCGGCGTCCGGCCCGGTTCCGGTGCTCACCACGCGCAGCTCGATGCGCCCCATCCACACCAGCGTCGCCGCGGCGACCGGCAGCAGGACGGCGAACGGCGCCCATGCGGGCACGCCCGACACGCCTTGCACCACTTCCAGCGCGATCAGGGCCGCCAGCCCGAAACCCGGTAACCACCACCACAAAGGCACCGTCAACCGCTCCCGGTAGCGGACGGTTTGGGTGGCTGCTCGCGTGTCTGACACGCGGCCAAGGGTAGTCTGTGCGGTCGTGTCCACCTCTCTGGCGGTAGTTCGGTTGGACCGGGATCTGCCGATGCCGGCCCGTGCTCACGACGGCGATGCCGGCGTCGATCTGTTCAGCGCGATCGACCTCGAACTGGCCCCCGGTCAGCGCGAGTTGGTGCCGACGGGGATCGCCGTCGCGATTCCGCACGGCATGGTCGGCCTGGTGCATCCGCGCTCGGGATTGGCCATCCGCGTTGGTCTTTCGATCGTGAACGCGCCGGGGACCGTCGACGCCGGGTACCGCGGCGAGATCAAGGTGGCGCTCATCAACCTCGATCCCAGTGAGCCCATCACCGTCAAGCGCGGTGACCGGATCGCGCAGCTGCTGGTGCAGCGGGTCGAGCTGCCCGAGCTGGTCGAGGTCACGTCGTTCGACGAGGCGGGGCTGGCTGACACCTCACGTGGCGCGGGCGGCCACGGTTCCTCCGGCGGACATGCGAGTTTGTGATGGCATTCGAGTTCAACCCCGAAGAAGACGGCCCGTTCGACATCGAGGACTTCGACGACCCGGCCGACGCCGAGGCCGCCCGACTGGATCTGGGCGGGGTCCTTGTCCCGGTGCCCGACGGTTCACAGCTCAACGTCGAGGTCAACGAGCAGGGCGTGCCGAACGCCGTCTGGATCATGACGCCCAACGGGCGCTTCTCCGTGGCCGCGTATGCCGCGCCCAAGACCGGCGGCCTGTGGCGTGAGATCGCTGCCGAACTGGCCGAATCGCTGCGCAACGACGGCGCGCAGGCGCGCATCGAGGACGGACCCTGGGGTCGCGAGGTCGTGGGCCTGCCGGTGCCGCAGCCCGGCCAGCCGCAGGTCGTGATGCGTTTCATCGGGACCGACGGCTACCGGTGGATGGTGCGCTGCGTCGTCGTCGGCACCGAGGAGACCATCGACGCCATCGCCGACGAGGCCCGAACCTCGTTGGCGGACACCGTGGTTCGCCGTGGTGACACCCCGATGGCGGTCCGCACCCCGCTTCCGGTGCAGCTGTCCGAGCCGCTGCTGGAGCAGCTGCGCGCCGCGGCGCAACAGATGGCGCAGCAACAGATGGAGCAGGCTCAGCAGGCACTCGAGCAGCTGCAGCAGCAGATGCAGCAACAGCAGGCCGGCGTCGGCGGTGCCGACAATCAGCCGAGCGCCGAGCCCGATGCCCGTCGCAGTGAGCAGGGCTCGGCCATGCAGCAACTGCGCACCCAGCAGATGGGCACCATCACCGGAGGCTGACGGCCTCCCGCAACGCCGCCACGCAGGCGTCGCCCAGCACTGTCGGCTCGTCGCCCATCGCATCGAGGGTGACGGTCCGCAGCGCGGCCCTGGGGGCCGCCACGGCCCATTCCGCGGCGACCGCGACAGGGTGCACGGCGTCGTCCACCGCCCCGGCGACACCCATCGGCACCTGCAGCTCGGCGAGTTGTTCGCGGGTGGGCGCGCCATAAGCTGCCGCTTCCTCCATCGCGTCCGGCAGGCCCGGCCACTGCGCCGTCCACGACCGCGTCAGTTCGTCGGCGAGCCAGGCCGGGCTACCCGCCCGCATGCCGGCGACTGCCGCGTCCAGCCCGATCTCGCGCAGCTGCTGTGCCGAGTAACGGGCGGCCTGGGCGGCCGGTGCGCCGTCGGACTCGCCGGTCCAGGCGGGCAGGGCGGCCAGCACGGCGATGCACTGTTCGGGGTGCTTGAGCGCCCAGTTCGTGGCGACCGCCGCACCCAGCGACACGCCGCCGACGATGATGGGGCCGTGTTGCGCGGCGGCGTCGAGCGCTTCGACATAACCGCCGATCAGGTCGCCCGGCAGCGGCCGCGGGGCGATCACCACGGCACCGGATTCGAGCAGTGCGCCGCCGAAGGCACGGCGGACGTAGTCGTCGTCCGATCCTGTGCCGGGCAGCAGTACCGCGGTCATCCCGTGCAAATTGGCCGTCATCCCTCGATGGTGCCCGGCGGCCGGAACGGCGCTCGCACGGGGGTCGCGTGGGGTGTCCTGCCCAGTGAGCGGGATAACGAAGATATATCCCGTGCCGAAATGGCGAATCGGAACCAAGAGGTCTAGCGTGACGTTGGTTAGATAGCGGGTCCACGGTGGATTCGCAGCAAGTCTCAGGAGAGACCATGGCTACGGCGGAAGGCTATTTGCGCCGACTTACCCGGCGGCTTACCGAGGACCTCGAACAGAGCGATGTCCAGGAGCTGAACGACGAGGCCCTGAACACCGGCGCCATGCGAGCGGTGGACTGCACGCGCGGACAGGAAGTGACGATGGTCGGCACGCTGCGGTGTGTCGAGACCAACGGCAAGGGCTGTTCGGGTGGCGTGCGAGCCGAGCTGTTCGACGGCACCGACACGGTCACGCTGGTCTGGTTGGGTCAGCGGCGCATCCCAGGCATCGAATCCGGGCGCACCCTGCGCGTGCACGGACGTCTCGGCAACTTGGACAGCGGGGCCAAAGCGATCTACAACCCGCACTACGAGATTCAGAAGTGACTTTCCCCGACAAGGGGACCGCGGACAGCGAGCAGGCCGAAGCCGAGATCGAGGCCCAGCAGGACGACGGTGACGCCAAACTGACGGCGCATGTCCTGCTGGAACAGATGGGTGGCCTCAGCGGCCTGATTTATTCGTCCCTACCGGTCCTCGTCTTCGTCCCCGTCTCCAGCTTCTTCGGGCTGACGGCCGCGATCTACTCGGCGCTGGGCGTCGCCGGTCTGGTTCTCGTCTGGCGCCTGGTCCGGCGGGAATCGGTGCAGCCGGCGGTGTCCGGCTTCATCGGCGTCGGCATCAGCGCACTGATCGCCTACATGATCGGCGCCTCGAAAGGCTATTTCCTGCTTGGCATCTGGTCATCGCTGATCTATGCCGGGGTTTTCGGGATCTCGATCCTGATCCGCCGCCCGCTGGTCGGTTACGGCTGGAGCTGGGTCACCGGACACGACCGCAGCTGGCGCGATGTCCGGCGGGCGGTACTGGCGTTCGACATCGCGACCGCGGTGTGGGCGCTGGTGTTCGCGGCGCGTTTCCTGGTTCAGAACCACTTGTACGGACTGGACCAGACGGGTCTGCTCGGTGTGGCCCGGATCGCCATGGGCTGGCCGCTCACCGCGGTCGCCGCGCTGGCGTCCTACCTGGCCATCCGGACGGCCCAGAAGGCCCTCCGCGACGCCGAACATCACGTCACCGAGGATTAGCCCGGATTCAGCACCTGGTTGCGCAGCTCCTGCTCGACCTCGGCCACCGCGACGAACAACAGCTCGTCGCCGCCCTCGAGCGGCTCGTCCGATTCGGGCACGATGACGCGCGGGCCGCGCAGGATGGTCACCAACGTGGCGTCGCGCGGCAATTGGAGGCGCTTGACCGCCTTGCCACCCCACGGCGTGTCGTCGGGCAGCGTGATCTCGACCAGGTTGGCCTGGCCCTTGCGGAAGCTCATCAGGCGGACCAGGTCGCCCACCGAGACGGCCTCTTCGACCAGTGATGCCAGCATGCGCGGCGTCGACACCGCGACGTCGACGCCCCAGCTGTCGTCGAACAGCCACTCGTTGCGCGGGTCGTTGACACGGGCCACGACGCGGGGGACCGCGAACTCGGTCTTGGCGAGCAGGCTGACCACCACGTTGGCCTTGTCGTCGCCGGTGGCGGCGATGACGACGTCGAACTCGTGGAGCTTGACCGACTCGAGCAGCGACAGCTCGCAGGCGTCGCCCAGGCGCCACTGCGCCGCGGGGACGGCGTCGACATCGATGTGGTCCGGATTGCGTTCCAGCAGCGTCACCTCGTGGTGATCGACCAGTTCCCGCGCGATGGAGCGGCCGACGGCGCCGGCGCCCGCGATTGCGACCTTCATGTGCGCTCCTAGTGGCTTTCGACGTCGTCGCCGGGCGGCAGCGAGGCGATGGCGATGGCTTCGGCGACACGGCCCGACACCGCGGCCATGTACACCTGATCGCCGGCCTGGATGACGGTCTTGGCGTCCGGCAGGACGCCGCTGCCGAACCGGATGAGGAACGCGACGCGGCCGCCGGTCGCGCCTTCCAGCGCGGTGACGCGGTAGCCGACCCAGTCCTCGTGGAGCGACAGTTCGGTGACGCCGACGTTGCCGGAAGGATCGCGCCACTTGGTGGTCTCGGTCTCGCGGGTCAGCAGATTCAGCAACCGGTCGGTGGTCCACGGCACCGTCGCGATGGTCGGGATTCCCAGCCGCTCGTACACGGCGGCGCGCTTGGCGTCGTAGATGCGGGCGACGACGCGCTGCACACCGAACGTCTCACGCGCGACGCGCGCCGAGATGATGTTCGAGTTGTCACCGGAGGACACGGCGGCGAACGCGCCGGCCTCTTCGATACCGGCCCGCTCCAGCACATCCCGGTCAAAACCCATGCCCAGCACGCGTTCTCCGGGGAATTCGGGGGACAGCCGGTGAAACGCCGTCTTGTCCCGGTCGATCACCGCGACCTCATGGCCGATGCGGGCCAATCCGTCCGCCAGCGATGCGCCAACGCGGCCGCATCCCATCACGACTACTCGCACCAGCCGATCCTTTCTGGGCCGGAAACCGGCCCTGAAGCGAATTTCATGCCTCAGCTCAGTCCGAACGCTACAACCCGGGCCCTGTGGGCTTACCCTTGGCACTCGTGTCCAAGCTTTCGACCGCTACGCGACGGTTGGTGATCGGCCGACCCTTCCGCAGCGACAAGCTCGCCCACACGTTGCTGCCCAAACGTATCGCCTTACCGGTCTTCGCGTCGGATGCGCTGTCGTCGGTCGCCTACGCGCCGGAGGAAATCTTCCTGGTGCTGTCGGTCGCCGGCCTGTCGGCCTATTCGATGGCGCCATGGATCGGTCTCGCGGTTGCCGCGGTCATGTTGGTCGTGATCGCCAGTTACCGGCAGAACGTGCACGCCTACCCGTCCGGTGGTGGTGACTACGAGGTCGTCACCACCAACCTGGGCCACACCGCCGGGCTGACGGTCGCCAGCGCGCTGCTGGTCGACTACGTGCTGACGGTCGCGGTGTCGACGGCGTCGGCGATGTCCAACATCGGGTCGGCCGTGCCGTTCATCGCCCAGAACAAGGTGCTGTTCTCGGTGCTGGCGATCCTGATCCTGGCGTCGCTGAATCTGCGCGGCATCCGGGAGTCCGGCACCGCGTTCGCGATTCCGACCTACGCCTTCATGATCGGCATGTACCTCATGCTGGCGTGGGGGTTCTTCCAGATCTTCGTGCTCGGCCACCCGCTGCGGGCCGAGTCGGCCGGTTTCAGCATCAAGTCCGAGCACGGCGACGTGCTGGGCTTCGCCATGGTGTTCCTGGTGGCCCGCGCGTTCTCGTCGGGCTGTGCCGCCCTCACCGGTGTGGAAGCCATCAGCAACGGTGTGCCCGCTTTCCAGAAGCCGAAGTCGCGCAACGCCGCAACGACGCTGCTGCTGCTCGGCGCCATCGCGGTGTCGTTGTTCATGGGCATCATCGTGCTGGCCAAGCAGATCGGCCTGAAGATGGCCGACAGTGTGGACCAGTTGGTGGGTGCGCCCGCCGACTACCACCAGAAGACTGTCGTCACGCAGCTCGCCGAGGCCATCTTCCAAGGCTTCCCGGTGGGCCTGTACGCCATCGCCGGCGTGACGGGCCTCATCCTGGTGCTGGCTGCCAACACCGCTTTCAACGGCTTCCCGGTGCTGGGCTCGATCCTGGCGCAGGACCGTTATCTGCCGCGACAGCTGCACACCCGCGGCGACAGGCTCGCGTTCTCCAACGGCATCCTGTTCCTCGCGTTCGCCGCCATCGCCTTCGTCGTGGCGTTCAACGCCGAGGTCACGGCGCTGATCCAGCTGTACATCGTCGGTGTGTTCGTGTCGTTCACGCTGAGCCAGATCGGCATGGTCCGGCACTGGAACCGGTTGCTGAGCACCGAGACCGACGGATCCGAGCGGCGCCGCATGCAGCGCGCGCGGATCGTGAACACCATCGGCTTCATCTGCACGGGCGCCGTGCTGCTGGTGGTCATCGTGACGAAGTTCATGGCCGGCGCCTGGATCGCGATCCTGGCCATGAGCCTGCTGTTCGTCCTGATGAAGGCGATCCACAAGCACTACGACACCGTCGCCAAGGAGCTGCGCTCCCAGTCCGGGCCGGACGAGGACGTCGTGCTGCCCAGCCGCAACCACGCCGTGGTACTGGTCTCCAACCTCCATCTGCCGACGCTGCGGGCGCTGGCCTACGCCCGGGCCACCCGCCCGGATGTCCTGGAGGCCATCACCGTCAGCGTCGACGACGCCGAGACGCGCGAGCTGGTGCACAAATGGGAAGACAGCGACGTGTCGGTGCCGCTGAAGGTCATCGCCTCGCCGTACCGCGAGATCACCAGGCCGATCCTCGATTACGTCAAGCGCATCACGGCCGAGTCGAAGCGCACCGTCGTGACGGTGTTCATCCCGGAGTACGTGGTGGGCCACTGGTGGGAGCACATCCTGCACAACCAGAGCGCGCTGCGCCTCAAGGGCCGGCTGTTGTTCATCCCGAACGTGATGGTGACTTCCGTTCCGTGGCAGCTGAATTCGTCGGAGCGCGTGAAGGTGACCATGACCCCGGGCTCGGCGCCCGGTGACACCCGGCGGGGCATCATCGAGTGACCCACTCATCTCCCGTCGCTTCGCTCGCCCCGGAAGTAACGCTGACGGTCGGCCCGCCGGCCAACGGTGGCAGCTGCGTCGCACGTCACGACGGCCGCGTGATCTTCGTCCGGCACGCCCTGCCGGGCGAGGTGGTGCGCGCCAAGGTGACATCCGAGCGCGGCTCGTACTGGCATGCCGATGCGATCGAGGTGCTCGAGGCGTCGCCCGACCGGGTGGATTCGCTGTGCGAGATCGCCGGGGCGCAGGGATCCGGTTGCTGTGACCTGGCTTTCGTCGATCCGGCCGCGGCGCGGCGACTCAAGGGCGAGGTCGTGGCCAATCAGCTGGCCCGCCTCGGTGGTTACGAGGCCGGCGACCTCGAGGCCGCGGAGGTCGGTACCGCCGGCGCGACCGGGTGGCGTACCCGGGTGCGCCTGGAGGTCGGCGCGGACGGCCGGGCCGGGTTCCACCGCTATCACAGCGACGAGCTGGTGACCGACCTGTCGTGCGCCCAGGTACCGGCGGGGATGTTGGACGATCTGCCGCTGCAACCGCCCGGCGCGCACCTGCACGTGGTGCTCGACGACGCCGGGCACCGGCACGTCGTGCGGTCCGGTCCGCGCGCGGGCAAGAAGAGCAAGGCCGGCATGACCGAGGTGGTCTCGGGCGAGTACGAGGCCGTGCAGCGCGTCGGCGATCGGGAGTGGCGCGTGCCGGTGACGGCGTTCTGGCAGTCCCATCGCGACGCCGCCGGCACTTACAGCGCGCTGGTCGCCGAGTGGGCCGAGCTGTCGACCGGGCAGACGGCGTGGGATTTGTACGGCGGCGCAGGCGTTTTCGCGGCGGCGCTGGCCGGTTCGGTGGGGGAGTCCGGCAAGGTGCTGACGGTGGACACCTCCCGCGGATCAGCGCGCGCGGCCCGGGCCGCGCTCGGCGACCTGGGTTGCATCGAGGTGGTGACGGATTCGGTGCGCCGGGCGCTCGGCACCCAGCGGGTCGCTGCCGACGTTGCCGTGCTGGATCCGCCGCGCACCGGCGCCGGGCACGAGGTCATCGACCAGCTGGCCGCCGCCGGGGTACCGCGGGTGATCCACATCGGTTGTGAGGCAGCGTCTTTCGCGCGTGACATCGGGCTCTACCGCGGACACGGATACGAGGTGGCCAACCTGCGCGTCTTCGACTCATTCCCGCTGACGCACCATGTCGAGTGTGTGGCGTTGTTGACCCGTTAGCGGTTCTGGAAGTGGAAGGGCCGTCTGATGGCCACCGTGGATGTGACTGTGGAATGCGTCATCGCCCGACCCCGCGGTGTCGTGGCTGCCTTCGCAGCCGAACCCGACAACGCCACTGAGTGGTACGTCAACATCCGCGCGGCGCGCTGGGTCACGGCGCGACCGTTGGCGGTCGGGTCGCAATTCACCTTCACCGCGTCATTTCTGCGCCGGACCTTGACGTACACCTACGAGGTCGTGGAGTTCGTTCCCGACCGCCGCCTCGTCATGCGCACCGCCGAAGGCCCGTTTCCCATGGAAACCGTCTACGAGTGGGCCGATGTGGACGCGCAGACCACGCGGATGCGACTGCGCAATCGCGGTGCGCCGAGCGGTTTCTCACGCTTCGCCGCTCCGCTGATGGTGCGGGCGATGAAGCGCGCCACCACCAACGACCTCAAGCGGTTGAAGAACGTCCTCGAATCAGAGGTCACATAGCGGCGCGGTGCGGGCCGCTGTCGATGCTCGGCTCGGCTGCTAACTTTGCAGGCGGTGTGCCGGGAAGCCTGGTCGGCGCCGTTCGACGCTGCCCAGGAGAATTCCGATGAACAACCGCAACACCCGCCGGCGGCTGCTGACCCGGGGCAGCTGGCCCGAAGCCCAGCGGTTCACCGAGATCCTCCGCAAGGAGACCGTCGGCGGCATCCTGTTGTTGCTGGCCGCCGGCGTCGCCCTGGTCTGGGCCAATTCGCCTGCCGCGCACAGCTATCACGCACTGTCTGAGTTCGCGGTCGGCCCGCAGTCGTGGCATCTGCACCTCAGCCTCTCGGCGTGGGCGGCCGACGGGCTCCTGGCGATCTTCTTCTTCGTCGTCGGCGTCGAACTCAAACGCGAATTCGTCGCCGGCGACCTGCGCGATCCGGCACGTGCGGCGCTGCCCATCGCCGCGGCCGTCGGCGGCATGCTGGCGCCCGCCGCCATCTTCGTGGGCCTGAACCTGGCGCTGGGGCACCCGGAGAATCTGGACGGCTGGGCGGTGCCGATCGCGACGGACATCGCCTTCGCGCTCGCGGTGCTTGCCGTCATCTCCACGCATCTGCCGACCGCGCTGCGCACCTTCCTGCTGACGCTCGCGGTGGTCGACGACCTGCTGGCCATCATCGTCATCGCCTGCTTCTACACCGACCACCTCAACCCCACGGCGCTGGCGCTCGCGGTGATTCCCGGCGGGCTGTTCGTCGCGGCCGTGCAGCGCGGCATCCGGCACTGGTGGCTGCTGCTGCCGCTGGCGGTGGCGACCTGGGCCCTCGTGCACGCGAGCGGTATCCACGCCACGGTGGCCGGGGTGCTGCTCGGATTCGGGGTGCCGGTCCTGGGCAGGCACGCCTCGGCCGAGATGTTCGAGCACGCGCTGCGGCCGCTGTCGGCCGGGGTGGCGGTGCCGGTGTTCGCGTTCTTCGCCGCGGGGGTGAGTGTCGGGGGCTGGCCGGGTCTGGTCGACGCGATCACCCATCCGGTGACCGCAGGCGTCCTCTTGGGGCTGGTTTTCGGCAAAGCCATCGGTGTGTTCAGCACCACATTTCTGCTGGCGCGATTCACCGGTGCCGAGCTCGACGAGGGCCTGGGTTGGCTCGACGTCGCCGGGGTGGCGCTGCTGGCCGGGATCGGCTTCACGGTGTCGCTGCTGATCGGTGAGCTGGCGTTCGGTGCCGGCACGGCCGCCGGCGCCGATGCCAAGATCGGCGTGCTCGCCGGATCGCTGCTCGCGGGGATGCTGGCCGCGGTGGTGCTGCTGTCGCGCAATGCCGCATATCGCCGCATCCACGAACGCGAGACCGCCGACGACGACGGCGACGGGGTGCCGGACATCTATCAGCCTTGACCGGCTGTACCCGTGGTGCGTGCGTAGACTGTCGGAATGCTTGAACAGGTCCGCGGCCCAGCTGATCTGGCGCACCTGTCGCAGCCGCAGCTGACGGAACTCGCCGCCGAGATCAGGGAATTCCTGGTGCACAAGGTGGCCGCCACCGGCGGGCATCTAGGACCCAACCTGGGTGTCGTGGAGCTGACGCTCGCCCTGCACCGGGTCTTCGATTCGCCGCACGACCCGATCATCTTCGACACCGGCCACCAGGCTTACGTGCACAAGATGCTCACCGGCCGGTGCCCTGACTTCGAAACTCTGCGCATGAAGGGCGGCCTGTCCGGCTACCCGTCGCGCGCCGAGAGCAAGCACGACTGGGTCGAGTCCAGCCACGCCAGCACCGCGCTGTCCTACGCCGACGGTCTGGCCAAGGCGTTCGAACTCTCGGGCTACCGCAACCGGCACGTCGTCGCCGTCGTCGGTGATGGCGCCCTCACCGGCGGCATGTGCTGGGAGGCGCTCAACAACATCGCAGCGGCCAACCGGCCCATCGTCATCGTCGTCAACGACAACGGCCGTAGCTACGCGCCGACCATCGGCGGCCTGGCCGACCACTTCGCGGCACTGCGGCTGCAGCCCGCTTACGAGAAGGCGCTGGAGCGGGGCAAGAACGCGCTGCGCGGCATGCCCGTCCTCGGCGAGTTCTGTTACCAGTGCGTGCACAGCATCAAGGCCGGCATCAAGGACGCGCTGGCGCCGCAGGCGCTTTTCACCGACCTTGGACTCAAGTACGTCGGCCCCATCGATGGGCACGACGAGCACGCCGTCGAGGCGGCGCTGCGGCACGCCCGTGGGTTCAACGCGCCGGTGATCGTGCACGTCGTCACCCGCAAGGGCATGGGTTATTCGCACGCGGAGAACGACGAAGCCGAGCAGATGCACTCGACCGGCATCATCGACCCGCACACCGGGCGGTCCACCGCTGAGTCGGTGCTCGGCTGGACGTCGGTGTTCTCCGAGGAGCTGATCAAGCAGGCCACGAAGCGGCGCGACATCGTCGCGATCACCGCGGCCATGCCGGGGCCGACGGGTCTGTCGGCGTTCCGGCAGCGCTTCCCGGACCGGTTCTTCGACGTCGGTATCGCCGAGCAGCACGCGATGACGTCGGCCGCGGGTCTGGCCATGGGCGGTATGCACCCCGTCGTCGCCATCTACTCGACGTTCCTGAACCGGGCGTTCGACCAGATCATGATGGACGTGGCGCTGCACAAGCTGCCCGTCACCATGGTTCTCGACCGTGCCGGTATCACCGGCAACGACGGCGCCAGCCACAACGGCGTGTGGGACATGTCGATGCTCGGCATCGTGCCCGGTATGCAGGTCGCCGCACCGCGCGACGCCGCCCGGCTGCGTGAGGAACTCGGCGAGGCACTGGCCGTCGATGACGGGCCGACCGCCGTCCGCTTCCCGAAAGGCGCTGTCGGCGACGACATTCCGGCCGTCCGCCGCCAGCATGGCGTCGACATCCTGACCGAACCCGCCGACGGCCTGTCCGACGACGTGCTGCTGGTCGCTGTCGGTGCGTTCGCCCGGATGGCGCTGGTGGTGGCCGACCGGCTGCGCAAGCAGGGCATCGGCGTCACGGTCGTCGACCCGCGCTGGGTGCTGCCGGTCCCGGCGGCCATCGCCGACCTGGCCCGGGCCCACAAACTCGTTGTCACGCTCGAGGACAACGGTGTCGCCGGCGGCATCGGCTCCGCAGTGTCGGCTGCGCTGCGCCGCGCCGAGATCGACGTGCCGTGCCGCGATGTCGGCGTGCCGCAGGAGTTCCAGGACCACGCCAGCCGCAGCGAGGTGCTCATGTCGATCGGTCTGACCGACCAGGACATCGCCCGGCAGGTCACCGGCTGGGTCGCTGCCCTCGGCAGCTCGGTGGACATCACCTCCCAGTAGCTGACTCTCTCTCTCCCCGCGAGCGGCCGTGTTTGTACACGCAATTACGGTGTGTCGCGGGCATTTTGGGGCCGCTCGGCGGCGGTGACCGTGTGCCTACACGTGGAGCGCGATCGCTTTGCCTATCGGGATCAGTGCGCAGGCGACGGCGATGCCGGCAGGAATGCCGACCAGTGGCGTCCACCGTCGACGCGCCGCCAGTGCCGCGGTCACCACTGCGGCGACGACGCCCCCGATCAGACATATCCAGGGGATCGCGATGAGGAAGTACTGCCCGCGCGCGGAGAGCTTGCACACCCAGTCGGTGCTGCCGTCGTGGCAGCTGTCGGTGGCCATCGCCAGCGGGAGCATCAGGACGAATGAGAGGCCGAAACCCAAAACTCCGAGTGCCCCCACGATGGCCCCGAACCAGGCCCACTGCGTGGAAAGCCCTGAGCGAGTTGGCCTGTCGCTGGCTGGCCGTCCGGGCTCATTGGTCATGCGAAACGGTCCTCGCCCCCGCCGTCGATCTTGCCCCGGATCTCCGCGTACGCCGCGGCCAGGGCCGTGATCTTGTCCACCGACGACGACGGCGCCTGGGGCGGCGTGACCTCGACCCCGTACAACCTGGCGGACATCCGACTTCGGACGTCCTCGCGCTTCTCGGCGAGCGCGGCCCGGGCGCGGTCGTCACGCAGCGACCGGTCGATCTCCTCGGCCTTGTCCGCACACGTCCGCAGGTCGTCGACTCGCTGCCGGGACGCGACTTCCAGTCGCCGCGCCTTCGATCGCGCATCCTCCAGCATTGCCAGATCGTCTGAATCGGGTTCGGCGAGGTCGCTGAGCTCTGTGATCAGCCCCCTGAGTTCCTTTGTGGCGCGGCAGTTTTCGCGGATCGTCGTCAGGTCGCCGGCGAAGTCGAGGTCGTTACCGAGCCAACCACCGGTTGCGGCTTCCGACCGTTCGATCCGGTCGATGGCGACCTGCGCGCCGTCGAGCAGCTCGACACCATCGGCTCCGAACTCTTCGACAAGCCGGGCGCGTTCCAGCTCCTGAGTCGACGGTGCACGCGGGGTCCTGGAGGCGCGGCTGTCGATCACAATGTGCGTGATCAACAACCCGATGGCGGCGATGCCCATGGCGGGCAGAAGCAGGATGCCCTCCGTCGCGATACCGACCAGGAGGACCATGGCGATGCACAGCAGCCAGGCCCGTGTCATGGCCGACATGTGGCGCGTCGACTTCCGGTCAGCGGTGAAGACCGCCCCGAGCGCGGCGCCGCCGAGGATCATGATGACAGCGAGAATGACCGCGACGACGCCGAGCACTAGCAGCAGCCGAACCATCCCGATGTCCTTCTCCGTTCAATGCTGTCAATGGTAGGTCGGCGCGCCAACATCCCAGGCTGACGCGGTGCGGAGACGTCAGACTGTCCGCGGCTTACGCTCAACCCATGCACGACGAACTCGAAGCCTGGAAGTCCGCCGGCGCGTACTTCGACTACCTCGGATTCGACATCTTCTACCGTCGAGACGGCCTGCAGCTCGGCACCGGTCCGGTGCTGCTGCTCATCCACGGCTACCCGTTCAATTCCTGGGACTGGTCACTGATCTGGCCGACGCTCACCGAGAAGTTCACGGTGATCGCGCCGGACATGATCGGCATGGGGTTCTCCGCCAAGCCGTCCGCGTACCAGTACTCGATTCACGACCATGCCGATGTGCACGAGGCACTGCTGGCACACCTCGGCGTGCAGGCGGTCCACATCCTGGCCCACGACCTGGGCGACTCGGTGTGCCAGGAATTGCTGGCCCGCAACCACTTTGGTGATCCGTCGTACGGCAATCTGAACATCGAATCGATCACCTGGCTCAATGGCGGGCTGTTCGTCGAGTCCTACACTCCGCGCCTGCTGCAGAAGGCGATGTCGCAAACTCCGTTGGGTGACATCATGCGTCCGCTGCAGGGCAGCCCGCTGTCACGGCGCCTGGCCGACCCGACGATCAACGAGATGTTCGGCGTCAACACCAAGCCGTCGAAGGAATTGATGGACAAGTTCCACGAAATCCTCGACTACAACGACGGCAAGAAGGTCATGCACCAGGTCGGCCGTTTCATCAACGACCGCTATACCTACCGCAACCGCTGGGTGCGCGCCATGCGTGAGACCACCATTCCGATGCGGCTCATCGACGGCCCGTCCGACCCCAACTCGGGCGCCCACATGGCCAAGCGCTACCGGGAGGTGATCCCGAACCCGGACATCGTGATGCTGGCCGACGACATCGCGCACTGGCCGCAGATCGAGGCGCCCGACGCGGTGCTCGAGCACTTCCTGGAGTTTGTCACCCCGATGCTGTGGCGGCCCATCGACCACCGCTGATTACACGCGCGCAACCCGGACTCAGCTGGTTCACTTGCGGTATGCGCGTCCACCGCCCGGATCTGGTGGCGCTGCTGGCCGTCCTCTTGATCAGCGCATGCGAATCCGGGACGCCGACCGTCACGTCGATCGTCTTCGACGGGGAACCGCACACCATCGACTCCGGCAAGGTCGTCTGTACGCGGCAGCCGGCCGGGGGAGGCCTGGTCATCCTGGCGCAGGGCAAGTCGGGTCAACTGGTCCGGATTCAACTCACGCAGATCGGCCGCATCGTCGTCCAGAAGGTCGGGCTGCGCGACGGCGACGCGACGGGATTCATCGCCGACCCGCAGGAGATCACCGGCATCAAGGTCGACGACACCTACACCGTCAGCGGGCGGATGCCGCCGAACCGTGGTGAGTCCCAATGGCACACCTTCAAAATCCAGACCGCCTGCCCCGGCTATCAGGACGCCCATCCGCGCGACACTGTCCCCGCGATCGGGTCGCCTTGATCAGGTGAGCCCGAGTGACCGTGGATACAGGATCAACGCTGAGCTGAGCCGGACCCGCGTTGATCCTGAGCTGGCGGCGCAATCCACTCGAACTTTCGCGCCCTCGTTGCAGGGTCAACCCAAAGCAGCGACCAGCACCGGCCCGCACAGCTCCCGCTGCCACGGCCGGGCGCCCGCGGTGGCCAGGAACTCGTCGACCGCAGCGGCGACGTCGGGAACCGGCTGCCAGTCCCAGCACAGCCGCCGCACGGTCTCCGGCGTCAGCAGATTCTCGGTCGGGACCGACACCTTTTCGGACAGTAGCGTCAGCCCACTACGGCAGGCCTCCAGCCGTTCGAATGCCTCGGGCTTGCGGCGCGACCACCGCGCGGGTGGCGGCAGCCCGTTGCTGGGCTCGGATGCCGGCGGGTCGGCCTCGCGGGCCCGGGCTAGCGCGTCGAGCCACACCTGGGCACTGCGCTTCTGCCGCGAGCCGCCGAAAATCGGCAGTGCCGTGAGCTTTTCGATGGTGTCCGGATTCGCGACGGCCGCCGCGATGATCGCCGAATCGGGCAGGATGCGGCCGGGCGCGATGTCCCGCCGCTGCGCGATCAGGTCACGCGTCTGCCACAGCTCGCGCACGGCCGCCAGCGTCTGGCCGTTGCGGACCTTGTGGATGCCCGACGTCCGCCGCCAGCGGTCGCGCCGGGTCGGGGTTGGCTCGGCGGTCCGCATGTACTCGAATTCCTGTGCGGCCCATTCGGTTTTGCCCTGCGACTCGAGTTCCGCGGCCACCGCGGCGCGCAATTCCAGCAGCACCTCGACGTCCAGCGCCGCGTAGTTCAGCCAGTCCGCGGGCAGCGGCCGCTTGGACCAGTCGGCGGCGCCGTGGCCCTTCTTCAACCCAAGCCCCAACAACCGCTGCACCATGGCCGCCAGGTTCACCCGGTCGTAGCCGGCCAGCCGGCCGCCCAGTTCGGTGTCGTACAGCGACGGCGGCGTCATGCCCAGCTCGGCCAGGCACGGCAGGTCCTGGTCGGCCGCGTGCAGAATCCATTCCTCGGTATTCACGACCTCGGCCACCGGCGCTAGCGCTTTCACCGGGTCGATGCCGTGGCTGACGGGGTCGATCAGCACCGTGCCGGCGCCCGCGCGCCGAATCTGGATCAGGTAGGCCCGGTTGGAGTATCGGAAGCCCGACGCCCGCTCGGCATCGATCGCGAACGCGCCGTGCCCGGATGCCAGAAGCTCACCGGCGCGGGCGATGTCGCTCGCATAGACGGCAACGGGCGGCACGCCGTCGGCGGGCGCCAGCAGGGGAGTGACGTCGGGATCGTCGTCAGACGTCTCGACCGGATCAGCGTCAGTCATGCGGTCACGCGCGCGTGCGCGAACCCAGATCGGTCACGCCGGCAGGCGGCAGTCCGGCGGCGTGCTCGAGCACCTCGCAGAAGGCCTGCACGTGCGGTCCCAGCTCGAGTGACGTCGCGGTCCACGACGCCCGCAGCTCCAGCTGGTGCGCGCGCGGCGGGCCGGAGATGTCGCCGTAGCGGACGGATGTCGTCGCGGTGACGGTGCCGCCGAGCGCGGTGACGCCGTCGGCGTGCGACTCGAGCGCGTCGACCAGCCAGCTCCACGCCACCTCGGGCAGCAACGGGTCGACGGCCTCGGTGGAGTCCAGATCGGCCTGGATGTAGGCGACGAGACGCATGGTGCCGTCCCAGGCTTCAGCACCTTCGGGATCGTGCAGCAGGATCAGACGTCCGAAGGCGTCGCCCTCCGAGCTTTCCGGGACGACGGAGGTGTCGGGATGACGCACCTCTGCGCCGAGCGCGTAGCTGAAGGGAGCCAGCCGCTGCGGCGGACGGATCGGGCCGAGTTCGATCTCCTGGCGCACGGTGGCGGCGTTCATTGCCGCAACAGCAGTGCGGAACTGGGCCGGCTCGGCGGAGGTCACATTCTGGGACGCTAGCCCGATCTGGCCGGTCGCGTAAGCAGGCGCGCCGATAGCCCGACATTTGGCTGCCCGACAGGGTATAAGCGGCCGATGTGGACATGGCAGCATTAGCAGTGATGAGCACCCGTCGTGAACTGCCGCATGCGCCCTATCTGGCTGCCGCCACCGGCCGCACCCCGGACCGGACCCCGGTGTGGATGATGCGGCAGGCGGGCCGGTCCCTGCCCGAGTACCGCGCCCTGCGCGCCACCCACACCATGCTCTCGGCGTGTTTCAACCCCGAGTTGGTCTGCGAGATCACCATGCAGCCGGTGCGCCGCCACGGCGTCGACGCTGCCATCTTGTTCTCGGACATCGTGGTGCCGCTCAAGGCCGCCGGGATCGATCTGGACATCGTGCCGGATGTCGGGCCGGTGATCGCCCACCCGATCCGCACCCCGGACGATGTCGAGGGCATCAAGCCGCTCGAGCCCCATCAGGTGGCGCCGGTCGCGGAGGCCATCGGCCTGCTCACCAAGGAACTGGGTGACGTGCCGCTGATCGGTTTCGCCGGCGCGCCGTTCACACTCGCTTCGTACCTGGTGGAGGGCGGCCCGAGCCGGAACCACGAGAAGACCAAGGCCATGATGCTCGGCGAGTCCGCGACGTGGCACGACCTGATGGACAAGCTGACCGACCTCACCATCGAGTTCCTGCGCGCGCAGCTGGCCGCCGGCGTCGACGCGATCCAGCTGTTCGACTCCTGGGCCGGCACCCTGTCGCTCGCGGACTACCGCGACTACGTGCTGCCGCACAGCTCCCGCATCTTCGCGTCGCTGAAAGACGAAGGCGTGCCGATGACGCACTTCGGCGTCGGCACCGCCGAGCTCCTGGGGGCCATGGGCGAAGCCGGCGCGACGGTCGTCGGCGTGGACTGGCGCACCAACCTCGTCGACGCCGCGGGCCGGGTCGGTCCGGGCAAGGCCCTGCAGGGCAACCTCGATCCGGTCGTGCTGCTGGCCGGCTGGCGCGTGGTCGACGACGCCGTCCGCCAGGTGGTCGCGGACGGGCGCCGCGCCGTCGCTGCCGGTGCCGCCGGGCACATCTTCAACCTCGGCCACGGGGTGTTGCCGTCGACCGATCCCGGTGTGGTCACCGAAGCGGTGGCGCTGGCCCACTCGTTGTGAGTCGGTAGATGAGCAAGACGTATGGCGTTGTCGGCGGCGGCATTTCGGGTCTGGTTGCGGCGTACCGGTTGCGCCAGGCAGAGCCGTCGGCGCGCATCACCGTCTTCGACCCGGCGGACCGGCTGGGTGGCGTGCTCCGTACCGAACGGCTCGCCGGCCAGATCCTCGACGTCGGCGCCGAGGCCTTCGTGGCCCGTCGGCCCGAGGTCACATCGCTGCTGAAAGAACTGGGCCTGCGCCAGCTCGGCACCACCGGCGTCCGCCCGCTGATCTTCAGCGGCGGCCGCCTGCACCCCATGCCCAAGGGCACCATGCAAGGCATCCCCGGACCCGGCGCCAACCTGCGCGGACTCGTCGACGACGCGACGCTCGCCCAGATCGCGAGCGAGCCGACCCGGCCCCTGCCCTGGCAGCTCGATGCCGACCCGACCGTCGCGCAACTGGTCGGCGACCGGTTCGGCAACCAGGTGGTGACCCGGTCGGTCGATCCGCTGCTGGCCGGCGTCTACGCCGGTTCGGCGAAGACCATCGGCATCCGTAGCGCGGTCCCGGCATTGGCCGCCGCGCTGGACCGCGGTGCCCCGAGCCTGACGGCCGCGGTCGCCGCGGTGCTGGCCGCGGCGCCGCCTACGACCGCGTCGGTGTTCGGCGCGGTCGACGGCGGGTACGCGGTCCTGATCGACGAACTGGTCCGGCGGACCGGTGCCCAGTGGGCCCAGGTCGGGATCGAGGGGCTGGCTCCGGTGGGCTGCGGCTGGCAGCTGCGTGACGACGAGGGCAAGCACTGGTCGGCCGACGCTGTGGTGCTGGCGCTTCCGGCGCCGCGCGTGGCCAAGCTGCTCGAGAACGTCGCACCGGGCAGCGCGGCCATGGCGCGGTTGATCCCGATCGCCTCGGCCGCGGTGGTCGCACTCGCGCTGCCGGGCGGGACCCCGCTGCCGCAGCAGTCCGGTGTCCTGATGGCCGCGGGAGAAGCGTTGCACTCCAAGGCGATCACCCTCACCTCGCGCAAGTGGGGGCGCGGCGGCAACGTCGAGCTGGTGCGGTTGTCGTACGGCCGGTTCGGTGACGATCTGGCCCGCAACGTCGGCGACGACCGGCTGCTGGCGTGGTCGCTGGAAGACCTGCGGGCACTGTTCGGGATCACCGCCGAGCCGGTGGACTACCTGGTGCAGCGCTGGATCGACGCCATGCCGCAGTACGGTCCGGGGCACCTCGAACTGGTCGACGAGCTGCGGGCGGGGCTGCCCTCGGGGCTGGCCGTCGCGGGTGGATATCTGGACGGCATCGGGGTGCCGGCGTGTGTGGCGTCCGGAACCCGGGCGGCCCAAGAGGTACTCGGTACCCGCGTGGCACGATAGAGCCATGGCCAAGCTCGACTACGACGCCCTCAACGCGGTGACCCGGTACATGATGATCTCGGTCTTCGCCGTGCAGCCGGACGAGCTGCCGGCGGACGAGAAGTCGCGGGCCGCCATCGCCGCGGATACCGCTGCCTACCTCAAGAAGCGAGAGGACGCGGGCGTCGTGGTCCGCGGGCTGTACGACGTCGCCGGCTTCCGGGCCGACGCCGACTTCATGATGTGGACCCACGCCGAGCGTGTCGAGGACTTGCAGGCCACCTACACCGGCTTCCGGCGCACCGCCCTGGGTGCCGCAACCGAACCGGTGTGGAGTGTCGTCGCCCTGCACCGTCCCGCCGAGTTCAACAAGAGCCACCTGCCGGCGTTCATCGCGGGCGAGGATCCCGGCGACTACGTCTGCGTCTACCCGTTCGTGCGTTCGTTGGACTGGTACCTGCTGCCCGACGAGGACCGCCGCCGGATGCTCGTCGAGCACGGCATGGCCGGCCGTGAGTACCCCGATGTCCGCGCCAACACCGTGCCGGCCTTCTCGCTGGGCGACTACGAGTGGATTCTCGCGTTCGAAGGCCCGGACCTGGCCCGCATCGTCGAGCTGATGTGGAAGCTGCGCTACACCGACGCCCGTCGCCACGTCCGCGAGGAGACGCCGTTCTTCACCGGTCCGCGGGTCGGCATCGAGCAGCTGGTCGCGAACCTGCCGTAGCCCGGAGCTGGCAGGTCTAACTCGGGCCGTCGCCTGTCGCCATGATTCGGCGGTGCAATTCCGTTGTGAGCGTGTGGATTTGGCGGGTCAGATCGGTGTTGGTCCGGAGTTCGAGTTCCTGCGTCTCGAAGTCGTGATCGGCCTTGACGTGCTGGAATTCGGCCTGCCGGTTCTGCCCGATCATCACGAACGTCGACAGGAAGATGGCCTCGAGGGAGACCATGAGGGTCAGTGTGGGCCACGGGTTGCGTTCGAAGAAGATCATCCACGCCGCGAACAACACGGCATGGATGTAGACGAAGCTCATCGAACCCGCGAAGGCGGTGATCCGGTCTGCCACCCGTAGTTGCAGGCTCTGATTGCGCTTGATCGCCTGCTGGATGACGACGGGGTGATGGCTGGTTGTTCCGTCCCGCAGCCGGCGCTGGATCAGTTGAGCGAGGTCCTCGTGAGGGCGGTCCATGCGCCAATTGTCCACGACGGCAGCGGGTCAGAGGTCGGACTCTGCGGTGACCCGTCCGGCAGTGACGGCGGCGCGCAACGCCGCGTAGTCACGTGCGTTCTGGTCCGCGTAGGCCTCCGCGAAGCGGGCCAATGCCGTATCGGCGGCGTCGCTGCTCCCGAGGTAGGCGGCGATCGCGATGCGGTCGCCGGTGCGGGAGTGGGCCCGGGCCAACGCGTGGGCGCAGGCGCGTCCGTAGTCGGCCAGCAGCTTCGGGCTCGACGTCTGCACCGACACGGCGCCCTTCCAGTCGTGCAACTGACGGACGTAGTAGTCCGCCTCGTAGCCGTCCGGCCCGACGGCGTGCAGCCAGCCCAGCAGAATGTCGCTGCTGGCCTGCATCAGCCGCTGTCCCACTGAAACCCGTTGGGCGGCATTCGAATACGGGCTGGGTCCGAGGAAGCGCTCCAGGACGGAAGGTTGGGCCTCCTTCATCTGCAGCAACAACGGGTCGTCGCTGTCGCGCCCGGTCAGCAACACGATCCACGCCCGCAGACCGACACTGCCGACGCCGACGACCTTGCGCGCCATCGTCACGTACTGGAAGCGGTCGACGAGGACCCGCCTGCTGTCCTCGAGGCTGTCGCGGTAGCGCTGCATGAACGGCGTCATCTGCTGCTCGTATTGACGGGCCTGGTCGGCGCCGACGAGTTCCTCGATGGGCACCACGAGTGGTGGACGGCTGATGAGCCTGCTCTGGCCGTCGACCGTCTCGGTCAGTTTCGCGACGGCCTGGAGACTGTCGTGTGCACGGGCCTTGGCCGCGGTCTGCTGGATCTCGCGGGCGAACTTGGTGTCGACGCTGTTCTGCAGTTCCGCGTCCACGGTCGTCTGGGTGTACCACGCCTCCAGTTCGCCCATCCCGGCCAGTTCCTGCATACGGGTGCGGTAGCCGTTGACGCAGCTGCGAACCACCTCCGCGCGGTCCTCGGCTTGAAAGCCGTTGTCCCGTCCGGCGATTGCCAGACTCGCCACCAGGCGCTTGATGTCCCATTCCCAGGGGCCGGGCAGGGTTTCGTCGAAGTCGTTGACGTCGAAGATCAGATTGCGTTCGGGCGAGCCGAACAGGCCGAAGTTGCACAGGTGGGCGTCGCCGCACAGTTGCGCTGCCAGCCCGGTGTGCGGGCCCGCCGCCAGATCAGACGCCATGATCAGGGCCGCACCGCGGTAGAACGCCAGCGCCGAGGTCAGCATCCGGCCGTATCGGATCGGGACGAGCTCGGCGATCCGCGAGGTGGCCTGCGATTCCAGCAGGGCCACCGGGTCGGGGCGGTCGGCGGTGAGGTGGACGTCGGCCAAGGCGGACCGGGGCAGCCGGTCGCGGGCGGCCCGGCCGGCGTCGCGGCGTTGCTGCACGGACTGGTCCATCAGCCGACCGCGGTCCCGAACAACAGGCCCAGTCCATAGGTCACCGCGGCGGCGCCATAGCCGATCATCAACTGGCGCAACGCCCGTCGGAGCGGCGGCCCGCCGGAGAGCAGGCCGACGACCATGCCCGTCGAGAGCAGCGCCAGCCCGACCAGGACCGCCGAGACAACGATGGCGGTGATGCCGGTGAGCCCGAACAGATACGGCAGCACCGGGATCAGCGCGCCGGATGCGAAGAACAGGAAGCTGGACACCGCGGCCCGCAATCCGGTGCCGACGGCTTCGTGGTGCTCGGTCGACACCTCGCCCAGCGGGGAGTCGGCCGGCGCGCCCGCCCGCAGGCTCGCGAATACGTTCGCGGCGCGCACGGCGGCATCCTCGGGGCTCATCCCGCGGGCCCGGTACACCAGCTCCAGTTCGTTGGCGTCGACGTCGAGCGCCCGTACCGCGGTGCCGGCGGTGGCGCTGGGTGTCGACGCCTCGAGCAGTTCGAGCTGCGAGTTGACCGACACGTACTCGCCGGCGCCCATCGACAGGGCTCCGGCGATCAGCCCGGCCAGCCCGGTGGCCAGAATCGTCGCGCTCGAGACCCCGGTGGCGCCGATGCCCAGGACCAGCGCCAGATTGCTGACCAGTCCGTCGTTGGCGCCGAAGACCGCGGCGCGGAAGCTGCCCGACAGCTGGTCGCGGCCCCGGCTGGCGAGGGCGCGGACGACCTCGCCGTGGATACGTTCGTCGGCCGCCATGGTCGGCGTGGCGTCGACGTCGGTGTCGTACTCCGAGCGGGCTTCGGCTCGCTGCGCGAGCGCCAGCGTGAACACCGAGCCGAGATGACGGGCAAGAAAGCCCAGCAGCCGAGTCCGGATGTCGGGGCGGCGTGGCTTCCCGACCTGATCGCCCAGCAGCGTCAGCCAGTGCTTCTCGTGCCGGCCCTCCGCGGTGGCGAGTTCGAGCAGGATGTCGCGTTCGGCGCCTTGACGGCGCTGCGCCAGATCGCGGTAGACGGCAGCTTCGGCGCGTTCATTGGCCAGGTGCTGTCGCCACCGCCGCAACTGCGCGTCGGTGGGCTGCGCGACCACGTGTCAGCTCTCGGCCGGGACCAGGCGGAGCGAGATCGAGTTGATGCAGTAGCGCTGGTCGGTCGGGGTCGGGTAGCCCTCGCCCTCGAAGACGTGTCCGAGGTGGCTGTGGCAGTTGGCGCACAGCACCTCGACGCGGCGCATGCCGAGGCTGTTGTCGGCCCGCAGTATCACCGCGTCCGAGTCGGCCGGGTCGAAGAACGACGGCCAGCCGCAATGGGATTCGAACTTCTCGGTGCTGCGGAACAACTCGGCGCCGCAGGCCCGGCACTGGTAGACGCCCTCGGTCTTGGTGTCGGTGTACTCGCCGACGAAGGGGCGTTCCGTTCCGGCTTGGCGCAGCACATGGAATTCTTCGGGGGTCAGTTTCTCGCGCCACTGCGAATCGGAGAGTTCAACCTTGGGTGGCGGAATGCTCATGCGTTCACGCTACCTGCGGAAGCCCGTCCGGACTCGGCGTTGGACAACCACAACGGGTCGATGCCCTGGTCGAGCCGGCCGTCCTTCTTGGCGTCGAGGTAGCGGAAGTACAGCACGCAGAACACCACGACGAGCATCAGCGACCAGCCGTAGGTGATCTTGATGTACTCGAGGAACCGGCCGGTCGTCGGCCAGCGCCACATGAGCCAGCGGTCCATGGTGAGGAAGCCGTACACCGCGAGCCAGGCCGGCCAGCTGCGGATCGTCGACCGCGGCAGCACCACCGTCATCAGGAACGGGAACAGCATCATCGAGTAGTAACCCTGCGCCAGGGACAGCACGAGCCACGAGGTGATCAGCAGGACACCCGACGACGTCAGCATCCAGAACAGCTGGTCGCGCTCGCGGTAGTAGCGGTACAGCAGCCACAGGCTGGCCGCGGCCAGCAGCACGAAGGCGATGCGCAGCAGCATGATCAGCCACATCGGCAGGCCATAGTAGATGCCGTTCCCGAGTACCGAGCTGTTGAAGTAGTCGCGGGTCTGGAAGATGTACGGCACGGTGTTGCGCACGAATCCCATGGGGTCGGCCGACAGCGGCCAGGCCACGGCGTTGAAGACCAGCGGCACCGCGAGGGCGGCGACCAGGGCCCGCCACTGGCGGTTGAGCAGCGGCAGCAGCAGCAGGACGCCGAGCAGTGGCTTGAGCACCAGGGTCAGGCCGATGGCGGCGCCGGCCAGCCATTCATGGTTTTTCTTGCCATCCAGCAGCCAGGTGAAGAACAGCACCTCGGCCAGCAGGATGCAGCCGTTGACGTTGGTGAAAACCAGTGTGTTGGTGACCGATTCGGTGCAGTACATGGCCAGCAGGAGGGCGGGCAACGCCACCGACGTCAACGAGAACTTGAACAGCCGTACCAGAAGGCAGGCGGCGATGATGATCGCCACCGAGTTGACCGCGACGAACCAGAACCGCGACGCGAACTCCGGCAGGAAGCCGAACGGCGAGAGCAGCAGGGTGCCGCCGGGCGGGTACAGGTAGTGCGGATCGACGTAGTTGAAGTGCTCGTTGTAGATGGCCCAGTGCCGCCGGAAGTTCGACACCGCGCGGTACACCGGACCGAAGTCATCGGTGATGTAACCGTTGGTCGTCAGCACGTAGCTGCGGTGGATGATCGACACGATCGCGATGGGCCACAGGGCATTGCGAACGATATTCGCGGTGCTCTGCGGGCCGGTGCGGGGACCGAAGACGCTCAGGAGCGATAGAGGGCGCGTCACCACCGAACCCTATAACGGGGTGCCGGACGGGCCGCTCAGGCCGGGCAGAACGTGTCGGTCTCCGGCAGCTTGCCGGTGTTCAGGTAGCCCTGAACCGGCGGCAGGGCACACGCCGTCGTGTAGACGATGGTGCCGTGGCCGGTGCCCTGCCACATGACGCGCCGGCTGTTGTTGCCCGCGTTGATCGCCATCGCGGCCACCGCGGCGATGCCGTCGCCGCCGACGATCGCGTCGTTGTGGGTGCCCAGCAGCAGGATCGGCACCTTCAGCTCCTTGGGGGGCGCGGGCGACGGGCTGCTGGGCCAGCTCAGGCACGGTGCCAGGCTGAGCGCGCCGACGGCGCCGAACTGCGGGTACTTCTTGGGCCACGCCACGAGCAGTTCACGGACGCGGTCCGGCGTCGGCCGGTTGACGGAGTCGTCGCACCGGTTGACGAACTGCCCGTCGGTCTGGCGCGTCTCCTCGGCCGTCTTGCTCAGGGCGTTGAGCGCGGTGGCGTCGCCGCTGCGGGCCGCTGCCAGCGCACCGGCCAGCGCCATCGTGTTGGCGAGCCCGTCGCCGCGCGGGTAGCCCAGCGCCGTGGTGATCGACTCGAGCAGCCCGGCCGTCGAGGCGCCGCCGGCGCCGCGTCCGGCGCGGGCCTCGGCCAGCAGGCCGTCGATCGCGCCCTTCGGGTCCGGGCCCAGGGGGCAGTTGTTGGCGACGCACTGCGCGGCGAACGCGTCGAGTGCCGCCTGCTGGCCCTTGACCCGCTGCTCGGCCGTGGCTTCCGCCGAGATGCCCAGCGGCAAGGGGGAGTCCAGCACCAGTCGGGCGACCTTGGTGGGGTGCGACGCCGCGTAGGCCAGGGCGATCTGGGCGCCGTTGCCGATGCCGAGGACGGCCAGCGCGGGCACGTCCCAGGTGCTGCGCAGCCGCTCCAGGTCCTCGGCCGAATGCGCGTTGTCGTAGGCCGACTCGCCCGGGGCGATGCTGTCGGTGCAGTCGGTGGTGGCCGAGGTGGCGACCTTCGCGAGGTTGGCCACCTGGTCGTCGCCCGACAGGAACTGGGCCTGGTCCAGCAGGTCCTGGCGATCATTGCTCGACACACAGCTCAGCGGCCCGGACATGCCCATGCCGCGGCGGTCGACGGCCACGACGGGGCGGGTCTTCAACAGGTCGACACCGCCGCGCTGCAGCCACACCGGCAGCTGGTGCGACGTCGGGATGTCGGATCCGGTGGTCATGACGATCGGTCCGGCGTCGGCGGGGGTCGTGGCCAGGCGGGCCCGCACCACACCGATGCTGACGGTCCCGGCGGAGCCGCCCAGGGAATCGAGGTCGGCGTCGTAGTCGGAGCAGTCCAGGATGACGCCCGGCACGGCGGGCACCGTCGCGTCACCGAACACCCGGGACGTGCATTCATGCCACGTCAGATCCTTCTTCGGCACGGCGATCGGCGGCGGGCCTTCGGGTGCCTTGGACGTGGTCGCCGCGCCCTGCGGGCGGGCACCGGAGTCGGTGACGTACCGGGGGTTGGCGGCCAGCAGCGGGGCGCATCCTGCCACGACCGTCGACAGCACCACGGTCGACAGGCTCAGGGCCGGGAGCAGCAGGCGGCGACGCATGGCCACCACAGTAGCGATGCCGATGCTGCGGACCTGTCAGCGGACGTAGCGCGTGTACAGGTAGCCCGCGGTGTCGGTGAGCACGTGGCTGCGGCGCAGCCGGGTGTGTGCCTCGCCGGGACCCGAGGCGATCCGTCGGGCGAATCCGCCGACCAGGATGGGCGCGATGGTCACGCACATCTCATCGATCAGATCTTCCTCGATCAGCATGTTCAGCACCGACGGTCCGCCTTCGGTCAGCACCCGGCGCAGTCCGCGCTCGCCGAGGATGCGCAGCACGACGTGCGGGTCGACCCGGTCGGGCGCGGTGCCGGAGGCGTCGATGACCTCGGCGAGCCCGGTGAACCGGCGGCAGGTGTCGTCGATGCTGTCGCGGCTGGTGAGGATCAGCGGCGGCACCTCGGTGCGGGTGAAGAACTTGGCGTCGTGCGGAATGTCGGCGCTGTGCGTGATCACCGCGATGGGCGGCACCTCGGCCTGACCGCGGAGCTGACGGGCCTGGCGTTGTGGCGCGGACATCTGGGCACCGGAGTAATTCTCGATGCGCACGGTCGCCGCACCGACCAGGATGACGTCGGCCTGCTGGCGCATGTAGCCGAACAGCGCCCGGTCCCCGGGGCCGGCCAGGCCACCGGCGCGGCCGTCGTCGGTGGCGCCGCCGTCCAGGCTGGAGATCATGTTGGCCCGCACCCACGGCCGGTCCAGTTCCGCGGGGTAGCTGTAGAACGGCGCCAGCAGCGTGTCGTCGCCGGTCTCCGGGTCGGCCGGGAAGGCAGCGCCTACCGCGCTGAGCTCTGTGAGCTGCGTCGCAGCGTCGGGATCGGACACATGGATCATTGCAACACGCCGCTATGGTTCCTTAATGCCTGGGGCCAGCCAAGTCGCGCACCTGACCGATCGTCATCCGACCGTCACGCCGGAGAGACTGATCGCCGAACTGGTTCCGCCGCCCACATTCGCCGACGTCAGCTTTGACTCCTACCGGCCCGATCCGAATGAGCCGTCGCAGGCCGCTGCGGTGGTCTCGGCGCGCAAGTTCTGCGAGGACGCGATCCGCCAGCGGGCCGGCAAGAAGAAGTTGTTCGGCAAGCGGGAAGCACTGCCCGGGGTCGGTATGTACCTCGACGGCGGCTTCGGTGTCGGTAAGACCCACCTCCTGGCGTCGACCTACTACACCCTGGCCGGCGCGAACGCGGGCCCCGCCGCGTTCGCCACGTTCGGTGAGCTGACGCAGCTGGCCGGCGTCTTCGGCTTCACCGAGTGCATCGACCTGCTGTCCGACTATGTGGTGGTCTGCATCGACGAGTTCGAGCTCGACGATCCGGGCAACACCACGCTGATCTCCCGGCTGCTCTCGGCGCTCGTGGAGCGCGGTGTGTCGATCGCCGCGACGTCGAACACGCTGCCCGAACAGCTGGGTGAGGGCCGCTTCGCCGCGCAGGACTTCCTGCGGGAGATCAATACGCTGTCGAGCATTTTCACCACCGTCCGCGTCGAAGGCCCCGACTACCGGCAGCGGGCCCTGCCGTCGGCTCCGGTGCCGCCGTCGGACGACGACGTGCGGTCCTGGGCGGTCGGCGTCGAAGGTGCCACGCTCGACGAGTTCGACGCCCTGTGCGCGCACCTGGCGACCATGCACCCGTCGCGCTATCACGCGCTGATCGAAGGCGTACAGCAGGTTTTCATCACCGGTGTGCACATGGTCTACGACCAGGCCGTCGCGCTGCGGCTGGTATCGCTGATCGACCGGCTCTACGACGCGGGCATCCCCGTCGTGGCGTCGGGGGAGAAGATGAACACCGTGTTCAGCGAGGAGATGCTGGCCGGCGGCTTCCGCAAGAAGTACCTGCGTGCCACGTCCCGCCTGCTCGCGCTGACCCACGAGGGCACCCAGCTCCACGCCTGAGTTCTCTCGCGAGCAGACGTGAAAACCCCCAAATTCACATGATTTTGGGGGTTTTCACGTCTGCTCGGCGAGCTAAAGGGGGCGCACCAGGACGTAATCACTCTCGGTCCGCTCACCGAGCTGAAACGTCTTGGTACCGCCGACCTCGAACCCGTGCTTGCGGTAAAAGCGTTGGGCGCGTTCGTTTTCCTGGTTGACGCCCAGCCATACGCAGCGGGCGCCGAGGTCCCGGGCGAACCTGACGGACGTCTCCATGAGCAGGGCGGCAACCTTGCCGCCGTGGACGTCGGGCAGCACGTAGCACTTGGACAACTCGACAGCCGGTCGCTCCGGCACGGCACGTTGCACGTCGGCGTCGTCGGCCACGCCGCGAATCAGCATGGTGTAACCCAGGATCCGCGTGTCGTCGTGCGCGACGAACACCGCACGATCGGGATCGCGCAGGTATTCGTCGAAACGATCGGCGGACAGATTGGCGGCGATGAAGGCCGCGATGTTCTCCGTCGTCGACGACGGCGGGCACGCCAGCGGGAACGTGGCGGCGGCCACGTCGGCGAGTTCGGCGACATCCTCGGCCTGTGCCTGCCGCACCTGCACCGTCATCGAGATCTCCTTGTCCGCGAATACAAAACTGCCCCTGTCCACGCGGGGCAGGGGCAGTTTATATCCGGTCGCCGGGGCCTCAGGGCAGCTGATCGCCCGGCTGCCAGATGTTCCACTGCGCGAGGTGGACGCCGGTCGCCGGGTTGAGCATGACCACGTTGGTCACCAGGCCGCGGTAGACGTCCCAGTAGACGACACCGTCGACAGTGGCGCCCGCGGGCGCGCTCAGCAGCTTGAGTTCCAGGGCGTTGGGGTCGTCGGTGTGCTTGGACACGTAGGCGTCGGCGTAGGGCGTGACGCCGCTGAAGGTGACCCCGGTGGCCATCCAGTGGGGGTTGGGAGTGGAGATGACGTGCACGGTGACGTCGGCTTTCCAGGGGCCGCCCTGGTTGCGCCAGCGCGGCGAACCGTTCCAGGTCCAGCCCGGCGGCTCGTCCGACGGCAGCACGTTGTGGACGGTGACGTCGGCGACGAGGCCCTTGTAGTCGACGTGGAGGGTCTGGCCGAGGTTGCCGATGCTCGTCTCGGCCGCTGCCGAGGGCGCCAGCGTGGCCGCCAGCAGCGTCAACGCACCGAGCAAACCCGCCAGCCAGCGGTAGGTCCTGTTGCCGTTCACGCCCGTGCTCATCGCGTCCTCTCAGTTATGACTGCATCGCATGATGGCACACCGCCATCACGGCCTCCCCGGAATGGAGCAGATCTGGGCCACTTCGTCCCTGTCAGTGGACACTCACGCCGGCCCGGATTTTTCCCCGGCCGACTGCTGGGCGGCGACGAAGTCGGTGAGCATCTTCTCGAGTTCGGTTTCGAGGCGGCCTTTGTCGACGCCGAGCCGGTGCAACGGTCCGTCGGCGCCCTCGGATTCGAGCAGCGCCAGCAGGATGTGTTCGGTCCCGATGTAGTTGTGCCCCAACCGAAGTGCTTCGCGGAAGGTCAGTTCCAGCACCTTCTTGGCGGCGCCGTCGAACGGGATCAGGGCCTTGGGTTCGGCGGTGCCGACGGGGACGGCGGCGGCGGTGCGGATCTGGTCGGCGGTGACGCCCTGATTGCCCAGCAGGACCATGGCCAGTGATCCCGGGTCGGTGAGCAGTCCGAGCAGGAGATGGTCGGGGGTGATCTCGGTGCTGCGTGAGGTGTGCGCGGCCTGCTGGGCCTCGACGACAGCGGTGCGGGCACGCGGGGTGAACCGGCTGAATCCGTCCTTGGGATCCATGGTGTCGAACCGGGGTTCCTTGGGGACGAAGCGCTTCTGGGCGGCCTGCTTGGTGACGCCCATGCTGCTGCCGATGTCGGTCCACGACGCCCCCGAACGGCGGGCCTGGTCGACGAAGTGGCCGATGAGGTGGTCGGCGATGTCGCCGAGATGTTCGGCGGCGAGCATCGCGTCGGTGAGTTGGTCGAGCGGTTCGGTGTGCACCTTCTTGATCGCCTCGATGAGGTCGTCGAGGCGGACGGTGCCGGCAATCGGATTGGGTGTCGAGGTGTGTGCGGATTCAGCAGATGTAGCCATGCGTCAACGGTAGGTTGACGCATGGCATTCGTCAACCGCAAGTTGACGCCGCTATGACTGGCGCAGGGTGTCCCAGTCGTGTTCGGTTTCCAGTTGCTCGATCGCCTTGGCGGTGCGTTCCTTCAGCACAATCGTCACGGTCAGGGCGATCAGGCCACCGACCAGCAGCGCGACCCAGGAGAACCGAGCCAACCACTTCTCGGCGGCCACGCCCAGGTAATAGACGACGGCCGTGGTGCCGCAGGCCCACACGATGCCGCCGGCGGCGTTGGCGGCCAGGAAGCGCGTGTAGTGCATCTTGAGGGCCCCGGCCAGCGGCCCGGCGAAGATGCGCAGCAGCGCGACGAAACGGCCGAAGAACACGGCCCAGACGCCCCAGCGGCTGAAGAGCCGGCGGGCGAGTGCGACGTGACCCGGCCCGAAGTGCTTGGGGAACCGGCGGCCCAGGCGCTCGAACAACGACATGCCGAAACGGCGGCCGATGCTGTATCCGATCGAGTCGCCGATGATGGCGCCGGCGGCAGCGGACAGTCCGACGCCCAGGGGGTCGATGTCGAGCGTGTGCCGGGACGACATGACGGCGGCCGTGACCAGAATGATCTCGCCGGGCAGCGGGATGCCCAGGCTCTCGAGCCCGATCACGAACCCGACCACGAGATACACCGCCAGCGGCGGGATCGATTGCAGCAGCGCGTCGACGTCCATGCCGCTAAGGATGCACTACTACGGCGTGGCCGGCGGTGCGGGCGGCGCTGCAGGTGCCGGGGCGGGGGCAGGGGCGCCGCCGCCTCCGCCGAGGGTGCCGAGAATCGCGATCGCGGCGCGGGCCTGCGGGGAGATGTTGGGCCCCGGTCCGGTGGAGTCCGGTGCGGCATCGGTGACGTGCCACGGCTGGCAGCCGCTGGTCTTGAAGGCCTTGTCGGTCTCATCGATGAGCACGACCTGGGGCTTGGCGGTCATGGCGCTGTCGATGACGTTGTTCTTGGCGTGCGGGTCCGCGTTGTTCATCCGGCGCCAGTAGCAGCGCTTGTCGCCGACCGGTCCGGCCGTGGCGTAGGTGCCGGGCGCGATGTCCTTGCCGACGATGTACAGCCCGTCGGCGTCGATGCTGGTCTTCAGGCCTCCGGCGGGGGCCGCGGGGCCCGGGGGAGCAGGCGTGGGGTCGGCCACGGCAACCGCCGCCGATGCGCCCCAGCTCACCACTGCCAGTGCCGCGGCAGCGGCGATCGACGTCTTTGAGCTCATGAGGTCAAAGTTTAGCTCTTCTAGCTATGTGCGTGGGGCGCATAGTGGTGGAGAAAACAGAGCAGGGCGTGGGCCGCCTCGGCCCACGCCCTGCTCTGTGTGTTCGCGAATCAGTGCTGCGGTGCGAAGACGCCGCCGACGAGGCCGACGAGCTGCTGGGTGGCGAAGGTGCCCAGCTGGCCCGCGCCCTGCTCGTAGTAGGTGCCCGCGGTGCCGGCCTGCTGGTTGTAGTAGGTGCCGGCCTGGCCGAGGGCCTGCTCGTTTTGCGTGCCGAACGTGCCGATGGCGTGGTTCAGCTGGGTGCCGAACTGGCCGATCGCCTGGATCGGGTTCGGCGGCGGCGGGGTCGGGGCGGCCGAAGCGGCGCCGGCGCCGGCGAGCGCGACGATCGCGGCGCCTCCAGCCAGGGCGATCGATCCTGCGATGCGAGTGGTGATGTTAGCCATGATTGGTGTCCCTCCTGGAGCGAAACTCGCTTACAGCAAACATTTGTAGTCCACATTCGAGCGTTGTGCAACCAATTGAGCGAACTTTGCGGAAATGTTCACGTAACAGATTCTGGTTTGCTGACGGAAACGAGCGAGTTCCACGTCCTGGTGACTGCTGGGGCAGGTGTGGCGGCGCCACGGTGTGTTCGACCCGGCCTTGGCGGGGTCGCCGACGAGTTATTTGAACTGGGCTGATGCCTATCTCGTTCCAGCTGTTGGGTGGGCGGGCCGCCGACCGTTGCCCGAGGCTGCGGACATGGCATTACTCAATTAGCTGCGTGGAAGGTCAACATCGCCCGATGGCTATTGATGACACCCTGCTGAGCTAGTTTATCGACGCTCGGCAGTAAATCGTTACGCACCGGGTGAGGCAAATCCTCCGGTGTTCACTGTGCCTACGCCTTCGGGGCTGGTGAATGCTGGAATGCCCTCGCGGCGCCCATGGCAAACGCGTAGGCTATGACTGTCTGACTAAAGGAGTCATAGCTATGGCCGTGGCGTTCACTTCCGACGATAGGGAGCGCATTGCGCGCGTCCTCGTCCATACGGCCGAGCGACTGTTCGCCGCACAGGGCTTGAAGAAGACGTCGCTCGATGAACTCGTCCAGCCGGCGGGGATCGCCAAGGGCAGCTTCTATGCGTTCTTCGACTCGAAGGAGTCGCTCTATCTCGAGGTGATGCTGCGGCGCGCGCCCCTGGTGGGTGCCCGGCTCGCCGAGGTGCTGGGTCGGCCCGTCGATGAGGAGAACCTCGTCGCCGTCCTGCGCGCCATCACCGATGTGCTCGTCAACGATCCGTTCTATCGGCGGCTGCTGACACATGCGGACGAGCTGACGGCGGTCAACCGCCGCGTCGGGCCCGAGCAACTCGCGCGCGTCATGCCCGAGGTCGTCAGCCCGATGCTGGACTACCTCGCGGCCGGCCAGCGGGCCTGCGTCCTGGTCGACGACATTGCGCCGGAGACCCTGCTGGGTGTCATGCGGTCAGTCGGGCTGGTGGTGATGAACCGCGACCGGTTCGGCGCCGACTACGAGGACGTCCTCGAGGCCACCATCCGAACGCTGGCGAGGGGAATGCTGCGATGAAGCTCTTGGACAAATACGCCCGCGCCGCCGGCATGAGCGACGAGGCCTGGCGGCGCCACGCCAACCCGTGGAGCGTATGGACACGATTCGCGGCCATCCCGCTGATGGTGCTGGCGATCTGGAGCCGCGTCTGGATCGGCTGGTGGGCGCTGGCGCCCGTCGGCGTCGTCGTCCTGTGGCTGTGGTGGAACCCGCATGCGTTCGCGCCCGTCGACAAGCCGGTCGCCTGGTCCTCCCGAGGCATCTACGGCGAACGGCTGTGGCTGCAGGACCGATCGCGCGTGCCGGCGGGTTTCGCTGTCGTCCAAAGAATTTGGGCCGTGGGCGCGATCGCCGGCGCCGGGCTGCTGACGTGGGGGCTCGGCGCGCTGCTCATCTGGCCGACGGTATTCGGCGCCGTCCTCGTGGTGTACGGGCAGTTGTGGCGGATCGACCGGCTGGGCATCTTCTACGACGAGGTGACCGCCGGTCGGTGACCGGACTCTCTTGCCCCGTTCCGGCCTCGCGCAGGGGAGCGCTGCGCGAGAATGGGGCGATGCGCGAGTTCAGTGAAGAGCGAGCGATCGGCGAAGTCGTGGCACGCCTGACGGCGCGCTATCCGGCACTCGATCCCACGCTGATCGCCGCGTCGGTGCGGCAAGCGCACGAAGCCTTCACGTCGTGCACGGTGCGGGATTTCGTGCCCCTGCTGGTGGAGCGGCACGTCCGCGAAGAACTCGATGAAGGCCTGCGCGCCACCGCGGTCTGATCAGCCTTCGCAGGCGATGCCGTCGCCGTCGCGGTCCTGGGACGCCTTGTAGTCGGGGTCACCCTGCGGGATGTTGTACCGACCGTCGGCGTGGGCTGCCGAGCAGTTCTTGTATCCCGATGCCTGCGCGGCGGGTGCGATGGCCACACCGGCAGAAGTGATCAGGGCAGCAACGATCAACGCACGCAACATTTCGACCTCGGAGAGTTAGCTCGGCTCGGCAATATGCCGATATTGCGAGCTGGACGCTACCGCCATCTCCAGTGGTCTGTACGCAGATTCGGCAAGAAACCGCGCATCGGTACGAATATATTGCGGATTGCTGGACGAGAGAGTTCTTGGCTCCGTGAGGCAATAAGAAAGGCCCGGTTCGAAAACCGGGCCTGTCGTCAAACTGTGGTGCGCGATACTGGGATTGAACCAGTGACCTCTTCCGTGTCAGGGAAGCGCTCTCCCGCTGAGCTAATCGCGCCGGGTTGAAACTTGTGGAGGTGGAGACGGGAATCGAACCCGTGTGCACGGCTTTGCAGGCCGTTGCCTCACCACTCGGCCACTCCACCACTGGGGCTGATGCCATTCGCACCTTCGAGCGGATGACGGGATTCGAACCCGCGACCCTCACCTTGGCAAGGTGATGCGCTACCAACTGCGCTACATCCGCGTTTCGCTTCGGTTGAACTTTGTTCGTCCGTTGCGATGCAAGACATTAGTGCACGAATGCGAGCAGATACAAATCGCGTGAAAACCGCTGGTAAACGGGCTGGTTCGGGCAGGTGACCGAGTCCTGGCCGGTGTTTCAGGCGTTGTGTCGTGTGACTCCTGAGGCGGCGCGGGGGTGGGTCTGGGCGCCCGGCGCGGGTGCGTCCTGGTGCCGGCGGGGCGCGATTCCCGTTCGGGTCGTGGGACGTGTTAGTGTCTGTCGTCGCACCGATCCGGTCGGTGAGATTCCCCGGTCTCGTAGCTCAGGGGGAGAGCGTCCGCCTCACACGCGGAAGGTCACTGGTTCGATCCCAGTCGGGACCACCACACAAGCCCGCCGTCACGCATCATCGGGCATGACGACTTCCCACTGTCCGAACAGCTGCAAACCCAGGCTTGCCGCCAGCTTGTTCGAGGCGGCATTGTCCAGCTGGCATCGGTATTGCGGCTCATATCCTTCGGTGAGCGCGTAGCGAAACATTGCGCGCACCAACGTCTTTGCATGCCCGCGGCCGCGTGCAGCGCTGGTGGTGAGCACTCCGAGATCGGCCAACGGATACTCGTCGTCCCACGGATACATGCTGCCGATGCTGACGAGGCGCCCATGTTCGTCGAACGCGCCGAACACCGCCCAGTGGTCGAGCTCGACGTACGCGTTGTCCCAGTCTTGTTCGGGCACAGTCGCTTTGAACGAGGCAAAGAGTTCGGCGTCGTCGTCGGTGAGCGGGCGCACGTTGGGCGATCCGACGTCGTCGAGGATGTCCGCCGCTGCTGGTTCTGAGAGATAGAACACATTGTCGGCGCCGTTGAGCACGACATCCTGGGTTGCCAAGGCGGCCCGTATGCCGGCCTCTGTCGGATTGCCGAGTGCGGCAATGTCTTTGGTCAGTGCATCCGAGACAGCGGGACTCACGGTGATTGCGACCGGTTCGTCGTCTACCGATCGCAGGATGGCGACGCGTTCGTCGTGATCGAGATCGGGGTTGACGGTGATCGTCAGATGTTCGTTGCTGTGCAACGTTTTCCCGCTGAATACGGCGCTCCAGTAGTCGGTGATGACCGGCGAGAAGTCGGACATGGATGCACTCCTGGGCGCTGGCGGGTGGACCTGGGTAGGTCGCATCTTCCAGAGCCACCACCCGATCGGCAACGCATTTTCTCGGGCCGGGGCACCCGCCTGCTACCTTAATGAATATAGTTTTCATTATCGTTAACGGGGCGAGGGGATGCGCGATGGCAATGCCGGTGTGGATGGCGTCGCCGCCGGAGGTGCATTCGGCATTGCTCAGCAGCGGCCCGGGCCCGGGGCCACTGCTCGCGGCCGCCGCCCAATGGTCGTCGCTCGGCGCGACCTACACGGCGGTCGCCGAAGAGCTTCGCGCCGTCCTGACTGCAACGCACCTGGGAGCGTGGCAGGGCCCGACCGCCGAGAGGTACGCGGCCGCACACGTTCCGTATCTGGAGTGGTTGATCCAGAGCGGCCTGGAAAGCACTGCCCGCGCGGCTCAGCATGAGGCTGTCGCAGGGGCATACAGTGCCGCTCTCGCCATCATGCCGACACTCGCCGAGCTGGCTGCCAACCACGCCGCGCAGGCCGCGTTGGTGGCCACAAACTTCTTCGGTATCAACACAATTCCGATCGCGGTGACCGAGGCCGACTACGTCCGCATGTGGGTGCAGGCCGCCACCGCGATGGCGACATACGAAGCCGTGTCCGACGTGGCGATGACGTCCGCGACGCACTCCACACCTGCGCCCTCGATCGTGGCGCACGACGACCACGGTCATGACCACGATCACGGGCATGATCACGGCCACGGCCACGGCGATCTGGATCCGACCGATCTGGAGTGGTGGTTCGACGTCGGCGCCGAGATGGGCGAGCACCTCCGACTGCTGTGGAACAACCTGCTGACCGATCCGGCCGCGCTGCTGACCAACCTGCCGATGGTGTTGGCGGACGTGACTTTCCATGCCTCCCAGCTGGCTTCGGTGCTCGGACAGTTCGCCCCGGCGTTGATCCAGCCGGCGTTGGGGCTGGCGATCGCCAACCTCGGCTGGGTGGCCGGGCTCGCGGGACTGGCCGGTATCCAGGTGTCCCCGGAAGCCGTTGGCGCCGAGCCATTTCCCGCGGCGCAGGAACCGTCCACCCCGGCTGCCGCAGCGGCCCCCGCGCCCAGCCCGGCGTCGACGGCGGCAGCCCCGGCTTCTGCGCCGGCAGGTGCGGCTGCATCTGCAGCGACCGGCACGGTCCCGTCGCCCGCTCCGACACCCACGTCTCCACCGCCCGTCGCAGACCCCGGGTTCCCGTACGCCGTCGGCGACGGTTCGGGCATCGGCGCGAGCGCCTGGCTTCAGCGTCAGACGCGTGCCGACGCGGCCGCGTCGGCACGGGTGTCGACGCCTGCCCGAGAAGCCGCGGCTGCCGCGGCGGCGGCCCGGCAGGCGCGCCGGCGCCGGGGTCGCCGCAAGCGTGAAGGTGACGCTGTCGAATACATGGACCTCGACGTCGCCCCGGAGTGGGAATCCGGCGCTTCGGACAGCGGCGCCGGCCCCATGGGGTTCACCGGAGCCGTATCGAGCGCGGGCGCGAGGCCGGCGGGTTTGACGGCGGTGTCCGGCGACGGGACGCGGGCGCCGATGCTGCCGAGCACCTGGAGCCCCGACGAGAAGCGTTAGGCGGACTCGTTCTTCTCGACCTTGTCGGCCGCGGCCAACGCGTTCAGCTGGTTCTGTAGCAGCTGCATCGAGGTGCGTGCGTAGATCATCTGGCTGGTGATCGCCATCTGCGCGCGCCCGCGGCCCAGGAAGGTGACGAACCAGGTGAACAGCGTCGTCACCCGGTTCTTGTAGCCGACCAGATAGACCAGGTGCAGCACCAGCCACGACAGCCACGCGAGCGGCCCGGCGAATTCCAGTTTCTTGTTGGTCAACGGCACCGGTACCTGCGCGACGGCGTCGAACCGTGACACCGTCGCCATGCTGCCCTTGTCCCAGTACTTGAAGGGTTCGCGGTTGGCTGGGTCGTCCTGGCCGGCCAGAGACCGCTTGATGATGTCGGCGGCGTAGGTGGCGCCCTGGATCGCGCCCTGGGCCATGCCCGGCACCCCCGGGACGGCCATCAGGTCACCGATGACGAACACGTTCGGGTGCCCTTTGACCGTGAGGTCGGGTTCGACCAGGACGCGGCCGGCCCGGTCGGTCTGGCTGCCGTCGGACTGCTCGGCGATGAGCTTGCCCAGCGGGCTCGCCTGCACGCCGGCCGACCACACCTTGCAGGCGCAGTCGATGCGGCGCTCGGTGCCGTCCTTGTCCTTGACGGTGATGCCCTTGTAGTCGACGTCGCTGACCATCGCGTTGAGCTGGATCTCGACGCCGAGCTTTTCCAGGCGTTTCTGCGCCTTGGCGCCGAGCTTGGGACCCATCGGGGGCAGCACCGCGGGCGCGGCGTCCAGCAGGATCACGCGGCAGTCCTCGGGTTTGATGCTGCGGAACGCTCCGGCCAGGGTGCGTTCGGCCAGCTCGGCGATCTGCCCGGCCAATTCGACGCCGGTTGGCCCGGCGCCGACGACGACGAACGTCAGCCGCCGTTCGCGTTCTGCCGGGTCGGTGACCACCTCGGCGGCCTCGAACGCGCCCAGGATGCGGCCGCGCAGTTCGAGGGCGTCGTCGATGGTCTTCATGCCCGGCGCGAACGTCGCGAAGTGGTCGTTGCCGAAGTAGGACTGCTGCGCGCCCGCCGCGACGATCAGGCTGTCGTACGGCGTCACGGTCACCTGCGACATGAGCTTGGAGGTGACGGTCTGCGCCTGCAGGTCGATGCCCTCGACCTCGCCGAGCCGGACCGTGACGTTCTTCTGCTTGCGCAGGACCAGCCGCGTCGTCGGGGCGATCTCGCCTTCGGACAGGATGCCGGTGGCGACCTGGTACAGCAACGGCTGGAAGAGGTGGGTCGTCGTGCGTGAGATCAAGGTGATGTCCACGTCGGCGCGTTTGAGGGCCTTGGCGGCCTGCAGGCCACCGAACCCCGATCCGATGACGACGACGCGGTGACGCTGGGACGCGATGGTCATGTGGCTCCTTCGGGCGCAACGTGGGACCGAACGACAGGGCAAACATACTGGGAGTTGGCGAACTATGGGCGGCAACGGGTTGACCTGCGGTGGAACGCCGTCGGCCGCAGCACGTTTGCGCGCGGGCTGAGCGGGAATCGCAGTAGCGATGAATCATTGGCATTACGGCAATTACGCCCCATCGCATCCGATCCCGCCGGCACTGCCGAGGGCGGATCGGGGCGACTACACGGTGGCCGGGCATTGGCTGCTGGCCAGGCTAGGGAAACGGGTGCTGCGGCCCGGCGGCGTGCATTTGACGCGCGCGCTGCTGGCCGATGCGGCGGTCAGCAATGCCGACGTCGTCGAGTTCGCCCCTGGAATGGGGCGGACCGCGGCCGAGATTCTGGCCCGCGGCCCGCGTTCGTACCTGGGTGTGGAACTGGACCGTGATGCCGCCGACACGGTCGCTCTGGTGGCCGGGCAAGACAATGTGAGGGTCGGGGATGCCGCGAATACGGGCCTGCCCGGCGGCAGCGCGGATGTGGTGATCAACGAGTCTCTGCTCACCCTGCATGACAGGGACGTCAAGGAGGCGATCGTCGCGGAGGCCGTGCGCTTGCTGCGCCCGGGCGGCCGCTACGCGGTGCACGAACTGGCGATGTCGCCCGACACCATGGCCGAGGCCGCCGATATCGCGGGGCAGTTGGCCGGCGCCGCACTGACCAAGGTCCGACCCATGACGGTGGCCGAGTGGGAGCAGCTGCTGACGACTGCGGGGCTGACGGTCGAGCGGGTGCGGATCGCGCGGGCGGCACCGCTGGCGCTGCGGCGCCAGATCGCCGACGAAGGCGTCTGGGGCGCAATCAGTTTCGATGTGAAGCTCGCGAGGCACCGGGAAGCCCGCCGCCGCGTGCGGCAGTTGCGACTGTCTTATGCGCGGCACCGCGGGCATCTGGCGGCGGTGGGGTTGGTGGCATCGAAACCGGCCGGCTGACCGCCTAGCGGGTGGAGGGCAGCTCGATGCCCATCTGCTGCAAGGCTTTTCGCATGGAGGTGTCGCCGCGGTCCAGGTAGCCGCTCAGCTGGTCGAGCGATGCGTCCGCGGTGCCCGGCGTCATCATCGTGCACACGCGCGCGAACGATCGGAAGTTGTCGATGCTGTCCTGCAACGACGAGTTGACGTCCGCATCGGGAGTCGGCAGGTTCTTGCCGAGATCGTCCAGAGTCCCTTGCAGTTTCGTGCATCCCCGGGACATGGCGACGAAGTCGTGCGCGGTCATCGCTTCCCCGACAGTGCCGAGCGTCCCGCCCAGGCTGGACACCGAATCGGTGATAGGGCGTTGCCACTTGAGCTCGGCCGGCGCGCCGGGCTGCCCCGGCACGGTCTGCGTGCAGGCGCTCAGGAGCGCACCTGCCAGGACCAGTGCCGCGACTCGACGCATACGGCCAGCGTAGGCGAGTTGGCGGTCGCGTGAGAGCCTGGCTGCATGAGGCGCACAGTGCTCTCCGCCGCGTCGGTGCTGGTCGTGGCTATTTCGGCGTGCAGCTCGCCGCCTGCGAAATCCCCGCCACAGGCGCTGACGGTGTGCAGCACCGGCGACTACCGCCCGTTCACCTACCGTGACGCCGACGGCCGGTGGAGCGGTATGGACATCGATCTGGTCCAGGATTTCGCCCGCGAATCCGGCGCGGAAGTGCACCTGGTGCCGACCACCTGGCCGACGCTCATGGCCGACCTGGGTCAGAAGTGCGAACTTGCCGTCGGCGGCATCACCGTCACCGCCGACCGGGCTGCCAAGGCGCTGTTCTCCGACCCGTATCTGCGTGACGGCAAGGCGGCGGTCGTGCGTTGTGCCGATGCCGCGAAATATCGGTCTCTAACCGACATCGACCGCGGGGGAGTGCGAGTGGTCGTCAATCCCGGTGGCACCAACGAGCAATTCGATCGCGCGAACCTGCACCACGCGACCATCATCGAATACCCGGACAACAACACCATTTTCGATCAGGTCATCGAGGGCAAGGCCGACGTCATGATCACCGACGGCAGTGAAATCCGTTGGCAGGCCACGCAACATCCGCAATTGTGCGCGGTGTCGACCGATCAGCCGTTCACCGTCGCGCAGAAGGCGTACCTGATGCCCAAGGGTGCGGCGGAGCTGCAGCAGCGAATCAACAAGTGGCTCAGCACCATTCAAAGCGACGGTAGCTATGCGGCCGTCAGCCGCAAGTGGCTGGGCGCCGATGTCGGTCCGAAGTGACGCCGCTAGCGCAGCGCACCGTTGATCACCGGCTTGTCGATGACGCCCATCTCCACACCCCATTTGGTGGCGATCTCCCGGTATTCGCCGGTCTCCATGAGATGTTTGAGCGCCGCCTGCAACGCGGCGGCGAGCGACGAGCCCTTGGCCACCGGCCACCCGTAGGGCTGCGCATCGACGATTCCGCCGGCCGCTTCCAGCTTGCCGCCGCTGAGTTTGATCGCGTAGCCGGTGACGGGCGAGTCGGCGGCCATGGCGTCGACGGTGCCGGCGAGCAGGGCGGCGGTGACGCCGTCCTGACCGGCGATGGGGACGATCTCGATGGGGGCCACCCCGGCCGCCACACATGCCGCGCTGCGGGCCGGCAGGTGGTCTGTTTCCTCGACCGAGCCCAGGTGTACGCCCACTCGAAGTCCGCACGCCGCGTTGGGATCCACACTCGATCCGGCCCGCCGCGCCCAGAGCACGCCGGCCTTGAAGTACGTCACGAAGTCGGCTGACTTCTCCCGCTGTTTGGTGTCGGTGGTCGAGGATGCCCCGACCGAGATGATGCCGTCGTGCACCGAGGCGACGATCTTGGAGATTCCGATCTCCCGGAACTCCGGCTCGAGTCCGAGCACCCGGCTCACCGCCGTCATCAGGTCGACGTCGAAACCGGTGAACTTCCCATCGGGGCCCTTGAATTCATTTGGCGCATAAGGGATGTTGACTCCCACCACCAGCCGGCCGGAATCCCTGAGGTCGGCGGGCAGCTTGGCGGCGATCGACGGCACCGAACCCGACGGGCCCACCTGGTATTGCCGGGACCAGTAGAGCCACGCCGTTCCCGCGCCGGCGGCCAGCACGATGACCGCACCGACGGCGATCACGATTCGCCGGGTGCGGCGCTTCGGTTCGGCGGTCTGCACTGCATGGCGTCCCGAGCCCGTCCGCGGGCCGGTGCGGCCCGAGACGCGGACTTGGGCACTCAGTGCGGCGCGGGCGTCGGCGGCGAGTTCGCCTGCGTGCTGATAGCGCTTGCCGGGTTTCTTGGCCATGCCCTTGGCGATGACGTCGTCGAATGCGGCGAGCCGCCGGTCCACGTCGGACGGCTTCGGCGCGGGAGCACTGACGTGCCCGGCGATCTGGTGCTCGAGACTGTCGGCCGGATACGGCCGCCGGCCGGTGAGACATTCGTACAGCACGCAGGCCAGTGCGTAGATGTCCGAGCGGGGGTCGGCCTGGCCGCCCTCGAACCGCTCGGGCGCCATGTAGGCCAGCGTGCCGAGAGTGCTTCCGGCCGTGGTCAATCCGTGCTCGCCGGCGGTCCGGGCCAGGCCGAAGTCGATCAGATAGGCGAAGTCGTGGTCGGTCACCAGGATGTTGGAGGGCTTGATGTCCCGGTGGATCAACCCGGTGCCGTGTGCAGCGTCCAGGGCTGCGGCGATCTGCTCGATGACCCGGACCGAGAATTCCGGGCTTGGACGGTGCTCGGTGTCGGCCAGGATTTCCGCGAGGGTGCGGCCCTCGATGAGCCGCATGTCGAGGTAGAGCTGGTGGTCGATCTCGCCGAATCCGTGAATGGGGACGACGTGCGGCTCGTTGAGGCCGGCCGCGGCCTGCGACTCGCGCTTGAACCGTTCCTGGAACACCGGGTCCTTGGCCAGGTGTGGCGGCAGCACCTTGAGCGCCACAGTCCGCTGGGTGTTGGTGTCGTATGCGACGTAGACCTCGCCCATGCCGCCGCGGCCTATCAGTTCGCGCAGCTCGTAGTGCCCGAATCGTGTCGGCTCCACCCAGCACCCCTTGGCGTGTCAGTTTCGTGTGAAAGCTACAACACCTGGTCAGTGGTGGCCGGGTGAATCACAGTCGAGTGGGCTGGCGTGCGGCCGGGTAATCGGGCATCGCGGGCGTAATTGACCCTTGCTGTTCGAACATTTGTTCGATACAATTGGGCATGGGAATCGCACCGGATCTCAACCCCCTTCTCGACCATCTTCGTGACGTGGTGGTCCCCGACGAGATGGCCGGGGACGACGCGCTGGAGGTGGCGCGGTGTCTGTTGAGGATGCGGAAATTGGTCGATCATCTGGCGGCGACGCTGGCCGGGGTGTTGGACCGGTTGGGTGTGGCCGCGGGCCAGGGGCGGACGCTGCGGGAGCTGTTGATGTCGCTGGGGTGTGCACCGTCGGTGGCGGAGCGGCTGGTTCGGGTCGGTGGGGCGTTGCCGTTGTTGCCGACGTTGGTGGCGCACGCGTGCGATGGGGCGGTCTCGGGTGAGCATGTCGATGCGATCGTCAAAGGCGTCAACCACATTCGAGCCCGATCCCCCGGTGAGGTGGATGAGGAGGCCCGATTCCGCCAGGTGACGGATTTGTTGGGGCAGTTCTTCTCCGGAGCCACCCCGGCCGCGATCGCGGACCGGGGCCGAAAGTTGGGCAACCGCGCCGCCGCGGCCGAGGGTGGGTTGCCGGCGGCGGAGGATTGGTCGGTCAACACCCTCGAGCACCGGGTAACCAGTGACGGGCGGCTGCAGGTGCGGGCGGACCTGGATGCCGAAGTCGGCGCCAAGCTGGTCGCCGCAGTGGAAGAGCTGTCGGCGCCGCGGCCCGAACCCGACGGCAGCCCCGACACCCGCTCCGCCAGCCGGCGGCGGGCCGATGCGTTGGAGGCGGTGCTGGACATCGCTGCCCGCGGTGGGGATGTCGCGTCCGCGCCGCGGACGCAGCTGTTGGTGACGGTGCCCGCACAGGTTCCGGATTTGGCGGCGTTGGCGTTCATGGGGTCGATCAGCACCATGACCCTGGAACGGCTGACCTGCGACACGGCTGTGACGACCGTCGTCGTGGACGACGAGCAGGTGCCCCTCGACATGGGGCGGGAGAAGCGGCTGTTCCCGCCGCACCTGCGCAAAGCCCTGTATCTGCGGGATCAGTGCTGCATCAAATGCGGCGCACCCCCGGGGCGCACCCATGCCCATCACATCGTGCACTGGACCCACGGCGGCGAGACATCACTGGGCAACGGGTGCCTGCTGTGCCCGGCGTGTCACGCCAACGTCCACCACGACGGCTGGGACGTCGTCATGGGCCTCGACCGGCACCCCTGGCTCATCCCACCCGCCACCGTCAACCCACAGCGGAACCCGGTACCGGCTTACAACCGCCGCACCATGCGACTCGACCACGCCGCATAACACATAAAGCGTTGTGCACCTTGACAACTGAATAGTGTTGCGGTGACCGCCGGATCGCTTACACCGCGCGCAGATAGCGCTGACCGATGAAGCGCTGTGCTACCCGGGCGACCGGCGCACCAAGCCGGCTCCACCAGCGCGCCGGCCGGGAGAACGCGCGGACCTCGGCGTAAACGGCATCGGTGGCGGTGTCGTAGCGCACGCAGAACAGCTCCTCGCCGGACTCCGGGTGGCCGGGCAGTGTCCCGTAGGCGAATCCGCGCCGGTCGGGTTCGTCGACGACGTACACCACGCGGCAGGGGACCTGTACGGGTCCGAGGTGACCCAGCATGTCCGTGCCGGGCGCCGCGGTCACGGTGGTCGCCTCCACCCGCATGCCGACACCGCGTTGCATGCCCCACCGCAGGACCGCGGCGGCCGCCTCGTCGAATCGTGCTCGACCCGAACCGATCTGGGCCTCCGCGTGCACCTGGTGGTAGCCATCCGGCGGATCGCCGGCGGTCGCCCCGACCTCGGGGTAGGTGAATGCCAGCCCGGCCAGGTCGCTCAGTCGCATAGGGCCACCTTGCCACCGTGATAAGAGAGACAGGTGGATATGCATGCCGGCGGGGGATTCAACCCGCCCAAACCCACCACCCAGGGCGGCCCGGACTACGGCAGGTTCGTCGAATCCGTCCGCACGGTCGGCGACCACGCGCGCGGTGCCGACGCGCCCGACGACGTCATCACCCAGGCCGCGAACCTCATCGAACAGGCCAACGCCCTGCTGGCGCCGTACCGCGCCGACGAGTGGCACTCACCGTCGGGCCGCCGACTCGACCTACCCAACCGCGGCAACGTCCTGAACGTGCCGTCGGACCTCAAGGTCACAGATGACGGCCGGATCGCCGGTCCCGTCCGGTTCCGGCGCTTTCATCTGGGCCGCAACGGCGCTGCGCACGGCGGGTCGATCGGGCTGCTGTTCGATTCGGTGCTGGGGCATGCCGCCTACCGGCTCACCGACAGCCCCTTCCAGCGCACCGCCTACCTGCACATCAACTACCGGCATATCGTCCCCGTTGAACGGGACCTGCACGCCACGGCTGCGCTGGAGCGCGTCGAAGGCCGCAAGATCTTCATCACCGGTGCGCTGCTGGACGGTGACACGGTGCTCGCCGACGCCGAGGCCCTCTTCGTCAAGCTCAAGCCGGGTCAGCCTTGAGCGGCGCTGCGCCGCGAAGCGATGACCGGTGCCGATAGCATGGTCGCGACCGTCACCTAACCAGTAGGAGTGTCTCGATGACCGCCGTCGCCAGCCCCGCACCAGCAGCCCCGATCCGGGTCGCTGCCGGGACTACCGCAGGCGCCGCGGTCCGCGAGGCCGGACTGCCGCAGCGTGGCGAGGTGGACGCCATCGTCGTGGTCAGGGACGCCGACGGCCGCCTGCGTGACCTGTCCTGGACCCCGGACGTCGACGTCGAGATCACCCCGGTGGCCGCGAACACCGAGGACGGGCGCAGCGTCATCCGCCACTCGTGCGCCCACGTGTTGGCCCAGGCCGTGCAGGACCTGTTCCCAGAGGCCAAGCTCGGCATCGGCCCGCCGATCACCGACGGCTTCTACTACGACTTCGACGTTGCCGAGCCCTTCACGCCGGACGATCTGGCCAAGCTCGAGAAGCGCATGCAGAAGATCATCAAGGACGGTCAGCTGTTCGACCGTCGCGTGTACGAGTCCAAGGAGCAGGCCCGCGAAGAGCTGGCCAAGGAGCCCTACAAGCTCGAACTGGTCGACGACAAGTCCGGTGACGCCGACATCATGGAGGTCGGCGGCGACGAGCTGACGGCCTATGACAACCTCAATCCCCGTACCCGCGAACGGGTTTGGGGCGACCTGTGCCGGGGCCCGCACATCCCGACCACCAAGCACATCCCGGCGTTCAAGCTCACCCGCAGCAGCGCCGCCTACTGGCGCGGCGACCAGAAGAACGCCAGCCTGCAGCGCGTCTACGGCACCGCCTGGGAGTCGCAGGAGGCCCTCGACAAGCACCTCGAACTGATCGAGGAGGCGCTGCGCCGCGACCACCGCAAGCTGGGCGTGGAGCTGGACCTGTTCAGCTTCCCCGACGAGCTGGGCTCGGGTCTGCCGGTGTTCCATCCGAAGGGCGGCATCGTCCGCCGTGAGCTGGAGGACTACTCGCGGCGCAAGCACCAAGAAGCCGGCTACGAGTTCGTCAACACCCCGCACATCACCAAAGAGCAGCTGTACATCACCTCCGGACACCTGGAGTGGTACGCCGACGGCATGTACCCGCCGATGCACATCGACGCGGAGTTCAACGAAGACGGCACGCTGCGCAAGCCGGGGCAGAACTACTACCTCAAGCCCATGAACTGCCCCATGCACCACCTGATCTTCCGGTCGCGGGGGCGGTCGTACCGCGAGCTGCCGCTGCGGCTCTTCGAGTTCGGCAGCGTGTACCGCTACGAGAAGTCGGGCGTCGTCCACGGCCTGACCCGCGTGCGCGGCATGACGCAGGACGACGCGCACATCTACGTCACCCGTGAGCAGATGCGCGACGAGCTGACCACGCTGCTGCAGTTCGTGCTGGACCTGCTGAGCGACTACGGCCTGGACGACTACTACCTGGAGCTGTCCACCAAGGACCCGGACAAGTACGTCGGCTCCGACGAACTGTGGGAAGAGGCCACCGAGACGCTGCGCGAGGTCGCCGAGGCCTCCGGCCTGGACCTGGTGCCCGACCCGGGTGGCGCGGCGTTCTACGGACCCAAGATCTCGGTCCAGGTCAAGGACGCCCTGGGCCGCAGCTGGCAGATGTCGACCATCCAGCTGGACTTCAACATGCCTGACCGGTTCGAACTGGAGTACACCGCAGCCGACGGCAGCCGGCAGCGCCCGGTGCTGATCCACCGCGCCCTGTTCGGGTCCATCGAACGGTTCTTCGGCGTGCTCACCGAGCACTACGCCGGCGCGTTCCCGGCCTGGCTGGCCCCGGTGCAGGTCGTCGGCATCCCGGTCGCCGACGCGCACCTGGACTACCTGTACGACGTTGCGGCGCAACTGAAGTCGCGCGGGATTCGGGTCGAGGTCGACGGCAGCGACGACCGGATGGCGAAGAAGATCGTCAACCACACCAACCTGAAGGTGCCGTTCATGCTGCTGGCGGGGGACAAGGACAAAGAGGCAGGTGCGGTGTCCTTCCGGTTCGGTGACCGCACCCAGGTCAACGGCGTCCCCGTGGCCGAGGCCGTCGACCTCATCGCGGGCTGGATCGCGCGCCGCGAAAACGCTTTCCCGACAGCAGAATTGGTGAACGAAGCGCGGGGCGCGCAGGCGTGACCGAGGATGGGGGCATCGTGGACCGCGGCGTCGGTGACGCCATAGTGGACCGGGGCGTGGGCGACGTCGACTATCTGCAGCGGCTGTGGACGCCGCACCGGATGAGCTACATCGTCGACGCTCCGATGAAGGGTGGCGAGGGCACGTCCGCGGGCTCGAAGCAGCCGTTCATCGACATTCCCACGATGTCCGACGAGGAGGGCCTGATCGTCGCGCGCGGCGAGCAGGTCTACGCAGTGCTCAACCTGTACCCGTACAACCCGGGGCACCTTATGGTCGTGCCCTACCGCAAGGTATCCGAACTCGAGGATCTCACCGACGCCGAGAGCGGCGAGCTGATGGCGTTCACCCAGAAGGCAATTCGCGTGATGAAGGCCATCTCGAACCCGCATGCCTTCAACGTCGGTCTGAACCTGGGCACCTCGGCCGGCGGTTCGCTGGCCGACCACCTGCACATGCACGTGGTGCCACGCTGGGGCGGCGACGCCAACTTCATCACCGTCATCGGCGGCACCAAGGTCATCCCGCAGCTGCTGCGCGACACCCGCAAGCTGCTGGCCGACGAGTGGGCGGCGCAAGACCGGGAAGCCGCACCCCTGGGCGAGCGCAGCGACGGGAAAGCAGCCCCGTGAGCGACTTCTACCTGCTGACCCGCGCGGCGTACACCAAGTTGAGCCGCCCGCTGGCCCGGGGAGCATTGCGCATCGGGCTGACGCCGGACAGCGTCACTGTCATCGGTACCACCGCGTCGGTCGCCGGTGCGCTGACGCTGTTCCCGACGGGACACCTCTGGTACGGCGCCCTGGTGGTCTGGTTCTTCGTGCTGGCCGACATGCTCGACGGCGCCATGGCCCGCGAACGCGGCTACGGCACGCGCCTCGGCGCGGTGCTCGATGCGACCTGCGACCGCATCGGTGACGGCGCGGTGTTCTGCGGCCTGCTGTGGTGGATCGCGTTCGAGATGCACGACAAGCCGCTGGCCGTCGCCACGCTGATCTGCCTGGTCACCTCGCAGGTCATCTCGTACATCAAGGCCCGGGCCGAAGCCAGCGGACTGAACGCCGACGGCGGCTTCATCGAACGCCCGGAGCGGCTGATCATCGTCCTGGTGGGCGCCGGATTCTCGGACCTGCCGATCCATCCGCTGCCGCTGGCGCTGCCCATAGCGATGTGGCTGCTGGCCGTGGCCAGCATCATCACGCTGGGCCAGCGTGTCGCCGCGGTGCGCCGCTCGCCGGGCGCCGATGCGCCGTTGCCGTCGAGCACGCCCACGAAGGAGCCGCAATGAGCGTTCCCACTGGCGGTGTTCCGTCCTTCGGGGGCTTCGACGTCCCGATGGGCGAGCAGATCAAAGACCTCGGCTATGCCGCGGGGTGGGGACTGATCCGGACCATGCCGGAGTTCGCCGCCCGCAACATGTTCGATGCGGGTGCGCTGTACGCGGCGCGCGGCGGCGGTCCCGAGCAGCTGCGCAAGAACCTGGCCCGGGTGCTGGGTGTCCGGCCGGCCAAGGTGCCGGGCCGCGTCATCCGCGCGTCGCTGGCGTCGTACGCCCGGTACTGGCGGGAGGCCTTCCGGCTGCCGTCGATGAACCAGCGCACGCTCGGTGAGAGGCTGCGGCACTGCCTGGTCGGGACCGAGCACATCGCACGTGGGCTCGAAAACGGTAAGGGCGTCATCCTGGCGGTGCCGCACAGCGGCAACTGGGACATGGCCGGCGTCTCGGTGGTGCACCAGTACGGAAAGTTCACCACGGTCGCCGAGCGGCTCAAGCCCGAGTCGCTGTACAACCGGTTCGTCGAGTACCGCGAGTCCCTGGGCTTCGAGATCCTGCCGCTGACCGGGGGAGTGCGTCCGCCGTTCGACGTCCTGACCGAGCGCCTGCAGGAGGGCCGCATCGTCTGCCTCATGGCGGATCGGGACCTGTCGCGAAATGGGGTGCAGGTCAACCTCTTCGGCGAGCCGACCCGCATGCCGGCCGGTGCGGCCAAGCTGGCCGTCACCACCGGTGCGACGCTGCTGACCGTGCACTGCTGGAACAAGCCCAACGACTGGCAGTTCGACGTGTCGGCGCCGCTCGACACCTCCAGCGGCGACGTCGCGGTCATCACTCAGGACCTGGCCACCCGCTTCGAGGCGGGCATTGCCGCGCATCCCACCGACTGGCACATGCTGCAACCGCAGTGGCTGGCCGACTTGTCCGAGGAACGTCGGGCCCGGTTGGCCGGGAACGACTGATGCGCATCGGCATGGTGTGCCCGTACTCGTTCGACGTACCGGGCGGCGTTCAGGCACACGTGCTGCAACTGGCCGAGGTGATGCGCGGCTACGGCCACGAGGTCAGCGTGCTGGCGCCGTCGTCGGCCGAGACACACGCCGACCTGCCCGACTTCGTCGTCTCCGGGGGCCGCGCCGTGCCCATCCCGTACAACGGGTCCGTGGCGCGGCTGCGCTTCGGCCCCGCCACCCGGCGGATGGTCAAACGCTGGATCGTCGAGGGTGACTTCGACGTACTGCACCTACACGAGCCCAACGCCCCGAGCCTGTCGCTGCTGGCGCTGATGGTGGCCAACGGCCCGATCGTCGCGACGTTCCACACGTCCACCACGAAGTCGTTGACGCTCAACGTCTTCCAGGGCATTCTGCGGCCCTGGAACGAGAAGATCATGGGCCGCATCGCGGTGTCCGATCTGGCGCGGCGCTGGCAGATGGAGGCCCTGGGCTCGGACGCCGTCGAGATCCCCAACGGTGTCGACGTGTCGGCATTCGACAACGCGCCGCTGCTGCCCGGCTATCCGCGGCCCGGCCGCACCGTGCTGTTTCTCGGGCGGTTCGACGAGCCGCGCAAGGGCATGCAGGTGCTCGTCGGCGCGCTGCCCAAACTGGTGGCGGCCTACCCGGACGTCGAGGTGCTGATCGTCGGCCGCGGCGACGAGGAGGCGCTCAAGGAGACGGTCGGCGAGCACGCGGGGCATCTGCGCTTCCTCGGCCTGGTCGACGACGCCGAGAAGGCCTCGGCCATGCGTAGCGCCGACGTCTACTGCGCCCCGAACACCGGCGGCGAGAGCTTCGGCATCGTGCTGGTCGAGGCCATGGCCGCGGGCACCCCGGTGGTGGCGAGCGACCTGGATGCCTTCCGGCGGGTGCTCGACCAGGGTGCGGCCGGCCGGCTGGTGCCGGTCGACGACGCCGAGGCCCTCGGCGAGGCGCTGGTCGAGATGCTGTCGAACGACGCCACCCGCCGCCGGTACGCCGCGGCCGCCACGCAGGCGGTGCGCCGCTACGACTGGTCGGTGGTCGCGCAGCAGATCATGCTGGTCTACGAAACCGTCGCCGGGTCGGGGACGAAGGTCCGGGTGGAGGGCGGCTGATGAGCGCTTGCGCGAAGAAGAAATAGCATGACGCACTGGCTTCTTTTGATCGCGCTGGTCTTCCTGGCGCTGATGGTCCTGCTCACGGTGGTGTGGGCCTATCAGACCGCGCACCGGCTTGACCGGCTGCACGTCCGCTACGACCTGTCGTGGCAGGCCCTGGACGGCGCGCTGGCCCGGCGCGCGGTGGTCGCCCGGGCCGTCGCGGCCGACGCGTACGGGTCCCGACCGGCGGGCCGTCGCCTGGCCGCACTGGCGGACGAAGCCGAACGGGCGCCCCGCGCGGCCCGCGAGGCGGCGGAGAACGAACTGTCGGGCGCCCTGGCGCAGGTCGATCCGGCGTCCATCCCGGTGACGTTGGTCGCCGAGCTCGCCGACGCCGAGGCCCGGGTGCTGCTGGCCCGGCGCTTCCACAACGACGCCGTGCGCGACACCCTGGCGCTGCGGGAGCGCACCCTGGTGCGCTGGCTGCATCTCGGTGGAACCGCGGCCATGCCAACCTATTTCGAGATCGTCGAGCGGGCGTCGCGGCACGAGCCCGGTGCGGTGGGACGACGGACGTCGGCCCGTGTGGTGCTGCTGGACCAGGACGGGCAGGTGCTGCTGTTCTGCGGCAGCGACCCGGCCGCCGACCCGCTGATGGCGCCGCGGTGGTGGTTCACCGTCGGGGGAGCGGTCGAACCGGACGAGTCGCTGCCCGACGCCGCCGCCCGCGAGATGGCCGAGGAGACCGGGCTGAAGGTCGACCCGGCCGACCTGATCGGCCCGGTGTGGCGTCGGGAGGCGGTGTTCGAGTTCAACGGGTCTGTGATCCGCAGCGAGGAGTTCTTCTTCGTGTACCGCACCACCCGCTTCGAACCGGTGACCAGTGGTCACACCACGGTGGAGCGCCAGTCGATCCACGCGCACCGCTGGTGTGACGCGGCGGTCATCGCCCGGCTGGCCGCCGATGGTGAGACTGTCTACCCATTGCAGCTCGGTGAATACCTCTCTCTCGCAGGCGAATTGGCCGACAGGGTGCGTCCGGTGGCGACGGCGGGCGCGGAGCCGCAGCCCATCCGCTGACCTGCGCGGATAACCGATTTGGTCCGGCCACTAGACTTGGCGGGTACCAAATTCTTGAGGGAGATTGCAGTGGATACCGCAGCGGATAACAGCGGTCAGACGGGCACCGCCCGGGTCAAGCGCGGCATGGCCGAGATGCTGAAGGGCGGCGTCATCATGGACGTCGTAACACCCGAGCAGGCGCGCATCGCCGAAGGCTCAGGTGCCGTCGCCGTCATGGCGCTAGAGCGCGTTCCCGCCGATATCCGCGCGCAGGGCGGTGTCTCGCGGATGAGCGATCCGGACATGATCGAGGGCATCATCGATGCCGTCACCATCCCGGTGATGGCCAAGGCCCGTATCGGCCATTTCGTCGAGGCGCAGATTCTGCAGAGCCTCGGGGTGGACTACATCGACGAGTCCGAGGTGCTGACCCCGGCCGACTACACCCACCACATCGACAAGTGGAAGTTCACCGTGCCGTTCGTGTGCGGCGCCACCAACCTGGGTGAGGCCCTGCGTCGCATCAACGAGGGCGCGGCCATGATCCGCTCGAAGGGTGAGGCCGGCACCGGTGACGTGTCCAATGCCACCACCCACATGCGCAAGATCGGTGGCGAGATCCGTCGGCTGACGTCGCTGTCGGAGGACGAACTGTACGTTGCCGCAAAGGAATTGCAGGCGCCGTACGAGTTGGTGGTCGAGGTCGCGCGGGCCGGCAAGCTGCCCGTGACGCTGTTCACCGCCGGTGGCATCGCCACCCCGGCCGATGCCGCGATGATGATGCAGCTGGGTGCCGAGGGCGTGTTCGTCGGCTCGGGCATCTTCAAGTCCGGTGACCCGGCGGCCCGCGCCGCGGCCATCGTCAAGGCCACGACGTTCTACGACGACCCCGACACGCTGGCCAAGGTGTCGCGCGGCCTGGGCGAGGCCATGGTCGGCATCAACGTGGAGGACGTGCCGGAGCCTCATCGGCTCGCCGAGCGGGGCTGGTAAAACCAACAGGTGGCAATCGAGCAGATACTCGATCTCGAGCAACTCGAGGTCAACATCTACCGCGGCAGTGTCTTCAGCCCGGAATCGGGCTTCCTGCAGCGCACTTTCGGTGGCCACGTAGCCGGTCAGTCGTTGGTGTCCGCGGTGCGCACCGTGGAGCCGAAGTACCAGGTGCACTCGCTGCACGGGTACTTCCTGCGTCCCGGTGACGCCCGCGCACCGACGGTGTACATGGTGGAGCGCATTCGCGACGGTGGGTCGTTCTGCACCCGCCGCGTGAGTGCCATCCAGCATGGCGAGACCATCTTCTCGATGTCGGCGTCGTTCCAGACCGACCAGTCGGGCATCGAGCACCAGGACGCCATGCCGGTCCCGCCGCCGCCTGACCTGTCGAAGGGGTTCCGGTCCGCCGGAGCGTTCGACGACGCCGGCTTCGCCCAGTTCGCCGAGTGGGACGTGCGCATCGTGCCGCGCGACCAGGTGGCCCGGGTGCCGGGCAAGGCGTCGCAGCAGCAGGTCTGGTTCCGGCACCGCGACCCGCTGCCCGACGATCACGTGCTGCACATCTGCGCGCTGGCCTACATGAGCGACCTGACGCTGCTGGGTTCGGCGCAGGTGAATCACCTCGAGGTACGCAAACACATGAACATCGCCTCGCTGGACCACGCCATGTGGTTCATGCGGCCGTTCCGGGCCGACGAATGGCTGCTGTACGACCAGTCGTCGCCGTCGGCGTGCGGCGGTCGTGCGCTGACGCAGGGCAAGATTTTCAACCAGTACGGCGAGATGGTGGCCGCCGTGATGCAGGAGGGGCTGACCCGCTACAACCGCGGTTTCGTCCCGCCGGCGGAGTGAGCCCGCACGTCGGTGTCCTGGCCTTGCAGGGGGACACCCGAGAGCATCTGGCCGCGCTGCGCGAGGCGGGCGCCGAGGTCTCCACGGTCCGGCGCCTCACGGAGCTCAATGCCGTTGACGCCCTGGTGATCCCGGGCGGCGAATCCACCGCGATGAGCCACCTGCTGCGCGAGCTGGAATTGCTGGAGCCGCTGCGCGACCGCCTGGCCGCGGGCCTGCCGTGCTACGGATCGTGTGCCGGCATGATCCTGCTCGCCACCGAGATCAACGACGCGGGCGTGCCGGGCCGTGAGGCGCTGCCGCTACGCGGGATCGATATGACGGTGCGGCGCAACGCGTTCGGTCGTCAGGTCGACTCGTTCGAAGACGACCTCGACTTCGTCGGCCTCGATGATCCCGTGCATGCGGTGTTCATCCGGGCGCCCTGGGTCGAGCGCGTCGGACCCGACGTCGAGGTGCTGGCCCGCGCGGCCGGACATCCGGTCGCCGTCCGTCAGGGCCGCATGCTCGCGACGTCGTTCCATCCCGAGGTCACCGGCGACCGGCGCATCCACAAGCTCTTCGTCGAGTCGCTTGGCCAGTAGGGTGCGGTCGCGTGCGGCCTATGAGGTCTTTCGCCAGCGTCCGAGGTAGCCGTATCCGGAGAACGGGTCAGAACCGGCGGTCAGTCGTCCGGCGTAGTTCTGGTCGTAGATCCTGCCGTTGTACCACGTGGCGATGTGCCCTTGCGGCAGGTACGCGAATCGCGGATCCTGTTGCCACACAAGGATGTCGCCATCGCTGAAGTCTCGGTCGTCGCTCCAGGTGAACCCGCGGGCCTGGAGTTCATTGCCGCCCCGGCCGCCGCTGCGATAGTCGATCGCGTTGCCCCATGAGCCCGCGGCGATACCGTAGACGTCGCTCAGATACCGTTTGATCAGCGTCACGCACTGGCCGTCGCCGATCTGCTGTCCGTTGGTGTTCGCGACGAAGCCGGCAATCCCGCCGGTGGGCTGGGCAGCCGCGGGCGCCGGTGGGCGGTTGTCGCCGCAGATGCCCGTCACATCGTTGAGTGTTCCGGTTTCGATATCCACGTCGGCCACGAAGTGGCCGTCCGAGGTCTGATACCAGAGGTTGTCCCATCCGCCGGGGATGTTGAAACTGAAGAAGCCCTTGACGTTCTGCCCGCGCTTCGAACAGACGAGAGTCAGCTTGTCGCCGACGTTGTACCAACCTTCTTGGTGCGAACCGAGATTGGCGTCGCTCATCCGCTGGGTCCGGGCCTTCACGGTGGCGACCGGGTCGGCGTGTGCCACGCCGGTCTGCGTCAGTACGGGGAACATCAGTCCCGCTGCCACTGTCACTCCGGCAATTTCGATAACCCGACGACGCATGGGACGGCTCACTTACCCTCGGTGCTCACGCACGGTTAACTGGACCGCATAGTAATAGCACGTAGTTTGGCTATGCGTGATGCGGATTGGTTTGCCATTAGGTGAGGAAGCCGTGAAATTCATCCGTTCGGCCGACATCGCCGAGTGTGATGGCCGTGGCCGCAGCTAACTATGCCAACCAGACGCGCAGCCGCTCATAGATCCGCTCGTCGTTGAGCAGGGTGAAGTGGTGCGCCTCCGGCAGGTGCAGGCGATTGCCGCGTTCAAACCCCATGTCGCGCTTGCGGCTTCGGCCTTGCGCGCTGCGCACCTGCACCAGCCCGTCGCCGAGTACCCAGCCGATCGGGTTGGCCGGCGTGCGGGCCAGGGTTGCGGTCACGCAGTAGTACGACACGCCCTCGAGTAGCGGCACGTCGATCGGAGCCGTGGCGCGCAGGGCATCCGGCGCCCGGTCGCGCCAGTCGCGTTCGTCGAGCGAGCCGAACCGCAGATCGCGAATTCCGGTGCTGCGCCGCCGCAGCAGGCTGCCGAACGGGCGGGTTTCGGGCAGCGCGCAAAGTGCCGCCGACCCGTAGTGCACGACCTTCTCCAGCGGCGCGCCGGTGTGCGGGGTGCCCAGCGTGACGACGGTGCGCACCCGGTCCACCCACGAGGCGCCGGGCACTGCGCAGGCCGAGCGGATCACCAGGCCGCCCATCGAATGGCCGACCAGCGAGATCGACGTGACCGGCACCGGCCAGGCGGCCACCAGTTGGTCCAGCAGTTCGGCGAGGAGCAGTCCGTTGTCGGAGATGTGCAGGCCGGTGTTGTAGCGGATCTCGACGCCGGTGATGCCGATGTCGGCACCGAGTCGCCGGCCGTACGTCGGCCGTTTCCCGAGCGCCCAGAAGGCCTCGGTCTCGATCAGCCCGTGGACGAACACCACGACGTCACCCGTGGCGGCCGGGTAGGCGTCCCGCAGGCTGTCGGTGTCGAGGTCCACCGGCCGGCCGTCGACGCGCACCGACATCGTGGTCGCCAGCACCGAACCCTGCTCATGGAGCTTGTCGCCGATCAACCCCTGCAGCACTGCAAGAACGCGTGCGCCGCCGGCCTGGTCGGACAGCTTGCCGGCGGTCTGGTCGTGTACCGCTTTGCCCGCGATGGGCGCGGCCGTCGTCGCCACATGACTGATGGTGGAGTAGACGCCGTCGGTGATGGCGTCGTAGACGACCTTCACGGGCTTGGCGGCCGGGCCGACACCGAAGCCCACCAGCCGGAACACGCGTTCGGAGATGGCGCGCTGGACCTTGTGGATGCCGTCGACGGCGGTCCCCAGCTCGTTGAGGCCGAGCTCGGTGAGGGCGGCGGCTTCGCTGGCGAGGGGGTCGTCCATGAATTGAGTGTACGACTGTTCACTGGATTGGCCCCCTGTGAATCCGCTGACTGTGAGCAGTTTCATCGCCCGCGCACGTCATAGCGGCGGCTCGTCCGCTTCACAGCTAGGCCATAGCTGGAGCTGCCTTAATGGTCGGGTGACTACGACATCCGCCGCTGTCCTGGACGCCCCGACGGCCGAGCCGGAGACCAGGGCACCCGCCAAGACTGGCGAGCGCGCGGCGCTGGCCCTGCTGCTGATCGTCACGGCGGTCGGCTACCTGTGGAACATCACCGTCAACGGCATGGGCAACCAGTTCTACGCCGCCGCGGTGTGGGCCGGTTCGCGGAATTGGGAGGCGCTGCTGTTCGGGTCGATCGACCCGAACAACGTCATCACTGTCGACAAGCCGCCGCTGTCGCAGTGGGTGATGGCGCTGTCCGGCCAGATTTTCGGCTTCAGCAGTGCGAGCATGTTGATCCCCGAGGCGTTGATGGCCGTCGGCTCGGTCTGGCTGCTGTACGCCGCGGTCCGACGGATCAGTGGTCCGGCGGCCGGTCTGCTCGCCGGTGCGGTGCTCGCGCTGACCCCGGTGTCCGCCATGATGTTCCGTTTCAACAACCCCGATGCGGCCATGGTGCTGCTGATGACGCTGGCGGCGTATTTCACGGTTCGCGCGCTCCACGGTAAGGGCGCCAAGTGGATGGCGTTGGCCGGCGTCGCGCTGGGTTTCGCGTTCCTGGCCAAGATGCTCGAGGGACTGATGGTGGCGCCGGCCCTCGGCCTGACGTACCTCATCGCCGCGCCCGTCGCGCTGCGGACCCGGCTGTGGCACCTGCTCGGGGCGTTGGGGGCGCTGCTGGTCTCCGCCGGCTGGTTCGTGGTGCTCACGATCCTGTGGCCGGCATCGTCGCGGCCGTACATGGCCGGCTCTACCGACAACAGCTTCATGAATCTGGTGTTGGGCTACAACGGCTTCGGCCGCGTGCTCGGCAAGAACCACATGGGCAAGAGCGACCCCGACAAGCCGTCGACGGTGCACACCCTCACCGGTGAGCACGCCGGCCACGCCGCCGGCGAGACGATCAAGACGGCCGGACACCACGGCTTCGGCATGGGTGATCAGACGCAGGGCCTGCCCCGGCTGTTCACCGGCGAATTCGGCTTCGAGATCGGCTGGCTGGTGCCGGCCGCGCTCCTGGCGATGGTGCTCGTACTGATCTCCCGCGGGCGGGCGCCCCGCACCGACCGGGTTCGGGCCGGAGCCATCCTGTTCGGCGGCTGGCTGGTCAGCGTCGGCCTGGTGCTGAGCTTCATGAAGACCAACGTGCACCCGTACTACTGCCTCGCGCTGGCGCCCGCGATGGCCGCCATGTTCGCGATCTTCGTCATCGAATTCTGGCGCCGGCGTGACTCGCTGTTCCACCGGATCGGTTTGGCGACAGTGCTTTTGGTCAGCGGGGTGTGGGGCTTCGTGATCCTCGGCCGCAACGCCGACTGGCTGCCCGCGCTGCGCTGGGTGCTCCTCGTCGCCGCCGTGGTCGGGGCTGCCGGCCTCATCGGGTCGGACCGCCTCAACCGCAAGCATGCGGCGACGCTGGCCCTGGCGCTGGCGATGTTCGGCGCCGCCGGGGGATCGGTTGCCTACTCGCTGGCGACCTTCGGTCAGCCGCACCTCGGCGGCGGGCCGTCGGTCGGTCCGGCGGACAAGGACGACAAGGCGCACGGTGGCTTCGGTCAGCGCGACGAGAACCCCCAGCTCAACGCGCTGCTCAAGGCCACGACCACCAAGTGGTCCGCCGCGATCGACCGGTCGTCGCCGGCCGCCGGTCTGGAGCTCGACACCCGTACGCCCGTCATCGCGATCGGTGGCTTCGGCGGCAGCGACCCCGCACCGACGCTGCAGCAGTTCCAGTCCTATGTGGCGGGCCACGAGGTGGCGTACTACATCGTCTCCGACAACAAGGGGCACTGGGGCGCTGATGCGCACAGCGACATCGCCGACTGGGTCGGCGCCAACTTCGCGCCCATGAAGGTCGGGTCCGACACCGTCTACGACCTGACGCAGCCGGCCAAAAAGTAGGGCCAGCTAACAAGCCGCAGGTCTCGGGAGCCAGGTCCACTCGACCGCGCATGTCGTCCGTTCGACCGATATCAGCCACATCCCGGGCTGTGCTGTAATCCAGCGAATTCCATTCGGTCGAAGGAGCGGCGATGTCGAATTCTGATGGTGGACAAAATGAGTGGAGCCGTCCTGTCGACCCGCGCGCCGAATTCCGGCGCCCACCTCCGCAGCGCTACGGCCCCGCCGCTTCCCACCCGCCGTTGTCTGCCGGCTCTGCGCGGTTCGGTGCTGCGCCCGGGACGCCGCAAACTAACGGTGGGTCCGGCTTCTACCAACCGCAGGCTGCTCCGGGCGGGTCCGGAACTGCGCCTGGAGCTGGTCTGGCACTGAAGCCGTGGCACTTCCTGTGGATCGCGGCGGCGGTCTTTCTGTTGGTGGCGCTGTTCGTCTCGTCGAGTTTGAGCTGGGTCCTGCTGGCGGTGGCGTGCGGACTCGGCGGGGTGTACCTGCGTGAGCGATACGCGGCCTCGACGGTTCCGTCCGGGCCGGCTCAGACGGCGCCGCCCATGCCGTTGATCCCGTTGCGCGCCATGGCGATTCCCGAAATCTTCAGCGGTACCGCGAAGATCATGCTCCGGTACTGGCCCGCGTTGCTGGGTATACCGGTGGTGATCCTGGTGGGCTTCGCGCTGTTCGTTTACGCGTCCGCCGCGACGCTCGGCACCGTCGTGGTGAAGGCAACCATGTCGGTCGGCGCGGGTGGCCTCGCCAATCTGGACAACCTGATGACCGGGATGTTGGTGGTGTGGCTCGTCTACTTCGTCGTAGTCGCGGCGATCGCCCTGCCGACAGACGCCTTGCTGATCTCGCTGACGGTCATCGCGGCCGACCGGGCTGTGCGCGGCCTGCCGATCCAGTCACGTGACGTGCTCCGTCTGGCTCGGCAGCGCATGTTTGCGGTATGCCGACTCACGCTGGTGTTCTACGCGATTCTGTTGCTCCCTCAGCTCGTGTTCTACCTGGTTCTGACGAGTAGCCCGAAGATGATGATCGCCCTCGCCGGACCGGGCGGCTTGGTATTGACGTTCCTGGTGATGTTCCCGATCTACTTCGGTCTGGGTCTGATCCTCAGCCTGGCACCCATCGCCGTCGTGGTCGAAGGTCGCGGCGTCGGAGCCGCGCTCCAACGATCCGTACAACTGCTCAAACCAGCGTTCGGGCGCATCCTCGGCATCCACGTGCTGTGGAGTGTGTGCATGGCGGTGGTCCTGTGGGGCTACTTCACGCTGTTGGGCGACCAGATCCTCACGGACCTGGTCGACAGCCCGCTGCTGGCGGGGGCCGACCTCCTGCTGTTCGCGGGCGTGCTCGGCGTGATGATCGGGTTCTTCCGCGTCCTGCAGGCGCTGATCTACATCGACGTTCGGATCCGCCAAGAGGGCTACGACCGCGAACTGATCGCCGACTGGAATCGGGCTGTGGCCGGCGGTGTGGCGACACAGCCGGCGATGACGACCGGCAAGGCCCTGCCGGCGGCGGCCGTCGGGGTTGCGGTGATCGCCGGGCTGTCCATCGTCGTCTCCGCATTCAGCGGACCGTCGGATGACGACGTCATCAATGCGTTGAAGGCCGACAAGCCGGCAGGATTGTTCAAGAACGGCAAGGCGGTTTTCCACGTGGACGATCTCGAAGAAGCCGGCCAAGGTTGGTATGTCGCCATCATCAAGTTCGACGGCATCGAGCTCGAGCCGGGCACCGTCGTTCTCCGGCGCAGCCCGGTGGCCGGGGACCGGCTGACGGTGGTCGACGGACCGGGCACGGACCTCCACTTCCAGTGCCCCTCGTTTCCACAGTCGGTACAGAAGCTCGTGCACAGCTGTTCGTACGGGCATTGATCGAAGCGTCACGCCCATGACCGAGTCGCCCGTCTTGAGCCTGCGCAGGGCGTGCTGTCGTCCCACGTAGACTGGTCAGCTGACGTTTGGATCAGAAAGAGGGCGTACACGCATGAGCGGCCATTCCAAGTGGGCGACAACCAAGCACAAGAAGGCCGTCATCGACGCCAAGCGCGGCAAGATGTTCGCCAAGCTGATCAAGAACATCGAGGTCGCGGCCCGCGTCGGCGGCGGCGACCCGGGCGGTAACCCGACCCTCTACGACGCCATCCAGAAGGCCAAGAAGAGCTCGGTCCCCAACGACAACATCGAGCGCGCCCGCAAGCGCGGCGGCGGTGAAGAAGCCGGCGGCGCCGACTGGCAGACCATCATGTACGAGGGCTACGGCCCCAACGGTGTCGCGGTGCTCATCGAGTGTCTGACCGACAACCGCAACCGTGCCGCCGGCGAGGTCCGCGTCGCGATGACCCGCAACGGCGGCAACATGGCCGACCCGGGTTCGGTGGCCTACCTGTTCTCCCGCAAGGGCATCATCACCCTCGAGAAGAACGGCCAGACCGAGGACGACGTGCTGATGGCCGTCCTGGACGCCGGTGCCGAAGAGGTCAACGATCTCGGTGACGCGTTCGAGGTCATCTGCGAGCCCACCGACCTGGTTGCCGTGCGCACCGCGCTGCAGGACGCCGGCATCGACTACGACTCGGCCGAGTCCGGCTTCCAGTCGTCGGTGTCCGTCGAGGTCGACCTCGAAGGCGCCCGTAAGGTGTTCAAGCTCGTCGACGCCCTCGAGGACAGCGACGACGTGCAGAACGTCTACACCAACGTCGAGATCCCGGACGACGTCGCCGCGCAGCTCGACGAGGAGTAGCCGCTCCGGCGGTAGCCTGCCGAGATGTCCGAGCCGCCTCCGTTCAGCCCGACCGTCGCACTGCTGACCGTCAGCCGGGTGTGGGACGCCGCATTCGCCGACGCCCTCAAACCCCTTGGGCTGACGACGCGTAAGTATGGGCTGTTGGGCCACATCCGGGGAAGTGCCGGAATCTCGTTCAGTGAACTCGCCCGGCGATCACGGATCACCGTGCAGAGCGCGCACACTGCTGTGGCGGCATTCGTCGAGGCCGGTCTGGTCGAGGACGCGACGGCGCATGCCGGCGCGGCATCGACTCTGCGGGTGACCGCCAAGGGCGATTCGTTGTTGAACCGCGCCGCTGACGTCGTGGCCGAGCTGGACGCCGCGTTCGCCGCGCAGCATCCCGAACTGACCGGCGCGCTCCGCGCGTACATGACACGGGTGGCAGCCGTGTCGTCATAACCTTCAGTTAGACTGAAGGTTATGCAAGCGTTCCTGTTGTCCGTCCACGTGGTGGCGGGCATCCTCTTCGTCGGCCCGATCGCCGTGGCCACCAGTCTGTTTCCGCGCTACGTGCCGGTCGACGGCCCGTCTGCGAGCAACGAACGCAGCGTCGGGATCGCGCGGCTGTTGCACCGGATCACCCGCGTCTACGGTCTGCTGGCCATCGCGGTTCCGGTGATCGGCCTCGCGCTCGCGGGCGTCCAGGGGCGCTCGACCGAGGTGTGGATCATCGTGGCCATGGTGCTCACGGCCGGCGCCGGCGGCCTGCTCGCAGTCCAGATCGCCCCGCGTCAGCGGCAGGCGCTGGCCGCGCCGGGCGGTGAATCGGAACTACGCACCCTGGCCATGGTCACCGGCATCTTCAACCTGCTGTGGGTGATCGTCGTGGTGCTGATGGTCGTGCACCCTGGATCGAGGTACGTTTGATCGCCGGTCAGGCGAGTGCCGCAGTGATCGGGGTGTCGCCGGCGATCACCTCGAACGTCCGTCCGGCGGTTTCCGGTGCGTCGAGCACGGCCAGCAGGACGGCGGCGACGTCTGCGCGCGGAATTTCGCCGCGGCCCGTGGTCTCCGCGATATGCACGAGGCCGGTGCCGGGTTCGTCGGTGAGTCGTCCCGGTCGGACGATCGTCGTCGCCAGTCCGGTCCGGGCCCGCACGTCGGTGTCGGCCTCGGATTTCGCGCGGATGTACGCCACGAACACCGGGTCGTAACCCGGGTCCAGGCTCCGGTCGTCGGCCGAGATCGCCGACACCATGACGTAGCGCGTGACCCCCGCGGCTTCGGCGGCATCGGCGAGCAGGATCGCCGCGTCGCGGTCCACCGTCTGTTTGCGTTCGGCGCCGCTGCCCGGACCGGCGCCCGCCGCGAACACGACCGCGTCGGCACCCTCCAGTTGCGCGGCGACTTCCGCCACCGACGCATGCTCGAGGTCGAGCACGATCGTCGTCGCGCCGACCGCCTCCAGGTCGGGTGCATGCGCCGGGTTGCGGACCAGCCCGGCTGCCGTGTCGCCGCGACCGGCGAGGAGTTGCTCCAGCAGCAGGGCGATCTTTCCGTGCCCACCGGCGATGACGACGCGCATGTGTCCACTGTGTCACGTGTCCGTTCGCATCTCAGGCGTGTCCCTCGCGGGAAGTGTCGCCACCGCCCGCTAAGCTATCGAACAGCTGTTCGGGACCTTAGTGAGGAGTAGGCGTGCGGGTGATGGGCGTCGACCCTGGTCTGACGCGCTGTGGTCTCTCGATGATCGAGGGGGGCACGGGGCGCAAGGTCACCGCGCTCGATGTCGACGTGGTGCGCACCCCGTCCGACGTCGAACTGCAGCGGCGGCTCCTGACCATCAGCGACACCGTCGAGCACTGGATGGACACGCACCGTCCCGATGTCATCGCCATCGAGCGGGTGTTCGCCAACCAGAACGCCAACACCGCCATGGGCACCGCGCAGGCCGGCGGCGTCATCGCGCTGGCGGCCGCGCGCCGGGGGATCGACGTCCATTTCCACACGCCCAGTGAGGTGAAGGCCGCCGTGACCGGAAACGGTCGAGCGGACAAGGCCCAGGTCACCACCATGGTCACCAAAATTCTTGGGCTGCAACAGAAACCGACTCCGGCCGACGCCGCCGACGCGCTCGCGCTGGCCATCTGCCACTGCTGGCGGGCGCCCATGATCGCCCGGATGGCCGCGGCGGAGGCCAAGGCCGCGGAGTTCAAGAAGCAGTACGCAGCGAAGGTGAAGGCGGCACGCGCATGATCGCATCGGTTCGTGGCGAGGTCATCGACATCGCACTCGATCACGCGGTGATCGAGGCCGCCGGTGTCGGCTACAAGATCATGGCCACCCCGGCGACGCTGTCCACGCTGCGCCGCGGCACCGAGTCGCGGCTCATCACCGCGATGATCGTGCGCGAGGATTCGCAGACGTTGTACGGCTTCGCCGACTCCGACGCCCGCGACCTGTTCAACACGCTGCTCGGGGTGTCGGGCGTCGGCCCCAAGATCGCGCTGGCGACCCTCGCGGTCTACGACGCCCCGACCCTGCGGCAGGCGCTGGCCGACGGCGACGTCACCGCCCTGACCCGGGTGCCGGGCATCGGCAAGCGTGGCGCCGAACGCATGGTTCTGGAACTGCGCGACAAGATCGGCGCGACGGCCGGCGCCGGTGCGGGTGTCTCCGGCGGGCATTCGATCCGGGGTCCGGTCGTGGAAGCCCTTATCGGCCTTGGCTTTCCGGCCAAACAGGCCGAAGAGGCCACCGACAAGGTGCTGGCCAACGATCCGGATGCCAACACCGCCACCGCGCTGCGGTCGGCGCTGTCGATGCTGGGTAAGAAGTGAGCCGGTTCGAGGACGAGGGCGCCGAGCCCGACGAGCGCGACGTCTCGCCCGCACTGACCGTCGGTGAGGGCGACGTCGACGCCAGCCTGCGGCCCAAATCACTGCGCGAGTTCATCGGCCAGCCCCGGGTACGTGAGCAGCTGCAGCTCGTGCTCGAAGGTGCCAAGAACCGCGGCGGGACGCCCGACCACATCTTGCTCTCTGGGCCGCCCGGCCTGGGCAAGACCTCGCTGGCCATGATCATCGCCGCGGAGCTGAGCTCGTCGCTGCGCGTCACGTCCGGGCCCGCGCTGGAACGCGCCGGTGACCTGGCCGCCATGCTCAGCAACCTCGTCGAGGGTGACGTCCTGTTCATCGATGAAATCCACCGCATCGCCCGGCCCGCCGAGGAGATGCTGTACCTCGCCATGGAGGACTTCCGGGTCGACGTGGTGGTCGGCAAGGGTCCCGGGGCGACGTCCATTCCGCTGGAGGTCGCGCCGTTCACCCTGGTCGGCGCGACAACCCGCTCGGGCGCACTCACCGGCCCGCTGCGCGACCGCTTCGGCTTCACCGCGCACATGGACTTCTACGAGCCGCCCGAGCTGGAGCGGGTGCTGGCCCGGTCGGCCGGCATCCTCGGCATCGAACTCGGTGCCGAAGCCGGCGCCGAGGTGGCCCGCCGATCGCGCGGCACGCCACGCATCGCGAACCGGCTGCTGCGCCGTGTCCGTGACTACGCCGAGGTTCGCGCCGACGGCGTCATCACCCGGGACGTCGCGAAGGCCGCACTCGCCGTCTATGACGTCGACGAACTCGGCCTGGATCGGCTCGACAGGGCCGTATTGACCGCTCTGACAAAGAGTTTCGGAGGCGGACCCGTCGGCGTGTCGACGCTGGCGGTCGCGGTCGGGGAGGAGGCCACCACCGTCGAGGAGGTCTGCGAGCCGTTCCTGGTGCGTGCCGGCATGATCGCCCGGACGCCGCGCGGGCGCGTGGCCACCCCGCAGGCGTGGACGCATCTGGGCCTGCAACCGCCGATAAACGGACTGGGACAGGCCGGGCTGTTTGAATAGGACCCATGCTGATTGCAGGGTTGATCGTTGCCGGCCTCGCCGCGCTGTTGCACGTGTACATCTTCGTGATGGAGTCCCTCACCTGGACCTCGCCGCGGACCAGAGCCACCTTCGGACTCACCGAGCAACAGGCCGCCGACACCAAGGAGCTGGCCTTCAACCAGGGGTTCTACAACCTGTTCCTGGCCATCGTCACCGCCGTCGGTATTGCGGCAGTCATCTTGGGTTGCAAGGCGGTCGGGCTGGCGCTGATCTTCGCCGGCATCGGATCGATGGCCGCCGCCGCGCTGGTCCTGCTGCTGTCATCCCCGGAGAAGGCACGGGCGGCCATCACACAGGGCATCTTCCCGGTTCTCGGCATCGCTGCGTTGCTGATCGGAACGCTGGGGTGATTCGCCGCCGCGCGGCCGCCGTTGCCGCTGTCGTGCTGGCGTTCACCGGTGGCGGCACCGCCGCCGCGGACCCCGACCCGGTGCAGCTCGCTGACACGCTGGTCGCCGACGAGCAGGCCGTGCGCGATCCGGCGACGCCGGAACCCGCATTGATCGACGCCGCGCACCGGCAGCAGGTGGCCTACCGCGAGATCGCCCGGCATCCGGAATGGGATGCGGTCATCGCGCCGCGAATCCCGCCGGCGCTGGCCGCGGCGTACAGCCACAACGTCGACGCCGGCCGTCAGCTGTTCGGGATGACGCCGCCGCGCGACGCCCTCCCGCCGTGGACCATCCAACCGCCGGCGCCTGCCGACGAACTGCTCGGCTACTACCGCGAGGCGCAGGCGGCATCCGGCGTCGACTGGACCTACCTGGCGGCGATCAACCTCATCGAATCGCGGTTCGGCCGGATCAACGGCGACAGCACGGCCGGGGCGCAGGGACCCATGCAGTTCCTGCCGTCGACGTTCGCGGCTTACGGCTCGGGCGACATCCGCTCGCCACGGGATTCGATTCTCGCGGCCGGTCGCTACCTGGCGGCCAACGGCTTCGCCGCCGACCGGGACGGCGCCATTCACCACTACAACCATTCCGGCGCGTATGTCCGCGCCGTCAATGACTATGCGGCGGTGCTGGCCGCCGATCCCGCCGCGTTCGCGGGCTACTACCAATGGCAGGTCTACTTCCGGACCACGTCGGGCGACGTGCTGTTGCCCGTCGGCTATCCGGCATGAGCCTCAGTGATGTGACAGCAGGTGCGTGCTGACCTGATCGCCGCCGGCTCGTTTGGCGACATACATGGCGTGGTCGGCGGATGCCAGCAGCTGATCCATAACCGGCCTGGTACCGGCCGGTGCGTGGGCGATGCCGAAACTGGCCGTCATGTACCACGGTTTCGTGGCGATGTTGCGGCGTAGTCGTTCGGAGAATCGAAGGGCATTGGCCTGATTGCCGCGGATGGCGATGACGAACTCCTCGCCGCCGATCCGGGCTGCGACCGCGCCTTTGGGCAGGGCATTCATGATGACCCCGGCGACGTCCATCAGGACCCGGTCGCCGACCGCGTGCCCGAGGGTGTCGTTGATGCGTTTGAAGTCGTCCAGGTCCAGAAGGATGACGCTGATCTCGGATTCCGCGCGGGGGCCCGCGAGCATCGGGCGGATCGACTGTTCGAACCCGCGGCGATTCGGCAATTGCGTCAGTGGGTCGAGGTGGGCCACGGCGGAGTCGTCGCCCAGCAGCATGACCAGCACATGCACGGCGAGCGGGAGTAGCAGTGTATTGGCGACGAGCCCGACGAACACGGCGACAGCCAGTTGTGGATCGCCCTGTTCCGCCAGCCGGACGCCGCAGACCACGGCGGTCACGATGGCGGTCACCGCCACCGACGCCAGATATTTCGGCGTGTGGAACGACGCGACATACGCGGCCAGCAGTGCGAAGACGGAGCCGGCCAGGGCCGCCGCCTTGGGATCCCGCTGCACCAGAGACACGCCCGCGATACAGAAGTCGAGCAGGATCATGATCACGGCGGACTGGCGGCGCCGCGGCCAGCGCGTCAGCCAGACCAGCGAGCACCCGATCGCGACGATGCCGGCGACGCCCGGCACCGCGACCGAGTAGACGGTGGCCGGGCCGGACGGGTTCCAGATCGTGGCCATTCCGACCGCGCCGCCGCTGAGCACGACGAGACCGACGATGATCCGCGTGTAGGGCTGCAGGCCGCGGTTCTCGATATATGCGGACAGCCATTCATAGTGGTCGGGCCGATGCCACCATTGCCGAATCCGCTGCCAGGCCAACGTCCCGAACCTCCCTCGCCCCCGGCGAAAAGCTAGCAAATTGTTAACTGAGGCGCGCGGCGGAGACGCTTATCGCATGAAATTCACATCTTAGGTTCGCAAGGGTGGTTGCTGGAAGCATGTCCCACATAGTGGGGCGCGACATCACGCGTGGTGGGGTGGTCGGTGTGGACGCCCTAGATGGCACACTGGTCACTACCGCGGCACGGCGCACGGCTGGTCCGGCTCGCTTGCCTGTTCACAGACTCAACAGAACGAAAGATTTTCGCTGTCATGGATTTGGTCGTCTTCCTGCCGCTGCTCCTGGTCATGGGTGCCTTCATGTTCTTCGCATCGCGGCGGCAGCGGAAGCAGATGCAGGCCACGATCGATCTGCACAACTCGCTGAAGGTCGGCGACCGCGTGCACACCACATCCGGTCTGCTGGCCACCATCGCCCGGATCGACGACGACAACGTGGATCTGGAGATCGCCCCGGGCGTCGTCACCACCTGGATGAAGCTGGCGGTGCGCGACCGCATCGACGCCGAGACCGAGGCCGCTGAAGAGGTGTCCTCGACTGCCGTCGAAGAGGGCACGCCGAAGACCGAAGGCTGACATTCCCGCACCAACACGTACCCTTTGCGGGGCTGACGTACCGATCTCAAGGAGACCCTAGAACCGTGGCATCGTCTTCGGCGCCGGTGCACCCATACCGCTATTTGTCGTTGTTCCTGGCGCTGTTGGTCGGCGCCTACCTTCTGGTGTTCCTCACCGGCGACAAGCAGGCCAAGCCCAAGCTGGGCATCGACCTGCAGGGCGGTACCCGGGTCACCCTGACTGCACGTACCCCTGACGGCTCGACGCCGACCCGCGAGGCGCTGATCCAGGCCCAGGAGATCATCGGCGCCCGTGTGAACGGGCTCGGTGTCTCGGGTTCTGAGGTCGTGATCGACGGTTCGAACCTGATCATCACCGTGCCCGGCCAGGACGGCAGCGAGGCCCGCAACCTGGGCCAGACCGCGCGGCTGTTCATCCGGCCGGTCGTCCATGTCATCCCGGCTCAGGGCGCCCAGCCCGCGAAGCCCGCCGCGCCCGCGGCGCCGGCTCCCGGTGGCATGCCCGGCGCTCCCGGTGGCATGCCCGGTCTGCCCGGCATGCCGCCGCTGATCGCCCCGGCCGAGCCCGAGGCCCCGATCACCCCGCCGACGCCGGGCATGCCCGCGCACCCGGCATCCACCGCCCCGGCCCCGCAGCCGCGGCCCTTCCCGGAGGAGCCGACCCCGGCGCCGTCGGACACCTCGGCCACGCCCGCACCGCCGGCACCTGCCGCCCCGGGCGCGCCCGAGCCGGGTGCCCCCGCGGCTCCGGCTCCTGGTGCCCCTGCACCGGGCGCCCCTGAGCCCGCGCCCGGACCGCACGGCCCCAAGGCCGAACTGGCCCAGCGCATCGCCGACGAGAAGGCCCTGCGGCAGAGCACGCAGCCGCAGATCCAGTTGCTGGCGCTGCAGTTCCAGGCCACGCGCTGCGACCAGCAGGACGTGCTGGCCGGCAACGACGACCCGAACCTGCCGCTGGTGACGTGCTCCAAGGACCACAAAGAGGTCTACCTGCTGGACAAGTCGATCATCAGCGGTGACGAGATCAAGGATGCGTCGTCGGGCCTGAATCAGCAGCAGGGCGAGTACGTCGTCGACGTCACGTTCAAGGAGAAGGCCGCCGACGTCTGGGCCACCTTCACCGCCGCCAACATCGGCACCCAGACCGCGTTCGTGCTCGACTCGCAGGTGGTCAGCGCGCCGGCCATCCAGGAGGCGATCCCGGGCGGACGCACGCAGATCACCGGCCACTTCAACGCCTCGACGGCGAAGGACCTGGCCAACGTGCTGAAGTACGGGTCGCTGCCGCTGTCGTTCGAGTCGTCCGAGGCGGAGACGGTGTCGGCCACGCTGGGCCTGACGTCGCTGCGTGCCGGGCTCTGGGCCGGTCTCATCGGACTCGGTCTGGTGCTGCTCTACTCGCTGGCCTACTACCGGGTCCTCGGCATCCTGACCGCGCTGTCGCTGGTCGCGTCGGGCGCCATGGTGTTCGCGATCCTGGTGCTCCTGGGCAGGTACATCAACTACACGCTGGACCTGGCGGGTATCGCGGGTCTGATCATCGGTATCGGTACGACTGCCGACTCGTTCGTGGTGTTCTTCGAGCGCATCAAGGACGAGATCCGAGAGGGCCGCAGTTTCCGCTCGGCCGTGCCGCGCGGTTGGGCCCGCGCCCGCAAGACCATCGTCTCGGGCAACGCCGTCACCTTCCTGGCAGCCCTGGTGCTCTACATCCTGGCAGTCGGCCAGGTGAAGGGCTTCGCGTTCACCCTGGGCCTGACCACGATCCTCGACATCGTGGTGGTGTTCCTGGTGACGTGGCCGCTGGTTTTCCTGGCGTCCAAGTCGGCGCGGATGGCCAAGCCTGCGTACAACGGTCTCGGCGCCGTGCAGCAGATTGCGCGCGAGCGGCGAGCGGCCAGCCTGACGGGACAGGGGTAACACCGACATGTCGAAGCATTCAACTGACGACACCGACCTCGAGCTGACCGAATCGGCTGCGGCCGAAGAAGATTCGGCCACCGAGATCGAGGAATCCGCCGGTGCCGAGCAGGGGGGCACCCTGCCGCAGCACGGGTTCTTCGTCCGGCTCTACACCGGTACCGGTGCCTTCGAGGTCATCGGCAAGCGCCGCATGTGGTACGCGATCAGCGGCGTGATCATGCTGGTCATGATCGCGAGCATCCTGATCCGTGGTTTCAACTTCGGTATCGATTTCGAGGGCGGCACGAAGATCGCGATGCCGGTGGCGGGCGTCTCCACCACCGCGACGCCGCAGGCCGTCGAGGACGTCTTCAGCAAGACGCTCGGCCATGCTCCGGAGTCGGTGGTGCGCGTCGGAAACGGCGACTCGGCCACCCTGCAGATCCGCACGGAGACGCTGTCGACGGCAGACACCGACAAGGTGCGCAACGCGTTGTTCGACGCCTTCCAGCCGAAGGGCGAGGACGGCAAGGCGTCCAAGGCCGTGATCAGCGACTCGGCGGTGTCGTCGACCTGGGGCGATCAGATCACCAAGAAGGCGCTGATCGCACTGGTGGTGTTCATCGTCATCGTCTCGATCTACATCACCATCCGCTACGAGCGGTACATGGCGCTGGCGGCGCTGGCCTCGCTGGCTTTCGACCTCGTCAGCACGGCGGGCGTGTACTCGCTCGTCGGATTCGAGGTCACGCCGGCCACCGTCATCGGCCTGCTGACAATTCTGGGCTTCTCGCTGTACGACACCGTCATCGTGTTCGACAAGGTCGAGGAGAACACCCACGGCTTCGAGCACACCACGCGACGGACGTTCGCCGAGCAGGCCAACCTGGCGGTCAACCAGACCTTCATGCGGTCCATCAACACCAGTCTCATCTCGGCGCTGCCGATCATCTCGCTGATGGTGGTCGCGGTGTGGCTGCTGGGCGTGGGCACCCTGAAGGACCTGGCGCTGGTCCAGCTGGTCGGTGTCATCGTCGGCACCTACTCGTCGATCTTCTTCGCGACCCCGCTGCTGGTGTCGATGCGCGAGCGCACCGATCTGGTGAAGAACCACACCCGCCGGGTGCTCAACCGTCGCAAGTCGGCGAACGAGCGCGGCGTCACCGCCGGCGACGAGGTGTCCGTCGGTGCGGTGAACGCACCGGAAAAGCCGGCACCGGGGGCCAAGCCGTTGCGGCCCACCGGTAAGCCGTCGGGTAAGCGCACCCGGGGCTAGCCCTCGATGCCCGCCCGGTTCCGCCGGACTGCCTTGGCCGGTGCGGTGATGGTGGTGGCCGGTTTCGGGCTGTCCGGTTGCGACAGTTCGGCCGACACCGTCGACTACATCGTCGACGGCGCGTTGCCCACCTACAACACCGCGTCGGTAGTCGGCGCGGCATCGGGTGCGCCCCAGGCGTTTTCGCGGGTACAGACGGGTTTCAACTTTCGCGGGCCCGACGGGCAGGTGGTCGCCGACCGCGACTTCGGCACCGTTTCGGTGATGGGTCGGGCCCCGCTGACACTTGACTACAAGATCAACGACAGCGCCGTCTACTCCGACGGGAAGCCGGTCACATGTGACGACATGGTGCTGGCCTGGGCCGCGCAGTCGGGGCAGTTCCCGGCGTTCGACGCGGCCAGTCGCGCCGGGTACAGCGACATCGCGGTCGTCGACTGCACCCCGGGCCAGAAGCGGGCCCGGGTGACGTTCGTCCGCGACCGCGACATCACCGACTACGGCCAGTTGTTCGCGGCGACGTCGCTGTTGCCGGCGCACGTGCTGGACGACGCGCTCGGTCTCGGTGAGGGCGGTGTGACCAAGGCGCTGCAGAGCGGCGACGCGCCGACCATCGACAAGATCGCCGACGCCTGGAACACCACGTGGGATCTGAAGCCCGACGCGGACCTCAAGAAGTTCCCGTCGTCCGGCCCCTACAAGCTGGCGTCGGTGGCGAAGGACGGCTCGATCACGTTGGCCGCCAACGACAAATGGTGGGGCGCCAAGCCGGTGATCGGCAAGATCACGGTGGCGCCGCGGGGTGCCGACATCGCGAGCCGGATCAAGTCCGGCAAGGCCGAGGTTGTCGACATCGCCGCCGGCGTGGTCGGCAAGGACGATATCCCGTCGAGCTACGTGCGCAAGGACAGCGCGTCCGACGACATCCAGCAGCTGATCTTCGCCGCGCAGGGCGCACTGGCCGATCCCGGTGCGCGGCGTGCCGTCGCACTGTGCACGCCGCGGGACGCCATCGCCGCCGCGGTCGGCGTTCCCGTCAGCAACGCGCGGCTCAACACGGCATCGGACGATTCCCTCGCGGTAGCCGAAAACGTCGACGCGAGTGGGCAATTCGCTGCTGCCGACGTGGACGGGGCACGCGCCGCCGCGGGTGGCCAGCCCCTCACAGTGCGGATGGGATACCGCGGGCCGGATGCCCGGCTGGCGTCGGTCGTCGCCGCGATCACCAAGTCGTGCGCCACCGCGGGCATCACCGTGCAGGAGGTGGCCGCGCCGACGGTGGGTGTACAGAGCCTGCGCGCCAACGACATCGACGTCCTCTTGTCCGGTGGCGGGGGTGCGGCCGGTAGCGGTTCGAGTGGTTCGTCGGTGGTGGATTCGTACGCGTTGCACAGCGGCAACGGCAACGATCTGTCCGGCTATGCCAACGAACGCGTCGACGGCGTGATCGCCGCCCTGGCCGTCACCACCGATCCCAAGGAGCAGGCGCGCCTGCTCGGTGAGGGAGCCGGCGTCCTGTGGGGCGACGTGCCGACCCTGCCGCTGTACCGCCAGCAGCGGACCCTGCTGGTGACGAATGACCTGACGCTCGTGCGCGCCAACCCCACGCGGTGGGGCGCCGGCTGGAACATGGACCGCTGGGGGAGCAAGTGACCGATCTGAACGCCCTCTTCACCGAACTGGTCCGTGAGGTGCCGGACTTCCCGGAGCCGGGCATCCAGTTCAAGGACCTGACGCCGTTGCTCGCCGACGGCCGCGGACTGGCCGCGGTGACGGCCGCACTGGCCGAGGTGGCCGACGGCGTCGACCTGGTTGCCGGCATCGACGCCCGCGGGTTCCTGCTGGGCGCCGCGGTCGCGACGCGGTTGGGGACCGGAGTGCTTGCCGTCCGCAAGGGCGGGAAGTTGCCGCCGCCGGTGCACAGCCAGTCCTATGCACTGGAGTACGGCAGTGCCACGCTGGAGATTCCCGCCGATGGGATCGATCTGACGGGCCGGCGCGTTGTCGTGATAGACGACGTGCTCGCTACCGGCGGCACGGTTGCTGCGACGGTCCGGCTGCTGCAGGCGGCAGGTGCGACGGTGACCGCGGCCGCGGTCGTGCTGGAGCTGGGTGGCCTCGGCGGACGCGCTGTGCTGGAACCGCTACAGGTCACCAGCCTGTACGTGGTCTGAGGGGCTATTCTCGACAAACCAGGTGTAGGAGGTGTGCGGCGTTGGCTGACGACAAGGTGACGCAGGTCCAGTCGGCGCCGCCCGAGCCGCCGCCGGGAGCATCACCGGAAGCGGCCAAGGGCACCGTCAGCGCATCCCGCCGCGTCCGTGCCCGGCTCGCCCGTCGGATGACCGCGCAGCGCAGCCTGGTGAACCCGGTCCTCGAGCCGCTGGTCGCGGTGCACCGCGAGTACTACCCGAAGGCCGACCTGGCGATCCTGCAGCGCGCCTACGAGATTGCCGAGGAGCGGCATGCGCCGCAGCTGCGCAAGTCTGGTGATCCGTACATCACCCATCCGCTGGCTGTCGCCAACATCCTGGCCGAGCTCGGCATGGACACCACGACGCTCGTCGCCGCCCTGCTGCACGACACCGTCGAGGACACCGGCTACACGCTCGAGGCGCTCACCGCCGAGTTCGGCACCGAGGTCGGTCATCTGGTCGACGGCGTCACCAAGCTCGACAAGGTGGTGCTGGGCTCGGCGGCCGAGGCCGAGACCATCCGCAAGATGATCATCGCCATGGCGCGCGATCCCCGCGTGCTGGTGATCAAGGTCGCCGACCGGTTGCACAACATGCGCACCATGCGGTTCCTGCCGCCGGAGAAGCAGGCTCGCAAGGCCCGCGAGACGCTGGAAGTCATTGCGCCGCTTGCCCATCGGCTCGGTATGGCCACCGTGAAGTGGGAGCTGGAGGATTTGTCCTTCGCGATCCTGCACCCCAAGCGGTACGAGGAGATCGTGCGCCTGGTCGCCGATCGGGCGCCGTCGCGTGACACCTACCTGGCCAAGGTGCGTGCCGAGATCGCCAATTCGCTGCAGGCCATGAAGATCAACGCGACGGTCGAGGGACGGCCCAAGCACTACTGGTCCATCTACCAGAAGATGATCGTCAAAGGCCGCGACTTCGACGACATCCATGACCTGGTCGGCGTGCGCATCCTGTGCGACGAGATCCGCGACTGTTACGCCGCCGTCGGCGTCGTGCACTCGCTGTGGCAGCCGATGGCCGGGCGGTTCAAGGACTACATCGCCCAGCCGAGGTTCGGCGTCTACCAATCGCTGCACACCACGGTCGTCGGCCCGGAGGGCAAGCCGCTGGAGGTGCAGATCCGCACCATCGACATGCACCGCACCGCCGAGTACGGCATCGCAGCGCACTGGCGCTACAAGGAAGCCAAGGGCCGCAACGGGTTACCGGCGGGCGGCCACGCCACCGAGATCGACGACATGGCGTGGATGCGCCAGCTGCTCGACTGGCAGCGGGAAGCCGCGGACCCGGGCGAGTTCCTGGAGTCGCTGCGTTACGACCTTGCCGTGCAGGAGATCTTCGTGTTCACCCCCAAGGGTGACGTGATCACGCTGCCGGCCGGTTCCACGCCCGTCGACTTCGCGTACGCCGTGCACACCGAGGTCGGGCACCGCTGCATCGGCGCCCGCGTCAACGGCCGACTCGTCGCGCTCGAGCGCAAGCTCGAAAACGGTGAGGTCGTCGAGGTTTTCACCTCCAAGGCGCAGAACGCCGGCCCGTCGCGCGACTGGCAGACGTTCGTGGTGTCGCCGCGGGCGAAGGCCAAGATTCGGCAGTGGTTCGCCAAGGAACGGCGTGAAGAGGCCCTCGAGACCGGCAAGGACGCCATCGCGCGCGAGGTGCGCCGCGGCGGAATGCCGTTGCAGCGGTTGATGAACGCCGAACTGATGGCCGCGCTGGCCCGCGAACTGCGCTACGCGGACGTCTCGGCGCTGTACACCGCCGTCGGTGAGGGGCACGTGTCGGCACGGCACGTCGTGCAGCGACTCGTGGCCACGCTCGGTGGCGACGACGAAGCTGCCGACGAGATCGCCGAACGGTCGACGCCGGCCACCATGCCGGTGCGGCGCCGTACGAATGACGATGTGGGCGTGGCAGTTCCGGGTGCCCCCGGGGTGCTGTGCAAACTCGCCAAGTGCTGCACGCCGGTGCCCGGCGACAACATCATGGGCTTCGTGACCCGCGGCGGTGGCGTGAGTGTGCACCGGACCGACTGCACCAACGCCACGTCGCTGCAGCAGCAGGCCGAGCGCATCATCGACGTGAAGTGGGCGCCGTCGCCGTCGTCGGTGTTCCTGGTGGCCATCCAGGTCGAGGCTCTCGACCGGCACCGGTTGCTGTCCGACGTCACCCGGGTGCTCGCCGATGAGAAGGTCAACATCCTGTCGGCGTCCGTCACCACGTCCAACGATCGAGTTGCGATCAGCCGCTTCACTTTTGAAATGGGCGATCCGAAGCATCTCGGTCATGTGCTGAACGTGGTGCGCAATGTCGAAGGTGTGTACGACGTCTACCGCGTGACTTCGGCCGCCTAGCGCTGGTTTCTGCTGCGGCTCGTGATCTGAGCAAACTCGTACTCGACGCTGCGCAAGATTGGTGCAGGACTGGGGTTGGCGGTGCGGGTAATCTCAAACGCGGGACTGTCCAGATGTGGGGGTGGACGCGTTGAGCGGTGAGTTGAAGGTCGACCTGGAGACCATGTCGTGGTCGGCGGCTTCGGTGCCGCCCCTGGGGTGGGTGCATCTTCCTGCGGGCGCTGACCCCGTGAGCCTGATGCTCTCGTCATACGTGCCGACGCTGGTCGACGGCGCGAACGAGAAGGTCGCGGCTGCACAGGCCGACGATGATGCTTTTGCGGGAAAGGTGTCCTCGGCTCGCAGCGCCTATCAGAGTGGCGACGAAGCGGGCGGACAGACGATTCAGAAAGCCGCTGCAAACCTGAATCCCGCATCTGCCGCTGGCAAGGCCGGCGGCGGCGCAGACGGCGGGATGGGCCAGTTCGGTCAGATGATGGGCATGGCGATGCAGGCCTTCCAGGCGCCCGCGCAGGCCATGCAGGCGCTGGGCTCGGTTCCGCAGACCGCGATGCAGGCGGCCCAGCAGATCGGGCAGCAGGTCCAGCAGCTGGCTGGCCAGGCAGGCAAAGATGGCGGCAAGCCGGGTGAGGGTGGCGCTGGCGCCGGCGGAGTCGGTGGGGCGGCCGGCCAACAGCTCAAGCCGGAGGACCGCAAGCCGGGCGACGAGAAGGCCCGCGAGGAGAAGCGGTACGAGAAGCCCGAGGAAAAGAAGGACCCCGAGGCCGACAAGAAGCACGCCGCAGCGGGTCCGACCAGTGGCCCCAGCGCACCGGTGCCACCATCCACGCCGGCGCCGCGGTCGGGGCGCCACGCCGCAAATCCTGCGGTTGATGTGTAATTTTCGGTCTTGACTGTCTTGCGTTGAGTATCTGAGGGAGGACGATCTGTGACGCAACCGCCGACGTGGGGTGCGCCCCCGCCGCAGCAGCCGGGTGGCTGGCCGGGACAGCCGGGACAGCCGGGACCGGGTGGGCAGTGGGGTCCGCAGCAGCGGTGGCCGGCGCCGGTTCCGCCGAAGAAGGGCGGCGCCGCTAAGTGGGCCATCGGTGCGGTGTCGCTGGTTGCGGTTATCGCGGTGACGGCCGTAGTCGCAGTGTCGTGCACCAAGAACAGTGGTGACAGCAATGGTGGAGGCGGAGGTGGCACCAAGACTTCAGCTGCACCGTCTGATGTCGCGAGTGCCAACGACACTGGGCCGGTTGGAATCATTACCGAGGACCCGTCATGTGCGCCGTGGACACCTATCCAGGCAACATTCGCAGCTGCTGGACGCAACGGTTGGGCGCAGAGAGATCAGTCCTTGCCTGCGTCTGCGTGGACACCGGAGGTGCGCGCGCAGTACGAAGCGGTTGCAAAAGTCATGCGCACGGTTGCCGAGCAAGCCGTGCCGTTGGTGAAAATGACTACACACCGCGTTATGCGGGAATTATACGGTCAGTTTATCGTCTATGCCCGCGCTTATGCGGATAGTATTTCCAAATTGGATACGTATCGTCCGGTAGATGACAATCTAGCGCAGGCGGCCTCTACTGCAGGAAATGTTATCGGACATATTTGTAGCGCCGTATTTTCGGGGGCTGCTGCTGCCCGAGCCTCATTGATTCCTGCGCCGAAGCCACCGAAGTCGATTGCGCCAGTCGGAGACCCGTCTAATCCGCAAAGAATGTTTGAATCCCCTGACCCTGTGTGTCGGGGCCTTGGCTCTACTCTCGACCAATTATTGCAGAATCCGGACTTTAAGAAATGGCTGGATACCGATCCCAAGATACCGGCGGCCAATTGGTCGCCGGAGCAGGAATCTCTTACCACTACGGTCGTAGCAGTCATGAGTTCGACCGCCAGTTCGCTCGAGGAGCTGGCGCAGCAGAGTTCCAACGGGATTGTTCAGGATTTGATCCTCTTGGGCGTTCAGTACAGACGTACATATATCGAGGCGTTGCCTACGTACCAACCGAACGATTCGAGTATCTACCTCGCGGGTCAAATGTCGCCTGGAATTGTTCTGGCTGCTTGTGATGCCATCGCCGGATAGGAGTCGAAGTCATATGCTCGCGTATGTATTCAATGCCCGGAGTCTGTTCGTTAGTGAATACTTGATTTTTCATCCGATGACTCGTGCGGTGTATTCAACCGAATGGTGATTTAGAATGGCATCAATTGAGCGTTATCACGGCGGTAAGTACGGCGAGGCCACCGTAGTTCCCCCTGCGTTCCCGGACATTGATGAGAATGCGCTCAATGATATTGCTGTGAGACTCATGGCGTTGGGTGACCACCTTGATGGCGAGCTGATTCCGCACCATGCTCACCAGCGGATGCAGCTATCCGATTGGGAGGGAGAGGCTGGTCGGCTTGCGCAAGCCGCGGCCACCGGTGTTCTCGGTTCGTATGGGAAGGCTTGTAAAGCCGCGTATGACGCTGCGAGAAAGGTATTCCGCGCCGAATCTGCGGTAGTGCAGACTAAAAACGAGGTAAATAGGACTGCTGAGCTTATCCAGCAGGCGTGTTTGCAGTTCGAACAAGCATCTAAGAACATGCTGGCGGCTGCGCATGCGGCGAATCAATCAGGTGATACCGCTGGGGCAAATGCGTTTTTCAACTCGGCGGCTCTGTTCACCAAAATGATCGAGACGATGAAGGCCCTGGGTCTAGCCGAAAACACCGCTGCGGTGGCTAAGTGCGCGACTGCCCTGGCCAAGGAGTTGAGCGTTCCGGCCGCTACACCTGGCGCCGATGGCAGGGTGCCTGGGCCGGTACCCCCTCCGCCAGTCGGTAATCCTGGCGTCTCCGGCGCTCCTCAGATAGGGCAGCCACCAGGTTCACTTGCGACCGGAGGTGGCGGTGGACAGGGAGCCGGTGGGGCGACCAATGCCGCCGGGGAAGGTCCGTCGCCCTCGCAATTGGCCAATGCCGGTACGTCTGACCCACCCCGCGGTGGGGGAGGCACGAAAGACGCCGCTGGGGACGGTCCATCGCCCTCGCAATTGGCGGCCAACGCCGGTACGTCTGACCCGGCCCGCGGTGGTGGCGGAACAAAAGATGCCGCGCCTGCGAAACCCGCAACTCCTCAAGTGAACGTACCGCAGACGCCTGCAAATCCTGACGCATCGGGCGCACCGACACCTGCTGGTGGCATCAATGGGGCGGTGGGGTCACCTGGTTCTCGTCCGACCCCATCAGCGACGACGTCGACGGGTGCACCCTCAGCTTCGCCCGCCGCCAGCTCTGCGACCGGCAGCACGTCAAGCTCCGCGACTGGCCAGGGTACTGGTCAACAGGGCGCAGGCCAAAGCACCGGCCAGCCGACTGGCCAGCAGGCGCCGGATACCCCGAAGAACCCGTTCGGCCAACTTCCGAACGCGCAGCCGTTGGCTGCGGCGGCGAATGCCGCGCCGCTCGCTACGACAGAGCCGGCGACTCAGACCGGCGCAACGTCAGGCGCTCCAGCCGCCGCAAGTGGGGCGGCGGCCGGCGCTGGCCCCGGAGGTGCTGCGCCGGTAGCGCAGGCATCGGCGAGCACCGCAGCACCGGCGACAGGCACACCAGCCGGCGCCGCGCCGGCCGCCCCACTCGGTCCCGCCCCGACGCCATCCCCGGCCGCGCCGGTCGCCCAACCCGGTGCAGGTGCCGGTGTTCCGGGTGGTCCGGGTGTCGCGCCCATGTCGACCAACCAGCAGCAGAACGCCGCCGCCGCGGCGCCGATCCCGGTGACGGCGGCGCGGGCCGAGCGTGACGCGATGGCTGCCGCGGCACGGGCCGGTCTGGTGCGCAAGTCCGCGGGTGACGCGGACGTGCAGTTCGCGGAACGGATCGCAGCGGCGTTGCATGCGCCGCCGTCGATCCCGGCGATGGCGTGGAACTTCGTGTGGGCGGTCGGCGTGACGACTGACGGCGAGATCATCGCCGCGAATTCCTATGGGGTGTCGTTCATTCCGGACGGCATGTGCCTGCCGTCGCAGGTGATCTTCGTCAGCGCCGACGAGCGCATCCCAGCCGGCCAGCGCGGCCGCTGGGTTCGCGAGCCGTTCGTCGCGTTGCAGGCGTGGTGCACCTTCCACGAGAAGACGCTGAAGGTCGTGATCGGCACTGAGCAGGAAGTGCAGCCGTTCGCCGGCAGCCTGCAGACGAGAGTCATTCCGCCCGAGGATATTCCGACGGACGGCCTGATGAAGGGCCGTACACGCTTGGAAGTCATCGCACCCGAGGCGGCGGCAAAGCTGGCGGAGTGGCCGGATGCACAGCTACATGAAGCGTTGCCGCCGCAGCCTGTTCAGTTGGTCCCGCCGGACCCGGCGGCCATCGGCAAGGCGTGGATGGAATCGATCCGGCCGCTGATGCAGACGACGGGCGAGACCTACCGGACGGCACACCTGGAGAAGCTCGCCGCCTACGGACGGCTGCAGGAATCTGCGGCGCTGTACCGCGCCTACACCGCGCCGTACGCAGCCGACCTGCGGGCAGCGATCACCGATTGGGTGTGGTGGCAGCAGTTCTCGACGATTCAGGGCGACGCCCAGCTGGTGGAACTGGGCGCCTAACCGCGCGGCAGCATCGCCAGTTGGCGGCTCTGCACGACCACCTGACCGGTGGAGTCGAGGATGACGTGGTCTTCCTCGAACCATGTCTCGCCGACCACGGTCGAACTGGCCTGCACCCGCAGCCAGCCCGGCGCCGGCCGCCGTCGCACATAGGTGGTGAGCTGCACGGTGGGAGTCCAGCCGAAGTGCCCCTGATTCATGGTGACCGGGGGAGTAATGTCGCCGGCCATCAAAGCGAACAGCAGGGCGGTGTCGGGATTGGCCTCGTCATCGGCGAAGGGCCGCAACCACATTCGGTTGACGGGATCGCCCTCCTCGCCGGAGAGGAACGGTGTCGCTGCGTCGAGCAGGAACTCGCACCCCTGCGCCACGTGGACAATCGCACCGACCGAGTGGCCCGCAGTCACCGGTACGGCGTCCGCCGGCGGCTCGACCGGAAGGTAGGACACGTCGAGCGACTCCTGGTAGCGCGGCGGCTTGGCGTCGAGCGGCCCGAGGGTCACCGCACAGCTGACCGCCGCGCGGCCATTCTGCGACAGCTGGACATCGACGAGCGCGACCTGGCGCCCATGCTTGCGGACCGTTGTCGTCAGCTGCACCTCGCCCGGGTCGGGCGCATTCAGGTAGTTGGCGCTCACGGCGACCGGTGCCAGCTCGGATTCCGCACCGATCGCTTGTTGCGCAGCCGCGGCACACACCGCCATCATGCAGCCCCCATGCACCTTCGGGCCGATGGTCCACACCGGGTCGATGGTCGCGCTGAAGGTGCCATCACCCACCGCGGTGACGGTGGTGAGGTCGGTGAACGGATGCGCAGTCATTTCATCTCCAACGGTGGCGTGACGGTTGCTGATTCCAGAACGGGCAAAGGTCACTACCGGTTCAGCCGAATTTCGATGTCACCGGCGGAAACAGTGGCAGCATTTGGATCATCGGTGACGATCACGCCAACCCGCTGGCCGGACTCCCGGTCGACGAAGCACAGCGGACCCCGGCCGCCCTTCTGCAGGTGCTTGTCGCCCCACTGGCTCATCGCCAGGTATACCGGCAGCAGATCTTCGCCGGCCTCCGTCAGTCGGTACTCGTCCCGCGAGCGCTTGCCGGGCTCCTGATACGGCACCCGGACCATCAGACCGGAGGTTTCCAGTTGCTTGAGGGCGCGCGACACCGCAGGCGCCGACGTCCCGATCCGGTCGACGAAGTCTTCGAATCGTGTTGTACCGAAAAGGCTTTCGCGTACAGCGAGGAAAACCGTCTTGGTGCTGAGCAGGTCCAGTAGCTTGGCCACCGAGCAGCCATCGCTGATCGACCACTGGCGGTCGCGCAGTCTTTCCTCGAACTCCATCACACCCTCTTTTGGATAATGCTTGCGTTACTCAGATATCCGTGCTTCCATCTTAGTAACGTCATCGTTATTCAGCAAGGAGTGTGGTTCAAGTGGTGGCAGTGGCAGGCAAGGTGGTCGTGGTGACCGGCGGTCGGCGGGGTCTGGGCGCCGCTCTCGTCGACGAACTGCTGGCCAGGGGAGCGCGCAAGGTCTACTCGACGGGCCGCTCGTCGTTCACCGACGAACGCCCCGAAGTTGTCCCGGTCGAACTCGAAGTGCGCTCGGAGACATCGGTTTCCGCATTCGCCGACATCGCATCGGACGCCGAGATCATCTTCAACAACGCGGGCATCCTGCTGCCCGGCTCGCTGCTGACCGGTGGCTTCGACGACATCGAAGCGACCTTCGACATCAACGTTTTCGGTCCGCTGCGGGTGGCGCGGGCATTCGCCCCGATCCTGGCGGCCAATGGCGGCGGCGCCCTGGTCAACATGCACTCGGTGCTCTCGTGGGTGGCCGGCAGCGCCGCGTACGGCGCCTCGAAGGCCGCGATCTGGTCGGTCACCAACTCCCTGCGCGGCGAGCTGGCCGCACAAGGCACGCAGGTGGTCGGCGTGCACGCCGGCCTGATCGAGACCGACATGGTCGCAGACATCCCGGGTCCGAAGACGACCGCGGTGGACATCGCGACGCGCATCATCGACGGACTGGAAGCGGGCGCGGTCGAGGTCCTGGCCGACGACGTTTCGGTGGGCGTCAAGTCCGCACTGTCCGGTCCTGTGGAGAACCTGACCTTCGCGATGGCGGTCTGAAAAAGCATGCCGCTGTGGACCATTCACCACACGCCGGATTTCTTCACCGCCGAAGACAAGCGTGAGCTGGCGCGCAGCATCACCGATCACTACGAGAAGGCCGGCCTGCCCCGGTTCTACGTGGTCGTGATCTTCAACGAAACCCGTTCGGGCGACCTATATGTCGGTGGCGAGCAGACCGACGTCGGACTGCGGGTGGTCATCGACCACATCGCCCGCCGCGCCGCTGACAAAGACCATCGCCACCGGATTGCCCTTTGGATCAAGGCGATCCTCAGCCCGTACCTGGAAGCGCATGGCAACCCGCACTGGGAGTTCCACGTGGATGAGACCAGTGAGGATCTCTGGATGATCAACGGGCTGATCCCGCCGCCGATGGGATCCGACGCCGAAAAGCGTTGGGTCGCAGACAACGCAGTATCGACGTACTGACGGTCAGGACCCGAGCGGCAGCATCGCCATCTGCCGACTCTGTACGACCACCTGGCCGTTGGCGTCGAGGATGAGGTGGTCCTCCTCGAACCAGGTCTCGCCGATGACAGTGGAACTGGCCATCACCCGTAGCCAACCGGGCGCCGGCCGGCGGCGCAGATAAGCGGTCAACTGGACCGTCGGCGTCCATCCGAAGTGACCCCGGTTCATCGTGACCGGCGGCGTGATGTCACCGGCCATGAGCGCGAAAAGCAGGGCTGCATCCGGATCTGCTTCGTCGGACGCGAAGGGACGCAACCAAATCCGGGTGACGGGGTCACCTTCGGCGCCGGCGAGGAACGGCGTGGCGGCGTCCAGGCGCATATCGCAGCCCTGTGCGACGTGGACGACGTGACCGAGCGGGTGATCAGGCGTGACGGGCACCGCATCAGCCGGTGGCTCGACCGTCATCGCGGAGACGGCCAGCGGCGACTGATGTCGTGGTGGCTTGGCATCGAGCGGCCCCAGCGTGACCGAACAGGTGACGGCGACCCGGCCGCGTTGGGACAACTCGACTTCGACCAGGTTCACCTGCCGGCCGCGTTTGCGGATCGTGGTGCTCAGCTGGACCTCGCCCGGGTCGGGTGCAGCGAGGTAGTTGGCGCTCAATGCGATTGGTGCCAGTTCGGCGGCGTCGGGAACGCTGCGTCGCGCCGCGGCGGCACACACCGCCATCATGCAGCCCCCGTGCACTTTCGGGCCGATGGTCCACCTGTCGTCGATGTTGGCGACGAACACGCCGGAATCGATCGCGGTGACAGCGGTCAGATCGGTGAAGGGACGAAGTGTCATGCCATCTCCAGTTCCGGTGTTGTGCTTGCGGTTTGTGCGGTGCGGGCGGGACGGGTACGGACCTTCAAGGGCCACCAGAACCAGCGCCCGAGCAGCGCCGCGATCGACGGCGTGATCAGGGAGCGTACGACGAAGGTGTCGAACAGCAGCCCCAGCCCGATCGTCGTGCCGATCTGGCCGACCGACCGCAGGTCGCTCGCGATCATCGAGATCATGGTGAACGCGAACACCAGGCCGGCGGCGGTGACGACGCCACCGGTGGCGCCGGTGGCGCGGATCAGTCCGGTACGCAGGCCGGCCCCGATTTCTTCCTTGAAGCGGGACACCACCAGCAGGTTGTAGTCGGAGCCGACGGCCAGCAGCACGATCACCGACATGGCGATCACCAGCCACTGCAGTTCGATGCCGAGGAAGTACTGCCAGATCAGCACCGACAGGCCGAACGACGCGGCGAGGGACAGCACCACCGTGCCGACGATGACGATCGATGCGACGAGCGCTCGGGTGATCAGCAGCATCACCACGAAGATCAGGATGATGGCGGCCAGGGCGGCGATCAGCAGGTCGTAGTGCGCACCCTGCTGAATGTCCTTGTAGGTCGCGGCGGTACCGCCCAGATAGAACTTCGCGCCGGCCAGCGGCGTGCCCTTGACAGCCTCCTTGGCGGCCTGCAGCTCGGCGTCGACATGCGAAATGCCTTCCAGGGTCGCGGGATCCACATCATGGGTGACGATGAAGCGCGCGGCCTTGCCGTCGGGGGAGAGCATCAGCTCCATGCCGCGCTGAAAGTCGGGACTGCTGAACGCTTCTGGCGGCAGGTAGAACATGTCGTCGTTCTTCGCGTCGTCGAACGTCTGCCCCATGGCCGCGGCGGTGTCGGTCATGCGTTCCATCTGGGTGACCATGCCGTCGAACGTGCTGTGCATGGTCTGCATCAGATCGCGGACGTCGGTCGCCAGGCTGATCATCGGCGGCAGCTGGGCGGCGATCTGCGGCGTCACCACATCGAGCTTCCCCGACGCGTCCGACAACGCCTTGGTGTTGTCGGCCAGCCGGTCGAAGCCATCGGTGGCGTCGAACACCGAGCGCAGCGCATGGCAGACCGGTATGTCGAAGCAGTGCGGCTCCCAGTAGAAGTAGTTCCGCAGGGGACGGAAGAAGTCGTCGAAATCGGCGATCTGGTCGCGCAATTCAGCGGTAGTGGCCGACATGTCCTGCGCCGCGAGCTGGGTGGCGTGTGTGGCATCGGCAAGCTGCACGCTCAGCTCGTGCATGTGCCGCATGATGCCGATCATCGAGGTGAGGCGGTCGGTCATGGTCTGCACGTCGCCGAGGCGGGCCTTGAGAAACTGCAGGTTCTCGTTCATCGAGACGGCCTGGGCGCTGACCTGAAATGGCACCGAGCCGTGCTCCATCGGCGGGCCGAGGGGCCGGGTGATGCTCTGCACCCGGGCGATACCCGGGACCCGGAAGATGTTCTTGGCGATCCGGTCCAGCACCAGCATGTCGCGGGAGTTCCGGAGGTCGTGGTCGGCTTCGACCATCAGCATGTCGGGGTTCATTCGCGCTGACGTGAAGTGCTTTTCGGCGGCGGCGTAGCCGATGTTGGACGGCACGTCTTTCGGCACGTAGAAGCGGTTGTCGTAGTTGGTGCGGTACCCGGGCAGGGCCAGCACGCCGACCAGCGCGGCCGCGGTGGCCGCGACCAGGATGGGCGCGGGCCACCGGACCACGGCGGTGCCGACCCGGCGCCAGCCACGGGTCTTGTTGGCGCGCTTGGGGTCCAGCAGTCCGAAGTGGGTGCTGACGACCATCACCGCCGGCGCGAACGTCAGTGCCATGACCAGGATGACGACCATGGCGGTCGCACACGGCAACGCCAGGGTGTTGAAGTAGTTCAACCGGGTGAACAGGAGGCACATCATGGCGCCGGCGATGGTCAGCCCGGAGCCGAGGATGACGTGGTAGACGCTGGAAAATGTTGAGTAGTAGGCGGTTTCCCGGTCCTCGCCGGCGTTGCGGGCCTCGTGGTAGCGGCCGACCAGGAAGATCCAGTAGTCGGTGCCGGCGGCGATCGCCAGGGCCGTCAGCACGCTGACGGCGAACGTCGACAGGCTGATCAACTGGGCGTTGCCCAGGGCGGCGACCAGCCCGCGGGCCATGCTCATCTCGGTCAGCACGACCAGCAGGGCGATGAATGTCGTTGCGAGGGAGCGGTATACGACCAGCAGCATCACCGCGATGACGACGAGTGTCACCACCGTCATCTTGACCATGCTCTTGTCGCCGGCCTCGTTGGTGTCGGCGACGAGGGCGGCCTGGCCGGTGACGAACGCCTTCACCCCGGCTGGTGGGTGGCTGTGGTCGACGATGTGCCGGACCGCGTCGACGGATTCGACGCCCTGCGTGGAGCCCTGATCGCCGCGCAGGTTGACCTGGACGTACGCCGCCTTGTGGTCCTCGCTCTCGGAGCCGGCGGACGTGATGCGGTCGCCCCAGAAGTCCTGCACGTGCTCGATGTGCGCCGTGTCCTGCTCGAGCTGGTGGACCAGATCGCCGTAGTACTGCCGTGCGGTGTCGCCGAGTGCCTGGTCCGACTCGATGATGATCATCAGCACACTGTCGGAGTCGAATTCGCTGAACGTGGTGCCGATGTGCTTCGTCGCGATGACCGACGGCGCGTCCTGGGGCGAGAGCGAGACGGCGTTGTTCGCACCGACGACTTCGAGTTTGGGTACCAGCAGATTGCTCGCGGCGGTGGCGGCCAGCCAGATCAGGATGATCGGCACCGACAGGATGCGGATCAGCCGGGGATACCCGCTCCGGCTGCTGTGCTGGCCGCTCATGCCGCCTTCACCAGGCAGAACGTGGTCGCCGATGCGCCGTCGGTGGACTGGTGGTCGCGCAGCTCGCCATTGACCGTGATGCGGCACGTGAGCCGGCTGCTGTCGCCCTGGGCGACGAGGTTGGCGAACACGCTCGGCACGGTGGTGGTCAGCGTCTTGGACCAGGGCAGCGAGGTGAAGCGCTCCCGTTGCGGCTGGGCCCGCTCGTCGACGTAGCTGATCATCCCGGTGGTGTCGGAGGGTCCGTCGACTTCGTACGTCACGTATTTCGGGATCGTGGAAACGATGTTTTCCGTACGGGTTTCGGCGGAATGCTGGCTGCCGAACACGCCGTGGAAGCGGTCGATGACGAAACCACCGACCGTGACGACCCCGACAACCGTCAGCAGCACCCAGCCGCGCTGCGCGGTCTTGAGCAACCAGTTCATGAAGAGCACCATACGACCGTATGTATACGCATGTATAGTTACGGTGCGGTGGCGACGATCACACACCTCGTCACGACGGCGATTAGGGTGAAGGCATGGCGGGCTCGACACGGCAGCGGAATGTGCGAGGGCAAGGCGCACTACTGCGCGACGAAATCCTGGCCGCCGCGATCCGCGTCGTCGACTCATCGGCGTCCACGAATGAGGTGTCGTTGCGCAGCATCGCGCGTGAAGCCGGCATCTCCAACATGTCGGTGTACGCCCACTTCGACAGTCGCGAGGATGTGCTGGCGGCCGTTGCGGAGCTGAGCTGGGATCAGGTCCGCCAGGACATCGCCGAGCAGGTGCCGGCCGGTAAGACCCGACGCGAGCGACTGCTGCTCGGCTGCCGCGCGTATGTCGCGTTCGCCCAACGCTTTCCGTTGCGGTACGTCCTGATGGTCAAGGTGGACGAGATCACCCCGTCGGCGCGCCAGGCTCTCGAGGTGGTGACGCGCGGGCTACTGGCCGCGGGTGGTATGGACCCTGACTCCGAGCCGGGTCCCGACGCGCAGCGGGTGGCCGCGGCGCTGTCGGTCGCGCTGCACGGCGTCGCCATGCTGCACCGCACCGACACCCCGCATCTGTGGATGAGCGATTTCAGCACCTGCGAAATCATCCAGACCATGGTCGACGCGGCCATCCTGCAGCTCGAGCAGGCGGCCGCGGCGCCGCGGCCGTAGGCCCTACTTCTTCTTCGCCTCTCGCCAGCCCCGCTCGAACGGCAACCGCCAGGCGTTGGGCGCGATCAGCTGATGAATCGCGTTGGGACCCCAGGTGCCGGGCTGGTAGTTCTTGACCGGCGGCGGATCTTCGAGCAGCGCAGCCGAATTGGCCCACAACGACTCGATGCCCTCGGCGGTGGTGAACAGCGTGTGGTCGCCGCGCATGGCGTCGAGAATCAGCCGCTCGTAGGCCTCCAGCACCTGATCGGCGCCGTCGGCCTCCCCGGCCGAGAACTGCATCGACAGCTTCTCCAGCTTCATTCCCGGACCGGGTCGCTTGCCGTAGAACGACAGTGACACCTTCGAGTTGTCGGCGAGGTCGAAGGTCAGATGGTCGGGTCCCTGGGAGCCGACTCCCGAGCCCGACGGGAACATGGTGCGCGGCGCCTCTTTGAAGGCGATCGAGATGATCCGCATGCCCTCGGCCATCTTCTTGCCGGTGCGCAGATAGATCGGCACGCCGGCCCAGCGCCAGTTGTCCACCCGAACCTTCAGTGCGATGAACGTCTCGGTGTCGGAATCCCTTGATACGCCCTCGAGTTCGCGGTAGCCGGTGAACTGCCCCCGGACGACGTCCGAGCACTTGATCGGCAGCATCGATCGGAAGACCTTGTTCTTCTCCTCGCTGATGGCGCGTGGCTCCAGCGCTGTCGGCGGCTCCATCACCACGAAAGCCATCACCTGGAGCAGGTGGGTCACCACCATGTCCTTGTAGGCGCCGGTGCTCTCGTAGAAGTTGGCGCGCGCGTCGAGCCCGAGCATCTCGGGAATGTCGATCTGGATGTGGTCGATGAAGTTGCGGTTCCAGATCGGCTCGAACAGGCCGTTGGCGAACCGGAACGCCAGGATGTTCTGTGCGGCTTCCTTGCCGAGGAAGTGGTCGATCCGGAAAATCTGTTCCTCGTCGAAGGTCTCGTGGACGAAGTCATTGAGTTCGACGGCGCTGGCCAGGTCGGTCCCGAACGGCTTCTCCATGACGACCCGGGAGCGCTCGACCAGGCCGGCGTCGTCGAGCGTCGCGATTACTGCCCGCGCTGCTTTCGGCGGCACCGAAAGATAGTGCAGCCGACGCACATTCGGGCCCAGCTTCTTCTCCGCGGCGGCCACCGCTGCCGCCAGCCCCGACGGTCCGGCACTCTGCGGCACGTAGGTGAGCGTCGCGGCAAATCGTTCCCACTGTTCGTCGGTCAGGTGATGGCTGCCGAATTCGTCGATCGCGGCCTTGGCCAGGTCGCGGAACTGGTCGATGGTCAGGTCTTCCAACGAGGTTCCGACGATCTGGATGTCGGGTGCCAGTTCGGACTGGTCCAGATAGGCCAGACCGGGTAGCAGTTTGCGTTTGGCCAGGTCGCCGGTCGCGCCGAACAGCACGATCACATGGGGGTCGACGGCGACATCGTCGTGGCGGTTCGGCCGTGAGCCGGGCGCCGGGTACGAGATGGTCTGCGGTTTGGTGTTCGCCACGTTGCGCATGATTCCACCGCTGCCGGGTCCGCGCAGGGCCTAACACGAAGAAGGCCCGGTCACCGTGATCGGTGCCCGGGCCTTCTTCCTGATCTGTCAGTCCAGCTGGATGTATTTCACCGTGACCGGCTGCGCGGGCTTGCCGTCCCCGCCGCCGCCCTCGATGCCGTTCTGGGCGATCTTGTCCAGCGTGGCCAGGCCGGTGGCGTCGACGGTGCCGAACGCGGTGTAGCCCGGAGGCAGCTGTGAGTCCTGGTACACCAGGAAGAACTGGCTGCCGTTGGTGTTCGGGCCGGCGTTCGCCATCGCGAGGGTGCCGCGCGGGTACACGACCGGCTGGCTCAGCGCGGGGCTGTCGGGCTGGTACTGATTGGTCGGGTACTCGTTGGCGAACTGGTAGCCGGGGCCGCCCATGCCGGAGCCGGTCGGGTCACCGCACTGCAGGACGTCCAGGCCGCCCTTGGTGAGCCGGTGGCAGGGCGTGTCGTTGAAGTAACCCTGCTGCGCCAGGCTGGCGAAGCTGTTGACCGTGCACGGCGCCTTCGCGTTGTCCAGCGTCAGCCCGAGGTTGCCCTGGTTGGTGCTCATGCTGGCCGTGACTGTCGGCGGGGTGGTGGGGATCTTGCCGGTGCGCGGCGGGTTGACCTTCTTGCTGGCCTGCTCCGACGACGCCGGGTACTGGCAGTTCTCGCCGAGCCCGGCGGGCGCCACGAACGGCGGCAGCTTGCCGTCGGCGGGCGGGTTCTGCGCCGGGGCGGTCGAGCTCTCGGTCGACGCCGAGGCTGTCGCCGATGACGACTTGGAGTCCTTGTTCAGGTAGATGACGCCGAAGGCGACGCCGCCGATGACCGCGAGCACCGCGACCACCGACGCGGCGATGGTGATGATGCGCTGCTTACGGGCCTTCTCGGCCCGGCGCTCCAACTGCCGTTCCAGCTTGCGCTTGGCGGTCTCCCGCCGTTGTTCGTTCGTCGGCACGGCCGAAGTCCTCCTCGTCACGGTCGAGGCCAAATGCCTCGACATATGGTCGGCACCGAGTGTGCCAGGTCACCCTGAGACGGTCTTGAGCTGGTCCAGCAGCGCCTGCGGATCGGGGTTCTGCAGCACGGCGTCGCCGATGTCGGCACCGTTGAGCAGCACCGTCGGCGTCGAGTTGATGCCCGAGCTCTTGACCGAGTTGTTGACCATGTCGCGGTACTTGCCGCTGGTGATGCAATCGGCGACCGAATCAGGTGCGCCGGCTTTCTGGGCCTGGGTGACGAGCTCGTCGTCGGACGGGTACGACGTCGCCCCTTCGTCGGGCTGATGCGCGAACAGCGCGGCCTGGAACCGCTGGAACGCCGCGGTGTCGGCGTCGGCCACGCAGTATGCGGCCGCGCCGGCCCGCACCGAGTACGACGTCAGGTCGCCACGACCCAGGATCGACACCATGGTGTAGTCCACGGCGATGCGGCCGTCGGTGATCAGCTTGCCGATGGTCGGGCCGTAGACCTGCTCGAACCGGCGGCAGAAGGGGCATAGGAAGTCCTCGTAGACCGCCAGCGTGGCCTTCGGCTCGGAGCTGCCCGGCTTGGTCGCGACGTTCGGTGCCGCGAGGTGGATCGAGCGCAGCGGCGTCGGCCCGGATTCCGCGGATGACGTCGCGCCGGCCCCACCGACGGGCTTGTTCTCGTGGCGCAGCACGATAACGGCGGCGACACCCGCCGCGACCAGCGCGATGACGGCGATGACGGCGAACATCACCCAGCCGGTGCGGGACTTCTTCGGCGGCGGAAAGCCCGGAACGTATTGCGGCGCACCGTAGTACTGGGGCTGGTCGGGCGGCGGGGGTCCCCAGGGGCCTGGCTGCGTCATGGAGGCAGTTTCCCACGTGGGAAAATGGCTGCGTGTTGTTGACGGGGTTTCCGGCCGGGATGTTGCAGTGCAACTGCTACATCCTCGCGGCGCGCGCCGGGTCGGACGCGATCATCGTCGACCCGGGCCAGCGGGCCATGGGCCGCATCCGCGAAATCCTGGATGAGAACCGGCTCACCCCGTCGGCGGTGCTGCTCACCCACGGCCACGTCGACCACATCTGGTCGGCGCAGAAGGTGGCGGACACCTACGGCTGCCCGGTGTACATCCACCCCGAGGACCGGTTCATGCTGACCGATCCGATCAAGGGATTCGGCCCGCGCCTGGCCCAGCTGGCGTTCGGGGTCTTGTTTTCCGAGCCCAAGCAGGTCGTCGAACTCGATCGGGACGGCGACAAGCTGGAGCTGGGCGGGATCACCGTCACGGTGGACCACACGCCGGGGCACACCCGGGGCTCGGTGGTCTTCCGCGTGGCTGACGGTCCGGCCGAGCTGGCATTCACCGGCGACACCTTGTTCAAGCAGTCGGTGGGCCGCACCGATCTCCCGGGCGGCAGCGGCCGGGACCTGCTGGACTCGATCGTGACAAAACTGTTGGTGCTCGACGACGACACTGTGGTACTACCTGGGCACGGCCCCCAGACCACGATCGGCGCCGAACGCCGTACCAACCCATTCCTCGAAGGCTTATCACGTTGAGCGATTTTCAGGCGCCCAAGGGCGTCCCGGACTACCTGCCCCCGGACTCGGCGGAATTCGTCGCGGTACGCGACGGACTGCTGAACGTCGCGCGGCTGGCCGGGTACGGCCACATCGAGCTGCCGGTGTTCGAGGACACCGCGCTGTTCGCCCGCGGTGTGGGGGAGTCCACGGACGTGGTGTCCAAGGAGATGTACACCTTCGCCGACCGCGGTGACCGCTCGGTCACGCTGCGCCCGGAGGGCACCGCGGGCGTCATGCGGGCCGTCATCGAACACGGGCTGGACCGTGGCGCGCTGCCGGCCAAGCTGCGGTATTCCGGACCGTTCTTCCGTTACGAGCGGCCGCAGGCCGGCCGTTACCGCCAGCTGCAGCAGGTGGGCGTGGAGGCCATCGGCATCGACGACCCCGCGCTGGATGCCGAGGTGATCGCGGTGGCCGACGCCGGCTTCCGCTCGCTGGGACTCGACGGTTTCCGCCTCGAGATCACCTCGCTGGGCGACGACACCTGCCGCCCCCAGTACCGGAAGCTGTTGCAGGACTTCCTGTTCAAACTCGATCTCGACGAGGACACCCGCCGCCGCGCGGAGATCAACCCGCTGCGGGTGCTCGACGACAAACGGCCCCACGTCAAGGAGATGACGGCCGACGCCCCGGTGATGCTCGATCACCTGTCGGAGGCCGCCAAGGAACACTTCGACACCGTGCTGGCGCACCTGGACGCCCTCGGTGTGCCGTACGTCATCAACCCGCGCATGGTCCGCGGCCTGGATTACTACACCAAGACCACCTTCGAGTTCGTGCACGACGGCCTCGGCGCACAGTCCGGGATCGGCGGCGGTGGCCGGTACGACGGTCTGATGAAGCAACTGGGCGGCCAGGACCTGTCGGGCATCGGCTTCGGCCTCGGCGTCGACCGCACGGTGCTGGCACTCAAGGCCGAGGGCAAGACGGTGGCGTCTCCTGCGGCCGTCGATGTGTACGCGGTGCCCCTGGGCGCCCCGGCCAAGCTCGAACTGGCGAAGATCGTTGCGGCCCTGCGGGGTTCGGGTGTGCGCACCGACATGTGCTACGGCGACCGTGGCCTCAAGGGCGCGATGAAGGCCGCCGACCGCTCCGGCGCCAAGGTGGCCCTGGTCGTCGGGGACCGCGACATCGAGGCCGGCACCGTCGGCGTCAAGGATTTGTCGAACGGCGAGCAGGTCGACGTGCCCATCGCCGACGTCGCCGCGCGCGTGACCGGGCTACTCCTTTAACCGCGAGCGGCCGTGTCTGTACACGACACGCCGGATCGTGTGTGCATTTTGGGGTCGCTCGCGCCCCACGAGTGGCCCCACAATGTCATGAGTTGACGGCGTGTCGCTGTGCAAACACGGCCGCTCGCGGGATTTGGGTCAGTGGGTCATGCGGCGGAGCATGCCGTCACGCAGGGTCAGGGTGTGGAGCAGGATGGCGCTGACGTGCGCGGCGATCGCGGCGACCAGCAGATAGGCCACCACCGAATGTGCCTGGCGCAGAATGCCGTACAGGTCGGCGTCGAAGGGAACAAGGCCCGGGAGCGTCAATCCGAAGGCCCGCACCGGGCTGCCCGACGCCGACACCATGGCCCAGCCGACCAGCGGCTGCGCCAGCAGCATGGCGTACATCGCCAGCTCGGAGCCGGCGACCAGCTTGCCCTCCAGTGGTCCGACCGTGTCGGGCCATTTCGGCGGCTTGTGGGTGAATCTGTTTGCCGCCCGGACGATCACGATTACCAGGATGCTGATGCCCAGCGTCATGTGGACGGCGACCAGGGCGCCGTGGGAGCCGATCTGGTTGGTCATGGTGAAGCCGATCAGCAGTGCGGCGAAGACCGCCACCGCGGTCAGCCAGTGCAAAATCCGGGTGCGGACGGGGAAGCGGTCGGTCACGGCTTGACCTCCTGAACCTGAACGGCCGGAGCAGTATTCGGCTCGGTGGTCCGGGCGCGGTACGACCCGGCGTACACCGCCGACCGGGCGCTGAGCAGCGGATCGTCGGACGGTTCGATGCCGTCGGGCAGCACCAGCGGATCGAAGTTGATGTCCCGGGCGTTGCCGGCGGCATCGGTCTGGGCCTCAGTGAGGGTCAGGACGCCGGCGTCGATGACCTGCCGGTCGGCCGGCCAGGGCAGCGTCGGGTCTGTCGGGTCGCCGTCCCGTCCGACCGTCAGCCGCAGATTCCACTGCAGCGGAGCCTTTTTCAGCTGCCGGATCAGCGCGTCGAACAGCGCGTTGGGGTCGTCGGATTTCGGCGGCAGGGCGGTCTGCTGCGGAACGAACGACCAGCGGACCGGGGTGCGGACACCGGCATGGTTCACCAGATAGAACTTGTGCAGGCCGGAGAAGGTGCTGTCGGCGAAACCCGGTGTGGGCGGGCTTTTCTTGACCAGTGCCGTCGCGGCCGCGGTCTCGGGGTGCCGGCTGAGGAAGTCGGCCATGACCTTCGGATCGGGCTTGCCGTCGGCGCCCGGTTTCGACGCCAGCAGCCGGTCGTAGAAGCCCTGCGGTGAATTGTCGACGAACACCGGGAGGTTCAGCATCGCGGTCCGCCACTGGGCGGCACCGGGGAAGCCGATGGCCAGGCCGAGCCCACGCGCTGCGCCGGGGGTATCGGCGGCGGTCGGGTTGCCACCGGCCAGAGAGAACCGACCCGCGACGGGCGTCTCACCCGGCCCGAAGACCGCGGCCCGCGAGAGGGCAGCCGCGTTGCCGTTGCTCATGAAGTGGCCGACCACCGAGACCCCTTTGGCATGGTTCTTCCGGAACCCGGGGTGATCGCCGAAGACGTTCCGGAAGCCGTCCAGGAACGTCTGGCGGGTCAGCGTGCCGGCGCGGCTGGTGTATGCGACCAGTCCCAGATCGACGGCGAGGAACGCCCCGACGGCGCCGAGGCCGACCAGGATCGAACGCCGGGTCAGGGGAGTACCGCGCCAGGATGGGCCGTCCATGACCACCACAGGTACCACAAACTGCTGTGGCAACATCGGCGAACGTGCGGGTACTGGTGCAGCGGGTGACGTCGGCGCGGGTGACGGTCGACGGGCTGACGGTCGGTGAGATCACCCCGAATCCTCAGGGTTTGGCCGCGCTCGTCGGCCTCACCCACACCGACGACGTCGCGGTGGTGCGCAAGATGGCAGACAAACTGTGGCGGCTGCGCATTCTCGACGGCGAGCGCAGCGCCGCGGACGCCGGGGCTCCGATTCTCGTGGTCAGTCAGTTCACCCTCTACGCCGACACCGCGAAGGGCCGTCGACCGTCGTGGAATGCCGCGGCGCCCGGGCCCGTCGCCGAACCGCTGGTCGACGAGTTCGCGGCCGCGCTGCGGGAGCTGGGGGCCGAGGTGGCCACCGGCCGGTTCGGCGCCCACATGCACGTCGAACTGGTCAACGACGGGCCGGTGACGGTGCTGCTGGAGCTGCAGGCGGGGTGATACGTCTGATGCAGGGTGTAACAGTCCGGTACGGTCAGTCGATATGACCGGCATGCGTAAAGCGACAGTCAAGTTGTCAGTGGTGTGTGGCGCGGCAGCAGTGGCGGCCGCCGGGCTGATGGCGCCGGTGGCGTCTGCTGACCCGGCCGGCCACGAGGTCCGGTACACGCTGTCGGTCGGTGGCCCGGCCACCTTCGACCTGCTGTACCTGGTCAACCAGCCGGCGAACAAGGCCGCCTACAACGCCGACGCGTACGCCTACCTGAAGCGCGAGACGGTCACCGTCGGCCCGGACGCCCCGTGGGTGTTCACCACGAAGCTCGCCGACCCGCAGTGGGCCATCTTCACTGTCAGCAGCACCACGCATGGCGGCCAGGCCGCCCCGGACTCGACGTGCGACATCGCGGTCGACGGGCAGTCGGCAGCGCACCAGACCGCGCCGTACAACGTGCAGTGCCAGCTCGGTCAGTGGTAGTTCGCTAGCGGCGGCTGGCCCGCCGGTTGGCCTTCTCGATCGCTTCGACCAGCTCACCTTTGTTCATGGTCGACCGGCCCCGGATGTCGAGCCGGCGCGCGATGTCCATGAGATGTTTCTTGGTGGCCTCGGTGTCCACGCCTTCGGCAGTCTTGCCGCGGGCGTTGGGCCCGCCGCTGCGCGCTCGTTCGTCGGACGGGCCCTTGTGGTCCTTCTTCTCCCAGTGGTCGCCGACCTTCTCATAGCTGTGCTTCAGCGCTGAGTACGCGACCCGGTGGGCACGTTCACCTTCGCCGTACTCCTCGGCGGCAGAGTCGTGCGCCTTCGCGAATGTGCGTTGTGCCTTGGGGCTCGACTTCTGCAGTGTGCTGGGCAGCTCACTCTTCTTGGCTTGCCCCTTCTTCGTGGTCTTCGGCATGACACTCCTCCTCACGGTGTGAAAACAGCTGGCGGGCAGATCAACATCAGGCCGGCACCGCTTCGGTTGCCCGGTTCCAGGTCCGGTGCCGCCGGATCGTGTCGATGAAGGCCTCGACGAACAGTTCGTCGAGCGCGCCGCCGTGCGAAGTCGTCGTGACAACGCCTCTGTCGGTGTGGGTTTCGGCCACCCCGGCAGATTCGGGATTGAGTCCCGCGGCGCGCAGCAAGCCGATACCCGCACCGAACGCGGCAACCGGCTTCAGGTGCTTGTAGGCCTCACCGACGAAATGGATCGCCGAACCGTCCTGTGCGAGTAGCTCGACGGACCCCTGAGCTCCCGGCACCAGCACCGCGTCGTAGACCGACGATGAGGTGGTGTTGAGCCCGAGATCCACGCCGAGTTCCTGGCCGGTGTCGGTCGTGATGGTGCCGCCACCGATGAGACCGACGATGTCGACGGTGGCGCCCAGCTCTCTGAGTGCGGCGGCGGTCCGTTCGGTGCCGCGGAGGTCCACTCCGTCGGCGGCGAGGACGGCGATTCGCCGACTGACGATGGAATCGGTCACGGTGTTCATCTGCGACAGCGCCGGCGACGACACCACCCGCTCGGGGACAGCGACTTCGTCCGGAGCCAGTAGTCCGAGCTTGGCGGCGACCCGCTCGGCGAGCTCGTGATCGATCATGTTGAGCTGTGCGATGACTCGTTGCCGGATGCCGGTCTCGGGCCCGACCTTTCCGAGTTCGAACGAATACGCGGCGACGATGTGATCCTGCTCGGCGGTCGACATGCTGAGCCAGAACATCCGGGGCTGGCTGTAGTAGTCCTTGAAACTCTCCGCGCGGCTGCGGATCTTGTGGCCGTCGACGCGTTCGGTGTAGTGCCGGAAGGCATCCTCGTCCGCCAGCGCGGGGCAACCACCGCCGAGGTTGTTCTTGAGGTAGCTCGTCGTCCCCACGGGGATGGTGTGCTGGCCGTAGCCGTCGCGCTGATTGTTGGTGACCGCCGCAACGGGCCGGTTGACCGGCAGGTGCGCGAAATTCGGCCCGCCCAAGCGGATCAGCTGGGTGTCGAGGTACGAGAAGTTGCGGAACTGCAGCAGGGGATCGTTGGTGAAATCGATACCCGGCACCAGATTGGCGGTGTGAAACGCGACCTGCTCGGTCTCGGCGAAGAAATTGTCCGGATTGCGGTCGAGCACCATCCGGCCGACGGGGATCACCGGAACCCGTTCCTCCGGAACGAGTTTGGTCGCGTCGAGCAGATCGAACGGGAAGGCGAACTCGTCGGATTCCGGAATCAGCTGAACACCCAGCTCCCACTCGGGGAACTGGCCGGCCTCGATGGCGTCCCACAGGTCGCGGCGGTTGAAGTCCGGATCCTTGCCGGCGATCTGCTGGCATTCTTCCCACAGCAGTGAGTGCACACCGAGTTTCGGCTTCCAATGGAACTTCACGAACACGCCCTCGCCGGCGGCGTTCACCAGCCGGAAGGTGTGCACACCGAAGCCTTCCATCATCCGGTAGCTGCGCGGCAGGGCCCGGTCGGACATCAGCCACATGATGGCGTGCAGCGTTTCCGGCTGTAGCGACACGAAGTCCCACAGCGTGTTGTGAGCGGATGCGGCTTGCGGAATCTCGTTGTGCGGCTCCGGTTTCACGGCGTGCACGAAGTCGGGGAACTTGATGCCGTCCTGGATGAAGAAGACCGGGAAGTTGTTGCCGACGAGGTCGTAGTTGCCCTGCTCGGTGTAGAACTTGGTGGCGAAGCCGCGAACGTCGCGCACGGTGTCGGCGGAGCCTCGGGACCCGGCGACCGTGGAGAAACGGACGAACACCGGCGTGCGCAGGCCCGGCGTGGTCAGGAATTTCGCCGCGGTGAAGTCGGCCAGCGAATCGTCGTAGGGCTCGAAGTAGCCGTAGGCCCCCGCGCCGCGCGCGTGCACGACCCGCTCGGGAATGCGTTCGTGGTCGAAGTGGGTGATCTTCTCGCGCGCGTGGAAATCCTCCAGCAGGGTCGGACCGCGTTCACCTGCGGTGAGGGCGTCGTCGGTGTGCGGAACCCGGACCCCCTGCTGTGTGGTCAGGTACCCCGCGTTGTTGTCGACACGCGCGGCGTCGAGTTGCTCGTGCTTCGCATTCGATGTTTCGTCCACCGTGTCTGGTTACCCACCGCGATCGGCAACAAACGCGGCGGCCGGCACCCGTGATTCACAGCGACGCGGCCGACGGATATTCCTGGTCGGCATTCGTCGCCGGGGCGACCTGCTTGATGAAGTCGCCGATGTAGCGGATCGCCCGGCGCCCTTCGGGCAGGACGGCAGCAGCGAGCGGGAAGTCGTGAATCTGCCCGTCCCACATATGAAGTTCACATTGCGCGCCGGCCTCGGTCAGCCGCTCGTACATCAGTTCCGCGTCGGGCCGGAGGAACTCGTCGCTGCTGACGTGGATCGACACCGGCGGCATCCGGCGCAGGTCTGCGTCCACGGGCGAGGCGATGGGCTGACCGGACGGGTTCTTCTCACCGTGCACGGCGACGTAGCGCATGAACGATGTCATCGCGCGAGCCGTGAACATGGCGCACCGGTCCTTGCCGCTGGGAGTTTTGTCGTGTGGGTTCAGCGTCGTCAGGGGAGAGATGGCCGCCACACCGGCGGTGGGCGGGTGACCTTGCCGCAGCAGTTCGGCGGCGGTCTGTAGGGCCAGATACCCGCCCGCGGAATCTCCGGCGACGACGATGTCGGACCAGCGGTAGCCGCGGTCCAGCAGCCAGCGGAGTCCATCGGCCGCGTCGGCCAGCGCTGCAGACAGCCCGTGGTCGGGCAACATGCGGTATCCGACGTTGAGTACCTCGGCGTCAGCGGTGCGGGACAGCTGGGCGGCAAAGGACCGGTGCGTGTTGAGACCACAGGTGAGAAATGCGCCGCCATGCAGGTAGAGGATCGCGCGACGCGCGGACGAGCCTGCGGTGCCGATCAATTCGGCCCGACAGGACGGCAGGCGGACACGCTCGACAGTCGCCGAACTCGGCATCGGGGCCAGCGCGGCGACCTGATCGATGGCACTGAAGGGCCAACGCAGATCCGGTTGCAGGGCCCACATCCGCACCATGTTCTTGACGAACACCCGGCAGAAAGCGCCAATTGCCTGAGATTGCGGGCTGCGCCGGCGGTGATGGTGCCGTACTCCCTGGCCATGCCGGGTATTTCGCATTGTGATCAACTCCTGCGTACTGTGCGCACTCGAATACCCACGCCGGATTTTGGTCAAACGTTGCGCCAGAGCAGGTTTCCGATCGGTGCGGAGCAGGTATGTCGGTAATGGCGAAGCGCTTCGATCGCACCCGAACAACACCAACACCGCAACACAAGGAGGAAATGCCGTGGGAGAGCACAACAGTGGTCCTGAAGAGGGCATCAAGGGCACCGTCGAGGGTGTCAAGGGCAAGCTGAAGGAAGCCGCCGGCAGCGTCGTCGGCCGGGATGACATGGTCCGTGAGGGTCAGGCCCAGCAGGACAAGGCCGACGCCGAGCGCGATGCGGCCAAGAAGGAGGCGGAGGCCGAGTCGGCCCGCTCCGGTGCGAAGGCCGCGGAGAAGCGGCAGCAGCAGAACCAGTGAGACAGCACGGCCCGGCCTTCTTACACCGTGGGGAGGCCGGGCCGTTCCTTGCGCGAAAACTATTGTGCGCGAGCGGTATCGTTGTGCCCGGTGTTCTGCATTGCCAGGGGCACCAGCACCCAGAATGTGCAGAACCCGGCCAGTCCGATGCCGCCGGCGATCCAGCCCGCCATCCGGCCCGCGACTGTACCGAAGATCAGCTCGGTCACTCCGGTCAGTGCCATGCCGAGCAGGATCAGGCCGTAGAACGCGCAGCGGTGCGCCGCGGCGACGATCATCGACATGCGGTGCTGCCGAAACATGATGCGGTGCATGCCAACTGGTGCTATCAGCAGAATCGCCGACGCGACCGAGAACGCCACGGTTGCCAGGTAGACGGCGCGGCTCTGGGCATCGAGCGTGGTGAATCGTTGTTGGAACGGCAAGGTCATCAGGAAGCCGGTGAGCAGTTGTACTCCGGTCTGGGCGACACGCAGTTCCTGCAACAGACTCGACCAATTACGGTCCAGCCGTTCGATTTCGGTCTCATGACGGGCCATCCGGTCCCATCTCTGGTCGGATGGTCCCTCGTCACCGTGATCGCCCGTCATCAGGCACATCGCTCCTGCGTCGAACGTGTTCGGTGTCGACGACGGTGATGCGATCGTCGGGTCCCGAACCGTAGAAACTGAAGATGTCTTTGTGCGACAGGGACTCCACCTGGATCTGGCGGACGGTGAGCCAGCGCCCTCCGGCCGGATCCTCGATGACATCACCCTTCGTCACGTCCGCGGGGCGGACTGCTTCGGCTTTCGTGTCTGTGGTCATCGGAACCCGTTGCCTCTCACGGTGTTTCGAAGGTGAATGTGAGGACGACGAACCCGGCGATCAACAATGCCCAGGCGATCAGCGGCACCACGATGCCGCGGCGGGTGCGTGCGGTCACGAACGACAGCGCCACGGCCAGAACCGCGACCACCGGCGCGCCGTACTCGATCAGCCCGAATACGAACGGGTTCGGACCTAACTTGGAGCAGGTGCCTTCGGAGCAGCCCGCGGTCGCCAGGACCTGGGCGTACTGATACAGGATGATGGCCAAGGCGGCCGGCACGGTGAGACCTGCCAGCACCCAGTTGATGACGGTGCGTCGCCGGTGCCCGGCTCCCTGTGCGTCTGTATCGTCTTGCATGATCGCACCGGTCTGAACCTCAGCCATCGACGCCTCCCGGGTGTTTGCGGGTTTTATTCGTACTTTCCTGTGCTGGACGTACCCGGGCGGTCGAACCGCGAAACGCCTGTTTCGTCCGGTATCGCGGGGGTACCTCGCCCGCATGACGACGACTGTTGGGGATTACCTGCTCGAGCGGCTGAGGCAATGGCATGTCCGTCACGTGTTCGCTTATCCCGGCGACGGGATCAACGGGATCGTTGCCGCATTCGGTCGCAGTGATGATGAGCCACAATTCATTCAGACCCGCCACGAAGAGATGGCTGCGTTCGCAGCGACCGGATACGCCAAGTTCAGCGGTGGCGTCGGTGTCTGTATGGCGACGTCGGGTCCCGGGGCCATCCACCTGCTGAACGGGTTGTACGACGCGAAACTCGATCGCATCCCAGTGGTGGCGATCATGGGTCAGACGGCGCGCAGCGCAATGGGCGGTAGTTACCAACAGGAGGTCGATCTCCACAGTCTCTTCAAGGATGTCGCGAGCGAGTACCTGGTCGAGGTCAATGTCGCCAACCAACTGCCCAACGCGCTCGACCGGGCGATTCGCATCGCGCTGGCCCGGCGCGCGCCGACGGCCCTGGTGATCCCGTCTGATCTGCAGGAGCAGCCGTACGAACCTCCGCAACACGAGTTCAAGCAGGTGCCGTCGAGTGATCCGCAGTATGTGCCGCCCTCGGTGCATCCGCGGGACGAACAGGTCCGCAAGGCCGCCGATGTCCTCAATGCCGGTGCGCGCGTGGCGATCCTGGTTGGCCAGGGTGCTCGCGGTGCCGCCGATCAGGTGCGCGAACTCGCCGACAAGACGGGAGCCGGCGTCGCCAAGGCCCTGTTGGGCAAGGACGTGCTGTCCGACGAGTTGCCCTTCGTCACCGGTTCCATCGGACTCCTCGGGTCCCGGCCCAGCTACGAGATGATGCGCGACTGCGACACCTTGCTGATCGTCGGATCGAATTTTCCGTACAGCCAGTTCCTGCCGAAATTCGGCCAGGCCCGGGCGATACAGATCGACATCGACGGAACCGCGATCGGTATGCGGTACCCGACGGAGGTGAATATCGTCGCCGACGCGAGTGCCGCGCTCGATGCGCTACTGCCGCTGGTGGAGCCGAAAGCGGAGCGGACATGGCGAGATACCGTCGAGCACAACGTCTCTCGCTGGTGGGACACCGTCGAGCGCCAGTGCATGTTGTCGGCCCGGCCGGTGAACCCGATGCGGATCGCGTGGGAGCTCTCGCAGCGGTTACCGTCGAACGCCATCGTGACAGCCGATTCCGGTTCGTCCACCAATTGGTATGCGCGCTGCCTCAAGTTCCGCGGTGAGATGCGCGGTTCGCTGTCGGGCACGCTGGCCACCATGGGGTGCGGTGTGCCGTACGCGATCGGCGCGAAGTTCGTGCATCCGGACCGCCCCGTCGTGGCGCTGGTCGGAGACGGTGCGATGCAGATGAACGGGATGGCCGAGCTGCTGACCATCAAGCGCTACACGGCGCAATGGCCCGACCCGCGCCTGGTGGTGTGTGTCTTCCACAATGGCGACCTCAATCAGGTCACCTGGGAATTGCGCGCAATGGGGGGAGCTCCCAAGTTCATGCCGTCACAAACGCTACCCGACGTCTCGTATGCCGAGATCGCCTGTGCCATGGGGCTGGAGGGTATCGCCGTCGACGACCCCGATCGGGTGGGCGAGGCTTGGGATCGTGCGCTGGCTGCCGACCATCCCGTCGTGCTGGACGTCCGGTGCGACCCCGAAGTGCCGCCGATCCCTCCGCATGCCACCTACGAACAGATCAAAGACCTGACCGCCGCAGTCCTCAAAGGTGACCCCAACGGCTGGCATCTGGTGTACCAGGGCATCAAGACCAAGGCCCAGGAGTACATCGCTCGTTCTGGTGGTGGCGCCCGGTAGCGCCGTGTAATGTGAGGAACAGAGCGCTGTTGTACAGCGCGGCCGCTTAGCCAAAAGCGGCGTCGGTCGAGGGGACTGCAACTCGGCGCGCGAATTCGGTCCAGAGCGGGGCCTCCATTCTCAGGATTCGCCGATTGCGGTCGGGCTTGACTACGGCAGATTGCCGTTCCGCCGGTAAGGCGGAGCCAGTACGTCGCTGACCCACCGCATTCTCGTAAATTTCTGTCCCGTCAATCGGTAGTCGCGTGCGTGCTGTAACACCCTGGAAGGGGTGCTGCATGTCAGTTTCTCTGTTGGAAAACGACTCTCGTGAAGTGAGCGAGTCGGTAGACGCAAGTCCGGACGAGTACGCGGATGTGGTCACGATGGTCACGATGCTTCGTCAATTACCGCCCGATTCGGACGAATATGCCCGTCAGCTCGAACGCATCGTGCTGCGGTGCTGCCCGCTGGCCGACCGCGTGGCACGCCACTTCGACCGCCGCGGTGAGAATCTCGAAGACCTGATCCAGGTCGCCCGCGTGGGCCTGCTGCAGGCGATCAATCGATTCGATCCCGCGCGGGGCTCGCGATTCGTGGCGTTCGCCCTGCCCACGATGATGGGTGAGTTGCGCCGGTACTTTCGAGACTATGGCTGGAAAGTCCACGTACCCAGGCGAATCCGCGATCGACAGCACGATATCGCCTGTGCTACGGCGTATTTGACGACCGATCTGCGAAGGGCGCCGAGCATCGAGGAGCTCGCCGCGGAGCTGGAGATCGACCGCGACCAGGTCGTCGAGAGCATCGTGGCAGCCAAGGCGTATCAACCCCAGTCGCTGGATGTGACCGTCAGCGACGACGATTCGCGAGCGCAGGCGCTCGGTGACTCGCTTGGTGAAGTGGATGCCGGTTTCGACCGCGTGACAGACCGCGAATCGGTACGGTCCCTGCTGGCGGCTTTGCCTCAACGTGAGCAGAAGGTGCTCTATCTCCGGTATTTCGGCGCCCTGACGCAGCGGCAGATCGCCGACTCGATCGGTGTTTCCCAGATGCACGTGTCACGGATACTGGACCGCACCTTGCGCGACTTGCGAACTCAGGTGGGCTGCGCCTGATCGGCGCCGGCCTTTCGGCCATCGGCGGCGGACCGGGTCTGCCGCCGATGGCTGGTGTCGCACCACGGATAGGTCTTGCTCCGCTGGCAGCAGCAGATGGCGACCATGAATCTGTCTGAGCAGATCCGGGTGCCGTCATCGAGTTCGACCTCGACCGGCCCTTGGATCAACATCGGGCCGCGGGGCACGATGCGTACTCTTCTGCGGCTGGGACTCACAGCTTCACCGCCTTGATGACGACCAGTTCCTCGGTGCGGCGGCCCGGCGTCAAACGGCCGGTGTCCTCCAACCAGCGTGCGCGCGCGGTCATCACGGGCCCGAATGCGATGGTCCGGCGCGCCACCTCATCGACCTGTAGCCCGCCGTCCCGCAAGGCGATGACGCTGGTCGCGACATCGGCGAATTCGGACTGGACGATGAGAACCGTGCCGCCGCACTTGAGCAGCGCGGGCGCCGCGGCGCACAGCGGATTGAGGATGAGGCGGCCATCGGGACCGGCGTTGAAGGAGGTGGGCGGACCGCCGGCGCCGACGATCACCGGTTCACGGTTAGCGGGCTCCGGCACGTACGGCGGGTTGCACAGCACCAGATCGAACGGCTCGAGTTCGAGTGCCGCAGACCAGGAGCCGAGCCGCGCATCGATCAGGCAACCGGCGAGTCGGGCGTTGGCACGGGCTGCCGCGACGGCGGCGCGCGACGTATCGAAGGCAACCACGGTGTCCGCTCCGGCACCGGATGCGGCAATCGCCGCCACCCCGCTGCCGGTACACAGGTCCGCGACGCGCATGCCCGCCGGGTGGCAGCAGCGGTGCATGGTTTCGATCAGTAATCGCGAATCGTGTTGCGGCAGATAGACGTTTGCGTACTCGGGCAAGATTTCGGAGCTCAGCATCGGGCTTCCTCTCTGGATCCAACCTCTCCGATATAACCGCGAATCAGCGTCGGCAAACGCGTCGAATCGGTAACCGCGCACCAGGTGGACGGTTTTGCTGCCGGCGGGAACGGGTAACAAGCATCAATGCCGGGTCACGGTGACAGCCAACGGGCGGTGATCCGAGAGTTCCACCTCCGGGGTGGTGTGTCGGAGCACCGCCAGCTGCCGGTCGTCGGTGAGCAGGTGGTCGAGCTGCTGAGTCGGGGCGTCCGCCGGGAACGTGTCGGCACAAACCAGCGAACGCATGCCCGACCAGCGCACCGCGGGACCCGTCGCCATGTTCAAGTCGCCGGCGATGATGTGTGGCCCAGGCAGGGCGCGGACCGTACGGGCCAGCTGCCACAATTGATGCCGATTCCAGCCGGGCACGAACGACAAGTGCGTGCCGGCGATCGTCATGGCACCCAACGGCGTATCGAGGCGCGCGATCACAGCGGCGCGGGGCTCCTCGTGCACGATCATCACTCTTCCGGGGACCGGCAGATACATCGGAAAGCGTGTCGGTATCCGGGGCAGCCGCAGCACCTGCCAGCTGGTCGCCGGGTAACGCGACAGCAGCGAGATGCCGTACGCCGCCGATTCCGGCTGTTCCTCGCCGGTGGCCGCGATCCAGGTGGCACCGGGCGTTCCGGTGATGGCCGCGACGAACCGGTGCGAGACGGCGTTCATCACCTCAGCCGCGATAGCGGTCAGATCCGCTCGGCCGGAACGCGATTGGTCGAAGTCCACTTCCTGCAGCGCCAGGATGTCCGGGTCGAGCAGGCTGAGGCTACGGCGAAGTCTGTCGAGATCGACGCCGTCGCCGACGGTGCGGCCGTGCAGGATGTTGAAGGTCGCGAGGCGCATCGAAGTCATGATGACTCGATACCCCCGAACGCCGGCTTTGATTGCTCGGTGCCTCATGTGCCCTGAGCGCACTCGACTGCGAGATGCACTGCGCGCCGCAGCCAGTGCGTTCAAGGCGAACGGGCAGAGTTTCGCCCTCGCGGGAAGCTACGCACTGTGGGTCCACGGCGCACCGGAACCTGAGCACGATGTCGACTTCGCCGTTCCCGAGCAGGACACCGAGTCGGCCGTGAACATCTTGGGACAGAACGGATTCGACATCGAGCGAACCCCCGAGGACTGGCTGTTCAAGGCGCACTTCGACGGTGTTCTCGTCGATGTCCTGCACCGGCTCAACGGTGTTCCTGTGGACTCCGTTCTGCTCGCCGGGGCCGAGGTACATGAGGTGCTGGCGATCTCGATGCCGGTCCTGAATCCGAACGCGGTGATCACCCAGAAGCTGCTGACCCTCGATGAGCATCACTGCGACTTTGCTCCACTACTCCCGGCGGTGCGTGCTGTCCGTGAGCAGCTCGACTGGCCACGAATTCGAGAGCTGGTGGCCGGAAACGACTTCGCCATGGCCTTTCTCGAGCTGGCGGCACGCCTTCGGCTGGACCGCTGAGCGGTCTTTTTCTCGCGCGTTAGTTTGCCATTACGCGCCCATGGGTACTTCTTCCAATGAGACCACAGGGGTCTGTGTAGGAGGAGCCATGTTGCGAGGAAGCGTGGGCGTCATCGTGGTGGTCTGGCTGCTGGTCGGCGTACTGGCGGCCTGGCAGCGCGACTATTTCCGCGGCGGCGACACCAGCTGCGGCACGGCCGGGCGTATCGCGCTGACCGTGATAGCTGGGCCGTTGAACTACGCCGGGGTCAATCCGAAGGTCGTCGATTGCCGACTGCCTCAACCAAGTGCGATGCGGTAAGCCGCGTCTGAGATAAGGAAACGATCATCATGATTGCTTTGGGAGTAGTCCTGCTCATCCTGGGCTTCGTCTTCAACGTGTATCTGCTGTGGACCCTGGGCATCGTGCTCGTCGTGGTGGGCGCGATCTTCTGGCTCCTCGGGGCGGCCGGCCATGCCGTCGCCGGACGCCGATACTGGTATTGACGCGACGAGGGGGCGAAAGCCCGGGCCTCAGGCCCGGGCTTTCGCCTTCTTTGCGGTAGTGACTGCGGTATCAGCCAACTCCGAAGCACGTGCGCTGGCTTTCCGGTACGCGGATTCCGCATAGGGCGCAGCTTTTTCGAGGCCGTCTTCCAGTGTGTCAGCCAACTCCGAAGCACGTGCGCTGGCTTTCCGGTACGCGGATTCCGCATACGGGGCAGCCTTTTCCAAGCCATCTCCCAGTTTCTCGCGCGCGACGCCGGCGAGTTCGCGGCCGTGCTCAAGCGCGACTTCTGTCCTGGACGGCACCGTCGAGGAGAGGGCCTCCGCTGCCCGCTTGGCGGCCCGCCGTCCTCGCCAGCCCAGTGACGGCTTTCCGGCGGTATCCGCCGAAGCGAGGATCAGACCGCCGAGGAGGCTGAGGTCGGCCAGAAAGCCCCGGCGTTTGGCGGCTTTGGCCTCCGGATCGTTCTCGGCCCAGAACATGTGATTGCCCAGGTTTGCGGGAATCACCGTCGCCGCCAGCACCGCCGACGCCACGCGCGGAATGCGTCCAGTGGCCAGTAACAGCCCACCGGCGACCTGGGCGGCCGCGGTCGCCTGCGCCACGGCGACAGCGTTGGACGGCACGTTGCGTGCCACGGGATCCGGCATTTCTTTCAGACCGTCGAGCGCGGGGCGGACCGCCTCCGCGCCGGAGTCGGTGTTCAACAGGGTTTCGACGCCCTGTCCGATGAAAGCGGTGGCAAGAAGCGGACGGGCGATCCTACGAATGATCATGAAGCAGGGATTTCCCCGGTGGCGCCGACCCAAACATCACCCCGGCATCGTCTCGCCGCCGAGGGGAGCCATGCGGCTGTTCGGCCATCTCACGCATCGCGTCCGAAATCGTCTTCGTCGGCGTCTATTTCGACGTCCGCGGTCTGCTCCAGCCAATCGTGCGGCGTGGCCTCGGTCGGCGGGTTGTCGCGGCCGCTGACTGCGGCCTCGTCGTCGGGGACCTGTTCGTGGACGTCGCGTAACTGCTCGACGGCGTCTGCGTCGGGGACCGCGTCCGGGACCGCGTCCGGGAACTGTTCTGGTGTCATGACAGAGCGGATACCCGCCCCGCAGCCCGGAAAACACTGCGTGCGTCTATGTAGCGGGCAAGGAGAGTCAGCTTGTCGGTGGTGTCCGCGGCTCGCCGGGATGCGTCTGGAGATAGTCGAGCTCGCGGCGCCGGATGCGGCGGTGCCGCACGAAGAGCCACGCACCACCCCCGACGGCCAGCACGGCCGCGAGCGCCAGGGCCACGCCACCGGTGTCCGCTTGGCCGTTGGCGAAGAAGTACAGGCTGATGACCAGCGTGGCCACTGCGAACCCAACGGCCACCAGACCCGGAGCATTCGTGCCGTCCTTGAAGGATTCGCCGGCATGCGGCCGGGTGGTGCGAGCATGGTCGACGGGGTCTTTCATGGATGCCTCCTGGGGATCAGTCCTCGATGTTCTAATGCCCGGTGCCGGGCGGTTCTACACCCGCGGTGCAGGCGTCTACACGTGGGTTTAGCCGTCCTCGTCTGCGGGTATCGGGGTGGTCTCATGTGCACAGAAGAACTAGTTCAGCCTTTGCTGCCAGACCCCCGCGGTCCCGTGTCCAATGTCGTGCTCGGACTGCTGGGCGAGCGATTGCCCACGCAATACCTGGCGCGGATACAGCTACCGCTGGCGAACGCGGACCCTTTCGGGCTCGACCTGCAGCTGGCGCTCTATGTCTGCTACGAACTGCACTATCGGGGTTTCGCCGACACCGACGAGAAGTGGGAATGGAACCCCGCTCTCCTCGACGTTCGTCATCGCCTCGAGGAGCGGTTCCTGGCCGCAGTCCGAGAGCTCGTCGGCGAGATCAGCCCTGACAGTTCGGCGCATGCCGAGCTGGATCGCTGTGACACCGAGCCAGTGGATGAGTCGAGTCTGTCGGTGTATCTACAGGACCAGGCTACGTGGCCGCAGATGCAGGAGTACTTCGTCCATCGGTCGCTGTACCACCTGAAGGAAGCCGATCCGCAGTCGTGGGTGATTCCGCGGTTGACCGGTCGCGCGAAGGCCGCGTTCGTGGCGGTGGAATACGACGAATACGGCGGGCGTGGCGGTTACGCGACCATGCACCAGCGGCTGTTCGCCGATCTGCTCGACGCCGCGGATCTGCGCAGCGACTACCTGTACTACCTCGGCAACGCGACGGGCAGCACGCTTGCCGCCGTGAACCTCATGTCGATGTTCGGTTTGCACCGCCATCTGCGCGGTGCGGCCGTCGGCCACTTCGCCGCGACCGAACTGACCTCGTCGCCGGGTTCGCAGCGAATAGTCAAGGGCCTCAAGAGACTTGGTGCTCCGCGGCCGTGCGTCGAGTTCTACCGCGAGCACGTCGAGGCCGACGCGGTTCATGAACAGGTGGTTCGCAAGGACGTCGTGGCAGACCTGTTGTCGCGCGAGCCGGGCCTGGAAGCGGACGTCGTGTTCGGGATTCGGGCATTCGATGCGATCGAGGGGCGGCTCGCCGATCACATGCTGTCGAGCTGGGCCGCGGGGTGCCCGTCGCTGCAGCACTGGCCCGTTTGACCGTCGGCGCACCGGGTAATCGATGGGGGACGCGCCCACAGCCCGGGCGCGTCAGACGTTCTCACAGGAGGAAATATGGCTGATCACGCCCTCAAATCCCCGTCTGATGTGATCGATCTCCTCACCGATCAGCACGAGCAGATCAAGTCACTGTTCACCGAAACCCTGGTGCTGACCGGCGATGAGAGAGCGAGGTCGTTCCGGGACCTGCGCAGGCTCCTCGCGGTGCACGAAACCGCAGAGGAAGAGATCGTCCACCCGCGGGCGAAGCAGAAGCTGCCCGGCGGCGAGAAGGTTGTCGATGCCCGGCTGCAAGAGGAGCACGAGGCGAAAAAGCTACTCGTCGAGCTGGAGTCGCTCGACGTCGACAGCGAGGAGTTCACCACCAAGCTGACGAAACTCCGCGACGCCGTGATCGCCCACGCCGAACATGAGGAGGCGGAGGAATTCGCCAAGCTCGGTGCCGAGCTGTCGCAGAAGGAGCTCGAGCGTATGGGTGAGATCGCCAAACTCGCGGAGGCGGTCGCGCCGACGCGGCCGCATCCTGGCGTGGAATCGCCGGTGGCGAATCTGATCGTCGGGCCGTTCGCCGCCATGCTGGACCGGGTGCGGGACGTGATCTCGAGCGCCCGCTGAGTCCGATGATCCAGCTGCTGCAGGAGCTGTTGTGGGCGTACGGGCCCTGCGGCCAGGAGGATGCGGTCCGCGAGATCTGCCTGCGGGAGCTGGCACCCGTGGTCGACAGTGCCTGGGTCGACCGGGCGGGCAACGTGGTCGGGCGGGTGTCCTCCTCGCCGCGCGAGGAGGCGCACTCGCCCGTCCGCGTGATGGCTCATATGGACGAACTGTCGATGCTCGTGAAGCGGGTCCAGCCGGACGGCAGGGTGCGGCTGACGCCCCTGGGCACGATGTATCCGGCGAACTTCGGCCTCGGGCCGGTGCTGATGCTGGGTGATCGTGAGCACGTATGTGGTGTTCTCACAGTGGGATCCGAGCACACCACCCAGGAGAGTCCGCACATCTGGCAGACCAAGCCCGACGGCGGTGACCGCGCACTGAACTGGTCGGACGTGTATGTGTTCACGGGCCGCACGCCGGAGCAGTTGGCCGCGGCCGGCGTCCGTTCCGGCACTCGCGTGTGCGTCCACCGGAGCAAACGCGAACTCGTCGAGATCGACGATTTCCTGGGGTCGTACTTCATGGATGACCGGGCGCTGCTGGTGGTTCTGCTGTCGGCGGCTCGCGAGTTGCGGCAGCGGCCGCAGCGACCGCCGCAGGACGTGTATTTCGTGTGCACGGTCAGTGAGGAGGTCGGCGGACTCGGCGGCTCGTACGCCAGCCGGGCCCTGCCCGGTGAACTGACCCTGGCGCTGGAGGTCGGCCCGGCCGAAGCCGAGTACGGCACAACCGTCGCAGGTGGACCGATCATCGGCTACAGCGACGCGCAGTGTGTCTACGACAAGGGCGTCGCGGACCGGCTGATGGACGCGGCGACCGCGCTGGGCGCCGATCCGCAGCCGGCAGTCCTGGGTGCGTTCGAATCCGATGCGTCGCATGCAAAGTCGAATGGGCACACGGCCGCGGCCGGGCTGCTGTGCCTGCCGACACTGAGCACGCACGGCTATGAGGTCGTGCCGCGCGGTGGCATTGCCGCGTTGTCCGCGGTGTTGGTGGAGTTCCTGGCGCGCCCGGTGCCGTTTGGCGGGGGCCCGTCCCGGGTAAACAGCGCTGCACCAGGAAAGGACGCGTCATGACCGCCTCCGACAATCCGGACCCTGACGTGATGCCGTCCGGCGCCTCCGAAAAACTGTCCCCGTTCGACCGATTCGCCACCAGCACGGCCGAAATCGTTTCGCGGGCCTGGTTTTTCCTGGCGTGCGTACTGCTGGTGATCGTCTGGGCGCCGACATTCGCCCTCATGACCGTCGACACCTGGCAACTGGTCATCAACACGATCACGACGATCATCACGTTCCTGCTGGTCGCCCTGCTACAGAACACCCAGAGACGTGCCGATGAAGCGCTTCAGCACAAACTCAACGCCATCGCCGATGCGTTGGCGGATTTGATGCACCACCAGGGCAGGGAGAACGAGGGCATCCGCGAAGACGAGAAACAACTGCGGGAGGCCGTCGGTCTCGAAGACCGCGAAGGCACCGGCTGACGATGAACGAGACCGGCTGCACCACTGATCGTCAACGCCCCACATGCGATTCGGTGTGCATCCGTTCGGTCATGTGCGGGTAGTGCAGCTCGAAAGCCGGCCGCTCCGAACGGATTCGGGGGAGCTCGGTGAAGTTGTGCCGGGGCGGCGGGCAGGTGGTGGCCCACTCGAGGGAGTTGCCGTGCCCCCAGGGGTCGTCGACTACGACGGGCTCGCCGTAACGCCAGCTCTTGAACACGTTCCACGCGAACGGCAGCACCGACAGCGCAAGGATGAACGATCCGATGGTGGAGACCAGATTGAGGGCGTCGAAGCCGTCGCCGGGCAGGTAGTCCGCGTAGCGGCGGGGCATGCCCTGGTCGCCCAGCCAGTGCTGCACGAGGAACGTGGTGTGGAAGCCGATGAAGGTCAGCCAGAAGTGCAGCTTGCCCAGACGCTCGTCGAGCAGCCGTCCGCACATCTTCGGGAACCAGAAGTAGATGCCCGCGTAGGTGGCGAACACGATGGTGCCGAACAGCACGTAATGGAAATGCGCCACAACGAAATACGAGTCCGTGACGTGGAAATCCAGCGGCGGGCTGGCCAGCAGTACACCCGAAAGTCCGCCCAACAGGAAGGTGACGAGGAAGCCGACCGAGAACAGCATTGGTGTCTCGAACGTCAACTGTCCCTTCCACATGGTGCCGATCCAATTCCAGAATTTGATGCCGGTAGGGACTGCGATGAGGAATGTCATGAACGAGAAGAACGGCAGCAGTACGGCTCCCGTGGCAAACATGTGGTGCGCCCACACCGCAACCGACAGCACCGTGATGGCCCACGTCGCGTAAACCAGTGTGGTGTAACCGAATATCGGCTTGCGGGAGAACACCGGGATGATCTCGGTGACGATGCCGAAGAACGGCAGCGCGACGATGTACACCTCGGGGTGCCCGAAGAACCAGAACAGGTGTTGCCACAGGATCGCGCCGCCGTTGGCGGCGTCGTAGACGTGCGCCCCCAGATGACGCTGCGCCAGCAGAGCGAACAGAGCCGCGGTCAGGATCGGGAAGGCGAGCAGGATCAGCACGCCGGTGGCGACGATGTTCCAGGTGAAGATCGGCATGCGGAACATGGTCATCCCGGGGCAGCGCATGCAGACCACTGTGGTGATCATGTTGACCGCACCGAGGATGGTGCCGAGGCCCGAAATGATCAGGCCCACCGCCCACAAGTCGCCGCCGGACCCCGGCGAGCGGACGGCGTCGGACAGCGGGGTGTAGGCCGTCCACCCGAAATCGGCTGCGCCGCCGGGCACGACGAATCCGGCCAGCACCACAAGTCCGCCGAACAGGAACAGCCAGAACGACAGCGCGTTGAGCCGGGGGAACGCCACGTCCGGTGCGCCAATCTGCAGGGGCAGCACCAGATTCGCGAAACCGAACACCACGGGGGTGGCATACAACAGCAACATCAACGTGCCGTGCACGGTGAAGAGCTGGTTGTACTGCTCGTTGGACAGAAACTGCAGGCCCGGCGTGGCGAGCTCGGTGCGCATCAGCAGTGCCATGATGCCGGCGCTGAAGAAGAACGCGAACGACGCTGCCAGGTACATCTGGCCGATCAACTTGTGGTCGGTTGTGCTGACGAGCGCGTACAGGACGGCGCCCAAAGGCTTTCGGCGCGTCGGGAACGGCCGCCCCGGCGTCAACGGCACTTCGACAGCGGTCACCCCGGGGCGGTACCCGGGGTGACCCGGGACTAAACGGTGTTTGCCCCGGTTGACCCAGGGGTAGAGGCAAGCCATGAGCGAATTCACCATTCCAGGGCTTTCCGAAGAGCAGAGCAGCCGGATCCGAGTGCTGCTGCAAATCCAGCTGAGTACGTACAACGACCTGCACCTCACGCTGAAGCACGTGCATTGGAATGTCGTGGGCCCCAATTTCATTGGCGTGCACGAGATGATCGATCCGCAGGTCGAGCTGGTGCGCGGCTACGCGGACCAGACGGCGGAGCGGCTGGCGGCGCTGGGCGCGTCACCGGACGGTACGCCGGGGGCGATCCTCAAATATCGCACCTGGGACGACTACTCGATCGGCCGCGACACCGCGCAGTCGCACCTCGCGGCACTCGACCTCGTCTACGACGGCGTCATCAAGGACGCGCGCAAGGCCATCGAAGAACTCGATGAGCTCGATCTGGTCACCCAGGACATGCTGATCGGTCAGGTCGCCGAATTGGAGAAGTTCCAGTGGTTCGTCCGTGCCCACCTGGAATCCGCCGGTGGCGAGCTGGCCAGCGGCGGTGCGCACACCGAGCGCCAGGCGGCGGCTCAGGCGTAAGCCGAAGCCTGGAATTCCGGCAGTACGTCGCGCTCCCACGCGTCGAAGAAGCCGTCCATGTCCGGGCCGATCTGCTGGACGTAGATCTCATCGACGCCGGCGTCGACGTATTTGCGCACCTGCTCGACGTGGGCGTCGATATCGGGTCCGCACGCGATGGCATCGGTCACGGTGTCGCGCGCCACGAGGCTCGCGGCGGCGGCGAAATCCTTTGGCCGGGGCAGAATCTGGTTGAGTTGCCCGGGTAGCTGCTCGGTGGCCCACAGACGATGCGCCGTGTCGGCGGCGAATTCCGGGTCCACGTCCCAACAGACCTTCATCCCGGCCTGCACGGGCTTGCGGCCGCCGCCGGCCTCCCGGAAGAGCGCCACCCGGCCGGCGTCGGGCGCGGTGATGCAATAGCCGTCGCCGATCCGCCCGGCCAGCCTGGTCGCTTGCGGGCCGAACCCGGATACGTAGATCGGTATGCGGTGATCCGGCAGCGTGTAGATGCGGGCGTCCTGGACCCGGAAGTACCGGCCGTCGTGGTTCAGTTCTTCCCCGCGGTGCAGGGCCCGGATGAGCGACACCGCTTCCGCGAGGCGGTCCAGCCGTTCTGCGGCCGAGGGCCACGGGTCGCCCAAGATGTGCTCGTTGAGCGCCTCGCCGCTGCCGACGCCCAGCCGGAAACCACCGCGCAGCTGAACGGCGGCCGTTGCGGCGGCCTGCGCGATGATCGCGGGATGCATCCGGAACGTCGGGCAGGTGACGGCGGTGGTGACAGGCAGTGCCGTCACCTCGGACAGCGCGCCCAGAACGCCCCAGACGAACGGACTTTGGCCCTGGTCGTCGTTCCAGGGGTGGAAGTGATCAGATACCCACAGCGCGTGGAAACCGGCTTCCTCGGCTCGTCTGGCCTGAGAGACCAGGTCATGGGGATCGAACTGTTCACAGCAGAGGAAATAACCGATATGTGTCATGTGGTCCGCGTACCCGGCAAGTCGGGCGGAGAATCTCGGTAGCGAGTTACGATGACGTCGGCCACCTGCCATCACACAACGACATGAGTGAAACCGACGGCGAGATCGCCGACTCCGAAGCCTGGGACGTCGCTGCCGTGTTCAGCGGCGGCGATGCGCAGCATGTCGGCAGTTTTCAGTTCCACCTCGCCGAACAGCGGTGGGTGTGGTCCGCAGAGGTCGCCCGCATGCACGGCTACGCGCTGGGGGAGGTCGAGCCGACCACCGAGTTGTTGCTCAGCCACAAGCACCCGGATGACCGCGCCAAAGTCGCCGAGATACTTGACCGGGTACAGACGGGTGGCCTCTTCAGCAGTCGGCATCGCATCGTCGATTCCGGCGGGAAGGTCCACTGGGTCGTGGTGGTCAGTGATCGGATGACCGACGACAACGGCGAGGTCACCGGCACCCACGGCTACTACATCGACGTCACCACCGGTATCCAGTCCGATCTCACCGTGGCCATGGCCACGGTGGTCGAGTCGCGCGCCGTGATCGACCAGGCCAAGGGCATCCTGATGGCCGCCTACGGCATCGACGCCGACCGTGCGTTCGAGATTCTGAAATGGCGTTCGCAGGCCACCCAGATGAAGCTACGGACCGTCGCGGCCCGCTTGCTGGACGCCGTGATGCGCCAAGGACTGGCCCCCGAGACCGTCGCCGCGATCGACCATCTGTTGCTCGTCGACGGGCCCACGGAAGACAAGGCTTGACAAAGTGTCGAACAATTGTTCGAATAAAGTGTGCGGTGGGATGGGCAGGCGGTGGCGCGGGCCGAAGCGGACGGGGCCCTACCGGGTCTTGAACGGCTCGGGCTGGTCCGCAGCGTCCGGGTCCCCAAGTTCGACGGCATCACGTTCCACGAGGTGCTCTGCAAGTCGGCGCTGAACAAGGTGCCGGAAGCGTCGAATCTCCCGTTCCGGTACACCGTCAACGCCTATCGCGGATGCTCGCACGCGTGCCGTTACTGCTTTGCCCGGCCGACACATGAGTATCTGGACTTCGACTCCGGAAACGATTTCGATCGTGAACTCGTGGTGAAGACGAACGTCGCGGAAGTGTTGCGGCGGGAGCTCTTTCGGCGCTCGTGGACGCGCGACGCGGTCGCGCTGGGCACCAACACCGATCCATACCAGCGAGCCGAGGGCCGATACGCGCTGATGCCGGGAATCATTGCGGCCCTGACGGATTCGGGGACGCCGTTCTCGATCCTGACCAAGGGCACGCTGCTGCGCCGCGACCTGCCGCTGATCGTCGACGCGGGTACCCGGGTCGGGGTCAGCGTCGCGGTGTCGCTGGCGATGCTGGACCCGGACCTGCATCGGTCGGTGGAACCCGGGACCCCGACACCGGCCGCGCGTTTGGAGCTCATCTCGGCGATCACGCAGGCGGGCCTCGATTGCCACGTGATGGTGGCGCCGGTGTTGCCGTACCTGACCGACTCGGAGGCACATCTGGAGGCGCTGCTGTCGCGGATCGCGGCGGCCGGTGCCACTGGGGTGACGGTCTTCGGGTTGCATCTGCGTGGCGCGACCCGTGGCTGGTTCCTCGCGTGGTTGGGCTCGACGCATCCCGAGCTGCTGCCCAGATATCGCGAGTTGTATGGCCGCGGTGCGTATCTCGGCCCGGAATACCGCGAGAAGCTGCGCAATCGGGTGGCGCCGCTGGTGGCGCGATACGGCCTCGGCGGCAGAGCGAACAGACTTGACACCGTGCGTACCGCCCCGGCGGCAGTGTCCGCCGGGGCGGTGCAGCCTGCGTTGTTCTGAGTCAGCCGACGTGCAGTACCGCGGCGCCCGAGATTCGTCCCGCCGCCAGATCCCCCAGGGCACGGTCAGCCTGATCCAGGGGGTAGATCGGGGCGGTGACGTCGATGTGGTGGGTGCCGGCGAACGCCAGGAATTCCCGGGCATCGGCGCGGGTGTTCGATGCCACCGACCGCACCTGGCGTTCCTGGAACAGGTGCCGCTGGTAGTTCAGCGCGGGGATGTCACTGAGATGAATACCGGCGATCGCCAGTGTGCCGCCACGATCGAGGGCTTCGAGCGCCGGCAATACCAGATCACCCACCGGCGCGAACAGGATCGCGGCGTCGAGGGCGACCGGCGGCCGGGTCGTGGCGCCCTGGGCCGAGGCGGCGCCGAGATCGAGCGCGAGTTGCCGAGCGGCCTCGCCCCGGGTCATGACGTGCACCTCGGCACCCTGGGCGAGCGCCACCTGGGCGGTGATGTGGGCACTGCCGCCGAAACCGTAGATGCCGAGCCGGCCACCGGCCGGCAGGTCGGCCCGGAGCAACGACCGATAGCCGATGATGCCCGCGCACAGTAGCGGGGCCAGCTCGGCATCGGTGTACCCCGCAGGCAACCGGTGGACGTAATCGGCTGGTGCCGTGACGAATTCGGCGTAACCGCCGTCGGCGTCCCAGCCCGTATAGCGAGAATGCGGGCAGAGGTTCTCCGCGCCCCGGCGGCAGAATCGGCAGCTGCCGCAGGTGTGGCGGAGCCAGGCCACCCCGACCCGATCACCGACGGCGAGCTGAGCCTCGGTGTGTTCGCCGACCGCCACAACTTCGCCCACCACTTCATGGCCCGGGATGACGAGCGGTCGGTGGACCGGCAGGTCGCCCTCGGCGATGTGGAGGTCCGTGCGACACACGCCGCACGCGCGTACGGCGATGAGCACGTCACCGTCGCCGGGCACCGGGACATCGATGGAGCCGAATTCGAGTGGACCGCGCTCGATCGGCGCGGGCTCACTCACTCGCCATGCGCGCATGCGCCCAGAAGTCATCAATTCTCCAACGCGCGCAGGCAGAACGCGTAGATGCGCTCGCTGCCGATCGGGGTGAGGTCGAGGCCCGGTCCGAGTGCGCGCAGCCGCAGGGCACCGAAGATCGTCTGCATGACGAGGGCCGCGGTGGCTTCGACATCGAGGCCGGGTGCAAATGTGCCGTCGGCCATGCCGCGTTCGACGATGTCGACGATGAGCGCGTGCAACGGTGTCAGCACCCTGCCGTAGTCGTCCGGCATCGTTTCGGCCAGACGGTCGTGGTAGAAGGTCAGCCCACGATTGATGCTGTCCTGGGTGCTGGACGCGGGCGGCACGCAGATGCGGTCGACCAGCTCACGCAGCGCGTCCGCGGGGCTCAGCCCGGCCGCCTCGGCCTGCCACGTCGTGGTGAACTCGGTCAGCATCGCGTCGATCAACGCCAGCACCAGCTCGTCCTTGGTGGCGAAGTGCTGATAGAAGGCCCGCAACGACGTCTTCGACCGTTCCACGACCTGAAGCACCGTGAACTCCGTGCGGCCGGTTTCGCCGAGGATGTCGAGGGCCGAGCGCATGAACTGCGTGGCGCGCGCCTGCGCGTCCGAACTGTTGTTTGCCACCTCGGCGTTCGACTTCGCCATGGCGACTGAGGTTACCCGGTCAGATCTTGAGATAACCCTTGTCTGCGGGTATTTGCGCAGCCGTCACCAACGACGATGCGTCGCTCGCCAACCACACCACGATGTCGGAGATCTGGTCGGGCTTGATCAGCGAATCCGTCGGCAGCGCGCCGGGGGAGAAGCTGTGGATGTACTGCGGATGGTCCTGCAGGACCTGGTACATCGACACGTCGTTGCCCATCGGGGTGTCGGTGCCGTAGGGGTGTATCGAATTCACGCGGATGCCGAACTCGCCCAGCTCGACGGCCAGCGCGTTGATCATGCCCACCACGCCGAACTTGCTGGCGCAGTAGTGCCCGCAGCCCGGCACGGCCTTGATCCCGGCTGCCGAACTGGTGGCGATGATCGACCCACCGTTGCCGGCCTCGATCATCGCCGGCACCACAGCCCGGATGGTGTTCCACACCCCGGTCAGGTTGATGTCCAGGGTGTCCTGCCACTGCTGCCGGGAAATCTCCCAGAGCCGCCCCCAGTTCAGCACTCCCGCGTTGGCGACCACGATGTCCAGGCGGCCGAACTGTTCGATGGTCTCGGTGACCACGCGCTGCTGACCGTCGGCGTCCCGGACATCGACCTGCTTGGCGTAGATCTTGCGGCCTTCACCTTCGACGAGATTCACCGTCTCGGACAGATCTGCGGGGGTGGCGGGCGCGTACCCGTTGGCCTCCGCCACGGGCGCGCAGGCGTCGATCGCGACGATGTCGGCCCCGGCGCGCGCCAGGCGGACGCAGTGCGAACGGCCCTGTCCCCGAGCGGCGCCGGTGACGAACGCGACCTTGCCGGCCAGTGGTTGATCGATCATGCGCTCAGTTCCTCACTGATCGTGGCTGCGTGGACATCGCTGAACTGGTAGTCCGTGAGCGGCGAGCGCCGCGCGAAAATCCTTGCACCGGTGATGGTCTGCGGTCGGTAGTAGGGGGTTTCGTGCTGCGAGTTGACGAAATAGGTGCGCAGCTCTGATTTCCGGGTGTAGTAGGTGTGCGCGGTGCGGCCGCGCCGGTCCATCAGCGCATTCCATTTGTGGAACGCCTCATTGCTCACCGCCGCGATGGGCGCATCGGCCCGCCGGCGGGCCTCGTCGATCATCCGAACGGCATGGGCGGCAACGGTTTCGACGTAGTCCATCCATGCGAACCCGACGAACCCGAGCGGGCCGACGATCTCCCAGCGGTTCGGCAGTCGGGGATGGGCCGAGCCGGCATAGGCGTGCAGGCCGTGGGCGCGGTAGTACTCGGCGAGGTCGAAACCGTTGGAGCCCATGATGGTTCCAGGGCGGTAGGTTTCCGGGTCGGTCCACAGCTCGTAGCCGGTGGCGGTGACCAGCAGGTCGGCCGGGTGGTCCATGCCGTCGGCGGTGCGGACGCCGTCGCGGGTGATCCGCTCGATGGGCGTGGTGATCAGGTGCGTGTCGGGGTGATTGAGCGCCGGTAGGAAATCACTGGAGATCACCGGGCGTTTGGCCATGATTCCGTAGCGGGGCAGCAGCGCCTTGCGGGTGGCCGGGTCCTGCACGGTGGAACGCAGCAGCAGACGGTAGAGGTTGCGGCTGTGGCCGTCATACAAGGGCATGAGCTTGGTCAGCACCCTGCGGGGCAGTCGGGAGAAGACGTGGATGATCGGCGCGACCATCGCCGCGTCCATCAGGAGGCGGCCGAAGACGTTGACCGCGCTGACAAAGCCCGGAACCTTGAGCAGGACTCGCAGCCACGGCGGGATGTCGAAGTCGACCTTGGGTAGCACCCAGGCCGGAGTGCGTTGATAGACATCGAGATTGGCGGCGACCCCGGACAGTGCCCCGGTGATCTGAACGCCGCTGGAGCCCGTTCCGATCACCGCTACGCGCTTGCCGCGGACGTCGTAGTCGTCGTCCCAGGCGTTGGGGCGCAGGATGGTGCCCTCGAAGTCCTCGATGCCGTCGATGTCGACGACGTTCTTGGCGTTGACGTAGCCGCCTACCGAGCTGATCAGGAACCGCGCCGTCACGTCCGGCTGGTTGCGGATGGACAGCCGCCACAGGCCGGCGTCGTCGTCCCATTGCTGGCGCACTACCTCGGAGCCGGTGCGCAGATGCGGTCGCAGGCCGAGCTTGTCGGCGGTATCGCGCAGGTAGGCGTAGATCTCCGGGCCGGGCGCGAAGAACCGGGACCAGTTGGGGTTGGGCGCGAAGGACAGCTGGTACCACAACGACGGGATGTCGACGGCGAGCCCGGGATAGTGGTTGTCGCGCCAGGTGCCACCGAAGTCGTCACCCCGGTCGACGATGACGAAGTCGTGAATCCCTTTCTGTTGCAACAGGTGAGCGGAAGCGATGCCGCCCGGCCCGGCGCCGATGATGACCACTTCGTGGTCGGGTGTGGTCATGCTGCCTCTCCGTTGAGTCCATTGATGATGTGGTCGGTGACGAAGCGCCGGATGGCGCGCGGATTGTCGAGGTTGACTCCGATGGGTGGGAGAAGTTCGAAGCTCAGCAGCACCCGGACGATCCATTCGCCGGCGCGCGCCGGGTCGACGCCGGCGCCGACCTCACCGTCGCGTTGCGCGGCCTTGACGCGCGGCTTCCAGAGCTCGACGGCGCGCTTCATGAGGTCTTCGCCGATGTTGCGCAACAGCAGGACGACGATGCCCTCGTTGATGCCCTTCTGCGGCGCCGAGGGCGAGCTCTGCCGGTGCGCGCAGATCAGGACGGCGGCAGCGGCCACCTGGTCGGCCAGCGTCGATTGCTTGTCGATCTCGGCGGCCATGCCGTCGACGAACTTGGACGCCAGATGGTCCAGCGCGACGCTGATGGCGTGGTCACGACCGCCGAGTGCGTTGTAGATCGTGCCGCGCGAGACACCGGCGGCCTCGGACACTGCGGTGAGGCTGAATTGCCTTGGGCCCAAACGATGGAGCGTCTCCGCGGTGGCTTCCAGTAGGGCCGGCGAGATGGTGCGCGGCGTCGGCGGCTTGGCGGGCATTTGCACACATTAACGAAATTTGTTCAAAGTGGTCAACGAATCGGGAAACCGGTTTCGGTGGTGGTGCACGTCGGAGGTCGGGTGTATATTCGAACGTATGAGCGAAGGTATGGTGCTGGGTCCCGACGCCGATGACGCGGCGATGTTGGGTCGCATGGCCGAGCTCGAACGCGGAAAGTCGGCTGCGGCAGCCGAGCAGGCGCGGCTGGCCGCGGCATTGGAAGCCCGGCGGGTCGAGGCGGCGCGGGCGGGTGGGCCGCGGGTGTCGCGGGCGGCGTTGGGTTCGGAGGTCGGGTTGGCCCGGCAGGAGTCCCCGCACAAGGGTGAGCGGTTGATGGCGATGGCGCGCATCCTGGTCGCGGATATGCCGTGCACGCTGGCCGCGTTGGAATCTGGAGTGTTGTCCGAGCACCGCGCCGAGCTGATCACGAAAGAGGCAGCGTGCCTGTCGGTGTTGGATCGGCAGCTGCTGGATGCCGACCTGTGCAGCGACCCGGGCCCGTTGGCCGGGTTGGGGAACGCCGAGATCACCGCGGAGGCCGCGCGGATCGCCTATGAGTTGGATCAGCAGAGCGTGCTGGAGAAGATGACGCGGGCGCAGGCGACGCGGCATGTGCGGTTCCGGGTGAACTCTGACGGCATGATGTCGATGACGGTGCGGCTGCCGGCCGCCCAAGGTCAGCTGGTGCGCCAGACACTCGCACGCGAGGCGGCATCGGCGGTGGCGGCGGGTTCGGAACGTAGCCGTGCGCAGGTGATGGCCGATGTGGTGGCCGAGCGGGTCACCGGCCGCAATCCCGTCGAGTCGCCGGTGCCGGTGACGGTGAATCTGGTGCTTTCGGATGAGACGCTGCTGACCGGGGGTGAGGCGCCCGCGCACCTGGAGGGTTACGGGCCGCTGCCGGCGGCGGTGGCGCGGGATCTGGTGCTGGTCGCGGCGGCTGACGACAAGGCCGGGGCGGTGTTGCGGCGCCTGTACGCCCAGCCGGGGACGAGCAAGCTGGTGGCGATGGAGTCGACGGCGCGGGCGTTTCCGAAGGCGCTCGCGACGTTCATCGGTTTGCGGGACCAGATCTGCCGGACCCCGTTCTGCAATGCGCGGATTCGGCACATCGACCACGTCCGGCCGCATGCCCATCACGGGCCGACCAGCGCCCACAACGGAGATGGGTTGTGTGAGCACTGCAATTACGTCAAGGAAGAACCCGGTTGGCGGGCCGCCGCCAGTTACGACCGGTACGGCCGGCACACCGTAGAACTGACCACCCCGACCGGTGCGGTCTACACCTCAACCGCGCCACCGACACCGGTTGGATTACGCATCTTCACCCGCGATGTCCACATCACGCGGATCAACCCTGCGGCCTAGCCGAGGTCCTGTGCGTTGTAGGTGTCGCACTGCTTGGGGTCACCGGTCTGGTAGCCGGTGGTGAACCACTTCTGCCGCTCGGCCGACGAGCCGTGCGTCCACGACTCCGGGTTGACGCGCCCGGTGGCCTGCTTCTGGATGTGATCGTCACCGACGGACGCGGCCGCCGACAGCGCGTCGGCAATGTCCTTGTCGCTCAACGGCTGCAGGAACGGCACGCCTGTGCTCTTCTGCTTGACCGTCGACGCGTAGTGCGCCCACACCCCGGCGTAGCAGTCGGCCTGCAGCTCAGTGCGGACGCTGTTGCCCTCGGCGCCCTTCGGCCCGCGCTGTGCCTTACCGATGTCGCCGAGCAGGTTCTGCACATGGTGGCCGAACTCGTGGGCCACCACGTATTCCTGTGCCAAAGGGCCACCGCTGGAGCCGAATTGGTCGACGAGCGTCTGGAAGAAGCTGGTGTCGAAGTAAGCGACTTTGTCGCCGGGGCAGTAGAAGGGGCCGACCGAGGTATCGGCAGGGCCGCACGCGGTGTTGACCTGACCGCGGAACAGCCGGATCTTCGGCGGCGTGTAGCCCTTCAGTAGCTGCGACCACACGCCGTCCACCGAGTTGCCGGTGGCCACGATGCGGCACTCCAGGTATTTGTTGGCGTCCGCGCCGGTCTTGCACTTGCTCAGGTCGTAGGCGCTGGACCCCTGGCTGGACTGGGGTGCCTGGCTCTGATGGCCGAGAATCGAACTCGGATCCACTCCCAGGAACATCGCGACGACCACGATCACCAAGCCACCCATGCCGCCGCCGATCGCGATGCCACGGCCGCCGAAGCCACCGCCCCCGCTGGTCGACGTGTTGCTCGTGTCGATCTGCATACCTTCGTTGAAGGACATCACCGCTCCGTCCGGGCCTCGAATACGACTGGATGTCAGCTTTCCACACTAGGATTGGTGGTGTGGCCGTCCAGCCCGAAACCATCAACCGTTCGACCATCGTTCACACCGCCGCGGGCGCCCTGCGGGGCACCACCGAAGGCAGCGTGCACGTCTGGCGGGGGGTCGGCTACGCCGAACAGCCCGTCGGGCGGCTGCGGTTCCGCGGACCGCAACCGCTGATTCCATGGTCCGGTATTCGCGACGCCATCGACCACGGGCCCCTGCCGCCACAGGGCAAGTCATTCGTCGGCGGCGGGCGCGACGACCCCAAGATGCGCGACGAGGCCTGCCTCACCGTGACCGTGTGGTCACCCGATGTGACGGGCTCGCTGCCGGTCATGGTGTGGATTCCTGGCGGCGCGTTCGTGTTCGGCGCCGGCCAGTTGCAGCTGTACAACGGTTCCCGCTTGGCAGCCAACGGCAACGTGGTGGTCGTCAACGTCACCTACCGGCTCGGCGTTTTCGGCGGCTTCGAACTCAGCGATCTTGGCCCGGGGTTCGACGACAACCTGTGTTTGCGGGACCAGATCGCGGCACTGCAATGGGTGCGCGACAACATCGCCGCGTTCGGCGGCGATCCCGACCAGGTCACCGTCTTCGGCGAATCCGCGGGTGCGACGTCGGTGCTGGCGTTGCTGGCCAGTCCCGCGGCCGATGGTTTGTTCGGCCGGGCCATCGCGCAGAGCCCGGCGCTACCGCTCATCGCCGATCGCGAGACGAGGGCCCGTCAGGCCCATGAGTTCGTGCGCAGGCTCGGTGTCATGCCAGAAGAGCTGTCCGCACTGCCGCAGCGCCAGCTGCGTCGCGCCGCCGGACAGTTGCAGGGGGAGAGTGCGGCCAACAGTCCCAGACTGGCGTACGGACTGACCTACGGTGTCGACCTGCTGCCCGTGCATCCGGTGCTTGCCGCCCGGGCTGGGACCGTGGCCAAGGTGCCGTTGATCGTCGGCACCAACAGCCGCGAGGCGTCGATGTTCGCCTGGGGCAGGCCGCCGATGCTGCCCACCACCGTGCCCATGGTCGACGACTACTTCGCGCGCGTCGCGCCGGACGCCAAAGATGCTGTGCTGCAGGCCTATCCGAGCTATCCGCGGCGCCGAGCGCTGATCGCCATCGGCTCCGACGTCATGTTCGGCGCCCCGACATGGGCCTTCGCGGACGCCTACAGCGGGCACGCGCCGACACATGTCTACCGATTCGACCACACGACGTGGACATTGAAAGTGCTGGGACTCGGCGCGACGCACGGCAGCGAGATCGTGCACATCCAGCACAGCTACGGCTCGTACCTCGGGCGGATGCTGCATCCGCTCGGGCGTCAGGTGCAGCCGTCGGTCGGCCGGCGTATGCAGCGCACCTGGCTGGACTTCGCGACGGCGGCGCTGGCCAATTGGCCGACGTACGACACCGACCGTCGGGCCACGCGGGTCATCGGCTCGATGCGCGATGAGACCATCGATGACCCGGACCGGGCGCGCCGTGCGGTCTGGGAAGGGCTCTACGAGCCGTAGCGCTCGTCGGTATAGCGGCGCAGGTTGTGCAGGAACCGCTGGAACAGCCACGCCATCATCGGGCGGCCGGCCCGCATGCCCAGCTCGCCGGCAAGACCTTTCGGCTTCATCGCCATGACCCAGGTCAGGTGGCAACCATCGGCGGTCTCCTCGACGGTGTACCCCTCGGCGAAGGCCGACAGCATGTTCGAGGTACTGGTGTTGAACCTGAACGCCATGTAGGAGAACGGCTCCCAGCCGATGAACTCCTCGTCGCCGACGATGTGGCCGCGCATCGTCACCGTGCGGGTGGTTCCCACGCCATATGGCTTCGGGCTGGTCCACTCGACGTTGGTGATCAGCGTCGCCCAGTGCGGCCAGGACGTCTCATCCGCGAAGACCTCGAACAGCTGCTCCGGTTTGATCGCCAGATCGACTTTGCTGACGAAGCGGAACGGTGCGCTGTCGATGAAGTCGACGCCGACGGCCTCGCACTGGTAGGTCCTCATGAGTAGACACCCTAGAACAGGGTGTCTACTGGGTCACGGCGTCCAGACCATCAGGTCTTCCATGCCGTTGTTCATCGTCACCGTGGTGGGGGCGGGGCCGGTGACGTCGAAATGGATCTTTCCGGTCGATTGCCCGCCTTGCGGAATGGTCGCGCCGCTGATGTTGACCGGGCTCGCCACCATCCACAGCACGCGGTACGCCGCCTGGTTCGGTGCGACAGCGTTGAACTGCGAAATGCCCGGGGTCACCGGGCCGCTCAGCGCGCGAACGGTGGCCGTGGCCTCCCAGAGCTTTCCGGCGACCCGGTAGCCCGGCATCACATCGGAGCTGGGCTTGAGGTCGGAGACCTGCCAGCTCAGCTGGACCTGGCCGACGCTGTCCGTCATCGTCAGGGTGCTGCCGAGCTTGCCGACGAGTGGATAGCCGGCCGACGCGAGCGGCGCACTGGCGATGCCGATGACCGAGAGAACCGCTACAGCTGTTCCGGTGACTTTCACTTCTGCCTCCTCGAAACGGTTTTTTCTGGCCCTGTCAATTACGGATTACCACTGAAAACCGCTGATGGGAATAGGATCGGAACTACGCGAAACCATGTATCGAGGCGCGTCTTTCGTGATCGTGCAGAAGCGGGGCGCGTATTGGCCGGTCTGCTGGCGGCGTACCGCGGCAGGCGTGATGTCGTCGTGCTCGGTCTGGCCCGTGGGGGCGTGCCTGTCGCACGGGAGATCGCCGGCGCTCTCGGCGCGCCGCTGGACGCGCTGATCGTCCGCAAGCTGGGCGTGCCTGGACACGAGGAGTACGCGATGGGCGCGATCGGCGGTGGCGGCCACGTCGTGGTCAATGAGGATGTGGTTGGGCCACTGCAGATTTCGCAGCAGACGCTGGCCGAGGTCGCGGAGACGGAGCGCCGCGAGCTACAGCGGCGCGAAGCTGACTACCGCCACGGGCGGCCACCGCCGAACGTCAACGGGCGCACCGTGATCCTCGCCGACGACGGCATGGCTACGGGCGCCAGCATGCGCGTCGCGGCCGAAGTGGTGCGGGAGCGCAAGCCGCGGACGTTGGTGGTGGCGGTGCCTGTCGGCACCGAAGCGGCGTGCCGCCAGCTCCTGGGGATCGCGGACGACGTCGTCTGCGCCGACATGCCGACGCCCTTTGCGGCCGTGGGGGAGTCTTACCGCGATTTCGGTCAGGTCAGCGACGTCGAGGTGCGCCGGCTCCTGGGCTAACCCGGCCCGTCACTCGCCGCGGCCAGTAGCGGCACCAGGACGTCACTGATCGGGGTGGGAATGCCGTGCGCGGCGCCCTTGCGCTGGATGACGCCGTTGCGGATGTCCCACTCCAGCGGCCGGCCGGCCTCGCGGTCGGTCAGGATCGAGGTGGTGATGTCCTCGGGCAGTCCGGTGAACATGTCGACGGTCTGCCCGACGATGTCGTCGGGCAGATGGGCGCCCTCGGCCGTGGCGACGGCGAGGCACTCGGCGCCGTACACGCGCGCGAGGTCGGCAATGTCGGCACGCTGGAACATTCCCGACTTGCGGCCGGTCAGCACCATCAGACCTGCCATCGCGTTCACCAGCAGTTTGTGCCACGCCGCGGTCAGGAAATCCGGATCGAGCTCGACCGCCAGCCGCGGACCCTGAATGAGCTCCTGGAGTCGACGCGCAGCCGGTTCGTCGGGCAGCACCAGTCGTGCCGGCGTGCGCAGCCGAACCCAACCCTGCGGCTGCATCTCGGACGAGAACCACACGGCGGCAGGTACCACCGTCCCGGCCGGGCAGTACCGACCGACCCGCTGCACCTGCTCGACACCGTTCTGCAAGGCGCACACCACGGTGTCCGGACCGCAGAGCCGGTTGAGCCAAGGTTCGGCGTCGGCATTCTGGGTGTCCTTGACCGCCAGCAGCACGACGTCGACGGGACCGCTGATGGTCGCCGGATCGGTGCGAACCGGACCGGGTACCACGATCGGCTGCCCGTCATCGACGTCGGCATCAGGGCGGACCTCGATCTGGTCGCGCGCGGTACGGCCGCACAACAACACCGAGTGCCCCTGCGCGTACAGCAGTGCGGCGACGGTTGATCCGATGGCGCCTGGTCCGACGAGTGCAAAGCTCACTGTCGCCAAAGTACCGGTCGAGGCGCCCCTCTAGACTTAGCGGTCGATTCAGACGTCAGAGGAGATTTTCGTGTTGCGCAGCCACGCCGCCGGTTCGTTGCGGTCCACCGATGCCGGTCAGACGGTGACCCTCGCCGGATGGGTGGCGCGCCGGCGCGACCACGGCGGCGTCATCTTCATCGACCTGCGTGACGCCTCCGGAGTGTCCCAGGTGGTGTTCCGCGACGCCGCCGTGCTGGAGCAGGCGCACCGGCTGCGGGCCGAGTTCTGCGTCCTGGTCAGCGGCGTCGTCGAGGTGCGGCCGGAGGGCAACGCCAACAAGGACATCGCGACCGGTGACATCGAGATCAATGCGACGACGCTGGAGGTGCTCTCCGAGAGCGCCCCGCTGCCGTTCCAGCTCGACGAGACGCCGGGCGAGGAAGCCCGCCTGAAGTACCGCTACCTGGACCTGCGCCGGGAAGGCCCGGGCAACGCAATCCGGTTGCGCTCTAAGGTCAACGCCGCGGCCCGCGCCGTGCTCGCTGGGCACGACTTCGTCGAGATCGAAACCCCGACCATGACGCGGTCGACTCCCGAGGGTGCCCGCGATTTCCTGGTGCCCGCGCGTCTGCAGCCCGGCTCGTTCTACGCACTGCCGCAGAGTCCGCAACTGTTCAAGCAGCTGCTGATGGTCGCCGGCATGGAGCGCTACTACCAGATCGCGCGCTGTTACCGCGACGAGGATTTCCGCGCCGACCGCCAGCCCGAGTTCACCCAGCTGGACCTCGAAATGAGCTTCGTGGGCGCCGACGACGTCATGGGCGTGGCCGAAGAGGTGCTGGCCGCGCTGTGGAAGCTCATCGGTGTCGAGCTGCCGCTGCCGCTGCCGCGCATCAGCTACGAGGAGGCCATGCGTCGCTTCGGTTCGGACAAGCCGGACCTGCGCTTCGCCGTCGAGCTCGTCGAGTGCACCGACTACTTCAAGAACACCCCGTTCCGGGTGTTCCAGGCGCCGTACGTGGGTGCGGTCGTCATGCCGGGCGGGGCATCGCAGCCGCGCCGCACGCTGGACGGTTGGCAGGAGTTCGCCAAGCAGCGCGGTCACAAGGGTCTGGCCTACGTGCTGGTGGGCGAGGACGGCGAGCTGGGTGGCCCGGTGGCCAAGAACCTCACCGACGATGAGCGCGCCGGCCTCGCCGAGCACGTCGGCGCGAAGGTGGGGGACTGCATCTTCTTCGCGGCCGGCCCGGCCAAGGGGGCCCGTGCCCTGCTGGGCGCGACGCGCATCGAGATCGCCAAGCGTCTCGACCTGATCGACCCGAACGCCTGGGCCTTCACCTGGGTGGTCGACTGGCCGTTGTTCGAATCCGCCGACGCGGCCACCGCCTCGGGCGACGTCGCCGTCGGTTCGGGCGCATGGACCGCCGTGCACCACGCGTTCACCGCACCTCAGCCCGGCTCGATCGCGACCTTCGACACCGACCCGGGTGCGGCGATGGCCGACGCCTACGACATCGTCTGCAACGGCAACGAGATCGGCGGCGGCTCGATCCGTATCCACCGTCGCGACGTCCAGGAGCGGGTGTTCGCGATGATGGGCATCGATCACGACGAAGCGCAGGACAAGTTCGGATTCCTGTTGGACGCCTTCACCTTTGGCGCTCCGCCGCACGGCGGACTGGCCTTCGGCTGGGACCGCATCACGGCGCTGCTGGCCGGGGTGGACTCGATCCGCGACGTCATCGCGTTCCCGAAGTCCGGTGGCGGCGTCGACCCGTTGACCGACGCCCCGGCGCCGATCACCCCGCAGCAGCGCAAGGAGTCGGGTATCGACTTCAAGCCTGAAGCGAAGAAGGCTGAGTAGCCAGGAACCCACGCAGCGCCGCGGCCATCTGGGCGCGGACGGGCTCGCCCGACACGACGAGGTCGACCATCGTCGTCGACAGGTGCGTGTGGCCGCGGGCCTGGACGTGCTCGGTCGGCACGCCGGCCGCCGCCAGCGCGGCGGCATAGGCGTTGCCCTCGTCGCGCAGTGGGTCGAACTCGCAGGTGACCACCATCGCCGGGGGTAGGCCGGCGAGGTCGCCGCGTAACGGTGACCGCCGCGGATCGTCGGCGGGACCGTCGTACAGCGCGGCGAACCACTGCATCAGAGGCGCCGTCAGCCCGTAACCCTCGGCGTTCTCCTGATACGACGGATACGGCTGTGCGTCAGTCACCGGACTGAGCAGCAGCTGCCCACTGATGTGCGGGCCGCCGTGGTCGCGGGCCCACTGGCACACGACCGCGGCGATGTTGCCGCCCGCGCTCCAGCCCGCCACCGCGAGCCGGTCCGGTATGCCGCCGAGTACGGCGGCATTGTCGGCGACCCACCGCAGCGCGGCGATGCCGTCGTCGACGGCCGCGGGGAACGGATGTTCCGGGGCGTGCCGGTAATCCATCGACAGGACCAGTGCATCGGCCCGGACACACAGGTCGCGGCACAGTGGGTCGTCGGACCTGGCGTCACCCAGCACCCAGCCACCACCGTGGAAGTACACGACCACCGGGTGCGGCCGCGGCGTCGCCGGCCGGTACAGCCGGAAGTCGAGTTCGCCCGCGGTACCCGGGAATCGGCCGTCGATGATCTCGCCGACATCCGGACCCGGCGGCCGGGCGGCGTTCGCCTCGACCATGGCGGCGCGCGCCACGTCGACCGGAAGTGATTCCAGTGGAGGCGGATTCAGCATCGCCACCATGTCCAGCACCATCTGGACATCCGGTTGCAGCCGGCGGACCACACCGTCGTGACACTGCGAACCGGCCGGGCCGGTCAGTTGAAAGCCGAGGTAGCCCTGGGCGACGACGTCGGCGCAGGCGGCGGCATAGAAGTCGACACCCGCGGCGTACGGCATGAAGACGCGGGGCTTGCCGGGGATGTTCGCGCCGACGTACCACGAATTGGCTTGCGGGAAAAGGGTGATGGCCCCGGCGTCGGCGACGTGCTGCATCCAGCCGGCCTCGGCGGTCGGCGTCGGCTCGATGGTGTCGAAGCGGTGGTCACGCAGATACGCCATGGTGTCGGCGACGAGTTCGACGTGCTGTTCGATGGACACCGCCATGTTGGACAGCACCGACGGGCTACCCGGTCCGGTGATCAGGAACAGATTCGGGAACCCGGTGGTGGTGAGGCCCAGATAGGTCGACGGCCCTGGTGCCCATTTGTCTTTGAGCGTCAGTCCGTCGCGCCCGACGATGTCGATGGCCGTCACCGCACCGGTGATGGCGTCGAACCCGGTCGCGAACACCAGCGTGTCGAAGTCGAACGATTCACCGACGGTCGCGATGCCGCCCTCGGTGACGCCGACCAGTGGCTGGGTCCGCAGGTCGACCAGTCGCACGTGGGGCTGGTTGAACGTGGCGTGGTAGTCGGTGTCGAGGCACAGCCGTTTGGCGCCGACCGGATAGTCCTTGGGACACAACAGTTCCGCGGTCTGCGGATCGTGTACCGCGGTGCGGATCTTGTCGCGGACGAAGTCGGCGAACGCGGCGTTGGCGGCCGGGTTGCTCATCAGGTCCGAGAACATGTTGAGCGTTTCGAGGAGTTCGCCGATCTGCCAGGCACGTTCGTACCGCTGCTGGCGGTAGGCCTCGGGCACCGCGAATGTCGGGATCAGCGTGCGCTCCTGCGGCACCCCGCCGAATGACGCCCGTGCCGCGGCCCGGTAGGCAGTCTCGTCGGCCAGTGCGGCCTGCTTCTCCTGCGATACCGGCCCGTTGTGCGCCGGGATGGAGAAACACGGCGTGCGCTGGAAGACGGTCAGTTGCGCGGCCTGCGCGGCGATGAGCGGAATCGACTGGATGCCCGACGACCCGGTGCCGATAACCGCGACCCGCTTGCCGGTGAAGTAGACCGGCTCGTGGGGCCAGCGGCTGGTGTAAAACGTTTCGCCCGTGAAGGTTTCGAGTCCTGCGATGTCGGGTTCTTTGGGAATCGACAGGCAGCCGGTGGCCATAACCAGATGACGACATGCGACGTCGTCGCCGCGGTCGGTACGCACCCGCCAGCAACCGTCGTCCCAGTGCGCGCTGGTGACGCGGGTGCCGAAGGTCATGTCGCGGCGCAGGTCGAACTTGTCGGCGACGTGGTTCAGGTACCGCAGGATTTCCGGCTGGGTGGCGTACTTCTCCGACCACTGCCAGTCGCCGTGCCAGTCCGGGTCGAAGCTGAACATGTAGTCGAGGCTCGGGATGTCGACGCGTGCCCCGGGGTACCGATTCCAGTACCAGGTGCCGCCGATGTCGTCGGCGGCTTCGAATACTCGGACCGAGAACCCGCGCTCGCGGAGCCGGTGCACCAGACACAGACCGGCGAATCCGGCTCCGACCACGACGGCGTCGACATCGGACGTCATTGGCACCTCCGTCAATTCCCACGCAAGTATCCCGCTGCGACGGGAACATTTGGGCCGGTTCGCGAGGTTGGCTCAGGCATGACCGAATTCACGGATGCCGCGTCCTTCCATGCCTTCAACGCCGCCATCGTCGACGAGTTCCGCGCCAACGGCGGCAAGGTCGGTGGCCAGTTCGAGGGCGGCAATCTCCTGCTGCTGCACACCACGGGCGCCAAGTCGGGCCAGCCGCGGATGTCGCCGCTGGCTTATCTGCCGGTCGACGGCAAGATCATCATCGTCGGCTCGAAGGCCGGTGCTCCCACGCACCCCGACTGGGTCCACAACCTGCGTGCCAACCCGGCTGCCCGCATCGAGATCGGTGACGAGGAGTACGACGTCGTCGCCCGCGAACTGCCCGATGACGAGCGCGAGGCCACGTATCCGCTCATCACGGCCGTGGCCCCCGTCTTCGCCGACTACCAGGCGAAGACGTCGCGCGTCATCCCGCTGTTCGAGCTCGTGCGGGCCTGAGCGCTACAGCCGCTCGATGATGGTGGCGTTCGCCATGCCGCCGCCTTCACACATCACCTGCAGCCCGTAGCGTCCGCCGCGCTGGTCGAGCGCGTTGACCAGGGTGCTCATGATGCGGGCGCCGCTGGCGCCGAGCGGGTGGCCGATGGCGATGGCGCCGCCGTTGACATTAGTCTTGGCGAGGTCGGCTCCGGTATCGGCCGCCCAGGCCAGCACCACCGGAGCGAACGCCTCGTTCACCTCGAACAGGTCGATGTCCGACAGTGACAGACCGGACCGCGCCAGCACCTTCTCGGTCGCGGGGATGACGCCGGTCAGCATGTACAGCGGATCGGAGCCCACCGCTGTCATCGTGTGGATGCGGGCGAGTGGTGTGAGCCCGTGGCTGCGGGCGAACGCGCCACTGGTGATCATGACCGCCGCGCTGCCGTCGGACAGCGGCGACGAGTTGCCGGGTGTGATCTCCCAGCGGATTTGGGGGAAGCGCGCGGCGTAGGCGTCGCTGTAGAACGCGGGCTTCAGGCCGGACAGCGTCTCGACGGAGGTGCCGGGCCGGATGATCTCATCGGCGGCCAGACCCGCCACCGGCACGAGTTCGTTGTCGAACAGTCCGTCCTTGGCGGCGCGGGCCGCCTTCTCGTGGCTGGCGGCGGAGAATTCGTCCAGCTGGGTCCGGGAGAAGTTCCAGCGCGCCGCGATCAACTCGGCGCTGATGCCCTGGGGGACAAGCCCCTCGGGGTAGCGCTCGGCCAGACCGGCGCCGAACGGGTTGCTGCCCGGCAGGACGGCGGCGCCCATCGGGACGCGGGACATCGACTCGACGCCCGCGGCGATCACCGCGTCGTACGACCCGGCCAGTACACCCTGCGCGGCGAACGAGATGGCCTGTTGTGAGCTGCCACACTGGCGGTCGACGGTGGTGCCGGGCACGCTTTCGGGGAAACCCGCTCCCAGCAAGGCGTTTCGCGCGATATTGGCGGCCTGGTCACCGGCTTGCGTGACGGCGCCGGCGATCACGTCGTCCACCAGGACGGGGTCGACGCCCGTGCGCTCGACCACGGACCGCAGGCTGTGGGCCAGCAGATCGGCGGGAAGGACCTCGTGCAGCGCGCCGTTCGCCTTGCCCTTGCCGACCGGTGTGCGTACCGCCGCGACGATCACGGCATCGCGGTCTGTGTATCCCGACATGAGAATCCTCCTGTAACTCCACGCTGAGTACTGCTTCCTATACCCAGATCTAACATCTGGGTATGGCAAGAGCAACCCAGCGGTAGAGTGATTCGCATGACAGTGCTGCAGGGTGTGCTCGCCGAACGCGACACGTGGTCGGCGGTCGGCCGGTGCGCCATCGAGAAGACGATGTCGTTGGTGGGCACCAAATCCGCCATGCTGCTCATGCGCGAGGCCTACTACGGCACAACGCGTTTCGACGACTTCTCCAAGCGGGTCGGCATCACCAAGGCGGCCACGTCGGCGCGGCTCGCAGAACTGGTGGAGGCCGGCCTGCTGGCCAAACAGCCGTATCGGGAGCCGGGGCAGCGCAGCCGCGACGAATACGTGCTGACGCAGGCCGGCACGGACTTCATGCCGGTGGTGTGGGCGATGTTCGAGTGGGGCCGCAAACACCTGGGCGATACCGGCCTGCGGCTGACCCACCTGGGCTGCGGCGCCGACGCCACGGTCGAAATCCGGTGTGCGGAGGGACACGAGGTCCCGCCCGACGAACTCGGGATGAAGCTGGCCCGCCGCCGCGCTCGGTAATCTTCGGCGGTGCTGCATCTACGCGTGATCACCCCGCCGGAACTCGCCGAGTCGGTGCTCGAGCTCTACCGGCACCACGGCGGCATCGCCAACGTGGTGGCCCACCCCGGCGCGGCGATCGATCCGCGCGGTGACGTGATCACCGCCGACATCGCCCGCGATGCCGCCGACGGACTGATCAGCGGGCTGCGGGCGCTCGGTATCGATCAGGATGGCGCCATCACGATGGAGGTGCTCGACACCGTGCTGTCGACCGCCGCCTACCGCGCCGAGGACGAGATCGAAGGTGACGGCGAAGACGCGGTCGTCTGGGACGAACTCGTGCTGCGCACCCGCGAGCAGAGCAGCCTCGGGATCTCCTACATGGCTTTCCTGTGCATCGCGTGCCTGCTGGCCGCCGTCGGCGTGCTGACCGATTCGGCGATCACGGTCGTCGGGGCGATGGTGGTGGGCCCCGAATTCGGGCCGCTGGCCGCGCTGGCGGTGGCGGTGGTGCGGCGCAAGGGCTATCTGGCGAAGCGTGCGGCGCTGGCCCTCCTCGTCGGCTTCCCGGCGGCGATGCTCGTCACAGCACTGGCCACGCTCGGCTTCGAAGCGCTGGGCTGGGTGGCGTTGCGCAGCACCCATGAGCTGCGAAACGTCGACTTCATCTTCCAGGTCGGGCCGTTCTCGTTCGTGGTGGCGCTGCTGGCCGGTGCCGCCGGGATGCTGTCCCTGGTGACGTCGAAATCGGCTGCGCTGGTTGGTGTCTTCATCTCGGTGACGACGGTCCCCGCAGCCGGCATGTCGGTGGTCGCAGCCACCACAGGAGACTGGGACGTGGCCCTGGCGTCGGCGGGACAGCTGGCGGTCAACATGGTCGGCATCGTGGCGGCGGGGGTGCTGGTCCTGGCCGGGTACAACCGGGCGCGTCGCCGCTAGCGTTCTCCCACCCTGCGGCCCACCCGTTGTTGTGGTGGGATCGACCGTTATGGCAATCAAGGTGGCGCTGGAGCATCGCACCAGCTACACATTCGACCGGCTGGTCAAGGTGTACCCGCACGTGGTGCGGCTGCGCCCGGCGCCGCACTCGCGCACGCCGATCGAGGCCTACTCGTTGCAGGTCGAACCCGCCGACCACTTCATCAACTGGCAACAGGACGCCTTCGGTAACTTCGTGGGGCGCTTGGTCTTTCCGAACCGCGCCACCCGCCTGAGCATCACCGTCGGACTGATCGCCGACCTCAAGGTCATCAACCCGTTCGACTTCTTCATCGAGGAATGGGCCGAAACGGTCCCGTTCGCCTACCCGGACAACCTGCTCGAGGACCTCAAGCCCTACCTGCGTCCCGTCGACGATGCCGACGATCTGACGGCGGCCTGGGTCGGAAACTTCGACGTGGTGCCCGGCACCGGCACCATCGACTTCCTGGTGGCGCTGAACCGGGCGGTCAATGCCGACGTCGGCTACAGCGTCCGCCTCGAAGCCGGGGTCCAGACACCGGATTTCACCCTGCGCACCGGCATCGGCTCGTGCCGGGACTCCGCGTGGCTCCTGGTCGCGATCCTGCGGAAGATGGGTTTCGCGGCCCGCTTCGTGTCCGGCTACCTCGTGCAACTGAGCGCCGACATCGAGGCGCTCGACGGGCCCTCGGGCCCCGCCGCCGACTTCACCGACCTGCACGCCTGGACCGAGGTGTACATCCCGGGCGCCGGCTGGGTCGGCCTCGACCCGACGTCGGGTCTGCTGGCGGGGGAGGGTCACATCCCGCTGTCGGCCACGCCGCACCCCGAATCGGCTGCCCCGATCACCGGTGCCGTCGAACCCTGCGAATCCACCCTCGACTTCGTCAACGTGGTGACGCGGGTGCACGAAGACCCGCGCGTCACCCTGCCGTACACCGAGCGGGCGTGGGAGTCGATCCGGGCCCTCGGCGCCGTCATCGATGAGCGGATGGACGAGCGTGACGTGCGCCTGACGGTCGGCGGCGAACCCACCTTCGTCTCGATCGACAACCAGACGGACGAGGAATGGACCACGGCCGCCGACGGACCGCACAAGCGCACACTCGCCTCCGCGCTCACCGCCCAGCTGAAGGCCGCCTGGGCCCCGGACGGTCTGGTACAGCGCAGCCAGGGCAAGTGGTATCCGGGAGAGCCGTTGCCGCGCTGGCAGATCGGCCTGATGTGGCGCACCGACGGGACACCGCTGTGGTCCGATGCGGCGCTGCTGGCCGACCCGTGGGCCGGTGAATCCCATGCGGTCGCACCGGATGTGGCGCGCCGGTTGCTCACCGAGATCGCCGCCGGGCTCGGGTTGCCGGACAGTCAGGTCCGTCCGGCGTACGAGGATGCCCTCGCGCGGTTGGCCGATGCCGTCCGCCGGCCGGACGGTGAACCGGTCACCGACGATCTGGCCGACGACGGCGCCGCACGGCGGAAAGCCCTGGTGGACAAGCTCGATGCCGCGGTCACCGAACCCGCGGCCCACGTCCTGCCGCTGCACCGCAGCGACGACGACACCGGGTGGGTCTCGGCCGACTGGCGCCTGCGCCGCGGGCGGCTGGTGCTCACGGGCGGCGATTCGCCGGCAGGCCTGCGGTTGCCGCTGAACTCGATCAGCTGGCAGCCGCCACGGCCGGTTCCCGACGCCGACCCGCTGGCGCCCGGCCGTGCCGCCGGCCCCACGACACCGGCGACCGTCGTCAGCGCCGACGGCGCACCCCCCACCGCCCTGGTGGCCGAGGTACGCGACGGGCTGCTGTACGTATTCCTGCCGCCCACAGCGGCATTCGACGATTTCGCCGATCTGGTCGCGCGGATCGAGAAAGCCGCGGCGAATCTCGGCGTCCCCGTCGTGATCGAGGGCTACGGACCGCCGCCGGACCCCAGGCTGCAGCAGATGACCGTCACACCCGACCCGGGCGTCATCGAGGTCAACGTGGCGCCCACGGGCGGCTTCGCCGAGCAGGCCGCACAACTGGAGACCCTGTACGAGGCGGCCCGGCAGGCGCGACTCGGGACGGAGTCCTTCGACGTCGACGGCACCCACGGCGGCACGGGCGGTGGCAACCACATCACCCTCGGTGGCGTCACGCCCGCCGATTCACCGCTGCTGCGCCGGCCCGACCTGCTGGTGTCGATGCTGACGTACTGGCAACGGCATCCGGCGCTGTCGTACCTGTTCTCGGGCCGGTTCATCGGGACGACGTCGCAGGCCCCGCGCGTCGACGAGGGGCGCCTCGAGGCGCTGTACGAACTGGAGATCGCGTTCGCGGAGATCGACCGCATCACTGGACGTGGCGCTCAGGCTGATGGTCGCTCCGCAAGCGTCGCTCCGTGGGCCATCGACCGCGCACTGCGCCACCTCCTGACCGACATCACCGGGAACACGCACCGCGCCGAGTTCTGCATCGACAAGCTCTACAACCCCGACAGTGCCCGCGGCCGGCTCGGCCTGCTCGAACTGCGCGGCTTCGAGATGCCGCCACATTTCCAGATGGCGATGGTGCAGTCGCTGCTGGTGCGATCGCTGGTCGCCTGGTTCTGGGACGAACCGCTGCGCGCCCCGCTGATCCGGCACGGCGAGAACCTGCACGGCCGATACCTGTTGCCGCACTTCATTATCCAAGACATCGCCGAGGTGGCCGCCGACCTGCGGGCGCATGGCATCGCGTTCGACACCAGCTGGCTGGACCCGTTCACCGAGTTCCGCTTTCCGCGGATCGGCAGCGTGATCCTCGACGGCGCCGAACTGGAGCTGCGCGGCGCCATCGAGCCGTGGAACACCCTGGGCGAGGAATCGACCGGCACCGGCACCGCGCGCTACGTCGACTCCTCGGTGGAACGGCTGCAGGTCCGGTTGATCGGCGCCGACCGGAACCGGTACTTCGTCACGGTCAATGGCCATCCCATCCCGCTGCTCGCCACCGATTCGCCCGACGTCCAGGTCGGCGGCGTCCGGTACCGGGCCTGGCAACCGCCGAGCGCGCTGCACCCCACCATCACCGTCGACGGGCCGCTGCAGTTCGAACTGGTGGACGGCTTCACCGGATTCTCCAAAGGCGGCTGTACCTACCACGTCTCGCACCCCGGCGGCCGCGCCTACGACACCCCGCCCGTCAACGCCGTCGAGGCCGAGTCGCGGCGGGGCCGCCGTTTCGAGGCCATCGGATTCACCCCGGGCACCGTCGACCTGGCCGATCTCCGGGAGAAGCGGGCCCGTCAATCCACCGATGGCGGTGCGTCGGGCATCCTCGATCTGCGCCGGGTGCGTACCGTTCTGCGGTAATGGTTCTCCGTACACACAGATCCCCAGAGCTGGCCGAGGAGGCGGCGCCCATCGGCGACCCACTGGCCGGTTACCGGGCCGACCGCGCACAGGAGCCGTTGTTCGACGTCCGGGATGAGGCCGGCGCCGGTTACGACGAACTGGTCGATGAGTCGGGCGCGATCCGGCCGGCCTGGCAGGAGCTGACCGACTGCGTCCGCGACCGTGGTCGGGCCGGACTGGACCAGCTGCGTGGCGTCGTCCGCGAACTCGTCGACAACGACGGCATCAGCTATGTACAGGTCGGCCGCGACGGCGAAGCCGTCACCGATGTCGACGGCACGCCCGTGGTGGACACCTGGCAGCTCGACGCCCTGCCCCTGGTGTTGTCCGCGGCGGACTGGCGCACCCTGGAATCCGGACTGGTGCAACGGTCCCGGCTGCTCGACGCGGTGCTCACCGACTTGTACGGCGCCCGCCGCGCCATCACCTCCGGAGTGCTGCCGCCGGAATTGCTGTACGCCCACCCCGGCTACGTCCGGGCCGCCCGCGGTATCACCGTGCCGGGCCGCCACCAGCTGTTCCTGCACGGCTGCGACGTCAGCCGCCACCGCGACGGCGGCTTCGTCGTGAACGGGGACTGGACGCAGGCACCCTCGGGCGCCGGGTACGCGCTCGCCGACCGGCGCGTCGTCGCGCACGCCGTGCCCGAGCTGTACGAGAAGGTGGCGCCGCGTCCGGCGTCGCCCTGGGCGCAGGCGCTGCGGCTGGCGCTGATCGACGCGGCGCCCGAAGCCGCGCGGGAACCGGTCGTCGTCGTACTGAGCCCCGGCAGTCATTCCGAGACCGCCTTCGACCAGGCCTACCTGGCCGGCGTACTGGGTTTCCCATTGGTGGAGAGCGCCGACCTCGTGGTGCGCGACGGCAATCTCTGGATGCGCTCGCTCGGCACCCTCAAGCGCGTCGACGTCGTACTCCGCCGCGTCGACGCCGAGTATGCCGATCCCCTGGATCTGCGTCCGGACTCCCGGCTGGGCGTGGTCGGACTCGTCGAGGTGCTGCGCCGCGGGGCGGTGACAGTGGTGAACACGCTGGGCAGCGGCATCCTCGAAAGCCCGGGCATCACGCGGTTCCTGCCGGAGCTGGCGGAGCTGCTCACCGGGGAGAGCCCGGAACTGCCGAGTGCCCGATGTTTCTGGGGCGGCATCGAGGCCGAGCGCTCGCATCTGTTGAGCAGACTGTCCACCTTGTTGATCAGGCCGGTGACCGGCGGGCCGGCGATCGTCGGCCCGGCCCTGTCCGCCGCCAAACAGGCCGACCTGGCGGCCCGGATCAGCGCCGCCCCGTGGCAATGGATGGGCCAGGAACTGCCCGAGTTCTCCACGGCCCCGATGGACCTGCTGCCGAGCGGACTGTCCGCCGGCAGCGTCGGGATGCGACTGTTCACCGTCGCCCAGCGTGGGGGTTACGCGCCGATGATCGGCGGGCTGGGTTACGTGCTGGCGCGGGGGCACGCCGCCTACGGCATGGAAACCGTTGCGGCCAAGGATGTCTGGGTGCGGACCCCGGACCGGGCCACGGTCGTGCAGGCGCAGCCGGTCGAGCTGCCGGCCATGACGGCGAGCCCGACCCGCGCGGTGAGCTCGCCGCGTGTGCTCTCGGACCTGTTCTGGCTGGGCCGGTACGCCGAACGCGCCGAGTTCACGGCGCGGCTGCTCACCGTCACTCGCGAGCGCTACCACGAATTCCGCTACCGGCGGGACCTCGGCGGCAGCGACTGCGTGCCGGTACTGCTGACCGCGCTGGGCCAGATCACCGGCACCGACACCGGCGCCGACGGTGACTACGCCGAACAGCTGGCCATCACGCCGACCACGTTGTGGGCGCTCACCGCCGACCGGCACCGACCGGGTTCGCTGGCGCAATCCGTCGAACGGCTGGGCCTGGCCGCGCGCGCGGTCCGCGACCAGATGTCGAACGACACCTGGATGGTGCTGGCCGCCGTCGAACGCGCGGTGCTGCAACCGTCCGACCGGGCGCGGCACCGCCAGGGCACGACGCTGTCGCCGCCGGATTCGAAGACCAAGGGGGAGGCGTACCTGTCCACCGCGCCCAGCCAGACCCTGGCCGGGATGCTGGCCCTTTCGGGCGTGGCGGCCGAATCCATGGTCCGCGATGTGGGCTGGACGATGATGGACATCGGCAAGCGCATCGAGCGCGGTCTCGGCTTGACCGCGCTGCTGCGGGCCACCCTCACCACGGCGCACAGCGCCGAGACCGAGCGGACCGTCAGCGAGTCCGTCCTCGTGGTGTGTGAATCTGCGGTGATGTACCGCAGGCGCATGCTGGGACAGGTGAGCGTCGCAGCGATCGCCGACCTGGTGTTGTTCGACGAGGAGAATCCGCGGTCACTGGCCTTCCAGTTCGAACGCCTGCGCGCCGACCTGCGGGCACTGCCGTCCTCGACTGGGTCGACCCGCCCGGAACGGTTGATCGACGAGATCGCCGCCCGTCTGCGACGCCAGGACCCGGCCGACCTGGAGCACGTCACCGAGGCGGGGCGGCGCGCCGAACTCGCCGAGTTGCTCGACGGTATGCACACCGATCTGCGGGAGTTGTCCGAGCTGATCCGGGCCGCGCACCTGGCCCTCCCGAGTGGCATGCAGCCGCTGTGGGGTCCCGACGAACGGCGGCAGATGCCATGACGCGTGAGTACCAGATCACTCATCGCACCCGATATCGCTACTCCGACATCGTCACCAGCTCGTACGGTCGCGGATTCCTCACCCCGCGCGACAGCGCCCAGCAGCGCTGCCAGTCGTACCGGCTGAACATCGATCCCGAACCGGCCGACCGCTCCACGAGCCGCGACGCCTACGGCAATGTCAGCTCGTATTTCCATGTGACACAACCACATCGCGAACTCATCGTGACCGGGCGAAGCATCGTCGAGGTCGACCCGCCGCCCGCCGAGTGGTACGCGGCGGGCGCCGCTGTGGCGCCATGGGAGCAGTCCCGGCCATCCGGTCCCGACGGTGCGCTGGCCACCGAATTCGTCCTGGATCTGCAGTCCGCAGAGATCACCGACGAGGTGCGGGATTACGCCGCGCCGAGTTTCGTGCCCGGCCGCCCGCTGATCGAGGTGCTGCGCGAGCTGAACTCGCGCATCTTCGCCGACTTCACCTACCGGTCCGGGTCGACGACGGTGTCCACCCGGGTCGCGGAGGTGCTGGCCGCCCGCGAAGGGGTGTGCCAGGATTTCGCGCGCCTGGCCATCGCGTGCCTGCGCGCGAACGGTCTTGCCGCCAGCTATGTCTCGGGATACCTGGCCACCGACCCGCCGCCGGGCAAGGAACGTATGGTGGGTGTCGACGCCACCCACGCGTGGGCGTCGGTGTGGACGCCGCAGAACCAGTGGCTGGGGCTGGACCCGACCAACGACCAGCTGGTCGACGAACGCTACATCGTGGTCGGGTTCGGGCGGGACTACGCCGATGTCCCGCCGCTGCGCGGCATCATCTACACCGACTCCGACAGCAGCATCATCGACGTCTCAGTGGACGTCGCACCAATTGCGGGAGGACAACTGCGTGCGTGACTTCAACTGCCCCAACTGCGGCCAGCGTCTGGCCTTCGAGAACTCGCTGTGCCTGGGCTGCGGGAGCGCGCTCGGCTTCTCCCTGGAGGACATGGCACTGCTGGTGATCGCGCCACCGGACGCCAACGGCGACAGCGACCATGCCGGTGCCGTGGCTTCGACCGACTACCAGCTGTGCGCGAATCTGCATTCGGCGCAATGCAATTGGTTGGTCCGGATCGAGCCGGTGCGGCGACTGTGCCCATCGTGCACCTTGACCAGGACCCGTCCCGCCGATGATGACACCAAGGCGATGGCGGCGTTCGCCATCGCCGAGCAGGCCAAGCGCCGGCTGATCGTCGAACTGTCGGAGCTCGGCCTGCCGATCATCGGGCGCGACAGCGACCCGGCGCAGGGACTGGCCTTCGACCTGCTGTCCAGTGAGCGGCACCCCGTCGTCACCGGCCATCAGGACGGCATCATCACGCTGGACCTCGCCGAGGGCGACGACGTGCACCGCGAACAGCTGCGCATCGCCATGGCCGAGCCGTACCGAACGCTGCTGGGCCACTTCCGCCACGAGATCGGGCACTACTACTTCTACCGGCTGGTGCAGCCGTCGCCGGATGCCGTCGCGCAGTTCACCGAATTGTTCGGCGATCCCGACACCGACTACCAGGCGGCGCTGGACCGGCACTACCGCGACGGTGCGCCCCCCGGGTGGGAAGAGCAGTACGTGTCTTCCTACGCCACGATGCACCCGGCCGAGGACTGGGCCGAGACGTTCGCGCACTATCTGCACATCCGGGACGCCCTCGACACCGCGGCGGCCTTCGGTTTCGCGCCCGCGGGTGCCACCTTCGAGCGGCGGGTGCTGGGCCCCAGCGGATTTGACACCCTCATCGAGCTCTGGCTGCCCCTGGCGTGGGCGTTGAACATGGTCAACCGGTCGATGGGCAAAGAGGATCTGTACCCGTTCGTGCTGCCGGCGGCGGTGCTGGACAAGATGCGGTTCATCCATACGGCGGTGGACGAGGCCGTCGGCTCCCGCGCGGCGCGTTGACGCGGCGCACGGCGATAGAGCACGATCGCGCCCATGATGCGCGTACGGGTGGGGGCAGCGGTGCTACTGGGTCTGGTGGCCCTCGCGCCGGCTGGGTGTAGTTCGAAGACCACGGTCAAGGCCGATGACGCCGCCAAGCAGGTGGTCAAGCTCGTGTCGGATCAGAACAAGTTCACCCCCACCGACGTGAAGTGCCCGTCCGACGTGGAAGCCACCAAGGGCGCCCAGTTCGACTGTCACTTCACCGGGCCGCGCAAGGTCCAGTACGTCGCGCACATGAAGATCGTGAAGGTCGACGGTGAGCGCATCACCTGTGACATCAAGGTCGAGAAGGCCCCGTAACCGGTCTGTGACGAAAACGCGGGTGGCGCAACCGGATCTGGCCCGCAATCGTTCCTAGGATCGGTGCCGTGAGCGACCGATACGGATCCGATGTACTGGCCCGCAACCCGAACGCCAGGAAGCGATCGACCGAGCAGCCCGCCGAGAAGGGGCTCGTGGTCGAGTGCGCCACCACCGGCTTCGTGGGCGCCGTCATCTCGGTCGAGTACGGCCGGATGGTCCTCGAGGACTTCGACGGCTACCGCAAGCCGTTCCCCATCGGCCCGGGCTACCTGGTCGACGGGAACCCCGTCATCCTCACCGCGCCCAAGCGCACCGCACCGGCCGCTCCCACCCGCACGGCGTCGGGTTCGGTTGCCGTGCAAGGACATCGGGCTCGCACCGCGCTGGCCAGCCGCATCTATGTGGAGGGCCGCCACGACGCCGAGCTGGTCGAGCAGGTGTGGGGACATGATCTGCGGGTCGAGGGCGTGGTCGTCGAGTACCTCGGCGGTGTCGATGATCTGGCCGCCATCGTGCGGGAGTTCCAGCCGGGACCGGGCCGCCGGCTCGGCGTCCTCGTCGACCACCTGGTGGCGGGTTCGAAGGAGGCGCGCATCGCCGAGCAGGTGCGGCGTGGCCCCGGCGGCGAGCACACGCTGGTGGTGGGCCACCCGTTCATCGACATCTGGGAGGCCGTCAAGCCCGCCCGCATCGGGCGCGAGGCGTGGCCGGTCATTCCGCGCGGCATCGAGTGGAAGCACGGTGTCTGCGATGCGCTGGGCTGGCCGCACGCCGACCAGGCCGACATCGCCCACGCGTGGCAGCGCATCCGCGGCCGCGTGCGCGACTGGAACGACCTCGAACCCGCACTCATCGGACGGGTCGAGGAACTGATCGACTTCGTCACCGCACCTGCCGACTGAACCGCCGGTCGGTGCGGCGTGGTAAGCCTGAACCGTGTCTGATGGGCTGTTCGACGTAGGAGGCGATGCCGAGCCGGCATCCGGCTCCGTCGTGCAGGCGCCGTTGGCCGTACGGATGCGGCCGGCCGGCCTTGACGAGGTCGTCGGCCAGGATCACCTGCTCAAGCCGGGCTCGCCGCTGCGCCGCCTGGTCGAGGGCTCGGGCGCGGCAAGCGTCATCCTCTACGGGCCGCCCGGCACCGGCAAGACCACGCTGGCATCGCTGATCTCCGGGGCCACCGGCCGCCGGTTCGAGGCGCTGTCGGCGCTGTCGGCCGGCGTCAAGGACGTGCGCGCGGTGATCGACGAGGCCCGGCGGAGCGCCATCCACGGCCGCCAGACGGTGCTGTTCATCGACGAGGTGCACCGCTTCTCCAAGACCCAGCAGGACGCCCTGCTCGCCGCGGTGGAGAACCGGGTGGTGCTGCTGGTCGCGGCGACCACGGAGAATCCGTCGTTCTCGGTGGTGGCGCCGCTGCTGTCGCGGTCGCTGATCCTGCAGCTGCAACCGCTGACGGCCGACGCCGTGCGGACCGTCGTGCAGCGGGCGATCACCGATCCCCGCGGCCTGGGCGGTGCCGTCGAGGTCGACGACGACGCCGTCGCGCTGCTCGTGACGCTGTCGGCGGGAGATGCCCGACGGGCACTGACGGCGCTGGAGGTCGCGGCCGAAGCCGGGGAACGCGTGACCGTCGACGTGATCGAGCAGTCCCTCGACAAGGCGGCCGTGCGCTACGACCGCGACGGTGACCAGCACTACGACGTCGTCAGCGCGTTCATCAAATCGGTGCGCGGCTCCGACGTCGACGCCGCGCTGCACTACCTGGCGCGGATGCTGACCGCGGGGGAGGACCCGCGGTTCATCGCGCGCCGGCTGATGATCCTGGCCAGCGAGGACATCGGCATCGCCGACCCGACCGCGCTGCCGACGGCGGTGGCCGCCGCGCAGACCGTACAGCTCATCGGGCTACCGGAAGCCCAGCTGACGCTGGCCCACGCGACGGTGCACCTGGCGACGGCGCCGAAATCCAACGCGGTAACCGTCGCTCTCGGCGCGGCGATGGCCGACATCAAGGCCGGCAAGGCCGGCATGGTGCCCGCGCATCTGCGGGACGGGCACTACGCCGGTGCTGCCGCGCTCGGGCACGCCCAGGGCTACAAGTACGCGCACGACCACCCGGGTGGTGTTGCGGCGCAACAGTATCCGCCCGATGAGCTGGTCGGGGTCGACTACTACCGGCCCACCGCGTACGGGGCGGAACGCGAGATCGGCGGCCGGCTGGAGAAGCTGCGCGCCATCATCCGGCGCAAGCGCTAGACCAGTTCGGGCACCCGCAGGTGGGCGATGGCGAGATCGAACGCGCAGTCGTCGATCTCCGTCGCCCCGGCGGCCTGCACCGACTCGACCTTCAGCGCGGTGGCCTGCGGCCAGTAGTCCGCCATCAGTTCGCGGGTACGGAACGACGCCGACGACACTGCCCGGCCCGAGCCGCGATCGACCAGCAGGCTGGCGCTGCAGAACCCGGGCAGGTGCTCGATCTGCCGCAGTACGGTGTCGCGGTAGTAGTCGATGCCGGCCTCCATGAGATCCGGCGGCACGGTGAGCCAGGTGGCCCGCACGCACGCGCCGTTGCCGCGTTCGCGGTGCAGGACGGCGATCTCCCACTCCTCGACCAGCGGGGCGCCGCCGCCGAACCGTTCGGCGGCCAGATTGCGGAGCCTGCGGCCCTCGCCGGCGCTGTAACGCAGGGCGTCCTCGGACTCCCACGCGCTGGTGGCGATGCACCGGCCGGAATCCCGGTCGACCATCAGGGACAGGCCGACGGAACCGGGAAGTTCCTGCAGCACCGGCATGACGTCGTCGCGGATGTAGGCGATGCCGGCATCGATCTGGTCAGGGCGCGCCATCATCGTGGTAGAACGTGCGAACACGGTCCACCCCCTCTTTGTTCAGGGCGGCGCTCCGGCGGCGCCACCGGATAGACCCAACTGTCCTCCGCGGCGCCGCGACGCACAATGGTTCTAGGGCCGGGCCAAAAACCGCACCCGGTACTGTTATGCGGGCAACTACCCGGTCGATGAAGGACAACAGCACGTGCAGACACACGAGATCAGGAAACGATTCCTCGATCATTTCGTGAAAGCGGGCCACACCGAGGTGCCGAGTGCATCGGTGATCCTGGACGATCCGAACCTGTTGTTCGTCAACGCCGGCATGGTGCAGTTCGTGCCTTACTTCCTGGGCGACCGCACGCCGCCGTACGACAAGGCGACCAGCGTCCAGAAGTGCATCCGTACGCCGGACATCGACGAGGTCGGAATCACCACCCGGCACAACACCTTCTTCCAGATGGCCGGCAACTTCTCGTTCGGCGACTACTTCAAGCGCGGCGCCATCGCGCTCGCCTGGGATCTGCTGACCAACCCGGTATCCGAGGGGGGCTACGGCTTCGACCCCGAAAAGCTCTGGGCCACCGTCTATCTCGATGACGACGAGGCCATCGGGCTCTGGGAGGAGATCGCCGGCCTGCCGCCGGAGCGCATCCAGCGCCGTGGCAAGGCCGACAACTACTGGTCCATGGGCATCCCCGGCCCCTGCGGCCCGTGTTCGGAGATCTACTACGACCGCGGCCCCGAGTACGGCATCGACGGTGGCCCAGAGGCCAACGAGGACCGCTACATCGAGATCTGGAACCTCGTGTTCATGGAGAACGAGCGGGGCGAGGGCACCAGCAAGACCGACTTCGAAATCCTGGGCCCGCTGCCGCGTCAGAACATCGACACCGGCATGGGTGTCGAGCGCATCGCCTGCCTGCTGCAGGGCGTCGACAACGTCTACGAGACCGACCTGGTCCGTCCCGTCATCGACATGGTGGCCTCGGTTGCGCCCCGCCACTACGGCGCCGGCAACCACGCGGACGACGTGCGCTACCGCGTCATCGCCGACCACAGCCGCACCGCCGCGATCATCATCGGCGACGGCGTCACCCCCGGTAACGAAGGCCGCGGCTACGTGCTGCGCCGCCTGCTGCGCCGCATCATCCGGGCCGCCAAGCTGCTCGGCGTCGAGCAGCCGATCATGTCCGACCTGATGGCCACCGTGCGCGACACGATGGGTCCGTCGTACCCGGAGCTGGTCACCGACTTCGAGCGCATCAACCGAATCGCGGTCGCCGAGGAGACCGCCTTCAACCGCACGCTCGCGTCGGGATCGCGGCTGTTCGAGGACGCCGCGGCGGCCACCAAGGCCGCGGGCAAGACCGTCGTCTCCGGTAGTGACGCCTTCACGCTGCACGACACCTACGGTTTCCCGGTCGAGCTGACGCTGGAGATGGCGGCCGAAGCCGGCCTGTCCGTCGACGAAGAGGGTTTCCGCGGCCTGATGGCTGAGCAGCGCGCCCGCGCCAAGGCCGACGCCGCTGCCCGCAAGCACGCGCATGCCGACCTGTCCGCCTACCGCGACCTCGTCGACGCCGGCCCGACCGAGTTCACCGGTTTCGACGAATTGACTTCCGAGGCAAGGATTCTCGGCATCTTCGTGGACGGCAAGCGGGTGCCGGTGGTGACGCACGGTTCCGAAGATGCGGAGCGCGTAGAGCTCGTGCTGGACCGGACGCCGCTGTACGCCGAGTCGGGCGGCCAGATCGCCGACACCGGTTCCATCACGGGCACCGGCTCGTCGGCCACCGCCAAGGCCGCGGTCACCGACGTGCAGAAGATCGCCAAATCGCTGTGGGTGCACACCGTCAACGTCGAGTCCGGTGAGTTCGTCGAGGGCGACACCGTGACCGCCGCCGTCGACCCGACCTGGCGCCGCGGTGCCACGCAGGGCCACTCGGGTACGCACATGGTGCACGCCGCGCTGCGACAGGTGTTGGGCCCCAATGCCGTTCAGGCCGGTTCGCTGAACCGCCCGGGCTACCTGCGGTTCGACTTCAACTACCAGGGCGCGCTCAGCGACGAGCAGCGCACCCAGGTCGAGGAAGTGACCAACGAGGCCGTGCAGGCCGACTTCGAGGTGCACACCTTCAATGAGAAGCTGGAGAAGGCCAAGGCGATGGGCGCCATGGCGATGTTCGGCGAGTCCTACCCGGACGAGGTCCGCGTCGTCGAGATCGGCGGGCCGTTCTCTCTGGAACTGTGCGGTGGTACCCACGTCGAGCGCTCGGCGCAGATCGGCCCGGTGACCATCCTCGGCGAGTCGTCGGTGGGTTCGGGTGTGCGCCGTGTCGAGGCCTACGTCGGGCTCGAGTCGTTCCGGCACCTGGCCAAGGAACGCGCGCTGATGGCGGGCCTGGCCGCGTCGCTGAAGGTGCCCTCGGAAGAGGTGCCCGCACGCGTGGCCACCCTGGTCGACAAGCTCAAGGCCGCCGAGAAGGAACTCGACAAGGTCCGGCTGGCGGGTGCCAAGGCCGCTGCCGCCAACGCCGCGGCCGGCGCCGAGGTCATCGGCAAGGTGCGCGTCGTCGCGCAGCGCATGGCCGGCGGGTTCTCCGGCGGTGATCTGCGCACCCTGGTCGGCGACATCAAGGGCAAGCTCGGCTCGGAGCCGGCGGTGATCGCACTGATCGCCGACTCGGGTGAGTCGGTGCCGTACGTGGTGGCCGTCAACGCCGCCGCGCAGGACCTCGGGTTCAAGGCCAACGAACTGGTGCAGCAGCTGGGCACCGCGGTCGGCGGCCGTGGTGGTGGAAAGGCCGATCTGGCACAGGGTTCCGGTAAGGGGGCAGCGGGTATCGACGCGGGTCTGGCCGCGCTACGCGCTGAACTGGGCCGGAGCTAGCTTTGGCCGATACCGACCGTATGCCTGACCGCCCCGGGGCCGATGACCCCGGCCGCGGTCGTCGGCTCGGCATCGACGTCGGTACGGTGCGGATAGGTGTCGCCGTGTGCGACCCCGACGGCATCCTGGCGACGCCGCTGGAGACGGTGCGTCGCGACAAGACGGACAAACACCTGGGCCGGCTGGCGAAGCTGGCCGGTGAGCAGGAGGCGGTCGAGATCGTCGTCGGGTTGCCGCGCACACTGAAGGACCGGGCGAGCAGCTCGGCGCGGGACGCGATCGAGGTGGCTGACGCCCTGGCGGTTCGGGTGGCCCCGACTCCGGTTCGGATGGCCGACGAACGGCTGACGACGGTCACCGCGCAGCGCTCGCTGCGGGAGGCCGGAGTGCGTGCGAAGGGGCAACGTCAGATGATCGATCAGGTGGCCGCCGTCGGCATCCTGCAGAACTGGCTCGACATGCGCCGCACGGTGCTGGCCGCCCGCGCGCGGGCCGAGGAGGCCGACCTGTGACCCCGGCCGAGGACATGCGCCCCGACGCCCCGGGCGACGACGACGAGTGGGGCAGCAGCACCCGCATCAAGCCCGAATCGGTGGGCCGTCCGCGCCGCGGCATGAGCCGGGCCGAACGGGTGCGCGCCGAGCGCAACCGCAAGCGCCGGCGTCGCCGCAGCGTGGCGGCGCTGACGGTGTTCATCGTCGTCGTCGTCAGCGCGGTGTTCCTGGGTTCGCGCCTGTGGCACGGCATCTTCGGCTCGGGCAACGACTACTCGGGTGACGGCAACAACGACCTGGTCATCGAGGTCCATCAGGGCGACTCGACCACCGCCATCGGACAGAACCTGCACGACCACGGCGTCGTGGCGAACGTGAAGACGTTCGTACAGGCCGCCGAGGGCAACAAGGCGATGACCGAGATTCAGCCGGGCTTCTACAAGCTGCGGACCGAGATCTCGGCGGCCAACGCGGTGACCCGGTTGACCGAGAAGAACAACCGGGTGGGCCGGCTGGTGATCCCCGAGGGCCGCCAGCTCGACGACACCAGCGACGTCAAGACCAACAAGATCAACCAGGGCATCTTCAGCCTGATCTCGGCCGCCACCTGCGTCGACCTGGACGGCAAGCGCAAGTGCGTGTCCGCCGACGATCTGAAGAAGGCCGCCGGTGCCGCCGACGTCACGACGCTGCTGGTGCCGAGCTGGGCGGCGGGACCGGTGAAGGCGCTGGGCACCGACCACCGCAGACTCGAGGGCCTCATCGCACCGGGCACGTGGAACGTCGACCCGGCCGGCACGCCGGAATCGATTCTGGCGAGCCTGATCAGCTCGAGCGGTCACCAGTACGAAAAGGGCGGCCTGCTCGACGCCGGCGCGGCCGCCAACCTGAACCCGTACCAGATCCTGATCGTGGCATCGCTGGTCCAGCGCGAGTCCAACCCACAGGACTTCGCCAAGGTCGCCCGCGTCATCTACAACCGGCTGGCGACCCCTGATCACCGCCGGCTGCAGTTCGACTCGACGGTGAACTACCCGCTGGACCGCCAGGAGGTGGCCACCACCGACGCCGACCGCGAGCAGCCGACACCGTGGAACACCTATGCACGCGAAGGCCTTCCGGTCACGCCGATCTGTTCGCCCGGCCAGCCCGCCGTCGTCGCGGCGCAGGACCCGGCGCCGGGGGACTGGCTGTACTTCGTGACCATCGACCTGCAGGGCACGACGGTCTTCACCCGCGACTACCAGCAGCACCTCGCCAGCATCGAGCTCGCCAAACGCAACGGCGTGCTCGACAGTGCCCGATGAGGGCCGCCGTCCTCGGCTCGCCCATCGCGCATTCGCGGTCACCGCAACTGCACCTGGCGGCCTACCGGGAGCTCGGGTTGACCGACTGGACCTACGACCGCATCGAGTGCACCGAGGCGCAATTACCCGGTCTGGTCGGTGGTTTCGGGCCGGAATGGGTCGGTGTCTCGGTCACCATGCCCGGCAAGTTCGCGGCACTGCGCTTCGCGACCGAACGCACCGCGCGCGCTGAGCTCGTCGGCTCGGCCAACACGCTGGTGCGCGTGGACGGCGGCTGGCGCGCCGACAACACCGATGTCGACGGGGTTGTCGGAGCGTTGGGTGAGGTGTCGGGCGCCGCGGCCGTGCTGGGCTCCGGTGGCACGGCGCCTGCGGCGGTGGTGGCGTTGGCAGAGCTCGGCGTGCCGGACCTCGCGATCGTCGCCCGCAATGCGGAGAAGGCGGCGGCGCTGGTGGACCTCGGGCATCGGCTGGGTATGGCAGCCCGCTGGGTGGCGCTGGGCGAACCACTGAAATCCCTTGGCGTGGTGGTCAATACGCTGCCCGCCGCGGTGGCCGGCGAGTTCTCCGGCACAGTGGCCGGCACGGCCGTGCTGCTCGACGCCATCTACGACCCGTGGCCGACGCCGCTGGCCGCCGCGGTTGCCGCGGCCGGTGGCCGCGTGGTCAGCGGCCTGCAGATGCTGCTGAACCAGGCCTACGCCCAGGTGGAGCAATTCACCGGGATGCCGGCGCCGCGCGAGGCGATGGCCGCGGCGCTCGCTGCTTCCTGAGAATTAGCGCCGCAGGCACTAGATTTGTGTCGAGGGTGCGTACAGATCGCCAGATCCGCGGTCGAGACGCACTCGGTGCACGTTCGTGTGTGCGCATATGCTGGGCACTTGACAAGCAAATGCCTTGTGGGCGTTGATCCTGCGCTGGCGGTCACAATGTTCGAGTAGCGAAGACCCTGAGCTCAGGCTCAACGCACTGTCGCGGGGCACGGCACCACCAGAAGATTTGTGTCGGGACGCCCCGCGCAACTCACCTAGCCTCGAAAGATGGGGGTGGGCAAGGTTTTTTGGTGCGGGGCTGTTGGCGTTTGGCTGGTTGCGCTGTGTGTCTACGACCTCCGGGAACGACGCCTGCCGAACCGGCTGACGCTGCCCGGTGCCGCGGTCATTCTGCTGGCGGCTGTCGTTCTCGGCCGGGGCCTCGCCGCGCTGGCCGGGGCGACCGCGCTGGGTGCGCTCTACCTCTTGATCCATCTGGTGAGCCCGAAGGCGATGGGCGGCGGTGACGTCAAACTCGCCCTCGGGCTGGGTGCGCTCACCGGGATGTTCGGCGCCGATATCTGGGTGCTCGCGGCAATCGGGGCACCGCTGTTGACTGCCGTGTATGCCGTGGTCGTCCTACTGCGGCGCCGCGGCCGGACCGTGCCGCACGGCCCGTCGATGTGCCTGGCGAGCGCCGCGGCCGTCGCGCTCGGTACCTTTGCCTGACGATGACCACCCGTGCCGCCACCACCGCTGACCTGCCCGCCATCGCCGCGATCTACGCGCACTACGTGATCAATAGCGTCGCGTCGTTCGAGCTGGCGCCGCCGGCTGCCGACGAATGGCAGGCGCGGTTCGCCAAGGTAGCGGCGGCCGGCCTGCCGTTTCTGGTGGTTGAACGTGCGGGCAGGGTCGCGGGGTACGCATACTGCCTGCCCTGGCATTCCCGGCCGGCCTATCAGGGCACGGTGGAGGACTCGATCTATCTGGCGCCGTGGGCCACCGGACAGGGGGCCGGGTCCGAGCTGCTCGATGCGCTGCTGGACGCTGCCCGCGCCGCCGGCGTGCGCGAGGTGATCGCGGTGATCGCCGACAGCGGCGACCCGTCGTCCGTCGCGCTGCACAAGAAGCTGGGTTTCGACGAGGCCGGACGGCTGCGCCAGGTCGGCCACAAGCATGGCCGCGACATCGACACCGTGCTGCTGCAATGCAGCCTGCGCTGACGGATTTCAGCCGGTAAAGGCCCTCATGGGACAATGGGACACGTGTTGCGATGGACCACAGCAGGTGAATCTCACGGCCGCGCCCTGGTGGCCATGCTCGAAGGCATGGTGGCCGGTCTTTCGGTGACCTCGGACGACATCGCCACGCAGTTGCAGCGGCGTCGTCTCGGCTACGGCCGCGGTGCCCGGATGAAGTTCGAAAAGGACGAAGTGACGCTGCTCGGCGGCGTTCGGCACGGCCAGACGCTGGGTGGCCCGATCGCCATCCAGATCGGTAACACCGAGTGGCCCAAGTGGGAAACCGTCATGGCCTCCGACCCGGTCGACCCGGAGGCGCTGGCCAACACCGCGCGCAACGAACCGCTGACCCGCCCCCGGCCCGGGCACGCCGACTACGCCGGCATGCTCAAGTACGGCTTCGACGACGCCCGCCCGGTGCTCGAGCGCGCCAGCGCCCGCGAGACCGCGGCCCGCGTCGCGGCCGGCACCGTCGCCCGCGCGTTCCTGAAGCAGGCCCTCGGCGTCGAGGTTGTCTCGCACGTCATCGCCATCGGCGCATCGAAGCCCTACGACGGCCCGGTCCCGCAGCCCGAGGATCTGGAGGCCATCGACAACAGCCCGGTGCGTGCGTTCGACAAGGCCGCAGAAGAATCGATGATCGCCGAGATCGAGGCCGCCAAGAAGGACGGCGACACCCTCGGCGGTGTCGTCGAAGTGGTGGTCAGCGGGCTGCCCGTCGGCCTCGGCTCGTTCATCAGCGGCGACAACCGGCTGGACAGCCAGCTGGCCGCCGCCGTCATGGGCATTCAGGCCATCAAGGGCGTCGAGATCGGTGACGGTTTCGAGACCGCGCGTCGTCGCGGCAGCGTCGCACACGACGAGATCTACCCCGGTGCCGACGGCATCACCCGCTCCACCAACCGCGCCGGCGGTCTGGAAGGCGGCATGACCAACGGCCAGCCGCTGCGCGTGCGCGCCGCGATGAAGCCGATCTCGACCGTGCCGCGTGCGCTGGCGACCGTCGACATGGCCACCGGCGAAGAGGCTGTCGCCATCCACCAGCGTTCCGATGTGTGCGCGGTGCCGGCAGCCGGTGTGGTCGTCGAGGCCATGGTGGCGCTGGTGCTGGCCCGGGCCGCGCTGGACAAGTTCGGCGGCGACTCGCTGCCCGAGACCCGCGCCAACGTCGAGAACTACCTGCGTGCGGTGCATGAGCGCGAACCGCAGATGTCCGGATAACTCGATGGTGCCCAAGGCTGTACTGGTCGGCATGCCCGGTTCGGGCAAGTCGACGATCGGTCGACGGTTGGCGAAGGCGCTGCAGGTGCCGATGCTCGACACCGACGCCAAGATCGTCGAGACGACCGGTCGCAGCATCGCCGACATCTTCGCCGAAGGCGAACCGGTGTTCCGCAAGATCGAGGCCGACGTGATCCGCGCGGCGCTCGCCGAACACGACGGCGTCGTCTCGCTCGGCGGTGGCGCGGTGACCACCCCGGAGGTGCGCGAAGCGCTCGTCGGACACACCGTCGTCTATCTGGAGATCAGTGCGGCAGAAGGTGTTCGGCGTACCGCGGGCGGCGGACGTCCGTTGCTCGCCGGCGACGACCCGGGCGCCAAATACCGTGAGCTGATGGCGCAGCGCGTGCCGCTGTTCCGGCAGGTCGCCACGCTCCGCATCAACACCAACCGGCGCAATCCCGGTGCCGTGGTCCGCCACATCGTGCACCGGCTCGAGCAGTCGCGCTGCGACGAGCACTCCCGGCGCCGCCGCCGCTCGGCATGGCGCCGGTTGCCCACGGTCCTGAACCCCGGACCGACCACCGAGGCCCCGCCGAGCCCTGCGGCACTGGCGAAACGATTGAAAGGCTCGCAATGACTGAACCCGTCGTCGTTGAGGTTAACGTCGACCGGCCGTACCCGGTGATCATCGGGACCGGCCTGCTCGGCGATCTGGGCCGCGTCCTGCAGGGCCGGCACCGCGTCGCGATCCTGCACCAGCCGGTGCTCAACCAGACCGCGGAAGCGATCCGTGAGTACCTGGCGGACAAGGGAATCGACGCGCACCGCATCGAAATCCCGGACGCCGAGGCGGGCAAGGAACTGCCCGTCGTCGGCTTCATCTGGGAAGTGTTGGGGCGCATCGGGATCGACCGCAAGGACGCCATCGTCAGCCTCGGCGGCGGCGCGGCCACCGACGTCGCCGGGTTCGCCGCCGCCACCTGGCTGCGCGGTGTGGACATCGTGCACGTGCCCACGACGCTGCTCGGCATGGTCGACGCCGCCGTCGGCGGCAAGACCGGTATCAACACCGACGCCGGCAAGAACCTCGTCGGCGCCTTCCACCAGCCGCTGGCGGTGCTGGTCGACCTCGCGACGCTGGAATCGTTGCCGCGCAACGAGATCATCGCCGGCATGGCCGAGATCGTGAAGGCCGGCTTCATCGCAGACCCGGTGATCCTGGACCTGATCGAGGCCGATCCGGAGGCCGCGCTGGACCCCACCGGGACCGTGCTGCCCGAACTCATCCGCCGCGCCATCGCCGTCAAGGCCGAGGTGGTCGCCGCCGACGAGAAGGAATCGGCACTGCGCGAAATCCTCAACTACGGACACACTTTGGCGCACGCCATCGAGCGGCGCGAGCGCTACCAGTGGCGGCACGGCGCCGCCGTGTCGGTGGGCCTGGTGTTCGCCGCCGAGCTCGGCCGGCTCGCCGGACGTCTCGACGACGACACCGCTGACCGCCACCGCCGGGTGCTCACCGCGCTGGGCCTGCCGGTCAGTTACGACGCCGACGCCTTCGGCCAGCTGCTGGAGTCGATGGCGGGGGACAAGAAGACCCGTTCGGGCGTGCTGCGCTTCGTGGTGCTCGACGGCCTGGCCAAGCCGGGCCGTCTCGAAGGCCCGGACCCCTCGCTGCTGGCGGCCGCCTACTCGGTGGTGGCTAAGGACTGAGCTGCGCTCAGTAGGTGGGATTGAAGTAGTCGGTGCCGCCGACCGGGCATTCGACCTTGGCTTTCCACGTCGTGCCGGTCTGAATGCCCGGGAACCACAGGTTGTGGCTCTGGTTTGCCTGCAGCTGGAACGGCACCTTGTACACCGGCAGCGGCTTGACCGTCTGCCAGCCGAACCACGGCTCGGCCGAGTAGAAGCACAGGCCTTCGCTCCCCGCCGACGTGATGTGAACCGTGACGCCCGCGGCGTCACTCGTCGTCTCGAGCACAGACGCCGCCTGTGCGGTTCCGGTTCCGGGAAACAGCACAGCCGGGGCGGCCAGGGCGGCGGCTGCCGCGCCGAGTGCGGTGGTGACGGACTTCGTGCGATTCATGACGTGCTCCTCATTCAGGTTTGCGGCTCCCGTTGAGCCGCTCTCACTGGTTAGGAGCCGTCACACCGCCGAAGTCTTACAACTATTTCGGCAAAAAAATCGCGGCCAGTCCTGACGACTGGCCGCGATTCTCGTCTCCGAGTCTCAGGACTCGGGGTTGGTCTTGGGCGTGGTCTCGATGATCTCGGTTTCGCCTTCGGCACCATCGGCGGCGGGGACCGCGACGGAAACCGCGGCGAAGACGTCGGTGTCGGCGCGCTCGCCGTCCCCGGCGTGGTCGTGCTTCGGGGGCGGCGGGGCTTTGCGGTCGATCAGCCAACGGCCGAGCGACACACCGCAGACGCCGCCGACGAAGACGATCAGCGCGGTGAACGCGGCAAACGTGGTGACCTCGGCGGCCAGCGCGTCGACGTAGATGTTGTCGTAGAACTGGCCGATCAGCCACGAGAAGAAGCCGCTGACGACGCCGGCGAACAGGCCGCCGACCAGCCACGCCATCGCCAGGTCCTCGCGGCGGTCGGGGTCGGGCTGCGCCTTCGCGTCGCTCTGGCCATCGAGAACGCCCCAGGCAAAGGCGGCGATGATGTACAGCACGACGAGCGTCACACTGATGATCAGCGACTGTTTTTCCCAGGCTCCGATCATGGCGCCTTGCAGCAATCGGACGATCACCATCAACGCCGCAAAGACGATTCCGCGCAGCAACCACTTACTCATGAGCAGACAGCGTAGCGAGTAGCGTCACATATCGTGACAATTTCCCACCGGCGCCACATTCTGCGTCGCCACCTGGCGGCCGCCGGGTTGGATGCGATCCTGGTAACCGACCTGGTCAACGTGCGTTATCTGTCCGGATTCACCGGATCGAACGCGGCACTGCTGATTCCCAGTGAGCAGGACGGGGACGGGGAGACGTTTCTTCTCGCCACCGACGGGCGGTACCGCACGCAGGCCGCGCAGCAGTCCCCGGACGCGCAGATCGTCATCGAACGGGCGTGTGCGCCCGCACTGGTACGTGCGGCGGAGGCTGCCGGCATCAAGCGGCTGGGGTTCGAAAGCCATGTCATGACGGTCGACGCCCATGCGGCGCTGCAGCGCGTCAGCGGCGACATCGAACTGGTCCGGGCCCCCGGCACGGTCGAGGCGTTGCGCGAGGTCAAGGACGCCGGTGAGATCGCGATCCTGCGACTGGCCTGCGAGGCCGCCGATGCCGCGCTCAAAGACCTGATCGAATCGGGTGGGCTGCGGGCGGGCCGCACGGAGAAGGAGGTCGGCCGCGAGCTCGAGGCGCGGATGCTGGACCACGGCGCCGACGGCCCGTCGTTCGAGACCATCGTCGCGACCGGTGCCAACTCCGCGATACCGCACCACCGGCCGACCGATGCCGTGCTGGCGGCCGGTGATTTCGTCAAGATCGATTTCGGTGCGCTGGTCGAGGGTTACCACTCCGACATGACGCGCACCTTCGTACTGTCGCCGGTGGCGCAGTGGCAGCGCGACATCTACGACCTGGTCGCGACGTCCCAGCGGGCCGGCCGGGAAGCGCTGGTGGCGGGCACGACACTGGCGGCCGTGGACCGCGCATCACGGCAGGTCATCACCGATGCCGGGTACGGCGAGCAGTTCTCCCACGGGCTGGGGCACGGGGTCGGGTTGCAGATTCACGAAGCGCCGGGAATCAACTCCGCCGCCGCCGGTACACTGCTTGCTGGCTCTGTGGTCACCGTAGAGCCCGGTGTCTACCTGCCCGGCCGGGGCGGCGTCCGAATCGAGGACACGCTGGTCGTGGGCAGCGACAAGACACCCACACCCGAGTTACTTACCCGGTTCCCCAAGGAACTGGCCATCCTCTGATGACAGAGAGCTAGGAGCAGTACCCACCGTGGCATCTACCGCCGACTTCAAGAATGGTCTTGTCCTCAACATCGAGGGCCAGCTGTGGCAGATCACCGAGTTCCAGCACGTCAAGCCCGGCAAGGGCCCGGCCTTCGTGCGCACGAAGCTCAAGAACGTGCTGTCGGGCAAGGTCGTCGACAAGACCTTCAACGCCGGCGTGAAGGTGGAGACCGCGACCGTCGACCGTCGTGACGCCACCTACCTGTACCGCGACGGCAGTGACTTCGTCTTCATGGACGCCGAGGACTTCGAGCAGCACCCGCTGCCCGAGGCTCTTGTCGGCGACGCCGCGGGCTTCCTGCTGGAGAACCTGCAGGTGCAGATCGCGTTCCACAACGGCGCACCGCTGTACCTGGAACTGCCCGTCAGCATCGACATCGTCGTGGCACACACCGAGCCGGGCCTGCAGGGCGACCGCTCGAACGCCGGCACCAAGCCGGCCACCCTGGAGACCGGCGCCGAGATCCAGGTTCCGCTGTTCATCAACATCGGTGACAAGCTCAAGGTGGACACCCGCGACAGCAGCTACATCAGTCGGGTCAATGCCTGACCGTCGCTCCGATAAGGGTCGGCACCAGGCGCGCAAGCGCGCCGTCGACCTGCTGTTCGAGGCCGAGGCCCGCGGGATCACCGCCGCCGAGGGCGCGAAGCTGCGCAACGCCATTGCCGACAGCGACCCCGAGGTGTCGGTGCTGAACCCGTACACGGTGACCGTCGCCAACGGCGTCACCGAGCACGCCGCGCACATCGACGACCTGATCTCCGCGCATCTGCAGGGCTGGACGCTGGAGCGGCTGCCCGCGGTGGACCGGGCGATCCTGCGCGTTGCGGTGTGGGAGTTGCTGCATGCGACGGACGTGCCGGAACCGGTCGCCGTCGACGAGGCGGTCGAGTTGGCGAAGACGCTGTCCACCGATGAGTCACCCGGCTTCGTCAACGGCGTGCTCGGCCAGGTCATGCTGGTGACGCCGCAGATCCGGGCTGCTGCGGCGGCGGTCCGGGGCGAGTAGCCGTGGACGAGCCGCAGGACTGGGCGCCCTACTCGAGTGTCTCGGACGCGGCGAAGGTCTATCTGCGCGATCCGGAGCTGGCGCTCGAGCAGCTCCGGTCGGTGGTCGACTTCCGGTCCATCAAGTCCTTCATCATGTCGCGCGGCGCGTCCGAGGAGTCCTGGGGCGACGCCGTGTGGCAGGAGGTCGTCCTCACCGACGGCGAGCGGCTGATCATGTGGCGGGCCGACGACGACGCCAACGGTGACGACGAACAACTGCGCCGCACGTTGGACACCTCGGTGCGGACCATCCTGTTGTCCACCATCACCGACCACATCCTGACCACCCAGTTCGAGGTGCTGGCCGACGGCACGCGGCGCCTGGCCGAGGTGCGGCTGCGGATGTACACCCAGCTGATCACCCGCAGCCGGCAGAAGTCGGCAATCGACACCGACTTCTTCTGTGAGTCGTTCCGGTACACCAAGTCCGTCGACGACGGTGGCCTGGCCCAGATGCAGCGGTTGCTGCAATTCGGCCGGGAGCTTTCACACGCCTTGTAGCCTGTCTCCCGGACATCGGGAGCAATCGTGACCCAGGTCTCAGTAACGCCGTTACAGTCGGATGATGGGAACCGAGCCACGAGTCCTCGCCGAAGTCGGCGAAGACGGACTGCATCTGCACGCCTGCTGCCTCTGTGAAGCCATGTGCGGCTTGGAGATTCAGGTGTCGGGCGGCAAGGTCGCCGGCATCAGGCCGAACAAGGCCGACGAATGGAGTGCGGGCCACATCTGCCCGAAGGGCGCCTCCCTGGGTGCGCTCCACGAGGACCCGGACCGGATTCGCCGGCCGATGATCAAGGTCGACGGCCAGTGGCACGAAGTCGACTGGGACACCGCGTTCCGGCGCTGCACCGAACTGCTGGCGCCGGTCATCGCGAAGCACGGCATCGGCGCGGTCGCCGCATATACGGGAAACCCACTGGCGCACTCGTTTTCGCTGTCGCGGTACGCCGCGATCCTGCTCGGCCTGTCCGGCATGCCGATCACCTATTCGCCGGGCACCATCGACCAGTGGCCGAAGAACCTGTCGTCGCACCTCATGTACGGCAGCTGGTGGGCCTTCCCGACACCCGATGTGCAGCGCACCGACCTGCTGGTGGTGATGGGCGCCAACCCGGCGGCCTCACAGGGCTCGCTCCTGGCGGCCCCCGACATCATGGGCATCATCGGCGGAATCCGTAAGCGCGGCAAGGTGATCGTCATCGACCCGGTCCGGACGCAGACTGCCGCCAAGGCCGACGAGTGGCTGCCGATCACCCCGGGCACCGACGCGGCGCTGCTGCTGGGCGTCATCCACGCGGTGTTCGAAGAAGGACTGGTCAATCTCGGCCAACTGGAGCAGCACCTTGACGGGGTAGCCGAACTGCAGCGCGCCGTGGCCGACTGGTCGCCCGAAAGGGTCTCTGCCGCAACAGGTATCGAGGCAGAACGAATTCGGGAACTGGCCCGGGAGCTGGCCGGTACGCCCCGCGCCGTCGTCTACGGCCGCATCGGCACCTGCAACCAGGAGTTCGGCAGCCTCGCGAGCTGGCTGATCGACGTCGTCAACATCGTTACCGGACACTTCGATGTCCCCGGCGGCGCGATGTTCGCCACCCCGACCGCGTGGACCGTCACCAGCCAGACCATCCCCGGCCTGGAGGATGGGGCGGCGAACTTCGGCCGATACCAGACCCGGGTGCGCGGGGCCAAAGAGGTCATGGGCCAGGTGCCGGTCTCGTGCATGCTGGAAGAGATCGTCACTCCGGGCGAGGGCCAGCTCAAGGCGCTGATCACGGTGGCAGGCAACCCGGTCCTGTCGACTCCGGGCGGCGACAAACTCGACGAGGCGCTGCCGCAGCTGGACGCCATGATCTCGGTGGACCTGTGGCTCAACGAGACGACGCGGCACGCCGACGTCATCCTGCCGGGCGCCTCGGCTCTCGAGCAGGCGCACTCCGCGGACCTGCTGTTGGGAGCTGCCATCAACAGCTTCGCCCGGTACTCGCCGCCGGTGTTCCACCGCGAGGACCCCGATGCGCCGGAGGAGTGGGAGATTCTGATCCGGCTCACCGGCCTGTGCACCGGCACCCCGGCCGAGGACGTCGACGTCGCCGCGCTCGACGACGGCTGGTTCGACTACCTGTGCTTCACCCAGGGACTCGACGGCGCGGAGATCCGCAAGAGGTACGACCACGGCGGCCCCGAGCGCATGCTCGACCTGACGCTGCGGACTGCGGCGTTCGGTGACCGGTACGGCGAGAACCCCGACGGGCTGACACTCGAGAAGCTCAAGGCCCATCCGGACGGCATCAACTACGGACCGATGGTGCCGCGGGTGCCCGAGGTGCTGGGTACCGCGGACAAGAAGATCCGCGTGGCGCCGCAGTACCTGCTCGACGACCTGCCCCGGCTCGCGGCGCGCCTGGAGCGTCCGGCCGACGGGCTCGTGCTGGTCAGCCGACGCCATCTGCGGTCCAACAACTCCTGGCTGCACAACGTCGGCGCGCTGATGAAGGGCCGCGACCGCTGCACGCTGCTGATGCACAGCCGCGACGCCGCCACGCGCGGGATCGCCGACGGCGACCATGCCGAGGTCGCCTCCGGCGCCGGGAAGATCGTCGTCCCCGTCGAGGTGACCGACGCGATCAAGCCGGGCGTGGTGTCCATGCCGCACGGCTGGGGACACGGACAGCCCGGTACCCGCCTCGGCATCGCCAACGCGGCGCCCGGGGTGAACACCAACATCCTGTCGCTGCCGGACTTCCTCGACGAGCCGTCGGGTAACGGTGCACTGAACGGGATTCCGGTGACGGTGTCGGCTGCCGGGAGCTAGCTGCTGCTACTCGAACCTTCCCTGCGTCAGCCAGTACTTGGTCTCCATCACGAGGCACTGATAGACGTCCTGATTGAAGCCAGGTACTCCTTCGGGCCGCCAGCGGTCCCTGAGTTCAATCACCACGGCAAATTGTCATCACGATTGAACTCACGCACTTCGCGGAGTCGAAGGTTATGGCGAGCGTCAGGCTCGATTGGATTCACCGAGATTTGAAATGTCGGGCGATTCCCCGGTGGCGGAATAGCGGTTGAAGTACTGGTTTGTGCAGGTCACGAGCGTTGCGAGGCGGCGCAATACTGGTACCTTCGAACCACCCGATTTGTGGGTGCAGACCTGATCGCCGCTGGTCCCTAGCGTCATCGGCATGCCCGAGTCCTCCCCGTCGCTTCGCTCGCCCCGGGCGACCGATCCGACGCCGCTGCGCCGGCGCGCCGACCGCGCCCGCCAGGTGGCCGACGTGCTGCGCCACCAGGTCCGCGACGGCGTCTACGCGGACGGTCTGCCCGGTGAGGCCGAACTGGTGGCGGAGTTCTCCGTCTCCCGCAACACCGTGCGCGAGGCCCTGGCGATCCTCAAGGCCGAAGGCCTCATCGATCGGGGACCGCGGGTCGGCACCCACGTGGCCCAGCGCAAATACGACCACGGCCTGCACGCTCTGGTCGGGCTCAAGGAGACCTTCAAGGATTACGGCGACGTCCGCAACGAGGTCCGCGCCGCGACGCAGCTGGCGGCGCCGGCAGCCGTGGCCCGCCGGCTGCAGCTGACCCCCGGCGAACCCGTCGTCTTCATCGAGCGGCTGCGCTACCTGGGCGACCTGCCCCTGAGCCTGGACCTGACATACCTCGCGCCCGACATCGGTGCCGCGGTGCTCGAACACTCGCTGGAGACCAATGACGTGTTCGCGTTGATCGAGCAGGTCACCGGGCAACGGCTGGGCTCGGCGGACATTGCGCTGGAAGCGGTTTCGGCCGATCCGCACACCGCGGCCACCCTGGACCTCCCGGCCGGTGGGGCGATCCTCATGCTCGAACGGCTCACCACCCTCGACGACGGCCGTCCCGTCGACCTCGAATACATCCGACTGCGTGGTGACCGAATCACCATGCGCGGCAACCTGTTACGGAGTGAATCATGACGCTGGTCAACAACCAACGAGCCGACGTGCCGGTCACGATCGACGAGTCGCTGTGTATCGAGGGCTGCACCCTGTGCGTCGATGTCTGCCCGCTGGATTCATTGGCCATCAATCCCGACAACGGCAAGGCCTACATGCATGTCGACGAATGTTGGTACTGCGGGCCGTGCGCCGCGCGCTGCCCAACCGGTGCCGTCTCCGTCAACATGCCCTACCTCATCCGCTAAGGACCGCAATGAAACCCACTCGCCTCGCCGCCCTGGCCGCCACGGCCGTCCTCGCCGCCACCGGCTGCTCGGTCGATTCGGCCGGCAAGGATGACACCGCCGTCAACGTGGTCATCGGCTACCAGTCCAAGACCATCAACACCGTCACCGCGGGAACGTTGTTGCGTGCCCAGGGCTACCTGGAGCATCGCCTCGACGACATCGGCGCCAAGACCGGCAAGAAGTACCACGTCGAATGGCAGGACTATGACACCGGTGCGCCGATCACCGCGCAGATGGTCGCCGAGAAGATCGACATCGGTTCGATGGGTGACTACCCGATGCTGATCAATGGGTCGAAGACGCAGAGCAATGAACGCGCCAAGACCGAACTGGTGGCGGCCACGGGGTCCAGCCCCACCGGAGCGCTGAACATGGTTGTGGTGACCCCGGATTCGCCGGTTCAGTCGCTGAACGAGCTGGCCGGGCAGAAGGTGTCGGCCAGCGTCGGCTCGGCCGGCCACGGCACCCTGGTCCGCGCGCTGTCGAAGGTCGGCATCGATCCGAAGACCGGCGTCGAGGTGCTCAACCAGCAGCCGCAGATCGGCGCGTCGGCGCTGGAATCGGGTCAGGTCAAGGCACTTTCGCAGTTTGTCGCCTGGCCGGGGCTGCTGGTCTTCCAGAACAAGGCCCGGCTGCTGTACGACGGCGCCGAGCTCAACTACCCGACCTGGCACGGCGTCGTCGTGCGACGGGCATACGCCGCGGCACATCCCGAGGTGCTCGACGCGTTTCTGCAGGCACAGCTCGATGCCACCGATTTCCTCAACACCAAGCCATTGGAGGCGGCGAAGATCGTCGCGCAGGGCAGCGGCCTGCCGCAGGAGGTCGTGTACCTGTACAACGGTCCCGGCGGCACCCGATTCGACACCACGCTCAAGCCGTCGCTCGTCGATGCGCTGAAAGGCGATGTGCCGTACCTGAAGTCGATCGGTGACTTCGCCGACCTGGACGTCACCAAGTTCGTTGAGGACGGACCGCTGCGCAAGGCGCTGTCGGAGCGCGGTCGCGACTACAACGCCGAGGTTGCCCGTACCGCGAATCCGTCGGTCGTGCACGGTACCGACCCGGTGTGCAACGTCCCCGCCGACAACCCCGCGCTGGCCGGTGAGCTGTGGCTGGACGGTTCGGACACCACGCAGCCCACGGCCAACCCGACCTGCCTGTTGAAGGCGATCCGGGCCGCGGAGGCCAAGGGCGCCAAGGTCCGGGCCGCCTACGTGCCGGATGCCGAACTCGGAACCCGTTGGCTGGCAGACAAATCCGTCTGGGTGCAGCAGGGCACGGACTTCGTGCCCTTCGACACCGATGCCGGCGCCCGTCGCTACCAGGCGGCCCACCCCGGTTCCGCGGTGGTGACCTACCAGCAGGCTCTGGTGGGTGTGGCATGACGGCGATAGCCGCGGTGGCCGCCGCGCCGGCGCGGCCGGCCGAGACCGAGGCATCGCGGCCGCAGGGACCGGCGAAATGGCGAGGCTACGCCGTCAAGACGCTGTCGGTCATTGCGGCCGTGGGCATCTGGCAGCTGCTGACGGCCAATCACGTCCGGTTCTGGCTGCGGTTCGACAACCTGCCGACGGTGACCCAGATCGCCGCGAAGTTCGTCGAGCGGCTGGGCGCCACGCAGTACTGGCTGGACTTGACACAGTCGGTGATCCGGATCGTCAGCGGTTTCGGGCTAGCGGCGGTGATCGGCGCTGCCGTCGGTATCGCGCTCGGCCGGTCGCGGCTGTTCGCCGACGTCGTCGGGCCGCTCACCGAGTTGGCACGGCCGATCCCGGCCATCGCACTGGTGCCGGTCGCCATCCTGCTGTTCCCGACCGACGAGGCCGGCATCGTGTTCATCACGTTCCTGGCGGCGTTCTTCCCGATCATGGTCAGCACCCGGCACGCCGTGCGGGCCCTGCCCACGCTGTGGGAGGACTCGGTGCGGACCCTCGGGGGCAGTCGCTGGGATGTGTTGCGGCAGGTGGTGTTTCCGGGTGTGCTGCCCGGGCTGTTCGGTGGCCTGTCGGTCGGTATGGGTGTGGCGTGGATCTGTGTGGTGTCGGCGGAGATGATCTCCGGCCGGCTCGGCGTCGGCTACCGCACCTGGCAGGCCTACACGGTGCTGGACTACCCGAGCGTCTTCGTCGGCATCATCACCATCGGCGCGCTGGGATTCGGCACGTCGGCCGCGGTGGAAGTGATCGGCCGACGACTGACCCGCTGGCTGCCGCGCGGTGAGGAGAATGGGCGATGAGCGCTGTACTGACTGCCGGCCTGCGCCTCGAACTCGACCGAATCCGGCTGTCCTACACCGGCGAGCCGGTCGTGGACGGCCTGAGCCTGACGGTGCAGCCGGGCGAGATCCTGGTGCTGACCGGCCCGTCGGGTTGTGGCAAGTCGACGGTGCTGCGGGCGCTTGCCGGGCTCCTGAAGCCCGACGCCGGGCGGGTCCTGGCGGACGGCGAGCTGGTGACCACCACGTCGCGGGACCGCGGCATGGTGTTCCAGGACAGTGCGTTGTTGCCCTGGCGCACAGTGCGATCCAACATCGAGCTGGCGCTGCAACTGCGCGGCGTGCCGCGCGCCGGGCACCGGGAGCGTGCCGAGCGCTGGATCGACGAGGTCGGGCTCACCGGGTTCGCGGACTTCCTGCCGAAGAGCCTGTCCGGCGGCATGCGCCAGCGGGTCCAGCTGGCACGCGGATTGGCCGGGGCGCCACGGGCCGTCCTGATGGACGAGCCGTTCGGCGCCCTGGACTCGAAGACCCGCAATGCCATGCAGCACTTGCTGATCGACACCTGGCAGGCCCATCCCACCACCATCGTGTTCGTCACGCATGACGTCGACGAAGCCCTCGCCCTGGGAGACCGGGTGGCGGTCCTCGGCCGCGCCGGCCAGCCGCTGCGCGCGCTGCTGGATGTCCCGAGTCCCCGTGATGCTGATGTTCCCCGCACCGAGCTGCGGGCCGAAATCCTTGGAGCACTACACCAATGAGCACTCTGGAGATTCCAGACCTCGCCGATCCCGTCCGCATCGACTGTGACGTCCTGGTGATCGGTGGCGGTACTGCCGGCACCATGGCAGCCCTGACCGCTGCCGAGAACGGCGCCCAGGTGCTGCTGCTGGAGAAGGCCCATGTGCGGCATTCCGGAGCCCTGGCCATGGGCATGGACGGCGTCAACAACGCCGTCGTCCCCGGCAAGGCCACCCCGGAGGACTACGTCGCCGAGATCACCCGCGCCAACGACGGAATCGTCAACCAGCGCACCATCTATCAGACCGCGACCCGCGGTTTCGCCATGGTGCAGCGGCTGGAACGCTACGGCGTGAAGTTCGAGAAGGACGAGCACGGCGAATATGCCGTGCGCCGTGTACACCGGTCGGGCTCGTACGTGCTACCGATGCCCGAGGGCAAGGACGTCAAGAAGGCGCTCTATCGCGTGATGCGGCAGAAGTCCATCCGGGAGAAGCTGCGCATCGAGAACCGGCTGATGCCGGTGCGCGTGCTGACCGACAACGGGCGCGCCGTGGGCGCGGCCGCATTCAACACGCGTACAGGCGAATTCGTCGTGGTGGGGGCCAAGGCCGTCATCCTGGCGACCGGCGCCAGCGGCCGGCTCGGGCTGCCGGCCTCGGGGTACCTGTACGGCACGTACGAGAACCCGACCAACGCCGGCGACGGCTACTCCATGGCGTACCACGCGGGCGCCGAACTCTCGGGCATCGAATGTTTCCAGGTGAACCCGTTGATCAAGGACTACAACGGGCCGGCCTGCGCCTACGTCGCCAATCCGTTCGGCGGCTACCAGGTGAACGCGCTGGGGGAGCGGTTCGTCGACTCGGACTACTGGTCGGGCCAGATGATGGCCGAGGTCAAGAGCGAGATCGAATCCGCCCGCGGCCCCATCTATCTCAAGGTCACCCACCTGCCGGACGAAACCATCACCGCGATGGAGAACATCCTGCACACCACCGAACGGCCGACCCGCGGTACGTTCCACGCCAACCGCGGCCACGACTACCGCACCCACGACATCGAGATGCACATCTCCGAGATCGGTTTGTGCAGTGGGCATTCGGCGTCGGGGGTGTGGGTCGACGAGCACGCCCGCACCACCGTGCCCGGGCTGTACGCGGCGGGCGACATGGCGTGCGTCCCGCACAACTACATGATCGGCGCGTTCGTCTACGGCGACCTGGCCGGCGAACATGCCGCGTCGACCCTCGCCGATGTCGAAGCGCCCGTGGACCTTCCGCAGGACCAGCTGGCCGAGGCGCACGAACTGATCTACCGGCCCCTGCGGCATCCGGACGGGCCGCCCCAGCCGCAGGTCGAGTACAAGCTGCGCCGCTTCGTGAATGACTATGTGGCGCCGCCGAAGACTGCGACCAAGCTGTCCATCGCGGTCCGCACCTTCGAGCGCATGGCCGAGGAGATCGAGCAGATGGGCGCCCGCACCCCGCACGAGCTGATGCGGACGGTCGAGGTGTCGTTCATCCGGGACTGCGCCGAGATGGCGGCCCGGTCGTCGCTGACGCGGACCGAATCGCGGTGGGGGCTGTACCACGATCGTGCCGACATCCCCGAGCGCGATGACGAGGAGTGGCGCTATCACCTGAACCTGCGCAAGGGTTCGGACGGCGAAATGGAGTTCCTGAAGCGGCCCGTGGCACCGTATTTCGTGCCGGTTCCCGACCTGGATCACCTGCCGTCGGATCACGCGGTGCAGCACATACACCAGCCGGCCCTGGTGGGCGGTAAGGCGCCCGCCACCGCGGGCTCCCGGCTGCGCCCGACCGAACCGGCGACGCCGCCGTCCCCGCGGATCGCAGCCGTGGTGGCCCTGGAAGAGCCGGTGCTCTCCGATTTGGCCGAGTACCTGCAGGACACTGACGCCGGGGTGCGGCGAGCCGCTGTGGCCGTGCTGGTGGAGAACCTGCCGGACGGCTATCAGCCGGACCTGGTCGCAGCACTCGGTGACGATGACGGCGCGGTGCGCGCGGAGAGTGCCGACGCCTTGCGTGAGCTGGTCGAGGTGCTGCCCGATCCCGCGGCGGTCGCCCCATACCTGACCTCCGCCGACCCGGTCGTGCGGGCCGTGACGTTGTACGTCCTGAGCTCGCGCCGCGTTGGTGCGGCCACGGAATACCGTGCCGCGGTGACCGATGCCGATCACCGCGTGCGTATCGAGGCCGTGCGCGCCCTGGTCTCCGTCGATGACGTGGACGGGGTGGCCGAGGCCGCGGACGACGACAATCGCGAGGTGCGGATCGCCGCGAGCAATGGCCTGGCCACGCTCGGGTCCGGCGCGGACACCGTGCGGCGGCTGCTGGCCGACCGCGACCCGCTGGTGCGCGCGGCAGCGCTCGCCGCCTTGGCCGCCGTCGGCTGCGCCGAGCAGGACGTGCCGGAAGTGCAACGCGCGCTTCGGGAATCAGCGTGGCAGATCCGCCAGGGTGCGGTACGGGCGCTGTCCGGCGCGGCGCCGGACGTCGCCGTCGAACCGCTGTCGCGGGCACTGCACGACCCGCACCTGGACGTGCGCAAGGCCGCGGTGCTGAGCCTGACCCGGTGGGCCGATTCGGAGGAGGCGGCCCGGGAAGCGCTGGGCATCGCGCTGGAAGACGGCGACGCAGACGTGCGGGCCTACGCGCGGCACGCGCTGGGCGACGCAGCGCGGCACGCGCTGGCGACCTCCTGAATTCGGGCGAACGGCCGCTCGGCCTCCAGTAGGAAAGCCAGCTCGAGAAGGGTGCGCTCGTCGCCGTAGGCGCCGGACAGCTGGACGCCGACCGGTAGGCCTTCGGGGGACAGGCCTGCCGGTAGCGAGATGGCCGGCGTGCCCGCGATGTTGTTGAGCGGGGTGTAGGCCACATACCGGCGCAGACGGTCGATCAGGGTGGGGAACTCGACCGTCGGCGCGAGGTGGCCGAGACGTGGCGTGGTGTGCGAGAGCACCGGCGACAGCACGACTTCGTGCCGGGCGAACATCTGCGCATACTGGTCGGCGATGCGCCGCAGGCGCAGCAGTGCACCGGGCGTGCGGTGCAGGTTTCGGCGATGGTGCGCGCGCAGCCCCAGGCTCAGGCCGTCGGCCTTGGCGGCGTCGAACGACCGGTCCAGGATCAACCGGCCGGTGCCGACCGCGAGATCGGCCAACAATGCCCAGTATTGGACGAAGTCGTCGGCGAACTGGGCGGTGACCGGCAGCGAGATCGGCTCCACCACATGGCCCGCGGCCTCCAGCACCGCCGCGGTGTCTTCGACGGCAGCGCGGGTGGCGTCGTCGACCGGCTCGCCGGTGACGCTGTCGAAAAGCACGCCGACCCGAAGCGTCCGTTCGGCGGGCCCGAGAACCCGGCCGATGGGGGCGAGTTTCGGATTGCGCCAATGGTTTTCACTCGCGGCGAGGAACGCGGCGGTGTCGCGGACGCTGCGGGTGAGAACGCCCTCGGAGATCATGTTGATGGGCAGATGGCTCGCCTGCTCGCCGTCGCGGTGCCGGCCCCGGCTCGGCTTGAGCCCGACCAGGCCCGCGCAGGCGGCCGGGATGCGGATCGAGCCGCCGCCGTCATTGGCGTGCGCGATGGGGACGACGCCGGCGGCGACCAGGGCTGCCGACCCGCCCGACGAGGCGCCGACCGAGTATTCGGTGTTCCAGGGATTGCGGACCGGCGGCGCGGTCATGTATTCCGTCGTCGCGTTGAAACCGAATTCGGGCATCCGGCTCTTGCCCAGCAGCGTGAGGCCAGTGCTGAGGAGCTGCGTCGCGTAGGCGCCGTCCTGCTTGGCGGGCCGCGCTGTGAAGGCCTCCGATCCGTGCGTGGTCGGCAGCCCGGCGACGTCGGTGTTGTCTTTGATGAAGGTTGGGACGCCGAAGAATTCGGCGGCGGGGTCGGAGCTGTGCCGCGGTGTCTGGTCGCACGCGACGGCCTGCAGTTCGGGGTCGACGAGTTGCGCGCGGGCGATTGCGGCGGCGGCCACTTCATCCGGGCTGACCTGCATGTCGCGGACCAACCGGGCCAGGCCGACGGCGTCGTGGTCACCGAGCGCGTCATCGCCGAAGGCGTGGATCGTGGTCATGTGTGCCCTCATTCTCCGAGTACTCGGTGTAGGTGGTCGTTGGCGAATATCCTTCTGGGATCGAGCTTTTCGCGGACGGCGAGAAAGTCGTCGAACCGCGGGTAACTGTCCCGCAGGTCCGCGGCAGTGCGGTTGTGTATCTTGCCCCAGTGCGGACGTCCGTCGTGGCGGCGCATGATCTGCTCGACCGCGGTGAAATACTCGGTCGGGTCGTCGCGCACGTAGCGGTGTACCGCGATGTACGCGCTGCGGCGCCGGTATGCGGTGGACAACCAGTTCTCGTCGGCGGCGGCGGCGCGGACCTCGATGGGAAAGCCGATGCGCCAATCCCGTTCGGCGATCAGGTTGCGTACCTCGTCGAACGCGGCGCCCACTGACTCGTAGGGAACGGCGTACTCCATCTCGCGGAACCGCACCCGGCGGGGCGAGGTGAAGACGCGGTCGGAGCGCTGGGTGTGCTCACGGTCGGACAGGAACCGGGTGACGGTGCGGTTGAGCGTGGGCACCGCTGCCGGCAGGGCGCTGCCCACGGCACAGATCGCCCCCAGTACACCGTTCTCGATCAGTTCCTCATCGATCCACTGCGCCACCCGGTTGGTGGACTCCAGCGGGGTATAGGCGGGCAGCCGGATGTTGGTCTTGGTGAACGCGGTATCGGTGTGCGGGAACCAGTAGAACTCGAAATGGTCTGTCTGCGTGCAGCGTTCATCGAACGTCGCGACGACGTCGTCGACCGGCTCGACGCGTTCGATGGCATGGATCGCGAATCCGGGCACGCATTGCAGCGTCACCTCGACGATGATGCCCAGTGCGCCCAGCCCGACGCGCGCCGCGGGCAGCCATTCGCTGCTCTGCTCCTCGTCGATGCGGACCAGCTCGCCGGCACCCGAGACCAGGGTCAGGCCGACCACCTGGGTCGCCAGACCACCGAAGGCCAGACCGGTGCCGTGGGTGCCGGTGGAGATCGCGCCGGAGATGGTCTGCCGGTCGATGTCGCCCATGTTCTCGAGCGCGAGTCCGTACCGGGCGAGGAGTCGCGTCAGTTGCCACAGCGGAGTTCCGCCGCCGACGGTGACCCGCTTCCGCTCGCGGTCGACGTCGATCACCCCGGCCAGGGCACCCAGGTCCAGCTGGACGTCAGGTGCGACGGCGATGCCGGTGAAGCTGTGCCCGGACCCGACGACCTTGATGAGCCGGCCGGTCGCGGTCGCGCGGATGACGGCGTCACACACCGCCTGGACTGTCGTGGGTCGCAGTACTTCCGTCGGGTGCGCGGTCTCGCACCGGCCCCAGTTGGTCCAGCTCACAGGAACGTCTTCCCTTCGCCTCGGTAGGTGGGTGCGGTGCCGACGGTCCTGCCGTCATCGACCACGGCGAACGCGTCGATGTGCTCGCTGAGCTCGCCGGCCTTGCAGTGCCGGAACCACACGCGGTCGCCGACTTTCAATGCCGCAGCGGCTTTTCCGGTGACCGGGGTCTGCACCTCGCCGGCCATCTCCGCGGGCAGCAGGCGCAGTCCCGGTGGCCAGACCGGCAGCGGCACCCGGTCCCGGGCCGGTGGTCCGGAGGCGATCCAGCCGCCGCCCAGGACTGTCGCGATGTGCGGCGTGGGTTTGCGCACCACGGACAGCGCGAACGCCGCGGCCGGTGCCGGGGTGAAACCGCGGTACGTGTCGAACAGGTGTGGGCCGAAAAGTCCGCTGCCGGCGGCGATTTCGTTGATCGAGGGATCCGAGGCGGTGAATTCCACGGACCCGGTCCCGCCGCCATTGACGAATTCGAGTTCGGCCACCTGCCGGACCGCTGCCACCGCGAGACCTCGGCGCTCGAGTAGTTCGTCCTTGGAACGGCGCTGCATCCACCGGACCGCCTGGGACCGCGCGGACTGGCCGCGGACATCGTCGCCGACACCGGCGATCTGGGCCTCGTACGACATCAGGCCCACCAGCGTGAAGCCGCCACGGCCGGCGATGGCCGCGGCCAGGTCGCGGGCCTGCGCCGCGGTGTGGACGGGGGAGCGGCGTACCCCGAGGTGTCCGAGTATCGGAGCCCGCCACGAGGCGTCGAGGTCCAGGCAGACGCGCAGGGCCGGGCGCGTCGACGGTGCGGCGACGCTGTCCACCAGATCAAGTTGGGCGAGCGAGTCCACCATGAGCGTCACCCGGGCCGCCAGCTCCGGCGACGACGCCAGCCGGGCGATCGCGGTGTGGTCGGCCGTCGGATAGCCGACGACGACGTCGTCGTGCGGTGGGTGCGCATCGTCGCCTTCGGCCAGCCACAGCGCTTCGGGCAACGTGAACGCCAGTACACCCGCGTAGCCATCGAGGGCCGTGACGGCGTCCAGGATGGTGCGCGAGCGGACCGATTTGGATGCCACCCGGATGGGCGTCCCTGCCGCGCGGCGGCGCAGGTCCCGCACGTTGTGGTGCAGCGCACCGAGATCGACCGCGGCGAGCGGCGCTTCCAGATGGGAAGTTGCGTCAGTCAATGCCGGCCAATACCTGTCCGGGCGCGCCCACGACCCCTCGACAGCAGGCGGCTTCGACAGATCGACCGGCATTGACGTGACCATGGGTCGGGAGCTAACCGCATGTCGCGGGGTGCGCACGAGGGCATCGGTGACCACAATGGGGGGAAAACCGGACAGGTATCGGAGGTGGAGTGGATCGGGAAAGCGCGGCGTTGATCCCGACGTCGGTGCTCGTCAACGTCGTCGACGTCGCCGACCGCACGGGTCTGCCCACAGAGCGGTGGCTGGCCGCGGCCGGCCTGACGGCCGCGACGCTCAATTCGCCCGAGACGCGGGTGTCGTTCCGGCAGGCGGCGCTCGTGCTGCGGCATGCCGTGCGGGCCATGCCGGACCGGGGCCTGGGCATCGATGTCGGGGCCCGCGACATGTTCGTGTCGTTCGGTGTGCTCGGCCTGGCCATCCGGTCCGCCGAAAACCTCGGCGCGGCAATGCAGGTGGGCCTGGAACTACACCAGAGCGCCGGCAGTCTGATGGACGTCGGCGCCGAGCTGGTCGGTGACACCTTCGCGCTGCGCGCCTACGAGCGCCGCCCCGAACCGGAGCTGCTGCCGTTCCTGTGTGAGGAGTTGTTCTGCAGCGTGCTGGTCACCGTCCGGACCGTACTCGAGCTGCCTCAGCAGACACCGGAATTCGTCCAGGTCAGTTACCCGCCGCCGGTGTACGCGCAGCGGTACCGCGAGTTCTTCGGCTGCCCGGTCCTCTTCAACGCCGACGCCAACCGGCTGGCCTTCCCGGACCCGCTGTGGTCACAGCGGCTACCGCGCGCCGATCCGGCGACGCACGCCGTCGCCGTCGCCGCCTGCCGCGAGATGGTGGCCCAGGAGGAGCAGCCGACCGACGTGGTGCAGACGGTCGAGGCGATGCTGCGCGAGAGCGTGCGGGATCCGCTCACGATGGCCCAGGTCGCCAAGCGGCTCAACATCACCGAACGCACGTTGCGGCGACGACTCAATGCCGGCGGTCAGCAATTCATCGCATTGCGCGACAAGGTGCGCAGCGAACGTGCGCGGTACCTGGTCCGCGAGACCGCGATGCCCGTTCACGCCATCGCCACCGAGGTCGGGTTCACCGACCCGCGAGAATTCCGCCGGGCGTACATCAAATGGACAGGTCACCCGCCGACGCACGACCGATAGTCCGGGAGGTCGATCGACTCGGCCGTGGAGAACCACTTGCGGCCCGCCCACCGCCGCAGCGGCCAGCGCTGCACCCATTTCATGACAGCCGCGCCGATGGCGATATCACGTTCGGAGACCGGCGCGTACCCGTCGAGACCGGCGGGCAGATCCTGACAACGGGCGACGTACGGTCGCATCACCTTCTCGTACCGGCCCAGCGCCGCCGCGATCCCCGCTGCGTCCAGTGCCGAGGCCGGCCCGAGCTCACCCGCCAGCACATATGCCCCGACCAGGGCCAGGCTGGTGCCCATGCCGGACAGCGGTGACGCGCAGTAGCCGGCGTCGCCGCACAACGTGACCCGGCCCGCCGACCAGCTGTCCATGTGGATCTGGACGAAATCGTCGAAGTAGAAGTCGTCGGATCGGGCTGCGGCACCGAGCAGCTCGTCGCAGTACCAACCCGCGCCGCGGAACCGGTCGGCCAGGAGCGCACGCTGCGCGTCCGGGTCGCGGCGGTCGTACTCGATGGGTTCGGACCGGAATGCCAGACCGGCCTTGGCCGTCATCGCGTCGTGCGACGGCCGCAGCGAAGCGTTGAGCCCACCGGCGGCCTGGAACATCAGGTACCAGCCGTCCAGTCCGACCACGTCCGGCGCGGTGAACCAGGCGTTGTAGCCACCGAGGCGCCGGACGAACCGCTCCTCCGGCCCGAATACCAACTGCCGCACCGCGGAATGCGGGCCGTCGGCGCCGACCACCAGGTCGGCCTCGACCACGCAGCCGTCGGTCAGCGTGGCCCGCACCCCTGACTCGTCCTCCTCGAGCGCGGAAATCCGCGTGCCGAACCGATACTCGGCCACGTCGCGAGTGGCCCGGTAGAGCACATCGGTCAGGTCACCGCGCAGGATCTCGAGTGCCGAGACGATCCCGTTGCCGTCGAAAGCCTCGACCGGCATCTCCGCCCGCCGGGTGCCGTCGGAGCGCACCCAGGCGATGCCGCGCTGGAACAGGCACCGCTCGGTCATGGCCTCCAGCAGTCCCATCCGGGCGACCACTTCGCGGCCGGCGCCGCGCAGGTCGACCGTCTGCCCGCCCGGGCGGATGCCCGGCGCCGCCTCGACTACCACCACCCCGTAGCCGCCGGCGGCCAGCCAGTGGGCCAAGGCCGGGCCGGCGACCCCGGCGCCGCTGATCAACACTGTCGGCTGCACCATGACGAAAGCCTATGGCTTTCCCGACATTCGCTCCTAGGCTGGCCTGCATGGCGGACATCGACCGGCGGACAGTTCTCAAAGGCACGGCGGCGGCAGCGGGGGTGGCCGCGGCGGGGATCGGTGGCTACCAGCTCCTGTCGCGGGCGGGTCGGGAGCATTCGGCAGGCAGTCCCAACATCCTGGTGATCATCGTCGACCAGATGCGGGCGCCCCAGTGGTTTCCCGATGCCAAACAGCTCGGCGAACTACTACCGAACCTGGACCGGCTGCGGCAGCGCAGCGTGTCCTTCGAGTCGCACTACTCGGCATCCAACATGTGCACGCCGTCGCGCGGCGTCCTCACCACCGGGCTGTACTCGCACCAGACGGGGTGCCTGTACACCGGGGAAGGCCCCACCGAATCCACCCTCGCGCCGCGCTTCCCGACATGGGGCACCATGCTGCGCGACCAGGGCTACCGGACGTGGTGGTGGGGCAAGTGGCACCTGGGCCAGATCGCCGACACCACCCCGGACGGCCTTGACGCCCACGGTTTTTCCGGCGGCACCTACCCGTCCCCCAACGGCGCGCCGAATCAGGGGCTCAAGGTCGACCACACCATTGCCGACCAGTTCGACGGCTGGTTCGCCGACCACGCCGGCAGCGGACCGTGGTGCACCACGGTGTCCCTGGTGAACCCGCACGACATCTGCTGGTGGCCGAGAAACCCACTGCCGGACGATGTTCCGCGCGTCTTCTCCGGGACGCCCGTCAACTTCGAGAACGCCGACGACCTGCGGCGGCGCGGCAAGCCGCAGCTGCAGATCGACTACATGAACTTCATGTCGCCGCTGATGACCGGCCCCGTGCCTTATTCAGGTCCCGACATGGCAGCGCAGTGGGCCCGGTGCCTCGACAACTACCTGTGGCTGCATCAGCAGGTGGACGTCCAGATCGGCCGCGTCCTGGACACGCTGGCCTCCCGCCCCGACGTCGAGCGCGACACCGTCGTGGTGTTCACCTCCGACCACGGCGAGTACGCCGGATCGCACGGCCTGCGCGGTAAGGGTGCGGCGATTTATGAGGAGTCGATCCGGGTGCCGCTGTACATCCACGACCCGACGGGGCACCTGACCCCCAAACCGGGCGAGCGCCGGCGGCAACTCACCTCCAGCGTCGACATCGCGCCGTTGCTGCTCACGATCGCCGCGGGCGGCAACCGCTGGCGATCGGACAGCCGCTACTCCTACCTGCAGGCGCGCGGTGACATCGCGGCGATCGCGGCCGAACCCGGGGCTGCGGGCCGGCCCTGGGTGGCGCACGCGACCGACGACATGTCCGTCGAGGAGATGGCGACGCTGATGAAATCGCCTGCGGTGCAGAAGATGTTCGGTGGCGGCACCGCGCCCACCGAGATTCCGACGTCGGCGCCCAGCCACATCGTCGCGGTGCGGACACCCGATGCGAAGCTCGGCCGCTACTCCTACTGGCAGCCCGGCGGCATGGAGGCCGACCGGACCCGCAAGATCGATTACGAGCTCTACGACTACGAATCGCCTGCGGGCGCACACGAACTCGACAACCAGGCGGGCCGTAGCAGTAAGCAGGCCAAGCTGCAGGGGCTGCTCGAGGGCGAGGTACTGCCCGAGCTGCGGGCGCCGCTGCCGGCCTGGATGCACGACGCCCAGGAGCAGGGCATGGCCGACATGCAGCGCCTCACCGCCGCCCGGGCCGGCTAGTTACAAGCCCAGCGCCTGGTACGTCCGTTTCACGAATTTCGGTCGTGCCGAACGGAGTTTGGCCTGCGAGGCGTTGCCCGCGACGGCCGCCGCGGCATCCACGCTGAGCTCCGGCTGATTCTGGATCAGGTAGATCAGGATCAGGTTCGCGTTCGGGTCCGCCTGCCACCACGTGCCGAAGGCACCCGGCCAACTGAACGAGCCGGGACCGCCCGGACCGAAGAACGGCGTGGCCTTGGCCTCGTCGGTGACCAGCGACAGGTTCAGCCCGAAGCCGCGGCCGATCCAGAACGGCGCGCCCAGGAAGTTCTGCGACTTCTGCTCGGCGGTCAACCGGTCGGTGCGCATGGCCCGCACCGATTCCTCCGACAGCACCCGCACGCCGTCGACCTCGCCGCCGGCCAGCAGCATGCGCGCGAACGTCAGGTAGTCGTCGACGGTCGACCAGAGTCCGCCGCCGCCGGCGCAGAAGGTCGGCGGCATCACCTGCGGCGGCCCCATCTTCCCGGGCTGCAGGCGCAGGGCGTCGCCGTCGGCGGCCAGCTGGTACATGGTCGCCGCACGGCGCCGGCCCGAGTGCGTCACCGCAAACCCGGTGTCGACCATGTTCAGAGGTTTGAAGATGCGCTCTGCCAACACATCTGGCAGCGGCTTGCCCTCGAGGCGAGACAGCAGGAAGCCCAGTACATCGGTCGACTGGCTGTAGGTCAGCGCGTCACCGGGCTGGTGGGCCAGCGGCAGCTGGCCCAGCTCGGCCAGCCAGCGGTCCGGATCCTGCAGCGACTGCAGCTTGTTGTACGCCCGTCCCAATGGCGGCGGCACCGTGAACCCGTAGGCCAGACCACCGCGGTGGGTCATCAGATCCTCGACGGTGATGGGCCGGCGGGCGGGCACGGACCGGTCCAACGGCCCGTCGAGGCTCGTCATGACGCGCGGGTTGGCCAGCTCGGGAATCCAGTTCGCGATGGGGTCGGTCAGGGCCAGCCGGCCCTCGTCGACCAGCGTCATGGCCGCCGCCACCGTGATCGGCTTGGACATCGACGCGATGCGGAAAACGGTGTCGCGCTCCATCGGCAACTTGGCTTCCACGTCGCGGTGGCCGAGCGTGTTGACCTGCCGCACCGCGCCGTCCTGCCACACCAGCGTGACCGCGCCGGCCAGCAGGCCGGTGTCGATCGCCGCGCTGACCGATTCGGTGTTCGCGTCGAGATTCACCCCGGTCACGTTAGCCGGTGGGGACGGGATGTTTGCGGTGCCGTCCGAACCATCGGGATGGTGGGCGATACTGCCTGACGTGGCTGCAGACGTGTCGACCCCGAGCACACCGATGAACAAAGTGGCGTTCGCCAGTTTCATCGGTACCGCGATCGAGTTCTACGACTTCTACATCTACGGGACGGCCGCGGCGCTGATTTTCCCCCACGTGTTCTTCCCGAATCTGCCGCCGGCGATGGCGACCATATCGTCACTGGCCACGTTCGCGGTCGCGTTCCTGGCACGTCCGATCGGCGCGGCGGTCTTCGGGCACTACGGAGATCGCCTGGGCCGCAAGAAGACTCTCGTCGCGACGCTGCTGATCATGGGGCTGTCCACCGTCGGTGTCGGACTGGTGCCCAGCACGGCGTCGATCGGACTCGCCGCACCGATCATCCTCTTGATCCTGCGGGTGCTCCAGGGCTTCGCCGTCGGTGGCGAGTGGGCCGGTTCGGCGCTGCTGAGCGCCGAGTACGCCCCGGCCGGCAAGCGCGGCACCTACGGCATGTTCACCCAGCTGGGCGCCGGTGCCGGTCTCGCGGTCAGCAACCTGGTGGTGCTGATCGCCAACGTGACGATCGGGGAGAAGAGCCCGGTGTTCCTGGACTGGGGCTGGCGGCTGCCGTTCCTGTTCAGCGCGGTCCTGCTGGCGGTGGCGCTCTACGTGCGGCTGACCATCGACGAGACCCCGGTGTTCGTCGCGGAACAGAAGCGGGGGACGGTGCCGCGCGCGCCGCTGTCGGAACTGGTACGCCGGCAGGGCAAGCAGGTGCTGCTGGGTGCCGGCTGCATGGTCGGCATCTTCACCATGAGCTTCCTCGGCGGCACCTACCTGATGAGCTACGCCAGCACCCGCATCCACCATCCTCGGACGCTGATCCTGTCGGTCGGCGTCCTGGCCGGGGTGTCACTGATGGTGTTCTCGGCGATCTCCGCGGTGCTGTGCGACCGCTACGGGCGGCGCCGCGTCATCCTGGCCGGATTCGGCCTCGCGCTGCCGTGGGCGTTCCTGGTGATGCCGCTCATCGACTCGGGCTCACCGGTCGGGTTCGCGGTCGCTATCGCCGGCATCTTCTGCATCTTCGGACTGGCCTACGGACCCATCGGGGCGTTCCTGCCTGAGACGTTCGCCACCCGCTACCGCTACACAGGCGCCGGCATGGCGTTCAACCTCGCCGGGATCGTCGGCGGTGCGCTGCCGCCGCTGGTCGCCGGGCCGTTGGTCGCCGCCCTCGGGAGCTGGGCAATTGGGCTGATGATTGCCGTCTTCGTGCTGGTCAGCATCGTGTGCACGCTTGTGTTGCCCGAAACGCGCGGGTTGGACCTGGACGATGCGCCCGACGAAGACGCTCTGGCGGCCTGCTAAGCTACGCGGCTAGTTAGACGTCCTTTAACGACCCGTCCAGAGAGGCGGAGAAGGAGGTCAGGTACTCGTGGCTGCTCACGAAACTGGCGTGTCCGGTGACCCCACCGACCGGGAATTGCTGTCCGCCGCCGATGTCGGCCGGACCATCTCGCGCATCGCGCACCAGATCATCGAAAAGACCGCGGTCGACGCGCCCGACGCTCCGCGCGTAGTGCTGCTCGGCATCCCGACGCGCGGTGTCACCCTGGCCGCCCGCATCGCCGAGAAGGTCAAGGAATTCTCCGGAGTCGAGTTACCTGCCGGCGCGCTCGACATCACGCTGTACCGCGACGACCTGAACTTCAAACCGCCGCGGGCGCTGGCCTCGACCTCCATTCCGGAGGGCGGCATCGATGACGCGACGGTGATCCTCGTCGACGACGTCCTGTACTCGGGCCGCTCGGTGCGCTCGGCGCTCGACGCGCTGCGCGACATCGGCCGCCCCCGCATGGTGCAGCTGGCGGTGCTCGTCGACCGCGGCCACCGCGAGCTGCCCATCCGCGCCGACTACGTCGGTAAGAACGTTCCGACGTCGCGCAGTGAGAACGTCAAGGTGCGGCTGTCAGAGACCGATGGCGGAGACGATCACGTCTCCATTGCTCCCTATGGAGGACCTGCCCGGTGAAACACCTGTTGTCCGCCTCGGACCTGAGCCGCGATGCGGCCACGGCCATCCTCGACGACGCCGACAGGTTCCGCGAAGCGCTGCTGGGCCGCGACGTCAAGAAGCTCCCGACGTTGCGCGGCCGCACCGTCATCACGATGTTCTACGAGAACTCCACCCGCACCCGGGTGTCGTTCGAGGTGGCCGGCAAGTGGATGAGCGCCGACGTCATCAACGTCAGCGCCTCCGGGTCTTCGGTGGCCAAGGGCGAATCGCTGCGCGACACCGCGCTGACGCTGCGCGCCGCGGGCGCCGACGCGCTGATCATCCGGCACCCGGCTTCCGGTGCGGCACAACAGCTTGCGGCCTGGACGCTGGACGAGCACGGCGGTCCGTCCGTGATCAATGCTGGCGACGGCACCCACGAACACCCGACGCAGGCCCTGCTGGATGCGCTGACCATCCGCCAGCGCCTCGGTGGCATCGAGGGTCGGCGCGTGGTGATCGTCGGCGACATCCTGCACAGTCGGGTGGCGCGCTCCAATGTCTCGCTGCTGTCGACGCTGGGCGCAGAGGTGGTGCTGGTGGCGCCGCCGACGCTGCTGCCGGTCGGTGTCGCGGACTGGCCGGTGACGGTCTCGTACGACCTGGACGCCGAACTGCCGGCGGCCGACGCCGTGCTCATGCTGCGCGTGCAGGCCGAACGGATGAAGGGCGCGTTCTTCCCGTCGGCGCGCGAGTACTCGGTGCGCTACGGACTGTCGGAGAAGCGACTGGCCGGCTTGAGCGAGGACACGGTGGTGCTGCACCCCGGTCCGATGCTGCGCGGCATGGAGATCGCATCGTCGGTCGCGGATTCGTCGCAATCAGCTGTACTGCAACAGGTTTCGAATGGGGTGCATGTTCGTATGGCAGTGCTGTTCCAGCTTCTCGTGGGCGCCGGCCGGGAGGTGATCGCATGAGTGTCTTGATTCGTGGGGCCCGGCTGTACGGCGAGGGCGATCCGGTGGACGTGCTGATCGCCGACGGCCAGATCGCGGAAATCGGGGCGGGGATTGGTTCCGGCGCCGACGAGGTCATCGACGCCACCGGCCAGATCCTGCTGCCCGGTTTCGTCGATCTGCACACCCACCTGCGCGAGCCCGGCCGCGAATACGCCGAGGACATCGAAACCGGTTCGGCGGCAGCGGCACTCGGTGGCTACACCGCGGTGTTCGCCATGGCCAACACCGATCCGGTCGCCGATACCGTCGTGGTCACCGACCATGTCTGGCACCGCGGGCAACAGGTCGGCCTGGTCGACGTGCACCCCGTCGGCGCCGTTACCGTCGGGCTCGACGGCAAGCAACTCACCGAGATGGGTCTCATGGCTGCTGGTGCCGGCCAGGTCCGGATGTTCTCCGACGACGGCATCTGTGTCGACGACCCGCTGGTGATGCGCCGGGCGCTGGAATACGCTGCGGGACTTGGGGTCCTGATCGCCCAGCACGCCGAGGAACCGCGCCTGACCGTCGACGCCGTCGCGCACGAGGGCCCGAATGCGGCCCGGCTGGGACTGGCGGGCTGGCCGCGCTCGGCCGAAGAGTCGATTGTGGCCCGTGATGCGATCCTGGCCCGCGACGCGGGCGCCCGGGTGCACATCTGCCACGCCTCGACCGCGGGCACTGTTGAGCTGATCAAATGGGCCAAGGCCCAGGGTATTTCGATCACCGCCGAGGTCACCCCGCACCACCTGTTGTTGGACGACTCGCGATTGGCTGATTACGACGGCCGCAACCGGGTCAACCCGCCGCTGCGCGAGGCCAGCGACGCCGAGGCGCTGCGCCAGGCTCTTGCCGACGGGGTGATCGACTGTGTCGCAACCGATCACGCCCCGCACGCCGAACACGAGAAGATGTGCGAGTTCGCGCACGCCCGCCCTGGCATGCTCGGCCTGCAGACCGCGTTGTCGGTCGTGGTCGAGACCATGGTTGGTCCCGGTCTGCTGAGCTGGCGCGACGTCGCCCGCGTGATGAGCGAGGCGCCGGCCGCCATCGTCGGCCTGCCCGACCAGGGCCGCCCGCTCGCGGTCGGCGAACCCGCCAACCTGACCGTCGTGGACCCCGACACGACCTGGACGGTGCAGGGCACCGGCCTGGCCAGCCGCTCCGACAACACGCCCTACGAGTCGATGACGCTGCCCGCCACCGTCACTCTGACGATGCTGCGCGGCAAGATCACGGCGCGGGACGGGGTCAGCCCCGCATGAATACCGGGACGTTGATCACCTACCTGGTGTTGGCTGCTGTTGTGGTGGTGCTGCTCGGGTTCGCCATCCGGCAGATGCTCAAGGGCTGGATGCACCGGGTGCAGCGCCAGGCCGGGGCCGTCGGTCTGCTGCCCGCGCTGCCGGACACCGTGGGGCCGGCGATCGTGCCGGCGACCAAGGGCATGTACATCGGCAGCACGTTCGCACCGAGCTGGCAGGACCGAATCGCGGTGGGCTCCCTGGGGTTTCGGAGCAAGGCCGTGCTGACGCGCTACCCCGAGGGCATCATGCTGCAGCTCACCGGCGGCAGCCCGATCTGGATTCCCGACGAATCCATCACCGCTATCCGCACCGAGCGGGCCATCGCCGGCAAGGTGCTCACCTACGACGGGATTCTCGCCATCCGGTGGCAGTTGCCGTCGGGTACCGAGATCGATACCGGATTCCGCAGCGACGATCGTCGCGAACTGGCCAAATGGGTTGAGGAGGACAGTAAGTGACGAGTGACCAGACCGCCGTACTGGTGCTGGAGGACGGCCGGGTGTTCACCGGAACATCGTTCGGCGCCGTGGGCCAGACGCTGGGTGAGGCGGTGTTCTCCACCGGCATGTCCGGCTACCAGGAGACGCTGACCGACCCGAGCTACCACCGGCAGATCGTGGTGGCCACCGCGCCGCAGATCGGCAACACCGGCTGGAACGGCGAGGACAACGAGAGCCGCGACGACAAGATCTGGGTTGCCGGCTACGTCGTGCGCGACCCTTCGCCGCGTGCCTCCAACTGGCGCGCCACCGGCACCCTCGACGACGAACTGGTGCGCCAGGGCATCGTCGGTGTCGCGGGCGTCGACACCCGCGCCATCGTGCGGCACCTGCGCAACTTCGGGTCGATGAAGGCCGGCGTATTCTCCGGTCCGGCGCTGGCCGACACCGACACCCTCGTGGACCGCGTCCGCAACCAGCCGTCGATGCTGGGCGCCGACCTGGCCGGCGAGGTCAGCACCGGCGACCGGTACGTCGTCGAACCGATTGGTGCGGAGCGCTTCTCGATCGCAGCCATCGACCTCGGGATCAAGACCAATACCCCGCGCAACTTCGCGGCGCGCGGCATCCGCAGCCACGTGCTGCCGTCGTCGGTGACGTTCGACGAGATCGCCGCGCTCAAGGTCGACGGGGTGTTCCTGTCCAACGGCCCGGGTGACCCGGCCACCGCCGACCACATGGTCGAGGTCACCCAGCAGGTGCTCTCGGCCGGAATCCCGTTGTTCGGCATCTGCTTCGGCAACCAGATTCTGGGCCGCGCGCTCGGTCGCTCGACCTACAAGATGACCTTCGGCCACCGCGGCATCAACATCCCGGTCGTCGAGCGGGCCACCGGCCGAATCGCGATCACCGCGCAGAACCACGGCTTCGCGCTCGAGGGCGAAGCCGGGGAAGAGTTCGACACCCCGTTCGGCCGCGCCGTGGTCAGCCACACCTGCGCCAACGACGGTGTGGTGGAAGGCGTTTCGCTGCTCGACGGGCGCGCCTTCTCGGTCCAGTACCACCCGGAGGCAGCGGCCGGTCCGCACGACGCCGAGTACCTGTTCGACAAGTTCGCCGATCTCATGGCAGGGGAGAAGTAATGCCACGCCGTCCAGACCTCAACCACATCCTGGTGATCGGTTCCGGCCCGATCGTCATCGGCCAGGCCTGCGAGTTCGACTACTCGGGCACCCAGGCCTGTCGCGTGCTGCGCGCCGAAGGGCTGCAGGTCAGCTTGATCAACTCCAACCCGGCCACGATCATGACCGACCCGGAGTACGCCGACAACACGTACGTCGAGCCCATCACCCCGGCCTTCGTCGAGAAGATCTTTGCGCAGCAGGCCGAGCGCGGGAACAAGATCGACGCGGTGTTGGCCACTCTCGGTGGGCAGACCGCGCTCAACACCGCGGTCGCGCTGCACGAGAACGGTGTGCTGGAGAAGTACGGCGTCGAGATGATCGGCGCGGACTTCGATGCCATCCAGCGCGGTGAGGACCGGCAGAAGTTCAAGGACATCGTCGCCAAGGTCGGCGGCGAATCCGCCCGCAGCCGGGTGTGTTTCACCATGGACGAGGTTCGCGACACCGTTGCCGATGTCGGGCTTCCTGTGGTGGTCCGGCCGTCCTTCACCATGGGTGGCCTGGGCTCCGGCATGGCGTACACCAAGGAAGACGTCGAGCGGATGGCCGGCGAGGGCCTGGCCGCATCGCCTTCTGCCAACGTGCTGATCGAGGAATCGATCTACGGCTGGAAGGAATACGAGCTCGAGCTGATGCGCGACCATCACGACAACGTGGTGATCGTCTGCTCGATCGAGAACTTCGACCCGATGGGTGTGCACACCGGCGACTCGGTGACCGTCGCCCCGGCGATGACCCTGACCGACCGTGAGTACCAGATCATGCGTGACCTGGGCATCGCGATCCTGCGCGAGGTCGGCGTCGACACCGGTGGCTGCAACATCCAATTCGCCATCAACCCGGCCGACGGGCGCCTGATCGTCATCGAGATGAACCCGCGCGTGTCGCGGTCCAGCGCATTGGCTTCCAAGGCAACGGGTTTCCCGATCGCCAAGATCGCCGCCAAGCTGGCCATCGGCTACACGCTGGACGAGATCGTCAACGACATCACCAAGGAAACCCCGGCCTGTTTCGAGCCGACCCTGGACTACGTCGTCGTCAAGGCGCCGCGGTTCGCGTTCGAGAAGTTCCCCGGCGCCGACCAGACCCTGACCACCACCATGAAGTCGGTGGGCGAGGCGATGTCGTTGGGCCGCAACTTCATCGAGGCGCTCGGCAAGGTGATGCGGTCGCTGGAGACCAAGCGAGCCGGCTTCTGGACCGGTCCTGATCTGGACAAGTCCCTCGACGAGCTGCTCACCGGGCTGCGCACCGCGACCGACGGCCGGCTCTATGACATCGAACAGGCGCTGCGTCTCGGTGGTTCGGTCGAGGCGGTCGCCGAGGCATCCGGGGTCGACCCGTGGTTCATCGACCAGATCGCCACCCTGGTGGCGCTGCGCGGCGAACTCGTCGACGCCCCGGTGCTCAATGAGCGCCTGCTGCGCCGGGCCAAGCACAGCGGCCTGTCCGACCGCCAGATCGCCGCGCTGCGGCCGGAATTGGCGGGGGAGACCGGCGTGCGCGCGCTGCGCGAGCGGCTCGGCATCCGGCCGGTGTACAAGACCGTCGACACCTGTGCCGCTGAGTTCGACGCCAAGACGCCGTACCACTACAGCAGTTACGAGCTGGACCCCGCGGCCGAGACCGAGGTGGCCCCGCAGACCGAGAAGCCCAAGGTGCTGATCCTGGGCTCGGGCCCGAACCGCATCGGTCAGGGCATCGAGTTCGACTACAGCTGCGTGCACGCGGCAACCACGTTGAGCCAGGCCGGTTTCGAGACCGTCATGGTCAACTGCAACCCGGAGACCGTCTCGACCGACTACGACACCGCCGACCGCCTGTACTTCGAGCCGCTCACCTTCGAGGACGTGCTCGAGGTCTATCACGCCGAGCAGGCCTCCGGGGCCGGCGGGCCGGGCGTGGTCGGGGTGATCGTGCAGCTCGGCGGCCAGACGCCGCTGGGCCTGGCCGACCGGCTGGAGAAGGCCGGCGTGCCCGTCGTCGGCACCAGCCCCAAGGCCATCGACCTGGCCGAGGATCGCGGCGAGTTCGGTGAGGTGCTGCGCTTGGCCGGGTTGCCCGCGCCGCGCTTCGGCACCGCAACGAGTTTCGAGCAGGCCCGCCGCATTGCCGCCGACATCGGGTACCCGGTCCTGGTGCGCCCGTCGTACGTGCTGGGTGGCCGCGGCATGGAGATCGTCTACGACGAGCAGACCCTGCAGGGCTACATCGAGCGCGCCACCGAGCTCTCGCCCGAGCACCCCGTGCTGGTCGACCGGTTCCTGGAAGACGCCATCGAGATCGACGTCGACGCCCTGTGCGACGGCACCGAGGTCTACATCGGCGGCGTGATGGAGCACATCGAGGAAGCCGGCATCCACTCCGGCGACTCGGCCTGTGCGCTGCCGCCGGTCACGTTGGGCCGCACCGACATCGCCGCCGTGCGTAAGGCCACCGAGGCCATCGCCCACGGCATCGGCGTGGTCGGCCTGCTCAACGTGCAGTACGCGCTCAAGGACGACGTGCTCTACGTGCTGGAGGCCAACCCGCGCGCCAGCCGCACGGTGCCCTTCGTCTCGAAGGCCACCGCGGTGCCGCTGGCCAAGGCCTGTGCCCGGATCATGTTGGGTGCCACCATCGCCGAGCTGCGCGCCGAGGGCATCCTGGTCGCCGAGGGCGACGGCGCCACCGTCGCCCCCAACGCGCCGATCGCGGTGAAGGAGGCCGTCCTGCCGTTCCACCGATTCCGTAAAGCCGATGGCTCGCAGGTGGATTCGCTGCTCGGACCGGAGATGAAGTCGACCGGTGAGGTCATGGGTATCGACAGCGATTTCGGTACCGCCTTCGCCAAGAGCCAGACCGCCGCCTACGGTTCGCTGCCCTCGGGCGGCACGGTGTTCGTGTCGGTGGCCAACCGCGACAAGCGCTCGCTGGTGTTCCCGGTCAAGCGTCTGGCCGACCTCGGCTTCCGGGTGCTGGCGACCGAGGGCACCGCGGAGATGTTGCGCCGCAACGGCATTCCGTGTGAGGTCGTGCGCAAGAACTTCGAGGAGCCCAGCCCGGACCGCCCCGCGATGTCGGCGGTCGACGCCATCAAGGCCGGCGAGGTCGACATGGTGATCAACACGCCCTACGGCAACTCCGGTCCGCGCATCGACGGCTACGAGATTCGCTCGGCCGCGGTGTCGGCCAGCATCCCGTGCGTGACGACGGTGCAGGGCGCGTCGGCGGCGGTGCAGGGCATCGAGGCCGGTATCCGCGGAGACATCGGCGTGCGGTCGCTGCAGGAGCTGCACAGCCAGTTGGGTGCCAAGTGAGCTTCGGCTCCAGACTGCGGGCCGCGATGGCACAGCGGGGTCCGCTGTGCCTGGGCATCGACCCGCACCCGGAGCTCTTGAGCGCCTGGGGTCTGCCCGTGTCGGCCGACGGCGTCGCGACGTTCAGCGACATCTGTGTCGAGGCGTTCGCGGGATTTGCGATCGTCAAGCCGCAGGTCGCGTTCTTCGAGGCCTACGGGTCGGCGGGCTTCGTCGTGCTGGAACGGACCATCGCCCGGCTGCAGGAGGCCGGCGTGCTCGTGCTGGCCGACGCCAAGCGCGGTGACATCGGCTCGACCATGGCTGCCTACGCGCAGGCCTGGGCGGGGGATTCGCCGCTGGCCGCCGACGCGGTGACGGCGTCGCCGTACCTCGGCTTCGGCTCGCTGCAGCCGCTGCTCGACGTCGCGGTCGTCCACGGCCGCGGGGTGTTCGTCCTGGCCGCCACGTCCAACCCGGAGGGTGCATCCGTGCAGCGCGCGGTGGCCGGCGGACGCACCGTGGCGCAGACGATCGTCGATGACGTCGCGGCGGTGAACGGCGCGGGCGACGGATCGGTGGGCGTCGTCGTCGGCGCCACGCTGGCCGAGGTGCCCGATCTGTCGCAGCTCGGCGGGCCGGTGCTGATGCCCGGCGTCGGCGCGCAGGGCGGCCGTCCGGACGCGCTCGCCGGCCTCGGCGGAGCCCGGCCCGGCACGTTGCTGCCCGCGGTATCCCGCGAGGTACTCCGTGCCGGACCGGACGTCGCCGCCGTGCGCGCAGCGGGGGAGCGGCTGCGCGACGCGGTGGCCTACCTGGCCGGATAACCCGTCACAGCGGGATCCAGATGGGGCCCAGCCAGAAGCCCCAGGCATTGAACCCGGCATCCCATACCGGGTTCACCCACTGGCCGTTGTAGGCGAACGGCTGGTGGTCCCAGCGGGCATCGTCGATGCCGCGGTGGTACCAGTCGCGGCCGCGGTCGTCACGCCAGCCGTCGCGGTCCTGGTGCCAGTCGACACCGCGCTGCCAGTCGCCGCCACGCTGCCAGTCACCACCACCGCGCTGCCAGCCACCACCACCGCCGCGGTGGTCGTCGTGGCCCGAGCACGGTGTCCCCGGCGGGCACCACGGGTCGGCACTGGCTGTCGCCAGCCCGACGCCGAGCAGTCCCGCGGCGCCGATCCCGGCCGCCACGGTAGATGCGGTCAATGCGCGCTTGATTTTCATGGCTGCACTCCGTCTCAACTAGAGAACTATGTGGTTTTCTGCATTAGTCGTGGGCGGGCAATTCGCCACACTGAGCTGACGCTATGCCGGTCCGATGGGTGCACACTTAGCCGTACTTAGGTGTGTGCTGTGTATGCCACGACGGCGCCGGGAAACGGCAGAAGGCGGTCCGGCGTTGTGTTGTTGCCACCGGTGAAGACCTTGGATGACAAGTGGTTTCGGGGCGTTGATCGCGTCGACGGACGAGACGGCCCACCACGCGATGTGGTGGGCCGTCTCGTTGCGGGAACGCTCAGTGGGCGTCGATCACAGCGGGATCCAGATCGGACCGAGCCAGAAGCCCCAGGCGTTGTGGCCGTTGTCCCAGACCGGGTTCACCCACTGGCCGTTGTAGTCGAACGGCTGGTGGTCGAAGCGGGCGTCGTCGATGCCGCGGTGCTGCCAGTCGCGGCCCTGGTTGTCGTGCCAGTTGTCGTCCCGGTTGACAGGGCCGCCGGGTCCGCGGTTGTCACCGGGCCCTCGGTTGTCGCCCCGGTGATCGTCGTGCTGGCCGCACTGCGCGTTCGGTGGGCATTGGCCCGGGTCGGCATTGGCGCCGGCCAGGCCGACGCCGAACAGTCCGGCGACGCCGATGCCGGCTGCCAGGGTGGATGCGGTCAACGCTCGCTTGAAGTTCATCGCTGCGTAGTCCTCCTCGTAATGGGTTTCCTGCATGTGGTGGGCGTCTTGCCGTCGCACTGGAATCGAAGTTAGGGCCGCCTAGTGTGTGCGCACTTTGGTGTCGTTAGGTGTGTGCTGTGCGTGCCGCAACGGTTCGGTCACCGGTCGCTGATCGTTGCCTGTGGAACCCTTGGCCGCATGGGAAATCATTGGGCGGGAAACGCTTTCATAACGAATGTGGTTTCGGCTCGGTATCTTGCGGGCTCGGTGATGCCAAAACCTCGCGATGGTGCCGAGTTTGCCGAGGTGGCATGGGCGCGCACTTCTGGGCTGTGACGGCTGCGTCGTGGGGTGCTGAACCGGTCGTCGAAGGAGCAGAAACTCCACGATTTGGGCGGTCCAACCGCCCAAATCGGCCAATGAAGGCGCTTGCGGTGCGCCGGCCCGTCCGGCCTCGCACCGACACGCCCGACACGCCGTGACCTGGGAAAATTTTCCTGATAAACCCCGGCCGGCGGCCCGAAAATGCGCCCGGCCGCGCCGCGGCGGACCGGCCGTCGTCCCACTGAATGCTCAAAACCCTTGATACGCAGGCAGATCTGTGGCTGCAGTGGCCCGAAACCGACCTTCTCCAGCTTGCACTTCGCGGCCGCCCGGAGCCGCCGTTCGCACTACACGCTGGGGTTTTAGCTTCGTTACCCGGGGGGTGGGGTTAGCGCTTGTCGGGAAGCGTGGGTACGGTCGTCGTCGCTGGCTGGTTCACCCCAGCCGTGACAGAAATTATTTGACGGAGATACGGAGGAACCCCGTGGCCCTTCCCCAGTTGACCGACGAACAGCGCGCGGCAGCGTTGGAGAAGGCTGCTGCCGCACGTCGAGCACGTGCCGAGTTGAAAGACCGGCTCAAGCGCGGCGGCACCAACCTCAAGCAGGTCCTGACGGACGCCGAGACCGACGAGGTCCTCGGCAAGATGAAGGTTTCCGCTCTGCTGGAAGCCCTGCCCAAGGTCGGCAAGGTCAAGGCGCAGGAGATCATGACCGAGCTGGAGATCGCTCCGACCCGCCGTCTGCGCGGCCTGGGCGACCGTCAGCGCAAGGCCCTGCTGGAAAAGTTCGACTTTTCCTGATCTGACGCAAGACTGACGAGCAGTAGGGGCCGGCCGGCGATGAACCGTGTTGTTGTGCTGTCCGGCCCCTCTGCCGTGGGCAAATCCACGGTCGTGCGCTGCCTGCGTGAGCGGGTGCCCGACCTGCATTTCAGTGTTTCCGCCACGACGCGTGCGCCGCGTCCGGGCGAGGTCGACGGTGTCGACTACACATTCGTCTCGGCCGACGAGTTCCAGCGCCTCATCGATGACGGCGAGCTGCTCGAATGGGCCGAAATCCATGGTGGACTGCAGCGCTCCGGTACCCCCGCCCGCCCGGTCCGGGAAGCCATCGCCGCTGGTCGGCCGGTCCTCATCGAGGTCGATCTGGCCGGTGCCCGGGCCGTCAAACAAGCCATGCCCGAGGTACTGACGGTGTTCCTCGCGCCGCCCAGCTGGGAAGCGCTCGAGAGCCGCCTCATCGGCCGCGGCACCGAGAGTGCCGAGGTGCAGGCCCGCCGCCTGGACACCGCGCGGGCCGAACTTGCCGCTCAGGACAGTTTCGATGTGACTGTTGTCAACAGTCAGTTGGAATCCGCCTGTGCAGAATTGGTATCCTTGCTGGTGGGCCGCTGAGCGGTCTGCGCAGAACCGCACAGATATCGCTGATAGCGACACCAATCTTCACACCGAACGCCGGGAGAATCCTTCGTGAGCACCACTGTCGAGAGCATCGACTCCGACGCCGCCATCGCCTACGACACGCCGCTGGGTATCACCAACCCGCCGATCGACGAGCTGCTCGATCGCGTGTCCAGCAAGTACGCGCTGGTCATCTACGCCGCGAAGCGCGCGCGCCAGATCAACGACTACTACAACCAGCTCGGTGACGGCATCCTCGAGTACGTCGGCCCCCTGGTCGAGCCGGGCCTGCAGGAGAAGCCGCTGTCGATCGCCATGCGCGAGATCCACGGCGACCTGCTCGAGCACACCGAGGGCGAGTAAGGCCGCGTAGGCGCCGAACATGGCCGACCGCAAACGCATCGTCGTCGGAGTCGCCGGAGGTATCGCCGCCTACAAGGCGTGCACCCTGGTTCGTCAGCTGAGCGAGGCCGGACATTCGGTCCGGGTGGTGCCGACCGAGTCGGCCCTCAAGTTCGTCGGCGCCGCCACCTTTGAAGCACTGTCCGGCAATCCCGTGCACACGGGGGTGTTCGAGGACGTCTCCGAGGTGCCTCACGTCCGGTTCGGCCAGGAGGCCGACCTGGTTGTCGTCGCACCGGCCACCGCCGACCTGATGGCGCGGGCGGTGGCGGGACGCGGCGACGATCTGCTGACCGCCACGCTGCTCACCGCGCGCTGTCCGGTGCTGTTCGCCCCGGCGATGCACACCGAGATGTGGATGCACCCGGCCACCGTCGAGAACGTGGCCACGCTACGACGACGGGGCGTCGTCGTCCTCGACCCCGCCTCCGGGCGCCTCACCGGCGCCGACAGCGGTGCCGGACGGCTGCCTGAGGCCGAAGAGATCACCACGTTCGCGCAGCTCCTACTCGAGCGCGGCGATGCGCTGCCCCGCGATCTGGCGGGGGTCAAGGTCGTCGTCACCGCCGGCGGCACCCGCGAGGCCATCGATCCGGTCCGCTTCATCGGCAACCGCAGCTCCGGCAAGCAGGGCTACGCCGTCGCGCGCGTCATGGCCCAGCGCGGCGCCGAGGTCACCCTGATCGCCGGCAACACCGCAGGCCTGGCCGACCCGGCGGGCGTCGAGGTCGTCCACATCAGCTCGGCAGCGCAGCTGCGGGATGCGGTGTTCAAGTACGTCTCGGACGCGCACGTCCTCGTGATGGCGGCCGCGGTCGCCGATTTCCGTCCCACCGAGGTAGCGACCACCAAGATCAAAAAGACGCACGGCCCCGGCGAAGCCGACGGAGCCCCCGTCATCGCACTGACCCGGACCGACGACATCCTCGCCGGCGCGGTGCGCGCCCGCACCGACGGTCAGCTGCCCAATCTGCGCGCCATCGTCGGATTCGCCGCCGAGACGGGCGATGCCAACGGTGACGTGCTGTTCCACGCCCGGGCGAAGCTGCAACGCAAGGGCTGTGACCTGCTGGTTGTCAACGCAGTGGGGAACGGCAAGGCCTTCGAGGTCGACGTCAACGACGGGTGGTTGCTGGCGGCGGACGGGGCCGAGTCGGCGCTGGAGCACGGGTCCAAGACCTTGATGGCCAGTCGCATCGCCGATGCGATCGCGGCCTTCCTGCGTGGCAAGGACGAATGAACATCGCCTGAACCGCGCCGCGGAACGGGTTTGCTGTGCAGGGGTACACGACAGTTGTTGGCCGGGCGTGGATATTATGCGCGGACCAAAGTTTTGGAAGGGATTTGCGACGTGAGTGAAGGTCGGCTGTTTACCAGCGAGTCGGTGACCGAAGGACATCCGGACAAGATCTGTGACGCCATCAGCGATTCGGTGCTGGATGCGCTGCTCGCGCAGGATCCCAAATCGCGTGTCGCGGTGGAGACCCTGGTGACCACGGGTCAGGTGCACGTCGTGGGCGAGGTGACCACCACCGCCAAGGAGGCGTTTGCCGACATCCCGCTGATCGTCCGGGACCGGATCCGTCAGATCGGCTACGACCACTCCGACAAGGGCTTCGACTACGCCACGTGCGGCGTGAACATCGGCATCGGCGCGCAGTCCCCGGACATCGCCGCGGGCGTCGACACCGCGCATGAGGCGCGCGTCGAGGGCGCCGGCGACCCGCTGGACGCTCAGGGCGCCGGCGACCAGGGCCTGATGTTCGGTTACGCCATCAACGACACCCCCGAGCTGATGCCGCTGCCGATCGCGCTGGCGCACCGACTGTCGCGGCGCCTCACCGAGGTCCGCAAGAACGAGACCGTCGACTACCTGCGGCCCGACGGCAAGACCCAGGTCACCATCGAGTACCGCGACAACGTCCCGGTCCGACTGGACACCGTGGTGCTGTCGACCCAGCACGCCGAGGGCGTCGACCTGGACGGCACGCTGGCCCCGGACATCCGCCGCCACGTCGTCGAGACCGTGCTGGCCGACCTGGCCCACGACACCATGGACACCTCCGACTTCCGGCTGCTGGTGAACCCGACCGGCAACTTCGTCGTCGGCGGACCGATGGGTGACGCCGGCCTGACCGGCCGCAAGATCATCGTCGACACCTACGGCGGCTGGGCCCGCCACGGCGGCGGCGCCTTCTCGGGCAAGGACCCGTCAAAGGTGGACCGCAGCGCGGCGTACGCGATGCGCTGGGTGGCCAAGAACGTCGTCGCCGCCGGCCTGGCCGACCGCGTCGAGGTCCAGGTCGCCTACGCCATCGGCAAGGCCGCCCCGGTGGGTCTGTTCGTCGAGACCTTCGGCACCGAGCACTTCGACCCGGCCCGCATCGAGAAGGCCATCACCTCGGTCTTCGACCTGCGTCCCGGCGCCATCATCCGCGACCTGGACCTGCTGCGCCCGATCTACGCGCCGACCGCCGCGTACGGCCACTTCGGCCGCACCGACATCGAGCTGCCGTGGGAGCAGCTCGACAAGGTCGACGATCTGAAGGCTTCCGTCTGACGACGATCAAGCGGCGTGGGGGCACCTCCTGCTTGCGGGGGAGAACGAGCCGCGCTGAGGAGTCAGACAATCAGGCTTCGGTCTAGTCTTTCCGCGCAACACAGATGCCCCCGCACCGCGGGGGCATCTGTGTTGGGTCAGGCGACGGGCTCCGGCTCCAGCCGGCGGCTTCGGTACAGCGCCAGCGCGACCAAGAGGCTGATCGCGGTGAGCGCCACCCAGACCAGTTCCGGCCGGCCGGCATGGCGCGCCGTCTCCATCAGCGCACCCGTGGCGAGATTCCCTACCAGGATGCCGACGCCGACGATGGTGTTGTAGAAGCCGTAGTACGTCGCCACCAGCCGGTCGCCCGCCAGCGACACCACGGTATCCATCTCGAACGGGTACACCGCGGCCGAGCCGACGGCCAGCAGCGCGGCCGTCACGAGTAGTGCGGTCACCGCGGCCGGCTGCCCCCACCGGTCATCGGGCACCACGATGAGCGGGACGAATGCCGCCGCGAGCACCAGTACGCCGATGGTCAGCGACTGGGCGCGGCCGTAGCGTGCCGTGAACCAGGCCGTGATGCGCATCTGGCCGCCGATGGCGACCAGCCCAGACACCGCGAAAACTGCTGCCACGATGGCCGATTCGTGCTGCGGCGACAGCACCCCGGCGTGCAGCGGTAGCGCCAGGTACACCTGGAACGTCACCACGTAGGTGCCGACCATCGACGCCGCGAACAACAGGAACGGGCGGTTGGCCAGCACAGTGCGCCAGTCGTGCAGGATCGAGACGCGTTCGGCGACAGTGGCGTGGTCTTTCGGCAAGGCGAACAGTTGCGCGATGGTGAGCACCGCGAACACCACCGCGGCCATGCCCGCCGTCACCCGGAAGTCCAGCGCCATCAGGGCCAGTCCCACCAGCGGGCCGGCGAGGATGCCGCCTTGATAGAAGACATTGAACACCGTGAACGCCGCCACCCGGCGCTCGCCGGAGTCCGCGGCCAGGTAGGCGCGCACCGCGGGGTTGAACAGGGCCCCGGCGAAACCGGTTGCCGCCGAGGCGATCAGCAGTGCCGGCAGGGACTGTGCGACCGCCAGCAGGCCGAACGCCGCCGTGCGCAACAGGCAGCCGGTGACGATCAGCGGCTTGTAGCCGAGTCGGTCGGCCAGCGTTCCACCGACGATGAACATGCCCTGCTGCGAGAAGTTCCGTACCCCGAGCACAAGCCCGACGGCCCAGCCGGCCAGACCCAGCGGGCCGGCCAGATATCCGGCCAGGTACGGCATCAGCATGTAGAAGCCGAGGTTGATGCCGAACTGGTTGAGCATCAGCACCCGGCTGGGCCAGCCGAAGCTGCGGAACTCGGTGAGCGCCTGCATCACCGCCTCGCAGCTTCGGGCCTGCGCACCGTGGTGCAGCGGGTCCACGAATCCACCACGTGCTCAGTGTGGTCCGCGATCACCGCGGGCTCGGCGGGCGGTTCGATGCCGAGCAGGTTGTGCTCACGGCAGTAGTCGTCGTTGTAGACGGTGTCGAAATACCGTTGCGGCCCGTCGGGAAAGATCGCGGCGATCGTGGTGTCCGCATCGTGGCGGCGCGCCGCCCACCCCGCGACGAGCGCCACCGCGCCGCCGCTCCAGCCACTGCTGGCGTAACTGGTCGAGGCCAGTGCCCGGCAGGCCCACACCGACTCGGCGGGTGCCACCCAGTGCACTTCCGAGAACGCGTCGTAGTCGACGTTGTCCGGGTAGATGCTCGACCCCAGGCCGCGCATCAGCCGGCTCTGCGCGGGCTGGCCGAAGATCGTCGACCCGACGGTGTCGACGCCGATCAACTTCAGGTCAGGATTGAACTCGCGCAACACCTTTGCCACCCCGGCCGAGTGGCCGCCGGTACCGACCGAGCAGACCAGGATGTCGACCGAGCCCAGCTGCGACTGCAATTCGAGGGCGAGATCGCGGTACGCGTCGACGTTGTCGGGGTTGTTGTACTGGTCGGGATACCACGCGGTGGGGTCCCCGGCGAGGATCTCGGCCACCCGGTCGCGGCGGGCCTGCTGCCAGCCGCCGGTCGGGTGCGGCTCGGTGACCAGGTCGATGTCGGCGCCGTACGCGGCCAGCATGCGCAGCATCATCGGTTCCATGCCGGGATCGGTCACCAGCGTGACCGGGTGCCCGTACACGGTGCCGGCCAGGGCCAGACCGAGTCCGAGTGTGCCGCTGGTGGATTCGACGATCCGGGCGCCGGGCAACAGGTCGCCGCGGGCCCGGCCGCGTTCGACCATGTACATGGCGGGCCGGTCTTTCATGCCGCCGGGGTTGACGCCTTCGAGCTTGGCCCAGAAGCCCTGGTCGTCGGTGGTGAACGGAGCGGCGATCCGCAGTACCGGGGTGCCGCCGACCATGGTGCCGGGCCGGTCGTAGCGGGCCAGCCGGCACGGCCCCGACGCCGGTCGAGAGGATTTTCTGGGCAGGGTGAGGTTGATCGAATTGTTCATGAGTGCATCACTTTTCGTCGCTTGAGGCCGCGATGCGGCAGCGGAATCGGGCAGCGGACACCGATCGGCCACGCACTGTGGCCGACCTGCGCTAGCCGATCAGCGTCGGGAGATGCACAGCCGGGTCAGGACCGCCCGGCCGGTGTGAATCGCAGCCGCCGGACGGGGCGGGCCGCGGCTGGTCACCGGCGTCAGTGCGCACCAGCACACCATGGCGACGCAGACAGCGACGGCCAGGCCGAGAGCCAGGAGGTTGGAGGTGGACCGGGGCAGACCGATCATCAGATCCGGCGCCGACGGGATCGAATTGTCGCGCAGGTGTGGATGTTCGGCGGTCACCGACGGCAGCGTGTGGCCCGGGGCCACGAGGACGGGGGCTGCGTGGGCGTGCGCCGTGGTGGCGGGCTTGCTGCCCAGCTGGGTGCCGATCGCGAGGCCCAGCAGGGCGACAAGCAGCAGGGTCGCTGCCCGCCATCGCATCGGCCGGGTCGTCACCTCCGCGACTGTACCGACGATTCAGCGCCCATAGTCGTGCCGATGCCAACGCATGCGGAAAAGTTACCGGGTTCAAAGAACTTTCATACGGGCGCCGCCACGAACGCTCAGGCGCTGAACTCGTAGTCGTCGAGGTCGAAGCGGCGGCTGCGGACGTAGGCCTCCACAGTGGTGGCGGGCCGCAGCGGCACGTCGCCGTTCTTGTCGAAGTAGTAGCTGTTGGCCGACTGGCAGCTGTCCTGCCAGAACACCTGACGGTGGCGTTTGCGCATCATCTCGTCGAAGTAGCGGTCGTTGGCCTCCTGCGAGACCTCGACCCGGTGGGCGCCAAGCTTTTCCGCCCGCTGCAGGCAGCGCACGATGTGATGGGTCTGAGCTTCGATCAGCGCGAAATAGGACGAACCCACGTAGCCGTACGGACCCATGACGGTGAAGAAGTTCGGGAAACCGGGGATGCTGACGCCCTCATAGGCCTGCAGCCGCTGCGTCTCCCAGAACTCGCCGAGGGTATGGCCGCCGGCACCGGTGACGGGGAACGTCGGCACGCTGTCGACGTCCATCACCTTGAACCCGGTGGCCAGGATCAGCACGTCCACCTCGTGCTCCTGCCCGTCGGCGGTGCGTACCCCTGCGGGCGTGATGCGCTCGATGGATTCGGTTACCAGGCTGACGTTTTCGCGGTTGTAGGTCGCGAGGTAGGTGTTGTGGAAGCCCGGCCGTTTGCAGCCCACGGCGTACCGCGGGGTGAGCTTGTCACGCACCACGGGGTCGTGGACCTCACGGCGCAGGAACGACCGGCCCATCCTGGCCGCGCCGTCCGCCAACGGGAACACGCTGTAGTACTGCGCCGACAGCGGGAAGGTCAGCTCGACGTAGGCCTGGCTGGCCAGCCGCTGCAGCGTCTTGCCGCCGGGGACGCGCATGGCCCAGCGGGCCGCTGCGGGCAGCGGGAGATCCAGCTTGGGGAAGCACCAGATCGGCGTCCGCTGAAAGACCGTGAGATGCTCCACGATCGGTGCGATCTCCGGGATCACCTGGACGGCCGAGGCGCCGGTGCCGATGATCGCGACCCGCTTGCCACTCAGGTCGATGCTGCTGTCCCAGCGTGCGGTGTGCAGCGTGATACCGGTGAAGTCGCTGACGCCGTCGATGTCCGGCGGCTTGGGTACCGTCAGCACGCCGCTGCCGTTGATCAGGAACCGTGCGGTGACGGTGCCGGTGCCGGTGTGTACGCGCCACAGGTCGGCGGCGTCGTCGTACTCGGCTCCGGTGACCTCGGTGCCGAACCGGATCCGGTCCCGCAGTCCGTACTTGTCGACGCAGTGCTCGGCGTAGGCCTTGAGCTCGTGGCCCTTGGCGTAGGTGCGCGACCAGTCCGCGCTCTGCTCGAACGAGAACTGGTAGGAGAACGACGGAATATCCACGGCGACACCGGGATAGGTGTTCCAGAACCACGTGCCGCCGGGCCCGGAGCCGGCTTCGAGGATCCGGTAGTCGCCGAGCCCGGCCCGGTCCAGCAGGATGCCGGCCCCGATCCCGGAGAACCCGGCGCCGACGATCACCGTTTGGACATCAGGCGTTGTCATGACTCCATACTCTCGCGAACAGACGCGAAAACCCCCTATTTTTGTGGAAATAGGGGGTTTTCGCGTCTGTTCGGCGGCAAATCAGCTGTACAGAGCGGCCTTCAGTGCCGCGATGCCGCGGTTGGTGGCCTCGGTCGCGACCGGCGAGGCCAGGGCCAGGCTGACGAAGCCGTGCACCATGGTCGGCTCGTTGCTCAATTCGACCGGAACACCCGCCGCGGCAAGCAGTTTGGCGTAGTGTGCGCCGTCGTCGCGCAGCGGGTCGTGCTCGGCGGTGCCGATGTACGCCGGCGGCAGACCCTCCAGTGACTCGGCATTCGCCGGCGCCAGGTCGGTCGGGAGTGCGGCGGCGTCGCTGAGGTCCATGCCGGGCAGGTACCAGGACAGGAACGCGGCGGTGACATTGCTGTTGAGCATGGGCGCGTCGGCGTTCTCGGTGAACGACGGCAGCGACACGTCACCGGTGGTGACGGGGTACCAGAGCAGCTGGAACTTCAGCCCGGGGCCACCCGCGTCACGTGCCCGCAGCGCCATCACGGCGGAGATGTTGCCGCCGGCCGAATCGCCCGCCACCGCGAGGCGCTCGGGGTCGCCACCGAGTTCGGTGGCGTGCGCGCCGACCCACTGCAGTGCCGCCCACGAATCCTCGATGGCGGCGGGGAACGGATGCTCAGGCGCCAACCGGTACTCGATCGACACCACGATGGCGCGGGCGCCGACGGCATGGGCGCGGGCCACATGGTCATGGGAATCCAGGTCGCCGATGGCCCAGCCGCCGCCGTGGTAGAAGACCACGACCGGCAGCGGACGGGTCTCGCCGTCGATGGGCGGCCAGTAGATACGGGCCGGAATCTGGCCGGCGTCACCGCAATCGAGTACGCGGTTCTCGATCCGCAGGTCCGGCAGCATCGCGGCGGGCGGGCGCACCGCGGCGAGCTTGGACCGGGCCACCTCGACGCCGTCGTCGATGGTGAACTCCAGCGGCACGGCGTCCAGGAGGGCTTTGAGGATCGGGTCGATGGCGGGGCGGGTGTCCGGCGTCTCGTCCAGGGTCATGCCTCAGGCTAACGCGACCCGCAGCGCGGCGATGGCACGGTCGGCCGCCTCGGTCGTCGCGGGCACCACGCCGTAGTAACCGAGGTAACCGTGCACCAGGGTCTCGGCGTTGTGTACCTCGACGGAAACCCCTGCCGCGGTGAGCATCTCGCCGTAGCGGATACCGTCGTCGCGCAGTGGGTCATATCCGGCGACGGCGATGTAGGCCGGTGCCAGCCCGGCCAGGGATTCCGCGCGCGCCGGGACGAGCGTGGCCGGCGGGTTCCGCAGGTCGACGCCCGTGGCGTACAGCAACGAGAAGCCCCCGACGGCGTCGCGGCCCAGGACCGGGGCGTCGGCGTTCTCGGTGAACGACGGCAGTGACGTGTCCCAGGTGGTCGCGGGGTACCACAGCAACTGGGCGCGCAGCGTGATGCCGGCGTCGCGGGCCAGCTGTGCGACCGCCGCGGCCAGGTTGCCGCCGGCCGAATCACCGGCCACCGCAAGACGATCCGGGTCGCCGCCGATCTCGTCGGCATGGGCGGCCACCCACTGCGTGACGGCCCAGACGTCGTCGACCGCGGCGGGGAAGGGGTGCTCGGGGGCGAGCCGGTAGTCCACCGACACCACGACGGCGCCGGTCCCGACGGCATGCAGGCGGGCGGTGCCGTCATAGGTGTCCAGGTCGCCGACCACCCAGCCGCCGCCGTGGAAGAACAGCACCACTGGTGCCGACGGTGCGACGTCGGCGGGCCGGTAGATGCGGACCGGCACGCCGTCGACGACGCGGTCCTCGGCGCGGACCTCCGGGAACACCGGCTTGCGGGGCAGCTCGCGGAACCGCGCGCGGGCGGCTTCGACGCCACCGTCCATGGTCAATTGGAAGGGAACCGCTTCCAGTACCTTTTGCAGAATGGGATCGAGCGGGGGACGCACAGTGTCCGACATGAGATCACCGTACGCAGTGCGTCGGTGGCTGTGGATAGCGGCCGCCGTGGTCGCCGCCGGCTACGGCATCTTCCTCATCGCGACGGCGCTGCGGCTGCCGTCGGGCGCCGACCTGACCGGCCAGTTCGTACTGCAGCCTGCGATCAAGGCACTGCCTGCGCTCCTGCTGGCGGTGGCCGCGGCCGGCCATGCGATCGTCCGCGAACGCAACTGGCTGGTCGCCGCCCTGGTGTTCTCGGCGGGCGGTGACTTCCTGCTGGCCGTGCCGGGATGGCCCATGGGATTCGTGTTCGGGCTCGGCTCGTTCCTGATCGCGCACCTGTGTTTCCTGGCCGCGCTGCTGCCGCTGGCCCGGCGCACCCCGGCGGCCACCGCCGGTGCCGCAGTCCTCGTCGTGATCTGCGTCGGGCTCGTCGTCTGGTTCTGGCCCAGCCTGGTGGCGCAGCAGATGACCATCCCCGTCACCGTCTACATGGCGGTCCTGGTGGCCATGGTGTGCACGGCGCTGTTCGCCGACCTGCCGACCCACTGGACCGCGCTCGGGGCGCTGTGTTTCGCGGTGAGCGACGGCATGATCGGCATCAGCAAGTTCGTGCTCGGTGACGAGAGGCTGGCGGTCCCGATCTGGTGGGCCTACGCCGCGTCGCTGCTCCTGATCACCGCGGGCTTCTTCGCGGGCCGGACAGTGTCGACGGTGTCGGCCGTGTCTGCTACACCGACTGCGTGACCGTCACCAGAGCGCAGGCCGAGCACGAGCCCGTGGCTCGGGTGCTGCCGATGCTGTCGGTGCCGCACCTGGACCGCGAGTTCGATTACCTGGTGCCGGCCGACCTGTCCGACGACGCCCAGCCGGGCGTGCGGGCCAAGGTCCGGTTCAACGGCCGACTGGTCGATGCCTTCATTCTCGAAAGGCGTTCGGACACCGACCATTCCGGCAAGCTCGGTTGGCTGGACCGCGTGGTGTCGGCCGAGCGCGTACTGACCCCCGACGTGCAACGCCTGGCCGAAGCGGTGGCCGCCCGGTACGCCGGCAGCCGGCCCGACGTGCTGCGACTGGCCATTCCGCCCCGGCATGCGACGGTGGAGAAACAACCGCCACCGGAACTCCCGCCGTTCATTCCGCGGGATGTCGACGCCGGCGCCTGGCAGCACTACGGCCGCGGCGAGCAGTTCCTCGAAGCGCTCACCGAGGGCCGGGCCCCGCGCGCGGTGTGGCAGGCGCTGCCGGGCGAGGACTGGGCCCGGCGCCTCGCGGAGGCGGCGGCCGTCGTCGTCAACGCCGGCCGTGCGGCCCTGCTGATCGTGCCGGATCAGCGCGATGTCGACGCCCTCCACGCCGCGGCGCTGACGCTCGTCGACGAAACCCGGGTGGTGGCGCTGTCCGCCGGTCTCGGCCCGTCGCAGCGCTACCGGCGGTGGCTGTCGGTGCTGCGCGGGCAGGCGCGCCTCGTCATCGGGACCCGCAGCGCGGTGTTCGCGCCCGTCGCCGACCTCGGGCTCGTCGTCGTGTGGGACGACGGCGACGACTCGCTCGCCGAACCGCGCGCCCCGTATCCGCACGCGCGCGAGGTCGCGATGCTACGGGCGCACCAATTGCGTTGCGGCGCAATCATCGGGGGCTTCGCGCGCACCGCCGAGGCGCAGGCGCTGGTGCGCAGCAAGTGGGCGCACGACCTGGTGGCCGGCCGCAGTGTGGTGCGCGCGAGGGCCCCGCGGGTCGTCGCTCTCGACGACGACGCCCACACCCACGAACGCGACGCCGCGGCCCGCACCGCCCGGTTGCCGTCGATGGCCCTGGGCGCGGCGCGGGCGGCGCTGAGCGCCGGGCGGCCGGTGCTGGTCCAGGTGCCGCGCCGCGGTTACGTTCCCGCGCTGGCCTGCGGCAAATGCCGGACCATCGCCCGGTGCCGGCACTGCACCGGTCCGCTGTCGCTGCCGGACCGCGACACCGTCGGTGCGGTGTGCCGGTGGTGCGGTCGCCAGGACATCGCGCTGCGCTGCGGCCGGTGCGGCTCGGACGCGGTACGCGCCGTGGTGGTCGGGGCCCGGCGCACCGCCGAGGAGCTGGGCCGGGCCTTTCCGGGCGTGCCCGTCGTCACCTCCGGCGGTGACGCGGTGGTCACCGAGGTACCGGCCCGCCCCGCCGTCGTGGTGGCGACCCCGGGCGCCGAACCGCGTGCTGACGGCGGTTACGGCGCGGCGCTGTTGCTGGACGGTTGGGCGCTGCTGGGCCGCCAGGATCTGCGCGCGGCCGAGGACACGCTGCGCCGGTGGATGTCGGCGTCGGCCATGGTGCTCGACCGCGCGGCCGGGGGCACGGTGGCGGTGGTGGCGGAATCGTCGATCCCGACGGTGCAGGCGCTGGTGCGCTGGGACCCGGTCGGGCATGCCGAGTCCGAGCTCGACGGCCGTGCCGAGGTGGGGCTACCGCCCGCAGTTCATCTCGCGGCCGTCGACGGCGTCCCGGAGGCGGCCGACGCGCTGCTGGAGGCCGCGGCGCTGCCGCCCGATGCCGAGGTGCTGGGGCCGGTCGATCTGCCGTTCGGCGCCCGTCGCCCGCCCGGTGTGGACCCGGGCGCACCCGTGCACCGGATGCTGGTGCGGGTCTCGCGCGAGCGTGGCCTGGTGCTGGCGGCGGCCCTGCGCCGGGCGACCGGTGTGCTCAGCGCCCGCCACGATCAGACGCCGGTGCGGGTGCAGATCGATCCGCTGCACATCGGATGACTAGCCTGGTGGATCGTGCGTATCGTCTTCGCCGGAACTCCGGAACCCGCGCTGCCGTCATTGCGTCGGCTCATCGCGTCGCCCCGCCACGAGGTGGTCGCGGTGCTGACCCGTCCGGACGCGGCAGCCGGTCGCCGCGGCAAGCCGGCGCCGTCCCCCGTCGCGGAACTCGCTCTGGCCGAAGGTATTCCGGTGCTGCGGCCGCCCAAGCCGAATGAGCCCGAGTTCGTCGCCGAACTCGCCGCGCTGGCCCCCGACTGCTGCGCCGTCGTCGCCTACGGTGCCCTGCTGCGCGACGAGCTGCTGGCGGTGCCCCGGCTGGGCTGGATCAACCTGCACTTCTCGGTGCTGCCGGCGTGGCGCGGCGCCGCCCCGGTGCAGGCCGCCATCGCGGCGGGCGATGAAGTGACGGGCGCCACCACGTTCCAGATCGAGCGGGCCCTGGACTCCGGACCGGTGTACGGCGTGCTGACCGAGGCGGTGCGGCCCATCGACACCGCGGGCGATCTGCTGGCCCGACTGGCCGAAGCCGGCGCGGGTCTGCTGGAGACGACGCTCGATGGTGTCGAGGACGGCGCGCTGACCGCGGTGCCGCAGCCCACCGACGGGGTGACGATCGCGCCCAAGGTCACTGTCGAGGACGCGCGCGTGCGCTGGGACCTGCCCTCGCACGTCGTCGACCGTCGCGTCCGCGCGGTCACGCCGAACCCGGGCGCCTGGACCGAGATCGGCGACCTGCGGGTGAAACTCGGTCCGGTGGTTCCGGTCGAGGCAGAACCGTTGGCGCCCGGTGCAATTCGCGTGCAGAAGGCGGGCGTGCTGGTCGGCACCGGGAGCACACCGGTGCGCCTGGGCATGGTGCAACCACCGGGGAAGAAACTGATGAATGCGGCGGACTGGGCGCGCGGCGCCCGGCTGGACGAAGGTGTGGTGGCCCGGTGACCGAACGGAGCGGACGCGGACGGCAGGGCCGTCCCAACAGCCAGGGGCGCGCGGGTGGCCGGGACCGTCAGGACCGGCAGCCGGGCCGGTCGCAGGCGCCACGCGGGCCGCGCCGCAAGCCGCTGGATCCGGCCCGCCAGGCTGCGTTCGACGTGCTGCGCGCCGTCTCGCAGCGTGATGCGTACGCCAACCTCGCGCTGCCGGCCATCCTGCGCGAGCGCGATATCACCGGCCGCGACGCGGCTTTCGCCACCGAGCTGACGTACGGCACCTGCCGCTGCGTCGGGCTGCTCGACGCCGTGATCGAGAGCGCCGCCGGGCGGCCCACCGACCGGATCGATCCGGTGCTGCTCGATCTGTTGCGGCTCGGCGCCTATCAGTTGCTCCGCACCCGCGTCGACGCCCACGCCGCGGTGGACACGACCGTCGAGCAGGCCGGCGTCGAATTCGATTCGGTGCGTGCGGGTTTCGTCAACGGCGTGCTGCGTGCCATCGCGAGTAAGGACGAGGCGGCCTGGGTGGCCGAGCTCGCGCCGTCGGCTGCGGCCGACCCCATCGGCCACACCGCGTTCACGCATGCGCACCCGCGCTGGGTGGCGCAGTCCTTCGCCGACGCACTCGGTGCCGATGCCGGGGAGCTCGATGCGATGCTCGCCAGCGACGACGAACGCCCCGTCGTGCACCTCGCGGCGCGCCCGGGGGAGATCAGTGCCGAGGAGCTCGCCGCGGCGGTCGGCGGCGATGTCGGCCGGTTCTCGCCGTACGCGGTCTACCTGCCCGGCGGCGACCCCGGCCAGCTGGACCCGATCCGGGACGGCCTGGCGCAGGTGCAGGACGAGGGCAGCCAGCTGGTGGCCCGCGCGCTGACCGAGGTGCCGCTGGAAGGCAACGACACCCGCTGGCTGGACCTGTGTTCGGGGCCCGGCGGCAAGACCGCGATGCTCGCGGCCATCGCCGCGCAGTGCGGCGCCACCGTGACCGCCGTCGAACCGACTGAGCACCGCGCCGATCTGGTCGAGCGCAACACCACCGGCATGGGTGTCGAGGTCCTCCGCGTCGACGGCCGTGAGTCCGGTCTGGCGCCCGGGTCCTTCGACCGGGTCCTGGTCGACGCGCCCTGCACCGGTCTGGGCGCGCTGCGTCGCCGGCCCGAGGCGCGGTGGCGCCGGCAGCCGTCGGACGTGCCCGGCCTCGCCCGGCTGCAGCGTGAATTGCTCGCTGCGGCAATCAAACTCACCCGGCCCGGCGGTGTGGTGCTGTACGCGACGTGTTCGCCGCACCTGGCCGAGACCGTGGGTGTCATCGCCGACGCCCTGCGCCGTCAACCGGTCGAACAGATCGACGCCCGCCCGCTGTTCGCCCCGGCCGATCGACTCGGTCCCGGACCACACGTGCAGTTATGGCCACATCGGCATGGCACCGATGCGATGTTCGCGGCCGCGCTCAAAGTAGTCTGACCGCCATGGCAGGACCACTCATCGCCCCGTCCATCCTTTCCGCCGACTTCGCCCGGCTCGCCGACGAGACCGCGGCGGTCGAGGGCGCCGACTGGCTGCATGTCGACGTCATGGACAACCATTTCGTCCCCAACCTGACGCTGGGTCTGCCGGTCGTCGAGAGCCTGTTGAAGGTCACCGACATCCCGATGGACTGCCATCTGATGATCGAGGATCCGAAGCGCTGGGCACCGTCGTACGCCGAGGCCGGCGCCTACAACGTGACGTTCCACGCCGAGGCCACCGACGACCCGATCTCCGTCGCCCGCGACATCCGCGCAGCCGGCGCCAAGGCGGGCCTGTCCGTCAAGCCCGGCACCCCGATCGAGCCGTACCTGGAAATCCTGCGCGACTTCGACACCCTGCTGGTGATGTCGGTCGAACCGGGCTTCGGTGGCCAGAAGTTCATCGCCGAGGTACTGCCGAAGGTCACCGCGGTACGGCGCCTGGTCGACTCCGGTGAGCTGACCCTGGTCGTCGAGATCGACGGCGGCATCAACGCCGACACCATCGAAGCCGCCGCCGCGGCGGGCGTGGACTGCTTCGTCGCGGGTTCAGCGGTGTACAACGCGGCGGATCCGGGCGCCGCGGTGGAATCCCTGCGGCGTCAGGCCGCGGCCGCGTCACCGCATCTGGTGCTGTGACGCCGGAGGCCATCGAGACGGCCATGCGGCTGGCCATCGGCCAGGCCGACGCGGTCAAAGGCACGACGTACCCGAACCCGCCGGTCGGCGCCGTGATCCTGGACCGCGACGGTGAAGTGGCCGGCGTCGGCGGGACCCAGCCGCCGGGGGAGGCGCACGCCGAGGTCATGGCACTGCGGCGGGCCGGTACGCGGGCCGCGGGCGGCACCGCCGTGGTGACGCTCGAACCGTGCAACCACCAGGGCCGCACCGGCCCGTGCGTGGACGCGCTGCTGGACGCCGGGGTGGCGGCCGTCGTATTCGCCGTGGCCGACCCCAATCCGGTGGCCGCGGGCGGCGCCCAGCGGCTGACCGATGCCGGCGTGACGGTGTCCTCGGGTGTCCTCGCCGATGAGGTCAGCGGTGGTCCGCTGCGTGAATGGCTGCACCGCCAGCGCACCGGCCGGCCCCATGTGACGTGGAAATTCGCGGCCAGCCTCGACGGGCGCAGCGCCGCCGCCGACGGCACCAGCCAGTGGATCACGGGCCCCGCGGCCCGGGCCGATGTGCACCGGCACCGCGCGGCGGCCGACGCCATCGTCGTCGGCACGGGGACGGTCCTGGCCGATGACCCGACGCTGACGGCCCGCCAGTCCGACGGCACCCTGGCGGCCCGTCAGCCGCTGCGAGTGGTGGTCGGGGCACGCGAAATCTCGTCGGAGTCCAACGTCCTGAACGACGATTCCCGGACCATGGTGATCCGCACCCACGACCCGGTCGAGGTGCTCCAGGCCCTCTCGGACCGTACCGATGTGATCCTCGAAGGCGGCCCGACCCTGGCCGGGGCGTTCGTCCGGGCGGGACTCGTGGACCGGATCCTGGCGTATCTGGCGCCGACGCTGCTGGGCGGACCGATCACGGCGATCGACGATGCCGGGGTGTCGACCATCTCGCAGGCCCGCCGCTGGCGGTTCGACGGCGTCGAGACGGTCGGCGCCGACGTTCGGCTCAGTCTCGTACCGAACTGATTGCTCGGGCGCTTCCAGCGAACTTTTTGCGCGCTGCGCGCGGGCTCCGACCGGGACAGCCGCGGGCTGCGCCAGTCGAACTGGTTCCCAAAAGTGGCTGAGACGTGCGATTCACCCTGGCTGCTGATGTGAGTGGGCTCACCGCGGCTCATCTTTAGTTTTGCTAATCGTTATCAGTTCGAGATCAATGCCGAGACATTCGTGCAGGCGGCCAGGATTTCGCATCCGTAAAATTGACTGCAGACACCGGGTCACCTGGATCCGGCTGAAATATCGCGCTCACCGATGTCGTTAGAGCGAAGGTGATCACGAGCAAAGGATACGAGCATGACTGCACTGCAGGACTGGCTCAGCTTCCGTCCGAGTGAAGATGGCATCAGGGACATGATGTTCCGCCGCCCCCTGCGGGCGGTGCTGAGTGTCGTCGAAGAGTTCGACGAGGCCGTGGACGTGGCGCTGGAACGCCTCGCGGCACACGCGAACGGGTCCCACCCGGAACCCGCGCCCGCACCGAGCCCGGCGTACATCCCGGACAACGTGGTGCTGATGCGCCCGGGCGTAGAGCGCTGCTAGCCCGGACAACAGGCCAGATACAACGGAGCCGCAGAGTCGATCGACTCTGCGGCTCCGTTGTCGTTACGGCCTACGCCACCGGGGCGGGATCAACCTGGGGAGCGGTTTCGGGTTCCTCGGCCTGCTCGTGGCGGCCGGCGATCAGCAGACCGGCCAGCGCGCCCACCACACACACGATGGCGGTGATGAGGAAGATCGAGCTGTACTGCATGGTGTAAGCAGTCCTGGTATTTCGCGTGATCTGCTCCGCGGCCTCGGCAAGGCTGCCGCCCTTCACCGGCGGCATCGAGGCCAGCGCCTGCTGGACCTTGTACAGGCCGTATGCCGTCAGTGCCGCCATGCCGATGAGCATGCCGATCATGCGGGACACCACGACGGCGGCCGAGGCGATGCCGTGCTGGGCCGTGGGGACCACCCGCAGCGTCGCCGACGTCAGCGGTCCGATGACCAGACCCAGTCCCAGCCCGGCGATGATCAGGTCGGTCGGCAGCGTCGGCAGCGACACGATCGCGAGGTCGTGGGTGGCCGAGAGCACATCCATGTCCCAGTGCGACACCAGCAGGTACGCGCCCGCCGCGATGAGCAGACCGACGAACGCGACGATCCGGTCGCCGATCCGGGTGGCGATCCACCCGCCGACCACCGCGCCGACCGGCAGCGCGCCCAGGAACCACGCCAGTTTGAAGATCGCGTGCGCCTGGTCGATGCCGAGCACGCCGCGGCTGAACAGCTCGACGTTGACCAGCGTCACCATCAACGCCGCACCCGCGCACAGCGACGAGGCCAGACCCGCCAGGAACGGGCGGAAATGCACGCCCACCGGATCGATCAACTTGGTTCGGGCGAACTTCTCCCACACGAAGAATGCGACCGCGACGACCGCGGCGGCGATCAGCAACGGCGGACCGTTCTCCGGGAGTACCTGCTTGCCGTCCGGGTTGGGGTTGTACAGCCCCCAGGTCGCCAGTCCGAGCGCGACGGCCAGCAATACGCCGCCGAGGACGTCGATCTTCTCCGGATTCTCGGTTTCGATCCGCGATGGCAGGCTGAAGTGGATCATCGCGATGGCCACAATCGTCAGCGGCACATTGATCCAGAAGACATCGCGCCAGTCGTGCAGCAGCCACACCACGGCCACGCCGTACAGCGGGCCCAGCACGCTGCCCAGCTCCTGGGCGGCACCGATACCGCCGAGCACCCCGGCGCGGTTGCGTGCCGCCCACAGATCGGCGGCGAGTGCCAGCGTCACCGGCAGCAGCGCGCCGCTCGCGACGCCCTGGATGGTCCGGCCGACGATCAGCTGGTTCAGCGGTTCGATCAACTCGTTTGCCGGCGCGAACATGCCGGCCATTGCCGTGACGATCGAACCCACGGCGAACAACGCCAGGCTGACCTGCAACACGAGCTTGCGCCCGAACCGGTCCGAGGCCCGGCCCAGCAGCGGCATCGCCGCGATGTAGCCCAGCAGATACCAGGTGACCACCGGGGTGACCTGCTGGATCTTGTTGATCGGGATGCCGATGCCGTCCGGCGGGTCCTTCATCATGTCGGTCATGATCGTGACGACGACATAGGTGTCGAGCGCGCCGAGCAGGACCGCGAGGCTACCTGCGGCTATCGAGACGTGCCGGTTGTTACCCCGGGCCATTACTGGACGTCGGGCTTGTTGACGGTGACCGGCTTACCCCAGTCGGTCAGCGTCATCTGCAGGTTGTTGCCCGGGCTGGTCTCGAGCTGAGCCTGCGCCAGCTGGTGGTTGCCGCCCTCTTCGATCCAGGCCGTGCCCGGCAGCGCCTGGGTCACCTTCAGCTGCGGGGCGATCTTGTTGACCGCCTCGGCGCTGACGGTGCCGGTGACCTTGACGGTCTTCACGCCGTTGATGTCCTCACGGCCCACGGCCTTGGCGTCGGTGAAGTTGTCCAGGATGTTGGCCAGGCCGGTCTCCGGGCGCAGGATCGCCGAGATGTCGTAGATGGCGTCGGCGGGGCCGAAGTCCGACAGCGGGCCACCCGACGACAGCGAGGCGTACAGGTGGTTGTCGTAGACGACGAACGGCGCGTCCTGGACACCCATGCCGCCCACCGACAGGTTGGCCTTGCCCTGGCCGGCGACGGCCGGGGTCAGCGTCATGTCGCCGGTCAGCTTGGTGACCGTCAGCTTGGCGATCTTGCCGTTGACGGTCAGGACCAGGTGCACGCTCTGCTGGCCGCGGGTGGTGTCGGCGGACTGCTTGAGCAGCGCCGCGGCGTCCGGCAGCGGCGCCGAGGGGGCCTCGGACTTCGAGCAACCGGAGACCAGGAGCACCCCGGCCATCACGGTGGAGAGTAGGGAAACAAGCATGGCGGAGCGTTTGCGCGTCTGCATGTCCTGCATCGTAATAGGTGCGCCCGACTAACAAGTTGTCTCGACCGGCCGGTTGAACCACAGGCATGGTTGCTGAACTCGAATTCCGGGCGGTCCCGATCGATAGCGGCGACGGTGCGGTGCTGGTGGGAGCCATGGAGGCCGAAATGGCCGAGCTGTACGCCGACGTCCGCGGCGGCCTCGATCTGAACGCGGCGGACATGCCGAAGGCCGGGCCGGCCGAGCTCGGCCCGCCGCACGGCGTCTACCTGGCCGGATACCGCGACGGCCGGCCCGTCTGCGGCCGAATTCTGTTGCGGGCCTTGGAAGACGCCGCCCGCGGGCTCGGTTACGCGGTTGCCAGGCTCGACACCGGGGCGCGGCAGCCGTATGCCCAGCGGTTGTACGAGTCGGAGGGATACCGGCCGATCGCGAATCTCGGGCGGCAACCCGGTGGCGCACTACTTCGGGGAGAAGCAGCTCTGGACGGCGGCATAGCTAGGCTGAGGGCCATGTTCACCGGCATTGTCGAAGAGCTCGGCGAGATCGTCAGCAAGGACCAACTGGCAGACGCGGCGCGGTTCGTCATCCGCGGTCCGCTGGTCACCGCCGATGCCGGGCACGGTGACTCCATCGCGGTGAACGGCGTCTGCCTGACGGTCGTCGACGTGCTGCCCGACGGCGCGTTCTCGGCCGACGTGATGGCCGAGACCCTGAACCGGTCCAGCCTGGCCGGCGTCGAGGTCGGCGGCCGGGTCAATCTGGAGCGCGCCGCTGCGCTCAACAGCCGGCTGGGCGGCCACATCGTGCAGGGCCACGTCGACGGGACGGGCACTGTGTTGTCGCGCACACCGTCGGAGCACTGGGAGGTCGTGCGCATCGCGCTGCCGCCGCAGCTGGCCCGGTACGTGGTCGAGAAGGGCTCCATCACGGTCGACGGGGTGTCGCTCACGGTGTCCGGTCTGGGCCGTGACGAGCAGGGCGACTGGTTCGAGATCTCTCTCATCCCAACGACGTTGCAGCTGACCACGCTGGGCCGCGCCCCGGTCGGCACCACGGTGAACCTGGAAGTCGACGTCATCGCCAAATACGTCGAACGGCTGCTCACCCCGGCGCAGTAGCGCCCTGTCATGCCGTGTCCGCTGAGCGGACCGGCGGGAGTAAGTCGGCCGGTACCAGTGGTTCATACTGGTAGGTGATCAACATGGCCCTGATGTGGCCACGGCAAGGGTGGTGGAGATGACGAGGCTTGATTCCGTCGAGCGGGCGATTGCCGATATCGCGGCGGGCAAGGCTGTCGTCGTCATTGACGACGAAGATCGCGAGAACGAGGGCGATCTGATCTTCGCCGCGGAGAAGGCGACGCCGGAACTGGTGGCCTTCATGGTCCGCTACACCTCGGGCTACCTGTGTGTGCCGCTCGACGGCGCGATCTGCGACAAGCTGGGCCTGCTGCCGATGTACGCGGTGAACCAGGACAAGCACGGCACCGCCTACACCGTCACGGTGGACGTGAAAAAGGGTGTGGGAACCGGCATTTCGGCTTCCGACCGCGCCAAGACCATGCAGGCGCTGGCTGATCCGGATGCCGTCGCGGACGATTTCACCAAGCCGGGACACGTAGTTCCGTTGCGCGCCAAGGATGGTGGCGTGTTGCGCCGGCCCGGCCACACCGAGGCCGCCGTCGATCTGGCCCGGCTGGCCGGGTTGCAGCCCGCCGGCGCGATCTGCGAGATCGTCAGCCAGAAGGACGAGGGCTCCATGGCCCAGACCGACGAGCTGCGCGTCTTCGCCGATGACCACGACCTGGCGCTGATCTCCATCGCCGATCTGATCGAGTGGCGCCGCAAACACGAGAAGCACATCGAGCGTGTCGCCGAGGCCCGTATCCCGACCCGGCACGGAGAGTTCCGGGCCGTCGGCTACACCAGCATGTACGAGGACGTCGAGCACGTGGCGCTGGTGCGCGGCGATGTCTCCCCGGAGAACGGCGACGACGTGCTGGTGCGGGTGCACTCCGAGTGCCTCACCGGTGACGTGTTCGGCTCCCGGCGCTGCGATTGCGGCCCCCAGCTCGACGCCGCCATGGAGATGGTCGCCAACGAGGGCCGCGGTGTGGTCCTGTACATGCGCGGACACGAGGGCCGCGGCATCGGCCTCCTGCACAAGCTGCAGGCCTACCAGCTGCAGGACGCCGGCGCCGACACCGTCGACGCCAACCTCGAGCTCGGCCTGCCCGCCGATGCCCGCGACTACGGCATCGGGGCCCAGATCCTGGTCGACCTCGGCATCCGCTCCATGCGGCTGCTCACCAACAACCCCGCCAAGCGCGTGGGCCTGGACGGCTACGGCCTGCACATCATCGAGCGCGTGCCGCTGCCCATCGGCCCCAACGCCGACAACATCCGGTACCTGATGACCAAGCGGGACCGGATGGGCCACGACCTCATCGGACTCGACGATTTCGCCGGTGACGCAACAGACGGAGAAGGTAAATGAGCGGTGTCGGTGTTCCGGACATGCCGGAGCTCGACGCGTCCGGGATCAAACTGGCCATCGTCGCCAGCACCTGGCACACCACCATCTGTGACGCGCTGCTCGACGGCGCGCGCCGGGTGGCCACCGCGTCGGGTATCGCCGAACCGACCGTGATTCGTGTGCTCGGCGCCATCGAAATCCCGGTGGTGGCACAGGAATTGGCCAAGACCCATGACGCGGTGATCGCGCTGGGCGTGGTGATCCGCGGTGGCACACCGCATTTCGATTACGTATGTGATGCCGTCACGCAGGGCCTGACGCGGGTGTCGCTCGACGAGTCGACACCGGTCGCCAACGGGGTGCTGACGGTCAATACCGAGGAGCAGGCCATCGACCGCGCCGGCCTGCCCGGCTCGGCGGAGGACAAGGGTGAGCAGGCCGCGTCGGCGGCCCTGGCCACCGCGATCACGCTGCGCGACCTGCGGCGATGACGAAGGAAGCCGGCAGCTGGGACCTGGAGGTCCGGCCGCAGCGGGTGAAGTACGTCGCCTACGCCGCGGCTGCCGTCATCATCGTCGTGCACGTGACGGTCGGCGCGCTGCTGAAAATCGGTGCCACCGGGGTGATCTTCCAGACCGCCGACCAGGTGTCCATGGCACTGCTCGGGGTCATCCTGGCCGGTGCGGTGCTATTGCCGGCACGGTCCCGGCTGCGGGTCGGTCCCGCCGGTATCGTCGTCCGTAACGTCTTGAGCGACAAGACCATTGCCTGGTCCGACATCGTCGGGGTGTCGTTCCCGCTCGGCGCCCGCTGGGCGCGCGTCGACCTGCCCGACGACGAGTACGTCCCGATCATGGCCATCCAGACCGTCGACAAGGCCCGGGCCGCCGACGCGATGGACCGCCTGCGGGAGCTGGTCGCGAAATACCGCCCGGATCTCAGCTCAGCGTCAAAGACATCGTGAGCTCGTCTGCCGGGCCGGGGTTTTGGGAATCAGCGGCCGGACCGGCCGTGGCGACGAACCCGAAGGCGCGGTAGACCCCGAGCGCGGCGGTGTTGTCGCGGTGCACCCGCAGGGTCACGATCTGCGCGCCCAGGCCGCGGCCCCAGTCGATGGCGGCGGTCAACAGGGCGCGCGCCACGCCGCGGCCGCGGGCGACCGGATCGGTCCACAGCGAGTAGAGGTACACCGAGCTCGGGCTGGCCCGATGCGCCGCGATCAGGCCCACCAGCCGGTCCTCCTGGGCCAGCGCGAACTGGGCGTGCGCCCGCAGCCGCCGGCGCCACTGCGTCCCGGTGAAGCTCATCTCGGTGCGGTATTCGGCATCGTCGGTCCCCGCGGAATCGGCCAGCGCGCGCAGCCGCAGCGCCGCGAACTCCCGCCAGTCGGCTTCGGTGAGCCGGATCACCCCCACCTGGGTGCTCCCTCCCATGGGATAGAATTTGCTGATAGTGACCGATTTTCGCATGCCTTCGCCGCCGCCCGACGTCGTGGCGATCGCACCGGCTGAACTGGTCGGCCGCCTGGGTGCGTACCCGACGGTGACCGTGCCGATCTTCCAGGGCCGGACCGTCGACACCGCGTGGCTGTGGCGCCACCTCGCCGAACCCGCCGACTACTTCGGGCTCACCATGCCGTCCGAAGCCGATCTCGGCGCTGCCGTGGCGCGGTTCTCGGAGCAGTTCGTCGCCGTGACCGTCACGGTCACCGACGGCGGCCGGTGCGTGGTCACGGCCACGCCATCGCAGGTCCATGCCGCCGAGCCGGTCCGGATCGGCCGGCGCGACAGCGACTGGACGCCGCCGGCGGCGACGGGCGAGCCGTGGCTGCGGATGGCGGCCCGGACGACCAGCCTGGGCACCGTGGACCTGCTGCTGCGCCGGCTGGCCGAGCAGGGCTGCGTGGACGGCATCGCGCCCGGCCCCGATGTCACGCCCGCCGTGGCCGGTGCTCTGGTACTCGACATCGGTGCCGAACTGGTGGGCGTCGAGAACACCGAGCCCGTGTCGATCCTCGAGCAATTGCAGGCCTGCGGTGTGGTGCGGGTGCTCGCGCGGCGCGCTGCCGTGCCCGTCGACCAGGTGCTCCGCGCCTGGTGGATCTCGCCGCGGTACCGCACCCACCCCGTCGCGCAACTCGGGGCGCGCCCCGTCCCCGTTGATCCCGCCCACCCGCCGTTCCTGGAGCAGCTGTGACCAAACCTTTTGTCCCACAGTCCTACAAGTCGTTCCGCATCGACGGCTACGACATCGAGGGCGGCGTGTTCCGCGGGCGCTACACCATGTGCGGAGCCGACTCCGCCGACGATGTCAGCTTTGCCGAGACCGTCGACTTCGGCGACACCCTGGGCGGTGGCCGGCCCGACGACCGGCTGCTGCGCCTGCTGACGCTGACCTGCTCCCTGAGCTACTACAAGGCCGCCGCGCCACCGCAGATCGAGATCGCTTTCCCGACTTACGATTTCGAACGCGAGTATCTGCGCCAGGTGCTCGCCGGCGGCCTCGGTGAGTACGCCTACCGCAACGCCCTGCCGGGCGCATTGAGCCCGGAGCTCACCGGCGACCGCGCCGAGATCGCCGCGCAGCAGGCCGACATCTGGAATCCCGATGCGCCGCCGCTCGTGCCGGTCGGCGGCGGCAAGGATTCGGTGGTGACCATCGAGGCGCTCACCCCGCTGCGGCCGGTGTTGTTCAACGTCAACAAGTTCGACCCCATCGACCGCTGCGTCGAGATCAGCGGGCTGCCGCACGTGCGCGTCATGCGGACCATCGACCGCACGCTCATCGACGTCAACGCCGCCGGCGCCTACAACGGACACATCCCGGTCACCGCCATCAACAGCATCATCGGCTTGATCGTGGCCGACGCCAACGGACTGGGGCCGGTCGTGCTGTCCAACGAACGGTCGTCCAATGTCGGCAACGTCGAATGGATGGGCCAGGACATCAACCACCAGTGGTCCAAGAGCGTCACCTACGAGACGCTGCTGCGCGACACCCTCGCCGCGTACGGGCTGAACCAGGACCGGTACTTCTCGCTGCTGCGGGGCCTGTCGGAGTCGCAGATCGCCGACCGGTTCGCCGCCAGCCCGCAGTATTTCCGCGCGTTCATCAGCTGTAACCGGCCGTTCGCGCTCGACGCCGGCCGCCGCGGCGCCACCTGGTGCGGGCACTGCCCGAAGTGCCAGTTCGTCTTCGTGCTGATGGCGCCGCGGCTGGGCCGCGCTGAGATCGAGGCGATCTTCGGGCGAAACCTGTTCGAGGACACCGACAGCCGTGCCGAGTTCGAGGACATCCTCGGGGTGGGCGCGCACAAGCCGTTCGAGTGCGTCGGCGAGTACTACGAGGCCGCCGAGTCGATGCTGACCATCCTCGACGACGAATCGTGGGCCGGCCTGCCGCTGGTCGAGCAGTTCCGCAGCGCGCGAGCCGATCTGGAACGCGTGGCCGCCGACCACGACGACAGCCCCGCAGTGCAGTACGTGCCCGAGCGCTACCGCGCCGCCCTGGGCGAGCGGCCATGACGTCACAGCGCCCGCAGCTCGCGGGTGCCGCCGTCGGCATCTGGGGCTTCGGCAAGGAGGGCCAGTCGCTGGCCCGGACCGCGGCGGCCGCGGGCGCGGCGCGGATCGACGCCGTCGACGACGCCGGCCGGGGGACTCTGGACGCGCCGACCGATATCGCCAATCTCGACCTGTGGCGCGGCGCCGAACACCTGACCCGGCTGGCGGACTGCGACGTGGTGTTCCTCAGCCCCGGAATACCTTGGCATCAGCCGTTTTTCGCCGAGCTGCGCGCCGCCGGCGCCACGCTGTCCAGCGCCGCCGACTGGTACCTGCGTCGCTACGCCGCACAGACCGTCGGCGTCACGGGCACCAAGGGCAAGAGCACGACGGCGTCGTTCCTTTCGCATCTGCTGTGCCGGCTCGGCGCCGACGCCGTGGTGGCGGGAAACATCGGTACCCCGTTGTCGGATCTGGAGCCGGGGCCGGACGCCGTCGTGGTCGCCGAGCTGTCCAGCCAGCAGTGCGCCCTGGTCACCGCGTCACCGCGGATCTCGGTGATCACCAACCTCTTCGAGGATCACCTGGACTGGCACGGCGACATCGACGCCTATCACGGTGCGAAGGCCAATGTCTTCGCCCACGGCGGTGAGGTGCTGATCACCACGCCGCAGGTGCTGGCTGCGCTCGAGCGGCTGGGCATCGCGCTGCCGCCGGTGGTGCGCACCGTCGACCCGATGGACGTGACATGCCCCGAAGGCGATTATGTGATGGCCTACGAGCACAACGTCGTCAACGGCGCCCTGGCGGCTGTCGCGGCCGCGGAGGTGATCGGCCGCCCGGTAACCGAAGACGAATTCCTCGGCGCGGTAACGACATTCGAGGCGCTGCCGCACCGCCTGCAGGTCGTGCGGCGGACCGGTGACGTGCGCTGGATCGACGACACCCTGGCCACCACCGGCGAGAGTGTGGTCGCCGCGCTGCGCTCGATGCGGCCCGACGACCGGGTGGCACTCATCGTCGGCGGCATGGACCGTCAGCTCGACTACGACCAGATCGACGACTACCTGCTCTCGGGCGCACGTGACGTTCACCTCATCCAGGGGCCGACCAACGGGACCGCGATCGGCCGCCGCTTCGCCGCGGCGCAGCCCGCATCCGTGCACCCCGTGGACAGCCTGCGGGCGGCGGTGCAGGTCGCGGCCGCCGTGCCGGGTGTGACGGCTGTGCTGCTGTCGCCGGGTGCGGCCAGCTACGACCTGTACGCGAACTACGTGGCCAAGGCCGCGGCGTTCTGCGAGCTCATCGATGCTGTCAGCCAGTCGAACTAACCTGTAACAGTGCCTGATCCATCGACGTACCGGCCTGCGCCGGGAACCATCCCGTTGGAGCCGGGGGTGTACCGGTTCCGGGATCCGCATGGTCGGGTCATCTATGTCGGCAAGGCCAAGAGCCTGCGCAGCCGCCTGAACTCGTACTTCGCCGACCTGTCGGCGCTCGCGCCGCGGACCCGGCAGATGGTGACCACGGCCGGCAGTGTCGAGTGGACGGTCGTCACGACCGAAGTCGAAGCGCTGCAACTCGAATACAACTGGATCAAGGAATTCGATCCGCGCTTCAACATCCGGTACCGCGACGACAAGTCGTACCCCGTGCTGGCGGTCACCCTGGGCGAGGAGTATCCACGGCTGTTCGTCTACCGCGGCCCGCGGCGTAAAGGCGTCCGGTACTTCGGCCCGTACTCGCATGCCTGGGCCATTCGCGAGACGCTGGACCTGCTCATGCGGGTCTTCCCGGCGCGCACCTGCTCGAACGGAGTGTTCAAGCGGCACAACCAGATCGGTCGGCCCTGCCTGCTGGGCTACATCGACAAGTGCTCTGCCCCGTGCGTCGGTCGCGTGACCGCCGACGAGCACCGCAAGATCGTCGAGGACTTCTGCGACTTCCTGGCCGGTAAGACCGACCGGCTGGCGCGGGACATGGAACAGCAGATGGCCGAGGCTGCCGAGGAATTGGAGTTCGAGCGGGCGGCGCGACTGCGGGACAACATCTCGGCACTCAAGCGGGCGCTGGAGAAGCAGGCCGTGGTGCTCGGTGACGGTACCGATGCCGACGTGGTGGCGTTCGCCGACGACGATCTGGAAGCCGCCGTGCAGGTGTTCCACGTCCGGGGCGGCCGGGTCCGAGGTCAGCGTGGCTGGGTCATCGAGAAGTCCGGCGAGCCGGGTGAGTCCGGCGAGGACTACCTGGTGAGCCAGTTCCTCACGCAGTTCTACGGCGACCAGGCCGAACTGCGCGGCGCGGGACCGACCGACGAGGCCACAAACCCGGTGCCGAAAGAGGTTCTGGTGCCGGTACTTCCGGACAACGCCGGCGAGCTCGCCGACTGGCTCTCCGGCCTGCGGGGCTCGCGGGTACAGCTGCGCGTGGCACAGCGCGGCGACAAGCGCGCCCTGGCCGACACCGTGCAGCGCAACGCGCAGGACGCGCTGGCGCAGCACAAGCTCAAGCGGGCCGGTGACTTCAACGCCAGATCCGAAGCCCTGCAGAGCATTCAGGACTCGTTGGAACTGGACGACGCGCCGCTGCGCATCGAGTGCGTCGACATCAGCCACGTGCAGGGGACCGACGTGGTGGCCTCGCTGGTGGTGTTCGAGGACGGGCTGCCGCGCAAGTCCGACTACCGGCACTACGCGATTCGTGAGGCCGCCGGCGACGGCCGGTCCGACGACGTCGCGTCCATCGCCGAGGTCACCCGTCGGCGCTTCGCACGCCACGTCGCCGACACCCAGGTGCCGGCCGAGGGGACAGAGACCACCGAAACCCCGGCACGGCCAAAGCGATTCGCGTACCCACCCAACCTGTTCGTGGTCGACGGCGGTGCGCCGCAGGTCAACGCGGCCGCCGCGGTGCTCGACGAATTGGGGATCACCGACGTGGCGGTGATCGGGCTGGCCAAACGTCTGGAAGAGGTGTGGGTGCCCGAGCAACCGGACCCGCTGATCATGCCGCGCAACAGCGAGGGCCTGTATCTGCTGCAGCGGGTGCGTGACGAAGCCCACCGGTTCGCCATCACCTATCACCGCAGCAAACGGTCCAAGCGGATGACAGCGTCGGTGCTCGACGCGATCCCCGGCCTCGGTGAACACCGGCGCAAGGCATTGGTCACGCACTTCGGTTCGGTGGCACGGTTGAAGGAGGCCGGCGTCGACGAACTGACGGCGGTGCCGGGTATCGGGGCGGCGACGGCGCAGGCGGTGGTGGATGCGCTGCGGTCCGATTCCCGGCCGGAATCGGGGGCGGCGCCGACGGTTATCGGCAATGATCGGACAGGGCAGTGAGCGCGCAGCACCAGCGGATGAGCAGCGGGGGATGGACGAAGTCGTGACGGACGATCAGATGGACGGTGCTGCTGGTGAGATCGACGTGGTTCTGGTCACGGGTCTGTCCGGCGCCGGCCGCGGTACCGCTGCCAAGGTGCTCGAGGACCTCGGCTGGTACGTCGCCGACAACCTGCCCCCGGAACTGATCACGCGGATGGTCGAGTTGGGCCTGGCCGCCGGATCGCGCATCACCAAGCTGGCCGTGGTGATGGACGTCCGGTCCCGGGGGTTCACGGGCGACCTGGATTTTGTGCGCCGTGAATTGGCGACCCGCAGCGTCTTCCCGAGGGTGCTGTTCCTGGAGGCATCCGACGACATCCTGGTGCGCCGCTACGAGCAGAACCGGCGCAGTCACCCGCTTCAGGGCAACCAGACGCTCGCGGAAGGCATTGCCGCCGAACGGAGATTGCTGGAGTCGGTACGTGCCACGGCCGATCTGATCATCGACACCTCGACACTGCCGGTGCCGGCGTTGCGGGCCGGCATCGAACGCGCCTTCAGCGGCGAGGCCGTCGCCGGGACGAGCGTGACGGTCGAGAGTTTCGGCTATAAATATGGTCTGCCGATGGACGCCGACACCGTGATGGATGTCCGGTTCCTGCCGAATCCGCACTGGGTCGACGAGTTGCGGCCCCACACCGGGCAGCATCCGGCGGTTCGGGACTACGTGTTGGGACAAGAGGGCGCCGCCGAGTTCCTGGACACCTACCATCGGCTGCTGGACGTTGTCATCGACGGCTATCGCAGGGAGGGGAAGCGCTACATGACCGTGGCCATCGGCTGCACCGGCGGCAAGCATCGCAGTGTGGCGATCGCCGAAGCGCTGGCGGGCCGGCTCCGTGGCGGCGATCACCTGACCGTGCGCGTGCTGCACCGGGATCTGGGGCGCGAATGACGGAAGATCGGGCTCCCGCGCGCATCGTGGCGCTCGGCGGCGGGCACGGCCTGTACGCGACGCTGTCGGCGGCCCGCCGGCTGACGCCGCACGTCACCGCCGTCGTCACCGTCGCAGATGATGGTGGTTCGTCGGGCCGACTGCGTTCCGAACTGGACATCGTGCCCCCGGGCGATCTGCGAATGGCATTGGCGGCGTTGGCATCCGACAGTCCACACGGGCAGCTGTGGGCCACCATCATCCAGCACCGCTTCAACGGCAGCGGCGCGCTGGCCGGTCACCCGATCGGCAACCTCCTGCTCGCCGGCCTCAACGAGGTGCTGGCCGACCCGGTCGCCGCGCTCGACGAGCTGGGCCGGATCCTCGGGGTCAAGGGCCGCGTGCTGCCGATGTGTCCCATCGCGCTGCAGATCGAGGCCGACGTGTCCGGGCTCGAGGCCGATCCACGGATGAGCCGGGTGATCCGCGGTCAGGTCGCGGTCGCCACGACACCGGGCAAGGTGCGCCGGGTCCGGCTGCTGCCGGGCGATCCGCCGGCCACCCGGCAGGCCGTCGACGCCATCATGTCGGCAGACCTGGTGGTGCTCGGTCCCGGCTCCTGGTTCAGCAGCGTGATCCCGCATGTGCTGGTGCCCCAGCTGCTGGCGGCGCTGCAGGCGACCTCGGCACGCCGGGCCCTGGTGCTCAACCTCGCCGCCGAGCCGGGGGAGACCGCCGGGTTCTCCGCCGAACGGCATGTGCACGTACTGTCACAGCACGCTCCCGGCCTGACGGTGCACGACATCATCGTCGACGCGGCGAGTGTCCCCAGTGAGCGGGAACGCGACCAACTGCGCCGGGCGGCGGCGTTTCTCGAGGCTCAGGTCGAGTTTGCTGACGTATCCCGACCTGGTACACCTTTACATGACCCGGCACGGCTTGCGGCTGCGCTGGAGCGGGTGCGTCTCCACGGCGGCGCACCGCCCCGGCCCGCATACGAGCCATCCACTCCCGCCGCTCGGTCGGCCGACGGTTTCCGTCAGCAGCCGGCCCCTGAAGGACCAAGAGGTGACGATTCGTGGCGATGACGTCGGAAGTGAAGGACGAGCTGAGCCGGCTGGTCGTCAATTCGGTGACCGCCCGCCGGGCCGAGGTGGCGTCGTTGCTGCGGTTCGCGGGCGGCCTCCACATCGTGGCGGGCCGCGTCGTCGTCGAGGCGGAGGTCGACCTGGGCAGCATCGCCCGGCGGCTGCGCAAGGACATCTACGACCTGTACGGCTACAACGCCGTCGTGCATGTGCTGTCGGCCAGCGGCATCCGCAAGAGCACCCGCTACGTGGTGCGCGTGGCGCAGGACGGTGAGGCACTGGCACGTCAGACCGGACTGCTCGATCTGCGTGGCCGGCCCGTGCGTGGCCTGCCGGCTCAGGTGGTCGGCGGCAGCGTCGGCGACGCCGAGGCGGCGTGGCGCGGCGCGTTCCTGGCCCACGGTTCGCTGACCGAGCCAGGGCGGTCGTCGGCGCTCGAGGTCAGTTGCCCGGGACCGGAGGCAGCGCTGGCGCTGGTCGGTGCGGCCCGCCGGCTCGGGGTCAGCGCCAAGGCGCGCGAGGTCCGCGGCAGCGACCGCGTGGTGGTGCGCGACGGTGAGGCCATCGGCGCGTTGTTGACCCGGATGGGCGCCCAGGACACCCGGCTCAATTGGGAAGAGCGGCGGATGCGCCGTGAGGTGCGCGCCACCGCCAACCGGCTGGCCAATTTCGACGACGCGAACCTGCGCCGGTCCGCGCGGGCGGCTGTCGCGGCCGCCGCGCGGGTCGAACGGGCACTCGACATCCTCGGCGACACGGTGCCCGACCACCTGTCGGCCGCGGGCCGGTTGCGGGTCGAGCACCGGCAGGCGTCGCTCGAGGAACTGGGCCGGCTGGCCGACCCGCCGATGACGAAAGATGCTGTGGCAGGCCGGATTCGGCGTCTGCTGTCGATGGCCGACCGGAAGGCCAAGCTGGAGGGCATTCCGGACACCGAGTCGGCCGTCACCCCGGACCTGCTCGACGACGCCTAGCTGTACCCGGACAGGGGTCGGACCCGACGCGCGGAGCGCGCGTCGCGTACTGCACGTGGAGTTCGTCACAGCACTAGGCTGGCTGAGGATTCACCGCATGACCTGTCCAGGATTACCGGCGAGGGAGTACAGCAGTGACTATTCGGATCGGCGTTAACGGTTTCGGGCGTATCGGGCGTAATTTTTTCCGGGCTTTGGATGCGCAGAAAG
>NZ_JARVRX010000002.1 GCF_030209435.1 Mycolicibacterium sp. lyk4-40-TYG-92 | reverse complement strand
CGACCGACGAGCGGGGTACCGAGCTGATCTTCCGCAGCCTCAAGAACACCGCGCGGGTGGCGTCCAACGCGGTCTCGCGTGAGGTCGTCGAGATTCTGAAGAAGGGCGGCCAGTTCGAGGACGTCAAGGATCTGGTGGCCGGCGTGCGCGGTCGCAAGGTGTTCGAGAACGGCGACATCGACGCCGGCATCTGGACCGCGGGCACCGTCATGGGCCTGATCCACGACATCCCGACGTGCGATGAGCTGATCAGCCGCATCGTCGGCGAGGCCGAGGAGATCATCACCGGCCGCCTGGCCGGAGCGGTAACCAACACCTGTCAGGAGGTGGAGGTCAACGCATGACGCCACTGCCCATCGTCCGCTGGCTCGATTTCATTGAACGGGGACATACCGAAATCCTCGACGACCTGCTCGCCGAGAACGTCGCGTTCTACTCGCCCGCGGTGTTCACGCCTCAGCTCGGCCATGCACAGGTTTCGCGGTATCTGCTTGCCGCGGAACAGATGTTCCATGGCACAGACTTCCGTTACGTCGGTCAATGGTTCGGCGACCGGTCTGCTGTCCTCGAATTTGCGGCGGAACTCGACGGCATCCATGTCGAGGGAGTCGACATCATCTATTGGGATGAGCGCCACCAAATCACGTCGTTCAAGGTGATGGTTCGGCCGTTCAAGGCGACCCAGACCGTCATCGCCACAATGGGCGCACTGTTGACGGCCGAGGGCAAGAACCCGGCATGATCCGCTGAACCGTGACCCTGGCCTTGTGCCGTCCGATCGCGCCTTCGGCCCAAATGCTTGAATCCACGGCCGGGCAACAACTGGCGCATGGCGAATCCAGGCCGCGCACGGTCCTGTACTGCCGGGGTGTCCACGATGTCGACCCCCAGCATGGTGAACATGCACATGGTATCGCCACCGGGCGTGAATTCCTTTCCGTGCGAACCGATTCGAGCCGGAACGATCCAGATCACGCGGGTTGGTAGGGTTCGAGAGGTCCAACCGCGCTGGCCCATATCTGGCCCGACACCCGAAAGGTATTGCAGTCCGGGGAGAAGTTGCCCTGGGTCACCAGGGTGCGGTGCGGTGCGTTCGTGTCCTTACTTCGGCCCGAGGTAGGTATTGAACCCATAGCGGTGGTGGCGACCGAGCATGATCTGTTCGAGCACGCCGAGTCCCGTCTTGCCGCGCCATGTCGCCTGGACGAGTTGCTGTACGTGCAAGTTTTCGGGGCGCAGCGGATCCTCCGACTCCACGTCGTAATACTCACCGCCGACAGCGAGTTCGTCGTGCCAACGGCCGTGGCTCCAGGTGGGGTGGCCGTAGCCGATGCCTTTCATCTGAAAGGTCATCAGCGGTTCGAGATGCATCTCATCAACCGTGCCGTCCAAACCATGCGTGAGAAGCGTGGCCCGTTTGGCGCGACGGGCGCCGGGCCGCCATTCGATGTGATGCTCGACTCGCGCAAATCGAGTTGGCTCGGCAGCAGCGGCGACGACCTGGGTGCCCGGAGCAATCTTGGGAATGACCAGCCCCTCGTGTGCCCACTGGGACCCGTCGGGGTTCTCAAAAGTCAACTGGTGGAAGCACTCATCGTCGAAGTGGATTGGCGACCACAAGAACAGTACCTCCGGTGGCGCTTCTGGCGCGCCGTCGGAGAGGCGGCCGATGCGACGGGTGCCCCACGAGCGATCCTTGGTCGCAGGGATACCGCCCTTGAGGTCGACGGCCTTTCCGTCGACTACCAATGTGCCGGTCCAGGTGCCCCACTGAGTGGCGCGTGTGGCATCCATGAAGTTCAGTGCGCCGACGAACTTGATTTGTCGGGCCTCTTCGACAGCGGCAGTGGTCGCAGTGAAGATGAGATCGGCTTGCAGTCCGTGCTCTGGCGCCTCCACGATAAGCCGGTTAATGCGCATCGGTTCGACGATCTCGATGCGGATCGGCCCGATGTGGGTGTCCACGGGATCGGGGTTCGATCGGCCGCTGGCGAACACTGAGCGCTGAACGCCCTCGTGCACTACGGAAAACGCGCCGTCCATGATCTGGCGGTTCGGGTACGAGCCGAATGCGACGCCGAGGAACAGATCCTCGCGGAACCCGTTGAACCAGAACCGATCATAATGATGGGGGTTACCATTGCCGGTTTGCGTGAGGGGCAATGCCGATTGGTGGATCGGATAGTCATCGAAGCTGGTCAGCATTTGGCTCTCTCTTTATCCGCGGTGCCGCGCGAGCACGTCGTGGTCGGTAATCTGAGCCGCGGACCGTTCAAGCCAGCTGGACCACATCTGATCGCCGCGCTCAGTACGCTCCACTCGCACCGACGCGTGCACGGCCATGAACAACGCTGTGACTGCGTGATCGAGGTAGGCGCTCCACACTTCGTCACGGTCCGGGGCCTCGACGCCAGCGCCTACCAGCTCGTCGTGGTATATCGCGACCAGGTCGCGCTCGTGGGCGCGGCGGTCCTCCACCGCTAGCCCGCAACCGAGGAAGTAGCTGACATCAGCGATCGCAGGACCGTACGAGACGGTTTGCCAGTCAACTACTACCAGCGGATCGACGCCGCCATTGGCGTTAAAGAGCATGTTGTCAGGCCGGTAATCGTGATGCCATAGAGCGTAGCCATCAGAGGTCAGCCGGTGCCACGCTGGGATCACCTCGACAAGCTCATCGGTCAGCGCGAGGATGGGCTCGTCGACCATATCGCCGTAAGTCGCACGGAACTGGCGGTGCAAGTGCGGGAGATGCTCCACCGCCAGGTCCAGCACTGAGGCAAAAGAGGCCAACCACGGGATCTGAGCGAGTTCCTCGCGACCCCACGACGATGCATGCAACCTGGCAGCCTGCCGGATAGCAACCTCGGCGTACTCGGGAGTGCAGCCTTCAATTTGGTCGACCATCGTCGCTGGTGCGACATCCTCAAGCAGGAGCGCGAAACGTCCGTCGCCGGCGACTTCGGCATGCACCAGCGCGGGCGTGCGGACGGCCAAACTCGGCGCCAGCTCACGGTAAAACCCGAGCTCGCGGGCATAGAGGTCAGCTGAGATGGACAGGGCACGGCTGCTCTCGTCGCGTGACGCGAACTTCCCCACCAGAGTTGACGGAGCGTCTCCCTGATCACCGGCGTAGGTCAGCACGAGGCGCGCACTGTCGGCGGCCTGCCCGATGCTGAACGGGATTGCCTCGACGGTCGTGACAGCGCCGGGCAAGTCGTAGCTGCGGCGAAGGATCGCGGTAACCTTCGTCGGCGTGAGGGAGTCCACGTCGACGGCCTGAGCTGCCATTCCACCCATTCCTGCGCAAGAGACCGTGGCGGACGCGACGGGGGTACGCGGAGAGCCAGCGCTATCGACGAGCTGGCCGACAGCACGGTTGCTGCTATCCAATTGCATTTCAAGGCTTCTTTCGACAACGACGACTCAGATGTGACGTCGATCTTGTTGAGACCCACGATGTGGCAGACACCACAACATATCGACAGTATCGTCGATATGTTGGTGGTGTCAATATCCACCACAACGGCTCCGCGTCAGCCCGTATCCCAGTTCTCAAATGGGATAATGGTTGGCGTGTCTGAGATCCAGCGGCCGCGCGCCGGTTCCCGTGGCACCAAGCGAACCGCACCGACGCAGGCGCAGCGAGTGGCACATTCCCGCGAGAAGCTGCTGCGGGCGGCCACCGAGTTGTTCGCGGTCCAGGGATTCGGAGCCACTACCGCTGGCGAGATCGCCGAACGCGCGGGGTTTGTCCGTTCCATGGTGAACACACGCTTCGGCAGCAAGGACGGGCTTCTAGCCACGATGCTCGACAACTTTTGGATCGACGAGCTGCTCGCGGAGACACCTAAGGCTGCGAATGGCCTCGACGCAGTACTGCGGGTCGTGGCCCGGTTGGAGGCCTTCATCAACGAACAGCCCACCCGGCTGCGTGCGTTCTTGGTGGTCAGTTTCGAAGCAGCCGGGCCCTCTGCGATCCCCCTTCAACGGGTGTCCGAGCCACTTTTCGAACTTCAACAGGCCCTCGCCAACGCAATCCGCGCCGGCAAGGCCGATGGCAGCATCCGACAGGAGACCGACGCAGATTTCGCAGCAGAACGAGTCGTTGACGTTGGTCTCGGAATGGCCTACCGCTGGCTCATCGACCCACAGCAGTACAACTTCAGCCAACGTGTGCGTGCATGGCGAACCGAACTGGCACGCACCCTCGGTCCCGATCCACGGGAGCAGTAACCCTCATCGGGCACTATCCGATGCTACGGCTCGGCGGCGACTACGACGACGAAATCCCGCTGGGATCGGTCGCGTCCGCACCCGATTCACTCGCCTTGGGCGGCAAGGCATCCGAACGAAGTCACCTTGCACACGTTCTTCACCGACGAAACCCTGGTTCGGTGCGTGCAGACGGTCAAGAAAGCCGCCGAGGAGGCCGGCCACGACCCCGGCAAGTCAAGGTATGGTCCTGCCTGGCCACCATCGGCGATCACATCTCCGTGGAGTTGCAGTTGCTCAAACTCGTCGGTCGCCTCGCAACCTGCCTGCAGGGCTTACGCTCCTGTTCGACGACAATCCATATCCCTATACTCGTACCGCCACTGCGCCGAGCCCATCACCCGCTGAAGAATCCTTGGCGCTGACGACGCGGCGTACCGACATTACTACCTTGAAGGTGTGGCGTGCCGCTCCACCAACATGCGCTTGACCAGCTTCCCGGTCGGCGTACGCGGCAAACTGTCGACGAAGTCGACGGTCTTGGGTGCTTTGAATGCGGCCACTTTCGTCCGCGCGTAGGCGATGAGTTGCTCGGCCAGTTCCGCACTGGGCTCAATGCCATCTCTCAGTTGAACAACAGCTTTGACCTGTTGGCCCATCGCCGGGTCTGGCACGCCGATGACGGCCACGTCGAACACCAAGGGATGCAGCGTCAGCGCGTTCTCCACCTCCTGCGGATAGATGTTTACGCCGCCAGAGATGATCATGAACGACTTGCGGTCGGTCAGAAAGAGATAGCCGTCCGCATCGAGGTAACCGATGTCACCTACCGTCGTCCAGTTGCTGTGCGCCGGATGCTCGGCTTCCTTGGTCTTGGCGGGGTCGTTGTGGTACTCGAACGGCCGGACGTCACGCTCGAAGTAGACCAATCCCGCTTCGCCCGTGGGCAATTCGGCACCACGCTCGTCGCAGATGTGCACCGTACCAAGCATGCTTCGCCCGACCGACCCCTGCTTGTCCCGCCAGTCCTGCGAATTGATGACCGTGAAGCCACAGGCTTCCGTTGACCCGTAGTACTCGACCAGGATCGGCCCCCACCAATCGATCATCGCCTCCTTCACATCCGCAGGGCAGGGCGCGGCCGCATGAATGGCCAACCGGAGACTGGACACGTCGTATGACGCCCGTTGCGCTTCGGTCAGCTGCAGCATCCGCACGAACATCGTCGGCACGACCTGGACGACTGTGGCACGGTACTTCTCGATCGCGGCAAGAGTGGTTTCGGCCTTGAACCTTTCGAGCACCACGACGGTGCCACCGAGTGCCTGGACGGCGCCACACCAGCGCAGCGGCGCGGCGTGATAGATCGGCGCCGGCGACAGGTACACGTCGTCGGCGGTGATGCCGAACGCCGAACCCAACAATCCGGTGATGGGGTCGCCCGGTTCGTCGACCTGAATCGGCAGCAGCGGCGGCTTGATCCCCTTCGGCCGGCCGGTCGTGCCAGACGAGTAGAGCATGTCACTGCCGCGCGGCTGGTCGGCCAGGGTTCGATCTCCAGCGGAGGCCAAAAGGTCTGCATACGAATCGAATCCATTCAGGGACCCGTCAAAGCTGAAGGCATGCTCGACGCCCGGCGCCAGGGACCGCACCTCCTCGGCCAGTTCCCCGAGGCCACCGGCGGCGATCAGGACTTTGGCGTCGCAGTCGTTCACGATGTAGGCGACCTCGCCGGCAGTGAGGTGGAAGTTCACCGCGGTCAGGTACAGACCCGAGCGCAGGGCTGCCCAGTAGATGACGAAACACTCTGCGGCGTTGTCACTGAGCATTGCGATCACGTCGCCCTTGACCAGCCCGAGATCAGCCAAAGCGACTGCGAGTTGCCTTGAGCTGTCGTCGAGTTCGCGGTATGTCAGCCGCCGACCGGAACCGGCCATGATCACCGCGGGCTTGTCGGGCGTCACCAGCGCACGGGTTCCGGGGAACATCTCAGCCCTCCCGAGTGCCGGGCGTGAAGGTGACCGGCATCGAGGTCAGCTCGTTGGAGAAACTCGAGACCAGCCGCGACACCGGTCCTGCGATCTCCATGTCCGGAATGCGGCGCATCAGTTCTTCGAACAGCACCCGTAGCTCGAGACGGGCCAGCTGGTTGCCGAGACAGAAGTGCGGTCCGCCACCACCGAACGCCTGGTGCGGCATCTTCCCCCGGGACACGTTGAAGGTCTCGGGGTCGTCATTCTTCTCCGGGTCGCGGGAACCGGCGCCGTACCACATGACAACGCGCTCACCTTCTTTCAGCGCGTGCCCGCCCACAACGGTGTCGGCAGTCACAGTCCGGGTGAAGTAGACGACAGGGCTGACCCAGCGCAGCATCTCTTCGACCGCTCCGGGAATCAGCTCGGGATCACCGATCAGCTTCTGCCGTTCGGCAGGGTTCTCGATGAGCGCCCGCATGCCGCCCGACGCCGTATTCCTGGTGGTGTCGTTGCCGGCGAACATCAGGATCGCGAAGAAGAACGTGACCTCTTGCTCAGACAGGCTCTCCCCGTCAACCTCGGCCACCAACAGCCGCGACAATAGATCCGGCCCTGGATTGGCCTTGCGCTCGGCGGTCAGCGCCGTCAGGTAACCGCCGATCTCCAGCAGCGCGCCAAACCCCAGTTGTGCGTCGCCAGTGGCTGCAGCCCGGGAGAGCGTGTTGGTCCACTCGAACAACTGTCGGCGATCGTCCTGCACCACGCCGAGCATGTCGGCGATCACGATCAGCGGCAGCTCTACGGCGATCTCATCAACGAAATCGCATGCGCCCTTTTCGATGACGCTGTCAATAAGGCCGGTCACAGTCGCCCGGACCTCGGCCTCCATCTGCCGGATCATCCTCGGAGTGAACACGGCCTGCACAACGTTGCGCTGCTGGGTGTGCCGCGGCGGATCCATGCCAAGAATGATCTCGCGCAATACCTCGACCGGTGTGGGGCCCATCGTGGCTGTGAAGAAGACGCCGCCACGAGCCGAGGAGAACAGCTCCGGATTGCTGCTGATGGTCGCGATGTCATCGAATTTCGTGAAGGACCAGAAGCCCGGCTCGTCGTCGTTGTGCAGCGGATTCCAGTGCGGGCCGGCCTCTTTGCGCATCCGGGCGAACAACTCGTACGGCGGGCCGTCCTGGAAGTACGTCAGATCGGTGAGGTCAACTTTGGCCAGGTCGACGTCGGCGAAGCTCTCGGTGGTCATTGCGGACTCCTTTGTCTACTACTTGAAGATCGGTTGGACTGAATTGCGGTTTAGTTGATCGGCTTTCGTGTGCTGCACGCCGGGACGTAGCGGCGCGCGGCCGGCTTCTTTGGCCAGCATCACGGCGACGATGCGCCGCGCTTCGAGTGCGGCGGTGTCGGCCTGGAACTCGACACTGGACCGCCAGCCGTCGTAGCCGACACGCGCCGCGGCCATGTCGAGGATGCTGCGGTCGCGGTCCACGAGGTCGTCGAGGAACGTTTCCAAGTACTTGGCAACGGCCTTGTCGCCGGGCGCGTAGTTCCAGGACGCTTGCATAAAAACGTGCGTTGAGTCCGGTGTTTCCGGAGTGATCGCATGGGTTCGGACGCTGGCGTAGGTCACGCCGTCGGCAACAATCTCCCAACGTTGGACATGAAGGGCCGGCGACGCGAAACTTCCACTCTCGCAGCGAGCGTAGGTACGAGACGCGTCCAGGCCGGTGGCCCTCGCCTCCCACTCAGCCAAAGGAGCATCTGGCAGGCTCCGCCGATAGGAGACTGTGGTCTCGGTGACCACGACATCGTCGACTGCCGGAAGCCGCTTCGTCCCCGGCGGTAGTTCGTCGTGGTACAGCACCGGGGCGTACGAGAAATCCAGGTAATGTTCGTGCGCCATCAGGTAGTTCGCACGCAATCGCCATGCGCTGCCGAACGACTGCCAACCCGGGTCGGTCAGCCATGGCGTACTGGGAGGCCGACTACCGAACGCCGATCCGGTCGGCCCCAGCCAGATCCAGATGAATGGCGAACTCTCGATGGCGGGAAACACCGGCACGCTCATCCCCGGCGGAACGTACGGTTGCGTCGGCACCTGCACGCACACCCCGTTTCGATCGTAGGTACAGCCGTGGTAGCCGCAAACCAGGCTGTCCCCCATCGGTTTCCCGTGCGAGAGCGGAAAGCCTCGGTGTGCGCACCGGTCCTCGAACGCGACAACGTGGCCGTCTTGGGTCCGCCAGAGCACCACGTCGCGCCCCAGTATCCGGCGTGCCAACGGCGCCTCACCCACTTCTTCCGAAGTCGCGGCGACATACCAGCACTTGGTCGGGTAGACCCCGGTCAGTGTTCCAGTCATAGGTCCAGCACCAACTTCTCTGAGCGGGAATGCGATACACAAGGCAAGATGATGTTTCCGGAGGCGCGCTCAGCCTCGGTGAGCAGCGAGTCGCGATGATCCGGCGCACCTTCCAGCACGGTGGCGCGGCAGGTGCCACAGACACCTTCACCGCATGAGGACATGATCGCTATACCCGCGTCCTCCAGTGCGTCCAACATCGGCACGCCGTCCGACACTTCGACGGTAATGCCCGAGCGCTGACACACCACCTGGTAACTGTCGAGCGCTGCTGCCAGAGTCTCTGCCGACGGCGCCCTGGCCGCGAACCGTTCCACGTGCAGGCTGCCCACCGGCCAATGGACACAGTTCTTTTCGATCGCGGCGAGCAACGGTTCCGGCCCGCAGCTGTAGATCAGCGTGTCTTCGGCCGGCTCCGCCAAGGCCGCGGCCAGGTCGAAGAATCCCCCGCGCTCCTCGTCTGACCAGACTGTGACGCGGTCGCCGAAGGTGTCCGACAATTCCCGCTGGAACGCCATGGTCGCGCGACTGCGGCCCAGATAGAGCAAGGTCCATTCGATGCCTGCACGATCGGCACTCTCGGCCATGGCCTTCATCGGCGTGATACCGATGCCGCCAGCGATGAAGAGGTATTTTGGTGAGTCGACGAGCGGAAAGTGGTTGCGGGGGCCTCGAACTCTAATCCGACTGCCCTCGTGAAGATGCTGGTGGACGTGTCGCGAACCGCCACGGGTATTCGGGTCGAGCAACACTCCTACCTGCCACACGCCTGCATTACGGGTTTCGCCACACAACGAGTACTGCCGAACCAGTCCCTCATCGAGCAGCAGGTCGATATGGGCACCCGGCTCCCACGACGGCAGCTCCCCGCCGCCGGGATCAGTCAGCTCCAAGGTGACGACGCCCTCGGCAGCCATCTCACGCCGTTGCACCACCAATTCGGTGGTGAATTCGTGCACCGTTGTCGCCGGCGTCGTCACCACTTCGGGTAGAGACATCAGTCCGGCCTCCTTTCTCTGTTGACCACGGCTGCCAGTTCGTCCCGTTCCTGCCAGAAATCCGCCAGCAGCTCCGAGACATCCAGAGGAGGGCCTGCGTCACCGAAGATGTGATCGTCCAGGTCGACCTCGGCAGGGACGAACGCCACCCCGCTGAAATGCGACCTGAAAATGTGGTACGCGGCGAAGAACTGGGGGATTAGACCCGGAAGACGTTGCATCAGAGGATCTTTCGCATGAGCTTGACGGCCAGCCGGGAGTACGGCGGATAGAACATCTTCGGGTCCGGATTGCTGCGCTTGGCGAGCACCGCTCGACGATGACTCATCGCTTCGAACCCCCACCGGCCGTGATAGGCACCCATACCGCTCGCGCTCACCCCACCGAAGGGCAGCTGCGCGACCAGGCAGTGCATCGCGACGTGGTTGACCACCGCGCCCCCGGACGGGACGGCATCGATAATTGACCGCGCCAGCTCTGGCGATTCGGTGAACAGATACAGCGCCAACGGTTTCGGTTTGGCATTGATGTACCCGATCGCGGCATCGAGCGAGGCGACCGTAACCACCGGCAGGATGGGGCCGAAGATTTCTTCCGCCATGACGGCATCGTCCGCCGCTGGGTTGAGGATCACGGTGGGCTCCATGCGCAACGTCGCCTGGTCAACTCCACCTCCGGCCACCACCGAACCGGTGGTAGAGCTGACGAGCCCGGCCAACCGCTCGAATTGTCGGCTATTGACGATTGGCTGCGACTTGATCTGCTCCCGCGCCCGAAAGAGGTTGAGATTTTCGACGATCTTCCCCACCAGTTCGTCAGCGATTGACTGTTCCGCCACGACATAATCTGGGGCAATGCAGGTCTGACCCGAATTGATGAGTTTGACCCAGACGATCCGGCGGGCGGCAACGTCGATATCGGCGTCGGCAGCGACGACGACAGGGCTCTTTCCGCCGAGCTCAAGGGTGACTGGTGTCAACGTTGGCGCCGCGCCCGCCATGATCTTCTTTCCGACTTCGGTGCCACCGGTGAACAGCGCGTGATCGAAGCCCTGGGCGAGCAGCGCCTGGGTCGTGACCCCGTCACCTTCGACAACCTGAATCGCTTCCGGGTCCAGGTACTGCGGCAACAATCGCGCCAGCAGTGCCGATGTTGCCGGCGCCAGCTCCGACGGCTTGACCACCGCGCAGTTACCGGCGGCGACCGCGGCAACGAGCGGCCCAAGACTCAAGTAGAACGGGTAGTTCCACGGGCCGATCAGTAGCACCACACCGAGCGGGTCGTATTGCACCCATGCCCGAGCCGGCCGTTGGCTCAAGGGCAATCCCACGCGCTGGCGGCGCATCCACTTGCGGACATGCTTACGGGCGTACTGTGCCTCCGCTTTGGTAGAGGCGACGTCGGCAATCCACGCTTCAAACGCGGAGCGGCCCAGGTCCTTCGCTAACGCCTCGGCAATCTCTCGTTCTCGCTCGTCGCACAGCCGCTCAATGCCACGCAGTTGCGCGATTCGCCACGCCAGGTCGCGGGTGCGACCTGTCGCGAACACCGTCCGCAGCTCCCCGATTAGAGCATTCTCCCGCCCACGCGCTATTGGACTCGCCATTCGCTTCACCACCTACGTCGGATCATCTTGCGCTGAAAGGTCGTAGAAACTCGTCACCTGGGCGGAACCATTCCGAACGGCCAGAATCACTGCTGCGCGATCGACGCCGCATTTCTCCACCTTCGCGGTGCCCCTAAAACATAATCCTAGTTATGTCACAGCGTCAAGACCAGGATTTAACCAAAATTCAATGAGAGTGCCGGCAGCCGCGCCGAACTGAAAGGTCCGCGCAAATAACTGTCTTTTGCGAAAATTTCGCTACGTTGACCATGATCGATGTCACCGACCGTGTTGCCGAGAAGGTCCCCCTGAATCTGCATTAAAGCAGCGCGACTGGGCATCTGCGGTCCGCCACCAAATGCGTCCGACACCTTCATCATGGATTTCGTCGAACAGTGGCGCGTATCCAAAACTCTCGCAGCGCCCTTCAACTACGTGATGCACCGTTCCCTTCACATTGGGAGGTTCTCGATGACAACGCGCTCGATCTGGACTACCACCTAAGTCATCTGTCGCGCCACCATGAAGGTTTCCTTCCTGTGCATGACGGCCAGGAGTGGCTCTACACACTGTCGAGAAATCTCCGGCTGCTCCTCGACGACCACGACTTCACCATCAAACCCGGTGAGGCCGTGGAGTTCTCGACCTGGGCACCACGCTGGTTCGGCACCGCCGACGGCCCCGTCGAGCCCATTGCCGTCTCCGGCCCGCACGGCGAGAAGTTGCACGTGCGCAACTGAAGTCTTCAGCGCGTTGCGAACCGAGCGCGAGGCTAGTTGGCCGGATAGGCCGGTGGCGGGTGGACGCCGCGGAGGATCCACGGGAACCAGTTGAAAAAGTGCTCGACCTCGTCGCTGCCGTCGTAGTCGGGACTGGGGTCGAACCCGTTGTTGTAGCCGCCCTCTTTGTCGTCGCGGTGCGGCGGTTCGGGCAGCTGGCCGTAGACGGCGACGACGACGGTACGGTCCAGGCTGTTCTCGGACCACACGCCCATCTGGTTGTTGGCGCAGTTGGCCATGATCTGTTTGATGACGGGGTCGTAGTACCACTGGTTGATCAGCTCGACGCCGCTGATCGCCAGCGCCGGGTTGGTGGCCACCGTCTGCGCCACCGGACCACCGCGGTAGCCGGCGTCCGCGGCCCGGGTCTGCGGCGTCGAGCCGTCAGATCCGATGTCGCCGTCCAGATTCCGGTTGGCCATCATGTCCCTGGCCTGCCGCGCGGCGGCCTCCTGCAGCTGGGGATTGACGGCAATGTCGTTGGTACACCCCGCCTGATGCTGCACGGTGTAGACGTTGGATACCACGGAGTCGTTGAGCCGCTTGTTGTTCGGAATGAGGGTGTTGCCGTTGTCAGCGTGTGCGAACGGCGTGCAGAGCACAGCGCCGACGGGCACGACGGCCAACGCGGACAGCACCAGCGGACGGCATCTCATGGTGGATTCCTTTGGTTCAGAAGTGCTTTCAGGGGTGAACGCCGGGCGGTGATTGGTAGTGCGCGGCCGAGCGGCGCAGCTGCCAGATCTGCGCGGGGCACAGTTCGTTGACGGCCTGCGAGACGAGGTAGGACGCCTGGTAGTCATCGTCGGTGCCGAAATCGCCGCGTACGTCGCCCATCACCTGAGCGAAGGGCTGACCGGCCGCCACCTTGTCGCAGATGCCGTAGCCATAGCCCAGCGCCGCATCGGCGTTGGGAAAGTTGTAGCCGGGCCGTACGGTCACGCCGATCAGATACGCCGTCGCATCGGCGTGGGCAGTGGGTGCCGACAGCACCGGCAGCACCGCCGCGGCGAGCAACGTGCAAGTCCACCGTCTGGTCATGGGGCTCACATCGGATCGAATTGCGAGATGAGCCAACGGTTGTCGACCTTATCGAGGGTCACGCGGACGCTCGACGCGGTGCTGGTCGGGGCGCTGTCACCGATGATCATCGTCTGATCCACGAACAACATCACCACCGCATGGTTCGGCGATGCCTTGGTCCAGGCCGCCGCCGGCACGGTGGCGACGGCCGAGATCTTCTTCTGCTTGGACCCGGGAATCACCACGTCGCGCGTGAGCGAGGTGTAGGAGTCCAGGAAGTTGCCGGTCATGTACTTCTTGGCGGCTTCCAGGTCCTTTTCGACCGTCTCGGGTTTGTAGGACAGCAGCGCGATGGTGCCGTCGGTGGCGGCCTTCGTGGATTCCTTTTTCGCTGTGTCGGTCTGACTGAGCGATACGTCTTTCCACTGCAGGTAGCCGGTCGCCCCGCCGAGCGCCAGGACGAGGGCAGGCAACAGGCCGTAGACGGCCACATTCGCCCACGCGACGCGACGCAGCGGCGTTTCAGGCACCGCGTCGGTGATTTCTGCGGACGCGTCGATCGACTGTGCGGGCACGTCGGCGGCGACGTCGTACTCGACCTCGCCCTCCGAAGGCATTGCTTCAATGGGCTTTTCAGCGGCCTTGTTCTCGCCGCGGGACTTGATCAGTTTCACGGTACAAACTCCACGTTCGACACCTTCATGACATCACCGACTTTCTGCACCGCGATGCGCATCCGCCACTCGCGTGGTTGTTGTTCGGGCGCCCCGACATTGGAGGTTTTGACGGCCACCGCGACCAGCACCTGCGCCGCGTCACCGGACTCCGATTCCAGCCCGGCCTCGGTGATGGACCCGGTCGACGTCGACTTCGCTTCCTTGACGACCTTGATGAAAGGTGCTGAGCGCTTGGCGAAGTCGTCGTAGAACTCGCCGGTCGCGCTGTCGAGGATGCGCTGTACGTCGGCGTCGGCGCGCTGCCAGTCGATGGTGGTCAGGTTCAGCGCGCCCTGCCGGGCGGCCTGGACGATCTGGCTCTGCCGCTCGTCGACGCCGGTCGCGCGGTGCGTCCGGACCACCAGCCAGCCGACCAGTGCGCTGAGCGCGACCACCAGGATCAGCCCGGCCACCGCCGCGACCCGGCGCACCCGCTTCGGCTTCCCGGCCTCGTCGACCCGCTCCTCACCACTCTCGATGTCGGCGTCATCCAGCTCGTCGACGTCGTCGAGTTCGGGATCGAGTACGGCGACCCCGCCGCCGTCGGTCAGCTCTCCGGCTGCGGCGTCATCATGCTTTGCCATGTCTTCTCCTTTGGAGCCGTGTGCGCCAAATCGGCTTGGGTATAGGTCTTTCCGTCAGGGCCGATGTACGTTCCGCTCGCCGGGTCGTACTCGGCCACTGCAACCGGCGGCGGTTTAGCCGCACCCTCCGGCGGAGCCGCACCTGGCCGCAGTTGCGGCACGTCCTGCCCGGTCCAGGTGGCGTTGGGATCGCCCTTCCAGTTGTAGCCGTCGTTGAGCGGCACGTAGGGCTCGTTGCTCTCGCATTGCTTGACGGTGGCGGCGCGCTTGCCGGGCACTGTCTCGCACGGCAAGTTCTTGGCGCCGCGCACATTGAACATCGAGTCCTGCGGGGTGCGGCAGTACACGTCGCCGGACGGGACGTCCGGGTAGTCCTCCAGCGCCGGGTTACGCATCTGCTGCGCCGGCAGGTACCCGGTGGTGCAGGGCGGCGGCAGGTTGATGTTCAGGTTGAAGCTCAAGAACCCGCCCTTGTAGGCCTGCTTCGTATCGCGGTTGGCCAGCACAATACCTTGCGCCGATTCCGTTGTGCGGGGCAGCAACACCAGCAGCTGCTCGAGGTTCGGTTGATACGTCACCGCGACCTTGTTGATGGACACCAGGTTCTGCAACAGGATCGGCAACGTCGGCTGCAGCCGGTTGAACAACTGCCCCATCTCCCCGAACGCGGGACCGCCCTTGTCCAGCAGGGTGCCCACGGCCTTGTCCTGTGCCTGCAGCTCGCCGGTGACCGTGGCCAAGTTCGCCGCCCACGCCTGGATGGCACCCGAGGTGTTGTTCTGCGAGTCGAGCACGGGTTTGACCTGATCGATGAGATTCAGCAGCGGGTCGAGGTTCGCGCGCGCATCGATGGCCAGCTGGCTGCCGCCCTTGACGATGTGTGAGAGCTCGGGCCCCAAACCACCCACAGCGGTGGCGGATTCGTCGATGACCGTCTTCAGGTTGTCCTTGGGCACGGCCTGCAGGCCCTTAGTCAGCGAGTCGATGACGGTGTTGATGTCGGGCGGTACCGACGTGTGCGCCAGCGGGATGACGTCACCGTCTTTGAGCGGCCGAGAATTCGCGCTGCGCGGTGTCAGGGACACGAACTGCTCACCGATCGCCATCTGGCTGTGCACGTCAGCCTGCACGTCGGACGGGATGTCGGTGCCGGAGTTGAGCGACAGCTCGGCCTGGACCCCGGTCGGTGTCAGCCCGACGGACTGCACCCGCCCGACGACGGTGCCGCGGTAGGTGACGTTGCCGGTGGCGTAGAGCCCGCCGGTCTCGGGCAGCTCCATCTTCACCACGTAGCGGCCGATGCCAAAGAGCTTGGCGGGCAACTGCATATAGATCAGGCTCATCATCGTCACGGCGGTCAGCGCGATGACGGCGAAGATGGCGAGCTGGATTCTCACGCGTCTGTCGAGATGCATTTACGGCCCCTGATCCCAGCGGTACGGAATGGTCAGTGGATTGCCCGGGTTGTTCGGCCCGCCCGCGGTGCACGGGCTGGGGAATTGACCGATGGTGCGTCCCCACTGCAGTTCGAGTTCGGTCAGGTCGCACTCCCAGCGGGTCCCGGTGAAGAGACCGGCATCGATCCGACTTAGTGTGAGGTCGACCACCGCGGTGAGGTTGGCGTAATCGCCGCGCTCATACTTTTCGAGGGTTTCGTTCGGAAAAGGAATGGTGGCGATGAAGCTCAGTGCCCGGGTCATCGCCGGCCCGGCGTTGGCGAGCTGCTCGAGGGTCGGTCCCAGGGCACGTAATTCCTTGACCACGTTCTCTTTTGACCGGTTCACGGTGTCGGTGGCCAGGGCCGCGAACTTGCTGAGTTTGTCGGCGGCCGTGACCAGGTTCTCGCGCTCGCCGTTGACCACGGCCAGCGCTTCGGGGATGGTGTCGATGGCCTTGTCCAGGACAGGCTGGCTCGCGGCCAGCTTGCCGACGACGTGGTTCAGGCTCTCCGACGCCGCGATGATGTCCGGGGTCTGGTCTTTGACGTTCGCGGTGAAGATGTCGAGCTGTTTGATGAGGCTGCGGAGGTCCTCGGCGCGTCCGTGGAACGCTGTGCTGAAAGCCTCGGTGATGTCCTGGACGTTGCCGATGCCGCCGCCGTTGAGCACCATCGACACCGCCGACAGCGTCTGCTCGACCGACGGGAAACTGCCGCTGTTGCCCAGCGGAATGACCGAGCCCTGGTGCAGTTTGCCTTGCGGGCGGCCGTCTTTGGGTGGTCCGAGCTCGATGTGCAGCGTGCCGAGCAGGCTCGTCAGGCCGAGTTTGACCGTGGAGTTGGCGGGTGCGTCCACGTCACCGTTGAGCCGCATGGTGACCAGCGCGTGCCAGCCTTGTCGCTCGATCTTGGTGACCGTGCCGACGGTGACGTCGGAGACCCGCACCCGCGAATTCTCTTGCAGGTTGGTGACGTCCGGCATCTGGGCCTGGATTTCGAATGCGCCGGGTCCCCCGCCCTCGGTGCCGGGCAGCGGCAGGCTGTTCGCGCCGCGCCACCCCGAGCAGCCGGCCGAGGCCAGCAGTGCCAGGGCTACCAGGACGCCTCCCCCGGCGGAACGCAGGCGGCTCATGACCCACCTCCGGCCGGCGGGGTCATCATCCCGGCCAACCCGGCGTTGGCGTCGGTGCTCACTGTCTGTGGTGCCGGCGGCTCAGGCGCCGCAGCCGCCTGCTGTGCCACCGGTGCTGCCGGACGCGATGGCGGGACGTAGTCGGGCCGCATCCAATCCTCGCTGTAGGTAACCTCATTGGGCCGGGCCTGTGCGCCAACGAACAGGTTCTCGCCCAGCGGCAGGAAGTTGTACTGCCGGTTCTTGACGATCGGCGCCAGGTACTGCGCGCACAACTTCGCCGACTGATCCGCGCCCAGCCGCGACGCGGCCTGGATGGCCCCGCAGATGAAACTGACCGGGTTGGCGAAGTTGTTGATCGCAAGCGCACCCGTCAATGCGCCGTTGGCCGGCTCGTAGATATTGTTCAAATCGGCGAGCGCGGTCGGCGCTGAGTGCAACACCTGCTTGATGTCGTCGAGGCTGCCCACGATCGCGGTGCTGATCGACGACGCCTTGTCCGATGCCGTGCCGACGGCTTCCTTGTTGTCCGCGACGAAGGATCGTAGGTCGTCGACCACGGAGCTCATGTCGTGCAGTGCCTGACCGACCTTGTTGGGGTCGTCGGCGACCAGACCGGTCACCTCGGCCAGGTTGGTGTTCAACCGTTCCAGCAAGCCGGTGCTGTCCTGCAACGCCGATACCAGGATCGACAGGTTCTTGAACGTCGTGAACAGGTCATTGCTGTGGTCACCGAGGATCGACACCGCCTGCGACAGTCGAATCACCGATTCCCTGATGCTGGCGCCCTGCCCACGCAGATTGTCGGCGGCGGTGTTGATGAACCCGCCCAGGGTACTCACCCCGCCGGGCTGATCGGGCTTGAGCAGATCGGCGACCCGCTGTAGCTGGGTGCGGACCTGATCCCACTCCACGGGCACCGCCGTGCGATCGAGCGGGATGACGGCGCCGCCGCGCAGCGTCGCCCCACCGCGGTAGGGCGGGATCAGCTGAATTGCCCTGCCGGTCACCAGCTGTGGCGACAGGATGACCGCCTTGGCGTCGGCGGGCACCTTGTACTTGTCGTCGATCCAGAAGGTGACCTTGACCTTTTCGGGTCCCGGTTCGATCTTCTCGACCTTGCCGACCGGCACCCCCTGGATCAGCACATCGTCACCGCTGAAGAGCTGATTGGTGTTCTGGAAATAGCCCACCACTTCGTTGCGCGATGCCCGCTGGAACGCCTGCACCGCGAAATAGCCGCCGCCCACGACAAGGGCCAGTACGGCTGCCACGACGAGCAGACGCGTGGACAGTTTGCTCATTGCTGTCCTCCTGGTGTCTCAACGGGATCCGACACGTGTACTGGCGGGGTCTTCGGTGGTTCCGGCATGGCGGACTGCCCCGGTGCCAGCGGCGGCGGTCCGGGCGGCGGCCCACCCGGCGGCGGGGCCGGTTGCGGTTCGCGCACCGGGTAGCAGCCGGGACCAGGCAGCGGAATCCCCGGTGGGCCGCACGCGGTATCGCCGGGCTTGCCGGTGATGGCGTCCGGAATGGTCATCCGTGGGTCGCCGGCCTGGCCGGTGCGCGGGAACGGCACCGGCAGCGGCGGGGTGCCGGGCTGCCCGGTCTGCGGATCCTGAAGCTGCGACGGCAGTTTCGTGTTCGGATCGACCCCGAGGTCCGAGAACGCGGCGTCGACGAACGGCTGCACGAACTGCCCGGGCAGCAGGTTGACCACGTAGGCCTTGAAGAACGGGCCCGAGCTCACCGAGTCGCCCAATGCCAGGGCATATGCACTAATTCCCTTCACAGCCTGCTGCAAGCGTTCCTTGCGGTTGTCGAGGATCGTCAGCACGCCGTTGAGCTTGTCCAGCGCCGGCTTGAGCTGAGTCCGGTTCTCGGCGATGAGTCCCTTGAGTTGCACCGAGACCGCCGACAGGCTGTTCCAGAGCCGGCTCACCGCGGCGCTCTGCGAACGCAGTTGCACCAGAAGCGCATTGGTGTTCTTGACCAGGCTCACCACCTGGTCGCTGCGCTTGGCCAGCACCGTCGTCGCCTTGGCGGCGTTGTCCAGCAGGCCGCGCAGTTGCGCGTCGCGATCGCTCAGCGTCTTGGAGAACCGCGCGATGCCGTTCACCGCGTCCCGCAGATCGGGGGCGGTGTTCGCGAAGGCTTCTGAGACGGTGGCGAGCGAGTCCGACAGCTGATGGGTGTCCAGGCCGCTGATCGCGTTGGTCACATCGCCGAGGGCGTCCGGCAGCTGGTATGCCGACACGGTCCGCTCGAGCGGGATGGTGCCCTTGAGGTCGCCGTCGCCCTTGGGGACGACCTCCAGCATCTTGCTGCCCAGCAGGCCCTTGGTCTTGATGGCGGCCTCGGTGCGCTCCCCGAGGTGCACGTCGTCGTCGACGGTGAACTTGATCAGCACGCGCGGACCGTCGAGGTCGATGCTGGCGACCCGGCCCGCCGGAAAACCCGAGATGTCCACGGGCGCACCGGTATGCAGGCCGCTGGCGTCTTCGAAGTATCCGGAGTACGTGGTGGTTCCGCTGACGAACGGAATCTTCTGGAACAGCAGCGCAACGGTCGCGACGATCACCACGGCGCTGATGCCTATCGCGCCCAGGGCGAAATGACTTCGCTCGGCAAAAGGTTTCATTTCGGCGCGCACCGTCCCGTGGTCTGGCTGGCCACCTTCACGTAAACCGGTTGCCCGCCCTTGCCGTTGAGCTTGAGCACCGCGTCGCAGAGGTAGAAGCTGAAGAAGTCGCCGTAAATGCCCTGCCGGGACAACACTTTGTACTTGTCCGGCAGGGTGTTGAGGAGATTGTCGAAGTAGTCGTGGTCGGCCACCACGATTCCGGCGGTCCGGTCCACCTCGTGCACCGTCTTGGCCAACGGCGGCCGCGCCTCGGTGAGCAGGCCGGCGATCGAGTTGGCCGCCGCATCGGTGTACGCCACCGCGTTCGAGACGTCGGTCTTGCGTTGTGCCAGGCGGTCAACCAGCTCCGACAGTGAGACCACGGCCTTGTCGAGCTTGTCGCTCTTGCCGCCAAAGGACGTCAGCACCGTGTTGAGGTTGGTGACGACCTGCCCGATCAGCTGATCACGATCGGCCAGGGTGTTGGTCACCACCGCGGCCTGCGCCAGGAACGACCCGATCGAGGGGCCCTGGCCCTGCAGCGCCTGGATCAGCTGCCCACTCAGGTCGTTGATCTTGTCGGGACTCAGGGCCGAGAACAACGGGCGAAAGCCGCCGATGACGGCATCGAGGTCCAGCGCGGGCTGGGTCCGGTCGACGGGAATGGTGTCACCCGCATTGAGCTTCTTGGTGCCGCCGGCACCTTCCTCGAGGGCCAGGAACCGGTCGCCGACAACGTTGTCGTACCGGATCACCGCACGGCTGCCTTCGGTCAGCACGATGGAACTGTCAGCGGTGAATTCGACCGTCACCGTCGAATCGCGGTTGATCGACACGTTCTTGACCTGGCCGACCTCCACTCCCGCGATGCGAACGTGGCTGTCCTTCTTCATATTCGAGACGTTGACGAACTTCGCAAAGTAGGTGTGGCCCTCGTCGAACCGCAGGTCCGCGAACACCGCCCAGAGCGCCACGGTGCCGAGCAGACATACCGCCAGGAAGGCAGCCAGGCGCAACAGCGTGCCTTTAAGGTTCTCCATGGCTTCCCTCCTGTGTTGGTCGTTGGTTGATGGTCACGGTCAGTTCCCGCCTGCCTCGGCCGGCAACGCCGGGGCGTCAGCCGGTAGTGTCGGCTCCCCTGCAGGTGCCGGGACCGATTGCGGTTGTGCATCAGCCGGATTCGGCGGCGCCGGTGGCACGCCCGGCCACAGCGGCACCCCGCCGGGTCCGTACAGCGCCGCGCCGTAGGGCGGCGCACCGGGGTACGGGATCGGACCAGGAGCCGGCCCCGGCAGACACTGCCGGATGCTCGGGGCCTGCGGCACCGCGCGGGTGCTCTGGAACCACTGGCCCCAGCAGGGGCTGCCGATGCCCGGGTTCGGCCGGATGTCCAGCCCGGTACCCCACCCGGTGTTGGTGATCAGTTGCCGCACCGGGAAGTTCTTGGCCACATCAGGCAGCGAGCCACAGCCCGGTTGCCCGCCCGGTCCACCCTTGGCGCCGTTGATCGGCAGGTTGTCGGGGAACGCGTAGGGGTTCTTGCCCGGCAGCAGCGCTACATCAAGGATCACCGTCCGGCCGTCGGCCCCGCCGAACATGCTGTAGCCACCGGCATCGAGGAACTTCTTGGTGCCCTCCAGCCAGCACGTGTATCCCGGGCTGTACTTCAGCAACAGACTCGTCGTCGGTTCCAGCCCGTTGATCGCATCAACGAGGTTGTCCCGGTTCGGGCCCAGCAGATCCGTTCCGGCCTCGGAGAATCCGATGACGTTCATCAGCAGGCTGTCGAGTGCCTTGGCCTTGCCCGTCACCGTGCTGCTGGTGGTGCTGGCGGCGTTGAGGATCTTCACGATGTTGTCGGCGGCCGCGCCGTAGGTGTCGCTGAACTGTTTGAACGACCGCCAGTCGTCACGAATCTTGTCCGAGCGCGCGTTGAGCGCCGTCAACACCTCGTTCAGATCCGTTGTGGCCTGGCCCATTCGCTCACCCTGGCCACGAACGCCCTCGGCGACGGCGCTGAGCACCGAGTTCAGCTTCGCCGGATCCACCATGTCCAACAGATTCACGATGTTCTCGAAGACGGTGTCGACCTCAGTCGTGGTGTGGACAGAATGGAGCAACGAACCCGCGGTCAACCGCGCGCTGCTGGGGGTCTGCGGATACACCAGGTCGACGAACTTGGCGCCGAACGCCGTCGTCACGCTGATCTGCGCACCTACATTGGCGGGGATGTACTTCACCTGGTCCGGGTCGAGATTCAGCTTGAGAGTGGCCCCGTCCTTGTTCGGATCGATCTGGCTGACGCGGCCCACCAGCACGCCGCGCATCTTGACCTTGGCGTTGTTCTCCAGCACCAGACCCGCACGGTCGGCCATAACTGTAACGGGCACATAGGATTTGGCCGCGCCGGTGAAGATGACCACGGTCACCACCATGAACAACACCGTGAACACAATCAGGGCCAGTGCCCACCACGATTTCGAGATTCGCGAATCTCCCTTGCGCGCGTTCACCCGTCAACCCGCCATGTTGAAGTTGCCGGACTGGCCGTAGATGGCCAGTGAGATGAACACGATCTCCACGGCGGCGATCACCATCGACAAACGGACGGCGCCGCCGACCGCCTCACCTACCCCCGCCGGGCCGCCGGAGGCAGTGAACCCGAAGTAGGTGTGCACCAACATGATCACGACGGTGATCGCGACACACTGGACGAACGACCAGATCAGATCGGTCGGGTTGAGGAAGGTGTTGAAGTAGTGGTCGTACACGCCGGCACCCTGCCCGTAGACGGTGGTGGTACCCATGCGGGCGGCCAGAAACGCCATCATCACGGCCACGCAATACAGCGGAATCACCACGACCACCGCCGCCAGCACCCGCGTCGAGGCCAGGTAGGTGATGCTGCGAATGCCGATCACCTCGAGGGCGTCGATCTCCTCGTTGATCCGCATCGCACCGATCTGCGCCGTGGCGCCCGCCCCGATCGTGGCCGACAGCGCCACCGCGGTGGTCGCCGGCACGATCAATCTGACGTTGAGAAACGCCGACGCGAACCCGGTGAGAGCCTCGAAGCCCACGGAGGAGAACTGGTTGTAGCCCTGGATCGCCACCAGGGCACCGGTCGTCATGGTGAGAAAGCCGACGATCGCGACGGTGCCACCGACGACGACGAGCGCACCGGTACCCAAACCGGTCGCCGCGATCAGCCGCAACAGCTCGGCGCGGTAGTTGATCACCGCATCCGGAATCGAACGGACGGCGGTCACATAGAACTGGGCCTCGTCGCCGAGCTTGTTCCACCGACCGGAGGCAGTCTTGACCAGCCTGTCCAGCCGCGGGTGCAGGCTACTAGGTGCATCAACAGTCATCTCGTTACCTCACGACACCGTGTACTGAATCGCGACCGCGGTCACGACGACGTTGATGGCGAACAGCACCATGAAGGTGAACACCACCGTTTCGTTGACGGCGTTGCCGACACCCGCCGGACCACCGCGCACGGAAGTGCCCTTGTAACAAGCGATCAGGCCGGCAGCCATGCCGAACAACGTCGCCTTGATGAGCGCGACGATGATGTCCCCGGGACCGGTCAGCAGGTTCAGTCCACCGACGAACGCACCCGGCGAGACGTGCTGCACCATGACGCAGAACAGGAACGCACCGATCAAGCCGACCAGGATGACAGTGGACGACAGCGCCAACGCGACCGTCGTGGCGGCCAGCACGCGCGGCACCACCAGCGACCGGATGGGGTTGATGCCCATCACGCGCAGCGCATCGAGTTCTTCGCGAATGGTCCTGGCCCCAAGGTCGGCGCACATCGCCGTCGCACCCGCCCCCGACACCACCAGCACCGTGACGATCGGACCGATCTGGTTCACCGTGCCGATCGCGGTACCGGTGCCGGAAAAGTCCGCGGCGCCGAATTCGGTCAGCAGAATGTTGAAGGTGAATGTCAGCAGCACCGCGAACGGCATTGTCAACAGCAACGCGGGCAAAACCGACACACGCGCGACAAACCATGTCTGAAAGACGTATTCGCGCCACGCGAACGGCGGCTGGAACATTTGCACGAAAGTGTCGAACGTCATTGCGAAGAAACCACCCAACGCGGTGACGGGCGCCTTTGCTGCACGAGTGATCGCTACCATTGGTTACCGCTCTCCAAATTCACCGGACTCTGCAATCCCCTATTTCGGCTATTCACATAGCGGCGTTCCACATTTATATGCGCGACGTGCGAATGGGTGATTCTCATTCGATCTGCGCAACGCAGCGTCGACGCTCCACAATGTCGGCCGACCTGCGCGCTCAGGGGGCCGAGGCCTCCAGTCACAGTCAGGCGCCGACAAATGAATGCGGGAGCCGACATAGCTGGAAACGCTACCAACGCCGCCGATGTACCGAATATCGTCAGTTGGAGGGATACACATCCTCCAACGGGGGTACTTTTACCCGGGCCGCCAACGGCAATAAAAATTTCTCCAGAGTAAATTAACTGCGACAGTGAGCGACTGCAGACAACTGCACATCGAGTCATGCCTTTCTCCGTCGCGCAATCGTTTCAGCATCCCCATTATTGATACTTTGCAAAGAAATCGTGCCTAATAAATTCGGTGTGGATCGGCCGCGCCCGACTGAATTTCGATGATCGCGGAGCCGCGAGCCTTAGTGACCGGGTCGCTCCGGTCCGTCGACATACAGGGTAATTGCTTCAAGGCGATTGGCTGCGCCGACTTTGCGTAGTATTCGCTTTACGTGGGTCTTGACGGTCTCCACGCTCACTACCAGTTCCCGGGCGATCTGCGCGTTGGATTCGCCCTGCACCATCCGTTCGAATACTCGACGTTCACGGTTCGTCAGGTTCGCCGTGAAAACATCCGGCGCCGGTGTCGTGCTACCGCCGACGTGCTCGCCACCCATTTCGAGGCTGATCGCGGCGCCCGCGATGCGGTCCACCTCTTCGGCCAACTGTGCGGCGGCTCCGATGATCGACACCCGGAGTTGTTCCACCCGAGCGGAATTCAGCATTCGCTCGTAGAGTACCGAGTACAGTGACAACAGCATTCCCAGAGCTTCGTAGTCATGATCGGTGATATCGACTCCGACCCGGCACACGTGAACAATCGCCACGACCTTGGTCTTGGCGACAACCGGGGCCACCAGATATTCGGTCGAACCCAGCAATTCGCAGTAACCTTCGGTGGCAGGTGAATCGCCCATACCGGCACGAACAAGCCTGCTGAATCGGACGCAGTCCTGTTCGGCAGCACATACGACTCGAGGCAACGGCATTCCGATGCCGCCAAATTGGTCGGCTGTCTGGGGGACGAAACTATCGGCTGTCACGAAAGATATCAACGCGCTATCAAACCCGACGGCCCGACAAAGCTCGATGCACATCTGGCGCTGCAGGGCTTGTGCTGATTGAGCCAGCTTCATGCGCCGGATCGCATCGGTAATCGACCGCAACATGGCGCCAGAGGCGTCCCCAACCAGCAGACGCGCCTCAACCTGTGCCTGCAACGATGCTATGAGAAGGCGCTGCGCCACCGGTGAAGCAACGGCGGGAAACCCCGTGCCTCCGAAGGTGACCTGCTCGGTGGTCGCCGCAGAGTTGACAATGGCTTCCTCGAGAGTCGTTGCCTTGCCAACACTCTCGAGCCCGAGCACACTGCGCAGCTGTCCGTCAATCAGGTTGAGCCTGGTCACCATCGCGCGGTAGTTCATCGCGGGACTCCAGCCCCCGAATCAATTTCCGCCGTCAGATACATCGCGAGTGCGGCCGCCCTGTTGGTCGTATTGAACTTCTCTGCAATATGTTTCAGGTGTGACTTGACTGTGGCCTCAGAGATCGACAGGCAACGGGCAATGTCACGATTAGTGGCACCGGTGGCCACGTGAGACATGACTTCCCTCTCACGGGCAGTCAGCTCAGACGGCGCAGCATGGTCGCTCATACACGGAATCCCGCTGTCCGGCGACGATGTCGGGAACTCCGAGATCTCGTCGCGGGTGATCCGCCCCAATAGTTGATCGACAGTGGCACTCAGCTTGTCGACCTCCAATCGTTGCCGCTCAACCATTCCGTCTAAAACAGCACACTCGTACACTGCTGCAAGGCACTCAGCAAACGCCTCGAGCGAGGCTAAACGGCCCTCAGCAGTAATCCCCGCAGGCTGCGGGGACTGGGCATGTAGCATCCCGATCACCTTGCCCCCCAAAGTGATCGGCGCCACCATGTAGTCGTGGCAGTTCGACACCGCAGGCCCGGGCACGAGCATCCCACGCCGGCTGCGTACCACGTCTGCCTCAGGCCCGGACGTGGCCAAAGCAACCGGCACTCCCACCGAGAAACCATGGAAGGTCTGCGATCTCGACTCTCCAATACCGCGCACATGTAGATATCGCGGTAGCCACTCGTGGTCTTGGATGGTCGATACCAGTACCCGGGCAAAACCGAAATCCCTGCACAGCATTGCCGCTGCCATCTTGAACGTCTCGCGCGGAGACGCCCCGCGCAGCGAATTGACCGCGTCTCGGATCCTCGTCAGCTCTCCGAATTCGAGTGCTGCCCGGTGATCGCTCAATTCGCGTCGCAGTCGTTGCACTGTTGCTAACAGATCCTCTGTAGCCCCACTGGCGAGCGTACGTTGCTGGCTGAATCGGTGGTTCAGACAATCTAGCTGACGCTGCAGGCGAACATCGTCGCGTGTGGGGGTTGACGCACGCAGCGACGCCGACAGCTTGATTTCGCTCGAATCTGTTTGTGGCAGGCTGTCATCGCATGCGTGTCGGGTACGTTGCTGGTAAGTATCATTCGAATCGTCACGTTGCGCGTTCGTCGATGTCGTTGGCACCTTCAGTTCTGTCATGTCTGTCATGCGGTGCTCAGCGCTTCTGCATGCAAGCGGTCGATTTCGGCTTCGATGGATGCCAGAAGCGACCACGTGTCCTCGTCGTGGGCACCGACGATGCCCCAGTCCATGTGGTCCAAGTAGCTCAGCACAGTGATGTTCAGCGCGAGGTTGTGGAAGATGGCGGAGACGGGGTACTGGGCTTCGAGACGGGCGCCTGCCATGTTGAGAGGCACCGGCGATCCAGGAATGTTCGAGACCAGAAGGTTGGGTCCAACAGCCATGCCTGCTTGAGTACCTAGGGCCATCGATGCTCGTGCGGCGCGGCCGAATAGCGCCGGCGGGATGAGGTGGTTGGCATCTTGCAGCAGCGTCGCAGGCACGGCAGCGTGGCGGCGTTTGGCGCGGTCCATTTCGGCGTGTACGAATTCCAGTCGGCTGCGCGGGTCGGACAGATGCGTGGGAAGCGTGGCGTACAACATGCCGATTCTGTTGCCGAAATTGTTGCCGTCATCGGGTGCACGCACTGAGATGGGAACCGTAGACACCATGGGACGGTCGGGCAATTCGTCTCGCTCGGCGAGCCAACTGCGCAGGGCGCCAGACACCACGGCCATCACGACGTCGTTGACCGTCACACCGAAGGCGCTCTTGATCTCTTTGATCGCAGTCAATGACACGCTGGTGAACGCCACGCTGCGGCCTTCTTCGATGCGTCGATTGAAGCGGGTGCGTGGGGCGCGGACCCCTGGCTGCCGCAGCACCGCGCCGTCCGTGTCTGTGCTCATCGCACGTCGGATTCGCCGCACCATCTGGGCCGCAGTAGTGGTACCAGGCAACGTGTTGACGTTGGGGACGACATCGAGGTGCGGTACAGCGCGAGGAAGGCTGCGCAGAGTGCGAAGCGGATGTATCACGCTGCCAATCACGCCCCGCGCGAGCATCTCCGCTGACGTGGGCATGGGAGGAATGTCTGTGTGCCGAAATGGCTTAGACGGACCGGATTGTTGTTGTTCAGTGTCAAGCAGTGTGGCGATGAGCTGCTCGCCGGACACCCCGTCGATCGCAGCGTGATGCAACTTGGTCAACACAACGACTTTGCCGTCCTGAAAGCCTTGGGCCACATGGATTTGCCACAGGGGCCGCGCTCGATCGAGCGGTTGTGCAGCAATGCGTTCGGTCAGCCGCGCCAGGTCCCGATGGTCACCACCCTGGAGGTCGGGCGCCTCCCGAATGTGCCAGTCGAGCTCAAAGGCGGGATCCTCGACCCAGTAGGGGTAGTCGATGCCGAACGGGACCTCAATCAGCTTCGAGCGTAAAGGTGCAAGTAGGTGGATTCGCGCGGCGACCAGCTCACGTACCGTTTCGACGGTGAGTCGGCCATCAGGTGCAGTCGCGGGATCGTAGACACCCACCCCGATAACATGGCCGTGCGTCCTTCCGTCCTCGACTGCGAGGAACTGGGCGTCCAACGAACTAAGTTGGCGCATAAGGGCTTCCTTCCTCCACTGGCGTATTTCATATTCATTGCTTGTTTTTCGAAGACCGCACTCCACCGGTCGGCTAACTCATAGGTTGCTATGCGTGCCGACATCAGTTGCCGCTGAGGCGCTGCGCTATGGCCAAGCTGTTGCTAGGGCGTCACGTTCGCGTCCTCCCTCACAAATTGGGCGCAACGTTCGCCGAATAGGATCGCAGGTGCATTCGTGTTGGCTCTCGGGATCGCAGGGAAGGCCGAAGCGTCGGCGACCCGCAAATGCTGCACTCCGCGCACCCGTAGGCGCTCATCAAGCACACTGTCCGGATCAGTACCCATCCGGGCGCTGCAGGCGGGATGACCTGTGGTGCCGGATGTTTCACGGATCCAGCGTTCCAGGTCGGCGTCTGACCGGACGGCCGGTCCCGGATGAATTTCCTTGCCTAGAATCGATGCCAACGGCTCGGCGGCAACGATTTCTCGGGTTCTCCGTATCGCGCGGATGAATGCCTTGACGTCGCTACCGGCCTGCATTTGATTGAGCCGAATCCTGGGAGCCTCGGTGGGATCGGCCGAGCGGATCTGCACCGAGCCGGTGCTCTGTGGCGTCCAATACGATTGAATGACGGCCATCGCAGGGCGTGGGTACGCCGCGCGTGCAAAGTCCCAGATGTATGCGGGTCCGCAGATCAGTTGAAAATCCGGCGCGGTCAAAGTGTCCGTGGTGCGAATGTGCGCCAGCGCCTCCATGAAGTTGCTGGCAAGTTTTCCGTTGCGCCGCAATAGCCATCGCAAGGCCCATCTGGGATGTCCTGCGTCGGATAATCCGACGCGACCGGGCATAAGTTCCCAGTTCATGTACGTAGCAGGGTGGTCGGTCAGATTGGCGCCGACGTTCGGGCTGTCCACGATGGGGAGGATCCCAACGCGGCGCAGATGATCGGCGGGCCCGATACCTGACAGCTGCAACAGCTGCGGCGTTCCGAATGCGCCGGCACACAGGATGATTTCGCGTCGGGCACGGACCTGGCGCAGTTGGCGGCGGTGCCCGAACCGCACACCGACGGCATTCCCGCGCTCGATTACGACCTGGTGCACGGTCGATCCGGTGGCAACAGTCAAATTGCGCCGCCGGCTGGCTGAATCGAGATAGGCACGGGCGGTGCTCCAGCGTTGACCTCGCCATATGGTGACGGGCGATAGCGCGGCACCATCGAGTTGCGGGCCGCTGATGTCATCGTTGGCCGCTTCGCCCGCATTGCGGGCGGCAGCCACGAATCGCGTTGCCTCGTCGGTGGGTTGGGCCACGCGCGTGACATACATCGGCCCTGTGCCGCTATGTCCGTCGTTCTCGATTCTGCGAAAGACGGGTTCCACATCCGCCCAGGACCAACCGGGCACGTTCCAGCTGTCGTAGTCATGGCTGCTACCCCGTACCCAGACCATGGCGTTCATGGCGCTTGTGCCGCCGAGGACTTTCCCACGTGGTTGTGGAATCCGTCGCTGCGCACAATGGGGTTCGGGTTCAGTTTCAAACGCCCAGTCCGTTGCCTTGCCGAATTGTCCGCTATAGCCCAGCGGCGCACGCACCGACAGATGCCGGTCACCTCGCCCGGCTTCGATCAAAAGCACCGACTCCGTCGGGTCGGCGGACAGACGTTCAGCCACCGCGCACCCCGCCGAACCGGCGCCGACGACGATGTAGTCATACTCAGAATCGGTCACGTCACACCACGTTGATCTGGTCGAGAAGGTGTTCGGCGTACGCCTGGTCACCAACGATGCTCACATCACGCGAACGCCAGTTGGCGCGCTGGGTCGCCCACTCGGGAAACTCTGTCGCGCAGGCAAACACCGTGGTGTCGGCTGGCCCGCCTGAGTCGGAACGGACTCCTCCGGGTGAATCGAGGATCCACTCGCTGGCGCCAGGACCTCGGAGAGAAATTCTCAGTGGCCGAGTGAAATTGGCGGGTGGTGCCATGCGCCACTGGTTGCCAAGGACAGCGAACATCCATTGCAGCACCAACGACATCCGTCGACCGTCCGTTGGGGGAGCCGGACGGTTGAGCGCGGGCGCCATGTCGAAACGCAGGTGCGTATGGTGATCAAAAGTCATCGCACCACACAGGATCAGGCCCAGCCGGAATCGGCCCAGCTCGGCCAGGGGCACCGGGATACCAGCCAGCGGGGTAGTTTCGATTGCCGCGGCGACCCCCAGCGCAGCACCGCTCCACCGTGCGTATTCAGCGCGGACGCGCGGAGTAGTCCAATCACAGCGGCGGCCGACCAACAAGTCGTTGGTACGCTCAATATTGTTGCTGCGCAGCAGCGTTAGCATCGATGGAGAGAACATCGCCCGGCACCCAGAGCCGATGTGCGCGACAACGTCTTGAATCCGCCATCCCGGTGCGGCGCTTGGCGCTGCCCATTCAGCGGCGCTCAGTGATCCGCAGAACCTCAGCATCGTTGCTCGTTCGCGACGTAGCGCGGCAGCCATTTCAGGGAGCATCAGGAGTCGTTCACCACGCCATCGGCCATCGTCCACCCACGGCGGCGAGCGTGCCCATCAAAGGCCTCACCGACGTGGCCTTGGTCGCCAACTGACCGCAGCGCGCTGTCCGGCATCTCGCTTTTCATAAACATAACTATGCATCCAGCTTCATCCTCATCGCGTCTCATCTGCTCGCTAACTCGGGAAAAGCCCTGGCCGACCTTATTTATCGCGGGCGTCAAGGCTGGGTCACAGTGCATCGATGATGTGTTCCAGCTCATAGCGAAAGGTACCATAACATAATCCCAATTACGATCGGAACGGCATGCGCGGATACCTGAGGCGAAGTCCACCTGTGTAACCAGCGGCTTCTGGCCTCCCGCCACGGCTCCCCATCCCGCTCGGCAGGCGCGCTAGCGCAAAATAATCCGGCTTACGCCAGGTTCCGATTCAGGCTGCGTGTACGGTGAGCGGATTCGACCATCGCGCATTGAAATCGCGCATACAACAAGCAGTGTCGCAACCGATCCGCGCGGCCACAGTCCTGATCGCGACACTTGAACATAAATTCCATTATGTTAATATGTGACCTAGGTCATGCGGCAACTGCTGCTGGATGCCAGCCACACCCGAAGGGAGAACAGAATGACCGGGACCGCCACCGAGCGTGAACACGACGCCATCGACCTGTCGGCTCCTCTGTTGTGGTCGGGGCCGAGCGAGGAGCGTGAGCAGCTTTTCGCCGAACTGCGTCGTGATCGACCGGTGAGCTGGCAGCGTCCCATCCGCAGCCCGATGATGGATCTGATGGGACAGTCATCACCTCCGGGTTACTGGGCGGTGACCCGGCTCGAAGACATCGTGACCGTGAGCCGCAATGCCGCGGTGTTCTCCTCCGCTAGCGGCGGGGTGACGTTCGAGGACATGCCCAACGAGGTACTCGAAGCCGCGTCGTCAATCCTGTCGATGGATGAACCGCGCCACGGCAAAGTGCGCCGGGTCGTGAGCTCTGTGTTCACTCCACGCCGTATTGCCGCGATCCGCGATCAGATTTACAGCCAAGCCCGGCAAATCGTCGATGACATTGCTCAGCTAGACCAGGATGTCGAGTTTGTCCATGCCGTCTCGACGCGGCTGCCCATGTGGACTGTATCGGAGATGATCGGCATTCCAGATGAGCAGCGCGAGGAAGTTACCGACGCCGCCGCAGCAATGGCGGCCTGGGATGACAGCAGCGAGGCAACGGACGCGCTCACGACCATGTTTACCGGTATCTCCACGCTCCACGCTCGGTGCCAGGAGCTCATTGACGTCCGCCGCAGAAGACCACGCGAAGACCTCATCTCTGCGTTGGTACAGGCAGAGGTCGACGGTCACCGTCTAACAGACGAGGAAATCCGGTCTTTCTTTGTTTTGTTGTGTGTGGCGGGTAACGACACCACAAAACAAACCACGACGCATTCGATCCTGGCGTTGACGAAGCATCCTGACCAGCGCGCCTACCTGATGGAGGACTTCGACGGGCGAATCGACTACGCCATCGAGGAATTCATCCGCTGGGCCACGCCGGTGATGACGTTCCGCCGCACCGCGGTCCAGCCATTCGAGCTGGGCGGAGAGAGCATCGAGCCCGGCGACAAAGTGGTGATGTTCTATAACTCCGGCAACCGCGACGATCAGTGGTTCGACGACCCTTACCGATTTGACCTGAGCCGTAAACCCAATCAACACATCGGTTTTGGAGGGCGCGGCCCGCATTACTGCTTGGGCAGTCACGTGGCGAAGCTTCAGCTCAAAGCGATCTTCAGCGAACTGTTCGGGCGCCTGCCTGACATCGAGACAATAGGCGAACCCGATTACCTCACAAGCAATTTCATCAATGGGATCAAGCACCAGATGGTGCGTTTCACGCCCGAGTCCCGGCCATAGCGCGGCCGCGCGTTCACTTTAGGAGCCCGATGCCGACGTCATCCTCCACACATGTATCCGCCGGCGCGTCCGCGGCCAGCGATTCGGTAGTGGCCGAACTGCGGGCTGTCTTCAAGTCTGGCGCAACAACCGAATTGTCGTGGCGACTAGCCCAGCTCGACGGGATCATCGCTCTGCTCTCCGAGCAAGAACCAGCGATTGCCGCTGCGCTAGCTACCGACCTCGGGCGTAACGCTACCGAAGCTTGGTTGGGAGACATCGCGGCGACGAAAGCAGAGGCCATATACGCCCGCAAGCATTTGCGCAGCTGGATGCGGAAGCGGCGAACCACTCTGCCGCTAGCGCAACTACCGGGGCGCGCATGGATTCAGCATGATCCGCTCGGTGTCGTGCTAGTGATCGGTCCGTGGAACTACCCCGTTTATCTGACGTTGGGCCCACTGGTCGCTGCCGTCGCGGCAGGTAACGCGGTAGTACTCAAACCTTCGGAAGTAGTACCTGCCACCGCGGCGCTGCTAGCTAGCCTGGTACCGCGTTATCTCGATCCTCGTGCGGTCCGGGTGGTCGAGGGAGATGCGCTCGTCACCCAGCATCTGATCAGTGAAGGCGTCAACCATATCGTCTTCACCGGCGGCACGGACATCGGCCGCAAGATCATGGCGGCCGCGGCCCCCACACTCACCCCGGTGCTGCTGGAGTTGGGCGGCAAGAGCCCGGTCGTGGTAGCCGCAGATGCCGACCTGGATGTGGCCGCGCGCAGAATCGCCTGGCTTAAACTGGTCAATTCGGGCCAGACGTGCATCGCCCCCGACTACGTGCTTGTTGACGCGTCGGTGGCCGACGTGCTGGTCACGAAAATCTGTGCCTCGGTGGCCGAATTCCGATCGAAGGAAGCTGATTCGCGCCTTCGGATCGTCAACGAGCGCCAGTTCGATCGCTTGGCAACGCTCATCGCCGGCACCACCGGCAGAGTGGTCAGCGGCGGCCAATTCGACCGGGACGCGTTGTTGATCGAGCCCACGGTTATTGCCGATCCGGGAAATGACGACCGGGTGATGGCCGAAGAGATTTTCGGTCCAATCCTTCCTGTTGTCCGTTACGAATCCATCGACGCAGCAGTGGAGTTAATCAACAGCAAGCCAAAACCGCTGGCACTGTATGTTTTCAGCGCCTCACGGGCTTGGGCCTGCGATGTCATCGACCGGGTGCCTTCCGGCGGTGCGGTGGTCAATCATCTGGCCATGCACTGCATGGTCCCACAGCTGCCCTTCGGCGGCGTCGGTGCCAGCGGGATGGGCGCTTATCACGGCCGGTGGGGCTTCGAAGCCCTCAGCCATCAGCGCGCGGTCCTGGTCAAGTCGACTTGGCCTGATCTACGACTGGTGTATCCGCCCTACACCGATCGGGCGCTGGCGATCATGCGCCGGCTCTTCTAGAAGAAAGGATCGCTTCATGCAGGTATCCGTTGATCGCTCACGCTGCTCAGGAATGGGTTTGTGCGAGTTGACCGCTGCCGACATCTTCCAGATCGGAGACGACGCTCAAACTCACGTAGTGGGCACCGTCACAGCCGCTAACGCGGCCGTAGTCGAGGAAGCTGTCATGAACTGTCCGACGTCGGCTCTGAGACTGGAGAACTAGGCCGTGAACAACATCACCGGAAAGACCGTTGTCATCACTGGGGCCGCGCGCGGAATCGGTGAGGCCACCGCAGCAGCGTTGCTGGACCGTGGCGCGCGCGTGATCATCGGAGACCGCGACCCCGAGGAACTGGCGAAAGCCGTTGTGCGGCTGAAGGCACGTGGTCCTGCCAGCGGTCATCACGTCGATGTCACCGATCGAACTTCGTTTGCTTCCTTCCTCGATTTGGCACGCGCTGACGGGCAGGGTCGCATCGACATCCTCATCAATAACGCCGGAGTGATGCCGATCGGCGCTTTCATCGATCAGTCACAGGAGTCCATCCGCTCGGCTATCGAAGTCAATTTCGGTGGCGTCATCCATGGATGTCAGCTGATCCTGCCCGAAATGGTGGCGCGACGGGCGGGCCATATCGTCAACATTGCCTCGATGGCCGGCCTCGTCGCCGTCCCCGGTCAAGCCGTGTACGCCGGCAGTAAGTTCGCCGTCGTAGGGTTCTCCACTGCGCTGGCCGACGAATACGCCCCCCGTGGCGTCTCCGTGTCAATGGTGCTTCCTACCTTCACTCGCACCGACCTGATCGCCGGCACAACGCCCAGCGCAGCTCAGGGTCTGGTCACACCCACGGCCGTTGCCGGTGCGGTCGTCAAAGTTCTCGAAAAGCGTCTGCCGCAGCGCTCCGTGCCGGCGCATCTGCGATTCCTGGGCCCAATCATCGCGCTGTTGGGCACCCGAGTGCGCCGGTTCATTAACAAAGTTATGGGTAATGACAAGACGTTCCTGGATTTCGACGCGACCGCACGACGTGCCTATGAGGATCGCGTACGCGCATCGGCACCTCCCAGCAACGACGAGCACTGAGCGCCGTCCGAGCCATAACGCCCGTGGACCGCGTCGAAAAGTGCCATTTCTGCGCGGTTTACCCTCACCGATAGCCAACGGCGTAGCGGCACAGGAAGGGTCGGCCCCCTTCTTCCCGATAGGCGGATTCGGCGATCGACGGACGAAGGAGCCGCACCAGCCATGAAAGTGCGGCTGTCGAACAGCTATCCGGTCAACGGAGCGGCGCCCTCACGCGAGCGGCAATGACGCGCATAGACAATGCCGAGGAAATCCGCGATCGCGGCGGTGGTGAGCGTGGTCCGAATAGTGGCGAAGGCATCGAATGCATGCTGCGCATCAGGTATCTCGACGTACGCTACCGTCGGCGCGCCTACGTTGCGCAGCGCATTCCGCAGCCCCCTCGCCTGAGCCGGTGGTATGAATGTGTCGCCGCCGCCGTGCACAATCAGAAACGGTGGGGCATCGGCACGGGCAAATTGTAGCGGTGAAGCACACGCAAAGAGTTCAGGAGCTTCTGCGCGCGTGGTGCCCATAACGAAACGCTCCAGGTACGGCAACATCATTGGGTGCATCGGCACGCCGCCGGAGACATCGTAGACGCCGTACAACGGGACCACCGCCTGCACTGGTTTGGGCGTTGCCGAGTCGGTCCAGTGCTCCGGTTCATGTGGGGCCAGCGCGGCCAGCGATGCCAGGTGAGCGCCGGCCGAGCCGCCAGTCAGTGCGATGAATGTCGGGTCGCCCCCGTACTCCGCAATGTGGTCACGCACCCAATCAATAGCGCGGTGGACATCTTCGATGTGAGCGGGCCATCGGTGCCGCGGACTCATCCGGTAGTTCATCGAAACGCAGATCCAACCGTGGCGAACCATCCGCTCCAGCAGGGGGTGCGCTTGACTGCGCTTGTCCCCCGATGTCCATGCGCCGCCGTGAATCTGGATGAGCACCGGCGCCGGCTCCGAACATCCTGTGTCCCGGTCCCGCCAGATATCAAGGAGGTTATCGCGGCCGTGCGGCCCGTAGCTAATGTCACGCAAGTCGGCGGCCACATAGCGACGTCGGGCTAGAATTGTCGGGATTACCCCCGACGGCGCCGACGATGAGATGGACACCGGGTGGCGGACCTGATCGCGGTAGCGGGCACCAAAAATCTCGGTGAGCCCGTCGTCGAGGGTGCAGTCCGCTCCGCGCGCAGCACGTACTGTTGCGGCCGACCGACCGGCGGAGGTCGTTCCCAGGGTCGCCGCCAGCTGGTCGACGATCGCTGGCGGCGCACATTCCGACCAAACGAGCGAGGTCAACCAGTGCATCACCGAGGGAATCATCGAGATTCGAAACATACTGTCGCTGAGTATTTTCCACTTCACTTCAGGCACACCGTTCGTAATTGCCACCGTGATGATCACCACCGGCGGCTGTCAGTCTTGATTTTGCGTGGGCGAGGTGATCGCTAGCCCAAGCTCGCGGACTCCGATGAGTCACATTAGCGGCCATCCCCTGCCGGCAACCGCTGTCGCTTGTCCGGAGGCCGCCAGATGCCTTACGGCGCAGGCACACCAGCCGTGGTGCTGTACTGGTCCTTAAGGACACGTTTGACCAGCTTGCCGGTCTCCGTGCGCGGCAGCGAGTCAACGAAACGGACGACACGAGGGGCCTTGAATGCAGCGATCTTGCTCTTAACGAAACTGATGAGCTCTTCGCCCAGCGCGTCCGTCGGCTGTACGCCGGCGTTTGGCTGGACAAATGCGGTGACCGTTTCACCCATCTCGGCATCCGGCAAACCGATGACCGCCACGTCGAACACAGCTGGATGTAACGTCAGTGCGTTCTCTGTTTCTTGGGGGTAGATGTTTACGCCGCCGGAAATGATCATGAAGGCTTTGCGATCGGTGAGGAACAGATAGCCCTCGTCATCGACATAGCCAATATCGCCGAGCGTGGTCCAAAGCGGATGGTCAGGATGCTGTGCAGCACGGGTCTTTTCGGGATCGTTGTGATACCTGAACACTTCAACGTCACGTTCGACGTAGACCGTGCCCACCTCCCCGGACCCAAGTTCCCGACCGTCGTCGTCGCAAATGTGCAGGACACCGATTGCTGCCTTTCCGACCGTTCCCGGTTTGGTGAGCCAAGTGGCGCTATCGATAATGGTCATGCCGTTGCTTTCGGTGCCGGCGTAGTACTCGACCAGGATCGGTCCCCACCAATCGATCATCTGCTGTTTGACCTCGACGGGACAGGGCGCCGCGGCGTGCACCGCCACGCGCAGGCTACTGGTGTCAAATCGCCGTCGGTTGCTTTCAGGCAGCTGCAGCATTCTGACGAACATGGTGGGAACGAACTGTGCGTGGGTGACGCCGAACTGCTCAATCACGCGCAGCGCTGTCTCAGCGTCAAACTTCTTTGTCACCAGAACAGTTCCGCCGAAACTTTGTACTGCTGTGCACCAACGTAAGGGCGCGGCGTGATACAGCGGAGCGGGACTGAGGTATTTCGTGTCCGGCCCGAAACCGAAGTGGGTGCCGAGCAGCGCAGTCATCGCATCGCGCACTACGGTGATCTCTCCGTCGGGTAGTGCCGGGCGCACGCCTTTGGGGCAGCCGGTGGTTCCTGACGAGTACAGCATCGGCATGCCGTGCGGCTGTCGTTCAAACGGCACCGAGGACGCGACTGCCAGGGCATCGGTGTACGACGTGAACGTCGCGATATCCCCGCCGAAAGACAGACGCAGACCCACCTCTGGGGTCAATGGGGTGACAGCCTGGGCGAGTTCAGCTTTCGCTGCGCTGGCGACAACCGCACGGGCACCGGAATCGTTGACGATGTAGGCGACTTCCTCCGCCGACAGGTGATGGTTGACTGCCGTCACATACAGACCCGAACGCAACGCCGCCCAGTACACCTCGAAGGCCCGCAGGTTGTTGTCGGTCACGAGTGCCACGACGTCTCCCGGACGCAGTCCCGCGTCGAAAAGTACGTGCGACAAACGCACCGACGCATCCTCAAGCTGGCCGTAGGTCAGCGTTTCGCCAGTGTCAATCGAGATGGCGGCGGCGTGATCCGGCGCATAGTTTCCGGGCAGCATCCCTGAACAATCCTCCATTGGCATAAACTCACTTATGTTTTGACAGCGTAGGTGATGTGGGCCACACGAGCAATACCCGGTCACGATTCAGGGGCACGACACCGACACCTGCGCCAATGACGCAGCACAGGAACGATTGACGGCGCGCGGCAGCCGGTCCCAGGCGGCATGGGTGCATCGAGCCAGCCCAGACGGGGCCCACTCTTTCATAGCGTGCATTACTTTTTCGTCGAATGCGTTAGGCAGGGTGCAAGGGCGAGTCGGACGCACTATCGCCTAGTAGTCGGGAGAGCATTCGGGGTGCCTCGCGCATAACAACCCCGTCGAGGCCGGGTATCCCGGCCGCGAGCCTTCAACTTCACGCAGTTCGGTCACCTACCAGAGATGGAGCTACCTCTCATGCCGAAAATCGAGCCAAGGCGATTGCACGTGGCTATCGCACACAAGCTTCGTAACCATCAATATGTTTGCCGCCGCCGACGATTCACGGATACAACCTCGCCACTGCAAAATATATGGCATTGACATGCAATAATGAACTTAAGCGCGACCGGCAGCCACCTCAGGGGCGCGCGACGACTCGACGAAAACGTAACCTTCACTATCAGGATGGAGCCATGGCGAGCGTCAACCGCGATGATTACTTTCAGGGTGCGCTGGACCTGCTAGCCAAAGAGGGCTACGGCGCGATGCGGCTCACCACCCTGTGCAGGTCACTGGGAATGTCCACGGGGTCGTTCTATAACTGGTTCCGCGACTGGAACGACTTCGTCGATCAGTTCCTCGCCTACTGGGAATCGGAGTTGACTGAGCACCTGCTGACGCGTGTAACAACCACCGAAGATCCTGCTCTGCGTCTGGACCAGCTACGCGAACTTGCCCGGGCGGTGCCGCATGACGCTGAAGTGGCATTACGCGCGTGGAGCAATGGCGAACCGCGGGCTGCACACGTACGCGACCAGGTCGACACCGCCCGCCGCGAATTCATCTTCGACACTGTGCATGCTCTGGTCAGCGACACCGAGATAGCAACGCGACTAGCCTCGATGGGGTTGTCGATCGTGGTGGGCCACCAGCACCTGGATGTGGCCACCATGGATTGGGCGTTGTGGCAGTTCAATGCTCTGGTGCGGTTTCATGCCGACATCCGCTAGCGCCATTCCGCACCTGCGATCGTCGCCACCGCAACAAAACTACAGTGACCTCATGACTACCGACGACTCGAGCGCGTTGTCCAAACGGCAGTTGCAGCGCGCGGCATCGGTGACCCGCATAGTCAACGCTGCCGAAGATCTGCTTTCGGAGTCCGATCGGTTTTCTGACATCTCGGTTGAGCAAGTGATTGCACGGGCTGGGATTTCGCGGTCGACGTTCTACAACTACTTCGACGATATGGGCCATCTACTGCGGGCCGTCGGCGAAGGCGTGGTGGGCGAAGTAGTGACCTCGGCACGCAAGTGGATGGATCTGGATACCGGCGCCACCGAGGCACAATTGGTTGACATCTTCACTGACCTGGTTGCGACCTACCATCGGCGCGCGAAGCTGCTCGCCGCGCTAGCCGAAGCCTCCGTTTACGATTCAGGTGTTCGCGAAGAGTGGCACAGATTGCTGACTACCGGCCACGTCGAACTTGCCAAACACATTCGACGAGCGCAAAAAGTTGGCGGGGCCCGCGCCACAATCGACCCCGAAAGCACTGCGGCTTGGCTGGTATGGATGGTTGAACGCGGCCTGTACCAGCAGGTCCGGCCAGCCAGTGCCGCTCAAAGGCGCCGACATGTTGCGTCATTGGCATCGATCGTCTGGCACACCCTCTACGCACCGGATCCATCGTGATCGATCTGAGTGGCATCAACGCCATCGTTACCGGGTCGACCCGTGGCCTTGGCCTGGCGATCGCTAGCGCACTTGCCAACTCGGGCGCCAACGTGGTGATCAATGGGCGCTCTGCACAGGCTTGCAGTTCAGCGATCACCTCGCTCGGACATACCAGAGGCGCAATCAGTTACGTCGTCGGGTCGATAGCCGACGAAGGCACGGCGCAGGCGTTGGTGGATCATTGCCAAACGCAGTTCGGCCCGGTCACATTCGTGGTCAACAACGCCGGAGTCACCCGTGACAAGAGCCTGGTGAACATGACGGTGGAGGAATTCGACGAGGTCGTTTCGGTGCATCTGCGCGGTAGCTGGCTGATGTGCCGAGCCGCAGCCCGCGCAATGAAGTCCGCCGGTGGAGCCATCGTCAATGTGACATCCGGCAGTGCACTATTCGGCTTGGTGGGACAGAGCAACTACGCAGCAGCCAAAGGCGGTGTCAATGCACTGACCCGGGCCCTGTCGGTGGAACTTCGTCGCTACGATATCCGCGTTAATGCCCTGTACCCGGTCGCGCTGACTGACATGACCACCCCGGTGCTCGCCCTATCGGGGGGCGCGGCCAGTCCACTGCACGATGTTTTTGGCGAACCCGCCGACGTAGCGAGAATTGCTGTAGCACTGGCCGACTCGCGAGCGAGGCAGGTAACCGGTCAGATCATCGGATTCGACGGCCACGAGTTGGCCTTGTGGAGTCATCCTGAGCGGGTGTACCGCATAGAGCGGCCAGCCCCATGGTCGGATCATTCGCTGTTGGGAGCGATTCAGCGTCTGATCGCCAACCCCGCCCCGCTCAATCCCGACGAAGTCGGCGCTCGGACACGAGCAGCTCTAGCGGCTCACCGCTCGACGCCGCCGGGTTCGGATGCAATCAATGGCAACAGGTAACTGCCGCCAATCTGATCCCCGAGGCGCAAAGCTCCACAACATCGTCAACGCAGGATGGCATGCATCCATCATCGGGTCCGATCTATCCAACGGCGCCGAACGCTTTGCCGTGATCAGCACTATCAGACAGTAGTTCGGTCGACGAGACTCTCCGGGCGGCACCTTACGCGCCGGAGGCGCTTGCGTCAGGGCAACGCTCCTCCGATGCCTTCGCTCGCCGCCCAAGTAAACACCGCAATAGCAGCGGATTCCGCAATACGCTGAACATCTCGCTCAGTCCCGCCCAAGTCAGAAACGCGGTCCACTATCGCCGATCCGATGAGTTCGGAACATCTCCCTAACAGATCCGTCATTGTGCAACGATGCCCCGGCCCATCGACTATTCCAGACGCATCGTTGTTCGCATCAGTCCGAACGGAAGTAGGTCCGCTCCGAAGACGCACGACTTCCCCCACCATTGCTCCATCTCCACGTTGATGTTTCATCGGATCGACACCCCCTGCTGGTCACACCGGCTATTGATAGCCAACGACATTCGACATCGACGCATATTCCGAGGCCGCAGCGATGCTTCACATTGCCACCACGCGCGGGTGCACTTGAGCGAGCATCGCGCGTCAGCCTCTGCGTTGCTTCACCATCGCAGCGGGTCTCACCTAGAGCTCCGCTGTCGGGTACTAGCTACGCGAACGTCAGGAACGCCGAACCCGTTGTCATTGAGCTTTTTCCAGGCATCCAACGGAACAGAGTGCACATCGCACATATTCGCCGGCCCGATCACACAGTCGTCACCTCCATCAGCTTTGCCAGTGGCAGCCGTTCGCAGGTACATCACCAGGACTGCAACGACGAACGCCGCACGAAGCAACGCGACCACGGACTGCCGGACAAGTCGTCGCTCAGGACTACCACCATCGTCTGCGTTCAGCTGCGCGCCGATGTCAGCATTTTGTGCCACATACTCTCCTTCGTTTGAGGCGGGCGTGAGGGGCTGTTGGCCGTATCAGCCCCGGTAGCGACTCGTCCTGTTCTCGCGGCCACTCGCACCCTCCTGAGCAGATTGAGGAGTTCGTTCTCCGATTCGCTTCCCCGGCAGGCTGTAGCCCAAGTCAACAACCGGGCATGGAGCTCCAAAGGCAACTCGGTTTCCGTCTTCACGTATCCGCGGAGAACGTCAAGGATCACCTGCTCGTGTTCGCCTGCACCGATGTAGGCGTATGCCCACGCCCGTGTTTCCCTGTGTAGGAACGGTCTCGCTCGGTCGGTCAGCTCCCAAGCGAGGTCTCGATGATCAATGCGATTCATAGCAGCGACATCGGGTCGCAGGCGCGAGCGCGGAGGGTACGCGCGGTCCTCCAGGAGATTCGGATGCCGAATGGCAGTTTCGCCCCGCGCACGTGTTAGCTCGCTCCCCCAACGAGAGTTGCCTGGACTGCGACATCACCTTTGGCACGGTGTCGTGCAACATCTTCGGCGATCATCGGGTCGTCGGCGTGGCCGTTCTTGTTGAGGTCCTGCAGGATGGCGGCCTGTGCGGCGGGCGGCAGGGTGTGCAGGATCGAGCGCACCCGAGCCTGACGACGGGCCACCGCCTGGCGGACCGGCATTCCCGGGGTCACCTCGATCTGCGGCGGCACGCCCTCGGCCTCTTCGACACCACCGTCGGAGTGACCGGCGTCGATCGCGGCCTGCTCGGCGGCCGCGGTCGCGGCGTCCTTCTCCTCGGACATACCGATGGGGCCGATACGACGACCGTTGAGGAACTGCTTGACCGCGGGCTCCTCACTGGTCAGCAGCACCTCGCGGGGGCCGAACATCACCAGGTGCTTGCGGTAGAGCATGCCGATGTTGTCCGGCACCGTACGCACGACGTTGATGTTGTGCGTCACGATCAAGATGGTCGCGTCGATCTGGGCGTTGATATCGATCAACAACTGCGACAGGTAGGCGGTACGCACCGGGTCCAGACCGGAGTCCGGCTCGTCGACCAGGATGATCTTGGGGTCGAGCACGAGGGCGCGGGCCAAGCCGGCACGCTTGCGCATACCACCGGAGATCTCACCCGGGAACTTGTGACCGTCGTTGGGCATACCCACGACGTCCAGCTTCTCCATGACGATCTTGCGGATCTCGGACTCGGACTTCTTGGTGTGCTCGCGCAGCGGGAAGGCCGTGTTGTCGTAGATGTTCATCGAGCCGAACAGCGCGCCGTCCTGGAACAACACACCGAACAGCGTGCGGATCTCGTAGAGCTCCTTGGCCGAGCACTCCAGGATGTTGGTGCCGTCGATGACGATCGAGCCGCGCTCGGGGCGCAGCAGGCCGATCAGCGACTTCAGGAACACCGACTTACCGGTACCGGACGGGCCCAGCATGACGCTGACCTCACCGGCGGGGATGGTCAACGTGACGTCTTCCCAGATCTTCGACGACCCAAAGGACTTACTCAGCCCCGTTACGTCGATCTGAATACCCATATGAATTCCCTTCCACCAAAACCTATTTGATAACGCTGACTAGTTCGCCCGACATGGCGCCGAGCTGACCGCTCCAGCTGCCCCAGTCGTGCTGGGGGCCGTCCGGGAAGTCGAAGTGCCCGTTGTGGCCGCCCACGCTCCGGTAATGCGCGTAGAAGGCGCGGTTGCTGCCCTGCGCCTGGTCGCAGTAACCGATCATGGCCGCCGGGTCGCTGCAGGTGACCGTCGACGGGCTGAACACCCAGATCCGGGTGTTGTTCTGGTTCAGCAGGCTCACGTGCACATCCGGGTCGTGCCACTTCCAGCGGCCCAGCTGGGGGGCGCCCCACATGCCGTAGGTGTCCACGCCGCCGAATTCACGCATGCCGGCGGTGATGGCGCCGTTGAACGTCGTCGACGACGGCGTCAGGAAGCCCGACAGCGAGCCCGCGAAGCGGAACCTGTCCGGGTGGAACTCGGCCAGGGCCAACGCGGCGGTGCCGCCCTGGGCCGCACCGACGACGCCGTGGCCGTTCGGGGCCAGGCCCTTGGTGGCGGCCAGGTAGTCGGGCAGCTCCTGGCTCAGGAAGGTCTCCCACTGCTTGCTGCCGTCCTGCTCCCAGTTGGTGTAGAAGCTGAACGCGCCGCCGGCGGGTGCGACCACCGAGATGCCCTTACCCGCCATCGTGCCCATGGCGTTGCCGGCGGTGACCCAGTTGCTGACATCCGGGCCGGCGTTGAAGGCATCGAGGAGATAGACCGCGTGCGGACCGCCGGCCTGGAACGACACCGGGATGTCCCGGCCCATCGCGGCCGAGGGCACCATCAGCGTCTCGACGCCGGCCGCCTGCGCTGCGCCGGCTCCGAAGGCCAGCCCTGCGGTAACGAGCAACACTGCGCCGGCCATGGCCGGTAGCCGTCGCAGGTCGATCAACGATTTCCTCAAAACTCCTGCACCTCAGTCATATTCGAGCTAGATGGCCCATGTTCGTTTCGTGACGACAGGCTTTGCACCATGCTCACCACTGCATCAGGAGATGCCGAGTTCGGTCTCGATCACTTGGCTCGCATTCCACAGAAACTTCGAGCGGCGACCGACGACGGGAACGTTCGGCATGCACGTCGCCGGACCCACGCGTAGTTTCATAATTCGAACTATGTAGACGAGAACACTTTCTCTGCTTCTTCATCGCCGTTGCTAGACCCAAACACGTTGTGTCACCGGATTTGTCGCCAGCGTCAGCCGGTGTCACAACCCGCATCGGATGTGCTCTGGATCATACGCAGCGATCACACTAACATAATGCCGCTTACGTTGTCAGGGGGTTTCATCCGGCGACCACTTACCCTCGGCACCTGGTGCATTAACTCGCCGCACGTCTGCGGCCCTTGGGAGATCGGGCTATCTTGTCCCTGCCCAGGGCACGCCAGCCGCCGCGGTCAGGGGTCCGACCCAGCTTTTTGACATCCATGTGATGAATCGCCCGGACACCGGGACGCCGGAAGCCGGGTAGACACCTGCGGCATAGTGTCTAGTGAAAGCGCACCGCCCCAACGAGGAGGCCTCCATGACCACCGACCGCCCGCTCCGCGTCATCCAGTGGACCACCGGCAACATCGGCAAGCGGTCCCTGCACGCCATCATCGCCCGTGACGACATGGAGCTGGTCGGCGTCTACGCCTACGGCGTCGACAAGGTCGGGGTGGACGCGGCCGAGCTGGCCGGCTGGTCCGAGCCCACGGGCATCAAGGCCACCAACGACATCGAAGAACTCGTTGCCCTCAAGCCGGACGCCTGCTGCTACAACCCGATCTGGCCCAGTGTCGACGAGCTGGTGCGCCTGCTGGAGTCCGGCATCAACGTCTGTTCCAGCGCGGCCTGGATCACCGGTGGCAAGCAGTCTCCGGAGGACCTGGCGCGCATCCAGAAGGCCTGCGAGGCAGGCAATTCCACGATCTTCGGCAGCGGCGCCCATCCCGGTCTGACGAACATGATGGGCATGGTGCTGTCGAGCGCGTGCGAGAGCGTCGACGAGATCCGCATCACCGAATCGGTCGACTGCGGCGTCTACGAATCGGCGGGCACCATGGCCGCCATGGGATTCGGCAAGGACCCCGAGACGCCGGGCCTGGCCGAGAGTGTGCGGCTGGAAAGCGAAGTGTTCGCCGAGTCAGCCGCGATGATGGCCGACGCCATCGGCGCCCACCTGGACCGGATCACCTTCGACGTCACCTTCACTCCCGCCACCGAAGACTCCGATTTGGGGTTCATGCAGATTCCGAAAGGCACCGTCGCCAGCGTCTACGGGTATCACCGCGGCTGGGCCGGGGACAAGAACGTCGTCAGCGTCGGCTTCAACTGGATCATGGGCAACCACGTCACCCCACCCAAGCCCGTCGCACACGGTCACGTCATCCAGGTGTTCGGCGTGCCCAACATGCGCACCGTCGTCTACTGCCTCCCGTCGAAGGACTGGAGCGAGGTCAGCCTCAACGGCCTCGGCATGATCTACACGGCGCTGCCGGTGACCAATGCAGTACCCGCGGTGGTGGCCGCGGCGCCGGGCATCCTGACGCTCAAGGATCTGCCGCCGGTCACGGGACGGTTCGCCGGATAGCCCAAAAGCGTTCACAGCCGGTACATTTCGCGCGCCATCAGCGCATCCTCGATGAAGTCCAGGTGCGTGTCGTAGACGGGGGTCGCGGGGTGCTCGTCTGTCAACCGGTGCACCGCGTCACCGATGACATGTTCGGCATTGACCACCCACCGGGGCATGGTCGGCGCATGTACGGTCAGGGCGTGGGTCCAGCCGAGGTTCACGGTGTGGCTCATCATCGTCACCTTTCAAAGGGGTTCGCGGCGATGGATTGCCGCTGGGGATTTCAGAGTGCAACCACAGCGACGCCAGGGCGCGAGTAGACGGGTACTCGAAAGCGGAGCCGCGCCGCGGCCCCTGATCTGCGTAGGTGGGCGTTACCGGTCCGGGCATGTACGCACCGGGCCAAGGAAACGAGCACCGGGCGGGCGCTACTCCGCGGTGTTGACGATCACGCCGACGGCGCCGGAGCCGACGTGCACCGCCAGCACCGGCCCCATATCGGTCACCACGAGCGATTCGACCTGGGGCAGAAGGGAAGTCAGCGCGGCACCGATCTGGGCGGCATCGTCGTGATTGTCGACATGGTGCACGGCAATCGACGCGGGCCGGTCGCCGACCAGCGCGACCACCCGCTCGATCATCGCAGCGTGTGCCTTGGCGACGGTCCGGATCCGTTGGTCCAGCACGAGGCGGCCATCGATGTCCAACTGCAGCAACGGCTTCAGCGACAACGCGGTGCCGAGCCAGGATGCCGCCGTGCCGATGCGGCCACTGCGACGCAGGTTGTCCAGCCGGTGCACGACGATGAATCCGTGTTGCTTGCCGGACTCCGAACGCGCCTGCGCCTCAACAGCATCGAGGTCCGCGCCGGCCGCTGCGGCTCGAGCCGCGGCCAGGGCCACGAATCCGACGCCCATCGCCGCCGACCGTGAATTAACCACGCGCACAGCGGAACCCAGCTCGCGTCCGACGGCTGCGGCGGCACTGAACGTGCTCGACAGACCTGCCGAAAGATGCACCGCGACCACGCCGTCGCCGCCACTGTCGGCCAGCGCCTGCTTATAGATGTCGGTCAGGTCCGCGGGCGCCGCGCCCGAGGTGGATACGTGCGACCGGTCCTGGATGTCCTGCGGAATCGGGTCGACCCCGTCCTGGTAATCCATGCCGTCCTGCAGGACATGCAGCGGCACGACCCGGATGTCCCAGCGCTTCAACTCATCTGGATCAAGCCGCGCCGACGAGTCGGTGACCACCACCACTGTCATCGCTAGTCGTCAGTCCGCTGCGACACCACACCGGCCTCGGCCAGTCCCTTGAGCATGAGTTCGGCGACGGCACGGTGCGCCTCGAAGTTCCAGTGGATACCGTCCGGGTTCGCCCGGCCCGACATCACCTCGTCACCGACGGCGGCCTTGAGGTCGACGACCGGAATCTGCTTCTGGTCAGCCCAGTCGGTGATCGCCGAGACCGTGGCGTCACGCCACCGGTGCGAGCTGCCATAGGTCTCCGCGATGTGCACCGACGGGATGGTCGCCACGAATGGAATGCCGGGACGGTTGAAATCGATTGCCCCGCGGGTCTCTTCGAGATATTCGACCGTCAGGTGTGCCGGCAGCGCGGGCCGGGCGAGCGGGGACAGCCGTGGCTGCAGCCAGCCGTAGCCGTCCCGCACGATGCGGCGCAGCCACGGCGGCCGCACGTAGCGGATCAGTTCCCGCAGCGCCGTCGGGAGCGGCGACGGCAGCGAGTCCATGCCGCAGGTAGCGAAGATCACCGCGCCGGCCTTCGGCAGCGCCGCCCATGACCGTGGGTCCTGCGTCGCGGCCCACCACACGTCGCGGCACGTCCAGCCGATACGGCCGATCAGTTCCAGGTCCCAACCGAGTTGCGAGGCAACGATGTTGGGCCAGATGCGCGGATCGTCCGACGGCAGGCCGCCGGTCGGTCCGTAGTAGGACAGCGAGTCGCAGAAGACGAGGAGAACGGGCTTCTTCGGAGTAGTCGGTGTCTCAGAGGACATCGTTGGCCACCTGAGCCGAGGCGTTCCACACATCCAGACGCCACTTGACGGGGTCGTCGTCCGCCAGTCCGGCGCTGTGCCCGGACAGCTGCACCCAGCTGGCGTTGCCCATGCCCCCGAGTATCGGCCAGTTGTCCACCGGCAGCTCGAGCAGGGCGGCGGTCAGGGCGGCGATCAGCCCGCCGTGCGCGACGAGCACGACGGGGCGGTCGACCTCGTCAACACCCCATTCGGGCAGATTGCGAATCTGCTCGGACACCACCGGAAGGCTGCGGTTCGCCACGTCCACCCGGCTCTCGCCGTTGTGCGGTGCCCAGCGGGCATCGTCACGCCAGGCCAGCCGCGCCCCGGGCGCGATGGCGTCGACCTCGTGATGGGTCAGGCCCTGCCAGTCCCCCAGGTGCGTCTCGCGCAGCCGTTCGTCGATCGACACCGGCATCCCGGCCTGGTCCCCCAGCGTCGTCGCGGTGTCGAGAGCCCGGCGCAGGTCGGACGACACGATCACCAGGGGCTGACGCTTGGCCAGCACCTCGGCCGCCGCCACCGCCTGCGCCCGGCCCAGATCACTGAGGTCGGTGTCGAGCTGGCCCTGCATCCGGCTGGTGGCGTTGTACTCCGTCTGACCGTGACGCAGCAGCAGGAGGCGGCGGTTCCTCACTCGCCGTCCTCGTCGGACGCGTCGTCACCGTCAGGGTTCACCGGCAGCTCCCCATCCAGGTCGACCTCGACGGCCGGGCAGTCCCGCCACAGCCGGTCCAGCGCGTAGTACTCGCGCTCTTCCTGGTGCTGGATGTGCACCACGATGTCGACGTAGTCGAGCAGCACCCAGCGGCCCTCGCGGGCGCCTTCGCGACGGGCCGGCTTGTGGCCCGCCCAGCGCATCTTCTCCTCGACCTCGTCGACGATGGCGTTGACCTGGCGGTCGTTGGACGCCGAGGCGATGACGAAGTAGTCGGTGATGACCAACTGATCCGAGACGTCGATGACGCTGATGTTCTCGCCGAGCTTGGCGGCCGCCGCACGGGCGGCGACCGTCGCCATGCTGAGGGCTTCTTGCGTGGCAGTCATGAACTCTCCTGCTTGTCCGTGGCCTGATAGAGCCCACGTTTGGATACGTATTGGACGACACCGTCGGGCACCAGGTACCAGATGGGCCGGTTGGCCTGGGCGCGGCGACGGCAGTCGCTCGACGAGATGGCCAGCGCGGGCACCTCGACCAGTGTCAGGGCGTCGGGCGGCAGTTCTTTCTGGGCTTCCTCGATGTGCTTGCCGTCGAGCTCGTAGCCGGGCCGGCTGACCCCGATGAACCGGGCCGTGGAAAACAGCTCCTCCCAGTTCTGCCAGGACAGGATCGAGGCCAGCGCGTCGGCGCCGGTGATGAAGAACAGGTCGGTGTCGGGATTTTGGCGGGCCAGATCCCGCAAGGTGTCCTTGGTGTAGGTGGGGCCGCCGCGATCGATGTCGACGCGGCTGACCGAGAACCGCGGATTGGCGGCCGTCGCGATGACCGTCATCAGATACCGGTCCTCGGCGGCGGTGACGTGTCGGTCCCGCTTCTGCCAGGGCTGCCCGGTGGGGACGAACACCACTTCGTCGAGTTCGAACAGGTCAGCCACTTCACTGGCCGCGACGAGGTGTCCATGGTGGATGGGGTCGAACGTCCCACCCATCACTCCCAGCCTGCGTCGAGTCACGATTGGCCAGCTTACGGCAGTGTTCGGAGCCAACTCGGGGGCAGGACCTCGCAGGCTAGACCGGCAGCAGGTTGTCGATCACCGACGCGAGCTGCTTGGCGGACCGGCATTCGTGCATGGTGATGACGTCCTGATACTTGGCGGTCGCCGAGTCGCCGCTGCCCCACAGGTGCTTGGGCTCGGGGTTGAGCCAGTGCGCGTGCCGGCTCGCACTGACCATGTGGGCCAGCAGGTCGGCCTGGGGATTGCGGTAGTTGTTGCGGCCGTCGCCGAGCACCAGCAGGGCCGTGCGCGGCGAGAGCGCATTGGGCCACTTGTCCATGAACGAGACGAAGGCGTGGCCGTAGTCGGAGTGCCCGTCACGGGTGTAGACGGCCGCCTCGCGGGTGATCTTCTGTACCGCGACGGCCAGGTCGGCGTCCGGCCCGAACAGCTCGGTGACCTCGTCGGTCGTGTCGATGAAGGCGAAGACCCGCACCCGGGAGAACTGCTGGCGCAGCGCGTGCACCAGCATCAGGGTGAAGTGGCTGAAGCCCGCGACAGAGCCGGAGACGTCGCACAGCACCACGAGCTCGGGACGGGCCGGGTGCGGTTTCTTGAGGACGACATCGATGGGCACGCCGCCCGTGGACATCGACTTGCGCAGCGTCTTGCGCAGGTCGATCTGACCGGCGTGCGAACGACGCCGGCGCGCGGCCAGCCGGGTGGCCAGCGTACGGGCCAGGGGCGCAACGACATTGCGCATCTGGCGCAGTTGTTCGCCTGATGCCCTGAGGAATTCGACATTCTCGGCGAGTTGCGGGATGCCGTAGGTCTGCACGTGATCGCGGCCGATCTGCTCGGCCGTGCGCCGCTTGGTCTCCGATTCGACCATGTGCCGCAACTGCGAAATGCGCTTGGCGGCAATCGCTTTGGCAATCTGTTCCTGGGTGGGCGTCGGCTCGTCGCCGTAGGGCGCCAGCAGTCCGGCGAGCAGTTTGCCTTCGAGCTGGTCGAGGCCCATGGCTTTGAGCGCCTGGTACGACGAGTACGACGGGCCGCGGCTGGAGTTGTACTTGCCGTAGGCGTCGACGATCTGCGCGATCATCGCCATCAGGCGATCGTCGAGGTTGGCCATGTCGGCGTCGGACAGCAGGTCGATGAGTGCCGACCGCATGCCCTCGACGTCCTCGGGCGGGATCCGGTCGGGCCGGTTCTCCGGGTCGTCTTCGTCGTCGAGTTCCAACACGGCTCGGTCCCCCATCGCCGCGGGGAACCACAGGTCGAACAGCGCGTTGTACGTCTCGCGATGGTCGGGCCGGCGCAACACCGCGCATGCCAGGCCCTCGCGCAGCACCATGCGGTCACCCAGCCCCAGGGTGGCCATCACCCGGCCGGCGTCGACCGTCTCCGACGGCCCGACGTTGATGCCCACCTTCCGCAGGGCCTCGACGAATCCCACGAGGTGGCCCGGAATGCCTTGCGGGGCAAGCGGTTGCGCGGGTGTCCGTCCAGTCATGGCGAGTCCTAGTTCAGTTTCAGCTCGCCGGCGGCGCGCACCTGATCGGACTGGTGCTTGAGCACCACGCCCAGCGTGGCAGCGATCATCGCGTCGTCGAGGGTGTCCATGCCCAGCGCCAGCACGGTGCGGCCCCAGTCGATGGTCTCGGCGACCGACGGCAACTTCTTGAGCTGCATGCCGCGCAGCACGCCGATGATCCGCACCAGCTCGTCGGCGATCTTCTCCGGCAGCTCGGGCACCCGGGACAGCAGGATGCGCCGTTCCAGGTCGGGGTCGGGGAAGTCGATGTGCAGGAACAGGCAGCGACGCTTGAGCGCCTCGGAGAGTTCGCGGGTGGCGTTCGAGGTCAGCACCACCAGCGGCGTCTGCTGGGCCTTGATGGTGCCCAGTTCGGGCACGGTGACGGCGAAGTCCGACAGGATCTCCAGCAGCAGACCCTCGATCTCGATGTCGGCCTTGTCGGTCTCGTCGATCAGCAGCACGGTGGGTTCGGTGCGCCGGATGGCCGTCAGCAGCGGGCGGCTCAGCAGAAACTCCTCGCTGAACACGTCCATCTTGGTCTGGTCCCAGTCGCCGGACTGCTGGCCGGACTGAATCCGCAGAATCTGCTTGGCGTGGTTCCACTCGTACAGCGCGCGGGCCTCGTCGACACCCTCGTAGCACTGCAGCCGCACCAACTCCGAACCGGTGCACTGGGCGATGGCCCGGGCCAGTTCGGTCTTACCGACACCCGCCGGTCCTTCGATCAGCAGCGGCTTGCCCAGCCGGTCGGCCAGGAAAACCGCTGTGGCCGTTGCGGTATCGGGCAGGTATCCGGTCTCTGCGAGTCGCTTGGCGACGTCATCGATGTCCGCGAACAGCGGCACGGAACGAGCGGGTGTACTCAAGTTCTTCTCCTCTTACACGGGCCGGGTCTGGCCGTCGCCCCACACGATCCATTTGGTGGATGTCAGTTCCGGCAGCCCCATCGGGCCGCGGGCGTGCAGTTTCTGGGTCGAGATACCGATCTCGGCGCCGAAGCCGAACTGCTCGCCGTCGGTGAAGGCCGTCGACGCGTTGACCATCACCGCGGCGGCGTCCACCTGTTCGGAGAACCGCTGGGCCGCAGCAAGATTGGTAGTGACGATGGATTCGGTGTGCCCGGTGCCGTATTCGTTGACGTGCGCGATGGCGCCGTCGACACCGTCGACGACGGCAACCGCGATGTCCAGCGACAGGAACTCGGCCCGCAGCTCGTCCTCACTCGGGTCCAGGTGCACCGTCACCCCGGCGTCCTGCAGGGCAGTCACCAGCCGGGGCAGCGCGACGTCGGCGATGGCCCGGTCGACCAAAAGGGTCTCTGCCGAGTTGCACACGCTGGGGCGGCGGATCTTGGAGTTGAGCAGGATGCTCTCGGCCATGTCGAGATCGGCCGCCTCGTGAACGTAGACGTGGCAGTTGCCGACGCCCGTCTCGATGGTCGGCACGGTGGCGTCGCGCACCACGGCATCGATCAGGCCGGCGCCGCCGCGCGGGATCACCACGTCGACCAGACCGCGGGCCTGGATCAGGTGGGTGACGCTGGCGCGGTCCTCGCTGGGCAGCAGCTGTACCGCGTCCTCGGGCAGCCCCTCGGCAGCCAGCGCCGCCCGCAGCGCGGTCACCAGGGCCTCGTTGGACCGAGCCGCCGACGAGCTGCCGCGCAGCAGCGCCGCGTTACCCGACTTCAGCGCCAGCCCGAACGCGTCGACCGTCACGTTGGGACGGCTCTCGTAGACCATGCCGACGACACCCAGCGGCACCCGCTGCTGACGGATCTGCAGGCCGTTGGGCAGCGTGCTGCCGCGCAGGACCTTACCGACCGGATCCGGTAGCCCGGCGACCTGCCGCAATCCGGCAGCGATGCCGTCGAGTCGCTGCGGGTTCAGGGCCAGCCGGTCGATCATCGCCTCGGCGGTACCGGCGGCGCGCGCCGTCTCGATGTCCTCGGAATTGGCGGCGAGCACCACGTCGGCGGCAGCCAGCACGGCATCCGCGGCCGCATGCAGCGCGCGGTTCTTGGCTTGAGTGGTCAGTGTGGCCAGCGCACGGGATGCGACCCGGGCCCGCCGGGCGGCGTCATGCACCTGCTGGCGAAGATCGGTGTCCGTAGCTGCGTGCACACTCATTAACCCAGGGTAACGAGGTATCCGCGGTTCAGGCCTGTCGGGGCTACCGTGGCCGGGTGACTCGGATCACTGTCGTGGGCAGCGTCAACATGGACCTGGTGTTCGGCCTGGCCGACCTTCCAGAACCCGGAGAGACCGTGCTGGCGTCGTCGCTGCATTCGGAGCCGGGCGGCAAAGGCGGCAATCAGGCCGTCGCCGCGGCCCGCGCGGGCGCCGACGTCCAGCTGGTCGCCGCACTCGGGACCGACGCCACCGGGACGGCATTGCGAAAGCACCTGCAGGACAACGGTGTCGGCCTGGACGGGGTCGTCGAGCTTCCGGCACCCAGTGGCACGGCAGCGATCATGGTCGGCGGCAACGCCGAGAACATGATCGTGGTGGCACCGGGCGCCAACGCCCACCTGACCCTGGGTTCACCGCATATTCGTGGGGTGGTCGCCGCCTGCGACGTGCTGTTGCTGCAACTGGAGATCCCGCCGTCCACCGCGTTGGCCGCGGCACGGCTGGCCAAGGAGAGCGGCGCGACCGTCATGCTCAACGCCTCTCCTCCCGGCACCGATCCGCGCCTGCTGGCCGACTTGGCCGCCGTCACCGACGTGGTGATCGTCAACGAAACCGAAGCCGCCGGGTGGCACTGGCCCGTCGCACATGTCGTGGTCACCCAGGGCGCCCGCGGCGCCCTGCATCGAACTCCCGACGGCGAGACGCACGTCGCGGCGCCCGAGGTCGAGGCACTCGACACCACCGGTGCCGGTGACGTGTTCGCCGGGGTTTTGGCCGCCGGCTGGCAGACGGACCCGCAGCATGCCCTCCTGCGGGCCGTGACGGCCGGCGCGCTGGCCACCCTGGTTCCCGGTGCGGGGAACTGCGGACCGTACGACGAGACCATCGAGGACGCGGTGGCGGGCGGCGGGCATAACTGACGCGCAGATATACGCCACTTAGCGGATGATGTGCCGGCCGCGACGCCGGATAGTCGATACATGACCACCGCAGCCGGTATGCCGAGTGTCTTCGACGTCGAACTTCCGGCCATCGACTACTCGAGCGCGCAGGGCCCCGACGAGGCACAGGCGATCCTCCGGGCGGCGCGTGCGCAGTCGCCGGTCGCCATGGGGCCGCACGGCCCGGAGGTGCTGACCTACGACCTGGCGCACGAGGTGCTGCGGGACCCCAGATTCCGGATTCCGCAGGGCATGTTCCTCGTCGCTCAGGGCATCACCTCGGGTCCGGTGTGGGACCGGGTCAGCTCGTCGATCATCAGTATCGACGGCCCGGAGCACACCCGCTTGCGTCGACTGATTGCGACGGCCTTCAGCCGCCGCGCCATCGAACGCCTGCGCACGACGGTCGTCGACGTCGTCAGCGACCTGATCGACCGCCAGGTGGCGCGCGGCCACTGCGATGTGGTGACCGACATCGCGCGGCAATACCCCACCCCGGTCATCTGCGCCCTGCTCGGCGCACCCGCCGACGACTGGGAACAGCTGTCTGTCTGGGTCGACGACTTCATGCAGGCATTCGACTGGAACGTCGCCGAGCACGAAGCCGCGATCCTGACCGCCTGGCAGGCCCTGGACGATTACATCGATGACATGGTCGCCCGGCGTCACGACCACCTCACCGACGACCTCCTCTCGGATCTCATCCGCGCCGAGGAGGACGGCGACCGGCTCAGTGCCGACGAACTGCGGATGCTCTCCACCGGTCTGCTCGCCGCCGGTACCGACACCACCCGCAACCAGGTCGCCGCTTCGGTGCAGGTGCTGTGCGAGCACCCCGACCAGTGGGCCCTGCTGGGCGCACATCCCGACCTGGCCGACCGCGCCGTCGAAGAGACCATGCGGCACTCCCCTATCGTGATCAGCTCGCTGCGGATGGCCCGTGAGGATGTCGAACTTGCCGGGATGCTCATCCCAGCAGGAACTTTCATGCAGGTGAACACCGGCGCGGCCAACCGCGACCCCGCCGTGTACGACGATCCCGACCGCCTCGACATCACCCGTGCCGGCGCCCCGGCGATGCAGACCTTCGGCGCCGGGATGCACTACTGCCTCGGCGTGCACCTGGCCAAGATGGAGCTCGCCGAAGCGCTCGCCTTGATGACCCAGCGCATGCGCGGCGCCCGCGTGACCGGACCGGTGCCGTGGAAACCCCTGGTGGGCTTGAGCGGACCGATCACTCTGCCCATCGCCTTCGACCGCATCGATCAATCATGGCGGGCGGCTTCCTGAGCGGGCCGCCCGCACGCGCCGGGTGAGCGCGCTACCGAACGAAACCCATGCGTCAGTCCCGACTCAGCAAATACTGCAGGTTAGCCCTGGGTGGCCATAGAATCTGACGTTCAAATGGACGGCCACAAACGAATCGCGGTGTCACGGCGATTCTTCGTGCTCACGGTCGCCATCGCCGCCTTCTACGTGCCGCTCGCGCTCAACTACACCTGGCCACTTTTCGCGCCCGGCTTGTCGCGCTGGCAGGACGCCGTCAACACCGCAATCAACGGCGACGGCTACGCCCTCGGTGACGGGTCGGTCGAATCGGTGCGCCACGGCGCCTACGCCGAGCATCGAATGGTTCTCATTGTGCACACCACCCTGGCCGGAATTGCTTTGGCGCTCGGGCTGTTTCAGTTTTCGGCACGGGTGCGCGCGCGATGGCCGGCCGCCCACCGGTGGATCGGCCGCAGCTATCTCGCGCTGATGTCTGTCAGCATGCTGACCGCGTTGGTATTCCTGTACCTCACGCCGCCTGCCCAGCATTTCATCGGGCCGGCGTTCGAAACGCAGTTGCGCGCCTTGGCAATCGGCACGCTCGGCAGCGGTTGGTATGCGGTCTACGCGATCCGCCGCCGCGACGTGGTCACGCACCAGGCCTGGATGATCTACGGCATCGCCCTCATGATGACAGCGCCGTTGCTTCGGGTGATCTGGATCGGGATACAGCCGCTGATCCCCCAGCACGATCTGCTGACCAACATCGGCGTGGGTTCCGTCATCCTCGGCGTCGCCGCGCCCGGCAGTGCGGTGTTCGCGTTCATGCTGACCCAGCAGCCGACGCCGGCTGCCGGCGTTCGTTGCGCCCCGAGGTGGACGTACGGCGCTGCACTGCTTTTGGCGATCGCCGGCTCACTGACCTACACCGCCCTGGTGCTCGGGCTACCCGCGCCGATCCCCCACAGCCTCGCACTTTTTCACCTGGTACCCGCCTGGCTCACCCTCGCGGTCGCCGTGCGTGGCATGGTCCGTGCGCGCGCTGCCGGCGACACCGCACGCGAACGGCAGTGGCGCTGGCTCATGTGGGGTTTCGCCGCCGCGCCGACCGCCGCGAGCCTGTACGCGCAGATCGTGCCGCCCGCCTTCACCACGGCCGACGCCGTCCTCGCCGGCGGCATGGACGGCCCGGTCATCCCGATCACCGTCGCCTTCGCGTTGGTGGTGCATGCGGCCGCGCGGTCGCAGCGCCACACCGACGACGATCTCGACGAACCGAACGTGCTGGCCGTCGCCTGAGCGACTCTGCGCCGGCAAGTTATCCACAGAACGCAATTCATCCACAATCTGTGTCTGCCAGAAAGCTTGAAGCAGTAGAGATCGCTAAAATCGAACATATGTACGAATCGCTGATCATCGAAACCAAGGGAGCCGACGACGGCGCCCTGGTCGACATGATGACCAGCGCTACCCGCACCGAAGCCCAGCACGCGGCCCGCCGCCTGGCCGCCATCGCCGAACTGACTCACCGCCGCTGCACCGACCACGAGGACCGCGACCTGTGGGCGTGCGACGGCTGGGATGCCGCTGCCGCCGAGATCGGCGCCGCGCTGACCATCAACCGCTGGCAAGCCGCCAGCCAGATGCAGCTCGCTTTGGCCCTGCGCGACCGCCTCCCCGAAGTCGGCGCCCTCCTGGCCGCCGGAGATTTGCCCCTACAGCTGGTAACCCAGATCTGCTGGCACACCGAACACGTCCAGGACCCGGCCACGCTCACCCTCATCGACATCGCCATGGCCGGAAGCGCGCGCGAATGGGGTCCATTGTCGAAAGCTGACACGATCCGGCAGATCGACAGCTGGATCGAGAAGTTCGACCCGGCCGCGGTGCGTCGTACCCGTAACGCCGTCCGCGGTCGCGATGTCGAGTTCGGCAAGCCGGGTGACCCCGCAGGCGTCACGTCTGTCTGGGGTCTGTTACTGGCCACCGACGCCGAACTGCTCAAGCGCACCCTCACCGCCATGGCCTACGAGGTCTGCGACGACGATCCCCGCAGCCTCGCCCAGCGCCGCGCCGACGCGTTGGGCATCCTGGCCGTCCGAGGCGATCGACTGCCCTGCCACTGCGGCAATCCCGACTGCCCCGCGGCCGGTACCGATCCGCGCGCCGCAGCAGTCGTCATTCATGCCCTGACTGGCGCTGCGCCACAACCGGTCAGCGATCCACTGCTCGACGCGCCGGAGTCCAAACCGCCGGTGACGGCAGACACCCCGGTCGCCGAGGCACTCGCGCCTCTGCCTGAGCCCGAGCCTGTCTCCGACCAGACGGCGGTCGGATTCCTGCTCGGTGGACCCGTAATCCGCGCCGTCCTCCTATCCGACCTCGCGGCCCGCGGCGCCACCGTGAAAACAGTGACCACACCCCAGGTTCCGGCCGCCGGGCAACCGCAGTACCGGCCGTCGATCGCGCTCGACCACTACGTACGGATGCGCGACATCACCTGCATGCACCCCGGATGCGACCAGCCCGCCGTCGACGCCGACCTCGACCACACCGTTGCATGGCCGGCCGGCGCGACCCACCCGGGCAACCTCACTCCGAAATGCCGCAAACACCACCTGATCAAGACGTTCTACAGCGGCGCGACCGGATGGCACACCCGCCAACACCCCGACGGCACCATCGTCTGGACCGCACCCACCGGACACACCTACACCACCGTGCCCGGTAGCCGAATCCTGTTCCCCGACAAACACTTCCCTTCAGTACCGCCACCGCCACCGGCCACGGCGACCCCCAGCGACCAACCCGGCCGCGACCTCATGATGCCCACCCGCCGCCGCACCCGAGCAGCAGACCGCACCCGACGCATCCGGCACGAACGCACACTCAACTGGGCCGAGCTGATGGAGTCCGCACCGACCGCCGAAGCCAAACTCCAACTCGCCCAACGCCTCATCGACGGTGACAGCTCGCCACCGTTCTGAGGCCGGGAAATGCGACTACGCGGCCACCGGCGGCGCGCTGTTGACTGCCACCACGCTGGTGCCGACCGTCGGCAGCGACACCGCAACCGAGGACACGTTGATGACGCCGGCCGACGTGAAGCTCTGGTACGGCGTGGTCGAGGCGACGAGCTGCAGGGTCAGCGAGTCCCCCGGTCCTGCGGTGTAGGCGATGTCCTCCAGGTCGACGGTCACGTGGCGCGACTGCCCATCCAGCGTCACCGGTATGAGTGTCACCACATTGCCGACGACACGGCCGGTGCTGTTGTCGACGATCTGGGCGTAGACGAACCGACTGGTTCCGAGCCCGGAGTAGTTGACCGTCACTGTCGGTGCCCCGACCAGCTGCGTGGTCCCCGTGGGGAGGGTGAGCGGGATGTTGATGGCGTTCTGTGCCTTGGTCGGGATCGGCAGTGAATTCTCCAGTCCCAGTGGGTTTCCGAGCGGGCCCGACCCGCCGGCGATCGGCAGGATCGGCATGAAGCCGCCGGCACTGGTCGAGTTGATCGGGGTGCCGTGGAAACTGGGATCGGTCGGCATCACGTCGGACGCGTAGAACTGCCCATCCTGGTCGACCCACTGGAACGTCGGCCCGGTGTCGGTCGCGGTGTTGCCCTTGACATAGCGGTCCAGCCAATTGAGCGTCTCACTCGTCAGCAGCTGGTTCTGGATGGGGCTCACCGGATCGAGGCAGACGCCGTGCCCGCCGCAGAACCAGATCATCTTCACCGGCACGGGGTTACCGTTCGCGTCGACGTTGTCGGTGAGCATCTCGACGTTGGTGTTCGCCTGGTCGAGCGTGATGAGGTCGTCGACCGTGCCCTGGATGATCAGGGTCGGGACGGTGATGTCGTCGACCAGAGCGCCGGGACCACTGCTGGTCAACACATCCCGCTGACTCTGGGTGAGGATGCCCAGCAGGTCACCGAGAATGATGCCGCCGTAGATCTGCGGATTGATCCGTGCGCCGGTCTGCACGAGACCGAGCATCAGCAGCGACGCCCAGGCGGTCTTGAACGCGCCGTGCGGGTACAGGGCATCGTTCAGCGAGTTCCAGGCGAGTCCGGGCACGATCGCGTCGATGCGCTTGTCACCGGCGGCCGCCACGAGCTGAATCCCGCCGCCGTAGGACACCCCGACCATGCCCAGCCGCGGGTCGAGGGTCGCGGCGTCATCGAGTTGCACGCCGGGCTGATCAGCCATCCAGCTGATGATGGACGACACGTCCTTGCCCTCGAAGTGCGGATTGTCCAGCTGCAGCAGCCCACCCGAGGCGTACTCACCGCGCGGGTCCCAGGTGACGACGTTGTAATCGGCGGACCGGAACGTGCCGATGCCCACGAAACCGGTTGCGTACGGGTTCGTTTCGCCGGCACGCGTCATGCCGGGGCCGTACAGCACGGTCGGGGCGACTTCACCTTTGCCCAATCCCATTGCCGGGAAGAAGTTGACGCTGATGGGCGTGCCGTCGAACGACGCGATCTTGTAGGTGTACGCGACCGGCGTTCCCGCCGGCACCAGCTGGGCGAGGTTGATATCGACGGGGACCACGACCGACGCCCCGATGAGCGGCGCCAAAAGTCCACTGACACCGGGAATCTGGCGCAGGTTCACCAGCACGTTCGGCACCATCGAACCGATCAGCGGAATCTGCTTGAGCGCGGTGACGAACGGCGTCTGCTGGGTCACCCGCACCTTGAACTGCTCGGGGGTGCCCGAGGTGACGTCGGCGTAGTTCGGCAGATAGGTGAAATCGCCGGTCGTGAGCATCCGCACCTTGCCGGGCGAGCCGCCGAGGACGCTGTAGCTGACGGGACCGCTCAGCGGCGTGCCGATCGAGCCGTGGATGATGCCGTCGTCGAATTCGACGACGGGGCCGGGGACGGCGAGCGTCGAGGCCGGAGCCGTGGCGGTCAGGCCGACCGGAGCCGACGGACCGACCGGGGTTGACGGCTTGACCGCCGACGTCGAGGTGACGCCCAGGGTCCGGTCGATACCCAGCTCACGACGAGCCGCCGCCAGCAGCACCCACACCCCCGGCGCCTGCACCGGGCCGGTGGGTGTCGAGCCGACGCTCGGCTTGGTTGCCGTCGGCACGGCCTGAACCAGAGACGAAGCGACACCCGCCGCCTGGACGGTGGGCGCAGAGACTCCCTCGGCCGGCGCGGAGACTTCGGCTTTCGGCTTCGGCGCGACGGCCGTCAGCGCCGCGGCGGGGTGCTGGGATCCGCCGTTCGCGTCAGCGGTCTTGGGCGGTTTCGCCTTGGGCGCCTTCGGATTCTTGGCGGCCTTGGGGACTTTGGGCACCTTGGGCTTCTCGGCCCGCGCCGCCTTGTCCTGACGGGCCGGCGGCGCGCTGCTCGACGTGCCGTGGGAGACGCCCGTCGTACCCGAAGTGCCCGTGTCGGCGTAGGCCACGCCCCCACCGACGATGACCGACCCCACTCCGAGGGCGACGGCCAATCCTCCAACGCGACCGACATGGCGTGCTGCAGACATCACTACCTCCCCGACAGTTGGCAACAACTATCTGGAAGTTAGCTCAGGAGCGCTCGGATAATTGACGCTTTTGCAGGAAAACATACCGATAGTAGGTTTTCTGCAGGGTCGCCCACTCCGGCCGGCTCAGGCCTCCGGCACGTTGCGGTCGATCTCGTCGAGCCAGATGCGCGCCGACATGTCCGACGGTGCCCGCCAGTCCCCGCGCGGCGACAACGCGCCGCCGGCCGACACCTTCGGGCCGTTCGGCAGCGCCGACCGCTTGAACTGGCTGAACGAGTAGAACCGCTGAACGAAGACTTTCAGCCAGTGCCGGATGTCGGCCAGCGAATAGGCCACGTGCTCGTCGTCCGGGAAGCCGGCCGGCCAGTCACCGGCGTCGGCGTCGCGCCAGGCATGCCAGGACAGGAACGCGATCTTCGACGGCCGGAAGCCGTACCGCAGCACCTGGAAGAGCGAAAAGTCCTGCAGCGCATACGGTCCCACCTTGGCCTGACTGCTCTGCACGGCCTCACCGTCGGCCGCGGGAACAAGTTCCGGGGTGATCTCGGTGTCCAGCACCGACTGCAACACGTCGTTGACGTCGGCATTGAACTGGCCCGAGGAGATCACCCACCGGATCAGGTGCTGGATCAGGGTTTTCGGCACCCCGCCGTTGACGTTGTAGTGCGACATCTGGTCCCCGACACCATAGGTGGACCAGCCCAGGCCGAGCTCGGACAGGTCGCCGGTGCCGAGCACGATGCCGCCGCGCTGGTTGGCCAGCCGGAACAGGAAGTCGGTCCGCAGGCCGGCCTGCACGTTCTCGAACGTCACGTCGTACACGGCCTCACCCCGGGCGAACGGGTGCCCCATCTCGGCCAGCATCAGTCGGGCGGTGTCCCGAATGTCCAACTCGGAGAACGTAACTCCGAGTGCCTTCGCGAGTGCGGTCGCGTTGTTCTTGGTGTGGTCGCCGGTCGCGAAACCCGGCATGGTGAAGGCCAGGATATCGCTGCGCGGCCGGCCCTCGCGGTCCATCGCCTTGGCCGCGACGATCAGCGCATGCGTGGAATCGAGCCCACCGGACACCCCGATCACCACGGTCGGGAAGTTCAGCGCCCGCAGGCGCTGCTCCAGGCCGGACACCTGGATGTTGTACGCCTCGTAGCAATCCTGTTGCAGCCGAGCTGGATCCGCCGGCACGAACGGAAACCGCTCGATCTCGCGGCGCAGGCCGATGTCACCCGACGGCGGCGAAAGCGTGAACCCGATGCGCCGGAAGCCCGAGGTCCGGTCGGCGAAGGCGCGCCGGTTGTCGTCGAACGTGCCCATCCGCAGTCGCTCGGCGGCCAGCAGCTCGGTATCGACGTCGGCGACCGAGCGTCGCTCTCCGCGCGGGAAGCGCTCGGATTCGGCCAGCAGCACACCGTTTTCGTAGATCATGGTCTGGCCGTCCCAGGCCAGGTCGGTCGTCGACTCGCCCTCCCCCGCAGCCGCGTAGACGTATGCCGCCAGGCATCGCGACGACGCCGACCGGGCCAGCAGCTTGCGGTCGTCGGCCCGGCCGATGGTGATCGGACTGCCCGACAGATTCGCCAGCACCGTCGCACCGGCCAGCGCGGCCGTCGCACTCGGCGGCACCGGCACCCACATGTCCTCGCAGATCTCCACGTGCAGCACGAAGTTCGGTAGATCGCCGGCGGCGAACAACAGGTCGGGGCCGAACGGCACGTCGACGCCACCCAGGCGCATGGTGCCCGCCACATCATCACCGGCCGCGACCTGACGCGATTCATAGAACTCGCGGTAGGTCGGCAGATACGACTTGGGCACGACGCCGAGGATCGAGCCGCGGTGGATGACGACGGCGGTGTTGTAGATGCGGTGCCGGTACCGCAGCGGCGCACCCACCACCAGAACCGGCAGCAAGTCGGCGGACGCCGCGACGATCGAGGCCAGCGCCTCGGTCACCGACTCCAGCAGCGTGTCCGACAGCAGGATGTCCTCGATCGAGTACCCGGACAGGGTCAGTTCGGGGAACACCGCCAGGGCGACGGCGTCGTCGTGACACTCCCGGGCCAGGCGCAGCACCGACGCGGCGTTGGTCGCCGGGTCCGCGAGCGCGGTGTGGTGCGTGCACGCGGCCACGCGGACGAATCCGTGCCGGTAGGCGGAATAGAAGTCCACGTCTCGATTGTCGCATCGTCCCGTCGCGTCACACCGCAGACGGCCTACCCTCGATGACGTGCAGGCTCCTGAACTGGTCAATCTGCTGACCGACCGACGTCTCGCCGTGCTGACCGGCGCCGGTATCTCCACCGACTCGGGCATCCCGGACTATCGCGGGCCGGATTCGCCGCCGAGCAATCCGATGACCATCCAGCAGTTCCTGTCGGGGCCGGCGTTCCGGCAGCGGTACTGGGCCCGCAACCACATCGGCTGGCGGCACATGGCCGTCCGCCGGCCCAATGCCGGCCACCGTGCCGTGGCCGCCATGGAACGAGCGGGGCTGGTGACGGGCGTCATCACCCAGAACGTCGACCTGCTGCACACCAAGGCCGGCTCTCGGACCGTGGTGAACCTGCACGGCACCTACGCACAGGTCGTGTGCCTGAGCTGCGGGCACACCATGACGCGCGCCGCGCTGGCCGTCGAGCTGGAGCGGCTCAATCCCGGGTTCGCCGAACGCGCCGAGGTCGGCAGTATCGGTGTCGCACCCGACGCCGACGCGACGGTCGAGGACACCGCGACATTCCGGTATCTGGACTGCCCGCGCTGCGGCGGCATTCTCAAACCCGACATCGTGTACTTCGGTGACAGCGTGCCCAAGGACCGGGTGAAACAGGCGTACGCCCTGGTCGACGACGCCGACGCGCTGGTGGTCGCGGGCTCGTCACTGACGGTGTACTCGGGCTACCGGTTCGTCCGGCACGCGGCCGCCGCCGGAAAGCCCGTCGCGATCATCAACCGCGGGCCCACCCGCGGCGACGACCTGGCCACGGTCAAGATCGACAGTGGCTGTTCGGAAATTCTCGCGCTGCTGGCCGGCGAGCTATCGGCTCAGAACCTGTCGGGATGCCAATAGACGTCCTCGGGCGTACCGGACAACGCGTTGTCCACGGCTTCCCGGCCCTGCATGTAGCCGTAGTCCTGGTTCGACGACTCGTAGCGCCACCCACCGAACCGCCCACGGCTGTAGAAGCCGTGCGCGCGCAGCCGTTCGTCGACCGTCCGCACGATGTCGTCACGGCCCAGGGTCGGCACCGGATAGCCCATCGGCACCTCCTGCACGAACCGGCTCACCACGTACTCCGATTCGGCCCCCAGTGCCCGCAGTGATTCCTCGGTGCGCCGCACCGCGTCGTCGGCGGTCAGTGTTTGCCCGGGTAGCAGCGGCACCTCGCACAGCACGTTCCAGCGGCCGTCGCCGGCGTTGGCGGGGTCGTAGTTGTTGAGCATCGTGGCCCGGTACCACGGCACGCCCAGGTCGGGACAGTAGAGCCAGGTCTTGTCGGCCAGCGCTTCCGGCGCCGGACCGCGGTAGCCCAAACCGACCGCGTAGATACGACTGGCGCACAAGGTGTTTCGCTCGGCCGTCCCGGCTGCGCCGGCGCCGCCGAGCCAGCCCCAGGCCGTGGTCAGCGGCGCCGAGCTGACGCAGTGGTCGTACGTGACGGTCGATCCGTCGTCCAGCGTGGCGGTCCGACGGGCCACATCGACGTCGACTACGCGGGTGCCCAACCGCACCGTCCCCGGCACCAGCATCTGGTCGTGCACGCCCTGCCACAGCGCACCGGTGCCGCCGATCGGATACGGAAAACTGCCCGCGGGCACCGGCGCCGAACCGGCCAAACCGAGGCGCGGCACGTTCGGCGCGGCGCTGCCGCTGCGCAACGACGTCCATTCGTGGTCGATGTGCTCGAGTGGGGCCGTCCACATCTTGTAGTTGTAGGGCCCGAAAAACTCGTCAAAAAGTTTGCCACCGAAATTGTTCCGGTAATAGTCGGCGAGGTTGTGCAGCGGGGCGTCCGGGTACAGGTCGGTGGGCATCTCGGCGAGTTGCTGCTGGATGGGCGTCGGCACCAGGCTCTGCGGCCCACTGCCGTCGAGCCACACCCAGCCGTTGCGGGCGACGTCGTTCATCTTGACGCCCGAGGCATCGACCGCGCGGTCGAATTCCGGGAAGTGGCTGTGCAGCACGTGGCCGCCAAGATCCCAGGTGAAACCGTATGCGTCACGGACCGATGTGGCCATGCCGCCGACCTGATCGCCGGCATCGATCACCAGGTGATCGATGCCGAGTTCGGTCAGCCGGACGGCAGCGCCCAGCCCCGTCGGACCGGCCCCGACTATGAGAAAGGTCGACACAGGGTCAGAAATCGACGACCAGTCGGGCCGGCTCGAATCCTTCGGCGAACGTGCGGCGGCACAGGAAGCCATAGTGCTCAGCGGAACTGCGCACCCAGGAGGCACTGACCTTCTCGCTGGCCTCGGCCTGCGACACGTGCGACATCAGGGCTTCGATCTTCTTGTCCAGAGAGTCGGAGATGTCGACAAACGCCGTCGGATTGAAGCCGATGGCCGACGGCCCGCCGTACGTCATGATCGACGACACCCACCGGGCGGCACCGAGGGTACAGCGGGAAACCACCCGGTGGTCCTGGTGACTGTCATTGGCCGTGTGTGTGTAAACGATTGTGGCAGCAGATTTTTCGATGGCGTCTTCGATCAGGTGGACCAGCTCGAACTCCTGCAGCGAAACACGGCAGTCGCCGAAACCCTGGCCCCACAGCAGTTCGTGGACGCCGAGCACCTCGACCGCGCGGAGTTGCTCGCGCACGCGCTCCTGCGAGTCGCCCGGCCCCTCCTCGCCGCGGGTCACCACCAACATGGTGACCCGGTCTCCGGCCGCTACATGCTTTGCCAGCGCACCGCCGCAGCCCAGTTCGATGTCATCGGGATGCGCGCCGACCGCCAGCACGGACTGTCTCGCCATCGCCCCCTCAATTCTGTTTGCTGCGTGGGTTGTAGAAGGCAGCATAACCCTAAATTATTGGGTGGGCCTTCTCCAGCAGGGAAAACATCGAACGAGGCGTCGATTCTAGCCAAATACACACAAAGTCGACGTCAAATTGCTACGAGGTCGTCCGCATGTACCGCGGGCCGGCGCAGTTCGACGGGTAGTTCGGGGGTGGACCGGCCGATTATGCCCGCGAGCTCGGAATCGTCGTACGCGACGACGCCCCGTGCCACGGCGTTGCCGTCCGGGCCGTGCAGCTCGACGACGTCGCCGCCGTGGAAGCGGCCCGAGACCGCGGTGATACCGGCGGGCAACAACGATTTTCTCTGCCCGACGACAGCCCGCACCGCGCCGGCGTCCAGGGTCAGGGTCCCCGTCGTCTCCGCCGCGTAGCGCACCCAGAACCGGCGCGCCGACATGCGCTCTGGGCGGGCGGCGAACACCGTTCCCACCGTGGCGTCGGTCAGCGCGGCCGCCGCGTCGCTGGCGGCCGCCAGCAGGACGGGTACACCGGCGTCAGCGGCCAGCAGCGCGGACGACAGCTTCGACGCCATGCCGCCCGTGCCCAGGTGACTGCCCCCGGTGGCGGACACGCCGTCGAGGTCGCCCGACGCGGCGACCTCGGGGATGAAGCGCGCGTTGCCCTTGCGAGGGTCGGAGTCATACAGCCCGTCGATGTCGCTCAGCAGGATCAGCGCATCGGCCCCCACCAGCTGGGCCACCAGCGCCGACAGCCGGTCGTTGTCGCCGAACCGAATCTCGTTGGTGGCCACGGTGTCGTTCTCGTTCACGATCGCCACCGCGTGCAACGCGCGCAGCCGGTCCAGTGTGCGCTGCGCGTTGTTGTGCTGCGCGCGCTGGGCGATGTCGTGGGCGGTGAGCAGCACCTGCCCGACGGTACGGTCGTACCGGCCGAACGCCGCGCTCCACGCGTTGACCAGGGCCACCTGGCCGACGCTGGCCGCGGCCTGCTTGGTGGCAAGGTCCGTCGGGCGCCGGTTCAGGCCGAGCGGCTCGATGCCCGCGGCGATGGCGCCCGACGACACGATCACGACGTCCGAACCGGCCTTCATCCGCTTCTCGATGGCATCGGCCAGCGTGGCCAGCCGGCCGGCGTCGAACATGCCGTTGGGTGCGGTGAGCGCCGTGGTCCCGATCTTGACGACGACGCTGCGCGCGGTACGCACGGCTTCGCGATGCGCCGAGACCGTGGCGGAACTGTGCGTCACAGCTCGTCCTCGGCATCCTCCGCTGACCGACGGCGTTCCTTGCGGGCCGCCTTGCGTTCCGCGGCCCCGATGCGGTCGGTCTGCTCCAGCCGAATGTCGGTGCCGCGCCCGGACATCTGCATGTCGACACCAGCGGGCGTCTGCGGCTCCCAGTCGAAGGTGACGTCGCCGATGGTCACCGCGCAGCCTGCGCGGGCACCCTTCTTGAGCAGTTCGTCCTCGACGCCCAGGCGGGCCAGGCGGTCACCGAGATAACCGACCGCCTCGTCGTTGTCGAAGGCCGTCTGGGCGATCCAGCGTTCCGGCCGGGTACCGCGCACGATGAAGCCGCCGGAGCCGTCCGATTCGACGGTGAAGCCGGTTTCGTTGACGGCGACGGGCCGGATGATCGGCCGGCGCGGTGCCACCACAGGTTGTGCGGCACGGTACGCCGCGACCATGTCCCACAGCGCGAAGGTCAACGGGCGCAGACCATCTCGGCTGACGGTCGAGATTTCGTAGACCGGCCAGCCGTACTTGGCGGCGACTTCTTCCTTCACGAAATCGGCGAGTTCGCGGGCGTCGGGCACGTCGATCTTGTTGAGCAGCACCGCGCGGGGACGCTCGGCCAGGTCGCCGAGGGTCGAATCCCCTTGCAGCGTGGGCGTATACGCAGCCAGCTCGGCCTCGAGTGCCTCGATGTCGGAGATCGGATCCCGGCCCGGCTCGAGGGTCGCGCAGTCCACCACATGCACCAGCACGGCGCAGCGTTCGATGTGCCGCAGGAAGTCCAGGCCCAGGCCGCGGCCCTCCGAAGCGCCGGGGATCAGGCCCGGGACGTCGGCGACGGTAAAAGTGTTGTCGCCCGCCGAGACCACACCCAGGTTGGGCACCAGCGTGGTGAACGGGTAGTCCGCGATCTTCGGCTTGGCAGCCGAAATGGCCGACACCAGAGAGGATTTACCGGCCGACGGGAAACCGACCAGGCCCACATCGGCGACGGTCTTGAGTTCGAGGGTGAGATCCCGGATCTCACCCTTCTCCCCCAACAGCGCGAAACCGGGCGCCTTGCGTGCCCGCGAGGCCAGTGCGGCGTTGCCCAGCCCGCCGCGGCCACCGGCGGCGGCCTCGAAGCGGGTACCGGCACCCACGAGGTCGGCCAGCATGCGGCCCTGGTCGTCGAGCACGACCGTGCCGTCGGGCACGTGCACCTCGAGATCGGCGCCCGCGGCACCGTCGCGGTTGCTACCCGCGCCGGGCTTGCCGGAGGGGGCATCGACGTGCGGGCGGAAGTGGAAGTCCAGCAAGGTGTGCACCTGCGGGTCGACGACCAGCACGATGCTGCCGCCCTTACCGCCGTTGCCGCCGTCCGGCCCACCTAGCGGCTTGAACTTCTCCCGATGTACCGATGCACAGCCATTGCCGCCGTTACCGGCGCGCGCGTGGATCACCACACGGTCAACGAACCGGGGTGCCATCTGACGTCCTCTCCCTCACAAAAACCAAGTCCCCGTCGCTTCGCTCGCCCCGGGAACCGCTTCCCTGTCGCCAGGGAAAAAGAAAAGCTGCCACGAGGCGAAACCTCGTGGCAGCTTCACACCTCGTGGGAAAAGGTTAAGCCTCGACCGGGACGATGTTGACCGTCTTGCGACCACGCTTGGAGCCGAAGAGCACCGAGCCGGCGGCCGTGGCGAACAGGGTGTCGTCGCCACCGCGACCGACGTTCACGCCCGGGTGGAAGTGCGTGCCGCGCTGACGGACGAGGATCTCGCCGGCCTTGACGACCTGGCCGCCGAAGCGCTTGACGCCCAGTCGCTGGGCGGCGGAATCGCGACCGTTACGAGAGCTGGACGCGCCCTTTTTATGTGCCATGTCTGTTCGCTCCCTTACTTACTTGATGCCGGTGACCTTGACGACCGTCAGCTGCTGACGGTGGCCCTGGCGCTTGTGGTAGCCGGTCTTGTTCTTGAACTTGTGGATACGGATCTTCGGGCCCTTGGTGTGCTCGAGCACCTCACCGGTGACGGCGACCTTGGCCAGCGCGTCAGCGCTGGTGGTGACCTTCGCACCCTCGACCACGAGAGCGACGGGCAGCGACACCGAGGCGCCCTGCTCAGCGTCGAGCTTCTCGACCTTGACCACGTCACCGACGGCAACCTTGTACTGCTTGCCACCAGTCTTGACGATTGCGTACGTGGCGTTATCGGCTGCCATCGTTGGTGTTCCTCTGTTCTTCGTTTCGTCTACTGCGGGGCGCGCGCCACCCGAAGGCTGCGAGCGCGGGTCTGTGATGCGGGGCCGTCAAGGCGCCCACTGTCGCCGGTGTCGGCCAGGCGACAACTGGTCAAGGGTACGTGACCAGGTAATCGAGGGTCAAACCGCGTGGACCCTCACGGCATCAACCATCGACACCTCCGACCGGCGGACCGGCGGGACGGGCCGCGGCGCGGCGGCGCTGCCGGACGACGGGAGCCTGCGCGACGACCGGTTCGGCGGGCTGATCAGCCTCTTCGTCGTCGTCCTCGTCCTCGTCGTCGTCTTCGTCGTCCTCGTCCGAGTCGTCATCGTCCGAGTCGTCGTCGTCCTCGTCGTCCTCATCCGAGTCGTCTTCGTCTTCGTCGGTGTCGTCGTCGAGGTCCAGCTCGTCGTTGTCGTCGTCGCTGTCCTCGAAGTCCTCGTCGAGTTCGACTTCGAGTTCGTCGTCTTCCGAGTCCTCGTCCTCGGCCTCGTCGTCTTCGGCGTCCTCGTCGGCGTCCAGCTCGGTGAGCGCCTCGGCGGACTCGACGGCATCGCTGTCTGCCGCGTCGTCGGCAAGTCCTTCGGCGTCCTCGGTGACGTCTTCGTCGTCGAGTTCGTCCTCGTGCTTACCGTTCGCCGCCGCCATGGCCTTGAACATCGGGTGCTCGCCCTGCGGGTGCGGCGGCACCTTCGCCACCGGCGTCTCCTCGGCACGCGGAGCGGCCTTCTTGGCGCGCTTGCTGCGCCGGCCGCCGCCACCAGCGCTGCCGCCGGCCGCCTCGGTCTTGCGGCCGTTCGCCGACGCGGTGTCCACCGGATCGCCGTGCAGCATGATGCCGCGGCCCGCGCAATGCGGGCAGGTCGTGGAGAACGCCTCGACCAGGCCGGTGCCCAGGCGCTTGCGCGTCAGCTGCACCAGTCCGAGAGAAGTGACCTCGGACACCTGGTGGCGGGTCCGGTCCCGGGCCAGCGCCTCGGTCAGGCGGCGCAGCACCAGGTCGCGGTTGGATTCGAGCACCATGTCGATGAAGTCGATGACGATGATGCCGCCGATGTCGCGCAGCCGCAGCTGACGGACGATCTCCTCGGCCGCTTCGAGGTTGTTGCGGGTGACCGTCTGCTCCAGGTTGCCGCCCGAGCCGGTGAACTTCCCGGTGTTGACGTCGACGACGGTCATGGCCTCGGTGCGGTCGATCACCAGGGTGCCGCCCGAGGGCAGCCAGACCTTGCGGTCCATCGCCTTGGCCAGCTGCTCGTCGATGCGGTACACCGAGAACACGTCCGGACCTGTGGGCCCGCCGGCCGGCTCGTACTGCGACATGCGCGAAAGCAGTTCCGGCGCAACGGAGTTCACGTACCCGTTGATGGTGTTCCAGGCTTCGTCACCCGACACCACGAGCTTGGAGAAGTCCTCGTTGAACAGGTCACGGATGACCTTGACCAGGACGTCGGGCTCCTCGTAGAGCGCTACCGCAGCACCGGCGGCCTTGGCCTTGGTTTCGGCCGCGGTCGTCTCGATCTCGGTCCAGCGTTCCTGCAACCGGTTGACGTCCGCGCGGATGTCCTCTTCCTTCACGCCCTCGGACGCGGTGCGGATGATCACACCGGCGTCCGCAGGCACGACCTCCTTGAGGATTTCCTTCAGGCGCTGGCGCTCGGTGTCGGGCAGCTTGCGGCTGATCCCGGTCGACGACGCCCCCGGCACGTACACCAGGTAGCGCCCGGCCAGCGAAATCTGCGTGGTGAGGCGAGCGCCCTTGTGCCCGACCGGGTCCTTGCTGACCTGGACGACGACGTAGTCGCCGGGCTTGAGCGCCTGCTCGATCTTGCGGTTGTTGCCACCGAGACCGGCGGCCTCCCAGTTGACCTCACCGGCGTACAGCACGCCGTTGCGGCCACGGCCGATGTCGACGAACGCCGCCTCCATCGACGGCAGCACGTTCTGCACGATGCCGAGGTAGATGTTGCCCACCAGGCTGGCCGATGCCGCGGAGGTGACGAAGTGTTCGACCACGACGCCGTCTTCCAGCACCGCGATCTGGGTGTACCGGGCGCCTTCGTGCGGCGGTTCGGTGCGGATCTTGTCGCGCACCACCATCACACGCTCGACAGCTTCGCGCCGGGCCAGGAACTCGGCCTCGCTCAGGATCGGCGGACGGCGGCGACCGGCATCACGGCCGTCGCGACGGCGCTGGCGCTTGGCCTCGAGCCGGGTGGACCCGGTGATGCCCTGGATTTCGTTGTTGTCCGACTTCGCCCGTGGGGCGCGCTCGTGGACGACGGTGTTGGGCGGATCGTCCGGCGAACCGGCCTCGCCATCGGCATCGTCACCACCGGCACCGCCGGACTTGCGGCGGCGACGGCGACGGCGACGGCGGCTGGCGCCGTCGGACGCGTTCGCGTCGTCGTCGCCGGAATCCTCGTCGGCCTCGCCGTCGGCGTCCTCGTCGCCCTCGGCCGACGCGTCCTGCGTCTCACCTTCGGCGTCGCCCTCGGTCGCGTCGTCGCTGCTCTGTTCTCCCCGACCGCGGCCCCGACCGCGGCGACCACGACGGCGGCGCCGGTTGGCGGGCCGCTCGCCGTCTTCGTCGGTGCCGTCCTCGCCGCCCTCGTCGCCGGCGTCGGCCGCGTCGTCGGTGGTGTCGTCGTCGGCGAAGTCGTCAGGCTCGGCGGGCGGCCGGAACGTCACGGGCTGCGGTGCCACGAACAGCGGCAGGTAGTCGGCCGGCTCGGCGGCGGGCGCCGGGACTGGTTCGAGCAGCAGGCGGGACTCGGGCTCGTCTTCGTCGGGCTCCGCGTCGCCGGCGTCGGCTGCCTCGCGGGCGATCTCGACGGCAGCTTCGGCGACGTCGACGGCTTCGACGGCGACCTCTGCGGACACCCCTGCGGTTTCGGTGGCGGCCTCGGTGGTGACCTCGACCAGCACCTCGGCAACCGGCTCACCGGCCTCCGCCGGCGCGGCGGGTGCCGGGCTCTGCGTGGCGTCGCCGCCGAGACCCAGCAGGTCGCGGACGCGCTCGGCCTCGACGCGGGTCACCGTGGAGGCCGGGTTGCGGGGCCGACCGTCGACCCCGGCGAGGGTCTCGGTGATGTTCTTGCTGGTGGTCCCGAGGATCCGGGCCAGCGAGAAAATCCGCAGGCGCTCGGGGAGCTCTATCGGCTCCGCTGCGCTGCCGGCGTCTTCGGATCGGTCTTCAAGTTGGGCATCGTCGGCCACGTATTCTCCTCAAGCCCCCGGGCGCGTCGTGCGACGCGGCCACGCGAGGGCTTCTTGTATTGGCTCGGGGAACTTCTCCCGAGATTGTTGTGGTCTCGCACCTAGCGGCCCATGGGAGCCCTCGGTGCCTGGCTGAATGATGGCTGGACGGTCGGCGCCGCACCTGGATTTCTCCGGGTGGTCGCGTCGTCTAAGTCTTCATCCGGGCGTCCGCTCCTGGTATGAAGCAGGTCACCCGTACGCCAGTATCCCACATCGTCGGCCAATCTCCGACGAGGTGCCGCCGGTAGCTGCGTTACCGGCGGCCCACAGTGTCAGTTACCGGGGAACCAGAGGGCGATTTCGCGGGCCGCGGACTCCGGGGAATCCGAGCCGTGCACCAGGTTGTCCTGGGTGATCAGGGCCAGGTCACCACGGATGGTGCCGGTCGCGGCCTTCTCCACCGGGTCGGTGCCGCCGGCGATCTGGCGGAAGGCGGCGACAGCGCGCGGGCCTTCGACGATCGCTGCCACAACCGGGCCGGAGGTGATGAATTCCAGCAGGTCACCGAAGAAGGGCTTGCCCTCGTGCTCGGCGTAGTGCTTGGTCGCCAGCTCCACGCTGACGATCTTCAGCTCAAGAGCAGCGAAGGTCAGGCCCTTGCGCTCGATCCGGCTGATGATTTCGCCGATCAGGTTGCGCTTGACGCCGTCGGGCTTGATCAAAACAAGGGTCTGCTCAGTCACGGCGGACAGCGTACTAGTCAGTAACCGAATCGAGCGATTCGGGCGGAGCTCACTGCTGGCCGGGCAGCAGGCCGCGGTCCTGGCGGCGCTTGACCTCGGACCGCAGATACGCGATGAGGACCCAGACGAGCAGGAAGATGATGCCGACGATGCCGATGGTGACGTCGATGAACACGCCGAGGATCAGGACGAACTGCATCCCGATGTTGGCCCACAGCGCCCACGAGCGGCCCTGCAGCCCCGACAGCAGGGCCAGGACGATCGCCATGCCGATCAGATAACCGCTGCTGAGCGGAGTCAGCCCGCCGTGGAACACCGACACCACCGGCAGCGCCAGGAGCACCACGATCACTTCCAGGATCAGAGTGCCGGCCATCACGCCGCGGAAGCTCTTCCAGGGGTCAGGCTGATTCGGGGCGGTCACGCCGGTTCCTTTCCGAAGAGAGTGCGGGCCGCGCCGGCCGTCACGACCGAACCGGTGATCACCATGCCCGAGCCGGAGAAACCGTCGGACGAGCCGTAGTCGTTGCCCGACTCCTCCACCAGCGCCGTCGCCGCCTCGATGGCGTCGGCCAGGTTGGGCGCGGTGACGACGCGTTCGGGGCCGAAGGTCTCCTCTGCCAGGGACGCCAGCGTCTCGGTGTCCATGGCGCGCGGCGACCCGTTGTGGGTCACGACCACCAGATCGAACGCCGGCTCGAGCGCGGTCAGGATGCCGGCGACGTCCTTGTCGGCCATGACCGAGATGACGCCGACCAGGAACCGGAACTCGAACTCCGTCTGCAGCGCGTCGGCGAGGGCGGCGGCACCGGCCGGGTTGTGCGCGGCGTCGATGAACACCGTCGGCGCACTGCGCATCCGCTCCAGGCGGCCGGGGTTGGTCACCGAGGCGAAGCCCGCGCGCACGGTGTCGACGTCGAGCTGACGGTCGGCTCCGGCTCCGAAGAACGCCTCCACCGCGGCCAGCGCCAGGACGGCATTGTGCGCCTGATGCTCGCCGTGCAGCGGCAGGAAGATGTCGGTGTAGACGCCGCCGAGGCCCTGCAGTTCCAGCACCTGCCCACCGACGGCGACCTGCCGGCTGCGGACCGCGAACTCCGAGTCCTCGCGCGCCACCGCGGCGTCGGCCGTAACCGCCTGCGCCATCAGCACTTCCATTGCCTCGGGAACCTGGCGGGCGATCACCGCGACGGTGCTGAGGTCGGTACCCGCGGGCACCAGGCCGGGCTGCTGGCGCGCGATGATGCCGGCCTTCTCCCCCGCGATCGCGGCAATGGTGTCGCCGAGAAAGTCGGTGTGGTCCATGCCGATCGGGGTGATGACCGCGACCGGGGCGTCGACGACGTTGGTGGCATCCCACCGTCCGCCCAAGCCGGTTTCGACGACGGCGACGTCCACCGGCGCGTCGGCGAAGGCCGCGAACGCCATGGCGGTGAGCACCTCGAACTTGCTCATCTTGGGGCCGGGCTCACCCAGTTCGCCGGCCAGCTCGCCGGCCTGGGACTGCCGGTCGACGATCTCCACGAACGGTTCGATCTCCGTGTACGTGGCGACGTATTGCGCTGGGCTGATGGGTTTTCCGTCGATCGCGATGCGCTCGGTGGCAGCCTGCAGGTGCGGGCTGGTCGTCCGGCCGGTGCGCCGCGAGAACGCCGTCAGCAGCGCGTCGATCATGCGGGTGACCGACGTCTTGCCGTTGGTGCCGGCCACGTGGATGCTCGGGTAGCCGCGCTGCGGCGAGCCGAGCATCTCCAGCAGCGCCTCGATGCGTACGGTGCTGGGCTCGATCTTCGTTTCCGGCCACCGCTGGTCGAGCAGGTACTCGACCTGCAGCAGTTCGGCGATCTCGTCGGGCGTGGGGGCGCTCATGCGGACGGGAGGCCGGCCAGCCGGGTGTTGATCCGGTCGACCTCTTCCTGGGCCAGTTGCTGGCGGGCCCGGATCTTGGCGACCACATCCTCCGGCGCCTTCGCGAGGAACGCCTCGTTGCCCAATTTGCCTGCGGTCTGGGCGAGTTCCTTCTGCGCGGCGGCCAGGTCCTTCTCCAGTCGGCGCCGCTCGGCGGCGACGTCGACAGTGCCCGAGGTGTCCACCTCGACCACGACGGTGCCCTTCGACAACCGGACCTCCACTGCCGCGGAGGGGCTGAAGTCGTCGGCCGGCTCGGTCAGCCACGCCAGGGACGTCACCGCGGCCACCTGGGCATCCAGATCGGCCTCGCTGATGCCCACCAGGCGGGCCGGCACCTTCTGCCGGTCGTTGAGGCCCTGGTCACTGCGGAACCGGCGCACCTCGGTGATCAACTTCTGCATGTCGGTGATGCGCCCGGCGGAAACCTGATCCAGAGCCACACCGGAGGCCTGCGGCCACTCGGCGATGACCACCGACTCGCCACCGGTCAGCGACTTCCACAGCGCCTCGGTGACGAACGGCATCACCGGGTGCAGCAGCTTGAGCAACACATCGAGCACCGCGGCCAGCACGGCCTTGGTGTGTTCGGCACGCGAACCACCTTCGAACAGTTGAGCTTTCGCGAGCTCGAGGTACCAGTCACAGAACTCGTCCCACGCGAAGTGGTACAGCGCCTCGCAGGCCCGGCTGAACTCGTAGCGCTCCAGCGTGTTGTCCACTTCGGCGCGAACCTCTTCGAGCCGGCCCAGGATCCAGCGGTCGGCGTCGGTGAGTTCGGCGGCATCAGGCAGCGCAGCGGGTGCCGCACCGTTCATCATCGCGAACCGCGTTGCGTTGAACAGCTTGGTCGCGAAGTTGCGAGAGGCGCGGGCGTGGTCCTCACCGATTGACAGGTCGCCGCCCGGGCTGGCACCGCGGGCCAGGGTGAAGCGCAGCGCGTCGGCGCCGAACATCTCGACCCAGTCCAGCGGGTCGATGCCGTTGCCCTTGGACTTGCTCATCTTCTGCCCGAACTGATCGCGAATCAGGCCGTGCAGGAAGACGTTCTCGAAGGGCACCTTTGCCCCACCCAGCACCGGATCGTCGGCCACGAACGTGCCGAACATCATCATGCGGGCCACCCAGAAGAACAGGATGTCGTAGCCGGTGACGAGAACCGTTGTGGGATAGAACTTCTCGAGCTCGGGGGTCTTATCCGGCCAGCCCATGGTCGAGAACGGCCACAGCGCCGAGGAGAACCACGTGTCGAGCACGTCGGGGTCCTGCTCCCAGCCGGCCGGCGGCTCCTCGTCCGGGCCGACGCAGACGGTCTCGCCGTCCGGGCCGTGCCAGATCGGGATGCGGTGGCCCCACCAGAGCTGCCGCGAGATGCACCAGTCGTGCATGTCGTCGACCCAGGCGAACCAGCGCGGTTCCAGGCTGGTGGGGTGAATCACCGTGTTGCCGTTACGGACTGCGTCACCGGCGGCCTTGGCCAGCGACTCCACCTTGACCCACCACTGCATGGACAGCCGCGGCTCGATGGCCTCGCCGCTGCGCTCGGAGTGCCCGACGCTGTGCAGGTACGGCCGCTTTTCGGCGACGATCCGGCCCTCGGCGGCCAGCTTCTCGCGCACCTTGACACGGGCCTCGAAGCGGTCCATGCCGTCGAATTCGGTTCCGGTACCGGCGATGTTGCCCTTGGTGTCCATGATGGTCGTCATCGCCAGGTTGTGGCGCATGCCGATCTCGAAGTCGTTCGGATCGTGCGCGGGCGTGACTTTGACTGCGCCGGTGCCGAATTCGGGGTCGACGTGCTCGTCGGCCACGATGATGATGTCGCGGTCCAGGAAAGGGTGCGGCAGGGTGCTGCCGACCAGCGCGCGGTAGCGCTCGTCCTCGGGGTGCACGGCGATGGCGGTATCACCGAGCATCGTCTCGAGTCGCGTCGTCGCGACCACGATGTGGGGCTCCGCGTCGTTCATCGAGCCGTACCGGAACGAGACCAGTTCACCCTCGACGTCGTCGTACTTGACCTCGAGGTCGGAGATGGCGGTCTCCAGCACCGGCGACCAGTTGACCAGCCGCTCGGCGCGGTAGATCAGGCCGGCGTCGAACAGCCGCTTGAAGATGGTGCGGACGGCGCGCGACAGGCCTTCGTCCATGGTGAAGCGGTCCCGGCTCCAGTCGACGCCGTCGCCCAGGCGGCGCATCTGGCCGCCGATGGTCCCGCCGGACTCGCGCTTCCACTCCCAGACCTTCTCCACGAAGCCCTCGCGACCGAAGTCTTCCTTGGTCTTGCCATCCGCGGCGAGCTGCTTCTCGACCAGGGTCTGCGTCGCGATACCGGCGTGGTCCATGCCGGGCAGCCACAGCACCTCGTAGCCCTGCATGCGCTTACGCCGGGTGAGCGCGTCCATCAGGGTGTGGTCGAGCGCATGGCCCATGTGCAGGCTGCCCGTGACGTTCGGCGGCGGCAGCACGATGGAGTACGGCGGCTTGTCGCTGGTCGGGTCGGCGGTGAAGTACCCGGCATCGACCCAGCCCTGGTACATGTCAGCTTCTACCGCGCTCGGATCCCACGTTTTGGGCAGGGCTGTTGCCGCATCGGAGGCCGCAGTCACGGTCGCGGGATCAGGTCTATCGCTGGCAGTCACCGGCCAATTCTAGGTAAACCCCGTGAGTACACGTAAAAGCGCCCCAACGCAGCTAGAAGTGGTGAGTCCCGTGGTCGCCCGCAAGCGGCAGGCCCACGGCCTATTTCTTGTTGCCGAACAGGCCACCCAGGACACTGCCGAGCACGCCACCGGCGCCCTGGTTGCCACCGCCGCCGAGGACGCTGCCCAGGATGTTGCCGAGCGGATTGTCACCGGAGTTCGAGTTGCCGCCCGCGTTGTTACCACCGAGCGCGCCGCCGAGGATGTTGCCCAGCACGTCGCCGAGACCACCGCCGGATGCCGCAGGCGTCGACGCCCCGCCACCACCACCGGTGAGCTGCTTGCCGATGTAGGCCAGCACGATGGGCGCCAGGATCGGCAGCAGCTTCTGGATCAGCTCGCTGTTGCCGGCGCCGCCACCGGCGAGCGCCGACGCGACCTGGCCGCTGTCATTGCCACCGAAGATCTTCGCGACGGCATCGGCGCCCTGGTCCTGGTTGACCTGGTCGACGGTCACGCCACCGTCGAGCAGCCCGCTCGCCGCGTGGCCGGCGGCGTCGTTCTCGATGCCGGCCGCGGTATCAGGGTCCTCCGCGTTGTGCTGCAGGCCGCCCACCAGCAACGGCACCAGTTGTTGTACGGCGCTGTTCACCTCGCCTTCATCAGCGCCGAGCTTGGCCGCAATCTCTTGTGTCGGAATCTGATTGAGCAGTTCGTCAAGACCAGCCATGGCTTTCCACCTCATGTCCCCGGGATGTGTGTGAAACCTCGCCGCCGACACTAGCCGGGTCAGCGGCGAGGCACAGCACTTCGGCGCTTGCTGCGCGAATCAGCGCCCCAGCGCCTCGGTTTCGAACGTGACGCCGGCGGCCGGCAACCGGGTCATCAGCACGTCGCCCATCGCGGCGGCGGGTGTCAGGACGCCCGTCAAATCCGACAGCCGGTCGCGGTCGAGGGCCAGCGCCAGCCCGCTCTCGCCCAACAGCACCGCGGTGGCCTTGTAGCCAGGGTCGCCCTGCTGCGCCATCACCGAGCGGTACCGGGCGCCGCTGGTGGTGCGGGTGTAGGTCTCGACGCGGTAGTGGCCCTTGTCCCGCGCCTGCTCGCTGGGCCCGGTCCCGGGCTTTGGCACGACGCGGTCGATCAGGCCGCGGGGCAGCTTGTTGAAGAAGCGGCTGCCGAGGTTCATGACGGCGGCGTTGGCCGCGGTGCCCAGCGCCGAGGCCACGGGCGCGATGGGCGACGACCCCAGGCTCATGTGCTCCGAGTACCGCAACCGGCGGCCGTACTCCCAGTCCAGCAGCGCATTGCTGCGGCGCACGATGCGGGTGTTGGCCACCGCCATGACGAAGGCACCGGTCCAGGTCCCGGTGAGTTCCGGGGCGATGTCCCGGCCCCGGCGCCACGGGGTGTCGGTCTGGTGGCCGAGGTCGGGCTCGGCGCCGCGATCGGTGGTCAGCGTGTAGGGGTCCAGCATGGTCTGGCGCAGTTCCTCGTCAGCGGACGTCCGTGAGAACAGCTCGAGCATCGAGGCGACGGTGCCGCCGGAGACCCCGCCCGAGAATCCACGGAGCACGTAGTCAGTGTCCGTGAGTTCGCCGGCATCGTCCGCCTGCGCTGCCTTGTACAGCGCGTAGACGGTGAGATCCGAAGGGATGGAATCGAATCCGCACGAGTGCACGATGCGGGCGCCGGTGTCGGCGGCCTGCTTGTGGAACAGGTCGATGCTCTCCCGGATGAACAGGCTCTCACCGGTGAGGTCGGCGTAGTCGGTGCCGGCGGCAGCGCACGCCGCCACCAGCGGCAGGCCGTATTTGAGGTACGGACCCACAGTGGTGACGACCACCTGCGTCCGCTCGGCCATGGCATCGAGGGTGTGCTGTGACGAGGCGTCGGCCTGGATCAGTGCCCAGCCCTGTCCGGCCGCGCCGAGGGAATCCCGGACGGCGGCCAGTTTGTCCATCGACCGGCCCGCCAGCGCGATCCGCGCCTGTCCTCCGTTCTCGGCCAGGTAGAGGGCGGTCAGCTTCCCGACGAAGCCGGTGGCGCCGTAGAGGACGATGTCGAATTCGCGCTGCGGTGCGGTCATGCTGCCAACCTAACCGAGGGTCTCCGGCAGGTCGATGTGTTCGTCGAGCACGTGCTCGGACAGGAACGCCGTCACCACCTGGTACCAGATCTTGGCGTGCTGCGGCCCGGCGATCCAGTGCCCTTCCGACGGGTAGTAGAGGTAGCGGTGCGCGGTGCCGCCGGTGTCGTCGGCCGGCAGTCCCGACCGGGTCAGTAGGTCGTTCCACAACCGCAGGCCTTCACCGATCGGCACGCGGTAGTCCTTGTCGCCGTGGATCACCAACATCGGGGACCTGATGTTCTCCACGTGCAGATGCGGCGAATTGCGTTCGGCCATCTCGGGTGTCATCTCCCGCGCCCACCAGTAGGCGCCGTCGGTCGTCGGCCCGAACTGGTCCAGCGCCCACAGGCTGGCGTGCGTGACGATCGCGGCGAACCGGTCGGTGTGCCCGGCGATCCAGTTGGCCATGTAGCCACCGAACGAGCCGCCCATGGCGGCGATCCGGCCGGCGTCGATCCGCGGGTGCGCGCGCGCCCCGTCGACAGCCGCCATCAGATCGGTGTACGGCGCGAAACCCCAAGCACCCCAGCCACGTTGGATGAAGTCCTGACCGTATCCGGTGGACAGTGCGGGATCCGGCATCAGCACCGCGTAACCGAGCGCGGTGAGCAGCCAGGGATTCCACCGCCAGTGCCAGGTGTTCCAGCTGCCCAGCGGCCCGCCGTGCACCCAGAGCACCAGCGGCGCGGCGGTGTCGCCGGCCGGCAGTGTCAGCCAGGAACGAACGGCCTCACCGTCGTCCGTGGTTGCCGTCACCTCGACCAATTCGCCTGGCAATTCGGGAAATTCGACGCACGGGAGCACGGTGACGGAGCCGTCGGCGTCGATCCGGACCGGGTGCGGCGGGGCTAGGTAGCTGCTGCGCAGGGCATAGAGTGCGCCACCGGCAACGGGCCGCACCTCGCTGTAGGCGAAGTCGTCGTGCGTCACCTGCGTGACCGCGCCACTCGAGGGGTCGACGGCGAAGATGGGCGCCCGGCCGTTGTCGTCCGCGGTGATCAGCAGCGTCGACCCGTCGTGCGACCAGGTCACCGATGCCGGCCAGCGGTCCCAGTGCGCGGTGAGCTCCACCGGCTCGCCACCGAAGTCCTGACGGCACAGGGTGATCCGCGGCGCTTGCTCCGGCGTCGAGTGCGTCTCGCGCAGGTACGCGACGGAGTTGCCGTCAGGCGAGATCGCCGGGCTCCCCAGGTCGGCGGCCGGGTCATCGGCGATCACCGTGCGCTCCCCCGTGGCGATGTCGATGCGGACCAGCACGCTGCGCAGCGCGGCCCCCGGCGCGGGGAGCTCCCAGGAGGCGACTGCGAAGCGCCCATCCGCGCTGACGGCCACAGCGGCCTCGTTCAGCGCCATCCCCGGTTCCGGTGTGATGTCGTGCGCCGCACCGGATTCGACCCGAAGCAGATGCGCGTGATCCGGGCCCAGGTCGTGGTCCCAATGCCGCACCGGGTATCCGGTGTGCAGTATCGCCGACACCTTCTTGTCCTTGCGGAGGGTCCGTAGGCGCTTGTCATCGTCGGGTGTGCCGGCGGACGGCAACAGCGGTGCCGTCACCACCACGACGTCGGCCGAGCGCGCGGTGTGTACTGCACTGACGCCGCCCGCCAGCTCGAGAATCCGTTGTGCTTCACCGCCATTGGCGGGCAATTGCCACAGAGCCGCGGCGGGGTCCTGGTCGGTGTCGGTGGGGCGCGCCGCGACGAACAGCAGGTCGCCCGCCGCGGTGAAAGCGGGCTGCGACTCCCCCTTGGCGCCGTACGTCAGCCTGCGTGCCTCGCGCTGACCGTCGGGATCGAGTTCCCAAGCCGCGGTGATGAATTCGGTGCCCTTGTCGTCCAGTTCGCTGATCATCGTGACGACGCGGCGGCCGTCGGGCGAGACGGCGAGCCCGGACACCCGGGGTAGGGAGAGGTACGCATCCAGGTCATGGAATGGAGTCAGGGCCATGCTCCGTTGTTAGCACATGGCGGCGCGCAGCCCCACGCCATCAATGCCTGCGGTGGCGGTCGAGGAAGTCGTCGATGAGCCCGTTGACGGTGTCGGGCGCCTCGTAGGCGGCCAGGTGCCCGATCTGATCGAGCACCACCAGCTCCGCGCCGGGAATCGCCTCGGCCATCCGGCGCACTTCGGGTACCGGGAAGCTCGCGTCCTCGCGACCGGCGACGACCAGGGTCGGGGTGTTGATGCGGCCGAACAGCGCGTGCTGGTCGGGACGCCTGACCACGATGCTCTCGACCGCGAAGCTGGCGGACCGGGCGTCGTTGCGCTCGATCATCGTCACCAGTCCGTCGACCAGGTCAGGCCGCTGCCGGCGCGTGGTCTTCCCGAGGAAGCGCGGCACGACCGTCGACCGCACGAGGAGCGGGCGCCCGGCGAGTCGAGTCATCCGGGCCGCCAGCGCCAGCTGCAGCCGGTCCCAGCTGGGGCCCTCCGACGCGGTGCCGTTGAGCAGTACCGCGCATCCGGCCCGATCAGGGAACATCGCTGAGATCGTGCCGCCGATCATGGCGCCCCACGAGTTGCCGACCAGGTGGGCCCACGGCAGCCCCAGCGTGTCCAGGACGTCGACGTACGCCCGGGCGCTGTCTTCGAAGGTGAACGCTCTGCGCAGCGGCTCGCTGCGCCCCTGTCCTGGCGGGTCGACCGTGATCGTCGTGTACCGGGCGGACAGGTGCCGCACCTGCGCGGTGTACAGCGTGTGGTCGGTCAGCAGGCTGGGCATCAGGAGAATCGGCTCGCCGGAGCCGTTGACGTGAACCTGCAGGGCGCCGAGCCCGGTCGCGATGTCGTGCGTCGCCATGGCCCCATGGTTTCATCAAGTGACGGATCAGCTCCCCATCGTTGATCCTGCGCGTGGGGCGCAGAAAGCCGAGTAGCGCGCACCTTCAGCGCGGAGCCAACAGCCAGGCGCGCGCTGGACCAAGACAAAGGGTGCCGGACCGCGTGGTCCGACACCCTTTGATTGTCTCGTTCGAGCGTTCGCGGCGCTCTGAGGCTCAGAAACTAGCCCCGACGGCCGCAGACCGGCCAAGCGCCCATGCCCTGATGGGCGGCGACGTTCTCGGCGACTCGGATCTGCTCATCCTTGCTGGCGGTGTGGGGCATGCCCGAACCGCCGTTGGCACGCCAGGTGCCGAGGTTGAACTGCAGCCCACCGTAGTAACCGTTGCCGGTGTTGATCGCCCAGTTACCACCGGACTCACAGGCTGCAACGGCGTCCCAGTTGTGGCCGCCGTCCGCATTCGCGGTACCGGTACCGATGACCATCGGGGCTACAGCAACTGCCCCGGCAACGGCAACCAGTCCAAGCGTTGTGCGGATGTTCTTCACGTTTTTCCTCTCGCCGAGCGCGCGCCAAACATCGCCCGCGCATAGGCGGTGCGAACTGCTGCCTGCCGGGCAGGCGTAGGGGGGCTGAATCGTGTCGTCTCGGTCGGACACGACAGCGGGGGCGGTTTGATCGGTCCGGGCTCGAGGCCGGCGGACGCCACGGGCAACAGGCCATCTGCTCTGTTCCCACCGCGATCCCGCTCACACGCAGGTTCATGGTTTTTTCAGTTGTTTGCTCTCTTGGAGCAGCACGAGGACCGTAGCAAGAATTCAGTCGGCAATGTCGAATCCATCCCAGCCAGATAACAGGCAGATCACGGCCGAACCTGAGAGGAACATAAGCAGGTCACGCGATATATAAAGCACCGCTAACAAATCACAGTTCGGAAACATTTCGTGATAGAGGTCACCATGAAATTGTGGCCTGGCGCACAGAATTCAATTCACTCGAGTCACAGTTGTCGCAGGTCAGCGGCGCATTTCAGCAGTGTTCAAGCTAAACCTCCGGCGTGTCGTCCCGTGAAATCCGATTGCGACAGGGCCTGAGTTCGCCATCGACGGGTGCGTCAAACCCAGCCGGACCGGGTAAGGCCACACGGCACTGTCTCCAATCAGGACTTTTCATGTCCGCGATGGATTCCGTTCGAGCAACGTTAACCGGCACACCGTGGACACCGCCGGCCAAATCCGTTGTGCCGCAGCATGTTAGAAATTCAGGAACAGTGACTGCGTCGAATTTCCCGGAATTACGCCAATACATTTCCCAATTTGTCGCACAAGCTAGAAATAGCGGCAATTCGAATTCCTCGACCAGCGAGAAATTCAAGAACGCCGAGCATGGCCCTCGGCCTTTGCTGAGATGTCAGACGAAGTCGTCCGGGCTGTTGACGTTGACCAGCGCCCGCTGCCGGTCCATCACCACCCGCTGGGTGTCGGCGGTGTCGACCAGAGCCCGCATGCTGCGCCGCCCATGGGCCACCAACTCGTCGGCCCGGGTGGCGAGCGCGGTCCGGTAGATGCCGGCCAGATAGTGGTCCCGCCCGTCCCAGGGCAGCACCACGTCGGCGTCCACCCGGGCCGCGTGTTCAGCGAGCTCGTCGATCAGCTCGGCCGTCAGGTACGGCATGTCCACGGCGCACACGAAGGCACACGGGTATCCGGCGTCGGCTGCGGCGCGCAATCCGCGGGCGGTGGCCAGCAGCGGTCCGACCCCCGGGGTCGCATCCCGCAGCACTTCCGCGTCCAGGTCAGGCAGCGCCTGGCCGCGGGCAGCGATGACGAACACCGCCTTGCAGCGGGACCGCAGGGTCGCCACCGCCTGCTCCACGAACGTGATCTCCCCCGCCGGCCCGCGGAACCGCACGGTGGCCTTGTCGCGCCCCATACGACGAGACGCCCCGCCGGCCAGTACAACTGCGGCCAGCGGGGCGTCTTGCGTCAAGACGGAGTTACTCTCGTGCCTATTCCACGGTCCAGGTGTCCTTGCCACGCAGCAAGGATTGCAGAGCGGCGGTGTCGTGCGCCTTGGATTCCCGCGCAGAGCTGATCTGCTGACGCGCTTCGTCGTCGTACGTCGGGCGGTTCACCTGACGGAAGATGCCCATCACGGTGTGCTCGAGGTTCTGCTCCGACAGGCGCGACAGCGCGAAGGCGTAGGCGGGGTCGTCGAGGTGAGCGTTGTGCACCACGATGTCCGACGGATCGACGTCGGCGGTCTTGCCGATCTCCAATCCGTAGCCGGACTTGGTCACGCAGTACTCGTTCTCCGCGCCGAAGGTGATCGGCTGGCCGTGCTGCAGGTTGATCAGGCGCTCCTCGGCGCCTTCCTTGCGCAGCGCGTCGAAGGAACCGTCGTTGAAGATCGGGCAGTCCTGCAGGATTTCGACGATGGCGGCACCGCGGTGTGCGGCCGCGGCCTTAAGCACCTCGGTCAGACCCTTGCGGTCGGAGTCCAGCGCGCGGCCGACGAACGTCGCCTCGGCACCCAACGCCAGCGACACCGGGTTGAACGGCTGGTCCAGCGAACCCATCGGGGTCGACTTGGTGACCTTGCCGACCTCGGAGGTCGGCGAGTACTGGCCCTTGGTCAGACCGTAGATCCGGTTGTTGAACAGCAGGATCGTGATGTTGATGTTGCGGCGCAGCGCGTGGATCAGGTGGTTGCCACCGATCGACAGCGAGTCACCGTCACCGGTGACGACCCACACCGACAGGTCCGGACGCGCCAGCGCCAGACCGGTGGCGATGGTCGGGGCGCGACCGTGGATCGAGTGGAACCCGTAGGTCTCCAGGTAGTACGGGAACCGGCTCGAGCAGCCGATGCCGCTGATGAACGCGATGTTCTCGCGGCGCAGGCCCAGCTCCGGCAGGAAGTTGCGGATGGTGTTGAGGATGACGTAGTCACCGCAACCGGGGCACCAGCGCACCTCCTGGTCGCTGGTGAAGTCCTTGCCCTTCTGCGGCTGGTCCGTGGTCGGAACCAGGGCAGTCTTGCTGAGGGCTTCGGTCAGGCCCAGATCAGCACCGATCAGATCCGTCATGCGTTTGCTCCCACACCGGTTTCCACGGTGGCGGCTGCCAGCCGTGCGAACTTGGCTTTGTCAGTTTCCTTCTCGCGCAACGATCCGTCCAGCGCCGCGCTGATGATGCCCTCGACTTCGTCGGCCAGGAAGGCCATGCCCTCGACCTTGGTCACCGACTGGACGTCGACCAGGTACTTGCCGCGCAGCAGCAGGGCCAGCTGGCCCAGGTTCATCTCGGGCACGACGACCTTGTCGTACTTGCGCAGGACCTCTTCGAGGTTCGCCGGGAACGGGTTGAGGTGGCGCAGCTGCGCGTGCGCGACCTTGACGCCGTTGCGCCGGGCGCGCCGGCAGGCTTCGCCGATGGGGCCATACGAGCTGCCCCAACCGAGCATCAGCAGCTCGGCCTCGCCGCTCGGGTCGTCGACCTCGAGGTCGGGCACCTTGATGCCGTCGATCTTGAGCTGGCGCAACCGGACCATGAGGTCGTGGTTCTTGGGCTCGTAGGAGATGTTGCCCGAGCCGTTGGCCGCCTCGAGACCACCGATGCGGTGCTCCAGGCCCGCGGTACCCGGGATGGCGAACTGACGTCCCAGCGTCTCGGGGTCACGCGCGTAGGGCTGGAACGGCTCGCCCGACTTGGCGAAGGTGTGCTCGATGGCCGGGTAGCTCGCGATGTCCGGAATCCGCCACGGCTCGGAACCGTTGGCGATCGCGCCGTCGGACAGAATGATCACCGGCGTGTGGTACGCGATGGCGATCCGCACGGCCTCGACCGCGATGTCGAAGCAGTCCGACGGAGAAGCCGGTGCCAGCACCGCGACGGGCGATTCACCGTTGCGGCCATACAGCGCCTGCAGCAGGTCGGCCTGCTCGGTCTTGGTCGGCAGACCGGTGGACGGGCCGCCGCGCTGCACGTCGATGACGATGAGCGGCAGCTCGGTCATCACCGCGAGGCCGATGGCCTCGGACTTCAGCGAGACACCGGGACCCGACGTGCTGGTCACGCCGAGCGCGCCACCGTACGAGGCACCGATGGCCGCGCCGATACCGGCGATCTCGTCCTCCGCCTGGAAGGTCAGGACGTTGAAGTTCTTGTGCTTGGACAGCTCGTGCAGGATGTCCGACGCCGGGGTGATCGGGTAGGTGCCGAGCACCACCTGGATGTCACCCAGCTGACCGGCGGCGACGATGCCGTACGCCATGGCCGTGTTGCCGGAGATCTGACGGTATTCGCCGGACTTGAGCTTGGCCGGGGCCACCTCGTAGGTGGTGCCGAAGGCCTCGGTGGTCTCGCCGTAGTTCCAGCCGGCCTTGAGCGCCAGCACATTGGCCTCGGCGATCTCGGGCTTGCGGGCGAACTTCTCGCGGATGAAGGCCTCGCTGTGCTCCAGCTCGCGGCCGTACATCCAGGACAGCAGGCCGAGCCCGAACATGTTCTTGGCGCGCTGACCGTCCTTCTTGGTCGCGCCGATGGCCTCGACCGCGGCCAGCGTCAGCGTGGTCATCGCCACCGGGATGACGACGAACTCGGACAGCTCGTCGTTCTCGAGCGGGTTCTCGTCGTACCCGACCTTGGCCAGGTTGCGCTTGGTGAACTCGTCGGAGTTGGCGATGATCATGCCGCCGCGCGGCAGGTCGGCCACGTTGGCCTTGAGCGCGGCCGGGTTCATCGCGACCAGCACGTCGGGACGGTCACCGGCGGTGAGGATGTCGTAATCCGCGATCTGGATCTGGAACGACGACACGCCGGGCAAGGTGCCCTGTGGTGCGCGGATCTCGGCGGGGTAATTCGGCTGCGTCGCAAGGTCATTGCCGAAGAGCGCGGCCTCCGAGGTGAACCGGTCACCGGTCAACTGCATACCGTCACCGGAGTCGCCGGCAAAGCGGATGACGACCTTCTCGAGCTTCTGCCGCGGGGCTGCGCCGTTCTCGGCGCCGGTGCCGTTGTCGCCGTCGTTAAGACCCACGACGCCTGCCTTTCACACTCTGTTTCGACCGTCCGTCGCACTGTTTCGGAGACGCCGCAGAACGGTGCTCACGATCGCCAGCTCGGCGCCGCCAAAATTTTGATGTCACTGCTAGTACCGATTATTGCACTTCTCTTAGGGTGCACTCGCCAGGACGCGCCATTGAAGGCCGTGTGGCAACCCCATGAATGTGCACGTCAAATCGATTACCAGAGCTTGACACCTGTCAAAATGTGGCTTTCATCACGTCCTACCAGGTGCAAATCCTAAGAACGCGGTTACCGATCGGTAGCGTCCGCGCTAGCGTTCGGCCGCATCGGAAATGCCCGGCGGCACAAGCGATTAGGCGTCAGTCCGGTTGGCCGTCTGGACGGGTGTCCAGACGGCGGCCATGCCACCGCAACCGGAGCAGCATCAGCTGCCGGTGTGCCTGAAACCCCAATGCCAACGGGTCGGCCCAGGCGCGGCGACCCGGCGTACCACGGCCGGTATCGGTATCCATACGCCCATTGTCCAGACGCTGGGCAACCGCGCACGTCACGAGATGGAGCGCCGACATGTCGGTCTGGTGAAGATTTGCGGTCACCGCTGCTCACGTCACAAGAAGCTCACCGCGATCGTGTCGACGAGCACGTAAGCCGCGACCGCGAAGACGAGGTAGGCGAACCAATGTTGCAGCCGCCGGGTGTCGAGCCGGGTCCCGAGGTGGCCGGCGAGCAACGAACCGACGATCGCCGTGCCGACGAAGGCCGCCGCGATCGTCCAGTCGATGCTGATGCCGCTCAGATGCGCCAGCAGACCCGCGACCGAGTTGACCACGATGATGACCAACGAGGTTCCCACCGCGATCGACATTTCCACGCCGAGCAGCAACACCAGCGCCGGAATGATCAGGAAACCACCACCGACGCCGAAGAGTCCGGTGAGCAGGCCGACGAGGAATCCCGCGGGAATCGACCTGGAGGCACAGCGGCGCCAGTTGATCCCCGCATCCCCCACTCTGCAGGCCGTACCGGTGCCACCGTCGCCCCGCAGCATCCGCATACCGGCCAGCACCATCACCGCCGCAAAACCGACGAGGAGCACAGGCTGCGGCAGCTGCCCACCGACGGCGCTGCCGACGAAGGTCGCCGGAATGCCGGCCGCCGAGAAGACGGCGGCCAAGCGCCACTGGACGTGACCGACGCGGATCTTCGGCAACGCGCCGACCGCCGAGGCGATGCCGACGACCAACAACGACATCGGGATCGCCTGCTCGATGCCGAGCCCCAGCACGTAGACCAGTGCCGGCACCGCGAGGATCGACCCGCCACCGCCGAGCAGGCCCAGCAGGGTGCCGATGACGGCACCAAGGGCAAGGGCGAGAACGATATTCACGGAACTTCACTCTCCTCGAACGGAGCGGCGGGATGCGTCATCGCGCATGGCGCGCGACGACAACTCGGTCAGTGCGTTCTGGCCGCGATCTGGGCCCGCACGTCGGCCATGTCGAGTGCCTTGACCCGGGTGATCAGATCTTCGAGGGCCGGGGCGGGCATCGCACCGGGCTGGCGGTACACGAGGATGCCGTCGCGGAACGCCATGATCGTTGGGATCGCGTGGATTTCGAGCGCCGCGGCAAGCTGCTGTTGCGCTTCGGTGTCGACCTTGGCGTGCACCACATCCGGGTGCGCCTGCGCCGATCGATCGAAAACCGGAGCAAACGCGCGACACGGACCACACCACGACGCCCAGAAATCGATGAGGACAATGGGATTGGCGGTGATGGTCGCGTCGAAGTCGGCGGCGGTCAGGTTTTTGGTGGTCATGGCGAATTCCTTTCGTGGTCGATTAATTGCCCTGCTAGGCAAGGCCTTTCAACATCAGATTCCAATACATGAACGGCAGCCCGTATTTCTTCAGGTACCAGTACGCGCGGTGCGGGATGACCGGATCGAGCAGCGGGAACGAGGGCTTCAGGTTGAGGTCGTAGTCGAATTCGGCGAGCAGCATCGCGTCCGAGGAAGTGACGATCGGGCACGACGAGTAGCCGTCGTACAACGCCCGCAGCGGGCGGCCGGTCAAGAAGGAGTCGATGTTCTCGACCACCACCGGGGCCTGCTTGCGGATCGCGGCGCCGGTCTTCGAGTTCGGTGACGAACCGGCGTCACCGAGGCTGAAGACGTTGGGGTACCGCACATGCTGCATGGTGTGCTTGTCGATGTCGACGTAGCCCATGGCGTCACCCGTCGACAGCGCGCTGCGTTTGATCCAGTCCGGCGCGGACTGCCGCGGCACGGCGTGAAGGACGTCGTAGGACAGCATGGCGTCGGTACCACCCTCCCCGACACTGGTGACGCCGACCTTGTGCGACGCTGCGTCGACCAGGGTCACCTCGGAGTTGGTGTGCAAGGTGATGCCGTAGTCGGCGATCACCTTGTCGAGACTGTCCGCGGTCGCGGGAATCCCGAACGGCCGCGCGCCCGGCATGACCAGGTGGACGTCGATGTCCTTGAGCACGCCCTGCGACCGCCAGTAGTCGGACGCCAGATACGCGATCTTCTGCGGAGCGCCGGCGCACTTGATGGCGCCGGACGGAACGGTGAACACCGCCGTACCCGACCGCAGGTTCCGGATGAAATCCCAGGTCCGGGGCGCAAGGTCGAAGCGATAGTTCGACGAAACGCCGTCACGACCCAGCGTCTCTGCCAGCCCCTCGGTGCGATCCCAATCGAGTTGGATACCCGGGCAGACCACGAGCGCGTCGTATTCGTAGGTGGCGCCGTCCATACAGGTGACGGTGTTGGCGTCGGGATCGAAGGCGCTCGCGGCGTTCCGGATCCACTTTGCCCCCTTGGGCATCACCGCGGACTCGGCGCGTTCGGTCGTGGCGGCCTGCGCCTGTCCGCCGCCGACAAGCGTCCACAGCGGTTGGTAGTAGTGCTTGTCCGAGGGTTCGATGACCGCGACGTCGGTGTAGCCCTTGCGCAGCAGCCGGGCCGCGACCGTGATGCCGGCGGTACCGCCGCCGACGATCGCGATCTGGTGCTTGGCAGTGACGGTCATGTCGGTGATGTCTCCTGTCTTCAGGCGTTCTCGACGGCTTCTGCCCAGGCGCCGTAGCCGCCCAAGATGTCGCTCACGTCGTTGAATCCGTTCCGCCGCAACAGACTTGCCGCGACCGACGAGCGGTACCCACCGGCGCAGTAGACGACGGTCGGTTTGGCAGGGTCGAGCTCGCCGAGCCGAGCGGGCAACTGCCCCACCGGGATGCCGATGGCATGCGGGATGGTCCCCGCCGCGACCTCACCGGGGTTGCGGACGTCGACGATCTGCAGGTTCGGCAGCGCGGCGGCCCGTTCACCAAAAGCCTTGGCGGTCAGGCGCGACGCCACCTGGACGTCACCCTGGTGCGCGACCAACGCCGCGTATGGCTCCGCCACGTAGCCGATCACCCGGTCGAAGCCGATCCGGGCGAGCCGGTTCTTGCCCTCGAGTTCCTGACCCGGCTCGGTGAAGAGCACGACGTCGACATCGGACGGCAGGACGGAACCGGCGAACTCGGCGTAACGACCTTGCAGGCCGATGTTGACGGCGCCCCGCAGGTGACCCAGCGCGAATTCTTCGGGGCCACGGCCGTCCACCAGGACGGCGCCGGCGTCGATCGCCGCGCGCGCCTGCTCATAGGTCAGCGCCGACGGCATCTTCGTCTCGTCGAGCAACTCGCGATCCTTGCGGTTGAGGATCGCGTCGTAGACGAAGTACCCCGGCGCGGGCGGCTGCCCTTCGGTGACGAGGGTCGTGAACGAGGCTTTGTCGGTGGCGCGCAGCGCGTAGTTGGTCGCCTTCTGCTCACCGATCGTCGACCACAGGTCGGTCGACAGGTTCTTGCCGCACGCCGAGCCCGCACCGTGTGCGGGGTACACCCGAGTGGCGTCGGGCAGCGTCAAAAGTTTGTTGTGCAGCGAGTCATAGAGCTTGTCCGCCAGTTCTTCTCGCGTGAAACCGATCGAGGCCAGCAGGTCAGGGCGGCCGACATCGCCGATGAAGAGCGTGTCCCCGGTCAGGACGCCGTAGGGCGTCGGGTCGTCGGCGTGCGCGTAGACCACCACGCTCATCGACTCAGGAGTGTGGCCGGGGGTGTGGCGGAACTCGAGCGTCACATCGCCCAGCGAGTAGCGCTCACCGTCGGCGACGCCCATCGACTCGAACTCGGTCTCGGCGACAGACGAGTAGACGATCTTGGCCCCGGTGGCCTTCGCCAGCTCGAGGTGTCCGGAGAGGAAGTCTGCGTGAAAGTGGGTTTCGATGACCAATTCGATGGTCAGCCCGCGCTCTTCGGCATCGGCGAGGTATCCGGCCACATCGCGCTGCGGGTCCACAACCACTGCGCGCCCGGTGGTTTCGTCACCGATCAGGTAGGACGCGTGCGACAGGCAATCCAGGTAGTACTGCTGCAGGATCATCGTCGATCTTCTTTCTCCTCGTTGGGTAGCACCACTTTGGGCTATACCCTCGTGGGTATTCAATATACCCCTGGGGGTATATTATTCCAACCGCGGAAAATACGGGCGGGGGTATCTGTCGCGCTCTCCCGAAAGCTACCCCGGCCCGTATACCCGACCTAGAGGCTTAGGTCCCGCGCGCGGGGTGGTGCTGGTCACCGGCGCCGTACCGCCCAGTGATAGGCGCCACCTATCAGGGCATCTGAAATACCGATGACCGATGCCGCAAATCCAGACCTGAATCCCAGATTTCCAGCATTAGATTGGAGGGATGACCACCGTCAGAGACGGCCGCGACGTCGACGCCACCTACGACGAACACGACATAGAAGTCACCGGCGCCGAACACGAGGCGGCTGGAGTCAAGGCCGTGATGGTCAGCATGCAGCGCGGACTTCGGCAGATGGGCCCACTGCGTACCGCGGAGACACTGAGCAGGATCAATCAGCGGCACGGCTTCGACTGCCCGGGCTGCGCGTGGCCAGAGGAACACGGCGGCCGCAAACTGGCCGAGTTCTGCGAGAACGGCGCCAAGGCAGTCGCCGAGGAAGCGACGCGGCGCCGGGTCACACCGGAATTCTTCGCCCGGCATTCCGTCGCAGAACTTGCCGAGAAGCCCGAATACTGGCTGTCCCAGCAGGGCCGCCTCACCCATCCGATGGTGCTGGCGCCCGGCGACAGCCATTACCGCCCGATCGACTGGGACGAGGCGTACGCGCTGATCGCCGGCGAACTGAATGCCCTCGACAGTCCCGACGAAGCGCTGTTCTACACCTCCGGCCGCACCAGCAACGAAGCCGCGTTCCTCTACCAGCTGCTCGCGCGCAGTTTCGGCACCAACAACCTGCCGGACTGTTCCAACATGTGCCACGAGTCGTCGGGCACCGCCCTGGTCGAGTCGATCGGCATCGGCAAGGGCTCGGTCACCGTCGAGGATGTCATCCACGCCGACTGCATCGTCATCGCCGGACAGAACCCGGGCACCAACCACCCGCGCATGCTGTCGGTGCTGGAGAAGGCAAAAGCGGGTGGCGCCAAGATCATTGCGATCAACCCGCTGCCCGAGGCCGGGCTGATGCGATTCAAGGATCCGCAGAAAGTGCACGGCGTCGTCGGCCACGGCGTGCCGATCGCCGACGAGTTCGTGCAGATCCGCATCGGCGGCGACATGGCGCTGTTCGCCGGCCTGGGCCGCCTCCTGCTGGAAGCCGAGGACCGGGCGCCGGGGACCGTGTTGGACCGCGACTTCATCGACCGGCACTGTGCCGGCTTCGACGACTACGAACGCCGCACCCGCGCAGTCGAACTGGACACCGTCACCGCGGCCAGCGGCATCGCCCGTGACCAGTTGGAGCGTGTCGCCGACGCGCTGGTCCGCTCCGAGCGCACCATCATCTGCTGGGCGATGGGCCTGACCCAGCAGAAGCACGCGGTGGCCACCATCGCAGAGGCCACCAACCTGCTGCTCATGCGCGGCATGATCGGCAAGCCCGGCGCCGGTGTGTGTCCCGTGCGCGGCCACTCCAACGTGCAGGGCGACCGGACCATGGGCATCTGGGAGAAAATGCCCGAAGAGTTCCTGGCCGCATTGGACGCCCGGTTCGGCATCACGTCCCCGCGCAAGCACGGTCACGACACCGTCGACGGAATCCGGGCCATGCGTGACGGCCGGGCCAAGGTGTTCATCGGAATGGGCGGCAACTTCGTCTCGGCCACCCCCGACACCGACGTCACCGCCGCGGCGATGCGCAATTGCGCTCTGACGGTACAGATTTCAACGAAGCTCAACCGCAGCCACGTCGTTCACGGCCGCACCGCACTGATCCTGCCCACCCTCGGCCGCACCGACAAGGACTTCCAGGCCGGCGGCAAACAGGTGGTGTCGGTGGAGGATTCGATGTCGATGGTGCACCTGTCGCGCGGTGGCCTGACCCCACCCAGCGACCAGGTGCGCAGCGAGGTCGCGATCGTCTGCCAGCTGGCCCGCGCGCTGCTCGGGCCGGCGCACCCGGTGCCGTGGGAATCCTTCAACGCCGACTACGACGGCATCCGCGACGCCATCGCCGACGTGGTCCCCGGATGCGCCGACTACAACACCCGCGTGCGTGAGCCCGACGGCTTCCAGTTGCCCCACCCGCCCCGCGACTCCCGCGAATTTCCCACGCACACAGGCAAAGCCAACTTCTCGAACGAACCCATCGAGTGGGTGCCGGTGCCCGAAGGCCGGCTGGTGCTGCAGACCCTGCGCAGCCACGACCAGTACAACACCACGATTTACGGCCTGGACGACCGCTACCGGGGCGTCAAGGGCGGCCGGCGCGTGGTGTTCGTCAACCCGGCCGACATTGCCGCGCTCGGCCTGACCGACGGCAGCCGCGTCGACCTGGTCTCCGAATTCGACGGCCACGAGCGCCGCGCGAAAGACTTTCTGGTGGTGCCCTATTCGACACCCGCGGGCAATGCCGCGGCCTACTACCCGGAGACCAATCCCTTGATCCCCTTGGACCACACTGCGCGGAAGTCCAATACCCCGGTATCCAAAGCCGTCGTGATCAGGCTTGTCCCGGCGGTCGAGCGCAGCGAGCGGGGAGCTGATCAGCCGTGGGTCGGGTAACCGCACGGCGCCGAGCCGAACATGTCACCGCCGACGGCGCGGTCTCCCGCCCGGAGACCCTGGCCGTCGAGGAACCCCTGGAAATCCGCGTCAACGGCACTCCGCTCAGTGTCACCATGCGGACGCCGGGCTCGGATGTCGAACTGGCCCAGGGCTTTCTGCTCACCGAGGGCGTCATCGCCCGCCGCGACGACATCGCCCGTGTCGCCTACTGCCGCGGCGCCACCGACGACGGCACCAACACCTACAACGTGCTCGACGTGACGCTGGCACCCCATGTCCCGCCGCCGTCGGTCGACGTGACGCGCAACTTCTACACCACCTCATCGTGCGGTGTGTGCGGCAAGGCGTCCATCGACGCCGTCCGCACCGTCAGCCACTACTCCCCCGGCGACGACCCGACCACCGTCACCAACGCCACACTCTCAGCGCTGCCGCAGCAACTGCGCCAGGCCCAGAAGGTTTTCAACAGCACCGGCGGGCTGCACGCCGCCGCGCTGTTCAGCGCCGACGGCGAGATGTTCGTCGCCCGCGAGGACATCGGCCGGCACAACGCGGTGGACAAGGTGATCGGGTGGGCGCTCGAGCAGGGCCGCATCCCGCTGACCGGTACCGTCCTGCTGGTCAGCGGCCGGGCATCGTTCGAACTGACACAGAAGGCCGTCATGGCCGGTATCCCGCTGCTGGCGGCCGTATCGGCACCATCGTCGTTGGCGGTCGACCTGGCCAGCCAGGCGGGACTGACCTTGGTGGCCTTCCTGCGCGGCGAATCGATGAACGTCTACACCCGCCCGGATCGCATCGCCCGATAGCGGTGAAAAAGAAAAGCCCCCGCCGCAGCGGGGGCTTTTCCTTTGGAGAGAACTATGCGCTCTTGTCGCGCCGCTCCGAGCGGGGCGCCTTGCGCGGCACGATGGTCGGCAGCACGTTGTCCTGCACGGTTTCCTTGGTGACGACCACCTTGGCGACGTCGTCGCGGCTCGGGATGTCGAACATCACCGGCTGCAGGACCTCTTCCATGATGGCGCGCAGGCCGCGGGCACCGGTGCCGCGGTGAATGGCCTGGTCGGCGATGGCGTCGAGGGCGTCGTCGGTGAACTCCAGCTCGACCCCGTCCATCTCGAAGAGCCGGACGTACTGCTTGACGAGGGCGTTCTTGGGCTTGGACAGGATCGACACCAGCGATTCCTTGTCCAGGTTGGTCACCGACGCCACGACCGGGAGACGGCCGATGAACTCGGGGATCAGACCGAACTTGATCAGGTCCTCGGGCAGCACCTCGGCGAAGTGGTCCTGGGTGTCGATCTCGGCCTTGGAGTGCACCTCGGCGCCGAAGCCCAGACCGCGCTTGCCGACCCGGTCCGACACGATCTTCTCCAGGCCCGCGAACGCACCGGCCACGATGAACAGCACGTTGGTGGTGTCGATCTGGATGAATTCCTGGTGCGGGTGCTTGCGGCCACCCTGCGGCGGCACCGACGCCTGCGTCCCCTCGAGGATTTTCAGGAGTGCCTGCTGCACGCCCTCGCCCGACACGTCGCGGGTGATCGACGGGTTCTCGCTCTTGCGGGCGATCTTGTCGACCTCGTCGATGTAGATGATGCCCGTCTCGGCGCGCTTGACGTCGTAGTCAGCCGCCTGGATCAGCTTCAGCAGGATGTTCTCGACGTCCTCGCCGACGTACCCCGCCTCGGTCAGCGCGGTCGCGTCGGCGATGGCGAACGGCACGTTGAGCATCTTGGCCAGGGTCTGCGCCAGGTAGGTCTTGCCGCAGCCGGTCGGCCCGAGCATCAGGATGTTCGACTTGGCGAGCTCGACCGGCTCGGACCGGGAGTCGCGCGACTTCTCCTGCGCCTGGATGCGCTTGTAGTGGTTGTAGACGGCCACGGCGAGCGTCTTCTTGGCGTTGTCCTGACCGATGACGTAGCCCTCGAGGAAGTCCCGGATCTCCTGGGGCTTGGGCAGCTCGTCAAGCTTGACGTCGTCAGCGTCGGCCAGCTCCTCCTCGATGATCTCGTTGCAGAGATCGATGCACTCGTCGCAGATGTAGACGCCAGGTCCAGCAATCAGCTTCTTGACCTGCTTCTGGCTCTTTCCACAGAACGAGCACTTCAGCAGGTCACCGCCGTCTCCGATGCGCGCCATGGGGTGAGGCCCTACTTTCTCCGGTCGCCGTCAGTCGTTACACCAGATAGTGGGTTTTTTTCGGGTGTGATCCCGACGCTACCCGTTCGCTCCGTTGCGGTGCGACCGAAAGGGCCGAATCGCTCCGGTGGTATTTATCCGTGTGCAGGAGAACATAGCCCGATCGGTGGCTTGCCACCCCTCGGCGCGCTGACCGTGATTCTGGCGTGTCTTTCCGGCGCCGGTTGGCGTTGGCTCGACAGGCCGGCCAGACATACCCTGATCAGGGCTGTTCACCTATCCGCAACCCTACCGTGTGCACATCGAAGCTGCCGACGCATTTCGCGCCCAGCGCAAGCACGCGGCCCGTCGGCCCTATCCCTGGAGCCGGCCGCCCAGGTCGCCCACCGGCACCGCGACCGTGAGCGGGCCACCGTTGCCCGCAAGCTGGCTCTCGCCGAAAAAGAAGGTCACGGCCTCGTCGGTGAGCGCGAAATTCCGGTACGAGCCGCGGTCGGGCTCGATCAGCGCCGCGTTGCGCGCCTTCAACGCGCGCTGCACCACCGAAGTCAGGATCGCCGCCGGATCGGAACCCGGACCGAACAGCGTGTCGATGGTGATCGGCCCGCCGGCCCCGTAGGTGAAGGTGCGGTACCGGATGTCGGGGTGCCCTTCGTGGGCGAAGCCGGTCGGGTCGACGATCTTGAGCACCAGGCTCTGCGTCCGCGCCGAGCGGTACACCGTCGGCGTCACGGTCTCCTCATACCCGCGGCCGCGGCCGAACCTGTCCACCCAGCCGACGAAACTGTCACGGTCCTGGGCCAGGAAGTCGCCGACCGCCTGCTGGTCGGGATAGTCGACCGGGAAGGCGGCGGTCCGTTCATACCCGGTGCCGACCTCATGGATCCGGCAGATACCGGTGGCGTCGGGCGTCCCGCCGAGGGTGCCGCACGACTGCTGCGCCGAAGCGGCCGGCGCCAGGCTCAGCAGCGTCATCGTCGCGGCCAGGAAAAGAGCCGAAATCCTCATGCCCTCATGGTTCACCGATGCCCTTGGCAGATTCTTGGCGTGCGCCTACCCGAGTTCGAGGGTGAATTCGTGCGCGCCGATGCGGATGCGATCACCGTCGAACAGATTGGTGTTGGCCTCGATCCGTGTGCCCTGCACGTACACGCCGTTGGCCGAGCGCAGATCCACCATCACCGGGCCGCTGCCCGCGTCGACGATGACAGCGTGGTGGCGGCTGACGTCTGCCGCGTCGAGCACGATGTCGTTGTCGGCCAGCCGGCCGATGCGGGTCGCCATGGCGCGCAAGGCGAACCACTGCCCGGACGCGTCGCGCAGGCCCGCCCGGGACGCGCTCGACCTTGTGGAGTCCGACCGGAGCCGGCCGATGGTGTGCACCGCCGTCGCCTGCGCGGCGCCCTGTACGTCGAGCGGTTCCTGACGCAGAATGCGTTGCTGCAGGGCACTTATCGGCGCGCCGGGATCGATACCGAGATCCTCGGCCAGGATCGACTTCACGCGCCGGCACGCGTCGAGCGCGTCCGCCTGCCGTCCACAGCTGTAGTAGGCGGTGATCAGCTGCGCCCACAGCGGTTCGCGGTAGGGGTGTTCGGCGACCAGCGACTCCAGCGGCCCGATCACCAGAGCGGCCTGCCCACAGGCGATTTCGGCCTCGGCACGCGCGGTCTCCACGGCAATACGCTCGTCGGCCAGCGCGGCGGCGACGGCGTCGACGAAAGCGAAGTCGGCCAGATCGCCGAGGGCCGGACCCCGCCACTGCGCCAGGGCCGCCGACAGATGCACCGCCGCGGACGGGAAGTGACCGGCGGCCGCCGCCCGCACGCCGGCGACCTTCTCCTTCTCGAAGCGCCCCAGGTCGGTTGCGTCCTCCGGCACGTCGAGCCGATATCCGGGCGGGGCCGCGGCCAGCGTCTCCCGCGGCATTCCGGACTCCGCCAAGATCTTTCGGAGGTTGGAGATGTAGGAGTGCAGCGCGGTGCGGGCGGCCGCGGCCGGTGACTGCTCCCACACCGCGTCGATCAGGGCGTCCACCGACACCGGGCGGCCGCGATTGAGAAGCAGCATCGCGAACACCGCGCGCTGCTTGGGTGCGCCCAGCGAGACGACTCGTTCGTCGACGGCCATCCGCAGCGTGCCCAGAACACCGAAATCGATTCCGGTCGGCCGCATGGGCCGAGGGTATCCGGTGCTATGGGCCGACGCGAGCTATTGCCAGTTCCGCGAACGACTTCAGCGTTTCACAGCGCCACACGTAGCTACCCGTGACGCGGTAGATCCGCTCCCCCGTCAACAACACGGTCAACGTGGTGGAGGGTGGCGTGACATTGGGCTCGTAGGTGCAGACCGCCTTGAGGCCGACACCGTCGACCTCCGTGGCCCTGGGCCAAGTGGCCACCTGTTGGAAGGTCGTCGCGGCGTCCCAGGGGAACGCGTCGGCGAACCGGACGTCGGACTCCAGGCTGCGCCGACCCTGCGGTGCGTCGAATGCCCGGTAGGCGCAAGATAATTCGGGAAGTTCGGTCCGGATCGGTTCGACCGTCGCCGAGCCTTCGAGAAAGACCGCGGCTTCGTCGGTGTGCACCCAGCTGCAGGCGCCGGTGGTCGCGTGGTCGTCGGCGCGTGCGATGGGCGCCATGGCGGTGGCAACCGCCACGGCGGCGAGGACGGACGCCAGCCGCGTCACGACCGGTACCCCACGCCGAAGGTCAGGGCGTCGACGACATGCCCGTCGTTGACGGTGGGGCCGAGCAACACCTTGGTGGCGTTCGCGGCCGGGTCGTAGGACATCAGTGCCTGCGACGGGCTGCAGCCTGACGTCGACTGCAGCACCAGAGAGCCGCCGGACGCGCCGACAACCTCGATCTTGTCGCCGGCCCCTGGCACCCTGACCCGCTGCGTGTGCCCGTCCGCGGTCACGCGCGACAGGAAGATGACGCCGCACGCCCCGAGTGATTGCACGAAGGTGCCGCTGGGCAACTGCCAGGCGTCCGTGTCGCCATAGTCGCCTTCGAACCCGGGCTCATTCTTCGCGGTGTTGAGGGCGGTGAGCGCGGTCGGCGCCGATCCGTCGATCGGCACCTTCCACAGTTGGCTTGCCGCAGAGTTCTCGATGTTGCATCGGGCGACGAAATCCGTCGGTGTCAGCCAACGGGTCGTCAGGCATACGCCATTCGGCATCGGTACCGGCAGGACCCGCCCAACGGTTCCGTCGTTGCCCATGAGGACGAAGCTGTTGTCCGTTCGCGGGACCGCGTCGTTGCCCCGGTTGGCCGTCGACAGCACGAGTGTCGTGCCGTCCGGGGTTTCCAGATAGTCGCCGCCGAATCGTCCGGCGCCGGCAAGGTTCTCGGTCGGGTAGGTCAGTTGTACGTTGCCCGCGAGGTCGACACGCTGCAAGGTGCTGGGCTGGCCCTTGCTGGTGGTCGACAAGACGATCGCTTCACCGTTGGGGCGGCTGAACCGCGCGGACGCCGACGACGGGAACGACGTCTGCCGGCCGGTGTGCAGGTCGACGACGATGACGGTGTCAGTGCCCATCGAGAACAGCGCCCGGCCGCCGTCGCCGGACCAGTCCAGCAGGTGCGGCTTCCACCCCTTGTCGTTCGGGGCGAAGGTGGTGATGGCGTACCGGCGACCCGCGGGGTCGATCAGGAACAGTGTGTCCGAGGTCTTCGTGGGCGGCGCCTCGTCAGGATCGCGGGGTTCCCCGGGAAGGTGCCCGCGAACCGGGTTCCAGGTGGCCAGGGTCCAGCCGTCGCCGACCTCGTTCCACGGCACCTCATTCGCGGCATCAGGAACGGGATTCGCCTGGGCCACAGGCAATCCGACCGCCACAGACACGGTCAGGACGGCCGCAACCAGAGCGGCGGCGGTGCGGTGTGGGTGACGGCTCATGGCAGCTCCTGTTCAGTGGCCGGAATCGTGGTCACGTCACAGGGTGCGGCGGGCGCCTTGGCGGATTCTTGGCGCGACGCGAGCGGCGCCCTTCGACATTCGACATAATGTTCCAGCCACGTCAATTAACCTTCATGTCGGGGGATCACTCCCCGGCGACAGACGCTCTCAATCGAATACGGGAAGGCACCCGCGTGATGAATCAACCCAGCCCTGCCACGACCTCGACCGCGCGCAGGCGGCTCCAATGCCTGCCCCTGGCGGGCGTTGTCGCGGCGGCCTGCGTCCTGACGCCGAACGGCCAGCTCGCAATCCAGACGCATGCCGCGCCCATCAGCGCCCCGCGACTGGACACTCGCGCAGTCCAGTTCGCCGCGTTCGTCCAGGAGATGGCGACCCGCGAGCAGGACTTGGTCGAGCAGATCAAGGCCACCGCGGCGACGAACACGTTCGCGGGGCCGGTTCCCCTGGCCGCGGCCGACCCGCTCGCCACTGCCGGCGGTGTTGTCGTCGACGCGATCAAAGCCCTCGGGGTGGCCGTGGTCGAGGCAGCCAAGAGCACCGCCGTGTCGGTGATCTCCATACCGCTGGTGATGCTCAATCGCGCGGCCACCGATCCCTTCTACCTCCCGTGGTTACCGATCGGGTTGGTGGCCTATGCGTTCACCCTCCCGTTCCAGGTGGTGGGAACGTTCGCGTACGACTTGGTCGCGAACCTGACGAAGGTGGTGACGTCGCTGGTGCCGGCCGCCGCCGGCCCGGCACCCGCCGCGGCCGACAGCCCGAAAGCCGCGGCAGCCGACCCGGCCCCCGCCACCCCGTCGCCGGCCGCGGCCAACCCCGTCCAACAGGCCATCGACACGGTCAAGACGCGAGTGACCGATGCGACCGACGCCGCAGGCTCGGCCTTGGCCGCCGCGCCGGCCGCGCTGGCATCCGGGCTGCAGCTGCCGTCGGCACTCGCTCCGCTCGCGCCCATCGCCGGCGCGGCGTTCGCGGCCCTGTCACCGGCGATCGCTGTCGCGAACTTCATCTCAGTACTGGTGACGGGCAAGGCGCTGCCGTTCAATGTGGTGAAGCCGCAGCTGTCGCCCATCTTGTCGTCTGCAGCGACCGCCCCGCGCGCGACCGCCGCGACCGATAAGGCGTCGGAGCCAGATTCCCCCGCTGCCGGCGATGCGGGCACGAACAACGCCGCCGACGCCGCGAAGCCGTCCACCCAGACCGAGAAGAAGCCCGCCAAGACCGTGCAGAAGCCGCGGACCAAGCGGACTTCTCCGGCGTCGACCGCAAGCACCTCATCGACGCCGGCCAAGACGACCGACGCGAGCGACGATTCGTCCACCAAGTCCGACAGCGATCCGGCACCGGCCGGCAAGCCGGAAAAGCCCGACACCAAACCGGAGAAGTCCGACAAGTCGGGTACCGACAATTCATCGTCAGCACAACACGATTCGACGAAGGGCAAGAAGGCCACCGACAAGAAGGCCAAGGATAAGAAGGCCGCCAAGGCCGGCGCATCGTCCACCGCCTCGAAGGCCACCTCGGCCAAGGACTGAACAAACGTCAGCGGCCGCCAACCTGAACAGGTTGGCGGCCGCTACGCGTTGTGAGACTAGGACTTCTGGGCAGAGAGCTTCCGGTACTCCAGGACCGTGTCGATGATCCCGTAGTCCTTCGCACCGGCCGCGGTGAGGATCTTGTCGCGGTCGGTGTCCTTGCGGATGGTCTCGGCATCCTTGCCCGTGTGCCGCGCCAAGGTCTCCTCCATGAGGGTGCGCATGCGCTCGATCTCGGCGGCCTGGATTTCCAGGTCGGAGAACTGGCCCTGGATGACACCACCGAGCGACGGCTGGTGGATCAGCACGCGGGCGTTCGGCAGCGCCATGCGCTTGCCCGGCGTACCGGCGGCCAGCAGCACCGCGGCGGCCGAGGCAGCCTGACCGAGGCAGACGGTCTGGATGTCGGCGCGCACGTACTGCATGGTGTCGTAGATCGCCATCAGCGAGGTGAACGAACCACCCGGCGAGTTGATGTACATGGTGATGTCGCGATCGGGGTCCTGGGACTCGAGCACCAGCAGCTGGGCCATCACGTCGTTGGCCGACACGTCGTCGACCTGGGCGCCCAGGAAGATGATGCGCTCGTCGAACAGCTTGGCGTAGGGGTCGACGATGCGCTCACCGAGGTGGGTGCGCTCGCTGAACTGCGGCAGGATGTAGCGCGCCTGCGGAGCCAGCTCCGGGTTCAGATGCTTGGAGATCACTTCGAGGCTCCCTTGCCGCCGTTGAGGTTTGCACGGGTGATGATGTGGTCGACGAAGCCGTATTCCAGCGCTTCCTGCGCGGTGAACCAGCGGTCGCGGTCGGAGTCGGCCTCGATCTGCTCGATGCTCTTGCCCGTGAACTGGGCGTTGAGCCGGAACATCTCCTTCTTGATGACGTGGAACTGCTCAGCCTGGATGGCGATGTCCGCTGCGCTACCGGTGACGCCACCGAGCGGCTGGTGCATCAGGACGCGGGCGTGCGGCAGCGCATGGCGCTTGCCCTTGGTCCCGGCGGCCAGCAGGAACTCACCCATCGACGCGGCCATGCCCATCGCGTAGGTCGCGATGTCGCACTCCGACAACTCCATGGTGTCGAAGATCGCCATGCCGGCGCTGATCGAGCCACCCGGCGAGTTGATGTACATGTGGATGTCTTTGGACGGATCTTCGGCCGTCAGCAGCAGAATCTGCGCGCACAGCCGGTTGGCGATGTCGTCGTCGACCTGCGAGCCCAGGAAGATGATGCGCTCGGCAAGCAAACGCTCATAGACCGAGTCCGTGAGGTTGAGCCCCGGTGCGCTTGAACGCATGTCAGTCACGACTGGATACCTGCTTTCTCGAGTTCGTCCACACGACACTAACCAACGGCCGACGGCCGCGAGTCCCCGACGCGGTCTAGTTCGCTCACAGCGTCACAGTCGCCGGAGAGCGGACGGTGCCGCAGGCATCACTGAAGACACCTGCGGCACCTGTACCACGATCAGATTTTGAGGACTCAGTCCTCGTCCTTCGATTCCTTGGCGGCCTTCTTGGCCTTCTTTTCCTTCGCCGGCTTCTCGTCCTTGGCCTCGTCCTTGGCCTTCTTCGCCTTGGCGGGCTTCTCGTCCTCGGTCGGAGCTTCGTCCGCGGCGGGAGCCTCGGCCTCGGCCTCGTCGGCGACGTCGGCCTCCGCGGCGTCGCCGGCCGGACCGAAGAACTCCGCGGTGTCGACGGTGTTGCCGTCGGTGTCGGTGACGGTCGCACCGGAGACCACAGCGGCGATGGTCATGCCGCGACGGATGTCGGCGAACATGGACGGCAGCTGGTTGTTCTGCTGCAGGATCTGGATCAGCTGCTGCGGCTCGATGCCGTACTGGCGGGCCATCAGGGCGATGCGCTCCATCAGGTCGCCCTGGCCGACCTTGACGTCCAGCTCGTCGGCGATGGCGTCCATCAGCAGCTGGGTCTTGACGGCCTTCTCGGCGTTGGTGCGGGTGTCCGCATCGAACTCCTCGCGGCTGCTGCCCTGCTCCTTGAGCTGCTCCTCGAACTTGGCCTCGTCGTGGTCGAGTCCGTGGATCGCGTTGTGGACGGTCTCGTCGACGGTCGCCTGCACGATGGCCTCGGGCAGCGGCACCTCGATCTGCTCCAGCAGGGTCTCCACGGCCTTGTCGCGGATCTGCTCGGCCTGGCCGATCTGCTTCACCCGGCGAACCTGGGCGACCAGGCTCTCCTTGAGCTCATCGATGGTGTCGAACTCACTGGCCAGCTGGGCGAAGTCGTCGTCCGGCTCCGGCAGCTCGCGCTCCTTGACCGACTTGAGGGTGACGGTGACCTGGGCTTCCTTGCCGGCGTGCTCACCGGCGGCCAGCGTGGTCGGGAATTCCTTGGACTCGCCGGCCTTCAGGCCGATGATGGCCTCGTCGAGGCCCTCGATCAGCTGCCCGGAACCGATCTGGTGCGACAGGCCCTCGGTCTTGGCCTCCGGCACGTCCTCACCGTCGACGGTGGCCGACAGGTCGATCGAGACGAAGTCGCCGTCGGCGGCCGCGCGCTCGACACCGGTCAGCGTGCCGAAGCGGGCGCGCAGGTTCTGCAACTCGGCGTCGACCTCGTCGTCGTTGATGACGATCGGGTCGACGGTGATGTTGATGGCCTTCAGATCCGGCAGGCTGATCTCCGGACGGACGTCGACCTCGGCGGTGAAGACGAGCTCGTCATTGTCCTCGAGCTTGGTGATGTCGATCTCGGGCTGGCCCAGCGGCTTGACGTCCTGCGTGGTGACGGCCTCGCCGTATTTGGCCGGGATGGCGCTGTTGACGACCTGCTCCAGCACCGCGCCGCGGCCGACGCGCGCCTCGAGCAGCTTGGCCGGGGCCTTGCCGGGACGGAAGCCGGGCAGACGGACCTGCTTGGCCAGCTCCTTGTAGGCCTGGTCGAAATCGGGTTGAAGCTCGGTGAAGGGCACCTCCACGTTGATGCGAACCCGGGTGGGGCTCAACTGCTCCACGGTGCTCTTCACAGCGTTACTCCTTGTTTTTTGATACTTGCCATCAGTCGGTGGTCGGGGTGACAGGATTTGAACCTGCGGCCTTCCGCTCCCAAAGCGGATGCGCTACCAAGCTGCGCTACACCCCGTGCCTCGTCGCGGTCGCATAACCGCGGTCGAGATACTACGTCCTAGACACGCGACACCATCAATTGGATTGGCGGCCGCTGTCCCGGTACTGTCTGCCGGTACTGTGATCGCAGCAGTGCACGCGGGCGTAGCTCAATGGTAGAGCCCTAGTCTTCCAAACTAGCTACGCGGGTTCGATTCCCGTCGCCCGCTCCACAGGACCGGCCTGACCAGGCCGGTCCTTTTGTTTTGGGACCCGCTTTCTGCCGCCATGTCCGTCACCCGGGCCGCGATGCGCAACCAAGGCCCAACAGCGCCGCGTCTCCCGGAAAATGAATTTGCTCGAACGGCTCTCGAAATTTATTGACCGAGTGGCCAATAATTGGCGTTCACCGAGCCGGGATTTCGCGCCGGATTCTGGGAGTTTCCTGACAATTCGATGCAAATTGCCGCAATGCGCAAATATATGTGGTGGCCCGCCGATATGTGCAGTTCAAACCATACTTCTGCGTACGATTCCGGGAACACTGGCAAACGATTTTGCCAACCGAGTCGAGACTCGGCGAAGACGGCGGTATAAATGCCCGATGACCGCGTCGCTCATCCCTTCGTACCGCCGCACCAGGCGGCCCGTCGACGTGGGCTCAGAGGTTGCTGAGGGCACGTGGCGCGACCCCAAGCGATACCTGTGGCTGCTGGTTCCGTCCGCCCCCGGAGCCGTGACGCTGTCGTGGCTCCTGGTGTGGACCACCGGTCTCCACTTCTTCTGGTGGACCGCCCTCTTCGTGATCCTGGTGGCAGGGCCCGCCGCCGATCACCTGCTGGGGCGGGAGAAGGGCGATCGGGCGCCGGACCGCATCCTGGCGGAGCTGCAGCAGGACAAGTACTACCGGTTCGCCACCCACATGTTCCTGCCGACGCAGTACCTCGCGCTGGCTTTCGGCTGTTGGGTGTGGGCCGGCGGCGGCTGGGTCACGTTGACGCTCACCGACAAGCTGGGGCTGATGGTCGCGGTCGGACTGTCCGGCGGCATCGCCAACAACGCGGCCCACGAACTGGGGCACCGGCGCGACCGCGCCGAACGGTGGCTCAGCAAGCTGGCGCTCGCCCAGAGTTGGTACGGCCAGTTCTACGTCGAACACAACCGCGGGCACCACGTCCGCGTCGCGACACCGGAGGACCCGGCAAGCGCCCGGTTCGGCGAGAGCGTGTACGGCTTCGTCGTGCGCTCGGTCGTCGGCAGCACCCGCTCGGCCTGGCGAATCGAGGCCAAACGCCTTGACCGCCAAGGCCATTCACGCTGGAGCGTGCGCAACGATGTCCTCAACGCGTGGTTGTTGAGCCTCATCCTGTTCACCGGGCTCGCACTGTGGTTCCGGCCCGTGGTCCTGCCGTGGCTGTTCGGCCAGGCGCTCATCGGCATCTTCCTGCTGGAGGCCATGAACTACCTGTCGCACTACGGGCTGCGCCGGCAGAAACTGCCGTCGGGCCGCTACGAGCGACTGCGCGCCACGCACAGCTGGAACAGCAACACCGTCATCATGAACGTGTTCCTGCTGCATCTGCAGCGGCACTCGGACCACCACATGGACCCGTCCCATCGCTACCAGGTGATCCGGCCCGCAGAGGACGCGCCACAGCTGCCGAGCAACTACACCGCGATGCTGGTGCTCAGCCTCGTTCCGGCGTTGTGGCGCCGCGTGATGGATCCGCGCGTCCTCGCCATCTACGACGGCGACGTCAGCCTCACCGCGCTGAGCCCGCGACAGCTGAAGCGCTTGGAGCTCGACGGCAGCTAGCGCTGCCTGCCGTGCCCCTCGAACAGGTTCCAGGACCGGCTGCCCCGCACCACGTGCAGGTAGTACGCGTAATTCGCGGTCGACATGGCGATGGCGGCCAGACCGAACCCGATGGCACGGGCGAGGGAGTCCGACACGTTGAGGACGACGAGTACCAGCTCGACCGCGACGAAGATCCCGAGCAGGGTCAATCCCTTGCGCCACATCCCCTTGACGAAGAAGTAGATGGGCCCGAACAGGAAAGCCAGGATGTTCGAGGTGAGCTTCACCCGCTCCAGGAACGTCAGGGCCTTGTAGGCGGCCTTCGACTCCGGCGTCGAGTTCGGCAGACCGTAGGCGTTGAAGAAGCCGAACCGCTTCTGCCACGACGGGGAGACCGTGATGCTGGGAAGTTGCTGTGACACTTCACCAACATTAACGGCCGTGCAGTTTTGTCTGTCCTCTCGGGTCTCCCCGGTCGCCTAGCCGCTACCCGGAATCGGCCGCGCCACGCCGTTGGTCGTGCGAATGACGTTGAACTGCGGCGGATTCGCCGGGGCGGGGGCTTCCGAACTCGCCGGTGCGGTCGCGGTCGCGGTCGGTGACGCGGCGGGCGGGGACGCGGGTGCCGGTGCGCTGGCCGGCGGCGTGTACTGCCTGGCGGGCGGCGGCGTGTAGGTCGTCGGAGCCTGAGTCGCAGCCGTCGAGGGACGGGTCGGCGGAGCCGGAGCCGGGCTGGTGGGCGCGGTCGCCGTGGGTGTGGGGACCGGCGCAGGCGCGGGAGTGGGCGTGGCGGCCGTCGAGGCCGGCGAAGTGGCGGCGGGAGCCGATGTGGTGGAGCTGGTGGGTGCGGCTGGTTGCTCCGGCGCGGGTGGCGGGATTTCAAATCCGGCAAGCGATCCGAGCCCGAGCAGGATCAACAAAATGACGACAGCACCGACCACGACTATCAGCACTTTGCCGGCGTCGGTGCTGAACCATCGCGTCGGTGCCGATGCGGTGTGGGTGTTTGCCACCGGTTCGGTCTCTGCGTCTGCCATAAGTTGCTCTCCTCCCAGCAGGGTGCCGGGAGCGTATCCCGTAAACCAGCAGGTCGCGACTTGTACTGAAACTATTTTTCCAGGTCGCGGCCATGTTCACAGGAACGTAACGCGCGCGCCTCGCGCTGCGCCCACACGTATGCGCCAGCAATTTGCCAGCGTTTACGCAGTCGCCGTTTACCTCGCGACCCGGAACACCGTCACCGGCCGGGTGTGCGCGGGCCGGCTGCCGTCCGCCGCGAACAGTGCCGCCCGCTCCAGCCGGCGCCGCATCGCAGCCAGCGGAATCGGCTCGGCGCCCGCGCCGCCGGACAGGTGGAACAGCAGCTTCGTCAGCTCGCAGACCTCGCCGGCAGTGCACCCGCCGCCGAACATCGCCGCGACGGTCGCAGGATCGGACAACAGTCGCTGCGACACCGTCGCCGCGGTGTCCCTGATCATCGCGTTGTGGCCGAAAGGCAGCGGCGGCACGCCGTCACCCTCGCGCACCACGAGGGCGTCGGCGCCGGGTTGTGCCCGCATCACATTCACGAGCGACACGGTGTGCCCGCGTTCGTCGCGCTGCGGGTCGGACACGACGAGGGCCACCGTCGGCGGTCCGTCGACCGGCTCGGCGCCGGCCCGGTCGCGCAGCGCGCGGTGTGCCGCCGCGGCGACCGTCTCCCCGTTCGCCGCATCGAGCACCACGCCGGGGAGGGCCCAGTCGCCCCGGTGCGGTTCGCGCTGCCGGCGCGCGAGGATGAGCCCCGGGTCCTCGCCGGGGCTCACCGCGAAAACGTCGACGCTCAGCCACGTGGCCAGCGACTCAGCCATGACGGGCGTCCTCCTCGCCGGCGGCATACGCCGCCCAATCACGTCGCACGGTAGCGCGCACCTCCGCGAAGGTCACCGGGTTGACGATGGCGCCGTCGTCGAACACCGTCCGCATGGCGTCCGTTGTCTCGACGACGCCGGCCGCGCCCTGCACCAGTGCCAGGCGCCCGCGCCCGTCGCGGATCACGGCCAGCCGGCCCCGCGCGCTGCGCTTGCCCGGATCGGTGACCGGCGCCTTGGCGATGTCCCGGCCGCGACCGTCGACCTGAACCCAGGTGGCCTTCATCGCGATGGAGAAGGTGTCCCGCGTGACGTACTGGTAGGTGTACGAACCGAATCCCAGTACCGGCGTGGTGGACACATAACCCTGGGCCATCAGGTTGGCGGTGATGGCGTCGGCACGGTCGTGGGTGATCGAGTCGCCGTAGATGACGCCGATGTGCCGATCCAGTTCCCGGTAGCCGGCCGCGTTGACCGTGCCGCCGAACACCTCCCACAGCAGGTTCACCACACCCTTGTGTGCGGGGCTGCCCGCCGGGGCCTGCGGGTCGCCGCACAGGATGCGCTCGGGGTCACCGCTGTCCGGGCGGATCACCACCTTGCCCTCGCGCGCGGTGATGGTGTCTTTCAGCGTGGGCAGGATGCCGGTGCAGACGTGCCACAGGTCCCACGTGTCGCTGACGATCGACACGATGCCGGTCGGATACAGGTCCAGCAAGCGGGCGAAGGTGGCGACTTCGTCGTCCTGGGTGCCGGCGCACATGACGCTGTGCTCGGTGGCGGGCACGCTGCCACCGATGATCGTGCCCTCCGGTGAGCCCGGGTAGTTCCGGTCGATCCAGCCCAGTGCGGGCAGGCAGTCGGTGCCCGTGAACGCCAGCAGGTGCGCAGCCCCTGACGCGGCGGCGGCCGCGCTGCCGGCCATGCCCCGGAAGGAGAAGTCGTGTCCCTGCCAGTCGACCGCGGCCGGGTCGGCACCGGTGTCCCGCGCGCGGGCGTCCAGCAGCGTGCGGTTGCGCCAGGCGGTGGTCGCCGACGTGATGGGCTGCCACAGCGCGGCCGACATCTCGGTCTCGATGTAGTTGGTCAGCCAGAAGAATTCGGGCGCGGTGTTCTCGACGGTCAGGTACGGGACGCCGACCGGGACGATGGTGCCTTCCGGCAGCGCCCGGACCCGCAGCGGCAGTCTGCCGTACGCGTGCAGCTGCCGAATGTGTTCGGCACCAACGTCGTTGGGGCCCAAGACCTGGACGACGCGGTCCACGTAGGCCCGGCACACCTCGTCGACGTCAGCGGCGAAGAAGGTGCTCCACCGCTGGTTCAGGTCCCGCAGGTAGGCCTGCAGGCCGAAGAACGCCGTCCAGCCGACGCCGGGGACACGGCTGCCGCGCGCGGTCAGGTTGGAGTAGACGTACTCGGTGCCGGTGGGGTACTGGCGGCGGTGGTCCAGCTTGTAGGCATCGGTGTCCATCAGGACATCCAGGGCCGCAATGGTTTCCGGCCGATACGTGGTGGTTGCTTCGATGGTCATGACAAAAGTCCTTCAGATCAGATCGGCCAGGGCGCGGACGATGAACGGTTCCAGCGGGTGGACGTGCACGCCGTCGGGCGTGGCACGGGAATCGGTACTGGTGACGGAGGCGTAGGCGGCGAGGTTCTCCCGCCAACGGCCGGTGAAGCACCCGTGACTGACCCACAGATGCAGCGCCAGTTGGGGTTTGCTTGTGCCGATGGCGTCGGCCAGCCCGGCGAAGGTGCCGCCGCCGTCGCAGATGTCGTCGATCACCAGCAGGCGACCACGGTCCGGCAGACCCTCGGGGGCGACGAACCCCGACAGCTTGCCGTCGGCCGGATTGCGTTGCTTCCCAGCGACATACAGTGGCACTCCCAATCGGGACGCCACCTGGCCGGCACGGTGGCGGGCCCCCTTGTCGGGGGCGACGACCCCCACCCAACCCGGGTGGTGCGCAGCGCCGCACGCGACCAGGTCGACGGCCTCGATGACGGTGACGGCCGCTCCCCCGCGCCGGGCCTCGTCGGCCCAGACCGGTGAGTGCGGGTCCACCGTCACGATGTGCGCGACGCCTGTGGCGGCGGCGAGCCGGGCGGCGACGCGGGCGTCGTCGGTCGGATCGTGATCACCGCGGGCCGATGGCAGGTACGGAGCCACCAGCACCGGAGCGCCGGTCGAGCGATTGCGGTGGAAGGCCGCCCACTGCCCCACCGCGGCGTAATCGATTGCGCCACAATGGCTCCAGGCGACCGGGCGCAATCCCGCGCCGAGCGGTTCCAGTTCCCGGACCGCGGTGTCGCCACCGGGATAACTGGTGACGATTCCGGGTGCGGTCGACAGCACACCGCGGCCGGTGTCGAAGACGTGGAATGTCAGGTTCATGACGACGACTGTAATAGATACGGACATGTATGTCCATATCTAGGTCCGCGGCCGGTCATCGGTAAGCTGCCCCCATGGAGTTCGTGCTCATCCTGGTCGTCATCGCGGCCATCGGGTTCTTCCTGTTCAGCAGGCAGAACAAGGCCAACAAGGCTGCCGCGCTCGCCAACGCGAAAGCCGATGCCCGTCGCGTCATCGAGATGCTCGGCGGGCAGGTGTTCAACCTGACCGGCACCGACGACGCCTCGCGCCAGGCCCTGGCCGACGCGTCCGAGCGCTACAACGCCGCGGCGTCACAGATCGAACAGGCCACCACCGCCCAGCAGGCGGCCTTCGCGAAGCAGAGCGCCATGGAAGGGCTGTACTACGTGCGGGCCGCGCGGACCGCCATGGGCATCGACCCCGGCCCTCCGCTGCAGGAGCTGGCCGGCCAGCGCGGCGCCGGCGAGGTCACCGAAGACCGCCGAATCCAGTTCGACGGCAGGCAGATTCAGGCCTCACCGGGTCCTACGGCCGCCACCCCGAACTACTACCCCGGTGGGCGGGTCGCCGGTCGCCCGGTGCCCGCGGGCTGGTACTCCGAGCCGTGGTGGAAGCCGGCACTGGTGGCCGGCGCGTGGGGCGTCGGCTCGGTGCTGTTGTTCGACGCACTGTTCGACGGCATGCACGGAGTCAATTACGGCGCATCGGGTTTCGAGTCCGGATACGGTTCGGGATTCGACCAGGGCTACCAGCAGGGCCTCGATCAGAGCCAGTTCGCCGACTCCGGCCAGGGCCAGGATGTCAGCTGGAACGACAACAACGGTTGGGACGCCGGCAGCGGCGGTTGGGATTCCGGGAGCAGCGACTCGGGTAGCAGCTGCGGTGGCGGCAGCAGCAGCTGTGGCGGCGGTGGTTGCGGTGGCGGATGTGGCGGTGGCGGCGACTAGCCCGTCAGCCCGTCACACCTGACAATCGGGGCACCAGAACAGGTTTCGTCCCTCCATGACCTCGGTGCGGACGGCGGCGCCGCACACGCGGCACGCCTCCCCCGCCCGCCGGTACACATAGGTGCGCGGCCTGTCGGTGGCGTAGGACGGCGCACCGTGGTCGTCTTCGGGACGCACCACGACGATCTTGCCGCGACGCATCCCGACTTTCATGAGTGCGACGAGATCGGTCCACAACTCGGCGAATTCGGCCTCGGTCAGCTGTGTGCCGGGACGGTGCGGATCGATCCGGTGCCGGTACAGCACCTCGCTGCGGTACACGTTGCCGACACCGGCGATCACCGTCTGGTCCATCAGCATCGATCCGATTGACCTGCGGGACTTGCTGATTCGCGCCCAGGCCGATCCGGGGTCGGCGTCGCGGCGCAGCGGGTCGGCACCCAGCCGGGCCACCACATCGTCGACGCCGCCCTCATCGATCAATTCGCACACTGTCGGCCCGCGCAGGTCGGTACCGAATTCCGCCCCGAGCATGCGCATGCGCACCTGCCCGACCGGCGCCGTCATCGGCAGTGGCTGTTCGGTGAATGTGCCGTACAGCCCGAGGTGCACGTGCACCACCGCCCCACCTTCGTAGTGGTGGAACAGGTGCTTGCCCCAGGCGTCGGCCTTACGCAGCACGCGGCCGCTGACGGCGGCCGCGGCGTCGGCGAACCGGCCCTGCGGACTGCTGACGACCACCGGCGCCCGCCCGAAACGCTGCTGGTGCAGACGGGCCAACCGGTGGAGGGTATGCCCCTCCGGCACGAGTCAGACCCGGGATCAGGCGGGAGCGCCCGGAACCTCGGGTGCCACGTGCGTCTTCTCGTACTCGGCCAGGATGTCGATGCGGCGCTGGTGCCGCGCGGCCTGCGACCATTCGGCGGCCAGGAAGGCGTCGACGATGGCGAACGCCTCTTCGGTGCTGTGCATACGGCCACCGATGCCCATCACCTGCGCGTTGTTGTGCTCGCGGGCCAGCTGCGCGGTCTCCACGCTCCACGCCAGTGCACAACGCACGCCCGGCACCTTGTTGGCCGCGATCTGCTCTCCGTTGCCCGACCCGCCGATGACGATGCCCAGGCTGCCCGGGTCGTCGACGGTGCGCTTGGCGGCGTCGATGCAGAATGCCGGATAGTCGTCCTCCGCGTCGTAGGCGAAGGCACCGCAGTCGACGGCCTGGTGGCCGGCCGCGGTCAGATGGTCGAGCAGGGCCTGCTTGAGTTCGTATCCGGCGTGGTCGGCTCCGAGATATACGCGCATGGCGCACATTCTGGCAGAACCGATGCCCTGGACAGAATCAGCCGGCTGAGCCGGCCCGACACACTCGCCGGCTCAGCCGGCCGCGATCTTGGTGTCGCGGTCGATGGCCTCGGTGATCTGCTTGATGATCTCGGCCTGATCGGCGACGCCGTCGATGTTGATCTGCATGACGTAAAGCCCGGTCCCGTCCTGGATGACGACGGTGTTCTGGGTGATGAGCTTGGTCACCCCGTTGGAGTTCCAGGAACCGGCGATCTGGAACGACTTGTGGCCGTCGACAGTCCCCGGCGTGCCGGTGTCGGTCGCGGTGAATCCCGGCAGGTTGTTCAGCTCGCCCGGCGCGAAGTCGAGGATCTTCTGCGCATCGGCGTTCGGGCCGAGGCGCGAGATCAACGCCGTGGCGCTCGGCCGGTAATTGCCGGCACTCGGGCCGTTGTAGACGATCGACTGGTAGGCGAAAGCCGGTGTCTGCGGTCCGGCGTCGGCCCAGCCCGGCGGCATCGGCATCGTCACCACGGGTGCGCCGGGCTCGTTGCGGTGTACCAGCGACTCCTGAATGTTGTTGCTCTTCAGGTAGGTCGCGATGGTCTGGTAGTTACCGGGCGTGCCGACCAGCACCGGCGGCGCGGGCTTGTGCGACGACGACGGCTTGTCCGCGCCGGAGCTCTGGGTGCTGGTTCCCGAGGCGTCCGTGGACCCACCCGAGTCGCCACCGGAATTCCAGAGGACGACGCCGAGCAGCACCACGATGACGGCGGCGATCGAGCCACCGATCACCCAGATCTTGGTCTTGCCGCCCGATGACTGGCCGCGGCCCGGCGGCGTCTTGCCGATGTCGGCCGCGAGTTGCGAGTACGACGGTGGCGGCACGCTGGGCCGGCCCACCCCGGGTGCGGCGTGCGCCGCCGGGTCGGCTGGGATGACCGGCAGCACCACTGTCGGCGAAATCGTCTCGTGGGTCGGCCGGACGGGCCGCTGCGGTGGCCGCGGCGGAGGTGACGGCGGCATCGGCGGTATCGGCTGCCGGTAGGGTGGCGCCGACGGTGACGAATCCGGTTCTGGCCGAAACGGTTTCGGTTCCGGCGGCGGGGCGACCGGACCGCGCTGCGGCACCGGCGGCGGCTCCGAGACCGGCTCGATCGGCGGTGGCGACGGTTGCGGCACCGGCGGCACGGGTGGTTCCGCAGCCGGGGGCTGCGGGACGGGCTCCTGGACGACGGGTTCGGGCTCAGGCTCCGGTGTCGGAGCCGGTTCGGGCTCGGGTGTCGACTCGGCCACCACGGCCGGTGGCACCGGCGGCGGCGTCACCTCCGGCGCGGATGGCGCGGACGGCGCCGACGGCGGCTCGACGACCGCGGCCTCGGGCACCACCGGGGTGACGGTCGGCAGCTTCAGTTCGGCGGTGCGCAGGTTCAGCGTGGGTGACTCGGTGACGAATTCGGCCTGCCGCTCGAAGGCCCGCGCGAATTTGGTGCAGGAGTCGAAGCGGTCCTCGGGCGACTTGCCCATGGCCTTGATCAGCACGTCGTTCAGCGGCTCCAGCCACGGCTTGAGGTCGCTGGCCTTCGGCGGTTGCGCGCTGAGGTGCTGGCTGATCACCGCGATCTGGTTGGTGTCCTGGTACGGCGTCTGCCCGGTGAGCAACCGGTAGGCCGTCGCGGCCAGCGCGTACTGATCGGCGCGGCCGTCGATCTCGCCGCCCATCAGCTGCTCGGGCGCCGAGTAGGAGACGGTGCCGATCGCCAGGTTGGCCGACGTCAGGCCCGTCACCTCACCGATCTGGCGGGCGATGCCGAAGTCGCTCAGCAGGATTCGCCGCTCATCGCTGTCGATGTTGCTGAGCAGGATGTTGGCCGGCTTGATGTCGCGGTGCAGCAGCCCGCGCTGGTGCGCGTAGTCCAGGGCCGAACTCATGGCCTTGACGATGTCGACCACCAACTCGAGCGGCAGCCCGTTCGGGTATTCGTATTTGACCAGCTGCGCGGCGTCGGTGCCGTCGACGTAGTCCATGGTGATCCACAGCCGGCCCTCGAACTCGCCGCGGTCGTGCAGGCCGACGATGTGCGGGTGCCACAGGCCCGCCGCGATGTTGGCTTCGCGCTCGAACCGGATGCGGAATTCGTCGTTGGCGGAGGCGGTCTCCCGGAGCACCTTCATGGCGTCGAGGCGGGGCAGCCTGGGGTGCTGGACGAGGTATACGTCGCCCATTCCCCCTGAGCCCAGCAACCGGCGCACGGTGTACCCGGCGAAGGTTGCGCCCGTCTCCAGCGACATCAGCGCATCCTACTCAAACCCGCACGTCGAAGGACGAAACTGTCCGTCGGCACGTCGCTCCCCACCAGTTGCATCGTTGTGGCTCATGTTTCGGATGTGTCTGGCCACCGTAACGGCGTCAGACGTTCCTTGCGGAACGCCGACGAGATTACCTGGACCGCCCCTGGTGAGCGTGACTAGCGGTTGATTGCGCTCAGTCGAATTCGGGCGCCTCGTCACGCGAGCGCTTGAGCTCCCAGAAGTGCGGGTAGGACGCGAAAATCACGGACGCATCCCACAGCTTGCCGGCCTCTTCGCCGCGCGGAATGCGCGACAGCACCGGGCCGAAGAACGCGACACCGTTGACGTGGATGGTCGGGGTGCCCACATCGGGGCCGACGGCGTCCATACCGGCGTGGTGACTCTTGCGCAGCGCCTCGTCGTACTTGTCGCTGGTGGCCGCTTCCGCAAGCTCGGCGGGCAGGCCGAGTTCTTCCAGGGACTCGGCGATGACCACGGCGAAATCCTTGTTGCCCTGGTTGTGAATCCGGGTGCCCATCGCGGTGTACAGCGGCGCCAGCACCTCAGAACCGACGGCTTCCTCCGCCGCGATGGCGACGCGGACCGGACCCCACGCCTTCTTCATCATTTCCTGGTACTCGTCCGGCAGGTCGCGGCCCTCGTTCAGCACCGCCAGGCTCATGACGTGGAACTGCACGTCGACATCGCGGACCTGCGCGACCTCGAGGATCCAGCGTGAGGTGATCCAGGCCCACGGGCACAGCGGATCGAACCAGAATCCTGCGACATCCTTGCTTACGGCAGAGTCGGCCATTCGTCTTCCTTTTGCGGTTGGAACAGATCCCGTTACCGACAACTATGCCCGGCGTCCCCATGTTCCCGGTCACGGCCACCAGTTGTCCCCTAAGTTGGTGACGTGGCACTTCCGAACCTGACCCGCGACCAGGCCGCCGAGCGCGCCGCGCTGGTGACCGTTGACAACTACCGCATCGATCTCGACCTCACCGACGGCGCCGGCGCGCCGGGCGAGCGCACCTTCCGGTCGGTGACCACGGTGAAGTTCAGCGCCCTGCCCGGCGCCAACACCGTCATCGACATCGCGGCCGACAGCATCCGCGGCGCGACCCTCAACGGGCTGCCCATCGACGTCTCCGCGTACGACGAATCCACGGGCGTGCCGTTGGCCGGGCTCGCCGAGCAGAACGTCGTCGTGGTCGACGCGGACTGCCGCTACTCCAACACCGGTGAGGGACTGCACCGCTTCGTCGACCCGGTCGACGGCGAGGTCTACCTCTACTCACAGTTCGAAACCGCCGACGCCAAGCGGATGTTCGCCTGCTTCGACCAGCCGGACCTCAAGGCCACCTTCGACGTGACGGTGACCGCGCCCGCCCATTGGCAGGTGATCTCCAATGGCGCCACCGTCGCTCAGAAAGATGGCAAGCACACCTTCGCGACCACCCCGAAGATGAGCACGTACCTGGCGGCGCTGATCGCCGGGCCGTACGCCCGCTGGGACGACGTCTACAGCGACGAGCACGGCGACATCCCGCTGGGCATCTTCTGCCGCGCGTCGCTGGCCGAGTTCATGGACGCCGAGCGCCTGTTCACCGAGACCAAGCAGGGATTCTCCTTCTACCACAAGAACTTCGGCACGCCGTACGCGTTCGGCAAGTACGACCAGCTGTTCGTGCCGGAGTTCAACGCGGGCGCCATGGAGAACGCGGGCGCGGTGACGTTCCTGGAGGACTACGTCTTCCGCTCCAAGGTGACGCGCTACTCGTACGAGCGGCGCGCCGAGACCGTGCTGCACGAGATGGCCCACATGTGGTTCGGTGACCTGGTCACCATGCGGTGGTGGGATGACCTGTGGCTCAACGAATCCTTCGCCACCTTCGCCTCGGTGCTGTGCCAGGCCGAGGCCACCGAGTACAAGCAGGCCTGGACCACCTTCGCGAATGTGGAGAAGTCGTGGGCCTACCGGCAGGACCAGCTGCCGTCCACCCATCCGGTGGCCGCCGACATCCCCGACCTGGCCGCCGTCGAGGTGAACTTCGACGGCATCACCTACGCCAAGGGCGCCAGCGTGCTGAAGCAGCTGGTGGCCTACGTCGGGCTGGAGCCGTTCCTGTCGGGCCTGCGCGACTACTTCCGTGATCACGCGTACGGCAACGCGACGTTCGCGGATCTACTTGGCGCGCTGGAGAAGTCGTCGGGCCGTGACCTGTCGGACTGGGGCCAGCAGTGGCTCAAGACCACGGGTCTGAACACGCTGCGGGCCGATTTCGACGTCGACGACACCGGCGCGTTCACGCGGTTCGCCATCGCGCAGAGCGGTGCGGCGCCCGGCGCCGGCGAGACGCGCGTGCACCGGCTCGCGGTCGGTATCTATGACGAAGATGAAGTCGACGGAAAATTGGTCCGGGTCCACCGCGAGGAACTCGACGTCGAAGGCCCGGTGACGGACGTCCCTGCGCTGGTGGGGATTTCGCGCGGCAAGCTGGTTCTGGTCAACGACGACGACCTGACGTACTGCTCGATGCGTCTCGATCCCGCGTCGCTGCAGACGGTGCTGAGCCGGATCGCCGACATCGACGACCCGCTCCCCCGCACCCTGGCGTGGTCGGCGGCGTGGGAGATGACGCGCGAGGCCGAGATGAAGGCACGCGAGTTCGTTGCTCTCGTCATGAGTGGCCTGCACGCCGAGTCCGAGGTGGGTGTCGCCCAGCGGCTGGTGCTGCAGGCACAGACCGCGCTGACCTCCTATGCCGATCCGGCGTGGGCGGCCGAGATCGGTTGGGCCGCTTTCGGTGACGCATTGCTCGACCTGGCGCGGGACTCGTCGCCGGGATCGGACCATCAGCTGGCGTACGTCAACGCGCTGTGCACGTCGGTGCTGGCGCCGAACCACATCGCGGTGCTGTCGACGCTGTTGGACAACGAACCCAGCGCGGTGAACATGACGGGCCTGGTGATCGACACCGATCTGCGCTGGCGCATCGTCACGGCGCTGGCACGTGCCGGCGTCATCGACGCGGACGGTGTGCAGACGCCGTTCATCGACGCCGAGGCCAAGCAGGACCCGACGGCGGCCGGTCAGCGCAATGCCGCCGCCGCAGCCGCCGCGCGCCCGCAGACAGCGGTCAAAGAGGCTGCGTGGCAACAGGTCATCGAGGACGACACACTGGCCAACATCACTACGCGCGCCATCGTCGGCGGGCTGGTGCAGCCCGGTCAGACCGAGCTGCTGGACCCGTTCCGGGACCGCTACTTCGAGGCGATCTCCGGAGTGTGGGAGCGGCGCTCGAGCGAGGTGGCCCAGACGGTCGTCATCGGCCTGTACCCGTCGTGGGACATCAGCCAGGCCGGCCTCGACGCGGCCGACCGGTTCCTGTCCGACCCGGAGATTCCGCCGGCCCTGCGCCGCCTGGTGCTGGAGGGCCGTGCGGGAGTGGAGCGTTCGCTGCGCGCCCGCGCCTTCGACGTGAGCTGACGCGACTGCAGTGGCCGCACCCGGCCGGCACGGCTAGGTGCGGCCCTGCAGAATGCCTTCGATGTTGCGCTCGGCGAGCGCGGTGATGGTCATGTACGGATTGCAGCCGAGGTGCCCGGGCATCAGCGACGCATCGTTGACAAACAGGTTGCGGTGGCCGTTCACCCGCCCGAACGCATCGGTGGCCTTGCCCCGCACGCACCCTCCCAGCGGGTGAACAGTGTTGGGCGCGAACACTTTTCCGCTGAACAGGTCGTTGCGGTAATCGACCTTGTTGGCTTTCACCAGCTTGTCGAACACCAACCTCGCCCTGGCTTCGTTGTTTGCCGCGAAGGCGTCGGTCCACTGGATCGTCGCGGTGTCGGACTGGCGGTCGTAGGTGATGTCGGCCCGGTCCCCGGTGTCGACCATGACGTAGTACCCGAGCAGGTAGGTCTCCACCGGCAACGGCATGGAGAACATGCTGGCGTACACCGGGTTGTCCGGGTCGTCGCGGCCGTCGATGTTGATCATGCCCATCAGGGACTGGGTGGTGCCGGCCGGATCGCTCTTGGCCAGGCTGTGCCCGACCATCAGGTCACCGTTGTTGCCGTAGCCCTTGCCGACCTGGTCGTTCAGATGGGCCAGGTCACCCGTCTCCCGCGCCTTCAACAGGAGCTTGGTGGTGCCGAGCACGCCGGCCGCCAGATACAGCTGGTCACAACCGAATTCGGTTTTGGACAGCTCTTTGCCCCAGCGGTCGATCTCGCGGGTTGACACCACGAACTCGCCCGAACGCTCCTGGCGGATCGAGATGACCTCGGTCAGCGGGCGCAGCGTGACGTGGCCCGTCTTGAGCGCGTCGGCGATGTACGTCTGGTCGACGCTGCCGAACCGGCCGTAGTTGTTGCCGAACTGCTGCTCGAACGCCAGCGACGATTGCGGCACCTGGCCGGCCGCCTCCTTGACCAGATAGTCGAACGAGTAGGAGCTGCCGTTGTAGTCGACCTTGTAGCCGGCGGCCGCTGCGTACTTGCGGCCGACGCGCGCGTACTGGAAACACGCGGCCTGCTCGAACCAGGCCATGTCGCGATAACTGATCTTCAGCGAGGACTTGGCGCGTTCGACGTAAGTGCGCAGGAACTCGTCGGCGCCGATGTCGGGGAAGGCCTTGGCGATCTGACGCTGCGTCGGGATGGCAGCGATGCCCGCGTTGATCATCGAGCCGCCGCCGACTGCCAGGCCGCGGAAGACATCGTGGGCGCCGTGCGTCACCTTCTGGCAGATGCCGGCCTGGATCGGCTGGGGCGACGGTGCGTGCTCGGCCACCTGCTCGACAGTGAAACCGCCGAAGGAGGTGACCAGACTCGGCGGGACCTTCGAGAACCAGCCCGCGCGGGTATCGGCGGGCAACATCTTGGAGAACCGCTTGCCGTCGTCGTCGGGCTTGTCCCAGAGCCGGCCCTGTTCGATGACCAGGGTCTCGACGCCGGCCTGTCCCAGTCGCAGCGCCGAAACCCCGCCGCCGTAGCCGCTGCCGATCACGATGGCCGAATAATGCTTCCGGGCTTCGGTGCGGTCGCGCGATCGTTCGACGAGGACCCCGACGCCCGCCGCCCCCGCGACGCCCGCCACCGCGGCACCGCCGAGGAACTGCCGCCGGCTGATGGGGCTCATCGGATGCCTGCCGCGGCCGCGCCCCAGCACCGGATGCGTCGATGCCGGCCGTGCATCACTGCCAAGATCGTCCTTCCGCCTAACCGCCAGCTAACCCGAAGCCAGTCGCCTGCCTGCCTACGAATAACGGATTCATCTCAAAAATTACACGATGCCGCGGAGTTTCCGCCGCTGTGCAGGATCCGGCTGCCAGCGCGTCGTCCGCCCCGCACGACGGCCGGTATGCCGTACATCACCCATCTGCTTGTATGGCACTCTACCTGCAAGTTTGGTAACGACTGCGCCGAACCGACGGCAGTCGTCCAACTGCCGGTACCGGGGCCGGGCAACAGTCTCGAATACCCCCGCGCGCTGACGGCTCAAACAATTTGCTGGATAACGATGAGAAAACAGACAGGAACCGGCTCTGGCTACCGTCTTGTATTTGCGCAAACGGCCGATTACGGGTACGAATACGGGGTGTTGTCGGCATTGCGCGCGAGCCAGGAGGCATCGCAGCCTCATGCGCCCGAGACTCCCGACACCCCCGCCGCCAAGTCGAAATGGCGCGATTCCAAGCGCTATGTGTGGCTGCTCGGCCCCATCACCCCCGGAATGGTCGGCCTGTCATGGCTGCTGGTGTGGTTCACCGGCGTCGACGCATTCTGGTGGACCGGGTCGGTGCTGACGTTCGGGCTGGTCCCACTGCTCGACCACATCGTCGGTCCGGAAGCCGAGCAAGCTCCCGGAGACCTGCGCAGCCTGGAAGATGACCCGTTTTATCGGATCGCCACGCATCTCTTCCTGCCGGCACAGTATCTGGCGCTGATCTTCGCCTGCTGGCTGTGGGCCGGTGGCGGCTGGGTGACCATGTCGGTCGTCGACAAGCTCGGCCTCATGGCCGCGGTGGGGACGGTCGGCGGTATCGCGATCAACGCCGCCCATGAACTCGGCCACAAGCGCGGCATGTCGGAGCGCCGGCTCTCCAAGATCGCTCTGGCCCAGACCTGCTACGGCCACTTCTTCGTCGAGCACAACCGCGGCCACCACGTGCGGGTCGCGACCCCGGAGGATCCGGCCAGCTCACGCCTCGGCGAAAGCCTGTACGCCTTCATCGGCCGGTCGGTCATCGGTAGCCTGCGGTCGGCCTGGAAGCTGGAATGCGACCGCCTCGCCCGCGTGCGCAAGTCCAAGTGGTCGCTGCACAACGAGGTCCTCAACGCCTGGCTGCTGAGCGTCATCCTGTTCATCATCCTGGTGGCCTGGTTCGGCGTCGTCGTCCTGCCGTGGCTGTTCGGTCAGGCCGTGATCGGCATCTTCCTGCTGGAGACGGTCAACTACCTCGAGCACTACGGGCTGCGGCGGCAGAAGTTGCCGAACGGCCGGTACGAGCGGGTTCGCGCCGGCCACAGCTGGAACAGCAACACCGTGATCGCCAACGTCTTCCTGTTCCACCTGCAGCGGCACTCCGATCACCACGCCAACCCGATGCGCCGGTACCAGGCGCTGTGCCATGCCGATGAGGCGCCGCAGCTGCCGGGCGGTTACGGCACCATGCTGCTGCTGGCCATCTGCCCGCCGTTGTGGCGCCGGGTGATGGATCCCCGCGTGCTGGCGCACTACGACGGCGACATCAGCCGCACCGCGTTGCAGCCGGGCTATGAGGCCCGCCTGCGCAAGCGCTATCCGGCCGCGCGCTGAGTTAGGTACCTCGGACGTCGTCAGCATCGCCGGGCGCTTGAGTGGTGCCAAGGATTCAGGGTCAACGGAACGACGGCTCAAAAACGCGTTGACCCTGCACTCCGTGCGTGGGTCACTCGAACAAATGCGCCCTCAGTACAGGCTCAACGAGGGGGCGCGAGCCCGTCCTCGTCAGGGCAGGCCCCAGATAGCACTCTGCCGGGTGCGAACCTATGGTTCGCACCCGGCAGAGTAAACGAAATCAGGCGGGCGAGACGCCGGCGCTCAGCACGCGGACCGCGCTGATCAGGCCGTCCATCAGGTTGCCCTGCTTGAACGACGCAGCCGCCGCGGAGACCCCCAGCGGAGCAGCCTCTTCGATACCGCGACCACGGACCTCGGCGCCGTAGACGACCTCGATGGCCTTCTGGTTCGGCGAGACGGCCAGCAGCACGGCGTTGTTCGGCGTCGGCACGGTGGCCAGCACCTCACGCGCGGTGGCGGCGGTGTCCGCACCCAGGTCGCCGATGTAGACGGCGAATCGGGCGCCGGCGGCGCGCGAACCGTACTTCAGGGCGTCGTCGAGGAACACCAGGTCCTTGACCGGGAACGGATAGTGCACCGACAGCTCACCGGGCTCGGTGACACCGGAGATGCGGCCGCTGTACGTGACGGCGTAGCCGTACGGCAGGTTGGCCGGATCGATGTTTGCGACCTCGGTCTGGCTACCACTTGCCACTTGCGCCACCTCCCACAGTCAGGTGCGAGTCATGGCCACCGTGGCCGTGATCCGCTGGTTCCTCGGCCGCCCACAGGATCGGCGCGTGGGTCCACTTGTCGGTCATCTTGTAGGTGTCCGGATGGGGACCCTTGCGCAGCAGGAACAGCGCGCCGAGCACCAGCAGCAGCGCCAGCGGCACCCCACCGAGCAGCGAATGAGTAAGTGCAATGCTCACGCGCAAACCGTATCAGTAGCCACGCCGCTCACGCTGAGGACAGGGGCAATCCGCCACGGATGTCAGGCAGCGCCTTCACCGAGATACCGCACCCAGGCCGGATCGAGTTCCTTGACCGCCGACAGGAGGCGCCAATGCTGACCCTTGGGCGGCAACGGCACCGCGTGCAATGACCAGCCCAGCTCCGAGAGGAGCCTGTCGGCCTTGCGGTGATTGCACGGGCCGCACGCCGCGACGCAGTTCTCCCAGGAGTGCTCGCCACCGCGGCTGCGCGGCACGACGTGGTCGACGGTGTCGGCCTTGCCACCGCAGTACGCGCAGCGGAACCGGTCCCGGTGCATCAGCGCGGCCCTGGTCATAGGAATGCGGGCCCGGTATGGGACCCGCACATAACTACGTAGCCGGATGACCGACGGAACGGCGACCGCGCGGGTCGCCGAATGTATGACAGGACCCGTCGGATCGTCGTGCACCACGTCGGCTTTGCCGCACAGCACCATGATCACGGCGCGACGCATGGGCAGGGCGGTCAACGGTTCGTAGGTCGAATTCAGCAGCAGGACGCGGCGGCGGCCCCAGAGTGAGCCGACTGATCCTTCTGCGGGACTCGACTCGACTGCGTGCAGGGGTGATGACAGTGCTGTGCCCGGCACAGGCAAACCCACCGCGGCGCTGTGAAGTCTGTGGCCGCGGACCTTTCTCCGTTGCGACATACGTCCTCCGTGTTCACAGTCCACCACGGATCGGCAGAGATCGCACGAGAATTCCGGCGTGTTAGCTGGACGATCCGATGAATTTCGGGTGACCAGTCCCGTGCGAAACGCACCGGGGCACCCTGGTGGACAATGGCCAACGTGACAGAGGCGCAACGGTCGTTCTACGACGAAGTCGGCGGAGCGGAGACCTTCGGGCTCCTGGTGTCGCGGTTCTACCAACTGGTCCGCGACGACGAAATCCTGCGCCCGCTGTATCCGGAGGACGACCTCGACGGCGCCGAGCACCGGCTGCGGATGTTCCTCGAGCAGTACTGGGGCGGTCCCCGCACCTACGGCCAGGAACGCGGACACCCCCGGCTGCGGATGCGGCATGCACCGTTCCGGATCGGTTTCCTCGAGCGCGACGCCTGGCTGCGGTGCATGCACAGCGCACTCGCGTCGATCGGCTCGGACACCATCGATGACGCCCATCGGCAGGCGCTGCTCGACTACTTCGACATGGCCGCCCAGCACATGGTCAACTCGGCGTTCTGATGGCTACCGGGTCCTGATGATGAAAGACGTGCGGTGGTGGTCACGCGCGGTCTTCTATCAGCTCTACCCGCGCTCGTTCGCCGACAGCGACGGTGACGGCGTCGGCGACCTCGACGGCGTCACCGCACACCTGGGCTATCTGCGCGCACTCGGCGTCGACGCGCTGTGGCTCAACCCGGTGATGGTCTCCCCCATGATCGATCACGGGTACGACGTCGCCGACCCGCGGGACGTCGATCCGCTGTTCGGCGGCATGGCGGCGCTCGATCGGCTGATCGCCGCCGCCGGTGCGGCGGGCATCAAGGTCACCATGGACCTGGTCCCGAACCACACCAGCTCGGCGCATCCGTGGTTCCAGGCGGCGCTGGCCGCGGGTCCGGGCAGTCCGGAGCGGTCTCGCTATCTCTTCCGTGACGGCCGCGGGCCGAACGGCGATCTGCCACCCAACAATTGGACATCGGTGTTCGGCGGCCCGGCGTGGACCCGGGTCACCGAACCCGATAGCAGGCCCGGCCAGTGGTACCTGCACCTGTTCGACGCCACGCAGCCGGACCTGAATTGGGACGACCCGGAGATCGCCGCGGATCTGGAACGGACGCTGCGGTTCTGGCTGGACCGCGGCGTCGCCGGCTTCCGGATCGACGTGGCGCACGGGATGGCCAAACCGGCCGACCTGCCGGACATGGATGACCCCGAAGGCACCATGCTCGCCACCCGGGTCGACGATCCACGGTTCAACAACGACGGTGTGCACGCCATTCACCGCGGCATCCGGACGGTGCTCGACGACTATCCCGGCGCGGCCACCGTCGGCGAGGTCTGGGTGTTCGACAACGAGGACTTCGCCAAGTACCTCCGCCCCGACGAACTCCACCTGGGCTTCAATTTCCGTTTGGTACGAGCCGATTTCACCGCGCACGCCGTCCGCGAGGCGATCGAGAATTCGCTGGCCGCGGCCGAGCTGGCCGATTCGCCGCCCACGTGGACGCTGTCCAATCACGACGTCGAACGCGAAGTAACCCGTTACGGCGGTGGCGCGCAGGGGCTTTCGCGGGCCCGGGCGATGGCGCTGGTGATGCTGGCGCTGCCCGGGGCGGTGTTCGTCTACAACGGCGAAGAACTCGGCCTGCCCAACGTCGAGTTGCCCGACGATGTGCTGCAGGACCCGGTGTGGGAGCGCTCCGGCCACACCGAGCGGGGCCGCGACGGCTGCCGGGTGCCACTGCCCTGGTCCGGCGACAGCGCGCCGTACGGGTTCTCCTCGACCGCGCAGACCTGGCTGCCCATGCCCGAGGGCTGGGGGGCGCTGACCGTCGCCGCACAGACGAACGACCCGGAGTCGACCCTGTCGCTCTTCCGTCGCGCCATCGAATTGCGCCGGGGCCGAACAGTTTTGGGCCGCTCGGTGCGGTGGCTGCCGACCGCACCGGACCTGTTGGCATTCCAGTGTGAGGACGGGCTGGTGTGCCTACTCAACGCCGGCACCACCACCGTGGACCCTCCCCCCGGCACAGTGCTGCTCGCCAGCGGACCACTGCCGGACGGGCGAATGCCACCCGACACGGCCCTCTGGCTGAACTACGATTAGCCCATGCCCGTCGATGCCACCCGTGTCGCGGTGCGGATGTCCGCACCGACCGGAGACGCGCGGGCAGACCGCTGGCGTGTGCATCGCGCAACTGTGCGAGGAGAACTGATCGAGGCGACACTGCGGGCGATCGACGAGTACGGGCCAGACCTGTCGATCGACGACGTGGTGAAGACCGCCGGCATCCCGCGGCCGAAGCTCTATCGCTTCTTCACTGACAAGGAGACGCTGTTCGCCGCCGTCGGGGAACGCATGCAGGAACTGATCGTGCAGCGCGTCATTCCCTGCTTCCACGTCACCGCGACGGCACTGGAGCTCGTGCAGTCGGCGCTGGCCGGCTACATCGATCTGGTGGACGAGCGGCCCAACCTCTTTCGCTTCGTCGTCGGTTCGCATTTCAGCGACGACCATTCCCGGACCAAGCTGCTCCAGAACGGCCGCAATCTTTCCACCGCGATGACCGACGTTCTGGCGGCAATGCTGCGCGCCGACGAGGGCAACGCCGACCACCTGGAATACACCGCCGACGCGATTCTCGGCGCCGTGGCGCTCGGCGTCCTGCGCTGGCTCAACGAGCCGACGATCGGCAAAGACGAACTCATCGCGCAATTGACCCCCGTGATCTGGGGTGCGGTGTCGGCGGCGGCCGCCGCCCGCGGTGTCGTGATTCAGCCCGACGAGCAGATGGCGTTGTTCGACACCGCCGACTGAACCGCCGGCATTCCCGAGCAGCCTCAGGCAGCTCAGAAAACGTCGCTATCCAAAACCCTTGCGCAATGGCGCGCGTCGTCGTAGCTTCGAACTACCAGAACTCGCGGTACTAGTTACTGAATGTTCGAGGAAAGGCGGGCGGCATGGCCGTACGCAGTGCGCAACACACGTCAGCGCGGAACTCCCGGACGGTCTATCCCCGGACCCGGCGAATCCGCTTCCGCTTCAACGAAGAAGGCGGGCGAAAGTACTTCGTCGCCGGCGACATGGTGTTCAGCCATTTCGTTGCCGGTCTGTCGGGAGCATTTCCGCCCGGCGAGGAAGGCTTCATCCGATCGGTCCGCCGATTCGCCGACCGGATCACCGATCCCGAGCTCAAGAAACGGGTCGCCGGCTTCATCGGCCAGGAGTCCATGCACGGGCAGGAGCACCGCCATCTCAACGAGAAGCTGGTCGCGATGGGCTACCCCATTGCCTGGTGGGATTCAAAACGGTTGAAGGACAGGCAGATACGGTTCGAAGACCGGTTGCCTGCGCACGTGCATCTGGCCCTGACGGCTGCCGCCGAGCACTACACCGCAGTGTTGGCCGAGCGGGTGTTGTCGAGCGACGAGCTGCAATCGATCCCAGCCGATCCGGAGGTGTGGCATCTGCTGAATTGGCATGCGCTGGAAGAACTCGAGCACAAGTCGGTGGCCTTCGACGTGTACCGCGCGGTCGGCGGCACCGAGCGCACCCGTATCGCCGTCATGGCGGTGGCGTGCACCCTGCTGCTGCCGCTGACGCTCGTCTCCCTCGCCGTCTCTGTCGGGTCCGATCCCGTGGCGCGACGCCATCCCGGCCGCCTGGCCCGCGAGACGTACGACCTGTTCACCGGCCCGATCTTCCAGGGCCTGTTGCCCGATCTCGCGGTGTACCTGCGTCCCGGATTCCATCCGGACGACGTCGACACCAGCGCACTGGCCGAGCAGTGGCGCGACACCCTCTTCGGGGCCCACGGCGTCCTCGTGGACCACCTGAAATAGCCGAACACAACGAAGGGAACCGATCATGACTGCTGAACCCACCACCGGAAACAGCGTTGCCTTTCCAAAAGTTCGCCGGATGCGGTTCCGGTTCGGCGAGCCCGAGCCGCTGAAGCGCCATTTCGTCGAAGGCGACATCGTGTTCAGCCATCTGGTAGCGGTGCTGTCCGGCTCATTCCCGCCCGGCGAGGAATCGTTCATCCGTTCGGTCCGCCGCTTCTCCGACCAGATCACCGATCCCGTGCTCAAGAAGCGGGTCGCGGGCTTCATCGGCCAGGAATCGGTGCACGGGCAGGAGCACCGCAAGTTGAACGCGCAGCTCGCCGACATGGGTTATCCCCTTGTCCGCTTCTTGTTGTTCGCACCGAACAGCGTGCGGCAGAAGGCGATGGTCCGCATCGAGAACATGCTCCCGGCCAAGGTTCATCTGGCCATGACAGCCGCAGCCGAGCACTACACCGCGGTACTGGGCGCGCGGGTGCTGTCCAGTGAAGAACTGCAGGCAATCCCAGGCGATCCGGAAGTCTGGCACCTGTTGAACTGGCACGCCATGGAGGAGTTGGAGCACAAGTCGGTCGCCTTCGACGTCTACCGGGCGGTCGGGGGTTCGGAGCGGATTCGCATCACCGTCATGTGGTTCATGTACTACCTGATGATCCCGATCTTCACGGCGGCGGTGACGCTGTCGATGCTGCTGGACCCGACGGCTTGGCGACCGATCACTGTGGTACGACAGATGTTCGAACTTTTCCGTGGCCCACTGCTGCGGGGACTGCCCGCGGAGATTCATGAGTATCTGCGGCCCGGCTTCCATCCCGACCATGTGCCCACCGACGAGCTGCTGGATCGCTGGCAGCGCGACTTATTCGGCGCCGATGGCGAACTCGCCGAATACGTGCGATAGGCAGGCACCGGGCATGACCGCCAGCACTCAATACGCACAGCAGCCGAACGCGGAACAACACCAACCTGATCACGAGGTGGTGATCGTCGGCGCCGGGTTCGGCGGCATCGGTGCCGGCATCGCCCTGTACCGCAAGGGGATCCACGACTTCGTCATCGTCGACAAGTGGGACCGTGTCGGCGGCACCTGGCACGCGAACACCTATCCGGGTGTGGCAGTGGACATCCCGTCGGTCATCTACAGCTTCTCCTACGAGCAGCGCGGCGGCTGGTCACGGGTTTTCGCGCCCGGCAACGAGTTGCGCGACTACGCCGACGACATGGTGGACAAGTACGGCCTGCGCGACAAGCTGCGACTCAGCACGACCGTGACCGCAGCGACGTTCGACGAGCGGAACAGCATGTGGCGGTTGACGATCGACGGTGGCGCCGAGATCACCGGCCGCCACATCGTGATGGCGGTCGGCGGCCTGGAGCGGCCGAAGCTGCCGGACATTCCCGGGCTGCAGGATTTCGGCGGGGTGCTCATGCACACCGCGCTGTGGGATCACGACGTCGCGCTGGCCGGGAAACGGGTAGCGGTCATCGGTACGGGCGCAACATCGCTGCAGCTCGTGCCTGCGATCGTCGACGAAGTGGCACACCTGACAGTCTTTCAACGCACCCCCATCTGGGTATTTCCCAAGCCCGACAGCCAGATTCACGGCATCGCCCGCACGGTGCTGGAGGTCGGCCAATTGCGGTCGGCGCTGCGCGCCGTCGGGACCGTCGCGACCGAGATCGGGATGGGCGGCATGCTCACCGGCCCGTCGTGGCTGGTCGACGCCACGCGCAAGGTCATCGAGGCACCGGTCCGGGCCTGGATGCGGAGCCAGGTCGGCGACGCGACGACCCGAGAAAAACTGATCCCCCGCTATGGTCTGGGCTGCAAACGGCCGTCGATGTCGAACGACTACTTGAAGACGTTCAATCGCAGCGACGTCAGCCTGGTCACCGACTCCATCGAGCGCATCACCGAGACCGGTGTAGTGACAGCCGACGGCGTCGAGCACGAGGTCGACGTCCTCATCTGTGCGACCGGATTCAAGCTGTGGGAACGGGATTCGGTACCGCCCTTCCCCGTCGCCGGCCGCGACGGACTCGACGCCGCGGAGTTCTGGGCGGTCAATCGATTTCAGGCCTATCAGGGCGTCTCGGTACCCGGGTTCCCGAACATGTTCATGATCACCGGCCCGTATGGATTCGTGCTCGGGTCGTATCTGTGGATGATCGAGGCCACGGCGGCACATCTGAGTCGTGCCATCGCCGAGGCCAAGCGCCGCGGCGCCCGGGAGGTCGAGATCCGGCGTGACGTGCACGACGCCTATTTCCAGCACTGCCTGGCGCGCCAGAAGCGCAATGTCCTGTTCACGCCGACCTGCGCCGGGTCCAACACGTATTACCTCGACTACCACGGTGATTCACCGTTCCGGCCGACGACGCACGGCGAGATGTACTGGCAGAACCGTCATTACGACCTCGACGTCTACCGGTACGGGGCCGGCACCACCGAGGTCGATCACATGGCAGCCACCTCGAAGGAAGCCGGATGAAGATCAATAACCTTGACCCGCAGCTCGTGGTTGTCACCGGCGCCGGCAGCGGCATCGGCCGTGCCACCGCGATCCGCTTCGCCAAACACGGTGCGCACGTGGTGGTCTCCGATATCGACCTCGACTCGGCGGAGGCGACCGCGGCCATGATCAAAGGCGCCGGCCGCCGCGCGTCGGCCGCCCAGCTGGACGTCACCGATCCGGACGCCTGGGAGGCGTTCGCACGTGACGTGCACGCCGACCACGGGGTACCCGACGTCGTCGTCAACAACGCCGGCATCGTTGTCGGCGGCCCGTTCCTCGAACTGTCGGCGGCGGACTGGGACAAGCAGCTCAGCGTCAATCTGATGGGTGTGGTGCACGGCTGCCGGGTGTTCGGTGCGCAGATGGCAGAGCGCGGCCGGGGCGGTCATATCGTCAACATCGCCTCGGCGGCGGCCTTCACCCCGACACCGGTCATGGCGCCGTACTCGGTGTCCAAGGCGGGCGTCAAGATGCTCAGCGAATGCCTGCGCCTGGAGCTCAAGCCGTACGGCGTCGGCGTCAGCGCCATCTGCCCCGGCGTGATCAACACGAACATCGGTGACCGAGCCGTCACTGTCGGCGTCGATCCAGCGCTCGTCGCGCAGGCGCAGCGACTGACCAAACAGCTGCAGGAGTTTGCCGAGATGCTGCCGTTCTCGCCGATGAGTCCCGACCTCGTCGCGCGGGCTGTGGTGCGGGCGGTCAGCTACGACCTGGCGGTGGTACCCGTGCGGGCCGAGGCCTGGCTGGGCTACGTCATGCACCGTATTGCACCCGGTATCAATCGCCGTATGACACAGCCCTTCTCGTTCGATCTGATCCAGAAGCTGGCTGGGCCGTTACTCGACCGGGTGACGCCGTCGACCGCCACGACCACCACGGAATCGATGGCTCACGTCTGACGGGCATGGCGCGCACTAGTCGGCACGCCCAGCACGAGACCGACCATGTTCTTGACGAGTGTGGTCACCCGCTTCGGTGGCGGCTCGCCCGCCAGTAGGTGCCGCCGTACCGCGGCCAGCGGCAGATCCAGGAGGGCGAAGGCGATCTGATCTTCGGGGCGCCCGGTCTGTTTCGCCAGGCTCTGGACCGCACTCTCGAGGCGCCGGCGTGAATTGCCTTCGGCGGTGGACAATTCCGTGCGGTTTGCCTCGCTCCAGGTGTCTGGTTCGAAAGCGCGGGCACCGGCCTGCAGCACGACCGCTTCCGGCAGGTGGCCGCGGCACCAGTCGACCAGCCACACCGCCGCTCCAACCGCGGTGTCGGCCGTCGGTTGTTCCCCGAGGACCTCCAGGTAGCCGGCCTGAAAGCCCGTCGTGGTGCGCAACCACATGGCAGCCAACAATGCGGCCCGGTCGGGAAAGCGATGGTAGATCGACCCGCTGGGAGCGCCGACCTCGCGCGCCACCGCATTCATCGCCAACGCTCGCGCTCCCCCGGTGACGAACAGGCGCGCGGCCGCATCCAGGAAATCATCGGCCCGGTGCTGCGGAGGTCTACCCATGATCTAGAGAGTATGCTCTACTATTTTATTAGAGGGACAACTCTAATAAACTGGACCGAGCGGACCGCACATGACCACACCCGACAGCCTCACGCCCGTTGACGTCGCCACCCGGCTCTACGCCGCTTTCGCCTCCCACGACCGGCCCGCCCTGGCAGCACTGCTGCACCCCGACTTCACCGGACGGGTGAGCGAGGGCATGCCATTCGGCCTCGGCGGCAGCGTGCACAGCCCCGAGCAGATGCTGCGCGACGTCTGGGGCGGCGCGTCCAAGTACTACGAAACCGCCCCGCACCCAGACGAATACGTCGCCGCCGGCGAAAACCGGGTCATCGTGCTCGGTTACTACCGCGGTCGGTGCCGGACCACCGGACGTCACTATGCGGCCGCGTTCGCGCACGACATCACCGTCCGCGACGGGAAGATCGCATCGCTGACGCAGATCACCGACACCAAGCCATGGCACGACGCGCTGGCCGCCTGCTGACGCGGCTAGAGTTCTTGACTCAGCCGCCGGCAATCAGAACGGAGTCGCGATGCTCGTCGATCTGTCCCACACCATCCGCGCGGGGCTGGTGACCTATCCCGGGCTGCCGGCACCGTCGATCAGCGACCACCTCACCCGCGAGGCGTCGCGCGATGTCTACGCCGCCGGCACCGAGTTCGCGATCGGCGCCATCACGATGGTCGGCAACACCGGTACTTACATCGACTCCCCGTTTCACCGCTACGAGAACGGTGCCGACCTGGCCGCACTCGACCTGGACACCCTGGTGGACCTGCCCACGATCGTCGTCCACCGTCGGGATGTCGCGGCGCGCGCCGTCGCTGCCACCGAGCTGCCTGATGACATCGAAGCCGGCTGCGCGGTGCTGATCGACACCGGCTGGGACCGGCATTTCGGCACCGAGGCCTACGCCGTCGACGCACCGTTCCTGTCCGAGGCCGCAACCGAGCTCCTGGTGCGCCGCGGCGTGGCACTCGTCGGCATCGACTCCGTCAACATCGATGACGCCAGTCCGGCGGCAGAAGGTCGACGGCCCATTCATACGACGTTGTTGGGCAACGGGATTCACGTCGTCGAGCACCTGACCAACCTGGCGGCGGTACCGGCCCGCGGCGCGCGCTTCACCGCCGTCCCGCCCCGGGTCGAAGGATTCGGCACCTTTCCCGTCCGGGCATACGCGACCATCCCGGACTGACCGGGACTACCGTCGGCGACATGACCAGTTGGAAAGAGTTCGCGGACGCTGCACCGCGAATCGCAACCACCTTCGTCCGCCGACACACCGCCACCGGAAACCTGTGCATGCTGGGCACGCTGCGCTCGGACGGATTTCCCCGGATCAGCCCCATGGAGCCGCGGTTCTTCGAAGACGAGTTATGGATCTCGGGCATGCCGAACACCACGAAGTTCAACGACCTCGCCCGCGATCCGCGCTTCTGCCTGCACACCGCGACGGTCGACACGCACGTCGGCGACGGCGATGCGAAGTTGTGGGGCGTCGTTGAGGACGTGCAGGACAAGGCCCTACATCGACGGTTCGCCGAGGCACTGTACGAACAGACCGGCTTCGACATCCGCGGCCAGGAGTTCGAGCATTGCTATCGCGCCGACCTGGTCGGGGCATCCGCGGTCGAGGTGGACGACGGACACCTCGACATCACGGTATGGAAGCCGGGTGAATCCGAGCACGTCGTCCGCAAGCACTGATCCGCTCCGGTCGCGACGCGACTGAGTCTGGCGATAGGCCTTGCCGACAGAGTCGCGTGCGGCCCCGCCTCCCGCCGCAAAGAGCCAGAATGTTCTCCCACATACCTTGAATGAATCATGTTCAATACCAGCACTTTCCGCGAAGTTGACTACGCAGCAGCCCACACCGGCGCCCCGACCACGTGACGCATCGGGACCCCGGCCGTGCGTCCGCCTGCGATCAGATCAGGATGCAGTACAGGCGCCGTCAGCGACGATCGCTGCAGCGTTGAGCAGGGGCGACCGATCTGAAGCCAAGAAGAATGCCGCAACTGCGGCGATCTCGTGCGGTTCTCCGAGCCCCTGAATACCGATGTCCTGATACACCAACTGTCACCGATGTCCTGATACACCACACGAATTCGACCCCATCCCGTCTTGCTATTCGAACATTTGTTCGATAGAATGTGTTATGGGAATCGCACCGGATCTCCAATCGCTTCTCGACCAGCTGCGTGACGTGGTCATCCCCGAGAACCTTGCAGGCGATGACGCCGTCAACGTGATGCGGGTACTGCTGCTAGCTCGAGGCGTGGTTGACCATCTCGCCGCGACGGTGACCGGGGTGCTGGACCGCTGCGGTGTGGCCGCATCGCAGGGCCGGACGCTGCGGGAACTGCTGATCTCACTGGGGTGCGCGCCGTCGGTGGCCGAGCGGCTGATCCGCGTCGGCGGCGCCTTACCGGCGCTGCCCACGCTCGCGGCGCATGCCGGCGATGGGGCGATCTCCGGTGAGCATGTCGATGCAATCGTCAAGGGCATCAACCACATACGAGCCCGCGCACCCGGTGAGGTGGACGAGGAAACTCGGTTTCGGCAGGTGACGGATCTGCTGGGGCAGTTCTTCTCCGGCGCGACCCCCGCCGACATCGGTGACCGCGCCCGAAAGCTGGGCAACCGCGTCGCCGCCGCCGAGGGCGGGCTGCCCGCCGCGGAGGATCGGTCTGTCAACACCCTCGATCACCGCCTCACCTCCGACGGGCGCCTGCAAGTGCGGGCGGACATGGATGCCGAAGTGGGCGCCAAGCTGGTCGCCGCAGTGGAAGATCTGTCGGCACCGCGACCCGAACCCGACGGCAGCCCCGACACCCGCTCCGCCGGACGCCGCCGGGCCGATGCCCTGGAGACCTTGTTGGACATCACCGCCCGCGGCGCAGACATTGCGTCGGCGCCGCGGACGCAGCTGCTGGTGACCGTGCCCGCCGCCACCCCCGACCTCGCCACATTGGAGTTCATAGGGTCGATCACCACCATGACACTGGACCGGCTCACCTGCGACACCACCGTCACCACGAGCATCGTCGACGGCGAACAAGTACCCCTCGACATGGGCCGCGAGAAGCGCCTGTTCCCGCCGCATCTACGCAAAGCGTTGTACCTGCGCGACGGTGGCTGCATCAAATGCGGCGCCCCACCTGGACGCACCCACGCCCATCACATCGTGCACTGGACCCACCACGGCGAAACCAGCCTGGCCAACGGCTGCCTACTGTGCCCGGCCTGCCACGCCAACATCCACCACGACGGCTGGGACGTCGTCATGGGCCTCGACAAACACCTCTGGCTCATCCCACCGGCCACCGTGGACCCGCAGCGAAAACCGATACCCGCCTACAACCGCCGCACCATGCGACTCGACGCAGCCGCATAGCCGTCCCGCGCGCGACGTGAAATCTGCTGTGCACCTTGATAACTCAATAGTGTTCCTGGACCTCGTGCTCGCGCGGCGGGTGGAGTTCACATCCGCCGCGCGAGCAGCCTCTCAACTTCGAAAGACCCCTAGGGCGACAACAGGATCGGGCCACCACGGCGGCGGTACACCGAGCCGAACCGTGCGTCGATGCGCAGCCACGTCGGATGCACCCGAACCCGGACCACCTCGTTCTCCGGCAGCGGGTCGGGCACGAAACCCATGGCGGTCAAAGCGAATACGCAACGCATCGGGATGCCCACCTCGATGTCGCCGGCGCTGACGGTGAGGACGTCCTGGTCCAGCAGTGACGGTGGCGGCCCCTGCGGACCGCTGTGCTCCCGGGCCAGTTCGACGCCGCGCTGAAACAGCTCCAGCACCGCGGCCGCCGGCACATCGTCGAGATGGCTGAACCCGTCGTCGGGCGGCAACGCACCGCGCCACGCCGAGTCCATCGCGAATCCGGGATCGATCCGGCCCGAGCCGGGCAGCTCGTGACTCAACGCGTCGGCCCCGGCGCACAGGTCGGACGGCGCCACCCGCCCGTTCACCACGCGCGCGGCCAGCACCTCGAAACCTGTTGCCGCCCAGGCGACGAAGACATCCTCGCTCCGCGCCTTCAACCGCACCACGGCGGCCTCGTCGAGCCGCAGCACGCGCTCGACGAAGGTGGCCAGGTTCTGCGCCTGGGCGGCGTCGGCGAGCCAGATGCCCCGTTCGCTCATCGGGGCACCCTGCTCTTCGCGCAAGCGCTCATCGGGCGAAACGCTGCAGGTACTCCCGCTGATGCGGGGCGATGCGCACCAGCATCTGCCGCTCGATGTTGAAGGTGGCCAGCTGGGTCTCCCCGATCACCGCCGGCTTGGAATCCGGATCGGCCTGCGCCGACCGCACCTCATAACCGAGCGTGAAGTCGCAGGCCCGAAGCCGGTTGGTCCAGATGGTCACCTGCAGTGGTGAATCGACAAGGCGCAGTTGGTCCTTGTACTTCACGTTGACCTCGGCGATCAGCAGGCCGGTGGTGGCGACATCCTCGGCGAAGGGCTCGGTGAGAAACGGAACCCGCGCCTCCTCGAGGATGGTCACCATGGTGGCGTGGTTGACATGCTGATACATGTCGATGTCCGACCAGCGCACCGGCACCGGCGTCGTGAAGCGTTCAGTCACCCGCCCATCATCCCTGATTGCCCGTGCCCGTCGTTCTCGTGGTCATGCTCCGCAGTTGCCGCGCGGCCACCGACAGGGTCGCCAGGTCACGCACCTCGTCACCCAGGATCTCGGTCAGCGTCCGGCGGGCGCGCATCACCCGCGAACTGTTGGTCGACGCCCACTCGTGAATCTTCTGCTCACCGGTTTCGTCGACCTCCCCGACCGCCATCACGTCGACGCACAGCGACCGGATCGACCCGTAGATGTCGTCACGAATCGCCAAGCGCGCCAACGAATGCCAGCGGTCATTGCGGGTGAGTTCGGATACCGCGGTGAGCAGGTTGTCGATGCCCAGGTTGTCCGTCAGCGCGAAGTACGTGTCGGCCACCTCGGCGGGTTCGCGCTCGGCGATGTCGGCAATGTCGATGACGTCCAGCAGGCTGTACTGATACAGCCCGGTGGCCACCATGTAGGCCAGCTCCTTCGAGACGCCCGCGGCCACGAACTGTGCCGCATCGGTCTCGGCGATGGCCTTGTCGTCGCCACGCAGCCACTGCTTCATCTGCGGGGTGAGCTCGGCCACCTTCGCCGCGAACCGGTTGGCCTCGGCGCCGACGGCGAGCGGCTGGGGCCGGTAGTTCAGCAGCCAGCGCCCGGCCCGGTCGATCAGGCGACGCAGATCCAGCGTCATGCGGTCGGTGACTTCCACCGGGACACCGGCCTCGCCGGCCGCCCGGATGTTCCGCCACACCTCGCCGACCCGGAAAATCTTGTCCACCGCGACGTAGCTGCGGACCGCATCGACGGGCCCCACACCGACATCTTCGGCGACGCGGTAGGCGTAGGTGATGCCGGCGGTGTCGACGAGGTCGTTCACCAGCATCGTGGTGATGATCTCCCGGCGCAGCTGGTGCGACCGGATGTCCGCCGTGAACCGGTCCCGCAACTCCTCCGGGAAGTAGTCCGGCAGCCGGCCCGCGAACACCTCCTGGTCGGGCAGTTCACTGGCCAGCACGTCTTCCTTGAGCGCGAGCTTCACGTGCGCCATCAGCGTGGCCAGCTCCGGGGACGTCAGCCCCAGCCCCGCCTCCATCCGCCGACGGATCTCCTTGTCCGACGGCAGCGCCTCCAGCTCGCGGTTGAGCCCACGTTCTTTCGACAGGTCGCGAATCTGGGCGGCGTGCACCGGCAGCAGGCTGGCGGCGTTGGCGCGGCTGGTGCCCATCAGGTCGTTCTGCGACATGTTGTCGGCGAGCACCAGACGGCCGACCTCATCGGTCATCGACATCAGCAGGTCGGCGCGCTCGGCGGCCGCGACCTTGCCCGAGGTCACCAGGGCATCGACGAGAATCTTGATGTTCACCTCGTGGTCGGAGCAGTCCACACCCGCCGAGTTGTCCATTGCGTCGGTGTTGATGTGGCCGCCCGCCAGATCGAATTCGATGCGGCCGCGCTGCGTCACGCCGAGGTTGCCGCCCTCGCCGACCACCTTGACACGCACCTGATTTCCGTTGACCCGGATGGCGTCGTTGGCGCGGTCGCCGACGTCGGCGTCCGATTCGGTCTCGGCCTTGATGTAGGTGCCGATGCCGCCGTTCCAGAACAGGTCGACGGGCGCCAGCAGGATCGATTTCATCAGCGCCGGCGGCGTGAGCTCGGTGACGTCGGCGCCCAGGCCCAGAGCCGCGCGCACCTGCGGGCTGATCGGGATCGACTTCTGGTCGCGGCTGTAGACGCCGCCGCCCTCGCTGATGAGCGATTTGTCGTAGTCGTCCCAACTCGACCGCGGCAGCTTGAACATGCGGTCGCGTTCGATCCACGACCTTGCCGCGTCGGGGTTCGGGTCCAGGAAGATGTGCCGATGGTCGAAGGCCGCCACGAGGCGAATGTGCTTGGACAGCAACATGCCGTTGCCGAACACGTCACCGCTCATGTCCCCGACGCCGACGACGGTGAAGTCCTGGGTCTGGGTGTCATGCCCCATCTCGCGGAAGTGCCGCTTGACCGACTCCCAGGCGCCCTTGGCGGTGATGCCCATCGCCTTGTGGTCGTAGCCCACCGACCCACCGGAGGCGAACGCATCGCCGAGCCAGAAGCCGTACGACTTGGCGACGTCGTTGGCGATGTCGGAGAACGTCGCGGTGCCCTTGTCGGCGGCGACCACCAGGTAGGCGTCGTCGCCGTCGCGGCGCACCACCTGCGCCGGCGGGACGATGGCGCCGGTGGCCGTCTCGACGTTGTCGGTGACGTCGAGCAGGCCGGCGATGAACAGCCGGTAGCAGGCGACGCCCTCGCTGCGCAGGGCATCGCGATCAGCGGCCGCGTCGCCGGTGGGCGCGGGCGGCGACTTCAGCACGAAGCCGCCCTTGGCGCCGACGGGGACGATGACGGCGTTCTTCACCGCCTGCGCCTTGACCAGGCCGAGGATTTCGGTGCGGAAGTCTTCGCGCCGGTCCGACCAGCGCAGGCCACCGCGGGCCACGTTGCCGAACCGCAGGTGCACGCCTTCGACCCGCGGCGAGTACACGAAGATCTCGTATTTGGGCCTGGGCAACGGCAATTCGTCGATGAGCTGCGGATTGAGCTTGAACGACAACGCGTTTCGCTGCCGCGCCGAGCCCTCTGCGGTGACGTAGTAGTTCGTGCGCAGGGTGGCCTGCACCAGCGACGCGAAAGCCCGCAGCACGCGGTCGGTGTCCAGGCTCACGAGGGCGTCGATATCCGCCGCGACGGCGGCCGCGGCTGTTTGGGCACGATCGGCCGCATCGCCGCCGGTCGGGTCGAACACCGCCTCGAAAAGTTCGACGAGCGACTTCGCGGTGCCCGGGTTGTCCCGCAGCACCGTCTCGATGTGCGACTGGCTGTACGGAAAACCGGCCTGCCGCAGGTACTTCGCGTAAGCCCGCAGGATCGTCACCTGCTGCCAGGTGAGTCCCGCACCCAGCACCAGCTCGTTGAACCGGTCGATCTCCACCTTGCCCTGCCAGATGGCGGTGACGGCGTCGGCGAACCGGGTGGCGATGATCTCGCGCTCAGCTTCCGGGGCGTCGACGGTGGAGTGATGCCGGGAAATCTTGAACTGGTAGATCCACACCGGGATGCCGTCGGCGCGCACGACGTTGAACGGCTGCTCCTCCAACACCACCACGCCCATGGACTGCAGCATCGGCAGCAGCTCGCTCAGCGAGGCCGACCGGCCGGCCAGATACCACGTGAGTTGCGCGGTGCCGTCGTCGTCGGGCCCGGCGTCGGGATAGTCCAGCACCAGTTTGACGCTGTCGTCCTGCAGCTGATCGATGATGCTGATGCCCTCGATGGCACCGGTCGGCGTGAACGCCTGCTTGTACACCTCGGGGAACGCCACCGCGTAGTGCTCGGCCTCGGCGCGCGTGATGGTGCCCGGCGTGACAGCACCGATCAGCCGGTCGCCCCAGGTGCGGGAAGCCTCGGTCAGCAGACCCTGGATACGGGTTTCGTTGGCGGCCGAGGTGTCGATGGTCGCGGGGCTGGCGTTCTCGCCCAAGCGGACAGTGAAATGCACGACGGCCCAGGGTGATTCACTGACCCGGGCGGTGTATTCGATGCTCTCGCCACCGAGTTCGCGCACCAGGATGTCCTGCATGGCCAGCCGCACGTCGGTGGTGTACCGGTCGCGCGGCAGGTACACCAGGCACGAGACGAAGTGGGCCAGCTTGTCGGCGCGCAGGAAGAGCAGCGCACGCCGCCGCGAACCCAGGTCGATGACGGACTTGCCCATCGCGACGAGGTCGCGCGCGGTGAGGGAGAACAGCTCCGACCGCGGCACGGTCTGGATGATGTCCAGCATCAGCTGGCCGGGCCGGCTCGGATCGCCTTGGGACAGCGCCAGCGCCTCGTTGACCCGCCGCGAGATCAGGGGAATCTCAAGCACATTGGCGTTGCCCGCGGTCACCGTGAACTGACCGATGAACCGGTGCTCACGGGCCGGCCCGTTCGGTCCCGCGCTCTCGCGGACCACCACGATGTACGGGTAGGCGCCGTAGCGCAGGTAACTCGGCATGGTCGCCTGGGCGACCGCCAGCAGTTCGTCGTCGCCCGCGAGCGGTGGCAGCACGTCGGTGCGCAGCTTGGCCACGCCGAGCCGGGTCGCCGGGTCCACCTGGGCCTGCCCGTTCGCCACGGTGCACTGCTGGTAACCCAGCAGGACGAAGTGCCCGTCGGCCAGCCAGCGCAGCAGGGCCGCGACGTCGCGCCGGTCATAGCCGGGGAACCGGCCGTTGTGGTCGGCGTCGAGCGCGTTGGCCAGGCCGACGAGCGCGGCGTTCATCGCGGGCGTATCGAGCTCCACCGCGCGGGTGTCGGTCAGGGCATGCGGCAGCACGGCGGCCGCCTCGGCGACGGCCTTGCCGTCACCCATCGTCGCCAGCTGCACATGAATCCAGGTCTCGTCGACACCGTCGGCCGGGGCACTGGGGTCACCCGCCGGACCCATCGCGAGAACCTCGCCCGCCGCATCCCGCCGCACCCGGAACTCGGGACTCATGATCGCGGTGTACGCGACACCGATGCGGTGCAGCAGCACCATCACCGAGTCCATCAGCAGCGCGCTGTGATCGGTCACGATCTGCAGCGCCGGGCCGAAGCGGCCGGGATCGTCGGCGGGGTAGATCGCGACCAGCGTCTCCCCCGTCGACCGGCGATGACCGAGGCGGTAGTGGGCGGCCAGCAACGCCGGGGACACCCGGGTCGCCATCGCGACATCGATCGGGGCGGTGACCCCACCGTCGGCCGGCGAACCATCGTTCGGGCCGCGGTAGGTCTGCAGGTATGCCCGTGCGAGACCAGCATTGCCGTCCGCACCGGCGGACCGCGTCGTGCCGCTGAGTCCGCCCCGATTTTCCGTCATCCGACTTGCTCCTGACGTCGCGCTGTCGTGCCCAATCGGCACGTACGTGCGACGTTAGTCGCGAGTCAGCTTGCGGTGGGTCACTCTGTGCGGACGCGCCGCTTCGATTCCAAGTCGTTCCACTTTGTTCTCTTCATAGGCACCGAAGTTGCCTTCGAACCAGAACCATTTCGCCTCGTCCTCGTCGTCACCTTCCCACGCGAGGATGTGGGTGCAGGTGCGGTCCAGGAACCAGCGGTCGTGGCTGATGACCACGGCGCAACCGGGGAACTGCTCGAGCGCGTTCTCCAGCGAAGACAGGGTTTCCACGTCCAGGTCGTTGGTCGGCTCGTCGAGCAGGATCAGGTTGCCGCCCTCTTTGAGGGTCAGCGCCAGGTTCAGCCGGTTGCGCTCACCACCGGAGAGCACGCCGGCCGGCTTCTGCTGATCGGGTCCCTTGAAGCCGAACGCCGACACGTAGGCCCGCGACGGGATTTCGTTCTGGCCGACCTCGATGTAGTCGAGCTTGTCGGAGACGACCTCCCAGACCGTCTTCTTCGGGTCGATGCCCGCGCGGCTCTGGTCGACATACGACAGCTTGACCGTCTCACCGACCTTCACCGTGCCGCCGTCCGGCTGCTCCAGGCCCACGATGGTCTTGAAGAGCGTGGACTTACCGACACCGTTCGGGCCGATGACGCCCACGATGCCGTTACGCGGCAGGGTGAAGGACAGGTTCTCGATCAGGACCCGATCGTCGAACCCCTTCTTCAGGTTGTCGACCTCCACCACGACATTGCCCAGCCGCGGCGGCGTCGGAATCTGGATTTCCTCGAAGTCGAGCTTCCGGGTCTTCTCGGCCTCCGCGACCATCTCCTCGTAGCGTCCGAGGCGCGCCTTGTTCTTGGCCTGACGGGCCTTGGCGCCCGAACGCACCCAGGCCAGCTCGTCCTTGAGCCGCTTCTGCAGCTTCTGGTCCTTCTTGCCCTGCACCTCGAGACGCTCGGCCTTCTTCTCCAGGTACGTGGAGTAGTTGCCCTCGTACGGGTAGGCGCGGCCGCGGTCGAGCTCGAGGATCCACTCGGCGACGTTGTCCAGGAAGTACCGGTCGTGGGTGACGGCCAGGATCGCGCCCTTGTAGTCGGCGAGGTGCTGTTCGAGCCAGTTCACGCTCTCGGCGTCCAGGTGGTTGGTGGGCTCGTCGAGCAGCAGCAGGTCGGGCTTGCTCAGCAGCAGCTTGCAGAGTGCGACACGGCGGCGCTCACCACCGGAGAGGTGGGTGACGGGCTCGTCCGGCGGCGGGCAGCGCAGGGCGTCCATGGCCTGTTCCAGCTGGGAGTCGATATCCCAGGCGTCGGCGGCGTCGAGTTCCTCCTGGAGCTTGCCCATCTCTTCCATGAGCTCGTCGGTGTAGTCGGTGGCCATCAGCTCGGCGACCTCGTTGTACCGGTTGAGCTTGGCCTTGACGGCCACGCCGGCCTCGACGTTCTCGCGGACGGTCTTGGTCTCGTCGAGTTCGGGCTCCTGCATCAGGATGCCGACGCTGGCCCCGGGTGCCAGGAAGGCGTCGCCGTTGTTGGCCTTGTCGATGCCGGCCATGATCTTCAGGACGCTGGACTTACCGGCGCCGTTGGGGCCGACGACACCGATCTTCGCGCCGGGCAGGAAGTTCAGGGTGACGTCGTCGAGGATGACCTTGTCGCCGTGCGCCTTACGGACCTTGCGCATCGTGTAGATGAATTCGGCCATGCCGTGGTCATGCCTTTCGTTGGCTGTTCGTCGTAGCGTTCTCGTAGCGCGAGCCCCGGCTCACTGGATCGGGCGCGGCTCCGCGAAAACTCGCTGACCATCCTAGGCAAGCCACCAAATCGCGCGGTGGCGCGGTCGGGGCGCCCCGCGATGGGCCGCGGGTGGCGCCCCGACATATCCCTACGCCGACAGCACCAGATCGTCGGAGTTCTCGGTATCGGTCGACTCCGGGGCCGCCTGGGGCTGCTCCAGTTCTACCGGGCTCGGCCGGCGGGGATCGATCTTGACCTGGCAGCGCGCCATGTCCGGACCGACGGACGTCGCCCTCACCTCCATCGATGACCGGCGGTTGCCTTCCTTGTCCAGATACTCGTTGGTGAAGATGTGGCCGACGACCACCACCGGATCGCCCTTGAACAACCGGCCCGCCACCCCGTCGGCCACCCGGCCCCAGCAGTTGACGGTGACGTACAGCGAGTTGCCCGGCTCCCAGCCGTCGTCGGTCTTCTTCCGTGAGTTGCTCGCCATCCGGAACGTGGCGAGGTTGCTCTCCCCGGCCCGACGTGCCACCACGTCGGTGATCACGTTGCCGACCACGGTGAACGGTGTCTCGAACATGTGCTTCTCCATCCATTTCGCTGTTGCCGGCGTTCTCGTCGGCCTCTCGCGTCCATTGACCCGTCAGGCACCGACAAAAGAACCGGCGCCGCCCCCAGGGCGGCGCCGGTTGTGGATGAATCGCGAACTGTGGATAACCCGGGCTCGCGTGCCCGGCCCGAGCTACTCGGCCTCGATGGCCTTCTTGGCCTTACGTCGCTGCAACTCCCGCAGATCGAACTTGATCCAGCCGATCGAGTCGACGGTCGCCAAGTCCGCCAGGATCGCCCGCAGCTCGGCGAGGAAGGCGGTGCGCCGCTCCTCCAGATCGGGGGCCGCTTCGAGGAGCTTCTGGTCCGCGACCACCTGGCGCGCCGTGGTGAACAGCAGCGCCGACACCGACTCGTTGCTGCGGATCCGGCCCTGCGCGACGTACTGCCGGCCGATTCCGAGAGCCCGCTTGGTCAGGTCCTTCTCACTGATGTCGGGCGGCGTGCCCCGCAGCACGTCGGCGACCAGTTCGTAGGCCTCCAGGAACGGCCGCAGCATCGCGCCGGCGATGATCGGCCGCTTGGCCCGCAGCATCGCGTAGATGGCCTCGCCGCCTTCGGCCAACTGCTGCTCGCAGTTGGCCTGCCACGACATCTCCTCCAGGATGTGCGCGCGGAACGACGCCGAGTCGGCGAAGTAGAACTCGAACTTGAGCAGGTCGCGCAGCCGCATCACCTGCGTCCAGAAGGCCTCCACCGGATCGGATTCCGCCTTGGCCGCGTGGGCCATGGCCAGCTCGACGATGGCGGTTTCCAGGAACGCGTCGATGGTCGTGTTGCGGTAGAACGCCGCCTCGTGCTCGTCCTCCGGAGCGATGTACCAGACCGGCTGGCGGCCGGTGTCGACGGCGGTGATCGGATGACCGCCGGACATCGCGTCGAGCGCGGCCCGGACCCCTTCGGGGGTACGCAACCGCAGCGCCGAATTGGTCATCGGAATCTGTTTGCGCTCAAGGTAATCCAGCGCATCCTGCAGGGTGTGGTGCAACTGGTCCAGTGTCAGCGCCAGGCCCCGGGTGGTCAGCAGGAGCGCCGACACCAGGCCGTTCGCGTTGATCGGCGTGGCCCGCAGGATGCGCCACGCCACCTCGAACGCCATCTTCTGCAACGCAAGGCGTTTGAGCGCAGGATCGGTGGCCGCCGGACCGTCGGGCGGCCCCAGCTGTTCGCGCATCGAGACCGCTTTGGGGAACCGCACATAGATCTTGCCGAAGTTCCGGTCGCCCTGCGCCTTGATGTAGTGGTACAGCCAGCTCAGGCCTTCGGGGGTCTTCTCACCGCCGCGGGCGTACGCGGCGTACTCGGCGGTCTCGTGCAACTGGTCGAAACTGATGGAGACGGGCTGCAGCAGGATGTCCTCGCTGCGGCCGTCGAGGTAGGCATCGGCGACGTACGCCAGCAGGCCGAGCTTGGGCGGCAACATCTTTCCGGTCCGGGAGCGGGTGCCCTCGATGGACCAGTTGAGATTGAAGCGCTTCTCCACGATGTACCCGACGTACTCCTTGAGGACGTACTTGTACAACGGGTCGCCGGCGATGTTGCGCCGGATGAAGATGACGCCGGAGTGCCGGAAGATCGGCCCCATCAGACCGAACGCCAGGTTGATCCCGGCGAAGGTGTGCACCGGCGGCAGGCGGTTCTCCTGCATCGCCACCGGCACGATCACGCCGTCGAGATACGACCGGTGCGAGAACAGCAGCACGGCGGGGTGCAGCTCCAGCGCATGCCGCATGGCCTCGACCTGGTCACGGTCGTAGTCCACGTTGGGATCGAAACCCCGGCTGAAGATGGCACGCCCGATCTTGGGGATGAAGTCGACGGAGAACCGGCTCCAGCCCGTCGACAGCTCGTCGAGCATCTCGCCGGCCTTCTCGACCGTGGCGCCGGGGATTTTCTCCAGGCCTTCCCGGAACCTGGCCGACGCCAGCACCTCGGGCTTGACCAGCCGGGGTGACTTGTATTCGGGCCCGAGCAGCCGCAGCTCCACCCGCTCGATGGCGAGTTGCGCCCGGCGCAGCACGAATCGGGCGAATTCCCTCGGGTTTTCGGCGGTCGTGGTGTCTTTCCACTGCTGCCGCAGCTGCCCCACCGTGGCGGGCTCACCGGCCACGACCCGGGCCCGCAGGGGGTCCTTGCGCAGGATGCGGCGCTGCAGCAGCTCCGGTGGCCGGTACCGGTCGCGGCCCGAGATCAGCGAGACGATCTTGGAGCGCGTCGGCAGCCCGGCGGGCACCCAGAACACGCGGACGGGCACCACCGACCGGCCTTCGTCGGCACCGAGCAGTTCCACCAGGCGGGCCAGCGTGCCGGGCGACGGCTCACCCTCGGTCGGCAACCGGAGCACCTCGAGGCGGGTATCCGGGTGCTGCTTGCGTTGGTGCGCCAGCCAGTCGTTGAGCAGGTCCCACTCGGCGGCGGAGCCGACCGCGGTGAGCACCAGGGCGTCGTCCGTCGGGTCGAAGCTGGCGAGGTCGTCAGCGGTGTGCTTCACCGTCGGCCCTTGGCGCTGCGCGGTTCATCGCCGCTGTCGTCGGGCGAGTCCCCGGGTTCGGCCGGCGCCGCCACCCGGTGGTACAGCGGATTGTCGGGCACCTTGTCGTGGGGCCACTTTCGGAGGGTGTCGAGATAGAGCTGCCGCACCTCCGCGATGCGCTCCGACAGGTCGTCGAGCGTCCAGTCCTCGACCGAGATCGGCGGATACACGACCACGTCGACCTTGCCCGCGTGGAAGGTCGACGAATCACGCGCGGCGATCACCTCCGCGTTGCGGATCACGATCGGCACGACGGGGATACCGGCGGCCATGGCCATCCGGAACGGCCCCTTCTTGAACTCGCCGACCTCGGTGGTGTCCAGGCGGGTGCCCTCGGGTGCGATCAGGATCGAAAGACCTTTACGAGCAAGCTCTTCCATCTTGTGGAGGCTCTCGATGGCCGAGGCGGGATCATCGCGGTCGATGAACGCGGCGTCCATCACCTTGCCGATGGTGCCCATGATCGGGTTGCTCTCGAGTTCCTTCTTGCCCACCGAGGTGAAGTTGTCGCTCACCAGTGCGCCGGCGATCATCGGGTCGGCCTGGTTGCGGTGGTTGAAGATGAACACCGCGGGCCGTTGCGCCCGCAGGTTTTCCGCGCCGAGCACGTTCAGGTCGATGCCGAGGGTCGCCATCAACGCCTTGCTCCACGCCGACGTGAAGAAGTTGACGCCCGTGCGCCGGCTGCCGGTCAGCAGACCGAGCCCGAGGGCACCGGCAGCGACCGGCGCCAGCGACGCGATGCCGGCGACGGTCCGTAGCTGCGCGATGGGGCTGCTGCCGCTGCGGCTGGAGAACTTCAGCACCGGCCAACCACGTTTGGCGGCAACCGATTCCAGTTTGGCGGCCGGGTTGGTGGGCCGCGGATTGCCGACCAGGTACATCAGGGCGACGTCTTCGTCACCGTCGGCGTAGAAGTAGCTCTGCGCCAGGTCGACACCGTTGTTTGCCGCGAAATGCTGTGCGGCGTTGGCCTTTCCGGGTCCCCACAGCACCGGCCTGACCACCTCACCGGTGATGAGTCCGTCCTCGTCCGTCTCGAACTTGTTGCACAGCACGTTCTTGATGCCGAGGAAGTTCGCCACCGGTTCCACCTGGACCGTCAGCGCCGACGAACTCAGGACGACGGTGTGGCCGCGCGCCTGGTGCGCGCGGACGAGCTCGCGCATCTCGGGATAAATTCGCTTCTTGATGTGCTGGATGAACAGCCGCTCGCCGAGCTCGTCGAGGTCACTCAGCGAATTGCCGTTCAGCATCCGCGCGCCCCGGCCGATCAGATCCTCGAACTCGGCGCGCCCCAGCTGGTGGTTCACCGCGGCCTGCACCATGCCGATGAATTCGCCGACGCCCATCTGGCGCCGGCGCAACCGGTCCTGCGTCATGATCACGCCGGTGAACCCGGCCACCAGGGTGCCGTCCATGTCGAAGAACGCACCGACCTCCGGCCCCTCGGGGCTGGCCAGAATCTCCGCCACCGAGCCCGGCAACCGGGCGTTCCGGAACTCGCCCGCGTAGTCGTCGTCCGAACTCATTGTGCGGCACCCCCGTTCACTGCCGACTCGACCTGTTCGTCCGACAACTCGAACGACGCCGGAATGGCCCGGCCGTCCCCACCCAGGGCCAGCACCTCGTTGAATCCGTCGAGCAGGCAGCGGGCCCACAGCTCCGAATCGTTGATCGAAGCCCGGTCGTAGCGGGTGCTGACGGTGACCCAGCCGCTGCGGGAGATGAGCACCGCCATCATCGCGACCCCGGGTAGCGGCCCGATTCCGTAGTGCCGCACCACCTTTGCGCCGGCGATGTAGGTGTCGACCGGCGGGCCGGGCACGTTGCTGGCCTGCACATCGGAATTGACCACCGAGCCGGCCATGGACTCCAGCAGGGGGTCGGGCACCAGGTTCAGCAGCGGCGCGACGACACCGACCACCTCGATGGCGCGCTCCTCGCGCTTGCGGGTCATCTGGGCGCGCACCTTCTGGATGCGCTTGCGCGGGTCGACGACGCCGATGGGCGCGGCGATGTTGACCCCGGCGAATCTGTTGCCACCCGCCGGGTCCGAGTCGGAGCGCACATTCACCGGCACCGCCATCGGCAGCGACGCCACCGGGATGCCCTTGGCCTCGTGGTAGAGGCGCAGCGCGCCGCACAGCGCGGCGAGGTAGGCATCGTTGATGGAGCCCTCGGCGGCCTTGGAGGCCTTGTGCAAATCGCTGAACTTGATGTCGATCGCCTCACTGCGCGACGCCAGACCACGCCGGCGCAACACCGGCGACGGCGGCGCCGCGGGCGTCATCACCCGCCGGCTCGACCGGACGTAGTCGACCACCCCGCCGACCGCGTCGGCAGGATCCCGCATCATCCGCCCGAGCAGACCCGCCGCGCCGCGCGTGGCATCGAGGACGTTGTTGGCTATGCCCTTCGGCAGCGCGTTGATGCCTTGGCGCGCAAGGTCGTTCGGCGACAGATCTTCGGGGATCGGCAGCGGCGCCGACGGCCGCGGCGCGGGATCCCGCTCGAGGTCGTAGAGGTTCGCGAACATCTCCATGCTGCCCACACCGTCGGTGACGGCGTGGCTCATGTGCACGATGTTGGCGGCGCCACCACCCGGCAGCCCTTCGACCAGCGTGGCCGTCCACAGCGGACGGGAGATGTCGAGCGGCGACTGCAGCGCCAGCTCGGCGAAATCGAAGACCTCACGCAGCGTGCCCGCGCCGGGGGCGCGCACCCGGCGCACGTGAAAATCGAGATTGAAATCGGGATCGACCACCCAGCGCGCCGCCGCCGTCGGCAGGCTCGGCATCACGACCTTCTGCCGCAGGCGGATGGCCTTGCGGGAAGCCTGCTCGAATCCCGCGCGGTACCGCTCCCAGTCCGGGGTGACGTCCAGCAGTTCGACACCCATGATGCCGGACCGGGTGCGGGGGTTGGCCTCCCCGCGATGCATCAACTGATCAACCGCACTCAACTCTTCGGGCAACCCGGCCGTGTCAAAATCCGGCACGTCGCTCATGGCTGTCGCTCTCCTCCGTCGTTGCCCAGCGCTGGACCCTAACGCTAGTCCGCCGCCGGGAACGGCGCGGGCAATACCGCTGTTGCCATGGCCACGGTCCAGAAGCGTCGGGATAGACTTCCTGCGCGTTGCCTCCGTAGCTCAGTTGGATAGAGCAAGAGCCTTCTAATCTCTAGGTCGCAGGTTCGATTCCTGCCGGGGGCGCTCATCGGTCTCGGCGTCGATGACCGTCTCCGACGGCGTCGTCCGCTCCCACAGCACCGCACCCACGCAGGCCGTCACGACCCAGCCGATTCCACTGATGCCGCACCAGGTGAGCACCGCCATCGCCACGCCGATGGGCCCGAATTCGTCCCACCCGCGCAACAGCGGCGGGAACACCAGGCGGGCGGCCAGCGGCAGAATGGTCCCCTCGATGACCACGCCCGCCAGGCCCGCGAGTACCAGTCCGGCCCGGCCCCGGGTTCCGCCGCGCACCAGTAGCCCCGGAGTGAGGGTCCAGAAGACCCACACCGGGATCAGCGACACCACGAATAGGAGAAGCTGCGACCAGCCGTGATGTTCGGCGCCGAAAGCGATGCGTTCCCGCAAGCCGATCATGAACAGGTAGAGCGCGAACCACGTGGCACCGCGCCACAGCTTGCCGCCCCAACCGAAGGGCTTCCGGCGCCAGGCCTTGGCAAAGATGCCGGCGATGGTCATCGACATCGGGATACCCCACGCCAGGAACCCGGCGACGCCGAAGAACGTCCACGTGGACCGTAGGCCCGACGCCCGGCCGAACGCCGCCCGCACGTGATCGGTCAGCGGTGACACGAGCCCGAGCTGCCGGCTCACCACGACGCCGGGGCTGGCGTTGTCCGCGAACCCGGTGAGATAGCTGAAGCCGATGATCGCGAGCGGGATCACGGTCGTGAACAGCTGGACCGACACGACCGTCCCCAGCGTGCCGCCGTCGATCTCGTTGAACCGGTTCACGACCGCAACAATGGGCCGCAGGCGGCGCATCTCCGCCAACTGCCGGTACCGGTCTTCGACGCGCTGCCGCAATGCCGGCGAATCTGCGTCGGTGCTCATGGTCCCCTTCCTCTGGACCCGCGCATTGTGCCCGCTGAATCAGGCTCGGCGCGACGAAACGCTCAGACAATGTCAGAACCGGCACCGCAGCTTCGACGTCGCAGGAAGCACGCCGCCGCCCCCGGCCGGCTGCCAACGCGCTGCCTGGATTTCACCGAACAGCCAAGCAGCCCTGGCACGCTCGCCGACATGGTCCACAACGTGCACATCAAGACGGTCGACAGCGGCATCATCTACGAGAACGCGCTGTCTTATGGGGTCAAGGACAACGGCCTGCTGTGGGTCCAGGTCGGCGCCGATGCCGAAGGGTCGAACGGCGACGCGTCGGACACGATCTTCTTCAGCGCGTCCTACTGGCAGCAGTACTGTGTCGACCCCAAGAGCGACGATCCGCTGTCCCTCGACGAGCTCGCCTTCTCGGACGACGACGAGGACGAAGACGACGACTGACGGCCGTCCACTGCTGCCGGGTCCGGGTCAGACGGTCTTCGTGATGCCGTAGTAGGCGACGATGTCGTCGGTGTCGGCGGTGGAGCTCGTGAGCGTCGCGTACGAGCGCAGGAACGACTGTCCGAGGCAGCCGTCGACCTTGATGTGGACGTCCTTGAGGGTGATGCGCGCCGGCGCCGCCTTGAAGGACTTCTTGTCCACCGGAACCTGGGTCACCGTGCCCGGCTTCGGGTGGACCTCGATGCTGCCGACGAGCGGGAACGTCACGCCGGTCGGGATGGCGCCGGTGAAGAGGTTCGCGTTGGCGGTCGAGGCACCCACCGACCCCACCAGACGGATCTGCCCCAGCTCGATACCGCACCCGATCTGATAGCCGGCCTCCAGCGTGCCACCGGTCAGGGTGCCTTTGCCCTTACCGGTCACCGTGCCCGTGAACGTGCCGCCCACCAGGTATTCGCGCGAGCTCACGGCGGTGGTCAGCGGCGCGATGGGCAGCTCGGTCTCATCCTTGGCCGCCACGGTCAACGTCCAGCCGTCCGGCGAGGTGACAGTGGCCGGTTCGTCGGAGGCCACGACGCCGGTATCCACCGGCGGACCCGCATCGCCGACCGGCGCGGGGTCGGCGAACGCAGCGGTCGCTGCCCCGAACGGGAGCAACATGCCCACAGCAGCAACCACAGCAAAACGCGTCAACATGAACTTCGGGCACCCTTCGTCACCAACTCCACAGCAATCGCACAGTTATGTCGCAGATGGGCGCACAAGGGAAGGTTTTGACTCACGTGAGTCAAAACACAGGCCATAGGCTGGGGTGGTGTCCGATCTCGTACTGACGCAGGTCATCGACCGCGTCGCACTCATCACGGTCAATGATCCCGACCGCCGCAACGCGGTGACCGCGGAGATGTCAGCCGGCCTGCGGGCCGCGATCAACGCTGCCGAGGCCGATCACGGCGTGCACGCCGTCGTCGTGACGGGCGCCGGTAAGGCGTTCTGCGCCGGCGCCGACCTGACCGCGTTGGGCGCTGCCACCGTGAACGGTCTGCGGGTGATCTACGACGGATTCCTCGCGGTGGCCGACTGCACGCTGCCCACGATCGCCGCGGTGAACGGCCCGGCCGTCGGGGCGGGCCTCAATCTCGCGCTCGCCGCCGATGTCCGGATCGCGGGGCCCGGGGCGATCTTCGACCCGCGATTCCAGAAGCTCGGGATCCATCCGGGCGGCGGCGCCACCTGGATGCTGCAGCGAGCCATCGGTCCGCAGGCCGCGCGGGCGGCACTGTTGTTCGGCATGAAGTTCGACGCCGACGCCGCCGTGCGGCACGGCCTGGCACTCGAGGTCGCCGACGACCCCGTCGCCGCGGCACTGACGCTGGCCGCTGGTCCGGCCGCGGCGCCACGCGACGTGGTGTTGGCGACCAAGGCATCGATGCGCGCGACGGACCACCCAGGCGTACTGGACTACGAGCAGCACGCGAAGGCGGTCGACATCGAGATCGTCCCGCAGGCGGCCTCGATCGAGTCACCGGAATTCGCCGCCCGATTGGCTGCTGCCAAGCAGCGGTGATCAGGCGTCGAGGAGCGCCAGTTCGGGCGCTTCGATGAGGGCCCGCAGTTCGCCGAGGAACGCGGCCGCCCCGGCTCCGTCGGCGATGCGATGGTCGAAGGCGCACGTGAGTGTCATGGTCGGTCGCGCCACGACCTCGCCGTCGCGCACGACGGCACGGGGTTTGAGCGTGCCCATCCCGAGGATCGCCGCCTCCGGATAGTTGATGACGGGGACGCCTTCGTCCAGGCCCAGCGCCCCGAAGTTCGACACCGTGAACGTCGAGCCATGCAGTTCAACGGGTTTCAGCGTGCCGTCGCGCGCGGAGCGGATCAGCCCTTCCACCGCCCAGGCCAGTTCCCGCGTGGAGAGGCGCCCGGCATCGCGGACCACCGGCACCAGCAGGCCGCGCGACGTCGCGACGCCGATGCCGAGGTGCACCGATTCGTGGAGATGCACGCTCGCGCCGTCATCGGTCGGCACCCAGGTGGCGTTGAACTCGCGGTGGTGCCGCAGCGCGATGGTCAGCAGCCGCAGCGTCAACACGAACGGTGTGACGGTGGCATCGGCCCCGGCCAGGGTGTCGCGTACCCGGAGCAACTCGGCGCAGTCCACCTGAACCGACGCGTGCGCGTCCGGTATCTCCCTGCGTGACACCGACATCCGGCGCGCCATCTCGGCCTGAACTCCGCTGACGGGAACCAGGTCGGCATCGGCGGTCTGGTGCGCCGAAGCCAGCACATCCTGGCGTGTGACGATATCGTTCGGGCCCGACGGCACCACCCCGGACAAGTCCACGTGCAGGTCTGCCGCCAGCTTGCGCACCCGCGGTTTGGCTCGGGGCCGGCGGCGGGTGGTGTCGAGGTCGGCGTCCGCGCCGTACCCCACCAGCACGGGTTTGCGGCCCGGAGACTGGGCTTTCGGCTCTTCGGATTTCGGCGCCTCGGATTTCGGTGCAGGGGCGGCCTCAGCCGCCGGCTCGTCGGTGGCGATGCGGACCAGCACGGCGCCCACCGCGAGCGTCTGCCCTTCTGCCCCACCGAGTTCGGCCACTACCCCGGAATACGGGCTGGGTATCTCCACAGCAGCCTTGTTGGTCTCGACGGTGCACAGCACCTGATTGAGGTCGACGGTGTCCCCCACTGCCACCGCCCAGGACGTGATGGTCGCGTCTTCCAGTCCCTCGCCCAAGTCAGGGACCAGAAAGTCCCGTGTCGCGGTCATGGCTGGCTCATCGCCTTGTGCACGCAGTCCAGCAGCCGGTCGACGCCGGGCAGCCACAGTTTCTCCAGCCGGGCAGGCGGATAGGGGGTGTCAAAGCCGGTGGCGCGCAACACGGGTGCCTCCAGGTCATAGAAGAGTTCTTCGGAGATCCGGGCGGCCAGTTCGGCGCCGAACCCCAGGGTGCGCGGCCCCTCGTGCATGACCACCGTCCGTCCGGTCTTGCGGATCGACGCCGCGATGGTGTCGAAGTCGAGCGGGTTCAGCGACCGCAGGTCGATGACCTCCAGGTCGTGGCCGTCCGCGAGATCCGCTGCCGCCAAGGCGGTGTCGACGAGCGAGCCGTACGTGATGACCGTGACGTCGCGCCCGGTCCGCCGCACCGCGGCCCGCCCGATCGGCAACGCCGGCACGCTGGTGTCCAGCTCGCCCTTGGTCCAGTACCGGCGCTTGGGTTCCAGGAAGATCACCGGGTCGCGGGACGAGATGGCCTCACGCAGCAGCCAGTACGCGTCAGACGGCGTCGACGGGATGACGACTTTCAGCCCGGCGGTGTGCAGCCAGTACGACTCGGTCGATTCCGAATGATGCTCCACCGCACCGATACCGCCGAACGACGGGATGCGGATGGTCACCTGCATGTCGACATCGCCATGAGTACGCATCCGGTACTTCGCGAGGTGGCTGACGATCTGGTCGAACGCCGGGGCGGCGAATCCGTCGAACTGGATTTCGGGTACCGGCACCATGCCACGGACCGCCATGCCGATGGCGATCCCGACGATCGCCGACTCTGCCAGCGGCGTGTCGAAACACCTTGCTTCGCCGAAGGTTTCGTGCAGACCGTCGGTGACGCGGAAAACCCCGCCCAGCTGTGCGACGTCCTCACCGAACACCAGGACCCGGTCATCGGCGGCCATGGCGTCGTGCAGCGCGCGGTTGATGGCCTGCGCCATTGACACGGTGGCGACCGTGGCCGTTGTCCCGGCGGGCTCCGGCTCGTCGGGCTCCGCGTCACCGGACCACGGCGGTCGCTCGATGAGCTGCGTCATGTCAACCCTCCCAATCCAATTCGGCAAGCAACGCGTCGCGCTGCCGGGCCAGTTCGGGTGTGATGTCGGCGTAGACGTTGTCGAACATGTCCGCGACGTCGAAGTCCGGCGCCGTCAGAACCGCCTCGCGCAGTTCGGTGCGGAGCCGACGGGAGCGGTTCTCGACGTGCTGCTGCAGTCGGGGTGTCCACACCCCGACGCGCTCCAGGTACGCCCGGTAGCGCGTGATGGGATCGCGTGCCTCCCAGTGCTTCAGCTCATCGGGGTCGCGGTAGCGGGTCGGGTCGTCCGAGGTGGTGTGCGGCCCCATCCGGTAGGTGACGGCCTCGATGAGCGTCGGCCCGTCGCCCCCGCGGGCGCGCTGCGCCGCCTCGGACACCACCGCATAGCAGGCCAGCACGTCGTTGCCGTCGACCCGGATGCCGGGCATGCCGTAGCCGATGGCGCGGTGTGCGATCGACGGTCCCGCCTGCTGATGGCGCACCGGCACCGAGATGGCCCACTGATTGTTCTGTATGAAGAACACGCACGGCGCCGATGTGACGGCCGCGAAGTTGAGCGCTTCATGCATGTCGCCTTCGGAGGTGCCGCCGTCGCCGACGAACGCGACGGTCACCGAGTCCTCCCCGAGCCGTTGGGCGGCCATCGCGGCACCGACCGCGTGCAGGCCGTGCGACCCGATATCGATCGAGATCGGCGCACAGTGTTTCTCGGTGAAGCCCAGGCCCCCGTGCCAGCGGCCTCGCCACACCGCGCTGATCTGGGCGGGCGTGACGCCGCGGACCAGCAGGGCGCCGAGTTCCCGGTACTGCGGAAACAGCCAGTCGGTCTTGCGCAGGCAGGCCGCCGCGCCCACCTGCGCGGCTTCCTGACCGCGGCACGAGGCGAACAATGCGAGTTCACCCTGGCGCTGCAGATTGACGAATTCGACGTCGAGGTCGCGGGTGACGACCATCTCCTCGTACAGCCAGCCCAGCGTCTCGGGCGGCAGGTCGCGGCGATACCGCTCGTCGGAGGTGGGCGCGCCGTCGGGCGCGATGAGTTGCACGGGTTCAAGGTCCACCCGGTTGTTCAGGCCGGGGACCGACAGGTCAGCCATACCGCCTCCTTTCGGTGACGGCATGTTCGGCCGTCAGTCCGCGAGAAGCTCAGCGCGGTGGCGACCAGGGCAAACCTCAGGTGGTGAGGTTCGCCGGCCGATGCCGGGGTGTGGCATCAGTCGGATGATCCGCTCTGCTCGCCGCAGTGCTGGGGCATCACCGCCATTATGCGCCCGCAGGCCATCTGGCCGCGGTTATCGCAGGTAACAGACTGGCGACGTGTCGGACCGGTCCGTGTGGCTCCGGCAATACGGCCAACTTGTAGCCCGAACGTATGAATTCACTTCCGCAAACCCCGGTGAGACGCCATTCGACCGGAGATTCGTCGGTAACGCGTGCTACAACCGTCCCAACAGCAAACCAGCAGCGTCAGAACGGAGAGTTCCGATGAGACGTCCGAACCGAGCCGGCACCGACGCCACCCGCGTGTCAGCTGCGCCCGGTCCCTGACGTCACGCGCAGTCAGTCGCACCATGGTTGACACCGTCGCCGGCGCCGCACGCCGCAACTTCCTACAGCACGCCACGGTCATCAGCCTGATCATGCGCCATGGCGGGGCTCTTGTTGTGTACGCCGTCGTGCTCGGCTCGGCTCCGCGGGTGAGCTCCACCGTTTTCGCCGCCCTGGCCGGCGCCTGGTCGCTCTACCGACTGCAGACTCGCTCCGTGGCACCGCGTGTCGTCGCGGTGGACTACCTCTTGACCGCCGTCGCATGTGTGGTGCTTCCAGCCCTGATGTCTGGCGACACGATCTGTCCGCCGACATGCGCGGCGCTCGCGATCGCCGGCACCGCCATCGCGAGTTTCACGGTGTTCGAGCCATGGCTCAACCTGGCGATGACGGCGGGAGTCGTCGGTGCTCTCGCGGTGGGAGCATCGCCCGTCGGAGGCCTGCGCGATGCCGCACAGATGGTCAACGGCTACTACTTCGCTTTGCTGTGGGTGGCGTCGACGCTGATCCGCATGCTGACCGTGCGCGTGGCCGAAAAAGTCGATGTGGCCCGCGCCGAGCGGCTCGCCGTCGAGCTCCGCCAGAAAGTCACCGCCGCCGTGCGCGATTACGACCGCGAGCAGATGCGACTGCTACACGACACCGTCGCCTCCACCCTGCTGATGGTGGGCACCGGCGCCGCCTTGTCGCCCGACCGCGTCGCCGCCCAGGCGCGGCGCGACCTTCGCGTGTTCACCGAGGCGTCCCGCAGCCCCGCGCCACCGGCCGATCTCGTTGCCGCCCTGCGTGATCACGCCAGCCACACCACGACGCCCGTGAACTATGCCGGCGTCACCGCGATGTGGCTGGACGGTGCGATGGCGGCGACCGTCGCGGCCGCCGCACGCGAAGCCCTCACCAACGTCGACCGGCACTCCGGCGCCACCGCCGTCACCATCACCGTGCATCCCGGACGGATCCAGATCACCGACGATGGACACGGATTCGACCTCACCCGGCCGACACGGGGACACGGCATCGCCGACTCGATCGTCGCCCGCATGCAGCAGCTCGGCGGCATGGCGGAAATTGTCACGCAGCCCGGGCAGGGCACCACGGTCGAATTACGCTGGCCCACGGTGACATCGGGAGGACCCGCTGCGGCATCCGACCCGGAGCGGCTCATCGAGCGGGCGCACAAGGGATACGGGCTGGCACTGGTTGCCTATGGGCTGGTGAACCTGCTGGTGACCGTTCCCGCCTCGCTGCGTGTCGCGGCGTATCCGCACCTGCAATGGGCCCTCATCGTCGTGACGACGGCGGCGACGCTGTCCGCGATCCCCCGAGTGATGGGCCGGACCTTTCCGCGGGCACGTTTCGGCATCGTGACACTCGTCATTGTTGCTCTGGTGCAGTCGATCTCGATGCCGATCAAGGACCTCGACCCCCAGCTGCAGTGGGCCGAAGGCGCCATCGGCTGGTGTGTCCTACCGCTGCTGCTCAGTGTGCGGCTCAGATATGCGGTCGGCGTCCTGGCGTGGTGCTGGGTCGTCCCCGCCGTCTACGCGATCATTCGGGATCCGGCGGCCCACACCATCGTCGATCTCGGCTACGACACCGCGAGTGTCCTTGTCGCCCAACTCTGCGCCCTGGTGGTGGCTGACGTGATCCGGCGGTCTGCGGCAGCCACGTCCGCCGAGACCGAAAGTCACATGCGCCTGACTGCCGCAGCACAGATCGCCGACGCCGTGCAGGAGGAATACACCCGCCGCTATGCGGACCTCGCCGCCACCATCCAGCCGCTGTTGACCAGCCTCGCCGACGGAGAACCGGTCGACGCCGAGACGCGGCGTCGAGCACAACTCGAATACCAGCGGCTGCGTACCCTTTTCGACCAGTCGTCCAGCTTCGAGCACGTGCTGCTTCGCGAGTTGCGCCCACGCGTCGATGCGGCCCAGAATCGCGGCATCGCCGTTTCCGTCGATGTCCAGGGCGCGTTGCCGGCCATGGATGTGCCCACCGCACGGCGGCTGGCCCGGCTCGTCGACCAGGTTCTACTCGCCGCCGCCTCACCGGCCCGCATCACTGTCACCGCGGAAACGGCCGCGGTCGAACTCAGCGTCATGTGTCACCGCGGGCGCCACGCCGATTTGCCGACGAAATCCAGCGTCGACGACGAAGATGAATTCGACCTGACCACCCTCGATGACACGGTGTGGATCACCGTGCGCCACCGACTTCCAGAAAGATCGACCGAACATGTCCGCGCCGGCCAACCCACCTGAGCCCCTGGCCATCGCCGTTGTCGATGACCACGACGTCATCCACACCGGCGTCTCGGCGTGGTGCGCGCAGGCGGACCCACCCATCCGCGTCGCATCCGACCACCTCGACGCCGAATCGTTCCTGGCCGTCCATCCCACGGCCGACGGGCAGTTGGCCGCGGTCATCCTGGACCTCGAACTGCGCAGTCGCCAGCCCGATTTCGACGCGGTCGCCGCCATCGTGGACGCGGGACACGCGGTGATCGTCTACTCGCACCTGGAGAACGCGGAGGTCATCCTGCGGTGCCTGGCCATCGGCGTGGTCACCTACCTGGCCAAGAGCGAAGGGCAGGGCCACCTCATCGAGGCCATCCGCGCGGCCAGCACCCATGAGCCGTACGTCGGTCCCCGGATGGCCGCGGCCATCTGCTCGGACACCGACTCGGGCCGGCCCGGGCTCACCCAGCGCGAACGCGAAGTGCTCAAGGCCTGGTTCCAGACCGAGAGCAAGGACATCGTCGCCAAGCGCCTGCACCTTGCACCGACCACCGTCCGGACCCACCTGCAACGCGTCCGCGCCAAGTACGCCGCCGCGGGGCGGCCGGCAGCCACCAAGGCCCAACTCGTCGCCCGCGCCGTGCAAGACGGCATCCTGAGCGTCGAGGACCTCTAGCTGCCGCTACGGGGCCAGGGCGACGATGCGCTCGGCCCGGCGGAGCACCGGCATGTCCACCATCAGGCCGTCGTACTGGAACACGCCGCGCTCGCGGGTCGCGGCATCGAGCACCGCACGCGCCCAGGCGATTTCCTTCTCGGTCGGCGCATAGCCGTCCCGGATGACCGCAACCTGCGTCGGGTGGATGGCCACCTTGGCGTCGAATCCGACGGCCACCGCATCGTCGACCTCGGCGCGCAGGCCGTCCAGGTTCTTGATGTCCAGATAGACCGAGTCGAGCGCGAGCTTGCCGAAAGCCTTGGCCGCCAACAACGACTGCGACCGCACGTGCTTGGCGACGTCGCGGTACGTGCCGTCGGGCCCGCGGTTGGCGGTGCCTCCGGTCGCTGCGAACAGGTCCTCGGCACCCCACATGACGGCGTAGGTGTTGTCGACCCGGGCGGTCTCGGTGACGGCCAGCGCACCGAGCGGGGTCTCAACCAGCACCACCACATCGAGCGGTGCCAGCGCCCGAACCTGTTCGGCTGATTCGGTTTTGGCGAGCATCACCGTGGTGTACGGGGTGCGGGCCAGCGCCTCCAGGTCCAGCGGGTGATCGGCGGTGTCCGACGGGTTCAGCCGCACGACCGTGCGCGCCGGGTCCAGCGGGGTGTCGATCAGCGCCTGGCGCGCGGCCGGCCGGTCCTTCGCGGCGCAGCCGTCTTCCAGATCGAGGATCACCACATCGGCTGCGGCGGCGGCCTTTTCGAACCGTTCGGGGCGGTCGGCCGGGCAGAACAGCCAGCCGGGTCCGGGTGCGTTCAGACTCATGCCTCTCCCGCCGGACGCTTGCGCACCATCGTCTTGCGCGTCGCCGTGGCGACGATGTCGCCGTGCTGATTGCGACCGGTGTGGGCGAACGTGACGATGCCCTCGCCCGGGCGGCTCTTGGATTCGCGCTTCTCGATCACCTCGGACTCCGCGTACAGCGTGTCACCGTGGAAAAGCGGCCTGGGGAAGGCGATGTCGGAGAAACCGAGGTTCCCGACGATCGTGCCCTGCGTCAGCTGGGCCACCGACAGGCCAACGATTGTCGACAACGTGAACATCGAATTCACCAGCCGCGCATGGAAGGGCGGCAGCGCGTCGGAGAACGCGGCGTCCAGGTGCAGTGCCTGGGTGTTCATGGTCAGCGTGGTGAACAGCACGTTGTCGGCCTCGGTGATGGTGCGGCCGGGCCGGTGCTGGTAGATCACGCCCGGCTGGAACTCCTCGTACCAGAGCCCGCGCTGCTCGATGACCTTCTTCCCGGTCACAGCCCGGCCTCACGCGCGATCAGCATCAGCTGAACTTCCGTTGTGCCCTCGCCGATTTCGAGGATCTTCGAATCGCGGTAGTGCCGGGCCACCGGGTACTCGTTCATGAAGCCGTAGCCGCCGAACACCTGGGTGGCGTCGCGGGCGTTGTCCATCGCGGCCTCGCTGGCGATCATCTTGGCGATGCAGGCCGCCTTCTTGAAGGGCTTGCCCGCCAGCATCAGCGCGGCGGCGTCGTAGTACGCCGTGCGGGCGACGTGGGCGCGGGCTTCCATCCGGGCGATCTTGAAGGCGATGGCCTGGTAGCCACCGATCTTGCGGCCGAACGCCTCTCGCTCCTTCGAGTACTTCACGCACTCGTCGACGCAGCCCTGCGCCACACCCACCGACAGTGCGGCGATGGCGATGCGGCCCTCGTCGAGGATGCGCAGGAAGTTGGCGTAGCCGCGGCCGCGGTCACCGAGCAGGTTCTCGGCCGGTACCCGCACGTCGTCGAAGCTCAGCGGATGGGTGTCCGAGGCGTTCCAGCCGACCTTGTCGTAGGCGGGTTCGGCGGTGAAGCCCGGCGTCGGGACCGGAACCAGGATCGCCGAAATCTCCTTGTGCCCGCCGGGCAGTTCGCCGGTCACGGCCGTGACGGTCACGAGCTTGGTGATGTCGGTGCCGGAGTTGGTGATGAACTGCTTGGAGCCATTAATAACCCAAGTTGACCCATCCAATTTCGCGGTGGTCTTGGTGGCACCGGCATCACTGCCACCTCCGGCCTCGGTCAAACCGAAGGCGCCCAACGCCTTTCCACTCGCCAGTTGCGGCAGCCATTCCTGCTTCTGTGCCTCGGTGCCGAAGCGGTACACCGGCATGGCGCCCAGGCCGACGCCCGCCTCCAGCGTGATGGCGACACTCTGGTCCACCTTGCCGAGTTCTTCCAGGGCCAGGCACAGGGCGAAGTAGTCGCCGCCCATACCGCCGTACTCCTCGGGGAAGGGCAGGCCGAACAGGCCCATGTCGGCCATGCCGTCGATGACCTCGTACGGGAAGGTGTGGTCCTTGTCGTGCTGGGCCGCCACCGGCGCCACGACGGTCTGCGCGAAGTCCCGGACCGTCTTGGCCAGTTGGGCGTAGTGGTCGGGCAGGGTGCCGGTGGAAATAAAGTCGCTCATTCGGTCTCCTCGGTTGCAGCGGTAATCCGGGCCAGCGGCTGGCCCACTTTGACCTGATCGCCCACGGCGACAAGCAGTTCCACGGTGCCGTCGACCGGCGACGACAACGCGTGTTCCATCTTCATGGCCTCGACGGTGACCACGACGTCACCGGCACTGACCGTCGCACCGTCCTCGATCCCCACGGCGACAACGGATCCGGGCATCGGGCTGACGATCTCGGCGTCGCCGCTGTGTTCGTCGTCGGCGCGGACCGGCGCCTCCCGCACGTCCTCGACGACGGTGGTGCGGCCGGCACCGGCCAGCCACAGCCGGTGGTCCTCGACGGCGGTGAGGTACTCGGTGCGCAGGCCGTCGACCGTGACGATCAGCCGGTCAGCGTCCAACGACGCTGTCACACGGCGTGGTTCGCCGTCCTCGATGCGTGCCGTGGCAGCAGCGGGCGTACCGGTGAGGTGCACGTGATCGGTCCGGTCGCCGGCGCGCAGCCGGATGGTGGTCGGTGCGTGCTCCCCCACCCGCCAGCCCGTCGGGGTGGCCCACAGCTCACCGGCATCCGCCCAGCTGTGCAGCCAGCGGTACGCGGCCGCCGCGATGAACTCCTCGTCGCCGGCTTGCGCCGCGACGTAGTCGCCCGTGCGACGGTCCAGGAGACCGGTGTCGAGACGCCCGGCGATGACGTCTTCGTCGGCCAGCAGGAACCGCAGGAAATCGATGTTGGTCCCGACACCCAGGACGGCGGTGTCGGCCAGCGCCCGGTCGAGGCCACGCCGTGCCGACTCCCGATCCGGCCCGTACGCAATGATTTTCGACAGCATCGGGTCGTAGTCACTACCGATCACCGAACCGGCCCGGATGCCGGAATCCACCCGCGCATCGGCGGGCTCGGCCAGCGCCAGCACGGTGCCGCCGGTGGGCAGGAAGTCGTGCGCCGGGTCTTCGGCGTACACGCGGGCCTCGATGGCATGGCCGGTCATCGTGATGTCGTCCTGGGCCATGGGCAGCACCTCACCGGCCGCTACCCGCACCTGCAGTTCGACGAGGTCGATGCCGGTGACCAGCTCCGTGACGGGGTGTTCGACCTGCAGGCGGGTGTTCATCTCCATGAAGAAGAACTCGTCGGGCCGGTCGGCGGAGACGATGAACTCGACGGTGCCCGCGCCGCGGTAGTCGACGCTGCGGGCGGTGTCACATGCGGCCGCGCCGATCCGCGCCCGGGTCGCGTCGTCCAGCACGGGCGACGGGGCCTCTTCGATGACCTTCTGGTGCCGGCGCTGCAGGCTGCATTCGCGTTCGCCGAGATGCACGACGTTGCCGTGGCTGTCGGCGACGACCTGGACCTCGATGTGCCTGGGGTTCAACACGAATCGTTCCAGGAACAGGGTGTCGTCGCCGAAAGCCGAGGCGGCCTCGCGACGGGCCGAGGCCAGCGCGGCGGGCAGCTCGGCGGCCGAATGCACCACGCGCATGCCCTTGCCGCCACCACCGGCGGACGGCTTCACCAGTACCGGGAAGCCCACTTCGGGAGCGCCGGTGATGAGCTCGTCGTCGGTCAGGCCGGGACGTGAGATGCCGGGAACCACCGGCACGCCGAACGCCGACACCGCCGCCTTGGCGGTGATCTTGTCGCCCATGGTGCCGATGGCCTTGGCCGGCGGACCGATGAAGACGATGCCCGCGTCGTGCAGCGCGGCGGCGAATTCGGCGTTCTCCGAGAGGAATCCGTAGCCCGGGTGCACGGCCTGCGCACCGGTGCGCCGAGCTGCGTCGACGATGGCCTCGATGCTGAGGTAGCTCTGCCGCGCCGGAGCCGGGCCGATGTTCACCGCGACGTCGGCCTCGAGCACATGCCGGGCGCCGGCGTCGGCGTCGCTGAACACCGCGACCGAGCGAATCCCCATGGCTCGCAACGTCCGGATGACGCGGACCGCGATCTCGCCGCGGTTGGCGACCAGGACCGTATCGAAAGTCTTCATCTCACATCCTGAACACGCCGTAGGACACAGGCTCGAGCGGAGCCTGCGCGACAACTGAAAGAGCTAGTCCCACCACGGTTCTGGTGTCCGCCGGGTCGATGACGCCGTCGTCCCAGAGCCGGGCCGTCGAGTAGTACGGGTTGCCCTGGTCTTCGTACTGCTGGCGGATCGGGGCCTTGATGGCCTCTTCCTCCTCCGGCGTCAGGTCGCCGCGCACGGTGGCCAGCACCGAAGCGGCCTGCTCACCGCCCATCACCGAGATGCGGGCGTTGGGCCACATCCACAGGAAGCGCGGTGAATACGCGCGGCCGCACATCGAGTAGTTGCCCGCGCCGTAGGAGCCGCCGATGACGACGGTCAGCTTCGGCACCCGGGCGCACGCGACCGCGGTGACCATCTTGGCGCCGTGCTTGGCGATGCCGCCGGCCTCGTAGTCGCGGCCCACCATGAAGCCCGAGATGTTCTGCAGGAACAGCAGCGGCACCGACCGCTTGTCGCACAGTTCGATGAAATGCGCACCCTTCTGGGCGGATTCGCCGAACAGCACGCCGTTGTTGGCGATGATGCCCACGGGGTGGCCGTGGATGCGCGCGAAGCCCGTCACCAGCGTGGTGCCGTATTCGGCCTTGAATTCGGTGAATTCGCCGCCATCGACGATGCGGGTGATCACCTCGTGCACGTCATACGGCACCTTGGAGTCGATCGGCACGACGTCGTAGAGCTCGCTCTGGTCGCATACCGCGTCCACCGTCGGGGCGACGTCCCACGGCGCCTGCGCGCGCGGCCCGAACGTCGAAGCGATGCGGCGGACGATGCGCAGCGCGTCACGGTCGTCGTGTGCCAGGTGGTCGGTGACGCCGGAGATCTTGGAGTGGAGGTCACCGCCGCCGAGGTCCTCGGCCGAAACCACCTCTCCGGTAGCGGCTTTCACCAGGGGCGGGCCGCCCAGGAAGATGGTCCCCTGGTTGCGGACGATGACGGCCTCGTCGCTCATCGCGGGGACGTAGGCGCCACCGGCGGTGCAGGAGCCGAGCACCGCGGCGATCTGCGGGATACCCCGCGCCGACATGTTGGCCTGATTGAAGAAGATGCGGCCGAAGTGTTCACGGTCGGGGAACACCTCGTCCTGGCGGGGCAGGAACGCGCCGCCGGAGTCGACCAGATACACACACGGCAGCTGGTTCTGGCTGGCGATCTCCTGCGCCCGCAGGTGCTTCTTGACCGTGATCGGGTAGTACGTGCCGCCCTTCACCGTCGCGTCGTTGGCGACGATCATGCACTCGCGGCCCGATACCCGGCCGATGCCGGCGATCATCCCGGCGCCCGGGCATTCGTCGTCGTACATGCCATTGGCGGCCAGCGGCGCGATCTCCAGGAACGGGCTGCCGGGGTCGAGGAGTCCGTTGACCCGGTCGCGCGGCAGCAACTTGCCCCGCCCGACGTGGCGCTCGCGAGAGCGCTCCGATCCACCCAGCGCTGCGGTGGCCAATTTGTCCTTGAGTTCGGCCACCAACTCCAGGTGCTGCTCGCGATGCGATACCCGTTGGGAAACGCTGGACGCCATCGTCGCTCCATTTCACTTGAGTTAATGGCGAATAACCGAACTCGATGTTAGTCTTCATTAACTGAGTTGTCCAGACCGGGTTGGAGGTGGCGATGACGGCATCAGCCTCAGACGCCGAAACACGGCGCAGCCGAGCCAAATCCGACCGGCGCGGCCAGCTCGTCGCGGCCGCCGAACGACTCATCGCCGAACGTGGCTTCCTGGCCGTCCGCCTCGAGGACATCGGTTCCGCGGCCGGCATCAGCGGGCCCGCGATCTACCGGCACTTCCCCAACAAAGAAGCACTCCTGGTCGAGCTGCTGGTCAGCGTCAGCGCCCGGCTGCACGCGGGGGGACGCGCCGTGGTGGCCGGCACCGACGACCCCGCCGAAGCACTCGATGGCCTCATCGAGTTCCACCTCGATTTCGCGCTGGGCGAATCCGACCTGATCCGGATTCAGGACCGCGACCTGAACAACCTTCCCGACGCCGCCAAACGGCAGGTGCGCCGCTCGCAGCGCCAGTACGTCGAAATCTGGGTGGACGTGCTGCGCCGGCTCGACCCGTCCCGCAGCGAAACCGACGCCCGCACCATGGCGCACGCCGCGTTCGGACTCATGAACTCGACGCCCCACAGTGTCACCGCGGGTGGCGCCCGCAAGCAGGAGGAATCCTCGCGGGCCGTGCTGCGCGCCATGACCGTCGCGGCACTGGCCCCGCACCGCTGACCCCACCCGCCGCAACGTCACCGAGGTCCGTCGCGCGCCGCAGGTACCCTGCAAACATGAGGTGGGCATGACCGGATCGCGCGACGACGGGCTGGACGCCACCAAGAAACTCCCGGCCATGCCGACGGCCGGCTACCAGACCGACGCCTTCACCGATCCCTACGGTGTCACCGCGCCGCCGAAGGTCCGCCGCAACAGATGGCTGTTCCCGCTGGCCGGCGCGGTGGCGATCCTCGCGCTCTGCTCGGTGATCGCGCTGGTCATCGTCAACAGTTCCGAACAACAGACGCTGGTTGCACCGCCGCCACTGCCGGTCCCGTCGCAGGATCCGATGTCGTCGTCGACGACTGTGACGACCACCACGACGCCCGAAAGCTCCGAGCCCAGCGAATCCGTTGGCCCACCCGCCGCGGCTGCGCCACCCGACGACGAGGGCGGTGACACCGAGGCCGTGCTGTACGCCGTGATCGGCAACGGCCGCGCGGTGAGCATCACCTACGTCGACACCGGTGGAGTCCTCCAAACAGAGTTCAACGTGCCGCTGCCGTGGACCAAGGAAGTTCAGCTGAACCGGCCGGCGGCCCGCTCGGCCAGCGTCAGCATCGTCAACGCCGGACGCGGCATCGCCTGCACCATCTCGGTCGACGGCACCCAGATTCAACAGCGCGAAGGCGCCGGCCTCACGGTGTGCCGGCAGTCCGGCAAACGCGGCCGCGGACACGGGCACTAACGCCGGGCCGGCACCTTCACCAGCAGCATTCCGACCAGCCCGAGCGCCAGAACGGTGCACAGGCCGCCCAGGCCCGCGCGCGTCGTCGCGAAGATGTCGATGAACATCGAGAACAACCACGGCGACAGGACGTGCGCCGCCCGGCCCGTGGTCGTATAGAGCCCGAAGGCCACGCCCTCCTTGCCGTCCGCGGAGATGCGGAGCATCAGGTTCCGTGACGCCGACTGTGTGGGCCCGACGAACAGGCACAGCGTCAAGCCGCAGATCCAGAAGGCCAGCGGGCCGGACAGGAACATCAGCGTGATGCCCACGGCGACCATCGCGGTCAGCGAGCCCACGATGACGCGCTTGGAGCCGATCCGGTCGTCGAGCATTCCGCCGAACGCCGCGCCCAGTGCCGCGATGGTGAACGCCCCGGCCCCGAACAGCGGCACGCTCGTCGGCGCCAGCCCGTAGACGCTGACCCCCACCACCGGGCCGAAGATCGAGATTCCCGTCAGGCCGTCGCGGAAGACGGCGCTGGAGAGCAGGTAGTAGACGACGTTGCGGTCACGGCGCCACTCGCCGACGACCTCCGTCCACAACCTGCGGTAGGCGCCGAAGAATCCGACGGCCGGGGTGCCGTCGTGCGGCGGCGACTTCACCGTCAGCAGCAACGGCAGGGCGAAGATGACGAACCACGCCGCGGCCGCCAGGACCGCGTATCGATCCGGTTTGCCGTCCGAGTTCGGCACGCCCAGGAGGCCGAGGGTGTCGCCGCTGCCGGACTTGAGCCCCACAAAGACCAGGAGCAGCAGCACGACGCTGCCGAAAAACCCTGCCGCCAAGCCGAATCCGGAGATGCGGCCCGAGGTCGTCGGCGTCGACAACTGACGCAGCATCGCGTTGTACGGGACGGTTGCGAGATCCATGCAGGCCGCGGTGGCGGCCAACAACGCCAGGCCGATCCACAGGTAGTGGTAGTCGGGCTTGATGAAAGTCATCGACGCCGTCAGCACCACCACGGCGCCGGTCAGCGCGGCCAGCGCCCTGCGCCGCCGATAGGCCGCATCGACCATCACGCCCGTCACCGGGGCCAACAACGCCACCGCGATGCCTGCCACCAGCACCGCGCGCCCCAGCCAGCTCTCCGGCGTGGTCGGGCCGGGGAGCCCTTTGCCGACCTCCGAGATCAGGTAGATGTTGAAACCGAATGTCGCCACGACGGCGTTGACGCCCGTGGCGCCGCTGTCCCACAGTGCCCACGCGGCGACGCGACCCCGTTCGACGGGCGGGATACCCGGCACGGGGCTGCTCGGGGCCCGTCGATTCGCTCGGCAAGCCTCGCTCATGCCGCCACTCTATTGGTCCCTACGATTGCACCCATGCCTGTACCCGCTCCCAGTCCCGACGCCCGCGCCGTCGTCACCGGCGCCTCTCAGAACATCGGTGAAGCGCTGGCCACCGAACTCGCCGCCCGCGGCCACCACCTGATCATCACGGCCCGCCGCGGCGACGTGCTGGCCGAGGTCGCCCAGCGCATCACCGACCGCCATGGCGTCACCGTCGAGGTCCGGGCCTGCGACCTGGCCGATCCCGCCGACCGCGACAAACTCTGCGAGGAGCTGGCGCAGCGCAACATTTCCATCCTGTGTGCCAATGCCGGCACCGCGACGTTCGGCTCGATCGCTGACCTGCCCGCCGAGGGCGAGAAAGCCCAGGTGCAGCTCAACGTGCAGGGCGTGCACGACTTGGTGCTGGCCGTCCTGCCCGGGATGATCGCGCGGAAGGCTGGCGGCATCCTGATCTCCGGATCGGTGGCAGGCAATTCGCCGATCCCGAACAACGCCACCTACGCCGCGTCAAAGGCGTTCGCCAACACCTTCAGTGAGTCGCTGCGCGGTGAGCTCAAGCCGCACGGCATCAACGTCACGGTGTTGGCACCCGGGCCAGTGCGGACCGAGCTGCCCGACCCGTCCGAGCAGTCCCTGGTCGAGCGACTGATCCCCGACTTCCTCTGGATCGACACCGAATACACCGCCCGGATTTCGCTGGACGGTCTGGAGCACAACAAGATGCGCGTCGTCCCGGGCCTCACCTCCAAGGCCATGTCGGCCGCCACCGGCTATGGCCCGCGCGCGGTCGTCGCGCCCATCGTCGGCGCGATCTACAAGAAGCTCGGCGGGTCGTAGGACTGGTCGGCTGAACCGACCTACCGCCGGCGGGTCGTACCGAACAGGCTGCGGGTGATCTCGCGGCCGGCCACGGTCGCCGCCGAACGCAGGAAGCTCTTGAACGCCGTGCTCTGCAGCACCTCGGACACCATGCCGGGCCCTTCAGCCTCCACCTCGACGCGGCCGGAGGCGGTGAGGTCGGGTTCTTCAGCCGGAGCCGGAGCGGGCGCCGCGTCGGGGGCCGCCGGCGGCGCACCGGCCGGAGCCGGCTGCGAAGACAGCCGCTCGTAGGCCGAGTCGCGGTCGACGGTCGGCCCGTAGGTCGCCTGCAACGGGCTGGCCTTGGCAGCGGCAGCAATGGCGTCGGGCCCGATGGTGCCCATGAGCGACCGCGGCGCGCGCAGCCGGGTCCACGCCACCGGGGTCGGCGCACCCACCTCCGACAACACCGTGACGACGGCCTCGCCGATCCCGAGCGACGTGAGCGCCGACTCCAGGTCGTAGACGGTCGACTTCGGGTACGTCCGGACCGTCTTGGTCAGGGCCTTCTGGTCATCGGGAGTGAAGGCGCGGATCGCGTGCTGAACGCGCGCACCCAGCTGGCTGAGCACGTCGTTGGGAACGTCGGTCGGCAGCTGCGTGCAGAAGAAGACACCGACGCCCTTGGAGCGGATCAGCTTGACGGTCTGCTCGACCTGGTCCAGGAACGCCTTCGACGCGTCGGCGAACAGCAGGTGCGCCTCGTCGAAGAAGAAGACCAGCTTCGGCTTGTCCGCGTCACCGATCTCGGGCAGCGTGGTGAAAAGGTCCGCCAGCACCCACATGAGGAACGTCGAGAACAACACCGGACGGGCGGCCTGGCTGCCCAGCTCCAGCAGCGTGATGATGCCGCGGCCCTGCGGGTCCAGACGCATCAGGTCCTCGGGCTTGAGCTCGGGCAATCCGAAGAACGTGTCTCCGCCCTCGGCCTCGAGATTGATCAGCGCGCGCAGGATCACGCCCGCGGTGGCCGGCGAGACCGCACCGAGCGCCTTCAGTTCCTCTTTGCCGTCGTCACTGGTGAGGAACTGGATGACGCCGCGCAGATCCTTCAGGTCATCGAGAAGCAGACCCTTCTGGTCTGCCCAGTGGAAGATCAGGCCGAGCGTCGACTCCTGAGTCTGGTTGAGCCCCAACACCTTCGACAACAGGATGGGCCCGAAGCTGGTGACGGTGGCGCGCACCGGGACGCCCACGCCCGTCGTCCCCAGCGACAGGAACTCGACGGGGAACGCGGTCGGCGTCCAGTCGTCGCCGGTGTCTTTCGCACGCTGGGCGGTCTTGTCGTTGGCCGCGCCGGGCTGCGCGAGCCCCGACAGGTCGCCCTTGACGTCGGCCATCACGACCGGCACGCCGGCCGTCGACAACTGCTCGGCGATGACCTGCAGCGTCTTGGTCTTGCCGGTACCGGTCGCGCCGGCGATCAGGCCGTGCCGGTTGATGGTGGCGAGCGGAATCTTGACCTGAGCGGTCGGATCGACGGTGCCGTCGACGAGCACAGCGCCGAGGTTCAGCGCCTGGCCGGTAACGTTGTAACCAGCGGCGATCTGCTGCGCGGGGGAGGCACTCGAGTCAGTCGTCATGCGCCTGACCCTACTTCGTCAGGTCGCTGGTGGCCGGGTATGGACACCCCGTTGAACGCCTGGGAATAGTCTGGAACACCGTGCGTGACGAACTGGTATGGATCGACTGCGAGATGACGGGGCTGGATCTCAAGTCCGACCGGCTCATCGAGATCGCGGCATTGGTCACTGACAGCGACCTGAACGTGCTCGGCGAGGGTGTCGATGTGGTGATCCACACCGACGACGCCGCACTCGACGGGATGGCGGATGTGGTGATGAAGATGCACACCCGCTCGGGCCTGATCGAGGAGGTGCGGACCTCCACGGTCACCCTCGAAGAGGCCGAGCAGATGGTGCTGGATTACATCCGCAGCCACATCGGGCAGGCGAAAACCGCACCCCTGGCCGGTAATTCGATCGCGACCGACCGCGGCTTCATCGCCCGCGACATGCCGCGCCTCGACGACTTCCTGCACTACCGGATGATCGACGTCAGCTCGATCAAGGAGCTGTGCCGCCGCTGGTACCCGCGAATCTATTACGGGCAGCCGGACAAGGGGCTCGCGCACCGCGCACTGGCCGACATCCACGAATCCATCCGCGAGTTGAAGTACTACCGCGGCACCGCGTTCGTGCCCGCGCCCGGCCCGTCTACCAGCGAAATCGCGGCCGTCGCCGGCGAGCTCGGCCCGCCGACGGACGACGCGGCGGTGACGGATTCGGCGTAGCGAGCCGGAACGGTTAGTATCTACGACGCTGCTCCTTCAGAGCAGCAATGGTGGCTGTAGTTCAGCTGGTAGAGCACCAGGTTGTGATCCTGGGTGTCGCGGGTTCGAGTCCCGTCAGCCACCCCGAGGTAGACATCGCCTCACCTGCGCTAGCGGGTGAGGCGATGTCTGTTTTCCGGGCCGTTACCGCGCCACTGGCACAGTGGTGGGCGTGGGTGATGCGAGTGAATTGCGAGCGTCCTGTCTCGAAGGGCCTCGCGTCCGTCTTCGCAAGGCGCGTGACGATGACGCCAAGGGCCTGATCGAAACGGAGACCGACGAACGGGTGCGCCGGTACCTGGGCGGCCCGCGGCCCGTCGACGAAGTACGCGCTGTGCTCGAAGGGGTCGGCGCGGCAACGTTATTGGAAGCTCCCGGCTGCTACATCGCGGCGGCCGCGGATTCCGACGACATGCTGGGGACGGTGACGCTGAGTCGCCGTCGCAACGACGTTCCCGGTCACTTGGAACCCGGTGGCGACGAGCTCGAGCTGAGCTACGTCTTTCGGCCGCGCGCGTGGGGCCGGGGCTATGCGGGTGAAGCCACGCGGCTGTTGCTGCGATACGCGGCCGGCGAGCTGGGCGACCAACCTGTCGTGATCATCACCCAGACCGCCAACCGCGCCTCGCTGCGACTGGCTGAGCGCCTCGGGTTCACCGTCGTGGCGACGTTCGAGCAATACGACGCCGAACAAGCGCTGGCGACCGCTCAGCTGGCCACGTTCCTAGCCGCCGAGGTCTAGGTTCAGCCCGGCACCTGGTCCAGGAAGCCGTGCACCGACCGGATGCGACCGTCGGCGTCCGTGGCCAGCACGTCGAATCCGACGATCGGCGGCTGCTCCCCCGCCGGCCCCAGGCCCCACTGGAAGCGGGCCTGGTTGTGGTGGCTGTCCGGGCCGCTGACGAGCGTGAAGACGAATCCGGGGAATTGGGTGTGGACCGCGCCGATCACCGCGGCGATGGCGTCGTGCCCCGTGACGTCGGCCATCGGATCGGTGTAGGACGCCTCGGGTGTCCAGTGGTCGCCGAGCAGAGCCTTACGTTCAACGGGGTCGGTGGCGTTCCACGTCTTCAGGTAGGCGGTGACGATGTCGTTCATGCTGACCTCTTTCGTGTCGGGGTGGTCAGCTCAAAGCTTGGCCGCCGAAACGGGGCAAGTCGATTACGTAGCAGGTAATGATGTTCTGCCGCTTGAGTTTTCACCAGACCACGCACATGGCGTTCAAAGCCCTGCACCGGATCGGCAATCACGAGCGACCTCGCCGGCGGCGGCCATCGCGACTACCCCCGCCGGGCAAATGGGCCTGCGCGACACTTGTCGTATGGCGGCGACGATCACTACATCTGATGGCGTCCATCTCGGAGTGGATACGTCCGGGGCAGGCGTACCCGTGGTTTTCGTCCACGGATCGAACGGCAGCCTGCAATCGTGGGCCGAGATCGGCACACGGCTAACCGGTCATCGGATCGTGCGATATGCCCGCCGTAACCACACACCCAGCACCCGCGGCCCCTCGCCCAACACGTTCACCGCCGAAGCTTCCGACCTTCACGCCATCGTCACCGCCGTCACCGACGGCGCGGGAGAGCGGGCGCACGTCGTCGGTGGGTCATATGGATCGACGGTCGCACTTCATGCCGCGTTGGGCAGCACCGAGCGCATCGCGTCCCTGACGTTGTTCGAGCCGCCGCTTCTGCTGTCGGGCCCGCACCTGCTGCCTGTGCTCGACCGCTATCACAGTCTGTGTGCGGCAGGGCGATTCGCAGACGCGCTGACTCTTTTTGCCCGCGACGTCGCGCGCGTCCCCGCTGAGGTGTTGGCCGCCGCTCCACCACCCGACGATCCCGCAGTCACCGTCCCGGCCACGATTGCCGCGGCCGGCGACCTGGAGGCGATGGCCCGCGACACGGTGGACATGGGGCGTTGGGGGCGTATCGAGGTACCGGTGCTGTTGCTGCAGGGCGGGCAGAGCTGGTCGCCACTCCCGGAAGGCATGGACCTGTTGGCGTCCGAACTCCCGCACGCACAACGAGTGATCTGGTCCGACCAATCGCACTTCGCTACCTCAGCGGTGCCGGCACGAGTCGCTGAGACGATTCAGCACTTCCTGGCCGCCGTGTAGGACCCCGCCGCGTGGACGAGGGCAACAAGGCCCGGTTCAGTCCGCTGCGGCGACCTGACCGACCGCGCAACAACTGTGAATATGCGACGAAAGCCCCCTCCCGAAGGAGGGGGCTTTCGCTCTGAAGTGCGCCGTCAGGGTTTCGAACCCCGGACCCGCTGATTAAGAGTCAGCTGCTCTACCAACTGAGCTAACGGCGCGCGAGAGAGACATTAACAGCCCGATGGCTGCAGGGTGAAATCGTATGGTCAGCGCCGTTTAGGACACCGCGACCGAGGGTATGAACACGCCGGCGACAAGCTCGGCCGTCCCCGATCGAACCCGAGCTGTCGCCAACATCACATCCCGACATCGCTTTCGGCCACGCCGGCCCGAAATCGCCACGCGTGTCGGCTGATTCGCCATGCCGCCGTTGCCGCTACCGACCTACCCCATGGTGTATAGCGACGCAATCGTCAATAGCGGCTGACGTCTGTCGATCGGCGAAAATCTGATGGACCTGCAATTTTGCAACAACCGGCGCGAAAACAAAGTTAGCTGAAACCGCGTATGATGGTGTAGAAATGTAGGTGACGACGACCGAAGGGAGTTAGCTGATGGCACCGATCGCCGTTGCGAACTACGCAGCGCCGAGCGCCGACGTTGCAACAGCAGCCGACGACGCCCTGGTCATCGTCCATAACTGCACCCGACTGGGCCGGGTCGCGAATCCTCCGCGCAGCTGGCTGCCAGGCTGGCTGACACCGCGTCGCGGGAACTAGAAAGTCGGACTACCCGCGGATCTTGCGGATAACCACCACCAGGACCACCACGCCGAGTCCGGCGAACGTTGCGATGACCGCCGGCTTGGAGGCGATCGCGATGGCCTTGGCCTTCGCGTCGTCAGCCAGCCGCTGGGGGTTTGCCCGCTCCGCGAGGGCGTCAACCGTCAACGCCAACTGATCGCGTGCACGATCGATTTCCTGCTTGATCTCGTCAGGATTCCGGTCAGCCACTTCAGCCCTCCAGCTCGGGTTGCTCCTTGGCGCTCTACCCTAGAGCAGCTTGCTGTAACAGCAACGCTTGGCCGACAGAAGGGACCTCCCGGTGGCACCGACCCCGCGACTCGAAGTGGGCGCCAAAGCCCCCGCATTCAGCCTGCCCGACGCCGACGGCAACACCGTGAAGCTGTCGGACTACAAGGGCCGCAAGGTCATCGTCTACTTCTACCCGGCCGCATCGACGCCGGGCTGCACCAAGCAGGCCTGCGATTTCCGCGACAGCCTGGCCGAACTCAACGAGGCCGGGCTCGACGTCATCGGCATCTCGCCCGACAAGCCCGAGAAGCTCGCCAAGTTCCGCGACAACGAGGGCCTGACGTTCCCGCTGCTGTCCGACCCCGACCGCAAGGTGCTCACCGCCTACGGCGCCTTCGGCGAGAAGACGATGTACGGCAAGACCGTGCAGGGCGTCATCCGCTCGACGTTCCTGGTGGACGAGAAGGGCAACATCGAGGTCGCGCAGTACAACGTCAAGGCCACGGGCCACGTGGCCAAGTTGCGACGGGACCTGTCGGTCTAGCACCCGTGGCCGCGCCCGACGTCCGTTTCCGCCGCCTCGCCGAACAGGTGGCCGACGAGTTGCGCCGGCGCATCCTCAGCGGTGAGCTCGCCGACGGCAGCGTGCTGCCCACCGAAGACGAGCTGCTGGTCGAGTTTCCGATCAGCAAGCCGTCGCTGCGCGAGGCCATCCGCATCCTGGACGCCGAAGGCCTGCTCAGCGTGCGCCGCGGCAAGCTCGGCGGCTCGGTGGTGCACCGGCCCAGCGCAAGCAACGTGGCCTACACCATGGGTTTGGTGCTCGGCGCGAACCAGGTGAGCCTCGGCGATGTCGGATCCGCCCTGCAGCAGGTGGAGCCGGCCTGCGCGGCGTTGTGCGCACAGCGCAGCGACCGCGAAACCGCGGTGGTCCCGGTCCTTCGGCGAATCCACACTGAGTCGGTCGAATCGGTCGAGGATCTGGTGTTGGTCACCTCCGCGAGCCGGCGGTTCCACGAGGCGCTGGTGCAGCACTGCGGCAACGAGACGATGATCATCCTCGCCGGCGCTCTGGAGAAGCTCTGGTCGTCGCACGAGCTGAGCTGGTCGCGGCAGTTCACCGACCACGCCAGCATTCCGGTCGACGAGCGCCGGGCCGCGCTGGCGGATCACCGCACGCTGATCGACGCCATCGAGGCCGGTGACGCCGAGCGGGCACGTGAATTGGCCGCGACGCATCTGCTCGACGCCCAGCATTACCCGGGTTCGGCCGGAGTGGTCGACCCGGCAATGGTGCGCACCCGCACGCGGTCGTTGTGAACTCTTGACAACGTGCGCGCTTATTTTCATATGATTTGAAGATGCGGCCGGCGGCGGAGGCGACCACGATGGACCTGGCGGTCACGAGTTCGCCCGCCTTCACCGCCGAGGACGTCGCGCGCTTCCACACCAACGGTTGGTGGACCGACTCCACGATCTCGGATGCCGTGCGCACCAACGCCGCTCGCACACCGGATCGCGTGGCGTACGTGGATCACCCGGACCGAACCCTGACATGGCGTGAATTCGATTCCGCGGCAACCGCTCTGGCCGGTCAGCTGGCCGGTGCAGGCGTACGGCCCGGGGACCGGATCGCCGTGTGGCACGGCGACACCACGGCGATCCACGTGCTGTTCGTCGCAATCGAGCGATGCGGCGCCGTCGTGGTCGGCGTCGGTGCGCGCGCCGGGGCCCGCGAAGTCACGGCGATTCTCCAGAGCGCCGAACCTCGACTGCTGGTCACCGATCCCCCACGCCAGGCGCAAGCCCGAACCGTCGCCACCGCCATCGGCTGCCCGCTGCTGACATTGGACGAACTGTCCGTGGGCGTAGTGCCCGTGGAGCTGAACCCCGATACCCGACTGGGCCCCGACGACGTCTTCCTCATCAACTCGACGTCCGGCACGACCGGGCTACCCAAATGCGTCGTGCACACCCAGAACCGTTGGCACTACTTCCATCAGCAGGCCGTCGCCAACGGACTGCTGACCTCCGGCGACGTCTTCCTGCCGGTCATCCCGACCCCGTTCGGCTTCGGCCTGTGGACCACCCACATCACCCCGATCCTGCTGGGCACCACCAATGTCCTGCTGGACCGGTTCACCGTGGCCGCGGCGTGCGCCGCCATCGAACAGCATCAGGTCACCGTGTTCTGTTGTGTCAGCACCCAATTGACCATGATCATGGCCGACCCGGTGGCCCGCGAATACGACCTCAGTTCGTTGCGCGTGGTGTTCACCGGCGGCGAGGCCCTGCCCTACCGCCCCGCCCACGATTTCGAAAAGCTGACCGGCGCAACGATTCTGCAGTTCTACGGCTCCAACGAGACAGGCCTGCTCAGCGGCACCACGGTGCACGACTCCCTGGAGCACCGGCTGCGCACCGGCGGCCGGATCGTCGCCGACATGGCCGTCCGCCTCTTCGACGGCGACATCGACGTCACCGATACCGGCCGGGGTCAGCCCGCCTGCCGGGGGCCGGCCACCAGCCTCGGCTATCTCGGTGGCGCCGACCACGACAAACTCTTCACCGCCGACGGCTGGATGCGGATGGGCGACATCTGCGAGATCGACGCCGACGGCTATCTGCGGGTGACGGGCCGGACGTCCGATTTCATCGTGCGCGGCGGCAAGAACATCAGCGCAGCTCAGGTCGAGGACGCCGTCATGACGCATCCCGCGGTCGGTCTGGCCGCGGCGGTGGCCATGCCTGATCCGGTGTTCGGCGAAAAGGTCTGTGTCTATGTCGAACTGATCGGCTCGCTGACGCTGGAACTCGACGAATTGTGCACACACCTTCTCGCCCAGGACGTTTCGAAGGAACTGCTGCCCGAGCGGCTGATCGTGGTCGACGAGCTCCCCCGGTCCTCGGGCGGCAAGGTCGCCAAAGGCGAACTGCGCGCAGATATTCGAGACCGGATGGGAGACGGACATGACCGCAGCTGAACCCCGCCGCGGCGGAATCGAGGTGTGGGCGCCCTCCGTGACACCGCCGATCGGCGTCGACCTCACGGATGAACAGGCCATGGCCATCGCGTTCCGGCACCTGGCGACCATCGGCTTCGCCGAGAATCTGGCGGGGCACATCACGTGGCAGCCGGACGGCCAGACCGACATGTACGTCAACCCGTGGGGTCTGTGGTGGCAGGAGGTCACCGCCTCCGATATCTGCGTGGTCGACGAGGATGCCCGCGTGCAGCGGGGCCGCTGGGACGTCACGCCGGCCATCCACATCCACACCGAGCTGCACCGCGCCCGCCCCGACGCGCGCGTGGTGATCCACAACCACCCCTACTACGTGTGCGTGCTGGCTGCGCTGGGCCGGTTACCGGAGCTGGTACACCAGACCGGGTCGCTGTTCCTGGCCGACCTCTGCCTGGTCGACGAATACGACGGCGAAGTCGACAGTCCCTCCCGCGCAGCCGAATTGGCGGCCCGTATCGGCTCGGCGAATACGACCATCCTGGCCAATCACGGCGTCATCGCCACGGGCCGCAACCTGGCCGAGGCGGTGTACCGGGCCGCCTCGATCGACCGCGTCTGCAAGCTGGCCTACGACGTCCTGCTGACGGGCCTGAAGCCGAGCGAGATGAAGTGGTCCGACATGGTCGGCATGAAGTCCTCCCTGATCGAGCGCGCGGCCGACGTGTACTGGGCCGGCGCCGCGCGCCTGACCATCAAATCCGATCCGTCCGTTCTGCAGTAAAGGCGTTGGTACGACATGGAATCCATTGACGATCTGGCCACCAACCTGGACTTCACCGTCGCCAAAACGGGCGCGGACCGCACCGTGACGCTGCTGCCCGACCCGCCACGCGCCCCACGCCGGTACACCGTGATCTCGGTCGACGACCACATCGTCGAGCCGCCCGACACCTTCACCGGGCGGCTGCCGAGTAGGTTCGCCGACCGGGCGCCACGCGTGGTGGACACCGACACCGGCGGCCAGACCTGGGTGTACGACGGCAAGGAACTGCCCAACGTCGGGTTCAACGCCGTGGTCGGCCGCCCGGTGTCCGAGTACGGCTTCGAGCCCGTCCGGTTCGACGAGATGCGCCGGGGTGCTTGGGATATCCACGAACGCGTGCGGGACATGGACCTCAACGGGGTGTACGCGTCACTGAACTTCCCGTCATTCCTGCCCGGTTTCGCCGGGCAGCGCCTGCAACAGGTCACCACCGACCGCGACCTGGCGATGGCCTCGGTGCGGGCCTGGAACGACTGGCACATCGACGTGTGGGCCGGCTCATATCCGGACCGGATCATCCCCTGTCAGCTGCCGTGGCTGCTGGACCCCGAAGTGGGCGCCAAGATGATCTACGAGAACGCCGAACGTGGTTTCCACGCCATGACTTTCAGCGAGAACCCGGCGATGCTGGGCCTGCCGACCATCCACTCGGGCTATTGGGATCCGATGATGGCGGCCTGCGCCGAGACCGGCACGGTCGTGAACCTGCACATCGGGTCGTCGGGTTCGTCCCCCTCCACCACCCCGGACGCGCCGCCGGACGTACAGGGCGTGCTGTTCTTCGCCTACGCCATCTCGGCGGCCGTGGACTGGTTGTACTCCGGTCTGCCCAGCCGCTTCCCGGACCTCAAGATCTGCCTGTCCGAGGGCGGCATCGGCTGGGTCGCCGGCCTGCTGGACCGGCTGGACCACATGCTCAGCTACCACTCGATGTACGGCACGTGGGAACGGCTCGGCGAAAAGCTCACTCCAGCCGAGGTTTTCACCCGCAATTTCTGGTTCTGCGCGGTGGAGGACCAGTCGTCGTTCGTGCAGCGGGACCGCATCGGCGTGGACAACATCATGCTCGAAGCCGACTATCCGCACTGCGACTCGACCTGGCCACACACGCAGGCGACCATTCACGAGGAGATCGGCAACCTGCCCGCCGACGCGATCCGGAAGATCACCTGGGAGAACGCCTCTCGGCTCTACCAGCACCCGGTGCCGGAGTCGGTTCAGCGCGATCCCGAGTCGTTCTGAGGTAGCTGCTTGCTGTCGCCTAACCGTCAGTGACATCCTGGCGCGCCAGCGCACCGAGCAGCAGCGCCTCGGAGATCGCCGCCTTCTCCAGCACGCCCAGGTGCAGGCTCTCGTTGATGCTGTGCGCCTGGGTGCCGGGGTCCTCGACGCCCGTCACCAAAATCGTTGCCTCGGGGAAGGTCTCGGCGAACTCGGCGATGAACGGGATCGACCCACCCATGCCCATGTCCACCGGGGCGACACCCCATGCCTGCGTGAACGCCGAGCGGGCCGCGTCGTACACCGGGCCGCTGGCGTCGATGGCGTACGGCTGCCCGACGTCTCCGGGCGTCACGGTGACGCGCGCGCCCCACGGCGCGTTGCTCTCCAGGTGCCGGGTCAGCGCGGCCAGATGCGCCAGCGCGTCCCCGCCCGGAGCGACCCGCATACTCACCTTCGCCCGCGCGGACGGAATCAGCGTGTTCGACGCCTTGGCGATCGACGTGGTGTCGATGCCGATGACGGTGATGGCCGGCTTGGCCCAAAGTCGTTGCACCACAGAACCGGAACCGATCTGCTGAACACCGTCGAGCATGCCGGTCTCGGTGGCGACCCAGTCCGGGCCCCGGTCGACGTCGGCCGCGGTGCCTTCGTACAAGCCGGAGACCGCGACGTTGCCGTCGTCGTCGTGCAGCGTCGCCAGCAGCCGCACGAGGGCGCTCAGCGCGTCGGGCACCACACCGCCCCAGAGCCCGGAGTGCAGGCCGTGGTCCAGCGTCGCGACCTCGACGACGCAGTCGGCCAGGCCGCGCAGTGACACCGTCAGCGCCGGCATCTCGGTGCTCCAGTTGTCCGAATCGGCGATGACGATGACGTCGGCGGCGAGCAGGTCCTTGTGCGCGCTCAACAGGGCCCCGAGCGATGGCGAGCCCGATTCCTCTTCGCCCTCAACGAATACCGTGACGCCGACGGGCGGCTTGCCGCCGTGCGCGCGCATGGCGGCCAGGTGCACGGCGATGCCGGCCTTGTCGTCGGCGCTGCCACGGCCGTAGAGCCGGCCGTCGCGCTCGGTCGGTTCGAAGGGCTCCGAGTCCCACTGTGCGGCGTCGCCCTCGGGCTGCACGTCGTGGTGCGCGTACAGCAGCACGGTCGGGGCGCCCTCCGGTGCGGGATGGCGCGCGATCACCGCAGGGGCCCCGCCCTCCTGGACGATGTGCACCTCACTGAAACCGGCGTCGGACAACAGCTTTGCGGTCAGCGCGGCGCTGCGATGTACCTCGGCGTGCCGGGCCGGGTCGGCCCACACCGACTGGATACGGACCAGGTCCTCCAGGTCGGCTCGCACCGATGGCAGCACCTCGCGGACGGCGGCGACGAGATCAGTCATGACGTCGAGCGTAGTGCGCCGCCTGGTGACCCGGCGTATCGTCACCGCATGCCGTCGATGGGTCATCTATTGGCGTTCGGGCTGATCTCCCTGCTGGTCATCGTGATCCCCGGGCCGAGTGTGCTGTTCACTGTCGGCCGGGCGCTGACCGTCGGTCGCCGCCAGGCGTTGTTGACCGTGGCGGGTAACGCGATGGGCGCCTACGTCCAGATCCTCGCGGTGGCCCTGGGTGCCGGTGCCCTCATCTTGGCGTCGTCGCTGGCGTTCAGCGTCATCAAGTTCGTCGGCGCGGCCTACCTGATCTACCTTGGCGTCCAGGCCATCCGGCATCGACACGGCCTCGGCGAGGTGCTCACCGGCGGCGCGTCCGCCAAGCGGCCGAGCCGGGTACTGGCCGACGGGTTCGTCGTCGGGATGACCAATCCCAAGACCATCGTGTTCTTCGTCGCGGCGCTGCCGCAGGTGGTCGACACCGCCGCGGGAAACGTGGCGGCCCAGATGCTCGTATTGGGTGTCGTGTTCCTGGCCATCGCGGTGGTCTCGGACAGCGTGTGGGCACTCGCGGCCGGACTGGCCCGGGACTGGTTCGCGCAGTCCCCGCGCCGCTTCGCCGCCATTGGTGGCGCCGGCGGCCTGGCCATGGTCGGCTTGGGCGTCAGCCTCGCGGTCACCGGCCGCAAAGACTGAACAGACGTCGGTGCCCCCGACACCGAAGTGTCGGGGGCACCGACGTCTGAAAACTAGTCCTGCTCGAGGACCGCGACCGCGGCCGCGGTGTCGCCCTCATGGGTCAGCGACACGTGGATGGCCACGCCCTTGAGGTGCTCGGCGATCTCGCCGGACAACCGCACCTTGGGCCGGCCCCACATGTCGGTGACGACCTCGATGTCGCGGTGAATGCCCTCGGGCAACACCGGGCGCTTCGAGAACCGCGAGCCCGACCACGCCTTGATCACGGCCTCCTTGGCCGCCCAGCGGGCCGCCAGGTGCCGTGCCGCCGACGAACTCTTGTCGGCGGCGTCACGGCGCTCACCTGGGGTGAACGTCTCCGCGAAGACGGTGCCCGGCTGGTCGACCTGCTCGGCGAAATCCGGGATCGAGACCAGGTCGATGCCCACACCCAGGATGCTCATGGGCAACAACCTAGCGGACCCCATCCCGATACCTCGGAAGGCCTCACGAGCGGGCGTACCAACCGTCCTCACCCAGACGCGCATCGGCGTCGAGCAGCATGTCGGCTTCCTGACGCTTCTCCGGCGCATCGTGGTTGAAGCGGCGGTCGGCCGGCTTCTCGTACAGCGCACGCCCACCGGCGATGGCCGACGCCAACCGGTGCTGACCGGCCAGGACCCGCTCACCGGCGCGGCGCAGGTAGTCCTCGCGCTCCGCCGGATCGAGGGCTGCGACCAGCGCCTGCGGGTGCACCAGAGCGATGAGACCCGACACGTGACCGAAGCCGAGGCTGGTCACCAGACCGGCCTTGATCGGCAGACGGTCGCCGAACTTCAGCGTCTCGCGGACCCACACGAAGTGCTGCGCGTTCGACAGCTCGTCGTCGACGCAGTCGAGGCTGCGGTTCGGCGGGATGACGCCGTCGCGCAGAATCTGGCACAGACCCAGCATCTGGAACGCCGCGGCGCCACCCTTGCTGTGTCCGGTCAGGCTCTTCTGGCTGACGATGAACAGCGGGTTGCCCGGGGACCGGCCCATCGAGGCGGCGAGCCGCTCGTGCAGCTCGGTCTCGTTGGGATCGTTGGCCAGCGTCGAGGTGTCGTGCTTCGAGATCACCGCGATGTCGTCCGGGGTGACGCCCAGCTTGGCCAGGTCGCGCACCAGCTGCGACTGACGTCCACCGCGGCCGGCACCGAGGGCACCCAGGCCGGGGGCCGGGATCGAGGTGTGCACACCGTCGGCGAACGACGACACGTAGGCGACGACGGCCTGGATGGGCAGACCCATCTTCACCGCGAGGTCACCACGGGCCAGCAGGACGGTGCCACCGCCCTGGCCTTCGACGAAGCCGAGACGACGACGGTCGTTGGCACGCGAGAACTTCGAGTCGCTGATGCCGCGGGCCCGCATCATCGCGGTCTCGGCGGTGGCCGACATGTCGCCGAAGCCGATGATGGCCTCCAGCGTCAGGTCGTCGTAACCACCGGCGACCACGAATTCGGCCTTGCCCAAACGGATCTTGTCGACACCTTCTTCGACGGAAACCGCCGCGGTGGCGCACGCGCCGACCGGGTGGATCATCGCGCCGTAGCTACCGATGTACGACTGCACGACGTGACCGGCGAAGACGTTCGGCAGGACTTCCTGCAGGATGTCGTTCGGCTTGTTCCGGCCCAGCAGGTTGCCGTGGTACATGGTCTGCATCGAGGTCATGCCGCCCATACCGGTGCCCTGCGTGGAGGCCACGAGGCTCGGGTGCACCCAGCGCATCAGCTCTTCCGGCGAGAAGCCGGCCGACAGGAACGCGTCCACCGTGGTGACCAGGTTCCACAGCGCCAGGCGGTCGATCGAGCTGGCCATGTCCGGCGTGACGCCGTAGACCTGCGGGTCGAAGCCGGTCGGCACCTGGGCGCCGACGGTCCGCGACAGCTTGACCTTGCGCGGCACGCGGATCTCGGTGCCGGCCTTGCGGGTGACCTGCCAGTCGCTGCTGTCCGGCACCGGCGCGATGACGGTGTGCTCCGGATCGAACTGGTGGAACGCCCGGGCGTCTGCCTCGGCGGACACGACGAAGGAGAAGTCCTTGTCGAGGAACACCGAAACCAGCAGCGGCGCAGCGTGATCGGGGTCGATAGCGCCGTCGTCCACCCACTCGCGGATGCCGACGCGCTCCAGCACGACGTCGTGGTAGCGCTCGATGAGCTCGGACTCGTCGACCAGCTCACCGGTGTTGGTGTCGTACCAGCCCGGCTTCGGGTCGTCTTCCCACTTGACCAGACCGGTGGTCCAGGCCAGCTCCAGGACGCCCGCGGCCGACAGCTCGCCGGAGACCTCCATCTCGAAGCGGGTGCGCGACGAGCCGTACGGGCCGAGTTCGGCACCGGACACCAGCACGACCATGTCGGCCGGGTCGATGTCCAGGTCGGCCCACTCCGGAGCCGGCGCGGCCCGGTAGCCCCGCGGCGGCGACGGCAGCGCCGAGATGGTGCCTTCGAGATCCTCTTCGTCGACGGCAGCCTCGGCCACCATCTCCTCGCGGGCCTTCGCGGCCAGCTCGGCCATGTCGAGCTCGATGTCACCGAGGCCACCGGTCAGGTCGACCTGGATGGGCTCGCGGGCGGCCGACACCTTGGCGTCGATGCTGCACAGGTTCAGCAGCATCGAGGCCATCTCATCTGTGGTGTACGTGATGACACCGGCTTCCTCGACGGCACCCACGATGGCGTCGTTGTGACCCATCAAGCCGGTGCCCTTGGTCCAGCCGATCAGCGCGTGCGCCAGCGAAACACGTTGCGACCACGAGGTTTCCGCCTTCCAGCGGGCGACGACCGCGTCGAGCGCAGCCTTCGACTCACCGTAGGCGCCGTCGCCGCCGAACATGCCGCGGTTCGGCGAACCGGGCAGCACGACGTGCAGACGCGACGCGATGTCACGCTCGGAGCCGATGTGCGACAGCCCACCGATGAGCCGCTGCACGGCCCACAGCAGAACCTTCATCTCCATCTCGGCGCGGGCGCCGGCCTCCGACAGGTCCCCGGCCACGCGCGGTGCGGCGAACGGGAACAGCAGCGTGGGGGTCTGCGCGTCCTTGAGGTGGATGGCCTTGGGGCCCAGGTTCTCGACCTGCTCGTTGCCGACCCACTCGACCAGCGCGTCAATGTCGCTGTAGGAGGCCATGTTTGCGGGCACGACCCACAGCTGGGCACCGAAGCGGGCGTTGTCGCGGTACAGCGTCCGGTAGAACGCCAACCGGTCGTCGTCCAGCTTGGACGTGGTCGCGATGACCGAAGCGCCACCGGCGAGCAGCTGGCCCACCACGGCCGACGCGATCGAGCCCTTGGAGGCACCCGTGACGACCGCGATCTCGTTGGCGTAGCGGCCCTTCTCCGGGTTCTCCGCACCGGCGGCCGCACGGCCGTACAGCGCGGCGTGGAGGGTGCGGCCGGCGGCGAGCGCCTTGCCCTGCCACCAGCTGGCCTGCGTGGCGACCACGTGTCCGGCGCCTTCGAAGCTCTCCGAGAGCTTGGCCCAGTCGCGGTTGACGTCGTCCTCTTCGAGCAGCCAGATGCGTGCCAGGTCCTCACGGGCGCTGGCCCAGCGGTCGTCGAACAGCACGGCCTTGCGGCCGTCGAACGACGGAGCCACCAAACGCGGCCAGTCCGAACCCAATTCGGCGGTCACGAGGTCGATCAGCTCGGAGTCGGTGGCGTCCGGCACGGACACCGGCGCCTGCAGACCCAGCTCGCCCAGGATCAACCGAGCGGCGCCGGCCAGCACACCATTGGGGCCGGTGACCTTCTCGGCGAACTCGTTGAGCGCGGCCGAGTCGACCACGCCGCCGGCGGCACCGCCGGCGGACGGCAGCGACACGGCGATGCCCTTACGGGCGCCGACCGCGGTGACGGCCGCGTCGATGACCTTGTCGACGGCGCCCGCGTCGGCCAGGGCACCGGAGTGCAGGCCGCCCATCTCGCCGCCACGGACGCTGCTGCCCTCACGGGTGCCCAGCGCGACCTCGGCGGTGACGTGCTTGGCCCAGCCGGGGCCCAGTTCCCAGGCCTTGCTGACGCGCTCGGCGATGTACGCCGGACGCTTGCCCGAGGGGCCGAGCACCGTGCGCAGCTGGTCGTTGATCGCGTCGGACAGGACCGGGCCGAACGGCTTGTAGGTACGGGCCAGCTTGGTGACCTGTCCCTTCAGACCGGCCAGGTCGGCTTCCGCGGCACCGTCGATGGCGCCGAGGTTCAGCTCCGAACCCAGGTCGACGAGCAGCTGGTTGCGTCGTGACGACGCACCGTCGGTGATCGACTCGATGGAGTCCAGCGGCTCGATCTGGTCGATGCGCATCTTCGCCGACAGCGCGATGAGCGCCATGGTGGCGTCGGCCGCGTCGTAGGTGATGTCGTCCGGACGCGGGCCACCGGCCGGAGCCGCGGGAGCGGCGGCCGGAACCGGTGCTGCCGCAACAGCTTCCGCCGGAGCTTCGGCAGCGGCGGCCGGCGCGGCGGGGACGTCGTCCTCGGGCTCCGGGTCGGTGTCGGTCGCGAACAGCACCGGGGCGTCGCGCTCGACGTTGAGCACCTCGGTGGTGTTGTGCGAGTACTCCGGCAGCTTCAGCGTGTTGGTGGCCAGGCCGGCAACCGTCGGCATGGTCTTCACACCGACCTCGACGAACCGCTCGACCCCGAGGCCGCCGGCGGCTTCCTCGATGAACAGCAGGTCCTGAGTCTCGATCCAGCGGACCGGGCTGGCGAACTGCCAGGCCAGCAGCTCGATGACGGTCTTGCGCATCAGCTCGGACGGGTTGTCCCGGCGCCAGGTGTCGTAGTCGGCGAGGATCTCGTCGAGTGGCTCCGCCGGCACCAGGTCACGGATCTCCTGGATGAAGTCCTTGTCCAGGGTGAAGGGCCGCGGCACCAGGTTCGGGATGTACTTGCCGACGAGCAGCTCCGGGTCCTGCCCGTGCGGCATGACGCGGTCCAGCGCGCGACGGAAGTCGGCGACGCCCACCCGCAGCACCTCGGAGTGGAACGGCACGTCGATACCGGGGACGAGGATGAATGAGCGCTTGCCACCGGTGATTTCGCGACGGCGCTCGATCTCGGCCTCCAGGGCCTCGAGGCCGCGGACGGTACCGGCGATCGCGTACTGCGAGCCCCGCAGGTTGAAGTTCACGATCTGCAGGAACTCGCCGGTCTCCTCGGCGATCTGCGCGACGAAGTCGGTGACGTCGTTGTCGTCCAGGTCGATCTGCGACGGCCGGATGGCGGCCAGTCGGTAGTCGGACCGGCCCTTGGCGTCACGCGGGACGATGTCGTGCATCTTGCTGCCGCGGTGGAACACGACCTCGAGCAGCGCCTCCAGCTCGTACACACCGGACACGCAGGCCAGCGCGGTGTACTCGCCGACGGAGTGGCCGCAGGCGATGGCGCCCTCGACGAACGCGCCCTGCTCGCGCATCTCGGCCACCTGGGCGGCCGCGACGGTGGCCATGGCCACCTGGGTGAACTGCGTCAGGAACAGCACGCCGTCCGGGTGGTGGTAGTGCACGCCGCTGGCGATGATGCTGGTCGGGTTGTCCCGGACCACGTGCAGCACCGAGAAGCCCAGGGTCTCGCGGGTGAACTTGTCCGCGGAATCCCAGATCTTGCGGGCGGCCTTGGAGCGGGCACGGACCTCCATGCCCATGCCCTTGTGCTGGATGCCCTGGCCCGGGAAGGCGTAGACGGTCTTGGGCGCGGCCAGCTGAGCGGACGCGGCCATCACCAGTTCGCCACCGACCTTCGCGGTGACCTCGATGATCTCGGCGCCGCGGTCGATGCCGACGCGGTCGACGCGGAACTCGATCTCGTCGCCCGGCAGCACCATGCCCAGGAAGCGCGAGGTCCAGCCGACCAGGCGGGCCGGCGGGGTGGCGCGGCCGTCGGTGGCGGTGACCACGTGCTGCGCGGCCGCGGACAGCCACATGCCGTGCACGATGGGCGATTTCAGGCCGGCCAGCAGTGCGGCGGCGCGGTCGGTGTGGATCGGGTTGTGGTCACCCGACACCACGGCGAAGGCGCTCATGTCGACCGGCGCGGTGACGGTGACGTCGCGACGACGACGGCGCGGCGTCTCGGTGGCGTTGTCAGTGATGGCACCCCCGGCGCGGACCGGGTCGGTCAGCTCGGCGGCACCGCTGCGGCCACGGATCGCGAAGCGCTCTTCGAGGCGGGCCAGCTCGGTGCCCTCGGCGTCGGTGATGCTGACAGAGACGGGGACGACGCGGCCGACCTCGGTGTCGACAGCGGCGGAAGCCGTTGCGGTGACGGTCAATTCGGCACGCTCGGCCGGCATCGGGGCCAGCAGGTGCGCGGCGTGGTCCAGGTGGACCAGGCTCAGCAGACCTTCGACGACCGGGATGCCGTCAGCGGTGACGGCAGCGCCGATGACCGAGAACACGGCGGGCCAGCAGCGGCCGACGAGGGCGTCGGGCACCAGGGTCAGGCCCGGCGCCAGCGGGGCGCCGAAGGTGGCGGTGACGCCGGTGTGGTCGGCGACCTCTTCGGGGTCCCAGTCGGCGGTGACGGTGGCGACGTTGTCGGTGACGGCCGGCAGGGCGTCGACGCCGTCGGCGCCCGCGGCGATGGCGAGCACGGCGCGCATCGCGGCCGAGGCGTCCTCGGTGGTGACGACCGGCATGCCGCCGTTGACGGTGGCGGCCGGCAGCGTGAAGCGGATGGCGATCCAGATGTCCGACAGCGGGACGTTCAGGACGACGCCGTCACCGTCGAGCTCCAACCGGGAACCGGTGGACGGGTGTGTGGCCGAACGGTTTTCGTTGACCTGCCACTCGCTCGGGGCGCCGATGCGGTGCACCGGGTTGATGGCGGTGCGGCCGGCCCACAGCACGTCGGGCGAGTCGAGGACGACGGCCAACGGGCCCGTGATGTCGGCGCGGGCCTGCCGGCGCGACACGACCGGAACCGGGGCTTCGCCATTCGCGGCCAGCGCTGCGACTACTTCGTCGATGGCGGCCTGCTCGAAGCGGTCCAGCAGCTCACCGACGGGCTCGTCGACGCGGGTGATGCCGGCGACGGCAGCGGTGCCGGGGATGATGCAGACCTGGTCGGCGTCGTAGCGGGCGTCGTGGGCCTGCCACAGCGAGTCGCTGCGCCACCAGCGGCGCACGTCCTTGTCGATGACCGGGACGAAGTTGACGGGCTTGCCCAGCGTCTTGCACAGCGTGATGAAGAACGGGACGTCTGCCGGGTGCAGGCGCAGGGTCTCGGCCTCGGGGTACCGGGCCAGCAGCTCGGCGAGGGCGCGCTGCGGATCTTCAAGCAGCGCTTCGCCTTCCGCGGTCGCCGGGAACAGCGTCTCGATGCGGCCGGCGTCGGCCGGGTTCAGGCGGGCCTCGGCGCGCTGCAGCATCTCCTCGAAGCGGTCGCGCCAGGTGACGTCCAGCCACGGGGAGTTGTCGCGCTTGGTGTCGGCGGTGCTGCTGCCGTCGCCGATCGCGAGCTCGACGTAGCGCTGCAGCCACTGCTGGTAGGTCATGTCCGCGACGTCACCGAAGTACGGCTTGGCGGTGTTGGCCATCGCGGCGATGATCTCGTCGCGGCGCTCGGCGACAGCGTCGGCGTCACCGGCGACCTCGTCGAGCAGGCGGCCGCAACGCGATGCGGTGTTGTCGATCTCGTGGATGTCCGCGCCCAGCTGGCTGCGGCCGGATGCCATGCCGCCCTGGGCTTTACCGGCGCCGACCCAGTGGTCGGTGCCCTTGGTGTCGACCAGCAGCTGCTTGACCTGAGGCGAGGTGGTGGCCTCGAGGGTGGCCATGGCGGCGGTGCCGACCAGGATGCCGTCGACCGGCATCAGCGGGAAGCCGTAGGTCTCGGCCCAGCGGCCGGACAGGTACTCGGCGGCACGCTCGGGCGTGCCGATGCCGCCACCGACGCAGATGGTCAGGTTGGCCTGCTTGCGCAGGTCGGAGTAGGTGCTGACGAGCAGGTCGTCGAGGTCCTCCCACGAGTGGTGGCCACCGGCGCGGCCGCCCTCGACGTGGACGATGATCTCGCGGTCCGGGACCTCTTCGGCGATCTTGATGACCGACTTGATCTGGTCCACGGTGCCCGGCTTGAACACCACGTTGGTGATGCCGATTTCGTGCAGTTCCTCGATCAGCGCGACGGCCTCGTCGAGCTCGGGGATACCGGCGGTGACGATGACGCCGTCGATCGGGGCGCCCGACTGGCGCGCCTTCTGCACGATGCGCTTGCCGCCCAGCTGCAGCTTCCACAGGTACGGGTCCAGGAACAGCGAGTTGAACTGGATGGCGCGGCCCGGCTCGAGGAGCTGGCTCAGCTCGGCGACGCGGTTCTCGAAGATCTCCTCGGTGACCTGACCGCCACCGGCCAGCTCGGCCCAGTGGCCGGCATTGGCGGCCGCGGCGACGATCTTGGCGTCGACGGTCGTCGGGGTCATACCGGCCAGCAGGATCGGCGAACGGCCGGTGAGGCGGGTGAACTTGGTGGACAGCTTGACGTCGCCATTGGGCAGCTCGACGGCCGTCGGCGCGAAGCTGGACCACGCGGGCTGCACGACCGGGGCGGCGCCGACGGTGAACAGCGAGCGCTGGCCGGCGCGGGTGGCGGCGGGCACGATGCCCACGCCGAGGCCGCGGATGATCGGCGAGGTCAGGCGGGTGACGGTGTCGCTCGGTCCGAGGTCGATGATCCAGCGCGCACCGGCGTCGTGCATGCGCTCGACCTCGGCGACCCAGTCGATGGGCTTGACGAAGATGGCCTCGGTCATCTTGTGGGCGAGCTCGGTATCGATGCCGCACTTGGCGGCCCAGCGGTCGACGACCTCGATGCCGTCGGCCAGGCGCGGGGTGTGGAAGCCGACCTCGACCTGGACACCCTGGAAGACCGGGCTGAAGACGGCGCCGCCGCGCAGCTTGTTCTTGCGCTCGGCCTCGTCCTTCTCGGTGATCTTGCTGCAGTACAGCTCGAAGCGGGCCAACTGCTCCGGGGTGCCGGTGATGACGACGCTGCGGCGGCCGTTGCGGATCGACAGGACCGGCGGCAGGACGGTGCGGACGTCTTTGGAGAAGTCTTCGAGCAGTTCGGCGATGCGCTCGGGGTCGACGTTGGTGACCGACACCATCGGCGACTTGTCCCCGCGACCGACCATGCCGCGACGGCGCGACACGAGCGAACCGGCGGCACCGATGAGCTGGAGCAGCGCGAGGAGTTCGGCGTCACGGGTGCCGTTGGCCTTGAGTGCCTCGGCGGCGATGATGCCCTGCGAGTGTCCGGCGACGGCGACCGGCGGGGTGCCCGCCAGGTCCAGGCCCTGGCGCTGCACGGCGCGGATGGCGGCCATCTGGGCCAGCAGGATGCCGGGACCGGAGATGGCGGCGGTGGTCAGCTGCTTGGCCGACGGCAGCGGCTCGTCGGCGGCGAGGGCGCGCACCCACTGCATGGGCTCGAAGCCGATGGGCCGCACGACGACGAGCTCGCGCGCGACGGGCTCCAGCAGCAGGGCCGCCTCGCCGACGATTTCGCTGAGCTCGGATTCGATGCCGGCGGAGCTGACGAGCTCTTCGAGGTTCTCCAGCCACGAGGCGCCCTGGCCACCGAACGCGACGGCATAGGGTTCGCCGGCGTTGAGCAGGTCCACGAGGGCATGAGCGCTCGCTGCCACCGCCTCGGTGTTGCCACTGGTCACATTGCGGTGCTCGTTGATCGTCATGCGTCCCTCTCGTCGTAGCCGCGCGAACCGGTCAGGTGCTTGGTCTTGGTAGTCGGCCCTGGGGCACCGCGATGCGACGTCGGATCACGTGAGGCCCGTGCTACGTCTGGCGCCCGAATTTTCGGGTGCCTGAGAGCCGGGCCGACTGCACTAAGAGTGTCATAAGATTCGCGGCGTTTTTCTGCCGGAAATGGTTACCAACGAGTTCTACGGATCGGTAACCACCCGCCTGGGTAACACCGCGTCGCGGGACTGCCCATACCCAACAGGACAAACGTCCTGTTGGCAGCTGGTTACGGTCGAGTAGTAACAACATCGCTGATCAAAGCGGTATTGTTATCAAATCGTGACCATGCTTGTGACGGTGCGGGACCTTACTAATGAGTAGGAAAAGACCCGTTCCAGAAAACACTCGACAATGACGGTGCGTCTGTCTATACGGGCGGTAAGTTACCGAGCCGCCATTTGCTGCGGTTCGATCTCGTTTTCTTAGAGCTGGGCGCCAGCTAACTACTGAGCGGTAATCTGCGCGGCCTCAGTCCCACTGTCCGAAGCGGGGCTTGAGGATGTGGTTGATGTCGACCCCGACTCCCCCGACGCGTTGCTTGTCGATCTCGACCTGATGCAGTGCGGCCGCCGGATGCGCGGTCCCACCCGGCGAGCCCCAGTTGTGCTGCCAGAAGTACGACCCCAGGCCGTCCTGCACGGCCCACTCGATGGTCTTGGAGTTGGCGTACACCCCAACCCGTTGGTGACCCAACACCGATTCCCAGCCGCGGAGGTACGGCGCAACCTGCGCCTTGTACTGGGCCGGAGTCGGATCGTCGTCGATGGACGCGTAGATCGGCGCCCCGACCGGACCACCGGCCGCGGTGTGCAACGCGAACCCGCGCTGGGCGTGCTGCACACCGGCGGTGTGCCCGCCCAGCCAGTCGGCCGTCGACTCCTTCCCGTACTGGTAGCACGAGACGATCTTCAGCCCGCCCTTGTAAAGATCGCGCGCCTCCGGCAGCTCGATGGGCTTGCCGAGCATCCACGCCCCGCCCGGCCGCCGATCCGAGACGTACCGGATGGCGCCCAGTGCCCCGGCCGACCGGATATCGGACGCGGTGAGCACCCCCGCCGCGTAGTCCAGCAACACTCCGTACGGGGCGGCCGCGGCGGTCGTCGCGCCGAGAACCGATTGCAAACCCGCTCCGAGGCCGACCGCCGCCGGCGCGGCTGCAGCGTATTTCAGCAGGTCACGACGCGAAATTGCCACGGGTCACAGGATATGACAGTTAGCTCTTCCGGCCCGTTAGCCACACCAGTGCGCTCCTGCCCCAGCCGCACCTGCTCAACGCACAACGATCGCCGAGTTCCCGGCAGCGCCCTCAGGTCTGGCGCGCCACCGCGTCGGCGACGTGCCGGTGCCCGATGATCTCGAAGCCGGCCACGCTCACCATCGGCGCCAGGCTGGCCACCAGAAGGCAGAGCGCCATCGGCACACCGACGGCCGCCAGTACCACCGTCGCGATCAGGACCACCGCCGTCAGCACCACCAGCAGCACGTGCAGGGCGTCGACCGAGCGCAGCATCAGCCCGTACAGCACGTACACCAACGCGATGTAGATCGCGACCGGGATCACCACGCTGAGCACCGTCGCCACCGACCCCAGCACCGAATGGTGCTGGATGAAATACGCAGCGGTGTGCAGGCCCGCACCGGTCGCGACGATGGCTCCGTACACCGGCATGTGCAGATACCCGAACCAGAAGCCCCGCTCACGATGCGCATGCAGGGGCTCAGCCGTCGGCACCATGAAGTACACCCACCACATGCCGAAGGTCAGGGCCGTGCCCGAGATCGCCAGCAGCACGGCGTCCCACGACCAGCCGTGCTCGCCGACGACGGCCGACAGTGACGCGACGGTCCCGACGACGCCCTCGCCCAGGGCAATGATCGCCAGCAGCCCGTAGCGTTCGGCGATGTGGTGGGCGTGCCACGGGGTACCGCCGCATTTCGTCTCGGCGACCATCGGGCCGCCCAGTTCGATCAGCGCCAACACCACCCAGAAGCTCAGTGTCACGGGCACATCTGTCGGCAGGAACACCGTGCCGACCCAGCCCACCTGGACCACCGACACGATCCAGACGTACGTCATTGCCGCCGCACGCCGGCTCGGATCCTGCTTCGCCGCGCGTAACCACTGGCCTACCAACGCAATTCGCATCACCACATACCCCGCGACCAGCACCGCGTTGTCGACGTGGTGGCCGTGCTCGATCGAGGCGTAGAACGCCGGCAGGCCGAGTGCCAGGACCAGGACGCCGACCATCTCGACCATGGTCATCAGCCGGAACACCCAGTCGTCGGTGTCATACGCCGAGGCGAACCAGGTGAAGTTGATCCACGCCAGACAGATCGCGAAGGTGGAGAACACGAAGCCCGTGATGCCGGCGCCGATGTGGCCCGCGGCCAGCAGGTGTGCCAGTTCCGACGCCGCCACCCCGAACGCGACGACGAACGTCAGGTCGAACAGCAGCTCCAGCGGAGTCGCGACGCGGTGCCTTTCGTGCGGATCGCGTCCCCGCATCGGCGTCAACCGATGGGCGCGCACCGTGTTGTGTGGGTCGGGAGCGTCCCGCTGCACCCCATCCATGCCATGTCCCTTCAGCGAATCCGGGCCCCGTCCGGGCCGCGTCACGGTAAGCCTGCCGCAGATCCCCACTCCCGTCCCACTACCGTGAAGACGTGTCCGCTCCCCCGATCGCCGTCGGCGTCGTCCTGGCCGCCGGTATCGGATCGCGGGTCGGGGCCGACGGTAACAAGGCCTACCTCCAGCTGGCCGGCCGCAGCATGGTGGCGTGGTCGGTGCAAGCGGTGGCCGCCAGCTCCCAGATCGCCCGCACCATCCTGGTGTTCCGGCGCGGCGAGCGCGACCAGGTCACGCGGCTCATGGCCGACGAACTCCCCGGCACCGCAGTCGAATTCGTCGAAGGCGGCGATTCGCGGCACGGCTCCGAACACAACGTGCTGAGTTACCTCGCGGCAGACATCGACGCCGGCAGCGTCGACGTGGTGCTGATCCACGACGCCGCGCGCCCACTGGCCGGTGCCGATCTGATGGACACCGCCGTCACCACGGCACGGACACAGGGTGGTGCGATTCCGGTGCTGCCGTCGGGTGACGTGTTGCGCCGGACCGAGGACGGCCTCGGTGCCATCGACCAGGCGCTGGTGCGGGTGCAGACGCCGCAGGCATTCCAGGCCGGGCCGCTGTGGCAGGCCTACGTCGCCGCGGCGGCCGCCGGTTTCGAAGGCACCGACACCTCGTCGTGCGTGGAGCGCTTCACGGACATCGCGGTCCACGCGATCGCCGGGTCGGCCCAGAATTTCAAGGTGACCTTCGCGCACGACGTGCAGGTCGCCGAGCGCCTGCTCAGCCGGCGCTGACGATCGCGTCCAGCAGTTCCCGGTCGTGCGTCAGGTCGACCGCGAACGCGTTGGGGTCGCCCTCGACGGTGCCGACGTCCAGGCCGGCCGAGATCAGCGCGGCGAGGTCGCCAGGAGCGAATCTGGCCAGTACCTCGGCGGTGTAGCCGCGCGGGTACTGCGCGATGACGAGCTCCGACCGGTCCACGTTGCCCAGCACGATGCCTTCCGCGGCAACGCTTTTGACACTGTCGGTCATCGTCAGCACCGGGATGACGACGTTGTGGGCCGGCAATGCCGCCGCCACGCGTGCCGCCAGTTCGGCGGGAGCAAGCGGGTAGCGGACATCGTGCACCAGGACCGCATCGCCCTCGGCGAGCCGGCCCGGCGCGGTGTGCACGGGCACGTCACTCAGGCCGTGAGCCGCAAGGCATTCCGTGGCGGCGCCGGCCAGCTCTTCGGCGGCGACCACCGACACCGGCGCCACGGGGCGGACCGCGCGTACCGCCCGCACCAAAGCCGGCTCCCCCGCGATCGGCGCGGTGAAGTCAGCCGGCGCGAGCAGTGCGGGCACGGTCACGATCGCCGAAAGAGTCACCGCGCCACCCTATCCCCGGTTGGTCGCTGCCCCCGGCCGCTCCGGAGAAATCAGCCGCCGGGCGATCACATCCAGCAGGAACCCCAGCGCACCGATCACCACGATCACGGCCACCACCTGGTCGTAGGCCAGCTGGTCGCGGGCATTGAGCACCTGGTAGCCCAGACCCGAACGCACACCGAGCATTTCCGCCGGGACCAGCACCACCCAGGCGATACCCAGTGCCACGCGCACGCCCGTCTGCAGCTGCCCCCGGATGGCCGGCAGCACGACGGCGGTGACCAGCTCCCAGCGGGTGGCGTGGAACGACCGCGCCACATCCAGGTAGCCGGGGTCGACAGCGCGGACCCCGGCCACCGTGTTGAGCAACACGGGCCACACGGCCGCGACGGCAATCAGGAAGATCACGGGCTCGTTGCCGATGCCGAACACCGCCACCGCGATCGGGGCCCAGGACAGCGGCGAGATCATCCGGACGAACTGGACGAGCGGCGCCGCCGCCCGCTCGGCCGTGGTGCTGAGCCCGAGCAGCAGGCCGGCCGGTATCCCGATGACGACAGCCACTGCCAGACCGATCACCAAGCGCCACAGGCTGATCCCGATGTCCGGGAGCAGCACGCCCCGGGAGAACAGGTCGACGACCGCGGGCGCGACGCGCTGTGGTGCAGCCTGGCGCAGCAGTGAATGCGGGGCCGACAAGACGGTGGTCGTCAACCACCAGAGGCCGACCGCGACGGCGATGGCGCCGACCGGCGGAGCCCAACGGCGCACCGCCACCGGCGGATCGATCACCGCGCGGACGGTTGTTGTGGTCATGACAACTCCAATTGCTCGGTGCGGGTGTAGTCGCCGCTGAGGCCGAAGGCGACCGGACCGCCATGGGCCTGAATCGAATTACGGACGAACGTGTCGTCGACCAGGTCGCCGTGCACGGTGGTGGGATCCAACCGTTCCAGGAATCGCCGGTCGCCGTCGATGACGGTGTCGTGCATGGCGGTCACCAGTTCTCTCGTGAAGCTCGGGAACGGGTACGGCTGAAAGCCGAGCCGCTGGGGCTGCCACTCCGGATGCCGCAGCGGGTAAGGCGCCGTCGGATAGGTCATCGCCAGTGTGATCGCCGGCACCGGCTGGGGCAGGTACCGCCCGCCGCCGAGTTTCGCCGCGGCCGCCTTCCGATCGTTCGACAGCGCAACCTGCGCTGTCACAACGGCATCCGTGAGCTGCTGCACTGCCGCCGGCCGACCGGAGATGACGTCGTCGCGTGTCACCAGGGCACAGCAGGCATGGTCGCGCCACACGTCACCGAGGAAGGTGTGGATCCGCCCGATTTTCTTGGTCTGGGCCATCGCGTTGAACGGGTCGGCCACCACGTAGCCGCCGATGGTTCCGGTGGCCAGTGCCGGCACCATGTCCGACGGACTCATCACGACGAGTTCCACGGTGCGGTCGGCCCGCGACGCCGACCGGCGGATCACTGGTTGCAATCCGTTGGCCCGCAGTAGTTTCTGGAGCACGATGTTGTGTATCGACCACCAGAACGGGATCGCCAGCTGAGAGCCCGCAAGATCCGACAACTCCCGGATATGCGGGGCGACCGTCAGTGCCGAGCCATTGGTGTGATTCCAGCCGAGCACCCGGACACCGCCACCGAGCGCGTACCGCAACTGCACAGCCATCGGCATCAGCAGGTGCACGACGTCGAGTTGGCGGTTCAGAAATGCCTCGCCGAGCGCCGCCCAACTCCGGAACAGCACTGGCTTGCCGACACCAGCCGGATACAGCCCCGAGTGCGCCAGCAACAGCGGTGCGGCGTCCGTGATCGGCAGATAGCCCACCCGCAACGGACCACCGGCGGCCGAATCGGTGGTGGCACTGTGCGCCAGGTCGGCCAGGCCGAAGGCGCCACCGGCAGCCGCTGCTGCGGCGATCAGGGCCTGCCGTCGCGAGATCAGCAGGCTGCTCATGCCACCCACAGTTCGGAAACCCGGTAATGACTGAGGATTTCGTCGCGCAGACCCGACTGGTCCGCCTCCCCCAGGCGCCATTGGCGTTGGATCCGACCGCCGTCCGCCAGCAGCACGACACGCTGCGCCAGGGTCAGCGCCTCCTCGACGTCGTGGGTTACCAGCAGCACCGTCACACCCAATTCGGTTGTGAGCGTGGTCAACCAATGCTGCAGGTCGGCGCGTGTCGCGGGATCCAGGGCGCTGAACGGTTCGTCGAGCAGGAGCACCTGCGGCCGGGTCGCCACGGCGCGCAGGATGGCCACCCGCTGAGCCTGGCCGCCGGACAGCTGGTCGGGATACCGGTCGGCCAGCCCGTCGACTCCGAAGCGCTGCATCAGTTCTACCGCATAGTCCGCGTCGAATCCCTTGCGCCGGTGCGTGAATCGCTGCGCGTAGGAGACGTTGCCCTGCACCGTCAGCCACGGCAGCAGCAGCGCGTCCTGGAAAACCACTCCGATGTGCGGACGTTCGCCACCGGCGGGCCAGCTGACGGTTCCCGAGCTCAGCGATTCGAGGCCGGCCAGCACCCGCAGCAGCGTCGACTTCCCACTGCCGCTACGCCCGAGCACCGCGACGAACTCCCCTGACTCGACGGCGAGATCGATGTCGTCGAGTACAACGGCGTTCCCGAATCGCTTGGTGCCCGCGGTTATCCGTACTGCTTCAGTTCCCACCTCAGTTGTCCTTCCGATGGTGATTGCACGGGCAGAAAAGCTGCTTCGCGGAATCGGCGATTGGCTGCCGTCCCCGCGCGGTACCCCTGACCACCGGCCAGAGCCGACTCCAGTCGGGTCGCTCCTACCGCGGTGTTGGCGGCGTCGAGTCGGAGCCGGATCACCTCGGCCAGATTGGCTTCCGACGGCGCCGTGGCGAATTCGTAGAGCCGACGGCGATTGCGTTCGGCTTGTGCCACCAGATCGGCGAGGTCGCGGTCGAACTGGGCGGCCAGCCCGTCGGTCGCCCGACGGGCCGCGGTCAGTGCCGCCCCGGTGACGCCGACGCAGAACGCGGTCTGCAGCAGCAGGAACGTCGGCTTGATCTTGCGGACGAACCCGGTGAGGTCAGCGCTGACGATGCGGTTGGCGTGCACCTCCACCTCTTCGAGGCGCAGTGACGTCGACCCGGTGCTGCCGAGGGCCATCAGCGCGGGCGCCGGATCGACCACCACGCCGACCGCGCTCACATCGACCGCGACGACATACAGCCGGCCCGTGACCGTCCGCGCCGGCAGCACGATCAGCGCGTCATCGAAGACGTTGGAAGCCCAGCGGATTGGTCCGTTGAGCCGCAGACCACGGCGCGTCTCCCCGGCGAAGATCGGGAGCTGCCCGAGGCCCGCAACGTGCTTGAGCCCGGCCGCCATGGCGGTCACGCCGGGACGACGTGCGGCGAGCAATGCCTCCGACAGGTCCGGCCGGTCGGCGAGGTAGTGAATCGCCATCTGGTGGGCCCACGCGGAGAATCCCGCGGCGAGGCTGACCGCCGACACCTGCTCGATCACCCGCACGGTGTCGGGCAGGTCCGGTAGTCCGAACAATCCCGAAGCGCCGAGGGCGCGCAGGTCCTCACGGACGTCGGTGCGTCCCGCGTCCAGGTCACCGGCCCGGGCGTCCACCCCTGCCGTGACGTGAGCCAGTCTTGTTGCGACGTCGTCAGATACCAAAGTCGTCATTGCCCACTGCTTTCCAGTCCGTACAACCGATCGATCGGGGTTTGCACCGCCACGCGCGCGCGCCGTACCGCGTCCTCGTCCGGTGCGTCGTAGAAACACAGGCACTTGTCCATGTCGACCCGCACGTAGGTCCGCAGGAAGCTGACTTCGGGCACTTCGGCGTATTTCGGCGCGTTGGCTTTCTTGCGGCTCAGGTAGCTGTCCATGTCCAGGTCGGCAGGCAGGTCCCACTCGACCAGGTATCCGGCCGTCGGGCGGACGGCCTTCAGCTGGTCCAGTTCAGCGCCGACGAGTCGCACTTCGTGCGGACCGGTCAGTTCGGTCGCCCCGACTGACAACGCCTCGATCTGCAGCGGACCGCCGGTGAGCTCAGCCACCACGAACAGCCGGTGCTGGCCGGTCACCTGAGCCTCGATGAGTTCGCCGCCGGCCCGGTGCACTTCGGCGTCGACGGTTTTGATGGCCTGGTCGACCTCGGCCCGGCCGGGGAGTCCTGCGATTTCGTAGAGGTACAGCGTCACGGTGTGTTCCTGTTCGTCGGGCGTCGATGACATCACGACGCTCGCATGAACAGACCGGTCTGTCTATCGAGGTTTCTCGGCTATGGTGCAGCTATGAGCGCGACCCGCACTCGCCGCCCAGACCGGCCGGCGCCCCGCACCGACACCGGCGGACCGGCCCAGCGGCTGCTCGACACCGCATCGAATCTCTTTGCCGCACAGGGAATTCGCGCTGTCGGCATCGACACGATCCTGCGCGAGGCGGGGGTTGCGAAGGCCAGCCTCTACAGCTCGTACGGGTCGAAGGACGCGTTGGTGATCGCGTACCTGAACGAATTGGATCAGGCTGATCGCAACCGCTGGGAATCGAAGGCCTCCGGCATCGACGACCCGGTGGAAAAGCTGCTGTCGTTCTTCGATCTCGCGGCCGCCGCGGCGCGCAAGCGCCAGTTCCGGGGCTGTCTCTACGCCAACGCGGCGACCGAGTTCCCGGGCGACACCCTCGAACCGGTACGGGCACACCGGTTGTGGATGCGTGGGCTGCTGAGCGAGCTGCTGCGCGACGCCGAGGTGACCGACGCCGCCGCCGTTGCCCAGCGCATCCAGCTGATCTACGACGGCGCCCTCACCGCGTCGAAGCTCGAACGATCGGTTGCGCCCATCGGCCTGGCCCGCCAGATGGTGCTCGAGCTCGTCACGTCCACTCGCGAGCCTGAGGTATCTCCCGTGCGCGCGAGAACACCGAACTGAATGTCCGAGCCGTCCGTTCGTCGCCATGCGCCAGCGGTCGGAGAGAGGGAGAAGTACCTGAGTTCAATCTCGGGGTGAGCTGCCAGTGGTTGTTAGAACTCAGGGACTTCTGAGGGCCTGAGAACGTACCTGGCTTCAGTCATGGTGGCCGCGAGGGCGTTCTGATTGAAAGCACGTACTTCCCTGGCCAGGCTCGACTCAAAGCAGTCGCGCCGCCACCCGTCAGCGAGAGGACAACTACTTGGCCGGCGCCGGCTGAATCCCGATCGCCGCCAGCCGCCGCTCGGAGGCCTCCAGGCGGACGCGCTTCGGCCACCAGAACCACCGCCCCAGCAGCGCCGCGATGGCCGGGGTCATGAACGACCGGACTATCAGGGTGTCGAACAGCAGACCCAGGGCGATGGTGGTGCCGACCTGCGCCATGACCTTCAGGTCACTGAAGGCGAACGACGCCATGGTGGCCGCGAACACCAGACCCGCCGAGGTGACCACCGATCCGGTACCCGCCATCGAGCGGATGATGCCGGTCTTGAGGCCGCCCGGCAGCTCTTCCTTGAAGCGGGACACCAGCAGCAGGTTGTAGTCGGAGCCCACCGCAAGCAGCAGGATGACCGACATGGGCAGCACCATCCAGTGCAACTCGAGGCCAAGGAGGTGCTGCCACAACAGAACTGACATGCCGAACGACGCGCCCAGCGACAGCAGCACGGTGCCGACGATCACGGCCGCCGCGACCATGCTTCGCGTGATGAGCAGCATGATGATGAAAATCAGTGACACCGCGGCGATTCCGGCGATCATCAGGTCGTACTGCGCGCCGTCGTGCATGTCCTTGTAGGTGGCGGCGGTACCGGCCAGGTAGATCTTGGAACCCTCCAGCGGGGTGCCCTTGATGGCTTCTTTGGCGGCCTGCTTGATCGGGTCGACGTGCGCGATGCCGTCGGGCGTCGCCGGGTCGCCTTCGTGCTGAATGATGAAGCGGACCGACTTGCCGTCCGGCGAGATGAAGTTCTTCATGCCGCGCTTGAAGTCCTTGTTGTCGAAGGCTTCCGGTGGCAGGTAGAACGATTCGTCGTTCAGCGAGTTGTCGAATGCCTCACCCATGGCCGCGGCGTTGTCCGACGAAGCAGCGCGCTGATCCACCTGACCCTTCTGGGTCTGGTACATGGACAGCATGTACTGCTTCATGTTCTTCATGACCTCGATCTGAGGCGGCATCACCGTGACCATCTCGGCCGTCAGCTTGTCCATCTTCATCAGATCCGGGACGAGCGTCTGGATGTCGTCGGTCATGAGGTCGACGCCGTCGAGGGTGTCGAACACCGACCGCATGGAGAAGCAGACGGGGATGTCGTAGCAGTGCGGTTCCCAGTACAGGTAATTCCGGATCGGCCGCAGGAAGTCATCGAAATCGGAGATGTGGTCCCGCAAGTCGGCGACGTCGAGCGCCATGTTCGCCGTCTTCATCGACATGTCGTGCGTGGTGGCCGCCATCTGCGTGGTGATGGCCTGCATCTTGGTCATCGTGTCGATGCTGACCTGCATGTCGTTGGCCTGCTGCAGCATGTTGGCCATCGAGTCCAGCTGGTACTTCTCCGTCATCTTCGACGTGACGGCCTGCATGCCCATGATGAACGGAATCGTCGTGTGCTTGATGGGTTTTCCATCGGGCCGGGTGATCGTCTGCACCCGCGCGACGCCCGGGGTGTGCACGATGGCCCGGGCGATCTTGTTGATCACCAGGAAGTCGGCCGAGTTCCGCAGGTCGTGGTCGCTCTGCACCATCAGCAGCTCGGGGTTCATCCGCGATGCGCTGAAATGCCGTTCCGCGGCGGCATATCCGACGTTGGCGGTCAGGTCGGCCGACACGTAGCGGCGGGCGTCGTAGTTCGTCTTGTAGCCCGGCAGCGTCACCAGTCCGACGAGGGCGAGCGCCAGCGTCGCGACGAGCACCGGCCCGGGCCAGCGCACGACCAGGACACCGACCCGACGCCAGCCGCGGGACTGGATCGCACGCTTGGGCTCGAAGCGCCCGAACCGGCTACCGATCTTGATGACGGCCGGCCCGAGCGTCAGCGCTGCGAGGACGGCGACCAGGGTGCCGATCGCGCAGGGCACGCCCATGGTCTGGAAGTACGGCAGCCGGGTGAAGCTCAGGCAGAGCATGGCGCCGGCGATCGTCAAACCGGAGCCCAGCACCACGTGCGCAGTGCCGCGGAACATCGTGTCGTAGGACTGCACGCGGTCTTCTCCGTCGCCGCGCGCTTCCTGGTAGCGGCCGATGGCGAAGATGGCGTAGTCGGTGCCCGCGGCGATCACCATCAGGGTCAGCAGGTTCACCGCGAACGTCGAGAGACCGATGATGTTGGCGTCGGCCAGGAACGCGACGACGCCGCGGGCGGCGCCGAGCTCGAGGAACACCATCAGCAGGGTCAGGATCATCGTCATGATCGACCGGTAGACGACCAGCAGCATCACGGCGATCACCACCAGCGTGATGATCGTGACTTTGGTGACGCTCTTGTCGCCGGCGTGGTGCTGGTCCGACACCAGCGGGGCGCCGCCGGTGACGTACACATGGAGGCCGGCCGGCGGCTTGGAGTCGGCGACGATCTGCCGGACCGAGGCGACCGAGTCGTTGGCCTTCGTCTCCCCCTGGTTGCCATGGAGGTAGACCTGGACGTATGCGGCCTTGCCGTCGGCGCTCTGTGAGCCGACGGCGGTGAGCGGGTCACTCCAGAAGTCCGCGACATGCTCGACGTGCGCGGTGTTGGCCGTCAGTTTCGCGACGAGGCCGTCGTAGTAATGGTGTGCCTCGGCACCGAGCGGTTGGTCGCCCTCGAGGACGATCATCGCGTTGCTGTCGGAGTCGAACTCCTGGAAGTTCGCACCGATCTGCTTCATCGCGATCATCGCCGGGCCGTCCTTGGCGCTGAGCCCGACGGTGTGCGCTTCACCGACCTTCTCCAGCGGCGGGACCAGCGTGTTCGTGGCGACGTTGACCGCGAACCAGCCGATCACGATGGGTACCGCGAGCACCCAGATCAGGTGACCGATCTTGGATCGCTCGGTGTTGGTGGCACTCACTCGGGGCACCCTTCCATCAGGCCCGGTAGGTCCATGGAGATGGAGCTCGGCGGCGTTACACATTCACTGTCGGGCGAAATATACCTAGCCCACCAAACTTTTAGCCATACCAACCACGCAAAATGCCCTCTACCTCCCGCGAAATGGGACAAATCGGGGGCTTTACGCCCCTTTCGGACCGTAGCGTTGACGGGATGGACAATTCTCCGGCCGACACCTTCGGCAAGCGCTACGGCGAGGTCCTGCTGGTCTCGCAGACGCCGACGGGCCCGCGGGTCGCGGTGTTCAACACCTTCCCGCTGAACGACTGCCCGCTCGATGCCTGGGCTGCGCTCGAGCCGCAGGCCCTCGCGGCCGAGAACGGCGTCACGGCCGCTTTGCTCAACGGCCCGCGCTACTGGCTGATGAGCGAGATCGTGAAAACCCGCGAGGACGTCGGCGAGAAGAAGACGTTCGGCGGCATCGAGATGCGGCAGCAGGCGACGGTGGAACTGTCGTCGATGAACCCCCGCGCCCTACAGCGTGAACAAGGTCAACCGCCGCACGGTGTTCGTGTTCGGCGCCGGGCGGCCGGTCTTCGAACTGGTCGACCCGCACGGGCAGCGGTGGGTCATGCAGTCCTGGAGCCAGACGGTCGACCCGACGCTGTCGCTGGCGGACCTGCCGACGCTGGGTGAGCGGCTGCAGCTGCCGGACGGCTGGAGTTTTCGGACGTCGACACTGAGCAGCCCGCTGAGCATCGACACCACCACCGAGGACGCTCACGTCACGCAGGACAACCTCGGCAACACCTACTCGCTGTCGGTCGATTAGCCGCGCTAGCCATTCCCAAACCCTTGCTGGTGCGTTACAAACGACAGACGGGTGTTCGTCTGGCGGCGGGGTTCAACTGAAGGAGGCCGCATGGCTTGGGATTTCGAGACCGATCCGGAGTTCCAGGAACTCCTCGACTGGGCCGACGCCTTCGTGCGCGACGAGGTCGAGCCGCTCGACCTCATCTGGCCGCACCTGCAGTACACCGCGCTCGACGAGACGCGGCGCCGCGTCGTCGATCCGCTGAAGGAGCAGGTGCGCGCAAAAGGCTTGTGGGCCACGCACCTCGGCCCCGAACTCGGCGGGCGGGGCTACGGGCAGCTGAAGCTGGCGTTGCTCAACGAGATTCTGGGCCGGTCGCAGTGGGCGCCCATCATCTTCGGCTGTCAGGCACCCGACACCGGTAATGCGGAGATCATCGCGCACTACGGCACCCCGGAGCAGAAAGAGCAGTACCTGCGGCCGCTGCTCAACGGCGAGGTCTTCTCCTGCTACTCGATGACCGAGCCGCAGGGCGGCGCCGATCCCACGCAGTTCACGACCTCCGCGGTCCGCGACGGCGACGACTGGGTGATCAACGGCTACAAGTTCTTCTCGTCCAACGCATCGACGTCCACGTTCCTGATCGTCATGGTGGTGACCAACCCCGACGTCAGTCCCTACCAGGGGATGTCGATGTTCCTGGTGCCGACCAACACGCCGGGCGTCAACATCATCCGCAACTCGGCGATCTACGGGGAAGCCGACGGCCACGGCTCGCACGCCCTGATCCATTACGACAATGTGCGCGTGCCGAATTCGGCCGTCCTCGGCGGCGAGGGGCAGGCGTTCGTCATCGCGCAGACACGCCTGGGCGGCGGCCGGATCCACCACGCGATGCGCACCATCGGACTGGCCCAGAAAGCCCTCGACATGATGTGCGAGCGCGCGCTGTCCCGGCACACCGCCGGCAGCCTGCTCGCCGACAAGCAGGCCGTGCAGGGCTACATCGCCGACTCGTGGGCGCAGCTGCAGCAGTTCCGGCTGTTCGTGCTGCACACGGCGTGGAAGATCGACAAGTACAACGACTACAAGTTGGTCCGCAAGGACATCGCCGCCGTCAAGGTGGTGATGCCGACGGTGTTGCACGACATCGCCTGGCGCGCAATGCAAGTGCACGGCGCCCTCGGTGTCACCAATGAGGTGCCGTTCCTCGGCATGGTCGCCGGCGCCGCCGTGATGGGGCTGGCCGACGGACCGACCGAGGTCCACAAGGTCACGGTCGCCAAGCAGGTGCTGCGGGACTACAGCGGTACCGACGAGCTGTGGCCGACCGAGTGGCTACCCGGCAAACGTGAAGCGGCACAGGCGAAGTTCGCGGAGTATCTCGAACTCGAAGTCGGAAACCTTTAGCCGGCCGACCGCCGCGGTCATGCTCGCCGTGCTGTTCACCGACACGCTGACCGCTGCCTGATCGCATCGCTTCGGCGTGTCGAGCTCTCCTGCAGCACTTGCGATTCAGACCCGTCAGCATCGGATGACATTGTCATCATGCGTTGACGATGTCAGCGCATGATGACGACCCCAGGCCGAAGTGCATGCACAGCCAGGTTCGCCGGCGCCAGGCGGCGGCCTACCGCGCCAGCAACCGGGTGACACCCCGCATCACCGCGCGGCTCGCGGCGTGCTGCGCCTGCTCGACCACCGACGTCGCGACCGGAGCCGGTGCGGTGCCGAGGCGTGGAAACAGTGCCAGCGCATTGGTGCGGTCGATCTCGCGCCGCCCAGCGTCGTCCAATCCTCCGTACGTCTCCAGCCCTGCCGCGTACAGCTGGCTCACCTCGACCGGCGCGAACGGGAAATCCGACCCGAACGTCACGTGACCAGGTTTGGCGAAGGCCAGCAGCGACGGCAACGCGGCGGGCGTCGACGACAGCGCGGTGTCGAAGTAGAAGCTCGCGAAGTCGTCGAGGTGATCGGCCGGGCTGCCGCCGACATCACTGGTGATGCCCATGGCCATGCGGTAGGACGCATACGGGACAAAGCCACCGGCATGGCTGAGGATGAACCGGATATTCGGATAGCGCCGCCGAATGCCGTTGCGCACCAGTAGGTACGCCGCCCGGCTGGTGTCCAGCAGGAAGTCGACGGCGAACGGTAGCACGCCGTCGATAGTGGGCCCCGGGAGCTCGGCGGGGTGGATGAACACCACGGCCGAACGCTTGTCGAGCTCCGCGAACAACGCGTCCTGCCCCTGCGCACCGACGTAGGTCCCCGCGCTGTTGGCGAGCAGAAAGACGCCGTCGGCACCTAGTTCGTCGAGTGCGCGCACGGCCTCGGTGACCGCATGGTCCAGATGCGGCATCGGCAGGGTGGCGAAGAACCCGAACCGGTCCGATTGAGCTGCAACAAGTTCCGCGCTGTAGTCGTTGAGGTCACGGGCCAATGCCGCCGCGTCAGCAGCGGCCGGGAACATGGTTGTGCCCGGAGCAGAGACCGACAGAATCGCGGTGGCGACACCGAGTTTGGCCATCGCGTCCAAGGACGCGTCGGCGGTCCAGTCCGGCACCGCCCGGCCGCCGGCGTCGGCAATGCCGGCCTTGTCCAACACCTTTCGGTACTCCGGCGGGATCATGTGGTGGTGGGTATCGATACGGTTCATGATGGTCTCCTTCGGTGAGTCAGTCGAGAATTCCGGCGCCTGCCAGCGCGGGAACGGTGTCTTCGCGGTGCAGTAATGACCTGACTGCCGTGGTGAACTGTTCGAGCCTGTCGACGCCGGCCTGCATCTCGTGACCCCAGATGCTGATGCCCTGGTGCGTCGTTGGCTTCCAGGTCGATTCGTCGACAACCAGCGGATTCCACCCCACTTCCCATTCGAAACCTGAGGGCGTCACGGCATAGAACGACAGCTCCCTGTCGTTGGTGTGCTGACCGACTCCCAGGGCCATGCCGAAACCCAGTGCCCGCACGCGCTGGTAGCTGTCGGTCAGGTCGTCCAATTCGGCGACCTGAATGTTGAGGTGTTGCACGCGGGTCCGAATCGGGTTGATGGGCAGCCGATTCACCGCCGCGATGGCCACCGAGTGGTGGCGTCTGTTGACGCGCAGGAACCGGATCTTCACCTTGACCCCGCTCATGGTTTCGTCGATGAAGTCGCTGAGCCGGGCGTCGAACAACGTGTTGTAGTAACCGCGCATCTGATGCGGCCTGGTGCTGGTGACAGCGACGTGCCCGAGTCCGAACTCGCCCGTGACGAAGCCCTTTCCAGCCACAGATAATTGTCCGTCGATGTGCGCCCGGGTGTACAGCTCCTGCGCCAGCCCGTTGGGACCGGGAATGCGTACCAGGCGCTCGACCCCGCGCAGCGCGGCCTCCTCGTCGGTGCCGGCGGTGACGGGCACACCGCACCGGTGCACCCGGCCGACGATCTCGTCGAATGTTTCGTGGTCGTCGACCCGCCAGCCCAGCGTGGTGACGTCCTCGGCCGGTCCGCGCCGCAGTAGGAACCGGCATTGTTGTTCGTCCAGCCGGAAGCGCAGGGCATCGGCGTCGAGGTCGTCGAGGTGCATGCCGATCGCGTCGCGCCCGAACCGGCGCCAGTCGGCGAACCGTTCCGACTCGACCACCAGATAGCCGAGCGACACCTTGCCGAAGACGCTCACGGCCGGAATACCGAATTGTCCGAGAGGAATTCGTCGACCAGTTGATTGAAGAGGTCGGCGCGTTCCCACTGCATCCAGTGTCCCGTGCGGCTCGTGATGACCAGTTCGGCGTTGGGCATGATGTTCTGCAGCATCGGTCCGCCCGACGGCCGGTTCACTTTGTCATCGCGCCCCCACAGGATCAGGGTCGGCGTCTGCAGCGAGGGCAGCCGCGAGTCACGCGTCAGGTCCATGCGCCACAGCGTCCGGAGGGCGAACAGGCCCGACGGGCGACTCAGCGGCGGGTCGGCCACCACCTCGGGGTCGATCGATGCGGCATAGCGCAGATCGATCAACTCATCGGGCACCGAATCACCTTCGTAGACGAGGTAATTACGAATGAACTCGGCCAGCTTCTCACGGCTGGGACCGCTGCCGCCGTAGTACGCCAGCAGACTGTTTAGACCGGCGGTCGGCAGGCCGCGCGTGGTGCCGATACCGCCGGGCCCCATCAGCACCAGCTTGCCGACCCGGCCCGGGGTATCCAGCGCGAAGCGCAGCGCCGCGGCTCCGCCGTACGAGTTGCCGATCAGATCTGCCGTGCTGATGCTCAATTCGTCGAGCAATCCCCGCATGGCGTCCGCCAGGCAGCCGAAGGGATCAGACTTGTCGATACCCTTTGACGAACGCCCGTAGCCGGGCATATCTGGGACGAGGACGCGGTAGTGCCTGGCGAGGGCATCGATGTTGCGGGAGTAGTTGGTCACGCCGGAGGCGCCGGGGCCGCCACCGTGCAGCAACATCACTGCGGGGCCCGAACCCGCCTCGGCGACAAAGATCTGCCGGCCGCCGACGGTGACGGTGTGCTCGGTGAGTGTGGTGGTCATGCGGATGCTCCTGTCAAGGTGGTGAGGTTCAGTCCGGCAGGCGGGGCCGGAAGTCGCTGCCCGGATGAGGTTGCGGCGTAGACGAATCCGTCGGGCCGCAGCACGATGGCATCGGCCTTGCGGTCGCGCAGCCACCGCACCAGGCTCGGTTCGGTGATCTGCAGGGTCGACGCGCCGGCCGCGGTCCAGGCCGCCACCCCGATCGGGGCGGGTCCGGTATGCAGCACGGTCCAGCGCCCACCGAGCAGATCGTCGAGCGGCACACCGTCCACTGTGGGTTGCGGAATCTGCCAGCCCACTGCCAGATGCGCTGCCGCGAAGAAGCCGTCATCGTAGCGAGCGTCAGGAATCCACCAGAACTTCTGACCCGCGGCATTGGCGCCGGGAATCCGGGTCAGCGCCCGCACGACGTGGTTGCGGATGGCGGCCAGCCAGGGCCGCCGCTCGGTGATGATCCGCCCCACCAGCACCGCGCGGCGGGTGACCTCTGTGACGTGCGGTTTGCGTTCTGCGGCATACGAATCCAGCAGCGTGTCGGGCGCTTGGCCGCGCAGCACCGCGGCGAGTTTCCAGCAGAGATTGGCGGCATCGCGGACACCGGCGGACATGCCCTGTCCGATCCACGGCGGCATCGCATGCGCGGCATCGCCGGCCAGGAACACCCGGCCGACGCGCCAGCGGTCGGCTACCCGCACATGGTGGCTGTAGACAACGGCACGCAGTATTTCGACGTGATCGGGTGTGACGCCCTGCTCCCGCAACACTTTCCAGACCGCCTCGTCGCTGGTGAGGTGCTTCTCGTCCTCGCATCCCCTCGCGGGGTACTCCCACCGGTGATGACCCAGCGGGGTCGGACAGTCGACGGTCGGTCGCGCGGGGTTGCAGTGAAACCGTAAGCGGTCGTGGGCATCCCATTCCTTGAGCACCTTGGTGTCGATGACGACCCAGCGCTCGGCATAGGTGCGGCCGCTGTACCCGATGCCGAGCACGCCGCGGGTCGCCGACGAGCCACCGTCCGAGGCGATGACGTAACGGGCCGTCATCCGCTTGAATGTGTCGGCGCGCAGGTCCGCGAGCAGCAGCTCGACGTCGTCGGCCCGGTTGGTCACCCGCAGGCATTCGTGTTCGAGCAGCACCTCGACGTTGTCGAAGCGCGCGACCCCTTCGCGGAGCACCGAGTCGACCGCCGGCTGGTACAGGAACTGCTGCGACGGATGGCCGCAGCCCCGGCCGTAGATCACGGTTTCGATGAACGGGCGCCCGTCGGCGTCGACGAACGCGACCGGACGGTCCGGCAACATGTCGCGCTGGAGCCGCTCGGCCAGGCCCACCGACTGCCAGACCCGCAGCACTTCCTCGTCGGTCGAGATCGCCCGCGCCCGGCTGTAGATGTCCGGGTCACGTTCGATCACGAGGACCTTCAGGCCGAGTTGGCCCAGCAGGTTGGCCGCCGTGGCGCCCGTGGGGCCATACCCGATGACGGCGACGTCGTAGGTGTCTTCACTGCTCATTGCGGCCTCCACTTGTTCTGTAGTGATCAATACGGTAATGTAGTGATCGTTACAGAGTCAATAGTGGGGAGCGAAAATGACCGAAGCGCCCAAGTCCCGGCGCAAGCGCGCCGACGGCGAACAGTCCCGTGCGCGAATCCTGGACGCCGCCAACGAGATCGCCTCTGAACGTGGTTACGAGGGCACCAGCATCGGGCTGGTCAGCAAGAAGTGTGGCCTCCCCGCCAGTTCCATCTACTGGCACTTCAAGGACAAGGACGACCTGCTGGCCGCGGTGATCGACCGCAGCTTCGAGACCTGGTTGCGCGTCTGGGAACTGCCCGCTGACGGCGAGCCACGGGAACGCGTCATCGGCCTGGCCAAGCAGCTCGCAAAAGGGCTGCTCGACAACCCCGACTTCCTGCGCCTCGGCCTGATGCTCGCACTGGAGCGCCGGCCGGTCGAACCGAGCGCCCGCGCGCGGTTCCTGCAAGCGCGCGCGCAAGCCGCCGATTCGCTCACCGGGGCCCTCGGCGAATTGGCCCCAGGACTCACCGACGCCCAGGTCCGGCTGCTGGTGAACTACTCCATTGCCGGTGCCGACGGGCTGTTCATCGCCAAGGAACTCGGGGGCGACTCGGTGGACCTGCTGGAGTTGTTCGAGATGCATGCCAATGCCATCTACGACAACGCGATGCGGATGCTCGCCGAGGACGCACAATGACCGTGACCGCCGGGGCCACCGCGCCGATCGTCGCCGCCGTCGCGAAATCGGGAGCCGTGACCTACGCCGAGATCGTGTCGTCGATTCCGGCGCGCTCCGCCGGCCCGGATATCCGGGCCGGCGTCGACCATCTCATCGAAACCGCTTGTGCCGCAGTGCAGACCGCGGGCGCCCGGCATGCGAAGGTCATTTCGCTGCTCAGCCCCTCCCCATCGATGCGGAACACCGTCTACTGTCTGGTCGACGGTGCGCCCGACCACCGCGCCATCGAACGAGACATCCAGACCGCGGTGAACCGGATCAGCGCTGAGGTGCCGGGCTTCCGGCTCAAGCAAGCCGTGCAGTTCGAGAGCATCGGCCCGATACACATCCCGGAAATCGGCACCTTCGCGGGCACCAAGGTCACCGCGCTAGTCGAGGTCAGCACTGAAAATGCCGGAGTACCAGCATGATCTACATCAGCGACGTCACCCTGCGCGACGGCATGCACGCGGTACGCCACCAGTACACCATCGCGCAGGCCGTCGCCATCGCGACTGCGCTCGATACGGCGGGCGTCGCCTCCATCGAGGTCGCGCACGGCGACGGGCTGGGCGGGTCGAGCTGCGTGTACGGCTTCGGCGCGCACACCGACCTGGAGTGGATCTCCGCCGTCGCCTCCGCGGTGTCGCGCGCCCGCATCGCGACGCTGATCCTCCCCGGGATCGGCACCGTGCGCCAGTTGCGCGACGCTCATCGCGCCGGCGTCGGCGTCGTCCGAGTCGGTACCCACTGCACCGAGGCCGACGTCTCCGCGCATCACCTCACCGCGGCCCGCGAGCTGGGAATGGACCCCGTCGGCTTCCTGATGATGAGCCACCTCGCCACACCGACGACTCTCGCCGCGCAGGCAAAGCTCATGGAGGGGTACGGCGCGACGTGCGTCTACGTCGTGGACTCCGGTGGCGCGATGACCATGCGCGACGTCGCCGACCGGGTCGACGCCGTGCGCCAGACCCTCGACCCGACAACAGAAATCGGCATTCACGCGCACCACAATCTTTCGCTGGGGGTGGCCAACTCGTTGACTGCCGTCGAGCACGGCGCCAACCGGGTCGACGCCTCGTTGACCGGCATGGGCGCGGGAGCCGGCAACGCGCCGCTGGAGGTGTTCATCGCGGTGTCCAACAAGCTGGGCTGGGAGCACGGCTGCGATCTGCATGCGTTGCAGGATGCCGCCGACGACCTGGTGCGACCGCTGCAGGAACGGGCCGTCCGGGTCGACCGGGAGACCCTGACACTCGGCTATGCGGGGGTGTACTCAAGCTTTCTGCGGCACGCGGAGATTGCCGCCGAACGCTTCGATGTCGACGCCCGCACGCTGCTGGAAGAAGCTGGGCGGCGGGGGCTCGTCGGCGGTCAGGAAGACATGCTGGTCGACATCGCGCTGGACCTCACCAGCGCGGAAAACGCCTAAGCGACCAGCTCCACCAGCGTCGCGTTGGCGGTGCCGCCGCCCTCACACATGGTCTGCAGGCCGTAGCGAATTCCGTTGTCCCGCATGTGGTTGATCATCCGGGTCATCAGCACCGCGCCGGACGCGCCGAGCGGATGACCCAGTGCGATCGCGCCACCCAGCGGATTCAGTGCGGCCTCGTCGGCGCCGGTGTCGGCGAGCCAGGCCAGCGGCACCGGGGCGAACGCCTCATTCACCTCGAAGACGCCGATCTCGTCGATTCGTACGCCGGTCTTGCGCAGCACCTTCTCGGTGGCCGGGATCGGGCCCGTCAGCATCAGGACCGGGTCGGCACCTGTCACCGCGCCGCCGACATACCGCACCAGCGGGGTGAGGCCGAGCTGCAGCGCGTTCTCGAGCGTCATCACCAAAAGTGCTGCCGCACCATCGGAAATCTGTGAGGAGTTGCCGGCGTGGATCACGCCGTCCTCCTGGAATGCCGGTTTGAGGCCGCCCAGCTTCTCGACGGTCGTCCCCCGCCGGATGCCCTCGTCCTCGTGCACCACACCCCCGTCGTCGGTGAACACCGGCACGATCTGCGTGACGAACGCACCCGAATCCTGTGCGGTCGCGGCGAGTTCGTGCGACCGCGCGGAGTACTCGTCCAGCCGGGCCCGCGACAGACCCCACTTCTGCGCGATCATCTCCGCCGAGATGCCCTGGTTGAAGCCGAAACCGTCATACCGGGCAAGTGCTTTCGGCCCGTACGGCTCTCCGGTCTGACGCGCCGCGCCGAGCGGCACCCGGCTCATCACCTCGACGCCGCCGGCCACCACGATGTCCTGATGACCGGACATCACCGCCTGCACCGCGAAATCCAATGCCTGCTGCGACGATCCGCAGGCCCGGTTGACCGTCGTTCCCGGGATCGACTCGGGCCACCCGGCAGCGAGCACCGACCAGCGGGCGATATTGCTTGACTGGTCGCCGACCTGCGAGACGCAGCCCCACACCACGTCGTCGACGAGTTCCGGGGCCACTCCGGACCGCTCCATCAGTTCGTTCAAGACCACCGCGGACAGGTCGGCGGCATGCTGGCCGGCCAGTCCCCCGTTGCGCTTGCCTACGGCGGTCCGCACGGCCTCGACGATGACGACTTCACGCATGGTCGCTCCCTGATTCGTAGACGTCGCCGATGGCACCGGCGGCCCGCAGGCCGGCGATATCGTCAGCGCGGTAACCCAATTCGCCGAGTATCACATCTGTGTGCTCGCCCAGTCCGGGGATTGCCCCCATGTTCAGCTCGAGGCCGCTGATCACCGGCGGCGGCAACAGCGCCTCGATGGGGCCGTTCGGTGTGCTGACCTGACGCCACCGGTCGCGGGCCTTGAGGTGCGGATGCGCCAGCACCTCACTGGGCAGGTTGTACCGCGAATTGCCGATGCCGGCGGCGTCAGCGATCCGCTGGATATCGTCGAGTTCGCGCTCTGCGCACCAGGATCCGATGGCGGCGTGAAGTTCGTCGCGGTGCGCGCAGCGATCCGAATTGCTCGCGAAGCGGGCATCGTCGGCGAGGTCCGGCCGGGCGATGATGTCCCGGGCCAGGCGCTGCCATTCCCGGTCGTTGGTGGTGCCGAGCACCACGGTCTGGCCGTCGCGGGTCGCGAAGGCGCCGTACGGTGCGACGGCCGGTGAAGCCATCCCGAGCGGCTGCTGGTTCACTCCCGAATGCTGGGTGTACGTCAGCGGGTAACCCATGATGTCGGTCATGGTGTCGAACAGGCTGACGGCGACCGACGGTGCCGCACCCGTCGACACCCCGCGGGCCCGGCCCAACAGCAGCGCCATGATGGACAGTGCCGAGTACAGACCGGTGGAGATATCGGCGACGGGCGGGCCCGGCTTGGCCGGCATCCCCGGAAAACCGGTGGCCGCGCAGGACCCGGACTCGGCTTGCACCAGCAGGTCGTAGGCGCGCTTCTGGGACAGGGGGCCGCCCGGCCCGTAGCCGTCGATCTCGACGGGGATCACCTGAGGGTGTTGTCTGCCGAGGTCCTCCGGTGACAGCCCCAATCGCGCCGTGGCACCGGGCGCCAGATTGGAGACGAACGCGTCAGCTCGGTCGAGCAGCCGGTGCAGTACTGCAATGCCCTTGTCGGACTTGAGGTTCAGCGTGATCGACTGCTTGCCCCGGTTGGCCCAGACGAAGTGGGCCGCCTGGCCGAGCACCACGTCGTCGTAGTCACGGGCGAAGTCGCCGCCCTGGGGATTCTCAACTTTGATCACGCGCGCGCCGAAGTCGGCCAGCACACGCGTGCACATCGGCGCGGACACCGCCTGCTCCATCGCGACGACGGTGATCCCGGTCAGCGGCAGCGACGACGCTTCGGTCACACCCTCACATAACCATGCCGCCGCTGGTCGGCACGCTGCGGCCCCACTCAGGAGTCGGACGCACAGGTCACGTCGACGTAGACGTTGTTGATCATGCGGGTGTCCGCGCGCTGGGTCGGGTCCGCAGGATTCGGCAACCCGTGCACGTCCGTCACCGTGCAGGCTGACAGCGGAGCGCTCGGCGCCCCGTCGACCTGCACGTTGTAGCCCTCGCTGCGCAGCGTGGACACGACGTCCGCGCCGTTGTTGCCGGACGCACTGGCGGCCTGCGCCGGACCGGCGGCGGTAAATGTGGCAGCAGCCAGTGCCGCGGCAGCGGTGGAGAAGAAGGCGATCTTGCTGATCATTTCGGTGTCCCTTCAAGGTGGGTTTCTGACGGCTTCCAGCCTCGAATCGGCCGACAAGGGTTCCCCGGAGGAACGATGAAGATTCGTTAAAGAACGCGGCGCTGACCACGTCATCTGGTCGACCTCGTCATCTCACGGGTGCACTATGAGCAGGTGAACGGCACTGAACCCACGCCGATCCTGCGCGCGCTGGTCGTCGACGACGAGGCGGCGCTGGCTGATGTCGTGGCCAGCTACCTCAGGCGCGAGCAATTCGAAGTACGCGTCGCGGCCGACGGCCCGTCGGCACTCGTCGCCGCCCGTGAACTCGACCCCGATGTCGTGATCCTCGATATCGGGCTACCAGGACTCGACGGCATCGAGGTGTGCCGACAGCTCCGGGTGTTCTCCGACGCGTACGTCGTGATGCTGACGGCCCGCGATACCGAGATCGACACCATCGTCGGGCTGTCGGTCGGTGCGGACGACTACGTCACCAAGCCGTTCAGTCCCCGCGAGGTGGTGGCCCGGATCCGGGCCATGTTGCGGCGGCCCCGGCGTGCCCCCGAATCGGTCCCGGAGACGGGGACGCCGCCCCGCGTGTTCGGGGAGCTGCACATCGATACCGACAGCCGGCAGACGCTGCTCGGCGGCGCACCGGTCATGCTGACCCGTACCGAGTTCGATGTGCTGGCGGCGCTGTCGTCGCGTCCGCGACAGGTGTGGACGCGCCATCAGTTGCTCGAAGCGGTCTGGGGCGAGTCGTGGTTCGGCAACGACAACGTCGTCGACGTCCATGTCGGCCACCTGCGCCGGAAGCTGGGCGACAACTCGGCCGAGCCGCGCTACGTCACGACGGTGCGCGGCGTCGGATATCGGATGGGAGAAGGCTGATGGCCCAGAACCATCCGCGCAGCAAGCACGGAATCCGCAGCCGGCTACTCGTCACCAACGCGGTTGTGGTGGTCGCCGCCATCGCCACCACGACGACGGTCGCCCTCATCATCGGTCCGCCGATGTTCCGCAAGGTGATGCAAGACGTCCTGGTCCCCGGGCGGACCGGTCCGCATCCCTACGAACACGTCTTCCGACAAGCGACCGCGGTCTCGGTGGGCATGTCGCTCGCCGTGGCGGCGACGACGGCGCTCGCACTGAGCTGGTATCTGAGCCGGCGGATGCATCGCTCGACGGCCGAACTTGCCGCCGCTGCCACCGCCGTCGCCGATGGGAACTACGACATCCGTGTCTCACCGCCGCATCTCGGCACCGAATTCGACTCCATCGCAGACGCTTTCAACACCATGGCCGAGCAGCTCGGTTCGGTCGAGACCACCCGGCGCCAGCTGCTGGCCGACCTGGCGCACGAACTCCGCACGCCCGTCTCCGTCATCGACGCGTACCTCGAGTCGATCGAAGACGGCATTCACCCCCTCGACGCGACCACCATCGGCGTGCTGCGCGATCAGACCCGCCGGCTCGCGCGGCTCAGCTCGGACGTCCGGGCGCTGTCCGACGCCGAGCGGGACATGACGCTGGTCGATACGCAGTCCGTCGCGCCCGCGACGCTGATCGCCGCAGCGGTCGATGCCTTCGCGGCGCCGTACCGCGCCAAAGGCGTTGCGCTGACGTCCGATATCACCCCGGGGTTGCCCGACCTGTGGGCCGATCCCCAACGACTCGACCAGGTACTGGCCAACCTGCTGACCAATGCGCTACGGCACACCGCAGCCGGCGGCACGGTGCGAGTCGCGGCGACGAATATTGGTGGTTCCGTGCGGATCCAGGTGTCCGACGACGGCGACGGCATCGCCGCCGAGCATCTGCCGCGGCTGTTCGAGCGGTTCTACCGGGCCGACTCGGCGCGCGACCGGGCGCACGGCGGCTCCGGCATCGGGCTGGCGATCGCCAAGGCCCTGGTCGACGCCCACCACGGCCGCATCATGGCGACCAGCGCCGGTGTCGGCAGCGGCGCGACGTTCACCGTGGACTTACCCAGCCGCGCGGCGGCACAACTCTGAGCGCTCAGTCCAGGATCCGGCGTGCCACGTTCGTGGTGATCAAATCCAGCAGCTCCTCACCACGCCCGGCCAGGATGGTGCGAATAGCGAAGAGCGAGAATCCCTTTGCCTGCTCGGCGGTGATCGTCGGCGGGATGGACAGCTCCTGGCGCGCGGTATGGACGTCGACCACCGCCGGCCCCGGATACGCGAACGCCTCGGTGAGCGCCTGCTCCAGGTCACCGGGGTGTTCCACCCGCCGCCCAAAGATGCCCATGGCCTGGGCCACTGCCCCGAAATCAGGGTTGACCAGCTCGGTGCCGAAGTTGACGATGCCGGCGGCTTTCATCTCCAGCTCGACGAAGTTCAACGACGAGTTGTTGAAGACGATGACCTTGACCGGTAATCGATTCTGAATCAGCGTGATGAGTTCACCGAACAGCATCGCCAGGCCGCCGTCGCCGGCGAACGCCACGATCTGGCGGTCCCGGAACGCCGTCTGTGCGCCGATCGCGAGCGGCAGCGCGCACGCCATGGTGCCGTGGTTGAACGAGCCGATCATGCGGCGCCGGCCGTTCATCGTCAGATAGCGGGCCGCCCACACCACCGGCGAGCCGACGTCGACGGTGAACACCGCGTCGTCGGCCGCGAGCCGATCCGCCAGCCCGGCGACATATTCCGGACGGATCGGGGTGCGGTCGCGGTCGTTGACCGCCAGGGAGTCCAGGGACTGCCGGGTCCGGCGGTAGTGCCTCAGGGCTCGATCCAGATGTGCCCGTTCGGTTTTGGGTCGCAGCCGCGGCATGAGCGCGGCCACCGTATCCCTGACGGTGCCCAGGAGCGGGACGTCCACCGGGGTGCGGCGCCCCAGGTTGCGCCCGCGCACGTCGACCTGGATGACGGTGGCGTGGTCCGGGTAGAACTGGCGGTACGGGAAGTCGGTGCCGAGCATCAGCAGGACCTCGGCTTCCTTGATGGCCTTGTAGCCGGAAGGGAAGCCCAGCAGCCCGGTCAAGCCGACGTCGTAGGGGTTGTCGTATTCGATGAATTCCTTGCCGCGCAAGGCGTGGACGATCGGCGCGTTGAGCGTGGCGGCCAACGCGATCAGCTCGTCGTGACAGCCGGCGGCGCCCGCACCGCCGAGGATCGTGACGGCCTCGGCGTTGTTGAGGATGTCTGCGGCCCGGCGCAGCGATTCGTCGTCGGGGCGCAGCACCGACCGGGTGGCGGTGATCGCCCGGGTCAGCCACTGCGACACCTCTGCGCGGTGCAGGAAGATCTCGCCAGGGACGACGACCACCGCGACGCCGTTCTCCTCCACGGCGGCCCGCATCGCCATCTCGAAGATGCGCGGTGCGTTCTCGGCTGCGGTGACCAGTTCGCAGTACACGCTGCAGTCGCGGAACAGCGCGGTCGGATTGGTCTCTTGGAAGTACTGCGAACCGATCTCGGCGGCCGGGATGTGCGCGGCGATGGCGAGTACGGGGACACGGCTGCGCTGGGCGTCGAACAAGCCATTGATCAGATGCAGGTTGCCGGGACCACAGCTGCCTGCGCACACCGCCAGCTGACCGGTCAGCGCCGCATCAGCAGCCGCCGCGAACGCCGCCGACTCCTCGTGCCGGACGTGTTCCCACGCGATGTCACCGGCTCTCCGGATGGCGTCGGTGAACCCGTTCAGGCTGTCGCCGGGCAGACCGTAAATTCTTTGTACACCACTGATTTTCAGTGCGGAAATAAGGTGGTCCGCCACTGTTGTCATCAGGCACCCCCTGCGCGCGCTTGGTTCAGCGGAAGCTAACACACCGCGGCGAGTCGCGCGGGGCTTCGCAATGTCGTCGGCGCACGGCCGGTACCGTCGGCGACCTAGCGTGGGTAGTCAGGATGCGGCGGGTAGCCCTGGTTGGGATACCCGGACGCCGGGTAGCCCGGATATCCCTGGGGCGGGTAGCCCGGCGCCGGGTAACCGGGGTACCCCTGTTGCGGTGGCGTGGGGTACGTCGGCCCCTGCCCGCCACCGTTCCGCTTGCCGCGGCGACGCCACAGGACGACCGCCATGATGACGACGCACACCACCAACGCCGGAACCAGGACGACATACTCCCAGGACCAGCCTTTCGGCGCGCTCACCCACATCCGATCCGCTCCCGGGCACCGCACGGTCACGGGACCGCGGTCGAGCGGCAGCTCGCCGACAGCCCGGTAGTCCTTTCCACCGGATCGCCAGATGCGTTTGCGCGGGCCGAATCGCCTCTCGGGGTGCGCGCCGGTGAACGGCACCAGCGACTGCGTGTTGCCGTCGGAAGTCGTTGCCGTGCAATGGATGTTCGATTGGCCCTTTTCGAGATACACAATGCTGCGGCCTTCGGTCGGTGTCACCACCTCACCGGACCGGATCGATACGCTCGGGTCGTTCACCGAGCCGAACATCACCGACGCCAGCAGCGCCAACACCGCGAACCCGAACACCAACCCGAGCACTCTGCCGATCGGGCTACGTCCCCCCACACTCCCCATATCCCGATTCTCACATGGGCGCCGCGCGTTGTTCGGCGGCAGACACCGCGCACACGGCCTGATTGCGCGGCGCCTGTGTTGTCGAGGAAGGCGGGAGAGCGTCCACTTCCATTGCGGTGCGAGCTATGGGTCGCCAGTACGGCTAACCAGAGGCGGCCTTATCGCCGGTGGTTGTCCGGCGTTCGGCGATTGCGGAGAGCCGCCAAACGCATTCCCGGTTCCGCGGGATGACAGCGGCCATCGTCAGCTGATTCGGAATCCAGCCCATCGGTGCGCCGACGGCCTCCTCTGCCATCGCGATACGGCAGCCGCCGCCGGGCGTATCCGACAAACGTAATGAGATGCGCGCCCTGCCGAACGGTCTCGCTTTGGCCAGGAGCACCAACTCCTCCAGCACACGGCACTCCAGCACTTCGGTCACGTCGTCCACAAGGAACGGCCACACCCCTATCGAGTGCTGTATTCGGCTCCCGGCGGCCGGCCAATTGGCGTCGACCGCGCGCATGCGACTGTTACCCACCACCCACTGGGAGTAGGTCCAACCGTCGGCGATGACGTCCCACACCGCTTGTCGGGTCGCGGTGCTGTCCCGCCGAACGGTCGGTGCGTCGTCGAATATGTTGCAAGCCGGCATGCCTGGGGTTAGCCGGTGGCGAGCAAGCTAAACCCGTCGACGGCAGATGCGGGCTTTGAGCGCGCCGCGGGCACACCCGGTTCGGGCGGCTGCCGAGACGCCGCGGAGATCGACACCGCCTCCCGACCCGGGAACTCCGCTGGGCGCAAGCGGTGAGCGCAACGTTGCGAGGCACTGGTCCAGCAGCCAGACAGTCTGCACGCAGCTAATTTCAGTAGCTAAATACCCATTGACCCAGCAAACATACTGGAGGTATTTTATCCCCGGGGTTCAATCGTTGGCGACCATGACAACATGGGCAGGGTTGGTGCGCCTGTTGCAGATTGTGTTGTGGCCGCTGGCATTAACGATCACGGAAGCGGGGACCAGATCATGCCGACTACACATGCCAGAAAATCCACAGCAAATCCACAGCAGGCGGCAATTGCCCTACTGGCTAGCGCCGCCGTCGTAAGCGCGGGCGTCCTCGCGGCCAGTCCGCAGGCCAAGACCGTCGCGACCCACCTGCCAGAAATCACGAGGCAGGTGAACCTGACAGCGGGTTCGGACCCGATCTCGCTGATCCAGGGGCTGCTGGCGCTGCCCACATCCATCCTCGGCAACGGACAGTGGATCAACAACCTGGCCTATCTCATGGCGCAGCCACTGGTGGCTGCTGACAGCGCGCTCTATGCGCTCGATACCGCGGCGGCGCCGGTGGTCACGAACGCTGCCGCCACCTTGCTGTCGCCGCTTGCCGCGACACCGGTGGCGCCGGCGGTGGAGGCCGCGCTGCAGGAGTACTTCAAGAATGCGGCCTTCCCTCCCACGGCCTTCTCCGGAGGTGGGCTCACGGGCTTCAACTTCTACGACCTGATCCTTGCTTCGCTGTACGACTTCAGCGCTCCGGCCACCGCCCTGTTTCCGGCGGCAGTGACCTTGTTGGAGAAACTCGGGATCCCCTTGCCCTTGCCCGGCAACGTGTTTCCCAATGCGGCGGCGACCAATGCCGCACTGACGCCGGCGGTCGCTCCGGCGGCTGCGTCGCCGCAGGATTTGATCGGCGGCCTGGGTGGCCTTTTGACCAGCGCGCTGAGCACCGTGTGGAATGACGGGGCCTACCTGGCGAGCATTCCACTGCAGATCGGAGTTCAGACAGCTGCGACTCTGTTGTTCTACGGACCTGCGGCCGTCTTCAATCCACCCCTGCTTTTCAATCTGCTGACCAGTTATATCCCCAACTACATCCGATGGTTCACCGAAGCCGGAATCAACGGATTCGTCAGCACGACAACGCAATTCATCTCCAGCCTCGTAGGTGGGCTCGGCAGCCTCCTGCCTGCCGCGGCAGCGCCGCTGGCCGCCGCGGGCGCGCCGAAGCTGCAAACCGCTGCAGCGGTGACACCCTCGATCAGCCCGGCGGTCTCAGCACCGCAGGATCTGATCGGTGGCCTGGGCAACGTGGTGTCGTCCGCGGTGTCCATGGTGGCGAATGACGTGGCCTACGCGGTGAACCTGCCGCTCGCCGTTGCGGTGCCCGTGGTGATACCACTGGTGGCCGGCCTGCCCTACACGCTCGCCCCACAAGTTCTCGCTGGGCTGCTCACCACGAATCTACCGAATGCGCTGGGCGGTGCCCTCGCCAACACAGTGCATGAAATCGTCTCGCAAGCAGGTCAATTCGTCTCCAGCCTTGGCGGACTCGTCCCGGCGGCAGCGGCGCCCCTCGCGGCCACGAGTGTGCCGAAGATTCAGACCAACTTGATCAAGGTCAGCAATCCGACGACGGCGTCATCGGCACCCAACACCGCTGCCGGCTCGAAGCCGGGCAAGACGGGCTCGAACGACAAGAGCAAGACCGGCGCCGACAAGGCCGGTTCGGATACGACCGGCACCGACAAGACGGGGTCAGACCCGACCGGCACCGAAAAGAAGCCGGACAAGGGCGGAAAACACCGCAAGCCCACTGATTCCGGCGAGGCCGGCAGCGACAACGGCAGCGGCCAGGCCGGCGCCGGAGAGAACAAGGGCGGCAGCAACTCTCACGACAGTGACGGCTCGAAGCACTCATCGGAGAAGTCGGGATCGGGCAGTCACGGAACCGGAGATGGTCATGGCGCAGGCAGTCGCGGTGGTAGCGGGGGCCACGGCGGCGGCAAATAGCCTGTCCGGAAACCGGTTTCGCCCGTGGCTTCATCGGCGGCCTACCGCCGATGAAGCCACGGGCGCGATGCTGCGGGCCGTGAGGGTGTATCAGGCGCTGCCTGTCCGCCGGTTCCGCTTCTCTGCGTCGGCAAGTACTTCAGCTTGCTCGGCCTGTTCGCGTTTGGCTGCCGCGGCGGCACGCTTGTCTTGCGCGTCCTCGAGCGCCGCTTTGGCCGCCGCCACCGACTTCTCTTCCGCCTTGTTGATCCGTTGCAGTCGTTGCCGTTCGGCGGCTTCGGCGGCGTCGCGCTTTCGGTCCGCCTCGGCCCGACTTGCTTTGCCGGCCTCGGCGATGCGCTTGTCGGCTTCCTCCGCCGCCTGACGCTTACGCTGCTGCGCGCGCTCGCGCGCATCGGCCGCCGCGTCCTGCTTGGCTGCGATTGCTTCATCACGGACGTCGGCAGCCGCTTCCAGCGAGTCCTCCAGCTGGGCACCAGCCTGCTGCCGCTGCCGGGCAGCGGCCATGCTCCGCACGGCGGCTTCGCCGCGAACCTCGCTTCGCCGGGCCAGCACCGCGCCCCGCTTTCGCACAGTGGAATCGCCCAGCAACCCGCCGACGGCAGCGTCCAGCCCACCGAGCGACCGCTCATAGATCAGGCGAGCCGGTGCCTCGGCGTCCATGCGGGCGATCCACCGATCCTCGATGAACTGCAGGGGAAACCGGGCCAGGCGGTATTGCAGTCGCAACACCTGTAACGGCAATTCAATGACAGTCACGATATCTCCTTGATTCTCAACGTCTCTCAGGGCAGATTGGCTTGGTTGGTGAGGGTCTCGGCGCGTTCACGAAGACGCCGGGCCTCGGCTTGCTCTTCGGCAGCTTCTCCCAGCGCGGCGCGATGCTCGGCGATCGCTTCGCCGGCCTCCCTGCTGGCTGCCGCGGTGTTGACCGCCTCCTGGATGTCCGCCTGGCGTTCCTCGCGCTGCTCGTCGACGCTGGCACGGACGTGCTCCTCGGCAGCGCGGTGCCGTGCTGCCTGCGCCGCTTGCTGAACCTGGGCCGCCTGCTGCTTCTGCGCCGCCTGCTCCGCGGCTTCAGTGGCGGTCCGCACGACGCCCCGCGCGCCCGCTGCCTGATGACGTGCCGAAGACAACAGGTCGGCGGCGGACTCGGATTCGGCGTCTGCGACCGCCTCGGTCGTGTTGGCTTCCCTGCGCGCTCGCGCCTCGGCCTGCTCAAGCTGCCCTTCGGCGGTCAATGAATCGTTACCGGTCACGGCGCCGGCGATCTCCTTCGCCTTGCCCTTGATCGAATCGATCAGGCCTTTACGTGCCTCGTCGGCTTTTTCATGTTCACCCATGACCTCTGCCATGCTCGTTTTGCATGTCCTTCAAACACCGTGCCGTCGAAGTCGAGTTCCCTCAGGAGGCCGCGCAGCGCGCTGAGCAGGGACGGGCCGGCGCTGACGGACCATGATCCGGCACCTGTGATTTCGGTCAATCCAACGCCGGCTGGGAAAGTGGCGCAACCCAAGTCGGCCACGCCGCCCACCAACGGGGTGCCGCCGATCGGCGCTCAGGCGTCGCCCTCTATACCGGATTCTCGTGTGCCACGGCGCGGTAGCTGCGCGCCCCTGCGCGATCTACGGCCGCTTTGACCAGGCCGAAGACGAGGCCCTGCACACCTGCGGCAAACAGTGCCTGCGCGCCCGAGCGGTTCAAATCTCTGGGGTCCGGGGGTCCATCCCCGGAATCGTCGATCCGTTCCCACACCACACTGAAGATTTTGCCGGCCACGAGGCCGCCCACGACGCTGAACGCAGCCGACAACGGCAGATACAGCGACTTCGATATCGAGCTCATCGTTCTCCTTGCATGTCTGACGGACCCGCCTGATCCGAGGCGTGGCTGAGAGTTACCCCGGCTGCGACCCAGCCAATCGCCCAAAATGCCTCAGCGGCAGCCGAAAACAAAGAGGGACGGAACTCACCGCGATCGAACGACGGGCCGGAACGAATCGGCATCGGCGGCCGCCCAGTCGAAAGCCCAGCTCTGGGGCACCTGCTCGATGAGCTCGTTTGGCTGCAACCACTCGTAGAGTTCGGCAAAGGAGACCTGCTGAGTGGCCGAGACTTTCTTACGCAATAGGTGCGGCGACAGCTCTGCCGGGTCGGCGATCCCCATCGAGCCCATGATCTTCATCGCCTGCTCGACGGTGGCCTTCTGATAGCGATATACGCGCATACTTTTGTCACCGACGTCGAGGGCTCGCGCCCGTCGCGGATCCTGAGTGGCGACCCCGACCGGGCAGTGATTGGTGTGGCAGCGCTGCGATTGGATGCACCCGATCGCCATCATCATGGCTCGTGCTGCGTTGGTGTAATCGGCGCCCTGGATGAGCCGTTTGATGATGTCGTTGCCCGCGGCGACCTTCCCGCTGGCGCCGATGCGTATCACGTCGCGCAGACCGGTACCGACCAGCGCGTTATGCACCGTCATCAATCCGTCAGTCAGTGGAAGCCCGACATGGTCCTCGTACTCCAGGGGCGCAGCCGCCGTCCCGCCCTCCGCGCCGTCCACGATGATGAAATCGGGGGTTATGCCTTCGGCCAGCATCGCTTTGCAGATCGCCAGAAAGTCCACACGCGAGCCGACGCACAGCTTGAAACCGACCGGCTTGCCGTCACAGAGCTCACGGAGCCGGCCCACAAACTGGACAAGCTCACGCGGAGTGGAAAACGTCGAATGCGCAGCAGGACTCACGCACTTCTCCCCCGCGGGCACCCCACGGTATTCGGCGATCTCGTGGCTCACCTTCGACGCCGGCAGCACACCGCCCACTCCTGGCTTGGCCCCCTGGCTGAGCTTGAGCGAGACACATTTGACCGCGTCATGAGCGGCCTTGTCGGCGAACTGATCCGGATCGAAACGCCCGTCGCGCGTACGCGTGCCGAAGTAGCCGGACCCGATTTCCCAGACCAGATCGGCGCCACCGAGATGGTAGGGCGTCAACCCGCCTTCGCCGGTGTCGTGTGCGAACCCTCCGCGTCGCGCGCCGGCGTTCAGGGCCTTCAACGCGTTGGCCGAGAGCGCTCCGAAACTCATCGACGACACATTCAGCAGTGCCATGTCATAGGGCCGGGTGCAGTCCGGGCCTCCGATCCGAACCCGGTAGGGCTCCGGCGGGGGCTCCACGGGCGCGGTCGAGTGCACCAGGTACTCGTACCCGGCCTCGTCGACATCCCGTTCGGTGCCGTACGACAATTCAGCCGCGGTGCCCTTGGCCCGCTCATAGATCAGTGAGCGGACATCGCGGTCGAACGGTCGGCCGTCAAAATTGCGTTCGATGAAGTACTGCTGCAGTTCCGGGCGCAGCGCCTCGAGCAGGTACCGCATGTGCCCGACCACGGGGTAATTGCGCAACACAGAATGACGTCGTTGAGTGACATCGAAGACAGCTATCGCGGCCACCGCACCCACGGCCCCCGCGGCAATCCACCACATCCAACCACCGAACAGCGCGGTAACCGCAAGGCCTGCCGCAGTGGCAGCCAATGCCGCGACGATCACGAACCGAATCACGCCAACCCTCTTCGTCTGACGAACCGCTGTCGGCGTAATACCCAGAATCAGCCGTTTCAGGCACCAACACGTAGACGTCGACCAAGCCGTGCGCTGCAGATGTGAACTGCCGGTGGCGTGTCCAATCACCACCATTGATTGTGGTGAACAACCGCGTCCGCGAACAGGGCCACTCCAGCTACCAGAAACAAGAGGCGAACGCCGATCGGCCCGTATCGAGTGAGAGTTCGCACCAGCCAGCGCTGTGCCTGGTCGGCCCGTCTACTTCGGCTGGTGGACAGGCCGAGAAGCGCGATGCACGGCAACATGGTGAGGACCGAGTACACGATCACTATCACTGGCCAGGTGGGTGGCCGAGGCTGCAGCGCCGCAATCATCGCCAGGCCCGCCAAGAACGGAACGGCGGTGGGGGCTTGGCCGAGACCGATTGCGGCACCGAGGAATCCGAGCAACCAAGGGCGCTGGCGCACGGCAGCCAGCGCCCAGCCCGGTGCCGTGCTCTGGGCGACCAGCGGGAAGAATGCCAGCACGATCAGCACCAGTCCGAGCCCGATCTCACCCCAGTACCTGACCGAAGGTGTCAGGTGGAAGTTGGTCAGATTGGTCAACCATCCCAAGCCGAGTACGGCACACAGACCGAAAGTGCTTGTTACTGCCAAGACTCCGACGATGAAGCTCAGTCCACCCGGTAGCGCAGACTGGCGATTCAATCGACTGCCGTAGATCACTGCCGAGACGACGCCGATGTTCAGGACGTTGAGCGAGTCGAGAAAAGCCAAACCCGCCAACGTCAGCAGCAGTGCCGTCATCGTCGCGTTCCCCCGACACCCGTTAGAACGTCGGCAAGGCTGCGCCGACACGTTCGCGATAATTTCCCCTGCACCATACGGCGCCAGACCGAGCTTTAGCTGTCCAGCACGCCGATGCCGTGAGACGGCAAGCCGTGGCCAGGGAGTACATGTTCCACGTGTAGCGAGCGCAGGCGTGCCGCGGTGCGAGCGCTGGCCGCGGCATCGATCGTGTCCGGCGCGAACCGCGGTCGACCGTGCATGGTGATCACCGCGTCTCCCGACAGTAGCGTGCGAGAGTCTGCGTGCCAGAACGCAATTCCGTCATCGGTGTGACCGGGCGCGGCGATCACCGTCCACGCCGATGCCCCTGGTAGTCGATCGCCGTCGCTAAGTGCGCCAGCGGGTGCGGGTCCCGGCCACAGCATTCCGCGCGTGGTGCCGAATCCGACCGTTGCCGATGCCGCGACGAAACCGGCTGCGGCCTTGGCGTCGAACGGTTGGCCGAACAGGACCGGCCACGTCCGGGCGAGCTTGGCCACGCTCGGTGTGCGGGGTGTGGCAGTGCCGTCGATGTAGGAGACCGTCTCGGTCGCCAAGTGAATACCCGCTCCGTACCGTTCGGCGATCGCCGGTGCGCCGCTGAGGTGATCGGGATGGCCATGGGTGGCGGTCACCGTCACGGGACTGCGGCCACTCAGCAGCGGGGTAATGTCGGCGAACAGTTTCGGCATGAACGCGTCGACCACAACGACATTTCCGTCATCGCCGTCGATCAGATAGCAGTTGAAACACCACCGGGACACCCGCGTCACGGGTGAGTCCGCGAATCGTTCTGGTTTCACACCCATCTCTGCCCCTCCGCCACAGTCAGGTTACCGACGAAACGACGGGCTGGAATGTGCGTACATGCTGACCAGCGGTCTGCGCGTGCCCCGCCTACCGGCATCACCTGCGACTGGTTTTCCGAAGAGGTCCATAACGGACTGCCCCTACCGATTTGGTGTTAGTAATGGTCTGTGTCTGGCGGCGGGGTACATCACCGGTACGACGAGACCGGTCTCACTTATGCGAGCACCCGTCAACCCGATCCGCGTATCGGCGCGGCCATCAATGCCGCCCTGGCCGGCATGGCCTCGGTTGCCAACATCGGGGCGGGCACCGGATCGTACGAACCAGCCCAAACGGTCATCGCGGTCGAGCCCAGCCGGGTGATGATCAACCAGCGACGTACCGACGCTGCCTCCGCTGTGCAGGCAGTTGCCGAACACCTACCGCTCCGCTCGGCCAGCGTGGACGCGTCAGTCGCGGTGCTGACTGTGCATCATTGGCGAGATCTCAAGCGCGGGCTTGCAGAACTGATTCGTGTCGCCCGCCGTCGCGTAGCCATATTGACCTGGGACCACGATACTTTCAAAGAATTTTGGCTGCTGCGCGACTATCTACCCGCGGCAGCAGCGACCGACGCCCAACTGGCCGTCCCCATTTCAACGCTGATGGCGCTGCTCGGCGAGGCAACGGCAATCCCCATTCCAGTGCCGCATGACTGCACCGATGGATTCGGTGGAGCGTACTGGCGCCGACCCCATGCCTACTTGGACGAGACGGTTCGCGCCGGGATGTCGTTATGTGCGTTGACGCCCAAGCACCAACTCGAAGAAGGGCTTTCGCGTCTAGCCACCGAACTGAACACCGGCGAATGGCACCTCAAGTACGCGCATCTCTTGAATCTTCCAGAACTGGACCTCGGCTATCGACTGCTCGTCGCGGAACTCCCCTAGCCAAGTGAGGCGAGACGCCGGCCGCTCAGGACTCACTTGGTGGCGATCCGGCCGCCCAGTTCGGGCCGGTTGGCCAGTTCCTGTTGCGCTGCGTGCCAACTGGTCTCATCGACACCCAGCACGCTACGCAGGTAGGCAGTGGTGGTGCGCTGCACCAGCGCAACGGTAGCGGGGTTGTCCGAATCCGACTGCGGCACTGTCCCGTACGCGTGAATGCCGCCTTGGGCGTGGTCGGCACCGAAGAGGGTGAGCAGGTCCTTGTTGCCCGGGCTGTACACGTAGGCGTCCTCCCACCAATCCGGGCCGCGGGTGGACAGTGGTGACTGGTCCGCATCGCCGGCGGTGATGAGCGCCGGAGCGCTGAAATGCTCGAAACTGGGATTCATGAACGGGAACAACTGGGTCGCAATCGGTGTGAGATCGTCACCGGCCAATCCAGCCAGGCTCAGCAGCACCCCGGCGCGAACGCGCGAGTCGGTGAAGTCTTCGCCCGCATCGCCGGCCGGGGCCAGCACACGAGCACCCAGCAGCGCACTCGCGGTGGTGGCACCGTAGGAGTGGCCGGCAACCGCGATATTGCCGCGATCCACCCGGGCAGCGAGATCGGGTACGGCGGCGATGACATCCTCGAGGTTGTCGACGATGCTCGCCAGATCCTGGACCCGGTGGCGCCAGATCTCAGGTCCACGCGGGTCGGTAGGCGCCAGGCCCAGCGACGCCGAGTCCAGGTGGGTGGGCTGGATGACGACGAAGCCGTGCGCGGCCCAGAAGTCGGTCAACGGGCCGTAGGCGTCCATGGAGAAGCCGAACCCGTGCGAGAACAACACGACCGGCAGAGCCTCGCCGTCACGTGGCGCGGTGACACGGACCTGCAGGTCATCTCCCCGATCCGGGGCACGCAGGAGCACGGGCCGGACGGACAACGTCGCGGTCGGCGCGCCAATGACACTGTCGGTGGGTGTTGGAGTGTGGGTCATGACAGAACTCCTGGGCGATGCGTACGCGCGACCAGTTGGTGGCGCCCGGGCGGGATGGATATTGTGCAAGTGGGCAGGGTGCCCACTTAGACAATACGGAGACCCTCCCCACTTGTCGACCACGGCTTGGAACTGTGAGGTGAGAGACATGACGCCTGAGGAGCCGATGGCGAGATCCGCCAGCCGCCGCGTCGACGCGCAGCGCAATCGTGAAAAGATCCTGGCCGCCGCTCGGGCGGCGTTCGCCGACCCCGATGCGGATGTGTCGATGGCTGATATCGCGCGCCGCGCGAACATCGGTTCTGCCACCCTGTACCGAAATTTCGCAGACCGGCGCACGTTGTTGGAAGCGCTCTACAGCGAGGAAATCGCCGCGATCTGCCAGGCCGCACAGACGTGCGACGATGTCACGGCGGGCGCCAGGTTGCACTCCTGGTTGCGCCATTTCTATGGTTATTTCTTGAACAAGCGCGTTCTGGCCAGCGAGCTACTTGACCTGGTCGGCGCCGAGAGTCCGGTTTTCCGTGAAGGTTTCGCCCTCGTGCTCGGCGCCGCCGAACGACTGGTTCAGGAAGCACACCGGTCCGGCGAGCTGCGCGACGACCTCGACGCAGAACAGATACTCGCGCTGATTGCGTCGATTGCCAACATCCCCGGGGACCCGGTCTTCCGGGCGCCCATCCTCACAGCGGCGCTCGACGCACTGTGGACACCGAATGCGGCGCACTGAATCGTATGGGGACGAGTACGGCTAGAGCTTGAATCGTCCGGCGAAGCCGCGCAGCGGAAGGTCGGCGCTGGTGATGATGCCGGGCCGGGCCGCGACCACCGACTTGATGGCGTTGAGCGCGGGCAAGCCGGTGACGGTCATGCCGATGGATGCGAAGTTGTCCGGATTGGACAGGTCCACACCGGGTTTCGGGTAGATCATGTGCTTGTTGTAGATACAGGGGTCACCCTTGACGTGAGTGATGTAGCAGCCCTTGATGTTCCAGTGCGGGTCGGTGTGGGGCGTCATCTGCCATTCCAGATGGGTCTCGATGCGTGGCACGCCGTCGACCATGCCCTGGTACTTGATGTAGTTGCCGCCGAGGGAGCCTTTGGGCAGCGTGTACCAGCCCAGGTCGACATCCTTGGTGCAGGCACCGAGCTCGTATTCAAATTTGACCTCGTCGAGCTCGAGCCCGAAGCAGTCGGCCATCAGGTAGACCGAGTCGGCAAAGACCTCCGTGTATTTCCGCAGCTTGCCCGGGATCGACGGATCATCAACGGGCAGACCGTATCCCACCTCGATCCAGGTGTCCTTGCTGTGATGGCAGGACACGTCGACGGACTCGATGGTGGTGACGTTCTCGATTTCCGCGACATCGGCCGAGCACACCACCCCGAGAATCTGATTGAGGCCGGGGTTCATACCGGTGCCGTAGAACGTGGAATTGCCCTTCTCACAGGCCTCTTGGAGCAGCTGCGTGACGGGCTTACCCGAGTGGTGCGGGTGATTGGTATCGCGGTGGAAGCCGGTGATCCAGTCGGCGGTGGTGACGATGTTGATGCCGGCCTCAAGCACCTTGACGTAGAGATCTTCGTCGGGAAACACGCCGTGGAAGGTCAGCACGTCGGGCTTGGCAGCGATGATCTCCTCGACCGTGCCGGTGGCGATCACACCGTTGGGCGCTAGTCCGGCAAGCTCACCGGCGTCCTTGCCGACCTTGTCCGGCGAATAGCAATGCACACCAACGAGTTCGAGCTCCGGCCGATGGGCGATCCGCTTGATCATCTCGGTGCCGACGTTGCCGGTCGCGACCTGAAAGACGGTTATCGGCATGGACAAGCCTCCCTTATTGAAGTTGTCGTGGTCAGTGCGTGGATCGCGCGGCCAGCTCGGCGGCGCTGCCGCCTTTGCCGTCCGGGTAGAACTTCAGCGCCCAGTTGCGGAGCGCGGTGAATCCTTCGAGTTCCGAGGTGGCCAGGGCGGGCGGATCGGAATAGCGCTGGTGCGACCAGATATGGATGTCCTGGCGGAACTGCCGGATGACTTCGGCGCCGAACTCCTCGGCCCTGACCCGAGCCCGATCAAGGTCACGCACCTCACCTTTGGGTCGTCCGATGTACACCATGAAACGGATGTCGGAGGTGCGGTCGTCGACAGGGGTGATGGCCGAGATCGTGCGATTGTCGATCATCCCCCAGCTCTTGGTCACCGCGATGCCGAGGCCGCCGTTGATTGCCTCCACCCCGCTGTTGACATCCTCGATCCGCTGGCCGTCGTCACCTTCGAACGTGATCGTGAAATCGACATAGGACACCGGTTCGTCAAAGTCGTGCCGGGTGAAGACCGGATTGATGGGCGTCCCGTGCACATACTTGAAATGGGCGGAATCTACGCCGTTTTCGAGCACATACTGCGGGTGCATCTCACGGCTCTGCTCGAACAATCGCTGCTGCGGGTAGTAATCCGCCTCGCTGCTTCCGTCACCGAAACTGGCGAAAACGTCGGGCGCATCGAAGAACGGATCACGGTTATCGATGTCATGCCAGATATAGATCGAGGCGTTGCGCTCGGTAACCGGGTAGGTCTTGATACGACGCCCGCGATTGGGCCGGCTCTCGTAGGGAATGCAGACGTTGCGCCCCTCCTGATTCCACTGCCAACCGTGAAAAGGGCACTGCAACACCTCGCCTCGTACGGTGCCACCGAACCCGAGGTGCGCGCCAAGGTGCTCGCAGTAGGCGTCCATCACGGTGACCTGACCAGACTCCGAACGCCAGGCGACCAGCTCCTGACCGAAGTACTTCATGGGGTGCACGTCACCGACGCCGACCTCGTCGGACCAGGCGACCTGGAACCAGCCGGTCGGTCTCATCGAAAGCGGCGGCTTAGCCATGAACGGAAGCATAGAACAATCAATGAAAATTACATAGTAGCTTCAATCAAAATCTGTCCAGCGGGATATCCTTCGAACATGACCGAGACGACGGAGGCGTCGACGCCGGCGCGGCGCCCGAATCGGCGCGGCCAGGCGACCCGCGACAACATGCTGGAGGCCGCATTGAAGTCGCTGGCCTCGGGCGACCCGGGATCGGTGTCAGCCAACCGGATAGCCAAGGAAATCGGCGCGACCTGGGGTGCCGTGCAATACCAATTCGGCGACACCGACGGTTTCTGGGCCGCAGTGCTTCACCGCACGGCGGAACGCCGGGCCGACGTGTTCGCGTCCGTCAGCTCCGACGCCCAGTTGAGCAACCGCGTCGCAACCATCATCGACACCCTCTACGCGGGGCTGGACTCCCCCGATTCACGGGCCATCGAGAACTTGCGCGCCGCGCTCCCCCGCGATCACGCAGAACTGGAGCGGTTATACCCAAGGACTGCAGCCGAATTGCATTCCTGGGGTCAGTCGTGGCTGCAGATCTGCCGCACCGCTTTTGAGGACCTCGGCGCCGACCCTGAACGCGTCCGTGAGGTCGCGACCTTGATTCCCGGCGCGATGCGCGGCCTGGTCTCCGAACGGCAACTCGGCTCCTACGCAGACCTCGATGTTGCGCGTCGCGGGTTGACCAACGCGCTGGTTGCCTACCTGCAATCGAGCGACTGAACGGACGTCCTTCCACCACAGAGGCAGCGCTTCACTCAACCCCAGACAGATCCGGCCCCCGACCCTGGCGTGCGCCTACGGGCCCCTCGTCCGGGCGCTATGAGCTGGCCATTGCCTGACATGGCTATGAATCAAATATGCGATTGGCATGGCGATCATTATGTGTCGCCTATGAATATCTCGACACGCCTTCGATCCTGACTAGCATTGAATTTGAGATTACGCAGATAAATGCGTTTTAAATGCTGGAAGGAAATTGAGTTGTTGGGCGACGGTATTACCAAGAGCGTCGTGATTGCGTCTCTAGCGATCGCGTTGAGTCTGGGCTCGGCGGCACCGGCGCTCGCTGCGCCCGAGATGCAGAAATCGGCCCAGGCCACGATCAGCGACCTGGAAGCACAAGGACTTCGGCCGATCCTCAACAAGGTCGGCAACGCACCCATCGAGCAATGCACGGTCATCGCGGTGCGGGAGGGCACTGCTGTCAAGCACTCCTGGATACAGCGAGGCCCGACCGGGAACGTCGGCAATCTCGTTCGGTACAAGACTGCGTACGTTGATCTCATGTGTAACCGATGAATGATTCCCACGGAGTGGAAATACAGTTTGCAGGCAATAGTTGAATTGACGGTCATCGACTGTTTATGACCACCGCACATGGCGACGAAGAAGAACCTTTGGGTCAACTAGTCTCGGACGCGTGACCCGCCAACTGGCTTCGCGCTGGGTGCTAGCCCTGCTGGCGGTGTGCTTTGTTTGCCTCATCGCCGCGTTCATGACTGTGCCTGCCGTCGTCTCGCACGCTGTCTACGCCGGCGTCGGCGATCGTTCCAGTCTCCCTGTGGGCGTCGCAACCGGCCTCGATGACTTCTGGCGCAGCGGTAGGTCGTCTTTTCCAGCCGACTTGGGGCAAATCGTCGACTACTGGCGGATCTGGCATGCCGTAAAGATCGCCATCAGCGGCCTCGCGATGGTGGTGCTGATCATGCTCACAGTTGGACTATGGCGCCGCTACGCGATGACCACCGGCCAAACGAAAGTGCTCGCGTGGACTGCCGGGGTCCCGACCATCCTCGTGATCGCGGCCGGCGGGGTGCTGGCCGTCAACATCCAGTCCACCGCTGCACCTTCGATTGCCCTGATGCCCATGCTGGAGGAGGCTCCCGCACGCGGCGATCTCACGAGTACGCGCGATGAGATGAGGATCGGCCTCACCGATGACTCGAGTGCCGAGTCGCGCACTCCCGCATTGCATACGCTCATCGGCGACGTCGCGGTCTACCACTGGGCCTTGACTGGTACAGCTTTGTTGTTGGCTGTGGTTTCGTGCAGTGCGGCCGTCGCGAGTTGGCGCCGGCGACGGAGCGCAATCCACACCGGCACCAGGGCACGGGTGGCGTGCACGGCAATCGGCGGCATCATGTTCGTCGCCTCACTGCTGTACCTGACGCTGGCCTTCTACAGTTTGGTCTCGGCTCTGGATCCTGCCGGCGCCTTACTCGACTTGATCGGCTGATTGCCGCCCTCGCTCCACCTTTGGCCCCCGAAGGACGCACACTCACGACCCATCAGGACCTCGCAGAGGCGACAATCGGTTTACATCGTCCTTCGTCGTTGAAACCCGTTCAGACTGCGGCCAAATACGCCTACGCGTGCCGTGACGTCACTCCCCCGTCGACCACGATCTGAGTCCCCGTGATGAACGACGCCTTGGGCGACATGAGGAAAGCCACCGTCGCCCCGATCTCCTCGGGCTGCCCCAGCCGGCCCAACGGCGCCGCCGACACGAACGCCGTCTTCACCTCGGGAACAGCCAATGCGTCGGCCAGCATCGGCGTCTCGATGAAGCCCGGACACACGGCATTGACGCGAATTCCCAAGGGTCCCAACTGACCTGCCACCGACCGGGTCAGGCCCAGCAGCCCGGCCTTAGAGGCGCAGTACGCCGGGATGAATGGATTGCCAACCAGCCCTTCGATACTCGAGATCCCCACGATCGCCGGGGCAGCACCGGCCGCCAGCGCCTTCTCGAAATACGGCAGCAGCAGTTGGGACAGCAGCGCCTGCGCGCGCAGGTTCACGTCGACGACGGCGTCCCAGGATTCGATGGTGAACATCCCGACTGGTTCCGGCAGCACCCGACCGGCGGCGTGCACCAGTCCGTCGATACCGTCCATCGCCGCGGCAGCCTGCTCGACGGCGGCGGCCATGGAGTCGGTGTCAGTGACGTCGACGACGACGCCGTGCGCCCCGAGCGATTCCGCGACCGCCACTACCGACGGTGAAATGTCGAACAGCGACACCGCGCGACCGTCGGCGATCAGCGCCTTGGCCGACGCCAGGCCGATACCGGACGCACCACCGGTGACCACCACACCACTCATGTCAGACCTTTCAATACGCTCCGCACGGTAGCGGAATACCGATCGGCTCGGACATTACGCGATACCGGCCCACCCCAGCGTTTCAACGCCGGAATTCATAGCGACTCATGGTTGGCTCGAAGGGTCATGACGAAACGTATTGCGCTGCTGCTGACCTGCACGCTGCTCCTCGGCTCCACCGGATGCTCGCTGTTCGGCGGCCCCGAACCCGAGGATGCCTTCAACGCGTTTGCTGATGCGTTGCACCGCAAGGACTCCGGCGCCGCCGCCAAGGACACCACCGACGCCGGCGCGTCGGAACCGGCCATCAAGTCCATGTTCGACGGCATGGGCAAAAACGCCACCCTCGACGTCAAAGCGACGGCCGGCGACGGCGACAACAAGTCGACCGCCAAACTCGCCTACACCTGGTCCTTCGGTCCTGGCCGCGAATTCCGTTACGACACAACGGCTATCGCCACCAAGGTCGGCGAGGATTGGAAAATCCGCTGGGCCCCGGCGCTTCTGCATCCCAAGCTCCGGCAGGGCGGAACGTTCCAGTACAGCGAAGACAAAGCGCTGCTGACGCCCGTCGTCGACCGCAACGGCCAACCGCTGCTCAACTGGCAGACCGTCGGCGTCATCACCCTCAGCCGCGACCACCTGGACTCCGCCGCGGCACTGGCCCCGGTGGTTGCCCGGTTCGACGACACCATCACCGGCGAGTCGATCACCCATGAGTTCAACGGAAATCAGGACGACCGCGTCACCGTCGTCAAGCTTCGGGAAGCAGATCTCGCCCAGGTCGCCGACGAGCTCACCCAGATTCCCGGCGTCACCGTCACCAAGCAGGGCGCGCTGCTGACCGCCGACCCCAATCTGCACTCGCCGGCCATCAGTGGCCTGCCCGAGATCTGGCAGCAGGCCATCGACGCGACCGCCGGCTGGTCCGTGGATCTGGTCGACGACCAGGGACAGCCCACCGACGAGCTCACGAACAATGCGCCCGCGGACACCAAACCCGTCCGCACCACTCTGGACCCGCGCCTGCAGCTTCTCGCGCAGCACGCCGTGTCCACCGAGCCCCGCCCGACCGTGCTCGTCGCCATCGCCCCCAGTACCGGCGCGATCCTCGCGGCGGCCCAGAACGACGCGGCCAACGCGCAGGGGCCCATCGCCTTCACCGGCCTGTACCCGCCGGGGTCGACGTTCAAGACCGTCACCACCGCGGCCGCCCTCGAGAAGGGGCTCGCGAAGGCCGACTCCCCCGAGCCCTGCCCGGGCGCGGTGACGATCGAGAACCGCACCATCCCCAACGAGGACAAGTTCGACCTCGGCACCGTCCCGCTGGAGCAGGCGTTCGCGCATTCCTGCAACACCACCATGGGCGCTCTCGCCGACAAGCTGCCCGCCGACGCGCTGCCCAACACCGCCAAGAACCTCGGCATCGGCGTCGACTTCGTCGTCCCCGGCATCACCACGGTGACGGGCAAGGTGCCCAACGCCGACACCCCGGCGCAGCGCGTCGAGAACGGCATCGGCCAGGGCACCGTCACCGTCAGCCCGTTCGGGTTGGCCGTCGCCGAGGCCAGCCTCGCGCACGGATCGACCATCACGCCCACCCTGCTGCCGGGCCAGCAGACCACCGCCAGCACGCCGTCGACCCCGATCGACAAGCCGACCGCCGACGCGCTGCGGGCCATGATGCGCCTGACCGTCACCGAGGGCACCGCGACCGCGCTCAAGGACATCGACGGCCTCGGCGGCAAGACCGGGACCGCGGAATTCGGCGACAACACGCACTCGCACGGCTGGTTCGCGGGCATCGTCGGGGACCTCGCGTTCGCGACGCTGGTGGTCGGCGGGGATTCGTCGGCTCCCGCGGTGGCCGTCAGCGGGGATTTCCTGCGGCCCGCGCTGGCCGGGTAACGGCGTGCCAATTTCGCCAACGGGGTCGCCACTTGGGATTCTTGGCTGATGCGGGTTGACGGACGCGAGGTTGCGGTCTCGGGCAGCCTGCTGCAACCGATCACCCGCCGGACCAACGACATCCTGCGGTTGGTGGCCGCGACGGCGTTCCTCATCACCGTCGTCACCAGCTCGCTGATCACCCGTAACGACTGGGTGCGGCTGGAACGGTCCGTGTCGCGGATCGTCGGCGTGCTCACGCCGACCCAGTCGAATCTGGTCTACATCGCGTACGCCATCGCGATCCTGGCGCTGCCGTTCGTCATCCTGCTGAGCCTGCTGGTCACGCGGCAATGGAAGCTGCTCGGTCCCTACGCCGCCGCCGGCTTGCTCGCCGTGCTGGTCTTGTCCATCAACTCCAAAGGCATCGCGGCACCCAAGTGGCATTTCGACCTGTCCGACCGCCTCAACACCGTCTTCTCCCAATTCCTCGACGACCCCCGCTGGATCGCGCTGCTGGCCGCGGTGCTGACGGTGTCCGGCCCGTGGCAGCCTGCCCGGCTGCGCCGCTGGTGGTGGACGCTGTTGCTGGCGTTCGTCCCGATCCACCTCGTGGTCAGCGCGATCGTGCCGGCCCGGTCGCTCCTCGGTCTGGCCGTCGGATGGTTCGTCGGGGCGCTGGTGGTGCTGGTCAGCGGCACCCCGGCGCTGGAAGTTCCGCTGGCGGGCGGGGTCCAGGCGCTGGCCCGCCGCCAGTTCGAGGTGTCGGCGCTGACGGTCATCCGGCCGGCCGGGACCGGGCCGCTGGTGCTCAGCGCCGATTCGGCCGACGGCACGCGTGCCGTCGTCGAGCTGTACGGGCCGAACCAGCGCGTGGGCGGCGCCATGAGCCAGCTCTGGCGCAAGATCACGCTGCGCAACGACGAGACCGCTCCCCTGCAGACCTCGATGCGCCGCGCCGTCGAGCACCGGGCGCTCATGACCATCGCGGTCGGCGACCTCGACCTGGCGAACACCCGGACCATCGCGCTCGCGGCACTCGATCGCGGGTGGACGATGTTCGCGCACACCCCGGCAAGCGGCGTCCCGCTGACCAACGAAACCCCGGTCGCCGACGTGTGGCACGCCCTGGGCGCGCTGCACCACCACCAGATCTCGCACGGCGACCTGCGCGCCGCGGAGCTCACGGTCGACGACCGCACGGTCCTGTTCGGCGGCCTGGGCAACGCCGAATACGGCGCGTCCGACGTGCAGCTGCAATCCGACGTCGCGCAACTACTGGTGACGACGACGGCCATGTACGGCGCCGAGGAGGCCGTCGCGGCAGCCATCGAGGAGTTTGGCGAGGGCACCGTGCTGACCGCATCGCGCCGGCTGACCAAGTCGGCGATGCCGCTGCGACTGCGCGAGTCGCTGCCCGATTCGCGCGGCGTGATCGCCTCGGCCCGCGACCAGGTGAAGCACCAGACCGGCGCCGACCGCATCCAGACCGAGACCATCACCCGCTTCACCCGCAATCAGGTGATCCAGCTGGTCCTGCTCGTCGCGCTGGTGTACGTCGCCTACCCGTTCATCAGCACGGTGCCGACGTTCTTCTCCGAGCTGCGGACCGCCAACTGGTGGTGGGCGCTGCTCGGCCTCACGGTGTCGGCGCTGACGTACGTCGGGGCCGCGGCCGCGTTGTGGGCCAGTGCCTCCGAGTCGGTGAGCTTCAAGAACCTGACCATCATGCAGGTGGCCAACACCTTCGCCGCGACGACGACGCCCGCCGGCGTCGGCGGGCTGGCACTCAGCACGCGGTTCCTGCAGAAGGCCGGGCTCGGCGCCTTGCGCGCGACGGCCGCGGTGGCGCTGCAACAGTCGGTTCAGGTGCTCACGCACGTCGCGCTGCTGATCTTCTTCAGCGCGGCGGCCGGGGCGTCGGCTGACCTGTCGCACTTCGTCCCGTCATCGACGATCCTCTATCTGATCGGCGGCGCCGCACTCGGCGTGGTGGGCACGTTCTTTCTGGTGCCGCGGGCCCGGCACTGGCTCGGCACTGCGGTGCGGCCGCGGCTGACCGAGGTGTGGGCCGACCTGGTCAACCTGGCCCGCGAACCGCGGCGCCTCGGGCTGATCGTGTTGGGCTGTGCGGCAACGACTCTCGGCGCGGCGCTGGCGCTGTGGGCGAGCGTCGAGGCCTTCGGCGGGTCGACGTCGTTCGTGACGGTGTGCGTCGTGACGATGATCGGTGGGACGCTCGCTTCGGCCGCCCCGACCCCCGGCGGCGTGGGTGCCGTGGAGGCCGCGCTGATCGGTGGTCTGGCCGCGTTCGGCCTGCCCGCCGCCGTCGCGGTGCCGTCGGTACTGCTCTACCGGGTGCTGACGTGCTGGCTGCCGGTGTTCATCGGCTGGCCGGTCATGCGCTGGCTGACCGAGAAGGACATGATCTGAGATTCTGTGTCTGCTGCGGCGTGTCGCGGCCGGCGTGTCGGACTGTCCTGCGACACACGCGATCTGAAGGCGTCAACTTTCCTTGACTGGTCAGGGAAAGTCGACGCCTCCCGGCGAAAGGCGCGAAGGGAGACCGGCGCCGAAGTTGCGGACGCGGCTACCGGTCGCCCTCAGCCGTCGGCGACAGGCCGCCCCTACATCTTGGCGAGCATGCCGTTCATCGTGGTGATCTCGGCCTGCTGCGCGGTGACGATCGCCTGGGCCATGGCCTTGGCGTCGGCGTTGGTGCCGTTCTTCAGCTCGTCATTGGCCATGGTGATGGCGCCCTGGTGATGCTCGACCATCATCTGCAGCCACATCTTGTCGAACGCCGCGCCGGACAGGCCCGTCAGCTCGGTCATCTGCTGCGGGGTCATCAGGCCCGGCATCGAGTGGCTCATGGTGGCCGACGGCGCGGGCTTCCCGAAGCCGGCCAGCAGCGTCGTCATCTGCTCCATCTCGGGGGCCTGCGCCTTCTCGATGGCCGTGGCCAGGTCCTTGACCTGCTGGTTCTGCGAGCGGGTCGGGACCAGCTTGGCCATCTCGACGGCCTGGGCGTGGTGCGGGTACATCATCTGCAGGAACATGACGTCGGCGTCGTTGAAGTTAGCGGCCGGCGCGGGGCTCGACGTGCTGGAGCCCGACATTCCCGGCATGGAGTGCCCGGGCATGTCGTGGCCCGACATCGGCATCGACGAGGCGGTGGCGGGCACCGTCGAGGCCTGCTGGTTCGGCGGGCTACACGCCGCGAGTGCGATGGCAGCAGCGGTTCCAACTGCAACAGCGGTGGCGATAGATGCGATTTTGAACATGGTTGAACTCCTTGAGAATTGGATGGGTCGACGCGGGGCGCGGCCCATCAGATTCGGAGGAGCGACAGTTCTGCGAGGGTGAGCACCGTCCACGGCGGGGCTCTTTGCCTGCGCCGCAACGCCTGTCGAATGCGCGCCTGCACGTTCTGCTCGGGTGCGACGCCGAGCCAGTACAGCAAAGCCAGGCCCAGGATGGTCAGCAGTTCGGTCATGACGAAGACGCAGGCGTGAAAACCGTTGTGTCCGTTGCAGTCGCAGGCATCCGACATGGACGTTTGGGTCATCGGGGCACTCGCATGCTGATGCACAGCCGCCTGCGGATGATGCGACGGACCATGTGCCGACGTGACGATCAGCGAATGCATGCCGATGATGCCCGCGATCAGAACGAGCATGCCGACGACGCGAAATCGCGTGCTGCGATGCGTCACGTCGGCCTCCGGATTCGGGTAGCGGTCTGCAAATCATAGTACCCGAGGGGGGTATATCTGCGGGAATAAAACTGCGACCGGAGCCAGTGGGACGCCGTCCCACCCGCAGATGGCCGGTGTGCCGCGTCACATCACCCTTCCCGCAGTGGTGACTTTCATAATTGTCTGACTCGTCGGTTAGTTAGATTCGCTACTAGTGTCGACATATGGGTCGGGAAGCCTTGAGTCACAGCATTATTGGGGCAGCGGAATCGCTGGAACAATACGTTCAGCCGGACGGCAGGATCGTCATACCTGACGGCATCACGCTGACGTCGTTCCTGGAACGCAACCGCGCCGCGATGGGCGAGCAGCCGTCGTACCGGTTCATCGACTACGCGCAGAATCCCGACGGCGAGATCGTCGAACTCAGCTGGAACGGTCTGTGGGCTCAGGTCAACGCCGTCGCGGCCCGGCTCCAGCAGGTCACCGCGCCCCGCGACCGGGTGGCGATCCTCGCACCGCAGGGCGTCGACTACGTCGCGGCGTTCTTCGCGGCCGTGCACGCCGGAAACATCGCCGTCCCGCTGTTCGCGCCGGCCCTCGCCGGGCACACCGAGCGCCTGGCCGCGGTGCTGGCCGACGCCAAACCGGCGGCGGTGCTCACCACTACCGCTGCCGCCGAAGCGGTCCGCACGTTCATCAAGACGCTGCCCGCCGCCGAGCGCCCGCGGGTTATCGCCGTCGACGCGGTGCCGGGCACCCTCGCCGAGATGTACGTCGCCCCGGACTCCCGCACCGACGACGTGGCCTACCTGCAGTACACCTCGGGCTCGACGCGCACCCCGGCCGGCGTGGAGATCACCCACCGGAATGTGTGCACCAACGTCATTCAGATGATCCTGGCCGGCGGCCTGGACACCGACATCCGCAGCGTGAGCTGGCTGCCGCTGTACCACGACATGGGCTTGATCATGATCATGTTCCCCGCGCTGTGCGGCGGCCAGATCAGCCTGATGGACCCCATGGCGTTCGTCCGCCGGCCCTACCGGTGGATCCGACGGCTGGCCGACGAGGCTGCACACGGCCGGACGTTCGCCGCCGCACCCAATTTCGCGTTCGAGCTGTGTGCGCAGCGCGGCCTGCCGCCCGAGGGCGAGGCCCTGGATCTGACCAATGTGGTGACGCTGCTCAACGGCTCCGAGCCGGTGACGCTGCCGTCCATCGAGCAGTTCATGGAAGCGTTCAAGCCCTACGGGCTGCCCGAGACGGTTGTGAAGCCCTCGTACGGTATGGCCGAGGCCACGTTGTCGGTCGCCAGCATCGGCGCGGACGAAAAGCCGTGCGCCACATATCTGGACCGCGCGGAGCTAGCGGCGGGCCGGGCCGTCGTCGTCGGCAAGCACGCCGACGGTGCAGTGCCCCACGTCTCGTGCGGGCAGGCCATCCCCGATCAGTGGGTGACGATCGTGACTCCCGACGGCGACGAGGCCGCCGACGGCACGGTCGGTGAAATCTGGTTGCACGGCAACAACATCGGCCGGGGCTACTTCGGCCGGCCCGAGGAGTCCGAGCGGGTGTTCGGCAACAAGCTGCAGACCCGTCAGACCGTCAGCCACGCCGACGGCGCCGAGGACAACGCATTGTGGTTGGCCACAGGCGATCTGGGTGTTTACGTCGGCGGCGAGCTGTTCGTCACCGGCCGGATCAAGGATCTCGTCATCATCGACGGGCGCAACCACTACCCGCAGGACATCGAGGCGACGGTCAGCCGCGCCTCGTCGGCCGTGCGCTCCGGCTACGTGACAGCCTTTGCTGTACCTGGTGATTCGGGTGAACAACTGGTCGTGGTGGCCGAGCGCGCGGTGGGTGCGGGCCGCGCCGAACTGGGACCGGTGGCCGAGGCCGTGCGGGCCGCGGTGTCGCGTCAGCACCAGGTGCGCGTCGCCGAGGTGCGACTGGTTGCGGCCGGTCGCATCCCCCGTACGACGTCGGGAAAGCTGGCCCGCAGCGCCGCGCGGGCGGAGTTTCTGGCCGGTCAATTCGACTAGCGATCGGCACGCCGGGCGCTGTTGCGGCACTTTCGATTTGGGGCCGCAGCAGCCCACTGGGGCACGAGTCATGAGAGTTAACAGAACGTTATTTGTCGATCGCGCCAATTTGCGCCGCTGTGCTCGCCGCTCGTGTTGGATGACGGGGTAGCCCCTCAGTAGGGGCGATTCCTCTGTCCCCGATGGGAGCACCGAGATGACGGAGCAGCGGCCCGACATCGTCATTCTCATGACCGACGAAGAGCGCGCCATCCCGCCCTACGAATCCGACGACGTTCTCGACTGGCGTCACCGCACCCTCACGGGCCGGCGATGGTTCGACGAGAACGGCGTGCGCTTCACGCGGCACTACACCGGCTCGCTGGCGTGTGCACCCAGCCGGCCGACACTCTTCACGGGCCAGTACCCCGACCTCCACGGCGTCACCCAGACCGACGGTCTCGGCAAGCGGTACGACGACTCGCGGCTGCGGTGGCTGCGCCAGGGTGAGGTGCCGACGCTGGGCAACTGGCTGCGCGCCGCCGGGTACGACACGCGTTACGACGGCAAGTGGCACATCTCGCACGCCGACCTCGAGGACCCCAAGACCGGCAAGCCGCTCGCCACCAACGACGCCGACGGTGTCGTGGACCCCGTGGCCGTGCAGGCCTACCTCGACGCCGACCCGCTGGGGCCCTACGGCTTCTCCGGCTGGGTCGGGCCCGAGCCGCACGGAGCGGCCATGTCCAACAGCGGTTTTCGGCGGGACCCGTTGGTCGCCGATCGCGTCGTCGCCTGGCTCGAAGACCGCTACGCCAGGCGGCGCGCCGGCGACCCGGAAGCACTGCGCCCGTTCCTGCTCGTGGCGAGCTTCGTCAATCCCCATGACATCGTGCTGTTCCCGGGCTGGGTGCGCCGCAGCCCGCTGCTCGACTACCCCGTCCTCGAGCCGCCGCACGTGCCCGCGGCGCCGACCGCCATGGAGGATCTGAGCGACAAGCCGGCCGCGCAGGCCGCCTTCCGCGAGGCCTACTACTCCGGCTACGGCCCGGCAGCGGTAATCGAACGCACCTACCGGCGTAACGCCCAGCAGTACCGCGACCTCTACTACCGGCTGCACGCCGAGGTCGACGGCCCGCTGGACCGGGTGCGCCGCGCCGTCACCGAGAACGGATCCGAAAACGCCGTACTGGTACGGACTTCCGATCACGGCGACCTACTCGGCGCGCACGGCGGGCTGCACCAGAAGTGGTTCAACCTGTACGACGAGGCGACGCGCGTCCCGTTCGTCATCGCCCGGATCGGTACCGACGCGACGGCCCCACGCGAAGTCAATGCCCCCACCTCCCACGTCGACCTGGTGCCGACCCTGCTCGGCGCCGCCGGGGTCGACGTCGCCGCCGTTTCCGAAACACTGGCCATCTCGTTCACCGAGGTGCATCCACTGCCCGGCCGCGACCTCATGCCGGTGGTGAACGGCGCTGCGGCCGAACAGGATCGGCCGATCTACATCATGACGCGCGACAACATCCTCGAGGGCGACACCGGAGCGTCGGGCGCGGCGCAGGCCATCGGCGCCAACACGAATCCCCCTGCACTGCTGCGGATCAAGGTGCCCGCGAACGTCGCGGCCAACTTCGAGGGGCTGGTGTCGCGGGTCACCAATGCCGAGGCGGCCGGCGGCTCCGGGCATCTGTGGAAGCTGGTCCGCACGTTCGATGATCCGGCGACCTGGACCGAACCGGGAGTGCGCCATCTGGCGGCCAACAGCCGCGGTGGCGACACCTATCGCACCGATCCACTCGACGACCAGTGGGAGCTCTACGACCTGACCGCCGACCCGATCGAGGCGTCCAACCGCTGGGCTGATCCCAGCCTGCACGAGCTGCGCCGGCATCTGCGGACTCAGCTCAAGCTGGTCCGGACGGCGTCGGTGCCGGAGCGCAACGATCCGTGGCCGTATGTGAGCCGGCGCCCACCGGAGCCGGGCAGCGCCGTCCGCCGGTTGCTGTGCCGGCTCCGCGCGTAGGCAAACCTGCAGGTCACGCCGTCGCGATTTAAAGTTTTGCCTGGTCGGCCCATAGCATGGCTGGTGCCATGACCGACACCGCCCCCGCCACCAGTTCCGCCTCCGACACCCGCGCTGCCGGCCGGGTCGCCACCGAAGCCGCCCGTCGCCGGACGTTCGCCGTCATCAGCCACCCTGACGCCGGTAAATCGACGCTGACCGAGGCGCTGGCTCTGCACGCCCGGGTGATCACCGAGGCCGGCGCGATCCACGGCAAGGCGGGCCGCAAGTCGACAGTCTCGGACTGGATGGAGATGGAGAAGGCCCGCGGCATCTCGATCACCTCGACGGCGCTGCAGTTCCCGTACCGCGACTGCGTCATCAACCTGCTCGACACTCCCGGCCACGCCGACTTCTCGGAGGACACCTACCGGGTGCTGACGGCCGTCGACTGCGCCGTGATGCTCATTGACGCCGCGAAAGGCCTTGAACCGCAGACCCTGAAGCTGTTCCAGGTGTGTAAGCACCGCGGCATCCCGATCATCACGGTGATCAACAAGTGGGACCGCCCGGGCCGGCACGCGCTGGAGCTGATGGACGAGATCCACGAGCGCATCGGGCTGCGCACCACTCCCCTGACCTGGCCCGTCGGTATCGCCGGTGATTTCAAGGGCGTGATGGACCGCCGCAAGGGCCACTACATCCGCTTCACCCGCACCGCCGGTGGCGCCACCGCCGCGCCGGAGGAGCACATCCCCGCCTCGGAAGCGCATGCAGCCGCCGAAGGTGACTGGGACACCGCCGTCGAAGAGTCCGAACTGCTGTCGATGGACGGCTCGGACTACGACCGCGAGACGTTCCTGTCCGGCGAATCCTCGCCGGTGCTGTTCACCTCGGCCGCGTTGAACTTCGGTGTCAACCAGCTGCTCGACGTGCTGGTCGACCTCGCGCCCTCCCCCGGCGCGATCGTCGATGTCGCGGGTGAGCCGCGCCCGGTGGATTCGCCGTTCAGCGCATTCGTGTTCAAGGTGCAGGCCGGTATGGACAGCTCGCACCGCGACCGCATCGCCTACGCGCGGGTGTGCTCGGGCACGTTCGAGCGCGGCGACGTGCTGACGCATGCCGGGACCGGCAAGCCGTTCGTGACCAAGTACGCGCAGTCGGTGTTCGGGCAGCAGCGCTCGACGCTGGACGACGCGTGGCCCGGTGACGTCATTGGCCTGGCCAACGCGCAGGCGCTGCGCCCCGGCGACACGCTGTATCGCGATGTGCCCGTGGAGTTTCCGCCGATTCCCAGCTTCTCCCCCGAGTACTTCTCGGTGGTCCGCGGCAAGGATCCGAGCAAGCACAAGCAGTTCCGCAAGGGCATCGAGCAGCTCGATCAAGAAGGCGTGGTTCAGGTGCTGCGCTCGGACAAGCGCGGTGAGCAGGCACCGGTGTTCGCGGCCGTCGGCCCCATGCAGTTCGAGGTCGCCGCGCACCGGATGGCGACCGAGATCGGCGCGGCCATCACGCTGGAGTCGCTGCCGTACCAGGTGGCGCGGGTCGTCTCCGCGGAAGACGTGGAATTCATGAACAAGCAGGTGTCCTGTGAGGTGCTGACCCGCACTGACGGGGTGCACCTGGTGCTGTTCTCGACACCGTGGCGTCTCGAAGGGTTCCAGCGGGACAACCCGTCGATCAAGCTGCGGTCGTTGGTGGCGGCAGCCGACAACTGACGGCAGGTCCTCTCGAAGGTGGGCACACCTGGGCGCTCAGCGCTTACGGTGTAGAGCACCCAAGAGAGAGGACCACGAGTTGGCCACCGCCACTCCAGCGACGCCCGCCACCCCGACGCTTCGCGAACTGACCGTCCGCGGCATCCTGCTCGGCGGTGTCATCACGCTCGTGTTCACCGCCGCCAACGTCTATCTCGGACTCAAGGTCGGCCTGACGTTCGCCACCGCCATCCCGGCTGCCGTCATCTCGATGGCGGTGCTGCGCAGCTTCGCCAACCACTCGATCGTCGAGAACAACATCGTGCAGACGGTCGCGTCGGCGGCGGGCACGCTGTCGGCGATCATCTTCGTGCTGCCCGGGTTGATCATGATCGGTTGGTGGACCGGCTTCCCCTACTGGACCACGGTCGCCGTGTGCGCCGTCGGCGGCACGCTCGGCGTCATGTACTCCATCCCCCTGCGCCGGGCATTGGTCACCGGAACCGACCTCCCCTACCCCGAAGGCGTCGCCGCCGCAGAGGTGCTCAAGGTCGGTGACGGCACCGAAGGCGTCGAGGCCAACCGCACCGGGCTGAAGGTGATCACGTTCGGGTCTGTGGTGTCGGCCGCGTTCGGGTTGCTGGCCAACCTCAAGGTGCTCGCGAATTCGGTTACCGCATATACCCGTATCGGTGCGGGTGGAACGATGTTCAGCGCCGGCCTGTCGATGGCGATGATCGGCGTCGGGCACCTGATCGGCATGACGGTCGGTATCGCGATGCTCGTCGGGCTCGTCATCTCGTTCGGGGTGCTGCTGCCCATCCGCACCAACGGTGCTCTCACCGGCAGTGAGCCCATCGGCGACATCATCGACGGCATCTTCGTGCACGAGGTGCGCTTCGTCGGTGCCGGAGCCATTGCCGTCGCCGCCATCTGGACGCTGCTGAAGATCCTGCGCCCCATCCTCAAGGGCGTCACCGATGCGCTCGTGTCGGCGCGTGACCGGCGGCAGGGCCAGGTCGTCGAACTCACCGAGCGCGATATTCCCTTCCCCATCGTGGTCGGCACCGTCGTGGTGATGCTGCTGCCGATCGCCGTGCTGCTTTGGGATTTCAGCCGCGGCACTGTGCTGCAGGGTCATTCGGCTGGGATCATCGCGGCGAGTCTGGTGTTCATCTTCGTCATCGGCCTGGTCATCGCGTCGGTGTGCGGGTACATGGCCGGGCTTATCGGTTCGTCGAACAGCCCGATCTCCGGCGTCGGCATCCTGACGGTGCTCATCGCCGCGGTGTTGATCAAGGTCGTGTTCGGGTCTGCCTCCGGTGGGCAATCCACCGCACTCGTGGCGTTCACCCTGTTCGCGGCGGCCATCACATTCGGCGTGGCGACCATCTCCAACGACAATCTGCAGGACCTCAAGACCGGTCAGCTCGTCGGAGCGACGCCATGGAAACAGCAGGTGGCGTTGATCATTGGGGTGGCGTTCGGGTCGGCGATCATCCCGCCGGTGCTCAACCTTATGCAGCGCGCCTTCGGGTTCCTCGGCGCTCCCGGTGCCGGCGACCATGCGCTGGCCGCACCGCAGGCCGCGCTGATTTCATCACTGGCCAAAGGAGTGTTCGGCGGCTCGCTGAACTGGGGGCTGATCGGGCTCGGTGCCGTGATCGGCGTGGTGGCGATCGTGGTCGACGAGACCCTCACCCGCACTTCGCGATTCGCGCTGCCGCCGCTGGCCGTCGGCATGGGCATGTACCTGCCGATGAGCCTGACGCTGATCATTCCGTTGGGCGCGCTGCTGGGCTGGTTCTACAACCGCTGGGCTGACCGGACGGGCGGCGATGTCGAACGCAAGAAGCGTCTGGGTGTGTTGTTGGCGACGGGCATGATCGTCGGCGAGAGTCTCTACGGGGTCGTCTTCGCGGGCTTCGTGGCGGGGACTGGTTCCGATGAGCCATTTGCGCTGTTCTCCGGCTTCGGCGGGTCTCTCCCTGAAGTGATCGGTGTCGTGGCCTTCGCGGCCGTGCTGGCGTGGATGTACAAGCGGACGCAGACGATTGCGGGGAGTGAGCCGGTTTTGGTTGAGCGCTGATGCGTCGAGTCTGCGGTCAGCGCGCTGCTGAGCCAGTTTTCGCGATCCTGACGCACGCTCGGTGCGCGGTGCACAGCGAGCTCTCTGACACCCGGACGTACATCACGTGACATCACGGCAAACAAGCTCGCGTGCGTCGTCCACCAACGGCAGCACGGCGGATAGTGACAACCGTGGACGCTGTAATTCACCCGAACACCGCGTCAAGGGTTCCGCCCCCACACCCGGTGTCATCGAATGCCGCTGAACAGCACGGTGCGGTCATCGCAGACCGGCACCCGCGAGAAATGTCATCCACCAACACAATCGACGCCCGCGACGAACTGACCCTCGATGGTCAGGCCGTGCCAGGCGCCTGGGTCACCGTGTCGTTCAACGGCGATCCCGACGACACGGACGTCTTCCAGCTCGTCCTGCCCGCCGACGCCAAGCCGCTGGGCGACACCTGCTCCGTGGAGTGCCCGCTGGGCAAAGCACTCGTCGCCTCGCACGTCGGCGAAACCCGGAGATACGTGACAGAATCCGGGCGGAGCATGGCGATCACGGTCCTGGCCGTCGACAGCGTGAATCCGCAGGAGACGGTCGGGCACTGACCGCTCCCCGACCAATGATGTTCGGGGAGCCCAGGGCACTACTCCGCGGCCCGGCCACCCATCACCGCGTTGATTCGCCCCTGCGGGTACGGCAGTGCGATGTCGTGCTCGTCGTAGGCGCGCAGAATCTCGCGGCGGACCCGGCGCTGCACCGCGGCCTGCGTATTCGGCTTGGTCTTCACCGACATCCGCAGGGTCAGCAGATCCGGCGAGAGTTCCTGCACACCAAGCATTTCCAGGTCTCCGAGCACATTGTCGGAGATCGCCGGATCACTGATGGCGAACTCTGCCGCCTGCAGGGCCACTTCTTCCGCCCGATCGAGGTCCGCGGTCAGCGCGACCGGAACCTCCACTTGCGCAACGGCGTAATCCTGGCTCATATTGCCGACGCGCTTGATCTCACCGTTGCGGACGTACCAGATGGTGCCGTCGCCGCCGCGGAGGGTGGTGATGCGCAGGCCGACGGTCTGTACCTCGCCGGTCACGTCGCCGAGGTCGACGTTGTCGCCGACGCCGTACTGGTCCTCGAGCAGCATGAAGATGCCGCTGACGAAGTCACGGACCAGGTTCTGCGCGCCGAAACCGATCGCCAGGCCGACCACACCGGCCGAGGCGATGAACGGCGCGATATTCACGCCGACGACGCTCAAGATGGCGAGCACCAGCCAGATCAGCAGCAGAATCGACACCGTCGATTTGAGGACTGAGCCGATGGTCTGTGCGCGCTGACGGCGCCGCTCGGCGGCCTTGCGCGCGTTCGACGACGCTGTGCGGTCGCGCAGGTAGCGCAACAGCGGCGGACGGTTGGCTTGCGACTGCTCGTCGACGGCCACGGTCTTGCTGGTCCGCCCCGTCGTCGCGCGGTCGATTACCCGGTGCAACACCAACCGCGCGATCAGTGCGATCACCCCGTAGGCCGCGATCCGGATCGGGACCTCCATCAGCCAGTGTCGGTTCGTTTCCGTCCATTCGAAAGCCAGTTGGTAGACATGCACGGGTTCGACCCTACGAGAGGACGTCGAAGCCCCTGGCCACGGCGATTCGTCGCTGCAGGCTGGACCAGCGGGTTTCGGGCGTCGTGAGATCCAGTCGACGAGCGGGACTGGTCGTTGTGCGGGTCACAGTGGCGTGCGCTCTTCGTAGCCTTCCTGCCAGTAATCCGACAGAAACCTGTCTAAAACCTGTGAGCGCCAACGAAATTGGCGTCAGCGACCCTCTGGCACCCTCGGTAGGCTTCAACCGTCAGCCAGTACGCGTTAGGGGTATCGCATGGCCGGAGGGGGAATTCTGGGGGTCTCCCCGGAAGAGTTGCAGCGGGTGTCAGGGTCGATCGGTTCGCTCGCGGACGAGCTCGCGACGCAGCTGAAGACAATCGACAACGAGGTATCCGGCTTCGTTGGATCGGGCTGGACCGGGCTGTCCAGCGGCGCATTCGCCGAATCGTTCTGGAAATGGCACGAGGGTGCCAAGGACGTTCACACCGGCCTCGCCGAGATGGCGACCCTGCTCGGGACGGCTGCCGGTGCATACGAGAGCCAAGACAGCCACTCGGGAGCAGCGCTCAGCACCCAGATGAGAATCGACGGATAGGGCCGGCGATGTCTGACGAATTCGGAGTTGATACCGACAAGTTGATGGAGATCGTGGAGAAGATGGCCCAGGTAGAGGCCAGGATCGAGGCGATGATCACCGAAGCCGACGCCGAGGTTTCGGGCCTCCACGCCACGTGGGAGGGCATGGCTGCCGCGACGCAGGCCGACGCACATCGCCGCTGGGCTGCGGGTGCGCACGAGATGCGCGAGGCCCTGGTCAAGCTTCGCGAGGCGGCCCACAAGGCGCACGGCAACTACACGGGCGCGGCCAAGAGCAATCAGACGATGTGGTCACGGTGACCCGGCTGACGGTGCGATAGGCGGCGAACCTGTGGCACCGATTGTTGTTGATCCGCGCGCACTCGATGGCGCTGGGCAGTCTGTGGACGCCCAGGCCGAAGCGCTCGGGAGGGCTATCGACGCCTTGCACTCTGCGCTTTCGGGCAGCGGAGGAATGTCGGGAGATGACCCGGCCGGCATCGTCCACGGCCGGGCCTATGACAAGTCGGCCAAGGCGATGCTCGAAGCGATGGTGGACCTGCGAAATGGCATGGCCCGGATCGGCGACGGCATCCGAGCCAGCGCGACGAGCTATTCGCGGGCCGAAGTTGCGTCGAACACTCACGGCACCGGCGGAGCGCCGCTGCCGGCCGCGGCGCCGACGGCGTTCGTCAGCGCACAAGTCCCACCGTCGGCCGAAGGCAGCAACGAGGGCGCGCCGCCGGGCTGGTCACTGGTCGAACCCTTCCTGGGCATGATTTGGCCCGACGGCAGCCCCAGCAAGCTGCGGGCGGCGGCCGGAGCATGGACAGCGGCGGGATCGGCATTCCTCGGTGCCGAGGCACCACTGCTCAATGCGCTGGGCGTGGTTACGGCACAACAGATTCCGGAAGGCGGGCAGGTCGCGCAGGCAGTGGTGGCGGGCAACACCAACGCGACGGCGCTTTTTGGCCAGTGCGTCCAGGTCGCATCGAACCTCAACTCGTACGCGGGGCACATCGATGCCACGCACGCAGCGGTCCTGGACTTGCTGTCGCGAATCGTGAACCCGATGACCGGGATTCGTGAAGTGTGGGACCTGCTCACCGGCGAGGATGAAGACGAGATCAAGAAGATCGCCGATGACATCCGCGTCGTTATCAACAACTTCAAGGCTGAAGTGGACGCCCTGGCCACGTTGCTCGCGCCACTGATCGCGGCCGCCGAAGCGATCGCCTCGGTAATGGCCAACTGGGCCAAGATGGAGCTTCAGCAGTTCGGCGACGCCGCGTACAACGTGCTGGCTGACGTGGTCAACTCGGCGGCGAGTTTCGGCAACGCCGCACTTCACAATCCACTCGACACCTTGGGAATGATCGGCGGCGCGGCGCTCATGGCTGGCGGGGCTGGGTTGGAGGTGCCCGGCATCATCCTGGATGCAACTGTCGTCGGCGCTGCAGTCGGAGTCCCGGTGAACCTGGCCGGCGCGGGCATGATCGCCGCGGGCGGCACGATGGCTGGCGCCGGTGCGATCGACTTGTCGCACGAGGCGGCGCTGAATCCGGTGATCGTCATGCATGCGCACACCGGGCGCCCCGGTGAAGGCATCGACCGCGGCGACGGCCGGGACCGGTATGGGCACATCACCGGACGCCCCGGCGGCAGATACGCCGGACAACGCGAAGCCGAAGGCCTCAAGCAGTACGAGAAGCGGAACCCCGGTCGATGGGTGACCAACGAACAACGGAAAGCAACCGTAGACGGCGGCCCGCAAGGTGGTCGCTTTTACGATGGGCTGGCTCGCCAACCCGATGGGACGTATGAAGGTATCGAGGTCAAGTCGGGCACCGCTGGCCGGGACGCACGTCAGCTGGAGTTCGATACCAAGGTGTCACCTGAAAACCCTGCGTATGTCACTATCACCAATGAACAAGGAGTCGTCGAAACCGTGAAAGTAACCCACGTCGAGGTCATCAAGGTGCCCGGAGAATGAGGCTCGAGAAAGCCACGCACATCCTCGCTTCCGACGGAGCAACGATGCGGATGAGCATCTGGACCGAAGAGATTCCCGCTCAGATCGCTGCGGGAATCAACAGTCTCGGCGACGGGGAAGATACCTTCTTCTCAATCTATCCAGTAGGCCCCGACGTGCCGTACGACGAGTTCCCCTACCCCGATGAGTGGATTCAAACCACCGGCGTGGCTCCCGACCGCCTCACCGTCGAGATCAAACAAGCCGATGCAAAAGGAGTACACCGGCTGTACACCGTCGGTCGGCCAGAGAGCGCCGGCGAACTGGGCGAGACTGAGCCAATCCAGAACGGCGACAACACCTACATGGTGCGCCCCTCTGAGGTCCTCACAGCCGCCGACGCCATCGAGCTGTTCCAGCATTACTACGAAACCCACGCTGTCCCCGCGGGCTGGAGTCTGCGCGAGCAGCCAGAGTTTTCTGACAACGCTGTGGCGGAACAATACGGCGAAGGGGCCGGAGCTGACGTCGAGAAGCCCTCGGCCGGTCGGGCGCCCGTAGTCAAAAGCGAGGCCACACAGGCAAAGGGCGATGCCCCAGCGAAGTCGGTGAAGGGCAAACCGAAAGAGTAGCCAGAGCAGTTCGCGACCTGAGCTCTCGGACGTCGTCGCAATTACGGAGAGATTCGCGGAGGTGCCCGGAGAATGCGACTCGATAGGCCGACCCACGTCATAGCGACAAATCGCTCGTCTGGGTGGATGAGCGAGTTTCCTGAAGAGGTTCCCGCCCAGATCAGCGCGATCATCAACCGCCTCGGTGACCGCCGGTACACGCACCTGTCGATCTATCCGCTGCCCGCCGATACGGCTTACGACGAGACGATCCACCCGACGGTGTGGATGCAGGCCACTGGCGTCGCGCCCGATCGGCTGACCGTCGAGATCAAACAAGCCGACGCCGAAGGCGTCCACCGCCTGTACACGATCGGCCGACCCGACGGCACAGGTGAAGCGGCCGAGACCGCGCCAATTCAGAACGGCGACAACACATATCTCGTGCGACCCTCCGAAGTGCTCACAGCCACCGACGCCATCGCACTGTTCCAGCACTACTACGACACCCACACAGTCCTAGCATGCTGGAGTCTGCGCGAACAGCCTGAGTTCTCCGACACGGCAGTTGCTGAAGCTCTCGCTGAAGAGGCCTTAAGGCCGCCAGAGTGCGCGGCTAGATCGAAGGATGACGTGAGGTTCAGCGACGTGTTCGTCTCGAGAGAAGATCGCTACTCGATCGGTACCGAGCTCGACTCGGGGAGATGGTACGTCTCGATCCCCGTCAGCAACGGAATGGTCGGTTACGAAGAGTACTACGCGATTTCACCCGGTCAGTCCGACCTTTTTCTGACTGACAGGACTGCCGCAATCGAGTTTGTCGAGGCCTGTCGGCGTCGGCTGCATGACGATCTCTTGATCCAGAAACCCGGCGTCGACAGGGGCACGGCGGTGTGACGCTAACCGGCCACTCGGGCCTCGGCAATCGCTATAGACAGGTCTCTACGAAGGAGCGGGTACTGATGGATCAGATCCCGGTGACCTGCGCGATCGCCGAGTACCGGGGACAACGATTCGAGATTTCGTTCAGCACCAACGAGTGGGTGGCGTTGCAGGTTGGTCCCGATATCGACATTCCAGACGCATTCGCTCGTGGCGAGTCATGCAGTGAGCCAGGGTGTTACGAGCCGTGGGCGAAGGTGCCGCGATCCACGATCGAAAGCGTGAGTCGCGTCAGTGTCAGTGGATTGCTTGGCGGACATACTGTTTCCTTGATAGGGCGGCTGAGGGACGGCCGGATCAGAGTCTCGTTCATCGGTGCTCCCGTTGTGGCGAAAGAACTTGGACTACACGGCGATCAATACATGGGGTGGCTCGGGCTCGTCGAACCTGGCGAGTTGACCGACATCCAGGTGAATGAGACACGTTGGGCCTGAGCAGTAGGAACATCCAGGTTGTCGCAGCTAATCGGCCGCCGCGCCGTCCCGTCCAGCCGAGTCCCATCTGGCGGCGATGGCATGCATATTCGGGTGGACGCTGCCGTAGCTCACCAGCCGGACGTCGAGTCCAGCTTGTTCGACGATCCTCAACGCCCTGAGAATGGCGGCGTCGATCCACTCGTCGGCATTGCCGAACACTCCCCCGCCTAGCCTAGTCAACAGCACAATGTTCGAGCCGCCCGCAATGGCCGCATCGACTGCCGCCAATAGGGTTGCCTCATATGCGGATTCGAGAACCAGGCGAGCGAAATGCTCCCAGTGCCATTGCGGCACATTTGAATAAGCAACAGGTAGTGCCGAGCAGTATGCCTGCGAGACCGTCTGCCCCTGAACTCCCTGCGTTTCCGTCACCTCAACGTCGAGGTGCAGCCCGATAGTCAGCTCCCTCGCCAGAGCATCGCGGACCTCCGGGCTCGCTGCGGCAAGGAAGTCGTTGATCGCCGTCAACCCGTCAGCTGCGCAGAGCGCGTAGCCGTTTTCCATGTGCCACAACGACGAAACAGGTAAGCCAAGGTGCGCGGACAGCGCACGCCCGATGCGCTCCAGCATGTTCAACTGGCGGTCAGCAGTCTGGCCCGACTGCCCGTCCACCGACGCGAAGTAGTTCCGGTAGATGGTCCCCGCACCTGCCGCGATCGCACATGCGGGCCCCTGGGTGTGGTCGTTGGCGTAGCGGGTCACCCCGTCTTCCGGCGTGACGCTGTAGTGCGCCATCTCCAGCAAGTTGAACTGCGACGCCACCTGGAACAGCGCACCGGCAAATTCAGGTTCGCCGTGCATCGCCCCGACATCACCCACGGTGCACGCGACGGTCGTTCGATAGTGATCCGGAACGGACACCGTCGCTCGCAACTCCGCCAGACTCGGCGTTCGCAGCGTCCCGATGCCGTACCTCGCGCCATTCGCCGAGGAGACGAGTTCATGTCCCTCAACACTCAGACGAGAGCGCGTGCTGTCGTAGTCAGCCTCAACGAAACCGACAAGACGCTCGAACCAATTGGTGGACGGCATGGGGCCATCGTGGCACAACCGTGGGATAGGCCTGCGGCACGCACTTCGACATGGCTCGTTCAACACACAACTCACCGACGAGCGCCGGCCCCGGCGACCAGCACCCGTCGCAGCGCCACTCACGCGATTATTCCCCGATCGCATGTCATAAACCCCACACCTGACTAACGGTCACATCAATCAGCGTTGGTGGTTCTATCTCAGTAACGAGATCGTTAGCCAGAGTGAAAGGGATTCGACATGACCGATGTAGCAGACAAGGTGGTTCTGGTGACGGGTGGTCGACGGGGACTGGGCGCAGCCCTGGTCGACGAGGTGCTGGCGCGAGGCGCCCGCAAGGTCTACTCGACCGCACGCACAGCCTTCGCCGACGAGCGCCCCGAGGTGGTCACGTACGGTCTTGAGGTCGGTTCGGCGGATTCGGTTGCAGCACTGGCGGATATCGCCGGTGACGTCGACATTGTGATCAACAATGCGGGTGTCTCCCATCTGGATGATCTGCTGACCGGCAGCTGGGATGACATCACCGACACCTTCGACACCAATGTGTTTGGGCCGCTGCGGGTGACGCGTGCCTTCGCGCCGATCCTCGCCGCCAACGGCGGAGGCGCCCTGGTCAATGTGCACTCGGTGTTGTCGTGGCTCGGCGGCGCTGGCGCCTACGGGGCCTCGAAGGCGGCGATCTGGTCGATCACCAACTCGCTGCGCCAGGAACTGCAGCCACAGCACACCCAGGTGGTCGGAGTGCATGTCGGGTACATCGACACCGATATGACCGAGGGCATCAACGCACCCAAGCTCGCTCCGGCGGAGGTCGCCCGACGCATCATCGACGGACTCGAGGCCGGCGCTTCCGAGGTATTGGTCGACGAACTGTCGACTCAGGTCAAGGCCGCGCTGTCCGGACCCGTCGAGAACCTGGCCTTCACCCGGTCGTAGCGAAAGGCCTTGCTATGTCGACGTTTCTCATCACCGGCGCGACTGGAACCACCGGCGTGCCAACCGTTCACAATCTGCTAGACGCCGGGCACCGGGTTCGGGCCTTCGTCCACGGCGCGGACAAGCGTTCCGACGCTCTCGCTGCGGCCGGCGCCGAGGTAGTGGTCGGCGATCTGTTGGACTTCCGTGCCGTCAGTTCAGCGATGGCAGGTGTCGACGCGGCGTACTTCTGCTACCCCATCGCACCGGGTGGATTGTTGACTGCCACGGCGATCTTCGCCCAAGCCGCCAGCGAGGCCGGAGTGAAGGCAGTCGTCAGCATGTCCCAGATTTCAGCGCGCCGTGACGCAAAAAGCAATTCCGCACAGCAGCATTGGCTGGCTGAAAGACTGTTGGACCGGCACGCCTTCATCACGACACACCTGCGTCCGACGTTCTTCGCCGAGTGGTTCACCTGGCAGTGGAAGCGCGACGGCGACGCCGGGGTCCTGCAGCTGCCGTTCGGCAACGGCCGCCACGCCCCGATCGCCGCACGTGACCAAGCCGACGTGATCGCGGCAATCCTGCAGAACCCCGCTCCGCATGACCGCCAGATCTATCCGCTGGTAGGAGCCGCGGAGCTTGACCACTACGCGATCGCATCGCAAATTGGCGAGACGTTGGGCATCCCGGTGCACTACCAGCCGATCGAAATCCCTGACTTCGCAGCCGCTCTGATCACCCAGGGCCGGACGGACTTTTTTGTGCAGCACATCAGCAATGTCGCGCAGGACTACCGCGACGGGGTGTTCGCCGGCGAGAACAACCTGGTCGAGGTCATTACCGGACACAAGGCGATGACCGTGCCGGAGTTTGTTGAAGCCAATCGCACGAAGTTCGACCAGGATGGGCCGTTGGCATTACGGACAGAGTTGGTGCGTTGATGGTCCGGCCCGTGCTCGTTGGCCACCAACACTGCTGACCTCATTGCGGTTTCAACACAACCGCCTCAGGCAGAAGTGCTTTCGAAGTAGCGCACGATCGGACTATCCGGATCGCCCCGGGGTCAAAGCCATCTCACGCGCTCACACCTAAAGATCCACGCCAGATCGGCGCTGGATCAGGTGATTTTGCCGAGTACTTGGACGTAGTTGTCCAGCTGCACAGTCGATTCCCCCAACCACCGGTAGGCCGTCAGTGACCCGCCCTTGACGGCACTGAAGTCCACACAAGCGGTTCGTTCGGTCCAGTCGAGGCCGTGTTCGGGCGTTCCGGTCCGCCAGTAGTGGCCGTAGACCACCGGGACATCGCCCGAGTACACATGGTCATCGTTCCCGACGGTGACCGAAGGAAGTTCCGGGTACGGCGCCCCGTCCGGCGTGGTGAAAGTGCTTGTCATTTCTGCCAGTTCACGCAATGTCGAGCCGGTGGACCACCACCGCAGTCGCGAGCTGCTGCGCTGGTGCCCATCCTTGTCCAGATAGGGCAGCTGCCCGTGGTCGGTCAGGCTCAACTCGGGTCCTTTGACGAGCGTCTCGATGGCGTCATAGAGCGGATGGCCTTCGGTCGACGCTGCAGCGAACTGCGCATCAGTACCGATCAGGTTCGAACCAACTTCCAGCTCAACGACTTTCATCGACGGCTCGTGCCAGCAGGCGTGGATGACCCGCAGGCCTCCCAGGTCGAGCCACAGTGGGATGGTGCGGAACCAGTCGAGGTAGTACTGCTGCTGGTCGGCATTCAGTTGTTCGAGGAAGGCCTGGTGCTGTCGAGCGTTCTTGTCCGAGTGTCGGCGCAGGTACTCACCGTCAGCGCCGCGAATGCTGTAACAGACGGCGTTGAACTCGTGGTTGCCCATAACGATCTGCGCACTGCCGGCGTCGACCATGGCCTTCACAAGCTCCAGCGCGCGCAGCTGCTGCGGGCCGCGGTCGATCAGATCGCCGACGAACACGGCCTGTCGGCTCGGGTGCCGGTACGCGCCGTCAGCGTGCTGGTACCCCATCGCCTCCAGCAGGGATTCCAGCGGGTTGGCGCAGCCGTGGATGTCGCCGATGACGTCGTAGCCGGTCACCGACTGATCATCGCACCGCACCCACATGGCAGATCCCGCACGGCGGAATCGGCTGGCGTAGGTTTTCTATCGCCCACTGTACGAGGTCAGCTAGGTAGTCCGCGCATACCTTCACGTACGGTCCGGTCCACACACCATTGCGTGGGTTCTGGCCATTAATCGTCCGGCAACAGGCCTGATGAATTCGTGCTGCAGCCAAACTGTGGCTGCGCGCGATGTTGATGACGTAGCCATAGGGATGCGCAGCCAGCCAGCTTAGGTAACCTGCGTCGTCGTCACGGAACTCATATGGGCCGGCGTCGTGTCCGTCGATCTTGTCTTCCCGCAGCGATTTTCGATCGATCTGCATGCCAGCCGACCTAGCCGCGTCGGGTGTCGGGTTCTGAGCGACTAGTGGATCGCCCGCCTGACCGAGAATGACGGCAGGCCGAGTCCACGGGCTCGAAATACGCTCGGTCTCGTTCGTGGTATTCCGGGGCTCTGTACAAGTTTCCCGCGCCTGTGTCGCGGCGATGCCGACGGCGACGCTATTGCGCATGGTGGAATCAAAAGTGACGTGCATGCCCAGCTCAGTGATGCGGCCGTCGCGTGGATGCCAGGCACGATCTGGGTTGGTGCGTCCAAGGAGCGGATCAAGTGCGTCGATGGTCTGCTTCCACAGGTTCAGCCAGTTCCTGCGCGGTCTGACAACGAATGAAAGTTCGAGTTTGACGGGTCCCGCTGGCAGTTCCGCTTCTCCAGCCACAGCGGCGCAAATTTGCTCTTTGAAGGCAGTCGTCGATGCCGAGACTGTCGGTGTCGCAAGCAGGAAGGTTGTTGGGGGTGAAGCAGCTTCCGTTGCGGGTTCGATGCGCACGAGCGACTGTCCGTCGTGCCGCTTCGTACACCACACGGACACCAAGCCAGGGTCCCTTAACCGATAAGCGAGCGGGTAAGCGAAGTTGTCGAGATCAGCTGCATCGAGCAGATTGCGCGTGCTCGGGAGCCCTACGTCGAGCCGAAGTGCCCACGGACCCTCTACTCGAGAATCTGCAAGCAGCACTTCGGTGTCATCCAAATACTCCCGCAACCGAATTTGGTCAGGATCATCGGCCTTGTTCCAGGACGCCAGCCGAGGCGCGAACCTTAGCTGGAGGGCGGAGGTCTCAGGACGGGCATACCAGCGCATCGCCCTAACGTAACTCGGACTACCGACAAGTCTTCCAAAAACAGTGCTGTTCATTGGCGGGGAATTGAGATCAGCATCGATGGCACACCAAAGCGACTGGAACTCGTCAACCTGACGGGGAGACCGCTAACGGTTGACTTGTCGGTCACTGGCGATATGTTGCCCAGTTCTCACTCAACGCGCTTTTGACGCGCCTCACGACTGGATAAACAATGAAGGCAGCACATTTCGGAGACGAATCACGCTCGTCGCGCTTGCAAACAGCGATGGCACACTCACTGATCTATGTGCTCGCAGCGGCAGCTCTCGTACGAGCACTGTCGTGGTTCGGCATGCTGACTGTCGTCAACGCTTTCGTAGCGGCAGTGTTGCTGACGTGCTGGCTCGTCTCCGGCATTCACCGCCGCAAAGACCATCTGTGCTTTCGCTGCATGAACGAGGTCCCGGCCGATGCACCAACGCGAGCCGAACGCCGAAAGCGTTCGCTACGGTTCGCCCACTTCACTAGTTCATTGCGTGGACTGCCGGTAACGATCATGATCGTCGGCGGTCCGGTGGCGCTTGGCCTGGCGGTGTACGGCACGACACCGACCGTCTACCTAATCCCAGGAGACCTATGGATGTTCGCCGTGATTTACACCGAATGGCTGCACCACCGACTACGTCCATGGTGCCCCTACTGCCGGCCGTGGGACGAAGGCGGCGATGCGGAGCCGGCACCTGACCCAACGCTGTTCGGCACGAAGACGAGAAGCTGACAGCCGATCAGCTTTGACCACATTCACCTTGTTGCCAGCGTGACACCCAGGTCGCGGAGGCGGCGTCACGCTGGCAACAACGACGCCACAACCCCGCACAGGTGCTCAATCTCGGCCCTCGACGGCTGCAGCTCAAATGCGTGCACATGACAAGCCAAGCTGAGCCTGTTCCAGGCGATCGCAGCACTGTCCGCCACGTCCTGAGAATCCAAGGCCCGCAAGATAACCAGTTTGCTCCGCGCTGTCGCCCATGGCGCATGTGCGTCGACGTCCGCACACCGTTGGTCGATGATCTCCTCGAGCGCCTGGCGAGCCAGAAATGCAGCCATGCGGGCCGACAGGCCGTCAGCGCGCGCATCATTCAGCACCTTCTGTGCCTCTACCAGGAGCAGAATCGCGCTCATTGCCCCGCGAGAACGTCTTTGACGGTTCGCCGCAAATCACTGACGTCTGCGTCGCTGACTCCCACTGCCCCGTGAGCACCGGCATTGCCGACTGACAGTGCGTTCTTCCGATGCGGCCTCGCCTGCAACCAGCCCGTCAAATCAGCCGCGGTGTCGCCCAGCACCGCGAGTGCCAGGCGAGTACGCGTCGTCCTCGCCGCTTCCCACTTCTTCTCGGCGTCCACCCGAGTTTCACCGGCCTTTGCTTGCTTGGCGAAATGTACCTGAGACGCAACGGATTCCAGCGCCATCCGGAACAAGCTGGGCGCGACGCGGGTCTTCACGACTGGCGGTAGCTTTTCATCTTTGATCATCGCGTTCGCGTCGCTGACCAAACGGGCGGCCGGATCAAGGTTCGAACGCACCGCCACCTTCGAGCCAGCATCGCGAATGACTTCGATGAGGCGAGCATTCACGCCGGTCTGCCGCACCACCGACGCGAGCCGGTCATCATGCGAGAACACGATCACCTGGTGGGTGCGCCCGATGTCAGTCAGGATGCGAACGAAACCATCGATCTTGGCCGGGTCCATCGCTTGGACAGGGTCATCGAGCACCACGAATCGGAACGGGCTCTTCACCGACGTCGCCCGAGGCAGGAACAAGGCCAGAGCGACGGCGTTCTGCTCGCCTTGACTCATCACCGACAACGCCTGCGTTGCCTGTCCATCCACCGAACCACTCAACACCGCTTTTCGTTTGGTGGCAGTGCCGGCCAATGTAATATCACCAAGATCGACGTTACTCTCCTGCCGCAACTGTGCCCAAATCTCACGAGCCTGCGCCGCAATGGGTTTCAACCGTAGGTTCCGGAATTCGGTGCCGTTGTCAGTCACCCATTTCTTAGCCGCAGTCAACGACTTAACGACACCATCGGACTCGCGTGCCTGCTGCTCATTGGGGAGCCATGCGGCGAGCTGCGCGGCGAGCGGAGCCCAAGTGCCCTCACGGCTCAATAATGCAGCTGCTGCCTCGGCCCGCAGCGCCTCAGCTGCGCCGACAGCATCGAAACACGTTGACTCCAGATGGTTGGCGAGCTCGACGTCGTCACTGGGCAATTCGACGGCCTGGCCAGCAGCAGCGTTGTAGGCCTCAAGGCGTGGCAGTTCGATACCCGAGACCGCGCTGGCCTGCGCGAAGCGGTTGACCAGGGCAGCCGCCGTCTGTCGCGATTCCTCGAGTTCACGTGCCGCAGAACGATACTCTGCCAGCGCCGACCCAGCTTCTGCCACAGCGGTCCTCGTCCGATCAGCCCAGTCCGCGTCTAATCGACCGCCTCCGCACACCGGGCAATTAGCGTCGCCCGCGTGTTCACGGAAATCGAGAGCTGACTGCAGCAGGCTGACTCGCATGTCCACTAAGGCGGCGGCCTCCACTGCCGTGCGCTGCACGCCGGTCACCGCGGACCGCAGCCGTGAGGCGGATACCTCGATCTCGTCAATGGTCGGCACCGACAACTCCGACAGGGCACGAAGCGCGGGAACCACATTCAGCTCTGCGCTACGAGATCCGGTCGTGATCGCGACAATCTCGTCGACCGCCGGTGGCCGCTTCCTCAGCAGCTTCAGCACTGCGTCCGCACGCTCGTCAGTAACCGCGCTCAACGCTGTTACTAACTGCTTACGCTCGCCGTCCGAGGCGTCGCGGAACTCTTTCGCGAGCTTGAGGTCTGCAGCGAGGCGCTTCTCGACCGCGGTAAGCACTTCCAGCCCAAGCAGTTTAGCCAATGCGTCGTAGAGGACAGACGGCCCGCCATCGAACAGCCTGCCAAGTTCTTCGTACGACAACACCGGCCGGTATAGCTCGAGGGCCTGCGTCCATCCAAGCCCATCGATACCTTCCGTACGCTGGCCATCCGCCTGGGTCCAGAGCGAGCGGTCAGTCAGGTCAGCATCTGGTGCCCAGTCCACGCTGACCGCGACCGGCCCACTACCTTCGCGGGTGAACTCGACCCGCACCGCACATGGGTTGGGCTTATGCAGATTCCGCCACGACTCCGACCACAGCGACTGGCGCTCTCGCCACCGATAGCTGGTGCCAGTCAGCGCCAGTTCGAGCGCTTCGGCGAAACTCGACTTTCCGGAGCCGTTGCGGCCGCTGACGACCGTCAGGCCGGGGGCTGGGTGCAGCTCGAGCTTGGCCGTGGGTCCGATACCACGGAAGCCAGACACGTTGATGCTAGTGAGAAAAGTCGGCGACCAATCTGTTTCAGTCCTGCCATCGCTCAGATCCACAACATCCAACAACGCATCTAATACCGCTGTCCGGGCCTCGTCGTCCAGCTTGGCATCGTCGGCCAGCAGCCGAACGATCACGTCCTGGACCGATTCCTCGCTGCCCGCGTGGCCCCGCAATGTTTCGTTCCCCACACCGTGATTGAACTACGCCCCACCGACATTCCGCAGCCGGGTGCAGATCTTTGGGCAGAGAGGTACCACATCTGTGTATAACGATCATGCGCACACGCTCGGCCCAGCAGCACTTGGTGGAGAAGGCACAGAACAACAAGCATGGCGCACCGACGTCATATTTACGCCGAAGCGGCTAGGGCCATCTATAAGTCGTCGTATTCCAAGCTGCGACCGCCGAGTCACCACGGCCGACGTAATCGGTCGCGCCCCACGTCTCGCCCTCGGAAGGGGGCGAAGGAAAGGGAAGGCCAAGCGAGATGACCCTCCGATTCGCCCGCCAACGCGGAAGCTGTACAACGCCTTCCACCTCTAATCCTAGCTTGCTCCCGTTGGCTGAAGAGACCGTAAAGAGAACAGCATGGGGAATTTCCCAAGTTTCGTCGTAGGCCTGAAAGAACGGTCCGCACGCGGGACGGAACGGGCACCATCCACAGTTCTGAGCGGAGGGCGAGGCCAAGTTCTCTGAGAACTCGCTCGCGGCCGCGGCGTTGAAACGCGCAAGTACGTCCAGCGCCTGCTGCACGATATTATTAACCTCGTCGGGATCAACTTGGAAAGAATGTCTCTCACCGCGGGATGTTTCGATGGCGGCTGTGACCGGGGCCTCTCCTAAAGTAGCGTCGACTAGCGCACAGTAGAACAGCAACTGATCACGTTGCTCTACGGTTGGCTCCTCTTGATGCAGACCGGTCTTTGTATCGATTACCCAGAGCTTCCCGTCGACTCGATCAACGAGGTCGGGTTCGCCGCGCAGTGGCAACGTGGGATGTTCGAGCAAACGCTCGCGCCATGGAAGCGGGGGCAGCAGCCCGCCACCTCCCCGTGACTTTTGCTGAACCACAGGCGATGGCCCAAACCGCTGCCAAGCCTTACCGATGCGCGTCTTGGTCAATGACCACCCGGGCCAATTGTCGGGAGACGGCGGGATCGCCGGTGCCCATTCTGCGCAGAGTCTGGCCTGTTGGATCGCCACCTCCGCATCCCATACCTCTTCGAAGCCTCGCGGGTCGCCGAATTGTCGCTTGACGGAGTGGACCACGGTCCCAAGCGATGCCCTCGGGCTAGACCGACGCAACGAGGATGCGGATGTATCGCGCCCGAACCCTACTCGCCAGAAGCACGTACGTAGCGCGTTCATCACAGTCGGGGTGATGCGGTCGATCCGGTTTGGGTGCGGATGTGGTGACTCAAACATGCAGCTGGCCCCACGCTGACAGCGGATTCATCCGGAATGTACGAATATCCTGCACACAAACATGACGGAAAAGATCCTGGGCTTCATCGAACGCCTGAGCCTGTTCGTCGACGAAGTACGCAGGGTCAAGGCGCCAGAGCGGGTGAATTAGCATCACGCACTTGTCCCCGCGGGTAATGATGGGCACATCGTCGATGCTGTCGGCGGTCGACCCCATGGCGGCTGCGGCGGTCCTAATCCACGGCGCTTCACGAGTCAGCGAGCGGCTCAAAGTCACTGGCACGCCGTTGGCCAGTTCCATCATGTCGAGCGCTAACCTCCAATCAAGCAGCGCGTGTCGGCGCCGATTGTCGTAGGAGCGAAGGCAATCCGGGCACGACGTGTCGCAGCGTTCTCGGTGCTCCGGGCTGTCCCACATGTTGCCCAGGTCGGCTAAAGTCGTCTTGAGCATCTGCTCAAACAGATCGCCTCTGCCGAGTTCAACGGCGTACCCCGCACCGTTCGCGGCCTCATCGGCGAGGAACACCGCCGCGGCCACCTGGGCCTTGGTGTCTGGCCCTTGAGCACCAAACATCGGCAAACGCAGCGGCGTTAGACCAGCGACCAATTCGGAGGGTTCCAGGTCCAGGTACACCTGCGCACCACGGCGCAGGACCTCGGCGAACGATACGTACGCTGCCCGTCCGGACGGTTGGTCATACAAGGAAACTGCGCCGGTTTTGACGTCGAGGCGGCTGAGAGTGACGAGCAGCGCGTCCGTGACACGAATCTCGCCGATCGTTGGCAGAGGTGTCGGTTGGCCGGTCGCCGTTTCGGCCAGCACCGTGCCGTCACCTTGCGGTATCAACCGAAAACCCTGGGACATGTTGTCGTTAACCGACACGAGTCGACTCTGTTCATAAAGATCGAGGTCGACGCAGTCGAGTACAGCATGCGAAGTGGCAACGGCGGGCACACTTAATTCAGGACTGCCGGCACCGCTGCGGATTTCGAAGTCGTCGTCGTAGGGCCTGGGCCTGTAATTTGTTCGGAACCCGCGTGGTTCATAGACAGTGAGCTGGCGTGGCGTTTCGTGGCACGTCTTGCAGATTGTGGCTATCTCCAACTCGGTGCGCCCACAGCGCGGGCACTTTCCCACCGAATATGGGGTACCGAGCGGATCTACCGACTCGACGAACCGTCCTTTTGGGCGGTAGGCCGCAAACCCTGCGACCGTGTGGATCAGCCCGTCCTTGACGACCTGCGCACCAGGGGCGAATGAGCTGATCGCCATCGATAGCGCACGGTCGCTAACGACGTTGTCGCTCAACGCTTTCCTGCTAGTTACCCGGTCGCTCCAGAGGCTTCGCACGCGGGTCGGGAAGCCGAACATGGGTAGCGTACCGTTTCGGGCCAAAGCCTTGCTTAACTCGGTCTCGGCCGACGCGGCTTCGAGCGCAACGATCTTGTCGATTTCGCCGACTAGATTCTGCCGCAACCAAACCCGGATCTCGTCTACAGCGGGAGCATTGAGTGGGGTATGTGAAGTGAGCCTGTCGACGATCTGGTCGACCGTTTCCGAGGACGCCAGCCAGGCAGCAACCGCGGGCCGGAAGTTCGCCCAATCCGCAAGCTGCCCGAAGGTGCCATGATTGCTGTCCGGGGTCCACTCTGGGCAGGGGGACAGAGTGGAGAACGCCTCGAAGAGGCTCTCACTAGCGGCGACGCGCTGGACGATCCGTTTGCGCGTTAGGTCTAGGAACGGTTGAGGCGGTATGTCACCGGTGATCCTGTCGGGGCGGTTGTAGTAGTACTCATCGTGGCTACCGTCCCGGCAAATAGTGAGCGCGAAGCTCAATGCTTGGCCGGACCGACCTGCGCGGCCGACGCGCTGTTGGTAGTTAAACCGTTGCGGTGGCATATTCGCCATCATTGTCGACCGCAACGATCCGATGTCGACGCCGACCTCCATCGTTGTCGTGACAGACAGTACGTCAAGCTCGTCGGTCAGATCATTCTCCTTCTCGGTGAATGCCCCTTTGAACCACCGTTGCCGATCTCGTTGAACACCAAGGGGTCTGGTTTGGCCAGTCAGCTCTGCGATCGCTAGACGCCGTGGGTGTTCATGCGCCAACCATGCGTAGTAGTCAATCTCGGACGCCTTGTCGATGACGACTTCGGTAAGCTCGAGGCCCACACACTTGCGGTTAGCGCAGACCCCGAGGCTCGGTTGAAGATGACCGAAATGGCAACGGTTACAACGCCACATCTTCCCGGCTCCACGCTGCAAGACCAAGCTGGAATCGACCGCGGACGTCTTCAAAAGCCATCCAGAGATCGCGCGGCCGACTGCGGGTTCCGCGACCAGTTCCTCCAGTTGGCGCTGAAGAAGAGCCCCGCTGATTCCCAGCTTGACGGCAACGGCTTCGACGAATTTCCGAACCGCGGACGGCGCTGTCGCTTCGGCATGGACGCCGCCCCTGTCACTGTTTTCCGTCCGGCCCGCCAGTCCTAGAATGCGGAGCACACTCGCCAGCAGTTGGGCCTGCTGGGACTCATCGAGAGGACCATCGGCGGGCTTCCAACCGTCGACCTGCGCATACGCAATTCCGACATTTTCCAGGTCGCGTTGGGCGCGATCGAACGTCGCACCGATGACCGACGTACGCAGCGCCGACCGCAATTTCTCCTGGCCCTGAGTGATTGGCGGCCCATCCCAGAGTCCCGGTGTGGGCGGATCGAATGCGCGGTACCACGGGGTGGTGCCGCGCAAGCTATCCTCCAACATCTGGTTGTAAGGGTTGGACCCTCCGGGGTTTGCGCCTAGCGACACGCATACATCGGTGACTTTGCGGCATAGGTCGTTGAACGAGATGACTGACCGCTGATTGAGTGTCTCGACAGCATCGGCCAATGCCTGCTCGTCGGCGCGATCCAACGGGATGCCATTCATCTGCTTCATGCGGGCGACGACCGCCAGTCCCAGTCCCTTTTGTTGTGCGGTCGATGGCGCGTTGGTCATAATGGCGTCCAACGCCGCGAGCCCATCTGGATCAGCGTTGATCTCCTGGCGGACCAGTTGACGCACCAGGTCGCGATGATGGTTTTGCGCGACACCTGCGGCGGTTCGGGCTGCCTCGTCGCGACTGTCGGTGAAGATGATCGTCTTGGCGTCCGCAATCGCAACTCTTCCAGACTTCCCGGCGGCCAGCGACCGAATAAGTTGCGATAGGTAAAGCTGGGTCGCGGCGGTGATAGCGGCGCCGTGTCCGCGGATCGGCGAGAACACCTCGCCGCCCCGAAAGTTGCTTGTCCGACGAGAGACAATGCCGCAAGCCGGGCATCGGTCGGGCAGTGCGGCGATCCGATCTTCGGGTGCTTGCCCGGCGATCCGTAGGCTCACGCCCGTGGCATGAGATGGGTTGGCAGGATCGGCTATCCCAAGAGCCGAGTCCAACTTAGTTGGGGCAAAGGCCATATTGATGCCTTCTCTGCTCCACTGGCCGGGAAGGTCGTTGGGGATACCTGGTCGGTACCAAAAGAACTCGGCCGCCGAACGCCTGACGAGTCGCTTTCCGCTTTGCGCCTCGGTGACTGGCCCGGGAGAGAGGAGGAGCTCGTCGCCTTCTCCACCGGCGATGAATCCGCCGAGACTAGGGTCGCCGCACTCATAGCAGTACAGCAACTCCAGGACACGCGATCCGCACGACGCGCACGCGCCAAGCGGCGTGTTGTAGAGACGACCGATCTGGCGACTCTCGGAGGGGTCGGCCAGTCCGGTGCAGTCAGGATTCGAACAGGCCCACAAACCGTGCGGGGTGCGCACGAACAAATGTCCGCGGAACGGTACGAGCGGGATCGACGTCGCCAGCGGATCCGAATCCGCGAGCGTCTGAAGCATTTTCGCGACCTCGGTAGACCCATCGGCGGAATCAGGGAAGAGCCGAGCAGCGACGTCCTCGATGGAGGTGGCGCGAATCCTATTCGCTTCTAGGTCCGTGCACGCCATCGCGAGCCGGTGTGAGATTTTCCCGGCATCGTCACTGCGTCCGGTCTGCCTTTCCAGCTCGATCTGTCGGCCAGGCTGGATGGTGAACGTACTGGGGGAGACACCAAAAAACTGCTCTAGATATTGCAGTCCAGGCTTAGATTCCTCCAGTGATGCCGAAGTGGCGATCACTCGCAGTTGCGGGCTTGCGGGTGAAATGCCCAGTCGACGTAGCAGGGCACGGATGATCATGGCGACTTCGCTGCCTTGCGTCCCGCGGTAGACGTGCAATTCATCAACCACGAGGGTGAAAACATGGGCCGGGTCGCTCTTGAGCCAATTTGCAGTCTGCTCGAAGATTGACTGCTCAAAACGACGCAGCATCATCGTGTTGAGCATCGAATAGTTAGTGACCATGATGTCAGGTGGGTTTTCCACCATGTCCCAACGCGTCATCATCTCACCAGATCGCGGGTCAGGAAACTGGCTCAAGTCGATATCGCGTCCTGCATCACGCGATTTCTTTAGCTCAGCAAATTCCCTTTCATAAGAACGCAATTCGGCGGCAATATCTCGCGCCGCGGATGCCGTCGGCCGACTATTGGAGCCAATGGTGTTCCCGGTATAGCGCCCGAACCAGACCGGCCTGCCGGCCATAGTCGCGCGCAGACCGCGCACCGCCCGCCGAAGTCGGGTCATCTGATCTTCGACGAGGGCGTTGGTCGGATACAGGATGAGGCCGCGGATCGCGGCCGGCCGGTCTTCGGGATGGCGCATTGGATCCCAGCGTGCGGTTTCAGACTCCCACCACCAATGCGCCTCCCGCTGTACCGGCCAGTTCTGGGCCTCTTCGGCCAGACGTAGGAGCAGCGGTAGCAGAAACGACTCGGTCTTACCCGATCCGGTGCCTGAGGTGACGACGACGTTGCGCCCGTCGGAGTCACCGCTCTGGAAATGGTGCGCAATGGCCTCCGCCTGATGTTCACGCAGTCGCAGCTCGCCGGGCACGACGTTCGGGAATACGGCTGACGCGACGTTGCGGGCAACCCGTTCCGGGATCCCCACCTTTGCGGCGACGTCGATCAGTCGGTCAGTGTTCGTGTAGGGGATGACTGGCTCAAGCATGATCTGTCCGATGACTGCGCCCGGCTGCTCCAGCAGCGCACGCCGCTCGGTCATCATTGACTCGTCGTTCAACCAGAAAGCAGTGTCGTAGTACCGCAGAAAGGCGTCGCGCAAACCATCGGCGAGCGAGATGGGTGTGATGGGGCTGTCCATGAGTCTCCTAAGTGGCGAGCAGCGTAGCTAGCAAGTCGGCGGCATCGCGGTCGACTAATCGGTAGGCGAGGCAAGATCGTAATTTTCCGTTGAGCCTTAAGCCTTTTCGCTCCGGAAGCTGGCCGGACATGGCTACGATCGCGCGAGCGTAAAGGCCGGGAAGGTCGCAACCCAACGGTACGAGGGCAGTCTCGCTAGAGGCCAGATAAGTCAGCAGGCTCTGACCAAAGATGTTGGCGGCCAAGTGTTTGACCACCTGAACCGGAGCGAGGGCTGCGGTTCCGGAGTCCACATCGCTGTCCATACGGAACGCGTAGAGGGTTTCGAATCCGCGGCGCAGGCGGTAGGCGCCAGGGGCGTGAGCATCCCCCGTCACGACCCAATTGGCTGACCGCACGTCGAAGCGCTCTGCCGAGTCAAACCCCGGCATGCTCGCGCGTTTCAGGGATGCGGCAACCTCGGAAAGTCTGGGCAGAATTCCGAGCAACTGAGCGCCCGCGTCGTAGACTACGTTGATACTGGCTTCGAACTCATCGATCTCGCCATCGCCATCGAGGTCGGTTACCTTCTCGATGTCCTCAAGACTGAGGTCAGCGATCGAGTAGGTCGATGGTGCCCCATCTGCCCGCCGTTGGGTGAATCGCCCTCCGTAGCGGGCCGATTGAACCGCAGCTTGTTGGACGAGCGGCGGCGGCCAGAATCCAGTGAAACGCCATGTTCCGTCGGCACCTTCGGCGAGACATGAAGGTGAGATCTCCCATCGGGTCGGTCGCCAAAGATGATCACGTTCGATGGCAATATGGCCGAGAGCTTGAAGCCCGCGGATAAAGTTGTCGACGAACAGCGCTGAGCCCTCCAGCTGCATCGCCACCGATTGCAGCGAGGTAATGGAACCGCCGCCCAGATGCATGAGGACATCGAGCGCGGCGTCCCAGTTCGGTCCAGCGTCGGTAACCTTAGGAAGCTCCCTCATATCGACGGTGACCGCCGCGGCCTTGACATTCGATAACCCTTTACCGAAGCGCGGCAGCCAGCCTGGATAGCGCTTTACCAGACCACATGATGAGCACGTTCCGTTGATGAACTTCGGTGCCTTGCCTCCCAGCGCCGGCGGCAGAACGATACGATGCGCCCCGGTGACGATGCAGGAGTTCGGATCCGGTGAGCCGATCTGAATGGTAACCGGTCTGGCTTGACGTGATTCCTCACCCCAAGTCACATTGCCATTAGCGTGGATAGTCGGCTCAACTTGGGCGGCATCGCCCATGGCCGAAAGCCCGTCGACGAAGGAATAGTCCCGCATTTCGGAGTGCTCCGTTGCGGAGATTGCACCTCGCGGTTTATCCAACGAATAGACCAGTCGGGGCGCGTTGTGCCAGAGCGCGTCGACATTGCGGCTGGATCGAAGCCTTATCGTTGCCTGCTGAACCGGGTCTACATTTGGCTTGTCGCCGATAAACAACGACACGGTGTAGTCCCCGTCGTCAAGGTTGAGGTCGTTTAGCGGAGCAACCAGCACGCTGTCGCGAGAAATCCATTGCCCGATCAGCTCATCCGAGTCGGTGTACGAAAGTGTCACGCGCAGAAGGGTTTCCGATTGCACAGTCGCGCGAACCTCAGGCGGACAAAGCGTTGACCACTTCCGGATGCGTGCTGGAATCCGCAATCCGCCGGCGATCGTGAGCTTATTCTGAGCAAGCGGGACAAGCTCATTGAGGCTTTGGTCGGCCGGCGCACTGAATAATTGGACGTTCTTGAACAGCACCCAGCCTTCCGGCAGGCCGACTGCATTCTCCACCATCTCGAAACCGGGCCGGGCAGCTTCTGTCAGCGCTTTGTGCACTCTCTCGACCGCGCTTGTCTTTACCTTGGTCGGCGCGATTGCACGAACTAGCAGCATGGCGTCAGCACCCAGTTGGAGTCGCTCCATCTCGACGTAGGCGGACTGCAACTCGTCGTAAAGCAGCGGAATGACTTGACGCGGCATGTGTTTGTACTCTGAACCCCCTTCGCCATGAGGGTGGCGAATGCGGATTAGACCTTCGAGCATCGAACGACGGTCGATAGCTTCGGTGTAAGACGTCCGCCACAGGCCCGCTGTCCCGGGCGTGAGAGTGATGGGTAGCCAGGTTTCATCAGTGGTGCGGATTTCCATCTGGCCGCGCATTTCGCCGAGCGGCCTTACGCCCAACGAGATGTCCATTGTCGATCCCCGGAACCCGGAACGAATGTTCACCACGACCGTTGCGCGGGACTGCAGGGCGGCGGTATTGGCCGCGTCGGCACCCGCGATGGCACCGTCCCAGTTTTCCAATTCGACGGCCGCGATCGACGCAATTCGCTCCCGCACCGCCGGCCGCTTCCACAGATTGCGCAGGTTTGCCGGAGCCGACGAGAATTGCGTAGTAAACCAGTCGTCGAGATAGCGTACAAGGTCTTCGGGCGCGACGTGCATGCCCGGGCCCAGCCCATATTGCGCGAACATCAAGGGGAACTTCTGGCGGTCACCCTCGCGCACCAACGCCTGAGACATCGGAAGTCCGACGTACCGACGGCTCAGTGCGTACGCAGTCGGCATACCGCGCTCGCCATCTTGGTTTCCGAGCCAGCCGTTAAGCGCCTGCCACAAGTACTCTGCATGGTGCTGGTACTGCTGGCGTAAGGAACTATCGCTGTCGGGGAGTCCGAGCAAGCGGGCAAGGCGCGGATAGTAGGCGTGTGGAGCTAGGTCCCCGTCCTTCCCCATGTCTTCCGCCGCTAGCACCGTGAGCGCCAAGAACGCTAGACAAGGCGGCGGATTCCTCCGGACCTTCTTCCGTGACCACGCGCGAGTTTCGTTGACCAGGGCCGTCAGCTGAACTCGGCCAGTCGGCCGGCTTAAGGCGATGGACTTGACTGCCTCGGCAAGCCCTTGGCGCGCGTCTCCTCCGGTCCTGCCGGTGCACTGCGCGATTCGTGCGAGTACGTCGGTTTCGAGGTCCATATACGCCGGCGCGAAGTCTTCGCTTACGGGATAGACGACATCGGCTACGGCCTGGTTCCACTCGAGATATTGCGACCAGGACTGCGGCGCGTTTCGACCGGGTCGATCGGCATAAGAATCCCCCTGCCGTCTGTTCAGCATGACCACTCTCCCCCAAACGGAAATCAACAGACTGGGCAGACGCTAACGCACACCACCGACAACTCAGACAGCTTTGCTGTGATCGCTGGCAGGCAAATGCCAGAAATTTCGGCCGGCAGACTGATCGCGGCCAGATCACCATGTCGGCCATCTATCGAGGCAAAGCGTTTGTCCCCATGGGCCTGCATCCGGCCACCTCGGGTAGATTCCCGGTAGTGACCGAGGATGCGCACGTCGATTCGGCAATTGAAGAAGTTGCAGTAGAGATACTTCGTCTCGACCCAACGGGCGCACGATGGGGCGCAGTCCTGCGGCATACCTACGACATGATTTACAACGGACCGGAGACGGGCCGCTTCCGCTGGTCACAGCTGATGAAAACTGAGAAGACACATTTCGGGACGGTCTTCGAGATCAATGCCCAGCGCGAATTTGATTTCGACGGAGGCGACGAAACCGACTATCGCATTGCAGGTCACCAGGTGGATGCGAAGTGGAGTCAATCCGACGGAGGCTGGATGCTCCCACCGGAGGTTTTCGATGAGATCGCGCTTGTCGCGACCGGAAGCGATCCTCTTGCGCAATTTTCACTGGGGCTCGTTCGAGTCGTCGAGACGTATCGACGTGAAGGCGCTAACCGCGACAAGAAGAGTACCCTGAATCCTGCCGGACGCCGCGCTATCAAATGGCTGTGGCGGGACGCCCCTATGCCCGCGAGCATACTGCTGCAGTTACCCGACGAGGTGGTCGCGCATATCTTCGACAATCGTTTTGGCACGCAGCGTGTCAGTCGGTTGTTCCGCGCAGCCGAAGGTCGGCTCGTCCATCGCAACACCGTACGAACTGTGGCGATGCAACTGGACGATCAGAAGCGCGTGCGCATGAACGGCGGCGCCCGCAGTGCGTTAAAGCCGGAGGGCTACATCATTCTGAGCAGTTATCACGCTCACCTGGCCAAAGCGCTCGGCGTTCCCGAGCCCGACGACAAGCACTACATTTCAGTTCGCGTCACGCCAGGAAGCAGCACCGGCGCACTGATACAGGGATGCCGATGGAGGCGGGCAAGCCTTGAGGATCCACGCTGTGAGGCTCCCACCTTGCCCGAACGGGGTGTCAGAGAGGACTAATCCCATGGCCGGGCCGACCAGCCAATAGCTGATCGACCGCGTCGGCCACCAGTTCAGCAGGATCATGCGCCCAGAACCGCAGAACCGTCCAGCCGCCAGATTCGAGCGCTCCCGTCTGGTCACGATCCCGTTTGACGTTGCCCTCAAGCTTCGGAGACCAATACTCACCGTTCACTTTCGGCCGCTGACCGTGCTCTGGGCAGCAATGCCAGAAACATCCATCGACGAAGACCGCGACTTTGCGCCTTGTGAAAACGATGTCAGGACGGACGAGCCGCCCGTCAACCCGAAGCGGGAAGTCCTTCCGGAAGCGGTAACCACGGCGATGGAGCGCCGACCGCACCGCGACCTCCGGTTTGGTATCGGCGCGACGGATTGCAGCCATGTTGCGCGATCGCCCTGGCGAAGTGGTGTAAACGGGCACCGTCGGCGTGGGTGCGCCGCGTTTGCGCGTCACACGACTAATCTACGACGGTGCTAGCACTTGTCGGTGGCGTGAGTCATGATCTAGTCAAATCGAACAAAAGTTCGATGCCTGACGGAGGTATCGCTTGATGAACGCACTCAGCTGCCTGGAAATCTGCGCTGGGGCAGGTGGCCAGTCCCTCGGCTTGGAGCAAGCCGGTTTCGCGCACGAACTAGCGGTGGAGATAGAGCCTGAGCCGTGTGAGACCTTGCGGACCAACCGGCCGCACTGGAAGGTTCACGAGGGTGACGTGCGCGAGATAGACGGCCGTCCCTATCGCGGAATCGACCTGCTCGCTGGGGGCGTACCTTGCCCGCCGTTCTCAATCGCCGGCAAGCAACTCGGCAAGGACGACGAGCGAGACCTGTTTCCGGAGGCTCTCCGACTGGTCTCCGAAGCGAAACCGGCTGCAGTGATGTTGGAGAACGTTCGCGGGTTGTCGACTGCAAAGTTCGACGGCTACCGCCAATGGGTGCTCGAAACGCTGTCGTCAATGGGTTATCGTGCGGATTGGCAGGTACTGAACGCCAGCGATTTTGGCGTACCACAGCTTCGACCACGCTTCATCCTTGTTGCCGTCAAGAGTGCGTATTTCGATGGTTTCCAATGGCCAACGCCACACACAGAGACCACCACGGTCGGTGAGGTGCTCAAGCCTTTGATGACACGCGACGGCTGGCCCGGCGCGGCCGCTTGGGCGAAGAAGGCGAACGATATAGGCCCTACGATCGTTGGCGGCTCGCGGAAGCATGGCGGGCCGGACCTCGGACCAACTCGGGCGCGCGCGGCATGGCTGGAACTCGGCGTCGACGGCAGAGGACTCGCGAACCACGGGCCTGACGCAAGCACACCGCTTCATCATGTCCCGCGCTTGACTCTAGAGATGGCTGCGGCAATCCAGGGTTTCCCCAAGGACTGGGTGTTCTACGGACGGAAGACCGCCGCTTATCGGCAGATCGGCAACGCGTTCCCGCCTCCCGTCGCCGCGGCTGTCGGGCAGAGCATCGCCCAGACACTCGCAGGACGGCAGGCCAAGCCCCGCCGAGACAACTCTTTGGTGGCGCGCAGCGCCTGAGAATGCTCAGAAGTAGCGCCCTCTGCGGTCCGCCCTAGACCAGACTTGCGCACTGAGGCGGCTGTGCCCACGTCCGCATCGGTCTTAGGCGCTGCCCATGCGCCACCCGACACCGCAGGTCATACCGTCTACACCGTCCAAGCGATCCCTGAGGTTGCCAATCCCCAACCAGGGTTGGCATAGAGTCGTCGCTACCGGCGCCGGAGGTGATTAGTGACCGAGAAAGTTCCGTTCGTTGAACTCGCGGCAGCTGACCTCGTCCTGGACCGTGTCTACGCGGGCGGAACGCAGGGCAACGCTGGAGACGACGCGATCGCAAAGCTGCTGCCAGTTGGCAACCAAGGAGGGTTTCGCTTCAGGGGAAGCGTAGTGAATGAGACAGTGCGGCTTGTCGTGCTATATACGTCCGGCGCGGAAGTTGACTGGCCCGACCAGATAGATCCCACGACAGGTGACTTCACCTACTACGGCGACAACCGGAAACCCGGTAAGGACCTTCACGACACCCCACGAGGTGGAAACCTTTTGCTGCGAAACATTTTTGCCGCATCTCGTGCGGGCGCGGACGAACGGCTCAAAGTACCGCCGATATTCCTCTTTGAAAAAGTCAGTGGTCGCGACGTCATCTTCCGGGGACTGCTAGCGCCTGGATCTCCGCGGTTAACCAGTGACGAAGAACTTGTCGCGGTATGGCGGACGACGCGCAATCGGCGATTCCAGAACTATCGTTCCCACTTCACCGTCCTCCAGACGCCGATCATTCGGCGCGAATGGATCGATGAGATCGTCGCGGGAAATCCACTCGCCGAGACATGCCCGGCCGAGTGGCGGTCCTGGGTCAAAGCCCGGATCTACCAAGCGCTCGAGGCGCCACGAAACCTCATCGTGCGCAGCAAGGAAGAGCAGAGGCCGGAGTCCGGTGACATGTGGATGATGCGCGCAGTCCACAAACACTTCGCCGACTTCCCGGTCGAGTTCGAACACTTCGCGGCCGACATGTGGCTCAACTCCGATCCGCATGTCGCATCGGTCGAAGTGACACGGCCAAGTCGCGACGGTGGGCGGGACGCCATCGGAGAATTCCGCATTGGCCCAGATGAGGATCCTGTGCGCCTGCAGTTCGCCCTTGAGGCGAAGTGCTACGACCCCGACGGTGGCGGCGCCGGCGTCAAGATGGTGAGTCGGCTGATCGCCCGGATCAAGCATCGGGAATTCGGGGTGTTCGTCACGACAGCATTCGTTGGCGCTCAGGCCTACCAAGAAGTGCGAGAGGACCAGCACCCAATCATTTTCATGACGGGCAGAGACCTGGTCAAGGTCTTGCGGAGAATGGGCTTGTCCGACGAAAAGTCGCTGGCTACATATCTTTCGACTCAGTATCCATCGACGGCGTCGGCGCATCAGGTGGGAGCCGCCGTAGACGTCGCAGTGCCCACTCAGCCGATCGCCGTCGACAACGCGCCACCGATGCACGCGAAGCTGGAGACCGCAACTGACAATGAGGCCACGTTCAACGTCTAGCTGCGACGCGCACTGCGCGGCGAGGATATCCTCGCCGCCATGGTCGGTCACACGCACCAAGATGCCACTATGTATTGACTCGCGGGACCACCAGGAACGGAGGTGAACTTGAGGTAGATGGCCAAGACATCGATTTCAGTTTGCGTCAAGTCGCGTTCGATTCCGTCGACTTGACATCGACCATATGCCCAGAACGTAGCCTCGCCAGTGCCCTTATTGGCGGTGATTTGGCTCATATTCTTCAAGCCGCAGCAAAATGAATAATTGGCGAGATACGTCAGCTGCCAGTCCGTAGCATCAGCGTCTTCGCCGCCTCAAAATCACCGCCGAGAGTCTCCGGCCGTATCGCAACCCATGCGTCGCCCCGGATATCGAACCCGTACCGGGCTGCCAATTGCCGCTGCTCCACCCAGGTGCCCACCAACACCACGAGACCATGCTCCTCAAACACGCCGGGCTTCGCCTGCCTGGCGCGTCTCACTGGGTCTTTCGCGTTCGCGCCAACCGTCTCGATCGAAGCCCGCGGGATAATGACCTCGGGAAGAAAACCGAACATTGCTGCCACTCTGCGTTTGATCCCCACGTGTGGATCGAAGACGACCGCCACTTGCTGCTCTGTGAGCAGCTTCAGCGGGTTCTTTGGCAGAGGAGTCCAGTCGAGGACGGGTAGCGCGTACGCACGTCGCGCCTGCACCAAGATTCCCTTTTTGCCATCTTGATTGTTGCCTTCTCCTAGCCACCGGCGATGCGTCCGCATAAGGAATGCTCGGTGTCGATCATTTGCCGCGTCGACCTGGATAAGCAGACATATTTCGCACTGGGCTTCACGCGGAATTGTCCAATTTGATCGCACCGTGCCCTTGATGTCTACTGGTACCCCTTCGATCGTGGTGTCGAGAGGACGCTCCTTGACCAAACTTAGAGCGGACAACACGCGGTACTGCAGTTTAGTTCCGACTGTTCTGCGCTCGTCGGAGTCGACGTCCGGCGAGTTAAGGTCGAAGCGCCCAGTTCGGGCACCATCCAGCACATACTGGACAGCGTCATCGACGGCACCTGTTAACAACGTCCTGAGATTGTGACGCATCAGCCACGAGTAGACGGTTTGAAGGTCGGTATCGTCGGAATGCGCGATCAACTTGTGCGGCACTTGCCTCAGATCGCTGATGCATTCATCGCCAGGGCCGGCTAGTGGTCGGGGCATGGCGGGCAGGCTACGCCATGGGACCTTTGGCAGGACAATCCGCCGAGAGCTTCACTCATCGCTGAGCGATGAATACGCTGCCATCTGGCACACATCAAGCAAACAATAGACGAACGGCAACGACATTCCCGCTGGCAAGCAAGCGCGGGCTAGACCGTGCCAGCGACCGGCCCGCACCGATCAAATGACTTCATCTACGAGTGTCACCGCTGACCGGTAGTTGAGGACGTCGCGGGGGCCGAAATACTCCCTTCCGCCCTACACAAGCCGGCACGCCTTTCGCGAGTCTGGATAATTTCGATGACCGTGACCTCCAGGACATGGCGTTCGTCGCCCAAACCGCGCAACGCTGCCATCAAACACGCGGAGATATTCGCCACCGTCAGCCGCAGCCCTACTTGAACCGCCGAGGATCACATCAGCCAGGTCGTCGCGCCGCCCCTCCGAGCCTAGTGTGGGAAATTGGACGTTCCCGTAAGAACGGACGACAACGATGGCAGTCGGTAAAGCGACGCTCAGCACGATCCCGGGATACAGCCCCGACGATCGCGAGTCGACCGCATTTCAATTCCTGCTCTCCCAGCACAGCATTTGAGCCGATCTCCACCGACTTCCATCGGTCCGCCGAGCAGCGCCAAGCCGCATCCACCCCACCAACCAGGAGGTTCCACCATGGCTGATGCACAATCGCTCCAGACCGACATCTCCGGCGTCACTGCCAACGGCATGCCCGAACCCTGGCGCGCCGTCCACAACGGGCAGACCTACCAAGGCACCTTCGACGCCTTCGAACAACAGGTGACCGTCGCCGAGCAGATCGCCTGGGTCCGCACCTTCAGCGACGGCATCACCCGCGACAGCGGCGACGTGCTCATCGAACTCATGGAGTTCGCCATCCAGTGGCGCAAAGCAAACGGGCTCCCCACCACCGCGAAATGAGCCCAGCGATGACCACATTCAGCGACATCGCCGCCAACATCTCCGGGGTCTACCAGGTCCGCCACGCCGTCCTTACCTTTGCCGGCACCTGGGTCGCCCCCGGCACCGGCTACCCCTCCGACGTCGTCCACGCCGCCGACCCCGACCTCGTCTTCGAAGTCCCCATCCAAGCCCCCTGGACCTTCGGCCCCATCCCACCCGGCGCGCCGCTGTCCCCCAGCTACGCCGAGTCAGTGCGGATCGCGGTCACCAACGCCATCGGCTGGATCAACAACTACCCGAAACAGACCTTCGCCCTCGGCGGCTACAGCCAGGGCGCCGAGGCCGCCTCCCGGGTCCTCGCCGAGATCATGACCGGCACCCTGCAATGGGCCAAACCCAACCTCATCGGCGGCTACACCTTCGGCAACCCCTGGCGGATGCAAGGCCACACCTTCCCCGGCGGCCGCGGCATCGCCAGCCCGAGTGCATAACTCCCCCACACCACCCACCCGTCCCGCACACTTTGAGTCGTGACAACCCAAGACCGTCTCGCAAAATGGGACCACCGGGCCGAGTGGGCGCTGGCTGCCGTGGCATTGGTTTTCCTGGCCGCGTACAGCATCGAAGTGCTCGCGCAACCCCGCGGGTTCGCCCAGCACCTCCTCGACATCGTCACGTTCCTGACCTGGGCCGTGTTCGCCGTCGACTATTTCGCCCGGCTGTATCTGGCGACCGATCGGCGAAAGTGGTTCCTGCATCACCTGATTGACCTCGCCGTCGTCCTACTGCCGCTGCTGAGACCACTTCGGCTGCTCCGACTGGTGGTGCTGGTCAGCGCACTGCAGGAGGCCATCGGCAATGCGATCCGCGGCCGGGTGGTGACCTACACCGTCTCCGGCGCGGTCCTCCTGATTTACGTCGGCGCACTGGCCGAGCTGGAAACGGAGCGCTTCGCGGCCGGCTCCCACATCACCAACTTCGGCGACGCGGTCTGGTGGGCGATCACCACCATCACCACGGTCGGATACGGCGACATCTACCCGGTCACGACCACCGGCCGCGTCATCGCCGTCCTGATGATGATCGGCGGAATCAGTCTGGTCGGTTCCATCACCGCGACCATCGCGTCCTGGATCATCCATACCGTCTCGGACGAGGACAAGGCCCAGAATGCCGTGACCGCGGCGCAGATCGACGGGCTGCACAAAGAGCTCACCCAACTACGAGAGTTGTTGCAGCAGCGCGCCGATTGACCGCAGGGTGAAAGCCAGGCCGCTACGCCACCTCGTCCGTCCGCACCCGGAAACTCGTCAACGTGTTGGGGCCGAACGCATTGCTCAGGGCGACGTCGGCGGCGTCACGACCGCGCGCGATCAGCACCCGGCCGATGCGCGGCGTGTTGTTGCGCGCGTCGAAGGTGTACCAGTGCCCGTCGAGAAACACCTCGAACCAGGCGGCGAAATCCATTGGCCCATAAGGCGGCGGCATACCGATATCGCCGAGATACCCGGTGCAATAGCGCGTCGGGATGTTCATACAGCGGCAGAAGGCTACCGCCAGGTGCGTGAAATCGCGGCAGACGCCGACCCGACCCTCGTAGGCCTCCAATGCGGTGCGAGTGTTGTCCGCCTGCAGATAGTCGAAGGTGATGTGTCGGTGCACGTAGTCACAGATGGCCTGAACGCGGTCCCAGCCGGGCGGTGTCCGCTCGAACAGGTCCCACGCCGTCTGCGACAGCCGGTCGGTATCGCAGTACCGGCTACCCAGCAGGAAGATGAGCGTTTCGTCGGGCAGCTCCGGGACCGGTGTTTGGCGTGCCCCGGGGACCAGGACATCGGGGAGCCCGCTGTCCCTGACGATCGCGTCTCCCGAGATCCGGGTGATCCCCTTCGGCGCGACGATGCGGGTGCACCAGTTGCCGAAGTCGTCACGATAGGCCGTCATCGGCACCGGCGGGTCGGCCACCAACACGTCGCGCCCGATGAGGTCGGAGACCCGGGTGTAGTGGACGTTGAGGTTGAAGATCATCGGGGTGGGTTTCGGGCAGTCGAAGACCATCTCGTAGCCGACATTGATTTTCATGGTGTCTCCGTTTTCGCTGTGATGCTTTGGTTTACGCGGGGCAGGTCGGGCTGGGGTGCACAAGCCGTGTGCAGGGAATCGATGAGCGCGCCGCGTAGCGCTGCCCAGGGCTGTCCGGCGGCGACGACGATGCGCTGGTTGATCTCCAGTTCGATTCCGACATACTCGCCCTCCCCGAACTGCTTGCGCAGGTGCGACGTCAGGCCGTCCGCCTTGCCCGCGTAGGGATAGTTGCGGCGCACCCGGAGTTCGGGATGAAGTCCCGCGAGCGACGCCTGCCAGCGCGTGCTCAGCTGCACCTCTGCGCGCCGCCGGGGGTCGTAGAGCAGCCCGACGTCGGCTCGGCGCACGACCCCGTCCAGTTCCGGGGTGAAGCTGTGGGAGGCGATGTGAATCACCCGATGTCCGGACGAGATCGACTGTCTGACAAGGTCTTCCACGGCATCGCGATGCGGGCGGTAGTGCTGCGCAACAATCTGCGCTCGGACCTCCCTCGACGCGGCACGCGTCACCTCCGAGAAGAGCTGCGGATGACCGATCGACCGGTTGAGGTCGACGAGAAGCCGGCTGGTGGTCGATGCGACCAGTGGTGCCCGGGTCGCGGTAGCGAGCGCCTCGGCCATTACCAAGGCACCAGGGTCCCATCCCCGGTGGGAGTCGAGTAGCGCGCGGTGGCCGGTAAAGAGCGATCCGAACGGCGCCGGTATGGCGTTGCCGCCGTGTTCGCACGTGACGAGCTGGACGTCCGGCACGACGCGATCACCATCGCAGGTCGGGTAGCTTGCTGAATACCGCCCGGGTGCCTTCGCTCCACGCTTCCCGGACGGCCGTGAAGTAGGGGTCGCCTTCGTCGAATCGGCGCCGCCACGGCACCTCGAGGCTGTCCCGTTCGTAGCTGATCAAGTCGATGGGCATACCGACCGACAGATTGCTCCGCATGGTCGAATCAAAGGACACCAGAACGCATTTCGTGGCGTCGGCGAGGGACGTTTGGGGAGTGAGGACGCGGTCGAGGATGGGCTTGCCGTACTTCGTCTCACCGGTCTGCAGGAACATCGTGTCGGTGCCGGCTTCGATGAAATTGCCCTCGGCGTAGATGCGGAAGAGCCTCATCGGCTCACCGGCGAGCTGCCCACCGACGATGAATGAGGCGTTGAAGCCGGCCGGGTTGCTGTCCAGGTAGCCCGCGTCGCGCTGGTCGACCTCACGCATGGCGTCCGATACCAATCGGGCGACGTCGAACATCGTCGTCGCTCCGAGCAGGTTGGTCGTCGCGGGGCCGTCGGCACACCGCTGCCGCAGCACGCTGATGATGGCCTGCGTCCCGGCCAGGTTTCCCGAACTCAACAAGGCGATCACGCGATCGCCCGGAGTCTCGAACACCGTCACCTTGCAGAACTTGGCGAAGTTGTCGACGCCCGCGTTGGTGCGGGAATCAGCCGCGAAGATGATCCCGTCGTCGAGCAGCACACCGATGCAATACGTCACGGTAAGCGCCTGCCGCACATGTGGATTCCCCGATGCTAGGACGGGTGAATCTGACTCGTGGCAGACGCGGGGCGTATCGGTTCACGTCGGGCATCAGGCCCGGCTGAACGCCGCCGATGCCTCAACCCTACGCTGCGCCGCGCCAGGGTGCGCGCTGGCTCCGCTCGCCGCCCGCGCCGCAGTCGACCGCACTCCAATACGGGCCTATGGTGGAAATGGACGTCCCAGTCAAAAAGGGCAGACGATGGTGAACGACGAATCGGCTCCGATGACGATCCCGGGAACCCCACCCGAGGACCGTGAATCGCTCGCACGACAAAAGCCGCTCGCCGACAAGGTATTCCAGACCGCCGACTTCCCTCGGTACCCGAGCACCGCCAAATCGCGTCCCACCCCACCAACCAGGAGGTTCCACCATGGCTGATGCACAATCACTCCAGACCGACATCTCCGGCGTCACCGCCAACGGCATGCCCGAACCCTGGCGTGCGGTCCTGGCCCGCCACCCCCGCAACATCGGCGACATCGTCGACGACCCCAACCGCGGGCCCTGGAACTCCGTCCACAACGGCCAGACGTACCAGGGCACCTTCGACGCCTTCGAACAGCAGGTCACCGTCGCCGAGCAGATCGCCTGGGTCCACACCTTCAGCGACGGCATCACCCGCGACAGTGGCGACGTCCTCATCGAACTCATGGAATTCGCCATCCAGTGGCGCAAAGCCAACGGACTGCCCACCACCGCGAAATGAGCCCAGCGATGACCACATTCAGCGACATCGCCGCCAACATCTCCGGGGTCTACCAGGTCCGCCACGCCGTCCTGACCTTCGCCGGCACCTGGGCCGCCCCGGGCACCGGCTACCCCTCCGACGTCGTCCACGCCGCCGACCCCGACCTCGTCTTCGAAGTCCCCATCCAAGCCCCGTGGACCTTCGGCCCCATCCCACCCGGCGCGCCGCTGTCCCCCAGCTACGCCGAGTCAGTGCGGATCGCGGTCACCAACGCCATCGGCTGGATCAACAACTACCCGAAGCAGACCTTCGCCCTCGGCGGCTACAGCCAGGGCGCCGAGGCCGCCTCCCGGGTCCTCGCCGAGATCATGACCGGCACCCTGCAATGGGCCAAACCCAACCTCATCGGCGGCTACACCTTCGGCAACCCCTGGCGCCTGACCGGCCACACCTTCCCCGGCGGCACCGACCCCGGAGGCCGCGGCATCGCCACGACCAACCTCACCGCTGCGCAGATCCCCAAGGACAGCAACGGCATTGACACCTGGTGGGACTTCGCCAACCCCGGCGACCTCTACACCACCACACCCACCAACCAGGCCGGCGCCGACATCACCGCCGTCTACAAAGCCGCGGTCCAGCTCGGCATCAGCATCAACGCGGCCATCGCGCTGATCGCCGGCCTCACCGGCCAGGGCAGCCTCGCCCAGCAGGTGCTGGCCTTCGTCACCGACCCCATCGTCGGCGGCCCCGCCCTCGTCGAAGCCATCGACCGAGCCGTCGCCTTCTACGCCACCAACCCGCCGACCCTGCCCCACATCACCTACGAATACGTCGACGCACTCCCCCACCAAAGCTCAGTACAGGTCGCCACCAACCACCTCAACCAGATCGCCGCGGCCACCGCGGCACGGATGGCGGCGTAGCGCCACACAACATAGTCAGGCAGCTCCCTCGCCGACAGGCCGGCGCCGCGCCGCACCCCACAACCCGACGCCGATCCCGACGACGGCGCCGCCGAGACCGATGTACTTCTGCGACGGCCTCATCTCATGATGAACACCCATGCCGCCCAACAGGTCTGCCGCATCGGCACCACCCGAGGCCAGGAACCACCCTCGAGTGTCCCGACCACGCAGCGCAGCCGCGGCGAGCAGGCCGCCGATCAACGCATCGCGGTAGCCCATCGAGTGCAGCAGCAGCCACGTCGATCCCGTCGGCTTCTCGGGGTCACCCCACAGCCGGTTCGCGCGGGCCGGGGTGACCAGAAACGAGACCCCCGACGCGAGGCGGAGACCACCGACGACGAGTCCAACACGGTCGATCGACATGATTTGCAGCGTAGGGCGTCACGCCGCCGCGTGCGGGTACGTTGGTCCGGTCGTCCCTCCGTACACGCGCACAGCACCATCCACCAGCTCCAGCGTTTCACCACGTACTTGCGCCGCGCCGGCGACGCGGCCCGGTTGCACTGAACCACTCTGCCGCGGTACGCGCGGCAGTCACGGCCACTTGTCACACCCATGCGCCAGACTCCCGGCATGAGCCGCCGTAACCGCCAGAAGCGCACCGCCAAGCACCACGACCGCCGCCGCACATCGCCCCGGCGAGAACGCGGAGACGCCGATCCCGGGTACGACCGGGTCGCCATCCTCGACCACCTCACCGCTGCGCTGCACAACTACGCACACTGCCCCGCCCATGACGCGGACTTCCACGCCGTCGAGCTACTGAACGAATTCCCTAGTCGAGCAAATGATCTCGACATTGCCGCCGAAGCGGCGCTGACTGACGCGATCGCCGTCGCGTGGCGGTTGGGTTGGTCACCCAACGATCTGCACGAGTTCGCTCGCCGCCGCCTCGATACGTCAGCGGTTGGCTATGTGGCTGAGGCCGTCGTGCGCGAGTCCCGGCAGTATCCCGTCTCCACCTTGCACCCGCGGTGGCGCGCCGAACTCGCCGCGTTGCCCGCGACAGTCGTGCCCGGCGCTTGGCAGCTACGGGACTGGGCGGACCGCAATGCCGTCGACCACCACGCGGCGTTGACGGTCGTACTCAAGGTGCTTCGGTTCTTGGGAACCCTCCCGAAACTCCAGCCGTTGCAGCCGTTGCCCGGCGAGAACCAGCATTCGGCGGTCGAGCCGAATACGGCCGACGCCAAAGCGCTCAGCCGGGTGCGCGCGCTGCTGGCCAAGGCTGAGGCCACCAACTTTCCTGAAGAAGCCGAAACCCTGTCAGCCAAGGCGCAAGAACTGATGAGCAGATACTCGCTGCACCACGCGATCCGAGACCACGAACGCGGCCTCGCAGCCGAGGCCACCGCTCGACGAATCTGGATCGACAATCCCTACGTCATCGCCAAGTCAGCATTGGTGCAGGCCGTGGCTACCGCCAACCGGTGTCGCATCGTGTGCGCGGAGAAGGTCGGATTCGTCGCCGTCATCGGTGCCGACTGCGATCTGGAATTCGTTGAGCTGCTTTCTACTTCGCTGTTGGTCCAGGCCAACCGCGCGATGCTGGCGGTGGGCCGCACGACCACCGGCACGCAGGCCCGGACCCGCTCGTTTCGACAGTCATTTCTCCTCGCGTACGCCGCACGCATCGGTGAACGCCTCACCGCCACCTCGACGACGGCGGCCACCGAACTGGACTTCGACAGGCTCCTTCCCGTGTTGGCAGCGCGCAGCCAGGCAACCGATGACCTCACAGACAAGCTCTTCCCATCGACGATCCCTCGCATGATGTCGGCGTCCGACGGTGCCGGATGGTCAGCCGGGCGTATCGCCGCCGACCTTGCCCAGCTGGATGTGCGCCGCCCAATCGCGGGGTAAGCGGTGCTCGGCCCGACGGGTCGCGCTACCAGGGACTCTTCCCGTAGTCCTTCAAGAAGCACCCGTAGAGGTCCTCGCCCGATTCCCCACGCACAATCGGGTCATACACGCGCGCAGCACCATCCACCAGATCCAGCGGTGCGTGGAATCCTTCCTCGGCGAGCCGCAGCTTGGTGGGATGCGGACGTTCGTCGGTGATCCAGCCGGTGTCGACGGCGGTCATGAGAATGCCGTCCTGCTCCAGCATCTCCCCGGCACTCGTGCGGGTCAGCATGTTCAGCGCGGCCTTGGCCATGTTGGTGTGCGGATGCCCGGGCCCCTTGTAGCCGCGGCTGAACTGGCCTTCCATGGCCGACACGTTCACCACGTACTTGCGCCGGGCGGGCGAGGCGGCCATCGCGGGACGCAGCCGGCTGACCAGAATGAACGGCGCCGTCTGGTTGCACAGCTGCACCTCCAGGAGCTCCATCGCGTCGACCTCGTGCACGCGTTGGGTCCAGCTGTTGATCGACGCGGTATCCGGCAACAGCCCACCCGCATCGATCGCAAGGCCCGCGGCAATCCGCTCCGGAGACGCGCTACGGGCTTGCAGCGCAAGCGATGTCAGAGCGTGCGCCGTCGGATGCTCGCCGAGACTTCCCGCCAGGGCATGCGGATGCGCGTCACTGACGTGGTCGAAGGTGACGACGTCCACCAACTCCGGCGGCGGGGTGCGCTCGGCCTCCACCAGCGCGGCATACGAGCCGGGCGGGCGGCGCACCGTCTGCGCCGCGTTGTTGATCAGAATGTCCAGCGGCCCCTGCGCGGCCACCTCGTCGGCCAGAGCGACCACCTGGGCCGGATCCCGCAGGTCGATCCCGACGACCCGCAGTCGGTGCAACCAGTCGGCGCTGTCGTCCATCGCGGCGAAGCGGCGCACCGCGTCGTTGGGGAACCGGGTGGTGATCGTGGTGTGCGCGCCGTCGCGCAACAGCCGCAGCGCGATGTACATGCCGATCTTGGCGCGTCCACCCGTGAGCAGCGCGGTGCGCCCCGTCAGATCGGTGCGGGCGTCGCGCTTGGCCCGGTTGAACGCTGCGCAGTCGGGGCAGAGCTGGTGGTAGAAGGCATCGACCACGGTGAAGTGGTTCTTGCAGATGTAGCAGTGCTGTGAACGCAGCAGCGTGCCCGCCGTGGCCCCGGCCGCGGTGGACACCAGGGGCAGACCCTGCGTCTCGTCGTCGATCCGTCCTGGCGCACCCGTGGCGGTCGCGGCGATGACGGCGCGGTCAGCCGCCGCAATCTTGTCGCGCGCGGCGGCCCGGCGCTCCTTCTTCAGCTCCTTGAACATCTTCGCGGTGGCCTGCCGTACAGCAATGGCGTCGGGGTGCTCGGGCGGCAGCGCGCTCACCTCGGACAGCACCTTCAGGCAGGTGCTGAGCTGGTCAGGATCGATCGCGGTCACCGTGGAAGGGTACGGCGACGGGGCCGCAGCAGGCCAACAAGCGAACCGTCTCGCTCAATCTGCGGTCAATGTCAGTGCCTGCTCGTACGGTGGCCCTCATGAGCGAAGACACGACTCCCGACCTTGGCGTGTTGGCCACGGAGGCCCTCGACCTGCTCACCGCCGCCGTCCGTGACGTGCCAGCCGAACGGTGGGACGATCCGTCGATCTTGCAGGACTGGACGGTGCGAGAGTTGGTCGCGCACGCGACGGGCAGCGCCACCCGGATCATCGTGCTCGTCGAAGACGGTGAGCTCTGGGACGGACCTTCCGCACCGTCGGACTGGATGTACGACAATCCGGCAGACCAGTTGAGCGCGTTGGGTATTCGCCTTCGCGAAGCCATGCCCACCGCTGATTTCGATGCCCCGCGCAAGTCCCCGCAAGGCGAGGTTCCGCTGCGCCGGGCACTCATGTTCCCGATTGCCGACCTTGCTCTGCACACCTGGGATCTACGCCAGTCGCTGGGCGAGTCGATCGAGCTCTCCGACGACCTGCTGACCCTGGCCGAAGGACTGGTCCAGTCGGTGCCGGCACAGATGCTGCGGCGCCCGGGTGCTTTCGGGCCGGAGCAGCCCGCACCGGCGGGCGCGTCGCGCACCACCAAACTGATGGCGTTCCTCGGCAGGACCGTCAGCCCGGATGCGTAAGGCCGCCCCGTCGATGACAGGGGCGGCCTCAGCGGGGACAGAGAGTCTCAGCGGTGGTTGTGCTGGTGGTGGTGATGCACCGGGCTGCCCGGCTGCGGGGCGTTCTGCTGGTGCGGGAACGCGTGGTGCGTGCCGACCGGGCTGCTGGCGGTCGTGACGTCCGCGTGGGCGGTGGCGGCCCCCAGGAAGATAACGGCGGGTGCGGCAGCGAGGGCGAATCCGGCGGCGATGCGGCGGGTGATGGTCATGTTGACTCCTTTGTGCGAGAAGGCTTTTCAAGTTCTTTCCGGGGTGTTCCGGTGTTGAACTAAGAATGCCGCGCACAGCCGTCGCCCGGTATCCGCCGACCGGCCCCTCCGCCGGGTGAAAGTCCTGTCCCCCGATTGGCGGACAGGACCGGACCACGACGAGGATCCACCAGCCCCAGACCAGCGCTCCGTACTTGTCACGGCCTTGCCGTCGGCCGGTTAGCTCGGCCCCAGCGCCGGGCTCGCGTCAACTCCCAGTGGGTTAGCGGTCAGCTCGGCAGGCGGCTCAGCCACTCTTCGTCGTTGATGACCTGTCCATCGATGACGACGAGCGGCACGCCCGGCTCCGGAAACTCGTGCAGGAGGGTGAGGTTGTTGGCGGCGATGACTTTGGAGTCGTACCCGACGGGCAGGCCGAGACGGATCAGGTCCTGCGCCGACTGCGGCGCACCCGCCCGGCCTGCCAGCTCGGCCAACTGCTCGTTGCTCAGGTCCCTGTCGCCGCCTTCACGCGGCTGGTTCTCCTTCGAGAAAATCTGCTGAATGAAACGCCACGCGACATCACTCGACTTCGACTCGCCGGCCACGGCGAATGCCGCGTAAATGGCGCGCCGATCGTATGTGCCACTGGCCGAGTACTTTTCGAGGAAGTTCACGAACCGCACGTTCACCCGCAGCGCCCCGTTGTCAATGCGCCGCCCCAGCTCCTCGCCGTCGGACCGGATCAGCTTGCCACTGAACGGGCAGATGGGATCCAGGTAGAGGTCGATCTGCCCGAGCGCGTGCGGGTCGCCGATGGAGATGACGTCCCCGGCGGGTGCGGCAGCGGCGGCGTGCGCCTGGCCGGCGATCGGTCCGCCCATGAGCAGCCCGATCAGCAGCCCGACAACGACCCCGAGTACACCACGCCAGTTCACGTTCACGCCTCCATTCTGGCGCAACGTGGCAACACCCGGCCGCTAAATCCCGAGGCGTCCCGACAACCGGTTCAGTCGGTCCGCGCTCGCGTCATCAAGCCCGACGAACCGCACCGTCTTTCCCCGTGACGCGTACTTCAGCCGGATGGCGTCCAGCGTCGCGACCGACGAGGCATCCCACACCGCGGTGCCCGATAAGTCGACCACGACGTCGGCGGGGTCGCCCGCGTAGTCGAACTGATGCACCAGGTCATTGCTCGAGACGAAGAACAGGTCGCCGCACACCCGATACGTCCCCGGTTCCACCAAGGACACCGAGGTGAAGTGCGCGACGCGGCGGGCGAACGCGACCATCGCGGCCAGCACCCCGAGCGCGACGCCGATCGCCAGGTTCCCCGTGGCGACCGTTGCACAGACGGTGATCCCCATCACAAGAGTTTCGCTGCGCGGCAACACTTTCAGCGTCCGCGGCGCCACGCTGTGCCAGTCGAAGGTGGCCACCGAGACCACGATCATCACCGCGACGAGCGCTGCCATCGGAATCCGGCCGACCAGGTCCCCGAGTGCCAGCACCAGGATCAGAACGAACACCCCGGTCAGCAGCGTCGAGAGCCGGGTCCGGGCGCCGGCGATCTTGACGTTCATCATGGTCTGCCCCACCACCGCGCAACCGCCCATGCCGCCGAACAGCGCGGTCACCACATTGGCGATGCCTTGCCCGCATGCCTCGCGCGTCTTGTTCGACGGGGTGTCGGTGATGTCGTCGACAAGCTTGGCTGTCATCAGCGATTCCAGCAGCCCGACCAGCGCCGCCCCCACCGCGTACGGTGCGATGATCTGCAACGTGTGCAAGGTGAACGGCACGTCCGGAATGCCGGGTAGCGGCAACGAATCCGGCAGCGCCCCTTGATCTCCCACGTTAGGTACGTGCCACCCGAAGGCCACGACGGCGACCGTCAGCACCAGAACCACGACCAGCGGCGGCGGCACGGCGGTGGTCAGCCTGGGCAGCAGCACCATCAACGCGATGCCCGCGGCGGTGAGCGGATACACCAGCCACGGCACATCGATCAGGTGCCGAAGCTGGGCGACAAACACCAGAATCGCGAGGGCGTTGACAAAGCCGACCATCACGCTGCGCGGGATGAACCGCATCAGCTTGGCCACCCCGACGAACGCCAGCAGCATCTGGATCACCCCGGCCATCGCGATGGTGGCGACCAGATAGCCGACACCGTGTTCGTGCGCCACCGGCGCCACGACCAGGGCCACCGCCGCCGTCGCGGCCGACACCATGGCCGGGCGTCCCCCGGCGAACGCGATGGTGATGGCCATGGTCACCGACGAGAACAGCCCGACGCGGGAATCGACGCCCGCGATGACGGAGAAGGCGATGGCCTCCGGGATCAGCGCCAGCCCGACGACCAGCCCGGCCAGCACCTCGGTGCGCAGCACGGCGGGTGACAGCAGGGACGGCCGATCGGGACCGGACGCGGGCGCGCGGAACCCAGGCAGGGTGATGCTCATCGAATCTCCTTGGCGGGAAGCCAGTTTGGTCAGGCGGCCGGACGGTGACCGAGGAAGTCCAGGATGTCGCGACGGCGCCGCTGGTAGGACTCCTCGAATTGCGCCTCGGGGGTGCGGGGTTGCTCGATGGTGATGACGTCGGCGACAGTGGCAGGCCGGTGGCTGAGCAGCACGACGCGGTCGGCCAACAGCAGCGCCTCGTCGACATCATGGGTGACGAACAGCAGCGTCATCTTATGGTCCGCCCACACCGACATCAGCAGCTGCTGCATCTCCAGCCGGGTCTGCGAATCCAGGGCGCCGAACGGCTCGTCCATCAGCATCACCCGCGGCTTGCACGCCAGGGTGCGGGCCAGCTGCACCCGCTGACGCATGCCGCCCGACAGCTGGCTCGGTAGGTGGTGCAGGTAGGCGCCGAGCCCGACCTGCTCGAGCCGCGCCGTTGCTGTCTCCTTGAGCTCCTTGCCGCGCACGCCACGGAGCTTGAGCGGGAACTCGACGTTCTTGAGGGCACTGCGCCATGGGAACAGCGCGTCTTCCTGAAACACCATGGCGCACTGGGCCGCATTGCCGGTGACCGGCGCACCGTCCACCGTGGCGGTGCCACCCATGGGCTTGAGCAGCCCGGCCAGCGCCCGCAGGATGGTCGACTTGCCGCAGCCGGACGGCCCGAGGAAGACGACCACTTCGCCCCCCTCGATAGCCAGGCTGATATTGGCCGCGACCACCCCGTTGAAGCCCAGTTGCAGCTGCTGCAGATCGACAGCGCCGGCGCTCATCGGGCGGCCCTCGGCAGCCAGCGGTTGACCCGCCGTCCGACCCGTTCCACCAGCCACGCGGTACCGAGCCCCAGCGCGCCGATGGAGATCATGCCGACCACCACACCGGCGTAGTCGAGCAACCCGTAGGCCTGCCAGGTGTAGTACCCGATGCCGTACTGGCCGGAGATCATCTCCGCGCTGACCACGCAGATCCACGCCACGCCCATCGCGACCGAGAGTCCGGCGAAAATCCCCGGCAGCGCACCCGGGATGATCACGTGGAGCAGCAACGACATTCGCCCGGCGCCCATGGTCTGCGCGGCTTCCTCCCACACCTTCGGCATCGAGTCCATGGCGTGGATGGTGCTGACCACCACCGGGAAGAACGCGGCGAAGAACGTGATGAACACGATGCCCTGCTCGCTGGACGGGAACAGCAGGATGGTGAGCGGCACCAGCGCGATCGCCGGGATGGGCCGGATCAGTTCGATGAACGGCCGCAGCGTCATTCGGGCGATCTCCGAGCGGCCGATCAACACGCCCAACCCGATGCCGACCACGGCGGCCAGGCCGAAGCCCAGCAGGATGCGTTGCAGGCTGGCCAGCAGGTCGTCGTAGAAGCCGCCCGAGCTGGCCCGCGTCAGCAGGGTGTGGAACACGGCCTCCGGTGCCGGCATCCGGTTGAACCGCAGCCAGGCCACGACGTTGTGGGCCGTCAGCAGATGCCACAGCGTGAGGAAGACTGCGATCGGGATCAGGGGCAGCAGCACCGCCGGCAGTCGCCGGGCGATGGCGCTGGACCGCAGATCGGTGAACTTGTGCCGCATCGGTTTTCCGGTCCGGTTCGCCGGTGACCACAGTCGAGGGACGGCCAACGTAGGTCTGGTCATGAGCTCGGTCATGCGGTTCCTTTCTCTCCTGGTGGTGTGATCAGCCGGCGGCGCGGGGCTGCCCGATGGCAGCGGCGTAGCCGACGGTGACTGCTTGCGGGTGGTTGGTCCGGTACGTGTCCGCACCGGCGGCCGTGGCGAAAGGCTTGTAGCGCTGGGCCGGCGGTGCGTCCGGATCATCAAGCCAGACAGCGTGATCGGCGAAGATGCGCAGTCCGGTCGATGCATCGGGAACGTACGACGCCCGGACGTGCGGCGTCGCGGCCAGTCGGCGGAGCAGACAGGTCGGGGTGGCGGAGACCGCGGTATCGGTGCCGGACACCCACACTTCGGAGGCCTGCGCGGCGTCGTTGACCGGCAGTCCGCACACCTCGTCGAAACCGGTGAGTGTCATGGGATTGGCCACGCTGGCCTGCCGCTGCGTATAGCCGGGTCCGAACAACTGCCGCAGGTATCCGTCGTTGACGAACTGGGGAACGTCGAAATCCTTTGTCACCGCGCCACGCCCGACCAGGTAGGCCTTGATGGGCTTGAACGCCGCGAGCACCTGGTCCTTGAGTGTCATGTCGAAACTCACAAAGCCGTTGGGGCCGTTGTACAGATAGATCACTTCAGGTTCGATCCCGGTCAGCGCACTGACCCGCAGGGCCGACTGGAGCGGGTGCGCCACGATCTCGTCGGTGGTGCTCTTCATGGCCCGCAGGAACGCCGCCATGACTTCAGGATGGCCGTCGACGAACTGCCGGCGCGCGACGACGCCGTGGGAGGTGGGCACGTTGTTGTCGCCGCCGTCGTACAGCAGCCGCCCCTGGTTTCGGTAGATCACGAGTTGTGGCCACGGCACGAATTGCGCAAGGGCGTCGACCTGGCCGCCATCGATGGACGACGCTCCGACCGACGGATCCTGATTGACAATATGTAGCGAGTCCTTGTTGATGCCAACGGTTTTCAGCGCGGTGGACAGCATGCCGTCGCCGGCCGATCCGAGGCTGGTGGACACCTTCTTACCGCTCAGATCGGCGAGGGTCCGTGCCGGCGAGTCCGACCGCACCACCACCTGATTCAGCGAGCCGCGCAAGTTGTAGCCGGTGGTTGCGACCAATTCCGTTGCCGCGTCGCCGTATTTGCGGGTCTTGGAGCCGTTGGTCAGCAGCGGGTAGTCGCCCATCGAACCGATGTCGACGTGGGTGGCGATCATCTGTGCCGTCAGCGGGGCACCGGACGCGAAGTCCTGCCACACCACCCGGTACTTCGTGTTGGTCGCCGCGCCCAGTTCTTTGAGCTGGTTCTCGAAGTCCCCACGGTCGCGCAGCAGCGTGCCGGCGTTGACCGTGTTGATGGTCTTGGATTGGTAGCCAACGTTGACGACGACGGTCGGTTCCGACAGCAGGCCGCACCCCGTCAGCAGTGGAGCCCCACCAACCGTGAGCGCGGCCAGCAGAGCAACCGAGCGGGCCTGCCACGGGCGGCCAGTGCGCTGTTGCTTGTCCATGTCCACAAGAGTCGACCGTTTCTGTTACCTCGCTGTCATCTGAGGTTGCGCGATAGTTACGCCATCTACGGCAGCAGAAACCACAGGTCAGGCACCCAATCGCGCGGATTGCGCCGCGCCGCCGACACCGTGAATTAACACTCTGTTACGCCACCACCGGCGCCCTGGCATGACACAGAGTTTTCGGAAACCCTTGTACCCATGGACATTTCGAGCGTGACGGCTACCCGCACCCCGATCGAGCCCGATTACCGGTTCACCCTCGCGAATGAGCGCACGTTCTTGGCGTGGCAACGCACGTCGCTGGGGCTGATGGCCGCCGCGGTGGCGGTCGTCCAGTTCATGCCGGAGCTGGCCATACCGGGCCTGCGGCACGTCCTGGGCGTCGGCGTCGGCGTCATGGCGGTGTTGACGGCGGTCGCGGGACTGCGGCGCTGGAGCCAGGTGGACCGGGCCATCCGCAACGACGAGCCCCTGCCGCAGGCCTCCGCCCCCACGTTCCTGACCACCGGCCTGGCGCTGATCGGACTGATCACCATCGTCCTGGCGATCAGCGCCACAGTGCGATGACGCTCACCCAGGATCGCGGCCTGCAGGCCGAACGCACGGCGCTGGCCTGGAACCGCACTGCACTGGCGATCGCCACGTCGGGCGTTCTGGTGCTGTTGCGCAACGCCGATACGTTACACGGCGGTCACGGCGCCACGCGGATCATTCTCGTCGCCGCGGTCGCGGTGCTCGCCGCTGTGGTGTGCGGGTTCGGTGCGAGCCGGCGCCGCCAGTTGGCGCGCGGGCACTATGCCGCGATGCGGCACCTGCCGGCAGTTGGCCTCGCGGTGATCGCCGAGGGTGTGCTGGTACTGATGTATCTCATGCCGCTCGGCTGACCGGTCAGACGTCCAGAAACCGAATGTCTTTGGCGTTGCGGACGATGAAGCTCCGGCGTGCTTCGACGTCCTCGCCCATCAGGATCGAGAACAGTTCGTCGGCAGCTGCGGCGTCATCGAGGGTGACCTGACGCAGGACCCGGACGGACGGATCCATGGTGGTTTCCCACAGCTCCTTGGCGTCCATCTCACCCAGACCCTTGTAGCGCTGGATGCCATCGTCCTTGTTGATCTTCTTCCCCGCCGTGAGCCCCGCATCCAGGAGCGCGTCCCGGTGCCGGTCGGAGTAGGCGAATTCCGGTTCACTGCGTTGCCATTTCAGCTTGTACAGCGGCGGCTGGGCCAGGAACACGTGGCCATGCTCGATGAGGGGTCGCATGAAGCGGAACAACAGGGTCAGCAGCAGGGTCGAGATGTGCTGGCCGTCGACGTCGGCATCGGCCATCAGCACGATCTTGTGATACCGCAGCTTCGACAGGTCGAACTCGTCGTGGATACCGGTGCCCAGCGCCGTGATGATGGCCTGGACCTCGTTGTTCTTCAGCACGCGGTCGATGCGCGCCTTCTCGACGTTGATGATCTTGCCGCGCAGCGGCAGGATCGCCTGGAACATCGAGTCACGACCACTCTTGGCCGAGCCACCGGCCGAATCGCCCTCCACCACATACAGTTCCGACGTCGTCGGGTCGGTGGAACGGCAGTCGGCCAGCTTGCCGGGCAGGCCACCGATATCGGTCGCGCTCTTACGCCGCACGAGCTCCCGCGCCTTCCGCGCGGCCACCCGTGCCTGAGCCGAGGACGCGACCTTGGTGACGATGACCTTCGCCTCAGCCGGATTCGCCTCGAACCAGTGCGTCAGCTCCTCATGGCAGACCCGCTGTACGAATGAGCGGATGGCGGCGTTCCCCAGCTTGGTCTTGGTCTGCCCTTCGAACTGCGGTTCGGCGACCTTGACGGAGATGATCGCGGCCAGGCCCTCCCGGATATCGTCACCGGTGAGGTTCGGGTCTTTGTCTTTCAACAACTTCTTGTCTTTGGCGTACTTGTTGACCACGCTCGTCAGCGCCGCACGGAAGCCCTCTTCGTGGGTACCACCCTCGTGCGTGTTGATGGTGTTCGCGAAGGTGTGCACCGACTCCGAGTAGCCGGCGTTCCACTGCATGGCGACCTCGACCTCCTGGCCGGGTCCCACACCGTCGAACGCGATGATGCTCGGCTGGATGGGCTCTTTCACCCGGTTGATGTGGTGGACGTAGTCGATCAGTCCGCCCGGGTGGTGGAAGACGCGGGTCTCGGGGTCGGGCACGCGTCGGTCGGTCAGCGACAACACCAGGCCTTTGTTGAGGAACGCCATCTCCTGAAGGCGGCGGGCGATGGTCTCGGCGCTGTACGTGGTCGTCTCGAATATCTCTGGGTCCGACCAGAATCGGACCGTGGTGCCGGTGCGGGTCGACGCCTTCCTCTTATCGAGGGTGCCGGGCACCGAGCGGTCGTAGTGCTGGAACCATTCGTGCCCGTCCCGGTGGATGTGTACCTCCAGCCGCGTCGACAACGCGTTGACCACCGAGACGCCGACGCCGTGCAGACCACCGGATACCTGATAGGAGTCGCCATCGAACTTGCCGCCGGCATGTAGTTGGGTCATCACGACATCGACGGTGGGAATCCCCTTGGCGTGCATGGCAACCGGGATGCCGCGGCCGTCGTCGCTGACTTCGACGCCACCGTCGGCGAGCAGCGTGACATCGACACGGCTGGCGTGGCCGGCCATGGCTTCGTCGACGCCGTTGTCCACCACCTCCCACACCATGTGGTGCAGGCCGCGCTCGCTGGTCGACCCGATGTACATACCCGGGCGTTTGCGGACGACGTCGAGCCCTTCGAGGATCGTGATCGATTGGGCGCCATAGCTGGACACGGCTGCACTCCTTTGACAGTCGAGCACGGCCCCCGACATGCGGGGGCCGTGCTGCGCCGGTGCTACTGGTTACGTTCGGGGACGAAATCGATGGGCGCCCCGGCCGGGATGAGTTGTTCGGTCTCGACGCTGGCTTCGAATTCCTGGATGAACCGGTAGGCGTGTTGCATCACCCACCACCGCACCCACGTCTGGTTGACGGCCTCGCGTTCCTTCGGATCCTCGAGAAGGTTGGTGATGCGGGCGAAGCCCAACGGGATCTCCGGGTCGTGGAAATGCTGCTGCCGCTTGAAGTTGATCTTGAACTGCGACCACTTCACCGCGTGAAGCTCCTCGTTGAGCCAGACCATGCAGCCGTCCCGCTTGGATTCCTCGGCCCCGCCGAAGAATTCGCGCTGATCGATGCCGTCGATGATCCGGTCGTCGGGTACGTCGCAGCCCACCCACCGCAGCAGCGTCGGGAACATATCGGTGACGTGCACCATCTCGTTGCTCTCCCGCACCGGCACGTGACCGGGCCAGCGGATCAGACAGGGTGTCCGGATGCCGCCCTCGGCCGAGCTGAAGTACGAGCCGTCGAAGAAGCCCGCAGTACCCCGGCCGGCGAGGTGGTCTTCGGCACCGTTGTCGCCGGCCATGATGACGATGGTGTTGTCCTCGATGCCCAACTCGGTCAGGTAGTCCAGGATGCTGCCGAAGTCGTGGTCGAGCATCAGCAGCGAGTCGCCCCAGTTGCCGTTGGTGCTCTTGCCCTTGAACTCCGGACGGACCTCCATCGGGAAGTGCATCAGCGAGTGGTTGTGATACAGGTAGAACGGCTTTCCCGCTTCGACGCTGCGCTTCATGAAAGCCTTGGCCCGGCGGTCGTATTCGCCGTCGACCTCACCCTTGAGCTTGACGGTCAGCTGCTGGTCGGTGGTCGTGACGCCACCTTCCTTGGTGCCGTCGTACATGAAGGAGTAGCCGTCGCGTTCGGCTTTGTACCAGGGGTCGTCGGGCCACAGGCACTCGTCGTAGGTGCGAGCCGGACCGTACCATTCGTCGAAGCCGTGGTCGGTCGGCCAGCGACCGTCCTCGGCGCCGATATGCCACTTGCCGAAACATGCTGTGGCATAACCGGCTTCGGACAGGATGTCACCCATGGTGCGTTCCCACGCCACGATGCCGCCGCCATTGCCGCCGAGCGCGATGGTGTGGTTGCCGGACCGGATCGGGTACCGGCCGGTCATCAACGCCGAACGGGTTGGCGTGCACTGCGGTTCGACGACAAAATGCGACAGCTTCAGTGACTCGGCGGCGAAGGCATCCATCCGGACCGTGTCGGCCCCGCGCAGGATGCCGCCGCCGTAGCAGCCGAGCTCCCCCATGCCGAGATTGTCGACGTGAAAATAGACGATGTTGGGTTGTTCGGGCATGGCTGTACTGCCTCTCTATCGATTGCGTTAATCGGTAAGGGGATCGGGTGATTGACTGCAGAAGTGCCGGCTACGCTGGCGGCGGCGTGGAATCTCTTGCGGCGGTGGTGATCAACGAACAGCGGTCGCCGCGGTACCGCACGGTCTCGAGGTCGAACGGTGTGCCGTCTTCGAGGTGGGTCAGCCGGTGCAGCAGCAAAAGCGGTGCGCCGGCACGTATTTGCAGGAGCTTGGCGGTATCGGCGTCGGCCGAGACCGATTCCACGGTGATCTCGGCCCAGCCCAGGCGCATCCCCAGTTCGGTCTCGATCAGCGAGAAGACGTCCTGGTCGGCCAGATTGGCGTCGACCGGGATGGCTCCGATCCGCAACGACGTGGTGTCCAGCGACAGCGGCACCCCACCCACCGACCGCAGGCGCTCGATGAAGAGGATCGGCGCGCCTTCGGGCACTTGAAGTTTCGCCGCGACGAACGGGGAGGCCACCGACTCACGCGCCGACATCACGGTGTTCTCCACCGGAAGCTGATGCCCCGCAAGCGATTCCGCGAGGCCTTCCAGGCGATCGATCCGTTGGCTGAGCTTCGCGCCCGTGACAAACGTCCCGGCGCCCTGCACCCGGGTGATCAATCCCTCGCCGCGCAGGAGCTCCAGGGCCTCACGAATCGCGTTGCGGCTGACGCCCAATTCGGCGGCCAGTTCGTTCTCCGGCGGCAGCAGCGGACGCGCCGCGGCCAGGCCGCCGTACACGCCGTCGAGGATTTGGCCGCGCAACACGTCGCGCGCCCACCGGGCCGCATCGGCGCGGGTGCCCGCGTACTCCCGGGGCGCAGGACGGGGAAAGTCCTTTGGCGGGATGTGCGGGCGGCGGGTCATGAACTCACTGTGCCACCGATGGGCACGGGTGGCGATACGTAGCGTGTTACGCCACCTGATCGAAGGTAAAGCCCTAGGCCAGGAACTATGTAGCGGCGTTTGACGGCCGCTTTCGCCACCTCAGTCGGCGATGCAGCGGAAGCCGATGTGCGATGTCGCGCTGTCCTGCGACTGCGACGACCGCGCCGCGGGCCGGTAGCGATGGCAGTACTCCGGCGCGCACAGGTGCGAGCCACCCTTGAGGGTCTGCATCACCGACGGATCGCCACCGGGCGGCGGACAACAGCCGGACACCTCGGCGTGCGCTTGATGCCGCGGCGTGTACCGGGTGCGGGTCCATTCCCACACGTTGCCGATCATGTCGAGCAGGCCAAAACCGTTGGGAGGGAACGTGCCTACCGGTGACGTCCCGACCCAGCCCAGGGCACCGGTGTTGTGATACGGGAATCGGCCCTGCCACGTGTTGGCCATCAACTGCCCGTCCGGCCGTACCTCGTCACCCCAGGCGTAGGCCGTGGTCGCGCCGGCGCGAGCCGCGTACTCCCACTGCTCTTCGGTGGGTAGCCGCCGGCCCGCCCACGCGGCGTACGCCGCAGCATCCGGGTAGGCGACCTGCACCACCGGATGGTCGAGCCGGTCCTCGGTGGTCGAGCCCGGCCCCTTCGGGTGCTTCCAGCACGCGCCGGGGACCCACGTCCACCAAGCCCTCCAGTTCCGCAGGTCGACCGGGCCCGCGGTCGGCTGGAACACCAACGCGCCGGGAACGAGTTCTTCTGCGGGGACGCCCGGAAAAGCGGCCGGGTCCAGCTGTTGCTCGGCGACGGTGACATATCCCGTCTCCGCGACGAATTCGGCGAACTGACCGTTGGTGACCGGGTGCCGTTCGATCGAGAACGGCGCGACGGTCACCTCATGCACCGGCGCTTCCTCGGGGTAGAAATCCTGTGAACCCATGCGGTACGACCCGCCGGGGAGGGCAGCCAGTTCCGTGAGCATTCCGACAGGTTAACCAGCCGACGAATGATGCGCCTGCGAGGTTTCGCGCCACAACGCTCCGCCGATAGACCAGACTGGGGCCATGACGGATACCACCGCCACCCGAGTCGCGGTGTACCTCGACTTCGACAACATAGTCATTTCCCGCTACGACCAGGTCCACGGTCGCAATTCATTTCAGAAGGACAAGGCCAAGGGACTCGAACCGGACAGACTGACCCAGGCCACCGTCGACGTCGGCGCAGTGCTCGACTTCGCGTCATCGTTCGGGACGCTGGTGCTCACCCGCGCGTACGCCGACTGGTCGGCCGTCGTCAACGCGGGCTACCGCCAGCAACTGGTCGGCCGGGCCGTCGACCTCGTGCAACTCTTCCCGGCGGCCGCGTACGGCAAGAACGGCGCCGACATCCGATTGGCAGTGGACGCCGTCGAAGACATGTTCCGGTTGCCCGACCTCACCCACGTCGTCATCGCCGCCGGCGACTCGGACTACATTCCGCTGGCTCAGCGTTGCAAGCGCCTCGGCCGGTACGTGGTCGGCATCGGAGTGGCGGGCTCCTCGAGCCGCGCGCTCGCCGCCGCCTGCGACGAATTCGTCACCTACGACTCGCTGCCCGGCGTCCCGGCGCTCGAACCCTCTGCAGACCCGGCGCCGCCACGACGCTCCCGCCGCAAGACCGAGCCAGACGAACCCGAATTGCCCGACCCGCAGACCGCCGCCACCGCCCTGCTGACTCGTGCCCTGCAGATCGGGCTGGAAAAGGACGACGTCGAATGGCTGCACAACTCCGCGGTCAAGGCACAGATGAAGCGGATGGATCCGTCATTCAGCGAAAAGGCGCTGGGTTTCAAGTCTTTCAGCGACTTCCTGCGATCGCGCACCGACGTCGTCGAATTGGACGAAAGCTCGACGACGCGCTTGGTGCGGCTGAAGAATGCCCAATAGAACCCTAGAGGCGCAGTACCGCCAACAGCTCCGATAGCGCCACCGTGGCGAAACCGATCGCGGCGTCGCCGATGCCGTACGGCAGCACCAGGGTGTCGCCGTGGACCAGCGCGCCACACGAGTACACCACGTTGGGCACGTACCCGTCCTGTTCGTCGGGCGCGGGACTCAGCAGCGGCTCCGACAACCGGCCGATGATCCGGGTGGGATCATCGAGGTCGAGCAGGATCGCTCCGATCGAGTAGGTCCGCATCGGACCGACCCCGTGGGTCAGCACCAGCCATCCGGCCTCGGTCTCGATCGGTGCGCCGCAATTGCCCAATTGCACTGCCTCCCAAGCCTCTACCGGGTTCTGGCACGGCGAGGAATCGGTCCACACCGACAGCTGGTCGGAGAACGCCACCGTGTTCGATTCCCGGTCCGACCGTGACATGGCCGCGAACCGCCCGCGGATCCGGCGAGGAAAGAGCGCCAGACCCTTGTTCGCGGCAGCCGGGCCAACCATCGGCACCGAGGTGAACGACCGAAAGTCGTCGGTGGTCAGCAATTGCTGGCTGATCTCCGATCCGCTGTATGCGGTGTAGGTGGCGTAGTAGGTAGCGGCGCCGTCGTCGTCGACGAAGCGGACAAACCGCGCGTCCTCCATACCGGCCGCCTCGGCACCGGTCGCCGGCCACAAGACCCGCTCGGATATTTCTGTGGCAGAAGAGAATTCGACGGCGTAGGACCGCTCTGCGATCGCGCGCATCAGAGCGATGGTGCCGGCGGCATGTTTGCGGGTACTGCGGTGCAGTTGCAGCCTGTCCAGCTGCTCGTCCAGATCGTCGCGGGTGAACTGATCACCGAGCGCGCCGAGCACATAGTCGGCAGACTCACCGGCGTCGCCCCGCCGCACCAGCTCAGTACGGATCACGGCCGCGTCCAGCAGCGTCGGCACCACCGTTCCGGCAGTGGCGAACGGGGCCGGGTCGTCGATGGTGACCCGACCCGCGTGGTCCACGATGCCCGTACGAAAGCCGATCGAGGACCGGTGCCCCTCGCCGATCCCTCGCACACTCAGCACGAAGCGGAGGCTGCCGGCGGGCGTGCCGGACTGATCGGGGTGGGCGACGATGCTCGGGTTGCAGAGCGCGGCCGCCTCGATGGCGAACTCGTTGGTGAACGTCGCGCCCAGCAACAACATTCGGGCCTCGGAGACCTTCATACCGGGCCCCAAGCGATCGGCCAGCTCCTGCGCGTGCCGCCGAAAGGTCTCAGCCAATCCGCGGTGCCGATGATCGAACCGCACGACGACACTGTCGAGCGCCGACCGCACCTCGGCTTCATCCAGAGTCAGAATCCGGGCCAGCACCGCGCCGGCGCGGGACTCCTGGAGTTCGAAGCCTTCCTGTCCCGGCACGAACAGGCGGGTGATGACGCGCGTCGGGTCAGCTGCCAGCCGCAGTGGCAGGCGCGTGACCAGCGCCGACCGCACAGAAGTCATTACGACACACCCACAAGGCGACGAGCCTGCTGAAAAGTGGACAGCACCGCGAGGGTCGACTCAGCCCCCTGGTTGAGGTTGACGCAGTCGGCCCGCAACCCGTCGAATCCCCCGCCGGTGGTCGAATTCCACATCGGGACGCCGATGTCGTTGGCGCCCTCGAACCAGGCCGCGGCAGCGCGCACCGTGTTCGGCCAGATGGCGCTGGCATCGATGTCAGCGGCCCGGGCGCACGCGTCGGCCAACGTAGCCACCTCGATGGGTTGCTGGTCGAAGCCGGGCCGAGGTTCCCCGGCCGTCCAGCCCGCTGCCGGGCTCACCGACAAATGGCCGTCAAGGGTCTCGCAATCGATCAACCATTCCAGGAGGTCCAGGCCGCGTTGGGTGAGTGCCGAGTCCTCGAGAGTGGTGCCCGCGGCGATCATCGCCTCGGGCAGCAACGCGTTGGCGTAGGTCAGGCGCGCTTCGGGCCACGGCCAGTCGAGGTCGGTGCCCACGGCGGCAACCCCCGCGGCGTAATCGGCGATGAGTTGCCGGGCGGCCCGGTGGCCGGGGTCGACACCGAGCAACTCAGCGGCACCCAGCGCCGCAAACGCCATGGCTCTCGGCCAGACCGATCGACCTCGTGCGGCGCGCTCGAACTGCACGACCGAGAGGCTGCGGACCAGCCCGATACCGCTGTGGGCCGCGGCAGTGCCCAAGCCCCACAGGCATCTGCCCCAACAGTCTTCGAAGGCGAAGTCGTCGGTCCAGCGGCCATGGCGGTCCATCCGGTTGCGGCATCCACCGGCAAATGACTGTGCCTCATTCAGAAACCGCACCGCCAGCTTGGCCAAGGCAGTCACACCGTCGGAGGCGTCCGGTTCGCGACTGACGACGACCAGGACCCGGGCCATATCGTCGGTGCAGTAACCGTGTTCGAGCCGTGGTTCGGCGAGGCATGCGTGCTCGAAGGTGCCATGCCGATCGGTCATCGCCAGCAGATGGTCGAACTTCGGCTCCGGCGCTAACGCAGCCACGCCCGCTCCGGTCGTTTGGCCAGAATTCGTTGTGCCACTGCTTGATACGATCTGGCGACGATCGGCCACGACATCGACGGGGCCAGCCGCCTGGCTTCTGCGGCCATGGCACCGGCCAGCCGGGGCTCGGTCAGAACCGCGCGCAATGCCGAACTCAGCGCGTCGGGGTCGTCATGGCCCACCACGATGCCCGCCCCTGTCGAGAGCATTTCGACCGCGTGCGGGAAGGCCGTCGCGACGACCGGCCGACCGCAGGCGATGGTGTCCACCAGGACACCGGAGGTGGCCTGGTCGGTGGAGTCGTAGGGCAGCACGACCACCGCCGCGGACAGCATCAGCTCGATCAACGACGGCACGTCGCGGAAACTGGCATCGAACTGCACCGCGTCCGCCACCCCGATACGCTGCGCCCGCGCGATAGAGCTTTCGCGATACGCGTCACCATCAGCGGCAAGCACCTGCGGATGCGTCTCACCGGCGACCAGATAACGCGGCCGGCTGTTGAGCCGGTGCAGCGAGCCCATCGCGTCGATGACCCGCTCGACGCCTTTGCCCGGCCCCAGCAGGCCCCAGGTCAACAACGTCGGCCGGCCACCGCGCTTCGTGTAGCCGGCCGGTGGCACGGTCGCGCCATGCGGAATCGTGGTGACCTTCCGGCGATCGAAGTCGAAGCCGGCATTCAGCTGCGCTCGGGCCGCGTCAGACATCACGACGACGTGGTCGGCGAGCGTCATCACCGCCTCCAGCACGCTCCGCTGGCGCCGGGTCGGATGTTTGAGGATGGTGTGCGCCACCACGATCGACGGGACCTGCAGCCCACCGATGAGATTGACGATTTCGTCCCCGTCAGGGCCGCCGTAGATGCCGTACTCGTGCTGGATCACCGCGACGTCGCTCATGCTGAGCAGGTCGGCAGCCTCGGCAACGGATGCGGCCGACCCGTTGGTCAACTCGCCGATGACGCGGCTGTCGCCGATCGACGGTCCGTCGCCGACGCGCACCACGCTGACGTCGGCGCCGTTGGTGGCCAGCCCCCGGCTCAGGGCCGCGCTGAACGTCGCCAGCCCGCATCGCGTCGGCGGATAGGTGCTGAGCATCGCAAAGCTCGAAGCGCCGGAGTGCCAGGTAGGCAATAGCGGTGCATCTGAAAGCTGAAGGCTGGTTTGAGATTTCAAGGGTGATCCCATCGCGTGGTTGTCACCGATGTGTCCGGCGCGAGCGGCTGCTCGGGGAATTCAACGGCGAAAGGCCGACTACGCCTGGGCAGACTGGGTTCCCAACCTCTTCAACGCTACACCCCCGCGCCCATTCCAGCGGGGGCAGCGGCTGCTCCGCTGACCCGCTTTGGCCGTTTATGCAGCCCAAACGGGTGTAGAGTGGCAGGTGCAGAGGATTTCAGTTGTGTCGAGCCCAATCATCGACGGCTCCGGCGCCGACGGATCACCGTGGCCCACAACTCGCCGACGTGCCCGTCTGGGCGGTCGAACGCCAAAACCTAAGCCGCATAACGTGTTCCAGCCCGTCACCGTTATCGACGCGTTCGACGGCGAACCAGGAGCCCGGCTTCGAATGCCGGCGCGCAGTTGCACACTGCACCCGAACCAACAACAGAGAGACCTACGATGAATATCGGAAAAACCATGGCACGCAAGGCCAAACGCGCGTCGAATGCCGCCAAGAGCTATTTCGGCTTCGCTACCGCCGACTACAACCTCAACGACGAAGGAGCCGTGCAACGGGCCACCGACGCCGGTCAGGCGCGAGCCAAGATCAAGCGCGCCTTCGAGCGCTGACGCCGTCGGGCAGCGCCAGCCGGAAATTGGTCCGGAGGGTCTGCAGGTATTGCCGGGCGAGCGGGCCGGTGGTGTAGGGCACGTCGTACTTCTCGCACAGCTGACGTACCCGCACACTGATCTCCGCGTACCGGTTGCTCGGCAGATCCGGGAACAGATGATGCTCGATCTGGTAGCACAGATTGCCGCTCGAAAACGCCAGCGCACGACCGGCTTTGAAGTTCGCCGCACCGAGCATCTGGCGCAGATACCATTCCGATCTGGTCTCGGACCGCAGGACTTCCCGGTCGAACGTCTGCACGCCGTCGGGAAAATGCCCACAGAAGATCACCACGTATGACCAGAGGTTTCGCAGCAGGTTGGCTGTCGCGTTGGCGGTCACCGTGCGGCGCCAGCGGCGCAGGCTGAGCGCGGGCACGACGAGATAGTCCTTGGCCGTCTGCCGGCCGATCTTGGCCAGCATCACCTTGCGCGCAGCCCGTCTGCCGTCCTCGGAGCCCGCCCTCTCGGTTTCGGCGTGATAGCCGTGACGGGCGATTCCCCATTCGAAGACCAAGGCCAACAACAGATTTCGCAGTGGCTGCCACAGATGTTCCGGCTTCCACGGTTGATCGCGGGTTACGCGCAGCACCCCGAAACCGAGGTCGTCGTCCACCCCAACCACGTTGGTGAACACATGGTGACGGTAGTTGTGCGAATACCGCCACTGCGCCGAGGACGCCACCATGTCCCACTCCCAGGTGGTCGAGTGGATTTCCGGATCGTTCATCCAGTCCCATTGACCGTGGCTGACGTTGTGCCCGATCTCCATATTCTCAACGATTTTCGCGTACGCCAACGCCGCGGCCCCCACCAACCAGCCGGCCCTCGACCGACTGCCGGCAATGTGCAACCGGGCCACCGCGTCCAGAGTCCGCTGGAACGTGATGACGCGACGGATATACGTCGCATCCTTGACGCCGAGGGAGTCCTCCACGTCGAGCCGAATAGTGTCCAGTTCAGCGCCGAACGCCTCGACGTCTGCCGAACTCAGCCGCGCATACACGGCAATATCATTGATAGCCAAAAGAATTCCGGATCCGTCTACGTGCGGCAGCGGGATCTCTCGGCTACCTGGGCGGGTGTCATGTCCAGCCTAGGCTGCTGCGCCCGTCCGTGCCACATGTCACCCGGTCGACAACCACGCAAAAATCCAGAGTCAGCGCACAGCGACGCCGAGGCTCCGCCATTGCACGCCCATTCGCGGTGCGCGTAGGGTCGGGTTATTGGGACCATCCAGGCCCCCGAACAAAGGGGCCTGTCATGTCCGACAAATCTCCGCGCCAGAGCATGACCAAGAAATCCGGCAAGTCGCTCAAAGAGAAACGCGCGGACAAGCGCGCCAAGTCCGACCAACCGTCATCGCCGACCGACGGGGTACTGCACTCCAAGCGGCACTGAACCGCGCAGCGGTCGGCTGTACTTCACGCTGCCCACTGCGTGGCGGAATCACCGCAAGAGTGCGCGAGGGGGGACTCGAACCCCCACGCCCAAAGGACAATGGGACCTAAACCCATCTCGTCTGCCAATTCCGACACTCGCGCTCAAGCGGTGTCAGCCTACCGCCAGGCCGACGAAGGAGATCTGTCGGTGGTCCGTCTTACTTTGGCTGCGTCACGCGACCGAAGGGGGAAACCGCGTGAGATCAGCCGACGAATTCGACACCGTCCGACGACTCATCGCCGATGGGGAGAATGACTGCGCCATCGCGAGGACGACGGGAATCCCACGAACGACGGTGCGTGACTGGAGGCGAAAGACCGGCATCTGGCGCCGACAAGGAGCCGGCGATTCCGTATGCGGCGTCGACCACGACTTCACAGCCCTACCGCCAGCGGAGTACAGCTATCTGCTCGGGTTGTACCTAGGAGATGGCTGTATCTCGGATGCGCTCCGCGGCGTATGGCGGTTACGAATCGTCCTCGATGAGAAGTACCCGGCCATCATCGAGCGCTGCTGCGAAGCGATCGCTGCTGTCATCCCAGGTAAACAGGCTGGCGCGACGCAGCGCAAGGGCTGCGTCGAGGTGTACGTGTGCTCCAAGCACTGGCCGTGCCTGTTCCCACAGCACGGCCCCGGCAAGAAGCACACCCGCGCAATCGCGCTGCAACCGTGGCAGCAGGCCCTCGTCGACCAAGCCACCGAAGAATTCGTCCTCGGCCTCATCCACAGCGATGGCTGCCGCGTCGTCGCCAACGATCGCGGCGTCAAGAGCGTCCGTTATCACTTCACAAACTTGTCCGAGGACATCGTCAATCTGTTCACTGGCGCGCTGGACAAACTCGGCATCCACTGGCGCCGCTCATCGAGAAAGCAGCTCTCGATCTATCGCAAGGCCGACACCGCTCGCCTCGATGAATTCATCGGCCCCAAGTCCCGCCCGGTGCCGTGGCCATGCATCGAACGTCCGGCGTCCTAGCAGGCACGAATCGCAAACCCAAACCCGCGCGCGGTACCGTTGCCCTATGTCCACTACACGGCGTAGGAGGCCGGCGCTCATCGTGCTGGTGACCGTCGCTGCCCTGGGCTGCATGGCTCTGGCGTGGTGGCAGTGGTCGCGCTTCCAGTCAAGCGCCGGGACTTTCCAGAACCTGGGCTACGCCCTGCAGTGGCCGATGTTCGGCGCCTTCTGCTTCTACGGGTACTACAAGTTCGTCCGCTACGAAGACGAAGGCCCGGTAGCACCGGCAACCGACGAGCCCACCGAAATCCCCGAGGGCCTGCTCCCCGAGCGCCCCAAAGCCGCCAAAGACACGGCGGACCCGACCCTCAACGAATACAACGCCTACCTCGCCGAACTGGCCGAGAACGACAAACAGGACAGGACGCCCACATGACCGAGTCGCAGCCGACCACCCTGTCGAAAGACACCATCCGCAAGGCGCTGACCGCCTACCGCGTGATGGCCTGGGCGACCGGTCTCTGGCTCATCGCCCTGTGCTACGAGCTGGTCGCGCATTACATCTTCAACGACGCCAGCCTCAATTGGATCGGCATCGTCCACGGCTGGGTCTACTTCGCCTACCTGCTCTGCACATTCAATCTGGCGGTCAAGGTCCGTTGGCCGCTCGGCCAGACCATCGGCGTCCTGTTCGCCGGCACCGTCCCGCTGGTCGGCATCATCGTCGAGCACTTCCGCACCGAAGATGTGAAGAAGCGCTTCGACCTCTGACAGGTCGATACGGAGTCGCGAATGTAACCACAGGGCGGAAATCGAGCCCGAAAGCCGCCGTGGCGTTACGGTCGCGGGGCCTGCCAAACCAGCCGTCACGACGCCTGCCGCCCAGCGGGCCATACTGTGTCGGTCAGGTCGCGTGAGAGTCGGACCGTGACGTCGTCGATCGCACCCCGCGATGACCTCGCATACGCGATCCTGCGCAGCACGACGCCACTGGGATCGCGCGACGTAACGCGGATGACGAGCCAACCCATCTCGATCATCTCCTCGATCCGCGCAATGTCCTTGCGAATCTGGTCGGGGTCCATGTGGTGCCGCCCCTCGTACTCGACTGCGATCTTCAGGCCCGGCCACGCGAGGTCAACCTCGCCAATCAGCACCCCGAATTCGTTGTAGACGGGGTGCTGGCTGACCGGCCGAGGGAAGCCCGCTTTCACGATCAACAGCCGCAGCCGCGTCTCGCCTGGCGAATCGGCGCCGGGATCGACCAACCCAATCGTCAACCTGGCTTGTTTCAGTCCTCGCTGCCCAGGATGGCGTTCGATCGCGGCCCGCATGTCAGTGACAGTCAAACGCGCCGCGTGTGCCAGCGCGTCGATGGCGGCGACCGCGACGTCTTCTCGACACCTGCGGGCAAGATCGACGGCCGTGCGCAATGGCGTGGTCAGCTGCATCTCACCGATCGCGCACACCTCGTCACCATCCAATGTGTCCGCCCACACCACGATGCCGCGGGCGGGGCGGCGATTGCTGTGAATGATGTTGGCGGGCAAGGCCGCATCGATGTACCGAGCTCCATGGAGCGCGGCTGCCGAGAAGCCTGCGAGCACACCCGTGCGCCGGGAACGCAGCCATGCCGCTTTTGCGCGAATGATCGCGTTCGGGCGAGTGCCGCGAGGCACATACACGTCTTGATGCACGGCAACGAAATTCGTTCGCAATTGGTGGCGCGTCAGCGTCCCGGCAGCCAAGGCCTCGCTGCCGATGAATGGCTCCCCCATGGTGGCAGTGTGCCCAACCGAGGGCTGATGACCAAGACTCGGCGGCATTGCCCTGTGGATAGATCGGCCCACGCCGCCGCGACTGTAACCACAGGGCGGAAATCGAGCCCGAAAGCCGCCGTGGCGTTACGGTCGCGGCGGCTACACCTAGCTCAGGCGCTTGAGCACCTCGACGGCCAACTGCTCGCCGCGGTCCTCCTGCAGGAAGTGCGACGCCCCTTCTATCCGCACCTGTTCGTCGACTGTCGGGATCAGGTCGACGAACGCCTCGCCCGCGCGCGGATACGGGAACACCGGATCCTGGTCGGAGAACGCCACCAGTGCCGGCTTCTCCCACCGAGACAGCGCGTCGGTGACGGCCTTCATCTCCGTCGCGCCCGCGGCGTCCTCTGTGATGGGCACCAACAGCGGGAACTGCGCGGCGCCGGCCTTCGACTCCGCGGTCGGGAACGGCGCGTCGTAGGCCGCGACGATCCCGGGCGACAGGTCGGTCGTCGTCGCGCCTTGAATGACGAAACCGACAGGCAGATCGGGGTTCCGCTCGGCGAAATCCCGCCACGCCATGAAGCCCTTGGACACCCGGCCGGTGAACAGCCCGGTGTTGAAAATCGCCAGCGCGCCAACCTGATCCGCGTTCTCCACGGCCCAGCGCAACCCGATCGGCCCGCCCCAGTCCTGCACAACCACAGTGGCGTCCTGTAGCCCCAGCCCGCCCAGCACCCGCGTGACCAACGAGACGTGCCGGTCGTAGCTGTACCACCGGCGGTCGGTCGGCTTGTCCGAACGACCGAAGCCCGCGTAGTCGGGGACGATCACCCGATGCCCGGAGTCGACGAGCGGGCCGATCATCTTGCGGTACAGGTACGCCCACGTCGGCTCGCCGTGGAAACAGACGATGGGCTTGCCGTCACGCGGCCCCTCGTCGAGGTAGTGCATGCGCAGCCCGTCGACGTCGACGTAGTTCGGGGCGAAGTCGTAGCCCGGCAGATTCGCGAAGCGTTCGTCAGGCGTACGGAAGACCTCAGCGGTAGTCATGTCGTCAAGCTAGCCATTGTTGACCGACCGGTCAACTACCAAATACGCTGAACCCGTGCCCCGAAGTTCCGACGCCCGCGACCGCCTGGTCGCCACCGCTGCCCGCCTGTTCCTCGAACGCAGCTACCAGGCCGTCGGCGTCGACGAGCTGTGCCGCGCGACCGACATCAAGAAGGGCAGCTTCTATCACTACTTCCCGTCGAAATCGGAACTCGCCAAGGCCGTTATCGATCTACACGCCAAGGCATTTCAACGCCAGCTGACCGGCTCCCCCACCGCGACGCCGGCCGACAAGCTGCATGCCATCCCCGACGCCATCGGCGCGATCCAGTCCGCGCTCGAAGCCCAATTCGGCCGAGCCGTGGGCTGCCCGTTCGGCAACTTCGCCGCCGAACTGTCGACGACCGACGACGATCTCCGCGAACATCTGGCGCGCACCCTCAATGCGATGGAGCACCACCTGGCGGTCATCGCCACCGAGGCCGCAGCGGCCGGAGCCTTACGTCCGGGTACCGATCCAGAGCTGCTCGCGCACGCGCTGCTCGCGCAGTATCAGGGCATCATCCTGCTGGCCAAGCTGAACGATTCCGGCGTCGCGCACCTCGCCCCCGCGTTGCACGATTTCATCGACGGGTACTTGGCCGCCCCAGACGGCCGCGACGTCTAACCCGCAGCCAACTCCCGCAGCGCCGGCACCAACTGCGCCAGCGCCCGTCCGCGGTGCGACGCCGCGTCCTTCTCCGCCGGCGTCAGCTCCGCAGCCGAAACCGAACTACCGGTCGGCACGAAGATCGGGTCATAACCGAACCCGCCCGTGCCGCGCGGCTCCCGTGCGATGGTGCCCGGCCACTCACCTCGCACCACCACCGAACCCGACGAGGAGACCAACGCGCAGCACGATACGAAGGCGGCACCACGCCGCTCGTCGGGCACGTCCTGAATCTGGCCCAGCAACAGCGAAAGGTTCGCCGCATCATCCCCGTGCCGGCCAGCCCACCGGGCTGACAGCACCCCGGGCATGCCGTTCAGCGCATCGACCGACACTCCGGAATCATCTGCTACACAAGGAATTCCAGTCGCACGAAAACCGTCCGACGCCTTGGCCAACGCGTTCTCTTCAAACGTAGCCCCCGTCTCGGGCGCCTCGGGGAACGCCGGCACATCGTCCAACGACAACAACGTCAGACCCGTAATACCGGCGGCGTCCAACACCCGCCGCAACTCCACAAGCTTCTTCGCATTGCGCGAAGCGACGAGGAGCTCAGGCACCAAATGCCTTCTTCGCGGGACCCGACGGCTCCGGCAGCACACCCGGGTACGGCAGCTCCAGGGCTTCACGCTGCAGCGCGAACAACTGGTCGCACGCGGCCAGCGCGGCATCGAGAAGCTTGTCGAGCGTCGAGCGCGGGAACGTCGCGCCTTCGCCGGTGCCCTGCACCTCGACGAGGGTCCCGGTGTCGGTGGCGACGACGTTCATGTCGACCTCGGCGCGCGAGTCCTCGGTGTAGGGCAGGTCCGTGCGGACGCGGCCGTCGACCACACCGACCGACACGGCGGCGATCGCACACGACAGCGGGCGCGGATCCTTCAGGCGTCCGGCGGCGGCCAGGTAGGTCACCGCGTCTGCCAACGCCACGTAGGCACCAGTGATCGCCGCGGTGCGGGTACCGCCGTCGGCCTGCAGCACGTCGCAGTCGATGGCGATGGTGTTCTCGCCGAGGGCACTGAGGTCGATGCACGCGCGCAGCGAGCGGCCGATCAACCGGCTGATCTCCTGGGTCCGTCCACCGACTCGGCCCTTCACCGACTCGCGGTCGGAGCGGTCATGCGTGGCGGCCGGCAGCATCGCGTATTCGGCGGTGAGCCAGCCCAGACCGGAACCCTTTCGCCAGCGCGGCACCCCTTCGGATACCGAAGCGGTGCACATGACCCGCGTCTCGCCGAACTCCACCAATACCGACCCTGCCGGGTGCTTGGTGAATCCTCGGGTGATCTTTACCGGGCGGAGTTCGTCGTCAAGGCGACCGTCTTCTCGTCTGGACACCCGACAACCCTAGCGGGCCGCCGAACCGAGGGCGGCGGGTTACCGGCGGGTGATGTCGAACGACTCGTTGCACACCACGCCGTGCACGGGTCCGTCGAACTCGGCCTTGGCCTCGCTGATGACGTCCTCGCGGGAGGTCCACGGCGGGATGTGCGTCAGCAGCAACTCTTTGACGCCGGCCTCGCGGGCCGCGCGTCCAGCCTCGGTGCCGGACAGGTGCAGCTTCGGCGGACGGTCCGGCGAGTCGGTCCACGACGCCTCGCAGAGGAACACGTCGGCACCGCGGGCGAGGTCGATCAGCGCGTCGCAGTAGCCGGTGTCCGCGGAATAGACGAGGGTCGCGCCCGACGGATCGGTGAAGCGCATGCCATAGGACTCGGTCGGGTGGCACACCAGCCGCGGCGTCACGGTCAGCGAGCCGATCTCGACGTCCTGGCCGTCAACCCAGACCTGGATGTCGAAGATGTCGGTGATGTCGTCGATCTCGCCGCCCTCGGGCGACGACGCCGCACCGAGTCGGTGCCAGGTGGCCGCCGGGCCGAACATCAGCGCGCGACCAACCGGAGGATTGGGGTGATACCGACGCCAGACAAAGAGCCCGGGCAAGTCCAGACAATGGTCGGCATGCAGATGTGACAGCAATATATTTACGGCGCCCGGATCAGCATGACGCTGCAGTGCGCCGAGCACGCCACCACCGAAGTCGATGACCATCGGTGTGGTGTCCGGCGCGGTCAGCAGATAGCCCGAGGCCGGAGAATCCGGCCCACCCACGCTGCCGGAGCAACCGAGAATGGTGAGGCGCACACCCCTAGCTTGCCACGTCAACACGTCCTGCGACGAAAAGACGGCACCATTGGGCGGCCAGTTTCTCGATTGGTCCTGAAAGCGATACCGATCACGCTTCCGGCAACGGCGCGTGCGGCGAATTCGAAATTCAGCAAATTACGTCGGAATCGACGGCAGGGCCGAACCCTTACGCCGTTCGCGCGCTTCCCTTTCGGGACTGCTCAGCAAATACGCGGCGAGGACGCCCGCGATGCCACCGCACAGATGGCCCTGCCACGACACACCGAACGTCCCCGGCAGCGCGCCCCACAGCACACCCCCGTAGACGAACAACACGATGATGCCGACGACGATCTGCCACGCGTGCCGCGTGAAGAAGCCGAACACGATGAGGAACGTCAGCCAGCCGAAGATCAGGCCGGACGCCCCGATGTGGACGGACTCCACACCGCGCGGCGCGCCGATGTTGCCGATCAGCCAAGTGCCGAAGCCGCCGAGAATCCAGATGATCAGCGTCGCCCCGAGGAAGCGGCCCATGCCGGCGAGCGTCACCAGGAACCCGAGCACCAGGGCCGGGCCGGTGTTCGCGATCAGGTGCGCCCAGTCGGCGTGCAGCAGCGGCGCCCACAAGATGCCCCAGAGCCCGTCGGACTCCAGCGGGCGGATGCCGTCCTGATTCAGCTCCTGATTGTGCAGCGCATCCCAGCCTTCGATGAGCCACAGCAGCGCGACGAAGCTGACGATCGTCACCCCGCCGACCTTCCACGGCGCGGGCGGCTTCGGTTTCGACGAGGTCGTCGAAAGTTCGTAGCTCATAGGCCCAGGTTACCGGCGCAGAGCCTCAGGCGAAGGCTCCCGGCAGCAGGTCGCGGTAGGTCGGAATATCGGCGATCGACTGGGCGGCCAGCACCCCGACCATCACGGCGGTCGCGAGGGCGTCGGCGGCGGCCGCCCCGATCTCGGAGATGAGTCGGGTCTCGGGGTTCATCTGCTCCGGCGTCGCGGGGTCCGGCTCGATGTGCACCCGGCCGGTCGCGAGCGCGAAGACGGTGTCACCGTCGACGGCGGTGTGTGCCGGACGGATCGTGTGCGCCAACCCGTTGTGCGCGGCGACCGCCACCTTCTTGCAGCCGGCCGGGCTGAGCGCGGCGTCGGTCGCGACGACCGCGATCGTCGTGTTGAGCGGCTTCGGGTTCTTCACCTGGGTCGCGTACGCCTCGATCTGGTCGGGCGGCGGAGGCCGCAGCCCGAAACGGGCGATCTGGTCGGCCGACCACGGGAGCCCGGTCTGCGGGTCGACGACGTGGCCCGCCGCATTGACGATGACGAGCGCGCCGACGGTGACGCCGCTGTCCAGCGTCACCGACGCCGTGCCGAGCCCGCCCTTGAGCGCTCCGGCCCGCGCGCCCGCGCCCGCGCCGACGTTGCCGGTGGGCACTTCGGTGCCGGCGTGGTCCGCCGCCTGGTAACCGAACTCGGCCGTCGGCCGGTTGGCCCAGGCACCGACTGGCAGGTCGAAGATCACCGCGCCGGGCACGATCGGCACCCGCCCGCCTGGCATCTTCACGCCGCGGTCGTGTTCCTCAAGCCAGGTCATGACGCCGTCGGCGGCGGCGAGTCCGTAGGCGCTGCCGCCGGTGAGCACGACCGCGTCGACGTGCTGCACGCTGTTGGACGGGTCGAGCAGGTCGGTCTCGCGGGTGCCGGGCGCTCCCCCACGGACGTCGACAGCGCCGATGGTTCCCGGCGGCGCAAGGACGACGGTGGTGCCGGTGGCCCAGCCGCCGCCCAGGGTGGCGTCTTCGATGCGCTGGTGGTTGCCGACCAGGATGCCGGCGACGTCGGTGATGGCGCCCGTCACCGCTCGTCCAGCAGGCTCAGCACCAGGTACTCCTGCAGATATGTCAGCCACTGGTACACCTCCACATGCCCCGCCATCGGGTGGTCCGGCGAAAGCCGTTGCGGCCCATCGGGTCCGATGTCCAGCATGGCGCCCAGGGCCAACCGGACGTCGTTGATCGCGGTGGCCCAGGCCTCAGCCTGCTGTTCGGTCAGCTCGAATTTTCCGGCCGGGTCCGGCAGCGAATCCAGAAGCCCCTGGGCGGCTTGGCGTTTGGCGTCGACGATGGTGGGCTCGTGCAGGCTGCGCAGGGCACCGTTGAGGCGCTCGCCGGCGGCGCGGCCGTCCGGATGCTGGGCCGGATCGTGGTAGAAGTCCGGCAGCAGCCGGCGCATGGTGTCGTCGTCGGGGGCCTGCGCCGGCCCGACCTTCATGCCGGTCAGCTCGGCGAGTTCGTCACGCGGTGAGGAGGATTCGCGGTCGTCGAGCATCTCGATGAGCGAGCCGACGAGGTTCCTGAGCATCGTGACTTCATGCGATTCCAAGCCGGATTTGATCCGCACGCCCGACGACGTGTTGACCCGCTTCCACTTGCGCACCGCTCAGCGGTCCTGCTGCATGGTTGCCCACAGTCCGGCTGCGTGCAGTTTGGTGACGTCGACCTCCATCGACTCCCGGCTGCCCGCCGAGACGACGGCCTTGCCCTCGGTGTGCACCTGCATCATCAGCTCGGTGGCGCGCACCTCGCTGTAACCGAAGAGCTTCTGGAAGACATACGTCACATAGGTCATCAGATTCACGGGGTCGTCCCAGACGATGGTCACCCACGGACTGTCCAGGCCGGCCACCTCTTCGACATCAGTCGCGGGGCTCGTCCGCGCGACTACCGCCGACGAGCTGGCACCCAGAACCATGAGCCCAGAATAGCCGGGTGGTCGCGGGTCGCAGAACCAGTACGGTGAGGTCTGTGACCGCCGCGTTGCTGACCGACAAATACGAGCTCACGATGCTCGCTGCCGCCCTGCGCGACGGCACCGCACATCGTCGCGCGTCGTTCGAAGTGTTTGCCAGGAGACTGCCCTTCGGTCGCCGATACGGCGTGGTCGCCGGGACCGCGCGGTTCCTCTCGGCCCTCGCCGAGTTCCGGTTCGACGACGCCGCGCTCGCCTCACTGGACTTCTTGGACGCCGAGACGCTGCGCTGGCTGGCCGACTACGAGTTCCGCGGCGACATCGACGGCTACCCCGAGGGTGAGCTGTACTTTCCGGATTCCCCGGTGCTGTCGATCCACGGCACGTTCGCCGAGTGCGTGATCCTCGAGACCCTGGTGCTGTCGATCTTCAATCACGACACCGCGATCGCCTCGGCCGCTGCCCGCATGGTCAGCGCCGCGAGCGGCCGGCCGCTGATCGAGATGGGCTCACGGCGCACGCATGAGCACGCGGCTGTCGCGGCCGCGCGCGCGGCGTACATCGCCGGTTTCTTCGCGTCCTCGAACCTGGAGGCCCAGCGGACCTACGGCGTCCCCGCACGGGGCACCAGCGCGCACGCCTTCACCCTGGTGCACACCGCGACCAGCGGCCCCGACGAGGTCGCCGCGTTCCGCGCCCAGGTCGATGCGCTGGGCGTCGGGACGACGCTGCTGGTAGACACCTACGACATCACTCAGGGCGTGGCCAACGCCGTCGCCGTGGCCGGGCCCGAGCTGGGCGCGGTGCGCATCGACTCCGGCGACCTCGGCGTCATGGCCCGCCAGGTGCGTGACCAACTCGACGGCTTGGGCGCGAACAAGACCCGCATCGTGGTGTCCGGCGACCTCGACGAGTACTCGATCGCCGGTCTCGCCGCCGCGCCGGTCGACGTCTACGGCGTCGGTACGTCGGTGGTCACGGGATCCGGTGCGCCGACCGCGTCGATGGTCTACAAGCTGGTCGAGGTCGACGGCATGCCTGTGGCAAAACGCAGCAGCCACAAGGAATCTCACGGCGGCCGCAAGGCGGCACGGCGGCTGGCGAAGGAGTCGGGAACCATCGTCGAAGAGGTGGTACACCCCGCCGACTCGGTTCCCGACGACGACGGCCGGGTGTTGACGGTGCCGCTGGCCCGTTCGGGTTCCGTCGTGTACGACTCGTCACTGGACGACGCCCGCGCACGCGTCGCCGCCGGCCTGCACAGCCTGCCGTGGGACGGGCTGAAGCTCTCCGCCGGCGAACCCGCCATCCCGACCCGACTGGTGGGCGCGTGAAGACGGACGCGACAAACGTTTCCGGGCTGCTGTCCATCGCGGTATCCGCCCTCGGCGGTGCCGAACGCAGCGGCCAGATCGAGATGGCCGAGGCCGTCGGCAACGCCTTCGACAAGGGTGAGCACCTGGCCGTCCAGGCCGGAACCGGCACTGGAAAGTCGTTGGCGTACCTGGTCCCATCGATCGCGCACGCCATCGCATCGAATCAGCCGGTGGTGGTGTCGACGGCCACCATCGCACTGCAACGCCAGTTGGTCGACCGCGACCTGCCCCGCCTGGCCGACGCACTGGCCCCGCATCTGCCCCGCCGGCCCGAGTTCGCATTGCTCAAAGGCCGCGGAAACTACCTGTGCCTGAACAAGGTTCACAGCGGCGCCTCCGTCGAGGAAGACCTCCCGCAGGAGGAGCTGTTCAACCCCGTCGCCGCGTCGGCATTGGGCCGCGACGTCAAACGGCTCATCGAGTGGTCGTCGGACACCGAGAGCGGCGACCGCGACGAGGTGGTGCCCGGCGTGCTGGACCGCGCCTGGTCGCAGGTCAGCGTCGGCGCGCGCGAATGCATCGGCGCCACCCGGTGCCCTTACGGCACAGACTGTTTCGCCGAGAAGGCCCGCGCCAAGGCCGGTGCGGTCGACGTCATCGTCACCAACCACGCGCTGTTGGCCATCGACGCCATCTCCGAGGTCAACGTGCTACCCGAGCACCAGCTGCTGGTGGTCGACGAGGCCCACGAGCTCGTCGACCGCGTGACCAGCGTGGCCACCGGCGAGCTGTCCGCCACGTCCATGGCGGTGACGCTCCGGCGGGCCTCCCGGTTGGTGGAACCTGAACTGGCAGAACGCCTCGAGGCCGCCATCGCTACGCTGGGTTCAGCGATCCACGACATGGAACCCGGCCGCATCGACGTGCTCGACGACGAGCTGGCGACCTACCTGACGGTGGTCCGCGACTCCACCGACAAGGTCAAGATGGCGATCGATGCCACGCCCTCGGATCCCACCGCGGCGGCCGCGCGCAGCGAGGCCGTCACCGCACTGACCGATCTGAGCGACACCGCGTCGCGCATCATCGACTCGTTCGTGCCGGCCATCCCCGACCGCTACGACGTGGTGTGGCTGGATCGCGAAGAGTCCAGGGGCTCAGTGCGATACATCCTGCGCGTCGCGCCGTTGTCGGTGGCCGGGCTGCTCCGTGGCCGGCTGTTCGGCGAGGTGACCGCGGTGCTGACCTCCGCAACGCTGACCATCGGCGGGCGCTTCGAATCGATGGCCCGGGCGTGGGGTTTGTCGGTGCCCGAGGATTCGACCGCGACACCGCCGAAGTGGAAGGGCATGGACGTGGGATCGCCCTTTTCCCATGCCAAGTCGGGCATCCTGTACGTCGCCAAGCACCTGCCTCCGCCGGGCCGCGATGCCGCGGCGCCGGAACAGCTCGACGAGATCTACGAGCTGATCACCGCCGCCGGCGGACGCACCCTCGGGCTGTTCTCGTCGATGCGGGCCGCGAAGACCGCCGCCGAGATCATGCGCGAGCGCCTGGAGACCCCGGTGCTCTGTCAGGGCGACGACTCGACGTCAACCCTGGTGCGCCACTTCACCGACGACGCCGAGACCTCGTTGTTCGGCACGCTGTCGCTGTGGCAGGGTGTCGACGTGCCGGGACCGTCGCTGTCGCTGGTGATCATCGACCGAATTCCGTTCCCCCGCCCCGACGATCCGCTGTTGACCGCGCGGCAGCGGGCCATCGCAGCACGCGGCGGCAACGGGTTCATGGCGGTGGCGGCATCGCACGCGGCGCTGTTGTTGGCGCAGGGCGCCGGACGGCTGCTGCGCAGTGTCAACGACCGCGGAGTCATCGCCATCCTGGATTCGCGGATGGCGACGGCCCGCTACGGCGGATTCCTGCAGTCGTCCCTGCCGCCGTACTGGTCGACCACCGACCCGGTGCGGGTGCGCAGCGCACTGGAGCGGTTGGCCGCGTCGAGCTGAGGCGGCCGATTCACCCGCGGCCCCTCCACCCGACGCCCCTCCACGCGCGGCCGATCCACCCGACGCCCCTCCACGCGCGGCCGATCCACCCGACGCCCCTCCCCGCGACGCCCCTCCACGCGACGCCGGAGCTCTCTGCTCACCACATCGCGCCGAGACCTGTCAGCCGAGGCTGACATCGTCACCACATGTTGACAATGTCAGCTTCAGCTGACGGGTCCAGATCGCACATGCCGCAGGTAGAGCCGACACGCCCGGCCTCGTCGCCCGACGCCGGGCCCACATCCCGACGCCGGGCTCACATCCCGACGCCGGGCTCACACCGCGACGCCCGCGCTCACATCCCACGCAACCGCGCGACGTGCTCGCGCTGCAATTCGGCTGCGTTCGTGAGGAATTCGGTGATCAACTCCAGTTGCTTGGCGCTGTAGCGGCTGAGCAAGGTGCGCTCCCCGTCGTCGACCAACGGGCCGATCAGCTCAAAGGCCCGCTCTCGGGCGACATCCGTGACGTGGACCAGGAGCTTGCGCCGGTCACTGGGGTGCGCTGTGCGCGTGACGTACCCGACCTTCTCCAAACGGTCGAGCATCGTCGTGGCGCTGCCGGTGGTGAGGCCCAGCCGGTCGGCCAACTCGCGTGGAGTGACACCCGTCGCTTCCTGGATCAGGATCTCCAGGCATCGCGCGTCCGTCGTGTTGATGCCAAGCAGGCGCGCGACCTCGCGGTCGAAGTCATCGACTGCGGCTTGGTAGGCCTGCACCGCCGCACCCAAACGATCTGCCATCAGATTTTCGCTTGACAATCGAGCGATCCACCTTTCATCCTATTGCTTGACTATCAAGCTATCTGATTGTCGAGCTATCCGAGCGCGAACCAAGGAACACGCATGACCGAAGCACTCATCATCGGCGCCGGGGTCGCCGGCCCGGTGCTGGCCATCGCGCTGCAGCGGGTGGGTATCGACGCCCACGTCTACGAACGCTCGCCGTCCGGCGCCGACCTGCGCGGAGCCTGGCTGAACTTTCAGGCCAACGGCATGGACGCGCTGCGTGCCGTCGATGCGGCCGGACCGCTCCAGGACCTGGGTTACCCGAACGACACGATCAGCTTCATCACGGGCCACGGCAAGAAGCTAGGCCGCATCCCCATGGCCGCACCACGTCGGGACGGGCAACTGTCGGTCATGATGCGTCGCGCCGACCTCTACCGCGAACTCAATACCCTGGCCGCGGCACGTGGCGCCCGATACCACTACGGCAAGGAATTCGTCTCCGCAACAACGGCTTCCGACGGCCGCGTCCAGGCTCAGTTCGCCGACGGCAGCACCGCTACCGGGGATCTGCTCATTGGCTGCGACGGCATCCACTCCACGGTGCGCCGCGTCCTCGATCCGGCGGCACGGGCGTCCCGCTACGTGCCGGTGCTCAACGTCGGCGGTTACCTCCCCGACTTCACCGTCGACGTGCCGCCCCGGGAATTCCGGATGCAGTTCGGCACCCGCTGCTTCTTCGCCTGGTTTCCCACCCCGGACGGCGGCACCGTCTGGTTCGCCAATCCGCCGATGGCCCACGAGCCGGAACGCGGCGCATTGTCCGACATGACCGATGCCGAATGGCGAAAATGGCTGCACCAGTTGATGTCCGGAGATGCCGGGCCGGCCCACGACATCATCGACGCCGCGCCCGGTCCGATGGTCGGGTGGGCCACGTACGACCTGCCGGTGGTGAAGCGCTGGCACAACCACCGCAACCAGATCATCATCGGTGACGCCGCCCATGCCACCGCGCCATCGGCCGGTCAGGGCGCGTCGATGTCCGTCGAAGACGCCGTGATTCTCGCGCAGTGTCTGCGCGATTGCCCGGACACCCCAACGGCATTCACGACTTTCGAATCGCTGCGCCGGCGCCGGGTCGAGAAGATCGTCCGGCACGGGCACCGGTCGGCCAACAGCAAGGCCGCAGGCCCGGTGGGGCGGCTGCTGCGTGATCTGATCCTGCCCTTGGTGTTTCGGCAGGCTGCGAAAAACGGTGGTCGCTCGATGATGTGGCTGCAGGGCCACCACATCGACTTCGACAAGGCGATCCAGCCGGTGTCGGCCTAGGCCCTACACCGGCAGCCGCACCACGAACCCGGACTCCAGCGCCACCCACAGCGCGCCGTCACGATCAACGGCCAGCCCGTGCGGCTCGCTGCCCGGCGGCAGGTCGAATGTCGAGACCTCGCCGTCGGCGCTGACCCGCGCGATCGCGTCGGCGCCCCACAGGCTCACCCACACGCCGTCGGCCTCGTCGGCGACCACCGCGTGCGGCTTACCCGGCAAGTCCAGCTCCTGGATGGCGTCGTTCAGCGGGATGCGGCCCAGCTTGTCCGCGCCGATTGCGGTGAACCACACCGCATCATCGTGCGTCGCGCAGATACCGACCGGCCCCGACGACGGTGTCGGCGTGGGCCGGGTCGAGAGCTTGCCGGCGACCGTCAGCCGCCCGATCGCGGACTTCTGGTTCAACGTGAACCACAGCGCGCCGTCACCACCGGTGGTGATCATCGACGGCATCCCCCGCGGCACGGCAACCACCTCCACCGCGCCGTCGGCCCCCACCCGGCCGACCGTCCCCGCGTCCATGGCGGTGAACCACACCGCATCGTCTGGGCCGACGGTGATGCCGAACGGCGCACTGCCCGCGTCCAATTCGACGAACGTCAGGGCACCGTCACCGGTGATCCGGCCCAGCCGGTCAGTGCCCGCGCACGTGAACCACACGGCCCCGTCCGGCCCCGCGCAGATCTGCATCGGCCGGCTGTCGGTACCGACGTCGAACCGTCGCACCCCACCCCGGGCGTCGATGCGGGCCACCGACCCTGCCGACACCAACGTCACCCACATCGCGCCATCCGGGCCGGCCGCCAGCGCATACGGTCCGCCATCGACCGCAACAGTCAGTGCGCTCACGCCAGCGTGACCAGCCCGAGTTCGTTGTCGGCGGCCAGTAATGCGTTGTGCGGCAACACTCGGACGGTGTACCCGACGGGGCCTGCCACCGGCAGCGGGGTGGTCGCCGAGAACACCTCCACGCCGCCCTCACCGGAACCCGTGTGCGCCATCGGCACGGTCACTGGGTCCACCAACTGGTCACCGGCATCGACCCGACCCAGAACTGCTTGCACCGCAACCTCATCGGTGCGCAAGCCGGCCAACTGCACGGTGGCGGTCAGCGACAACTCCGAACCCAGCAGCGGCGTATCAGGCAGCCCGTAGCTGTCCACGTCGGTGATCTGGATCTTTGGCCACGCCTCGGTCACCCGCGCGCGATACGCCGCGAGCGAGCGGGCCGCACCGAACGGCACGCCGTCGATCGGCTCCACCGTGCGCCGGAACGACTGTGCCGCAGGGCCGTAGTACTTCTCGGTGTAGTCCCGCACCATGCGCGAGGCCAGCACCTTGGGCCCCAGCGACTGCAGCGTGTGCCGCACCATCTCGACCCACCGCATCGGCACGCCGTGCTCGTTGCGCTCGTAGAACTTCGGCGCCACCGAGTGCTCCATCAGGTCGTACAGCGCCGCGGCCTCCAGGTCGTCGCGGCGAGTCTCGTCGGTGACGCCGTCGGCGGTCGGGATTTCCCAACCATTTTCACCGTCGTACCACTCGTCCCACCAGCCATCGCGGATCGACAGGTTGAGCCCGCCATTGAGCGCGCTCTTCATGCCCGATGTGCCACACGCTTCCAGCGGACGCAGCGGGTTGTTGAGCCACACGTCGCAGCCCCAGTACAGCAAGCGGGCCATCGACATGTCGTAGTCCGGCAGGAACGCGATCCGGTGCCGCACGTCGGGCCGGTCGGCGAACTTCACCACCTGCTGGATCAGTGCCTTGCCGCCGTCGTCGGCCGGATGCGACTTGCCGGCGACGATCAGCTGCACGGGCCGCGACTCGTCGAGCAGCAGCCGTTCCAGACGTTCCGGGTCGCGCAGCATCAGCGTCAGGCGCTTGTACGTCGGCACCCGGCGGGCGAAACCGATCGTCAGCACCGATGGGTCGAAAGCCGTTGCGATCCAGCCCAGTTCAGCCTCGGTGGCACCGCGCTCGAGCCACGAACGTCGCAGCCGGGCCCGCACATCGGCGATGAGCATCTCGCGCAGCTGCGAGCGGATCCACCACAGGTGACCAGGATCGACGTCATGCAGCCGCTGCCACAGCTGGGGTTCCCCTGCGGCCTGATCGACGGCCGTCATCCCCTCGACACCGACCAGCTCGCGTCCCAACTCCAGCCATTGCGGCGCCGCCCAGGTGGGCGCGTGCACGCCGTTGGTGATGGACCCGATCGGCACCTCTGCCCGGTCGAAGCCCGGCCACAGTTCGTTGAACATGCCGCGACTGACCCGGCCGTGCAGCAGCGACACCCCATTGGCCCGCTGCGCGAGCCGTAAGCCCATGTGCGCCATGTTGAATTTGTCCGGGTCGTCCTCTGCACCGAACGCGACCACCCGGTACAGCGGCACCTCGGGCAGCAGCGGTGAGGCGACGGTGTCGTCGAAGTAGCGGCGGACCATCTCCACCGGGAACCGGTCGATACCGGCCGGCACCGGGGTGTGGGTGGTGAACACCGTCGATGACCGGACCACTGCCAACGCGGTCTCGAAGTCCAGTCCCGAACCGCTGATGTACTCCCGAATGCGTTCCACGCCAAGGAAACCCGCGTGACCTTCGTTCATGTGGTAGACCTCGGGCGCGTCGATGCCCTCGATCTCGGTGAACGCCCGGATCGCGCGGATGCCACCGATGCCGGCGAGCAGCTCCTGCTTGATCCGGTGCTCCTGGTCGCCGCCGTACAGCCGGTCGGTCACCGAACGCAGCTCGTGATCGTTCTCCGGAATGTCAGAGTCGAGCAACAGCAACGGAACTCGCCCGACCTGGGCCACCCACACCCGTGCCCGCAGCACCTGCGATTCCGGCAGGTTCAGCGACACCAACGTCGGTTGACCGTCGGCACCGGTCAGCAGGCGAAGAGGCAGGCCCTGCGGATCGAGCGACGGATAGTTCTCGTTCTGCCAGCCGTCGGCCGTCAGCGACTGCTTGAAGTAGCCGGACCGGTAGTACAGCCCCACCGCGATCAGCGGCAGGCCGAGATCCGACGCCGACTTGAGGTGATCGCCCGCGAGGATGCCCAGACCGCCCGAGTAGTTCGGCAGCACCTCGGCGACACCGAACTCCATGGAGAAGTACGCGATGCCCTTCGGCATCGCGGGGCCACCGTCCTCGACGAGGTCGGCCTGCTCCTGGTACCACAACGGCCGGCTCAGATAGCTGTCCAGATCAGCGGCCCGGTGGTGCACGCGGCCCACGAAGTCGTCGTCTGCCGCCAGCTCATCCAGCCGCGCGGGGCTCACGGCCCCCAGCAACGCCACCGGGTCGGCACCGACCTGTTCCCACAGCACAGGATCGATCTCCGCGAACAGCTCCTGGGTCGGCGTGTGCCAGGACCAGCGCAGGTTGATGGACAGCCGCTCCAGGGCGGCGAGGCGTTCGGGCAGATGGACACGGACGGTGAACCGGCGGAGGGCTTTCACACGAGCCAACCTTACTGACAATTTTTTCACGCGCGGGGTCAGTTCAGCTGCCGCGCTCAACACATCAAGTCGCTCACTGCCCCTGTGGTGTCATCGGCTACTACGGTGGGTATCAGAGCACGGACGGGCCATCGAGGCCACTACGGTGCGTAGTGGCGTATGCCCGGGTAAGGAGTGGTTTGGGTGGCCGGTCGGATCGAGATCGACGACGTCGCACCAGTGGTGTCCGCAGGCCGATATCCCGCCAAGGCCGTGGTCGGCGAAGTGGTTCCGATCAGCGCGACCGTGTGGCGCGAAGGCCACGACGCCGTCGCCGCAAGCCTGGTGGTGCGATATCACGGCCCGCTCTACCCGCAGCTTGCCGAAACTCCGCCGGGGGCAACCCCGGTGCCGGCCCCGCCGCGGGCCAAGGTCAAGCCGACCCGGCTGCCGATGGCGCCGGGCTTCACGCCCGACGTGTTCCATGGCCAGTTCACCCCTGACGCGGTCGGCCTGTGGACGTACCGTGTCGACGGCTGGGGCGATCCGATCGCGACGTGGCGGCATGCCATCACCGTCAAGCTCGAAGCCGGCCAGAGCGAGGCCGAACTGACCAACGATCTGCTGGTCGGTGCAACCCTCCTGGAGCGCGCCGCCACCGCGGTCCCCCAGGACGACCGCGCCCCGCTACTCACAGCCGCACGTCGACTGCGGGAAGCCGGCGACCCGTACATCCGGGCCGCAGCAGCGTTGGCGCAGGACGTCACGGACCTGCTGCGCAAGTACCCCCTGCGTGAATTAATCACTCGCGGAGAGCAATACGGTATCTGGGTCGACCGTCCGCGCGCGCGATTCAGCGCCTGGTACGAACTGTTCCCCCGGTCCACGGGCGGCTGGGATGCCGACGGGAAGCCGGTGCACGGCACGTTCTCGACCACCGCCAAAGCCATCCCGCGTGTCGCCGCAATGGGTTTCGACGTCCTTTATCTGCCGCCGGTGCATCCGATCGGCAAGGTGCACCGCAAGGGCCCGAACAACAACGTCACCGCGGCACCCGGCGACGTCGGCTCCCCTTGGGCCATCGGCAGCGACGAAGGCGGGCACGACGCCGTGCACCCGGACCTGGGCACCATTGCCGAGTTCGACGACATGATCGCCGCCGCCCGCGAAAACGGGCTGGAGGTGGCGCTCGATCTGGCGCTGCAATGCGCGCCGGATCACCCGTGGGCCAAGGACCACCCGGAGTGGTTCACGGTGCTGCCCGACGGCACCATCGCGTACGCGGAGAATCCGCCGAAGAAGTACCAGGACATCTACCCGCTGAACTTCGACAACGACCCGGCCGGCCTGTACGACGAGGTGCTGCGCGTGGTCAAGTTCTGGATGTCGCACGGCGTCAAGATCTTCCGGGTCGACAACCCGCACACCAAACCGGCGAACTTCTGGGCCTGGCTCATTGCCCAGGCCAAGAACATCGACCCCGACGTGCTGTTCCTGTCCGAGGCGTTCACCCGCCCGGCGCGGCTGTACGGGCTCGCGAAACTCGGCTTCACGCAGTCGTATACGTACTTCACGTGGCGCACCGCGAAGTGGGAGATCACCGAGTTCGGCCAGGAGATCGCCGCATACGCGGACTTCTACCGGCCGAACCTGTTCGTCAACACCCCCGACATCCTGCATGGCAGCCTGCAGCACGGCGGTCCGGGAATGTTCGCGATCCGCGCGGTGCTGGCTGCCACGCTGAGTTCGTCGTGGGGTGTCTACTCCGGCTACGAACTGTTCGAGCACCTGGCCGTCCGCGAGGGCAGCGAGGAGTATCTCGACTCCGAGAAGTACCAGTTGCGGCCACGGGACTTCGAGGCGGCGCTGGCGGGCGGTCGGTCCCTGGAACCGCTGCTGACCCGGCTCAACGAGATTCGGCGCGTGCATCCGGCGCTCAGCCAATTACGGACCATCAAGTTCCATCACGTCGACAACGATGCGTTGTTGGCGTACAGCAAGTTCGACCCCGTTACCGGCGACACCGTCCTCGTGGTGTTGACGCTCAATCCATTCGGCCCCGAGCAGGCAACAGTGTGGCTGGATATGGGCGCCCTCGGCATGGAGGACCACGACCGGTTCTGGGTACGAGACGAGATCACCGGTGAGGAATATCAATGGGGCGCAGCAAATTACGTGCGACTGGACCCGGGCAGAGCGGTAGCCCACATACTGAACATGCCGCAAATCCCGTACGACAAGCGGCTGACTCTCCTGCGGAGGCAACCGTGACCAGTCACCTCCGTCCACCCGCAGCCGAGCAGGCTCGGCTACTGGCCGGCGAGCACCACGATCCGCATTCCATCCTGGGTGCGCACGAGTACGGCAAGCGCACGGTCATCCGGGCGCTGCGCCCGCACGCCACCGGCGTCACGGCATTGATCGGCAAAAAACGCTACTCGATGGAGGCCATCGAGGGCGGCCTGTTCGCGGTCGAGGTGCCGTTCACCAACCTGGCCGACTACCGCTTCGAGGTCGAGTACCCCGGCGATGTCGTGCACACCACAGCCGACCCCTATCGCTTCCTGCCGACGCTCGGCGACATGGACCTGCACCTGCTGGCCGAGGGCCGCCACGAGCGGCTGTGGGAAATCCTTGGTGCACAGCCCCGTTCGTTCACAACACCCGACGGAGTGGTCGAGGGCTTCTCGTTCGCGGTATGGGCCCCCAACGCCAAGGGCGTCAACCTGATCGGCGACTTCAACCACTGGGACGGCAGCGAGGCCCCCATGCGGGCTTTGGGTTCGTCCGGGGTGTGGGAACTGTTCTGGCCCGGATTCGAAGTCGGCAGCCTGTACAAGTTCCGCATTCACGGCGGCAACGGAGCCGTCAGCGATCGTGCTGACCCCATGGCCTTCAACACCGAGGTACCGCCGCTGACCGCGTCGAAAACCTTTGTCAGTTCACATGTCTGGCAGGACGACGCCTGGATGGCTGCCCGCGCCGAGCGCAATCCGATCTTCGAGCCCATGAGCACCTACGAGGTGCACCTCACGTCCTGGCGCCCGGGGCTGAGCTACCGCGAACTGGCCGTCGAGCTCACCGAATACGTAGTGGCACAGGGCTTCACACACGTCGAGTTACTCCCCGTCGCCGAGCACCCCTTCGGCGGGTCCTGGGGTTATCAGGTGACGTCGTACTACGCGCCGACGTCACGGCTCGGCACCCCCGACGACTTCCGGTATCTGGTCGACACACTGCACCAGGCCGGCATCGGTGTGATCGTCGACTGGGTGCCCGCACACTTCCCGAAGGACTCGTGGGCGCTGGGCCGCTTCGACGGCACGCCGCTGTACGAGCACGCCGATCCCCGCCGCGGCGAGCAACTCGACTGGGGCACCTACGTTTTCGACTTCGGCCGCAACGAGGTCCGCAACTTCCTGGTGGCCAACGCACTGTACTGGCTGCAGGAGTTCCACGTCGACGGCCTCCGCGTCGACGCCGTCGCCTCCATGCTGTACCTGGACTACTCCCGCCCCGAAGGCGGTTGGACGCCCAACATCTACGGCGGCCGGGAGAACCTGGAGGCGGTCCAGTTCCTGCAGGAGATGAACGCCACCGTCCACAAGCTGGTCCCCGGCATCGTCACCGTCGCCGAGGAATCGACGTCGTGGCCCGGCGTCACCCGCCCGACAAACCTTGGTGGCCTTGGCTTCTCGATGAAATGGAACATGGGGTGGATGAACGACACCCTGGACTACATCAGCCACGATCCGGTGCACCGCAGCTACCACCATCATGAGATGACGTTCTCGATGTTGTATGCCTACAGCGAGCACTACGTCCTGCCGATCAGCCACGACGAAGTCGTGCACGGCAAGGGCACGCTGTGGACCCGGATGCCGGGTGACGACCACGCCAAGGCGGCCGGCCTCCGTCAGCTGCTGGCCTACCAGTGGGCGCACCCCGGCAAGCAATTGCTGTTCATGGGACAGGAATTCGGCCAGCGCGCCGAATGGTCCGAGGAACGCGGGCTCGACTGGTTCCAGCTCGGCGAACACAGTTTCTCAACCGGTGTGCAGCAGCTCGTCCGCGACATCAATGGCATCTACCGGGACAACCGGGCGCTGTGGTCCCGCGACAGCAGCCCCGAGGGCTACTCGTGGATCGACGCCAACGACTCCAACAACAACGTGCTGAGCTTCCTGCGGTTCGGCGACGACGGGTCGGCCGTCGCCTGCGTCTTCAACTTCTCGGGCAGTGAGCACTCGCGTTACCGGCTGGGTCTGCCGCACGCCGGGACGTGGCAGGAGCTGCTCAACACCGACGCCACCGTCTACAACGGTGCGGGCGCGGGCAACATGGGCGCGGTCGAGGCCACCGACGAGCCGTGGCACGGCCGACCCGCCTCGGCCGTCCTGGTCCTCCCGCCGCTGTCGGCGCTCTGGCTCAAGCCTGCCTAGAGTCCCGCAGTCCGTCGAGCAGACGGCGCACCGCGGCACCGATGTCGCGGCGTGCGCGAACGGGATCCGAAGCCCCCGCGATTGCCGCGACGGCTTGATTGCTGAGTCCCATCAGCAGCACTGCCAGCGGTGAAATCGGCTGCGGCGCAATCACACCCTGCTCCAGCAGGCTGACGAGGCCGGCCTCGATATTGGCCAGGGTGTACCGCGCGTTGCGCTCCTGCCATTTCCGCCAGCCGAGCACCGCGGGCGCGTCGACGACGCGGATGCGCTGCAGCGGAACGTCAACCGCAGTGTCCAGTACGGCATCCCAGCCGGCGACGAACACCGACCACGCGTCCTCACCACGTTCGGCGGCCGCCGCGGCAGCGGACCGAACCCGGGCGCTCACCACCTGGTCGGCGCGGTCGAAGACCTCCTCGAAGAGCGCTTCCTTGTCCGCGAAATGGTGATAGAGCGAGCCACGCGTCACGCCGCTACGGCGGACGATCTCCTCGGTACCGGTCTGGTGATAGCCCTGCTCGCCGAACAACTCGGTCGCGACTGCGACGAGCCGCTCCCGTGAATCCCCCTTGACCGTGACCATACAAGTTGTATGGTATCAGCATACAGACTGTACGGAGGTCGCAATGACGATACTCGACACCCACGTCCCCACCTGCCTCGGCGATCTGCACGTACGTCGCACCGGGACCGGACCTCCCGCCGTCTTGTGGCACAGCCTCTGGGTGGACTCGCGCAGCTGGGGCCGGCTTGTCGACACCCTGGCCGCCCAGCGCCAGGTGGTGACCATCGATGGACCGGGATACGGCACGAGCAGCCCCATCGACCGGGATTTCACCCTCGACGAATGTGCAAGTGCCGCAGGCGAAGTGATCGATGCGCTCGGCCTCGATGCGGTCGACTGGATCGGCAATGCCTGGGGCGGCCACGTCGGCATCACGCTGGCGGCCACCGAACCGCACCGGCTGCGCAGCCTGACCACCATCGCCGCGCCGGTCCTGCCGGTGAGCCGGCGGCAGCGCTGGACCCAGACCTACCCGCTCGCCGCGGCATACCGGCTGCTCGGACCCAATCCCCTGCTGACCGAGATCCTGTTCGACGTTCTGCTCGGCGGCGCGCGCATCGCCCATACCGAACCGGCCGCCGAACTCAAAACCGCGTTCCGCGCAATGGACCGCGAATCAGCTAGGCGCACAATCCGATACATGCACAGCTGGCAGTCGCTGGCCGACCAGCTCGTCGCCGTCACCGTCCCGACGCTGATGATGACCGGCGACCTCGGGGATCAGCACTGGAGTCCCGCCGACGCCCGCGCCGCGGCCAAAACCATGCCGGACGCGCGGGTCGTCCCGCTCACCGGCTCCGGACACGTCGGCCCGCTGTTGGTCGATACCGACTTGATCGCCGATGCCGTCACCAACTTCTGGAATTCGGTGCGGGCTTAGCGCGCGAGAGATCAGTACAGGGCGTTGGCGAGGTTGCGGCGGCCGGCGATGACCTCGGGATCGGCCGGGTCGAACAGGTCGAACAACTCGATGAGCCGGGTACGCACACGGGTGCGGTCGTCGCCCGAGGTCTTCTTGACGAGCGCGATCAACCGGTTGAACGCACCGTCGACGTCGCGCTGGAAGAGCTGCACGTCGGCGGCGGCGAAGGCCAGGTCGATGTCGTCGGGCGAGGCATCGGCCAGACGCACGGCCTCCGGACGCTGTGCGGACGCCCGCTGCAGGAACGCGATCTGCTGCACGGCGCCCTTGGCCTCGACATGCGCCGGGTCGGCCTCGAGGATCGCCTGGTACGCAGCCAGGGCGCCGTCGAAATCGCCGTTGTCGAGGAACTCGCGGGCCTGCGCGAGCGCCGGGTCGACCTGCTCCTCTTCGCCCTCGGCACCGCCGCCCAGCTTGCCGGCTGTCGCCTGCAGCAGCGAGTCCACCCAGCGCCGCAGCTGATCGGCCGGCTGGCCACCCTCGAACGACGTGATCGGCTGCCCGCCGGCGAGCGCGACGACCGTCGGGACGCCCTGGATACCGAACATCTGGGCAATGCGCGGCGAGGTGTCGACGTTGACCGTGCCGAACGACCATTTGCCACCGTCCTCGGCGGCCAGCGCGGACAGCGTCTGCCCGAGCTGGACACTCGAGTCACTGCGCGGCGACCACAGCAGCACGACGACCGGCACCTCACCGGAGCGGATCAGCACCTCGGCTTCGAGATTGGCCTCGGTGATCTCGATGCCACCGGGCGCGCCACCGGCAGCGGCAGCACCTTCAGCGGGACGATTCTTGAGTGCGGAAAGGTCCACCGCGCCAGCCAGCGCGGGACCGATAGGACGCGGACGAGTCACGCTGTCCAGTCTGTCACGCGACGGCCGACGGTTCCGGTTCACCCTCAGCGGTAGGGGCCCCGACGGCCAGCGCGCCGCTCCGTTCGGCCCACCGCAGGAAGACCACGCTGGCCAGCGGCACGATGCTCGCCAGCGCCGCCGACACCCAGGTGGCCAGCGACCAGCGTGCGGCCCGCCCGACGACCAGTCCGGTGACCAGGAAAGCCAGGAACACCACGCCGTGGACCATGCCGAAGATGTGCACGCCGACCTCGGTGCGGGGCGTGCCGAGGTACTTGAAGTACATCCCGATCAGCAGTCCGACCCAGCTGACGGCCTCGGCCATCGCGATCAGACGAAACCAGCCCGCCACCCGGGACACCACAGCGCTCATGGCGCCATTGTGCCCGAGTGACGGGCTGACTACTACGAGGCGTAGTTCACACCTCGCGAAAACTACGGACGACGCAGGATCAGGGCGTCGCCCTGGCCACCGGCACCGCACAGCGCCGCGACGGCGTAACCCGAACCCTTGCGGGCCAGCTCCAGCGCCGCGTGCAGCGTGATACGGGCGCCCGACATGCCGATCGGGTGGCCGATGGCGATGGCGCCACCGTTGACGTTGACCTTGTCGCCGTCGACGCCCAGTTCCTTGGTCGAGGCCAGCGACACCGCCGCGAAGGCCTCGTTGATCTCGATGACGTCCAGATGGTCGACCGTGATGCCCTCGCGCTCGACGGCCTTCTTGATGGCGTTGGCCGGCTGGCTCTGCAGCGTCGAGTCCGGGCCGGCGACGACGCCGTGCGCGCCGATCTCGCACAGCCAGGTCAGGCCCAGCGACTCGGCCTTGTCCTTGCTCATGACCACGACCGCACACGCGCCGTCGGAGATCTGCGACGCCGAACCGGCGGTGATGGTGCCGTCCTTGCGGAACGCCGGCTTCAGGCCACCGAGGGACTCGGCGGTGGTGTTGCCGCGGATGCCCTCGTCCTCGGAGAACTCGATCGGGTCGCCCTTGCGCTGCGGGATGGACACCGCGACGACCTCGTCGGCAAAGACACCGTCCTTCCACGCGGCCGCGGCCTTCTGGTGCGACTGCGCGGCGAACTCGTCCTGCTCGGCGCGGGTGAACTTGTCCTGGTCGTTGCGCTGCTCGGTCAGAGCGCCCATCGGCTGGTCGGTGAACACGTCGTGCAGACCGTCGTATGCGAGGTGATCGAGCGCGGTGACGTTGCCGTACTTGTAGCCCTCACGGCTCTTGGGCAGCAGGTGCGGGGCCTGGCTCATGGACTCCTGGCCACCGGCCACGACGACCTCGAACTCACCGGCGCGAATCAGCTGGTCCGCGAGGGCGATGGCGTCGATGCCCGACAGGCACATCTTGTTGATGGTCAGCGACGCGACGTCCCACGGGATGCCCGCGGCGACGGCCGCCTGACGGGCCGGCATCTGCCCGGCACCGGCGGTCAGAACCTGGCCCATGATCACGTAATCGACCGCAGCGGGCTCGACGCCGGCCTTCTCCAGGGCGCCCTTGATGGCGATGGCGCCCAGGTCGCTACCCGAGAAGTCCTTCAGCGAACCCATCAACTTACCTACCGGCGTGCGGGCTCCAGCAACAATTACCGAGGTCGTCATTTCCATCCTCCAACAAATCTGTAACGGCTAATGTGGCCGATCACACAGGCGCAAATTCGGTCGTATCAGGTTACCTTTACGTTATGACCACCGAACACGTCGATGCCCGTCCGGCGCTGGCCAGCGCCCTCGTGACCGCTGTTGATCACGTCGGTATCGCCGTGCCGGATCTGGACGCGGCGATCCGGTGGTACCACGACCACCTCGGCATGATCGTCCTGCACGAAGAGGTCAACGAGGACCAGGGCGTCCGTGAGGCCATGCTCTCCGTCCGTGGCGCGCCCGTCGGCAGCGCCCAGATTCAGCTGCTGGCCCCGCTCGACGAGAAGTCGACCATCGCCAAGTTCATCGATACCCGCGGCCCGGGCCTGCAGCAGCTGGCCTACCGGACCAGCGACATCGACGCCCTGTCCGAGCGCCTGCGCGCCGACGGCGTCCGCCTGCTGTACGAAGCGCCGCGCCGTGGCACCGCCGACTCGCGCATCAACTTCATCCACCCGAAGGATGCCGGTGGCGTGCTGATCGAGCTGGTCGAGCCCGCCGCCGAAGGACACTGACGCGCTGCTCGCGCGCTGACTAGGACCACCGTCGCGTCGGTCCTCTGTTTCCCCGATTCGTCCAGCACGGCGTATGCCAATGCCGGCGGTCCTCGGCGTCGTCGACCCGCAGTACCACCACATGCGCTGTGCCCGGGCGGATTTCGTGATCGCATCCCGGGCACCGATACATCTTGACGGCGCGTGATCCGGCCACCGACCGCACCTCGTAGTCATATCCGTCGGGTCCGGTCTCCACCCGGCGTGACGACACCCCGAGCAGTGGCGGCGGGTCCCGCCGGGGCCGCTCCGGACGTCGCCGCGGCATCAGAACAACCGGAACTCGTCGTTGTCCATGCCGCGCATCTTGTCGTAGTCCAAAGTCACGCAACGGATTCCACGATCAGTGGCGAGCGTGCGCGCCTGCGGCTTGATCTGCTGAGCGGCGAACACCCCGGCCACCGGCGCCAGGACGCTGTCCCGGTTGAGCAGGTCGAGGTACCGCGTCAGCTGCTCAACCCCGTCGATCTCACCGCGGCGCTTGATCTCCACCGCGACCGACGCGCCGGTCTCGTCGCGGCACAGGAGGTCCACAGGGCCGATCGGCGTCGGGTACTCGCGCCGCACCAACGTGTATCCGACCCCCAGCAGCTCGACGTGCTCGGCGAGCAGCTCCTGCAGGTGCGCCTCCACGCCGTCCTTCACCAGGCCGGGATCGACGCCGAGCACGTGACTGGAGTCGTGCTCGATGTCCTCGACGGTGATCCGCAGCTGCTCACCGGCTTTGTTCTCGACGACCCAGACCAGAGCCGAAACGCCGTCCACCGGCGCCTCCTCGACGGTCCAGCACGGCGGCGTCATCCAGTTCAGCGGCTTGTAGGCGCGGTCATCGGCATGCACACTCACCGATCCATCCGCCTTGAACAACAGCAGGCGGCGGGCCGACGGCAGATGTGCGGTCAGACGTCCGACGTAGTCAACGGTGCACTGGGCGATCACGAGACGCACCCGAACCACCTTAGGGGTATTGAATCCCGCTCCGGACTCGCCCCACGAACTAGGCTGACGGCCAATGACTGCGGACCAGAGCGGGACGACGCGCCTGGCGCGGATACGGGAAGCCATCACCCCGCGTACGAGCTTGCAGTCCACACCCGAATACGGATCGTGGATTCTGGGCCGTGTTTCCGAGACTCAGCGCCGGCGACGTATCCGCATCCAACTCATCCTGACCACGTTCGTGATCGTCGCGAATATGATCGGCGTCGGCGTCTCGATCTTCATCGAGACGGTGCTGTTCCCGACCCCCAACGTCTTCCGGGCCGACGTCTGGTGGATCACCACGATCGTGGCACCCGCGTACATCGTGTTCGCCTTCCTCGTCGGCGTCGTGTGGGCGACCAACAGGGTGATCCAGAGCGTGCGCTGGGCCATCGAAGAACGCACTCCCACCGTCGAGGACCAGCGCAACACCTTCCGCGCGCCGGGCCAGCTCACGCGCGTGCTGCTGTTCCTGTGGGGCTCCGGCGCCGTACTGCTGACGACGCTCTACGCGCTGCACGACACCCAGTTCATCCCCAAACTGCTGCTGGGCGTCACCTTCCCCGGCATCGTCGTATCCACCAGCTGCAACCTGTACACCGAGTTCGCGCTGCGCCCGGTAGCTGCCGACGCCCTTCAGGCCGGACGGCCGCCATCGCGGCTGGCGCCGGGCATCATGGGCCGAACCATGGTGGTGTGGGCGTTCGGCTCGGGCGTGCCGATGCTGGGCGTGCTGTTGGCCGCGGTGTTCGCGCTCACCCAAAGCACCCTCACCCCAACCCAATTCGCGTTCGCCGTGCTGGTGCTGGCGGTGTTCGCGTTGGTGTTCGGCGCGTTGCTGATGTGGATCGTGGCATGGCTGACCGCCAGCCCGATCCGTATTGTGCGACAGGCACTCAGCCGCGTCGAGCAGGGCGACCTGACCACCGATCTCGTGGTCTTCGATGGCACCGAGCTCGGCCAGCTGCAACGCGGATTCAACTCCATGGTGCACGGACTGCGGGAACGCGAACGGGTCCGCGACCTGTTCGGCCGGCACGTGGGACGTGAGGTCGCGGCGCTCGCCGAGCAGGAGAAGCCGCAACTCGGCGGCGAAGAGCGGCATGCCGCGGTGATCTTCGTCGACGTCATCGGCTCCACCCAATTGGTGACGAGCCGTCCGGCCGTCGAGGTCGTCGAGCTGCTGAACCGCTTCTTCGCCGTCATCGTCGACGAGGTGGACCGGCACCACGGGTTCGTCAACAAATTCGAGGGCGACGCGGTGCTGGCGGTGTTCGGGGCGCCGGTGTCGTTGCAGTGCACCGAAGGTGACGCCCTGGCCGCCGCCCGGGCCATCGCGTCGCGACTGCGTGACGAAGTGCCCGAATTGAAGGCGGGCCTCGGCGTCGCGGCCGGCACCGTGGTGGCCGGCAACGTCGGAGCCAAGGAGCGGTTCGAGTACACGGTGATCGGCGAGCCGGTCAACGAGGCGGCTCGACTGTGCGAGCTCGCCAAGTCTGTGCCGGGCCATCTGGCGGCCTCCGCGAGCATGCTCGACGCGGTCAGCGAATCCGAAAGCGCGCACTGGACCCTGGGTGACACCGTGACGCTGCGTGGGATGTCCGAGCCGACGCAGCTGGCCATCCTGGCCTGAAATTCACATCTGCTTCACACAGATCCGGAGGATCATGGTGGTTATGAAGCGACATTCCGTCATGGCTGCCGCCGCCGGCGCACTGGCCGTGTCGCTGGCGCTCGCTCCTCAGGCCGCGGCCGACACCTACAACACCGGCGGTTCGGCGGCTGACGTCATCAACAATCTCCAGGCCGAGGGCTACCTCGTACAGATCAACTGGACCAACGGTTTCGACGTCAAGCCGCTCGACACCTGCTGGGTGACCGGCGTGAACAACCCCGGCAATTTCAAGCCGGGCGGCCCGGTCGCGGCGACCGTCTACGTCGACGTACAGTGCCCCAACCACGAGTATTGAGTCACGCCTGCGGGTAGGGCGCAAAACGCTTGTCGAATCCGGCCTTCCGTTCGTCGAGTGCCGCTTGCCGTTGCGCCGCAGTGACATACGTCGTCCCGGCCGGCAGCACCGTGCTGAGGTCGCTGAGCGCAACCACCTGTGAACTCACCTTCGGCAGATTGGTGTCCGTCGTGTCGATGTCCTGGAACCGGATCGAGATGGTCCCCTGGTTGAGGCCACCGGTAGACACCCAGTTCGCCACCCCGGGATCGGTCGGCGACACCACGATGGTGTAGCTGCCGTCCGCATTGGCCACCGACTGCGCGATGTTCAGGCTGGTCTGCTGGTCCCAGTAGTTCTTGGTGATGGTCCAGTCATTGGTCACCGGCACGACGAAATAGCCGGCGTCACCGGGCTTGATCGTCAGCACCAGCGCCTGGTCGTCGGCCAGCTGGAAGTACCCCGGGCTCTGCACCTGGGTCGACAGGAACGTCGCGTTGCTCTCGGGATCGGTGAAGACGTTGGGCGGCTTCGCCTTTCCCGACGAATCCTTGGTCGCCACATCCATGTACTGCGGTTCCATCCGCAGCCCGAGGGCGAGAATCACCGACGCCTCCAAGCCCTGCAGGAACCTCGGCATCACCGGCAGCGGCGGGACCAGCGAGACCAGGTTGGTCAGGAACGGATTACCGGAGACGGCCGGTCCCAGACCAGGGATGTCGAAGCCGCCGATCTGTGCGAACAGGCTGTTTCGGGGGCCGCCGACCCGCTCGATCGACAAGCTCATCGGATCCTGAGCGTTCCAGTCCGACAGGGTGTTCCGCGCGACGATCAAGGTGGTGTCGGTCGGGATCTGCAGATGATTGGTCTGACCCGGTTCGGCCGGACGCGAACTCACCGTCACGGTGAAGGTGCCGTCCGGGTTGATCTGCATGTCCTTGGCATTCAGCACCGCGGCTGTCTTCCCGCCAAGGCCTGTCAGCACACTGAAGGTCGTCTCCGCGGGCCTCTCTCCCGGACCGAACTTCCCGCTGATCACGTACGTGGACGTCGAGTTGACCGCCATCATCCGGTAGATGGTGTCCGGGTTGTCGTACAGGATGCGCGTGCCGGTGATCGACTGGCCGAACCAATCGTGCGGCGGCATAACCATTTCCAGCACCGTCGGTCGCATCGGGTTGAGCAGCTGGTACTCCATGGCGGCCTGCTGGGCGTACTCATCCACGGCCTGCTTCAGCTGATCCAGGTTCTCCTGGTCGGGTCCACCGACCTGGGAGTACTGCTGCTTGGCATTCAGCTGGAACGCGAATTTGAGGATCGCCTTCATGATCTGCATCGGCAGCGTGTTCACGATGGCGTTGGCGTTCCGTTCGCCGGCCAGCTGCTGCGACGTGCCGAGCACCGTGGTGGCGCTCTGCAACGACGTCGGCGCGGCCGCCAATGACGTTGTCGCGGAGGCGGATGCGGTCTCCCGGCGAGTGACGCCGAGCAGCGCGGACAACGCGGCGTTCTGCAGCGGGGCGACGGGATTCCCGGACGCATTCGCCGTCCCGTTGAGGCCCACTGCCGAGAGCACATGCGACACCGCTGCGGTCGCGGCCGCAACCGGTGCGCCGATCGAAGCGACCGGCACTGCCACATGCGCCCGTGGCGCGGTGCTCACAGGTGCGTCCTCCTTGGCCGCCGCCTGCACCTTCGAGGGTTTCTGCGCGGTTTGGGCGGTCGGTGTGGTGGCGACCTTCTTGGCCGCGGGTTTCGCGTCAGGCTCAGACGTCTTGCCGGCGTCGGTCGCATCCTTCGCGGTCGACGGCTTCCCCGCGTCGGCCTGCCCCGCGGGTCGCTTCGACGACTTCTTCGCCGGATTCACGCCGCCAGAGCGCTTGCCGCCCTTATCCTTCTTCGGGTTGTCCGCGTTGGCGTTGTCCGCATCACCCTTGGCGGCGTCACCCTTGGCGGAACTGTCGCTCTTGGCATGGTTGCCCGATGACGCCCCAGTAGCGTCGCTCGGTGCGGCGAGGGCGATGCCAGGGCTACTCGCCACCGCGACGCCGATCCCCAGGGCAACAGCCAACGCACCAACCCGTCCGACGAATCTGGCTGCGCCAGTTGACAACTGCCCACGACTGCTGTTTGGCATGTGACTCCCCTGAACCCCGACTAGAACGCGTTCCAGTTATAACAGGGCCACAGTCGCCCGTCAGCCATTTACGAGACAAATGATTAAATATGTCTCGCCAGCCACGTTGATGTCGGTTTCCCGCTAGTACTCGGGTCTGCCGCATGCCATTGTCGAAGGTATGTACGACGATTTCGACCGCTGCTATCGGGCAGTCCAATCCAAGGACGCCCGGTTCGACGGTTGGTTCGTCACGGCCGTCCTCACCACAGGCATCTATTGCCGTCCCAGTTGCCCGGTCCGGCCTCCGTTCGCACGCAACGTCCGCTTCTACCCAACCGCCGCAGCAGCGCAGCGAGCCGGCTTCCGGGCCTGCAAACGCTGTCGGCCCGACGCATCTCCCGGGTCCCCGGAGTGGAACATCCGCACCGACGTCGTCGCCCGCGCCATGCGGCTGATCGCCGACGGCACCGTCGACAGAGAGGGCGTCACGGGGCTGGCCGCCAGGCTCGGCTACACCACCCGGCAGCTCGAGCGCCTGCTCCAGGCGGAGGTGGGTGCGAACCCGTTGGCGCTCGCCCGAGCTCAGCGGAGCCAGACCGCACGGGTACTCATCGAGACCACGAAACTGCCCTTTGGTGACGTCGCGTTCGCCGCGGGCTTTTCCAGCATCCGCCAGTTCAACGACACCATTCGCGAGGTGTGCGCACTGACGCCGACCGAGCTCCGGAACCGGGCGCAGACGCGCTTCGAGCCCAACGAAACCCCAGGCACGGGAACGCTTTCCGTCCGGTTGCCGGTGCGGACGCCGTTTGCCTACGAGGGCGTGTTCGGCCACCTGTCGGCCGGCGCGGTGTCCGGCGTCGAAGAGGTCCGCGACGGTGCGTTCCGACGTACCCTGCGGCTGCCCAACGGCACCGGCATCGTCGGGCTGTCACCGCGCGTCGACCACGTCCAATGCACGCTGATCCTCGACGACTTCCGGGACCTGGCCACCGCCATCGCCCGGTGCCGGCGACTCCTCGACCTCGACGCCGACCCAGAGGCCGTCATCGACGTCCTGAACACCGACCGGCACCTGGCGCCCATCGTCGCCAAGGCGCCCGGGCAACGCATCCCCCGCACGGTCGACGAGAACGAGTTGGCACTGCGGGTGGTGATCGGCCAGCAGGTATCCATGAAAGCCGCGGCGACGCACACTCGCCGGCTGGCGCTGGCTTACGGCACGCCAATCAACGACCCGGCGGGGGCCTTGACCCATGTCTTCCCGTCCGTCACACAACTGGCCGAGATCGATCCCAGCCACCTGGCCTTCCCGGAGTCCCGCCGACGCACGCTTGTCGCGCTGATCGACGCGCTCGCCGCCGGCACTCTCGAACTCGACGCCGGGTCGGACTGGTTGCAGGCCAGAAGTCAGTTGGCCGAACTGCCCGGCATCGGGCCGTGGACTGCCGAGGTCATCGCGATGCGGGGACTCGGCGATCCAGACGCGTTTCCGGCCAGCGACCTCGGCGTGCAGGCCGCGGCCAAACAAGCTGGGTTACCCGACAATTCACGCCAGTTGATCGCGCACAGCACGCACTGGCGTCCGTGGCGCGCGTACGCCACCCAACACCTGTGGACCTCCCTGGATCATGCGGTCAACCAATGGCCGCCGCTGAGCACCAACCCTCCGCTATCACCACAACAGGAGCAGGCATGACCGCCACGTTGCAGACCAGGACCATGCACAGCCCGGTCGGAACCATCACGATCGCCGGGTGCGACGGGCGCATTCGGCACCTGCGGATGGATGATCAGACATACGAGCCCAGCCATGACGGCTGGGAGCCCGACGAGACGGCATTTCCGGAGGCCGTCGACCAACTGACCGCCTACTTCGCCGGCGAGCTCCAGGAGTTCGAGCTGGAACTCGACCTCATCGGCACCGAGTTCCAGCGCCGAGTCTGGGGCGCGTTGTTGACCATCCCCTACGGCGAAACACGCTCGTACGGCGAGATCGCCCTGCAGGTCGGATCACCGGGCGCTTCTCGTGCGGTCGGATTGGCGAACGGACACAATCCGGTCGGCATCATCGTGCCCTGCCACCGAGTCATCGGGGCGAATGGCAGCCTGACCGGGTACGGCGGCGGATTGGACCGCAAGAGGCTGCTGCTCGATCTGGAGAAAAGTCGGTCAGGAGCCGAAGAACCGACGCTGTTCGATTGACGAAATAGCATTTCGGCGCCACACATTGCCGCGGCGCCGAAATGCGAAAGTGTCCGGAACGCAAAATGCCTCAGCCCCCCGATTTTCATCGGGGGGCTGAGGTAATTTGTGTTCGGCGGTGTCCTACTTTTCCGCCCGTGCAGGGCAGTATCATCGG
>NZ_JARVRX010000007.1 GCF_030209435.1 Mycolicibacterium sp. lyk4-40-TYG-92 | reverse complement strand
TGACGCCGTCGCCGATTGCTTCGACCGTGCCGGCGGCCTCGTGGCCGAGCAGGAACGGGTATTCGTCGTTGATGCCGCCCTCGCGGTAGGTGAGGTCGGTGTGGCACACCCCGCAGGCGATGATGTCCACGACGACCTCACCGGGTCCGGGATCGGGGATGACAATGTCGACGAGCTCGATGGGCTGCTTCTTGGCCCGGGAAATCACACCACGCACTGTCTGACTCATGGCTATAACCTAATGCCTCGGGGAAGAGTTGGAATCGTGTCCATACGAATGTCTGGTCAACCGCGGCTCGGCCCGTGCCCCTTGGTGTTTCGATTTGTGACAGGGTCGTGGTCGTGACCGCTCTCGAGCTGCTGGATTCCTGGCCGGTACCGCACGCCGCGGCTGCGGTGGTGTCACCTGCCGGTGTGCTCGCCACGCACGGACCCGTCGACCGGGCGTTCCGGCTCGCGTCGGTGACCAAGCCGCTGGTGGCGCGTGCCGCGCAGATCGCGATCGAAGAGGGTGTCGTCGAGCTGGACACCCCGGCCGGCCCGCCCGGGTCGACGGTGCGCCATCTGCTCGCGCACACCTCGGGTCTTGCGATGCAGACGCCCGATGCCATCGCCGCGCCCGGCGCGCGCCGCATCTACTCGAATGTCGGGTTCGCGGTGCTGGCCCAGGTGCTGCAGCACGAGTCCGGCATCGAGTTCGCGCAGTACCTGCGCGAAGCGGTGTTCGAGCCGCTGGGGATGAGCGATTCCGACCTGCCGGGCGCGGCCGAAACCGCCGGCTACGGCGCCTGGTCCACCGTGACCGACCTTGCGGCGTTCGCCGGTGACCTGTTGCGTCCGGCCCTGGTGTCGACGCCCATGCACGCCGACGCGATCTCGGTGCATTTCCCGGGTCTCGATGGGGTGCTGCCGGGGTTCGGGTCGCAGCGCCCGAACGACTGGGGTCTGGGTTTCGAGATTCGCGACGGCAAGCACCCGCACTGGACGGCCGCGGCCAACTCGGGCCGGACATTCGGCCATTTCGGTCAGTCGGGGACGTTCCTCTGGGTGGATCCGGAGGCGGACCTGGCGCTGGTCGTGCTGACGGACCGCGATTTCGGGGACTGGACGCACGCCGCGTGGCCGGAAGTGTCCGCCGCCGTCGTGCGGGAGTTCGGCTAGCGGACGACGCCGATCATGCTGTCGATCCAGCCTCGCGCGAAGAACAGCAGGAACCCGGCGGCGACGACCCACAGCAGCGGGCTGATCTCTTTGATGCGGCCCGACGCCGCGCGCAGCACGGCCCAGGCGATGAACCCGACGCCGATGCCGTTGGCGATCGAGTAGGACAGCGGCATGACGGCCACGGTCAGCACCACCGGCAGGGCCACCGAGAAGTCGGAGAAGTCGATCTCGCGCAGCACCGAGACCATCAGGGTGCCGACGATCACCAGCGCGGCGGCCGCGACCTCGGTGGGCACGATCTCCGTGAGCGGCGTCAGAAACATTGCGGCCAAGAACAATCCACCGGTCACCAGGCTCGCCAGGCCGGTGCGGGCACCTTCGCCGATGCCGGTGCCCGACTCGACGAACACCGTGTTGGACGACGCCGACACCGCGCCGCCGACCACCGCGCCGGTGCCCTCGATGACCAGGGCGGACTGCAGGCGCGGGAAGTTGCCGTGCTCATCGGCGAGGCCGGCCTGCCGGGACAGGCCCGTCATGGTGCCCATGGCGTCGAAGAAGTTGGTGAACAGCAGCGTGAACACCAGCATGAGCGCGGCGATGGCGCCGATCCGGCCGAAGCTGCCGAAGTCCACGTGACCGATCAGTGACAGATTGGGCACCGCGAACGGGGAACCGGACAGCGTCGGGACGGACAGGCTCCAACCGCCGGGCTTCTCCGTTGCCGAGCCGAGGTGCCAGATGGCCTCGACAGCAGCGGCGACCACAGTTCCGCTGATGAGGCCGATGAGGATGCCGCCGCGCACCTTGCGGGCGACAAGGACGCCCGAGGTCAGCAGGGTGAACACGAAGATCAGGGTGGGAATCGCGCGGACAGAGCCCGTGCCGCCGGCGCCCAGGCCCAGCGGCGGTGACGGATGACCCGTCGACGCGACGAAGCCGGCGTTGACCAGTCCGATGAACATGATGAACAACCCGATGCCGGCGGTGATGGCCAGCTTCAGCGGCATGGGTACCGCGTCGAAGATCATGCGCCGCAGCCCGGTGACGGCCATCGCGACGATGATGAGGCCTTCGATGACCACCAGCCCCATCGCTTCCGGCCAGGTCAGGACGCCCACCACGGAACTGGCCAGGAATGAGTTGATGCCAAGGCCGGCAGCGAACGCGAACGGCAGGCGGGCGACGACGCCGAACAGGATCGTCATGGCGCCGGCCGCCAATGATGTCACCGCGGAGACCTGGCCGAATGGGAGCTTGTGCCCGGCGATGTCTGCCGTGCTCGACAGGATGATGGGGTTCAGCACGATGATGTACGCCATCGCGATGAAGGTCACGGCGCCGCCGCGCAGTTCGGCGGCGACGGTTGAGCCGCGTGCGGAGATCTCGAAGAACCGGTCCAGGGCAGTCACGGTTAGAAGATAGATGGCGTGCTGGGGCTCCGCGCAGCTGTTGGCGCGTGTCCGGGAATTGGTGAAGTGTTCGGCCATGAGCCGCCAACGGGCCTGATCGCGGTGCGATTCTGAGGCCGTCCTGAGAGATTGCGCGACAGACTAGCGCAACAGGGGTCTCACGCGGCACAATAGACACGCACTAAACAACTGCAACATTTCAGCAACACCAGGTCGTTGGGGAAGACGTCCCTCGTGGAGCTGAAGGAGCAGATTATGCGTGCGTCGAACCAACTCGCCGACGCGACGACGGGCGTGGTGTATATCCATGCCTCTCCCGCGGCGGTATGCCCGCATGTGGAGTGGGCACTTTCGTCGACTCTGTCGTCGCGGGCGAACCTCAAGTGGACGCCCCAACCCGCCATGCCCGGTCAGTTGCGCGCCATCACCAACTGGATGGGGCCCGTCGGCACCGGAGCTCAGCTCGCGAGCGCCTTGCGCTCGTGGTCGGTGCTGCGCTTCGAGGTGACCGAGGACCCGAGCGCGGGCGTCGACGGACACCGCTGGTGCCACACCCCGACCCTGGGCCTGTGGAGCGGTTCGATGAGCGCCAACGGTGACACCATGGTCGGCGAGCAACGCCTGCGCACCTTGATGGAGGGGGGCGCCGACATGCTCGCCGCCGAACTCGACACCGTCCTGGGCACCGCCTGGGACGAGGCTCTGGAGCCCTACCGCGGCGGCGGCGCCGAGGTCGGCGAAGTCAGCTGGCTCAACCGGGGTGTCGGCTAGAACTCCGCCGATTCGTCGAACATGAGCTTGTTTGGTCAACTGACCCGGTAGTGCTCCGGCTCCGGTTCGCTCAGCATGCGGGTGATGGTGCCGACGTCGAACGGCCACAGATCGATGGTGCCGCCCTCGCTGAAGTACCAGGAATTGCAACCGGTGTTCCACACCGTCGGTTCCATGGCTTCGATCGCGGCGGCGTTGAACTCGTCGGTGGCCTCCTCGGTCACCTCGACTTCGTTGATCTCGCCGCGCTCGAACCGCTCGATCCACTTCACGATGTACCGCGCGGTCAGTTCCGCGGTGTACTGCAGCGAGATGGACCCCGTCGGCGAGTTCGGGCCGAGCGCGGTGAACAAGTTCGGGAAGCCGGGAATCGCGGTCATCCGGTAGGCGCGTGGGCCCTTGACCCAGGCGTCGTCCAGGGTGAGGCCATCGCGGCCCACCACCTGCATCGGGCGCATGTAGTTGTGCGCCTGAAAACCTGTGGCCAGTACCGCGATATCGATCCGGTGGTGCTCGCCCGCGGTGGTGCGGATGCCGGTCGGCGTGAACTCGGCGATGCGATCGGTGACCAGTTGGGCGTTGGGGGCGGTGATCGCCTGGTAGTAGGTACCCGACAGCACCTGCCGTTTGCACAGCGGCTGGTAGTCGGGGGTGAGTTCGGCGCGTAGCTTCGGATCGCGGACCTGGGCGCGCAGGCTCAGCCGGGCGTACTGCTGCACCAACTTGCGCCGCCACGTCGGCTTCGTCACGATGTCGACGAGAACGCTCGAGCCCCACAGCGGAATACGTTCGGCGACAGCCTGATACAGCTGCGGCACGGCCCGCAGCAGGGCGGTGACGGCACCCAGCTGCGGCAGTTTCATCGGTGCCCACAGCATCCACTGCGGGGACCGGGCGAAGTGCAGCAGCTTGCCGGCTTCGGGCTGCAGCGCCGAAACCACCTGCACGCCGGTCGATCCGGTGCCGATCACGGCGATGCGCCTGCCCGCGGTCTCCAGTTCGGCATCCCATCGGGCGGTATGGACGACGGTGCCCTCGAAAGAGTCCATGCCGGGGATGTCTGGCGTGAAGGGGTGGTGCAGCACGCCGGTGGCGCAGATGACGAAATCGGCTGTCAGCGTGTCATTCTCGGTCGTTACGGTCCAGGTGTGTTCGTCCTGGTCGTAGTGCAGTGCCGTGACTTCGGTGTTGAGCCGCAGATGGTTGTCGAGGCCGAACCGCTCGACGACGTCGCGGTGATACTTCTGAATCTCCTGGCCGCCCGCCCAGATGTGGCTCCAGTCGGGCTTGGGGGCGAAGGCGAACTGGTAGATGTGCGACGGCACATCACACGTCAGCCCGGGGTAGCGGTTCCAGTGCCAGACCCCACCGACGTCCGAACCCTTCTCCAGGATGGTGAAGTTGGTGAACCCGGCCTGCTGGAAGGTGTACGCGGAGGCGATCCCGGCGACGCCGGCGCCGATGATGACGATGCGCGGATCACGTTTGCTCATCAGGACTCCCAAGCTCGACGCACCGTGTTCGGTGCGGTGGTCATGGCGGATTCGAACGCCGCGCGCCGCTTGCTGCGCAGCATGAAGTTGGCGCCGAGGCCGGCCAGATCGTCGGCGTCCGGCCGGATCACGACGACCTCGATGCCGCGGGCGCGCGCGGTGGCGATCTCGGCATCCAGCACCGCGGACATCGGACGGCGGAGCAGCCGGTCTTCGAGGATGCCGCCCAATCCAGGTGCGCGAACACCGCTTTCGGAGGCCATTGGGGTGATGACGTAGATCAGGTCGGCATCGTCATGGCTGATGAGGTCGACCGACGCAGTGGACGCGGCGCCGCCGTCGACGAACTTGCGGCCCCCGATGCTGACCGGCGGCATCCAGCCCGGGACACCCCACGACGCCCGGAGTGCTTCGTCTGCAGTGGCTTTCGGTGCACCGGGCGCGCCGAACGCCACCCGCTCGCCGTGCTGGTAGTCGAATGCCACCATGCGGGCCCCCGGATGGTCCAGCCAACCCGACTTGTTGGCGAATCCGGATGCCAAGCGCTGCAGCCATGTTGCATCGGCGCGCCCCGTCGGTGCGATGCCGGTGACCGCGGCCAGGCCGTTCTGGCTGCGCAGGAGAGCCGGGTTCAGCAGACGGGGTGCCGGCAGGGGTGGCAGGCTCGGCGGCGTCGCTTCGATGTGCTGACGCAGACGTTCGTCGGTGCTGGTGCCGCGGTGCATTGCCACCAGGTCGTCGACGGACGCGCCGCCCCCGAGCATGGTGACGATCTCGGCGCCCGCCGAGGTGCCCTGGAGCACCGAGGCTTCCCGCGGGTCCCACCCCGTCTGTTCCTGCAAGGCGTGCAGCGCCGCGACGATCCACGCGCCGCCGATGGTCCCGCCGCAGCCGATGGCCAGTGCACGCTTCACGCCTGCGCCTCTGAATCCGATTCGGCAGCATGCTCGTTCGACTGCCGCTCGATCCGGTTCAGGTAATCCGACCGGCCGACCGGGTCCAGGGCGGTCAGTGCCCGGCGGTCATCGATGAGCGAGCGTGCCGCACGTTGCACGAACTCCGGGACCAGCGCATCGACCAGTGCCCAACCGGGGGCCACCCATTCCGGCACCGAGGTGCGGGCGGCCTTGGTGCGCAACGTCTTCAGGATGGCCTGTGCGACGTCTACGGGGTCGACTGTCGGCATGCCGCCGCCGAGTTGGACGCCCGAGGACAGTTCGGTGCGGACCGCTGACGGCAGCACCGCCGATACGGTGACACCGGTTCCGGCGTATTCGGTCCGTGCCGCCAGTGACGCTCCGACCGCGGCGAACTTGCTGGCGTTGTAGGTGACCATGCCGGGCACGGGGATCATGCCCGCCATCGACGCGACGTTCACGACGTGGCCGCGGCCGCGCGCGACCATCGACGGGATCACTGCCCGCATGCCGTTCAGGACGCCGCGGACATTCACGTCGAGGATCAGGTCGGTCGTGGCCTCGGCTTCGGACTCGAATGCGCCCAGGGGCATCACGCCGGCGTTGTTGATGAGGACATCGATATGGCCGGATGCCGTGACCACCTGGCCGACGAATTGGTCCCAGGACTCGCGCCGGGTGACGTCGAGGCGTGCGCTGCGACAGCCGGGAATTCTGCGAGCAGTCTGCTCGGCGATGTCGGCGTCGACGTCGCCGATCCACACCGCGGCGCCGTGCTGCGAGAAGAGTTCGGCGGTCTTGGCGCCGATGCCCCGGGCACCTCCGGTGATGACGACGGTTGCGCCGTCGAGCGCTTGTGTGCGTCGCGCTAGCTGCATCGATAGCCTCGTATCTGCTGGTAGAAGCCTCGCCGGCTCATTCGAATACCCACGGTATCCGAATCCTCTGAGTAAAGCTAGTACTCCCGGTATCGCAAACCACTAACATCGACGCATGCCGCGATTGACCAGGGCGCAGCGTCAGGAGCAGACGCGCGCCGAACTACTCGACGCGGCGAAGGCGCGGTTCCTCGCGCACGGATATGCGTCCACCAGCCTCGAGGACATCGCCGACGACGCCGGCTACAGCAAGGGTGCGGTGTATTCGAACTTCGGCAGTAAGCCGGTTCTGTGCCGGGAAGTGCTGGAGGCCATCCACCGCGACAAGTTCTCCGAGATGTCCGAGCTGGCGATGTCGGATGCCGACGTCCCGAGCCGGGTCGAGGCGGTGAATGCCTGGCTGGAACGCACCGCCGGCGACGTGGGCTGGACGATGCTCGAACTCGAATTCGTGGTGTTGTCGCGCAATGACCCCGAGCTGGGGCAGATGATCACCGATCTGCGCAACGAAGGTGCCCAGATGGTCGTCGAGGTATTGCGTTCGCTCGCGGTCGATTTGGGGCTCGGTGAAGAGCAGTTGGTCGCCGCCGGGGTGATCGACAGCTTCGACGACATCGGCAACCTTTTTCTCAGCGCCGGCATCGGGCTCGGGATTCAGCGTGCCGTCGATCCGACACTGTCGGCACGGCCGGTCACCGGCGCCATCACCCGGTTGATGAATCTGCTTGCGCTGCTTGCGGCTACGCAGGACTGAATGCCGGGCTACGGAACCAGGACCCGCAACGCATTCGGGACCGCGGACACCGTCACCGGCAACGGGCACACGAATTCACCGTCGGCGTAGGCGTTTATCCCGGGCACATCGATGGTGACGGTGCGGGCCCGCCGCGTGGTCACCTCGTCGAGGTGGACATGCGTGCCCTTGAAGACCGTGGGGAACAAGCGGATCAACTTGAATCGCGAGTCCGAGGCCGCCATCGTGACATCCAACAGGCCGTCGTTGAGGTCCGCGCCAGGGCAGATCAGCATGCCGCCGCCATAGCTCTTGCCGTTGCCGAAGGTCGCCAGTGTCACCGGTATTTCCTGCTCCGGGCCGCCGTCGAAACTGACCCGCGACGTGTGCAGCCGCAACTGCGACAGTTCGACCAGCATCGCCGCGTTGTACCGCATCCGGCCCCGCGGCCACGTCATCCGGTTGGCGCGATCGGTGACCAGCGAGTCGAATCCCGCCGACATCACCGTGCCGAACCAGCGCACGGTGCCGTCGGCGCCGTCGATCCGGCCCAGGTCGATGGTCCGGGTGCGGCCCGTCGCGATGATGTCCGCGGCGGCTTCCGGGTCGTCCCGCGGAATCCCGAACTCGCGGGCGTGGTCGTTGCCGGTGCCGGCGGGGATGATGCCGAGTGGCACATCGCCCTGTGCAAGTGCTTGCAGCGCAAGGGAAATGATGCCGTCGCCGCCGGCCACCACCACGGCGTCGGTGCCGTGGTCGAGTGCCTCGTCGAGCAGTTGTCGGGCATGCGCGGCGTCGGATCCGATCAGCTCGACCACGTCGACGCCGCGGCGTTGCAGCCGCACGACGGCGCGCTGCGCCGCCGCGGAGCCCCGTCCCTGGCCCGAGGCAGGGTTGGTCAGCAGGGTGACTCGCTGCAGCGTGCCTGTCACGGGATCAGCTTGCCAGGGTTGAGGATTCCGCCGGGATCGAGGACGTTCTTGACGGCGCGCAGCACCTCGACGCCCAGGTCGCCGACCTCAGCCGTCATCCACGGCTTGTGGTCGGCGCCGACCGCGTGGTGGTGGGTGATGGTGGCGCCGCAGCGCACCATCGCCTCGGACGCAGCGGTTTTCGCCGCGCGCCACTGCTCGATCGGGTTGCCGCGCTGGCCGGCCACGACAGTGAAGTACAGCGAGGCGCCGGTGGGGTAGACGTGCGAAATGTGGCACATCACCAACGCCGGTGTGCCGCTTTCCTGCAGCGACGTCGTCAGCGCCTCGGTGACGGCGGCCTTCAGCGCCGGCACGTTGGACCACGTCGTCGCTGTCTCCAGGGTCTCGCACAGCGCGCCGGCCGTCAGCAGCGAGTCGCGCAGGTAGGGCGCGCCGAACCGGCCGTGCTGCCAGGCGCGGGCCGGCGCCTCGCCGAGCGACGTGCCGCCTTGCGCGGCCAGCAGCGCGCGGGTTTCGTCGTGACGGCTCTCGGTGTGCGCGGACGAGCCCTCGAACAGGGTGATCGCCAGACAGCCACCGGTGATGGTCTGCTCGCCGATGCTCTCCGTGGTCGCCAGGTTGATGCCGGTCTCGACCTCATCGGACAACCGGATGACTGTCGGGCCGGTGCCGGTCTGGATGACGGCACGCAAAGCCGCTGCGCCGGTGGCGAAGTCGGGGAAAGACCAGGCCTCGTAGCGGGTGGTCTCGGGCACCGGGTGGACGCGCACCCGAACCCGGGTGATGACGCCGAACGTGCCCTCCGACCCGACGATCAGCTGACGCAGGTCGGGCCCGGCCGCCGACGCCGGGGCGCGGCCGAGGTCGAGGACGCCTGCGGGGGTGACGACGGTCAGCCCGCGCACCATGTCGTCGAACCGGTTGTAGCCGGCCGAGTTCTGGCCCGACGACCGCGTGGCGGCGAACCCGCCGATGGTGGCGAATTCGAAGCTCTGTGGGAAGTGGCCGAGCGAAAAGCCCTCGGCACCAAGGAGTTCCTCGGCCTGCGGGCCGGTGACGCCGGCCTCGAGCTCGGCCTCGCCGGACTCCTTGTCGAGCGCGACCAGCCGGTCCAGGCGGCGCAGGTCCAGTGACACGACGGCGTTGAAGCCGGTACGGATCGGGTCGAGTCCGCCGACCACACTGGTGCCGCCGCCGAACGGAACGACCGCGATGCGATGTTCGGTGCAGTACTGCAGGATTCGCGCGATCTCGTCTTCGGAGCCGGGCAGCAGGATCGCGTCCGGTGCATCCTGCTCGCCGGTGTCCTTACGGCGCAACAGGTCCAGCGTCGACTTGCCGCCGGCGCGCAGCAGGCGGTCATGATCGCCCGTGCGGCAGAAATCGTCGCCGACGATCGCCGCGAGCGCGACGCGGTCGGCGTCCGCCAGCGCGGACGGGCGCAATGTGACCTGGTCGGCTTCGAGCTCCTCCGCCGGGGCCGCGTCGATACCCAGCGCCGCGGTCAGCAGGCCGCGGATGCCGTCGGACAGCGGCTTCGCTGCCGCGGGGTCGCCCCAGGCGTTCCACTTCATCGGCGGTTCGAGGTGGTCACGTGTTGCGGTCATGCGTTACAGTATTACACATGATGTCAATCAGTAACGATGAATCGGTCGACGGCCGAATCATCGACGCTGCGGCTGACTGCGTGATCGCCTTCGGCGTGGACCGCGTGACGCTGGCCGAGATTGCGCGTCGGGCCGGGGTCAGCCGGCCGACGGTGTACCGGCGCTGGCCGGACACGCAGGCGATCCTCGCGGCGCTGCTGACAGCACGAATCACCAACGCGCTCAATGAGGTTGCCGTCACCGGCGCCGACCGCGAGGCGATCGTCAAACGGATGGTCGGCATGGCGGAGCGACTCCGCGACGACGAGGTCATCATGTCGGTGCTGAGCAGCGCACCCGCCCTGGCGATGGTCTACATCTCCCAGCGGATGGGTACCAGCCAGCAGATCCTCCTCGAAGTGCTGGCCGGCGCGCTGGACACGGCGCAGGTCGACGGCAGCGTCCGCGCCGGCGACCCCAAACAGCTCGCCGCCATGTGTCTGCTGATCGTCCAATCGGCCATCCAGTCGGCGCAGATGGTCGCACCCGTCCTCGACGTCGCCGCGCTGGACATCGAACTTGCCCACTCGCTGAACGGATACCTCAAGCCATGACCAGTGCCCTCAATGCGGCCCGCCGCACCTCTGAACTGGCGGCTCTGGCCGACGGGGAGAGCGTCGACGTCGTCGTCATCGGCGGTGGCATCACCGGTGTGGGTATCGCGCTGGACGCCGCGACGCGCGGACTGTCGACGGTGCTCGTCGAGAAACACGACCTGGCGTTCGGCACCAGCCGGTGGAGTTCCAAACTCGTCCACGGCGGCCTGCGCTACCTGGCAACGGGCAACGTCGGGATCGCCCGGCGCAGCGCCATCGAGCGCGGCATCCTCATGAGCCGCAACGCTCCGCACCTCGTGCACGCCATGCCGCAACTTGTGCCGCTGCTTCCCGAGATGAACCGGGCCTCAAGGGCTTTGGTACGCACCGGATTCATCGCCGGTGATGGCCTGCGCCGCCTCGCCGGCACCTCGGCCGCGGTCCTGCCGCGCTCGGGTCGTGTCGACGCGGCCCGAGCGGCGGAGCTGGTGCCCGCGGTCCGTCGCAACGGACTCGACGGCGCGTTGCTCGCCTACGACGGCCAGCTGATCGACGACGCCCGCCTGGTCACCGCAGTGGCGCGAACCGCCGCCCAGCATGGGGCCCGCATCCTCACCCGGGTGGCGGCCTCCGGTGCCACGGGCACGTCGGTGCGGCTGACCGACCAGCTCACCGGCGAGTCCTTCGACCTGACCGCGCGCGCGGTGATCAACGCCGCCGGCGTGTGGGCCGGCGAGATCGACGGCGCGATCAAGCTGCGGCCCAGCCGCGGTACCCACCTCGTGTTCGACGCCGCGGCGTTCGGCAATCCGACTGCGGCCCTGACGGTTCCGATCCCCGGTGAGCGGGGCCGGTTCATCTTCGCGATGCCCGAACAACTCGGCCGCGTGTACCTCGGTCTCACCGACGAGGACGCACCCGGCCCCATTCCCGATGTGCCGCAACCGACTCCGGCCGAGATCAAATTTCTGCTGGACACCGTCAACACCGCGCTGGCGACGAGCCTGGGGCCGGACGACGTCCTGGGCGCCTATGCCGGGCTGCGGCCGCTGATCGACACCGGCGAGGGCAACACCGCCGACGTGTCCCGCGATCACGCCGTCGTCGAGTCGGGCAACGGTGTGCTCAGCGTCATCGGCGGCAAACTCACCGAATACCGGTATATGGCCGAGGACGTGCTGAACCGGGCGGTGTCGCTGCGCGGCCTCCGCGCGGGGGAGTGCCGGACCCGGAATCTGCCCCTGGTCGGGGCTCCGGAGAACCCGGTGGCGGTGGATCGTGTTGCGGCGCTGCCGGAGTCGTTGGTGGCGCGCTACGGCGCCGAGGCGCCTAACGTGTTCGCCGCGGCCACCTGTGACCGTCCCGCCGAGCCGGTGGCCGACGGAATCGACGTCACGCGGGCGGAATTCGAATACGCGGTCACGCACGAGGGAGCGCTCACCGCCGATGACATCCTGGACCGTCGGACCCGGATCGGGCTGGTCGACGCCGACCGCGACCGTGTCGCCGCGGTGGCGCAGGATTTCATCTGACGGTCGGATCGTGCGCGTTGGAATCAGGATGATTCTGACGGAATCGCGGCCACGTCCGGTGGTCACGCCTGTTGCGGCAGCGTGAACCGATTCACCGGCGGTATCCGGCGGCATGGGTTGCCTCTACATTTCGCAGAGAAGCCTGCATTCGCCACTGCTTTCTCTTGTGGTGGCATCACGTCCCCGGGAGTTGAGCCATGCCTGTTCTGACCACGACCACTCGCAACGGCAGTCGCGTCGAGTTCTCGCGGTAGACCGATGGCCATCACGTTGCACTGGTTCCTGCCGACCAACGGTGACTCGCGCACCGACCTGAGCCTCGGCAATGCCGTCGGTGGCGCAGGCAGCCGGGCAGACGCCTTCGGCGCGGATCGGGCGCCCGACCTCGATTACCTCAGTCTGGTGGCCGGCGCCGCCGAGAAACTCGGGTTCACCGGGGCGCTGACCCCCACCAGCAGCTGGTGCGAGGACGCTTGGGTGTTCACGGCAGCACTGACCCAACGGACCGAACACTTCAAGTACCTGGTGGCATTCCGGCCCGGGCTGCAGGCGCCGACCCTGGTGGCCCAGGCCGCCGCCACGTACCAGCGCATCTCGCGGAATCGATTGCTGCTCAACGTCGTCACCGGCGGCGATGACATCGAGCAGCGCCGGTTCGGTGACTACCTCGGCAAATCCGAGCGCTACGAGCGCGCCGCCGAGTTCCTCACGATCTTCCGGCAGCTGTGGTCCGGCGGCGGCCCGGTCACCTTCACCGGCAAGCACCTGTCTGTCGAGAACGCGACGATCATCCCCGCCGAGACCTGGCCGGACATCTACCTGGGCGGCTCCTCGGCGGAAGCGCTCGAAGTGGCCGCCGAACACGCCGACGTGTACCTGACCTGGGGTGAGCCGCCCGCTCAGGTCGCCGAGAAGCTCGACGCCGTGCGTCACCAGGTCAAGAACCTGGGCCGAGCGCGGCGGGCGGCCGGGGAACTGCGGTTCGGGATTCGGCTGCACGTCATCAGCCGTCCCACCGAAGAGGAAGCGTGGGCACAGGCCGACAAGCTGCTGGCGGGCCTCGATCCCGAGAGCATCAGCCGCGCCCAGCAGGTGCAGCGCAACTCGCAGTCCGAGGGACAGCGGCGGATGTCGGCCCTGCACGGCGGCCGGACCGACAACCTGGAGGTATCGCCCAATCTGTGGGCCGGTATCGGATTGGTCCGTGGTGGCGCCGGCACCGCGCTGGTCGGCAGCCATGAGCAGGTCGCCGACCGCATCGCCGAGTACCACGAGCTGGGCCTCGACGAGTTCATCCTGTCCGGGTATCCGCACCTGGAAGAGGCCTTCGCCTTCGGCGAGGGCGTCATCCCCATCCTGGCGGAGCGCGGCCTGCTCGCTGATCGGCACTGACCATGGGGCGCGCCCGGGCTCCGCGGACCCACGCCCAAGTCGTCGCTGCCGCCGAAGAATTCGCGACAGCGGTGAAGCCCGGTGCGGCAGCACGTGATCGCGCCGGTGCCGTACCCCGCGCCGAAGTGGCCGAGTTCGACAACCTGGGCCTGCCGGCCGTCACGGTGCCCATCGACGATGGCGGAGACGGGCTCGGGCCCCGGACCCTGGCCGAGGTCATCCGGATCGTCGCGGCGGCCGACCCGGCCCTTGCGCAGACGCCACAGGGTCATTACCTGGCCGTGGACATCCTGCGCCTGCTCGGTACCCCACTGCAGCGGGCCCGAATCCTGCCCGCTGTCGTCGACGGCGCTCGCATCGGCCCGGTGCTCGCCGAGCGTGGTGGCCACCATGCCCAAGACCTCAAGACCCGACTCCGCAACGACGGTGCGCGGTGGCGACTCGACGGCACCAAGTACTACTGCACCGGCGCCATCACATCGCAGTGGCTGGCGGTCAGCGCGCTCGATCCGGACGGTCGTCTCGTGCTGGCGTTCGTCGAACGCGACGCGCCCGGGGTGACCATCGACGAAGACTGGGCCGCCATGGGCCAGCGCTCGACCGTGAGTGGCACCACTACGTTGGACGGTGTCGCCATCGACCCTGACCTGGTGGTGCCCTACTGGTCGGCATTCGAGAAGCCGCAACTGCTCGGCGCGCGCGCCCAGCTCGTCCACGCGGCCATCGAAGCGGGTATCGCGGAAGGCGCCCTGGCCGACGCCGGCGAGTTCGTCCGTACCCGCAGCCGCCCGTTCTTCGAGGCGGTGCGGTACGGCGGGGCCAACGCCGCCGCCGACGATCCGCACGTGCTGCTCCGGTTCGGTCAACTCGCCACCCGGACGCGGGCATCGACCCAGCTCCTGCGGTGGGCCGCAGGCGAACTCGAAGACATCGGGCTCGAGGTCACCGATCCCGACGCCGCCGCGCGCGGCTCGATAGCGGTCGCGCAGGCCAAAGCCTTCGCCAGCGACGTGGCCGTCGACGTCGCCAGTCAGGTCTTCGCGCTGACCGGCGCCAGCGGAACCGACCGCCGTCATGACCTTGACCGGCACTGGCGTAACGCACGGACGCACAGCGTGCACGACCCCGTCGACTGGAAGTACCACCACATCGGCGCGTGGGAGCTCTCCGGGGTGGCGCCGCCGAATCACGGACAGATCTGAGCGCATTTGCGATCCGGCGGATTCTGAATGTTCGGGCACTGTGCGGTGCCCGATACCGTCGACGGATGGCTGCGAATCTGGAAGAGGCACAGGTCGATTCGCCCCCGCTGAAGTCACAGCCGTTCAAACCGGCGCTGTTCGTGGCGGTGACGGCGGGACTGGGGTACGGCTTCGACTCCTACGCGGTGAACATCTACGGCCTGGTCCTGCCCGAGATCAAGAAGACCCTGCAGATCACAGAGGCCCAGGCCGGGTACATCGGATCGATCTTTCTGGTCGGCTACACCATCGGAACCATCGGTTTCGGTATCGCCGCCGACCGGTGGGGACGCAAGACCACGCTCGGTGCGTCAATCCTGTTGTACGGCATCACCACAGCATTGGCCGGCATCACCACCAACCTGGCCGCATTCACCGGCCTGCGCTTCCTCACCGGAGTGGGTGGCGCCGGCGAACTGGCGGTGGGCGCCCCCTATACCGCCGAGGTGTGGCCCACGAAGACCCGCGCGATCGGTGTGGGCGGGGTGATCTTCTCGCTGTTCTCTCTCGGCTACGTCCTCGCGGCCGCCGTCGCGCTGGTGCTGGTGCCACGGTTCGGTTGGCAATCGTCGTTCATTGTGGCCATCGTCCCGGCCATCATCTTGTTCCTTGTCCGCCAGGGCATTACGGAATCACCCCGCTACACCGAGGTCAACGAGACGCGGAAACGGGATGGCATCCCGCGCGCGAAACTGTGGCAGCTGCCCGGCGTGCGGCGGCGGCTGGTCGTGGGCTGGCTGATCTACACGGCCAACGCGGTCGGCTACTGGGGTTCGACGTTGTTCCTGACCACGTACATCGTCAAGAGATTCCACGCGTCCACCACCGACGCGATTCGCTACGCCCTGGTGTTCTTCCTGCTGCAGGTCGTCTTCGTCTTCGTCGGCACCGCGTTGGCCGATCGATTCGGCCGCCGTCCTTCGGCGATCCTCGGTGCCGTCATCGAGGCCGGCTCCGCGATCCTGGCGGCCACCTCGGATTCGCTGGCCGAATACCAGGTCTACGGCGCCATATCCATCGCCACCCTCGGCTGGCTCTGGGGTGTCGGGGACGCCTACATCTCCGAGTTGTTCCCAACAGTGCTGCGCGGCACCGGATTCGGTGTCGCCGTCGGCGGCGGTCGCATCGTGTCGATCGCTGCGCCGACCGTCGTCGGCTGGGCCATCGGCCATTACGGCGTGCAGACGCCCTACCTGGCGCTGTCCGGCATCTGGCTGCTGACCGTGATCGGTTACCTGTTCGGGCCCGAGACCAAGGGCAAGGAACTCGACGACCTCGCCGACGAGGCTCTGGCGGCGCGCACCTGACTACCCCTGCTGAGCCAGCAGCAGGTCCCGGATCGGCGACCGGGTATGCCGCTGCCACATGGCCTGTACCGGTACCAGTAGTGCTGGCTGGAGATCGACGACCGTCACCCGGCCGCCCATCACCGGTCCCGCCGGATGCGTGACGAACGCGACCGCCTCCGTCGTCAGCGGGGCGGCCACGGTGGCTGCGCCCTGTACCCGGCTGACGACATAGTCCGGCTCGAAACCGGCTCGGCGGCAGGCGCCCAGCAGGAGGTCGCTGTAGTACGACGCGCCGGGCGGTGCCCAGAGCGCGATGCGTTCGTCGGTCAGGTCGGTGAGGTCGACGGCGTCGCGCCGGGCCAGCGGATGGGAACTCAGCACCGCCACGCGCACCTGGTGATAGTCCAGCACCGCGGTCGCGAGGTCGCGGTCCGGCACCACGCCGCGCCGTAGCGCGAGCTGGATCGATCCGTCGAGCAGCGCGGGGGACAGCTGATCGGGAAACATCTGGCGGAACGTGAATGACACGTCGGCGAAGGCGTCGATGACCGCTTCCAGAAGCGCGTACGCCTCGACGCTCTCGAGCGCGGGGGTGTGCCCGACGACGTAGTTCTCCCGCGCGGCGCTGGCCGCGCGCTGTACATGATCAGTGACGGTGTGGGCGGCGGCGAGGAGTGTGCGGGCATCGCTGTGCAGTTGGCGGCCCGCCGGCGTCAAGGTGACCCGACGGCCGTCGCGGTCGAAAAGTATTGCGCCCAGCTCTTTCTCGAGCTGGCGGATGGAGCTGCTGAGGGCCTGCTGGCTCAGGTGCAGCTGGTCCGCGGCGCGGGTGAAACCGCCGGTGTCGGCGACCGCGAGAAAGTGCTGCAGCCGACGCAGATCGGGATACGGCCGGGTCATGCCGCTACCCTATCTACAACTAATGCTTGTGGATAGGTAGAAAAGTTTCGTTTCTATTTGTGGTTTGCCGTGGCTAGCGTGGGCGTCATGAGCAATCTCGAAGGTAAATCAGCAGTCGTCGCCGCCGGAGCCAAGAACCTGGGCGGCCTGATCAGCACCACCCTCGGCGCGCGCGGCGTCAACGTCACGGTGCACTACAACAGTGCCGCCACCGAGGCCGACGCCGACCAGACCGTCGCTGCCGTCGAGGCCGCCGGCGCCAAGGCCATCAAGGTTCAGGGCGACCTGACCGTCCCCGGCAACGTGGAGAGGCTGTTCGACGCGGCGGTCGAGGCGTTCGGCGGCGTCGACATCGCGATCAACACCGTCGGCAAGGTGCTGCGTAAGCCGATCGTGGAAACGACCGAGGCCGAATACGATTCGATGTTCGACATCAACGCCAAGGCGGCGTACTTCTTCCTGCAGCAGGCCGGCCGCCGGCTGAACGACGGCGGATCGGTGATCACCATCGTGACGGCGCTGCTCGCGGCCTTCACCGATGGCTACAGCACCTACGCCGGCGCGAAGAGTCCCGTCGAGCACTTCACCCGCGCCGCGGCGAAGGAGTTCGCGGCGCGCGGCATCAACGTCAACAACGTCGGCCCCGGGCCCATGGACACGCCGTTCTTCTACGGTCAGGAGACCCCGGAGCGCGTGGCGTTCCACAAGTCGCAGGCGATGGGAAACCGGCTGACCAACATCGAGGACATCGCCCCGCTGGTCGTGTTCCTTGCCGACGAGGGCCACTGGATCACCGGTCAGACCATCTTCGCCAACGGCGGCTACACCACCCGATAGTCGCTGCCGAGCAGACGCGAAAACCCCCAAAACCAGAGTGTTTTGGGGGTTTTCGCGTCTGCTCGCGGATGAAATTCAGCGGCGCCAGAACAAGTGATGGACGACGCCGCTGGAGCTGGGCACCACGTCGCAGTGGTACCGGTCGAGCAGCTCGTCGGGGGACTCCCAGAGTCGTGAGCCCTCGCTGAGCGTCACGGTGGGGGAGACGACGATGTGCAGGGTGTCGATCAGGTCGGCGTCGAGGAACTCGCGGACCGTGGTTGCCCCGCCGCCGATACGAATGTCCTTGCCTTGCGCGGCTTCCCGGGCGAGTTCCAGCACCTCGGCCGGCCCCGCGTCGACGAAGTGGAACGTGGTGTCCGACAACGTGAACGACGGCCGCACGTGGTGCGTCATCACGAAAACCGGGGTGTGGAACGGTGGTTCGTCGCCCCACCAGCCCTGCCAGTCGAGCCGGGCCGGCCCGCGGTAGGGGCTGAACTTGTTGGCGCCCATGATCTCTGCGCCGATGTTGTGGTGGAAGTCGCGCACGAGGTGGTCATCGAGACCGCGGGTGCCGCCCGGATCAGTGCGGTTGGGCCAGCTGGCGGTGGCGCCGGCCCAGGCGAACATGGTGCCCGGGTCGGCGTGGCCGAAGGGCCGCTCGAAGCTCTGCCCGACACCGGCGCCGAAGCCGTCCGCCGAGACGTTGAAGTTCTGCACTTTCACCAGTTGCGTCATGGTTGTACAGACTTCCATCGCCGGCAGAACTCATCGCGAGCAGACGCGAAAACCCCCGAAACCCTCAGGTTTCGGGGGTTTTCGCGTCTGCTCGCGAGCGGGAGGTACCCCCAGCTCGCAGGAAACCCTAGAGCGCGATGTTCTTGTGGCGACCGCGGCGGGCCGGAGCCTCGGCGAGGGCCTGGGTGATCTTGGACCGGGTGTGGGCCGGGTCGATCTTCTCGTCGACCACGCCGATCTCGATAGCCGAGTCGACGCCACCGGCGATCCGCTCGTGCTCGAGGGCGAGCTCTTCGTGCAGGGCCTCGCGCTCGGCGGCATCCTCGACGGCGGCCAGCTTGCGCTTGTGCAGGATGCCGACGGCAGCCTTGGCGCCCATGACGGCGACCTCGGCGTCCGGCCAGGCGAACACCTTCGACGCACCGAGCGACCGCGAGTTCATGGCGATGTACGCACCGCCGTAGATCTTGCGGGTCACCAGGGTGACGCGGGGGACCTCGGCCTCACCGAACGCGTGCAGCAGCTTGGCGCCACGGCGCACGACGCCGCCCCACTCCTGGTCCACACCGGGCAGGTAGCCGGGGACGTCGACCAGGACGATCAGCGGGATGCCGAAGGCGTCGCACAGGCGCACGAAACGCGCTGCCTTCTCGGCGCTTTCGGAGTTCAGGCAGCCGCCGAGGCGCAGCGGGTTGTTGGCGATGACGCCGACGGAGCGGCCGGCGAGGCGGCCCAGGCCGACCACGATGGACGGCGCCCACTTGGACTGGAACTCCTCGAACGGCACGCCATCGTCGAGCAGGGCCTCGACGATCGGGTGCACGTCGTAGGCACGACGTGCCGATTCGGGCATGAGAGCCCTGATGTCGGTGTCGCCGGCCTCGGCCTTGGTGCGGTCGAAGTGGCCCTGCTGGCTGAACAGGCCGACCAGGCGACGGCCGCGCTCGTAGCAGTCGAGTTCATCGTCGGCGACGATGTGGCACACACCGGACTTCTTGTGGTGGGTGTCGGGGCCACCGAGGGAGACCATGTCGACGTCCTCACCGGTGACGCTGCGAACGACGTCCGGGCCGGTGACGAAGACGCGACCCTCGGGGGCCATGACGATGACGTCGGTCAGGGCCGGGCCGTACGCGGCACCGCCGGCGGCGAAGCCGACGACCAGCGAGATCTGGGGGATGTAGCCCGAGGCCCGGATCATGGCCTCGAAGACCTGGCCGACCGCGTGCAGCGCGCGCACGCCCTCGGCGAGGCGGGCGCCACCGGAGTGCCAGATGCCCACGATGGGGGCCTGCTCGTCGATGGCGGTGTCGTAGGCGCGGACGATGTGCGCGCAGCCGTCGACCCCCATGGCACCACCCATGACGGTGCCGTCGGTGGCGAACGCGATGGTGTGCACGCCGTTGACGGTGCCGGAGGCGGCGAGGACGCCCGACTTGTCGCGCTCGTGCAGCGGCTTGACGCTGCCCGGGTCGAAGAAGGTCGAGAGCCGCAACAGCGGGTCGCGAGGATCAAGTGATTCGGCGGCCGTCGCCTCAGGTGCCAGGGTCGTCATTTTCTAGTCTCCTTGATCTCGCGGTTCGCGCTTCGTTGCTCAGTACTTGCCGAAGGCGAGTGCGACGTTGTGGCCGCCGAACCCGAATGAGTTGTTGATTGCGTATTTGAAGTCGCCCTGCCGCGGAGCCTTGGAGACCACATCCAGATCGATCTCCGGATCCAGGTTCTCCAGGTTCAGTGTGGGGGGAATGATGCCGTCGCGCAGCGCGAGCACGGTGAGGATGGACTCCACCGCACCGACGGCACCCACCGAGTGACCCAGGGCTGACTTGGGGGCGTACACCGCGGGGCGGTGGCCCTTCATGGCGTTGTTGATGGCCACACCCTCGGCGACGTCACCGACGTTGGTGCCGGTGGCGTGCGCGTTGACGTGGTCGATGTCGGAGGGCACGAGCCCGGCCAGTTCGATGGCCCGGGTCATGGCGTAGCCGGCCTGTTCCCCGTTGGGGTCCGGGGCGACGATGTGGTAGCCGTCCGAGGTGACGCTGGCGCCCATGAGGCGGGCCAGGATGTTGGCGCCGCGGGCCTTGGCGTGCTCCTCGGTCTCGAGCACCAGCATGGCGCCACCCTCGCCGAACACGAAGCCGTTGCGGTCGCGGTCGAACGGGCGGCAGGCACCGGCCGGGTTGTCGTTGCTGTTGGACAGCACGATGCGCATCTGGGCGAACCCGGCGATCGGCACTGCCTCGATCTTGGTTTCGACGCCACCGGCGATGGCGACGTCGGCCTCGCCCAGGACCAGTTGGCGCCAGGCGTTGGCGATGGCTTCCGAGCCGGAGGCGCACGCCGAGATCAGGGTGGACACCCCGGCCTTGGCCTTGCGCTCCAGTCCGACAGCGGCCGCTGCCCCGTTGGGCATGTACATCTGCACGACCAGCGGCGAAACCGCTCGCAGGCCGCGCTCGCGCATACCGTCGTAGGCGAAGACCAGTTCCTCGGTCGAGCCGAGGCCGGTGCCGATCGACACCATCAGTCGTCGGGGGTCAACGTCCGGCGAGCCTGCGTTTTCCCAGACTCGCCGGCCGATGACCGTCGACATTTTCTGCAGATATGACAACCGACGCAGTTCGACCCGCGTCAGTTCACTTTCGAAATCCTCGTGCAGGTGCCCACCGATGCGGACGGGGAGGTCGTACTTCTCGATGAAGTCATCGTTGAGAAGACGAATCCCGCTCTGTCCGTCAAGGAGCTTCTGCCACGTGGTTTCGGCGTCGGTCGCCAGGGCAGTCGACATGGCTACGCCAGTGACGACCACATTGGGGAGACCATTCCCCGTTGACAACCTCTGTGCGGTTACCCCTGCCATTCCTGCTCAATGTCCCTTCGACTTAATAACGCCCAAAGGCCAGGGCGACATTGTGTCCACCGAACCCGAACGAGTTGTTGATGGCGTACTTGTATTCGCCATAACGAGGCTCGCCCGCAACAACATCGAGATCGATGGCGGGATCCGGTGTCTCGTAGTTGAGCGTCGGGGGGATGACCCCGTCGCGCAACGCGAGCACCGTCAATACGGATTCCAGCGCACCGACCGCACCGATGGAGTGGCCGAGCGCCGACTTCGGCGCGTAGACCGCGGCGTTCTGACATCCGGCAACGCGGATGGCATTGGCCTCGGCGGTGTCACCGATCGGGGTGGCCGTGCCGTGGGCATTGACGTGGTCGATGTCCTTGGCGTCCAGGCCGGCGGTCTCCAGTGCACGCTTCATCGCGGCACCGGCGCGAACACCGCCGTCTGCGGGGGCCACCATGTGGAACGCGTCCGAGGTGATGCCGGCGCCCATGATCCGGGCCAGCGGCTTGGCGCCACGGGCCAGGGCGTGCTCCTCGGTCTCGATGATCATCAACGCGCCGGCTTCACCGAACACGAAGCCGTCACGATCCTTGTCGAACGGCCGCGACGCACCCGCAGGGTTGTCGTTGCGGGTCGACATCGCCCGCATCATCGAGAACGCCGCGATGGGCAGCGCTTCGATGGCGCCTTCGACACCACCGACGACGGCGAAGTCCGCGTCACCCATGACGATCTGACGCCAGCCGTGGGCGATGGCCTCAGAGCCCGACGAGCACGCCGACACCGGGGTGATGACTCCGGCGCGGGCGCCGAGCTCCAAGCCGGCGACCGCGGCCGCACCGTTGGGCATGATCATCTGAACGGCGAGCGGGCTGACCTTGCGGATGCCGCCCTCGTTCATGGCGTCGTAGGTTTCGACGATCTTCTCGCCGCCACCGAGACCGGTGCCGATCACGACCGCGAAACGGTCGGGATCGACCTCGGGCGCACCCGCGTTCTGCCACAGTCGCCGCGCGAGCACGAGCGACATGCGCTGCACGTACGAGTTGCGGCGCAGCTCGACGCGGGTCAGCTGGCTCTCGAGGTCATCGACGAGGTGGCCACCGATACGCACCGGAAGGTCCCACTTCTCGACCCAGTCGTCCTCGAGAACGCGGATGCCACTTTCGCCTGCCAGGAGGCCCTTCCACGTGCTCTCGATGTCAGCAGCGAGCGCCGTGGTTGCCTCCACGGCGGTCACCACGACGTTCGGGAAGCCTCCGTTAGCCGTGGAAGGCCTGGTCACTTGCTGAACTTATCGCGCAGCGCGGCAGCAGCCTCGGGGTTCTCTTCCTCGAGCTTCTGGATGTAGGCGACGACGTCACCAACGGTGCGCAGGCCGGCCAGGTCCTCGTCCGGGATCTTCACGCCGTACTTGTCCTCGGTCTGAACGGCGATCTCGACCATCGACAGCGAGTCGATGTCCAGGTCGTCGACGAAGGACTTCTCAGGGGTGACCTCAGACGGCTCGATGCCGGTGACCTCTTCGATGATCTCGGCGAGGCCGGCGATGATTTCTTCTTGACTGGCAGCCACGATGGCTCCTTCTTTTTGTTGTGTCGGCACACCGGATTTGGTGTGCCGGGTTGGTTGTTTCGGCAAGCAGCCCTGTCAGAACTCGGTGAGTCCGTCCAAATCTGCGGGGGTCTTGATGGCGAAGGTGGGCACGCCCTTGACTTCGCGCTTGGCGATACCGGTGAGGGTGCCCGCCGGGGGGAACTCGATGATGCCGGTCACTTCCTGACCGTCGAAGCGCTCGCGCAGGGTGGCCGAGCACAGGTCCCAGCGGACCGGGCGGGTCATCTGGGCGACCAGCTTGGTCATGGCGTCCGCGGCGTCGGCGACGGGCCGGCCGTCGGCGTTGGACAGCAGGGTGGTGGTCGGCTCGCTGGGGGTGACGGTCGCCGCGGCAGCCGCGTACGGCTCCTGCGCCGAGCCCATGAAGTGCGTGTGGAAGGCACCTGCGGTGGCCAGCACGCGGACGCGGGCCTTGGCCGGCGGATCCTCGGCGAGCTTCTCCAGCGCCGAGACGGCTCCGGCGGCGACGATCTGACCTGCCGCGTTGCGGTTGGCCGGGACCAGCTCCAGAGCTTCGAGGCGGGCCAGGACCTCGGCCTCGTCGCCACCGAGCACCGCGGCCATGCCGGTGGGCTCCAGCGCGCAGGCCTTGGCCATCTCGGCGCCGCGGGTGGCGGCGAGCTTGATGGCCGCGTCGGCGGAGATGACGCCGGCGATGGCGTAGGCGGCGATCTCGCCGACCGAGTGGCCGGCCACGATGGTGGTGGCGCCGGCCAGGAGGCCGCGCTTGGTCAGCTCTTCATGTGCGAGCAGCGTGGCCGCGACGACCAGGGGCTGGGTCACCGCGGTGTCGGTGATCTCCTCGGCGGTCGCGGTGGTGCCGAGCTGGGCCAGATCGAGGCCGCTGATCTCCGACCAGGTGGCCAGACGGTCAGCAGCACCGGCCAGCTCCAACCAGGGGGTGAGCATGCCGGGCGTCTGAGATCCCTGCCCGGGGGCAAGCAGCGCAAGCACAGGTGTTTGGGGCACGGATTAAGAAAACACTGTGAAGCGGGTTTTATGCCGTGTAAGAGATTATGAACCTCGTCTTAAAGTTTTGTGGAATGTCTACAAAAACGCACGTTATGCAACGTTGGCGAGACCTCGCTGCGATGTGGATCACAACGGGATGACGCCAGCTACTGGCGGGTAGGGTTGCTGTAACTATGCTGATCAGGCCATTTACTGGTTGGCTTGAACGGGCATGCGGCTCAATCGGCCCACTGTCGCGGCCACGCGGAGCACATACGCATCCCTGGGCACCATCGGATCGCGGCCGGTGAAGTCGGCGATGCGGCGGAGTCGGTAGCGCACGGTGTTTGGATGAACGAACAATTTGCGGGCGCACGCTTCTATGGCGCCGCCGGCATCGAGGTAGGCATCGAGCGTCTCAGAAAGCGCCGGACCCGCGTCTGCCAGCGGCCGGACCACCTCCAACTCCAGGGCTGCGACGGCCGAACGGTCCCCGAGTAGAGCGCGTTCTGGCAGCAATTCGCGGGCCGCAACCGGGCGGGGTGCGCCCGTCCACCCGGTCACCGCGTTCATACCCGCGATGGCTTCGGTGGCGCTGTAGTGCGCGGCCGCGAGCGTTGCGGCCGTCGGCCCGATGACCACTGGGCCGTCGGCGAACACGGCCATCAACTCGCCGAGGAACCGGTCGGTCGGGGCGATGGGGCCGGACACGATGGCTACCAGCCAGGTGCCGTGGACGTCGGACAGGGCGACGCGCCCGTTGCGGCTGGCGACGTCGTGCACGTCCTCGCCGGCCAGATCGGCGCGGTCCGGCCGGGGGTATCCCACCACCACGGTTGCGGGGGCAGTGGCGTCCCAGTTCAGGGCGGCGGCCTGCGACTGCAGGCTGGTGCCGACGTCGCCGCGCACCACGGCGTCGACGACGTTGGCCTCCATTCGGGTGTCCCAGGCGCCGCGGGCCTCGGCCTGGTCGGCGTACGCGCTGGCGGCCGCGAAGGCCAGGTCGCGGCTGTACCGCAGAATGCCGGCGGTCAGCGCCGTCAGTTGTTCCTCGGTGCGGGCCAGCAGCGGAACCACTTCCTCGAAGAACTCCATGGTGGTCCGCACCATCTCCACTGACTGCCGCAGGGCGATGCGGCGCCGCAGATCCTGGGGCACGACCTCGAAGGCCTCCGCGGTGTAGCTGACGTCGCTGTTCGGGTCGCGCATCCACTCGACGAAGTTGACGACCGCGGTCTGCACCACCAGGTGGACGCTGGCGCGCTGCGAGGCCTCCAACTCGGCGAAGAACGGCAGCCGCTCTTCCAGCGCGTGCACCGCCTGCGTCGCCAACGTGCCGGAGTACTGCTTGAGGCGGCGCAGCACCGTGTCCGGGACGTTCTCGAGCACTTCGAGCGTCGACTTGGGAGGAACGAACCGTTTACCGCCGGCCGTGTTGTCGGGCATAGCTAAAAGCTACGCCCGATTTCTGGAGATTTCTGCCAAGTCGACGCGCCGATATGACGCTTTCAGCAGAAAGCGTCATATCGGCCGCCCGGTTGCTAGGCGCTGCCGGTGTCGGCGTATGACACCTCGGCAGCCGAGACGTCGTCGATCCGGTACTGCTTGGCCGCCGCGACGGCCACCGACGGGTCGATCTCGCCGTCGCGGGCCAGGGCCTCCAGCACCGCCACCACCACCGACTCGGCGTCGGTGTTGAAGTAGCGACGGGCCGCCGGGCGGGTGTCGGAGAAGCCGAACCCGTCGGTGCCGAGGGTGACGTAGGTGTTCGGCACCCACGGACGGATCTGCTCGGGTACCGCGCGCATCCAGTCGGACACCGCGACCACCGGGCCCGCGGTCTTGGCCAGCTGGGAGGTCACGTACGGCACACCGGCCTGCTGGTCCGGGTGCCGCAGCGCGTGCCGATCGATGGCCACACCGTCGCGGTTCAGCTCGCCCCAGCTGGTCACCGACCACACGTCGGCCGCCACATCCCAGTCGGCCGACAGCATGTCCGCCGCCCGCAGTGCCTCGGGCATCGAGACGCCCGACGCCAGGATCTGTGCCGTGCTGGAGCGCTTCTCCGGCGCGACGCGGTAGCGGTACATGCCGCGCAGGACGCCTTCGGGATCGAAGTTCTCGGGCTCGGCCGGCTGGACGTACGGCTCGTTGTAGATGGTGATGTAGAAGTAGACGTTCTCGGAGTGCTCGCCGTACATGCGCTCGAGGCCGTTCTCGATGATGTACGCGATCTCGTAGGCGAACGCCGGGTCATACGCCACCACCGCGGGGTTGGTCGAGGCCAGCAGCAGCGAGTGCCCGTCGGCGTGCTGCAGGCCCTCGCCGGTGAGCGTCGTGCGCCCGGCCGTGGCGCCGAGTACGAAGCCGCGGCCCATCTGGTCGGCCGCCGCCCAGAACCCGTCACCGGTGCGCTGGAACCCGAACATCGAGTAGAAGATGTAGATCGGGATCATCGGCAGGTCGTGCGTGGCGTACGACGTCGCCACCGCGGTGAACGACGCCGTCGACCCGGCCTCGTTGATGCCCTCGTGCAGGATCTGGCCGACTTCGGATTCCTTGTACGCCAACATCAGATCGGCGTCCACGGCGGTGTAGAGCTGGCCGTTGCGGTTGTAGATCTTCAGGCTCGGGAACCACGAGTCCATGCCGAACGTGCGGGCCTCGTCGGGGATGATCGGGACGATGCGCGGCCCGATGTTCTTGTCCCGCAACAGTTCTTTGAAGGTCCGGACCGTGGCCATGGTGGTGGCGACGGCCTGGTTGCCCGAGCCCTTCTTGAGCGACTTGTAGACGTCGCGGCCCGGCAGCGGCAGCGGCTTGGACTTGGTGCGCCGCTCCGGCAGGAAACCGCCGAGCGCCCGGCGCCGGTCGAGCATGTACCGGATCTCCGGTGACTCCGAGCCCGGGTGGTAGTACGGCGGCAGGTACGGGTTCTCCTCGAGCTGGGCGTCGGTGATCGGCACCCGGGTCGCGTCGCGGAACTTCTTGAGGTCGTCGAGCGCCAGCTTCTTCATCTGGTGCGTCGCGTTGCGGCCCTCGAAGTGGCTGCCGAGCGTGTAGCCCTTGATGGTCTTGGCCAGGATGATCGTCGGCTGGCCCTTGTGCTCCAACGCCGCGCGGTAGGCGGCGTACAGCTTGCGGTAGTCGTGGCCGCCGCGCTTGAGGTTCCAGATCTCCTGGTCGGTCATCGGGTCGACCAGCGCCTTGGTGCGCGGGTCCCGGCCGAAGAAGTGGTCGCGGACGTACGCGCCGTCGTTGGCCTTGTAGGTCTGGTAGTCACCATCGGGGGTGACGTTCATCAGGTTGACGAGGGCGCCGTCCTTGTCGGCGTGCAGCAGGGCGTCCCATTCGCGGCCCCACACCACCTTGATGACATTCCAGCCGGCGCCACGGAAGAACGACTCCAGTTCCTGGATGATCTTGCCGTTGCCGCGGACCGGGCCGTCCAGGCGCTGCAGGTTGCAGTTGACGACGAACGTCAGGTTGTCCAGCGCCTCGTTGGCGGCGACCTGGATCAGGCCGCGGCTCTCGGGCTCGTCCATCTCGCCGTCGCCGAGGAAGGCCCACACATGCTGATCGCTGGTGTCCTTCAGCCCGCGGTCGTGCAGGTAGTGGTTGAAGCGGGCCTGGTAGATGGCGTTCATCGGGCCCAAACCCATTGACACCGTGGGGAATTCCCAGAAGTCGGGCATCAGGCGGGGGTGTGGGTACGACGGCAGGCCGCCGCCGGCGTGGCTGTGCTCCTGCCGGAAACCGTCCAGCTGGTCGGTCGACAGGCGGCCCTCGAGGAAGGCGCGGGCGTAGATGCCGGGGGAGGCGTGACCCTGGATGAAGATCTGGTCGCCGCCGCCCGGGTGATTCTTGCCGCGGAAGAAGTGGTTGAAGCCGACCTCGTACAGCGACGCCGACGACGCGTACGTCGAAATGTGGCCGCCCACACCGACTCCCGGCCGCTGCGCGCGGTGCACCATGATCGCGGCGTTCCAGCGGATCCAACGGCGGAAGCGGCGCTCGACCTCTTCGTCACCGGGGAACCACGGCTCCAGGTCGGTGGGGATGGTGTTGACGTAGTCGGTGGACGTCAGCGCGGGGATGGACACGCGCATCTCCCGCGAGCGCTCCAACAGCCGAAGCATCAGGTAGCGGGCACGCGCGGGCCCCGACCGACCCAACAGGTCGTCGAACGATTCCAGCCATTCGGCGGTCTCGTCTGGGTCGATGTCGGGTAGGTACGACGCGACGCCATCACGGATCACCCGGACCCGGTCGGGTTCGGCTGAGGTACTGGAGTTTTGAGCCAGGTCTTGGCGCACGAACTCAGTGGTCAACTGCCACTCCTTGGTATTCGATTTTGGGGATGCTTTTGGCACTACCCATCGTCCCCCCATCGTTGCGCAGATTAGGCGTTGGGGTGGGCTACCGGCGAGTACGCGTTCGGATGCCCGCGATTGCCACATCGACCCTGTACGGTCAGCTGATGATGACCAGCGCGGCTACTGTGTCGCGGCTTCGCGCAGCCGCTTTGGTATTCGGGGGCGTGGCGGTACCCGCCATGGTGATCGTCGGGTGCAGCAAGTCCGTCGACGGCAGCTCCACGGTCGACCAGCCCGGCGCCGCGGCGTACCGCACGTCGGTATCGCTGTCCGCGGCGGCGTCGGCCAGTTCCAGTTCGTCGAGCGCCTCCGTTGCGGCGACCGAGGCCGCATGCCAGGTGTTCGTCGACACCGGCAAACCGGCGATGCAGGCCGTCAACGCCTACGTCGACGCCGAGAACGCCGGTGGCACCGACGCCGCCAAGCTGCAGGCCGCGGTCGACGCACTGCACCACGCCGCGGACGCGGTGACCAAGAGCGCCACGACGGTGCAGTCCGACACCCTCAAGGCGGCGCTCGCCGGCTGGTCGGCGGCGGCCCAGTCGCTGGCGACGGCGATCAGCACCAACGCGTCGACCTCTGATTTCAATGCCGCGGTCGACGCGTTCAACAACGCCAAGTCGGCCACCGAGACAGCGTGTGGGTAGCGCTCGCGCTGATCTTGTCGACCAAAGATGTGTCTTGCATCGAATGAATCGTCGCCGCGTGCGACTATTGGGTTTCACACACACAGGCTGCAAACAAGCAGGTTAGAGGAGGACACCGGTGGCCGCGGCGGACGCGCCGAACTACGCCCAGAGACTGGGCATTCACAAAGATCAGATCGTCCAGGAGCTGGGTTGGGACGAAGACACCGACGACGACATCCGCGCTGACATCGAAGATGCCTGCGGCGGAGAGCTTCTCGACGAGGATTCGGACGAAGTCGTGGACGTCGTGCTGCTGTGGTGGCGCGATGACGACGGCGACCTGGTGGACCGTTTGATGGATGCCATCACCCCGCTGGCCGATGACGGCGTCATCTGGGTGGTCACTCCGAAGACCGGCAAAGGTGGCCACGTGCAGCCTGCCGAGATCGCCGAGTCGGCGCCCACCGCAGGGCTGGTCGTCACCTCGTCGGCCAACCTCGGAGACTGGATCGCCAGCCGCCTGGTGCAGCCAAAGTCGAAGGCTGCGGGCCGGCACTAGTGCGGTTGGCTTTTGTGCCGCGGCTGGACGGCACGGCCGCTGCTGTGGGGCACCTCCGTCGTTCGTGGGCCATCGTGGCCGCGAGTGCAACCACACGGCGGAAAAGCGGCCTCGTTTCCGCCACCACGTTGCGGTCGCGGGTCGCGTCATGATCCCGGTCGGATCCGTCGCACCGGACTTCACTCTCAAAGACCAGCACGGTCGCGCCGTGACGCTGTCGGCGTTGCGCGGCCGGAACGTGCTGCTGGTGTTCTTCCCGCTGGCATTCACCCCGGTGTGTGCGGGGGAGCTGGGTGAGATTCAGGAGAACCTGACCCGGTATCGCAATGACTCGGTGGAAACGCTGACCATCTCAGTCGGGCCGCCGGCCACCCACAAGGTGTGGGCGCGCGAGTCGGGTTTCGAGTTTCCGATCCTGTCCGACTTCTGGCCGCATGGCGCGGTGTCCCAGCTGTACGGCGTTTTCAACTCCGATGCCGGCTATCCGGACCGCGGGACGTTCCTCGTGGATCGGGACGGCGTGGTGCGGTTCGCAGAGTGCACATCGCCGGGCGAGGCCCGGGACCAGTCGGTCTGGGTTTCGGCGCTGAACGCGCTGGAGTGATTTTCCCTTGGCATGCCAACCCGTGTAGCGTGCCCGGGGCGGGGCGCGTAGCTCAGTGGTAGAGCTCTGGTTTTACACACCAGCGGTCGGCGGTTCGATACCGTCCGCGCCCACCAATATTCCTGCACATCGGCGGCTTCCGCTCGTAGACCCTTGATGAGTGGCGCAGTCGTCTGATCGAAATTCTGGTACAGCGCCTCGAAGGGTTCTGCCCGCAAGCGAGCCCCGCGGTGCAACGATCATCACCGTGATCGGTATTGACCTGGCAGGCACACAGGATGCGTTACGGGCCGCCGCGTGTCGCATTTCGGCGCTTGTCAGCACGGTGACCGACCCCGCCACCGCGGTACCGAACCTCACCTGGACCGTGGCCGAGACCGCAGCTCATCTTGTCATCGGCCTGCGGCAGTACACCGGACTCGTTACCGGTGAGGTCGACGTCCATGATTACCTCGGGCTCGCGCCCGAGCACGCAACCCCCGGCGAGCGCGGGGGGATCGCGAATGCTCAACTGCTGCAGGAGTTCACCGAGCGGGACCTGGGACGTCTCGCGGACATGTTGGTCAGTGCGGTAGATGGATTCATTTCGGTCGGTGGACAGCGGCCTCCCGACGAACCGATCATGACGTTCAACGGTTTACCGATGACCGTTCCCATCATGACCAGCGCAATGCTGGGCGAACAGCTCATCCACGGCCTGGACGTCGCCCGCGCGGTCGGAACCGCCTGGCCGATCTCGCGGGCCGACGCGTTGCGGGTCATCGCCGGCGTCATGGCGATGGTTCCCGACTACGTCGACCGGCAACAGGCCGCCGGCCTGCACGCCTCCTACGAGCTCCGCTTTCGCGGCGGTCCCCGCTATCGGATGATGATCGACGACGGAACCGCCGTCGTCGGTCCGGCTACGGGGCAGGCCGACTGCTGGATCTCCGCCGACCCCGTGGCGTACTTGTTGGTGGGCTACGGCCGTTGTGGCCAGTGGCGTTCTATTCTGCGTGGGAAGATCGTGGCCGGAGGGCGCAGGCCCTGGCTCGGTCTCAAGTTCGGTCACCTTCTGACCAGCGCGTGAAACGCCCCTCCCGAACGTAATGCGGCAGTTCTGGGACGACCGCGGTCAGTCGACCGAGCTCATGTCGTCGGCGCTCCAGCGCACCGCGGTGACAGCAGGTGCCTTGATGACATCGGCCAGCGCCGCTTCGATGCGGTGATCGTCGCGTTCGTCGGCGATGACGGTCGCGGTGATGCGTACTCCTTCGTCGTCGGGCAGGTCGACCGCGGAGATGGATCGCACCGTCAGGTTGGGGTGCGAGATGGCATCGAAGATGAGACTGCGGATGTGGAGCTCGGCGGTCGTGGCGCACCGCACCTCGAACCGGTATTCGGCAGAGGACTCTTCGGCGCCGGGGCGGCGGTGCCGGTCCAGCGTGCGTCCGATCGGCCGCAGGAAGATGTTGGCGGCGATGACCGCGCAGCTTCCGATCACGGCGGGCACCAGCAGTCCACCTCCGGCCAGGGCGCCGATGGCGGCGGAGGCCCAGAGCGTCGCCGCGGTGTTGAGCCCGGAGATCGTCGCACCCTGTTGCATGATGACGCCGGCGCCGAGGAAGCCGATACCGGATGCGACCTGGGCGGCGACCCGGGTCGGGTCGGCGTGTTCCCCTGCGAAGGTATAGCCACCCATGATGACGAACAGCGTCGAGCCGAGGCTGACCAGTGCGGCCGTCCGCAATCCGGCGTTACGGGACCGCCACTGGCGCTCCAGCCCGATCGCCGCGCCGAGGCCCAGGCCGGCGGCGATCCGCAGCGCGATATCCAGTGTGGCGATCACCTTGTGCTCCTGTTGCTTTCGAGTTCCGTGGCGCGCTCGGCACGTCCGCGGCTGCGGCGGCAGTAGGGGCGGATGATAGGGACACTGTGCGAACTCAAGGTGAACGGCGGCCGACCCGCATTGCACCTTGAGGTGCGGATATCGTTGAGCCAGTGCGTATTTCGCGTTGCTGGCGTCTTCTGTGAGTTACCTCCGGATGTGCTGGGCCTCAGGCGGCAGCCTGCGACATCGACGCGGCCTTCTTGCCCTGGGTATTCTTGCCGGACTTCGTCTTCGGCTTCTTCGGCGTGGTCTGCTTCTCGGTCTTGCTGCCGGTATCCGACGTTCCGGCGTTCGAGTTGGTTGCCGCCCCGGTGGTGTCGGGCTTGGTGCCGGAGTCGGTGTCGTGGTTCGCCGTCGAGTTGGTGTCGGGCGCCGTTGAATCCTTGGTATCTGTCGGATCCTTGGTGCCCGCGGGTGTCGCCGTGGGCTTGGCTGCTGTCGGCGCAAGCTTGACCGTGGGCTTGACCTTGGTGGTGGTGATCTTCGGGATGGCGGTGGCCGCGACCCCGGCTGCCGGGGTAGGCGTGACGGCCGCGATCGGTGCCGGCTGGGTGGCGAGTGCCTTGGCGATGGTGTTCTGCGCGAAGGCGATTCCGTCGATCACGTTGCCGGCGCCGGTGTTGAGGCCCTGGACGACGAGTTTGATGCCGTCGACGACAGCCGTGACGAGATTGCCGATGTTGATGGGCAGCAGGGCCGCCACGACGTTCTGGGTGGCGATGATCGCCGACGTCGCGACAGCGTTGAATCCGCCGAGCAGCCCGGTGCCGAGACCGATCAGCGCTACCGGGACTGCCTGCACCAACGCCTGGTCCACCGCCAGCGCGCGCTGGTCGCGCGCGATGATGGACACCAGGATCGGTCCGCCGATGACGGTCACCGCTCCGATCACTCCGGCTTCGACGGTGCCGAGAGCACCTACGAAGTCTCGCGCCAGAACCTGCTGCGTGGCGGTGACCACGAGTCCCGGGATGGCACTGATGGTCTGCCCGACGCCCTGGCCTGCTTTGGCCAGGCCGGCCCCGATGGTCACCAAGTCGGTGATCTGGTTGGCGACCCACTGCTTGAACGCGGGGAACTGCAGGATGTCGGCGATCGTCGCGGTGAGCTGGATGTCCGGCATCTGGACGCTGTGGATCACCGGCGCCGGGAGGGCTGCGAGCACCGGTGGCGGTGGAGCGGTGACCATGACGCTCGCGGCCATGAGCGCGGCGGCAGTGGGGAGGCTCAAACGGACTGTGAGTGTATGCATGTGAAGCTCCTGACCGAGGGGGAACTCAAGCGATATTGACGCTATCGACAAATTTTCCTCGGTGCTGAGCAATTGCCAAAGTTCACGCCGGCTCTGCGCGTGCGACTAATGCTGCGGACGGTGCTCGTCGGGGTGGAAGCTGCCGGGTGCCATTTTCGGGGCCTCGGGTTCGGCCGCCAGAGTCCGGCGCAGGCGTTGGCCCAACTCATGGTTCTGCACCGGCTTGCCGACGTGCGGGGCGAGCGCGCGCGCAATGGCCTGCAGGACAGGCTCTCGGGGTGGGATCGGAATGAAGTGGTCTCCGATGACCAACCAGCCGCCACCGCCGGCGGCTGCGCCACCGAACAGCTTGCCGACCAGGTCGGGCAGGTCGAGGCCTCCGGCCGGAACGTGCAGCTGGGCGAGCACCGACACCGTGTTGTGGTACTGATTGGTCGCGTAGATCCGCGATCCGTCGGGCGAAACCGTAACGGTCCCTGCGTAATTCCCGATGTTGACGGTGTCCGACACGGTCATGGTGGCACTGTCGATCCGGCTCACATCGCCGGTCAGTTGAGTGACGTACACCGCCGAACCATCGGGCGCGACGGCGATGTCGGTGAGCTCCTGGCCAAGCGGGAAGGCGATGCCGGTGGTGACCGTACCGGTGTCGACGTCAACCACGGTCACATTGCTGGTGGTCACGCCGAACTTGACCTCGCCCAGCACATAGAGACGACTGTTGTCGGGGCTGACGACGAACCCGCCGATCGGCTTGTTGAACGCAAACGTTTTGACCACGCCGTGGGTGGCGGTGTCGACAGCCCAGATAAGTCCGTCGTTGTAGCCCGTGACATACAGCCGGGCGCCATCGGGGCTGACGGCCAGATAGTAGGCCCCATCAACTTTGATGGTTCCGGTCACGGCATTCGTTGCGGTGTCGACCAGCATGATCTGCGGGTCGGCATTGCCACTGCTGTCGCCGCCCGACGCGAGGTAGACGGTGGAACCGTCGGGATGGATTGCCAGCTGCCCGCCCCAGGCGAACGGAACAACGGCCACAACGGATTTGGTGTTGATGTCGATCACCGACATCCCGCCGAAGCCGTTGCAGTACAGCCGCGTACCGTCCGGATGCACGACCAATTGCTGGAGGCCCTGCAATGCGCCGCCGGGTCCGATGGCGTCGATCACCGTGTTGCTGACGGTAGCGATCACCGAGACCGTCGGGTTGGCGATATTCCCGACGTACAGGCGGTCGCCGTTCGGGCTCGGCACCGCCGCCCTGGGACCTCCGCTGTCCGGAATCGTTGCGATGACTGCGAGCATGGCGACGGGCCCCTTCGGGTTAGAGAGATTCGATCACCCGGGTTGCGGTGGGCAGGTCGACGCCGGCCTCGTCGCGGTAGGCCTTGATGGCGGCGATCTTGTTGCCGGCGGCCAGCAGATCGCGCACGCGCACCGACACCTGCGATTGCGCCATCGACCGCACATCGGGTAGCGGAATCCCGGTCTGCGCATAGAGGTGCCGGACCAACTGTTCCAGCACGCCAAGCCGTTCGTAGACATCGTTAGTCGTCACGTTCGCCAGTGTGGCACCGATGCGCGGCGTGCGGACCGAAAGCGCTATCAAGTATCTGCCGGGCTCCGGGCTGATTCACTGCCGGTGATCAGCCGGCTTCGTCGCTCCATTCCTGCGTGACTCGCCGTTTCTGCTCGGCCACAACGTGACTCAGATGTGCGGCTTTGGGCCAGCCGCAGTGCGCGGCGAAATGCAGCATCACTTCGTCCATCTCGTCGAACGACACGTCGCGGCTCTTCAGCGCCGCGTAGACGTGGCTGACGATCGGAAAAGGCGCGTCCTGGAATGCCACACAGGCCACAGTGATGAGGCGCCGTTCCTTCCTGGCCAGCCCGGGCCGCGGCCACATTTCGCCGAACACGAAATTCAAGATGCCGGCGCCTTGGAATGGGTTGTCCTGGCCGGGCGCGAACGGCAGGCAGTTGATGTCCTTGAAGCACTGCGCGCCGACGGCCAGCCGCTCGTCGGGGTCGCTGGGAGTGGAGAGCGGTAACAGTGGTTCGGGCTCGGGTACCGGCAGGCCCCGTTCCGCATGGATCCGGTTCCACTCCTGGTCGACGACCATGTTGAAACGGGATGCCTTTGGCCAGCCCCCGTACACGGCGAAGTGCAGAACAGTTTCCCGCATCTCGACGATCGTGATGTCACCACTGTTCAGGGCCGCGTAAACATGTGCGCGCAACGGGCCTTCGGCGTCGGCGTCCGCGACACAGGGGAGGGTGATGAAGCGCCGCTCGCGCCTGGTCAACCCCGGACGCTGCCATACGTCGCCGAAGACCGCATCCATCAAGTGGTCGTCCACGGCTGTGGAGTGCGCTGGTGCGGCAACCGTCATGACGTCGGCGTACGCCAGCCTGCCGCGCGCGGTGTCCGGTCTGGTCATGCTTGTCCTTTCTGGGTCACCGAATCGTGACGCCGGCATCGACTTTGAGTTCGAGGCCCGTGACGTATCGGGATTCGTCGGACATCAGGTACAACACCGCGTTGCTGATATCGATGGCCTCGGCCATCACGACCGGCAGCGCATTGGCGAAAAGCGGTGCCAGATCAGGCCGTGTCTCCCGGATCAGGCCGTGCAGGGACGGCGGCTGCATACCGGTCGGCACACCGGTGGGATGCACCGTGTTCACTCGAACACCCTGCGCGGCAAGCTCATTGGCCAGGCTCTTGCTGAGCCCCACGATTCCGTGTTTGGAGGCGGTGTAGGGCAGGTGAAGCGGCGTCCCTTTGGTGCCGGCGGCAGAGCTGATGTTGACGAGGCTGCCACCGCGGTCGATCAGGTGCGGCAGCGCCGCCGCGCACGTGTTCCACGTGCCGATGAGGTTCACATCGATGACGGCGCGCCACTGCTCGGCGGTGGTGGTGTCCCACGTGCCCGCCGTGAGGACACCGGCATTGGCGACGGCGCCGTCGAGACCGCCCAACTGCAGGACGCCGTCGTCGACCGCGGCGCGCAGCGCGTCGGCATCGCGAACGTCGACGACGTATGTCGCGGCGCGGCGGCCGTATTCCCGCACCAGCCTGGCGGTTTCGTCGAGATCCTCGGGAGTGGCCAGTGGGTACTCGAGGACGGCGAGGGACTCGCAGATGTCGACGAGAATGAGATCGGCCCCCTCCTCGGCGAGGCGCACGGCGTGGCTGCGGCCCATCCCGCGGGCCGCGCCTGTGATCAGTATCTTCTTGCCGGCGACCCGCCCGCTGTCAGCGTTCACAGCTTGTTGCAGAAGCCGGCGTCGACCGGAAGCGTGACCCCGGTGATGTATTGCGCCGCATCGGAAGCCAGGAAGGCAACGGCATGGCTGATGTCTTCCGGTTCGAGCAACCCGACGGGCATGGGGTTCTGCAGGTGCGGGCCGCCGCCGGGGTAGTTCTCCAGGAACGCCGTCATGGCCGGATTGACCGCCATCATGGTGTTGACTGCGGTCGGGTGCACGGTGTTCACCCGGATGCTCTGTGGAGCAAGCGCATTGGCCAGCGTCCGCATCAGCCCGACGATGCCGTGCTTGGACGCCGCATAGCCCAGGCCGCCGGCCTGCGAACCGCCGAAGCCCTTCAATCCCGCAGTGGAGCTGGTGAAGATGATGGACCCGCCGCGCCCGCCGGCGACGAGGTGGGGGATCGCCGCTTTGGCGGTGTGCAGGGCGCCGGTCAGATTGACGTCGATGACGTCGGTCCACATCTCGAGTTCTTCTTCGATGGTCAGTTCACGGAATGCCATCGTCGCGATACCGGCGTTCGCGCAGACGATGTCGAGGCGGCCGAACTGCTCGACGCCGGCGTCCAGCGCTGACCTGAGTGCGGCGAAATCCCGGACGTCGGCGACGGCGGCGACGATCTTGCCGCCCACCGATTCGACCAGTTCCGCGGTTTCGTCGAGTTCGTCACGGCTGGCCATGGGGTAGCCGTTCGAGGCGATATCGGCGCAGATGTCCACGGCGACGATGCCCGCACCTTCCCTCGCCAGGTGCACGGCGTGGCTCCGCCCCTGCCCGCGAGCCGCGCCGGTGATGAAGGCGACCTTCCCGTCCAACGATCCCATCTGAAACTCCTTGCCGTGTAATCAAAGTTGGGCGTACACCGTTTTGGTCTTCAGGAAGCTCTCGATCCCGTCGCGTCCCCATTCGTGGCCCCAACCGGACTGCTTATAGCCGCCGAACGGCATCGAATGGTCGAACACCATCTGGCAGTTCAGCGTGACGGTGCCGGCGTCGAGACGTTTGGCGAGCCGGTGTGCGCGGCCGATGTCCTTGGTCCACGCGGTCGCGGCCAGCCCGTACTCGGAATTGTTGGCCAGGGCCACGACTTCGTCGTCGTCATCGAACGGCAGGATCGCGACCACCGGCCCGAAGATCTCCTGCTGGTACAGCCGTGTGGCGGGGGCGACATCGGTGAGAACCGTTGGGTGTACGAAGAACCCGCTGCGGTCCAGCCGGTTTCCGCCGGTGACTATCTCGACGCCGTCTCGGCGGCCCCCGTCGATGAACCCCAGCACCTGGTCGAGTTGTTTGGCGCTGATGATCGGGCCGATGAGGACCCCGTCTTCGGTTGGCGCGCCGAGCTGCACCGAGTTCGCGATGCTGGCGACGCCCTCGACGACCTTGGCGTACACATTGCGCTGCGCGAAGATTCGCGATCCGCTGATGCAGCCCTGGCCGGAATGGATGAAGATGCCCATTGCCGCCATCGTGATGGCGGTATCCAGATCGGCGTCGTCGTAGATCAGAACCGGTGACTTGCCGCCCAATTCGAGCGCGACCCGCTTGAGGTTGCCGCCGCCGGCGGCCTGCACGATCTGCTTGCCCACTTCGGTGGAGCCGGTGAAGGCCACCTTGTCGACGCCGGGATGCGCGGTGATCGCCGCGCCGACCGTGTGGCCGTATCCGGTGACGAGGTTGACCACGCCGTCGGGCACGCCGGCCTCGGTCAGGATCCGTTCCAACAGCAGGGCCGAGAGCGGGGTCTCCTCAGCGGGTTTGACGACGCAGCTGCACCCCGCGGCCAGCGCGGGCGCGAGCTTGGTGCACGCGTTGAACACCGGTCCGTTCCACGGGAAGATCAGCCCGACCACTCCGTAGGGCTCTTTGAGCGTATAGGCGTGCATGGTGGTGAAGGCGCCGGTGATGCCGCCGGTCTGCTGCACGTCATGGGCGATGCCGTTGACCTTGGTGCACCAGCCTGCGTAGTAGCGGAACGATTCGGCGCACGTCGACATGATCATGAACGCCTGGAAATACGGCATTCCGGTGTTGAGGGAATCGATCTGGGCGAGTTGGTCGGCGTACTGGTCGATCAGATCGGCCACTCGCCACAGCACCTTGGCCCGCTCGTTGCCGGGCAGTCCGCTCCACACCCCGGAGGTGAAACTTTCGCGCGCACGGGTCACGGCGGCGTCGACCGCTGGGGCGCCGCCGTCGCGGAACTCGGCGATCACCTCCTCGGTGGCGGGGTTGACGATCGGGATCATGTCGCCGGCCCCGGGTCGATTCGTGAGGTCTTCCAGGACCGACTGCACTGTCATCGCCGCACCTCGGTGAACTCGATGTGCAGCTCGGTGAGGCCGCGCAGCAGGAATGTCGGCTCGTAGCTGTAGTTGCGGTGGCCGGGTGTGCCGTGCTCGGCCTCGCTGATCCGGATGTCGCGTGTGCGGTCGAGCAGGCGGTTGACGGTGACGCGGCCCTCGACTCGGGCCAGGGGAGCGCCGGCACACGTGTGGATGCCACGGCCGAAGGCGATGTGTTCGCGGACGTTCTTGCGATCGAGGCGGAACTCGTTGGGATTCTCGAACTTTCGGGGATCCCGGTTGGCCGCCCCGAGGCACAGCATCATCACGGTGCCGGCCTTGATCGGCACGCCGCCCAGGGTGGTGGACTTGCGGCAGAGGCGGAAGTCCACCTTGGTGGGACTCTCGATGCGGAGCGCCTCCTCGATGAAAGGGGAGATCAGGTCGCGGTTCTCGCGTAGGTGATGCTGCAGCTCGGGGTTATCGCCGAGCACCTTGACCGCGGAGCTGAGCAGCTTCGTCACGGTTTCCTGCCCGGCGGCGAACAGGAACGTCGCCGGTCGGACCACCTCGAGCAGCGGCGGGACCGAACCGTCGGGATAGGTGGCGGTGGCCAGCCCGGTGAGCACATCGTCACGCGGGTTCTCGCGCCGGTCGGCGATGTATCCACTGAACAGATCGTCAAGGTACTGAAGGGGATTGGAGCCCACCGGCTCGTGGTCCAGGGCACCGACTGCCGATCCTGGCACGTTGCCGGCTCCGAGGTTGCGCCGGATCTCGGGGCGGTCACCCTCGGGCACGCCGAGCAGATCCGCGATCGCCAGCGTGGCGAACGGCTTGCCGTATTCGCCGAGGAATTCGCACCGCCCGTTCGCGATGAACTCGTCGAACTGGCGGTCCGCGAGGCCCCACATGTAGTCCGAGTTCTCCTGTAGACGGCGCGGCGTCAGCAGCCGGCTCAGCAGTGATCGCGCGTTCTCGTGCTGGGGTGGGTCCATCACCACCATGTGTTCGAAGATCGGGAACTCGTGCCGGTGCGCCTCGATGAGCTCACTGATGTCGTCCCCGTCCGGGGTGAACGGGAGCGGCGGGAACGGGCCGCCGATGGCGTTGACCGCCGAGAACGAGTCGACATCCTTGAAGGCCGCCTGGACTTCCTGATATCCCGTCACCGCGACCACGCCGTAGTGCGGTTCGCGCACGACGGGGCCCTGCTGACGCAGATGGTCCCAATACCGGTACGGGTCCTGGGCGATCTCGGGGTTCGTGAAGTAGTCGACGTCCGCGATGTCGGCCACGGTGGACTTGGGCTGCATGACAGCAACTCCTGATCGATCGATCAAATGTTAGACTGCCGTATGCCTATCACGCGCCGCGACGGCCGGTCAAGCATTTCGGGTCGGGCTCGTCGATGACCCAGGCGCGTAAATCGAAGGCCGACGACGGTGGTGCCCGGCAGCGCCTGATCGAGGCGACGGTGCAGATCATGCACGACGAGGGGTACGCCGCGGCCACCTCGCGGCGGGTCGCCGCCCAGGCCGGCGTCAAGCAGGCGCTGGTCTATTACTACTTTCCGACCATGGACGACCTGTTCGTCGAAGCACTACGCGCCGGTGGAGAAGTGGCACTGGAACGGCTGCGCGCGGTGCTGCTCGACGAGGACCCGTTGCGTGCGTTGTGGCGCATCAACAGCGACCCGCGGCAAACCGTGCTGAGTACGGAGTTCATGGCATTGGCCAACCACCGCAAGGCCGTTGGTGCCGAATTGAAAGCGTACTCGGAGCGCGTGCGCGACATCGAAACCGCGGCCGTGACCCTGGTTCTGCGGGCCGGCGGCGTGGATCTGACCGCGTACCCGCCGGTGGTGATCTCCATGATCGTCGCCCAGATCGCGCGCAGTGTCGGCAACGAGGCTGCGGTCGGCGTGACCCGTGGTCACGAGGAACTCCGCGCCTTCATCGACCGGCAGATCGCTCTGCTGACGAAGTCCCCGGAAGTCGTGCGCGACTGATCTGCGGTGGGTGGGCCGGCGTGCTCGCTTGGCCGGCGACTTCCGTCGCGTCACCACGGTCACCTCATCTCGTCATTGACAGCGCGGCGCGGCCGTGCCATGGTTCCTGATCGATCGACAAAATTCTGAGTCGATGAACCCGACCGCCATTTTCTGCGGCGGCGGCGACAAGCAACAGCGAGGTGGACTCATGGCGGGACGGGTAGCAGGCAAGGTCGCATTCATCACCGGAGCGGCCCGCGGCCAGGGGCGTAGTCACGCCGTGCGGCTCGCGGAAGAAGGCGCCGACATCATCGCCATCGACGTCTGCGGCCCGGTCAGCAGCAACCCGCAGATCCCCCCGGCGACCCCGGACGACCTCGCGGAGACGGCGGACCTGGTCAAGCAGCTGAACCGGCGCATCGTCACCGCCGAGGTCGACGTGCGCGACTACGCCGCGGTGAAGGCCGCCGTGGACAACGGCGTCGAACAGCTCGGCCGGCTGGACATCATCTGCGCCAACGCCGGTATCGGCAACGGCGGCCAGACGCTGGACCACACCAGCGAAGAAGACTGGACCGACATGATCGACGTCAACCTGTCCGGCGTCTGGAAGTCGGTCAAAGCTGCAGTGCCGCATCTTATCTCGCAGGGGCAGGGCGGATCGATCATCCTGACCAGTTCGGTGGGCGGCCTCAAGGCCTACCCGCACACTGGCCACTACATCGCGGCCAAGCACGGCGTGGTCGGGCTGATGCGGACCTTCGCCGTGGAGCTGGGGCACCACTCGATCCGGGTGAACTCGGTGCACCCGACGAACGTGAACACCCCGCTGTTCATGAACGAGGGCACCATGAAGCTGTTCCGCCCCGACCTGGAGAACCCGGGCCCGGACGACATGAAGGTCGTCGCGCAGATGATGCACGTGCTGCCGGTGGGCTGGGTCGAACCGGTGGACATCAGCAACGCCGTGCTGTTCCTGGCGTCGGACGAATCCCGTTATGTGACAGGTCTTCCCATGACCGTCGACGCCGGAAGCATGCTCAAGTAAGTCTTCCCCGCAACTCCTCGATATCCAACTGAATAGGCATCAACCCAACGGCAACGGAGCCAAAGCCCATGGCCAGTAACAGTTCTCGTGTCAACCCCCTGTTCGCCGCAGCAGCCCCCGACGTGCCTGCGTCCCACTCCTGTCAGCGAGCCGCCAAGCTCGGCGGTTATGGCGGCCTGGCGGTCGCGGCCTGGCTGGTGACCGCGGTGGCGACCGGTCATGGCGTGGCCGTCGCGGATACCGTTGGCGGATCGGCGAGTTCGCCGAGTTCATCTAGCGGGTCGACGGCCTCGGGTGCCGCGGGCGGTGCGACGTCCGGGTCGGCGGCGAGCGCCGGTGCCTCGGGGACGGCGGGGATCACGGGAACGACCGGTACGACGGGTGGCTCCGGTGCCACCGGCTCGTCTTCGGTATCCGGCATATCCGGGACATCGCCGACTTCGGGACCCACCTCTTCGAGCGCCGAGGTGGGCTCGGGGGTTGTTGTCAGCAGCAGTGGCGGAGCCCATACCGGCGGTTCATCGACGACTCCGAAGGGCGACACGCACGAAAGCGGCAGTGTGGCATCGGGACCGGCCAAACCGAGCACAGGTGCCAAGTCGTCGTCCAAGTCGAGTGCGAGCACCAAGTCCGTGGCCAAGCCGACGCGTGCCGAGACCGCCGACACGGCCTCGATGACCCCGGCGCAGACGACGTCGAGCGCGGCAGCCGCCAGCACGAACGTCACGACCAAGACTGCCGCGGTGACCGCGTCGTCGCTGGCCGCTCCCACGGCGCAGACGATGCAGGTTGCCGCGACGACGACGGCCGCGACGACCACCGCCGCGATACCGGCCGCAGTGACGACTCAGGTTGTCTCTCCGGCAACGGGTTTGGTGGGTTTGCTCAACAGCGCGGTGACCAATCTGCTCAACCCGTTCGTGAAGCCGGCACCCAACACCGCGGACCCGTTGACCCCGGCGGTGTGGGCGGTGCTGGCCTGGGTGCGACGCAACGTGTTCAACCAGGCCCCGACCATCGCTTACAACCCGACCACCACAGTCCAGACCGGGCAGACGGTGACCGGCAATCTCGGCGCCACCGACCCAGAGGGTGACGCCCTGACCTACAAGGTCACCCAGGGGCCGAAGTACGGCACGCTGACCATCGATCAGGCCACCGGCAACTTCACCTACACGCCGAACGACATCAATTACACGGCGGTGCAGACCGATTCGTTCTCGGTCTCGGTGACCGACGGAAAGTTCAACCTGCTGGGGCTGTTCAGCCCGCACAGCACCAACGCGGGCATCGGCGTGTCGGTAGTGAACCCCGAAGTCCAGCGGGTGATCCTGAACCTGCCCAATACCATTGCCAGCCCGGCCAATCCGCGCTACTCGGCTGACGGCAAATCCATCTTCTTCGCCGGCCAGCCGACCGCAGGGGGCCGCTCGGAGATTTACCAGATCAAGACCGACGGAACCGCGCTGCAGTGTGTCACCTGCGGCGTCAGCGTCAGCGAAACCGGTAACCTGGCCAAACCCGTTCCCGTCGATGATGGTTCGGGCCGGGTGCTGGTGCTGGTGAACGTCGCCGGGCAGACACCGCGGTACTCCATGCTGGAAACCGGAGTCAATGGCACGCAGCTGGTGTCGATCACCACGCCGGCCGGCGGTGGATATGCCATCGACCCGCAACGCGAGATGCGGGTGTCGCCGGACGGGACCCACGTGCTGTACACCCGAATCGTGATCGGGCCGAACAACCTGCTGCAGGCCCTGCCGATCGTCGGCACGCTCACCCGCACCGACACCGGATACACGGTCACCGATGCCCGGGTGGTGTACCCGACCGGCGAAGGCAAGCAGTGGACCCCGGACGGCAAAGGCGTAGTGATTCTCGGCGGCCAGTTCGATGCCGGCAATGTCGACGACATCAAGGTCGATCTCGCCACGGGCAAGGTGACCAGGGTGACGGCCAACCTCGACTACGACGAGGACATGGACTATTCGCCCAACATGCAGTGGATCGCCATCGGCAGTACCCGCGGGCTGGACGCGCTGACTCCGATGACGCGGATCATCCGGCAGAACTTCCTGCCGGTGTACGTCGGCGCGCCCGTGTACCTGGAGTGGGCGAGCCCGGTCAACATCTCGAACCAGGAATGGATTGTCCAGGTCGGCGATGAGCTCAACCGGGAGAACGGCATTCCACTGTTCGACACCGCAGACGGATACGCGGCCCGCAGCATGCCGAGCTGGAACCCCGACGGCACCGCGGTCACGTTCTGGGAGTCCAGCACCACCGACCCGACGGTGTCCCGACTGGTCATCGCGAACCTGAAGTACACCACCAGCGTCGGCCCGGTGGCTGTGGACCGGTCAACCCCGAGCTCGGATTCGTGGGCCCCCGCCCTCGGCAGCTATGTCGCCGCCACGACACCGTTGCCGGCCACCGGAACCCACTCGGGAGTCGGTGGTGGCACCGCGGTGGTGACCGAGGCGCCCGACCCGAACGATGTCACGCGCACCATCCGCACCGTCACGTACACCAACTATGTGAACGAACTCGGTGAGATCCTCAACGGCACCGAATCAGCCGACTACAACGCCAGCCAGACAACGGTCCACTACCTGGCCGACATCACCGTCACCGGAACACACACCGGCTACCTGAAGGCGGATGCGAACATCAACGCGTTCCAGCAGTCGTTGACCGGCACCATCACCTCCAGCGTCGACGGCGACGTGCAGTCGCTGCCGGACCCGGATGCGGCGCATCAGGCTCAGCAGGACGCGTAGCGGCCGCGGCCTGGTCGGCGAAAGGACTGCAAACATCGAAACCGGCAACGAATTACCTAGTGGTGCACTGCTTATCGGTGCGGATCGCGTCACGGGATCGACCGGCGGGACGCACCACCACGTCTATCCCGGCACCGGTCGGGTGAACGCCATCGTTGAGATGGCCGGCGCCGTTGAAGTCGACAGGGCAGTCGAGGTGGCGGCGCGGGCGCAGCGGACGTGGCTGTCCTACCCGCCCGACCGACGCCGCGACATCTTGTTCGACCTGGCCGATCTCATCGGTGAGCACCACGCCGCGTTCGCCCGGATCAACACCCACGACTACGGGGTACCGACGGCGCTGGCCGCGACGTCGGTGCTGACAGAGCGGTTCTTCCGGTTCTATGCCGGTTACGTCGACAAAGCCGATGGCGCAAGCACTCCCGTGATGGGCGGCTTCGACCTCAACCTGGTGGAGCACGAACCGTACGGCGTCGTGGGCGTCATCGCGCCATGGAACGGCGCGCTCGTGGTGATCGGGCTGGCGGTCGCGCCGGCTCTGGCCGCAGGCAATGCCGTCATCGTGAAGCCCTCGGAACTTGCGCCGCTGGCGGCACTCCGGTTCGGCGAACTCTGCCTGGAGGCCGGCTTGCCGGTCGGCCTCGTCAATGTGCTGCCCGCGGGCGCGGACGGCGGCGAAGCGCTCGTGCGGCACCCCGGTGTGGGCAAGATTCATTTCACCGGGGGCACCGCCACTGCCCGGCGGGTGCTGACCGCCGCGGCGGAGAACATCACTCCGGTGGTCGCCGAACTCGGGGGCACCGCTGCCGCCATCGTCTTCGACGATGCCGATCTGGACGCCGCCGCGAACCTGTCGGCGCACCAAGGGCCGATCATGCAGGCCGGTCAGAGTTGTGCCTGCAGCAGCCGAATCCTGGTTCACGACAACGTCTATGACGCATTCCTGGACAAGTTCCTCGCTGCTGTCACGCGCGCGCCGATCGGCGACCCGCTGCGCGCCGACGTCCTCTTCGGCCCGGTGATCAATCAGGCCGCCGTCGACCGCATCCTGGGCACCATCGAGCGGGCGACGGCTGAAGGATTCGGCGATCTCGTGCTGGGTGGCAATCGGATCGGTGGCGAGCTGGCCGCAGGGTTCTACGTCGAGCCGACGGTGTTCACAGACGTCGACAACCGCTCACCACTTGCGCAGCAGGAGACGTTCGGGCCGGTGGTATCGGTGCTGCGATTCGGCGACGACACCCAGGCGGTGGAGCTGGCGAACGACACCCGGTATGGACTCAACGCCTTCGTCCACACCACGAATCTGCAACGCGCCCATACGGTGTCACGACAGCTTCAGGCCGGGTCCGTTTGGGTGAACTCCCGAAGCGACATCCAGCCGCAAAGTCCGTACGGCGGATACAAACGCAGTGGCATCGGCAGGTCGGGCGGAATCGAAGGGCTCCGCGAGTTCCGGCAGACCAAGAACATCCGGATCAAAGTGTCCTGACCACGGTGTCAGGCTTCCAGCCTGGCGCGCACGCTGGCGAGTCGTTCCTGCAACTCGTCTTCGCTGATGACGCCGCGGGCGACGAGCGAGTGGGCCAGCGAGACCAGCTGGCTCTCGGGGTACGGCAGGCTCGCGTACACGGTTGCCGAGAGGGCATCCTCCTCGTCGCGGCGGTCCTTGAAGCTCAGCACCTCGGTGTCGCAAGCCGAATGGTCCAGAGCGTCGCACAGGCCGTCGAGGCTGGTTTTCCATGGGGGAACCGGGTTTTCGACGCCCCACTTGGCGGCCATGCGCGACCACACCTGGTCGCGGGCCACGATGTCCCGCAGTGGCGCGATCTCGGTCATCCGGCCGTCCCCGGGTGCATGGCGGGGCGCGTCGTCACGATCGCGTTGGTGGTGACGCCCGGCTTGGGGAGTGCCACACCGATCAGACAGTCGCGCGTGATGATCTCGGCGAGTTGATCTTCGGTCCACCCGTCGGTGCCCTCGGGGCGCATCGGCATCACCATGAACCGGTGCTTCTGGTTGGAGTCCTCGACCCGGACCTCGATGTCGTCGGGCAGGTAGAGCCCGAACTCGGCCAGCACCTGACGGGGCCAACGGACCAGGCGCCGGCGGTAATTGGGGGTGCGGTACCACTCGGGGGAGTTCCCCAGGATCGGCCGCGGGTAGCACGAGCACAGCGCGCAGACGATGACGTGATGGACCGTCGGCGTATCGGCGAGAATCTGGAACGCGACGAAATCGCTCGGTGTGCCGAAGCCGGTGGGCTCCAGCCAGTCGACGCCGACGGCCTTGCTGGCAGCCAGTGAGTCGTTGACCGCGAGTTCGGCGAAATCGGGATCGAGCCAGGCGCGCGCGACGAGCCGGGCCGCCGGGGTGGGGCCGATCTGCTCGGCGAACTCGGTGAACCGGCGGTGCTCCTCGGCGGTGAAAATGCCCTTCTCGATGCACAATTCGCGCAGGGCGATCTCGAGGACCTCGAAGTCGGTGATCTCGTCGACCATGGGTTTGACGGTGCGGGCGTGATCGTGGTCGTGATCATGGCGGTGACCAGACATGCAAATCCTTTCTGGCATCAGTGAATTGAGTGCACACGTGATTCGAGCTAGGTGGCTGCTTCCAGCCAGCGTTCGGGGATTTCGGTGCGCAAGGTGTCCCGCGTCGTGCCGGTGTAGTCGTGCCACAGCTCGGACTGGTTGAACTCGACGACGTAGAACCACTCGGGCGGCGCTTCGGGGATGTCCCACGTCTCGTCCTCCGGCGCCGGGCTCTCGTAGGCCAGCACGGCGATCTTGCCGGTCGCGCCGCGCACGTACTCCGGGGTGCGGGTGTAGAAGATCACCGGCAGCTCCCGCACCCGGACCGCGTCACCGACCTTGAACTTCGGTGTCCCGGCCTTGCCGGCGTAGATCTGCGGATCCCCGATGCCGACGGCTTCGATGTGGTGCTTGTTGCGCTTGACGTTCGCCCCGTCACCTTCGGACCGGGGCTTCGCTTCGAGGGTCTTGCCGTCGAGCCCGCCCTCGTAGCGCGCCTTGACCTCCGCCATGCGCTCCATGAGTTCGCCGAGGCTGATGTGGTGCTTCTCGATGAGGACCCGGGCGACTGACAGCAACCAGCGGCCGTAATAGGGCAGACCCAGATACTCCGCGCGGCCGACGTCGACGTTGCCGATGCGGCGCCGCTCCTCCGACAGCCAGATGCCGCGCCAGGCCAGCACCTCGCAGATGACGTACGTCATGTGTTCCCACAGCTCGTATTGCTTGTTGACGTACTCCATGGGCGCATCGGGCTCACCGCCCACGTCGTGCACCGGTTTCAGGTAGGCCTGGATTCGCGCCGCATCCAGCATGTCGGGGTAGGGGGCGTCGGGAAGTTCCGGGTAGGACGATTTCAGTCGGGACACCAAGCCCAATTGGGCTGCGCGCTCGGCCGCTGTGCTCATGACAGCTCCTCGGGTTGTGCAGACGCAACAAACTGACGCGAGGGCCGATCCGGCATCCACCACGTACTGAGGAACGAACGCACCCCCGCGTCCTCGCTCACATGACTACGAAACGACGATAACTCCGCCATCGCGGTCGTGTGCCGATTTGGTGGTATTGGCCAGACATGTTGGTACGCAATGGTGTTCGAAGACGGCTGGAAAGTGGTTGGCGGACGCAGGCCCCGCACCTGAGGTCCGGTAACCCAGGCGATGGAGGTCACTGTGGCAATCGCCGGCAAATCCCGTCTTTCCCGCAGTGCCCACACATGTGATGCTGGGCTCGGTATCGGCGTCGGAAGGGCCTGGCGATGGACGTGAGCACGATCAGCGACGACATGCGTCAACTGATGGAACGGGCGCTGGGCCCGCTGCCCGATCCGTGCGACCTACCCCTGCCGCCCATGGGCCTGCCAGTCGAGGAGGAGCGCGAGCAACGCAAGCGCGATCTCGCGGTCGCGTTCCGGGTGTTCGGCAAGTTCGGGTTCTCCGAGGGTGTCGCCGGGCACATGACTGCCCGTGATCCGGAGCACCCGGAACTCTTCTGGGTCAATCCATTTGGCATGAGCTTCAACCAGATCCGCGTCAGCGACCTCATCTGTGTCGACCACCGGGGCCGCGTCGTGCACGGCACGCGACCGGTCAACGCCGCGGCGTTCACCATCCACGCCCAGGTGCACAACGCGCGGCCCGATGCCGTCGCCGCCGCCCATACACACTCGCTGTACGGCAAGGCGTTTTCGGCGCTGGGCATCCCGCTGGAGCCGCTCACCCAGGACGCCTGCCCCTTCTACGAAGACCAAGGTCTGTATCTCGACTACCGCGGCGTGGTTCTCGCGGAGGAAGAGGGAAAGAACATCGCCGCCGCGATCGGCGACAACAAGGCGGCGATCCTGCGCAACCATGGTCTGATCACCGTCGGCACGTCGGTTTCGGCGGCCGCCTGGTGGTTCGTCACGATGGAACGGTCGTGTCAGGCGCAGCTGCTGGCGATGGCCGCTGGTACGCCGACCGTCATCGACCACGACACCGCCAAACTGGTGCACAGCCAGATCGGCAGCGACATGGTCGCCTGGTTCCAGTTCCGGCCGCTATGGGAGCAGGTCGTCGCGAGCCAGCCGGACGTCTTCGACTGATGGCCCTGTTTCCGGGATTCACCGACGAGCGGCTGGCCGTCAACGGCGTCGAGATTCAGGCCGTCATCGGCGGCTCGGGGCCCCCACTGCTACTGCTCCACGGGGCACCGCAGTCCCACGTCATGTGGCACCACCTCGCGCCCCGATTGGCCGAGCGATTCACGGTGGTAGCGACGGACCTGCGCGGGTACGGAGACAGCTCGAAACCGCCCGGCGGCGGCGACCACGCCGACTACAGCTTCCGGACGATGGCGGCCGACCAGGTCGGGGTCATGAACCAGTTGGGCCACAACGTCTTCAGCGTCGTCGCCCATGATCGTGGTGCACGGGTGACGCACCGGATGCTGCTCGATCACCCCGAGAGTGTCACCCGGGCCGCGCTGCTCGACATCGTGCCCACCAAGTACGTCTATGACCACGCCGACCGCGCACTGGCCACCGCCTACTTCCACTGGTTCTTCTTCATCCAGCCCGCGCCGCTGCCCGAACTCATGATGGAGTCGTCCGCCGCGGTGCTTCTCAAGGCCTTTCTCGGGGCGTTCGGCGGCGGTGACTTCTACGCCCCCGAGGCCATGGCCGAGTACGAGCGCTGCTTCGCCGCACCCGAGGCGATCCATGCCATGTGCGAGGACTACCGCGCCGCGGCGAGCATCGATCTGGTGCACGACGCCGCCGACGAGGGCCGAATGGTCGAGTGCCCGTTGCTGATCCTGTGGGGGACGCGCGGCGTCGTCGGGCAGCTCTACCGCCCGCTCGAGGTGTGGCGGCAGTACGCCGGCGACGTTCGCGGCGACGGCATCGACGCCGGCCATTTCCTGGCAGAAGAGCGCCCCGACGACACGTTCGCGGCGCTGGACGCGTTCCTCAGGTGACCGGGGCGCCCAGCGTCTTCATATCAAGATCTGAGCTGATTCATTGCTGGGCCGTTCACTGTGGGCTCATGTCAACTACATCCCGTTCCCGGCGCTACGGCGTCGTCACCCTCGCCGGCTTCGCGGCGCTGTCCCTCGCGGCCTGCGGATCATCGAGCACACCGTCGGCCGGCTCCTCGGCCGCCGGCAGTTCGTCACCGTCATCCGCGAGCCCGGCACCTGCAGCTCCTGGCGGCCCCGGCGGCAAGGACCGCGTGTCCGGGCTCGTCAATTCGGTGTCGGGCGGCACCGTGTCGGTCACCGGAAAGGACGGGCCCGCGACGGTCGACATCACCTCCGCGACCCGGATCACGCAGCTCGGCCCCGGCCAGCTGACCGACGTCACGGCCGGTGAGTGCGTCGCGGTCCGCCCGGTCAAGGGTAATGACACCGGTGCCGCGGTGACGGCCGCCAACGTCCTCGTCGGCCAGCCGGGCAACGCGCAGTGCGGCCAGAAGGGCGGAAAGCGCGAGCACGGCATCAACGGCACGGTTGCCTCGGTGAACGGCAGCACGATCGTGGTCACCGACGCCGACAACGCCCAGATCACCGTGACGGTGACGCCCGATACCCGCTACACCAAGAGCGCGAGCGCGGACGCGAAGGTGATCGCCGCCGGGATGTGTCTGGGCGCGCGCGGTACCAAGGACGGCACGGGTGCGCTGCAGGCCACGTTCGCGATGGTGCGGCCGGCCGTGAACGGCGCGTGCGGCGGCGGGCACCGCTGACATTCACTCCGGCGGCGCGAAGAACTCCAGGGCGATACCGTCGGGGTCGCGGAAGCTCAGGCCGGAGCCGTAAGGAGCGTCGACCACGCCGCCGTGGGTGATGCCCAGCTCCTCGAGCTTGGCGGCCCAGTCGACGAGCTCGGCCCGGGAGGCACAGCCGAAGCCGACGTGGTCGAGCCCGGCGCGAAACTCGCTGAACTGGCCCGGCTCGATGGCGCGGTCGTGCTCGTGGATACCGAACAACGTGCCGCCGGGCAGTGCCCACACCAGATGCCGGTAGCCGGCGTCGGTGTGTTCGTCGAGCACCGGATCTTCGCCGATCAGGTTGCGGTACCAGGGACCGCTGACGGCCATGTCACTGACGGTGACCGCGACATGGTTCAGGGCTGCGAACGTCATGAGATGCCTCCTGATCGTGAATGTTGTTTCATACCACCGGTTTTCCGCGCCGGGCGCGGGACCGCATGTCCCACAGGTACAGCTGGTAGCCCAGCAGCCACACGTCGCGGGGGATCACCCGGTCGGCGAGCCGCAATGCCGTCAGCAGCCGGTCGAACCAGAGCTGCCGGCTCGGTGTCCACGTCAGTTTCATGTGGGTGCGGAACTCGGCGGGCAGGAAGCCCGTCGTCGCGAACAGGTTGAACGGACCGGCCAGTTGCCGCAGCGGGGTGGGCAGGAACGCCAGTGCCGCCACGCCGTGCAGGTGCTGGCGGACGGGTTCGTCGATCTGCAGCTCGTCGAGCGTGCGTTTCCAGTACTCGTCGAAGGCGAGGCGGTCGGCGGGCCACATGCTCTCGCGCACCTGCAGCGTGGTGCCGAGGGTGCGGGCGTCCTGGTAGACGGCGTCTGCGGCCGCGGGGCTGAGCGGGCCGTAGAGGAACTCGTGCTGATCGATGTAGTAGCGGTAGAGGCACGACGCCACCCACAACTGCAGCTTCGGATCGAACGCGCGGTACTTCACCGGACTGGACGCCGTCGACCGCACCAGGGCGTGCACCCGGTCCACCTCGCGGCGCATCAGCGCCCGGTCGTCGTCGGTGCCGTACACCGCGGCCGCCAGATAGGTGCCGGTGGTGCGGGCGCGCTTGAACGGGTGCTTGTAGACGTTGCCGCTGTCGACGGGACTCTCCAGCACGCCGTAACCCACTCCGGGCAGGGCCAGTTGCATGATCACGTTGGCCGCCGGCGCCAGCGCCGCCGCGGGGTTGATGAGGTCGACAACCCGTTTCGGATGCCGAGGTGGACCGAGCCGCATGATGGGAGAGTTAACACCCTGTGAGACGCTGCCCGGCGTGTTTGACAGAAGCGCCCCGCGGGCGGCCGGTCTGGCGCTCGGCTACCTGGCCGACTTGTGCTGGGCCGATCCCCGCCGTGGCCATCCCGTAGCGCTGTTCGGAACGGCCGCCGCCAGACTCGAACGGCGCACGTACAGCGACAACCGGGCCGCGGGGGCCGGTCACACGGCGGTATTGCTGGTCGGGCTGGGGGCACTGGGTTTCGGCCTGGAACGCGTCGCGCGGGGCCCGGTGGCGAAGACGCTCGTGACGGCCGCGGCGACCTATACGGTCCTCGGCGGGACGTCGCTGGCCCGGACCGGCGCCGAGATGGCGGCGCGGCTCGAGCGCGGTGACATGCCGGCGGCCCGCGAGCTGCTCCCGTCCCTGTGCGGGCGCGATCCGTCGGCGCTCGACGCGGATGGGCTGGCCCGGGCCGCGCTGGAATCGGTCGCGGAGAACACCTCCGACGCGCAGGTCGCACCGATCCTGTGGGGCGCGGTCGCCGGAATTCCGGGTCTGCTGGTGTACCGCGGCGCCAATACCCTCGATGCCATGATCGGCCACCTCAACCCGCGCTACACCCGGTTCGGTTGGGCGGCAGCACGATTCGACGACATCCTGAACTACCTGCCGGCGCGCGTGACCGGGCTGTGCGTCGTGGCGGCGTCGCGCCGGCCGGCCGCGGCATGGCGGGCGTGGCGCTCCGACGCGCACAAGCACCCGAGCCCCAATGCCGGTGTGGCGGAGGCATCATTCGCCGGGGCTCTGGGCGTGCGACTCGGGGGTCCGACGCAGTACGCGCACCGACTGGAGATGCGGCCGACGTTGGGCGTCGGGCCGGCGCCGGTGCCCGGCGATCTGCGTCGTGCGGTCGTGTTGACGCGCCGGGTGCAGGCGCTGGCGACGCTGGTGGCCGTCGGGCTCAGCGGCGCCGGCCGTAACGGTCGGCGAGCTTCTTCTCGGTTTTCTGCTCGGTGGTGAGTGGGACCGGCGGTTCCGCGGGGTCGGGGCCGCCGGAAGTCTCGGCGCCCGAGCCGGATTGGGCTTTTTCCAACCGGCGCTGCCGGATTTCGGCCATCACGAAGTAGCCCAGCCCGATGGGCGCGACGATGCCGAACGCGATCCACTGGATGCCGTACGACAGGAACGGGCCGGCATCCAGGTGGGGGAGCGCGATGACCCCGAGGCCGCCCGGCTGCCCGTCGACGAGCTGCAGGTACTGCGCCGCCAGCGGCACCCGGGTCAGCTGCGAAATCTGGGTCGGGCTGATCGAGTACACCTGCTGGATGCCGTCCTGCTTGAACGGCTCCTTGCCCGACATGATCGGCTCGGCGTCGCGTAGCCGGCCGGTGATCGTGACCGTCCCCGACGGCGGCGCGGCGAAGGGCGGCACGCCCGGACCGTCGCCCTGCTTCACGTAGCCGCGGTTGACCAGCACCGTCGGGCCACCGTCGACCGCGAACGGGGTGAGTACCTGATACGACGGGTCGCCGTCGTCGGTTCGCAGCCGCACCAGCACCTGCGCCTCGGGACGGTAGTGGCCCGTCGCCGTCAGCCGCCGCCACTGCGCGTCCGGGGCCGACGAATCCTGGTGCGGCAGGACCGAGATCAGGGACGCGGGCTCGGTGTTCAGCGACGACGCGATCTGGTTGTTCTCTCGCGAGGTCCGGGTGTTCTTGCCCAGCTGCCACGGCGCGAGCACCGTGAAGCAGAGGTAGGCGAACGCGATCACCACGACGAACAGGGCCAGCCACTGCGGCCGCAGGAGGAACCCGAGCCGGCGCATCAGTCGCCCCGCTCGGCCAGTTGCTTGTCGACCCAGTTGTGGAGCCCCGGCAGCGAGGCCTCGATCACCGCGAAGGTCTCCTCGAAATCGTCGATGCCGCCGTAGTAGGGGTCTTCGACATCGAGCGCGTGGGCGCCCGAACGGGGGTCGAACGAGCGCATCATCCGGACCCGCTCCGGGTCGGCGCCCAGGTCGCTCAGGATGCGGGTGTGGTTGCGGCCCATGGCGACGACCATGTCGGCGGCGAGGTGGTCGGCGTCGACGGCCGCGGCGGCGTGCGCGGTGGGGTAGCCGTGCGCGCGCAGCACCCGCTCGGCACGGCTGTCGGCGGGGTCACCCGCGTGCCACCCGCCGGTGCCGGCGCTGGTCACCCGGACCACGCCGGCCAGCCCGCGCTCGTTGATCTGGTGGGCGAACATCTTCTCGGCCATCGGCGACCGGCAGATGTTGCCCGAACAGATGAACGTCACGTGCACCTGGTCAGACACCCAGTACCTCCCGTAGCTCGTCGACGGTGGAGACCCGCCGGACCGGCGAGTCGTCTGTGAAATCGCTTGCGCCGTAACCCCAGTCGACGACGACGGTGTCGATGCCGTGGTGCGCGGCGCCGTGTACGTCGTGCGACCGGTCGCCGACCATCAGCACCTGCTCGGGTACCGGGGCCAGCTGGGCGAGCGCATGAGCGACGACGTCGGCCTTCGCCGACCGGGTGCCGTCGACACTGGCACCGGCGATCACCTCGAAATGCTCCTGGATGCCGAAGTGCTCGACGATGCGCCGCGCCGTCGGCTCGGCCTTCGACGTCGCGACAGCCAGCCGTACCCCGGCGGCCCGGAGGTCGGCCAGCAGGTCCTCGATGCCGTCGAACATGCGGTTCATGGACCAGCCGCGGGAGGTGTAGTCGGCGCGGTATGCGGCGATGGCGTCCGCGGCTTTCTCGCCCAGTCCCAGCGAGGCCAGCGTCACATGCATCGGCGGGCCGACGATCCGTTCGACGAGGTCACCGTCGGGTATGTCAGCGCCGACAGCGCCGAGTGCGTGACGGAAGCTGGCGACGATGCCCTCGGCGGAGTCGGTCAGCGTCCCGTCGAGGTCGAATAGCACCAACTGCGGGGTCACGGTGTCATTGTCCCTGATGTAACTGGTCGCCTGCGCCGCGCACCAGACGAGTTCCTGCTCGAGAAGGACCAAATGGCTGCGTTGGGGGCCCTACGAGCGACCATTTGGTCCTTCTCGGCTTCCGGCGCCTCTGATCTAGGGTCTAGCTGTGGAACTCGGGGCGCGCTATCACGGCGATCAGGCTGTGGCGCCCGGCATGCTCGACTTCGCGGTGAACGTCCGCGGCGCCGGCCCGCCGCAGTGGCTGGCCGACCGGCTCGCGGCCCGGCTGGCCGATCTGGGCAGTTACCCGACCGCCGCCGACGTGGCGGCGGCCACCGCGGCCGTGGCGGCCCGGCACGGGCGTGACCTCGATGAAGTGGCGCTGCTGGTAGGTGGCGCTGAGGGGTTCGCCCTGCTCCCGCTGCTCCGACCGCGCCTGGCGGCGCTCATCGCACCGTCGTTCACCGAGCCGCAGGCCGTGTTCGACGCCGCCGGCGTGCCCGTCGCGCACGTGGTTCTGGATGCGCCGTTCCGGCTGGCCGGCGCCTCGGTGCCGGCCGAAGCCGACCTGGTGGTTGTGGGCAATCCCACCAATCCGACCGGCGTGCTGCACCGCCGCGACGAGATTCTGGCGCTGCGCGCGCCCGGGCGCATCGTGGTCGTCGACGAGGCCTTTGCCGACGCGGTCCCCGGTGAACCGGAGTCGCTGGCCGGCCGGTCGCTGCCCGACGTCGTGGTGCTGCGCAGCCTGACCAAGACGTGGTCGCTGGCCGGGCTGCGGGTCGGCTACGCGCTCGGCGCGCCCGACGTGCTGGCGCGGCTGACGGCGCAGCGGCCGCACTGGCCGCTGGGCACGCTGCAGTTGGAGGCGCTGACGGCGTGCTGTTCTGCCGACGCCGTTGCGGAGGCCGAGTCGGGGGCGCGCCGGCTGGCGGCGCTGCGCACCGAGATGGTGGCAGGTCTGGCGAAGGCTGGTTTCCCGGCGGCCGACGGCGTCGCACCCTTCGTCCTGTTCTCGGTGCCGGACGCCGAACTGGCCCGGAAGCATTTGGCAGAGAAGGGGATTGCGGTACGCCGCTGCGACACATTCGTCGGGCTGCCCGACGGTTACCTGCGTGCGGCGGTCCGGCCGGAATGGCCGGTCCTGGTCGAGGCCATACAGGAGGTGCTCTGGTGAGTGTGCCGTTGCGTGACGTCGTCGCCGCGCTCGACCGCGCGTACCCGCCGGCGCTCGCGCACAGCTGGGACTCGGTGGGCCTGGTGTGCGGTGACCCGGCCGAGGACGTGGAGTCGGTGACTGTCGCGGTCGATGCCACCGCGGCCGTCGCGGCGTCGGTGCCCGACGGCGGCCTGCTGCTGGCGCACCATCCGCTGCTGCTGCGCGGTGTCGACACGGTGGCCGCCGATACCGGCAAGGGCGCACTGATCCACTCGCTGATCCGCCGCGGCGCGGCGCTGTTCAGCGCGCACACCAATGCCGATGCCGCCGCGCCCGGGGTGTCGGACGCCCTGGCCGAGGCGCTGGGCCTGCAGGTCGAGGGCGTGCTCGACCCCGCCGAGACGCGCGCTGACCTGGACAAATGGGTCGTCTTCGTGCCCCATGCGAACGCCGACGCGGTGCGGGACGCGATGTTCGCCGCCGGCGGCGGCCAGATCGGTGACTACTCGCACTGCAGCTGGGCGACCATGGGTGTGGGCCAGTTCCTGCCGCATGAGGGCGCGACGCCGACCATCGGCATGGTCGGCGCCATCGAGCAGGTCGCCGAGGACCGCGTCGAGGTGATCGCGCCGTCCCGGCTGCGGCGCGCGGTGCTGACCGCGATGCGCGCGGCACATCCCTACGAGGAACCGGCATTCGACGTCCTCACCCTGGCGCCGCTGCCGTCGGACGTGGGGATCGGGCGCATCTGCTCGTTGCCGGCGCCGGAGCCGTTGTCGGCCTTCGCTTCCCGCGTCGCGCGCGGTTTGCCCACCACATTGTGGGGGGTACGGGCATCGGGTGATCCGGACGCGCTGGTGTCGCGCGTCGCGGTGTGCGGGGGCGCGGGCGACTCGCTGCTGGACGCGGTGACGCGCTCGGGCGTCGACGTCTACGTCACCTCCGATCTGCGCCATCATCCGGCCGACGAGCACCGCCGCGCATCGGACGTGGCGCTGGTCGATGTGGCGCATTGGGCGAGTGAATTTCCGTGGTGCGAGCAGGCCGCCGGGGTCTTGCGTGCACAATTCGGTGATGCGTTGCCGGTGCGGGTCAGCCAGATCCGTACCGACCCCTGGAACGTCGAGATAACCTGCTGAGAGACGTGAAGATGAAAGCTGAAGTGTCGCAACAACGTTTGTTGCTCGAGGTGGCCGAAGTGGACGCCGCGCTGACCCGCCTGACGCACCGGTCGACGCACCTGGTCGAGCAGCAGCGCTTCGAAGCCGTGCAGGCCGAGCACCGCGAGGCCAACGATCGGCTGGCGGCGCTGAGCATCGCGGTCGAGGATCTGGATGCGCAGATTGCCAAGTTCGAGTCCGAGATCGACGCGGTGCGCCAGCGCGAGACCCGCGACCAGCAGCTGATGGACAGTGGTTCCGTCGGTGCCAAGCAGGTGGCCGAACTGCAGCACGAACTGGAGACGCTGCAGCGCCGGCAGGCCGCGCTGGAGGAGCAGCAACTGGAGATCATGGAGCGCCGCGAGGAGTTGCAGGGCCAGCAGAATGAGGAGCTGGCTCTGATCGACGCGCTGCAGGGTGATCTGACTACGGCGCAGGTCGAGCGCGACAACGCACTCGTGTCCATCGATGAGGCACGGAAAGTGGCAGGTGACCGTCGCGTGGCACTGCTGGGCTCGGTGGCGCCGGAACTGGCAGAGATGTACGAAAAGCAGCGCAAGCAGGGCGGCCCTGGCGCCGGGCTGCTGCAGGGGGCCCGCTGCGGTGCGTGCCGCATCGACCTGGATCGCGGCGAGCTGTCCCGGATTTCGGCGGCCGCTCCCGACGACGTGCTGCGTTGCCCCGAGTGCGGGGTGATCCTGGTGCGGGTCAAGGACTTCCGCGCCGGAGAAACCGGTCTGTGAGAGTTCTGGTCGAGGCCGACGGCGGGTCGCGCGGCAACCCGGGACCCGCGGGCTATGGCGCCGTGGTGTTTTCGGCCGACCGGGCCGAGGTGTTGGCGGAGAGCAGCGCCTCCATCGGGGTGGCGACCAACAATGTCGCCGAATACCGGGGTCTGATCGCGGGGCTCGAGGCCGCGGCCGCTCTGGATGCCGATGATGTTGCGGTGTCGATGGATTCGAAGCTGGTGGTCGAGCAGATGTCGGGCCGCTGGCAGGTCAAGCACCCGGATCTGATCCCGTTGAATCGCGAGGCGGCGGCGCTGGCCCGGCGGTTCGGACGGGTGACCTACACGTGGATTCCGCGCGCGCAGAACGCGCATGCCGACCGGTTGGCCAACGAGGCCATGGATGCGGCGTCGGTTGCGGTCCCGGTGCCGGTTGCTCAGCCGGAGCCGAAAGCTGCTGCGGCACAACCATCCGCGCCCGGCTGGACCGGCGCGGTCGGCGCGCCGACCCGGTTCCTGCTGCTGCGCCACGGGCAGACCGAGCTGTCGGTCAACCGTCGTTACTCGGGCCGGGGTAACCCGCCGCTCACTGAATTGGGGCGGGCGCAGGCCGCTGCGGCCGCGGCGTATGTCGCTGGTATCGACGGTATCTCGGCCGTGATCAGCTCGCCGTTGCAGCGGGCGCTGGACACCGCGAAGGCGGCAGCGGATGCGCTCGGGCTGGCTGTCACCGTCGACGACGACCTCATCGAGACCGACTTCGGCGCATGGGAGGGCTTGACCTTCCGCGAAGCGGCCGAACGAGATCCGGAGCTGCACGGCCGCTGGCTGGGGGACACGAGCGTCGCGCCGCCGAATGGCGAGAGCTTCGATACGGTGACCCACCGGATCCGCCGGGCCCGCAACCGGATCATCGCCGAACACGGCGCGACAACGGTACTCGTGGTCTCGCATGTCACGCCGATCAAGACCATCCTGCGGCAGGCGCTCGATGCTGGCCCGGGCATCCTCTACCGACTGCACCTGGACCTGGCGTCACTGAGCATCGCCGAGTTCTTCGGTGACGGCGGATCCGCAGTGCGGTTGGTCAATCAGACCGCGTATCTGTAGACCCTCCCTCTACACGGCGCTGGGGTTTGCTGGCTCACAGGTTTGTTGCGTCAGGACAGAGCGGGACGGGTAGTTCTCGTTTTTTCGTCGGTTGCGGACATAGTTCGAAAGCTGTCGCCCGCGCAGAATCGCCGTAGCAACATTTCAAACGGTTGTTGAACGCGAATTGACCGCAGCTGGACAGAGCTGCCGGCGCTGTCGACCCGTTTGGCCATGGACGTCGTGGAACTTGTTGACATCAGACATGATTCGACCTCAAGGCAGGGGAGTGAATGGTCACGGTCATCGCCGGGCGCGCTGAGGTGGCGACAGACGCTGACCATCTGCACACGCCAGTGTGCAACCACCGTGGATCCGGCCCGCACCGCCAGCTGGATCGTCAACTGGATTGCCTTCGGCACCGCCTCGAGCGGCAGCGCGCTGCCGGTGGCGCGACCGAGGACCTGTTGGCCGGGGTCCAGCGGCTCCGACGGGAGCTCAATGGTCGTGAGGCGGCTCGTGGAGTCGGGCGCCTGAACGCCATTCGCCACGCTGTCGATGCACTACGCGGATCGTCGTCGCGGGAGACCATCAAGACCGCGATGGCGTTGTTGTGCCGGGACTTCGGATTCACCCGGGTGATGGTCTCCACAGTTCGCGAGAACGACTGGCTGCCGCGGCATCTGCACGGTCGTGCCGCCACTTCTGGCTCCTTCCAAGGGTTCTCGGTGGGCGCGCCCGTCCCGTTCGAGGATTCCGAGCCGGAGGCCGCCCTGATCCGTCGGCGACACGGGGTCGTCGTGTCCCGCGCAACCGCATCCGTCCGCCAGGACTACCTCGCGGCGCCGATCACCGTGGGCGGCACGGTGATCGGAATACTGCATGCCGACTTCCCTGAAGGCCTCGACACCACGGTCATGGATCAATTCGATCTGCTCGAAGCATTCGCCGAGTGCCTGGCAGTGGTGTACGAGCGGGCTGCACTCGAGGAAAAGGTGTCGCAGCAGCGCATCGAGGTCGACAAGCTGTGCGCCACAATGGATCAACTCATGACGCGGTCGGTGCCTGCGGGCGCCTCGGTGCCGGCTGCGGGTGACCCCGACACGGCGGCCCGGCCGGCCGGTGATCAGCCCGCGTCGCCCGAGCTGACCCCGCGCGAGCGGGAGGTCATGTCCTACGTCGCGACGGGCGCCACCAATCGGGACATCGCGCGGTGTCTGCTGATTTCCGAAGGCACCGTGAAGTCGCACCTCAAACGCATCGCCGAGAAGTTCAACACCACCAACCGGGCGGCCGCCCTCGCGATGTACCTGGCGATGGACGCCGGCGTGGGGAGCGGACGTTCACGATGACGCGCCGAGCGATGGTGACCAGGCTCAATCAGATTGACGGACACCTGCGCAGCGTGCTCAACCTGCCGCGGTCGACCAAGGCGACCACCCTCGAGCAAGCCATCGCGAACTCGGCGTCCACGACCGAGGAGGTGCTCTTCGGTGATGACGGCGAAGGCATCGCTCTCATGCCGGCCGTGGCTCAGCGGCTCCTGATGGCGTCCCTGCAAGCGCAGGTCGAGGCGCGGCTGATCAGCGGTGACGACTCCGGTGCGACGGCGCGGTCGGTGATCGACAGCATCCGGCGGTTGAAAGCCGCCCCGTCGGTGCAGGCGCTCGAACGTCAGGTGTGCACAGAGTTGTGTCACACCATCGGATTCAGCAGCGCGGTGTTGTCGTCGATAGCGCCCGACAAATTGATCCCCGTGACAACGCACGGCACGCGCGGCACGGGAAAACCGGTGCCGCGCACGGCCTGTATCGCCGAGCAGGACTGCGTCAGGTTCCGGCGGATCGTGCACGCCGACGGCGACGAGGTGCCGGCCACCGAAGCCTTCTGCGACGTTCTGGGTGCCCCGAACTATCTGGTCGCGCCGATCGTCGTCGAAGCGAAGGTGGTGGCACTGGTCCACATGTCGCGCGCCCGGGGCGCCATCGCTGACGGCGATGTCGACACGCTGAGCTTGCTGCTGTCGGTGTACTCCTTCGTCTACGAGCGGTTATTGAATTCGCAACGGGTGGAACAGCTTCGGGTATCGATCATCGGTGCTGCCGCGCGGCTGGCCGAGGAAGCTGATCGCATTGCCGGAACAGCCGTCAGTCTGGACGCGGACGGCGACGATGGCACGTTCGAGTCGGACGCCGCGGTAGATGTGTTCGCGGCGGCGTTGTCCAACCGCGAACGTGACGTGTTCGTCAGGATGGTGCGCGGCGACGCCAACGCGGAGATCGCCGAAGAGCTCGTCGTCTCGGTCGAAACGGTCAAGACGCACGTGAAACGTATCCTGCGCAAGATCGGCGCCGCCAATCGGCTGGAAGCCATCACTCTTTACATGGATGCACAGTCCGGATTCGGTGAACGGGCGCAATAGTCGCGCCCTTTTTTCTGAATTTATTGCCGCTACGGTGAATTAGGTCGCGTTCGTGTGGTTATTCGGACACCGATTCGGTAGCCCTATTCGATGGATTATTCATGCCGTCAGGACGGAATTCCGATTCCGCGGAGCGGGTGTGGGCCAGTTCACACATGTCCCCCTGATGGGGGGTGCATCACACCGCTAGATCCCTCCATCTGGAGGTATCGGTCGATGACCTGCATTGATAGCGTCTCCACTCATGTTGGCCGCAGCGATCGCTTATCGACCATATGTAGTGGACTACGCGCAATGGCTGGAAAGCGCGGGCGATAAATGGTAGCCATTGCTCGCACTGCGGCTAAGCCGGTCACCTCATTGGGCGGCTTCTTCGCCATGACTTTCGACACCTTTGTGCAAATGTTCCAGCCGCCATTCGCGTGGCATGAGTATGTGATGCAGACATGGTTCGTCGCGCGGGTATCGGTGCTGCCCGCGTTGCTGTTGACAATGCCGTTCGCGGTGCTGCTGACATTTACCTTCAACATTCTGCTGACGGAATTCGGCGCGGCCGACTTCTCGGGCACCGGCGCCGCGATCGGCACGGTGAACCAGATCGGCCCGATCGTCACGGTGCTCGTCGTGTCGGGGGCGGGCGCCACGGCGATGTGTGCCGACCTCGGGGCCCGGACCATCCGCGAAGAACTCGACGCGCTGCGCGTGATGGGTATCAACCCCATCCGGTCCTTGGTGGTGCCCCGCGTGCTGGCCGCCACGACGGTGGCATTGGCCTTGTCCGCCACGGTGATTCTCGTGGGGCTGATCGGCGCCTTCCTGTTCTGCGTGGCGGTTCAGCACGTCTCGGCGGGCGCGTTCGTCGGCGGACTGGACCTGCTCACCGGCCCCGGGGACATCATCGTCGCGTTGATCAAGGCGACCTTGTTCGGCATGGCTGCCGGCCTGATCGCTTGCTACAAGGGCACTTCCGTCAAAGGCGGTCCCGCGGGTGTGGGCAACGCGGTGAACGAGACCGTGGTGTTCACCTTCATGGTGCTGTTCGCCATCAACGTCATCGTGACCGCGGTCGCGATCCAATACACGGTGTCGTGAGGTGAAGCGATGACAGTCGATGTCCCCAGCCGCATGTACCCGCGGCTCGACAAGCTGAACAAGACCGTGGTCAATCGGTGGAACAGGTTGGGCGAGGAAGCCGCGTTCTACGTGAAGACCATCACCGCGATTCCGGATGCGGTGATGAATTACCGTGCGGAGCTGTTGCGGCTCATCGCGGCAACGGGATTGGGCACCGGCGCGCTGGTCGTCGTCGGTGGCACCGTCGCGATCGTCGGCTTCTTGACGATGACCACCGGTGCCCTCGTGGCGATCCAGGGCTACAACCAGTTCTCATCCGTCGGCTTCGAGGCCCTCACCGGCTTCGCATCGGCGTTCCTCAACGTCCGGATGATCGTGCCTGCGACCACCGCGGTGGCGCTGTCGGCCACGATCGGGGCCGGTGCCACCGCGCAGATCGGCGCCATGCGCATCAACGAGGAGATCGACGCGCTCGAGGTCATCGGTATCCGCAGCATCACCTACCTGGCCTCGACGCGGGTGCTGGCCGCCGTGGTCGTGGTGATCCCGCTGTACTGCGTGGCGGTGATGATGGCGTTCTTCGCCGCGCGGATGGGCACCACCACCATCTACGGGCAGGGCGCCGGCGTGTACGACCACTACTTCAACACGTTTCTGAACCCGACCGACCTGATGTGGTCGTTCGCGCAATGCGTCGCGATGACGGTCGTCATCATGCTGGTGCACACCTACTTCGGGTTCAACGCCTCCGGTGGTCCGGCCGGGGTCGGTGAGGCGGTCGGCGGTGCGGTGCGCTTGTCCATGGTGATCGCGGCCATCGAGATCGTCTTCATATCCCTGGCCATCTACGGGCAGACCGGCAACTTCAACATGGCGGGTTAGCGGGTGGAAACGCGCAAGGGAGATCGACGGATCCCGAACTCATGGTGGGCACTGGCGCTGGTGGTGTTCACGGCAATGTTCATGGTGGTGACCGTGGTCATCTTCACCGGTGCGGCGAAGTCCTACGTGCCGGTGACGGTGATGGCTGACCGCGCCGGACTGGTGCTGGAGAACAACGCGAAGGTGAAGATGCGCGGCGTGCTGGTGGGGCGCGTCAGCCAGATCGATGTCAACAAGTCGGGGGCGACCCTGCAACTCAAGCTCGATCCGGATCAGGTGAAGTACATTCCCGCCAACGTCGGTGCCCAGGTGAGTGTGACGACGGCGTTCGGCGCCAAGTTCGTGGACCTGGTGTATCCGCAGACGCCCAGTAGCGCTCGCATTGCCGACGGCACTGTGCTGCACGCGGTCCACACGACCACAGAGGTCGACACGGTCTTCGAGAACATCGTGAATCTGTTGGACATGGTCGATCCGGCCAAGCTGAACTCGGTGTTGAGCGCCGTCGCCGACGGCGTCCGCGGCCAGGGCGAGCGGATGGGACAGGCGACAACGGATCTGAACGAGGTGCTGACCGCACTCAACGCCCGCTCGGACAAGATCAAAGACGATTGGCGGTCGTTCAAACAGTTCAACGACACCTATGGCCAGGCCGCGGACAACATCGTGAAGATCTTGAATGCCGCCAGCACCACAAGCGTCACGGTCACGAACAAGTCCAAGTCGCTCGACAGCCTGCTGATGAACGTCATCGGATTCTCCGAGGCCGGCACCGACCTGCTGGGGCCGAACAAGGACAATTTCGTCGACGCGATCAACACGCTGGAACCCACGACGAACCTCTTGCTGAAGTACAGCCCGGGATATACCTGCTGGCTGGAAGGCACCAAGAAGTTCCTCGACTCGGGTGCCTGGGGCGTGTTCGGTGGCGACGACGGGCGGTCTCTGATCCTGGACGCGACGCTGCTGCCGGGCAAGAATCCGTACGTCTTCCCCGACAACCTGCCGATCAACGGGGCGAAGGGCGGACCGGGCGGAAAGCCTGGCTGCGGTTCGTTGCCCGACATCGCCAAGAACTTCCCGGTGCGACAAATGATCACGAACACGGGCTGGGGTACCGGCCTGGACATCCGGCCGAACCCGGGCATCGGAAGTCCGTGCTACGGACAGTGGTTCCAGACCACCCGCGCGGTGCCGCAGACCCCGAGCATCAGGCAGTGCCTGCCCGGTCCGGCTCCCGGTCCGATCCCGTACCCCGGGGCGCCGCCCTATGGCGCGGCGCTGTACGGACCCGGCGGGGTGCCGCTGTGGCCGGGCGTGCCGCCTGCGGCGCCCAATCCCGCTGACGCACAACCGCAATCGGCCCCTGGGCCCGCTGGGGAGGCCCCGCCACCGGTGGACGCGCCTGCGTTGCCGGCCGAGGTGGGCGGGAACTGACCATGACGATCAACCAACGACCGAGACAGGAGGAGTGCCGTGGAGAGTCTTAAAGGCACGATGGTGCGTCTGGCCATCTTCCTGACGGTGTGTGCGTTCGGCACGGTGGCTCTCTGGGCGGTCTTCGCCGACCTGCGATTCGAGAAGGGGCACAACTACTTCGCCACGTTCGCCAACGTCTCGAACATGAAGAAGGACAGCCACGTTCGCATCGCGGGTGTGGAAGTCGGTCAGGTCCAGAGCGTGAAGATCAACCGCGACTCGACGGTGACGGTGGAATTCAGCGCGGACAGTTCCGTCGTGCTGACCGAGGGCACCCGTGCGGTGATCCGGTATGACAACGTGGTCGGCGATAGGTTCCTGGCGCTGGAGGAAGGCGCCGGCGGTACCAGGAAGCTCAATGCAGGCGACACGATTCCCGTCAGCCGCACCCAGCCCGCACTCGATCTCGACGCCGTCATCGGCGGCTTCCGTCCGCTGTTCCAGGCCCTCAGCCCGGACAAGATCAACGATCTGAGCGGACAGTTGATCCAGGCGCTGCAGGGGCAGGGACCGTCGATCGGGTCGTTCTTGGCGCAGGCCGCGGTGGTCACCAACACTTTGGCCGACCGTGATCAATTGATCGGAGAGGTCGTCGTCAATTTGAACTCGGTTCTCACCGCTTTCGGTGGCAAGAGCGACAAGCTCGACAAGGCCGTGGTCTCACTGTCGGAGCTGGTTGACCGGCTGGCACAACGCAAGACGGACATCTCGAACGCCGTCGCCTACACCGACGCGGCCGCCAACTCGATCGCCGGCTTGCTGACCGAGGCCAGGCCTCCGCTGGCCAAGACCGTCCATGAAGTGGACCGGGTCGCGGGCCTGGTGGTGGCCGACCACGAGTACTTCGACAACTTCCTCAACACCCTGCCCGACAAGTACCGCGCGCTGTCCCGTCAGGGCATCTACGGCGACTTCTTCAGCTTCTACCTGTGCGACGCGGTGCTCAAGCTCAACGGCAAGGGCGGACAACCGATGTACGTCAAGGTCGCCAGCCAGACCACGGGACGGTGCACGCCCAGATGAAGCCTTTTGCCGAGCGAAGCCACTTCGCCCTTGGCGCGATCGGGATCACGTCCGTCGTGGTGATCGCCGCCGTCGCACTGCTGTTCCAGAAGATTCCGTTTGTCAGTGGAATGACCACGTACTCGGGCTATTTCGAAGACGCCAGCGGACTGCACACCGGTGCGCCGGTAGACATTTCGGGATTCCCGGCGGGTCGGGTCGCCAGCATCGACCTCGACGGTCCCAGGGTGCTGGTGAAGTTCAGCATCGATGACAACGTGCACCTCGGGGAGCGCACCGAGGCCGCGATCAAGACCAAGGGTGTCCTGGGCAGCAAGATGCTCGAGGTCCTGCCCAAGGGCAGTGGGGATCTCACCGGCACCATCCCGCTGGAACGGACAACGTCGGCTTATCAGCTCCCCGATGCCCTGGGCGATGTGACCACCGCCATCAGCGGACTGGATACGCATCAGTTGTCAGACTCCCTGGCCACCGTCTCGGAGGCTTTCGCGAACACCGCACCGGACTTGAAGGAAGCGGTGAACGGCATCGCGCGGTTCTCCAAGACCCTCAACGACCGCGACGCGCAACTGCGCACCCTGCTCGAAAACGCCTCGAAGGCAACGACCGTGCTGGCCAAGCGCAGCGATCAGGTGGTGGGCCTGGTGCGGAACACCAACGCGCTACTGGTGCAACTGCGTTCGCAGAGCGCCGCGGTCAGCCAGCTGTGGAACAGCCTGTCGTCGGTCTCGCAGCAACTCAAGGGATTGATCGCCGAGAACCGGGCCCAATTGCGGCCGGCGCTGGACAAACTCAACGGAGTGCTGGCGATTGTCGACAACCGCAAGGAACGTCTGACGCAGGCGATGAAGGGACTCAGCCAATACGCCATGGCGTTGGGTGACGCAGTCGGTTCGGGTCCGTTCTTCAAGGCCTACATCGTCAACCTGCTGCCCGGACAGTTCGTGCAGCCGTTCGTCGATGCCGCATTCTCGGACCTCGGGGTGGACCCGAACACGAAACTGCCGTCGCAGCTTCAGGATCCGCAGACCGGTCAGCCGGGCACCCCGCCGTTGCCGGTGCCGTTCCCCCGGACCGGTCAAGGCGGCGAGCCGCACCTGACCATCCCCGACGCCATCACCGGCAAGCCCGGCGATGCCAATTGCGGCCCCCAATTGCCCGGTCCCGGCTGCTACCCGTACCGCGAACCGCCGCCGGCACCGCCGCCGGGCGGACCGCCACCCGGACCGCCGGCGCTGGCGCCCGGTCAGACAGCCATGCCGGAACCGCCGAAGACACCGCCGGTGAATGTGTCGGACCCGGTTGAGATCCCGAGGGCAGGAGGACACCAATGAGCAAGCTGCCCACACGCGCGCTCATCGTGGCAGCCGTGGTGGCCCTGGTTCTCGGCGGCGGCTACTTCGCGCTGCAGGCTTTCGACCGCATGTCACACACCGAAGTCGTCGGCTACTTCGACAACAGCAATCAGCTGTTCGCCGGCGACGACGTGATGATCCAAGGCGTGCCCGTCGGCAAGGTCGAGAAGATCGAGCCGCAGCCGCAGCGGGTGAAGATCACCTTCTGGTTCGCCGACAAGTACAAGGTGCCGGCCGAAGCGAAGGCCGTCATCCTGTCGCCACAGTTGGTGACCGGCAGGGCGATTCAGCTGATCCCGCCCTACCGTGGCGGGCCGACAATGACCGGCGGCGCCGTCATCCCGCAGAACCGGACGGCCGTTCCGGTGGAATGGGATCAGGTCCGGTCACAGTTGCAACGGCTCGCCGATCTACTCAAGCCAGACCAGCCCGGTGGGGTGAGCACCCTCGGCGGGTTCATCAACACCGCTGCCGACAACCTGCGCGGGCAGGGCGCCAGCATCAGGGAGTCGGTGATCAAGCTGTCGCAGGCGGTCTCGGTCCTCGGCGATCACAGCAACGACTTGTTCACGACGTTCAAGAATCTGTCGACCTTGGTGTCCGCGCTGCAGGACAGCACCGGACTGCTGGAGCGGCTGAACGGCAACCTGGCCGAGGTGTCCGGACTGCTCGCCGACGATCCGACGAAGATCGGTCGGGCGTTGAACGACATGGGTTCGGTCGCCGACGACCTGCGGACCTTCGTCGCGGACAACAAGGAAGCCGCGGGGACGGCGTCGGACAAGCTGGCCTCGATCAGCAACGCGGTGGTGGGCAGCCTCGATGACATCAAGCAGGTGCTCCACGTGGCGCCTACCGCGCTGGCCGATCTCAACAACATCTACGAGCCCGCGGTCGGCTCGCTGACCGGCATCCTGGCGGTCAACAACTTCGCCAACCCGGTCAGCTTCATCTGCGGTGCGATCCAGGCCGCGTCCCGCCTCGGCGCAGACCAGTCCGCGAAGCTGTGCGCGCAGTACCTGGCACCGATCGTCAAGAACCGCCAGTACAACTTCCCGCCGTTGGGCGAGAACCTGTTTGTCGGCACCCAGGCCAGGCCCAACGAAGTCACCTACAGCGAGGACTGGATGCGGCCCGATTACGTGCCACCGTCGCGGCCGGCTGCAGCCCCCGTGGCACAACAGGCGGCTCCAGCGCCCGAGCCGCCGCCGGCACCGACAGTCACCACCGACGCCAACGCCGGGTTGGCCGGGATGATGACGCCAGCAGCGGGCGGTGGGTCATGAGCCGCCGTTTGCGCTCTGCGGCCGGATGCGCCCTCGCCGCTCTGACGTTGCTGGCTTCGGCCGGCTGCTCGGGGTGGCGCGGCGCGAACAGCCTGCCGCTGCCGGGCACCGAAGGCGGGGGACCCGGGGCGTTCGAAGTCCAGGCCCAGATGGCGGATGTCACCAACCTGCAAGAGAATTCGCGGGTCCGGGTCGCTGACGTCACCGTCGGCACGGTCACCAAGATCGAGCGGCAGGATTGGCATGCCCTGGTCACCATGAAGCTCAACGGTGATGTGGACGTGCCGGCGAACTCGATCGTCAAGCTCGGATTGACCAGTCTGCTGGGCACGCTGCACCTCGAACTGCTGCCGCCCAAAGATGTTCGGCCGCAAGGCAAACTGCACCAGGGATCGGTGATTCCGCTCGCGAACAGCGGGAGTTTCCCCTCGGTCGAGCAGACGCTGTCGGCGGTGTCGATGGTGCTCAATGGCGGTGGCATCGGCAACGTGCAGGACATCACCGAAGCGCTCAGCACCGCATTTCATGGGCGGGCCGAAGACCTGCGAAGCCTCATCAAGCAGCTCGACCAGTTCACCGGGTACCTCAAGGACCAGACCCCCGACATCATTGCCGCGTCGGAAAGCCTGAACCAGGTGGTGGGCAAGCTCGCCGCGAACCAGCCGGTCCTCGACCGCGCGATCGACACCATCCCGCAAGCACTGGCGGTGGTCAACGGTGAGCGCGAGAACCTGGTCACCGCGGCTGACAAGCTCAGTAAGTTCGCCGCGCTGGCAACAGACACCGTGACCAAGTCGAGGGAAAATCTGGTCAAGGAACTGCGGGAGTTGGGGCCGACGCTGGAGCAGCTCGCCAACGCCGGGCCTGCCATGACCCGGGCGCTGAGCTTCATTCCCACGGTGCCCTTCCCGAGCGACACCATCGAGAAGTGGCAGCGCGGTGACTTCGCGAATCTCACCGCGGTCGTGGACCTCACCCTCAGCCGCATCGATCAGGCGTTCTTCACCGGCACCCGGTGGGAGTGCGACCTGACGGAGATGGAACTGCAGTGGGGCCGCACCATCGGCCAGTTCCCGAGCCCGTGTACCGCGGGCGGTCCGTTCAACCCGGGCAATCCGCTGACCATTCCGTACCGCTGGGACCAGGGGCCGTAAATGCACCTAGACAAACGCGTGAGAATTCAGCTCGCGATCTTCGCCGTCATCGCATTGATCGCGGTGACCATGATGAGCCTCATCTACATGCAGTTGCCCGCCAAGCTGTTCGGCATCGGTCGCTATGTGGTGAAGATGGAGCTGCCCGAGACTGGCGGTCTGTACGCGACCGGCAACGTCACCTACCGCGGCACCGTGGTGGGCCGGGTGCAGTCCGTGGGTCTGACGCCCACCGGCGTGCAAGCGGAGCTGTCGCTCAATTCGGGCACCGACATTCCGTCGGACGTGCAGGCCGACGTGCACAGCCAGATGGCGATCGGTGAGCAGTTCGTGCAACTGACACCGCGCAGCGCGAACTCGCGACCGCTCAAGGACGGCGACGTGATCCCGCTGGCGCACACGTCGGTGCCGGTGGACATCAACACCGTGATCGACTCATTGACCAAGGGTCTCAAAGCGGTACCCAAGGACAATCTCAAGACGGTCATCGATGAATCGGCCACGGCCGTAGGCGGTTTGGGACCGGAGCTCTCCCGCATCGTCAAGGGCGGTAGCCAGCTGGCCATCGACGCGCGCGCCAACCTCGACCCGATGCTCAAGCTGATCGATCAGGTCAAGCCCGTGCTCGATTCGCAGTCCAACTCCTCGGGCGCGATCCAGGCGTGGGCATCCAATGTCGCCACCGTGACCACTGAACTGCAACAGCAGGACAAGGCGCTGGGCACGGTGCTCGACAAGGGCGGCCCGGCGTTCGGTGAAATGGGGCAGTTGTTCAACCGGTTGCGACCGACATTGCCGGTGGTGCTGGCGAATCTGGTGTCCATCAACAAAGTGGCGATCACCTACCAACCCAACCTCGAACAGCTCCTGGTCCTGCTGCCCCGTACGACGGAAGCAGCCCAGGGTGTGACTATCGCGAATCGCGATACCAAGCAGGCCTACAAGGGCGCGTACCTGAGCTTCAACTTGAATTTGAACCTGCCGCCGGTATGTTCCACCGGCTATCTGCCGGCCCAGCAGATGCGCAATCCGGCGTTGGAGGACTACCCGGAGCTTCCGGCCGGCAACCTCTACTGCCGGACCCCGCAGGACAGCATGTTCAACGTCCGTGGCGCGAAGAACCTGCCGTGCGAGACCGTGCCCGGCAAGCGCGCCGCCACTGTCAAGCAGTGCGAGAGCGACGAACAGTATGTGCCGCTGAACGACGGCTACAACTGGAAGGGCGATCCGAACGCCACCTGGACCGGGCAGGACGTACCGCAGCTGCCGCCGGGTTCGCCGCCGCCGGCTGGTGCGCCGCCACCGCCGCCGGTTGCGGTGGCCGAGTACGACCCGGCGTCCGGGACCTACACCGGTCCTGACGGAAAGACCTACACCCAAGCCGATTTGGCGAACACGGCTCCGAAGGAGAAGACATGGCAAAGCATGATGACGCCGCAGCCGGGGAGCTGACCGAGGGCGGCGGGGTCGCCGTACTCGATCCCGATATCGACGACATCGATGAGATCGATGACGACGATGAGATCGATGACGACGGTGCCGACGAGCTTGTCGGCGAGCTTGTCGGCACGCCTACGAAGCCGAAGTCGGTGCGCAGGCTGGCGGCGGTGATCGGGCTGATCCTGGTGATCGCACTGAGCGCCCTCGTCGGGTGGTTGGCAGTGCGGACGCACCGCGCGACTCAGCTCGACGAGCGGCAGAGCCAGATCGTCCAGGCCGCGAGACAGGGCGCGCTGAACCTGACGACCATCGACTGGCAGCGCGCCGATGCCGACGTGCAGCGCATCCTCGACAGCGCGACGGGGGAGTTCTACGACGACTTCGCCAAACGGTCAGCACCTTTCATCAAGGTGGTCAAGGAGGCCAAGTCAACATCCAGCGGCTCGATCGTCGAGGCCGGGCTGGAGTCGGAGTCCGGTGACGCCGCGCAGGTGCTCGTCGCTGTGGCGGTCAAGACCGCGAATGTCGGTGCACCGGCACAGGATCCACGGGAGTGGCGGATGCGGATATCGGTGCAGAAAGTCGGTGATGCGATGAAGGTGTCGAACGTGGAGTTTGTGCCGTGAAACTGATCAAGTCCCGCGGCAACAACGCCGCAGCTGAAAAGTCCGACGAGGCAATGGCTTCCGTGGATGAACTCGACAACGCGGTCGAGGTCGACGACTCGGTACCCGGATCGCTCGCAGAGACCACCGACGCGGCGCCTGCCGCTGGGCGGCGCCGCGTCGCGTGGGGGAGCGTGGCTGTCTACGGACTGCTGCCCGCGCTCGTCCTGGCGCTCGGCGCCACGGCCGGCTACCTGCAGTGGAAGGACGTGTCGATGAGCCAGACCGACACGGCCGCAAAGGAATCCACCAAGGCGGCCACCGACGGCACTGTCGCCTTGCTGTCCTACAAGCCCGAGACCGTCGAGAAGGATCTGGAAGCCGCCAAGAAGTACATGACCGGCAACTTCCTCAACTCCTACACCTCGCTGACCAAGGACGTGGTGATTCCCGGGGCCAAACAGAAGAAGATCTCGGCGGTGGCCACGGTGCCCGCGGCGGCCTGGACCAAGGCGACGCCGTCGCATGCCGTGGTGATGCTGTTCGTGGATCAGACGATGATCATCGGCGACAGCGCCCCGACCAGCACTGCGTCGAGCGTTCGCGTGACCCTCGACAAGGTCGAGGGGCGTTGGCTCATATCGCAATTCGATCCGATCTGAGTCGCATGACAGCCATGCGATGGACCTGTGGATTGCTCACCGCGGCGGCGCTCGGGGCGCCGGCGGTGTTCGCGCCGGCGGCGGCCCACGCCGATGCGACGGCGTACCTGATCGGCGTGCACGTGCGGCCGGGCTACAACTTTCCCAATGCCGATGCGGCCCTGGGCTACGGCTACGGCATCTGCGACAAGGTGGCTGCGGGGCAACCGTTCGCCCAGGTGATGGGCGACGTACGAGGCGATTTCAACACCGACGACGACTACCAGGCGTCCTACCTGATCTCGCAGGCCGTCAACGAATTGTGCCCCGCGCAGATCTGGCAGCTGCGCAAGTCAGCGGCGCACTACCAGTCACCGCCAGGTGTCCATCCCTGAACATCACTCTCACGCGAAGGATTCCACCATGAGATTCCGGCCGCTGGTGCTCTCTGCGTTGGCTGTCGTGCCGTTGGGCACGGTGCTCTGCATGCCGCTCGCGCACGCTGACAACGGAAACACCCTGATTCCGAACAACAAGCGGCTCAACGATTCCGTCGTGTCGAACATCTACACCGTGCAGCACCAGGCCGGGTGCACCAACGACGTCGCCGTGAACCCGCAGCTGCAGCAAGCCGCCGAGCGGCAGGCCAAAGACATGATGATCAACCGGAACCTGGACGGGGACATCGGTTCTGACGGATCCACGCCGCAGATGCGGGCCGAGCAGGCGGGCTACCGCGGTGGTCCGGTGGCGCAGACGGTGGCCACCAACCCGGCGCTCGCGATCAGCGGCGTCGAGCTCATCAACCAGTGGTATTACGACCCCGCCATCAAGGCGATCATGGCCAATTGCGCGAACAACCAGATGGGCGTGTGGTCCGAGAACAGCCTGGACCGCACCGTCGTCGTCGCCGTCTACGGTCAGCTGCCCGAACCGCCGCACCGCGACCCGAAAGAGGGCGGCGGCGTCAACGGCTTCGACCCGAGCCCCGACTACGACGGCAGCGACGAGTTGGAGCACGGCATCAATTGGTTCCCCTGGATCCTGCGCGGCGTCTTTCCGGCGCCGGCGTATCCCGCCAACTAGGGCGCGAGTTGCGTAGAGAGACAGCTCGCTCGTCGCGCTAGAACTCAGTTGCGCACGTGCAGCTTCTCGCCATGCGGCCCGAAGATGGCGATCGCCTCCACCGGGCCGTCGACGGTGCCGAACCAGTGTGGTGTCCAGGTCGAGAACTCCACGGCCTCACCGGGTTTGATGGTGAAGTCGCGGTCGCCCAACAGTAGCCGGAGGTTTCCCGACAGCACGTAGAGCCACTCCTGACCGTCGTGCACCGGCAGCTCGGCGGGTGGCGTGCGCCGCCGGGTGCTCACGCGGATCTTGAACGTGTGCAGTCCGCCGGCCGGCCCGCCGCGGGTGAGCGGCCAGTAGGTGATGCCGTCACGGCTGTGTGACGCCCCACGGACCCGCGGATCCTCGGCCTCGGGTGCCCGCATCAGTTCGTCGGTGCTGATCGACAACGCCGCGGCGAGCCGGGGCAGGTGGTCGAGTGCGAACCGGCGCTTGCCCGATTCCAGGCGGCTCAACGTCGAGATGTCGATATCGGCTGCACGTGCAACGTCTTCCAGTGTCATGCCGCGTTGCGTGCGCAGTTCCCGCAGCCGCCGCCGGACCCGCGCTTCGATGTCGTCGTCCTCCGGGTTTGCCTGCATGGCAAATTAGCTTGGCATTTTCGGCAGCGCCCGGCAAGGTCGGTGTCATGAACAACGAATGGGAATGCGCCATCGTCGGTGGCGGTGCGGCGGGGCTGAGCGCCGCACTGGTGCTCGGACGCGCGCGACGACGCACCCTGGTGATCGACGCCGGTGACCAGAGCAACCGCACCGCACACGGCATCGGGGGACTGCTGGGCCACGACGGGCGTCCGCCCGCCGACCTGTACGGCGACGGGCGCCGCGAGCTCGCCCAGTATCCGTCGGTCCGGCTCATCGACGGACAGGTGACGGGTGCAAAGGCCCACGACGGCACCACGTTTCGGCTCGAACTCGCCGACGGCTCGGTGCACCACGCCCAGCGGATACTGCTGGCCGGTGGCATGCAGTACGAATCTCCCGACATTCCGGGACTCGACGAACACTGGGGCCGGTCGGTGTTCCACTGTCCGTTCTGCCACGGCTGGGAAGCGCGCGACCAGGCGCTGGCCGTCCTTGCCGATGGCGACCGCGCCGTGCACATGGCGCTGATGCTGCGCGGCTGGACCGACGACATCGTCGTCGTGACCAACGGACCCTCTGGTCTGGACGATGACCAGAACCGCGCGCTGGCCGACGCCGGGGTGCGGGTCGACGAGCGCAAGATCGTCGAATTCGCCTCGCATGATGGCACTTTGGCAGCGGTGGTGTTCGCCGACGGCGACGAGCTCAAGCGCGAGGGCGTGCTGGTGGCCACCGCCTTGCGGCAGCGCACGGACCTGGCGACACAACTCGGCGTGCGGATCGCCCCGCCCGGTCCGGTCGTCGTCGACGCCGTGCTGGTCGACGCGGTGCAGCGCACCTCGGTCCCCGGCGTCTTCGCCGCGGGCGACGTCTGCGCTCAGATGCCCCAGGTGGCCGCGGCGATCGCCGCCGGGTCCGCCGCAGCCGCCGCGATGGTGCAGAGTCTGCTGCACGACCAGTTCGGCTTACCCGTCATGCCCTGGCCCCACTTCGATCAGCAGGAGGATTGATGTCCACGACGGAAACGCCCCAAGAGCACTGGGAAAGCCGCTACGCCGAGAAGCCGCAGATGTGGAGCGGCCGGGTCAACGCCCACCTCGCGACGATCGCCGGTGAGTTGACCCCGGGCCGCGCGCTGGATCTGGGATGCGGCGAGGGCGCCGACGCGATCTGGCTCGCCGCCGAGGGCTGGCAGGTGGTGGCGGTCGACATTGCCACCAACGCCCTGGAACGAGCCCGCAGCGCGGCCGAGGCCAGGGGAGTGGCTGAGCGCATCGACTTCCAGCACCACGACCTGTCGCACAGTTTCCCGGCGGGCAGCTTCGATCTGGTGTCGGCGCAGTTCCTGCATTCCACGGTCCACCTGGACCGCCGGCAAATACTGCAGCGCGCGGCAACGGCCGTCGCGCCGGGCGGCACGCTGCTGATCGTCGACCATGGTGAGGCGCCGCCGTGGGCTTCCCAACACATCCATGACCACCACTTTCAGTCCGCGGATGAGGTCGTCGTCGAGCTCGGCCTATCCGACGAAGGCTGGCAGGCACAGCACGTCGGTACTCTGGAACGCGAGGCGATCGGCCCTACCGGCGAATCCGCCGTTTTGCGGGACAACCTGATCGTCCTGCGCCGCACGCACTGATCGGAGGTCACCAGGTGGTCAAACACCGGCTCGACATCCGACTGGCCGCGGAGTCGATGCTGTTGGTGACCGCCTGCCTGTGCCTGCTGTTCGGCGGCGTCCAGGCGGTTCAGGTCCTGACCGACGCCATGGGGAATTCCCTCGCCACCTCCGGCGACTGGTCGCTGGGACCGGCCGCCGCGCTGCTGGTGTACGGACCACGGAAGGTGTGGTCGGCGTGGGCGATCACGGTGCCGGTGATCGTGGTGTTCGGCATCGGCCTGGCGCTCGCCCGAACGCGTCGGGACGGACCGCGCTGGCTGAAACAGGTGCTCCTGGCGTACGGCGCGGTCGTCGTGCTGGACTCGCTGGTCGCGGCGCTCTGACCAGCTGATATGGTGGTCGGCGCGGACGAGTTGGCCGGGCGGCCGCGGGACCGTGAGGTTTCGAGGAAAGTCCGGACTTCACAGAGCAGGGTGATTGCTAACGGCAATCCGAGGTGACTCGCGGGACAGTGCCACAGAAAACAGACCGCCGTCGCAAGACGGTAAGGGTGAAACGGTGCGGTAAGAGCGCACCAGCATTCCGGGTGACCGGAGTGGCTAGGTAAACCCCACCCGAAGCAAGGCCAAGAAGGCCGCAACCTGGTTGCGGTTGCGCAGGTGTTCGAGGGCTGCTCGCCCGAGCCTGCGGGTAGGCCGCTTGAGGCACCCGGCGACGGTGTGCCCAGATGGATGGTCGCCGCCCCGCCACCAGCGATGGTGGCGGGGAACAGAATCCGGCTTACAGGCCAGCTCGTCCGCCCCGCTACTTCTTCACCTTGCGCATCGCGCGGGCCAGCGCCTTGAGCGAAGCGTCCAACTGCTGTCGGGCGTACTCGGCGACCTCGGCCTCCTGCTGGTACAGGATGCCGTAGGTGAAGGTGTCCTCACCCGCGGCGTGCGCGGCCTCGGCCTGCTGGACCAGATGTCCGCGGCTGACGTAGCTGTCCTGGTGGTCGCCCAGCAGCGTCTGGATGTCCTTGGCGCAGTCGGCCACCTTCGACTCGCCCATGGCCGCGGCGGTGTAGCGAAGCCGCTTGGCGCCCTTGCGGATTCGGTGCAGCGCCTCCTCGCTGTCCTCGGCGCCGGCGGCCTCCGCGGCCTCTGCTCGCCGCACCGACTTGCGGACGCGGCGGTAGGCGCCGCCGACGGTCACCGGCTGGGCGTCCTCGTCGGCCGTGGCCGGCTGGGTGTTATCCACGACGATGGCGTCGAGCGCGTCGAGCAGCCGGAAGTACCGCTCGGACCGCATGGCCGTGATCGACCGCCGCAGCCCGGACTGGTAGCGCCGCTGGGAACCGTCAACCAGGCGTTCGCGCACCGGCCCCCGCACCAGCTCTGGCGCCAGCCCTTGCAACGCGTCGTCGTACCGCTGGGCGAGCACCTCGGCGTCGCGGGCCGTGCCCAGCACCCCGGCCAGCAGCTTCAGCTCGTCGAGCACCCACTCATGGTCGCCCAGATTGCCGCTCTCCTGCAGCAGGCTCCGAATCTTGCGGATGGTGACCCGCATCTGGTGCACCGAATCGAAGGCGTCGGCGCGGACCGCGCGGTCCCAGTCGATCAATTCGGCGATATGTGCCGCGATGGCGCGGTGCACCTTGTCCGTCGGCTCGGGCGCCGGCTGCGGCGCGTCCCCGCCCCGCGCCGCGGCGAGGACCTTGGCCAGTTTGGACCCGTGCCCGGCCGGCTTCGCGCCCGCGTCGAAGAGCCGGTTGGCCAGTCGGTCGAGCAGCTCGGAACCGGACTCGGCGCCCTCCGAACCAGCGCCAACCAGCTCCAGCTCCCACTCACGCCAGTTCTGCAGCGACTCGCCCGCCGTAGCGGTCACGCGGTCGTCGCAGAACTCGGCCAGCTCGGTGCCGTCCGGCGCGTACAGCATCGAGACGGTGCGCTCGGTCTCGATCCGGGCGACGGGCTGCAGCGGCAGATCCCGGACGATGGCCAGCACGATGTCGCGCAGTTCGTCGGGCACACCCTCGCGCGCCGCGGTGATCGGCAGCCGGACCTCGGTACGCGCGTCGGCTCCGGCGGGCAGCTTCAGATGCCAGCCCGCGTCGGTGCCGCCGGTACGCCGGCGCAGGGTGATCTTGTGTGCCGCCAGATCATGATCCGGGGTGTCGAAGTACACCGCGTCGAGGTGCGCGACGGGCAGTTGCTCGACCCTGCCGACGGCGGACAATCCGTCGAACGATGGGGACACCGTGTTGTCGACCACCGCGAACTTGCGTTCAATCTCGGTGTGGCGGGACGGTTTACGCTTGCCAGCGGCCATGTTCACCTTCATTTGCGACCCGGGACGGGCAGTACCAACGGTGCCATCAGCCTGCCACATCGCTTCGCGTGACCGGCTGCCGATAACGTCTTGACCCATGACCGAATTCGAGACACTGAAGTTCGCCCAGTCCGGTGCCGTCGTGAATATCGTGCTCGACCGGCCCGAGGCGGCCAACGGCATGAACGACGCGCTCACCCGCGACCTCGCGGCCGCCGCCGCGCTGTGCGACACCGCCTCGGTGAAAGTCGTCACCCTGACCGGTGCCGGCCGGTTCTTCTGCGCCGGCGGCGACCTCAAGGCGATGGCTGCCGCCGAGGACCCGGGCGCGTTCGTCAAGGGCATCGCCGACGACCTGCACCGCGCCATGTCGACATTCGCCCGCATGGACGCCGTGCTGATCACCGCCGTTAACGGCGTCGCCGCCGGCGCGGGCTTCCCGCTGGGCGTCTCGGGCGACCTGGTGCTCGCCGCCGAGTCCGCGTCGTTCACCATGGCGTACACCAAAGCCGGCCTGAGCCCCGACGGCGGATCGTCGTACGTGCTGCCGCGGCTGATCGGTCTGCGCCGCACGCAGGAACTCATGATCACCAACCGCGTGCTCACCGCGGCCGAGGCCGCCGACTGGGGCCTGGTCACGCGCGTCGTGCCGGACGCCGAGCTGCCCGCCGCGCTGGACGCGCTCGCCGCCGACGTCGCCACGCAGGCCCGCGGCTCGAATGCTGCCGTCAAACAGCTGCTGCTGACGACGTACGGCGCCGACTACGAGACGCAGCTCGAACGCGAAGGCCGGTTGATCGCCAAGTGTGCGTCGTCGGCCGACGGCAAAGAAGGTGTCGGCGCTTTCGTGGGCAAGCGCAAGCCGGAATTCGCCTGACGACGAGTGTGAGGGCTGTGCGCACAATTTCACTGATTTGCGTGCACAGCCCTCACAGTCGCGCTCAGTAGGAGTGTTCCTCGGCGGGGAACACGCTGGCGGCCACCTCGGCGGCGTATTGCCTTGCGGCACGGCCCAATTCGGCCCCGACGTCGCCGAAGCGCTTGACGAACTTGGCGGTCTTGCCCGCCGTCATGCCCGCCATGTCCTGCCACACCAGCACCTGCGCATCGCAGTTGGCGCCGGCACCGATGCCGACGGTCGGGATGGTCAGCTTGCCGGTGATCTGGGTGGCCAGCTCGGCCGGCACCATCTCGAGGACGACGGCGATGGCGCCGGCCTCGGCGACGGCGATGGCGTCGTGGATGGTCTGGTCGCCGGCTTCACCGCGGCCCTGGACCCGGAAACCGCCGAGCCCGTTGACGCTCTGCGGGGTGAAACCGATGTGGGCCACGACGGGAATCCCGGCCTGGGTCAGCGCGGCGATCTGCTCGACCATCCGCTCCCCGCCCTCGAGCTTGACCGCGTGGGCGCCGGTCTCCTTTATGAAGCGGGTCGCCGTCGCGAGAGCCTGCTGCGGGCTCGCCTCGTAGCTGCCGAACGGCAGGTCGGCGACCACCAGCGCGTGCGGGGCACCCTTGACGACCGCGCGGGCCAGGGGGATCAGCTCGTCGATGGTGATGGGCAGGGTGGTGTCGTAGCCGTAGACCACGTTGGCCGCCGAATCGCCGACCAGCAGGACGGGAATCTCGGCGTCGTCGAAAATCCGGGCAGAGGAGTAGTCGTAGGCCGTGAGCATCGCCCACTTGTGGCCTTCGGCTTTCCATTTCGCCAGGTGGTGGGTACGAATCTTGGTTCGCGGGGTCTTACAGACAGACTCCGGGGCAGCGCCGTAAACCTGATCAGACATCGTCGTCCTCAACTGTGTTGGTCGGTACGAACCTCGAGGCCCATATCGGGTCCCCGGGACGTTTGACAGGCTCAAGTCTGCCACCACCGGACCCCCGAGGTGAACGACACATGAAGTGGAATGCCTCACATTGGGTAAACCGACCCGCCTACGATCACGGCCATGCCCGGTTACCAACGGCTCAGCGGACTCGACGCCAGCTTCCTCTATCTGGAGACTGCCGCGCAGCCACTGCACGTGTGCGCGGTGCTGGAACTCGACGCCGCCACCATTCCGGGTGGGTACACGTTCGAAAAGATGCGGCAGAAGCTCAGCGAGCGCATCGCGGCCATGCCGCAGTTCCGCGAGAAGCTGGCCGACTCGCCGCTGAACCTCGACCACCCGGTGTGGGTCGAGGACCCGGATTTCGATATCGACCGGCACGTCCACCGGATCGGGCTGCCGGCCCCGGGCGGCCGCGTCGAGCTGTCCGAGATCTGCGGGCACATCGCCGCGCTGCAGCTGGACCGCAGCCGCCCGCTGTGGGAGATGTGGGTGATCGAGAACATCGCCGGCACCGACGCCCACGACGGCGGCCGGCTGGCGGTGATGACCAAGATGCACCACGCCGGCATCGACGGCGTCACCGGCGCCAACCTGATGTCGCAGCTGTGCACGCTCGAACCGGACGCACCGGCGCCCGAACCTGTCGCGGGCGCCGGCACTGCCTCCGAACTCGAGATCGCGGTGGGCGGTGCGGTCAAGTACTTCACCCGGCCCCTGAAGCTGGCCAACGTGCTGCCCTCCACGGCGACGACCGTCATCGACACCGTCCGCCGGGCGGCCAAGGGACTCACCATGGCGGCGCCGTTCGCGGCACCCAAGACGGCTTTCAACGTCAATGTCACCGCGCACCGCAACGTGGCCTTCGCGCAGCTGGACCTGGCCGACATCAAGACCGTGAAGAACCACTTCCACGTCAAGGTCAACGACGTCGTGCTGGCGCTGGTGTCGGGCGCGCTGCGACGCTACCTGGCCGAGCGCGACGCGTTGCCGGAGTCCACCCTGGTGGCCATGTGCCCGGTGTCGGTGCGCGACAAGTCCGACCGCCCCGGCCGTAACCAGGTGTCCGGCATGTTCGCCAAACTGGAGACCACCATCGAAGACCCGGCCGAGCGCCTGCGAGCCATCGCCGACTCGAGCACCGTTGCCAAACAACACAGTTCGGCGATCAGCGCGACGCTGCTGCAGGACTGGTCGCAGTTCGCCGCGCCGTCGGTGTTCGGGGCCGCGATGCGGGTGTTCGCGGCGTCCGGCCTGGCGGAGGCCAAGCCCGTGCACAACCTCGTCGTCTCGAACGTGCCCGGCCCGCAGGAGCCGCTGTACATGCTCGGCGCCGAGGTCAAGGCCATGTATCCGCTGGGTCCTTTGTTTCACGGCTCCGGGCTCAACATCACGGTGATGTCCCTGAGCGGCACGCTGGACGTCGGCCTGATCTCCTGTCCGGAGCTGGTTCCGGACCTGTGGGACATGGCCGACGAGTTCGTCGCCGCGTTGGACGAACTGGTTGCCGCCGCCACCGCGTGACGGCGCGCGGCAACGCCCTCATCAGGTCAGATCAGCCCACATGGCACCATGGTCGACCATGAACCTCAGACGGGGGAGTCTCGCCGCAGCAATGGTGCTCGTGCTGGCGACAGGCTGCAGCCAGGTGATCGACGGACGCGCCACGCGCGCGGTACCGAAGCCGGGCGCGCCCCTGCAATGGTCGCCGTGCCAGACCACGTCCCCGGACTCGCAGTCGCGCATCCCCAAGGGAGCCGAGTGCGCGATGCTGTCGGTGCCCGTCGACTACAGCAAGCCCGACGGCGACGTCGCCCAGTTGGCGCTGTTGCGGATCAAGGCGACCGGCGACAAGATCGGTTCCCTGGTGATCAACCCCGGCGGTCCGGGGGAGTCCGGTGTCAGCGCGGCGGTGTCGTTGCTCAACAACATTCCCGACTCGGTGCGGCAGCGCTTCGACCTCGTCGGCTTCGACCCCCGCGGCGTCGGGTCATCCAAGCCCGCGGTGTGGTGCAACTCCGATGCCGACAATGACCGGCAGCGGGCCGACCCGCAGGTCGACTACTCGCCCGCCGGTGTCGCGCACATCGAATCCCAGACCAAGGAGTTCGTGCAGCGCTGCGTCGACAAGATGGGCAAGGAGTTCCTCGAGAACGTCGGAACCGCCAATGTCGCCAAGGATTTGGATGCCATCCGGGCCGCTCTCGGTGACGACAAGCTGACCTACCTGGGTTACTCGTACGGCACCCGGATCGGCGCCCAGTACGCCGAGGACCACCCCGACAAGGTGCGCTCGATGATCCTCGACGGCGCCGTCGACCCCAACGCCGATCCGATCGAAGCCGACATCAACCAGGCCGCCGCGTTCCAGACCGCGTTCAACAACTACGCCGCCGACTGCGCCACCAACCCGGACTGCCCGCTGGGGACCGACCCGGCCAAGGTCAACGACGTCTACCACAGCCTGGTCGACCCGCTGGTCCAAAAGCCTGCTCCCACAAAGGATCCGCGTGGTCTGAGCTACAGCGACGCGTTGGTCGGCACCATCCTGCCGTTGTACTCGCCGGCGATGTGGAAGGACCTGACCGCGGGCCTCACCGAGCTCGCGGGCGGCCACGGGGACATCATGTTGCGGCTCGCCGACGCGTACATGGGTCGCGATGCCGACGGCCACTACGACAACTCGACCGATGCACGGGTCGCGGTCAACTGTGTCGACGAACCGCCGATCACCGACCGCGCCAAGGTGATTGCGGAGGACAAGCGCACCCGCGAGGTGGCGCCGTTCATGAGCTACGGCCAGTTCACCGGCGACGCTCCGCTGGGTACGTGCGCGTTCTGGCCGGTACCACCGACGTCGAAACCGCACGAGATTTCGGTCAAGGGCCTGGCGCCGACGCTCGTGGTGTCGACGGTCCACGACCCGGCGACGCCGTACCAGGCCGGCGTGGATCTGGCGAAGGAACTCGGTGGCGGTCTGCTGACGTTCGACGGCACCCAGCACACCGTGGTGTTCCAGGGCAACAGCTGTGTCGATCAACACGCCGCCGGGTATCTGGTCAACGGGACGGTGCCCGAGGCCGGCGCGAAATGCTGAGGCGCAAATCGCCGCGTCGCGAAAACTACGGTGCCGTCGGGAGATAACTGTTCGGTCACCGTCTGATTGCCGGGTTGTCTCCCTCCGGAACCAGGCTTCGGCTCGGCTGCGCGCCGTGCGACCATGTGTGCCATGTGGCGGGCGGGCGGTCGAGGACGACGGTGTGCGATAGGGGTCGTCGGACTGCTGGTGGCCATCAGCGCCGCGCCGGGATCGGTCGCGCACGCGGCCCCGGAATCCCTGCAGTCCTACTACGAACAGGCGCCGGCCTGGGGAGGCTGCGAACCGTTCATCGGTGACACCACCGACCTGCCGACGGCGCGGTGCGCCAACATCAGCGTGCCCGTCGACTACGCGGATCCGCAAGGGCCGCAAGCGAAGCTCGCCGTCATCCGGGTCCCGGCCTCGGGCCAGCGGCTCGGCGTCCTGCTGGTCAACCCCGGTGGTCCGGGAGCGTCGGCCGTCAACACCGTCGCCGGCATGGGCGCCGTCCTGTCCGACACCGATATCGGCCGCAGCTTCGATCTCGTCGGCTTCGACCCGCGTGGCGTCGGGCATTCCACGCCGCAGTTGCGGTGCCGCAGCGACGCCGAATTCGACGCGAACCGCCGCGACCCGATGGTCGACTACAGCCCGGCCGGAGTGGCGCACATCGAAGCCGTCAGCCGCCGCACGGCGCAGGACTGCCTGCAGCAGATGGGCAGCAGCTTCCTGGCCAACGTCGGAACCGCCTCGGCGGCAAGGGATATGGACGTGGTGCGGGCCGCGCTCGGGGAGCCGCAGATCAACTATCTGGGCTTCTCGTACGGGACCGAGCTGGGCGCGGCCTACGCCGAACGGTTCCCGGACCGGGTACGCGCCATGGTGCTCGACGGTGCCGTCGACCCCAATGCCGATCCGGTCACCGAGAACCTGCTCCAATTGGCCGGATTCCAAACGGCTTTCAACGACTACGCGGCGGACTGCGCGCAGTCGCCCGCCTGCCCGCTGGGTACCGACCCGACGCAGTTCGTGGCGCGGTACCAGCAGTTGGTCAATCCGCTTGCGGTGCGTCCGGGCCTGACGTCGGACCCGCGGGGCCTGAGTTACTCCGACGCGATCACCGGCACCATCAACGCGCTCTATACGAAGAAGTACTGGAAATTTCTGACCAGCGGGCTGATCGGACTGCAGCGGGGCGGCGACGCCGGCGATCTGCTGCTGCTGGCCGACGATTATCAGCACCGTGATCAGAACGGTCGCTACGCGCCGCTGCAGGACGCGTTCACCGCGATCCGGTGCGTCGACGCGCCGTTCCCGACCGATCCTGCGACCTGGGCGGCCGCCGACCAGCGGGCCCGCCAGCTGGCGCCATTCATGAGCTACGGCCAGTACACCGGCTACGCGCCGCGCGACGTCTGCGCCATGTGGCCGGTGCCCGCGACGTCCCGCCCGCACGCGCCGGCGTCGCCCGGTCCGGGCAAGGTCGTCGTCGTGTCCACCACACACGACCCGGCCACGCCGTATCAGGCGGGCGTGAACCTGGCGCGCGAACTCGGCGCCTCATTGATCAGCTACGAGGGCACCCAGCACACCGTCGTATTCAACGGCGACCGGTGCGTCGACACGGCCGTCGTGGCGTTCCTGCTCCAGTCCGTGCTGCCCGCGGCGGGATTGCGGTGCTGACCTGAGCGTCTCACCAGCGAAACATGCCGAACAGAGTCCACTTGGTAACACGGATTTAACAGCTGCTGCCTACGCTGCGGACATGGATCGCCAGAAGGAATTCGTCCTGCGCACGCTGGAAGAACGCGACATTCGCTTTGTCCGGTTGTGGTTCACCGACGTGCTCGGATACCTCAAGTCCGTGGCGATCGCGCCGGCCGAGCTGGAAGGCGCCTTCGAAGAGGGCATCGGCTTCGACGGATCCGCCATCGAGGGCTTCGCCCGCGTCTCCGAGGCCGACATGGTGGCCCGGCCGGATCCGTCCACCTTCCAGGTGCTGCCGTGGACCACCAAGAGCACCGGCAAGCACTACTCGGCCCGCATGTTCTGCGACATCACCATGCCCGACGGTTCGCCGTCGTGGGCCGACTCACGGCACGTGCTGCGCCGGCAGCTGGCCAAGGCCAGCGATCTGGGGTTCTCCTGCTACGTCCACCCGGAGATCGAGTTCTTCCTGCTGGAGCCGGGCCCCAACGACGGCTCGGTGCCGGTGCCGGCCGACAACAACGGCTACTTCGACCAGGCCGTGCACGACTCGGCCCCGAACTTCCGCCGGCACGCCATCGAGGCCCTCGAGTCGATGGGTATCTCGGTGGAGTTCAGCCACCACGAGGGCGCGCCCGGCCAGCAGGAGATCGACCTGCGCTACGCCGACGCCCTGTCGATGGCCGACAATGTCATGACGTTCCGGTACCTCGTCAAGGAAGTCGCGATCAACGAAGGCGTGCGGGCGACGTTCATGCCCAAGCCGTTCAGCCAGTACCCGGGCTCGGCGATGCACACCCACATGAGCCTGTTCGAGGGTGAGACCAACGCCTTCCACAGCGCCGAGGATCCGCTGCAGCTGTCGGACGTCGCCAAGTCCTTCATCGCCGGCATCCTGACGCACGCCAGCGAGATCAGCGCCGTCACCAACCAGTGGGTGAACTCCTACAAGCGTCTGGTGCACGGCGGCGAGGCGCCGACCGCCGCGTCGTGGGGTGCGGCCAACCGCTCAGCCCTGGTCCGGGTTCCGATGTACACGCCGCGCAAGGCGTCGTCGCGCCGTATCGAGGTGCGCAGCCCCGACTCGGCATGCAACCCGTACCTGGCGTTCGCGGTGCTGCTGGCCGCCGGCCTGCGCGGTATCGAGAAGGGCTACGAGCTGGGGCCTCAGGCCGAGGACAACGTCTGGACCCTGACGCCCGAGGAACGTCGCGCGATGGGTTACAAGGAGCTGCCGAGCAGCCTCGGTGTGGCGCTGGCCGACATGGAGAAGTCCGAGCTCGTCGCCGAGGCCTTGGGAGAGCACGTCTTCGACTACTTCCTGCGCAACAAGCGCAGCGAGTGGGAGACCTACCGCAGCCACGTGACACCGTTCGAGCTCAAGGAATACCTGTCGCTGTAACGGCGTGATGGTGCGCTAACGTCGGGTGGTGCCCAACCCCGCGACGCAGCGCCCCACACAGCCCAGCGTCGGGCGCCTGGGGTTGGTGGCGCCCACGGCTCGGGCGGATCTGGACCGGCTCGGCTGGAACACCGACGCACACGTCCCGTTGTTGTGGTCGTTGTCGCGCGCCCCGGACGCCGACAGCGCCCTGCGCGCCATGGTGCGGATCGCGGACGCCCTCGAAGGCGACTGGGCCGAACTCAGCATGTTGCTGGTGACCGACACGGCCCTGCGGGGCCGGCTGTTCGCCGTGCTGGGGTCGTCGCTGGCCCTTGGTGATCACCTCGTCGCGCACCCGCTGTCGTGGCGACTGCTGCACGGCGACATCACGCTGCCGGCGCGCGCCGAGCTGCTCGAGGACTTCGAGCGGCTGGCGGCCGAAGTCGCCGGTACGCCAACGGCTTCCGCGGTGTTGCGGACCTACTACCGGGACCGCATCCTGGTCCTCGCCGCGCTGGACGTCGCGCCGACGGTCGAGAACGAGCCGGTGCTGCCCTACGTCACGGTGGGGGAGCACCTGTCCGATCTGGCCGATGCGGCGCTCGGGGCGGCGCTGGTCGTTGCGACCAGGGCGGTGTGCGGCGACGAACCCGGTCCCCGGCTCGCGGTCATCGCGATGGGCAAATGCGGTGCGCGCGAACTGAATTACGTCAGCGACGTCGACGTCATCTTCGTGGCGGAGGCGGCGGACTCGGTGACGACCCGGGTGGCCGGCGAGATGATGCGGTTCGCCGGCGAGACCTTCTTCGAGGTCGACGCGGCACTGCGGCCCGAGGGCAAGGCCGGGCAGCTGGTCCGCACCCTCGAGTCGCACGTCGCGTACTACCAGCGCTGGGCCAAAACCTGGGAATTTCAGGCGCTGCTGAAGGCCCGGGCGGCCGTCGGCGATGCGGAGCTGGGCGAGCAGTACATCGACGCACTGATGCCGATGGTCTGGACCGCTTGTGACCGTGAGGATTTCGTGCCCGACGTGCAGGCCATGCGCCGCCGCGTCGAGGAGCTGGTGCCCGCCGGGGTCCGTACGCGGGAACTGAAACTGGGCAAGGGCGGCCTGCGGGACGTCGAGTTCGCGGTTCAGTTGTTGCAGCTCGTGCACGGCCGCAACGACGAGTCGCTGCATGTCGCCTCGACGGTCGACGCCTTGGCGGCGCTCGGCTCCGGCGGTTACATCGGGCGCGACGACACCGCGAATCTCACTGCGTCCTATGAGTTTCTGCGCCTGCTGGAGCACCGGCTGCAATTGCAGCGGCTCAAGCGGACCCACCTGCTGCCCGAGGACGGCGACGACGAGGCGTGGCGCTGGCTGGCGCGGGCGGCGCACATCCGGCCCGACGGCCAGCACGACGCGCTCGGCGTCCTGCGCGAGGACCTGAAGCGCCAGAACATGCGAGTGTCGCGACTGCACGCCAAGCTCTTCTATCAGCCACTGCTCGAAGTGGGGAACCAGTTCGGTCCGAGCCTGACCACCGCCGCGGCCGAAAGGCAGTTGGCCGCACTGGGTTACGAAGGACCGCAGAGCGCGCTGACGCACCTGGCCGCGCTCACGAGTGCCAGCGGCCGCCGCGGCACGGTGCAGCAGGTGCTGTTGCCGACGCTGCTGGACTGGCTTTCGGACACCCCCGACCCGGACGCGGGCCTGCTGGCGTACCGGCGGATCAGCGAGGAACTGGGGGACCAGCGCTGGTTCCTGTCCACGCTGCGTGACGAGGGCGCCGTCGCCAAGCGGCTGATGCGGGTGCTCGGCACGTCGGCCTATGTGCCGGAGCTGCTGATGCGGGCGCCGGAAGTCCTGCAGCAGTATGCCGACGGTCCGCAGGGGCCGAAACTGCTTGAAGTGGAACCGGATGCGGTGTTCCGCGCGCTGGTCGCCTCGGCCGGGCGGCACGCCGACCCCGTCCGCGCCATCGCCGCGGCGCGCACCCTGCGTCGTCGCGAACTGGCGCGGGTGGCCTCGGCCGACCTACTGGGGTTGCTGTCGGTGGTCGACGTCTGCAAGGCGCTGACGTCGGTGTGGGTCGCGGTGCTGCAGGCCGCGCTCGATGCGGTCACCCGGGCCCGCTCCGGGCCCGACGGCCCGCCGGCGCGCATCGCCGTCATCGGCATGGGCCGGCTCGGTGGCGGTGAGCTGGGCTACGGGTCGGACGCCGACGTGATGTTCGTGTGCGAACCCATCGAGGGCATGGTCGGCGTGGACGAATCCGCCGCCGTGCGCTGGGCGATCGGAGTAGCCGAACAGGTGCGGACGCTGTTGGGACAGCCCAGCAGCGACCCGCCGCTGGAGGTCGACGCCGGGCTGCGGCCGGAGGGCCGCAACGGCTCGCTGGTGCGGACGTTGGCGTCCTATGAGTCGTACTACGCGCAGTGGGCGCAGCCGTGGGAGATTCAGGCCCTGCTGCGGGCCCACCGGGTGGCGGGCGATCTGGAACTGGGTGAGCGCTTCCTGCTGATGGTGGACAAGACCCGGTACCCGACCGAGGGTTTCTCGGCAGACGCGGTGCGCGAAATCCGGCGGATCAAGGCCCGCGTCGATGCCGAGCGTCTGCCGCGTGGCGCCGACCCGAACACCCACACCAAGCTGGGCCGTGGTGGCCTGGCGGACGTGGAGTGGACCGTCCAGCTGCTCCAATTGCGTTACGCGCACAAGATTCCCGCGCTACACAACACCTCGACGCTGCAGGCGCTGGATGCCATCGAGGCGGCCCAGCTGATCGAAGGCGACGAAGCGGACATCCTGCGGCAGGCGTGGCTGACCGCGACCCGCGCGCGCAACGCCCTGGTGCTGGTGCGCGGCAAGCCGACCGACCAGCTGCCCGGACCGGGCCGTCAGCTCAACGCGGTCGCGGTGGCGGCCGGTTGGCCGAGCGGCGACGGCGGTGCCTTCCTGGACAACTATCTGCGCGTGACTCGACGTGCCAAAACCGTGGTGCGCAAGGTGTTCGGGGAGTAGGCAGCGTGACAGAGGCAATCGGCAGTTCCTCTTTCGGCGTGATCACCGACGAGGAGTACCAGCGCCAGCGCGCCGTGTACGAGCCGTTCACCGATGCGGTCCGCAGGCTGATCGATGCCGGGATTCGTACCGGTGTCGATGCGGCGACCCTCGCCGATGCGCAGGCCGAGATCGAAGCGATCGTGGACAAACTTCTTGGGGTGGAGGAGCCGGTGCCCTCGATTGTGCGGCTCGCCGACACCGGCCGTCCGGTGTCTTACGCCAATCCGACTGTGGGGCTGCGCAACGCCATCGCCCCGCCCATGGGCATCACCCATGACGATGGTCCGGACGGCCGCAGTTGGGCGCAGTTCGACCTGGGGCTGCCCTACGAAGGCCCGCCAGGCCTCGTGCACGGCGGAATCTGTGCACTGGTTCTCGATCAGCTGCTCGGCGAGGTGGCCAGCGCCCGGCTGACCAAGCCGCATTTCACGGGCACGATCACCGTGCGCTATCTGCGCGGCACCCCGCTGGGGCGGGTCCGGGCCGAGGCCTGGGTGGACCGGACCGACGGCGTGAAGACCTTTGCGCGGGGCACCCTTTCGGACGCCGAGGGCGTCACCGTCGAAGCCGACGGCATCTTCATCCGCCCGCAGTGGGCGCGCGAGTGAAGTTCTACGTCTCCCTGGCGTTCCTCGACATCAGCGAGCTGACCGAGATCGCCCGGGCCGCAGACGAACTCGGCTACGACGGTATCGCCATACCGGACCATGTCGTGAACCTGGAGACGCTGAGCACCCCATACCCGTACACGCCCGACGGGCAGCGGCGCTGGCAGCCGTTCACGCACTGGCCCGACCCGTGGGTGCTGGTCGGTGCCCTGGCGCAGGTGACCAGCCGCGTGAAATTCGTGACGACGGTGTACATCCCGGGCATGCGGGACCCGTTCTCGGTCGCGAAGGCGGTTGGGACCGCGGCCTGCCTGTCCGGTGGGCGGGTGGAATTCGGCGTCGGCGTGGGCTGGTGTGCCGACGAATTCGCCTTGATGGGGCAGGCTTTCGAGCGCCGCGGCAAGCGCACCGACGAGATGCTGGAGCTGATCCGGCAGCTGTGGCAGCCGGGTTGGACGTCGTTCGATGGGGAGTTCTACCAGGTGCCGCGGCTCGAGATGGAGCCGACGCCGCCGCCGGTGCCGGTCTACGTCGGCGGCCTCAGTGAGATCGCCCTGCGGCGGGCCGCGCGCAACGACGGCTGGATCGGTGATCTGATCACCACCGACCAGGCCGTTGCCGCGGCCACCCGGGTGCGCGAACAGCGCGTCGAAAACGGCTTACCGTTAGAGGGTTTCGAGATCCTGACGCCGCTGGCCGATGCCTATCTGCCCGAGCATTTCGAGCGCGCCGCGCAGGCGGGCATCACGGGCAATGTCACGATGCCGTGGATGTTCTACAGCGGTCCCACGGCCACGCTGGCCGAGAAGATCGACGGACTCAAGCGGTTTCGGGTGGACCTGGGGTTGTGACTAGCGTTTGCGCAGGGCGTCCAGGGCAATCGCGCCTCCGCCGGTGAACACCAGCAGGAACAACGCGAAGCAGTAGAGCACCGCGGGCTCGCCGCCGTTGGCGATGGGCAGCAGGCCCTTCGGCTGGTGCGCCATGAAATACGCGAAAGCCATTTCGCCGGAACCGATGAAGGCGGCGATGCGGGTAGCCAGGCCGGTGAAGATCAGGATGCCGACGATGAGCTCGATGGCGCCGGCGTACCAGCCCGGGAAACTACCGAAATCCGGTGCGGCCACGCCGGGATTGGTGTCGACGGGCCACTTGAACAGCGTGGTGGCGCCGTGGATCGTGAACAGGAAGCCGATGACCATCCGGAAAACGGACAGCACGATGGGAGCGACAGCGTCGAGCCGCGATTCGATGTCAGTCTGAGCCATGGCGACATCATATGAGGTTCCTGTGACGCGCCAGGTGCCGCGAGATTGCGGAATGGGAGCAAATTTCCGCGGTGTGCCGCGCAGCGCCACGGAATTCGGTGATGAGCGGCCGAGCCGCCCCTCCCCGGAGAGGTGAGAGGCGGCCCGCGTGCCGGTCATCCGATAGCGGCCCTGCCGTAGTTGTCCGCATAGGCGTTGGCGACCCCGGGCAGAATCTCGACGATGGCGAAATAGCGGTCCCAGAGCGGTGTTTCGCGAAGTGCTTCGACCGCCAGCTCGTACTCGTGCGGGTCGGCGGCCGCCAGCACCCACACATCGGTGACATGGGCGGTGTAGAACTCCGTGTCGTACCACGTGAAGCTGACCGCTTTGTGGCGGTCGAGGATCGACTGCAGATGCCGCGCGAGTTCGTCGAACCGTTTGGCGACCGGGAAACCGAGCCACTCGGGATTGGTCTTGACCAGTATGAAAACCGTGAACATGGGCGAACCTCGTTCTCTCGCTTGTGAATAGGGCTGGAGAGAAACGGGGAACGCAAAACTGCCCCTCTCCCAGAGGAGAGGGGCAGTTTTCGTGCTCGCGACTCAGCAGTCGTAGTAGAGCGAGAACTCGTAGGGGTGAGGGCGAATCTGCACCGGCAGGATCTCGTTCTCCCGCTTGTACGAGATCCAGGTCTCGATCAGGTCCTCGGTGAACACGCCGCCCTCGGTGAGGTAGTCGTGATCCTGCTCGAGGCGGTCGATGACGGCAGCCAGCGAGGTCGGGGCCTGCGGGATGTTGGCGGCCTCGTCCGGCGGCAGCTCGTAGAGGTCCTTGTCGACCGGAGCCAGCGGCTCGATCTTCTTCTTGATGCCGTCGATACCGGCCATCAGCATCGCCGAGAAGGCCAGGTACGGGTTGCCCGAGCTGTCCGGGCAACGGAACTCGAGGCGCTTGGCCTTCGGGTTGTTACCGGTGATCGGGATACGCACACACGCCGAGCGGTTGCGCTGGCTGTACACCAGGTTGATCGGGGCCTCGTAGCCCGGCACCAAGCGCTTGTAAGAGTTCACCGTCGGGTTGGTGAACGCCAGCAGCGACGGGGCGTGGTGCAGGATGCCGCCGATGTAGTGGCGCGCCATGTCGGACAGGCCCGCGTAGCCGGACTCGTCGTGGAACAGCGGCTTGCCGTCCTTCCACAGCGACTGGTGGGCGTGCATGCCCGAGCCGTTGTCGCCGAACAGCGGCTTCGGCATGAAGGTGACGGTCTTGCCGTTCGCCCACGCGGTGTTCTTGATGATGTACTTGAACAGCAGCACGTCATCGGCCGCGGCCAGCAGCGTGTCGAACTTGTAGTTGATCTCGGCCTGGCCGGCGGTGCCGACCTCGTGGTGGCCGCGCTCCAGCGTGAAGCCGGCGTTGATCAGGTTGGTCGACATCTCGTCGCGCAGGTCGACGTAGTGGTCGTACGGCGCGACGGGGAAGTAGCCACCCTTGGGGCGGACCTTGTAGCCGCGGTTGGGGGAGCCGTCGGCCTCGAAGGGCTCGCCGCTGTTCCACCAGCCGGACTCGGAGTCGACCTCGTAGAAGGTGCCGTTCATCTTGGAGTCGAACGCCACCGAGTCGAAGATGTAGAACTCGGCTTCGGCACCGAAGTAACAGGTGTCGGCGATGCCCGTGCTGGCCAGGTAGTTCTCGGCCTTGCGTGCGACGTTGCGCGGGTCGCGGGAGTAGGCCTCGCGCGTGAACGGGTCGTGCACGAAGAAGTTCAGGTTCAGCGTCTTGGCGGCGCGGAACGGGTCGATGCGCGCGGTGTTGGCATCCGGCAGCAGCATCATGTCGGACTCGTGGATCGACTGGAAGCCGCGCACGGACGAACCGTCGAACGCGAGGCCGTCTTCGAAAACGCTCTCGTCGAAAGCGGAAGCCGGAATCGAGAAGTGCTGGACAACACCAGGCAGATCGCAGAAGCGAATGTCGACGTACTCGACGTTCTCGTCCTTGATCAGCTTGAAAATGTCGTCAGACGTCTTTTCTGCCACGTAAGTGATCTCCTTTACTGGTGTTACCCGCGGTTGAACCTAGGGACACGATGTTGCACGCCAATCAACCGTATGTTTCGCGGACGTTACGCGATCGACGGTTTCGGAAACCGCCGACCACCCGCCGCGCGGTTCGGTTGCACGAGCGCGCACGCCTATCCTGACACCATGTCCGGTGCAGATGGATTTCGGCTCGGTTCGTGGCTGTCCGGGCCCGAATCGCAGCGCCCCGTTGATGACTCCGCATACCCCGGAAAAGCCCTCGGCCTGCCGGAGAGCGGCCCGGGTTCGCTCGCGCGATTCGGCCGTCGATTCGCCGCGCTGTTGGTGGACTGGCTGATCTGCTACGGCCTCGGCACCCTGAGCGTGGTGTTCGGCGGGCTGAGCGAATACGAATATCAATACGTCTGGCACGGCACCCCCGCGGTGATCGCCTGGGTTGTCGTCGGCACGGTTTCGGTGCGGCTCTTCACCTTCACGCCGGGGCAGTTCGCGCTGGGACTGCGCGTCGTCTCGGTCCGTCGGAGCGAGTACATCGGACTCGGCCGCGCCTTCGTGCGCATGCTGCTGGTGCTGCTGGCCGTGCCCGCACTGCTCACCGACGCCGACGGCCGCGGGCTGCAGGACCGGCTGACCAACACCGCCGTCCTGCGCCGCTAGCTCGACTGATCGAGGAGGCCGAGTCCGTCGCCTTCGGTCAGGCTCAGATCGGGCTGACGCCCGGATGCGATCATCAGCAATTCCTGGATCGGCCCGCGGATCGTGGGGCCGCGACCACGTGACCACGTGATGTCGGTCGCTTCCATTCGGACGCTGCGGAGCAGACGGCCGGTGCCCATGAGTGGCGCGAGCAGGCGGACTCGGTCCGCGGCGACGAGTGCAGCCTCGGGATTCATCGTCCGCGCGCGGCCGAGTGGGCGAACGATGTCCTGGTGATGCAGCAGCGCGTCGATCAGCGGCTCCACTGATGTCGTCGTCGGCACATGGTGTGTGCTCGCCGCGTACGTCGCGAAGTCGGACAGGACGCTGCCGGCGGTCTGCTCGGCGCCCAGTCGTTTCACCTCGCGGAAGATCATGGTGTTGTAGCCCCGGCCGAGGTTGCGTGCCGTCATCTGGGCCAGTCGGCGCCAGCCGATCTGCGGCGTCGAGATCACGTGCGCGGCGACGTCCAGCACGGTCCAGCCGGGGCAGAGTGTGTCATGGCTCCAGTCGCCGTCGTCCAGTTCCGCCAATGTCGCCGCCAGCGCCGCGCGCTCGGCGTGGATGTGCCGCCATAGCGCTGCTTTGTCCACGGTCCCGCCTCTTGGCCGATTTGGTCAGTTTCTCTGACTATTATCGTCAGGCAAGCTGACTGGTTTGTCCAGATCGGGCGAGGAGGGTTCATGGCCGGACCGCATCCGGGGCTGCTCATGTACATCGCGGCGCGTCATGTCGAGCACCGGGTCGCCGAGGCGATCCTCGCCGCCGGATACGACGACCTCACCCCGGCAATGGCACGGGTGGCTGCCCGGCTGACGGACGACGGCATCCGGATCACCGATCTGGCCGAGCAAGGGCGGATCACCAAACAGAGCGCCAGCGTCCTGGTCGATCAACTGGAACGAGCCGGTTACGCCGAGCGGGTGCCCGATCCGGCCGATGCGCGCGCCCGCCGCATCGTCATGGCCGCACGGGGACGCGAGGTGCAGCAGATCGCCCGGCAGGTGGAGCGTGCGATCGAACGGGAATGGACCCGCCATCTCGGCGCCGAGCGGATGGCGGCACTGCAGACGGCACTGGAGGATCTGCGGGACATCACCGACCCGTACATGTGATGTGCACGATTTTCCGCGGTTGCCGCGGAGAACCGTGCACAAATCACTGGTTACTTGCGACGCGCGGTGCGCTGCATGCCCTTCATCTTGGCGCCGGCAGGCAGCGGACCCTTGGGCAGACCGCCGGGGCCCAGCTTGGAGCCCAGGGCGGCGAGGCGGGACTCGAGCGCGTCCATCTGCTTGGTGGTGATGTTGGCGGGCAGCTTGGTCAGGTGCCGTTCCAGCTTGGACAGCGGCACCTGGTCCTCTTCGTTGCCGACCACGACGGTGTAGATCGGCACCTCGCCGACCAGTCGTGCGGTGCGCTTCTTCTCCTGCGCCAGAAGCGGTTTCAGACGCTGCGGCGAGCCCTCGCCGACGAAGATCACACCCGGCCGGCCGACCACCCGGTGCACGGCATCGAAGCTGCCGGTGGCGGCGACGCCCTGCGTGACCCGCCACTGGCCGCGCATGTTGTCCAGCGCCCAGGCCGCCGCGCCGGTCTGGCCGTCAGCCTTGCTGTAGACCGACTTCTGCGCCCGCCGGCCGAAGATGATGAACGCGACCAGCGCGCCGAGCAGCACACCCAGGATGGGCAACGTGATCCAGCTGAAGATGCCGCCGGAGTACGCGGCCATCGCGACGGCGAGCGCCACGATCAGGACGAACGCGCCGATCATGTACGGCAGCAGCCGCTTGTCCTCTTTGCGCTGAATCTGGAACGCCTGCCAGAGCTGGGCGCGGCGCTGCTTCGAGGCGGCCTTGCGGGCCGCCTTCGCCTCGGCCTTCGCGGCCTTCACAGCGGCAGGATTGGTGGTCTTTGCCATGCCACCAGGATAGATTCAGGAAACCGGTGGACGTAACCGGGCAGCCTGGGCGTACAGCTTCCCGGCCCGGTAGGACGACCGGACCAGCGGTCCGGCCAGCACACCGGCGAACCCGAGACCCTCGGCGAACTGCTGGTGCTCGACGAATTCCTCCGGCCGCACCCACCGCTCGACGGGGTGGTGCCGCGGCGACGGACGCAGGTACTGCGTGATGGTGACGATGTCGCAGCCGGCGTCGTACAGGTCCTGCAGGGCCACCCGGATTTCCTCGGGCGTCTCGCCCATGCCGAGGATCAGGTTGCTCTTGGTCACCAGCCCGTAGTCGCGGGCGGCCGTGATCACACCGAGGCTGCGCTCGTAGCGGAACGCCGGGCGGATGCGCTTGAAGATGCGCGGCACGGTTTCGACGTTGTGCGCGAACACTTCTGGGCGCGAATCGAAGACCTCTTCGAGCAGTTCGGGCACGCCGTTGAAGTCGGGCGCCAGCAGTTCGACGCCGGTGTTCGGGTTGAGCGCGTGGATTTGGCGGACCGTCTCGGCGTAGAGCCAGGCGCCGCCGTCGGGCAGGTCGTCGCGGGCGACCCCGGTGATCGTGGAGTAGCGCAGGCCCATGGTGTGGACGCTCTCGGCGACCCGGCGGGGTTCGTCACGATCCAGGTCGGCGGGCTTGCCGGTGTCGATCTGGCAGAAGTCGCAGCGACGGGTGCACTGCTCGCCGCCGATCAGGAAGGTGGCCTCGCGGTCCTCCCAGCATTCGTAGATGTTGGGGCAGCCGGCCTCCTCACACACGGTGTGCAGGCCCTCGCGCTTGACCAGGCTCTTGAGGTCCTTGTACTCGGGGCCCATCTTGAGCTTGGTCTTGATCCACGGCGGCTTGCGCTCGATCGGCGTCTCCGCGTTGCGGACCTCCAGGCGGAGCAGCTTGCGGTTACCGGGATCGACACTCATGGTGTCGATGTTAGTGCGGGTGCGCCGAGTGCCGTGCACACCGCTGACGCCACCCGATCCATGACGTCCTCGGGCGTGACCTCGCGGCCCAGCTCCTTGGTGAGCGACGTCACGCCGGCGTCGGCGATGCCGCACGGGACGATGCCGCCGAACGCGCGCAGGTCGCAGTTGCAGTTCAGGGAGAAACCGTGCAGCGTCGTGCCGCGGGCGACGCGGATGCCGATGGCGGCGATCTTGCGTTCGGGCCGCAGCTCGTCGGCCGCCAGCCAGACGCCCGACCGGCCGTCCACCCGGATGGTCTCCAGGCCGAGTTCGGCGCACACCGCCATCAGCGCATCCTCGAGCAGCCGAACGAATTTCACCACGTCGAGCGGCTGCGCCAGCCCGATGATCGGATAGCCCACCAGTTGTCCGGGGCCGTGCCAGGTGATCTTGCCGCCGCGGTCGGTATCGATGACGGGCGTGCCGTCGATCGGCCGCTCATGCGGTTCGGTACGGCGGCCGGCGGTGTAGACAGGCGGGTGCTCGAGCAGCAGCAGCGTGTCGTCGCCGCGTTCGTCGGAGCGCGCGTCAGCGAGCTCGCGCTGGAGCGCCCAGGCGTCGTTGTAGTCGATGGTGCCCAGACGGCGCACGTCGATCGGGCCGCCGGCAGATCGGATCGTCACCGAACTGACGCTACGCCTTCCGGGCTCAGGCGGCGTTGGGGGCGGTGACGTACGACAGCGCCTCGCCGATGGTCCGCTGATGGAACTCGAAGCCGGCATCCTCCAGCGCGGCAGGGATGGCGCGCTGGCCGCCGAGCAGTCCCTCCTCGGCGAACTCGCCGAGCGCCGCCTTCAGCGCGAAACCGGGCATCAGCAGCGGGGTGGGGCGGTGCAGTGCCCGTCCCAGCGCCTCGGTGAACTCACCGTTGGTCACCGGCGCCGGACCTGTCAGATTGAGCGGTCCGGACAGGTCGTCGTGATTCAGCGCGAACAGCAGGGCCCGCACCTCGTCCTCCAGCGTGATCCACGGCATGTACTGGCGCCCGCTGCCCAGCCGGGCACCCAGCCCGAGCCCGAAGACCGGACGGAGCCGGGCCAGCATGCCGCCTGCCGGCGCCAGCACCAGGCCGGTGCGCGCGAGCACGACGCGGACACCGGCGTCGGCCGCCGGCCTCGTGGCGGCCTCCCAGTCCAGACAGAGCCGCGCCAGGAAGCCGGTGCCGGCGGGGGAGCGCTCGTCGGCGATCCGCTCCCGCGTATTGCCATAGAAGCCAACGGCACTCGCGTTGATGAGCACGGGCACCCCGGCGTCGACGACGGCGTCGGTCAGCACCTCGGTCGGGACGATGCGGCTGTCGCGCAGGCTCTGCTTGAACGCTCCCGACCAACGGCGGGAACCGATGCTCACCCCACACAGGTTGACCACGGCATCGACGTCACGCAACGTGCGCCAGTCGAAGTCGCCGGCGTCGGGGTTCCAGTACACCTCGTCGGCGTTGGCCGGTTGGCGGCGCACGATGCGCACCACCCGATGGTCGGTGGCACGGAGCGCCGACACCAGTGCGGAACCGATGAGTCCCGACGAGCCCGCGATGGCTATGACCGCGTGCGCCATGGGATTACAGCCCCAGGTCGGCCTCGAACGCACCCTCTTCGAGACGACGTTTGATGGTGGTCACGAACCGGCCGGCGTCGGCGCCGTCGATCAGGCGGTGGTCGTAGGTCAGCGGCAGGTAGCACACCGACCGGACGCCGATCGACTCGTTGCCGCCCTCGTCCACGACGACCCGCGGCCGCTTGACGATGGCACCGGTGCCGAGCATGGCCGCCTGCGGCGGAACCAGGATCGGGGTGTCGAACAGGGCGCCCTGGCTACCGATGTTGGTGATGGTGAAGGTGCCACCGGCCAGCTCGTCGGGGCGCAGGTTGCCCGAGCGGGCGCGGTCGGCGATATCGACGATCGCGCGCGCGAGGCCACCGAGGGACAGGTCACCGGCGTTGTGCACGACCGGCGACAGCAGGCCCTGCTCGGTGTCCACCGCGAAGCCGAGGTGTTCGGCGTCGTAGTAGGTGATCTCCTTGGTTTCCTCGTTGTAGCTGGCGTTGACGTTCGGGTGGATCTTCAACGCGTCGATCACCGCGCGGGCGATGAACGGCAGGTAGGTCAGGTTCACACCCTCGCGCTCGGCGAACGAGTTCTTGGCGCGGGCCCGCAGCGAGACGATGCGGGTCATGTCGACCTCGTGGGTCTGGGTCAGCTGCGCCGTGGTCTGCAGCGACTCGCGCGTCTTCTTGGCCGTGATCTGACGGATCCGGGTGGCCTTCTGCGTGGTGCCACGCAGGTGCGCCAGCGCGGGCGCGGGAGCTGCGGCGGCCGGGGCCTTGGCAGCCGGAGCGGCCGGAGCCGACGCGGCGGCGGCAGGTGCGGCGGGGGCCTTGGCGGCCTCGGCCGCGGCGAGCACGTCCTGCTTGCGGATGCGGCCACCGACGCCGGTGCCCTGGACCGAAGCCAGGTCAACGTTGTTCTCGGTAGCCAACTTTCGCACCAGCGGGGTGACGTACGGGCTGGCATCATCCGACGGCGCCGACGGGGCGGACGACGCGGCCGGAGCTGCGGCCGCGGGTGCCGGAGGCGCGGGCGGAGCCGGCGGTGGGGTCGGCGCTGCGGGTGCCTTCGGGGCGGGGGGAGGCGTCGGCGCGGCCTTCGCTTCGGGCTCGGGTTCGGGCTCGGGTGCCGAAGCCTTCGGGGCGGGCGCCTCGGCAGGGGCCGAACCGGCGGCGCCGATCTTGGCCAGCTCGCCGCCGATGGACACCACGTCGTCCTCGTCGGCGGTGATCGACAGCAGCACGCCGGCCACCGGCGAGGGGATTTCGGTGTCGACCTTGTCGGTGGAGACCTCGACCAGGGGCTCGTCGACCTCGACCGCGTCGCCGACCTTCTTGAGCCAGCGGGTCACGGTGCCTTCGGTGACCGATTCGCCGAGTGTCGGCATCACGATCGAGGTGGCGTCGGCGGCATCGGAGGCCGCCGGGGCGGGCGCCTCGGCCGGAGCGGGAGTAGGAGCTTCGGCGGCAGGAGCCGGGGCCGCGGCGGCGGGCTCGGGCTCTGGTTCTGGCTCGGGGGCCGAGGGGGCTTCCGGTGTCGCCGCGGGTGCGGGGGCGGCTTCCTCGCCGGCCTCACCGATGACGGCGAGTTCGCCGCCGATCTCGACGGTGTCGTCTTCCTGCGCAACGATCTTGGTCAGGACACCGGCTGCAGGCGACGGGATTTCGGTGTCGACCTTGTCGGTGGACACCTCGAGCAGGGGCTCGTCGACCGCGACGGTGTCGCCCTCCTGCTTGAGCCATCGAGTGACGGTCCCCTCGGTAACGCTCTCACCGAGTGCGGGCATCTGGACGGAGATGGCCATTACGTTGACTCCTCGAAAAGTTCGCTCGTCACTTCGAATGTCTCAGGCCCCATCCTGTCATGCTCGCGCAGTCGAGGAGGGGCGGGTGGGGACTTTGTCCCGCTCTGTTGACACCCTCGCTGAGCAGGCTACTGTCGCATCCGAACTGGTACCGGCGGTACGGGATATTTTGAGGTCAGGCGAGGGTTGACGATGCGGCACGTGGACAGCGCGGACGGGACGCGGATCGCGACCTACGAAGAGGGCAATCCCGACGGTCCGGTGGTGGTGCTGGTGCACGGCTGGCCCGACTCGCACGACATGTGGGATGCCACCGTGCCCCACCTCGCCGACACCTACCGGGTGATCCGCTACGACAATCGCGGATCGCGCAATTCTGGTGTGCCCAAGAAGGTTTCGTCGTACACCATGGCTCACTACGCCGATGACTTCGCGGCCGTCGTCGCCGCCCTGGCGCCCGGCGAGAAGGTCCACGTACTGGCCCACGACTGGGGCTCGGTCGGCATGTGGGAGTACCTGTCTCGGCCCGAGTCGGTGGACCGCGTCGCGTCCTTCACCTCGACGTCGGGGCCCAGTGCGGACCACACCCGTCGCTTCATCATGGACGGCCTCAAGCGCCCGTATCAACCGGTGCGATTCCTGCACTCGGTGTCGCAGTTCCTGCGGCTGACGTACCAGGGTTTCTTCTCGATCCCACTCGTGGCCCGAGTGTTGGTGCGCGCCACCGCGCCGACCATCATCCCGCTCCTGTTGAAGTGGCTGGATGGCATGTCCGACAACCAGATTCGGCATTCGGACACCTTCGCGACCGACGCCGCGAACAGCCTCAAGGTATATCCCGCCAACTACTGGCGGACCATCGTCAAGGGCCGGCGCGACCACTACGTCGACGTGCCGGTGCAGGTGATCGTCAACCGCGGCGACCAGTTCGTCCGCCCGCACCTGTACGACGAGACGCCCCAATGGGTTCCGCGGCTGTGGCGCCGGGACATCGAGTCGGGCCACTGGTCGCCGATGTCGCATCCGGAGCTGCTCGCCACCGCGGTCCGCGAACTCGCCGATCATCTCGCGGGTGCCGAGGCGACCCGGGAGCTGCAGCAGGCTCAGGTGAGCTGAGTCGTCGACCGGCAGTCTGCGGCGTCATCCCATCGGCTTGCCGTCGACAGTGATGTTCTTGGGATCGACCTGCTGACCGTTGATGGTGATCTGGTGATTCCCGTTGCCGTCATGGTTGACGTTCACGTTGAGCGTCGGGGGAGGACACAGCTCGTTGTTTCCGGCCCACCCGCCGCCGGGCGCACACGGGTTGGGAGCGCCGGCCCCGACGTTGTTGTTGTTGTCGTCGTTCCAGCCGGGGTCGCACTGATCGTTCCCGCCCATGCGGTCGATCACATTGCGGAACGGACACAGCTGATCGGGGACGGGTTCCTGGTCGGGGTCGGCGAAGGCGGTACCGCCGATGCTCAATCCGGCTAACTCCAGGCTGATAACAGTGAATGTCACAGCAGCTACACGCACGTATTTGTTCATGCAGGAAAAGTACGCCGACGTGGCGAATGGCACTGCAAAAATGCGGTAACTGGCGCGCACCCAGCTACCGCATCGGCGGACGGTCAGCCGTTCTTCGCGATGTCCTCCAGCACGGCGAACATGGTCCGCGTCGGGACGCCGGTGCCGCCCTTACCGGTGTAGCCCCAGGGGCCGCCGGTGTTGTAGGCCGGGCCGGCGACATCGAGGTGCGCCCACTGCACGCCGTCGGCGACGAACTCGCGCAGGTACACCCCGGCCACCAGCATGCCGGCGTTGCGTGCGCCGCTGACATTCGCCAGGTCGGCCACGGAGGACTTGAGGTCGTCCTTCAATTCTTCCGGCAGCGGCATCGCCCAGGCGTTCTCGCCGACCTCCTGCGACCGCGCGGCCACCCGGTCGCGGAACTCGTCGCTGCCCATGACGCCGGGGGTGCGCGCGCCGAGCGCCACGAGCTGCGCGCCCGTCAGGGTCGACGTCTCGATCAGGTAGTCGGGGTTGTCCTCGCACGCGCGGACGATGGCGTCGGCCAGGATCAGGCGGCCCTCGGCGTCGGTGTTGAGGACCTCGATGGTGGTGCCGCCGTACTGGGTCAGGACGTCGCCGGGCCGCTGCGCCGTCGACGACGGCATGTTCTCGGCCATCGGCACTGTCGCGATGACGTCGACCGGCAGCTGCTGGCGCGCCGCCAACACGACGGTCGCGATGACGGCCGCGGCACCGCCCATATCGGACGTCATGTGGTGCATGTTGGCGGCCGGCTTGATCGAGATGCCGCCGGTGTCGAAGGTGATGCCCTTGCCCACCAGCGCCACCTTCTTGGCGTTCTTCTTGCCGGAGCGATAGGTCAGCCGCACCAGGCGCGGCCCGCGGGACGAGCCCTTGCCGACGCCCACGATGCCGCCGAAGCCGGCGTCCTCCAGTTCCTTCTTGCCCAGCACCTCGACCTCGAGGCCCGCCGACTTTCCCAAAGCCTTTGCGCGCTTGGCGAATTCACCCGGGTACAGGTGGCTCGGCGGGGTGTTGACGAAATCGCGGGCGGTCGCGACGGCAGTGGCCACGTCGACGCCCCGGGCCGCGGCGATCTCGGCGTCATCTGCTGTCGACAGAACCGTGAGGGCGGTCAGGCCCGCCTCTTTCGGGGCGGTCTTCGCGCTGCGGAATTCGGAGAAGCGGTAGGCACCGAGGATCAGGCCCTCGACAGCTGCCGCCACATCCAGTTCGGACAGTGTCGTCACGACGGTCTCGGTCCCGTTGAGCGAGCGCGCCGCCACGCCCGCGGCGCGGCGGACGACGTCGGCCGGCCACTCGTCGCGGTCCTTGCCGAGACCGACGGCCAGCACGCTGGCCACCGGCAGCGACGGGACGAGCACGCGGGTCAGCTGCTCGGTCGAGCCCTTCGCGCCCAGGGTCTTGAGTGCCACCTCGATCTCACCGGTGGCCTCGGCGTCCAGGAACGGGTTGGCCACGACCGTGGCCTCGTCGTTCTCGCCGGTGATGACCGGCACGATCAGCACCGCGGCGTCCAGATCGGACGGCAGGGCGGATGCGACGGTGACGGCGGGGGACTGGTAACCGGGTGCGCTGCTCACCAGGCCCACCCTAGTCACTGTGCCTGCCGGGCCGCCCGCTCAGCCTCGGGGCATACCTCGAACGCGGTCACCGGGTCGTTGAAGCCCTTGAGCACCAACGGCTCCCGCGGCGCGACCGGCCATTTGCCGGGCATGTCGTACCAGGGCGCGGCCACCAGAATCTGCCCGGGCTCGGCCGCGGCCACCAGTCGGGCCGCCAGGTTCACCGGATTGCCGAAGTAATCGCCACCGGTGGCCACCACCGACCCGAAGCTCAGGCCGGCGCGCACACTGATGTGCGCCATCTTCGGCCGGGGGTGGTGCACCAGGTCGAGCGCGACCCGCGCCAGCGCCTTCGGTGTCGCGCTGACCCACATCACCGCATCCCCGATGAACTTGACCACCCGGCCGCCGTTGGCGTGCACCACATCATTGGTGATGGCATTGAACTCGCCCAGCAGGCTCGTCAGATCGGCTGGTGACAGCCGCTGCGTGAGCTGCGTGAAATTGGACAGGTCGGCAAACCCGACGCCGCAGTCCAATGTCGATGACTCGTGGTGGACGACGGCGTCGAAATACGTTCGGGCAGCGAACAAATGGTGACGGTGGAAGGAGTCGATCATGCCGCCGATGCGCGGAACGAAGGTGGCCGCCGACCGGTAGGCCTGCGCGGTGACGAGCTCGTCGTGGCTGTGGGCCAGATCGAGCTCCGGCAAGCCGGCACGGCTCATCGACGCCAGCGCCTCCGCCACACGCGCCACGCTCGCACCGATCACTCGGAGGAAGCCCCGCGCCGCGTCGTCGCCGAGCGCGGTCCGCAGATCGGCCCAGGTGCGCAGCGCCTCGATGTCGTTGTCGGTGAGCGTCGGCGTATCCGGGTCGGCGACCGTCAGGCCCAGCACGGACCAGGCCTGTTCGACGTCTGTGAGCGGCAATCCGAGTGCTTCGGCGGCGGCCTTCAGGCTGTGGCTGGGTTGCCCCGACCACTGCACGGCGTCGCCGGCCAAGCCGAACAACCGGCCCTGGCGCTCGGCCGCGACCATCTGCTCCGCGGTGAAGCCCAGGCTGTCCAGGTACTCGATGAGTGGCGCGCGCCGACGCGCATCGGCGATGCCCGCCGCCTCCAATGCGTCGAAATCGACCACGAGATGAGTCTGCCAGCTAGCGGGCGGACGGCGGGCGATCTGACCGTCGACAGCGCCCAGATTGCCGCCACATGCTGACTGCTATCCGACGCACAAGCACTAGGCTTGCTGGCCGTGAGCGAACTGTTGCAGGGCCCGCTGGAAGACCGTCACCGCGAACTCGGGGCGAGTTTCGCCGAATTCGGCGGCTGGTTGATGCCGGTGTCCTACGCCGGCACCGTGGCCGAGCACAACGCCACCCGCGAGAGCGTCGGCCTGTTCGACGTCAGCCACCTCGGCAAGGCCCTGGTTCGCGGCCCCGGCGCCGCCGAGTTCGTCAACTCCGCGTTCACCAACGACCTGCGCCGCATCGGGCCGGGTAAGGCGCAATACACGTTGTGCTGCAACGAATCCGGCGGCGTCATCGACGACCTGATCGCCTACTACGTCTCCGACGACGAGATCTTCCTGGTGCCCAACGCGGCGAACACCGCCGCCGTGGTCGCCGAGCTGCAGCGCGTCGCCCCGCCCGAGCTGACCATCACCGACGAGCACCGCTCCTACGCCGTGCTGGCCGTGCAGGGACCGAAGTCCACCGAGGTGCTCACCGCGCTCGGGCTGCCGACCGACATGGACTACATGGGCTACGCCGACGCCGAATACGACGGCGTCCCGGTCCGGGTGTGCCGCACCGGCTACACCGGCGAGCACGGCTACGAACTGCTGCCCGAGTGGGACCGCGCGGGCGTCGTATTCGACGCGCTCGTGGCCGCGGTGAAGGACGCCGGCGGGGAACTCGCCGGGCTGGGCTCGCGCGACACCCTGCGGACCGAGATGGGCTATCCGCTGCACGGACATGAACTGTCGCTGGATATTTCGCCGCTGCAGGCGCGCTGTGGCTGGGCCATCGGCTGGAAGAAGGACGCGTTCTGGGGCCGCGAGGCCCTGCTCGCGGAGAAGGAAGCCGGCCCCAAGCGGACACTGCGCGGTCTCAAGGCCGTCGGACGTGGCGTGCTGCGCGCCGACCTCACGGTTCTCGATGGCGGCAAGCCGGTCGGCATCACGACGTCGGGCACCTTCTCGCCGAGCCTCAAGGTCGGCATCGCGCTGGCGCTGCTCGACACCGACGCCGACATCGCCGACGGCGCGCGGGTGACCGTCGACGTCCGCGGCCGGGCACTCGAGTGTGAGGTGGTGGCCCCGCCGTTCGTGGCGGCGAAGACGCGGTAGGGGTCGAGCGGGCCACGGGGAACCCGGTCGGGGCGAGCGGAGCGACGGGAAAACGTGATAGCCACGGGCGATACAATCGGCATATGACCGATGGCCCCCTCGAATTCACCGTTTCGCGCGCGACCAATCCGGCGAGCGACGAGGTAAGGACTCAGGTTCTGGCCGACCCCGGATTCGGGCGGTTCCACACCGACCACATGGTGTCCATCGACTACACCGTCGATCGCGGCTGGCACGACGCCCGGGTCACCGAGTACGGGCCCATCGAGCTGGACCCGTCGGCCATCGTCCTGCATTACGCGCAGGAAGTCTTCGAGGGTCTGAAGGCGTATCGCTGGAACGACGGCTCGATCGTGTCGTTCCGTCCGGAGGCCAACGCCGCCCGGCTGCAGTCGTCGTGTCGACGCCTGGCCATCCCGGAGCTGCCCGAGGACGTCTTCGTCGAGTCGCTGCGGCAGCTGATCGCCGTCGACAACGAGTGGGTGCCGGCCGCCGGTGGTGAGGCGTCGCTGTATCTGCGGCCGTTCATCATCGCCACCGAGCCGGGCCTGGGCGTGCGGCCGGCCAACGAATACCGCTACCTCGTGATCGGCTCGCCGGCCGGTGCGTACTTCAAGGGCGGCATCAAGCCGGTGTCGGTCTACCTGTCCACCGAGTATGTGCGGGCGAGCCCCGGCGGCACCGGTGCGGCCAAGTTCGGTGGCAACTACGCCGCCTCGCTGCTCGCGCAGGCGCAGGCCGCCGAGATGGGTTGCGACCAGGTGGTCTGGCTGGACGCCATCGAGCGCCGGTACGTCGAGGAAATGGGTGGCATGAACCTGTTCTTCGTGTTCGGCAGTGGTGGTTCGGCGCGCCTGGTCACCCCGGAACTGTCCGGCTCACTGCTGCCCGGCATCACGCGGGATTCGTTGCTGCAGTTGGCGGTTGACGCCGGCTTCGCCGTCGAGGAACGCAAGATCGATATCGACGAGTGGCAGAAGGGCGCCGCCGCGGGGGAGATCACCGAGGTGTTCGCCTGCGGTACCGCGGCCGTCATCACACCGGTGGCGCACGTCAAGTACGGGCAAGGCGAATCGGCGGGCGAGTTCACCATCGGCGACGGCCAGCCCGGTGAGGTCACCATGGCGCTGCGCGACACTCTGACGGGCATTCAGCGCGGCACCTTCGCCGACACCCACAACTGGATGACCCGCTTGGGCTGACGCCAAGTGTGGGGTTGTGTGTCAACTTCAGCTGATTTTTGGGACACAATCCCACACTCGGCGGCTAGTGGGCAGCCAGCCCCAGCGCGGTCAGCGTCGTCGTGATTTCGACGGCTGCCCCCAGGACGTCGCCGGTGATCCCGCCGAACCGGCGGACGCAGTGCGCCACGAGAAGCGCGGCGACGGCCAGTGCGAGGACGACGACCACCGGGCCCTGCCACAGTCGCGGCGTCGCCCATGCGGACCCGGCGGCCACCGCCACCGTCCACGCCGCGACCACCCACACCGGTTGGCTACCGGCGACCAGCGCACCCAGCGTGCTGCCCGGAGCGGCTGGTACCGACGTACGGCAGGCGGCCAGCGCGGCCACGCGGCCCGCCGTGACGGCGACGACGACCGCCACCGGGCTCAGCGCCGCGAATGTCATGCTCTGCGCGCCGATCGTCACCACGATCGCGGCGACGCCGAACGGGCCGGCGGTGCCGCCGCGCATGACGGCCAGGGCCCGCTCGGGTGGTCCGTAACAGCCGAGACCGTCGACGGTGTCCGACAGCCCGTCGAGGTGCAGGCCGCGGGTCAGAAGGAGTAGCACTGCCACCGCGAGCAGCCCGGCGAGCGGGCCGGTGGCATACACGTGCCCGACGCCCCACACGACGGCCGCGGCGATGCCGCCGAGGATGACACCCACCACCGGAAGCGCGGTCAGCGTGCCCCGGCCGAACGGCTTGTCACTGCGCACCGGGAGGACGGTGCTGAACGCTAAAGCCGAAGCGAGGAAACCGATCACAATTGTCAGTGGGCCGGTTTGTCGGTGACGTTCGCTTCGCCGAACGTGGCCATGGACGCCAGCGTCGCAACCGCGGCTCGCAGCACCGGCAGCGCCACCGCCGCGCCGCTGCCTTCGCCCAGACGCATGCCGAGGTCCAGGATCGGGGTGAGCTGCAGCCGCTGCAGTGCGACCGCATGAGCGGGTTCGGTCGACAGGTGGCCGGCCTGCCACCAGGCCTTCGCGCCGGGGGCCAGCCGGTCGGCGACCAGTGCTGCCGCCGTCACCACCACGCCGTCGAGCAGCACCGGGGTGCGCCGCAGGGCGGCCTGGGCCAGGAAGCCGGCCATGGCGGCCAGGTCCGCACCGCCGCAAACGGCAAGCAGCGCAACGGGATCGGCCTTGACCTGACGGGCGCGGAACAGCGCGTCGCGGATGGCCGCGGTCTTGCGGGCCCAGCCCTCGTCGTCGACGCCGGTGCCGCGCCCCACCACGGCGACGGGCTCGGACGCCGTCAAAGCTGCGACCAGAGTCGTTGCCGGAGTGGTGTTCCCGATGCCCATGTCGCCGGCGATGAGCAGGTCGGCGCCCGCGTCGACCTCCTGATCGGCGATGGTGCGGCCCGCCGCGATCGCGGCGACGGCCTCCTCGGTCGACAGGGCGTCCTCGACGGCGATGTTCCCGCTGCCGCGCCGCACCTTGTGGGCGCCGATGGCAGGGGAGTGGGCCTCGCCGTCGACCGCGATATCGGCCACGCGCACGGTCGCGCCGGCCACTTCGGCCAGCACGTTGATGGCGGCGCCGCCGGCGTCGAAGTTCGCCACCATCTGCGCGGTCACCTCTGACGGGAACGCCGAGACCCCGGATGCCGTCACCCCGTGGTCCCCGGCGAACACCACGATGCGGGGGCGCTCGAATTGCTTTGGCGGACAGACGCCTTGGCACGCCGACACCCAGACCGACAAATCCTCGAGGCGTCCCAGCGAGCCCGGCGGCTTGGTCAGTGTGTTCTGACGCGCGAGGGCGGCCTCCCGCACGTCGGCGTCCGGTTTGGTGAGATCGGGGAACTGGGCGCGGGGATCGCTCATCGGGGCTCCTTGACGGTGAGAGGCTGGCCGGCCACCACGAGCACGACGCGCTCGCAGACCGCGGCCAGGCGCTGGTTGACTGAGCCCAGTTGGTCGGCGAAACGGCGGCCCGACTCCGTGGCGGGGACGACGGTCAGTCCCACCTCCGGGCTGACCAGGGCCAGGGGCGCGGTGAATTCGCGCACCGCAGAAGCCAATTCGTCGACATCGGCCTGGATCGAGCCGCCGGTCCAGGCGGCGCGCCGGTCCATTGCGGCGACCAGCCATCCGCCGATGTCATCGACCATGGTGGGCGTGCTGGTCGCGAGCAAGGTGCGTGCCACGTCGGCGGATTCGACAGTCGACCAGTGTGTCGGTCGGCGGTTCTGATGGGCCGAAACCCGGGCCGCGAACTCGGCGTCGCCGTCGACGGACCCCGTCGCGACGTAACGCACCGAGCCGCTCGGACCCGCCGCGCGGGTGATCCAATCCTCGGCCCACTGCGACTTTCCCGACCGGATGCCGCCGAGCACCAGGGTGCGCACCGGGCTCAGTCGACCTTGTCTCCGCGGTTGACCTGCGGCTTCGGCACGCGCATCCGGCGCAGCTGCGAGGCCCGGCTGGATGCGTAAAAGCCCAGCTTCCAACCACTTTCGGTGTTACCCGGGAACTTCGCGTCCACGCGCTTGTTGATGCGCCGGCTGAGCAGCACACCGTCGACGGCCATGATCACCATCAGGCCCAGCATCGCGACCGACAACAGACCCTGGGTCTGCACCGGCGGCAGCGCCATCATGAAGAACACCAGCACCAGCGCCGACGGCATGAACAGCCCCAGCACGTTGCGCCGGGAATCGACGAGGTCGCGAACGTAGCGCTTGACGGGGCCCTTGTCGCGGGGCAGCAGGTAGGCCTCGTCGCCGGCCATCATCTTGGCGCGGCGCGCGTCCATGTCGGCGCGGCGGGCCACGCGATCGGCCTTGCGCTCTTCCTTCGACTTCGAGTCGCGCAGTTCCTTGCGGCGCTTGCGCGCCTCGGCCGTCGTCATCGGCGCCGGGGCGACCGGGCCGCGCTTACGGTTCGCGCTCTGCTTGGGCGTCGGGCGACCCTTGGGCGCGGTGGTGCGGACCCCGGCGTCCTCGCCCGAGTCAACTGTCGAGCTGACGTCGTCAGCATTGCCGCTCTCGTCTCCGGAGTCGGCGTTGTCCTTCTTGCGGCCCAGCAGATTCACGGTGTCAGGTTACTTCGGCGGCCGCGGTCGGCCGTCATGCACCCGAGCGGCGGGCGGCTTAACCTGCTCCGATGAGAGTTCTGGTCGCCCCCGACTGTTACGGCGACAGCCTCACCGCCGTGGAGGCCGCGGCGGCCATCGCCGCGGGCTGGGCCGCCGCGCGGCCGGGCGACACGCTGGTGCTCGCCCCGCAGTCCGATGGCGGCCCGGGTTTCGTCGACGTCCTGGCCGAACGGCTGGGCGGTCTGCAGACGGCCACGGTGCGCGGCCCGCTGGATCGCGACGTCACCGCGCACTGGGTCCTGCACCGGGACACCGCGTACATCGAGTGCGCGCAGGCGTGCGGACTGGCGCTGCTGGGCGGGCCGCCCACGGTGCGGACCGCGCTCGACGCCACGAGCTTCGGGGTCGGGCAACTGGTGGACGCGGCGCTGACCGCGGGGGCGCAGACGGTGGTCGTGGGTCTCGGCGGTAGTTCGTGCACCGACGGCGGCCAGGGGCTGGTCGCGGCGCTGGGCGGGCTGACGTCGGCACATCGGAGGTTGTCCGGCATCGAGGTCATCGTCGCCTCCGACGTCGAGCACCCGCTGCTGGGGCCGATGGGCGCGGCCGCAGTGTTCGGTCCGCAGAAGGGGGCCGATCCCGCCACGGTGGCGCTGCTGGAGCAGCGGCTCACGGCGTGGGCCCGTGAACTCGAATCGGTGGCCGGCCGCGACGTGGCCGTCGAACCGGGAGCCGGCGCCGCCGGCGGCCTGGGGGCGGCGCTGCTGGCGCTGGGCGGACGCCGCGAATCGGGCGCGACGGTCATCGCCACGCACACCGGGCTGGCTGCCGACCTGGCTGCCGCGGACCTGGTCATCACGGGTGAGGGCCGGTTCGACGACCAGTCGCTGCACGGCAAGGTGATCAGCGCCCTGGTCGGCCAGGCCGGCGGCACGCCGGTGCTGGTGCTGGCCGGGCAGGTGACGTTGGACCCCTCCGCACTGGCCACCGCCGGCGTCGCGGCTGCGCATTCGATCGTCGACCACGCCGGTTCGGTGGAGCTCGCCATCGGCGACGCGGCCAACCAGCTCACCGGGTTAGCTGCGGGCGTAGCCGCTGAACTCGGGAATAACGGCCCGACAAGGTACCGTTGATGGTGCCTGGATATTGCCAGGCAATCGAGTGCGCACCAGGGAGATGCAATGACTGTTGAGGACGCGACCACCACCGGTACCTCGACCGAGACCCACGGCGTGATCTTGTCCGACGCTGCCGCGGCCAAGGCCAAGGCCCTGCTGGATCAGGAAGGCCGTGACGACCTCGCGCTGCGTATCGCCGTGCAACCGGGCGGCTGCGCCGGCCTGCGTTACAACCTGTTCTTCGATGACCGCACCCTCGATGGTGATCTCACCACCAACGTCGGCGGCGTCAACCTGACCGTCGACCGGATGAGTGCCCCGTACGTCCAGGGCGCGACCATCGACTTCGTCGACACCATCGAGAAGCAGGGCTTCACCATCGACAACCCGAACGCCACCGGCTCCTGCGCCTGCGGCGATTCGTTCAACTGATACAACCGGGTCCGTCCGGCGGCCTCCTACAGGGAGTCCGCCGGACGCGGCAGGTACGAGCAGACGAGGGTCTCGCGCGGCTGCACCAGCAGCTGGGCGACAGCCTGGAACTCGTTGTTCTTCGGTCCCGAACCGCGCGGCAGCCGGCCTGACGGCGCCACCTTCATGGTGAACAGCACCTGCGCCTGATTCGGTGACAGCATCACGATCTTGTCGATCGACGTCACATCCGCCTGACCGAACTGCTTGCGGAACGCATCACTGGCCAGATTTGCCACGGTGAAATCCGTGGCGTGATCCTTGATGCCGTCATACAGGCCGCACAGCGCATGCCGCGCCACGGTCTGCTTGTCCTGATGCAGCAACGCGTTCAAGTAGCCCTGGATCGCGGACTTGGCGGTGGCATCGGTCAGGCCGCGATCGCTGGTGCTGCGCACCGCGAAGATGATGCCGCCGATGATGGCGACGACCGCAACGACAGCGCCGACGACCAGCAGGATCCGCTTCCTGTTGTTTCCGCCGCCCGACGGGTACGCCACGGCCGGTGGCAGCGTCGTCGGGTAAGTGGGAGACGGGCCGCCATAAGGGGCTCCGAAAGTGGGGTTCCCCGGACCCGGCTGCGGGGGAATCGATTCCGGGTACGGATATGCGCCGTCCATGTTGACCACAGGCTAGCGCACCCGCGCAGGCGGACCGGGGCGTCAGCCTGGGTAAGCTCGCCGAATGACCATTGCCGTGACCGGATCGATCGCGACCGACCATTTGATGCGCTTCCCCGGCCGATTCGCCGAGCAGTTGCTGGCCGAACACCTGCAGAAGGTGTCGCTGAGCTTCCTGGTCGACGACCTGGTGGTGCACCGCGGCGGCGTCGCCGGCAACATCGCCTACGCCATCGGCATCCTCGGCGGCAGCCCGACGCTGGTCGGTGCGGTGGGCAAGGACTTCGACGAGTACCGCGCCTGGCTGACGTCGCACGGCGTCGACTGCTCGCAGGTGCTGGTGTCCGACTCCGCCTACACCGCACGATTCGTTTGCACCACCGATGAGGACATGGCGCAGCTGGCATCGTTCTATCCCGGTGCCATGTCCGAGGCGCGCAACATCAAACTGGCCGATCTCGTCGCCGCCCAGGGCGAGCCCGAGCTCGTGATCATCGGGGCCAACGATCCCGAGGCCATGTTCCTGCACACCGAGGAATGCCGGAAGCTCGGTCTGGCGTTCGCCGCCGACCCCAGCCAGCAGCTGGCCCGCCTGTCGGGCGAGGAGATCCGTCGCCTCATCGACGGCGCCGCGTACCTGTTCACCAACGACTACGAGTGGGACCTGCTGCTGCAGAAGTCCGGCTGGTCCGAGGCCGAGGTGATGAGCCAGATCGAGCTGCGCGTCACCACGCTGGGGGAGAAGGGCGTCGACATCGTCGGCCGCGACGGTTCGTTCGTCCACGTCGACGTGGTGCCCGAGAACGAGAAGGTCGATCCGACCGGTATCGGTGACGCGTTCCGCGCGGGCTTCCTGACCGGCCGCGGCGCCGGCCTGGGCCTGGAGCGCGCCGCTCAGCTGGCCTCGCTCGTCGCCACGCTGGTTCTCGAGGCGCCGGGTCCGCAGGAATGGACCTGGGACAAGGCCACCGCGCTGCCGCGGCTGTCGGCCGCGTTCGGCGCCGAGGCGGCCGACGAGATCGCCGCTGCGCTGGCGTAGCCCAGCGCCTTCGGCACAGCCGTGGACTGATCACAACCGAGAGTGCGGGAAAACGACCGAATTCAGTGCGAATTCGCGGCCGTATCCCGCACTTTCGGCGTATCGGTCAGAGTTCGACGGGGTAGACCGGCTCGCTGATCTGCGGCGTGACGCTGCCCTCGATGAAGATGGCGTGCCACAGCATGAAGATGAGCACCGTCCACAGGCGGCGGCTGTGATCGCTGACGCCGCCCCGGTGTTCTTCGAGCATCTGTCGCACGGCATCGAGGTCGATGAGATGCCCGGCCTGCGACGCGTTGACCGTCGCGTAGGCCCACTCCAGCAGCTCACCCGAGCGCAGCCAGTGCCGGATCGGCACCGGGAAACCCAGCTTCGCGCGGTGCAGCACGTGGGCGGGCACGATGGGCTCGAGGGCCCGGCGCAGCGCGTACTTGGTCGTGGTCCGGGTGATCTTCTGGTCGTACGGCAGCTTGGACGCCACCGCGAACACCTCGGGGTCCAGGAACGGCACCCGCAGCTCCAGTGAGTTGGCCATGGTCATCTTGTCGGCCTTGACCAGGATGTCGCCGCGCAGCCAGGTGAACAGGTCGAGGTGCTGCATGCGCGCCACCGGGTCCCAGCCCGCGGACTCGGCGTAGATCGGCGCCGTCACATCGGTGTGGGTCCACTCGGGATCGAACCGCGCGAGGGTCGACTGCAGCTGCTCGTCGGAGAAGCTGCGGGCGTTGCCGTAATAGCGTTCCTCGAGCGTCAACGACCCGCGGTGCAGCAGGCTCTTGCCGCGCACGCCGTCCGGCAGCGACTTCGAAGCCTTGCCCAGCCCGCGCCGCAGCCCGCGCGGGACGCGGTCGAAAGCCTTGAGCGACAACGGTTCCCGGTAGATGGTGTAGCCGCCGAACAGCTCGTCGGCGCCCTCGCCGGACAGCACCACCTTGACGTGCTTGCGGGCCTCGCGGGCGATGAAGAACAAGGGCACCAGGGCCGGGTCGGCCACCGGCTCGTCCAGGTACCAGACGATCTCCGGCAGCGCTTCGACGAACTCGGCCTGGCTGACCACCTTGGTGACGTGCCGCGCCCCGATGGCCTCGGCGGAGGCGACGGCCACGTCGACCTCCGAAAAGCCTTCGCGCTCAAAGCCCGTCGTGAAGGTGATCAGTTTGGGGTTGTGCCGCATCGCCAGCGCGGCGATGGCGGTCGAGTCGATGCCGCCGGACAGGAACGCGCCGACGGTGACGTCGGCCCGCATGTGCTTGGCGACCGAATCCTCCAGAACCGCGGTGATCTCGTCGTACCGCGCCTGCTCCTGCCCTGTGACAAACGGCACAGCGGTGAACTTCGGCTTGAAGTAGCGCGTCACCTCGGGCTGCTGGCCCGGGCGGATCCGGGCGTAGCTGCCCGACTCCAGGCGTCGGATGCCGACCTGCAGCGTCTCGGGCTCGGGCACGTACTGCAGCACCGTGTAGTGCTGGACCGCGCGCTCGTCGATGCTGAGGTCGATTCCGGCGCGGGCCGCCAGGTCGAGGATGCACTTCTTCTCGCTGCCCACGATGGTGCCGCCCGGGCCCGTCGCCAGGTACAGCGGCTTGATGCCGAACGGGTCACGCGCGCAGAACAACTCACGGGTCTGCGTGTCCCACAACGCGAAGGCGAACATGCCGCGCAGCCGGTTCAGCGCCGCGGTGCCCCAGTAGTGGTAGGCGGCGACGATAGCCTCGCTGTCGCCCTCGGTGGCGAATTCGGCGCCGAATTCGGTCCGCAGCTCCTCGCGGAGCTCGAGGTAGTTGTAGATCTCGCCGTTGAACACCAGCGCGTACCGATTCGGCGACTCCGGCGGACCCCACCGCAGCGGCTGATGGCTGTGGGCGATGTCGATGATCGACAGGCGGTTGAAGCCGAAGACGACGGTGTGATGACCGTCGCTCGGATCGCTGTCGTCGGCCCAGGCGCCCGACTCGTCCGGACCCCGGTGGCGCATCGGATGGGTGGCATCCGAAACGGCGTTCACCAGGTCACTGGAATGGTCGGCAACAGGGTCGGCCAGGTAGGCCAGCAGTCCGCACACGGCGCCAGTATGCCTGTTCAGGCAGGTGAACTCAGAACTGGCGCTGCCGATTGGCCGGTCGCTTCGCTCGGCGCTGCGGGCGTGGTCTACGCTGCGTAGTATTCGACCGGCTTGACCGACCTCTAGGAGGGCCTCAACGTGACCGCTCGCGGGCTCCGTTTGGTGGCGTTGTCCGCCATTCTCGGCGCGTCGACGCTGCTGCTCAGCGGATGCAGCTGGCAGACCGTATTCGGCTTGGGCTGGCCGGAGGGTATTACCCCCGAAGCCCATGCAAACCGTGACCTGTGGGTCTGGTCGGTCATCGCCTCGTTCGTCGTAGGCGCCATTGTGTGGGCGCTGATCTTCTGGGCAATGGCATTCCACCGCAAGAAGAAGACCGACACGGAGCTGCCGCGCCAGTTCGGCTACAACATGCCGCTGGAGCTGGTGCTCACCGTCGTGCCGTTCCTCATCATCTCGGTGCTCTTCTACTTCACCGTCGTGGTGCAGGAGAAGATGATGGACCACAGCAAGCCTGCTGAGGTCACCATCGACGTCACCGCGTTCCAGTGGAACTGGAAGTTCGGCTACCAGAAGGTCGCCTTCAAGGACAACACCTTCTCTTACGACGGCGCCGACGCCGCCCGCAAGGAAGCCATGAAGTCCAAGCCCGAGGGCAAGGACGAGCATGGCGAGGAGAAGGTCGGCCCGATCCGCGGCGAGAACCCCGAGGACCGCAGCTACCTGAACTTCGACAAGGTCGAGACCATCGGCACCAGCACCGAGATTCCGATCCTGGTCCTGCCGAAGGGCAAGCGCATCGAGTTCCAGATCGCCTCGGCCGACGTCATTCACGGCTTCTGGGTGCCGGAGTTCCTGTTCAAGCGGGACGTCATCCCGAACCCCGAGGCCAACCACTCGGACAACATCTTCCAGGTCACCGAGATCGAGAAGACCGGTCCGTTCGTCGGCCGCTGCACCGAGATGTGCGGCACGTACCACTCGATGATGAACTTCGAGGTGCGCGTCGTGGAGCCGGAGCAGTTCAAGGCCTACCTGCAGTACCGCATCGATCACCCGAAGGCGACCAACGCCGACGCCCTGGTGTCGATCGGCCTGCCGCCGGTGGCCCAGACGACCCATCCGTTCGACTCTCGCCGCGGCGAGCAGGTCGGTTCGCCGGCTCAGGCGAGCAAGTAGGGGATACGCCATGCATATCGAAGCCCGACTTTTCGAGATTCTGACTGCCTTCTTCGCGTTGGCGACCGTCGGCTACGGCGCGCTGACCGCGCTGTACGCGAACGGTGGCATCGAGTGGGCCGGCACCACCGCGCTGGTGCTGACCACCGGTCTGTCGCTGATCATCGGCACGTTCTTCCGGTTCGTGGCGCGTCGTCTCGACACCCGGCCCGAGGACTACGAAGACGCCGAGGTCTCCGACGGCGCCGGCGAGCTGGGCTTCTTCAGCCCGCACAGCTGGTGGCCGCTGCTGATCGCGCTGTCGGCCTCCACCACCGCGGTCGGTATCGGCCTGTGGCTGCCCTGGCTGATCGTCGCCGGCGTCTGCTTCGTGCTGGCCACCGTCGCCGGCCTGGTGTTCGAGTACTACACCGGCCCCGAGAAGCACTGACACCTACGGCCCCTGTGACCTGATCGCTCCGCGGTCAGGTCACAACCGTATGTCAGATGGTCCTCTGGCGCCGTCCGGTACGGCCATGCCGGGCCCATGTTGGGTAATGTCTGCCGAAGGCTGGAGTGTCGCCACGAGCGGCGTTCCTCAGCTGCAGCGACACAGTGGTCGAGAGGGATAGGCGTACGTGAGCGGGTCACATTCCCCGGGCTCGGATGATGGCGCCCGGGAGTCATCGGGTGTCGGTGAAGGCACCGGCGAAACCGAGATCTATTCGCAGGCCTACTCGGCGCCCGAGTCCGAGCACTTCACCATCGCGCCGTATGTGCCGCCGGAGCCGGCGCTGTACGACTACGACAGCTACGAAGCCAAATCCGAAGCCGACGATGCCCCGCCACCGCGGTGGCCGTGGGTCGTCGGTGTCGTGGCGATCATCGCCGCCATCTCTCTGGTGGCGTCCGTCGCCATCCTCGTGACCCGCAACACCAGCTCGGAGAATGTGGCGACGCCGTCGACCAGCACCACCTCGGCGCCGCCGTTCCAGGACGAGTTCACCACGACGACCACGCCGCCGCCGCCGTCCACGACGACCGAGGCGCCCCCACCACCGCCGCCGCCCCCTCCGTCGACGGTGACCGTGACCCAGCCGCCGCCACCGCCCCCGTCGGAAGAACCGCCGCCCCCGCCGCCCAGCTCTGCCGCGGCCGCGCCGCCGGCGACGACGTCCGCGCCGCCGACCGGCCCGCGCTATGTCACGTACCGGATTTGGGGCACCAAGGCGCCGCTGGACCGCATTTCGGTGACCTACACCGACGCCGCGGGACGCCAGCGCACCCAGCAGAACGTCTACATCCCGTGGATGATCACTCTGACACCGATCTCGATGTCCGACGTGGGCTCGGTGCAGGCCTCCAGCCTGCTGCGGCTGAGCCACCTGAACTGTTCGATTGTGACCAGCGACGGCCAGACGCTGGCCTCGCAGACAAACGATGATTGGCAGACGAGCTGTTAAATGCCGTACAACGCTGAGACTTCAACCCGGTCGCGAGTGACCGGCGGCAGCCCCGAGCAGTTGGACCGTCTTCTGCTCGGCGGCTCTGTGGCCGTGTGGCTGGCGGCCCTGGGTGCGGGGGTGGCCGCTGTCGTCGCGATGGTGGACCTCGGCACCCGGCACACGTCGGGTGCGGCGTCGTCGCACACGCCGTGGCTGCTGTACTCCGTCATCGCGGTGTCCGCCGCGGTGATCGTGGGCGCCATCCCATTGTTGTTGCGCGCCCGTCGCGGTGGGGCAGCGCCCTTGCCGCTGCTCGGCGGCGGGCCGGCCGAGGCCGACGACCGTCGTCCCGCCGGTGAGGTTCCGCAGAGCGCGCTGCGCTCCTTCGACGACCCGGTGGTGCGTCGTTATTCGGCGTCGCCGGCGACCAGCATGTTGGGCTTTCCGGTGGCGGCGGTGGATCAGCTGTGGCTGCGCTGCACGCTCGGGATCGCCGCGGCCATGGGCGGCGCGACGCTGTTCATCTTCCTGGGCGCGTACATGCTGGCCGACCGCCACGACGAGTTGGCCTGGATCCTGTACGGCCTCGCAGTCCTCATCACCGCCGCCATGGTGGCCATTCCCTGGTACTGCCTGCGTGGCCTGCATGCGGTGCTCAAGGCGTCGGCCGAGGACGCCCGGGCCGCCTAGGCCCAGCGCTCGGCGCTACGCGAACGCGCGGATGGTGCGCCGGACGATCTCGCCGACGTAGTCCGGCGTGATCGCATCTGCCGTGAACAAAACGCGGAAATAGACTGGGCTGGCGGCCATCTCCAGCACTGCGCGCGGGTCGGTGCCGGGCGGGATTTCGCCGCGGGCGATCGCGCGCTCGACGACGGCGCCGCTCCGCCGGAACCGCTCCGCCCAGAACCCGTCCCGGGCGATCCGGACGTCGTCGCTGTCGTCGGCGCCGGTCAGTGCGCCGTTGAGGACGGCGCGGATGGCCCGGTCGGCCAGCGCGGTGGCGATGTCGCCGAGGAGCTGTTCGAGGTCTGCCTGCAGCGACCCGGTGTCCGGCGTCGCGACGTTGCTCTTCGTGAAGCTCACCAGCAGGTCGGCGACCAGTGCGGCCTTCGTCGGCCACCGGCGGTAGACGGTCGTCTTGTTCACCTGGGCCCGCTTGGCCACGTCGGACAGCTGCAGGCTCTCGTACCCGGTTTCCGCCAGGAGCTCGAGGGTTGCCGTGTGGACGGCGGCCACGACACGTGCGGACCGGCCACCGGGTCGCGGTCGGGGGACTGCGGTGGTGCCGAGGGTGGTGTCCGTCACCGGTCCAGTCTCGCAGGGCTGTTGACTCGGCAGGGTAGCGGGACATATAAAAGCAACCATAGATGCTTTTAGTGTAGGAGGTACCCGCATGCCGGACCAGACGCTCACCATTGACGCCGTGATCGCGGGTCGCGCCGTGTCTCGAGACGAAGTACTCGCCTGGGAGGCCAGGCGTCTACCGAGAGCCGCGCGCAAGATCGGTCTGGCCGTTCCCTCCGGCGATCTCGCCCGGCAACGAACAGCTTTCGCCGACACCAAGCTGGCCCTGGGGGCGGACGACGTCCGTCGTCGCCTGGCGCGTGATGTCCGGGCGTCCGGCGTCGTCGCCCGTGGGTTGACGGCGCTCTCGTTCGGTCGGCGTGCGACGAGCGTCTGCGACCTGCACGTCACCGGCGGCAACGCCGGCGCGTTCGTGGACTGGTTCACCGACGCCGGCCGAGACGACTACGCCCGCAGCATGATCGCCGCCAACCCCGACCATTTCCTCATCGACACCGCCCCCGACGGACTGCAGGAAGTCATCGAGGCGACCGGCGGTAGCCCCCTCGCGACGCAGTTCTTCATCGACTACGACGACACCTCGCCGCTCGTGACGCCGCGTGACCCCGCGTTCCCCGTCGAGGCGGCCGGGGTGGCGCGTACCGGGGCCGGCCTCGCCATCGGCGGTGTCCGGCATGAGTTCCGCGACGAGGCGAACGGCTTCCATGCACGGCTGTGCATCGAATTCCCTTGGCTCACTGCGCCGTACCTGATCGCCCAGCACCGGTGGCACCTGGCGTGCGAGTTCAGCAATTGGATCGAGGCGGCATTCGCACGCCGTTGAGTCTGTGCCGAGGGCGCAGAGCACTCGGCTTTTCCGGCCCTCAACGCAGACGCAACGCAAAGAACGGTGGCGGGGTAGGGGAGTGGCTCAAAAACGACTTCGGCCCGGTCTGGTGGAAACCAGACCGGGCCGAAACCGTAGATCGAACTAGTGGTGCCCGTTGGAGCCGTTGGGCGAGATTTCGTCCTGGTACTCCTTGAGCGCGGTCAACGCCTTGTGCTCGGCGGCGTGTTCGGCGTCGGCGAGGGCGGCCTGCTCGGCGGCCGAGTCGGCGAACAGGAAGCTGCCGGTACCGGGGGAGCCGGCGGAGCCGAGCTTGTTCATGCGCTTGGGCAGTGCGGCACCCTGGTACTCCAGCGGGATCGGGTGGCCGTGGTCATCGACGGGGCCGAGCGGCTGGTGCAGCTCGACGTATGCGCCGTGGGGCAGGCGCTTGATGATGCCGGTTTCGATACCGTGCTCGAGCACCGCCCGGTCGCTGCGTTGCAGGCCTACGCACCACCGGTAGGTGAGGTAGTAGACGACGGCGGGCAGCACGACCATGCCGATGCGGCCGATCCAGGTGGTCGCGTTGAGGGAGATGTCGAACTTGAGCGCGATGATGTCGTTCATCGCGGCCAGGGTCAGCACCATGTAGAACGCGATGGCCATGGCACCGATGGCGGTGCGGACCGGCACGTCACGCGGACGCTGCAACAGGTTGTGGTGCGCGTCGTCGCCGGTGAACTTCTTCTCCAGGAACGGCCACGCGATCAGCAGACCGAACACCAGACCCATGATCACGGCAACACCCATGACGGCCGGGATGGTGTGGCCGAAGGGGTAGAACTCCCAGGCCGGCCAGATACGGGCGAGGCCTTCGGTCCACATCATGTAGAAGTCGGGCTGGCTACCCGCGGACACCTGCGAGGGCTTGTAGGGGCCCAGCTCCCAGATCGGGTTGATCTGCAGCAGACCACCCATGATGCCCAGGATGCCGGTGACCAGCGCGAAGAACGCGCCACCCTTGATCGCGAACACCGGCATGACGCGCACGCCGACGACGTTCTTCTCGGTGCGGCCGGGGCCGGGGAACTGGGTGTGCTTCTGGAACCACACCAGCGCCAGGTGGGCGCCGATCAGGGCCAGGATGATGCCCGGGATCAGCAGGATGTGCAGGGCATACATGCGCGGGATGATGATGTTGCCCGGGAAGTCGCCACCGAACAGGGCCCAGTGCATCCAGGTACCGATGACCGGGATGCCCAGGGTGATCGAGGACAGCGCGGCACGCAGACCGATACCGGAGAGCAGGTCGTCGGGCAGCGAGTAGCCGAAGTAGCCCTCGAACATGGCCAGGATCAGCAGCACGGAGCCGATCATCCAGTTGGCCTCACGCGGGCGGCGGAAGGCGCCGGTGAAGAAGATGCGGGCCAGGTGGACCATGATCGACGCGGCGAACATCAGCGCGGCCCAGTGGTGAATCTGACGGACGAACAGGCCACCGCGGACCTCGAAGGAGATCTCCAGGGCCGACTCGTAGGCACGTGACATCTGCACGCCGCGCAGCGGCTGGTAGACGCCGTTGTAGATGACCTCGGTCATCGACGGGTCGAAGAACAGCGTCAGGTACACGCCGGTGAGCAGCAGCACGAGGAAGCTGTACAGCGCGATCTCACCGAGCATGAACGACCAGTGCGTCGGGAAGACCTTGTTCAGCTGCCGGCGTACAGCGGCCGACGGGTGGTACCGCGAGTCGATCGCATCGCCTTGTGCGGCAGCGATGTCAGCGAGCTTGGGACTCATGATTTGCGCTCCCAGAATGCCGGTCCGACGGGTTCGATGAAGTCGCCGTTGGCGACCAGGTAGCCCTCTTTGTCAATCGTGATCGGCAGCTGCGCCAGGGCGCGGGCGGCCGGACCGAAGATCGGCCGCGCGAAGTGCAGCGCGTCGAACTGCGACTGATGGCAGGGGCACAGAATGCGGTAGGTCTGCTGCTCGTACAGCGACGAGGGGCAGCCCAGGTGCGAGCACACCTTGGTGTACGCGAAGAAGTCACCGAAGTTGAAGCTCTCCTGGCCCTTGCGCTTAACCACGCGGGACAGGTCCTCGGGCTTGATGCGGATGAGCATCACCGGGTTGCGCACGCCGAGTGCGATCTCGGACAGCTTCTCGTGCGACTCGATGGTGGTGCCGTCGCCGTCGGACTCACGCCACGGGAACACCGTCTCCATGCCGCCCGCGTCGATGTCCTCGGGACGCATCTTCACGAAGGGGGACTCACCCGGCAGGCCGGTGGCCCGGGCCAGGTAGATGGTCTCGCCGTGGAAACGCGGGGTCCAGCCGGACGTCCACAGGACGGCCTTCTTGCCGTCGGCGGTCGGCACGACCGGCTTCCACGGGTTCTTGATCAGACCGCCGATGAAGGCGACCGCGGTGCCCAGGCCGAATGCACCCAGGCCGACGCCGAGCGACAGGCCGATCAGCTTGCGGCGCTTGAGGGTCGAGCCCTCGAGGGCGTCGGTCAGGTTGGCCGCGACGGTGGCGCGGTGGACCTCGGGGGAGGCGCCGTCGTGGCGGTCCTGGATCGAGATCTCCTCGGGGATGAACTTCTTCTGGAAGAGCACCGCGCCGATGCCGATCGCCAGGATCGACAGACCGAACGTCAGGCCGTACAGCGGGGTCGCCAGCGAGTAGATGAACTCGCCCTCGGACTCGAACGGCTTGTACTCCCACGGCCAGAAGAGGAACACCAGCAGTAGGGCCAGGCCGGACAGGCCACCGAGCAGGAGCCAGGCCGCGACCTGACGCTCGGCGCGCTTCTCCGCCTTGGTGCCCTCGACGGGCCAGCGGGGTTCTTTGAAGACGGTCGTGACGCCGTCGATCTTTCCGCCCAGTTCGACGAGTTCCTCGCGCGACATGTCGCGCAGTTCCGCGTCACTGGGAATGTTCACGTTCTCGCTCATGCGCGAGCTCCGATCCACATAGCCGCGCCGATCACGGCGACCATCCCGATAATCCACATCGCCATGCCCTCGGGCGCGGGGCCGAAGCCGCCGAGGCCGTAGCCGCCCTGGCTGCGGGCGTTCGCCGACTCGTGGACGTAAGCGACGATGTCGCGCTTCTCCTCCGGGGTCAGCTGACGATCCGAGAACTTGGGCATGTTCTGCGGGCCGGTGAGCATGGCGGTGTACACCTGCGCCGGCACTTCGGCGGCCTTGCCGAGGTCAGGCGCGTACTTGCCCGACGACAGCGCGCCACCCTTGCCGGTGAAGTTGTGGCACGACGCGCAGTTCAGACGGAACAGGTCGCCACCGCGGGCGACGTTCTCACCGAGGAACGAGTGCTGGTTGATCTGGCCGTTCGCGTCACGCGGGACCTGCGGTCCGCCGCCGTTGGCCTGGATGTAGGCGCCGAGGGCGTCGATCTGGTGCTCGTCGAACGCCGGGTCCTTACGGGGCGCCTGGGCCTCACCGCGCATGGCGGGCATGCGGCCGGTGGACACCTGGAAGTAGACGGCCGCGTCGCCGACGCCGATGAGGCTCGGGCCGCGGTCCGTGACACCCTGCAGGTTGGCGCCGTGGCAGGAGACACACGACGTTTCGAACAGCTGCTTGCCGGTGCGCAGCAGAGCCAGCTGCGACTCGTCTGCCTTCGCGACCTGAGGCCGCGGAGTCAGGGTGGCCGCCAGGCCACCAGCGACTAGAAGTCCGAGCAGCAGCAGCATTGCTGCTGAGAGGCGCCGGTGTAGCCGGCGACGGGACTTGCTGGTCATCGAACCCCTTCTCATAGGAAGCATCGGCGAGCCGATCAGCGAACGAAGTAGATGGTGGCGAACAGGGCGATCCACACGATGTCGACGAAGTGCCAGTAGTAGGACACAACGATGGCAGCGGTGGCCTGGGCCGGCGTGAACTTGCTCATCTTCGTGCGGGCCAGCAGGTAGATGAACGCCACCAGACCGCCGATGACGTGCAGACCGTGGAAACCGGTCGCCAGGTAGAACACCGAACCGTAGGCGCTGCTCGGGATCGTGGTGCCTTCGCTGACGAGCATGAAGTACTCGAACGCCTGGCCACCGACGAAGAACGTGCCCATCAGCAGCGTGATGACGTACCACCGGCGCAGGCCGAAGACGTCGCCGCGCTCGGCGGCGAACACGCCCATCTGGCAGGTGAACGACGACGCGATCAGCACCAACGTCACCGGAACGGCCTCGGCCAGGTTCAGGTGCGTGGGGGGAGGCGGCCATACGCCGCCTGCCTGGGCGCGCGCGGTGAAATACATTGCGAACAGTCCAGCAAAGAACATCAACTCACTGGAAAGCCACACAATGGTGCCGACACTGACCATATTCGGCCGGTTCAGCGAATGCACCCGCGACGTGATCGCGGTTCCGGAGGTACCTACAGCGCTCGTCACAGCGGTAAGTATGACGCTTTGTAGTTGTTGAACTCCACCCGGGTGCCGACATTGGCCATAATCGGGTCCGTGCCAACCACCGATCCTCATCAGGAACCGACCACCGATGGGCCGCTGTGGCCCCAGATCCTGGGCCGGCTGACCACCGGCCAGAACCTTGCCGCGGGTCAGGCGGGGTGGGCAATGGACCAGGTCATGACGGGTACCGCCACCCCGGCCCAGATCGCTGCATTCGCCATCGCGATGAAGATGAAGCGGCCGACCTCCGCGGAGGTCTCCGAACTCGCCGACGTGATGTTGCGACACGCCCGAAAAGTGCCCGCCGACGCGCTCGCCGCGATCGGCAACGATGTCGTCGACATCGTGGGCACCGGCGGGGACGGCTCCAACACCGTCAACCTGTCCACGATGGCGTCGATCGTCGTCGCCGCGTGCGGGGTGCCGGTGATCAAGCACGGGAACCGGGCGGCGTCGTCGTTGTCCGGCGGCGCCGACACTCTCGAGGCGCTCGGCGTGCGGATCGACCTGTCGCCGGGTGACGTGGCCCGTTCCGTCGTCGAAGTCGGTATCGGGTTCGCGTTCGCGCCGCAGTTCCATCAGTCCTACCGGCACGCGTCCTCCGTGCGGCGGGAGATCGGGGTGCCGACGGTCTTCAATCTCCTGGGGCCGCTGACGAATCCGGCGATGCCGCGAGCCGGCCTGATCGGCTGCGCCTGGGCGGAACTGGCGGAGGTGATGGCCGGGGTGTTCGCCGCGCGCGGCTCCAGCGTCCTGGTGGTGCACGGCGACGACGGCCTCGATGAGCTGACCACCACGACGACGAGCACCATCTGGCGCGTGCAGGCAGGCACGGTGGAGCGGCTGACGCTGGACCCGAAGGCCTTTGGTTTCGCCCGCGCCGACCTGAGCGAGTTGCGCGGCGGCGACGCCACGGCCAATGCGGAGTCGGTGCGTGCGGTGCTGGCGGGCCAGGCCGGCCCGGTCCGGGATGCCGTGGTGCTCAATGCCGCTGGTGCCATGGTGGCTCATGCCGGGCTATCCAGCGACGCTCAGTGGGTACCGGCGTGGGAGCGGGGGCTGGCCCGCGCCACCGAGGCGATCGATTCGGGTGCTGCCGAGCAGCTGCTCGCGCGGTGGGCTCGGTTCACCCAGAAGGTCTGACCGCTGCGCCTGCTGCGCCGCGGCCCGGGCCGACCGGGCGGTGGCGGCCCACTCGGCCCACCGCCCGGCCGCGGTGATCGGTAGGCAGTAGCCGGATTCGTCGTCGGCGGAGGTGCGCACGATCCGTACCCCGGGTGCGGCCAGCCAGCGCACGATCAGCGCCACCTCCTCGACCGGCGCGCCGCCCAATGGCCGCTCCGATGTCAGGATCACTTGTGCCGCAGCGGAAATCGCGTCGACGACGGGCATCGGGGGCACTCGCCGCGGCGCGTTGCCGGCGGCTGCCAACTGGCCGTACCGGACCACGACGAGGTGCCAGCCGCCGGCGCCGTCGGGCCGGGCGGCAACCAGTTCCGGCAGTGCGGTCAGCGCGCGCAGGCGCTGGCCGCGCCACAGGCCGTCGATGACGGTCGCGGCGTGGTCCCGGAGCCGCGCGGCAGTCTCATAGCGCCCCTCGGCCGCCAGGTCGTCGATATGTTTCAGTGCCGTCCTGAGCGCGGAATCATCAACGCCGGCAACATTTTCCGCGGCCTGCTCGGCGAATTCGGCATAGGCTCCGGCGGTGATGCCGCGGGCTGCCGGACACGGCGACAGTTCCCGCTCCGGACACTGCGGCCCGTGTTCGGCGGCCCGCGCCAGCCGTGTCGTGCAGGTCCGTACGCCCGTGAAGCGGGCCAGCAGCAGAGCTGCGTCGACGGCGTCGGCGTGGGCCCGGAACGGGCCGACGGCCCGATCGTGCCGCGGCGTCCGAACGACGCTGAACCGGGGGAATGCCTCATCGGTGAGCACCACCCACCACCACTTGTGCGGCGCCTTCGAGCGCCGGTTGTAGGGCGGCGCGTGCGCGGCGAGGAGCCGCAGTTCGCGCACCCCGGCCTCCAGTTCGTGGGCGCACTCGACGTGGTCGACGCGGACCGCCAGTGACGCCATCTCTTTCATGCGGGCCCGGGGGTCGGCGCCGGTGAAGTACTGCCGGACCCGCCGGCGCAGATCGACCGCGGTGCCCACGTACAGCACCTCCTCGGACGGTCCGCGGAACAGATAGACGCCAGGGGAGTTCGGCAGCGCGTCGGCGAGCTTGCGGTTGCGGCGCTGTGCCTTGGTGACGTCCGGGAGATAGCCGCGCAGTTCGGCCAGCGTGTGCACACCCTGGTTGCCGATGCGCTCGAGCAGCCCGTGCAGCACGTCGACGGTGGCGCGGGCGTCGTCGAGGGCGCGGTGTGTGGGCGTGGTGGTGGCGCGGAACAACCGGGCGAGCTCCGAGAGCCGGACGCTCGGCGCCTCGTCGCGCGTCAGTACCCGGCGGGCCAGCTTGACCGTGCACAGCACCGGCGGGTTGGGCCAGGGCAGCTGCGCCCGCTCGGCCGCGGCCCGCAGGAAGCCGATGTCGAAGCCCGCGTTGTGGGCGACCAGGACGGCGCCGCGGCAGAACTCCAGAAAAGCGGGCAGCACCGATTCGATGCGCGGGGCGTCGCAGACCATCGCCGTGGTGATCCCGGTCAGCTGCACGATCTGCGGCGGGATGGCGCGTCCCGGGTCGATCAGGGTGGCCAGTTCGCCGATGATCTCGCCGCCGCGCACCTTGACAGCGCCGATCTCCGTGATGGCGTCCCAGCCGCCGCCGGTGTCGTCCGCCCGGGCCCGGCCGCCGGTGGTCTCCAGGTCGACCACCACGAATGTGGTGTCACGCAGCAACGCCTCATCGAGGTCGAAAGCCAACTGGTCGGTGGCGCTGCCGGAGCCCATGACGTGACAGTAGGGGCCGGCACCGACAAGAAATCCCATCGATGTCATTCCGTGATCCGGTTGCTGATCACCCGCACTTTTTTGTCGGTGGACGTCGCTAGCGTGCGCCTCAACCGATGAAGGAGTCAGAGATGAAGTTCGACAACGGGCCGGTCAAGATCGACTGCGACGACTGCGCGGTGCGCGGTCCGGGCTGCGGTGACTGCGTCGTCAGTGTTTTGCTGGGCGTGCCAGAGACCTTGATGGACGACGAGCGGCGCGCCCTGGAGGTGCTGGCCGACGCGGGCATGGCGCCGCGGCTGCGGTTGGTTCCGATCGGTCGGCCCAAAGACGGGATCGGGCGCGACTCAAGCGCTACGGGTGTGGCGTGACGACGCTCACATTGTGATCCTGGTTAACGGGATCGGGGGGCGGGCTGATAGATTGGCCATTCCCGTTGGACAACGCCGATGCCGTTTCGTAACCTATTCGAGACCTCACTGAGTTCGAAGCGGCTCGAACCCGCAGTTGAAGGACGCGAAATCTTGAGTCTCCACCGCACACACCGCACTAAATGCGGTCTTAAACGACCAGTAGCCGGTGCGATCGCGGGGCTCACCATACTCGGTAGCGTATTTGCGGGCAACGTCATGGCCGAGCCGGCGGACGACGCCGTAGCAAAGCTCAACGAGCTGTCCCGCCAGGCGGAGCAGACCACCGAGGCCATGCACGCCGCGCAGCTCGATCTCGACAAGAAGCTGGCTGCCGCGAAGGCTGCCGATGCCAAGCACGACGCCGCCGCCGCGGCCGCAGAGGTCGCCAAGGGCGATCTGGCTACCTATCAGACGTCCGTCGACCAGATTGCTGCAGCGCAGTACATGGGTGGCCGCACCGACGGCATCGACGCCATCCTGACCGCCGATTCCCCGCAGGGCCTGATCGACCAGCTCTCGATCCAGCGCGTGATGGCCAGTGAGATGGCCGCGCAGATGGCCAACTTCCACAGCGCCTCCGACTCCGCCACCAAGGCCGAGGCCGACTCTGCCAAGTTGGCGTCCGAAGCCAAGACCGCGGCCGAGCAGGCCGCTGCCGTCCGAGCCGATCTGCAGTCCAAGCAAAGCAAGCTGCAGGTGCAGATCGCCATCGTCAAGTCCCGGTACACCGCGCTGACGCCCAGCCAGCGGCAGGCACTGGCGGCACTGCCGCCGGCCCCGGCCGCCGCGCCGCCGGCCCCGGCCCCGGACGGCCTCCCGCCGAACCCCGACGCGCTGCCGCCGGCCCCCGGCCAGGATCCGTCCATCAACGCGGCCGGCCCCAACCCGCCCGTCGAGGGCGCGCCGCTGCCGGAAATCGCCGGCGGCACCGCCGCCGGTCAGATCGCCGTGCAGGCCGCGCTCACCCGTATCGGAGACCCGTATGTGTGGGGTGCCGCCGGTCCAGGACAGTTCGACTGCTCGGGCCTGGTGATGTGGGCGTTCCAGCAGGCGGGCATCTCGCTGCCGCACTCGAGCTATGCGCAGGCCGCCGGTGGACAGCCGGTGTCGCGCGACCAGATGCAGCCGGGCGACGTCGTGAGCTACTACTCGGACGCCTCGCACGTGGGCATCTACATCGGTGACGGCATGATGGTCCACGCCTCGACGTTCGGTGTGCCCGTACGGGTGGCGCCGGTCGACAACGCGCCGATCTACAACGTGCGTCGCTACTGAGTCTCTCCCGTCGGGTAGTTCTCGGCCTTCTCGCCGCAGAGTCGGCTGCGGCCGCGTTCGTACTGAGCCGCGGCCATTCGGCTGACGTGCCGGCCGCCCCACCGCCCGCCGTGCCATCCGCGCCGACGGCGCCGACGACCCTCCGGCTCGCTGACGGCCGAACCGCCGAACTTCTGGCCCTCGACCCCGGTTCGACGTTGCCGGGACGCATCACCACCGAACTCGACGGCGCGGTGGCCGCGGTCACCGCGTTCTGGGGCGAGGACTGGCGCCCGCAGATCACCATCGTGACCACCGGCACCGACGAGGAGTTCCGCGCACTGGCCGGCGGACGTGCAGAGTTCGCCGCGGCCACGACCGTCGACCGCATCGTTTTCGCGCCCGGCGCCGCGGCAATGGGGCCCGGCGCGCTGCGAATCGTGTTGCGCCACGAGCTTTTCCACTACGCCTCCCGGCCCGTCACGGCCGCCGACGCGCCCTGGTGCCTGACCGAGGGCGTCGCCGACTACGTCAGCCGCCCGCGCACCCCGCGACCAGCACCCGCCGACATGGCGGTGCTGCCCGCCGACGCCGATTTCCAGGTCACCGGGCCGGCCCTGTCACTGGCCTATGACCGCGCCTGGTGGTTCGCCCGATTCGTCGGCGCGCAGTTCGGCGACCCGGCCCTGCGCCGGCTGTATCTGGCGGCGTGCGGCGCCGGTCACCCCGACCTCGATACCGCGCTGACCGCCACGCTCGGCGCGGATCGCGACGCGTTGACCGTCGCGTGGCAGCGGTGGCTCGCGGACCGGGGCTGACGCGATAGCCTGACCGCGATGTCCTCCCCGTCGCTCCGCTCGCCCCAGACGTCCTCCCCGTCGCTCCGCTCGCCCCAGCCGTCCTCCCGGGTGCTGCTGCTGACCAACGACTTCCCGCCCCGTCGTGGCGGCATCCAGTCGTATCTGGAGAGCCTGGTCAATGAGCTGATCGGCCGCGGGTCGCACGAGCTGACGGTGTACGCCCCGAAATGGAAGGGCGCGCCGGAATACGACAAGGCCGCGGCGGCGGGTTATGAGGTGGTCCGCCACCCGACGACGCTGATGCTGCCCGAACCGACCGTCGCGCTGCGGATGCGCCGTCTCATCGCCGAGCACGAAATCGACACGGTGTGGTTCGGCGCGGCCGCGCCGCTGGCGCTGTTGGCCCCACTGGCCCGCGATGCGGGAGCGACCCGGGTGGTGGCCAGCACACACGGTCACGAGGTGGGTTGGTCGATGCTGCCCGTCGCGCGAAACGCGTTGCGGCACATCGGAAACAACACCGATGTGGTGACCTTCGTCAGCCACTACACACGCAAGCGGTTCGCCGCGGCGTTCGGGCCGGACGCGGCACTGGAGTACCTGTCGCCCGGCGTCGATGTCGACCGCTTCGTGCCCGACGAGGTGGCCCGGGCCGAGTTGCGGGCCCGCTATGGGCTGGGGCAGCGGCCGGTGATCGTCTGCCTGTCCCGCCTGGTGCCGCGCAAGGGACAGGACATGCTGATCCGGGCGCTGCCGTCGATCCGGCAGCGGATCGACGGCGCCGCGCTGGTGATCGTCGGCAACGGGCCGTACCGCGACGACCTGGAGAAGCTCGCGCGCCGCTACGACGTCACCGACCATGTGGTGTTCACCGGCGGGGTGCCCGGCGACGAATTGCCGGCCCACCACGCGATGGCCGACGTTTTCGCCATGCCGTGCCGGACCCGGGGGAACGGGCTGGATGTCGAGGGCCTGGGGATCGTCTTCCTCGAGGCCTCGGCGTCCGGCGTGCCGGTGGTCGCCGGTGATTCCGGTGGCGCACCGGAAACCGTCGTCGAGGGCAAGACCGGCCATGTGGTCGACGGTCGCGATGTCGCCGCCATTGCGACCGCTATCGGTGACGTCCTTGCCGACCCCGACCGGGGCGCCGCGATGGGCGCCGCCGGCCGTCAGTTCGTCGTCGACAACTGGCAGTGGAAGCTCAAGGGTGAGCGGCTCGCTGAATTGTTGTAGCGCTGCAGCGCTATTGCTCAGCTGTAGAGCGCGGCGATCTCGGCCGCGAACTTCTCCGCGACCACCTTGCGCTTGACCTTCAGGGTCGGTGTCAGCTCACCGGTGTCCTCGGTGAAGTCGACCGGCAGGATCCGGAACTTCCGGACGGCCTCGGCCTTGGACACCGTCTGGTTGGCGTCGTCGACGGCCTTCTGGATCTCGGCGACCAGCGCCGCGTCTTCGGCCAGGTCGCCCACGGATGCGCCGGCGTCCTTGTTGTTGCGCTGCTTCCAGCCTTCGAACGCCTCGGGATCGATGGTGATGAGTGCGGCGATGAACGGCTCCTGATCGCCCACGCACATGGCCTGGCTGATCAGCGGGTGTGCGCGCATGACGTCTTCGAGCGGGGCCGGGGCGACGTTCTTGCCGCCTGCGGTCACGATGATCTCCTTCTTGCGCCCGACGATCGACAGGTAGCCGTCGTCGTCGATGGCGCCGAGGTCGCCGGTGTGGAACCACTCGTCGGTGAAGGCCTCGCCGGTGGCGGTCGGGTTGTTCCAGTAGCCGCTGAACACCACGCCGCCGGAGAGCAGCAGCTCGCCGTCCTCGGCGATGCGCATGTTGTTGCCGGGCACCAGCTTTCCGACGGTGCCGACCTTCAGCTCGCCGATCCGGTTGACGGTGATGGCGGCGCTGGTCTCGGTCAGGCCGTAGCCCTCGTAGATGGTGACGCCGACGCCGCGGTAGAAGTGGCCGAGGCGGGCGCCGAGCGGCGCGCCGCCGGAGATGGCGCCGACGCAGTTGCCGCCGAGGGCCGCCTTGAGCTTGCCGTAGACCAGCTTGTCGAACACGGTGTGCTTCAGGTTCAGCAGCAGTCCGGCGCCGCCGGTGTCCTGCGCCTTGCTCCACTCGATGGCCGTGTCGGCGGCGATCTGGAAGATCTTGCCCTTGCCATCGTTGCGGGCGTTCTGCTCGGCGGTGTTGTAGACCTTCTCGAACACGCGCGGAACCGACACCACGAGCGTCGGTTTGAACACCCCGAGGATCGGCACCAGGTTCTTGATGTCGCTGGTGAAGCCGAGCGTCACCTGGTTGCTGAAGCCGGCCACCGCGACGGCGCGGGCCAGCACGTGTGCCAGCGGCAGGAACACCAGCAGCTTCTGGCCCTTGGCCAGCAGGTCGGGGAAGCAGGCCTTCACGCCGCGCAGCTCCGACAGCAGGTTGGCGTGGGTCAGCTGGCAGCCCTTGGGGCGGCCGGTGGTGCCGGAGGTGTAGATCAGGGTGGCCGGGTCGCTGGACTTGATGGCGGCCAGGCGGGCGTCCAGCTCGGCGCGGTCCACGCCGGCGCCGGCGGCGGCCAGCTCATCGAGAGCGCCGCCATCGATGACCAGCACCTCACCGAGCGCGGGCACCTCGGTCCGGATGGATTCGATCTTGGCGGCGTGGGAATCGGTCTCGGCGAAGGCAAAGACGGCGCCGGAGTCGGCCAGCACGTGCCGGATCTGATCGGCGGCCGAGGTCTCGTAGATGGGCACCGTCACCGCGCCGATCGACAGGATCGCGAAGTCGATGATGGGCCATTCGTAGCGGGTCGCCGAGAGCAGCACCACGCGGTCGCCGGGCTTGACACCCTTGGCGATCAGGCCGAGGGCGGTCGCTCGCACCTGGTCGGCAACCTCGGCGCTGGTGACGTCGGTCCAGGTGTCTCCGACCAGGCGCTGGATGGCTACGTGTTTGGGGTCGTCGCGCTCGAGGGAGTACACCGGGGCGACGACGTTGTCGTATTCGCCGATGGTGAACGATGCGGGAACGCTGAACTCACGCACGGTGTGGCCTTTCGGGTCAGAGCAAGGCAGTACTGGCAGCAGTGCCGTGACAGCAATGCCGTGCTCAGCGTAGTCGGGTGCTTCATCACACTGTGGAGGCGTATGTGAAGCTGGTCGGGATGAACAGCATCCAGATCGCCGACGAGACCTTCGTGTGCGCCGACCCAGCCGCTGTCGGTGCCGCCGTGGCGAACCAGAGCAGCTGGCGGCGCTGGTGGCCGGACCTCAAGCTGACGGTCGTCGAAGACCGCGGTCCGGCGGGGCAACGGTGGACCGTCACCGGTGCGCTGACCGGAACCATGGAGGTCTGGCTGGAGGCCGTCATGGACGGTGTCGTGCTGCACTACTTCCTGCACGCCGAGCCGACGGGCGTGTCCGGAGCCGCGCTGGCGCAGCTGAACCTGGCCGACCTCAACCATCGTCGCCGCGTGGCCGGCAAGGACATGGCTTTCGAGATCAAGACCGATCTCGAGCGGACCCGCCCGGTGGGCGTGTCCCGGTTGGCCTGAGGCTCGGTATCGCCCCGCCGGGGCGGGGCGCTGGCGGTACATTGAGAGCTCGGCAGACGGGTGTCCGACGCCCGCGCCGGGCATCGTAAAACTCGGGGAAGTGGACACGTGGCGGACAAGACTGCGCAGACCATCTACATCGACGCCGACCCGGCGACCGTGATGGACGTCATCGCCGACATCGGCTCATATCCCGACTGGGTCGCCGAGTACCCGGAGACCGAGGTCCTGGACGTCGACGCCGACGGTTACCCGAAGACGGCCCGGTTGGTCCTCGACGCCACGGTGCTCAAGGACACCATGGTGTTCGCCTACCGGTGGCCCGCCGACCGCAAGTCGGTGAGCTGGTCCCTGGTGTCCAGCACTCTGCTGAAGGCGCTCGAAGGCACATACCGCTTGTCGCCCAAGGGTTCTGGCACCGAGGTAACGTACGAACTGGCGGTCGATCTGATGATTCCGATGATCGGACTGCTCAAACGCAAGGCCGAGCGCCGCTTGACCGACACGGCGCTCAAGGACCTGAAGAAGCGAGTCGAGTCTGAGTGACGCGGACCCTGCTGGGCGTGCCAGGATCAGTCTGTTCGTCGGTAAGGGTGGAGTAGGTAAATCGACGGTGGCCACGGCCACCGCGGTGCGTGATGCCCGGGCCGGGCAGCGGGTCCTCATCGTGTCGACGGACCAGGCCCACTCCACCGGTGATGTGCTCGGCGCGGACGTCCCGCCGACCGGGCTGCGGACGCCGACGCAGGTTCCCGTCGATGACGGCGCCGGCGTCGTGCTGGACGCCCTGGCGCTCGACACCCTGGCGCTGCTGGAGGCCAGGTGGCGTGAGGTGGCCGCGGTGCTGGTCGCCCGGTTCCCGGACTCCGATGTGGGAGACGTTGCACCGGAGGAACTTTCGGCGCTGCCCGGGATTCAGGAGGTGCTGGGTCTGCACGAGGTCGCCGAGCTGGCGGCATCGGGCAACTGGGACCACGTGATCGTCGACTGCGCCTCGACCGCTGATGCGATGCGGATGCTGACGCTGCCGGGCGCGTTCGCCCTGTACCTGGAGAAGGCCTGGCCGCGGCACCGGCGCCTGTCGGTCGGTCTGGCCGATGCGAAGACGGCCGCCATGGTCGTCCTGGTCGAGCGCCTCGCCGCCGCCACCGAGGCGCTGGGGGAGCTGCTCGACCAGCCGGACGTCACCGCGCACCTGGTGCTCACCCCGGAACGGGTGGTGGTGGCCGAGGCGGTGCGGACGCTGGCGTCGCTCACCTTGATGGGCGTGCACGTGTCCGAGCTGATCGTGAATCAGGTTCTGATCCAAGACGATTCGTACGAGTATGTGAACCTGCCCGCGCACCCCGCCTTCGACTGGTATGCCGAGCGGATCGCCGAGCAGCGCAGCATGCTCAGCGATCTGGATGCCGCCGTCGGCGACGTGCGTCTGGTACTTGTGCCGCACCTGGCCGGCGAACCCATCGGGCCGAAGGCGCTCGGGGAACTGCTGGAGGTGTCGAGGCTGCGGCACGGCGCCGCGCCCCCCGCACCGCCGCGGCCCATCGTCGACCGGGAATCGGGCTCAGGATTGGCCGCTGTCTACCGGCTCCGGATAGAATTGCCGCAAATCGACCCGGGGTCTCTGACGCTGGGCCGCGTCGACGATGACCTGATCATCGGCTCGGGTGGCACCCGGCGCCGGGTCCCGTTGGCATCAGTCCTGCGCCGTTGCATCGTGACCGGCGCGTCGCTGCGCGGCTGTGAACTGACTGTCCGTTTTCGCCCCGACCCGGAGGTGTGGCCCAAGTGACGCACACCGATTTCGGGGCCGATTCCCTCGGCGACCTACCGATGGACCTGCGGCTGCTGGCCCAGGCGCTGCTCGACAAGATCGATCCCGTCGTCCGGTTGTCCGTGGCCATGCTCGCCGACGGCGAGAACCCGAGTGACTGCAACCAGGTGTGGTGCCCGGTGTGCGCACTGGTCGCCCTGGCCAACGACGAACAGCATCCGATGCTGACAGCCATCGCCGAACACAGCACGACGTTTCTCGACGCGGTGCGCGCCGCGCTGGCCCACCAGGGCCCCACCGGCCCGCACCCCGAGCCGCCGACGGACCCGTCCGGTCCGAGTGGCCGACACCGTCAGCCCGACGATCCGGTGCCGCCACCAGGTCCGGGTCGATATCAGTCCATTCCGGTATCTGTGGAGGAATGACCAGTCCGCTGCGGGCTGTGGTCGGGCCGACAGTCGGTGGGTAAAGTTGTCGGGGGCACCGTCCGGGGGCCCTCAGCGGGAGGTTCGATGTTCTTCTGGTTCTACAAGTACATCTTGATGGGCCCGTTGCTGCGTTTTCTGGGCCGTCCGAAGGTCACGGGGCTGGAATACGTTCCCGATCACGGCCCCGTGCTGCTGGCCAGCAATCACCTCGCCGTCGTCGACAGCTTCTACCTGCCGCTGGTGCTGCGCCGGCGAATTTTCTTCCTGGCCAAGGCCGAGTACTTCACCGGTACCGGCATCAAGGGCAAACTGATCAAGTTCTTCTATTCGTCGACCGGGCAGGTGCCCATCGACCGCACGAACGCCGACTCCGCGGCCGACGCGCTGACGGCCGCCGCCAAAATCCTCGACCAGGGCAAGCTGCTCGGCATGTACCCCGAGGGCACGCGGTCGCCGGACGGCAAGCTCTACAAGGGCAAGACGGGCCTGGCCCGCATCGCGCTGGAGACCGGCATCCCCGTCATTCCCGTCGCCATGATCAATACCGACGTCGTGAACCCGCCGGGAAGCAAGATGTGGCACTTCGCCCGCGTCGAGGTGAAGTTCGGTAAGCCGATGGACTTCCGCCGTTTCGAGGGTCTGGCCGGCAACCGGTTCATCGAACGCGCGGTGATCGACGAGGTCATGTACGAGCTGATGCGGCTGTCCGGCCAGGAGTACGTCGACCTCTACGCGGCCGATGTCAAAGAAGGCAAGACGCCGCCGCCGGCGATCAAAGCAGGCTGAGCGGCCAGAACGATAAGGCCGAGGATTGGTGTCACCCAGGTAGGTGGCCGCAATCCTCGGCTTTCGTCATTTCACTGGCGGCTGACCGCTTCGCCACCGTAACGTCGCGGCGGGAAATCGGCTTCTGGACCGCCGTGGGGTTACCGTCGCGCGGGCCGGGGGCCGGGGTCAGTTGGTCGCCGAGACCGGAGCGACGTGCTCGGTCGCATCGGCAGCGGGTGTGCCTCGGCCGGTGATGGTGCCCGCCGCGGCGATGACGGCCAGGCCCCACCACACGTACGAGCTGCCGATCACCTGACGCCACAGCGTCGCGTCGACCTCGTGGTGCTCGGGCAACAGCCGGATGGGCGTGCAGACCAGCAGGAACGCGCCGAGCGCGCTCACCGCGGCGAGGACGGCGCTGCGTTCCCGGTAGGCGACCACGGTGATGGTGACCATGGTCGGCAGGGCCCACACCCAGTGGTGCGACCACGACACCGGCGACACCACCAGACCGAACATCGCCACGCACATCAGCGCCAGCACCGGCTGTCCCGCGCGGAGCACGCGATGGGCCGCCCACACCGTCAGTGCCAGCACCGCGAAGCACAGCACGACCCAGAGCACGAACCGCGGCGTCGCCGACATCCCGAACCGCGCCAGCGTGCCGGAGATGTTCTGGTTGGTGTTCAGCGTCGCGGTGCCGATGCGGTCGGTGTTGCGGACCGTCTTGGTCCAGTACTCCCACGAGTCACCCCAGGCCAGCGCGAACGCGATCAGCGTGACCACGACCGACGACGCCACCGTGGTCAGCAGCGCGCGGAAATCACGGCGCAGCAGGAAGAACAGCAGGAACACGGCCGGGGTCAGCTTGAGGGCGATCGCCACCCCGAGCAGGACGCCGCGCGGCCACGGGGTGCGGCGGGGGACACAGTCGGCGATCACCAGCGTCATGAGGACGACGTTGATCTGACCGAAGTTGAAGTTGGACCGCACCGGCTCGAGGAACAGCACGGCCGGTCCGACGATGGCGACGGCGAGCCAGCAGCGGCGGGCCAGGGCCGAGCCTCCGAACGGTGAGTGCGGCCAGACATCCAGCCGCGTCAGCACGATCACGATCGACACCAGCAACAACACGAACGTCGTCACCGTGATGGCGACGCTCGCGGCGGGCAGGGGGAGCCAGGCGAACGGGGCGAACATGATCGCGGCCAAGGGCGGGTAGGTGAACGGCAGGTCGATGCCGGCCTCGGTACGGAAGATCGTGCTCTCGCTGTACAGCGGCGTGTTGTTGAGCCAGGCGCGGCCGCCCATCCGGTACACGTCGATGTCGATCCGGTACGGCGTATGACCCAGCAGCCGCCAGGCGCCCCATACCAACGTCAACATGGCCAGCAACTGCAACAGCCGCCAGGCCAGCCGTTGTCCGGAGGCGGGCCACGACCAAGTTCCCATACGCATCTCGCCGGACAGCCTATCGGGGGGACCGGCGCGTCGGCGCCCTGCGGGGCAGTGACACGCATGCACGGGCGTAAGTTTCTTCCCCGTGCGGTCGCCCCTACCTACGGAGTTCGTGTCCAGTGGGCGGCTGCCGTTGTTGTGGTGCCTGATTGCGTTCATCCTGACGTTTTTCGTGACCCGGACCGTGGTGCGCTACATCCGGGCCCACGCCGACAATCCGGCGCCGCGCAAGTGGTGGCAGCCGCGCAACATCGGCCATGGCGGCCTGCACATCCACCACGCGGTGATCGGCGTGGTGCTCGTGATGGTGTCGGGGGTGACGATGGTGACGCTCGCCGTCGACGGCGGCGTCCCGGAATTCACCGTGGCGGCAATCTTTTTCGGTATCGGCGCCGCCCTGGTCCTCGACGAGTTCGCGCTGATCCTGCACTTGTCCGACGTGTACTGGGCCGAGGACGGCCGCACCTCGGTCGACGCGGTGTTCGTCGCGATCGCGGTGGCCGGGCTGCTGATCCTGGGTTTCAACCCGTTGTCGTTCTTCGACATCACCGTCTGGCGTGACGACCAGGACGTGGCTGCCCGGATCATGGTCGTGGCGCTGGCCCTGATCACGCTGGCCATGGCGGTCATCGTGCTGCTCAAAGGCAAGGTGTGGACCGGCCTGATTGGGATGTTCATCACACCGCTGCTGGTCATCGGTGCGATCCGGCTGTCGCGGCCGCACGCGCCGTGGGCCCGTTGGCGCTACACGAGCCGGCCGCGCAAGATGCACAAAGCGCTGGAACGCGAGCGGTGGCTGCGCCGGCCGGTGGTGCGGGCGAAGCTGTGGTTACAGGATGCGATCGCCGGTATGCCAAAGTTTCCCGACGAAGCGGACGTGGACCAACAGCTCGACCGCGAGATCCACGCGGCACCCGCGCCGCCGGACCGAACGCCGACCGAGGTTGCCTGAATGAAGTTTTTTTACGACACCGAGTTCATCGACGACGGTCGCACCATCGACCTGATCTCGATCGGTGTGGCCGCCGAGGACGGGCGCGAGTACTACGCCGTCTCCTCGGAGTTCGACCCCGACCGGGCGGGTTCCTGGGTGCGCAAGAACGTGCTGCCGAAGCTGCCGTCGCCGTCGTCGCAGGTGTGGCGTTCGCGCCGGCAGATCCGGTCGGAGCTGGAGGACTTCTTCAACATCGACGGGGACGAGCCGATCGAGCTGTGGGCGTGGGTCGGTGCCTACGACCACGTGGTGCTGTGCCAGTTGTGGGGGCCGATGGCCGACCTGCCGCCGGCCATGCCGCGCTTCACCCGGGAACTGCGGCAGTTCTGGGAGGACTGCGGCAGTCCGCGGATGCCACCGCGGCCGCGCGATTCGCACGACGCGCTGGTCGATGCGCGACACAACCTGAACCGTTACCGGCTGATCGCCGAGATGATGACGGCGCCGCGGTAATTCAGGATCACCAGGCGCGGAACGGCACGCTGGCAACGGCGGCGTCGTTCGGGCCGAACTGGACCGTCAGCTGCAGCGTCCACAGGCCCGGCCGTGGCGCGGTGGCATATGTGCTGCGCCAGCGACCGTCGGGACCCACGGTGAAACGCACGGGCAGGGAGGCGATCTCGGCGCTCGACAGGGTGCCGCGCAGCCCGGTGGCGCCGGGCGCGGTGACGTCGATCGGGATGGCGCCGTGGCGCGTGGTGTCGAGATGCACCTGCGCCTGCCGGCCCTCATCGAGCGCCGCGGTGGCCGTGAACGCGGGGCCGTAGGTGGTACGGGCGGGCGGCTCGCCGGTGAGCACCGTGGTCATGACCAACACCAGCACCGCGAGCGCGGTTTCCAGCGGCACGGTGCGGCGCAGCCGCTCCGGGGTGAGCCGGCGCCGGCCGAGGTAGGCCAGGGCGGCCATGAGCGTGACCAGGAAAACCTTGGCGCACAAGGCCATTCCGTAGCCCGTCGACCACAGGGACTCGATCGGCGACACCTGCCGCCAGGCCTGGTACTCGCCGGTGAGCAGGACCGCCGCGACACAGCCGAACGCCACCCGGGACCAGCGCTGCAGGTCGTTGCTGCGCCGGGCGGGCAGGACCACCAGCGTCAGCAGACACAAACCGCCCAGCCACAGCGCCATGGCCAGCAGGTGGACGGTGGTGACGGTGGTGGCCAGCCACGGGTCCGGGCCGGCCGAGGCATGCCCGGAGGCGGCGACGCCGGCCGCGAGCGCCGTCGCGAGCACGACGAACAGCGCGGTACCGGCGCGCACGGTCGCCGCGAGCAGCACGAGCAGGGCTGCCTGCGCGTAGAGCGCGGCGTCGGGTCCGGTGGTGACGGCGGCGATGACGGTCGCGGCGGCCAGCAGCAGCCAGCCGATGCCGGCCAGGACCCGGGTGCGGCGCAGTGCGAGCGCCCACCCCCACACCAACCGGGCCGCCGCCAGCACCCCGACGTACAGCACCAGGCCGATGTACGTCAGACCGCGCGCGATGTCAGACGCCGCCGACGACGAGGCGACCGGATGAATGTCCGGCGGTGCGTCCGGTGCCTGCTGCACGCCGAAGCTCACCGACCCGGCCACCTCGTGCCCGTCGGCCGACATCAGCCGCCAGGTGGCCGTGTAGCTGCCGCGCGGCAGTCCCGGAGGTAGGTCGAGTTCGACGGTGGTGTCACCCGACCGCTGCCGGACGTCCCGGTCGACCCGGGCGCCGGTATTCGAAATCACCTGGACCGCACCCGGAATCAAGCGAACCGGCTCGTCGAACGTCAGTGTGACCCGGCTCGGCGCGGCCGGCAGGGTGGCGCCGTCGACCGGATCGCTGGAGACCAGGACGGCGTGCGCGTGTGCGAGGGGAGCCGGCAGCAGGAGCGCGAGCAGAGCCGCGAGCAGCGCTGCGACCGGCCTCAGTTCTCTAGTCGTGACTCGTCTTTCGTCGGGAAGACGCCAGGCTAGCGATCGCCACCAGCAGCGCGACCACCGACACGGCCAGCGCCGTCAGACCCGGCCAGGCGGGCGTCGCGGCAGCCGGGGCAACGGCTGCGGGCCGGTCGTGGTCGCCGCCGCCGGCGGGCTTCAGGTGCAGCGAGGGCGCCGGGTGCTCGGGCTCGGGCTGGCCCGGGTTGGCCTTCTCGTTCCAGTTGACCGTCTTGCCGTCGCTGTAGGTCTGGACAGCGGGCAGCGTCAGTGTGTTGACCTTGGGCAGCGGGCCGGCCGAGATGGCGAACACGTTGAACTGGTGCGGCGGGATGGGTGCATCCGGCGCGGTGGCCTTCCACTCGACGGACGAGACGTACTCGGTGACCTCGGCGCCGTCGTCGTCCTTCTGCGGGGTGGGCAGCTTCTTCTTGGTCAGGGTGGCGGTCCAGCCGGCCTTCTGCTGAGTGCTGACCGAGATGATCGGCTGGTCGTCGGGCAGCACGACCAGGAGGCCCGTGGTGGACGCGGTATCCGACTCGGTGGGCACGCGGAAGTTCAGTACGCCCCAGCCACCCTGGGGGGCGTCGCCGGTCACCTTGACGTGGGCGGCGGCCGGTGCGGCCAGGGCGACGGCGCACGCCGTCGTCGCGGTGACGGCGGCAATGACCCGAAAAGCCTTGGGGGTCTGGATCAGCTTGGGCATGTTGTCCTTTCGAGAGGGGTCAGACGGCCATGACGGCGAAGGCGGCGCTCATTCCGAACGCCATGAGCAGGTCGGCGTACGGGCGCTTCGGCCCGCGCACCAGCAGGTAGAACCACCACAGCGCGGCGGCGCAGAATCCGGCCGCGAGCACGACGCACACCGTCGTGAACCAGCCGGGGGGAGTCACGGCGATGGCGCCGTGACCGAGGTGGGCGCTGTGATGACCGGAAGCCTGTGCCGTCGCGACCGGAACACCGGCGTTCGGCGCCATCAGCAGACCCATCAGAGCCATCGCGGCCATCATCGTGCAGTGGTAGACGGGGTGCGGTAGCTCGAAGCCGAACAGGGCGAGGTAGGCGAAGTACAGGGCACCGGCCGTGAACACCAGCACGTACAGCAGCGGGGACACCCGCATACCGGCCGGCCAGAGCATCGCGATCATGCCCACTGACGCCACCGCGTGCAGGACCCCGACGCCGTGCTGCCCGGGTGCGCGTCGTCCGGCGCCCACGAACAGCAGCGCGGCCACCGCGAACACGGCGGTCAGCGCCCAGCGCAGGGCGGAATCGGCGATCACGCTGTCATTAGTCGTACGGAGTGGGTCTTCAGTTCCCGGACGGCTTGAACCGCATGTCGGGTTGCGACCGTTCCAGTGGCGTCAGCACCACACCCAGCCAGCACACGGCCGAGACCGCGGCCGCGACGAAACCCGCCAGCGGCCACCACACCGCGACCCGCGCCGGCGAGGTCTGGCACCACCAGACCGCACCGAACCCCGCCGCCGTGGCCACGCCCGACAGGTACAGTGCCGCGCAACTCACGCGGAACCGCTTGCGCCACAGCGCTGTTGCCGATGCCACGGCCGCCAGGGTGAACAGGATCGCGACGACCTTCAGCACCCACCGATGGGATTCCGACCAGCTGACCCCGGCAGACACCGCCAGCACGACGATCGCCGCGGCGGTGGGGTAGCCGCGGGCGGGACCGATCCAGACCTCGTCGAAAACCCGGCGCCCGATGGCGCGCAGCGTGTGCTCGAGGTCGATCGCATGGCGGGTGGACAAGCCGAACTCCGTTCAGTCTGTAGGCCAGTTTCGCAGAGTTGGTCGGATGCGCGGCGGCGCGGGTTCCGCGGTGGTTCAGCCCGCGCTCTGGTCCTGGTTTCCGGCGCGCAGCAGGTCGTCGCGGGCGCGGGCGACCCGGGAGCGGATGGTGCCGACGGGGCAGCCGCAGATTTCGGCGGCCTCGGCGTAGGACAGGCCCAGTACCTGGGTCAGCAGCAGCGCTTCGCGGCGATCGCTGTCGACGCCGTCGAGCAGCATGCGGATCTCGACGATGTCCTCGAACCGGGCGGTCGGCTGGTGCATGTCGACGACGGTCTCGGGCTCGATGGCCGCGCTGCTGCGCGGGCGGCACTGCTTGCGCCGGATGTGGTCGACGACGACGCGGCGCGCGATCGACAGCAGCCAGGTGCGCGCGGTCGACCGGCCGCGGAATCGCGACAGCGAGCCGAGGGCCCGCAGGTAGGTCTCCTGCGTCAGGTCGTCGGCATTGCCGGGCTCGTCGAGGTAGGCGACGGTGCGCCAGACATCGCGCTGGGTAGCCTTGATGAACTGGTCCAATGCGGCACGATCGCCCCGACCGGCAGCCAGTGCCAGGCGGGTCACTTCGTCGTCGTCGCCGCGGCTGTTCACGGCCCGACCATATGTGACGAGTGCCGGGAACTCACAGCCGGGCACGTCCGACCAATATTTTTGGGTAGCTCCGCTTCACGGGGACAATAGGAGGATGATGACGGCCGGCTCGGTGAGCACAGTGGTGGGCAGCGCCGACGACACGACAGTCGCTGCCGCAGCTGCCGACGAGGCCCGTCGGGTGCAGCTCGACGTCACCGGCATGACATGTGGCGCCTGTGCCGCGCGGGTCGAGCGCACGCTCAACAAGATGCCGGGTGTCCGCGCCTCCGTGAACTTCGGCACCCGCGTGGCGACGGTCGACGCGGTCCCGGAGGTCGCCGACACCGAGCTGTGCGATGTGATCCGCAAGGCCGGTTACGACGCCGAGCCGCGGTCCGGGGTCATCGCCGGGGACCGCGACGACGAAGACCTCTCGCACGCCCACTACCTGCTGCGCCGTCTGCTCGTGGCCGCGGTGCTGTTCGTCCCGCTCGCCGATCTGTCGGTGATGTTCGCCGTCGTGCCCAGCACCCGGATCACCGGGTGGCAGTGGATTCTGACGGCCCTGGCCCTGCCGGTCGTGACGTGGGCCGCTTGGCCGTTCCACCGCGTGGCCCTGCGCAACGCCCGGAACCGGGCCGCGTCCATGGAGACACTGATCTCGGTCGGCGTGACCGCCGCGACGGTGTGGTCGCTCTACACGATGTTCGCCGGACACCACGCCACCACGAGTACCGGCATCTGGCAGGCCCTGGCCGGCAGCGACGCCATCTACTTCGAGGTCGCCGCGGGCGTCACGGTGTTCGTGCTGGCCGGCCGCTACTTCGAGGCCCGCGCCAAGTCGAAGGCGGGCAGCGCGCTGCGGGCGCTCGCGGCGCTGAGCGCCAAGAACGTCACGATCCTGCTGGCCGACGGCTCCGAGATGGTCATCCCGGCAGAGGAACTCGCCGAGCAGCAGAAGTTCGTGGTGCGTCCCGGCCAGACGATCGCGGCCGACGGACTCGTGGTCGAGGGCTCGGCCGCCGTCGACACCAGTGTGATGACCGGTGAGGCCAAGCCGTTCCGGGCGACGCCGGGCAGTAGCGTCATCGGCGGCACGATCGTGCTCGACGGGCGCCTGATCGTGGAGGCGGCGGCGGTCGGTGCCGACACCCAGTTCGCCGGCATGGTGCGCCTGGTCGAGGAAGCGCAGGCCCAGAAGGCCGAGTCGCAGCGCCTCGCCGACCGCATCTCCTCGGTGTTCGTGCCGTGCGTCTTCGGCATCGCGGCGCTGACCGCGCTGGGTTGGGCCCTGGCGGGTGCGGGCCCCGACAAGGTGTTCGCCTGCGCGCTGGCGGTGTTGGTCATCGCCTGCCCGTGCGCCCTGGGCCTGGCCACGCCGACGGCCATGATGGTGGCGTCCGGACGCGGCGCCCAACTCGGCATCTTCCTCAAGGGGCACCGGTCGCTCGAAGCGATCCGGGCCGTCGACACCGTCGTCTTCGACAAGACGGGCACCCTGACGACCGGGCACCTGGCCGTCACTGCCGTCACCGCCGTCGACGGCTGGGCGGACGAGGACGTCCTGGCCCTCGCCGCGGCCGTCGAGTCTGCATCCGAGCATGCTGTCGCGGTGGCCATCACCACGGCAGCGCCCGAGCACGAGGCCGTCACCGATTTCCAGGCCGTGCCCGGCCGTGGCGTGGTCGGGACCGTGGGGGAGCGCGAGGTGCGCGTCGGCAAGCCGTCCTGGGCGGCCGGTCGTGCCGTGGTGCCCGCAGTCCTGGCCGAAGCGCGCCGAGGCGCCGAATCCCGCGGTGAGACAGTGGTTTTCGTCGCTGTCGATGGCCAGCTGTGCGGTGCTGTCGCTGTCGCTGACGCGGTGCGTGAATCAGCTGCGGGTGCCATCGCGGCGCTGCACGAGCGCGGGCTCAAGACCATCCTGCTGACCGGCGACAATCCGGCGGCCGCCGCCGCGGTGGGTGCCGCGGTGGGGATCGACGACGTCATCGCCGACGTCCTCCCGGACGGCAAGGTCGACGTCATCCAGCAGCTGCGCGACCGCGGCCGCATGGTCGCGATGGTCGGTGACGGCATCAACGACGGCCCGGCGCTGGCCTGCTCGGATCTGGGTCTGGCCATCGGCCGCGGCACCGACGTCGCGATCGGCGCGGCGGACATCATCCTGGTCCGCGACAGCCTGGATTCGGTGCCGCAGGCACTGGACCTGGCCAAGGCGACCATGCGGACCATCCAGATGAACCTGGTGTGGGCGTTCGGCTACAACATCGCCGCCATCCCGGTGGCGGCGGCCGGCCTGCTCAACCCGCTGATCGCGGGCGCGGCGATGGCCTTCTCGTCGTTCTTCGTGGTGTCGAACAGTCTGCGGCTGCGCAACTTCCGGTAGGCCCTACTGCTGGCCGCGCTGGCGGGCCAGTTCGCGCAGCATCGCGTTGTAGGCGTCCAGGTCGTCGTCGCCGTAGTTGGAATCCGAGTGCCGGTCCGAGCGCGATGCGGCGCGGCGATCCTGCTTGGCCCACTGGGCCACCAGCGCGATGACCACCAGGATCACCGGCAGTTCGCTCGAACCCCACGCGATGGCGCCGCCGAGGTGCTGGTCGGCGCCGATGCTCGACAGCCACGGCAGGCCGACGAACTTGTAGAACGACCCACCGATGGTGTCGGTCATGGTCATGGTCGCGATGCCGAAGAACGCGTGAAAAGGCATGACCGCGAACAACAATCCGAGCCGGCCCAGGAATGGCAGGCGCTTGGGGCCCGGGTCGATACCGATGATGCCCCAGTAGAAGAGGTAGCCGACCAGCAGGAAGTGCACGCTCATCAGCTCGTGGCCCCAGTGGTAACGGACCAGCGTGTTGAAGATCGGGGTGAAGTACACCGCGTACAGCGACGCGACGAACAGTACGAACGCCACGATCGGATTCGACAGTGCGGCCGTGACTTTCGAGTGCACGAGCCACAGGATCCATTCGCGCGGTCCCGGTGGTGCGCCGTCACCCGCCGGCGGCAGGGCGCGCAGCGCCAGGGTCACTGGGCCGCCGAGCACGAGCAGCACGGGGACGAACATGTTGAGCGTCATGTGCTCGCCCATGTGCACGCTGAACATCGCCGAACCGTAGGCCCGCACACCCGAGCTGCTGGTGAAAAGCAAGACGCCGCAGCCGATCAGCCAGGCGAGCAACCGGCCGACCGGCCACTCGTCGCCGCGGCGCCGCAGCTTCAGGTACGCGTACAGATAGGCCCCGGCAAGGACCAGCGCGCCGATGCCGATGAAGGTGTCGAACCGCCAGACCGTCAGCAGCCGAACGACATTCGGCGGGTCGGGCAGTTCGTAGCCGAGGAAGACGTCCCACGTCGTGTACTTGTGGTGCAGCAGGCGCGGCGCGGTCTGCACCGCCATGGCGGACACCGCGGCGAGCGCGGTGATCGCGGGCAGGCAGGTCGCCAGCAGGGACGGCTTCGCCCGGCGCAGTGCCGCGGCGTCGGTGATCCAGGACGCCGCCAGCGCGATCGCGGCGACGATGGCCCACCGCCCATAGTCGCTGCCCGTCAGGCCGGGGGGCCCGAGCTGGTCGGCCAGCAGCAGCACGCCGTAGATCAGCGCGACGGTGCCGCAGGCCACCTGGATGATCAGCACCCGCCGGTAGAGGTCGGCGGCCGGCGGACTGATGACGGCCGCGATCTTCGAGCCGGCCAGCACCGCCAGCGCCACCGCGAACACGATGACCGCGCTGGTCGTGTAGTCGTGGTCGGGTCCTTCGCTGGCATTGCCGGTCACCGGCAGCGCCAGGACCCCGATCACGCTGGGCAGCAGCAGCACGACCATGGCGATCCACCGCACGCTGAACCGCAGCGTCAGCGCCACGACCGCGGCGCACACTGTGGCGACGATCCAGCCACGGGCCATCTCGGATGCGCCGATGGCCTCACCCAGCCGGCCGCTCTCCACCAGTCGCAGCGCCGGGGCGCCGGCGTCGGTCGCCGCCTGCACCACCACCATGAACGCCGAGGCGACCAGCCAGACCAGCGAAACCCGTTCCAGCACAAGGTGGATGCGGAATGCGGGCGGGTCGATGACGCCCTTGGGGTCAGGCCGCGCGGTGGTGACGACGTACACCAGACCGCCGAGACAGATCGCGGCGGCGAAGATGGCCGTGAAGTAGCCCACCGGTTCGGCGCACGAGGTGAACGTGCCGGGGTAGCTGTCGCCCGTGGCGATGAAGCGCTGATCGCCCGAGATGAGGGCGTAGGTGACCAGGGCGGCGACCGCGGCCAGATAACCCAACAGCGGCAGGAGTTGGTCCCGTCGTTTCGCTCGCCCTGTAGCCAACCTGCCCGCCCGGTCCGAGCCCATCGAAATACCGGCCTTCCACCTGAAGAACTGATCGTGGCCAGTCTACGACCAGGTGTCGTAGAAATTTTCCGGGCGCAGGAACTCCTGGCGCCGCGCGCCGACCAATACAAGTTGTGAGTCATACCCAACTGCCCGAACCGGACGTTGCCGCCGCGGCCGATGCGTCGGCGTGGAAGCGCTTTCGCCCGGCACTGCTGCGGCTGCACTTCTACGCCGGCCTGTTCGTCGCGCCGTTCATCCTGATCGCCGCCGTCACCGGGCTGCTGTACGCGGTGATCCCGCAGATCGACAGTGCGGTGTACCGGCACGAACTCACCGTCGACCACGTCGGCGACCGGCAGCTGCCACTGGCCGCCCAGCTGGCCGCCGTCCGGTCCGCGCATCCGGAGGGCACCGTCACCAGCATCCGGCCGCCCGCCGCTCCGGACGAGACCACGCAGGTGACGCTCGCGGTGGACGACGTCCCCGCCGACTACGCGCGCACGGTGTTCGTCGACCCCTACACCGGCACGGTCCGCGGCGCCCTGACCACCTACGGCCAGTGGCTGCCGGTGCGGGCGTGGTTCGACGAACTGCACCGCAACCTGCACCTCGGGGCCTTCGGCCGGAACTACAGCGAGCTGGCGGCCAGCTGGTCGTGGGTGATCGCCGGCGTGGGCCTGCTGCTGTGGATCGGGCACAACAGGGGACAGCCGCGCCGGCTCGTCGTCCCGGATGTGCGGGCGACCGGGCGGCGCCGGCTGCTGTCGTGGCACGGCACCCTCGGGGTCTGGATCCTCGCGGCGGTGGCGCTGCTGGCGGTGTCCGGCATGACGTGGTCGCGGTTCGCCGGCGAGAACGTCGCCCAACTGCGGACGGCGCTGAGCTGGACCAGCCCGTCGGTCGACACCGCGCTGCCGGGGCAGACCGCTGGGCCGACGCTCGACGAGGCCGCCGCGCTGCGCGGTGCCGACGCGACGCTGCAGGTCGCCCACGAGGCGCACCTGCGGAATCCCATGTGGATGTATCCGCCGACGACGGCGGGGCAGGGCTGGCAGGTCGCCGAGCGCAAGCGCGACTGGCCGACGCAGTACGACGCGATCGTCGTCGACCCCGCCACGAGCACGGTGACGGCGCGGCTCGACTTCGCCGAGTGGCCGTTGATGGCGAAGATGACCGACTGGGTCATCGACCTGCACATGGGCATCCTGTTCGGCCTGGTCAACCAGCTGGCGCTGATCGCGGTCGCGCTCGCGATGATCGTCGCGATCGTGCTGGGGTACCGGATGTGGTGGCGACGGCGGCCGACCCGCGGTGCCGGGTTCGCCCTGCCGACCGGACAACGGCGCGGTGCGCTTTCGGCGTTGCGACCCTATGAAGCGGCGCTGCTGGTGCTCGCTCTCGGCGGCGTCGGGTACTTCGCCCCGCTGTTCGGACTCACCCTGGCCCTGTTCGTCGCGGTCGACGTGGCACTGGGCTGGCGTCAGCGGCAGCAGGCGTCCCGATGATCGCCGACATCTGGCTCCGGTTGCTCGTGACCGGGCTGTTTCTGCTGAGTGCGGCCCAGTGCGTCTACGCCCTGGCCAAGGCTCGCGAGGACCGAACCTGGCGCGACCAGACCAGCCGTGCGCTGCATCTGGTGATGGCCGTGGCCATGCTGGTCATGGCGTGGCCCGCGGGGATGTCTGTGCCGAACCGGCCGCCGCTGGTGTTCTTCCTGCTGGCGGCCGGCTGGTTTGCCGTCGTCCTGGTATTGCGCGCCGGCCATCGGGTGGCCGACGGCTATCACGCGGTGATGATGCTGGCCATGGCGTGGATGTACGCCGTGATGGACGGGCAGGTGCTGCCCGGTCAGTGCGCCGGAACAGCGGCCGAGGCGCCGCAGCAGGCGTCGTCGATGCCGTCGATGCCGGGAATGGACATGTCCGGGACGGCGACGCATTCGGGCCCGATGGGCGGCTGCGGACAGCCGTCGGCGTGGGTCGACGCGGTCAACTGGACGCTCACCGCCCTGTTCGGCGTCGCCGCATTGTGGTGGGCCATCCGGTACTTCGCGGTGCGGCAGGAGCGCCCCGACGCCCCGGCTCGTGCGTGGTTCGCCGTGGCCTGCCAGGCCATGGCGGCGGCCGGGATGGCGATCATGTTCGGCGTGATGGTCTAGGCGGCGTTGCCGTCGGTGGGCCACAGGTGGCCCCGGCGGCGGCCGCGCGACGCGTTGTCCGGCAGCGTGATGTCGTCGAGCGTGGGTGCCGCGTCGCGGCGCGGCCGTGGTGGCTCGTGCATGTGGCGGCGCCACACCAGCACGGTCAGCACCACGCCGGCCAGAACCGGCAGATGGCTCAGCATGCGAACCGCGCCGACCGCTCCGGTCAGTCCGTCGACGACGACGTAGCCGGTGAGCACGAGGGCGAACACGCCGCCCACGACAGCCAGGCCCATGGCCGCGGCGGGGCGGGCGGCCGCGACCAGCATGGCGACGCCGAGCGCGACGGACCAGGCCGTCGACTCGTTGACCACGTGCCCGCCGGCGGCATGCCCGACGTGCACGCCGACGCTGACGCCCGCTGCCTGCAGGACGGCCAGGACGAGCTGGACCGCGCCCACGGCCGCGAGGCCGATGCGCACCCAGTCGAGGCCGGCGCGGGTTTCGGGCAGGGCGGGTTGCGAGACCGTGTCGGCCACTGCCGTCATCCGGGTGCGGTCGGCGGCGATCAGCCCGCGCAGCAGTTCCATCTGGCTGTTCAGCTCGTCCTGCCACTGCCGGCACTCGGGGCAGGCCGCCAGGTGCTCGTCGACGCGGCGCGCGGGTACGGGTTCATGCTCTCCGTCCATGCGCGCGGACAGCGCCTCCCGGGCAATCTCGCACTCCACATCGTCAATAGTCGCGCACCGGGCCCGGTTTTCTCCCGGCGGTCCCAAATCCGTCGATCGGGGCCGAATTGGCGGGTAAATAGTCGCTGGTCGGCGCCGGTACCATAGACACGTGAACTGGACCGTCGACGTACCCATCGACCAGCTGCCCGAGCTGCCCCCGCTGCCCGAGGACCTGCGCACGCGCCTTGCCGACGCGCTGTCCCGTCCGGCCGCGCAGCAGCCCAGCTGGCCTGCGGATCAGGCGGCCGCGATGCGCAAGGTGCTCGAGAGCGTGCCGCCCATCACCGTGCCGTCCGAGATCGAGAAGCTCAAGCTGCAGCTGGCCGACGTGGCGCAGGGCAAGGCATTCCTGCTGCAGGGCGGCGACTGCGCCGAGACGTTCGTCGACAACACCGAGCCGCACATCCGGGCCAACATCCGGACCCTGCTGCAGATGGCGGTCGTGCTGACGTACGGCGCCAGCATGCCGGTGGTCAAGGTGGCCCGCATCGCGGGGCAGTACGCCAAGCCGCGCTCGTCGGACACCGACTCGCTGGGCCTGACGTCCTACCGCGGTGACATGGTCAACGGTTTCGACCCGGACCCCGCCGTGCGGGTGCATGACGCGTCGCGCCTGGTGCGCGCCTACGCCAACGCGAGCGCCGCGATGAACCTGGTGCGGGCGCTGACCTCGTCGGGTCTGGCGTCGCTGCAGCAGGTGCACGAGTGGAACCGTGAGTTCGTCCGCACGTCGCCGGCGGGTGCCCGGTACGAGGCGCTGGCGGCCGAGATCGACCGTGGCCTGAACTTCATGACGGCGTGCGGCGTGAACGACCGCAATCTGCAGACCGCCGAGATCTACGCCAGCCATGAGGCCCTGGTGCTCGACTACGAGCGCGCGATGCTGCGGTTGTCGACCGAATTCGACGAGCCGCGTCTGTACGACCTCTCCGCGCACTACGTGTGGATCGGTGAGCGCACCCGTCAGCTCGACCACGCGCACATCGCGTTCGTGGAGACCATCGCCAACCCCATCGGCATCAAGATCGGCCCGACGACGACGCCCGAGATGGCGGTCGAGTACGTGGAACGCCTTGACCCGCACAACATTCCGGGCCGGCTCACGCTCGTCAGCCGGATGGGCAACGGCAAGGTGCGCGACGTGCTGCCGGGCATCATCCAGAAGGTGGAGGCTTCCGGCCACCAGGTCATCTGGCAGTGCGACCCGATGCACGGCAACACCCACGAGAGCTCGACGGGTTACAAGACCCGGCACTTCGACCGCATCGTCGACGAGGTGCAGGGCTTCTTCGAGGTGCACCGTGCGCTGGGCACGCACCCGGGTGGCATCCACGTCGAGATCACCGGCGAGAACGTCACCGAATGTCTTGGTGGCGCACAGGATATCTCCGACGACGACCTGGCCGGCCGCTACGAGACGGCATGCGACCCGCGTCTGAACACCCAGCAGAGCCTGGAGCTGGCGTTCCTCGTCGCCGAGATGCTCCGCGACTAGCTTTCCCGCCGAGGGGCCACTTACCGCACGTTTTTCCGGGAAATCCGTGCAGTAGGTGGCCTTTCGGTGTTTCTAGAACAGCCCGTCGATGTTGGTGCCGAGCGTCCAGGCGCCGGCGGCGACCAGTGCCGTCAGCGTCAGGATCGCGATGAGCCAGAACAGCACCGCCCGGCGCGAGCGCTGCCGCGCCCAGGCGAAGTCGTCGAGGTCGATGCCGGCGAATTGCTTTGCCGCCGCCGGGGATTCGAACAGCGCGGGATCCATCGCCGGATCCATCGTGAATTGCAGGGTGTGCTGCGGCGCCGGCTTCGGTGCCGGGGCCCGGCCGGTCGCGACAGTGGTGCGATCCGCGCGGCCACGCTGGGCGGCCGCCGCGGTGTGCTGCGCCGAGTTGGTCGGCGCCGGCACCCGGAATTCGGGCAGATCGAGATCGGCGACGATCGCGGCGAGCTCGGCCGCCATGTCGCCGGCGTCGAGGTAGCGGTCGTCGGCGACCCGGGCCGTCGCGCAGGCCACCAGGTCGTCGAATTGCTTTGGCACACCGGCGATTGCCGCGCTCGGCGGCGGCACGTCCTGATCGAGTCGCTGATACGCGACGCTGAGGGGACTGTCGCCGGTGAACGGTGTGGTGCCGGTCAATAGCTCGTACGCCAGGATGCCGACGGAGTAGACGTCGCTGCGCGGGTCGGCGTCGCCGGTGCTGACCTGTTCGGGGGACAGGTATGCCGCGGTGCCGAGGATGACGCTCGTCGACGTGATCTTGGCCTCAGCGACGGCGCGCACCAGCCCGAAGTCGGCGATCTTGACCTCACCGCTGTCGGAGATCAGGACGTTCTCGGGCTTGATGTCGCGGTGCACCAGGCCCGCCTGGTGGGCCACCGCCAGGCCGTCGAGCATGGGGGCCAGCACGGCCGCCGCCGCGTGTGGCGGCATCGGGCCGCGCTCACGCAACAACTCACGCAGCGTTCCGCCCTCGACGAGCTCCATCACCAGGAACGGGTGACGACCGTCGAATCCCTGGTCGTAAACCGCCACCAGCCCTGGGCTTTTCAGGCCGGCCGCGGCCCGGGCCTCGCGCTGGAAGCGGGTCAGAAACTGCTGATCGCCCGAATACCGCGAATCCATGACCTTGAGTGCGACCAGGCGGTCGAGCCGGGTGTCCAGGCCGCGGTACACCGTGGACATACCGCCACTGGCAATCGGTGCATCCACCCGGTAGCGCCCGTCCAGCACCGCACCGATCAGTGGGTCCGGTTGGTGGGATGGCTGCACCTGGCAATGGTACGGCTCTAGAATCTCCCGGGTGAGCAGCATTCCGGCCGCAGAGGACGTTATCGGTCCCGATGAAGCGGTCTACGACCTTCCCGCGGTGGCATCCATGCTGGGTATCCCGGTGACCAAGGTGCATCAGCAGTTGCGGGACGGGCATCTCCTCGGAGTGCGCCGGAACGGTGCCATCGTCGTGCCCAAGGTCTTCTTCGACGCCAAGGGTCATGTGGTCAAGCAACTGCCGGGCCTGCTGGTCGTGCTGCGCGACGGCGGCTACGACGAAACCGACATCGTGCGTTGGTTGTTCACCGCCGACGAGTCGCTGACGCTGAGCCGTGACGGCAGCACCGAACGCACCACCAACGCGCGTCCGGTGGATGCCCTGCATTCGCACCAGGCCAGGGAAGTGCTGCGGCGCGCCCAGGCGATGGGCTACTGACGGCACCGCCGTCGATGGGCTACCGACGGCACCGCCGTCGATGGGCTACTGCACCTGGTCGGGCGCCAGCAGCCCACCCAGCACCGGCGCCATGATCCGCACGATGTCCTCGTCGGACGCGGCCGCCAGGTCCGGGAACTGCAGCAGGTAGCGCTGGCTGGCGATGCCCATCAGCACGGCGCTCAGCAGGGCCGCCCGCAGCCGGGCGTCGGGGCCGTCGATGGTCGCCGCGACGGACGTGACGGCCTGATCGGTCACCTGGGTTCGTAGCAGCTCCAGCGCGTCCGGGCTGGTCATCGCGGTGCGCAGGAGGACCGCCATGGGGCCGTCGGGGTCGGCGGCCCAGGCGCCGAGCAGGCCGCGCAGGAAGTTCTGTGCGGTTTGCGCGGGATCGGCGGTGGTCAACTCGTCCACCGGGACGGTCCACTGCACCGCTTCGTGGAACAGGTCCTGCTTGCTGCCGAAGTGCTTGATCACCGACGCCTTGTCGACGCCGGACAATTCGGCGATGCCGCGGATGGTGGCCTTCTCGTAGCCGGCCTCGGCGAACACCTTTCGCGCGGCCAGCAGAATCCGCTGCCGCGTGCGCTGGCCCTTGCGCTCGGGAGTCGCTGCCGTCATGGCTCACATCCTCTCAGGGAACAAAAGTAAACGCGCGGTGCGTTATTCTGGCGAACATTCGACGAGGAGGAAAGATGATCGACTGGGACGGCGCCTACCGCGGTGAGGACGCGCCCGCATGGAACATCGGCGCGCCGCAACCCGAGTTCGCGGCATTGATCGACCGGGACGGAGCTGTCCGGGGCGAGGTACTCGATGCCGGCTGCGGATATGCCGAGCTCGCCCTGGCTCTCGCGGCGCGGGGCCACACCGTGCACGGCATCGACCTGACACCGACGGCCGTCGCGGCGGCGACCGCGGCCGCGGCCGAACGGGGTTTGCGCACAGCCACTTTCGAGCAGACGGACATCAGCGCGTTCACCGGGCACGACGGGCGGTTCGGCACCATCTTCGACAGCGGCCTGCTGCATGCCCTGCCCGCCGACCTGCGTGACGGCTACCTGCGGTCCGCTTATCGCGCGGCGGCGCCGGGTGCCGCGTTCTACATCCTGGCCTTCGGCACCGGCGCGTTCGGCGACCACGACGGCCCGGGACCCACCCAGTTCACGGAAGACGAACTGCGCCAGGTCGTCTCGCGGCACTGGCAGGTCGAGAGCATCCGGCCCGCACAGCTGCAGGCCGGCACGGGCGCGGACACCGTCCAGCTGTCCGGCCACCTCGTCGTCGCCCGGAAGGCGTGAGCATGACGTTCACCGCGGCCGAGCGGGATTTCCTGCGGACGCAACCCATCGGCCGGCTCAGCACCATCGGACCGGGCGGCCAGCCGCAGATTCGGCCGGTCGGAGTGCACCTCGGCCCCGGTGGGACCATCGATATCGTCGGCCACGCCCTCGCCTCGACACAGAAGTGGCGCAACGTGATCGCCGCTCCGAAGGTGGCGTTCATCGTCGACGAGGTGCGCTCGGTGACGCCACCGCGGGCGCAGGGTGTCGAGGTCAGGGGCACGGCGCAGGCCCTGCCAGGAGCGGGTCGCACGGACGGCGGCCTCACCGGCGACGTCATCCGGATCACGCCCACCCGGATCGTCGCGTGGGGCATCGACGGCGAGGGTACGCGGGCCCGGAACGTCTAGGCGGCGCTGTCGGCGGGCTTGGCGGACTCCGGCTGCTCGGCCTGTTCGGGTGCATGCGCCAGCGAATACCACGCTGCCACAGCGCATCCCGTCGCCAGGATGACGTGCAGCCAGGAGTACATGCCGTGCGATCCGTCGGGTTTGAAGATCACCATGATCCAGGTCGAGAACCCGGCGATCGCGGCGACGGCCGACCGGCTCTGCGCCAGTGCCGAGACGATCGCCAGCGGCCAGGTGTAGTACCACGGCAGCGCGGCAGGGACGAACAGCACCACGACCGCCATCACCAGCGCGATGCCGATCAGGGCTTCGCGGTCGGTGTGCCGGAATCGCCACCACAACAAGGGAAGTGAGATCGCGATGATCGCGATGCCGATGATCCGGGTGACGTCCAGCACGGCGTAGAAACTGACAGTGGTGAACAGCCCGCCGATGGCGTGGATCAGGTTGGCCACCGCCGTCGGGATGGTCAGCCAGTTGACGATCTTCACCGAGCCGGCCAGTGCCGTCAGCCAGCCGAGCCCGACGCCTGCGGCCACCGTCACCACGGCGAACACCACGGTGAAGATCGCCCCCGATGCCGCGGTCGCCACCAGCCACGCGCGGACCTGACCCCACGGGTGCCGTTCGCGCAACTGGCGCATCCAGACCCACACCATGAACGGAAGTGCCAGTCCCGCGGTGGCTTTCACCGCCACCGCGAGGGCGATCACGCTGACGCCGGCAATGGGATGCCGTTCGAAGGTCAGCGCGATGGCGGCCATCATCAGACCGACCATCAGCATCTCGTTGTGGACGCCGCCCATCAGATGGATGATCACCAGCGGGTTGAGGACGCAAATCCACAGGGCGGCAGCACCGTTGGCGCCGACGTGCCGGGCGACGCGGGGCGCCGCCCAGATCAGCATGACCAGGCCGGGCAGCATGCACAGCCGCAGCAGCATGGTGCCCTCGACCACGTGGTCGCCGACGATCATGGTGACGAACTTGGCCACCAGGATGAAAGCCGGTCCATACGGTGCGGTGGTGGTGGTCCAGATCGGACTCACGTTGTCCAGCAGCGAGTTCGGGTTGTCGACCGGCCCGACCAGATAGGGGTCCAACCCGTCGCGCAGCAGCGCGCCCTGCGCCAGGTAGGAGTACGTGTCGCGGCTGAACACCGGCACGCTCAGCAGCAGCGGCGCCAGCCAGAAACCGGTCGTCGCGATCATCGTGTAATCGGTCGCGGTCCGATCCACGACGCGCCGGCCCAGCGCCAACCAGGCGATCAGCATGAGTGCCACGCCGGTCCACAGCAGGATCGACGACAGCACCAGCCCGTGGCCGAACCGGAACCAGGACAGGTGCATCGACTCGAGCAGGGGATCGTGCTGCCGGGTGCTCCCTGCGCCCAGACCGCCGAGGGCGATCAGGACGGCGCCGGCGAAGCCGAGTAGCGCGGGCCGGCCCTCGTCGGATCGTCCGAAGGCGGTGAGCCGGGCCAGCGCCCCGGGCGCCGTGGTCGAGGTCGACATGCCTACGCGGACCGGTTTGACGCGCGCCGGGCGAGTTCGGTGAGTCCGGCCTTGGCACCCTCGTCGATGGGGGCCGCGGCGAGGGCGTCCAGTCCGCGTTGGGTGAGCAGCGTGATGCGCTGTTCGACAGCGCCCAGTGCGCCGACGGCCTCGATCACGCCGCAGAGTTCGCCGACCTGGCCGTCGGTCAGATCGGTGCCGATCAGGTCACGCAGCAGGGTCGCCGCGGCGGGGTCGGAGGTCTCGGCCAGTTCCACGGCCTCGGCCAGTAGCACGGTGCGCTTGCCCGAGCGCAGGTCGTCACCCGACGGCTTGCCGGTGACGGCCGGGTCGCCGAACACCCCGAGTACGTCGTCGCGCAGCTGGAACGCGATGCCCAGGTCGGTGCCGACCGCGTGGAAGATCTTCTGCACGTCGGGCCGGTCGGCGGCGGCCGCGGCGCCCAGCTGCAACGGCCGGGTCACGGTGTAGGACGCGGTCTTGTAGAGGTTCACGTTCATGGCCGAGGCCACGGTTTCGGCGCCACTGGACTCGGCGACGATGTCGAGGTACTGACCGCCGAGGACCTCGGTGCGGATGTGTGCCCACACCTCGTTGACGCGCCGGCGCGCGTCGGCCGACAGGTCGGCGTTCGCGACGATGTCGTCGGCCCAGGACAGGGCCAGGTCGCCGAGCAGGATTGCCGCGGACAGCCCGAACTGCTCGGACGACCCACGCCAGCCCTGCCGGCGGTGCCGCTCGGCGAACAGCCGGTGCACGGTCGGCAGGCCGCGCCGGGTCGCCGAACAGTCGATGACGTCGTCGTGGACCAGGGCACAGGCCTGCAGCAGCTCCAACGCGGAGAACAGGCGCAGTACCGCCGGGTCGGCCGGGTGGCCGGGGTCGGGGGCGACCGCGCGCCAGCCCCAGTAGGCGAAGGCCGGGCGGACGCGCTTGCCGCCGCGCAGGACGAACTCTTCGAGTGCTCCCGTCACATCGGCGTAGGCGTCGCCGATGTAGGCGCTGTCCCGCCGGCGCTCGGCGAGATAGTCGCGCAGTTGATCTGTGATGGCATTCGCCAGCTCGCCAGCCGACGGACCTGCGGCATCGACGCTCAGCGCGCGTCCCCTCTCCTGACCCCGAAATTGTGCATCCAGATTAGAGGGTGTCGGGTCAGCGGTCGGACGCAGTGACAAAGTCACTCGTCGGACACCGTGACAACGTCACCCATCGGACGGTGCGGCGGACTTGGGGGAGCGGTCACGGCTCCAGTAGGCGAGGCCGCCGATGACGCCGGCGATCGCGAAGGCCAGGACGGCCATCCAGATGGCGGCCGTGGTGAAGGAGCGCGCGCTCGGGTCGGTGTAGCGGGCCTGGGCCTTCATGGTGGTCACGATGCCGGGCTTGAGCTTCCACTGGACGATGTCGCTGGCCACCCGCTCGCCGTTGGTCGACGTGACGTCGCCGGGGAACGCCACCGACAGCGTGACGTCGGAGTCCGGGTCGCTCAGCGTCGTCAGGTCGACGCGGCCTTCGAGGATCACCAGGTCACCGGCGCGGCGCAGGGAGATGTCGGCACCGGCCGAGTCGCGGCTCAGGTTGGCCAGCTGCGGCACCTCGGAGAAGTTCAGGTCCGAGAACACCGCCTCGGAGCCGACGTAGTCGTCCTTGCGGTAGTCCGAGACCACGACCTTCTGCGCGAACGGCAGGTTGTTGGTCAGCTGCGGACCCTTGTCGTCCGCGTTCTTTGCCTTCGCGGCGGCCACGATCTGACCGGACACCCGGTCGTCGGGCGAGATGGTGAGCGAGGTGTGGACGCGCACGCAGCCGACGGCCAAGGGGAGCAGCATCAGAAACAGCAGCAAGGCACGCAGGTGGCGGCGGCGGTTCACGCCGTTATCGTGCCAGATGGGGGCGGCCACAGCGGCTCAGAGTGGCAGGGCCCGGCCGAGAATGGCGAACGGCCGTGGATCACCGGGGAAGAAGTAGCTGCGCATGACGTCGTGGAAATCGAGCCGGCGGTACAGCTTCCAGGCCCGGTTGTCTTCGCCGTGGATCTCCGGGGTGGACAGCAGGACGTGGGATTCGGTGGTGGTGGCGAGCAGTCGCCGGGTGAGCGCCTCGCCGAGTCCCTGCCCCTGGGCCCGCGGGTGGATGTGCAGCTCGGTGAGTTCGAAGTACCCGTTCATCAACTGTCCGATGCGCTCGCTGGGGGTGCCGACGTGGCGCAGGCCGGTCGCGACCTGTTGGTACCACCACTGATCGGGCGCACCGCGATACCCGTAGGCGACCCCCAGCATGGGTGCGGATCGGAGTGCCGCCTCCGGCGCCTCGTCGGCAGTGGGAACGTCGAACGCCGCGACTCCCGTCCAGCCTTCGCGGCGGGTGTGTTCCAGCCACATCGAGGCCCGCTGGCGTTCGGTGCCCCGCGGGTAGCGCATCGCGTCGACGTAGACGGACAGCGCGTCGTCGAGGCGGTGCTGCATGTCAGCCGGCGACAGATCGGTCAGGAGCGTCGCCACAGTAGTGAGCCTTTCGGTGCGGCAGGAACGTTGGTGTCGGGTTGCTGAACAGGCGCTGTCGCCCGGCCGACGTCCCAGTCTTACAATTCGGGAGTCTGAAGTATGTGGTACGTGTCTGTGTGACCTCGTATCATGACTGTTAGGTATCCGTGACCACGGGTGCAGACGTCAGGAGCCGCTGCCGGCAGCGGTGTGAGTTGGGAGGCGCGGATGCCACTCTCCGATCATGAGCAGCGCATGCTCGACCAGATCGAGAGTGCGTTGTACGCCGAGGACCCGAAGTTCGCTTCGAGCGTCCGGGGCGGCACGCTGCACGCGCCGTCGGCGCGACGTCGACTGCAGGGCGCGGGGCTGTTCGTCCTGGGTCTGGCATTGCTGGTGCTGGGTGTGGCCTTTCGGATCCTGTGGATCAACCAGCTGCCGATCCTGAGCGTCATCGGTTTCGTGGTGATGTTTGCCGGTGCCGTTTTCGCGGTGACCGGGCCCCGGGTGCTCTCGAAGGAGAAGTCGGCACAGTCGGGCGGCAAGTCCAAGCGAGCCCGGGCCGGCAACTCGTTCACCAACCGCATGGAAGACCGGTTCCGTCGCAGGTTCGACGAATAGACGCTGACGCGTGACGCAGGGGTAGCCGATTCGGCTGCCCCTGTTTTTATTTGTTGACGCGTCCGGCGACGGTGTGACGAGCGACACGCCGATTCGGTAGCGAAATTTGCCGGCGACGACGCGCGCCGCAATTTCTCAGGGGCTGCGCTCCGCGGCTCCCCACAACGCCCCACCAATCTCCCGCACGGCCCTCCAGCTGGGGTTTCAGCGGTCTTCCAGGCGGTTTGCTGCCATCCTCCACTCCTCATTTCTCGTGATTGCTGCGTCAGGTGGGGCAGATAAGGCGATTTTTAGACTTGAGATGGAGAGAAGTGGGGGATTGTGGGGTAATGTGGCGGACGTCGGAGAGACCGGACTCCGGAGTGGTGGGAGGTGCCTGATGTTCCTGGGTACCTACACGCCGAAGCTCGACGACAAGGGGCGACTGACGTTGCCCGCCAAGTTCCGCGATGCACTGGCAGGAGGGTTGATGGTCGCCAAAAGTCCAGATCACAGCCTCGCCGTGTACCCGAGGGTCGAGTTCGAGGCCGAGATCGCCCGCCGCGTGGCGAGCACTCCCCGGAACGATCCCGCCGCTCGTGCCGACCTGCGCGTTTTCGCCGCGGGCGCCGACGAGCAGCATCCCGACGCTCAGGGCCGCATCACCCTGTCGGCCGATCACCGTCGCTACGCGAGCCTGACCAAGGAGTGCGTCGTGATCGGTGCGGTGGACTACCTCGAAATCTGGGATGCCGCGGCCTGGCAGGCCTACCAAGAAACTCACGAAGAGAACTTCTCCGCGGCAAGCGATGAAGCGCTCGGCAGCACCCTTTGACCTGCAGGCCCGTGCAGCGTGGCCTCTGCCCGAACCGGCCCTGGCGTACTTCCCCAACGTCAGGTTCGCGAACTCGGACAGAGACCTCGCTGCAGGGGCCGCACAAATCCACCAGCTGAAGCCTTTTGGGGGTGTTGCGTTGACCGATCGCCGTCCGCACATTCCGGTGCTGCTGGACCGCTGCGTCGAACTGTTGGCCCCGGCACTCACCCGCAACGGCGCCGACGGTGCCGGCGCCGTCATGATCGACGCGACACTGGGCGCCGGTGGCCACTCCGAAGCCTTCCTCACGCGGTTCCCGGCTGTGACGCTCATCGGCCTCGACCGCGACCAGACCGCGCTGCGGCTGGCGTCCGAGCGCCTCGCGCCGTTCGGTGACCGGGTGCACCTGGTGCACACCCCGTACGACGGCATCGACGAGGCACTGACCCAATCCGGTTACCGCCCAGGTGAATTGGACGCCATCCTGTTCGACCTCGGGGTGTCCTCGATGCAGCTCGACCAGGCGGAGCGCGGTTTCGCGTACGCGCAGGACGCGCCGCTGGACATGCGCATGGACCAGACCTCGGGCCTGACCGCGGCCGACATCCTGAACACCTACGACGCCAGGGCGCTCACCCGCGTGCTGCGGGAGTACGGCGAGGAGAAGTTCGCCTCGCGCATCGCCGGCGCGATCGTCCGGGAGCGCGCCCGCCGGCCGTTCACCACGACGACCGAGCTGGTCGAACTGCTCTACGCGGTGATCCCGGCCCCGGCCCGTCGTACCGGTGGGCATCCGGCCAAGCGGACGTTCCAGGCGCTGCGCACCGAGGTCAACGGTGAGCTGGACTGCCTGCGGGCGGCCATCCCCGCCGCGCTGGACGCGCTGCGCCCCGGCGGCCGGATCGCGGTCGAGGCGTATCAGTCGCTGGAAGACCGGATCGTCAAGGGGTACTTCACCGATGCCATCGCATCGCGTAGCCCGGAGGGTCTGCCCGTGGAGCTGCCCGGCTACGAGCCGCTCTTCACCTCGTTGACCCGCGGCGCCGAGCGGGCCGATGAACACGAACTCGAATCGAATCCGCGTAGCGCGTCCGTTCGCCTGCGCGCACTGGAAAAAGTTGTCACAAGGGGAGGTCTGTGATGGCAAAGCGGCCAGCACCGGTACGCGGCGGCAGTGCTCGACGGGACTCCGACCCCGATCCGCGCCGCCGCACCACGCGTCGCGACGGTGACGACGTGGCGTCGCGTCGCGAGGGCGGCAAGCGGGAAGCCAAGCGCGACAACAAGGCTGACGCCCGCGTCAAGCGCGGAAAGCGTGACGTCCGGCCGCAGCGGTCCAAGCCCACCGGTGCCGGTCCGCAGACCACACCGTTCGCCCGGCCGACGGCGGCGCCGTCGCGTCCCAAGAGCGCCTCGCAGGCCAAGGCCCGGGCCAAGGCTCGGAAGGCCAAGGCACCCAAGGTTATTCGTACCCCGCTGCGGGAGCGGCTGCTGATCCGTATTGCCGAGATGGATCTGAACCCGCGGCATCTCATCGCGCGGGTGCCGTTCGTCGTCCTGATCATCGGGGCACTGGGCATGGGCCTCGGCGTCACGCTGTGGTTGTCGACCTCCGCGGCCGAACGGTCGTACGAGCTGGGCCGTGCCAAGGAGATCAATCAGGCTCTGCAGCAACAGAAAGAGGCCCTCGAGCGGGACGTGCTGGTCGCGCAGGCCGCGCCGGCCCTGGCCGACGCGGCGCGCAACCTCGGCATGATCCCGTCGCGCGACACCGCGCACCTGGTGCAGGACCCCACCGGTAACTGGCTGCTGGTCGGCAGTCCGAAGCCGGCGCAGGGCGTACCGCCACCACCGCTCAACACGCCACTGCCCGAGGCGGCTCCGCCCGCCCCGCGGCCCGCCGCAGCCCCGGCTGCTGCGCCGGCCCCGGCACCCGCCGCCGCGCCCGCGCCGTCTCCGGCCGGTGTGCCGGCTCCGGTTTCTCCCGTTCCGGGCGCTGTTCCGGCCCCGGCCGCGGCGCCGGCACCCGTCGTGGTCGACCCGCGCGAGCAGGTCGTGCACGCCCCGGCGCCCGCGGCTCCGGTGCTCCCGGTCCCGGCGCCCGCCCTCGCGGCGCCCGTACCGGCGGCTCCGGCGCTCCCGGTGCCCGGACAGGGCACGCTGCCCGGCCCGGCGCTGCAGCCTGAGGCCGCGCTTCCGGCCCCGGTCGCACAGGCTCCGCTGCCCGTCCCGGCCCCGGTCGCACAGGCTCCGCTGCCCGTCCCGGCCCCGGCTGTGCCGGCCCCGGTCCCGGCTCAGTTGCCGGCGCAGCCCGCCCCCGGCCTTCCCGCATGAGCGGCGCGCGACCCCGCAAGCCCGGCGCCGCGCGGACGGACGCGCCGCGCAAGCGCCCAGCCGCCAAACCGCGCACCGCGCAACCACATTCGGCCCATGACCGGCGCACCCGCGAAGCCGTCGTGCCCGAGGGCCGCACCGGCTCCTTCGGGTTCCGTCACAAACTCGGCAACATCATCATCGCGCTGGTGCTGCTGACGGCGGCCGTGCAGCTGTTCTTCCTGCAGGGCCCCCGGGCCGCCGGCCTGCGCGCCGAGGCGGCCAGCCAGCTCAAGGTCACCGACGTGCAGAAGGCGGTGCGCGGCAGCATCGTCGACCGCAACAGCGCCAAGCTGGCGTTCACCATCGAGGCCCGCGCCCTGACCTTCCAGCCCAACCGGATCCGCCAGCAGCTGACCGAGGCGAAGGCCAAGACCCCGGCGGCGCCGGACCCGGACAAGCGGCTCAACGAGATCGCCGTCGGCGTGGCCGGCCTGCTGAACAACAAGCCCGACGCCGCGACCCTGGCCAAGAAGATCACCGGCCGGGACTCGTTCGTGTACCTCGCGCGGGCGGTCGATCCGGCGATCTCCGACGCGATCACCAAGAAGTACCCCGAGGTCGGCGCCGAGCGTCAGGACATCCGGCAGTACCCCGGTGGCTCGCTCGCCGCGAACGTCGTCGGCGACATCGGCTGGGACGGCCACGGCCTGCTCGGCCTCGAAGACTCCTTCGACGCAAAGCTTTCCGGCACCGACGGTTCGGTCACCTACGACCGCGGTTCGGACGGTGTGGTGATCCCCGGCAGCTACCGGGACCGGCACGACGCCATCAACGGCGCCACCATCCAGCTCACGCTCGACAACGACATCCAGTACTACGTCCAGCAGCAGGTGCAGCAGGCCAAGGACATGTCCGGCGCGCACGACGTCTCGGCGGTGGTCCTGGATTCGAAGACCGGCGAGATTCTCGCCATGACGAACGACAACACCTTCGACCCGGCGCAGGAACTGAGCCGGCAGGACGACAAGCAGATGGGCAACCTGCCTGCGACGTCGCCGTTCGAGCCGGGCTCGGTGAACAAGATCGTCACCGCGGCGTCGGTCATCGAGTTCGGGCTCTCGAATCCCGATGAGGTGCTGCAGGTTCCGGGCAGTTACAACATGGGTGGCGTCACCATCCGCGACGCCTGGGGCCACGGCACCGACCCGTACACCACCACTGGCGTCTTCGGGAAGTCCTCGAACATCGGCACCCTGATGCTGGCCCAGCGGGTCGGCCCGGAACGTTTTGCGGACATGCTGACGAAGTTCGGCCTCGGCCAGCGCACGGGTTCGGGCCTGCCGGGTGAGAGCGCGGGCCTGGTTCCGCCGATCGATCAGTGGTCGGGCAGCTCCTTCGCGAACCTGCCGATCGGACAGGGCCTTTCGATGACGCTGCTCCAGATGACGGGCATGTACCAGGCCATCGCGAATGACGGCCTGCGCATCCCGCCGCGCATCGTCAAGTCGATCGTCTCGGCCGACGGCGCGCACCAGGACCAGGCGGCGCCCGAAGGCGTTCAGGTCGTGTCGCCGCAGACCGCGGCGACGCTGCGCAACATGTTCCGCGCGACGCTCCAGCGTGACCCGCGCGGCACCCAGCAGGGCACCGGCTGGCCGGGCGCGGTCGAGGGCTACCAGATGGCCGGCAAGACCGGTACCGCCCAGCAGATCAACCCGGCATGTGGCTGCTACTACGACGACGACCACTACTGGATCACCTTCGCCGGCATGGCCCCTTCGGACGACCCGCGCTACGTCGTCGGGATCATGGCCAACAACCCGCAACGCAACGCGGACGGCTCGCCGGGCCACTCCATGGCACAGCTCTTCCACAACATCGCGGCATGGCTGATGCAGCGGGAGAACGTGCCGCTGTCGCCGGACCCCGGTCCGCCGTTGGTCCTGCAGGCCACCTGACGGGCGGGAGACCCGTGTCCGGCCCGGTACTGTGTCATGGCCATGTCTTCGCCTACCTTGCGCCCCGCTGATCCTGTCGGAGCCGCGCTGGGCTCGTTGGCCGACCACGTCGGCGCAGCGCAGCCGTCCGAGGTGCAGGCCCGGGAGCTGCGGGTCACCGGTGTCACGCTGAGCAGCCGCGACGTCGTCGCCGGTGATCTGTTCGCGGCGCTGCCGGGATCGGCCGCTCATGGTGCGCGGTTCGCCGCCGACGCCGTCGCGGCCGGCGCCGCCGCCGTGCTGACCGACCACGAGGGCCTGGAGCTTCTCGACGTGGATGTGCCCGTACTCGTGCACCCCGACCCGCGGGCGGTTCTGGGCGAGGTCGCCGCCGAAATCTACGGCCGGCCCTCGGAGCGGGTGCGCGTCATCGGTGTCACCGGGACCTCCGGCAAGACCACGACCACCTATCTGGTGGAAGCGGGGCTGCGCGCCGCCGGGCGGGTGGCCGGGCTGATCGGCACCGTCGGCATCCGGATCGACGGCCGCGACCTGCCGAGTTCCCTGACCACCCCCGAAGCGCCGGCGCTGCAGGCGCTGCTGGCCACCATGGTCGAGCGCGGTGTCGACACCGTCGTCATGGAGGTGTCCAGCCATGCGTTGGCGCTGGGCCGGGTGGACGCCCTGCGGTTCGCCGCCGGCGGTTTCACCAACCTGTCGCGCGACCATCTGGACTTCCATCCGACGATGGAGGACTACCTGGACGCCAAAGCCCGGCTGTTCCAACCTGATTCGCCCAATCACGCGGAAGTGTCGGTCGTCTGCGTGGACGACGACTGGGGCCGGAAAATGGCGGCTCGGGCCGTCGATCCGGTGACCGTCAGCACCACCGGCGACGCCGACTGGACTGTCACCGACGTCGAAGCAGACCGTGGTGGTCAGCAGTTCACCGCCGTCGGGCCCGACGGCGCCCGGCACGCGCTGCGGATCGGCCTGCCCGGTGGCTACAACGTCGCCAACGCGCTGCTGGCGGTGGCACTGCTCGACGCGGTGGGCGTCACTCCCGAACGGGCGGCACCCGGACTGGAGACCGCCACCGTGCCCGGCCGCCTGCAGCCCGTCGATCGCGGGCAGGACTTCCTGGCCCTCGTCGACTACGCGCACAAGCCCGGCGCCCTGGAGGCGGTGCTGCAGACGCTGCGCCCGCAGACCCAGGGCCGGCTGGCGGTGGTGTTCGGCGCCGGCGGCAACCGGGACGCCGGGAAACGCGAGCCGATGGGACGCATCGCCGCGGAACTTGCCGACCTGGTCGTGATCACCGACGACAACCCGCGCGACGAGGATCCCGATCTCATCCGGGCCACCATCGCGGCAGGTGCCGCCGATGGCCCGGCCGAGGTGGTGGTGATCGGTGACCGGCGCGCGGCCATCGACCACGCCGTCGCCTGGGCCCGCGCCGGGGACACCGTCCTGGTCGCGGGCAAGGGCCACGAGTCGGGCCAGACAAGCGCAGGCCATACCCGTCCCTTCGACGATCGTGATGAATTGGCCGCCGCGCTCGATGCCGCGGCCGGGAAAGCTGGGGAGTCACCCGCATGATCGACCTGACCCTGGCCGAGATCGCCGACATCGTCGGCGGCGAGCTGTCCGACATCACGCCCGAGGCTGCCGCCGCGACGCGTGTGACCGGAACCGTCGAATTCGACTCGCGGGCCGTCACCGCGGGCGGGCTGTTCCTGGCCCTGCCGGGCGCCCGGACCGACGGACATGACTTCGCCGCGGGTGCGGTGGCGGCGGGTGCTGTTGCGGTGCTGGCGGCGCGGCCCGTCGGCGTGCCGGCCATCGTCGTGAAACCGGTTGCCGGACAGGTTGATTCGGCTTCGGGTGCGCTGGAGCACGACACCGACGGCTCGGGTGCCGCAGTGCTGGCCGCCCTGGGCAAGCTGGCCCGCGCGGTGGCCGACCGGCTGGCCGCCGGGGGCCTGCGGATCATCGGTGTCACCGGCTCGTCGGGCAAGACGTCGACCAAGGACCTGCTGGCAGCGGTGCTGGCACCGCTGGGTGACGTGATCGCGCCGCCGGGATCGTTCAACAACGAGCTCGGCCATCCGTGGACGGTGCTGCGGGCCACCGGTGACACCGACTTCCTGGTGCTGGAGATGTCCGCGCGGCACCCCGGCAACATCGCCGCGCTCGCCGCGATCGCGCCGCCGTCGATCGGTGTGGTGCTCAACGTCGGTACCGCCCACCTCGGCGAGTTCGGTTCGCGCGACGTCATCGCCGCGACGAAATCCGAGCTGCCACAAGCTGTTCCGGCGTCGGGTGTCGTCATCCTCAACGCCGACGACGGCGCCGTCGCGGCCATGGCGGAGACCACCGCGGCCCGCGTGGTGCGGGTATCGCGGTCGCCCGGCGCCGACCTGTGGGCCGGTGACGTCACCCTCGACGAGCTGGCCCGCCCGCGCTTCACGCTGCACGCGGGGGAGCAGCAGGTCGACGTCGCGCTGGCGGTGCACGGCGACCATCAGGTGTCGAACGCGCTGAGCGCCGCCGCGGTCGCACTGGAATGCGGCGCGACCCTGCAGCAGGTGGCCGACGCACTCGCCGGCGCCGGCCCCGTCTCGAAACACCGTATGCAGGTCACCACGCGGGCCGACGGCGTCGTCGTGGTGAACGACGCCTACAACGCCAACCCCGACTCGATGCGGGCGGGCCTCAAGGCACTGGCCTGGATGGCCAAGTCGGCGCGCGCCGAATCCGGCGTGCCGGTGCGTAGCTGGGCGGTGCTCGGCGAGATGGCCGAACTGGGTGACGATGCGATTGCCGAACATGACAGCATCGGTCGACTGGCCGTGCGTTTAGATGTGTCACGACTGGTTGTCGTCGGAACCGGGAGGACTATGGGCGCCATGCAACACGGCGCGGTGATGGAAGGTTCGTGGGGCAGCGAGGTATCGCCCGTCCCCGATGCCGAGGCCGCGCTTGATTTGCTGCGCGCCGAGCTGGAGCCCGGCGACGTCGTGCTGGTCAAGGCCTCGAACTCCGCGGGGCTCGGCGCGTTGGCCGAGGAGCTGGCGCGGGAGGGGCAGGCATGATCCAGATCCTGTTCGCCGTCGGTATCGCGCTCGCGGTATCGATCGTGCTGACGCCGGTGCTGATCCGGCTCTTCACCCGCCGGGGCTTCGGCCATGAGATTCGCGAGGACGGGCCCGCCAGCCACCAGAAGAAGCGCGGCACACCGTCGATGGGCGGTGTCGCGATCGTCACCGGCATCTGGTGCGGCTACCTCGGTACCCACCTGGTCGGGCTGCTGGTCGACGGCGAAGGGCCGTCGGCCTCGGGCCTGCTGGTGCTGGCGCTGGCGACGTCGCTGGGCGCCGTCGGCTTCATCGACGACCTGATCAAGCTCCGCCGGGCCCGCAACCTGGGTTTGAACAAGACCGCCAAGACGGTCGGTCAGCTGGTGTCGGCCGTCCTGTTCGGCGTGCTGGTGCTGCAGTTCCGCAACGGCTATGGGCTGACGCCGGGAAGCGCCGGTCTGTCGTATGTGCGCGAGATCGCGACGGTGACGCTCGGCCCGGTGCTGTTCGTACTGTTCATCGTGGTGCTGGTCAGCGCGTGGTCCAACGCGGTCAACTTCACCGACGGCCTGGACGGGCTGGCGGCCGGAGCCATGGCGATGGTCAGCGCGGCGTACGTCCTGATCACGTTCTGGCAGTACCGCAACGCGTGCGCCACCAGCCCGGGCCCGGGCTGCTACAACGTCCGGGACCCGCTGGACCTGGCGCTGGTCGCGGCCGCGACCGCGGGCGCCTGCATCGGTTTCCTCTGGTGGAACGCCGCGCCGGCCAAGATCTTCATGGGCGATACCGGCTCGCTGGCGCTCGGCGGCATCATCGCAGGGCTGTCGGTGACCAGCCGGACCGAGACGCTGGCCATCGTGCTCGGCGCCCTGTTCGTCGCTGAGGTGACCTCGGTGGTGGTCCAGATTCTGGCCTTCCGCACCACGGGGCGCCGGGTGTTCCGGATGGCGCCGTTCCATCATCATTTCGAGCTGGCCGGCTGGGCCGAGACCACGGTGATCATCAGGTTCTGGTTGCTCACCGCCATCGCCTGCGGCCTCGGGGTGGCACTGTTCTACAGCGAGTGGCTGTCGGCGGGTGGCCGTTAGACACGCGGCTCCCAGCCGACATTCAGCATTTGCGCGGTGGTGCTGGAGCCCGCTGTTAGGGTTCGCGCCATGAACGTCGAGAAATACCTGGTCGGACCCGTTGTCGTGCTGTCGGGCGCGGCGCTGATCGCCGGTTGCGGCGGTACGGACGGCAAGTCCGGGAGCGGCGGCCAGGTCGCGGCGAAGTACGACATCTCGAAGATCGGCGGCGCCAAGGGCAGCCTGCCGCCGGGTTACGACCCGATGGACCTGGAGGCGGACACCGTCACCCAGGAGAAGCTCGATGCGCCCGGTGTCGGCGCGCTCACCACCACGCCGCCGTCGGTCGTCACTCCCGCCGAGTGTGCGTCGCTGCTCAAGCCGCTCGCGCCAGCTGGCGTCGGAGCCAAGACCGCGGGCTTCATCGGCAGCAACCAGGAGGGCCACACCGTCATCGTGATGGCGGCCGAGGCGGCCGGCACCGTCGGCGAACTGGGCCACGCGGGCTGCGACCACATCACCGTCGACTCGACCGACGGCGTCACCGCGACCGTCGACCGCGTCCCCGGCCCCGACATCGCGGGCGCAAAGACCATGGGCGTGCAGGCGCACATCACCGCAAACGGCAAGCCCACCGAGGAAACGACCTACACCGCCGTCCTGGGCGACAAGACCGTGGCCGTCGTCCAGGCCGACGTCGACCCCCAGGTCGCCAAAGACCTCCTCGTCAAGGCGGTTGCGGCGATCAAGAGCTGACTGCTCGCGCGGGAGTGTCCTGCGCCGCGCCGCGAACGTAACGAGGTGGCGGCAGCACGGCCCGATTTTCGCCGTGCGGTTGCATTCGCGTCGGGCCGCCGCTGAGTGTGGGCCCTCGGCCCACTGTCAACGAGGTGCGGCGGTCACTCGTGGCCATGTGACGACTGACTCCTGGCAAATCGCCCCATTCCGGCGACACGCGCCGGATGTGCCGCGCCCCGCGGGCGCGACAGGGGAGGATTTTGGGATGCAAGGGACAGTTGTGGTTTTTGTGACCAATGTGAACGACGAGGTCGGGTAGTCACATGCCGGACATCCTTGCAAAGCTCCGTCGGGGCAAAGCCGGTCCGGAAGGCCCGCAGGCCCCGGACGAGACGAACCCGAGCGCCACCGAGGACGGTGGCAAAGACACGGGCAAAAACGCGGCCGCGGAGTCGGCCACGAAGTTCACACCACCCAAGCGGCAGGGCCCCCGGGCCCGGTTCGGGGCCTGGCTGAGCCGGCCGATGACGTCGTTCCACCTGGTCATCGCGTGCGCGGCACTGCTGATCACGCTGGGCCTGACGATGGTGCTCTCGGCCTCGGGCGTGCACTCGTACGACGAGGACGGCTCGCCGTGGACGATCTTCGCCAAGCAGGTGCTGTGGACGATCATCGGCCTGTTCGCGTTCTACATCGCGCTGCGGGTGCCGATCTCGTTCATCCGCCGGCTGGCGCTGCCGGCCTTCGTCGTCAGCCTCGTGCTGATCGCCCTGGTGCTGATCCCGGGCATCGGCCACCTGTCCAACGGTGCCCGCGGCTGGTTCGTCGTCGCCGGTTTCTCCATGCAGCCGTCCGAGCTGACCAAGATCGCGTTCGCGATCTGGGGTTCCCACCTGCTCGCGACCCGTCGCATGGAACACGCCGGGCTCAAAGAACTGCTGTTCCCATTGCTGCCCGCGGCGGTGCTGGCCCTCGGCCTGATCGTCGCCGAGCCCGACCTCGGCCAGACCGTCTCGGTCGGCATCGTCCTGCTGGGTCTGCTCTGGTACGCCGGCCTGTCGCTGAAGATCTTCGCCACCTCGCTGGTGGCCGCGATCGCCGCGGCCGCCATGCTCGCGGTGTCCGCCGGTTACCGTTCCGACCGCGTGCGCGCCTGGCTGGATCCGGACTCCGATCTGCTGGGTATCGGTTACCAGTCACGCCAGGCCAAGTACGCACTCGCCAACGGGGGCATGTTCGGCGACGGGCTGGGGCAGGGCACCGCGAAGTTCAACTACCTGCCCAACGCGCACAACGACTTCATCTTCGCGATCATCGGCGAGGAACTCGGTTTCATCGGCGCGGCGGGCCTGCTGGCGCTGTTCGGCCTGTTCGCCTACACCGGTATGCGCATCGCCCGCAGGTCGGTCGATCCGTTCCTGCGGCTGCTGACCGCCACCACGACGCTGTGGGTGGTCGGCCAGGTGTTCATCAACGTCGGTTACGTGCTCGGCCTCCTGCCGGTCACGGGCATCCAGCTGCCGCTCATCTCCGCCGGTGGAACAGCAACGGCCACAACGCTTCTCCTGATCGGCCTGATCGCCAATGCGGCACGTCACGAGCCCGAGGCGGTGGCCGCGCTGCGGGCGGGCCGCGACGACCGCATGAACCGGATCCTGCGGCTGCCGCCGCCGGTACCGTACTCGCCGACCACCCTGGACTCGGCCCGGGACCGGCTGCGCGGCCGGGGCGACAAGGCCGGCGACAAGCCGGTGCGCAAGCCCGCGGCCCGGCAGACCAAACCCGCCAAGCCGGCAAAGCCCACCAGGTCCGCGCGGCCCACCCGGCAGGCCACCAGGCAGGAACCCCCGGCCCGGCAGCGCCGGACCGACGCCCCGAGGCGCACGCGACGTACCGAGGAACCGGACCGGCGGCCGGACCGCGCCCGCAGTAAGCGTGGCAATCCCGTACCGGCCGACGGTGCCGGACGGCGTGCAAGGCAAAATGGTGACCTCAAGGGTCAACAAAGACGTGACCCGCGCCGGTCGGACCCAGGGGTCCGCACATTGGAAGGTCAGCGGTACGGGTGAGTCAGGATTGGGTGTGAGTTCGGGCCCAGGCGAGCGGAGCGACGGGGAAGCGCACCGAGGTGAGCGGGGAACTCGCGGCATCTCGGTGGTGCTGGCCGGAGGTGGCACCGCGGGCCACATCGAACCCGCGATGGCGGTCGCCGACGCGCTGGTGGCGCTGCGGCCCGACGTCCGGATCACGGCCCTCGGCACGGCCCGCGGACTGGAGACCCGACTGGTCCCCGAACGTGGCTACGACCTCGAGCTGATCACCCCGGTTCCGTTGCCGCGCAAGCCTTCTGCTGACCTCGCCCGGCTGCCGCTGCGGGTTCGGGCCGCGGTCCGCGAGACCCGTGACATCCTCGACGCCGTCCAGGCCGACGTCGTCGTGGGATTCGGCGGCTACGTCTCACTGCCCGCCTACCTCGCCGCGCGCGGCGGGGGACTGCGCCGCCGCCGCGCCGTCCCGGTCGTGGTGCACGAGGCCAACGCCAGCGCGGGCTGGGCAAACAAGGTCGGTGCCCGCTCGGCGTGCCGCGTGCTGGCCGCGGTGCCGGATTCGGGGCTCAAGGGCGGCGAGGTCGTCGGGATCCCGGTGCGCGAGTCGATCACCTCACTCGACCGGGTCGCGCTGCGCGCGGAGGCCCGCAGGTTCTTCGGGTTCGCCGACGACGCCCGCGTGCTCCTGGTGTTCGGTGGATCCCAGGGCGCGCAGTCGCTGAACCGCGCCGTCTCCGGCGCGGCCGAAAACCTGGCGGCGCAAGGTGTTTCGGTGCTGCACGCCTACGGTCGCAAGAACACCCTCGAACTGCCCGACCCGGCGCCGGGTGCCCCGCCGTACGTCGGTGTGCCGTACCTCGACCGCATGGATCTGGCCTACGCGGCAGCCGATCTGGCCATCTGCCGGTCCGGCGCCATGACGGTCGCCGAGGTCAGCGCGGTCGGTCTGCCCGCGGTCTACGTGCCACTGCCGATCGGCAACGGCGAGCAACGACTCAACGCACTACCGGTGGTCGACGCCGGCGGCGGCCTGCTGGTCGACGACGCCGAGTTGACCCCGGACTTCGTCACCGAACGGATCGGAACTTTGATGCGCGACACCGCCGCACTGGATCAGATGACGACGGCGGCCGCGCTGGCCGGCCATCGCGACGCGGCCCGGCGGGTGGCGCAGATCGCTCTCGACGTGGCAGCAGGTGTCCGATGACGGCGCGCGAGCTGCCGCCCGGGCTGGCCCGGGTGCACATGGTCGGTATCGGCGGTGCCGGGATGTCCGGTATCGCCCGGATCCTGCTGGACCGCGGCGGCCAGGTGTCCGGCTCGGACGCCAAGGAATCCCGTGGTGTCGCGGCGCTGCGGGCGCGCGGGGCCGAAATCCGGATCGGGCACGACGCGTCGTCGCTGGACATGCTGCCGGGCGGGCCGACCGTCGTGGTCAGCACGCACGCCGCCATCCCCAAGGACAACCCCGAGCTGGTGGAGGCCCGGCGGCGCGGCATCCCGGTGATCATGCGCCCGGTCGTGCTCGCCAAACTGATGGACGGCTACCGCTCGGTGCTGGTGACCGGCACGCACGGCAAGACCACGACGACCTCGATGGTCATCGTGGCGTTGCAGCACAGCGGTTTCGACCCGTCGTTCGCCGTCGGCGGCGACCTCGGCGAGGCCGGCACCAACGCGCACCACGGCAGCGGTGACTGTTTTGTCGCCGAGGCCGACGAGAGTGACGGTTCGCTGCTCGAATACACCCCCGACGTGGCGGTGGTGACAAACATCGAGGCCGACCACCTGGACCATTTCGGCAGCGTCGAGGCCTACACCGCGGTGTTCGACGACTTCGTGGCCCGGCTGCGTCCCGGTGGCGCGCTGGTGGTGTGCGCCGACGATCCGGGTGCCGAAGCACTGGCCCAGCGGTCGGCGGAGCGCGGCGTTCGGGTACTGCGGTACGGCATGGGCGGTGGGCAGCGCATCGATCTGGAGGCGACGCTGCTGAACTGGCAGCAACAGGGCACCGGTGGGGTGGCGGCCATCCAACTGGCGGGCGAGCCGCACCGCCGCGGCATGCGGTTGTCGGTGCCGGGCAAGCACATGGCGCTCAACGCCCTGGCCGCGCTGTTGGCGGCCCGGGAGGTCGGCGCCGATCCGGAGGCCGTGCTCGACGGGCTCACCGGGTTCGAAGGCGTGCGGCGCCGCTTCGAGGCGGTCGGAACCGCTTACGGCGTCCGGGTTTTCGACGACTACGCGCACCATCCCACCGAGGTACGGGCGACCCTTGAGGCGTTGCGGGCGGTGGCCGGCACGTCCCGGTCCATCGTCGTGTTCCAGCCCCACTTGTATTCGCGGACACAGACTTTCGCGAAAGAGTTCGGCCAGGCCCTGGACCGTGCCGACGAGGTGTTCGTCCTGGACGTCTATGCCGCGCGAGAGGTCCCCCTGGCCGGTGTCAGCGGTGCGAGCATCGTCGAGCACGTCTCGGCGCCGGTGCATTACGTGCCGGACTTCTCCGCGGTGGCCGAGCAGGTGGCTGCCAAGGCCGGCCCCGGCGACGTCATCGTCACCATGGGCGCCGGCGACGTCACGCTGTTGGGCCGCGAGATCCTGACCGCACTGGAGGTCAAGGCCGACCGCGCCGCCCCGGGACGGCCCACGCCGTGACAGCCGAGGACGGCTCGGGGGAGCCGGCTGCCGAACCTGTTGTGGCGCAGGGCGATACGGTGCAGGGTGAGACGGCGGACGACGGTGCGCCGGAGGGTATCGAGCCGGACACCGCGGGCGCGGAGCCCGCAGCCGAGACGGCGCCGGACGCCGCGTCGGCCGATCCCGCGTCACCCGACTACGAGGGGCCCCGTCGCCGCGCCCGGCGCGAGCGCGAGGAACGCCGCGTCGCACTGGAGCGGGCCAGGGCTCTCGAGCAGGCGCGTCAGGAGGCCCGGCGCCGTGCGGCGGGCCTGTCGGAGCAGCCCAAGGCGCCCACGCGGGGCGTCATCCGCGGGCTGAAGCTGTTGCTGTGGTCGGCGGTGACGGCCGTCGTCGCCGTCGCACTGGGTCTGGTGCTGTACTTCACGCCGATCATGGCGGTCCGCCACACGGTGGTCACCGGCCTGGCGACCCTCACCGAGGACGAGGTGAACGCGGCGGCCGCGGTCAAACCGGAAACGCCACTGCTGCAGGTCAATACGGACGCGGTGGCCGAACGGGTCGCCACGATCCGGCGGGTGGCCAGCGCCCGGGTACAGCGCGAGTACCCGTCCACCCTGCGGATCACGGTGCTGGAGCGCGTCCCGGTGGCGGCCAAGGAGTACCCGGACGGCCCGCACCTGTTCGACCGCGACGGCGTGGATTTCGCGACCGAGCCGCCGCCGCAGGGACTGCCGTACCTGGATGCCGACAATCCCGGCCCGAAGGATCCGGCGACCCTGGCGGCCCTCGAGGTCCTGTTGTCGCTGCGTCCCGAGGTGTTCAGCCAGGTCGCACGTGTCGGGGCGCCATCGGTCGCCGGTGTCACGCTCACGCTGAACGACGGTCGCGAGGTCATCTGGGGAACCACGGACCGCACCGAGGAGAAGGCGCTCAAGCTCGGTGCGCTGCTGACGCAGCCGGGGCACACCTATGACGTGTCCAGTCCCGACCTGCCCACTGTGAAGTAGCTCATCGTTCGCGTCGCCTCGCGCGCCCCGCCCAAGAAAAATCGCGTGAACTCTCGGCGCGCCTGCACGGCTGCGGCGCGGCCGCCCCCTACCGTTCTGTTTGCGCGGAACAACTTGACATAACTCTAACCCTATGGTTGAGGTTTAGGGTTTTGATTCGAGAAGTTTTGCTCCGGACAAGACAAGCCAGGGAGGAAGACGTCAGATGACACCCCCGCATAACTACCTCGCCGTCATCAAGGTGATCGGTGTCGGCGGCGGCGGCGTCAACGCCGTCAACCGCATGATCGAACAGGGCCTGCGTGGCGTCGAGTTCATCGCGATCAACACCGATGCACAGGCGCTGCTGCTCAGTGAGGCGGACGTCAAGCTCGACGTCGGCCGTGATTCGACCCGTGGCCTGGGCGCCGGCGCCGACCCCGAGGTCGGCCGCAAGGCTGCCGAGGACGCCAAGGACGAGATCGAAGAGCTGCTGCGCGGCGCCGACATGGTGTTCGTCACCGCCGGCGAGGGTGGTGGCACCGGTACAGGTGGCGCGCCCGTCGTCGCCTCCATCGCCCGCAAGCTCGGCGCGCTGACCGTCGGCGTCGTGACCCGCCCGTTCTCCTTCGAGGGCAAGCGCCGCTCGAACCAGGCCGAGACCGGCATCCAGGCGCTGCGCGAGAGCTGCGACACCCTGATCGTCATCCCCAACGACCGCCTGCTGCAGATGGGCGACGCCGCCGTCTCGCTGATGGACGCGTTCCGCAGCGCCGACGAGGTGCTGCTCAACGGTGTGCAGGGCATCACCGACCTGATCACGACCCCGGGTCTGATCAACGTCGACTTCGCCGACGTCAAGGGCGTCATGAGCAGCGCCGGCACGGCGTTGATGGGTATCGGTTCGGCCCGCGGTGACGGTCGCGCGCTCAAGGCAGCCGAGATCGCGATCAACTCGCCGCTGCTCGAGGCCTCGATGGACGGCGCCCAGGGCGTGCTGATGTCGGTGGCCGGTGGCAGTGACCTGGGTCTGTTCGAGATCAACGAGGCCGCGTCGCTGGTGCAGGATGCCGCGCACCCCGAGGCCAACATCATCTTCGGAACCGTCATCGACGATTCGCTGGGCGACGAGGTCCGGGTCACGGTCATCGCGGCCGGGTTCGACACCGCCGGCCAGAGCCGCAAGCCCGTCACCTCGGCGGTGCCGGGTGCGACGGCGACGGCGACGCCGGCTGCCGGTGGTGCGCACCGCGCACAGACCTTCGGGGCGGCGAGCGCGGGCAAGCTCGGCGCCTTCAACGCCGACCCGGGCAGCGTCCCGGCGGCGACCAACGGTGTGACGGTGAGCGTCGGCGGCCGTGGCGACGACGATGACGACGTCGACGTGCCGCCGTTCATGAAGCACTGACGATGTCCGAGTGGCGCGGATACGCCGGATAAAATTTGTCATCGTGACGTTCCGTATCCGCAGAGTGACTACGACGCGTGCGGGCGGGGTCTCCAAGGCCCCGTTCGACACGTTCAACCTGGGTGACCACGTCGGCGACGAGCCAAAGGCCGTGGCGGCCAACCGGACTCGGCTGGCCGAGGCCATCGGGCACGGCCCGCTGGTGTGGATGAACCAGGTGCACGGTGACCATGTCGAAGTTGTCGAGGGCCCTGGAACTGGAGCCGGGGGAGCCTACGACAACACCGACGCCCTGGTCACCGCGACGCCGCGGCTTCCGCTCGCGGTGATCACGGCCGACTGCGTGCCGGTGCTGTTGGGTGATCCACGCGCTGGTGTGGTGGGCGCGGTGCATGCCGGACGGGTCGGCGCGCAGATGGGCGTGGTGCTGCGCACGGTCGAGGCGATGCAGAAGCTCGGCGCGCAGGTGCAGGACATCTCGGTGCTTCTCGGTCCGGCGGTCAGCGGACGCAACTATGAGGTGCCCTACGAGATGGCCGACGACGTCGAGGCGGTGCTGCCGGGCAGCATCACCACCACCGCCCGCGGCACCGTGGGTCTCGACTTGCGGGCCGGTATCGCCAAGCAGTTGGCGGGGGTGGGGATCAAGGCCATCGACATCGACCCGCGCTGCACGGTCGATGATCCGAATCTGTTCAGTCACCGACGCGGCGCCCCGACCGGGCGGCTGGCGTCGGTGGTGTGGATGGAATGACCAGCGCGCCGCGCGAGGCCGAATTGGCCGCGTCGCTGGCCCGGATTCAGGCGCGGATCGACGCTGCCGCGGCAGCCGCCGGCCGGGATCGGGCCGACATCGAATTTCTTCCGGTCACCAAATTCTTTCCGGCGAGTGATGTTGTTGCACTGTTCGGATTGGGCTGTCGGGCATTCGGCGAATCGCGCGAGCAGGAAGCTGCGGGCAAAGTCGCCGAGGTGTCGGCCGCGTTGTCGGACAAGAAATTGATCACAGCGCCCCGCGAATTGTTGGATGCGTCATCGAACATAGAGTCGAACAATGCAATTCGGTGGCACATGATCGGCCGAATTCAACGCAACAAAGCGCGCGCCGTGGCGCGCTGGGCGGCGGTGGCGCATTCGGTCGACACCGGGCCGTTGATCACCGCGCTGTCCCGCGGCGCGATCGAAGCGCTGGATCAAGGCCGCAGGTCCGAGCCGTTGCAGGTGTATATCCAGGTCAGTCTCGACGGGGATCCGGCCCGCGGCGGTGTGCCGGTGGACCGGCCTGATCTGGTCGACGAACTGTGCGCGGCCGCGCACGCCGCCCCGGGTCTGGGTCTGGCGGGCCTGATGGCCATCCCGCCGCTGGCCGGCGAGGCCGAGGCGGAGTTTGCGCGGCTGGAGGCTGAATTGCTCAGGGTCCAAACGCAATACCCGCACCAGCTGGGGTTGTCGGCGGGCATGTCGAATGACCTGGAAGTTGCGGTGCGACACGGGTCAACGTGTGTGCGTGTCGGTACCGCGCTTATGGGACCGCGTCCTCTAACGTCACCATGAGTAGTCACTCCAGTCACACTTACATCACAGTCACCAAACACCACATTCTTAGCTAGGGGCATCCGATGAGCACACTGCACAAGGTCAAGGCCTACTTCGGTATGGCGCCAATGGACGACTATGACGACGAGTACTACGACGACGAAGACCGTCCGGCTCGCGAGTACGCGCCGCCGCGTCGCCCCCGCGACGAGCGCTTCGAGGACGAGGGCTACGGCCGTGGCGAGCCTCGCGGCTACGACGACCGCATGGGCCGCGAATACGAAAGTGCCCCAATGGGTTACCGCGGTGGCTACGACGAGATGCCGGCCCGCGGCCCGCGCGAGTTCGAGCGTCCGCGCTTCAACACCCTGCGTGGGGCCACCCGTGGCGCCGTGGCGATGGAGCCCCGCCGCATGGCCGAGCTGTTCGAGGCCGGCAGCGCGCTGGCCAAGATCACGACCCTGCGTCCCAAGGACTACAGCGAGGCCCGCACCATCGGTGAGCGCTTCCGCGACGGCACCCCGGTGATCATGGATCTGGTGTCGATGGACAACGCCGACGCCAAGCGCCTCGTGGACTTCGCCGCCGGCCTGGCCTTCGCGCTGCGTGGCTCGTTCGACAAGGTCGCCACCAAGGTCTTCCTGCTGTCGCCGGCCGATGTCGACGTCAGCGCCGAAGAGCGTCGCCGGATCGCCGAGGCGGGCTTCTACAGCTACCAGTAGCACTACTGGTATCACCGAATAGCTCCACGCAAGACCCCTTCGGCCCCCGGCCGGAGGGGTCTGCGTTAGGTAGGCTCGCTCTCAAGCGCCGACATCAGTCGGCGCTTTTCCCGCGCTAGTGAGGTCTGTTGCATTGACCCTGTTCTTCGACATTCTGGGTTTTGCGCTCTTCGTCTTCTGGCTGCTGCTGATCGCCCGTGTGGTGGTGGAGTTCATCCGTGGGTTCAGCCGCGACTGGCAGCCGAGGGGACTGACCGTGGTGATCCTCGAAGCGATCATGACGGTGACCGATCCTCCGGTGAAGCTGTTGCGGCGCTTGATCCCGCCGCTGACCATCGGGCCGGTCCGGGTCGACCTGTCCATCGTGGTGCTGCTCATGGTGGTGTTCATCGGCATGCGGCTGTCTTTCGATCAGGTCGGGGCCTGACCGCGCGGTTCCCCTGACCTGCAGAAGCGCATTAATTACATTTATGTGATTAATGCGCTTCTTTCGTTTTGGTCAATTCGTGCCGAGCGTGCGGCAAGCGTTGCCGAATTCCAATGAAACATTGAAATTCGTTCTTAATTCCGGACCTCGCCTGCAACCGACGGGTCTGCTGTGACAGGATGGACGCCAGTTACTCCACGATCGCTCTACACTTTGATCGCTCTACACTTTGACACCGATTGACGGTCCAGACTGCAAGGGGGCAGAAGATGCCGCTAACTCCGGCTGACGTCCACAACGTCGCATTCAGCAAGCCGCCGATTGGCAAGCGCGGTTATAACGAGGATGAGGTCGATGCATTCCTCGATCTCGTCGAGACCGAGCTGACCCGGCTGATCGAAGAGAACAGCGATCTGCGGCAGCGGGTCGCCGAGCTCGACGCCGAGCTCCAGTCCGCCCGCACCGGCCAGCCGGTCGCGGCTCCGGTCTTCACCCCGCCCGCACCGGAGCCCGAGCCCGTCGCGGCAGCCGCGCCGGTGGCCGCTCCTGTCGCTGCGCCGGTCGGCGAGGACCACCACGTCCGCGCGGCCAAGGTGCTGAGCCTGGCCCAGGACACCGCCGACCGTCTCACCGGTTCGGCCAAGGCCGAGGCCGACAAGACCCTCGCCGACGCCCGCGCCCAGGCCGATGCCCTGGTCAGCGATGCCAAGCGCACCGCCGAGACCACGGTCGCCGACGCCAAGGCACGCGCCGAGGCCATGCTGGCCGACGCGCAGACACGTTCGGAGACCCAGCTGCGTCAGGCCCAGGACAAGGCAGACGCCCTGCAGGCCGACGCCGAGCGCAAGCACACCGAGATCATGGGCAACATCAACCAGCAGCGCACGGTGCTGGAAGGCCGCCTCGAGCAGCTGCGCACGTTCGAGCGCGAGTACCGCACTCGCCTCAAGACCTACCTGGAGTCCCAGCTCGAAGAGCTCGGCCAGCGCGGCTCTGCCGCTCCGGCGGATTCGGCGGCCGGTGGCGAGGGTGCTGGCTTCGGCCAGTTCAACCGGGGCAACAGCTGACGGCTGACCAATGCTGATCATTGCCCTGGTCCTTGCCCTCATCGGGCTGACCGCGTTGGTGACCGCGATTGTCACCAGCAATGAGCTGATCGCCTGGGTGTGTATCGGCGCCAGCGTCATCGGGGTGTTGCTGCTCATCGTCGACGCGCTGCGGGAACGCTCCCGCGGCGGCGCGGCACAGGCCGACTCCGCCGGTGCCGACGACGAAGCCGCCGCCGATACCGCTGTGGTGGCCGCCGTGGACTACCCCGAGGACGACGCCGAGGCCGAATCGGAAACGGTTGTCGCCGAAGCGGTTTCGGACGACGAGGCCGACGCTGCCGTGGCTGAGGCCGAAGAGTCCGAAGGTGACGAGGCCGAGGCGGCGGCGGAATCCGCGGAATCCGAAACTGCCGACGAGCCTGAGGCTGCCGAAAAGGCCGAGGACGCCGACGCTGCGGACGCCGACGAAGCCGACGAGCCTGCGGCCGCCGCCGACGAGGCGGAGGAAGCAGAAAGCGCCGAAGCCGGAAGCACCGAAGAAGCCAAGGCGGACGAGGACGAGGCCAAGAAGGCCTGAGCCCCGGCGCTCCCGATTTCACCCTGATAGCACCGCCGCGACGGATTTCCGTCGCGGCGGTGCTATTTCTTCATCGCGAGCCGGCCAGAGAAGTGCCTGGCTGCCGTCGCCAGGCCTTTGCGATGCGGTGATTGAAGCCAGGTGCCGTCTGCGGCCGCCGGAGGTCCCTGAGCTCAATAACCGCCGCGGATCGCCACCGCGATTGAACTCACGTACTTCTCGAGACCCCTCCGGCGTGATCGGCCACGTGATCGGTGCCGCTGTCGGCAGCCATGAGCGCTGGCCGGGTCGCGCCCGGGTTATTTCGAGCTTGTTGCGTCGATACGTCGGCCGTGAATCACGCGGGTCACGAACCACAGGGTGCTCCAAGTGAGTCCCTATTGACTTTGCTGACACCGAAGGGCAACAGCTGCGGCATGGGGCGTCCGTACATATGTAGCCAACCTATTTCCGTACTGGGAGGCCTGGAGGCACTGTGAGTCTGTTGAGTCGTAACCGCGACATCGAGCACTGGGATGCTGAGGATGTTGCTGCGTGGGACGCCGGTAACAAGGACATCGCCAAGCGGAATCTGATCTGGTCGATCTTCGCCGAGCATGTCGGTTTCTCCGTCTGGTCCATCTGGTCGGTGATGGTGCTGTTCATGCCGCAGGCCGTCTATGGCATCGATGCGCTGGGCAAGTTCGTCCTGGGTGCCGTCCCGATCGCGGTGGGTGCTTTCATGCGCATTCCCTACACCATCGGACCGGCCAAGTTCGGTGGCCGCAACTTCACCATCTTCAGCGCATTGATGCTGGCCATCCCGTGTGCGCTGACCATGTACTTCATGATGCATCCGGGCACGTCGTACACGACGTTCCTGATCGTCGCGGCGGTCGCCGGTTTCGGTGGCGGTAACTTCGCGTCGTCGATGACCAACATCAACGCCTTCTACCCGCAGCGGTTGAAGGGCTGGGCGCTCGGCTTGAACGCCGGCGGCGGCAACATCGGTGTCCCGGCCCTCCAGATCATCGGCCTGGTCGTCATCGCCACCCTCGGCAACCGTCGTCCGGAGGTCGTGTGTGCCATCTACCTGGTGCTGCTGGCGGCCGCGGCCCTGGGCGCCGCGCTGTTCATGGACAACATCCAGGGGCAGAAGTCGAACCTGTCGGCGATGGTCGAGGCCATGAAGTTCCGCAACTCGTGGGTGATGTGTTTCCTCTACATCGGCACCTTCGGTTCGTTCATCGGTTTCAGCTTCGCGTTCACCCAGATTCTGAACATCAACTTCACCGCGCAGGACGTCGCGCCGCTGCTCGAGAAGTACCACGTAGCATCGGTGGCCAAGCTGCCGAAAGAAGCCGCCAAGGAGCTCGCCAAGGCCACCTTCGACGCCTCCATCCACACCGCGTGGATCGCGTTCCTGGGCCCGCTGCTCGGCTCGATCTCGCGCCCGTTCGGCGGCAAGCTGGCCGACAAGATCGGTGGCGGAAAGATCACGCTGTACACCTTCGTCGCGATGACGCTCGTCACCGGCGTGCTGGTGAGCACCGGCATGTGGGACGACGCCACCAAGGGCCCGGCGACGGGCGCTCAGATGGCGGTCTACATCACCGCGTTCATGGTGTTGTTCATCCTGACGGGCATCGGCAACGGCTCGACCTACAAGATGATCCCGTCGATCTTCGAGGCCAAGGCGCAGGGTAAGGACGAGTTGGGTGCCGCGGAGAAGATGCTGTGGTCGCGCAGCATGTCGGGTGCCCTGATCGGCTTCGCCGGCGCGGTCGGTGCGTTCGGCGGCGTGCTCGTCAACATCGTGCTCCGGACGTCCTATGCGGGTCCGTCGCATTCGGCGACCAGCGCGTTCTGGGTTTTCCTCGGTTTCTACGTGGTGTGCGGCATCGTCACGTGGTTCGTGTTCCTGCGCCAGCCGCACCTGCGGGCGGCGACGGGCGAGCACGTCGGCCGGGACTTCGTGCCGGCTACCTAGCGGCCGGCCGGGAATGCCCCGCGGGAGTGCCCCGCGGGGCATTTCCGCGCCTGTGATCCAGATAACTGGTCCAACCAGTTGACCAGTTGTCGTGGCGACCCCGATCATTGAGCTCATGGACATCGCCCCCGTCGCGCGGTCAGCGGTCAGCGACTCGGTCTTCGCGCACCTCGTCGACGAGATCCTGTCCGGCCGCGTCGCGGTCGACGAGGCGCTGCCGTCCGAGCGCGAGCTGGCGCTGGCCTTCGCGGTGAATCGGCATGCCATCCGGGAAGCGCTCAAGCGGCTGCAGCAGGCCCGCCTGGTGCGAATCAGCCACGGTGGCAAGACGCGGGTCCAGGATTGGCGCCAAACTGCCGGTCTGGACGTGCTCAGCACCCTCGCGGCCACTGGCGCGGTACCGGCGTTGCAGATCGCCCGCGACATCATGGTGATGCGCCGGTCTGTGGCCGCCGATGCGGCCCGGCTGTGTGCGGGCAACGCCACCGACGACCAGCTGGCGACCATCGCCGCCGCGGCCGCGGCGTACCCGGCGCAGCGCACCGACGAATCCTTCGCGGTGGACCTGACGTTCTGGACCGCGATCATCGACGGCAGCGGCAACCTGGCCTACCGGCTCGCGTTGAACACGCTGGTCGCGGCGTTCGCCGACATCGGCTTCGACTCGATCGCCGACCTCGGCATGGCGGCCGAACTGGCCGACCGCGACGCCCACATCACGCTGGCAGAGCACCTCGTCGCCCGCAACGCCGACGACGCTCATCGCGTAGCCGACGAGCTGCTGGGCCGCGTCGTCGACACCCTTTCCGCTCAGCAGTAGGAGTCACTGCCCATGTTCGATCTGATCCTGCACGCCGTGCCGGTGTTCGTGATCTGTCTCGTGCTGGAGGCACTGTCGTTCCGCTTCCTGCCGGATGACGACGAGGTCGGTTACGAATTCCGGGATTCCCGAACGAGTCTCACGATGGGTATCGGCAACGTCGTCATCAACATCGGCTGGAAGCTGGTGGTCCTGGCGGCGTTCAGCGCGGCCTACCTGGTGACGCCGGTACATCTGCCGGCCGACAATCCGCTGACCTGGATCGCGCTGTTCGTCGCCGACGACTTCGTCTACTACTGGTATCACCGCACGCACCACACGATTCGCCTGTTCTGGGCCAGCCACGTCGTGCACCACTCCAGCGAGCACTACAACCTGTCGACCGCGCTCCGGCAGACGTGGACGCCGTTCACGGCGCTGCCGTTCTGGTTGCCCTTGGCGTTCCTCGGCTTCTCGCCGTGGATGATCCTGCTGCAGCAGTCCGTCAGCCTCCTGTACCAGTTCTTCATCCACACCGAGAGGGTCGGAAAGATGTGGCGGCCCATCGAGTTCGTGATGAACACGCCGTCGCATCACCGCGTGCACCACGGGTCCAACGACCAATACCTGGACACCAATTACGGTGGCATCCTGATCATCTGGGACCGGCTGTTCGGCAGTTTCCGGCCCGAAGGTGAGCGCGTGGTCTACGGCCTGACCAAGAACATCAAGACCTTCAACCCGCTGCGGGTGGCCACTCATGAATACACCGCCATCTGGCGCGATGTGCGCGTGGCCAAGACCTGGAAGCAGCGTTTCGGCCACACCTTCCGCGGGCCGGGATGGTCACCGGACACCGCGTAACCGGGGTCACAGATTTCCGGCACGTTTCGACCGTGAGTCCGACACGAAAAATGGTGCGCACCAGGACGTGACGATCATGTGCGCTCGGTTTGACGCGCAGTACATAGTCGCGCAACGGCTGCGGAATTGACAGCCCGTAGAACTGAGCACATGACCACCGCAGGGCCGCACACGACACGCAGCGCGTGCTCGTACTGCGGTGTCGGTTGTGGCATTTCGGTTGAAACCCGCCCCGACGCCGGTACCGGGCTGCCCGTGATCGCCCGTGTGTCCGGGGACCGCTTGCACCCCGCCAATTTCGGGCGGCTGTGCACAAAGGGCGCCACGCACGCCGATCTGGTGGCCGCGGACGACGGCCGGCTCACCACCGCGCTGTTGCGGCGGGGCGGTGAGATGGTCAGCATCACCACCGACGACGCCACCGCGGAAGCCGGCCGCCGGCTGCGCGCCATCATCGACGAGCACGGCCCCGACGCTGTGGCGCTGTACGTTTCGGGTCAGATGACCATCGAAGCCCAGTACCTGGCCAACAAGCTGGCCAAGGGCTTCATCCGCACCGTGCACATCGAATCCAACTCCCGGTTGTGCATGGCGAGCGCCGGCACCGGATTCAAGCAGTCGCTGGGCGCCGACGGCCCGCCCGGGTCGTACACCGATTTCGACTGTGCCGACCTGTTTTTCGTCATCGGCGCCAACATGGCCGACTGCCATCCGATCCTGTTCCTGCGGATGGCCGACCGGATTGCCGGCAAGAACGGGCCGGGCGCCAAGCTGATCGTCGTCGACCCGCGCCGCACCGCGACCGCCGAGAAGGCCGATCTCTTCCTGCAGATCAAACCAGGCACCGACCTGGCGCTGCTCAACGGTCTGCTGCACCTGTTGGTCGAAAGCGGCGCGATAGACCACGAATTCATCGCCGAGCACACCGAGGGCTGGGAGGCCATGCCCGCGTTCCTCGCCGACTATCCGCCGGCGAAGGTCGCGGCGATCACCGGACTACCCGAAGCCGACATCCGCCGCGCCGCCGAGATGATCGCCGAGGCAGGGGAGTGGATGTCGTGCTGGACCATGGGCCTGAACCAGAGCACCCACGGCACCTGGAACACCAACGCCATCTGCAACCTGCACCTGGCCACCGGAGCCATCTGCCGGACCGGCAGCGGCCCGATGTCCCTGACCGGCCAGCCCAACGCCATGGGCGGCCGCGAAATGGGTTACATGGGACCGGGTCTGCCCGGGCAGCGCGCCGTCACGTCGGCCGCGGACCGGGCGTTCGCCGAAGAGCAGTGGGTGCTGGAACCCGGCACCATCCGCACCGACGTCGGGCCCGGCACCATCGAGATGTTCCGGCAGCTGGCCACCGGTGACATCAAGGCGGTATGGATCATCTGCACCAATCCCGTTGCCTCCGTGGCCAATCGGCGGACCGTCATCGACGGCCTCCAGGCCGCCGAACTGGTGATCACCCAGGACACCTACCAGGACACCGCGACCAACGCGTACGCCGACATCGTGCTGCCCGCCACGCTGTGGGCGGAAGCCGACGGCGTCATGGTCAACTCCGAACGCAACCTCACCCTTTTACAGCAGAGCATCCCCGCCGCCGGTGACGCGCGGCCCGACTGGGAGCTGATCTGCAACGTCGCCCGGCACATGGGGTTCGGAGACGATTTCGACTACAAGTCCAGCGAGGACATCTTCACCGAAATCCGGCAGTTCACCAACCGCCGGACCGGTTACGACCTCAGCGGCGTGACCTACGAGCGGCTGCGGGAGACCCCGCTGCAGTGGCCCTGTCCGCCGGACAGCGGCGACCGCAACCCGATCCGCTACCTCAACGACGGCGTCAGCCAGGACCTGTTCGTCGGCGCGGACGGGCGTCGTCCGCGGCTGGCGTTCCCGACGCCGTCGCGGCGGGCGGTGTTCCACGCGCGCCCGCACATGGACGCCGACGAACTGCCCGACGACGAATTCCCGTTGGTGCTGAACACCGGCCGGCTGCAACACCAGTGGCACACCATGACCAAGACCGGCAAGGTGGAGAAGCTCAACAAGCTCACCGGGAAGCCGTTCATCGAGATTCATCCGACCGACGCGGCGGGCCTCGGCATCACCGATGGTGCGCCGGTCCAGGTTTCGTCGCGCCGCGGCACGGCGGTCCTGCCGGCCGTCCTGACCGACCGGGTGCGGGCGGGCAACTGCTTCGCGCCGTTCCACTGGAACGACCAACAGGGCGACCAGCTCACAATCAATGCCGTCACCAACGATGCGGTGGACCCCGCTTCGTTGCAGCCCGAATTCAAGGTGTGCGCGGTGCGCCTGGCGCCGGTCGTGACCGAGCCCGCCGTCGCACCTCTGGCCGCGCTCACCGGTGCCGGGACGCACCCACTGGCCGCCGCACTCGGCCTGGCCGGACCTCCCGAGCTCAACGACACCGAAAAGGTCTACCTGTCAGGCTTTTTCAGGGGTATCCAGCAGTCCGCCGGGGTCCCGGTGCTGCCTGCGTCGGCGCCTGTCAGCCGCACGGTGCGGCTGTGGGTCGACGGGGCGCTGGCCGGCGCGCACAGTGTCTCGCTTCCGGCTGCCGCCATCGATGTGCAGTCGGAGCCGGCGCCCTCGGGCCCGCTGGTGCTGTGGGCGTCGCAGACCGGCACGGCTGAGGAGTTCGCCGCGGGGCTGGCCGCGCGGATCCCTGGGGCCCGGCTGCAGGTGCTCGACGACACCGCGCTGGACGACGTCGCCGCTGCGAGCGAAGTGCTGGTCGTGACAAGCACTTTCGGGGACGGTGGACCACCCGACAACGGCGCCGACTTCTGGGATCGCCTGAGTGCCGGGGATGCGCCGGACCTGTCCGGGGTGCGGTATTCCGTGCTCGGGATCGGCGACCGGGCCTACGAGAACTTCTGCGGCTACGCCAAATCCCTGGACGGCCGCTTCACCGAACTGGGGGCCACCGCGCTGCTGGACCGCGCGGACTGCGAGGTGTACGACGACGAGCCGCTTGCGCAGTGGACCGATGCTGTTGTCGAGTTGGCCGCGCCGGCCCCGCAGGCAACGACCGCACCTGCCGTGCCGGCCAGGCCCGCTCCCAGACCCGCCAGGCCCTTCACCCGTAACAACCCGCTGCCGGTCCCGTTGTGCCGCAACACTCTGCTGACCACCGGCGGCACGAAGGAAGTCCGCCAGATCGGCTTCGACCTGTCCGGCCACGACGTCAGCTATGGCGTCGGTGATGCGCTCGGCGTGGTGGTGGCCAACTCCCCGGAGGCCGTATCGGCATGGCTGGCGGCCACCGGGCTCTCGGGCGACGAGGTCATCGAGATCGACGGCGACGAAACCGCACTCCGCGATGCGCTGACCACGTCGTACGACATCTGCAAGGTGTCACCGAACCTGATCAACTTCCTGGCCGACCACAGTGGCGCCAAGGCGCTGCGGGCGCCCCGGGAAGAACGCGACCGCTGGCTCGACGGCCGCACCGGCCTGGACCTGGTCGAAGAGTTCAAGGTCCGTGCGGAGCCCGAGGAGTGGCGAGATGCGTTGGTGCGCCTGGCGCCGCGCTCCTACTCGATCTCGTCCAGCCCGCTGGTGAGCCCCGACGAGGTGCAGCTGACGGTGTCGGTGGTCCGTTACGAGGGCGTCCGCGGCGGCATCCGGCACGGCGTCGCGTCCACATACCTGGCCGACCGGGCGCAGACGGTTCCGGTGTTCCTGCAGTCGGCGCCGCACTTCCGGCCGCCCGAGGACGCGCTGACTCCGATGATCATGGTCGGCCCCGGCACGGGTATCGCGCCGTTCCGTGGCTTCCTGCACGAGCGCCGGGCACTGGGCCACACCGGCCGCAACTGGCTGTTCTTCGGCGACCAGCACCGGGCCGAAAACTATTACTACCAAGACGAATTGGAGGCCTTCGCCGCAGACGGGCTGCTGACCCGGCTGGACACCGCGTTCTCCCGGGACCAGGCGCGCCGGGTCTACGTACAACACAGGATGCGCGAGCACGGCGAGATCCTGTGGCGCTGGCTCGAGGACGGCGCGCACTTCTACGTGTGCGGCGACGCGACACGGATGGCCAAGGACGTCGACCTGACGCTCACCCACATCATCAAGACCCACGGCGGCATGTCCGAATCGGCAGCACACGACTACAAGCGTGAGCTGATCGCCGACAAGCGCTACGTCCGCGACGTCTACTGATCTGCCTGCCGGGCCAGGCGGTCCGGCGGTACCGCTGCACACCCGGCCGTTTCAGGGTTGACTGGAGCTTGCCGGAAGGAGCGATGTCGATGGTCATCGAGTCAGATGCAGCATCGGGGCCACCGCTTGCGGTCCCGCCCCGGGGCGCTGCCCGCCACATCAGGTTGACGTCCCACAGCGGCGCCGCCGACGCCCTGCCGATCCACTGGGGCGCGGCCACCGCTGCCGAGCGCGGCCCGGTGATCGGGACCACCACCACGCGGGCGCACCGCAACGTGATCGGCACCCACAGCGGGTCCTACAGCGTCTACCGGGCATTGGCGGTGGCCGCCGGTGCACTCTCGCCCGAGCACCGTGCCGACCTGACCAACACCGCTCCGACCGATGTCATCGGCCCGTACCCCCAGTGGAGCGATCCCGCGGCGATCGTGAGCCTGGACCCGTGGGGTGCCATGGTCGCGGAGGCGTTCACCGCCGAACTGGCCGCCGGCCACGACATCCGGCCGACCATCGCCATCACCAAGGCCCATGTGATCCTGCCGGAGGTCGGTGAGGCGATCGTCAAGGGCCGGCTCCGCCCGGACGGTCGGGTGCTGCTGGACAACGGCGCCGCCTTGGTGACCAAGGCGGCCATCGAGCCGGTCTGGTTCCTCCCCGGGGTTGCGGCGCGATTCGGTTGCAGCGAAACGGAACTGCGCCGCGTGCTGTTCGAGGAGACCGGCGGCATGTACCCCGAGCTCGTCACGCGCAGCGATCTGGAGGTCTTCCTGCCACCCATCGGCGGGCAGACCGTCTACATCTTCGGCGAGGCCCGCGACCTCGCCGATCCCAACGTCGAGTTGACCGCCCGCGTGCACGACGAGTGCAACGGCTCAGACGTGTTCGGCTCCGACATCTGTACCTGTCGGCCGTATCTCACCCATGCCATCGAGGAGTGCATCCAGGGTGCGCAGCGCGGCGGGGTCGGGCTGGTGGCCTACTCCCGCAAAGAGGGTCGCGCCCTGGGCGAGGTCACCAAGTTCCTGGTGTACAACGCGCGTAAGCGTCAGGTGGGTGGCGATACCGCCGACCAGTACTTCGCCCGCACGGAATGTGTTGCCGGAGTTCAGGATATGCGGTTCCAGGAACTCATGCCCGACGTGCTGCACTGGCTGGGTATCCGCAAGATTCACCGGCTGGTATCGATGAGCAACATGAAGTACGACGCCATCACCGGCTCGGGCATCGAGGTCGTCGAACGCGTCAACATCCCCGACGATCTGATCCCGGCCGATGCCCGCGTCGAGATCGACGCCAAGACCGCCGCCGGTTACTTCACGCCCGGGCCCGTGCCCGACGCCGAGGAACTCAAGATCGCCAAGGGCCGCGGACTCACGACATGACGATCAGCACCGGCACCGGCACCGGCACCGGCACCGGCATCGACAGCGCCGTCGCCGTCGGCATCCTGCGCAGCACCGCAGCCATCCGTGAACGTGCCGACTTTCTCCTGAATCGAGCGCGCGCGGGGGAGTCGCGCTGGTTCGTGGTCGACGACGAAGCCCTGGCGCAGGCCGCCGGCCTCGTCGCCGCGGTCACCCGCACGCGATATCCCGACCTGGCGATCCCGTACCACAGCCGCTGGCGCCATTTCGAGGCCGGCGGCGTCGACCGCACCGCCGATCTGCGTGCCCGGCTGGATGCGCTGGACCCGCCCGCGCGGGCCCGGGCGATGATCGACCTGGCCGTCGTCAGTGTGCTGCTCGACGCCGGCGCTGGTCCCGACTGGGGCTACGTGGAACCGACTACCGGGCAACGCTTTACGCGGTCCGAGGGACTGGGTGTGGCCAGTTGGCATGCGGTTGCCGACGGGACGTTCTCCAGCGACCCGGCCCAGCCCTGGCAGGTCGACGCCGCGGCACTGCGCACCATCGACGACGCCGCCCTCGGCCGGGTATTTCAGGCCGGGCCCGACAATCCGCTGGTGGGGCTCAGCGGCCGGGTACAGCTGCTGCGCCGCCTCGGTGCCGCCCTCGAGAGTCATCCCGACGTCTTCGGGCCGCAGGGGCGTCCCGGTGGCCTGTTCGACGTGTTGGCCGGCCCGGCAGTCGATGCGCACGACATCCTCGTTCTGCTCCTCGACACCCTGTCCGGGGTCTGGCTGTCCGACAACGACATTGGCGGTACCCCGCTCGGTGACTGCTGGCCCCACCCGGCGGTGCCGGGGGTGGGCTTGTCACAGGGGTGGATGCCGTTCCACAAGTTGTCGCAGTGGCTGACCTACTCGCTGCTGGAGCCGTTCGAGTGGGCGGGCGTGCCGGTCACCGGGCTGGACGCGCTCACCGGCCTGCCCGAATATCGCAACGGCGGCCTGCTACTCGATACCGGGGCGCTGCGCTTGCACGATCCGTCGATCGCAGCCCGAACGTGGTCGGTGGCCGACGAATTGGTGGTCGAGTGGCGAGCCTTGACCGTCGCGCTCCTGGATGCGCTCGCGCCGCTGGTGCGCACCGGGCTCGGCCTCGACAACTCGGCACTGCCGCTGGCCTGTGTCCTCGAGGGCGGTACCTGGGCAGCCGGGCGCTCCCTGGCGCAGCAGCTGCGGGCCGGGAACCCGCCGCTGTCCATCAGCAGTGACGGCACGGTTTTCTAGGAGGGCGCCATGGGTAACCTGCATCTCGTCGACCATCCGCTGGTTCAGCACAAGCTGACGCTGATGCGGCAGAAAGACGTATCCACCAAGGGTTTTCGTGCACTGCTCAACGAGATTTCGATGCTGATGACCTATGAGGTGCTGCGCGATATCCCCGTGCACGAGATCGAGATCGACACGCCGCTGGAATCCACCACCGGCATGGTCATCGACGGCAAGAAGCTGGTCTTCGCCTCGATCCTGCGAGCGGGCAGCGGCATCCTGGACGGCATGCTCAGTGTCGTTCCCGGCGCGCGCATCGGCCACATCGGTCTGTACCGCGACCCGAAAACCCATGTCGCCGTGGAGTATTACTTCAAGATGCCGAGTGAGCTGCACGAGCGCGACATCGTGGTGTGCGATCCGATGCTCGCCACCGGGAACTCGGCCGTGGCCGCCATCGACCGGCTCAAGGAGTACCAGCCTCGCTCCATCAAGTTCGTCTGTCTGCTGACCTGCCCGGAGGGCGTCGCAGCCATGCAGGCCGCCCACCCCGAGGTCCCGATCTACGCCGCCGCGCTGGACCGCCAGCTCGACGAGCACGGCTACATCGTGCCGGGCCTCGGCGACGCCGGCGACCGCATCTTCGGCACCAAGTAGTCATGCCGAACCCGAACAGGCGGACCGTGCTGCGTGGCGCCGGGTTGGCCCTCGGCGCTTCGGTGGCGACCGTCGGCGTCGCGAGCCCGGCCCATGCCCAGCCCGATCCCAGTCCGCAAGACCTGGCCCACCTCCGGCACACATTCGTGCTGGCCGAGCAGGCGCGCCAGGCGGGCGGCGCCCCCTACGGCGCCCTCGTCGCCGATGTCGCCGGCACCGTGGTGGCCGAGCACGGCAACACATCTTCCGTCGACGGCGGTGATCCCACCGATCACGCGGAGATGGTCACCGTCCGCAGTGCCTGGCGCGCTCTCGGCGATGACGGCATGAGGTCGGCGACGCTGTACGCCAGTACCGAGCCGTGCACGATGTGTGCGGGCGGCGCCTACTGGAGTGGCATCGGCCGAGTGGTGTACGGCATGTCCAACACCCGGCTGCTCCAGTTCACCGGCGGCGATCCGAAGAACGCGGGCTACGCGCTGCCGTGCCGCGACGTCCTGCTGCACGGCTACCGCCCGATCACCGTCGTCGGGCCAATCCTGGAAGACGAAGCAGCACAAGCACATCAGGATTACTGGCATTGACCGCGCGGGAATAGGGAGAGCTCGTCGATTGTGCGCTTTGTAGATAAAAAGGCTTGTGATTGTGCACGATGCCCTGTAGTCGTGGTCTCGGACGGCCTAGTGTGAGATCGATGGATCTACTGTCCGAGGTGACGTGCACGTAACGCCTCCTGGCAACGCAGCCAGATACTGGGAGCCGCCGTCGGAGCGAGTGGCCGAGCTCATTCGCGCCGCGGTAGGCCGGTTGCTCGACAATCCCAAGGACGTCTACGCACGTGTGGACGAGGCAGTCCTGGCTACCGGAAGTCCCCGGTACGGGGCGACGGAGCCGGGATTCGCCGACGCCCTGCGCGCGAGCGTCAGAGCGAATATCAGTCATTGGGCCACAGCCAGTCTGAAGGCGCCGGGTATGCCGGTCACGCCGAACATCGGCTCCGAGAACGTCGATCTGGCGCGAGATGTAGTGCGGCACGGGTTCGATACCGCGATCCTCACGAATTTCCACGCGGGTCAGAACGCGGCCATCCAGACCTGGACGGCGATGGCTTTTGCACTGACCGACGACGTCAGTGAGCTTCGGGAATTCATCGACGTGGTGAGCCGGTCGTTGTTCGCCTATGTCGATGACACGCTCGCCGCGCTGTACGAAATGATCGAAACCGAGCGCGGCCAGATCGCCGATGTCGACCACGCCGCTCGCCTCGAAGCCGTTGGCTTGGTACTCAAAGGTGCCCCGATAACCGTTCGGCGCGCCAGTCAACGACTGCGTTATGAACTGGATAGGCACCACCTGGCGGCCATCGTGTGGGCAGACAGGGATCCCGCCGACGCCGGTGCTCTCGAGCGGGCGGTGACCGCCCTCGGACAGGCTGCTGGCGCAGTGCGGCCGCTGACGATCCTGACGAGCCCGGCCACCATGTGGGTATGGCTGTCGGGAACGGACGTTTTGGACATCGCTGATGTGGCAGCATCGCTGAAAGATCAAGTCGGAGCGCGGATCGCGATAGGTTCGCAGGGGTGGGGGCTCGCGGGTTTCCGCCGCGGTCATCTCGACGCGGTGGTCACGCAACGGCTCATGCGACGGATATCGCCCGACCATCGGGTGGCGATCTACGACGATGTGGAACTTGTCGCGCTGACGACCGGCAACGAAGAACGTGCGGCGGAGTTCGTCGGGCGTACCCTTGGTGATTTCGCGTACGCGGACAGCGAGTTACGCGAAACAGTACGTGTCTACCTTCGCGAAGGGTCCAGCACAACGGCCGCTGCGAAGGCCCTATATGCCCACCGAAACACGGTCGTCAATCGCCTTGACCGGGCCCGTGCGCTGCTGCCGCGTCCGCTCGAACAGCGGACGCTGCAGGTGGCGCTGGCGCTGGAAATCGTCCGGGTCATCGGGGCTCCCGCCCAGGACTGATGAGCAGTGTGCCGCACGCACGGTAGCGGCTAATCATGTTGCGGGATCAAGTATTTCCATCTGGCGGGCCCGGCCTGTCTATGCGATGCCGACTGCACAGCCGGCGGGCGCGGTGGTAGGCAATGTGCCCTTGTCGGGGTCATCGGCGGGCCGCGAGCATGAGGTGTACATCCCGACGCTGAAAGGCCGCATGTGAATCACTACAAGAGCAACGTTCGCGATATCGAGTTCAACCTGTTCGAGGTTCAGGGCCTCGGAGAACTCCTTCATATGGGTAGATACGGTGACCTGGACGTGTCGACCGCGCGCAACATGCTCGTCGAAGTGGCTCGACTTGCCGAAGGGCCGGTCGCCGAGTCGTACGCAGCGGCCGACCGGGAGCCGGTATCGCTCGATATCGAGTCCGCGGAGATCATCGTCCCTGAGCCCCTGCGCAAATCGGTGTTGGCGATCAAGGAGGCCGGGTGGTCGCGGTTGGGCTTACCCGAGGCCATGGGTGGGATCGCTGCTCCCGCGCCCATGCGGTGGGCCGTGACGGAGATGATCCACGTGGCGAACTCGGCTGCGAGCTTCTTCGAGATGGGGCCGCAGATGGCGAGCGTGCTGTATGAGATCGGCAACGAACAGCAGAAGCACTGGGCTATCGAGGGTTTGGAGCGCGGCTGGGCAGCGACCATGGTCCTGACCGAGCCCGACGCCGGTTCCGATGTCGGTGCCGGGCGCACCAAGGCCGTACCGCAGTCCGATGGCACCTGGCACATCGAGGGCGTCAAGCGATTCATCTCCGGCGGTGACGTCGGCGATACGGCGGAGAATTTGTTCCACCTGGTGCTGGCACGGCCGGAGGGCGCAGCGCCGGGTACCAAAGGTCTGAGCCTGTTCTACGTGCCCAAGTTTCTGTTTGATCCGGAGACGCTCGAATTGGGTCGGCGCAATGGAGCGTATGTCACCGGTCTGGAACACAAGATGGGATTGAAGTCCTCGCCGACGTGTGAGGTGTCGTTCGGGCTGACCGAAGTGCCCGCGGTGGGATGGCTGGTCGGCGACGTCCACGACGGCATCGCCCAGATGTTCCGGGTCATCGAAAATGCTCGAATGCTCGTCGGTACCAAGGCGACAGGCACCTTGTCGACGGGCTATCTGAACGCCCTGGGCTACGCGAAAGAGCGCGTGCAGGGCGCGGATTTGACCCGTTCAGCTGATAAGTCCGCACCGCGGGTGACCATCACGCATCACCCCGAAGTGCGGCGCATGTTGTTGCAGCAGAAGGCCTACGCCGAGGGCTTGCGCGCGCTGTACATGTTCGCCGCCGCACACCAGGACGAAAGAGGCGAACTCGCGCAACGGGTCTCGGGCGCTATCGGTGACATGGTTGCCCGGGTGAACGACTTCCTTTTGCCCGTGCTGAAGGGCGTGGGTTCCGAGCGGGCTTACGACACCCTCAAATTGAGTCTGCAAACCCTGGGTGGTTCCGGTTATCTGCAGGATTACCCGATCGAGCAATACGTGCGCGACACGATGATCGACACGCTGTATGAAGGCACTACCGCCATCCAGGCGCAGGATTTCTTCTTCCGCAAGGTGATCCGCGACCGAGGCGGCGCACTCGGCCATGTCATGGCCCTGATCAAGAGCTGTGCCGCTGCGGACGACTTCGATGTGGAGTTGGGCGCGAGTCGAGCCCGGTTGCTTGCGGCGCACAGCGACGTCGAGGCGATGGTCGGGGCGATGACGGTGTATGCCGTCGCATCGCAGGAAGATCCGCACGAGCTCTACAAGGTCGGACAGGGCGCGGTGCCGTTGTTGTACGCCATGGGCGATTTGCTGGTGGGTTGGCGGCTCTTGGAGTCGGCCCGCGTCGCCTTGGCGGCGCTGGCCAACGGCGCCGACGGCAAAGATTGCTCGTTCTATGAGGGCAAAGTTGCTGTCGCGCAGTATTTCGCCGCGCAGGTACTGCCCGGACTCGGAGCTGCTCGTGCGGTCATCAGCTCGCTCGACAACGCGGTCATGGAGATCGATGACTCCGCATTCTGATCGCATACCGACACCGTTGCGAAAAGTCAAGGAGCACAATGTGACCAGGTGGACCTCTGCCGACATTCCCGACCAATCCGGCCGCACCGTCATGGTGACCGGCGCCAACAGCGGCCTCGGCTTTGAGACGAGCCTCGCGCTCGTCCGCAAGGGCGCCCACGTCATCATGACCGCGCGGGACCGCGGCAAAGGCTCTGCCGCCGCAGATCGGATCGTCGCCGAATACCCGGCTGCCAAAGTGGAACTGCGACTGCTCGATCTCGCCGATCTGGACTCCGTGCGCACTTGCGCCGCGCAGATCCAGTCCGACGGGCTGGAAGTGGATGTGCTCGTCAACAATGCCGGGATCATGTGGCCGCCACACACGCTGACGAGGCAAGGATTCGAATTGCAGTTCGCGACAAATCATCTCGGGCCCTTTGCGCTGACCGGGTTGTTGCTTGCTCAGCTTCAGCGTTCGGCGGCGAGGGGCAGCGACTGCCGCGTGGTGACCGTCAGCTCCGTCGAACATCGGGGCGGCAGAGTTCATTTCGACGACCTCGCAGGCGCGAGAAGCTACTCGCCGCGGTCCTACTACTCGCAGTCCAAGCTCGCCAACGTGCTTTTCGGACTGGAACTCGACCGCCGGCTGCGGGCCGCGAATTCGCCCGTCCGGAGTGTGTTGTCGCATCCGGGTTATTCGAGTACCAACCTGCAGTCCGCGGGCCCTACCGGAGTTCTGAAGTTCTTGTTCGGCTTTGTGGGTAATCGGACCATGGCACAGCCGGCCGCGCACGGCGCCTGGAACCAGGAGTACGCCGCCACGGCATCGGCGGTACAAGGTGGTCAATTCATTGGGCCCAACGGCTTCGGTGAATACCGCGGATACCCGACGATCGTGCAACCGGACAAGCCTGGTCTTGATCTGGCTTCCGCACAACGACTTTGGGATGTGTCGGAAGAGCTGACCGGCGTCAGCTATCAGTTGCCTGGGTAGGGTCGAGGCGCCCACGGGATGCTGCCACCTGCCGCAGCATCCCGTCGGCGCCGAACCGTGCCACGGCGATTTCGGCAAGGCGAGGAGCGATCTGGCCCAAGGCCAGCCAGGGCCGCACTGGTGCACCGGTGACCACGACCTCCGGGACATCATGCCGGATCGCCCACACTGTCCGATCCACGATCTTCTCGACGGTTGTCTCTCCGACCAGCGGACTGGAACGGAACCCTTCATCAAGCATTCGCTGGTACATGCCGTCGCCGGCAACGAATCCCGGGCACACCACCGAAAACCCGATCGGCTCCTTTGCATACTCTGCGCGCAGAGACTGATTGAGGCCGACGAGTGCGGCCTTGCTGGCCGCGTAGGGGGCCTGACAGGCCGGACCCAATTTGCCTGCGGCAGAGGACACGAAGACGACGTGGCCGCGACGGCGGTCGAGCATCCCGGGCACCACGCGATGCGTGAGCAGCATGGCTGCGGTCAGGTTCACATCGATCGTCTCCGTGAGTTCAGCCCGGGAGAGGTGTGTGAACGTCGATGCGATCTCGATGCCGGCGTTGTTGACCAACACATCGATCGGCCCGAGCTGGTCTTCAGTGCGGTCGATGAGGCTGTCGATCTCGCCGAGGTCGGACAGGTCGACAGGCACCCCTTCGGCGCGTACTCCCAAACCCCTCAGCTGAGCAACGACTGTGGCGAGCGCGTTCTCGCGGCGGCCGGACACCGCCACATGCATGCCCTCGCGGGCGAGAGCGTGCGCGATGTGCGTCCCGAGCCCGCCCGAAGCGCCGGTGACCAGAGCCGTGCGGCCGTGGAGTTCCTTCATGAGTGTTATCCCTTCAGATAGAGACCGATGATGGTGATGGCGACGACCAGCACCCAGACGGTGAAGAGGCGCGACAAGCCGTCGCCGGCATGCCGCAGTTCCATGAATTGCATGCCGATGAGATGGGCCTTGACGAACGCGACGGCGAGAGCGATGACCGTCCCGGTGCGAACACCGACTGAGGAGGCACCTTCTTCGGCGCCAAGGGCTGCTGAAATCAAGGTCGCGATGACGAGGGCGCCCCACACCGTGAGCAGCCACCGGGTGCTGACCCGGGCGATCATGATGACGCCAGGTAGACGAGAGGAAAGATGACGACCCAGACCAAGTCAACCATGTGCCAATAGCAGCTACCGGCCTCGATGATGAAGCGGCTGTTCTTGTTTGGTAGCCGCATGGACCGGCCGACGAGAATCAGACCCACGCTGCCAACGATCAAATGCAGTAGGTGCAGGCCGGTCAGCCCGAAGTAGTAGACATAGAACGGGTTGCCGGCGGCGTTCGGCTGCTCAGACAGCACATCATGCCATTCGAAGGCCTTGAACGCGACGAACAGCAGGGCGCACAACTCGGCACCGGCGATCATCTGGACTGCGGCCGCGGCCCGCTTGGCGCGAAATGCCTGAGCAGACAACGCAATCAGCGCTGAACTGGTCAACAGCACCAAGGTATTGGCGGTCCCGAACGCGAGACTCAGATGTTCACGAGAGGCGACGAACAGCGATGGATCGTCGCCGCGGGCGACGAGGAATGCGCCGAACAGCAGCGCGAAGATCGTCATGTCTCCGAAGATGAAGACCCACAGGCCTTCCTCTCCGGGTATGCGTCGTGGCGGCGTAGCGGTTTCGACGACGGCCGATGGCGCAACGCTGTTGGTCATGCCGGTGAAGTGATGGTCTTGATGGCACGCAACGCGTGGAACGCGACGATTCCGATCCAGACCAGGAATGTGCCCAGGGCGACATACAGCGAAAGTAGGCCGTGCCACGCGAACGGGCCGGTGGTGAAGGACGGCATGAAGAATTCCGAGAGGAACGTCATGGCGAAGAACATCGACAGATAGCCGAGCCACCGCGGGAACAGCGGAACGGGTCGCTGGTCGTTGATGAGGCAGACGGCGCCGAACGCGACCAATTGCACGATGGTTGCCATCACCGTCACGTCGAAGAAGAACCAGCCAAGGTCGTTCAGCGTCTGGATGATCTCGCCGTCGCGGCCGGCGGACCGGAAACTGGCGGTCAGCCAGAAGGTCGAACACAGCATCGTGATGATCGCCGTGGTGACGCCGCCAAGCAGCTGGATGGGTGCCAGGAATCCGCCGCGACCTTCGATGTGAGTCATGAGTCGCGCCAGTGCGAGGCTGAACAGCGCATAAAACATGTAGACGATCAGCACCAGCTCCATGCCGACGCGCATGCCGATCTCATTGGCTCGGAAGAATTCCGCGATCTGCGGGGCGTTCCAGTTCTCACCTGGTGCGGGAAGGAACCGCGCCAACCCGGCACCGGCGACTCCTACTGCAACGGTGTAGACGACGCCGGCCCACACACATAGCCTCAACAACCGCCGGGTCCGCGTGGAGTCGGCTGCGCGAACCGATTCCTTTGTGGTCGTGGACATCCCGTCATCTCCTTTGATCCGGTAGATGTGGCCATCGTGGACCAGGCCGGGTAACGAGGATAGGTGCCGAGTGACCAGTGTTGAGCCGAGAACTAGGCAGGGTGCACAGGCGGTGCCCAGCGACGGCGCAACGCACAGAACAGAAGCCGATTCTTGGGCATTTTGCCGTTTTCGTGCCTTTGGCCGCGCTGTCATAGTCGCCGTCATGCAGACACCCGACACCGCTGTCGACCTGGCCGAGGTCATGCATCGCATTCCGGCGAAAGTAATGCCGTCGGTCGGTGCCGACGTGGTCAAAAACCTTGTGTACGCAGTCGGTTTCATCCGTGTGGTGGGTGGGCCCGAGGAGGCTGCTCCCGTGGATCGGGCCGGGAAGGGCAAGATTCACCGTAGGGGTACCCGGCGCGCCGTCGACACGGCAGAACCGTTTGCGCACTGGATGCGCGATGGCGCTTCGAGTGCGGCGACTCGGGAATCAGTTGCCCGAGTCGTACGGATGCACGACCACTATGGCAAGGCCTACGCCATGCCAAATGAAGCATTCCTGCACGGAATTGCCTTGTTCACGTTGGGCTTTGACGAGATCTTCCAGATCGTCGGGCTGGACGTCTTCACCGATAGCGAGAAGGCCGCCCAAGTGGCCCACTGGAGGGCGATCGGCGAGCAGATGCGTATTCGGGGCATACCCGATACGTGGACCGGTATGCAGCAGATGCTGCGCGACTACGAACATGACCCGCAGTGGTATGGCTTCTCGGTCGAGGGGCACCGCTGTGCGGAATCGCTCATCAACCAATTCAACGAGCGGTGGTTGCCTCGCGCGCTACATCCCGTCGGCCGTGCCGTCATCTTGTCGCTGGAACCCGATCACGTCCTTGCTGCGGTGGGGGAGCGGAAGCCGCCGACGGCCGTGGTGTGGATGGTCCGTCGACTGGTGCGCGCGGCGCTCCTCATCCAGCTCAAGGCCGTACCGCAACTCAAGACCTGGAAGGAGCGTTGACAATGGAGCATTCAATGACCGTGACTTCTGATTCGCCGGCGCTGGCAGATGGCCGCACACGCCGGCGCGAATACGGTTGGTCGGACCCGCAGATCCTCACCAGGCCAGGTTCTCGATCCGGCCTCGAGACGATTGCCTACTTTCACCAACAGGGCATCGAGTCGCCGATGAATTCGACCCTCGGCATCGAACTGGTCGAAATTGCCGAGGGGCGGATCGTTCTGCAATTCCAGCCGCAGGAGTGGCACTACAACGTCATCGGCATGGTTCACGGCGGCATGGTGTGCACCATCGCCGACACCGCTATGGCCATGGCCGTGCACAGCAGCCTCGAAACGGGCCTGGTGCCCACGACCACTGACAACCAGACCCGCTTCTACCGTGCGATAAAGCAAGACGCCGGCCCGGTCCGCTGCATCGGACAGGTAACCCATTTGGGCAGGCGTACGGCTGCCGCCAAAGCAGACCTCATCGACGACGCGGGCCGTCTCCTCGCGCAGGCATCGACGAGCTGTCTGATCATTTCTCGCTAGCGGCGCAGCATCCTGCCGCCACGGCTCAGGACGACAACGCGTCGAACAGCGCGGACATCTGTGCGGGGCTGACCGACATGCCACCGCACTGACCGCGCAGCGTCGTCAGGGGCCGTGCGATGTTCTTCAGGTCGAAGAATTCGCCGGGGTGAGCGGTGAAGTATGCCCGGACGGCGCCTTCGGCGTCTCCCGACGAGCTCGCGTTGGTCAGGGCGTCGTTGGCGCCCGGATGGGCGTCGAGGTAGGCCCCGGCCTGGGACAGGACTGTCCCCGCGGTGCTGGCGAGCCCGCTCGCGGAACACGGTGCCGCCGAGGCGTTGGGGATGGCGATCGTGATCGAGGCGAACCCGGCGAGCGCGAGCATGGCAGTTAGTTTCATACCGCTGATCCTGCTGGAAACCCCGCGATCCCGGGCGCATTGCGTGGAATTCGGCCCGCGTGTTGGGACCTGACTCAGCGCAGCGCGACCGTCGGCCCGTTCACGTCCAGCGGCGCGCAGCTGTCCTTGCCGACGGTCGTCGAGCACTGCGCTGCGGGGATCACGGGCCGGTATGCCGGCAGCGTCCCACCGTCGCGCGTGATCTGCGTGTACGTCGCCACACCGTCGGTCGGCACCCGCTTCAGTGACGGATCACCAAGGGCGTCAACCGAATACAGGCCGAAGCGGGGCCGGTAGCTGCCCCATTCGTAGTTGTCGACCAGAGACCAGTAGTTGTAGCCGATGATCGGGATGCCGTCGGCCTTGGCGCGCTGCAGCCAGAACACGGTGTCGCTGAGGTACTGCGATCGCGTCACGCCATCGGAACGCGGCTTGCCGTTGTCGGTGACCATGCCGTTCTCGACGACATAGATGGGCAGGCCGGGATACCGCTGGGCGTAATGCCGCGCGACGTAGTAGATGTCCTCGGGTTGCAGTTTGATGTTCCAGCGCTGCGCCATGCTCTGCGCCGACGCCGGATTGTCCTCGGCGGTACCCGTGTAGTAGTCGAACCCGAGGTAGTCGAGGCTGTCCCTGACGCGGTCGAAGAACGAGCCCTCGATGCCCTTGACACCGAATCCGGCGAACTGCGCCAACACTTCCGGCGGAATGTAGGCCTCATTGGTGGTGACCTTGGCCTTGGGATCGGCGTCGTGCGCGGCGCGGTACACGGCGCGGTGGGCGTCGGCGACCCGGTCGAGGAACATGCCGAACTGGTCGGGCTTGATGGCGCCGGTGCGCACTTCCATCGCGCCGAAGGCGAGCGGCTCGTTGATGCTCACCCACAGCGCGCCCTGTCCTGCGTAGCGTTTGGTGATCGCCTTGGCGAAGTCTTCGAACGCCGCGACGTTGTTGAGGAAGCCGCCGCGGTCGGAGATCCAGCCGGGGTAGACCCAGTGCATCAGCGTGATCATCGGCGTCATACCGTTGGCGAGCAGGGTCGCGACCACGTCGTCGTAGTAGGCCAGCTCCTTTTCGTCCCATACGCCGGGCTGCGGCATCACCCGCGACCACTCGACACCGAAGCGAAAAGTGTTGACGCCCATGGCGTGCGCGTTGGCGATGTCTTCCTTGTAGCGGTGCCGGAAGTCGTCGGCCTGCTTGTACGGGTCCACCGGGCCGGCGTTCAACGGGTCGGCGCCGGGTGCGACGGGCTTGCCGGCCGTCCGGTCGACGTATCGGCGCCAATTGCTGTCAGGCGCGTCGCCTTCCACCTGGTAGCCGGCGGTCGCGGTACCCCAGTAGAAGTTGCGGCTCCACGACGAACTGCTGTCCGTCCGTTCCTGCTTCACATCCTGCTTCGCGGCGCAGGCGGAGAGGCCCAGGGAGAAGACAACGGCTGATGCCACGGCGACCCGGTTCCACTTCATACAAAAACCATACACTGCACTGTTTTGAGTCAGGCGAGCAGCGCGCGCCACACCGCGCGCACGTGCGCGCCCATGTCGATCGAGCGATCCGACATCCACTGGATCTGAATCCCGTCGGCGGCGGCGATCAGTGCGGTCGCGGCGAACTCGGCGTCGATGTGGGCAGGGACGGCCCCGGCCGCCTGCTGCCGGCGCACGTACTCGGTGATGGTCGCGCGCATCCCTTCGTATCGCCGGCGCAGGTACTCCGCGGCCGGATGGGACGGATCGACCGCGGCGGCCGCGGCCAGGGACAGATAAACCGTGCCCGAGCCCGGCTTCGCGGCCTTGTCCGCCATTGCCTGTGCCATGACTTCGCCGGGGTCGATGCCGACGCCCGAATTGCGGTACCGCTCTTCGAATTTGGCGTCGCCGTCGCGCTGCAGCTCGGTCAACAGGGCGTCGCGTGTGGGGAAGTAGTGCATCAAGCCCGCCAGGCTGATGTTCGCCTCATTGGCGATCGCCCGCATCGACGCCCCGGCCTCACCGTCGCGTTCCAGCACCGCGAGCGCGACGTCCTTGATCTCCGCGCGCTTCGCCTCGCCCTTGGCGTACCGACCCACAGTTGGCATGACGTGAGGCTAACGACAACTCCGGTTGGAAGTTCGGAGTCGGGGCGTTCCGTGCGTGCGACCCCTTACTGTCGGCCGGCCCTGATCATGTCCGCGCGGGGCACCACTTTGACCCGCTCCCGGCCCTGCTGTGCGCCAAGGGCGATCTCGTGGGCGTCGAGGCGCTTCCATTCCGCCCACGTCGTGTAGTCGATGCCGTTGCCGGTCAGGTGCTCCAGGATGGCATCGGTTTCCCCGATCTCCGGCGCACGGAGCCCGGGCAGGTCCGCGAGCAGGCTGGTGATCGTCTCGGACGCATCGGATTTGGTGTGCCCGATGAGTCCGATGGGCCCGCGTTTGATCCAGCCGGTGACGTATGTCCCTTCGATCAGCTCGCCATCGAGGTCCAGTACCCGGCCGGCGTCGTGCGGCACGACACCGGCGTGGTGGTCGAATGGCAGGTCGGCCAAGTGCGACGCGAGGTAACCGACGGCGCGGTAGACGGCCTGCACCGGCCAATCGGTGAATTCTCCGGTGCCCCGCGCGGTTCCGTCACCGATCAGCTCTGTGCGTTCGGTCCGCAATCCTTCGACCCGGTCGGTGCCGAGCACCGCAACCGGCGACTGGCACAGATGAATATGGATGCGGTGCGGCGCACCGGTGGGCTCGACGTCGAGGTAGCGCATCATGGTGTTGACGACGAGCTTGGTGGACTTGCTGGTGTTGATGGCCTGCTGGCTGGCCTCGTCGATCTCGAAGCCCTCCGGGTGCACGATCACGTCGACGCTGGGGGAGTGCGACAACTCGCGGAATTCCATCGGCGAGAACTTGATCTGGGCCGGGCCGCGCCGCGCGAACACATGCACATCGGTGGCCTGATTCAGGGAAAGGCCTTGGTACACATTGCCGGCGATCTCGGTGCTCAGCTGCTCATCGGCAGGCTTGGCCAGCATCCGGGCGATGTCGAGCGCCACATTGCCCGCGCCAAGGACCGCAACACTCCGGGCCTCCAACGGCCAGGTTCGCGGCACGTCGGGGTGGCCGTCGTACCAGGACACGAAGTCGGCGGCGCCGTAGCTGCCGGGCAGCTCGATGCCGGGGATGTCCAGCGGGCGGTCGGCGCGTGCGCCGGTGGAGAAGACGACCGCGTCGTAGTAGCGGCGGAGATCGGACAGTTTCAGATCGGTGCCGTAATGCACGTTGCCGATGAAGCGGATCTCGTCGCGGGAGAGCACTCGGCGTAGCGCCTTGATGATCTCCTTGATCCGGGGATGGTCGGGTGCCACGCCGTACCGGACCAGCCCGTACGGAGCCGGCAGTCGATCGAACAGATCGACCCTGGCCTGCGGGTATTCATCGACCAGGATGTCGGACGCATAGATTCCGGCCGGACCTGCCCCGATCACTGCAACCCGGATGTCGCGCATCCAGCACCTCCCTCTGAATTAGGTAAGGCAAGCCTAAATTGGTACGTAGGTACCGCAAGGCCTACGTCGGGGCGGTGGCGGAGACGCTCGTCACAGCGCAGCGACTTGTCTCAGGTCCGAAAGTCGTGGCCGGCGGCGCGCCAAGAAATCACCAAGGCGTCGGCCGCAGCCTTGGGAGCGACCGACGTCGAACCGTCGACACCCACCATGAGCACTTTCCGAACAGAGGCAGGCCACGAAGATGATGAAACCGGCGCTGATCGCCACGCAGCTTTCTGCGGTCGTCGCGGCAACGATCGGCCTGGCGGCCACCGCGCACGCCGACGACACCTACGCCTTTCGGTCCCCGTCTGGGAACGTCGGCTGCAAGATGGGTGCGGGCGGTGCCATGTGCGAGATCAAGGACTACACGTGGTTCGTCCCGCGCCCGGCGGACTACACCGTGGGCGGGAAGGGCAACCGGTTCATTCTCGACTGGGGCCACGCGCCCATCGGGGGCGACTGGCACTCGGATCACGAATTTCCCGACGGCGCACCGACTCTCGACTACGGACAAACGAGAACCGTGGGCGCCATCACCTGCGACAGTGAAGTTTCGGGTATGACGTGCACCGATTCCAGCACCGGACACTTCTTCCGAGTGTCACGCGACACCTACCAGTTGGGCTGACTCCGATGAAAACGACGAAAATCGCGACACAACTCGCTGCGGCGATTGCTACCACCATTGCCGTGGCCGCCTGCTCGACGACCGGCGCACCGCCGGCGTCCGCCGACCCGCAGCCGACTCTCGGCGGCGTCTGGAACCCGAGCGTGCGGGGCTACGGAACGGTCCGGCCGGTGCGGGTCTTCAACGGCGGTGACCCGACGGGCGATATCTGGGACATCACCTGGTCGTCCTGGGGCGGCGAACAGGCCATCGGAAGAGGTCTGTCCTACGGGATACCGCCGGGCGCCACCAGTGTCGCGCAGTCGATCAAGCAACCGGCGACGATCGTGGCCTACAACCTCGGCACCTGCAATGGCCAGCTGATGTATCAGGCCGCGAAGTGGTACTTCCCGGGCAACGGCGAGACGTTCGACCCGGCCGGGCACTACAACATCTGCACCGGCGACTACGTCGACGGCATCTGACCAACAACCTTGATCGGCAACAGGTTCCGTCACTTCGCGGAACCATCCCAAGCGAGTCAGACTGATCGAATCGATTGACGGTGCCGGACGCGGACGATTGTGTCGGAGTCATGAAGAGTTTCCTTGCCGGCGACGCATTCGCGGATCGGACGGTCGTCCTCGTCGGCGGCGGGTCCGGAATCGGTTTCGCGGTCGCCAGATTGGTGGTGTCGGCTGGGGGTGCGGTGGTGCTGGGCGGGCGCCGCGCGGGTGCGCTCGAAAAGGCCGCCGCTGACCTGGGCCCGGCGGCGACCTGGCAGGTCGTCGACACCGCCGACGAGCGCACCATAGACGCTCTGTTCGCCCGGCTCGACGCGGTCGATGCCGTATTCACCACCGCGGCCACCTACGTCACCGGATCGATGCGCGAACTCTCATTGGCCGACGCCGCGTCGCCGTTCGACTCGAAGTTCTGGGGCCAGTACCGCGTCGTCAAGGCCGCGCTGCCGGTGCTGACCGCCGATGCGTCCGTCGTCCTGATGGCCGGGGCGGCCAGCGTGCGGCCGGCCGGGGCGGCACCCGCCTACGTCGCAGCCAACGCCGCCATCGAGGGACTGGCCCGCGGCTTGGCCGTTGAACTCGCGCCGGTACGGGTGAACGCCATCTCGCCCGGCACCGTGGACGGCAATTTGTGGAACCAACGGCCCCAGGCCGTCCGGGAAGCGGCGTTCGCCCATTTTGTCGAAGCCTCGACCACCGGGAAATTGGCGCGTGAGGACGAGATCGCGGCCGCCGTCGTTCATCTGTTCCTCAATGGCGCGACGACGGGTTCCACAATCTATCCCGACGGCGGGTACAGCTTGCGTTGAAGTGGTTCGCCACCTCGGCTGACATCGGTGAAAAATGTTCGTGCTGAGTGCAATCGGTGTCTGATACGCGAGATGTGGGCACGGTGGAGCAGTGACCCGACAAATTCGCTTCAACGCCTTCGACATGAACTGTGTCGCACATCAGTCACCCGGGCTGTGGCGGCATCCGGAGGATCAGTCCTGGCGCTACAAGGACCTGGAGTACTGGACCGAACTGGCGAAGCTGTTGGAGCGCGGCAGGTTTGACGGCCTCTTCATCGCCGATGTGCTCGGTACGTACGACGTCTACGGGGCCAGCGACGAGGCCGCCATCCGGCAGGCCGCGCAGATTCCGGTGGGCGACCCGCTGTTGTTGGTATCGGCGATGGCGCTGGTGACCGAGCATCTGGGATTCGGCATCACCACCGGCACGGGGTTCGAGCACCCGTATCCGTTCGCGCGCCGGATATCGACCCTGGATCACCTGACCAAGGGACGGATCGGCTGGAATGTGGTCACCGGTTATCTGCCCGCGGCGGCGCGCAACATGGGGCAGACCGACCAGCCGGCCCACGACGCCCGGTACGACCACGCTGACGAATATCTCGAGGTGCTCTACAAGTTGTGGGAGGGCTCCTGGGAGGACGACGCGGTGGTCCGCGACCGCGAGCGCGGCGTGTTCACCGAACCGGACAAAGTGCACCACATCGGACACTCCGGAACGCATTTCAGCGTGCCGGGAGTGCACCTCGCCGAGCCGTCGCCGCAACGTACCCCGGTGATCTACCAGGCTGGTTCCTCCCCGCGCGGGGTACGCTTCGCCGCCGAGAACGCCGAGGCGATCTTCACCGCGGCGCCAACCAAAGCCATTCTGGCCGAGACGGTTTCGACCATTCGCCGGGAGCTGGAGCTGGCCGGCCGGGATCCGTACTCCGCCAAGATCTTCAATCTGTCGACGGTGATCACCGCGGCCACCGATGCCGAGGCGCACGCCAAGCATCGCGAGTTGCTGTCCTACGGCGACCCGGAAGGCGCGCTGGTGTTCATGTCCGGGTGGATGGGTGTGGATCTGGCCCGGTACGGGTTGGACGAGCCGATCGGCAATGTCGACTCGAATGCGATTCTGTCCGCGGTCAAGGCGTTTCAGTCGGCCGACCCCGATGGCCGGGAGTGGACGGTCCGCGACATCGCCGAGTGGGGCGAGATCGGCGGTATGGGTCCACGGATCGTCGGATCGGGCGCTGCGGTATCCGACACCTTGCAGGAGTGGGTCGCGGAGACCGATGTCGACGGTTTCAACCTCGCTTATGCAATCACCCCCGGCTCCTTCGCCGACGTGATCGAGCACGTGGTTCCCGTGCTCACCGAGCGTGGTGCGTACCAGGCGGACTACCAGCCGGGGTCGTTGCGGCACAAGCTGCTCGGTAATGGCGACCGGCTACCGCAGGAGCACCGTGGTGCGCGATATCGGGTCGGCGGGCCGTCATCGACGATCATCGATCGTCCGTCCACGCTGCCGTCGTCGTCGGCATCGACCGCGGCGCAACCGGCGCGCGGCCGCTGAGCGGTCAGCCGAGGTGAGCTGGCTGAATAGTCACTGCGGCGGCAGCGGCAGTACCGGCGGGCGGGCGATGTTGTTAATCGGGCTTCACTAGCAGCCGGGGCACTTCTACGTGGGCCGGGCTGACACTGGTTGACCGCCGGATTCCGCCTGATGTCGCCGACGCCTACCGCTCCTGGACGGATCTCAACGGCAGCACCGACCATAACCAGCACCCCGACAGCTGGCGATGCCATGACTTTGGAGTGTTCATTATGCAGAGACCACTCGTGGCACGCGACGCTTCGCGACTTCCACATATGCAGCCCTGACGACGACTGCCGCGATGTCGCAGGAGTCTCGTTAGCACCTGAAGCCGGGACCTGGTCTGCACTCGCCTCCACGCGCTGTCCCGACGTCAGTCGGCCGCCGGGGTCAAGGCGTCGGGTTCGACGTAGCGCGCCAGCACACGTCCGACTTCGAGTTCGCCCCTGTAGACGAAGGAGACGTAATTGCCGGATACCTCGATCTTGGATCTCTGATCACCGATCTCGATATATCGCCCTCGATAGATGACTGCCTGCTTGCCGACGATGATTGCCTGGCCACCGAGCGATATCTCTAGGTCTTTGATAAGCAAGAAGTCGGATGTGCGGTGTAGCTGTGGAATGATCTCGGATTCTGGGGTGTGTGTGATGGTGCTCTGACCTGCCGCCGTTCCGGTCGTTGGTTGGCCGGAAAGCAGTTTTGCGGCGTCGAGAATCCCGAGAGCTTCGTCTCGTTCCATCTCCTCCGGCATTCGGAGTTGTACGGTCGTGTGATCTTGAATTAGCGCGAGTGCTTTGCATATCGGTGCCCACATACCACGCTCGTCTGTTAGTTCATTCGGAATTGGACCGAAGATGCTGAAATTTGGCGGCCCGTAGGCGCTACCGAATGCGACGCGATTCGGCGCGTGAAAGCTGGCCAATACATTCAATCCGTCGGCAACTTCGGAAGGTCGTCGCCCGCCTAGTTTGTAGCTGACCCCCAAGCTCAACGTGCATTCGACTGACCCAGAAACTGCGCCGTCCCTGAACAGCATCTCGACGGTGAAGAGGTTCGCCTCGTCAGCCAGTACCGTGCGGTTCCCCACCCGACCCGACGAGAACTCGTTGCGACGCATTCGTGTGCTGGCGAGCACCGCATCCGAGTCGGGCGCGATGATTCCGATGAGCAGTACGTCGTCGTCGGATTGGTCATCTCGCGGCACTGTGATGACCTCCATACTTGCTCGGGCGAAGTCGCCGCCTAAGCCGCCAGGCAGGTCGAGTGAGCCAGTAACGGTTCCGGCCGGCATGGTGATCGGCGCTCCGTAGTCGACGAACTTCTCGAACTGCTCGCGTAGCTCTTCGTCGGCCTCAGGGATCGCGAACTGAAGATTCCACGTGACAGGTCGTTCGGTGTGGGCAGCGAGCATGCGGGCAAATACCTTGACAGTTACCCACACTTCGTCCTGGCACAGCGCGTGTGCAGCTACCAGGTTCTCCTCGCCCATCATTTTCTCGGTCACTGGCGGCTCGTCCGAGACCTGATACCAGTACTTATAGAAGGGGTCACAGGCATTGAGACCCTTGTAGATTGAAGTCAGATCCGAATAGACATCTGCTGCCGCTAATGGCTCGCCGGACCCGCGATTCTTCCGCCCTGAAAGCACATTCGTCAGACTGTCCAAGTGCGCTTGGAGCCGTTCTCTGCCGTCGCGTAGGTAGTAGTCGATGATATTCGGGTATCTGGCGGCGAGCGTGTCGCACAGCAGCAGGCCGTGTGTTTCGCAGGGGAAATCGCGCTCGCCGATGTAGTCGTCCAGCCAGCCGAGGTTCTGTGTTGTCAGGTCAAGCGGCATGATCAGATGCCATTCGGTGACCTGCCAACCTTCTGCTTCGGCGGTATCGACGACGCGTCTGAACGAGCGTTTGATCGCGCGTTTTTCGGTGCTGGACAGGTTCGTGCAATACCGCTTCACCTGCCAAACCTCGCGTTCCTTGCCCCAGCCCGCATCTCCCGGAATGAAGATGTCGATGCCGCCGTCGCCTTGGCTTGGGCGGACGCGAACAGCATTTGGCGATTGAGAACACAACAACATGCCGACCACGGCCTCGACGTCATCCGGCGAGGTGCGAGTCCATTCAACACGCGCCATGCAAACCGCCTCCCTACGGCTACTGCGACCGCAAACGAACTGACTACTTAAGGTGCAGAATAATTGCCGACGCCGCGGCATGTCCGTAGCGAGGCGGCGAGAATTATTGCGTTAGTTGCGATTAAGCGATGGTCTGTGCTCAGTTTTTCGTCATAGCAGATCCTGCCGCGTTTACTCGGTCCCATAGCGTCAGATTCAGCCCAATTCGGTCATCGCGGGGTTCTGTATTCGCCGCCGATTCTGCCAGTGTTACAGGTCTAGTAGTTCGCTCAGCCAGGATCGTTCCCCACGGTGCCATGTACTTTTCCCATAGGTGATCGCGCAGCTTATCGATGTGTTCAAGAAACCGTCGAGTGAGGTCTCCATCGCCGTCGGGACCGATCGCAGTCGAGACCATTATATTTAGATGGTTGACGTCCTGATCATCGAAGAACACCTCCACCACCGAATCCTCGAACTGAGCACCAGTTCGATGAGCTACATGTTCATGGCGCCATAACATGAGCTCCTCATGGAGCTGTTCGGCCGCGCTGCCGCCAATTTCCCGGACGAAGGTGCGAAAGTCGACCTTGCGCTTGTCGCTTGCGCCCATCCGCCCGTAGCTGACGATCGCAGACTCCCACAATGCCCGCAGCATGAATACATTCTGTGGGCTTCTCGACAATTGAGCTCGCTCGTACAAGACTTGCCTTACGTGGGTCAGATCGCTCCATACTGATGCCCATTTACGGAGCCGGTTCGCGTCTGCCGAGGTCAACTCAAGCCGAACGAGATGTCTGTCCATGACTCCAGATGATCACAGGCAGTCGGCATTGCGCACGACAAATATCCGGCGGGGCCAAAACTCCCCAGGCCGTACAGGCAGAATGCCATAGGATCAGAACGCACCTCGTGGGGGACTCCCGCCTCCCCTGCTAGCAGGGGTCAGTGGCCGAGGGCCTGCTCGGTGAATCGGAACATCTGTCCAGGTTTGCGTGCGATGGTGAGGAGCGAGTAGCCGGGATGCTGGTCGCTGTCGGGGCGCCCACTCCGCTTTGAGTAGATGAGTCGTACATGATCATTGACCTCGAGGATCATGTACTGGGAGCCGCCCAGCGTTCGATTGTTGTCAGCGTCGAGCGTGGCCAACTGGCCAGCGATCACAGCGTGGACGTCTTCCTTATCACTCGGACTAAGTTCGCTCATGACTGTCGTCGCCGCAATCGTCCACGCGACCCCTGCCGGTTCCGAGACTTCAATTGCTGCGGCCGCCTGCTCGGCGCCGGCTAGATCCTTGATCTCATCGGAGAAGTCGTCCGATGATTCTGCGCCTGCTTCGCGTGTCATCACCTCGTCATCCTCGGGTATTCAGCCTTGGGGCGCTAGAGGTTCCACGATGCCGGCTGTTCACGTGGTGCGCGCTTTCGACTTGTGCCTTGCGGGCATCGGGAGGCGAGCAGATGGCCTGCGTGTAGTCGGATCGAGTGGTGCGCCGCCGGCCGCGACGTTGAAGATGTGGTCGACGTTCGTTGCGGCTTGGCGTACAGCCTGGGACGGTCGGTGCCCTGGTGCCGATGGTGGGAGGCGGGCCTGGAATGAGTGATCGTCGCGCTTGAGGACGAACCTGCGGAGCCGCTTCCATACGGACGTGTCGGCGATGTCGCCCGATGCTGTGCGCTGATTACGACTCGATCCGGCGATACGATTGGCGCAGCACTTGTTCCCGTCCATGATTATGTTCGGGTATTCGTAGGTGTCGTCGGGGCAACGTATAGGGGTGCGGGGCACCGACGTCTCCTCGATGTGATTCGTCGAGTGGACACTACCCGGCGGATGTGCCGGTTGGCCGAGGAGTCGGTCGCCACGCAGACCGCTGCTCGTCGACTCACCGGGCTGCGGTGCGGTGAGTCCATCGTGTTGACCGTCGCCGACGTCGAGTTTCCTGCGCACCGTATCTAGTTGCACCGCAACGTTGTTCACGTCGGGCAAGAATTCGAGGTCGGGACCACGAAGGGCAAGGAGAAGCGAATGGTGCCGCCCTCAGCTTCGGTGCCATCTCGGCTGGCCGCGAGGCGTGAAGGGAAACGGGCCGGCGACGTATTGTTCCCTGCTCGGGGCGGTGGGTACTTGAAGCGGTCGAACCATGACTCGACAGGTTGGTTCGACCAGGGCGTTGAGCGCGCAGACGGTCACCCGGCGCGAACCGCGCCATACGTGCGCATCGCTGGTGTCGGCACGGCCGCGAATGTACTTGCGGTGTCGCGGACGCTCGGCCAAAGGATCCGGGCATCACATTGAGGATTTACGCCGATCTGTTCGACAGTGACCTCGACGCGGTGGCGGCCAATCTCGACGACGCCAGGATCGCTGACAGTGTCCAAAGGCCCCGTGGACTGATGCCATAGTCGCCAGAAAAATGCGGTATAGCTGCGGCGATACCGCAAACCGTGATGTGTGTGTCCGAGGGGGGACTTGAACCCCCACGCCCGTTAATAGGGCACTAGCACCTCAAGCTAGCGCGTCTGCCATTCCGCCACTCGGACCTGCCCGCCGTCTGGCCGGGCAGCTTAGGCTAACGGATCGAGGTGCCCAGTCCAAAACCGAGGGTGGTACGAATGTGACTGTGACTGCGCCCGAAGACGAAGTCGTCGACCTCGTCAGCTCCCTCATCCGGTTCGATACGTCCAATACCGGCGAGCCGGAGACCACCAAAGGCGAGGAAGACTGCGCCCGCTGGGTGGCCGAGAAACTGCGCGAGGTGGGCTACACCACCGAGTACGTGGAGGCGGGGGCACCCGGGCGTGGCAACGTGTTCGCACGGCTCAAAGGCGCCGACCCCGATCGCGGCGCCCTGCTGATCCACGGCCACCTCGACGTCGTCCCCGCCGAGCCCGCCGACTGGAGCGTGCACCCGTTCTCCGGCGCGGTGAAGGACGGCTACGTGTGGGGCCGCGGCGCGGTCGACATGAAGGACATGTGCGGCATGATGATCGCCGTCGCGCGGCACCTGAAACGCAATGACATCGTCCCGCCCCGGGACCTCGTCTTCGCCTTCGTCTCCGACGAGGAGCACGGCGGCAAGTATGGCTGCCAGTGGCTCGTCGACAATCGGCCCGACCTGTTCGACGGCATCACCGAGGCCATCGGCGAGGTCGGCGGCTTCTCGTTGACCGTGCCGACCAAGGAGGGCGGCGAACGCCGGCTGTACCTCATCGAGACGGCCGAGAAGGGCCTGTCGTGGATGCGGCTGACAGCCCGGGGCCGGGCCGGGCACGGCTCGATGGTGCACGACGACAACGCCGTCACCGAGATCGCCGAAGCCGTCGCCAAACTGGGCCGGCACCAGTTCCCGCTGGTGCTCAGTGAGTCGGTCGAGCAGTTCCTGGCCGCGGTTTCCGAGGAGACCGGCTACGACCTCGACCCCACCTCTCCGGATCTGGAGGGCAGCATCGCCAAGCTGGGTGGCATCGCGCGCATCGTCGGCGCCACCCTGCGGGACACCGCGAACCCGACCATGCTCAAGGCCGGCTACAAGGCCAACGTCATCCCGGCCACGGCTGAGGCCATGGTCGACTGCCGCGTCCTGCCGGGCCGCAAGGAGGCCTTCGAACGCGAACTCGACGCGCTGCTGGGCCCCAACATCACCCGCACCTGGGAGCGGGACCTGCCCAGCGTGGAGACCACCTTCGACGGCGACCTCGTCGACGCGATGAACGCCGCGATCCTGGCCGTCGACCCCGACGCCCGCACAGTGCCCTACATGATGTCCGGCGGCACCGACGCGAAAGCGTTTGTCCGCCTGGGTATCCGGTGCTTCGGCTTCGCGCCGTTGCGGCTGCCGCCCGAGCTGGATTTCGCCGCGCTGTTCCACGGGGTCGACGAACGGGTACCCGTGGACGCACTACAGTTCGGCGCCAAGGTCCTCGAACACTTCCTGACGCACTGCTGATCGCTCTGCCCGCAATCGAAAGGACATCATGACCGCTTCGCCGTATGACAACCTGCCGCAGCTGCCCACCTTCACGCTGACCTCGACGTCGCTGACCGACGGCGGCCCGCTGGCCAACGCTCAGGTCAGTGGCATCTTCGGCGCCGGGGGAGAAGACGTCTCGCCGCAGCTGAGCTGGTCGGGCTTCCCGGCCGAGACCCGCAGCTTCGCCGTCACGGTCTACGACCCCGACGCCCCGACCGCATCGGGCTTCTGGCACTGGGCCGTCGCCAACCTGCCGGCCGACGTGACCGAGCTGGCCGCCGACGCGGGCAACGGCGACCCGCTGCCCGGTGGTGCCATCACCCTGACCAACGACGCCAGCCTGAAGCGCTTCCTGGGTGCCGCCCCGCCGGCCGGTCACGGCCCGCACCGGTACTACATCGCGGTGCACGCGCTGCCGGTCGAGAAGCTCGACATCCCCGAGGACGCCACCCCGGCGTTCCTGGGCTTCAACCTGTTCATGCAGGCCATCGCCCGGGCCGTCATCCACGGCACCTACGAGCAGAAGTAGGCCGCGCGCCGGGGTCGCGGCCACCCATCGCCCGACCTACTATCGGACCGAGGTCGGGGCAGCGACGCTTGCCGAACCTGAAGCGAGGGGGCCATCCGCTTTGTCCACATCCACTTCGGTGAGTAAGCGCTCGGCGCCGACGGATCAGGACCGCCTCGACTACATCGACCAGGCGACGTTCCTGTCCTACCGGGCCAGTGGCCGCGTCCAGGTCGGCATGGCGTTGTGGTTCTACGAGGGCCCGGTCGATCTCGACGGTTTGCGCCGGTTCAACGAGAATTTCGGCAAGGGGTTGGTGGCGCGGTACATCGAGCGATCTCCGGTGCCGTTCGGCCGGCACCGCTGGGTGGCCGCCACGGGCGCTCCCCGTCCGATCGACATCGCCGAAAATGCCTGTCCGCGTTCGGAATTGAGCGAATGGCTGGAGGCGCGGTCCCGCATCCCGATCGATCCGGAGCATGGGCCGGGGTGGCATGTGGGGGTCCAGCACTTCACCGACGGCTCGACGGCGGTCGCGATGGTGCTGTCGCACTGTCTGATCGACGGCACCGGATCGGTCGTCGCGTTCATGGACGCGGTCCTGGGCAACGAGCGCGACCTCGGTTACGGCCCGCCGCGCTCGCGCACCCGCTGGCAGGCGATCCGTTCCGACCTGCGCCAGACGCTGCGGGACCTGCCCGAGGTGCGCCGCACGGTCGCCGTCGCCGCCAAACTGGCCTACCAGCGCCGCGGTGAGATGAAGTCGACGCCGTCGTCGACCGTGGATGCGACGGGCGGCGACGAAATCGTGTACGTGCCGTTCGCCTCCGCCAACGTCGACATCGGCCATTTCGACGCGCGCGCCGCCGAGCTCGGCGGTAACGGTTATTCGCTGGTCACGGCGTTCGCCACGCGTCTGGGCGTCCGGATGGGCCGCCAGCGTGCGCGGGACGGCGCCATCTCGTTGATGGTCGCGATCAATGACCGCACGTCCTTCGAGGACACCAGGGCCAACGCGATGACGTTCACGACGTTCACCGTCGACCCCGCGTTGGCCACGACGGACCTGACTGAGCTGCGCGGCGAGATCCGCACCGCACTGCGCCGTGCCCGGGAGCAGCCGGACGAGTCCTTCCAGCTACTGCCGCTCACGCCGTTCATCCCGCGGCGGGCGGTCCGCCATACCGCGGCCATGGTGCTCGGTGAGCTACCGGTGACCTGCTCGAACGTCGGTGACGTGCCGGATCTGGTCGGCCGCATCGACGGGACGCACCAGGCCGATTTCGTGAACTGCTGGGGTGTCGAGCAGAACGTGAAGAAGGCGGACATCGAGCAGGTCGGTGGCCTGCTGGTGGTGACGGCCCTGCGCCACAACGCCAAGGTCACCCTGGGCATCGTGGGCTATCAGGTCGGCGCCGAGAACACCAAGGCCGTGCTGCGCGAACACGTGCAGCAGACCTTGGCCGAACTCGGTGTCACGCCGCTGGCGGTTTACTAGTCCGAGCTACGCGCCCGAACCCACCGCGTCGGCCAGTGATGTAAAGCCACCGGCCTTCAACTTCGCGGCCACGCCGTCGTGAATGTGCTTGGCCCACAAGCCGCCGCCGTAGATGAAGCCGGTGTAGCCCTGTACCAGTGAGGCACCGGCGAGGATGCGCTCCCAGGCGTCGTCGGCGGTCTCGATGCCGCCGACGCTGATCAGCACCAGCTGATCGCCGACGCGCTTGTGCAGCCGGCGCAGGATCTCGAGCGACCGCGCGGCCACCGGGGCGCCGGACACACCGCCCGCCCCGAGCTCGGCGACGCCGGGCGTCAGCAGGCCGTCGCGGGAAATGGTGGTGTTGGTTGCGACGATGCCCGCGAGCCCCAGTTCGACGGCCAGGTCGGCGATTTCGTCGACGTCGTCGTCGGACAGGTCGGGCGCGATCTTCACCAGCACCGGCTTGGTGGTCTCGGCGCGGACCGCGGCCAGGATCGGCCGGAGCGACGCCACGGCCTGCAGGTCACGCAGCCCGGGCGTGTTCGGCGAGCTGACGTTCACCACCACGAAGTCGGCCAGCGGGCCGCACAGCCGGGCGCTCTCGGCGTAGTCGTCGACGGCGCGCTCGGGCGGGGTGACCTTGGTCTTGCCGATGTTCACCCCGATCGGCACGGTGGACTGGCTGCGGGTCAGCCGGACGGCGAGCTCACCGGCCCCGTGGTTGTTGAAGCCCATGCGGTTCAGCAGCGCGCGATCCGCCGGCAGCCGGAACAGCCGCGGCGCCGGGTTACCCGGCTGCGCCTGCGCGGTGACGGTGCCCACCTCGGCGTAGCCGAAACCCAGTGGGCCCCAGGCATTGATGCCGCTGCCGTTCTTGTCGAAACCGGCCGCCAGCCCGACCGGGCCCGGGAACGTCACACCGAACACCGTCGTCTGCAGCACCGGATCCGACGGGGCGAGCCACTTGCCCAGCAGCCGGCGGCTCACGCTCAAACCGGTCGCGACGCGCAGCAGCGCAAACACCCAGGTATGAATCCGCTCCGGCGGGACCCGGAACATCACCCAGCGCAGGGCGCGATACATCAACGGCTCCTCACATCGACGGCTGCTCGGGCGCCAACCTATCGGGCGCAGCGCCCGTCGCTTCGGCCGCCCTGGGCCCATTTCCCGTCGCTTCGCTCGCCCCGGTCTTGCGGCGGCGCAGCAGCACCCGGCGCGAACCGTCGGTGTAGAGGCGTACCCGGGTCAGTTCCCAGCCGCGATATTCGGCCTCGATCGACAGCCGGATGGAGGCCGACAGCCGGGTCACCTCCGGGGGCAGTCGGAGCGGAATCCATTCGTAGTCGTCGGACAAGTCCTCCGTCCACGCTGCCGGCATCCGCCCCCGCTGCATCAGTGGCCGCCCGACCCCGGCCCGGCGGCGGCGTTCGCGATCACCTGGACCCCGGCGCCCGACCCCGACACCACGAACAAGGTGCCGGTGCGTTCGTCGAAGGAGAGGACGTCGGGCTGCTGCACGGTGCGATATCGGACTTTCTCGACGGGGATGCCAGTCGAAAGATCGTAACCAACCACGCTGTTTGTCGCGGTCTGTGAAACCCAGGCGAGCCTCGACGATCCGACGATGCCGTACGGCGCGCCCCGCACCGGCGCCTGCTGGCGCAGCATGAGCGGCGTCGTCCCGAAGACCAGCAGGCCGTCGCCGCGGGTGTCGGCCACCAGTACCCGGCCGGCCGGATCGGCGGCCAGCGTGGTGGCGCCCTCACCGGCGCGCAGCGCCTGGGCGACGTCGGTGCCGTCGGCGTTCACCTCGGTCACCGAGGTTTGCCCGCGGTCGAGGACCACGACGGTATTGCCTTGCGCGGCAAGACCGTCCACGCGGGCGAAGGCCTTCATCCGGGACTGCACGGCCGTGCCGTCGACGATCAGCACGGCCCCGTCGGCGGTCCCCAGCGCCAGTTTGCCGTCGGCCCGCCGGGCGATCGAGGTGAAATCGGTGCCGGACTGGCCGTCGACCGCGACCGATTGCACCGCGCGCTTGCCGACGTCGAACCGCAGGTAGCCGCCGCGGGTGGACAGGAAGGCCGTGCCCGCGCCGTCGCCCGTCACACCCGTCGCGGCCGCCGGCAGCACCACCGGCGGGGTGCTGGGCACCGTGACCACCGGACGGCCGGTGCCGTCGGTACCGAGCACCACGAGTGACGACGTCGCCGTGTCGAAATGGGCGCCCGTCCCGGGCCCGGGCAGGGTGTGGACGACGCCGTCGGGGGCGGCGGTGACCGCGGGGGACACCGCGGCGTGTGCGGGGGAGATGGTCGGCGGCGCCGTCTCGGCCGGATGCGACGAGCAGGCGGCCAGTGCGCCGATGGCCAGCGCGGCCGTCGCGAATCTTGTTACGCTCACCCGATATTCACGCAGCCGACAATTAATGGGATGGTGATCCATTGACACAGGCTGGCTTTCGGTCGGTGAACGGCGGGCAGACGCTAATTGCCAGTTTAGGCAAATATATTGGCGTCAATTATCTTCGTCCGGCAGGTACGTCACGTACCGGAGGGGTATGGTCGGAGTCATGAGCATTGCCACCGACGGCGATTTGGCCAACGGTAATTTTGCTATCGAAGACCTTTCGACAGGTCTGCGGGCCAGCGGGTTTGGCCAGGTCGGCGACGGCCGGAGTTTTTCATTTCGCCTGGACGACAAGCGCGTGCTGATTGTGGAGGTCTACCGCCCCCGTCTGTCGGGACCGGTGCCGCAGGAAGAGGACGTCGTCGCGGTGTCCTCGCGAAGCCTGGCGCATGTCGACGTGCACGACGAGCGCAGTCTGGCCGCCGCCGTCCGTGACGCCGTCGCCGACGCACAACCGGTGCAGCGCAACCACTAACGCCTGCGTCCGCCGCTCACGGTACGGTCGTCGGCGTGACTGACGTGGCAGCCATGAGCTGGTGGCAGACGATCGTGCTGGCCGTCCTCCAGGGGCTCACCGAATTTCTGCCGGTGTCGTCGTCAGGCCATCTGGCCATCGCCTCCCGGGTTTTCTTCGCCGGTGACGCCGGCGCCTCGTTCACCGCGGTCACCCAGCTGGGAACCGAGGCCGCGGTGCTGATCTATTTCGCCAAGGACATCTGGCGCATCCTCACCGCCTGGTTCGCCGGACTGACCGACGCCGCCCGCCGCACCGCCGACTACTGGCTGGGCTGGTGGGTGACCATCGGCACCATCCCGATCTGCGTCATGGGACTGCTGTTCAAGGACCAGATCCGTTCCGGCGCCCGCAATCTGTGGGTCGTCGCGACCGCGATGGTCGTGTTCTCCGCGGTGATCGCCCTCGCCGAGTACGTCGGCAAGCAGACCCGCGACGTCGAGCAGCTGACGTGGAAGGACAGCGTCATCGTCGGCCTGGCGCAGTGCCTGGCACTGGTGCCGGGGGTGTCGCGCTCGGGCGCGACCATCAGCGCCGGCCTGTTCCTCGGCATGAACCGTGAGCTGGCGGCGCGCTTCGGCTTCCTGCTCGCCATCCCGGCGGTGCTGGCCTCCGGACTGTTCTCGCTGCCCGACGCCTTCAAGCCCGTCACCGAGGGCATGAGCGCCACGGGCGCCCAGTTGGCAGTAGCCATCGCGATCGCGTTCGTGGTCGGCTACGCCGCAGTGTCCTGGTTCCTGAAATTCCTGGTGCGGCACAGCATGTACTGGTTCGTCGGCTACCGCGTCGTGCTCGGCGTGACGGTGCTGGCGCTGCTCGGCACCGGCGTGGTGGCGGCACAGTGACATCGAAGGGAACCCGATGACCGTCATCCTGCTGCGGCACGGGCGCTCGACGTCCAACACCGCCCACACCCTGGCCGGCCGGTCCGAGGGCGTCGACCTCGACGACAAGGGACGCGCGCAGGCCGACGGTGTCGTCGCCAGAATCGGCGAACTACCGGTCAAGGCCATCGTCCGGTCGCCGCTGCTGCGCTGCCAGAACACCGTCGCCCCGCTGGCCGCGGCGCTCGGCCTGCAGCCGCGCGTCGACGACCGGCTGACCGAGGTCGACTACGGCGGCTGGACCGGCCGCAAGATCGCCGAACTGGTCAAGGAGCCCCTGTGGCCCGTCATCCAGCAGCAGCCCAGCGCCGCGGTGTTCCCGGACGGCGAGGGGCTGGCGCAGGTGCAGGCGCGCGCTGTGGCCGCGGTCCGCGAGATCGACCGGGCGCTGGCGCAGGAGCACGACGGCGACACGCTGTGGATCGCCTGCACGCACGGCGACGTCATCAAGGCGGTGCTGGCCGACGCGCTCGGCGTGCACCTCGACGGCTTCCAGCGGATCGTGGCGGACCCCGCCTCGATGAGCGTCATCCGCTACACGCCGCACCGGCCGTTCGTCCTGCACGTCAACCACACCGGCTCGGATCTCAGTTCGTCGCTCCGCCCGCAACCCGCGGAGCCCCCATCCGAGCAGGCCGGCAAGCCCGACGATGCCGTGCCGACACACGACGCCACCGTCGGCGGCTCGACCGATTAGACCGGTAAACCGGTATTTTGAAAGGTGCCATGGCTCGCGCAATTCACGTCTTCCGCTCTCCCGACCGCTTCGTGGCCGGGACCGTTGGGCAGCCTGGTAACCGGACGTTCTACCTGCAGGCCGTGCACGAGCAGCGGGTTGTCTCGGTCATGCTCGAGAAGCAGCAAGTCGCTGTCCTGGCCGAGCGCATCTCTGCGCTGCTGGTCGAGATCAACCGCCGGTTCGGCACGCCGATCCCGCCCGACACCGGCGAGGTGACCGACCTGAACCCGCTCGTCATGCCGGTGGACGCCGAATTCCGGGTCGGCACCATGGGCCTCGGCTGGGACTCCGAAGCGCAGACCGTGGTGGTGGAGCTGCTGGCCGTCACCGACTCGGAATTCGACGCCTCCGTCGTGCTCGACGACGCCGAGGAAGGTCCCGACGCCGTGCGGGTGTTCCTGAGTCCGCAGTCGGCGCGGGACTTCGCGAACCGCTCGAATCGGGTGATCTCCGCCGGCCGGCCGCCGTGCCCGCTGTGCGAGGAGCCGCTCGACCCGGAGGGCCATATCTGCGTGCGCACCAACGGATATCGGCGCGGCGTGCTGGATGCCGACGGTGATGAGCCGGATGACGTCTCCTGACGCCGAGCAGATTCTGCAATGCGGTGAGCTGACGGCGCTCGGGCGCATCAGGTCGGCCAGCAACGCGACGTTCCTGTGCGAAGCCGAGCTGGACGGCGCCCTGCTGCACTGCGTGTACAAGCCGATCTCCGGGGAGGCGCCGCTATGGGATTTCCCCGACGGCACCCTGGCCGGACGGGAGCTGGCGGCCTACCTGGTGTCCGCGGCACTGGGCTGGAACCTGGTGCCGCACACCATTATTCGTAGCGGGCCGGCGGGGCCGGGCATGGTGCAGCGCTGGGTCGACCAACCTGGCGACGCGCTCAGCGAAACTGAACCCGCTGCCGGCCCGGACCTCGTCGACCTCGTCCCGGCCGGTCGCGTGCCGGCGGGATACCTGCCGATCCTGCGCGCCTACGACCACAGAGGCGACGAAGTGGTGCTGGTGCACGCCGACGACGCCCGATTGCACCGGCTGGCGGTGTTCGACGTGCTGATCAACAACGCCGACCGCAAGGGCGGTCACGTGCTGGCCGGGGCCGACGGTCAGGTGTACGGCGTCGACCACGGCGTCAGCCTGCACGCCGAGGACAAGCTCCGCACCGTACTGTGGGGCTGGGCCGGAAAACCGATCGACGACGACGTGCTCGGCGCGGTCGCCGCATTGCGGGACATCCTGGACGACAGCCTCGCCGCGACGCTGGCCCCGCACCTCACCCGGCACGAGATCGCCGCGTTGCAAGCGAGAGTTGTTGAGCTGCTTGACAATCCGATCATGCCGACCCCGGATCGGCACCGGCCGATCCCGTGGCCGGCGTTTTGATCGCAGTTTGCACACAGGTAACCGATTTACGCCGCCCTACCGATCGGTAGTGCTCTAGGCTCGTCGGCATGACCGACCACGACAAGGCCGCCGCCCGCCGCGAGATCACCGATGCCCTCCAGAAAGCACTGGACCGCCGGCACGAGGTGCTCGACGTCATCGTCGAAGCCGACAACAAGGCCGCCGCCGTTGATGCGATCGCCAAGCTGCTGGGCACCTCCCATGCCGGCGGCGAGCAGGTCATGGCGATGTCCTTCGATCTGCTGACCAAGGACGCCCGCAAGCGCATCGCCGACGAGCTCGAAGATCTGAACAGCCAGCTGTCCTTTACGGTGAAGGACCGCCCCGCCAGCTTCGGGGACAACCTGTCGCTGCGCCCGTTCTCCGGTGCCGCCGACCGCGACATCTTCGCCACCCGCACGGCCGACGTCGGTGCTTCCGGTGACGGCTCGGGCCGTGCCGCCGGCGACCTGGACGACGAGATCAAGGCCGCGCTCTCCCGCGTCAATGCCGAGGAGGCGGTGTGGTTCGTCGCTGAGGAAGACGGCGCCAAGGTCGGCATGGTGTTCGGTGAGCTGGACGGCGGCGAGGTCAACGTCCGGATCTGGGTCCACCCCGAGTACCGCCACCGCGGCTACGGCACCGCGGCGCTGCGCCGGTCGCGGTCGGAGATGGCGTCGTACTTCCCGGCTGTGCCCATGGTCGTCCGCGCTCCGGGAGCCACCCCCAAGTAGCCTGTGCCCCAACGCAAAAGGGCTCCGGGAATTCCCGGAGCCCTTTTACGTGCCTGCCGTCAGCTCAGCCCGAGTACGGCTTGGCCTTCACCGGCGGGGAAGCGACGGTGACAGGCTCGACGCTGCTCGGCGTCGTCGGCGTGGCGGTGGCGCCCATGTTGATATCGGCGACGGTCGGCTGGTTGTACACGCCCGACGTCGCGCCGTGTCCCGACGAGGCGACGGGCGCGACGGCCGGTGCCGGCGCGTGCGTCGTGCCGTAGACGCCGAGCGCGACACCCGCCGCGACGCCGACGAATCCCAATGTCTTCGCCACCTTCATGACGTCCTCCTTAATGACTACGGGGTAAATAGTTGTCCAAAATGCTATGAGGCCTATTTCGGCAGGACCTGCCAGCAGCCTGCAACGTGCCTGTGAATAGGCGGTTTCGGCTGTGACGTTGCCCTCGGCGATACTCATGGGCATGGCGGACAGCGGCAGGGCGCACACGGATGTCGCGCTGGCCGCTGAGGTCGCGCAGGAGGCGGGGGAGTTCCTGCTGTCGGTGCGTGACCGGCTCGGCTCCCACGATCCGTACACCCTCGGCGCGGCCGGCGACCGGCACGCCAACACGCTGATCCTCGATCGGCTGCGCACGGCCCGCCCCGACGACGCCATCCTCTCGGAGGAGGCCGCCGACGATCTCGTCCGGTTGCGCTCGGACCGGGTGTGGATCGTCGACCCGGTCGACGGCACCCGCGAGTTCGGGCGGGGCCGGCCGGACTGGGCCGTCCACATCGCGCTGTGGCAGCGCGATGGCAGCCCGTACGGGTCCATCACCGACGCGGCCGTCGCACTACCCGCGCACGGCGAGGTGCACCGCACCGACACCGTGACCGGACCGCCGCCGCGTCGTCCCGGGCCCCTCCGGGTCGCCACCAGTACCTACCGGCCGCCGGCCGTGGTGTGGTGGCTGCGCGAGGTGCTCGACATGGAACTTGTCGGCATCGGCTCGGCCGGCGCCAAGGCCATGGCCGTGGTCCGCGGCGACGTCGACGCCTACGTGCACGCCGGCGGGCAATGGGAATGGGACTCGGCCGCGCCGGCCGGTGTGGTGCAGGCGGCGGGGCTGTTCGCGTCGCGGCTCGACGGTTCGCCGCTGCGCTACAACCGGCCCGATCCGTACCTGCCGGACTTCGTCATGTGCCGCCCGGAGTTCGCCGACTCGTTGCTCGAGGCGGTGCGCCAAGTGTCTCGTGGACCGAGTTGACGCGGTCGATGCGCTGTGCGCCGTCGGGCGTGAGGGCAAGGACGCGGTCGGAGAGAACGGCAACGAGGCTCATCACCGCGGCGTGGCTGTCGAACGCGCCGGGGGAGACGTTCGGGCACTCGAGCCACCAGGTGGCACGTGCCGCGAGCCCGCGGAGTTGGTCATCGGCGAAGAGCGCCAATGGAATTCGCGACTCGCAGGCCCAGTCGACGAGTTCTGTGGCCCACCGGCCGTGGCGCCGGAACGACATTGCGATGACGAGGTCGCGCTCATCGAAGTCCGCGATGTCTTCGGCGACGGACTGACCCGAACTGGGGGCCAGCCAGGTGTCGGGCCGGATCTGGGCGAGGTTCAGCCGCAGCACCGTGGCCGCGGCCAGGCTGCTCCGATAGCCGCAGACGGCGATGCGACGGGAAGCGGCGATCTTCTCTGCGACGGCCTCGACCACCGCTTCGTTCAGCAGCGCGTGCATGGCGTGCAGGTTCGCAATGTCCTGCGAGATGATCGCGCTGACGTCGGGCGTTCTCTCGATGGCGAGGGGCACACCCGATCGGCGCAGGGCGCGCAGGTGCTCACGCATGGCGTCGAAGTTGGTGAATTCCAGGGCGCGCACCAGCCGGGAGAACGTCGCCTTCGAGACATCGGCCATGGTGGCGAGCTCGCTGGCGCGATAGGTACCGGCATCGCCCGCATGCGCGAGCAGCACATCGGCAGCACGGCGTTCCTGCGGGCTCAGTGACGCATAGCAGTTGGCGATTCTCGCCTCCAGCGAGTCCGGCTCGTCCGCGCGCATCAGCTTCCCCTGTAGGTGGTGTATGCGAACGGGCTGAGCAACAACGCGACGTGCGTATGTCCCGCTCCGATCGTGACGTGCACGTCGACGGCGGGGTAGAAGGTCTCCCGGCCGGTGCCGGCGAACCAGGCGCCCGTCGCGAAATGCAGCAGGTAGTCACCGGGATCGAGTGGGACGGCCCAACGAATACGTCCGTCGCCGTCGGTGTGTGCGGCCGCTATCTGTTCATTCGTTCGGCTCAGGACGACCTGGAGATCCGCGGCGGGTTTCCCGCGGGCGGCGTCGAGCACATGGGTGGACAGCGACGTCTGCGCGGCCGGCGATGTCATGGCGTCACCCTTTCCGCCAGGCGAAGCAGTGCGATCTCACGAAGCTGGCCGATGGCGATGGCCGCCTCCTCCTCGCGGCCGAGTGACAGCCGATAGCGCAGGGCGTCATAGATGTCGGCAGCGCTGCGGCCCTTCGCGCGGATGAGGAAGATCCGCCCGAACTTCGCTTCATAGTCGGCGTTGGCTCTGGCCATCGTCGCCGCGAGCTCGTCTGGCATGGCCGGTTGTTCGCCGCGGGAAAGGCCCGACTCGACAGATGTTCCGTCGGCGCGTTCGCCGATGCGGGGGTGCTGTGCCAGCGCTTGGTCCAGGTTGTCGACACTCCAGTCGTCGGCGGCGCGCGCGGCCGTCGACTCGAGGTCGCCGACACTGGCAAAAGGCCGCGCGGCGACCACCGCGCTGAGCCAGGACGCGATATCGGCGCAGGGGCGCAGCACTTCTTCGGCTTCCTCAGGCAACGCAGAGTTGAAGGTCTGAAGATCCATGGTCTGAATCTAGCGTTGCAGCAACGATTCTCCCCGACGAAATCGTTACATTCCGGAAAACTGCAGCTCCAGCCTGGATTGGGGGATTACTCGGGCCGGAAACTCGTCACACGGTTGAAACGAAATGGTGACGCCCCAACAAAATCTGAAACGTACGTTGCAGCGGTAAGCCGTTCATCGCGCGCAAGGGGAAATCGTGGCTGTGGGTGACATCGTCCTCGGATCGAATCAGTACGGCAAGGCGGAGAACCGCCTCGTGCGCATCGTCCGGGACACACCCGTGCATCGCATCATCGATCTGAACGTGACCTCGCAATTGCGGGGCGATTTCAGCGCATGCCACTACGCGGGCGACAACTCACACGTGGTCGCGACCGACACCCAGAAGAACACCGTGTACGCCTACGCGAAAGAAGTGGGCGTGAAGTCACCCGAGGATTTCCTGATCGCGTTGGGCAGGCACTTCGTCGGTGATTTCGAGTGGGTCACCGGAGGCCGTTGGGAGGCAGAGGAATACGCCTGGGAACGGATCGTCGTCGACGGCAAGCCGCACGACCACTCGTTTGTGCGGGCGGGCACGTTCATCCGGACGACGGTCGTCCAGATGGCCGGCGAGACGACCTGGGTGGTCTCCGGCATCAAGGACTGCGTCGTGCTCAAGTCGACCGGATCGGAGTTCCATGGCTTCCCCCGGGACAGATACACCACGCTGGTCGAGACCGACGACCGCATCATGGCCACGTCCATCACCGCATGGTGGCGCTACCTGAGCCCTGACGCCGACGGCACCGACCTCGACTTCAACGCGCTGCACGCGGCCATCACCGAGGTGGTACTCGCCACGTTCGCCGGCGTCCATTCACTTGCGTTGCAGCAGACGCTGTTCGAGATCGGCAAAGCGATCCTCGAGACGTTCGACGTGGTCGCCGAAGTGAAGTTGTCATGTCCCAACAAACACCACTTCGTCGTCGACCTCAGCCCGTTCGGTCTGGAGAACCCGAACGAGGTCTTCTACGCCGCCGATCGGCCGTACGGGTTGATCCAGGCCACCATCACCCGCGAAGGCGCCGCACAGGCGCCGGAGGCGTGGGCCACGATTCCAGGTTTCTGCTGAGCCCATGGACCTGAACACCGTCAGCCGATACCGCTTCGCGCGGGCCCGCGACGACCTGCACCTTGCCGACGGCGAGTCTTTCGTCGCCGGGGGGACGTGGCTGTTCTCCGAACCGCAGGACGAGCTCACCGGCGTCGTCGACCTCACGACCATGGGCTGGCGCCCCATCGAGCGCACCGGCGACGGCCTGCGCATCGCGGCCACGTGCACCATCGCCGAACTCGTGCGCTACCCGCGCCGGACCGACTGGCCGGCCCAGCAGCTCTTCGGTGACTGTGCGAACGCATTACTCGCCTCGTCCAACATCTGGAACGTGGCCACCGTCGGCGGCAACATCTGCCGCTCGTTCGCGGCCGCATCGATGGTGTCGCTCGCCGTTGCGCTCGACGGCGTCGCCGAAATCTGGACTCCCGACGGCCAGACCCGATCGGATGCCGTCGCGGATCTGGTCACCGGCAACGGAACCAACTCGCTGGGCCGCGGCGAGGTGCTGCGGGCCCTGCACCTGCCCGACCGGGCGCTGCGTGCCACGGCGGCACTGCGAACCATCGCGCTGGCCGAGTACGGACGCTCCGGTGCCGTCGTCAGCGGCCGCCGCGACGACGACGGGTCGGCAGTCTTCACCGTCACGGCCGCGACGCTCGCGCCCACGGTCTTCCGCTATCCGGCGATGCCCGGCGCCGAAGCTCTCCGATCCGACGTTCTGGCCGCACCGGGCTATTACACCGACCCGCTCGGGGCCGCTGATTGGCGCCGGGCTGTCAGTGCGGTGCTGGCCTCGGACATTCGCTCAGAAATTCTTTCTCGCCTGGAGGTGGGCCATGCCGATTGAGACCAGTCGAGCCGATGTCGCTCGCAAGCCGGTGCATCCGGTCGACGAAGTGTTGCCGATTCCCAAGCTCGCGGTGTACGGCACACAGCACGTGCTGGCGTTCTACGCCGGTGCGGTGCTGGTTCCGATCATCGTCGCCGGAGCCCTGAAGCTGTCGCCCGAGCAGACCATCCACCTCATCAATGCCGACCTGTTCACGTGTGGCATCGCCACGCTCATCCAGTCCGTCGGCTTCTGGAAAGTGGGCGTCAGACTCCCGCTGATCCAGGGAGTGACCTTCGCGGCCGTCAGCCCGATGATCGCGATCGGCACAGCCGGCGGCCTGTCAGGGGTTCCCGGTCTGCTGTCGGTGTACGGGTCGGTGATCGTCGCCGGACTCTTCACCTTCTTCATGGCGCCGTACTTCTCGAAGCTGCTGCGATTCTTCCCGCCGGTCGTCACCGGATCGGTCATCACGATCATCGGGATCGCGCTCCTGCCCGTCGCGGCGAACGACATTGTCGGTGGCACGACCACCGAGGCGATGAAAAGCGATGTGGCGCTCAAGGATCTCGCGTACGCCGCGGGCACCCTGCTGATCATCGTCGTCATGCAGCGCCTCTTTCGCGGGTTCCTCGCCACGATCGCCGTGCTGGCCGGGCTGGTCATCGGCACTGCGGTCGCCGCGCTGCTCGGGGAGGTCGATTTCAGTGCGGTGGGTACGTCCCACTGGCTCGGCGTGACCACGCCGTTCTACTTCGGCTGGCCCACATTCAGCGCCACCGCGATCATCTCGATGATCGTCGTCATGATCATCACCGCGGTGGAAACCACCGGTGATGTGTTCGCGACGGCCGAGATCGTGGGCAAGCGCGTGGGCGCCAACGACATCGCCAGAGCACTGCGCGCCGACGGTATGGCCACCACAATCGGCGGCGTACTCAATTCATTCCCCTACACATGCTTTGCGGAGAACGTCGGACTCGTGCGCTTGACGCAGATCAAGAGCCGCTGGGTGGTCGCCGCCGCGGGTGTCATCATGATCGTGCTGGGCTATCTGCCCAAGGCCGCGGCTGTCGTGGCCGCCATCCCGCATTCGGTGCTCGGCGGGGCATCGCTGGCGCTGTTCGCCACGGTGGCCGTGGTGGGCATCCAGACCCTTTCGAAGGTCGATTTCAACGACCACCGCAACGCGGTGATCGTCGGCACCGCACTCGGCCTGGGCATGCTCGTCACCGCCCAACCGCTGCTGAAGTTCAGCTTCCCCGCCTGGGCCCAGATCATCTGTGGCTCAGGGATCACGCTGGGCGCGCTTGCCGCGATCGTTCTGAACATCGTGTTCTTCCATATCGGCCCGAACCGCGGCCCGATGGTCGCGGGCACGCCACGGACGGGCGAAGTCGGACTCGATACCGTCAACAAGATGACGCAGGAGGAGTTCGTCAAGACGTTCTCGGTCCTGTATCAGGGCCTCGCCTGGCCAGTTGAACGCGCGTTCGCGCAACGCCCATTCGCCGACACCCGCGCACTGCGTGGCGCCGTCCAGACCGCGCTGCTCGCGGCTACTCCCGCCGAGCAGATGGAGTTGATGCAGGCGTATCCGGCGCTGGGCGAGACTCAGGAACACCACATGTCGAAAGTCGATCTGGCCTACCTGGGCCTCGACGGTCTCACCGAAGAGGAGGCCGAGGAATTCAGCGAGCTGTCGGCTGCCTACGAAGCCAAATTCGGCTTCCCCCTCATCATCTGCCTGCGGGATCTGGAAAGCCGCGAACACATTCTGACCCTCGGCTGGCGGCGACTGGACAATTCCCCGCAGGTCGAGCACATGGCGGCACTCAGCGAGATCTCGCGAATCGCGGCGTGGCGATTCGACGACCTCGTTGCCGACGCGAATCCCATCGCCTCGGCCCGACGCCTGCGAATCGCGCGATGACCACCGGCCGGTCGCAACGCGCAATGGCGTGCGTATGAGATTCGATGTCAACGGCACGACCGTCGAAGCGGATCCGCGTCCGGGGCAGTGCTTGCGCACCCTGCTCCGGGAAACCGGGCACCTCGACGTCAAGAAGGGCTGCGACGCCGGCGACTGCGGAGCGTGTGCGGTCATCCTCGACGGCGCGCCGGTGCATTCCTGCATCTACCCCGCCGGCCGGGTGGGCGGCCGCGTGGTCACCACGGTTGCCGGGCTCGCCGACGGCGACGACCTGCATCCGATGCAGCGTGCGTTCTGTGACAACTTCGCCTTTCAGTGCGGCTTCTGCACCGCCGGAATGATCGTCACCGCGTCCACCCTCGAGCCGGACGACCTTGGTGATCTCGACCGGCGGATGAAGGGCAACCTGTGCCGTTGCACCGGTTACCGGCCGATTCGCGAGGCGATCCATGCGGGGGTCACCGGCAGCGGCGGCAGCGGCGACGGGGTGGCCGCTGCCGGCCCGGCCGTCGGCCAGTCGTTGCGGCCGCCCGCCGGCCGCCGGATCGTCACCGGGTGCGAGCCCTACACATTCGACACCGAAGTGCCTGGGCTGCTTCACATTTCCGTGCTGCGGTCACCGCATGCGCACGCCCGGATTCTGGCGATCGACACCGCGGCCGCCGACCAGGTGCCCGGCGTCGAACTGATCCTCACTCACCTCAATGTCGCGACGCCGCGGTTTTCCACCGCGCGCCACGAAATACGCACGGACGACCCCGACGACACCCTCGTGTTCGACCCCGTCGTCCGCTTCATCGGACAACGCGTCGCCGCAGTGGTCGCCGACACGCTCGCGGCCGCGCAGGACGCCGCACGCCGCATCGTGGTCGAGTACGAGGTGCTGCCTTCGGTATTCGATCCGGAGGACGCGAGGTCGGCGGGCGCGCCGCTGTTGCATCCGGACCGGACGCTCGAAGACGGCGTCGCCGACGCGTCGCGCAACGTGATCGCGGCGATGCACGAGGGCTTCGGCGGCGACATCGACGAGGCGCTGGCGGACTCCGACGTCACGGTCGGCGGTACCTGGCGGACCGCCCGGGTCACGCACGCGCAGCTGGAGACCCACGGCACCATCGGCTGGTTGGACGACGACGGCCGGCTCACCTTGCGTACCAGCTCACAGGTGCCGTTTCTGGTTCGCAAGGAACTGTGCCTCCTGCTCGATCTGCCCGAGGACCGGCTTCGCGTGTACACCGCGCGCGTCGGGGGCGGATTCGGCGGCAAGCAGGAGATGTTCACCGAAGACCTCGTCGCGGTCGCCGTGCTGCGCACCGGGCGGCCCGTCGCGTACGAGATGTCGCGCACCGATGAGCTCACCGCGACCGCCTATCGCCATCCCATGCGTGTCGACGTCACCCTCGGCGCCCGCTCCGACGGCACATTGACCGCGATGAAGTTGGCCGTGCTGAGCGACGGCGGCGCCTACGGGAACCATTCGCCGGGCGTCATGTTCCACGGCTGCGCGGAGTCGGTGTCCGTCTATCGATGCCCCGTCAAGCGGGTCGATGCCGAGGCCGTCTACACCAACAACCCACCGTCGGGCGCGTTCCGCGGGTATGGGCTGGGCCAGGTGATCTTCGCCATCGAGTGCGCACTCGATGAGCTGGCGCTGCAACTGGGCATCGACCCTTTCACGATTCGCCGCACGAACATGGTGCGCGACGGCGATGACCTGTTGATCGCCCATGCCGAACCCGAACCAGATCTGATCTATGGCAGTTACGGACTCGACCAGTGCCTCGACCTGGTCGAACGGGCGTTGACCGGTGCCGATGGCGAGGCCGTCCCGACGGGAGCCCAGTGGCGGACGGGGGAGGGCATCGCATTGTCGGCAATCGCCACGTTGGCTCCGCGCGGCCACTTCTCCGCGGTCAAGGTTCGGCTCACCCCGAGCGGCTGCTACGAGGTGGGAATCGGGACCGTGGAATTCGGCAACGGAACCACGACGGTCCACACCCAGATCGCCGCGACCGCCTTGTCCACCACGCCGGACCGGATCGTGCTGCGCAACGGTGATACCGACGCCGCCGACTACGACACAGGGGCCTTCGCGTCCGCGGGGACCACGGTCGCGGGCAAGGCGTTGTACGCCGCCGCGTCGAGTATGCGCGAACTGATTCTGGACACGGTCTGCCGGCTGACCGGCGAAGTCGGCGTGCTGGGTGAACACGGGGTCGAGACCGCCAGCGGGTTGGTGCCATTCGGCGACGTCATCGCCGCCGCGCCCGTGCAGCATCGGGTGGACGGCGGCATCCAGACGACCGGAGCCGAAACGGGTGAACTGCGGTCGATCGCGTTCAACGTGCAGGGATTTCGGGTCGCGGTCGATACCGAGACGGGGACGGTCAAGATTCTGCAGTCGGTGCACGCCGCCGACGCCGGCACCGTCGTCAATCCGGCCCAGTGCCGGGGGCAGGTGGAAGGCGGCGTCGCCCAGGGCATCGGATCGGCGCTCTACGAAGAGATCATGATCGACGATTCGGGCCGGGTTTCGACGCCCACATTCCGCCTGTACCGGGTGCCCCAGATGGCCGACATTCCGGCGACGGCGGTGCTGTTCGCAGAGACCGCCGACGACCTCGGTCCCTACGGCGCGAAATCGATGAGCGAATCCCCGTACAACCCCGTGGCGCCCGCTCTTGCCAACGCGATTCGTCGCGCCATCGGCGTGCGTCCATTCGAACTCCCCATGTCGAGGGACCGCGTCTGGCGGCTGGTGCAGGAAGGAACACCACGATGAACGCTTCCACGGGCATTGATCCGAAGTGGCTCACCGTCGCGATCGACTTGGCGACGGCCAATGTCGAAGCCGGCGGCGGGCCGTTCGGTGCGGTGGTCGTCGGTGCCGGTGAGCTGGTTTCGACCGGGCAGAACCGGGTGACGCAGAACCTTGATCCGACCGCACACGCCGAGGTGATGGCGATCCGGGCCGCCTGCCAACAGGTCGGCAACTTCAGTCTTGCGGGCCACACGCTCTACTCGTCGTGCGAACCGTGCCCGCTGTGCCTGTCCGCCGCTTTGTGGGCCAGGGTCGATCGGGTCGTGTTCGCGGCGGACCGCGATGACGCGGCTGCCGGCGGATTCGACGACCGGGCATTCTATGAATTGTTCGACAGGCCGCGGGAACACTGGGACGTCCCCGTCCAGCAGCACCGCTTGCACCACTCATTCCTGCCGTTCGAGACCTGGATCGGCAACAGCAACCGGGTTCAGTACTGACCATGGATGTCATCGAGGAGATGTTGGCCCGAACCCGGCTCGGTGAGTCGGTGGCGTTGTGCACGGTCGTCGCTACGAGTGGATCAACGCCGCGCGGACCGGGGACCTCGATGTTGGTGGCCGGCGACGGTCGCGTCGTCGGCTCCATCAGCGGCGGTTGCGTCGAGAGCGCGGTGTACGAGGTGGCGCTGGAGGTGCTGTCCTCGGGCGAGCCGAGGCTGGTCAGCTACGACGCCGGCGACGAGTCGGTGTTCTCTGTCGGCCTGCTGTGCGGCGGAGCCATCGACGTCTACGTCGAGCGCGTCGGCCCGGCGAATATCACCGAATTCGAGTTCGCCGTGAAAGTCGTCGACCGCGGGCAGACCGCGGTCCTCGCGACGCTCGTCAGCGCCGGCGAGCCGGCCCGGCCTGGTGGCGGGCCCGGCGGTCACCTGGTGATCGGCGACCGGTCGGTGAAGGGCAGCCTCGGCGTCGGCGCGCTGGACGACGCCGTGGTGCGCGCCGCGGACTCGATGACCACCAGCCGGACGCTGACCGGCCCCGGCGGCGACGTCGTCTTCGCGCGCGTACTGGCGCCCAGACCGCGGCTGATCGTCTTCGGTGCAACCGACTTCGTCGCCGCGGTTGCGCACGCGGCAGCATTCGTCGGCTATCGCGTGACGGTATGCGACGCGCGACCGGTATTCGCCACGACAGATCGGTTCCCGATGGCCGACGAGGTCGTCGTGGACTGGCCCGATCGGTACCTCAGACAACAGGCCGGTGCCGGGCTGCTCGATGCGCGGACCGCGATCTGTGTGCTGACGCACGATCACCGCTTCGACGTGCCGCTACTGGAGGTGGCCCTGGCGTTGCCCGCGATCGGATTCGTCGGCGCCATGGGCTCGCGCAGAACCCACGACGAACGGGTGGCACGGCTGCGCGAGCGGGGGATCGATGACAGCCAATTGGCCCGGTTGTCCTCTCCCATCGGGCTGGATCTGGGCGGCCGGACTCCCGAGGAGATCGCCATCGCGATCATCGGGGAGATCATCAGCCTGCGTGAAGGCGGAACAGGTCTGCCGCTGCGTGACCGCGACGGCGATGTCCATCAGCAGACAGGTGTGTCGGTGTCTGTACCCGTCGCCAGATCCTCGCAGGGAACATGAAGCACACCAACGCTGTTCAGGTATTCCTGCGCGCCGTGGTCGCCGCGAACGCTGGTACAGACCCGGTCCCAGTGGCTGCGGCCGATCAGGACGGGGTGCCCGGGCGTGCCGGAGTAGGTTGCCCTGGCGAGCCGGTCCGGATTCGCGAGGGCACACAAACGCGAGACGACGTCCGCACCGACGTCCGGCAGATCCACGAGATGAATCAGCGCGGCCTCACCATCGATCGCCGCGAGTCCCGCACGCAGCGCCGCCGCGATGCCTTCCTCCCACCCCGCAACCTCGATGATCGCCGCCGTGTCCGGCACGAGCGCTGCGGCGCGCTCATATTCGGCGCCGAGCGCGACGGCAACAGAGGCACAGCCACCCGAGAACAACACGTCAACGGCGCGCTCAATTGCACCGGGTGCCAAGGCTTTCGGCATGCCGAACCGCCGGCCCGCGCCGGCAGCCAACAACAACCCGGCGACCCGGGGATGATCAGGCGGCCCCATCGTGCGGACGATACCGGCCCGACGTGACCACCGATGAGGAGTATTCACATGGAGCTCGTCTCGCGACTGCTCGACGTGATCGAGTCCGACATTCTTCCGCTGACCGCGCAGGGCGTGGCCGCGGGCAACAAGGTCTTCGGGGCCGCCCTGCTGCGCAAAACGGACCTGTCGTTGGTGGTGGCGGGCACCAACGCGGAAACGCGCAATCCCCTTTTTCACGGCGAGATCAACACGCTCAACCGGTTCTACGAGATCGCCGATCGCCCGGCGACGCATGACCTCCTGTTTCTGAGCACGCACGAGCCCTGCACCCTGTGCATGTCGGCGATCACCTGGGCAGGTTTCGACAATTACTACTACCTGTTCAGCCACGAGGATTCGCGGGACAGCTTCGCGATTCCGCATGATCTCCGAATCCTGAAGGAACTGTTCGGTCTGGATCCGGGCGGATATCGACGAATCAACGCGTTCTGGACCGCTCACGGGATTCGCGACCTTGCCGCTGCCGAACCGGAACCGCGCCGCGGCGAGCTGGACGATCGCATCGCGCGGATCGCTCGGCGGTATCAAGAACTTTCGCAGCAGTATCAGGAGTTGAAGCCGGGCGGCGACATTCCGCTGAGTTGACGACGGCTAAAGTCGATGCCATGCGAGCGTGGCTGGCGCCCAGCGTCCCGAACCTGCCGGGCCGGCCGAAACAGGCCGGCCCCGAACTCCGGCTCTATGACACCGCCGACCGTCAGGTCCGGCCCGTCTCGGCCGGACCGAAGGCCACCATGTACGTCTGTGGGATCACGCCGTACGACGCCACGCACCTCGGGCACGCCGCCACCTACCTGACCTTCGACCTGGTGCACCGGTACTGGCTCGACGCCGGGCACGAGGTCAAGTACGTGCAGAACGTCACCGACGTCGACGACCCGCTGTTCGAGCGGGCCGCGCGCGACGGCATCGACTGGCGCGCTCTCGGCGACCGCGAGACCGAGCTGTTCCGGCAGGACATGGCGGCGCTGCGGGTGCTCCCGCCGCACGACTACGTCGGCGCCATCGAATCCATCACCGAGGTCGTCGAGCTCGTCGAGAAGCTGCTGGCCTCCGGCGCGGCGTACGTCGTCGACGACCCCGAGTACCCCGACGTCTACTTCCGGGCCGACGCCACCACCCAGTTCGGCTACGAGTCCGGCTACGACCGCGACACCATGCTGGCGCTGTTCGGCGAGCGCGGCGGCGACCCGGACCGCGCCGGTAAGGCCAGCCCGCTGGACGCCCTGCTGTGGCGCGTGCAGCGCCCGGGCGAGCCGAGCTGGCCGTCACCGTTCGGCGCGGGCCGGCCGGGCTGGCACATCGAGTGCGCCGCGATCGCGCTGAACCGCCTCGGCGCGGGTTTCGACATCCAGGGCGGCGGTAGCGACCTGACCTTCCCGCACCACGAGTTCTCCGCCGCGCACGCCGAATCGGTAACGGGGGAGCGGCGTTTCGCCCGGCACTACGTGCATGGCGGCATGATCGGCTGGGACGGCCACAAGATGAGCAAGAGCCGCGGCAACCTGGTGCTGGTCTCGCAGCTGCGGGCCGACGGTGTCGACCCGGGCGCCATCCGGCTGGGTCTGATGGCCGGGCACTACCGCGCCGACCGCTTCTGGAGCCCCGAGGTCCTCAGTACCGCCCAGGTGCGGCTGCAGCGGTGGCGGGCGGCTACCGCACTGCCCGCCGGCCCCGATGCCACCGATCTGCTCGCCCGGGTCCGCCGGTACCTGGCCGATGATCTCGATACCCCGAAAGTCCTTGCCGCCCTTGATGGTTGGTCGACGGACGCGCTCGAGTACGGTGGGCATGACGCCGCGGCGCCGCGGTTGGTGGCCGACACGGTCGACGCGCTGCTCGGGGTGACCCTCTAGTCACTTCGTCGTGGGAGTACGTTTCCGACCATGTCTTCTGTCTACGGGAAAGTCGTCTTCATCACCGGTGGCGCTGCGGGAGTCGGGGCCGAAGTGGCCCGCCGGCTGCACCGCAAGGGCGCCAAGCTGGTGCTGACGGACGTCGACGCGGCAGCGCTGGACGCCACCGCTGCCGCCCTCGGTGACGACGTCCTGACCGTGGTCGCCGACGTCCGCGACCTGTCCTCGATGCAGGCCGCCGCCGACGCGGCCGTCGAGCGTTTCGGCGGTATCGACGTGGTGATGGCGAACGCCGGCATCGCCACCTACGGCTCGGTGCTGCAGGTCGACCCCGAAGCCTTCAAGCGCCTGCTGGACATCAACGTGCTCGGGGTGTTCCACACCGTGCGCGCCACGCTGCCGTCGGTCATCGACCGTCGCGGCTACGTGCTGATCGTGTCGTCGCTGGCCGCGTACACCGCCGCTCCGGGCCTGGCGCCCTACAACGCCTCCAAGGCCGCCGTCGAGCACTTCGCCAACGCGCTGCGCCTGGAGGTCGGCTACCGCGGCGTCGACGTCGGCTCGGCGCACATGTCCTGGATCGACACCGCGATGGTCCGCGACACCAAGTCCGACCTATCGACGTTCGCCGAGATGCTCACGAAGCTGCCGTGGCCCATCAGCAAGACCACCTCGGTCGACAAGTGCGGCGAGGCCTTCGTCGCCGGTATCGAGGGACGCAAGACCCGGGTGAACTGCCCCGGCTGGGTCGGGGCGCTCCGCTGGCTGCGGCCGCTGCTGGCCACGCGCATCGGTGAGGTGCCGGTGGCCAAGTTCGTGCCCGATCTGCTGCCCCGGATGGACGCCGAGGTGGCCGCCCTGGGCCGCTCGTCCAGCGCGCACACCGAGCAGCTCGACAAGCACTGACCATGCGGGCCGGCCTATTCGCCCTGGGCGTCGTCGCGATGCTGCTGGCGGTCACCGGGTGTGCGGACGAGAAGTCGTCGAGCCCGTCCGCGTCGTCCCCGCCGACGCCGGAGCAGGTGCGGGCCATCGCGAAATCCGCTTACACGTACGGGTTTCCGATGGTCGACACCTATCGGGTGCAGTACTCGTACTTCGCCGACAAGGCCGGGCCCGAGTACAAGGGCGCCTGGAACCAGATCCACAACACCGCGCGCGTCTTCACTCCGGAGGACAAGGCGATCCAGACGCCCAACTCAGACACCCCGTACTCCTTCCTGGGGGCCGATCTGCGCGCCGAGCCGCTGGTGCTGAGCGTCCCGGAAGTGGAGCCGGGCCGCTACTACTCGCTGCAGTTCATCGACGGCTACACCTACAACATCGCGTACGTCGGCAGCCGCGCCACTGGTAACGGCGCGGGCAAATACCTTCTGGCCGGGCCGGATTGGCACGGCGCGACGCCGCCGGGCATCGAGCGGGTGATCCGCAGTTCCACCGAGCTGGCGTTCGTCTTGTACCGCACCCAGCTGTTCGGGCCGGCCGACATCGAGAACGTCAAGAAAATTCAGGCCGGCTACCAGGTGACGCCGCTGTCAGGCTTCCTGAAGCAGCCGCCTCCGCCGCCGGCCCCGCCCATCGACTTCGTCGCCCCGCTGTCGGCGCAGGACGAGCGCACGTCGCCGAAGTTCTTCGAAATCCTCAACTTCGCAATGAAGTTCGCGCCGGCCCAGCCCGCCGAGGAGGTCATGCGGCAGCGCTTCGCCACCATCGGCATCGGACCCGACGGCACCTTCCGCGCCGACAAGCTGACGCCAGAGAATCGCAAGGCCGTCGAGGACGGGATGGCCGATGCGTGGGCCGCGTTCGACACGTTCAAAAAGGACAAGCTCGACACCGGCGAGGTGACGTCGGCCCAATTATTCGGTACCGCAAGCGATCTCAAGGGCAACTACCTGTACCGAATGGCCGCGGCGGTGCTCGGCATCTATGGCAACACCGCGGCCGAGGCCATCTATCCGATGTTCTCGAACGACAGCACCGGCGCACCGCTCACCGGTGCCAACAACTACACGCTGCGGTTCGCGCCCGGCCAGCTGCCGCCCGTCAACGCCTTCTGGTCGGTGACGATGTACGAGCTGCCGCAGAGTCTCCTGGTCGCGAATCCCATCAACCGGTACCTGATCAACTCGTCGATGCTGCCCACCCTGATCAAAGACCCCGACGGCGGCATCACGCTGAACCTGCAGAACAAGTCGCCGGGACCGGGCCGTGAAGCGAACTGGCTGCCCAGCCCGGCCGGACCGTTCTCGGTCGCGATGCGGTTGTACTGGCCCAAACCCGAAGCGCTCGACGGCACCTGGAAGGCGCCCAAGCCCGTCCGGGCCTAACGGCCTCTGCGCTTCAGGTACCGCTCGAACTCGGCGGCCAGCGCGTCGCCGTCGATCTTGCCGAGCGCCTCGTTCATGTCGACCTCGGCGTCCCCGCGTTCCTCGAGGGACTGCACGTACTCGGCGATCTCCTCGTCGTCGGCCGTCATTTCCGTGACCGACTGTTCCCACTCCTCGGCCTGCGCCGGCAGGTCGCCGAGGGGCACCTCGACGTCCAGAGCGTCTTCGACGCGCCGCAGCAGTGCGACGGTGGCCTTGGGACACGGGGGTTGCGACACGTAGTGCGGTACCGCCGCCCAGAACGTGACGGCCGGGATACCGGCCTGCACGCAGGCGTCCTGGAAGACCCCGGCGATGCCGGTCGGTCCCTCGTAACGGGTCTCTTCGAGCCCGAAGAACTTGGCCGAGTCGGCCGAGTACGCCGCGCCCGACACCGGCACCGGGCGGGTGTGCGGGGTGTCGGCGAGCAGCGCGCCCAGGATGACGACGGTCTGCACGTTGAGTTTGTCCAGGATCGCCAGCAGCTCGGCGCAGAAGGTGCGCCAGCGCATGTTCGGTTCGACGCCGTGCATCAACACCACATCGCGGTCCGAGCCCGGTGGGCGGCAGTGGGAGATGCTCATCGACGGCCACACCAGCTCGCGGGTGACGCCGTCGACCTGGCGGATCACGGGGCGATTCACCTGGTAGTCGTAGTAGCTCTCGTCGTCGATCTCGACGAGGTTCCGCGCTTCCCACATGGCATCGAGGTGTTCGAGGGCGTCACTGGCGGCGTCTCCGGCGTCATTCCACCCCTCGAACGCCGCGACGACGACGGCATCGTGCAGTTCGGGCAGGTCAAGTCCCTGGGGCAGGGGCCGGTCGGACGGGCTCACAACGCCAGCGTAAGCCCTTACCGGCACCCGCGAGTGCTACCCCGGGGGGCGGGTCGGGCCGGCAAACCGGTTTGGCGGCCGCGCTTACCATGGTGATGTGACTGCACTGGACAGACGACTGTCCAACGTGGGCGTCCGAACGTCTGTCAGCTGACGACGTAGACTCTTTGGCGTCGAGAGGCGTTGCAACGGATCCGGGTTCTCCGGTGTCCGCCACGCTCGGCAGAGTTAAGGACGCCTTCCGCAATGGAAGGAACGCATGTGACTGCCGCCCCGGTGAAAACCTTCGTGCTGAACATCCGCCCGGATTGCACTGCCGAACTCACGGCTGCGCTGGGTCAGCGGATCATGGTCATCGACGGCGCGATGGGCACGGCGATCCAGCGCGACCGCCCCGATGAGGCCGGCTACCGCGGCGAGCGGTTCAAGGACTGGCCGAGCGATCTGGTCGGCAACAACGACCTGCTCACCCTGACGCAGCCGCAGATCATCGAGGGCATCCACCGTGAGTACCTCGAGGCGGGTGCCGACATCCTCGAGACCAACACGTTCAACGCGAACGCGGTCTCGCTCGCCGACTACGGCATGGCGGAGTTCGCCTACGAGCTGAACTACGCCGGCGCCGCCCTGGCCCGTCAGGCCGCCGACGAGTTCAGCACCCCGGAGAAGCCCCGCTACGTCGCCGGCGCCCTGGGGCCGACGACGCGGACCGCGTCGATCTCGCCCGACGTCAACGACCCAGGGGCCCGCAACGTCTCCTACGACCAGCTGGTCGCCGCGTACCTCGAAGCGGCGGGCGGCCTCGTCGACGGTGGCGCAGACATCCTGATCATCGAGACGATCTTCGACTCGCTGAACGCCAAGGCCGCGGTGTTCGCCATCGAGACGCTGTTCGAGGAGCGCGGCCGCCGCTGGCCGTTGATCATCTCGGGCACCATCACCGACGCGTCGGGCCGGACGTTGTCCGGTCAGGTCACCGAGGCGTTCTGGAATGCGGTCCGGCACGCCAAGCCGCTCGCGGTCGGCCTCAACTGCGCCCTCGGCGCGCCCGAGATGCGGCCGTACATCGCCGAGGTGGCGCGCATCGCCGACACGTTCGTCTCCTGCTACCCGAATGCGGGTCTGCCCAACGCTTTTGGCGAGTATGACGAGTCCCCGGAGCGCCAGGCCGGCTACATCCAGGAGTTCGCCGAGGCCGGCCTGGTCAACCTGGTGGGCGGCTGCTGCGGCACCGCGCCGCCGCACATCGCCGAGATCGCCAAGGTCGTCGAGGGCAAGGCGCCGCGCGAGCTGCCGGAAATCCCCGTCGCGACCCGGCTGTCGGGGCTGGAGCCGCTCAACATCACCGAAGACTCGCTGTTCGTGAACATCGGTGAGCGCACCAACATCACGGGTTCCGCGCGGTTCCGCAACCTGATCAAGGCCGAGGACTACGACACCGCGCTGTCGGTCGCGCTGCAGCAGGTCGAGGTCGGTGCGCAGGTCATCGACATCAACATGGACGAGGGCATGATCGACGGCGTCGCCGCGATGGATCGCTTCACCAAGCTGATCGCGGCCGAGCCCGACATCAGCCGTGTCCCGGTCATGATCGACTCCTCCAAGTGGGAGGTCATCGAGGCGGGCCTGAAGAACGTGCAGGGCAAGCCGATCGTCAACTCGATCTCCATGAAGGAGGGCGAGGAGAAGTTCATCCGCGAGGCGCGGCTGTGCCGTAAGTACGGCGCCGCCGTTGTCGTGATGGCCTTCGACGAGCAGGGCCAGGCCGACAACCTGGAGCGCCGCAAGGAGATTTGCGGGCGGGCCTACCGCATCCTGACCGAGGAGGTCGGATTCCCGGCCGAGGACATCATCTTCGACCCGAACTGCTTCGCGCTGGCGACCGGTATCGAGGAGCACGCGACCTACGGCATCGACTTCATCGAGGCCTGCGCGTGGATCAAGGAGAACCTGCCCGGGGTGCACATCTCCGGCGGTATCTCGAACGTGTCCTTCTCGTTCCGGGGCAACAATCCCGTCCGCGAAGCGATCCACGCGGTGTTCCTGTTCCACGCCATCAAGGCGGGCCTGGACATGGGCATCGTCAACGCCGGCGCGCTGGTTCCGTACGACGAGATCGATCCCGAGCTGCGGGACCGCATCGAGGACGTCGTGCTGAACCGGCGCGAGGACGCGGCAGAGCGGCTGCTGGAGATCGCCGAACGGTTCAACACCAAGGGCAAGGAAGAGGATCCGGTTGCGGCGCAGTGGCGCAGCCTCCCGGTCCGCGAGCGCATCACGCACGCCCTCGTGAAGGGCATCGACGCGCACGTCGACGCCGATACCGAGGAACTGCGCGCCGAGATCGCCGCCGCCGGCGGGCGGCCCATCGAGGTGATCGAGGGACCGCTGATGGACGGCATGAACGTCGTCGGCGACCTGTTCGGCGCGGGCAAGATGTTCCTGCCGCAGGTCGTGAAGTCGGCCCGCGTGATGAAGAAGGCCGTCGCCTACCTGCTGCCGTTCATCGAGGCGGAGAAGGAACAGAACGGTACGGCCGCGGCCAAGGACACCAACGGCACCATCGTGATGGCGACCGTCAAAGGCGACGTCCACGACATCGGCAAGAACATCGTCGGCGTTGTCCTGCAGTGCAACAACTTCGAAGTGATCGACCTCGGTGTGATGGTGCCCGCCCAGAAGATCCTGGACGCCGCCAAGGAGCACAACGCCGACATCATCGGACTTTCCGGCCTGATCACCCCGTCGCTCGACGAGATGGTGAACTTCGCCGTCGAGATGGAACGTGAAGGCCTCGAGATTCCGCTGCTGATCGGTGGCGCGACGACCTCGCGCGCCCACACCGCGGTGAAGATTTCGCCGCGCCGCAGCGGTCCGGTGGTCTGGGTCAAGGACGCGTCCCGGTCGGTGCCGGTGGCGGCCGCGCTGCTCGACGACAAGCAGCGTCCGGCGCTGATGGAGGCCACCGAGAAGGACTATGCGGCCCTTCGCGAACGGCACGCCCAGAAGCACGAGCGGCCGATGCTGACGCTCGAGAAGGCGCGCGCCAACCGCACGCCGATCGAGTGGGACGGTTACACGCCGCCGGTGCCCGCGCAGGGCGTCGGCGTCCGGGAGTTCCTCGACTACGACCTGGCCGAGCTCCGCGAGTACATCGACTGGCAGCCGTTCTTCAACGCCTGGGAGATGAAGGGCAAGTTCCCCGACATCCTCAACAACCCGGCGTCGGGTGAAGCGGCTCGCAAGTTGTACGACGACGCCCAGGAGATGCTCGACACCCTGATCAAGGAGAAGTGGCTGCGCGCCAACGGCGTGATCGGCTTCTTCCCGGCCAACGCCGTCGGTGACGACATCGAGGTCTACACCGACGAGACCCGCACCGAGGTGCTCACCACGCTGCACAACCTGCGTCAGCAGGGTGAGCACCGCGACGGCATCCCGAACAAGTCGCTGGGCGACTTCGTCGCGCCCAAGGACACTGGTCTGGCCGACTACGTCGGCGCGTTCGCCGTCACGGCGGGACTCGGCAGCCAGGACAAGATCGCGGAGTTCAAGGCCGCCCTCGACGACTACAGCGCCATCCTGCTGGAGTCGATAGCCGACCGGCTCGCGGAGGCGTTCGCCGAGCGGATGCACCAGCGGGTCCGCGAGGAGTTCTGGGGATACCGGCCCGACGAGCAACTCGACAACGAGGCGCTCATCGGCGAGAAGTACGTCGGCATCCGCCCAGCGCCCGGCTACCCGGCCTGCCCCGAGCACACCGAGAAGACGACGCTGTTCTCGCTGCTCGACGTCACCGAGCGGACCGGCATCGAGCTCACCGAGTCGATGGCGATGTGGCCCGGCGCCGCCGTCAGCGGCTGGTACTTCTCGCACCCGCAGTCGCAGTACTTCGTGGTCGGCCGCCTGGCCCAGGACCAGGTCGCCGACTACGCGCGGCGCAAGGGCTGGACCTTGAAGGAAGCCGAGCGCTGGCTCGCCCCCAACCTCGGCTACAACCCGGAGGACTGAAGTAGATGTTCAAAGCTGTCCTGTTCGACATGGACGGCACGCTCGTCGACTCCGAAAAGCTCTGGGACGTCGCGATGCACGCCTTCTATGCCCAGAAGGGCGGGGTGCTGACCGACGCCGTGCGGGAGACGACGGTCGGCGGCTCGGCGGAGAACGTCATGCGGATCGTCTACGACGACCTCGGCCTGGACCCGACGCCGGAGTCCATGGCCGAGTCCGCGGACTGGCTGCACGACTACACCGGTGAGCTCTTCGAGCAGGGGTTGCCCTGGCGCCCCGGTGCGCAGGAGTTGCTGGAAACCCTGGCCGCGAGCGAGATTCCGCTGGCGCTGGTGACCAACACTCGGCGCACCTTGACCGAGCAGGCGCTCAAAACCATTGGCAGCCATTACTTCACGGTCACGGTCTGCGGTGACGAGGTGCCCGACGGGAAGCCCCATCCGGCTCCGTACCTGCGGGCCGCCGAACTGCTCGGCGTCGCTGCGGAGGACTGCCTGGCGATCGAGGATTCGGTGACCGGTGCGCAATCCGCGGACGCCGCGGGCTGCGTCGTGCTGGTGGTTCCCAACGATGTCGCGGTGCCCGACGGACCGCGCCGCCGGCATATCGAATCGCTCGCCGGGCTCGGGGTCGCCGACCTTCGCGACATCTACACCGAAATGTGTTCGTAGCCGCCGGTTCTGGCCCTGCAGCGCGCCCTGCTGTGCAATTGTTGACGCACCCCACGCAGCGTTGCGGAAAGGACGTCCGATGTCCCATGGCCCGATCGGTGACGACACAACGGCGATCTTTGACGACGAGGAGTTCGACTCCGGTCGCAGTGCGGTGCGCATCGCGTCGGTAGCCGCGCTCGGCGGCCTGCTGTTCGGCTACGACAGCGCCGTCATCAACGGCGCGGTGAAGTCCATCCAGTTGCACTTCGCAGTCGACGACAAGTCGCTGGGGATTGCGGTGGCCTCGGCGCTGCTCGGTGCGGCCGTTGGTGCCATGACGGCCGGGCGGCTGGCCGACCGGGTCGGACGGCTCACCGTGATGAAGCTGGCCGCCCTGCTGTTCCTGATCAGCGCCATCGGGGCCGGGCTGGCGTGGAACATCTGGGTGCTCGTTGCGTTCCGCGTCGTCGGGGGTCTCGGAGTGGGCATCGCATCGGTGATCGCTCCGGCCTACATCGCCGAAACCTCGCCGGCAAGCATCCGCGGCCGCCTCGGCTCTCTGCAGCAGTTGGCCATCGTCAGCGGCATCTTCCTCTCGTTGGCGGTCGATGCGCTGCTGGCGCATTTGGCCGGCGGGGCGAGCAGCATGTTGTGGCTGGGCCTGGAGGCCTGGCGCTGGATGTTCATCCTGATGGCCATCCCCGCCGTGGTGTACGGCCTGCTTGCCTTCACCATTCCCGAGTCGCCACGCTATCTCGTTGCCACGCACCGGATTCCCGAAGCGCGCAAGGTTCTCACGACGTTGCTGGGGGAGAAGAACCTGGAGATCACGATCGGTCGCATCCAGCAGACGCTCGAGTCCGAACACAAGCCCACCTGGCGCGACATGTGCAAGCCCGGCGGCGGACCCCTGAGTCTCTACGGCATTGTCTGGGTCGGTCTGGCGCTCTCGGTGTTCCAGCAGTTCGTCGGTATCAACGTGATCTTCTACTACTCCAACGTGCTGTGGGAGGCCGTCGGTTTCGACGAGAGCTCGTCGTTCCTGATCACCGTCATCACCTCGGTGGTGAACATCCTGACGACGGTGATCGCGATCATGCTGATCGACAAGATCGGCCGCAAGCCGCTGCTGCTCATCGGCTCGGCCGGCATGACACTGACGCTGGCCACCATGGCGGTCATCTTCGGGACCGCCCCGCAGGTGAACGGCGTGCCGCAACTCAGCGGCGTGGAGGGGCCCGTCGCCCTCGTCGCCGCCAATCTGTTCGTGGTCGCGTTCGGCATGTCGTGGGGGCCGGTGGTGTGGGTGCTGCTGGGGGAGATGTTCCCCAACCGCATCCGCGCCGCGGCGCTGGGGCTGGCCGCCGCCGGTCAATGGGTCGCCAACTGGGCGATCACCGTGACCTTCCCCGAACTGCGCAGCATGCTCGGCGTCGCGTACGGCTTCTATGCGCTGTGCGCGTTCCTGTCGCTGGTGTTCGTCGCCAAATGGGTTCGCGAGACCAAAGGTGTTGCGCTGGAGGATATGCACGCCGAGCTGCTGGCAAAGTGAGTTTCCGGCCGTCCCGGGCATCTGCGCAGTGACAGGCTGAATTCGGCCCCGGGCGCCCTCAATCTCCACCAGATGGCTGATGCCGTGCACTATTGACGTGCGAGATAATTATCGGCGGTGAGCGTTGGTGCTGCCGTGGTTCTGACGCTCCTTCATGGAAGGGGTGCGCAATGGTCAACGCTCGCTCTCGTTGTGTGGCTCGTCTGAACGTCGCTGGCGCGGTCACCACCGCCGGCGTCGTGGTATTCGGTTTCGTCGGCGCGGCCCCTCTGGCGCGTGTTTCCAATGTCGACGTCAGTGCTGTCCGAGTAGCGGCTATCAATACGTCGAATACGTCGATGGCGGCGCAATGGGCCGCGCTCGACCAGTTCATCGCAGCGGCCGCGCAATTCGGGGCTGCCGCGGCAACGCCGACCGCTGGGACTTCCGCGGGCCGACCACCCGCCACGCCGATACCGCTCGCCTCGACATACGGCGCTCCGACTAGCGGACCAGCCGGGCCCACGCCGCTGGCGGCCACGCCCACGCCGTTGGCGGGGATACCGATCATCTCCGATATCGGCTCGGCGATCGGAGCGGCGTTCTGGTCGTTCGTCGGCCCACTGGTCAACAACTCTGTCGTAGGTCCGTTCTTCCTGGTCGGCGCAATCTTCTTCGGCATCTTCGTGGTGGCGCCGATCATGTACGTCGTCGAGAGCGTGCAGCAGTTCTTCGCGCCGCTGTTCGGCCTCTTCCCTGTGGCGGCGAGCCCGGCCGCCGCGAAAACCGTTGCGCCCGGTGCGGCTGCGCCAGGCCCGACCGCAATTGCGGCAGACGCAGTGCCCACCGGTCCCGACGTCGTGAACGCCCCCATCAAGGCGCCGCGGGGGTTCACGCCGAAGAATCAGAAACCGGCGGCCTCGCCATTGGCCGTCGCCGCAGCCGTTGACGGGGCGGGTGCCGGCGGGACTGACAACGGCAAGGCGAAGGGGCGTCCGACCCCGAATCAGGTGAGCGCTCCCGATATCCGGGTCGGCCGTGGCGGCAAAGCCGGCACTGGAAAGTCCGACCCTGGAAAGTCTGACCCTACAAAGTCGTTGTCGCACAACAAGAATTCTTCGCATGATGACTCGTCGGGCAACACCGGCCGGCCGGGCAATGGAAGTAAGGGCGGCTCCTAGCCGCTGGCTGTCGTTCCCCGCGCACGTGGCATCGGTGGCTCGCGACACCTCACGTCGCGTCCCCAGCGGGTGAGTCGTCGCGGCTCGTGCGGCACTGTCGTCGCGGCTTGGGGTGCCGTGGCGGGGTGCCGGATCAGCTTGCGGGACTGCCATTTTCGCCGTCGTCATCATCTCCGCTCTCCGCGGGATAGAGCGTGGGGTGGTGGTATTGGTTGGTTCGTGGTTGGCCGACGTTCAGTAGTGGTGGTGGGGTCCAGTGGGTGCGGCCGTCGGGGCCCATGGTGGTGGTCCAGCCGCCGGTGTCGGCGAGGCGGTTGTCGCAGCCGCAGGCCAGGGTGAGGTTGGTGATGTCGGTGCGGCCGCCGTGTTTCCAGGGGATCAGGTGGTGGGCCTGGGATCGGGAGGCGGGGGCGGTGCAGTTGGGTCGGGTGCAGCCCAGGTGGGCGGCGAACAACGCGAGGCGTTGGCCCGGTGTGGCGGTGCGGCGGGCCCGGGCCAGGTACAGCGGAATGCTGGAGTGTTGGTCGAACACCGTCAGATAGTGGTGGGCACCCTGGCCGGCCATGCGGATCAGGTCCCGGATCGGCAGTTTGGTGCCGGTGTGGGTGATGGCGAGGCCGGCGCCGCGTTGCAGGTCGGTGACCGTGGCGTTGGCGACCACGGTGACCGGGAGCCCGTTGAGTTCGCCGAGCATGCGCGATTGCAGGATCATGCGGCCCACCATCTTGTAGGCGTCATGGCGGCGCTGCGCGGCAGTCCTGGTGTCGTTCGCGATCTGTTCCTGGGTGGGTGTGCCGGAGATGCAGGGTTGTGGGTCGGCGGGGTTGCACATGCCGGGGGCGGCCCATTTGTCGTTGATGGCGTCCCAGTAGGCGCGGGTCTCGGCGTCGACGGTGCCGTTCACTTCGCTGGTGCCGTCGGCGCGTTGCTTGCCGTGATTGATGGCGCGTTTGGGGTGCGGCTCGTCGTCGTTGGGTTCGGGTCCGTCGGGATCGAGGGCGTCCATAAGCTTTTTCGCGGCGGCGCGTAGTTCCTCAGGCGTCTGGTGCTGCGCCCCGGCCACCAGCGACTGTTCGCACTGGCCGGTGGTGGTCAGGTCGACCCACAACGGCAGTGCGGCCAGCAGGCTGGCGATGACTTCGATGTGCTCGGTGTTGAGTGCCCCGGCGGCCTGGGCGCGGGCCACCTGCTCCCACAAGGGCGGCAAAACTTCTCCGCTCAGTCCGGTGCGCGGGCCCAGGTGTTCGCCGTGGCGGATCCGGCGCCGCGCATCTTGGCTGCTGATGTGCAGCCGGATGCGCAGCACGTCGGCCCAGTTTTTCCCGCCGATGTCTTTCGGGGTGCTTTGGGCTTGCAGGCCGGCCAGCAGGGCATGGTCGGCGACCGGGAACCGGCGCATCAGCTTCTCACGGCGGGAGAGCAGTTCGAGTTGGTCGGCGACCGACAGGCCGCTGTAATCGAAGCCGTTGAGCTCGGTCACTACATCCTTGGCCGCGGCGTAGGCGGCGAAGATGGTGGCCCGGTCCCTTCCCATGCATCGAACATTAGTTCGAACCTCCGACAAGTCGCTGTGACGAATGTGGCTCTAGTCACCTGCTGTGACCAGCGCAAACAAAGTGACCAAAGTTTTTTCGGGCGTGCGTATTGCCCCGCCGTGAGGTCGTGGGCGGCCGCGTGCACAGCCCGCGTCCGCAGCGTGAAACAATTGCAGCCCGTGAAGACCTTCGATGCGCTATTCGCCGAGCTCAGTGAGCGAGCGCAGACCCGGCCGGCCGGCAGCGGAACCGTCGCAGCGTTGGACGCCGGGGTGCATCATCTGGGCAAGAAGATCATCGAAGAGGCCGGCGAGGTGTGGATCGCCGCGGAACACGAGAGCGACGACGAGTTGGCCGGCGAGATCAGCCAGCTCCTGTACTGGACGCAGGTACTGATGATCAAGCGCGGACTGACCCTCGACGACGTGTACGGCAAGCTGTGACCGGCGCATCGTCCAACGGCCTCCTGCGCGTCGCCGTCCCGAACAAGGGCGCGCTCAGCGAGTCGGCCGCTCACATCCTGTCCGAAGCCGGATACCGCCGCCGCACCGATCCCAAGGATCTGACGGTCGTCGACCCGGTGAACAAGGTCGAGTTCTTCTTCCTGCGGCCCAAGGACATTGCCATCTACGTGGGGTCCGGGCAGCTGGACTTCGGTATCACCGGCCGCGACCTGGCCGCCGAATCGATGGCGCCCGTCAGTGAGCGGCTCGCCCTGGGCTTCGGATCGTCGACGTTCCGGTACGCCGCACCCGCGGGCCGGGACTGGACGGTCGCGGACCTCGCCGGCAAGCGGGTCGCCAGTGCCTACCCGAACCTGGTCCGGAAAGACCTGGCCGACAAGGGGATTGAGGCTACCGTGATCCGCCTGGACGGCGCGGTCGAGATCTCGATCCAACTCGGCGTCGCCGATGCGATTGCCGATGTCGTCGGCTCCGGGCGAACCCTGGCGCTGCACAACCTCGTGGCCTTCGGAGAGTCGCTGTGTGATTCGGAGGGAGTGTTGATCGAGCGCGCCGACGCGACGCCCGACCCGGCGCGCGATCAGCTTGCGGCCCGCATTCAAGGTGTGGTGTTCGGACAGCAGTACCTGATGCTCGACTACGACTGCCCGCGTAGCGTTTTGGAGCAGGCGACGGCCATCACGCCGGGCCTCGAATCGCCGACCATCGCGCCGCTGGCGGACGCCGACTGGGTTGCCGTGCGCGCGCTGGTGCCGCGCCGCCAGGTCAACGCCATCATGGACGAGCTGACCGGCATCGGGGCCAAGGCGATCCTGGCGTCCGATATCCGGTTCTGTCGCTTCTGACCGATAGCGGTGTTAGCGTCCCCGTAGGTTCTGCAATCTGCACTTCCTGACTGGAGGGTCACGTGACGCAAGCGCTGGTTCTGCTGTTCGCCTTACTCATCGGTGTGGTTGCGGGCCTGCGGGCGCTCACGCCGCCCGCGGTGGTGGCCTGGGGCGCCAAGCTCGGTTGGCTGCCGCTGGTGGGTACCTGGGCCGAATGGGTCGGCAACTGGATCACGGTGACGGTGCTGACGATCCTGCTGGTGGTCGAGTTGATCACCGATCAGTTGCCGAAGACTCCGGCGCGAACAGTGCCGTCGCAGTTCGGGGCCCGGTTGCTCACCGGTGCGTTCGCCGGCGCGGTCATCGGCGCCGGGTGGCACCACACGTTCATCGGTATGGGCGGCGGCATGATCGGCGCCGTCATCGGGACGCTGGCAGGCTTTCACGCGCGCCGAATCCTGGTGGCGCGCAACGGCGGACACGATCTACCGGTAGCGCTCGCCGAGGACGTCCTTGCGGTCGGCGGTGGCTTCGCGATAGCGGCCGTCGCACTGAGCGCCATCGGTCCGTATGTCGTCGTCTGAGGCCATCGCGTTCGACGCGGTGATCGTCGGCGCGGGACAAGCGGGACCGCCCTTGGCCGGCCGACTCGCCGAAGCCGGCCAGACCGTCGCCGTCATCGAGCGCAAGCTCGTCGGCGGCACCTGCGTGAACTACGGCTGCATCCCGACCAAGACGTTGGTCGCCAGTGCCCACGCCGCACACCTGGCCCGCCGCGGTGCCGAATACGGCATCGGTACCGGCGATGTCACCGTCGACATGGCAAAAGTCAAGGGCCGCAAGGACGGGATCGTCACTGCGGACCGCGAGGGCGTCGAAAGCTGGCTCGAAGGAATGGACGGCTGCACGCTGCTGCGCGGCCACGCACGTTTTCTGGACCCGCACACGCTGCAGGTGGGTGACCAACGGATCACCGGTGAGCAGATCTTCCTCAACACGGGCGGCCGCGCGACGGCCCCGGACATCCCCGGTCTGGCCGACGTCGACTACCTCACGAACGTCGGCATCCTCGAACTCGAGACGGTGCCAGAGCATCTGGTGATCATCGGCGGCAGCTACATCGGGCTGGAGTTCGCGCAGATGTTCCGCCGGTTCGGCGCCGAGGTCACGGTGGTCGAACGGGGACCACGGCTGGCCTCGCGCGAGGACGACGACGTCTGCGCCGCCATCAAGGACATCCTGGAGCGCGAGGGCATCGCAATACATCTGGGCGCCAGCGATATTCGGGTGGCCAAGGACGGCGACGGGGTGGCGGTCAGCACCGGCAGCGCCGTCGTGTCGGGCTCACATCTGCTGGTCGCCGTCGGCCGGGTACCCAACACCGACGATCTCGGCCTCGAAAAGGCCGGCGTGGCAACCGACTCCCGCGGATACATCACCGTCGACGATCAGCTCCGGACCACCGTCGACCACATCTGGGCCATGGGCGACTGTAACGGCAAGGGCGCGTTCACCCATACGTCGTACAACGACTTCGAGATCGTCGCGGCGAACCTGCTCGACAACGAACCGCGCCGGGTCAGTGACCGCATTCCCACCTATGCGCTGTACATCGATCCGCCGCTCGGGCGGGCCGGGATGACCGAGGCCCAGGTCCGGGCATCAGGACGAAAAGCGTTGGTGGGCAAGCGCCCGATGACCCGCGTCGGCCGGGCGGTCGAAAAGGGGGAGACGCAGGGCTTCATGAAGGTCCTGGTCGACGCCGAGACGAATCAGATTCTCGGCGCGTCCATCCTTGGTGTCGGTGGTGACGAGGTGGTCCACTGCATCCTCGATCTGATGGCCGCGAAAGCTCCGTACACCACCATGACGCACACCGTGCACATCCACCCGACCGTGTCCGAGCTGGTGCCCACGATGCTCGAGGGGCTCAAGCCCCTGCAGTAACGGGTTCCGTAACAGCCTGTGCCGCAGCGCGTCCGGCAATCAGCTGACGGGTGACTTCGGCAACACGCCGCCCCAGGTGCTCACACGTCGCGACATCGGACGGGTGCACCTCGTGCGGGTTGGCGTCGACGTCGGTCGCCGCCGCGGCGCCCAGCCAGAAGCCCAGCCGGTTCGGTTCGTCCTCGCTTGCGGTGGAGTGATTCCAGCCCGGGCCGAGGCCCAGGTTGACCCAGTGCATGTGATGCTGGGCGGCGAATACCGCCAGTGAGACAAGTGAATTGAGCTTGTCGCCGCTCTTGCAGCCGGAGTTGGTGAATCCGGCGGCGACCTTGTCGCGCCAGCTGCCCTCCTGGCAGCGGCGACCCGTCTGCTCGGCGAATGTCTGGAACGCCGCCGACACATTGCCCATGTAGGTGGCGGTGCCGAAGATGATCGCGTCGGCGATGTCCAGTGTCTGCCAGTCGTCTTCGGTGACATCACTCAATCGGACCAAGGTGACCGCTGCGCCCGCCGACCTGGCGCCGGCGGCGACGGCCTCGGCGAGGAACGCGGTGTGGCCGAACCCGGACTGGTAGGCGACGACCACGGCAGGGGCTGCGTGAAAGTTGTTGTCCGACATGAGTTCTCCTAGGTATTTGGGCTTGCGGGTGGGGCGTCGAGCGGGCTGTGGCCGGCGATCTCGGCGTATCGCTCCAGCCAGCCGGGCAGGGGAGTGCCGTCGAGCAGCGCTTGCAGCCGGTCGAGGAATGCCTGTGTGCCGGGCCGGAATCCGTTCGCGTTGGGCACGCCGAGGCCGCGATGGGTCATCCGGAGCAGGGTGCCGGTACCGTCGGCGGTGAGTTCGTAGCGGACGACGCCGGGTTCGACGATCTGCTGGTGCCATTCGTGCTCGAACACGTGCGGCGGATCCCAGACCAGGATGCGGCCCGTCATGCGCTTCATGTCCGGTGGCACGGGCGGTCCCGAGGCGACTGTCTCGATCGCGCCGCCCTCGCGGCCGTCGATGACGGTCTTGCCCATCCAGACGTCGCGATGTGCGGGTTCGGTGATCGCGGCCCACACCCGCTCGACGGGATGGCGCAGTCGCCGCTCGAATGTCAGCGTTGCGCGGTCACCGTCGACCGTGACGACGCCCTCGAGTTCATCGGTTGCCATGTTTCTCCTCGAATGTCGAATCCAGATGACGCTCAAGAGCATCCAGATGGTTGGTCCAGTAGCGGCGGTAGCGCTCGATCCACTGATCCATCGCGACCAGACCGTCGGCGCGCAGCGCATAGATGCGTCGTTGGGCGTCGGGCCGAACCTCGACCAGTCCGACCTCGCGCAACACCCGGAGGTGCCGGGACACTGTCGGCTGGGTCAGGCCGGGGAGGGTGGCGACCAGCTCACCCGCGGTGCGTTCGCCCTCGGCGAGTACGTCGAGCAGAGCGCGCCGGTTCGGTTCGGCGACCGCCTCGAAGACGTCCATGAGTACAGTATGTCTCACCATCTATATAGATGCAAGCGAATATAAACAGTACCGCGGTAGTAGCTCCAATCGACGTCGCTTCCCGGCGGAAATTGCTGCCGGATGCGGCCTTTGGGTGCTTGTAGCCTGTACATATTCGGCGCGTTGCGTCATCGAGTACTGCGCCGGCATGGGGGAAGCATGGCGAAACGTTCAACGGTGGAGCAGGCGTGGCAGGATGCGCTGCGACCGGCCTGCCGTGCCCGGGGGATGCGGTTCGTCGGTGGGTCCGGGTTCATCCTCGACGACATCTATCTCACCGAACAGTGCTATCCGCGGGCATTTCGCCCGGGCAAAGACTCAGACACGCTGCGCGTCATCTGGACCGTTGATATCAAGCCGCTGGCCGTCGACGAAATCCTCTGGGACGCTTTCCTTCCCGATGTTGCCATGGGTCCGCAGATGCGGATCAATCGTCGGGTCAACGGGGCGTTCAGGGTCCAGCCGCTGCGCATCGAAAACGGCTCGCTGGACCTCCCGGCCACTGACGAGCCGAATTGGGATCGGGTGTTCGACGCATTCGACTGCGCGCGAACCGAATTCATCACCGCGTACCCCACGGTGCGCGACTACGTGTCGGCACTCGAACAGCGCGCCGACGGCATCGCCCCGAACCGGGTGCTGACCCGCGCGGTTACCGCTCTGATCGCCGCCGGCCGCGCCGATGAGGCGGCACAGTTGGCGGACGACGCCATCGCCGCAGGCGAGGGTGGTGGCATGTCCTCTTCGGTCGATGTACTCAAGTACCTGTCCGCCTGGGCGAAAGGCCCGCAGGCGTACTACGACTTCAGGGTCGGTCTGAAACCCACTCATGATTACTGAGGTTCACGCCGGCAACCGAATCCATCATGCTTACCGCATCGGGCAGTTGTGGACCAGGACTGCCGCGGTGAGGGTGGCGACGTAAAAGGCGTGCGTGTTCGCGATCGTGAGATCCCACATGTCGGCCGAGCCGAAGACCGGTGTGCTGCCTGCGACATGCGCCACGCTGTCACGGAACGGGGTGGCCAATTGATCGCCGGGACGCAGGTCTCTGGCATCAACCCATTCGGCCCCCGGCCGACTCGCTGTGCCGGTGGTGGCCGCCAACTCGGAAACCTCAGACGATGCCGTGTGTGCGCGTGCCGTGCTGTAGAAGGGGTGCTTGGCGGTGGTGTGCACCACCGACGCGACATCGGCAGGGTTGGTGATCGTGACGTCGAGTAGTTCGGTGTCGTGGTCGATCAGGACCGCCTGCACCAGCTGACCGCTGGTGCGCCCGGTTTCCGGGTCAACTGACCACACCCGATCCCCGACCTTGAGCTCCGCGATGGGACGTTTGGTCCCGTCAGCCAGCAGAACCAGTGTCTCCGGGCTGAACGATTGACCGGCGCACGGAACCCGCTGTGCCAGTGGGGCTGCCGGCAGCTCGGTCGCGTTGACCGCTGCCGGAGACACCGCCGCTGTGTCGGCGAAAGGCTGTGCGAGTGACAGACCGGCGTGTTGTTCCGAGCGTGGACGATCGACGCCGGCCAGCCAAAATATCCCGCAGATCGACAGGATGATGGTGACCACCAAAGCCGCCGGCACCCGCCACCAACGGGTACGACTCCACCATGACCGCTCACCCGGTACAAAGTTCACCACGACGATTCCCCTGAATACACCAGTTCTGATATCCGTCGGCAATGTCGGACACGTTCTGCAGGTGTAGTCGGCAGCCGGTCCCGAAACCGAATGTCACCCGACGGTGATCTAGCGCACAGCAAATGACCGCGCCGACGCGGTCGCCGCTCTGAGTCGGGAGTTCTCGAATCTGCCGGCTCGACCGCTCGACGACGATTCGGGTCGCTCTTCGGCGTCCGGGATGTCAATGCGTGCAGGTCGGCCACGGAGAGCCTCTGGTAGTGGTAAGCGTTGCGTATGGCCGACGACCCCCTGCGTGCCAACTTCACGCCGGATGCTCTCGCGACGTTCCATGAGCTGGCGCAGCTGATCTACGAGGGCACGAGCATCGACGAGGTCTATCGCGCCGTTTGTGTGGCAGCCACGCTGATGGTGACAGGCTGCGACCATGCCAGCGTGTTGATGCGTGGCCGAGATGGCAAGTACGCCACGGTCGCGGCGAGCGATCACGTCGCTGCCGACGTGGACACGCTCGAATGTGCGGTTGGTGACGGGCCGTGCCTGGACGCGATCGAAACCGAAGCCGTGCAAATCGATGCCGACCTGGCGTCGCGCAGTCAGTGGCCATCGTTGGCCGCTTGTGTCCTGGCCTCCACGCCCGTGCGCGGTGCGATGGGTTTTCGGATGCTGGTCGACGGCCACAAAGTCGGCGCCCTGAACTTGTTCTCGGACACGCGTGGCGCCTTCGACACCAACTCGGCCGCGCAGGGCGTCGTCCTGGCATCGTTCGCGTCGGTAGCCGTCAGTGCCGCCGCGGGCGGCCAGGAGGTCGCCGGCCTGCGCCGGGCGTTGCAGTCGAATCGCGAAATCGGCAAAGCCATCGGCATGCTGATGGTGCTGTTCGATATCACCGACGCCGAAGCCTTCGACCGGCTCCGGCAAACGTCGCAAGACATGAACATCAAGCTGGCTGACGTCGCCGCTCGCATCGTCGCGCACCCTCGATATTTCCGGCCCGACGGTCCCGCATCGCCGTGATCAGCGGGCTCTGGCCTGTTGAGCCACCGACGCGCGCGCGTCCGCGGCGTGGGCCTCCCCGGTCTCCGTCGTGACCGGCGGCTGAAACCGTCGGCCGGGTAGCGCGAAGACGCCGGCGGCAGCCGCGGCATAGCAGATCGCGGCGATGACCGCGCACGCCGTGGTGATGCCGCTGAGGAATGAATGTTGCACGGCGGCAAGGAGTTCAGGGTTCGTGGTGGCGATCCCGAATGCGGTCGGCACGGAATTGCCGGCCTCTTCGGCTTTTCCGGTGACGGCGAACGCGCTGTCGGCGAGGCGGGCGCTGAAGATCGAAGAAAAGAGTGAACCGACGATGGCCACGCCGAATGTGGCACCCAGCTCACGGGTTGCGTCGTTGACCGCGGAACCGATGCCGGCCCGGGCCGGTGGCAGCACAAGCATGATGGATTCGGTTGCGGGAGTGGAGACGAGGCCGATGCCCAGGCCCATGAGCACCATCTGGGCAACGATAGTGGCCCAGTACGGGGTGTCGGTGCCGATGCTGCCGGCAATCCAGGCCATCGCGGTGCCGAAGGACGCCAGCCCGCTGACCACCACGGCGCGGGTGCCGATACGCGGGGCGAGCAGTCCGCCGGCGATGGAGCCGATCGCGATCGATCCTGCGACGGGCAGGATGCGCGCACCGGTCGCGAACGGGCTGAACGCTCGCAGCACCTGAAAGTACTGGGTGATCAGAAAGATGAAGCCGGACAACGCGAAGAAGGTGACGGCGACCGATGCGCTGGCGGCGCTGAAGCGGCGGTCGGTGAACAACCTGACGTCGAGCATGGGGTGTTCTGCTGCCTGCTCGATCGTCACGAACGCCAGCGTCAGCGCTGCGGCAGCAACAAATCCGAACAGTGTTGCGGGGCTGTGCCAGCCCCGGGCGGGGGCTTCGATGATGGTGTAGACGAGCACCCCGAGCAGTGCGGTCGAGGTGATCAGCCCCCGGATGTCGAGTGGCGGTACGCCCGGATCACGTGATTCCGGGACCAGAAAAGACCCGAGACCTGCTGCCAGCAGTGCCAACGGGATGAGCGCCCAGAACACGCTGCTCCATGAGAAGTGTTCCAGCAGAAGGCCTCCGGTGACGGGTCCGGCGGCGACGCCGACGCCGACCACCGCGCCCCAACCGCCGAGTGCCGCGGCGCGTTGGCGTCGGTCCGAGAACGTGTTGGTGATGATCGACAAGGTGGTGGGGAAGATCAGCGCGGCAAAGACTCCCATCCCGAACCTCGCCGCGACGAGCGTTCCGGTGGTGGTGGCCAGTGCGCCGATCCCACTGGTGACGGCGAAGCCCAGCAGACCGATCAGTAGCGCGGGGCGGCGACCGTAGCGGTCCGACAGGCTGCCTGCCGCCAAGACGAGGGCCGCGAAGGTCAGGGTGTAACCGTCGACGACCCATTGCAGGCCGCGGGTATCGGCGTGCAGTTGGGTCGCGATGCTGGGCAAGGCGACGTTGACGATCGTCACGTCCAGGTTGATGGCCAGGACTGCGACGTAGACGGCAGCCAAGATGCCCGCCTTGCGACGCGGCTCGTCTTGTCGTTCTGCGATTGTCATGGCAACCTCCGCTCGATGGTTGATATAATCAGGCGAACTTTAAAAAAGCAAGTAGGTGATGATGAGTCGAGAATACGGCCAGTACTGCGGACTCGCCCGGGCGTTGGATGTGGTGGGCGACAGGTGGAATCTGCTGATCGTCCGCCAGCTCTTGATCGGTCCGGCGCGCTTCGGTGAGCTGCGCGAGGGGCTGCCGGGGATCGCGACGAACCTCCTGACCGAGCGGCTCCGTGACCTCGAATCCGCTGGTGTGGTGGCGCGGCGTCTGTCCGACGAGGCCAACGCGATCACGTATGCCCTCACCGACTGGGGCGCCCAGTTGCGGGAGCCGATCTACGCCATGATCCGCTGGTCGACGCCGCTGATGATCCGCGGTCCCGAAGGGGACAGCTTCCGCACTGACGGGCTTCTCGTCGCGCTTCCGGCCCTGTTCGCCGGGCGTGCACCCGGCGGGCGGTCGACCGCGGTGGGAGTCGTGGTGGACGGTGTCACCGTCCAACTGAGCGCCACCGAGGCCGGCGTCGACGTCGGCTGGCCCGACGGGCGCAAGCTGGAAGCCGTGCTGACGGCCGAGGCGCAGATCGTTCTCGGGCTCGCAGCAGGCCTGCTTGCCCTTGACGACGTCGCTCCGCTCGTCGACATCGACGGCGACCTTGCGGCGTTGCGCGTCTTCTTCGACGCGCCCACATCCGCCGTCGACGTCGCGAAGTGATCCCGGCTCGTCAGCGCCGCTGCACCAACAGCGTCTGCGCTGACGTCCCGATGAAGCCCCGTTCGTCGAACAGCTCGGCCGTGGTCGACCCGAGGCCGTCGGGCCCGATCGAGCCGCGGGCCCGCAGACAGAACTCCGGGCCGACCGGCGCGCGGTGCAGGTGCACCGTGGTGTCGGTGTTCATGAACATGAACTCGTCCGGATCCAGCGCTGCGCCAACACCATTCGCGGAATCGACGACCATCGCCAGCCGCTGCAGGTCGGTCGGTTCCTCGTCGTCGACCAGTGAGATCAGCGGCCGCATCCACACCACCGAGGCGTTGGCGTCGTCGGGCTGCGGCACCCAGGTGACGGTCTCCAGATAGCCGGGCCGGCCCTGCCAGGAATGCCGGAGGCCGGTATCGGGCACCCGGTTCATCGGCGGGTACCGATCCAGGGCCGCGTCCCGGGTGTCGGTTACCGCCAGAAGCCAGGCCGACATCCGGGCCACCGCGCGTTCGGAACCGTCGCGCTGGGCGGCTGTCATCTCCGCGGTCATCATGCAGATGCGCGAGCCGGGCCGCGACACCCAGGCCCGAACCGCAACGGGCGCAACCGGAATTGCGCCGAGGATGTCGAGGGTCAGCCGGCCCACCTGCATACCGCTGCCGGCGGCCAGCTCTTCGATGGCCTTGGTCAGCAATGCCAGCGGCGGCGACCCGTGCTGGATGCTCTCATCCCAGTTGCTGCCGGTGCCCTCGGTCGATTCGAAGCGCTGCAGATCGCCGTCGGCGTCCAGCCGACGGTAGTAACAGTCGATCATGCGACCCCGAAGTTCTCGGGCCAGCCGGGGTACGGCGGGGGAGTGCCGCCGAAGGCCGGGCACAGGTCCTGGTGCGTGCACCACGAACACAGCTTGGACGGGTTGGGCCGGAAATCACCGGTCTCGCCCGACTTCTGGATGGCATGCCAGATGGCCATCAGCGTCTTCTCGAACCTTTCCAACTCGGCCAGATCAGGGCTGTAGTCCAGCACCTGACTGTCGGCCAGGTACAGCAGCCGCAGCCGCGCGGGCACCACGCCCCGCAGCCGGAGCAGGGCCACCGCGTAGAACTTCATCTGGAACATGGCCTTGAACTCGGCCAGTGCCCGGGCTTCCGGCGGGGCCTTCCCGGTCTTGTAGTCGACCACGCGGAGCTCGCCGGTCGGCGCGACGTCGATCCGGTCGACGAATCCGCGCAGCAGGGTGCCGTCGGACAACTCGACCTCGACGCGTTGTTCGCAGCTCTGCGGGTCGAACCGCGTCGGATCCTCGAGGCGGTAGTAGCCCGACAGCAGGGCGCGTGCTTCTTTGAGCAGCGTCTCCCGCAGCTCGGGCGCGATCTCCTCGGCGAGCTCGGGCTTCTCGGCCACCACGGCGTCCCACGCCGGTGTCACCAGCGACAGCGCCGTCTCGGGCACGCGGTCGGTGGCGGGCAGTGCGTACAGCTGCTCCAACGCGGCGTGCACCACCGAGCCCCGCAACTGCGCGGTCGACGGCGGCTCCGGCAGCCGGTCGATGGCCCGGAACCGGTAGAGCAGCGGGCACTGTTTGAAGTCACCGGCCCGTGACGGCGACAGTGCCGGCCGTCGGACAGGGACGGTGGGTGTCGTCATGCCTGCAGCTTAAGTGGGGGCAACGACAAAGTTGCCGAACCCCGGCCGTCTGCCCGGGTGGGTCGGCTGGCAGGCTGGCCCGGTGAGAATCACCGGACCCTTCACCGTCGGCGACCGCGTCCAACTGACCGACGCCAAAGGCCGCCACTACACCATGGTGCTGGCGACGGGTGGAGAATTCCACACCCACCGCGGCATCATCGCCCACGATTCGGTGATCGACCAGCCCGAGGGCAGCGTCGTGAAATCCACCAACGGCGACCCGTTCCTGGTGCTGCGTCCGCTGCTGATCGACTACGTCCTCTCGATGCCGCGCGGCGCGCAGGTGATCTACCCGAAGGACGCCGCGCAGATCGTGCACGAGGGCGACATCTTCCCGGGCGCAAGGGTTTTGGAAGCCGGCGCCGGCTCCGGAGCGCTGACGTGTTCGCTGGTGCGGGCCGTCGGCCCGGGCGGCTCCGTGACGTCCTACGAAGTGCGTGACGACCATGCGGTGCACGCGGTGCGCAACGTCGAGACGTTCTTCGGCGAGCGCCCGGAGAACTGGAACCTGGTGATCGCCGATCTGAACGACTACGACGGTGGAGAGGTCGACCGCGTCGTGCTCGACATGCTCGCGCCGTGGGACGTGCTGGAGACAGTGTCGAAGGCACTGGTCCCCGGCGGCGTCCTGATCGTCTACGTCGCGACCGTCACGCAGCTGTCGAAGACGGTCGAGGCGCTCCGCGAGCAGCAGTGCTGGACCGAGCCGCGGTCCTGGGAATCGCTGCAGCGCGGCTGGGACGTCGTCGGACTCGCGGTGCGACCACAGCATTCGATGCGGGGCCACACCGCATTCCTCATCAGTGCACGCCGCCTCGCGCCGGGGGCGGTGACGCCGCAGCCGCTGCGGCGCAAGCGCAACATCTAGTCCTCGCTGCTGACGAGGCCGAGCTGCACGGAAAGCAGCTCGATCTCCGGGCGTCCGGCGACCCGACCCACATCGACAGCTCAGCGGCCGGGCGCCGGCGAAGCGCCCGCGGCGCCCGGACCGCCGGGCTGTCCCACCTTGAGCAGCAGGTTCGCGGTTTGCCGGTTGAGCTGCCAGGCGTCCCGGATGGGACTGAATTCCATGGGGAACGTGAACTTGTTGTCCGGCGCGGCGACCGAACTGATGGTGATCGTGGCGATGATGTCGCCCGGCTGTCCGGCCGACCACAACAGGTCCGTCGCCGTCACGTTCATCGGATTGAAGCCGTTGTCGCGCAGCGCCTTGGTGAAGCTGTCCAGCCCGGCCTGATCTTCGGCGGTGCCGTATTGGATCAGCCCGATCTTTTGTGCTGACGGCACCGCGGGGTCCGCGATCCTGTACAGCACCGAGGTGATCGCGTCGGGAGACGGCAGCGGCGCCGCCTCGGGCGCCTTGGCGTCGGTGGTCAGCAGTGAACGGGGCATCGGATCGGCGGGCGGCTCGACGTGCTCACTGCACCCGGCCAACCCGATCGCCGCCGCGACGACGGCGATCAAGGTCCCTCGGGTCGGATTCACCGGGCTGGTCCTGGCGCCTACTTCACCGACGACAGCAGGGCCATGGCCGACCCCTTGGACAGTTGCCAGCCGGTGGGGCTGGGGCCGGCGACGAACGTCAGCGGCTGCGAGGCGGTGGCGCCGGTGGCGGCGGTGGCAGTGACGTTGGCCGTCGCGGTGCCGTCACCGAGGTCATCGATGTCGGCAACGGCGAAGCTCAGGGGAAACACGCCCTGCTTCACGGCGTTGCTGTAGGCCCGGTCGGCGGTGATGGCCTCGAGCCGTCCGACACCGCCCTGGATATAGCTGCCCTTGGACCCGGCGAAGCTCCCGGCGGCCGTCAGCCCGTTGAGGGTGGACACCAGCGACGTCTGCAGGCCCGGCGCGGGCGCCTGGGGCAGCGGCACCTGGCGGACGACCGGCGCGACCGTCGACGTTCCAGTGGTCGGGATGGCCGTCTGCGAAGCCACGGTCGTCCCGGCGGCTGCGGCACCGACGAGGGCGGTGGCTGCGATGCCGGTGACGAGGGATTTGACGATCACTGCGGTCCTTTCGATGAGCCCGACTCGCGTATGAGATTAACAGCGCGGTCAGAGAGACACCCGTGTGTCGCAATTCCTTCGACGCCCACGATCGGCAGATCGCCGGTAGCGTTGAGGTATCCGCCGCACCAACTTCCGGTGTGGGAAAGGAGCGCAAGATGTCTGAAATGGATCGCCCGGACGCCTTCGGCAACCCGGGCATACCTCGTCAGAACCCCATGTCCAGCACCGATGCCGCCGAGTTGGCGCGGCTTCGTAGCGAGACGGCGGCGCTGCGCGAGCAGCTCACCAACGCGGCCGCGACGCATCGCGGACCGCGGGACGTGCAGCAGCTCGAAGCCCGCATCGATTCGCTGACGACCCGTAACGGCAAGTTGATGGACACCCTCAAAGAGGCGCGGCAGCAGTTGCTGGCGCTTCGCGAAGAGGTCGATCGGCTGGGGCAGCCGCCCAGCGGTTACGGCGTCTTGCTGCTGGCCCACGACGACGACACCGTCGACGTCTTCACCTCCGGTCGCAAGATGCGGCTGTCGGTGTCGCCGAACATCGAGGTGTCCGAGCTCAAGCAGGGCCAGACCGTCCGCCTCAACGAGGCGCTGACGGTGGTCGAGGCGGGTTCGTTCGAAGCGGTCGGCGAGATCAGCACGCTGCGCGAAATCCTGAACGACGGCAAGCGCGCCCTCGTCGTCGGCCATGCCGACGAGGAGCGCATCGTGTGGCTCGCGGAACCGTTGGTCGCCCAGGAGTTCATGGCCCCTGAGGTCGCCGAGGTGCTCGAGGACTACGACGACGATCTGCGGCCCCGCAAGCTGCGGCCGGGCGACTCGCTGCTGGTCGACAGCAAGGCCGGGTACGCCTTCGAGCGGATTCCCAAGGCCGAGGTCGAGGATCTGGTCCTCGAAGAGGTGCCCGACGTCGCCTACAGTGACATCGGTGGCCTGACGCGCCAGATCGAGCTGATCCGCGACGCGGTGGAACTGCCGTTCCTGCACAAGGATCTGTACAAGGAGTACTCACTGCGGCCGCCGAAGGGCGTGCTGCTGTACGGCCCTCCGGGTTGCGGCAAGACGCTCATCGCGAAGGCCGTCGCCAACTCGCTGGCCAAGAAGATGGCCGAGATTCGTGGCGATGACGCCCGGGAAGCGAAGAGCTACTTCCTGAACATCAAGGGCCCGGAGCTGCTCAACAAGTTCGTCGGCGAGACCGAGCGGCACATCCGCCTGATCTTCCAGCGGGCGCGTGAGAAGGCCTCCGAAGGCACCCCGGTGATCGTGTTCTTCGACGAGATGGACTCGATCTTCCGTACCCGTGGCACCGGCGTCAGTTCCGACGTCGAAACCACCGTGGTGCCACAGCTTCTCAGTGAGATCGACGGTGTCGAGGGCCTGGAGAACGTCATCGTCATCGGCGCCTCCAACCGCGAGGACATGATCGACCCGGCCATCCTGCGGCCCGGCCGCCTGGACGTGAAGATCAAGATCGAGCGGCCGGACGCCGAAGCCGCGCAGGACATCTTCAGCAAGTACCTCACCGAGGACCTGCCGGTGCACGCCGACGACCTGGCCGAGTTCAACGGCGACCGGGCGCTGACCATCAAGGCCATGATCGAGAAGATCGTGGACCGGATGTACGCCGAGATCGACGACAACCGCTTCCTCGAGGTGACCTACGCCAACGGGGACAAGGAAGTCATGTACTTCAAGGACTTCAACTCCGGCGCCATGATCCAGAACGTCGTGGACCGGGCCAAGAAGTACGCGATCAAGTCGGTGCTGGAAACCGGGCAGCGTGGTCTGCGGGTGCAGCATCTGCTGGACTCCATCGTCGATGAGTTCGCCGAGAACGAGGACCTGCCCAACACCACCAATCCCGATGACTGGGCGCGGATCTCGGGCAAGAAGGGCGAGCGGATCGTCTACATCCGCACGCTGGTCACCGGCAAGTCGTCGAGCGCCAGTCGCGCGATCGACACGGAATCCAACCTGGGGCAGTACCTGTAGTCACGTCGAGGGTGAGGGCCGTGCACGCAAATCTCCGGATTTGCGGACACGGTCCTCACGCTTGTCTGAGGTCGGCGAGGTAGCGGTCCCGAGCGTCCAGCCGGCGGCGCAGGCTGTCGATCTGCGGGTCGACGAACTCGGCGCGGTACTCGGCATCGGTCGTCGTGCGTGCGGTGATGTACATGAAGGTCAGGGCGCCCAGGAAGAGCGTCGTCTGGATCAGCGACTCCGGGATGGGCAGCGTCATGCCGAAGATGGAGCCGTCCGGTGAGCCGTTGTTGCGTGTCCATTCCGCCAGCAGCTTGGGACTGATCAGGATCAGGCCGAGCACCAGAAAGATGAATGCCGTCACCAGCGCGACGATCAGCAGCTGCAACACCTGCGACATGGCCAGGACGAACACCACGTTGACCCGTTCGATGCGGGACAAGGGGATTCGGTGTTCGGGCGTGGGCAGGTGTACGAACGGTGTGTCGGCCAGTACCGCGTTCTGGGTCTCGGGTGCGTCAGGTGCCGACGCGGTCAGCATCGGCCGGACCCGGTCGATGGTGGTCGCGATGACGAACGCCACGGCGATCAGTGCCAGGAAGCCCAGTGCGGACCACAGCCGCGCCCGGCTGACGATCGCCGCCATCAGCCAGACGTAGGTGTTGAAGAACACCAGTACCGTCAACAGCATGATCGGCAGGGCCCGCACGAAGAGGCTGCCCACCAGTGTCAGGCTGTGTGCCGTGGTGTCCAGGGCCCAGCCCACGATCGAGCCGATTCCGGTCGCGGTGCAGACCAGGATGACGGCGACGATCACACCGACGTAGATCAGGTTGGCGCCGATTTTCGGACCGGGACCACCGAGCACCGCGCCGACGGCGCACACGGCGACCGACACCGCGGCCGCTGCGGCGCGACCCCGCCACGACGCGATGCGCGACACCAGCCAGCCGGCCAGCGCGGCCACGGGCGCCACCAGCAGGAGCAACGCCAGGACGAACCACTCGGTCCGGGTGGGCTGGCCCTCGATGTTGATGGTGTGTTTGCCGGTGACTGCGGTGACGAGGATCGAGTTGGCCATGAACACCGCGAACCCGGCCAGCGTCGGCGCAGAGCGTTGCCAGAGCCGTCGCACGAGTGCTCCCGGACGCAGCACCGCGGGCAGTCCCCGGCGTAGAAACCACGTCTCCGCGGCGACTCGGTCGCTCCGCGATGGCTTGTCCCGTCGCTCTACGCGCCCAGATGTGGTCATGCGGCTAATCGTCGCGTATCGACAGCCGTCTAGTCTTGCGGCATGCAACGGATCATCGGAACTGAGGTCGAATACGGCATTTCCTCGCCGTCTGATCCGACCGCGAACCCGATCCTCACGTCCACCCAGGCAGTACTGGCGTACGCGGCGGCCAGCGGCATCCAGCGGGCCAAGCGCACCCGGTGGGACTACGAAGTCGAGTCCCCGCTGCGCGACGCGCGTGGCTTCGACCTGAGCCGCTCCACGGGCCCGGCCCCGATCGTCGACGCCGACGAGATCGGCGCGGCCAACATGATCCTCACCAACGGTGCCCGCCTGTACGTCGACCACGCCCACCCGGAGTACTCGGCTCCCGAGGTCACCGACCCGATGGACGCCGTCATCTGGGACAAGGCCGGCGAACGCGTCATGGAGGCCGCTGCGCGGTACGTGGCCAGCGTCCCGGGCGCGGCGCGGCTGCAGCTGTACAAGAACAACGTAGACGGCAAGGGCGCGTCGTACGGCACGCACGAGAACTACCTGATGAGCCGGCAGACGCCGTTCAACTCGGTGATCGCCGGGCTGACGCCGTTCTTCGTGTCCCGCCAGGTCGTGACGGGTTCCGGCCGGGTCGGTATCGGGCAGTCGGGGGATGAGCCGGGCTTCCAGCTGACCCAGCGTGCCGACTACATCGAGGTCGAGGTCGGGCTCGAGACGACGCTCAAACGCGGCATCATCAACACCCGCGACGAGCCGCACGCCGATGCCGACAAGTACCGCCGGCTGCACGTCATCATCGGTGACGCCAACCTCGCCGAGACGTCGACGTACCTCAAGGTGGGCACCACGTCGCTGGTGCTCGACCTCATCGAGTTCGGCCAGGCCGAGGGCATCGACCTGTCCGACCTGGCGCTGGCGCGGCCGGTGCACGCGGTGCACGTGATCAGCCGCGACCCCTCGCTGCGCGCGACCGTGGCCCTGGCCGACGGCCGCGAGCTGACCGCCCTTGCCCTGCAACGTATCTACCTGGACCGGGTGGCCAAGCTGCAGGAACGTCGCGATCCCGACCCACGCGCGGACCATGTCCTCGAGACCTGGGCGCACGTCCTGGACCTGCTGGAGCGCGATCCGATGGAATGCGCCGAAATCCTGGACTGGCCGGCCAAGTTGCGCCTGCTTGAGGGCTTCCGGCAGCGGGAGAACCTGAGCTGGAACGCGCCGCGTCTGCACCTGGTGGACCTGCAGTACTCAGATGTGCGGCTGGACAAGGGTCTGTACAACCGCCTGGTGGCGCGCGGCTCGATGAAACGGCTGGTCACCGAGCAGCAGGTGCTCGACGCGGTGGACAACCCGCCCACCGACACCCGCGCCTACTTCCGTGGCGAGTGCCTGCGCCGGTTCGGCGCGGACATCGCCGCGGCCAGCTGGGATTCGGTGATTTTCGACCTCGGCGGCGAGTCGCTGGTGCGGATTCCGACGCTGGAACCGCTGCGTGGAAGCAAGGCCCACGTCGGTGCGTTGCTCGATTCAGTGGACAGCGCGGTCGAGTTGGTGGAACAGCTCACCACGTAACTGCTTGTGTTCCCGGGGAACCCGGGCGCGGACCGGTAGTGTGAAGTCAGAGAATCGAGCAATCAGGAGGCGGCGATGGCTCAGGAACAGACCAAGCGCGGTGGCGGCGGCGGCGAGGACGACGATCTCTCCGGCCCGGCTGGCGCAGGTCAGGAACGTCGCGAGAAGCTCGCTGAGGACACCGACGACCTGCTCGATGAGATCGACGACGTGTTGGAGGAGAACGCCGAGGACTTCGTGCGCGCGTACGTCCAGAAGGGCGGCCAGTGACCCCGGCATTCGGGCCTTTCTCTGATCGACTGGATGTCACCTCACCCCACCTGAACCTGTCCTCGTTTTCGGACTTTCTCAGCCGGCAGGCGCCCCACCTGCTGCCGGTGGTGGCGGGGGATGCTGTGACCACCGGTGCCGACCTGCCCCATGGCACGACGATCGTCGCGATCAAGTACCCCGGCGGGGTGCTGATCGCAGGTGACCGGCGCGCCACCCAGGGCAACATGATCGCCAGCCGTGACGTGCAGAAGGTGCACATCGCCGACGACTACACCGCTACCGGCATCGCCGGCACCGCGGCCATCGCGGTGGAGTTCGCGCGGCTGTACGCCGTCGAACTCGAGCACTACGAGAAGGTCGAAGGTGTCCCGCTGACGTTCCGCGGCAAGGTCAACCGGCTGGCCACCATGGTGCGCGGAAATCTGGGCGCGGCCATGCAGGGCTTCGTCGCGCTGCCGCTGCTGGTCGGCTACGACCTGGACGACTCCGACCCGGGCAACGCGGGTCGCATCGTCTCGTTCGACGCCGCGGGCGGCTGGAACTTCGAGGACGAGGGCTACCAGTCGGTGGGCTCGGGCTCGCTGTTCGCGAAGTCGTCGATCAAGAAGCTGTATTCGCATGTGACCGACGCTGATTCGGCGCTGAAGGTCGCCATCGAGTCGCTGTACGACGCTGCCGACGACGATTCGGCCACCGGCGGACCGGATCTGACACGTGGCATCTATCCTACCGCGGTACTGATCGGCGCCGAGGGCGCCGAAGAGGTGACCGAGGAGCGTATCGCCGCGCTGGCCCGGGAAGTCATCGCCAACCGGACGCGCGCGAAAGGTAATGCCTGATGAGCTTTCCGTATTTCATCTCGCCCGAACAGGCGATGCGGGAACGTTCCGAGCTTGCGCGCAAAGGCATTTCGCGGGGTCGCAGCGTTGTCGTGCTGGCCTACGACGGGGGCGTGCTGTTCGTCGCCGAGAACCCGTCGCGGTCGCTCCAGAAGGTCAGCGAGCTGTATGACCGCGTCGGTTTCGCCGCGGTCGGCCGGTTCAACGAGTTCGACAACCTGCGTCGCGGCGGCATCCAGTTCGCCGACACCCGGGGTTACGCCTACGACCGGCGCGATGTCACCGGCCGTCAGCTGGCCAACGTCTACGCCCAGACGCTCGGCACCATCTTCACCGAGCAGGCCAAGCCCTACGAGGTCGAACTGTGTGTCGCCGAGGTCGCGCACCATGGCGAGACGAAAGCCCCTGAGCTGTACCGGATCACCTACGACGGATCGATCGCGGACGAGCCGCATTTCGTCGTCATGGGTGGTACGACCGAGCCGATCATCGCCGCACTCAACGACTCCTACGAGGAGAACGCGAGCCTGGCCGACGCGGCGAAGATCGCCGTCGACGCGCTGCATGCCGGGGCCGGCGACCGGGTGCTGGGGGCATCCACACTCGAGGTCGCGATTCTCGATGCCAAGAGGCCGCGTCGCGCATTCCGCCGGATCACCGGTGCGGCGCTGGACGCGATCCTGCCGAAGACCGAGGCTGACGGCACCGCCGAGGGTGAGGCCAAGGACGGCGCCGAGCCCGAGGGCGACGCCACCGAGTAATCACTCGGCCGACGGCACCGTCGCCAGTCCGCGGAGTAGCACCGTGATGCCGAATTCGAAAGCGTCGTCGGCGCGTTCGGGTTTGGTGCTGCCGGTGGCCAGTGCGGCCGCGAACTCCGGACCGACATCGGCGCCGGCCCGCCAGGGCTCGTCGGGCGCGGCGACATCGAGCGCCGAACCGAGCACGAACGAGTCGATCAGCGTAATGGCCCGCAGCGTGTCCGCCGGATCGAACCCGGCCCGGTCGAACGCGACGGCCAGCACGTTGTACATCGTGAGGGCGTGGTCGCTGTTCACCGCGTGCGAGGTCAGCAGGGGGATGAGCCGCGGGTAGCGGGCGTAGCTCTGCCGGTACGACCGCATGATGTCGGCGACGACTTCGGTCCACGGGCGGTGCGGGTCGTCGGCGGGCAGCGCGACGTCCGACATCGCCCGTTCGCGGAGGAGTTCGACGATCTGTTCACGTCCGGCGACGTGGTTGTACAGCGATGACGGGCTGACCTTGAGCGCCCGGGCCAGTTCTGGGACGGTGAAGCCACCGGTCTTGTTGACCAAATCCATTGCTGCGCCGGCGATGCGATCCGTGGAAAGCAGCGGTTTGGAGGGGCGGCCCATGGCATATGTCTACTACCTCTTTACAAGCGCGGGTAGTTGGGGTCACAATAAAACGAATCACATTCGTTTTAGGAGTTCGCCTGATGATCACCCTGACCGCAACCGCACCCGAGTCGCTGTCCCGCAGCACCGAGTCGACGCGACCGCCGGTGCGGGTCGGCCTGGTGCAGCACCGCTGGCGTCCCGACGCCGACGAGCTCACCAAGGCGCTGCGCGACGGAATCGACCGGGCCGCGGGTGAGGGCGCTGCGCTGGTGTGTCTGCCGGAGATCACCCTGCTGCGGTACCCCGCAGACACCCCGGCCGGGCCGAACCCGGGTGACACCGCCGAAGATCTCATCGACGGACCGACGTTCGCGCTGGCCGCCGAGGCGGCCCGGGCCAACGGCATCTTCGTGCACGCGTCGCTCTACGAAAAGTCCCAGGCGGCAGACGGTTTGGGCTTCAACACCGCGATCCTGGTGACGCCGTCGGGCGAGCTGGCCGGCCGGACCCGCAAGATGCACATCCCGATCTCAGCCGGATACTACGAGGACACCTATTTTCGTGCCGGCCCGGCCGAGGGCAACCCGTACCCGGTGTACGAGCCCGCGGGGCTCGGCGCCAAGCTCGGCATGCCGACGTGCTGGGACGAGTGGTTCCCCGAGGTGGCGCGCAACTACTCGCTCGGCGGCGCCGAGATCGTCGTATACCCGACGGCCATCGGCTCCGAGCCGGTCTTTCCCGCCTTCGACACCCAGCCGCTGTGGCAGCAGGTCATCGTCGCCAACGGCATCAACAGCGGCCTGTTCATGGTGGTGCCCAACCGAATCGGCGACGAGGGCACCGTGACGTTCTACGGCTCGTCGTTCATCTCCGACCCGTACGGCCGGGTGCTGGTACAGGCGCCGCGCGACGAGGAGGCGGTGTTGGTTGCCGATCTGGACCTCGATCAGCGCCGCGACTGGCTGGAGCTGTTCCCGTTCCTGCTGACCCGGCGACCGGAGAGCTACGGCGCGCTGACCGCACCCGTTGACGTGCAGCGCCCGTACGGTGCCGGTCACGAGGCCACCGCGGTGGTGAAATGACGAACTACGTGATGCCTGCTGAGAGTGCGCCGCAGGACCGGGTATGGATGGCGTTCCCTTCGGAAGGTTATTCGTTGGGGGACACCGAAACCGAGCATCACGAAGCCCGCTCGACGTGGGCGGCGGTGGCACACGCGGTGCTCGAGTTCGAACCGGTGACCGTGGTGGTGGACCCGGCGGAAACGGCCGCCGCGCAGCGGTACCTGTCCGCCGAGGTCGAGATCGTCGAGGCGCCGCTGAACGACGCCTGGATGCGCGACATCGGCCCGACGTTCGTGCATGCCGACGACGGTTCGGTTGCCGCGGTCGATTGGGTGTTCAACGGCTGGGGTGCCCAGGACTGGGCGCGCTGGGATCGGGACGCGAAAATCGGTGCCGCGGTTGCCGGTTGGGCCGGCGCCCCGGTGGTGAGTTCGGCGCTGGTCAACGAAGGCGGCGGTATCCAGGTCGACGGGCAGGGCACTGTGCTGGTCACCGAGACCGTCCAGCTGGACCCCGGCCGCAATCCGGGCGCGACGAAGGCCGACATCGAGGCCGAGCTGGCCCGCACCATCGGTGCCACGCATGCGGTGTGGTTGCCGCGTGGTCTGACCCGTGATTCGGAGCGCTTCGGCACCCGCGGACACGTCGACATCGTCGCGGCCATCACCTCACCGGGGCGCCTACTGCTGCATGCGCAGCGCTCTGACGCGCATCCGGATCACCTGGTGTGCAAGGAGATTCGCGCGGCCCTCGCCGAGACCTGTGACGCCACGGGCCGGCCGTGGGAGATCGTCGAACTCCCGGCACCGGATCTGCTGACCGACGCCGAGGGCTACGTCGACTACAGCTACATCAACCACCTGGTGGTCAACGACGGCGTCATCGCGTGTGCGTTCGGTGATCCGCGAGATGCCGACGCGGCGGCAATCCTGGCCGAGCAGTACCCGGGCCGCCGCGTGGTCAGTGTCGACGCGCGGCCGCTGTTCGAGCGCGGTGGCGGCATCCACTGCATCACGCAGCAGCAGCCGTCGGCCGTGCACATCGCGCCCGAATCTCCGAATTAGCAGGGCCCAGGGTTATTCGATACTTTCGGCAATGGCGCGGAGAAACTCGACGTTCTCGAGATCGCGGTTGGTCTCCTCGGAACTGGATGTCCCGTAGCGGCGATTGGCCGACAGCTTGACGATGGTGGTTGCCCGGGCGGGGTTGACGTACACGAGCTGGTTGAGTACGCCGATGGCGCTGAAATCGCCTTTGTCGCCGGCGGGTATCCACCACTGGTAGCCGTAGCCCAGGTCGATGCCGTGGTCGCCGACGATCGGTCGGCCGGGTTCGCGGATGGGTGAGTTGATGGTCGTCGAGACGCGGACCCACTCGGCGGAAACGATCTGCCGGCCCTGCCACATTCCGTTGTTGCGGTACAGCTCGCCGAGCCTGGCAAAGTCGCGGGCGGTGAGATTGAGTCCGGCATAGGACATTTCGGTGCCGAGCAGATCGGTGACCCAGAAGCTCGGCGACTCGAATCCGAGTGGTTCGACGAGTTTGTCGGTCATGTATTCCGACACACTCCGGCCGACGGCATGCGCGATCAGCGCACCCAGTATCTGCGTCTCGCCGGAGTTGTAGCGGCACACCGTGCCCGGTGCGCTTTCCGTGGCCATCCGGGCAACGAAACCGTCGAGTCCGCCGCGGCGGCCCATCATTGCCTGCGTGAGCCGGTGGACGTCCGAGGCGGGATCGTGGTAATCCTCGTTCCACCGGGCACCCGAGGACATCTGCAAAACATTCCGGATCGAGACACCGTCGTAGGCCGACCCCGGCTCGACGGGCACGTAATCACTTATCGCGCGGTCGATGTCGGCGATGTGTCCGTCGTCCATCGCGATTCCGACGAGGGCCGAAATGAAGCTCTTGGCCACCGACATCGACAGCCAGTTGACCGCCGGTCCGCCGGTGAGGAGATAGCGCTCGAAGCGGAGCTGTCCGTCCACGAGCACAAGTAGGGCCGCGGTATCGGTGTCGGCCAGAAATTGCTCGGTGGATTTCGTGCTCCCCTCGAACGCATATGACGCCGGTAGCGAGATGGGCGGGCCGGCCGGCCAGGGGGCCGGGCTGGTGGATGCCGGCATCCGGCGGACGGGCGCGAGTTCGTCGATCCGCATGAGGTTTTCATGCTGCGGCGCGCCGGTGAACAGGCCGATCTCGGCCAACGATGCGGGACGGCGGGGAGCGATCATCTTGCGTGCCAAATAGCGCACGGTGAATGCCGCGGCAGCGGCGGGACGACGTGTCACCGTAGTAACCTCCTATAGACGCACCAAGTGGTATGCGTACCAGATGGTACGCATAAAAATGGTGGGCTGTACAGATGTGGCAGGAGGAGCGATCGATGGACGGCGAAACACCACGTATCGACGGGCGAACGGCGCGATTTCAGCACCGCCGTCCGGAATTGCTCGGCGCCGCGGCCGAGTACGTCCTCGACAACGGGCTGGCCGAGTTGTCCTTGCGGCGGCTTGCGGAGGCACTCGGTGTCACGCATGCGACGTTGCTGCGGCACTTCGTGTCGAAAGACGAGTTGGTGCTCGAAGTGACGGAGTACATTCGCGCAGACTTCGAGACGCGCCTGGCCGCGGATGTGGACCTGTTGCCCGGCCACTCCGTCGCCGACCTGGCAAGGGCCTTGTGGTCTCGCCTGTGCGAGCCACGCGAGCAACGTCAATTCCGGTTACTGTTCGAGCTCTTCGCCAGCCGGGGTCTGGGTGACGAGCGGCTCACCGAGTCGATGATCCACGGTTGGGTCGCGTTGATCTCCGATCGCATCGTCGCCGCAGGTGGCTGGAACCGGCAGGACGCGCGGGCACTGGCCACTGTGCTGCTGGCTCAGTTTCGTGGCTTGCAACTCGACTTGATGCTGACCGGTGAACGAGCACGGGTCGATGCGGCACTTGAGATTTCGCTGCGACCATTCGAACAACCGCACCGATAGCGGGTGCTCGGTAGCATGCCCGGCATGCCCATCAAACTCGAGAACGTCGGCATCGCCGTGCGCGATCTCGACGCGACCATCGCGTTCTTCACCGACCTCGGCCTCACAGTCGTCGGACGCGCCACGGTCAGCGGCGAGTGGACCGACACCGCCGTCGGCCTCGACGGCAACCACGCCAACATCGCGATGCTCGAGACGCCGGACGGTCACGGCCGGATCGAGCTGTTCGAGTACATCCATCCCGAAGCCATCGAATCCGAACCCACCCGCCCCAACGACATCGGTATGCACCGCGTCGCGTTCTCGGTCGACGACATCGACGAGGCCCTCGCGATCGCCGCCAGGCACGGCTGTCATCCACTGCGTGGCGTGGCGACTTATGAGGACATCTACAAGCTCACGTACGTCCGCGGCCCCAGCGGCATCATCGTGATGTTCGCCGAAGAGCTCAAGAAGAGCTGAGGGCCATCAGCCGGCTGATGGCGGCTCCGACCTGGTCACGTTTGTTCGCGCCGTTGCGTACCACCCACGACGTCAGGTGTTCGAGCAGCTCCCGGATCTCCAGGAGCGCCTGAATGCGCTGCCCCTCATCGGTTTTCCCGTTCAGCACGTCGGACCACAGGGTGTCGAGATCGAGGATGTCGCGCACCGTCGCATAGGCCATCGCCACGTCGGACGTGCTGACCGACAGCCGTTCCTGCATGCGGTAGATGGTGCCGGGACCGACCCGGTTGATGAGCTCACCGGCGACCGACGTCGCGACGATCTCGCGGCGCAGCGGGTGGTTCGCGATCGCTGCGCGGACGTGCTCGGCAATGGCGGCCGGGAAGTACTGCTCCAGGCGGCCGACGAACAACTCGTGATCCGGCACGTCGGAGGCCAACAGCTCCTGGGACACCAGGTTCTTGGATTGCGCCAGCAGCACGGCGATTTCGGGCCGGGTGAGTCCGAGCCCGACAAGACGGCGGCGGTCCAGTTCCTGCTTCGACGGCAGTCCCTCGACATCGGGATCGACGCCGGCCACGTCCTGCAGGTTGCCGATCAGCCGGACGTGCCGCTCGAGGAGTGAGCCGGCTTCCGCGGCAGCCATGCTGATCGCGAGAATCTGGTCGGCGTTGTCGGCCAGCACCCGCGCGGCGACGTCGTCGGTGGCGCCGGCCAGCAGTGCATTGCGTTGTGCGGTGGCGATATTGCCGGAGTCCAGCGCGATCTTGAGGTTGACTTCGAGGTCGGATGTGGCGACACCGGCGGCGTTGTCGATGAAGTCGGCGTTGACCCGGCCGCCGTTCAGCGCGAACGCGATCCGGGCCTGCTGCGTCAGGCCGAGGTTGCCGCCCTCACCGATCACCTTGCACCGCAACTGCGATGCGGTGACCCGCACCCGGTCGTTGGCCTTGTCCTGGGCGTCGGCGTCGGTCTCGTCGTCGGCGCGGACATAGGTGCCGACGCCGCCGTTCCACAGCAGGTCGACCGGTGCGCGCAGCACCGCGCTGATCAGCTCGTCGGGCGTGCATTCGGCGGCCGTGATGCCCAGGCGGGTCCGGGTCTGCTCCGACAGCGGAATCGACTTGGCGGTGCGTGACCACACCCCGCCGCCCGACGAGATCAGTGCCGGGTTGTAGTCCTGCCAGCTGGAGCGGGGGAGTGCGAAGAGACGTTCGCGCTCGCCGTACGAAGTCTCCGGATCCGGATTCGGATCGAGGAAGATATGCCGGTGGTCGAACGCCGCGACGAGCTTGATGTTGCGCGACAGCAGCATTCCGTTGCCGAACACGTCGCCCGACATGTCGCCGATGCCGGCGACGGTGAACGGGTCGACATCGATGTCATGACCGGCCTCGGCGAAATGCCGGCGTACCGACAGCCACGCACCGCGGGCGGTGATCCCCATGGCCTTGTGGTCGTATCCGGCCGACCCGCCGGAGGCGAAGGCGTCGCCCAGCCAGAAATCGTATTCGGCGGCAATGGAATTGGCCAGGTCCGAGAAGGTGGCGGTGCCCTTGTCGGCGGCCACGACGAGGTAGGCGTCGTCGCCGTCGGGGCACACGGTGCGGTCGGGGTGGCGGATGGCGCCGTCGACGATGTTGTCGGTGACGTCGAGCAGGCCGCGGATGAAGGTGCGGTACCCGTCGGCGGGATCGACAGTGGCAGAACGCAAGACGAAGGCACCCTTGGCGCCGGTCGGCACGATCGGGGCGTTCTTCACGGCCTGCGTCTTCATCAGGCCCAGGACCTCGGTCCGGAAGTCCTCGGCGCGGTTGGACCAGCGCAGTCCGCCGCGGGCGATCGCGCCGCTGCGCAGGTGTACGCCCTCGACGGTGTCGGAGTGCACGAAGATCTCGCGGTACGGCACAACGGGTCCGGTGATGGAGAGCCTCGACGAGTCGATCTTGAACGAGACGTAATCCTTGGGCCGGCCGTCGGCGCCGACCTGGAACCAGTTGGTGCGCAACGTCGCAGTGACGAACGCATGTAGCGCCCGCCGGATCCGGTCGTCGTCCAGTGAGGTGGCGGCTTCAACGAGGGCCGCGACCTCGCGGTCCGCCTGCTCGATGTCGGCGGCGGCGTCCGGGTTGAACCGGGCATCGAACAGGGCCAGCAGCGCGTTCACGAATTCGGGAGCGGCAACGAGGGATTCGATGATGTAGTCCTCGGAGAATCCCAGCCCCGTCTGCCGGAGGAACCGGCATGCGGCGCGGATCAGCACCGCCCGGCGCCAATCGATGCCGGCTGCGGCGATGAGCATCGCGAACCGGTCGACGTTCCAGCGCCCCGCGATGGCGGCCTCGCAGGCCTGGGCGACCAGGTCGCGTGTCGCGTCCGGGAGCGAGAGGTCGCCGAACTCGTAGTAGTGGCCGGCGTCATCGGAGTGGTGGTAGGAGGCGACGCGCAGGCCGAATGACTCGAACATCGCGCAGACGTCGGCCAGCAGCGGCGGGTGCCCGGGCCACTGGATTTGGGCGTGGTTGTTCAGCCCGTCGGCGTCGAAGGACACCCGGGCAGCGGAATTCTGCATGGAGAGGATTACTCCGGTCTATTTACTTGGATGTCTGTGTGTGGAGGGAGAGGCGGAAAGCTGTTGCCGTGCAATTACTGAAGGGCGATGTACTTGGTCTCCAGGTATTCCTCGATACCTTCACTGCCGGCTTCACGGCCGATGCCGGATTCCTTGATGCCGCCGAACGGCGCGGCCACATCGGAGATGACGCCGCGGTTGACGCCCACCATCCCGGCCTCGACTGCCTCGGCGACCCGCAAGGCACGGTCCAGGCCCTGCGTGTAGACGTAGGCGGCCAAGCCGTACTCGGTGTCGTTGGCGGCATCGATGCCGGCCTGTTCACCGTCGAACCCGATGATCGCGGCGACCGGTCCGAAGATCTCCTCACGCAGGAGGCGGGCATCGGCCGACACGTCGGCGAGCACCGTCGGCGGGTAGAAGAAGCCTTCGCCTTCAACGGGTTTGCCGCCGGTGGCCACCGTGGCGCCCTTGCCGACGGCGTCCTGCACCAGCTCGTCGACCGTGGCCCGTTGCTTGGCGGTGATCAGCGGACCGACCTGGCTGCCGGCCTGGTCGCCCGGGCCGGTGGCCAGTGCCGCCATGCGAGCGGCGAGCTTTTCGGTGAACTCGGCGCGGACCGCGTTGTCGACGTGGATGCGGTTGGCGGCGGTACAGGCCTCACCCATGTTGCGCATCTTCGCCGCCATCGCACCGTCGACCGCGGCGTCCAGATCGGCGTCATCGAACACCACGAACGGGGCGTTGCCGCCGAGTTCCATCGAGGTGCGCAGCACCCGATCGGCCGACTGCGCCAGCAGCTTTCGTCCGACGCCGGTGGAACCGGTGAACGTCAGCTTGCGCAGCCGCGGGTCCGCCAGCAGCGGGCCGGTCAAACCGGCGGCATCGGTGGTCGGCAGGATCGACAGCACGCCGGCGGGCAGGCCGGCATCTGCGAACACCTGACCCAGCAGCAGCATGGTCAGCGGGGTCTCCGCCGCGGGCTTGACGATCATGGTGCAACCCGCCGCCAGCGCCGGGCCGATCTTGCGGGTACCCATGGCGAGCGGGAAGTTCCACGGTGTGATCGCCAGGGTCGGGCCGACGGGCTGCTTGGTCACGAGGATCCGGCCGGTGCCGGTGGGCGACTGCGTATAGCGGCCGTTGATCCGGACCGCTTCTTCGGCGAACCAGCGCAGGAACTCGCCGCCGTAGTTCACCTCACCCTGGCTCTCGGCCAACGGCTTTCCCATTTCCAGGGTCATGGTCAGGGCGAAGTCGTCACGGCGCTCCATGACGAGCTCCCAAGCGCGTCGCAGGATTTCGGCGCGTTCGCGGGACGGGGTGGCAGCCCATGACGACTGCGCGGCGACTGCCTCATCGAGGGCGCGGGCACCGTCGGCGGGCGACGCGTCGGCGACCTCGATGAGCACGGCATCGGTGGCCGGGTCGTGCACGGCGAACCGGGCGCCCGTGGACGCCGGGACCTGCAGGCCGCCCAGCCACAGCTCGGTGGGCATGGACTCCAGCAGCGTGGTGCGGTCGATCATCGGGCAGCCGCCATTTCGCGCACGATGTCGGCCAGGACGGCGATGCCCTCGTCGAGCAGTTCGTCGCTGATCACCAGCGGCGGGAGCAGTCGGATGATGTTGCCGTACGAGCCGCACGTCAGGAGGATGACGCCGCGCTTGAAGGCCTCTGCCGCAATGGCTTTCGTCAGTACCGGATCGGGTTCGTCGGTACCCGGTTTGACGATCTCGATGGCCAGCATGGCGCCGCGCCCACGGACGTCGCCGATGATTCCGGTGTCGGTGAGGGCCTGCAGCTTGGGCACCACCGCGGTTTCGATAGCGCGTGCCCGGGCGGGCAGGTCCATCTCGGCCATGGCGTCGAGCGTGGCGAGCGCCGCGGCACAGGCCACGGGGTTGCCGCCGTAGGTGCCGCCCAGGCCGCCGGGGTGGACGGCGTCGAGCAGGTCGGCGCGACCGGTGATGGCGGCCAGCGGCATGCCGCCGGCGATGCCCTTGGCCATGGTGATGATGTCGGGGACGATGCCGTCGTGCTCGGAGGCGAACCACGCCCCGGTACGGGCGAAGCCCGTCTGCACCTCATCGGCGATGAAGACGACGCCGTTGGCCTTGCACCAATCGACAAGGGTGGCAAGGAATCCCGGCGCGGGCACGATGAATCCGCCCTCGCCCTGCACGGGCTCGATGATCACCGCGGCAAGGGAGGCGGCGCCGATCTGGGTCTCGATGCGGCTGATGGCGGCCTTCGCCGCGGCCTCGCCGGTCAGGCCGTCACGGTAGGGGTACGACGCCGGCATCCGGTAGACCTCCGGCGCGAACGGGCCGAACTGCGACTTGTAGGGCATGGCCTTGGCGGTCAGGGCCATCGTCATGTTGGTGCGGCCGTGGTAGGCGTGGTCGAAGGCGACCACGGCTTGCCGGCCCGTCGCCAACCGCGCGACCTTGACGGCGTTCTCGACGGCCTCGGAGCCGGAGTTGAAGAATGCAGTGCGCTTCTCGTGATCACCGGGGGTCATGGCGTTGAGCCGCTCGGCGAGTTCCACGTAGCCCTCGTACGGGGTGATCATGAAACAGGTGTGGGTGAAGCGCGATGCCTGCTGGGCCACCGCCGCCGCGACCGCGGGATGCGAGGCGCCGACGCTGGTGACGGCGATACCCGAGCCCAGGTCGATGAGCGAGTTGCCGTCGATGTCGACGATGACGCCGCCGTCGGCGTCCGCGGCGTAGATCGGGGCCGAGGAGCTGACGCCGGCCGCCACGGCGGCCTGCCGGCGCACCGACATCTCGGCCGATCGCGGACCGGGCAGCGCGGTGACGATGTTGCGCTTCTGCGCCAGTCGATAGGTGATGTCGGTCATCGGTTGCTCCTGGTGATCGAACGGCTTGTGTACTTGCGATTCTGTGCTGTTCGGGCGCCGATGACCATGTCCATGTTGTCGATTTGCTGGACGGTCTGCACGCCATTTTGTCGTGTGTGCAGCGATTGCGCCGAAACCACACTGTGAACACCGCCAAACCAACATTGACCAGGGGTGAACCGTGACCGAACCAACTCGCCGCACAGCCCGCGGCAGCCGCGCCGCCAAGGCCACGACACCGGCGAAGGCGCCGGCGAAAACCCCGGCCAAGACGCCGGCCAAGGCGCCGGCAAAAGCTCCGGCGAAGCGGGTGTCCAGTCGGGCTGTGAAGGCGGTTCCCGTCGTGCCCGCACCGGCGCCCGAGGTGAGCGTGGGAACCGATGCCGCGTTCGCGTCTTCGCCGGTCTCGACGCTGCACCTGCGGAACATGCGCAACATGTCAGAAGTCCGGCACTTCTTCCGCACCAATGACGTGCCCATCTACTTCGTCGGCGCGACCCCGTTCAACCTGCTGGGTCTGGACCGGTGGGTGCGCAGGTTCTCGTTCGTCACCTACTACGACGGCTGGGACGGCTCCCACCCGCACGTGTTCAGCCCGGCGCACAAGCCGTACCGCGAGTTCGAGAGCGGCGAGGAAATCAACAACTGGCTGCTGCGCAATCCCGAGGTGCGGGCCCACATGCAGCGTGGCCTGGCGCCGGGTGTCCGGCCGAAGGTGGCCATGGTGTTCTTCGATGCCGAGACCGAGGCCATCTGCGCCGAACTCGGCTACGACCTGATCCTGCCGCCGGCCGCACTGCGCGAGCACCTGGACTCCAAGCTGGTCACCACCCGCCTGGGCAACGAGGCGGGGGCGCCGAGCGTCCCCAACGTCCTGACCAACGTCGACAGCTACGAGCAGCTCACCGCGGCCGCCGAAAAGGCCCGACTGGGTAATGAACTCGTGGTGCAGACGCCGTACGGCGACTCGGGCAAGACCACGTTCTTCATCTCGTCGGAAGCCGACTGGCGCAAGTACGCCCCGCACATCGTCGGGCAGGACATCAAGGTGATGCGCCGGATCAACAACCGGCCGGTTGCCGTCGAAGCGGTGCTGACACGGTGCGGCACCGTCGTCGGCCCGTTCATGAGTGAGCTGACGGGCTACGCCGAGCTGACGCCGTACCGCGGCGGTTGGTGTGGCAACGAGATGTACGCCGATGTACTCACACCCGAACGGCGTGCCACCGCAACGCAATTGGTGCGACGGCTCGGCGACCGGCTGGCCGCCGAGGGCTACCGCGGGTACTTTGAGGTCGACGTCCTGGTCGACACCGACGACGGCGAGGTCTACCTGGGTGAGCTCAATCCGCGCATCAGCGGCGCAACCTCGATCACCAATGTGACGGCCGGTGCCTACGCCGACGTGCCGCTGTTCCTGTTCCACCTGCTGGAGTACATGGACGTCGAATTCGACCTCGATGTCGACGAGATCAACGAGCGCTGGGAGCAATTGGCGTCCGCTGATGTCTGGAGCCAGATGGTGATCAAGGAAACCAGCGACACCGTCGAGCAGCTGGTCGGAACGCCCGCGACGGGGCACTACGCACTGGATACCAACGGCGCGTTGGTGTTCCGCCGGGCCGCGCTGGACTGGCACCAGTTGCAGGACGAGTCCGAGGCTTTCTTCCTGCGGATCTACCCTGCCGGTGACTACCGGTGGAAGGGCGCTGACCTGGGGGTGCTGGTGACAAAGGGCCGGCTGCAGTGGGATGCCGCGCAGGGTGGAACCGCGCTGACCATCCGGGCCCGCCATCTGATCGATTCGATTCGTGCGCTGTACCGCGGCGTGCCGTTGGCGCAGTCCGCGTCGTCGCCGGCCGTCGTGGGCGGGAGCGTGAAGTCCCTATGATGAGGTCATCGCGCCGGCTCCCTCGGCGTCGTGCGACAGGAGCGGCCGTGCTTGGTTCAGACCCGGGCCGCACGCCGTCCGCGATTTCCCTGGCGAATTGGCAGTCCGCGCCGCACCTGCACTGGTCGTTCCAGCACGTCGCTGAATTCCTGCCCACCGCAACCATTTCCCGCGGTGCGGGTCCGGTGGCGCCACTACCGTCGGCCTATTCCGACATCTCGGCTGTTGCGGTGACACTGCCTGACGGCACGCCCTCGACGGTCGGGCAGGTGATGGCGGCGACCGCCACCGACGGCTGGATCGTGACGCATCGCGGCCGAGTGCTCGCCGACCAGTACTACGGCGGCATGCAGCCCGACACGGCGCACCTGCTGATGTCGGTGAGCAAGACCCTGATCGCGGCGGTGGCCGGCGCACTGGCCGGTTCCGGAGCGCTCAACGTCGACGCCCTGGCGTCCGATTACGTTCCGGCCCTGGCCAGCTCCGGCTACTACGGCGCGACGGTCCGGCACCTGCTGGACATGCGCTCGGGTATCGCGTTCTCCGAGGACTACCTCGACCCGGCCGCCGAGGTGCGGGTGCTGGAACAGGCCATCGGCTGGTCGCCGCGTACCCGTCCCGATGTGCCGGCCACGATGTACGACTTCCTGCTCACGCTGCGGCAGAAGGGGCCGCACGGCGGGCCGTTCGAATACCGTTCTTGCGAAACCGATGTGCTCGGCTGGGTGTGCGAGGCCGCGGCCGGCGTGCGGATGCCGGAGTTGCTGTCTCAGCTGGTATGGAGCCGGCTGGGCGCCGCCTACGATGCGAACATCGGCATCGACTCGATGGGCAGCGGCATGTTCGACGGCGGCATCAGCGCAAGCCTGAGCGACCTGGTGCGCTTCGGCTCGCTATTCCTGAATGACGGAGTGTCGCTGCTGGGCGAGCAGGTGCTGCCTGCCGCGTGGGTCGCCGATACCGTTGTGGGAGGCCTGGATTCGCGAGAGGCGTTCGCCTACAGCCCGGGCGACAACCGGATGCCCGGCGGCATGTACCGCAACCAGGTCTGGTTCCCGTACCCGGGCAACGACGTGCTGCTGTGCCTGGGCATCCACGGCCAGATGATCTACGTCAACCGGCCGGCTGGGGTGGTGGCCGCCAAGCTGTCGAGCTGGCCGCTTCCGCAACACGCGCACATGCTGTTCTCCACGCTGCGCGCGTTCGACGCGGTGTCGGCCGCGCTGCAGTGACCGGCGCCGCGCTACGACCGCGGCCTGCGGAAGTAGCTCGGCGCGGTGCCTTCCCAGCGCTTGAAAGCATGGGTGAAGTTGGCTGTTTCGGCGTACCCCAGGTGCCGGGAAATCTCGTCCACGGAAAGGTCCTGCTGGAGGAGCTCGACGGCGAGGTGGCGGCGGACCTCGTCGAGCAGTGCGCGGTAGGACGTGCCTTCGGCGGCGAGTCGACGGCGCAGGGTGCGCTGATCGATGTGCAATTCGTCGGCGATGGTCGGCATCGATGGCAGTTCACCGGGGTTGTGTAGCAGCCGGCTGCGGACCTGACCCGCGACGCCGACGCGAGACAGCCTGCGTTCGAGCAATTCCCGGCATTGCTGCTCGATCTTGCGCGCCGTGTTCGCGTCGGCGAGCGGTGACGGCATCTCCAGCACGTCATGTGTGGCGGCGATGCGGTTGGTGCGCCGGTCGGCACGTACGTCGGACGCGGGAAGCCCCCACAGTTCGGCGAGTTTCGCGGCGCGATCGGCGTCGAGCGTCGTGTCTGCCCACGTCGGTGTCAGGGCCAGGTTCGCGCCCTGGGTCGCGGCGACGAATCCGGCCAGGTCCCGCTCGACGATGAATGACCTGACATCGGTGGGTAATTCACTGTCGTCGGCGACGAGGTACCCGTATTCGTCGTCGGTCTCCACCGAGAAGCGCAGGTGAGTGGGGGAGAGCGCGAGGTAGGGCAGGATCAGCTCCAAACCCTGCCTCAGGGTGGGACTGGCCAGGATCAGGAAGCCGAGCAAGCCGGCCCGGCCCAGGGTGGAGTGCACCCCTACCTCGATGCCGACGCCCGGCCTGTCGCCAAGTCTCGCAATGAGATTGCGGATGACGTCGAATTCCTGGTGGGCCCAGATCTCGGCGTTCTCGTCGTCCAGGTCGGCTTCGGTCAGCCCGCTGCCCGCGAGACATTCGGCGGCCGTCATCCCATGCGCGATGCCGCCCTGCACCATGATGCGGACGCCTTCGGTGCCCCGCGGCACCGCCCAGACCGGGGCCACTCCCACTGTCCGAAAATACCAAATCGACGTCCCGTCGGAACATTCAGTCTCGTCGGCCCCGGCCGTAGCGTTTTCGGCAGATGCAACCAACGAGGGTTGCCGGACAAGACGGAGTGCCGAATGTCGTCAGTCGAAGTGGCCGATCGGGCGGACAGCCAACCCGCCGCGCGAACGGCGTTGCCCGATCCGGGCGAGCAGGTGCCGAAGTTGGCATGGCCGACCGTCGCGCTGTTTCTCGCCGGAGCCGCAGCTTTCGTCGCGTCTACCGTCGCCTACCTGGGTGGCGCCGCTCCGACATGGGTGCCCATCGTGGTCAACGCGGTGGTGACCTTCACGATGTTCACCGTCGTCCACGACGCGGTGCACTACGCCATCAGTTCGACGCGCTGGGTCAACGGGTTGATCGGGCGGTTGGCGGTGCCGTTCGTCCAGCCGTTCATCTCGTTTCCCTCGTTCGGCTTCATCCACATTGAGCACCATCGGCATTCGAACGATGACGAGAACGATCCGGACACCTTCGCCTCCCACGGGCCGGCGTGGCAGCTGCCGTTCCGGTGGGCTGTGCTCGATATGTGGTACGGCAACTACCTGATTCGTCGGCTACGCAGCCGCCCGAAGGCGGAGGTCGTCGAAACCCTGGCGTGCGTGACCATTTCGGTGACCGGATTGATCGTCGCGATCATGACGGGCCATTTCTGGACGCTGGCCGTCGTCTTCATCATCCCGCAACGGATCGGGGTTGTGGTCTTGGCGTGGTGGTTCGACTGGATGCCGCACCACGGCTTGGCGGACACCCAACGCAGCGACCGCTACCGGGCGACCCGGAACCGCGTCGGCATGGAGTGGCTCTACACCCCGTTGATGTTGTCGCAGAACTATCACCTGGTGCACCACCTGCACCCGTCGGTGCCGTTCTACCGGTACACCAAGACCTGGCGTCGCAACGAAGAGGCGTACCTGGACCGGGGCGCCGCGATTTCCACGGTGTTCGGACAGGAGCTCAACTCCGAGGAGTTCCGGCAGTGGAAGCGGTTGAACGGCAACCTCGGACGAGCGTTGCCGGTGCGGATGCCGGCCCGCTCCAGCTCTCCGCATGCGGTGTTCCACCGGATTCCGGTGGCCGCCGTCGACCCGATCACCGCCGACAGCACCCTTGTGACGTTTGCCGTTCCCGAGGCCCTGCAGGATCAGTTCCGCTTCGAACCGGGTCAGCACATCTCGGTGCGCACCGACCTGGGCGGTGCAGGGGTGCGTCGCAGCTACTCGATCTGCGCGCCGGCCACCCGCGCGCAGCTGCGGATCGCGGTGAAACACATTCCGGGAGGCACGTTCTCGGGCTTTGTCGCCAATCAGCTCAAGGCCGGTGACGTCCTCGAGGTGATGACCCCGGCCGGCAGCTTCAGTTCGGCGTTGCATCCGTTGCACCGCAAGCATTACGTGGGCCTGGTGGCCGGTAGCGGCATCACGCCGGTGCTGTCGATCCTGGCGACCGTCATGGAGCTCGAAACCGAGAGCCGCTTCACCCTCATCTACGGCAACCGCACCAAGGAATCGACGATGTTCCGCACGGAACTCGAACGTCTCGAATCCCGCTACGCCGACCGCCTCGAAATCCGCCACGTGTTGTCGACCGAGCCCCGGCACACCGCGGAGCTGTCCGGCCGCATCGATACGGAACGACTGAGCCGATGGCTCACGACGGACCTCCACCCCGACACCGTGGACGAGTGGTTCCTGTGCGGCCCTGCCGCGATGTCCATCGGTGCACGCGAGACACTGATCGCGGGTGGCGTCGACCCGGAGCGGATCCATCTGGAGTTGTTCACCGGCTTCGACCGTGCCGACGCGCCGGCCCGCGACTACCAGGCGGCAGCGGTCACCTTCCGGCTGTCCGGACAGCAGCAGACCGTCGACCTCGCCGCCGGCGACACGATTCTGGAAGGTGCGCTGCAGAACGGCAACAGCGCGCCCTACTCCTGCATGGGCGGCGCGTGCGGCACCTGCCGGGCCAAATTGCTCAGCGGCACAGTCGAAATGGACCAGAACTTCGCCCTCGGGCGCAGTGACCTCGACGCCGGCTACATCCTCACCTGCCAGTCCCACCCGACCAGCCCGACAGTGTCGGTCGACTACGACGCTTGACGGCGTTGCCAAGGGCAAGCGCTTCGCAAGTAGTCGGGCTGGACGTCCCTGAGTTCAATCGCGGCGGCGATCTGCCGGTGGTTATTGAAGCCAGGGACGGCCAGCCGCCGAGAAAGATACCTCCCGTCAATCATGATGGCTTGCAGCGCATCGTGATTGAAGGGAGGTAGTCGTCTGGGTGGTGTCACCGGGAGTGAGTGCACCGACGCACGCTTCCCCTCGACTTTTGTGCCCAGGTTGCAGGGTGAACAGGGAAATCCGGGCCGGGCGCGTTGACTGTGTATCCACGTACACCGTTACTCGACCTTTTACGCCCAGAATGCAGAGTCAACGGGTCCACGACAATCCCCCACACAGGACGACGCGCCCCGCCATGCCGAAGCATGACGGGGCGCGTCCAACCCGCTCAGGGCAGCGGGGGTGTGTCCATCGTCAGGGTCTCGCCCCGGAAGAACGCCGGCTGGGTGGCGCGCATGCCGAGCATGAGCACCGCGCCGAAGATCAGGATGCCGAAGCCCAGATAGAACACCAGCCCGATGCCGCCGATCTCCGCGCCGCTGCCGCTGGCCGTCGGATCCATGCTGACGAGCACCGATTTCACGAACACCGACAGCAGCATGATGCCACCGAGTAGCGGGAACACCAGCTTGTAGATGACATTGTGCGCGTTGAGGAACAGTTCCTTGCGGAAGAACCACACACAGGCGAATGCCGTGATGCCGTAGTACCAGCAGATCATGATGCCAAGGGCGGCAATGGTATCCAGCAATGTGCGCTCGGACAGCAGCGTCACGATGGTGTAGAACGCGGCGGTCACCACGCCGGCGACCACGGTGCTGTACACCGGCGACAGGGTTCGCGGGCTGACGCTGGCGAACCGCTTGGGGAAGGCGCCGTAGGTGCCCATCGCCAGCATGGTGCGGGCGGCCGGCAGCACGGTGGTCTGCAGGCTGGCGATCGATGAGGCGAACACGGCCAGCAGCAGCAACGGGCCGCCCCAGTCGCCGAGGACCGGATAGGCCAGCGCGCCGAAGACGTTGGCCGCGTTGTCCTTGTTGCCCAGACCCAGGCCGGTGTCACCGATCCCGGCGTACATCATGACGGCGACCGCGACCAGGAGGTACGTCAGCAGAATCGACAGGACGCAGAGCAATCCGGCGCGGCCGGGCACCTTGGTGGGGTCCTTGCATTCCTCGCCGAGGGTCAGACAGGTGTCCCAGCCCCAGAACGCGAAGATGGAGCCGATGAGCCCGATCACGAAGGCACTCATGGTCAATCCGGTGAACGGGTCGAACCAGTCGATGTCGAAGCTCAGGTGTCCTTCGACGCCGCCCGACCGGACGATCGCGATGATCGAAAACGTGATGAGCACGATCATCTGGAAGCCGACCAGCACGTACTGCACCTTCTCGCTGGTCGTGATGCCGCGGCACGAGATGTAGGTGGCGATGGCCAGCAGCGCGACGGTGGACCCGATGTTGACCCAGACGTGGTCGGCCGAGAGTGTCGCGAGCTTTTCGTTGTGCAGCACCTTGCCCAGGAACTCATAGCCGAACTGGACACCGATCGAGGCGAGATTGGACAGCACGATGATCGTGGCGATCACCATGCCCCAGCCGCACATCCAGCCGACGTACGGGCCGAAAGCCTTGGTGGACCAGGTGAATGACGCGCCGCAGTCGGGTGCCCGCGAGTTCAGTTCGCGGTACGCGTAGGCGGTCAGGAACATGGGGATGAAGCCGGCGATCAGGATGGCCGGCATCTTCAGCCCGACCGCCGCGACGATCAAACCGATGCTGGCGGTGAGCGTGTAGCCCGGCGCCACAGTGGAAATACCGAGGATGGCTCCGGTGATGGTGCCGATTCTGCCTGCGGCGAGGCCCTTGGCGACGAGGCCTTCTTCCCGCTCTACGCGAGCGAGGTCGGAATCGGCCAGTTGTTCAGTCATTATCAGCCCCTTCATCTTTCGGAACCACGATCATGGGGACCTGCAGCACGCGCAGCATCTTGGCCGCGGTCGATCCCAGGAAGAGCCGGCGGGGTTGTGCGAGCCGGCTGGACCCGACCATGATCACGTCGCCGTCATGCCAGCCGAGTTTGTTGACGGCGTCCTCGACGCCCGCGCCGGTGGCGACGCGCGAAGTGACCGGAATATCTGCCGGCAGAAATGCTTTCGCTTGGTCGAGGGCCTTCTGCGCGTGCTGCTGTGCCAGTTCCAGGTCGTCGGCGTCGTCGACGGCGACCAGCGACGCCAGGCGCAGCGGTGTCCCGGTGTCCCGGCAGAGCCGTAGCGCGGCGTCCAGCAGCAGCTTGGCGCCCGGACGGGTTCCGACGGCACAGGTGACTTCGCGGATCCGTTCGTTGTGCTTCAGGCGAGCGCCGCGGGGTGCGATGACCACCGGAATCGGGGACGCGTGAACCAGGTCGTTGACCACCGATCCCAGGGACAGCGAGCCGGCGATGCCGCCGCCGGCGCCGCCGACCACCAGGGCCTCGGCCCCGGCTGCTTCTGCCGCCGCGATCAGGCCCGCGGTGCTGGACTCGTCGAAGCTCAGGTGGGTCGTCACCTTGAGGTCGCTGGGGACCCCGGCCGAGGCTGCGGCGAGCCAACTTTCGGCTTCGCGCTGCAGGATGCCGCCGGGCGTGGTGGCCAGGGCCGACCGGTCGCTGGGCAGCACCATGCACAGATCGATCTCGGCACCGAGGGTGCGGGCGATCTGTGCGCCGACGGCGACGGCGTCGTCACCACCGGGTGTCGCGAGATACGCGACGGCGATTCGTGGATTGCTCACGGCTCAGCCTTCTTCACAGTTGGAGGACATGTGGCACGCCTTCGGCGGTGTCGGCGCCACGTCGATCGAGGGGTTGCGGTCGAAGAAGCCGACCGGCTTGAGCCAGAAGCTGACGGTGTCCGCCGGCATGATCGGCCAGTCTTCCGGGCGGGTGATGTGGTGGATGCCGAACACGTACCACAGCACCACGTCGGTGTTCTCGATCGAGCGGTTCGCCGCAGTCCACATCGGCAGGCCGGTGTCTTCCTTGCTCTGCGTGACGAATTCGCCTGCGGGCCAGCGCTCGTCGGCGGAGTTGGGGGTGACCCACACGGTGTGCTCGATGGCGCGGCAGCGTGCCAGGACCGGGGAGTTCGGATCGAACATGGCCGGGAAGGCGCCGCCGGGCACCAGCTTGTAGGCCGGCGGGGTGCCGATGCCGTTGCGGACGTTGTCGTTGACGACCTTCCATGCCCGCTGGGTCTGGAAGTTCATGTCCTGCTTGCCCTCGGCCTCGGTGCGCAGCGGGGTGTTGCGCTGGCGCAGCGACAGCCCGTAGGGATTGTCCGGTCCCATCGGCTCGATCTCGGTCTCGGTGGCGTACACCGTGTTCTCGGTGCCGTCGACGTCGAGGTCGAGTCGGGCGACGAGGAAGTGCTGGTGGTACGGCGCGTAGGTGCGGTGGTCGACCAGCGTGCCGTGCGGGTGGGCCTGCCCCTCCGGGAAGTTGCTCACCACCATGATTCCCGTTGCGCGGACCTCACATTCGATGTTGCCGTCCTGGTAGAAGCGCCAGTACGTGAGGTACTCGTAGTTGGCGACGGTGACGTGGAACGACACCGTGAGGCGGCGCATCCGACGCACCTCGGCGCCGTGGTGGTGGTCGACGTGCTTCCACAGCACAGCGTTGTCTTCTTCGTGGATGCAGATCGCGTTCTTGATGGTGTACGGCTCGCCCTTGCTGTTGTGCAGCACGGCGTCCAGGTACCGGATCTCGCCGAGACAGTCACAACCCAACTCGAGCGAGGTGGTCATGAAGCCGATGCCCCACTCGCCGATGTCGAAAGCCGTTCGGCGGTAATGATCGGTGCAGTGGTCGCGGTAGGGGACCATCATCTCGGCGAACGACATCCGGTTGGCCACCGACCGCACATTGCCGTTGTCGTTGTAGCTCACGGCGTGCAGCGTCATGCCCTCGCGGTAGTTGAACCCGACGCGCAGCGACCAGTTCTGCCACTTCAGCAGGTTGCCCTCGAGGCTGAACGAAACTCCTTCGGGCTGAGTGATGTTCAGCGGCTGCAGGGGTTCCCGGGTGCTCGCTTTGCGGATGCGCTCGGGAATGTGTTGCGGGACATATTCTCCCATCATCTCCGGACGATCGACGGTGAAGGTGTCCTCGATCTCCAGCAGCTCCATGGTGTTCATGTCGATGACACAGTGGAAGCCGTTGACCGGGCCGGCGTAGGGGTTGGCGCCGTCAGCGGCCCGCACCCACGTGTCGGTCCAGCCCAGGCGGCGGTCCTTGTACTTCTCGGGCATCACGACGTCGCCGTAGGTCCAGGTGTCCATGAACACCAGGTCCATGTCGGTGATGCCGCGTTTCGCCAGGGCTGCAATGACTTCAGGGTTCTTGCGCAGGACCTCGTCGGCCTCTTCCCACTCGTCGACGGTGAAGTTGGGCTGCACGCCGGGGATGTGGTCCCACGACAGCACCGATCCGTCCGTCAACGACAACACGCTCTTGTAGGTGCGGTTGTTCGACGTGTCGAGCAGCGTCGCCAGCGCCCGCCGGTCCGGCACCGCGCCGGTCGCGTCGAACGCGGCCACCTCGGCTTTGGCGGGTTCCACCATCTCGACAGAGGTGTAGCGCCAGCCGTCGCCGACGCCGTGCGCGGCCGCGAGAATCTCGGCGACCTTGGTGAATTCCGCTGCGGTCAGCGGGTCGAGAGGGTGGAAGGTGTCGGGCATCGTGCGGCTCCTGTCGGCAGGGTGGGGTTCGAGGTGGAGGGGAAACGAGAGGTGGGACGGTGGATCAGTCGTGGGCACTCATGACGTGCTTGATCCGGGTGTAGTCCTCGACGCCGTAGATCGACAGGTCCTTGCCGTACCCGGAGTACTTGAATCCGCCGTGCGGCATCTCCGCTACCAGCGGAATGTGGCAGTTCACCCACACGGCACCGAAATCGAGTGCACGGCTGAACTTTTCGGCGGTCGCGTGGTCTTTGGTCCACACGCTCGAGGCGAGGGCGTACCGGACGCCGTTGGCGAGTTCGATGGCTTGGTCGTCGGAGCTGAACGGCTGCACCGTCAGGATGGGGCCGAAAGTCTCGTCCTGCACGATGGCGTCGTCCTGTCGTACCCCGGTGACGATCGTCGGCTCGAAGTAGAAGCCTTTGTCGCCCAGTTGTTTTCCGCCGGTGACGATGGTGGCGTGCGCCGGCAGTGCGGCGATCTTCTCGCTGACCGCGGTGAAGTGGTTGACGTTGTTGAGCGGTCCGTAGAACGCGTCGGCATCGTCGGGGAGTCCGGGCCGCAAGGTCTGCGCAGCCTCGACGAGTGCGTCGACGAACTGGTCATGGATCGACTCGTGGACGATCACGCGCGTGGCCGCGGTACAGTCCTGGCCCGCGTTGAAGAACGCGGCCTGGGCGATGCCGGTTGCGGCCTTGGTGATGTCGACGTCGCCGAACACCACAGCGGGGGCCTTGCCGCCCAGTTCCAGGTGGCTGCGCTTGAGCTGCTGGGCGGCGGCGGACGCCACGGCAATACCGGCGCGCACCGACCCCGTGATGGACACCAGGCCGAGCGCCGGATGGTCGACCAATTCGGCGCCGGTGGCGCCGGTGCCGAGCACGACGTTGAACACGCCGTCGGGCAGGATGCCCTTGCTGATCCGGGCCAGCACCAGCGTGCTTTCGGGGGTGGTGTCGCTGGGCTTGAGGACGATGGTGTTGCCGGTGGCCAGGGCCGGGCAGATCTTCCAGATCGCCATCATGAACGGGTAGTTCCACGGGGTCACCTGACCGACGACGCCGATGGGTTCGCGCCGCACGTAGGAGGTGAAGCCCTCCAGGTACTCACCGGCGGACAAGCCTTCGACCATGCGGGCCGCCCCGGCGAAGAAGCGCACCTGGTCGGCGCTCACCGCGACTTCCTCGGCGGCGATCATTGCCTTGAGCTGACCGGTGTTGCGGCACTGCGCCTCGACGATCTCGTCGCTGTGTGCCTCGATGGCGTCGGCGAGCTTCAGGAGTGCCTGTTGCCGCACGCTGGGTGTGGTCTTGCCCCAGGTCAGGAATGCCCGTTCGGCGGCGGCGACCGCGGCGTCCACATCGGCGCGGTTGGATACCGGTGCCTGGCCGACCACGGTGCCGTCCACCGGGCTGGTCAGGTCGATGGTTTCCGACGACGACGAATCGACGAACTGTCCGTCGATGTAGTTCTGTAGAAGTCCGTCGGGCATCTCGTACCGTCGCTCTCTTGCTGGGAAGGTCGTACGTCTCTGGCGGCCTTAGTGTGCGCCAGGACACACCCCTCAGCATCGGACAATCTGGGGATTTTCGGCGGACTTTTTCGACATTCTGTACATTCATGCCGGTGACGGTTCCGGTGCGATGGGTGCTGGACCAAGCTGATCTGCGGATCCGGCTGCGCGGCGGTGCCCGCGGCGTCGGTAGCGAGATCAATCTGGTCCTGACCACCGAGTTGGCTGACCCGGCCAAATGGCTGTCCGGGGGTGAGCTGGTGCTGACCACCGGGATCGGTCTGCCCCCGGGTTCCGCGGACCGGCGGAACTACCTCCGACGCCTCCACGAAAGTGGCGTCGCCGGAGTTGGATTCGGTAGCGGGCTCACCTTCGATGAAGTGCCCGAAGAACTGGTGTCTGCCGCCGAGGAACTGGGGCTCCCGCTGCTGGAGATTCCGTTGCGGACGCCGTTCGCGGCGGTCGTGCAGCGGGTCAGTTCGCGCATCGCGGCGCTTCAGTACGACGCGGTGCTGCGGGCGTCCCGGGCACAGCCACGGATCACCCGGGCTGTCGTCAGCGGTGGCCCGCAAGAGGTCGCCGCCGAACTGGGCCGGGCGCTGCGGGCGAGTGTGGTGGTGCTGGACCCCGCCGGCACCGTGATCGCGTCGCACCCGCGCAATCTCAACGTCACCACCGTCAACCTCGTGCGCGACGCCATCGAGCCCGGCGCCGCGTCGGCCGTCGCTGTACTGGCCGAAGGCGTCACCGTCGCGCAGCAGTCCATCCGCGTCGGCGGCCGCTCGCACGGCGTGCTCGGCGTGGTCAGCGAAACGGCACTGAGCCCGGTCGACCAGGTGCTATTGGGCCACGCAAACTCGCTGCTCGCGCTGGATTTCGAGAAACCGGTGCGCTTGAAGGAGGCGCAGCAGCGCCTCAACGAGCAGGCGCTGGGCCTCATCCTGACCGGCGAGGTCAACTTGGAGCCGGCCTGGGCGCAACTGTCTCAGGCCGCCGACCACCGGGGCCGGATCCGGGTACTGGTCGTCCAGGCGGATTCGGACACGAACGCCGAGGCCGACACCGCGAACCTGCTCAAGAAGGTGAGCGCGGCGATCCACGATCAGCTCGACCAGGCAGGCCAGCCCGCTTTCGTCCACGGCGCCGACAACTGGCTGGCCGTGCTGTTGCCGGGAGCGGAGGCCGACGAGGTTGCCGCCGCGCTGGTGGCCCGCATCGATGCGTCGTTGCGCCGGACCATCCGCTTGGGCCTCAGCGGAATTCAGCCACTGACCAAACTGGCCGAGGCCGTCGACAACGCCCGGCTTGCGGCCTCCGTCGCGGAATGCGGGCGGCCACCGCTCGAATTCTCCGCGCTGGCGGGCAGCGCGCTGCTGGCGTTCGGCGAGAGCCGGGACGTGCTGGTGGCGCTCGGCGCGGCCGTCCTGACTCCGGTCCTCGACCACGACGCCGAGTTCGGCACGGGATTGCTCACGTCGCTGCGCGCATACCTGGAAGCCAACGGCCACTGGGAATCCGCCGCCGCGGCCGTCGGCGTGCACCGGCACACCATGCGCAAGCGCATCGAGACCGCCGAGGCGCTGCTGGGTTGCGATCTGGCGATCGCCCGAGTCCGCGCCGAGCTGCTGCTGGCGATCTTGGCGCGGACGCCGGGCAACTGATCAGCCCACCAAACCACCGGCCGAGGAGCGCCGCGACCGACGGCTTCATTACCTTACCCCCTACCGTATAAACGGTGGTTGTGAGATGCCGGGCAAGTTCGTTGGCACATACCCCAGGGGGCATGCTATGAAGGAAGGGTATGGGCCGGGCGGAGAGCCTGATCGGATCGAATGGCCAAGGATTGCAACATGGCTCGCCGGATCGACTTTCGCCGCGGCCACTGAAGGGAGTGAATCATGTGCCAGGCCAAGCGTTGTTCGCAGTGCGGCAAGACCACCTGGTCGGGCTGCGGAATGCACGTGGACGCCGTCAAGGCCACGGTGCCCGCCGGCCAGTGGTGTGACGGGCACGCCAAATCCGATCGACCGTCTCGCATGAAGTTCTGGAGGTAGGAACGTGAAAGACAAGAAACTCGTCATCCTCGGCGCCGGTATCGGCGGACTGTCCGTCGTCAAGGAACTCGCCGAATCCGGTGTGGCCCTCGATGATCTCGAGCTGACCATCGTCGACGAGGACTTTTCACACTTCCTCGGCTTCACCCTGCCCTGGGTGCTGCGCGGTTGGCGCGAGGAGGGCAGCGTACCCATCGAGCCCACGGTTTCCGCCCTGCGTGGCGTCAACACCGTCACCGGGACAGTCGCCGGCATCGACCATGCGGCGCGCGTCGTCACACTGGCCGACGGCGACGAGATCGAGTTCGACGCGCTCATCATCGCCACCGGTGCCCGCAACGTCATCGACAAGGTGCCCGGCCTGCGTGCTGCCGTCGATGCCGGGTCTGCTGTGCATTACTACAGCGCCGAGGCGGCCGCCGCCGCGCATGCCGCGTTGCAGCAGTTCTCCGGTGGCAAGCTCGTCTTCCTGGTCACCTCGCTGCCGTACCGCTGTCCCGTCGCGCCTTACGAGGGCGCACTGCTGGCCGCGGATCTGTTGCGGGACAACGGTCATCGGGAATCAACCGATATCGCGGTGTACACCCCGGAAAAGCAGCCGATGCCGGCGGCGGGGCCGTACGCCGGGCCGGAACTGGTGGACATGCTGGGTGTCAACGACATTGGTTTCCATGGCGAGCACGCCGTCGAGCGCATCGACGCCGAGCGGAAGGTGATCCACTTCGCCGATGGCGCCGTCGCCGAGTTCGATCTCCTGGTGTTCGTCCCGCCGCACGAGCCGGCCGTGACGATCGACGGCGCGGGTTGGATCGCCGTCGACACCGATATGGGCACCGGGTACCCGGGCATCTTCGCCATCGGTGACGCGGCCGCGCTCAACGCGGAGTCCGGGCGGACGGTGCCCAAGGCGGCGATCTTCGCCAAGAACGGGGCGAAGGCCGCGGCCCGCAACGCATTGCACTACCTCGGGCGGGTCGGCGACGGTGTCGAGCTGTCGGGCGAGGGCTACTGCTACATCGACGTCGGCGGCCGCGTCTCGGCCCAGGGCAAGGGGGACTTCTTTGCGCTGCCGCATCCGGCGATCCATCTGACCGAGCCGTCCGAACTGCTCCACCGCGACAAGCAGGCGGAAGAGAACGAGTGGCGGGCGCTGTGGGAGCGTGCTGCCGTCCCGGCCGGCCGCTGATACCCTGAGGGGTATAGCGGACCGGGCCGCGAACCAACGAAAGGTAGGTGCGACATGGTCGGTGATGAAGAGGCCGTAGCCGCTGTCCTGGCCCGGTTGCGTCGAGCTCAGGGCCAGCTGGCTGGCGTCATCTCGATGATCGAGCAGGGCCGGGAGTGCAAGGACGTCGTCACGCAGCTCGCTGCGGTGTCCAAAGCGCTCGATCGGGCCGGGTTCAAGATCGTCGCCACCGGGCTGCGGGAATGCCTGGCCGGGAACGCCGAGGAGGGCCGCGCCCCGATGACGGAAGCCGAGTTGGAGAAGCTGTTCCTGTCACTGGCCTGAGCCTGGCCCGGTTCAGCGCCGTTTGATGATTGTCAGCGACTGGTCGATCTTCTTGAACTTGGTGAAAGTCTCTGCGGGAACACCGAACACGACGCTGAGCACGTCGGGCGGCAGCTTGCTGATGGATGCGCCGATACCGATGTCGTCCTCGCCCTCCTGCGTGCTGGCGTTGAACACGATCAGCAGGCTCAGATTCTGGGTGCCCTTGTTCTCGAAGTAGTGCAGTGAGCCCTGCGGCGCGAACACCACGTCGCCGACGTTGGCCTCGAACTGCTCGGCGTGCCCCAACGGGTCGAGCAGGGTCCAGGTCGCCACGCCGCCGGTGATGACGTTGATCTCCCAGGCGCTCGGGTGCCAGTGCGGTTCGCGGATGCCTCCGGGCTCCAGGGTGACCATCACCACGCTGGCCTCCTGCCCGGTCAGGATCGGCCAATTGCCTTCGTAGGCCTGGCGCAGCGTGCCGCCGTCGAACTGCGTGGGCGCCAGGGCGCCGAGGTGGAACATGTGCGGCTGCGCCGTGTTCAGTTCGGCCGGGATGCGGGGGTTGCCGAACCGGGCGGCGTTGTCGGTCATGGTTGCGTCCTGAGTGTTGTTGCGGGGCAAGGGGGATGAGAATGCGCGGTCGGCACCGGCGCCGGCAATCGCCGCAACCCCGACTGCGCCCGCTCCGCCGAGCATCGTCCGTCGATTGATCATCATGCGGACAGATTCGTCGGCGCCCGGCGCGTTGTCGTCGTCGCTGGCACCCAACTGCGTCTTCCGGCTAGCTGCAATACGGAACGGGTGCCTGCGGTAGCGACTTTCAGCTGCCCGCGTCCCACGATGAATGCAGTCCGGAAAGCGGACGAGCCCTTCGACAGAAAGCCGCCGATCATGAAGAACCCGATCAAGTTCATCGCCCCCGCAATGGCCGCCGCCGGCATCGCCGGCGCCCTTCTGCTGGCGCCGATCGCCAGTGCCGACACCGACCCGCTGATCCCCAGTGGAACGGATCCGCATTCGTCGTACGTGTTGGGCGAGCACTTCTCCAACCACGACGAGGCCAATCAGAGTGCGGGCGGACTGGACACGTCGTTCTGATCGAGCTGCTGCTTCCCCGCGCATACGCTCCGTCCGCCGCACACCTGGTGTGCGGCGGACGGAGCGCGTTGGGGTGGAATCAGAACCGGCGGACGAAATCGAGGGCGGTGTCGGCGACCTCCTTCCAGCCGCCGTCGATGACCAGCGAGTGGCCGCGACCGGGGATTTCGACGATCTCTGTGATGTTCGGGTTCTTCTTGTACTGCTTGTAGGACGCGTTGGCGATCGCCGGGGGAACGGTGTTGTCCTTCTCGCCGGAGATGATCAGCAGCGGTCCGCGGTCGGGGTTCTTGGTGTCGACCTTGGCCTCGGTGCGCGGATTGAAGTTGGCCAGCGCGGCCTGGAACAGCGGCACACCCGCGCCGGCGACGGAGTACGCGTCATACAGCCGGTTCGCCTCGTCCTCGGAGACCGCGTTGGCGAAGCCGAAGCGGAATTGCTTGGGGGTCAACGCGATCGCGCGTCCGCGGTTGAGCGGGTTGCCGAGCACCGGGAAAGCGGCGCGCAGGGCCGACACCGGCAGCGGCAGCACGCCGCGGAACGGCGCGGGATCGATCGCGACCGCCACTTCGGCCAGACCGAGGCCTGCCAATTTCTGCGTGATCAGCCCGCCGAAGGAGTGCCCGATGACGATGGGCTTGCGATCGAGTGCGCGGATCACGTCGGCGTAGTGCGCGGTGATTTGGCCGACGCTCTTGTGTGCAAAGACCGACGGGTCGCGGCGGGCCTCGGCGGTGGTCGCCGGATCATCCGGCCATCCCGGTGCCAGCGTGACGAAGCCCTGTTCCTCGAAATATGTGCGCCAGTCGTTCCAGCTGTTCGGCAGCAACCACAGGCCGTGCACGAACACGACGGGCTGCGCGGTGGCGGCGTTCGCGCGGTCGATTTCGGCCTGTTCGCGGGCGGTGATGGTGGACATTGCGGTCTCCTAAAGTAGAAAGAACGGTCGTTCTGCTTGCTGTAACCGACGGCTGCGCCGATCTGTTCCCGCAACCAGAAAGAACGTTCTGCCCCGCGGAGTACCGTGGCGACATGACCCCTGCCGCGGTGTCCGGACCCCGCGAACGCCTGCTCCGCGCCGCCGCGGAGCTGTTCTATCGCGAAGGAATCCATGCCGTGGGCGTCGACCGGATACTCGCCGAAGCGGGCGTCACGCGCGCCACGATGTACCGCCACTTCAAGGGCAAGGAAGGCCTCGTCGAGGCGTACCTCGGGCTCGAGGACGAGACCATCCGCGGCTACTTCCGCGACGCCGCTGCGGCCGCCGGCCCGGACACCGACATGCTGGAGCTGGTGATCGACGGCATCGCCGAAGACATCGCGAGGTACCACACCCGCGGTTGCCCGTTCATCAACGCCGCCGCCGAGTACCCTGCGCCGGACAGCCCGGTACGGCAACTCATCGCCGGGCACCGCAAGTGGTTTCGCGGTGCATTGCAGGCAGCGGCCGGCGGACGCGACAACCCTGAGCAGGTCGCGGCATCGCTCGTGCTGCTGCGGGACGCCGCGCTGGTCGGCGGATATCTCGACGGAATCGACTCGACCAAGACCGCCTTCGTCCGCGCCGCCCGGCAGGCCGCCGGTATCTGTCGGTGATGCCCGGCCTGTTGCCCACCTAATACCCATTCCCAACCCGTAAGCTCGATTATGTGCAGCGACGGATCATGGGAATCGAGACCGAGTTTGGCGTGACCTGCACTTTTCACGGTCACCGCCGGCTCAGCCCTGACGAGGTAGCGCGGTATCTGTTCCGGCGAGTGGTGTCGTGGGGCCGCAGTTCCAACGTCTTCTTGCGAAACGGCGCACGTCTGTACCTCGATGTGGGCAGCCACCCCGAGTACGCCACCGCCGAATGCGACAACCTCGCACAGCTGGTCACCCACGATCGCGCCGGTGAGCGCGTCCTCGAAGACCTGCTGGTCGATGCCGAACAGCGGCTCGCCGACGAGGGCATCGGCGGCGACATCTATCTGTTCAAGAACAACACCGACTCGGCGGGCAACTCCTACGGCTGCCACGAGAACTACCTGATCGTGCGCGCCGGCGAGTTCTCCCGGATCTCCGACGTGCTGCTGCCGTTCCTGGTGACCCGCCAGTTGATCTGCGGTGCGGGCAAGGTGCTGCAGACCCCGAAGGCCGCGACGTTCTGTCTGAGCCAGCGCGCCGAGCACATCTGGGAAGGCGTCTCCAGCGCGACCACGCGATCCCGCCCCATCATCAACACCCGCGACGAGCCGCACGCCGACGCAGAGAAGTACCGCCGGCTGCACGTCATCGTCGGCGACTCCAACATGTGCGAGTCCACCACCATGCTCAAGGTGGGCAGCGCTTCGCTGGTGCTGGAGATGATCGAGGCCGGTGTCCCGTTCCGGGACTTCTCGCTGGACAACCCGATTCGGGCGATCCGCGAGGTCAGCCACGACCTGACCGGACGGCGCGCCGTGCGGCTGGCCGGCGGACGGCAGGCCTCGGCTCTGGACATTCAGCGTGAATACCATTCGCGTGCCGTGGATTACCTGCAGACGCGTGAGCCCAGCGTGCAGCTCGAGCAGGTCGTCGACCTGTGGGGCCGCCAGCTCGACGCCGTCGAGAGCCAGGACTTCGCCAAGGTCGACACCGAGATCGACTGGGTGATCAAGCGGAAGTTGTTCCAGCGCTACCAGGATCGCTACAGCATGGAGCTGTCCGACCCCAAGATCGCGCAGCTGGATCTGGCGTACCACGACATCAAGCGCGGCCGCGGCGTGTTCGATCTGCTGCAGCGCAAGGGTTTGGCCGCCCGGATCACCACCGACGAGGAGATCGATGCGGCGGTCAACACCCCGCCGCAGACCACCCGGGCCAAGCTGCGCGGCGAGTTCATCACCGCCGCACAGGAAGCCGGGCGTGACTTCACCGTCGACTGGGTGCACCTCAAGCTCAATGACCAGGCGCAGCGCACGGTGCTCTGCAAGGACCCGTTCCGGTCGGTCGACGAGCGGGTGAACCGGCTGATCGCCAGTATGTGAGCGGTACCGCCGCGCATGTAGGCGCGGCGGTCAGCTCGCAGTCCACAGCAACCACTTAGTCTGTTGGGCGTGACGACGTCCAAGGTTGAGCGGTTGATGAACCTCGTCATTGCGCTCCTGTCCACCCGTAGCTACCTGTCGGCGGAGCAGATCCGGGCCAACGTCACCGGCTACCAGGACCCGCCGACCGACGAGGCGTTCTCCCGGATGTTCGAGCGCGACAAGAACGAGCTGCGTGACCTCGGCATCCCGCTGGAGACCGGACGCGCCTCGATGATGGACGTCAACGACGGGTACCGCATCAATCGCACCGCCTACGAGCTGCCACCGGTCGAGCTGACCGGCGACGAACGGGCCGTCGTCGCGATCGCCACCCAGCTGTGGGAGTCGCAGGAGATGGTCACCGCCACGCAGAGCGCACTGCTCAAGCTGCGGGCGGCGGGCGTGGATGTCGACGCGCCCGACACGGGCGTCGCGATCACCACCGGCACCACGCAGGGGCTGCGCGGTTCCGAGGAGGCTCTCGGAATCCTGTTGTCCGCCATCGACTCCGGCCGCGCTGTGCAGTTCGCGCACCGCCCCAACCGGAGCTCGCCCTACGTCGACCGGACCCTGGAGCCCTGGGGTGTGGTCACCTACCGCGGCCGGTGGTACGTCGTCGGTCACGACCGGGACCGCAACGACGCGCGCACGTTCCGGGTGTCACGCATCGCCGGCGGCGTGCGCGCCGTGGGGCCCGACCATGCGGTCACCCGGCCCGAAGGCGTCAACCTGCGGGACATCGTGCACCGCGCGGTCGCAGAGTGGCCGGCCGGCGAACAGGCGCACGTCTGGGTGGCCGAGGGGCGGGCGACGGCGCTGCGCCGGCAGGCCGTCAGCACCTCACCCAGCGCGCGCGGTGGACGCGCCGGCGACGAGATCGTCATCGACATCGGTATGGTCGACCGGCTGGCCCGGGAGATCGCCGGCTACGGCGCCGACGCCGTGGTTCTGGAGCCGAAATCTCTGCGGGACAACGTGATCGGTCGGTTGCGGGCGCAGGCGGGGGAGAGGCTTCACAAGTGAGCAACGAGCGAGTAGCGCAGGCGGATCGCGCATGAGCAACGAGCGAGTAGCGCAGGCGGATCGCGCATGAGCAACGTGTCCACCCGCCTCGTGCGCCTGTTGAACATGGTCCCGTATTTCCAGGCCAATCCGAGGGTCAGCCACACCAAGGCCGCCGCCGATCTCGGCGTGACGCGAAAGCAGTTGGAAGCCGACCTCTGGCAGCTGTTCGTCTGCGGACTGCCGGGCGGCGGTCCCGGGGAGCTGATCGACCTCGACTTCGAGGGCGACACCATCGAGGTGATCTTCTCGGCGGGGATGGACCGCGCGCTGCGACTCACCTCACCGGAGGCCACCGGGGTGCTGATGGCTCTGCGCGCGCTGGTCGACGTACCCGGCGTGGTGGATCCCGACGTGGCGCGCAGCGTGATCGCCAAGATCGAGGAGGCTGCCGGCACGGCCGGTGCGACCGCGGCATCGGTGCCGGCCCCGGATGTCACCGGCGACGTCGAGAACAAGGCGACCGCGACGGTGCGGGCCGCGGTCCGGGACAAGCGGGCGTTGTCCCTCGAGTACTACTCCGCGTCACATGACACTGTCTCGCAGCGCGTCGTCGACCCGATCCGGGTGGCCCTGATCGGGGACCACAGCTACCTGGAGGCGTGGTGCCGCACCGCCGAGGGGGTGCGGTTGTTCCGCTTCGACCGCGTCGTCGACGCCACCGCCCTGGACGAACCGGCCGCACCGCCGGCGCCCGCGGTGCAGGCCGGACCGGACACGTCGCTGTTCTCCGCGGAGACCGCGGACCCGACGCTTCCGGTGGCGACGCTGCTGATCGACGCGTCCGCGGCGTGGATGTTCGACTACTACCCACTGGCGGTGCAGCGGGAGATTCCCGACGGCAGCTGGGAAGCCACCATGACCTACGCGTCGGACGCCTGGATGGCGCGCTTCGTCCTCGGTTTCGGATCGGCGGTCCGGGTCCTGGACCCGCCGGCGCTCGCCGACCGGGTGCGGGAGTCCGCGGTAGCGGCGCTGGCGGCGTATGAACCCGAACGTGGCGAGTAGACTCGGCCTCAACTTCTGGAGGTGACCCAAATTGGGCGGTTTGCAACCGTGGCACTGGTTGATCGTCATCGCGGTGTTCGTGCTGCTCTTCGGCGCGAAGAAGCTGCCGGACGCCGCGCGTTCGCTCGGTAAGTCGATGCGCATCTTCAAGTCCGAGTTGAAGGAAATGCAGTCGGACGGTTCCGAGCAGTCGGCCGCGCCGCGTCCGATCACTGCTGAGCGCGTCGAGAACCCGGCACCCGCACCGCAGCCGGCGCCGGACGCCGCGGACAAGCACCCGGCCTGACCTTTGCCGTGATCCCGCCGCGGGCCCAGCGCACGCGGCGGTCGGCCTATTTCACACTCACGTGCCAGTAACTGGAATCTTCCGAAAGCTAGACCCGCGCCGCCGACGGTCGCGGGTCAACCCTGACGGCACCATGTCGCTCGTCGATCACCTCGAGGAGCTCCGGACACGGTTGCTGATCGCGGTCGCCGCGATCCTGTTGACCACGGTCGTCGGTTTCTTCTGGTACGAGCACAGTTTCTTCGGATTCCCGAGCCTCGGTGACTGGCTGCGCGGCCCGTACTGTTCGCTGCCCGCCTCGTCACGTGCGTCGATCGCGCCGGACGGCGCCTGCCGGCTGCTCGCGACGGCGCCGTTCGACCAGTTCATGCTGCGGTTGAAGGTCGGCATGGCGGCGGGCGTCATCCTGGCCTGCCCGGTGTGGCTCTACCAGATCTGGGCGTTCATCACCCCTGGCCTCTACAAGAAGGAACGCCGGTTCGCGTCGCTGTTCGTCGGCGTCGGCGCGCTGCTGTTCGTCTCGGGTGCGGTCATGGCGTACGTCGTGCTGTCGACGGCCCTGTCGTTCCTGCTGACCGTCGGCAGCGATGTGCAGATCACCGCACTATCCGGTGAGCAGTACTTCGGCTTCCTGATCAACCTGCTGATCGTGTTCGGCATCAGCTTCGAGTTCCCGCTGCTGATCATCATGCTGAACCTGGTCGGGGTGCTCACCTACGAGAAGCTCAAGGCCTGGCGCCGCGGGCTGATCTTCGGCCTGTTCGTGTTCGCCGCGTTCGTGACGCCCGGCTCGGACCCGTTCTCGATGCTGGCGCTGTCACTGGCGCTGACCGTGCTGCTGGAGATGTCGATCCAGGTGGCGCGGATCCACGACCGGCGCAAGGCCCGGCGCGAGGCCGAGGCCATTCCCGACGACGAGGCCGCCCCGATCGGGCCGGTCGAACCCATCGATGCGCCATCTGCCGTGCCGACGCCGACCCGGCTGACCATCGATGACGACGCCACCTGAGCCGCAGGATGTGACCCCGGTCGAACCGGGGCCGCAACTGCGTGACTTCGCCGCCGGCTTGTCGTTCACACTGGACGACTTCCAGATCAAGGCCTGCGTGGCGCTCGAGAACGGTCGCGGCGTTCTGGTCTGCGCCCCGACCGGTGCCGGCAAGACCGTCGTCGGCGAATTCGCGGTGCATCTGGCGCTCGCTGCCGGGCGGAAGTGTTTCTACACCACCCCGATCAAGGCGCTGAGCAACCAGAAGCACAACGATCTGGTGGCGCGCTACGGCCCCGAACGCATCGGCCTGCTCACGGGTGACCAGGCGATCAACGGTGACGCCGACATCGTGGTGATGACCACCGAAGTGCTGCGCAACATGCTCTACGCCGACTCGCACGCGCTGCACGGCCTCGCCTATGTCGTCATGGACGAGGTCCACTTCCTGGCCGACCGCATGCGCGGCGCCGTGTGGGAAGAAGTGATCCTGCACCTGCCCGACGAGGTCCGGCTGGTCAGCTTGTCGGCGACGGTCAGCAACGCCGAGGAGTTCGGCGGCTGGATCCAGACGGTCCGTGGTGACACGACCGTCGTCGTCGACGAACACCGCCCGGTGCCGCTGTGGCAGCACATGCTGGTGGGCAAGCGGCTCTTCGATCTGTTCGACCTGTCCAAGGGCGCGGCGCCAGGCAAGAGCAAGGCGCGCGTCGACCCGGAGTTGTTGCGGCACATCGCGCATCGCCGCGAGGCGGATCGTCTGATGGACTGGCAGCCCCGGGGACGTGGCCGTGATGGCCATCGGGGCCGGCCCGCCATGTACCGGCCGCCCAGCCGGCCCGACGTCATCGGCACGCTGGACCAGGCCGGGCTGCTGCCGGCCATCACATTCGTGTTCTCCCGCGCTGGGTGCGACGCCGCGGTCAAGCAGTGCCTGCGGTCCGCGGTGCGGCTGACCAACAAGACCGAGCGGGACCGGATCGCCGAGGTCGTCGACCGGCGCTGCGCTGATCTGGCCGAGTCCGATCTGGCGGTGCTGGACTATCACGAGTGGCGCGAGGGCCTGCTGCGCGGCCTGGCCGCGCACCACGCCGGGCTGCTGCCGGTGTTCCGGCACACCGTCGAGGAGCTGTTCACCGCCGGACTGGTCAAGGCCGTGTTCGCTACCGAGACACTGGCTTTGGGCATCAACATGCCGGCCCGCACCGTGGTGCTGGAACGGCTCGTCAAGTACAACGGTGAGCAGCACGCCCCGTTGACGCCGGGGGAGTACACGCAGCTGACCGGCCGCGCCGGGCGCCGCGGCATCGACGTCGAGGGCCACGCCGTCGTCCTGTGGCACGCCACCGACGAGATGGCCGATCCGGCCCAGGTCGCCGGCCTGGCGTCGACCCGAACGTTCCCGCTGCGCAGTTCCTTCGCGCCGTCGTACAACATGACGATCAACCTGGTGCAGCACATGACACCGGCCGCGGCACACCGACTGATCGAGCAGTCGTTCGCGCAGTACCAGGCGGACCGGTCGGTCACCGGGCTGGTGCGCGGCATCAAGCGCGGCGAGCGGATGCTCGCCGAGATTGCAGCCGAACAGGGCGACGATTGGAACTCCGTGCTCGAGTACGCCCGGCTGCGGGCGAGCATCACCGAACGTGAGCGGGCACAGTCCCGGGCCGGCCGCCTGACGCGGCGCAAGGGCATCAACGACGCGCTGGCCGCGCTCAAGCGTGGCGACGTCATCGCCATCGGCCTGGGCCGTCGCAGCGGACTGGCCGTGGTGCTGGAGCCGGCATTCGACGCCGATGACCCCAGGCCGTTGGTGCTGACCGAACATCGTTGGGCGGGAAGGATTTCCGCTGCCGACTACGCCGGGACGTCGCGGCATCTGGGCAGCATGTCGCTGCCCAAGCGGGTGGAGCACCGGCAGCCGAAGGTACGCCGCGACCTGGCGTCGGCGCTGCTGTCGGCCGCCGAGGCGCTCGATGTGCCGTCGGTGCGACGCAGCCGCGGCGCAAGTGAGGCGACACCGGACATCGACCCGGACCTGGCCAGGCTGCGTGAGCAGATGCGCCGTCACCCCGCGCATCAACTGCCCGACCGCGAAGCCAGAGTGCGTGCCGCGGAGCGCTACCTGCGTATCGAGCGTGACAACGACCAGACCGAGCAGAAGGTCGCCGCGGCCACCAACTCCCTGGCCCGCACCTTCGACCGCATCGTGTCGCTGCTCAGCGAGCGGGGCTTCATCGAAGGCGCCGAAGGTGAGCCGGCGGTGACCGACGACGGGAGTCCAATTGTCGTCACCGACGACGGGAGTCCAATTGTCGTCACCGACGACGGCAGGCTCCTGGCCCGCATCTACAGCGAGAGCGACCTTCTGGTCGCCGAGTGCCTGCGCGGCGGGGTCTGGGACGCCTTGAACCCCGCCGAGTTGGCTGCGGTCGTATCGGCGGTGCTGTTCGAATCGCGCGGCGACGGCCCGTCGGTGCCGCCGGGCTCGGAACAGGTCACCGACGAGGTGCGCCGGGCGCTGGCGAAGACCCGCAGCCTGTGGACCGACATCCGAGGCGACGAGCGCCGGCACCGGCTGCCGTTCAGCAGGGAGCCCGACGCCGGGTTCGCCGCGGCGATGTACAGCTGGGCGACCTACGGCGACCTGACCGCGGCGCTGCTGATGTCCGACAACGGCAACGGAAATGCACTGCCCGCAGGTGATTTCGTGCGGTGGTGTCGTCAGGTGCTGGACCTGCTGGACCAGGTGCGGCTCGCCGCGCCGTCGCCGCAGCTGCGGGTCACGGCCAAGCGGGCCATCGGTGCCGTGCGTCGCGGCGTCGTCGCCATCGACTCCATGTGACCTGCCGCCGGCTCAGGCCAGACTCAGATCCAGCCAGTCGTCGACCATGAACCGATCGCCGCGCGCCACGATGGTCGCGCCGCCGCGGCCGGCATAGTGCGCCGGCACGACCGTCGCCCTTCGCCGGGACGCCTCGGTGAACACCCGCTTGCGGGTGACGGTCGCCTCGGCCGCGTTGACGTCGAACGCGCACGGATCATCGGGCCGGGGAATCTGGATCGGACAGTGCGTCAGATCGCCGACGAACACCGCCGGCTTGCCGGCATCGAGCCACAGCACCGACGAGCCGGGGGTATGACCGGGGGCAGGGCGCAGCCACACCGACTCGCTCAGCTGAAAGTCGCCGGAGAACTGTTCGGTCTGGCCGGCCACAGGGATCACGCTGTCCTCGAACACCGTTCGCATCTCCTCGGTGGTCTCGGGGTTGTCGGGCGCAAAGAACCGGTAGTCGGCCTCGGGCATCAGGTACCGGGCGTTGGGGAACGTGGGGACCCAGGCGCCGTCGACCAGTTGGGTGTTCCAGCCGACGTGATCGGTGTGCAGGTGCGTATTGAGGACGACGTCGACGTCAGCCGGGTCGATGCCGGCGGCCCGCATGTTGTCGAGGAACGGGGTGCTGAGGTGATCCAGCGGCAGCATATGTGGCCGGTGCCGATCATTGCCGGCGCCGGTGTCGATGACGATGGTCAGTCCGTCCACCTGCAGCACCCAGCTCTGGATCGCGATCCGGAACAGGTCGGTCTCGGGGTTCCAGAACCGCGGCGCCAGCAGTTCGGCCTCGTCGTGCCAGGCCTCCGGCGGGGTCGACGGCCACAGTGTGGTGGGGATTTGCACCTGGGTTTCCGCGACGCGGGTCAAGATGGCGTTGCCGAGCCGGATTTGGTCCGTCATACCGCGACACTAAGGCCGGCCGGGTCAGGTAATGCCCAGACACGCGCCCCGCGTGCAGGTCATCCCGGAACGGCGGCACCGGTAGTGTGGTTGACCAGCAGCCCGGATGACATCCGAGTCGTAGAGCACCGAGGAGAGACGATGAGCGGTCCAGAGGGAACTGATCCGTCACAGCAGTGGCAAGGTCAGCAGCCCGCTTGGGGTCAGCCGGCGTCCGGCGCCGAGCAGCCGACCACTGCCGCCCCGGCTTGGGGACAGCAGCCGGCCTACAACCCGGAGCAGTACCAGCAGCAGTACCCGGCGGTGCAGCCCGGCGCCGCGCAGCCTGGGGCACAGCAGGTTCCGGGCTACCCCCAGCAGCAGTACCCGGGTTACCCGCAACAGGGTTACCCGCAGCCGGGTGCCTACGGCCAGCCGCAGTACGGCCAGCCGGGACAATACGGGCAGCCTCAGTACGGCCAGCCCGGTCAGTACGGGCAGCCGCAGTTCGGTGAGGGTGCCGCGGGTCAGCAGTTCGACCAGCAGTTCGGCGGCCCGGCCGCCAAGAAGGCCAGCAGCAAGACGCTGCTGATCATCGGTGGCGTCGTGGCTGCGGTCATCGTCGCGGTCGTCGGCGTCCTCGGGTTCCTGTGGCCGGGCTTCTTCGTCACCACCAAGCTCGACATCAATGCCGCGCAGTCGGGCGTGCAGAAGATCCTGACCGACGAGACCAACGGCTACGGCGCGAAGAACGTCAAGGACGTCAAGTGCAACAACGGCACCGACCCTGAGGTCAAGTCCGGGCAGACGTTCGACTGTGACGTCAACATCGACGGCACCAAGCGCACCGTCAAGGTCACCTTCAAGGACGACAAGGGCACCTACGAGGTCGGCCGCCCGAAGTAGCTTCCTCTGCCGAGCAGACGTGAAAACCCCCATTTTCAAGTCGAAATGGGGGTTTTCACGTCTGTTCGCGAGCTACAGCTTGTCGAGCGCCTTCTGTAGCCGGGCGACCGAGTTGACGACGCCGTACTTGCCGGCCAGGTCGGCCATGCGCTGCGGGTCGCGGGCAGCCAGTGGCAGGGCGTCGGACTCCGTCGACAGCGACACCGGCGCATCGGTCGCCACGAGGACGACTGGCAGCGCGGCCGTGATGTAGTCCGCCGCGGCCAGCAGTTTCTTACGTTGCGCCGCAGCCATTTTGGAGGTCGGGTCCTGGGCCGCCGCCTCGATCGCGGCCAGTGAACCATAGGTCTGCAAGAGAGTGGCCGCCGTCTTCTCGCCGATACCGGCGACGCCTGGCAGACCGTCGGACGCATCGCCGCGCAGCAGGGCGAGTTCGGCGTATGCCGCACCGGCGCGATCCAGCGGGACGCCATAGGTCTCGGCGACCTCGGCCGGCCCGTACAGCACCGCCTTGGCCAGGCCGCGACCGATATAGAACACCCTGATTCCAGGTCCGTCATCGCTGGCGAGCTGCAGCAGGTCGCGGTCACCGCTGACGACGATCGCGGGGTCGGTCTGTTCCCGGGTTGCCAGCGTGCCGAGCACGTCGTCGGCCTCGAAGCCAGGTGCGCCGGCGGTGGCGATGCCGAACGCGTCGAGCAACTCCATGATCATGGCGACCTGGGGCGTCAGGTCGTCGGGCACTTCCTCGATGTCGGGCTCGCCATCTGGATGCTCCTCGAGCACGCGGTGCGTCTTGTAGGACGGGATCAGGTCGACACGCCACTGCGGCCGCCAGTCGAGGTCCAGGCACACCACCAGACGGCCGGGACGGTGCTGGGTGACCAGGGCGGCGATGTTGTCGATGAAGCCGCGGACCGCGTTGACGGGGCGGCCGTCGGGCGCGGTGATCGAGGACGGCACCCCGAAGTACGACCGGAACCACATGCTGGCGCCGTCGAGCAGAAGGATCGGCTGGTTCATGTTCAGGCCCGCCTGTCACGGGTGTCGATCAGCATCGCACTAGCCTATTGCCATGAGTTCAGCGCGATTCAACACCGACGTCTATGCCGCGCGTCTGCGCTCGGCCGCCGCGGCTGCGCAGGCCGCCGGCCTGGCCGGACTGGTCATCACGCCGGGATATGACCTCCGGTACCTGGTGGGGTCGCGGGCGCAGACCTTCGAGCGGCTGACTGCGCTCGTGGTGCCGGCCGACGGATCGACGCCGACGGTCGTCGTGCCGCGGCTCGAGCTCGCCTCGCTGAAAGAGTCGGCGATCCTGGAACTGGGCCTCGCGGTTCGGGATTGGGTCGACGGCGACGACCCCTACGCGTCGGTCGCCGCGGCGCTGCCGGGGAAGCTGGTGGCCGTCACCGACGCCATGCCCGCCTTGCATCTGCTCCCGCTGGCCTCGGTCCTCGGCGCGGTGCCGGTGCTGGCGACCGATGTGCTGCGGCAGCTGCGAATGATCAAGGACCCCAGTGAGATCGACGCTCTGACCAAGGCCGGCGCGGCCATCGACCGCGTCCATGCGCGGGTGCCCGAGTTCCTGGTGCCGGGCCGTACCGAGGTCGACGTCGCCGCCGACATCGCCGAAGCGATTGTCGCCGAGGGCCATTCGGAGGTGGCGTTCATCATCGTCGGGTCCGGGCCGAACGGGGCCGATCCGCACCACGAATGCTCGGATCGTGAACTGCAGGTCGGTGACATCGTCGTCGTCGACATCGGCGGGCCGGTCGAGCCGGGCTACAACTCGGACTGCACCAGGACCTACAGCATCGGTGAGCCCGATCCTGTGGTGGTGCAACAGTATTCGGTGTTGCAGCGCGCGCAGGCGGCGGCGGTGGCCGCGGTCCGGCCCGGCATGACGGCCGAGCAGATCGACGCTGAGGCCCGCGACGTGCTGGCCGCCGAAGGACTGGCCGACGTGTTCGTGCACCGCACCGGACACGGCATCGGCCTGTCTGTCCATGAGGAGCCCTACATCGTGGCGGGCAATGCGTTGACGCTGGAGCCGGGCATGGCGTTCAGCGTCGAGCCCGGGGTGTACTTCGCGGGGCAGTGGGGTGCCCGGATCGAGGACATTGTCGTCGTCACCGACGACGGCTGCGTGTCGATGAACAACCAGCCGCACGAACTGGTGGTTGTCCCGGTTTTGTAGCGGGCTGTTGTCAAGATCGGCTAAGGAAGACAAGATCGACGCCATGGCTGAAATCCGCCGTGGCCGCACGGGACGCGCCGCCAAGCTGGCAACGCTTCCTGCCGGGATCGCAGGTCGCGCCGTTCTCGGCGTCGGGAAGCGTATGGCCGGCAAGTCGAAAGAGGACGTCAACGCCGAGCTGGTGGAGAAGGCCGCCGAACAGCTCTTTCAGGTGCTGGGGGAGCTCAAAGGCGCGGCAATGAAACTGGGACAAGCGCTTTCGGTCATGGAGGCCGCCATCCCGCCGGCGTATGCCGAGCCCTACCGCGAAGCCCTGACCAAGCTCCAGAGCGACGCACCGCCCCTGCCTGCGGACAAAGTGCACCGCGTGCTCGATGCCCAGCTGGGCACCAAGTGGCGTGAGCGTTTCCAATCGTTCGACGACACGCCCGTCGCCTCCGCGAGCATCGGGCAGGTGCACAGCGCGGTGTGGAGCGACGGCCGCCGCGTCGCTGTCAAGGTGCAGTACCCGGGCGCCGATGAGGCCGTGCGCGCCGACCTCAAGACGCTGCGCATGCTGACCACGCTGTTCAAGCAGGTGGTTCCGGGCGCCGACGTCAAGAGCATCATCGACGAGCTCATCGAGCGCACCGAGGAAGAATTGAACTACCGCATCGAGGCGGACTATCAGCGCGCGTTCGCCAAGGCCTTCGCGGGCGATCCGCAGTTCTACGTCCCGGCGGTCGTCGCGTCGTCACCGAAGGTCGTCATCACCGAATGGATGGAGGGCCGCAAGCTCTCTGAGATCATCGCGGGCGGCACGGAAGACGAACGCAACAGGTGCGCGCACCTGTTGCTGGAGGTCACCATCAGCGCCCCGTATCGCTGCGGGCTGCTCCACGTCGATACCCATCCCGGCAATTTCATGCTGCTCGACGACGGCCGGTTCGGCGTCATGGATTTCGGTGCCGTCGCGGTGCACGAAGGTGGACTGCCGCGGGCGACCGGGCCGATCCTGCGGCTCGCGCGCGACGAGAAGTGGGAGGAGATGACCGCCTACCTTCGGGAGGAGGGGTTCATCCCGGCCGGGGCCACCGTCTCTCACGAAGAGATCAACGCCTACCTGCTGCCGTACATCGAACCGTTGCGCCAAGAGAGCTTCCACTTCAGCCGCAAATGGTTGCAAGGCATCGCCGCCACCGCCGCGGACATCCGCAGCGAGCAGTTCGCGGCGACCTTCAAGACCAGCCGCCAGCTGAACCTGCCGCCCAACTATCTGATGATGTTCCGGGTGCTCGGTGGTCTGCTCGGCATCGCCGCACAGCTCGACGCGACCATCAACTACGCCGAGATCGTCGACAAGTGGGTGCCGGGATTCCGCGAGGACTGACGGGTCGCCACCTACGGCCGATTCGGCGTGAGGCGTGGGATCCAGGCGCGCACCGATTCGCGGTAGCGGCCGGCGCGTTCACTGGTACTGACCTGTCCCCACGGCGAGTTGTCCGGTCTCGCCGAACAACTCGGGCTGCCAACGATTCAGCAGGTCCGTGTTGTCCACGTCGTTGGGGTGGAAGCCGACGGTGTTGTACTGGCGGAGCCGTTGGCGCACAGAACGTTTCAGAAATGGCGTACGACGCAGGTTCCACAGGCTGCCGAACAGGCGTGCGGGTCGGTAGGTGGCGCGGTCCGCGAGCATCGATAGCGCGGTGAATGCCACAACGCTGCCGACGAACGTGCAGGTCACCATGCGCATGGTCCAGATGCGACGCTGCTCGCTGCCGCCTACCGCACGGTACACGTCGAAGGCGACGGCGCGGTGCTCCGATTCTTCGTACGCGTGCCATAGCAACATTTTTCGTACCTCGGAGGCGCCGAGCAGAGCCTGCGCCTCCGGGTCGCTGAGCAACGCTTCGGCGAATACGGCGGTGAAATGCTCCAACGCCGCGGTGATCGCCAGGCAGGTCAACGGCGAGTATCTGCGCTCATCCCACCGCAGCGCTCTGCCGGTGAATCGGTCATTGAACTTCGTGGGATATCCCAACTGCTGCAGCCGTTCGTTGAGCGCGATGTGCTCGCGGCTATGCGTCACTTCCTGGCCGATGAATCCTCTGACCTGTTCTTTCAGCACGGGGTCGGTGACTTGATCGGCGTAGCGGCGCACCGACCGCACGAAGAATTCCTCGCCTTCGGGGAAGGTCGAGGACAGGTAGGCGATGACGTGGCTGAGCACCAAATCGCCCTGGACGTAGTGACGGTCAGAGACACCGCCCGAGTAGTCGAAGTGGATGCGGCGAGCGCGGATTGGGCGCGGGTGGGTGTCAGCCATGCGATTCTCCGATGGTGGTCTGGATCAACATTGCGGTGAAAAAGGCGCGTACTTCGGCGATCTTCTTGCGATGACTCTCGCGAGTCAGGTCATACAGGCTCAGTCCGTCGTAGAGTGCGGCAACGGTGCGCAGCAACACGTCCATCGACTTTTCGGCGGCGGAATCGGTGAAATACTCGGCGCCCTCCTGGCGCAAGATCTCGATGAACATGTCGTCCCAGGTCGACATCAAGGCACGTAGTTCCGAGTCGTGGCGGGCCGCGATCGAGAGTTCCATCAGCGCGCGGCATTCGGGCTGTTCGTAGTACGACCACAGGATGTCCAGCGCTGCTTCCGGGGTGCGCTGTTGTGGATCGAGCCCTGCCATTCGCGCTTCGAAGTCCTCGGCGCGCTTGGCTACCAAGTGACTGGCAGCTGCGTTCACCAGCGCCGCCTTGGTGGGGAAGTGGTGCGCAAGGGCGCCGCGGGAGACCCTGGCCCGCCGAACGATGTCGTTCGTCGATGTGGCGGCATAGCCCTTGTCGACAATGCACCACAACGTGGCCTCCAGAAGACGCAACCGCATCGCTGCCACGCGCTCGGCACGCGGGATGCGCACTCGTTCGTCTGCGTTGCGGTGGCGGGAGCCGGCTGCCATATCCGGACGTTAGCCCTGATTTAACAAACAGGCAAGCCTGCCTGTTATTGGCCCGGCGAGGTCCGTGCGGCGTGGCCGGCGTCGCGGTGACTTGCTGATGGCTAACATCATCGTCAGATGGCCTGAGGCGGAGGTGACTTCGGCGTGACGGACAGCGCTGCAGTGGAGCCGGACTTCGTCGCGTTGACGCGCGGCGGCTACGACCGTGCGGCTGTGCACTACGTTCAGCGCTTCCAGAACCACCTCGACGACAGGCCGGTGGATCGCGCCATGATCGGAGCTTTCGCCGAGTTGGTGGCCAACATGCCCACGCCGCATGTATTGGACGTGGGCTGCGGCACCGGCGTGGCCACGGCGGCGCTCGCCGCTGCCGGTCTTCACGTCACGGGAATCGATCTGTCTCCCAACATGATCGCGCAGGCGCGGCAGCACAATCCCGGTCTGTCATTTCGCGTCGGATCGATGCTCGACCTCGCGGTGGCCGACGGCAGCGTCGGCGGGCTCTGCGCCTGGTACTCGATCATCCACGTGCCGGACGCGCACCTGGCTGCGGTGTTCGCCGAGTTCCACCGGGTGCTCGCGCCGGGCGGGGTGCTGCTGTTGGCATTTCAGGTCGGTGATGAGCCGCGCGTGCTCACGGACTTCGACGGCGAGCCGGTGCAGTTGACGTTCGTCCGCCGTCGGCCCGAGGTCGCTGCAGATCTGTTGTCGAGCAGCGGTTTTCGCGTCCACGCCGAAATGGTGCGGCAACCCGATGACGACGCAGCTGAATCCACGCCGCAGGCCTACCTCATCGCGCGTCGAGCAGCTTGATCAGTCGCTTCGTCGCGACCAGTCGGAACGACGCGTCGAGCAGCTCCCGGACCTCGTCCCAGTCGACCTTCGCCGCGGTGAAATCCAGCCCGAGCCAGCCCGAGGGGCCCATGTAGGCGGGATAGTAGAAGCGCGAATCCTGTTCCAGCGCTGCGCGGTCGGATTCGTCGACCTTGACCAGCAGTGAATGCGGGTAGGCGACCATCTCGCCCGTCGCCTTGGAGTTGCCGCCGTACATCGCGAACATCTTGGGTGCGCAGAACACCGGCCGGCCCCACGACACCTTCTCGAAGGCCTCGGGAAAGCTCAGCGCGACCGCGCGCAGCTCTGCCAGGCCGGGGTCGTCATCGTCGAACATGATCGGATGCGGCACGGTTGCCACGGTAACCCGCGGTAGGGCGGATCGGGGACTGGCGGTCGCACCAGGCGTCGGAGCCGCTGAGACCCGGGGCCGCGCGCACGGTCCACGTGGCGGGCGGGACGTCGTCGGGGATCATCGCGGTCTGGTGTCGGTGCCCTTCGCTAGCCTTACCGGGTGAGCTCACCTGACCCTGACGTGCGCCGGCAATGGCAGGAACTGGCCGAGGAGGTCCGCGGCCACCAGTTCCGCTACTACGTCAAGGACGCACCGATCATCTCCGACGGTGAATTCGACAAGTTGCTGGGCGAATTGCAGGAGATCGAGGAGCGGTACCCCGAGCTGCGGACGCCGGATTCGCCGACGCAGCTGGTCGGGGGCGCCGGGTTCGCGACCGAGTTCGGCGAGGCGCAGCACCTGGAGCGGATGCTCTCGCTCGACAACGCCTTCAACACCGACGAGCTGACGGCGTGGGCCGCGCGGCTCACCAACGAGCTGGGCCGCGACCTCGAGTACCTCTGCGAGCTGAAGGTCGACGGCGTCGCGCTGGCACTGGTCTACCGCGACGGCAAGCTCGTCCGCGGCGCCACCCGGGGCGACGGTCGCACCGGTGAGGACGTGACGCTCAACGCCCGCACCATCACCGACGTCCCCGAGCAGCTGACCGGCACCGACGAATTCCCGGTGCCGGCGGTGCTGGAGGTCCGTGGCGAGGTGTACTTCCGCGTCGAGGATTTCGCCGCGCTCAACGCCAGTCTCGTCGAGGAAGGCAAGGCGCCGTTCGCCAATCCGCGCAACAGCGCCGCCGGGTCGTTGCGGCAGAAGAACCCCGCGGTCACCGCCCGCCGCCGGCTGCACATGATCTGCCATGGACTGGGCTACACCGAAGGCTTCGAGCCGGCATCGCTGCACGACGCGTACCGCGCGCTGAAGGCGTGGGGTCTGCCGGTGTCCGACCACACCACCCGCGTCACCGGCATCGCGGCGGTGGCCGAACGCGTCGCGTACTGGGGTGAGCACCGCCACGACGTCGATCACGAGATCGACGGCCTGGTGGTCAAATTGGACGACCGCACCCTGCAGCGCCGCTTGGGCGCCACCAGCCGCGCGCCACGGTGGGCCATCGCGTACAAGTACCCGCCCGAGGAAGTCACCACCAAGCTGCTCGACATCCGGGTCAGCGTGGGCCGCACCGGCCGCGTCACCCCGTTCGCGTACATGGAGCCCGTCACGGTGGCGGGATCGACGGTCGGGCTCGCGACGCTGCACAACGCCACCGAGGTGAAGCGCAAGGGTGTGCTGATCGGCGACACCGTGGTGATCCGCAAGGCCGGCGACGTCATCCCCGAGGTGCTCGGCCCGGTCGTCGATCTGCGCGACGGCACCGAACGTGAATTCGTCATGCCCGCAACATGTCCGGAGTGCGGGAGCACGCTGGCGCCGTCGAAGGAGGGCGACGCTGACATCCGTTGCCCCAACACCCGGTCGTGCCCCGCGCAGCTGCGCGAGCGCGTTTTCCATGTCGCGGGTCGCGGTGCCTTCGACATCGAAGGCCTCGGCTACGAGGCGGCCACCGCCCTGCTGGCCGCCGGCGTCATCACCGATGAGGGTGACGTCTTCGACCTGACCGAAGACGACCTGTTGCGCACCAACCTGTTCAAAACCCAGAAGGGTGAGCTCTCGGCCAACGGGGCCAGGCTGTTGGCCAATCTCGGCCGGGCCAAGCAGCAGCCGCTGTGGCGGGTGCTGGTGGCGCTGTCCATCCGGCATGTCGGCCCGACGGCGGCCCGGGCGCTGGCCGCGGAGTTCGGTGACCTGCAATCGATCACCGAAGCCTCCGAGGAGCGGCTGGCTGCCGTCGAGGGCGTCGGCCCGACGATCGCCGCCGCCGTGATCGACTGGTTCACCGTCGACTGGCACCGCGCCATCGTCGACAAGTGGCGCGCCGCCGGCGTGCGGATGGCCGACGAACGTGACGCAAGCATCGAGCGCACGCTGGAAGGCCTGTCGATCGTGGTGACCGGCTCGCTGACCGGGTTCTCGCGTGACGAGGCCAAGGAGGCGATCCTGGTCCGCGGCGGTAAGGCGGCCGGTTCGGTGTCCAAGAAGACCGCCTACGTGGTGGCCGGCGACGCGCCGGGGTCCAAGTACGACAAGGCCGTTGAGTTGGGCGTGCCGATCCTCGATGAAGACGGCTTCCGGCGGTTGCTGGAGGAGGGGCCGGCGGTGGTCGACAGCTCCGACGACTAGCGGTAACCGCGCCGCATGTCGTCGACGATCAGCGGGTGCTCAAGCGTCGACGGTGGCAGGTGCTGCGGCGCCGTGTCGGGCGCGAACACCGTGGCGGCGTCAAGCACCCGCTGATTCAGGAACCGAAGCGGCGGAGCGTCTTTGGGCACCATCGGTGCGGGTGGCAGTTGACCGCGGCGGGCCAGGGTGAAACCCCAGTCGCCGAACGTCGGCACCTCCACGTGATAGGGCGTCACCGCGAGACCGGCGGACGCGATGGTGGATACCGTGCGCCAGAACGCGATCGGAGTCGAGTAGGGGCTGCCGGACTGCACCACCAGCAGGCCCTGTGCGGCCAGCACCCGGGCGATGAGGCTGTAGAACTCGGTGGAGTACAGCCGGCCGAGGACCGGGTTGTCGGGGTCGGGCAGGTCGACGATGACGGCGTCGAATCCGCCGGGCGGTATGACGTCCGGGTGCGGCACGCGCAGCCAGGTCATCGCGTCGTCGAGAATCAGTTGGACGCGGCGATCGTCGAGCGCACCGGCGTTGGCGTCGCGCAGCTTGGTACGGGCCACCGCCACCACCGCCGGATCGAGCTCGACCTGGACTATCCGGTCGATACCCTTCTGGCGCAACAATTCCCGTGCTGCCAGGCCGTCACCGCCTCCGATTACCAGCACCGAGCGCGCGCCCCGGCCCAACGCCGGGTACACCAGCGCTTCGGTGTAGCGGTACTCGTCGCGCGTCGAGAACTGCAGTCCGCCATCGAGATACAGCCGGGTGTCGTCGCCGCGGCGGGTCACCACGATCTCCTGGTAGGCCGAATGCTGGTACGCCACGATCGGGTCGGCGTACAGCCGCTGCCGGGACGTCGTTTCGATGCCGCCGGCGGTCGCCATCAGTGTGGCCAGTACCGCGAACGCCAGCACGAGGGCGCTCAGCGCCGCGACGAACTCCCGCCGGCTCAGGACGTGGCGCAGCAGGAACACCGAAACCAACGCTGCAGCAGCCAAATTGATCATCCCGGTGGCCGCCGCGCCGCGGATCATACCGAGATGGGGCAACACCAGGAACGGCCACGCCAGACCGCCCAGCAGCGCGCCCAGATAGTCGGCGGCATTGAGGTTGGCCAGCACCCGGCCGGCGTCGGTGGCCCCGGCCACCCGGCCGCGCTGCAGCAGCGTCATCAGCAGTGGCACCTCGGCGCCGACCAACCCGCCGATGAGCGCCGTCGCGACGCCGAGCACCCAATCCGAGTCGCCGAGGAAAGCGAACGTCACGTAGAGCACCGTCGCGGACAGGCCGCCCACCACACCCAGCGCTGTCTCCACCGCGATGAAACTGATGGCCGCGCGCCCCAGCAGCGACTTGGCCAGCAGCCCGCCGACGCCGAGGGCCGCCACGTAGCCTGCGACGATCAGGGACGTCGACACGATGCCGCCGCCGTTGAGACTCGTCGAAAGGGTCAGCAGCGCGAGCTCATAGACGATGCCGCATGCGGCGCAGGCCGCGACCGCCGCCAGAAGCAGTGCGCGCCAACGGGTTCCGATTACCGGCGCGGAATCCGAGAGGGCCGCCGGGGCCTCGGTGACCATCAGGTGAGGGCGGCGGCGTTGATACCGCCGACCACCAGCAGCACCACTGCGACCGACAGGGCCGCCGGGTGGAACTCCTCGGCGTTGATGTCGTTGCGGAAGTGCCCGGGCGCCAACAACTCCACGGCCACCAGGGCCAGGCCCTGCAGCGCGACGCCGATCAGCCCGTAGATCAAAGTGTCGATCAAGCCCTGCCCGAGCCGGTCGGAGCTCGAGTGGATCGCGGTGATGATGATGGCGGCCAATGCGACGTCCATCGCCGCAGTGATCGCCACCGCGTTGGGCCGTCGCTCGACGAAGACCTGGCGGCGCAGCTTGCCCGGGGTCAGCACGTCGACCATGACGAAGCCGGCGGCCAGCACCAGCACCCCCACGAGGAAGTACAGCACCGAGCCGACCACGTTCTGGATGACCGTGTCGGTATGGACGGTGCCGAAGTCGATGGCGGCCAGATTCATCGGAGTCTCCTCGGAATAGGTGTGGTCACTTGACGCCGCCGGGTCCGCCCGAGCTGCCGCCGGAACTGTGCGACGGCGATCCCGGGCTGAATCCCGGGCCAAGGAAGAAATAGCTGCCGTGGTTGTATCCGGAGTTGAGGCTCTCCATCCGGATGGAGCAGGCCTGCCCCGACCCCGGACCGACGATCACGATGGAGTCGCTGTACCGCAGGTAATAGCTGCCTTGATCCGTCGCGCGTGCCTGCGGCGAGTGGGCTTCGGCCAGGTCGTCGGCCACGTCGCTCGGCGACCCGTCGCACCGGTAGGTGTTGTAGCCGACATTCTGATAGTGATCCTTGACGTACGACTGGATGGTGCGGGCGGTGCTGATGCCGATCGCCAGGCAGATCACCGAGGCGACCGCGAGCACCCCGGCGAGAATCAGCATCTTGCCCCGGGTCATGGCGCCCGCCTACGAGCCGGCGGGGGGAGCGGGATACACCGTGAGCTCACCGGGAGACATGATCGTGCCGGTCGACACCTCCCACGGCGTATTCGGGCCCCACTGCTCGAAACTCAGCAGTGCGGCGTGGCCCGCGCTGGTGTAGTCGACGTACATCATCTGGCCGTTGGGAGGCAGCCCGGTGGTGCCTTCGCAGCTGTAATACGGCTGCCCGCGCTCGACCTCGTCGTACTGCACCCCATCGATGGTGTGCGGGCCGATGGGCTGCAGCGCCAGGTCGGGCCGCTTGGTCCAGAACGCGAGTTCCAGACGTCCCTCGTCCTCTTCGACGCTGAACCAGATCGGTTCGCCGTGACCGCCTTCCAGCAGATGCTCCCACCAGACGAACGGCCCTTCGCGGTACGTCACCGAGCCACGCACCACGTAATCGACGCCGCCGTAGCTGACGATCGCGCCGGGGCCGAGCTGTTTGGGTCCGAACACCGGCATCTCGCCGGACTTCAGCGGGTCTTGGCGGGCGCCGGGCTTTTCGGCTTTCTTGGCGCGGGTGAACGCGAGCACCACGACGACGATGGCCGCGATCATCAGCAGGACGCCGATGACGATCAGGAATGTGCTCACGGCGCCCTCCAGCGAGATGTGGGCCCACGCTAGCAGTTTCGACGCTGCCGTAACGGCATTCGCACTGGTGAGTGGCTGTGAACGCGACAGTCAGCGCACGATGGTCGCGACGATGCCGGCGAGGTACCCGAGCCGGGCGACCTCCGACGGCCGAAAAGCCGGCCCGCCCGGGCGGCCGAGCATGATCGCGGTGTACTGGTCGCCCAACGGTGCGGCGGCCAGGGTGGTGTCGATGTCCCGCCAGAACTGCGGCACCCAGTCGCCCGTGGCGTCCAGGGCAGCGGCGTGTTCCAGCGGCAGCCACGGCGCCGAGTCGGCGAGCGTCTCGGGCGCACCGGGGCTGCCGGTGATGCGGTGGGGCAGCACACCTTCCTTGCCGCCGGACACCACAACGCACCACCCGACGCGCAGCACGCGCGGTGCTTCGTCGGCCAGCACCTGGAGTCGGGCGCCCTTACCCTTGGCGGCCGCCACATGGTCGATCAGTTCCAGTTCGCGATGGGCCTCGAGCAGCCCGGTGTGCGGCCGAATGCTGTCCACGTACACGCCGTTGAGGGCCTCCGCGGCGGTGATCAGGGTGTCGGGCATGGACCCGAGCGGCAACTCGACCACCAGGTCGTCGATGGCGTATCCCGGGCCGCGCTCGACGACGTCGAGCGACAGGATGTCGGCACCCACCGAGCCGAGCGCCACCGCCAGCGAGCCGAGGCTACCGGGGCGGTCTTCGAGCTGAACCCGCAGCAGATAGGAGGACACGCGACAACTGTGGCACAGCGGCGTGGCCATGGCAGGACGTGGCTGTGCGGCGCGTGTCACGGATCCGTTCCCCGTGACTGCGCCCGTCCCGCCTCCCACTAGGGTGTTTAGACGTGTCGAAGATTTCCCGGGACGATGTCGCCCATCTGGCGAATCTGGCCCGGCTCGCCCTGACCGATGGTGAGCTGGACAGTTTCGCAGGCCAGCTCGATGCCATCCTGGCGCACGTCGGCAAGATTCAGGCCGTCGACGTCACCGGTATCGAGGCGACCGGCAATCCGCTCAAAGAGGTGAACATCACCCGGCCCGACGTCGAGGTGGCCAGCCTGGCGCAGGAGCAGGCGCTGGCGGAGGCCCCGCGGGCCGAGGACGGCCGGTTCGCCGTGCCCCGCATCTTGGGAGAAGCGCAGTGACCGACCTGATCCGTTTCGACGCCGCCACGCTCGGCGAGAAGATCGCCGCCGGCGAGGTGTCGGCCACCGAGGTCACCCAGGCTCACCTGGACCAGATCGCCGCCACCGACGAGACCTACCACGCCTTCCTGCACGTGGGTGCCCAGGAGGCGCTGGCCGCTGCCGCCGCCGTCGACAAGCAGGTGGCAGCCGGCGAACCGCTGGCCTCGCCGCTCGCCGGAGTTCCCTTGGCGCTCAAGGACGTTTTCACCACTACCGACGCGCCGACCACGGCCGGCTCGAAGATTCTGGAGGGCTGGCGGTCGCCGTACGACGCCACCGTCACCGCACGGCTGCGCGCGGCCGGAATCCCGATCCTCGGCAAGACCAACATGGACGAGTTCGCCATGGGGTCGTCCACCGAGAACTCGGCCTACGGCCCGACCCGCAACCCCTGGGACGTCAACCGGGTTCCGGGTGGTTCCGGTGGCGGTAGTGCCGCGGCGCTCGCGGCATTCCAGGCCCCGCTGGCGATCGGCACCGACACCGGTGGCTCGATCCGTCAGCCCGCCGCGCTGACCGCGACGGTCGGCGTCAAGCCCACCTACGGCACCGTCTCTCGGTACGGCTTGATCGCCTGTGCGTCGTCGCTGGACCAGGGTGGGCCGTGCGCCCGCACCGTGCTCGACACCGCGCTGCTGCACCAGGTGATCGCCGGCCACGACCCGCGCGATTCGACCTCGGTCGACGCGCCCGTGCCCGACGTGGTGGGTGCGGCCCGGGCCGGCGCCGCCGGTGACCTGAAGGGCGTACGGATCGGTGTGGTGAAGCAGTTGCACACCGGCGAGGGCTACCAGCCCGGCGTGCTGTCGTCGTTCAACACCGCGGTGGACCAGCTGACCGAGCTCGGGGCCGAGATCACCGAGGTCGACTGCCCGCACTTCGACTACTCGCTGGCGGCCTACTACCTGATCCTGCCGTCCGAGGTCTCCTCGAACCTCGCGCGCTTCGACGCGATGCGCTACGGCCTGCGGGTCGGCGACGACGGCACCCACAGCGCCGAAGAGGTCATGGCGCTGACCCGCGCCGCCGGCTTCGGCCCGGAAGTCAAGCGCCGCATCATGATCGGCACCTACGCCCTGTCGTCGGGCTACTACGACGCCTACTACAACCAGGCTCAGCGGGTCCGCACCCTGATCGCCCGCGACCTGGATCAGGCGTACGAGAAGGTCGACGTGCTGGTCACCCCGACCACCCCGACCACCGCGTTCGGCCTGGGTGAGAAGGTCGACGATCCGCTGGCGATGTACCTGTTCGACCTGTGCACGCTGCCGCTGAACCTGGCCGGCCACTGCGGCATGTCGGTGCCGTCGGGCCTGTCGCCGGACGACAACCTGCCGGTCGGACTGCAGATCATGGCGCCGGCCCTGGCCGACGACCGGCTGTACCGCGTCGGCGCGGCCTACGAAGCCGCGCGCGGCGCACTGCCCACGGCCGTCTAGCGGCGAGCCGGCCGGCTCGTTCAACGAGAACGAGAACCCGCGAGCGGGCAGTATGGGGGCATGCGGATAGGCGTGCTGACCGGTGGTGGTGACTGTCCTGGCCTGAATGCGGTGATCCGGGCGGTGGTTCGCACCTGCGATGTCCGGTACGGCTCGACGGTGGTCGGGTTCCGGGACGGCTGGCGTGGCCTGCTCGAGAACCGTCGGGAACAGCTCAAGAACGACGACCGCAACGACCGGCTGCTGGCCAAGGGCGGCACGATGCTGGGCACGGCGCGCGTCAACCCCGACAAGCTGCGGGCCGGGCTGGACCAGATCAAGCAGACCCTCGAGGACAACGGCATCGACGTGCTGATCCCGATCGGCGGCGAGGGCACGCTGACGGCAGCGCACTGGCTGGCCGAGGAGAACGTCCCCGTCATCGGTGTGCCCAAGACCATCGACAACGACATCGACTGCACCGACGTGACTTTCGGCCACGACACCGCGCTGATGATCGCCACCGAGGCCATCGACCGGCTGCACAGCACCGCCGAATCGCATCAGCGGGTGATGCTCGTCGAGGTGATGGGCCGCCATGCGGGCTGGATCGCCCTCGGTGCCGGTATGGCCGCCGGTGCCCACATGACGCTGATCCCGGAACAACCGTTCGACGTCGAAGAGGTGTGCCGGCTGGTGAAACAGCGCTTCGTGCGCGGTGATTCGCACTTCATCTGCGTCGTCGCCGAAGGTGCGCGGCCGGCCGAGGGCTCAATGCAGTTGCGCGACGGCGGGATTGACGAATTCGGGCATGTGAAGTTCACCGGGGTCGCCCAGCAGCTGGCCATCGAGATCGAGAAGCGGATCCGGAAGGAAGTCCGCACGACCGTGCTCGGCCACGTGCAGCGCGGCGGCACGCCGACGCCGCACGACCGCGTGCTGGCCACCCGGTTCGGCATCAATGCCGCTGACGCCGCACACGCGGGGGAGTACGGGATGATGGTGTCGTTGCAGGGGCAGGAGATCGGCCGGGTGCCGCTGGCCGACGCGGTGCGGCAATTGAAGCTCGTGCCGCAGAGCCGTTACGACGACGCCGCCGAGTTCTTCGGCTAGCGGTAGGCCCGCGGCAGCGGCATGCCCAGTTCGGACTCCACCGCGCGCAGCCGGCTCGGGTAGTCGGTGATGATGCCGTCGGCGCCGGCCGCGATCTGCGCCCGCATGGTGTCGGGGTCGTTGATCGTCCACGGAATCACCTTGAGTCCGCGGGCATGCGCGCGGTCGATGAAGGCCCGGTCGGCGACCAGTGCGAACCCCGGATCTTTCGGGGTCAGTCCGTACGGCACCGAGTAGCCGGGGGACAGGATGTTCGCGCCGACCGACGCCGCTCCGGCGATCGGGTCGCCGGCCACCGCCGGATTCACGTCCGCCGTCCACGCCGAGTTCGGTACCCAGGTGGTCTCGTCCCACAGCGCCACCAACGGGATGCCGGGCTCCTGCTGACGGACCAGTGGCAGGCTGCGCCAGTCGAAGCTCTGGATTTCGACCTTGTCGACCTTGCCGGCCGCCCGCACGGCACCGAGGATGACGTCGACGAATTGCTGTGGGGTGGCCGATGTTTCGGGCTTGTCGGCTTCGATCTTGGTCTCGACGTTGTACCGGACGCCGGCGTGGTGCGAATCGGCCAGCGCGAAGACCTGATCCAGCGTGGCGATCTTGTTGCCGGTCACCACTTCAGCGGTCGGGAATCCGCTGAGCTGCTTGCCGCAGTCCAGCGTGTGCAGCTGGGTTCGGGTGAGGTCGTGCACGAGTTTGCCGACGTAGGGATACTGCGGGTCGCCGGGGAAGGCCGGGCCGGTGTCGGAGCACTTGTCGGCTTGGATGGCCGGGTCGTGCCACACCATGGGCGCGCCGTCCTTGGCGAGGACGATGTCGAGTTCCAGTGTGGTGACACCGAGTTCGATGGCCTTGGTGAACGCACGCAGCGATTCCTCGGTGGTCTCGCCCCGTCCGCCGCGGTGCGCTTGCAGGTCGAAGGCGTCGGAGTCGGCCGATGCGACGGGCAGGGCCGTCAGCGCGAAGGTGGTCAGCAGGGCGCCGATGCGTGCGAGCATCCGGGGAGATTAACCGGCCCCGGGAAATGGCCGGTGAACGACGGGTCAGACCGCGGCGAGCTTGTTCACCTGTGCGGTGAACAACGACGCCACGGGCTTGTCGCAGGTCTGCGGCGGGTCGCCGGTCGTCATGAGGCAGATGACGGTGACCGACACACCGCGATACTGCCCGAGCGCCTTGATGCTGATGAACGGTGTCACCAGGCCGCCGCGGGCGGAAACGGTCTCGCGGACGGACACTGCCCAGGCGGGCAGGGCATCGGGATGCGGCCGGCGCTCGACGTCGATCACGAGCAGGTCGTTGATGGTGTAGCGGGTGCAGACGCGAGCGGCCTCGACGTAGTTCGGCCATGTGTACGGCAGCCTCAGCCAGACCGCGAGGGCATGGTGCGCGTCCTTCTTCAGCTGTACCTGGACCGACTGTCTGCTCGGTGCCCCGGCCAGGGGCGCACACGGTTGCGGTGACACCTCGTCGGTCGTCATGCGCGTGGCCGGGTTCTGGTTGGGGCCGTCGAATGTCGCTGTCGGCCAGTCGGGGAAGTCCTGCCGTCCCACCGCCATCGACGTCTCGAGATCGGTGATGCCCGGATCCAGGACACCGCGAACAGCCATGACACCACCGGTGATCACCATGGCCACTGCCACGATCGCCCCGACCACCAGCGCTGCGAACTTCCCGTTCGCGTGTGGTGGGGGCAGCGGTTGACCGGCGCTCATGGGGCCGACACTACGATCAACGCATGGCTGACGCAGACCTTCTCGACTACGACGACGTCCTCGCGACGTACGAGCCCGTCATGGGCATGGAAGTCCATGTCGAGCTGTCCACCGAGACCAAGATGTTCTGTGGTTGTGCGAACCGCTTCGGTGCCGAGCCGAACACGCTGGTGTGCCCGGTGTGCCTCGGCCTGCCCGGCGCGCTGCCGGTGGTCAACGGAGCGGCCGTGGAGTCCGCGATCCGGATCGGGCTGGCGCTGAACTGCGACATCGCGCCGTGGGGCCGGTTCGCCCGGAAGAACTACTTCTACCCGGATCAGCCGAAGAACTACCAGATCAGCCAGTACGACGAGCCCATCGCCGTGAACGGCTACCTCGACGTTCCGCTGGAGGACGGCAGCACCTGGCGCGTCGAGATCGAGCGCGCCCACATGGAGGAGGACACCGGCAAGCTGACCCACCTGGGCAGCGACACCGGCCGCATCTCCGGCGCCACCACCTCGCTGGCCGACTTCAACCGGGCCGGGGTGCCGCTGGTCGAGATCGTCACCAAGCCCATCGAGGGCGCCGGTGAACGCGCCCCGGAGATCGCCCGCGCCTACGTGACCGCGCTGCGGGACCTGTTGCGCGGCTTGGACGTTTCCGACGTCCGCATGGACCAGGGCTCGATGCGTTGCGACTCCAACGTCTCGCTCAAGCTCAAGGGCGCCGCGGAGTTCGGTACCCGCACCGAGACCAAGAACGTCAACTCGCTCAAGAGCGTCGAGGTGGCGGTCCGCTACGAGATGCGCCGGCAGGCCGCGGTGCTGCAGTCCGGCGGCACCATCACCCAGGAGACCCGGCACTTCCACGAGGACGGGCACACCACGCCCGGCCGCAGCAAGGAAACCGCCGAGGATTACCGCTACTTCCCGGAGCCGGACCTGGAGCCCATCGCCCCGTCGGACGAGTTGGTGGAGCGGCTGCGCGGCACCATCCCCGAGCTTCCGTGGTTGGTGCGCAAGCGGATTCAGGACGACTGGGGCATCTCGGACGAGGTCATGCGTGACCTCGTCAACGCCGGTGCCGTGGAGCTGGTGGCCGCGACCGTCGAGCACGGTGCATCCAGTGAGGCGGCTCGCGCGTGGTGGGGCAACTTCCTCACGCAGAAGGCCAACGAGAGTGAAGTGACGCTCGACGAGCTGGCCATCACCCCGGCCCAGGTCGCCGCCGTGGTCAAGCTGGTCGACGACGGCAAGCTGTCCAACAAGCTCGCCCGCCAGGTCGTCGAGGGCGTGCTGGCCGGTGAGGGTGAGCCCGAGCAGGTCATGAACGACCGCGGACTCGTTGTGGTGCGCGATGATTCGCTCATCCAGGCCGCGATCGACGAGGCGCTGGCGGCCCAGCCGGACATCGCCGACAAGATCCGCGGGGGCAAGGTTCAGGCTGCCGGCGCGATCGTCGGCGCGGTGATGAAGGCGACCAAGGGTCAGGCCGACGCAGCGCGCGTGCGCGAACTGGTGATTGCGGCCTGCAGCTAGCGCAGCGCCTCCTGTGGCGCGGGTGCGGTCTTCGGACGCAGTGACGACACCCCCGCGACGCAGTAGCCCGCGATCACGAAACACACCGCGGCACACGGCAGATTGCCGGTCGGCGTGCCCGCGCCGGTGACGCCGTCGATGGCGCCGGCGAAGTCGGGCAGCGCGGCCAGCCAGAGCACCGTGAAGGTGAGCAGGTACAGCACTCCGAACACCCGCACGTACGGACTCGGGTGCTGCGTGCCGACCCGGCGTGTGATCCGCCAATCCTGGATCAGGACCGGCACCGTCACGAAGGTGAACACCGCCACCTCCACACCGAGGACCGCGTACTGCGTCGCGGTGTGGCGGGCGGAGAGCAACGTCGGCAGGCTGAGCAGCCCCATGATGACCGGCGCCAGGACGCTGATGACCGGGATGCGCCAGGCCAGCGACAGCGCGCCCGGTGGTGTGCCCGCTGCCACCCTGCGCCCCATCAGCACATGTACCAGGAAGGCGACCGCCGCGGGCCCGACGACCGCCAGGCTGACCCAGCTGCTCACCGGCACGCAACCCAGCGTCGGGTGGTTCAGGGGGTTCGCGGTGTTCCAGACCCACCAGCGCAGCTGCGGGCCGAGATGGTCGAACACGCCGTAGACGCAGCCGTGAACGAACCCGACGCAGATGGCGCCGACGGCCGCGCCGCGCCGTTCGAAGACCCCGGTGGCGCGGACGATGTCGTAGGCGAGGGTGATGGTCGCCGGGTACAACGCCACGATGTACAGCGGTAGCCGGCCGTCGACGAAATCGACGCTGAACACGTTGTGCACCAGCATGACCCCGAGCCGGGAGCCGGCGAAGATGTCCGGTGGATGCCGGGGGAGTTCGGTCACCAGCGCGTAGACCACCGACGCCAGCCAGATGGCGATCCCGGTCGGGTCCCGCCGGACCCGCCGCAGCGCGTAGGCCAGGGCCAGTGCCGCGCCGACCAGCATCAGCAGCTCGACCACGGGCATGGTCCAGTGGGCCAGGGTCAACGGGTTCCGCAGCTTGACCCAGGAATCGTCATCGCAGGAGAAGCCCAGGTAGCCGGCCAGCCGAGCGAAATCGGCCGGGCAGGCGCGCATCATCGGGCGGCCCCTCGCACGTCGGTCGCCAATTACGTCTTGTCGTCGGTGCTACGCGGGAATCCGCCCTGCGGGAACAGCGGGAACACGACGTCGTCGAACTTCTCCACGTCGCCGGCCGTCTTGTTCACCGTGGCGCCCCAGACATTGCCGTCAGGGGAGAGCTTCAGCGCGAAGACGTGGCCATGGGTGTCGGTGCGGAGCGCCTCGGGGTCGCCCGTGACCGCGCCGGTCTCCTTCGACAGCCGAACGGCCACCGTCTTCTTGGTGTTGACGAGGTTGACCATGACGGTGTCGTCGGTCGCCACACACCCCGCGACGCCGGGCCGGTCGGGCCAGCTCCACACCGTCGACACCTTGGAGTCCTTGGTGATGCGCTGCAGCCGGTCGCCGGTCGGGGTGCGGTCGGTCACATACAGCGAGCCGCTGGCACCGTCGATGCACAGCCCGCCGCCGGAGCCCATGCCCGACAGTGCGGTGGTCGGGGGCGCCTGGCCCACCGTCGTCGGCTGCTCGATGCGCAGCAGCTTGCCCGCCAGCGAAGCCGGATCAGCTGCGGCCGCGGGGTTTCCGGCGTCCCCGGTGAGCACCACGAGGGTCGTCGGGCTGCTGAAGATCAGCGCTCCCATGTTGCCTGTGGGGCCCTTGGGAATGCCGGTGAGGATGGGCTTGGGGACGTCGCCGTCGGCGATGCGGACCACCCGGTTGTCGGTGGGCGTGGTGATGTAGGCGTACATCAGCCGGTCCTGCTGGTAGCTCGGCGACAGGACGATGTCCATGAGCCCGCCGTCGCCGGACGCGTCGACCGGAATCACGGTCTTGACCTTGGGTTCCGCGGTCGTGGCGATGTTCTTGACGGCGCCGGTGACGCGTTCGGCGACGATCGCCGACTTGCTGTCGCCGCCCATGATCAGGCCGCTGGTGCTCTCCAGGCAGCCCTGCAGCACCGCCGGCGCCGGGCAGGCCTTCGGGAACGGGTTCGGCGGCAGCGGTGGCGGGGGCGGCGGTGGCGAGCTGGGCGCCCCGCCGAGATCCGGCTCGATGGTGAACGGCTCGGATGCCGCCGAATCGAAACGGGCACAACTGGGCAGCGCCAGCAAAGCGATGGCACACAACGCCAGGACCCGTCGAGCGGGTGCAGAGCTGGAACGCTCAGGCCGGTGTTGGGGCCTCGTCAGCGCAGCCCGCGTCGACCGCCGCAATGTCATGCCCGCCAGGTTACGGACTGTTCGCGGATGCTCGCCACGCCGGGGCCACGCGTCGGGCTGGGCAAATCCCGTAAACAAGCCGGTCAAACCACCGCCTAAATCCACGGTCAGCAGTGCAGTTGCACTTACCCTGGCAACCATGGCCAGTACTTCCCATGACTCGCGTGCATGGCAACGGCCCGACGAGCCGGCCGCCAGGCCCGCGTCGGCACGCCTGGTCGATCCAGAAGACGACCTGCCCATCACGACCTATCGCGGCAGTGGCGGCGCAGACGGCGGTGAGACCGCCGCGACCACGGCCATCCCGCGGTTCGACAACGCGTCGTCCGACGAGGCGACCGAGGTGACGCCCGCGTCGTCCTCGTCGCCGTCCTCGATGGCATTCGATCTCATGCACGAACCCGAGCCGCTGCCGTACGTGCAGCCCCGGGAGCGCAACTCGCAGCAGGGCGTCGAGCCCGCCGAGATCGAGCCCGACCCCGAGACCGATGCCCGGGTACGCGTCGCCAAGCGCCGCGGCACCCAGGACCTGGGACTCCTGGTGCTGCGTGTCGGCCTCGGCGCATGGCTGGTGGTCCACGGCCTGCAGAAGGCGTTCGGCTGGTGGGGCGGCCAGGGTCTGAACGGGTACGAGCACGCGCTCGCCGCCGCCGGGTTCCAGCACGCCGGGATCCTGACCTACCTCGCCACCGGGGCGCAGATAGGCGCCGGTGTCCTGCTCGTGCTGGGGCTGTTCACGCCGGTGGCCGCCGCCGTCGCGCTGGGCTATCTGGTCAACGCGCTCGCCGTGGAGGTGGCCGCACAACCCGTGCACGGCTACTTCCCGTACTTCCTGCCCGAAGGCCACGAGTACCTGGTGACCATGATCGTGCTGGCCGCGGGCTTGACCCTGACCGGACCGGGTCTCTACGGCTTCGACGCCGGACGCGGTTGGGCGCGCCGCCCGTTCATCGGGTCGATTCTGTGCCTGCTGATCGGCATCGGCGCGGGCGTCGGTGTGTGGCTGCTGCTGAACGGCTCAAACCCGCTGCACTGAGGTTGATCGTCCGCGGCGCCGGCTCACTCGTTGTACGGGTTGGGCACGACGCCGCCGCTCGCCGCGGTCAGCACCGGCAGTGACGCGAACGTCACACCCGGCAGGCGCAGGTCGGTGCCGTCGGTCAATTCGGCCTTGGCCCACTTGGAGCGGTCGAACCGCAGCCCCTTGATGTCCTGCCACGTCACCGTCCGGCTGCCGAGCAGCGACCGCGCCGTGACGCCTTTCTTGTCGGCCACCGTGCGGTAGCGAATCACCATCGCCGACAACACAATCGGGATGACGAGCAGCACCGCGCACCAGGCCGGCCCGGCGAACACCAGCGCCAGTAGGCCGATGGCGAAGAACCCCACCGCCAGGTGGGCGACCCCCGGGATCTTGATCACGACGGGTTGAGGTGCGGTCGAAGCGGTTCGGCGGCTCACGTCATTCATTCTCCCAGGCGGCGCGGGCACGGGTTGCCAGGTGTGCCGGGCCGTGGATGTGATTTGACCTGCGCGCGCCGCGGGGACTACCGTCCTTGCCATGCAGAACTCGGGATTGCTTGTAGTAACTGGGCGCGTTGGTGCGTGACCAGGCTGAGTAAGCCGACTACAAGCATCGACGCGCAACCCTCGTACAGCCACCCACGCTGACGGGGGTTTTTTGTTTGCCCGGGAACGCCAAACCGAACACGATCAAGAGGACAAGAGTGAGCGCACCCACCACGCGACCGCCAGAGTCGACGCAACAGCAGAACGGTGTTGCCAACGGCCAGCCGAGAACTGTTGCACCGCAACAGATGACCGGCGCCCAGGCCGTCGTCCGTTCGCTCGAGGAACTCGACGTCGACACCATCTTCGGCATCCCCGGTGGTGCCGTGCTGCCGGTCTACGACCCGCTGTTCGACTCGAAGAAGGTGCGCCACGTGCTGGTGCGGCACGAGCAGGGCGCCGGCCACGCCGCGTCGGGCTACGCGCATGCCACCGGCAAGGTCGGCGTGATGATGGCCACCTCGGGACCCGGTGCCACCAACCTGGTCACGCCGCTGGCCGACGCGCAGATGGACTCGATCCCGGTGGTCGCCATCACCGGGCAGGTCGGCCGCGGGCTGATCGGCACCGACGCCTTCCAGGAAGCCGACATCTCCGGCATCACCATGCCGATCACGAAGCACAACTTCCTGGTCCGCAACGGTGACGACATCGCCAAGGTGATTGCCGAGGCTTTCCACATCGCCGCTTCCGGCCGTCCCGGCGCCGTCCTCGTCGACATCCCGAAGGACGTGCTGCAGGGGCAGTGCACCTTCAGCTGGCCGCCGGTCATCGACCTGCCCGGCTACAAGCCCAACACCAAGCCGCACAGCCGCCAGATCCGCGAGGCCGCCAAGCTGATTGCCGCGTCGCACAAGCCCGTGCTGTACGTCGGCGGCGGCGTCATCCGCGGTGCGGCGTCCGCGGAGCTGCTGGAGCTGGCCGAGCTGACGGGCATCCCCGTCGTCACCACCCTGATGGCGCGCGGTGCGTTCCCCGACAGCCACCCGCAGCACATGGGCATGCCCGGCATGCACGGCACGGTCTCGGCCGTGGCCGCGCTGCAGAAGAGCGACCTGCTGATCGCCCTCGGCACCCGCTTCGATGACCGGGTCACCGGTCAGCTGTCGTCGTTCGCGCCCGACGCCAAGGTGATCCACGCCGACATCGACCCCGCCGAGATCGGCAAGAACCGGCACGCCGACGTGCCGATCGTCGGTGACATCAAGAACGTCATCGTCGACCTGCTCGGGGCGCTGCGTCGTGACGGTGTTGCCGCCGACACCCTGGACCTGGCCGACTGGTGGACCTACCTTCACGGCATCAAGGACACCTACCCGCTGAGCTACGGCCCGCAGAGCGACGGCAGCCTCTCGCCGGAGTACGTCATCGAGAAGCTGGGCCAGATCGCCGGGCCGGACGCGCTGTACGTCGCGGGCGTCGGTCAGCACCAGATGTGGGCCGCGCAGTTCATCAAGTACGAGAACCCGAAGACCTGGCTGAACTCCGGTGGCCTCGGCACCATGGGCTTCTCCATCCCGGCCGCGATGGGCGCCAAGTTCGCCCGCCCGGAGGCCGAGGTGTGGGCCATCGACGGTGACGGCTGCTTCCAGATGACCAACCAGGAGCTGGCCACCTGCGCCCTGGAAGGCGCGCCGATCAAGGTTGCGCTGATCAACAACGGCAACCTGGGCATGGTGCGCCAGTGGCAGACGCTGTTCTACGACGAGCGTTACAGCCAGACCAACCTGTCCACCCACTCGCACCGCATCCCGGACTTCGTGATGCTGGCCGAGGCGCTGGGTTGCGTCGGGCTGCGCTGCGAGCGTGCCGAGGACGTCGAGGACGTCATCCGGCAGGCCCGCGAGATCAACGACCGCCCCGTCGTCATCGACTTCATCGTCGGGGCCGACGCCCAGGTGTGGCCGATGGTCGCCGCCGGCACCAGCAATGACGAGATCATGGCGGCGCGCGATATCCGTCCGCTGTTCGACAACGAGGATCAGGTGTAAGCGCCATGACGACCACTCACACACTTTCGGTTCTCGTCGAGGACACCCCCGGTGTGCTCGCTCGCGTGGCGGCGCTGTTCTCGCGGCGTGGCTTCAACATCCAGTCGCTCGCGGTCGGCGCCACCGAGCAGAAGAACATGTCGCGCATGACCATCGTGGTCTCGGTCGAAGAGCAGCTGCCGCTGGAGCAGATCACCAAGCAGCTCAACAAGCTGATCAACGTCATCAAGATCGTCGAGCAGGAGCCGGACAACTCGGTCTCCCGCGAGCTGGCGCTGATCAAGGTGCGGGCCGACGCCACCACCCGTGGCCAGGTGATCGAGGCGGTCAACCTGTTCCGTGCGAAGGTCGTCGACGTGTCGACCGAATCGCTGACGGTCGAGGCCACCGGCACCCAGGAGAAGCTCGACGCATTGCTGCGAGTGCTGGAGCCGTATGGTATTCGCGAGTTGGTGCAGTCCGGTGTGGTTTCACTGGCGCGCGGCCCGCGTGGCATCGGCGCGGCCAAGTAACCGAGCTGGACCCCGAACAAATCTTCAACAACAGAAACAAGGGTAAGGAAAAGCAAGTGGCAGTTGAGATGTTCTATGACGACGACGCGGACCTGTCGATCATCCAGGGACGCAAGGTCGGCGTCATCGGCTACGGCAGCCAGGGACACGCGCATTCGCTTTCGCTGCGCGACTCGGGCGTGCAGGTCAAGGTCGGCCTGAAGGAAGGCTCGAAGTCCCGCGAGAAGGTCACCGAGCAGGGCCTCGAGGTCGACACCCCGGCCGAGGTCGCCAAGTGGGCCGACGTCATCATGCTGCTGGCGCCCGACACCGCGCAGGCCGAGATCTTCACCAACGACATCGAGCCGAACCTGGAAGACGGCAACGCGCTGTTCTTCGGCCACGGCCTCAACATCCACTTCGGCCTGATCAAGCCCCCGGCCAACGTCACCATCGGCATGGTCGCCCCGAAGGGCCCCGGCCACCTCGTGCGTCGTCAGTTCGTCGACGGCAAGGGTGTGCCCGCGCTGATCGCCGTGCACCAGGACCCCAAGGGCGAGGGCCAGGCGCTGGCGCTGTCCTACGCCAAGGGCATCGGCGGCACCCGCGCCGGCGTCATCAAGACCGACTTCAAGGAAGAGACCGAGACCGACCTGTTCGGTGAGCAGGCCGTCCTCTGTGGTGGTACCGAGGAACTGGTCAAGGCCGGTTTCGAGGTCATGGTCGAGGCCGGTTACGCGCCGGAGATGGCCTACTTCGAGGTGCTGCACGAGCTCAAGCTGATCGTCGACCTGATGTACGAGGGTGGCATCGCCCGCATGAACTACTCGGTGTCCGACACCGCTGAGTTCGGTGGCTACCTGTCCGGTCCGCGCGTCATCGACGCCGACACCAAGGAGCGCATGCGTGCCATCCTGAAGGACATCCAGGACGGCACCTTCGTCAAGCGCCTGGTCGCCAACGTCGAGGGCGGCAACAAGGAGCTCGAGGGTCTGCGCAAGGCCAACGCCGAGCACCCGATCGAGGTCACCGGTAAGAAGCTGCGCGACCTGATGAGCTGGGTCGACCGGCCGATCACCGAGACCGCCTAGTCAGTTCCCGAAAGGCCGGTTGCGGCACGCGAAACAGCGTGCGGCAACCGGCCTTTCGTCATTTCAGTAGACGGTGTCTCAGTAGACGGTGTAGCCGATGGCGGCCAGCGCGCGGGTCACGTTGCGCCCGTCCGCGCTGCCCGGCAGCTTGCGGCTCCGGTCGATGTCCAGTCCTTCGCCCGCCACCGCGTAAATCTCGGTCGACACCGGGTCGTCGGGCTCGGGCGGTTCGAGACGTCCGTCCGGATAGATGGCCTGCGCCCGCATGGCCCACATACTCTGTTCGACGGCGATCACGTGATAGCCGCACAACGGCGGCCGCATCTGATAAAGCTGGCGATCACCGACCGCGAACAGCTCGTTGTTGGGTACCGACCCGACCAACCGGGCTGTGCCTCCGAATATCACCCATTCACGCTAAGCCGGGCCGGCGGGGTGTTCCGACGCCAATTCTCGGTGCCGGAACCGGGCAGCGCGTTACCCGCCCAACCGGTCCGCTACCGACACGACCCGCCGCGCCAGGTGGTCCAGCGCCGCGTAGGTGTTGTCGTCGAACTGGCGGATGTTGTCGTGATTGGCCAGCAGGCTCACGCCGTACGGGTTGCCGTCGGCGAACTTGAGCGGCTCGGTGTAGCCGGGCGGGACGATGATGCCGCCCCAGTGCATCAGCGTGATGTAGAGCGACAGCAGCGTCGTCTCCTGGCCGCCGTGGGCGGTGTTGGTCGAGGTGTAGCCGGCGTACACCTTGTCCGCCAGCCCGCCCTTCGACCACAGGCCGCCGAGGGAGTCCAGGAACCCGCGCAGCTGCGATGCGACCGAGCCGAAGCGGGTCGGCGAGCCGAAGATCACCGCGTCGGCCCACACGATGTCGTCGCCCGTGGCAACCGGAAGGTCTTTGGTCGCTTCATAATTCGCAGTCCAGGCCGGATTGTGCGCGAAGGATTCTGGGGCGGCGGTCTCGGTGACGGGCCGCAGCCGCACCTCGGCGCCCAGCGATTCGGCGGTGCTCGCGATGCGCTGTGCCATGGAAGTGCCGTGCCCGGTCGCGGAGTAGAAGATCACAGAAAGCTTGGCCATGGGCCAAGCCAACACTATGGCGCGAGCGACGGCAGCGTCTTCACCCCGAATTCACGACGCAGCACGGTGCGTGCCGCGTACAGGCCCGCCATGCCGTGCACGCCGCCATTCGGGGGAGTGGCCGCTGAGCAGAGATAGGCGCCAGGAATCGGAGTGGCCCAAGGATTCAGGCGCAGCGTCGGGCCGGCTAGAGCCCGCCATGCACTGTTGCCGCCGCCGGTGATGTCGCCGCCCACTAAGTTCGCGTTGTGCTGGGCCAGCTGCGAAGCCGGGACTCCGCGGGCTGCGACGACGATGTCGCGGAACCCCGGGGCAAAGCGTTCCATGATCTCGATTACCTGCTCGGTCTGATCGATGGGCGAGTCACGGGGCACGTGGACATAGCTCCAGAACGGTCGGCGACCGCGATCGTCGATCCGTGTCGGGTCGGCGGTGTGCGGCGACGCAGCGAGCACCATCGGCCACTTGGCGTGTCGACCGCGTGCTATCTCGCGTTCTGCAAGAGCCATCTGGGCGCGTTCACCGCCGAGGTGAATCGTGACCGCGCGGGCCAAACGTCGGTCACGCCACGGGATTTCATCGGACAAGACAAAATCGACTTTTGCTACCCCGGGATTGGCTCGTAGCCGTCGCAATGTTGCGGCGTAGCGCGTTGGTAGCCGATCACCGTAGATGCTCAACAACGCCTTTACTGGAGTGTCGTACAGCACCACGCCTCGTGGCGGTTCGGTGATTTCTTCGCCGAGCACCAATTCACCGCCATGGGCCAGCAAGTCAGCAATCAACGCGTCGGGAATGGCTTGACTGCCGCCGGTAGGCACCGGCCACCCGACTGAGTGGGCCAGTACGGCCAGCATCATGCCCAGGCCCGATGACGTCATCGACGGCATCTGCGAAATGGTGTGTGCGGCAACGCCGGTAAACAGCGCCCGAGCGTCCTCGCCGCGAAGCAGCCCCCAAGCCGGGCTGCCCTGCGTCAGCATCCGCAGCGCGAGCCGGGCCGATGTCACCAAGTCAGGCGGCAAGGATCGTTTGTCGCCGAGAACGAACGCGGCCGCCGAGTCGCTGCGCTGCACCATCGGTCCCAGGAGCCAGCGCCACGACGCCCCGTCAGTCAGCTCGGCGCAGGTGCGCTCGAAATCGTGGTAGGCCAGCGCGGCCGGACGCTCTGGCAGGGGGTTGGCGTAGGAAATCTCCGGCACATTCAGCGTGATGCGATCCGCGAGGCCGAAAGCACGGAAGAACGGCGAGGCGAATGCCAGCGGGTGCACCGCCGAGCAGATGTCGTGCACGACGCCTGGAAATTCCGGGTCGGGGGCGCTGCGGGCGCCGCCGCCGGGGGTCGGCTGACCTTCGAGGACCCGGACCGACAGGCCGGCTCGCGCACAGATGACGGCCGCGGCCAGTCCGTTGGGTCCACTACCGACGACGGTGACGTCCACCACTTGATGGTAGTGACGGCCGCTGACCACCCAGCTCAAGGCAACCGCGATTGGTAGCGCGGCCATGCCGCCCACTAGTCTGTGCGCGTGAGCCTTCCTGTCGTACTCATCGCTGACAAACTCGCCGAATCGACCGTCGCCGCCCTCGGCGACCAGGTAGAGGTCCGTTGGGTCGACGGACCCGACCGCGAAAAGCTGCTGGCCGCCGTGCCGGACGCCGACGCCCTGCTGGTGCGTTCGGCCACCACCGTGGACGCCGAGGTGCTGGCCGCGGCGCCCAAGCTCAAGATCGTCGCCCGCGCCGGTGTCGGCCTGGACAACGTCGACGTCGACGCCGCCACCGCGCGTGGCGTGCTGGTCGTCAACGCCCCGACTTCGAACATCCACAGCGCCGCCGAGCACGCCCTGGCGCTGCTGCTCTCGACGGCCCGCCAGATTCCGGCCGCCGACGCCACGCTGCGCGAGCACACCTGGAAGCGCTCCAAGTTCTCGGGCACCGAGATCTTCGGCAAGACGGTCGGCGTCGTGGGCATGGGCCGCATCGGCCAGCTCGTCGCGCAGCGCCTGGCCGCGTTCGGCGCGCACATCGTCGCCTACGACCCCTACGTCTCGCAGGCCCGCGCCGCCCAGCTGGGTATCGAGCTGCTGAGCCTCGATGAGCTTTTGGGTCGCGCTGATTTCATCTCGGTGCACCTGCCCAAGACCAAGGAAACCGCCGGTCTGATCAACAAGGAAGCGCTGGCCAAGACCAAGCCGGGCGTGATCATCGTCAACGCGGCCCGCGGTGGCCTGATCGACGAGCAGGCCCTGGCCGACGCGATCACCAGCGGCCACGTCCGTGGCGCCGGTCTCGACGTGTTCGCCACCGAGCCCTGCACCGACAGCCCGCTGTTCGAGCTGCCGCAGGTCGTCGTCACCCCGCACCTCGGTGCCTCCACCGAAGAGGCCCAGGACCGCGCGGGCACCGATGTCGCCGCGAGCGTGAAGCTGGCGCTGGCCGGCGAGTTCGTGCCGGACGCCGTCAACGTCGGCGGCGGTGTCGTCGGCGAAGAGGTCGCGCCGTGGCTCGACCTGGTGCGCAAGCTGGGTCTGCTGGTCGGTGCCCTGGCGCCCGCGCTGCCGGCCTCGCTGAACGTCGAGGTGCTCGGCGAACTCGCGTCGGAAGACGTTGAGATTCTGAAGCTTTCGGCGATGCGCGGCCTGTTCTCCGCCGTCATCGAGGACCAGGTGACGTTCGTCAACGCGCCGGCGCTGGCCGCCGAGCGTGGTGTCGACGCCGTCCTCACCACCGAGACCGAGAGCCCCAACCACCGCAGCGTCGTCGACGTGCGCGCCGTCCTGTCTGATGGTGCGACGGTGAACGTGTCGGGCACCTTGAGCGGTCCGCAGCTGGTCGAGAAGGTCGTCCAGATCAACGGCCGGAACCTGGACCTGCGCGCCGAGGGCATCAACCTGATCCTCAACTACGGCGACCAGCCCGGCGCCCTGGGCAAGATCGGCACCCTGCTCGGGGGCGCCGACGTCAACATCCTGGCCGCGCAGATGTCGCAGGACTCCGACGGTTCGGGTGCGACGGTCATGCTGCGACTGGACCGCGAGGTGCCGGCCGACGTGCTCGCCGCGATCGGCGAGGCCGTCGGCGCGACCACGCTGGAACTGGTGGATCTGTCGTGAAGCTCGCCGTCATTGCCGGCGACGGCATCGGTCCCGAGGTCATCGGCGAGGCACTGCAGGTCCTCGACGTCGTGCTGCCGGGGGTCGAGCGCACCGAGTACAACGTCGGCGCCAAGCGCTACCACGAGACCGGCGAGACCCTGCCCGACGGCATGATCGACGAGCTCAAGACGCACGACGCAATCCTGTTGGGCGCCATCGGCGATCCGTCGGTGCCCAGCGGCGTGCTCGAGCGCGGACTGCTGCTGACCATGCGGTTCGCCCTGGACCACCACGTGAACCTGCGGCCGTCGCGGCTGTTCGCAGGTGTCGACAGCCCGCTGGCCGGCAATCCGGACATCGATTTCGTCGTCGTCCGCGAGGGCACCGAGGGGCCGTACACCGGCACCGGTGGCGCCATCCGCGTCGGCACGCCGCACGAGGTGGCCACCGAGGTGTCCACCAACACGCGCTTCGGTGTGGAGCGGGTGGTCCGCTACGCGTTCGAGAAGGCCCGGACGCGGCGGAAGCACCTGACCCTGGTGCACAAGAACAACGTGCTGGCGTTCGCCGGCTCGCTGTGGAAGCGCACGGTCGACGAGGTCGCCGCCGAGTACCCGGACGTCGAAACCGCGTACCAGCACATCGATGCCGCGACCATTCATATGGTGACCGCACCTGAGCGGTTTGATGTGATCGTCACCGACAACCTGTTCGGCGACATCATCACCGATCTGGCCGCGGCCGTCTCCGGTGGTATCGGCCTGGCGGCATCGGGCAACATCGATGCGACGGGCACCAACCCGTCGATGTTCGAGCCGGTGCACGGCAGCGCACCCGATATCGCCGGCCAGGGTCTTGCCGACCCGACTGCCGCCATCATGAGTGTGGCGCTGCTGCTGACCCACCTCGGTGAGACCGACGCCGCGGCCCGCGTGGACAAGGCTGTCGCCGAACACCTTTCGACGCGCGGCGACGCAAAACTGTCGACGTCGGAGACCGGCGAGCGGATTCGCAGCTTCCTGTAGTCCCGTGCGCGGAATGAATGGCCTTGCCACCCTCACCAGGCAGTGCCGGCTGTTCGCCATCGGGTCGACGTTCTTCGCACTGGCCACGGTCCCGGGGTTTCCCTCGGTGGCCGGGGCCGGAACGACCAACATGCTGTGTTTCGTCGGATCGTGGTTCTTCACCACGGCCGCCTTGATGCAGTACAAGCTCGCCCCGCCCGGGATCCAATGGTGGTCGGCGGCAATCCAATTCATGGGTACCGTGCTGTTCAACGTGAGTACGGGTGCGGCGGTGTGGGCGCACGCCGTGCTCGCCGAGCGGCGCTATGTGTGGGCGCCCGACGCCGCCGGATCGCTGGCCTTCCTGCTCAGTGGTCTGCTGGCGGTGCTGGTGGTCGGCCTGTGGTCGCCGAGATCCGTTGCCTGGCAGGCGTCTTGGATCAACCTCATGGGCTGTGTCGCGTTCCAGGTGTCGGCACTGGCGGCCTTCGTCCGGAAGACCGGCATCACGGTCGACGAGCGACTGGCCAACTTCGGGACCTTCGTCGGGGCGTTGTGCTTCCTGGTGGCCGCGCTGTTGGTGCGGCCACGCCGGTCACCGGCTTGATTGTCTGGTCGCCGCCAGCGTGCCCAGCAGATTCAGCCGCTCCTCGGTGGGCGAGTTCGGTTCGGCGGTCATGACATACAGTGTCAGCCCGGGATCGGCCGCCAACTCCAGGCCGTCGAAGGTCAGGTCGAGTTGGCCGACCGCGGGATGGTTCAGCGCTTTCGGTCCCGAGGTATGTGCCCGGATGATCTGTGCTCCCCACCGGACCCGGAATTCGTCACTGCGGGTGCTCAATTCGCCGATGAGCTGGGTGAGCCTGTCGTCGTAGGGGTCGCGTCCGGCGGCGCTGCGCAAGATCGCGACGGCGTTGTCGGCCTGCTGATTCCAGTCGACGAAGAAATCCCGCGCGCGGTGGTCCAGGAACACGAAACGGGCGAGATTCGCCGGTTCTTGCGCGTCGTCGACGGCGTCGCGGTAGAGCTCGGCGCTCAGGGCGTTGGTGGCCAGGATGTCGAGACGGTCGTTGCTCACCCAGGCCGGCACGCCCACCATCGAGTCCAGGATCCGCTGGACGCTCGGTCGAATGGTGACCGGGCGGCGCGGGGTGCGCCGTGGCCCTTGCCGGACTTTGACGAGATCGAACAGGTGCGCGCGCTCCGCCTCGTCGAGCTGCAGCACGGTCGCCACCGAGTTGAGTACCGAATCCGAAACGCCGCTGAGGTTGCCGCGTTCCAAGCGGGTGTAATAGTCGACGCTGATACCGGCCAGCAGGGCCACCTCTTCCCGACGGAGGCCGGGTACCCGCCGCTTGGCGCCGTAGTCGGGGAGCCCGGCCTGATGGGGTGTCATGCGCGCACGGCGTGACGTCAGGAAGTCACGAATGTCCTTGCGCTGGTCCACACGGATCACAGTAGAGGGCACGCGAGCCGCGAAGGAGGGTTTGCTGAACCCTGGTTCAACTGGCCCTGCCTACCGAACGGTGCGCGGCCTACCGTCGATTTCTGAACCCAGACTTCGACGAAAGGAAGCGCTCATGTCCGACGACACGGCAGCTCAGGAAGCGTTCGACAGCTTTGTCGCCATGTGGACCACCGGGACGACCGGCGGCCGTCGCGCGCCGGTTCTGCGGCGCCCCGACGAGGTCGGGCTGGACTACGAAGACGTGTTCTTCCCGTCGATGGACGGTGTCCCGCTGGAGGGCTGGTTCATTCCCGCCGACTCCGATCGACTGATCATCCATAACCACTTTCTTCCCGGAAACCGCTACGGCTATCCCGGGCACCTGCCCGAGTTCGGCGGCCTCGGCGGGTTCGAGGTGAATTTCCTGCCTGAGTACAAGGCTCTGCACGACGCCGGCTACAACGTCCTCGCTTACGACATCCGCAACCACGGTCTCAGCGGCCAGGGCAACGGTGGCATCGCCGGCATCGGTCTGACCGAATACCGCGATGTCATCGGATCCTTGCGGTACGCGGCTGCCAGGCCGGACACGAAAACGATGAAGAAGGCTTTGCTATCAGTGTGTTTGGGCGCTGACTCGACTGCAGTGGCGTGGTCAAGGCATCCCGAAGAGTTCGCTGAAGTCCAGGCCATGGTGATGCTGCAGCCGGTGTCGGGTCGCTACATCGTCGAGGAGTTCGTCAAAGCCATCGGGATGGCAGACGGCTATGCGAAGTTCGATCAGGCTGTTCACGAACGAACCGGATTCCATCTCGCCGAGCAGTCACCGCTCGAGCACGTCAAAGCAGTGACCGTGCCGACGCTCGTCGCACAGGTGCACGATGACACCATGACGCGTCCACAAGACGTGCGGGACATCTACGACGCGATCCCGGTCGCCGCGAAGAGCTTGCACTGGATCGAAGGAACCAACCGGCGCTTCGACGGCTACAACTATTTCGGTGTTCATCCGGAGGTGGCCACCGCCTGGTTCGACAAGCACGTCCACTGACGTCTGGCCCGCGGGCGTAGCGGGATCTGTTGGGGCCCAACGCACCGCGGACCAGCCGGGGGGCCAGGAGAAGACCCCGCGTTGGCGTCTCGCGCCGAGACGTGGTTGGCTGGGATGCGTGGGGGAATCGCTGAGCCGACGGGATTTCATCGTCGGGTTGGCCGCCACGGGCGTGCTGGCCGGGTGCCAGTCCACCAAGGCGGACGAGCCGACCAGCTTTGCAGAACTGGAAGATCGCTATCAGGCGTTAATCGGCGTCTACGCAGTCGATTTGGAATCATCGGCGACGGTCGAGCACCGTGCCGACGAGCGGTTCGCGATGTGCTCGACCTTCAAAGCGTATGCGGCGGCACGCATCTTGCAGATGGCCAAGGACGGTCACGCGAATCTCGATGCCATGGTGCCCATCACCGCCGGCGACATCGTCGTCAACTCGCCGGTGCTGAGCGAGGCGGTGGGGGCACGGATGGCGTTGCGGGAGATCTGTGCCGCCGCTCTGACCCAGAGTGACAACGCAGCAGGCAACATCATGCTGCGGACCATCGGCGGGCCGTCCGCCCTGACGGCTTTCGCGCGCTCGATCGGCGATTCGCAGACCCGGCTGGATCGCTGGGAACCGGACCTCAACGAAGCGGCGCCCGGCGACCTCCGCGACACCACCACGCCGCGGGCCCTGTGCGGTGGGTATCGCGCCATTCTCGTCGGCGACGCGTTGTCCGGTGCGGCTCAGTTCCAACTGCAGCGGTGGATGGGCGAGACCGCGACGTCGACCCGTCGGTTCCGCGCCGGTCTGCCCGCAGACTGGACCAGCGCGGACAAGACCGGCGGCGGCGACTACGGGTCGACCAACGACGCCGGGATGCTCATCGGCCCCAAGCACGAGCGGGTCATGCTCACGGTGCTGGTCCGCACCCGCACCCTGCGGCGGGACGCCGGGCCGTTCAATGAGGCGATCGCCGAGTCCGTGCGATCAGTGCTGGCGCGCCTCGGCCACAGTTAGTGTTGGATCGTGGGGATCCGGAAGCTGGCACTCGCCGTGGTCGCGTGCGGGTGCGTGGTCGCGGGCTGTTCGACGACCGCGACCGGCACCGCGCGGTTCGGCGGCTCACTGAGCGACCCCGAACCGGACGTCAGCCAGCTGCGGACCGGTAACTACCAGATCAAGCCGAGCACCCCGTTCTTCAGCGCCGGGCCCAATCCGCTCACGCAGTCGATCGTCGAATCGACCCGCATGGCCGAATATGTCATCGGGCCTTGGGAAATCGACGCGTCGGTGACCAGGCCCGGGGCCATCGGGACCGGCACCATGACGGCGGAGTTCGGTGTCGACAACATCCTCGGGGTGTCCAAAGACAATGTGATGCAGGGCATTGCCAGGGCGCACGGTATGGTTGCCGGTTTCGGGTCCTACCGGTCATCCGGGTCCCGGGACTCTGATCTGGAAATCCAGAACGCGGTTCTGATGTTCCCCGATGACGCCCAAGCGGCGGCGGCCGCCGGTGAATTCACCGCGCAGTTCGGCCCGATCGTGGCCACTCCGTTCCAGCCGTATCCGGTCCAGATCTCGGTCGGTACCGGCACGGTGCCGGCGGTCGGCGTGGATTACGGCACCGGGGCCAGTGGCGTCGCGGCGTACACGGTGCAGGGACGTTTCGTGCTGTATCAATTCGTGAGCGCGAAAGCCACCAAGTTGACCAAGGCGCCGTTGCGGGCTCAGTTGCTGACGTCCGACCTGCTCGGCAGGCAGCAATCGCTGATCAAGAGCTTTGTGCCCACCGAACCGGCGAAACTCGCTGACCTGCCGAAAGATCCGAGCGACGACCAGTTGCTGTCGAAGACCATCACCACTCCCGATCGGCAGCAGGGGGTATTGATCGGGACGTGGCGACCACGGGCGTGGCTGCATTTCGAATCCGATCCGGTGAGCATGACGACCCAGTTCGAGCGCGCCGGTGTGCAGTGGGTGACGCAGCGGTGGGGCCGCGTCTACCAGGCGCCCAACGCGGATTCGGCCGCGCAGCTGCTGGACGCCACCGGTGTCTTGATCATGAAGAATCCGGACGTGCAGATGGCCGGTCCGGTGCCGGGGTTCCCCGGCGCGCGGTGTTTCGAGCACCTTCACGACTACGCGCAACCGGACGCAACCGTGACATGGCGCATCCTGGGGTGGCACTACAGCTGCCTCGCGCGCACCGACCGCTTTGTGTTCCAGGTCTTCGCTGACGACGAAACCGCTGTGGACCAACAGATTTCGGCGCAATATCGGGTGCTGTCCGGGAAGTAGCCGACTGCCCGATGAGTTCCGCCGGGTCCGATGGTCTACCTCACTGACAGACACCACCGACTCGTCAGGAGCTAGAAATGGGCCAGATTCACCTCGCGTTGTTCGCCACTCTCGACCTCGTCGGGCAGGCGCCCGGCGGCCCCGGCGAGGACTCCGACGGCGGTTTTCCGTTCGAAGGCTGGCAGGCACCGCTCATCGACGAGGTGTCGGGGGAGCAGGTCGGCGCCGCGTACGAAGGCACCGACGCGCTGCTGCTCGGCCGGCGGACGTACGACATCTTCGCGGGCTATTGGCCGCATCAGGATGACGAATTCGCCGACATGTTCAACCGCATCCCCAAGTACGTCGCCTCCCGCGGCAAGCCGGACCTGTCGTGGTCCGGCTCGTCGCGGATCGGCGCGGATCTGGTGGCGGAAGTGCGGGAAATCCGTGACCGTCACGAGCACGTCAAAGTGGTCGGGAGTTTGAACTTCGTACAGACCCTGTTGCGCGAAAAACTGTTTGATCGAATGGACCTCTGGGTGCATCCTATTGTGCTGGGGGTCGGCAAAAAGGTGTTCGACGGCGGCGCAGTGCCGTCCAATCTGACGCTGCTCAAGGCCCCGGTGTCCAGCCCGGCCGGCATCGTTCACCTGCAGTACGGGCTGGCCGGGGGTGTGCCGGCGACGGGGGACATGAGTGCACCGGATCGGGGGGACGTTTGACTGGTAGGGAGTGGACGCGCGGCGTACTCGCCGGCGCGGTATTAGGGGGAGTCGGCTGGGGTCTGTTGGCTGTCGGGGCCATGGGTCCCGGCGATGATCCGAACTTGGACCGAATTGATACAGCGAATTTGACTGTAGCGGTGGGTGTTTCGCTGATATGCCTGGTGATTGCGGCGGTGCTGTCGCGCGCGCGGATGCTCAGCAGCGTCGCTGTGGCGCTGGTGGTGGCACCTGTGAGCGTTTGGTTCATCGTCGGTCTGCTGTACCTGCAAGCCATTGCCACGGTGGCGATGTGGCGCTGACCGGAGGAGGTGCGCATGTCCTACGAGTATGAAAGCACGCTCGATCCCCGCACCGAGCGGAAGATCGATCCGCGTTATCTGTTCGGCGGCTACGCGCTTGGCTTGGTCGTGATGTCGCCGGCGCCGCTGTTGTACTACTGGCTGTTCGCGCCGGCAAGCGCGCTGCTGGTCGCCGCGGTCGCGGTTCTTGTCGCGACGGTGCGGCCACGGTTTGACGACGCGGCATGTGGCGCGTTCTTCGCCGCCCTGTTCGGTCTGGTCGCGGTGCTCGTGCTGTTCTTCGTCGGCGCTCAGAGCTGATCGCGGCCGGCGGTTCGTCCCGCTGGAAAATACGTTGCCGGCCAACCTCTTTGCGCTCATCATGGTTCGGGCCGAGCAACGGACGATCGGTCTGTGCCACGAGAAGCGAGGTGAATCATGAAGTTGGCAGAAGCTCTGTCGTTGCGCGCGAACGCAGTTCGCCGCATCGAACAGTTGCGCGTGCGTGTCGTGGGTAACGCGCGGTTCCAGGAGGGCGAAGAGCCCGCGGAGGATGCCGCAGCGCTACTCGTCGAGATCGACGGCGCGCTGGGCGATTACGAGTCCCTGATTCGGCGGATCAACCGCACCAACGCGGCCAGCTCGGTCGGGGCCGACGGCACGCTGACCGACGCACTCGGTCGGCGCGACGCGCTGCGGTTGCGGCACCACGTTCTGACCACGGCTGCGGACGCGGCCACGGGTGCCAACCAATACGGCTACTCGCGGCAGCTGCGTTCGGAGCTGAAGATGTTGTCCGCCTTGTCCGCCCGCGATCTGCGGTCGCAGGCCGATGACGTGGCGCAGGAGTTGCGTGAGCTTGACGTCCGGATTCAGAAGGCGAACTGGGAGGTCGAGTTGCTGGACTGACAGCAGCATGGTGTAGCAGGTAGTTGTCGCGGAGGCGTGCACAAAACCTCAAACGGCTCCAACCGTTCAGGTGCACGGAGGGCAGTGCAACGGGTTCGATTCCCACACTCACACCGCAGCCCAGCAATGCGCACAGGTGACAGAGCACGAGGCACAACGCATCACCACGTGCAGATTCGTGACAACGAGGGCGGGTACGGGGACTACACCTCCAGTGGCCGAGCCGCGGTGGAAAGCAGGGGACGGCGACTGCTGTGACGGATGCGCTGAAAGTGACTGGCGGTCAGCGCTTTCTGTGCGTCGCTATGTGCGGGCTATGGGTTGATGAGAATGCCGTTCATGGCCTGGCGAGAGTGCCGAGACTGCGTAGCCTTTAGTTGTGCTTAGTAGTTCTGGTGGGCCTGAATGCCGGCCGGAACCAGCGGGTACTTGTATCCGGAATCGCGCGGGTCGGGAGCGCCGCGACGACGGCCATCCGTCGTAGTTGAGGAGGTCGACATGACGACTTTCAGTTCCCCGCCCATTCACGTTGTTCCGCCCCCTGCACCCACGTCGCGGTGGCGCAGGCTCATCCCACGGACCCGCCGGCGGAAGGCGGCCGTGGCCGCCGGCGTGGCGGTGGTGCTCGTGGCGGGTGTGCTGGGTGCGTCGTACGAAGCAGCACCGGGCGGCACCCTCTGGGGCGTCGACAAGACCGTGTTTCCCGGGCATGCGCAGGATGTCGCGCTGACCGCAGTCGTCGATGATCTGAAGGCGGCACAGGACATCCTGGGCAGTGGGCAACAGCCGACGCCCGATCAACTGACGGCGGCTCGCACGTCACTCAACGAAGCCAAACAGGGTTTGGACTTCCTGTCGCCCTCACCTCAGCGGACCAGCCTGCAGAACCTCTATTTGCAGCTGACCCAACAGCTTCTGCAGTACACACCCGATTCGGCACAGCAGCTGCCCGCGTTGCCCGCACCGCCGGCTGAGCCTCAGGCCGCTGACCCCGGCAGCGCGCCGCAGCCGCCCGAGGTGGCCCTGATGAGCGCGTCTGCGCCCACATGGGGATACCAGGACTCGGGCGGGGGTTCGGCAGCACCCATCGACCAGATGTCCGACACTTTCGTGCCGCCGCCACCCGATGTGCCCGCCGCCCCGGCGGCCGACTGGTCGCCACCCGTCGATCCACCGGCGACACCGAATCTGCAGGACCTCGGCTACTACGACCCGTCCTGGGGGCAGCTCTACGGCTACAACTCCAACGATTGGTACAACTACGACCTCGGCGGCTACAACCAGTACGGCTACGACTTCCTCGGATTCAACCGCTGGGGCTACGACCGCTGGGGCTACGACCGGTGGGGTTACGACCGCTGGGGTTACAACTGGGCGGGCTACAACTGGTCGGGCTACGACCGCGACGGCTGGGATCGGGGCGGCTGCAATGAATGGGGCCAGCGCCGGGATCATCCCGGCGATGCGCGCAACCAGGATTGGTACAACGACCACCACCCCTACGTGCAGTACTACCAGTGGAAGTTCCGCCACGACGATCCGGTGTACGAACGCACGCAGTGGGACCAGGCGCACGGATTCAACCCGAATCAGTACCAGAACTGGAACATGAACCGGGACTGGCACGATCCACGTCATCGTGACTGGGCGCCGCCGACCACCGCGGTCAGCGCCACCCATTCGGTCACGGACGTGAACGCCCGGGTGTCGTCGCCGGTGGTGAATCTGAATGTCTCACTGGCACAGTTCATCTCGAATGACAAAGCGACGAGCACCTCTGATCGTCTGCTGAAAGATCTCTCGGAGAAGTCGGCCCGGGATGTCACCAAAGACCTGAATTCGACCGCCACCGGTGCCGGGACGCAAACGCCTTCGACGTCGGGACAGCACTCCGCCGCTGCGGTGGCCGATCATCGAACACCGGCGGCGCCACCGGCATTGACCGCAGCGGTGCCGACGCCACCGCCGTCGAAGGTGCCGGCCGGGTTCACCGCGCCGAAGCTGGCCCCGGTGCCGCCGCCCGCACCGGCCCAGGCGCAGGCGCAGGCGCAGGAAAAGCCGAACACGGCGCGGGATGCCCGGGTGCCGGGACCTGTCCCGAGTGCTGCCCCGAGTGCGACGGTGGTGGGGCCGAAGGCAGGCACACCGGATGCGATCGTGCCACCGAATGCCGTGGCACCGCCGGCCGAGCCTAAAACGTCACCGCCGGCCGAGCCGAAAACCGTGACGCGGTCGGCGCCGGAAGCGGCTCCGCCGATTCGGGACGCGGAGCCGCACGAAGCCAATCCGGTTCCACCGAAACAGGTTTCAGAGCCGCCGGCGAATCCGGTGAAGCAAGAGCCGCAGCAAGCCGTGTCAGCGCCGCCGGCGAAGCACGCGGCGGCGCCGGACACGCCGGCGCCCGAAGCCCCGGCCCCAATCCGGCAGGCGCCCGTCCGCCCGGCTCCCGCGCCGCGGGAGGAGGCACCGCAGCCGGTCCGGCAGGCTCCGCCGCCGGTGCACGAGGCGCCGCCGCCGGTGCATCAAGCCCCGCCGCCCCCAGTGCATGAGGCGCCGCCTCCTGCGCCGGCACCGCGCCCGGCGCCCGCACCGCGGGGTGCCACGTGCCCGCCGCCGATGTGCCCGGCGGGGTAACCCTCCGCGGCCGGATTCGACTGGTGGGCCGGTACCCGGAACGTGATATCAACGGCGATGTCGCGTTCCGGATATGTTTGCGGCCAGAGCCCTGCCGTGACGACGCCTCGCCGCGTTGCCGGGGCCGACCGGTCAGCGCGGCACTGGGGTGGGAACGGGTTTGGTGCGCAACGGGTCTGCCCCGACTGGCACCAGCGGCACGGCCAGCACGGGGAACAGTGCGCACACCGCGAACGCCGCTGGGAACCCGAAGACTCCGATCAGGGCGCCGAATGCCGGCGGCACGATGCCTGCCGTCAGCAGTTGCGTCGTGTTCTGCACACCCAACGCCCGCCCGCTCCAGAACGGCCCGGCGATTTCGGCAATCGCGGTGAAGGACAACCCGTTATCGGTCACGGTCACCACCGACGCCACCACCATCACGAACACCGCCACCGGCCAGTGCAGGTAGTCGCACAGCGCCAGCAGGCCCATCGTGGCACCCGCCAGGACGGCGATGACCCGTACCGGATGCAGCCGCGAACCGGTCAGATCCGACCAGCGGCCGGCGCCGATTCGCCCAGCGGCACCGCATAATTGGGCCACCGTCACCATGGTGCCCGCCGCGCCGGCCGACCAACCGTGTGCTGTCATCAGCCACACCAACGAGAACGTCCACACCAGGCATTGCGGCACGACCAGCAGTACCGACACCGCATGGATGCGTGCCAGTACCGACGATCCGCGGTAGGGATTGGCCAGATCGGCTGCGGGAGCGGCGGATCGGTGCGGCCGGGGCGGATCGATGACCCCGATGACGGTCACCACGGCGGCGACCAGACAGGCGATCGCGGGGAACAACAGCGCGGCGGACACCCCTGCCGATTCGGCCAGTCGCGGAATCACCAAGGCGCCCAGCCCAACTCCCAACGGCTGCGCCGTCTGGCGGATACCCATGACCAGACCACGTTGCTCGGGTGGGAACCAGCCGACCACCAACCGGCCGCTGGCGGAATTGGAGCTCGCGGCCGCCATGCCGCCCAACAGCAGGAAGGCCCCGACCGCCACCAGCGAGTCGGCCCAGGCCGCGGCGAAGGCCGCGGCCGAGGTCAACAGCGAGCCCGCGGTCAGCACGAACCGCTCACCGACCCGGTCGACGACCCAGCCCCAGGCGATCAGCGTCAGCACCATGCCGAAGCTCGGCATGGCGGAGACCAGGCCCGCGCGTGACAGGTCCAGCCCGCGTTCGCCGTGCAGCGTCGGGATCAGGAAGGCGGCGCCGTTGATGAAGACGTTGGCGCACATCGTCGAACCGAGCGCGATCACCAGCATCGACCAGCGGCGGACGGCTGAGACATTGGTGGCCATGGCTTCATGGTGCCACCGTGGTTCTCAAGATATGAATCTGTTTCTCAATATATGAGAGGTCCTAGAGTTCGGGGCATGGCTCTGCGGGCGAACCTCTCACGTTTGACGGCGGTCTTCGCGGCCGGCTTGATGCTGGTGACGGCACCGATACCCACGGCAGCGGCAGCTGCGCCGGACTGGTCGGGCCTGGATGCGCGGGCATTCGCCGACCGGGTGCCGCGGCCGGGCGGTCTCATCCGGTCCGTCCCGCTGAACCCCGAGCTGTCGGTCGCCGCTGCGGCACGCGCCTACCGAATCCTGTATTCGACCACCGATCAACACAATTCGCCCGCGGTCAGTAGCGGCGCGGTGTTCGTGCCGCCCGGCGAGGCCCCGCCGGGCGGATGGCCCGTCATCGCCTGGGCGCACGGCACCGTCGGCCTCGGCGACGATTGCACGCCCTCGGCGCAGCCGCGGAGCGCGCGTGACAACAAATATCTGAGCCACTGGCTGACTGCGGGGTACGTCGTCGTCGGCTCCGACTACACGGGTCTGGGCACCCCGGGCCTCATGAGCTACCTCAACAGCGTCGCCACCGCGCACGCCATCATCGATTCGGTGATCGCCGCGCATCACCTGGACCTGCCGCTGTCACCGAAGTGGGCGCTGGTGGGGCAGTCCCAGGGTGGCGCGGCGGCGGTGGCGAGCGCGCGGTGGGCCACCGAGTTCAGCAAGGGGACGGGCTTGGACTACCGGGGCGTCGTGGCCACCGGCACGCCGGCGAACATCGATGACGTCGTCATCACCGCGGGTCCCGAGATGGTGCTGCCACCCGAGTTGGGATCCATCGCGTCGGCCTACACCGCGTACATCCTGGCGGCATTCCGCGAGCTCCGTCCGGACGTCAACAGCGTGCTCACCCCAGCGGGCCTGTCCGCCGCGGACAAGGCCGAAACCTTGTGCACGTTCCCGCTGAGCGACGCCCTGACCGGCTCGACGCCGCCGCAGTTCTTCTCCGCGCCGCTGGCCTCGCTACCTGACATGCGCGGAGCGCTGGCCGACTTCATGGGCACGCCGGTCGCCGGCTACGACCGGCCGATTTTCCTCGGGGTGGGCCTCAAGGACCGTGATGTGCCGCCGTCGTCGACGCTGAAGTTCGCCGATCAGCTCAAGGCCAACGGCCAGGACGTGACGCTGCACGTCTACCCCGAAGACGACCACTCCAGCACCGTGCTGACCTCGATGGCGGACTCCACCCCGTTCCTGCAAGCCCAGTTCGCGGGCTGACCAGCGGGCCTCACTAGGCTGGGCGGATGCGCCTAGGTCGAATTGCCAGTCCAGACGGCGTCGCTTTTGTGGTGATCGAGGGCGACCCGAACTCCGATGCGGTCTGCAAAGAAATCGCTGAGCAGTACCTGTCCCGCAACCCCACCTTCACCGGGCGCTCGTGGCCGCTGGCCGACGTCCGGCTGCTGGCGCCGATCCTGGCGAGCAAGGTGGTCTGCATGGGCAAGAACTACGCGGCACACGCCCGTGAGATGGGCAGCGAGCCGCCCGAGGACCCGGTGATCTTCCTCAAGCCCAACACCGCGATCATCGGACCGAACATCCCGATCCAGCTGCCCGCCGACGCCAACCCGGTGCACCACGAGGGTGAGCTGGCGGTGGTCATCGAACGTCCGGGCAAGGACATCCCGGCCGCCAAGGCCAAGGACTACATCCTCGGCTACACGATCGCCAACGACGTCTCGGCACGCGATCAGCAGAAGAAGGACGGCCAGTGGATGCGGGCCAAGGGGCACGACACGTTCTGCCCGGTCGGCCCGTGGATCGAGACCGCGGTGGACCCGGCCGATCTGGACATCCGCACCGAGGTGAACGGGGAGAAGCGGCAGGACAGCAACACCGCGCTGCTGCTGCACGACGTGGGCGCCATCATCGAATGGGTGTCGGCTGTCATGACGCTGCTGCCGGGCGACATCATCCTCACCGGAACCCCCGAAGGCGTCGGCCCCATCGAGGATGGCGATACCGTCAGCGTCACCGTCGACGGCATCGGCACCCTCACCAATCCTGTTGTGCGTAAAGGGAAATAACGTGACCACACCTGTCAGGGTTCGCTTCTGTCCGTCACCGACCGGCACGCCGCACGTCGGCCTGGTCCGCACCGCTCTGTTCAACTGGGCGTACGCGCGGCACACCGGCGGCGACTTCGTCTTCCGCATCGAGGACACCGATGCCGCGCGCGACAGCGAGGAGAGCTACAACGCCATCCTGGACGCGTTGCGCTGGCTCGGGCTGAACTGGGACGAGGGTCCCGAGGTCGGCGGCCCCTACGAGCCGTACCGCCAGTCGCAGCGCGGCGACCTCTACCGGGAGGTGATCGCGAAACTGCTTGCCGCGGGCGAGGTTTACGAGGCCTACTCGACGCCCGAAGAGGTCGAGGCCCGGCACCTCGCCGCGGGCCGCAACCCCAAGCTGGGTTACGACAACTACGACCGTGACCTCACGGCGGAGCAGAAGGCCGCGTTCGAGGCCGAAGGCCGAAAGCCGGTGCTGCGCCTCAAGATGCCGGACGCGGACATCACGTGGGTCGACCTGGTGCGTGGCGAGACGACCTTCGCCGCCGGCGTGGTGCCGGACTTCGCGATCACCCGCGCGAGCGGAGATCCGTTGTACACCTTGGTCAATCCGGTCGACGACGCGCTCATGAAGATCACCCACGTGCTGCGCGGCGAGGATCTGCTGCCCTCGACGCCGCGGCAGATCGCGCTGTACCAGGCGCTGATCCGGATCGGCGTCGCTGACGCGGTGCCCCAATTCGCTCACCTGCCAAGCGTTCTCGGTGACGGCAATAAGAAGCTGTCCAAACGCGACCCGCAGTCCAACCTGTTCCTGCACCGGGATCGCGGTTTCATCCCCGAGGGCCTGCTGAACTACCTGGCGCTGCTGGGCTGGGGCATTGCCGACGACAACGACATCTTCAGCCTCGACGAGATGGTGGCCGCGTTCGACGTTGCCGACGTCAACTCGAACCCGGCGCGATTCGACCAGAAGAAGGCCGACGCCATCAATGCCGAGCACATCCGCCGGTTGGCTCCGGACGACTTCGCCGCACGGCTCAAGTCGTACCTCGACGCACACGGCCACGACGCCACGTTGGACGCCTTGGGTTTCGCCGCGGCGGCCGAACTGATCCAGACGCGCATCGTCGTGCTCGGCGACGCGTGGGACCTCGTCAAGTTCTTCAACGACGACGCCTACGTGGTCGACGAGAAGTCGGCGGCGAAGGAACTGGGGCCCGCGGCTGCGGAGGTCCTGGACGCCACGCTGAGCGCCTTGGCGGGCGTCGGTGAGTGGAACACCGCCAACATCGAGGCCGCGCTCAAAGCGGCGCTGCTCGACGGCCTGGAACTCAAGCCGCGCAAGGCGTTCGGTCCCATCCGCGTCGCGGTGACCGGCGCGGCCGTCAGCCCGCCGCTGTTCGAATCGATGGAACTACTCGGGCGTGAGCGCAGTCTGGCGCGGTTGCAAGCGGCCCGAAACGGGCTGTGAGCGGGCGATTTAAAGACAGGGCCAACTGTTTGGTAGTCTGCTCGTCGGCCCGGAAAGCAGAAGCGGCGAACATCCGCTGAGGTTTCCCGGTCCGAAGATGCCCGTGACCTGCGGTTATGGGCATCAAGTGGGGTATGGTGTAATTGGCAACACAGCTGATTCTGGTTCAGCCATTCTAGGTTCGAGTCCTGGTACCCCAGCTGCCGGAGCGATTAGGTCAGCCAGCGCAACTGAGCTAAGCTATCGCACCGGAAGTTCTAGCCCCCGTCGTCTAGCGGCCTAGGACGCCGCCCTCTCACGGCGGTAGCGTGGGTTCGAATCCCATCGGGGGTACGTACGAACGCCGGACCTGACAACAGGTCCGGCGTTTTGTCTTTCTCGGGGTGTTACCTGCCGCCGGCGAGGAATCCGATGTCCCGCCGTCCGCGGCCCACCGACGGTTCCGGATCCGCGCCGAGGGTACGCGACAGCAGTTCGTGATAAACGTCACGGAAGTCGACCGTCGTCTTCAGGTCGCCGTCGGTGAGATCGGTCAGGCTCGGTACGTCGCCGTAGAACCCGCCCTTGACGGGCGTGCCCGCGACGAACACCGGGCCCGACGTGCCGTGGTCGGTGCCCTGCGAAGCGTTGGCAGCGACCCGCCGCCCGAATTCGGAGTACATCAGCACCACCACGTTGCGGCCGTACGGCGTGCCCTGGAGCTTGTGGAAGAACGGCGTCAGGGCGTCGTCGAGAGTCTTGAGCAACGCCTGCTGCGGGGCACGCTCGTCGGCGTGCGTATCGAAGCCCAGCAGCTGTGTCATGTACACCTGCGTGGGTACCCCGGCGCGGATGCAGCGCGCCACCAGTTCGAGGTCGTTGGCCAATTGGTTGTCGGCCTGGCCGATGGTCTGCAGCCGGCCGTTGATCACGGGCGCGAAGCGGCTGTTGGTGGAGTGGTTGGCCCGGTACGACTCGCACACCTGGCTCATTGCGGTGGTGTCGGTCGGGTCGTCGGCGCTGAGCGCGGCCAAGGTACGCGCGACATCGGCCGGGATGGCCGGCACGAAGTCCGAAAGCGATGCTGCGACGTGCTTTTGGCCGACCGCCAAGGGTGGCAGCACCGTACCGATGTTGACGGCCCGGATCGGATCGTCGCCGGTGGTGTCGAGCCAGCGGCCGATCCAGCCGCTGGTGACCGCGTCGACGGGGTTGGCGGTCTGCCAGATGTCCATGGAGCGGAAGTGGCTGCGGTCAGGCTTCGGGTAGCCGACACCGCGCACGATGGCGAGCTTGTCGGACTGCCACAGCTTCGACATACCGGTGAGCGCGGGATTGAGCCCGAATGCCGCGTCGAGATGCAGCACTTCCTCGGGCCTGTAGGCGAGTTCGGGGCGGGCATCGTGATAGGCGTTGTCCGCGTAGGGGATAACAGTGTTGAGGCCGTCGTTGCCGCCGTAGAGCGTGACGATCACCAGGATGCCCTGGTTGGTCTGCAGCGGGCGGTCCTGACTTTCACGGAGCAGGTCCGGCAGGGTCACCGCGGCGACACCGCCGAGCAGACCGGCGGCGCCGGCCCCGGCGCTGGCGATCAGGAACTTGCGGCGATTGAACTCGGGCATCGGGATCTCTTCAGGACGTCACGTACTCGGGGGTGATGACGGCCGCTGCCACCAGCCGGTGTGGATCGGAGACCAACGGTTTGAGCGCGGCCGCCGAGCGATCCGACCAGGCGCCGATGCCGAACAGGTAACCGACGCCGTCGATCCGCTCGCTCGAGGCCATCTTCTCGACGGCGCTGATGTCGCTGAGCGCCAGCAGCCGGTTCGCGGCCCACACCCGGGCGGCCGCGCTGTTGGTCGACAACCAGAGTTGCCCGCGCGGCCAGCCGCCGACGTCGGGCGGATAGAAGGGGCGCTGACCCATCACCCGGAGTACCTGGTCGAGGTCGGCGAGGACGTGTTCGTCGTCGAGGGGAACCGCGAGCGATCGGACGATGCCCATCAGCCATTCCACCGGGGTGCTGACGACAGTGCCGGCGGCCTTGGTGAATTCGGGATCGAGCACGACGGCCTTGGTGAGCGCCTTGAGATCCCGGTTCTGGCCATAGGCGGCGACCAGACGGCTGATGGTGTCGGGGGCGGCCGGCTGATCCGAAGCCAATAGGCGCCAGAGGGTTCCGGCGACGAACGCGGCGGACGCGGGCTGGCGCAGGACGATGTTGCAGAAGTCGGTATCGGTGAGGTTGCCGGTGACACCGAGCACGGTCTTGACGGACTCGTCGTGATGTTCGGCGTAGACGGCGGTGCTGCCGTCGGGCCGCAGATGCCGTCCGGTGAGGGTCTTGGCGCCCTCCTTCACGTCGATCTCTGTGTAGCCGTTGGCATGTCCCATCGTGAAGAGCTCCATGAACTCCCGGGACAGGTTCTCGTTGGGCGCCGCGGCGGTGTTCACGTCGCCGTCCAGCCAGTGCAGCATCGCGCCGTCCGTCAGCATGGCCCACGCGAGACTGCCGAAGTCGCCGAGTTTGAGGGTGCGCAGCTTCTCGTTCTGCTCACCCATCAGCTGCGCGGCGTTGACCTTCTCCGCCGACGTGGCAAAGTGGTTGTGCCACAACAACGTCAGCTTCTCGTGGATGGGCTGCTGCACCGCGGCCATACGGCGCAACCACCAGCCCGACAGTTCCTGCATACGTGCCACGAGTTCCTGGCCGAATGCGGCGATCTCGGTGGCCGAGGCGCCCGACGGCGGGTACTGCGGGATGGCGGATTTCGGCATCGGGGTCGCGACGGCACCCGGGTCGGCGTTCGGATCGAGGCTAAGCGCCCAGTCGAGATACGCCGCCCAGTCCTGCTTGACCACAGCGTCGACCTGGGCTCCGGTGGTTCCGAAGCCCGTGCGGCGCAGCATCCGTGCGGTTGCCAGCCACTGTGGTGGCTGCGACACGATGAAACCTACTTTCCTGCAGCGGTACGTCCCCGCCGGCGCTGCCGGGGCCACTTAGGAACTTAGGTGATCGGCGCCGCCGTCGTCACAGTATGCAGCGGATTCAAAGGGTTTGCTGGTTCGGTCAGAGCCGGCGGGTGAGCGCTTCGGCCGCGGCCAGCAGATCGCTCGCCCAGCGGACGCCGGGGCGCCGGCCCATCCGGTCGATCGGTCCCGAGACCGAGACGGCCGCGATCACCGCGCCGCGGTTGTCCCGCACCGGAGCCGAGACGCTCGCCACGCCTGGTTCACGTTCGGCGGCGCTCTGCGCCCAGCCGCGCCGGCGGACCTCGGCCAGGACCCGGTCGGTGAACTTCGCCGTCGGCAGCACCGCCTGCTGGGTCGCGGGATCGCTGTAGGCCAGCAGCACTTTGGCGCCGGAGCCGGCGGTCATCGGCAGACGGCTGCCGACCGGTACGGTGTCGCGCAGGCCCGACGGTGGTTCGAGGGCCATGACGCACACCCGGGCCATGCCTTCCCGGCGGTACAGCTGCACGCTCTCGCCGGTGATCTCGCGCAGCCGGGGGAGCACCGCGCCCGCCGCGCTCAGCAGCGGATCGTTGACCTGTCCGGCCAGCTCGGTCAGTGCCGGGCCGAGCCGCCACCGTCCTTCGTTGTCGCGCGCCAGAAGTCGGTGGACTTCGAGGCCCGCGGCCAGTCGGTGGGCGGTCGCCCGGGGCAGCCCGGTGCGGGCGCACAGTTCGGCCAGTCCACACGGTGACTCGGCCACTGAATGCAGCACACCCACCGCTTTGTCGAGGACGCCGATGCCGCTATCCTGTCTCACAGGGAGATACTAGCGTCTCGCATTGTGAGACGGTAGGTCAGGCTCCCGGGTCTCGCGGAAGGAACTGCACAGTCATGACGAACAAGCCACGCACCATGGCGGAGAAGGTCTGGGCGGACCATGTGGTGGTCGAGGGTGCCGGCGAGGGCGCGGCCCGCGAACCCGATCTCATCTATATAGATCTGCATCTGGTGCATGAGGTCACCAGCCCGCAGGCATTCGACGGTCTGCGTCTGGCCGGTCGTCCCGTGCATCGCCCCGACCTCACCATCGCGACCGAGGACCACAACGTCCCCACCATCGACATCGACAAGCCGATCGCGGATCCCGTGTCGCGCACCCAGGTCGAGACGCTGCGGCGCAACTGTGCGGAATTCGGCATCCGCCTCCACCCGATGGGCGACGCGCAACAGGGCATCGTGCACATCATCGGACCGCAGCTGGGTCTGACCCAGCCCGGCATGACGGTGGTGTGCGGTGACAGTCACACCTCGACGCACGGTGCCTTCGGCGCGATCGCGATGGGCATCGGCACGTCCGAGGTCGAGCATGTGCTGGCGACCCAGACGTTGCCGCTCAAGCCGTTCAAGACCATGGCGATCAATGTCGACGGCGAACTGCCGCCGGGCGTCAGTGCCAAGGACATCATCCTCGCGGTGATCGCCAAGATCGGTACCGGCGGCGGTCAGGGCCACGTCATCGAATACCGCGGCAGCGCCATCGAATCGCTGTCGATGGAAGGTCGCATGACGATCTGCAACATGAGCATCGAAGCGGGTGCCCGGGCTGGCATGGTGGCGCCCGACGAGACGACGTTCGAGTTCCTCAAGGGCCGTCCGCATGCGCCGCAAGGGGCGGATTGGGACGCGGCTGTGGCGGCGTGGACGGCGTTACGTACTGACGAGGGTGCCGAATTCGACACCGAGGTGCACATCGACGCGGCCGCCCTGAGCCCGTTCGTCACGTGGGGCACCAACCCCGGACAGGGCGTGCCGCTGTCCGCGAATGTGCCGGACCCAGAACAGATGTTCGATGAGGGCGACCGGTTGGCCGCCGAAAAGGCGTTGGCCTACATGGACCTTCGGGCCAATACGCCCATGCGGGATATCGCCGTGGACACCGTGTTCGTCGGTTCCTGCACCAACGGCCGGATCGAAGATCTGCGGGTGGTGGCCGACGTGCTGCGTGGCCGCAAGGTCGCCGACGGCGTGCGGATGCTGGTGGTTCCCGGGTCCATGGCGGTGCGCGCACAGGCCGAATCCGAGGGTCTGGGAGAGGTTTTCACGGCCGCAGGCGCCGAATGGCGGCAGGCCGGCTGCTCGATGTGTCTGGGCATGAACCCCGATCAGCTGGCTCCGGGGGAGCGCAGCGCCTCGACATCCAACCGGAATTTCGAAGGCCGCCAAGGCAAGGGCGGCCGCACCCACCTGGTGTCTCCCGCTGTCGCCGCTGCCACCGCGGTGCGCGGAACCCTGTCCTCACCCGCTGATCTGAGCTAGGAGCGCACTGCAATGGAGGCTTTCCACACCCACACCGGAATCGGCGTTCCGCTGCGCCGGTCGAATGTCGACACCGACCAGATCATCCCGGCGGTGTACCTGAAGCGGGTCACCCGAACGGGTTTCGAGGACGGACTGTTCGCCGGCTGGCGCACCGATCCGTCGTTCATCCTCAACCTGCCGCCGTTCGACCGGGGCTCGGTTCTGGTGGCCGGCCCTGATTTCGGCACCGGCTCGTCGCGCGAGCACGCGGTGTGGGCCTTGATGGATTACGGATTCCGGGTCGTCATCTCGTCGCGTTTCGCAGATATTTTTCGGGGAAATTCTGGCAAGGCCGGATTGCTCGCCGCGGAGGTGGCGCAGGACGATGTCGAGCTCCTCTGGAAGCTCATCGAGCAGAATCCGGGGCTGGAAATCACTGTGAATCTTCAAGATCGGAATTTGACCGCGGGAACGGTCGTGCTGCCCTTCAAGATTGACGATTACACCGCATGGCGGCTGCTCGAAGGTCTTGACGATATAGGCCTTACGCTGCGGAAACGCGACGAGATCGAGGCCTTTGAGCAGCGCCGGCCGAGCTACAAACCGCGCACTCTGCCGGCCTGAGGAAGGGGCTTCGCAGGTCCCGTCAGCGGGCCTGCGGAGCAATTTCGGCACTCGGGCGCAGCTCGAATCCCTGCCCCCGCAACCAGGTTTCGAAACCTCTCAACCACCTCCCAAGTGGGCCAACCGGATTGCCGAATTTCGTCATAGCTATGCCCGAAACCGGGCGTGGCTCTTGGAAATCGGCGGGTACTGGGTTTACCGTGTGCATTAGTCGGTCCACCCAGGGCCACTGAAATCGGAGGTTTTGGATGAACAAAGCAGAACTCATCGATGCCCTGACAGAGAAGTTGGGCACCGATCGTCGTCAGGCCACTGCGGCCGTCGAGCACATCGTGGACACCATCGTGCGCGCCGTGCACAAGGGTGAGAGCGTCACGATCACCGGCTTCGGCGTCTTCGAGCAGCGTCGCCGCGCCGCCCGCGTCGCGCGCAACCCGCGCACCGGCGAGACCGTCAAGGTGAAGCCGACGTCGGTTCCGGCTTTCCGTCCGGGCGCTCAGTTCAAGGCCGTTGTTGCTGGCCAGCAGCGTCTTTCGGCTGACGGCCCCGCCGTGAAGCGCGGCGCCACCGCAGCTCCGGCCAAGCGCGGCGCTGCCAAGAAGGCCGCTCCCGCCAAGAAGGCCGCTCCCGCCAAGAAGGCTGCCGCCACCAAGGCTCCGGCCAAGAAGGCTGCGGCTCCGGCCAAGAAGGCTGCGGCTCCGGCCAAGAAGGCTGCACCGGCGAAGAAGGCTGCGGCTCCGGCCAAGAAGGCCGCGGCTCCGGCCAAGAAGGCTGCACCGGCGAAGAAGGCTGCGGCTCCGGCCAAGA
>NZ_JARVRX010000014.1 GCF_030209435.1 Mycolicibacterium sp. lyk4-40-TYG-92 | reverse complement strand
CTTTCTGCGCATCCAAAGCCCGGAAAAAATTACGCCCGATACGCCCGAAACCGTTGACGCCGATCCGAATAGTCACTGCTGATGCTCCTCGCTTGATCGTTTCAGGACGAACCATACACCCGTTGCGTTTTTCCGCAACCCCATTATGTATTTCAAATACCTAACCAACCCTGACTTACGCTTGCGCCGGCACATGCCGCCTTGCTTCAATGGCAGCCATGGCGCTCAGCGGCACGTCGGTGTCACCTACTGCCGGCGAGGTGTTCGCCGTGATCAGGGATCACGGGGCCATTACCCGTAGTGAGATCGGCCGAATCACCGGCCTGTCCCGCACCGCGGTGACCGCGCGCATCGCCGCGCTGGAAGCCGACAATCTGGTGATCGAGCCCGAGCACGCGGCGTCGACGGGCGGACGCCCGGCCGCGCAGCTCATGTTCAACGTCGATGCCGGCATCGTCTTCGCCGTGGCCATCGGGCGCAGCCGTACCCAGCTGGCACTGTGCAATCTCGCCGGTGGCATCCTCGCTACCGCCGACATCGATCAGGAGCCGGGTATGGGCCCGGACGATCTGATGCCCGATCTGGTGAAGCGGCTCGGTGAGCTGCTCGACGATTCCCGGCGCCGCGGCGACCGTATCTTCGGTATCGGTCTCAGTCTGCCGGGCACGGTCGATCGGCACCTCGGAGCGAGCTTGGATTCGCCGAACATGAGCGGTTGGGACGGCGTGCCATTGGCGCCGTACTTCCAGCACCTCACCGATGCGCCGGTGGTCATGGACAACGACGCCAATGTGATCGCGCTGGCCGAACGCCGGTTCGGATTTGCCGATGTGCAGGACATGCTGGTCGTCAAAGCGTCCACCGGACTGGGCGCCGGCATCGTGATGGGTGGCCGGCTCCGGCGTGGCGCGGTGCAGGCCGCCGGGGACTTCGGGCACAGCAAGATCGCTGCCGCTGCCGGTATTTCGTGCCGTTGCGGTGACACGGGTTGTGTAGAGGCGGTCGCCGGCGGCTGGGCGATCGTGCGCGATCTGCGCCGGGATGGGTACGGCGTGGGTCATCTGCGTGACGTCGTGGCGTTGGCGCAGAGTGGAGATGCGAAGGCCCGCAGCAAGATTCGTGACAGTGGCCGCCATGTTGGCGAAGTGCTGGCGGCTGCGGTCAACCTGATCAACCCCGCCGTGTTGGTCGTGGCCGGTGACATGGTCGGCGCCTACGACGTGTTCGTTGCGGGTCTGCGAGAGACCTTGTACGGCAACGCCAGCACGCTTGCCACCCGTACGCTGCAGGTCGTCCCGTCGGTGCTTCAAGAGCGCGTCGGCATCATCGGCTGCGCGACCACGGTGCTCGATCACATCTTGAGCCCGCCGATGATCGACACGTCCCTGCAGACCAGGCTCCAGCACTCAGGTGCCTGATGTTCTCGCCACCCGTCGGATGAGTTTTCTGGTGGCCCTTTCCAGGATCTCCTGAACTGCGGCGTCGTTCCGCTGCTTCTCTGCGCGCTTGACGGCCGCGGAAATCGTCAGGCCTCGTTCGTACGCCGAGACCACTCTCGGGTCGACGTACGAACTACGTGCCACCGCAGGGGTGTTGCCGAGTTCTTCGGCGACCTCGCGAAAGACCGCAGTCCGGGCACGACGGATGGCTGTCTTCGTTTCCGCCGGCGCGGCGGCGGCGAAGGCCGCGGCGGCCAGCACCGTGCCATGCCACGTCCTCAGGTCCTTGACGCTGTACTCGTCGCCGACGAGCTCTTTGAATCGGGCATTCAGGTCGTCGGCATGCAGCTCCACGCACTCCGAACCGCTGCGGCAGTACAAGAACCGCTCGGTCGGGCCGCGTCCGCGGCGTAGTGCCCGGACTGCCCGGACCACTTGGCGGTCTGCCAGTTCCAGGTGACGCTGCACGCCGCTTTTTGCGGGATAGTCGAATATCACTGTGCCGCTGCGCACCTCGACGTGTTCGCAGCGCAGCGTGGCCAGCCCGCACGAATCATTGTCCTGGGCGTACTCCTCGCCGCCGGCGCGGAAGTACCCGAGGTCGATCAGATGCAGGGCGAGTGCGAGCACGCGCTCGCGGTGCAGTCCGCGGCCGGTGAGGTCGGCGGCGATCCGGTCACGCCACTCGGGCAGTGCCGTGGAGAGCTGGAGTACGCGGTCGAACTTCTCCTCGGTGCGTTCCTGTTGCCACACGGCGTGATAGAGATACTGCCGGCGCCCGGCGACGTCGGTGCCCACCGCCTGGATATGCCCGTTGCGGTGGGGGCTGATCCAGACTTTTCGCCACGCCGGCGGTATCACGAGGTCCCGAATCCGTTGCAACGTCTCTTCGTTGGTGACAGGCGCCCCGGCGGCGTCGTAGTAGGAGAAGCCGTTGCCGCGCCGTCTCCGCGTGATCCCGGGCGACGTGATGTCGCTATGGCGCAGCCTCATGGCAAACCTGCCCGGTGTCTGTGTCGCACCGTCGGTCCTTACCCCGGATCGCCATCGGCGACACCTTCCGGGTCGAACGCTGTACTGGTGCGTAACCGGTCAGAATGTTGCGTGGATCACAGTGTGCCACGTCACACTCTGAGCAGTCTGCTCAACATTTCGGCTGGGTGTTGACGCCGCGGGCGCTTCACGGCAGATTTCCCGTCAACCGATTGCTTGTTGTTGGCCCGAGCCACTCACGCTCCGCGTTGCGCAGACTGCGGACAAGGCGATCGGCGGTGCAGTGGCTGGTGGCCGCGCGCGCCAATCCAGCACAGCAACAAACACATTGAGGAAATTGATGTCTTCTGCACGTCTGTACAACGCCGCCATGGTCCGTCGCATCGCAGCCGTAGTCGGCGCCACTGCTGTAGTGGCGATGGGTGCCGCCGCGGTGGCAGCCGCCGAGCAGCAGCAGCCACTGGCCCCGCGGATCGACGGCGGCGCCACCACGACCTCCACGGCCCCGCCGACCGTGCCGGTGACCCCTTCGGCCAGCCCGGTCGTCAAGGCGGCCCCCTACGGCAAGAGCTAGCGGCAAACGCCGAAAGGCCAGTTGCGACACGCAAATTCACGACAGCGTGCAGCAATTGGCCTTTCGGCGCAGGAGGCTCAGGCGCGGGGCATGATCATCACCGGGACCGGTGAATGACGCAGAATCTTCGCCGCTGCCGAGCCGAGGAACACCCGCGCCGACTGTCCGGCCGCGCCCGATCCGAGCAGCAGCACGTCACCTGATGCCCAGCCCGTGTTCTCCACGGCCTGCTGCCAATCCCGCCCGCTGCTGACGACCAAGTCCACGTCGGGTACCGCCAGGTTTTCACGAACCTTGTTGAGCTGCTTGGTGACTTCGTCGGCCGTGCGCTTCGACCACTGCGCGACCACCATGTCCTCGGCACCCACCTCGAGTGAGGGCCCACCGAACGCCCACGCGGGGCGCACGGTGAACGCCACGATCCGCAGCCGGGCATTCCAGGCCTGGGACAGCTCCGCGGCCGCCCGGATCAAACCGTTGGTGTCGGCTTCACCGCCGTAGGCCGCCGTGAGCCGACGGATCGGCTCGTGGCTGAAGGCATATCCGCGCGGCGCGATCGCCACCGGCACCTGCGCGGTGTGTACCAACCGCTCTGTCACGCTGCCGAGCGCCACCCGTCCCAGCAGTCCGGACGACGACGACCCGAGCACCACGGCCCGGGCCTGAAACTCCTGGGCCAGCTCGAGCAGACCTGTTGGGATGGAACCGGATTCGTGCACCAGCGTCGGGACGTCCGGGCGCCCGGGCAGGCCGTCGACGACAGCCTGTAAGGACTGGGCCGTCTGCGCCTTCACGTGCCGCAGGTACTCGTCCTCGACCGGGTCGTTGCGCGGTGGCCACGAGCGTTCGAGAACCGCCGCCGCGATGACCTTCTCGCCGGTGGTCCGGGCGATCTGCACGGCGAGGTTGATCGGTGCGCTGCCTTGCCGGGACGCGCTGAACCCGGCGATGATCGTCACGCGACAGGCTCCTCGGAGGGTGCCATCGCGATCACGTTGGTCACCGGGATGTGGTAGTCGGAACGGGCGCGGTCGACCACGTCGAAGCGGTGCCAGATCGACTGCTCCGGCGGCTCCGTCGCGATGACGATCTGGTCCGGATCGAATTCGGCGACGGCGGCTGCCAGGGCGCGCAGCGGGCGGTAGTCACCCAGTTCACCGTCGGCTTCCAGGTTCGCCGAGTGCAGCGCGGCCAGCGTCTGGTCGAGGCGTTGCTGGGCAAGGACTTTGGTGGCTTCCCAGACATCGAGGGGGCTGTGTGAGGCGGCGGCGCCGGTCTCGATCGGGCTCACCGGCACGACGACGTGATAGGTCGTCGCATTGTCGGCACCGATGGCGCGCAGTTCGTCCAGCAGCTCGACGGAGCCGACGGTTTCGTTGGCCAGCACCAGCACTCGGTGCGGCCGCTCGGTCGCGGTGACGGGCTCCGGCACCGGCCGACGGGAGTTGAACCAGCGGTTGGCGAAGAACAGCCCGATCACCACAGCCCAGGACAACAGGCTCAGCGTCAGGGCCCGCCGGTTGTCGCCGCCCTGGACGAACATCTGCACCAGGATCGCGGTCATCGCCAAGGCCGTGACGATGGACAATACGGGGAAGAGCCACATCTTGACTTTGAGCTTGTGGCCACCGTCGCGGTACCGGAGCACGATCTGGGAAATCGCGATCAGCAGGTAGACGAAGAGGATGACCGCACCGCTGGAATCCAGCAGGAACTTGAAGATGAAATCGGGTGAGAAGGCCGAGGCGATGACACCCAGGAATCCGATGACCGACGACGTGAGGATGGCGGCGGCGGGAACTCCGCGGCGGGTCACGGAGACGAGCTGGGCAGGCGCCTCTCGGCGGGCGGCCAGCACGAACAGCATGCGCGAAGCGGTGTACATGCCCGAGTTCAGACAGCTCAGCACGGCTGTGAGGACGACCGCGTTCATGATGTGGTCGGCGTAGGGGATACCCATCGCGGTGAAGGCCGACACGAACGGCGACGCGGCGAGCTGCTTGCCGTTCCACGGCAGGATGGTCACCAGCAGGAACGCCGAGCCGACGAAGAAGATCGCGATGCGCATGATGACCGAGTTGGCGGCCTTGGCGACCGCACGTTCGGGGTCCGTGGATTCAGCGGCGGCGATGGTCGCGATCTCGGCGCCCACCATCGAGAAGATCACGGTGACGACACCGACGGTGACCGCGGACGAGCCCAGCGGGAAGAACCCGCCGTGGGCGGTGAGGTTCGAGAAATCCATCGACTTGTGCGGCCACAGACCGAGCACGAAACACGAGCCGAGGCCGATGAACACGACGATGGCCGCAACCTTGATGCTGGCGAACCAGAACTCGAACTCGCCGAACGATGACACCGAGAACAGGTTCGTCGCCGTCATCGCGATCAACAGCAGTAGCGCTGTCAGCCAGATGGGCGCCCCCGGCAGCCAATACTTGATGATCTTCGCTCCGGCGATCGCCTCGAAGCCGACCACGATCACCCAGAAGTACCAGTACAGCCAGCCGATCGAAAAGCCGGCCCAATTACCCAGGGCATTGCGGGCGTAGTCGGCGAACGAACCTGTCGAGGGGTTGGCCACCGCCATTTCGGCGAGCATGCGCATCACCATGATGATCAGCAGGCCGGCGAGCGCATAGGTGATGAACGTGCCCGGCCCGGTGTCTTTGATGACGACACCTGAGCCGACGAACAGGCCGGCGCCGATCACGCCGCCGATCGCGATCATTGACAGCTGGCGCTGACTCAGCGCCTTGTTCAGGGTGGGTGTCCCGCTCACGTCGTCTCCTTCGCGCTGCCCTGACGGCGTTTGTCAGGGCGTTTTCAGCCCACGCCCAACAGACGATGTGAGCTGCACCACGTTTTGGCGTGTGCGAATACTAAGCCGATCGATACGGCACGCGTGGGCCGAACGGGTGCGAGCTTGTCGCAACATCCGGCCGTTTTTCCGACAGGAGTCGGACGGCCGCGGCCCGGCCCGGTATGTCAGGGCCGGCGCAGCCGGGCCAGCCGAATGCTGAGCATGAGATCGAACCGGGCCTCGCCGTCGGTGAGGTCGGTGACGTCGTCACCGAGGGCCTGGGTGATCTTCTCCAGGCGGTAGTACAGCGTCGAGCGATGCAGGTGCATGGTGTCGGCGGCGCGCCGGGCGTCACCGCCGGAGGACAGATAGGCCTCGAGCGTCTGGATCAGGTCGTCGCGTCCCTCGGCCAAGAGCCCGGTGATGCCCGGATGAACCAGCGCGTCGAGTTCGTGGGGAGTGTCCGCGAGGCTGTCGGCGAGCAGCGCGACCGCCCGCCACGACCCGGCGGCGGTCCAGTCCAGCGCCGCCCCGCCCGGACCGGCGCCAGCGGCAGCCAGGGCGCAGGCCAGCCGGGCGTCCCGAAATGCCCGGGCGGCCTGGGTCAGGGGCAGCCGGGTACCGGACCATCCGATGGCCGGCGCATCGTCGAAGACGGCCTGGATCGACGAGGTCACGGTCTCGGTGAGTCGCTGGGGCGGGACCCGCACGTGTGCGGGGCAGAAGGCGAAGACGCTCACGGGATTGCCCGGCAGGACGAACCAGTTGTGCGTCCGTTCGACGGCGGACAGCCGCAGTCGCAGTGCGATGAGGCGCTGCTCGGTCTCCGCGGCGTCCCCGGACGGGACGAACGCGAAGACGGTGAGCAGGCTGTCCGGCTGCGCCATGTCGTGGGCACCGAGCTCACGCAGCACCACGTCGAGGGGCTCGTCGACACCGGCTGACAACAGCCGGGTCAGCAGAACCTGCCGCGCGGATTCGACGGCACGCTCGGTGGTCTGGCGCCGGTCGAGGATCGCCACCAGATCGGCACCGGCCTGGTCTGCCAGGGCACGCTCGGCCGCGCTCAGTGACTGCTGCGGGTCGATCACCCACAAGTAGCCGAAGTGGGCGGCGGCCGACCGCACCGGCACGCAGTACCGCGCCACCATGCCGTACCGGGGCAGCGGCGGGATCGCGACGCCCGGGTCGGCGTCGTCGATGCCTAAGGCCTGAAGCTCGGCTATGACTTCGGGTTTCGTCGCGCGCTCGAGGAGGCTGTGCATCCGCACGTCGTCGACGGTCCCCAGCTGCCGGCTGAAGGTCATCGGCGTCATCGCCGTGTCGTCCAGCAGCACCGCGCGATTCAGTGATCGGGCCAGCAGGTCGACGATCAGCTGAATGTGGGCACTGGGATCGGTGCCGTGCGGTTCCGCCATGCGCTCCCATTCGGATCTGTGTCGGCGGCACTGCGCTCACAGGAACCGCAACGTGTGGTGCCGGTATCGTCGCACGCACTCCGCGGCGGACGGGGCGTTGACGGTGGAGATGGACGATGTTGCCCGCAGTGTGGTCGGAAGTGCGGTGGGCCTTCACGCCGCCGCGCAGTTGGCTGCTGGGCGTGGCAGCCAACATCGTGCTCGCCCTGCTCTGGCTCGCCGTGCAGCCGTTGACCTCCGGGGGACGGCATCACCAGGACTGGGTGATCCTGGTCGGCACGTACTTCTCGTCATTCGTGCTCGCCGACACGACGACCACCAATGTGCTTGGCGCCGACCATGATCGGGTCCAGCGCAGGCTGGCCGAATCGGTGGCGCCGTGGCGGATATTGCTGCAGAAGAACCTGGCACTGCTGATTCTCATCGGAGTTCCGACGCTGACCGTCGCCGCGGTGCTCACCGTCTGGTTGGAAACCCCGGCCCGGCTCGGCGTGACGATCCCGAATGTCGCGGTGCCGATCGTGTCCTGGCTGGGCGTGGGCAACGCGGTGTCGGTACTGCTGCCGGTGGCCGAAGTTCCGCTGGTGCAGAGGTGGAGCCAGCGCCATGACCGGCGCCGTATCGCGTTCTGGTTGTCGTCGCTGGCGTTGCCGTACGCCCTGTATTTCGTGGCCGACCCGATCGGCGGCGTCGAACACCGTGAACTGTGGCGGCGGCTACCGACCGCCCTCGCGCACGTCGTCGGGCCCGTCCTCGGCCGCGACACCAAAAGTGCTGTGCATCTTGGTATCGCGATCGTCGTGTGGATCGCCGGGACGCTGTTCGCCCACTGGTGGGTGCGGCGCCGGGGCGTGCAGTTCCGGTAACGGCTACGGGGCTGGTGCTGCTTCCGGTGCCGATGCCGGCTGCTCCGGTCCCGGGAGCCACGGCGCGCTTGCCGGCATGTGGGCCGGCGCCGCGGTGTTCGCAGGGGTGCCGGCGGGCGTCGACTGACCGCGCCCGGCCTGATCGGCGGCCTGCACTGTCGTCGATGACCACGGTGCGGGTCCGGCCAGTGCGTCGGCCGCCCACCCTGCCTGCAGTTGGCTCACCGCGAAGTTGACGCCCTGGGTGACCAATCCGCTGTCCACGTAACTGTTGTGGGCGTCGAAGCTCGAGCCGTGCGCGTCGCACACCAGGTCGTTGGGGGCGCAGATGTCGGTGGTCTTGGGCTGGTACACCGGGCCGACCGTGACGGAGGGGGAGCCGATGGCGCGCATGAACCGTGGGGAGGGTTTGCCGAACAAGGCAACGGCCGCAACGTGATCCGCGACGTCCGGGGGCATGGGAGCCGGCACCTCTGCGGCGGAGACTCCGTCGGGAATGGTGCCCGCCGTGACGAAGCCCGCAACAGCGGCACCCTGGGAGAACCCGCCGAGCACCATCTTGGTTCGTGGGCAGGCCGCAGCGGTGGTCACGATCTGCCTACGGGCGTCACGGATTCCGTCGACGGCGGTGGGGAAGTCGGTGGTCGCCGGATAATCGACCGCATACACGTCAAGGGTTTTGGGGCTGATGGCGGTGCGCAACGAATTGATGAACGCCGTTCCCACCCCGCCGGGCCCGGGTGCTTCGTCGGTACCGCGGGCGAAGATGACCTGGGCGTCGGGGCAGTCGGCCGCATGTGCTGCCGGTAGTAGCGCCGCGGACATCAGTCCTGGTGGTGCCACCAGGACTGCGGCTGTCGCGAGACTGCTGATTCGGCTTCTGCTTTTGCTTGGCCTCACCGGTCCATGCTGACACAGCGGAACCCCGTCCGCGCGTTAGCTGCGCCCGGCGCGTTCGAATCGTGACATACCAAAAGTCCGTTATTGCGTGTTAGCAGTGCCGAATTCGGCGGCTGTTTCCCGCTACCTCAGCATCATGACGGTGAACGCGACGATGCTGACCACGACGATGCAGGCGCGTAAGGCGTTGGGGGGCAAGCGGCGTCCGATCCGCGCCCCGATGTAGCCACCGATTGTCGAGCCGACGGCCAGCAGCAGGACCGGCAGCCAGGCCACCTGGCCGACGACGATGAAGATGATGGCGGCAACTGAATTGACCAGTCCCACAGAGATGTTCTTGACGCCGTTGAGGCGCTGCAGATCTTCGGAGACGAACAACCCGAACAGGGCCATCATGATGATGCCTTGCGCCGCACCGAAATAGCCGCCGTACACGGCGCACCCGAACACGCCCGCGTACAGCGGGGCGGCATGGTCGGTGGACCGCGGCGCGCCGCGCCGCGAATCCAGCGCGCGGCGCAGCAGGGGCTGCACCAGCACCAGGACGCCGGCCAGCAGGATCAGCCACGGCACGACCGCGGTGAATGCGCCGGGCGGCAGCTTGAGGAGCAGTACCGCACCGACTATCGCCCCGGCCAGCGAGACCACGCCGAGCCGGAGGATGCGGGCACCCTGGCCGCCGAGCTCGTGCCGGTAGCCGTAGGCGCCGGTGAAGTTGCCCGGCACCAGTCCCACGGAGTTGGACATGTTGGCGACCAGCGGTGGGTAACCGACGGCCATCAGGACCGGGAAGGTGATCAGGCTGCCGGAGCCGACCACGGCGTTGATCACTCCCGCGGCGATGCCGGCCAGCAGCACCGCGGTGATCGCGAGGGCGGTCAGGGGCGCGTCTTACTGTGCGATCTCACCCCGTGAATTCTTCACTGCGGTTCCTGTGGGGTTGCAGTGCCCTCGAAGAACTGCTCGATGTCCGCGGTGGTCAGTGTCTCGATGCCGATGAGCGCCAGGTCGGCGAGCCGCTCGGGCGTCACCTGGGAGGTGGCGTCGGTGACCAGCGCGGCGCGGAAGTCCCGCTCGGAGGCGTCGAACAGGGTGGCGCGGGGGCAGTTCGGCAGGTTGCAGCCGGCCACCACGACGGTGTTCACCGCGAGGTCGCGCAGATGCTCTTCCAGTGCGGTGCGATAGAACGCCGACCAGCGTGGTTTGAACATGACGACCTCGTTCGGGTCGGCGCGTTGGATACCGCCGGCCAGTAGCGAGTCGTAGTCGAGCGGGTGTGACAGCAGGAAGTGAGGGATGGCTGCGCCGTCGGTGTGTGGTGCGGCGATCTGCTGACCGGCCTCGACCGCGGCGCGTCGGGGTGGGTCGGCGTCGCTACCGCCGGGAACGTACATCCGGATCACGTGCACGATCGGCCGGTGCGCGGCGCGGAACGCCCTGAGTAGCCGCGCCATCGTGGGAAGCAGTTCGGCAGTGCCGTGAACGGGTGCCGCCCCGGAGATGAAGTCGTTCTGCACGTCGATCAGCACCAGAGCGCTGCGTGCCAGGTCAGGGGAGGTGTAGTTGTGCTCGGCGGACACGTTCCCGATCTTCCCAGACAAAGCGCCGACACGGGCCACTCTTGACGACCCGACGACGGCAATGCTAAGCAACTGCACAGCATTTGTTGCGCGTCCGCCCCGGGACGCGCGCTCGCTGACGATGAGAGGCACGCGATGACGCTGCAGTCGGTCTTGGAGGACATCCAGAAACGCCCGGGTACGGGCGAGCTCATCCCGATCATCGATCCGGTGAGCGAGGAGCAGATCGGCGAATTCACCGATTGCGGCCCCGAGTTCGTCGACGAGGCCGTCGCCCGTGCCAAGTCGTCCTTCGAGGCCGGTGTCTGGTCCGGCCTGCCCGGCCGGGAACGCGCCAAGATCCTCTGGCGCATCGCCGACCTGATCGACGAGCACGCCGCTGAGTTCGCGGCCATCGACTCCGCCAACACCGGCATGATGAAGATGCAGTCCGAGCTCGTCGTCCCGACCTGCGCCGAGTTCTTCCGCTACTACGCCGGCTGGTGTTCCAAGATCAACGGCACCGCCTACGACATCCGCACCAGCGGCATCGCCTCGGATGCCTACGTCGACCAGCACGGTTACACGCTGCGTGAGCCCTACGGCGTCGTCGGCCTGATCTTCCCGTGGAACGGCCCCATCTTCAACGCCTGCGCCAAGATCGCCCCGGCGCTGGCCGCGGGCTGCAGCAGTCTGGTGAAACCGGCTGAGGAGACACCACTTTCGGCGCTGCTGCTGGACCGGCTGATCCACGAGGCCGGCGTGCCCGAAGGCGTCGTCAACCTGATCACCGGGTACGGCCACACCGCGGGTGCTGCCATCACCGCGCATCCCGACGTCGAGAAGGTCGCCTTCACCGGCTCGACCGAAGTCGGCAAGGAGATCGTCAAGGCCTCGGCGGGCAACCTGAAGAAGGTCATGCTGGAACTCGGCGGCAAGTCGCCGGTGCTGATCTTCGACGACGCCGACCTGGACAAGGCCATCTTCGGCGCGGCCATGGGCATCTTCATCCACTCCGGCCAGGGATGTGTCTGCGGCTCAAGGATTTTCGTGCAGCGCGGCGTCTACGACCAGGTGGTCGAGGGTATTGCCAACGTCGCCAACTTCATGAAGTACGGCGGGCCCGATGAAGAGGGCGTGATGAGCGGCCCGCTGATCAGCGCCAAACAACTCAACCGGGTCCTCGGCTTCATCGACGAAGGCCGTAGCGACGGCGTCGAGATCGTCGCCGGCGGCTACCGGCTGGACCGCAAGGGCTTCTTCGTGCACCCGACCGTGCTGACCAACGTCGACCCCGGCATGCGCCTCTACCGGCAGGAGATCTTCGGGCCGGTGGTCAGCATCCTGCCGTTCGACACCGAGGACGAGGCCGTCGCCATGGCCAACGACACCAGCTACGGACTGGCGGCGACCGCGTGGACCACCAACGTCAGCCGGGCGCACCGCATCGTCAAGCGCCTGCAGGCCGGCAGCGTTCAGGTTAACTGCCAGTTGGTCTTTGACCACGACCTGCCCTTCGGCGGTTACAAACAGTCCGGCTGGGGCCAGGAGTTCGGCCGGGAGGGGCTCGAGGCCTATCTCAAGAACAAGAGCGTCGTCGTCCAGCTGTAGTCGGCTCGCGATTTGTGCACGATTGTCCGCGCTGACCGCGAAGAATCGTGCACAACTCCACGTCAGCCCTCGTGTGACGGAGGTCACGGCACGGCGTGACCTCGGACCCTTCGGCTACGCAACCGTAGGTTGGCGCAACCTACGGTTGCGTACGTTCTGGTCGCCGCCAATCCTTGGTGTGTGAGCCACTACATCGCCAACTTGCGCGATATCGAATTCAATCTGTTCGAAGTGCTGCCGCTGGGTGCGGCCCTGGATGCGGGTGACTACGGCGACCTCGATGCCGAGACGGCGCGGTCGATCCTCGACGAGGTCTCGAAACTGGCCGAAGGCGTTGTCGCCGAGACGTTTGTCGAAGCCGACCGCAACCCGCCGGTGTTCCTGCCTGACGAGCACCGCATCACGGTGTCCGAGGAACTGGCCAAGACCGTGCGGGTGGTCAAGGAGGCCGAGTGGTGGCGGCTGGGCCTCGATGAGCGCGCCGGTGGGACGCCGGCACCGGCGGCGCTGGTGTGGGCGACGCAGGAAATGCTCATCAGCGCGAACCCGTCGGCGACCTTCCTGTACGGCCTGGGGCCGGCGATGGCGCACACGCTGGCCGAGGTCGGCACCGAGGAGCAGCAACACTGGGCGCGGACGGCCATGGACAAGGGCTGGGCGGGCACCATGGTGCTGACCGAGCCGGACGCCGGGTCCGATGTCGGGGCGGGACGGGCCAAGGCCATCGAACAGCCCGACGGCACCTGGCACATCGAAGGCGTCAAGCGCTTCATTTCCGGCGGCGACGTCGGTGACACCGCCGAGAACGTCTTCCATCTGGTGTTGGCCCGCCCCGTTGGCGCGGGCCCGGGCACCAAGGGGCTCAGTCTGTTCTTCGTCCCCAATTACCTGTTCGACTCCGAGACCCTCGAGTTGGGCGAGCGCAACGGCGTGTACGTCACCGGCCTGGAACACAAGATGGGCATCAAGTCCTCGCCCACCTGTGAGCTGACGTTCGGCGCCCACGGAAAGCCCGCCGTCGGCTACCTCGTCGGCGGCGTGCACAACGGCATCGCGCAGATGTTCAAGGTCATCGAGAACGCCCGGATGACGGTGGGCGTCAAGGCCGCCGGCACGCTGTCCACGGGCTACCTCAACGCGCTGGCCTACGCCAAGGAACGCATCCAGGGCGCCGATCTCACCCAGATGGCCGACAAGACCGCGCCGCGCGTGGCGATCATCGAACACCCTGATGTCCGACGCAGCCTGATGACGCAGAAGGCCTACGCCGAAGGCCTCCGTTCGGTCTACCTGTACACCGCGGCCTACCAGAACGCCGATGTCGCGCAACTCGTTTCGGGCGCCGACGCCGATCTGGCGCACCGGGTGAACGACCTGCTGCTGCCGATCGTCAAGGGCGTCGGTTCCGAGCGTGCCTACGAGATGCTCTCCGAATCGCTGCAGACCCTCGGCGGGTCCGGGTTCCTGCAGGACTATCCGATCGAGCAGTACATCCGCGACGCCCGCATCGACGCGCTGTATGAGGGCACGACGGCCATCCAGTCGCTGGACTTCTTCTTCCGCAAGATCATCCGCGACCAGGGGGCGGCCCTGGCCCACGTGTCGAGCCAGATCACGGCAACCATCGACGGCGCCGGGCCGGAGTTGAAGGCCGAAACCGACCGGCTGGCAACGGCTCTGGCAGACGTCCAGGCGATGGCTGCAGCGCTGACGGGTTACCTCATGGCTGCCCAGGGCGATCCCGAGCAGCTGTACAAGGTGGGCCTGGGCTCGGTGCGGTTCCTGCTCGCGGTCGGCGACCTGATGATCGGTTGGCGGTTGATTCACGCCGCTCAGATCGCGCAGGCGGCGCTCGCCGGAGCCACCGAACGGGACCACGCCTTCTATACCGGCAAGGTGGCGGTGGCGAAGTTCTTCGCCAAGAACGTGCTGCCGTTGCTGAGCTCGGTGCGTGAGGTGATCGAGACGCTCGACACCGACGTCATGGAGCTGGAGAACGCCGCCTTCTAGCCCGTCCAGCTGATCGGAGGCGTTGGCGCGCAACACTTCCTTTCCGTCGAACAGATCACAGTTCCGGCCCGGAATTGCTGTGAATCTGGTGCCGCCGTGGAAAATGGTCCAAGGCCCACGACAGGACGAGGAGAGTGTGACGTGCGACGCGACACCCTGGCGTGGCTCGGTGCCCGCGCACTGACCCGGCGCCTGGGTTTGCCGCGGGCCATGAGCTTCCGGGTGGAACGGTCGCTTCCGGTGCCGATGCGTGACGGCGCGGTCCTGCTGGCCGATCACTACGCGCCGCGTACCCGCAAGCCCGCCGGCACGTTGTTGATGCGGGGGCCCTACGGCCGTGACGGCCTGCCCAACCGGGTGTTCGCCGGGCTGTACGCGGGGCAGGGTTTCCACGTCGTGTTGCAGAGCACGCGCGGCACCTTCGGGTCCGACGGTGCGTTCGAGCCCGGTCGCCACGAAGTCGACGACGGTGCCGACACGGTCCAGTGGCTGCGCGAACAGCCTTGGTACGGGGGAGAATTCGCCACCGTCGGGGCGTCCTACCTGGGTTTCACCCAGCTGGCACTCCTGGTCGATCAGCCTGCCGACCTGACCACCTCGGTGATCACCATGGCGCCCCACGACTTCGGCCACTCGGTGTGGAGTACCGGGTCATTCGCGCTCGGCGATTTCCTGGGCTGGAGCTATCAGGTCGCGTGGCAGCACCGGGGTGGCTGGATCCGTCAGATCCTCCGCGGCATGGCGACGCCGCGAACCCTCAAGCCGGTCCTGGAGACCTTGCCGCTCGACCCGGCCGCGGCCGAACTCCTGGGCGGACGCACCCCGTGGTTCAACGCCTGGCTCGAACAGCCGGATCCGTCGTCGCCGTACTGGGCCGAGAACGGTGTGGCGGCCGCACTCGACAACCTGCGCGGCCCGGTGTTGCTGATCACCGGCTGGCAGGACGTGTTCGTGGACCAGACCCTCGAGCAGTACCGGCGGCTGCGGGCCCGCGGCGTCGAAGTGGCACTCACGGTGGGCCCGTGGACGCACGGATCCGGTGGTACCGAGGCCATCAAGGAATCCGTGCTGTGGCTCGACGGATCCCGCCGCGCCGCAGCCCCGGTGCGGATCTGCGTCGCCGGCGGTGACTGGCTCGACATGCAGGAGTGGCCGCCACCGACTGCCGAACGGGTCTGGCACCTACACCCCGGCGCGGCGCTGGCCGAGACTCCGCCGGACAGCGGGACGCCGTCCGCGTTCGTCTACGACCCGGCCGACCCCACACCGAGTATCGGTGGGCGCCTTCTGGTTTCCGGCAAGTCGGGTTACATCGACGACACCGCGCTGGCCGAGCGATCGGACGTCCTGTCCTTCACCAGTCCCGTGCTGCCCGCCGACCTCGACGTCATCGGCGCGCCTTACGTCGAGCTGGACCATCGCACCGACAATCCGCACGCCGACGTGTTCGTGCGCATCAGTGACGTTGGGCCCGATGGACATTCGACCAACGTGACCGACGGCTACCTGAGGCTCACGACGGCTGACGCCCCCGAGGCGCTGCTGCGCCTGGAACTCGACGCCACCGCATACCGATTCGCGGCCGGTCACCGGATCCGGCTGCTGGTGGCCGGCGGCTGTTTCCCGCGGTTCGCGCGCAATCTTGGCACCGGCGATCCGCTGGGGACCGCAACCCGGATGGTGCCCTCGGTGCACACCGTCGCACACGGCGACGGCGGGCAGTCCCGGCTGGTGCTGCCGGTCAGCGCAACGTGACGACCACTTTGCCCTTGGCGGAACGGTTTTCCAGCGAGGCAATGGCGTCCGCGGCCCGCTCCAGCGGATAGACTTCGGGCGCCGGCGGGACCACCGCACCGGAGGCCAGCAGCGGCTCCAGCTCCTCCCACTGCTCGGCGAGATAACCCGGGTGGGTCATGGCCCACGCACCCCAACCGACACCCACCGCGTCGACGTTGTTGAGCAGCAGCCGGTTCACCTTGACCGTCGGGATATCGCCGCCGGTGAATCCCACCACCAGCAGCCGGCCGCCCGGTGCCAGCGTCCGCAGGGAATCGGTGAAGCGGTCGCCACCCACCGGGTCGAGGATCAGATCGACGCCCCGGCCGCCGGTCAACTCACGCACCGCGTCTTTGAAACCGTCGGCCAGCACGACATCGGAAGCGCCGGCGGCGCGGGCGATTTCGGCTTTGTCCTGCGAGCTCACCACCGCGATGGTGCGGGCGGCCCCGAACGCGGGGGCCAGCCGCAGCGTCGACGTGCCGATGCCGCCGGCGGCGCCGTGCACCAGCACCGTCTCACCCGGTGTCAGCCGGCCGCGGGTACGCAGCGCGCAGTGCACCGTCAGGTCGTTGAACAGCAGGCCGGCGCCGGCCTCGAACGACACCGTGTCCGGCAGCTTGAACACCCGATCAGCCGGTAGCGCAACGACTTCCGCCATCGCGCCGGACAACATGGTCAGCGCCGCGACCCGGTCTCCGGCCGCCACGTGCGCGCCCTCGGGTGCGCTGCGCACCACGCCCGCGAGCTCGGCGCCGGGGGTGTACGGCAACTCGGGCTTGTGCTGATAAAGACCGCGGGACTGCAGCGCATCCGGGAAGGCGACACCGGCGGCGTGCACCTCGATCACCACGGCGCCGGCGCCGTCGGGTTCGGGAATCTCGTTCAGTTCGGCTGCTGACGGGCCGTCCAACCGGGCGATCTGAATGGCGCGCATGGTGCTCTTCTCCTGTAGGGCTGCCGGTGAGTCACTGTCACTGTCGCATGCCGCCTTCACCGTGCGCCCCGGGCACCGAGTAAAAGGCCGGCAACCACCAATCCGATGCCGGCGATCTCGCCGATCGCCGGCACTTGATGCAGGACGGTCAGCCCGATGATGGTGGCCGTCACCGGCAACAGTGCCAGTAAGATCGCGAACCTCGCTTGACCGACCTGGCGCAGGACGACCTGGTCGAGGCCGTAAGGGATGGCCGTCGACAGTAATCCGACGCCAAGGCCGAGCAGCCAGGTGCGAGGTTCGAAGAACACCGCAGAGTTCGTGTGCGCCTGCAGACCGATGATCACCGGACCCAAAATGGCCGCCGCGGTGGACATTCCGAGGGCCAGGGTGTCCAGCCCGCCGTGGGTGTCAGCCACGCGTTTACCCACGAGGATGTAGCCGGCCCACAGCGCCGCGGCGGCCAGTGCCCATGCCACCCCGGCGAGTTCAGAGGTGAATTCGATGCCGGCCAACAGGGCGACGCCGCCGGCGGCGAGGGCTGCCGCGAGGAGATCACGGGGCCGGCGTGAGCCGAGTGTGGCAACAAGGGTCGGCCCGATGAATTCCACCGCGACAGCGGTGCCGAGCGGTATTCGTGCCAGGGCCTCGTAGAACGCGATGTTCATGCCGACGGTGATCAGCCCGAAAAGGGTCGCGATCGCGATCCGGCGTCGCGTCAACCGCATCCGCCATGGCCGGCGCCACGCCATCAATACCAGCGCGCCGGCTGCGGCGCGCAGCCATGCCACCGTCGCCGGCTGGGTGGTCGAAAAGAGGAACACGCCGATCGCGGCGCCGAGGTACTGCGACGCCGCACCGGTGACAAAGACGAAGGGCACCGACCATGACGGCAACGGACCGCGTTTCATCGCCGTGGTGCCCGACGTTTGACGAGACCGGTCATCCGGCGCAGGTTACCGCCCACCTACGATCCGGGAATGATCGACGCACGTGCCGCGGTGTTGCTTCGCCCGGGTTCCGCTCCGGAACTGACCGACGTCCAGATTCGCGAACCGCAGGGCGACGAGGTGCTGGTCGGCATTGATGCGGTCGGCATCTGCCACACCGACATCACGATGTCGGGTCGTTGGCCGGAAAAGCGCCTGCCCATGGTGTTCGGCCATGAGGGCGCCGGCACGGTCTTCGCGGTCGGGCCGGACGCGCGCGTCGACGTCGGGCAGCAGGTGGTGCTGACGATGGCGAGTTGTGCCCGCTGCCCCAGCTGCGCGGGCGGCAAGCCCGCATACTGCGACAACGCGGCGAAACTGAATATGGCCGGTGACCGCGGCGACGAAACGAGCGCGCTGAGACTGGACGGCGCGCCGGTTCGGGGCGGGTTCTTCGGCCAGTCCAGCTTCGCCACCCACGCGCTCGCGAACACCTCCAACGTCGTCGTGCTGCCGGACTCGATCGACCCGGCGCTGGCGGCGCCGTTGGGCTGCAGTGTGCAGACCGGCGCGGGCGCTGTCCTCAACACCCTGGCCGCGGGACCGGACGACGCCGTGGTGGTCTACGGCGCGGGCGGTGTCGGCCTGTCGGCGGTGATGGCGGCCCGCATAGTGGGATGCAAGGCGATCGTCGCCGTCGATCCGATCGCCGAACGTCGTTCACTGGCAATCGAATTGGGTGCGACGGGTGCTGTCGACTCGTCATCGGAACAGCTGTCTGCCGAGATCTTGGACCTCACCGGTGGCGGCGCGACAGCGGCCGTCGACACCACCGCGCGCGGCGACGTCATCACGACGGCGCTGACGCTGCTGCGCAAGTGCGGCACGCTGGCTCTGGTCGGTCTGGGTGCCATGACAGCGGAGCTGCCGGTCGGGCTGATCCTGGCCAACGGGCTACGGGTACAGGGTGTGATCGAAGGTGACAGCGAGCCGCACAGCTTCATCCCGCGGCTGGCCGGGCACGTCCTTCGGGGCGAGCTGCCCGTCGACAAACTCGTACGGAAGTACCCGTTCGACGGGTTCGCCGACGCCTGGGCCGACGCCACGGCCGGTCGCGTTGTCAAGCCGGTGCTGGTTATTTAGGTAGGCTCGCTGGTACGGGATGTCCCGCCGGCAACGTCGCCGAACCCGAACGGAGCAGTATGACCGCCTTCACCCGAGCCCAACTGGTCAAACCCGGACGTCCCGCAGCCCTGCCACCAGGCCGGTCCATGGAAATCAAGGCCGTCGACGGCACCCGGCTGCACGCCGAGGTGTTCGGCCCCGAACATGGGCAGCCGATCGTGTTCGCGCACGGCATCACCTGCGCCATCGGCGTATGGGGCAACCAGATCGCGGACCTGGCGACCGACTACCGGGTGATCGCGTACGACCACCGCGGGCACGGCCAGAGCGAGGCTCCCAAGGGCCGCTACAAGTACAACCTGGACTTCCTCGCAGCCGACCTCGATGCGGTGTTGAGCGCGACGCTCAGGCCAGGGGAGCGGGCCGTCATCGCCGGACACTCGATGGGTGGCATCGCCATCACATCCTGGGCGCAGCGCTACCCGCAGCGTGTCAGCGAGTGTGCGGACGCTGTCGCCCTGATCAACACCACCACCGGCGACCTGCTGAAGCTGGTCCAGCTGGCGCAGGTCCCGAACTCGCTGGCGAAGTCCCGGGCCTACGCTGCCGGCCGCATCCTCAAGACCTTCGGCGGCGCGCCGCTGGTGCCGGGTTCACGGAAGGCGGCGCGCCAGTTCGTCGCCATGATCGCCGTCGGGCGAGATGCCGACCCTGCCGTCGCCGACTACGTCTACGAACTGTTCATGGGCACCTCCGCGGCCGGCCGCAGCGGATGGGTGAACGCTCTGGTGGACAACCTCGATGCGCATCACATCAGCCTCGACAATCTGACGGTGCCGACGCTGGTCATCGGTAGCACCAAAGACCGGTTGCTGCCCATCGCGGCATCCCGCCGCATTGCCAGGAACGTGCCGAATCTGTGGTCGTTCGTCGAACTGGGCGGCGGCCACTGCGCGAACCTGGAACGTCCCGAACAGGTCAATCAGCATTTGCGGGCGCTGCTCGTCGGGACGGCACACAGCTCGACGGCGTAGGACCGTCGTGTCCTAAGGTGATACCGGCGGTACCGGATTTGATCAAGGGAGACTCATGACGGCCAGCGACGGCGAGTACTTCGATGTGCTGATCATCGGTGCCGGAATCTCCGGCATCGGCGCCGCGTACCGGCTGCACCAGCGCAACCCGCAACTGACGTACACGGTCCTGGAGCGGCGCGCACGCATCGGTGGCACCTGGGACCTGTTCCGCTATCCCGGCATTCGCTCGGACAGCGATATCTTCACGCTCAGCTTCCCGTACCAGCCGTGGACGCGGCCGGAGAACATCGCTGACGGCGATCACATCCGCGAATACCTGACCACCGCCGCACACACGCACGGCATCGACCGGCACATCAACTTCAACACCCATGTGCAGTCGGCCGACTGGGATTCGACGACCGACACCTGGACGGTGCAGACCCTGCAGGACGGCGAGGCCAAGTCCTACCGCGCCCGATTCCTGTTCTGCGGCACCGGGTATTACAACTACGACCAGGGCTACACCCCGGATTTTCCGGGCATCGACACGTTCGCCGGCGAGGTTGTGCACCCGCAGTTCTGGCCGGAGTCACTCGATTACGCCGGCAAGAAGGTGGTGGTGATCGGCAGCGGCGCGACCGCCGTCAGCCTGGTGCCTGCCATGGCGAAGACCGCCGCGAAGGTGACCATGCTGCAGCGGTCGCCCACCTATCTGATGTCGCAGTGGCAGATCGACCCGATGGTCAGCCTGATCCGGAAGCTGTTGCCGGACAAGATCGCTCACCGTATCGTGTGGTTCCGGAACGTGCTGATCAGCGTCCTCAGCTACAACTTGCTCCGCAAGTTCCCCAAGGGTGGGCGCCGGCTCATCCGTAGCCGGGCCGTGGCCGCACTGCCGGCCGGCTACCCCGTGGACGTGCACTTCAACCCGAAGTACGACCCCTGGGACCAACGCCTCTGCGCCGTGCTCGACCGCGACATCTTCACGGCCATCGGCGACGGCCGCGCCGAGGTCGTCACCGACCACATCTCGCACGTCGACGCGGACGGCATCGTGCTGAAATCCGGTGCCCGGATCGACGCCGACATCATCGTCACCGCGACGGGACTGGAGCTTCAGGCGCTCGGTGGCATCTCCCTGTCGGTCGACGGCGTCGCGATCACACCGTCTGACCGCTACGTCTACAAGGAGTTCCTGCTCGAGGACGTGCCGAACATGGCATGGTGCCTGGGTTACACCAACGCATCGTGGACCCTGCGCGCCGACATGACCGCCCGTGCCTTCGCAAAGCTGGTGGCGTACATGGACTCTCACGGCTACACGCACGCCTACCCACATCTGGGTGACGTCCCGATGGACGAGAAGAAGACCTTCGATCTCGACGCGGGCTACATCAACCGCAACCCCCACGCGCTGCCGAAGTCAGGCACCCATCGCCCGTGGCACGTCCGGCACAACTATGTGCTCGACGTGATCGACCACCGCTTCGACCGCATCGAAGAGTCCATGGTCTTCGGCCGGGTGACGCAGCGGGTCTGATTTTCAGGACTCTTGCTGTTCGGTGAGTCTGGCCGGGGCTGCCAGTCGCCAGGAATCGGTGAGAATGTCGGTCAGTTCCTGCTCGTCGTCGAGGGCCTCGAGCCGCACCCGCACCCACGACGACGCAGCTTCGTGTCGCGGCACCCAGAATTTGTGCGGCTCGGCGGCGATCAACTCTTCGCGGTCAAACCTGGGGCAGCGCACCGCAAAAGAGGTCTCATCGTCGGGCACGGTGACGAACATCTTGCGTGCGACATCGAACGTCGGATGGCCCCAACGCTCTTTCTCGCGGGTCTCGGGAAGCGACAGCGCGATGCGGCGCACGTCATCGGCGTCGAGCACGGTTTCGAACCTTCCGGGGCTTGCTGTGGTGGAGTTTGTCCGTCGAGGCAGCCTACCGGCGGGAGCTGACAGATGATCGCCTCGCGCAGGTCAAGCGAGGGCGACGGCGAGTTGTTCGACAACAGCTTCGATCTCGCCCGGATCGCTCAGCCGGTCCGGCGCCCACGCCAGCGCGATTTTGGCCGGGGCCCATGTGCTTTCGTCGATCGGGATCAGCTTGAACTCGGGCGGCGAGAAGATTCGGCCCAGCGTGGAGGCGGGCGCGTAGCTGACCAGCGCGACGAGGTATCGGTTGAACACGTGGCTGGCCATCTCCAGCTCGCCGCCGAGCTGGCCGACGGCCCGCACGATGCGTGTGACGCCCCGCTCGTTGAGGCCGCGCGCCATCTGCGCCAGCACCACGGGATTGGGCCGCGCGAAGTCGATCACCACGTCGCGGTCGCGCAGGTCCTCGATGGCGATGATGTCGTTGGCGGCCAACGGATCGTCGAACCGCACCGCGGCCGCACCCGGATAGGTGGCCACCACTCGGTGCCGGATGCGCTTGTCGGCGGCCGGCAGGTGGATCAGGCCGAGGTCGAGATGCCCGGAAACCAGCTTTGCGATGACCTCAGCCGCTGACCCGGGCACGCTGAACTCGGTGGACATCGCCAGGCCGGCCACCGCCTGCTCGAACCTGGCCGTGAAATCCGACGGCGCATAAGCGGTCGCCCCGATACGAATCGGGCTGCTCGCCTGCGTGATTCGAGACGCGGTGGACTTCAGCTCCTCGACCCGCCGCAGGATGTCACGTGCCGGTTCCAGCAGCTGCATGCCCAGCGGCGTCAGCCGGACGTCGTGATACGTCCGCTCGAAAAGCTCCCCACCGAGTTCGCGCTCCAATAGTTTGATCTGCTTGCTCAACGGCGGCGGGGTGATCATCAACCGGTCGGCGGCGCGCTTGAAATGCAGCTCTTCGGCGACTGCGACGAAGTAGCGAAGCCGGGTGAAATCGATTTCCATTGCGGGTGTCGGTTACCGTCCCGAATGTGCCGCTGCCGCAGGTACTTCGAGGACGCCGCGCCCGATCAGGTCGTCGATCCCGGCGTCGTCCAGTCCGAGCAGCTCGGCCGCGACCTCGCGGGTCTGCTCCCCGAGCAGCGGCGCCTGCCCCAGCGGGGGATCGGAAATGAGGTCGGCGTGGATTTGCACGTTCTCCATCATGAACGGTGTCGCCCCATGTGGATGCAGTTCCTCGCGGAATGTCCGTCGCTCTACGTAGTAGTCCCAGGTGGGAACCTCGGCCGCGTGCAGTACGGCGCCGGCCGGGACGCCCGCGGCTTGCAACTGCGCCATCGCGTCCGTCGGTGTGCGCCGCGACGTCCACGCGCCGAGTGCCTCATCGAGCCGCGCGCGCTGACGGTGCCGCCCGACCCGGGAACCCAGCTCGGCGTCGGCGCCGAGGTCGGGCCGGTCGATCACCGCGCACAAGGCCGACCAGTCGGTGTCGTCGCGGACCGTCACCGAGATCCATGCGTCGTCGCCGGCGCCGGGAAACAGGCCCCAAGGCGCGTCGTGGAGCGGCTGATCACCGGGAGCATGACCTCGGCTCGTGAGTACCTCGGCGGCGATGTCGTCGGCCAGGTGACTGAGCATCACCTCGGCTTGCGCGATGCTCGCTGATCCACCGAGGCCGCTGCGTTCGCGGCGCAGCAGCAGCGCGACGGCACTCAGCGCGCCTATCCGCGCGGCCACGTGGTCGGGGTACACCGTGACGGTGTCGCAGAAGGCATCTGGGTAATCCGGGTACGTCCACAGCTCGGTGAAGCCCGCCGCGGCGCGGACCAACGGTCCGTAGCCGAGTCGTTTCGCCCACGGTCCGGTGGGCCCGTACGCCGAGCTGTCGACGACGACGATGCCCGGATTCACCTGCTGCAGCGTGGCGAAGTCCATTCCGAGCGCTGCTGCCACACCGGGTTTGAAGTTGCTCAGCACGACGTCGGACTGCGCCACCAGCTGATGTGCCAGCGCCCGCCCGTGCTCGGATCGTAGGTCGATGCCGATCGACCGCTTGTTGCGGTGACCGGCGGCGTAGGCCTGCGTCATCCGGGTGAGGCTGATGCGCAGCCCGTCGGGGAAGGCGGAATTCTCGATCTTGACGACGTCGGCGCCGAGGTCGGCGAACAGGCGGCCGGTGTCGCTGCCGACGACGATGACGCCGAGGTCTAGTACGCGCAGTCCCTCCAGCGGCAGCCCGAGATCGCTACGGGCGCGCGCGGTGAGAGTGGGCGCGTCGCGGAGCCGTCGGTGACTCGGTGCCTTGATGTTCAGGCTGCTGGCCCGGTGCCCGTCGATCTCGACGACGCCGACCGGCACAGGTGCCGTCAGGCCGGGGGAGAGTTCGGTCTCGCGGAAGAAGCCGCGCGCGGCAACCTGTTCCGTGGACAAGACCTCGGCCAGGCTCAGCACCGCGGCCGTCGGCACGCCGTGCCGTTGGCCGGCCAGTTCCAGCTCCGCGCGCGTCTTGTCGGCACAGAACGCCTCGATGGCGCCGAAGAGGGTCGCCGACGCGAAGCGCTCGCGGAGGCTGTTGAACTTCGGGTCGGCGAATTCTTCCGGGCACCCCATCCACTCGAACATGCTCTGCCACTGGCGTTTTGCCAGTACGCACATGCGGACATGGCCGTCCTTGCATTTGAAGATCGGATAGCGCTGCTGCTCGGCAACCCAATTCCGCTTCTGTTCGCTGATGGGCACGCCGGCCGCCGCACTGCCCGCAGTGCCGAACGGTGGGTCGAGGGTCTGCATCGCTCCCTCGAGCACCGAGAAATCGATGAGATCGCCTGTACCCGTGCGCAGCCGATCCAGGAACACGCAGAGAGTGACGAAGGCCGCCTGGGCCGCGGCGACGTGATACGGCAGGTCTGCGCTCGGTGGCACCAGCGGTATCTGTCCCGGGATGCCGGAACGGGACAGCTCGCTGGTCAACGCGTGGAGCACGGGCGTGGTGGCCTGCCAATCGCGATAACGCGTATCGCGGCCGAAATCACTGATGGAGAGGATGACCAATGCCGGATGGTCCGCGTGAATCTGCTTGATCGCCAAGGACTCCTCTGCCGCCGACCCCGGGCGCGTGTTCTCGATGAGGATGTCGGCGGTCGCCAGCAACTCGGCCCACGCCTGCCGCCCGGCGGGGGTCGACGTATCGATCTCGACCGTGGGGATGCCGTGGCGATTGATGGCGGTGCCGATGGGCACCCCGTCGATACGTGGCCCCGTGGTGTCGGACGCGGTCACGCCGACCAGCTGCACCGACGTGACGTGGGCGCCGAGATCAGCCAGTAGCCGGCCGACTGCCGTGATGGGTCCGGCGGTGAGATCGAGAATCTCGACCCCGGCCAGGGGCGGGTCGTAGGCCACGGTCGTCAACTGCGTCGCGCCTGACGGAATGGGATATCGCGATCGGTCTCGGGTTCCTTCGCCAGCCCCAGTACGCGTTCGCCGATGATGGTGCGCTGAATCTGGTCGGTGCCGCCGCCGATCGAGCTGAAGAACGCGTTGAGGGACAGAAAGTTAACGTCGTCGGCTTCGGGGTTGTCGGGACCCGCCAACAGCGATTGGGTCCCGATGATCTCGGTCTTCAGCGCGGCCTCGGAGTGCAGGATTCGCGACATCGCGAGCTTGCCCAGCGACATGATCGAACTCGACGTGCCCTGGCTGGTGGCTGCTTTGGCGCGAAGATTGTTGAGCCGGTTGAGTTCCCGGAGCGCCAGCACATCCGCGAGCCGCTCCCGCAGGGCGGGGTCATCGAGGCGTCCGTGCTCGCGCGCCAGTTCCACGAGGCTGTCGGCCTTGGACTTGTTGCGTGATCCGCGTCCGCCGTCGCCCATGATGGAGCGTTCGTACGCCAGGGCGGTCTGCAGGACGCGCCAGCCGTTGCCTTCTCCGCCGATGAGATTTGCGTGCGGCACGGTGGCGTCGGAGATGAACACCTCGTTGAAGTGCGCCTCGCCGGTGATCTGGACCAGCGGCCGCACCTCGATGCCGGGCTGCCGCATCGGGATGATGAAGTAGCTCATGCCCTTGTGCTTCGGCGCATCCCAGTCGGTGCGTGCTATCAGCAGACCGTACTCGGACGTCGCCGCTCCGGAGGTCCACACCTTCTGGCCGGTCACCACCCAGCTGTCGCCGTCGCGCACCGCCGTGGTGCTCACCCCGGCCAGATCGGATCCGGCGCCGGGCTCGCTGTAGAGCAGGCAGGTGCGTGCCGCCCCGGTCAGAAAGTCCCGTAGCAGTTCGTGTTTCAGCTCATCCGAACCGAACGCGAACAGCGTGTTGGCGGGAATGTTGTGCTTGTCCTGACAGGCGCCGGGGGCCTTGACGGCGCGGAATTCCTGGTGGATCACCGCGGCGAGCTTGCTGGGGTACCCGCGGCCGAACCAGTCGGCCGGATAGGTGGGTACGGCGTAGCCGGCGTCGAGAACCTTTTCGCGCCAGGCGATTTCCTCGGGCGAACTGATCCACGGATCGTCGGACGGTGACAACGCGGTCCAGTTCTGCGCGAGCCAGTTGCGCACCTCGGTGCGCAGGTCATCAGGATTCGGTGCGGTGGTGGTCATATCAGGCGCCCTTTGCTGCCAGGTAGCGCTCACGATGGTCGCGTGAGCTGCCGAACAGTTGACGGCCGGTGCGCGCCCGGCGCAGGAACAGATGCGCGGGGTGCTCCCAGGTGAAGCCGATGCCGCCGTGCATCTGGATCGATTGCATGGCCGTGGTGTGATACGCCTCCGCGCAAGCGAATCCGGCCAACGCGACGGGACCGTCTGCGCTCGCCGGGTCGGTGGCGAATTGCGCGGCGGCATGTTGCGCGGCTGAGGTGGCGGATTCGACTTCCAGCAAGAGATCGGCCGCCATGTGCTTGAGTGCCTGGAAACTGCCGATGGGCCGCCCGAATTGGATGCGGGTCTTGAGGTAGTCGACAGTGACATCGAACAGGTGGCGGGCCCCGCCGACTTGTTCCCCGGCGAGGGCGATCACCGTGAGGGACAGCGCGTATTCGACAGCCGCCCAGCCTCCGGTGCCGATGCGACGGGCCGGGGTCTGGTGGAAGGTGTATGTCGACAGCCGGACGGTGGGGTCGAAAACCGTTGCGGCGGTGCGGTCGAAGCCGGGCGCGTCCGGGGCGACCTCGAAGATCGCGATGCCGTCGTCGGTCCTCGCGACGGCGACGACGACGTCGGCGATCTGCCCATCGGGCACATAGTGCGCGCTGCCCGTGAGCTCGTACCGGTCGCCGCGCCGAACTGCCTGAACCGCAACACCATCCGGCGCCCACGTGCCCCGGGGTCCGGTGACGGCCACGGTGGCGATCGAGGAGCCTTCGGCCAACGCAGGCAAAAGCCGCGCCTTGTCGTCGCCGCTGCCGGCGGCCTGGATCAGGGCCGTGGCGAACACCGCACTCGACAGGAACGGGGCGGGAAGCAAGGCTGCACCGGTGACCTCGGCTACCGCCTCCAGCTCTTGCGCACCCAGCCCGACGCCGCCGTATTCCGGGTCGACAATCAGGCCCGCCACGCCCTGCGCGGCCAACTTGTGCCACAGGTCGCGATCGAATCCGTCGTCGGTGCTCATCACCCGGCGGACGTCGGCTTCGGTGCAATGTTCACTGAGCAGGTCCTTGACGGCTGCGGCGAGTTCGGCGCGTTCGGCCACGCTCATCGTCATGTGTTCACCCTTCTGCATGTCAGGTCCATGCAATGCCGTCGCCGCCGCCCTGTAAATCGCATTGTGCGACACCTACACGTTTCCTCACGCGACATCTGGCGCCCTTGACGGTGAATAGATGTCCCGAACGCTCATGTGCGGGTTTCCGCGCTGGTCGTTTACAGTGCCGCCCAGAGGCCGCCAAGGTGGAGGTAATCCCGGAGAAGACCCGGCACAGAAGAGGAAACATCAGTGTCACTTGATCCCAGAACCCCGATACTCGTCGGCTATGGCCAGGTCAACCAGCACGACGAGAATCCGGGCGGCGAGCCGGTCGACCTAATGGAAGCGGCGGCCCGCGCCGCCGCGGACGCCCGCGTCCTCGAGGCGGTCGACGCCGTCCGGGTCGTCAACCTGCTGTCGGTGCGTTATCGAGACCCCGGTCTGTTGTTGGCGGAGCGCATCGGCGCACCCGGCGCCGTCACGCGGTACACCCCGGTCGGCGGCAACATCCCGCAGTCGCTGGTGAATCAGGCGTGCCTGGACATCCAGCAGGGCCGCCACGACGTCGTGCTGATCGCCGGTGGCGAAACCTGGCGGACCCGGACGCGACTGAAGGCACGCGGCGAGCGGCTGACCGGCACCGAGCAGGAGGAGTCGGTGCCGATGGCACCCAGCGACCCCGAGTTCACCATGGCCGGTCCAGCCGAACTCCGGATCGGACTGGTGGCCCCGTCCCACGTGTACCCGATGTTCGAGCAGGCCTTGCGGATCGCTGCGGGGGAGGCCCCGGAGGAGCACCGGCAACGGATCGGCGAACTGTGGTCGCGGTTCAGTCAAGTGGCGGCAAGCAATCCGCATGCCTGGAGCCCCGAAGTTGTTCCGGCCGAGCAGATCTGGCAACCCGGCCCGGACAACCGGATGATCAGCTGGCCCTACACCAAGCTGATGAACTCCAACAACATGGTCGACCAGGGCGCCGCCCTGATCCTCACCTCGGTGGGCAAGGCCGGGCAACTGCAGATTCCCAGGGAGCGGTGGGTCTTTCCCTACGCCGGCACCGACGCTCACGACACCTATCTGATCGGGGAGCGCGCGAGCTTTTCCGGGTCGCCGGCCATTCGGATCGCCGGCCGTCGGGTGCTGGAGTTGACGGGGCTCGGCATCGACGACATCGATGCGATCGACGTGTACTCGTGCTTCCCGTCGGCGGTGCAGGTGGCGGCGCGTGAGCTCGGTCTGGCGCTCGATGATCCGGCGCGGCCACTGACCGTCACCGGCGGCCTGACGTTCGCCGGTGGGCCGTGGAACAACTACGTGTCGCATTCGATCGCCACCATGGCCGGGCGGCTGACGGCCAATCCCGGCCAGGTCGGGTTGATCACCGCCAACGGCGGGTACCTGACCAAGCACAGCTTCGGCGTCTACAGCACTGAGCCGCCTGCGCACGAGTTCCGTTGGGAGGACGTGCAATCGGAGGTCGATGCCGAGCCGACGGCGGTGGCAGAAGAGGACTGGTCGGGCACTGGCACGGTGGAAACCTGGACCACGCCGGTGACCCGTGAGGGGGTGCCCGAGAAGGTATTCGTGGCTGTCCGCACCCCCAGCGGCAGCCGGGCGTTGGCGGTGATCACCGATGCGTCGCAGGCCGAGGCCAGTACCCGCGAGGACCTCGCCGGAGCGGCCGTGACCGTCAAACCGGACGGCACCGCCGGGCTGGAGTAAGCCGGCAGCGAACACCGGCGTGCCACAGGGAATAGATCGACGAGCTCCGTCGCTGAACCTGTGCACCAGTGCCGACCTTGCCCGTCGCCGAGGTGTGCGGTCTCAAAAGCATTGTCGGAGTTCGTGAAGGGATACCGCGATGGCTACCAACTCTGTGCCGGTTGGCGTCCACCCCGCCGCGGCCGCGATGCACTGGTGGTCGGACAAGACCGCCGCGTTCGTGACCCGAGTGCATCTGGCCGCGAAAGTGCGCCAGCCGGAGGCTTTTCGCCATAAGGCATTCGAGCAGGCCGCCACCGAGCGCGAAATGTGGCGACTCTGAGTCGTTTCGTCTGACGACATGACTCACGTGCGTCATGCTGGTTGCCGTCGCACCGTCGTCAGGAGGTAACGGTGTCAGTGGCTTCCAATGTTGTTGTCGGTGTCAATGCGGTGTTCTTTGCGGGCATGGGCCTGCGGGCACTGACGGCGCCGGCGCAGATGTTGCGACCATTCGGAATCACGCTGGGCGAAGCGGCATCTCGGGCCGAGGTGCGGGCGGTGTACGGGGGTTTCGGGTTGGCCATCGCGGCGATCCTCGGGTACGCCATCGCGGCGCCGGAGCAGGTCCGTCTCGGCATTGTGGTCACCGTGAGTGTCGCGTTACTCGGTATGGCCTTCGGGCGAGTGTGTGCAGCGCTCGCCGGAGACCGAACGTCGTTCTACCCCAACCAGTTTTATGGTGTCGTCGAAGTGATGCTCGCGGCGTCATTGCTGTGGGCCAGGTAGCAGGGCCAGACAGAAACGTCCCCGGCACGCCATTGTGCCGAGGACATTTCTGTTTGCTCGTAAGCGAGCAAATCTAGGGGGCCATGGTCAGCCAGTCGGGGAAGCCCGACGGGTCGTGCCGGCCGAGCGCGCCGTGCTCGAACAGACCCCACCCTTCGGTGGGCGGCTTGCTGCCCTCATGGCACACCGCACGGCCGACGTGGTCGATGACGCCGAAGCCGGAGCGCGCGATGATGCCGGGGTCGGTCATGTCGTAGGTGAGGCGCTCGGTGAACTTCTCGCCCTTCCACATGCCGTGCAGCCAGTCGGCGTCACCGCCGTAGCCGCCGCCCACATGGATCGGCACCGGCAGCTTGGATTCCACGTCGAAGCGGACGGGTGTGCCGTCCAGCGCCGTCGCCTCGATGGTGGCCCCGGTGGGGATGCGGGTTCCGGAGACGTAGTGGATTTTCACGCGCGGCCAGCCGAGCTGCTCGACGCGCCCGTCCTTCCAGACGCGGCTGCAGTCGTTGAGCGACCGGAAGCCGTCCGGGGCCTCCTGGATGATCATCACGAGCGAGAACTCTTCGAACGCGATCGGCACGTACAGCCACCACATACCTTCGAACGGCGGATCCGCCGGCCGGCCGGCCGGCTCGGCCTCACCGACGGGGCGGATGCCCCAGGACCGGTCGCGTGAGCCGATCCACGTGTCCGGGCTGACCTTGATGTCTTCGCCGTCGATGGCGAGGGTGCCGCTCCAGGAGCCCAGTTGAGCGAAGCGCTGCGCATTCAGCGTGACCCGATTTCCCTGCCGCATGATGTGCGGCTGCTCCTGCACGACGTCGAACAGGCCGTTCCACGTCAGGTCGGCGGCAATACCCTCGGTCTCGTCGAGCACGATGCGTACCTGGTGCAGCGGGTCGGTGACCTCGATGCGGTAGCCGACGACGTGCTGGTTCAACCGGTCCTGGTCGATGGCGTCGGACAGGTGGATTGCTGTTTGAGTGTCACCGCGGCGAACGAGGAAGTAGGCGTCCTTGACCCCGAGGTTGGGGTAGTAGCCCATGCCGGTGATGACGAAGATGTCGCCCGTGCGGTCGTGGGCATTGAAGTAACAGCGGTCGTAGAAGTTCCGGTCGCTGGATCCCGGCCACGCGATGGGCTGAGGGACCTGGTGGATCGGATATTCGTCCATGGGGCCGAGCATTCAGGCGGTTCCTTCCAGGAGCTTCTCCAGCAAAGACTTGTGGTAGAAGAGCGACTCGAGATCCTCGGGCTGTTCCATCTCGCCGAAGTGCACGCGGCGGGCCCCGGTGCGCATGAACACGCAACACCACACCACGCCGGAGTAGATGTAGAACCAGTGCAGGTCGCCGACCTCGACGCCGGTGAAGTCCTTGTACGTCGCGCGCACATCCTCTTCACGCAGCACGTTCGGCAGGCCGGGTAGCCCGGCCAGACCACCCAGCTCCTGGAACACCTTGTGCGCGAAGATGATCCACGAGACGTCGAACTCACGCGGGCCGACGGTGGCCATTTCCCAGTCCAGGACCGCGGACGGGCGGAAGTCCTGGTACATGACGTTGCCGATGCGCGAATCACCCCACACCAGAACTGATTCAGACGCCGCCACGTCCTCGGGGAAGTTGTCCTCCAGCCAGACGAGGGCGCGCTCGACCAACGGCGAGCGGCCCAGGCCTGACGCCGCGAATTGGTACCAGTCCTTGAGCCAGCCGAAGTGGCGGCGTAGCGCGGTGTCGCCCGGTGGGTCGATTTCCTGGAGGAAGCCGAAGGTCTTTTCCGCGTCGGGGATCGAGTGCAGCTTGGCGATGGCCTCGACGGTGCTGTCCTGCAAGGTGCGTTGCTGCTCCGGGGTGGCGTCGGCGAACCAGTTGCCGCCGAAGGTGTACGGCATGACGTCCGGCGGGACCACGCCATCGACGCAGTCCATCAGGAAGAAGGGCGAACCGAGGACCTCACCGGTGTTCTCGAGCCAGCGGACACGCGGGACGGGGACGTCGGTGAGTTCGGCGGCCATGCGCATGACGTCGAACTGGTGGTCCAGGCGGTAGGAGGAGAAGACGGGGACGTCCTCGGCGGTCGGCGCGACCCGGGCGACCCACTTTTGCTCCACCGGCGTGCCGTTCTCGGTCCAGCGGCCCGTGAGAATGATTGTCTCGGAGGACATTCCATTGGAATCGACTCCGCTCTCGACGGTGATGTCGGGCTTGATGCCGCCTTCCATCACTGTGGACAGCCACTGTGACAGGATGTCCGGAACTGTTGTCACGTCGCGGCTGGAGCGCTGAATATGGTCGACGTTCGTTTCGACCGTGACGGAGCCTTCCGCCGGTTGGTTCGGCACTGAACCTTCCTTCCCGAGGTAATTACGATACGATGCGTAGCGTTATGAAATCAGACCTGCAACCGGTTGACAAGCCCTCTGGCGCGGGGCGGCCCCGCGACCGCCGGATCGATGCCGCGGTGCTGACCGCTGCCGCCGAACTGCTGCCTGAAGTCGGCTACGCCAACCTGACAATGGCGGCGATCGCCGAGCGTGCGGGTACCACGAAGACGGCGCTGTACCGCCGCTGGTCGAGCAAGGCCGAGTTGGTGCATGAAGCGGCGTTCCCGACGACGCCGTCCGCGCTGGGGACCCCGGAAGGGGACATCGTCGGTGACATCCGCGCCATGATCGCCGCGGCGCGTGATGTGTTCACCAGTCCTGCGGTGCGGGCGGCGCTACCCGGATTGATGGCCGACATGAGCGCCGACGAGGAACTCAACGCCCGGGTCGTCGCACGCTTCCACGGGCTGTTCGACGTCGTGCGGGTCCGGCTGGAGCACGGCATCGAGCGCGGCGAGGTGCAGGCCGACGTCAAGCCAGAACGGCTCATCGAAATCATCGGTGGCGCAACGATGCTGCGGATGCTGCTACATCCGGAGAGCGAACTCGACGAGCAATGGGTCGACGAGACGGCGGCCATCGTGACACATGGTGTGATCAGCGGGGTTTGACGGTTTCGTCCGGAACTTCCTGTACGTGATCTCGGTGTTGCCCGGCACTGGTCTGGACATCGTCATCCGCGTGCCTGCGGGCCGCAGAGAGCGAACTGCGGTGGAAATCCGCCGCGGCGACGAGCGCGAACACGTCCGCGATCGGGTTACGTGCTCACGGTGTCGCGACGTTGCGTCGCCTACGATTGCTGATGTGCCGGACATGGATCGTCGCAAGATCATGATGATGGTTGGCCTGGGCGCGGTTACCACCGTGCTGGGTTCCCCGAAGGCTGACGCCGACCCGTTGCCCGTTGCCCCGGGCCCGGGAACTGGCCCGGGGGCCGCGCCTGCCGGCTCATCGGCAGGCCCGGCGATGCTGTTCCGGGACGAATTCAACGGCCCTGCGGGTGCACCTCCGGATCCGGCGTGGTGGTTCATCGTGCCCGAGCGCGAGGTCATCCGGAACCCCGTCGAATGGGACCAGCCGTACAACATGGGCCGTTACGTGACCGATCAGGAGCACGTGTTCCAGGACGGCAAGGGCAACCTCGTCATTAGGGCCACCCGTGGTCCGGGGGCGAACATTCAGGAGCGTTACGCGAGCGCCAAGGTCGTCGGAAACTGGCGCGGTGGAGTCGGCACCACCTGGGAGGCGCGGATCAAGCTGAACTGCCTGACCGACGGCGCCTGGCCGGCCTTCTGGCTGCTCAATGACGATCCGGCCCGCGGCGGTGAGGTCGATCTGGTCGAGTGGTACGGCAACCGGGACTGGCCGTCGGGGACGACGGTGCACGCCCGGTTGGACGGCACGTCGTTCGCCACCGATCCGCACCCCATTGACAGTGGGTGGCATACCTGGCGGATGACCTGGCAGCCGACCGGAATGTACTTCTGGAAGGACTACGCGCCGGGGCAAGAGCCGTTTTTCACGGTGCCGGCCAATTCATTGGACGACTGGCCCTTCAACGATCCGGGCTACACCTTGGCCCCGGTGTTCAATCTCGCTGTCGGTGGCTCCGGCGGCCGCGAGCCCGGTGGCGGCAATTACCCCGCCGAGATGCTGATCGACTGGATCCGCGTCTTCTGATCAAGGCTCCGGCGATGGCCGGTGTTGCCCGGGTCTCTAGCCTGGGGCGCCCGTGATCTCTGGCGCTAGCCAGCCGGTCGTGCCGGCTTTTGGCCGGCGCCGATACCTGCTGTGCGCGAGATCACCGTCAGTTGTCGTTCGGTTTCAGGACGAGCCGCCGACTACACCTCGCAGGACGCCGACACTGCTGTCGGGTGTCAAAGCGTGTGTATTCAGGGGGAATCGTCGTGGGGGACTTCTGGCGGCGCGACCGGCCGTGGTGGCGCGTCGCTCGTTGGTGGCCGGTCGTGGTGGCTTTGATGGTCACCGTCGCGCTCATCGTGGGCGGACAGTATCTGTTTGGCGGCTGTGGCCGCTGAGGCGATGTAGGTCAGCCTGCTGTGCTGAGCGTGACTGCGCCGGGAAGCCCTTGGGTTCCATCGTTTTCGATCATCACCGGGCTATCGGATGGGAACTCATGTTGCCGAGCACAGAGCTGGGCGTGTCACCACCGACGTAATCCTTCGACCACCCAACGTGCTGAATGTATGGCCCAGCCGGTAGACCCCCGGAGCGCCGCGCGGATGACGGTTCCCATGGGCAGCTAGCGTCGCTGGCCCCAAAGTAGTCGCCGAATCGGCTCAGGTGCCCGGCGAGTCTTGTCGATGAGGCGACCGAACGCGGAACCGATCAACTCAAGCGGGCCGGTTCCCAACGCGGCGTAGGCACTCAACATCTGGCGCGCGTGGGGCGCGAACTTGTCAGGCGATTGATCTCGTCGACCAGGTTGGCTAGAGATTTCCCGGTTACTACTAGGCCCCATTCGACCACTTTAAGACCACACCCGTGATGCGCCCGCTTGAATCGGGCAAGCGCATTTCGGACGAAGCCTGCATACGATCAATCGGCGAAAGGCTGAGGGGCCGCGGCGGTGTCATCAGCGTCCGGCCGATGGCCTCTATGGCAGTAACGTGGAGCATACGGTGAATCTTCGTACCTGATGTGGGTACCCGCCCGTAGGGCATCCCTGGGCATTCGCCGTGTCGTATCGCACCTCGATAGGTTGTTCGCCGCCGGATCTACAGTCATCACGAACTGCGTGCCAGAGTCCATGGCTATTTCCGGGGAAGATGCATAGTCCGTGAGCCCAGTTGTAATCCAGGCAGAGGATGAGGCTTCCTTCGTCTGTCCGCCTGGGCGCATACCGCTGATCCGAATCAACAGCGCAGTCGCCAGGTTGTTCCGCCAGCTGGAAGATTCGATACGCGGCCGATTTATCGCCGCAATTAACTTGCTGGACGATCGCCTCATTTCTACTCGGCCCAGTAATGGAGACGCAGTCACCGACTGTGCCCAAGGGAGATCGCTGGGATGTGCCGCGAAATTCGCCACGGATGTTGGAGAAGTTATCACTTTTGGAAACCGCTGAAGATTCGCTAGACTTTTCCGATTCAAAATTGGAAAATGGAATTCCAATAAAGGCGAGCAACGCGCCAATGATAACGAGCAGCCCCGCTATTGCCCACAGTACTCTTCTGCGAACCTTGGCGCGCCTCCCCTTCGCTGGTTCGTTCAAATATTCGTCGATCTTCGAACCGGAAGCAGTGCGACTGTTGTCGCCAAAGGAAACCAGCGACGCGCCGAGAAATGCGGGGATCCCCACCGTCAGGAACAGCATTACTCCGAAAACTTCATTGGAGAAGATGACGAGGAATACGGATAACAGTAGAGGGATAGCCACCAGTGCAAATGCGCCGACGATGGAGCGACTGCGGAGAGAGTGCCCATCTTTGCGTGCGGCTCGCGACACTAATACGCCCCACCACCCTAGCAGCGACACTGCAACAGCAATAGCCAGGCCGGCGGGTATTCGCGGCCGTTCCGGCCCGTCGATACCTACCACATTAGGCGCGGTGCACCAGAAGTAGAACCAGACGATCGCTACGGCCGTGCTGATCGCGGCAACCCACTTTGCGTAACGCGTCATTTCACGCTCCTCGATATTTCACTCGAACATGACGTAGTAATCGCCTGGCCTGTTAATTGCATGGATGAAACCCGAATGCAATGCTGAACGTACCTTCGGCCGGGCGAGCCCATTCCAAGTTCCAGGATGGCTTGGCGTATCCGCCGTCAGCATCCCAAAATTTCTTTTGCGCACCATAAAAGTGACACATAAATTGTTGAAAAATACTATCCGGATTCTGCTGAATGCGATCATAGACTGATTTCGATGGATCAGACGGACTCATCAAGTTACTTGCTTGAGCATGACACGCTATTTCACCCCACATTGTGAATGCGGCCTCGGACCCGTTCGCCAAGGTAGCGGGGAGCTGTTTTAGCTCGGGAGGCGTGTCAGCAAACAGGACACCGCCTCCGGAGTTCAACGCGACCATGCGTGCTTTCTGGGTGGGATAGACCATGATCGATTCCAATCCGCCCTCGGCGCCGGGGCTGGCGGGACGGAGCCCTACACCCGTTACGAAATCGTTGCCGCAGTTGTTGGGTTTTTCCCTCGGCTTTTCGGTATCGCAGCTATTGCATTGCCCGCCATCGATCAGACCGATCATAACCGTGCCCCTCATGGAGTTGAACTGGATAACGGGAGCTGCATTGAGACACCTGAAATTATCGCGGCTTTGTTCCTGATCGGAGCCACTGTTAGGCGAATTCGTCGATGTGGGTGGCACTGACGATTCGAGCGCGGTCGGCCCTTGAGTCCCCTTCGGTGAACTTGGTTTTTCATCCTCCGGTTGCTGCGCCGGGCTGGGCTGCCGCTGTTGTGGTGCGGCGCTGCGTGGTGCCTGCGTCGGAGCGAGCGACGGCTGTGCCGCGGTTTGCAGTGGCGCATCGTAATCGGGCGGCTGTGTGCCGTTGGCTGGCTGCAACTGCTGCGGGTTGTTGGTGCCCTTCTGATAGCCATCCTGGCTTCCGGGGCTTTTCGGGGCATCCGAATTGTAGATTGAAACACCATTGCCTTGGTCCGGGGCCGGATACGCACCACCGTTGTCCCCGTTCGATGGGCCGCCTGGCATATCCGGTGGCTGCATCGGGAAAGGCGGCCCGCCCATGCCTCCACCCGAGTCGCCGCCCGTGGGGCCAGTGGGTGCTGGTTGTCCAGTGGCACCGGGCAGCGCCGACAACACTGAACTGCGGTCATCATGAGTGGTGGTGATGACAGCGGCGAGCAAAACCGCCGCAATCGCAGGGACCGCGATCACCCGCCGGCGACGCGGCGTAAGCAGTGATTGACGTTGTCTCGTCGGCGTCACGGGCCGTTCCTCTCTGGCTCAATACTTCTGCAACGAAGCGGATCGGGTCAGCCTGGTCCGCCGGCCATATTGGCTTTGGCCCAGGCGACTTCGTCGGAGGCGGTGCGGATGCAGGCGTCGTAGTCGTCGCCGGTTTGACCGAACACCGTCACGCACTGGATCGACATGTGGGCCAGCAGGCGGTCGTTGCACGAGTCCACCGACGTGCGTGTGGGAGTGCTTGCGAGACAGAGTTGTTGCGTCTGGCAGGCGGCTACGAAGTTCGCCGAACGCCCATCGCCCGAGGCATAAGTGTCGGGCCCGCCTTGGCAGTGCCCGGAATGGCGCTGCGCATAGACGGAGGGATCCACACCGTCGGGTCGGTGGGCGCCGGTCGGGTCGGTCACATACCCAGTCGGCGCGGGGGGAGTGACCGCAGTGGCGGGTGTTCCGGCTGGCAGTCCGGCCCAGTTGGGGGCTGGTGCGCCGGTGGTCGCGGCGTCGGAGGCTCGGTAGGACAGGGTGATGGTGACAGGAAACGCGAAAATGCTTGTCGGGCCGAGGTCAATGGTGAGGTTGGATTCTCCTGGCGGGAAACCCGGCCCCAGCGTGGGTGTCACGCCGACGAGGGCTTGGTTGGCGTCGGTGGTCGCCGGAATGCTGAAGGTGCCGATCACGCGGGCCGGATTGCCCGGTGCGGCATCGGTTTCCACCAAAACCACGTTGTTACCCTGCCGAAGGTGCGTCGCGGCAGGCATTTTGACCCCGAATGGGATCGTGGAGGCGGAGAAGACGGTCTTGCGGGTCACGGTGATATCGACGCCGCCACCGGCGTACGGGACGACTTGGTAATCAACGTCGTTCGAGCCGTAGACCGCACCGCCACCCGGTAGCCAGGCAGCCGGACCCAATGTGACTTCCCCTGGTAGGTGGATGGCGATCTGCCGGTTGGGGTGCGCGGTGGGTGCGAAGATGCCGTCCTTGGCCCACATCGGCACCGTCGCCGCGCCGCGTTCGACCTGGGCGGCCAGGGGTCGTTCCATGCCGGCGGTTTCGCCCTGCGGCGTGGTGGAGGAAACCCGAGCTCCGCCAATGGGATTGACCCGCCCGGGGTCTTCGGGCATGGGCCGCGGCACCGGCACGGGTACGGGAGGCGGTGCCGGTGCCGCGGGGTCTGCGCCGGCGGTGCCGGCGACGCTGACGACACCACCGACGCTGGTCATGGTGAGAAACACCGCTGCGGTGACGGCCGCGCGTTGGACGAGGGACCGTCGCTGGTGTTCGACACGCAATGCGGTTGCCACGATCACAAGTCCTTGGGTTCGCCGTAGAGGGTCTGGGTGTCGTTGCCGTTGTCGGTGCGCACCCGGATGGTGGTGTAGGACTGGATTTTCACCTGGCCGCCGCACCCATCGGCTTCGATGTTCTGATCGCGCAGGTTGGACACCGCGTGCATGCTGCGCAAGCTGATCCGGTCCATCGGAACTTGCGCCAGCCCACCGGGTTTGAGCAGTACCCGGATATACCCGCCGAGATGTTCCTGCACCCCGAGGGTCGCCCCGGCGGATGCGCCGGCGAAGCCGCCGCCGCCGCCTCCTCCACCGCCGGCGCCGCCTTGGCCCTGCCCGTAGCCGCCGCCGTAGACCTGGCCGTTGATCTGCTGGTAAGGGGTGATGCCGATATCGGCGCCGACCTCGACACCGGGCGAGGAGTCGGTGCGGCACCCTACGAAATAGCCGGATTCGAGCTGGGCGTCCTGGATGACGGCGCCGCCGGTGCCGGTGATGCGGGCTTCTGACCGCAAGGTGATCCGGGCCTGCCACGAGTTGGACGCGCCGGCCAGATTGTCGATGTGGTTGATCACCTCGTTGGTGGTGTTCACATCCACCACCCAGCCGTCATCGGTGACGAACTGCGTCCACCTGTCCGGCATCGGCTGCGGATCAGCGATCACCACACCCGCCGCGCATACACAAGCCACGACGGATACAGCGAACATTGCTGCCACCGCCGCCAAGTGCCGCGAGGGCACCCCAAATTCGACCATGTATGAATCCCCCTGTGAAGACCAGCCCCAAGCCCCCCGGCTCGCTTGGCCTTTCACTCAATACCGCGAACAATCGCATAAGCTGACTGGCGCGTCAACCCGTACGCTCGCGAGGTATTAGCAGCAAACCTGATAGTTAATCTAGGAAAGCGAGCGGTCGGGCGGTGCTAGCAAATGGGAGATAACGATGAGCGTGCATTGTGTCTAGGGATGGCATCGGCCAGGATGGGCCTGCGGTGAACGTAGCGTTGGCGCGCGCCAGCATCTTCCAAGGCGTCGGTCCGGATGTTCTGGCCGCGGCGGTCGACCAGCTTGAATGGGTGTCATTTCCTCAGAGGTGCAACGTGTTTCGCGAAGGTGATGCCGGTGACCGGCTGTACATCATCACCTCCGGCAGAGTCAAAGTCGCGTGCGTAAGCAGAAACTCCGATAGCCTGATCGCCGTCCTTGGGCCCTCGGATGTTTTCGGTGAACTCGCCCTCCTCGACCCTGGGCCCCGCACATCGTCTGTCACCACAATCACCGCTGTACGAGCCGCGACAATGACGCGTACAGCACTGCTGTCGTGGATGAGCCAGAAACCCGAGGCTGCCGAACAGATGCTCCGCCTGCTGGCACGCCGTCTGCGCCGAACCACCAACAAGCTGTGCGACCAGACGTTCAACGACGTTCCCGGACGCCTCGCCACCCTGCTCCTCGACCTAGCCAACCGATTCGGCGAATCAGACAACGGCACACTGCGAATCGACCATCAGCTCAACCAGAACGAACTTGCCCAGCTCGCGGGCTCAACCCGCGAATCGGCCAACAAAGCTTTCGCTGCATTCGTCGATCGAGGCTGGATCCGTATGCACAGCAAGACGATCAGCATTGTCGATCCAGCTGCGCTGGCCAAGCGCGCGAGATGATGTCGGGACGCGCGGGCGTGATGGGCTCGATGCGGGAACCCGAGTACTTGGTTGGTTGTCGTTGCTAGTTGGCCGACAGCGCCCGCGACGGTCGCCAGGCCACAAATCCGACGACGAGCCCGAGGAACGGGACCGCGGCTAGGACCGTGCTGAGCGTCGCGCTGCCACCGGTGACCAGGGTGAAGTTCGACAGCACCAGCCAGAGGCTGCCCAGCAGTCCGAGCACCGCCAACGCCGGGCCGATGCGCTTCGTCCACAAACCGTCCGTCCCCAGCTCTCGGTTACGCAGGAAGAACACCAACACTGCCACCGAAGTGGTCAGCATCAGTAGGACCATGCCAACCGTTGCGACGCCGGCCATCGAGCCGAACACCCCGACCAGCGGATCGATGCCGAGGATCGCCAGTACGGCGACAATGATTGCGGCGGTGGCCGTTTGCACCAGCGAGGAGAACGACGGTGATTCGTGGTCGTCATGTACCTTGGCCAGCCGTGCGGGCAGCAGGCCCTTGCCGGCCAACACGAACTGATAGCGCGCGATCACGTTGTGGAACGACAGCACGCAGGCGAACAGGCTGCTCAGCAGGAGGACGTTGACGATGTCGCGGCCGACGGTGCCCAGCATGTCGCCAGTGGTGTCCAGCAGCATGTTGCCTTCGCCCGCGAGGGTTTTCTTCGCCACGGTGGCCACCTGATCCGGCCCGACGGCCACCACGAACGCCCACACCGTGATGGCGTAGAACGCGCCGATAATGATCACCGCGGCGTAGGTAGCGCGCGGGATGGTCTGCTCGGGATCGCGGGCTTCATCGCGGAAAACGGCGGTGGCCTCGAATCCGATGAACCCGGTGAGGGCGAACAGGATGGCGATGCCGATGGTGCCCTGAGTGAAGGTGGCGGGTTCGAAGGAGGTGAAGGTAACACCGGCCGGGCTGGGGTTGGCGACCATCACCGCGTCGAGCACGACCACGATGCCGATCTCAAGGGCCAACGCCACGCCCAGGACTTTGGCACTCAGCTCGATGTGCCGGTAGCCGAGCACGGCGACAATCGCCAGTACGACGAATGAGTAGACGGGCCAAGGGATTACCGGGCCGTGGTAGTGGGCGACAGTGTCGGAGATGGCCCATCCGATGTAGCCGTAGATGCCGATCTGGATGGCGGTGTAGGCGATCAGCGCGACAACCGCGATGCCTTTGCCCATGCGCTCGCCCAAGCCGACGGTCACATAAGAGAAGAATGCCCCGGCCTCGGGGACGTGTGGCGTCATGGTCACGAAGCCGACGCTGAAGACCAGCAGCACCAGGGCGGCGATCAGGAATCCCACGGGTGCGCCGGCGCCGTTGCCCAGGCCCATCGCCAACGGCATGTTGCCGCCGATGACAGTCAGCGGGGCGGCAGCCGCGACAACCATGAAGACGATGCCGACGGGGCCCAGGCGCCCGGAAAGCCGCCGCCCTTGCGTCTCGGCTGGTGCAGTGGTCATGAAATCTCCTCGGGTGCAGAGGTATCGGGGTGCAATGCCTGGCGCAGCAGATCGTGGTCGATGGCGTGGGCGGTGAAACCGTTGTGTCCGGTCATGGTGGTGGCGGCGACCATCGCGTTGACGATCGCCTCCTCGGTGGCCTCGATGGTGAGATCGAACAGCCGGGTCATCAGCTGCGGTGCGACCATCCGCAAGGCCACTTCTGGGTGTGTGGTGGAGGTGTCCTCGTCCCACGCATACGGTGGGATGCCGCGGTTACCTGTCGAGAACGCGAGCATCAGGTCACCGCTGTACTGCTCGCCGGTGCCGCCGAGGCGGCCCACCGCCAGCGCCGAGCGCTGCGCCAATCGGGTGCACTGATGGGGGAGTAGCGGGGCGTCGGTGGCGATGATGACGATGATCGAGCCCGATCCCGGGGCGTACTGCTTGGGCAGGTCCGGCAGCGGCACCTGGCTGGCTCCGATGAGTTCGCCGACCGGCACGCCGTTGATCCGGAGTCGTTCCCGCCGGCCGTGGTTGGCCTGGACGAGCACCCCGACGGTGTACCGCCCGACGGCTGTCTCGGTGCTGCGCGATGCGGTACCGATGCCACCTTTGAAGCCGTGGCAGATCATCCCGGTGCCGCCGCCCACGTTGCCCTCGGCGGGCGGTGCCGTGGACGCCGCCTCGAGCGCTTGGCGGGCGTGCTCGGGACGGACGTGAAAGCCGTTGATGTCGTTGAGGAGGCCATCGTAGGTTTCGCCGACGACCGGCAGCGACCAGTAGAGGCCTGCGCCGCGGGCGCGGACCTGGGCGGCCACCAGTTCGTCGCGCACGACGCCGACGCTGTGGGTGTTGGTCAGCCCGATAGCGCTCGTGAGCTCGCCGGATTCGCGGATCCACTCCAGGCCGGTGAGTTCACCGCTGCCGTTGAGGCGGTGTGAACCGGCGAACACCGGCTCGGTCCAGATGTCGTCATGCGGGACGACGACGGTGACGCCGGTGTTGACGCCGTCGTACTGCAGGGTGGTGTGCCCGACCCGGACGCCCGCGACGTCGGTGATGGCATTGGCCGGGCCGGTGGGATGCTCCCCGATGACCACGCCGAGATCTCTGGCTCGCATTACCCCTCCCAGAGTTTTTTTCCTAAGTGGAAAAGAACTATGCGCCCGCGTGCTCCGTCTCGCAATAGAACGGGCAAGATTGGTGCCATGGCCCGGCCCAACAAGCAGGAGGAGCGGCGTCGCGACATCATGGATGCCGCGATCGCACTGATCGAGCGACACGACCTGGCCACCCTCAAGCTGGCCGATGTCGCCGAGGAACTGGGGCTGACCACCAACGCGGTGCGGTACTACTTCAAAGACGTGACGCAGCTGCTCTCCGAGCTGGCGCTGCGTTCCGACGTGCGGTTCTACGATGCGCGGCTTGAGTTGCAGAGGTCATCGACCGATGTGCGCGAGCAGCTGGTGATGACGATGGCTGCCGGCCTGCCGACCGGGCCCGAGGACGCGGAGTGGCGTGCGATCTGGCGGGCGGTGCTGTCGGCTGGCTTCGAGCTTGACCAGCGCAGCGACGTACAGGGCATTTATCACCGGCAGGTCGGTCTGTACGCCGATCTGCTGTCGGGCGGCCAAGACAGCGGAGTGTTCCGCTTGCGGCACCCGGCGCGTGATATTGCCATGACCTTGATGTCGATGGAGGACTACTTCGGCTACCGGATCGCCGCACGCGATCCGGACCTGAGCCGCGCGACGGCGCTGCGGCTGATGCGCCAGTATGCGGAGCTTGTGGTCGGGGTGCCGCTTCCCGAGATCGACTGAGCTGCACGCTGATTACTGGTTGGCGAACAGCTCGTCCGGCTGGATCCTTTGTTACCGCCACGGGTTCAGGACAATCGGTTCGCCGGGATTCCATCCGCAGAACATGGTGTTGCGGCCGGCGGGGGAGACCAGTTTTCAGCACCACCGCCAGTTTGTGAGCCAGATCACCGTTCGGTTTTGCCTCTGATTCCCGACTACACCTTGCACAGGCTCGTCATCGGCGACGGGTGTACGCAAGGTTGGTCCGCTGGACAGGGGATGTGGTCATGGGTGGTTGCTCGCCGACGAGGGTGCTGCCCGCACCGCGCGTGCTGGGGCCGTCCGGGAGCTGACGTCGATGACCGAATCACCCGATCAACCCGCCGGGCCGGCCACTCACCAGGACTGGGCACCCTACTCGGATTTGGCGCAAGCAGCGGAGGCGTACCTGCGCGATCCGGCAATCGCGGTGGAAGCGTTGTACCGAGTGATGGATCCGACCGCGATCAGGGCCTTCGTCATGGAACGCACGCTCGAACAAGAGGATTCGCGGGAATCGCTGTACCAGGAGGTCGCTGTGACAGACGGCCGGACATTGCTGCTGTGGATGGGTGACGATGAACTCACCGACGACGACGATCCCGAGCCCGGCGCACCCTTGCTGACATCCACGCTGCGCTCGATTCCGTTGTCCGCGTTGACCGACCGCAACCTCAAGGTTGGCTATCGCGTCGACCACCGTGGCGGGCGGTCGCTGCACAGTGTCGAACTGCGGTTGGTGACCACTACGGCTGACTACACGCTGGCCAAGACCCCATCGAGGACGGAGTCTTTCAGCGAAGAACTGCTGTTCACGAAGTCTGTGACCGACGGCGGTCGAGCGCAGATGGAACGGCTGATTCAATTCGGAAGGGTGCTCGCCGCACATGGGTGATTGGGCATCGCACAGGCAGCTTCAGCAGGCGGTAATGCTCGGCGTCCGCAATCCCGAAGCGGCGCTGAACAATTTGCGCGCTTTCATCAACTTCGATGCTGTCTACTCGTTCGTACTCACCCAGCGCCCGACGTGGCAGGAAGTCGCGGTCACCGACGGTCGGCGGTTGATCCTCTGGCACGGTTCTGACACGGAATGCGCTGGTCACGATGATCGATTGCCGCACCCGATGTTCCAGTCCTCGGTGCGGACCGTGCTGCTCTCGCGGCTGAGTGATCAGGCTTTGCACACCGACTATGACGTCCTGCCCGACGGTTCTCACGAGCTGGTGTCGGTGCGGCTCCGGCTGTACACGCCGATAGTCAACAGCACCACCCGGACCACTCCCGAGGACAGTCAGCACTACCTCGAGTGCTACCTCTTCGACAAGAACACAGACGATGGCCAGGAAGAAATGGGACGACTTCTCGAATTTGCTGCCGCGCTATCGATTTCGACCAGTGTGTGACGGGCCCGCAGGCGTGAATGCGACTGACGCCGCCGGAGCCACCCGATAGACCAAGGGGAACAAAATGTTTCGCTACGTTCCGAGGATTCTGCGGTGTCTCGCGTCGGTACCGATGCTGTTCTGGGTGGCGATCACGGGCCCCGCTCGCCAACCGGGAGAGACGGCCGACCGGAGCAGTCCACACGATCCGGGGCAGTACTTCGCGGACGATCCGTGGGCAGATTGAGCAGCATCGACTCTCGCTCGGCATGAGGCGCGCTCGCGAAGTCGAGGGAAATGTAATTGTCATATTTGGCGGCGGAAAGAGGAGACATGGCCGCGCGAACGGCTACGAACAAGCTGCTGTGCGACATTCTGATCGCACCCGACCGCGACGTTGTGGTAATCGAAGACGCTGGGGTGCAAGGAATTACGGGTGCCTACGTACAGGCAGATATCGACCCTGAACCCGCACCGGTGCAGCAGGCGCTGTGGGTACGGACGATGAGTGCCCACGAATGTGACGTCGTTGGCCGGCAGATCCGGGTCCGCGTGCTCTCGGGTTCGGACACCGGTGGGCTTGGCGTCCGAGCATTTGATGGCCACCTCAACATCGCCGGCGGATTGTTGGCAATCGGCGATCGCCGCAACCCGGACCGGGAGTTGCTGGTCGGCCCATCTGGTGTGATCGGCGTCAGCGTGTTCGTGGGCAACGACATAGACGCCATCTGTTTCGACGACTCCGGTGTCGGTTACCCACCATCAGGACCCAGCGAGGTCACCCTGCTACTGCACGGAGATTCCTGGCATACCTACACATTGCGGAACACGGTCGATCGGTGGCGACTCCGATGTTAGCCGCCCGGTAGTACGTGAGACTGATCGTGACGTAGGGCCGCGGCTCGCCTGTGCGAGATCGACCCGGAACTTCGGGCAGTGTGCTATTCAGAGTCATGCTGCCGAAAATCTGTGTGACCCTGGCCTTGGCGTCGTTGGTGGCCGTCCCGCAGGCGCACGCCGACCGACCAGAACCGGTGCCGCTGTACGGGAGCTACGACACGTTCCTCGATCATTCGCGTCAAACATTCAACGGTCGCCCTGATACCTCGGACCCCTCGACGCAGGCGGCCCAGTTCCGGACCGTGTGCGACGCCCGCGGTTGTGTTGCGCACTGGCTGAGAGTGACTGAGCTCAAAGAGAATCCGAACGCACCCGCGCTGTTCGACTATCGCTGGGCGGGTGACCGCTGGGAGTCCTCAGGGGACTATCCGTTCCATTGCGGCCCGAATGGTGTTGCGGTGACGGCATTCCGGTCTGATTTCCTGAAACCCGACGGTGACGGCAGTTTCACCGGGGAGCGGACGTTCACCGTGGCAGCGCCGGGCTGCCCCGGTGACGGGGCCGGGACCTACTGGCTGCCGTTCACCTTGACGCCCGCGTAGTCGGTTGGTGTGGGCGTCGTGGGCTGGGTGTTGCCGCGCTGCCGTCGACCGACGATCAGCGCGGCCAGACCTGCGACGGTCAGCACTGTCAGGGCCGGGATGTCGAAGGCCGGCCTGCCGCCGAGTGCTCTGTCGATCACGTGCGACACGACGTGGAGTGCTTCGAACGCAATGAAGCCGCCGAGTGCCACTTCCACGGGCGAACGCCGGGCCGCGGCCAGCAGCATCGCCACTCCGACACCGATCTGCAGGACGCCGGCGTCATGCAGAAAATGGCGGTTGTAGGGCTCGAACGGTGCGAGCACTTCGAAGAATGACATCGGCGCGACGAACGCCCAGATGCCCAAGACCAGAGTTATCAGGCCGAGGGCCACACAGATGACCAACACGATCCGCAACGAGGTCTGCGTCGTCATGCTCCGAGGCTAGGTGCCTCATGGTCCGGAGTCAGGCGCCACTTTCCCATTGATATCGGGTACCACTTGCGAGGAGTGGCCGACCGCGGCGGCGATGGCCCGTACGCCGGTATCGATCTGTGACTCAGTCAGATTGGCGTAGCCGAGTATCAATCCCGGCGGGGCACAGTCGGGTTCGGTGTAGCACCACGACAGCGGATCGATCCGCACACGCCGGCTTGCGGCTCGGCGCACGATGTCTTCGATGTCGCAGTCGTCGGGTAGACGCACCGTGAGATGGACGCCCGCCGCGGCACCGAGCACCGTGGCGTCTGGCAGATACTCGCGCAGTGCGTGCAGCAGGTAGTTGCGCCGGGCCAGATATCGGCGGCGCATGAGCCGCAGATGCCGATCGTAGTCACCGGAACGGAGCAGGGCCGCGAAGGCGAGCTGATCCATGACCGAACTGCCGGTGTCGGCGAGACTTTTCGCCGACACCACGGGCCTGACAAGGTCCGGGGGCAGGACCATCCAACCGAGCCGCAAGCCGGGTGCCAGTGTCTTGCTCACAGAGCCGAGATAGATGACACGGTCCGGCGCCAGGGCATGCAGCGCGCCGACAGGTGCCCGGTCGTAGCGATATTCGGCATCGTAGTCATCCTCGATGACCAGATTGCCCGCCCGTGCCCATTCGAGCAGCGCGGTGCGACGGGCAGGGGACAGGACGATGCCGGTCGGGGATTGGTGGGCGGGGGTCGTCAGCACTGTCGATGCCGTGGTGTTGGCGAGCGCCGTCACGTCGAGCCCGTCGTCATCGACCGGAATCGGGAGCGGCTCGATGCCGTGGTGGCGGAAAACCATGCGGTGCAACCAGAATCCGGGATCCTCCATCGCAACGGAGCGATTTCGCAGCACGTGAGCGAGTAGCGCGATGGCCTGCGTCGCCCCGGAACACAACACGACGCGCTGTGGATCGGCCAGCACACCTCGGGTGCGTCGCAGGTAGTCCGACACCGCGGTGCGGGCGTCGGGCAGACCCTTGGGGGAGGTGTATCCCAGGGACTGGGATTCGATGGAGGACAGCCCCTGGCGCAGCGCGCGTAACCAACTGTGCCGGGGGAAACTCGAAAGGTCGGGCACCCCGGGCGCGAAGTCTATGTCGAATGTTCGACGGTCTGGACGCGAGGGTTGCGACATCCCGGCAGTCGTGTCGACGGCGGTAACCGTGGTGCCAGAACCTTGTTGGCTCTGCAGGAAGCCCTCGGCGACGAGTTGGCTGTATGCGTCGACGACGAGGCGTCGCGACACCTGAAGGTCGGCGGCGAGCACGCGACTGGAGGGCAGTCGGGTCTTCGGCGCGAGCCGGCCGGTTCGGATCGCGTCCCGCAGACCGTCGGCCAGCTGGCGATGCAGTGCGTCGGCACCACTGGTCCGGTCCAGCTCGATGAGCAGCTCCGGACCTGAAGTGGTACCCGTTTCAGCCGAAATATTGGTTCCTAACCTGTGTCCAATGGCGACCTAGCATGAGGCTATACCGCCGCCGTCCGCCGGCAACGGAATCGAGGAGAACACGTCGTGAGAATCCTGAAGCGCATCTGGGTACACCTTGTGGTCCTGGCGAAGTCCCGCCAAAATCGTTGGGACTTACCGGGTTGGCTGATCCGGCGCCCGCTCATCGCGGCGGCGAACGGGCTCTACGAAATGGCGCTGCTGTTCAGCGGCCGGGCGCCCACCGAACTGAAGCTGCTCGCGGGAATCAAGGCGGCGATGTTGACCCATTGTGAATTCTGCATCGACATCTCTGACACGCTCGGCCGCAGTGAGGGGTTCTCGGAGGAGAAGCTGATCGCCCTGGTGACGTACCGCGACAGCGGCGAGTTCACGCACCTCGAGAAGCTGTGCATTCAATTCGCTGAAGAGATGTCCCGTACGCCGGCGATCATCTCAGAAGGCCTGCGCGAGGAGCTGCTCACACACCTGAGTAAGGCGCAGTTGACGGAGATCGCTGCTGAAATCGCCTGGGAGAACCAGCGTGGCCGGCTGAACCAGGGGCTGGGCATTCGGCCGATGGACACGGCGGGCGGAACGGTATGTCTGATCCCGCAGCCCGAGACCCGAAGTGGCGCAAATGATTCCGTCGCATGATGCCGCTGTTCTTCAGCGTCGCCATCAGACAGTTGAGCAGCCGCTGCGGTTCGCGGCTGATGCGATCATGCTCTGGCCCAGGTGATTTCGCGTCGTGACATTCGAGCCCGGCCCGGGGCAGGCTCGGTCTCCTCGTCCGACGGACGCGCTGCCGGCCCCAAAGCCGTCATCGACGTCACCTCCCACGCGGCCGGGACACCGAACTCGCGGGCGACGGCAGCGCGATCGAACGCGCGGAACTGATGCGCACCGAGTCCCATGACCAGGCCCTGAATCGTCATGTGGGCGACGGCTTGTCCGAGGTCATATCGCGCAAACTCGGAGAACTCCCAGTCCGTGTCCTCGACGAGGACATGAGCCAGATTCACGACCAGCAGCGCAGCATCGAGAGCCCATCGCGCTGAGCTGGGTGCCAGGTGACTTGCGATCCGCGAGTGGATCGGGTCATCACGCCGACCCACGATGAACATCCATGGCTGGGAGTTTCCGGCCGATGGCGTCAACCGGGCGGCCTCGAGCAGTATGTCGACCTGAACATCACTCAGGGACGCGGCCCGGTCGAACGACACCGGGCTGAACCGCTCCGCCAAGAGCGGGTGGACTCGATCAGCCGCGGCATTCTCACACTCCGTCACACCAGCATCATGAGCGGAAACACCTTGTTTCACAACCAATGTGGCGTAGCAGAAACTAGTGGTGTCCGTTGGAGCCGTTGGGCGAGATCCTTGAGATGCATCTGGAGCGCATTTCGCGACAGGTCCATGATGTGACCTGCATCACAAATCGGGCGTCCGCTACTTTTCGGCGAGCTGCTTCAAGTTGAGCAGCTGCCGCCGCGCCATGACGAGATCGCCCACGCTGAGCAGGGGGGCGGCGAGCCGCCAAGATTGCGGTGCAGTCACTTTCAGTACCAGCCGAGTGCTGTGTTCGTCGATCGGCGTCAGCCGATAGGACATGTGAGCGCCGATGATCTGCGCCGTCAACTGCACCTGATGGTCCACCGAGAGCACCTTGCCCAGTGGTCGGCCGGCGCTCGCGGTGAATGGATCACCGGGTCGAGGATCGTCCAGGTTGTACAGCTCGCGCGGAGATTCCCGGCCCAGGTTGTCGATCCAGTCGTAGGAGTACGGTGCCAGGCGAACTTGAACAACCCACGGCCACAACCGATCTGGCGTGGTATTCACGGACACTCCACGCCACGCCTCGAGTGCGGGGCTGGCGACGTAGTTATCGCAGCCGTAGCGCGCCATGGTCTCGGCGTCGGTGACGCCCCAGCGGTCACCGATCATCGGATGACCACTTTGTTCATCAGGTACGGGGCGGCTGCACGATGGATGGGGCCGATGGCCCGCCAGACCACCGCCGCAGCCCGCCGGTGTTTGTAGTGCAGTGCGGTGATGAGTTGGCCTGTCGAGGCATTCGCTCGCCGCAGGATCAATGTTCCGTTCATCAGCGGCGAATTCGCCTCCAGGCGAACTGCATCGGGCGTCGACTCTGCGATCCGCCACCCGAGGACATGCTGCGGTGAATCCGCCGGCCCGAGCCGGAACAGCAGGAACGCCTTGTGCGCGAACCGGATCCCCTCGCGGATAGGTGGTGCGGAGTGCTCGAGCGCCTCCCGCGCCAGCATCTCAGGAGTGCGAACGTCGGATTCGCCGATGGTGACTTCGAAGACATCGAGGTAGTCGGCCTGCTGGAGGTGTGGAGGCGGGGCGACACCTGCCAGGCTCACCTGGCGGGCATGCCCAACTGCCAACTCCGTCGCCATGGTTACGAGGCTAGGTACTCATTGGCCGCTTGTCAGGGGCCAGTTTCATGGCAGAACTGGGTACCACTCGGGTGGGCACCGCGCGCCGAAGGCGAGTTCAACGAGTGTTAGGCCGGCGCGACGGCCGCGAGCGGCGGATTGTCACCGATGTCTTGGTACGCCGGAAAACCACTTGCTGTTCGAACAGGTGTTCGATACAATTAGGCATGGGAATCGCACCGGATCTCAATCCCCTTCTCGACCACCTTCGTGACGTGGTCCTTCCTGACGAGATGGCCGGGGACGACGCACTGGAGGTAGCGCAGTGTCTGTTGAGGATGCGTGGCGTTGCGGATCATCTGTTGGCGAAGTTGACCGGGGTGCTGGACCGCTGTGGGGTGGCCGCGGGGCAGGGGCGCACGATGCGAGAGCTGCTGATCACTCTGGGGTGTGCGCCGTCGGTGGCCGAACGCCTGATCCGGGTCGGCGGCGCACTACCGATATTGCCGACATTGGCCGTCCATGCCCGCGATGGGGCGGTCTCGGGTGAGCATGTCGATGCGATCGTCAAAGGCATCAACCACATTCGAGCCCGCTCCCCCGGTGAGGTGGACGAGGCGGCCCGGTTTCGCCAGGTGACGGATTTGTTGGGGCAGTTCTTCTCCGGAGCCACCCCGGCCGCGATCGCGGACCGGGCCCGAAAACTCGGCAACCGCGCCGCCGCCGCCGAAGGTGGGTTGCCGGCCGCGGAGGATCGGTCGGTCAACACCCTCGATCACCGGGTGACCAGTGACGGGCGGCTGCAGGTGCGGGCGGATCTGGATGCCGAAGTCGGCGCGAAGCTGGTCGCCGCGGTGGAAGAGCTGTCGGCGCCGCGACCCGAACCCGACGGCAGCCCCGACACCCGATCCGCCAGCCGGCGCCGCGCCGATGCCCTGGAGGCGGTGCTCGACATCGCCGCCCGCGGCGGGGACGTCGCGTCCGCGCCACGTACCCAGTTGTTGGTGACGGTGCCCGCCGGCACCCCGGACTTGGCGGAGTTGGCGTTCATAGGGTCGATCAGCACCATGACCCTGGAACGGCTGACCTGCGACACGGCTGTGACGACCGTCGTCGTGGATGGCGAGCAGGTGCCCCTGGACATGGGGCGGGAGAAACGGCTGTTCCCGCCGCACCTCCGGAAAGCGTTGTATCTGCGCGATCAGTGCTGCATCAAATGCGGCGCACCCCCGGGCCGCACCCACGCCCATCACATCGTGCACTGGACCCACGGCGGCGAGACATCTCAGGGCAACGGCTGCCTGCTGTGCCCGGCGTGCCACGCCAACGTCCACCACGACGGCTGGGACGTCGTCATGGGCCTCGACCGACACCCCTGGCTCATCCCACCCGCCACCGTCAACCCACAACGCACACCCATCCCCGCATACAACCGCCGCACCATGCGACTCGACGCGGCGGCCTAACCGCCTCGCGCGCAGCCTGAAACCTGATCTGCACCTTGATAATTCAACAGTGTTCGGGGCTGGGTGCCGGCCCGTTGCCGGTCGCGCAGGTCGGCGGTTGGTCAGCTGCTCAGCGCAGGAACTGGCCCGCGTGGTTGGCCAGGTCCAGCACCGGTTGCGGGACGGCACCCAGCGCCAGCGTCACGAAGGCGGTGAGCCCGATCATCGCGGTACTCAGCGTGCCCGACTGCACCTCTGGGCCGTCCTCGACCGGATCGGTGAAGAACATCAGGACGATCACCCGGACGTAGAAGTACGCGGCGATGGCACTGACGACCACACCGATAACGACCAGAGATGAGGCGCCACCTTCGGCCGCGGCCTTGAAGACGGCGAACTTGCTGACGAATCCACTGGTCAGCGGAATGCCGGCGAAGGCCAGCAGGAACAGCGCGAACACCACACCGAAGAATGGATGGCGGCGTCCGAGTCCGGCCCACCGGCGCAGGTCACCTTCCTCGTCACCGTCGGCGCGGCGCACCACGCTGACGACCGCGAATGCACCGAGGGTGCTGAACCCATAGGCGAACAGGTAGAACAACGAGGCTGACAGCCCGCTGTCGTTGAGCGCGATCACGCCGGTGAGGATGAAACCGGTGTGTGCCACTGACGAGTACGCCAGCATGCGCTTGACGTCGTCCTGCGCGATGGCGATCACCGTACCCACCGCCATGGACAACACCGCGATGATCGACAGCACCGGCCGCCAGTCATTGGCCAGCGCGGGCAGCGCCACGTAGCAGACCCGCAGCAAGGCGCCGAATGCGGCGATCTTGGTGGCGGACGCCATGAAGGCCGTCACCGGCGTGGGCGCCCCTTGATAGACGTCGGGCACCCACGAATGGAATGGCACCGCACCGACTTTGAACAACAGCCCGACGCACAGTAGTGCGATGCCGACGAGGCCCAGGGCGGCCGGTCCGCGGCCGGCAGCAACGCCCGTGAGGCTCAGACTGCCCGAGTAGCCGTAGAGCATCGCGACGCCGAAGAGGAAGAACGCCGACGAAAACGCCCCCAGCAGAAAGTACTTCAGCGAAGCTTCCTGTGACAGCAGCCTATTTCGCCGGGCCAGACCGCACATCAGGTACAGCGGCAGGGACAGCACCTCGAGCGCGACGAACATCGTCAGCAGATCGTCGGATGCGCCGAACAGCATCATGCCGCCGAGCGCGAACATCGCCAGCGGGAATACCTCGGTCTGGGTGACACCGGTTTTGAGGGCGATCTGCTCAGCGGCGCTGTCGGGCACCGTCGCGGCCTGTGGAGTGAACGCGGCCAGCCCGCTGCCGTCCGGAACCCGTTGTGCCATCAGCAAGGTCGCCAACAGACTGACCCCGAGCAGGGTGCCCTGCAGGAACAGCGCCGGACGATCGATGGCGATCGCCCCGAGGACCGCGGGCCGGCCGATCGCCGAACCCAGCTGCAGCGCCTGGGAGACCACGGCCACCAGCGCCACCGCCTGGCCGCCGATGCTCAGCGCAACCTGCGCGCGGTACCGCACCGAGCGCGGTGCGAAGGCCTCCACGAGTACACCTGCCAGCGCGATGCCGAACACGATCAGCATCGGGGACAGCAGGCCGTACTCGACGGACGGCGCGGGGATGGGTGTCACCGGGCGACCCCCTGGGCGCTGCTCGACGAGGTATGCCCGACAGCCGGATTGATGATGTCCAGCGCGGGCTTGGGGTAGACGCCGAGCACCAGCAGCAGGGCAACCAGCGGGACCACTACGGCCAGTTCCCGCGGCACGAGGTCGCGTAGCTTGTCGTTGCCGGCGGCGACGGGTCCGGTCATCATCCGCTGGTACATCCACAGGATGTAGAGCGCGGAGAGCACCAGGGCCGTGGCCGCGACGGCGGTGACGGCCGGGTAGTGGATGAATGTGCCGACGAGGACGAGGAATTCGCTGATGAACGGTGCCAGGCCGGGCAGCGACAGCGTCGCCAATCCGGCGACCAGGAAGGTGCCGGCGAGGACAGGTGCGACGCCCTGTACACCGCCGTAGTCGGCGATGGCCCGAGATCCCCGGCGGGACACCAGGAACCCGGCGATGAGGAAAAGCGCGGCGGTCGAGATGCCGTGGTTGACCATGTACAGCGCGGCGCCCGACTGCGCCTGCTCGGTCATCGCGAAGATGCCCAGAATGATGAAGCCGAAGTGCGAGATCGAGGTGTACGAGATCAGGCGCATGACGTCCGTTTGGCCGATGGCCACGATGGCCCCGTAGACGATGCCGATGACAGCCAGGGCAATGATCAACGGCCGGAATGTCGCTGCGGACGATGGGAAGAGCTGCAGGCAGTAGCGGAGCATGCCGAACGTGCCCACCTTGTCGACGACAGCCATCATCAAGACGGCGGTGGCCGGCGTGGCGTGCACTGCGGCGTCGGGCAGCCAACGGTGCAGCGGCCACAGGGGCGCCTTGACCGCGAACGCGAACATGAACCCGCCGAACAGCGCGTTGGCGATCCCCGGGCTGATGTTCAGACTGCCGTAGCGCACGGCGTCCGCGATGGCGCGGAAATCGAAGGAGCCGTGGGTGAAGGCGGGACTGTTGGCGGTGGCCACGTACAGCCCGATGACCGCGGCCAACATGATCAGGCCACCGAACAGGTTGTACAGCAGGAACTTCACCGCCGCCTTGGATGCCGCCGGCCGGTCCGCGCCGAAGCCACCGATGAGGAAGTACATCGGGATCAGCATGGCTTCGAAGAACACGTAGAACAGCAGGATGTCCAGTGACACCAGGGAGATCAGCACCATCGATTCGACGGCGAGAATCAGCGCGAAGTAGGCGTGCGTCGATTTGGCTTGTGTGCCTGCGTCATTCCAGCCCGCGATGATCAGCAGCGGTACCAGGACGGCGGTCAGCGCGACCAGCACCAGGGCCACGCCGTCGACCCCGAGGATGTATCCGGTGCCGAACGACGGGATCCACGGGTGGTTCTCGACGAACTGGTAGCGCGCCCCGGCCGGGTCGAACCGCAGCGTCAGCACCAGCGCGATGACGAGCACCACCAGCGACACCGCGAGCGCGGCCCAGCGCGCGAAAGCCCTTGCCGCGGCAGGCAACAGGATCACTGCCGCCCCACCGGCCATCGGGACGGCCCACAACGCCGTCAGCCACCACATTCCGGTCACCACACCCTCACCGTGAGAATGGCGGCCGCAATCAATGCCGCTCCGGCCAACATGGACAGCGCATAGGACCGGGCGAACCCGTTCTGCCAGCGTCGAAGGTCCTGCGACCCGTTGCGGACCAGCGCGGCGAGTTCGCGCGTGACGCCGTCCACGGCGACGTCGTCGAAGTCGACCAGGTCTTTGGTGAGCCGCCGGCCCGGCGCCATCAGTGCCCGCTCGTTGAACGCGTCGCCGTACAAGTCGTTGCGCGCGGCGACCGTGAGCCCGGAGACGTCGACGGGCGCGCTGATCGGAACCGGTTGGCGCGCATACATCCGGTAGGCGATCGCGACACCGACACCGACAACCGCGAGCGTGACGACGGTGAGCAGCCACGCGGGGATGGCGTGCTCGGGCTCTTCGTAGCCGACGATCGGTTCGAGCCAGTGCTCCAACCTCCCGCCGACGGCAAGCATGGCGCCGGCACCGATCGACCCGGCGGCCAGCACCACCATCGGCCAGCCCATGACCGAAGGCGACTCGTGGGGATGTGCCTCTGCGCGCCAACGCTTTTCCCCGAAGAACGTCATCAGCATCACGCGGGTCATGTAGAACGCGGTGATGCCCGCGCCCAGCAGGGCCGCGCCGCCGAACAGCAGGCCTCTGGCGCCCCCGGCCGCGAACGCGGTCTCGATGATGGGGTCTTTCGAGAAGAACCCGGACAGCGGCGGGATACCGATGATCGCGAGATAACCCATGCCGAACGTGGCGAACGTGACGGGCATGGCGGTGCGCAGTCCGCCGTAGCGGCGCATGTCGGTCTCGTCGTCCATGGCGTGCATCACCGAACCGGCACCGAGGAACAGACCGGCCTTGAAGAAACCGTGCGCCAACAGATGCAGGATCGCGAGCGCATATCCCGTCGGGCCCAAACCTGCGGCCAGCATCATGTAGCCGATCTGGCTCATCGTCGACGCCGCGAGGGCCTTCTTGATGTCATCCTTGGCGCAGCCGATCACCGCGCCGAACAACAGCGTGACCGCCCCGACGACCGCGACCGCCAGCCGGGCGTCCGCGGATTGGTTGAAGACCGGGGCCGACCGCACCACCAGGTACACACCGGCGGTGACCATGGTGGCCGCGTGGATCAGCGCCGACACCGGTGTCGGACCCTCCATCGCGTCCCCGAGCCAGGACTGCAGCGGTACCTGAGCCGACTTGCCGCACGCCGCCAGCAGCAACAGCAGCCCGATGAGCGTGGTGGTCGCCGCGGCGAGATGCGGTGCCTGTGCGAAAACACCCGTGTACGAGAGGGTTCCGGTGTGGGCGAACATCGCCGCCAGGGCCAGCGCCAGTCCGATGTCACCGACGCGGTTGACGACGAACGCCTTCTTCGCGGCCGTCGCTGCCGACGGCTTGTGCGACCAGAACCCGATCAGCAGGTACGACGCCAGGCCGACGCCTTCCCAGCCGACGTACAGACCGAGGTAGTTGTCGGCCAGGACCAGCAGCAGCATGGCCGCGACGAACAGGTTGAGGTAGGCGAAAAAGCGGCGCCGGGCCGGGTCATGCGCCATGTAGCCGATCGAATAGATGTGGATCAGTGCGCCGACGCCGGTGATGAGCAGGACGAAACACACCGACAGTTGGTCCATGCGTAATCCGAAATCGACCTGGAGTTGGGCGACCGGAACCCAGGAGAACAACGTCTCGTGCACCAGCCGGGAGTCGTTGTCGCGCCCCGACATTGCCACGAACTGGGTCGCGGCGGCAAGGAAGGCGCCGACCACCGTGGCGCAGCCGAGGAGATGACCCCAGGCGTCGGTGGCCTTGCCGCCGAGCAGCAGGATCGCCGCGCCGGCGAGGGGCAGCGCGATCAGAAGCCACACGGATGTCGTCATGGTCACTGCTTCAGCAGGCTCGCGGCGTCCACTGACGCCGACCGTCGGGAACGGAAGATGGTCATGATGATCGCCAGTCCCACCACCACCTCACATGCGGCCACCACCATGGTGAAGAACGCCACCACCTGGCCATCGAGTTCGCCGTGCATCCGGGAGAACGTGACGAACGCCAGATTGGCGGCGTTGAGCATCAATTCGACGCACATGAACATGACGATGGCGTTGCGGCGCAGCAGCACACCGGCCGCGCCGATGGTGAACAGCAGCGCCGAGAGATACAGATAATTGGCGGGGTTCATGAGGCGTTCCCATCGTTCATCGACACACTGCGCCGGGGCAGGACGGCGCTGACGGACATGTCGGCGTCCGAGCCGTCGGGGAGCCTGGCCAGGATGTCGACGGCGTTGTGCCGCGCGTACACCCCGGGGTTGGGTCGCGGTGTCGGATGTCCGCCGGCGGCGAACCGCTCGATTGCGAGCTCGCGCTGGGTCTTTCGGTGCTCGAACCGTTCGCGGTGGGTCAGCACCATGGCGCCCAGCGCCGCGGTGATGAGCAGGGCGCTGGTGGTCTCGAAGGCCCAAAGGTAGCGGGTGAAGATCAGCACCGCCAGGCCTTGGACATTGCCGGCCCGGTTCGCGTGCTCCAGGCCAACCGATCCTGCGCTGTAGTTGGCGCCGAGGCTGCCGATACCGGCGATCACCGCGATGCCGAATCCGACGCCGGCCACGACGGCGGCAACGCGTTGTCCCCGAATGGTTTCGATGAGCGAGTCCGCAGAATCGACACCGATGAGCATGAGGACGAACAGGAACAACATCATGACCGCGCCGGTGTAGACCACCACCTGCACGACGCCGAGGAACACCGCGTCCTGGGCGATGTAGAGCATCGCCAGGCTGATCATGGTGCTGGCCAGGAACATTGCCGAGTACACCGCCTTGGGTGCGGCAACCATGGCGACGGCGCCGAGCACCGACACGGTACCGAGCACCCAGAACGTCACCGCCTCTCCGGTCACTTGGCCGCCTCGCGCCGCGTCAGGCCGTCCGCGGCGGGCCGCGAAAGGCCCGAAGCCGTGATGTTGCCGCGGTAGTAGTCCTCGTCGGTGCTGCCCTCGGCCATCGCGTGGGGTGGCGCGGTCATGTCGGGTTTCAGCGGGGCCAGGAGCTTGTCCTTGCCGTAGATCAGGTCGGACCGGTTGTCGTCGGCCATCTCGTAGTCGTTGGTCATGGTCAGCGCCCGGGTCGGGCAGGCCTCGATGCACAGGCCGCAGCCGATACACCGCAGATAGTTGATCTGGTACACCCGGCCGTACCGCTCGCCGGGGGAAAACCGTTGTGACTGTGTTATTTCCCCCGTCGCTTCGCTCGTCCCATCCGTGTTGTCCGCGCCCTCGACGAAGATCGCGTCCGCGGGGCAGGCCCATGCGCACAGCTCGCAGCCGATGCACTTCTCGAGGCCGTCGTCGTAGCGGTTGAGCTGATGCCGGCCGTGATAGCGCGGAGCCACCGGGCCGGGCTCCTCGGGATACTGTTCGGTGACCGGCTTCTTGAACATGGTCCCGAAGGTGACTCCGAAGCCCGCGATGGCATCGATGAATTTGGGCCTACCGGGCATGATGTACCTCCTTGGCCGGGATGGGCGGCACCGGGAATGCGCCGGGCTGGGGTTCGACAGCCGGTGCCGGAGTGTGAGCTGACTTGCGCCGCAGAGTGTTCCACAGCGCACCGGCCATGGCGGCCATCGCGATGGCGGCGGCGAACGCGAGTACCACGGGCCAGCTGTCGTATCCCTGCAGGCGCAGCGTCCGCACGATGCTGACGAGCATGATCCACGCCAGCGAGATCGGGATGAGCACCTTCCAGCCCAACGCCATGAACTGGTCGTAGCGCAGGCGGGGGAGCGTGGCACGGAGCCACATGAACAGGAACAGGAACGCCCACACCTTGCCGACGAACCACAGCAGCGGCCACCAGCCGGTGTTGGCTCCAGGAATGAGGCTCAGCGGCCAGGGCGCCTGCCAGCCACCGAGGAACAGGGTGGTGGCCAGTGCGGAGACCGTCGTCATGTTGACGTACTCCGCGAGCATGAACATCGCGAACTTCAGGGACGAGTACTCGGTGTGGAAACCGCCGACCAGCTCGCCCTCGGCTTCGGGCAGGTCGAAAGGTGCCCGGTTCGTTTCGCCGACCATCGAGACCACGTAGATCAGGAACGACGGCAGCAGCAGGAAGACGTACCAGCGGCCCTGTTGTGATGCGACGATCTGCGACGTCGACATGGTGCCCGCGTACAGGAATACCGCGGCGAACGACAGTGCCATGGCGATCTCGTACGAGATGACCTGTGCGCTGGACCGCAGGCCGCCGAGCAGGGGATAGGTCGAGCCGGAAGCCCAGCCCGCCAACACGATTCCGTAGACCCCGATCGACGTGACCGCGAGGACGTACAACACCGCGACCGGCAGGTCGGTCAGCTGCAGCGGCGTCTCGTGCCCGAAGACATGGACGAGCGGTCCCATCGGGATCACGGCGAACGCCATGATCGCCGGGATCACCGAGATGATCGGCGCCAGCAGGTAGATCGGCTTGTCCACCCCGGCCGGGACGAGCCCTTCCTTCAGCGCGAGCTTGATGCCGTCGGCGAGGCTCTGCAGTAACCCGAACGGCCCCACCCGGTTCGGCCCGATGCGCATCTGCATCCAGCTGAGCACTCTGCGCTCGAGCAGGATGGCGACGAGCACCGTCAGCACCAGGAAGACGAAAATGCCAAGGGCTTTGGCGAGAACCAGCCACCACGGGTCGAGGCCGAAGGACGACAGGTCGGGGTAGTTCATGACCTCGTCCCGTCACTGACCCCGCTGATCGAGACGACCGCGCCGGGGGCGACACCGAGCGTGGCATGGACCGTCGACCCCGGCGAGTTCAGCGGCAGCCACACCACACCGGTCGGCATGTCGGTGATCTCGAGCGGCAGGGTGAGGCTGCCGCGATCGGTGCTGACCGTGACGGTCTCGGCCGCGCCGACGCTCGCGGCCGTGTCGGCCGACAGCCGGGCCACCGCCGGCCGCGCCGTGGCGGCCAGATGCGGCTCGCCGTCCTGCAGCCTGCCGGCGTCCAACAGCATCCGCCAGCCGGCGAGGACCGCCTGCCCAGGTCCCGGCACCGGGTTCGGGGGCGCGGTGAACTCCGGTGCGGCGGGCCGTGGCCCGGTCCAGCACCCGAGTCGGGTCATCTCGTTGCGCACCGCCGCGACATCGCGCAGACCCAGATCGATGCAGTGCTCGTCGGCGAGCGCGGCCAGTACCCCCATGTCCGCCCGCGTGGCGGGCGGCAGCGCCGCGCCGAATGTGCGTTGGCGCCCTTCCCAGTTCACGAAACTACCGGCCTTCTCGACCACGGGTGCGACCGGGAACACCACGTGCGCGAGATCGGTGACGGCGCTGCGGCGTACCTCCATGCTCACCACGAACTTCGCGGCACCGAGTGACTGCCGGGCCAGTTCCGGCTCGGGTAGATCGGCCAGCTCGACACCGGCGACCAGGACAGCATCGAGGTCACCGTCCGCTGCGGCGGCGAGGATCGCGGTGGTGTCGCGGCCCGGTGCGTCGGGCAGTTCGTCGACGTGCCAGGCGACGGCAACTTCGGTGCGTGATGGCAGGTCGGTCACGAGACGGCCGCCGGGCAACAGATTCGGGGCCGCGCCGGCTTCCAGCGCACCGCGCTCGCCGGCCCGCCGCGGGACCCAACCGACGCTTGCGCCCGTGCGTTCGGCCAGCCGGGCCACCGCCGAGAACCCGCCTGGCACACCGGCCAGCCGCTCACCGGTGAGGATGACCGAGCCGGGCGGCAGTACCTCGATGGCGTCGAGAGCGCGGGGTTCGCGGCCGGGTGCGGCCGAGATCAGCGTGCCACCCATGTTCTCCAGACCCCGGCTCGCGAACGGCGCCACCGCAACGACTTTCAGGCCGTGCTTGCGGAAGGCCTTGCGCAGCCGCAGATAGACGATCGGTGATTCGTCTTCCGGCTCGAACGCGACGAGCAGCACCACGGGCGCCTTTTCCAGGTCGGCGTACGTCACTTGCATCGGCCGGCCCGCGACGGTGGCCGCCAGGAACTGGGCCTCCTCAGCGCTGTGTACCCGGTTGCGGAAGTCGATGTCGTTGGTGCCCAGCACTATCCGCGCGTACTTCGCGTACGCGTAGGCGTCTTCGGTGGTGAGTCGCCCGCCGACGAGCACGCCGGTCCGGGCGCCCGCCCCCGACAAACCGCGCACCGCGACGGCGACGGCCTCGGGCCAGGATGCCGGGCGCTGGGTGCCGTCCGCCTCGCGGATCAAGGGCGTGGTGATCCGGTCACCCTGCGTCGCGTAGGTGAAGGCCCAGCGGCCCTTGTCGCAGTTCCACTCCTCGTTGACCTCGGGATCGTCACCCGCCAGTCGGCGCAATACCGTTCCGCGTCGGTGATCGGTGCGCTGCGCACAGCCCGAGGCGCAGTGTTCGCAGACGCTGGGGGAGGAGACCAGATCAAATGGCCGGGCCCGGAACCGGTACGCGGTCCCGGTCAGGGCGCCGACGGGACAGATCTGCACGGTGTTGCCGGAGAAGTACGAGTCGAACGGCGCGTCGTTGCCGATCCCGACCTGCTGCAGTGCGCCGCGTTCCAGAAGTTCGATGAACGGGTCGCCGGCAACCTGATTCGAGAACCGCGTGCAGCGCGCGCACAGCACGCAGCGTTCCCGGTCGAGCAGGACCTGCGCCGACAGGTTGATGGGCTTGGGATAGGTGCGCTTGACGTCATCGAAGCGAGAATCGCTGCGGCCGTTGGACATCGCCTGGTTCTGCAGCGGGCATTCGCCGCCCTTGTCGCACACGGGGCAGTCCAGCGGATGGTTGATCAGCAGCAGTTCCATCACGCCGTGCTGGGCCTTGTCGGCGGCCGCCGATGTCACTTGGGTACGCACGACCATGTCCGGGGTGACCGTGGTGGTGCACGACGCCAACGGTTTCCGCTGGCCCTCCACCTCGACGAGGCACTGCCGGCAGGCGCCCACCGGGTCCAGCAGGGGGTGATCGCAGAACCGGGGAATCTGGACCCCGATGAGCTCGGCTGCGCGAATCACCAACGTGCCCTTGGGCACGCTGATCTGCTGGTCGTCGATGGTCAGTGTCACCATCTCGACCGCAGCCGCGTCCTTGGCCGGCTCGGTCACCGTCATGCGCCCGCTCCTTCCGTGGCGAAGAGCGTGGCGGCGTGCGGGTCGAAGGGGCAGCCGCCGTTGAGATGCGCGACGTACTCGTCGCGGAAGTACTTGAGCGAGGACATGATCGGGCTGGCCGCACCGTCCCCGAGGGCGCAGAACGACTTGCCGAGGATGGCGTCGGAAATGTCGAGCAGTTTGTCCAGATCGGCCGCCTGGGCCTGGCCGTTCTCCAGCCGGGCGTAGATCTGCGCCAGCCAGTAGGTGCCTTCGCGGCACGGCGTGCACTTGCCGCAGGATTCGTGCGCGTAGAACTGGGTCCACCGCCGGACGGCCCGCACCACGCAGGTCGTCTCGTCGAAAATCTGCAGGGCCTTGGTGCCCAGCATCGAGCCGACGCCGGCCATTCCTTCGTAGTCCAGCGGGATGTCCAGGTGTTCGGGGGTGAGCATGGGCGTCGACGAGCCGCCCGGAGTCCAGAACTTCAACTGGTGCCCGGCCCGCACCCCACCGGCGTACTCCAGCAGTTCCCGCAGCGAAATCCCCAGGGGTGCTTCGTATTGCCCGGGCCTGGTGACGTGGCCTGACAGCGAGTACAGCGTGAAGCCCGGCGACTTTTCCGACCCCATGGACCGGAACCAGTCGATGCCACCGCGGATCACCGACGGGACACTGGCAATCGATTCGACGTTGTTGACCACGGTCGGGCAGGCGTACAGCCCGGCGACCGCGGGAAAAGGTGGACGCAACCGGGGTTGGCCGCGCCTGCCCTCCAAGGAGTCGAGCAGCGCGGTCTCCTCGCCGCAGATGTACGCACCCGCCCCGGCGTGGACCACCAGATCCAGATCGAACCCGGTGCCGGCGATGTTGGTGCCGAGGTAGCCGTTCGCATAGGCCTCGGCCACGGCACCCTGCAGCCGCCGCAGGACCGGAACCACCTCACCGCGCACGTAGATGAATGCGTGCCGGGCGCCGATGGCGTACGACGCGATGATCGCGCCTTCCACCAGAGCATGCGGCGACGCGAGCATCAGCGGAATGTCCTTGCACGTCCCGGGTTCGGATTCGTCCGCGTTGACCACCAAATAGTGCGGCCGGCCGTCATCGGGGGAGATGAACGACCACTTTGTCCCTGTGGGGAAACCCGCACCGCCGCGGCCGCGTAGTCCGGAATCCTTCACCAGTGCAATGACTTCCGCGGTGTGCATCCGCAACACCGTCCGCAGCGCCTGGTAGCCGCCCTGCCGGACGTAGCTCTGCAGCGTCCACGACTGCGGCTGGTCCCAATGCCTGCTCAGCACCGGCGCAAGTGTCATTGCGGCGCCTCCATCCCGCGCTCCTGCGCCACGCGCAACCCGGCCAGGGTGGCCGCGCCCGGTTCGGCGTCGTTGCTGCCCGGGCGTTCATCAGGAAAGCCGGCGAGGATGCGTGCGGTGTCCTTGAAGGTGCAGAGGGTCGCGCCGCGGGTCGGCGTGACCGGCTCGCCGGCACGTAACGAGTCGACGAGATCGCGTGCGGAACCGGGGGTTTGGTTGTCGAAGAACTCCCAGTTCACCATGACTACTGGTGCGTAGTCGCAGGCGGCGTTGCATTCGATGTGTTCCAGCGTGACCCGGCCGTCCGCGGTGGTCTCGCCGGCGCCGAGACCCAGATGTTCCTCCAGTGACTCGAGGATGGCGTCGCCGCCCATGATGGCGCACAGCGTGTTGGTGCAGACCCCGACGAGATACTCGCCTGTCGGGGTGCGCCGGTACATGGAGTAGAACGTCGCGACCGCGGTGACCTCGGCGGTGCTGAGGTCCAATTGCGCTGCACAGAAAGAGATTCCGGCGGGCGTCAGATACCCGTCCTCGGATTGGACGAGGTGGAGCAGCGGCAGCAGCGCGGAGCGGGCACTGGGGTAGCGGGCGATGATCGCTACGGCATCGGCGGCCAGCCGTTCGTTCACTTCGGCCGAATAGGACTGCGGCCCTTGACCGATCGGTGGGCCGGGCTCGTCCGGACGGGGCCCGAGACGCAGTTCGATAGCGGTCACCTGTCCACGCCTCCCATCACCGGATCGATCGACGCCACCGCCGCGATGGCGTCGGCGACCATGGATCCCTCGCACATCACCGACACCGCCTGCAGATTCGTGAACGAGGGGTCGCGGTAATGCACCCGGTAGGGCCGCGTGCCGCCATCGGAGACCATGTGCACGCCCAGCTCGCCGCGCGGCGATTCGACGGCGACGTACACCTGCCCGGCGGGTACCCGGATGCCCTCGGTCACCAGCTTGAAGTGATGGATCAGGGCCTCCATCGACGAGCCCATGATCTTGGCGATGTGTTCCTTCGAGTTGCCCAGGCCGTCGGGGCCTACCTTCAGGTCAGCGGGCCAGGCGAGCTTCTTGTCGGTGATCATCACCGGCCCGGGCCCCGACCGACCCAACCGGTCCACACACTGCTCGACGATCTTGATGGACTCGCGCATCTCGCGGACGCGAATCATGTAGCGGCCGTAGGCGTCACACTGGTCGTCGGTGATGACGTCGAAGTCATACGACTCGTACCCGCAGTACGGCTGCGACTTGCGCAGATCGTGCGGCAGCCCCGTCGACCGCAGTATCGGGCCGGTGATGCCCAGCGCCATGCATCCGGTCAGGTCCAGGTAACCGACGCCCTGGGTGCGCGCCTTCCAGATGTAGTTCTCGTTGAGCAGGTTCTCCATGTCGCGCAACCGTTTCGGCAGCAGCTGCAGCAGCTCCCGAAGCTGGGGCAGCGCGTCGTCGGGCAGGTCGGCCGCCAGCCCACCGGGGCGGATGTACGCGTGGTTCATCCGGAGGCCGGTGATGGTCTCGAAGATCGACAGCACCAGTTCGCGTTCCCGGAACCCGAAGAACATGGCCGACATGGAGCCCAGTTCCATACCGCCGGTAGCCAGCGCGACCAGGTGCGACGAGATGCGGTTGAGTTCCATGAGCAGCACGCGGATGACGCTGGCACGCTCGGGGATGTCGTCGGTGACTCCGAGCAGCTTCTCGACGCCGAGGCAGTACGCCGTCTCGTTGAAGAAGGGGGACAGGTAGTCCATCCGGGTCACGAACGTGACGCCCTGCGTCCAGGTGCGGTACTCGAGGTTCTTCTCGATTCCGGTATGCAGGTAGCCGATTCCGCACCGGGCTTCGGTGATGGTCTCGCCGTCGATCTCCAGGATCAGGCGCAGCACGCCGTGGGTGGACGGATGCTGGGGCCCCATGTTGACCACGATGCGCTCGCCGGCGACCGCGCTCTCACGTGCCGCTGCCACGACGTCGGCCCAGTCCTGACCGCCGACGGTGACCACACGTTCGCGGCCATCGGGTTCGTTGTCGACAGTCATCAGTTGTAGGCCCGCCGCTCGTCCGGGGGCGGGATTTTCGCACCGTGGTACTCGACCGGGATTCCGCCGAGCGGGTAGTCCTTGCGCTGCGGATGGCCCACCCAGTCGTCGGGCATCTCGATGCGGGTCAGGGCGGGATGGCCGTCGAAGATGATGCCGAAGAAATCGTAGGTTTCCCGCTCATGCCAGTCGGTCGTCGGATAGACCGAATACAGCGACGGCACATGCGGATCGGCGTCCGGAGCGCACACCTCGACGCGAATCCGGCGGTTGTGGGTGATGGACATCAGCGGGTAGACAGCGTGCAATTCGCGACCGGTGTCATCGGGGTAGTGCACGCCGGACACTCCGAGACACAGCTCGAACAACAGCTCGTTGCGCAGCACCTGGGCCACCGCGACCAGGCGATCGCGCCGGACCTCGAGGGTCAGCTCGTCGCGGAACACTACGACGCGCTCGATCGCGGCGCCGAACTCGTCGGCGCCCAGGGCCGCCGCCAACGTGTCGACGACGTCGTCGAAGTAGCCGCCGTACGGCCGGGGGGAGCTGCCGGGCAGGGCCACCTCCCGGACCAGCCGGCCGTAACCCGAGGTGTCGCCGCTGCCGCGCACACCGAACATGCCGCGCCGCGTCCCGATCACCTCGGGTCCCACCTGGTCGGGCGCGTCCGTCATGACCGCAACAGTCCCTTCAGCTCGATGGTGGGACGGGCCTGCAGGGCGGCTTCCTCGGCCGCGGCGATGGCCTCGGCCCGGTTGACGCCCAGCGGCATCTCCTGAATCTTGGCGTGCAGCTTCAGGATTGCGTTGAGCAGCATTTCCGGCCGGGGCGGGCAGCCGGGCAGGTAGATGTCGACGGGCACGATGTGATCGACGCCCTGCACCACCGCGTAGTTGTTGAACATCCCGCCCGAGGAGGCGCACACGCCCATGGCCAGCACCCACTTGGGCTCGGCCATCTGGTCGTACACCTGACGCAGTACCGGTGCCATCTTCTGGCTCACGCGGCCCGCGACGATCATCAGATCAGCCTGGCGCGGCGTCGCGGAGAACCGCTCCATGCCGAAGCGCGCGATGTCGAAGCGCGGGCCCGCGGTGGCCATCATCTCGATGGCGCAGCACGCGAGCCCGAAGGTAGCGGGCCAGAGCGAGCCCTTGCGTACATAGCCTGCGACCTTCTCGACAGTGGACAGCAGGATGCCGCCGGGCAGGCGTTCTTCGAGTCCCATGGGTGCTGTCCTCAGTCCCAGCTCAGTCCGCCGCGGCGCCAGATGTATGCGTAGGCAACGAACACCGTCAGCATGAACAGCAACATCTCCACCAGCGCGAACACCCCCAACGATTCGAAGGAAACGGCCCAGGGATACAGGAAGACGATCTCGATGTCGAAGACGATGAACAGCATGGCGGTCAGGTAGTACTTGACCGGAAACCGCTGACCGGTCGTCTCATGGCCAGGGGAACCCGGCGCCATCGGTTCGATGCCGCACTCGTAGGCCTCCAGCTTCGCCCGGTTGTACCGCCGGGGGCCGATGACCAGCGCAATTCCGACCGAACCCACCGCGAACGCCGCGGCGATCGCGCCGAGTACCAGGATGGGGATGTAGACGTTCATGCGTTCGTCATGCCCTGTGTGGCTCCCTCGTCGAGCAGTCGATGTGAGCTGGCCCACAGCTTAGCTCGGTTAACGGAACGGCCGCCGCATTTTGGCTAGGATCATGATCAGTTCCTGACGTTCCCGCGCCGCATCGCCGCTGACGCGAAGAGTGAACGGCCACAGGCCATTTCGTGCTGGTTAACGCACGGTTTCAGCGCTGTGGAGACAGCACCGCCACCACTGCCTCACCCAGCCGGATCGGGTCGATCGGGTGGGGCACCGCGGCCTCCGCGCGCGACCAGGATGCCAGCCAGGCGTCGTCCGGGCGGCCGGTGAGCACCACGATCGGCGGGCAGTTCGCGACCTCATCCTTGAGCTGCTTGGCGAGCCCCATCCCACCCGCGGGTGTGGCCTCGCCGTCGAGGATCGCCAAGTCGATCCCGCCCGCGTCGACGGAACTCACCACGACGGGCGCCGTCGCCACGTCGAGGTACGTCAGGTCGGGCAGGTCCGGGTGGATGCGTCGTCCCAGCGCAGTGCGCACCCGGTCGCGGGTGTTCGGGTTGTCGCTGTACACCAGGATCTTGAGCGCGGAGTCGGCCACCTGCTCAGGCTACGACAGTACGGTGACCAGGCAGGTCGGGTTTTGCCTACTCGTCGCCATAGCCTGGGTGGGCCACGTCGAGCCGATGACGCACCAGGGCCCGCAGCGCCGGCTCGAGTTCTGGACCACGGTCGTCGAACTGCCCGTCGCGAATGGCGTGCGCCAGGGCCTGCTCGTCGGAGAAGCCCAGCAGCTCGGGACCCGGGCTCGTTTGGCGTAGCTCCCGCTCGACGATCCGCAGCGCATTGGCCGCGACGCGGGCATGGAAATTCACGGCGCCGGCGTCGGCGAGCCGACTATCGGGTGCAGTGGCATCGCGTACTTCTGTCTCGAGAAACTCGGCCACCGCGGCGACCAGTTCGGCGGCGGTGGGACGGTAATGGCTCATCGGTCCTCCAGGAGGCCCAGCAGGTCCCATTCGGTTTCGCATACGCGACGGCCGATGGTCGCCAACTCCACGGACCTGGCCTGCCCGGACAGGTGCCGTTGCGCCTGGTACCGGCAGATGATGCCCCAGCGTAAGGTGGCGGACACCAGCCACCAGTGAAAGGCTTTGCGGTCCACGGTGATTCCGCTTGCGTGCTCGTAGGCGGTCAGGAAGTCCTCGATACTGCCCAGGCCGCCGGCGTCCAGGGTCCGCGGCGCTCCGAACCGCCAGGCCCGAACGCAGAACCAGGCCAGGTCCTCGGTGCGCGAGCCCAGATGGGTGAGCTCCCAATCCAGCACCGTCGCGAGCCGGTTGCCGTCGACGATCAGGTTGCCCATCCGGAAGTCGCCGTGAACCAGCACCGCCGCGCCGGAGTCCGACGGTTGATTGCGCGCCAACCAGCGGAAAGCCCACTCGAAAGTGGCTGTGGTGTCACCGATGTCGTCGAGTTCGCGCCGCCACGAACTCAATTGGTCTTCGCTCGACAGCCCGATGCCGGCGGGGTCGGCACGGTGGATGGCCGCCAGCGCTTGGGCGCATTGCGTGAGAAGGGTGGCCCGGCCGTCGTCATCGAGTGCCCGCTGGATCTTCCGGACGATGGTCTCGCCGGGCACGAAGTCGCACACCAGGAACGGATTGCCCAGGGCCTCCGACGAGTTGCTGGCTGCCAGCACCTGGGGCACCGGCGCACCCGTGGCCGCGGCCCGGGACAGCGCGGCGGCCTCCAGTTCCATGCCGGCGTGGACCTCGTCGGGCGGTCCGACGCGCAGGATCAACTCACGCGCACCGGTTGCGGTGGTCGCCGAGAACGCCCACGTCGCGCGGCTGGCCCCGCCTGTCAACTCGCGCAGGTTCTCGATGCCGACTTCGCCGAGGCCGGGCGCCAGCACCCTGGTAAGTGCGCCGGCGTCGATCATTTGCGCCCGAACTTCAGCATCCGCTGTGCCACCCGGCGGATCTGAATCTCTTCCGCGCCTTCGGTGATCCGGTAGCGGCGGTGGTGCCGGTAGATGTGCTCGAACGGCTCGTGCCGGCTGTACCCGATGCCGCCGTGAATCTGCATGGCGCGGTCGGCCGCCTCGCACACCAATCTGTTGGCGCGGTAGTTGGCCATCGACACCTTGTCGGAGACCTCCATGTGGTGATCCCGATCGAGGTGCCAGGCGGCGTAATACACCAGCAGGCGGACCATCTGGGCCTCCGTCTGCAACTCGGCCAGCGGCCACTGCACGGCCTGGTTCACCGCCAGGGGTTTACCGAACACGACGCGCTCGCCGGCGTACTGCGCGGCCCGGTCGATGCAGTACTGCGCGGCGCCCAGACTGCTGGCGGCCTGGCGGATGCGGTTCTCGTGCAGGAACGTCTGGCCGACCTCCAAGCCATGGTCCACGTCGCCGAGCACCGCATCGTCCGGCACGCGAACATCTTTCAGCTCGACCTCGCCGTGATCGCTCGGCATGTTGAACGTCCACCAGTAGTACGGCACGGTGAAACCCGGGGTGTCGGTGGGGACCAGGAAGGCCGTGATGCCTACCGCCTGGCCGGGTTCGCCCGACGTGCGGGCGAAGATCAGGTCGTGGGTGGCCCGGTGGACGCCGGTGTTCCAGCGCTTGCGGCCGTTGATGATCCAGCCGTCGCCGTCCTTGACCGCGGTGGTCTCCAGCCACGTGGCGTCGCTGCCGTGGTCGGGTTCGGTGAGCCCGAACGCCATCGACCGCTCACCGGTGATCATGGCCTCGACCCATTCGGCCTGCTGCGCCGCGGTGCCGAACCGGCTCATCATGATGACCTGCGGGAAGTTCCCGACGATCGACGATTCGTCCTGCAGGTCGTTGTGCAGACCGAGTCCCTTGTGAGCCAAGTGCTCCCGGATGACGGCCATGTCCAGGTTGGTGCCGTCACGTCCGCCGAACTCGCTGGGCAGGCCGTACCGCAGCCACCCGGCGGCGTCGGCGCGGCGGCGCATCTCGTCGAGCAGATCCTCCCAATCCCTGGCCGGCACGCCGCCGTTCTCGAGGTCCGTCCTGGCGAATTCGCGGCGCCGGTCGAAGTACTGCAGGTTCTCCCGTTCCAGCGGTTTGATCTCCGCCTCGATGAAGGCGTCCATCTCGGCCAGCAGTCCCGGAAGATGTTCCGGTAGAGCGAAATCCACGGTGATCTCTACTTTCGGTCAGAAGCCGTACAGGGTTTTCTTCCAGATGGTCGACAATGTGGTGATGGCGTCCTCGTCGCTGATCTGCAGCTCGGATCCCGGGTTGCCGACCACCACGACGGTGAAGTTCTCGAACAGCAGCGCGATGGCGGCGGCGATGTGTTCGGCGTTGAGGCCCTGCGCGTAGCCTTGCTCGGCGGCGTGGCGCACCGAGTCGCCGACCATGTCCATGCCGAAGCGGCGGAACTCGTGCTGCACCTTGGCGAATCGCGGCTGTGTGGCACCCAATTGGGCGACCGCGATCATGATGCCGATGTTCTGCTTGAAGAGGTTCCAGTACCCCGTCACGACCGTGGTGAAGTAGTCGGTGTCCTCGGGGGATTCCGGCAGCGGCACACTCATGCCGGAGGGGGTGACGATGTCGTGCAAGAACGACTCGGCCAGGGCGGCCAGCAGGTCTTCCTTGTCGTTGAAGTAGCGGTAGAACACCGCCGACGACTTGCCCGCGGCCGACGTGATGTCGGCCAGTGTGGTGCCGTGAAAGCCACGCTCGGCGAACAGCTTCCGCGCCGCGAGTTCGATGGCCTCGCGGGTCTGTCGGCCCTTGGCGGTCAGTGCGTCGGCCGGCATGTTCAGCCCAGTAGCCGGTCGCCGGCGCGCAGCAGGGCGCTGGGCAGCTCATGGCCGACAACCCGTTGCGCCACCCTGGCCGCGTCGATCGCTGCGTTCAGGTCGATGCCGGTGTCGATGCCGCTGTCCCGCAACAGATAGACCAGATCCTCGGTCGCGATGTTGCCGGTCGCGCCCGGCGCGAACGGGCAGCCGCCCAGCCCACCCACCGAGGCGTCGAGCCGGGTCACACCGGCCTGCACGGCCGCGTAGGCGCTGGCCAGCCCGGAACCCCGGGTGTTGTGGAAGTGGGCGCCGAGCGGCAGGTCACCGATGACCGGGCGGACGCGGGTGATCAGGTCGGTGACGCGCCTCGGGGTCGTGGTGCCGATGGTGTCTGCGATGGCGACGCGGTCTGCACCGAATTCCCGTGCAGCTGAAGCGATCTCGACTACCTGGTTCGGATCGGTCGGGCCGTCGAAGGGGCAGTCCCACGCGGTGGCGATGATGACCTCGGCACTGGCGCCGCTGTCGTGGGCCAGGCGCACGATATCGGAGATCAGTGCCGTGGACTCGGCGGTGGACCGTCCGACGTTCGCCTGGCTGTGGCTGTCTGCGGCGGACACCACGTATTCCAGCGACCGCATGCCCGCCGCGAGCGCACGGCCGGCGCCGCCGGGTCCTGCCACGAGCGCGGAGAACTCGACATTGGGAAATGCGCCCAGCGTCGCGGCCAGCTCGGCGGCGTCGGCCAGTGCGGGCACCTTGGACGGCGAGACGAACGCGGTCGCCTCGACCTCCTGTACGCCGGTGGCAACGATGGCCTCGAGCAGTTCGATCTTGGCGGACAACGGAATCGGGTCTTCCAGTTGCAGGCCGTCGCGCAGGCACACCTCGCGGACTGTCACGTGGGCTGGTAGGCCGGTCACATCACGCCCTCCTCGCGCAGTGCCGCCAACTGCTCGGCGTCGAGACCGAGGAGCCCGCCGAACACTTCTTCGTTGTCCTGACCCGGCCGCGCCGAACCACCGTTGCGAATGGTTCCGGGCGTGTCCGACAGCACTGGAACGACACCGGGACCCTTCACGTTGCGTTGCACGCGCTCGTCCCAGTGGTCGGCAATCATGTTGCGCGCCTGCAGCTGTGGGTCGTGCACCACCTCGGCGACGGTGTTGATGGGGCCGCTGATCACCCCGGCCTCCGACAGGGTGGCGATGATGTCGTGGGGCTCACGCTGCGCGGCCCAGTCACCGATGATCTTGTCGAGTTCGTCCTGGTTGCGGCCACGCGCCAGGTGGTCGGCGAACCGCTCGTCGGTCGCCAGTTCGGGCCGGTCCATGGCCTGGCACAGCCGTCGGAACACCGTGTCCTGGTTGGCTGCGATCACCACCCAGCTGCCGTTGGCACTCTGGTAGATGTTCGACGGCGCGATGCCTTCCAGCCGGGTGCCCGACGGTCCGCGCACCACGCCGCCGATGTCGTAGTCCGGAATGGTGGATTCCTGGATGGCCAAACAGGATTCGGTCAGCGCGGTGTCGACCACCTGTCCCTCGCCCGTGACGCTGCGCCGGTACAGCGCGGCGAGCGCGCCCTGCGCCGCGAACATGCCGGCGAGGCTGTCACCCAGCGACAACGCGAGGCGCGGCGGGGGACCGCCGGGGAAACCGTTCATGTGCCGCAGCCCGCTGGCCGCCTCGGCGACCGACGCGTAGCCGGCCTTGCCGGCGTCCGGGCCCGTCTGACCGTAGCCCGACACCCGCACCAGGATGATGCCCCGATTGCGTTCCCGCAGAACGTCGTAACCCAGGTGCCATTTCTCGAGGGTGCCCGGCCGGAAGTTCTCCACGATCACATCGGACTGTTCGACCAGGTCGAGGAACAGTTCCCGGCCGCGCTCGGTACGCAGGTCCAGGGTGACCGCTTTCTTGTTGCGCGCGTGGACCGTCCAGAAGAATCGGTGTCCGTCGAGCTCGGCCTGGCCCCACGTCCGTAGCGGGTCGGGGGCGGACGGCAACTCGATCTTGAGGACCTCGGCGCCCATGTCGCCGAGCAACCGGCCGGCGAACGGCCCGGAGATCAGGGTGCCGAGTTCGAGGACCCTGATGCCGTCCAGAGCGCCGGCCGTCATAGTGAGAACCCCTGTCGGTGCAGCCAATCCGTGCAGATGCCGACCGCCTGCCGCAGCGTGCCGCGCTGATCCGGCCCGGAGTAGTAGTGATTGGCGCCAGGAATCTCGTGCATCTCCTTATCTTCGTGCCCGATCGCCTCGAACAGCCGGCGGGTGTGGCTGGGTGTGCAGGCGTCATCGGCGAGATTGCCGATCACCAGTGTCGGCACCGCGATGTCCGGACCCGCCTTGACGGCGTCACCGTTGGCATCGTCGTAACTCCACTGCGACAGCCAGCTGCGCAACGTACAGAATCGGGCCAGGCCGACGGGGCTCATGTTCACCACTCGAGGATCCCCCAGATAGCACTGTCCGGGGGTACGTTCGTTGGGATCGACCGTCGGGTCGAGCCACCGCGGGTCGGCCATCGTCCCGTGCACGACGAACGCGAACTCGTCATCGGGGCGACCCGCGGCCCTGAGCTCCGCGAGTTTTTCCTTGACCCACTTGGTGATTCGCCGATTTCGGGCGACCTGTGCGTCGTGATACCGCTGCAGGAACTCGGGGGTGTACGGCGGTTGGTTCGGGTTGTCCGGGTTGTAGAGATCAAGTTCCGGATCGCGCTTCGACGGGTCGTTCTCGTCGAGGATCGAGGCGTCCATCCATTCGGTCATGGTGCCGTGCCGGCTGATATGGGCGGCCAGCAGCATCAGGCCGTCCGCCGGGATCAGGCCCAGCTTGGTCAGGTCGGGCCCGTCCCCGGAGGGGCTGGCCGTCACCGTCGGGCGCTGCGCCTGCTGCTGGTAGAACACCGACAGCGAGCCGCCGCCACTCCACCCGGCCAGGACGACCTTCGAGTAGCCAAGCCGGTTCTTGGCGTCCTTGATGCACTCGCCGAGGTCCTCGACCACCTTCTCCATCAGCAGCGCGGAGTCGGTGCCGCGGAACCGGCTGTTGCAGTAGATGACGTGGTGGCCGGCGCGGGCCAGGGCGTTGATCATCGGCAGGTAGGCGCCGCCCCCGATGGGGTGCATGAACACCAGGACGGTGTCGCTCGGCTTGGCTTTCGGCTTCAGCAGATAGCTCTCCAGCACCACGAGTTCCGCGACGCCACCGTAGACATCCCGGACCGCCGAGTTGTTCTGGTACGCAACCAGATACGGGATGCGCTCATAGTCGTGCTTGACGGGTGAATCGATCGTTGTCATCGCTGTCCTTTGTTCTTCGCGCACGCGCTCATCACTAGTGCTGTCCCAGATCGCCTGCGAGGATTTCGGCGGATGGCGTCAGACGTCGGCGGGTGTCGATGGCGATCACCGACCAGTCGACGCGGTCGTATTGGTCGAACTTGCGACGGGCGCGTTCACGCGCGGCTTCCGGTGCGCCGTGGTGAACACCTTGCGGCGCATGGGAAATGAGGCCCGGTGGCATCGGGATGCCGTACAGCGAGCCGGCGTGGAAGAACGCGATCTCGTCGTAGTCGACGTTGCGGTGATACCAGGGGGTGCGCTCGGTACCCGGCACACTTTCTGCCGGCTTGGGCAGGAAGTTCATCACGTAGACCCCGGTCGCCTGCATGAACAGATGCACCGTCGGCGGCAGGTGCACGCTCTCGGACGTGATGACGGTGTAGTCCTCGATGTTGAAGATGAACGGGAAGTTGTCGCCCCGCCAGCCCTCCACGTCGAGCGGATTGTGTTGGTAGAAAAGCGAAGTAGGCCCGCCTTCGTGGTAGAGGCGCACCTCGTACTCGTCACGGCGGTCGTCGTCGATCGGCTCGGGTTCGGGGATGGTGACCTGCGCCGGGTCGAACGGGAAGTGCCGGCCCAAGATCCCCGCGGGCGGCACCCGGAAGTCGTCGGTGGCCTGGATCATCAGGAAAGTCGACACCCCGTCTTCGCCGCTGTCGGGCACCTGCCGGAACGTACAGGCCTTGGGGATGTAGACCCAGTCGCCCGCGCGGTAGCGCAGCGGGCCGAATTCGGTCTCCAGCAGCCCGGAACCCTTGTGCACGAACAGCAGCAGATCGCCGTCGACGTACCGGACGAAGAACGGCATCTCCGCACTCCGTCGGCTCAGCAGCACCTGGCAGTCGGCGTTGGAGAACATGAGCAGGGGAGCGCCCGCCGCGTCGGTCGCATCCGGCGGCTTCAGTTCGGAGGACAGGACGTCGGTCGGCCGCAGCGGGCCGACGGTGCGGTACGCGGTCGGATCATTGCGCCGGTACATGTTGGCGGTGCGTCCGACGAAGCCGCCGCGCCCGAGTTCATCGTCTTTGAGGCCATCCAGGTCGGCGTGAACTCGCTTGGGAGTCTTGCCTTTGCGCAGGTGGACGAAGGATTCCATGCTTGCTCCTGTACGTGGCTGGAACTAAAAGTGACGTTAGTTTCACTTATGGGAGGATGTCAATGAATCGATGGAGATCGGGCACGGCCTAACCGTCCAGATCGACTCGCACGGTCAGCAGGTTGGTGCCGAACGTACGCACACCGAAGCTGTTGAACTGCGGCAATTCGCGCAGTCGCGCGGCCGCGTCGTCGTCGGGAACCAGGTGTGCAGTCCCGCTGTGCCACCTGCCACGCAACCGCACCCGAACCCGGGGGTCGGCCTGGATATTGCGGATGTACTGGGACTGCGCACCGAATTCCGACACGAACCAGAAATGCCCGTCGACGATCTTGCCGCCCAGCGGGGTGCGACGGGGTTCGCCGGACTTGCGCCCGGTGGTCTCGAGCAGAGTCTGAAACGGCAGCCGCCGCATGACGGGATTGGCGATCCGCTTCTGGAAGAAGTTGGTGAAAGCGGGCTGCGAGTTTGGCATCTGGCTATTTCACACCCTCGTGTTGCTCAGATCATCGACGTTCGCGGGATTTTCATGCCGAGCGCGAGGGCCCCGGCCAGTTCCCGGCTCGTGTCGTAGTCGAACACCACATGCCCGGCCAGCACGTCGACGTCGCGCTTGAAGCGCTGCATCGGGCTGGACAGGAAATGGATGCTGGCCCCGCCGGCGCCCATGAGGTCGCCGATCACCGCGCGCGATTCGGCGACGATGTGCGCGGCCGCCAGCCGAGCCTGCGCGCGGACGGGCTTCTCGACCGCATCGCCCGCGACGACGATCTCCTCTATCTCCCCGACGGTATCGGCGAGCAGTGCGCGCAATGACCGCAGTCGCACCTGCGCTCCGGCCAGGTGCGACTGGGCGATCGGCTTGTCCTTCTGCATCACGCCCTCGTACGGCAGTACCCGTTCGGCCAACCGTTGTGCATAGTTCTCGGTGACCTGTTCAGCGCTGCCCAGGGCGGGCATGGCGGCGAGCAGGGCCAGCGCCGGCACCATCGGCCAGCGGTAGGTGGCGCTGTCATGCAGTCCGGCGCCGGGCGCGGTGCCGGCATATATGTCGGTCACCTTGACCAGTCGATGTTCGGGCACAAAGACGTCCGCGACGACGACGTCGTTCGATCCGGTGGCCCGCATCCCGTCGGTGTGCCAGACGTCCTCGACGGTGACGGCGCTGATCGGCAGGAGCGCGAGGGCGGGGTAGATGCCGTCATCCGGCCCGCAGAGCGCCGCGACGATGATCCAATTGCCGTGCATGACCCCGGTGGCCCAGGACCAGCGCCCGGACAATCGGATGCCGCCGTCGGCGGGCAGCCCTCTGCCGGTCGGGGCGAGGGGTGCCGGTGCCAGGAAGGGGCGACTGTCGAACGCCTCCCGCTGGGCCTGCTCGCCGAACAGCGCCAGCATCCAGTTGTGCAGGGTCAGGAACCCGATGGTCCACGCACTCGAGGTACAGCCGTGGGCGAGACGGCGCACCGGATCGAGGATGTCGGGGAACGGCGCCTCCTGCCCGCCGAAACGGGCGGGCACCAGAAGCTCGGTGAATCCGGACGCGATCAGATCGCTCACGGTGTCGTCGGGGAGGCGCCGGAGTTTCTCGGCCTCGGCGGCACGTTCGCCGAGTGCGGTTACGAACTCATCAGTGATCCCGGCCTGCGTACTCAACATGCGCCGGACCGTACCATACCTTTTAGTATGGAAGTCAGGTTGCGAGCATCAGGTCGAGGAATCGTTCGCTGCGGGCGGCCAGTCGCGGATGCGGGGAGTCGCCCGAGAGGTGCAGGAACCCGATGCCGACAGCGAAGGTGGCGTCGGCCCGCAACTCGGCCTCGTCGGCGTCGAAGCCGTAATCCTCGAACGCACGCCGGACCGCGGCGAGAATGCGCCGGTCCGCGGCACGCACGCTCTCGGCGACGGCCTCGTCCGAGCGCGCCCATTCCCGCATGGCCCGTTCCAGGGTCCAATGTCTGGGGCTGACCAGCGAATTCATCATGCGGACCAGCCGGTCACGCGGGGCCAGGGCGCCGATCTCTTCGATCTGGCTGCGGTCGGCATCGCGCAGCTCTCCCCAGCCCTGGATGAGGGCCGCCCGGTAGGCGGCGATGTTGGTGAAATGCCAGTAAAAACTGCCTTTGGTGACATTCAGTCGAGCGCACAACCGGTCGATCTTCAGCGCCTTCAGGCCCTCTTCTGCCAGGATCGCGTACCCGGCCGCGCGCCAGTCGTCGATACCCAATCGGCCGCCGGCGCGGGCGTCTGTCAGCTCGTCGACATGATCCCGATCGCTCGTCACAAACGGCAGCCTACGGCCGGATGAACGCGAAGTAGCTCTGCGTCAGGGTGATAGCTGAACGGTACGAAGTCCGCAACAACCTGGTCTCAAGCCGGAGTCGGGGGTTCCTCGGCGCGTCCGGCGCGTGTTTTACTGCCCATACCTACAACTGAATCATTCGGTGCGTTCAGTTCCCGTACCAGGCTGAGCCGCCGTCAACGGCTGCGAGAAAACGCAGCCGTGCCACCAACGCCGTCCCAGTGCGTCGAGTGGGCACGATACCCGGTACCTGATACTGAAATGGGATTGTGAATGTTCGTTGACAAGCTTCGCGGCCGCTGGGCGCGCAGGGTCGCCGGCGCCGTCTCGGCCGCCGCCCTGCTCCCGGGTCTCATCGGACTTGCCGGCCAGACGGCGACCGCCGGTGCGTTCTCGCGTCCCGGTCTGCCGGTCGAATACCTCCAGGTGCCGTCGCCGTCCATGGGACGCGACATCAAGGTGCAGTTCCAGAGTGGCGGCAACGGGTCGCCGGCGGTGTATCTGCTCGACGGTCTGCGCGCACAGGACGACTACAACGGCTGGGACATCAACACCGCCGCCTTCGAGTGGTACCTCGGCTCCGGTCTGTCGATCGTGATGCCGGTGGGTGGCCAGTCCAGCTTCTACACCGACTGGTACAAGCCGGCGTGTGGCAAGGCGGGCTGCTCCACCTACAAGTGGGAGACCTTCCTGACCTCGGAGCTGCCGCAGTGGCTGCAGGCCAACCGCGAGGTCAAGCCGACCGGTAGCGCCGCAGTCGGCCTCTCGATGGCCGGCTCGTCGTCCATGACCCTGGCGATCTGGCACCCCGACCAGTTCATCTACGCCGGTTCGATGTCGGGCTTCCTGAACCCGTCCGAGGGCTGGTGGCCGTTCCTGATCAACGTCTCGATGGGCGACGCCGGCGGCTACAAGGCCGACGACATGTGGGGCTCGACGGGCGACCCCAATAACGCCTGGCAGCGCAACGACCCGATGGTCAACATCCCGCGGCTCGTCGCCAACAACACCCGCCTGTGGGTCTACTGCGGTAACGGCAACCCCAGCGAGCTCGGTGGCGACAACGTGCCGGCCAAGTTCCTCGAGGGCCTGACCATCCGCACCAACCGCACGTTCCAGGACAACTACCTGGCCGCCGGCGGTAACAACGGTGTGTTCAACTTCCCCGACAGCGGCACCCACGACTGGGGCTACTGGGGCCAGCAGCTGCAGGCCATGAAGCCTGACCTGCAGCGCGTGCTGGGCGCCAACCCGTCCTCGTAACCGCGACAGCAAACGGCCCCGGGAGCAATCCCGGGGCCGTTTGCTTTTGTCACGGTGTAACACCTACCGCGCTCCGGTAGCCCAGCCGGTGCCGGGCTACCGGGGCACCGGTCACTTGAGCTGTGCCGACGACAGTCCCAGCAGGCGGCGCGCCACGACGAGCTGCTGAATCTGCTGCGTGCCCTCGAAGATGTCGAGAATCTTCGAGTCGCGCGCCCACTTCTCCAGCAGGGTGGTCTCGGAATAGCCGGTGGTGCCGGCCAATTCGACGGCCTTGAGGGTGACGTCGGTGCCCATGCGCCCGGCCTTGGCCTTGCTCATGGACGCTTCCTTCGAGTTCGGGATCTTGTTGTCGGCCTGCCAGGCGGCGCGCAGCGACAGCAGGTACGCGGCCTCCCAGTCGGACTCCATCCGGAGGAACTCGGCGGCCGGGGCGCTCTGGGCGTGGGCCGGCTTGTCGTACGAGATCTCGATGCCCGCGTCGGTCAGGATTGCCCGCAGCTCCTCCAGGGCGGCGCGGCCCACGCCGATCGCCATGGCGGCCACCATCGGACGGGTGTTGTCGAAGGTCTCCATGACCCCGCCGAAACCCTTGTCCACCTTGACCTCCGGATCACCCAGGAGGTAATCCTTCGGGACCCGGCAGTTGTCGAAGCGGATAACCGCGGTGTCGGAGGCCTTGATGCCCAGCTTGTGCTCCAGGCGCTCGACGATGACGCCGGGGTGCTCGCGCGGCACGACGAACGACTTGATGGCGGCTCGGCCGAGCGACTTGTCGACCGTTGCCCACACGACGATGTGGGTGGCGCGCGAGCCGGCGGTGACGAAGATCTTTTCGCCGTTGATGACGTACTCGTCGCCGTCGAGCACGGCGGTGGTGGTGACCGCCGCGGAGTCGGAACCGAAGCTGGGCTCGGTGATGGCCATGGCGGCCCACACCTTGCCCCACTTGGACAGCTGCTCCTTGGTGGCGACCGCCGAGATGGCGGCGTTGCCCAGGCCCTGGTAGGGCACGGTCAACAGCAGGGCGACGTCGCCCCAGCTGACTTCGAGCGCATTCAGCAGCGCAGACATGTTGGCGCCGTTGACGTTTGCGTGCTTGCTCTTGGACTCGTTGGCCGAGAAGCCGGCGCCGGCCACCGAGACGGTGTTCGACTCCTGCACGCCCTCGAACAGGCTGGCCAGGGTGTCGAGCTCCGACGGGTATGCGTGCTCGGCGAGGTCGTACTTACGGGAGATCGGGCGGAGCATCTCGGCGGCGCCTTGATGACCCTTTTCCGCGACCGCCTTCAGCTTGCGGGGCAGTTCCAGATTGATTGCCATGATTGGTCTTTCGGGTGAGTTCGGAAGAGTTGGGGGTTCGTGGCGGGCTACAGGACGACGACACCCTCGGCGACACCGAGTGCCCGCAGATCGCGGTACCAGCGCTCAACCGGGTGTTCCTTGGTGTAGCCATGGCCACCGAGCAGCTGCACGCCGTCGAGGCCGATCTGCATGCCCTTGTCGGCGGCGAACCGCTTGGCCAGTGCGCCTTCACGCAGGAAGGTCATGCCCTGCTCGGCGCGCGAGGCACCGCGCCAGACGATCAGGCGCAGGCCGTCCAGTTCGATGGCGATGTTGGCGCACATGAACGCCACCGCCTGGCGGTTGGCGATCGGCTCGCCGAACGCCTGGCGCTCCTTGACGTAGGGCACCACGTAGTCGAGCACCGCGTGGGAGGTGCCGACTGCCAGTGCGGCCCAACCCAATCGGGACAGCGCGATGGCTTCGGAGTAGTCGTTGTCGGTCGCGTCGTCCTCGCCGAGGCGGTTGGCCAGCGGGACTGCGACGTTGTCCAGCTCGATCTTGCCCAGGGCCGCGGCGCGGATGCCCATGCTCGGGTCGGCCGTGATCGACAGCCCTTCGGAGCCCGACTCGACGATGAACAGTGCAGGCTTGCCGTCGAGCTGCGCGCCGATGATGAACAGCTCGGCGTCGGCGGCGGCCGGAACCAGGGACTTGACGCCGTTCAGGCGGTAACCGCTGGGGGTGCGGACCGCGGTGGTTCGCAGTGCGGTGGGGTCGAACAGTGCATGCGGTTCGGCGATCGCGACACACGCCTGCGGTACGTTCTCGCCGGCGAACGACGGGAGGTAGGTGGCCTGCTGACCGGCGCTGCCCCAACGGGTCAGGGCCGACGCCACGCCGCCGGGGGCCAGGATCGGCAGGGCCAGACCCATGTCGCCGTAGGCGAGGGCCTCGGCGACGAGTGCCGTGGTGACGGTGCTCTGGGAGGCGGCGATGCCGTCGAAGTCCTCGGGCACGTTGATGGCGGTGATGCCGAGCTCGGCGGACTTGGCGATCAGATCGGCCGGGTAGGCCGCGGCCGCGTCGGCGTCATGTGCGGCCGGCCGCAGGATCTCGGCGGAGAACTCGCGGACGGTGTCCACGATCATCTGCTGGTCTTCGTCCGGATTCAGGTCGAAGTAGTCCGAGCCGCCCGGCATCAGGCGCGTCGGGGCGCCGTTGATTCCGGGAATGCGCTTGAACGTCCGGCCTGCGGCGCCGGCGGTGGAGAACGCCGTCTTGATGCCGTACTTCAGGCCGCGGTTCATGGGCTCGCGCAGGTTGTACTTGTCCAGGAACTCCTGGCCGACAAAAGGTGTGATCAGCGCCAGACCGATGTCGGTCGCCGTCCGCTTGTGTCGCTGGAGTCCGATGGCGCTCTCCGGGCCCTTGCGCACGGGGCGCTGGGCGGAACCGGCAGATGTGCCGTTCTGAGGAAGGGTGTTGGTCATTTCGACAGCCTCGCGTCGTTGGGGCAGTGCGCTATGACCGTATCTTACTCCGGAGTAAGGTACGACGCTCGTGTTATCAAATTCACATTTGCGGGCTGGCGGCTGATGCACGAAAACCCGCGCTGAACGCGGGTTTTCGTGCACAGATTCCGGAATCAGGAGAGGGCGGCAAGCACCGTCCCGTGCAGTAGCCCGTTGGTCGCGACAGAGCTGCCGCCGTGCGGCCCCGGCGCGCCGGCCAGGTTGGTGAACGACCCGCCGGCCTCCCGGATGACGACGTCCAACGCGGCCAGATCCCAGAGCTTGACCTCCGGTTCGACGGCGATGTCGACCGCGCCTTCGGCCAGTAGGCAGTACGACCAGAAGTCGCCGTACGCCCGCACCCGCCACACCGCGTCGGTCAGTGCGACGAATGCGTCGCGCCGGTCTTCCCAGCCGGTGGTCAGATCCGAGTAGGACAGGCTCGCCGCGTCGAGTGCGTCGACGCCCGAGACCGAGATGGGCCGCGTCCGCCCGCCGAACGAACTGAACGCACCTTCGCCGGTGCCGGCCCACCACCGGCGCCCGAGGGCCGGCGCGCTGACGACGCCGACGACCGGCACGCCGTCCTCGAGCAGCGCAATCAGCGTGGCCCACACCGGCACACCGCGGACGAAGTTCTTGGTGCCGTCGATCGGGTCGATGACCCACTGCCGGCCCGCGAAAACCGCTGTGCCCCCGTACTCTTCGCCCAGCAACGCATCATCTGGCCGGGCCGCGGCCAGGGTCTCGCGCAGCACCCGTTCCACGGACTGGTCGGCATCGGTCACCGGGGTCAGGTCCGGCTTGGTCTCGATGTGCAGATCCAGCGCGCCGAAGCGGTCCAACGTCACGGCATCGGCCTGATCGGCCAATTTCAGGGCGAGAGTGAGGTCGTCTGCGACATTGCTCATGCGCAATCCGCCTTCGCTACTTGCTGGGTACTCATGGCTGCAGTCCTACCATGAGTACGTGTGGGAATTCGTCGTGCTCATTGTCTTGCTCGGAGCGCTCGTACTGCTGGCCGCCCCATGGCTGCGGCGGACGCGGAGTGGCGAGAGCGGGACGCTGTTGATCACCGGCGTCAGCCCGCGGCCCGACGCGGCGGGGGAGCAGTTCGTCACCGTCGCCGGCGTCATCAACGGCCCCAGTGTGAATGAGCACGAGGTCTACGGCCGGATCGCCATCGATGTGGCCGAGTGGCCCGCGGTGGGCCAGTTGGTGCCCGTCGTCTATTCGCCCAAGAACCCCGACAACTGGAACTTCGCGCCGCACGCCCCGCAGTCGTAGTCGTCCCTCTACTCGCCGTTGCCTCACGCCGCTCGGCAGTTTGCTCAGCACCCTCGGGCATTTCCCGAAAACGAGTCAATCTGACGGATGCACTGTGCTAATAGATTCCCTATGCGATCCATCAGCTATCGCATCGAGCTTGCTAGCCACCCGGTGTGCAGTGCTCGGATTCGACCGTCGGACAGAGTTTTCCGCAGAAGGGGACAACAACGCACATGGCCAAGTCTCAGATGTCGTCGACCGGTAGGGCCACCAAGATGATCGGAATGGGCCTGGCCGCAGGCGGATTGCTGCTGCTCGCGCCGGCCGGCGTGGCAGCAGCCGACGGCGGGCCGCTCGACGGGCTGGGCAGCGCTGTCGGCGGTGAGCTCGGCTTCACGCAGCACTTCGCCACCCACAACATCGGTGGACTCGAGGGCATCGCCGCGATCAACGCCGGCGGCCTGCAGGCCGGCGTGGGTTCGTTGAGCTCCGGCGTTTTGTCCGGCTCGACGGCGACGTCGTCGCTGCTGAACTCTGGCGGCAACCTGACGACGTTCGCCGTGCAGGGCCTCCTGCGCCCAGGCCACTAGACGGCCGGGCGGGCACCGCCGACGGGAGCGCGCGGCTGGTCAGCCGTGCGCGACCCGCAGCATGTGCGCCACATCTGTCAGCTTCACCCGCGGGCGGTTCTGCCCTTCGCCGGCCGACCGCTCGTGCGCGTCGATCAGGCGCCAGTGGTCGTTGGTCACCAGGGCCGGCTGCCGCGACAGGAACCAGGCCGCCAGATCCTCGCTGTGCGTGGCCGCGAAATCGGCCAGCTCGGCGCCGCAGATGTCTTCGATCAGGGTGTTGACGGTGTCCTGCGAGTCCTTCTTGTTGCTGCCGATCACGCCCGACGGCCCACGCTTGATCCAGCCGACGACGTACTCGTTGCGGCTGCCCTCGACTCGGCCGTCGGTGTGGGGGATGGTCGCGGCGCGCTCGTCGAACGGCAGACCTGCCGTCGGCACGCCGCGGTAGCCCACGGCACGCACCACCAGCTGGGCCGGCAGTTCCTCGCGGTGGCCGCTGTCCTTGGCGACGATGCGGCCGCCGTCGTCGACCAAATCGTTGTGGCCCAACACGATTGACTCGACCCGCCCGGTGCCCTTGATCTCGATGGGCGAGGTCTGGAACTTGAACACGATGCGGCGCTCGCGCCCGAGGGCCCCGCGTTCGGCGTAGCTGCGCAGAATCTTGATGTTCTGCCGCACGGTCTTGCCCGACGCTTCGAGGTCCGCATCGGTGATGCCGTCGACATCGGCCGGATCGACGATGACGTCGACGTCGGCCATGGCCGCGAGGTCCCCGAGCTCGCGCAGTTCCAGCGTCGTGAACGGGGCCTGCAGCGGGCCGCGCCGGCCGACGATCACGACCTCGCGGACGCCGCGCGCCCCGAGGGCCGTCAGTGCGTGATCGGCGATGTCGGTGGCGGCCAGCTCGCCCGGATCGCTGACGAGGATTCGGGCCACATCCAGCGCCACGTTGCCGTTGCCGACGACCACGGCCCGGTCCTGCGTGACATCGGGGTTCATGGCCGCGAAATGCGGATGTGCGTTGTACCAGCCGACGAAGTCGACGGCAGCCACACTGCCTTCCAGTTCCTCACCGGGGATACCGAGCGGCCGGTCGGACTGGGCGCCGATGGCGTAGATGACCGCGTCGTACCGCTCCGAAAGCTCGGCAGCCTGTACGTGCTCACCCACGGTGACATTGCCGAAGAACCGGAACCGCGGATCGTCGGCGATCTTGTCGAACTGCGCCGTCACCGTCTTGATCTTCGGGTGGTCCGGAGCCACGCCGGAGCGCACCAGACCCCAGGGGGTGGGCAGCATCTCGAGCATGTCGATGCGCACGTCGATCGGTTCTTCTGAATCGGCCGCAGCGGCGGCCTTGGCGTCGGCGAATTTCAACAGTGACGCGGCAGCGAAAAACCCTGACGGGCCGGATCCGACAACCGCCACATGGTAAGGGCGCATATGTATGGTTTGCCTTCTTGTTCTGCTCAGTGCGCGCAAGGGGCTGTCGCGACGCGGCCGAGCGGGTTACAGGGCGATGCTAAACCGGTCTATGCGATCAGGGCTCGCAATGTGAAAGTCCGTCTCACTGGTCGGTACCCTCATCCTTTGTGGACCTCGACCGTCAAGCCGACATTGCCGCCCTCGACAGCACTCTGACGACTGTGGAGCGGGTGCTCGACGTCGAAGGTCTGCGCGCGCGGATCGCCAAACTCGAAGACGAGGCATCCGATCCGAAGCTGTGGGACGACCAGGCCAACGCCCAGAAAGTGACCAGCAGCCTGTCGCACGCCCAGGGCGAACTGCGCCGGGTCGAGGAGCTGCGCGGACGGGTCGAGGACCTGCCGGTGCTCTACGAGCTGGCCGAGGAGGAAGAGGGCGCGGCCAAGACCGACGCCATCGCCGACGCCGATGCCGAATTGGCCAAGCTGCGTGAGGACATCGAGGCGCTCGAGGTTCGAACGCTGCTGTCGGGGGAATACGACGAGCGGGAAGCTGTCGTCACCATCCGCTCCGGCGCCGGTGGCGTCGACGCTGCCGACTGGGCCGAGATGCTGATGCGCATGTACATCCGCTGGGCCGAGAAGCACGGGTATCCGGTCGAGGTTTTCGACACGTCGTATGCGGAGGAGGCGGGCATCAAGAGCGCGACGTTCGCGGTGCACACCCCGTTCGCCTACGGCACGCTGTCGGTGGAGCAGGGCACCCACCGGCTCGTGCGGATCAGCCCCTTCGACAACCAGAGTCGCCGTCAGACGTCGTTCGCCGACGTCGAGGTGCTGCCGGTCGTCGAGACCGCCGACTCCATCGACATCCCGGAAGGCGATATCCGGGTCGACGTCTACCGCTCCAGCGGTCCGGGTGGTCAGTCGGTGAACACCACCGACTCGGCGGTCCGGCTCACGCATATCCCGACGGGGATCGTCGTGACCTGTCAGAACGAAAAATCGCAGCTGCAGAACAAGGTGTCTGCGATGCGAGTGCTCAGCGCCAAGCTGCTGGAACGCAAACGCCAGGAAGAGCGTGCCGAGATGGACGCGCTGAAGGGCGACGGCGGCAGCTCGTGGGGCAACCAGATGCGCTCGTACGTGCTGCACCCCTACCAGATGGTGAAGGACCTGCGCACCGAGTTCGAGGTCGGAAATCCGGCCGCGGTGCTCGACGGCGACATCGACGGCTTCCTGGAAGCCGGAATCCGCTGGCGCAACCGAAAAGAAGATGACTAATTTCTCTCTGATTGCCGCTAGCCAACCGGAGTCATTCGGCTGGTGGGCCGGGCAATGGCACAACTTCTGGCGAGGCTCCATCGGCGAGTGGATCATCACCCGCGGATTGCGGATCGTCATGCTCGTCATCGCGGCGATGCTGATCTCGCGGTTCGTCGGCTGGCTCACGCACCGGATCACCGCCCGCATCGACGAGCGGTTCCAGGAGAGTGACGCGCTGGTCCGCTCGGAGACGACCAAGCACCGGCAGGCCGTCGCCTCGGTGATCTCGTGGGTGACCATCGCGCTGGTATCGGTGGTGGTGCTCGTCGACATCACCGAAATCCTCGGCATACCGATCGGCTCGCTGGTCGCTCCCGCCGCGGTACTGGGCGCCGCGCTGGGTTTCGGTGCGCAGCGCATCGTGCAGGACCTGCTGGCCGGGTTCTTCATCATCACCGAGAAGCAATACGGCTTCGGTGACCTCGTCGCACTGACCGTCAGCGGCATCACCATTCCGGCCGAGGGCACCGTCGAAGACGTCACGCTGCGCGTCACCAAGCTGCGCTCGAGCGACGGCGAGGTCTACACCATCCCGAACGGGCAGATCGCCAAGACCGTCAACCTGTCGAAGGACTGGGCCCGTGCGGTCGTCGACATCCCGGTGCCCACGACGGCCGATCTGGGCAAGGTCAACGACGTCCTGAACCGGGTGTGTGAACGCGCGATGGAGGATTTCCAATTGCGGGCGCTGCTCCTGGACAAGCCGCAGCTGATGGGTGTGGAGAGCATCGAACTGGACACCGTGAACCTGCGGATGGTGGCGCGGACGCTACCGGGTAAGCAGTTCGAGGTCGGCCGCCGGCTGCGCGTGATGGTCGTTTCCGCCTTCGGCCGGGCCGGTATCGAGAGCCCTGCCGACCACGAGCCCGAAGTGGAGGCCATGGTGCATCCCGCCACGGTCGGCGGCGCGGAGGACAAGACTCAGGGGCCGGGGGACGGGCCACGATGAACGCTCTTTCCCGGATCGCGGTCAAACGTGCGGACCGTGCCTGGCCCGCGTACATCCTGGGGCGGGTCCGGACGTCGACAGTCGGCCTGATCGTGGCCTTCTTCGTGGCGTACTGGCTGCACCAGACCTATGCACCGCCGCCACCGCCGCCGCCACCGACTCCCGCGGTGGTACCACCGGGCTTCGTGCCCAACCCCGACTACACCTGGGTGCCGCGTACCGACGTGAACACCCGCCCGAAGTCGACGTACCGGCCGACGCCGACGGAGACCACCGAGACCACCGAGACGACCGACACGACCACAACGACCACCACGACGTCGACCACGTCCAGCACGACGGCGCCGCCCACCACGACGGTCATCACCCCGGCGCCAGGCCTGCCGCCGATCACGCTGCCGGTGCTGCCCGGCCTGGCGCCGCCTCCGGCTCCCGCGCCCTCACCGCCGCCCGGCCCGCTCCCGGCCGCGGCGCCGCCCGACGGCCCGGTCACGACCACCATCATTTCGCCCGGTGCGGCGCCCGCGCCGAGCTAGCAGCAACAGCCTCAGCCGTCACACCTCGGCGTCCGACTACACTGGCGTGCCGTGATGATCACCCTCGACCACGTGAGCAAGAACTACAAGTCTTCGGCACGCCCAGCCCTGGACAACGTGTCGCTCAAGATCGACAAGGGTGAGTTCGTCTTTCTCATCGGCCCGTCCGGTTCCGGGAAGTCGACGTTCATGCGTCTGCTGCTCGGTGCCGAGGTGCCGACCTCGGGTGACATCCGCGTCTCCAAGTTCCACGTCAACAAGCTGCCCAGCCGGCACATCCCGAGCCTGCGCCAGGTGCTCGGCTGCGTGTTCCAGGATTTCCGGCTGCTGCAGCAGAAGACGGTGTTCGAGAACGTGGCCTTCGCGCTCGAGGTGATCGGCAAGCGCCCGGACACCATCAACCGCATCGTGCCCGATGTGCTGGAGATGGTGGGCCTGTCGGGCAAGGCCAACCGGCTGCCCGGCGAGTTGTCCGGTGGCGAACAGCAGCGGGTCGCGATCGCCCGGGCCTTCGTCAACCGGCCGCTGGTGCTCCTGGCCGACGAACCCACCGGCAACTTGGACCCCGAGACGAGCAACGACATCATGGACCTGCTGGAGCGGATCAACCGCACCGGTACGACGGTCGTGATGGCCACCCACGACCATCACATCGTCGACTCGATGCGTCAGCGCGTCATCGAACTCGAACTCGGCCGCCTCATCCGTGATGAGCAGAGCGGCGTCTACGGAATGGATCGCTAAGTGCGCTTCGGCTTTCTCGTCAATGAAGTCCTGACTGGATTTCGTCGCAACGTCACCATGACGGTCGCCATGATCCTGACGACCGCGATCTCCATCGGCCTGTTCGGCGGTGGTCTGCTGATCGTCCGCCTGGCCGACCAGTCCAAGCAGATCTACCTGGATCGCGTGGAGAGCCAGGTCTTCCTGACCGACGACGTCTCGTCCAACGACCCCAACTGCGACGCCGACCCGTGCAAGTCGCTGCGCAAGCTGATCGACGACCGCAAGGACGTCAAGTCGGTGCGGTACATGAACCGGGACCAGGCGTACGACGACGCGGTCCGCCGCATCCCGGCGTTCAAGGATTACGCGAGCAAGAAGGCGTTCCCGGCGTCGTTCGTCGTCAAGCTCGATAATCCCGAGCAGCACAAGGGATTCGAGGACGCGCTGCGCGGACGCCCCGGCGTGCGCCAGGTGACCGACCAGAAAGAACTGGTCGACCGGCTGTTCGGGATTCTCGACGGCATCAGCGCCACTGCCTTTGCGGTGGCGCTTGTGCAGGCGATCGCCGCCACCCTGCTGATCGCCAACACCGTGTTGATCGCGGCCCGTACCCGCAGTACGGAGATCAGCATCATGAGGCTGGTCGGCGCCACGCGCTGGTATACCCAATTGCCGTTCTTCATCGAAGCGTTGCTGGCCGCGTTGGTCGGTGTGGTCCTCGCCATCGTCGGGTTGATCATCGTCCGTGCGATGTTCCTCGAGGATGTGCTCAACCAGTTCTATCAAGCCGGTTTGATCGCCAAGGTCGACTACGCCGACGTCCTCGTCTATTGCGCGCCGTTGATGTTGTTGTTGGGCCTCGGTATGGCAGGCATCACCGCTTACGTCACGCTGCGCGCGTACATCCGGCGGTAGTGATGGCGAAGAAGAAGGACGACAAGGACAAGACGGGCAACAATTCCGTCGTCGCGACCAACCGCAAAGCGCGGCATAACTATTCGATCATCGATACCTACGAGGCGGGTATCGCGCTGGTCGGTACCGAGGTGAAGAGCCTGCGCGAGGGCCTGGCATCCCTGGCCGACGCGTTCGCCACCGTCGACGACGGCGAGGTGTGGCTGCGCAACCTGCACATCGCCGAGTACCACCACGGCACCTGGACCAACCATGCGCCGCGACGCAACCGAAAACTGTTGTTGCACCGCAAGCAGATCGACATGCTGGTCGGCAAGCTGCGCGACGGCAACTTCACGCTGGTGCCGCTGAAGCTGTACTTCTCCGACGGCCGGGTCAAGGTCGAATTGGCGCTGGCCCGCGGTAAAGAAGCGCACGACAAGCGCCAGGACATCGCCAAGCGCGACGCGCAGCGGGAGATCACCCGCGAGATGGGCCGACGTTTCAAGGGCAAGATCTGACCGGGGTTCTGCTGGCGCTGCTGTCCGCGCTGGGCTATGGCATCAGCGATTTCGTCGGCGGCATCGCGGCACGGCGCGTCGCCGCACTGCGGGTGGTGCTGGTGTCGTACCCGATCGCCGGCGTGCTGCTGACGGTGATGGCGTGCGTTGTCGGCGGCCAGGTTTCGTCGACCGCGGTCATGTGGGGCATCTTGTGCGGCGTCCTGCAGGCGTTCGGCATCTGGTGGTTCTATGCGGCACTGGGCGCCGGACCGATATCGGTCGTCTCTCCGCTGACCGCGATCCTGGTGTCGGCGGGGCCGATCGGCGTCGGTGTCGCAATGGGGGAGCGGCCCAGTCCGGTGGCGATCGCCGGGATCGCGCTGGCGTTGGTCGCGGTCGCGCTGGTGAGTGCGCAGGCCACTGATGAGGACGAGACGCCGCACCGGTTCACCGCCAAGGTCGCCTGGCTGACCGTCGGCTCCGGCTTGACCTTCGGGCTGAGCTTCGCGGTGATCCATCAGGTACCGCACGACGCGAAGCTCTGGCCGTTGGTGTTCGCCCGCTTCGCGGCCACCGCCGTGGTGATGATCGCCGCGGTGGCGACCCGCAATTTCGCTCTGCCGCGCGGACTTCCGCTGAAACTGGCCCTCGTTGCGGCGGCACTCGACGTCATCGCGAACGTGGGGATGCTGCTGGCGCTGCAGGCCTCGATGCTGTCGTTGGCGAGTGTGTTGATCTCGCTCTATCCCGCGGCGACCGTCGCCCTGGCCATGGTGGTGCTCAAGGAGCGCGTGCGGGCCTGGCAGGCCGTCGGCATGGCGCTGGCGTTGGGCTCGGTCGCGATGATCGCCGCAGGATAGCCGCTTATCAGAGCTGGTTGATCCGGATCAGGTTGCCCGTCGGATCGCGAAATGCGCAGTCGCGCACGCCGTAATCCTGGTCGGTGGGTTCCTGCAGGACATCGGCGCCGGCGGCTTCCAGGCGCGCGAACAGCTTGTCGAGATCATCGGTGGCCAGCGTGACGGCAGCGCCGTAGGAGCCCTTGGCGAGCAGCTCCAGGATGGTGCGACGCTCGTCGTCGGTGATGCCGGGGTCGGCGGCCGGCGGGTGCAGCACGATCGACGTGCCCGGCTGCCCGGGCGGGCCGACGGTGATCCACCGCATGTCTTGGTAGCCAACGTCTTTGCGAACCTCGAAGCCGAGGTCGTCGCGGTAGAACTTGAGCGCGGCCTCGGCGTCGGTGTGGGGCAGGAATGCGTAGTGAATCGAGATGTCCATGCCCGTCACGGTAGTGGCGGTCAGTGCGGCGGTGCTTCTTGATTCCTGATCGGTCTGGTGACCTGACGGGCCAGGCAGGCGGGAATGCCGTCGGCCGCCTGCGAATGGTCGCGGCGGTACACGCTGGGCGCCACGCCGACCAGCTCGGCGAATCGGGTGCTGAATGTGCCCAGCGATGAAAAGCCAACGGCGAAGCAGACATCCGTGACGCTGAGATCGCCGCGGCGGAGCAGCGTCATGGCCCGCTCGATGCGTCGCGTCATCAGGTACGAGTAGGGCGATTCCCCGTAGATGCGCCGGAACTCCCGGCTGAGGTGGCCGGCTGACATGTGCGCGCCGCGTGCCAGCTCCTCGACATTCAACGGCTTGGCGTACTCGCGGTCGATGCGGTCGCGCACCCTGCGGATCACCGTGATGTCCCGTAGGCGTTGTGCCTCCGCCCGGTCGTCACCCATGGGGCCATCGTCGCATGACGGAATTGGGACGCATCGCGGATTTCCCGGTGCGGAGGGGGTCTGTCGTCGTACGGTCAGCCGGTGAGCAGCTCAACGCGACCCGTGACCGTTCTGGAGAAGTCCGACGTCTTGCCCGCCCTGTTCGGGGTGTGGGACGACCTGGACACGTTGTTGTCCACCATTTCCGAAGCCGAACTGCTGACCACGCAGACCGAGCTGCCCGGCTGGCATGTCCGCGATGTGGTCGCGCACATCATCGGCACCGAGCTGATGCTCAAGGGCGAGCCGGTGCCGGAGGCCGACATGGACGTCTCCGAACTCGACCACGTCCACAACCCCATCGGTGTGATGAACGAATGCTGGAACCGGTCGATGGCCGCGCTCTCGAGCGCCGAGCTGTTGGAGAAGTTCCGGGCCGTCACCGACGACCGGCGGGCGACACTGACCGCGATGTCGGACGAGGAGTGGAACACCCCGACGATGACGCCGGCCGGGCAGGACAGCGTCGGACGCTTCATGCGGATCCGGACGTTCGACTCGTGGATGCACGAGCAGGACATCCGCGAATCCGTGGCGCGCGTGGCGTCGGACGCCGCGTTGCAGAAGCCGGAAGCACAGCTGTCGCTCGACGAGATCGAGACGATGATGGGGTTCGTCGTCGCCAAACGCGGGGGAGCGCCCGACGGTGCGCGGGTCGAAATCCAACTGACCGGTCCCATGGCGCGCACCATCCGCGTCGCGGTCGACGGCCGTGCCGCGGTCGTGCCGGACTTCGGCGGTGCCGAGCCGACCGTGATCCGGATGGACGGCTGGCAGTTCACGCGGCTGTGCGGCGGACGGCCGCTGGGTGCGGTGCGGCCTGTGAGCATCGAGTTCGAGGGCGACGCCGAAGTTGGGCAGCGCATCGTGGAGAACCTGGCTTACGTCATCTGAGCTGGTCATTTGGCCGCGGTTGGATATTTGGTGGAGCTTGTCGGAGCAACCGGTATGATGGAGTGTCCTGCCGAAAGTCGGCGGGGGTGCGAGGGGCTGAACGGTTTCGACTTCGCGCATCGAATCAAGGGAAGCGTGCCGGTGCAGGCAAGAGACCACCGTAAGCGTCGTTGTAACCAATTAAGCGCCGATTCTCATCAGCGCGACTACGCCCTCGCTGCCTAAGTAGCGACCGCGTGTCTGTCAGACCGGGAGCGCCCTCGGCCCGGACCCTGGCATCGACTAGAGGGAACCACCCACGGGTTCGGTCGCGGAACCTGTGGGGACATCAAACAGCGACTGGGATCGTCATCTCGGCTTGTTCGCGTGACCGGGAGATCCAAGTAGAGGCATAGCGAACTGCGCACGGAGAAGTCTTGAGGGAATGCCGTAGGACCCGGGTTCAATTCCCGGCAGCTCCACAACTCAATAAGCAGTAAAGGAAGGCCAGGGCGCAAATGCACCCTGGCCTTTTCCTGTACCCGGTCGCCGGGTTCCGTCCCACGCCGGGCTCACACGTTGCGGCTGTCCGACTTGAGCAGGTGGGGTTCGGTATCGGTGTCGTCGATGCCGAAACTGATGATGCGACGGGGCGTGATGCGGATGATCGCGGAATCGAGGGCATCGCCTGCGGGGCCATGTTGTCCCGACGCTCTCACGGCCTGCTGTGCGGTGCCGCGTATCTCCAGGCAACGTACGCGCCACGGGTCGCGCGAGGCGATGTCGTCAACGACGAAGGCCACCTTGTCGTGCTGGACGAGGTTGCGGAACTTCTGGCTCTTGGCCATGTTGTAGCCCGAGATGTCGATTGTGCCCAGTTCCTCGTTGTAGGTGAAGCCCACGGGGCTGACCTGCGGTGTACCGTCGGGCTGGATCGTGGCCAGTCGCCCGAGGTCTGCCGCCTTCAGGTATTCGATTTCGTGTGGTTTGAAGGACATGCATTCCACGCTAGAACCTCAACCAAGGTTGAGATCAACCCCCGGCGTTATGCTTCGGCAGTTGCCCGTACACCTCGTCGGTCACCGGCTCGAGCCATTCGTTGCTGACGTCCTGGCCAGGGGTGATGAATGCGACGTGGGAGAACCACGAGTCAGCCTTCGCACCGTGCCAGTGCTTGGTACCGGCCGGCACCCGGATCACCGACCCCGGCTCCATACTCACAGGCTCCTGGTCTTCGGCCTGGTACCAGCCGGAGCCCGCCGTGCACAACAGAATCTGATCGCCGCCACCGCTCGTGCCGTGATGGATATGCCAATTGTTGCGGCAGCCGGGTTCGAAGGACACGTTGCTCACCGGCACGCTGCCGCCGGTCAGCGCAGCCAGATAGCTCTGCCCGACGAAGTACTGCGCGTATGCATCGTTCGGCTCTCCGAGCGGGAAGATCTGGTCGAAATTGTTCTCTGCCATGCGTTTTCCTCGGTTCTCGTTGGACGGCAAGTGGTGCAGCACTGTTCATTGACCATCTGGCCGGGTGCGACGTCAGCTGGCTTTATGTGCCGGAGATGCGAACCGACACGCGCGAACCGCGGTCAGCGTGGTGGCGGGAAGCCGCCCGTTGCCAGCGGTCCCCAGCGGCTTGGCGTGACCCGGATCAAGCACTTTCCCTGGTCGACCATGGCCTGGCGGTACTCGGACCAGTTCGGATGCTCGCCGGCGATCGCGCGGTAGTAATCGACGAGCAGTTCGACGGCGTCGGGAAGATCGATGACTTCGGCGTCTCCATCGATCTGTACATAGGCGCCATTGAATTCGTCCGAGAGCACGAGCACGCTGGCGGTGGGTCGTCGGCGGATATTCACGCACTTGGCTCGTTGCGGATAGCTTGCGATGACCACTCGGCCAGATGCATCCAAACCGCCGGTGACGGGCGAGCTTTGCAGCGCCCCGTCCGCTCGAAACGTCGTCAAGATCATCTTGTGTCTGTCTCGGATGAAGTCGACCAGCTCCGATAGATCGACTTTGTCAGCTGACGCGAATTTTGGTGCCATGCTCACTTTCCTCGTCGAGATTGAAATAAATTGTGGGACAAAGGTTTAATCTCCGGGGTGGGCGACGTCATACCCGGGTCGCCGCCAGCGACGCCAGCAGCTGGAGTTTCTCCGACGATGGGGAACCGGGCTCGGCGGTATAGACCATGAGCACGTGACCCGGCTCAGCGGTGATCGCGAGTTCCTCGTAGGCCAGGACCAATTCGCCGACATCGGGATGGTGGAATCGTTTTGTGCCGGCACCGTGTGTCCGGACATCGTGCGCGCCCCAGAGCCGACGGAAGGTTTCGCTCTGGGTCGATAGTTCGCCGACCAGGTCTTGCAGTCCGCGGTCGTGCGGATCGCGTCCGGCTTCGGCCCGCATGATCGATACGCACATGTGCGCGAACAGTTCCCAGTCCGGGTAGAAGTCCCGTGATACCGGATCGAGGAATTGGAACCGCGCCAGATTGGGTGTCCGGCCGCCGTCACCGATGAGTGGCGAATAGAAGATCCGTCCGAGTGCGTTGGTGGCCAACAGATCCTGCTGCTGGTTGCGGACGAAGGCGACGCCGCCGGTAATGGCGTCGAGCGCCCAATAGAGGCTGGGTCGTCCGGTCCCGGGTTTGCTCGCCCGGCGACGAGACCGGCCGGAGGTGGGAATCCCATCAGCGGCCCGAGCGAGGTCGAACAAGTGGGCGCGTTCGGTGTCATCGAGCCGTAGCGCCTGAGCGATGGCCTCCAGGACCGAGGACGACGCGCCCGCGATCTGGCCGCGTTCCAGCTTGGAGTAGTACTCGATGCTGACCCCGGCGAGCGCGGCGACCTCTCCGCGGCGCAGACCGGGCACCCGTCGCCCGCCGACCTCAGGCAGACCGACGTCGGCGGGCGACAGCTTCGCTCGCCGGGTGGTCAGGAACTCCCGCACCTCGGCCTTGTTGTTCACCGATTCGACGTTACCGGCGCCACGCCTGATGAGGGGTGCCCTGCGAGTACACCTCACGTCAGTGACTTCTTCACCATCGCTGACGGTTGTTGCATTGATGTCGATACCGACATCGAGAGGACGCTGATGATCCGGACGATCGACCAGTCTCGCCAGGGCGGGGGTCGCAACACAGTGGCGCTGAGTGCCACGGTCTTGGGCACGATCGTGCTGATCACCGCGATCGCGCCGTTGGCGACGGACATGTACGTGCCCGCTTTCCCACTGGTGGGCCGCGACCTGCTGGCATCGGCTACGCAGGTGCAGCTGACTTTGACGACGTTCTTCGTCGGTATGGCGCTGGGGCAGTTGGTGGGTGGGCCGGCATCGGACCGGATCGGCCGACGGACACCGCTGCTGGTGTCGCTCGCCGTGCTGACGGTGGCGTCGGCGCTATGTGCCTACAGCCCCACCATCGGCGTGATGATGCTTTCGCGATTGCTGCAGGGCTTCAGCGGCGGCTGGGCGATGGTGATCGCACGTTCGATCGTCGTGGATCTGACTCGCGGGGCGGAGTTGGTGCGGGCGATGAACTTGGTGGCAGGTGTCGGCGGCATCGCGCCGATCGCGGGACCGTTGCTCGGCGGAGTGATCTTGCAGTTCTCGCACTGGCGGGTGTCGTTCTGGTTGGTCGCCGGACTGTCAGCGTTGATGTTTGTCGCCGTTGCACTCGGGGTCACTGAGACGTTGCCCGCAGACAATCGGCACAGTGGTGGACTCAGCCACATAAAGGAGACGACCGCAGCGGTTCTGCGTCACCGCCGGTTTGTCGGCTATCTGTTGGTGTTCGGATCGTCGATGGGAATGATCTTCGCCTACGTCGCCACGTCGGCGTACGTCCTACAGTCGATGAATGGGCTGTCGCCGGTGGTCTACTCGATCGACTTCGCTTTCAACGCAGCCGGTTTGACGATTGCCACCCTGGCGGCCGCGCGCCTCGCCAACCGGGTGTCCACCCGCACGTTGGTCGGCATCGGTCTGGTGGTGAGCGCCGCTGCCGGAGCGGTGCTCTTGATCGGTGCGATCTGGTTCGCCATGCCCCTGCCGGTCGCCTTGGCCGGGTTCTTCATCCTGATGAGCGCGCAGGGGCTCGTCGGCCCCAACGCCGGTGCGCTGGCCTCCGATGCCGTGCCCGATCATCCCGGCGCCGGGTCCGCACTGCTGGGCTTCCTGCAGTGGTGCCTAGCCGGTGTCATCGCGCCGCTGGCCGGCCTCGGTGGCACCGAGTCGGCAGTTCCGATGGCGGCCATCGTGACGATCCTTGCAATCGGATCCGGGCTGGCACTCAGGGTGCTGGCACCGGCGAATCTTCGACATTCAGAACAATATTGAGAGGAACGCCATGCGTGGAGTCACCATGTACGGCCCTGGCGATGTCCGGGTCGAGGACATGAATCAAACGCCCAACCCACGTCTGAATCGACGCGCCATGATGCGGCTCACGGGCGTCGGTGTAGCGTCCGCCGGCCTGCTCGCAGTGCCCGGCTGCTCGCCGGGGGATCCCGACAGCCCTGGCTCACCGTCGACTGCCGCGGGCGGTATCCCGACCAGCAAGCCTGCTCGTCTCCCTCGGCCCGATACGAGCCTCCCGCCGGGCGACACCACCCGGGGTGCCGACAACTTCTTCGTCAGCGACCGGGTGACCGCCGACGAGGTCACGTTCCGCAATCAGTTCGGACAGCGTTTGTCCTCAAACCTGTTCGTACCCAAGGACTTGGACCGCGAGGGTCACAATCCCGCGGTGGTGGTGAGTCACCCGATGGGTGCGGTCAAGGAACAGTCCGCCAACCTGTACGCGCAGAAGCTCGCTGAGCAGGGTTTCGTCACCCTCGCCGTCGACCTGCCGTACTGGGGTGGCAGTGAAGGGGAGCAGCGCAACCTGGTCGCCCCGGACAACTACGCCGAAACCTTCAGTGCGGGAGTCGATTACCTACGTACGCTGAGCTACGTCGACCGGGAACGGATCGGCGCGCTCGGAATCTGCGGTAGCGGCAGCTACCTCATCAGCGCCGCGAAGATCGATCCGCGGATCAAGGCCGTTGGCACAGTGAGCATGTACGACATGGGCGCGGCCAGTCGTTACGGTCTGCGTCGTGCCGTCACCCTCGATCAACGCCGCGCGATGCTGACGGCGGCTGCCGCCCAGCGAGACGTCGAATTTGCCGGCGGACGTACCGAATTCACCGGTGGTACACCAGAACAGCTCACCGATCAGTCCAACGCGGTGGAGCGGGAGTTCTTCGATTTCTACCGCACCGCTCGCGGCCACCGGTCCAACACCACCACACATCCGACACTCACGAGCAACGTGCGCTTCTTGAACTACTACCCGTTCGAGGAGATCGAGACCATCTCGCCACGGCCGATGATGTTCGTCGCCGGCGACCAGGCGCACTCGTTGGAATTCACTCAAGACGCTTATCGGCGTGCTGCGGAACCCAAGGAGCTGGTGCTGGTTCCCGGCGCCGGCCATGTGGATCTGTATGACCGCGTCGACCTGATTCCGTTCGGTCGGCTGACGCAGTTCTACCGGCAGCATCTTGCCTGACCAGCCGCCTGGTCCTGGTGATCGAGAAAGCACGGCATGGATGGAAGACTCACCGTAGTGCTGGTATCGCCATGCGGGTGCCAATCCATTTACAAGAACTGAAACGTGTTCTAGTGTCGCGGGATGGGCAGCTCGGCGGCAATCGAAGACATTCGTCAACTCAAATACCGGTACTTCCGGACCTTGGACCTCAAGGATTGGGATGCCTTCGGCGATTGTCTCGCTGCAGATGTCGTCACCCGCTACGGCACCCACGCGATGGGTGAGCCCGTGCATTACGAGGGTCGGGACGCCGTCGTCGACTTCATGCGGACGAACCTCGACAACGGCATCATCACGACCCACATCGCCAGCCACCCCGAGATCGTGATCGACTCCGACACCACCGCGCACGGCTCGTGGGTTTTCGAGGACACGGTGATCGTCCCGGATCACGCGATGATCCGCGGCTCGGGCTACTACGCCGACACCTATCGCAAGGACGAGGACGGGTCGTGGCGGATCGCCAGCACCGGGTATCAGCGGATCTACGAGGCGCTCGTGTCTCTGGAAGACATGCCCAGTTTCAAGCTGCTGGCGAACCGCTGGGCCTAGTGCTCGCGCGCCGCGGTGCCCAATTCGTCACCATGCTCGGCGCGGCTGGGATCAGCACGGCTGTGGTGCGCGGAAAGTAGTCTTGCGCCGGTGTGCACACGAGTCATCTGGCCTGACGCGGGCGATGCGGTTCTGGTCGGCCGCAACATGGACTTCCACCGCGACCTCATGACCAACCTGTGGAAGCAACCGCGTGGCGTGACCCGTGACGACGGCGTCACCGGCAAGCTCACCTGGACCTCCAGGTACGGCAGCGTGATCGCCACCGCCTTCGACATCATCTCGGTGGACGGCATCAACGAAGCGGGGTTGGCCGGTCACGTGCTGTGGCTGGCCGAATCCACCTACGGCACACCGGATGACTCTCGGACCCAGCTGAGCCAGGCGATCTGGCTGCAGTACTTCCTCGACAACTTCGCGACGGTGGCCGAGGCCGTCGCGTGGATCGCCGAGACCGACGTGCAGGTGGTCCAACTGGACGACCCCACCGGTGGCGAGCCGCCCACCATTCACCTGGCCCTCGATGACGCCACCGGCGACTCGGCGATCATCGAGTACCTCGAAGGCCGGCCGAAGGTGTACCACAGCAAGGACTTTCGGGTGATGACGAACTCGCCCACCTTCGATCAGCAGCTCGAGCTGGTGAAGAACTTCGAGGGCCTCGGTGGCTCGGCGCCGCTGCCGGGTTCGACGCTGGCCTCCGACAGATTCGCGCGAGCCACCTACTACGTCGGCCGGTTACCCACGCCGGACAGTCAGGTGGAAGCGATCGCCGGCATGTTCTCGGTGATCCGCAACGCCGCCCAGCCCTTCCGGATCCCGGATCCGGGCAAGCCCGATGCGTCGCAGACGATCTGGCAGGTGGTCATGGACCTGACCAACCGACGCTATGTCTACGAATCCACCACCCGCCCCAACATCGTGTGGGTCGATCTCGCGGACCTCGACTTCAGCGCGGGTGGCCCGCAGCTCAAACTCGACCTGATCAGCGACCTCGCTGTCCAGGGCGGCATCGCGGGCAACGTCGGCGGCAAGTTCAAGGACACGGGACCGATGACCTTCCTGTCGTTGTCACTGCTGCGCGAACTGGAGAAGACGAACACGGCGGATTGAGCGGTGTGTCCGCCATTGCCATGACGGGCTGTTGACGCTCTGACACGCTGTCCGGATGGACCTCATGTGGCGGGTCGTCGCGTTGACCGTCGCGACGTTCACGGTGCTGCTCGCGGTACGCCGGATTGTCATGGCCGTGAGCGGACTGGTGTTCGCGCGCTATGTCGCGGTCGGCGGCTTGGCGGCGTTCTCCGTGTGCCGCGACGACGGGGCCGACACCTACCGGGTGCGGTTCGAGGTCGGTGGTCCTGCGGTCTTCCACAACGTGACGGTGCAGCTGTTCGGCGTGCCCGAGAGCGCGGCGCCGGCGCCACCGGCATTGCGCCACACCATGATTGCCGGTGACGATCCGATCGACTGGACCTTCCGGCTTCCCGGCGGTGTGGCAGCGCAGACGTGGGTGACTGTCACCTGGGTCCGACCGTACCTGCAGGGCGTCGAATCCGAAGCGCTCGCGCGCTGGTTGCAGGCTGACCGACCGTACGAGTGGCGTTGGTACTCAGAGACGAACCGCTACGTGCGGACCGTCATCCGCTTCGTGGCCCGACGGTGGTCGGTCGGTGGGGAGTCATTGCGCGAGTTGCCGCTGTACGGGAGGTGGCGGCGCACCTCGTCGAACAACAGCAACGATCTGCTGGGCCCGGCGGCCACCCCGCCACCGAGAACCTAGGCAGCTCGCGGCCTGGGCGTCTTGTGCCGATTTGTGGCGAGGACGATCGCGGCAGTGCCAGGATGGCCTCATGACTGTCGTTCTGGTGCATGGCAATCCGGAAACCGATGCGATCTGGGGTCCGCTGGCCGATGCGCTCGGCCGGGACGACGTGGTGCGCTTGTCGCCGCCGGGATTCGGCGCCCCGTTGCCCGACGACTTCGCGGCGACCTATCTCGCGTACCGGGATTGGCTCGAGGCTGAGCTGGAAGCCATCGGGGAGCCGGTCGACCTCGTCGGTCACGACTGGGGCGGCGGCCATGTGCTGACTGCCGTCATGCACCGACCTGAACTCGTCCGAAGTTGGGTGACGGACGTGGTCGGGATACTCGACCCGGACTACGTCTGGCACGACCTGGCCCAGGTGTGGCAGACGCCAGGCGAGGGGGAGCAGTTGGTCGAAACGATGCTCGGCGGCAGCGTCGAGGACCGCGCCGCCCAGATGGTCGCGCTGGGCATGCCGCTGGACGTCGCCACGGCTCTCGCCGCCGCGCAGGGTCCGGAGATGGGCCGGGCGATCCTGGCGTTGTACCGCTCGGCGCGCCAACCTGCGATGGCGGAGGCCGGGCGGGACCTCGGGAAGTTGCGGGCCAGGCCGGGTCTTGCGTTGCTGGCCACCGCTGACCCGTACATCGGCTCCGACGAAATCCGTTACCGCGCAGCCGAACGCGCGGGCGCGCGCGCCACGGTGCTCGACGGGCTCGGGCACTGGTGGATGTTGCAGGACCCGGCGCGCGGCGCGGCCGCGCTCACCGAGTTCTGGGCCACTCTCGACTGAACGCCAAAACTCAACTGGTTCAAGGCAGTACGGTGTGCAGCAACATCACGTTGTACGCCGACCACAGCGACAGCGTGAAGTACAGGTCGCGACCGTTGGACCACGGGTGCAGGTACGGCGCGTAGACGCCGCCCGGGAACTGCTGCGACGAGACGACCAATTGCTCTGGGCCCCAGGGCCCTTGCGGTGTCGGCGCCGTCCGGATCACCACATCGGACAGGTTGTTGCAGTACATCACCAGGTACTGCTTCAGGTAGGTGTTGTACTGCACCGACATCTCACCGACCGGGCCAGGGATGACCGGCGACGCCGCAGCGGGGTTGTTGGGCACCCAGGACTGGCTCTCGTTGTTCCAGTACTCGTACTTGCTCATGTCCGGCAACAAGTTCTGTGGTACCCGGGACACATATGCGGATCCGGCTCGGCCGGCAGGGGTTCCGTACGAGTAGATGTAGCCGTCGCTGCCCTTGAGGAACGCACCCTGCTGGAAGTTCTCGTTGCCGGGCAGGTAGGCCACGCGCGAGACGCTGTCGGGCGCCATCGGGCGGACGCTGCTGGGGTATACGCCCCAGTTCTGGCCGTTGTCGTTGGAGACGGCGATCGCCGAGTAGTTCGTGGTCCACGCGCCGGCGCTGTCCCAGTTCTTGATCGACATGAAACTGGCGTACTGCGTCTTGCCCACCGAGACACCGGAAGTCGGGATGATGCCCTTCTCGACGGGCGCCCAGCGGATGGTGGGGATGGTCTGCTTGGCCAGATTCGGCTGCCACTCGGGGGAGCCGGAGTAGGGGTTGGTCACCGACCCGGGCGGGATGTGGACGCCGTGCGACAGCGTGCGGTCGCTCGTACGGAACATGGTGTTGTAGCGCCACTGCTGGTTAGGGGTGGCGCAGTAGCCGTACGTGTCGCCGAACATCATCAGCACCTGGTTGTTCACCGGGTCGCCGTTGTCCCACATGATGCCGAGGTCGGTGCCGGAGATGCCGAACCGTTGCAGGGTGTCGCCGCCTGCGCTCTGGTCGCCGGTGACCCAGCCGACCAGGGACGTGGTGCCGGCGTCGATGGGCGGCGCTGGTTGTGCGCCGGGCTGGGGCTGCGCTGCGGCGGGGGCGGGCTGTGCCACGCGCGGTTGGACCGGCGGCTGCGGCACCCGTGGCTGGCCGGGCAGCACACCGGCCTGCTGCTGCACGGTGCCCTGGGTGAATACGCTGAGCAGCGATCGGGACAACTTGCCCAGCGTCGGCAGCGGGGCCTTATCGTTCGCGTTGCTCGGTCGGTGGCCGCCCGCGGGCGGCCGCATGACGCCGCTCGAGGGCACGCCGTTCGGTGGCAGGACCCCCGCATTCGGGCCGGTGCACGGGTCGGCGGCTGCACGTGGCGGCGCGATGCCGACAGCTCCACCGAGAACGACGGCAGCCGTCAAAGCCACCGATGCAATGCGAGGACGCGGCGACACGGTCACACCTTTCGGATGGCAGGCGGCGCTCGGACGCCGGCGAGGGGCTTTTGTGACCATAGTTATCAATGGGGCTGTTGAGGCCCCCGCTGTGCGGATGGGTACCCATCTGTAACCACGTCGCGATCGTTCACCTGGCGTTTGCCTGGCCAACGTGACCCGCGTCGCAGCGGCGGAACACAGCCGCTCGCGCCTCGCCACCTGATCGTCGCCCGACCTAGACTCCAGCCATGACCGCCGCTCAACGGGAACGTGCCGCACTCGTCGAATCCCTGCGCGAGCACGGGCCCGATGCGCCCACCTTGTGCGAGGGCTGGACCGCTCGTGATCTGGCCGCGCATCTCGTGGTGCGGGAACGCCGGCTCGACGCCGCGCCAGGAATTCTGGTGCCGCAACTGGCGGGCTACACCGAACGAGTTCAGGCGCAGGTGACGGCATCCACGGACTGGGAAAAGCTTGTCGACATGATCGCTGCGGGGCCGCCGCTGTACTCGCCGTTCAAACTGCTCGACCCCTTCGTCAACGTTGCCGAGATGTTCATTCACAACGAGGATGTCCGCCGCGCCCAGCCCACCTGGGAGCCGCGGGAGCTCGACGACCGGCTGGTGTCCGCGTTGGCGGGGCAGGTGGCGAACATGGCGCGCATGGGGATCAGGCATGCACCGGCGCGGATCGTGCTGGTGACCCCGGACGGTCGTCGCCTGGCCGCGGCCGGCCGCGGCGTCGAGGTGACGGTGACCGGCACACCGGGCGAACTGCTGCTCTTCGCGGCAGGCCGGGGCCCGGCTCAGGTGGCCTTCACCGGACCTGACGAGGCCGTCGCCGCGGTCCGGGGTTCGAACCGCGGATTCTGACTATCGGGGCATGGCCCGGAAAACACAACGCAGCTCGATCCCGAGGGATCGAGCTGCGTTGTTCTGGCTTCTGATCAGAAGCTGTTGCAGGTGTTGGCGACGTTCAGCACCAGGTCGGTGTACTGAGCGGCGCCCGGGGTGTTGTACGCCCGCGTGATCAGGGCCTTACGCTGCTGCGGACCGGAGGCGATCAGCTGGTGCAGGTAGCCGACGCCGATCGGGTTTGCCTGCAGCTCGGCGGCAGCACCCGGGTCGAGCGCGGTCAGAGCGGCGATCACCTGCGGGTAGGTGCAGGTCGAGTACATGATCGGGGTGGGGTCCGGCTGAGCGGTGGCGACAGCGCCGCTGGCCATGACAGCGACCAGTGCCGAGCCCGCGCCGACCATCATCCGAGTGGTGAAAGACATTGTGTATTCCCCTCCCGCACCAGCTAACCGATGCGACCAAAGTGATTGATGACTACGTTAGCAGCTCTATCGACCGTCTGTGGCTGAGCGTTACAGCGTCTGAACAAGCAGTCCGCGCGATTTCTGGGTGTCGTCAGAGGCGTGAGCGGTGACGGTCGTGGTGCAGGAATCGACCAGCTGCAGCGACTTGATGTAGGCAAACCTAACCTAAACAAAATCGGGTAGGCTCGCCGCTGAAATGACCGAGATTGATCAGGGGCCGGTGCTACCGCGCGAGTTGACCTCACTGTCCGCTGAAGTGCGAGCGGTGGGTGCTCCACCCGTTCCGCAGCTCGCAAGCCCGTGGGCCGTGCGCCTTGTCGACGCCGATGCCGATGCCGAGATGCTGTCCGAATGGATGAACCGACCGCATCTGGCGCAGGCCTGGGAATACGACCGACCGCCGGAATGGTGGCGGCGACACGTCCAGGCGCAACTCGACGGTGAGTACTCGCGGCCGTTGCTGGTGAGCTACCAGGACAAGGCCATGGGCTACCTCGAGCTGTACTGGGCCGCCAAGGATTCCATCGCTCCGCGATACGACGCCGATCCCTACGATCTGGGGCTGCATGCCGCCATCGCAGATGAGCGCTTCGTCAATCGGGGCCTGGGACCGCTGTTGATGCCCCAGGTGCTGGCGAGTCTGTTCGAACTGGTGCCGTCATGCCGTCGGGTGATGTTCGATCCCGACCACCGCAACACCGGTGCGCGCCGGCTGGTCGAGCATGGCGGCGCCGAATTCCTCGGTGAACACGACATGGCGAACCGCAGGATGGCGCTGTACGCGCTGGCGCGCCCATCCAGCTGACGTCGGAGCTGCCCTGTATATAGAGGGAGTGGCAAAAAGGCTTCTGCTGTTGCTGGCAGTGCTCGCCGTCGTCGGGGTGTGCGCGGGACCGTGGTTCTACCGAACCCAGATGGAAGGCGCACCGGCTCCGGCCCTTACCCTGCCTTCCACGCTTCGTCCGGCAACGACGAACCTCGACGGTAAATGGATCGTGGCCGCGGGACCCGATGACGAGGCCAACCGCTCTCAGGCCGGTTACCGCGCCCGGCAACACCTGTTGTGGGAAACCGTCACCGTCACCGGACGGACCAATTCGGTCCGGGGTGACGCCACCGTCGCCGGTGGCACCCTGCAGGCAGCGAGCTTCGTGGTCGACGTGGCAACCATGCAGTCACCGCACCGTGGCCGCGACGACAGGTTCCGCGGCACCGACGTGATGGATGCCGCAAAGTTCCCGACGGCCAAACTCGCGGTCCTCGACCCGGTCAACCTGTCGTCCATCTCCGGCGACGGCGCGCCCACCACGATGGAGGTGTCGGCGCAACTGACGCTCAAGGGCGTCGCCCGGCAGGTTGCGGTGCGACTGGATGTACAGCGGTCGGGCAACGGGGTCGTGGCCGTGGGCCAAATCCCGGTCACCTTCGCCGATTACGGCATCGTCCCACCGGCGCCGCCGGTCGGACTGCTCGCCGTCGATCCCATCGTCACCATCGAATTCCTGGTGAATCTCGTCAAGCGATGAACGGTGACGACGTCACTGCGTCGTACCCCTCGTAGTCGGGCCGCATCCCCGCCGCCACGAGTTCCCAGAGCACCTCGTCGGTGCCGCCGCCAACCCGCGCGAGCTTCATGTCGCGCCACCACCGGCCCAAAGGCGTCTCGTCCACCAGGTATCCGGCGCCGCCGAAGATGTGCATGCACTCGTCGACGACCTCGACGCCCAGCCGCGCCGCGGTGACCTTGATGGCCGCGGCCGCGCGCAGGTCCATACGTCCCTGCGCGGCCAGGCCAGCCAAGCCGTAGCGCAGCAGATCGATCCGAGCGTGCAGGTCGGCCAGGCGCATCCGCAGCGCTTGATGCTCGTACAGGGTGTGGCCGAACTGGCGTCGTTTCATCATGCGGGCCAACGTGATCCCGATGATCCTGCGGCAGTTGGCCTCGATCTGACCGGCGACCGACAGCCGCTCCTGCGCCAACCCCCAGGAGATGGCGGCCAGGCCGGTACCCGCCCGCGCCACCAACGCTTCTGCCGGCACCCAGGTGTCGATGTGGACCGCCGCGGTATCGAGCGGACCGGCACCCACCTTGCGATAGGGCGTCTGCACGTCGACCTGGGTGGTCGGCACGGAGATCACCACGACGCTGCCGTGGCGGCTCTGCCGGTCGTGGTCGACGCTCCGCGCGACAACCATGATGTGATCGGCAATGGGCGACAGCGACACGAACTTCTTGATGCCACGAACCTCGAAACCGCCGCGAGCGGAGGTGACTTCGGTCTCGACGATCTGGAGGTCCGAACCACCGGACTCTTCCGACGCGCCGATGCACAGCACGGCATCGCCGCGGATGGCCTGCGCGGCGATATCGCGCAGATAGTCCGACTTGCCGAATCTGCGCAGGATGGCGATGGCCGAGTCATGCAGGCTGACTCCGACGCCGATTCCCGCGGACCCGAGCTTGCCGAGTTCCTCGGCGAGCGCGAACACCTTCGCCACGTCCGGGTGTTCACTGTCGCCCCACTTGGCGGCGAAAACCTCGGATCGGCCCAGGTATTCGATGAGCTCGCGCGGAAAGCGTTCGGATTCTTCGGCTTCGGCGGTCCATTGGCGCACCCGGTCATCGAAGACCTCACCCAGCAGTTCCCGGTAGCCCTCGGTGGTGCACGTCTCGGCAGTGGTCACGAGCCCACCGCTTCCAGGGTGCGTCTGACTTCGAGACGTCGGAGCTTGCCCGATGAGGTTCGCGGCAGCGACCCCGGTTCGAGGAACACCACGTCTGCCGGCACGATGCCGCACTCGGAGGCGACCAGTGACACCACTTGGCTGCGGGCGCTCGACTCGTCGTCGCCCTTGAACTCCGCGGCGATCACCAAACCTTGCCGGGCACCGGCGTCGCCGGTTCCCACAGCGACGACGGCGCCCTCGCGCACGCCGTCGGCACGGGCGGCGACCTGCTCGATCTCGGTGGGAAAGATATTGCGCCCGGCGACGGTGATGAGTTCTTTGAGCCGGCCGCACACCACCAGACCGTCATCGGTAACGTAGCCGAGATCGCCAGTGGCGAACCAGGTTTCGCGATCGATGGGATCTTGCCCGAGATAGCCGGCCATCATCGAGGTGCCGCGTACCTGCACTTCGCCCACATTGCGTCCGGTGAGTTCGTGGGGCACATCGGTGGGCGCGATGCGGACTTCCATGCCGTCGATCGGCCGGCCGAGTACCGCGTACCTGCGCACCATGGTCCCGCTGTCGATGGCCACGGTGACGTCGTCGCAGCGCAGCCCGCCACCTGGCACGGGAACGGTTACCGCGCATGTCGATTCGGCGAGCCCGTACGACGGGCACAGGGCATTCGCATCGAAGCCGAACTTGGCCATCTCGGCCGCGAATCGATTGGTGCCGTCACAGTCGACGGGTTCGCCGCCGTTGAGCGCGAATCTCAGCGCTCCCAAGTCCACATCGCTGACCAGGCGGGCGTACTTGCCGAGCAACCCGAAAGCCATGTTCGGCGCCGCGGTCATGGTGGCCTGGCTCTCGGTCAACCATTTGAGCCAGTTGAACGGTGACGCCGAGAAAGCCGTGGTGGGCGCCTGCCACAGCTCGCCGCCGCCGAGCGTCATCGTGAGCATGAATGCCAGGCCCATGTCGTGGTAGATCGGCAGCCACGAATGTCCACGGTCTGCGTCGGTAACGCTGATCCGCGAGACCAGTCCGCGCAGATTCGCCAACGCCGCATCCGCGGGGATCTGCGCAGTGCGGGGCGTGCCGGTCGACCCCGCCGTGCCCTGCAGGATGCCGATGTCAGCGGTCCGCGAGGGAACGAATGTCGTCGAACGACGCTCGTGGGCAACGGTATTGACGTCGTGCAGTTGCACATCGCCGGTGCCGATGCGTAACAGGTCGAGATGCCTGCCGTGGCTGAGCACGGTGCGGATGCCGATTCCGGCGAACCTGTTCAGGGTGGCGTCGGCCCAGGTGGCGGTGTCGGCGCCGCGTACCGGTCCGGGAAGGATGGACACGGCGGCGCCGGCGAAGATCGCGCCGTAGATGCCGGACAGGAACTCCGCCGTGGGTTCGCCGACCAGGCCGATCCGGCTTTGACCGTCGACGTGCGCGGCGACGTTCTCGGCGCGGGTGTGCACCTCCTGCCAGGGATGTCGTTGCCAGTCACCGGTTTTCGGGTCGAGGGTCACCAGGTCGCGCGTGGACCGGGTCATCACCCGGGACAGGGCGGATGCCAGGCTCGAGGCGCTCATGAGCGTTGGGCGGTAGGAAGTTTCGCGGCGATCGCGTCTTCGAGGTCGCCGACGGTTTCGCTGCTCAGCAGGTCTTCCTCGGACAGCGCGACGCCGAAGCGGTCTTCGATGGCGACCATGCCCACGGCGAAAGCCACCGAGTCCAAACCGACGTCGTTGATGAGTCGTGATTCGCGGGTGACGCGTCTGATGTCCACGCCCATGTCGTCCTGCATGATCTTGGCCAAGCCGGCGCTTACCGATTCAGTTGTTGACTCCATGTCGAGGGACCGTAGTCGACAGGAGGTGTTTAGGCTAGGCTTACCTTCTACGCGAGGAAGCTTCCCAGACTGGTACCACCGTCCCGGTTTCCGTTGTCGACGGAGACCAGCGCCGGCACGCGTTCACAGGTGACCACGCCGTGCGCGGAGGTCACCTCGTCGATGAGATCGAAAGCGGTGGCGATGTTTTCGGGGGTATCGACCACGATGGTCGTGACAGGAACCCGGCGGCCGAGCTGAAACAGCCTGTCACCGTGCGGCGTGTGGCCGTCGTGGAAGCCCCAGATGCCACGCAGGACCGTGACGCCGCGGGTGGCTTCGATGGCACGCAGTCGGCGCACGATCTCGCGGTGTACGGGCTCGGCGCCGTGCAGGGTGTCCTCGGTGGTGTACACCATGAGCTTCTGCCACAACGAATTCCCGTCGGCGTCGTGTGCCGGAAGTACACCGGGACGGCACACTAGTGCCCCCGCCTGCTTGCACAGCTCGGCTCGCTCGACAGTCACCAACGGGTCGGGCAGCAGCCGTTCGAGCTCCGGCAGGACCGCGACAGCGCGGTCACCGTCGCCGACCGCGATGATCATGACGGGAACATCCAGGTTCCGGTTCAGGAAGCGGGCCCGCTCGCGGCGGCCGCGGACCGTGCCGTCTACCCCGAGAAAGACAGCGGCGCAGGCGAATCCGTTGCTGTGGAGCAGGTCGCACACCGCGATGTGAGCCGGCCGGCCGTCGATCCGGTGCTGGCGGCCGACATAGACGGTGAGCTTGGTGTGCGCGCCCACCCGGGCGGTCGTGAGCAGGCGAGCGCGTTCGAGCGTGACCAGTCCGCGCGTCGTCAGCTCCACTGTTCGCTCGGCGAGACCGGTGATCTTGTCGGCGGTGTCCACCGCGGCGATGGCCACCGGCAGGTCCTCGGACTGACTCAGAGTCTGGTCGGTGCGCAGCTGGTGCCGTGGCCCGAAACCGGCGATGCCGCGCAGTACCACACTGGTGGCGACATTCTCGGCACTGTAGAGATCGAGCAGCTCCTCGGCCAGGAAGCGACCGGAAACACGTTGTCGCTCACCGAAATACGTCGTGAGTTTCAGGTAGTCCGCGGAGTCGCTCACAGCAAACCGCCCATCCATATTCCCAGCGCCGCGGCGGCCAGGCCCAGCACCACGCTCGCCACGATATTGGCCAGTGCGAACCACACCTGTCGTTCCTCGCCGAGGCGTTGGGACTCCAGCATCCATGTCGAGAACGTCGTGTAGGCGCCGACGAACGCGGTACCGGCGAGCAGTGCGGCATTTGGACTCAGCGCCAGCCCGCCGAAGAAGCCGAGCAACCAGGCGCCGCTGAGGTTCACCACGAAGGTGCCGAACGGGAAGCTGCTGCTCTTGCGTTTCGACACCGCGCGGTCCACCAGGAACCGCGCCACGGCGCCCACGCCGCCGATGAGGGCGACGCCCAGCCAGATGACCGCCGTCATCCCCGCACCCGGACCCGTCGCACCAGGACCGTGGCCAGGTACACCGCGGCCAGTCCGGCGACGATGCTCGCCACGGTGTAGCCCGCGGCCAGCCCGTAGGCCTTGTGCTGGAGCATCCGCACCGTCTCGACCTGCATGGTGCTGAATGTGGTCAGGCCACCGCACACGCCCGTGCCGAGCAGTGGACGCTGATAGCTCGACACGGGTAGCCGTTCCAGCAGCCGGGTCGTGAAGTAGCCGAGCAGGAACGCGCCGGCGATGTTGACGACGAACGTGGGCCAGGGCCAGTGCGCGGGATGGGGCGCGGCGAACACGGCGAGGGCGGCACGCGCGAGGGTGCCGACGGCGCCCCCGACGAACACGGCGGCCAATTCTCGGTTGTCGTGGCCGAACATGAAGCAAAAGTATGGTGGCCGAACGCCGACAGGTGCACACCGGGGGAGAACCGGTAGCAGAATCGAGGCCATGACGGCCAACCCGCGCGCCGGCCAACCGGCCCAGCCAGATGACCTGATCGATGTGGCCCACGTGGTCACCGCCTACTACACGGTGGCGCCCGACCCCGACAACGTCGACCAGCAGGTGGTCTTCGGCACGTCGGGCCACCGCGGCTCGAGCCTGGACGCGGCGTTCAACGAGCCGCACATCCTGGCGACCACGCAGGCGATCGTCGAGTACCGCGCCGCGCAGGGCACCACCGGGCCGCTGTTCATCGGCCGCGACACCCACGCCTTGTCCGAGCCGGCGTGGGTCTCGGCGCTGGAGGTCCTGGCGGGCAACGAGGTCGTCGCGATGATCGACGCCGCCGACCGCTACACGCCCACGCCGGCGGTCAGCCACGCGATCCTGGCTTTCAATCGCGGCCGGGAAGGCGACCTCGCCGACGGCATCGTCGTCACTCCATCGCACAACCCGCCGCGCGACGGTGGGTTCAAATACAACCCGCCCAACGGTGGTCCGGCCGACACCGACGCGACGAGTGTGATCGCCAAGCGTGCCAACGAGATTTTGCGCGACGGCCTGCGCGATGTGAAGCGGATGCCGCTGGCGCGCGCGCTGGGCTCGACGGAACGGCATGACTACCTCAATGCGTACGTCGAGGACCTGCCGAATGTGGTTGACCTGCATGCCATTCGCGCTGAGGGGGTGCGCATCGGCGCGGACCCGCTGGGTGGGGCCAGCGTCGACTACTGGGCCGCCATCGCCGAACGGCACCAGCTGGACCTGACCGTGGTCAACCCACTGGTGGACGCCACCTGGCGGTTCATGACGCTCGACACCGACGGCAAGATTCGGATGGACTGCAGCTCGCCGAACGCCATGGCGTCACTGATCGCGAATCGGGACCGCTACCAGATCGCCACCGGCAACGACGCGGACTCCGACCGGCACGGCATCGTCACGCCCGACGGCGGGCTGCTCAACCCGAACCACTATCTCGCCGTGGCCATCGACTACCTGTACACGCATCGAGCGGGGTGGCCGGGTGCCACGGCAGTCGGCAAGACCGCCGTCAGCTCGTCGATCATCGACCGGGTGGTGGCCGGGCTCGGGCGAAAGCTCGTCGAGGTGCCGGTCGGCTTCAAGTGGTTCGTCGACGGATTACTCAGTGGCACGATCGGATTCGGTGGAGAAGAGAGCGCCGGCGCGTCATTCCTGCGGACCGACGGGACCGTCTGGACCACCGACAAGGACGGCATCATCCTGGCGCTGCTGGCCTCGGAAATCCTCGCGGTCACCGGTAAGTCACCGTCGCAGCGCTACGCCGAGCTGACCGAGAAGTACGGTGCCCCGACCTACGCCCGCATCGATGCGCCGGCCAATCGCGAACAGAAGGCGAGATTGGCCAAGCTGTCGGCCGAGCAGGTCACCGCGACCGAGCTGGCCGGTGAACCGATCATCGCCAAACTCACCACGGCACCCGGCAACGGGGCCCCGCTCGGCGGGCTGAAGGTGACGACCGAGAACGCCTGGTTCGCCGCGCGGCCGTCGGGCACCGAGGACGTCTACAAGATCTACGCCGAGTCGTTCCAGGGCCCCGAACATCTGGCGCAGGTCCAGGCCGCCGCGCGGGAAGTGGTGAATACAGTCATAGCGTGAGCGCTGTCACGGAGGGCGACTGTCCGGCCCCGACCCGACTTCCCGCCGAGATCTGGGTGCTGGCGGGCGCCAACGTCGTCATCGCACTCGGCTACGGCGTGGTGGCCCCGGTACTGCCGGCGTACGCCCGCAACTTCGGTGTCAGCATCAGCGCGGCGACGTTCGTCATCACCGCGTTCGCCGCGATGCGCCTGATCTTCGCCCCACCCAGCGGCGTGTTGGTGCAGAAACTCGGCGAGCGACGCGTCTACCTCACCGGCCTGCTGATCGTCGCGTTGTCGACGCTGGCCTGCGCGTTCGCACAGACGTACTGGCAGCTGCTGCTGTTCCGATCCCTCGGTGGCGCCGGCTCGACGATGTTCACGGTGTCGTCCCTGGCGCTGATGATCCGGCTGTCGCCGTTGGACGCCCGCGGCCGCGTGGCTGGGTTGTTCTCGAGTGCCTTCATGATCGGTGGCGTAGCCGGTCCGGTGCTCGGCAGCCTGACCGCCGGGCTGGGGCTGTCCGTGCCGTTCGTCATCTACGGGGTGGCGCTGACCGTCGCGGCGGCCGTCGTGTTCGTCAGCCTGCGGAACTCGACGCTGGCTGCTCCGGACGTGGAAACGGGGCCGACGGTGTCGGTGCGAGCCGTGCTGCGCAACCGTGCGTACCAGGCCGCGCTGCTGTCGAACCTGGCGGCGGGGTGGGCCGCGCTGGGTCTGCGGGTGGCGCTGGTGCCACTGTTCGTGGTCGACGTGCTGCACCGCAGCGCGGGCGTGGCCGGCCTGGTTCTCGCCATGTTCGCGGTCGGCAATGTGTGTGCCGTGATTCCCAGTGGGCACCTGTCCGATCGGATCGGCCGGCGGAAGCTGCTGATCGCCGGGCTGGCGGTGTCTGCCGTGTCGACGATGCTGCTCGGCTGGACGACGTCGCTGCCGGTGTTCCTGGTGATCGCGTTCGTGACCGGTGCGGCGAGCGGCACCTTCATCTCGCCGCAGCAGGCCGCCGTCGCGGACATCATCGGCAACCGGGCCCGCGGCGGCACCGCCGTGGCGACCTTTCAGATGATGTCGGACCTCGGCACCATCGTCGGCTCCCTGGCCGCCGGACAGATCGCCCAGCATGTGTCCTTCACCGCCGCATTCGCGGTCGGCGGGGTGGTCCTGCTGGCGGCCGCGGTGTGTTGGGCACTGGCACCGGAAACGCGTCATTCCGGTGACGACGAGGAGACCCCGATCTGTCCACTGGGCCATGAACCGGTAGAAGGGTCGCTCTGACCAGCCGTTTTGTCGACGGTGGTGCCAGTGGTGTAGCTTCATCAGGCACCACTTAAGGGGCTATGGCGCAGCTGGTAGCGCACCACACTGGCAGTGTGGGGGTCAGGGGTTCGAGTCCCCTTAGCTCCACAAGTAAACCCGTTCTGACTCCGGTCAGGGCGGGTTTTCTCGTTTCCGGACTTTGGTCGAGCGCCGGGATGCCCGGGCTCGGTTCTACGACTGGGGTCGCACGCGCGTGGCGGCGGCGCGCTGGTAGGTCATCGCCCGCCCGTGTCGTCACGAGTTGGCGACGGCACGTCGCCGGTGACTTCACCATTGCACTCAAATCCTTGACACAGCAAACTTACAGGCCGTATTTTGGCGACAGCAAACACTCGGTGACAGCACAGCCTGCGCCGCGACGATGTGACCGGATTTCCTTGGCGCTATCCGGTTTCCGCGCCATGCGTGGTTGTGTGGCGTAGGGCGACGCTCTGGTGACGACGCGCTTAGCGTTGTCTACAGCAAACTATTGCGGAATGAAGGGACCAGCCCCCTTGGACCGCCCGCGCAGAGATGTCATTCTCTATGAACTCAACGAGGTTCCGTGGGACGTTGTCGATATCTACGTGAAAAATCGGCCCACCTCGCATATTGCGGCTCTGCTCCGCGAGGGGCAGTCGCTGACCACGGTGCACGAAGATCGCGAAGAGCAGATGGGCCTGCAGCCGTGGCGCACCTGGCCGACGCTGCACACGTCGACCTACGCCCACAACTCCGTCGATCTGGGGCAGGACCCGACCACATTCAAGGGCGACCCGATCTGGGACGTCGCGGAGGCCGCAGGCCTGTCCGTCGGCCTGTTCGGTCCCATGCAGAGCTGGCCGGCCCGCCGGTTCAAGCACGGCGGCTTCTACGTGCCGGACACGTTCAGCCGGGACGGCTCGACCTACCCGCCGTCGCTGGAACGCTTTCAGACCTTCAACCTCGCCATGACAGGCGCGTATGGTGCTGCACCCGCCGAGGTGCTGAACCTGAAGATGCTCGGTGGTACCGCGGTGGACCTGCTGCGCAATGGTCTGACGTCGCGCACGGCCACCACGCTGGCGACCCACCTGATCAAGGAGCGCAGGGACCCGCGTTATAAAGCATTCCGCTCGGCCATGCAGGCGCCGTTGGGCTTCGACCTGTACTGGCGTGCCCACCGCAAGCACGGCCCCCAGCTGTCGATCTTCTTCACCAATCACGTCGCCGGCCTGATGCACCGATTCTGGGGTGACGGGATGCCGGGCTACACCGAGAAGTACGAGTACAACCGTGACGAGGTGTACGGCAGCTTCATCGTCGGAGCCATGGACATCGCCGACCACCAGATCGGGCGCATCCGCACGTACCTGGCAAAACACCCACAGTCGATGCTGGTGTTGGCAGCAAGCATGGGCCAGGGGCCGGTCGAAGCCGACACGTTCGGCGGCCGGTGTTTCATGCTCGACGACGCGGCCGCGTTCGTGTCGGGCTTGGGACTGCACCCCGCCAGCGCCGGTCTGGCCATGTACCCGATGGTGTCGCTGGCGTTCGCGTCCGAGGCAGCGGCATCGGCCGCGGTGATCCCGCTGGAGTCGGTCACCATCGGCAGTCGAGGGCCGTTGTTCGACCGCGTCCGTGCCGAAGGCAGGACGGTGACGTTCGCCGTCGACCCGGCGAAGGGCGCCGACGCCGATGCCACCCTGCAGTACCGGGCGGCCGGCTCGGATGCTGCTGCCACCGGCAAACCCGCCGACCTCGGCTTGCACATCCGAGTGCGCCCCGGCGGCACCAACACCGGATTCCACATCCCCGAGGGCACCTTGCTGGCTGCCGGAGCCGGGGTACGCAGAGACCCCTCACGCACGGCGGTCGACGTTCTGGACGTCGCGCCGTCCCTCTTGGCCAATGTCCTGGGCGTCGATCCGGCACCGTCGATGCAGGGCAAGCCGACGTTGTTCCTCTAGTGGCGCATCGTGGGTCGACGTCTCGAACACGACGTCGCCAAAGGGCGGTCAGGTCGGGCTTTCCCGTTCACGGGCATCATCACCCGGCTCTCGCCAGCGGAACTTACCGCACGGTAAGATACCCGCATGACTCAGCGCAGCATGCCGACTGTCGATGGCGTGACCCATGAATATGTGCAGGCCGGCGATGTGAATATCCACGTTGCCGTGGCCGGACCCGAGGACGGGCGCCCGGTCGTACTTCTGCACGGTTGGCCGGAGAACTGGTTCATGTGGCACCGGGTCATCCCGGCGCTGGCCGATGCCGGCTACCGGGTGCACGCCATGGACCTGCGCGGCGCCGGCTGGAGCGAGGTCACCCCGAAGGGTTACGAGAAGGAGCAGTTCGCCTCCGACGTGCTCGCCGCGGCGACTGCGCTGGGGCTGGACTCCTTCGATCTGGTGGGCCATGACTGGGGCGGCTGGACCGCGCAGCTGGTGGCGCTGAAGGCGCCGGCCCGCGTCAAGCGGTTGGCGATCCTCAACATCCCGCCGGTGTGGCAGGAGCCGGGCCGGGTGGCACGGCATGCCCACAAGCTCGCGTACCAGCTTGTCGTGGGCGCGCCCGTCGTGGGACCGCTGTCGCATCTGTCGCCGGCGCTGTGGTGGTTCATCCGTCGCAGCGGCATGCCGCAGGAATCGGTGGACTTCTTCCGCAGCTGCTTCCGGGACCGGGACCGTCGGGTGGCGGGTTCCAAAATCTACCGGGCGATGGTCGGCAAGGAGTTCGCGAAACTGGCGCGCGGTCCCTATGACGACCAGAAGCTCGCGATGCCGGTGCGGGTGCTGTTCGGTCTCGACGACGTGGCGGTGCACCCGTCGCTGCTGGAGGGCTTCAAGGACCACGCCGACGACCTGAACATCACCGAAGTGCCCGATTGCGGTCACTTCATCATCGACGAGCAGCCCGAACTCGTGATCAAGTGGCTCTCGGACGTGCTGGCCGACTCGCGGCAGAGTTGATGTCGCCGGGCAGTTCTGGCAATCCGTCCCAACCGCCTCCGCCCGGTGCCGGGTGACGAAGAATGATCCGATGGTGAATTCCGAACTCGCACCGTTCGGCGAGAGCGCCAGCGAGCTGGCGGTGATAGAAGAAGCGGAACCGCCCGGCCTTCCGGGGAGCAACCCCACCCTGGCGCTGCAGCACATGGAGGCCGCGCTCGTCCGCGCCGACCTCGAATGCCCCGACGTGCTCAGCCCCGAACAGTTCCGGCGTCTGCGCTACCTCCTGAGCTTCGCCCGTCTGACAGTGTTCGAACCAGGTGCTGCCGGTCCGGGCGGCACGCGCGGCCGCGGCGACGTCACCGTCGGCGACGAGATCGCCGGCTTCCGGCAGCGGGTGATCGACGCGCTGTACAACCCGCTCCGGGGGCGCACCACCGCACAGGAACGATTGGACGCCGCGAAGGCCGTCCTCCTGAGCTTCGCCGAGGACGTCGAGTACGAACGATCGCGGCTGCTGGAGCGCCACGCCAATGATTTCTCGGCGGACGAACTCGACACCGAGCTCGGGTACAAGACCTATGTCGCCGTGCTGGGTGGCGGGGGTGGCGCCGGCTACGTCTACCTGGGCGGCATGCAGCGCATGCTCGCCGCGGGTCTGCCGCCGGCGTACATGCTGACCAACTCGTTCGGGGCGATCGTCGGTAGCGTGATGGCCCGCGTGCTGCCGGTGCCGATCGAGGACTACGTCGCGTGGGCGAAGACCGTGACGTACCGCGGCGTCCTGGCCCCGGCCAGGACTCGTCGCCGCCACGGTCTTAACGGACTGTTCTCGTTGCAGTTCAACGAGTTCGCCAAGGAGATGTTCACGCGCGAAGACGGTGAGCCGATGCGGCTGACCGATCTCGCGATTCCGTACGAGACCGTCGTCGCCGGCGTTCGGAAGCAGTCCTTCGACCGGCTGCCCGGACAGTTCCATCCGTCGCATTTCACGATGATGGGGGTGCGAGCGCTCGAACACCTCAAACTCGGCTACGCGCCGGGTGCAGTCAACCGGCTGTGGCAGGTCGCCGCGTTCATCGACTCCCGCGTCGTCAAGCCGATTGTGCTCGGCGGCGACGATCTGACAGCTGAATTCAATGTCGTTGACGCTGCTAGCTTTTCGTCGGCGATCCCGGGGATTCTGCATCATGAGTCCAGCGACCCGCGGATGTGGGGTCTCCTCGATCAGCTGCTCGTGGAGAAGGACGTCGCCGCGTTGGTCGACGGGGGAGCGGCCAGCAACGTCCCGATCGAGCTGGCGTGGAAGCGTATTCAGGACGGCCGCCTCGGCACCCGTAATGCGTGCTACATCGGCTGGGACTGCTTCCACCCGCAATGGAATCCGAGACACCTTTGGTTGCAACCGATTACGCAGGCTCTGCAGTTGCAGATGGTGCGCAACGCGCCGTTCGCCGACCGCGTCATCCGGTTCAGTCCGACGCTGTCGCCGGTCACGCTGGCGGCCGCGCCGGAGGCCATCGATCGCGCTATCGAGTGGGGCAACGCGTCGGTTGAAAGTTCGGTGCCCTTCGTGCGGCGGCTGACCGAGCCGGTGTGGTGGGAGGGAGATCGGGCGCCGCAGGTCGATCGCACTCCGGTTCGCGTCTCGGCCCCGTTGCAGTCGATGGCCACGATTCTGGACGGGGCCAGGCGAGCCGCCGAATACGTTCCGCGGGTGACTCGTGTGCGTCGTCGGGTTGCGACTGTCGGAGAACGCTTCCGGCGGTCGCAGTAGCGCTCGATCCGTCTACTTCCGGACGCTGGTCGTGACCGGAGTATGGACGGCGGTCTTGGTCGGGGGCTTCGGCGCGCCTTGCTGAGGCTTTACATCGCTGCCCGGAATGCTGTCATCGCAGAAGCCGTCCGGTCCTGCGCACTGTCCGCTCAGTAAGGCGTCGTTGATCTGGTCTTGCGCCCTCTGATGCCCGAAATCGACCTGCTGGCAGTTCGGCGTGCCCTCGTTACAGACTGCGAAAGCAGGGGCAGCGGTCCAACTCGATGCGATGAGCATGAGCGCGGGTGCCGCTGCTACGCCGACCGCGGCGATGAGCCGGTTTGTCCTCGTGTTGCGGGTGTTGGTCATGAGCGTCGTCTCCCATTCCTGGTTCGGGCCACACGGTGAGGCCCGCCTATTGGTAGGAGCAACCACCGAACCGAAGCGAGACACTTTTTGCCGACCGATTTCGCGCGCCGCGCAGAGTCGGCCTCCAATCCATTTCCAACTGCACGTAGCTACCTTCCTGCCATGATCCGATCCACCGGTTTCATCGGCACCACCGTCATCGTCGGGGCCCTGGCGCTGCAATTGAGCGCCTGCACCTCGACCATCAAGCCCGAAGGCGCCGCCCAGTCGGTGACCGACATGGTGAGCAGCAAGACCGGATTCCACCCGACCGACGTCAAGTGCCCGTCCGGCGTCGATGCCAAGGTCGGCGGTGAGTTCGACTGCACCTTCACCGGACCGGAAGGTCCGTACAAGGCCCACTTGAAGATCACCAGCGTCGACGGCGAGAAGGTCGGCTTCGAGATCAAGACGAGCCGGAGCTGAAGCCAGTCATATGAGAATGTCATTATCGAATAGGTAGAACATTACTTTCGGTCGCGGTATCGTGGCAGGGTCATGGCCGAATGGTTCTTGTTTCTGCCGCAGGTGCGGCTCAGCGTCGGCGAGATCGTCGAGCGCGCGCAGGTTGCCGAGGCGTCGGGTTTCGACGGCATCGCCTTCATCGACCACCTCGAAGCGCCCGGTGCCCCGGACCGGGGAATCTGGGACGCCACGGCGATCGCCGCGTGGGTCGCGGCGCACACGCAGCGACTGCGCGTCGGACATCTGGTCCTGTGTGATGGTTTCCGTCACCCTGCGGTGCTCGCCAAGCACGCCGTCACGATGTCCGCGGCATCGGGCGGGCGATTCGAGCTCGGCCTGGGCGCCGGATCGATGCCGGCCGAGTTCGAGCGCTTCGATATCGACAACGCCCACGACGCCCCGGCCCGCTTCCGCCGGCTCGAACATGATCTGGCGCTGATCCGGCAGTACTGGGGCGACGACGGCGACAACGCCCAGTACCCGCGCCGCGAACACCCGATTCCCCTGGTGCTCGGCGGTGTGGGCAAGAAGACCATGGAACTGGTTCGCAGACATGCCGATTGGTGGAACCTGCCGTGTAGTCACCTCGACCGGCTCGAGGAGCTACGCGCGCACGCCGGGGACGCGCGGGTGTCGGTGCAGCAGATGGTCGGCTTCGTCGGGTCCGGAGCGGACCGCACGACGGTCACCGAGACGAGCACCCGCCGATTCGGGTACCTCGGAGGCGGACTGGCCTGCGGGACGGCCGACGAGCTGACCGACCACTTCGGGCGGATGAGTGACCTTGGTGCCGAACGGTTTTACGTCTGGTTCGCCGATTTCGCTCAGGCCGATACCTTGCGGGAGTTCGCCGAGACGGTGGTGAAAGCGGCATGAGTTTCGCGGACCGCCCCGACTACCGTGTCGATATCCATCGCCGCCGCAACAGGATCACGGCCGAGTATGACGGACGGCTCGTCGCCTCGACGACCGCGGCATTGCTCGTCGACGAGCAGGACCACGGCCTGGTGTTCTACTTCCCACGCTCGGATGTGCAGATCGAACTGCGCAGAGATCCAGACGCTACGAGCCGCTGCCCGTTCAAAGGGCAGGCCACCTACTGGCGATTCGCCAACGATGGAGACGAACCGGTGTGCTGGAGCTACGAGGATCCGGCGCAACAGGTGGCGCGGCTGCGTGACCACATTGCGTTTTATCAGGACCGAGTTGTCGTTCGCGTGGCCCAGGCCCACCCTGCCGTCCTCGGATACGGGCACGCATGACCACTCCGTCCTCCGTCACCGGAATGCTCGAGGTGTTCGACGTCCAGCCTGCAGGCCCTGGACGATTCCGTGGCTTCAGCGACGGTGGCGAACGCGCCATCGTCGACGGCACGCAGCTGTTGGCACAGTCGATCGTCGCGGTCGCAAAACAGTTGCCGGCCAAAACGATTCGCTCCGCCCACGCGATCTTCGGCCGGGCCGTGCAGGTCGATCTACCGGTCGACTTCGTGGTCGACGTGGTCAACGACGGCCGGAGCTTTGCCGCCGCGGTGGTGGCCGTGGAGCAGGACGGCCGCCGCTGCGCGACGGTGACGGTGCTGGCCGACACCCCGACACCCGACGTGATCCGCCATCATGCGGATCTGCCCGCCATCGCGCCGCCCGCCGAGTCGAATCCGAGCCCCATGCCGATGATCGGCCGTGAACTTCGCCTCGTCGATGTCGTCGACGTCAACAGTCCCGACGAGGTCGGCCCACCTGAGTTGCACGCGTGGCTGCACTATGACCCCATCCCGCGTCGGGATGACCTGGCCAAGGCGCTGCTCGCGCACTTCACCGGCCACCTGTCGATCTCGACGACCATGCGTGCGCACGCGGGCGTCGGCACCAGTCAGGCCCACCTCACGGTGTCGACCGCGCCGATGACGGTCACCGTGTCCTTCCACGAACCCGTCGGGTGGGACGGTTGGCTGCTGTACTCCCACGAAAGCACCCAGGTTGGCGCCGGAATGTCTTATGTGCGTGGACAAGTCCACACCGAGGACGGCAGGCTGATCGCCTCGTTCACGCAGGAGGGGATGATCCGTCCGTTGCGGACCACTGACGTTGCAGTCGCCGCAACGGCGCGGTTGTAGTCGCATGGTAAGCGATGCCCGCTGTGACGGTACCGCCGAGTTCGGTCACGTCTCATATACTGTGAGCGCAACAGTAATACTTACAATCCAAGGAACTGAGGTCGAGCAATGCCCACACCCGTCATCGTCGGTGCTGCCCGGACAGCGATCGGCCGCTCTTTCAAAGGGACCCTCGTCAACACCCCGCCGGAGACGCTGATCACCACGGTGCTTCCCGAGGTGGTGCGTCGGTCCGGCGTCGACCCGAATGCGATCGATGACCTCATCTTCGCTGAATCTCATTATGGTGGTGGCGATCTCGCCCGGTATGCGGCCGACGCGAGCGGTCTGCAGCAGGTGCCCGGTCAGGCAGTGAATCGGCACTGCGCGGGTAGTCTCACCGCCATCGGCAACGCATCCGCGCAGATCGGCTCGGGCATGGAGCGCGTCCTGATCGCCGGCGGCGTGCAGTCGCTGTCGATGACGCCGCTGGTGAACTGGCGCATTCCGGGGCCGGAACTGAAATTCGAAGAGCGGTGGATGCCGCCGACGCACGTCGAGACGCCGGATGCGCCGGCCAAGGACATGTCGATCACGGTCGGCTGGAACACTGCGCAGGCCATGGGCATCACCCGTGAAGAGATGGACGCCTGGGCAGCACGGTCGCATCAGCGCGCCATTGCCGCGATCGATGCGGGCAAGTTCCTCGACGAGATCGTGCCGCTGAAGGTGCAGCTACCGGACGGCTCGGTCATCGACTTCAGTGTCGATGAGCATCCCCGTCGGGACACCACCGCCGAGAAGCTCGCCGCCTTGAAGCCGCTGCACCCCGAGATCGAAGGCTTCTCGATAACCGCCGGCAACAGCAGCGGCACCAACGACGCCGCCGCCGCGGTGGCGATCGTCGACGCCGCCTACGCCGAGGCGGAGAATCTGACGAAGATGGCCATCGTGCGCGCGTGGGCGGCCGCCGGCGTCGCGCCGCGGGACACCGGCCTGGGCGCGCTGCGGGCCATCGACAAGGTGCTGCAGCGTGCCGGACTGCAACCGTCCGACGTTGCGCTATGGGAGGTCAACGAAGCGTTCGCGTCGGTATCGATCGCAGCGTGCAAGGAATTCCGTCTTGACGAGGAGAAGGTCAATTTCTCCGGAAGCGGTTGCAGTCTGGGGCATCCCATCGCAGCGTCGGGCGCTCGGATGGTGACCACACTCGTCTATGAGCTGCAGCGTCGCGGTGGCGGCATCGGTGTTGCCGCGATGTGTGCCGGCGGAGGCCAGGGCGGCGCCGTCGTCATCGAGGTCTGACCCGGCTCAGGAGCGCGGCGCCTTGCGACTGCGGGGCGCCGGCTTCTTGTTGGCCTCGATCAGTCGTTCGGCCTGATCGAGGATGCACTCGAGTCCGAAGTCGAAATTGCTCTCGTCGACGGTGCCCAAGTGGTGGCCCTCCTGAACGGCGCGGGCGAGCAACGGGGTGGTCTCGGCATCGACGGTCATGGCGTCCTGGATATCGCCCAGCCGATTTTCGTCGGCCAGGTTCTTTTCGCGAAGGCGTTGCAGCACAGCCGATCCGCGGACGTGAACCGACACCGCTGAGTAGATGTCGAAAGCGCTCTGCGGCGGTAATCCGGCTTCCACCAGGCTGGCAATGGCTTTTTCCACGGCTTGCATGCCCACGCGGGCGGCACGCGGACTGAGCGCAGAGCGGATGAGGATCAGGTCGCACAGAATCGGGTTGGCCACAAATGCCTCACGCATCGTACGGGCGTGGTTCCGCAGTGTCGATCGCCAATCCTTGGCTTCGACATACGGTGTGGCGAATACGTACTCGCGCAGGGCGCGGTCGGTCATGGCGTTGAGCAGATCGTCCTTCTTGCGGAAGTACCAATAGATGCTCGTGACGCCCACGCCGAGGTGTTTGCCCAGTAGCGGCATGCTGAGGTTGTCGATCGAAACCTGTTCTGCGAGTTCAAATGCGCCGTTGATGATGTCGTCGGGGTTGATCGAACCTCGCTCGCGCCGTTGGCGCTTCTCGGCGGTTGCCACCTTTGCCACTGTGGGCACCTCCATCACGATCGATGCTGCGCAACTGCTGAATCTACCGTGTGCTGTCCTCTCGACTGCCCCGGCTATCTACTGTAAGACTTATGGTAAGTACTTCTGTGGAGCGGGGAGGGCAAGCCGTGGCCAGTGCCTTCGCAGAGAAGCGTGCCCCCAGCGGGACCGGCACGTAACGGAAAGGAAGACGTGAGCGACCAGATTGCCGACGTTGTACTGATCACCGGCGCCTTCGGACAAGTCGGGAAGCGGTGCGCCGAGATCCTGCTCAGACGAGGGCGAACCGTCATCGCCATGGACCTGCAGAACGACAAGACCACCGCGGTCGCCGGCGAGCTCGCCACCCAGTCACGCGACGGCACACTCGTGGTCGCGTACGCCAATCTGCTCGACGCGGACACCATCGCCGAGTGTGTGAGCCGGCACAAGCCGGCGGCCATCGTGCACCTCGCCGCCATGCTGGCTCCCGCGTCTTACCGAAACCCGTTGCTGGCACGCAAGATCAACGTCGACGGGACCCACAATCTGGTGGCGGCTGCGCGATCCCTTCCGGAGCTTCCGCTGTTCGTTGACGCATCGAGTGCGTCGGTTTACGGCTCACGCAACCGGTACACCCATCCGCAGCGCATCACCGCCGAGACCCCGCTGAACCCGATCGACCAATACGGCGAGGACAAAGTGCTCGCCGAAGAGGTGGTACGCGCCAGCGGGCTGCCGTATGCAGTCCTGCGTCTGGGGGGAGTGATCTCGACCGACGTCATGTCGAGCTTCAGCTCCGACTACCTCGTGCTCATGCGCGCGACACCGCGGGACAATCAGCTGCACACGGTCGATGCCCGCGACGTCGCACTCGCCTTCGCCAACGCCGTCGACCGCCGCGATGCGGTGAACGGCAAGACGCTGCTGATCGGCGGTGACGACACCCATCTGCATGCTTTCCGCGATGTCGAGGACGACATCATGCATGCGGTCGGCATCGGGCGCCTCGGGCCGTCGGCGAGTCTGCCCGGTGACCCGGGCGATGACCGGGGCTGGGGCTTCACCGGGTTTTTCGACACCACCGAAGCGCAGGAGTTGCTGCAATTCCAGGAGCATTCGTGGACCGAGACGCTGTCCTGGATTGCGGAATCCCTCGGGCGAGCCCGCGCTGCGCTGAAGGTGTTGGGACCGGCGATCCGTCCGGTGCTGCGCACGCTCCTCGCGATCCAACGGAAACTGGAGGGACGCGGTCCCTATGCCGATCCATGGGCGCTGATCGAAAAGACTTACGGAACGGGCGCTTTGGCAAGCAGTAAGGTCCGACGACAAGGCGTGGACGAACGCAGCTAGTCTCCGCGCTGGCATGTCGGCGTCGCAACAGTGAAGGAGCCGCCCATGAGTGCCCCGACCATAGCCGACGCTGCTGGTGTGTTCGCTGACCCGTCCGCCTACGCCGATGAACCGAAACTCCATGCGGCACTGTCGTTCCTGCGTGCCCACGCGCCGGTGTCAAAGGTCGACGTGCCCGGCTACAAGCCGTTCTGGGCCATCACCAAACACGACGACGTCATGGCGATCGAACGGGCCAACACGTTGTTCACGAATTCGCCGCGGCCGGTGCTGATGACCTCCGCGGCCGACGAGCATCAGGCGGCGCTGGGCATCAGCACGCTGATTCACATGGACGACCCGCAGCATCGGCTGGTCCGCGCCATCGGCGCCGACTGGTTCCGGCCGAAGGCCATGCGGGACTTGCGTGTTCGTGTCGATGAACTCGCCAAACGCTACGTCGACCGGATGCTGGAGTTGGGCAGCGAGTGCGACTTCGTCCAAGAGGTGGCGGTGAATTACCCGCTGTACGTGATCATGTCGCTGCTCGGACTGCCCGAATCCGACTTCCCCCGGATGCTCAAGTACACCCAGGAACTGTTCGGCGCCGACGATTCGGAATTCTCCCGGGGCGTCACTCCCGAGGAGAAGGGTGCGGCGCTGTTCGAGATGTTCAACTACTTCACCGCGTTGACCGCCGCCCGCCGCGAGAGCCCCACCGGCGACCTGGCGTCGGCCATCGCCAACGCGCGTCTCGAGGGAGAACCGTTGGGGGACATCGACACTGTCTCGTACTACGTGATCATCGCGACCGCCGGCCATGACACCACCAGCGCCGTGGTCTCCGGTGGCCTGCATGCACTGATCGAGAATCCGGATCAGCTTGTGCGGCTGCAGGAGGACCCCGGCCTGATGCCACTGGCGACGGAAGAGATGATCCGCTGGGTGACGCCGGTGAAGGAATTCATGCGCACCGCGCGCGCGGACACGACCGTCCGGGGCGTGCCGATCACGGCGGGGGAGTCGGTGCTGCTGTCATACGTCTCGGCCAACCGCGACGAAGAGACCTTCGGTGACCCGTTCCGTTTCGACGTGGGTCGTGACCCCAACAAGCATGTGGCGTTCGGCTACGGCGTCCACTTCTGTCTGGGTGCGGCCCTTGCGCGTATGGAGGTCACCAGTTTCTTTTCCGAGCTGATCCCGAGGCTGCGATCGATCGAGCTGGCGGGCACTCCGCAGCACACCGCGACCATCTTCGTCGGCGGTCTGAAACACCTGCCGATCCGCTACTCGCTGACTTGATGGAAGTAGCGTTCTCCTATCTGATAATCTGATTCTCATGGTCAAGACAGGTAGCCGGCTGCGGAGTCAGGTCTGTGACACCCAGGTGATCGTCGTCCGGACTGGTGACAGCCTCGATGACCTGCGGTGCGGTGGTGCCCCGATGGTGGCGCTCGATGCCGAGGTCGGCGATGCGGTGGCTCCTGACCCCGAGCTGTGCAGCGGCACCGTGATGGGTAAGCGCTATGTCGACGACACCGCGGCGGAGGTGCTGGTCACGAAGGCCGGCGCGGGCACGCTGAGCGTCGGGTCGACACCCCTCGCCCTCAAAGAAGCCAAACCCCTCCCCGCGAGCGATTAGGAGTGACGATGCAGAAGGCGCTTGCCCCGGAAATCTCGACGTGGCCGGATGCTGAGCCGCAGCTGATCGGCAGCCGGTGCGGTGCCTGCGCGGCGACCACATTCCCCCGCCAGGACCGCTGCCCGAAATGCAGTAGGGCCGAGATGTCCGACGTACTGCTGCCGCGTCGCGGCACGGTGATCGCTTGGACCACACAGGGATTCCCGCCCGGCGCACCGTACGCGGGGCCGATCGGCAAGGACTTCGTACCGTTCGGCGTCGGGCTGGTGCAACTCGGTGACGTCGTCCGGGTCGAGGGCCGACTCACTGAAAACGATCCGGCGAAGCTGGAATTCGGTATGGAGGTCGAACTCACCATGGCGCCTTTCGCCACCGATGCCGACGGCAATGAGCTGGTCACCTTCTGGTTCAAGCCGGTGGCGGCATGAGCAACGACGTAGCGATCATCGGTGTCGGTATCCATCCGTTCGGCCGGTTCGACAAGACCGCCATGGAGATGGGCGCCGAGGCGATCCAGAGCGCGTTGACCGACGCGAAGCTGGAGTGGAAGGACATCCAGTTCGGCTTCGGTGGCAGCTACGAGGTGTCCAACCCCGATGCGGTGACGCGCCTGGTAGGGCTGACGGGCATCACGTTCACCAACGTGTTCAACGCCTGCGCCACCGCGGCGAGTGCCATCCAGCAGACCGCCGACACCATCCGCTTGGGCAAGTACGACATCGGTATCGCCATCGGGTTGGACAAGCACCCGCGTGGCGCCTTCACCGACGACCCGGCCAAGCTCGCGCTGCCGCAGTGGTACGCCAACAATGGTCAGTTCGTCACCACGAAGTTCTTCGGGATGAAGGCCAACCACTACCTCCACAAGCACGGCATCTCCGAGGAGACGCTGGCGCGGGTGGCCAACAAGAACTTCCGGAACGGCATCCTGAACCCGAATGCGTTCCGGCGCAAGGAGATCACCGTCGACGAGATCATGGCCTCGCCGGTGCTCAACTACCCGTTGCGCCAGTACATGTTCTGCGCGCCCGACGAGGGCGCCGCCGCGGTCATCATGTGCCGGGCGGATATCGCCCACCGCTACACCGACAAGCCGGTGTATGTGCGCGCCAGCGAGATTCGCACCCGCACCTACGGCGCGTACGAGGTGCATGCCACCTCCGCGCCGCTCGACGAGGACGTGTCGCCGACGGTCTACGCCGCCAAGGCGGCCTATGAGGCCGCCGGCATCGGGCCCGAGGACGTCGACATCGCGCAGCTGCAGGACACCGATGCCGGCGCGGAGGTCATCCACATGGCCGAGACCGGGCTGTGTGCCGACGGCGAACAGGAGAAGTTGCTGGCCGACGGCGCCACCGAGATTCACGGGTCGTTGCCGATCAATACCGATGGCGGACTGATCGCCAACGGCGAGCCGATCGGCGCGTCGGGTCTGCGTCAGATGCACGAGCTGGTGCGCCAGCTGCGCGGTGAGGCGGGGGAGCGGCAGGTTCCGGGTAACCCCCGCGTCGGGCTGGCGCAGGTGTACGGTGCGCCGGGTACCGCCTCGGCGACCATCCTGTCTCTCTAGTTGCGGCTCCTACCGAAAGGCGCCATCTGTGACCGACTACAAGTACGTCACGTACGAAACCCTCGACGAGGGCACCATCGCCCGAATCATGTTGAACCGCCCGGATACTCGCAACGCGCAGAGTCGCGGCATGCTGACCGAGCTGCACGAGGCGTTCCTGCAGGCCGAGGCCGACGACACCGTCCGGGTCGTCATCCTCGGCGGTCTGGGGCCGATGTTCTCCTCCGGCCACGATCTCGGCTCGTCGCAGTCCCGCGCCGAACGCGCGCCCGGGCCCGACCAGCATCCGAGCTTCCGGATCAACGGCGCCACCCGTTCGGGCGCGGAGATGCTGATGCTGCAGGAATGGCATTACTACTTCGAGAACACCCGCCGGTGGCGCAACCTGCGCAAGATCACCGTCGCCCAGGTGCACGGTGACGTCTACGCCGCCTCACTCATGCTGATGTGGGCATGCGACCTGATCGTCGCGGCCGACAACACCACGTTCGCCGACGTGGTGGGTACCCGGCTGGGCATGTGCGGCGTCGAATACTTTGCGCATCCATGGGAATTCGGCCCGCGCAAGACGAAAGAGCTGATGCTCACCGGCGACAGCCTGTCGGTGGACGAAGCCCACCGTATGGGCATGGTGAGCAAGGTGTTCCCTGCTGACGAACTTGCCGACCGCACCCTGGAATTCGCCCGCCGCATCGCGGCGGTGCCCACCATGGCCGCCCTGCTGATCAAAGAATCGGTGAACCAGACGCAGGACAACATGGGTTTCTACAACTCCCTGAACGCCTGCTTCACGCTGCACGAGCTGAACCACAGTCACTGGGCGCAGGTGCACGAGAACGGATTCCCGGTGGGGCTGGAGGAAGACGGCCTGCCGAACTGGCGCACCGCACCGCCCGTGGTGCCCGCATCCAAAGACCAGGTCCGCGGCGGGGACTGATCAATCGGTATTCCAATTATGCTAATTCGAGAGCATCATTGCCGAAAATGGAGAGTGTCTTCGAGGTACGCTCGCCCCATGCGACGGTTCTGCTGTGCAGCGGGTGCCTTGGCGCTCATCGGTTTGCATTGGCCGGCGGCTGCGTCGGCCGACCCGGTTCAGTGCGACGATCCGTCGTGCGTACCGGGGATCAACCGCGTCGTCGGGCTCGGTGCTGACTGCGACAACGTCACCTACTTCGTGTTCGCCACCACCGACTGGGGCCGGGTCGTCTTCTGTGACTCGGCGCGCGGGTTGTCGCCACGCTACTTTCGGGCGTTGCCGGTGGCCGGCATCCGTGAATTCGACACGCCCTGCGACCAACCGTTCAATCAGATGGCCCAGGCGCCCGACGGCCTGTTCCTGTTCTGCGGCCCCAAGCTGGATCGCAGTGGCACGGGGACGTCGCGGTGGATTCGCGGCGACCATTACGACAACCCCAACTCGAACTTCTAGCCCAGGAACAGATCCGGGATCGGGTCGGCGCCGCCGCCGTATGGGGTCAGGTCGTGGCCGGCCTCGCGGAGGACGTCGGCGTCGATGAAACAGCCTGCGGTGCAGTCGGTCGCCGGTCGGCTCACGATCTGGACGGCCGCGTCACCCATGATCGCCGGGCTGCGCGACGAGTTCAAGAGCGCGGCTCCGTCGGCCATGTTGGACACCGCTGACGTGGCGATATAGGTCTCGGGCCACAGGCAGTTGAATGCGATACCGGCGTCGGCGTATTCGGCTGCCCAGCCCATGGACAGCAGCGTCATGCCGTACTTCGACAGCGTGTACGAGGGGTGCGCGCCCAACCACCGCGGGCTGAGATTCAGCGGCGGCGCGATGGTCAGCACGTGAGCGTTGGCCGATTTGCGCAGGTGCGGCAGTGCGGCCTTGGTCAGCAGGAACGTGCCCCGGATGTTGACCTGCTGCATCAGGTCGAATTTCTTGGCGGACAACGCCTCCGTCGGCTCCACGCCGATGGCGCTCGCGTTGTTGACGCAGATGTCGACGCCGCCGAAGCGCTCGACCGCCACGTCGACGGCCCGGTTGACGTCGTCCTCGGAGCGGATGTCGCCCACGACCGCGGCGGCCATTCCGCCCGCGGCCTCGATGTCTTCGGCCGCGGTGTAGACGGTGCCGGGCAACCGGGGGTGCGGCTCGGCAGTCTTCGCGAGAAGCACGACGTTGGCGCCCTGCGCGGCGGCGGCGACGGCTATCGCGAGCCCGATACCCCTACTTGCGCCGGAGATCACCATGGTCTTGTCGGCGAGTGTGCGGTCCGTCATCGTCCTCCTCAGCAGCTGTTGCCGAGAATGGTATTGGCATTCTCTTTTTTTGCAAGTACGTTATTCACTGATGGATAACGATGGCCAGACTCCGTCCGGAATACCGCTGAAACCGGTCTACGGACCCGAGGATCGACAGGTCGATCCGCCCCAGCCGGGTGAGTTTCCGTTCACCCGGGGCAACTTCGCGTCCGGATACCGCGGCAAGCTGTGGACCTTCCGCCAGTACTCGGGTTTCGGTACCGCCGAGGAGTCGAATCAGCGCTACCGGTACCTACTGGATCAGGGCGGGACGGGGCTCTCGGTGGCCCTCGACCTCCCCACCCAGTGCGGCTACGACTCCGATGACGAGGAGTACGGCGAGGAGGTCGGCCGTGTCGGTGTCGCGGTCGACACGCTGGCCGACGCCGAGGTCCTGTTCGACGGCATCCCGCTGGACAAGATCAGCACCAGCTTCACGATCAACGGCACCGCCGCCATCCTGCTGGCCTTCTACGTCGCCGCCGCCGAGAAGAAGGGCGTGCCGCGCGAAAAGCTCACCGGCACAATCCAGAACGACATCCTCAAGGAGTACGCATCGCGGGGGACCTGGATCTGGCCGCCCGCGCCGTCGCTGCGTCTCATCGCCGACACCATCGAGTTCTGCGCCGCCGAGGTACCGCGGTTCAACGCGATTTCGGTGGCGGGTGCGCACTTCCGCGATGCGGGCGCCAACGCCGTGCAGGAGATGGCGTTCACGCTGGCCGATGGCGTCACCTACTGCGACACCGTCGTCGAGCGCGGTCGCATGACCATCGACAAGTTTGCGCCGCAGATCTCGTTCTTCTTCTACACGCACGGCGACTTCTTCGAGGAGATCGCCAAATACCGTGCCGGACGGCGCCGTTGGGCCACCATCGTGCGCGAGCGCTACGGCGCCACCACCGACAAGGCCTCGATGTTCCGGTTCGGCTGCGTCTCCGGCGGTGCGTCGCTGTACGCCCCGCAGGCGCAGAACAACCTGGTGCGGGTTGCCTATGAGGCGCTGGCGTCGGTGCTCGGCGGTGTGCAGTCGATGTTCACCGCGGCGTGGGACGAGCCGTTTGCGCTACCCAGCGAGGAGTCCGCGACACTCGCGCTGCGGACCCAGCAGATCCTGGCCTACGAAACCGGTGTCGCGAAGGTGGCGGACCCATTGGGCGGCTCGTATTTCGTCGAAGCGCTCACCGACGCCACCGAAGAGAAGATCATCGAGATCATGCACGATCTCGAGTCGCACGGCGGCATGGTGCGCTGCATCGAGGACGGCTACCTGCAGGGGTTGATCGCCGACGAGGCGTTCAAGATTCACCAGGAGACCGAATCGGGGGAGCGCCCGGTGGTCGGGGTGAACAAGTTCGTCGTCGAGGAGCCGGCGCCCGATCTCGCCACCTACGAACTCGACGCCGAGGGCCGCGACAAGCAGCTCAAGCGGCTGGCCAAGGTGAAGGCCGAACGTGACGACGTCGCAGTGAAGGAAGCCCTTGCGGCACTGGCGCGTTCGGCCGATGGGGACGACAACTTGATGCATCGCCTGATCGATTGCGCGAATGCTTACTGCACAGTGGGAGAGATGGTGTCGACGTTGAAGTCGGTGTGGGGCGAGTTCCAGCAGCCGGTGGTGTTCTGATGCTGCGCACGCGAGGAGCAATCTGATGTCAGTACGCGTCCTGGTGGCCAAGCCCGGTCTGGACGGCCACGACCGCGGCGCCAAGATCGTGGCCCGGACGCTGCGCGACGCGGGCTTCGAGGTGATCTATACCGGCATCCGGCAGCGGATCGAGGACATCGTGTCGATCGCGTTGCAGGAGGACGTCGCGCTGGTCGGCCTGTCGATCCTGTCGGGGGCGCACCTGGCGCTGACGGCGCGGACCGTCGAGGCGTTGCGTGCCGCCGACGCCGCTGACATCGCGGTCGTCGTGGGCGGCACCATCCCGCTGGGCGATGTGTCGAAGCTGCTCGAAGTCGGTGCGGCAGCGGTGTTTCCGACCGGCACCGGCCTGGACACCTTGGTTGCGGAAGTGCGCAAGCTGACGTCGGAAAGCGCGGTGGGCTGACATGCGCCTCGGTGTGATGATCGGAGCCGAGCGCGGCGACATGGCGCGCAAGGCCTCCAAGCTGGTCTCCGATATCCAGTGGGCGGAGAGCGCGGGTCTCGACAGCGCATGGATGCCGCAGGTCCCCAATGACTTCGACTGTCTGACCATGGTGGCGCTGATGGCGGCGAACACGTCGCGCATCGAGCTCGGCACCGCGGTGGTGCCGCTGCAGGCACAGCATCCGATAGCCCTGGCCCGCCAGGCGCTTTCGGTACATGCCATGTCGGGCGGCCGGCTGGCCCTGGGTGTCGGCCCGTCGCATCACTGGATCGTCCGCGACATGCTGGGCCTGCCCTACGACAAGCCCGCTGCCTACACGCGCGACTACCTGCAGGTGCTGAACACCGCCATCGCCGGGCCGGGACCTGTTGACGTGGAGAACGATTCGTTCACCGTCCACAACCCGACTGTGCTCGCCGCCGACACCCCGATGCCGGTGCTGGTGTCCGCGTTGGGCCCGGTGATGCTGCAGATCGCGGGAGAGCAGGCGGATGGCACCTCGCTGTGGATGGCCGACGAGAAAGCGATCGGCGAGCACATCGCACCGAAGATCAACAAGGCTGCCGCCGAAGCGGGTCGGCCGGCGCCGCGCATCGTCGCCGGCATCCCGGTCACGCTGTGCGCCAACTCGGAGATCGAGGCGGCCAAGGACCGGGCCAACCGCATCCTCGCCGAGGCCGAGACGTCGCCGAACTACCAGAAGCTGCTGGATCGCGGGGAAGCCCGCAGCGTAGGCGACCTCTGCGCGGCCGGTGACGAGGAGTCGATTCTCAAGCGGTTCAAGCAGTTTGCCGATGCCGGTGTGACGGACCTGTCGGTGCGGTTGCTGCCGATCGGTGAGAGCCGAGAGGAGTTGATCGAGTCGAAGAACCGTACGCGCGACGTGATCGCCGAGCTCGCCAAGCACGTGCGATGAGCGGTCCTCTCGCAGGTATCCGCATCATCGAGGTCGGCGTCATGCTCGCCGGGCCGTACGCGACGATGCTGCTGGCCGATCTCGGTGCCGAGGTGATCAAGGTCGAGCCACCCGGTGGGGAGATTTCCCGGCAGGTCGGCGACAGCTACTTCGCCAGTCTCAACCGGAACAAGACCAGCATCTGCCTGGACCTGGCGACCGATGCCGGCAAGGCCCGGCTCGGCGAGCTGGTCGCCGAATCCCATGCGCTACTGGTGAATATGAAACCGTCGGTGATCCGGCGACTCGGCCTGACGTACGAGACGCTGCGCAGGTTCAACGAGAAGATCGTCTGTGTCGCGATGACGGGCTTCGGGCTCGACGGCGGCGACGACCCGGCATTCGACTACGTCATCCAGGCGGCGACCGGGGTGGCGGCCATGACCGGTGACCCGGATGGACCACCGACGCTGCCCGGCTACTCGTCGGCCGACAACTCCACCGGCATGGCGGCGGCACTGGGTCTGCTCGCGCAGATCGTGTCGGGGCGAGGCGGTCAGGTCGAGGTGTGCCTGCGCGACGTGATGCTGTCGCAACTGAACTACCGGGCTGCGGCTTACCTCAACGACGGTATTCATCCGCGCCGCCACCCGAACGGCGCGCACTCGTATTACGTTCCCGCGCAGCTCTTCGAGACTGCCGACGGGTATCTGGCGCTGTTCATCACCCACGACGGCTTCTGGAAATCGTTTGTGGGGGAGGCGGGTATCGGCAGCGACGGTCAGATCCCGTTCACCACGATGGCGGAGCGGGCGGCGAGCCGGGATGAGGTGCTCGCGCTGGTCGACAAGGTGCTGTCCACCGATACCGCCGCCGGGTGGGAGAAACGGCTGCGGGCACTCGGGATTCCCGCCGCCGCGGTCCGTACGTTGCCCGAGGCGCTGGAGGTCACGCCGGAAGTCATCGTCACTGCAGGCGATTACCGCTTGATCGGTAGCCCCATCAAGGTGGCGGGTTACGAGCCGCAGTACCGGCCTCCGGCGGCTCCACCGGCTCAGTCGTCGTAGCGCACGGTCACCGACGCGGTATCCGGCACCGCCTGGCAGGTCAGGACATAGCCCTCTGCGACTTCGTCCTCGTCCAGAGCTTCGTTGTTGCGCATGGTCGCGGTGCCTTCGGTCAACCTGGCGATGCAGGTGCCGCAGTTGCCGGCCTCGCAGGAGAACGGTGGTGCCAGGCCGGCCCGCCGCGCACTGTCCAGCAGTGTCTCGTCACCGACGCGGGGGACCGACACCTGTTGCCGGTCCAGATGGATGGTGATCGTGCCCGTGCCTGCGTCCATGCCGGTGTGTGGCGTCGTCGTGGCTGGCCCCATCGTCGTCCTATCGTCGCGTATTGTCGTTCTAACTATAGGAGAATATGATTCTCGGTATCAACCGGAGATCTTCTCACTCTTGAGGAAGGGGCGGGCGCGACGTGGCTGACGGTGCGGTGCTCGCCTTCGATCAGCGGGAGTACAGCCGGGCGGAACTCGACGCTCTCGCAGGCGGGATGGCCACCGTCTTGGCTGATCGTGGTGTCGGTACCGGCGACCGCGTCGCCCTGATGTCCTCGACCCGCCCGGAGTTCGTGATTGCGCTGCACGCCATCTGGCGCCTGGGTGCCGCCGCGGTGCTGCTGAGTCCGTCGTGGCGCCAGGCCGAGGTGCAGCACGCGCTGGCGCTGACGGCACCGTCGCATGCGGTCGGTGACAGCCCTGTCCTTGCCGAGCTGATGCCGATGCTGCATGTCGATGAGCCCATCATGGGGGGCGACCCTCGCTGCGATGCGCCGGCACCGGATTCCGATGCGGTCCTGGCCTTCAGCTCCGGTACCACCGGCATGCCCAAGGCCGTCCGCCACACCCACCGCGGGCTGGCCGCGGCGGTGCGCCAGTGGCGGGTTGCGCTCGGGCTGTCCGCCGCGGACCGGTTGCAGGTGATGACCCCGCCGTCACACATCCTGGGTCTGCTCAACATCATGACGGTCCTCGATGCGGGTGCGTGGGTCCGGTTGCACCCGCGATTCGATGTCGAGGCCATGCTGCGTCACATCGAATCCGACCGGATCACCATCGAAATGACCGTCGCGCCGATCGCCCTGGCCCTCGCGGCCCATCCACGGCTGGAAACCTACGATCTCTCGTCGCTGCGGTACCTGATGTGGTGCGCGACGCCGGTGACTGCCGCGGTGGCCGAGGATGTCACCCGCCGAACCGGCGTGGGCTGGGTAACCGCCTATGGGGCAACCGAATTGGTCGTCATCGCGTGCGATGACCTCAGCGGCGGACGAATGGACACTGTCGGCAGGCCGGTACCCGGCGTCGACGTGCGCATCGACGAGTCGGGAGAGATTCAGGTGCGTTCTGCGGCAATGATGGCCGGCTACCTGCCCGCGGAAGAAACGTCGACGGTCATCGTCGACGGCTGGTTCCACACCGGGGACATCGGGCACTTCGACGACTCAGGACGACTACGGATCACCGACCGCCGCAAGGAAATGATCAAGGTTCGCGGCTTCCAGGTCGCCCCGGCCGAGGTCGAGGCGGTCCTGCACTCGCACCCCGCGGTCGCCGACTGCGCGGTGTTCGGGCTGCCCGACCCACAGGACGGCGAGGCAGTTGTGGCTGCGGTGACCACGACCGCCCCGGTCTCCGATACCGAATTGATGGACTTGGTCGGCCACCGGCTGGCCTCCTACAAGCGGCTGAGCCGCGTTGTGTTCGTACCCGAAATCCCGCGGCTGCCTTCAGGGAAGGTGTTGCGCCGAGTGCTCAAGGAGCGCCTGTGGACGTCCGTCTGACCGCCGAACAACGGCAACTCGCTGAATCGGCAGCTGAATTGGCTGCTGACTTCGGCGTGCACTCGGTTGCCGACCTCGATGACGCCAGCCGCCGCGCGCAACTCGAGAAGGCCGTCGACAGCACCGGTTTCCGGACCCTGCGATCCGACGGGGCCTCCGGTGTCGAGGTGGCCGTCGTCGCCGAGGAATTCGCCCGTGGACTGGTCGACGTGCCGTTCCTCGGTCCGGTGCTGGCCGACGAACTCGGGCGGGTGCTCGGCCGGGCACCCGAAGCCCCTGGTGCGCAACCGAATTCGGTCGACCTGCTGGGAGGACTGACCGGCGTGGCCGAATCGCCGCCGGAGCTGAGCGAGCTGGCCGCCGAGGACGCCGGCCGGTGGTACGCGCTGGCCCTCACGGTCACGTGCGCCGACCTGGTCGGTGCCGCGCGTGGGGTGCATGCCCTTGCCGTCGACTACGCCAAGGTCCGCGAACAGTACGGTTCGCCCATCGGCTCCTATCAGGCCGTCGCGCATCTGCTGGCCGAAAGCCTCGCGCTCATCGAAGGATCGGTCAGCGTGCTGCGGCATGCGGCGTGGACCGTCGACGCGGTCCCTGCCGCCGAAGCGATCGAGGCCGCGCGCATCGCCAAAATCTACTGTGCCCGTGCGGCATTGACGGTCTGCGAGACGTCGATCCAGGTGCACGGCGGCATCGGCAACACCTGGGAATGTCTAGCGCACGTGTACCTGCGTCGCGTGCTCACTGCCACCGAACTGTGGCACGCCAAACTCGAGGAGCTGACCATTGGACTTTCGTGATTCGCCGGAGGAAGCCGCTTTCCGGGACCGTCTTCGCAACTGGCTGACCGAACAGAAGGGCAAGTTCCCGACCTCAGGCGACGAATACTGGGCCGCCCAAGGTGATTGGCACCGCGCGCTCTACGGCGCCGGCTTCTTCGGCACCTCGTGGCCCAAGGAATTCGGCGGCCAGGAACTGCCGCCGGTGTACGACGTGATCGTCGACGAGGAGATCGCGAAGGCGGGCGCGCCGGCGCGGCCGAGTCTCGGCTACCTCGTGGTCGGGCTGGGACATCACGGCAGCAAGGAACTGCAGCAACGGTTTCTGCCCGGGATGATCAACGGCACCGAGCGCTGGTGCCAGGGCTTCTCCGAGCCCGGTGCAGGTTCGGATCTTGCGTCGCTGACGACGACGGCCACCCGCGACGGTGACGAGTACGTGATCCACGGGCACAAGGTCTGGACGAGCTACTCGGACGTGGCCGACTGGTGCCTGGTGCTGGCGCGCACGGATAAGGCTGAAGCCAAGCACTTGCCCAAACATAAATGCATCTCCGCGTTCATTGTGTCGATGCACCAGCCGGGCATCGAGCAGCGGCCGTTGAAGATGATCAGCGGCGTCACCAAGGAATTCGGCCAGGTGCTGTTCGACGGCGCACGGGTGCCGGCGGAGAACATGGTCGGGGCGCCGGGCGAGGGTTGGAAGCTCGCGATGACGGTCGTCAGCCACGAGCGCGAGCCCTCGACTCTCGGATTCTCGGCGCGCTACGGAAAGCTGGTGCGACAGTTGGCCTCCCGGGTCGACGGTCCGCCGCCGGAGGCGCTGTCGTGGGCATGGGTGCAGACCGAGATGCTGCGCCTGCACGTGCGCAGGCGGCTGTCCGAGCAGCTCGACGGCATCACGCACGGTCCGAATGGCTCACTCGACAAGCTGCTCATGACGTGGACCGAACAGTCCGTCGGCCACGCGGTCCTGGCGACCGTGGGTACCGCGGATCCCGAATTGTTCGGCGCCTATATGTACAGCCGCGCCCAGAGCGTCATGGGCGGCACGTCACAGATTCAGAAAAACATCATCGCGCAACGCATTTTGGGTCTGGGATTGTGATGAGCGCTTGCGCGAAGAACGGAAGGAACTGACTTGTACGGCATGCCAACCGAAATCGACGTCCGTGCGGACGGTCCGCTGCGGATCATCACGCTGAACCGACCGGACGAGCTCAACGCGGTCAACGACCCGCTGCATGTCGGACTGGCGAGCATCTGGGAGGCGCTCAACGAGGACGCCGACGCGCGCGCCGCGGTGATCACCGGTGCGGGCCGGGCATTCTCCGCGGGCGGTGATTTCAACTACCTCAACGAGCTGCGCAACGACGAAGCCCTGCGTCAGAAGACCATCAAGCACGGCCGCGACCTCGTCGTCGGCATGGTCCGTTGCCGTATTCCGGTCATCGCTGCGGTCAACGGTCCCGCAGTGGGCCTCGGGTGCAGCCTCGCCGCGCTGTCGGACATCGTGTACATGGCCGAGAACGCGTTCTTCGCCGATCCGCACGTGCAGATCGGCCTGGTCGCGGCCGACGGCGGCCCGCTGGTGTGGGGATCGCAGATAAGTCTGTTGCAGGCCAAAGAGTTTGCCCTGACGGGTGTGCGCATCAAGGCGGCTCGCGCTCTCGAACTCGGCCTGGCGAACCACGTCGTCGCAGACCCGCTGGCCGAGGCCATTGCCTGCGCCAAGCAACTCGCCGAGTTGCCCAAGCAGGCCGTCGAGGCCACCAAGCGCCTGATGAACATCCAGCTGGAGCGTTCGGTCATGGCGTCACTGGACTACGCGAACCTGGCCGAGTACGTGTCCTTCGGCACGGCCGACTTCAACAAGATCGTCGACGGACTGATCGCCAAGGGCTAGCGCTGTGGGGCTCACGGCGCCGGCGGGAGCCCCACAGACGGTTCGGCTAGCGCGGCGGGAACCGCAGCGCGCCGTCGAGCCGGATGACTTCTCCGTTGAGGTAATCGTTCTCGATGATGCTCTGCGCCAGTTGCGCGTACTCCGTCGAGCGGCCCATGCGCTTGGGGAACGGAATCTGCGGGGCCCAGTACTTCTCGAGCTGGTCGGCCGACTGGCCGTAGGCGGGAGTGTTGATGGTGCCCGGCGCGATACTGACGACGCGGATGCCGAGCGGCGACAGGTCACGGGCGGCGACCAGCGTCATGCCGAGCACGCCGCCCTTGGCGGCAGAGTAGGGGAGTTGGCCGATCTGGCCTTCCATGCCGGCGATCGAGGCGGTGTTGATGATGACGCCGCGCGCGCCTTCCTCGAGCGGGTCGGTCTTGGCGATGGCGGCTGCCGCCAGGCGCATCACGTTGAACACCGCGGTCAGGTAGAACTTGATGGTCTTCTCGAAGCCTTCCAGTCCGAGCGGCGAACCGTCCTTGCCGATCAGCCGTCCACCGGCGGCCGGACCGCCGTGGGTGTCCACTGAAATCCGCAGCGGACCAAGGGATTCGGCCTCCGCGATGGCGGCCTGCACCGATTCCTCGGACGTGGCGTCGGTGTGGACGTAACGGATGCCGAGCTCATCTTGCAGTGCCTTGCCCTTGTCGTCGGCCACGTCGGCGACGACGACCTTCGCGCCCGCAGTGACGAGGCGTCGCACTGTTGCTTCACCGAGCCCGCCGGTGCCTCCGACGACGATGGCCGAGCTTCCACTGATCTCCATACCGCCTACCCTTCGTGCAAAGAATGCTCTCTATTGTGGAGAATAACATTCTCAATCAAGGGGGTGGGTCCGATAGAGTGCGGACAATGACGATCGATGAGCTCATCGCGGCGGCCCGCGGCGGTTCCCTCCGCGCAGCCGGCCGGCTGCTGAGCCTGGTCGAGAGTCCGCGCCGGACTGAGGTTCTCGACGCCCTCGGCAGCGCGGCGCCGCCGCGGATCCTGGGGGTCACCGGGCCGCCCGGCGCGGGAAAGTCGACGACGGTCGGTGTGCTGGTCGGGGCCTACCGCGAGCGCGGGCTGCGGGTGGCTGTGTTGGCTGTCGACCCGTCGTCGCCGTACAGCGGGGGTGCGTTGTTGGGTGACCGGATCCGGATGGCCGCGCACATCAACGACCCGGACGTGCTGATCCGGTCGGTCGCCACCCGGGGCCATCTCGGCGGACTGGCCGCCGCGGTGCCGGCCGCCATTCGGGTGCTCGCCGCGCTGGCCTATGACCTGATCGTGCTCGAAACCGTCGGTGTGGGGCAGTCCGAGGTCGAGGTTGCCGCCATCGCCGACCCGACCATCGTGATCCTCAATCCCGGTGCCGGTGATGCCGTCCAGGCCGCCAAGGCCGGGCTGCTCGAAGTCGCGGACATCGTCGTCGTGAACAAAGCGGACCGTGACGGCGCCGACCAGACGGTCCGAGACCTGCACGCGGAGACTGCGGTGCCGATCCTCAAATTCGTTGCGGCACAAGGAGACGGCTTGCCCGAGCTGATCGAGGCGATCGACGCGCATCATCGCGCCGACAGCCCGGAGCGCCGCACCGCCCGCGCCCGCGCGCAGATCTTGTCGCTGGCGCTCACCCGCCTGCGGGGTCATCCCGACCTCGATCGGCTCGCAGAAGCGGTCGCGGGCGGAGGAGACGACCCGTACTCGGCCGCCGAGCGACTTTTCGGAGGGCGCGGCTAGAGACCGAGCATCCGCCGCGTCATCCCTTTGAGTTGCACGCGCAGGGTGTCGTCGTCGATGTCTGCGACCAACGGGTGCATCACTGCCACGCTGATGGCGCTCGACAACATCGCCGCGTGCAGCCTCGCGGCGACGCCGTCATCGGTGCCCAGCAGTGCGCCGTACAGCCGCTCGACGAACCGCTGAAACGGCTCGTGTTCGGCCTGGAGCCGGATGATGACAGGGTCGAACTGCAGTACGTTCACCGCGCCGCGGCGGTCGATGGCCAGGTCGATCACCCTGTCGAGCAACACTTCCCGGGCCTGCGCCGCCTGGCCCGTTGCCTCGGCGGCGTCGAGGGCATCCTCGAGCTTGCCGAGTTCGCGCTCGGTGATGGCGACGACGATCTCTTCCTTGGTCTTGAACTGCTTGTAGACGGCGGCCTTGGTGACGCCCATGGTGTCGGCGATCATCTGCAGCGACGTGCCGCTGACGCCGTGCTCGGCGATCAGGGTGAGTGCGGCATCGAGTACGCGCGTCTGTGCGGCGCTGCGCGTGATGTCGCTGAATCTCCCCACATGCCGAAGCGTAGCGGAGCATTGACCATTCGGTTGCCGATCGGCTACCGTCCGGAGTAGCCGATCGGCAACCGAGCGGTGGATGGAGGGAGTCCCCGGGTGGACTTACGACCCCAATGGATAAGCCTTTGGCTGGTGCCAGTTTTCGGCGCCGTGATGGCGGTGGCGTTCGTCGCCTTCCCCGGGTTTCTGCCGCCGATGCCACCGAGCCTGACCGCCGTCCAGGTGGCCGAGTTCTACACGCAGCACACCATGGCGATCAGGTTCTCGATGGTCACGTTCAACCTGTGCGCCATCATGCTGATCCCGTTCTTCATGACCATCGTGGTGCAGATGAAGCGAATGTCGTTGCCGAGTCACGTATTGGCCTACAGCTACCTCGGTGCCGCCGCCACGGGAGCGACGCTGTTCGCCATCGCCGACATCTTCTGGCTCATCGCGGCCTACCGGCCCGGGCGCGACCCCCAGCTGATCCTGCTGCTCAACGATATGGCCTGGCTGGTGTTCACCGCACCGGTGGGGGCGGTCGTCGTGATGAATCTCTGCCTGGCACTGGGGGTTTACCTCGACCGCCGGCCAGTGCCGATCTTCCCGCGTTGGGTGGCCGGATTCAACGTGCTCATCGCCGCGGCGATGACGCCCGCAGTGTGTGCGGTGATCGTCACGGACGGGCCACTGGCCTGGAACGGCGTCGTGTCGTTCTGGCTGCGCCTCGGCGCCTTCTGTTTGTATCTCGTCGTCATGTTCGCGGTGGTGCGCTCGGCGATCGGTGCACAGGCAAGGTCGACATGACCGTAGCCCCGGTATGGACGGCCCCGGCGTGGCCGCAGAAGCCGAAGATCGATCAGTGGATCGCCTGGTGGACGATTCCGGTCTTCTACAACATCTTCGGGCTCATCTTCGTGGTGCTGACGCGGGTGATGCCACCGCCGCGGCCCGACATCACGCAAGCCCAGATCGTCCAGTTCTTCGTCGACCATTCGCTGTCCATCCGGATCGGTTTCGCGCTGCTGATGTTCTTCATCGGTTTTGCCAGCGTTGCCAACGGGCTGATCGCACAACAGATCAAGCGGATGTCGGTCAGCCCCGTCTTCGCCTATGCGTACATCGGTTCACTGGTGGTCGGCGGTCTGCCGGGCTGCCTGATTCCCGCCTTTGCATTCGTGGCGGCGGCGCTGCGGCCCGATCGTGATCCGCAGATCATGGTGATGCTCTACGACTGGTGCCTGCTGTCGTTCGTCGGCTCCCTCGGGTGCTTCTGCACGCAGAACATGGTGCTGGCGCTGGCGATCTTCCTCGACCGCAATGACGTCCTGCCGAAATGGCTTGCCTACATGTCCATCTGGATGATCGTCACGGAACTGCTCGCCGGCCCGGTTTTCGTCTTCCGGTCCGGACCACTGGCGTGGAACGGATCCATCAGCTTCTACCTCGGCACGGTGGTTTTCGTGGTGTGGGAGTTCTGCATGATCCGCCTGCTGTACACGGCCATCAAGAACCAGTCGCCCAGCGAGCAGGTGCAGGACTGACCATGACTGCCACTTCGGCCACCTCGGCTCCGACATCGACGAGGCGTCTGCCCGCCAACAAGGACCTCTGGGTCTTCGTCCTGGGCGACTTCGTGATCTTCGGCGCCTACTTCGTCATCTTCATGGTCTCGCGCCACCAGGAGCGGGACCTGTTCATCGAGTCGCAGCGGCACCTGAGCCTGAACATCGGTGTCGTCAACACGCTGGTGCTGCTGGCCAGTTCGTGGTTCGTGGCCCGCGCCGTGCAGCTGACCCGTGGCGGCGAATTCGGCCGGGCGCGGAAACTGACGGTGGGCGGCGGAGCATGTGGCGTCGTCTTCATCCTCGTCAAGGCCTACGAGTGGTCGGCGAAAATTGCTCAGGGACATACCTTTCCGAGCAACAACTTCTTCATGTACTACTACATGCTCACCGGCGTGCACCTGTTCCACGTCGCCATCGGCCTGGTGTTCCTCGCCGTTGCCTACACCGAACTGCGCCATGGAAAACGGGTTGGCCCAGTGGAGACCGGAGCGACCTACTGGCATATGGTTGATCTGCTCTGGGTCGTCATCTTCGCCCTGCTCTACGTGATGAGGTGACATGACTGCTGCTGCCGCACGTACCACCGCTGTCTGGGCGGGGCTGTCGGCCATCACGATCGTGTCGTGGTTCCTGGCGCCCGCCCATCATGCTGAGCCGGTGACCGCGAGTACCGCGATCACCGCCGCGGTGCTGACGTTGGCGCTCGTCAAGTCCCGCCTGATCATCCAGGAGTTCATGGAGGTGCGGACCGCGCCTCTGTGGCTCAGGTTGGCGACTGATGGCTGGCTCGCCGCGCTGTTCGGTGCGATCGTGGTGATCTATGTCTGGTGATCGCATGACCGACCCGGTGGCATGGGCCGATATCGAGGCCATCAAGCAGCTGAAGGCCCGGTACTGCCGGCTGCTGGACACCAAGGACTGGGTGGCCTGGCGGGAGCTGTTCACCGACGATTTCGTCAGCGACACCAGTCAGGCGGGTGGCAAGATCATCAGCGGGGCAGACGAATTCGTGGACTTCCTGCAGCGGACACTGGGCCGGCCCTCGCAACCGACCGTGCACCAGGTCCACGCCCCGGAGATCGAGTTGACGTCGCCGTCGACCGCGACGGGTATCTGGGCGCTGAACGACGTGGTGCGGCTCGCTCCCGGAGTGAACCTGCAGGGCTACGGTCACTACCACGAAACGTACGAGAAGGCCGACGGTCACTGGCGCATCAAGACGTCCGCACTGACGCGGCTACGGGAAGATGTCTTCAATCCTGTTTTCTCGGTGCGGATCTCGCCGCGCCTCCGCGATGCCGCCAGCCGGTGGTCCCGCCACCGCTAGCCGTCGGCCGGCGGTGACGGCCGGGCTACTTCAGGCAGCTACCGGCATCGACCGGCAGTGTGACACCCGTGATGTAGCGCGCATCGTCCGACGTCAGGAAGAGCGCCGCGTTGGCGATGTCCTCGGCGTAGACCCACGGAATCGGCAACGTGTGGAACATCTGACAGATGGGAGCCATGTCGTCGGCGCCCGGGTTCTCCAGATCGGGCCGGAACATCTTGAACGTGCCCTCGTTGTGCAGCATGTCGGTCGCGACGTGGGTGGGGTGGACCGAGTTGACGCGGATGTTGTGGGACCCCAACTCGACCGCGAAGCCCCGCATGAGGCCGACGACGCCGTGTTTGGCGGCGACGTAATTGCCGCACATCGGGTAGGCCTTCAGCCCGCCGACCGAACTCGTGAGCACGATGGATCCGCCACGTCCACCGGCGATGATATGTGGCACAGCCGCTTTCACGGTCTTCCAGACGCCGGAGAGATTGGTGTCGATCATCTCATCCCAGTCCAACATGCTGGTCTCGTGCAACAGGTTGCCACCGTTGCCGATGCCGGCATTGGCGATGATGGTGTCGAGGCGTCCGAGTTCCTCGACTCCCGCATCCACCGCGGACTTCAGCGCGTCGAAATCGCGCACATCGACCTGCGCGGTGAAGATCCGGCGGCCGAGGCTCTTGACCAGATCGGCGGTCTGGGCCAGGTCCTCGGGCGACGACGGCGGGATGGCGGACTCTTCACCCGGCCTGATGGGCCCGCAGATGTCGACAGCGATGATGTCGGCGCCCTCGGTGGCTTGCATTACCGCGTGGGCCCGGCCCTGGCCGCGGGCCGCCCCGGTGATGAACGCGACCTTGCCTTCGACTCTTCCGGTCATGTGATGCCTCAATTCCTCACTAGCAGTGGATGTTTACGGTGGACTGGGACCGGCACTAGAGCCGGAGGAGGGCTTCCTGCGCGTAGGAGGCGACCAGTGCGCCCTCGACGGTCAGGATGTCGCCACGGCCGAAGCAGCGACCTTGTGCTGCCAGCGGGCTGTGCTGGCGCAGCAGCAGCCAGTCGTCGGTGCGGAACGGGCGATGGAACCACAGGGTGTGTGAGGTCACCGCCGACGTGAAAGCGGTGCCGTTGCCACGTTGGCTCAATCCGTCCAAGGGACGGATCGCGGTACCGATCAACGTCAGGTCGGTGGCGTACGCAGCCAGCGCCGGTGCGAGTTCCACATCGACGGCGGGGGTGCGCATCCACAACGAGTATTCGGCCGGTCCCACGACGGTCGTGTCGAGGTTGTCGGCGGAGCGGGTCTCCCAGGGGATCAGATCGATCTGCGCGTCGTACTCGGGTCCCAGGACGGTGGGAACGTCGTCGACGAACTGTTGGTCGTGGCCGTCTTCGGGGGCGTGCATCGAGATCGAAGCGGTCGCGACCGCGCCCTTGCTCTGCGTCGCGACGATCGACAGCGTCGCGAACGAGCGGCCTTCGTGGTGGCGCGTCACCTGGTAGGTGATGGGTTCGTCTGCGCGGCCTTCGCGGGGGAACACCGCGTGGATGGATTTGAGCGCCTTGTCGGGCGTGGACAGGCAGGCCGCGCGAACGAACTGACCGAGGAGCTGCCCACCGAAAATCCGGTGGTACTCCAGAGTCTGGTTACGCCCTTCGAATTGGCCTGCGTCGTCAGACGACTGCGGAACGAGATTCAGGCAGTCGAGAAGATCGGTCCAAAGCTCGGGCACCTACGCAGTGTAAGTCAAATTCTTGAAAGCGAGAACCCTATTCTCACTTTTGTGCGGCAAAACCGTTCGCCAGGAAGTCCCAGACCTCGTCCGTGGTGATGGGGTGAGCTGTTGCATCGTCGGTGCCGCCGCTGGATTGCGCGATGAACATCACGGTCTGCATGGTCATGGCGGCCATCCGTCGCGGATTGACCGTCGAGCGCAATTCGCCTGCAGCGCTGGCACTTTCCATCAGCTCGGTGAGCAGCGCCAGCAGCGGGGCGTGGGCGATCTTCACCTCGGCCGGATGGGTGACCAGGAGTCGGGGCGCGAAGTCGGTGAACAACGGACGCTTGGCGGCCGGATCGGGACGGCACAGTTCGTACAGCAACTCGATGGCGATCTTCAACCGCTGCAACGGGTCCGTCTCGCCTTCGGTGGCGGCCCGAATTTGGTCGGCCGAGCGGCTCAACGCGTCTTCGAAAAGCGCCAGCAGCAGTTCGTGCTTGCCGTCGAACTGCAGGTAGAAGCTCCGCAGTGACTGGCGGGAGCGGTCGACGACCTCCTGGACCGTGAAGTCGGTGCTGCCCTTTTCGATGATGATCGATTGAGCCGCGTCCAGGAACCGCTGGACGCGTTGGGCGGCGCGGAGTTTGGCCGTCTTGATGGAGCGCTCGACCGCGCGCTGCTTCCAGGCCGGATCTTCTGTCGGGCTGGTCATCATGCACCCATGTCATCAGCGGAGAACATGCATGAACTGTACCTGAGAACGGCCTGGTAGCTGTTCGGCACGGGCCTTCTCATGCTCTGTGTTGGAGATCGTAACTGTCCCATGATGAGAATGGTATTCTCAAGTACTGATCTCGGGAAGGGTTTGCTGATATGCAGCTGACGTTCGGCGAAGATGTCGAAGCGTTCCGGGCAGAGTTCATCGACTTCCTCGACGCACACCTGCCGACCGAGGCTGAATCCGTCGACCGGCCGCGATCGACGGCCCACATTCCGGACTGGGCGCGCCGCTGGCAAAGCCTGCTGTTCGACAACGGCTGGCTGCTGCCCGGCAATCCGCCGGAGTTCGGCGGTCGCAACGCCACCCTGCTGCAGCAGTACGTGCACCAGGAGGAGATGTCCAAGCGCCGGATTCACCACAGCTTCAATCCGCAGGGTGTCGGCATCATCGCCGCATCGCTGTTGTCGTTCGGTACGCCGGAACAGAAGCAGCGTTGGGCCGTACCGATTCTGCGTGCCGACATGACGGCGGCGCTGGGCATGAGTGAACCCGGCGCGGGATCGGACCTCGCATCCCTGTCCACGCGCGCCGTTCGCGACGGGGATCATTTCGTGCTCAACGGGCAGAAGGTATGGACCTCCGGTGCGCACGATGCGGACGTCATCCTGGCCTTCGTCCGTACCGATCCGGCCGCACCCAAGCACAAGGGCATCAGCGTGCTGCTGGTGCCGACCGACACCCCGGGCGTGGTGCGCCGGCCGTTCGCCTCCGCCTGCGACTTCGACGATCTCGACTTCAACGAGGTGTTCTTCACCGACGCGCGGGTCCCGGTCGAGAATCTCGTCGGGCCATTGAACGAGGGCTGGCGAGTCGCAAACGGGTCACTGGGGCACGAGCGCACGATGCTGTGGATGGGGTTCGCCGATCGATTGCAGGACTTCGTCGAGGACATCGAGCCGACGACGGAGCGGGACCGATCCCGGTTCGCCACCCTGGTGATGGACAACCAGTCGCTACGCCTGCTGGGGTCCGCCGCGCTGGCCCGCGCCGCACGGGGAGAGGAGGACGTGGCGAGGATGTCGGTGCTGAAACTCCTTGGCTCCGAGGCGGTACAGGCCGCGTCCGAGCTTGCGATGGACGTCGCCGGCGCCGACGCTCTCGTCCATCCGGCCATGACCTCACCGCACGTGCCGCTGAACCTCGACCCGCATGCCGGCAGCTGGTTCGACCGCTACGTCCGCAGCTTCGCCGGCACCATAGCCGGCGGCACCTCGGAAATTCAGCGCAACATCATCGCCCAGCGGGTGCTCGGCCTGCCCAGGTGAGGGCGGCCGAACCCCGTTGGTGCGACCAGCCGTGAAACTGTCGGATTTCTATGAAAGACGGGCTCTTGTGACCTATCCGTGGGTGAATGCAGGCGCGGCCGGCAGCGCAGGCTCACGAATGTGCAATTGGCGCGTCGATTTCGCAAAAGCGGTGAGCTGTTTGCACATTCGTGGTGCCGAACTCCGCTGATCGGGCTCGGTTGGTGGCACATCAGTCACCGGCGGCACCGCCATATCAGATACTCGCGCTCCTCCGAGGGGCGCGATAGGTTGCCCTCCTGATGCGACAACGTCTGGGCGCCCCGCGGCCGCGAATGTAACGCCATGGCGGGAAGTCGGCTGGGAGTTCGCCCTGGCGTTACATTGGCGGCACCCGTTCGTTGGGTGTGCCCTGATCCGAGGGGCGGCCGCGTCGAGATGGACGAGATGGTCGCGTTCGGCCCGGAAAAGTACTGGGTGTTCAATCCAGGCGGTGAACTGCCGGCGACACTGAGCACAGGGACGTCTGACGGCCGGAAAAAGTACCTGGATTCAGTCGCAGCGGCTGTTCGTGCCTGGTGATTGAATTCACGCATTTCTTCGGGTTCGTCGGCTGGATCAACGACCCACGGAAACGTCAGTGGAGCCGAAAAACGACAGTTCTACGTCTGCTCGCGGCTAGAGCTGCGCCAAACGCGGTGCCGAGCCCCGGGCCCGCAGGCCGCCGCCGGCCTTCTTGGTGAGTTCCCTTGAGCTGCCCAGTAATCCGTCGAGGACCAGCACCCGTTTCATGTGGTGGTGAAAGTCGTGCTCTGCGGTGAACCCGATACCGGCGAGCACCTGCTGGCAGTTCTTGGCTGCGGTCAGCGCCGCCTTGCCGGCGGCCGCCTTGGCGAGCAGCGCGACGAGGTCGGGGCTGTCCGAGATCGGCAGCGCCAGAGTCGCTTCGGCGCCTTCGATGGCGATGAGGGTCTCGGCGAGCCGGTGCCGGATGGCCTGGAAACCGGCGATCGGCCGGCCGAACTGCACCCGGTCCAGCGCATGCTGACGGGCCAGCGCCAGCATCGCCCGGGCCGAACCGACCAGCCACCAGCCCACGGCGATCCGGGCTTCGGCGACCCGGATGGGATAGCCCTCGCCTTCGCGCCGCAGGGGCAACCCGCCGAGGGTGGGCTCGAGCCGCCGAGAAGCGCGGTCCCACACCACCCAGGTATTGCCGGCATACGGCAGCGGCAGTTCCACGGTGTCGCCGATGGTATTGCCGGTGGCATGCAGCACGACGTCCATGAGAATTGATGCGTGCGAACCGGTTTCGCCGAGGAGGCGGAACACCAGCGGTACCGCGACATCGGCCATGTCAGAGAGCATTTCGGCCCAGCCGAGTTCGGTCAGTGCCGCGTCCAGTTCCGGTCCGGAGCAGGTCAGCATGGTCTTGCGCAGGGTGTCTTCGAGCATCGCGAGTGACTCGGCGTCGAGGTGCGTGGACATGGTCACTCCTTCCCGAGATCGAGTAGTCGGCGGGCGATGATGTTGCGCTGCACTTCGGCGGTGCCGCCGTAGATGGTGGCCGCGCGCGAGTACAGATACTCGGTGCGCCAGGGTGTTTCGTCGAGTTCGATGAATCCGGGCAGCAGATCGCGCGCAGCGTCGTAGAGCCGCTGTTCAGCGCCGGCCAGCAGCACCTTGTCGATCGAGGTGTCCGGCCCCAACTTGTGTCCCTGTGCCAGTCGAAGCTGGGTGGCCCGGGACCGGCAGCGCAACGTGTGCAGGGCCAGAAAGACCTCGCCCAGATCGGAATCGACGGGTTGCCCCTCATTCCTGACCTCGTGGATCAACGCATCGAACCGCGAGTACAGGTAGGCGATGCGCTGCCAGAAACACGTCGACCGTTCGTAGGGGAGTAGGTCCATCGCGAGTTGCCAACCGTCGCCGGGCTTTCCGAGCATCCGGCTCGCGTCGACCTCGACGTCGTCGAAATAGACCTCACAGAATTCGTCGACGCCGTGCATGGTGCGCAGGGGGCGCACGGTGATACCGGGGGAGTCGGTGTCGACGAAGAACGCGGTAATTCCGTTGTGTCCCTCACCTGTTCGGGTGAGCAGCACGCACCGCTGGGAGTGCTGCGCGAAGCTCGTCCACACCTTCTGCCCGTTGATGATCCATTTGTCACCGCGCTGGACCGCTCGGGTTGTCAACGATGCCAGGTCACTCCCTGAGCCGGGCTCGGAAAACCCTTGGCACCATTGTTCTTCGCCGCTGAGCAGCTTGGGCACCATCTCGGCGGCCAACTCGGGCGACGCGTAGTCGATCATGGTCGGCGCCAGCACCTCGAGCATCGAGTACGGGCCGGGCTCGGCGAGCCGCCGTCCGACGACCTCCTCGCCGACGACGGCCCGCAGGATCGCGGGACCGCCGAGACCGCCGGCGTGTTCGGGCCACCCGTAGCGGCTCCACCCGGCGTCATACAGCGCCTTCTGCACGCGCGCGAACTGGCGCAGGTGCCCTTCCAACGAGTGGTCGGGCCCAGGGGTCAGGTCGTGCTCGTCGAGCCAAGCTGTCAGGCTCGACCGGAATTCGGAGATGTCGGAGATCACGGGCGGGGGCGGCCTACCGCGTGCGGCTTACCGGAGTCGTGTTCGCCACTGCGGCGGATGAAAGTCATTGCCCTGGTGCGCAGTCGCCAACCGTCCTCGGTGCGTAGGTAGGTGTCGCGGTAATAGCCGATCCGCATGTCGTGGCTGGAATGCTCGACGAAGCACAGCGGCTGGGTCCCGGTCGCGGTGTCCCCGTCGAGGTCGACGAGCGCGGTGCCGGTCATGAACAGGCCTTTGGGTGCGGCATCGACCAGTTCGGGAAACCGGTCCAGCGGGTAGGTGTCGCCGAACGCGCTGTAGGTGCCGTCGGGAGTGAACACCGACACGAGGCCGTCGATGTCACCTTGGGTGATGGTGACGGCGTACTTGGCGAGGAGTTGTTGGATCGCGACAATCTCGTCAGTTGCCGACATAGATCTTTCCCCCTTTCATCACGAAGCTGACGTGTTGCGTAACGCTGATGTCGGACAACGGATCTCCCGGTACCGCGATGATGTCGGCCAGCAGGCCCTCGGCGATGCGGCCGCGGTCTGTGACATTGAGCAACTCGGCCGCGGTGGAGGTGGCACCGCGCAGTACCGCGAGCGGTGGCAGGCCCAACTCAACGAGGGTGACGAGTTCATCGGCGTTCTTGCCGTGCGGGATGGCCGGCGCGTCGGTACCGACCGCGACCTTCACGCCGGCCTCGTAGGCGGCCAGGATCGACTTGCGGGCGATGGGGAACATCTCGGCTGCCTTGGCCTGCAGTTCCGGTGGCGCGTGCGAAACATCCATCGCGTCGGCCAGCCGCCGGGTGCTGACCAGGAAGGTGCCGTGCTCGACCATCGACGCGATGGCCTCGTCGTCGATCAGGAAGCCGTGCTCGATGCAGTCGATGCCGGCATCGACTGCGTGCATCACCGCTTCTGCACCGTGTGTGTGCGCGGCGACGCGCAGCCCACGCCGATGCGCCTCGTCGACGATCGCGCGCAGCTCCTCGTCCGAATAGTGCTGTGCCCCAGGCGGACCGGTCATCGACATGACGCCACCCGAACAGCAGACCTTGATCAGCTGGGCGCCGTGCTTGATCTGGTAGCGGACGGCCTTGCGGATTTCGTCGACACCGTTGGCGATGCCCTCCTCGATGGTCAGTTCGAGGGTGTTCGGCGCGAATGCCGCGAACATCGTCGGGTCCAGATGGCCGCCGGTCGGGGTGATGGCGTGGCCCGCGGGCACGACGCGCGGTCCGTCGATCCAGCCGGCGTCGATCGCCTTGCCCAGGGCGACGTCCAGCAGATATCCGCCGGTCTTGACGAACAGACCGAGGTTGCGCACGGTGGTGAATCCCGCGCGCAGGGTGCGGCGCGCGTTGCCGACGGCGCGCAGCACCCGGGTCGGCGGATCATCCTGAACCTGGGACAGGCCGGGGTTCTCGCCCCGGCCGCCCATGAGCAGGTTGACCTCCATGTCCATCAGGCCGGGCAGCAGGATCACGTCGCCGAGATCGATGACCTCACCTTCAACCGCCCCACCGACACCTACGATCCGCTCACCGTCAACGCGGACGATGGCGGGACGCACGATCTCCCCGGCGTCGACGTCAAGCAGCCCTGCGGCTTTCAGGGTGAGCACGGTCTAGACCACCGGCTCCCGCACCAGTTCGACCCACGCGGCCCCGCTGTCGAGCACGCGCGGCTGCTTCCACACCTCGACCGGGAAGGACACCATGACCACCGACTGCATCAGGTGCATGAGCCGCTTGGCGTCATCCGGCATGTCGTGCAGGGGGAATCGGGCGTCCAGGTAGACCATGACCTCTTCGAGACGTGCCATACCGACGTCGTACAGGTCCTGCATCTCGGCCATGCTGGACGCCAGCCGCTTGGCGTAGCGCTCCGGCTCGGTCGCCAGAATCCAGTCGGAGAACCGTTCGAGGTCCGCAAATTCGGCTGGGAGCAAAGAGGTCTCAGACATGTGCAACTCTCCCGTTGGTCGTCACGGACTGCGCGGATTTGTACTCGTCGACGTACTTGTGCGCGGTGTGATGCAGATGGCGTAGCAGAATCTCCTGATCGCACAACGGGAATTCGGTGACCGCCCGCGTGCCGATCTGCGTCTGGGTGGCCTCGAGGGTGTTGGCGTCCTGCAGGGCGTACTCCTTGAACGTCACCGCAGCCAGCTCCTGCGACAACCGCTGCCGGGTGTTCTTCGGTGGGACGAAGTAGAGGTTCGCCTCGAAGATGTGGCTGTCGACGCCCGTCGGCCAGTAGTTGTAGGTGAGGTACCAGCCCGGCACCCACAGCAGCAGCGTGAAGTTGGGGAAGAACTCGAAAGAGTCCTGGCCCCACGTCTTCTGCCGCGCCGGATTGACGGCCGGCGGGAGTTCGTCGGGCAGAATGCCCTTGATGTCGGGCCGGTCCCACGGACCGAACAGGCCGCTGTGCAGAATCCGTTCGATCGGCTTCACCATGCCCAGGTCCTTGGGCGGGCTCATGCCGCCCCAGGACGAGATCATCGAATGGTCGCCCTTGATGTCGTAATGCAGCGCCTCGAAGCCGACCTTCGCGAGCTTGTCGGCCTCTTCCTTGGTCGCCTGCTTCATGTGCAGGATCGGCGCGTGATAGAACTCGACGAACGCGTCGATGAACAGCTTCCAGTTCGCCTTGATCTCGGAGCGGTAGCTGTAGACCTCGGTCATCTCATGGAAGGGATAGCCCTCCAGGCCTTTTGCGAAATCGCCGAGGTATTCGTTCAACGGCGCCGCGTCGTCGTCGAAGTTGACGAAGATGAAGCCTTCCCACACCTCGCAGCGCACGGGCTTCAGCGGGTAGTCGGCCTTGTCGACGTCGAAGAACTCCTGCTCCTGCTGGATGAACGTCAGGTCGCCGTTGAGTGCGTACCGCCACGCGTGGTACTTGCAGGTGAATTGCCTGCAGGAGCCGGATACCTCCTCGCCGGGATAGTCGTTCCACACCAGCTTGTTTCCGCGATGCCGGCACATGTTGTAGAACGCCCGCACGGTCTGGGCGCCGTCTTTCTCGTCCTTCACTACGATGATGGACGTGCCGGCACCGACCGACGGCATCTCCCTGGTGAAGTAGCTGCCCTTCTTCGGCAGTCGTTCGACCCGGCCGACGTGCAGCCAGGTCTTACGGAAGATGGCCTGCTGCTCCAGTTTCCACTGTTCTGGGTCGATGGAGTCGGTGTAGTCGACCGGTGCTGTGCCCAGTTCGGGCCAGTTCTCGGTCCAGCTGCCTGCAGCGGGTTTGGGGAAGTGGGCCATATGTTTACGTCTCCTTGTCCAGCTCTACGCCAAATGTGTTGAAAGCCATTGCCAGTGCCGCATAGGAACCGATGGTGAACATCAGGTCCATGAGCTGACGCTCTTCGAGCCGCTCGTTCAGCGCTGACCAAGTGGCATCGGAAAGGTTGTATTTCTCGAGCAGTTCGTCGGCGGCGATCAATATCGCTCGCTCGAAGTCGTCGCAGGCCTCGCCGCGGGTGACCGCGTCGATCTCGTCGTCGGCCAGTCCGGCCTGCCGACCGAGCTTGACGTGCTGGGACCATTCGTACTCGCTGCCGGTCTGGTGAGCGACGCGCAGAATGGCGAGCTCGCGGACCCGGTCCGGCAGTGTCGAGGAGTACAGCAGGTAGAAGCTGTACCGAAGGTAAGGCCTGGCGAGCTTCGGGTGGCGGGCGAGTGTGCCGATCAGATTGCTCACTCGTTCTGGATCGCGCTGCTCGTCGGATACGAGGCCGGCCAACGCTTTGTCGACCTCGTCGTCCCAGCGGTCTGCGGGAAGCGGGGGGAGCCGCATCAGGCCTGGTCCTCTCGTTGATGAGAATGTGATTCTCATTTCTGACTAATACATTTGCACGTTTCGTTGCCGGGGTCAACGGCGGGCGGCATTTCGGCTGGTGTGTTGGCTGGTCGGGAGGCACCTGCGGCCGTGGACATTGATTCTCTCTGAAGGAGAAGTTAGTTTTCATAGATAGAGAACTGAGCTTGAGGAAGGCTTGTAATGAACAAGGAAGACATGATCCTCATCAGCGTGGACGACCACCTGGTCGAACCGCCGGACATGTTCCAGAACCACCTCCCCGCGAAGTACCTCGGTGATGCGCCCCGTCTCGTGCACAATGCCGACGGCAGCGACATGTGGAAGTTCCGCGACGTCGTCATTCCGAACGTGGCGCTCAACGCGGTCGCCGGCCGCCCCAAGGAGGAGTACGGACTGGAGCCGCAGGGTCTTGATGAGATCCGGCCGGGCTGTTACAACGTCGACGAGCGCGTCAAGGACATGAATGCCGGCGGCATCCTGGGCTCGATCTGTTTCCCGTCGTTCCCGGGCTTCGCGGGCCGGCTGTTCGCCACCGAGGACGAGGACTTCTCGCTGGCGCTGGTGCAGGCCTACAACGACTGGCACATCGACGAGTGGTGCGGCGCCTACCCGGCCCGTTTCATCCCGATGGCCATCCCGGTGATCTGGAATGCCGAGAAGTGCGCGCAGGAGGTGCGGCGCGTCGCGAAGAAGGGCGTGCACGCGCTGACCTTCACCGAAAATCCGGCGGCCATGGGATACCCCAGCTTCCACGATCCGTACTGGAACCCGCTGTGGGAAGCGCTCTGTGACACCGGAATGGTGATGAACATCCACATCGGGTCGTCGGGCAAGCTGGTCATGACCGCGCCCGACGCCCCGCTGGACGTCATGATCACTCTGCAGCCCATGAACATCGTGCAGGCTGCCGCCGACCTGCTGTGGTCGCGGCCCATCAAGGAATATCCGGATCTCAAGATCGCGCTGTCCGAAGGCGGCACCGGATGGATCCCGTACTTCCTCGAGCGTGCGGACCGCACCTACGAGATGCACTCGACCTGGACCAAGCAGGACTTCAAGGGCAAGATCCCCAGTGAGGTGTTCCGTGAGCACTTCCTGACGTGCTTCATCAGCGACCCTGTCGGTGTCACGCTGCGCAACAACATCGGCATCGACAACATCTGTTGGGAGGCCGACTACCCGCACAGCGACTCGATGTGGCCGGGCGCGCCCGAAGAACTGTGGGATGTGTTGACCGCCAACAGTGTTCCCGACGACGAGATCAACAAGATCACCCACGAGAACGCGATGCGGTGGTACAACTTCGATCCGTTCCAGCACATCTCGCGTGAACAGGCCACCGTGGGCGCGTTGCGCAAGGCGGCCGAGGGGCACGACGTGTCGATTCAAGCGCTCAGTCATCACGCTCAGGGCGCTCGGGGCGAGGCGCTGCACGCCGCGGCGGAGGCCAACAGTTGATCTCATCGGGCATGAACTTCGCGCTGTCCGAGGATCAGGAACTCATCAGGTCATCGGTAGCGGAGTTGGCGGCCAAATTCGACGACCACTATTGGATGGAGAAGGACCAGGCACACGAGTTTCCCCAGGAGTTCTACGACGCCATCGCCAAGGGCGGTTGGCTCGGCATGACAATCCCGGAGGAGTACGGCGGGCATGGTCTGGGCATCACCGAGGCGACGCTGCTGCTCGAGGAGGTGGCCCGGTCCGGTGCGGCGATGAACGGCGCCAGTGCCATTCACCTCTCGATCTTCGGCATGCAGCCCGTCGTCAAGCACGGCTCGGAGGAGATGAAGAAGGAGACGCTGCCGCGCATCGTCAACGGCGACCTGCACGTCTGCTTCGGCGTCACCGAACCCGGTGCCGGGCTGGACACTTCGCGCATCACGACGTTCGCCAAGCGCGAAGGTGACCAGTACCGCATCAACGGCCGCAAGGTCTGGATCTCCAAAGCCCTTGAGTCGGAGAAGATCCTGTTGCTGACCCGTACGACGCCGTACGACCAGGTCACCAAGAAGACCGACGGCATGACCCTGTTCCTGACCGACCTCGACCGTAACCACGTGGACATCCGGCCGATCCGCAAGATGGGCCGCAACGCCGTCAGCTCCAACGAGGTTTTCATCGACGACCTCATGGTGCCGGTCGAGCACCGCGTTGGCGAGGAAGGCCAGGGGTTCAAATACATCCTCGACGGGCTCAACCCGGAGCGGATGCTGATCGCGGCCGAAGCGCTGGGGATCGGACGGGTCGCGCTGGAGAAAGCGGTCAAGTACGGCAACGAGCGGACTGTGTTCAACCGCCCCATCGGCATGAACCAGGGTCTGCAGTTCCCGCTGGCCGACTCGCTCGCCCGGCTCGATGCGGCCGAGCTGATCCTGCGCAAGGCGACGTGGCTGTACGACAACGGGAAACCCTGTGGCCGCGAGGCGAACACCGCGAAATACCTTTGTGCCGACGCGGGATTCGCCGCGGCCGACCGAGCGCTGCAGTTGCACGGCGGCATGGGATATTCCGAGGAATACCACGTGTCGCGGTACTTCCGGGAATCCCGTCTGATGAAGATCGCACCGGTGAGCCAGGAGATGATCCTGAACTTCCTCGGCGAACATGTGCTCGGCCTGCCCCGTAGTTATTGAGATGGAGTGCTACTGATGAGGACCTATTTCGACCTGACCGGGCGCGCGGCGCTGGTCACCGGTGCCGCCGGGGGGATCGGCTCGGCGGTGGCCGAGGCCCTGGCGGCTGCGGGGGCCGCGGTGCTGGTCACCGATCTCGACAAGGACGCGGCAGCGGATGTGGCGGAACGCATTTCGACGGCTGGTGGGCGAGCCGAGTCCGCGGCTCTCGACGTGTCAGACCGCGACTCCGCGGATGCCGCCGCCGCACAGGCGGCTGCGCTGGGTGATGGAAAGCTGCACATCCTGATCAACAACGCCGGCGTCACCAAACCTGCGATGTTCGAGAAGACGACGCAGGACGCGTTCCGGTTGCTGTTCGACATCCACGTGATGGGCGCGTTCAACGTCACGCAGGCCGTCCTGTCGTACCTTCCGACCGACGGTACCGGTCGCATCGTCAATGTCACGTCGGCGGCCGGGCTCACCGGGACGCTCGGCCAGGTGAACTATTCGGCCGCCAAGGCCGGAATCATCGGTTTCACCAAATCCCTTGCGCGCGAGCTCGCGACCAAGAGCATCACGGTCAACGCGCTGGCGCCGCTGGCAGCCACGCCGATGACCGAGACCATCCGCACCAACGAGAAGTTCGCGGCCAACATGATGAACCGTATCCCGATGAAGCGCTGGGCCGAACCCGAGGAGGTCGCCGGCGCGTTCGTCTTCATGGCCTCCGATGCCGCGTCGTACATCACCGGCCAGGTGCTGCCGGTAGACGGCGGGACGGTGATGTGACACCTCGGGGGCAAGAGCGCAGCGACCGGGGGGATGGCACCGCGCCGCTTTCGGGCGTGACCGTGATCGCCCTCGAGCAGGCTGTGTCCGCGCCGATGTGCACCCGCACCCTCGCCGACTTCGGTGCCCGGGTCATCAAGGTGGAGAACCCCAAGGGCGGGGATTTCGCCCGCGATTATGACGACGTCGTGAATGGTCAAGCGGCGCACTTCGTCTGGGCCAATCGCGGCAAGGAGTCCGTGACGCTCGATCTGAAGACAGATGACGGCCGGGCCGTTCTGCGGCGGCTCCTGGACGGAGCCGATGTCCTCGTGTCGAACCTGGCGCCGGGTGCCACTGCGCGACTGGGTATTTCACCTGCCGATCTCGCCGACTCACATCCGCACGTGATCGCCGTCGAGATCGACGGCTACGGGGCCGGCGGACCGCTGTCCCACAAGCGGGCCTATGACCTGCTGGTACAAGCCGAGTCGGGGACATGTGCGATCACCGGACAACCGGGAGCGCCGGCCAAACCCGGACCGCCCGTCGCGGATATCTCGTCCGGGCTGTATTCGGCGCTTTCGATTCTGGCGCTGCTGTTTTCGCGCGACCGGCGGACGCGCCGCGGCGCGTCGGTGAACGTCAGCCTGTTCGACACCATGGCCGAACTGATGGGATATCCGCTGACGTACACCAAACACTCCGGCATCGACCAGCAGCCGCTGGGCATGAGCTCGCCCGCGGTGTCGCCCTATGGGGCGTTCGCGACGGCCGATGGTCAGACCGTCGTGCTGGGCACCACCAACGACCGCGAATGGCAGCGCCTGGCCCGCGACATCATCGCGCGCCCTGATCTCGCCGACGACGCGCGGTTCGCCACCAACTCCGGCCGGTGCGAACACCGCGATGTGCTGAACGAGGCGATCGGCTCATGGTGCGCCACCAACGATCTGGCGGACGTCCAGAAGATCGCCGACGACGCCGGCATCGGCAACTCCCGGTACAACCTGCCCAGCGAGGTACTGGTGCACCCGCAACTCTCCGAGCGCGACCGCTGGCGCCGGGTCGATACGCCCGCCGGCCCCATCGAGGCCATCCTGCCGCCGCCGATCATCGACGGCTTCGAGTTCCCGATGGGTGCGGTACCCGGTCTCGGCCAGCACACCGATGCAGTCCTTGCCGAATTCGGTTACACCGGTGCAGAGATCACCGAGCTGCGCGGGCGCGGTGTCATCGGATGAGTGTGCTGCTGCGCGCAGATCGTGACGGCGTCCGGACGTTGACTCTGAACCGTCCGGAGCGCAAGAACGCCATCAACCCCCAACTCTGGGTGCGCCTGGCCGAGGAGTTCCGGGCGGCGGACCGCGACCCCGCGCTGCGGGCGGTGGTACTCACCGGTGCCGGGGGAGCGTTCTGCTCGGGAGCGGACATCTCCGAGCCCGAGGACATCCATCCGCTGCGCAAACTGCAGAAGCTCACCGATGTCGCGGTTGCACTGCACGAGCTCTCGTTGCCCACCATCGCCAAGGTGACGGGCGTCGCCGTCGGGGCGGGCTGGAACCTGGCGCTCGGCTGCGACTTCGTCGTCGCCACCCCGGAATCGCGGTTCTCCCAGATCTTTTCGAAGCGCGGACTGTCGCTGGACCTCGGCGGCTCGTGGCTGCTGCCCAAGATCGTCGGACTGCAACAGGCGAAAAGACTTGCGCTGCTGGCCGAGACGATCGACGCCGACGAAGCGCAGGCGCTCAACCTGGTGACGTGGGTGGTGACCGGGGCGGAGATCGACGGCTTCGTCGACGATCTCGCCGCGCGGTTGGCGGCGGGCCCGCCTGTCGCGCTCGGTCAGGCCAAAGCACTGTTGAACCAGGGCGCCGATGCCACCATGCGGGAAGCGCTCGCCAACGAATCCCGCGCCCAGGCGGTCAATTTCGCCACCGCAGATGCCGCGACGGCGTATGCCGCCTTTGCGGCAAAACACGAACCGACATTCACCGGCCGATGGGCCGTGCCCCGATTGGAGTCCTGATGCGTCGCGACCTGTTCACCGAAGACCACGAGGCTTTTCGGAAGTTGGTCCGCGACTTCGTCGCCAAGGAGGTCGAGCCGTACTTCGCCGATTGGGAGAAGGCCGGGCGGATGCCCCGTTCGATCTTCGAGCAGATGGGCTCACTGGGCATGCTCGGGATGGCGATTCCGGAGGAGTACGGCGGATCCGGCCTGCCTGACTACCGCTACAACGTGGTGCTGCAAGAAGAGGCGGCACGGGCCCTGGTCACGCTGTCGACGGTCCGCACGCAGCTCGACGTGATCCTGCCGTACTTCCTGCACTACGCCAACGACGAACAGCGCGCCCGGTGGTTTCCCGGCCTGGCGGCCGGCACCCTTCTGACGGCCATCGCGATGACCGAACCCGGCACGGGCTCCGACCTCGCCGGGGTGCGCACCACCGCGGTCCGTGACGGCGACAGCTATGTCGTCAACGGCGCCAAGACCTTCATCACCGGAGGGCTACTGGCCGACCTGGTGATCGTGGTGGCCCGCACGTCGACCGATCCCGAAGACCGGCGGCGCGGACTGTCCCTGATCGTCGTGGAGGACGGTATGCCGGGCTTCGAGAAAGGCCGGGTCCTGGACAAGATGGGCTGCAAGGAGCAGGACACCGTCGAACTCGCCTTCACCGATGTGCGGGTGCCCGCCACGAATCTGCTGGGGGATGAGGGCGAGGCGTTCGGCTACCTCGGCCACAACCTGCCGCAGGAACGCATGACGGTCGCGGTAGGTTCCGTCTGCCAGGCGCGTGCGGCCGTGGCGGCGACGATTGATTACGTCAAGGAGCGCAAGGCATTCGGAACGCCGGTGGCATCGTTCCAGAACACCAAGTTCGAACTCGCCGCCATGTCGGCAGAGATCGAGGCGGCCCAGACCATGGTCGACAAGGCCGTCGTCGAATTGAACGCGGGCGAGCTGTCCGGCGCCGACGCGGCCCGGGTGAAGTTGTTCTGCACCGAGGTCCAGGCTCGCGTGGTGGACCGCTGCGTCCAGTTGTTCGGCGGATACGGCTACATGCTGGAGTACCCGATCACCCGGCTCTACATGAACGCCCGCGTTGCCCGGATTTACGCAGGTACGAGCGAGGTCATGAAGCTGATCATCGCCAAATCACTGGGGCTGTAGACAGCTCGGAAAACTCATCCCGCTGAGACCCTTGTCACACCGCGCAAACCAACCTACTGTGTGTTCACTAGGTTGGTTCGGTCGAAGGGAGCGGGCGTGACGGAGCCTCGACCCTACGCCGCACTCTTCGCCAAGGGTGACGACCGTAAGGCGCGGATCCTCGAAGTTGCACAACGCCTACTCGCCCGAAACGGCTGGCGCAGTACATCTCTGGCGCAGATCGCCCGCGAGGCAGGCGTGACGCCTGCCGGATTGCTGCATCACTTCGAATCCAAGGAACAGCTGTTGCACGCAGTGCTCGACGCGCGCGATGCCGATGACGACGCCCACGCCGACCGCACTGGCGACCTGATCGAAGAGCTGATGCGGGTACCCGAGCGGTTCGAGCGATCACCGGAACTCGTCGGCACGTTCGCGGTGCTGTTGATCGAAAACATCCTGCCCGACGCCCCGCTGCACGACCGCATGCACCGGCGCTACCAGGCCGCGCTCAGAATCCTCAGCGACGGCATCCGGGAAGCCCAGGAGACAGGCCGCTATCGCAGCGACATAGACCCCGCCGTAAAGGCGGTACAGATTTTGGCCTTTGTCAACGGAATGGAGACATTGTGGTTGCTCGATCCTTCGATACCCGTGACCGACGTATTCAAGGACTACGTGGAGTCATTACGCCGGGAACTCGCCCCGACGGTCCCTTGATGCGGTACCGCCTCGATGTCGTCGCCGCTACGGTCGCCGAAGCCGTCGAGAATGCCGGTGGCTGGATGTTCGACCGGGTGACCGCGGGCTGGGACGTCACCGTCCTGATCGCTGATAGCGACGAGGATGACCGTCCACTGCAGATCTTGGGCGTCCATGCCGAGGAACTCGAGTCTGCGCTCATCGAGGGCCGGGCTCGGCCGCATCCCCAGACGGTGGCCGTCGCGGCCCACCTTTTCGACAGCGAAGCCCGGGTGCGCGGGGGAGTGCTGGCGGCGCTGGCGGCCGGTCAGACCGAGGTGACGTTGTGGGGTGATGAGTGTCCTGCCGAGTTGCGCGGCATCGGTGCCGTCCACCACGAATTAAGCTCTGCAGCAAGGGCTTTCAAATCCCAGGCGCTCGCCGCCTGTGGCATTCGGCGCGCGGTGAGCTCTGTCGAGACATTCCGCATCGGCATGATGGCCTCGGTTGCCGCGGACCTGATCCCCGCGAGCTAATCGGCCACCTTGATGAGGACCTTGCCGATGGCCTTGCGGTCGGCAACCAGGCGCAGCGCCTGCGCGGCATCGTCGAGTCGGTAGACGGCGCCGATGTGCGGCACCACTCGCCGCCCGACCAGGAGTGCGGCGAGTTCGGTTCGGTTGCGGTCGAATTCGTCGGGCGGGATGTCGCGGAGCTGGAATCCGATGACGTGTGCGCCTTTGATGAGGACCAGGTTCAGCGGGATGCGCGGAATGACGCCCGAGGCGAAGCCGACGGTGACGAAGCGGCCGCCGGGTCGCAGTGATCGCAGCGCCGGTTCGGAGACGTCGCCGCCGACCGGGTCGATGACCGCGTGGGCGCCGTCCGGAACGGCCTCGCGCAACGCGTCGCGTAAGTCCGGCGAACCGTGCTTCACGAGGTGAGTGGCTCCGTATGCTGCTGCCGCGACGAGCTTTTCGTCCGACGATGCCACCGCCGTGACAGTTGCCCCGAGCAGGACACCCAGCTGCACGGCAGCCAAACCGACACCCCCGCCCGCGCCGAGCACCACCAGGTCCTGGCCGGCGCGGACCTGCGCCGCGGAGCGCAGCGCGTGGTACGCGGTGCCGTGTGCGACGCCGTATGCGGCGGCGGTCCGGTCGTCGACGCCGTCGGGGATCCGGGTGAGGCCGTGGGCGGGCGCCACCACCTCTTCGGCGAACGCGCCGTACAACGCAGCGCCGGACACCCTGTCGCCGACTGCGAAATCGCCGGCGGTACCGGCGACTTCGATGACGACGCCGGCGAACTCACTGCCGGGCACGAACGGCGTCGGCACGCTCACCTGGTACCGATTGGCGATGAACAGGACGTCGGGAAAATTCACCGCGGCCACGTGGACGCGGATCCGGATGTGCCCCGCGGGCAGCGCAGGCGGCGGAACGTCGTCGACCCGAACCACCTCGGGCGGACCGTATTCGGGACAGACGACGGCCTTCACCGGTAGTCGCTGGACTCGGCAAGCTCGGCTGCTTGACGCATCAAGGACGTGATCACCGGTCCGTAGGCGAGCAGCTTCTCATTGTCGCCGGCCCGCTGGAAGCCCTGCTCCAGCACGATCGCAAGTTTCCATTTGGCAAGCACGAGGTAGTAGTCGAGGTCGTCGACCTGGCGCCCGGACACTTTTTCGTAGTGGTCGACGACCGCACTGCGCGAGGGCATTCCACGCATGTCGACGTAGTTCATGGCCGAGGGCGCATCGGTGTTCTCCGGCCAGCTCTGAACCATCCAGCCCAGATCGAGCTTGGGATCACCGACCGTGCCCATCTCCCAGTCGACGATCGCGGCCATGGTGGCCGGTGCGCCGTGCCGGTACATCACGTTGGCGAACTGATAGTCGCCGTGCATCAACCCGGGGATGAAGTCAAGGGGCCGGCGGTTGCGCAGCCATTCGGTGGTGACGTCCAGGCCGTCGATCTCGCGGCCCTTGATGCGTTCGAAGAAGGCGATCCACCGATCGACCTGCCGCTCGTGGAAGCCGTCGGGTCGGCCGAGGTCGTGCAGGCCCTTGGCTTTCCAGTCGACGTTTGAAAGCAGCGCAATGCCTTCGGCCAATTGATAGGACAAACCCGCACGCGCCGCGATGTCGCCATCGAACGGCTCCGGCCAGACGCCGTGCCGGTCCATCGGCGACCATCCGTCGACGTGGCCCATGAGATAGAACGGACGGCCGAGCACCGACGCGTCCGCACACACTCCGATCGCGGCCGTGTGCGGCACGTCGGTGCCGTCGAGGGCCTCGATGATGCGCCACTCGCGCAAGACGCCCATGTCGCGATCGGACGGAGCCTCCGGTGGCGGCATGCGGAGTACGCAGGTGTGATCGCCGCGGGTGATCCGGTAGATGACGTTCTGCGTGCCGCCGGACAGATAGGTGGCTTCGAGGGGTTCGCCTGTGCCGGGTAGTCCCGACCGGTCCATCCAATCGGCAAGGCGCGCAACGTCGATCACAAGTTCCCCACTCAGTCGCCTGATGGCACGAAAGCGTCCGTTCAGTCATATCGCACCACGGCGCAAATGTTAAGTACTTGAGAAGTTTGGCCTAGCTGCCGGCCGGCTTCGGGGCGGCCAATTCGCGTAGGGACGACAGGAACAACTCGTCCATGCGGGGGCTCAACTCGGCCAGCGTGCCGGCACTGGCATAGCTGGCGGAACCGAAGACGCGTTCGAGCGCATCGGTCTCACCGGCGCCGCCGATGGAAAGGCACAGGCAGGCAACGCCGTCCACGCGCAGCTCTTCGAGCGCCTTGTGGGCGTCGGCTTCGGCGTAGCGGCCCTCGTAGCCGTCGTCGTAGGGGAATCCGTCGGACAAGACGAGGAGCAGCCGGTTTGGTGTACCCGCCTGTTCCTTGAGGATCTCGCCCGCGCCACGGATGGCGGCGCCCAGTCGCGTATAGCCCGACGGTTCAAGCTGATTCAGCCGGGCCCGTCCCACAGCGCCGAACCGCTGCCCGAACGGCTTGATGGCGGGCAGGTGGACGGCATGCCGGCCCTGCGACCGGAAGCCGTAGACGGCCACGCGGTCACCGAGCTCTTCGAGCACGGCGGCCATGGTGGCGGCTGCCCGGCGCTGGTGTTCGTGGACCGCCAGTCCGCCGGCGTCGGTTTCGGTGGCCGAACCCGAGGCGTCGACGAGGATGAGCACGCCCAGATTGCGGGAGAGCTTGCGCTGCTCCAGATAGACGTGTTCCGGGGGAGAGAAGCCGGAGCGCAGGTCGACGAACAGGTCGATCAGGGCTTCGATGTCCAGCTCGTCGCCGTCGGCCCGGCCGCGAAGGATCTTGGGGCCGAGTCCGATGCGCGACAGGCGCCGCCGCAGGATGTCGTCGTGCGGCACGCCCGCCGCCGCTACGTCGGCGGCCGCGGTGAGCGGGAAATCGATTACCCGACACCAATCCTCCTTGTACCGGCCCGCGAAGACGTCCCACTCCGGATGCAGGGCGCCGCCGACTCCCAGCGTGGCACCGGGACGGCCGTCGTCGGTGAACCGGATCTGCGTGGGCAGGGGTCGCGCGTCGGGACCGGCCGTGCCGACGCGGCGCACACTGCCGATCTGCATCTCGGCGCCGGCGTTGTCCTGCCCCTTCGACTTCGAACTGCCGAAGAGCTTGGACAGGAAGTCAGACATCGTTCGGGACGCCATCGGTGCTTCGAAGAGCTTGAGGATCTTGCTGTCCGCGGAGTCTTCTGCCTCCCCGTCCGATTCCTCCTCGTCCAGGTCTTCCAGGACGTCCGGAACCTCGAACTTGAGTTGGAGGTCCTTGTCGGTGGGCCGCGCGCCCGGACCCACCGGTGCGGCCAGCAGCCGGGAGGGCTTGATGACGCCGAACCAGTCCGGCGCGTCGTCGACGGTCCTGCGGCCCTTCGCGATTCGCAGTGACTCGTCGGAGTCGGCCGTAATCGGCTCCCCGGCACCGAGTTCGACGGCGAGTGGCAGTTCGCGGGCGAGGTCTGCCAGGACCCTGCGACCTTCCAGCGCCAGGTAGCGCCGCGCTATGGCGGGGCGGCCGCGGAGTGCCTTCGCGTTTGACGCATCAAGGCTTCCCGCACCCAGCAGGGCGCTCTGCAACAGCATCTCGCTGCGCTGCCGTGCCACCGGCCCAGCCGAGACATAGATGACATGACCGTCGGTGTGCGCGGATTCGCCGCCTCGTGCCTCGGCGATGTCGACCGGCCGGCCTGCGACATGGGTCGCGAGGAGCCGAAACTGCTGCGGGCCGGCGGAATCGGTCACGGCCGGGGGAGGACGGCGTCCGCGAGCTCGCCCAGCGCGCGGACGATGTCATGATCGTCGGAGAGCACCTTGACGACGGCCGACTGCACGGCGCTGCGCATACCCAGCCCTTCGGCGACGAGTTCGCCGGCCAGGATCAACATGCGGGTGGACGCCACTTCGCGAAGAGGTGAGCCGTCCAGGTTGCGGATCGCGTTGCCGAATTTCACCAAGCTGCGGGCGGTTTCGGCATCGATGCCCGCCTCGTGCATCACGATTTCCGTCTCGGCGGCCGCGGGCGGGAAGTCGAGTTCGATGGCGACGAATCGCTGCCGGGTCGACTCCTTGATGTTCTTCAGGACGCTCTGATACCCGGGGTTGTAGGAGATGACGAGCTGGAAGCCCGGTGCCGCGGGCAACGTGACGCCGAGGCGGTCGACCGGCAGCTCGCGGCGGTGGTCGGCCAGCGGGTGGATGACGACGGTGGTGTCCTGGCGCGCCTCCACGATCTCGTCGAGGTAGCAGATGGCGCCCTCGCGCACGGCACGAGTCAAAGGTCCGTCGACCCAGACGGTTTCACCGCCCTTGAGCAGGAATCGGCCCACCAGGTCCGCGGACGTCATGTCCTCATGGCCGGCGACGGTGATCAGGTCCCGCCCGAGTTCGTGGGCCATGGCCTCGACGAAGCGGGTCTTGCCGCATCCCGTCGGGCCTTTCAGCAGCATGGGCAGGCCGCGGCGGGACGCCGCCCGGAAAACCTCTACCTCGTCGCCGATGGCGCGGTAGAACGGTGCGCTCGGCACCGGTCTGACAACTGCAGAAGTGTTGTTCAACAAGTCATTTGCCCTTCTCGACGGGAACGAGTTTCGGAAGCGTGACACCCTCTGGCGTCACCAGCTGGCCGTGGATGTCGACGTAGCTCGAGTTCTGTAGCGGAATCGGGATCGACGGGTCGGGGCAGGCCCGGTCGGTGCCGTCGCCGCAGACACCCATCAGGAAATACGAGCGCTTCAACAGATCCTCGGGCCAGGGGTCCTGGTGCATGGCGAACCATTGGGCGGGCAGGTTGTACAACACGAAGAAGAACGCGCTGCAGGCGGCGAAAATCGCCAGAAAGCGCGTGATCTGTTGTGTCACAATGCCACCGCGTACGGTGTCCAGTCCGCGTTCGACGAAGGTGCGGCCGCGGTCGTCGGTGAAATAGCGCAGGCAGCACAGGCCCGCCTGAACGCCGCCCCACATGAGACCCTCGTAGATCGGCCATTGGTAGTACGTCCCAGGATTGACTGACAGGGCCCGGATGGCGCCGGGGTAGGTGAACAGCCCCATCGGCATGAGGAACAGGCCCTCGATCACGAAATCGAAGAAGAACGTCCAGACAATGACGACGCCGATGAGGCCGAGGGTGTTGATGCCCGGCCACTTCGCCTTTGCCTTGCGCATCACCCAGCAGCCCAGCATCGTGCACAGCAGGATGAAGCAGTAACCGGGTGCGTTCATCAGGAACGGTTCGGCCATCATGCGTCCGGGCTCGCCGAACGACATCCATCCGGGAACGTCCTGCACCCACGAACCGCGGTTCCACATCCAGGTGTTGTACGTGCTCCAGGTGTTGACGTAGTTCAGCAGCGGGTCCTGGAAGAACAGCAGGCCGCACGCGATCAGCAGCATGCCGTCGAGGGTGATGCGTCGCTCGCGCCGCCAGGGCCGGATGATGAACCACCACACCGCAACCGGCAGGCCGACGATGATGACGCCCGTCCAGGTGAACAGGATGGCCTTCATGTACATCGGGGGGTCGCTCGGGCCGGCGGGCACCCGCTCGAAGTTCGGTCCCGTCACCCACCTGGTCCATACGTAGAGCTGGAACGCCAGGATCGCGCCACCGACCGCGGCCCAGATCCGCACGGGCGTGATCTTGGGCGGTGTTCCGAGGGCCGCACCGCTGAGCGGTTCGGTGACAACCGCTTTTCTCTGTGAGAGATCACTCATGCGGCGTCACTTCCCGATCTGAACTGGGGCGTCCTTGGGCATCTCCTGGCCCGGCGGGAGCACGAGCTTGCCGTTGACGTCGATATAGCCGGAGCGCTTGGTCGGGATGGGCAGCACCGGGTTGGGGCACGGTGTGTGTTCGTCACAAACGCTCTGGCTGAAGTACGACCGCTTCTGGACGTCCTCGGGCCACGGGTCGGCATGCAGGCCGAACCACTGCGCGGGGACGTTGTAGAAGAAGAAGAACGCGCCGCTGCACGCGGCGAAGATCGCCAGGAACCGGACAAGTTGCTGCCGGAAGACGCCGCCGCGGACGTGGTCGAGGCCCCGTTCGACGACAGTGCGGCCGCGATCGTCGGTGAAGAACCGCAGACAGCACAACGCGGTCATGACGGCGCCCCACATGAGCCCCTCGTAGACGGGCCATTGGTAGTAGGTGCCGGCGTTGAACGACACCGCTTGAATCGCACCGGGGTAGACGAAGAGCCCGATCGGCAGCAGGATCAATCCCTCCATGACGAAGTCGAACAAGAAGCAGAAGGCGTATGTCGCCATGATCAATCGGAAGTTGCTGATGTTCGGCCAGCGCGACTTGATCTTGCGCATCGCCCAGCAGCCGACCATCAGGGTCACCAGCACCATGCCGTAGCCGGGCATGTTGATGGGAAGTGGTTCGCCCACTTGGTGTCCGGGCGATTCAGGGGAGACCCAGCTCGGGATGTTCGACGTCCAGGAGCCCATGTTCCAAATCCACATGTTGTACGTGCACCAGGTGTTGGTGTAATTGAGCAGGGGATCCTGGAAGAAGAACAGCGCGCACGACACGAACAGCATGCCGTCGAGCGTGATGCGGCGCTCACGCAGCCACGGCCTGATGAGGAACCACCACACGGCGGCGGGGAAGCCCACCACCATGAAGGCGCAGTTCACCATCAGCATGACCTTCATGTATGTCGGTGGATCCGTCGGACCGGCGGGCACGCGGGTGAAATACGGCCCGGTGACCCAACGGGTCCAGACATAGACCTGGAACAGCAGCAGGGCGCCACCGAAGAACGCCCAGATCTTGACCGGCGTCGACGGGGCTTGGCTGCCAACGAGATTCGCGGTTCCGCCCAGCGACTCGGTGACAGTGGATTTCTTGCTCAGCATTTCACTCACGAGGCCTCCTCGAGTTCGTGTTGCCTTGAAGATACCAATGAGTATCTGAGTTTCCAATGGGAATCTTGGAATCTGTGGCAGAATTTTTCCATGGTGGAGCGGTGGACGCGGGAACGGCGACTGGAACACACGCGGTCGCTGCTGCTGGATGCGGCTGAGGACGTCTTCGCCGAAAAGGGCTTCACACCAGCGACTCTCGATGAGATCGCGTCCGTCGCCGGCTATACCAAGGGCGCCATCTACAAGCATTTCGCCACCAAGGAAGACCTGTTCCTGGCGGTCAACGACCGCTACTGGCGCCAGTACTTCGACAAGTTCGCCGAAGTGATGTCGCGGTCGGAGCGCGTCGGGGCGCATGAGCGGGACGAGATCGCCGAGCGCTGGCTCGAGCTCAGTCGCGGCCGTGGCGCCGAACACGCCGCGCTGGGTTATGAATTCACCCTCTATCTGCTGCGCAACCCCGAAGTGCGAGACCGCGTGGCGGCCAGGCGATCGGAGGTGGTCGAGGCACTGGCCGGCTTCATCGTCGAAGGTGTCGACCGCCTGGGGGGCACGCTCCTGATTCCCGCGTCGACTTTCGCGCAGATTCTGCTGGCCACCAGCGACGCCATCGTGTTGAGTAACGAGCTCGACGGCGTCGACCTGTTCCGGCCGGTCGTCGACATGTACGTCTCGGCCATCAAGTTCGCCTGACACCCGCTCCGGGCTGAATATCAACTACTTGTCATTGAGGCACCGGGCAGATACCGTCGGCTGTGAAGTCACCTCGAGAAGGAGTGCGCCATGGCTCGGTTTCCCAAGCCGCCCGAGGGCAGTTGGACCGAACACTATCCGCGGCTGGGCACCGACCCGGTGTCGTACGAGGACTCGATCAGCCCCGAGCAGTTCGAGATCGAACGCAAAGCGGTGTTCAAGCGGGCGTGGCTGAATGTCGGTCGCGTCGAACAACTTCCGCGCAAGGGCAGCTACTTCACCAAAGAACTCAAGGTGGTGAACACCTCGATCATCGTGGTGCGCAACAACGCCGGCGAGGTGAAGGCGTTTCACAACATCTGCCGGCACCGGGGCAACAAGCTGGTGTGGAACGACATGCCGCTGGAGGAGACCAAGGGGTTCTGTAAGCAGTTCACCTGCAAGTACCACGCCTGGCGGTACGACCTCGACGGCAATCTGACGTTCGTGCAGCAGGAGGGCGAGTTCTTCGACCTCGATAAGGAGCGGTACGGCCTGGTGCCCGTGCACTGCGACGTCTGGGAAGGCTTCATCTTCGTCAACTTCGCGCCCGAACCCGAGCAGTCGCTGCGTGATTTCCTGGGCCCCATGATCCTGGGCCTGGAGGGTTATCCGTTCGAGAAGTTGACCTCGAAGTTCACGTATCGCTCTGAGGTCAAAGCGAATTGGAAACTCTACATGGATGCGTTCCAGGAGTTCTACCACGCACCCGTGCTGCATGCGAACCAGTCGCCGACCAACTATTCGGCGGCGGCGGCGCAGGCCGGTTTCGAGGCGCCGCACTACCGCATCGACGGGCCGCACCGTCTCGTCAGCACGTCCGGGGTGCGGGTATGGGAGATGGGCGCAGAGATGCGCAAGCCCATGGAGGACATCTGCCAGAGCGGGCTGTTCGGGCCGTGGGACTCACCGGACCTTGGGGAGATGCCCGCCGGCCTCAATCCGGCGAAATGTGATCCGTGGGGCCTGGATTCGTTCCAGTTGTTCCCCAACTTCGTCGTGCTGTTCTGGGGCCAGGGCTGGTATCTGACCTACCACTACTGGCCGACGTCGTACAACACCCACACCTTCGAATGCACGCTGTATTTCCCGCCGGCACGCAGTCCGCGCGAGCGCATCGGCCAGGAGCTCGCGGCGGTGACATTCAAGGAATACGGCCTGCAGGACGCCAACACATTGGAGGCCACGCAGTCGATGATCGAGTCCCGCACCGTCGACGAATTCCTGCTGTGCGACCAGGAGGTGCTGATCCGGCACCTGCACCACGAGACCGCAGCTTGGATCGAGGACTACCAGCGCAAGACCGCGGGGGTGTGAGCATGACGGTGAAGCTGCCGGCCGAATTCGCCGACCTGGAAACGTTTTCCGAGTGGTGCCTGCCGACGGAGGCGCAGCGCTATGCCAAGCGGCTGGACAGCTCCATGGCGCAGATGCAGGCGTTCTACGATGCGATAACACCGCGGGCGGAAGACGCCATCGCGTTCTGCGACAAGTTCAGTCTCGATGACATGCCCGAGGATGTCCTGAACCTCATGCACCTGCTGTACTCCATGATCATGGTGTCGTTCCCCGTGGAGTGCTGGAAGCAGCCTCGGGTTCCCGACTCCGGAGCCACGAAACTCGACTGCGTCTACGAACCGGTCCCATGACGGCACTCACCGTCCTGCGCGCCGCCCGCTGGGCCGACGTCGACACCGGCGAGGTGCGGTCGCCGGCCGTGATCCTGGTCGAGGGCGACCGCATCAAGGCCGTCAATCCCGTTGAACCGGTGCCGGATTCGGCAGAAGTCGTCGACCTCGGCGACGTGACGCTGCTGCCGGGTCTGATGGACATGGAGCTCAACCTGCTCATCGGCGGGCCCGGCGGGCCGGAAGGGCTGCCCAGCCCGATGCACGGTGTGCAGGACGATCCGGCGTATCGCACGCTACGCGGTGCCGTCAACGCGCGCACCACGCTGGACGCCGGATTCACCACCGTGCGCAACCTCGGGCTGATGGTCAAGACCGGCGGCTACCTGCTGGATGTCGCGCTGATGCGGGCGATCGAGCAGGGCTGGCATGCCGGGCCCCGGATCTACCCGGCCGGCCACGCCGTCACGCCCTACGGAGGTCACCTGGACCCGACGGTGTTCCAGCGCCTGGCGCCGGGCATCATGCCGCTGTCCGTCGGGGAGGGCATCGCCAATGGCGTCGACGAGGTCCGCGCCTGCGTGCGCTACCAGGTCCGGCACGGCGCCAAGCTGATCAAGGTGTCGGCCTCCGGCGGGGTGATGTCGCACAGCACCGCCCCGGGTGCCCAGCAGTACTCCGACGACGAGTTCGCCGCGATCGCCGACGAGGCGCATCGAGCCGGGGTGCGCGTGGCCGCACACGCGGTGGGGGACAGTGCGATCCGGGCCTGCATCCGTGCCGGCATCGACTGCATCGAACACGGCTTCCTGGCGAGCGACGACACCATCAAGCTGATGGCCGACACCGGCACCTTCCTGGTGTCGACGACCTACCTCACCGAGGCGATGGCGATCGATCGCATCGCGCCCGAGCTGCGCAAGAAAGCCGAGGTGGTGTTTCCTCGGGCGCAGGCGATGCTGCCGAAGGCCATCGCCGCCGGGGTCCGCATCGCCTGCGGAACCGATGCACCGGCGGTACCACACGGGCAGAACGCGAAAGAGCTGTGCGCGCTGGTCTCCCGCGGCATGACGCCGATGCAGGCCATCCGCGCCGCGACCGTCACGAGCGCCGAACTCATCGACGCCGACGATGAGCTCGGCCGCTTGGCCCCCGGCTTCCTCGCGGACATCGTGGCTGTCCCCGGGGACGTGTCCAGCGATATCGCCAGTACGCTGGACGTGCGCTTCGTGATGAAAGCGGGGCAGATCTTCAAGCAGGTCGATGGAGGTGCGTAGTGGACCTGGACGAGAACCTCCTCTGGCATCTCAAGCAGGCGTTCTACTTCTCGCTGACATCGGTGAACGAGGCCGTCAGCGGTCATGGCGTCAGCACCGCCCAGATCGGTGTGCTGCGCCAACTCGCCAACGAGCCGGGGCTGTCCGGCGCGGATCTGGCCCGCCGGCTGCTCATCACGCCGCAGGGCGTGCAGTTGGCGCTCAAGGCGCTCGAGGATCGTGGGCTCGTGGAACGCAAGACGGACCCGCAGCATGCCCGCATCCTGCAGGCCTTCCTGACGGAGCAGGGGCGCAAGACCGCGGCGGCTGTTGTCAGTGACGCCGTCGAGGCGCACGAAGCGGTGTTCGGTGTGCTCACCGCCGACGAGCAGGAGACCCTGAAGCGACTGCTGACGCGCGTCGTAGAACAGGGCACCGGGCACAAGCTCATTGCCGACCACATCGGGGACTGAGTAGTACTGCGCCTCGATCACAATGTCGGTCTGAGAGCGTCCTCAACCGTATATAGCCCCAACCGCGCTCTGAGGCCGACATTGTGTCAGCGGCGAGCCACGCGCAAGAGAATGTTCCAAGTATCAAGCACTTGATACTAATAACAAGTACTTGATACTCTCGACGAGATGGCTGATCTTGTGGACGATTTCGCGTCACTGCGCATCAAGCGGGTGGTGCGGGAAACCGGCGACGCCGTGTCGCTGGTTCTCGACATCCCCGAAGACTGCGCGCCCCGATTCCGTTACCAGGCAGGGCAATTCCTGACCCTGCGGGTGCAGGTGGACGGCGACCAGCACCGGCGGTGCTACTCGATGTCGTCGTCCCCCCACAACGGCGACGACCTGCAGATCACGATCAAACGTGACGGCGGCGGCCTGGTCTCGAACTGGCTCAACGACACCGCCGCGGCCGGCGATCGCATCGATGCCGCGCCGCCCGAAGGGCGATTCGTGCTGGGCGACGGGGAGCGCGACATCGTCGCCTTCGCCGGCGGCAGCGGGATCACGCCGATCCACTCATTGATCGGCGCCGCACTCGCCGGAACCTCGCGGCGCATCCGGTTGTTCTATGCCAACCGCAGCCGCGAATCGGTGATCTTCGCCGATTCCCTTGCCGCACTGGCCGAGTCCCATCCTGACCGGTTGACAGTGCGTCACCACCTCGACGACGTCGACGGCATCGTGCGGCCGGAGGCCATCGCGTCCTTCATCGCCGACGCCGATGACGCGGAGTACTACATCTGCGGGCCCGGGCCTTTCATGGACGCGGTGGAATCCGCTGTCATGCAGACGGGGACGCCGCGCAGCCGAATTCACCTGGAGCGCTTCCAGATCGCTGAGGTCACCGCTGAGGATGCGGCCGCCTCGGTCACCGAGGAAGTCGCCATCGAACTCGACCGCCGCAAGACGACCGTCGAGTACCGGGCGGGGAACACCCTGCTGCAGACGGCCCGAATCGCCGGGTTGCGGGCGCCGTCGTCGTGCGAAACCGGTTCCTGCGGAACATGTATGGCGCGCATCGTCGAGGGCAGTGCGCGCATGCTCAACAACGATGCCCTCGACGACGACGAGGTCGCCGACGGCTGGGTCCTGACCTGCCAGTCCCTGCCGACCAGCAGGACTGTCCGAGTGGTTTACGAGTAGGAGTGCACATGACACGCGTGGCTGTGGTGACCGGTGGTGCGTCGGGCATGGGTGAGGCGGCCTGCCATGAGCTGGGGCGGCGGGGACACAAGGTCGCCGTCCTCGACCTCAATGGTGAAGCGGCGCAGCGGGTCGCCGAAGCGTTGCGCGCCGACGGGGTCGAAGCGCTCGGGATCGCCGCCGACGTCAGCAACCGCGTTTCCGTGGAGGACGCCTTCGCCAAGGTGCGCAGCGAGTTCGGGCCGGTGCACATCCTGGTCACCAGTGCCGGTGTGGTCGATTTCGCGGCCTTCACCGACATCACCGTGGCTTCGTGGCAGCGGCTGATCGACGTCAATCTGACCGGCACGTTCCACTGTTGTCAGGTCGCGATACCCGACATGCTGGCGGCGGGGTGGGGTCGCATCGTGATGATCTCGTCGTCGAGCGCGCAGCGTGGGTCGCCAGGGATGGCGCACTACGCCGCATCGAAGGGCGCGCTGCTGTCGCTGACGAAATCGCTTGCCCGCGAATATGGCCCGGCCGGAATCACTGTGAACAACGTGCCGCCGTCGGGCATCGAGACTCCCATGCAGCACCAATCTCAGGCGGCGGGAAACCTGCCCCCGAATGAGCAGATGGCGGCCAGCATCCCCGTCGGACATCTAGGTACCGGTGACGACATCGCCGCTGCGGTCGGCTTCTTGTGCTCGCCGGAGGCCGGCTTCATCACCGGGCAGACCCTCGGTGTCAACGGCGGGGCCGTGATGTGACGGCAGGCGATGTGATGGAACAACTTCGAGGAGGAGTTCATGGCTAAGTGGCCCAAGCCCGCGGAAGGCAGCTGGACCGAGCACTATCCAGAACTCGGCACCGGGCCGATTTCGTTCCGCGACTCGACCTCGCCGGAGTTCTACGAACTCGAGCGCGAAGCGGTCTTCAAACGTGCGTGGCTCAACGTCGGGCGGATCGAGGAAGTGCCCCGCGTCGGCAGTTACTTCACCAAGGAGATCGACGCCGCCAGGACGTCGGTGATCGTGGTGAAAGGCAAGGACCAACAGATCCGCGCCTTCTACAACATCTGCCGCCACCGCGGAAACAAGCTGGTGTGGAACGACTTTCCGAACGAGGAGACCAGGGGCGGGTGCCGGCAGTTCACCTGCAAGTACCACGGCTGGCGGTACGACCTCAAAGGCGACCTGACGTTCGTGCAGCAGGAGGGCGAGTTCTTCGGGCTGGACAGCTCGCGGTACGGCCTCAAGCCCGTGCACTGTGACGTGTGGAACGGCTTCATCTTCATCAACTTCGATCCCGAGCCGCAGTGGACCCTGCGCGAGTTCCTCGGCCCTATGATCACGGCGCTCGACGACTATCCGTTCGGGTTGATGACCGAGCGTTACGACTTTGCGGCGGAGAACAACAGCAACTGGAAGATCTTCGCCGATGCGTTCCAGGAGTACTACCACGTCCCGTCGTTGCACTCCCAGCAGGTGCCGAGCGCGGTGCGTCAACCAAATGCCTCCTTCGAGTGCGGCCACTTCCAGATCGACGGGCCGCACCGCCTCGTGTCGACCGCGGGTACCCGGCGCTGGAAGCTCGATCCGGACTACATGTACCCGGTCGAGCGGATCACCCGCAGCGGCCTGGTGGGCCCGTGGCGTACCCCGGAGACCCACTTCTCGGCAGGCCTCAACCCGGGCGGCATCGAACCGTGGGGCATCACGAACTTCCAGATCTTCCCCAATCTCGAGATCCTGATCTACCACGGCTGGTATCTGCTGTACCGGTACTGGCCGACGTCGCACAATACCCATAAGTTCGAGGCGTACAACGCTTTTCACCCGGCACGGACCGTGCGCGAGCGCATCGAGCACGAGGTCGCCTCGGTGGTGCTCAAGGAGTTCGCGCTGCAGGACGCCGGCATGCTCGGCGGCACCCAGGCCGCGCTGGAGTACGACGTCGTCGACGACTACCCGCTGTCCGATCAGGAGATCCTGGTTCGGCATCTGCACAAGGTGTCTGTCGACTGGGTCGAGCGGTACAAGGCCCAGCGGACCCCGGTGGGGGTGTGATCATGGCGGAAACCAAACTTCCCAGCGCCTTCGCCGAGTTCGAATCGTTCGCCGAGAAGTGGTGCCTGGCAACCGAACCCGAACGCTGGGAAATGCGCCTCAACACTCCGATGGCCGAAATCCGGGAGTTCTACGACGCCTTCACGCCGCGCTTCGAAGAAGCCATCGACTACTGCGACAAGTTCGGCCTCGAGGATCTGCCGGACGATGCGCTCAACCTGCTGCACCTCATCTACTCGATGATCATGGTGTCGATGGCCGTCGAGATCTTCGGTACCCAGAAGCCCGCCGACTCGGCCGACGCCGTCATGAATCGCATCGGGGCGCCGGTGCCGTGAGCGTCCTGACCATCAACAAGCTCACGTCGTCGGTCGGGGCGGAAGTGATCGGCATCGACGCCGAACGACTGGCCACCGACGGTGCGCTGGCCACGGCAGTCCTGGATGCCTTGGAAGACAACGGCGTTCTGGTCTTTCGGGGTCTGCGGCTTGATCCGCAGCAGCAGGTTGCGTTTTGCCGTCGGCTCGGACCTGTCGATTACTCCGCGGACGGGCACCATCGGGTGGCGGGCATCTACCCGATCACCCTCGACACGTCGAAGAACGCCTCGGCGGCTTATTTGCGGGCGACGTTCGACTGGCACATCGACGGTTGCACACCCATCGAGGACACGTGCCCGCAGAAGGCGACCGTCCTCTCGGCTGTCGCGGTGGCGGACGCCGGCGGGGAGACCGAGTTCGCGAATTCCTATGGTGCGTATGACGAATTGAGCGGCGAGGAACAGCAGCGGTACGGGCAGCTGCGGGTGGTGCATTCGCTGGAGGCATCGCAACGCCGCGTCACACCCGACCCGTCGCCGGAGATGCTGGCGGTGTGGCGGTCGCGGCGCACCCACGAGCACCCTTTGGTCTGGACGCACCGCAGCGGACGCAAGTCGCTGGTCCTTGGTGCGTCGGCGGACTACGTCGTCGGCATGGATCCGGATGAGGGGCGAGCGCTGCTTGCCGAATTGCTGGAGCGCGCCACGGCGCCCGACAAGGTGTACAGCCACACGTGGTCGGTGGGGGACACCGTCATCTGGGACAACCGCGGGGTGTTGCACCGCGCCGCGCCTTACGACCCTGGATCGCCGCGGGAGATGCTGCGCACCACCGTGCTCGGAGACGAACCGATCCAATGAGCGTCAGCCGCATTGACGCCGACGACGTCCTGTGGAAATCTAATCACCATATTTGAGAATCACATTCTCATGTGATCTTGCTTGAATGGAGGACAGGTGTCGGAAGACCTCACCGCGGTCGACTTCTTCCGGGATGATCGGCTGACCGACGACCCGTACCCGTTTTACGCGGCCCTGCGCAACAAGTGCCCCGTGGCGCGTGAAGAGCACCACGGCGTCACGATGGTCACCGGCTGGCAGGAGGCGGTCGATGTCTACAACGACGCCGACACCTTCTCGTCGTGCATCTCGGTGACGGGCCCGTTCCCGGGCTTTCCGGTACCGCTCGAGGGTGACGATGTCACCGAACTCATCGAGAAGCACCGCGACGAGATTCCGTACAGCGACCAGCTGCCCACGCTGGACCCGCCGACGCACACCAATCACCGCGCTCTGCTGATGCGGCTGATCACCCCCAAGCGCCTCAAGGAGAACGAGGACGCGATGTGGCGGATCGCCGACGACATGCTGGGTGAGTTTCTGGCGCCCGGCGCGGGCGAGTTCATCAAGGGGTTTGCCGGGCCGTTCACGCTGCGCGTCATCGCCGACCTCCTGGGGGTTCCCGACGAGGACTGCCCCGAATTGCTCGAGCGCCTCGCGAAGGGCACTCACGGCGGCGGGCTGGGCAGCACCGACGAAAAGACGCTGTCCAAAACGCCTTTCGAGTATCTCTACGAGGCCTTCGCGGTGTACGTCGAGGACCGCCGCCGCGAACCCCGCGACGACGTGTTGACGGGTCTGGCGACCGCCACGTTCCCCGACGGCACCATGCCGACGGTGGACGACGTGGTGCGCGTGGCCACGAATGTGTTCTCGGCCGGTCAGGAGACGACTGTCCGGCTGCTCAGCACGGCGCTGAAGGTAATCGGGGAGCGCCCCGACATCCAGGCCAGACTGCGCGAAGACCGCAGTCTGCTACCGAATTTCATCGAGGAGTGCCTGCGCATAGAGAGTCCCGTCAAGGGCGACTTCCGGCTCTCGCGGGTGCCGACCACGATCGGTGACGAGGCGATCGGCGCGGGCTGCACGCTGATGGTGATCAATGGCGCGGCCAACCGCGACCCGCGGCGGTTCGAGGATCCCGACACCTTCGATGCCGAGCGCAAGAACGCCCGCCAGCATCTGGCATTCGGGCGCGGCATCCACAGCTGCCCAGGTGCGCCGTTGGCGCGGGCCGAGACCCGCGTGGCACTGGAACGTCTTCTGGACCGGACCTCTGACATCCGCATCTCCGAGGCACACCACGGGCCGGCGGGAAACCGCCGTTACCAATACATTCCGACCTACATCCTGCGTGGCATCATCGACCTCCATCTCGAATTCGATCCTGCCGGGAGCGCGTCATGAAGGTTGTCGTCGACGAGGACCGGTGCCGTGGGCACGGCATGTGCCTCACGCTGTGTCCCGATGTTTTCAGCATGACCGACGACGGTTATGCGGTCGCCGACCCCGCGGAGATCGGCCCCGATCTCGAGGTAGCGGTTCGCGATGCCATCACGAACTGCCCGGAACAAGCAATCGTCGAGAAGAACGACTAGTCAAGGAGATTCGAGTGGCCAAGGGATATGTGATCCTGACCGAGGACGTCAAGGATCCTGCCGGCATGGCGGAGTACGCCAAGCTGGCCGGCAAGGCGATGTCGTCCGCGACGATCGTGTCGGTGGACCAGAATCCCCAGGTGCTCGAGGGCAGCTGGCACGGTAACCAGACCGTCGTGCTGGAGTTCGAGTCGGTGGATGCCGCGCGGGCCTGGTACGAGTCCGACGCGTACCAGGCGGCGGCGAAGGTCCGCCAGTCGGCCGCGGACTGCAACGCCGTGATCCTGTCGGGCTTCGGGGCCTGACAGGGGCCGGCAGTCAGCGGGCCTCAGCCCGCTGACCACCCGCCGTCGGCCGCCACGATCGCGCCGTTGACGAATGCGGCGGCGTCGGAGGCCAGGAAGACGATCACATCGGCCATCTGCTCGGGCAGGGCGATGTTCGGGGCCGCCGAGATGATGGGCGTCAGGCGGGCCTGCCCGGTCTCGTCGAATCCGCTGATGCTGCCGGTGATTCCGGTCAATGTGGGTCCGGGCAGGATCGCGTTGCACCGAATCCCGTCCTTGGCGTAGGACCAGGCGATGCTGCGGGTCAGGCCGATGACGCCGTGCTTAGAGGCGGTGTACGCGGCGCCCGCCGTGCCACCGCGTACCCCGGCGGCCGAGCCGGTGTTGACGATGACGCCGCGCTGTTGGTTCAGCATGTGGGGGAGCACCGCGTGCGTCACGATAAACGTGCCGGTCAGATTGATCCGGATGACCCGGTCCCATTCGGCGAGCGTGGTATCGGCCGGTAGCGCCATGGTGTCGATGACGCCCGCGTTGTTGGACAGCACATCGATGTGGCCGAAGGCGTCGAGGGCCGCGGTAACCGCGTGCGCTACGGATTCCTCGTCGGCGATATCCGCGGCGATGGCGACGGCGGCGTCGCCGATCAACGCGGCGGTTTCGCCGGCTGCGTCACCGTTGATGTCGGTGGCGACGACGCGCGCGCCCGCCTTGGCGAATGCCAGGGCGGTGGCGCGTCCGATACCCGAGCCCGCACCTGTGATCACGACGACGCGGTCCTCGAATCCTTCTTTCATACAAGGCCTTTCATGCGTGGCAGGGTCAGTGGCAGGTCATTGTAGGTGGCAATTCCCGGCGCGGCGGCGACAACCGCCGGGACGGCGTTGACGGCGGGCATCGCGGTCATGATGTGGCCGAGGGTCATGAACTCCGCCATTGTCGTCGCCTGGAAATCCGGCGGTGGCAGGAAGTTCACCTTCATGGTGACGGTCGGGCGGCCGTCGATGGTGATGGTCCAGGCGTCGGCGTCGAGCTGCCAATCAGGTTCCAGGGACTGGCCTTTTCGCCAGCGCACCTTGAGTTCGACGACGACCTTACCGCCTACCGCACCCTGCCAGCTCGCCGCGACACCCGCGACGCAGCCTTTCCCGATGGTCCAAGACCCCAGGTCGAGATCGGCTGTCGTCTGGGCGTATTCGGCTTCGCACCGGACCTCGTCGAGTTCGACGCCGAGCGAGTCGGCGAGCAGCCGTACCGCCTCGCCGAAGATCGCGGTACCCGCGGCGGCCATCGGCGACAGGTCCGGCGAATCGATCGGCATGCCGAAGCCGCAAGGGATTTCGGTGGCGGGGGAGTCGTAGAACGTGGTGTCGGCGCATTCGGCGATGGTCACCTTGTCGACGCGGTCGCACGCCATCGCGCCGACGATCGCCAGCAGCTCGGCAAAACCCGGGCTGACCCCGGAGCCGAACATGGTCGAGCCGCCGACCCGGCAGGCCTCGATGATGCGGTCCCGGTCGCGACCGAGGTTGTGTCCGGTGATGAACGATGCGGTCGTGACAACATTCACGCCGGCTTCCAGGATGCGCACCACTTCGTCAACATCGATCCACATCGGGTTGTAGACCACACAGTCCGGCTTCTGCGCCAGCAGGGCGTCGACGTCGTTGGTGGCCGCTACGCCGACCGGATCGACCCCGCACAGCTCACCGACGTCGACCCCGACCTTGTCCGGTGACCAGGCGTAACAGCCGACGAGTTCGAGGTCCGGATGCGCGGCAAGGGCTTTGACCGAGCTCTTGCCGACGTTCCCGGTGGTCCATTGGACGACGCGGTAGGGCTTCATGCGGGATCCTCCATGATCGATATGGCCTGGCGCGGGCATTGGCGGACCGCTTCGAGGATGCGATCCCGGTTGGCCGGCGTCACCTCGTCCGCCAGGATGTGCAGGTAGTCCTGGTCGTCGAGATGGAACACTTCGGGGATGATGGCGTCACAGACGCCGTTGCTCTCGCAGAGCCCGAAGTCGACACTGACCTTGCTCATCGCAGCACCCGTACCGGGATGTTCTGCCAGCCCATCACGTTCTGCATGTGGACGCGTTGACAACCGTCCCAATCGATTTCGTAGCGCGGCATGAAATCCAGCAGGGCCTCCAGCGCGACGGCACTCTCCATACGTGCCAGTGCCGCTCCCAGACAACTGTGAATGCCGTATCCGAATCCGAGGTTCTGGGCTTCGGTGTGGTTGCGGTCGATGTCGAAGGTGTCCGGTTCGGTCCACGCCTCGGGATCGCGGTTGGCTGAACCGCCGAGCAGGAAGACCGGTGCACCCTCGGGAATCGTCGTACCGTGCAGATGCACGTCTTTCATGCTGCGGCGCACGTTGTACTGTGCCGGCGCCTCGTACCGCAAGAGTTCCTCGACAGCGGCGGGAATCTTGCTGCGGTCGCTGCGCAGCTTCTGCCACTGCTCGGGATGCCGGGCGAAAAGGTATACGGCGTTACCGACCAGCTTGGTCACGGTCTCGGCACCCGCGCCGCCCAACAGCGAGGCGAATCCGGCGATTTCGTAGTCCTCGAGCTTGGTGACCGTTCCGTCTTCGCGTTCGGTCTCGGCGGCGAGAAGGCGGCTGATCAAGTCGTCGCCGGGTACTTCCTTGCGCTGGCGCGCGAGCTCGAAATAGAAAGCCGCGCTGTCGAGGTAAGCCTGGATACCGTGTTCGGAGGTTTCGACCTGGCCGATCTCGCGGTGCAGCGATTCATCGATCCAATACCGGACCTGCTGGGCCTGCTCATCGGGGACGCCCATCATGTTGGTGATCACTTCGACCGGAAACGGTCCGGTGAAGTCCTGGACGGCGTCGAATCCGTCGGGGTCGAGTCGGTGCAGGTACTTGTCGATTTTGGCCCGGACCATGTCGCGCTGGGACTGGATCGCGCGCGGAGTGAACACCTTGTTCAGCAGGCTGCGGATGTGCCGGTGTTCGGGCGGATCCATGAAGATGATCATTCGCATGTTGCCCGGCAATTCGAGTCCGGTACGCACCTGTGCGAGATCGGTGCCGTACGCCGACGAGTAGGTCTCGAAGTCGCGGTAGGCGGGAGCGACGTCCTCGTGCCGGGACAGCGCGTAGAAGTCGTGTTCCTCGCTGTAGTACACAGGTGCTTCCGTGCGCATTCGCCGGTAGGTCTCCCACGGTCCGTTGAAGAAGTCCTCGGAGAACGGGTCGAACACGAGTTTCGTTGCGGTCATGCGGTGTTGCTCCCCCCCGTCGGCGCCATGCCGGTGTCGATGATGGTGTCGAGGACACCCAGACCGGTGCCCAACTCAGCTGCGGTGGCCCGGGCCGTCGCGACGTCCTTGCTCAGGAACTCGCCGACGACCGCACGGAACGAGGCTGCCGAACCCGCTCGCGCGATGCTGTCCAGCGCGCGGCTGCCTGCGCTCGCGTGGGGCAGTGCCGCCAGCAGTGTCGGTTCCGGAACACCGAGCTGTTCACCGAGTTCGACTGCGGCGCTGATCAACCCGATCTGGGCGGCGAACAATGCGTTGTTGATCAGCTTGACTCGCTGACCGGCGCCCGGCGGACCGGCGTGGACGATGGGGTCGCCATAGCTGGCCAGCACCGGCCGGGCCCGCTCGAGTGCGGCGTCGGACCCGCCGACGAACAACGTGAGCCGGCCCGCGGCGATGTCGTGTGGCCCGCCGCTGACGGGGGCGTCGATGACGTCGATCCCGCGGGCGGCAATGGCTTCAGTGGTGTGCGGGCTGCCGGTGGTGTGGATGACCAGGACGGTGCTTGCGCGCAGCTCTGGCGTCAGGGCGTCGACGACGGTCCGGACCTGCTCGTCGGTGAAGACACAGAGGATCACCGCGTCGGCGTCCGCGCTGACGGCGGCCAGATCGGCAACCGGTGTCGCGCCGAGTTCGGTTATGGCAGTGCTCTTCTCCCGAGAACGGGCCAGGACATTCACCTGGTGGCCGGCTGCGACGAGGCGGCGGACCATGGCGCCACCCATGCGCCCCGCGCCGACGAAGCCGACCGTGCTCACCGGGTACGACCCATCAAACCCAGTGCGGCGTCGGCGGATTCGAGTACCGCGCCCGGCGTGGCACCGGCGGTCTCGGCGAGGTCCGCGATCAGGCCGACGTCCTTCTTCAGCAGGTCCGCCGCCACGGACTTGAGGACGTCCAGGCTGCCGCCGAATTGCGCGATACGGCCGAGCGCGAAGCTGTTTGCCGAACCCTGCGTGATCACCTCGGCGAGGCGGTCCACTGGCACACCCAGTGCCGCGCCGAGGTCCAGCGTCGACTTCGCCGTCGCGATGTGGGCCGTGAAGAGCAGGTTGTTCAGGAGCTTGGTCACCTGCCCGGATCCGACGCCGCCGAGGTGGACTATCGGCTCGGCATAGGTGGCGAACACCGGGCGGCAGCGTGCCACGACGTCCGGATCGCCACCGATCATGACCAGGAGCCGACCTTCGGCAGCCGCCGGCCCGCCACCGCTCACCGGTGCGTCGATCACCGAAACACCCTTGGCTGCTGCGGTTTCCGCCAGCTCTCGGCAGGTGTCGGGGTGGACGGTGCTGTGGATGGCAATCACGCAGCCTGGCGCCAACCCGGCGAGGACACCGTCGTCGCCTTCCAATACCTGGCGGACGTCGTCGTCTCCGACCACGCAGACGCAGACCAGATCGCTGACGGCGGCCAACTCGGCGGGTGTCTCGACGACCTTGGCCGCCGTGTCGGCGAATGGTTCGACGGAGACCGGCCGCCGGGCCCACAACGTCAGCGGATAGCCGGCCGCCACGATGCGGCGCGCCATCGGCGCCCCCTGGCTGCCGAGACCGATGAACCCGACTCGCACTAACCGACCTCCAATGTGACCGTGGTACCGGCCTGGGTGGCCAGACACTCCTCGATGAACGCCAGGATGGTGAGGTGGTAGGCCGCGGCCCCTACCGAGACACTGATGTTGTGGCCGGCCCCGACCTGCCGGTGGACCGTCACACGCGGTGCGGCGGTGAACAATCCGCTGATGGCCGCGAGGGCATCGGGATCCGATTGCCACACCCGCTCGTGTTCGGCGACGGTGAAGTGCACGGGCACCTGAACGTCGGCGGCCAGCGCCGGGAAGTCGTTGCGGGGCCAATCCTGGACCATCGCCGCTTCGTACCGGGCGCCGCTGCGGGCGTTTGGCGTGTTCGTCAGCGGCGGATACAGCTCCGCCGGCTGCCACAGCAGTTCGCGCAACCCGGGCGGCCGGTGGGTGACCGACGCCGACTTGAGCATCTCCAGTGCGGCGGCCTCATAACGCAGACCTGTGCCGGCCAGTGCGATGCCGAAAACGTCCGCCCGGTCGGCTCTTTCGTCGACCGCCATGCGCAAGGCCAGTTCGCACCCGTTGGAGTGGCCGAGCAGGAAAACGCCGGCGCCGCGATCGCGCGGTCCCAGCATGGCGTCGACCGCGCCGTAGGCCAGCGCAACCCTCTGCGCCGGCTGCCCGACCGCGTCCGGGTAGGCGCCGGATGCCCCGTATCCGGGGCGGTCGAGGGCGACGACGGTATACCCGAGCGCTGCCGCGGTGCGCAGCAGAGACAATCGTGGGTGGCCAGGGCAATCGAAATACGCTGCGCTGCTGCCACCCCCGTGCACCGCGACGATGACGGCGCGTGGCGTTTCCGCTTCGGCGAGCAGTCCCGACATCATGACGTCGCCGACGCGGACCATCCGCGGCACGGGGCTGACGGGCGATCCGCTTGCGCTACTCGCCGCGCTCATGAGTCGGTCCGCAGGAGGAGCACCCCGCTGGGGGTGAGGCCACCGCTGCTGACCACCGCGACGCGGGCGTCGGCGACCTGACGTTCGCCGGCCTCGCCGCGCAACTGCGAGATGGCCTCGTAGACCAGGCCCATGCCGTGGGTGCGGCCATGCGAGAGCTGACCGCCGTGGGTGTTCAGGGGCAGCACGCCATCGCGGGCGATGTTGGTGCCGCCGTCGAGGAAGTCCTTGGCCTCCCCGATACCGCAGAAGCCGAGCGCTTCGATCCAGGACAGGCAGTTGAACGTGAACCCGTCGTAGAGTTCGGCGACGTCAACATCCTTGGGCCGCAGACTGGTTCGGGTCCACAGGTGCGCGGCCTGGCCGAGCACCTGCGGCTCGTGGGTCAGCGTGCTCTGGTCCCACTCGATCGGTTCGAGGATCTGGGTGCCCACCGCTTCGACGCGGATCGGCGGTTTGGCCGTGTCGCGGGCCACGTCGACCGCCGACACGATGACGGCGATCGACGCGTCGCACGGCACGTCGCAGTCGTAGAGCCCGAACGGCGTGGTGATCGGCCGGGCGCTGCGGTAGTCGTCCATGGTCATCGGATCGCGGTAGATCGCCGTCGGGTTCAGCGCGGCATTCGCCCGCTGGTTCAACGCGATCCAGCCGAGCGTCTCCTTGGTTGTGCCGTAGCGGTGCATGTGGCGTTGCGCGTTCTGCGCCAGCGTGTGTGCGGCCGACGTCGCGCCGAACGGCATCTGCCAGCTGGTGGTCCGGGTTCCACCCATCGGTGCGGCCTTGCCCTGCTTCATGAGTTCGTCATAGGTGGCCTGCCACAGGGTGCGGAAGCACAGCACATGACGGGCCAGCCCGCCGGCGACGGCCAGCATGGCCGCGATGACGGAGCCGCCGGGCCCGAATGTCTCAGGACCGCCGTTGTACCAGGTCGGTTTGAGGCCCAGCGCAGTTTCCAGCGCGGTGACCCCGCCCTCGCCGAACGGGCCGGGGAGACCGGCGCCGGGCCAGGTGGACAGCCCGTCGATGTCGCCGATGGTCAGTCCTGCGTCGGCGATGGCGTTCTCGCATGCCTCGATGGTCAGCGCCAGCGGGTCCAGCATGAGACGGCGGCCCATCTGCGAGGCACCGATACCGGTGATCGCAGCCTTGTCCTCGAACTTCTCGGTGGTGATCATCGGGCGCACATGTTTGGCGAAGTCCTGCGGTTCGATGGCGTCGGTCGGCAGCGGGGCCAGCGCCGGCTGGTCGGCGACCGGACGGAACAGCGGCAGCCACACGTCCTCGTGCTGTTCGAAGACGACTTCCACCTGCTGGCCCAGGGCCAGCTGTTCGGGATCGCAGTCGACGATGTTGGTGGTCAGTCGAACTCGCGGATCTTCTACCAGAGCCACCTGGGCGACCACGTAGGGTGCCGGCAGCCCGGGAATGCTGAATCGTTCGTTGAGCGTGAAGCCGATGAGGGTCGCGAGACCGGATACCTGGCGGACGCCCATTTTTCGCTCGCGGCAGTACCGGCAGACCGGCGCCGGGGGATGGATCAGCGCATTGCAGTTCTCGCATTCGGTGAAGCGCAGCGCACCGTCGGCCCCTGCGGTCCAATAGAACTCGTTCTCGGGCGTCACCTGCGGCAGTGGCATGCGAGTCAACGGACAAATCCCCATTCTGCTTCGTTGGCTTCGGTCTCGGGGTGTGGCTCAGGTGCCTCGCCGGGAAGCGGCACGGATGTGGGCACCACGATCGGGCCGCCGGCCATGTCGATGATGGCGTGCACCGGGCAGTCCAGCAGCGCGCGCAGCACCGCGGGCTGGTCCGCCTCGGGCACCTCGCCGGTGCCGACGAGTGACGCGTATCCCCAGTCGTCGAGGGAGAAGTACGACGGCGCGTGCTTGGCGCAGACGCCGAACCCGTCGCACATCGTCCGGTCCAGGCGGATCTTCATGCCGTCATCACCGCCTCCACTTCGTAGGGACGCATGGTGATGAATTCTCCGGATTGGCATGCCGGGCAACCATTCTCCAGATGACGCACCACATCGTCGGGAAAGTGACCGAGGAGACTGGCCGCCATGTTGGCCGCACCGTCCAGTGTCGCGCACGCGCCGCGCCCACGCAGTTCCCGGGACCACCGCCGCAGTCGTGCGATGTCGTCACCCGTTGCGACGCCGTCGCGCAGGCCCGCTGCGGCAGCGGCCATCGCCGCGGTGCCGTTGAAGCACGACCCGCACTGCCCGGCGTTCTCCCGGTCGAAATACGCCAGCACCGACGCGGCGACCGCTACCGGGCAGTCGCCGTTCAGGATCGAGATGGCGCCGCAGCCCAGACCGCTACCCAGTTGGCGCAGCGTGTCATGGTCTAGTGTCGCGTCCCGCACGCCGGGACCCAGGAGGCCGGCGAAGTAGCCGCCCATCAGGGCGCCTGTTGCCATTTCGGCCGGCACACCGTGGAATTCGAGCATGTCGGCGAATCTGACGCCGTGCGGCAGCTCATAGAGGGCAGGTGACCGGCCCGTTCCGGTGATGGTCGCCAGGAACGTACCCGGTGAGGCTGCGGTGCCGATCGCCTTGAAGTCCGCCCCGCCATGGGCATGGATGTAGGGGAGGTTTGCCAGGGTCTCCACATTGCTGACCAGCGTGGGCAGCGCGCCGACACCCTGTTCGAACGGGCGCGGTGGTTTGTCGGTTGGCTTGGCCGGGCCGCCGTTGATGGCGCGGACGGCAGCGGTCTCCTCGCCGGCAACGTACCCCGGCGCGACAGTCACGACTTCGACAGCCGATCTCGGGTTACGCTGCGCGACAGCGGCTTCCACACTGGCCGCAGCGGCGGGGTCGGACACGTAGACGTACGTGCGCTGGGCGCCGACGATGGTCGCCGCCAGCCGTAACCCGTCCAGCACCAGATGCGGCCGGTTGCGCAGCAGCCAGCGGTCTTTGATGGACGCCGGCTCGCCCTCTTCGCCGTTGGCGACGACGACGGCTCCGCCCCGGTCACTTCCGCCCGCCCGGACCGAACGCAGTTTGACCGCCATGGGGAATGCGGCGCCACCTCGGCCGCGGAGCCCGGAGCGCTCGACCTGGTCGAGCAGATGCTGGGGATCGGCGAGATCGCGGTAGCCGCCGGCCGCGACGTAGTCGTGATAAGTCTCACCGCCATCACGCAGCAGCCGAGGTATGAGCCCCGGCCAGGCGGCCACCGTTAGGCTGACCGGCATGCGCACGGCGGTGGTACGGGTGGATGTCGACCCGGCGGGTGAACTCACGTCCGAGCAGTTAGCGGACGGCATGACGGTCCTCAAGCAGCTTGCCGCCGCGGCGGGTCTGGACGTGCTCGACGTGGATCTGGCAGCAATGCCGACCCGGCGCCGCCAGGTGCAACTGCTGATTGCCGGACGTGAGCCGGACTCCGGTGTTGCCCTGTGCGCCAAGGCGTTCGGCACCGCACCGGAACTCGGTGTCGTCACCTACGTCAGTCGTGGGACCGATGACGACGCGCACGGCGTGCTGGCGCGATTCGGGATCACCGGAGAAGTGGCACGCGAACCCGGCGCCGAAGGCTTCGACATCGTCACCGTGACTGTGGCCGAAGTCGATCTGGAACGGATTCCCGAGAGCCGCATCCACACGGCGCTGGAGGCGTCGCTGAATTGTGAGGTGCACATCCGCACGGTGTGAAGTCATCGGCGGAGGAACTTCAGGATCGGCGGTGCGGCCTGCACCCAGGTGTCGAACATGTTGAAGTGTTTGACCTTTCCCGCTGCTCTGGCCTCGTTGGCGCGCTCCCAGGCGTCTTCCGGCCACGGTGGATCGATCAGTTGCGAACCTTTGATGAGGCAGCTGACTTCCAGTGACGTCCGCTTGGGGTGATCGAGGTCGTTCTCGCCGCCACGGATGATCAGGGTCGGCACCGTGATGTTGTCGAACATCTCGTCTTCGACCCCGGGGATGGTCTGGCCGGGTTTGGGCACGAACGCGTTCAGCCACCGCAGCATCAGCTTGAGGAATTCGTCGGGATCGTAGGACTGCAGGCGCGCCGCGTTGGCCGGGTTGTCGGCGATGCGGTCACGCCACTCATCAACCTGGGCAACACCTTTCATTCCCGCCCCGCGGACGGCCAGGATGCTCGGCACGATGTAGTACGAGCCGAGCACGAAGGAGCCGTAGACGCCACCGACAATGTTCCAGACCACCAGCTTGGTGACGATCTCGGGATAGAGCATGGCGGTGAGCATCGAGTCCCGCGCGCCGCCCGATCCGCCGGCGAGGATGCAGGGTCCGATCCCCAATTTGGCGATGAGCGTGTACAGCGTCTCGGCGCGCATGTGCGATTCGCTCTGGCCGTAGAACTGCACGTCGGACTTGCCGCAGTTGGGCCGGTCCCACAGGAGCACCCGGTAGCCGCCCTTGGCCAGAGCCTGCGCCAGGGGACGCAAACCGGGAATGTCCTTGCTGAACCGGCCGCCGGGTGTCACTGCGATGAAATCTCCGGTTTTGCCCAGGATTTCGTATACGACGTTGCCACCGTTGATCTCGATGACCTTCTCACCGCGCTTCAGTTGCGTCATGCCTGTACCAGCACCTCGTTGCCGATGACCCGCACCGGGTAGGTCCGGATGCTCCACTCCGGCTTCACGGCCGTTGTCCCGGTGGCCAATTCGAAGCCCCACTGGTGCCAGGGGCAGTAGATGAACTCAAGGTCGCGCACCATCACGGCGTCGCCCGGCACGCTGTCGTCGACGATGGTCCGGCCGCGGGGGCGGCCCGAGCACAGCGGACCGCCCTCGTGCGGACAGTAGTTCGCGATGGCATAGAAGGCGCCACCCACGTTGTACACGCCGACGCCGTGCCGCCCGATGGGCACCAATTTGTGTGTCCCCGGCGGGATTTCGTCGACGGTGGCCACGACGTGCTCGCGCCCCTGTGCGAGCCGGGGCTCTTTCGGTTCGGTCACTGTGCTGAATCCCCGGGTCGCTGCGCTCCAGCCCGCCGCATCAGAACACCCGGACCTGTCCCTCGAGTGCCGGCACCGTCGTCGGCAGGTTGTACGTCTCGATGCCGTTGCGGAACATGACCGCTTCCCGGGCGTGCTCGGGCAGGTGCTTGACCAGCCAGCGGGGGTCGTCGAAGGTCCAGTGCGGGTAGTCCGAGCTGAACAGCAGGATCTTCTCGCACTCCATCCACTCGAGCGCCCGGGTGAGCTCGGTCTTGTCCTCGGGGTAGTCCAGTGGCTGGGTGGTGAACTTGATGTGGTCCTTCACGTACTCGCTGGGTTTGCGCTTGATGTCGAGCCAGGGCTTGCGGGCCTCGTACATCCTGTCCATGCGCCACATCAGCGGCAGGATCCAGGTGAACGCGTGCTCGACGAAAACGATTCGCAGCGTGGGGAACCGATCGAAGAGACCGTCGAAGATCATGCTCATCACCTGGTTGGCCGCGAGCAGCGAATAGGTGACCATGAAGTCGTGGTTGTAGCTCGGCATGCCGACCGGCGGCATGGGTAGTTCTTCGTGATGGCTGCGGGAGAGGTGGCAGCTCACCGGCATGCCGGCTTTGGTGGCCGCGGCCCACACCGGATCGTATTTCGGGTCACCCCATGCCGGTCGTGGCTCGGCTTTGATCAGAATCTGGCCCAGGAACGGGTGGCCGGCCAGACGCTCGATCTCCGCGGCAGCGAGGTTCGGCTCTTCGATCGCCACGCAGATGGAGCCGCGCCAGCGTTCGTGCCAGTTGTTGTGGCTGTCGAGCCAGTGATGGAGCTGCCATTCGTTGAGTGCCATATTGAGGGCGTGGTTGGCGCCCCCGATCCGGGCCGGATATGCCGCGGGTTCCAGAATCGCGATGTCGGCGCCGGCCTGCATGATCAGCTGTTGGAAGGCCAGATCGGGGTCACTGCAGGCGAATTCACCGTCCGGCGGGAAGGCGTCGACGCGCATTGCGTACGTGTGCGCGTAGTCGGGGGCATCGTAGTAGATCTGCTCGCCGACGTTGCGGCTGAGGAAATACTTGGTGCGCCAGGGTTCGGGGATGTACTGGATCAGCTCGCCCCGGCGCGGGGCCGGGTGGACATCGGAATCGACGCACCGCACGGCGATCCGCTCGGCGGCCGGTTTGCGTTCGGTGACAGTCACGCTCATCGCGATCCTTCCTTCCTCACACGCCGACCGGCACGGTGATGCCGTACAGATCGGCGGCATTTCGCCAGCAGAGCTTGTCGCGCTGCGCAGTGCTGTAAGAGCTGGGCACGGTGAGGTCGTTGAGCTGCCAGTGCGGATAACTGGATCCGTACAGGACCATGTCGTCCTTACCGGTGAAACCCAGCCAGTCGCCGGCGAATTCGGCGTCGCCCGGCCCGTCCAGCGCGCCCTGGACGAAATACACGTGGCCGGGCAGATAGTCACTCGGCATCTTCGGTGCCCACGGCGTCTGCTCGAGATGCGGCCTGCCGAAGCAGTCCATGCGCCACATGAACGGGGTCAGCAGATCGGCGGCGCCGTCGGCCCAGACGAACTTCAGCTCGGGCATCCGCTCGAACACCCCCTCGGCGATCATGTTCATCAGGTGGTAGAGGAAGTTGAGCGCCATGAAGCCGACGTACTGCTCGTAGGTGTTCGGCACGCCCGAGGGCGTCGGTGCGGCGGCGATACCTGCGCCGACCTCGATGTGCGCGGCGACCGGCAGCTTCGCGTCGATCGCGGCTTCCCATAACGGCCAGAACTGCGGCTTGCCGAACAGTTCCCGCGACTGCAGCGGGAGGCCGAGCTGCACGACACGGGGATGGTCCTTGTACTTCTGGATCTCGCGCAGCGCGCCGGGGATGTCGTCGGGGTTGATGCGGATGGTGCCGCGGAACCGCTCGCCGAATTCGGAGTGTTCCAGCCAGCGTGACACCAGCATCTCGTTGTGCGCCGCGGCGAGTGCGCTGCCGAGGTGTCGGTCGGGCATGATGCCGCGCGACATCGGATGCAGCACAGCAACATCGACGCCGCGCTGTTCGAAGAGGTGGTGGGCGACGATCTCCGGGTCGGAGCCGGGGTACTGCCCGTCGGGCCCCTCGGTACCCGGCGCGTACTCGCCGCCGGGCGCGCCGTACCAATCCATCTCGTAGTCCGGGAAGCCGCGGCTCTTGAACGGTTCACGCAGCACGTCGCGCAGGTCCCGGTTCGATCCGAAGAAGATGTGCACGCTGGCGTCGATGACGGGGGTACGCGTCCCGTCGCCGTGGTCGATCACTTGGCTGCCCTCCCGAGCTCTCGACTCAGTGTAAATCTTAATTACCTCAAAAGAGAATGCTATTCTCACTTTTGCGACCGAATTTAGCCGTAGGAGGCGCTGCATGCTTTTGGAGTTCGACGCTGATCAGCGGTTATGGCAGGAGACCGTCCGCGATGCCGTAACCAAGCAGTGCCCGCCGACATTGATCCGGGCCATCGCCGAGTACGACGCCGACCCGGCTCCGCTCTGGGGCACGTGGGTGGATGCCGGCTGGACGGAGATGGCCGAACCCGAGAACGCCGTCGAGTTGGCCATTGTGCTCGAGGAACTCGGGCGGGCCACCGATCCGACGCCGTTCCTGGCCACGATGACCCAGTTCGCGCCGCTGGCCGGTGATCGCTTCGACCCGCAACAAGCGGGTGCTGTGGTCTACCAAGGAGTTTCGGCGCGTCGCGACGGCCAGGGCTGGGCGCTGGACGGCACGGCGCGCTACGTACTGGACGGTGACCGCGCTGAACGGCTTGCCGTGGTGACCGCGGCCGGCGTCTTTCTCGTCGATGCCGCGGCGGTGGGCGTGCGTCGGGACCTGGTGTTCGACCCGGTGCTGCACATCGCCGACCTGTCATTCGACGGGGTCCGGGTGTCCGACTCCGAGCGTGTCGGGACCGATGCCGAGCGCGGCCGTCACGTCGCGCTGACCGGTATGGCAGTGCACATGGTCGGTGCCTGCCAGCGCATCCTCGACCTGGTGTTGGAGCACATCAAGGAACGCCATCAGTTCGGCGTCCCGATCGGATCGTTTCAGGCGCTGCAGCACAAGGCCGCGGACATGCACGTCGCGATCGAACGGGCCCGGGCGTTGTCGTACTTCGCCGCGCTGACGATCAGCGTCGACGATCCGCGCCGGCGCCTGGCCGCGGCGATGGCCAAGGCGTCGGCGGGGGAGTGCCAGGCCCTGGTGTTCCGGCAGGGTCTGCAGTCCTTTGGAGCCATGGGATTCACCTGGGAGAACGACCTGCAGTTCGCGCTCAAGCGCGCCAAGGCCGGCGAGCTGATGCTCGGCGGCGCCGCAGAACACCGCGCAATGATCGCAGAGGAGTACCGTGCAACTCTCGTATGACGCCGACGTCGAAGCCTTCCGCGCCGAGTTCTCTGCGTTTCTCGACGCGCATCTGCCCACGGAGACAGACACTTTGGAGCGACCCCGGTCGGTGTCGCACATGCCGCAGTGGGCGCGGGACTGGCAACGGCTGCTGTTCGACAACGGCTGGCTGCTGCCGGCCCAGCCGCCGGAGTTCGGCGGTCGCAACGCGTCCGTGGTGCAGCAGTTCGTCCATCTCGATGAGCTGTGCCGCCGCCGGATTTACCACAGCTTCAACCCGCAGGGTGTGAATATCATTGCGGCGTCGCTGCTTACGTTCGGCAGCGAGGAGCAGAAGCACCGCTGGGCGGTGCCGGTGCTGCGGGGCGAGAAGACGGCGTCACTCGGCATGAGCGAGCCGAGCGCCGGGTCCGATCTGGCCTCGTTGCGCACCCGCGCGGTGCTGGACGGCGACCACTTCGTCGTCAACGGACAGAAGGTGTGGACCTCCGGCGCACACGATGCCGACTTCCTGCTGACGTTCGTGCGCACCGACCCGGACGCCCCGAAGCACAAGGGCATCAGCGTTCTCATCATCCCTACCGATACCCCCGGCGTGGTGTGCCGGCCGTTCGCGGACCTGTGCAGTCAGGAGAACCTGGACTTCAACGAGGTCTTCTTCACGGACGCAAGGGTTCCGGCCGAAAACCTTGTCGGGCCACTCAATGGCGGCTGGGGCGTGGCCAACGGTTCGCTCGGTCATGAACGCACCATGATGTGGCTGGGTTTCGCCGACCGGATCGCCAACATGATCGCCGACTTCCGGCCGCGCACGGCACTCGAGCGCGACCAGTACGCCACGACCATCATGGATTACCACGCCCTGCGCGCTATGGGTTCGGCAGCGCTGGCGCGCGCCTCCCGCGGCGAGATGGACACCCAGTCGGTGTCGGTGCTCAAGCTCCTGGGGTCGGAGGCCGAGCGCACCGCACTCGAAAATGCGTTGTCCGCAGCGGGAATCGAGGGGCTCAACCATCCCTCGACGTCGGGCCGGTACGAGCACATGAACCTCGACCACTACTTCGTCAGCTGGTTCGAGCGTTACGCCCGCAGCTTCGGTGGCACCATCGCCGGCGGTACCTCCGAAATTCAGCGCAACATCATCGCCCAGCACGTGCTGGGCCTGCCGCGGGCACGCTGATACCGGCGAGGCCGGACCGGTCAGTGCCCGGTTCGGTCCGCGTTCGCGTGGATGGCCGCGCGGCAGTACGCCGCAAGGCCTGGGAGCCCGAAGGATTCGTCGTACGTGGCGACGTACCTCGGGTCGCTGACGTACATGTCGCCGAGATTGCGGTGGAAGGCCGGCGGGCAGTCGTAGAACCACCGGTTCACGTGGAGCCGGTGCTGCTCGGCCGCGTCCATCGCTTCGATCGAGTCGGCCGGGAGCCCGGCGCGGAATGCGTCGGACAACGCCTTCTCGACGGCCTCGCCCTCGGCCTTGATCTGCACCCAATCTTCCTTGCCGTAAGACTTGGCCCGGCGCTGCGATTCCTTCCACTCCGGCGTTTCGCCCCACTTCTGCTCGGCTTCCGCCTGATAGTCGTCGAACCCGTCACCGAAGAGCTCGCGCATGTCGTCGTCGGTCATGGGGGTGTTCGTCATTGTCTTCTCCAATGCCTGATCGATGGCCTCGACGAGTGCTTTCATCTCGTCGAGTTGGGACATGACGCGTTCGCGCTGACGAATCAGGTGGCTGACCTCGTCGCCCTCGTCGAGGAGGCTCGCGATCTCATCGAGCGGGAACTCGAGCCGGCGATAGACGATGATCTGGGACAAGCGTGTCAGATCGGCCGACGTGTACAGCCGGTAACCCGAGGCGCTGCGGCGGCTCGGGGTCAACAACCCGATGTCGTCATAGTGGTGAAGAGTGCGGACCGTGATGCCGAAGCGCTGCGCGACTTCGCCCACGGTGAGTCCGTCCACCGGCATCTCCTGCGTCACATCGATAAGGCTGGTGCCTCACGTCGCGTGAGGGTCAAGTCCCAACCTAGATGACGGACTAGATGACGGCCGCTTCCTTGCGCTCGGTGATGGGCCGGGCCAGTTCCTGCTCATTACAGATGCGCTGCAACCTCTCCAACGTCTCGTCGAGGCCCGGGCCCAGGCGCTTTCCCGCGGTGAACGTCGCCGGCAGATTCCGCATGCCCTGGATGACGCCGATGCTGTCGTAGTGCACGGTGCCCTCGGGGTCGCACACGTAGTCGGGCATTCGGTCCAGTACCGCCGTCAGCATGGACTTGAACACCGTGCGCGCCACGTTGGATCCGACACAGCGGTGCACGCCGATGCCGAAGCTGAAGTGCCGGTTGCCCTTTCGGTCCATGATCAGCTCGTTCGGTTGATCGAACACCGCCGGGTCCCGGTTCGCCATCGCCCACGACAACCACAGCCGCTCGTACCGCTTGAACTGCTGACCTTCGACCTCCACATCGTCGGCGAACGTGCGGCCGTCGCCCGGGGCGGGGGTGAAGAAGCGGAGGAACTCCTCGGTGGCGGGATTGAGCAGCGTGGCACGCTCACGGCTGAGCCGCGCGCGGTCGTCGGGGTGTTCCCCGAGCCATTCCAGGGCGTGCGCGGTCAGGGCGGTCGTGGTGTCGAAACCGCCGCCGATGATCAGACCGAGATTGCCCAGGATCTCCATGTCCGGCGCGGGCTCACCGTCGATGCGCAGCTGCAGCAGCGCGTTGACCAGGCCCGGCCGCGGATTCTGCCGGATCTCCATCATGTTGTTGATGAGGTCGATCCCCATCTCGCGGTGCTGTTCGTTGATCTTCTCGCGTTCGGGCGCGTGCTCGGGGGTGTACACCGACGCGTGCGTGGGCTCGCTGTAGACGTTCCACTTCTTCAGTTCGATACCCATCATCGCCAGCGTGAACACCGCCGGCACCACATTGGCGAGATGCTCGACGAAGTCGATGCGGCCCGTTTCGATGTGTTCATCCAATGCGGCGCGGGTGATCTCGTCGACGAACGGTTCCCAGCGCTTGATCGCCGCGGGCGAGAGGTAGGGGTTCAGGGCGCTGCGGTAGGTGCTGTGCTCGGGCTCGTCCATCTCGAGGATGCCGCCGCGGACAACGCTGGCCCGGCTGGCTTTCGGAATGGTGATGCCCTGGAACGGCGTCTCGCCGCTGATGTCGTGGTGATTGGACACGACGGGGCAGCGCGCCAACTCGAAGACGTGCTTGCTGTCGGCGGCGACCCAGTGACCGTTGTAGGTATCGGTCCAGGCCACCGGGCACTGCGCCTGCATCTCCGCGGTGATCTGCTCGAACTGCAGTCGGTACTCCGGGGTGTGCCGGTCGAAGTGGAAGGTGTCCTTCTTGCGCTCGTCCTGGACGCTCAAAGTTCCTGTCTCCCTGCTGGTCTCATACTCGCTAGTCCTCGATCGTGATGGCCTGTTCGGGGCACGAGTGCGCGGCCTCGCGGACCGCGTCTTCGAGCCCCGGTGCCACGACCTCGTCAACCGGCGACGACGTGCCGTCGATATCGTTGAGCACGAACGCATCCGGCGCGATCATCGCGCACAGCGTGTGGCCCTGGCAGCGCTGCCCGTCAACCCAAACCTTCACTGTCACTCCCGATCAGACGTGGTAGTCGTACCACTTGAGGTAGCCACCGGCATCGACCCGCAACTGGGTGCCGGTGATGTAGCGGGCCTCGTCGGAGACCAGCCACAGGATGGCGTTGCTGATGTCCTCCGGTTCCACGAAGTTGATCTTCATGGCCTGCTGGATGCCGAAGGCCGGCTCGGCGTCCTCGCGCGTCGGATTCGGCAGGTCGGGCCGGAACGACTTGTACATCGGCGGGCTCTGCAGCATCGCGGTGTTGACGTTGGTGGGGTGGACCACGTTCAGCCGGATGCCGCGCGGCGAGAGCTCGGTGGCCAGGTCGTGAGCGTACTGGGAGAGAAGACGTTTGGACGTCATGTAGGCGAAGCCGCCGATGTCGTTGCCCGGGTTCATCTTGAGGTGGGCGTCCATGAGGGCGGCTGTCGAACCGGTCGCGACGATGGCCGCGCCCTCCTTGAGATGGGGCAGACACACCTGGATGGCGTTGATGGTGCCGACCAGGTTGGTGTTGATGGTGTCGATCCAGGCCTGCAGGGGCACATCACTTTTCATTCCGGCGACGCCGGCCTGGGCGAGGACGATGTCGACCTTGCCGAACTCTGACAAGCCGGCCTCGAGCGCCGTTCGCAGCTGTGTGACCTCGCGGACGTCGGCGTGTGCGGTGACGATGCGCTGGCCCGTCTTCTCCACCAGGTTCCTGGTCTCGTCGAGATCTTCGGGCGTGGCCATCGGGTATCCGATGGACTCGATGTCCTCGCACAGGTCGACGGCGATGATGTCGGCGCCTTCTTCGGCCAGTCGGACCGCGTGGCTGCGGCCCTGGCCGCGTGCCGCGCCGGTGATGAAGGCGACCTTGCCCGCTACCCGTCCCACTGAAGTCATTGAAAAGCCTTCCCTTGCTATGTGTTTCGTCCGCCGTTGACGCCCAGAATCTGCCCCGTGATGTAACCGGCCTCTTCGGAGATCAGGAACGCACACGCGGCGGCGATGTCTTCGGGCCGGCCGATGCGGCGCACGGGCGTCGCATCGATGCTCTGCTGGACCTTCAGGTACCCGCGTTCTTCGGACTTGCGCAGCATGGGGGTGTCGATGAAGCCGGGGGGCACGGCGTTGACGGTGATGCCGGACGGCCCGTACTCCAGCGCCAGCGATTTGGTCAGGCCGTTGACGGCCGATTTGGCGGCCACGTAGGGCGACATATACGGCTGCCCGGAGTGGGTGCTCGACGACGATATGTTGACGATGCGACCCCAGCCCGCTTCCAGCATGTCCGGCAGTACCGCCTGGATGCAGTGGAAGACACCGTTGAGGTTGACGTCGATGACGCGTTGCCAGTCCGCGAATTCCAGGTCGGTGAACCGCTTGAACTTCTCGAGGCCGGCGGAGTTCACCAGCACCGTGACGGGTCCGAGTTTCTCGCGAATGCCGTCGAGCGCGGCATCGACCTGCGCTCGATCCGTGACATCGGCGGTGAAGCCGAACTCGTCGTCCGACGGGTTGAGGTCGAGGGTCGCGACGTTCAGGCCGTCGGCGCGCAGGCGCGCCACAATGGCGCGACCAATGCCGGACCCGCCTCCGGTAACGACGGCATTCTTCACGACAGGCTACCGATGTAGATCACTGAGAGAAATCTCCCTTCCGATTTTGAGAACGATACTCTCCAACGTCGATTTCCCGCAACAGAATCGTGGATAGGGGATTCCACCTGCGCCGATTCTCTTGGCGAAGGAAGCCGGTGATCGGTTGAGGATCGGCCCGGAAGTTGCATACCCATCGGAAAACTGGCCGTGTGCGAGTATGGTTATCGAAATTGCAGAATGACATTTCCGGATCAGAGGAGATCGGATGGGGCCCTTGGATGGTGTCCGAGTGCTGGAGGTCGCGATGTACGGCTTCGTGCCGTCGGGCGGTGCGGTCTTGGGCGAGTGGGGTGCCGACGTGATCAAGGTCGAGCACGCGGTGACCGGTGACCCGCAGCGCGGCCTCCGGCAGACCGGCACACTGCGCGTCGAGGGTGACCCGAATCCCAACATCGAGCACGCCAACCGCGGCAAGCGGAGCATCGGGCTCGATATGGCGGTGCCCGAGGGCCGCGAGGTCCTGTTGGAGCTCGCGCGCCGTGCCGATGTCTTTCTGACCAGCTTCCTGCCCGGTCACCGCAAGAAATTCGGTATCGATGTCGACGACATCCGGGCCGTCAACCCGGCGATCATCTATGCGCGCGGCAGCGCCCTGGGTCCGCGCGGGGCCGAGTCCGAAAAGGGCGGCTACGACATGACGGCGTTCTGGTGCCGGGCCGGAACCGCGGCGACCATCACGCCACCCGGTATGCCCGGCATGATCGCACCGCCGGGACCGGCCTACGGCGACACCATTTCCGGGACCAATCTGGCCGGCGGCATCGCGGCGGCACTTTTCAAGCGGGAACGGACCGGCGTGCCGTCGGTCGTCGACGTCTCGCTGCTGGGCAGTGGCCTGTGGTCCATGGGGCACACCGTTGCGCTCACGTCGCACCTCGGCCAGCTGATGGAGGCGCCGGCTCCCGGGGTCCATGGCTCGCCCGTCAATCCCCTTGTCGGCCTTTACGAAACGGCCGACGGGCGCATCATCTCGCTGGTGATGATGCAACCGACCAAATTCTGGGCCGACGTATGCCGGCACATGGAACTGGACGAGTACATCGACGATCCACGGTTCGCGACGGCGCAGGACATCGCGGCCAATACCGCGGTGGCCGTGGAGATTCTGAGCAAGGCGATGGCGACCAAGACGCTGGCGCAGTGGCGGGAGCGGTTCGCCACCCTCTCCGGTCCGTGGGCACCGGTCCAGGACACCCTGCAGGCCGCCGAGGACGCGCAGGTCCGCGCGAACGACTACCTGGTGCAGGCGGGCGAGCTCGAATTGGTGGCCAACCCGGTGCAATTCGACGTAACCCCGCCACAGACCGGGCCTGCGCCCGGTTTCGCCGAGCAGACCGAGGAGATTTTGCTGGAGCTCGGGATGGACTGGGACCGGATCATCGAACTCAAGTCGGCCGGCGCGGTTACCTAAAGGAGCGCGGGTTATCTTGCGGCACTTGCGAATCGGGGGCGTCAACTTTCCGTGACCGGCAAGGAAAGTTGACGCCTCCGGATCGGACATGCCGGGGCGGCGGGCACGGTCACGTGAAGGTGGGTCACCGCGACGGTGCGCACAGACCGTCGCCACGACGAACCCGGCGATCTGTGCGCACATTCGCGGTGCCACCCACCCTGTGGTGCGGGCTCAGGCCTTGGCCGCCAAGGGTGTGAAGTTGATGTGCAGATCGGTCACGCCACGCAGGACGAAGGTCGGCTCGTAGTTGTACCGCCGGTCGCCCTCCGGGCCATGCGCGGCTTCGTCGAGTTGGATGTCGCCCAGGCGATCCAGAATCCGCTCCAGCGACACTCGGCCCTCGACGCGGGCCAGCGGCGCCCCGGGGCAGGAGTGCACACCCCGGCTGAAGGCCAGGTGTTCGCGAACGTTCTTGCGGTCCAACTGGAATTCGTGGGGCTGGTCGAATCGGCGCGGGTCGCGGTTGACCGCGCCGGGGCTGATCATGACGATGGTGCCGGCCGGGGCGTCCACATCGCCGACCTTCGTCGACTTCCGCGCCAGCCGGTGCAGCGTCTTGACCGGGCTTTCCATGCGCAGACACTCTTCGACGAAGTTCGGGATACGGCTACGGTCCTCGCGCAGCCGCTGCTGCAACTCGGGCTGCTCGCCGAGGAAGCGCATCGCGGCGGTGAGCAGTTTGGCCGTCGTCTCCTGGCCGGCGCCGAAGAGGAATGTCGCGGTCTTGACGACGTCGCTGATCTCGGGCGTCGATCCGTCCTCGTACTTGGCCGTCGCCAGTGAGGTCAGTACGTCGTCACGCGGATGACTCCGGCGGTCTTCGAGGTACTGGCCGACTTTCTCGTCGGCCCACTCCAGCGGGTTGGACGCGAGTGGCTCATGATCCAGCGCGCCGACGCGACTGCCGGGGCGCTCGGCGCCGAACGCCTCACGGAACTCCTCGTGGTCCTCCTCGGGGACGCCGAGCAGGTCGGCAACGACGAGGAGGGAGAACGGCCGCGCGTACGAGGCCAGGAACTCGCATTTACCGTCGGCGATGAATTCGTCGATATGGCGGTCGGCGAGCCGCCACATGAAATCCTCGTTCTCTTTGAGGCGCTTGGGCGTCAGTAGTCGGGACAGCAGCGAGCGGGCTCGGGTGTGCTCGGGCGGGTCCATGGTGATCATGTGCTCGAACATCGGGATGGCCGTGCGGTGCTCGGCGAGCTGGGCGCAGATGTCGTCCCCCTCGGGGGTGAACGGCAGCGGGGTGAACGGCCCGGTCACCGCGACGCATGCCGAGAACGAGTCGGCGTCCTTGTAGACCGCGTTGGCCTCTTCCCAGCCGGTGACGGCCACGACGCCGTAGTGGTTTTCCCTGGTCACCGGGCACTTGTTGCGCAGATGGTCGAAGTACGGGTGCGGGTCTGGCACCAATGACTGGTCGGTGTAGTAATCGACCTCGTCGAAGTTCGTCATGTGTGGGCTGGCCTCCAGGCATCGATTTGCAACCAAAGTGCTGGGCACTTGCTTAGCATCTGGATTGTGGCGTGGTCAAGGTCACACGGCGGGATGTGGACAATTACGATCGGCGCGGCGGCGATCGAGAACGGACTGTGACGGCATGGCATCGGAGCGAAGGATCGGTGGACCCGAGGCGAAGAATCGCGGGGCGCTACTCGACGCCGCCGAGGCGTTGATGCTCGACGAGGGGTACGCCGCGGTGACGTCCCGGCGGGTCGCCGAACGGGCCGGCCTCAAGCCGCAACTGGTCCATTACTACTTCCGCACCATGGACGATCTGTTCCTGGCGGCGTTCCGCCGCCGAACCGAGCAGGGGTTGGCTGCGCAGTCGTTGATCCTGCTGGCGCCGAACCCGTTGCGGGCGCTGTGGACCTTCCTCATCGAGAACCGCGACACTGCGCTGATCATGGAATATGCGGCGCTGGCCAACCATCGCAAAGAACTCGGGTCCGAGATCGCCGGTGCCGCGCGGCAGTTCCTGGAAGGGCAGGCGGAGTTGGTCGGGTCGGTGCTGGAGAAATACGGAATCGATACCGAGGAGCTGCCGCCGATCGTCGCGATCTCGCTGATCGTCGGGATGTCACAGCTGCTGACAATGGAGGCCGCCCTCGGGGTCTCCGTTGGGCACGACGAGATCCTCGCGTACTTCGATCGGCACCTGCGCAAGCTCGATCCCGCCGCCGAAAGCTAGCCCGCTCCGTCATCAACCGCAGTCAGGTGATTGCGTGTTCGCGCCATATGAGAATAAGATTCTCATGAATCGCGAAGGAGAATTTCATGGGACAACTGTCGCATCGGGTCGATATTCCGTTTCCGCTGTTCGACGCGGACAACCACCTCTACGAGCCGCCGGAGGCGCTGACCAAGTACCTCCCCAAGGAGTACAAGGACGTCGTCCAGTACGTCGAGGTCAACGGACGCACCAAGATCGCGATCCGGGGTCAGATCAGCAACTACATCCCGAACCCCACGTTCTCGGTGGTGGCCCGGCCCGGCGCCTGGGAGGAGTACTTCAAGTACGGCAACCCGGAGGGCAAGACCCGGCGTGAGCTCTTCGGTGAGCCCATGAAGGCCATCCCGGCCTTCTTCGAGCCCGCGCCGCGGCTCGAGCTCATGGATCAGTTGGGTCTCGACCGCACGCTGATGTTCCCGACGCTGGCGAGCCTGATCGAGGAGCGGCTGCGCGACGATCCCGTCGCCATCCACGTCCTCATCCACTCGTTGAACCAGTGGCTGGACGAGGTGTGGGGCTTCAACTACAAGAACCGCATCTTCACGACCCCGGTGATCACCCTGCCCATCGTGGAAAAGGCCATCGAGGAACTGGAGTGGTGTGTCAAGCGCGGCGCCCGCGCCATCCTCGTCCGGCCGGCGCCGGTGCCCGGGTTCCGCGGTCCGCGGTCGTTCGCGCTTCCCGAGTTCGATCCGTTCTGGCAGAAGTGCGTCGAGTATGACGTCTTCATCGGGATGCACTCGTCGGACAGCGGCTACTCGCGCTACACCTCCGAGTGGGACGGCGCGGCCCAGGAGATGTTGCCGTTCCAGACCAACGCGATGGCCATCCTCAATGAATGGCGCCCGATCCAGGACGCGGTGGCCTCTTGGGTGATCCACGGCGCGCTGTTCCGTCACCCCAAGCTGAAGGTCGGCATCGTCGAGGCGGGGTCGAAGTGGATGTTCCCCTTGCTCGACCAGATGGCCGAGGTCTACAAGAAGGCGCCCGAGGCCTTCCTCGGCAATCCGATGGAGGAGATCAAGAACCGCATCCACGTCAGCCCCTTCTACGAAGAGGGCATCGACGACCTGATCAACCTCGTCGGCGTGGATCAGGTCCTCTACGGTTCCGACTGGCCGCACCCCGAGGGTCTGGCCGAGCCCACGCACTACGTGACCGCGCTGCAGCACCTGCCCGTCGACGATCAGGCAAAGATCATGGGCGGCAACCTCGCCCGGCTCGTCACCGTCTGAGCTGACGCCAACCGCGAAACGGCGCCGCCGGCAAAACTGCCGGCGGCGCCATCGTCGTCTTCGGGCGTCTGGTGTCGGGTGGTCAGTTGCGCGGCAGTGGATCTGGCGGCCACGTGGGCTTGGGCTGCACGATCAGCTCCTGATCGGCCGGCGGCACCTTGTTCAGGAAGAACCCCGGGCACAGCGACCGCGTGGACAGTGCGATGAAGAATCGGGCGTTGCGCTGTGACCACCAGCCCGGCGGACCGATGCGGCCCGCGACCTCGTCGGCGTAAGGCACACCGGCAGCCCAGTCGCCGCAGATGTCGTAGCCGATGCCGAGGATTTCGGGTTCTCCGCCCGGCGCCATCCACTTCAGATTCGTTTTCCGCAGTTCCTGCAGCAGGTAGTCCTCGCCCTGGTCGGCGCGAGCCGGGGGAGTAGTCATCCCGGCTGCGGTGAGGCATGTGGCGACGCAGGCGGCGAACGCGAGTCCGCGGAGATGGATGGTGAGCATCGGCGGCTCCGTCAGGGTGGTGGGCCGACCTGTCGAGCGACAGGCTCTCAATCAATGAGAATAACATTCTCGCTCATCTGGTGAGCCGAATGCGTCGCGTCACGGAGCGGTCAGCGCGGCCACCCGCGCCGACAGCACATCCTCGGTCGTCGGTGCGGTGATGTCGTTGATGAGGTAGCCGTCGCCGTCGGGGCGGATGAACGCCCACGCCGGTGGCCACGGCACGTAGAAGGCCTGCCACAGCTGACCGTTGGCGTCCGTCAGGTTGGGGAACTTCAGATTGTTGTTCGCGACGATGCCGCGCATGTCGCCGACTGCGCCGCGGCCGGCGACACCGAGGAAGCTGACCTGCGGATTTGCCGCGGCTACGCGGCTGATCACCGGGGCCTCGGCCAGGCAGATTCCGCAGAGGGACGGCGGCGACCAGAACCAGATGACCGTCGGTTTCCCGATCAGGGTGCGGCCGTCGAACAGGCCGCCGCCGAGCTCGGTCCCGTAGAACTTCAGGCGGGCATTGTTGTCACCCAACGGCTTTTCGTCGGCGGTGGCAGGCGGTGCGGCGGCGAGCGGCACCATACCCGCCACGACGACCGCCGCGGCGAGAACTGCAAACTTCTTCACGGCGGTCCAGGCTCGCGGCGTCATAGACATACGGTAGAGCCTCAGCGGCAAATCTGTCGGCACAATCTCGTTCACATTCTCGGTTATTGAATGTAATGTTTCCATGAAATGAGAATGGCATTCCCGCAATCGAGGAGGATGGATGCCGCAGGATACCGCTGAGGCAGTCGGCCGACGGCTACTCATCGACGGACGACTCCTGACAGCTGAGCGCACGTTCGCCTCCCTCAACCCGGCCACCGGCGAAGTGCTGGGCCACGCCCCCGACGCCACGGTGGCCGATGCCGACGCGGCGGTGGCCGCCGCGCGCCGGGCCTTCGACACCACCGACTGGTCGACGAATACCGACTTCCGGGTGCATTGCCTCGAACAGTTCCATCGCGCCCTCTTGGAGCACCGCGACGAACTCGCCGCGCTCACCACCGCGGAGGTGGGCGCCACCGCGGCGCTGTGCGCCGGAGCGCAACTCGACCAGCCGATCGACATCGTGCGCTACTACGCCGAACTGCTGAAGACGTATCCGATGACCGAAGACCTCGGCAACGTCGAGATTCGCGGTATGCAGCACCACCGCTGGGTGGAGAAGGAAGCCGGCGGAGTCGTGGCCGCGATCATCGCGTACAACTACCCGAATCAGTTGGCGCTGGCCAAGTTGGCGCCGGCGCTGGCCGCGGGATGCACCGTCATCCTGAAGAGTGCGCCGGACACCCCGCTGGTCACGCTGGCATTGGGAGAGCTGCTCGCCAACCACACCGACATCCCGGCGGGTGTGGTCAACGTGCTCAGCGGCGCCGATCCCGCCGTCGGCGCCGCGCTGACCAGCAGCACGGATGTCGACATGGTGACGTTCACGGGATCCACCCCGACCGGCCGGCGCATCATGGCGGCCGCGAGCGACACCCTCAAGCGGGTGTTCCTCGAACTCGGCGGCAAGTCCGCGGCGATCGTGCTCGACGACGCCGATTTCAGCACCGCGGCATTGTTCACGGCCTTCAGCATGGTCACGCACGCCGGCCAGGGCTGTGCCCTGACGTCGCGACTGCTCGTGCCGCGCGCCCACCAGGACGAGATCGTCGAGATGGTGAAGAACAATTTCGGCCTGGTCCGGTACGGCGATCCGGCTGATCCCAAGACCTACATGGGCCCGCTGATCAGTGAGAAGCAACGCGACAAGGTCGACGGCATGGTCAGGCGCGCGGTCGAGGCCGGTGCGACGCTCGTGACCGGTGGCGAGAAGGTCGACCCCGGCTACTTCTATACCCCGACCCTGCTGACGAACGTCGATCCCGACAGCGAGATCGCGCAGGAAGAAGTCTTCGGCCCGGTGCTCGCGGTGATCGCGTACGACGATGACGACGACGCGGTGCGCATTGCCAACAACTCCATCTACGGCCTGTCCGGCGCGGTGTTCGGCAGCCAGGATCGGGCGCTGAGGGTGGCCCGCCGGATCCGGACCGGGACGTTCTCCATCAACGGCGGCAACTACTTCAGCCCCGACAGCCCGTTCGGCGGTTACAAGCAGTCGGGCATCGGGCGGGAGATGGGAACCGCGGGGCTCGAGGAGTTCCTCGAGTCGAAGACGTTTGCGACGGTGGTTGCATGATGTGCCGCGCCGATGCCTGACGTCCGGCGCAGCGTCCCGTCGTGGATGTGCATTTGTGCCCCCGCGGGTGGTCGCGTGAGGAATACTCGCTCCACACCGGGGGTCCCAATGCTGCCGACAGGTGAGGGGGACGCGTGAAAAACGGCGCCATCGTCGGCGCGGTGTCCGCGGTGACCATTGTGGAAGGGCCGGCCGATGGCCGCGAGTAACGGACAGGACCACTGGTCGTCGGGACTGCCGGCGCTCGGCCGCGGCTTCGGTAAGCCCATGCAGGCCGTCGGCGGCCTGTTCTCGATGGGCGCCGACGCCTTCGGGTTCATTTTCCAGCGCCCGTTTCACCTGCAGGAGTTCCTCAACCAATCCTGGTTCATCGCAAGGGTTTCGCTGATTCCGACGCTGCTGGTGGCCATCCCGTTCACCGTGCTGGTGAGCTTCACCCTCAACATCCTGCTGCGCGAACTCGGGGCGGCGGACCTCTCCGGCGCGGGTGCGGCGTTCGGTGCCGTCACGCAGGTCGGCCCGATGGTGACGGTGCTCATCGTCGCGGGCGCGGGTGCCACCGCGATCTGCGCGGATCTGGGTTCGCGCACCATCCGCGAGGAGATTCAGGCGATGGAGGTGCTGGGCATCAATCCCGTCCAGCGACTGGTGACACCGCGGATGCTGGCCTCCGGCATCGTGGCGCTGCTGCTCAACAGCCTGGTCTGCATCATCGGAATCCTTGGCGGCTACGTGTTTTCGGTGTTCGTCCAGGACGTGAACCCGGGCGCGTTCGGGGCCGGCATCACGCTGCTGACGGGCGTACCTGAGCTGATCATCTCGTGTATCAAGGCCGCGCTGTTCGGCCTGATCGCCGGACTCATCGCGTGCTACCGCGGCCTGACGATCTCCGGTGGCGGCGCCAAGGCCGTGGGCAACGCGGTCAACGAAACGGTGGTCTACGCGTTCATGGCGTTGTTCGTCGTCAATGTGGTGGTCACCGCCATCGGTATCCGGATGACGGTGAAGTGAGGCTGTCATGTCGACCGAAGTGATTCTGCGCCACCGGTTCCCGAGGTTCATGCGCGTGCTGCGCAAGCCCGCCGACGTCCTGGGCGGCATCGGCGACCACGGCATGTTCTATTGGATGGCGTTGGTGGGCGCGCCGCTCGCGGCTCTGCGCTACCGCCGCGAGACCATCCGCCTCGTCGCCGAGATCAGCATGGGCGCAGGAACATTGGCACTCATCGGCGGAACCGTCGTCATCGTCGGCTTCCTGACCCTGGCGGCCGGCGGCACGCTCGCGGTGCAGGGGTACAGCTCACTGGGCAATATCGGCATCGAGGCGCTGACCGGGTTCCTTGCGGCGTTCATCAACGTCCGCATCTCCGCACCGGTGATCGCCGGCATCGGGCTGGCGGCGACATTCGGCGCGGGCGCGACCGCGCAGCTCGGTGCGATGCGGATCAACGAAGAGATCGATGCCCTTGAATCCATGGCGATCCCACCGGTGGCTTATCTCGTCGGCACCCGCATCGTCGCGGGCATGGTCGCGATCGTGCCGCTGTACGCGATCGCGGTGATCCTGTCCTTCCTGGCGAGCCGGTTCGTGACGGTGTACCTGTTCCGGCAGTCCGCGGGTCTCTACGACCATTACTTCGCCACCTTCCTCAATCCCGTCGACCTGCTCTGGTCGTTTCTGCAAGCGATCCTGATGGCGCTCGTCATCCTGCTGATCCACACCTACTACGGCTTCTTCGCGTCCGGTGGACCGTCGGGCGTGGGCGTCGCGGTCGGCAATGCGGTGCGCACGTCACTGATCGCGACCGTCTCGGTCACCTTGCTGGTGTCCCTGGCGATCTACGGCACCAACGGCAACTTCAACTTGTCGGGGTGAGCGGATGAAAAAAGATGCGGTGCGGCTGCTGGCCGGAGCGGGAGTCGTCACGGTGATCGTGGCGCTTGTCGCCTTCGCGTTGGCGCGATTCAGCGGACAGTTCACCGGCTCGGCGCCGGTGACGGTGGTCGCCGAGCGGGCCGGCCTGGTGATGAACCCGGACGCGAAGGTGAAGATGCGCGGCGTCGAGGTCGGCCGCGTCGCCTCGATCGATGAACGACCCGACGGCAAGGCCGAACTGCACCTGGAGATGAACCCCGACCAACTCGGGCTCATCCCGGCGAACGCCACGGTCGACATCGCCTCGTCCACCGCGTTCGGCGCGAAATTCGTCGAATTCAAAGCACCCGAGACCCCTTCGCCGAAGAGTTTGGCGGCCGGGGCCGTGGTGCCGGTCGACCACGTCACCGTCGAGATCAACACGGTGTTCGAGCAGCTGACGTCGGTCTTGGCCGAAGTCGAACCCACCAAGCTGAACGAGACCCTCGGCGCGCTTTCACGCGGAATGTCCGGCCGTGGCAATGCTTTCGGCGAGACGCTGGTGAACATGGATTCGCTCCTGGCGACGATCGAACCGGCGCTGCCGACCATGCAGCACGAGATATCCACTGCGCCAACGGTGCTCGACGCCTACAACGCGACCGCGGGCGATCTCGTACAGATCACGCGCAACGCGACCCGGATCAGCAAGTCCATCGTCGACAAGCAGCAGGACCTCGACCACACGCTGAAGAGCATGAGCACCTTTGCCGACACCGGCAATGCCTTCCTCGCCGCCAACCACCAGGCGCTGGCCAACGTGATGCGGCTCTTCCTGCCGCTCTCAGGCTTGTTCGACCAGTACAACCCGGCCCTGACGTGTTCACTGAAGGGCTTGGCGGACTTCAGTTCTCAGCCGCAGGCCCCGACCCCCGGCGGCCTGCCACTGTCGGCGAGCTTCCTTTGGGGCCATGAGCGGTACCGCTACCCGGGCGACCTACCGAAAGTGGGCGCGAAGGGCGGCCCGCGCTGCGAGGTCCTGCCGGTGGCGTTCGAGCAGCATCCGAATTTCGTCATCACCGACACCGGCACCAACCCGTTCAAATACGGCAACCAGAACATCATTCTCAACAGCGATGGGCTCAAGCAGCTGTTGTACGGACCCATCGACGGCCCGCCGCGCAACACCGCACAGATCGGGCAGCCCGGACGATGAACGCACGTGGAGCGGCGGTCAAGTTCGCCATCTTCGCCGTCGTGATGATGATCGCGTCGGGGTTCCTGTTCATGGTGCTCGGCGAGACCCGAACCGGAACCACCAAGGAATACAAGGCGGTGTTCGCCGACGCATCGAGCCTGCGGGCCGGGAACTCGGTGCGGGTCGCCGGCATTCGCGTCGGCACCGTGACCGGACTCGAGCTGGGGGACGACCGCAAGGTGACGGTGACGTTCGACGCCGACAACGCCATACCGGTCACCGCCGGCACCCGCGCGGAAGTGCGCTACCTGAATCTCGTCGGCGATCGGTATCTCGATCTCGTCGACGGGCCCGGGCCCACCCAGGTGCTGCCGGCCGGGTCGACGATCCCGATCGAGCGGACGGCGCCCGCCCTGGACCTGGATCTGCTGCTGGGCGGTCTCAAGCCCGTCGTGCAGGGACTCAACCCGCAGGACGTGAACGCGTTGACCTCGTCGCTGTTGCAGGTGTTCCAGGGACAGGCCGACGGGATCAATTCGCTGATGTCGCATACGTCTTCGTTCAGCGGCTCGCTCGCGGACAACAATGAGGTGATCACGCAGCTGATCGACAACCTGAAGCTACTCATCGGGACCATGGCGCGGGACGGTGACAAGTTCTCGTCCGCCGTCGACCGGCTGGAGCGGCTGGTCAGCGGGTTGTCGGCCGACCGCGACCCGGTCGGCGCCGCCATCGACTCCCTCGACAAGGGCACCGCCACGATCTCCGACCTGCTCGGCCAGACGCGGAAACCCTTGGCCGGCACGGTGAACCAGCTGCTGCGGGTCGGCAACAACCTGGACCAGGACAAGCAGACCCTGGACAACGCACTACAACGCGCACCGGAGAACTACCGCAAGGAAGCGCGAACCGGCGCATATGGCAGCTGGATCCAGTACTACATCTGCGACCTCACCGTCCGGGTCAATGACCGCGAAGGTCGGGTGGTAGTCCTGCCGTGGGTCAGGTCCAACGCGGGGAGGTGTCAGTAGATGCTGAAGTACGGTAATGCGCGCCTCATCCGGGTCGGCATCATCGGCGTCGTGACCGTCATTCTGGTGATCCTGATCGGCCTGTCGCCGGACAAGTTCAAGGACTGGGCGATGTCGGTACGGTACTCGGCCGTCTTCGCGGAGGCGGGCGGACTGGAGGTCGGCAACAACGTCGTGGTGTCAGGCATGAAGGTCGGCACGGTATCGAACGTGTCGCTGAAAAACGGTGACGCCGTGGTCGGTTTCACGGTCGATGGCCGAGTGTCCCTAGGGTCCGACACCTCCGCCCACATCCGAACCGGAACCCTCTTGGGCGCACGCACCCTCGCGCTGGTGTCGGCGGGCGACAAGCCGCTCAAGCCACGTTCGGTGATCCCGATCTCCCGGACGTCGTCACCGTATTCACTGACGGACGCGGTCAATGAGCTGACGAAGAACACCGCCGGGACCGACACCAACCAGCTGGGCCAGTCGCTCGATCTGCTGTCGCAGACGCTCGACCAGATCGCGCCCCAGCTCGGCCCGACTTTCGACGGGGTGTCCCGGTTGTCGCGTTCGCTCAACGATCGCAACCAGTCGCTCTCGGAGCTTTTGAAGAGCGCGGCGGACGTCACGAACGTGCTGTCGCAGCGCAGCGACCAGCTCAACACCCTGATCCTGAACGCGAATTCGCTGCTCGGAATGCTCGTGGAGCGGCGCGAGGCCATCGTGACGCTACTGGCCAACACCTCGGCGGTGGCCAAGCAACTGTCGGCCATGGTGCACGACAACGAAGCACAGCTGGCGCCGGCGCTGGATCGCCTCAATTCGGTGGTGGCCGTGCTGGAGAAGAACAAGGACAACATCTCGAAAGCGATCCCGGGTCTGAAGAAGGTCGTGATGACCCAGGGCGAAGCGGTCAACAACGGCGGGTACTACAACGCGTTCGTCGTGAACCTGATCGACGGACACGAGATCCAGCCCTTCATCGATGCGGCGCTCGGGGTGCAGCCCCGGACGCTGTTCCCCTGGCCGAACTGCGGTGGTGAACGCAACGGATTCAAGCCGCCGTACAGCTTCGATCATTGCTACAACCGTGAAGAGACCGAGGGTCCGCCCGTGGGACAGGTGCCGCACTGATGACGCGACGGATGATGATACGAATCCTGGCCGTGGCGCTGGTGGGTGCCGCGGTCGTCGCCGGAATCTTCGTCGGATACCGGAACATGTTCGGTCCCAGGACCTTCGGTGCCATCTTCACCCGCGTCACCGGTCTGTACTCCGGCGACGAAGTCCGGGTATCCGGCGTCAAGGTAGGCACGGTGTCGGATGTCCAGCCCCAGGGCGAGACGGTCAAACTGACACTGAACGTGGATCGGGACGTACCGATCCCGGCCGACGTCAAAGCGGTCATCGTCCAGCAGAACCTGGTGGCCGCGCGGTACGTCCAGCTGACACCGGCGTACCGCACCACGGGTCCCACGCTGGCGGAGGGCGCCGTCATCCCGGTCTCGCGCACCGCCGTGCCCGTGGAATGGGACGAAGTCAAAGCACAACTGACGAGGCTGGTCGCCGAGCTCGGACCGACCAAGCCCGGGGACACGTCCGTGGCCGGGCGCTTCGTCGACAGCGCGGCAAATGCAATGGCCGGCAACGGTGAACGACTGCGCGACACGCTCGCGCAGTTGTCGGGCGTGAGCCGGGTCCTGGCAGACGGCAGCGGCAACATCGTCGACACCATCAAGAACCTGCAGGTTTTCGTTACGGCGTTGCAGGGCAGCAACACTCAGATCGTGCAGTTCGAGGACCGGTTGGCGACACTGTCGAGCGTCCTCGATTCGAGTCGCTCCGACCTGGACGCTGCGCTGAGTGACCTGTCCGTCGCGGTGGGGGACATCCAGCGTTTCATGTCGAGCGTCAACAACCGCACCGTCGAGTCGGTGGCCCGCCTGACCGACGTCACGCAGACCCTGGCCGGAAGCAAGAAGGATCTCGAAGAGCTGCTCCACGTGTTCCCGACGGTGATGTCGAACTTCTACAACATCTACGACCCGGTGTCCGGAACAGCCTCGGGTATGTTCGGCGTCAACGGATTCTCCAATCCGGCCCAGTTCGTGTGCAGCGCCATCGCGGGCATCCAGGGCGGCGATCCGGCAGAAGGCGCGAAGAAGTGCGCAGAGTATCTCGGCCCGGCGCTGCGGCTCTTGAACTTCAACTACCTGCCGATCCCGTTCAACCCGTTCCTGGGCCCCACGCCGCGACCCGACCAGCTGATCTACAGCGAGGCCAAGCTGATGCCCGGCTACACCGGCCCGGAACCGCCGCCGCCGGCCACGCTGCCTGGGATGCTGCTGCCGGCCGAAAGGCCCGCCTCATGACGCGCTCGATCACCCGCCGGGTCTGGCGCCCGCTCGCCGTGGCGGTGTGCGCCATGGCACCGCTGAGCGGGTGTGCCTGGCAGGGCGTGAATTCACTGCCGCTACCGGGCGCTCCGGGGCGCGTCTCGGGAGCGACGGTCTACCACGTCGAGTTCGCCAATGTCGGTACGCTGGAATCGAATTCACCGGTGATGATCGACGATGTCGTGGTCGGCAGCGTCGGACCCATGAAGGTGGTCCGCGGGCATGCCGAGGTCGACATCTTGGTCAAGCCGGGCGTCGTGGTGCCCGGCAATGTCGTCGCGAAAATCGGGCAGACCAGCCTGCTGGGTTCGACGCACGTCGAGCTCGACCCGGTACCCGGGACGGCGCCGGCAGGCCGGTTGGCGCCCGGAACGACCATCCCGCTGAACCAGTCGTCGACCTATCCGTCGACGGAACGCACCCTGGCGGCGCTGGCGACGGTTGTCGATGGCGGTGGCGTCGGCCAGATCGGCGGCATCATCCACAGCTTCAACAACGCCTTCGACGGCCGCCAGGAATCGATCCGCGATCTCATCGGTCGCCTGGACCGGTTTGTCGGCACCATCGACGATCAACGCGATGACATCGTCACCACGATCAAGGCCATGAACGGTCTGGTCGGTACCTTCGCCGGCCAGCGCGACGCCATCACCGAGGCGCTGCGGGTCATGCCGCAGGCACTCGAGGTCATGGTGGCGCAGCGCCCGAATATCACTGCGGCACTGACGAAATTGCGGACCTTCAGCGACACCGCGACATCGTTGATCAACGACACCCAGGCCGACCTCGTCGAGAACCTCCGGCACATGGAACCGATCACCCGGTCGCTGGCCGACGTGGGAATCGTCATCGACAAGTCACTCGCCATGGCGACGACGTTCCCCTATGGGCAGGCCGCCATCGACCGCTACATCAAGGGTGACTACCTGAACCTTTCGGCGACGCTCGATCTGACGCTGCCGCGCATCCGCCGGGAACTGTGGATGGGTACCCGCTTCGGTGACCCGACCCAAGGGATTCAGGCCGCGATCGGCGACCCGGGATACGCCGAGCAGACGAAGGACCCGCTCGGCATCGGCGTTGCGCCGCCGCCGGCGGTCATCGCGCCTCGGCCACCCGAAGTGGCGCCGCCGCCGTTGCCCGGACCCGCACCCGCGCTCGGCCCGGATCAAGGGGGACACTGATGCTGTCGCGCTTTGTCCGAATCCAGTTGGTGATCTTCACGATCGCCTCCGTTGTCGGCGTCTTCGTGATGGCCTTCAGCTACATGCAGCTGCAGTCGCTCGCGGGCATCGGGCGCTACAACGTCACCCTCGAACTGCCGGACACCGGGGGGTTGTACCGCTTCAGCAACGTCACCTACCGCGGTGTGCAGGTCGGTCGCGTCACCGACGTCGAGCTGACGAAAACCGGTGTGCGCGCGACGATGTCGCTCGACGCTGCGGAGAAGATCCCGGCCGATCTGTCGGCCGTCGTGCGCAGTGTCTCGGCGGTGGGGGAGCAGTACGTCGATCTGCTGCCACACACCGACTCGGCGCCCTACCTGCGTGACGGTTCCGTCGTCCGGGGCGGGCCCGACGCGGTCCCGCCCCCGATCGGGCCGATGATGGACCGCGCGAGCGAACTGGTCGCGACCCTGCCGAAGGACAAGCTGCACCAGTTGCTCGACGAGACCTACAAGGCGTTCAACGGCGCCGACTACGACCTGCAGTCGCTGGCCGATTCGTCCGGGAAACTCGTCGGCGGCCTGAACGAACAACGCGACAAGGTACGCCAGCTCATCGAGAACAGCTCGCCACTGCTGGACTCCCAGGTGCAGAGCGCAGATTCACTGCGGGTGTGGTCACGCAGCCTGACGGGTGTCACCGGTCAGTTGGTCACCAACGATCCCCAGATCCGCAGCCTGCTGGACCGCGGGCCCGCGGTGGCCGACGACGCGACCAAGCTCTTCGACAAGCTGAAAATCACTGTCCCGGTGCTGTTGGCCAATCTGACGACGCTGGGACAGCTCGGCGTGACCTACCGCCCCGGCTTGGAGCAAGCGCTGGTGCTGCTGCCACCGATCGTGTCGACGGTCATCTCTTACGGCACGTTCCGCAACGCCGGTGGTCTCGGTATCGGCAGTTTCCGGATCGGCGCGGAAGACCCACCGCCATGCACGACGGGATTCCTCCCGCCGTCGTCATGGCGGCCGGCCTACGACACCACGACAATCGACCTGCCCGACGACATCTATTGCAAACTGCCGCAGGACGCACCGGTCGCAGTCCGCGGCATCCGCAACACCCCGTGCATGAACAAGCCGGGCAAGTACGCACCGACTGCCGAAATCTGCAACAGCGACAAGGAATACGAGCCATTGGCGCAGCGGATGCCGATAGTCGGCCCGTACCCGCGTGACCCGAGCCTGGAAAGGCAAGGGGTGCCGCCGGATTCGCGGTGGTTCCCCGATCAGGGGCTCTACGCACCGGTCGGCGGAGGGCCGGCCGCCGGCGTCCCACCGCCCGGACCGCCGCCGAACAACCCGGTGCTGCCACCGCAGAATCCGGTCAGCAGCCCGGGTGTGTCGGGCAACGCGGGTAGCGTCCCGCCGATCCCGGGTGGTGACCCGGTCGAGCCCCGGCCGGCCGCACCTCCCGTCGATGAGCCGGGGGCCGCTCCGAGCGCGTTCACCGGCGGCCTCGGTTATGCGCAGTACGACCCCCGCACGGGCGAGTACATGGCCCCCGACGGCCAATTGGTGCGGCAGGCTGATCTGGCGACCCGCAACGCGCCGAAGTCCTGGCAGGACATGCTGACCTCATGAAACGGGTGACCGCGGGCATTCGGCCCGCGGTCACCCGTGACCAACCCTGGTTACCCGTGGCCGAGGACGCTCTTGGTCTCCAGGTACTCGTGGAAACCGGCCTCGCCCCACTCGCGGCCGTTGCCGCTGTGCTTGTAGCCGCCGAACGGCGCATTCATGTCAAAGGCGTGGTTGATCGAGATCCAGCCGGCCCGGATCCGGCGTGCCACCGCGCGAGCGGCGTCGAGGTCGGCTCCCGAAACATAGCCGGCCAGGCCGTATTCGGTGTCATTGGCGATGTCGACGGCATCGTCGATGTCGTCGTATCCCAGCATGCAGAGCACCGGCCCGAAGATCTCCTCGCGTGCGATGGTCATGTCGTTGGCGACGTCGGCGAATACCGTTGGCCGGACATAGAATCCGCGGTCCACCCCGGCGGGGCGTCCCTCGCCGCCGGCGACCAGCTTTGCACCGTCGGCGACACCCTTGGCGATGAGGCCCTGGATGCGCTCGAACTGGGCGCGGGAGGCGACGGGTCCGATGGCTTTCGGGTTGTCGACGTCGGCCACCTGCACACCGTCGATGGTCTCCGCGGCGATCGAAATGGCTTCGGCCATCCGGGAGTTGGGCACCAACATCCGTGACGGCGCATTACAGCTCTGGCCCGAGTTCGGCATCATCGCCGAGACACCTGCTGCCACGCTGGTGGCGAAGGCCTCATCGTCCAGCACGATGTTGGGGCTCTTGCCGCCGAGCTCCTGGCTGACCCGCTTGACGGTCGGCGCGGCCGACCTGGCTACCTCGATACCGGCGCGTGTCGAGCCGGTGAACGACACCATGTCGATGCCGGGGTGGCTCGAGATGGCCGCCCCCACACCGGCACCGTCGCCGTACACCAGGTTGTACACCCCGGCAGGTACGCCGGCGGCTTCGATGACCTCGGTGAAGATCTGCGCGGAGAACGGGGCGACCTCCGACGGCTTGAGTACCACGGTGCAGCCGGTTGCCAAGGCGGGGAACACCTTCACGGCGATCTGGTTGAGCGGCCAGTTCCACGGCGTGATCAGGCCACAGACGCCGATGGGCTCGCTGGAGATCAAGGTCTTGCCGAGCTGCCGCGAGAACTCGAAATTCTTGAGCACCTCGATGGCCGTCATCAGGTGCCCGATGCCGAGCTGCACCTGCGCGCCCGCGGCCAGGGCCGGCGGGGCGCCGATCTCCTCGCTGACGGCCTCTGCGAGATCGCCTTGGCGCCTGAGGTATTCCGCGCTGATCGCCTGCAGCAGGTCGAGGCGTTCTTCGCGGCTGGTCTGCGACCACGAACCGAACGCACGACGGGCGGCGGCGACCGCCTTGTCCACGTCTGCCGCCGAGCCCAGGGCTATGCGGCCCGCCACCTCTTCCGTGGCGGGGTTCTCGACGTCCAGTGGGGTCAGCTCGACCGGGTCGACCCAGTTTCCGTCGATATAGAACTGCAGATACTCGCGCATTGCCTCTCCTTTACTGTGTGCCCTCGGCGTACCAGGTGCGGAATCGGTCGTATTTGGGCATCTCCTCAGAGTTCGCCTTCGGATCGATGCACACGTGCACCACTCCGACCTTGCCGCTGGCGTAGGCCCGCGCGATGGCCGGACCGATCTCGTCTTCCTTCTCAACGTACTCGCCGTGGCACCCGAAACCTTCGGCGATCTTGTCCATCCGGACGTCCTTGCTCCAGTGCACGCCGGGCTGCGGCGACGGTTGTTCGAAGGTCCGCTTGTAGACGCCGACCTCCAGGCCCCACTGATGGTCGACCCCAACTACACATACCAGCGGAAGGCCCTCGCGCGCAGCGGTTTCAAGCTCGGCGATGTGGAACAGGAAAGCCGAGTCGCTGGTCAGCAGCATGACGGGGCGCTTACGGCCCTCGGCGATCGAGGCGCCGACAGCGTAGGGGAGACCGGTACCCAAGTGGCCGAAGTTCTGATTCCAGATGACGTCGCGCGGCTTGGACTGGGAGTAGGTCCACTGGAAGATCACGGTCGCGCCGCCGTCGCGCACCATGATGCCGTCTTCGAGTTCGTTGAACGCCTTGGTGGCCTCGACGACATAGCGCGCCGAATGGATCGGCGAGCGCCCCGACGGCGCATTCTCGGCGAGTTGGGTGAGTTCGGTGGCGTCGGCCGTGATCAGGGCGTCGAGGTTGGCCGACGGCGCGCGCGGGGTGTCGCGCAGTGCCTCGACGAGCTGCGGGACGACGCCGCGCAGATCGCCGACGAGCGCCACGTCGAACGAACGATTGACGCCGATGGCGGTCGGATCCTGTTCGACGTAAACCCATTTGCGGTCGGCATTGCCTGCCGCCCAGTGCTGCGTCCGGCCGTAGTGCATGGGTTCACCGAGTTCGGTGCCCAGTGCGACGCACAGGTCGGAGTCCTCGACGGCCTGGTTGGCGGCCGGGGAGAACAGGTAGGGGAACGTCCGGTCCTGCAAGCCGGGGATGAACGACGTGCCGCCGGAGGTCTGGATGACGGGGCAGTTCATGAGTTCGGCGAGTTCCTTGACCTCCTGTTGAGTGCGCGAGGTGTGCACGCCGTGACCGACCAGCAGGATCGGGCTCTTTGCCTCTCGGATCAGCTTCGTGGCTTCGGCGACCTCACGTGCGCCGGCGCCCTGGTTCACCAGCCGGTAGCTCGCGGGACGCGGTGCCGCTGCCACATCGAGCTCGTCGAGGATCACGTGTGAGGGAAACTCGACATAGGCCGGGCCCGGGGTGCCCGACATGGCGCGGCGGATCGCCTCGTGGATGATCTCGTCGGTCTGATCGGCGTACTCGATGGAGCTGCTGTATTTCACCGATGGCGCGAAAAGCCCTTCCTGCTGGACGAATTGGATACGTCCGCGGCGCACGCGGCGCTCGGTGATGCGCGCCCGCTGTCCGCCGAGGAAGATGACCGGAGAGTTCTCCACCAGGGCACACATCATCGCCCCGGCGATGTTCGCGACGCCCGGTCCGAGCGTGCCGATGCACAGACCCGGCTTCCCGGTCATGCGCGAAGCGGCCTCGGCCATGAAGCCGGCGCTCAGTTCGTGGTGCGGTGCCACAACGGACCAGCCGCGGGCTTCGGCCTCGGTGAACATGTGCACGAAGTTCGGATCTGGAATGCCGAACAACGTGTTGACGCCCTCGGCCTCGAACAGGTCGAGAATGCGTTTGTAGACCGGTACACCCATCTGAAACTCCTTATTGGTAGCGCTTGGCCAGTTGCCTGCGATGTGTCGCAGGGGTGCCGAACAACGAACGGTTGAGGGCGGCGCGTTTGAGGTAGACGTGGATGCCGCTTTCCCACGTGTAGCCGATGCCGCCGTGTAATTGCATGGCCTTGCCCGCGATGTCGACGGCCACACCGGTGGCGTAGGCCTTGGCCATCGATGCAGCAGGGTCGTCGCGACCCAACACGACGGATCCGACTGCGGTGCGGACGAGTTCGCGCGCCACGTCGATCTTGACCAGCATGTCGGCGCACGCGTGTTTGACGGACTGGAAGGAGCCGATCGGCCGGCCGAACTGATGGCGCACCTTGACGTAGTCCACCGTGGCGGCGAGCATTGCTTCTGCGATACCGAGGCTGTCGGCGGCGATTGCCACGGCTGCCCGATTCTGCAGGAGACGCAGGGGGTCGCCCGACCCGGCGGCGAACCGTAAGGTTTCGGCCGCGCCGGAGGGGGCCACAGTGGCCAGCCGCCGTGTCTCGTCGAGCACGGGCCGGGGGACGGCATCGCCATCGACGACGGATACCCCGTCTGCGGTGACGCACAGGAGTTGATCGGCGCCTTCGGCGTCGGGCACAAAGCCCTCCTGCCCGGCCATGGCGACGGCCAGCCGGATGTTGCCGGACGCCACGCCGCTGAGCAGTTCGTCACGAATGGCATTGGGTGCCAACATGTTCAGCAGGCCGACCGTCAGCACCGCGCTGCCCAGATAGCTGGTGGCCGCGGCGGCCCGGCCCAGTTCTCCGCAGATAAGTGCGCCCTCGGCGAATGTCGCACCGGCGCCGCCGAACTCCTCCGGAACCTCCAGCCCGACCCAACCCGCTTCGACCAACGACGGCCACTCGACATTCCGGTTCTTGGCCAGCAGGTCTGCCGCCACCGATCGCAGCTCGTCATGAAATTCAGCGAAACCAGTCATGGCGCACTCAGCTCTCGCGGCAGACCGAGGCCCCGCTCGCCGATGATGGTGCGCTGAATCTCGCTGGCCCCACCGGGAATGGTCCACTCCCACGACCCGACAAAGTCGAGCAACCATGAGCCCGACTCCCAGCCGCTCGACATCGGCTTCGCGAGGTCGGTGTGGAGTTCCAGACCGCCGGCTTCGACGCCGAAATCGGTGAGCCGTTGCAGTAATTCGCTGTAGAACAGCTTGACGATCGAGGCATCGGCCGGGCTGACCGAAGCCGCCCCTTCTTTATGAGAGTTCTCCACCAGCCGGCGGCACAGGCCGCGCAGCCCGGTGATCTCGATCTCCAATTGGGCCAGCCGGTCGGCGACCACCGGATCGCCGGTCGGACAGGTTTCGACCAAGCGACGGAAACCGGTGTGGGCCAGGCGCTCCGACAATTCCAGCATGGTCAGGCCGCGCTCGGCGCCCAATGTCTCTTGTGCAACCTGCCAGCCGGTGTTCTCCGCACCCACCAGGTTCGCCGCCGGAATGACCACATCGGTCAGGAAGATTTCACAGAAGTGCGAGTCACCCATCGCGTTGCGGATCGGCCGTACTTCGACGCCGGGGCTGGTCATGTCGAGCAGGAAGTACGAGATGCCCTTGCGTTTCGGGGCATCCGGTTCGGTTCGCGCCAGCAGCAGGCACCAGTCGGCCTGCGCACCGCCGCTGGCCCACAGCTTCTGGCCGTTGACGACGTATGAGTCGCCGACCCGGCGGGCCGAGGTCCGCAGGCTCGCCAGATCGGAGCCGGCCTCTGGTTCGGAGAACCCCTGCACCCAGATCTCACCGTCGAGGATGGCCGGAAGATGTTGCTGCCGTTGTTCTTCGGTGCCCGCGGCCAGGAGGGTCGCCGCGGCGTGGTGGATGCCGACGAATGCCAGGACCAGCCGCGGTGCATCGTGCGCGGCCAGTTCCTGGTACAGCACGATCTGATCGGCCGCGCTCATGCCGCCGCCCCATTCGCGGGGCCAGTGCGGAACGGCGAAGCCCGCGGCATGCAGCTCGGCGAACCAGGACTTCTGGAAACGCACGAATTCGGTGTCCGGGACGCCGATTTGGGTGCGGCGCCAGTCGCGGGGGACATGCTCGTCGCACCAGGCGCGCACGTGCTCACGGAAGCCGGACGTCACGACATCCTCCGCGTCAGCTCGGCTTTCGTCGCCGACAACCCGAGCGGGTGGCGGCGCAGTGGTTGGCTGTGGCGGGACAGCCACGACAGCGTGGTCTCGTCGCAGAAGCCGACAGCCCCGTGCAGCTGATGGCAGACCCGGAAGACGACGTCGGCCGCCTCGATGGCCGACATCCGCAGCGCCAGAGCAATATCGGTGGCATCCGGCTGGTCGGTACCGACACTCCACAACGCATGCTTGGCCAGGATGTCCAGCCCGCTGCGTTCCACCTCTGCATCGGTCAGCTGGAACTGCACGCCCTGGAACGATGACAGCGGCGCGCCGAACTGCTTGCGCATGGTGACGTGCGCGACGGTCAGCTCGATCGCACGGTCGAGCATGCCCAGCAGGGTCCAGCTCGGCAGCACCAGCGCCAGTGCGACGTCAGTGCCACCACGGTCGTCGACAGCGGAGAGCTCGAGCGGTGTCACGAACGCCGGTCCGGCCGGTCCGTACCCGACCACCTCGCTGCGGACGCCGGCGACGGTGACGGCCGCCCACCGGCCGTCGATTCCGGCCACTGGCGCGGCCGGGTTGACATCGGCCACCACCGATAACCCGTCGGCCTCGAGATCATCAGGCCGGGAAAAGGTTTCGGCCACCGGATAGGGCAGCGCCCAGTACCCGGCGCTGCGGCAGAGCGCTGCCGCCGCCTCTAGTTCGTCGGCGTCGGCACGCGGGTTCAGGTCCCAGACGCCCAGCTCCCGCAGCACGCCGTCGACGAGTTCGGCCCGGACGTCGGGTTTCGCCTCTGCCTGCTGCACGAGGGCGTCACCCCCGGCCGCCTCGAAAGCCCGAAGTGCCTGTCGGCCATATTCTTTGGCCTGCTCACCGAGGTCGAGGTTCATCGCGCCGCCAGCATTGCCCGGGACAACAGGATGCGCTGCATCTCGATGCTGCCCGACGACACCGTCGACGCCTGTGAATAGCGCCAATGGTCGGCCACCTCGGACTTGAACCATCGCGTGTAGGTGGTGTCGGCGGTGACCTCCGCGGCCAGGTCCGTCAGGACCTCGGCGCTGTCCTGGTCGAGGCGGGTGACAGCGATGCGGTAAGCCGCCGCATCGCCCGGCTGCACCTGCCCGGCGGCTTGCAGAGCCACCACCCGGTAGGCCATCAGCCGGGCCCGGCGGCAGTGCGTCATCATGCGTACCCACCTGCTGCGCAACTCATCCGGAAGCGCCGGCCACCGGTCGGTCAGGGCCGACGGCGCGGCGGCGAGGAGCCGCTCGCACCGTGCGTAGCGGGCGATGCCGACCCGTTCGAAGGACATCACGTCCTGCACGATCGACCAGCCCTGATCGACCGTGCCGAGCACGTCGGCGGGGGTGACGCGTAGCTCGTCGATGAACACCTCGTTGAGGTGATGGGGTCCGAGCATGGTGCGGATGGGCCGGACCTGGATGGCCGGATCATCCATCGGGACAAGGAAAATCGTGAGCCCCTGCTGTTTCTTCTCCTGACGCGAGGTCCGTGCCAGCAGGAAGCACCACTGCGCCATGGTGGCGTAGGAGGTCCAGATCTTCTGGCCGGTGATCCGCCAGCCGTCGCCGTCGGGCCGGGCGGCTGTGCGCAGCGACGCGAGGTCCGAGCCGGCTTCCGGTTCGGAGAAGCCCTGGCACCAGATGACTTCGCCACGGGCGATCAGGGGCAGGTGCTGCTGCCGTTGCTGTTGGGTGCCGTGGCGCATGATGATGGGGCCGACCCAGTTGACGCCCATGTACTGGGCACCCCGCGGCTCGTGGTGTGCCCACATCTCCTCGCGCACGACGGTCTGCTCCCACACCGACGCGCCCCGACCACCAAACTCCTCCGGCCAGGCCAGGCACAGCAGATCCTGCTCGGCCAGGACACGGCAGAACCGCTGCGCCGCGGCAAGATCCGCCGGATCGTCGGTGAACGCCCCCAGAAAGCCCTCCGGCACATGCTGTTTCACCAGCTCACGGAGCTGATGGCGCAGCGCCGTGGCTTCGGGGCCCATCTCGAAGTCCATGCTCACAGCTCGCTCAACACCTCATCGGTGTCGGCGCCCAACAGCGGCGCCGGACCGGCGACGCGGCCGGGTGTGCGGGAAAACCAGGTCGGCACACCGGGAAAGCGCACCGGGCCGTGTGGGGTGTCGACGGTTTCGAAGAGGCCCACGGCGTTGAGGTGGGGGTCATCGAACAACGCGTCGGGCGTGTTCAGCGGTGCGGCGGGGATTTCCAAAGTTCGGAACAGCGCCAGCCATTCGGCAGTCGTCCGCTCCTTCATGGTCTCGGCGACCAGCCCGTACACGGTGTCGATGTCGTGGGCCCGTTGTTCGAGCGTGGCGTACTGGTCGTCGGCCCAGGGCGGTTGCACCGCGTCGATGAATGCCTTCCAATGCCGGTCGTTGTAGATCAGCGCGGCGATCTCGCCGTCGCTGGTGCGGTAGGGACGGCGGTTGGGTGCCACGGTGCGCGGGTAGACGGCAGGGCCCAGCGGAGGGTCGAACATGGCGCCGTTGGCATGTTCGACGAGCATGAAGGAGGCCATGGTCTCGAACATCGCGACCTCGACCTCCTGGCCCTCTCCGGTGCGTTCGCGGTGGAACAACGCCATGGTGGTGGCGTAGAGCGCGGTGAGCCCGGCAATCTTGTCGGCCATGATGGTCCCGACGTAGTCGGCCTGTCCGGTGAGCTGGGCCTGGACGGCGGGCAGGCCGCATTCGGCCTGAATGGTGTCGTCATAAGCAGGGCGGTCGCGGTCCGGTCCGCGGCGCCCGTAGCCATAGCAGTTGGTGTAGACGATGCGCGGATTGAGCGCGGCCACATCGTCATAACCGAAACCCAGCCGGGCGATCGCCTTGGCCCGCATCGAATGGATGAAGACGTCGGCGGTTTCGCACAGCGCCCGCAGCGCGGCTCTACCGGCATCGGTGCGCAGGTCCAGCACCACGCTGCGCTTACCGCGGTTTACGTTGACGAACACGCCACTCATGCCAGGGGCAGGCCCCACCGAGATGAACCGGGTGTCATCCCCTTGCGGCGGTTCGATCTTGACGACGTCGGCGCCCATGTCGGCCATGATCTGCGTGCAGTACGGCCCCATCACCATGGCGGTGAGGTCGACGACGCGTACCCCGTGCAACGGACCACGGGTTGGCCCGCTAGCCATGAGCGGCCATCGCGAAGCTGTAGCGGATGTGGTCACCGTGTCCGTCGGGGACGACGGCAAAGCTCACCGGGTCATCGGTCTCTCGGATGGCGGCCGACTGTGCGGCGACGTCCTCGATGGACCACGACGGCCGGTACACCCCAGGCGTTTCGGAGATGACGACGCGCGCCACCCGGCCCGCCAGCGCGACGAAGATTTCGCCGGTGACCGAACAGGATTCGTGGGCCAGCCAGCCGACCACGGGTGCCACCAGCTCGGGTGACATCGGGGGATAGGACGACGTGTCGATGCCCTCGGCCATGCGGGTGACAGCTGCCGGGACCACGACGTTACAGGTGACGCCCTCCGAAGCACCCTCCAGAGCAACGACATTCGACAATCCGATGACGCCGGCCTTGGCGGCGGCGTAGTTCGCCACCTGGTGGTTGCCGTACAGCCCTCCGATCGACGACGTCAGCACGATACGGCCGTGGCCGGCGTCGCACATCGCCGGAAATGCGGCTCGCACAACGTGAAATGCGCCGCGCAGGTGGACGTCGAGGACGGCGTCGAAGTCGTCGGATGTCATATCGCGTAGCGGTGCGCGCCGGACATTGCCGGCGTTGTGGATCAGAACGTCGACCCCTCCGTACTCCTGCAGCGCGGCGTCGATGATCGCTCGCCCACCGGCGGGCGTGGCCACCGAGTCGGTGCATGCGATGGCCTGGCCGCCGGCCGCGGTGATCTCCTGCACCACCTCGTGGGCGGGGCCCGCGTTGATCCCGTCGCCCGACAGGGCACCGCCGGAATCGTTGACCACCACACGGGCGCCACGGGACGCGAGCAGCAGCGCGTACGAGCGCCCCAACCCTCGGCCGGCTCCGGTGACGATCGCGACGCGGCCGTCGAATCTCAAGTTGGACATCTAATTTCCCAGCACCAGACCGTCGAGGTCACCGGCGTCCCGCCACGCCCTCAGCAGGTCGTCGAACGCGTAGAAGCCCGGCGTGTAGACCTCGCCGAGGAACGACCGGGTGGCATCCCCGAAGCCGCGGCCCTCGTTGTTGTAGTAGCCGGGCGTGCAACTGTTGTCGAATGCCGAATTGTCGAAAGCGAGTTCGCGGATGGTGGCCACCCAGGCGTCCTGGCCGTCCTGGCTGGGCTCGACGGTGGTGGCGCCGCGTTTGATGGCCTCGGCGATGATGTAGGCGATGTGCTCGGCCTGCTGCTCGAACATCGCGGTGGTGTTGGCCGACACGCCGCCCTGGATGAATCCGGTGTGGAACTGGTTGGGGAAGCCGCGGCTCGTCATCCCGTGCAGGGTCTGGTAGCGCTCGCGCCAGTGGTCGAACAGGGACACTCCGTCGCGGCCCTCGATCGCCTCCATCGCATAGCGGCGGCTGATCTCGGTCGAGATCTCGAAACCGCTGGCGAAGATGACGCAATCCACCTCGTACTCAACGCCGTTCGCGACGATGCCGGTGCGGGTCAGTCGCTCCACGCCCTGGGACTCAGAGACGTCGACCAGGCTGACGTTGGGCCGGTTGAAACTGGGCAGGTACTCGTCACTGGACGTCGGCCGCTTGCACATGAAGCGGTAGTACGGCTTGAGCGCCTCGGCGGTGTCGGAGTCCTCGACCAGGTCGGCGATACGGCGTCGCAGCCGCTCCATGATCTTGTAGTCCTCCTCCTCCCGCATCGCCATGATCTGCTCGACGCCGAGGGCGGCGGGGTCGGGGCTCGCCGCGATGCGGGCTGTGAGGTTGCGGCCCAGCTCGGTCCAGAAATCGCAGACCTGGTCCGGCGCATCGAACACCACACCTTCGAATGGCGACCAGCGGTGGAAGTTCCGCTTGCGCTCGGCCTGCCAGCCGGGCTGCAACGACGCTGCCCACGCCGGGTCGGTGGGTTCGTTCCCGCGGAAGTCGACCGACGACGGCGTGCGCTGAAAGACGTAGAGGTGCTGGGCATCCCGGCTGAGGTGCGGGACGAGTTGCACGCCGGTCGCCCCGGTTCCCACGAGGGCGACGCGTTTGTCGGCGAGCTTGTCGAGCCCACCGCTCGCGTCACCGCCGGTGTAGTCGTAATCCCAACGGGCCGAATGGAAGACGTGCCCGTGAAAGTCCTTGATGCCGGGGACGCCTGGCAGCTTCGGCCGGTTGTAGGAACCCTGTGTCATGACCACGAAGCGGGCGCGGATGTCGTCGCCCCGGTTGGTGGTCAGTCGCCACCGCTTGATCTCTTCGTCCCAGCGCACGGTGCGCACCTGGGTCGAGAAGATAGCGCCGTCGTACAGCCCGAAGTGTTTCCCGATGTTCTGGCAGTGCGCGAGGATTTCGGCGCCATCGGCGAACTTTTTCGACGGCATGAAGTCGAGCTCTTCCAGCAGTGGGATGTAGCAGTAAGCGTCGTTGTCGCACTGGATTCCGGGGAATCGGTTCCAGTACCACACCCCACCGAAGTCGCCACCCGCCTCGATGACGTGCACGTCCTCGACACCGGCCTTTGCCAGATAGGCGCCGGCCAGCAGCCCGGCGATCCCGCCGCCCAGGATCACCACCTCGAGGTCGGCATCGATCGGCGCCCGCGGCGTCACGGGGGTGTGCGGATCGTTGTCGGAGAACTCGGCGTAATCCCCAGCGGCTTCGAGGTATTGGGCGGAGCCTTCGGGGCGGACCCGCTTGGCCCGCTCATACGCGTATTTCTCGCGCATCGCGTCGATGTCGACGTCGTCGGGCGTCTGGGTCGGCCCGCAGGTGTCGAACAGTGTCATCGCAACTCCTGTGGTTCGCCGGTACCCATGTACTTCGACAGTTGGTGGTGCAGATTCACGGTGCTGCGTTCGCGGTACGGATTGGGTTTGGTGCCCGGGAAGCCGGCGGACTTCATGCCCTGTTGCACCGCGGCCATGTTCGAGAAGTCCTGGGGCAGCACCGACAGCCAGTTGGGGCTGTCCTTCGGCGTGTACTCCCATTCCGTCTGCGGCTCTCGGCCTTTCGGGTACAGCTCGAACACCGCGACCTCGAAGATGCACCTGTTCGGGTCGTAGCTCGGATCCGGCCGGGCGGTGTAGCACAGCGCGCTGGTCAGCCCCTGCCCGATCTGGAAGTTGGGGAAGAGCTGCCATGCCGTGCCGCTCTGGCCCAGGACATCGGCGGGAATGGTCGGCCAGATGACGCCACGCGCCTCATCGTCGCGGCGCGCCGAGGACAGCCAGTGCTCAAGCACTTTGTCCGCGGGGGTGTCCGCCGGCAGTTCGTCGACCAGGCGCTTGGCGGCGTTGACCAGGGTTTGCGTGGTGGTCGCGTTGGTCTCTTCCATTGTGTAGACCTGCATTTCGGCGGTCGAGATACGCGGGTCGCCGATGCCCAGCCGGATTTTCGACTTGGTCTCGTCGAGGCCCTTGGGTGCGTCGTAGCCGATGTTGCTGTGCCGGCCCTGCGCTTTGGCCCAGCCCTTGAACTCGCCGAACCGGTTGAATTCCGGATGGGTGGTGAACACATGGTAGGTCTCGTTGAAGGCCTCCATCGCGACTTTCCAGTTGCAGTCGAAGGGCAGCCACTTGCGCCATTTGTAGCGCATTCTGTCCAGCTGGAACGGGTCGAGGATCTTCGCGGCCGGAAAAAGGTAGTCCGCCAACGGTTCACAGTCGGCGTCCATGTTGATGAACAGCCAGCCGCCCCAGGTATCGACGCGCACCGGAGCCAGGTGCGTGTTCTGCGGCGTCAGCGCGCCCTGCCAATCGTCCTGTTCGCGGATGTGTGTGCACACTCCGTCGAGTCCGTAGGTCCAGCCGTGGAATCCGCACACGAAGCTCTTGGGGGTGCGTCCGCAGGCGTTCTTCGCGCCGTCCGGGGTGTCGACCAACCGGCGTCCGCGATGCATGCAGACATTGTGATGCGCCGCGAATTCCGTTGGCCCCGTGCGCACGATGATGATCGAGTCGTCGAGGATGTCGTAGGTCAGATAGCTGCCGATGTCCGGCAGCTCTTCGATGCGTCCGACCTGCTGCCATACCTTGCGCCACAACCGATCCCGCTCGGCGCGGGCGTATTCGGGGCTGACGTAGGCCTCGACGCCGATGGTCGTCGGCTGCGACAGTTCCTCCATCACATCTCCTTGATCGTCGCGCGAAACGACTCGTCTTTGAGAAACAGCGAGGTGTTGTCCGCGCCGAGGTGGCTCCATTTGAGGTTCAGGCCGCCGTCGACCAGCAGCGTCTGCCCGGTGATGTAGCTCGACAGGTCCGACAGCAGGAACAGCATGGCGCCGGCCTGCTCTTCGGGGGTGCCGCGGCGACCCAACGCGATGGCCCGGTGATCGCGGTCCGGATCGTCGTCGACATACGTTGCCGACGCGGCCGTCTGGGTGACCCCGGGCGCGACCGCATTGACTCGGATGCCGTCTGCGGCCAGTTCGACCGCCATGGTCCGGGTCATCGCGACGATCGCGGCCTTGGCCGTGCCGTACGCGATGTGGAACGGCGCGGTATTCATGCCACTGACCGACGAGACCGACACGATGGAGCCGGGGCAGGATGTGGTGCGCAATTCATTGGCCACGGCCTGGCTCATGAAGAACGCGGTCTCCAGATTACGGCTGAACAACTCTCGCCAGTCGGCCCGGGAAACCCGCGTCGACGGCATCCAGCTCGTGGGATCGGCACCACCGGCAACGTTCACCAGGCCGTGCAACGTGCCGTCGACGCGGCGCACCCGATCGATGACCTCGGCGATGCCGTCGTCGGTGGACGCGTCGGCCCTGACCGGGACGACGGCGAGACCGGCAGCCGCCAACGGCGCGACGTGCTCGTCGAGGTTGCTCTGCGAGCGGCTGACGGCGATCACCGTGGCGCCGGCTTCAGCGGCCATCCGCGTCACGGTGGTTCCGATACCACCGCCACCGGCCCCGGAGACGACGACCACGCGGCCGTCCAACCTCAAGAGTTCTGCGGCCGACATGCTAATTGTCCGGACAACATAGCGTGTTCTGCATATTGGAGAACACTATTCCGCAGGGAGAATCGGCTCGTCAAGAGATTCGTCGCGGCAAACTCGTCCTATTGTCTGGACTACTGTGACTTGATACCGTCGCCCGTCATGAGCCGCTACATCGCGACCCGACCGAGCGTTGCGCAGGGCTGGCGCCTGGAGCGCGTGACTGCGCCGAGTCGGCTGTTCGGTGCGAACGGATTGCGCACCGGTTCCGATGGGCGCATCTACGTCGCGCAAGTGACCGGCAGTCAGATCAGCGCGCTCGACCCGGTCACCGGAGCGCTGGAGACGGTGGCGGCCAAGGGTGGCGACATCATCGCGCCCGACGACGTCGCATTCGATTCGGCTGGAAATTTGTATGTCACCGAGGTGATGGACGGTCGCGTCAGTGTGCTTGACCCGTCCGGCCAAACCCGTGTGCTGAGGGACGACTTGCCCAGTGCCAACGGCATCACCGTGTATCGAGATCGGTTGTTCGTCAACGAATGCCGTGACGGCGGCCGGCTTCTGGAACTCGATCGGGGCGGGGCAGTGGCACAGATCCTGCTGGACGAACTGCCGTCACCGAACGCGATGGAGGTCGGTCCGGACGGGATGCTGTACTTTCCGCTGTTGAGCGCCAACGAGATTTGGCGGATCGATCCGGATGGCGGTGCACCGCAGCGGGTTGCGACGGGTCTCGGGGTGCCCGACGCCGTCAAGTTCGATGCCGACGGCTTCCTCGTGTCGACCCAGGTCGCCACCGGACAGGTCCTGCGCATCGACCCGCGCAGCGGCGCGCAGCAGGTATTGGCGCAGCTGACTCCGGGGCTCGACAATCTGACCTTCGTCGGAAACCGTTTGTTCGCCTCGAATTTCACCGGTGAGATCACCGAAATCCTGGCCGACGGCTCGACTCGGGCGCTGCTGCCGGGTGGGCTGAACTGGCCTCTGGACCTGGCCGTCGGAGACGACGGGCGGCTGTATGTCGCCGATGGCACGTACTTCTATGCCGCTCGCGCCGATGGCACGCTCGACACGGTCGGCATGCTCTTTTCGCCGGGCTACCCCGGGTTCGTTCGGGGCCTGGCCTCCTGCGGTGCCGGGCAGTTCGTGGTGACCACGTCGGGAGGCCAGATCAGCCGGTATGCACCCGCGCGGGCCGAAACCGAGGTACTGGCAGACGGATTCGACCAGCTGTACGGCATCGCGGTCGACGGTGACGCCGTGGTGGTCGCCGAACTCGGCACCGGTCGGGTGCTGGCCGTGGCGGCCGGGACCGTGGAGGTGCTGGCCGCCGGACTGGTCGACCCGGTCGGGGTGGCGATCGCTCCCGACGGCGGCGTCCTGGTCGCGGAGTCGGCGGCCGGCCGCGTGGTGAAGGTGAAGGGGTCGGCCGTCCAGGTCGTCGTCGACGGGCTGGGGCGACCACAGGGCATTGCCGTTGCCGGCAGTTCGCTCTACATCGTCGATGCCGGAGCCAAGGAAGTGGTCATGTTCGACCTGAGCACCAAGGCCCGCACCACGATTGCCACCGATCTGCCCGTCGGCGCACCACCCGGGGTGACACCCAAACCTCTCAAAGGACTACCGCCGTTCTCTGGACCACAGGGTCCGTTCGCGGGTATCGCCGTCGCGCCTGACGGCACGCTCTACGTCTCGGCCGACGGCGACGGCAGCGTGCTGGCATTGCGTCAGGACCGCCCGTGACCGCCCCCACCACCGAACACCGCTACCTGCAGGTGGCACGCACGCTGCGCAAGGAGATCGTCGACGGGGTCTATCCCGTCGGTTCGCAACTGCCCACCGAACACGAACTGTGTGAGCGATTCGCGGTGTCCCGCTACACCATTCGGGAGGCACTGCGACGCCTGCGCGACGACAATCTGGTCGAATCGAAACCGCGCGCCGGAACGCTGGTGGTGCCGAGATCGGTGGCGAACACCTATGCGCAGGACGTGATGTCGATCGACGATCTGTTGGCCTTCGCCGAGGGGGCGCAGTTCGAGATCGCTTCCACTGCCATGTCGACCATCGACGCCGACGTCGAGGCCGGCACCGGGCTGCCACTCGGCTCGCAGTGGCTGGCGGTCGAGGGCTTTCGCAGCGGCAGCGGTGCGCCCATCTGCCGTACCGACTACTACATCAACCGGGAATTCGCCGCCGTCGGCCGGCTGCTGCACCGGCATTCGGGTCCGATCTTCCCGCTCATCGAGGACCTCTTCGGCGTCACCATTGCCGAAGTGCACCAGGAGATTTCGGCCGTCATCGTTTCGCCCGAGCTCGCCTCCGAACTCAAGGTGGAGGCCGGGACCGCCGCGCTGCAGATGCGACGCACCTATCGCACGTCGGACGGCGACATCGCTCAGGTCACCGTCAACACCCACCCCGCTGCGCGGTACCGGCATTCGATGACGATGCGGCGGGTCAAGAGCTGAGGCGCTGATGCGGACAATCGTCGAAGCCCTCCACGAACTCGCGGGCGACAGCCGCACCGTCCTGATCGACGGCGCGCACCGTGTCGATGGCGCCACTTTGTACGACGCGGCGTGCGCGCTGGCCGCGGATCTCGCGGTCCGCTTGCCGCGCGGCAGTGTGGTGTCGTTCATGTTGCCGAACTGGTGGGAGGCCGCCGTCGTCTACCTCGGTGCGCTGCGTGCCGGGATGGTGGTGAACCCGATCCTGCCGTCGTTGCGTGACCGCGAGCTGGCCTTCATCCTCGCTGATGCGGGCAGCCGGATGATCTTCATCCCCGGAGAGTTTCGCGGATACGACTACGCCGCCATGCTGGCCCGGGCGACGACGGATATGGCTGTGCCACCGGAGATCGTCGTGGTGCGCGACGGCGCACTGCCGAAAGCCGCAGCGCCACGGGAGCTCCCGGCCGTCGCTCCCGACGCCCCCGCTCTGCTGCTCTACACCTCGGGCACCAGTGGGCGAACCAAAGGCGTACTGCACAGCCATAACTCGATCGGCGCCCTGATCGGGCAACTCCGCGACCACTGGCTGATCGAGCCGGGCGACACGTTTCTCGTCCCCTCGCCGGTCGCCCACGTCGGTGGCTCCATCTACGCGTTCGAGTGCCCGCTGCTGCTCGGCACCACCGCCGTGCTCATGGAGCGCTGGGATGCCGACGCGGCAGTGGCGCTCATGGTTGCGGAACGCTGCACCCACATCGCCGGCGCGACGCCGTTCCTGGAGCGGATCCTGGACGCGGCCGAGCGGGCCGGTACCCGGCTACCCGATCTGAAGGTCTTCATCTGTGGCGGTGCCTCGGTGCCGCCGCCGTTGATCCGCAGGGCCACCGCCTATTTCGACCAGGCCAAGGTCAGCCGTGTCTACGGCTCCACCGAGGTTCCGGTCACCACGGTCGGCGCCCTCGACGATCCGGATGCCGCAGCTGATACCGACGGTCGCGCCGGGATTGCCGACATCTGCTTGGTTGACGGCGAGATCCGGGTGCGCGGTCCCCAGATGCTTGTCGGCTACCACCACACTCATGACGAATCCCGCGACGCCGAGGGTTATTTCCGGACAGGCGACCTCGGCCGGTGGGACGGTGACTGTCTGGTGGTGACGGGTCGGGCGAAAGACATCATCGTGCGCAACGGGGAGAACATCGCACCCAAGGAAGTCGAGGACGTCCTCCTCGACCACCCGGGAGTCGCCGAGATCGCCATCGTCGGATTACCCGACGAGCGGACGGGGGAGCGCGCGTGCGCCGTCATCGTCCCGGCCGGCGGGCAACCACCCGGGGTCGCCGAACTACGAAGGTTCCTCGCCGACAAGGGCATCGCCCGATTCAAGATTCCCGAGCAGGTCGAGACGTGGGATGCGCTCCCAAGGAATGACGCGGGCAAGGTCCTCAAGCACCAGATCAGAGCGAGGCTGACATGCAGGTAGCGATAGTCACGGGAGCCAGCAGCGGAATCGGGTTCGGTTGTGCGGCAACGCTGGCTGCTGCCGGCATGGCCGTCCTCGGGACGGGTCGGGACGAGGCACGACTGGCAGAACTCGAGCGAGCGGACCCCGACCGTATCGCCACCCTCGCCGTCGACCTCACCGCGGGCGACGCGCCGGCCCGCATCGTCGAGGCCGCTCTCGGCCGGTGGGGCCGGATCGACTTCCTGGTCAACAACGCCGGCGTCGGCAGCCCGAAACCGCTGCACGAAACCGACGACGAGGCACTGGATTACGCCCTGGGTCTGATGCTGCGCGCGCCGTTCCGGCTGGCTCGCGAGGTCATTCCGCACTTGACTCCGGGATCGGCGATCATCAACGTCACGTCGACGTTCGCAGTCGTCGGTGGCTTGCGCGGCGGTGCGTACTCGGCGGCCAAAGGCGGGTTGACGGCGTTGACGACGCATATCGCGTGCCAGTACGGGGCGCTCGGAATCCGCTGCAACGCAGTGGCGCCCGGAGTCACGGTGACGCCAATGGTCGCGCACCGGTTGGACGACGAGCGGTTCCGCAAGATCAATGTCGAGATGACGCCGCATCAACGGCTGGGCCGTGTCGAGGACATCGCCGGCACCGTGGCGTTCCTGTGCTCGGAGGCAGGCAGCTTCATCAACGGCCAGACCATCGTCGTCGACGGCGGTTGGAGTTCAACCAAGTATCTGTCGGACCACGCACTGGACTCGGAGTGGGTCCCGCGGTGAACATGTTCTCCGTCCTGGACACCGCCGCCACCCGATTCGGCGACCGCGGCGCTGTGTACCGGGGTAGGACCCAACTGCACACGTGGAAAGCGCTGCGGGAGCGCGCATCACGCCTGGCGGCCGGGCTCGGCCCGCCGGGTTCTCGGATCGCAATCGCCAGTGAGAACCGGCCCGAGATCGTCGAGCTGTTGTTCGCGATCTGGGCCGCCGAATGCGTGGCGGTCCCGATCAACTACAAGCTGCATGCGCGCGAGATGGCGCAGATCCTCGATGACAGCGGCGCGTCGCTGATCTTTGCGTCACCCACCATCGCGGCCCGGCTCGAGCGACCGGCTGAAGTCATTGGTGCCGAGGGGTATTCGCAGCGTCTCGTCGCACCGCCCATCGACCCGCCGGACACCGACCCCGCTGCGCTGGCCTGGCTGTTCTACACCAGCGGCACCACCGGCCGCTCCAAAGGCGCGATGCTGTCCCACCGCAACCTGATGGCGATGACACTCGCCCACCTGGCTGATCTCGACGATCCCGACGAGAACTGCAGCCTCCTGCACGGCGCGCCCATGTCGCATGGCTCCGGGCTCTACATCCCACCGTATGTACTGCGCGGCGCACGCCAGGTCGTACCGGAGTCGAGCGCGTTCGAGCCCGGTGAATTCCTCGACCTCTGCGAGCACCACCCGGGGAGCAGTGCGTTCCTGGCCCCGACCATGGTGGCGCGCCTGGTCGGCACCGGTCGCGCCCGGCCACGCAATCTGCGTGCGCTCATCTACGGCGGCGGGCCGATGTACCTCGACGGGCTGAAGAAGGCGATGGCCGCGTTCGGTCCGGTGTTCGCACAGCTGTACGGCCAAGGCGAGGCGCCGATGACCATCACCGGTCTGCGCCGCGCCGACCACGAATCAGGTGACGACGCGGTCCTCGGCTCCGTCGGCTACGCCCGCTCCGGTGTCGAGGTGGCGGTGCTGCGGCAGGACGGCACGCGGGCCGACGCCGGCGAGATCGGCGAAATCGTCTGCCGCGGAGACGTTGTCATGGCCGGCTATTGGAACAACCCCACCGCCACCGCCGACGCGGTGCGGGGCGGCTGGCTGTACACGGGGGACATGGGTTCGTTCGATGACCGCGGTTATCTGACGCTGCGCGACCGCTCGAAGGACGTGGTGATCAGTGGCGGGAGCAACATCTATCCGCGCGAGGTCGAGGAAGTGCTGCTGACACATCCCGATGTCGCGGAAGCCGCCGTCGTGGGTGCCCCGGATCCCGAGTGGGGCGAGGTCGTCGTCGCGTTCATCGTCGGCACCGCACCGGCCGACGCGTTGGACGCCCATCTCTTGGAGCGCATCGCGCGCTTCAAACGGCCCAAGCGGTACATCCACATCGACGAGATGCCGAAGAACAGCTATGGCAAGGTCCTCAAACGCGAATTACGTTCGCGGCTGGCCGAATTCGCTCAGTAACTCGACCACTTGGGGCTGTACGGCACCCAGGTCCGGGTCTCCGGCGGCTGCATCCAGTTGCACACGATGAGGTGGTTGTCGGGCGTCTGCGAGAACTCGAACGGCTGTACGCCGTCGTCGCCGCCGCATGGAGAGCCGAGGGGGTGTACTCCCTCGGGCGGTTGTCCCATGCGGGCCCACACGTTGCCGTCGCACCGGATGGTACCGATGACCGTGCCGACATCGGTGTCGTCCCACGCCAACTTGTTGAGATCGTTGCAGGAGTTGCCCCACCGCGGAACGCCATTGGCGGCGGCTGTGGTCTGATCGCAGCCCATCGGGACCATATAACCCGTGATGATGCAGCTGGTGGGGGCCGGTGGCGGCGCAGCGGCAGCCGAGGACGCGAAACCCAGTGCCGCGGCACCGGCCGTCGTTGCGGCAAGCAGCAGACGAATCACGAATGCTCCCTTCAGGCTGAGCGTCCTGCGTCAAGACTCTGCACCGGTTTGGTGCGGTTGTCGACAGCCGCCCAGTGCTCGTCGGAAACCCAATGTCGGGCGAAGGCGTCCACGGCGTCTGCAGGCGGCAGCCCCCGGACGACGCGCTTGATGTCGCGCACAGGGGCGGCCGTCAGCGCCTGGGCCACCTGCCGCCAGCTCTCCTCGAAGCGTGACCGTTCGAAGACCTTGTCCACCAATCCGATTCGCTCGGCCTCGCCCGCAGTGAGGACCTCGCCGGTGCCCGCGAGCAGCAACGCCCTGCCGGTGCCCACCAGGGCGGCCAGGCGTTCGGCGCCGCCCCATGCCGGCATGATCTGCAGTGTCACCTGGTTGAAGCCGATCTTGATGTCTTCGGCCGCGAGTCTGATGTCTGCGGCCGTCGCGAACTCTGCGCCCCCACCGAGCGCGTGCCCGTTGAGGGCCGCGATCACCGGGCCGGGAAAATTCACCAGCCGGTCACAGATGGCGCGCATCCGCCACGCCATCTCGGCGGCGCCGTCGTGCGTCGTGATGGCGGCCAGCTCCTTGAGGTCACCGCCGGAGACGAACGCACGCTCACCGGCACCTTTGATGACCAGCACCCGGGCCTCGGCCACGGCGTCGAGTGCACCATTCAGCTGGTCCATGGTGTCCAGCGAAATAGCGTTGCGGGCATGCGGCCGGTCGATGGTCAGCACGGCCAACCCACCGTCGAACTCGACGTTCACGGCACTGTCGCTTCGCTCGCCCTGCATGCGCTACCTAACTGATAGTGGCATTCTCCATTTGAGAGAATAGCATCACCAATCAGTCGGCCTCGGCGTGATGGCGCTCTCAGTCGTCTCGGACCGCGATGCCGCGGAGCATGGTGTCGCGCGCGGTGAGCAGTGCGGCACGGTTGCCCTCGGTGGCGATGATGTTCTGCGGCACCCACAGCAGATCCATGACACAGCGGGCCAGCATTTCACGGTTGGGGCTGTCGATACGAATGTCGCCGGACCGCAGCCCGTCCGACACCAGGGCTTTCAACTGCCGCATGCGGGCGGTGAATGCCAGGCCGATGGCGGGGGTATCGGGTGGTGACTGCCGCATCCAGGCCAGCTGGATCTTCCACTCGTCCGGGAACCGGTCCAGTGCGTTGATGTTGACCCAACTCAGCGCGTCGAGCTTCTGCACCGGCGTCGCGTCGGTGCCCAGGACACGGTCGAACCCGTCGCCGACCTTCGTCCCGAAGGACGCCATGATGGAGGCCAGGAGTTCTTCTTTGGACCCGATGAGGCGGTACACGGTCCCGATCCCCATGCCGGCCGCCGCCGCGATGTCCCGGATGGTGGTGACTTCGTAACCGCGACGGCCGAATTCGGCGCGGGCCACGGTGCGCACATGGACGGCCCGGTCACTGCCCTCGGAAACCACGTCGTCCGACCAGGTTTCGATGGCTGCCTCAGCGACGGCGAGGGCGGGGGAGTCGTCGAGTTCGGCGTCGGTGGGCAGCCGGCCGGCCAGACCGCCGAGCATGATGCGGCACATGACGGTCGCGACCTGATCGGGTGACGCGTTGTTGCGGATCACGTCGAGGCCGACGTGCATCATCGACTGGCAGATACGGTCGGCCAGCGTAGGGAGGTCGGAGGTCTCGGGCCGCAGGTAGCCGGCCCACTTGCCGGCGCGCAGCGTGTTGAGCATGGCCTGTCGGACGGCGGTGTGCGGCTGGCTGAGCAGCTTGACGAGTTCGCGGTTGTCGCTGGGGGATTCGTAGAACGACATCTGCAGCGCGGCGCCGTGCTGGACGGCGCAGCGGGCGATGGCGGACCCGAGGGCGACGATCTTCTCCGGAAACGGTGCGGTGTCGGGTCCGTCGAGGCGGTCCTGCGCGGTGGTTCCGATGCGATCGAGATCGGTGTGGAAGCGCCGGATCAGCTCGACGAGGATGGCCTCCTTGGACTCGAAATGGTGATACAGGCTGCCTGGCAGAATGCCTGCGGCAGTGGAGATTTCCTGCAGGGAGGTACGTAGGCCGGTCGACGCGATGAGCGACGCTGCGGTCTGGAGGATTTCGGTTCGACGGGTGCCGTCGTCGTATGCGTGAGTCATGTCCTCCCTCCGTGCCTGCGCGATCAGCTGCCGCGCTCCACACAATCTAGCGTGGAACAGAAGTTCGGGCGGGTGCTCCCGACGACGTCATTGACTGCGGTCAAAATCGGACTCTATGGTGGAACAGATATTTGGTCAAGGCATGGGCGAGGCATGACAGATTCGGTGGACAGCGGCGCCACGGAAGACGGCGTACGGCGATTCGGCCTCTTGGCGTCGGCGATGGCGGGCCGCCCCGTGGAAGTGGTGGCGACCGTTCCGGGGCAGCCCACCTGGACCGACGGCGACACGATGTATCTCGATCCGTCCGCGCCCACGGTCGATCAGCTGTGTGCCCTGGCGGTGCAGTCGTCGCTGTTGGCGGCCGGCAGCCTGGAACCCGACCTCCTGCGCCGCATCGGTCGCCGCAGTGCCGTCGCCACCCGGTATCTGGCCATCGAGGGCCACCGCGCGCTCGCGCAGATGGACGTTTTACTGCCGCCCGCGGTGCGCGTAGTCATCGACACCGCCGTCGCCGCGCGCAGCGAATCGCCCGAGGCGTCGCTGGCCCTGGCCCTGAGCCGTGAACCGATCGCCGAGCCGCCCGCGGTCTTCGGCACCATCAAGGCGCGAAATATTCTGGCGGCCAGCAAGAATGCTGTAGACGGCCACCATGCCCCGCGGGCCGGGAGGCAACCCGAACTCGTCGAACTGCCCGGCGATGCCGACAGCGAGGGTGACGACGACGCGGAGAATGCGGGAGACATCTTCACCAGCCCCGTTGGCGGTGGCGGCGGACTGGGCACGTTGCTGGCCAAGATGCTGTCGGTGGCACGCAAGCTCACCGGCAGCGGCACGCCCGGCGCCGATACGCCGACCCATCGGTCCCGTTCCGGGCCGGTCGGTGGCGGCCATGCCGTGGTGTCGATGGCCACTGCCCCAGAAGAGGGGAGTGCCGGGGAAGCAGGCGGATTCAGATATCCGGAGTGGGACGTCCATCGCCGCAGCTACCGAACAGGCTGGTGCACCGTCCAGGAGGTGGAGCCCGAGCCCGACCGATCCGGGGTGCCTCCGGTACCGGACGCTCATGGCCTGCGCAGACCGTTGGCGCGGCTCGGCGTCGGACTCGATCGCTGTCGCCGACAGGCGCAGGGCGACGACATCGACATCGACGCGGCGGTCGAGGCGCAGGCGGAGTTCCGGGCCGGCTCGGTTCCTGACGAGGCGGTCTACATCGACAGCCTCCGGCGCCGCCGAGACCTGTCGGTACTGCTGCTGCTCGACACCTCCGGCTCGGCCGGGCAACCCAGCTCCGCGGGGCGGACGGTGCATGACCACCAACGGGCGGCGGCCGCCGCGCTGATGGTCGCGTTGCACGACCTGGGTGACCGCGTGGCCCTGTATGCCTTTCAGTCGCAAGGGCGTTCGGCGGTCCGGATGATGCCCGTCAAGCGTTTCGGCGACGACGTGAACGCGGCCGTGCTGCGCCGCCTGCATGGCCTCCGCCCCGGCGCCTACTCGCGCTTCGGCGCGGCCATCCGGCACGGGACCGCGGTGCTCAAGCGTGACGGCGGCACCGCACGGCGACTCCTGGTCGTGCTGTCCGACGGGCTGGCTTACGACCACGGCTATGAGCGGGCCTACGGCGCGGCCGACGCCCGCCGCGCACTTGCCGAAGCACGGCGACAGGGGATCGGCTGCCTGTGCCTGACCGTCGGTGCCGGCACCGACATCGACGATCTACGCAGGGTTTTTGGCAGCGCCGCCCATGCGACGCTGCCGCGGCTCGATCAGCTCAGTGCCACGATCGGCCCGCTGTTCCGGTCGGCACTGCAATCCGCTGATGTGCGTCGACGGATGCCGAAAGTTCCCAACCCGAAAGGAATGCCTGCATGACGGCAGGAGCCCGGCCCTATTACGTCGCGGTCGGCAACGAGGAGAACGTGTTCAAAGCGGCTTTCCGGCAGGGCCTTTCGATCGTGCTGAAAGGACCCACCGGCTGCGGCAAGACCCGATTCGTCGAGGCGATGGCCTACGACCTGGGCCGCCCGCTCATCACGGTGTCGTGCCACGACGACCTGACCACCGCCGACCTGGTCGGGCGATTCCTACTTCGGGGCGGGGAGACCGAATGGGTCGACGGTCCACTGACGCGGGCCGTGCGTGAAGGGGCGATCTGCTACCTCGACGAGGTGGTCGAAGCGCGGCAGGACACCACTGTCGTGCTGCATCCGCTGGCCGATCACCGTCGGCAGCTGCCCCTCGAACGGCTCGGTGTCACGCTCGATGCCGCACCGGGTTTCGGCCTGGTGGTGTCGTACAACCCGGGCTATCAGAGCGTCCTGAAAGACCTGAAGGACTCGACGCGGCAACGCATGGTTGCCATCGAATTCGCCTTTCCCGCAACCGAAGTCGAGGAGAAGATTGTCGCCCATGAGGCCGCGGTCGGCAGTGACGCCGCGGCCCGTCTGGTCGCCTTCGCGCACGCGATCCGCCGGCTGGAGACCGCAGGACTGCGCGAGGTCGCCTCAACCCGGGTGCTGATCGCCGCGGGACGATTGATGGCAGAGGGATTGACCGCGCAGGAGGCCGCGCGTGCGGCGATCGCCGGCCCGTTGACCGACGACCCCGTTGTGGCCCGGGGTCTCGACGAGATGAGCGACGTTTACCTGCGCGATTGACCCGGTTTCGGGATCTGGTGATTGACGCTGAGCGAGTGCTCAGCTACGTTCAGAACAAATATTAGGTTTCATATCTCCCCGGCCGGTTCCAACGGAGGTGGCATGTCCTACGAGAGCACTGCGCAGCCCATCAAACTGGGTTACCTGATGGATTTCCGGCTGCCGGACGCGTATCCGAAGGAGATGAAGGACGACCTGTCACAGTCCTTCGAGCTGGTGTTCAAGACGGCGCTGGCCGAAGGTGTCATCGACCGCCCGGTCCAGATCATCTACAGGGAAGTCGAAGGTCTGCCGAAAGGGACCGTCAAGGCCGTCATCGACGCCTTCGGCGAACTGGTCGACGAAGGGTGTCTCGTGGTCTTCGGACCGCACATCAGTGACAACGCGGTACCCACCCGCGAGGCCATCGAAGAGCGGTTCCGGATTCCCGCGATAAGCGTCAGCGGCAGCGACGACTGGCTGGGTGAGTGGACGTTCTCATTTCCCCAGGGCTCGCTGACCGACGAGCCGATCTTCTGGGCCGACCAGCTGACCAAGGCCGGATACCGGGAAGTGGGTGTGCTCATCGAGCACTCGCTGGTCGGGGACACCTACCTCGAGCACTTCCGGGATGCCTGTCGGCGCAAAGGTATTCGCATCATCGCCGAGGCGAAGATCGCCCAGACGGCGCAGAACGTCCACGAGGTCGTCAAGACCATGCATGACGCCAAGCCGGATGCATTGGTGCACTGTGGTTTCGGGTTCGGCATCGTGTTCCTCAACGCGGCACTGCAGGCCCTGGACTGGGACCCGCCACGGTTCACCAGCACCGCTTTCCAGAATGCGTGGATAAACCCGGTGATGTGGCAGGCATTCATGGGATGGACGGGCGTCGACCAGTACGACGAGGCCAATCCCGTCGGGCAGCGCTTCCTCGACGACTACCAGAAGGCCTACGGCCGTAGGCCGGAGTACTGCGTCCCCGTCGTCAACCGCGACGTCGCGAGCGCCCTGCTTCGCGCCTTCACCGACGCGCACCCGCTGAGCCCCCGTGGCGTCAAAGAGGCGCTGGAGCGCGTGAAGATGATGCCGGCCGCTGCCGGCGCGCCGGGCACCCGCGTGTCGTTCGGCAAGTGGACCCGTCGGGCCTGGATGGGCGCCGGCTATCTCGTGGCGCGGCAACTCGATGCCGACGGCATCAATTCCCACCTGGTCGACCGTTTCGGCGAGGAGTGACGCATGACCGCACTGGACACCAAACTCGCTCCGCGGCAGAGCCGTTCACCATGGCCCTGGGTATGGTCGGCCGTCATCGTCGTGCTCAGTGCCGTCGTCGCCCACTACGCGCGCCGCGGAGCGGTGTCACCGCGGATCACCAACCCCGACGTGCAGGGAGCGCCGCGGCCCGTCGACTTCCTGTTCGGGTTCGACCACTGGATCACGGTGTGGGAGGCCTTCACCATCTTCTCGGTGCCCGCCCTGGTCGCCGTCTGCGTGTGGGGATGGCGGCGCAATCCGGGCAGTCCGATCGTGCTGATGGCTTTCATCACCACCGCCATCGTGTGGCAGGACCCCTACATGAACTGGTCGCCGTACGCCGTTTACAACCCGGCGCTGTGGCACTGGCCCGAGGACTGGCCGTGGGTGTCGCTGTCGCCGACGGTCGAGCCCTTCATCGTCCTCGGCTACGTCATGTTCCAGTTCGGGCCGTACTTTCCGGCAGTCTGGATCCTGCGAAAGATTCAGGCCCGCAAGCCCGTCGACTCGTTCGTGTGGCGCCACCCACTGGTCACGCTGGCCGGGTTCATCTTCGTCATCGGCTTCCTGTTCGACATGATGCTCGAACTCACCCTGGTCCGTACCGGGCTGTACATCTACTCGCAGGTGATCCCGTTCGGGTCCATCTTCACCGGCACGACGTTCCAGTTCCCGCTGCTGTGGGAGTCGACGATGGTCACCTTCGTCATGATCCCCGCGGGCATCCTGGTCTACCGCGACGACACCGGCCGCACGGTGGCCGAGAAACTTTCGCAACGGGTGCGGCTGTTCGCCGGCCGGCCGGTGCTCGGCATGTTCACGGTCATGTTCGTCATCGTGAACGCCGCTTACTTCTGCTACGGCGCCGGATTCACAGCCATCCGTATGTCCGGATTGGCGACATCGGTGGCGTGCCCGTGGCCATATCCGGAAGCCAAAGTCTATGACCCTCAAGGATATTACGAAGAGAACGGCCAGCAGGGACCGTATTCGGTCGGCATCATGTCGACCTGGATGACAGGACAACCGGACGGCCGCCCCGCGGTGGAGCTGGCGTCCACGAGCAACCGGTGCGCAGAGCAAGGACATCATGGCTGAGCCCCGCACCGTCGTCATCACCGGCGCATCCCGGGGGCTGGGCTTCGCGTCGGCAGTGCGGTTGTACCGGGACGGCTGGCGGGTGGTCGCCGCGATGCGGACCCCGGATACCGGAATGCCACGACTCCGCGAGACCGTCGGTGCCCGCGACAACGACCCGTGTCTGATCGGCGTGCCACTCGATTTGCAGGACCGGGCGTCGATCGCCGCGGCGGCCAAACTCATCGAGGAGGCGATCGGGGCCCCGTATGCGGTCGTGCACAATGCCGGAATCGCCGCGGCCGGCATGGTCGAGGAGACGCCCATCGAGTTGTGGGACCAGATGCTGGCCACCCATGTGACCGGTCCGGTGCTGCTCACCAAGGCGCTGTTGCCGTCCATGCGGGCGGTGGGCCATGGCCGCATCGTGGTGATCTCGAGCCAGGGTGGGGTCCGCGGAATGCCTGCCATCGCAGCGTATTCCGCGGCGAAGGGAGCCCTCGAACGCTGGGCGGAGTCGCTGGCCGGTGAGGTGGCCCCGTTCGGGCTGGGCGTCACCGTCCTGGTCACCGGCACATTCGACACCGATATCATCACCGACGCCGGGACCACCGATCACCGCGACTTCGACGGTCCCTATGCCCCGCATCACCGCAACATCGACAAACGCGGGCGGGCCGCGATGCGGCTGGCACAGCCTCCCGAACGGTTCGCCCGCGGGCTCGCCGCGGCGCTGGGGGAAACGGCGCCCTTCGCGAAACACCCCGTGGGGCTCGACGCACGAATGTTGCTGATCTCCAACAAGATACTGCCTGGCTTTGTCATGCATCGAATCATCCGAGTGGCGATGGGAATACCGAAACATGTTTGAGTCGCGCATGCTGATCGGCGGCAAGCTCGTCGACGGCGAAGCGGGCACGTTCGCCAACATCAACCCTGCCACCGAGGAGATCATCGGTGAGGTCTCCGACGGGTCGAGGGCCGACATGCTCCGGGCCATCGACGCCGCCCGGCGGGCATTCGACGACACCGACTGGTCAACCAACCTCGAGTTGCGCAAGCGCTGCCTGCAGCAGCTCAACGACGCGCTGGAAAGCGAAAAAGAAGCGCTGCGTGAGGAACTCATCCTCGAGGCCGGTGCCCCGCGTGCCATCACCTACGGCCCGCAGTTGGATGCCCCGCTCTCCGACGCGCTGAAATACCCGATTCAGCTGATGGACGAGTACGCCTGGGAGACCGACCTGGGTGACGCGTTCGTCGCCCTCACCGGACAGCTGACGACCCGCAAGGTGTGGCGCGAACCCGTGGGTGTCGTCGGCGCCATCACCCCGTGGAACTTCCCGTTCGAGGTCAGCATCCACAAGTTGGCCCAGGCACTCGCCACCGGCAACACCGTCGTCCTCAAGCCCGCACCCGACACCCCGTTCCACGCCACCCGGCTGGGTCGGCTGATCGGCGAGTCGACCGACATCCCGCCCGGTGTCGTCAACGTCGTCACGGCCTCCGATCACCTCGTCGGTGAAGAACTCACGCTGTCGCCGAAAGTCGACATGATCTCGTTCACCGGCTCGACGCCGGTCGGCAGGCGGATCATGGAGAAGGGCGCGGCCACCATGAAGCGGCTGTTCCTCGAACTCGGCGGGAAGTCCGCCACCATCGTCCTGGAGGACGCCGACTTCGGGCTCGCCTGTGCCATCGGTATCGCACCGTGCATGCACGCCGGGCAGGGCTGCGCCAACCCGACGCGAATGCTGCTGCCGCGCAGTCGCTACGACGAGGGTGTGGCGATCCTCAAGTCGATCTACGAGAACGTCGCGCCCGGTGATCCGCAGGATGCCGCCACCCTCTGCGGTCCGGTGATCTCGGCCAAGCAGCGCGATCGGGTGCTCGGCTACATCCAGAAGGGCATCGACGAGGGCGCCACCTGCTTGGTCGGCGGCACCGCACCGCCCGCCGGGTTTGACAGGGGATTCTGGGTCCGGCCAACGCTTTTCGTCGATGTGGACAACTCGATGACCATCGCGCAGGAGGAGATCTTCGGGCCGGTGCTCGCGGTGATCCCGTTCGACGACGAGGACGACGCGGTCCGCATCGCCAACGACAGCGTGTACGGCCTCGCCGGCAACGTGATGTCGGGGTCTGTCGAGCATTCGGTCGCCGTCGCGCGCCGGCTGCGGGCCGGTTTCGTCGGTCTCAACGGAACCTCGGCGTACGGCGCCGAAGCGCCGTTCGGCGGCTACAAGGCCAGTGGCGTCGGCCGGCAGAACGGCGCGGCCGGCTTCGACCAGTACACCGAGATCAAGTCCGTCTCGTACCCGGCTTCATAAGGAGAATCATGGATCTGTTCGACGACCTCGAGGATTTCGGCGCGTTCGACGACGTCGTGTCCGGCGATGTCCGCGACCCGTACACGGAGATGGCCCGGCTGCGCCGCGAGGAGGGCATCCAGCGCATCGACATGTCGGTGATGCCGGGTGAAGAGGGCAAGCCGCTGTTCATCGTGTACCGCCACGAGGACATCGCGACGATGCTGCGTGACAACGAGACCTTCTCGTCGGCCATCGTGATCCAGGCGTTCGGTGAGGTGCTCGGCAAGCGGGTGATGCTCGGCATGGATGAGCCCGAGCACGGGCGGCACCGGGCGCTGGTGTCAAAGGCCTTTTCGCAGAAGGCGCTTGCGCGGTGGGAAGAGAATCTGGTCGGCCGCGTCGGCAACGAACTGATCGACGGTTTCGCCGGCAACGGCCGGGTCGACCTGGTCAATGACTTCACCTTTCCCTATCCGACCCGCATCATCGCCGGCCTGCTGGGGCTGCCAGAGGAGGACTATCCACAGTTTCAGCGGTGGTCGATCTCGCTGTTGTCATTCACCGTCAATCCAGAACGCGGCAAGGCCGCCTCGAAGGCGCTGGAGGAGTACTTCGCGCCGATCCTCGCCGCCCGACGCGTCGACCCGCAGGATGATCTGATCAGCAGTCTTGCCGTGGCCGAGATCGACGGGGAACGGCTCGACGACGACGAAATCTTCTCGTTCCTGCGGCTGCTGCTCCCGGCCGGGGTCGAGACCACCTATCGTTCGCTGGGCAATCTGCTGCTGGGGTTGCTGACCCACCCGCACCAGCTCGACGCCGTCCGCGCCGATCGGTCGCTGATTCCGCAGGCCATCGAGGAAGCGGTGCGCTGGGAGGCTCCGCTGCTGACCATAACCCGGGTCGCCGCACACGACACTGTGCTTGGGGGAGTGGACATTCCGGCAGGCTCGTCGGTGATGCCGATGCTCGGGGCCGCGAACCGGCAGGACGACCGCTACCCCGATCCCGACCGCTTCGACATCTATCGGGCGGCCCGCACTCCCATCTCGTGGGGGCACGGCGCGCACGTGTGCCTGGGCATGCATCTCGCCCGGCTGGAGATGCGCGTGGCGTTGAACCTGCTGTTCGACCGCCTGCCGGGACTCCGCCTGGACCCGGCGGCCGAGGACCCGCACATCCGCGGGCAGGTCTTCCGCTCGCCCACTGCCTTGCCGGTGCTTTTCGGCTGACATCAAGGAGCTGCACATGACCGACATCGAGCCGACCAACTTCTTCGCCGATCCGTCGCTGATCGACGATCCGTACCCGTACTTCGACGAGCTGCGGGCGAAATGCCCGGTTCTGGACCAACCGAATCATGGCGTGCTGGCGGTGTCGGGCCACTCGGAAGCGCTCGCCGTCTACAAGGACGGCGCCTTCTCGTCGTGCGTGTCGGTGGCAGGGCCGTTCTCCGGCTTGCCTTTTCAGCCCGAGGGCGACGACATCAGCGAATTGCTCGAGGCGTACCGCGACCGGATTCCGATGAGCGAGCACATCGTCACGCAGGACGGTGCTCTGCACGCGCGCACGCGCGGACTCTTGAGCCGGCTGCTGACGCCCAAGCGGCTCAAGGAAAACGAAGACTTCATGTGGGAGCTGTCCGACCAACTGCTGGACCGGTTCGTCTCCCGCGGGTCGTGTGAGTTCCTTGCCGACTATGCGCGGCCGTTCTCCGGACTCGTGATCGCCGACCTGCTGGGCATCCCGCGTTCGGACCACGACGAGTTTCGCGCGGTCAACGGGACGCAGGTGGTCGGCGATATCACGGATGACACCGTCACGCGCGCGCACAATCCCTTGGAATGGCTGGACGAGAAGTTCACCGGGTACATCACCGAGCGTCGCCGCGAGCCGCGCGCGGACGTACTGACCGAGATGGCGCAGGCCAAATACCCCGACGGATCGACGCCGGAGATCATCGACGTCGTGCGGCTGGCGACGTTCGTGTTCGCCGCGGGCCAGGAGACCACCACGAAGCTGCTGAGCTTCGGTATGCAGGTCCTCGGCGACAACCCGGATATGGCGAAGCTGCTGCGCGAAAACCGCGATCTGATAACGCTTTTCGTGGAGGAGGCGCTGCGCATGGAGAGCCCGGTCAAGTGCCACTTCCGGATGGCCCGCACGTCGACGACCGTCGGTGAGGTGCCGGTGCCCGCCGGTTCAATGGTCATGCTCCTGCCTGGGGCGAGCAACCGGGATGAGCGAAAGTTCGAGCAGCCGCATGAGTTTCGTCTGGACCGGCCCAACGTGCGCGAACACATCGCCTTCGGCCGGGGGAGCCATTCCTGCCCCGGTGCACCGCTGGCGCGGGCCGAGGGCCGCATCTCGCTCAACCGCATCCTCGACCGGATGACCGACATCCGTATCAGCGAGGAGCACCACGGCCCGGAGGACGCACGCCGCTACACCTACGAGCCGACCTGGCAGATGCGGGGGCTCACCGAGTTGCATCTGGAGTTCAGTCCCGCCGGCTAGCGCGTGTCTCCCGATGTGGAAGCTTCTACGGGGCCGAGATGGTGGCTACGGTGCCAGTCGCGCTGGCTCTCTGCCGCCCGCGCGCGGCATTCAGCGCCGCGCCGGGTGCTGTGCGCGTCGATATCGACGGGCGTACCTGTCCGCCAACTAGCTTGTCGGACTGTCGCTTTCACCATCGGCGTCCTCGCTCTCGGTGGGGTAGAGGGTGGGGTGGTGGTAGTGGTTGGTTCGTGGTTGGCCGACGTCCAGTAGGGGTGGTGGGGTCCAGTGGGCTCGGCCGTTTTTCATGGTGGTGGTCCAGCCGCCGGTGTCGGCCAGGACGTTGTCGCAGCCGCAGGCCAGGGTCAGGTCGGTGATGTCGGTCTGCCCGTCGTCGCGCCAGTTGCACACCGCGTGGTGGGCCTGGCAGCGCGAGGCGGGGGCGGTGCAGCCGGGTCGGGTGCAGCCGCGGTCGCGGGCGAACAGCATGATCCGCTGTCCGGGGGTGGCGGTGCGGCGGGTGCGGCCCAGGTAGAGGGGGATGTTGGTGTGGTGGTCGAACACCGCCAGGTAGCAGTACGAGCGCGACGCCATCCGAATCAAGTCCGCAATGGGCAGTGTGGTGCCGGTGTGGGTGACGGCGACCCCGGCACCCCGCTGCAATTCCTGCAGCGTGGTGGTGGCGACCACCGAGACCGGGAGCCCGTTGTGTTCGCCGAGCATGCCGGAGGTCAGGGCCATGCGGGCGATCCACATCTGCGCGTCATGCTGACGCTGCGCCAGCGTCCTGGTGTCATTCGCGATCTGCTCGGCTGTCGGTGTCCCCGAATAGCAGGGCGTCTCATCAGCCGGATTGCACATGCCCGGCGCGGCGTACTTGTCGTAGATCGCATCCCAATACGCCCGCGATTCGGGGGTGAGCGTGCCGGACACCTCACTGGTCCCATCCCGGCGTTGCTTACCGTGGCTGATGCCGCGTGTGCGGTCGCGTTCGGTGTCGTCGGGTTCGGGGCCGTCCTGGTCGAGTTCGTAGAGCAGTTTGTTCGCCGCGGCCCGCAATTCCTCGGGGGTTTGGTGCCGGGCTCCGGCGGCCAGGGTCTGCTCGCACTGCACCGTTGTGGCGGGGTCGACCCAGTTCGGCAGGTTCGCCATGAAATGGCTGATGACTTCGACGTGCTCGGTGTTGATCGCCCCATCAGCTTGGGCCCGGGCGGCTTCTTCCCACAAGGGTGGCAACACCTCACCGGTCAGTCCAGTGCGGGGGCCCAGATGCTCCATATCCCGAACCCGGCGCCGCGCTTCCTTCGCGCCGATGTGCAGCCGGATCCGCAGCACATCGGCCCAGTTTTTCCCGCCGATCTCTTTCGGGCCGGTCTGGGCGACCAGGGCAGCCAGGATGCGGTGATCCACCGCCTCGGCGGCGCACTTCACTCGTTCGCGCCGAGACTGCAACGCCAGCAACTCCGGCACGCTCAACCCGCTGTAGTCCAGCGACGCGATCCGGGCGGCATCAGCGTCGAGGTCGGCGTACGCCTCCTCGATGACAGCCGGATCAGTGAATCCCATACTCGAACACTAGTTCGAACCACCGACATGTCGCTGTGACGAATGTGGCCCCAGTCACCTACCGTGACCAGGGCAAACAAAGTGACCAAAGTTTTTTCGAGGCACGGCCAACACGCGATATTGGCATTCTCTATTTTGGAGAATACGATCCCCAGTGTCATGACTGGTCTCCGCAGCCCCGTAAACCGCACCGTCCCCGCGGATCTCGCCGCCCGGTACCGAGACAACGGCTGGTGGACCACCGAGACTGTCGGCGACCTGCTGGCCGCCGGCCTGAGGGATGCTCCCGACGCCGACTTCCGGATCCACTCGGCGGTCCGGCCGTGGTCGGGTACCTATTCCGAGGCCGAGCGCGTGGCTCGTCGGCTCGCGGCGGGCTTGCGGGCGCGCGGTGTCGGACCCGGCGATGTGGTGGCTTTCCAGTTGCCGAATTGGATGGAAGCCGCCGCGGTGTTCTGGGCGTCGGCGTTCCTGGGTGCCGTCGTCGTCCCGATCGTGCACTTCTACGGCCGCAAGGAATTGGCGCACATCCTCGGCGATGCCGCCCCGCGGGTCTTCATCACCGCCGACAATGCCGGACGCCCTACCCACCATGCCGATCTGTGCGCCGACGTGCCGATCGTCGGGGTGGTGGGGCGCGATTTCGACGACCTGCTCGCCGACGAACCGATGGCGGGGACCCTGCGGGTCGATCCGTCCGGACCGGCGCTGATCGCCTACACCTCCGGCACGACGAGCAATCCGAAGGGTGTCGTGCACAGTCACCAGACACTGGTCTGCGAGACGCGGCAACTCAACGCGGGATATCCCACCGAACGGGGCAAGGAACTGACTGTCGCGCCGGTCGGTCACTTCATCGGCATGGTCGGGGCGTTCCTGATCCCAGTGCTGGAGGGCCGACCCATCAACCTCTGCGACAGCTGGGACGCCGGCGAGGTGCTGGCATTGATGAAACGCGACGGCCTGGCGGTCGGCGGCGGACCGCCGTACTTCGTGACCAGCCTGCTCGACCATCCCGACTGTACCGACGAGCACCGCTCGTTGCTGAAAACCGTTGGCCTGGGCGGATCTTCGGTTCCGGCGGCGGTGACGCGCCGGTTGTCGGATCTCGGTGTCTTCGTCTACCGGGCCTACGGCAGTACCGAACATCCGTCCATCACGGGCACCCATCCGACAGCACCTGAGGCGAAACGTCTTTTCACGGACGGTGATCCGCGTCCAGGCGTGGAAATTCGGCTGAACGACGACGGCGAAATCTTCAGCCGCGGCCCAGACCTGTGCCTCGGCTATACGGACGACGCGCTGACTGCGAAGGCGTTCGACGACGCTGGATGGTACCGCACCGGCGATATCGGATTCGTCGACGACGACGGCTATCTCACCATCACCGACCGCAAGTCTGACGTCATCATCCGCGGCGGCGAGAACGTCAGTGCCGTCGAGGTCGAAGAGGTGCTGCTCGGCATGAAGAGCGTCGCCGACGCTGTGGTGGTGGCCACTCCCGATGCCCGGCTCGGCGAACGCGTGGCCGCCGTGGTGCGCGTCCGGCCCGGCCACGTCCTGCCCACGCTGGAGCAGGTGCGCGAGCACTTTGCGAATACCGGTGTGGCGCGCCAGAAGTGGCCGGAGGAACTGCACGAAGTCGCGGACTATCCGCGGACCGCGAGCGGCAAGGTGCAGAAATTCCTGGTGCGGCAAGGACTTCGGTCATGACCTGGCGCACGATCCCCGAGATGGTGCTGAGTACCGCCGACAGGTTCGGCGGTGCAGAGGCACTCATCGATGGGCCGCTGCGTTTGTCGTATACCGAACTGGCGGAACGCATCCGGCGGGCCGCCGGAGCGTTCCATGCCCTGGGCGTCACGAAAGGTGACCGGGTTGCCATCTGGGCGCCCAATTCGGCGAACTGGGTGATCGCCGCGTTGGGCCTGGTCACCTCTGGGGGTGTCGTGGTCCCGGTCAACACCCGGTTCAAGATCGAAGAGGCCGCCGACATCATCATCCGTAGCGGTGCCAAGGCGGTGCTGGTCGAGAAAGGTTTCCTGGGTCAAGATTTCGGGGCTCCCGCCGGGGTGCCGGCCATTGACCTCAGATCGGGATTTCTCGACAGCGCCGAACCCTTCGAGTGTCCGGACATCGACGGCGACGACATCGCCGACATCATCTACACGTCGGGCACCACCGGCCGCCCGAAGGGCGTGATGATGAACCACCGGCAGACGCTGCGGCAGTACGCCGAATGGTGCGACCGGGTGGACCTTCGCGAAAACGACCGGTACCTGATCGTCAACCCGTTCTTCCACACCTTCGGCTACAAGGCAGGCATCATCGCGGCGCTGATCCGGGGCGCGACGATGCTGCCGATGGCGGTGTTCGATGCTGACAAGGTCGTGGAACTCGTTGAGCGGGAACGCATCACGATGCTGCCCGGACCGCCGACGCTGTATCATTCGTTGCTCGCCGTGCCGGACAAGTCCAGGCTCGCCACACTGCGGGCCGGAGTCACCGGCGCCGCCGACATCCCGGTGGAGTTGGTGCGTCGCGTCCTGCACGAGCTGCCCTTCCAGACCCTCGCCACCGGGTACGGGCTGACCGAATGCGGCACGGCCACGATGTCGCGGCCGGGTGACTCCTTCGAGGACATCGCCACCACGGTGGGTCGGCCGTCGGACGGGATCGAGGTTCGCATCGCCGATGACGGGGAAGTACTGGTCCGGGGCTACACCGTGATGGCCGGCTATCTCGATGACCCGATCGCCACCCGGGAGGCCGTCGACCCGGACGGTTGGCTGCACACCGGTGACCTCGGAGCGTTCGACGAGGGCGGCCGGCTGCACATCATCGGCCGGAAGAAGGACATGTTCATCGTGGGCGGCTTCAACGCGTATCCGGCGGAGATCGAAGGCTATTTGCTCGAGCATCCGGCGGTCGATCAGGTCGCGGTCATCGGTGTTCCCGACGACCGGCTCGGGCAGGTGGGCATGGCGTTCGTCGTCCCCGCCGGTCCAGTGACCGAACAACAGCTCATCACCTGGAGCCGGGAGCGCATGGCGGGGTACAAGGCGCCGCGGTTCGTCGAGTTCGTCGAAGGGCTGCCGCAGAACGCCACCGGCAAGGTCACCAAGGATGCTCTGTTCGCGCTGGCCGGTCCGATGTTGGAGCGCCGCGCGGGATTCTGATCACTTCCATATGGGCAGATCACGAGAATGATATTCTCGCAGTTAGATGGCAGCTTTTAAGCTTAGTTCCGCGTCCTGCTAGCGATCGCATTACCGTTTCTGATAACGTCGTTCGCATGTTGTGTTTGGGTCAGGAGGGCGCCATGCGGTCACGGTGCGGCGACGATGGAGGTCGGCGTGACACTCCACCGCGAGTCCGGCGGTGACGTGCCCATGGCGAGTGGTAGGCATAACGGAGTCCGTCGAGTCGGCGGCACTGGACTCCGACTCATGACCCCGAAGAGCGCTATGGCCGACGAGCTAGCCCACGCACTGAATGACGATCCGGCGATCCTGGCAGAGGAGGCCGAGGCGGAAGCCGAAGCCGCCGAGGCAGCTGCCGTGGCGGCACGCGCCCGTGCGCGTGCCATCCGGTTGCGTCGGCAGGCGCAGGAGTCGGCCGCCGCGGACGGGGTGCCGGTCGTCGCGGTAGCCGTGGACGAGACTGAAGTGAACGGGACCGCCGTGGGCGAGGCGGCAGTAGCCGAGACCGCGGTGGCTGAGCCGGATGTGGCCGACGCCGAAACCGACGCTGAATCCGACGCTGTGGCCGAGCAGGCGGAGGAGGTGCCGCCGCGGCGGCGTCTTCGCACCCTGCTCGCGGCCGGCTCGGCCGCGCTGCTCATTGTCGCGCTGCTGGGCATCAGCGCCGCCATCATGTGGCACCACCACGGTGTCCAGACCAACCGGCAGCGGGCCGCCGAGTTCACCGCAGCGGCGCGGCTCGGTGTGGTCAACATGACGTCGCTGGACTTCAACAACGCCAAGGAGGGTGTGCAGCGCATCCTCGACAGTTCCACCGGCGAATTCAAAGCCGACTTCAACACGCGGGCAACAGATTTCGTCAAGGTGGTACAAGACTCCAAGGTCGTGACGAAGGGCACCGTCAACCTCACCGCGGTGCAGTCGATGTCCGAGGACTCCGCGGTGGTGCTCGTCGCCGCGACGTCAGAGGTCACCAATTCGGCGGGTGCGAAGAACGACCCGCGCGCGTGGCGGCTGAAGGTGACAGTGAACCGCGATGGCGGCGTGCTCAAGATGGCGAAGGTGGAGTTCGTACCGTGAGCGTCAAGAACGTGAGCATCAAGAAGTGGTGGCTGCCCGTCGTCCTCGCCCTGCTGGTCGTCGCGTCGGGGGCCCTGGCGGGGTCGCTGTACTGGACGCAGTACCGGCCCGACAAGCAGACGGACGCGGCAGCCGAACGCACGGTGATCGACGCGGCGTCGGCCGGCGCGGTGGCGCTGCTGTCCTACTCTCCTGACTCGTTGGACAAGGACTTCTCGGCTGCCAAGTCGCATCTCACCGGCGACTTCCTCACGTATTACAGCCAATTCAGCCAGCAGATCGTGGCACCGGCCGCAAAACAACGCGGCGTGAAGACGACCGCGTCCGTCGTGCAGTCCGCCGTCTCCGAACTGCAACCTGAATCGGCCGTCGTGCTGCTGTTCATCGACCAGGAAACGCGCAGCACCGAACGGCCGCAGCCCACCCTGGCCGCCAGCAGCGTCCGGGTGACCATGGCCAAAAACGGTGGCAACTGGCTGATTTCGAAGTTCGATCCCATCTAGACGGAGTCATCGTTGAGTCTCGCGATCCTGCTCGACATGGCGGCGTCGGCCAATCCGGACCGCGTCGCCGTCGTCTCCGGCGAAACCCGCTGGACCACAGCTGATTTGAACCGGCTCGCCGACGGCGGTGGCGGTGTGGTCGCGGCGTCCGGCGCCGGCAGCGTCGCGTACATCGGGACCGGCGGCGCCATGCTGCCCTTGCTGATCTTCGCCGCGGCGCGGGCGAATCGTCCGCTGACGCCGCTGAACTATCGGCTCAGCCCCGGCGCGTTGCGCGAACTCATCGCGCGATTGCCGGACCCCTTGGTGATCTACGACGACGAATACGCCGACGTCGCCGAGACTGCCGGTCGCGCAATGGAATCGCAAGCCTTCGTGGACGCGGCCAACGCCGCCGAGGCCGCGGCCGAATTCGCCGACCCCGACGACGTCGCCATCGTGCTGTTCACCTCCGGCACGACGAACAAACCGAAGGCCGTCGAGCTCTCGCATCACAATCTGACCAGCTACGTCACCGGCACCGTCGAATTCGACTCTGCCGACGCGCAGGACGCCGCGCTGATCTGCGTGCCGCCTTACCACATCGCCGGCGTGAGTGCGGCGCTGTCGAACCTGTACGCGGGCCGAAAGATGGTGTACCTGCCCAAGTTCGACGCGGCCGAATGGCTACGGCTGGCGGCCGCGGAAAGCGTCACGTCGGGCACAGTGGTGCCCACCATGCTGGACCGTATCGTCGCCGAACTCGTGCGCGGCGCGGCGGCCCCGAGTTCCCTGCGCAACCTTGCCTACGGCGGCTCGAAAGTCCCACTGCCACTTGCTCGTCGGGCCCTCGACCTGTTGCCCGACGTGGGATTCGTCAACGCCTATGGGCTGACGGAGACGAGCTCGACCATCGCCGTCCTCACCCCCGAGGACCACCGCGATGCGCACGGGTCGCCGGACCCCGAGGTCAAGCGGCGCCTGGGCTCGGTCGGGCGGCCGGTGCCGGGTATCGAGGTGGAGATCCGGGCCGAAGACGGTAAGCCGTTGGGCCCCGGCGAGATCGGTGAGCTCTTCATCCGTGGCGAGCAGGTGTCGGGCAAATACACCGACATCGGGTCGGTGCTCGACGAGAACGGCTGGTTCCCGACGCGCGACCTCGCCTGGCTCGATGCCGAGGGCTTCCTGTTCATCAACGGCCGGTCGGACGACACCATCATCCGCGGGGGAGAGAACATCGCGCCCGCCGAACTGGAGGACGTCCTCGTCGAACATCCCCAGGTGTCCGACGTCGCGGTGGTCGGTGTGCCCGACCCCGAATGGGGACAGATCATCGTCGCGGTCGTCGTCCCCGAAGCGGACACGTCACCGGATCCCGAGGCGCTGCGCGAGTACGTCCGGGCGGCTCTGCGCGGCTCCCGGACGCCCGACCGCGTGGTGTTCCGCGACGAGCTGCCGACGTCCCCGACCGGCAAGGTGTTGCGCCGCGAACTGGCGGGCGAATTGAGCGTCGCGACGGCGTGACGCCCCGGCGTCCTAGGACTTGCGCAGCCGGTAGAACCTGGGCTCGGCCCTGCGGGCGAGGCGCGGGAGTGACGACGTCGACGGCGTCACCACGTCGATGATGTCCCAGCCGGTGAATGCCCTTTCGATCTGCTCCTGTGTGGCTCCCGCCGGCATGAACGGTGGTCCGACCGGCTTGTTGAACGCCAGCATCAGCAATGTCGCGTCCGGTTTGGTTCGCGCCGTCACCGCCCGGGCCATGCTCGACCGCTGCTCGGCGGTCAGCCCGTGGAAACAGCCGATGTCGAGGACGAAGTCGAAGTCGCCGCCGACGGCATCTGCCGGTAGGACCGTGGCGTCGGCTTTGACGATCTTCGCGTCGGCGCCGGCCTCGGCGAGCCGGCGGCGGGCTCGGTCGATGGCCCGGTCGACCAGGTCGGCGCCGGTGACATCCCAGCCGCGCTCGGCCAGTGCCAGGGTGTAGAGGCCGCTGCCACAGCCGACATCGAGCGCCTTGCCCGGCCCGCCGCGTTCGGCTTCCTCGCGCTGAAAGAGTTCCTGGGTGGCCTCGAGGCTGACCTTCGCGGCTTGCTCCCACGGCGTGAACCCGACGGCATAGGCAAACTCGTAGAACTTGCTCATCAGATCCGCCTCCTGTGAGTGAGGACTTACGCAGACGAGCCTAGGACACTCGGGGCGTTACGGGGAACCCGATCTCTGACCGCCAGGGGCCACGACCGCAGGCACGATGTCCTGGCCGGCAGCGGCTTGGATGGACTTCTTCCCTGCGCCACGGACCGCCTGCACCTCGCTGCGACGTTCGTCGATGAGGCGGCCGAATTCCCGGGACAGCAATGGCCGGTCGGTGAGCAGCCGCTGAATCTCGTCGTGTTCGATCTGCAGTAGCACAACTTCGTCGAGGGCGTGTGCGTACGCCAGGTTGGCCTGGTGGGTGAACGCGGCAACACCGAGGAGGGCACCCTTGTCGAGGCTGCGAACCGCGGTGACGGACCCGTCGGGCGCGGGCACCGTCAGCCGGATCCCTCCGGAGACCAGCACCGTGACGGTCTTCGGAACTTCACCGGGTTCGTGAATGAGTTCGCCTGTGCCGTAACGGATCAGGCGCGCGTAGGGCATCAGGGCCTGCTGGTCGCTCTGGCTCAGCCGCAGTGCCGGTGCGGCGACCTGGTCGAGCGCCTCCTCGAGGCGTTTCGGTGTGGAGTAGTCGTCGGCGACGCCGTCGAGATGCAGCTTTTCGCGCCGGGCGGCGTACCAGGCCCAGCGCAGGAACGTCGCCTGCACGACGTCGTCGTCACCGGGGGACTTCAGGCCGATGGTGGTGCGGTACTTGTGATCGCCGATGGGCACCGTCGACGGCTCGACGCCCTCGCCGCGGTGCGGCAGGTTGGTGGCGATCCGTGTGAGGGTCGCACACACCTGGTCGGGTGAATCCGTTGCGGCGAACGTGGTGGTGACGGTGGTGTGCGAGGTGGCCAGCCGGCTCAGGTTGGTGAAGGACGTGCCGGCCAGCACCGAGTTGGGGGTGATCTGCACACCGCTGCTGGATTCGATGTGGACTGCACGCCAGTTCACCTCGACGACGCGGCCGCGGGCCGCCGAGGTGTCCAGCCAGTCACCCATCCGGAACGGCTGCTCGAACAGCATGAACAAACCGGACACGATCTGGCCGACAGAGTGCTGCAGCATGAGGCCGATGACCACCGAGCTCACGCCGACTGCGGTGAACACACCCTTGACGTTGGCGCCCCAGATGTAGCGGGAGATCACCGCCAGCCCCAGGATGATCAGCACCATGCGGGCCACGTCGACGAAGATCCGCGGCATCCGGCTCCGCCATGACGTCTCTGGCGCGTTCGCGAACACTGTGTTGCTCAGGCCGGACAACACCAGCAGCAGTGTCAGGAACACCAACACGGTGGCCACGATCCGGATGGGCATGTCGCGCGCGGGGACGACGGCCACCTTCAGCAACAGGAACAGCACCGCCACGACCGGCAGCACGTAGGTGCGCAAGAGTCCGACGGGCGCAGCCAGCGGACTGTTCCGGCGCAGCAGGGACCGGCGCCACTCGGTGAGCACGATAAGGCTGGCCGGCAGGCCGATGGCGATGACGGCGACCCACAAGAACCATGACGGCCCGGACGTGTACATGGTCACCGCCGTCCCAGCAGCCGCCAGACCGGCTCTTCCGCGTCACCGACAGTGAACTGTCCCGCCTGGGTGAACCGATGGGTGTCATGGACGGCATCGCGCACCCGCGACGTGATGTAGATGCCGGGTTCGCCGCCGCCGGCCTGGATCTGGTACGCGAGGTCGACCGCGCTGCCCCACATGTCGTACATCATCGTGGCACCGCCCACCAGACCGCTGGTGACCTGGCCGGTGTCGATACCGGCCCGGAAGCCGAGCTGCAGATCGTCCTCGGCGTTCAGGCGGGTCACGATGCGTTGCATCTCGATGGCGAACGCCACGGTCCGCTCGACGTTGTCCAGTCGCGGCACATTCAGACCGCAACTGGCGGTGTAGCCGTTGCGCAGGATGCGCATGGGCTCGACGCCGTTGCGTGCGGCGGCGTCGTCGAACTGGCGGACCAATTCGTTGACGACACTGAGGAATTCGTCGGACGGCAGCGCGCCGGCGAGGGCGTCCAGGCCGTCGATATCGGCGAACAGCACGGCGACGTCCTGATGGCTCTCGCTGATCGTCTCCTCGCCCTGGCGATACCGTTCGGCGACCGCCTCTGGCATCAGCGACCGCAGCAACTGCGCATTCTCTTGGCGTTCGCGGCGCAGCAGATCGTCTTTGATGCCCAGCAGCCGGCTCATGTCATTGAAAGTCTTGGTCAGATCACCGAATTCGTCCCGGGTCCGCGCCGGGATCACGTCGTCGTACTCGCCCCGGCTGACCTTCTGTGCGCCGGCCTCGAGCCGGCGGATGGGGCGCACGAACAACTGCGCCAGAGCCATGGCGGCCAGACAGTCGAGAATCACGATGGCCGTGACGGCGACGCCCATCGTCCTGGTGAAGACCCGTTCCGGCGCAAACGCTTCGGCGGTGTCGATCTTCGCGACGATCGACCATGTCACGTCGGGCCCGACCGTCACCGGTGCGTAAGACTGCAGCGTCTCCTGGCCCAGGTAGTCGGTCGCGATCAGCACCCCGGACTGGCCGCGTTCGGCCGCCCGCGTCGCGTCACCGCCGACGGGCTGAATCAGGGTCGTGCCGCCGAGTCGGACCGCCCGTTCGGCGATCGCGGCGGGTGTCCCGGCTGCGGTGACGGCGCGCTGATACTTCTGCGGGTCCTCCACGAACAGGCGGGAGTTGGACCGCATGAGACTGTCGGCGCCGGCGAGGTACGTCTCTCCGGTTGCGCCGAGACCGTTCTCCTGCCACTTCCCGTTGAAGGTCATCAGCGCGTTGATCCCGTTGATCGGAAGCTGCAGTGCCAGCACGCCTATCGTGCGGCCGCCCGCCACGACCGGCGCTCCCATCCACGCAACGGGGTGGTCGCCGGCCGGGTGATAGGTCTGAAAGTCGGTGACCGAGACGTAGTCAACCCGATCGGCGCCCATGGCTTTCGCGTAGGCCTCGTGCAGATTGCCCTGCTCGTACGGCCCGGACAAGACGTTGGTGCCCAGGTCGGCACGCTTTTTCGCCGAGTAGACGACGTTGCCTGCCGGGTCGATCAGCAGCGCGTCGCCGTAGCCGAACAGGCCCACGATCTTTTCGAAGAACGGGTCGTAGCGATCGGCGGCGGCCGCCCACGCGCTGGGGACCGGAGCGGGAGCCGACCCGTCGGGCCGTGCGGCGGGAACGGTGTAGCGGGCCTGCAGATAACGAGCCGCGTTGGACGACGGCAACAGCACATCGAGATTGAGTTTGGCACCCGTCGCCCGCTCGATCGGGTTGATGAGATCGTTGTTGTAGTAACTGACGATGCTCTGCTGCTGAGCGGGATCGATTGGCACATTGGCCAATTCACTGAAGCCGGTGCCGAATGCCTGCACCGCTTCACCCATCGCCGGTCCGCTGGTGTAGACGAGAAGAGCCTTCTTCAACGTGGAGACCTGAACAATGAACTGCCGGGCCTGCGTCTCGCGGACCTGTGTCAGCCGGTCGAATGCGGCGTTACGTAATGAGGCCTGCCCGGTCTGATAGCCGATGAATCCCACCACTGCGGCTGACACGATGCTGGCCCCCAGCAGCATCGCGATGAGCTTCGACTGGATGCTGAATCTGCCGCGCACGCGCCGTAACCGGACCTCGGGCGCTGGCGCCGCGACCGCGTCGCGATCCTCCGGTGGAGGGTTGACCATCGGGCCTCCTGTCGTCGGCAGCAAGTACATCATGATCAGCGCTGGTGACTGGCAGGTTATGGCAGGTAGAGCAGGAGAATCGGGCGCTCCGACGCCATTTCGCGGGAGCTGCGCGGCGTGCGGTCAGCGCACCAGGCGGGCGGCGACCTGGGCGTAGATCTCGCCCAGTTTGTGGGGATCGCGGTGGGTGCGCGACGGGAACCAGCGGCAGACGTCGACGCACAGCGACGAGATCGCCATGACGACGTCGTCGAGGTTGTCGACGTGGAATTCGCCTGTCGCCATACCGGTTTCGATGATGTTGGCGATCACGGCGGTGACCTGGTGCCGCAGTGGAGCGATGGTGCGGTAATGGGCCGGGGTCAGGCCGTGGAGTTCGTATTGCACGACCCTGGCTTGCTTGCTGTTCTCCGCATGCCACGTGGCGAAGGCCGCGACGACCGTGTGGAAGCGCTCGGCGCACGGTGCGCCGGCGTCGTCGGTGGCACGCAGGGTCGCCAGGAGGCTGCCGTGCCCTTCCAGGGCAATGGCGTAGAGCAGCTCTTCCTTCGAGCGGTAGTGCGGGTACATGGCCGTCGCGCTCATGTTGAGGCGTTTGGCGATCTGACGGGTCGAGCTGCCGCCGTAGCCGGACTCGGCGAACGCCTCGATGGCCGCGCGCCGGATGCGCTCGGCGGCGGCCGAGTCGGTGGTCCGGTCGGTCTTCATGTGCAGGTGATCGTACACACAGTTGACACGGAGCCGACCGATAGGCGATATTAGCAATCGCTTAGGAAATGAGCGACTGCTAATGTCTGGCTGCATTGGAAGGTAGAACCCAGTGACTGATTTCATGTCTCGGCGCGACCTGGACTTCTTGCTGTACGAGTGGCTTGACGTCGTCGAGCTCACCAAGCACGAGCACTTCGCGGAGCATTCGCGGGACACGTTCGATGCCGTCCTCGATCTGAGCGCCGACATCGCCACCAAGCGTTTCGCACCGCACAACAAGAAGGCCGACCACAACCCGCCGTTCGTCGACGACAGCGGCAAGGTGGTGCTGATCGACGAGATCAAGCAGGCGCTCGACGACTTCAACGCCGCGGGCCTGATGGCCAGCTCGTTCGACGAACGCGTCGGCGGTATGCAGCTGCCCAACGTGGTCGCACAGTCGTCGGCGGCGTTCTTCCGCGCGGCGAACCCCTCCACCTTCTCGTACGCGTTCCTCACCGTCGGCAACGCCAACCTGCTGACCGAGTACGGCACCGACGAGCAGATCGACACCTGGGTCCGCCCGATGCTCGAGGGTCGCTACTTCGGCACCATGTGCCTGTCCGAGCCGGATGCCGGCTCGTCGCTCGCCGACATCAGCACCAAGGCCACCAAGGCGGCCGACGGCACCTACCGCGTCACCGGCACCAAGATGTGGATCACCGGTGGTGACCACGAGCTGTCCGAGAACATCGTGCACCTGGTCCTGGCCAAGGTTCCCGGCGGCGGCCCCGGCGTCAAGGGCATCTCGCTGTTCATCGTGCCGAAGTTCCTGACCGACGGCACCCGCAACGACGTCGCGCTCGTCAGCCTCAACCACAAGATGGGCAACCACGGCACCACCAACGCCCTGCTGAACTTCGGTGACGGCAGCCACCAGCCCGCCGATGAGCCCGGCGCCGTCGGCTACCTCGTGGGCGAGGAGCACCGTGGCCTGGCCTACATGTTCCACATGATGAACGAGGCCCGCGTGGCCGTCGGCTCCATGGCGACCGCCATCGGTTACGCCGGTTACCTCACGTCGCTGGAGTACGCCAAGGTCCGTACCCAGGGCCGCCCGGTCGGCGACAAGGATCCGTCGCGCGCGCAGGTCGCGATCATCGAGCACGCCGACGTCAAGCGCATGCTGCTGGCCCAGAAGTCTTACGTGGAAGGCGCTTTGGCGCTCGGCCTGTACTGTGCACGGCTTGTCGACCAGATCAAGATCCTCACCGGCGCCGAGCGCGACGAGGCCGAGCTGATGCTCGAGGTCCTCACCCCGATCGCCAAGAGCTGGCCGTCGCAGTGGTGCCTGGAAGCCAACAACCTCGGCATCCAGATCCACGGCGGCTACGGCTACACCACCGAGTACGACGTCGAGCAGCAGTACCGGGACAACCGTCTGAACGCCATTCACGAAGGCACGCATGGCATTCACGGCATCGACCTGCTCGGCCGCAAGGTCGTCATGCAGGGCGGCGCCGGCCTGAAGCTGCTGCAGAAGCGGATCAACGACACCGTCCAGACCGCACTGCAGTCGGAGGCGACCGCCGGCTACGCACGGGAGCTGCAGGCGCAGACCGACCGCCTTGCCGAGGTCACGGCGACGCTGTGGGCCGCGGGCGATCCCGAGACCACGCTGGCGAACTCGACCGCGTACCTCGAAGCCGCCGGCCACATCGTGATGGCCTGGATCTGGCTCGAGCAGCTGGGCGCCGCGGGCGGCAACACCGGCAACTTCTACGACGGGAAACGTGCTGCCGCGCAGTACTTCTTCCGTTACGAACTGCCGAAGGTGACGACCCAGCTGGACCTGCTGGAGAGCCTGGACCGCACCACCGTCGAGGCCCAGGTCGACTGGTTCTGATCACCGGCCCCACCCGGAAGTAGCCGTCGGACCCGAGGTTTTCCTCGGGTCCGACGCTCGTTTCCGGCCTACGGTACGACCGGTGGGGTGCCCCAGAAGTCGTTGAGCGGCACGGCGTAGGCGTCGTTGTTGGTCAGCGGCGCCAGCTTCAACGAATCCTCGATGGTGCGCAGCAGGCTGTAGTGGTTGGCGTAGTCGGTGGCGGTGAAGTTACCAGAACGCATCCCGGCGCTGACGGCGCCCGGTGATGGAATCACCACGGTGACAACGCGATTGCCGCCGTTGCCGAAGCCCAGTGACAGGTTGTCGGTGTCTTCGTCGAATGTGACGACGATGGCCGATTTTTGTGTCGGGTCGTTCCACACCTTCGAATTCAGAATGACCGGGATGGTCTGCTGAGCGAACTGGTCGGCGGCCTTGACGTTGTACTGGTGGTTGGTGAGCAGTGCGCCGATGTAGTTGAGATAACCCCCGGGGAAGTTGAGCGGGCCTTCGCCGTTGTTGGCCTCGTTGGCCGCGAACCACGCGAAGTTCGGTGTGGTGGCCGACGACGAGAGATCGGTCGCCATCTGGGTCAGCGGATGCAGATGCGCGTCGGCGCGGGCCTGGTTGTTGTAGATGTCGCGGTACGCCAGGAACGGCAACTGGTCGGGCGCGTAGTCGCTCGTCGACACGTAGGGGCCGGCCGCGGACATGCCCTGCGCATACCCGGCCCACGTCTTGCCGGCAGCTTCGATTCTGTCGGCCAGGTTTGTCGCGTCGATGCAGTTGGTCGCGCAGTTGTAGCTGAGACCGAAGTCGGAGCCGCCGAGGATCGGGTAGTAGTTCGGATCGCTCGGATGGGTCAGTGCGTAGTAGTTGGCCGCGACGCCGTAGGTGTCGATGAGGCTGTTGAGGTACGGCGCATTGGGGCTGCCGACGATGTCCTTGTAGCCCTTGTTCTCCAGATACACCATGAACACGTGGTCGAGTGCGCCGACGGTCGACGTCGGCGGCTTCGGCGGCGGAGGGGCCGGCAGCGCCGCACCGACGGTGAAGGACAGATCATCGGCGAAGGCATTGTTGTAGCCGCCGGTCAGCGGGTTCGAGTCCTTGAGTGTCACGACCACCTGCGCGGTACGGGTGCCGGCAGGGATGGTGCCTTCGGTGCTGCGTTCGAGCAGTCCCGTCTGGAACCAGCGCTCCAGGGGCCCGACGGGCGCGACCTTCCCGACGCCCAGCTGCGTCCCGGTGGCGTCGAGGAACGTCACCTTCACCGATGCGGCCGACGGGTCGATCATGGCGCCGCCCAGGAACCCGCTCAGCTTGAATGGCGTTGTGCCGGAGTCGATTCCCTTCGCGGCGCCGCTGAGGTCGACCGTCTGCGTCAGGGTGGACGTCGCGACATTGCCGCCGCCGAAGAACTGAGTGTCGCCCGGGGTGGGGCGATCGCTGGGGAAGTTGAAGATGGCCGGCAGCGTCGGCCCCGGCGTCGGCAGGCCCAACGGGAGCTGGCGCTTCGTGCCGTAGGGGATGACAGTCGGTGTGCCGGTGACGGTCCAGCCGGGGATGGACACCGTACTGCCGCCGGACAGTGACGGATCACCGAGTTCTGCGCCGGGGTTGGTCAGCAGGTTGGGGCTGGTCACATTCCAGGCTGAAACCACGTGGGGTGGCAGGAGATTCGTCTCGATCTGCCGACGCACCCAGGCGAGCACCGTCCACAGGGCCGGCGAATTGGCGGGTACGTTCGACGGCAGCGTCGATACCAGTGGCCGCAGTGCGACGCTGATGAGTTGCTTTGCCGCGGTGACGATCTGGCTGATGACGTTGGGTGGGGTCGGGGCCGACACGGTGGGCGTCGTGAGCGCAGCCAGCGGTACCGCGGAGCGGGCTCCTGATGCGGTCGCCGGCACGGCCGCGATCGCGGCGACCGCCGGTGTGGGGGAATGGTTCGCCGCCGCGGCGGGCCGCGGCCGATCGGTTTTCGTTGTGGCGCTGACGGATTGGGCGGCCGTTGGGTTCAGCGTCTCCTTGGCGGTGGCGTCCGTGTGGCGGGTGGGGTTCGCGTCACGGTGTATGCCGGCCGTATCGGCGCTCTTGTTGTCAGCGCTCTTGTTCTTGGGCTGCCGCTTGGGCTTGTGGGCGGACGGCGTCGATCGGTCCGACGTCGATGCCGATGCGGCATCGGTTGGTGCCGCTGTCGCAGGGGTGGGTGCGTGGCCGGCGGCCGGCTTGCTGGGGCCTGCTGCCGTGCCATGTGAGGTATCCGACGATGTCGACGGCTCGGCGTAGGCAATCGTCTGCCCCGACGCGATCGATACGCCGACGCCGAGAAAGACTGCCAGGGCGCCGACCCGGCCGATGTTTCGTGAGCCACCCATGGTCGTTCCCTCCGCGCGCCCGCTGTTGGTCTGCGGTAACGGTAGGAAGAATTGACGCTCGAGTTAGCATTTCTGCCTGGGATTCAGCTGGGAGTATCCGTAGAGTTTCCCGGGATTGTGTCGGGGGCGGTGGTCGAAAGCGGGCCGCCACCCCGTCAGAACGACGGGGTGGCGGCCGCTTGTTGCCTGCTAGATGCGAATGAACGAACTGCCCTGCATGTCCCAGACGCCCCAAGCGCCCAGGTCGGGGTTCCAAACCACCTGCATGCCGGTGGCCCAGTCCGGGAGCGGCGGTGCCGGCGGCGTGCCCATCGGCGGGACGACCGGGACCAGGACCCAGGACGGTGTCGCGGTGAACGGAACACGGTCCTGGGGCATCGGGCCGCCGTGTCCCGGAGGCGGCAGGAAGCCGCGCCCCGGCGGGAGCGGATTGCCGGGCGCCCCGGCGTTTACGCCAGGTCCGGGGACGTTGGGCGACGGAAACGGCGGCGTCGGCATCGGACCGACCGGGTCTGCCTGCGCGAGACCGGCGCCGACGCCGAGGCCCGCCAGACCAAGCATGCTGGTAGCGACTGCACGCGCTGCGGTCTTCTTCAAGGTCATGGGTTGATCTCCTTGCGTGTGTCGTTATGAAGAGGAATCGCTCTTCCGCGCTGTCCCGCGGTCGAACAACTCCACGACCCCCGCAAAACACATACCCATGGGCCCCGTCGCGAAACCACGCGGTGCCGGTATGTCGATGGATGGAATCTGTCTGATGAAATCCGCGCCGTAGCGCTGGTGATCGTCAGTGGCGCCGGCGCGAAGCCGGATGTCCGTGGTCGGACAGGTCCGGCCACGGCGGACGCCGGAGCAGCGTGAGGCAGCCGATGGTCGCGGCCACCAGGCCCGTCACCACGCCCACCAACGCGATCCGGTCGGCATCCACGGCAGGCACCCAGGTCGTGCCATCGTCACGGATGACGAAGACGCCCAAAGGTTTTGCCGTCGTCCCGGTGCGGGCGTGGCGGACCTTGGCTACGGGAATGACAGTCGACCCATCGGGCGTGTGGTACGGCTCGGCGAACACCCGCCCGGCCGCGTCATCGGCGAACTGGTCGAGAAAAGCTTCCGGATTCTGCAACCTGGCCTCCGCATGGATCGGGCGTGATGGACGCCAGCGTAAGTCGATTGCCCTGTGATGCGCCATACCTTGGCCGGCTACGGCTGGCCGGCCCTGCGGTTCAGCTGCCAGATGTGCCCGCACAACACGGCGGCGAAAGCGCACCACAGCGGATACAGCGCGAATGGAGCGGCCCGTCCGCCGCACGCATGGACATCCTTCCCCCGGTGCGGCAAAACCGCGACGGCACTGGCCAATTGGCCGGCACTCACCATTGATGCTGCGACACGCCGGGGTATCGCTACGGTTTCCGCGTCGTGTGCCCCGCGGCGCGGTGGGCCCCGACCGCTTGATACCGGCGGAGCGCCTCGGCGCGTTCCTCGCCGTGATCGACGATCGCTGCCGGGTAGTTCGCCGGGCGTGATCCGGATTTGAGGTGGGCGTCAGCGGCGTCGGCCAACTCGGGAACCCAGCGGCGGACGTAGGCGCCCGCGGGGTCGAACTTCTGCCCTTGCGCTGTCGGATTGAACACCCGGAAGTACGGCGCGGCATCGGTGCCGCTGCCAGCGCACCACTGCCAGCCGTGCTGGTTGTTGGCGACGTCGGCGTCGACCAGCTGCTCCAGGAACCAGCGCGCACCCCACTGCCACGGCAGGTGCAGGTCTTTGACCAGAAAGGACGCCGTGATCATCCGTACCCGGTTGGGCATGAAGCCCGTCTGATGCAGTTGTCGCATGCCGGCGTCGACGAACGGAAACCCGGTCTGTCCGGCTTTCCAGGCTTCGAAGAGCCGCTCCGCTTCGTCGTCGGTATCGGTTTCGATGGCGTCGAAGTCGCGGCTCCAGTTGTGCCAGGCGCTGTCGGGCCAGTGGTGGAGCACCGCGGCATAGAAGTCACGAAAAGCCAGCTGGCGCAAGTACGCAACGTGGCTGCCGTGGCTCAGGTCGAGACCGGCGGCCATGGTGCGCGGGTGAATGGTCCCGAACTTGAGGTGCACCGACATCTGACTCGTGCCGTCGATGCCGGGCAGATCGCGATTCTCGGCATAGTCGCCGAGGCCCGCGTCGACGAATCGTCGCCACTGGCGCAGCGCCGCCTCCTCGCCGGCGGCGAAGTGGGGCGTCGCACCGCTGTCCGGGATGTCCGCCACTGCGGCGGCCCCGGAGGCCAGGCTGCCCGGATCGATCCACTGTGCAGATTGCGGACCGGTGCCGGCCGGTTGCCGCCAACCGTGGTCCTGCCAGCGGCGGAAGAACGGCGTGAAAACCCGGTACGGACTGTCGTCGTCTTTGGTGACCCGCCCGGGCGAGACCAGATACGGAGAGCCGGTGGGAACCAGCGGGATGTCATCCAGGGCGTCCTGGACCCGGTCGTCACGGCGCCGGCCGAACGGGGAGAAGTCCGCCGAGATGTGCACGGCACTTGCGCCGATCTCGTTGGCGATCAGCGGAATTCGCTCTTCTGGGCGTCCCCGGGTGATCAGCAGCCGACCGTCCAGCTGGGCATGCAGATGTCTCAGGCAGTCGCCCAGGAACTGGAGGCGGCGCGCACCCGACGACGCTTCGAGACGCGGGTCGAGCACAAAGCAGGCGAGTACCTCACGGTCCTGGTCGATCGCAGCCGCCAGGGCCGGCAGGTCATGCAGTCGCAGGTCGCGACGGAACCACAGTAGGGACGGCATCGGTCCATCTTCGTATGGGCCGGCGGAACCGCGACGGGGGGATTCGCGTGCTCCGTTCAGCTCGTGTCGATACGGTACCGGCATGGTGGATTTCGCCCTGCGGTCATGCGGACTACGCGGCCATGCAACGTTCGCCCCGGATGAACCGGAGCTGGCTGCCCGTCTGCACGTACAGACGCCGGTCGGTGAGGCGTGGCGATGCCTGCGCTGCGAGACGTTCGTCGTCGGTCCGCCACGCGGGAAGGGGCCGGCGGAATCGGCACCCGAGGTTCCGCGCGGCCGCCTGCTGCGCGACCGCGTGCTGATGCGGGTGCTGGCCGTCGAGCGCGTCTTCCGGTTCCTACTGCTGGCCGCGATGTCCTACGGCGTGTTCAGGGTGCGAGCGGCGCGCGTGCATCTGCGGGACATGTTCGAGAAGGACCTGCCGCTGCTCCGCCCGCTGGCCGACCAGATCGGCTGGAATATCGACGGATCCAAGATCATTCGGCACATCAACGACGCTTTCACGATGTCGGGCACGACCCTGTTGTGGATCGGGATCGGCATCGCGGTGTATGCGTTGATCGAGTTGGTGGAAGCCGTTGGGCTGTGGGGGATGTGGCGCTGGGGCGAGTACTTCGCGGTGGTGGCCACCGGTATCTTCCTGCCGCTGGAGGTGTACGAGCTGACCGAGAAGGTCACCGCGCTGCGGGTGGCGATGTTGGCGGTGAACATCATCGCGGTGCTGTGGTTGTTGTGGAGCAAGCGGCTGTTCGGCCTCAACGGCGGCGGTGCGGCGTACCGGCGGGAGCACGAGACCGAGAGTCTGATGAGCGTCGAGCGGGCGGGCCTGGCGACGGCCACACCCTGAGCCGGTCGGCCCGGGCTAGTCGGTGAACTGTGCCCGGAGCTGTTCGCGCAGTATCTGTTTCGCGATCTTGCCATTGGTGGTGAGCGGCAGGGCGTCGACGAAAACGACGTGCCGCGGGCGCTTGAACGCCGCGATGTGTTTACGCACGTGCGTGACGAGGGTGTCGGCATCGGGCCGGCTGTCGGCGGTGGGCACCACGACCGCGCAGATCGCCTCGCCCCAATACGGGTCCGGGACCGCGACGACCGCAACCTGATCCACGTCGGGGTGCGATGACAGCACATCTTCGACTTCCCGTGAGGACACGTTCTCGCCGCCGGTGATGATGACGTCCTTGAGCCGGTCCGACACCACGAGCCGGCCGTCGTCGTCGAGGTATCCGGCGTCGCCGGTATGCAACCAGCCGTCGTCGGTCGTGGGCGTGTCGGGCCAGTACCGGACCGCCACCTGGTCGCCGCGCACCAGGATTTCGCCGTTCGGCGCGATCCGGATCTGAACGCCGGCGTGGGGACGGCCGGCGGTGGTGAGCACGGCGGCGTCACCGGCGGCGCCCGCCCGATGGTCCTCGGGGCCGAGAAACGTGACGTTGCCGCCGGTTTCGGTCATGCCGTAGCCCTGGTGGAATCCCACGTCGAGCCTGTCGAGGGCACGCCGCAGCAGGTCGGCCGAGATGGCGGACGAACCGTAGGCGATGTCCCGCAGCGACGGCAGATCGATGCCGGTCTGGTCCAGGTGAGCCAGCAGGCTGTGCAGCATGGTCGGGGCCAGCGAGCACGAGGTCACCTGGCACCTGTTCACCGCGGCCGCGAAGGCATCGGGACGGAATGCCGCCACCGGCAGCACCGTCGACTGTGCGCCGTGGTGCACCAGCATGTTGTACCCGGCGATGTGGCACATGGGAAACGGCAGCAGATAGACACCGCCCGGACGGACCGACCTGCCGGCGATGCTGCCCCGGACCGCTGCGGTGATCGAACGATGTGTGTGCACAACACCTTTCGGAGCCCCCGTCGATCCGCTGGTGAAGAGCAGCCACACGGGGTCGTCGGCGTCCGGCTCGTCGGGCCGGGGCCGCTGCGTCGATTGTGTTGCCGCAATCCATTGTTCGCCGTCGAACGCGATCGCGTCGGGCCGGTTCAGAGGTTCCAGGTAGCGGGCGTCACCCAGGATCAGGGCGGGATCCACGGTCGCCAGTTGCGCGGCCTGCTCGTCGGCGCTGAGCCGCTGGTTGATCAGGACGAGGACGCATGCGGCGCGGGGCGCCGCGTAGTAGAGCGTCGCGTACTCCGGGCCGTTGTCGGCGATCACGGCGACGCGGTCGCCGCGCGCGGTCTGGGAGGCGATCCAGCCGGCGACCGCCGCGATCGACCGCTCGAATTGCGCGAACGTCGTGACGGTGCCGTCTTCGGCGATGATGGCGGGACGATCGGGCACGGCGGCAGCGGCGTCGGACACCAGGTGATGGAGCAATGCGCCGTGCCCCACAACGCCTCCCGTGCCCTCGCCTGAACGTCCGCATCACGCTACCAGCCCGGTGCTCGGATACATCTCCGTCCCAAGGGCTTTGGTGGGACAATTCAGTCGGTATGTGTGGCGAGGATGACCTTTCCTCGGACGTGGCCGGCCTCGACGAGGCGGTGCGCGTCAGCCACCTCCGCCACCGGCAGTCCCGCGGCGTCGACGTAGCGCCAGCCCTCGGTCAGCACGATTGCTTGCATTGTGTCCGGCGGGGGAGCGACGTGGGAGGTCACCATTCGGTCTTAGTCGGCCCGCGGGGTCGGTGGAAGCCAGGTTCCCACTTCGTGACACCCCGGTCTCGGCGGTTCGATTTTGGTGACCGGTGGCCTGCGTCCGGTGGGGGACAATGGTGAGACCGATGGGAACGGGGGACGGTCCATGCCCTACACGGTGTCGCAGGTGATGAATTCCGATCCGGAATCGCTGCTGACCGCATCCCTCAACGCACGCGCCGCGGCCCAGCGTGTCGATGCTCAGATCGACCGGGCACGAACGCAATTCGCCCACCTCGCCGAGGACTGGACCGGCGCCGCCGCCGATGCGGCGCAGAAGCAGGGCCGCGAATCACTTGACGAACAGACCGCGTATCGGAACCACCTCGATGCCGTGGCCGGACCGTTGGCGGCAGGTGGCGCGCAGCTTGCCGCGCTCCGCGCCAGTCTGAAGAAGGCAGTCGACGCCGCCGAGTCGCAGTGGGACGTCGCCGATGAGGGTGGGGTCACACCCGGCTTCTGGCTCCGCTGGTATGCGCGGGTTTCGCCGGTCCAGGCGCTGCAGATCGCCGCCAAGCGGATCGAGGTCGAGAACGCGATCAAATTGCTGCTCGCGAAATTCGAAGCGGCCGATCGCGACACCGGCTACCAGGTGCGCAAGGTCGGTTGGGAGCTGGCATGACCGCACCGTTGACCGTCGTTGTGGCCTCGCTGAGGGAAACGGCGAGGGGGTTGACGGAGCTGGCCGGCGGGCTGTTCAACGACGGTGGCGGGCCCGAGCTCTCCGCCGCCGCGGGCCCGGTGGCCGGACTCGACAGCGGCCAGGCATGCCGGGAGGCGGGGGATGCGTTCCTGCGCCGTGCGCAGGTGCTCGGACAGGGTATGTCCGCGTTCGCGGGGAAGCTCGAATCGGCCGCGTTCCTCTACGAGCATGGTGATCGCGCAGCCGCCGAACGGATTCCGTTCGATGTGCCGGAAGTGAAAGACCCACGAATCGGTGATGACCCCGGAGAACCGGGATATGACCCGGTCAACAAGTACGAGGACGCACTGCGCGATGCGGGTCTGCTGAGCGGAACGAGTGCCGGGTACTACCGCGAGTGGCTGCAGAATGCCGCGAAAAAGGGTGTGCCGCCACAGGTCATCGTCGACGTCGCACGGCAGCAGCACATCACGCCGGCGAGTTTCGACATCCTCGAGGGCATGGAGCGCGTCGTCGACAACAACCGGACGAGCACCGATCCCAGCGATGACAACAACTACTTCCTGCTGCCCGCGGGGACCACTGCCGACGACGCCCGTCGGGCAGTGCTGATGACGTACATCCTGAACGCGGGCACCAGCTACAAAAAGGGAAACCCGAACACCGACTTCGCCGAAACGCCCTACACCGCGAACGAGGTGCGGCGCATCGCCGACCGGCAGACGGCGAATTCCTGGAGCTACCAGCAGGTTCCGCGGCTTGCGGGCAGCGGCGGGCGGTTCGCCACCACGCCCAACGGCATGCTGATGGGACTGGGCGGCGGGTTCATCCAGAACCAGCTGAGCCAGCAGGCGGGGTCCACTTACGGTGACGTGTTCCTGATCAACATCGACCATCCCGCGGATGCGGGCGACCAACTCCGCAAGATCATCGGGTCGGGTCAGATGTGGTACGACGGACCCGGCGGGGCCCGCCAACAGGACATGGACATCGATCGCATCCTGCATCACGAAGAACGGCACTCGGAACAGTGGGCCGCGCTGGGACCTGTGGAATTCGTCAAGCAGTACGCGATCGGTCTGGGCGCCGAAAGGCTCACCGGCCGCCGGAATCCGTTCGAGACCAACGCCGGCGCTTCGGATGGGGGCTATTCGTGATTCGTCGAATCCTCTGCCTGAGTGCGACTTTCGTGACGCTGATGGCGTCGTCCGGCTGCGACCCGCTGGGGAAACCGTCGCTGCCGGTTCAGTTCGGAGTCCGGGTGACCGACGGACAACTGCGGCTGTGGACCGGCTCGCCATGTCGCGGCACGACGGCCGTCAACGTCACCTTCAACATGGACCGCCGCGACAAAGCGGAGTTGAAGCTCGAGGCAACGCCGTTGCCGGCAGCCGCTGGTTCGCACAAGGCGCCGCCGAATCCCGGATCCGAAGTCGAGTACTTCACGGTCGGCGGACCCTACCCGGGGTTCGACGTGGTGACGCCGTTGCCTGCCCAATTCGATTGGCGCACCGCGGACACCGTGTTCATCTTCCCGCAGTCTCCACGCGCATTCGGGGCCGCCGGCAAGCTGGGTGAGGCGATCAAAGAGTCGGACCGGCATCCGCACGATACCTACTGGTTCGAGGGAATCGGCTGGCTCAACCCAGCCGACGTCGCTGCGCAGGACGGCAGGAAGTTCCTGACGCTGTGTTCACCTGATCGTGCTCAAGGCCGGCATCTGCCAAGGGTTTTCGGGGTGCGCGTCACCGACGGGACGTTGCGAATCTGGCCCGGCCGGTTCTGCGGTCCGGTGGACGACGTGATTCTGACATTCCAGCCCGGTCAGACGGATTTGGTGCTGGCGGCCGACTCACGCAATGCGGTGCCCTTCGATGCCCTGACCGCTACCGGACCGTATCCGGGCTTCGCCGTGGTACGGCCGCTGCCCGGCGGGTTCGACTGGCGGACCCGGAAAACGGTGCTGTTGCGGGTCTATCGCACCAACGGGGAGCCATGGACCACGACAACCGACCTCGGCCCGGCAGTTGCCGAGTCGGGCCGACATGCGCCGGATACCTACTGGTTTCAGGGCTTCGGCTGGTTGAGTCCCGCTGAAGTCGCAGACAAGGACGGCAAGGAGCTGTTGACCGCGTGTGCGCCCGAGCCTGCGCGCCGGTGACACTGGCGCTGCCACGTGCTTTACATCTTCGACTTGGACGCGCCGAGCGGCTAATGTCCGCGCAATGGGCCCGTTGACGGACGATGTCGCCCGACTGCTCGAGGAGCGGTCGGGCCGTGTGGTCGTCGGTCTGACCGGGCCACCGGGTGTCGGCAAGTCGACAGCGGCCGAGGGCCTGGTCGCTGAATTCAATTCCGCTCAGCGCGATCTGGCTGCCCTGGTGCCGATGGATGGGTTTCATCTCTCCAACGGACAGCTGGCCCGGCTCGGTCGAAGAGGGCGCAAGGGAGCCCCGGACACGTTCGACGCGGCCGGCTTCCTGGTGTCGCTGGCTCGCGTGCGGGACGCTTATCAGACCGCTGATGTCTATGTGCCACAGTTCGATCGGGCGCTCGAGGAGTCTGTCGCGGCCGGGTTGGTCGTGCCGGCGGCCGCCCGGCTGGTGGTCACCGAGGGCAACTACCTGGCGTTGCCGTCCAACGGTTTTGCCGGTGCGCGACAGCTGATCGATCGGCTGTACTACTTGACGGGCGCTGACGATGTGCGACGGAAACGGCTGCTTGCGCGCCACATCGCCGGCGGGCGGAGTTTGATCGCCGCCGAGCATTGGGTGCGCGCGGTCGACGAGCCGAACGCGCGGTTGATCGCCCAGACCGCGGACCGATGTGATCGGGCCTGGGGAATCGATGACGGCGATTGGCCGTGACCGCTAGCGCGACTCGTGCGGCGGGCGCGTCGTCTCTGCGGTCTGGCGGCGATAAGCCGACGGTGACTGCCCGCTGAACTGGGTGAAGCAGCGGGTGAACGCGCTGAGGCTCTCGAAGCCGACCGCGGTGGCAGTGGCCTGCACCGACTGTCCCGGCTCTGTCAGCAACGCCATCGCCCGGAGCATTCGGGCGTTGAGAAGGTAAGTCCGCCAAGATAATCCGATGGACTCCTGGAACAGCCGGCGTAGCGACCGCTCCGACACCGAGACGGCGCGGCTCACCTGTTCGGCCGTTGCCGAGGCCAGATGTGCTTTTGTGTAGGCCATCGCCGCGGCGACGATCGGGTGCTCGGACGTCGGCAGGCTCAGTGGCGCTTCATGGTCCAGCGCCTCGGCCACCAGATGCGCGAAGGTGCGAAAGAATCCGTCCGACACGGCATCGCCGGCCGGCCGGTCGATGGGCCACCGCAACGCGTAGATCATCATCTCGCGGATCAGCGGGGAAACGGCGATGATGCGTGCCCGATCCGACCGGTCCGCGATCAGGCCGGGATCGAACATCACGGCAACGGTCTTGACGTCCGGGTTCATCACCGCCTGATGGGGCAGGCCCGCCGGTATCCAGGCGGCCTGTTGCGGCGGCAGCAGATAGTGGGCCACATCGGTTTCCACCTCGACCAGGCCGTGCAGCGCGTATTCGATCTGGTGGACCTCATGTGAGTGCCAGCCGGTGATCAGCGCGTCGCCCTCGTAGAGGTAGCTGCCACCGAGGGCGCGGCCACCGCGGCGCAGCTCGATCACCGGCCGCTCGGACATTTTGGCCGTTTGGGATAAACCTCTGTCCGAAAGTGCAGAGACGGTCACGTCTGTAGACGGTACTACTGAGACATGCAGACCGACGACCTCATCCTCGTGAGCATCGACGACCACGTCGTGGAGCCGCCCGACATGTTCGTCAACCATGTTCCGGACAAGTACAAGCCCGAGGCGCCGATCGTCGTCACCGACGACAAAGGCGTCGACCAGTGGATGTACCAGGGCCGCCCGCAAGGGGTGAGCGGACTCAACGCCGTGGTCTCGTGGCCGGCCGAGGAGTGGGGCCGCGATCCCGCCGGGTTCGCCGAAATGCGTCCCGGCGTCTATGACGTGCATGAACGGGTACGGGACATGAACCGGAACGGCATCCTGGCCTCGATGTGCTTCCCGACCTTCACCGGTTTCTCCGCCCGGCACCTGAACATGCACCGCGAAGAGGCCACCCTGGTGATGGTCTCGGCGTACAACGACTGGCACATCGATGAATGGGCCGGTTCCTACCCGGACCGGTTCATCCCCATCGCGATTCTGCCGACCTGGAATCCCGAGGCGATGTGCCGCGAGATCCGGCGGGTCGCCGCGAAGGGCTGCCGGGCCGTGACCATGCCCGAGTTGCCGCACCTGGAGGGCCTGCCCAGCTACTTCGACGAGGACTACTGGGGCCCGGTGTTCCGGACCCTGTCCGAGGAGAACGTCGTGATGTGTCTGCACATCGGCACCGGCTTCGGCGCGATAAGTATGGCCCCGAATGCGCCCATTGATAACTTGATCATCCTGGCCACTCAGGTGTCGGCGATGTGTGCCCAGGACCTGTTGTGGGGCCCGGCGATGCGCAACTACCCGGACCTGAAATTCGCGTTCTCCGAGGGCGGCATCGGCTGGATCCCGTTCTATCTGGATCGCAGCGACCGGCACTACACCAACCAGAAATGGCTGCGCCGCGACTTCGGGGACAAGCTGCCCAGCGACGTCTTCCGTGAGCATTCACTGGCGTGCTACGTCACCGACAAGACGTCGCTCAAGCTCCGTCACGAGATCGGCATCGACATCATCGCCTGGGAGTGCGACTACCCGCACTCGGACTGCTTCTGGCCCGACGCCCCCGAGCAGGTGCTGGCCGAGCTGAATGCCGCGGGCGCAAGCGATTCCGACATCAACAAGATCACCTGGGAGAACTCCTGCCGGTTCTTCGGCTGGGACCCGTTCAAGCTGACCCCGAAGGACCAGGCGACAGCAGGCGCCCTGCGCGCCAAGGCCGCCGACGTCGACGTGTCGATCCGGCCGCGTGCGGAGTGGGCCCGGTTGTACGAGCGGAAGCAGCTGACCGGCGCGTAGACCGTGACCGATGTGGGCAATGATGACCACTGTGAATGAACGCAACGGGCGCGTCGCCGCTGCTCTTCGGCAGGCAGGGATCGAACCCGAGATTCGGATCCTCGACGCCGACGTGAAGACCGCGGCCGCCGCGGCAGAACAACTCGGTTGTGCGGTCGCGGCCATCGCGAACAGTCTGGTCTTCGAGTGCGACGGCGAACCGCTGTTGGTGATGTCCAGCGGCGGTAATCGGGTGGACACCGCGCGGCTCGCCACCATTCTCGGTGCGAATGCCATCACCAAGGCCACGCCGCAGCGGGTACTGGAAGCGACCGGGCAGGTGATCGGAGGCGTCGCGCCCACCGGACATCCCGGGCGGCTGCGGACCGTCGTCGATCAGACGCTCGCCCACCATCCGGTGATCTGGGCTGCGGCGGGCACCGCCAATTCGGTGATGCCGTTGACTTATGCGCAGCTGTTGGTTGTCACAGACGGCCTGGAGGCGGTTGTGCGCTGACCGACGCCGACTTCAGCCGCGGGTCAGTTCGGCGTAGCGGGTCACGTGGTGGTCGGTCGAACCGTATTCGTACTGAACGGCGGTGAGCCGCTTGAAGTAATGGCCGATCGCGAGTTCTTCGGTCATTCCCATGCCGCCGTGCAGCTGTACGGCGTTCTGGCCGATGAACCGCGCGGCGCGGCCGATGGTGGCCTTGGCCGCGGACACCGAACGTGCTCGGGTGTGCGCATCGGCGCCCAGGTTGAGCACTGCCAGGTAGACCGCCGACACGGACTGTTCGAGCTCCATGTGCATGTCGACCATCCGATGCTGCAGCGCCTGGAAACTGCCGATCGGCTGGCCGAACTGCTGGCGCTGCTTGGCGTATTCGACCGTGTCGGCCAACACCTTTCGCATGTTGCCGACGGCTTCGGCGCACACAGCGGCGGCACCCTCGTCGCGCGCCTGGGCGATCGACGGCCAGGCCTCGCCTTCGGCGCCCAGCAGCGCGTCCCCGGGCAGCCGGACGTCGCGGAGTTCCAGATCGGCCGCGCGACGGTCGTCGACGGTGCGGTAGCTGTGCAGGACCAGTCCCTCCCGGGGCCCGGAGATGTCGACCAGGAACAGCGAGATGCCGCCCGCGGTCTGCGCGGTGACGAGCAGATGCGTGGCCAACGGTGCATTCACCACCATGATCTTGTCGCCGCGCAGTACCCAGCCGTCGCCGTCGCGGGAGGCGGTCGTGTGGACGTCCTGCCACCGGTCACCGCTGTGGGCCTCGGCCGCGGCGAGCGCGACAACCGCTGTGCCGGAGGCGATTTCCTCCAAAACGGGAGTGGCGGCCGGGCTACCGGAGCGCAGCAGCAGACCGGCCGCGACCACCGCGGTGTCCACGTACGGTTCGATGGCAAGGGCGCGGCCCAGCGCTTCGGCGATCAGCATCACCTCGACGGGGCCACCGCCGATGCCGCCTACTTCCTCGGGCAGCGCGGCACCGAGGATGCCGAGTTCCTCGGCGAACGACTGCCAGATGTCGGGCTGCCAGCCCGGGCCGGATTTCGCTGCCGCCCGGCTGGTTTCGAGGTCGTACCGGCCGGCCAGGAACTTGGACAGGCCGTCCCGGAGAAGTTCCTGTTCCGCGGAGAAGGTGAAGTCCATCTACAGCCCCAATTCTGCTTTGGCGAGGATATTGCGCTGAATTTCGTTGCTGCCGGCGTAGATCGACCCGGCCCGGTCGTTGAAGTACCGCAGTGGCGCGACCGCCTGCCAGGCCTCGCCACTGACGTAACCGTCTGGGGGAGGGGTGAATTCGGCGACCGGACCGCCGGGGCGGGTGGCATGCGGCTGGTACGCGCGGCCACGGGGCCCGGCGGCCTCCATGGCCAGTTCGGTCAAGGTCTGGCTCAACTCCGTGGACAGCACCTTCAACATCGACGACGCTGCGCCCGGATGCCCGCCGCCGGCAAGCGCGGCCAACACCCGGTATTCGAGAATCTCGAGCACTTCCGTACGGATTCGCGCGTCGGCGAGCTTGCGGGAGAACGCGGCATCGTCGACAAGTGGGCCGCCATCGGGGCCCGGCGCGTGCGCCGCCGCGGTGGCGATCTCGTCGGCCAGCACCTGCAGACCCGGCGCGGCGGCACCGCCGCCGCGCTCGAATTCGAGCAGGTACTTCGCGACGGTCCAGCCGTCGTCGATCTGTCCGATGACGTTGCTCTTGGGCACCCGGACCTCGTCGAAGAACACCTGGTTCTGGACCTCTTCGCCGGACGTCATCACCAGCGGCCGGATCTCGATGCCCGGCGTGCTCATGTCGATCAGCACGAAGGTGATGCCCTGTTGCTTCTTCGCGGTGCGGGTGGTGCGCACCAGCGCGAACATCCAGTTGGCCTCGGTGGCGTGGGTGGTCCAGATCTTGCTGCCGGTGCACACCAGGTCGTCGCCGTCGGAGACGGCGGCCATGCTCAGCGCCGCCAGGTCGGACCCTGCTTCCGGCTCGGAGTAGCCCTGGCAGAAGAAGACCTCGCCGGTCAGGATGCGGGGCAAGAAGTAGTCCTTCTGTTCGGCGGTGCCGAAACGGATGATCGCGTGGGCCACCATGCGGATGCCCATCGGGGACAGTGACGGCGCGCCGGCCAGGGTCGACTCGCGGCTGAAGATGTAGTGCTGCGTCAGGCTCCAATCGCAGCCGCCGTATTCGACCGGCCAGGCCGGTGCCGCCCAGCCGCGTTCGTGGAGGATGCGCTGCCAGGCGAGGCTCGCGTCGTGATCGCTGTAGACGCTGGTCATGAGACGGCCGGCTTCTTGGATGTCCGGCGTCAGGTTTTCCTGCAGAAACGTACGTACTTCATCGCGGAATGCCAGATCGCTGGCCGACCAATTGAGGTCCATGCAGACTCCTCTGTCGCTTGGGCTGATGGCAGCCTAGCAACAAAGAAGTGTACTTAGTTAGCGATGTGGGTTCAGGTGGCGGTGTGCTCCACGGGGTTTGTCTGCCGCGTCGACACCGAGGCCATGAAAGCCAGATGGTGGTCCAGAGATTCCGCGGTGACGATCGCCGGCATCAGGACACGCCACTGCTGGGTGAACCGGTCGCGTAGATCCTGGCCGTCGGATGCGGCACTCGACATCAGCTCCGCGCCGAGGATCCAGGCCACCAGCGTGCCCGCGACATCGGCGGGGTCTGCGCCGGGGCGGAGATCGCCGTCCGTCTCGGCGCGCTTGATGTCCGAGGTGAACTGGTCGACGAAGTTGACGTAGCTGTGTCGTGCGGTCGGGTTGAACCCCGCGAATGTGCGCAGCAGTTTGGTGCCGGCCTGGGCGGTCCGGTTGGTCGCCAGCAGATCACTGGTGGTGAACGTGCCGACGATCAGTGACTCCATCGCGCTGTGCTCCGAGTCCCGCGCAGACTGGAACACGTTGTACAGCAGAACCATTGCCTCTTCGATGATGACAGTGGCCAGCGCTTCTTTGGAATCGAAATGGTAGTAGAGCGCGCCCTTGGTCAGCTCGGCGCGTTCGATGATGTCAGCCAATCCGGCGGCGGGATAACCGATCTCATTGATCAAATCGACAGCAGAGTCAATGATCTTGCGTCGGGTCACTTCGGATCGCGGCTGGCGCCCCATTCGTCGATCACCTTCCGTCAGCGCGCGTTCAGTGGCTAGCCCCCCGGATCATCCTAAGGGTGCCATAACGTAGGCCGTTGTTGGTGTCGTTCATTCCGCGAGTATGTAAAGTAGCCCAACGGCGAAATCGATCCCTGGCTGTCGGATTGTGGCAATTCGCTCACGCTTAACTCAGGGAATTCAGGTTGGATTGGGACGCAGAAGTTGACGTGCTGTGCGTCGGCGCCGGTATCGGTGGCCTGGCCACAGCCATTGCCGCGGTGGACGCCGCCGCAGATGTGATGGTTGCCGGAGCGCTGCACGCCGAACACGGGCGGTGGCTGCGTGGCGACGATGTGCACTGCGTCACTCTGGGCGCCGTCCTCGACGCGCGGATCGACGAGTTCGGCGTGCCGCGCGCGAATCCCGACGACGAGTCCGCCCCGGAAGCCGACGGACCCGGCGAGGTCGAAGCGGCCGAGCCGGAATCCGATGCGCAGCCCGATGCCACCGCCGTCTATTTCGCCGCGGTGACCGCCGAGGTCGAAGTCGGCGCGAGCGCACCGCCGTCGAACGGCCGGTCGGTGCCGGCCCGTGCCGTGCGCGAGCCGACGGAGTCCGAGACGCACACGCGCACCATCGAGACGTTCTTCGGCGCGCAACTGCTCGACTGGGCCCGGGTGTGCCTGGACTCCGCCACCGGCGCGCTCTACAGCACGGTTCGCGGCTGGTCCGCGGAGACCCAGCGCGACGCGACGGGCAAGACGCTCCGGCTGGCCTCCCTGGGCGCCATTGAATGGAGCACCGGCGACGGACCGGACGAACTGTTCGACTGGCTCGCGGAGGCGGCGGCTGAACGCGACATCGCGGTGAGTGCGGCCAGCACGCTGCAGGCGCTGCTGTTCGAGGACCGCCGGATGATCGGAGCGGAACTGAACACCCCCGACGGGCCGTACTTCGTACGTGCACGCCACGCCGTCGTGATCTCGCCCGATTTCACCGGCGGTGGCGTCCCCGCCGAGACCGACGCCGCGCCACCGGCCGGCGCCCTCGAGGTCTGTATCGTGGGTCGGCCCGCCAGCAGATTCGCCCGTGTGGAACTGGTTGCGCGCTAGCGCTGTTCGGTTCACATCTCGCTGGTGAACCGGATCGGCACCCGTCCCTTGCGGTACAGCGTCGCCATCTGATCGCCCGGCAGTGGCCGCGACAGCAGGAACCCCTGCGCCCGGTAGCAGCCGTGGCGCAGCAATGTCATTGCGGCAGCTTTGGTTTCGACCCCCTCGGCGACGATCTGAAGTCCGAACGAGTCGGCCAGCGCGATGATCGCCCGGACGATCGCCAGATCGCCGGGGTTGGACCCGAGGTCGGTCACGAAACTGCGATCGATCTTGAGGATGTCGACGGGCAGCGACTTGAGGTGGGACAGCACGCTGTATCCGGTGCCGAAGTCGTCGATCGCCAACCGAACCCCGGTGCGGCGCAGATCGGCCAGGGTGGCGCGGGAGGATTCACTGTCCTGGACGACGACGTTCTCCGTGATCTCCAGGCACACCGATCCGCGGTCGAGACCGAATTCGTCGAGGATGTCGGCCACCGACTCGGCGAAGCCGTCGGTGACCAGCTGGACCGGGGAGACGTTGACGCGCAACTCGAAATCGTCGCGATCATCGGAGTCGTCACCGCCGGGTTTCGATGCCTGGAAGTCCTCGCGCCACCGGGCGAACTCACGGCATGCCGTGCGCAGTACCCAACGGCCCAATTCGCCTGCCAGGTTGATCGATTCGGCGATACCGATGAATGCGGCCGGGGGGAGTAGCCCGCGGGTCGGGTGGTCCCAGCGCACGAGCGCTTCGGTCGCGAGCAGCTTCCCGGTCCGCATGTCGATTTCCGGTAGATAGTTCAACAGCAGCGCGCCGTTCTCGATGACGTCCTGCAGATGCAGCTCGATGTCGTTGCGGTAGGCCGTTTCCAGGGACATCTCGGTGGTGAACACCGCGACGCGGTCGCCGCCGGCAGACTTTGCGCTCAAGACGGCTTGGTCGGCCCGGCGCAACAGGTCGGAGGAGTTGTCGGAGCCCGGAATACCGGACGCGACGCCGACACTCACTGCCCGCGTGAGCCGTTCGCCGTCGATCCAGACGCGGCGGCGCAGCGAGTCCTGAAGCTGGTAGGCGAGTGCTTCGGCCTTGTCCGCGGATATCGGCTCTGCCGGGACGACCACGAACTCGTCACCGCCGAGCCGGGCGATCACGGTCTTGCTGTCGACCCCCTCGGTGAGGCGCTGGGCGAAGACACGGATGAACGAATCACCCGCACTGTGCCCCAGATAGTCATTGATGGCCTTGAGTCGATCAAGGTCGAAGAAGAGGGCGGTCACCGGCCCGGGTTGGCCCGGCTGCAGCCGGGCATCGAGATGGGCGATGAGGGCGCGCCGGTTGTTCAGGCCGGTCAGGTCATCGTGTTCGGCCAGGTACCGGAGCTGCTCCTCGGCGAGTACCCGGGATTGGGCCTGGGTCAACAGCGAAGCGATGGCCTGCAGTGCGTTGATCTCTTCGGTGACCCATTCGCGGTTGCCGTACTTGACGAAGCCCAGTGCTCCGGTGGTGCGTTCGCCGGACACCAAAGGCGTTGCTGCAAGTGATATCTGGGGAACGTTGCGGTCCGCCTCGATGCGGCGCTGGTAGTCGTCGGGCTCCGGGTCGGGCCGCACGATGAGCGGTGTCTTGCGGTGCTCGGTCTCCGCGAAGACCGGGTCGGCGTCGGCGAAGTACACCACGCGCAGCGGATCGGGTTCCGGAATCTCCGGCCGCAGTGGCCATTCCGCGACGAGTATCGAAGCACCGATCTCATGGTCATTGCGGCGCAGGAAGCTGACGTCGACGCCGAAGTAGTTGACCAGGATCTCCAGAACGTCCGTGTACACCTTGGTGGAGTTGCTGGAGTCCGCCGCCATCAACCGCGTCGCAACCTCCGTGACCACGCGATCCAGTGAAGGGGGAGACTCGTCGATGGACATGAGACGATCAGCTTAACCTGCGCCGACCTCGAAGGCGGTGCTCCTGCGGCTCGGTACCGAAGCCCGTGGCGCGGCCGATATTCGGAGCGCGAGCACCACCGTCTCGTCCTGTCCTTTGCTGATCAACGTATTGAACGTGCCCTGTAGTCGGCGTAGTTCGTCGGCGTACTTGCTGGAGAGTTCGCCGAGCTCGGTTCCGGTGTGGGCGTAGAGGAACGGCGGCGACATCGGCTGCACGGCCAGTCCGGCGGCCTGCGCCGCCATCCACACGGCGACCATGGCGGCACCGCCACGCGCGAGGTCGCTCAGCGCCGCGCCACGGGTCAGTACCGTGACGACCGCACTGCTCGAACGCATGCGATCACGTGTGTCGTCCCCGAGTACCGTGCCGGCATCCCAGTCGTCGAGTGCCGCAACGACGTCGGTCCGGCGCAGCAGCGGCAGGACGGCCAGATCGCCGGAACCGAGACCGAGCGAACGGACATCGATGCCGAAATCCAGGTCGTCTCCGGGCCAGCGCAGTTCCGAGATCATCTCGCGGTGCAGTGTGGGGGTGAGGTAGCGAATCCGGTCGGCGTCGGCGAAGACCGTTGCCACGTGTGCGATCTCGTCGTGGTCGACCATGACATGCGCGCGGGCGTCGTATTGCTGCGCCACCCGTGACAATGTTCCGGCCACTTCGGGTGCCAGCGGTGCGCCTGTCCCGCGGTGGCGGTTGGTCTCCCGCTCGAAGACTCCGGGGTACCACCGTGCAAGCTCAGGAGCCGCGCCCGGCCGCAGCCGGAGGGCGACCTGCAGCGGGTGCGCGCCGTCGGGCTCGGTGTAGGTCACGTCGGTGGCAAAACCGTTGGCGGCGGCAGCAACTCGCGCGTTGAACGCCGCGGCGCCGACGGCGACAGCACTGCCCCGGAAGCCGATGTCCATCGCCGACGTGCGTGCGGGGTCGATGCCGATGGCGAGTCCGTCGGCCGCCGCCGCGATGTGCCACGGCTGGGAATTGCCGCCCGACGGCGCGCGGATCGCAGCGGCGACGGCGGCGTCGATGACCTGACCGAGCCCGGTGGAGACCGCACCTGACGTCGGTACGTCGACGTCGGCGGGTGGGGTCGGTCGGGTGGGTTCGGCCAACTCGCCGAGCAGACCGCCGATGTCGACCTGGGTCCGCCCCGACGCCAGGGGTTCGTCCAGCCCGATCCGGCGGATGGCTTCCAAAACGGTTGCCGCTCCCACGGTTACGTCACCGACGAGTTGGGGCCAGGCCGACAGGGTTCGGCCCACCTCGAGTAGGGACGCACCCATTCGCGGCGAAACTCCGGCCGGGTCGAAGACCTGCATGAGGTACGGCAGCTTTTCCGCGATCGGCAGGCCCGCCATCGTCTCGGGGTCGATGTCGCCGAGCAGTCCGTGGAAGACCGGACGGCTGGGGTCGATATCGAAGCGTTCGACGTCGATCAGGCCGCGGTCGCTGGTGGCCATCAGCACCGGGATGCCGCGGGCCCGGGCGCCGTGGCGCAGGTGCAGTTTCATCTCCAGCGAGTCACACTGCTCGACCAGTACGTCGAGTCCGTCGAGGAACGGCGCCAGGGACTCGGCGCTCAATCCGGCGGTCGAATACCGGACTGCGAGGTAAGGATCGAGCTCGGCGATCCGGCGCATGGCGGCGGTCGCCTTGTTGAGGCCGATGTCGAAAACCGTTGCGGGAATGCGGTTGAGATTGGACACGCCCAGCGCGTCGAAATCGGTCAGCCGGAGCTCGCCGCAGAACCCCGCCACGGCGAGCGAATGAGCGATGAGATGGCCCGAGCTCAGTCCGACGATGCCGATGCGAAGGCGGCCCAGGCGGTCCTGTTCGCCGCTGGTGGCCAGATGCCGGTTTCGGTCCAGGCGCAGGCGACGATAGGACCGTGGGCCCAGCAGCTTCAGCACGGCCGCGCGCCACGGGTAGTAGACCCAGCGGGCGGGTTCGTCGAGAAGATCGGACGTGGGCGCCGGCCGGAGTTCGGCCAGCGCGGCGAACTGGTCGGCCCAGGTGTCGACGGTGTTCACCGCCGGATCGCGCAGCAGTTCTTCGAGTGCTTCCGCGTCGGCGGGGTTCTGGGGATCGAGGATGGAGATGTGGTTGGGGTCCAGCGCTGCCATCAACCGGCGACCAGCCTGGTTGATATCGCGTCGATCTCGTGCAGAGCCTTCGTAATCTGCTCCGGCTGGGAATGATTGACCATGGTCCGTCGATCCCACCACATCATCTTGGTGCGGTAGCGCTCGTCGGGGTACGGCGTGGCCGGAATGGGCGCCACCACGCCGCCGCCGGATTTCCACAATTCCAGGACGTGCTGGGCCGCCGTGGCCATCACGAACTGCACGCCCATGACGCTGGTCGCGTGGTACGCGGTGCGGGCCAGGAGATTGGTGATGGCGTGCTGGCTGGCCCGATTGTCGGACACCCACGCGGTTTTCATCTCCATGACGCCGAATGGCACCCGGTCGTTGATCATCTTGCGCACCGTGGCCAGTCCCGGCCGGCCGGCCCACTCCACTACGGCATGAGAGTCATCGGCACAGCTGAGTGGGGCTTTGGCGCGCAGGCCGCCGACCATGTTGGCCCTGCGGTCGAGGACCGTCCAGAACAGTGCGGTGTCCGCGCCGTCGCGGATCGCGGCAGCGTCGACGGCCGATTCGACACCGTGCCGGCGATAACTCTGCTCAGCCGCATCGACGTAGCGGTTCCAGAGTTCTGGGTCGGTGTCGGGTTGCGACAGCACCACGCTGCAATCGGTATCGGCGTCGGACCAGACGATGTTTTCGGGAAAGCGAATATCGACGCTGGATTCGTATTCGACATACTCCACCGACATCGTTGCCCCATTCGTTTCGAGCAGTCACTGCAACGTCAGTTGGCAGTCGGTTGCGGTAAACGCATCGCGCGCGGACTGCATTCCCTAATTCAGTATCGGGGTTGTTGGGGTCCTGCAGCCAGCTAGTGGTGAAACGTTGTCTGTCGACCTCCGACGTACCGAAGTATTGGTCGAAACGAGTGTGCTGGGGCGCAGGACGTTGGCAATCCCGAATATCTCTATATTTGCAGGTTAGCCTATACGATGCGCGGAGACGGCGAACTTTGAGCGGCTAAGTAGGTGGCGTCGGCCGAAAATCTGTGCATTGTGCTGCCCTGACGGACGCGTTAGAAGTATTAGCGGTGCGGCCCGGGACGCGGCCGCTTGGAGAGGGGCAAGCGTGAAGGTCTTCGACAATCTGTCCGAGTTCGTCGCAGCAGCAGGTAGTCAGCTTGGGCCGACGGAGTGGATGGAAATCACTCAGGAGCGGGTGAATCTGTTCGCCGATGCCACCGATGATCACCAGTGGATTCACATCGATCCTGAGCGCGCCGCCGCGGGCCCGTTCGGCGGCACAATTGCTCATGGTTTGCTGACGCTTTCACTGCTACCGCATTTCATGCACCAGCTCTATCGCGTCGACAACGTCGCACTGGCCGTCAATTACGGATATAACAAGGTGCGATTCATCACACCGGTCAAGGTCGGAGCAAACGTTCGCGCGGGTGCCGTCATTTCAAAAGTCGACGAGCTGGACGGTGCCGTTCAGGCGACCATGACAGCGACCGTCGAAATCGAGGGATCGGACAAGCCGGCCGCCGTGGTCGAGTCGATCGTGCGAATCATCGGATGATTGCTGGTGGCGGCCACGTGACAGCGCGGCCCGGGGCGCTGAGCTGTCGTGTCAGCGGCCCGAAGCCGAGCGCTGCGCCGCCTTCACCAGGCCACCGCCGATGATCAGACGCTGAATCTCGCTGGTGCCCTCGTACAGTCGCAGCAGACGCACGTCGCGGTAGATCCGTTCGACGGGCACGTCGCGCATGTACCCACTGCCGCCGTGCACCTGCACGGCCAGGTCGGCGACCCTGCCGACCATCTCGGTGCAGAAGAGCTTCGCAGCCGACGGCGCGATCCGGCGGTCGGCGCCGCTGACCCATGATTGCGCGGCGTCGCGGACGAGGGCCCGCCCGGCCATCACACCGGTCTGCATGTCCGCCAGCATCGCCTGCACCAGCTGGAATTCGCCGATCGCGGTACCGCCCTGGGTGGCGGTCGCGGCGTACGTCACCGACTCGTCGAGGGCACGTTGCGCCGCGCCCACCGCCACCGCGGCGATGTGCACCCGGCCTCGGGCCAATGACGTCAGCGCGGCGCGGTAGCCGATGTCCACGTTGCCGCCGATGAGCGCATCCGGGCCGACTCGGACGTCATCGAAGGTGATGTCGGAGGTCCAGGCCCCTTCCTGGCCCATCTTCGCGTCTTTCGGCCCGACCACGACGCCGGGGGCGTCGGCGGGGACGAGGAACACGGCGATGCCGGGCCCGTCGTCGTCGGCCGGCCGGGTCCGGGCGAACACCACGAACAGGTTCGCGGTCGGCGCGTTGGTGATGAACCGCTTGTGGCCGGTGATGATCCAGCCGTCCCCGTCGGCCACGGCCTTGGTGCGCAGGCCTGCGGGGTTGGAGCCGGCTCCGGACTCTGTCAGTGCGAACGACGCCACGCAGTCTCCGCTGGCGATCGGTTCCAGCCAGCGCTGTTTCTGTGTGTCGGTGCCGAACGCGACCAGCACCTGGCCGGCGATCCCGTTGTTGGTGCCGAACATCGAGCGCACGGCCAGCGTGGTGTAGCCCAACTCCATCGCCATCTCGACGTCCTGGACCAGATCGAGTCCCAGGCCGCCCCACTCCTGCGGGATGGCATAGCCGAACAGGCCCATGTTCTTGGCCTGATCGCGGATGTCGTCGGGCACCCGGTTCTCGTTCATGATCTCCAGTTCGCGTGGCACGACTGCGGTGCGGACGAACTGGCGCGTCGCGTCGAGGATGTCGCGAAAATCCTGATCGCTGACTTCTGCGGCGGGTGAACCGGTGGGTTCGGCCATGTCGGGGGTCTCCTTGTGCAACACGAGGGCGCTTCTGGTTTGATGCAAGAAATATCATATTTTATGTATGAAGCCGGTCGAGGGGTCTGCTGACCTGACCGGTCAAGTCGATCAGGAGGAGTGCACGACCATGCCGCTGCTTGACGGACGTATCGCGGTGATCACCGGCGGTGCCCAGGGAATCGGGTACGCGATCGCGGAACGATTCATCGCCGAAGGCGCCCGGGTCGTGATCGGCGACCTGAACCTCGACGCCACCGAGGCGGCCGTCGCGAAGCTCGGCGGCACCGAGGTGGCCAAAGCCGTCCGGTGCGACGTGACCTCCGCCGCTGACGTGCAGGCACTGATCGATGCCGCCGTGGCCTGGGGCGGCTTGGACATCATGGTCAACAACGCCGGCATCACTCGCGACGCCACCATGCGCAAGATGACCGAGGAGCAGTTCGATCAGGTCATCGACGTGCACCTGAAAGGCTGCTGGAACGGCACCCGGTTGGCCGCGGGCGTCATGCGGGAGGCGAAAAGCGGTGCCATCATCAATATTTCGTCGATCTCGGGCAAGGTCGGCCTGATCGGCCAGACCAATTACTCGGCGGCCAAGGCGGGCATCGTCGGCCTGACCAAGGCGGCCGCCAAAGAGGTCGCCCACCTCGGGGTGCGGGTCAACGCTGTGCAGCCGGGCCTCATCCGCTCCGCGATGACCGAGGCCATGCCACAACGGATCTGGGACCAGAAGCTCGCGGAGATCCCGATGGGACGGGCTGCAGAGCCCAGCGAGGTGGCGTCGGTGGTCACGTTCCTGGCGTCGGACATGTCGTCGTACATGACCGGCTGTGTCCTGGAAATCACCGGGGGACGGCACATCTAGATGACCGCGACCAGCCCTGTCATCTGTGCGCCGGTACGTACGCCGATCGGCCGCTACGGCGGCATGTTCAAGTCGCTGACCGCCGTCGAGCTCGGTGTCGCGGCGCTGCAGGGCCTGTTGCAGCGCACCGGAATTCCGGCCGACGCGGTGCAGGACGTCGTTCTGGGGCACTGCTACCCGTCGAGTGAGGCACCGGCCATCGGCCGCGTCGTGGCGCTCGACGCTGGGCTGCCCGTCACGGTTCCCGGTATGCAGGTCGACCGGCGCTGCGGGTCGGGACTGCAGGCCGTCATCCAGGCCTGCATGCAGGTGGCCAGTGGCGCAAACGATCTCGTGATCGCCGGTGGTGCGGAGTCGATGAGCAACGTCGCTTTTCATTCCACCGACATGCGCTGGGGTGGCTCGCGCGGCGGCATCACCGTGCACGACGGGCTGGCCCGTGGCCGGACCACCGCCGGCGGCAAGAATCATCCGGTGCCCGGCGGCATGCTCGAGACCGCCGAGAATCTGCGCCGGCAGTACGCGATCCCCCGGGTGGAACAGGACGCCCTGGCGGTGCGTTCGCACCAGAAAGCCGTTGCGGCACAGCGCAGTGGCGTGCTGGCCGACGAGATCGTGCCGGTGACCGTCACTTCCCGTGCCGGTGTTGAAGTTATCGACACCGACGAGCATCCCCGCGCCGACACCACCGCCGAGGCGCTGGCCGAGCTCAAACCCGTTCTGGGCAAGAATGATCCGGATGCCACCGTGACGGCGGGCAACTCCAGCGGACAGAACGACGCGGCGTCGATGTGCATCGTGACCACGCCGGAGCGCGCGGCGGAGCTCGGACTTCAGCCCCTGGTGCGGCTGGTGTCGTGGGGCGTGGCCGGAGTGCCGCCGAACATCATGGGCATCGGCCCGGTCCCGGCCACCGAGGTGGCGCTGGCCAAAGCCGGTCTGGCGCTTGCCGATATCGATCTGATCGAGCTCAACGAGGCCTTCGCCGCGCAGGCGCTGGCCTGCACCCGGGAATGGAAGTTCACCGACGGGGACTGGGAACGTACGAACGTGCGGGGCTCGGGTATCTCACTCGGTCATCCCGTCGGTGCGACCGGCGGCCGGATGCTGGCGACCCTGGCGCGCGAACTGCACCTGCGGGACGGCCGCTATGGACTGGAAACCATGTGCATCGGAGGCGGCCAGGGGCTGGCCGCCGTATTCGAACGGATCGAGTCATGACGGACAGCGAGAAGCGAAGCGGGATCGCACATGAGTAAGTTGGCCCAGACCGCCGGTCTCACCGAGGTGCAGCGCGAAATCGTGGCCACCGTACGGCAATTCGTCGACAGGGAGATCATTCCGGTCGCTCAGGAGTTGGAGCACTCGGATTCCTACCCGCAGGCCATCGTCGATCAGATGAAAGACCTGGGCCTGTTCGGCCTGATGATCCCGCAGGAGTACGGCGGGCTCGGTGAGTCCCTGCTGACGTACGCGCTGTGCGTCGAGGAACTGGCCCGCGGCTGGATGAGCATCTCGGGCGTCATCAACACCCACTTCATCGTCGCCTACATGATCCGTCAGCACGGCACCGACGAACAGAAGCAGCGCTACCTGCCCCGCATGGCGACCGGCGAGGTACGCGGCGCGTTCTCGATGTCCGAGCCGGAGCTGGGTTCCGACGTCGCGGCGATCCGCACCAGAGGCGTGCGGACCGAAGACGGTGGCTATTTGATCACCGGACAGAAGATGTGGCTGACCAACGGCGGCAGCTCGACTCTGGTTGCGGCACTGGTGAAAACCGATGAGGGCGCGGACAAGCCGCACCGTAACCTGACCGCGTTCCTCATCGAGAAGCCGACCGGCTTCGGTGAGGTCAAGCCCGGCCTGACCATCCCGGGCAAGATCGACAAGCTGGGCTACAAGGGCATCGACACCACCGAGCTCATCTTCGACGGCTACCGCGCCGGCGCCGGCGACGTGCTGGGCGGCAAGCCCGGCGCGGGTTTCTTCCAGATGATGGACGGCATCGAGGTCGGCCGCGTCAACGTGTCGGCGCGGGCCTGCGGTGTCGGCATCCGCGCCTTCGAACTGGCGGTGCGCTACGCCCAGCAGCGGGAGACGTTCGGCAAGCCGATCGCCGACCACCAGGCCATCGCCTTCCAGCTCGCCGAGATGGCCACCAAAGTCGAAGCGGCACATCTGATGATGGTCAACGCGGCGCGGCTCAAAGACTCGGGCGAGCGCAACGACGTCGCGGCCGGGATGGCGAAGTATCTTGCCAGTGAGTTCTGTTCGGAGGTCACCCAGCAGAGCTTCCGGATCCACGGAGGTTACGGTTACTCGAAGGAATACGAGATCGAACGTCTGATGCGGGACGCGCCGTTCCTGTTGATCGGCGAGGGCACCAGCGAAATCCAGAAGACCATCATCAGCAAGAACCTGCTCAATGAATACCGCATCTGAACCTCAATTCGCCGCGCCCGCACAGCTTTCCCACGACGTGGCGCGGTACGTTCGTCGCCGCATCTTCAACGGTGCGTTCCCGGCGGGGGAGTACCTGAGGCTGGACCAGCTGGCCACCGAGCTGGGCGTCAGCGTCACCCCGGTCCGTGAGGCGCTGCTGAACCTGCGGGCCGAAGGGCTGTTGGTGCAACATCCGCGACGAGGCTTCATGGTGCTGGAGGTGACCGCTCGCGACGTGTCCGACGTGGCCATGGTGCAGGCGTTCGTGGGTGGGGAACTGGCGGCCCGCGCCGCCGAGAACATCTCGGCCGATCAGATCACCGAGCTCACCCGCATCCAGGACGCGCTGGAGCAGGCGTACCAGCACACCGACGTCGACCGCATGGTGCAGCTCAACCACGAGTTCCACCGGCTGATCAACGTCATCGCCGATTCACCCAAGCTGACCCAATTCATGTCAGGCATAACCCGTTACGCGCCCGAGGCGGTGTTCCCGACGCTCGAGGGCTGGCCGGACTTGTCGATCCGGGACCACCGGCGCGTGATCGCCGCGCTGCAGGCCGGCGACGGCGACGCGGCCCGCACGGCGATGGCCGAACACTTCGAGGTCGGTGTGGCACCGCTGACCGAGCACCTCTGCGAACGCGGGGTGATCCGCGAGCGTAAAGCCCACTGAGCCGGTGTCGCCGAGGGTACGGTCTGGGTGAATCTGTGAATCGTGCAAGGAAAACGGCGCTGCGGCCCGATCCCACTCCTTACCGCCGGTTCGCCGCAATGATGTGCCCACACCCGATTCGTTGCCCACTGTTGGAGACAGCATGACCGTATCGACCGAAGACGCGCCGACGCCGTCGGGCCGCGCAGCGACCCGTCGCGCGATCTGGAACACCATCCGGGGGTCGTCGGGCAACCTCGTCGAGTGGTACGACGTCTACGTCTACACCGTCTTTGCGACCTACTTCGAGAACCAGTTCTTCGACAAGGCCGACCAGAATTCGACCATCTACGTGTACGCGATCTTCGCGGTCACGTTCATCACCCGGCCGATCGGGTCGTGGTTCTTCGGCCGCTTCGCCGACCGCCGGGGCCGCCGTGCGGCACTGATGGTCAGTGTTTCGCTGATGGCCGCCTGTTCGGTGGTGATCGCCCTGGTTCCGTCGCGGGCCAGCATCGGCGCCGCGGCGCCGATCATCCTGATCATCTGCCGGCTGGTGCAGGGCTTCGCCACCGGCGGCGAGTACGGCACCTCCGCGACGTATATGTCGGAGGCGGCGACCAGGGAACGCCGCGGGTTCTTCTCCTCGTTCCAGTACGTCACACTGGTCGGTGGGCACGTGCTCGCCCAATTCACCTTGCTCATCATCCTCACGGCACTGAGCACCGCGCAGGTGAGCGAATTCGGTTGGCGCATAGGCTTTGCGGTCGGCGGTGTCGCGGCGGTCGTGGTGTTCTGGCTGCGGCGCAGCATGGACGAGTCGCTCTCCGAGGAGACGCTCAAGGCGGTCCAGGAGGGCAAGGATCCGAACGCCGGTTCGATTCGTGAACTGTTCACGCGTTACTGGAAGCCATTGCTGCTGTGCTTCCTGATCACGCTCGGCGGTACCGTCGCGTTCTATACGTACAGCGTCAACGCGCCGGCGATCGTCAAGGCGACGTACAAGAACCAACCCATGACCGCCACCTGGATCAACCTGCTCGGGCTGATCTTCTTGATGCTGATCCAGCCGGTCGGCGGCATGATCAGCGACCGGGTAGGCCGCAAACCTCTGCTTCTGTGGTTCGGATTCGGCGGGCTGGTCTACACGTACGTCCTGATCACCTACCTGCCACAGACGCACTCGCCGATCATGTCGTTTCTGCTGGTGGCCGCCGCGTACGTCATCCTCACCGGATACACGTCGATCAACGCGCTGGTGAAGTCCGAACTGTTCCCAGCCCACGTGCGGGCGCTGGGCGTCGGCGTCGGCTATGCGCTGGCCAATTCGATCTTCGGCGGCACGGCGCCCCTGATCTACCAGGCCCTCAAGGCCCGAGGCGACGTGCCGCTGTTCATCCTCTACGTCACCGTCTGCATCGGGGCCTCGCTGCTGGTGTATCTGTTCTTCCTGAAGAACAAGTCCGACACCTACCTCGACCAGGAGCAGGGCAGCGCGTACCGCTGAGGGCCTCGCGGGTTGCGTGTTCGCGCGCGGGTGTCCGGATCAGCCCAGCGGGTCGAACCGGAAGACCGCGAGTCTGCCTGCCAGCGACTCGAATTCGTCAGGCGTGCCCTCGGTGACCATGCCGGAGCTCTTGGCGAATTTCACGCCGACCGGCACCTGCACCGGAAACTCACGCAGCACCGGCCGTGCTTCATCGACCGTCAGCTCGGTGATCTTCACGGGCCGGGACTTACGGCCCCGCGTCAACGTGCCGGTGCCGGCCGCACGGGCGTTGAGAGCCCAGTGCGCGCCCGGATAGCCCGCCACGGCGTACATCTCGCCGTGCACGACAAAAGGCGTCATCGGGGTGCTGCGGGGCGTGCCGGTCTTGCGGCCCGGGACCGTCAGCACCATCGCGGGGCCGACCGGGATGCCGAGTTTCCCCACGGCGACAACGACTTTGTTCATCTGCTTGAGGTAGCGCGGGGGTCGCGGATTCGGGGTGCGCGGCTCAGACATGGCTGGTCTCCACTGTGCGTGAGAAGGCGCCGCGGTGCTGACCCACCCATTCGGCGAACGTCGTCGCGGGGCGGCCGAGGATGCGCTCGACCTCGTCGGTAACCGGAGCCGGGGTATCGACGGTTTCGGCCAGCAGCGCGGTATAGGCGGTGCCGAACTCGGCGGGAAAGCCGATGGCGACGAACCGCTCTCGGACCTGCTCCACCGGAATTTCCCGGTAGTGCAGAGCGCGGCCCAGTACCTCGCCGACGATGGCGAGCAACTCGGCGTTGGTGAGCGACTGCGGCCCCGTCAGCGGAATCTTGCGACCGTTCAGGTCGTCGGTGCGCAGGGCGTGCGCGGCGACGGCCGCGATGTCGGCCTCGACGATCGGGGCGCTGGACGCGGACGCGTAGGGCCCGGCGACGACATCGCCGGCCTGCAGCTGCCCGGCCCACATGCCGATGAAATTCGTCGCGAACAGCGCCGGCCGCAGACTCACCCACGGCAGTCCCGAGCCGACAGCCAATTGTTCGACCTCCTGGTTGCGGTCGCCGCGCAGGCGCGACGGCTGCCGGGTGAAGTCTTCGTCGACGTTGATCGCGGACAGCGCGACCAATTTGGCTCCGGAGGCTTTGGCGGCCTCGACCGTCCACGTCAGCTCCGGACCGAGGGCGCGGGAGTTGAGAAACACCGCGCCGGCGCCGGCGAGGCCGTCCCGGACGGATGCGACGGTCTCGACCCCGGGCGGGAAATGTGGGGACGGATTGCGGGTGACGGCACGGACTTTCACGCCGGCGGCGTGCAACTGTTCGACGAGTGGGCGGCCGACGTTGCCGGTGGCCCCGGTGATGAGAATTGTCATGAACCAAGGACGGAGTATCCGTCGGGAAAGTTACGACCCGAAGGATGACGCGGTGCGGTAACTTTTCACCACCCTGGATCGTCTTCAACTGATGACAGAAACCACTGAGTTCACCGCGGCCTGGCGCCACCACCATCCGTATCTGGTCAATCTCGCGTACCAGATGCTCGGTGACGTCGGCGACGCCGAAGACGTTGCGCAGGAAGCGTTTCTACGGCTGTCTCGCACCGAGCCCGGCGAGATCGAGGACGTCCGCGCATGGCTGACGACCGTCGCCGGCCGGCTGTGCCTGGACCTGGTGCGGTCGGCGCGGGCCCGGCGGGAACAACCGACCGGGCAGGACGAGATGCCGCCACTGGCCTCGAATGAGCCGGACCCCGCCGACCGCGTCACCCTCGACGACGAGGTGTCGAGTGCCCTGCTGCGGGTGCTGCGGCAGTTGAGCCCCGGTGAGCGCGTGGCGTTCATCCTGCACGACGTGTTCGGTGTCCCGTTCGAGTCGATCGCGGAGACCGTCGGCCGGCCGGTCGGCACGTGCCGGCAACTGGCGCGTCGGGCCCGGGCGAAGGTGGCGGGTACCGACTTGCGCGCCGACGAGGTCGAGGCGAGCGAACATCAACTCGTCACAGAGAAGTTCATCACCGCCTGCGCCGGCGGTGACGTGCAGGCGCTGGCCGCCGTGCTGGACCCGACGGTTTGGGGCGTCGGCACGGTACTCAGTGACCCGCCGATTCCGCCGATCGTCAACCACGGCCCGCAGCGGGTCGCCGAGAACCTCATGCTGTATCTCGGCCCGGGCACCACCGTGGTTGCCGGCCCGCTCGGCCAACCCGTCCTGCTGGCATTCGCCGACCGGCAGCTTTTCGCGGTGGTGGTCCTGACGATCCGCGACGGGCTCGTCGCCAAGATCGAGGCGACCGCCGATCCGTTGGCCCGATTCGGGGCGTGATCACTTGTCGCGCCCGGACGTAGGGTGGCGGCATGATCGAAGTGCTGTCAGACATGCCCGACGGCGTGACCGGCATTCGGGTATCCGGCCGGGTGAGCGGTGACGACATCCGTGAATTCGAGCCCACCATGGACGATCTCGTCGTCGGCGGGGAAATCCGGATCGTCGAGGTGATCGCCTCCGACTACGAGGGCTTCGGGCCGGGCGGGCTGGTCGAGGATCTGAAGGTCGGATTCGGTGCGCTGTTCAAACACCACTCGGCGTTCAAGCGCATCGCGGTGGTATCCGACAAGCCGTGGGTGGCGCACACCCTGCACACCGTGGCCTGGATGATCCCCGGTGAACTGCAGATCTTCGGCCTCGACGAACTGGACCGCGCCAAGGAGTGGGCCGCGGGCTGAGTCCGTTCGCGCGCGGCAGGACTCAGTTCTGCAGCGCCTGCTCCTTGGCCCAGCGGTAGTCGGCCTTGCCTGCGGGGCTGCGGACGATGGTCGGCCGGAACACGATGGCCTTGGGCAGCTTGTAGCGCGCGATGGATTCCGAGGCGTGTTCGATCAGTTCGGCGGCGTCGACCTCGGCGCCATCCGCCACCGCCACCACGGCCACGACCTCGTTGCCCCACCGCTCGCTGGGCCGTCCCGCGACGACGACGTCGACCACGGCCGGGTGCGAGGCGATGGCGGACTCGACCTCCTCGGCGAAGATCTTCTCGCCGCCGGAGTTGATGGTCACCGAGTCGCGGCCGAGCAGCTCGACGGTGCCACCCTCAAGCAGGCGGGCGCGGTCACCCGGCACCGCGTACCGGACGCCGTCGATCACCGGGAACGTCTTGGCCGTCTTGGCGGCGTCGCCCTTGTAGCCGAGCGGCACGTAGCCCTCCTGGGCCAGCCAGCCGTTGCCCTCGTGACCGGGCGCCAGGAGCGCGGAGAAGTCCTCCGAGACGATGCGGGTGGCCGGACCGGCGGTGAACGTGCCGCTGGAGACGTTGGCCTTGGTCGACACGTGCGACATCTGAGCGCCGGTCTCCGACGAACCGACGCCGTCGATCACCATCGCGTTGGGCAGCGCGGCCACCAGGCGGCCCTTCACGGCCGGTGTGAACAGTGCTCCGCCGTTGGCGACCACGACGAGCGACGTCGGGTCGTGGCTGCCGTCGGATATGGCTTCTTCGATGGCGGTGACCAGCGGCCGCGCCATGGCGTCACCGACGACCGTTGCGATGGCGATCTTCTCGCGGGCGATGGTCTCGACGATCTCTTTGGCGTTGAAGGCCTCGACGTCCTCGGCGAACACGATGGTCTGACCGTTGTTGATGCCGGTCATCACACCCCACTGCGCGGCGCCGTGCATCAGCGGCGGCAGGATCATCATCCGCATCTCGCCCGCGGCCGATGCCCGGTCGACGATCTCCTGGGCCGACTGCGCCGGCTCGCCCGTCATCGCGTTGCGGCCGCCGAACGAGGCCATGAAGATGTCGTGCTGGCGCCACAGCACGCCCTTGGGCATACCGGTGGTACCGCCGGTGTACAGCACGTAGAGGTCGTCGGGCGACGGCGTCACCGGAGGTGGAGGGACGTCGGTGTTGACGATGGTCTCGTAGTCGACGGCGCCGGGCAGCAGCTCGTTGCCCGAGCTGTCGGCGATCTGGATCAGCACCTTGAGGTTCGGCAGGTCCGGCAGGACTTCAGCCAGCGTCGGCGCGAACGCGGCGTGGTAGATGAGGGCGGAGGCACCCGCGTCGTTCAGCAGGTACTGCAGCTCGGCCTTGACGTACCGGTAGTTGACGTTGAACGGCGCCACCCGGGCCCGGAACGCGCCGAGCAGCGACTCGACGAACTCGGGGCCGTTGTACGCGTAGATGCCCACCAGGTCCTGACCGACCTCGTGGCCCGCCAGCTGATCGCGCTCGGTGTGCACGCCCAGGCCCTGTGCATGCAGGTAGGCGGCGAGCCGGTTGGCGCGGCTGACAACCTCGGCGTAGGTGAAGCGGCGATCGCCCTGAACGATCAGGGTCCGGTCCGGGATGGCTGCAGCGACGGCGTCGGTGACGTCGGAAACCGTGAACAGCACGTTTCTCCTAAGGCTGGGGGATAGCAACTGGACATCTGTCCATACACGAATTTAGTACCACGGAGTGAGGGTCGTCTCATTTGGTACCACCCTGTGAGCAGCCCACGACGGTGTGCGTCCACTGTGCGGAAGGTTGGGTAGACGGGTCAGAGGCTCATCGAGATGGGCGCCGGTACGGCCGCGATTTCGGTGATCCCCGCGAGCATGTGCGGCAGCGTGATCGGCTGCGCTTCCTGTCTTCAGTTACGCGGCAGTTCGTGCGTCAACAGCAGCGGCCCTGCGGATTGCGATCGGCGGCGCGGTGCCGGGCCTTCCAGTAGTCGCGCTCGGTCAGTACCGGTTCGTCGGGGTGGGTGCGGCGACGGTGTTCCAGGTACCGCGCGTAGTGGTTGTCGCCCATCAGTGATGACCAGTACCAACTGATCTGGCGTGCGAGCTCGGCAGCTCGTCCCATTGTTTCTGCACCTCCTTCTCGAGGTCGGTGGCGATCAGGCCGCGCGGCGCGAACAACCGCGACGGCACCGGCTCGTCATCGGTCAGTGGCCGGCCGCCGCCGCGGATGGCCTGCAGGGCGACGACGATGCCGACCACGACGACGATGACCACCAGCAGTGCGAACACGATGGACAGCGTGCCCTGGATGAACGTGTTCCGGATGACGGCGTCGATCTGGTCGGGGTTCTTCGCGGAGCCGAAGCTGGTCTTGCCGGCCGCCTTGGCGGCCAGGTACTGCGAATGCTGTTGCCAGTAACCGATTTTGGGGTCGTGGGAGAAGATCTTCTGCCACGACGCCGTGAGCGTCACCAGGGCGTCCCAGAACAGTGGCAGCCCGGGAATCCAGGCCCACTTCAGCAGGCCCTTCTTGATCACCACGACGGTGACGACCGTCAGCGCGATGGCCGCGAGCAGCTGGTTGGCGATGCCGAACAACGGGAACAGCGTGTTGATGCCGCCGAGGGGATCGGTGACGCCCATCAGCAGGATGCTGCCCCAGCCCGCGACGACCAGCAGACTGCAGCTCCACGCGCCGATACGCCAGCTGGGATCGCGCAGCTTCCGCAGCGGCCCGCCGAGATTACCCAGGGCATCGGACAGCATGAAGCGCGCGACGCGGGTGCCGGCATCGACGGTGGTGAGGATGAACAGGGCCTCGAACATGATCGCGAAGTGGTACCAGAACGCCTTCATGCTCGACCCGCCGAACACCTGGTGCAGCACTTCGGACATGCCCAGCGCCAGCGTCGGTGCGCCGCCGGTACGCGAAACGACGGAGTGTTCTCCGACGTCGGTGGCTGCGGTGGTGATCTGCTGTGCGGTGATCGAATCCCCGGACAGACCGAGACCATTGGCATAGGTGGCCGCCGTGGCTGCGGTGGGGCCTGTGGCGGCGCCGGGGGAGTTGATCACGAAGTACAGGTGCTGGTTGATGATCGCCGCGGTGATCAGCGCCATGATCGCCACGAATGACTCCGTCAGCATGCCGCCGTAACCGATCAGCCGCGTCTGTCCTTCCTTCTCGAGCAGCTTCGGCGTGGTGCCCGACGAGATCAGGGAGTGGAAACCCGACAGCGCACCGCACGCGATGGTGATGAACAGGAACGGGAACAGTGCGCCGGCGAACACCGGACCGTCGGCGCGGGTGGCGAACTGCGACACCGCGGGAGCCGCCATGACCGGGTGGGCGATCAGGATGCCGACGGCCAGCAGCGAGATGGTGCCGACCTTCATGAACGTCGACAGATAGTCGCGCGGCGCCAGCAGCAGCCACACCGGCAGCACCGAGGCGGCAAGGCCGTAGATGATGATGCACCACGACAGGGTCACCTTGGACAGCGTGAACCAGTCTGCACCCCAGGATGTTTCGGCGACCCAGCCGCCCGAGACCACCGCGAGCAACAGCAGCGCGACGCCGATGAGCGTCACCTCGGACACCCGGCCGGGCCGCAGGTACCGCAGATACAGACCCATGAAGATCGCGATCGGGATGGTCATCGCGATGGAGAACACGCCCCACGGGCTTTCGGCGAGTGCATTGACCACGACGAGGGCCAGCACCGCCAGCAGGATGACCATGATCACCAGCACGGCGACGATCGCGGCGATACCGCCGACGGGCCCGAGCTCGTCACGCGCCATCTGGCCGAGCGATCGGCCACGCCGCCGAGTCGAGATGACCAGCACCAGGTAGTCCTGCACACAACCGGCCACGACTGCGCCGACGATGATCCAGATGGTGCCCGGTAGGTAGCCCATCTGCATGGCCAGCACCGGGCCGACCAGTGGGCCCGCGCCGGCGATCGCCGCGAAGTGGTGACCGAACAGGACCCGGCGGTCGGTCGGCATGTAGTCGGTGTCGTTCTCGAGGAGCTCGGCCGGGGTGGCGTGATCGTCGCGGGGTTTGACGATCTTCATCTCGATCAGCCGCGCGTAGAAGCGGTACCCGATGACATAGGTACAGATCGCGGCGATGACGAACCACACCGCGTTGACCGTCTCGCCACGGGCGAAGGCGATGACGGCCCATGCCACGGCGGCGAGTACCGCGATGACGCCGAAGATCACCCGATGCCGGGTCGTGATTGGTGAGCGGTCGATGATCGCGACCGGTGGCAGGTCCGGGTCGGTACGCACATAGGTGACGTCCCCGACGGACTCGTCGGGGTGCGCAGTGGCTGACGACATGCCCCACATCCTGTCATCGGCCGCTCCGAAAAGCGGGGTAACACTCAGCGTTCGTACAGCGACCGGACGGTGTCGATGGTGTCGGCCTCCTCGGGCCGCTTGTCGTCGCGGTAGCGCAGCACCCGGGCGAACCGCAGCGCCATCTTGCCGGGGTAACGGCTGGACCCCTGCACACCGTCGAACGCGATCTCGACGACCTGCTCCGGCCGCAGCCGTACGACGTAACCGTCCAGCGGCCCGTCGGCCAGTTCGGTGAATCGCGCGGTCTGCCAGTCCAGCATCGCGTCGGTCATCCCCTTGAAGGTCTTGCCCAGCATCACGTAGCCGCCGGTGTCCGGATCACGCGCTCCCAGATGGATGTTCGACAGCTTGCCCGTGCGCCGGCCGGAACCCCATTCGACCGCGAGCACCACCAGATCCAGCGTGTGCACCGGCTTGACCTTCAACCAACCGGCACCACGCCGTCCCGCCTCGTACGGCGACCCCGGGTGCTTGGCCATCACGCCTTCGTGGCCGGCGGCCAGGGTGTCGTCGAGGAACTGCTGGGCGACAACCGGATCGGAGGTGACGCAGCGCCGCACCCGCAGCGGCTCGGGCACGACCTCGTCGAGCGCGTGGCGGCGGTACTCGGCCGGCTGGTCCAGCAGGTCGGTGCCGTCACGGTGCAGGATGTCGAAGAAGTACACCGAAAGCGGTTGCGCCCCATCATCGGAGCGTTTGCCGATGCGGGAGGACGTCACCTGGAACCGGTGCGGACGGCCGTCGGGGCGCATCGCGAGGGCCTCGGCATCCGCGATCAGTTCCGTCACGGGCAGCGCCAGCACCGCGTCCACCACGTCGGGCACCCGGGCCGTGATGTCGTCGAGGCTGCGGGTGTAGACCGACACCTCGGTGCCGGATCGATGGATCTGCACCCGGACGCCGTCGAGCTTCGTCTCGAATATCGCAGCGCCACCAAGCTTTTCGAGGGCGTCGCCGACGCCGGTCGCGGTCTGGGCCAGCATGGGACTCACCGGCCGGCCGACGGTGAGAGTGAAGCGCTGCAGGCCGGCGGCGCCGTCGGACATCGCCGCGGCCGCCACGGTGGCCAGGTTGCCGCCCAGCATCGCGGCGCGGCGCACGTCGGCGGCCGGGATGGCGGCGGCCTTCGCCACCGCGTCGGCCATCACCCCGGCCAACGCGCCCTGGCGCAGCCCACCGCTGAGCAACCCGCGCAGGAAGGCCTGCTCGCCCGCGGTGGCCGCTCCGAACAAGTCGTGGAGCAGCTGGGTGCGGGCGGCGCCCGAGCCCCGGCCCGCCACCGCCCTGATGGCTGTCAGCGCGGCGTCGACCTCGGTGACCGTCAGCGTCGGGGCGCCGTCGGCCGGCGGCGGCAGCGAGCGCAGCGCCGCCCAGCCGACCCCGATCTGCCGTTGCGGCAGCTCACCGGAGAGCCAGTCGACGACGAGGGCGACGGTCGCCGGATCGTCGGCCGCACTCGCGAGGAGGGCTGCGATGCGGGCGATCTTCGCGGACCGGGCAGACACCGCACCGACTTCGGCAGAGGCCGTGGCGACGTCGACGAGGAGCACGACCCCAGCTTGGCACGGGGCACCGACAATGTTCAGTCGCTGACGAGTAGCTCACGCAGCACGGCGGCTTCGGCCTCGACCTGCGCGGCGCGGTCGTCGTGGCCGGCCGAGCGTAGTTGTCCGGCCGCGGCGCGACGTTCGTCGACCTCGGTTCCGATCAGCTTGCGGATGTCGTCCTCGGTGAGGCGCCGGCGGGCGACCTCTGCGGCGCCGAGACCGTGGGCGCTGTCGGCAATGGCGCCGGCGCGCGGCAGGGGCACGTCCGGGGTCTCGGCATTGTCGATGGCACTCAGTGCGCTGCGGAGCGCCGCCGTCGAAATTCCGTCCTTCGCCTTGCGCGCCGCGGTCAGCCGGGCCCGGAGGTCGGTGCGCCACCGGTGGGCGGGTTCGGTCATCCGGAAACCGTAGTGATGCGGATCCGGTTCGCCAAGCGAATATTTCGGATGCTGATCAGGCGACGGTGAAGGGCACCGAGTGCCAGCCCGTGGCGCCGTCGGGCACGGCGCCGGCGATGTCAGCGGTCTGTACCGCTCCGGTGTTGTCGGTGGCGCGGACGGTGATGGTGTGGTGTCCGGGCTGGTCTGCCTGCCAGGTGTAGCTCCACAGCCGCCAGGTGTCATTCGAGTACGCGGCGCCCAGCGTCGCCGGCCGCCATGGACCGTCGTCGATGCGGACCTCCACTGCGCGGATGCCGCGGTGCTGCGCCCATGCGACGCCGCCGAATGTCGCGGTGCCCATCGGCACGCCGGACCCGGCGCGCGGCACGTCGATGCGGGACTCGGTCTTGATGGGCCCGTGGGCCGACCAGCCCAGCCGCGTCCAATAGGCCTGGGCCCGATCGAATCTGGTGAGTTCGAGGTCGACGAGCCATTTGGTCGCCGAGACGTAGCCGTACAACCCGGGAACCACCAGTCGCGCCGGGTAGCCGTGTTCAGTCGGCAGCGGCTCGCCGTTCATGGCGACGGCGAGCAACGCGTCCCGGTTGTCGGTCAGCGCCTCGACGGGCGTGCCCGCGGTGAAGCCGTCGATGGACTTGGACAGCACCATGTCGGCGTCGGAGTGGACGCCGGCCCGCGCCAGCAGGTCGCGCACCCGGTAGCCGGTCCAGGTGGCGTTCGAAATCAGGTTGCCGCCCACGGGGTTCGACACGCAGGTGAGCGTGACGACCTTGTCGATCGCCTCGAACTGGGCCAGTTCGTCGAAGCGAAAGGTGACTTCGCGATCGACCATCCCGTGGATCCGCAGCCGCCAGTCCTGCCGCTGCACCTGAGGAACGGACAGTGCCGTGTCGATCCGGTAGAAGTCGGCGTTCGGGGTGATGAACGGCGGCAGGTCCACACCGGCGGGCTGCACCTCGGGGGGTATCGGCGGGCCAGGCATCTTGGGGGCGGGTGGGGTGTAGGCGTTGCGGTCACCCGCGACCGACGACGCGGCGCGGCCCAGCACCGTCCCGATGACGCCGGCCAGTGTTCCGGCGGCCAGGAAACCCAGCGCCGCCAGCGATCGGCGGCGGCCCGGATCGGTTTGTGCCTCGGGCTCCTGGGCCGGGCGACTGAGGCGATCGGAGACCAGCAGTCGCAGGACCGCGATGCCCGCGGCAGCGCCGACGAGCGACGGGACGACGTCCACGGGACGGGCGCCGGTGCGGGACAGCACCGCGGCGCCACCCAGTACCCCGGCCAGCCCCAGGGCGATACTGCCGACCTTCCGGTCCTCGAATTGTGCTGCCGCCATGGCGATCACCGCGATGACCACGAGCACCGCCACGGTCAGAAACAGTTTGTCGTTGGTTGCGAAGGTCTGGATCGCCCACTCTTTGACCGGGCCCGGCGTCAGGTCGATGACCACCGACCCGACCGCGGTGCGGGAATCGGCGTGCGGCCCCAGCGGAACCGCCAGGAGCGCGGCCACTCCGAGCGCGACGGCGGCGGCCGTCAGACCGGCGAGCGATCGGTGCGGGTCCAGTCGAAGTGCCACACCGCCACAGTACGACGCACTCGGATGGCGGAGCCCAAATGAAAACGGATCGTAAGAATCGGCTGCCCGTTCGGCTGATTCCGGGCCAGAATCGGTGCATCATGCAGCCGACTCTGACCGACCGTGACCGAGACATCGTCCAGAACTGGATTCGCGCCGAGGGGCTGGGTGAGTACGTCACCGACGTCGAGCCGCTGACCGGCGGCACCCAGAACATCGTGGTGCGGTTGCACATCGACGGCCGCCCGATGGTGCTGCGCCGTCCACCGCTGCATCCGCGGCCGACCAGTGACAAGACCATGCAGCGCGAGATCGCGGTACTGCGGACCCTGGCCGGTACGTCGGTGCCGCATCCCACTTTCATCGCCGGCTGTGAGGACCCGTCGGTGCTCGGAGTCGTCTTCTATTTGATGGCCGAGGTCGACGGGTTCAACCCCGGCGAAGAGTTGTCGGGGGCCTACGCCGCCGATCAGGGCCTGCGGCACGACGTCGGGCTGTCGTACGCGGGAAGCCTGGCGCAGCTCGGCAATGTCGCCTGGGAAGGCAGCCCGCTCGCGGCCATCCGCAAGCCGGGATCGTTTGTGGCCCGGCAGGTTCCACAGTTCGTCGGGCTGTTGCAGAGCTATCGGCATGAGCACTACGACCCTGAATCGCTCGACGGGGTGGCCCAGCTGGCGACCTGGCTGACCGACGACCGGCCACCTGATGGCGAGCCCGGCATCATGCACGGCGACTGCCACCTCAACAACGTCATGCTGCGCCGCGACCGGCCGGAGCTGGCGGCGTTCGTCGACTGGGAGATGTGCACCATCGGCGACCCGCTGCTGGATCTGGGCTGGATGATGGTGTGCTGGCCGACTGCGCCCAACGCCATCGTCGTCGGCGCCGCGCTGGCGGAGGCCGGAGGCCTGGCCGGCCGGGATGAGCTGCTGGACGCATATCTCGCCGCGGGTGGCCGCCGCACCGAGCATCTGGACTGGTACCTCGCGATGGCCTGCTTCAAGTTGGGCATCGTCATCGAGGGCACCTGGTCGCGTTTCCTGGCGGGCCTGGCCGACCGTGAGGCGGGGGAGAAGCTGCATGCCTCGGCCACGGAGCTGATCCACCTGGGTGTGCGGGTGGCCAAGGGCGACAACCCGTTCGCCTACCGGTAGGCGTCGTAGCCCAGTTTGACGGCCAGTGCCAAACCGGCGACCGCGATGGCCAGCCGCAGCGGGGTTGCCGGGGTGTGCCGCACCACGACGGGGCCCAGCCGGGAACCCACCAGGCACCCGAGGCCCAGTGGGACCACGGCAATCCAGTTCACCGGTGCGAGCGCGATGAAGCCCACTGCGGCAACGCCATTGGCCACACCGAGGATGACGTTCTTTGCGGCATTGGCGTGGGCCATCGACTCGCTGCCGCTGTGCAGCAGCAGCGCGAGCAGTACCACGCCGGCCGCCGCGCCGAAATAGCCGCCGTACAAGCAGATTGCGAAGATCGCGGCAGTGATCAGGGCCGCCCGGGCCGGCCCGGGTTCGGTGTCGGCGCCGCGGCGTTGCGGGATGGCGATGGTGACCGAGGACAGCCCGAGCAGTATCGGGACCACAACCTCGAATCCTTCGGCGGGAAGGGCCAGCAACAGTGCGGCGCCGACCGCGCCGCCGAGTGCGGCGGCCGGCAGCACTCGGCGCAACCACGGACCCATGCCCTGGAGTTCAGGGAGCGAACCCCACACCGATCCGATGGTGTTGAACGTCAGCGCGACGGTGTTGGTCACGTTCGCCGCCACGGGCGGCAGCCCGACCATCAGCAGGGCCGGGTACGTCGCGACGGAGGCCAGCCCGGCGATACTCCCGGTCAGGCCGCCTGCGATACCGGCGGCGAGCAGAAGTAACGCGTGCTGCCAGCTCATCGCGGCAAACCCTACAACCCGGCGATTTGTGCACGAAAATCAGCGTTGACCGCGGGAAATCGTGCACGAAACGCGCAGGTAACTGTCGTCCGATAGAAACATCTGCATGTCCTCCGGTGATTTTGGCGTCGACGCCGCTCTCGCCGTGATCCACGCGGCGGACGGCGAGGACGCGCTGCGGTCGGGAATCGAGCAGGGCCTGCAGGCGGCGCGGGCGGCGGCGCGCGCGTCGGCCCCGGCGGTCGAGGTCGCGGCCGGGTGGTCGGTGGTGCTCCGATCCGGTCTCGCCGCGGCCGTCCGGCTGACGCCCGGCCCCGCCTGGTCGTGGTTCGTTTCCGGCAGTGTCGCGCGGGGCGAGGCGGTGGCGGGTTCCGACGTCGAGACCCTGGTCGTGCTCGCGGGCGACGCCGCGTGCGATGAGGCGCTGGCGGCAGCGGCGCAGGTGCACGCCGTCCTGGAACGGTGCGGGGTGCGCGCCGACGCCAACGGTGTGCTGGCCAGCCGGCCGCGGTTCTGCCGAACGGCGAGCGCATGGTCCGACGGCATCGCGCACTGGACGTCCGACCCGCGGGCGGACCGCGGCGTGGTGATGACCGGTGTGCTGGCCGATTGCCGCGCCGTCCAGCCGGCAGACGACGGGGTGGCCGAGGACTTCCTGCGCGCGCAGGTGGTGCGCGCCGCCGTCGCCAACTACCCGGCGCGTCAGTACCTGCTGCAGGACGCCACCACGTTCCGGGCGACGTTTCCCTCCCGGTTGCGCATGCTGGCCAATCAGTCCGACGCCGTCGACCTCAAACTGGCGGCGATCGATCCGCTGGTGAAGATCGCGCGGTGGGCGGCGGTGTCCGCGGGCGCCACCGCGCTGTCGACGCCGCATCGGCTCGACGCCGCAGCAGCGGCGAATGTACTTGATGCCGAAGATGTTTCGACGCTGCTGGACTGTTTCGCCGCCTTGATTCGATTCCGGTGGACGTCTCGTGCGGGTGGCGACCAGGTGATGCTGTCGAAACTGGCGCCACAGGAGCGGGCCATGCTGCGCAGTGTGGCCCGCGAGATCGCCGGCATCAGCCGCAAACTGACCTACCTCGCCTCGACGTCGGCGTTCCGCTGATGGTGGCACAGGCCAGCGTGACCGCTCTCGCGGCACAGCACGCAGTTCACCAGACCCTGGCCGCCCAGCGCATCGAAGGCTGGGAGCCCCAGCCCGCCCACATCGTCGAGCTGGGTGCACTGGCCTCCGGCACACTGGATTTCGACGACTACCTCGCACGGTGCCGGGACGAGTACCCACCGGCGCCTGCCCGTCGCCGGCTGCTGCGGCGCCGGGCGCCGTATCTGATCCCCGGAACATCGGTGCTGCGCAACAAGTTCGGGATTCAGCACGGACCGGATCTGGCGGCAGTGGAATTTCAGGTGACGGCGGGCCGCATGGTGCTGTGGCACTGCCGGCAATCCGCGGCGGAGGCGGAGATCGACATCCGCGCCCTGCACCGGGAGCTGTTCGGTGACGTGTACGAGTGGGCGGGGGAGTTGCGTACCGTCGACATCCGCCGCGGTGACTCGGCGTTCACCTGGCAGGTCGATGTCGCCGCCGGGTTGGCGGAAGTCCAGTCCTCCGCAACGGGTTTGGCGGACACCGGGACAGAGCTCGACAACCCGAGGCTGGCCTGGGAGCTGGCGCGCCTGTACGCCCGGTACAACCAGATTCACCCGTTCCGGGAAGGCAACGGACGCACCGGCATGCTGCTGCTGCACGCGCTCGCCGGCCGGTGCGGGCGGCAATTGGACTTCACCGGTGTCAGCCGCGCCGCCTGGTATTCCGCGGCGCGGGACAGCATGCCGCTGCACCGGGACGGGCGCCTCAGCCACCGGCCGTTCCTGTGGCTGCTCAATCCGGCGGTGAAATCGCCTTGACCCAGAGCACGGTCGCGGACTAACCTCGGCGACCATGCTTCACATGCTCGTAGTAGCCAGTACCCACAGCGGGGTCTGATCCTGACCGACCCCTCGCTGTGGGTCGGACGCTACTACCTGTCGGTCACTCCTTTCGAGCAGAAAAGACCGACGCATGTTCACCTCCACCGCCATCTCCACCACGCGTTTCGCGGACCTGTTTGACCGTCCGCTGCCTCGTGACCTGCGCGAACACGCCGAAACGATGTGTCACGACACCTTCCTCGACCACTACGGACACCAGCGTGGCCCGGTCCGCCTGGGCAGTTGGGGCGCTGCGGGCGACGACGACCGTCGCCGCGGCATCACCGCACCGCGCCGGTACCGCGCCAGCATCGCCGTCGGAGACCGCATCGCGACCTCGACAGCCGCCGCGACCGGCCCGATCGCGGCCCTGACCGCGATGCTGCACGAGCGCGGCATGGCCGTCGAGATGATCAAGTTCCATCAACTGCCCGCCGTCGGTGGCGGCATCGCGACCTTCATCCACGGCAGCGACGGCGTCCGCGCGGAGTGGGCCATGGGCTGGGCCCGCGACCCGGTCCAGTCGGCGCTGCGCGCGATGATCGCGTGCGCCAACCGGCTGCACGCCTAGTCCCGTTTCGGCTGGGGATCAGCGAATGGGCCGCAAGACGATCGGCATGCCGTCGACCGGCACGGCCATGCCGCCGTAGTCGTACCAGGGCTCGTAGCCCGGGTGGGTCAGCTCCAGGCGGTACCGGCGCAGCAGTCGGTGCATCACGGTCTTGATCTCCAATTGCCCGAAGACCATGCCGATGCACTTGTGGGCACCGCCACCGAACGGGGCGAAGGCGTAGCGATGCGCCTTGTGCTCGCTGCGCGGCTCGGCGAACCGTTCGGGGTCGAACCGCATGGGGTCGGTCCACAGCTCGGACAGGCGGTGGTTCATGCCGGGCCAGGTGACGACATCGGTGCCGGCCGGGATGTAGTAGCCCAACAGCTCGGTGTCCCGGACGGCGCGGCGGAAGTTGAAGCCCAGCGGCGTCTGCAACCGCAGCGATTCGTTGATCACCAGGTCATAGGTTTCCAGCTTCTCCAGCGACTCGATGTCGAGGGGCGCGTCACCGATGCGCTCGGATTCCTCGCGGAGTTTGTCCTGCCACTGCGGGTTGGCTGCCAGGTGGTAGGCCATGGTCGTGAGCGTCGACGTCGTGGTGTCGTGCGCGGCCATCATCAGGAAGATCATGTGCGCGACGATCTGGTCGTCGGTGAAGGTCTGCCCGTCTTCGTCCTGCGCATGACAGAGCACGCTGAACATGTCGGTGCCCTCAGAGCGGCGCTTCTCGGCGATGGAGCTCGAGAAGTAGTCCTCGAGCGTCTTGCGGGCCTGGACGCCACGCCACCAGGCGAAGGGGCGCACCGGCTTACGGATGATCGCGTTACCGGCGCGGGTTGTGGTGGTGAAGGCCTGGTTGATGGTGGTGACGAGCTTGTGGTCGGTCCCCGCGGGGTGTCCCATGAACACCTCGGACGCGATGTCGAGCGTCAGCTCCTTGACCGCCGGATGGAACAGGAATCGGGGATCGTCGGCCACCCAGTCGTTGGCCAGCACCTTGGTCGCCACGGAATCGATGTGGGACACGTAGCCCGTCAGCCGCGAGCGGGTGAATGCCTCCTGCATGATCCGGCGGTGGAACATGTGCTCGTCGAAATCGAGCAGCATGAGGCCGCCCTCGAAGAACGGCCCGATCACCGGATCCCAGGCGCGCTGCGAGAAATCCTTGTTGCGGTTGGAGAACACGGCCTGCGTCGCATCCGGCCCGAGGGCCATGATCTGTGACAGCGCCGGCGTCTGCGCGTAGTACAGCGGGCCGTGCTTGCGGTAGAGCGACAAGACGTAGTCGGGTCCGCCGCGGAACACCTCGATCAGGTGGCCGATGATCGGCAGTCCGGCGTCGCCCATGATCGGCTTGAGGCCGCTGCCTGCCGGCGGCTCGGCGAGGACGAACTGGTCCCACTCAGTGGCGAGCAGCCGCTGCTCGATGATGCCCATGCCGGGCACCGTGACCGGCGTCGGCTTGAGGCGCCGCATGGCCTGATCGAGGAGGTAGTTCGGGGTGCTGATAGTCGCCATCCAGGGATTCCTGTCTGCTCTTGAGGCATGTTTGTGGTGAAAGTCACCGCCTTTTGTCATCTTGGCTGCCATACTTGACGCGTGTCAAGTTTTGAATTGGTGTGTCGGCGATGACATCGTGGCGCCATGAGCGCTGAAGTCGAGATGGCCGACAAGGGCCGCAGCCGAGGCGACAGGCAACGCGACGCCATCGTCAACGCGGTCCGCGAACTGTTGGAGGAGCGGCCGTTCGCCGAGCTGTCCGTGAGCACCATCAGTGCGCGCGCCGGGGTCGCGCGGTCAGGCTTCTACTTCTACTTCGACTCGAAGTACTCCGTCCTGGCCCGGATCGTCTCCGAGGCCATGGAGGAGCTCGACACACTCACCCATAACTTCGCGCCGCGCGAGCCCGACGAGTCGCCGGCGTCCTTCGCCAAGCGGATGGTCGGCAGCGCGGCCGCGGTCTACGCCATCAACGACCCGATCATGGCGGCATGTACGGCCGCGCAGAACACAGACGCCGAAATCCGCGACCTGATGGCCGATTTCGAAGACGGCGTCATCGACAAGATCGTCGGCCTCGTCCAGCAGGACACCGGCAGGCGCCCGATCTCAGAGGACCTGCCGGCGCTGGTCCGCACCCTGGTGTCGACAACGGCATACACGCTCTCGCGCGACAGCGCGTTCATCGGACGCGGCGGAGACCCGCAACGCGCCGTGGAGATCGTCGAGCGGTTGTGGCTCAGCGCGTTATGGGGCGGTGGAGACCTGCCTGTGTAGGGTCGGGCCATGACGCGGTGGAGCGGCTACGCAGGTAAGCGGTGTTTCGTGACGGGGGCGGCCAGCGGTATCGGCCGGGCGACGGTGCTCAAGCTGGCTCAACAGGGCGCGGTCCTCTATCTGACCGATCGTGATGCCACCGGCCTCGACCAGACCGTGGCCGATGCCCGGGCGCTCGGCGGGGAGGTGGCCGAACACCGTGCCCTGGACATCTCCGACTACGACGCCGTCGCGGCCTTCGCCGCCGACATCCACAGCCGGCACGAGGCCATGGACGTGGTGCTCAATATCGCCGGGATCTCAGCCTGGGGCACCGTCAGCACGCTGACCCATCAGCACTGGCGCTCGATGGTCGACGTCAATCTCATGGGACCGATCCACGTCATCGAAACCATGGTCCCGCCCATGGTGGCCGCCGGCCGCGGCGGTCGGCTGGCCAATGTCTCGTCGGCCGCGGGCATCGTCGCGCTGCCGTGGCATGCCGCCTACAGCGCCAGCAAGTACGGCCTGCGCGGGGTCAGCGAGGTACTGCGCTTCGACCTGGCACGCCACCGCATCGGAGTGTCGGTCGTGGTGCCCGGCGCCGTGAAAACGCCTCTGGTGCAGACGGTTCAGATCGCGGGTGTGGATCGCGACGACCCGCAGGTGCAGCGCTGGGTTGCCCGGTTCGCCGGCCACGCGGTGTCACCGGAGCAGGCCGCCGACAAGCTGCTGTCCGGGGTGGCCAGGAACCGGTTCATGATCTACACCTCGCCCGACATCCGGGCGCTGTATCTGTTCAAGCGGCTGGCCTGGTGGCCCTACAGTGTGGCGATGCGCCAGGTGAACGTGCTGTTCACACGCGCATTGCGGCCGAAGCGCAGCTGAACCCCAAAACTGCTGAGCTTCAGCGCTTTCCCCAGTCCCATGGCGGCACACTGAGCATGGTCTGGCCGTCGATCCGGGTCTCGCCCCATTGCTTGACGAGCTCGACTTCGCTCGCGTCGCACGCGGCCAGCCGCTCCCGCAGCCGTGCCGAGTGGGTGACGACGACGACCTGCGTCTTGCGGGCGGCAGCGGCAATCATGTCCGCCAGTGGGCCCACCAGGTCGGGATGCAGGGATGTCTCCGGCTCGTTGAGCACCATGAGCGCCGGCGGCTGCGGCGACAGCAGCGCGGCGCCCCAGAGCAGAAATCGCAATGTGCCGTCGGACAATTCGGCCGAGCGCAGCGGACGGAGCATGCCCCGTTGGTGCAGCTGCAGTTCGAACAGACCGCCGTCGGAGCTCACCGATATCTCGGCGCCGTCGAACGCGTCGCCGACCGCTCGCGGCAAATCGTCGAACCCGGCTTCGAGGATGGTCTGGACTGCGGCGGCGAGGTCGTTGCCGTCGTTGCTCAGCACCGGGGTCCGGGTGCCCACCTGGCGCCGGCGGGCCGGCGCATCCCGGTCGACGCGGAAGCCGTCGTAGAAGCGCCAGTCGCGCAACCGATCCCGCACCGCGGCCAGCTCGGGCAGGGCCTCGGGATTGGCGTATTCGGCCAGGACGCTGCGGTAGCTGGGCAGAGCGCGCGTCAGCTCGTCGAAGCCGCGGCCCGAATCGGAGGCCACTTCGGCGTAGGTTCGGGTGCGACGGACCAGCGCGCTGCTGGGCCGGGGAGACGGCCCGGCGAACACCGTCTCCCGCTTGATCTCCGGGTCCTGACCGAACATCGAGTTGTGTCCTGGATCCTGCGGCAGCCCGAGATCGATGAAATAACCGAAATCAGTTGCCGCGAAGCCGAGTTCGAGTGAGACGGGCCGGGTCCGGCTGGTGCCCTCGGTGGTGCCGGTCCGGCGCGCGCCGCTGGTGTTCTCCGGGCCGGCCCACAGCACCGACTGCAATCCGCCTTCGCGGGCCAGGGATCCGATGACCTCGCCGCGTCCGCAGTCGGCCAGTAGGCCCAGCGCCCGGTACACCGACGACTTGCCGGTGCCGTTGGCCCCTGTCACCACGGTCAGCTCCGACAGCGGCAGGACGATCTCGCGCAGCGATCGGTAGCCCCGGATGGCGATCGTGGTCAGCACTTGGCGGGCATCTCCAACTCCAGCCGCACCCCGAGTAGCCGCACCGGCCGGTCCAGTTCGAATTCGTGCAGCAGGTCGATCGCGGTCCGGGTGATGGTCTCCGGATCGGTACCGGCAGCCGGCAATTTGCGAATCTTGGTGCGGGTGAAGAACGTTTTGGTGCGTAGGGTCACGGACACCCGGGTCACGACGCGGCCCTGCTCGACGATCTCATCGAGGGTCCGTCGGGCCAGATCGCTGACCGCGGCTTCCATCTCGGCGATGTCGGTCAGGTCCTCCGGGAAGGTCACCACATGACTGCGCGAGCGCGGCACCCACGGTTCGGCCGTCACGTTGCTGTCGCCGCCGCCCTTGGCGAGCAACAGAATCCACAACCCGGTGGTCGGGCCGAAGGCCGACGTGAGCAGCTCGGCATCGGTGCGGGCCAACTCCGCGACGGTGGTGATGTCCAGTTCGGCAAGCTTTTTCGCGGTCTTGGGGCCCACGCCCCAGAGCGCGTCGACCGGCCGCTCGCCCATGACCGTCATCCAGTTCTCGGCGGTGAGCGCGAAAACCCCGGCCGGCTTGCCGAATCCGGTGGCGACCTTGGCGCGCTGCTTGTTGTCGCTGATGCCGACGCTGCACGACAGGCCGGTCTCGGCAGCGATCACGGCCCGAATCTTCTCGGCGAGCTCGAACGGATCATCCACGGCCGCACCGACATACGCCTCGTCCCAGCCCCACACCTCGACCGGATGGCCGAGGTCGCGCAACAGGCCCATGACCTGTTCGGAGGCCTCGTCGTAGGCGGGCGCATCCGAGGGCAGGAAGACGGCCTCGGGGCATTTACGGGCGGCGGTGCGCAGTGGCATCCCGGCGTGGACACCGAAGTCCCTTGCCTCATAGGAAGCGCAGGTGACCACCTTGCGGGGCTCGGTGGGGTCGCCGCTGCCGCCGACGATGACGGGTTGCCCGACCAGCTCGGGATGACGGCGCAATTCGACGGACGCGAGGAACTGATCGAGGTCGACGTGCAGTACCCATGTCATGTCAGGTCCCGCAAAGCTTGCGCGCCACGCTTTCCCAGGCATCGCCCTGCGCCTGCAGGCTATGACCCAGATCATCGAGCTGGTGGCTGACGTAGTCGGCGTCGAGCAGCGCCAGGAGGGCATCGGTCTGGGCGTCCAGGTCTCCTGTGGTGCCGGCGGTATGCAGCAGCATCCGGACGTGGGTGCGGTGGACGGCGGCAGCAGCCCCGAAACGGCTCTGTGGATCACGCCCCGCGTCGGACAGCAGGGCGCGATGCTGCCAGGCAAACTGCAGCCGGTCGCGGCCGTAGGCGAGCAGTCGTTCCAGCGGCGGTGCGCCGGGACCCAGTGGCGGCGGGCCGAACATCATGGCGTTCTGCTCCACTTGCTCGTCCTCGTCGAGGAGCACGAGCATCAGGCCCGAGCGGCTGCCGAACCGGCGGAACAGGGTGCCTTTGCCGACACCGGCCTCGGCCGCGATGTCGTCCATGGTGACGGCGTCCGAGCCGCGCGCGGCGATGAGCCGGCGGGCGGCCTCGAGCAGGAGGAGTCGGTTGCGCGCCGCATCGCCGCGCTCGACCGGCGCGGCCGGACTCATCGGCAGACTCGCCATCGGCAGGTTCGTGGGCCGCAGTTGCGCCACCCCGTCGCTCATGAAAAAACTTTAACTCAGGCGGAATGAATCGGACCGTAGTCCGGTTGATTCGTGCGAGGATCGGTTCGCCGGAACCGTCCACAGAGACAAGCTAGGGGAAAGAAAATGGCAGATACCAAGGTCCTGGTCCTGGTCGGCAGCCTGCGCGCGGCCTCGCTGAATCGCCAGCTCGCCGAGGTGGCGGTCGAATCGGCGCCTGACGGCGTGACGGTACGCGTGGCGGACGGGCTGGCCGACCTGCCGTTCTACAACGAAGACATCGACAACGACTCGGTTCCGGCGGCAGTCGTCGCGCTGCGTCAGATCGCGGGCGACGCGGACGCGATCCTGGCCGTGACCCCGGAGTACAACGGCACCATTCCGGCCGTCCTGAAGAACGCGATCGACTGGCTGTCGCGCCCGTATGGCGCCGGCGCCGTCACCGGCAAGCCGCTGGCCGTCATCGGAACCGCCCTCGGCCAGTACGGCGGGGTGTGGGCACACGACGAGAGCCGCAAGTCGTTCGGCATCGCCGGTGCGGATGTCGTCGACGTCAAGCTGTCCCTGCCGGCGTCGGCGTTCGACGGCAAGCATCCCCGCGAGGCGGCCGAGGTTGTCGACGGCGTGCGTGGCGTGGTCGCCAAGCTGGCCGCCGAGGTCGGCTGAACACACCTCGAGTGAGCGCCAGGGCCGCCGGTATCCGCGAACGGGTACCGGCGGCCCTTCGCTGTGTGCCGGCTGAGCGGCATCACGACGAAAACTCCGGTAGCTGTCGTCCTTCGGGGACAAACGGACCGACGACGAACTACGGTTTGGGGGTGGCCGGGAAAACAGGCAGTTAACGTGGCCGGTGGCGCAGACCGCACCGGCGCGGGTGACGCGTTGACGGACGCGGTGGCCGGAATCGGCACGCGATTGGACGCTCGGCTCACCGAAATCACACGCTCTGTCTCGGAACTGCTGGTGGCGGATATCCGCGAGCTGCGCGACGAAGAGCAACTCCAGCAGGTCCTGGCCGATTCGGTGTCGGCGAACATCGATGCGTTCTTCGCCGCGGCCCGGCACGGAATCTCGATCGACCTGTTGCATGCCCCCGCGGCCGCGCTCGAGCATGCCCGCCGGTTGGCGCAGCGGGACATCTCGGCCAATGTGCTGGTGCGGTCGTACCGGCTGGGCCATCAGGCGGTGCTGAAAGAGGTGCTCGAGGAGATTCGGGCCGCTGAACTCGATCCGGGGCTGGGCCTGGACGTTTTCGACGTGATGTCGACGATCTCGTTCAGCTACATCGACAGGATCTCGCAAGAGGTCGTCGAGGTGTACCAGCAGGCTCGGGAGAGCTGGCTGGAGAACCGAAACAGCGTACGCATCACGGAGATTCGTGAGCTGTTGGCCGGCGGCGACGTCGATATCGATGCCGCGACGGTGGCCATCCGGTATCCGTTGCAGCGCACGCATCTCGCGGTGGTGCTGTGGTGCGACGACTCCGCGGACCGGCTGGCCGAGATGGAGCGGCTGGTTCAGCAGTTCGCCGCGTCGATCGGGGCGGCGGACTCGCCGCTGTTCATCTCGGTCGATCGAGCCACGGCATGGGCCTGGGTCGCGGTGCCCGCGGCAGCGATCGGGGAGGCGGTGACATGGCTGGGGAGTCTGGTGCCGGCCGACGGGCCGTACGTCGCCGTCGGCACTCCGCAGTCGGGCGTCGCCGGCTTCCGGCTGTCGCATCGGCAGGCTGAAGACGCCCGCGCCGTCGCGGTGGCGTCGGGTCCGCGGCGGCGCCGGTTCACGGCGTTCGGCCACCGCGGTATCGCACTCGCGGCGCTGCTGGGGTCGAACGTCGATGCGCTGTCGGCGTGGGCCACGGAAGTGCTTGGTCCACTGGCCTGTTCGACGGACGGCGACCAGCGCCTGCGCGAGACGCTGCAGGCCTTCCTCAAGGCGGGCGGCAGCAACAAGGCCGCAGCCGAGGAACTGCATCTGCACACGAACTCGGTGAAGTACCGGGTGCAGCGGGCGATCGAACGCCGGGGCCGGCCCATCGAGGACGACCGGTTGGACGTCGAGGTCGCGTTGCTGCTGTGCAGTCTGTTCGGTGACCGGCTGCTGGATCCGGTGGACGACGGCGGGTGACGGTGTTGCCCGTCGCGGTCCGATGTAACCCCGGTGGCTATCTACTTGTCGAAGTGGTCCCGGGGCGTGCCGGGCCGCACCGATGAGACGGGGCCAATGTGTCTGCACAGCGTGACCCTGTGCACCGACCCCCACTGCGCGTGGTCTCGTCGGATTCCCGGTATCCCGACTGGGAATCCGTCTACCAGGACAACGCGACGTGGGTGTACCGCACGATCTACGCGCGGGTCGGCAATCAGGCCGACGCAGAGGACCTCACCGCCGAGGTGTTTCTCGCCGCGTTGCGGCCGTTGCGGCTGACGGCGAGTGCCGCCGAGGTGCGGTCCTATCTGCGGAGCACGGCGCGCACGGTGCTCGCCGCGCATTGGCGCGAGACGATGGGGCGCGAGATCACCTGCATCGACCTCGATATCGAGGCGCCACCGGAAGCCGAAGAGTCGATCAGTACCGCGCCGGACCGTGTCGCCGCGGTGTTGGACGCCCTGCCGGACAACTATCGACGCATACTGGAGCTGCGATTTCTCCAGACCAGGTCGATCAAGGAGTCCGCAGCGGAGCTCGGTGTCAGCGTCGCCAACGCAAAGGTGTTGCAACACCGGGCATTACGGCTGGCGGCACAGATCAACGAGAAGGGCGAGCCATGAACGCGCGCGGGTTGCGTCGGTACCTCGACGATCTGCTGCGCGGGCGCAAGCCGTCCGGGTTCACGCCCGACGACTTCGACGCGGCGCAGATGCGGACGGCGATCGACCTGCAGGCGGCCCGGCCCGGCGCCGACGAGCCGCGTCCGGAATTCCTCGCCGATCTGCAGGGCCGGCTCGCCGCCCAGTTCGACGGCGACCAAGCGGCGGCCCCGAAGCCGGGCTGGCTGCGCGCCAACCGCCGTCAGGTGATCGTCGGGACTTCCGCGGCCGCCAGTGCCGCGGTCGCCGCGGTGGCCGTCGACCGGGCGTTGGTGGCCCGCAGTGGGCCGTCCGATCAGGACACCGCAGGCCGGGAACTGGTGCCGTCCGCGGGCAGTTGGCAGAAGGTCGCCGACAGCTCCGACGTATCAGAGGGCGCAGTGCATCCGTTCGACCTGGGCTCGGTCGTGGGGTTCGTGCGCAGGGTCGACGGGAACGTGCAGGGCATCTCGGGTGTCTGCACGCATCAGGGCTGCCGGCTCTGGTTCGACGGGCCGGACGACCGGCTGCGCTGCCCGTGCCATTCCACGTCGTTCGCCACCGACGGGCACGTGCTGACCCATCAGCTGCCGATAGCACCGAAACCGTTGCCCAAGTTCGAGGTTCGTGAGGTGAACGGCGTGATCGAGGTGTTCGCGCCGTCTCCGCCGAGTTGGCCGGCGGCAGGCGTGTAACCCGCCACCGTATCTGTTGGTGAGGGTGCGCAGGCGCACCCGTACCCGACGACTACGGAGGTTCCCGTCGTGTCGCGACGATCTCTGGTTGCGCTCTCCGGCGCGGTCCTGTTCCTGGCCGCATGCACCTCGACGGCGCCGCAGCAAAAAGCAGCACCCACACCTGTTTTCAGTTCCGATGTCAGCGGGACGCCCGGAATGAGCGGACCGGGCGCCGGTTCCGGGCCCGCGATGGGGTCGATGGGGTCGATGACCATGGCCCCACCCGAGTCCGGCCAACCCGCGCCCGCTCCGGCCGGGCCGAATGCCGTCAACGTCGACAACTTCGCCTTTGCCCCCGCGGAGTTGACGGTGCCCGCCGGCACGACGGTGACCTGGACCAACCACGACGAGGATCCGCACAACATCGTCGCCGAAGGTGGTCAGTTCCGTTCTCCGACAATGGGTTCCGGTGCCACGTTCAGCTACACGTTCGCGACGCCCGGTACGTACGCCTACGTCTGCGGGATTCATCCCTTCATGCACGGAACGGTGGTCGTCAAATGACTGACGCACAAGATGACCCGCAGCAGATGAACCGCCGGCAACTGCTCCGGCACACGGCGTGGTTCGGCGCCACCGTGGGGTTGTCGGTGGTCGGCGGGGAAGTGCTGTCGCACGTCGCGGGCAGCTCGTCCGCGCCGGCTGCGCAACCCACTCTGCGCTTCGCCCAGGTCAGCGACAGCCACATCGGATTCACCGGGGCCGCCAACACCGACGTCGCCGGGTCGTTCACCCATGCCATCGACACCGTCAACAACCTGGGCTACACGCCGGATTTCGTCATCCACACGGGCGACCTGACCCATCTGGCCACCCCGGAGCAGTTCGATCAGGTCCGGCAGATGATGACCGGGCTCCGCACCCCGCACGTGTTCACCGTTCCGGGAGAACATGATTCGGCCGACGACGCCGGGGCCAAGTACCGCAAGACATTCGGGGCGGGCACCCGCGGCGACGGCTGGTACAGCTTCGACATCGCGGGCGTGCACGTCATCGCGCTGGTGAACACGCTGAATCTCAAGAAGCTCGGTCACCTCGGCGTCGACCAGCTCGAGTTCGTGGAGAAGGACGTCGCCTCGCTGTCGAGCGATACACCGATCGTGGTGTTCAGCCACATCCCGCTGTTCGCGATGTATCCCGATTGGGGCTGGGGAACCGACGACGCGACCCAGGCTTTGAGCTATCTCAAGCGGTTCGCGTCGGTGACCTGTCTCAATGGCCATGTGCACCAGGTGTTTTCCAAGACCGAGGGCAACGTCACGTTCCACAGCGGCACGACGACCGCGTATCCGCTGCCGCATCCCGGCGACGGTCCGGCGCCCAAGCCGCTGACCCTGCCGGCCGGCAAGCTGCACGACGCGCTCGGCATCCGCGAGGTCAGCTATCAGACCGGCCAACACACGCTCGCGCTCAAAGAACGGACCCTGCTGTGACTATCGTCTACCGCCTGGTGATCGCGGCGGCCATGGTTGTCAGCGGCGGTGTGCACGCCTATCTCTACCTGCACGGCTACGGTCACATCCCCACGGTCGGCGCCGGCTTCCTCGTCCAGGCCGCGGTGTTCTGCAGCGTGGGCGTGTTGATCTTGGCCGGCGGTCCGACGTGGTTCCTCTGGGCCTCCGGGGTGTTCTCGGCCGGCGCGCTGGGGGCGTTCGCCCTGTCCCGCACCGTGGGTTTGGCCGGATTCCTTGAAAAAGGCTGGGAACCAGCGCCTTACGCACTGGTGAGCGCCGTTGCCGAAACCGTGGCCGTGCTGGCGGTCGCCGCGTGGGCGGTGCGGACGCGGCAGCGATCAACCGCGGGCGAGTGACGACTACAGTCGGCCGGCCGCGAATTGTGCCGCTTGAGCGACCATGCCGTTGGCGATGTAGGAGTTGTGCGCGGCGGTGGGCTGCCCGGGGGGTGCACCGTTACAGATGGTGTCGCCGCTCGCGCACTGATCGATGGTCTTGGGCGCGTACAGCGGGCCGATGGTGATCTGCGGCGCGCCGGCGTCGCCGAGGAACCGATTCGAGGGCTTCCCGAACAGCGCCACCGCCGCGACGTGACCGGCCACCTCGGGCGGCATCGGGGGCGGTACGAAGGCCGCCGGGACGCCCGGTGGGATGTCGGCTGCCGTGGTGAACGCAGCTACCGCCGCGCCCTGGGAGAATCCGCCGAGCACCATCTTGGTGGCGGGGCACGTGGCGGCCACAGCCTGAATGTGGTTGGTGGCGTCGCGGATTCCGTCGATGACGGTGAGCGCGAACTGGACGCCGTCGTTGAAGTCGGCACTGGCCTGGTAGTTCACCGGGTACACGCTGACCGATTTGGTGCCGCTCTTGGCCCGCACCGCATCGACGAAGGCCTGGCCGATGCCGCCGACGCCCGGCGGTTCGCCGGTGCCGCGGGCGAATATCACTTCGGCATCCGGACAGGCGTCCGCGGTGGCCGCGGGAGCCGGCGCGGCCATCAGGGCCAGCGCGCCGGACATCAGGGTGAACATGCTCGTGAGCCCGCGGGTGCCGAGCCGGTGGCGCGCGCTCGGGGCGTCAGCGCAATGCAAGGTGTGCATGGCGAACCTCTGCGTCGTTTCGTCGTTTCGGGATGCCGATTGCCTGGTTGCGATAGTACGCAGCGAGTTGGAGCCGACGCTGTTCATGTGGGATGCGCGCAGGCGGCTCTGGCCGTGGTGCCAGTCGAATACAGCCCGGGCTGTCACGAACGTTCGGATTGTTCGGATTCGTGGAGACGGGCTGGGAGCCGGTACCGTATGCAGTCCTCAGTGTGGTCGCCGAAGTGGTGGCCGTACTGGCGGCGGGGGTGTGGGCCGAACGCGCCGCGCCGGGGGTGATAGTCGCATTTGTCACGTCCGTCACGCGCGTACCACAGCTGTGGCACCCGTCGCGCGGAAATCGGCGTAGCTGGCCACTTCCGGCGGGCCGGGCCCGGCGCGTCGCGGGCGGCGCGTCGCCGCAACTTGTCGGTGGCTGGTGATAAACCGGTAGTCGGAGCACGACACGCCCCCGGGTGTGATGTGCGACACGCCGAGAGAGTATCTCGGATTCGGCCTTACGACCTGGGAATTTCACGAATGTTGTTCAGAACATCTTGTATCTGTTCGGTTTGTCGCCCACTAGGTGTAGTGTTTGACGGACCGACAGGCCCCCACAATTTGAGGGTCGGCCGGGGCCGGAAAGTCGGTCGGACGGGGATTCCCGGACGTTCTGACCGGAGTGGCCCGGGGCGACCGGAGATGCGGGAATTTCAGGGGTTGCCGGGCCGCTGATCCAGATGGGGATATCAGCGGAAAGCGCCACCCCGTCAGTTGCCAGCCATGTTCAGTTCAGCTTCCAGGCCTTCGAAGAGGAGTCGTACCGAGATGACCGTCACCGTGTACACCAAGCCGGCATGTGTGCAGTGCAACGCCACCTACAAGGCGCTGGACAAGGCGGGCATCGCTTACGAGAAGGTTGACATCAGCATCGATGACGAAGCCCGCGAGTACGTGCTGGCGCTCGGTTACCTGCAGGCCCCGGTCGTGGTGACCGACAGCGAGCACTGGTCGGGCTTCCGCCCCGACCGGATCAAGGCGCTCAGCACCGTGGCGGTCACCGCCTAGAAAACAACCAACCGGGGGAGGAGAAGGAACAGTGAGCAATCTCGTCTACTTCTCCAGCGTGTCCGAGAACACCCACCGCTTCGTCCAGAAGCTGGGCATCCCGGCCACTCGCATCCCGATTCATGGACGTATCGAGGACGGGGTCATCGATGAGCCCTACGTCCTGGTGCTCCCGACCTATGGCGGCGGACGTGCCACCCCGGACATCAACGACGGTGGCTACGTCCCGAAGCAGGTCATCGCTTTTCTCAACAATGAACACAACCGGTCGTTGATCCGCGGCGTTATCGCCGCGGGCAACAACAACTTTGGTGCTGAATTCGCTTACGCGGGCAATGTGGTCTCCCGTAAGTGTGGTGTTCCGTACCTCTACCGCCTTGAACTCATGGGAACCCCGGACGACGTCATCGCCGTTCGTGAGGGTCTGGAAGATTTCTGGAAGGAACTCTCGTGCCACCAACCGTCACAGCTGCAGAACCGGTAGCCGCCACCACGCACGCGCTGCCCGGTGAGAGCGACTACCACGCTCTCAACGCGATGCTCAACCTGTACGACGCGGACGGCAAGATCCAGTTCGACAAGGACGTGCTCGCGGCGCGGGAGTACTTCCTGCAGCACGTGAACCAGAACACGGTGTTCTTTCACAGCCAGGACGAGAAGCTCGATTACCTGATCGAGAAGGAGTACTACGAGCGCGAGGTGCTCGACCAGTACAGCCGCAACTTCGTCAAGCAGCTGCTGGACCGGGCCTTCGCCAAGAAGTTCCGGTTCCCGACGTTTCTGGGCGCGTTCAAGTACTACACCAGCTACACGCTGAAGACTTTCGACGGCAAGCGCTACCTGGAGCGCTTCGAGGATCGCGTCGTCATGGTGGCCCTCACCCTGGCTGCAGGTGACACCGAGCTGGCCGAGAAGCTCGTCGACGAGATCATCGACGGCCGTTTCCAGCCGGCCACCCCGACGTTCCTCAACTCGGGCAAGAAGCAGCGCGGCGAGCCCGTGTCGTGCTTCCTGCTGCGCATCGAGGACAACATGGAGTCGATCGGCCGCTCGATCAACTCGGCGCTGCAGCTGTCCAAGCGCGGCGGTGGAGTTGCGTTGCTGCTCAGCAACATTCGTGAGCACGGTGCGCCGATCAAGAACATCGAGAACCAGTCCTCGGGCGTCATCCCGATCATGAAGCTGCTGGAGGACTCGTTCTCCTACGCCAACCAGCTCGGTGCCCGCCAGGGCGCGGGTGCGGTGTACCTGCACGCGCACCACCCCGACATCTACCGCTTCCTCGACACCAAGCGGGAGAACGCCGACGAGAAGATCCGGATCAAGACGCTCTCGCTGGGCGTCGTCATCCCGGACATCACGTTCGAGCTGGCGAAGAAGAACGAGGACATGTACCTCTTCTCGCCGTACGACGTCGAGAAGGTGTACGGGCTGCCGTTCGCCGACGTCAACGTCACCGAGAAGTACTACGAGATGGTCGACAACGGCGCCATCCGCAAGACGAAGATCAAGGCGCGCGAGTTCTTCCAGACCCTCGCCGAGCTGCAGTTCGAGTCGGGCTACCCGTACATCATGTTCGAGGACACGGTGAACCGGGCCAACCCCATCGATGGCAAGATCACGCACTCGAACCTGTGCTCGGAAATCCTGCAGGTGTCGACGCCGTCGCTGTTCAACGAGGACCTGTCCTACGCCAAGGTCGGCAAGGACATCTCGTGCAACCTGGGCTCGCTGAACATCGCCAAGGCCATGGATTCGCCGGACTTCGCGCAGACCATCGAGGTGTCGATCCGCGCGCTGACCGCGGTGTCGGATCAGACGCACATCTGGTCGGTGCCGTCGATCGAGCAGGGCAACAACGACTCGCACGCCATCGGCCTGGGGCAGATGAACCTGCACGGCTACCTGGCCCGTGAGCAGATTCACTACGGCTCCGAAGAGGGCATCGACTTCACCAACATCTACTTCTACACCGTGCTGTTCCACGCACTGCGCGCGTCGAACCGCATTGCGATCGAACGTGGTACGAAGTTCGGCGGGTTCGAGAAGTCGAAGTACGCCTCGGGTGAGTTCTTCGACAAGTACACCGAGCGGGAGTGGGCGCCGAAGACCGACAAGGTGCGCCAGATCTTCGCCGATGCCGGCATTCACATTCCGACGCAGGATGATTGGCGTTCGCTGAAGGAATCGGTGCAGGCGCACGGCATCTACAACCAGAACCTGCAGGCGGTTCCGCCGACGGGCTCGATCTCGTACATCAACCACTCGACCAGCTCGATCCACCCGGTCGCGTCGAAGATCGAGATCCGTAAGGAAGGCAAGATCGGTCGCGTCTACTACCCGGCGCCGTACCTGACGAACGACAACCTGGAGTACTACAAGGACGCGTACGAGATCGGCTACGAGAAGATCATCGACACGTACGCCGCGGCCACTCAGCATGTGGACCAAGGACTTTCGCTGACGTTGTTCTTCAAGGACACCGCCACGACGCGTGACGTCAACAAGGCGCAGATCTACGCCTGGCGCAAGGGTATCAAGACGCTGTACTACATCCGCCTGCGTCAGATGGCGCTGGAAGGCACTGAGGTGGACAACTGCGTCAGCTGCATGTTGTAAGGCTCTGAACGCGAGCAGACGTCAAATGTCCCCCAAGACAACGGTTTTGGGGGACATTTACGTGTAGTCCCGAGAACGGAAGGGATGACGGTGAACTCGCTGGGACCGAGTCTTGTCGACCGCAGCGGCCATCGGTATCCCGCTGACCAACCCCGCTGGCGCGGTGACGACGGCGGCCCGCTGGTCTTCGAACCGCTGCCGGGCATCGGCCGCGAGCAGATCGACGCCGCGGTCAACTCGCAGTGGCGCTATCGCGCGGCGCTGCCAGATCCCTTGGCGCACATCGACCCGGTGACCCTCGGTGAGGGCCGGACACCGTTGATCAATCGAACCTTCGACGGCATCGACGTCGGCCTGAAGCTCGAGTCGATGAATCCCACCGGCAGTTTCAAGGACCGAGGCGTCGCGGTGATGGTAACGGCCCTTCGGCACCACGGGATCGACCGTGCCCTCGAGGACTCCAGCGGCAACGGGGGATCCTCGGTGGCCGCGTACTGTGCGGCGGCAGGGATCGAAGCCCACATCCTCGTGCCGGCTGCGACGTCGCCGAACAAGATCGTGCAGAGCCGATGGCACGGGGCCCACATCGAACTCGTCTCCGGCACCCGGCAGGAGGTGGCCGACGAGGCTGTGCGTCGCGCCGACACGACGTTCTACGCAAGCCACAACTGGCACCCGCATTTCCTGCAAGGCATCAAACTGATCGCCTACGAGATCTGGGAGGACCTCGGTTTTCGTTCTCCCGCTGCGGTTCTCGTTCCCGCGGGGGCCGGCAGCCTGGTCCTCGGTTGCGCCACCGGCTTCGGCGAACTGTATCGAGCGGGCGAGATCGAACGCGTGCCACGAATCCTCGTCAGTCAACCCGAGAATTGCTGCCCGCTCGTCAAGGCACTGGAGCAGGGGAGCGCTGAGGTCGTCGAAAAGCAATGGGCGACGACTGTCGCCGAGGGCACGGCCATCGCGCAGCCCGTGCGGGATCGTGAAGTCCTGCAAGCGATCCGGGACAGCGGTGGGGCGGCTGTCGCGGTCCCAGAAGACGAGTTGCTGCCCGCGGTCGGGCAGCTCGCCAGGACCGGGCTGTTCGTCGAACCCACCAGCGCCCAGGTCGTGCCCGCGCTACGTCAGTTACGGGCAGCTGGAGAGATCAGTGCCGCGGACACCGTCGTCGCCGTTCTCACTGGTTCGGGGCTGAAGGCCGGTCACCTGCTTGCCACCGTGTGACGACGGAGGTCTTTCTGGTTGGGGTCGACGTCCACCACTCAGGCGGTAGTCCCTTCGAGGCGCCGCATCCGAACTCCGAGTGCGGCGACGTGCGCTGCCGCTGCACGCTCCGCGGCCGCCGCGTCACCGACCTGGATCGCGTGGACGATGGCGGCGTGCTCGGCCACGGCGAATCTGCGTCCCGCGTCGTCGGACCACAGCCCGCTGTTGTAGAGGTGGGCCTTGGCATCGAGCCGGTGCAACGCTTCGCTGAGGGGCCGGTTGCCTGCGAGATCGCGCACCGCGGTGTGGAATTCGAGGTCCCACCGGGCCTCGTTGAGCGCGTCGGCGGGAGCGGCGAGCCGTTCCTTCTGGTCTTCGACGAGGCGCACCAGTTCGTCGACCTCGGCCGTCGTCGCCCGCATGGTGGCCGCCGAGGCGGCGTACCCGTCGAGTAGCTCGCGCACCGCAAACACCTCGGCGATCTCGGCGGCGTCGACGTGCGCAACCCGGGCGCCCGCGTGCGGCGTGTGCACTGCGAGCCCGTCCGCGACCAGTCTCTGGACCGAATCGCGGACGGGACTGCGGCTGACCTCCAGCTCCGCTGCGAGTGCCGGGACGCTCAGCGGAGCGCCCGACGGCAACCGCCCCGTGAAGATGCGGTCCAGCAGCTGCTTGTACACCGCTTCGCCGAGCAGGGAATCCGACCCTGCAGTCATCAGCACCGACCTCCTCGCGGCGCCGGCAGCGGCCGGTGCGCTCATGCCCTCGGACCGGCGTAGTTCGCGGCGACCCGCTGACGAAGGTACTCGGCCGCGGTGATCGGCGGGTACGTCCCCGCGGGCGGGTCGATGACGACGTCGCGATTGGCCTGAGCGAAGAACGGAATCGAGTAGCGCGGCCCGGCGTACTCGCCGGCGCCGGGCACACGCACCCGGTGAAAGGTGGAGAGCAGCTGGTCGTCGCTCCACCGCATCAGCATGTCGCCGATGTTGCAGGTGATTGCGGTGTCGGAGGGCACCACGGGTGTCCACTCCTGCGCGTCGGCCTCCCGCCCCGGGCACACCTGCAATCCGCCTTGGCCGTTGCGCTGGAAAAGCAGTGTGAGGCAGTCGAAGTCGGTGTGCGCACCCGCGCGCCAGGTGCCGGGGGCCCCGCGTAACTCGTCGGGCAGTGCGTAGTAATGGATGAGTCGCAGTGTCGACTGGTACTGGTCCGACTCCGGATCGTGCGCGCGGGTGAAGAATTCGCGGTCGAAGCCCAGCCGGTCGGCGAAGCAGGACAGCACCCACATCGCCAGCTCCCAGCACTGTGACTCGAAGTCCAGTATGAAGTCGCGGAACCCAGGAAGCTGCTGTTCCTGTGGCCACAATCCGGTCATGTGCGGTCGCGTGATCTGGAACGACTCCTTCTGGTCGGGCGTGCCCACCGACGGCCGCACCTGGCTGGAGAACTCCCAGCCCACGTTGTTGGGTTTGTCCAGCGGCAGAGCGGCTTTGGTCTCTTCGGGGAGGGCGAAGAACTCCGCGGCACGGGCGAACGCGGCATCCACCAGATGCTGTGGGATCGGGTGGCCCACCAGTTGGAAGAAGCCGATCTCTGTGGCGGCGCGCCACAGTTGATCGGTGATCTCCTCGCGCCGCTCCTCGCGGTCGGTGAGGTCGATCCGGGGGACCCTGCGCTCGGTCTCGACTCCGAGGCCGCCCATGCGGCTCTCGAGGTCCAGTTCCTGCATTCCGTACTGCGCGTTCATCTGTCGGTCTCCTCGAAAGGTCTTGGTAGGTCGTTGGATTAGGACTGGGCGCCCAGCAGGCGCGCGGCTTCGCGATCGGCTCCAGCGGGTGCGCGTCCCGTCTTCATCCCGGCGAGCTTCTCCTGCAGGTGGGCGGCCACGGTGATCGGCGGGTATCCCTTCGCCCCGGGTTCGACGGTGCCGGGCAACGGCTCGATGACGGCGTCGTGGTTGCCGTCGAGGAAGAATGCCGCGGAACGGCGCCGCTCGATTCGTCCGTCCACGACGGGCGGATCCACGCGGTGCAGGGTGGAGCGCCAGCGATCGTTGGTCCACCGCGCGAATGCGTCGCCGAGGTTGATCAGGAATGCTCCGGGGTCCGGCTGCACCGGGTGCCACACGGAGTCGGCGCCGAGTACCTCGAGGCCGGGAACCTGATCGGCCCACAGCACGGTGAGGATGCCGAAGTCGGTGTGCGCACCCATGCCGGTGAGGGGGCCGTCCAGTTCGATCGCTCCGGGGGCGAGCGCGTAGTTGTTCATCTTGAGCGTGTCGATCGAGTGGTCCACGAGATGGTCGAAGTACCCGGTGCCCAGGCCCAGGGCGTCGGAGCAGGCCCGCAAGAGTGCCCGCGACAGGACCGTCACCTCGCGGAAGTAGGTCTCCACGGCGTCGCGGAATCCCAGAAGATCCGGCCAGCTGTTGTCCGGGTAGTCGTCGACCGGCAGGTCCGCGTGCGGGTAGGCCGTGGCCTCCGTACCCAGCGTGAACGCCTCGTAGAAGTCGTTCATGGCGTTGGCCGGAGCGACGCCCAGGCTCATGCTCAGGGACTCGGACTTCGGCGGCGTGTAACCGCGGTTCTCGCCCGGTCTGCGCAGGGTGCGCTTGAATTCCGTAGGCGCGCCGAAGAATTGGTCGATCGCAGCGGCGAGTCCGTCGATCGCATCAGCGGGGATGCCGTGCCCGACCACCTGAAGGAAGCCGACGCCGGCGCAGGCGGCGTCGATCCGTGCGGCAACGGCGGCGCAGGCGGGGTCGGCGTCCTTGGACGCGGCAGGGTCGAGGTAGGGGGCGATGTCGATACGCGGGACGGTGAAGGTGGTCATCCTTGTGCTCCAACACATCTCGAGGGGGAAAGGAGGGTGGTCATCGAGCGCCACCGGACGTGTGCCAGCGGCCGACGGCGAGCCGCGACACCGCGGAACATGCGACGAAGACGACCACGCCGAGGGCGGCGGCGAGGGTGATCGCTGCGATGAGGTCGGTCGACCGCAGCTGCGCGCGGAAGGTGTCCATCAGGGTTCCGATGCCGGGCTTGCCCTGTGCGAAGAACATGTCGCCGATGATGGCGCCGATGATCACCTGGCCGGAGGCGATCCGAAGGCCGGTCAGGATCGACGGCAGCGCCGCGGGCAGCTCCAGCCGGACGAGCCGCTGGACCCGTGAAGCCCTTCCCAGAGTGAACAGTTCGTGCAGGCCGGGGTCGACGGAGCGGAATCCGAAGTGGGTGTTGGTGATGATGGGGAACAGGGCGATCATGACGCACACCGCGACCCGGGACATGGTGCTGTAGCCGAACCACAGGCCGAGGAGCGGGGTGATCGCGAGGATCGGAACCACCTGCAGCACAACGGCGTACGGGAAGATCGCGCGCTCGAGCCACCAGGTTTGACTCATCAGCGCTCCGACCGCGACGCCGATGAGCGTCGTGAAGAGGAAGCCGATCCCGGCGACCTTGGCTGTCACTCCCAGCGCCGTGAGCATCGGCTGGAGGTGGGCGGGGTTCAGGAGCGACTCGGTGAGGACGGTGTGCGGGGCGGGCAGGAGGAACCGCCGAGACGGGCTGAGCACCAGGTACGTCACGGCGTACCAGAGGCCGATGCCGGCCGCCAGGGCGCCGACGGCGACGGCGCCCCGGCCGATTCGCGCGGTCCACACGGAGGCCGGCGCGGGCGTGGATGGGCTCGTCGTCCGCGTCAGGGGCAGGTCCAGTGCGGCGGTCACGCGATCTCCCTCAGCAGTTTCGAGATACGGGCGACGGTCTCGGTGTACTGCGGCTCGAAGCGCAGCAGTGGACCGCGAGGGTGCGGCAGGTCGACCTCGACATCGGCGGCGATTCGGCCGGGCCGGGCGGACATGACGATCACCCTGTCCGCGAGCAGGACGGCCTCGGATACCGAGTGGGTGACGAAAACGGACGTGAGCCCGCGGCGTTCGCACAGCTCCAGGAGCTGGAGTTGCATCTCCTGGCGTGTCAGCTCGTCCAGCGCCCCGAAGGGCTCGTCGAGCAGCATGAGCTCGGGCTCAAGGGCGAGCGCGCGGGCGAGGGAGACGCGCATCTGCATCCCTCCGGACAGTGATTTCGGCAGCTGCTGGGCGAACTCCTCGAGACCGACGGAGGCGAGGGCCGCGTCGACCCGTGCGGTGCGCTCTGCGGCGGGCATGCCGTCCAGTTCCACGAGCAGAGAAGCGTTCTTGCGGACCGTCGCCCACGGCATGAGCGTCGCCGCCTGAAAGATGAACCCCACCGACGAGGTGCCGGTGGCGACCAGACCCGCCGACGGGCGTTCGAGTCCCGCGGCCAGGCGCAGGAGGGTGGACTTGCCGCAGCCCGACGGCCCGACGATGGCGACGAATTCGCCGCGCCGGACGGACAGGGTGACCGACGACAGGGCTGTGGTGCCGGTGGCGTAGGTCATGGACACGTCGTGGAAGGAGACCTGGTCGCCCGCTTTGAGGTGGCGAGCGTCGACATCGTTCCGAGTGTCGATGAGGTGGGCGGGGGATGGCACGAGAACCTCCGGGATGGGCGTCGTCGTGAGCAGTGACTGCCCGCGATCAAAAGCCAGTCTGCAGATTGCATGTAATTAGTGGGATATCCGCGCTGTGAAGTTCTTGTTACATGCATCGAGTGGAGTTGCCACCGACTCACCAGTGGGTGAGTGTGTAATCGTCCCCGCCGGCTCATGGCGTTCCTCCGGGTCGATCATCTGCCCCGGTCCCATTGCAGGAGAAGAGATGTCCAGCTCGCCCTTCCAGATCGCACGTTGTGCCGCCGTGGCCGCCGTGGCCGGCCTCGGTGCGGCGGCCCTCGCCGGCTGCGGCACATCAGCCGGTCCCGCAGCGTCGGTCTCGTTCGAATCTGCCGCCCCCGCACAGCGTTTGAACGACGTGTGCCCTGCCACGGTGACCGTGCAGCTGCAGTGGCGACCCCAGGCCGACATGGGTGGCCTGTTCCAGATGCTGGGTGCCGACTACTCGGTGGACGTCACCGGCAAGTCGGTCACCGGCACGCTCGTGGCGCAGGGCAAGGACACCGGTGTGAAACTGCGACTGAAGTCCGGCGGCTCGGCGATCGGCTTCCAGTCCGTCGCCTCCCAGATGTACGTCGACTCCACCATTGATCTCGGCCTGGTGCACGGCGACCAAGTGGTGGCGGCGAGCGGTAGCCAGCGTGTCGTCGGTGTCGCCCCGCTGCTGACCCACAATCCGGCGATCCTGATGTGGGATTCGGCCAAGCACCCGGGGCTGACGCTCAAGGGCCTCGCCGAATCGGGCGCCACCGTCGTCGTGTCCAAGGAGCAGACCTTTCCCACCTGGCTGCTCGCCAAGGGGTACGTCCAGCCGACCCAGCTCGACACCAGCTACGACGGCAGCCCCGCCCGGTTCGTCGCCGACCCCGCCATCGTCCAGCAGGGATACGTCACCTCGGAGCCGTGGGTCTACGAGCACGACACGCCCGCCTGGAACAAGCCCGTGCAGTACGGACTCCTCTCCGAGCTGGGCTACGACCCGTACGCCTCGAACGTCTCCGTCCGCGCCGACAAGCTCGGTGCGCTGGCGCCCTGTTTGAAGAAGCTGGTCCCGATCATCCAGCAGGCCGACGCGGACTTCGTCACCTCGCCCGGCGGCACCGCCAAGCTCATCTCGGAGGTGGTCGCCAAGGACACGGCGAACGCGCCGTACCCGATCGGCGAGGCCGAGTACGCCGCCGGAATTCTCAAGTCGAAGGGGCTCATCGCGAACGAGAACGGTTCGGTGGCAACCTACGACCCGGCTCGGGCTGCTGCCTTCGTCACCGACCTTGCGCCGATCCTCGCCGCCCAGGGCGCGAAGGTCGACCCCAAGGTCGACCCCGCCACCCTGTTCGACCCGCAGTTCGGCGACCGCGGCATCGGGATCAAGTGAGGCCGCTGACCCTGCCGCAGCTGGTCGACCAGCAGGTGCGGCTCATCACCGATGTCACGGTGTGGACCGGCCAGGCGTGGCGCGCGCACGCCGACGTCGCGATCGCCGGCGGTGCCGTGGCCGCGGTGCGCGACCACATCCCGCCGCCGCCTGGTCCGGGCATCGTCGACGGTAGGGGCGCGCACCTGATCCCCGGATTCGTCAACACCCATACGCACCTGCAGCAGTCGCTGTGCCGCGGGGTCGGGGAAGGGCAGCCGCTCCTGCACTGGCTGCTCGCCGTGGGAGAGGCGATGAACGCGGTCACTCCCGAGCGGGCGTACCTCGCGGCGGTGGCCGCGGCGCTCGAGGGACTGCTCTCGGGCACCACCACTTTGGTGGAGCACATGTGGCCGCATCCGAGCGGGGAGGTGCACGACGCGGTGCTCGCGGCGCTGGCCGATGTCGGCGTGCGGGCGGTGCTCGGCAGGGGGATCGCCGACCGGGCCGATCCCACGCGCAAGTGGGGATTCGATCCCCGGCTGATGCAACCGCTGGACTTCGCCCTGGACGACGTCGACCGCCTCGCCGCGGCCGCCAGCGACCGGGTGCGGCTCGGCCTGGCCGTGCCGAACCCGCGGTCGCTCACCATCCAGGGCATGCGGTCCGCGGCGGAGTTCGCCGCCGAGCGCGGGCTGACCACGATGATCCACCTGTCGGAGACCGGCACCGACGACGCGCTGTGTCGCGAGCACGCCGGGATGCGGGCGGTCGACTACCTCGCCGAGGGCGGATTGATCGGCGAGCGACTCCTCGCGGTGCACGGCGTCGAGCTGGACGAGTACGCGCGCCGGACGCTCGCCGCCGGCGGCGCGGCGGTGTCGTGGAACCCGGTGTCCAACATGCGGCTGGGATCCGGCGTCGCGCCGGTCACGGAGTTGCTCGCCGAGGGCGTCGCTGTCGGGATAGGCGTCGACGGTGCCGGGTCCAACGACCGGCAGGACATGCTCGAGACGTTGCGCGCGGGCGCGTATGTCCAGCGCGCGCACGCCCGCCGTGCGGACCTGTTCGACACCGCGACCATGCTCTCGATCGCCTGCGATGGCGCCGCGCGCGCCCTCGGCGGCTCAGTGGCGGACGTCCCGGGCGGGGTCACTGTCGGGCGACCCGCGGACCTGACCCTGCTGCGTTTCGACCGGGACTTCGCGTGCCTGCCTGTGACGGACCCGGGCGCGACGCTGCTGACCTGCGGGACGCCGCGCATCGTCGACACCGTTCTCGTGGGCGGTGAAGCGGTTGTCGCGGGCGGGAGCAGCACGCGGATCGACGTGGACGCCCTCACGGCGGCACTTGTCACGTCAGGGCGTACCGCTGTCGAGGACGGCCGGTGGAGCCATACTGCAGGCCCATCGTGAGGGTGCCGGCCCGCACCAGATCTGCGAGGTAGCGCCGCGCCGTCGCCGGCGCGACGCCCACCAGTTGCGCGATCTCGTCAGCCAGCAGTGGTTCACCCGCCTCGCGGAGCGCGTCCACGATCAGTCGCTCGGTCAGCGGGGCGCTGTCGTCCTTCTTGGTGGCCGGCCGCTCGGACCGCAGCGCCGAGACCGCGGAGTCCATCTGCTCCTGAGTCAGGTGTGGGCCGTCGAGGATTCGTCGATAGGCCGTGTATGCGGCCAGGCGGCGCGCCAACTCGGTGTTCGGGAACGGCTTGATGAGATAGTGCAGGGCGCCGGCGGCGAACCCGGCCCGGATGCTGGCCGCGTCGTCGGCAGCGCCCAAGATGAACGCGTCGCAACGCAGGCTGCGTACCAAGTCGATGCCGGAGCCGTCCGGTAGGTACACGTCGACGAGCGCCAGATCCACCGGTGCCTGCGCGGCTTCGGCGTCGGCCAGGATCGTCCCGGCTTCCGCAATGGTTCGCGCCGAGCCGACCGTGACCAGTCCGAGCATCGAGTCCACCACCGAGGCGTGCAGCGCCGCGACCCGAAAGTCGTCGTCCACCACCAGGATTCGCAGCTCACGCGTCATCGCCCAGAACACCTCCCGGAATCGTGGCCAGCACCGTGGTCGGCTCGCCGTCCGTGCCGCCGCGGGCGGTGATGGTGACGTCCCCACCGTGTCCGCGCGCGACTTGCCGTGCGATGGCCAGGCCCATACCGCGCCCGCCCGGCACCGTCGGGTCGGATCGCGTGGTGACCCCCTCGAGGAAGGGGTCGTCGACAGTGAACCCGGGCCCGGTGTCGGTCACCACGATCACCAGATCATGTCCGTCGCGCAGCAGATCCAGCTCTACCGCAGGGATGTGCGCGTCCGGTGCCGCGTTTTCGGCCGCCGCGTCGATCGCGTTGTCGAGCAGATTCCCGACCACCGTGGTGGTGTCCACCGGGTGCGCGAGTGTGCCGACCAGCGCCGTCTCTTCGCCAACCCGCAGCACGACGCCGCGCTCGTGCGCACGAGCGGCCTTGGCGCCGACGAACGCCCGCAGATGTGGTTCGTCCAGCCGTTCCAGACCTGGCACGGGGGCCACGCCGGCTCGCCCGGTGATCTCGTCGAGGTAGCTCAGCGCCTCGGCGGTCCGGTCGTCGCGGAGCAGGCCTGCCACCACGTGCAGGCGGTTCGCCGACTCGTGGCGCTGTGCCCGCAACGCCGAGCTCATGGCTTGCACCGAGTCCAGCTCCCGGGTGAGTGCCTCGATGTCGGTGCGGTCCACTGCGGTCAGCACCGTGCCCAGATCGGTGCCGTCGCGGTGCACCCGCCGGGACGACACCAGCACCACGCGTTCATTGACGGCCGCGGCCACCGGCACCGTCGTCGGCTCCGCTGCGACGGCAGCCACGCGGGGCGTCAGTCCCAGATCGCGCAGCGGTGTCCCCGGTGCAGCGGTGATACCGAGCAACTCCCGCGCCCGCTCGTTGATCACCCGGGCGATGCCTTTCGCGTCGATCGCGATGACTCCCTCTGCGCCCGAATGCAATACCGCGTCCTGCTCGCGGATCAGCTCGGCCATTTCCTCGGGCTCCAGGCTCAGGGTCAGGCGGCGCCACCGCCTGGTCAACAGAGCCGAGCCGATAGCGCCCACCGTGAGTGCAATCGCCACCAACGTCACCATGAGCACCAGGGTGCGGTGGGTGGCCGCATTGACGGTATCCATCGCCACGCCGACACTCACCAGGCCGACGACCGTGCCGTCTGGACCGCGGATCGGTGCCTTGGCGCGGACCGAATCGCCGAGAGTGCCGTGCTGCACGGTCAGTTCGGACTCGCCACCGAGGACGGCGGACGGATCGGTGCTCAGAGGCCGATCCAGCTGTGTCGGGTCTGGATGTGCGATGCGGTAGCCGGCGTCGTCGGCGATCACCACGAACAGCACTCCGGTCCGGGCGGTGATGGCCGCGGCCTGCCGTTGCAGCGGGGCGGTGGCCAGCTCGGCGGCCGAAGCCGGGTGCCCGGCCCGACGCGCTGCGGATTGGGCGGCTGCGCCGGCCTGGACCTCCTGATCCGAGGCCACCGTCTCGGCGATGGCCTGGGCGCGACGCGCGAATTCGGTTCGGGTCTGCGTGTCGGCGCGGTGGATGATGATGCCGAAACCGGCAGCCAGGCTGGCGGTCACGATCACCATCTGCAGAATCAGGATCTGCGTGCGTAATCGGATCCTCGGCATGGGGGTCGAGGCTATCGCTGTCGACGACGGATCCGCCGCGGATCGGCGCGTCAGAGCGGTATCTGGCCGAGGGCGACGCCCACCACCAGCATTACCAGCGAGACCACCGCCGCACGCCACAACACCTTCTTGTGATGATCGGCGAGTCCCACGCCGGCCAGGGCGACCAGCAGCAGGATCGCTGGGACCAGCGGGCTCTGCATGTGAAACGGCTGTCCGGTGATCGAGGCCCGCGCCATCTCGGCCGCGCTGATCCCGTAGTGGCTCGCGGTCTCCGAGAGCACCGGCAGGACGCCGAAGTAGAAGGCGTCGTTGGACATCAGGAACGTGAACGGGATGGACAGCACGCCGGTGATCACGCCCAGGTGCGGACCCATCGACTCGGGGATGATGCCGGTGACCCAGGTGGCCACCGCCTCCACCATGCCGGTGCCCTTGAATACTCCGGTCAGCACAGCGGCGGCGAGCACCATGCCCACCACCGACACGATCGACGACGCATGCCGGGTGATCGCGGCCTGCTGTTCGGCCACGTGCGGGAAGTTCGCCATGAGGGCCACCGCGGCGGCGATCATGAAGAGCACCGGGATGGGCAGGATGTCCATGGTGAGCACCGCGAGCAGTGCGACGGTGACGACCGCGTTGAACCACAACAGTTTTGGTCGAGCGAATTCACCGGAGATCGCGCCCGAGTCGTCGGCGGCACCCTCGAATGCGTCGCCGCCACCGAGGCCCGTTGGTTCCGACCCACCTCCGACACCGGCCAGGACCCGCTCGCGAACCACGATCGAGCCGATCCGCTTGCGCTCCAGCACTCCCAGGTGCCATGCGAACGCCAGCACGATGAACATTCCGGCGATCAGCGACGGGATCATCGGGACGAACACCTCGGACGGAGAGATCTTCAGTGCAGCCGCCGCGCGCGCGGTCGGGCCGCCCCACGGCAGAATGTTCATGGTGCCGTTCGCCAAGCCGGCGACCACGGTGAGCACCACCGGGCTCACCCCCAGCTTCAAATAGAGCGGGAGTAGCGCGGAGACCGTGACGATGAAGGTGGTCGAACCGTCACCGTCGAGCGAGACGACCGCCGCGAGCACCGCGGTGCCGACCACCAGTCGCGCCGGATCGTGATCCACCATGCGGATCACGGTGCGGATCACCGGGTCGAACAGTCCGACATCGATCATGATGCCGAAGAACACGATCGCGAAGAACAGCATCGCGGCGGTGGGCGCCAGGTCCTTGATGCCGTCGGTGATCATCTTCCCGATGCCGCTGCCCGCCCCGGCCAGCAGGCCGAAGGTCACGGGAACGGCGATCAACGCCACGATGGGCGTGGCGCGCTTGGTCATGATGACGACCATGAAGGCGGCGACCATGGTCAGGCCGAGGGCAACCAACATCAGCTATCTCCTGAGTGAGTGACTGGAGCAATCTCAGAAGGGTCGCTGTAACCGGCATCACAATGCGAGCTTGTACGTATTAGTCGCGCTTTTGCGCGTTTCGCTCGGCGTTGTGCTGCCGGGTGACTAGTGCAGGGCGTGTCGGATCGCGGCGGCGACGCGGCTCACCGCATCGCGGGCTGCTGGGCTGATCTGGGTCATCGAGATATACCCGTGCACCAGGCCGCCCTCCCGCAACAGGCGGGTCGGGACGCCGAAGTCCTTGAGCCGCTGGGCGTATGCGATCGCCTCGTCCCGCAAGGTGTCGAAACCGGCGACGGTGACGAGTGTCGGCGGCACCCCGGAGAGGTCCTCCGCAAGAATCGGTGAGACGCGCGGATCGGTTCGGTCCTCAGGATCGGGCACGTACAGCTCGGACAGCCACTCGATCTGCTTGGCGGTGAGGGCGGGGTTGTCCGCGAACTCCGCACGCGAGCGGTAGCTGCCCACGGCATCTACGACCGGATACATCAACACCTGCATCCGGGGGCGAAGTGCCTCGTCCTGAAGCTGGTTTGACAGCACCGCACAGAGATTCGCGCCGGCACTGTCACCCAGCAAGACGATGCGCGCCGGATCGATGCCCCAGTCCGGGCAGTGTCCGACAGCGAATTGCCATGCCTCCCAGGCATCGTCGACCGCAGCGGGAAAGGGGGCCTCGGGAGCCAGCCGATACTCGACCGACAGCACGTTGACTCCGGCGCGGGCCGCGATGAGGCGGGCGGGGGAGTCGTACGCCTCGCGACTGCCGAGGACGAAACCGCCGCCGTGCAGGAACAGTACGAGCCCGTTGGCGCGCACCTTCGGCCGATACAGGGTGGCCCGAATGCCGCTGGGGAGAACGATATCGGGGTCCACGTCCACGGCCAAGTTCGCGGATTTGTCCGCGAAGACCCGGCAGTCGTTCTCCATGATGGCTCGTGCCTCGGCCACGGTGCCATCGCTGAAATCAGGCTCCTCTGCGGCAAAACGCATCAGCAGCGCGATCTCCGGCGCCATCACGTCGCCGTGGGCGTTGACGGTCGGCGGGACCAGCCGGCGGAGGGCTGCTTGCGGAACCCGGCCGAGCGCCGTGAACAGCGCGCGCTGCATCAACTCGCGGCCCGTCAATCGGCCGTCCGGTGCCGCGGACGCCGCGATGATCGCCGTCATGACGCGGCTCGTCCAGAGGCTGCCCGGCTGATCTCGGCGCGGCGAGTCTCGCTTTGTGTGCCGCCGACGGCGAGTTCGCGCTCCAGTCGCGAGCTGAACCGCAGATTGTCGTCGATGATCGACCCCCGGTACATCTTCCGGTCCTCGAGGAACACGTTCCGCATCTGCCAGGGCAGAGCGTCGCCTTGACGCGGCAGGGCCCGCTTGGCACGTTGCATGTAGCCGGCGTCCAGATCGAGGATCGAACGCGTGCCGACGCCCTCGGCCGCATACGGGGCGACGGTGTCGTACCCATGGGTGTCCATGTACCGGAGGAGTTCGATGAGGCTCTTGCCGAGTAGCGAAATCTTCAGTGTCCAAGACGATTTGGTGTAACCGATCGCCATCATCCAGTTCGGGATGCCCGACAGCAGGGCACCGCGGTACACCACCGCGTCGGACAGCTCGACGGGTCGCCCGTCGACGGTCAGGTCGATGCCACCGAATAGCCGCAGGTTCAGTCCGGTTGCGGTGACGATGACGTCGGCCGGCAGTTCCTGGCCGGACTCGAGCTCGATTCCGGTCTTGGTGAAGCGGCGGATCCGATCGGTCACCACCGACGCGCCGCCGTCGCGGATCGACGCGAAGAAGTCGCCGTCGGGCGCGAGGCACAGCCGCTGGTCCCACGGGTCATACGGTGGGTTGAAGTGCCGGTCCACGTCGAACCCCGCCGGCAGTTGCTTTTTGTTCAGGTGACGGATGACGCGCCGTGCGGTCTTGGGGAACCTGGTCATCAGCTCGACGACCACCCAGTCGAGCAACACGTTCTTCCACCGGGTCGCGAGGTAGCCGCGCCGCTCTCCGAGGAGCCGAGTGAGCTTGAGGCTCAGCGTGTCGACGCGCGGCAGCGACATGATGTACGTCGGCGTGCGCTGCAGCATGGTGACGTGGTCGGCTGCGCCCTCGCCCTTGAGCAGCGACGGGATGAGCGTGATTGCGGTTGCGCCGCTGCCGATTACGACGACCTTCTTGCCCGAGTGGTCGTAGCCCTCGGGCCAGAACTGCGGGTGGATGATGTCGCCCTCGAAGTCGTCCCGACCCTCGAACTCGGGGGTGTACCCCTCGTCGTACCGGTAGTAGCCCGTGCCGGCGTAGACCCACCCCGCCTTGATCACCTCGCTGTGCACCGCACCGGTGGCATCGGTGACCTCGACAGTCAGCACCCATTCCGCGTCGTCGCTCGACCACGCGGCGGCCACCACGTGGTGGCGATACCTGATGATCCTGTCGAGGCCGTACTCCTCGACGGTCTCCTTGAGGTAGTCCAGGATCAGCGGTGCGTCGGCGATCGCCTTCTCGTCGCGCCAGCTCTTGAACTCGTAGGCGAAGGTGTGCAGGTCCGAGTCGGAGCGAATGCCGGGGTACCGGAACAGATCCCACGTCCCGCCGCTGGCGGCACGGCCCTCGAGCAGTGCGATCTTCTTTGTCGGGAACTCCTTAGTGAGATACGCCGCCGCGCCGATTCCCGAGATGCCGCCGCCGATGATCACGACGTCGTAGTACTCCGGGCTGGGTACTGGGATGCTCATCTGTCGTTTCCTTCCTGCGCCGGCACTGGCGCCTTGCGATGCGCCTCAGATTGCCGGGGTCGACGTGGTGCGCACCACACCGAAATGCAACAACCTCTATCCGCCGATGGTGTGATTCGCACCGCTCTGCGAGCCGCCCGGATCCGCACTGGCTGATCCGCGCGCTTTGGGCGATACTCCCTGCACGTCGGCGAACCGAAAGGGTCAGCAATGAACGCGAAGCGTGGCGGAGATTCGTTCGATGAGCCCGGAACCACGCCGCAACGGAAGGGACCCCGCTCACGGTCGAGACGGGCTTTGTTGCTGGCGCTGAAGGTATTTGGCGCACTACTGGTGGTCGTGCTGCTGGTGATCGGTGGGCTGGTCGCGGTGATTTACTACCAGGGCAAGCGGGCGCCTGCCGGCAACCATGACTACGTGGCCCTCGGCAGTTCGTTCGGCGCCGGTCCCGGCGTCCCCGACCGTGACCCGACGAGCCCGGCCCTCTGCATCCGGTCCGGCAACAACTACGCGCATCAGCTGGCCGCGCTACGCCACCTGAACCTCACGGATATGACGTGCTCGGGTGCAACGGCGCAGAACGTGCTACACGGCGGGCAGTTCTTCCAACCACCCCAGCTCGATGCGGTCCGAGAGAACACGAAGCTCGTCACCATCACAGCGGGCGGCAATGACGTCTACTACCTGCCGAACTTGTTCGCGTGGTCGTGTGCGAAAGACCCTGGCGCGTTGTCGTGGGCGTGGCGGCTCGGCGTCTGTGATGTGAAGTCGGATGCCGATGGCGACCGGGCGGTAGCGCAGGTGGGCGCGAGCTTGACGGAAATCGGTGTCGAAGCGCACCGGAGGGCGCCGAAGGCGACGGTCGTGTACGTCAACTACACGACCGTCCTGCCCGACGCCGGGTACTGTCCTGCCAAGCTGCCCATCACCGACGCGCAGTTCGACAGAGCTCGACAATTGGCGAAAACGCTTGCCGCCAAAACAGAAGAGGCCGCACGTGCGACGGGGTCTGTGCTGGTGTCGGCAGCCGACCTGACTCGCGGGCACGATATCTGTGCGGCCGATCCGTGGGTTTACGGCTACACGTTTTCCGCGAGTCCGCTGAATTACGGGCCCATGGCCTATCACCCGACGCTGCGGGCCATGACCGAAATCGCCGCGCAGATCAACAAGACCCTCGATGCGAGATAGCCGACATAGCTGGGTGCAGCGCTGTAATCCTTGGTTGTGATCGGGCGGGGATAGCATCGTCGTGTGGCACGCGACGGTGTGGATGACATGTCGGTGGATGCCAGAACTCTGCTGGCCGATGTCATCTCGGACGGACAAATTGAGCGCATTGCTGAAGTTGCCGAACGCGTGGAGGATTCGATCGGCGGTTTGTTCGCTGAACCCGACGGAATGCGGCTTTCGGAGGTCATCGACTGCATCCTGCGGATAAACGCCGATGTGGTGGCGTCTCTGATCGAAGGGCGCCCACCGGATCTGGCGCTTGCCCGCGGGCTCGGAGCGCGCTGCTGTGAGGCTCGGGTTGCTCTTGCCGACGCGCAAACGCTGCGGCGAATGGTGTTCGACTCGGATTGGCGTCACCTGTTCATCAGTCTGCGGAGCCGGGCGGTGTCGATGGAGACGGCCGTTGATGTGACAGCCGCGCACTGGGAATTGATGAGCCAGATCGATGAAGCACTCGTGGGGGCGTATCGGGAGGTGGAGACCAACCGGAAGATGCAACGCGCCGAGCGCAACGCTGTGCTCGTCGACGCGCTTCTGGCAGGTGCGATGCCCGATCCCGACACAACCTTTGCCAGGCTCGGTGAATTGATGATCGCGACGGCTCCGCTCTATTGCGTGGCCGTCGTCATCGTTGCAAAGCTGGGCGAGGCGCCGCTGCCAAATGTCGAGAACTTACTGCGCCGGCAGTCGTTTGACTCGGCGTGGCGATTGGGCTCCGAAGCTCAGGTCGGCATCATCGCTGTTCAGAGCAAAAGCGGCGCAAGGCAATTGAAGGATGCGTTGGTCCGTCTAGGAGCCTCGTCCACAGGCATCAGCATTCCGGTTTCCGCCTTGGAAATCCCGAAGGGGTGGCGGCTGGCCCAACTCGCGGCTGAGACGACCAGCGAGCGCGAGCAAGTGGTGATCTTCGGCGACAACGTGGCCCGCACAGCGACGGTTGCAACATCCCCAGAGGTACTGCGGCTGCTCAGTGAACAGACTCTCCGTGAAGTCTTGCGGCTACCACAGGCAACTCGTGAGCATCTCCTCGAAACATTTGAGCGATGGCTCGACTGCGGCGGTTCCGTGCGGCTGACCGCACTAGCACTCGATAGACACCCCAACACGGTGCGCCAAAGACTCAACAAGATTCAGGAACTCACCGGCAAATCGCTTGATAATCCACGTGATGTGGCCGATCTCGTAGTCCTCATCGGCTTCGAAAGGGCCGCCTCGAAATCGACCTGAGAATCGACCAGGTAGCAGCCGGCAGGATTGCGGAATCGAACTGAACGCAGCGCCGGTCGGCGGAGGGCTCGGCCGACGAACTGTGCCGTAGACACTGTTTTTCATTCACAAAGATGGTCTCGGCGACGATGCCGTCATGGGGTGGTCCTCCCTAGTCTCGGGGCGTCATCGTGAAGTCTTCGCAGAAAGGGACCGGTATGGAATACCTGTTTGATACGGGATGGGTGGATAAGCCGGAGGTAACGGCTCCGGCTCTCCAGGGCGAAATTCGTTGTGACGTAGCGATCATCGGCGCTGGTGTGGGCGGTATGGCTGCCGGCCTTCGGTTGGCCGAGCGCGGCGTCGACGTCGTGGTGCTCGAGGCCGGAATCTGTGGCTGGGGAGCCAGCTCGCGCAACGGTGGGTACCTGTGTGATGCGCTCAGTGGCGATCCGCGCATGTTGTCCGCAGTACACCCGCGCCGGTTGCCCGGAGTTGCCCGATTCGCCAGGTCGGCGCTGAGCTTCGCAGAAGACCTGCTGGAACGCCATCAGATCGAGTGCGACTACAACCGTGTCGGCTGGGTCAGCATGGCCAGCACGACGCGTCATCGGGCGAAGAATGCCGAGCGTGCCGCCGTCGCCCTTCGGGCCCTCGGCAGTGAAGCCGAGTACGTGGACGGGCGCGAGTTCGGGTTGCCGCATGCGTTCATCGGCGGAGTCTACGAACCTGCGGGCGGTCTGTGTAATGCGGGCAAGTATGCGCTCGGCTTGCGGGATGTGCTCTTGGCTTCCGGCGCAAGGGTTTACGAGCAGACCCCGGTGCAGGATCTGGAATCCGGCGGGTCCTCGGTCGTCATCACAGTGCCGGGTGGAAAGGTGCATGCCGACCGGGTGCTGCTGGCCACCAACGGCTATTCGGCCGATCTGCCGTTCGCGCCTCCCCGGCTGGCCGCTCCGGTGTGGGTCTCTCTGCTGGAGACGGAGCCGATAGACCCGGAGCGTCTGGACAATACCGGGTGGACGAATCCGGCAGGTTTCGTCTCGAACAACCTCATCGTCTCGAATTTCCGGAAAACTCCGCACAACACGATCGTTTTCGGAACTCGTAATGTGCAGGCGCCGCAGGGCCCGCTGGGTGCCAGGACCACCGACCCGGCAGTCGCAACGGACCTGTTGCGCGGCTTCCGCGAGGCGTTCCCGTCATTGCGTGATGTCGCACCGAAAAAGACCTGGGGCGGTTGGATCGGGATGTCACCGACGCTGCTCCCGGTCGCCGGCCGATCGAACTCTCGAGTGCTCTACACCAACGGGTGCAACGGATATGGCATGACCCAGGCTCCTTACCTCGGCACACTGTTGGCTGATCGGTTGGCGGGTGATGAGATGCACGAGGACCTGCGGGCCGTCTGGTACGACCGAAGCTCCTTCCCGCCCAACCCGCAATTCTCCGCACTCGGCGCACGTGCACTGTGGGCGTTGGACCGCCTTACGGACGAGATTGACAGATTGCGCTCCTGAGGCGGGCGGCTTTGCGGGGTGCGCCCCCTGGTCAACGACCAGGGGGCGACGTAACAGCTCTGTTGGGGTCGGTCGGCGGGGGTGGTGAGGTGAACGGCGGAGCCTCGGGCGGTGACAGGCCTTTCTCTGTGGGTTGGACCGGGGAGGTGCTCGTCGGTGCGGGTGAGCTGGGAGCCTGGTGGTCGTCGTTGCCGCAGTCCGCGGTGAACATGCCGACGACGAGAAGAACTGCCGCAGCGCGGATCCAGATTGAGTTGAGCACGGTGGCCATCACTATTGCCCGGGCTGCTCAGTGGGCGCGGGCTGGGCGGGCGGCTCCAGTTGCGGGTAGCTCGGCGGGGCCGCATTCGTCGCCTCGCCGGTGGGCACCCCGGTTTTCGGTGGTGTCCCGGTGGGGCTTTCCAATAATGGCTGCGGCCACGGTCCTGCACTGGACACCATGCCCGGTAGCGTGCCGGTGTCGGACTGCATCAGGGCCGAGGTGCTGTCGGGAGGCACGATGCCGCCTTGGACCCCGTAGCGCATGTTGGTGTAATTGAGGATGAACGATTGATTGGGCGCTGACGGACCCGGCTTGCTGTTGGGCAGACTGACACTGGTTTGGGTCGGGTCTGCGGTCGGACCGCTGGTTCTCACCCCGCGGGTGTCGGTCATGTGCGGCGGATATGTGTATGCGCCCGTGCCGAATTCGTAGGTGTATGCCCCGGGATAGGGGGCGGTGGGCGTTCCCGGGAGAAACGGCAGAATCGGGTCCGCACTCGCGACACCGCTGCAGACTGAACCCATCGTGAGGATCATCGCACTGCCCGCGATGAATCGACTGACTCGGAGTTGTGGCACAGAGCTCTCCATTTTCATGGGCGGTCAAATCTTGATCGGGTCGCCGTAGATGGCGTATGAGAAATGGCTGGCCGCAGTCGAGATCCGCAAGTACGCATAGGAGCGGATGTTGACGTCGCCGCCACAGGCGTCGGCTTTGATGTGCAGGTTGTCAACGCCCAGCGACGCGGTGTTGCCCGGGCTCAGCGCCATGTTGGTCATCGGCAGATCGACGATGACGCCGGGCTGGACAATGGTTTCCAAGAAACCCGCTGCACCGATGGTGCCGCCGACACCGGACGGTACGCCCGCTGAACCCGCGACGCCGCCCGTGCCACCCATGACCAGACCCGCCGAAACGTCCGATTGGCAACCCAATTGATATCCGAGGATGAAAAGACTGTCCTGGATTGGACTTCCGCCTCCCGTTGCCGTTGCCGTCGCCGTGGCGGTGACGAATGCTTCACGGGAGTTGGCCGCCGCAGCGAGATTGGGAACGGAGTTCACCACTTCGTTCTTGATCTGAAGATTCAGATGCCAACCGTCCGGGGATACCTTGTCGTAGACCTGCGGAGCCATATCGACCGGCGCGGCATGTACCGCAGGTGCCGCGCACAGGCTCGCCACCGACGCGGCTACTGCCGCAGCGGCAAGGACAGGCGCGGATCCGACCTTCAATTTCATTGTTTTCCTTTCATTTTGGGTATCGAAATCATCCGAAGCTGTGCCGGAGGTGTGCTCGCTGACTCGAGCTCGTCTGTGTGTCCGCAGCGACGTTGGCGGAATGCAGTGCGCGGTAGGCACGAAGGTAGATGACGCCCTGGGCGCCCCACGTCGCCAGCGCGGCGGTGTAGAAGAACGTGCGGTTCTGGTCGTCGACGGGGAGCGGGCAGAAGTCGTAGATGATCGCGATGCCCGTCGCGGCCGCAGTGACCAAACCTGTTGCGATGGCGAGCTTCCGGGCGCCGGCGTCCCAGACTTTCTTGGCGAAGAACGCCAGGAATGCTGTCGTCAGCAGATTGGCGATCAGGTAGAACGTCGCCGGCCCGACGTGGAGAGTCTCGTCGTGGAACTTCCTCAGGAACATCGCGGCGACGGCGGCCAGTCCGAAGACACCGACCTCGACAGCGACCGTCGGCTTGTATCGATGGGTGACCGCCATCAGGCCCATGACGAGGATCAGCGTGAAACCGACGGACCGGGAGAACGCGTCCAGGAAGAAGGAGACGTCGAAGGCGATCCCGCCCTCCGTGGCGCCGAGCAACGACCCGACGAGGAAATTGGTGGCAGAAACTCCGACGATCAAGGATTCCAGGCCGAGCAGGTAGTTGCCGTAGTCGCGGATGAACTTCCATCCGATGTAGTAGCCGACGGCCGCCAGCCATACAGCGGCTGCCAGGAACACGAGGTCCTTCATGGTGGTAATTCCTCTCGAAGTGCGGTTGATGGCGGGACGCCGGTATGTGACGGGGTAGATGTCCCGCCGTTGCTCGTTGGGCGGTGCACTACTGTCGCGGTCTGGTGAGCTGGGTCACAACGACGGTGCTCACCCCTTTTGCTTCGGAAGCGGTGCAGGGTGCACATATCTGAATTCCCGCTGTGTGGCCCACTCTGGTTGGCGGCCCGCCCACGAGCTCAGGGGGCAGTTTCGTGGCGCTGTAGTCGGTCGAACCAGCGAAGTGCCGGCATCGCGATGAGGGTCGCCGCGGCCAGAGTGAGAAAAGCTGTCGCCGGATGCGGGACGAGCAGTCCGACGGCCGTGGCGATGACGACGCCGCCCAGATTGCCGGCCATCCAGATGAGTCCCGCCGCGGTGCTCTCGGCATCGGGCGCGTGGCGCTCACTCAGTGCCAGCACGATGGGCAGCGCAGGAAGTAGCACGAAACCCACTCCGATCAGGGTGAGGAAGGCCATCGTCGTACTGGGTGCCAGCGCCAGGTGCAGGCACGCCACCGCGGTGAAACCGATTCCGACGCCCATGATCTGGACTTCCCGGCGGTGTCGATCGGCCCACACCGGTACGACGGCGCAGCCGATGACCCCGGCAATCATGGTGACGGCCAAAACGAGGCCGGCGGTCGATTCCGAGACACCCGAGGGCTCGAGCAGTGGCTGTACGAAGGTCGCGAGCGCGATGAACGTGCCCATCGGGATGGCGACGACCGCGCACAGGCGCCGCAGATAGCGGTTGCCGAATGCGGTGCGGAAGGCCCGGATTCCTCCGGTCGTGCGAATGGACTCCGGGCCGCCCAGTGGCTGTGCGAAGCGAAGTGCCGCTAGGAGACACAGCCCGGCGTCGAGGGCGAGCAGCGCAGTGATGACGGTCAAGGTGTGGACGTGGTTTTCGCCCGGGAGGCAAGCGCCGAGCAGATATCCCACGACCATGCCACCGAATGTGGCGGAGGACGCGGCGGCGATGCCGGTGGCGCGGTCCTTTACGGCGAGGTAGCTGACGGCGAGGCCGGGGATCGCGTTGAGGACGAAAGGCTGGCCCACCGCCGCGACCACTTGTCCGATCAGCGTCCAGGTGAAGTCACCGGCGACCAGCCGCAGGAACGCGCCGGCCGCGGTGAGTACCGCGCCTGCGATGAGGGCCGGGCGGAAGAACCGATCGAGTGCCAGGCCTGCGGGAATGGCGAGCAGCACGTAGATCAGCGGGAAAACCTGTGACAGCCAACCGATTGCGGCGATTGACACGCCGAAATGCCGGGCGGCGTCGCCGGTCACGGGCGCGTAGTTCACCACGAGTGCCTGGGTGGCGGCGGCCAGGAGCCCGTACGCGGTGAAGACCGACCACCGGCTCTTCGCGTGCGCCTCGATACGGGGGCTTTCGAGCGTGTCCTCGATGCCGTTGCGGCGCACACGTTCTTCCGTGACACCCGTCGGCCATGCGGTATGGGCATGAAACATATTGCGCTGTTTGGTATTACGTCGAATCAAGACCCACGCGACGGCACCTGCGGCGGCGGCACGCGTGGCCGCCAACTCGGGCAGACTCATCTGCTGTCCTTTTGTTGATCAAATCCGGATTGCGCCCGACTGCGTCGGCGGACTGCCAGAGGTGTGACCGAACGAATATTCGTTCGTATGAGTGACGTAGGTTACTGCCGCGCGAAAGTCATGTCAACGGCTGGTTGGTCTCGTCGTTCGCGGCTCTTCGGAACATTCACGAATGACGTTCGCGCCCTTGAGATTTAGGCGTATAGTGATGATTCGCCACGATGGGATCGATGGCGGGTGGCCCGACGCGTTGCCGGCAAAACGGACGTGAAATCGCCTCGGGTGGCCGGCCGGGTGAGCGGGGCGGTGACCCCAGGGGGCGCCGGTTAGGAGCGGTCCGGGCCGAGTCCGACGAGCATGGCGCGTATCAGCTGCCAATGCAGATCGGCCAGTTCTTCGGGGTCGCGCGCACCGTCTGCCGGGAACCAGTTCGCGACTCGATCGCACATCGCGATGATGGCCATCGAGGCAACGGTGACCTTGGTTTCTGACACGTCGGGCGCAAAGGCCGTCACGCGATCGCGCACCAGATTGAGGTGGGCACTCTGCAGGGCCAGCAGTCTGTCGTAGTCGTCGGTCGACAAGAACTGGCCGGCGGAGGCGGTGTAGAGGACGAGATCGGCGACGCGGGCGATGTGCATGTTGTGCATTTGGTAGAGCACGTGTTGTCGTACCGTCTCGCGCAGGTCTGCTTCGGGATCGACACCGTCGACATGCGTTGAGTTTTCCAGGAAGTCGGCCAGCACCCGGGAGACCGCCTCGGTGAGGATCGCCTCCTTCGATGGGAAATGGCTGTACAGTCCGGGCGCTTTGATGCCGGCGACGGCCGCGACTTCCCGGACCGTGAACGCACCGAACCCGTGATCGGCGACGTTCGTGATGGCCGCGGCCAAAATGCGTTCGCGCATGACATTCAGATCGAAGACCCGGCCGAGGTTCGCGATGTCGGCTGAGCGGTCGAGCTCCGAAGGACTCGAGGCGGGCCGAGTCGCGGATCCTCGTGCGGCGGTCATCTGTCCTCCTGTTGGCAGCTGGGTCCAAGGTTACGGCGCTCGAGTGCGGACCGAGCTCACCGGTGTGCCCGGTGTCGCCGGTCTGTGTGTCGAGCGGATGTTCCGCCTGCGGCGGCGGTTGGCGGAGTGTCGTGTTCGGGCTGTCGGCAATTGACTCCGCGCCACCTATTGACGGAAGCCGCGGCCAACGCTAGCTTAACGAATGTTCGTTCGTGCAGGTCCTGATGGTGAACCTGCGACATTGGAAGAGGTTCGACATGGTGTCAGTGGGTATTGCCGGACTGGGGCAGATGGGGAGCGCCGCACTGCGGATTCTGCTCGAGCAACTGCCGGATGCGCAGTTCCTGGCAATGGATCGGGCGCCCGAAGCCGTGCAGCGCGCCGAGTCGCTGGATCCCGCACGCGTTCGCGGGCGCGTCGTCGACGTCACCGCGGAGTCGGTGGACCTCAAAGGTGTCGACGTGGTGCTCAACCTTTCCGGACCGTTCTTCGCCGGATCCGACGGACTGGCCCAGGCGGCGCTGCGGTCGGGCACGACCTACATCGATATCGGTGACGACCTCGAGGCGACCGAAACCGTCCTGGCTCTGGATGCCGATGCCCAGCGCGCCGGCGTCGCGCTCATCAGCGGTGCCGGATGGTCGCCGGGGGTGTCCAACTGGTGCGCTGCCCGTCTACTCGACGAATTTCCCGACAGCGACGGGGTCCAGGTGGTGTGGGCAACACACGAGCGCGACCCCGGCGGATTGGCTCCGCTGCGCCACATGCTCCACATGGCGGTCACGCCGTGCTCGGTGTGGCGGGACGGTCAGTGGGTCCAGTCACCCGGCTTTGTTCCGGAAACCGCGGGCACGTTCACCTTTCCCGAGCCACTCGGTGTCATCGATGCCTTCGACACGGCGCACCCGGAGCCGCGAACGCTCAGCAGATTCTTCCCGCAGTTGCGCAACGCGAGTTGTAAGGGATCGCTGCGGCCCGACTGGGCCAATGCGGCGTTTTCGACGCTGGGTCGCATCGGCTTCGGTCACAACGACGTCCTGGTGGACATCGCCGGTCACGATGTCGAGCCTGCCGAGTTCCTCTGGAAACTGATGTGGGCCCGCCACCAGGCTTCCTCCGCGCCCAAGGCTGGTAAAGCGTTGACAGCGTTGCTGATTCAAGTTCTCGACGGCGCCCGGGTCCAGGGTGCGCTCGCACTCATCGACGACGCGCCGATGTCCCGTGGTACCGGCCTCGGCGCTGCGGTTGCCGCACTCGCCGCGCTGCGCGAGTGCCCGCCGCCGGGGGCGTGGGGACCGGAGGTCCTACCGTGGCAGTTCGCGCTCAGCGAGTTCGAGCGCATCGGACGGTCGCTGGGCGGGTTCGGGCCGGGTATCCAAACCCTGACCGAAGTACGCCGATGATCCGCTCACCGCAAACCGGACACCCCAGCCTGTCGGGCACCGTTGCGCACTGGGCTGACACGCAGCCGAATGCCATCGCATTGCGTTGCGGGGAAACGATTCTGACGTGGTCGGAACTCGACGACGCGATGACGCGCTTCGGCGTCCTCCTCCTCGATCGCGGTGTGCGCGTGGGTGATCGCGTTGTGCTGCTCGGCGAAAACAGCGTGGAATGGGTTGTCGCGTTTTTCGGGTGTCAACGCGCCCACGTGATCGTTGTCCCGATGAATACCCGTCTCGCGCAGAGTCAGGTCGTCGCGCAGGTCGCGAAGGTCGACGCCAAGCTGGTGCTGCACGATGCCGGCCTCGGTGGAACCGATCTCGCCACCCTGACCGGTACCCAGTGCCTGGAGCTGTCGGCGCTTATGCGCGAGATCAGCCGCAACAGTCTCGAATCGGTTGCCACAAGCGACCATTCAGAGGAGAGCGAGTTTCCTGCCCTCATCAGCTTCACCTCAGGTACCACCGGAACTCCCAAGGGTGCGGTCATCAGCAGCGCCGCGATGGCCGAGCTGGCATACGCGTTCTCGGACTACTTCGAAACGGGACCGGACGACAGCACCCTGATCGTCGTACCCATTTTTCACAACACGGGCTTCGCGGATCAATTGGCGCACATGGTCGCATCCGGAGGGACGACCAGTCTCCTGCGACGCTACCGAACCGGCGACGCGGCAGCAGAACTGATAGCGCACCCGGCCACCTTCCTCGCGGCGGTACCGAGCATGCTGAGAATGCTGATGCTGCACGACGAGGCCGACGCGATCTTCGGTGGCGTCCGCGCAATCATGTACGGCGGCAGCGCCATGCCCGAGGCCTGGGTGCAAGAGCTGCAGCAGCGGTGGCCACACCTGAAGCTCGTGCACGCGTACGGGCTGAGCGAGTTCACGTCGGTGTGCACGTTCCTACCCAGCGACCTGGCGGCGACGAAGGCCGAGTCGGTGGGACTCCCGCTGCCCGGCGTCCAGCTACGCATTGTCGACGAGTCGGGCGATGACGTGGCGCCGGGAGGATTGGGCGAAGTGTGGCTGAGTGGGCCGACGCGCATGCTCGGTTACTGGGACGAGCCGCAGCTGACGGCCGAGAAGATGACCGGGCCGTGGCTGCGCACCGGCGATGTCGGCCGTATCGACCGCGACGGCCTGCTGTGGCTGCACGGCCGGGCCGATGATGTCATCAACCGCGGCGGCGAGAAGATCATGCCCACCTTCGTCGAGTCGCACCTCGCCAGGCACGAAACCATCGCCGCTGCCTGCGCTTTCGGGTACGCAGATGACATTCTTCAGCACCGCGTCGCGGCAGCAGTGGAAATCCGCGCCGGCGCGGATTTCGACGAACAGGAACTCGTCGGGTTTCTGCGCGCCTGCCTGCCCGATTATGCGATTCCCGACCGCTGGGTCGTGTACGACGCGCTTCCCTTGAACGCCTCCGGCAAGTTCGATCGCAAGGCCTTGCGTGCGGACTTCGAAGCGGCACGGCAACCGAAACCGATTGAGCACGAACAGGAGCCAGCGAAATGAACATGTCGTGGTATGCCGTGACCGACCCGGCGACCGGCGAGTTGGTACGCGAGTACCCCACCGCAACGGACGAAGAGGTGGATGCGGCGCTTGAAGTGGCCGCGAACGCCTATCGGGATTGGTCGAGGCAGACGTCTGTCAGCGAGCGCGCTGATCTGCTGAGAAACGTTGCCGCACTGCACAACTCGCGCGCCGGCGAACTTGCCGAAATCATCCGCCGCGAGATGGGCAAGTCCCTCGACCAGGCCATCGGTGAGGTCGAATTCAGCGCAGCCATCTACGAGTACTACGCGGACAACGCCCAGCAGTTTCTCGCGGACGAGCCGATCGAGCTCATTGATGGCGAGGGGACGGCGTTCATCCGCCGCCAGCCCATCGGCGTGTTGTTGGGCATCATGCCGTGGAATTACCCGTACTACCAGGTCGCCCGATTCGCCGGACCCAATCTCGCACTGGGGAATGCCATCGTGCTCAAGCACGCACCGCAGTGCCCGGAATCAGCGGCCGCCCTGCAACGGATCTTCACCGACGCCGGCTTTCCCGACGGCTGCTACGTCAACGTTTATGCGACCAACCAACAGGTCGCCGACGCCATCGCGGACCCCAGGGTGCGAGGTGTGTCCTTCACCGGTTCCGAGCGGGCCGGCGCCGCAGTCGCGGAAGTGGCGGGCCGCAACCTGAAAAAGGTGGTGCTCGAATTGGGTGGCTCTGACCCGTTCATCGTGCTGTCAACCGATGACCTCGATGCCACCGTGCGGGCCGCGGTCGACGCCCGATTCGAAAATGCGGGCCAAGCGTGCAACGCCGCAAAACGGTTCATCGTTGCCGACGACCTGTACGAACCGTTCGTCGATGCGTTCACGGAACAAGTTCTGGCCCAGGCCGGCTCGCTTGCTCCGCTGTCCTCGGTTGCTGCCGCCGAGCGACTGGAAGAACAGGTCCGGCGCGCTGTCGCAGACGGTGCGACGCTGGTTCGCGATGGCGAGCGAGAGGGGGCGTTCTTCCCACCCGCCGTGCTGACCGACGTAGCGCCGACGTCGCCGTCGTCGACCGAGGAGCTGTTCGGTCCGGTGGCCACCATCTATCGGGCCGCGTCCGAAGACGAGGCCATCGAGCTGGCGAACAACACGCCCTACGGATTGGGCTCGTACGTGTTCACCACAGATCCTGAGCAGGCGATCCGGGTCGCCGATCAGATCGAGGCCGGGATGGTGTTCGTCAACGGCGTCGGCCTCGACAGCATGGAGCTGCCGTTCGGCGGCGTCAAGCGATCCGGCTTCGGGCGCGAACTCGGCCGGGCGGGGATCGAAGAGTTCGCCAACAAGAAGCTCATCCGCACTCTTCGCGGCTAGCCGCCGACCGTCACCGCCACATCTGATCCACCACATCCACCCCTCAAAGGACATCTGTCATGACCATCGAATTCGACGCCGCCGTCTTCAGGACGCCGAACGCGCCGCTGAGCATCGAAACCGTCTCGCTCCCGTCGACCCCGCCGCCCGGCGACGTATTCGTGCGACTCAAGGCAAGTGGAGTGTGCCACAGCGATTTTCACGTTGTTGCCGGTGAATGGGACGTCCCCACCCCGATGATTCTCGGCCACGAAGGCGCCGGTGTCATCGAGAGCGTGGGCGACGGGGTGACGACCCTGAAGAAGGGCGATCACGTCGTGCTGTCCTGGACACCCTCCTGTCGCCGGTGCCGGTACTGCATCAGTGGCCGGCCCGTCCTGTGCGACATGGTCGCTCAACATTCGGCCAACCACCTCTCGTTCGACGGCCGGTCGCGGATCACGGCGGCTGATGGCGCGGACGTCCTCAGCTTTGCCGGCCTCGGCACCTTCGGCCAGTACGTCATGGTGCCCGAATCGGGTGCGATCGCGATCCGGGAAGACGCCCCCTTCGAACAGTCGGCGCTGATCGGCTGCGCCGTCACCACCGGCGTCGGCGCGGCGGTCAACACTGCGAAGGTCCGCCCCAGCGATACCGTGTTGGTCATCGGGTGCGGCGGCGTCGGGCTGAACGCGATTCAGGGCGCGCGTCTGGTTGGCGCACGGCAGATCATCGCCGCCGACATCTCCGACGAAAAGCTCAAGCAGGCGCGGGTTTTCGGAGCCACGGACATCATCAACAGCGCCCAGGAAAATCTGGCGGACCGGATCGCGGAGCTCACCGACGGGCGTGGCGTCGAGGTGGCCATCGAGGCCATCGGCCTGCCGCAGACCATCGAAGCCGCCTATGCGGTCCTGGCTCGAGGTGGCACCGCCGTCGTCGCGGGGCAGGTGGCCGACGGTATGAAGGTCACGATCGACCCCTTCGTCATGTCGGATCAAGAGCTTTCCCTCATCGGCTCGAACTACGGCTCGAGCAAGCCCGCCACCGACTTCCCGCTGCTCGTCGAGCACTACATGCGGGGCCGCATCGATCTCGACTCGCTCGTGACCCGGGTCATCGACCTGGCAGAGATCAATGACGCGTTCGACGAGATGAAGCGCGGCGTCGGCATCCGCTCGGTGATCAGGTTCTGATGATGGATACCACCACAAGCGGTAACGCCGCTGAGAGCCGTACTACGCCCCGACTGAGCGGCAAGCTCGGCGTCGGCTCGATCTCCCTCATGATCATCGCCGGGGCCGCCCCGCTCTGCGTGGTCGGCGGGCCGATGGTGCTGGGCCTGGCCTTGGGGAACGGCGCAGGCCTGCCCATCGGCTACGTGGCGACCCTCGTCGTCCTGCTTCTCTTCGTCATCGGTTTCACGACGATGACGCCCTTCGTCCGCTCGGCGGGGGCGTTCTACTCCTACGTGCATGCGGGACTGGGCCGAGCCGCCGGGATCGGCACCGGCTATCTGGCCATGCTGTCGTATACGTGCATCTTCATCGGGCTGTTCATCCTGTTCGGGACCGGTGTCGACGCGCTGCTGAAGTCCTACGGCGGGCCCGCATCGCCATGGTGGCTGTGGGCCGGGGTGGGACTGGCGCTGACGTTGTTCCTGGGCTACCGGGACGTCGAGCTGTCCGGCAAGGTCCTGGGTGTCCTCCTGGTTGCCGAGGTGAGCATCGTTCTCGCGCTGGACTTTTGGATCGTCGCGCGCGGCGGTGGACCGGAAGGCTTATCCGGTGGGATGTTCTCTCTGAAGACGATATTCAGCGGCGCACCCGGGGTCGGCCTCATCTTCGCCGTGCTGAGCTTCATCGGCATCGAGGCGGCGGCGGTGTTCCGGGACGAGGCACGTGATCCCGCCCGGACGGTACGCCGGGCGACGATCATCTCGGTGGTCGTGGTGGGACTCTTCTACACGTTCACCTCGTGGGCGGTGATCAGCGGCGTGGGCGACAGTCGAGTCGTCCAAGCCGCGACAGCCGACCCCGAGGGCCTGTTCTCCGCAGTGGCGCTTCAGTACCTCGGGCGCGTCGGTGCCGACCTGACCGTGGCGATGTTCGTCACCAGTACCTTCGCGGCCGCCTTGACGTGGCACAACATCCTCGCCCGCTACACCTTCTCGCTGGCGTCCCGTGGCCTGTTGCCGACCACCCTGTCGGCGAGCCACCCGAAGCACGGCTCGCCGCACCGCGGGGCGGTGGCCGTCGCGATCGCCACCGGCGCTGTGCTGGCCGGCGGTACCATGATCGGGCTCGACCCGATGAGCGAAATCTACACGTGGACATCGGGTCTGGGGTCCATCGGATACGTCGTGCTGCTCATCCTCACCTGCTCGGCCGTGCTGGCCTTCTTCCGGCGCGAACCGCACGGGGCGCCGGTGACGCGGACACTGATCGCGCCACTTCTCGGCATGGCGGGGCTGCTGGCCATCCTGGCGATCATGCTGCTGAACCTCGATCTGCTCGCCGGAAACAGCCGGGTGGTCTCCGTCGTCATCATCGTTTCCCTGATCGCCGCCTTCGCGCTCGGACCCGTCGTCGGGAAACTGCTGCCGGCCTCGGGCCGGCAAGAATAGCGAAACCGTGGGACAACGAATTCCTTTGAGAGACAGCGAAAAATGACACAACGACTCGTGATGGTAGGCCTCGGCGCCACCGGCCGCGCCATGGCGCAATCCCTGCTGCGACGCACCGACGTCGAGATCGTCGGTGCGGCCGACCGCAATCCCGCGGTCGTCGGCACGGATCTCGGCGTCCTCGTCGGCAGCGCGCCGACTGGCGTGACCGTCGTCGACGATCCCGCGGGTCTGCCCCCAGCGGACCTGGCGGTCGTCGCGACGACGTCAGATCTGAACCACGTCGCCGACACCATCGTGCCGCTTCTGCAACGTGCGTACAACGTGATGAGCATCTGCGAGGAACTGGCGTACCCGTGGTCGAGTCACCCGGAGATTTCGCGTCGCCTCGATGACACCGCGAAAGCGCACGGTGTCACTGTGCTGGGCACCGGGGCCAACCCCGGCGTCCTCATGGACACCCTGCCCCTGCTGCTGACCGCCCTCACCCAACGTGTCGACCGCGTGATCATCCGCCGTCGCACCAACATGTCGCGGTACGGGGCGATCCTGTCGAAGTTCGGCCTGGGACTGACGCCCGCGCAGTTCGCCGCGGCACAGGAATCTGGAGATGTGGTCGGCCACTACGGTTTCGAACAATCGATCGGCGCGCTGGCGAGCGGCCTCGGGTGGACCTTGGACGCTATCGAGGTCGACCGGGTGACACCCGCGACGGTCAGCGAGATCACTCGGATCGGCGAGCACGTCACCGTCGAACGTGGCCAGATCGCGGCCGTCACCCACGCCGCCCGCGGATTGCGCGGCGGCCGTGCGGTCATCGACCTCGAGATCATGTTCGGCTTCTTCGACCCGAGCGACTCGCTCACCGCGGGTGATGATTACCGCATCGAAGGCGCTGACCAGACGATCGAGCTGACATCACTGACCGGCTTCGAATCGTTCGTGAGCACCATTGCAGCTGCGGTCAATGCCGTGACGGCGGTCATCGACGCGCCCAGCGGGTTTCTGTCGATGGGTGATCTGCCCACACGTGCCCTGGCATCGAAAGGTGCTCGGCTGCTTGAAGATGGATCGCTGTGACACATGCAGTGTCGGCGCTGAACCCGGTGCGTTTTCTCGATCGAGCCGCAGCGGTGCACGGGGACAAGGTCGCCGTCATCGACGGCGCACGCGTGCTGACGTACCGCGATCTGCATGAGCGCTGCCGGCACCTCGCGGGCGCGCTGGTTGCCGACGGACTGGGGCCGGGTGCCCGCGTCGCGGTGCTGGCGCACAACACCCTGGAAATGCTCGAGGCGCATTACGGGGTGCCCTACGCGGGTGGGGTTCTGGTGCCGCTGAACTCTCGCCTGAGCGCAGGGGACATCGCATACATCCTCGAGCACAGCGGAGCCGAGGTGCTGATCGCCACGGACCCGCTGATCGCGGTCGCGCGGGAGGCGGCCGAGTTGGTCTGCGGCACCGTGAAGGTCATCGCCGGCAGTGAGCAATACGAGCACTACCTGGCGTCGGCAGCGCCGGTGGATGTTGCCTGTGACGACGAATTCGCCACGGTGGCAATCAATTACACATCGGGTACCACGGGTAAGCCGAAGGGCGTGGTGTACACCCACCGCGGCACGTACCTGCAGGCGCTGGCCATGGCCTTCCATTCGGGCCTGAACCTCAACTCGGCGTATCTGTGGACGCTGCCGATGTTCCACTGCAACGGGTGGTGCTTCACCTGGGCGGTCACCGCGGCCGGCGCCACCCACGTGTGCCTGCCCAAGGTCGAGGCGTATGCGATCTGGACCGCCGTCGAGGACCACGCGATCACCCACATGTGCGCGGCGCCGACGGTCCTGTCGACCATGACCTCGCAGCCGCCTGCGAAGCGAGCGGAACAAACCGTGTGGGTGGCCACCGGCGGAGCGCCGCCCGCACCCGCACTGCTTGCGCGGGCCCGTGCCTGCGGCCTCGCGGTCACCCATCTCTACGGCATGACCGAGACCTACGGCCCGGCCGTCATCAACGAATGGAAGCAGGAGTGGGACTCGTCGTCTGCTGACGAGCGCGACCGCCTGAACGCCCGCCAGGGCGTCGGCAACATCGTCACCGACCCCGTTCGGGTGGTGGACGAAAAGGGCCGGGACGTCCCCGCAGACGGTGCAACGATCGGCGAGATCGCGTTGTGGGGAAACAACGTCACCCCCGCGTACTACCGAGATATGGCCGCCACTGCGGCAGCGGTGCCGGACGGCTGGTTCCGCAGTGGCGATCTCGCGGTGCGTCACCCCGACGGCTACCTCGAAATCCGTGACCGCGCAAAGGATGTCATCATCTCCGGTGGCGAGAACATCAGCTCGGTCGAGATCGAGAGCGCCATCCTCGAGCACCCCGCCGTGCTGGAGGCCGCGGTTGTCGGCATGCCGCACGAGCATTGGGGTGAGCGGCCCGCGGCGTTCGTGTCGCTTCGCCCAGGTGCGGCTGTCACGAGTGCGGAACTGCGGGCCCACCTGCTCGACCGCGTCGCGAAATTCAAGGTCCCGGACCGCATCGAGTTCACCGCACTCCCCAAGACGGCCACCGGCAAGATTCAGAAATTCGAACTGAAGCGGCAGCTGGCCGGCGACCCCAACCGATAGGTGCAACATGCACCGTCCGCCCGCTCGATTGGTTGAGAGGTGCCATGGCACACCACCGGCCCCAACGGCAATAGTGAGACGAACGCCACACCAGCAGCTCGGCGTCCCCCCCAAAGTTCAACTCGCAGAAAGAGATCACGCGATGACAACCGCTGTTTCGAACCTCCGGAAGCTTCCCCACACCGCGGATGTCGCGGACATTCGCGCCGTCGTCACCGAGGACGGCGGGGTGATCATCGAGGGCCTGCTGACCCCGGAGCAGGTCACCCGGTTCAACGCCGAGATCGAAGCCCCCCTCACCGCGCTGACTCCCGGCGGCAAGCACGAGCTCGAGATCGTCAACGAGTTCCACGGCGCCAACACCAAGCGCCTGACGAACCTGGTCACCCACAGCCCGGTCTTCCGGAACGAGATCATCAACCACGACCTGGTGCATGCCCTGTGTGATGCGACCTTCCTCGAGGAATCGGGCACGTACTGGATGACCACCGCCCAGGTCATCGAGATCGGCCCCGGCAACCGCGCGCAGTTCCTGCACCGCGACCTCGAGAACTGGTATCCCTTCGTCGGCATGGGCCCCGCCGGCCCCGAGATCACCCTCAACTTCCTCATCGCCCTCACGGACTTCACCGAGGAGAACGGCGCCACCCGCGTCATCCCGGGCAGCCACAAGTGGCCCGATTTCCAGGATCGCGGGACGCCCGAGCAGACGGTCCCCGCCATCATGAACGCCGGCGACGCCCTCTTCTTCAGCGGCAAGACCGCCCACGGCGGTGGCGCCAACGTCACCACCGATGAGTACCGCCGCGCGGTGTCCTTCGCGTTCAACCCGGGCTTCCTGGTCGGCGAGGAGGCCTACCCGTTCCTGGTCGATCGCGACGTGGTGAAAACCCTGCCGGAGCGCGTCCAGCGCATCCTCGGCTTCCGGTCCCAGTATCCGACCGGCTCGCCGGGACTGTGGATGGTCGACTACCGCGAACTCGCCGATCACCTCGGTCTGTAAGCGGCAGACTGTTGCCATGACGCCGGATCAGTTGTGGCCCGATGCATCCGATCCGGTCCGCCGACTGATCCGCGAACTGGCCGAGACGATGCTGACGAGGTCCGGGGAAGTGGTCGCCGACTTGACCGCGGCGTCCCTGCGCGACTCGCGGTACCGGGCGATCGCCGACGACCCGGTACTCGCAGAGGCTGACGCAAGCCTGACGGTCGCCAACCTCAAGCATTGGCTGACGTCCAACATCGCTGAACCGGGCCGCCGGGTCGCTCCCGCGACGGGAAGCGCCATGCGCACCTACGCACGTGATGTGGTGCTGCGTGGCCTGACCACCGACGATGTCGCGTCGTGGCGATCCGCTCAACGTGTCGGTTGGAAATGGTGGCTGGCTGCCTGCTTCGAGGCGACCAACGATGCGGAGCAACTTCGTGAACTCATCGAGATCACGGGCAATTCGCTTGCGACGTTCATCGACGATTCCATCGAGGAACTGGCGGCACACGTGGGCCGTGTCCGAGAAGAGTTCGCCGGTGGCTCACAGCTGCAGCGCTACGCCACTGTCGAACTGCTGCTCCAGGGCGCGGACATCGCACCATCGCGCGCCGAAGCGCAGCTCGGCTACGCGCTGACCGGCTCGCACATCGGCGTAGTGGTCTGGGTGGATTCGGAGCAGGACGTCGGCTTGCTCGAGCGCGCCAGTGAACAGGTGATGCGGGCGTGCGACGCGGACCGGCGACTGACGGTGGTCGCCGGTACCGCTGCGTTGTGGCTGTGGATACCGGCGAAGGCAACGCCAACAGCTGCTGATCTCGCCGAGCGCCTGGGACGACGACCTGGTGTGCGCGTAGCTCTGGGCCGCCCGGCCGCTGGGGTGAGCGGCTTCCGGCGGACGCACATGGATGCCGCTGCAGCGCAACGGCTCTTGGCGCGGCTGGGCTCCGCGCTGTCCATCGTGCGCTACGAGGACGTCCACCTCGTGGACCTGTTGTCGACGGATCTGTCGTCGGCCGATCAGTTCGTGGCGGACGTGCTCGGTGAATTGAAGGACGCCAGCCCTGTGCTGCACCAGACGGTCCTGACTTACGTCGATGAGGGACTCAATCGGACGAGCACCGCCGAACGGTTGTACACCCACCGCAACACCATCGACCGGCGCCTCGCGCGTGTCGACGAACTCCTGCCGAAACCCTTTGCGCGCAACCCGATCGAGGTGGCCGCTGCCCTCACGTTGCTCGGCGTGCGTGGGGGACATTGACTCCGACGAACTACCCGCGACTCGGGATCGTGGACACCAGGCGACGTCCGACCCGCGTCGCAACGCGGCCCACCCGGATCAGCAGCGTCGGGAGCGGGGTGCGCAGGGTGGCGTGCTTGCGGACGTAGTCCGGGACGTGCCACCGGTAGGTGGTACCGGCGGCGAAAACCGCGGAATCGCCCGCCCGGAGCCAGGTTCCGGTCTCTGGATCGCCGATGCGGACCTCGCCGGCGACGATGTGCACCGTCTCCTCTACGACGAATGTCCAGTCGAAGGTGCCGGCCGAGCAGTCCCAGATATAGAACTCGACTGCCGAGTCACCACTGGTGTACCAGCGCCGCGACCGTGCCCGTGGCTTGCCGTCGACGACCCATGACGGATCGATCGGGCTGTCCGTCAGGTCGTGATCCTGTGCGAATGCTGACTGCATGCTGGGAAATCGTAGCGGTGTGCAAGATCGGCCGAGGCCAGTTTTTGGGCTACGTGGCCGCGAGGTTCATCGAGAAGATCTGCCAGGAGTGGCCGTCGAGGTCGTGGTAGCTGCGGCCGTACATGAAGTCCTCGTCGTCGGTGTCGCCCGGCGTGGCGCCCGCGGCCAGGGCACCGTCCACCAGCCTGTCGACACATCCGCGGCTGTCGACCGCCAGACAGATGACGCACTCCTTCGTCTTCGACGCGTCGGCAGTCTCGGCCGGGTGCAGGGAATCGAAGACGTCGCGCTGCGTCAGCATTGCGAACTGGTTCTCGCCAAGCACCAGTGTCACTGCGTTGTCACTGCTGAACGTCTCGTCGACCGAATAGCCGAGCCCGGAGAAGAACTTTCGCGAGCGCGCGACGTCGGCGACGGGCAGGTGGACGAAGATCATGGCGTGCATCGGGCTGCTCCTGTGGTCCGCAGCACCCGGTAGCAGGTGCCGTCACAGGGGTAGACAGCCGGCCCGCGCATAACTCATCGCGTGGCGGTTCAGGGGAAGGCGTACCGCACGACCACAGGCGCGTGGTCGGACAACCGCGCGTCGGGTGCGGCTTCCTTGTCGACCGTCACCGACACGGCGGTCCGCGCGAGCCGCGGCGTGGCCAGGTGGTGATCGATGCGCCAGCCCACATCCTTGACGAACGACTCGCCGGCCCAACTCCACCAGGACAGCGGCCCGGGGTGGTCGCCGTGCAGCGTCCGGACCACATCGACGAGCGTGCGTGGCCCGATCTGAGCGTCGAGCCAGGCGCGCTCCTCGGGGAGGAAGCCCTCCATCTTCTGCGCAGCCCGCCAATTGGTCACATCGTGTGGCAGGTGGGCCACGTTCAGGTCGCCGAGCAGCAGGAATTCGCGGCCCGCGGCGAGCGCCGCCCGGCGACTCCGGCTCAGCTCGCGCGCGAATGCCCCGAGAAAGCGCATCTTCCGTTCGTACTTGGCGCCGCCGTCCGGAATGTCGCGCATGTTGCCGGGCCGCTGCAGGTGCGCGGGCAGGCCGCCCTTCGGCAGATAGAGACAGGCCACCGTGAGGGGAGCGTCCGCGAGGTCGACCTCGAGGTAGCGACCCTCGAGCGCATGCGCTCCGAGGCCCCGGCTGCGCGGCCGATGCGACACCCAGGTCCGCACGTCCGACGGTGCCTCGCGCGTCAGGATGGCGACGCCGTTGCGGCCCGGGATCGAGCCGGAGTCGATCGCCGCGTGATAGCCGTCGAATTCGCCGACCTGCTCGGGCGGGCAGCGCAACTCTTGCAGTGCCACCACGTCGAGCCCGCGGCCGGCGAGCCAGGCGTCGAAGCCGCGCCGGCGTGCCGCCCGGATCCCGTTGACGTTGAACGTGGCGATGCCCAGCGGAGCGTTTGGTGTAGCCATCGCCTCTACCCAAGCAGATCGCCGTGGCGGCCGTTCGGCGGACTTGGTATGTCCGCCGATCGGTGGAGTGCGGTTCAACCGGCGAATCCGCTGTTCGGGGGAATCCGGGAAGACGTCATTCGCGGAATAGTTGGCGGTGTCACAGAGACGTCCCAAAACCCGTCTCGGAAAACAACATTCACGTACAGGAGGCCCCATGAACATCACGACGGCTCGTGTCGCCGCAGCAGGAACCGGGATCGCCGCCGCGCTGTCCTTCGCCGCGGTCGCCCACGCGGGAACCATGCCGGTTACTCATCCCGGCGAGCCGACCATCGCCATGACGATCACCAACCACACCGACAAGGTTCAGTTCCTGGTCGATGACGGGACGAGCCCTAACGGCCAATGGGTCGACGGCCCTCAGCGGTTGCTGGCACCGGGCGCCACCGAAATCGTGACAGCCGTTGCGCCGCAAGGTAATTCACTCGACATGCACGTCGCCTACCGGGTGGGCGCCGGCGGCCCGACCGCCACGTACGAGGTCAGCAACTCGAAGACCAACACGAATGTCGCGAACACCGGTGTCACCGGGTTTCTCGCCAAGAACTACTGGATCAATCACAACTTCAGCAGCCGCTACCCGAGCACCAATGTCAGCTTCGACCTCTGGTGAGTACCTGCAGTGACGGACCGGTGGCTACCGGTCCGTCACGCTTCGCGCGCCTGATCCGCGTGCAGCGCCTTGATGCGTCGCTGTTCGCGCAGCACCTGCTGGTAGCTCTCGCGTTCGATGATCAGCCAGTCCGGCTTCTCCTCGAGGAGCGCGTCGATCTCCTCGGTGGTCAGCGCCTTCTCGACGCCACCGCGCGCGAGGCCGGCGATCGAAACGCCGAGCTTGGCCGCCACCAGGTTCTTGGGGTGCGGCCCGTTCTTGCGGAGGTCCTTGAGCCACTGCGGCGGATCGGCCTGCAAGGCCGCCAGCTCGGCGCGCGTGATCGCGTTCTCCTGGAACTCGGCAGGCGTCGCGGGCAAGTACACGTCCAGCTTCTTCGCCGCGGTGGCGGGTTTCATGGACTGCGCGTTGGGCCTGCTCATGGGCATCAGCCTATCGTTAGGTCGCGGCGTTAACCCCGTACGATCCGCGATGTGGAGTTTTCGCGGCTGGATCTCGCGACCCGCAAGTTCTGGCGGGCAGCCGGCAGAGGCGTCGATCTCGAGGGCGCCGACGCCTGGCTGCAGGCGCCACTCGGGTCCCGGGGTGGCGGGAACAGCTGGCTGCGGGACGAAGCGGCCCGGCGCGGTGGCGCCCTGCGCGACGACGATCCCGACGCCGGTTTGCAGCCCGACCTCGAAGGACTGTCCGGCCCCGGATTCGATGCCGCGGCCGTCCACCCGATGATTCACGACTTCTACACCCACACTGCGCGCTGGCGCATGGAGGTGTGGAGCAGTTGGTCACCGTTGTTCTGGCCGGGCGGCGAACTGATCTCGCGCGCGTTCGGCAAGCGCGTGCAGCAACTGGCGCTACCGATGCGCCCCCTCGACGTCGCGCGGGGCATCGATGGCCGGGTGTCGGTGATCACCGACGGTGCCGGCGCGCAGGTCGCGGCCGGCTGGGTCCGGACCCTGCGTGGAAACGGCGACACCGTGTTCAGCGGATGTTATTCGCGCAGAACGCTTCCCGGTGCCGATCGGGCCAGCGTGCACGTGACGTTCCCGTTGGAAGAGGGCAACGTCCAGGTCTTTCTTCGGCCGCAGCACCTGCCGGACGGTGGCCTGCGGCTGTCGTCCCCGGCGGGCCCGTGGGGTGCCGACGGGGCGTACGTCCTGGTCCGCGATCGCGGTCGCCATTTCGCGCGGCGCGTGCCCGTGCACGAGACGTTCGACCTCTACGTTGACCGCGAGCAGGTGCTCCGTACCGACCATGTGCTGCGAATGTGGAACCTGCCGGCCGTCCGCCTGCACTACAAGCTGGAACGCCTCGGCACGTAACCGGTACGACCGTCCCAGTAGCCGTGTTCGGAGATGGGGCGGAATCGGTAGGTCGCGAACTCGCGGTGGAAGTCGCGGCGGCGGCGTTCGGCCATCGCAGCGGCATGCCGCGCCGGTTCGGCGAGCTCTGCCGCTCCATCACGGCCGTGCACCATGTCCGTCATCGCTCGCACTGAGTTCCAGATCGAGAAGGTGGAGATGGAGCGGGGCGGGCGCACCGCCGCCAGCGCCAGGGTGGCGTCAGGATGATCACGGACCAACCGCTCGACCGGCTTGCCCCAGGCGAGGAAGCGCGGTACCTCGGGCAACCGCATGCGGGCCAGGGTGACGGCGACGACGGGCTCGTCAGCGTCGGAGGCGTCGGCCTCCTGCGGTAGATCGGGGAGCGCCGCGAGCGTGGACCAGCGCCGCAGGAACGTCATCCGGACATGCCAGCCGGCAGCGAGACGCGCGCCTGGACCGGCCAGAAAGGCGTCGATCGCGGCCTCGTCGTCCCATCGGGCGAACATTGCCAGCCGCCGCAGCTGCAGCCGGTCGGGGGAGATGGTCGGCGCACCGAGCCGCATCAGGGATAGGCATTCTGCGTAGCGCAGCCCGGTCACTCGGTCGGGCTGTGGTGGTCGCCGCAGTAGCGGCACCGTCGACGTGACCGGCAGTTCGACGAGATGGAACGTGAAGACGCCGAGCCCGGTCATCCCTCAATTATCGGCGCTGACGACGAACCGCCCGACGCGCGTTTGGGTAGCGTGATGGCCGTGAACTCGGCCTCGTTGACTCTCGGGTACGTCCCCGGTGGGACGCCCGCGAAGTGGGCGCGGATCTGGGCCGAGCGTCGTCCCGAGGCAGCGCTGATTCTGCATCCGGTGACGGCGGCCGATGCGGCCGACACACTGCGGGCCGGCGGCGTCGACGTGGCGCTGCTCCGGCTGCCGGCCGACATGACGGGGCTCGCCGTCATCTCGCTGTATGAGGAGACGACGGTGGCTGTCGTGCCGACCGATCATGTGCTCACCGCGGTCGACGAGATCACCGCCGCGGACCTCGATGGCGAGCCGATCCTGGTGCCGCTCGACGACGTCGTCGGCTGGGCGGATGCCCCGGGAAACGCGGTCGAGTACCGGCCCGAAACCACCGAGGGCGCAATAGAACTCGTCGCGACCGGCATGGGTGCCCTCATCGTGCCGCAGTCACTCGCTCGGCTGTATCACCGCAAGGATCTCACGTACCGGCCGATCACCGACGCGCCCACCTGCCCCGTCGCGCTGGCTTTTCCGGAAGGGGAGCAGTCGGAACTGGTCGAGGAGTTCATCGGCATCGTGCGGGGCCGTAAGGCCAGTTCGTCGCGGGGCCAGGCCGAGCCGGCGCCGAAACGCAGCGCGCGGGAGAAGACCCTCGCCAAGCAGGCTGCCCGGGCCGCGGCGGGCAAAGTCGCGACAAGCAAGGTCCCCCGAAAACCAGGCCAGGCCAAGCGCGGTCGGCGCTGACGCCGTTGTAGCCCATTGCGTTTGCTCAGCGCCACTACACTCCCAGGCCATGAGCAGACCGTCGGCGGGCGCAGGTAAACGCACCACCTCCGCGACATCACGAGCTCCGCGCACGATTCGTGGCCTCGACGCCGAGCAGCGTCGAGTTCACCGCCGGGAACAACTGCTGGCGTCCGCGTTCGAGTTGATCGCCCGCGACGGTTATGCCAACACCTCGATCGAGCAGATCTGCCAGAACGCGTTCGTGGGGAACAAGGCGTTCTACGAGACATTCGACAGCAAGGAAGACTGCTACATCGAATTGCTCCGGCAGATCGCCGAGCGCATCGAACGCCAGGTTGTCGAGATCCTCGCCAGCGCACCGGATGACGACGACGAGACCGTCCGCCTACTGCTGTCGGCGTTCGCCCACGCTCTGGTCGACGACCCCCGGATTGCGGTGGTGGCGTTCGGGGAATGCGCGGGTATCTCGCCGCGGGTCGAGCGTCAGCGCCGCGAGAACCGGCGTTGGACCGCAACGTTTGTCGAAGAGTTGTGGCGGCGTCGCGAGTTCCCGGAGATCGCGGACGATGCCGCGCTCGACTTGCATGCGCTCGCGGTCCTGACCGTCGGCGGTCTCTTCGAGGCGGTTGCCGACTGGTTGCACGACTACGAGCCCGACGCTGAACCACGGCCGAGTATCGACACTCTCATCGGCAATCTGACCAGCTTCATGGCAGTGGTGCGGGCCGGCATCACCGCCTCATTGCGCTGATCGCAATCCGCGCCATACCCCGGTGCATCCGATCGCGGGCCGCTTTGGCAAGACTTCTTGTTTTCAAAAAGAGGTCTTGTTCGAAACCGGCGATTGCTATAGCGTCCTGCGGCTATGGGGGTCAACTCAACACAAGTGCAATCACCGCGACGGACGACCACGGTCATGGCGAGGGGTGTCGCGGTCGGTATCGCCGCGGCGGCCGTGGTCGGCGTGTCAACGCCCGCGGCTCCGATCGTGTCAACGGCCGCCGTACGGCTCGTCGACACCACGATCGGAGTCGGGGGATCGTTCGACCCCTTCGGGCTGAGTATCCCGTTGTTCTTTTACGGAACGACTGTCCCGCAAGGAGATTCATTTCACGTTGTGCCATACCCGGGGCAGATCAACCTCGAATGGCCGATCATTTCCGCGCTGCCGGGGTTGTCCGGCGTCCCGTACTGGCCGCACTCGCTGAAGCAGTCCGAGCGCATCGGTGCCGGATATCTCGAGCAGGACATCGCCAAGCAGGCTTCTGGTCAGAAGATCACCATCCTAGGCATGTCCCAGGGTGCACAGGTCGCCGAGATCGCGCGCGCCGACATGGCCAAGAACCCGGCCTATGTTGCCCACGCGGGCGACTACGCCTTCACCCTGATCGGCGACCCGTACCAGCCGAACGGCGGCATCCTGTCGCGCTTCACGTCGTGGAGTCGTATGCCGATCCTGGGTGATCTCTTTCCGCTCGGACGACCGGGGCCGTCCGACAGCCCATTCCAGACCACGGTCTACCAGAACCAGTACGACGGATTCGCCGATTTCCCGGCCTATTTCAACCCACTGGCTATTGTCAACGCCTTGCTGGGCATCATGTTCGAACATGTCCTTCCCGGCTATGCGTTGGAGCCCAAGACCAGTCCCAACGCGGTGAGCACCACCGTCGGCAACACCACGTACGTGAGCTTCCCGCAGCGTCTGCCGCTGCTGGCACCGCTGCGTCTGGCCGCGTCGCTGATCGGGGCGCAGCGGCTCGTCGACGCCATGGACCCAGTCCTGCGCGTCATCATCGAAAGCGCCTATGACCGCACCGCGGATCCCAGCCAGGTCAAGCAATTCAGCTGGACCACGCCGCAGGCCAAGATCACTGCCGCCCTCAAAGAGCTGCCCGGGGCGTTCGCACAGTCAATGCAGATTCTCCGTACCGGCCGCTATACGCCGACCTTGCCGCAACCGACGGTGGATGCCACCGAACCGGCGACACCCACCACCGAGCATCCTGCGAAGTCTGTAGATAACTCACCACTGGCCAAGGCGATTCGGCAATCGGTGGTGAATCTGACTGCGGCGCTGACCAATATCACCCGTCCGGTGGCCAAGGTGTTGCAGGTGGTCGGCGGCCAGAAGCCGACGTCGGCAACGCCGCCGAGTACCACAGTCAAGTCCGTCGCCTCCGTAACGACACCCCAGGCGGTGCCGACAACCGGACGCGGCCTCGCGGTAACGGCACCGCGAACGGCGCAGGCGACGTCGGGGGAGTCGGACTCCAACCCGGCCTCTGGTGCGGCCCCGTCATCACCGGCCGCCTCGAAGGGCAAACCGGCCAAGCGCGCACTCTCGGTGCGCCCGACACCAGACGCCGTCGCGCCGGTGCGGCAGACCCGCGATCGGCGACCGCAGTCCGCGGACGCCGGTCACGCAGACACCGGTACCGACGCGACCGCACCGTCCGTCAAAGCCGGTGATCGGCGAAGCGAATCCGCCAGGAGCACAACCAAATCGGACGCCTCCGCTGGCACGAAGGCCGACCACGCGTCGTCAGGGAAGGGCGCCCGGCCGGCAGCGTAATCAGGTGTGTGCCGGCCCCTCGGCCTTCTTGTACAGCGACTTCAGCAGCACATCGCGGAAGACGCGACTGTCGACCGCGCGGCGGCCGGCATCGGCCACCCAGGGGATGCCGGCCAGCTTGTGAAACAACCGGCCACGCCGGTACTCGCGGCCCCACGCGGCCTCGATCCGCTGCTGGTAGTTCGTGAAGTCGTCGGGGCCGCCGTTCGCAAGTGCCGCGACGGCGCATTCGCCTGCGGCCAAACCGGATTCGAGTGCTTTCGAGATGCCCGCACCGGAGGCCGGCTTGCCGGCGCCCAGCGCATCACCGGCGAACAGGACGCCGGGCCGCCACGGCGGCCATGCGGTGAATCCCATGGGCAGGCGCCAGGCCCGGACGCTCCGGTTCTTCTTCAATTCGTCGATCGACGGCAGCGCCCAGTCACGCGGCAGCGTGTTCAGGAAGTCGCCGAGAAACCGGGTTGCGTTGATGGCCTGCCAATTCCGGTAGCTGTTGACGTAGCCCAGCCCGATATTGAAGGAGCCGTTGCCCATGGGGAACACCCAGCCGTAGCCGGGCAGTTGATCACCGTCGAACAGCAGCTTGAGATAGATCTCCAGGGCGTCGGAGTCGGGCCGGTCGGCAGGCATCTCGGCGCGAATCGCGATGGCCGAATAGCCATGGAAGTCCGACTCGACCTGCAGTGCCCGTTTGATCGGGGAGTAGGCGCCGTCGGCGGCGATCACGGCGTCCGCGTGCACCGTCTCGCCATCCTTGAGGACCACACCGGTGACACGGCCGTCGTCGCTGCGCTCGACGCCCGCCACCTCGCTACCCTGCCGTACTTCCGCGCCCGCGGCCGCGGCATGGCCGAGCAACAGGGCATCCAAGTGGGTTCGGCTGACGGTACAGCCGTGGTCGGGCATACCGGGGCGGCGCGGGAACGACAGCTCCCACTCATGCGGGCTGAACACCGTCACGCGATTGATCCGGTGGAACTCGGTGACCTGATCTGCCAGGCCCATCTTCTGCAGGTAGCTGACCCCGCGGGCGGTCAGGCCGTCGCCGCACGGCTTGTCGCGCGGGAAGGTGGCCTTGTCGATGACGAGCACGCTCGCGCCGGTCTGTGCGGCACGCCAGGCAGCCGCCGACCCAGCCGGACCTCCGCCGGCGACGATGACGTCGTACCGCTGCGTCATGTGATCAAGTCCCTGTCAAGCCGGTACTACCGGGCGGTGCCTCAGGCCGATGCTACGCGCGAAGTCCGTGAGTCGACGGGCGCGACCACGCGCCCGAATCTGTGACATGCGCCGCGCCGGGCAGTCTGAGCAGGTCAGATTTGGCTCGCCCGGTACAGTGGCGGGGTGCGCAGGCCATCTCTTCCACGCACCGGCATCCAGGCCGGGGTGAAAGTTCCTGGTGTGCCGGGCGTGAACGTTCCCTCGGTCACCGTGCAGGTGAAGGTCACTCCGCCCAAGGGTGCGCCCGAGAAGGTGGACGCCCGCAGCGAGCGCTGGCGCGAACACCGGCTCAAAGTCCGCGAAGAGATCGTCGACGCCGCGTTCCGCGCGATCGACCGGCTCGGCCCCAACGTCAGCGTGCGGGAGATCGCCGAAGAGGCCGGCACCGCCAAGCCGAAGATCTACCGGCACTTCGCCGACAAATCCGACATGTTCTCGCAGATCGGCGAGCGGATGCGCGACATGTTGTGGGCGGCTGTCATTCCGTCCATCGACATCGAGCACGATTCGACCGGGCAGATCATCGGCCGGGCCGTCGAACATTACGTGGATCTGGTGGACCAGCACCCCAACGTGGTGCGCTTCCTGCTGCAGGGCAGGTTCGCCGACCAGTCCGCCGCCGCGATGACGACCGTCAACCGGGGCCGGGACATCACCCTGGCCATCGCCGCCATGATCAGCGGCGAACTCAAGGACATGGACCTGGATTCAGCCATCTTCGAGCTGGCGGCGTTCACGCTGTTCGGCGCGGCCGCATCGGCGACCGACTGGTGGCTCGGCGGTAGTGACGAGACTCCCCGCCGGCTGCCCCGCGATCAGTTCGTTGCACACATGACGACCATCATGATCGGCGCCATCAACGGCACCGCCAGGCTGCTCGGTATCCGGTTCGACCTGGACCTGCCGGTGCACGACGCGGTCCGCCGCGAAGAATCCGTCGGCTGAAAATCTGCTCCCGACGAGGTGCGTTGACACCTGGGCGGCGTGACCGGAGACTGTGCAGTATCTGGTACCGCCGTTCCCAGGAAAGAGCAGGTTCATGACGGTTTCCGAACAGTCGGCCGACGTCGAGGTCCGCACCGAGCCGATCGTGACGCGCGCGGTGATCATCGGGTCCGGTTTCTCCGGGCTGGGCATGGGCATCGCACTGCGCAAGCAGGGGTTCGGCGCCAAAGACTTCCTGATCCTGGAGAAGGCCGACGAGGTCGGCGGCACCTGGCGCGACAACACCTACCCGGGCTGCGCATGCGACATCCCGTCGCACATGTACTCCTTCTCGTTCGAGCCGAAGGCCGACTGGACCCACATGTGGTCGTTCCAGCCGGAGATTTTCGACTACCTCAAGGGCGTCACCGACAAGCACAACCTCCGCCGGAACATCCGGTTCAACACCCACGTCGACCGCGCGCACTGGGACGAAGACGAGCGGCGCTGGCACATCTACGACGGCAGCGGCCAGGAGTACATCGCCCAGTTCCTGATCTCCGGCGCCGGCGGGCTGCACATCCCGTCCATCCCCGAAATCGAAGGCAGCGACGAATTTGCCGGTGCCGCATTCCATTCCGCGCAGTGGGACCACAGTGTCGACATCACGGGCAAGCGGGTGGCGGTTATCGGGACCGGCGCCAGCGCCATTCAGATCGTGCCCGCGATCGTCGACCAGGTGGCCGAGCTGCACTTGTACCAGCGCACCCCGGCGTGGGTCATGCCCCGGCCCAACAACGCTTTTCCGGAGTGGATGAAGGACGTCTTCCGCCGGGTACCGGGTACCCGGGCCCTGATGCGGGACGCCATCTACTGGATTCACGAAGGCGTCGGCTTCGCGATGACCAAGCAGCCGCGCCTGCTGAAAATCGGTGAGCTGCTGGGCAAATGGAACATCAACCGCAGCATCAAGGACCCCGAGCTGCGGCGGAAGCTGACCCCGAACTACGTGGCGGGCTGTAAGCGAATCCTGAACTCCGACACCTACTATCGCGGGATCGCCAACCCGAAGACGCAGGTCTTCACCGAGGGCATCGAGCGGATGACCGCCGACGGCATCGTCACCCGCGACGGCGCCCTGCATCCCGTCGATGTCGTGGTGTGGTGCACCGGTTTCCACGTCACCGACTCGTACACCTACGTCGACATCAAGGGTCTCGGGGGCGAGGACCTGGTCGACCGGTGGAATCGCGAGGGCATGGCGGCCCACCGCGGCATCACCGTGGCGAACATGCCGAACCTGTTCTTCCTCCTCGGCCCGAACACCGCGCTCGGCCACAACTCGGTGGTGTTCATGATCGAGTCGCAGATCCGCTACGCCGCGCAGGCCATCGCCGCGGCCGACAAGGCGGGCGCCGCCGCGCTGATGCCGAGCCGCCGCGCCCAGGACGAGTACAACGCCGAATTGCAGCAGAACCTGGCCGGCACGGTGTGGAGCACCGGTGGTTGCCACAGCTGGTACATGGACTCCCATGGCGTGAACCGCACCCTGTGGAGTGGCATGACCTGGCAATACTGGCTCGAGACGCGGAAGTTCCAGTCGACGGAGTATGAGTTCATCCGCTGAGGCGGCCTTGCCGGCGCGACACGAAAACACAACTTTTAGCGGTGTTCGTCGATGGGAAACACCAGGGGTAGTGTCTGTGGTGCCGATCCGGCAAGCAGAGTTCCAGGCGAAATGGGGTCACGGTGTCTGAAGGTATGAAGCTGATCGACCGGGCCTCCGCGATCAACTGGAACCGCGTGCAGGACGAGAAGGATGCGGAGGTCTGGGACCGTCTCACGGGCAACTTCTGGTTGCCGGAGAAGGTGCCGGTGTCCAACGACATCCCGTCCTGGGGCACTCTGACAGACAGTGAAAAGCAGCTCACCATGCGGGTTTTCACGGGCCTGACGCTGCTGGACACCATTCAGGGCACCGTCGGCGCCGTCAGCCTGATCCCCGATGCGCTGACCCCGCACGAACAGGCCGTGTACACCAACATCGCCTTCATGGAGTCGGTGCACGCCAAGAGCTACAGCAACATCTTCTCGACGCTGTGTTCCACCGTCGAGATCGACGAGGCGTTCCGCTGGTCGGAGGAGAACCCGAACCTGCAGCGCAAGGCCGAGATCGTCATGAAGTACTACAAGGGTGACGAGCCGCTCAAGCGCAAGGTGGCCTCGACTCTGCTCGAGAGCTTCCTGTTCTACTCGGGCTTCTACCTGCCGATGTACTGGTCCTCGCGCGCCAAGCTCACAAACACCGCCGACATGATCCGGCTGATCATTCGTGACGAGGCTGTGCACGGCTACTACATCGGCTACAAGTACCAGCGCGGTCTGACCATGGTCGACGAGGCCAAGCGGACCGAGCTCAAGGACTACACGTACGAGCTGCTGTTCGAGCTGTACGACAACGAGGTGGAGTACACCCAGGACCTGTACGACGGCGTCGGCCTGACCGAGGACGTCAAGAAGTTCCTGCGCTACAACGCCAACAAGGCGCTGATGAACCTCGGCTACGAAGCGCTGTTCCCGCGTGACGAGACCGACGTGAACCCGGCGATCCTGTCCGCGCTGTCGCCGAATGCCGACGAGAACCACGACTTCTTCTCGGGTTCGGGTAGCTCGTACGTGATCGGCAAGGCCGTCAACACCGAAGACTCGGACTGGGACTTCTAAGCGCATTTCAGTGCTGTGATTGCGGGGCGTATCGGCTTGCCGATTGCGCCCCGCAATTATTTCGCTCGGCGTTAATATTGTTCTTTACGCGTCGAGAACAGGCGGACCAATCATGGCGCTATCGACCTCCATCCCACGTCTTTTCGCTGCCGGTGCGCTGGGCGCACTGGCGCTCAGCATCGGAGCGCCGGCTGCGGTCGCTGACGACACCATCGTGTGCGAACCGGGGCAGGTCGTCGTCGCCGGCCAATGTCACGTGCCGTCGGACGTGAACAACGACCATTCCGGCAACCCGGGTGGAACGACGACCACGGGCGGTCACAGCAGTCCTGGTAGCCACAGTCACTGACGCCGGGCCGTCAGGCCAGCGGCGGCACCGGCTGGATGACGAACCCGAACTTCGTCAGCGGCTCAAGGGATTTGCGGGCCTCGGGGCTGGCCACCGCGAAGGTGATGATCGCCGTCTGATCGCTGACGGCCGACGCGAACAGCGCCATGAAATTGCGCTGCAGTGCCGAGGTCATATCGGTGTTGGCGGTCCACTGCGTGATCCACAGGCCATTGGTCAGGCCCGGGTTCACCGCGCTCGCGCACGTGCCCGCCCGGACTGCGCCCGGCCAGTCACGGGCGGCGATGGCGGGATCGTCCTGGTTGAAACTGCCTGGCGCACAGACGGATTTCTGCCAGTCGTTGAGGACGCCGGTGACGCCTGCGGACACCGGAGCCGGGGCCGGCTCCGGATCGGCATGCGCGACGCCCACCGACAGCAGGGCGATGGCCACGCCGGCAAGAGCCAGCTGGGACAGCGGGGCACGGCGGCGAGCGGACGTCATGATCAAAGTATTAGTGCGTGACGGTAAATTCCGTCAACAGGGCAGGTCAGTCGGCGCTGGATTCCCGGTCGCCGACGAAGGCGAGCAGTGCGGCGCCGCCGGAGCGGATCACGTCGACGCGCTCACCGCCGTCGCACTGGAACAGCCCGATGGTCAGTTCGTGTGCGCGGCGGCCGATGATCCGCCAGACGCCGCCGGCGAGCTCCCAGCGTCGCAGGACATCTACCGGATCGTCGGACATGGCAGTGATTCTTGTCGATTCGCGAGAATTCAGAAAAATTCTTCGGGGAGGTGTCGCACCGGCATGCCGGCCGTTCGTGGTAGTTGTGACGGCGGAACGGACCGCCGCATCATCGAATAAGGAGTCATCGTGACCCAGTACCTGTTCACCGTGCACGGCAACGTCGACGCACCGGCCCCGTCAGAGGACCAGATGCAGCGGATGTACACGCAGGTCGACGCGTTCAACCAGAAGGTCACCGAGCAGGGGCGGTGGGTGTTCGCCGGCGGCCTGATGCCCGCGGACACCGCGACAGTCGTCGACGCCGCGAAGAATGCCGTCACGGATGGTCCGTATCTGGAAGGCAAGGAGCACATCGGCGGGTTCTGGGTACTCACCGCCGCCGACTTGGACGAGGCACTGGCGTTGGCGCGCGAGGCGTCGGCGGCATGCGAGGGGCCCGTTGAGGTCCGCCCGTTCCAACCGGAGCCGGACGCCTAGCGTGCGGCCGGGCCCGGCGACCGGTGGTGTCGAGGCGGTCGAGATGGTGTTCCGGGAGGAGTATCACCGAATCATCGCGGCACTGACACGACGATTCGGGAGTATCGACGTGGCCGAGGAGGCCGCGAGCGAGGCGCTGATCCGGGCGGTGACGGTATGGCCGGAGGAAGGCACACCGCCCAACCCGGGCGGCTGGCTCACCACGACGGCGCACCGGGCGGCGATCGACCGGTTGCGCCGGGAGCGGCGGGGTGTCGACCTGATGATCGAGGCAGACGGTTCGCGGGTGGCCCCCGATGGCGAGCCGCCGCCGCTGATCACTGACGATCAGTTGCGGCTGGTGTTCACCTGCTGCCACCCCGCGCTCGCGCCGGAGGCGCGGGTGGCGTTGAGCCTGCGGCTGCTCGGCGGGTTGACGGTGGCCGAGGTCGCCGCTGCCTACCTCGTGCCGGAACGCACGATGGCGCAACGGATTACGCGCGCCAAACGGAAGATCGCCGCGGCGCGGATCCCGTACCGGGTGCCCGAGGGCGCCGAGTTACCCGCACGCATCGATGATGTCGCCGGCGTCGTATACCTGATCTTCAATGCCGGATACCTTGCGGCGGGCGAAGAGGCAGTGCGTGTCGACTTGTGTGAGGAAGCCATCCGGTTGGGCCGGATCCTCGTGATGCTCCTGCCGGGCGAGTTCGAGCTGCAGGGACTGCTCGCCCTGATGCTGCTGTCGCACGGGCGGCGGCGGGCCCGCTCTGCCGACGCGGGGCCTGAAACCGGCGCGATCCTGGTGCCGCTTCCTGATCAGGATCGGTCGCTGTGGGACCGGAAGATGATCGCGGAGGGGCACGCCATCGTCCGGCGATGCCTCGCCGCGGCGGCCGCGGGGCAGAGCAGGGTCGGCCGCTATCAGGTGCAGGCGGCGATCGGTGCCGTGCATACCGATGCCGCTCGCGCTGCGGACACCGACTGGGGCCAGGTACTCGAGCTGTACGACCAACTGTGGCTACTGGACCCGACGCCGGTGGTGGCGCTCAACCGCGCGGTCGCCGTCGCCGAAGTCCGCGGACCGGAGGCGGCTCTCGCGATCGTCGACACCATCGAGCTGGACGGGTATGAGGTGTATCACGCGGTCCGTGGGGACCTGTTGTTGCGCAATGGAAATCGGGCCGGCGCCGGGGCCGAGTTCAGCCGTGCGGCCGAACTTGCGCGCAACCCGGCCGAGCGCGCACATCTGGAACGACGGGCGCGGGAATGTCGTGATTGACGGCACAGGCGATCTGAACGGAAATCGCCGACGGCCGCCGGGCGACCCGAGAACCGGGCGACCCGACGGCCGTGCACAGCGTTGGTGCAGCGAGCTAGATGGTCGCGGTGTCGATCACGAAGCGGTACCGCACGTCACTGGCGATGACGCGCTCGTAGGCCTCGTTGACGTACGACGCCTCGATGACCTCGATTTCCGGGGTCACGTCGTGTTCGGCGCAGAAGTCCAGCATCTCCTGGGTCTCCGGGATGCCGCCGATCAATGAGCCGGCGAGGGTGCGGCGCATGCCGATCAGCGGGAACACCGGAACCTCCAGCGGCTTCTCGGGCGCACCGAGCTCGACGAGCGTGCCGTCGGACTTGAGCAGGTTCAGGTAGAGACCCATGTTCAGGTTCGCCGACACGGTGTTGATGATCAGGTCGAAGCTGCCGGCCAGCTTCTTGAAGGTGTCCGGGTCGTTGGTGGCGTAGTAGTGGTGCGCGCCCAGGCGCAAGCCGTCTTCCATCTTCTTGAGCGACTGGCTCAGCACGGTGACCTCGGCGCCCATCGCGACGGCGAGCTTCACGCCGACGTGGCCCAGACCGCCGAGACCGACGATCGCCACCTTCTTGCCGGGGCCGGCGTTCCAGTGCCGCAGCGGCGAGTACAGGGTGATGCCGGCGCACAGCAGCGGAGCTGCCTTGTCCAGCGGAATGCTGTCCGGGATGCGCAGCACGTAGTTCTCGTCGACGACGATGGCGGTGCTGTAGCCGCCGTAGGTGGGCGTGCCGTCACGGCCGGTGGCGTTGTACGTGCCGATGTTGCCGCCCTTGCCGGTGCAGTACTGCTGCAGGCCGGCCAGGCAGTTCTCGCACTCGCGGCACGAGTCGACGAAGCAGCCGACGCCGACGTGGTCGCCGACCTTGTACTTGGTCACCTCGGAGCCGACCGCGGTGACGACACCGGCGATCTCGTGGCCGGGTACGACGGGGTAGTTGGCCGGGCCCCATTCGGACTTGACGGTGTGGATGTCCGAGTGACAGATGCCCGCGAACTTGATGTCGAATGCCACGTCGTGCGGGCCGATGTCACGGCGCTCGATGGTGGTCTTGGTCAGCGGGCTGGTCGCTGAGGTCGCGGCGTAGGCGGAAACAGTCGTGGTCATGCGTGTCAATCCTCTTCATTCTCGGCTTGCCTAGCGGCGGTTACCTACTACAAAGATTAGCGAAGGTAACGATATGTGGGGCAGTGCGTCAGGCCCTGACCACACTCAACGGCAGCCGGCGGTCAACTAATCCCGGATCCGGCTGTGAATTTCCGGCTAGAGCCCGTCCGCGCGGAAACCGGCATTGAAGCTCACGCGCTCGTAAGTGGCGACACCGGCGTGCACGTACGGGTCGCTGGCAGTGAGCGCGTCGGCCTCTTCGGCGGTCATGTCCGAGGCGATCAGCACGGCGCCACCCTGCGATTCCAGACGGCCGGCAAGAAGGATGCGGCGCTCCTCGACCAGTTTGCCGAGCCATTCCAGATGCGCGGGCCGGGCCTGGTCCACGACGTCCAAGGGTTGCGTGTAGGTGATGTTCAGTACGTGAAACACGCTATGAGGTTATCCGGCGTCCTTGTGTTGTTCGATGACCTGCCCGGTTCGGCTCCGCAAGGCCGGTGTCGCGGCATCGGGGATGCCGAGGACGCGCATGCCGGCATCGGCGACCTGCATGGGCAGGTCGGATCGTTCGGGGCCATGCGGTACCGACCACATGTTGACGAGCGATTCGACCAGCCGGAACGGCAGGTCGGCGGCTGCCGGATGAACGCCGGTCTGTTGCAGTACTGCCCGGCTCAAGGTCAGATAATGCTGTCGGAGGCGTTCGCGGTCGGACCAGAACGGCTCCAGGCGATCGGCGCGCAGCTCGGGAAGCAGGTAGAGCGCGCCCAGATTCCATGCGCCACCGAGTAATTGCTCGCCGTCGAACGCGGCCAGGGCGTGTAGGTGCTCGGTCGCGGTCAACGCCGGCGTTGCGCTCACCAGGCTTGGGATGAATGCCAGCGTCGGGGCGACGGTCTGGCTCAGCACGGCGCACAGGATGTCGTCCTTGGTCTTGAAGTAGTGGTACAACGACGCCTGCCTGATGCCGACCGAATCGGCGATGGTTCGCGTCGAGGTACCCGCGTAGCCCAGCGTGGTGAACAATTCGCCTGCCGCATCGAGGATTTCGTCTCGTCCGGTGACGCCCGGGCGCCGCTGGGGCCGCAGTCGAGGCCGTCCTGTGTGGGTGGTCGACATTCATTCATCGTGGTCCACGCGGGCAGTCATCGATACCGCCGGTCAGTATCTGTCACGCGACAGAAACCTGGGATATCGGCCGGTTACCTACGAGCCCTGGTTGCTTACATCGTGCTTACTTCGGCGACACCATGCGGGATGGTCCGGGGAGAAAACTGTCAACTGACAGGCCAGCGGTCACGGATGTCCCACGGCACGGCGATCAGAACGCAGGAGAGCACACATGGGCACTGCTGTCTCGGTGGTGGACACCTCACAGGTCGCCGCCGTGTCGTCGAACCCGGACGCGGTGGCAACCGTGGCGGGCCTGCATGTCACGTTCCCGCGCAACGGCGGTGAGGTACACGCGCTGCGCGGCGTCTCCCTGACCGTCCAGCGCGGCGAGATACTCGGACTGGTGGGCGAATCAGGTTCCGGGAAAAGCGTATTGGGATTCGGCATGCTCGGCCTGCTGCCGGCGTCCGCCCGGATCGAGGGCAGCATCGCGGTGGCCGGCTCGGACATGGTGCACGGTGACCCGAAGGCGCTGCGCACAGTTCGCCGCCTCGATCTGGGCGCGGTGTTCCAGGACCCCATGACCTCCCTCAACCCGACCATGCGGATCGGCAAGCAGGTCGCCGAGGCGGCGGGCAGCGCCGACGAAGCGCTGCGCCTGCTCACCGCCGTCGGCATACCCGACCCGGCGCGGCGGATGCGGGCCTACCCTCACGAACTCTCCGGCGGCTTGCGGCAGCGCGTGATGATCGCCATCGCGATCGCCGGCTCGCCGGAACTCATCATCGCCGACGAGCCGACCACCGCACTGGATGTCACCGTGCAGGCCCAGGTGCTCAGGCTGCTGCAACGACTCCGCGACGAAATCGGTTGCAGCATTGTCTTCATCACCCACGACCTCGGGGTGGCGGCGCAGATCTCGGACCGCATCGCGGTGCTCTACGCCGGGCGTATCGCCGAGGTCGGCCCGGCCGGCGAGGTCCTGAGCTCACCTGCTCACCCTTATACCCGCGGACTGCTGCGGTCACGGCTGACGCTGGATACCGCACGTGACAGGCGGCTCGCGGCGATGCCGGGCGCTGTGCCGAGCCCACTGGCACCGCTGCCCGGATGCGCCTTCAGCCCACGCTGTGACCAGGCCACCGACAACTGTGAGAAATCCTCTCCCGAGCCGACTTCCGTCGGTCCCGGCCGGGTCAGCGCCTGCCTGCTGACCCCGGAGCAGCAGGGACACGATCCGGTAGCGGCGGCTGCCGGACCGGAATTTGTTGCCGCACAGTCGATGAGCCCGGCCGCCGCGGACCAACCCGCCGCGGTCACGGTGACCGACGTGACCAAGACCTTCGCCGTGGCGCCGCGCGGGAAACTCCAGGCATTGCGCGGCGTGACGCTGCGGGTGGGGCACGGCGAGTCAGTGGCACTGGTAGGGGAGAGCGGTTCGGGAAAGTCCACGCTGTTGCGGGTGATCGCCGGTCTGGAGAAGGCGACCACGGGCACGGTCGAGGTGGCCGGGGAGCAGCGCCCGCAGATGGTGTTCCAGGACGCCGGCGCCTCGCTCACGCCGTGGCTGTCGGTCGGTGAGTTGATCGCCGAGCGATTGCGTGGCCGGAAACTGTCGCGGGCCGCGCGGCGCGATGCCGTGATCGAGGTGCTCGACCGGGTGGGGCTGCCCGCGGAGGTCGCAAAGTCACGTGCCGGCCAGCTTTCCGGTGGTCAGCGCCAACGGGTTTCGCTGGCTCGCGCCACCGTCGTCCCACCCGCTGTGCTGTTGTGCGACGAACCCACGAGTGCCTTGGACGTGTCACTCGCCGCCTCGGTGCTCAACCTCATCGGTGACCTGCGCCGCGGTCTGGACATGTCCGTGGTGTTCGTGACGCACGACCTGTCGGTGGCTCGCGTGGTCGCCGATCGCATCGCCGTGATGTACCTGGGCCGCATCGTGGAAATCGGGCCGGCCGAACAGGTCATCGGAGGTCCGACACATCCCTACACCCGCGCTCTGGTCGACGCGATCCCCGACCTCGGCCGCGAATCGCGGGTGTTGCCAGGTGAACCGGCGAGCCCGCTGTCACCGCCGACCGGGTGTGCGTTCCATCCGAGATGCCCAATTGCGGTCGACGCCTGCAGCGGCGACGAACTCGATGTCCGACTCGTGGGCAAAGCCGATGGCGCACACCAGGTCGCCTGTATCGAAGAGAAGGTGCGCTGATGGCCATCGCGATCCCCGCCCCGAGTCTGACCCGCGGTCGTGGCCGGCTGCGACCGGCCCTGCCGCAGTCGCGGTCGATGATCATCAACCGCGCGGGATTCGCCCTCGTCATCCTGTTGACGGTGGCGGTCGTCGCGGTGCCGCTGCTGGCTCCGCACGACCCGCTGATCCCGGTCGGGATGCCGTTGCAGGCCCCGGGTGAGCACGGGTTCCTGCTCGGCACCGACAGCATCGGACGCGACATCCTGTCCCGGGTGCTCTATGGAGCGCGGTCGAGTTGGCTGGCCGCGCTGGCGGTGGTGGCGCTGGGTCTGCTGATCGGCGGGCTCGTGGGCCTGGTCGCCGGGGCAGCCGGCGGCTGGATCGACTCGACGCTGATGCGCATCACCGACGGCTTCCTGTCCCTGCCCGCTCCGGTGCTGGCGATCGCCGTGGTCGCGGCGCTGGGACCGAGCTTTCTTCACACCCTGACCGCGGTGTCCATCGTGTGGTGGCCGTTCTATGCCCGGCTGGTGCGCGGAGAGGTGGCACGGCTGGCCGCACGCCCCCACGTCGAGGCCGCAAAACTGGCCGGCGTCAGCCGTTTTCGGCTCGCGGCGCGGCACCTGCTGCCTGGTGCGGTGCCCAACGCCCTGGTCGCCGCGAGCCTGGATATCGGCACGCTGATCCTGACCCTGGCCGGTCTGTCCTTCCTCGGGCTCGGCCAGGCCGCGCCCGCACCGGAGCTCGGCGCCGACTCCGCGCGCAATCTGAGTTACTTCCTGCAGCAGTGGTGGATTCCGGTCATGCCGGGACTGGGGGTGTTGGTGCTGGCGCTGGTCGCCAACATCTCCGGCGACTGCCTGCGCAATTTGATGAAGACGACATAGTCCGACGATCCGGTGGTGGTGATGAGCGCGCGCAAGAAGAGAGGTGGGTGAAAGCATGAAGACCTTCGTGGTCTCGCGGTTGGGATCGATGGTGGCCATCCTGGTCGCCCTCACGGCAGTGCTGTTCGTCCTGCAGAACATCTCGCCACTGGATCCGGTGAAGGCCCAACTGGGCGCACAGGCCTCGGCCGATGCGGTGGCGGCACGGCGCGCGGCGCTGGGACTGAATGACCCTGTGCTGGTGCAGTTCTGGCACTACCTGTCCGGTGCCGCGACCGGCGACCTGGGCACGTCGTACCGGACCCGGCACGCGGTGATGGCCGACCTCGGCTCGTTCGTCCCGGCAACCTTGGAGCTGGCCCTCGCCGGCATGCTGATCGCCGTCGTCCTCGCGGTGCTGCTGGCGTTCAGCACGACCTTGAAGTGGCGCGGCGCCAATGTGCTTCGGGCAGTGCTGTTCACCGGTTCCTCGGCGCCGATGTTCCTGCTGGGCATCCTCGGCCTCATCGTCTTCTATCAAGACCTCGGCTGGGTACCGGCCAACGGCCGCAGTGCCGTGCCGGGCCCGCCGACCGGGCCGACCGGCATGTTGACTGTCGACGGTCTGCTCCACGGGCGGCTCGATGTCGTGGCCGACGCCGCGCACCATCTCATCCTGCCGGCGTTCGTCATCGCGATCGGCCCGGCCGTCGCCATCGGCCGGGTGCTGCGGAGCAGCCTGCTGGCCGACATCGACAGCGACTACGCGCGGACAGCCCGCGCCAAGGGTCTGTCCGAGACCCGAATCCTGGCCAGGCATGTGCTGCGCAACTCGGTCGGCGCCGCCTTGTCGATGACGGGACTTCAAGTGGGCCTGATGTTTTCGGGCGTGTTGGTGGTCGAGCAGGTGTTCGGCTGGCCCGGCATCGGGCAGTACGTGGCGCAGAGCATCCCGGTGGCGGACTTCCCGGCGATCGCCGGCGTCACGCTGATGCTCGGCGCGCTCTACGTCGTCATCAATACGGTTGTGGACCTCCTGCAGGCCGCCGCCGATCCGCGTATCGCAGTCACAGGAGGTTAGGTGCCGAAACAGCCGCTCATCGTAGGAAATCCCGTCCTGGTCGTCGTCGACATGCAGGAGTCCGGCGACATGCCGGCCGAGTTGGTCGGTATCGAGCACATGGCCGGTTACGGCGACCGGATCGCCCGGGCCCAGCGCCTCATCGCGGCCGCCCGCGCCGCGCGAATCCCGATCGTGTTCTTCCAGGAGGTCCACCGCGCCAACGGGATCGACTTCGGTCGCGAACTCGACGGCGCCGAGGGCGAGCACTGCGTGGACGGCCGGCCGGGCACACCGCTGCATCCCGCGCTGCTGCCCGACTTCGACGGGCCGGGCCACGAGTTCCATATCGTCAAACGCCGCTATTCCGGTTTCATCGGAACGGATTTCGAGATCGTGCTGTCGGGCCTGAGGGCGTCGACGCTCATCCTCATCGGCGGACTCACCGACGTGTGCGTGCACTACACCTTCGCCGATGCGCACCAGCGGGACTTCTACGTCCGCGTCGTGACCGACTGCGTGGGCGGCTCGTCGACGTATCGCCACGACGCTGCTCTGGACGCCATGGAGTACCTGCAGGCCGGTGCCATGCGCACCACCGACGAGATCATCGCCGCCTTTTCCGATATGTGTCCGCCCGAACTGTCCAACCCCGCCCTCGAAGGAGCTGCCCGATGATGAAGAGCCACAAGGTCCCCGGTCGTGCGCGCGCAGGCTGGCGGATTGCCGCGGCCGGTGCCGCCGTGATGCTGACGCTGAGCGGTTGCGGTGGTTCGAATTCCGGCGGCGGCACGCCGAACGCCGCGCCCACCGACAAGGTGCTGCACCTGTCGTTCCTGCAGGACCCGGGGCAGCCGCCGGACCCTGACATCTACTACGCGGGCCAAGGTCTGTTGCTGACCACCAACACCTACGAAGGGCTGCTGCAGTACAAAGCCGGTGTCGACAAGGCTGTCCTGGAACCGCTACTGGCAACGAGCTGGACGGCGTCGCCGGACAACAAGGTCTTCACGTTCAAGCTGCGCGAGGGCGTCAAGTTCCACGACGGCACCCCGTTCACCTCGGCGGCGGTCAAAGCGTCGTTCGATCGCCGGGTAGCCGTCAACCAGGGCCCGGCCTACATGGTCAAGGACGTGGAATCGGTGACCACGCAAGGGGATTACGGCGTCACCATCACGCTGAAGGCGCCCAACTCGGCGTTTCTCGACTACCTCGCATGTCCTTATGGGCCCCGCATGCTCAGTCCCGAAGGCCTCAAGAAGAACGCCGGCACCGACAACGCCCAGGGTTATCTGACCACCCACGATCTCGGCACGGGTCCGTTCGTGCTGACCGACGCGCAGGTGGGCTCCCACTACGCGCTGGCCGCCTTCGGAGAATACTGGGGCACCAAACCGTATTTCGAGAAGGTCGAGCTTCCCGTCATCACCGACGTGTCGGCGCAGCAGCTGCAGTTCAACAACGGTCAGGTGGCCGCGATCCTGCACGACCTGCCGTCCTCGGCGGTCCAGTCCTACCTGAACAACAAGTCGTTCACCAACTACTCACTCCCGACCATGATGTCGAACTACGCGTACATCAACCCGCGCAAGGGCATGATGACCGACGCCAAGAACCGCGCCGCGGTGATGCAGGCGATCGACGTCGACGAGTTGGTGAAGCAGACGTACTTCGGGCGCGGCAAGAAGGCCGAGCAGATCTACCCGCCGAACATGATGGCCGCCGAATACGGCAAGCAATCGGTCCCGCATGATGCATCGGCGCTGTCCGGTATCGCCGGCAAACTGCCTGCCGATCAGAAGACCGTGACCATCGGCTACGACTCGAGCAACCCCGATAACCAGTTGATCAGCAACCTGATTCAGACTCAGCTGGCCGCGGCGGGCCTGACCGCCAAGGTGCAGGCGTACCCCACGTCGGAGATCTATGGCTGGGTCGGCACCGACGGGCAGGCCGCGCCGGAGATCATGACCTATCTCGGCTGGCCCGACGCACCGTCGCCGTACACCTGGGGCCACATCTCCTGGGATGCCGACGGTGGTCTGAACTTCTTCGGGTGCTCGGCGCCGCCGGTCACCGCCGCCCTGGCCGCGGGGCTGCCGACCGACGCCGATGCCGACTTCTCCACCGCCGGTGTGGAAGCCGTCAAGACCGGATGCTGGCTGAACATCGCTGACGTCAACGACTTCATGGTGGCCCAGCCCTGGCTCAAGGGCGTCGAACAGGCGCACGTGGTCACCAACCCGAATTCGCTGCGCCTGAACGCCCTTTCGGTCGGCTGATGGCCACTCTGGTCGGCAAGCCCGGGGTGCGGCGGATCATCCTGCTGACCCTGGGCTGGGAGGAGCTGCCGAAGTCGGTGTCGGTGTACGGCGCACCGCCGGAGGAGCGCATGCGGGAGCCGGTGCCCGGAGTGCTGCTGCAGACCGACGGCGGTTGGGTACTGCTCGACACGGGATTCAACACCGCGCTCGTGCGGGACCCGGCGCTCTACCGGCGGTTCTTCCCGACCGTCGAGTACCGCCCGGTGCTGCCCGGACCGGGCGAGCCGATCGAGCAGCGGCTGGCGGAGGTCGGGGTGGATTTCGACGAGATCCACACTGTCGCCGTCAGCCATCTGCACCACGACCACGCCGGCGGGCTCAAGCTGTTCGCAGGCAAGGTCCCGGTGCACGCCCAGCGTCGCGAACTCGAGTACGGGCTGTCGAATCACCCTGAACCCGAACGCAACGCGATCGTGCGCGTGGACTTCGACGATCCGAACATCGATTGGCGCCTGGCTGACGGGGAAGCCGAGATCGCCCCGGGCATCACCGCGGTGCCCACCTACGGGCACACGCCGGGGCATCAGAGCTTCGTCGTCGAACTCGACGACTCCGTCGGCGGTGACGGCTTCGTCTTCGCCTTCGACGCCGCCGATCTCACCGAGAACATCGAGCACGAGCTCGCCATCGGCGGGTTCATCGACGTCGACCCGCAGGACACCGTCGAGCCGATCCGCCGACTCAAGAAGTTGGCTGCCGACAGGGGGTTTCAGCTGATTCCCGGCCATGACCCACACGTGTGGCCCGAGCTCACCGAGCATTTTCACCACAGATTCGGTGGACACTGATGGAGTGCGTGCTGCGCGCCGACAGGGTGCTCGTCGACGGTCACCAGGTCCCGGCCGCGGTCGGCATCGACCGGGGGCGCATCGCCTTCCTCGGCGACGCCGACGCCGACTGCCCGGCGATGGAAGATGTCCGGTTGCCCGAATCGGTGGTGCTGCTACCCGGCTTCGTCGACACGCACGTGCACATCAACGACCCGGGTACCGACTGGGAGGGGTTCGAGACCGCCACCGCGGCCGCGGCCGCGGCCGGCATCACCACCGTGGTGGACATGCCACTGGACTGCGAACCGGTGACCACGAGCGTCGCGGCGCTGGACGCCAAAAAGGCCGCGGCAGAAGGTAATTGCCACGTCGACGTCGGGTATTGGGCCGGCGTGGTGCCGGACAACCTGGACGGTCTGGCCGACCTGGCGCAGGCCGGGGTACGCGGTTTCAAGTGCTTTCTCGCCGACTCGGGCAACCCGAATTTTCCGCACCTGAGCCCGGCGCAGTTCCGGGATGCCATGCGGCGCATCGCAGAACTGGGGTCGGTACTGCTGGTCCACGCCGAGAGCAATCGGGTGATCGATGCCGGTCCACCGCCATCGGGCCGGGAGTACCGGTCGTTCCTGGCGTCGCGACCCGATGCCGCCGAAGACGACGCCGTGGCGTTGGTGATCGACGCCGCAGCGGCGACCGGGGCCCGGGCACACATCGTGCACGTCTCCAGCGCCACGGTGCTGAGTCGGTTGGCCGAGGCCAGGCGGGCCGGGATTCCGGTGACGGCCGAAACCTGCCCGCATTACCTGACATTCGCCGCCGAAGCCGTGCAGGACGGCGGCACCGAATTCGCCTGCTGCCCACCCATCCGGGATGGCGCCAACCGGGAACTGCTGTGGTCCGCGCTGCACGACGGCACCCTGGATCTGGTGGTGTCCGACCATTCGCCGTGCGCGCCGCGGCTCAAGGCCGCCGGGGATTTCGGGCGGGCATTCGGCGGGATCAGCTCGTTGCAGCTCAGCCCGCGCGCGGTGTGGACCCAGGCCGCCGCACGCGGCTTCGGGCTGGCCGACGTCAGCCGGTGGATGTCGGAACGCCCGGCAGCGCTGGCCGGTTACGCCGACCGCGGCCGGATCGCAGTCGGGCTGCGGGCCGACCTATGTGCATTCGATCCCAGTGCCCTCGACACCGTGCGGGCGGCGACGCTGCGGCACCGCCACCCCGTGAGCCCGTACGACGGTGTCACGCTGCGCGGTTCGGTGCTGCAGACCTGGGTTGCCGGGGTGCCGGCGGTGGTGGGGGAGCCGGTATGAGAATCCTGGTGCTCAACCCCAACACCTCGGCGGCGATGACTGCCGAGATCGCGGCTGCCGCGCGATCCGTGGCGCATGATGACACCGAGATCGTCTGTCTGTCACCGCATTTCGGCTCTGCGGCGATCGACTCGTCCGCCGAGAGCTACCTTTCCGCGGTCGGGGTGATGGACCTGGTGGCCCGGCTGACCCGGTCCGGTGACTTCGACTTCGACGCTGTCGTCCTTGCCGGATTCGGCGAGCACGGCCGCGACGCGCTCGCCGAGATGCTGACGGTGCCGGTGTTCGACATCGCGGAATGCGCCGCTCACGTCGCGCACCTGATCGGTCGGCGGTTCTCGGTGATCACCACGCTCGCCCGGTCGATCCCGCCCATCGAGGACCGGCTGCTGCTGGCCGGCCTGAACGCGCACTGCGCCTCGGTCCGCGCGTGCGGCCTGAGCACCGCAGACGTGGACGGCGACCCCGCGGGCGCGGTGCAGGCGATCGTCGACGAAGCGGCGCGCGCCATCAGCGAGGACGGCGCCGACGTGATCTGCCTGGGTTGCGCCGGTATGGCGGGAGTGACGGCGGCGATCTCGGCCAAACTCGGCGTGCCCGCGGTCGACGGGGTGTCCGCCGCGGTGGCCCTCGCACAGGCTGTTGTCGGTCTGGGTCTGTCCACCAGTAAGGCCGGCGTGTTCGCGCCGGGCCCGGACAATCCGCGTAGCCACTGGCCGCTGTCGGAAGCCATTGACTCTTCGCGCAAGCGCTCATCGGAAGCGCAGGACTGGTGACCAACGTCGATCTCGCCTCCCGCATCGTCGGCGGCAGTGTGGTGGCCGCCAGCGACGAATCGTTCGGATTCAAGGAGCGGCTGGTTTACCCGGCCGAACCCGCTTTCGTGCCCGGTACTTTCGACCTGCGCGGGGAAGTGGTGGACGGCTGGGAGACCCGCCGCCACGCCGGCCGGGCCGGCGACTGGGCGATCATCCGGCTGGGTACACCCGGCCGGCTGCACACCATTGACGTGGACACCCGGTTCTTCTCGGGCAATCACCCCAGCGCCTGCGCGGTGGACGCCTGCGTACTGGCGCGCACCGACGATCCGGCGGACCCCGCTGTCTCGTGGACAGAGATTGTGGAATCGACTGTGCTCAAGGCGGATTCACGGAACCTGCTGGCCGTCCAGGACCGCCGGCGGTGGACGCACCTGCGGTTGCGACTGCAGTCCGACGGCGGCGTCGCCCGGTTGCGGGCGTACGGCGAGGTGGTGCCGGATCCCGCGGCCTGGAGTGACATCACCGTCGAGGTGTCCGGCCTGGAGAACGGTGGCCGGGTCGAATGGTGCAGCGACAGTTTCTATTCCAGTGCCACGTCGCTGATCATGCCGAACCGTCCGCACAACATGGGCGACGGGTGGGAGGCGCGCAGACGCCGTGACGTCGGACCGGAAACCCATGACGCGGTGATCGTCTCGTTCGCCGCCCCCGCCGACCTGCGCCGCATCGAGGTCGACACCTCGTACTTCGTGTTCAACGCCAGTCTGGAGGTGTCGGTGCTGGGCAGCCGCAGCCGTCCCGATCGCGAACATGGCTGGGGGATGGTCGCTTTCGACGTTCCGGTGCTACCCCGGACACGGCTGCTCGCCGACGCGCGCCAGGTGTTCCCGGTCGACGTGGCCGACGTGGCGGCACTGCGCGTGCAGGCCTACCCGGATGGCGGGATCGCCCGGGTGCGGGCCGTGGGGGTACCCACCGCGGACGGGCTACGGATGTTGCAGCGCCGATGGGAGGAATCGTCATGACACCACTGCTGACCGAGTGTGCCGGCCTCTGGCGCCGCACGCTGCTGATCGAGGTCGACGGCACCCGCGATACCGAACCGGGTGTGCTGTGGCTGCAGGGGCCGACGGCCTACGTGGACTCCCGTGGCTTCGCGGGCACCCTGCACCAGGATGCCGATGTCTTCGAGTGGCATCGAGAGTTCGACGCCACGATGCCTGGCCCGAATCCCGATGCCGGCGTAATGCATTGGGAGGGAGACATTCTCGTCGAGACCGGCGTGCACGAACACTATGTCGAGCACTGGGTCCGCGACTCCGGCGAGGCCGGCCCGACGGGCGCGCTGCAGCTGTCCGGACCCGCCGGGGCATCGGCAGCACTACTGGTCCGGGTCGGCGCCATGTTCGGCTGGGCCGACCGCACCGGGGTGGTGCTCGGCGCCGTCGGTGGCGCCGAGCAGCGAGCTCTCGGTATCGACTTCGCCGGCCTGGTCTGCGCCGGCGACGAATTCCAGGCCAACGGCGTGCGCTGGACGGTGGACTACTCGGAAGGGAATGTGAATTCATGAGTGGCGTAACGTCATTCACGTCGGTGCCGATCATCGATATCAGCGGTTTGTCGTCACCCGAGCGTGCCGAGCGGCACCGCGTCGCCGCCGAGATCGGCCGGGCGGCGGCCGACGTCGGCTTCTTCTACATCAGCGGCACCGGCGTCGACGAGTCGTTGTTCGACGCGATGCTGGCGGCGGTGAAGGAGTACTTCGCGCTGCCGGTGGAAGACAAGATGCGTGACTACATCGGGCTGTCCCGCTGTCACCGCGGGTATGTGCCGGTCGGCGAGGAGGGCCTGGAGGGCACCGTCCCGGACCTGAAGGAAGCGTTCGACACCGCGCTGGACCTGCCCGCCGACGATCCGGACTATCTGGCCGGCAACCCCATGCTGGGTCCCAATGCGTGGCCTGACCTACCCGGGTTCGCCGATGCGGTGACCGCCTACTACCAGGCGGTGCTCGATGTGGGGCAGCGGCTCCTGTGGGCCTTCGCCGTCGCTCTCGGTGAGGACCCGGAGGTCTTCTCCCGGCACGCCACCAAGACGCCGAGCCAGTTGCGGCTCATCCACTATCCGTACAACCCGGATGCCCACGACAGTGTCGGGATCGGCGCGCACACCGACTACGAATGCTTCACGCTGCTCAAACCGACGGCCCCCGGCCTCGAGGTGCTCAACGGGGCGGGCGAGTGGATCGACGTGCCGCCGGTCGAGGGGACCTTCGTCGTCAATGTCGGGGACCTGCTGGAGCTGTGGACCAACGGCGCCTTCGTCGCCACGAGCCACCGGGTCCGCAAGGTCGCCGAGGAGCGGTATTCGTTCCCGCTGTTCTTCAACGTCGACTACCACACCGAGGTGAAACCGCTGCCGCAGTTCGCTTCCTCAGCGGGCAAGCCCCGCTCCGCTCTGCGCGCAGGTGAGCATCTGTTCGCCCAGACCGCGCAGACGTTCGCCTACCTGCGACAGCGCATCGAGTCGGGCGAACTGGTGCTGCCCGACGGCTCGCTGGAACTCGGGCAGTTCGGCCGGCAGGCGTTGCAGGACGCGCAATGACTAGTTGATGGGCGCGTTGAGCCAGTGCAGGTCGTCGAGCATGCCGCGGGCGGCCACGATGCCCTGGCCGGTCTGCCACACCTCGTTGTTCACCACGAACACCCGGTTGTCGCGGGTGGCGGCGAGCTTCTTCCAGGCCGGGCTGTCGAGCAACGCGGCGGCCTTGTCCTTGGCTGCCGGAGACTCGAACGACATGTAGACGATGTCACCGTCGGCAGTCGAGAAATCGGTGCCGGGCCGCAGCTTCGAGATGTCGATCTCGCGGTACGGCTTGTCGGTGAACCGCTGTGGCGCAGGGCGATCCGCGCCGACACGGGCCAGCACGCTGCCGGGGAAGTTGTTGGCGCCGAAGATTCGCATGGTGCTCTCGGTCAGCTGCACGACCGACACCTGGAAGTGTGAGGCGTCGTTCTGCCCGCCGACCCTGGTGGCGTCGGCGTTGAAACCGTCGACCAGTGCGCCCGCGGCGGCACCGCGCCCGGTCGCCGCGCCGACCATCCGCAGATCGTCCTGCCAGGCGGCGCCGGACGCCCCGGTGAGCACCGTCGGCGCGATCGCCGACAACGCGCCGTAGGTGTCCGACGTTGCCGACACCTGCGAGCCGATGATCAGGTCGGGGTTGGCGGCCTTGACGGCCGCCATGTCGGGCGCGCCGCGCGTGCCGGCCGCCGGCACGTTGTGGATCACGGTGCCCAGGTATGACGTCTGGCCCGACGAATCCGTCGGGGTCGCCGCGGCGACGACCCGGGACTGCAGACCCAGCGCGCACAGCGCGTCGAGCGCCGTGCCCGAGAGCACGACGATGCGCTGCGGGTCGGCGTTGACATCGGTGGTGCCGGCGGCGTGGTGCACCTGGCGGGTGGGCGGTCCCTCGTCGAGTGCCGCCGGGTTGGGCGCGCACGAGTCGTCGGGCCGACGCTGGTTTCCCAGCACACCCGCGGTGGCGATACGGGTGGTGCTGGTGATGGGAGCCGGATTTGCTGCCTGAGGTTCGCTGGTGTGTCCCGAGCAGCCCGTCAGGACGGTCGTGGCCGTCGCGCACAGGGCGGTGAGAACCGCCGCGCTGGCGCTGGACAGCCGGGTACGGGGAGTCGGAAACTGCACGTGGCCGACGGTAACACCCGCGCGGTCGCGCCCAGATGAGGCGCGGTCGCGGCTGCGGGCGCCACGCCGGTGTCGACAGCTGGTCCAGCCAATTACGACAGTTTGTAGGACCCTCGCCGCGAGGCTGTGCGATGGGGGATAAGATCACCGGCAGACAACATGGGATGCCCCGTGTGCTCGATCTATTCGCCCGGAACATTTGGAGGATCTGTTGGTAGCCGAAGCGCCCCCAATCGGAGAACTCGAGGCTCGTCGCCCGTTCCCGGAGCGTATGGGCCCCAAGGGCAACCTGATCTACAAGCTGGTGACCACCACCGATCACAAGCTGATCGGCATCATGTACTGCGTCGTCTGCTTCGTGTTCTTCTTCATCGGTGGCCTGATGGCGCTGTTCATGCGCACCGAGCTGGCCATGCCGGGACTGCAGTTCCTGAGCAACGAGCAGTTCAACCAGCTGTTCACCATGCACGGCACGGTGATGCTGCTGTTCTACGCCACCCCGATCGTGTTCGGCTTCGCCAACCTGGTGCTGCCGCTGCAGATCGGCGCCCCCGACGTCGCGTTCCCGCGGCTGAACGCCTTCTCGTTCTGGCTGTTCCTCTTCGGCGCCATGATCGCCATCGCCGGCTTCATCACCCCCGGTGGTGCCGCTGACTTCGGCTGGACCGCCTACTCGCCGCTGACCGACGCGATCCACTCGCCCGGCGCCGGTGGCGACCTGTGGATCGTCGGCCTGGCCGTCGGTGGTCTGGGCACCATCCTGGGTGCCGTCAACATGGTCACCACCGTGGTCTGCATGCGCTGCCCGGGTATGACGATGTTCCGCATGCCGATCTTCACCTGGAACATCCTGGTGACCTCGATCCTGGTGCTGCTGGCCTTCCCGCTGCTGACCGCCGCGCTGTTCGGCCTGGCCGCCGACCGCCACCTGGGCGCACACATCTACGACCCCGCCAACGGCGGCGTCCTGCTGTGGCAGCACCTGTTCTGGTTCTTCGGCCACCCCGAGGTGTACATCATCGCGCTGCCGTTCTTCGGCATCGTCTCGGAGATCTTCCCGGTGTTCAGCCGCAAGCCGATCTTCGGTTACACCACCCTGATCTACGCCACGCTCGGTATCGCCGCGCTGTCGGTCGCCGTGTGGGCGCACCACATGTACGCCACCGGCGCCGTCCTGCTGCCGTTCTTCTCCTTCATGACGTTCCTGATCGCGGTCCCGACCGGTATCAAGTTCTTCAACTGGATCGGCACCATGTGGAAGGGCCAGCTGACCTTCGAGACGCCCATGCTCTTCTCGGTCGGCTTCCTCATCACCTTCCTCCTGGGTGGTCTGTCGGGTGTGCTGCTGGCCAGCCCGCCGCTGGACTTCCACGTGACGGACAGCTACTTCGTCATCGCGCACTTCCACTACGTGCTCTTCGGCACCATCGTGTTCGCCACCTACGCGGGCATCTACTTCTGGTTCCCGAAGATGACGGGCCGGCTGCTCGACGAGCGTCTGGGCAAGCTGCACTTCTGGCTGACCTTCATCGGCTTCCACACCACCTTCCTGGTCCAGCACTGGGTCGGTGACGAGGGCATGCCGCGTCGTTACGCCGACTACCTGCCCAGCGACGGCTTCACCACGCTGAACGTGATCTCGACCATCGGTGCCTTCATCCTGGGCCTGTCCACGCTGCCGTTCGTGTGGAACGTGTTCAAGAGCTGGCGTTACGGCGAGCCCGTCGTGGTCGACGACCCCTGGGGCTACGGCAACTCGCTGGAGTGGGCCACCAGCTGCCCGCCGCCGCGGCACAACTTCACCGAGCTGCCCCGGATCCGTTCGGAGCGCCCGGCGTTCGAGCTGCACTACCCGCACATGGTCGAGCGGATGCGCGCCGAAGCGCACATCGGTCGATCGCACCACTAGAAATCAGCCGACCCGCCCGCGCCTAAGGCGCGGGCGGTTCTGCGTTAGGGGACCTAACGGATGACGCAGGAAAGCAACGCAAACGGGTCGGTGCTGATCACCGTCACCGGACTCGACCAGCCGGGCGTCACGTCGACGCTGTTCGGCGTGCTGTCGCGGCACAACGTCGAGCTGTTGAACGTAGAGCAGGTGGTCATCCGTGGCCGCCTGACGCTCGGCGTGCTGGTCGCAGTGCCGGCCGAGGTGGCCGGTGACGTGTTGCGGGCCGACGTCCAGCAGGCCATCGGCGAGCTGGGGCTCGATGTCGCGATCGACAGCAGTGACGACCAGCCCGTCCTGACCGAACCGTCGACCCACACCATCGTCGTGCTGGGCCGGCCCATCACCGCCGAGGCGTTCACCGTCGTCGCCCGCGAGGTCGCGGCGCTCGGGGTCAACATCGACTTCATCCGCGGCGTCTCCGACTACCCGGTGACGGGCCTGGAACTGCGGGTGTCGGTGCCACAGGTGGGCGGGGCCTACGCGCAGCTGCAGACCGCACTGGCCCGCGTCGCCGTCGACGAGGGCGTCGACATCGCGCTCGAGGACTACAGTCTGGCCCGGCGTGCCAAGCGGCTAATCGTGTTCGACGTCGACTCGACGCTCATCCAGGGCGAGGTCATCGAGATGCTGGCCGCGCGCGCCGGCGCCGAGGCCAAGGTCGCCGCGATCACCGAGGCCGCCATGCGCGGCGAACTGGACTTCGAGGAGTCGCTGCGGGAACGCGTCGCCACCCTGGCCGGCCTGCCGGCCGAGGTGGTCGACGAGGTCGCCGACCAGATCGAACTGACGCCGGGTGCCCGGACCACGCTGCGTACGCTGCGCCGGCTGGGTTACCACTGCGGCGTGGTGTCCGGCGGGTTCCGTCAAGTGATCGAGCCGCTGGCCGAGGAGCTGATGCTCGACTTCGTCGCGGCCAACCACCTGGAGATCGTCGACGGCAAGCTGACCGGCCGGGTGACCGGCCCGATCGTCGACCGCCCGGGCAAGGCCAAGGCGCTGCGGGACTTCGCCAACCAGGCCGGCGTACCCATGGAGCAGACCGTCGCGGTCGGCGACGGCGCCAACGACATCGACATGCTGTCGGCCGCCGGCCTCGGGGTGGCGTTCAACGCCAAGCCCGCGCTGCGGGCCGTTGCCGACGCCTCGCTGAACCACCCGTACCTCGACACCGTGCTGTTCATCCTGGGCATCACGCGTGGCGAGATCGAGGCCGCCGATGCGGTGGACGGTGTGGTGCGGCGGGTGGACATTCCGTAGGGGATTCCCCGGCGGGGGCACACCCGAGCCGCTGTCACGTTACAGTGGTGACTATTGATATTGATTTGCTGCGTAAGTGTGTGGGAGATGGTGACATGAAGCGTGCGGTTCTGATTGGTGTGAGTGCTGTCGCGTTGGTCGCCGGCCCCTTGTCGGTCGTCTCTGTGACGGCGGCCGCACCGGCCTACGCGTGCCCCTGGGGGACCGTGCCGAGCCATTTCGAAGGCGTGTGCGTCAAGGGCACGGCGAATGGCAGTGGCCCGCAGTCGGTGCCGCCGCAGACGTCCAACAGCGGGACAGGTGCACAGATCACCCAGTCGGTCGGCGGCCTGCAGACGGTCAACGGTATTCCCTGCACTCCCGAGCACATCGGCACCTGCATCGGCCTGATCCAGAGCCAGCAGTAAGAGTCGCTTCAGACCGCCTCAGACCGCCTCAGACGATGAGGGCCTGCGCGTCTGGCGTACCGGCGCCGGTGACGCTGCGCCACGCCTGAGCCAGCACGGCTACCGAGTCATGCAGACGCTCCTCGGGTTGCGTGAAGGGCACCCGGATGAAGCGCTCCAGCGTGCCGTCGACCCCGAATCGTGGACCCCCCGGGATGACGAGCCCCATCCGGGACGCCGCTGCCGACAGCGCTGAACTCATCGGTGCGGGCAGCCGCATCCACATCGACATGCCACCGTGGCACGGGCTTGCCGTCCAGTCCGGAAGTTGTTCCTGCAGAAGCGAACCCACCAGCTGCCGCCGGGCTCGCAGCATGTCGCGACGGGCCGGCAGCACGGTATCGGCCTGGCGGAGCAGCTCGGCCGACGCCAACTGTTCGACGATGGCGGTGCCGAGGTCGATCGTCGGCCGCACCGCGGCGATGGCGGCCAGGGTGGACCGTTCGGCGCGAATCCAGCCGACCCGCAGGCCGCCCCAGAACGACTTCGACATCGAGCCGACCGTGACCACCAGGTCGCGGCGGCTCTCCAGATAGGAGGCCAGCGGCGGCGGCAGCGGCTCGTCCAGCCAGATGTCGCAGATGGTTTCGTCGATGATGGTGCGGGTGCGGGTCTCGGAGATGATGCGGGCGAGGCGCTCGCGCCCCGGGGCGGGCAAGCTCAGTCCGGTCGGGTTGTGGTTGTCGACGATCAGGTAGGCCAGATTCGGAGCCAATTGCCGCATGGCGGCCTGCACGGCATCCAGTTCCCAGCCGTCTTCGGCCATGCTGACGGGCACCGGTCGGGCTCCGGATGCGGCGATGAGCGAGATGGCGCCGTGGTACGTCGGCTGCTCGATCAGTACCCGGTCGCCGGGGCGGGCGTAGGTGGCCAGCACGAGATTTATCGCGTGGAGCGCCCCGGTGGTCACCATGATCTCGTCTGGATCGGTGGGAAGGCCTCTGGCGCAATATCTTTCGGCGATGGCCTGGCGGAGTTCGGCGACGCCGGTGAGTTCGATGCCGATGTCGTGCAGGTGCGGTGCCAGGCGCTGGGCCGCGCGGGTAAAGGCCTCGACGGTGGCGGCCGCCGGTGCGGAGGGCGCGGCATCGGCCAGGCTCAGCGTGCCGGTTCTGGTGAGGGGTGCTGGACTGGTCGTCGGCGCGGTGGGCGGCAGCGCCGTGGTGCTGCGGGCGCCGCGCCGGGCGTTGAGGTAGCCGTCCTCGCGCAGTTGGGCATAGGCGGCGGTGACGGTGGTGCGGGAGACGCGCAGGGCGTCGGCCAGCGCACGCTCGCTGGGATACCGGGCGCCGACGGGGAGCCGGCCGTCGACGATGAGCAGGCGGATGGCATCGGCCAGGCCCAGATAGGCGGGGCCGCTGAGGCTGGAGGTGCGCCAGTTGCCCAATTCGCGTGCCAGAAGGACTTCGTCAAGTGATCTGGCTGACATCTCGATCGACATTGAAGCCAGTATTGGCCAACTGGCTATTGAATGGCAAGCCAGTTGGCCGGAAAACTGGTGTCATGCGAACGAACTGGCTATCAAAACTGGCTGAGAAGCGCGCCCGGTCCCGGCGGGACAACCGCGCCGATGTCCGCGATCTGGATGCCGCCCGGGTGCGGCACGAACTGGACGCCATCCGCGTCCGGTTCCAGGACCACCGGTGAGGGCGCGAGCAGCCGGCACCAGCGTGAAGACCACAGCCGTCCGCACGGCGCTGCTGCTGGCCGGCCTGAGCGGCTACGGCCTGTCGATGGCGCTGTTCGTACGCGCCGGGTTGGGACTGGACCCGTGGGACGTCTTCCATCAGGGCCTGGCCAAGCACACCGGGTTGACCATCGGCGGCGCCACGGCGCTCGTCGGCGTCGTGGTGCTGCTGGGCTGGATCCCGCTGCGCAACCGCCCCGGCGTCGGCACCGTCGCGAACGTCATCGTCATCTCCGTCGTGGTCGACGCCGCCCTGATGGTGCTGCCGCAGCCGACGACGCTGCCGGTGCGCACGGCGATGATGGTCGGCGCCGTCGTGCTCAACGCCGTGAGCACGGTGATGTACATCGGTGCCGGGATGGGGCCAGGGCCGCGCGACGGGCTGATGACGGGGCTGGTGGCCCGGACCGGATGGTCGGTGCGCCTGGTCCGGACCGGCATCGAGGTCACCGTACTGGCCACCGGGTGGCTGTTGGGTGGCACCGTCGGCATCGGAACCGTGGTGTACGCCTTGGGGATTGGGCCGCTGGTGCAACTTGTGCTGCGGTGCACGCCGAGTCGCTGGCTCGCGGCCAGTGGATGGGCGCACGTGGTGGGGGACCGGGTCGCTGAACCGGCCGTGGCTACGATGAGCGAGTGCCCGGCGCCCTCAGCGACAACTCCGTAGAACCCGACGCCCAGCCCGATCCTGACCTGCTGATCCAATTCTCCGGGGTGACATTGCGCCGCGGCGGAGCCACCCTGGTCGGTCCGATCGACTGGTCGGTGGAGCTCGACGAACGCTGGGTCGTCCTGGGCCCCAACGGCGCCGGCAAGACGTCGCTGCTGCGCATGGCGGCCGCCGTCGAGCATCCGTCCTCGGGCACAGCGTTCGTCCTGGGCGAGCGGCTGGGCCGCACCGACATGTCCGAGCTGCGGTCGCGGATCGGGCTCAGCAGTTCGGCGCTCGCGCAGCGGATACCGGACGACGAAGTCGTGCGGGACCTGGTGGTCTCGGCGGGTTACGCGGTGCTGGGCCGGTGGCGCGAACAGTACGACGACGTCGACTACAACCGCGCGCTGGACACCTTGGAGAGCATCGGCGCCGAACACCTCGCCGACCGCCACTACGGCACGTTGTCCGAGGGCGAGCGCAAGCGGGTGCTGATCGCCCGGTCGCTCATGACGGACCCGGAGCTGCTGCTGCTCGACGAGCCGGCGGCCGGACTTGACCTCGGCGGGCGCGAAGAACTGGTGGCCCGGCTGGCGGATCTGGCTGCCGATGCCGATGCGCCGGCCTCGGTGCTCGTCACCCACCATGTCGAGGAGATCCCGGAGGGCTTCACGCACTGCCTGCTGCTCTCCGAGGGGCAGGCGGTCGGCGCCGGGCTGCTGTCCGACGTACTGACGTCCGAGAATCTCTCCCAGGCCTTCGGTCAGTCGATCGCCCTGGAGTACATCGACGGGCGGTACTTCGCCCGTCGTACCCGCAGTCGCGCGGCGCACAGGAGGCGTATATGACCGAACTCGACCCCTTGCACCCCAGGCCGGCCGCGACCGTGATGCTGGTGCGCGACGGTGTGCCCGGCATCGAGGTCTTTCTCATGCGCCGCACCATGTCGATGGCCTTCGCCGGCGGTATGACGGTGTTCCCCGGCGGCGGGGTCGACGAGCGGGACTATGACCTGTTTGTCGCCTCCGGCGACGCCGACATCGCCTGGACCGGGCCCGACCGCACCTGGTGGGCCGAGAAGTTCGGAGTGGACCCGGTGCTGGCCGGCGCGCTGGTGTGTGCCGCCGCCCGCGAAACCTTCGAGGAGTCCGGCGTGCTGTTCGCCGGGCCGGCCGATGATCCGGACGGCATCGTCTCGGACGCGACCGTCTACCACGAATCGCGGGCCGCACTGGAAAGCCGTGAGCTGTCGTTCGGTGAGTTCCTGGCCCGCGAGAAGCTGGTGCTGCGTGCGGACCTGCTGTGGCCGTGGGCGAACTGGATAACCCCCAAAGAGGAACGCACCCGCCGCTACGACACGTTCTTCTTCGTCGGCGCCCTGCCCGCCGGTCAGCGCGCCGACGGCAACAACACCGAGAGCGACCATGTCGCCTGGCGCACGCCGACGGCTGCGCTCACGGAGTTCGAGGAGGGGCATTCGTTCCTGCTGCCGCCGACCTGGACGCAATTGAGCTCGCTGGACGGGCGCACGGTCGCCGAGCTGCTCAGGGACGAGCGGAAGATCGAGCCGATCGAGCCCGTCCTGACCATGGGTGAGGGCACGTGGGACATCGAGTTCTTCGACGCCGAGCGGTACAAGGCGGCCCGCGGCAGCAGGGCGCAGTGATGGACATCGGCGAATTCGTGCAGGTCCACATCACCGACGGTGTCGGCACCCTGCTGCTGGCCAGGCCGCCACGCAATGCGCTGACCCGGCAGATGTGCCGGGAGATCGCCGCGGCCGCCGAGGAGCTTGGCCAGCGGACCGATGTCACCGCGGTCATCGTGCACGGCGGCCACGAGGTCTTCTGCACCGGCGACGACGACCACGAGACCAGCACGCTCGACGCGGCGGAAGCACGCGTCGCCGGGGCGGTATGCCGCGCCGCTGTCGACGCCGTCGCTGCCATTCCACGGCCCACCGTCGCGGCCGTGACCGGGTATGCGCTCGGCAGCGGCCTGACGCTGGCCCTGGCCGCCGACTGGCGGATCAGTGGCGACAACGTCAAGGTCGGGTCGACGGAAATCCTGTCGGGCCGGGCGCCGGCCGAGGGTGCGGCCGCGCGGTTGGCCGCGGCCGTCGGCGACAGCCGGGCCAAGGAGCTGGTGTTCAGCGGTCGGTTCGCCGGCGCCGAGGAAGCGGTTTCCCTCGGTCTGATCGATCAACTCGTGGCGCCCGACCACGTCTACGACGAGGCGCACAAGTGGGCGCGCAGGTTCCTGGATTCCTCGCCCGAGGCGCTGGCCACAGCAAAGGCGGCATTCGGGGTTCGCTGAACCGGTGTACAGAACCGTGGATGTGAACTCCCGGTGACCGGGCAGTTAGGCTGACCTGCATGACGAGTACCGACCAGACGTCCGAGGTCGCCGCAGCCGACGCTGCCGCCAAGGTATCCGACGTAGTTGAGCAGGCTGTTGACCAGGCGCCCAACCCGCACGCGACCGCCGAGCAGGTCGAGGCGGCACGCCACGACACCAAGCTGGCCCAGATTCTGTACCACGACTGGGAAGCCGAGAGCTACGACGACAAGTGGTCGATCTCGTACGACCAGCGGTGCATCGACTACGCCCGCGGCCGCTTCGACGCCATCGTGCCCGACGAGGTCCAGCGCCAGCTGCCCTACGACCGCGCCCTCGAACTCGGCTGTGGCACCGGCTTCTTCCTGCTGAACCTGATCCAGGCCGGCGTCGCCCGCCGCGGCTCCGTCACCGACCTGTCCCCGGGCATGGTCAAGGTGGCCACCCGCAACGGCCAGGCCCTCGGCCTGGACATCGACGGCCGCGTCGCCGACGCGGAGGGAATCCCCTACGAGGACAACACCTTCGACCTCGTCGTCGGACACGCGGTGCTGCACCACATTCCCGACGTGGAACTGTCGCTGCGCGAGGTCGTCCGCGTGCTCAAGCCGGGTGGCCGGTTCATCTTCGCCGGCGAGCCCACCACCGTCGGTAACTTCTACGCCCGTCGCCTGGCGGATCTCACCTGGAAGACCACCGTCGCGGCCATGAAGCTGCCGGGCCTGGAGTCCTGGCGCCGGCCGCAGGAGGAGCTCGACGAGAACTCCCGCGCCGCCGCGCTCGAGTGGATCGTCGACCTGCACACCTTCGAGCCCGCCGACCTGGAACGCATGGCGACCAACGCCGGTGCGGTCGAAGTCGCCACCGCCAGTGAGGAATTCACCGCCGCCATGCTGGGCTGGCCGGTGCGGACCTTCGAGTCGACGGTGCCCCCGGGCAAGCTCGGCTTCAAGTGGGCCAAGTTCGCGTTCGGCGGCTGGACCACGCTGAGCTGGTTCGATGCCAACGTGTGGCGCCGCGTCGTGCCGAAGGGCTGGTTCTACAACGTGATGATCACCGGGGTCAAGCCGTCCTGACGGTGTCCCTGACGGACCCGACGCTCCTGACGCTCTGACGTGAGCGGTTATGCCTTCACGCTCGACGATGTCGCCTACCTGACCGGAGCCGGTCAGGAGGCGCTCGCCGAGGTGGCCGCCCGGCCGCTGACAGATGCCCATCGGGTATCCGACATCGCCTGGGCGCGTTCACGTTTCGGTGACCGCGCGGCAGTGCTGGTCGAGACCGTGCTGCTGCGGCGTCGGGCCGCCGCAAAACTCGGCGAGCTCGGCGACGTCACCGGTTGGCTGTTCACCGACGAGGCGCTGCAGCAGGCCACCGCCGGGGCCGTCGCCGTCCATCGGGCGCGGCGGCTGTCCGGCCGCGCCGTGCATGACGCGACGTGTTCTGTCGGGACCGAACTTGCCGCCCTGAGCCGTTCGGGCGGCGGTGACGACGACTCGGCGTCCCCGCTCATCGGCAGCGATCTCGATGCGGTCCGGCTGGCCATGGCGCGCCACAACGTCGGCGCCCACGCACTGCTGTGTCGCGCCGACGCGCTCCGCCCGATCACGCGGGACGCCGTGGTGGTCGTCGACCCGGCCCGGCGCAGTTCGGGACGGCGCAAGTTCGATCCCCGCGATTACGCCCCGCCACTGGACGAGCTGCTCGAGGTCTACCGGGGTCGCGACCTGGTGGTGAAATGCGCTCCCGGCGTCGACTTCGGCCAGCTGTCCGAGCTGGGATTCCGCGGCGAGGTGCAGATCACGTCGCTGGCCGGCAGCGTCCGGGAGGCGTGTCTGTGGTCACCAGGGCTGGCCCCCGCCGGGGTTACCCGCCGTGCCACCGTGCTGGACAAGACCGGCGCGGTGGCCGAGGAGTTCACCGATGCCGATCCCGGCGACTGCCCCTCGGGGCCCGCGGGGCGGTGGATCGTCGACCCCGACGGTGCGGTGGTGCGGGCCGGCCTGGTGCGCCACTATGCGGCGCGGCATGGCCTGTGGCAGCTGGACCCGGCGATCGCGTATCTCACTGGCGACGAGTTGCCGAGTGGCACAAGGGGTTTCGAGGTTGTCGAACAGATCGCCTACAACGAGAAACGGCTCCGGCAGGCGCTGTCGGCGCACGGGGCGTCGGCCGTCGAAATCCTGGTGCGCGGCGTCGACGTCGACCCGGATACGTTGCGCGCCAAACTGAAGCTACAGCGGTCGGGCGCGCAGCTCTCGGTCGTGATCACGCGCATCGGCGCCGCGGCCGCCGCCCGGCCGACGGCCTTCATTTGCCGGCCGTCGCGCTGAAACACCTGATCGCAGTTCATGCCCGGGACGGGTAGGGGTGACAGGTACGCTGGAACCGGCGGCGATGTGCCGCCATTCATTCATCCCCGGAGGATTCACCAGATGCGCCTACCCGCACTCGCCGCAGTGATCGCTGCTTCAGGCGCGGTCGGTTGGCTCGGCATGCCTCTTGCGGCCGCGACCCCGGCGAAGTGCCCGGACCTGGGCGGCGTCCTCGACGGCTCGCGGATGTGCCAGATTCGCGACACCACCCGTGGCTACGCGCTCAACATCAGCTATCCCATCGATTACCCGGATCAGCAGGCGGTCGTCGACTACATCACGCAGACCCGTGACGGGTATGTCAACGTCGCGAAGATGCCTGGGCCGCACGAAACCTCGTACGAGCTCGACACCACCGCGACGCAGTACACGGCGGCGATCCCGCCCCGCAACACCCAGTCTGTCGTGTTCAAGACGTTCCAGGATGTCGGTGGGGCGCACCCGCAGACGTTCTACAAGACGTTCACGTGGGACCTGGTCCAGCGCAAGCCGATCACCATCGAGAACCTGTTCGCACCTGGCGCACAACCGTTTCCGGTGATCCTGCCGATGGTTCAGGGCGAATTGGTCCGCCAGTCCGCGCAGCCGGTGCTGCTGCCGCCGGCAGCCGGGCTGGACCCTGAGACCTACCAGAACTTCGCGATCACCAACGACTCGCTGATCTTCTTCTTCAGCCAGGGACAGGTGCTACCGGAATCCGCCGGCGCGGTGCAGGTGACGGTGCCGCGAGCGCCGATCGAGGGGATGCTGGCCTAGCGATTCGTGCACGATTTTTCGCGCGGGCCGCGGATTTTCGTGCACAGATCGCTGATCAGGCCGGGGCGAACGCGTAGACCTGGCCGTCGCTCGTCGCCGTGACGACGCGCTTGTCGTGCCCGACGGACACCCCGACAGGCCAGCCCGTGGCGCCCGGTAGCGGGTAGCTGTTCACGGTGTGGCCGTCGGCGGGGGAGAAGACCACCAACGCCTGGCCGGCCTGGCCGTCGCGGACCACGACGTATCCGACATCGCTACCGGCGCGCGTGGACGTCGTCAGCGGCTCGACGTCGGTACGCGTCCACGCCACCTCGCCCTTGTCGCCCTTGTCCTTGACCGCGGTGAGCTTGGTCTGGGGCCCGCCTCCGGCGACGACCAGACCGTCCGGCGTCACCGACGGCGGTGTCTGCGGCTGGAAGCCGAGATTGACCGACCATTTGGCCTTGCCGTCGGCGGAGTTCACTGCCCAGAGGTGCTGGTCGCGGCCGTTGACGTACACGGTCTTGCCGTCGGCGGACAGCACCGGGCTGGCGATCGGGCCGGCCCCGACCGCGGTGCTGCTCCATTCGCGGGTCAGCAGCGGCGTCTGGCCCTCGTGATAGCGCAACCCGACGAGGGCAGGGGCATCGGTCCCCGGCTGCCACAGGCCCAGCACCACCATGTTGGTGTCAGGGGAGTAGGCGGGCGCCGCCGAGATGGGGCAGGCCGCTTTGGCGGCTTGGCAGTCGGCGAGGCCGCGCGCCGAGTCGGCGGGGTCGACGCCGCTGACGAGGTCCAGCGGGGCGCCGATGGTCTGGCCGCGGTGCGCGTCGAACACCAGCACCTGGCCCAGATGCGTCATGACGAGGAGCTGACCGGGCGACAGGATGCGCGGTGTCGTCGGCATCCCGATCACCGGCTGGCGCCAGCGGATCCACTGCGTCGGCGGGAACGACATGATCGCGCCGGGCTGGCCGACGTACATGTTGTCGAAGCCATCGAACAAGGGACTGGAGAGCGGGCCACCTGGTCCCGGGCCCGGCCAGAGGCGCGTGCACCAGCGCTGGCGACCGTGCTGGTCGCTTTCCCACACCATCAGCGAGCAACCATTGGCCGACTGGGCGTTGATGGCCAGATAGCTACCGGAGCCGAGGATCACCTGTGCGCCGATATTGCCCTTGGCCGAGCGCGCCCAGTCCTGCTTCAGGCTGCTTGCCCCGGCCAGCGCGGTGTAGCTGCTGTTGGCGGCGTTGCCGTACTGCGCCGGCCAGCCGTCCGAGGGGTGCGCTTTGACCCAGGAGTCGGTGTTGTCGCACCCGGCAACGGCCAAGGTGACCGCGGCAACAGCAATGACGGCGAGGCGGCGGATTCGGTGTGCAGGCATCGAGTCCCGAGACTAGCCCGAGACCGGCGAATGTCCGATTTCGCCTCGCGTAGGCTTTCCGGCCATGACGACGATGTGGGGCGCACCGATTCACAAACGATGGCGAGGTTCGCGGCTGCGCGATCCGCGGCAGGCGCGCTTCCTCACCCGTGAGTCGCTGAAGTGGGTGCTCGACAACAAGGCGTACACCCCCTGGTACCTGGTGCGGTACTTCCGGCTGCTCAAATTCAAGCTGGCCAACCCGCACATCATCACCCGCGGCATGGTGTTCCTCGGCAAGGGCGTGGAGATTCAGTGCACCCCCGAACTGGCGCAGATGGAGATCGGCCGGTGGGTCCACATCGGCGACAAGAACACCATCCGCTGCCATGAGGGCTCGCTGCGGTTCGGTGACAAGGTGGTGCTTGGGCGCGACAACGTCATCAACACCTACCTCGACATCGAGATCGGTGAGTCGGCGCTGATGGCCGACTGGTGCTACGTCTGCGACTTCGACCACAAGATGGACAGCATGGAGCTGCCGATCAAGGACCAGGGCATCATCAAGGGCCCGGTGCGGATCGGCCCGGACACCTGGGTCGCCGCCAAGGTGACGATCCTGCGCAACACCAGCATCGGCCGCGGCTGCGTGCTCGGTGCCCACGCGGTGGTCAAGGGCGAGATTCCGGACTTCTCCATAGCTGTGGGTGCCCCGGCCAAGGTGGTCAGGAACCGCAAGCTGGACTGGGAGACCTCGGCCGCCGAGCGCGAGGAACTCGCCCGGGCCCTGGCCGACATCGAGCGGAAGAAGAGCTCGCGGTAACTCAGCTCGTGTAGTCGAGCGTCGTCATCATGCCCGCCTCCTGGTGATAGGCGTTGTGGCAGTGCAGCATCCAGTCACCGGGGTTGTCGGCGACGAGCGCGACGGTCAGCTTCTGCTTGGGCAACACGATGAGCGTGTCCTTGCGCGGGCCGCGCCGGCCGTCGGGCTGCAGCACCTGGAACGTGTGCCCGTGCAGGTGCATGGGATGCCACATGGTCGTCGAGTTGGTGAAGGTTACGGTGGCGCGCTGCCCCTGGCGGATGGTCAGGACCTGCCGGTTGTCGAAGCCCCGCCCGTTGATGCCCCAGTCGTACTTCATCATCGAGCCGGTGAGTTCCGCGGCCAGCGAGACATCGGGCGTGAGGGGTCCGAGGTCGACGGCCGAAGCGGCCGTGAAGTCGGCGACGGTGCCGACCTTCCGGTTCAGCTCCGCCGGACGGAACGCGGGGTCCGGCGCGGTGCCGGCGCCGGTGGCGAGCAGAGCTCGCGCAGCGCCGTCCTTGCCTTCGGCCACCGCCACCATCGGGAAGACGCCCGAACCTGCCGTGACGATGACGTCGTAGCGCTCACCCATGCCGAGCAACAGTGCGTCCACGTCCACGGGGTCGACGGGGAAGCCGTCGGTATGAGTGACGGTCATGCGGTGCCCGGCCAGCGCCACCCGGAACGCGGTGTCGGCGCCGGCGTTGATGATGCGCAGCCGGATGCGCTGGCCCGGCGTGGCGTTGAAAACCGTTGGTGCGGACGGAATCCGGCCATTGGCAAGGAAGTACGGGTACTTGACGTCGCCGGCGTCACCGCCGAGCAGCGTGCTCGTCGCCATGGGCATGTCACCCATGCCGCTCATGTCGTGGCCGCCCATGCCCGCCATGGCACGCAGGCCGTCGTAGATCTGCTGGGGTGACTTGCCGGCGCCCGAAGTCCAATCGTCAAGCACCACAATCCATTCCGCGTCATAACGGCCGCCGTCCGCGGGGTCGTCGATGACCACCGGCAGGTACAGCCCGTAGTCCGCGTCGAGGCCGGTGTGCGGATGTGCCCAGTAGGTGCCGGCGTGTGGGACGGAGAACGTGTAGGTGAAGTCGTTGCCGGGCTTGATGTTCGGTGTCGCGGGGGACGCGCCGTCCATGTCGCCCCGCAGGGCGATGCCGTGCCAGTGCACCGAAGTGTCATGGTCGAGCCCGTTGGACACGCGGACCGACAATTCGTCGCCCACCGACGCGCGGACCAGCGGGCCCGGCACCTGGTCGCCATACGCGAGCGTCTGGACGGTGACCCCGCCGAGGTCGACGGTCGCCGGCTGCGGGCGCAGCGCCACCGAGACGGTGCGCCCGGTGTGCGGGCGGGCGGCCTCGGCCGCGGCAATGGCCTTCTGGTCGACGCCGCCGGCCGCGGCGGGGGACGGCGTCCTGCTGCACGCGGCGGCGCCGGCCAGCGCGGACGCGCCGGTGACGGCAGAGGCGATCAGGAAACTACGGCGAGTGAACACTCTGCCGTTTGTACCCCCGGGGGGTATATCCGTCAAGCCGGATCAGCTCGCGAGAAACCTCAGCCGCGGTCGGGCAGCGGCCGTTCGACGATGGGACGACGCGCGTGCGGCAGGCGCTCGCCACGTTTGGCGGCCAGGTAGACGTCCGAGGTCTCGGCGGCAACGTGCTGCCACGAGAAGTCGTGGTTCAACCGGTCGCGCGCGGCGAGGGCGCGCTGCTGCGCGCCCGCGGGGTCGTCGAGCACCTTGCGGACCGCGGACGCCAGCGCGCCGACGTTGCGCGGCGGACAGGAGACACCCGTCTTGCCGTTGATCACCGCTTCACCGAGCCCGCCGACGTTGGAGGTCACCAGTGGCGTACCGGCCGCGGCGGCTTCCAGCGCGACGATGCCGAACGGTTCGTAATGGCTCGGCAGGACCGCGGCGTCGGCCCGGTGCAGCAGTTCCAGCAGACCTGAATGGTCAACGCGGCCAACAAAATTCGTCACCTTGCTGACCTTGGCCTTGCGGGCTTCCTCGACCAGCCAGTCGTACTGGGTGCCGTCGCCCGCGATGGTCAGCGTGGTGCCGGGGTGGGTCCGGCGGATTCGGGGCAGGGCGGCGATGACGTCGTGCACGCCCTTCTCGTACTCGAGCCGGCCGACGAACAGCAGCTCGGCCGGGCCGTCATGCTCGCGCCGCATCGCAAACGGCCAGCCGGCGGTGTCGATGCCGTTGCAGATCACGCTCACGTCGGGCAGCTCGGGTCCGAACAGCTCGGTGATCTCCTCGCCCATGGACACCGAGCAGGTGATGAGCGAGTCGGACTCGTGCACGAGCCACGATTCCAGCGAGTGCACCTGGCGGCTCACCGGGCCGGAGAGCCAGCCCGAATGCCGGCCGGCCTCGGTGGCGTGGATCGTCGAGACCAGTGGCACATCGAAGAACTCGGCCAGGGTCACGGCGGGGTGGGCGACCAGCCAGTCGTGGGCGTGCACGACGTCCGGGGTCCAGTCGCGCAGGCTCAGTCCGGCGCGAATCATGGCGTGCCCCATGGCCAGTGTCCAGGCCATCATGTCGGTGCCGAATTTGAACTCGTTCGGGTCGAGGGCCGCGGAGATCACCCACACGCCTTCGTGCACCTCGTTGGTGGTTGGGTGCGTGCTCGGGTCGGTGTCGGCGGGTCGGCGGCACAGCACCACGACCTCGTGGCCGACGGCGGCCAATTCGACAGCCAGATGGTGGACGTGGCGTCCGAGGCCACCGATCACCACGGGTGGGTACTCCCACGAGACCATGAGGATTTTCATCGGTGCCTTCTGCTCTTCGCGCGAGTGCTCATCGCGGCAACCTCCGCGCGTCCAGGGCGCCGAACAGTCCGTCGGCGCGATTCCAACCTTCCGCGAGCTTCTGGGCCTGATCGCGCCGTCCAGACGCAAGGGCACCGGCGATCTCCCGGGTGGCGTGCGCGTGCAGGTGCGCGCGATAGCGAGCATATTCCGCCGCGGTGTCTTTGCTCACCATGAACGGCCAGTCGCTCGAGACGGTCAGCAGGGCTTCCCGCAGGATCTGATCGGCGACGCGGTCCCGCGCCGGGTAGGCCGAATCCTGCGCCAGGGCCTTGTCCACCGTGGTCAGCGCGGTATCGACGACCTCGGTGTTGAGTGTCACGAAGTCGGCGACCTGCTCGCCGGACCAGACCTGCCAGTCCTTGCCCGAGCCCCAGGAACTGGGCGGCAGTTCGACGGGGGAGCCGACGAAGCCCCTGTTGATCGCATCCGACAGGGTGCCGACCTGGACGCCCGCGGCCGGCAGCGCCCGCAATACCCGCCCCAGCCACTCCGGTCCCTCATGCCACCAGTGCCCGAACAGTTCGGTGTCGAACGCGGCGACGACGTGCGCCGGGCGCCCGGCGCGCTCGGACTCCGAGATCAGCCGGCGCCGCACCGTGTTCACGAAATCCGTGACGTGTGCGTCGATGGCGGCGGTGGCTCGTTCGGGCTCGTAGGGGGCCTTCGACTCCGACGGGATGGTGCGGCCGGTGACCCGCGCCGGCTTGAGGCCGGTGAGGTGGTCGTAGGTGTGGAAGTCGCGGTAGGCCGGGTGCCCCGGATAGCCGGACTTGGGGGACCACACGCGGTAACTGACCTGCAGGTCACGGCCGAAGGCGACGACGTCCGACTCACCCACGGGGCGGCCGAGGGCGGTGTCGCCGTGCAGCGACGGGCCGTCGACCATGAAGTGGGTGACGCCGGCGGCCGCGTAGCCGGTTTCCATACCGGGGGCATAGGCGCATTCCGGTGCCCAGATGCCGCCCGGGGTGTGCGCGAAGCGGGCGCCGGCGTCGGCCAGGCCCTCGCGCAGTGCGAACTCGCGCAGCCGCGGGTTGAGCAGCGGCTGGAACGGATGCGACAGCGGCCCGCCGAGAAGTTCGATGGTGCCCGCGCCGATGAGCTGCCGCAGGACCGGGCTGCCGCCGTGCTGCCAGTGGTCGGCGAACTCGGCGAGTGCCGCGCCGGCCTGCTGGTGCTCGTGAACACCGAAGGCGCGTAACGCTTCCGGTGAGTTGAAGGTCTCGGGTGCGCCGCCGCCGTCGCGGACAGTCGTCGCCTCCAGCGCGCGCAGCTGCCAGTTGGACAGCCACTGCTGCATGCCGGCCAGGCAGTACGGATCGTCGAGCTGAGCGGTGACGACGGGCGTCATGCCCAGGGTCAGCAGGTGGCCGCGACCTTCCTCGGCCAGCTCGCGCAGCACGCGCGTCAGAGGCAGGTAGGCCGTTGCCCACGACTGGTACAGCCACTCTTCGCCGACGGGCCAGCGGCCATGGTGCGCCAGCCACGGCAGGTGCGTGTGCAGCACCAGGGTGAACATCCCCGGTACTGGTGCGGTCGATGAATCACTCACGGCCGCACCGCGATTGCCACCAGGTCGAGGCTGTCGTCGATATCGACACCGGCGGCGTCGGCGTTCAGCAGATCGAAGTCGTCGATCGTCACCGCGGCGACGTCGGCGAGCAGATCTGCGGGCCAGGGCGCGTCGGCCACGGCGCGGTCGATCTGGGCCTGGATGATGGACCCGCCGTGCCGGGCGTCGAGCTCACGCAGCCCGGCGCCGTGATAGACGCCGAGCATGGCCTCCATGACGAAACCCTGCTCGGTCAGCAGTTCCGTCATCTCGGCGGCGTTCAGTTCCCGGGTGTGGAACGGGTTCAGCGGGGTGTCGCTGCCGGGGGTGAAGGTGATCCGGTTGGGCGTGGACATCAGCAGCACGCCACCCGGTCGCAGCACCCGCAGGCACTCGGCGACGAATTGTCCTTGGTCCCAAAGGTGTTCGATCACCTGGAAGTTGACCACGATGTCGACCGAGGCGTCGGGCAGCGGCAGCGCGGCCAGGTTGCCGTGCAGCATCTCGACCCTCGGGTAGCGCGCGCGGATGTGCGCCACCGAGGACTCGTCGTAGTCCAGCCCGATCACCCGGCGCGCGACATCGGCGATGAGGTCGGCGCCGTAGCCTTCGCCGGCTCCGGCCTCCAGCACGTCGCGGTCACGGCAGCGTTCGACCAGTCGCCGGTACACGACCTCGTGGCGCCGGAACCAGTAGTTCTCCTCCGCCAGGTCCGGGACCGTGCGCTCACCGGTCAGTGGCATGACTGGCACTGACTGCGCGTGGCTGTCCGGCTGGGTTTCGGGAAAAGTGCTCATTAGATAGGCAGGCTAGCTCAGAGTGGTCCATGAATTCCCAGGCCCGATCGGTTGGGCCGTCCCACCTGCTGGTTCTGCCATGCTGCCGAACCCCTTCAAGTGTGGTCAAGAAAACAAAAGGCGGCATCCTCGGGCCGCGTTCGACCAGCTATGGTGTTCCTGCGCCATGCCACATAAGTTACCGAGTAGTAACATGTTGGTCGTTGCGTTAATCGTGAATGCCAGGCCGACCGCCGGCCTCATCGAGGAGGACGAACCACACCCATGACGAACATCGTGGTCCTGATCAAACAGGTCCCTGACTATGAGTCGGAGCGCAAGCTCAACGACGGCGACTTCACCCTCGACCGCGAGTCCGCGGACGCGGTGCTCGACGAGATCAACGAGCGCGCCGTCGAGGCCGCGCTGCAGATCAAGGAGAAGGAAGAGGCCGCCGGCGGCGCCGGCACCGTCACCGTGCTGACCGTCGGACCGGAGCGGGCCACCGAGGCCATCCGCAAGGCTCTGTCCATGGGCGCCGACAACGCGGTGCACGTGAAGGACGACCAGCTCAAGGGCTCGGACATCGTCCAGACCGGTTGGACCCTGGCCCGCGCGCTGGGCACCATCGAGGGTGCCGAGCTGGTCATCGGTGGCAACGAGTCCACCGACGGCGTCGGTGGCGCGGTTCCGGCCGTCATCGCCGAGCTGCTGGGCCTGCCGCAGCTGACCTCCCTGCGCAGCATCTCCGTCGAGGGCGGCAAGGTCACCGGCGAGCGCGAGACCGACGAGGGCGTCTTCGGCCTGGAGGCCACCCTGCCGGCCGTCGTGAGCGTCAACGAGCGCATCGGCGAGGCCCGCTTCCCGTCGTTCAAGGGCATCATGGCCGCCAAGAAGAAGCCGGTCACCGTGCTGACGCTGGCCGAGATCGGTGTCGAGGCCGACGAGGTCGGTGTCGCCAACGCCAGCAGCAAGGTGCTGTCGTCGACGCCGAAGCCGGCCAAGGCCGCGGGCGAGAAGATCGCCGACGAGGGCGAGGGCGGCAACAAGATCGCCGAGTACCTCGTTGGTCAGAAGCTGATCTAGCCCCCACCACACCGAAACTTCCAGAAAGACACAGAGGCAAATACGCATGGCTGAAGTACTTGTGCTCGTCGAGCACGCCGATGGTGCCCTCAAGAAGGTGAGCACCGAACTGATCACCGCTGCCCGTGTGCTCGGTGAGCCGTCGGCAGTAGTGGTGGGTGCCCCCGGCACCGCCGCGCCGCTGACCGACGCCCTCAAGGCCGCCGGTGCGGCCAAGATCTACGTCGCCGAGTCGGCCGACGCGGCCAACTTCCTGGTCACCCCGACCGTCGACGTGCTGGAGGCTCTCGTCGAATCGGCCGGCCCCGCCGCGGTTCTGACCGTCGCCAGCACCGAGGGCAAAGAGGTCGCCGGTCGGCTGGCCGCCCGCCTGGGTGCCGGCCTGCTGGTCGACGTCGTCGACGTCAAGGCCGGTGGCATCGGCGTCCACAGCATCTTCGGTGGCGCCTACACCGTCGAGGCGCAGGCCAACGACGTGCTCCCGGTGATCGCGGTCCGTCCGGGTGCCATTGAAGCTGAAGCCGCCGACGGCGCCGGTGAGGTCGTCAACGTCGAGGTTCCGGCCCAGGCCGAGAACGCCACCAAGATCACCAAGCGCGAACCGGCCGTCGCCGGTGACCGTCCGGAGCTCACCGAGGCCAGCGTCGTGGTCGCCGGTGGCCGTGGTGTCGGCAGCGCCGACAACTTCGCGGTCGTCGAGGCCCTGGCCGACTCGCTCGGCGGTGCCGTCGGTGCTTCGCGTGCCGCGGTCGACTCGGGCTACTACGGCGGTCAGTTCCAGGTCGGCCAGACCGGTAAGACCGTCGCCCCGCAGCTGTACATCGCCCTGGGCATCTCGGGCGCCATCCAGCACCGCGCCGGCATGCAGACGTCCAAGACCATCGTCGCGGTCAACAAGGACGAAGAGGCCCCGATCTTCGAGATCGCCGACCTCGGCATCGTGGGTGACCTGTTCCAGGTCGCCCCGCAGCTGACCGACGCCATCAAGGCTCGCAAGGGCTAGTTTTCTCTGCGTGAGCAGAAGCGAAAGTGCCCCAAAACCTCGGTTTTGGGGCACTTTCGTGTCCGGGGATGACTACTGACAGCAACTAGATACGGTGGTGCCGATGTCGAGCCAGGATCGCGGGCCGGTCTTGCGCGGCCGCGACAAAGAGATCACGACGCTGCGCGGTCTGCTGTCGGCCGCACGGTCGGGCAGCAGCCAGGTGCTGGTCCTGCGCGGCGAGGCGGGAATCGGGAAGACCGCGCTGCTGCGGCATGCCGTCGACGCCGCTGGCGGATTTCGCTGTGTCCAGGTGACGGGCGTCGAATCCGATATGGAGCTGGCATACGCGGGCCTGCAGCAGCTGTGCGGGCCGCTGCTGCATCACCTGGACGAGCTGCCGACGCCGCAGCGCGAAGCGTTGGACGTGGCCTTCGGCCGCGGTGCCGGGGCGGCGCCGGACCGTTTCCTGGTGGGGCTCGCGGTGCTGAGCCTGCTGGCCGCCGCGACGGCGGACCAGCCGCTGTTGTGTGTGGTCGACGACGCGCAGTGGCTCGATGAGGTGTCGGTGCAGACCCTCGCCTTCGTCGCGCGGCGCTTCCTCGCCGAGCCCGTCGTGCTGCTGTTCGCGGCCCGCGATGCCGGAGCGCAGGCGCTGCGGAGCCTGCCGGAACTGGCGGTCACGAGGTTGTCGGATGCCGACGCCAGGGGCCTGCTGGACTCGGTGCTGTTGGGGCGTGTCGACGAGCGCGTGCGCGACCGCGTTGTCGCCGAGACACGGGGGATCCCGCTCGCACTCCTCGAGATTCCCCGCAGTGTTTCTGCCGCCGAGCTCGCCGGTGGTTTCTGGAACATGGGCGCTGGGCGCAGCGTCATGGTTCAGCTCGAGGACGCCTACCGGCGGCGCGTCGAGGCGCTGCCACCGGCTGCCCAGCGACTGTTGTTCCTCGCTGCTGCCGATCCGGTGGGGGATGCGGCGCTATTCCAGCGGGCCGCAACGACTTTGGGGCTGTCCGTCGGTGCGCTGGCGCCGGCCGAGGCGGCGGGTCTGATCGAGTTCGGCGCGCGGGTGCGGTTCGGCCATCCGTTGATGCGTTCGGCGATCTATCGTGCCGCCGATGTGAACGAGCGCCGATCGGTCCACCGGGCGCTGGCCGAGGCCACCGATCCGCGGCACGACCCCGACCGTCGGGCGTGGCATTTCGCCCACGCGGCGGCAGGACCCGACGACGCGGTGGCCGCGGACCTGGAGCGATCCGCCGGCCGGGCCCAGAGCAAGGGCGGCATCGCTGCGGCGGCGGCCTTTCTCGAACGTGCGACGGTGCTCACTGCAGACCCGGCAGTGCGCGCGGCCAGGGCGCTCGCGGCGGCACAGGCCAAACGCGACGCGGCGGCTCCGGCCGCGGCGTACGAACTCCTGTCGATCGCCGAACTCGGGCCACTGACGGATCTGCAACGGGCGCAAGTGGATCGGTTGCGGGCCCAGATGCAGTTCGCTCGCAGCCGTGGCGGTGGTGCCGGCGTGCTGCCGCTCAGTGAGTCAGTCCAGGCGTTGCTGGCGGCTGCGAAACGTCTTGAGTCGCTTGATGACGGCCTCGCCCGAGAGACGTATCTCGAAGCTCTCGCCGCGGCGATGTATGCCGGACGGCTCGGCGGGCCGGACATGCTGGTACAGGTGGCCGAGGCCGCGGGGGCTGCGCTGGGCCACGGAACCGACCTGGACCGACCCGTCGACCTCTTGTTGAGTGGTGTGGCCAGCCGCATCACCACCGGCGGTGGTACCGAGCAGATGCGTGCCGCGCTGGAGCTCATATGCCGGCACGCACAGGACGCCGACGGCCAGGTCCTGCGGTGGATGCCGCTGGGACTGGCCATCGTGCAGGAATCTGCCGTCGACGAGATCTGGGACGACGGCATCCACCGACTACTGGCCACCGCCGCGATTCGCCAGGCGCGCGATGCCGGCGCCCTGGCCGTGCTTCCGTCCGCGCTGGCGTTCGGGGCCGGCGTGCATCTGCTGGCAGGCGAATTCGACACGGCGGCAGCGCTTATCGCCGAGGCCGCCGTCATCTCGGCGGCGACCGACTATGCGCCGTTGCGGTACCACTCGCTGTCGTTCGCGGCATTTCGGGGGATCGCGGCTGACGCCATCGGCCCCATCGAGTCCGCAGCGGCCGATGCGGCGGCACGTGGCGAAGGCCGGGCACTCGGCGTCACAGGGTTTCTTTCGGCTGTCCTCTACAACGGACTCGGGCGCTACGCCGAAGCGTTCGCCGCGGCCAGAAACTGTTGCGAGTATGACGATCTGGGCTTCTACAGCTGGAGCCTGATCGAGCTCGTCGAGGCCGCGACGCGTTTGGGGGACAAGGGAACTGCGGAGTGGGCCGTGCAGCGGCTGGCTGCGCGCGCGGGTACCAGCGGCACCGACTGGGGGCTGGGGGCGCTCGCCTACGCGCGCGCCCTGGTGGCCGCCGACGAGGACGCGGATGCGCAGTACACCGAGGCCGTCGAACGGCTCGGGCGCACCGGCGTCGTCTTCCTACTGGCCCGTGCCCATCTGTGTCACGGTGAATGGCTGCGCCGCATGAACCGTCGCGTGGCAGCGCGAGAGCACCTCGGAGCGGCGTTCGAGATGTTCAACCGCATGGGTGCCGAGGCATTCGCGGAACGGACGCGCCGCGAGCTGATCGCCGCTGGGAAGAAGGTCCGCAAGGAGCCGGTCAGTTCCGGTGACGAGCTGACAACCCAAGAGGCCCAGATCGCCGAACTGGCCGCCGGCGGTCTGACCAACCAGGAGATCGGGGCCCAGCTGTTCATCAGCACGCACACCGTCGAGTGGCATCTGCGGAAGGTCTTCGTCAAGCTCGGCATCACGTCGCGGCGGCAATTGCGCACGGTCTTCCCCGTGAGCTGAACTGCGCCACGGACCACGAACTTCCAAGGGTCCGCCGTGGACCGCGATCGGCCATGCTGATCGCATTCCGCGAAAACCCTTGAAGCGAAGAGAGTTCTGTGTCCCGCATCCTGTTGCAGACGACCATCATCGAGTGCGCCGACGATTGGGACATCAGCCGGTTCTCGATGGTGGCGGACGAACTGCGAGCGCGCGGTCATGACGTGACCGCACGCAACCGGTCGTGCCATGCCGACGACCCGGTGCTGAGCCGGCTGGACGAGTTCGATTTCGACCAGTTGTGGCTGTTGGCAGTCGATGTCGGTGACGGCCTGACGCCGGCCGACGCCGACGGTATCCGGCGGTTCCGCGAGCGCGGCGGCGGTGTACTCACCGCGCGCGATCACCAGGACCTCGGCTGTTGCCTGAACCGCCTCGGATTTCTCGGTGTGGTCAACGAATTCCACGACCCGAGCCTCGATCCCGACGAGCGCTGCGACGACCAGGACAATCCGCACATCTCGTGGCCCAACTACCACTCCGGCGCCAATGGCGACTACCAACCGGTGTTGATCGATGGTGAGCCGCACGAGCTGCTCCGTACGAACCGCACCGCAAGCGGGCACGTCGAATGGTTCCCCGCGCATCCGCATGAGGGAATGGTGTCCCAGAATCCTCCGCTCGCCCGCGCCATCGCGAAAGGCCGCAGTACCGCGACCGGCCGGCACTTCAACCTTGCCGTCGCTGTCGATGGGGAACGGTCACCGGACGGCCGCCCGATCGGGCGCGCGGTCGCCGAGTCCACGTTCCACCACTTCGCCGACTACAACTGGGATCTCACCGCGGGTGCACCGTCGTTCGTGTCCGATCTTCCCGGCACGCAGATCGGGGACGACCCGGCGCGGCTGGCGATCTTCAAGGACTACGTCGCCAATATCGCGCGGTGGCTCCACCCGGTTTCGACTACGGGCTTTCAAGGGTCCGAGCAGGTTGCATCGCGACGAAGCTGAATACCGCAGCCAGGGCCACGCGGTCCGGGACCGTGGAAGGGGACAAGGCATGAGGCTTCAGACAGCGGCATCCACCGCACCGGCTGGTGGCCGCGAACCCGACCAACCGGTGCCGTCGTATTACGCGCTGACGGTCGGCGACATCGACGTCGTGGTGATCAGCGACGGCGTCCTGCCGATGTCGTCTCCGCAGCTGGCCACCAATGCCGACCCGGACCTGCGGGCCGCCTGGTTGGACGACATGTTCCTGCCGCCCGACGAACTCGCGTTGCCGCTGAATCAGGTTGTCGTCCGCCGTGGAGACCAGACCATCCTCATCGACGCCGGAGTCGGCGTCGACTACCAGGACTTCACGCCACGGGCCGGGCATTGGGGTGAGCGTCTGGCGGCCGCCGGCGTCGACCTCGCGGACGTGACCGACGTGGTCCTCACGCACATGCACTTCGATCACGTCGGCGGCCTGCTCGTCGAAGGGGTGAAGGACCGGCTGCGCCCCGACGTGCGAATCCACACCGCGGCCGCGGAGGCAGAGTTCTGGGAGTCGCCCGATTTCTCCCACACCAACGTGAACGAAGCGATGCAGGACGCGATGCGATCTTCCGCCACAAGGTTTTTGGACAAGTACCGCAACGTATTACGGCCATTCGAGACGGAGTACGAAGTGGCGCCGGGAATGCTTGTTCATCGCACCGGCGGGCACACGCCGGGGCACAGTGTGGTCCGGCTGGCGTCCGGCGGTGACCGCCTGACGTTCGCCGGTGATGCCGTGCTGCAGGCTGGATTCGACCATCCGGACTGGTTCAACGGTTTCGAACACGACCCCGAGGAAGCGGCGCGCGTGCGCGTCCAGCTGTTGCAGGAGCTGTCATCGACTCGCGAGGCGCTGGTCGCGACGCACCTGCCGTTCCCGTCGGTCTGCCATGTGGCGACCGCGGGCAACGCCTTCAGGTGCGTGCCGGCCGTGTGGGAGTCGTGAGTGCCTGTCGGCCGTCAGATCACCGAATTCAACTGAGGAGAAACAATGTTCGACAACGCCGACCTGATGAAGGCCATCACGACCATCCAGACCGTGACGCCGCCGTTCATTCCGGCCGATGCGCACGTGATGACGTCCATAATCGAGTGGCCGGCGGGAAGCGCGGGAGCACCGCCACACCGGCACCCTGGAGGACCGTCGTTCGGTTATGTCTTGGAGGGCGAGATGCTGTTCGAATTGGAGGGTGAAGCGCCGCGGGTGATCAAGGCCGGCGAGGCGTTCTGGGAGCCGGGTGGCGACATCATCCACTACTCGGACGCCAACAACCGCACTGACGTCCCACTGCGCTTTCTGGTGACGATGATCTGCACGCCCGGCGTGCCGATGCTCGTGATCGTCGATGACGAGGAACTCGAGACCCGCAAGGACCGGCGAGTCCGGTGACGACCGGGTTCGGCGACATCGTCCGGTCGCGCCGGTCATCACGGATGTTCTTGCCGGACAAGCCGGTTCCGCGGGAACTGCTCGATGAGGCGCTGGAGCTGGCGATCCGGGCGCCATCGAACTCCAATACCCAGCCGTGGCACGTCTACTTCGCCACCGGGGACCGGCGTGCACGGTTGGTCGACGCGCTCCTCGCTGCGGTCGACGCGGCACCGCCCGCCGTCGGTTCGGCGGGCCTGCCGGCCCAATTTGCGTACCTGCGTCGGGAAAGCGGTGCCCTGGTGTACGGCGCGATGGGCATCGAGCGCAGCGATGCGGCAGGCCGCTGGGCCGCGCAACGGCGTAACTGGGAGTTCTTCCGCGCCCCGGTCGCCGGGGTGGTGTGCATGCACCGCGATTTCGGCGCTGTCGATGCGATGGGTGTCGGGATGTTCCTGCAGACGCTCATGCTGGCGTTGACCGAGCGGGGCCTCGGGAGTTGTGCGCAGGTGTCGATCAGTTTCTATCCGGCGGTGCTGCGTGCGCAGCTCGGCATCCCCGAGGAGCTCACCATCCTGTGCGGGATCTCGATCGGCTACCCCGACCCCGCCTTTCCGGCGAACCACCTTGACACGCCGCGTAATCCGCTCAGCGACAACGTGGTGTTCCTCGACGACTGACGGTCGGCGGACTACGGACTTTCCGGGGTCTGCGGGCCCTGTGCGACTGCCAGTGTGGAAGCCGCACAACCGAAACAAATCGAAAGGGTGTGTCTGATGAAGATCACTGTGATGGGTGCCAGCGGCCAGATCGGTTCGAAGGTCGTCGCGCTGCTCAAAGAAGCCGGCCACGAAACCGTGGCGGCGTCGCGGGACAGCGGCGCTGACGTCCTGACCGGCGCGGGTCTGGCAGAGGCGTTGGCCGGTTCCGACGTGCTGGTCGACGTCGTCAACTCGCCGGACTTCTCCGACGGTCCGGTGCTGGACTTCTTCACCAAGTCGGCGACCAACCTGACGGCCGCCGCCACGGCCGCGCGTGTCGGGCACTACGTCGCGTTGTCGATCGTGGGGTGCGACGGCCTGCCCGACAGCGGGTACATGCGGGCCAAGGTCGCCCAGGAACGCATCATCACCGAGTCGGGGCTGCCGTACACGATCGTGCGGGCCACGCAGTTCCATGAGTTCGCCGAGGCGATCACCGCATCGCTGACCGTCGACGGCGAGGTGCGGGTGCCCGAGGGCCTGATCCAGCCGATCGCCGGTGCCGACGTCGCCGCCGAAGTGGCCCGGGTTGCTCAGGCCGCTCCGGTCAACGGCATCGTCAACATCGGTGGACCGGACAAGCTGACGTTCGCCGGCCTGGCCAAGCTGGCGCTGGCCCATCGCGGGGAAAGCCTGCCGATCGTGGTCGACCCCGCAGCCGTCTACTTCGGCACCAAGGTCGGCGACACCGGTCTGGTCACCAGCGGCGACGCCATCATCTCGGACCTGCACCTGGCGGACTGGCTGGCCACGCAGTGACGGAGCTGGCCGGGCTGACCGCGCTGGTGACGGGCGGGACCGCGGGAATCGGGTTCGAGACCGCGCGCCTGCTCGCGGCCGAGGGTGCGTCGGTCATCATCACCGGACGCTCCGCCGGCCGCGGCGCCGCCGCGGCCGCTGAGCTCGGGGTGCGGTTCATCGCCGCGGATCTGGCCGATCTCGAATCGGTGAAAAGCCTTGCCCGCCAATGCGGTGATGTCGACATCGTGGTCAACAACGCCGCCAGTTTTCCGGGCGCGCTCACCGTGGAGCAGGACGTGGCGACATTCGAGTCCACCTTCGACACCAACGTGCGCGGCGCCTACTTCCTGGTGGCAGCTCTGGTACCGGGCATGTTGCGCCGAGGCCGGGGGAGCATCGTCAACGTGACCTCCATGGTCGCGTTCAAGGGTGTCCCCGGGGCATCCAGTTACAGCGCCTCCAAGGCGGCGCTGGAATCGTTGACCCGCACGTGGGCAACAGAATTCGGACCGCAGGGCGTGCGCGTCAACAGTGTGGCGCCCGGGCCGACGGCAACACCGGGCGTGGCTGCCGAATGGGGTGACACCAACGACGAACTCGGTCGCGCGCTGCCGCTCGGCCGGACGGCACAGCCGGGCGAGATCGCGCAGGCCGTGCTGTTCCTCGCGTCGCCACGGTCGAGTTTCATCACCGGGTCGACGCTGCATGCCGATGGCGGCGGCGCCGCCGCCTGACCGCCGAAAACGGCCCCCGGATCTGTTGTCCGGGGGCCGTTCTCGTCGCTGGGGTTAGTAGTCCCAGACGTCGGGCACGCACCGGAAGGTGTCACCGACGGCCGCTACGTGGCACACCGACGGGAACGGGAGGTGCGTGGCGACAAGGGCCTCCTTGGTGGCCGCGACCTCCCGTAGCAGGCGAACGCGGACGCGGGCCGCCTCTTCGGGGTCGTGCTCGAAGCCGTTCTGCCACTCGGGGTTATCGAAACCGGGGGCGAACACGGCATCGCCGGCGAAGGTGAGCTTTTCGCCGCGCGACTCCAGGCGCACCACGCTGTGCCCCGGGGTGTGTCCGCCGGTGCGGCTGAGGAGAACGCCCGGCGCCACTTCGTAATCCGTCTCGAATGTCCGCAGCTGGCCGCTGTACTGATCCAGGAACTGCGTGGCGCACCGGCGCAGCACGTCCGGGATGGGCCCGGGCATGACGGTGTGTGAGAAGTCAGGTGCCGCCCAGAATTCGGCCTCGGCCGTGGCCGCGTGGACGCGCAGGTCCGGCCGGAACCGCTCCTTCACGCCTTCGGTGATCAGCCCGCCGACGTGGTCCATGTGCATGTGGGTCAGCACGACGTCGGTCACCGAGCCGAGATCGACACCGGCGGCTTCGAGTCGCCGGATGGTCTGCCCGGCCCGCGGGAAGTCCGGAAATTCCAGCCCCAGCCCGGCGTCGACCAGGATCGTGCGGTCCCCGCTACGGACGACCACGATATTCAGCGGCCAGTCGACGATCTCGGGTGGCAGGAAGTTGTCGTCCAACCATTCCGTCAGTTCGGCCGGGGGGACGTTGGTGCCCAGCGTCGATGCCGTGATCGGCAGGACGCCGTCACTGATCACCAATACGTCGATGTCGCCGACCGGCACCGCGTACCGCGACGGAACCAACTCGTCGAGCCCCGTCCGATCGAGGTGGGAAATGCTGTCCAAGCTCACGTTGTCTCCTTCTGGCACATCATTCGGCAGCGTCATGGATCTGACCCTGTGCGGGGTTGAACGCACGCCGGCGCGCGAACTCATCCATCACGCACCACGGATTCGGTTGTCGACCACGTACTTCCAATGGTTCGCGCCGGCCGCTTTCCGACGAGTCTGAGTTCGGCGGCGCGATCGGCGCCGCCACAGGTGACGGGAGGCTTTGATCGTGACGGCGGTGCCGGTGCCGGATTCGGAACTCGCGGCCCGATTCGTCATCGAGGCCGTCCCGCTCCTCGACGCGCTCGGGCGCGGGGCCCGCCGACTGACGCGCTGCGAAGCCGACGCCGAAGATCTGTTGCAGGACACCCTGTTACACGCCTATCAGGGCTTCGGATCATTTCAGCAGGGCACCAATCTCAACGCCTGGCTCTTCCGCATCCTGCACAACCGGTGGGTCAGCAGGCATCGTCACCGGGAATCCCGCCCGCCGGAGGTACCCCTGGAGGTGATCACCGCCGGTGGGTATGAACCCTCGACAGCCCGCCGTTCGGCGGAAGTCGAGGTGCTCGACCTCATGGCGGACGGGGATATCGAGACCGCGTTTGGGGAGTTGTCAGAAGGTGCGCGCGCCGCCATGTTCTACGTGGAGGTGCAGGGACACACCTATGCCGAGGCCGCTGTCCTCATGGGTGTGCCGATGGGCACGGTGATGTCGCGGGTTTCGCGCGGCAGGCAGCAGCTGCGCGTGGCGCTGGCCCACCGGGACAGCGCCTGAACCCTTGCCAGAAACTGAAACGTGTTCCAGTATGCATCGATGACGCATGGCGGCGACAGCGCGACGTTTGACCCGGACGTACTCCGGCAGCGGTACGCCGAGGAACGCGCGCGGCGGTTGCGGGCCGACGGCATCGGCCAGTATGTGGAGATCGCCGGCCGGTTCGCCGCGTTCGGTGAAGACCCTTGGGCAGAACCGGCTTTCACCCGGGAGCCGCTTACCGACGAGGTCGATGTCGCGATCATCGGGGCCGGCTTCGGCGGCTTGCTGACCGGCGCCCGACTACGGGAACTGGGTGTGGCCGATATCCGGCTGATCGACAAGGCGGCCGACGTGGGTGGCACCTGGTATTGGAACCGGTACCCCGGCATTGCCTGTGACGTCGAGTCGTACGTGTACATGCCGCTGCTGGAAGAACTGGGCTACCTGCCGACCGAGAAGTACGCCAAGGGCGCCGAGATTTTCGCGCACTGCCAGGCCATCGCCCAGCACTACGACCTCTACCGCAACGCCTGCCTGCAGACCGAGGTGCGGGAAATCCGTTGGGATGCAGCCGATTCCCGATGGGTGATCGCCACCAACCGCGGCGACGCCATCCGGGCCCGTTTCGTCTCGATGGCCAATGGTTACCTGCAGAAGCCGAAACTGCCCGGCATCGTGGGTATCACCGACTTCACTGGCCACGCGTTCCACACCAGCCGCTGGGACTACGCCTACACCGGTGCCGCCCTGGAGAACCTGGCCGACAAGCGCGTCGGCATCATCGGGACCGGCGCGACGTCGATCCAGTGCGTGCCGCGCCTGGCACCCGCGGTCGGGGAGTTGTTCGTGTTCCAGCGGACACCGTCGACGGTCGATGTGCGGGCCAACGCGCCGACCGACCCGGCGTGGGCGGCGACGCTCGAACCCGGCTGGCAGCAGCGTCGCATCGAGAATTTCCAGATCCTCACCGCCGGTGGCCAAGCCGACGAGGACCTGGTGGCCGACGCCTGGACCAGCCTGGCGAAGGCCATGCCGATCGCCAAGGAGGGTACCGACCCGCGAGCATCGACAGCCGAACTGGCGGATTTCGCCAAGATGGAGCAGATCCGGGCACGGATCGACGCCCTGGTGACCGATCCGGCCACGGCCGACGGCCTCAAACCCTGGTACGGCTACTACTGCAAGCGGCCCTGTTTCCACGACGAGTACCTGCAGACGTTCAACCGGGACAACGTCACCCTGGTCGACACCCGGGGCCGCGGCATCGAGAAGATCAGCGCCGCCGGGGTTGTCGTTGATGGCGCCGAATATCCGCTGGACTGCCTGATCTTCGCCACCGGCTTCGAGGTCGGCACCGACTACACCCGGCGCACTGGCTTCGAGGTGATCGGGCGCGGCGGAAAGACGCTGAGCGACAAGTGGTCCGACGGGGTCCGGACCCTGCACGGCCTGCACGTCCACGGTTTTCCGAACTGCTTCATCGCCAGCATCGCGCAGTCGGGGTTCACGGTGAACTTCCCGTACCTGATCGACACCCAGTCCCGGCATACCGCGTGGGTCATCGCGTGGGCACTCAAGAACGACATCGCCGCGGTGGAGGCGAGCGCGGCTGCCGAGGACAGCTGGGTCCGTGAGGTGGTGGCGCGTTCAGTGGTGATCTCCGGCCGGCGCGAGGCGTGTACGCCCGGCTATTACAACCGGGAGGGCCAGCCCAGCGACCGACTGAACCAGGACAGCTTCTTCTTCGGCGGTCCCACCGAATACGCGGACATCCTCGCCGCGTGGCGGGACACGGAAACCCTTGACGGGCTGGTCATCACGTGAGCACCGCCCTGTTGATCGGCGGCCAGCTCGTGCCAGGGAGCGGTGGCGAGTTCGCGACGATCAACCCGGCCACCGAGGAGACGCTGGGGCACGCTGCCGACGCGGATGCCGGCGATCTGGACCGCGCCATCGTCGCGGCCCGCACCGCATTCGATGACACCGACTGGTCGCGTGACACCGCGTTGCGGGTGCACTGCCTGCGGCAGTTGCGGGCGGCCCTCGACGATGAGATCGAGCACCTGAGGGCCATCACCGTGGCGGAGGTCGGTGCCCCGGTCTCGCTGACGTACGGCGGGCACTTGCAGGCACCGGTCGATGGCCTGGGCTATGTCGCCGATCTCGCCGAAATTTATGAATGGACAACCGATCTCGGGGAGGCCAGCCCGTTCGGCAAACCCACTCGCCGCACCGTCGTTCGCGAGCCGTGCGGAGTCGTCGGTGCCGTCACGCCGTGGAACTTCCCGCACCAGATCAACTTCGCCAAGCTCGGCCCCGCGCTGGCGGCAGGCAACACCGTCGTGCTCAAAGCCGCCCCGGACACGCCGTGGTGCGCCGCCGAAGTGGGCCGGATCATCAACGACCGCACCGACTTTCCCGCCGGCGTCATCAACGTCGTCACCTCCAGCGACCACCGGATCGGCGCCCAACTCACCGAAGACCCGCGGGTGGACCTGGTGTCGTTCACCGGGTCGACGGCCACCGGCCGGGCAGTCATGGCGGCCGCGTCGCACACCATCAAGAAGGTGTTCCTGGAACTGGGTGGCAAGTCGGCCTACATCGTGCTCGACGACGCCGACCTGCCCGCGGCCTGTGCCGCCGCGGCTGCCGGTGTCGCGATGCACGCCGGGCAGGGCTGCGCCTTCACCACCCGGCTCCTGGTACCCCGCGCCCGCTACGACGAGGCCGTGGCCGCGGCGGCATCGGCGATGTCCGGCATCGGTTTCGGTGATCCCGCCGATCCGAAAACGTTGTGCGGCCCTTTGATCTCCGCGCGGCAGCGTGACCGGGTCGAGGGCTATCTGCGGCTGGCGGTCGAGGAGGGCGGCACGTTCGCCTGTGGTGGCGGCCGCCCGGCGGACCGGACCAGAGGCTTCTTCATCGAGCCGACCGTCATCGCCGGGCTCACCAACGACGCCCGGGTGGCGCGCGAAGAGATCTTCGGCCCGGTGCTCACTGTCATCGCCCACGACGGCGATGCCGACGCCGTGCGCATCGCCAACGACTCGCCGTACGGCCTGTCCGGCGCGGTCGTCGGCGCCGACCAGGACCGCGTCGACTGGGTGACATCGCGGCTGCGGACCGGCACCATCAACGTCAACGGCGGTGTCTGGTACTCGCCGGACGCGCCGTTCGGCGGGTACAAGCAGTCCGGCATCGGCCGCGAGATGGGCCTGGCCGGCTTCGAGGAGTACCTGGAGACGAAGCTGATCGCCCGGGGCATTGCCAGCACGCGTTGACCCTGTACCTACGCAGTATTTGTGCGAGTAGATACGACCCTAGTTACAGGATCAACGTTGGGTGGGGCGCGGACGACGTTGACCCTGTGCCTGTGGCTCGTTTGTGCGAGTGGCCGTGGCCCTGGTTACAGGATCAACGCAGTCCCGGGCTGGGTGAAATCCAGCACGGCCCGGATCACCCGGCCGCCCAAGAGGTCATCGAAGGCCTCGTTGATGTCGTCGAGCCGGTAGCGGCGCGTGATCATCTCGTCGAGCTTGAGCCGGCCCTCCTGGTAGAGCTGCGCGAGGGCCGGGACTTCGGTGGTCGGGTTGCAGGAACCGAAGAGCGTGCCGCACAGGTTCTTGTTCATCAGGATCAGGTCCTGCAGGTCCAATTGGACAGTCCCGGCGGACGGTGCCGCCATCCCCGTCAGCACGCAGGTTCCGCCCTTGCGGGTCAACGACAACGCATCGGCGACGTCACCGCCACCGATCATCGACGGTGACACGACGACCGCGTCGGCCATCACGCCGCGGGTCAGATCCCGTACGAGCGCGACAGCTTCGGCGACCGTCGCCGCCGTGTGCGTCGCGCCGAACCCGAACGCCGAATCCCGCTTGAAAGCAACAGGATCGACCGCCACGACATGCGAAGCGCCAGCCAAGTGCGCACCTTGCACGGCCGCGGTACCGATCCCGCCGACGCCCATGACCACCACGGTGTCACCGGCACGCACGCCGGCGCGGCGGACCGCGGACCCATAACCGGTGGGCACCGCGCAGGACAGCAGCGCGCTGGGTACGAGTGGCAACGACGGATCGATCTTCACGAGCGAATCCGCCGCCACCACAGTGTGTTCGGCGAACGCTCCGATCTTCGAGGTGTGCCGCAGCTCCTCGCCGGCGAGGCTGTGATGGCGGAAGGTGCCGTCGGTGGGCATACCCGGTATCAGCGTGCCCGCGCCGACATCGCACAGGTACTCCATACCGCTTGTGCACCAACGACATTTCCCGCACACCGCGAGGAACGACGTCACCACGTGGTCGCCGGGGGCGAACCGCGTCACTCCCGGGCCGACCTCCAGGACCACCGCCGAACCCTCATGACCACCGATGGTGGGCGGCATGTTCGGCACCGCAGCGCCTTTCGGCGCGGACAATTGGCCCGACCGGATGTGGTCATCGGAGTGGCAGAGCCCGGCTGCCGCCATCTGCAGCAACACTTCACCGGTGCGCGGCGGGTCGAGCTCGAATTCCTCCACCGACCAGTCCCCGCCCACCTCACGGACGATTGCGGCGCGGCTCCTCATCGCGGCATCATGCGCCGAATGTAACGGACCGTGATGTTTCGCAACCGGTCATCAACGCGTTACGTGATTGATGCCGCCGCGCCGAACGGCTCCGTCACCGTGCACAACATGAGCACTAGTTCTGTACTCATCGCCCCTGACGACACCAGTTCGTCGACCGACACCCCGCGCTACACGCTGCTGTTGTCGGCCGACCGGGAACACATCGAGGCCGCGCAACGGCTTCGTCACCACGTGTTCACCTCTGAGCCGGGCTACACCCTCACCGATGACAGCCCCGGATTCGAAAGTGGCCGGGACGCCGACCGATTCGACGAGTTCTGCGACCACCTGCTGGTCCGCGACGACAACACCGGCGAGTACGTGGGCTGCTACCGCATGCTGCCGCCGCCCGGCGCCATCGCCGCGGGCGGGCTCTACACCGCAACGGAATTCGACGTCAGCGCGCTCGATAGCCTGCGCCCGTCACTGGTGGAGATGGGCCGCGCCGTGGTGCGCGCCGACCACCGCAACGGCGCCGTGGTGCTGCTCATGTGGGGCGGCATCCTGGCCTACCTGGACCACAGCGGCTACGACTACGTCACCGGCTGCGTGTCGGTACCCATCCAGGGCGGCCCGGACGAGGCCCCGGCCAGCCAGATTCGCGGTGTCCGCGACTTCGTCAACAAGCGGCACGCCTCGGAATACAAGGTGCGCCCGTACCGCCCGGTGATCATCGACGGCAAGCTGCTCGACGACATCGAGCCGCCGGCCCGCGTGACGGTGCCGCCGCTGATGCGCGGCTACCTGCGCCTCGGTGCCAAGGTGTGCGGCGACCCGGCCTACGACCCCGACTTCGGTGTCGGCGACTTCCCGGCCCTGCTCGACAAGCGTGAAGCCGACGTCCGCTACCTGACCCGGCTGCGTTCGGCAGCTGCCGCGACCGACAAGGCCGCCCAGTGACCACGCCGGTGACGGCGGCGGAGCACGCCTGGCTGCCCAAGGCGTCGTGCGACGCCAGCTGCATCCGGGTGGACTCCGTGCACATCAGCCGCCCGTTCGTCGTCGCGCTCCGCACGACCGTCCGGCTGATCATGACGATGCTGCTGCTACCCGCGCTGCCGCTGCTGGCAGTGCCGCTGCCCGGCAAGTCCCGCATCCAGCGGCTGTACTGCCGGCTCATGCTGCGGTGCCTCGGCGTGCGGATCAGCGTCTCCGGTGGCCCCATCCGCAACCTGAGCGGCGTACTGGTGGTCGCCGGGCACGTGTCCTGGGTCGACATCTTCGCCATCGGCGCCGTGATGCCCGGCTCGTTCGTGGCCCGCGCCGACCTCATCGAGTGGCCCGCACTCGGCTTCGTGGCCCGACTGCTCAAGGTCATCCCGATCGACCGGCACAGCCTGCGTCGCCTGCCCGACGTCGTCCGCACCGTCGGGGACCGGCTCGCCGCCGGCCAGACCGTCGTCGCGTTCCCGGAGGGCACCACGTGGTGCGGCCTGGGGCACGGCACCTTCGCACCGGCGATGTTCCAGGCCGCGATCGACACCGGCCGTCCCGTTCAGCCCCTACAGCTGACCTACCGGCACCGCAACGGCGCGCAGTCGACCATCCCGGCGTTCATCGGCGACGATTCGCTCCTGACGTCGATCAAGCGCGTCATCACCGCGAAGCTGACGGTGTGCCACATGCAGGTGCAGTCGCTGCAGTTGCCCGGTACGGACCGGCGCGATCTGGCCGGCCGCTGCCAGGCGGCGGTGCACCAGGTCGGCCCGCTGCCCGTCGCTGCTGTTCACGGGCACGTGCTGGCAGCCTGACCGGTTTGGCCTGGCCGGTATCCTGGACAGGCCATGAGCCCCGCATACCTGGACCACGCCGCCACGACCCCGATGCAGCCCGCTGCCATCGAGGCGATGACGTCGGTCCTGGCCGCCGGCGGTAACGCGTCGTCGCTGCACACGTCGGGCCGGGCGGCACGGCGCCGGATGGAGGAGGCCCGCGAGTCCCTGGCCCAGCAGCTGGGCGCCCGGCCCTCCGAGGTCATCTTCACCGCCGGCGGCACCGAGAGTGACAACCTGGCGGTCAAGGGCATCTTCTGGGCCCGCCGGGACAGCTGCCCGGGACGCCGCCGGATCGTGACGTCGCCCATCGAGCACCATGCGGTACTCGACGCCGTCGAGTGGCTCGTCGAACACGAGGGCGCGGAAGTGACCTGGCTGCCCGTGGACGCCACCGGCGCCACGTCCGCCGAAGCCCTGCGCGAGATTCTCGAAACCCACGACGACGTCGCACTCGTCAGCGTGATGTGGGCCAACAACGAGGTCGGCACCATCCAGCCTGTCGCCGAATTGGCTACTGTCGCAGCTGAATTCGACGTACCTATGCACAGCGACGCCATCCAGGCGATCGGTGCCGTGCCGGTCGATTTTGCCGCGAGCGGACTGTCCGCCATGAGCGTGGCGGCGCACAAGTTCGGTGGACCTACCGGTGTCGGGGCGCTGCTGCTGCGCCGCGACGTCGCGTGCGTGCCGCTGCTGCACGGCGGCGGCCAGGAGCGTGACGTGCGTTCGGGCACACCGGATGTCGCGGGCGTCGTGGCCATGGCTGCTGCCGCACTCGTCGCGGTGGAGGGACTCGATGCCTACCGGACCCGGATCGGCGCCTTGCGCGACCGCCTGGTCGACGGCGTGCTGTCCGGTATCGACGACGTCGTGCTCAACGGCGGCGCTGGTGCGGACCGGCTGCCGGGCAACGCACACTTCACTTTTCGCGGCTGCGAGGGCGATGCCCTGCTGATGCTGCTGGATGCCAAGGGCGTCGAATGTTCGACGGGCTCGGCCTGTACGGCGGGTGTCGCGCAGCCGTCGCACGTCCTGATCGCGATGGGCGCCGATCCGGCGAGCGCCCGCGGATCACTCCGATTTTCGTTGGGGCACACCAGTTCTGACGCCGACATCGATGCCGCGCTGGCCGTGTTGCCGGCCGCGGTCGAGCGGGCGCGTCAGGCCGCACTGGCCAGTGCCGGGTTGGGAAGGTAGTCATGCGGGTTCTGGTAGCGATGAGCGGGGGAGTGGACTCCTCGGTGGCCGCGGCGCGCATGGTCGACGCCGGCCACGAGGTGGTGGGCGTGCACCTGGCGCTGTCCAGCGCGCCCGGCACCCTGCGCACCGGGTCACGTGGTTGCTGCTCGAAGGAGGACGCCGGGGACGCCCGCCGTGTCGCGGACATCCTGGAAATTCCGTTCTACGTCTGGGATTTCGCGGACCGCTTCAAAGAGGACGTCATCGACGACTTCGTCGAGTCGTACGCCCGCGGTGAGACCCCGAACCCATGCGTGCGCTGCAACGAGAAGATCAAGTTCTCGGCGCTGTCGGCGCGTGCGCTGGCGCTCGGTTTCGACGCCGTGGCGACGGGGCACTACGCGCGGCTGGAGGACGGCCGGCTGCGTCGTGCGGTCGACGCGGACAAGGACCAGTCGTACGTGCTCGGTGTGCTGACCGCCGAGCAACTCAGCCACGCGCTGTTCCCGATCGGCGACACCCCCAAGCCGCAGATTCGGCAGGAGGCCGCCGAGCGCGGGTTGGCGGTCGCGGACAAGCCGGACAGCCACGACATCTGCTTCATTCCGTCCGGTGACACCCGGGCCTTCCTCGGCGCGCGCATCGGCATCCGGCCGGGCGCTGTCGTTGATGCCGGCGGTACGAAGCTCGCCGAGCACGACGGCGTGCACGGGTTCACCATCGGTCAGCGCAAGGGCCTGGGCATCGCGGGTCCAGGACCCGACGGTCTGCCGCGCTATGTCACGGGCATCGACGCCGAGACCGGGACGGTGCACGTCGGCGGTGTGGAGGACCTCGAGATCCACGCGCTGACGGGCGAGCGTCCGGTGTTCACCTCGGGTGTGGAGCCGGTCGGACCCATCGAGTGCCTGATCCAGGTGCGGGCGCACGGCGGCCTGGCCGACGCCGTCGCCGAGTTCCGCGACGGCGTGCTCGATGTGCAGCTCCGCACTCCGCTGCGCGGCGTCGCCCCAGGTCAGACCATGGTGCTGTACCGGCGCGACCCGGAGGGTGACGAGGTCGTCGGCAGCGCCACCATCGCGCGCTGATCCCATCCCAAAGCAACCAAAAGGTTGCATATTCGGCTGATCGGTCGTAGCGTGAAAGGCAACCAGGAGGTTGCTTATGAGTTCCGATCGCATCGAAAAAGAAGTCACCCTGCGCGCACCGCTCGACCGGGTGTGGCGCGCCGTCTCCAACGCCGAAGAGTTCGGCCGGTGGTTCGGCGTGCGCTTCGATGGCCCGTTCGTCGCCGGTGAATCGGTGTCCGGGGTGATCACCCCGACGGAGGTCGACGACGAGGTCGCGGCCGCGCAGGAACCGCACGCGGGGCAGTCGTCCGTCTGGCACATCGTCGCGGTGGAGCCGCCGCGCCGGCTCGCGTTCCGCTGGCATCCGTACGCCGTCGAGCCAGGCGCCGACTACGACGCCGAGCCGACCACGCTGGTCGAGTTCACGTTGACCGACACCGCTGACGGCGTACTGCTCCGGATCGTCGAGTCCGGCTTCGACAGCATCCCGGTCGAGCGCCGGGCCGCCGCATTCGAAGCCAACAGCGGCGGCTGGGAAGCCCAGACGAAACTGGTACGCAAGTACCTGGACGAGCTCGTGTGAGTACGGCTGTCGAGGCCCGGGCGCCACTGTTCGACGCGCTCGGCGACCCCAATCGGCTGCGCATCGTGGTGCGACTGTGCGAAACGGGTCCCTGCTCGACTTCGCAAGTGACACAGGTGATCCCGGTGACCCGGCAAGCGGCCACCAAACATCTGCTGCTGTTGGAGGCGGTGGGACTGGTGACCAGCAGCCGGCACGGGCGTGAGCGCATCTGGCGGATCCAGCCGGACCCGCTCGCCGAGGCCAGCGAGTACCTGACCGCGCTGTCGAAGCGCTGGGACCGGGCCCTGGACCGGCTGCGGAGCTATGTGGAGGACCAGCCCGCAGAGCCCATCGAATAGTGTTGGCAGCGTGACTGTTTTCGCTCAGGCAACCGGTATCGGCTCGTGGCCGGGGACGGTCGCCCGGGAAGCGGCGGCAGTCGTGGTCGGTGAGCTGCCCGCCCTGCCGCATCTGGTGGAGCTCCCGGCGCGTGGCGTCGGCGCCGACATCATCGGACGGGCGGGCGCGCTGCTCGTCGACATCGGCATCGACACCGTCCCCCGCGGATACCGCATCGCGCCCGGCCGCGGCACCGTCGTGCGCCGCGCCACGGGTCTGCTCGACGAGGACGTCGACGCCCTCGAAGAGGCGTGGGAGAAGGCCGGGCTGCGCGGCACCGGTAGGACCATCAAGGTGCAGGTGCCGGGTCCGCTGACGCTGGCCGCCGAACTTGAGTTGCCCGGCGGTCACCGGGCCATCACCGATGCGGGCGCAGTGCGCGACCTGACGGGTTCGCTCGCCGAGGGCGTCGCGCATCATCGCGCCGAGGTGGCGCGGCGTTGCGACGCCGAGGTGGTGGTGCAGTTCGACGAACCGTCATTGCCCGCTGCCCTGGCCGGACGGCTCGCCGGGGTGACCCGGATGTCGCCGGTGGCGCCGATCGACGCGCAGCTGGCCGCGAGCCTGCTCGACCAGTGCATCGCGACCGCCGGGGGACCGGCGAGCATTCACGTGTGCGCGCCGGACGTGCCGTGGAAAACCTTGGCGCGCACCGCTTTCACCGCGCTATCGGTCGATGCCGCGACGCTGACCGCGGCCGACCTCGACGGCATCGGTGAGTGGGTGGAGGCGGGCCGGACCATCATGCTCGGCGTGCTGCCGGGCGTTGCCCCGGAACGTCCGGTGCCGGTCGAGAAGGTCGCCGCGACGGCCGCGAGCGTCACCGACCGGCTCGGCTTCCCCCGCGCCGTGCTGCGCGACCGCGTCGGCCTGACGCCCTCCTGCGGACTTGCCGGCGCGACGCAGACGTGGGCCCGTACCGCGCTGACGCTGCTGCGCAAGGCCGCGGACGGGATCGCGCAAGACCCGGATGCCGCGTGAGTTCCGACCCGTCCGGCAAACGGCGGAAATCGTCAACCGGGGCGTGGTGACATGCCATGATGAGAATCCGGAGTGCGCAGGGGGTTGCGACTCAGCGGAACTGATCGGGGACAGACATGCGCCGTGAGGACGCGCTGCTGACGGTGGCCGGCCTTTCGGTGTCCGCGTTTGTGGTGCTGGCCGGGGCCTCGCCGGCCGTGGCCGTCGCCGACCCTGGCGGGTCCAACGGCAATGGTGGCAACGGCAGTTCGGCCAAGGGGCCGAGCCGGAGCGGCGCCTCACACAACAACTCCGGCAACAGCACCTCAGCCAACGGTGGTTCGGGTTCGCGCGGCATTGCGTCGGTCGCCGGCCAGACCAAGACCGGGAAATCGTCGTCGAAGGCGAATGGCAACGCCGGCGGGCGGGGCAACAACGTCGTGTCCGGCGCCCAGTCCAACAGCGGGTCCGACAGCCCTGCCGCCGTCCCGACCTTCAGCCCGCCGAACCCGCCGCAGCCCGTGATCGTCGCCGAGCAGCACACCGGCACGGCACCGGCCCGGACGTGGTCTCCTGCCGCAGGCACTGCGCCGCCCATCATCGAGCTGCACGCACCGTCGGCGCCGAGCGAGGACGGCGCCGCGGATCTGCTGTCCGCCGACCACACCGGGATCCCGGTGTGGGCCGCGGCCGAGCCGATCGAGCTGCGCGGTGACCTCTTCGGGCTGGCCGGCTTGGTGTTGATGCCACTCGTCGGACTCGTGGTCGGGTATCGCCAGGCCAAGGCCGCGCGCGACCTCGGCCAGACGATCTCGGGCTAGACCTCGCGGATGTCGCGCAGTTCGCGGCGCAGAATCTTGCCGGCCGCGGACTTCGGGATCGCTTCGATGAATGCGACCTGCCGGACCTTCTTGTACGGCGCGACCTGGCCGGCGACGAATTCCATGATCTCGTCGCCCGTCAACGCCGCCTCCGGTTGCAGCACCACGAACGCCTTCGGCACTTCCTCGCCCGATTCGGGATCGCGGACCCCGACCACTGCGGTGTCGGCGATAGCGGGGTGCGCCAGCAGCACAGCCTCGAGCTCGGCCGGCGGTACCTGGTAGCCCTTGTACTTGATGAGCTCCTTGAGCCGGTCGACGATGTAGATGCAGCCGCTGGCGTCGACGCGGGCCAGGTCACCCGTGTGCAGGAAGCCGTCGGCGTCGATGGTCTCCCGGGTGGCGGCGTCGTTGTTGAGGTAACCGGCCATGACGTTGGGCCCGCGGAAACACAGTTCGCCGACCTCGCTGAGGCCGTGCTCGGGCCGGCTGATCTCGGCTCCCGTATCCGGCTCGACGATCTTGCTGACGGCATTGGGCACTGTCCAGCCGCACGAGCTCAATGGCGCGACGGCGCCGACGAGTTCACGGCCGCCGTCGAACGGCATGCAGTGGCTCACCGGGCTCAGCTCACTCATGCCGTAGCCCTGCACGATGGGGCAGCCGAGCCGGTCGGAGACCGCCATGCCCAGGTCGTCATCGAGCGGCGCGGCACCCGACATCAGGCCCTTCAGGGAGTCGAGCCGGTAGGAGTCGACCATCGGGTGCTTGGCCAGGGCCACCGCGACCGGCGGTGCGATGAACGCGAACGTGCACTTGTGGTCCTGGATGGTCTTGAGGAACAGCGCCAGATCGAAGCTGGGCATGATGACCAGCCGGGCCCGGGCGTGCAGGACGGAGTTGAGCAGCACCGTCATGCCGTAGATGTGGAAGAACGGCAACACCGCGAGCACGCGGTCCTCGGGGACCAGGCCCTGGATGGGCCGAATCTGCGCGACGTTCGCCGCGAGGTTCGTGTGGGTGAGCATGACGCCCTTGGGATTTCCCGTGGTGCCCGAACTGTAGGGCAGGGCCGCCAGGTGGGTGGCCGGGTCGAAGCTCACCTCGGGTGCGGGCAGCGCGGCGTCGAGCAGGTCACCGGCATTCGGATGACCGTCGGCCGCCGTGCCGGGCCCGTCGAGCACGACGACGCGATCGGCCGCCAGCCCGACCTCGCCGGCGGCCTGCAGCGCCTGCGGTGCCAGCGCCGTGACGGTGATCAGCATCGCGGCACGGGAGTCGGTCAACTGCTTGGCGATGTCCTTCGCCGTGAACAGTGCGTTGATCGTCGTGGCGGTGGCGCCGGACCGCAGAATGCCGTGGAAGGCGACGGCGAACGCGGCGCTGTTGGGTGCCAGCAGGCCCACCACGTCGCCGACACCCAGCCCGCGGGCGGCCAGCGCCCCGGCGAATGCCTCGATCCGGCTCGTCAGTTCGCGGTACGTGTACTCGGCACCGGTCGCGACCTCGGTGATCGCGATGCGATCGGCATCCGACGTGAGATCGCCGAAGATGTACTCGTAGACGGCCGTCGTCGGGATCTGGACCTCGGGGAAAGGGCTCGCGATAGTCATGGCGCCTTAGATCGAACCATGCCGGGGTGACGTGCGTCATGCCGGTTGGTTGCCGCCGGAGGGCCGGTTGTGGCGCCGCGTTACATGTCGTCGGCCATGCGCAACGCAGCCGTCGGACAAGACGCCACGGCCCGCCGCAGTACCAGCGGGTCGACATCGGTGGTGTCACCGATGTCGACCGTGCCGTTGTCGCCGACGCGGAACGCCGCGCTGATGCCCTCGCACATGCCCATGCCGATGCAAATCTCGTGATCGACCTCCACCCGGCTCATGGCTGCGCCGTGAACGGAAGGTGCGTCGGTCGGCGCACATAGCTGCCTTCGGCGTACTCGACCGCGTCGGCGTCGACGTCGAAATCCGGGCACCGGGTCAGCAGTTCCTCGAGCGCGATGCGGGCCTGCATCCGAGCCGCCGCGGCGCCGAGACAGTGGTGGTTGCCGTGGCTGAACGTGAGGATCTGAGCGGGGCGGCGCAGCACATTCAATTCCTCGGCGTCAGGGCCGAACTGCCGGTGGTCGCGGTTGCCCGAGCCGTACAACAGGAAGGTCTTGCGGCCGGCCGGAATGGTGGTGCCCTCGATCTCGACGTCGCGGGTCGTCATGCGGGCCAGGCCCTGCACCGGCGAGGTGAGCCGCAACAGTTCTTCGACCGCATCCGGGATCAGCGCCGGATCGTCGATGAGGAGCTGCCGTTGGTCACGGCGGGCGCTGAGCAATTGCACTGCACCGCCGAGCATTCCGGTCGTGGTGTCGTTGCCGCCGGTGATCATGGTGAAGGCGAAGCCCAGGATGGACAGGATGCCGGACATGTCGCCGTCCGCGCCGAAGCCCGCTTCCACCAGATGGGAGACGGTGTCGTCCCCGGGATTCTTCTGGCGGTAGGCGATCAATTCGTTGAAGTAGCCGAAGATTTCGGCAACCGCTGGTCCCGCGCTCGCCTGGTGACCGGTGGCGTTGGCGGCCACGATGGCGTCGGTCCACGCGTCGAAGCGGTCCCAATCCTGCTCCGGGACACCGAGATAGTGCGCCACCACCATGCTCGGCAGTGGTTTGAGGAATTCGGTGATGATGTCGCCGGTGCCTTTGGCGCGCAACTTCTCGATGCGGTCGATGACGAACTCGCGCACCTTGGGTTCCACCGCGGTGACCTGCCGCGGGGTGAATCCCTTGGCCACCAGGCGCCGGAAGGTGGTGTGGACCGGCGGGTCCTGCATCACCATCGGCGGATTGTCCTTGATGCCAACGGCTTCCATGTCGTCATAGTTGAAGGTGAGACCGTCGGCCGACGAGAAGGTGCCGTGGTCCTTCGCCGCCGCCGAGATGTCGGCATAGCGCGACAGCACCCAGTAGTCCTTGTCGGGGGCATGCTCGGGGATGACGTGGTGAACCGGATCATGCTCGCGCAGTGCGGCATACATGGCCCAGGGGCCGCGCCACGTGGCGGCGGAACCGGGAGTGAAGGTGACGGCGGTGGCGGTCATACGGAGTGTGCTCCTGTGGTGATCTGAGGGTAGGGGCCGAAGCGGTCGTTGTAGCCGTCCACGCGGGCCGCCAGTTGGGCCTGTCGCTGCGCGTCGGTGAGGTATTTGGTGCCGTCCGGCAGCACGGTGCCGAGCTGATCGAGGGTGACGACCTGCTGCGAGACGATCATCGGCACCGCCGATGAGGTGGCGTCGAGGTCCTGGAACCGGATGTAGAGGGTGCCCTGGTTGAGGCCGCCCGTGGAGACCCAGTTGGCCACGCCGGGGTCGTCGGGCGAGATGACGAGCGTGTAGGTGCCGTCCGCGTTGGCGATGGACTGCGCGTTGTTGAGGCTCGTCTGCTCGGTGCCGTCGCCGGGCGACAGTTCCCAGTCGTTGGTCACCGGCACCACGAAATACCCGGCGTTGCCCGGATTGATGGTGATGACCAGGGCCTGATTGTCGGCCAGTTGGAAGTAGCCGAGACTCTGCTTTTGCGACACCAGGGTGCCGGGGAAGTTGAACGGCTGGGTCAGCGTGTTGGGCGGCTTGAGCTGACCGGTCTGCAGATTGACGGTGACGATGTCCAGTGCCGTGTTGTGGGCGCTGGTGCCGAAATTGGCCAGGATGTCGGCGGTGTGGGCGACCATTTCGTCGAAGGTCTCCGCGCGCGATCCCGCCGGGCCGCTCGTCCGGGTGACAGTGAGACTCGGCGCGGATTCGGTGTTCCAGTCCGCCATCGTGTAGCGGACGAAAATCTGCTGGGCATCCGGCGGCAGGTAGATGTGGTTCGTCTGGCCCGGCGCGGTCGGATTTCCGTCCGCTGTGATGGTGAACGTGCCATCGGCGTTGACCACAAGGTTCTGCGCCGACAGATTTCCGATCGGTTTGGCATCGCTGATGTCGGCGTACACGCCGAAGTTTCCGTCGACGGGGATGCCGCCCAGATACTTGCCAGTGATCACGTATGTCGAGTCGCTGCGCACCGGGATGGTGCGGTAGATGGTGTCGGGGTTGTCGTAGATGAACCGGCCGCCGGCGGTATCGGTGCCATACCAACTGTGGGCGCGCATATCGACGGCCATCACCAGCGGGTTGTCGGGGTCGTTGTTGACCACCGTCATCGCGGCATTGAGCGCCTGCTCCCGCGCCGCCTGGTCGAGCAGCGCGAGATTCTCGGCGTCGACGCCGCCAACCAGGCCGAACTGCTGCTGGGCATGCGCCAGCCAGGCGGCCTTGAGCGCCTGGATGGCAGCCTGTACCTGCGGGGTGTTGACGATCTCCTGGGCCTTCTGTTCCAGCGCGATCTGGTCGGCGGTGCCGAGCGGGCTGGTGGGCTTCACCGTCACGGTGACCGTCTCGGTGGTCGTGGCACCGGCGTTCGGCTGGAACAACTTCAGCAGGTTGATGTGGAAGGGATTGCCCGGCCGGTCGTCGACGGTGACCGTGAACGTGTCCGTGCCGCCGGTGAATGCCAGTGCGTCACTTGGTGTATACGCGAACGTCCCGTCCGGGCGGACCGTCACGGCGCCCTTGGCCGGACCCTTGTCGACGGTGTAGGTGAGCTTGTCGCCGTTGGCGTCGGTGGCCTTGAGGTCTCCTGTGATGACGCCGCCGAACGTCTGGCTGGTCTCAGTCTGCTTGTAGGCGAGCTTTGGCGCGGCATTGAAGAAGGTGTTGCCGATCTCGCGGCGAATCCAGCTGAACAGCGTCCACAGCACCGGCGCCTGCGGTGGGGCGGTGGGGCTGGTGCCGGCGTGCGGGACGAGCCCGATGGCGCCGAGCAGGCTGGACACCACGTGAGTGACGAAGTTGCCGCCAGTGGCGGCAGTCGAGACGGGTTGAGTTGTGGCCGTGATCGAATTGATCTTCGTCGCCGCCGAGGTCAGGGCCGACGACACCGTGGTGGCGCCGGATGCGACTGAGGAGGTCTGGGCACCAGTCGGATTCGGTGCCGTCACGGTCGCCGTCGACGCGGGCTTCTGCGTGGCTTTCGCGGTCGGCTTGGTGGTGGCCGGTTGGGCGACTGTCGCGACCGGCTTGGTCGTCGGGCTGTGACGGCGGTCCTGGCGTGGCGTCTTGGGCGTGGCGGTGCGGGACTCGAATGCCTTCCCCGGCAGTGGCTGTGTTGCGGTGGGCTTTTCATCGGGAGTGGCCGTCGAAGGTGTATTGCTGTCGCTGGGCTTCGGCGCGCCTTCCGTCGCCGACTTGTCCGGTGTCGTCGTGGCGGTGGCCTGATCGCCCTTGGTTGACGAATCCTTCTGCCGATTGGGTGCTTTCACCTTCTTCGTGGGCTTCTCGCGCTTCGGCTTGGTGGCCGGCGCGTTGTCGGCAGACGACGTCGAGGCGCTGGTGCCGGTGTCGGCCAGGCAGACGGCGGGACTGCTCGCGACGGCGACTCCGATGCCGAGGGCGACGGCCAATGCGCCCACGCGGCCGATGAACCGGGCATGACCCGATCCGGCCGGGCTTCCAATGCGATGCAGCGTCGTTGCTGTGTCCATCTACACTCCCAATGTGACGAATAATTGTCAGTTGACTGTCAAATAATTGGCAACGCGCAGATGGTAAGCATCCCGGCGGCGGCGGCGCAAGCATTGATTCCCGGTGAGTGGGTCGCGCAATTGCCCGCCGGACAGCCGACGGGTTGCGCACGTGGCGATGGCTAGTGCTGACCGAGCTTTGCTGCGGCCGAGCGCAATTCGTGGATGTAGCGCGCGCGATCGGCAGCGCTGAGCGACGGATTCAGCGGCCCCAGCTGAATCTCGTAGGCGGGATGGCCGGCGGCGTTGTCCACGGCGGTACTGAGGTAGCTCACCGGGAGTGGCTCGGGTGATTCGAGCTGGACCGTGCTGTAGGGCTTTCCGCCGAGGCTGACCAGGGTCTCGAAAACTCGCTGCCGGAGCGCACTGCGTCGGGGGTGCTCGGAGAGCAGCTCGGCGACGTCGCCCAGCACGCCCAGCACCTCGGGGTTGGAGTCGCCGAAATCGAATATTGCGACACCATCGTTGCCGAGCTGATCGAGCAGGTTGCTGAACGCGGGGCGCAGCTCGTGCGGTGCGCCGGCCAGCCACTGTTGTCGACTGGCTGCGTCGCGGCGCGCGATCACCGATGCGCCGGCGGGCGGCGTCAGCGGCAGGCGGACGCCGACACCGACGCCGCCCGGGATGTGGCCGACGCCGCGCACCACGCTCACGAACGTCATCTCGGTGGCGCCGACCATCGCCAGCGACACACCGCACTTGGTGGCATGTGCCAGGTCGTGCAGGACCTCGGTGTGGTTGTCCGGCAGGGGTAGGGCGTTGCGCACGGCTTCGGCGACGCCGAGCATGCCCGGCCCGAGCGTGTAACTCCGGTCAGCAAGGCGCACAACCCAACCGGCACGCTCCAGGGCCAGCAGGATCGAGGTCACCGTCGCGCGGTTGAGTTCCAGGCGAGACGCGATCGAGGCCACGGAACTGGGCTCGGACTGCTGCGCCAGGAGTTCGATGATGCTGACGACGCGGTCGGTGGGCGGTGAGCCCGTCCGTGCGTTGTCTTCCAGCGGAGTGCCGCGTGACATCGATGCTCCTGCCGATCTGGTGACGCCAGCATCTTATGACGAATAGTTGTCGCAGTTGTGGACCGTAGCCCGTCTGATGGTCGGTTTGGTGAATGGCTGCAGTCTCGGTGTCGCGACTGCGAACATTTCGCCGACCGGGTGCTGGCCGTCGATCAGGTTGGTCTTGTCCTGAGCGGTCGCGCGCCAAAAAACTCTGGTCACTTTGTTCGCGCTGGTCACACGAGGTAACTAGCGTCACGATCCTGATGATTTTGTCATGTCGCAGGACATAGGTGACAGTTCTGCATCAGGACATCGGTGACAGTTC
>NZ_JARVRX010000010.1 GCF_030209435.1 Mycolicibacterium sp. lyk4-40-TYG-92 | reverse complement strand
CGATCGCCAAGGTCTTGAATGACGAGTTCGGCATCGTCAAAGGGTTGATGACGACCATTCACGCCTATACCCAGGATCAGAATCTGCAGGACGGGCCGCACAAGGATCTGCGCCGGGCGCGGGCGGCGGCGATCAACATCGTGCCGACCTCGACGGGGGCGGCCAAGGCCATCGGGTTGGTGCTGCCCGAGCTCAAGGGCAAGTTGGATGGGTATGCGTTGCGGGTGCCGGTGCCGACGGGGTCGGTGACCGACCTGACCGCCGAACTCGGCACAGCGGCCTCGGCGGCGGAGATCAACGCCGCGATGGCGGCCGCGGCCGAGGGGCCGCTGCGGGGGATTTTGAAGTACTACGACGCGCCCATCGTGTCGTCCGATATCGTCACCGACCCGCACAGTTCACTGTTCGACGCGGGCCTGACCAAGGTCATCGACAACCAAGCCAAGGTCGTGTCCTGGTATGACAACGAATGGGGCTACTCCAACCGCATCGCCGACCTGGCCGCACTGGTCGGCAAATCGCTGTAGACGGCACCCGAAGCCGGCGTCCTCAGGGTCAGTCCGCCCGCGAACCGGTCCAGCGAAACGGTGTCCGCAGCGCAATCACCTTCTCCGCCTTGTCATACCAGCCCTGCGGCGCATGCTGGCTGGTGTGCAGATAGCACTGCACCCGGACTTCCGCGCTGCCGGGAGTGAACGTCAACAACCGGCTCAGTGGCAGCGTCGTGATCGGCATGTGGTGCCGGCTCAATGAGGCGACGTTGAGAAACCAGGTGCCCCAGCGCTGTTCGATATGGCTCTTGCCGCCGAAATTGTCATCGGGATGGGTATGGGTGTGCCCGGCGATCCACAGCTGCACCCGGCCCGGGTGCTCGGCCAGAAACTGTTCGAAGGCACCGGAGTCCGGCTGACTGTCCACCCAGTACAGGTACGACGCGCCCTGTGGTGTGCCTTCCGTGAACGGCCGGTGGTAGTGCTCAACCAACCGGCCGTCGGTGTCGCGACGCACGCCTTCCCACTCGCCCGAGGCGACGGTGGTGTCCTTGAGGACGTAGTGGTGCACCGTCACGATGATCGCGTCGGGATTGGCCAGCACCATGTCTTTCCACCATCGGAACGTCTCGCCGCTGACCACTCCCCCCGGGTTGCCGCCCAACGTGCCGCGACCGACAGACTGGGTTGGTTCGTTGCGGTCACTCAGCATGAGAAACAGCAGGTTCCCCACCCGGAACGAGTAGTGCTGCCACACCCCGTCGACCGCAAAGGGCCGGCGGGCGTTGTCGACGCCGGACGACGCGGTGTGCTGTCCGAGCGGGTCGACCCATTTCTGCCACCACCAGGCCTCGGGTTCGTCCAGGCCACTGCGATCGTGGTTGCCGCACACGCTGTAGATGTCCTCGCGCCGATGGCGGCGCAGGCCGGCGAACTGCCGCCGCAGCTCACGCCCCTCGGCGTCGTCCGGCAGCTGGTGGTGGGCACCTGACATGTCGCCGACGTCGACCGCGATGTCCCAGTCGAACGCCGGGCCGCCGTCAGGGCCACCCGCCTCGGACTGCGAAATCGCCTCGGCCAGGCTGTCTCTGCCGAATCGCCGGTCGGTGCCCACATGGGCGTCGCCGAAGGCCCAGAGGCGAAATGGGTTCACGCCGCCGGTCATTCGTGGTCACCGTCGACCAGTCCCCAGTACCGGCGGATCTGTCTGTCCGCCAGGCCGAAAACGGAGTCGACGACGATGCCGATCACCAGCACGACGATCATGACGGCGATGGCCAGCGGCATGTCACTCATGTTCTGCGCGTTCTCCAGCAGAACCCCGATCGATGCGGTGCCCGCGACCATCACGACCAGTTCACCGGCCATGAGGCTCCGCCACGCGAACGCCCAGCCCTGCCGCAACCCGCTGACGAACGTCGGCAGTGACGCCGGCAGGATGACATGCCGGTACAACGCAAACCGCCTCAGCCCCATGGTCTTTGCCGCACGCAATTGCAGCGGTGGAATGTGGTCGGCACCCGAGATCACGCCGAGTGCCACACACGGCGCGGCACCGATGACGATGACGAACAGGATTGCCGAGGTGTCGAGGCCGAAGAAGATGATCGCGAAGGGAAACCAGGCGATGGCCGGCATCGTCTGCAGTCCGGTGATGATCGGACCAAAGGTAGTGCGCAGCAGTTTGTTTCGGGACAGGATGCTGCCGATGACCGTACCGATCAGCAGCGACAGCGCGAAACCGACGACGGCCCTGGCCATCGTCGTCGAAACCGCCTGCCACAACACCGGATCGTGCAGCTGCTGCCACAGGGTGGCACCGACCGCCAATGGGCCCGGCAAGATCACCGACGACTTCCAGCCGCTCAGACAAACGAGCTGCCACGCCCCCAACGCCACCAGCAGGGCCAGCGCCTTCGTCCATATCGATGCCAGCACCGACTGCAGCCGATCGCTCTTCTGACGTGACGGCCGAGCCAGATCGGCAACTCCGCTACCGACCACGATGACCGTTGCCTTCCTCGTGCAGCCGCGCCGTGATGTGTGCCGCCAGCTCAGCGACGTCGGCGGTGTTGATCTGACGAGGACGGGGTGCCGGCACCTGGAATTCTTCGACGACACGACCCGGTCGAGTCCCCAGGAGAATCACCCGATCAGCCAGCCGCACCGCTTCCCGGACATTGTGGGTCACGAAAACAACTGTCAGTCCACGCGATTCGACGATGCGCTCGAGTTCCTCGTGGAGCAGATCACGGGTCAGCGCGTCCAGCGCGCCAAAGGGTTCGTCCATCAACAGCACGTCGGCGTCCTGCGCGAGCGCGCGGGCCAGCGCAACCCGTTGCCGCATACCGCCGGACAACTGATGCGGACGCTTGCCGGCGAATTCGGTCAGCCCCACGGTGGCCAGCAGTCGCGCCACCCGTTCGCGGCGCACGTCCCGCGGCACCGCGCGCGCCCGCAGTGCCAGGTCGATGTTGGCTGCCGCCGTCAGCCAGGGAAACAGGGCCGGCTCCTGAAACATCAGCGCCACCCGGCGACCGAAAGTGTCGACCGCCCCGCTCGACGGCGCGTCCAGTCCGGCGATGATCGACAACAGCGTGCTCTTGCCGCAGCCGGAACTACCTACCAGACAGACGAATTCACCTTCTGCGACTGTCAGGCTGACCGGATCCAGCGCGGTCACCGCACCAGCGCCCTTTCCATAGCGCTTGGTCACCTCGGCCAGTTCCAATGCCTGCTGCGGTACCGGAGGCGGCGTCGGGACGGCCACGGTCATCTCACCGGCTTGTGCACAGCGGGTCACGCGGCGACCGCCGGTTTGCCCGACGCCGCGAGCACCGCGTTCAGTGGGGCCGGATCGAAGAGGCCGTCGATGTTCAGCGGCGGCAACAAGCCGATGGCGACGGCCTTGCTCACCTGTTCGCGCAGTGAAACGATCCCCGGATCGTTGGTGAACGTGGTCTCCTTGAACGACTCGGCCAGCACCTCCGGATCCAGCCCCTTGCCAAGCGTTTTCGCGAGTGCGGCATTGGCCGACTGCGCCGCGGCCGCGGGATCGGCACCGATCTTGTCGTTGGCCTGGACCTGGCCGCGCAGCAACCCCGCCACCGCGTCGGGATGCGCGGCGAGGAAGTCCTGACGCACGACCAGCACGGTGATGGTGTTCGGATCCGACCACAACCGCACGCCGCCGGCTTTGATCATCTGCACGTCGAACGGCGCGGAATCCAGCGCACCGGCGATCTGCTTGCTCACGAACTGCTGGACGATCGCCGATTCGGGGTTTGTCGGCTTGACCGAAACATCGCCGCCGCCCTGGGTGTCGGTCTTCAAACCGTTCTTGGCCAGCCAATCGCGGAGGCTGACGTCCTGGGTGCCACCGAGCGCCGGATCGGCCACCGTCTTGCCCCTGAGGTCCTGGGCCGACGTGATGCCCGGCTGGACGACCATCGAGGTACCACCACTGGCAGCGCCCGAAATGATCTTGATGGCTTGACCTTTCGATTTCTGCCAGGCATTGAAAGCCGGGTTGGGGCCGACGTATGCCGCGTCGAGGTGGCCCGACAACAGCGCGGTGATCTCTTCGGTGCCGGTGCTGAACGGTTGCGCGGTGAAGGTGACCCCAGAGCCGAGTTGGTGGGCGAACAGCCCGTCGTTGACGCCGATGAGCGCCGGCGCGTGCGTGACACGAGTCAGATAGCCCAGCCGCAATGGCACCGGCGACGGCGACGCCGACTTGGTCGGCGAAGAGCATCCGGCCACCGCGACGACGGCGGTGATGGCTGCGCCCAGCGCAAGCAGCCTGGTGAAATGACGATGAGAGAACACTGTTTTCCTTGGTGTCGATCGAGCGGGTGAGACGCGAGGTCAGGCCGGCTCGGGACATCGCGGCCGGCCGCCCGAACGGGTGACGAACAGCGGGCTGGTCCACACCTGATGGCCATCGGACTGGGTGGCGCGCACATACGTGGCGCTGGTGCCGTGTGGCAGGCCGAGCAGGAGGTCGCCGGTCACCGTGGTGGGCAGCGCGGAGAACTCGGCCACCCGTTCGGCACGCAGCCGCAGATTCAGTCCGCCCACAGCGGATTCGACGTGGCCGGCCCCGATCAACTCGGCACCCGAGAACTCGCGCTCCACGCGCAGGCCGTCCTCGTGCACCGACGCCTCGATTCGGAAGGCGGCCGCCGCGAGGTCGGCCAACCGCACCACGATGCCCGTGTCCGAGCCGTAGGTCGTGGTCCGCCAGCGCACGGTCTCGCCGGCCACATCGAAGCCCTGTTCCGGATGCGCTGCGGCCCAGGGCGTCACGTCCAGCAGCTCGGTGCCCGTCACCCGTACTTCGCCGGACCACGTCGCCCACCGGTAGCGGTCGCGGTGCCGCGCCCCACCCCACCGGATGCGAACGAGCTCGTCGGACAGTCCGGTTTCGGTGTGCAGGTTGCGCTGCCACAGGCGCCCCGTGCTGTCGTGGATGGCGATCTCGTCCCAGCCGGACGTGCCGTACAGCGCGTAGTTCAGGCTCAATTCGGTGTCTTCGGTGGCGATTTCGTCGCCCATCCAGGCGTCGCCGCTGCGCAGCAACGCGACAGCACGCGCGCCGGTCGTCGCCCACGTCCGACGGGCGCGCAGTGCGCGTCCCACGTCGGCTTTCGTGAGCTCCGGTGCGAGAACGCCTGTCAGGCCGCCGAATCCGCCGAAGATGTTCGCGCCGGGCGCCCCGCCGCCGGGGCGGCCACGGTGCTCGTCACTGGCGGCGCTGGCGCCCAGGCGCAGACCGCGGGCCAACGCGTCTTCCAGGAACCAGGGACTGCTCCCCCAGGACGAGTGCACCTCGATCAGCCGTTCCAGCTCGGGATGGTGCCAGTCCAGGATCGCGCGCCGCCCGCCCACATGCGGGATCAGGAGATACGAATCCGGGTCTTTCTCGTAGGCGGCGTAAAGCTCTGTGATGGGCCAGGTTTGGGGTGTCGGCACGGTGCTGGCCATCCCCTGGTGCCACTCCAGCGAGCGCGCCAGCGTGGTGTCTTCTCCGAGAAAGACGACGTTGTGGTCACCGCCGACACCAGCCGTGCCACACCACTCGACACCCGGATAGCAGACCAGGCTGCCGTCGCTCGAGATGGTCCGGCAGGCGTCGACCACATCGATCCAGGCCTCGTCGGTGATCTGAAAGTCGTTGGCGGTGTACCCGACAACGTCGAGCGCCCCGATATCACGGGCATAGCGCAGGTTCCAGGCGGTGTCCTGGGTGCCGACCGTGTCATTGGAATGGACGTGCAGGTCCGTGAAGAACGCGCGCGGGGCGGGCAGGTCGTCGATGACATCGACGATGGTGTCGGCGGCCCGCACCTCGGTGTGCGTTTCGGCGACGACCTGGATGTGCGCGGCGCGCGCCGGCACCACCAGCGACACACTCGCCCAACCGGCGGACGGTGTCTGCGCCTCGGCCACGGCAGCGCCGTCGATGTGCGCGCGCAACGTGGCAGCGGTATCAGCGCAGGCGTTGCCCCACCGGTCCTGCAGATGAGCGCGGAGCGTGACAGCGCCGGCGTCGCTGCGCACCAGCCGTGGTCCGCGCACCACCACCCGCTCGGGCGGGCCGGGCACGATCGCGAGTCGATTGACGCCGGCCCGGGCCATCCGGGAGGTACCCAGTGGGTCGACGAACAGATGGACTTCGAACTCGTCCTCGACGAAAGTCTGCACGCGGGTGCCCGGGCCGCCGAATCGGCGGTCCCCCAGCCGGATTTCGATCACGTCGCCGGGCCTGAGGTAGCCGTCAACCGCGTGGATCAGCAGCGATTTCTGGAACGGCCGCTCCCCGCCTTTGACGTCATAGCGGACGGCCAGCTGCTGCACGGTGGCCGCGCCGGCTTCGGAAGCACGCCCCACCAGCGACCGGCTGATCAATTGAGCGCCGGCGTAGTCGCGCCCGGCCGGATCAGCGGTCTGCAGGTCCCAGTCGGAGTAGTAGCGGAAGCACAGTTTGAGCCAGCCGCTGTCGGCGATACCCGAGCGGCCGACCGTGTAGGTGAAGACGATCTCCTCCACCGCGCCGGCGACCACCGACGTGTGCGAGCACCGCAGCTCGCCGAGGAAGGGCACCGCGTCGAATTCCGCTGTGATGGCATCCCGTACCGCCGCCACCGAGCAGTCGTTGCTGCGTAGCGGAGGCTGCGGACGGAGGGGAATCGCGCGGGACATCAACCCATCCTTTCCGCAACGCACCTAGGAGTCCAGTTAATAGATATGATGCGATTCATCATTGAAAGTGAAGACTGATGAATCTGCAGCAGCTCCATTACGTGGTCGCGCTGGCTGAAGCCAAGAGCTTCACCAAAGCGGCCGAGACCTCCTTCGTCGTGCAATCGGCGCTCAGCCAGCAGGTACGAAAATTCGAGGAAGAACTCGGCGTGACGCTCTTCGAGCGCACGACCCGCGCCGTCTCGCTCACCCCGGCCGGTGAGGCCCTCCTGCCGCTGGTGCACCAGGTGGTCGCCGGCATCGACCAGATCAAGGTCGACGCCCAGGCACTCAGCGGCACCGTCACCGGACGCCTGACCGTCGGGATGATGGAGGTGCCGTCCGAAAGCCTTGACGTCGCAACGCTGATGGCGACATTCCACGCCCGCTACCCGGACGTGAGCGTGACCCTGCGCAGCGGTGGCAGCGACGTCCTGCTGACCGCGACCCGCGACCGCAAGCTGGATGCGGCCATCGTCGGCTCCAACGTTTCCCCGGCCAGCGACCAGTTGGATTTCACCCACTTGTTCACCGAGTCGTTGATCGCGGTCATGCCGTGCGATCACCCGTTGACCGGACAGCCGGCGGTGTCGCTGACCGAACTGGCGGTACTGCCGTTCATCGACTTTCCCCTCGGATATGGCCTCCGGCACGAAACCGACCGCGGCTTCGCCGGCGTACCGCGACGAGTGGCCTTCGAGGTCACCCGCGTCGACGAGGTCGTGCACTTCGTGCGGCAGAACCTCGGTGTGGCGCTGCTGCCGGAATCGGTGGCGCGGACCCGCGCCGACAGCGACAGCACCCTGGCGCTGCGTCCTGTCACCGGTGTCGAGATGAACCGGCAGGTGCATCTGGTGGCACCGCGACCCCATCTGCGTTCGGCGGCATGCCAGGCATTCATCGCCTGCGTCCATGACCACCTGGCGACGCACTAAGCCGGGCCGGCGGCCGAAAAATACTCCCGCACAGCGGCTTCGAGGACCTGCACGGCGGTGACCATTCTGTCGATGCTGATGCTCTCGTCGTACACGGCCCACCCGTCGTCACCTGGGCCGAACGTGACCGCGGGAATGCCGACGTGGCGGAAGCGGATGGTGTCGTTGAAAGCAGGTTTTGTGTAGGTGCGGACGTCCTCGCCCGTCACACCGCGGTACGCGCCCTGGATCGCAGCGACGAGAGGATCGCCGCCCGTCAGCGGTACGGTGCCCGCGACAAATGTCGGGCCGGGCGCGAACTCGACGTCGACCTCGATGCCCTCGGGCCGGACGGCCGTCAAGCGGCGGTGAAACTCTTCGAGCAGTCGGCCGGCGGCGACATCCGGGCCGATGTTGACGGCCGCGACGCGGGCGCTCGCTTCCAATGGCGTGAACTGCGCCATGCCGGTCTCCCCCGCTTGCAGGCCCACCACCGAAACCGGCCAGTCGCCAACAGGATCGGCGGCGATGCCGGACAGGAACTCGGCGAGAAACAGCGCCGGATTGACGCCGGTATCGGGTCGCCAGATGTGGCTCGACCGCCCGCGGGCCGTGATGTCGAGCAGCGCATGACCGGTCTGTGCCACCGCCAGGGCGATACCGCTGCGGCCGCCCTCGGTCCACGCCGTCGGCTCGACCGTGATGGATGCGTCAGGGCGCAAACCGTGTTCGTCGACCAGGTACTTGGACCCTTCGATGCCGTTGCGTTCCTCGTCAACGGTCAGGACCACCAGCAGCGTCCCGTACTCCGGCGGGTCGTCGACGATCCGGTTGGCCGCGGTCAGGAGCGCCGCGAGGTTGGCGCGGGTGTCCGACGTGCCGCGTGCATAGATCCGGCCGTCCGATTCGACTGCCGAATAAGGGTTTCCGGCGCAGACGAGCCAGCGGCTCGGCGGTCCGGACGGGTAGGTGTCGAGGTGATCGTTGAGCATGAGGGACGGGCCGGCGCCGAAGCGCTTCGTCGCCACCACATTCGGCCGCTGCGGGGTGCGACCCACCAGTTCGACGGTGAAGCCCCACTCGCGCAACAGCTCACCCACCGGGCGTGCGATGCGCTCCTCCTCCGGCGGGCGACTCGGACCGTCGAGGCTGTTCTCGCACCACGGCTGGCCGGCGGCCACCAGGCGAGTGGTGAGTTCGACGAGTTCACGCCGGTCCACGACGGCGTCGACGGCGGCGCGGGTCATGCGCGAATCTCGCTGTCGATCAACGCCCGCAGCCCGTCGTTGTCCCGGCCTTGTGCCAGCCCGAGCGTCACCAACAGGCGTGCGCGGTGTGGCGAGATCCCGGCAGCCAACTGCGCACCGTGCTCGACGAGACCGGCCACGCCACCGGGGTATCCGTACACCGGAGCGACCCGACCGTCGGCAGCCCGGGTGGTGAGCACGACGAACCTGCCGCCGTCGATCAGTTCCTCCACTGCCGCAGCCTGTTTCGGCGGTAGATTGCCGGCACCGTTCGCCGCCACCACGATCGCGCGCTGCGCATCTCCGGCGGCACGGAACACCGAGCCGTCATCACCCAACGCAGCCAGCAGCACGGGCACCGGCCGAATCGGACCCGTGGGATCGCCGTGGCTCGTGAGGCGTTGCTGGGACCGGTGCCACTGGACTTGGCCGCCGACGACGTATCCGATGGGTCCTCGCCCCGGTGCATCGAAGGCGTCGCGCACAACCCCCGAGACCTTCACGGCCTCACGGCCATCGAAAATCTTGCCGGCGAACACCACCACGGGATCGATGTCCGCTCCGGACGACGCCACCGCCAGCGCGTCCGCGAGGTTGGCGCGGCCGTCACTGTCATGCCGTGTGCCGAGAATCATCGAACCGGTGACCACCACCGGCACCGACCAGTTCTCCCGATAGGACAACCAGGCCGCCACCTCTTCGATGGAGTCGGTGCCCGTGGTCACGACGATGCCGGCGGCGCCGTCGGCGACCAGTTCGCGCGCCCGGGCCACCAGGCGTTCCAGTAGGTCGAAGTCGACCTCGGACCCACCGACCAGTGCGAGGCTCTCGGCGCCGGAGAAGCCCGCCACCGTCTCGGAGAGCTCGACCGCGCCGGTGACGGGCACCGCGCCCTGCGCAGTCTGGTGCATGGAGATGGTGCCGCCCAAGCCGAGCAGGTATGCCCCGCTCATGAATTGCTCTCCGTCACAAAGGATCCGACGATGACGTTCTGGTAGTCCGGGATGTGCTGGTCGGCAGGAATGCGCCCGATGCTCTGTGCCCACCGGGCCCGATCGGCGAGGTCGCCGGCCAGTTCGGATCCGAGGTGCGTCTGGTATTTGAACTCCGACGAGACCTGGTTGATCAGGCTGTTGTCGAGTCCTGTTGCTTTCGCGACCGCGGCCAGCGCGGCCGGATCTTTGCCGGACAGCGGCGCATCGGCATTGCGGATGGCCGCCACGAACTTGCCCACCGCCTGCTTCTTCGACTCGAGAACGTTCGCGTTGGCCAGGTAGAGGCTGTGCTGGTTGTACTTCTGCTTGCCCTGCAGCTCAATTGCGTCGCCACCCAGTGCCGCAACCGCTTTCGCCAGTGCGGGTTGGAAGACGGCGATCGCGTCGACGTTGTGGTTGGTGATCGCGGTGACGATCTCCGCCGGTCCGGTCTGGATCAGATCCGCCTTCACGTTCGCTTCGGACAGGAACCGGCTGGCGAAGTAATGTGCGCTGCTGCCCAGAGGCACTGCGATCTTGCGGCCGGCCAGGTCGGAGATCGAGTCGATCCCGGCCGAGCGGCGCGCGACGAATCTACCCTCCGGCCAGATGGCTCCGTCTGCGAAGACCCGCAGATTCGGATTCTTCAGTGCCGCAGCCGATGTGGGGACATCGCCGCCGTTGGCGACATCCACAGCGCCGCCGGCCAGTGCCTCGAGCGCTGCGGCGCCCGTCGGGAACGGGACGATCTTGACGTTGACGCCATGCTGCTTGAAGTATCCGAGATCGTTGGCCACGGGCACCTGCGCCCACGACGGGTCGACCACCCATGCCAAGGTGAGCGAGTCCGCTGCACTGTCCTTATTCGAACTACCGCAGCCCACAACCCCCAGGACCGCAAGCGCGGCAACGACTATCGCGGCAATTTTCCGATGTGTGTTCATCCGTGTTCTCCCGAGGTGAGGGCCGGCTGCTGCCCATGCAGCAGGTCGTGCAGTCGACGGCGCAGTGCTGCGTAATCGTCGAATTCGGCGAGGCGGCTCGCGGGCCGAGGTCGCGGCAGCGGGTTGCTCAGGTGGTCGGCGACGGCGCCGGTGTGATCCATCACGACAATCGAGCATGCGATGCGGATTGCCTCGTCGACATCGTGCGTGACGAAGACGACGGTCGGCCTGCTGCGCTCCCACAGCTCGACCACCAGGTCTTGCATCTGCTGGCGCGTCAGGGCATCCAGCGCACCGAAAGGTTCGTCCATCAACAACACTCGCGGGCTGTTCGCCAGGGCGCGCGCGATTCCGACGCGCTGCCGCATGCCACCCGACAGCTCGTGTGGACGCTTGTGCACGACTTCCGGCGCGAGACCGACCGCACTGATCAACTCGGCGATCCGGTCGCGCCGGTGCGCCCGGGGCACGTTCGCCGCGCGTAGCGCGAACCCGACGTTGCTCCCGACAGAGGCCCAGGGGAACAGGACGTCGCGCTGGAAAACGACGCCGCGCTCACGTCCCGGTCCGGTCACTGGCTCCCTCCCGAAGGTCACCGAACCTGTTGTCGCCCGGACGAATCCGGCGATCACGTTCAACAAGGTCGATTTGCCGCAACCCGACGGCCCGAGGATCGCCAGGAATGCTCCGGACTCGATGGTGAGGTCGAGGCCGTCGATGACGGGACGGTCCGCACCCGGATACCGCACTGTCAGCGAGCGGACCGCGATGTCGCCGGCGGTCACGACTGTTCCTTCGCCCAGCGCACCGTGCGGCGCGTGACCTGGTGGAACAGTTGATCGGCGAGGGCGCCGACGATACCCAGCGCACCGAGACAGACGAACAACCGGTCGGGCTGGCTGAACAGGCGCGCCTGGTCGAGCCGGAAGCCGAGCCCCTCGGTGACACCGGACTGCTCGGATGCCACGATCAGGATGAGGGAGGTCGCGATGCCCTGGCGCAGACCGGTGAGCACCGACGGCAGGGCGCCCGGCAGCACGACGTTGGTGAACGTCAACAACTTTGACGCGCCGAGCGATGCGGCCACCCGCAGATGGTCCTCGCGCGTCGCGGCGATCCCGGCGTACGTGTTGACCCACACCGGGAAGAAGACGCCGAGGCTGGTGAGGAACAGCTTGGATTCTTCACCGATGCCGAACCACAGGATCGCCAACGGCACCAGAGCAATAGCCGGGATGGGCCGGACGATCTGGATCGTGGGTTCCAACAGGCCCCGGGCAATGCGGGATCGGCCCGTGAGGGCGCCCACCACGATGGCGATCAGCGATCCGACGACGAAGCCCTGGAGGGCCCGCCGAAAGCTCGCGGCGGAATCGGCCAACAGCGTTCCATCGCTGTACATCTCACGTGCGGCGTGCACAACCTGCGCGGGTGCGGGCAGGAGCCGAGCGGAGAAGAGCTCGAACCGCACCGCGGCGTCCCAGCCGATGATGACAGCGACGAGGCTCAGGATCGGCAAGGCGGACAACAGCGCCATCCGGGCGAGCTCACCGCGACTGCGCCGGCGCCGTTGGGCTCCGGCCGTACTACCAAGGGGAACTGCTGTGGGCACGCCGCCCGAGCGGAGCGCGCCAGAACCGCGTGCGGGTGCCGATACCATCCATCTTCCCTTGCTGACCTGCGTGACGGCCCGCAACGTAACACCGGCGTCGCCGGGATCCGGTGTGCCGACGGCACCACAGCGCCGTCAACGCCACCGAAGCGTCACTGGCCGAATCGACTCAGACCTGCAGTAATTCGCCAGCGGTCGCGCCGCCGTGGCGCGTTTCGATCCTTCTGATCCGATGGTCGGAGTACCCACGTGGTGGCCGGCGGTCCAGTCGCGCCGGGAAGTGACTCTCGCGCGCACAGCAGGTTCATGCGCGCGTTCGCGGCACTACGGTTTCGGCATCGACGCGATCGGCAGGAGGTTTCGCCGGGCGAACTGTTCGACCTGTTCATACGTCTCCAGCGGTGTCAGCACCACCGGCGTGAGCAGGATCGAATGGGTGATCCGGACAAGGATTTCGGCCCGTGCGAGCAGTTCGGGTTCCGGGACTGCCGCAACGTCCGGGCCGCGGAGCACTTCGGCGGTCGCCGCGACGGCCCCGGCCAGCAGCGGAGAGCCATCGAGGGTCAGCCGCGGCAGCACCGTGTCGGGCTCGATGTCGAGAAGCCGGTTCCAGACCGCGTTCGTGCGCACCGTCTGGATCGTCGTCGCGAAACTATGAACCACTCGATCCGCGAAATTATCTGTGCGCGCTGCAGCGGCGCGCACAGCTTCGAACAGCTTCTGGGATTCCCGGACGAGTACCGCCGTGACGATCTCGTTCTTCCCACCGACCCGTCGATAGATCGTGACTCGACCCAACCCCGCGCGTTGGGCAATTTCATCGACGGTCGCCCGCCGGATCCCGATCTTGGCGAAGACGTCCAACGCGGCATCGAGGATCTCGTCGACGCCCTCATCACGAGCCGTGTCGAGCGCGAAGAGATCGGTGTGCACGCACCTGACCATAGTCGACGCTGCAACATTGAAACAATTGTATGTAGTGTGTTTCACTGTAGCACGAAGGACTCAGTGGCGAGGAAGGCGTGTGATGGCGAGCAAGAAACCGGGACGAGTGGTACGCGAGTACAACGACGAGGCACTGGCGATCAACGCCCGCCACGTCCACTTCGATTGGTCCGGCGTCCCGTTGGAGTACATCCCGGGCGAGCCCTATGCCACTCATTTTTGGAACGTGATGCACCTGGTCTTGCCAGAAGGTGAGCGGGCCATGGCCGATGTCTTCAGCCAGGCCCTGCCATTCATCGACGACGAGCGCCTCAAAGAGGAAGTCATCGGATTCGTCGGGCAGGAGGCGACGCACGCAGCCTCACACGAGGGTTTCCGCAATTACCTGCGCTCACACGGTGTCGAGGTCGGGGTGGTTCTACGTCGCATCGAGTTCGCGGTGGAGAAGATCTTCGGCGACCACGGGATCACCGGCCCCGCGCGCAAGGCGTGGTTGAGTGAGCGCCTCGGGGTCTATGCGGCGGCCGAGCATTTCACCGCCGTCATCGGTGAATGGCTGCTGGACAACGAGGCCTTCGATCGCGCCGGTATCGACCCGACGATGCTCGACCTGCTGCGCTGGCACGGCGCCGAGGAACTCGAACATCGCAATGTCGCATTCGATGCCTACCAGTACGTCGACGGCGGCTACGCCCGCCGCGCGCGTACGGCCATTATCGCGTGTTCGGGCCTTGCGCTTCTTTGGTTTTCGACGGCATCGCATCTGTACCGCAACGACTCGACGGTGCAACGCCGGCGTCCGTGGCCCTTCGAGTACATGCGCGCCGCCCATCGCGGATTGGTGCCGGGGGTATCGTTCCTGTTCTCGCAGATGTACTTCTATCTACGGCCCGGTTTTCACCCGTCGACGATGGGCGACATCAGCAAGGCGGTGCGCTACCTGGCGTCATCGCCCGCGGCGCAGGCGGCACACGCATGAGCGATGTCCTCGACCAGCGCACATCCGTCCATGACCCGACCCCCACGCTCAGGGCGATGGGGCAGCTGGCCCGCGGCTATTCGCGGTTGTTCACCGAGAGCCGGATCGCGGACCGCTTGTCACCGGCGCGCCCGGTACACCGGGCGGGATACGACGCGCGGCTCGAAGTTGTTGCGGCGGAACGCGTAGCCGACGACGTGGTCGGTCTGACCTTGAGCCGGCCCGACCGGTCACCGCTCCCCCGGTGGACACCGGGTGCGCACATCGATGTGTTCACCCCCTCTGGCCGGCAACGGCACTACTCGCTGATGGGAGACCAAGGCGATTGCGTCCACTACCGGATCGCGGTGCGGCTGATCCCCGACGGCTCGGGTTCCGCCGAACTGCACTGCGTCCGGGTCGGCGACACGCTGCGGATCCGGGGACCCCGCAACGCGTTCAGTCTTGCCCCCGCTGACGAGTACGTGTTCATCGCCGGCGGGATCGGCATCACGCCGATCTTGCCCATGGTGCGCGCGGCGGCATCCGGACCGTCCCCCTGGCGCCTTGTCTACACAGGGCGTTCGCGTGCATCGATGCCCTTCATCGACGAGCTCACCGAACTCGGGCGCGACCGGGTGCTGATCCGGCCCGACGACCAGTACGGCACACCGGATCTCGCCGAATTGTGCGCGCCTGCTTCATCCCGCGCGGCGTTCTATGTGTGTGGCCCGCCCGCCATGATCGACCGGGCCCGCGATGTCGCCACCGCCGCGACCGAGGCGGGCCGCACCGCAGAGTTCCACAGCGAACGATTCAGTGCCGCGCCGATCGTCGACGGCAGAGCATTCATCATGAAGCTCACCGAATCGGGACTCGATGTCCACGTCGCCGCCGACGAGTCTGCTCTCGCTGCGATCCGCCGCGTCAAGCCGGATGTGCCGTACTCATGCCAGCAGGGTTTCTGCGGAGCTTGCCGCGTGCGACTGGTGGACGGCGCTGTCGAGCACCGGGATCGGGTGCTGACTCCCGACCAGCAGGACGACTCGATGATGATCTGCGTCTCCCGCGCCCAGCGTGACTCGATCTCCGTCGCGCTCTAGTCATGCACTGGCACTCAACAAGGACACACCAATGACGAAACCCACGCCCACACATGTCCATACCGCGATCATCGGTGCCGGATTCGGCGGGATCGGCGCGGCGATGCGGCTCAAAGATTCCGGCGACAGCGACTTTCTCGTGTTCGAGCGGGCGGCCGACATCGGTGGGACGTGGCAGGCGAACACCTATCCGGGAGCGCAGTGCGATATCCCGTCGGTGTTGTACTCGTACTCTTTTGCCCCGAATCCGGACTGGACCCGTCTCTATCCGTTACAGCGAGAACTGAAGTCCTACATCGAAAGATGCGTCGACGACGGTGGCATCCGGCCACATATTCGGCTCGGTCACGATGTCACCGACGCGTCCTGGGATGACATGGGGCAGGTGTGGCAGATCGTCGCGCGCGGTCAGCGTTTCACCGCGACCGTTCTGATCGTCGCCACCGGGCCGTTCAGCGAACCGTCGATCCCGGATCTTCCAGGACTCGAGGACTTCTCGGGCCCGGCATTTCACTCCGCACAGTGGCGTCATGACGTCGACCTTCATGGAAAGGCGGTCGGTGTCATCGGCACCGGTGCTTCGGCCGTGCAATTCATCCCGCAGATTCAGCCCGATACCGCCAAACTGGTCGTCTTCCAGCGAACCCCGACGTGGATCCTGCCGCATCCGGACCGCCCGGTCGGGCCCGCGGTGCGTTCGGTGTTCCGCACGGCCCCATTCGTCCAGCAAGCGGCACGCGCGGCGGTAAGCCTGGTCCAGGAAGCGATGGTGCCCGGTCTGGTGCATCTCCCGGCGCTGCTGCAGCCGATGGCAGCCGCCGGGAAGTGGCATCTCCGTCGGCAGGTCCGGGATGAGAACCTCCGGGAAAAGCTGACACCGCGGTACGCGTTCGGATGCAAACGCCCGACGTTCTCCAACACCTACTACCCCGCGCTGGCGGCGGACAACACCGTCGTCGAGACCTCGGCGATCCGGCGGGTCACCACGGACGGCATCGAAACCGCCGACGGTGTACACCATCGCCTCGATGCCATCGTGTTCGGAACCGGGTTCAAACTGGCCCACAACGAGGGCTTCACCCGGATCCACGGCCGAGATGGTCGCAGCCTCGCACAGGTGTGGGCCGGCGGAGAGATGAAGGCGCACTTGGGCACCGTCATTCCGGGTTTTCCGAATCTCTTCATGATTCTCGGTCCGAACTCGGTGGTCTATACGTCGCAGATCGTGACGATCGAAGCACAGCTCGACTTCGTGCTCGACGCCATCGCGCAGATGCGCCACCGCCGGATCCGCAGTATCGAGGTTTCCGATGGCACCCTCGACAACTTTGTCGAGCACGTCGACCGGCGTCTTGCAGACTCGGTGTGGAACTCGGGTGGTTGCCAGAGCTACTACTTGAGCCCGTCCGGGCGCAACTTCACCTTCTGGCCGGGTTTCGTCTTCACATTCCGACGCCAGATGCGCCGAGTTCGCCTCGCGGAGTTCGACATCCGCTACGCGACCGTGCCGCCCGCGTCCGCCGACATCGAGTTGGTGGTCGGACGATGACCGCACGTGCAGCGATGAATCTTTCTGGCGCAGTGGTTTTCGTCACCGGCGCGGCACAGGGCATCGGGTTCGAAGCAGCTTCCCGGTTCGTCGCGGCCGGTTCCCGGGTGGTCCTCGTCGACGTCGATGAGGAGAAACTCGGGAAGGCCCGGGCACAGCTGGGCAACGACAGCATCAGCGTCGTCGCCGATGTACGCGATGCCGGGGCCTTGACCGCGGCAGCCGACCAGGTGGTGCAGACCTGGGGACGCATCGATGTTGTGGTCGCCAACGCCGGCGTCACACCACCGCCGGCGACCCTGCGCACCATCGAACCCGATGTGTTCCAACGGGTCATCGACATCAATCTGCTGGGTGCGGTACGCACGGTGCGCGCGACAACCGAGCACATCATCTCCAGTCGCGGACACATTCAGCTCATCGGGTCGTGCGCCGCGTTCGCACCGGGTATGGGCGGCGCGGCATACATGATCAGCAAGGCCGGGGTCGAGCAGCTCGGGCGGGCGCTACGGATCGAGCTGGCGGCGCATGGGGTGACGGTCGGAATCTCCTACTTCGGAATTGTCGACACGGCGCTGGCCCGCACGACGCTCGACGACGATCCCATGGGCCAACGGATCGGCGAATTGCTGCCCTGGCCGTTGAACCAGCGCATCGACGCCGGCCAGGCCGCCGCGAGCATTGTCGACGCAGTCGGCCGGCGCAAAGCCAGTAGCACGGTTCCGCGAGTATGGATGCCCTACGCCTGGCTTCGCGGTGTCATCAATGTGGTCCTCGACCAACAACTCGCGGCCAATCCGGCGGTGGCCAGCATCATCCGGCAACTGGAGCGATAACACGCTGTCCCGCAGTGGAAAACCGGTCACCACCCAGCACCAGCCGAACGCACCGCCCCCAGAAATGAGAGGAAACGATGGTCACCACCTCCGACGTGCACGGCCTGCACACCAAAATGGCCGGGCTGCTGGACCGCTCGCTGGAGCAGAGCACAGGCGAGACCCGGTTGGAGCTCTACCACCGCATCGTCGACCAGCTTGTTGCCGACGAGGCACGGATTCTGCGGGCGCTGTCAGACGGCACCACGTCTCCCCTCGTCAACGTCTACGCGCAGTCGCGCCGGTGGTCGTTGCCTCGAGCCGTCCTGACCAATACATCGCTGATCGGCCGCACCGCAGGCGTGACACTGCCGACCATGGTGCCGATGTACGTCGCCAATCTGCTGCGGCTCGGTCTGGTTGAAATCGGGACACAGGCAGCCGGATCCGCGCCCGGCTACGAAGTGCTCATGGCCGAGCCCGGCGTCATGCGCGCCATCGCCGATGCCCACAGGGTGCGGCAGTCCATTCGGGTGGAACGGCTCAGTCTGCGCCTGTCGGACCTGGGTCGCGAGCTGTGGACGGCAACGATGAGCGGCAAGTAGCGCCACCGCGCACGACTTGTCGAACTACCTGGGCCACAACGCGTTCCGCCACAGTGCCGACACCGCATCGGTGGCGCGATCGAGGTGGCCGGACTGGGTGGCGATGCGCGCGGGCGCGCACCCGGCGACCGTCGCTGTGGTCAGGACACGTACCAGCGCAGGAAGGTCGGTCGAGATCGGTTGGGCGCCTTGATGTACTTCGGCCGACACGATCTCCACGATGCGGCCAGTGATCGCCTCCTCTACACCGGCGACGATTTCGGCGATCTCCGGTTCATAGCCTGCCGATGCGCGACACGACGCCCACACCGGATCGTCGGCCGCCAGAGCGGCACGGATCCCGGCGATGACACGTGCGATCAAAGCCGGCGTGCACTCTCCCGGTATCCGCAACGCGAACGATTGATCGAGCATCGCGGCAGTGGTACGTCCGTTCAGCAGTTCCGCCAGAGCGGAGTACTTGGATTCGAAATAGAAATAGAACGCGGTTCGGGTGACGCCGGCCTGCCGAGTGATCGCCTGCACCGAAACCTCGGAAATCGGGTTCCGATCCAGCAGCGCGCGCAGCGCCGTCAAGATCGCCGTACGGGCGTGATCACCACGGTTGGTGGTGCTCGTGCGGTCACGAGCGACGGCGCTCGGACTGTCAGTGGCCGTCAAACTCACCGGACAGCAAGCACCATCCGGTTGACGTCGGGTTGCCAACAACACGGCTCTCTTTCTGTCGGACAAGGCATTTCGCTTACCGCCGCACTCCTCGAACGCGGTGGGCATGACCACACGGCCGTCGCGATTGAAACAATCATACGCAATATGTTCTACTGTTTCAGCCTGAGCCATTGCGGCCGCACCCCCGGTCCGGACCCGCCTGGCACTGCTGCGAGAAGGGTTTGTGATGAGCGAAAGTCTGTGCGCGCATTTCCAACGGCGCGTTGCCGAGCTCGGCCACAGCGCGGCGATCTGCCGCGCCGACGGCACAGTGGCGTTGACATGGTCGCAGTACGGCGACCGGGTTCAACGGGTGGCCGCGGGATTGGCCGCGCTGGGTGTGCGCCGTGGCGATGTGGTGGCGATGATGCTCACCAATCGCGCGGAGTTCCACGTTGTCGACGCCGCGGCGATGCACCTTGGTGCGGTCGGCTTTTCGGTGTACAACACGAGCACCGCTGCGCAGATCACGTACCTGTTCGAGAACGCCCGGCCGGCAGTCGTGGTCAGTGAGGCGCAATATCTGGAGAAGGTGCTCGCCGCCTCATCGGGCACCGATGTGCGCCACGTGATCTCCGTCGACGAGCCGAACCACGGTGTGCTCACCCTCGACGAGGTAACTGACGGTGGTGCTGACGACTTCGACTTCGACGCCGCTTGGAAGGCCGTTCAGCGCGACGACATCCTGACCCTCATCTACACCAGCGGGACCACAGGGCATCCCAAAGGCGTCGAGCTGACGCACGGCAATCTGCTGTACCAGCTCGAGGTGATCCCCAGTGTGGTCGGCAATCTCACCGGCGGGCGAGTGCTGTCCTATCTGCCCGATGCGCACCTGATCAATCGTTGGATCGGCCAGTACGCGCCGATGTACTTCGGCCTCACGGTCACCGATGTCGACGACCCGAAGGGGCTGATCGACGTACTGGGCCGCGTGCACCCGACATTCTTCGTCGCGGTGCCGATGCTCTGGTACAAGATTCGCGCTCGAGTCGAGTCGCTCATCGCCGAGCAGGCCGGACCGGCAGGCGCGCTCGCACGGTGGGCACTGGCGGCCGGCAAGAAGAAGGCGGGAGCCACCCTGGCCGGAGGCCGGTTGGGACTGCTCGACGAAGCCGCCGCCGCCGCGGCAGATGTGCTGGTGTTATCGAAGATTCGGGCCCGCCTCGGGATGGATCAACTGAGCGCTGCCGTGTCGGGCGCCGCACCCATCGACGTTTCCGTACTCGAGTTCATGCTTGCGGTCGGTGTTCCCGTGTTGGAGGCCTGGGGCATGTCGGAGACCTCCGCGGTGACAACCGTCAACCCGAGAGACCGGCTCAAGCTCGGCACTGTGGGTAAACCGATCCCGGGCACGCAGCTCAAACTGGCCGCCGACGGCGAGATACTGGTCCGTGGGTGTGGAGTGATGCGCGGATACCGCCGCGATCCCGGCCGCACCGCGGAGATCCTCGATGCCGACGGCTGGATCCACACGGGCGACATCGGCTCGCTCGATGCCGAGGGGTATCTGCGCATCGTCGACCGGAAGAAGGAGTTGATCATCAACTCCGGCGGAAAGAACATGTCCCCCAGCAACATCGAGGGCGCACTGAAAGCGGCCAGCCCCCTGATCGGCGCCGTCGCCGCCATCGGCGACAATCGTCCACACATCGCGGCGCTGATCACGCTCGACCCCGATGCTGCCGCTGATTTCGCCTCCCGGCATGGATTCGGCGGCGCCGGCGTCGATGATCTGGTCGGCCACGAGGCGACACAGCGAGCTGTGTCTGATGCGGTGGCGTCGGCTAACACCCGGCTGTCCCGGGTAGAGCAGATTCGAAGTTGGAAGGTCCTGCCGCAGTATTGGATTCCCGGTGGGGATGAGCTGACGCCGACGCTCAAGCTGCGCCGCGCACCCATCGCCGAAAAATATGCCGCACAGATCGACGCGCTGTACGCGCGTTGAACGAGAGGAACAAGACAGTGACCCACGCATCGACGCACGAACTCGCCGACCTGGCCGGTTTGGCCCGCGACTTCTTCACCAAGGAAGTCGCCCCCCGTCATGAGGAGTTCGCCGCCGCCGGAGAGCCCGACCGCGCGTTGTATCGCCGTGCCGGCGACTTGGGGTTGCTACTGATGTCGATACCGGAGGAATTCGGCGGCGGTGGGGCAACTTTCGCGCACGAGGCGGTGCTTTTTCGGGAACAGGCCCATGCCGGTGATCTGTCCATGCAGTTGGGCGTGCACGCGGGCATCGTCCCGCATTACCTGAACGCCTACGCCAGCTCCGAGCAGAAGCTGCGCTGGCTGCCCAAACTCGCCGCCGGCGAGTGGATCGGCGCGATCGCCATGACGGAACCGGGTACTGGGTCGGACCTGCAGGCCATTTCGACGCGGGCGGTGCGCGTGGGAGACGAATACGTCATCTCCGGCGCCAAGACGTTCATCTCGAACGGTGCGACATGCGACCTCATCATCATCGCGGCCAAGACCGATCCGCAGCAGGGTGCAGCCGGATTGTCGCTGTTCGCGGCCGAGGTTCGCGACGACACTCCGGGATTCCAGCGCGGTCGCAAGTTGAAGAAGATCGGCCAGAAAGGGCAGGACACCACCGAACTGTTCTTCGATGAACTCCGCGTCCCCGCGGAAAACCTGCTCGGTGGCGTCGAGGGTCGCGGCTTCATCCAGCTGATGCAGCAGTTGCCGCAGGAGCGGCTGATCGTCGGCGTCGCCGCACTGGGAGCGGTCGAAGCCGCCTACGACCACACGCTGGCGTACGTCAAGGAACGCCACGTGTTCGGTAAACCCCTTTTCGCCCTGCAGAATACGCGTTTCGAGCTGGCCGACATCGCCACCGTGATCGACGTCATGCGTACATTCGTCGACGACGCGATTCAGCGTCACATCCGCGGCGAACTCGACGTCAAACGCGCCGCGCAGATCAAACTCTGGTGCTCCGATCAACAGACGCAAGTGGTCGACCGCTGCCTGCAACTACATGGCGGCTACGGATACATGGAGGAATACCCCATCTCCCGACTGTTCGTCGACAGTCGGATCTCTCGGATCTACGCCGGCGCCAACGAGGTCATGAAGGACCTCATCGCTCGTCATCTCTAGTCCGGCACGACAACGCGGTAGCTGCCCGAGCACAGTGACCGAGACCGACCCGGTCAGCCGCCGTACTGCGGCTTCAGCTGACCCGCCAACGCAGCCAACGGGACGTTGGCCACAACGGTGCCACCGTCCATGGACCAACTGAAACGGTCCCGCGGGCTGGGGCTTTCGCGGGACAGCGGCTGGTCCGGCATGTAGAGGCGCAGTGAATCACCGGTGAGCGCGAAGGCACGGTAGTTGCCCGAATATCCGGGGCCGTCACCGTCGGGCTGGAACTCCTCCACGGTGAACGGATAGGTGCCCGGCGCATGCGGCGGCGCGGCCGCGTCGAGCACCGGCGGCAGGATCGGTGCAGCCGCGGCCGAAACCGCCTGGTTCGCATTGACTCCCGGCCGGAACAGGTCCGGGAGGTACAGTCGGCGGCCGGTATTCATGTCGAAGAGGAATGACCGATAGGCGTTGTTGGATTGGATACCGAAGGGCTCGAACGTCTCGTGCACCACCACCGACTGCAGCCCACCGGGCCCCGGGATGATCTCGTAGTCGGCGCGCGCACTGCTGTCCCGCGGCGTGGTGTTGCCGGTCGCACGCCAGCCGTTGAACAGCCGCGTGTAGTAGTCGCGTAATACCGGTCCGGCGGTCGGGTTGTCGATCAGTTCGGCCGGAACCCGCAGCGTCAGAAGCATTTCCGCTTCGCGCTGAGACTTGACCACCGCAGTGCAGGCGCCGCCGTCCCAGACCGCGCCGAGCCCGGCACAGAAGCCCTCGATCGCAGCATGGGCGGAGGGGGAGCCGGCAAAACACGTCGTAGCAACAACTGTGGTTCCCACGGCAGCCAGCGCCGCCCGGACTCTACTTGCCACGCTTACCGTCCGCTCCGGCGAGCAGCACCTCGGCCGCCAGCCACCTGTCGCCCACCTTGCGCATCGTCATCGACACACTGACGTAGTCGGTCCGCTTCTCTTTCACGCCGGCACTGGTGACGTCCTGCTTCACCGACAGCAGCACGTCGACGTCGTCGCCGCGCACGTCCTTGACCGCAGCGTCCTCGACCACACCCGTCGTGCCGACCTTGTTGTCGATCAGCATCTTTCGCATGGTGGCCGCGGCCTTGCTGTACGCGTCCTTGAACTCGCCCGTCGCGCCGCCGAGCACGTCCGCGAAGTTCTTGTCGATCGTGTTCTGGTCGGTGGTGGTCAGCATGACCGCGTAACTGCGCGCCGCCGCAAGAGCTTCCGCCGCTTCGGCGTCGCGCTGATGCTGGGCGTAGAGCAGTGCCCACGCGGTGCCCGCCGCCACCGACAGTGCGATGATCACGACAGCCACCACCCAGCAGAGGCTGCGCCGGATGGCATACGTTTTCGGGGCCTTGGGCTCGGTGAGCTCGGCCGGCGTGAACGGCTCGGCCTCGTCGGCCACCTCGTCCACGTCGACGCCGGCGACCTCGGTTTCCTTGCCGGTCACAGGATTTCGACCCTACTGGCCAGCCAGCGGTCGCCGACCTTGTCCATGGTCATGTCGATGCGGTTGCGGTCGATGCGCGGGCTCGGGTTGTTCGCGTTGGTGATCGACTGGTCGACGAATAGCAGCACCTCGACCTTGTCGGGCGTCGCCGACTTGACCGCGGCCGCGACGACAATGCCCGTCCCGGAGGCCTTGTTGTCGATCAGGACCTGCCGCAGCTGCGTGGCGCCCTGACTGTAGGCATCCTTGAACTCACCGGTGGAACCGTCGAGCGACTTGCGGTAGTTCTCGTCGATGTTCTTTGCGTCCAACGTGGTCAGTACCACGGCGTAGTCCTTGGCCGCCTGCAGCGCCGCGGCACTCGCGGCGTTGACCTGGTACTGCTCGTACTGCCGCCAGCCCAGAAAGCCCAGCCCGGACACCAACAGCGCGAACAGCAAGGCACACACCACCGCGGCCAGCCCGACCCGGCGCTTCGACGCCGCCGCAGCCGGTTCCGCGTTCTCCGCAGCCGCGGCCGCCCCCGTCACCTCGGCGGCAGCGGCCTCACCCGACGGTTCGGCCCCTTCGGTCTCGGTGTCGTGCACCTGGTCGAATACATCGGCACTGGCAGTTCGTTTACTCATCACTTCTCGCGTGTCTCGTGGACCGTCAGTTCGGCATCGGGATCGGGTACGACGGACCTCCGTATGGAGTGTCGATCGTGTAGCCCGGGTAGTGCGGTGTCTTGTCGGTCACCGCGTGGGGGTCATACCCCGGCGGCGGACCGGCAGTGTCGTCACCCGGCGGCCGCGGCGCGTTGCGGGCACCGCGGACCAACAACGATGGATCCTGATCCTCACAGTAGGTGTACTTGTACGGCTCGGGGAAACTCGCGTCCGACGGAGGGTGCCGCGGCAGGTTGTAGTCGCACCGGTACTTCGGGTAGATGTCACCGATCGCCCAGACACCGCCGTCGTGAACGACGGAGGCGAACCGGTCGATGAACGGGTCCCGGTCCGGCCGCCAGATGTACTCCAGGCCCGGAATGCGTTGGTAGATCACCTGCGAGGCCGTGGTCAGGTTGCCGAGGATCTGCACCACGTTCTGCCGGTTGTCGGCGATCAGGTTGTCCAGCGTCGCGAGCTGCGGTTCACCACGCTCGACCAGGGTACGGAAACCGCCGTCCATCCTGTTCACGCCGTCGAGCACTTTGGTCAGGTCGTTCGTGGTGGCCGCCAGCCCCGGACGCACATCGGCGACAGTGCTGAACACGACGCGGGTGGTCCGGATCATGCTCACAGTCTCCGGCAGCACCGAATCCACGGTGTTGGCCAACAAGCTCGCGCCGTCCAGGATCGCCGCAAGCTTGCGCGGTCCGTCCTTGGTGACGTGCAACTCGTTGAACATCTTGCCGAGCTTGTCGGCATCGAGCTGCGCCAGCGCGCCGCGACTGTGGTCGATGATATGCGGCAGCGTCACCGGGATGCTGGCCTGCTTGCCCGAAATCACCGCGCCGTCAGTGAGATACGGTCCACCGCCATGCTCCGGCCGGAAGTCCAGGTACTGCTCCCCCGCCGCGGACAGACCGGAAACCCGCACCGGGCTGTCGGTGGGGATGTGGGCCGACGAGTCGACGGAGGCCACTGCCTCGACACCGCTGCTGGTGAGGTTGACCGCCGCGACGTGGCCGATCGGGATGCCGCGCAACGTGACGTCCTGATTGGTCAGCAGGCCACCGGATTCGGGCAGCAGGATCCGGATGGCCATGGTCCGGTGGAACGGGTTGAACCGCAGGCCGTCGATGGCGATGTAGCCGAACGCGATCACCGCGGTGAGCAGCAGGCCGAACAGCGCGAGCACCACCTTGCGGCTCGCCACCGACTTGACGATCCGAATGATGAACGCCACCAGGCTGTTCAGCGCGTTCATCGGGTCCGGTCCGATCCGTAGATGCGGCCGAGCAGCATGTTCCACTCGTAGCGCAGGCTACCGATCATCAGGTGCCAGTCGGTGCCGTCGGGTCCGTGGATACCGGGGTCGCCCGCGTAGTTCTTGTCGGGCAGTGCACCGATCGCGATCCTGGAGATTTCCGCCTCCACATGCACCGCGGTGGAACTGGTGGCTTTGACCAGGAGGCCGATCAGCCGGTTGAAGGCGGTCAGCGAGATGTTCGGGTCCAAGGCGATCTCGTTGAACACCTGCGAAAGCTTGTTGACATCGGCGGCGACGCTGCGGGTGTCGGTGCCCCGCATCGACGGGAACTTCGACAGCTGCCGAGTGATGCGGCCGACGTTGTCCACCACGTCCATGATTCGCGTGGTGTTGTCGGAGAGGACCGCCAGCGCGGGGGCACCGGCGGACAGCGCGGTGTCGATGCTCTGCTGGTGCCGGGCAACCTCGGCTGCCATGTTCGACGTGCTGCGCAACGTCGCGTCCAGCTGTGCCGACCGCGCCGTCATCTTCGCCAGGAACTGGTTGGTCTCCGAGATCAGCCCGGCCAGCTTCTCGCCGCGACCGCCGACCACCCGGCCGGCACCGTTGACATCGGTGGTGAGGGCGCGGATGGCGCCGCCATTGACGAGCATGGCCAGCGAGTTGAGGAGTTCCTCGACCGTCGGGGCCGCGGCGGTCGACCCCAACGGGATGGTGTCGCCGTTACGTAGCAACGCACCGCCGTCTGCCTTGTCGTCCGGTGGCCGAATCTGGAGGAACACGTCGCCCAGTGGTGTGGCCGACCGCAATTCGGCCGTACTGCCCACCGGCAGTGGCACATCCCGACGGATCCGCATGGACACCATCGCGGTGAAGTCCACGGCCTCTATCGAGGTCACTTCACCGATGTCCGCGCCGTACAGGCGCACTTTCGCCTTCGACGGCAGATTCAACGCGTCGGTGAACACCGCGTTGAGGTTGTAGGTCCCGCCCCGGGACCCCGGGGACGGCAGCGGCACGCTGTCCAGGCCCGCTGCGCAACCGGTCAGCACCAACACGCTGCCGAGAACTCCTGCCCAGCGTGCGCCTCGCACAACGGATTTCACGCTCATCGCGTCGGCCCTCCCGGCGCGGGCGCAGCGGGCGCCGGCGTGGCCGACGGTGTCGCGGGTGTCGCGCCCGGCTTGGGCGGTTCGCCCTGACCGGACGGACCGATACCGTTGGCCATCAGGTCCATCATCGACGTCAACCCGAAGTCCGGGCCGTAGTCCTGCAATGTGCCGGTCGCGCAACCCAATTGCTTGAGGCCCATCAGGTTGCACAGTTCTTTGTTCAGCTGGTTGTAGGCCAACAGCTTGTCGGTCAACAGATGTCCGCGGATGCTGCCACCCACCGGGTCCAGCACGTTGTAGACGTTGTCCAGGGTCAGCGGCAGGACGTCCAGCGTCTCTTCCAACTCACGCTTGTTGTCCGAGAGGGACCGCGTCACGGTGTTCAAGTCGCCGAACGCGCCCTTGAGTTGATCGCGGTGGCGATCGAGCAGCCCGCTGACCTCATCGAGGATCTCATTGGCCTTGGCCCCGGTGCGCCCCGACCCGAGATTCTGGTCGGCGAGGATGTCGCTCAACTGGTGCACATTGCCGCCGAATTGGCGGATGGCGGCATCGTTCTCGGCCGCGGACTGGGTCAGGTCGGAGACGCTGCGGATGATCTCCTGCAGGTTCTTCTCTGTCTTCGCACCGCCATCGGGGCCGACCTTGAGGGCCTCCGACAACTTGGTCAGCGTCGACTTGATCTGCGTGCTGTTCTCCGAGCTGATCCGGGACCCCAGGTCCACCAGATCACCCAGCGGCCCACCGCCCTGAGGGTTGCCCTTCAGGGCGGTACCCAGTTTGTCGATCATCGACAGCGTCTTGTCGAACTCGACCGGAGTCCTGGTGTGGCCCAACGCGATCAGATCACCGTCGCGCAGTTTGTTCCCGCCCCGGTAGGGCGGGGTCAGCTCGACGTGCCGGTCCGTGAGGATCGAGGCGGACACAGTAGCGGCCGTGACGTCGCTGGGGATCGGGATCTTCTTGTCGATGTCCATGGTGACTTCGATGTAGCCACCCTTGTTCACCACCGAGTCGACCTTGCCCACCTGCATACCGAGCACCGACACCGCGTTACCGGGATACAACCCGACGGCGTCCTGGAAGTGCGCGGTCACGGTGATGTTGCGTTGCCACACGCGCGGCGCCACGGCCGCCGCGGTCGTCACCAGCGCGACGATCGCGATAACGGCGATCGCCCCGAACATCAAGGCACGCTTACTCATTTGCAGTCCTTGAAGTACTCGACGATGTTGAACTGGCGGGCGCGGCCGCTGATCGCGCACATCCAGGAGTCGACCATGATCCCGGCGGGCAGGGTGATGTCGGCACCGTTGCCACTACCGGTCAGGTTGGCGATGTTGCGTGCGGTGATCGGTGCGACCTGCAAGATGCTGCGGACCAGAGCGTCGTGCTCGCCGAGGAGCTTGGCGAATTCGTGCAGGTTGGCGATCAGCGCGTCGAGCTGCGGCTCGTTGGCCAGGAGCGTGTGCGCGCGGTCGGCGAGCAGCGTCACGCCGTCGAACAGCCGCTGCATCGCGGCCCGCCGGGTAGTGATCTCTCCGAGAATCTGGTTGCCCTGCAACACAAGTGCCCCGAGGTCGGCCTTCTGCCGATGCAACAGCGCGGCGATGGTGTCGGCGTTGGTGATCAGCGTCCCGAGCTGGTCGCGGCGCGACTGGATGACGCCGGCCAGCGAATTCAGGTTGGTCAGCGCCTCCGGCAGGGCGTCGGGCACACCCTGCAGGCTGCCGCTCATCACGCGCACCGACTCGGCGATCTTGTCCGCATCGAGCGGTGACAGGGTGCTGGTCGCACCCTCGAGCGTCTTCTGCAGGTCATACGGCACCTCGGTATGACTCAACTTGATGGTGTTGCCGGGCAGATGGCCCGCACCAGCCGGGCTGATCTCCAGGTACCGCGAGCCCAGGATGGTCGTGAGTTTGATGGCCGCGTGCGTGTCGGTGCCCAGCCGGACGTTCTTGTCGGCTTTGAAGGTCACGACCACGTGGTCACCGGCCAGCTCGACGTTCTGCACCTCGCCGACGTTGATGCCCGCGATGGTCACGGCGTTGCCGGATTTGATCGCGGCGGCCTGGGCGAACTCGGCGGTGTACTGCTTCTTGCCGACGTCCAGGATGCTGATCAGCACCACGGCGGCGACCATCACGATGATGACCGTCAGGCCGATCACACCGAGCCAGAACTTGTTGTAGTCCTCCAGGACTCGCTTGCGTCCGCCCGGGATGTTCGCCGGGCGGAGGGGGCCACCGAACAGGCTGCTCATCGGCACACCGCCGTGTGCCAGGTCTCGTTGCCGTTGCCCGGCGTCGCCGCGACGACGAACCGCCGGAACCAGTTGAGCAAGCCGCGCCACAGGCCGAAATCGAGGTCGCAGACGTAGACGTCGATGTAGGTGCCTTCCTGGCCCGCGCGGGCAAGTCCCTTGAGCAGCAACGGCACATTGGCCACCGCGTACGCCAGGCGTTGCTTGCCGTCGGTCACGCTGTACTTCAGGAAGCCCGGCTCGCGGTCGATGAACTGCTGCATCTGCGGGGTTATCGCGTTGACGATCGCCGACAGCCGTGTCACGTTGGCGGTGATGGACCCCACCGAGGAGACCAGCTCATCGCGCCGGCTGTTCAGGGCGGCGATCGACACCGAGGTTTCGTGCAGCATCGTCTGCAGATTGGTGCTCTGCTGAGCCAACGTCGTCATCAGCCTGTCCAGGTTCGCGATCAAATCCCCCAGGGCCGCATCGGGACCCGCGAGCGTCTGCGTCAACACCGAGGCCTGCGTCGTCAGGGTCAGCAGCGAGCCCTGGTTGCCCTGGAACGCCGTGATGATGGCATTGGTCAGGTTGTCCACCTGCTGCGGGTCGAGCTCGGTGAACAGTGGCTCGAAACCGTTGAGCATGTAGGAGATGTCGAACGACGGATTGGTACGGCTCTCCGGAATCTGCGCTCCGACAGCAAGTTTGCGCTTGTCACCTTCGCCCTGGCTCAACCCCAGGTACCGCTGGCCGATGATGTTCTGGTAGGTCACCGAGGCCAGCGTGTTGGTGTACAGCGTCTGGTTGCTGCGCACCTGGAACGACACTTTGGCCTGGTTGTCCGGCGTCAGCTCGATCTTGTCGACGCGACCGACCCGGACGCCGGCCACCCGGACATCGTCGCCTTCGGCCAAACCCGACACGTCGCTGAAGATCGCCGAATAGCTCGAGGTGGGCCCGGCGACGTTGCGCTGCAAGGTGGCGAAGACCATCCAGGTGACGGCCACGGAGAAGACCAGGAACAGCGTCAGGAAGACGACGGTGCTGCGCTTCAATTTCATGGCTGCCCCTCCGGGATCGGAGTGACGTGCACGTCCTGCCCTCGGGCCACCGGGCCCAGCAACAACTGGGTGGCGGATGTGGCTGGGCCACCGACGATCTGGCTCAACTGGTCCTTCTCACTCGGGCTGCCGACCGGCCCCACGGTGCCGCCGTAGAGCGGTGCGGACTGCTGCTGGACCTGACCGGCCGGTGGGGGTGCGCCGGCTTCGGCCGGCAAGGGCGGGCCCGGGGGTACGGGCGCCGGCTGCGGTGCGGGCGCGGCCTGCGGTGCGGGCGGCGCGTTCGGGTCCGGCGGGCCGGGAAACTCCGGCACGATCGGGACCGAAAAGCGCGGCGGCGCAATGTTGGGACGGTTCTCGGTCACCCACGGCGGGGTCGCCATACCCATCGATTCCAGGCCGGGCTTGAGGTCGGGCGCGGTCGGGGTTTCCGGTGCGGTCTGGCAGCTCGGACCCTCCATCGCGCCGTACCGCGGGCAGTCCGCCCGGGTGTACTGGCGCGACGGGTTCATCGAGATGACCGCCTTCCAGATGATGTTGCCGGTGTCCTGATTGACACCTTCGTCGTAGATCTTGTTGGCCAGGGCCTGCAAACGTGTTGAGACGCCGTGGAATTCGCCGGCATGGTCGGCCAGCACACCCATCGCGGGCGTCAGGCCGGTGCTGACCTGGATCATCCGGTCACTCTGGTGCTCGAAGGCATCCCCCAGCGTGCCAGTGGTATTCAGGCCGCCCGACAGAAAATTGGTCAGCTGCGTCCGCTTCTCGGCGAACGTCCGCATCGGCTGTACCGAGCTGTCCAGCGCCGTGAACAGGTCCGGCGACACCGTACGCAGGCTCTCGGCCGCGGCCTTCAGTGCGGACAACGTCGTCGGCCCCGTGTCGTCGGACTTCACGACCGTATTCAGTTGCTGCATGATCGCGTTCACGTCATGACCGGCGTCGGTGATCTTCTGTCCCCGGCCGTGGGTGGCCTCGGAGATGGCCGCGAAGACGCCGACATTGTTGGCATCGGGTGACTGGCCGACGGCCTTGAGGAGCTGGCGCAGTTTGGCCAGCACGTTCTGGAACAGCACCGTGGGCAAGGTCTGGTCTTCGAGCACGACGTCACCGGAACGGATCGAGCGCGCCCCGTCGCCGTTCTGCACCAGCTGCACCGCCGATACCGCAAAGATGTTGGCGGGCACCACGCGAGCGGTCACGTTGTCGGGAATCTGCGCGGCGAACTGCGGCTGGATGTTGACGTGCACCACGTTCGGCTGACCGTGCTGCGACGGCGTCACACCCGACACCATCCCGACGATGACACCGCGGAACTTGACGTCGGACCGCTCCGGCAGACCGTCACCGATATTGATGAGCTTGAGCTCGACGCGGACGAAATCGTCCAGCTTGCCTTGCGATTTCACCACCATGAGGACCGCGGCGAACGACGCGATCACCGCGAAGCACAGGCCGATGACACCCAGCTTGCGGTCGGTCGAGCCCCGCGGGTCGTGGTCGAACGAGTTACCCATCAGCCACCGAACCTCGCACCACTGATGACGCCCCACAGCGCCATGGTGAGCAGCATGTTGACGATCATCACGACCGTGACACTGCCGCGCATCGCCCGGCCGGCCGCCACACCGACACCGGCCGGGCCACCGGAGGCGAAGTAGCCGTAGTAGCACTGGATGGTCGACGAGATGAACACGAAGATCACCGCTTTGACGGTGGCGAACAGCACGTCACGGCCCTCGAGGAACAACCCGAAGTAGTGCAGGTAGGTACCCGTGGACTGACCGGCCACGACGCTGACCAACTGGCACGACAGGTAGGCCAGGGCCAGCGCCGCGAGGAACAGCGGAACCACCGCGATGACCGAGGCCACCACCCGCGTCGCCACCAGGTATGCCACCGAGTTGATGCCGAGGGTGTCCAGCGCGTCGATCTCGTCATTGATCCGCATGGCACCGAGCTGCGCGGTGAACCGGCAGCCGGCCTGCGCGATGAAGGCCATCGCGATCATCGCCGGCGCCAGTTCGCGGGTCGTCGCGAACGAGGAGACCAGACCCGTGGCGGGCCCCAGGCCCAGCAGATTCAGGGCGTTGTAGCCCTCGACGGCGACCAGTGCGCCGGCCGTGACACCCAAAACGCCGGCCACATTCAGCGTGCCGCCGCCCACCACGATGGAGCCGTTGCCCCACGTGATGTCGGACAGCAGCCGCAGCAGTTCCTTCCGGTAGCGCAACCACATCGTCGGCACGGCCAGCACGACCCTGCCGAAGAACTCGATCATGTGGCCGGTGCGCCCGGCCGCCTTCAGCAGCCCGTTGCCGACCGCGGTGAACGGCCGCAGCAGGCCCGGGGTGAATGTTGAGGGAGCGGCCATGTCAGATCGACGTCTTCGGGAACACGATGACGTACAGCTGGCTCATCACCACGTTGACGATCATCATCAGCAGTACCGACTCCACCACCGCGGCGTTGACCGAGTTCGCCACACCGGCCGGACCGCCCCGGGTGTCCAGCCCCTTGTGGCAACTGATCACCGCCACGATGACGCCGAAGACGACGGCCTTGACCATCGCCAGCGCCAGGTCACCGACCGTGGAGAACGACGAGAACGTGGCAATGAAGGAGCCCGGGGTGCCGTTCTGCAGATAGACGTTGAACATGTAGCTCGCCAGGTAGCCGACGAAGCTGGTGACGCCGGTCAGCAGCACACCGATGAGAACGAGCGCGGCCAGCCGCGGCACGACCAGGCGCTGGATCGGGGACACGCCCATCACCTCCATGGCGGAGATTTCCTCACGCATGGTGCGCGACCCGAGATCGGCGCAGACCGCCGAACCCACCGCCGTCGCCAGCAGCAGCGAGGCGACCAGCGGCGCGCCCTGCCGGATCACCACCAGCCCGGTGGCCGCGCCCGACAGCGATGACGCACCCACCTGGCCAGCCAGCAACGCGAACTGGATCGACAGCGTCACGCTGATCGGGATGGTCACCAGAACCGTTGGGGTGAAGGCGGTTCCGGCCATGAACGCGGCCTGGTCCAGGAACTCGCGCACCTGGAAGCGGCCCTTGATGATGTCGAAGAACAGGTACTCCAGTGTCCGCAGACCGAGCACGATCTGCCCACCGGCCGTGCTCAGCGATGCGATCGGGTGGTTCTGCAGATAACGCTTGACCCAGTCGATGGCCTCGGCGATGGCGCCCCACTTCGCCAGTCCCCGTGGTTGTGCCTGGTCCGTCATCGAGCCGCCGCTTCCCGGCCGGACTGCGGCCACTCGGTGGCGATGCCGCGGCACACCAGTTCATTGCTTGCGAGGGTCTGCGCGAGCAACTCCTCGCGGCTCGGCTTCTGTCCGTAGCGAAGGGCGATACCGAACGGGATGGCGCAGATGGTCTGGGCGGTGGCGCGCACGTCGACGTCGGCACGGATGTAGCCCTGCTTGATGCCGTCCCGAAGCATGGTCGCGAGAACGCGGGCGCCGTCATCGAAGAGACGCTGGAACTCCTCGGTCATCTGCTGATCGACACCGGCTGCCTGCACCACGATCAGCTGCATCAAGCGCGGTTCGTCGGCCAGAAGTTCGCTGTAGGCCATGCCGATCCCCAGCAGGTGATCACGGAATTCGGTGATCGATGTCAGCCGCCCCGGCGTCGGATCGCCAATCGCCGCGAGCACCCTGGCGTTGACCTGGCGCACGGCGTGGTCGACGATGTCGCGCTTGTTCTCGAAATAGCGGTAGAACATCGAGTGGCCGGACCCCAGGCGCTTGGCGATGTGACTGATGGAGGTCTGGTGATATCCCCGCTCAGCGAACTCCGCCAACGCCGCTTCGATGACTTCCTCGCGTACCAGCTCAGCGCGCTTCGCACGCTGGCGTTCCGCCATCGTCGCGCGCGCCTCGCCTGTCACGCGGATCACAGTAGCGCATCGATTCCGGTTTGGAACACACTCTTCGCGAAACGGAATGAATTGTCTCGCGAGGACGTGCGGTGCGGCGTCCGGTTTGCTGAACTTCACACTTGGCGTTGCCGCTGCACAGTAGGGCGGCTTCCCCGACCATGGGCCGGTTTGGGCATTTTCACCAAACACCCACAGCTTCGAGCGGCGCCGTGGTAGGCGGCAGCGGCGCACTATCCTGCCCCCATGGCAATGGATCGGATCACCGTCGAAGTTCGAGATGGCATCGCCTACGCGACGCTCAACCGCGCCGACAAGATGAACAGCCTGGATCTGCCGATGCTGGAGGCGCTCGCCACGGTGCCCGACCGACTGGCCCGCGACCGTTCGGTGCGCGTCGTGATTCTTCGGGGCGACGGGCGCGCGTTCTGCACCGGGCTGGACTTCGCCGGAGCAAAGCTGCAGGGGCTGAGCGCAGTGCGCAACTTCGGCAAGTTCCCGGGGCAGAAGACCAACCTGTTCCAGCAGGCCTGCTGGGCTTGGCGCGAGTTGCCGGTACCGGTGATCGCGGCAGTGCACGGCCACTGTTACGGCGGCGGGCTGCAGGTCGCCCTGGCGGCGGACTTCCGCATCGCGACGCCGGACTGCAAGTTGTCGGTCATGGAGGCCCGCTGGGGCCTGATCCCGGACATGACCGGGTCGGTGACGCTGCGCGAACTCCTGCCGATCGATGTGGCCAAGCGGCTCACCATGACCGCCGAGGTGTTTTCCGGGACCGATGCGCTGGGCTATGGACTAGTCACCTCCGTCGCCGACGATCCACTGCTGGCCGCCGAGGAGCTGGCCGCACAGCTGATCGAACGCTCCCCCGATGCGTTGGCCGCCACCAAGAAACTCTTCGACTCGACCTGGACGTCGGCGCCGCGCTGGGCATTCTGGACCGAGTCGCTCCTGCAACTACGTCTGCTTCGGGGGCGCAATCACCGGTTGGCGCGCAAGGCCGGGCGCGAAGGCACGCCGGTTTGGGCACCACGGTCCGTGGACTGAAGTCCCGACTTGCCGCCGGATTTTGACTTCGGTTCGGGCTTGGGCGTCAGAGCCTTCGTCAGACCGTTGATGAGTCCGGCCAACGGGTTGGGCAACTGCCCGAATGTCTGCGACGGCGACGCTTTCTTCGGCTTCTTCGGCGGCGTCTGGGTGATCGCGACGGCGGGGCTGACGGCCGATGTCGTGACGGGCTTGGGCGCAGCCAACGGGGTAAAGGCGCCCGGCTGCATGGCTGCGGCGCGGACCTTGCCGGCCTCGGTGACGATGGCCTTCGCGACGACGTTCGCCGCGTTGTTCACCACTCCGATGGCGGTCTGGACACCGGCCATGGCCGCGCGAAGCGGATTGCCGCTCTTCGCCAGTTCCTGAGCGACGGCGTCGGGCACGTGGAACGCGCCCGCGAGGAAGAAGTTGAAGCCCGGGAAGATCACTGCCGCAACCACATTGATGACGCCGATCACCGCGACCTGGAACACGCCGCGCGGCATGACGGTCGGCTCGGGGTTTCGGACGACGGGCGCGTTGAGCGCGTCGAACGTCTGCTGACGGAAATCCTGGAACGCCGCGAGGACCGCACCGGGACCGCCGAGGATCGCGGGAGGAATGTTGAGCAGACCCACCACACCGACCTCGAAAGCGTTCAGCGCCCGCTGCGCCGGAATGGCGGCATCCACATCGATCGCCTTGTCCATGGCCGCCGCGGTCGGCCCCGTCATTGATGCGCCGGCGATACCGAGCGCCTTGAGCGGGCCATTGGCCGGCAGCGCGGCGAGGAACACCCCCGGCTCCTGCAGTGTGGTCGTGATGCCCGTCGTGACGGTCTGCGCCAGCAGCGGACAGATGAGAGAGCAGTAGATGCCCTGGTTCTTGATGAAACTCGTGATCAGGCCACCCGGTGGAACCGTTGCGGCCAAACTGATTTCGCGCGTCACCGTCGGCGGGGACGGATGCTGCGCGGCAGGCGCGACGGGTGCCAGTGGTGCGACGACCACCAAAGCAACGGCGGCAGCGGCGAGGTCGACGGGCAGGCGTGCGGACAGTTGCATGGCGGTCCCCTTACGCAGCGGTTGTGGGTACCACGAACTACAGAGCCATTCGGTTCAATCGGCGCGGGAATCGATCTGCGCGCCCGGCGCGCCGAGGCTGATCAGCAGGTTCCGGGTCGGCGGCTGCGCGAGGTCGGCGACCGTGGTGGTGTTCAGCGACGCATAGAACGCCGCTTTGGCCACCGCCAGGGCCGCACGGAGCCGGCACCCCGATTGCAGCGGACAATCCAGCCCGCTGCAGTCGACCAGCTCGCTGTCATCGTCGTCTTCCAGCGACCGCACCACGTCGCCCAGGCGGGCGGTACGGCCGCCCGCGGTGAGGGCGAGACCGCCGCCGCGACCGCGGTCGGCGTCCAGCCACCCGGACGCCGCCAGGTGCGCGCACGCCTTGGTCGCGTGCGTGTACGAGATTTGCATGTCCTCGGCGATCTGCCGCGTCGAGATCCGCTGCCGGCCGTCTTCAGCCGCCAGCCGGATCAGAATCCGCAGCCCGACGTCAGTGAAACCGGTCAGCCGCACCCGACCACGCTATTTAATCGTCATAGCCGATGCAAATAAAACATGGTCGCCCAGAGCTCCACCACCGAAGGACCTCCGACCTCCCCTGGCATGTTCGATCTGGAAGCGTCCACTTTCCTTGACTGTCAGGGAAAAGTTGACTGCGCCAAATCGGATGTGCCACCGGAGAGCCGGACGTCCCCTCGATCAGCGCTATCAGTGCGCGAGGTGCTTCTTGAGCTCCGCGCGAGCGAGGGCGTTCTTGTGCACCTCGTCCGGCCCGTCGGCGAAGCGCAGGGTCCGGATGCCGGAGTACATCGCGGCCAGCGGGAAGTCCTGCGAGAGCCCGCCGGCGCCGTGCACCTGGATGGCCTTGTCCAGAATCCACTGCACGGTCTGCGGCGTGGCGATCTTGATGGACTGAATCTCGGTGTGCGCGCCGCGATTTCCGACGGTGTCCATCAGCCATGCCGTCTTGAGCACCAGCAGCCGCAACTGTTCGACTCGCACGCGGGATTCCGCGATCCAGTCCCGGATCACGCCTTGCTCTGCCAGCGACTTGCCGAACGCGACCCGGTCGGCAGCGCGCCGGCACATCATCTCGATGGCGCGCTCCGCGACCCCGATCGCACGCATGCAGTGGTGGATGCGGCCCGGGCCGAGACGCGCCTGGGCAATCGCGAATCCGCTGCCTTCTTCGCCGATCAAGTTGGACACCGGAACCCGCACATCGGTGAACCGCAGCTCGGCGTGGCCGCCATGGTCGTGATCGTCGTACCCGAACACCTCCATGCCGCGCAGCACCTCGAGCCCGGGGGTGTCCCGGGGAACCAGGATCTGTGACTGCTGGCGATGACGTTCCGAGTTCGGGTCGGTCTTGCCCATGACGATGAAGATCGCGCAGTTGGGGTTCATCGCGCCGGTGATCCACCACTTGCGGCCATTGATGACGTACTCGTCACCGTCGCGGACGATGGACAGGCCGATGTTGGTGGCATCCGAGCTGGCGACATCGGGTTCGGTCATGGCAAAGGCCGAACGAATGTCTCCGTCCAGCAGCGGTTCGAGCCATCGGCGCTGCTGCTCCTCGGTGCCGAACTCGTTGAGCACCTCCATGTTGCCGGTGTCCGGAGCGGCGCAGTTGAACACCGCGGGTGCCAATTGGATACTGCGGCCGGTGATTTCGGCCAGCGGCGCGTATTGCAGGTTCGTCAGGCCGGCGCCCTTCTGACCCGGAAGGAACAGATTCCACAAACCGCGGCGGCGCGCTTCGGCGCGCAGCTCCACCAGCACCGGGGTGCTGTCCCAGGCCCAGCGGTTGTCCAGTGCGGCAAGCTGCTCGTGGAACGTCTTCTCTGCGGGGTAGACGTGGCTGTCCATGAATGCCGTCAGCTCGGCGATCATTTCCTTGGTCTTGGCGTCGTAGGCGAATTCCATGTCAGTGCTCCTTCAGTGCGTTGAGTCCGAAGTCCAGCAGGGAGTGCACCGCGTCCCCGGCGAACGAGAAGCCGTCGCCAACGGTCTGGCCGTTGACATAGCGGTAGTGGATACCTTCGAAGATGCCCGCCATCTTGAAGAAGGCCAGGCCCAGGTAGAAGCCGAAATCGCCCAGACTGCGGCCGATCCCAGCGCGGTACCGGTCGATGATCTCCTGCTCGGAGAGGAAGCCCGGTGCTTCGCTGACGTCAGAGACCTCCGGGTTACCCGATGCGGCGAGCCGCCCGTACGCGACCATCAGCGAAAGATCGGTCAGCGAGTCACCGATGGTGGCCAGCTCCCAGTCGAGCACTGCCGCCGGCTGGTCGTGCGAGTCCATCAGTACGTTGTCCAGACGGTAATCGCCATGCACGATGCCGGGCGCCGAGTCAGCCGGAACCCGCTGCGCCAGCGCCTGATAGAGCTCTTCCATGGCAGGCAGCTCCCGGGTGCGGGCCGCAGCGAACTGCTTGCGCCAACGCTCGACCTGACGTCCCAGGAAGGCTTGGGGCCGGCCGAAATCGGCCAGACCCACCGAGGCCGGGTCCACTGAATGCACGGTGATCAGAGTGTCGACAAGCCGCTCCGAGATCGCCCGGGTGCGCGCGGCGCCGAGCGGCTCCAGTTCGGTCGCCCGGCGGTACGGGGACCCGTCGACCTCTGCCATGACATAGAACGGCGCACCGAGCACTGCGACGTCGTCGCAGAAGGCGTACATCGTGGGCACCGGGACCGCGGTGGATGCCAGCGCCGACATCATCCGGTATTCGCGGCTCATGTCGTGCGCAGTGGCCAACAGCTCCCCGACAGGGGGGCGGCGGACGATCCACGATGAATTCCCATCCGTGACACGGTAAGTCAGATTCGACTTACCGCCGGCGATCAACTTCGCAGTGAGCTGGGCTCCGGCACCGGGCACGGCGGAGGGCAACCAGGCACCGAGCCGGTCCAGGTCCAGCCCGGGCAGATCGAGGTGGGTGTCCGCGGCCATCAGACGCCGCCGCCCAGAAGGACGCCGCCGTCGATTGTCAACGTCTGCCCGGTCATCCACCCGGCGTCGTCCGACAGCAGGAACGCGACCACCGAACCGATATCTTCGGGAACCCCAAGGCGTTTCAGCGCGTAGTTCTTGCTGACCTCTTCCTCGCGCCCTTCGTACAGCGCGGTCGCGAACCGCGTCTTGACGACGGCCGGGGCAACGGCGTTGACGCGGATGTTCGGGCCGAGTTCATAGGCCAGCTCCTCGGTCAGGTGGATCACCGCGGCCTTGGACACCCCATAGAGGGCAATTCCCGGGGCGGGCCGCAGGCCGGCGATCGACGCGACGTTGACGATGGCGCCGCCATGCTCGGCCTGCCAGGCCCGATTCACCTTCTGCACCCACGACAGCGCCGACAGCACGTTCACTTCCAGAATCTTGCGCGCGGCATCCATGTCGATGTCCATGAGTGGCCCGTACACCGGGTTGATGCCGGTGTTGTTGACGAACAGGTCTGCGCCACCAAAGGTTTCGATCGCCTTGGCCACCACGGCGTCCTGGTGCTCGGTGTCATCGGCCCGGCCGGCCACGGCCAGCGCGACGTCCGGGCCACCGAGGGTCTCGACGGCAGCGTCGAGCGCCTCCTGCTTGCGGGCGGTGATCACCACCTTGGCGCCGTCGTCGACCAAACGCTGGGCAATGGCGAACCCGATGCCCCGACTGGCACCGGTGACGATCGCGGTCTTTCCTTCGAATCGCGTGCTCATGTCAACTTCCTCGTGGGGTGGCAGTACAGAGTCCCAAACGAGTGGGACACATAGGCGAAGTGTGCCACACTGGCACATAGCTGCGCAATGTCCCATAATGGGCGGATGTCCGGAGCTGATTCGACGACACCCGCCCCGCCCGCGCGACTGGGCACGGCCTTGAGCCGCCAGGCCGCGGTCGACGCAGCGACCCGGCTGTACCTGGCGGGCGAGCCTGTCGACATGTCAGCGCTCGCCGCCGAACTCGGCATCGGCCGCTCGACCCTCTACCGGCTCGTCGGTAACCGGGAAGACCTGCTGGCCACAGTGCTGGCCGAGGCCACCGAACGAACCTTTCGGCGCACCGTTGCGGATATGGCCGCAGAGGCCGGACCCGACGCCGAACCGCCGGGCGGCACCGAATACATCCTGAAGGTGATGGACCGCTTTCTGAATGCGGTCGTCGATGCGAAACCGCTACAGGCGGTGTCACACCGCGAGCCATTGTTGATTGTGCGGCTCATGCTGCTGCCCGGGCTCGTGGAGCAGACGGCCGGGCGCCTGGTCGGCGAGCTCCTCGACGCCGAGGTGGCTGCCGGGCGAATGGAATTACCGCTGCCCACAGCCACTTTCGGCCTGGCGCTCATCCGCATGTGCGACGCCCACCTCTATGCGCCGCTCCTCGGTGGCGGTGCTCCCGAGATCGGCACAGCCCTCGACCTGGTGGCCGCACTGCTCGGCCACAACCGATCCGATGAAGGTTGAACCTTTTTCGGCAATCAGTGCGGCATTGAGGCAGAAAGGTTTTCGGCCACTTCGGCTTCCCAGCTCTCGATCGAGTGCGTGGTGTCGATCTCGAACTCGAAGCGGTCGGTCATATCCGGCGTCACGTCCTCGACGTCGACGTAGAACTGCTCGTACCACCGACGCTGCTGATACACCGGACCGTCTTCCTCGGTGAGCAGCGGGTTGTCGATGCGGGCCTTGTGCTTCCAGATTTCGACGTCCTGCTCGAAGCCCGTCTGCACACCATCGATGAAAGTCCTGGCGAGTTCCGCATTTTCCGCTTCGGTCAGGCCCGGCAGCTTCTTGACGATGGCGCCGTACTGCAGCACGAACGAGTTCGGGCTCACCGGGTAATGCGAGTTGATCAGGATGGTCTCGACGGTCATGCCGTTGGATACGCTGCGCAGCCGGTCGATCATGTAGGAGGGCCCGAAATATGAGGCCTCCGAATAGAGAATGGACGTCGGGTCATGGAAAGTACTGACGACCATGTCGTCCCGCGGCGTCGAATCCATCACCTGGGTGGCGACATGACCTTCGAAGATGTTCCTGAAGTTCCGGGGAAATGCGTAGTGCACGTAGAAGAAATGCGCCATGTCGACGTTGTTGTCGACGATCTCGCGGCAGTGTGAGCCTTCGATGAGTTGGATGTTCCAGGTCCAGTCCGTCCAGGCGTCGGTGCCGTATCCCTCGATCTCGGGGATGTCGACTTCCGGCGGCGGGGTGTTGCCCTGCGGGTCGTTCCAGACGAACAGTTGGCCGTTGCGTTCGAGTGTGCGCCAGGAGCGGGTGCGTGCCAGCCGCGGTGTTCGCTTGGCGTAGGGCACCAATGTGCATCTGCCGTCGCCGCCCCAGCGCCAGTCGTGGAACGGGCAGGCAATCGAGTCGCCTTTGACGCTGCCGTACGCGAGGTTGCCGCCCATATGCCGGCAGTATGCGTCGAGCACGTTGAGCCGGCCCTGACTATCGGCGAAGACCACCAGCGACGTGCCGAACGCGTCGACCTGGTGGGGCGCACCGTCGTTGAAGTCGCGGATCAGGCCTAGGCAGTGCCAGCCGCGGGCGAACCTCGTCGGATTCTCCCCCGCCTCGATCTGCCGGATTTCCGTTCGCTCCTGCTCACCAACCGACATCGCACCCCCATCGTTGATCAGCGCTGGAAATCGTTGATCTGCAATGTAACTAGCACGGCAAAGCCACTCCACAAGCAGAGCGTCCACTGAGCGGGACACCATCGCACGTCAGTCCGCAACGCTTTCCCGAGCGCCTGCTAACCATGACCATGAGTCGCCGACCCGATGTACGACGGCATCGGGCCCATCGGCGCGGTGAGCAGGCCGACAACCATCGAGAGGATGTTGGCCCTCGCGTCCGCCTCGGTCATCCCACCACGGCGAGGGCCGTCGGCCTGCCGCTCATGATCGGCCAGCAGGGTGAACATCACCGATGCCATCGAGCTCAGGCGTTGATGACGAACCGCCTCCGGCAGATGACCGAGTGCGCGCAGGATCCGCCCGGTGAGAACGCGCGTGGCGGGCCATTGGTCGCCGGCGAAGGTGAGGTCCGCCATGACGGGGTGGTTGCGGACACGCTCGAGAAACCGGGCGTAGTGGCATGAGCCGTCGGAATACGGGGTGTCGAACAGCGGCTCAACCAGAATCGTCACCAAGGCGGCCACGTCGTCGCCGGGCCGCTCGGCAGCTTCGTGCTCGGCCAATAGCGCCAGCCGCGCCTGCTCCAGCGGGGCCTGCCGGTGCGCGATGATCGCCTCGATCAGGCCGTCCCGAGAGCCGAAGTGATAGTGGACGGCCGAGTTGTTGCGCTGCCCCGCAGCCATTGCCACGTCGCGAAGCGATACTGCGGGGCCGGATTCCGCGATCAAACGTTCACCGGCGACCAGCAACTGTGTGCGCGCATCGGGCCGGTTCACGCGCTCAGTCTAGCTCCCACAAGCGCTGATGTAATCAACAATGCTTGACCAATTAAGCGTGAGCGCTTAGTTTGAATTCCGAGGTCGAGGCCGATGGCGCGACCAACCGGAAGGAAGCCATGACCGTCTCGTATGGACCGATCTGTCAAATTGCCTGGGTCACCGACGACATCGAGGCAACCGAGCAGCTGCTGAGCAAGCAGTTCGGCGTCGGCTCGTGGGTCCGGATGCCGGGCATCGAGTTCGGGCCGGAAACCTGCCGCCTCCACGACGAGCCCGCGGATTTCACGGCCCACATCTCGATGTCCTACTCGGGCGACATGCAGCTGGAGCTGATCCAGCCGGTGCGTGGCGTCAGCATCTACACCGAATTCCTGGATCGCAGCGGGCCGGGCCTGCACCATGTGTGTTTCGAGCCGGCTGATTTCGACGCGGCCGTGGCATCCGCGCAGGAACAGGGGCTGGCCATCGTGCAGCAGGGCGAGATGTCCGGCGGGTTGATGCGTTTCGCCTATGTCGATGGAGCGTCGGCCGGGGTGCCGTACATCGAACTCGGCGAATTCAGCCCCGATATTCGCGCGATGTTCGAGCACATCAAGAAGACCGCGGCAGGCGTCTGATGGTTCCGGAAACAGTACCTGCACAGAGTATTTCGTCGTTCTCCGACGAAGTGGACGTCATCGTTGTCGGGCTGGGCATGGCCGGTGGCTGCGCGGCAGTCGAAGCTGCCGCGTCGGGTGCGCGGGTATTGGTGCTCGAACGTGCCGCGGTGGCCGGTGGCACGACTGCCATGGCGGGCGGGCACTTCTACCTGGGTGGCGGTACCGAGGTGCAGCAGGCCACGGGTCAGCACGACTCTGCCGCCGAAATGACCGCCTACCTGACCGCGGTCTCGAAAGAGCCTGTGCCGGAACTGATCGACGCCTACTGCGAGGGCAGCGCCGAACATTTCCGCTGGCTGGAAGCACTGGGCTTCGAGTTCGAGCGCAGTTACTACCCGCACAAGGCCGTCATCCAGCCGGAGACGCAGGGCCTGATGTACACCGGCAATGAGCAGGTGTGGCCGTTCCGCGAGCAGGCGGCTCCGGCACCGCGAGGTCACAAGGTCCCGGTACCCGGCGATACCGGCGGCGCGGGCATGGTCGTCAAGCTTCTGGTCGAACGGCTGGGCGAACTCGGCGCGGAAATCCGTTACGAGACAGGCGTGTCCGCTCTCGTCGTCGACGACGACCGGGTCGTCGGAGCAACCTGGAAGCACTTCGGCGAGACGGGCGCGGTGCGGGCGAAGTCCGTCGTCCTGGCCACCGGCGGCTTCGTGATGAATCGCGAAATGCTCGCGCAGCACGTGCCTCGGCTGGCCGATGAGCGCGTTTTTGCCCTGGGCAGCACCTATGACGACGGCATCGGAATCCGCCTGGGTCAATCCGTCGGTGCCGCGACAAAGTACCTGGACCAGGCATTCGTGACCGCCCCGGTGTATCCGCCCGCCACCCTCCTCACCGGCCTGATCGTGAACTGCAACGGGGACCGGTTCGTCGCCGAAGACTCTTATCACGCAAGAACATCCGCTTTCGCCCTCGAACAACCCGACAGTGTCGCGTACCTCGTCGTCGATTCACGACATGTCGAGATGCCGACGATGCCGTTGGTTCAGTTGATCGACGGGTGGGAAGAGGTCGCCGAGATGGAAGCCGCCCTCGGTATCCCCGCCGGACGGTTGCAATCCGCGCTCGACCGGTACAACGCGAACGCAGCGCGCGGCGAGGACCCTGATTTCCACAAGGCGGCAACGTATCTGGAGCCGCAGGACACCGGACCCTGGGCGGCGTTCGACTTGAGTCTGGGCAAGGCGTTCTACAGCGGCTTCACCCTCGGCGGTCTGGCGATCTCGGCCGATGGTGAGGTGTTACGCGGCGACGGTAGCACCGTTGCCGGGCTCTATGCCGCCGGCGCCTGTGCCTCCACCATCGCGCAGGACGCCAAGGGGTACTCGAGCGGCACGCAGCTGGGTGCCGGTTCATTCTTCGGCCGGCGCGCGGGGCGCGCTGCCGCCGATGCGACTACTCAAGGGGCGCAAGATGACTGAGGTTGAGGTCAGGCACATCGATGCGGGTGTGGAGATGACGCGGTTCGCGCGGGGCTGGCACTGCATCGGGTTGGCCGAGTCGTTCCGCGATGGCAAGCCCCATGCGGTCGAGGCGTTCGGCACCAAGCTCGTGGTGTTCGCCGACTCGGCCGGTGCCATCAAGGTGCTCGATGGTTATTGCCGGCACATGGGTGGTGACCTGTCCCAGGGCACCGTCAAAGGTGATGCGGTGGCGTGCCCGTTCCATGACTGGCGTTGGGGTGGGGACGGCCGGTGCCAGCTGGTGCCGTATGCCAAGCGCACGCCGCGGCTGGCCCGCACCCGGGCCTGGCTGAGCACCGAGGTCAACGGGCAGCTGCTGATCTGGCACGACCCGGAGGGTTCGACACCGGGGCCGGAGCTGACGCCGCCGACCATCGAGGGGTACGGCGAGGGCCGGTGGTCGCCGTGGCAGTGGAACGCGCTGCTGATCGAGGGATCGCACTGCCGCGAGATCGTCGACAACAACGTCGACATGGCGCACTTCTTCTACATCCACCACGCCTACCCGACGTACTTCAAGAACGTCATCGAGGGTCACACCGCGAGCCAGTTCATGGAGTCCAAGCCGCGCCCGGACTATGCGACCCGGGAGCTGTGGGACGGTACCTACCTGCGGTCGGAGGCGACGTATTTCGGGCCGGCGTACATGATCAACTGGCTGCACAACGATCTGGCCCCGAACTTCACCGTCGAGATCGCGTTGATCAACTGCCACTACCCGGTCACCCACGATTCGTTCGTGCTGCAGTGGGGGGTGGCGGTGCAGAACAACCCGGGAATGCCGGCGGACAAGACCGCCAAGCTCGCGGCGTCATTGAGCCGCAGTTTCGGGGACGGCTTCATGGAAGACGTCGAGATCTGGAAGAACAAGACGCGGATCGAGAACCCGCTGCTGACCGAGGAAGACGGCCCGGTCTACCAGCACCGCCGCTGGTACGAGCAGTTCTACGTCGACGTCGCCGACATCAAACCCGACATGGTCGCCCGCTTCGAGCAGGAAGTCGACACCACCCACGCCAACGACCTCTGGCACGCCGAGGTCGCCCAGAACCTGGCCAACCGCACCACCGTCGACAGCTTGCCAAACAGCCTCTGACACAGTTCAATTGGCAGCCGGCCGCCGGGGCGGCGGGATCCGCGGTAGCGTTGAACACCGAGATGACCGGACCAGCTGACCTGCCCACCGTCATGCCCGCCGCGTTCATCGGGCATGGCAGTCCGATGAACGCCGTCGAGCGCAACCAGTACACGGCCGCATGGACAGAATTCGGCCAGTCGGTGCCACGGCCGCGGGCGATACTGGTGGTCAGCGCGCACTGGTACATCAACGCCACCGCGGTCACCGCCATGGCGCAGCCCCGCACCATCCACGATTTCTACGGCTTCCCGCAGGAGTTGTTCGATGTGCAGTACCCGGCCCCGGGACTGCCCGAGCTGGCCGACGAGATCGCCGAGACCGTGAAGCCCACCTGGATCGGCGCTGACCGGGACAGCTGGGGCATCGACCACGGCACCTGGTCGGTGTTACTCCATGCCTTCCCCGACGCCTCGATTCCCGTGGTGCAGCTGTCGATCAACGCCGAGAAGCCATTGGAGGAACACGTCGCGCTGGGCGCGCAACTGGCCGAATTGCGCAGCCGTGGCGTGCTGATCATCGGCAGCGGCAACATCGTGCACAACCTGCGGGCCATGAACGCGCGGCTTCCCGACAGCGGATTCGATTGGGCCACAAGGTTTGACGACGCCGCGGCCAATCTGCTGACCGCTGCGCCCGCCGACATTCTGCGGCTTCGCGACCATCCTGACTTCGCTGCCTCGGCGCCGACACCGGATCACTTCATCCCGATGCTCTATTTCGCCGGGTTGTGCGCGGCGGCCGACACCCCCGCGAACGTGCTCGTCGACGGTTACACCTACGGGTCGCTGTCGATGACGTCGTATGTGGTGACCTGACTTCCCCTTCAGGCCACGCTGCCGGCGTCGACCTCCGTCGCGCCAGCGGGTTTCATCGCCTCTTGCGCCGTGATGTAGGCGTGGCGGTGGTTGAGGAACTGACGGTGCGCGCTTTCCCCAACCAAGGTCCGCACCTCGTTCAGGAGCGCCCGCCTGCCCTGATGTTGGTGACGTAGGAGCCGCCCGGCCGAACCGAACAAGCGCGTTGCGCTCAAGACCTGCGACGGCTTTTCGCGGTGGTTGAACAGGTCGAGGAACCGCCCGATCTCCCCCTTGGCATGCAGGTCCGCGACCATCTGCGCGAACACCGTCGGTACCGCACCGGACTTGCCGAGATCGTTGGCGAACCAGTAATGATCGGAGAATTCGTGATCGCGCCACCGTCCCCACCGCGCCAGCGCGGCATCCTGCTTCTCCGGCGAGCCGGCCAGGCCGTCGACTACCGCCGGTACGAGCGCGTCGACTTGCGAGAACGCATCGCTGATCCCCCGCCCTGCCGACGGGTCCTTGAAGTGGCCGGCATCGCCGACCAGCGCCCAACCCGGCCCGGCAGGTTCCCGGAAGAAGCCGGTCCAGTGCAACATCCCGAAGTACTTGCTCACCCGCTGCGCGCCCACCAGCGCCTCTGCCACCGGCTCACAGGTCAGTGCGTCGGCCATGAAACTGCCATCAAGGTCGGCACGGTATCGCTGGAGCTGACTCAATTCGGGAACAACGATCACCTGGTACAGGCCCTCGTCGCACGGCGCGGCAATCACGAACTTGTCGTCCCACCGGTGAAACACATTCGATGGCTCGGCCGGCATGTGCGCACCGCTGAAGAACGCCCAGTACGCGAACCGCTGGCCGGGGACCACGTTGTATTTGCGCGCTGCCACCAGATTCCCGATCGTGGAGTTGCGCCCGTCGGCGCCGACGACCAACCGCGCCCGCAGTTCGTCCTCCCGGCCATGCGTTTTGACCCGTACCCCGGTGACCCGGCGCCCTTCCCAGACCAATCCGGTGACCTCAGTCGCCATCCGGACCTCGGCCCCGGCTTCCTCCGCAGCACCGACCAGGATCGGGTCGAGCACCGTGCGCCGGACCGATGCGCCGCCGCCGATGTCTCCACCACGCAGCGGCCACGGAGCGTTGAACTGGAATGAGTCGGCGCGGGAGTTGGACCGCTTCATGAACGGTGCGCCGGTGGCGCGCAGCTGGTCCGTCACGCCGAGCCGATCGAGAAACGCCAAGCCGTCGGTCTCGAAGATGTGCGTCGACAGGGTGTCCCGTGGAAACGTCGCGCGTTCCACCACCGCAACGTCTACACCCTGGCGCGCCAGCATCGTGGCCAGCGGTGAGCCGGCGCATCGAGCACCGACGATGACGACGTCAAATCCCTGGGCCAACATGGTTGCTCCCGAAGTTCGCACTGCGCCGAGGCAGGCCGCACCCGGCGCAGCTGGAGAAAAGCGTACGCCGCACAATGCGCGACGTACAGCAATTCTTCAGGGCTTTGCCATGCTCACCACGGCCGGACTTCCGCCGGTTTTATCACTGCTGCGTCAATGCCGCAGCGCGCTAGACCCGTTGCTCCACACCAACTCTGGGGTGACTGCGCTTGCGCACGACAACGGTGCACTCATGGCTGTCGATATCAAATATGTTGCGGTCCAACGACACAGACACGCCGACAGGGAATCCCGTTGCGGGGCATGGGCGATGAAGCGGTAGACATCGCGCCAGTAACCTTTGGAGACCGCGACAAGGGAGTCTCTAGACCAATCCGGGTGCGAGAGATGGCGACGCCGGCACAGGCGTTGACGTCGCGACGGTGGACGGGACCACACTGGGTGGCTGCAAGCCATAGCCCGATTGCGGGTCGTACCCCGGTGGCGGGCCGGGCAGTGCGCCATATCCCGGCGGCGGGCCCGGCAATGCCCCGTACCCGGGCACGGTCCGAGATGAACCGGCAAGCAGCTTGGACACGACAAAGGCCGCGGCCTGATCGGTGTACGCGGGGACGTAACCCTGCGTATGCCCGCTCCAGGAATTGCCCGCACCGGCGTGACAGATCGGGTCGGCGGGATTACACAGGTCGATCGCTTTGGGACTCAGCGGCGAGTTCTGGGTTGGCGGCGCTCCGTCGGTCCGGTCGGCCTGGTTGCCGAACGTCGCAACGGCTGCAATGTTTTTCATGTACTCGGCCGGCAGCGGGCTGCCCCAGTTGATACCGGAGAAGCCCGCCACAATGTTGACCACACTCGCGCCTTGCGAGTAGCCGCCCAAAACGATCTTGGTGTTGGGACACGCGGCCGCGGTGGATTTGATGTGTTCGATCGCGTCTTTGGCGCCCTCACCACTGTGCCGCTGCGTGATGGTGGCCTTGTAGTCCACCGCGTACGACCGGATGGTCAAGCCACTGGCCTGCTTGCGCAGCGAGTCAACGAGGGCATCACCGACCCGGCCCATCCCCGCCGGCTCATCGGTGCCGCGCGCGAAGATGACTTCGGCGTCGGGGCAGTCGTCGGCGACAGCCACCGGTGCAGCGCCCGCGATGATGAGCGGGGCCGTGACAGCCAGCAGCACCACGGCGCCAGCAACGCCTGAGTTACGGAGGTGGCGAATCAGCATCTACGCATCTTACCTGCATGCAGAAAAGTAAGACAAACCTCTGACCAGCAAATACATCGTATACAGCAATCGCAATTACGACGACACGCCTGGCTGCGGTGCGTTTCCGGCAAATATTGGCCCAGGGATTCTGACCGCACGCAATGGCGGCTCAGCCGGCGCTGACCGGTATAGTCGCCGGCGTGGGTGCTCGTTCTGACAAGGCTCCCGCACCCATGGTGCGGGCACACTCGTCGTGCACCCCGTCTTTTCTCTCCTCGATCTGGAACCGCGCCCGCCTGGCGCCCCTGAACAAATTCGCGCGCTGATTCTCGCTGCCCGAACGTTCCCTCTTCCTGTGATGAGAAATGAAGCCATCTCTCTGCGCCGTTGCGGCGTCGCTGTACCTCGCTGAGTACACCCTCTATTCGAATTCCTCCGCGACCGTTCTGCTGAACGCGTCGATCTCGGACTTCTTTCATCTGCCCTACGGGCTGGCCGCGAACGTCGGCGTGGCATTCCTGGCCGGGTTCTGCGCAGCCCTGCTGCCGGCCGGCCTGCTGCTGCACCGCTGCCGTCCGATCACCGCGTTCTACGTCAGTTCGGCAGCGCTTGCGGTACTCGGTATCGCCGCGAGCCTCAGCCCGGCGTTCTGGGTGCTCATCGTCGTCCGGTTCCTGCAGGGCGCGGTGTCGGCCGTGCTGGCGCCACAGCTGTTCCGGATCGCGCGGCAGCAGTTCTATCCCGCCCACCACACCGCGTTCCTCGGCACCTGGGGGCTGGTGGTGTCGGCATCGGCACTGTGTTCACCGCCGATCACCGCGGTGCTCAACGACACGTGGGGGTGGCGGGCCTTCCCGTACGAGACGGTGCTGACCACTGTCATGTCGATTCCGCTGCTGGCGTGGGGCGCGCGGGCGGAGGGACCCGAGCCAGACGCAGTGCCCGACAGCTTCCGCCGGGGTTCCGGTTTGGTTGTCGGTTCCGGGCTGGCGCAGGTCGCGATCTTCCTCGCGGTCGGGGCGACCACCGACCTCGCGACCAAGGTCCTGTTGAGCGCGCTCGCGACGGTGCTGGGCGTCGCCGTCATCGGCGCCTGCCGGTCATCGGCCGGCGACGGCGCCCGCCGCCCGATTCTGTATCGCAGCTTCCTGATGGTCTTCGTGGCGGGCATCGCGACCAATGCCTTCACCTTGGTGGTGATCTACGTCCTGCAACGGGTGCAGTCGTTCAGCTCCTACCGGGCCGCGCTCGTGCTGCTCCCCATGGCGGTGGTCGCGGGATTGTTGCCGATCTCGAGGTTCGGCCGGCCCGGCGACAACGCGAAGAACATCCGGTTGGTGGGTTATGGGGCGGCGTGCCTGGTGCTCGCCGGTTGCTGGGTCGCGGCGACCGCCGACCATGTGGGTTCGTTGCTGATCAGCGCGACGGTGATGGGCGGCGCCATGGGTTTCCTGTGGAGTTCACTGGCGACGAACGTGCTGACGAACTCCGGACGGGTCACGTTCGATTCCGCGGTGTACCACTACCTGCGGGCACTGGGGGCTGCCATCGGGGTGTCGTTCGGGGCGACGGCAATCGGCGGCTTCGACAGTGCGCACGGCCTGTTCGTCTTCGCCGGGGTGCTGGTCGCCGTCGTGGGCCTCGTAGCGTCCGTCGCGGCGCGGCCGGCCCTCTTCACTCGTGTGGACGTCGAACGGTGATGCACGACATCGCTTTCGCGTGGCCGCCCGGGCAGCTCACCGCGGACCCGCGCCTGGCCCACAACGGGATCTCGAAAACCTATGCGCGACAGGTGTTCGAGAACCTCGTCGACATCGACCCGGTGACCGCGCAGCTGCGGCCGTGGCTGGCGTCGGCCTGGTCGCGTCCCGATCCGCTCACGGTGGAATTGACCATTGCGCCCTGCGGGCGGTTCTCCGACGGGGTCCGGCTGACCGCCGATCTCGTGCGAAACAGCTTCTGTGACATCATGACTGATCTTGCGGGTAGCACTCCCCTACCGTCGGCGGTTGCCGCGCTCACCGGGCTGTCAGCTGTGGAATCGCGCGGCGAGACGGTGGTATTCCGGTTCGAACGGCACAATGCCGCGTTCCTGCACAGCCTCGCCGGTGTGAACTTGGCGGTCAGCAAGCCGTCTGCCGGTGACATGCGGCTGGGCACTGGGGCATGGGTGCCAGTGGACGCGGGGTGCCTCGCCAATGGCAGGGACCGCCTGCAGTTCTACGCGGGTTACGACGGGCTCGCCGATGTGCGCGCCGGTGCCACTGGCGGCTTTCTGACCGCCGAGATCCACAACCCGGGAATCAGTTACGGCTTGTGCCCCAACGTCTCCCGTGGTGCGCTCGCCGATCCCCGAATCCGGCGCGCCCTGTCGCTGCTGATCGATCGCGAGCGACTGCGCCCGATCCTGCAGTCGTGCGGCTACTCCGGGGCCAGCTCGGTGCTGACGCCGACCGCGCTGCACCACCTCGACTGCTCGGCGCAGCTTCGGCACGATCCTGCGACGGCACGGTGGCTACTCGACGCCGCCGGCGCCGAGGGATTGCGGTTCGAGGTGGTGTTCAACAGCTCGTTCTCCCCGATCGATGCCGAACTGTTGGCCGCGGTTGCCGACCAGTGGGGCGACCACGGCATCGAGTTGGCAGTCTGCGACGTCGACTTCGGCGAGCTCCGGTCACGGCAGCAGACGGGGGCCTACGATTTCCGGTTTTTCTATTACACCGCAATCGATCCCGACGCGCTGCGGTATCAGTTCGCGGTCGATCAACGCAACGCGATGTGTCGTACCGAACGCGATCACCTCGACGACCTGCTCGACGCGCAACTGCACTGTGCCGACCCCACAGAGCGCCGAAAGCTGGTGCACGACATCCAGCGACGGATCATTCACGACGGGCTGTGGCTGCCGATCGGCAACGTGCGCACCGTCGTCAGCCACCGACCGGACAGCGTGTCCCGACTCGCCCTCGACGCCGAGGGCCTGGCGCGCTTCACTCATCTGTAGAAAGGCACGCACCGTGTCAGACCACACCACCACCGCACCGGTCGTCATCGTCGGCGCCGGCCTCGGCGGCCTCGCCGCAGCGATTGCCTTGCGACTGGGCGGCCACCACCCCATCCTGGTGGACAAGACCCGTGAGCTCGGCGAAGTCGGCGGCCCGCTCGGCATCTCGCCACCGACGCTGCGGCTGTTCGGCAAGTGGGGCATGCTCGAGCAGTTCAACCAGATCTCCACGGCGACGCGCTATTTCGAGACGCACGACCAATCCGGTCAGGTCGAGTCCGTCACCGACTACGCAGCACTCCCGGAAATCGGCTCCGAACACGGCCGGTTCGGATACGCCGATGCCCAGTTGTCACCGCGCACCGTGCACCGGGCCGATTTGCATGCACTGATGGTGGCTCACATCGGCCGGGACCGAGTTCGCCTGCGCCACTTGCTGACCGGGCTCGTCGAGCACGACGATCACGTCGCGCTCACCTTCGCCGACGGAACCGTGCTGAACGCTCCGCTGGTCGTCGGCGCCGACGGACTGCGCTCCACCGTGCGCGGGCTTTTCAGCGATGACGAAATCCACTACTGCGGTTCGGTGATCTTCCGCGCGGTCAGCCCCGTCGACCGCATCGGGAACCGCCCCAACGACCGTCTGCGTTCGTGGCATTCGGCCGATTACGCCAAACACGTCATCGCGATGCCGGTGCGCGGAGGCCGGCAGGTAGCGGTCGACGCCACCCTCGGCATCGATGAACCGCCGCTGCATCTGTGGTCGGCACGTGCGGATGTGACAGCGCTGGCACGGCAATTCGACGACTTCGAGCCCGTGGTGGGTCAGCTGATCCGCGGTGCAACCGGTCCGGTGTACATGCACCCGGTCTACGACCGCGATCCCATCGAGCGCTGGACGTCCACGCGCATCGCCCTGCTCGGTGACGCCGCGCATCCGATGACGCCGTTCGGCGGGCAGGGCGCCAATCAGGCGATCCAGGACGGTGCCGAGCTGGCGCGTCAGCTGACCGATGCTCGGGACGGTGACGTCGCCGCGGCACTGCAGCGCTACCAGGCCGTCCGCACGGAACAGACGGCGGAGATTCAGCGCTCAGCGCGACAGCTCGCCTCCCGGCGCGCGACCAGCGCGCTACGACTGACCGAGGTACTGGTCGATGGCAGCTAGCATCGCCGGGCGCTGAGTCGCGCGGAGAAGATCCTGGCCTGCCTATCGCTTGTGGCCGACGCCGACACGAGCAATCCAGTCGCGGAAGAACGCACGCCGCGTTTGCTTCTCGTCGCCGGTCACGTCAACCCAAATCCCCGGCTCGTACGTGTTGGTCTGCGCAGACCCGGACCGAACGATCTCCAGAGAACCGTCGGTGTGCTTGATGTAGCGGTCGGCAAAGCGGGCAAACTCATCAATCGCACCGCCGTCCCGCGTTACGTGGACGGTCATGAGGGCAATCCAATCTATCGAAATATGTCTTTATCGTTGACCAGCTGGCGCCAATGAATTTCCCTGCAGCCAAACAGGTTCAGGACGAGTCAGGCGCGGCGCCACTTGACGTCAGCGCTTCAGGCCTCGTCGCGAAGTTCCGATCCTGACCGCGAATCGGCCACACTCATCAACTCGGCGACGAAACGACTTCGAACAGCCGTATGCGAAGTACCGCCGATTCACCCACCCTACGCCGCGTCGGGGACCCGTGGGCTCATTCCGGCGGCGCAACGGTATTGGGACCACTCGTCGCGGCGTGGCTGTTCGAGTCGGTGTGAGGACTCAAGGCCAGCACATAGATCATCACCACCGCCGGCGGCGCCAGCAGCGGCAACCACGGTAGGTCCAATTTCACCGCGGTGGCGACCACGCCGGCGAGCGTAAAGCCAAGCATGGCAATCAATGTCGGCCTGGTCATGGTGGCCACACCGGCACCCACCGCATGCCGCAACAGTAGGTACGCAGCCGCGGACAGTCCCGACAGTGCCGCGACCAGAGGCGGTGAGTCGGACACCGCCAGTGCCAGCACCGTCAGCAGCACAGCCCCCGTGGCCGCAGCCCGAAACACAACTCCGGCAACCACCGCCGCCAGCGCCACCATGGAGACGATTACCGCAGTGCCATGGGCCTGGACACCGGCGACCGCGACCATGAGGACGCCGAAACCGGTCGAAAGTGTCAGCGCACCAGGCTGATTCCGCCGGGTTGCCACGTCGGTCGTCATCGCGCGACCCGTCGGCGCATCGGCATCAGTCGCAGCGCCTGATCGAGGGTGACAGTCGACGGCCACGGCACGACGTCGACTCCGACGATGCCCATGTCGCGGTACATCGCATGACGCTGCAGCGCCCACATGCGGGCCAGTGTCGAGTCCTGCTCGGCGTCGAACGGGGGCCCTTCCAGCACGTCGACCGCGACGACGGTGTGCCGGCGGTTGCGCAGCTCGGTGAGCGCCAGGGCGAAGGCGGTGTCGAGCAACGTCGAGAAGGCGAACACGATCGCGCCCGGCGGCACGGCTGCGCGCGGCGCCAATGTGCCCGTGCTGATTTCGAACTCGTTGCCCACAGACAACGCGGCGTCGAGCACGCGGTAGAACTGGCGCTGGCCGATGTCCGCACCGATCCATCGCGGTCGAGCGCTACCGAGCGCGACGATGCCGGCGCGGTCGCCGTTGCGCAGTGCACTCTGCACCACCTGCGCGGCGCCGAGTACGACCCGCTCCATCGCGGCGGAGGCCGGGCCGGAGGGCTGCATGCTGGTGTCGATGAGCACGACGACGTCCGCAGCGCGGTGGGTCAGCCGTTCGGTGACATGAAGCCGGCCCCGGCGGGCGCTCACCGGCCAGTTGATGGTGCGCAGCTGGTCACCGGGAAGGTAAGCACGGACATCCGCGTACTCGACGCCCGGCCCGACGTGACGGGTGAGGTGCGTACCGAGCCGGTCGGGCAGTTCGATGCGCGGTATCGGTGTCGATTGCGGTGGGGCAACGGGAAAGACGAAGACTTCGGCAGCATCCACAGTGCCGGTCCCGGCCAGCAGTCCCCCGCCGGCCACCGCGTCGACCCGAGCCTGGATCGGATACCTGCCCCAGCGCTCGGCCCGCACCGCGACGGTCTTCAGCGACACGGCACTCCCCTCGAGAACTTCGACGTCCATTCCTGATTCGACGGACACCGTCACCTCGGCCGCGATGGTCGGCGCGTCCGTCGTCACCCACACCGTCAGCTGCGTCTCGTCGGTCTCGAAGCACCGGGTCAGACCGGGCCGCCCATGTACGTATGCCTTGGCGGACGGGCGCTGCCAGCTGATCGAGCACAGCACACCCAGCAGTGGCGCCGCGAAGGCGACGAGCTGCCACCGGCCGAGCACCGCCGCGGCGAGGGCGACACCGGCGCAGGTGGCAACGGCTTTCGTGAGCGACGAGGCGCGCCAATGCAATTCGACTTCACGGGGTACGGCCGCGGTCGTCACGACGGCCCACCACGCGTCCGCGGCACGGGCAGGCGTTGCAGTAGCTGTGCCACGATGTCGCTGCCGTGGACACTGCGGACCCACATCTCCGGCTTGAGACTGATCCGGTGCGAAATCACCGGAACGGCAAGCGCTTTGACGTCCTCGGGAATCACGTAGTCCCGGCCGAACAGCAGGGCACGCGCTCGCGCCAGTTGAACGAGGTCGAGCTCGGCCCGGGGGCTGGCTCCGACGACCACCTGAGGGTGACTGCGACTGGCCGCCGCCAGTGACACCACGTAGTGCAGGACGTCGTCGTGCACCGTCACCTGCTCGACCGACTCGCGCATGGCGAGCAGATCATGGGCATCGACAATCTGTTTCACTGTCGGTTCGGCGGATCCGCGTTCGAGGCGGCGACGCAGCATCACCGTTTCGTCGGCACCTGACAGGTACTTCAGTTCGACTCTGACCGCGAACCGGTCGAGCTGCGCCTCCGGCAGCGGGTAGGTGCCCTCGTACTCGATGGGGTTGTCCGTGGCGAGAACGATGAACGGCGCTGGCAGTCGGTGCGTTTCGCCATCGATGCTCACCTGGCTTTCTGCCATGGCCTCTAGCAATGCGGCCTGCGTCTTCGGCGGCGTCCGGTTGATCTCGTCGCCCAGCAGCAGGTTGGTGAAGATCGGTCCGCGCCGGAACTCGAACCGGCCGGACTGCATGTCGTAGATGGTCGAGCCGAGCAGATCGGCGGGCAGCAGGTCGGGGGTGAACTGCACACGGGTGAAGGCCAAGCCCAGCGCCCGGGCAAAAGACTTGGCAATCAACGTTTTTCCCAAACCCGGGAGGTCCTCGATGAGCACGTGGCCACCTGCCAGCACGGCCGTCAGGATGAGGGTCAGCGCGGCACGTTTGCCCACCACCACGCGTTCGATCTCGTCGAGCACCGCCTCGGAGTGGGCCGTCGTCAGCTCTGCCGGCATGGTCATGCGCGAGCCAGCTTCGGCGTCTCGCTGGTCGTCATAGCCGCTCCAATCGGTGCAGGATTTCATCGAGCGTGGCCCGGCCCGGGCCGGGCTCGCCACGGCTGGACCGACGGACATCGTGCGGGTCCACCCACTGCCACAACTGATCCCCGAAAACCATCCGCCCCGTGGCTCGCATCGCGGCCGGGTCCCTGGCCTGCTGCGGGCCGGTGGCCATGAAGAACTCCCGCGCCAACGTGGGCCGCAGGTGGTGATCCCAGTCGCCGCGCGTCGTCTCCGACCATTGGATCAGTGTCTCGGTGCGAACGATCCAGTCCCGCAACGACTCTTCCGCGTCGTTCACGGCCGGTTCGACAAACCTCGGTCCGCGGGAGGCCAGTCGGCGGCGGACAGCCCACAGCACGAGCGCCGCCGCCGCTGCAGAGACCCACCCGACGGCTCGGCGATCGCCGAGGAGCAAGGTGAGCAGTTCCGCCCCGATCACCAGCGTGATCCCCACGACCACAAGCCTCTTCATGTCAGGCTCCGCAGCTCGTCGAGTACCCGGAGCAGCGCGGCTGCGGCAATCTCGCGATGCCGCTCGGTCATGACGTGCGGGCTGAAGCGCGCCTCGGCGAACAAGGCGACCAGCTCGGTCGCGCTGCCCGCGTGCAGCGCATGATGTTCGACGGCTCGGGCGAGTACTTCAGACGGGGTGTCCGAGTCCTGCGGTGCGGCGCCGGGAGCGTCCGCGAGGGCCCGCTCCATCGCGGCGTAGCAGGCGATGATCGACTCGCGCGGCCCGCGGCTGCGGTCGCCGATCTCGGCAAGGCCGAATTCCGCCGCGCGCGTGAGGGATTCCGGTGTGGACTCCGCGACTGTCGCGTGCGGGCCGTCAGAGACCGGCAGCTGGGGTTCGGCAGCGCGCCGGCTCCTGCGGACCATGACACCCCCGACAGCCCACAGCAGCAGCATCACCACGGTGGCGGCGAGCAGGTAACCGAAAACGCTGGAGTCCCGTTGCCGGGGCGCCGTCGGCTGCGGTGTCGGTGCCGGTAATGGCTGCGGCGATGGCACCGCGCCGATCGGCGCCTTGTTCTGCGGGGGTTCCGTGAAGGGCAGAACGGGAAGCTGCAGCAGCTGCAGATGCGACAACACGAGGAGGATCACCAGCAAGACCAAGAGTGCGGTGGCGCCGATCAGCAACAGGCGGCGGACGGGCTTCCACGTGAGCTTGCCGTCGAACGATCCCGGCAGCTGGAAGGCCGCCGACGCACCGGTCGTCCTGGGACGCCGGAGCGAGGCGATGAAGGCGATCGCGACGATCAGCACCGAGACGACCAGTAAGGAGTCGATGCCCACCTGGCTCGCGGCGCTGCTTGCCGCCTTGTCGGGGTGTGGGTGATCGCTACCTGGCAGGTACCCGCGCAGCGCCAGGGAAACGACGAACAGCAGCGCGATCAGCGCGACCACACGCCCCGACGCCCTGCCGCTACCGTTCATCGGTACACCGCTCGATCGTTTGCCCTGTCTCCATCGTGGCACGTCACAACAAATTCGTGGCGACGTGTCGAATTGACCTAGCGCCTCCGCCCGCGTTTGGCCCGCCCAGCCCGGCCGACGGCGATCGACAGCGCGACGCCGGAGGCCGCAGCCAGTTCCGCCGAGCCGAGTAGCGCCTCGGTCGACGGCTGGCGGCCGGTCAGAATCCACACGGCGGTAAGGCCGACCACGGCAAGCGACGCGGCGCTGACCACCACCGTGACGAGCGCCCCCGCGCGGCGTCGGGCGTGTCGCAACGCGCGTAAGCCGGACTCGAGAAAACCCAGCGCGAACAATCCGAGCACCAACGTCGAGATCGCGAAAGCCGTTGTGTATGCCGGCTGTCGAGACTGAAAGGTGAAGCGATATGTCGCAGTCGGAACGTCTGCTCGCATGACGGTGACGATTCCGGTGAGCCTCCCGGCCAGCACAAGGGGGTGGACCGGCGGCGGCATCGCTACCGTCCCATTCGGGGACAGCCGCTCGACTTGCCGCAACAGTCGCACGCCAAGGACATCAAGTTCCATACCGACCGCGTCACCGTCGGGATGCGAAACCGCGATAGGGATCGGCTGAGTCAGATCAACCACTGGTGTTTGACCAGTAGCCGGGTCGACGCCGGCGACAATGAGCGTGCCCGGCTGAAAGCCGACCCCCCGTGCAGAGACATCCTCCGCGACGACCGCGAACACGACAGCCAACACGGCCAGCACCGTAGCGATGAGGTAGGGAATGCGGGGCGACGGATAGCTTTTCCCAGCAGAAGGAGGCGGCTGTTGCCCGGGCCCTCCCAGCGGAATCGAGACGAGCTGCCCACCCACCAGACCCTGGATCGGCGAGACGTACTGGACCGGAACGGTTGCGCCGATGTCGACCGGCCCCGTCGTAGGACGCGGGTATGGATCGGTGTGTTGCGCCGCGGGCGGCGTGACTGTGCCGTCCGGATAAACGGGAGCCGGACCTTCTTTGGCAACAGGCCGCTGCGATGTCTTCCTACCTACCGCCCAATCGGGGACAGTCGGGCGCCATCCAGGGCGTGGCGGCGGCTCTGGCGGTGGCGCAGCACGCGGCACCTCAACCTCAACCGTCGCCAGCGTGGTCAAAGGCGGAGGCCGGTCACGCGAGTCCGGGGCGGCGGCGCCGAGGCAGACGACAGTCTTGGGATGATCCACCACGCGAACCGGACGGTGTAACTGGTCGAGCAACGAACCCACCAATGGGGTGCGGGCGGCGCCACCGATCCGGTAGACGCATGCCACCTGATCCATCGTCAGCCCGGCTCGGTCGACCGTCGCGCGGAGTTCCGCGATCGTTGCCTCGATGTCGGCACGGATCACCGATTCCAACTCATTGCGAGTGACCAGCACCTCGTCAGTCAGTCCGGGTATGCGGATGGTTTGCTGGTTCTGCGCAGATAGGTCTTCTCGAAGTTGGCGGACGCCGAATTCGAGTGCGCGGCGCCGCGCACCGGCTGCGTGGTCGAACGGTTCGGGAGCAGAATACGTCCGCCACAGATCCGGCGCGACAGGCTCACAGTGCCGGGTGCCGAGATAGTTCAGCAATCGACTGTCGAGGTCGAATCCCCCGAGTGGGTCGATCCCTCCGGAGGCGAGCACCTCGAACTCCGAGCCTTCGTGTCGGAGCACAGTGGCATCGAAGGTGCCGCCACCCAGGTCATAGACAACCAGGAATTCTTCACCGCCAATGGGTATGAGGCTGGTGGCGTCGTCATCTTGATGACCGGAAGCGGGGCGTGCGTAGTGCGCGGCTGCGGCAACGGGTTCAGGGATGAACACGGGCTCGGGCAATTCGATGCCCAATCCGCGGGCAGCAATTTCCACCGCATCGCCGAGCACAGCAAGTCGCGCGTCCGTCCAGGCAACCGGGTGAGTGAGCACCAGAGTGGACGGTGGCGTGTTGTTGTGCTGACGCACCGCTTCTCCGATGATCGCCTCATACACCGCTGCGATCAGATCGGCGGGCCGAAATTCCTTGTCTCCCAACAAAACGCTCCGACGGCCGACACAACGCTTCGGTGTCGGTTCGTAACGGTCCGGCTCGTCTGCCGCAGCCCTGTCGGCGCGCTTACCCACCAGCAGCCCGGACGGGCCGGCAAAGACCGACGATGGCATGGTCGCCGCGCCGTCTGCCAACACCAAACCCGATATCGTGCCGTCGGGTCCGCGAACCGCCGCAGCAGTCGCTGTCGTCCCGAAATCCACCGCGAGGACCCAGGCGGCTGCGGACGACGCCGGCGCAGGGCGGGCCGCTGCCATAACGCTCCTCGGAGTCAAAGCGGACTTTCAGGTTATGTCGTGTAGGTGGCTAGTACCGATCTGCATAGCCCACCAATGTGGAGGCCTCCTCCAATCCGGCTACAGAAACGCTAACAAGCGGGTCACCGCCGTGGCGGTGGTTCCGGCGGTTTTCCTGAGCGGGTTGGGCAAATGAAAGTCGACTCTCCGCGAGGCGGACGGTAAACCGCCACAGTCACTATGGAGACGACCACGTTGTGGCAGGATGATGGACATCCGTCTGGCCGCAGGTTTTGGGGAGAGTTCGGAATGCAGCTGAAACCGGCGTTGCATGCGCTCTGTTTAGCCGCGGCGGCAGCTTCCGCTTTCATGCCCGCAGTGTCGGCGCACGCAGACGCGCTCAGCGAAGCCGACGACTACGTCGGCCGTTCCGCACAATCGGTGTGCGGTGGCCTTGCCGCTGCCGCCGACAGGGATGCTGTCGGAACCGAACTGGCGGCCATAATCGACGACAGCCGTAGGTACGCCGAGCAGCCGTTCAGCCGCGCCCAGGCCGAGTACATCCTGGCGGGCGCGGTCAACAGTAATTGCCCGACATTTCAGCCCCTACTCCAGTCCAACGGCGTTTACGACGCAGCCAACAGTTACGCGGCGGCCACTCGGCGGGGCACACAACAGGGCGGAACCTCGACACCGCCCGACCTGCCCGGCCTCGCTCAGGCCGTGCCAGGCCAACCCTGTACGAACACAGAGACATTCGTGTTCGGGATCACGCACGACGGCCAGACGCTGGCGTGCCTGCCGAGCCCATCGCCGTCGTATGGATTGAGCGCGCCGGTGGTGGGCGTTCGAACACTGGGGACCGCGTGTCCGGACAACGGCCAACTCGCGCAGGCTACTGATGGCGAACCGATGATGTGCCTGGGCACACCCGGCTCGTGGATGGTGTACCGCGATCTTTGATCAGCAGTGCCCGGCAGGCCACTGCCGAAGGTTCGCCGCGATCCAGTTCGCGATCGCATTGAGCGCGATTACGCCATCGTCAAATGAACCCGTTGCCGGTTCGGCGGCAACGGCGACCGTCAACGCGCCGGCAGGCGTTCTGATGATGCCGAACTGACGCACCAGATACTTTCCAGCCGGCGACGGACCCCACCCGCCTTTGAACGAGGTGCCCTGGATTGTGCCCAAGCCCCAGTGCTGGCTGACCTCGATGTGCGCCATCAGGTCCAGCACCGATGCATTGCGCGAATCACAAGCCGCCATCGCCAGAAAACGTTCCTGGTCGGCCAGAGGCCAGATGGTCTGGCCGAATGCGGAATACTCCGGCCTGGTTCGGCGGGCCTGGACGACTGTCTGGTCACCCGCTTCCCGCAATATCGCGTCAACTTTCTGTGCCGCGACCTCCGGCTCGCCAAGGTTGGCCCAAATCTGTTCTGCGGCAGCGTTGTCGGAGGCGGTGATCGCCTCCGACATGGTCGTCGTCGGCGTAGCGGTGTGCTGGTCCCGCATCGCCGCCATCACCACGGGAACTTTCGATGTGGACCATGCCGGACCCGAAGTCCAGTGCCCGAACACTTGAGCGCCAACCGCAGCACCGGTAGGACCGATGGCCAGACCGACATCCGCCTTCACCGATTGAGCAAGCGCGGCAAACGATTCCATCAACCCGTCAGCTGCAGCGGGTGCAATGGTTACGCTCGGCAAAGCGGTGGTCGAGTCCGTGGATCCGCCACTGCCACTTCTGCCGAATTGAGGAAGGGCACAGGCGCTGGCGAAGGCCAACGCTGTACAGCATGCCGCCAAGGCACCGATCTTCCGTGGCGTCGAAGCCGATCGGTACTGAACACCCCGCCGTGGATAGAGCGCTGGCTCAATAGATGAAGACGCGGGCATTCTTTCCGCCAACGCACGTTATCCAGGCTTCACCGTCCTGAGCGGCACATGTCATCACGAAAATCTCGCCTCTGCATTCACCACCGGTCGCGCTGCACGGCACCGTACCTTCAGCGGTGACTCGTTTGGGCTCTTTGGTGGGCGCCCCCACCTGTTCCCAGTACGCTTCAAGCACTCGCCCGGTGAAGACACATGACGTCTCCTTGGAACCGCGAAGCGAATGTGTACCAAATCCGTCGTGGCCCTTCACATGGAAGCCATCCGCACACCGCTGACCAGCACCGTCGGGATCGGCCACCGCTACCGGGATGTCCGCGCCCGGCACAGAGTCGGAACTCGCCACCGTTGAAGTGGACCGAGGCCTCGATGACCCGGCGAAAGGATCGGCACCGTTGGTCGACGAATCCTGCTGAGTGAACATCGCCCACACGATGGCAACGAGCAAGATGACCGCGCCGAAGACACCCAATCCGATCACCAAGGTCGCAGTCGAAATGCGAGCAGGCCGCTTTGCCGGTTCTTGCCAAGGGATCGCCGCAGGCGGCGGTTCGTCCAGCGGCAACTGGCTTGCAGGTGCCGCTCGAGTGGCGTCGGACCATGCCACCGCCTCACTCGAACCACCGAGATACTCGCCTTCTCCGGAGCTGGGAAAGTCATCGTGATAGGTCATATTCCGTTCCTGTCCCTGCGGAGAGTCCTGACGGCAAGCGTGGATGCATGTACTTGAGTACGCAGTAGCGGCTTACATTCACAGCCAAACTATTGCGGCGCAACAGGTTCCGGCGGCGGGTCCGGCGGCGACGGGTCCGGCGGAGGCGGCGGTTCGGGCGGTGGCGGCCCGGGCGGTTCAGGCGGCGTGTCCATACCCGGTGGTGGCGGGGGTTCCGCTCCAGGTGGCGGCGGAGCTTCTGCTCCCGGCGGAGCGGGCGGCGGAGCAGTCGAATCCGGCGGCTCGGGTCCGGGCTGTGGCGCCATGGCACTCGTCGGGAAGTAGGCCCACTGAGTGAATTGCTTGTGATTCCAAGGTGTGGCGCCGGCGCCGACTTTGATCGGGACGCCTTCGGTCGCGGCTTCGAAGCTGGTTCCGTCCGGCAGGGTGCCCGTCGTGTGGTGGTCATTCCAGCCCACCGCCAGGGTGCCGGGCGGCACCTCGGAAGGGCTGTTCACGACAATCGCTCCACGTGCCTGCAACCAACTGGCCTCATTGGGGGTAGCCATCCGGCTCTGACTCGGAGCGGCACCGGTAAACGCGTTGACGACCATCGACACCAAACCGGAGCAGTCTGCTCCGCCCTCGCCATGCCCTCCCCAGATATAGGGCTTGCCCGCCATCGAGTGCGCCATGTTGATCGCGGCCGACACCGCACTCGAATTATGCTGAACGGCTTGACTTTCGGGAGGTGGGGCACTGACAGGCGGCTCGGTCGTAACCTTCGCAGCATCTGCCACACCGTCCCCGACCGGGCTCGAGACGGACTTGGCCGCATCTGCGACAGGATGACTGGCGGGAGCGGGCACGTCAGTCGTCGTTCCCGGCACGAAGGTGTTCGGCCACGCCCCCGGACCTTGATTCTTCAAGGTCTGCTCGGCAATCAACATCTGCTGGTGCGGCGTGGCGAGATCCGCGCGTGGCGCGAACTTCAATCCGCCGCTCTCCTCCCACGTGGACTGCGTGAACTGCAAACCGCCGTAGAACCCGTTACCGGAGTTGATCGACCAGTTTCCACTGGATTCCTTCTGCGCCATGGCTTTCCAGTTGGCGTGCCACTGCTGCGGCGGTTCGTGCACGCCCGTATCCAGAAGCGCTGACGGTTTCGCGACGGTCGGGTCTACCGGTTCGGCCTGGTCACCGGATGTACCGGGCTCCGGCGCTGGTGCGGACGAATGCTGCGGCGGCGACGGATCCGGGTGAGGGTGTGGCTGAGCGGGGTGCGACACCGCTCCCCGAGACGGTGCCGCCGGGACGTCGGCACCGCCCGTCGCCGCTGCTGTGGATGCGACCGCAGTTTGGGGATTGACCGCGCCACCAGCTGACTTGGTGTGGTTACTACCGACGTCCGCAGTAGGCGAGGACGCATCCGACCGATTCGCAGATGCGGGCCCGGAGTCAGGGCCGACCGGCTCGACGACAACTGACGGATTCGGGCCGGCTGCCGGAGTCGACGAGGCCGGAGACACGGTCGACTGGTTCGCCGGTCCGGCTCCGCTCTGCGGCGTCACCGGTTCGACGACAACACCCGAATTCGCGCCGGGGTCCCCGGGAGTCGTCGAAACCGCCGACGAGGTTGACGGGTTCGTCGGTCCGGAAGCAACCTGCGGCGCCACCGGTTCGACAACAACACCCGAATTGGCGCCGGTGTCCGCTGCCTGGGGCGCGGCCACCTGGTCGGGACGACTTGTGGCGCCGGCGAATTGACTGGAACCATCGCCAGGGTGGGCGGCAGCGGAGCCCGCCGATGACCCCATTGCATGGTCCATGGCCGATGCGAATCGACCATCCGGTGAGAGAGCAGCCGACGTACTCGATGCCCCGGCGCCTGTCACACCGGGAATGGTGAGTACTTGACCGTCGACGATGAGGTCGGGGTCAGAAATCCCATTTGCCGCAGCAATTCTGGTGTATGCGTCGGGGTCCCCGTAAACACTTTGTGCGATGCTCGACAAGGTTTCACCGCGCTGCACCACATGCGTATCACTGGTACCACCGTCTCCGCGTCGGGCAGCGAGGAACATATCCGTGGTAGGCGCATGGGCATTCAGCGCGACGGGGACGACAACCGGACCTGGAGTCGTGACGCCATGGTGCGTAACCGGTTGATCGGTGACCAGTAGTTGGTTGTCGCCGGCTGCCCACGCTTGTTTGAACACATCAAGGGGCACGACTTCGTCACTGCCGTCAGGGTTGCCGGGGTCTGAAAGCGTGACAAGGTGGCGCGAGTCGTCGATTCCGGTTATCAGCAGGGCGTGGTTGGCGCGTCCGCTGGGATTGGCATCAGTGTCGTGACCATGCCAGATCTCGTCCGCATCGACACCGACGATGAGGGCCCGGCCGTCATCCAGGTAGTGCTCGAGATCGGACATGTTTGCGTTCGACGCGACATGCGACGCCACCCCGAAAGAGTCGAGTACTTTCACCGCATCAGAGAGCGTTTCACCATGTGCGGTAACGGGTTTTCCCATCGCGGCGAACCGCTCCGCCACTACCGACTCGTCGAGAAAGCGGTGCCCGGTAACCTGTGACAGCACTTCGGTGAGCGAGGCCGGTACACAGTACCCACTGCTGCGCTGGAAGAACCAGTCGTCGCTGATTATCGAGGGATCGCCATGAACGAGTCCCGGGTGCACGGCGCCAGTGTGCTGCAACGGCAAATCCAGTAAGGCCTCGTGCGCGCCGGCATTCCAATCATCGCTCTGGTGGAGGTCGGCATAGTGTACGTCGGGAGTGGCCGACCCCCCATGAGCATCACCATGGTCGATTTCGTGCGAATCCATGAAATCAGTCATCGGCGCACCTCTTCGGCAGATGTGAAGTTCACGAGGTTTGAGCGCGCAATACCATTGCAGGACAGTCGATCAGCCATTTCAACCAGCTCCTGAGGGCGGACCGGCCAGCAGCGCCGCACGCCGGACGCGAGATGCTTCTCGGAGCGGGTCGAGCTGAGCCTTGACCTTGTTGAGGCGGAGCAGGTCTGCGGCCGCGCGGTCACGGGCCCGGCCCAAATCTTTCCGGGCTTCCGTTGCGGTCTGCAGAGCATCAGACATGGCACTCGCGATAGTTTCCTGGAGGGTATAGGAAGCTTGTCGGAAAATTCGGTCCAGATCAAGAGAAATTTCGGCATTTGCACTGTTGAGGCATTCATTTATCCACGCACGCAGGCTGACGACGTCGCTCGCCCTTTCACGGAACTTCTTCTGCAGACGCCACCACACCACACCGACGGGCAACGCTGCCACGGCGCCGACACCCACCGCGATGATGCCGGCCCCCGCCACGTGGAGGGCTGCCGCCAAGCCGGGGGTGATCAACATGCGCGCGGTATTGGTGCCCATCATCGCCGTCGTCAGGCCCATCATCGTTGCCGACGGATCCTGAGGCGGGCCCGTTCGCTCCCGAAGAAACTCCGCGGGCGTCTCGCCGCGGGCCGGCAGCCGGTCGGCCAATGTCATTACCTCGCCCTCACTGCCGACAATTCCAACGAGCAGATGACGCGTGATCTCGGTGATGTGTTCGCGCACTGCGTCGTCGATCTCGTCTTGCAAGGCACAGAGGTCGGACACGATCGCCGATTCGATCTCCGGGATCATGTTCGGCTTGATCTTGTCCTTCATCGTGGCGTCGTAGCGGTCGCGCAACTGGCTCACCCGACGACGTAGGCGGGTGCGCGCCTCGTCACGCGCCGTGTCGATCTGCTTCGACAACTCCATCCGCCATGCCGAGTTGGCCTCGGTGAGTTCTGCGATCTGACGGGTTATCGCCGCGAGCGCCGCGTCGTCTTCTGGCGCGGATTCGAGCGTGCGTTTGCGTTCCGCCAGAATGATTTCGGCATCGGTGATGGCGGTGGCGATCTCCCGCAAGGTGTTCAGTTCCTCGAGCCGATGGTGCATCGCCGAGATTCTGTGCAGCTGGTTCCAGAGGTCTTCGATACCGCTGTGGCGAGCAAGGGTGAGATTGCCGCGGGCGGCGGCCATATTCGCCAGCCTCGAGCTGATGGGCACGAACACCACGTCGTCGAATCGGCCCGCCGGGAATCGGCGGAAATCGCCGCGGATCGTTTCGGCGTTCTCGGCGAGCACCTGCTCCCAGTCGGTGTACCTGTCGATCTTGGACAGCACGAACACGATCTGATCGATGCGAGTTGCCGCTTCTGCGAGGAATTTGCGCTCAGCAATCGAGATTTTCGCCGCCGCCGAGCAGACGAATACCAAAGCCGTCGCTTGCTGTACTGCGGTCAGGGTCAATTGCGCCAGGGCCGAGTCGATTCCACCGACGCCGGGCGTATCGAACAATGTCAGCCCGGACAGCCGCGGATCGGCCACCATGAGTTCGATCCGCTCGGGACGCTCATTGCCGCCCTCGCCGAGGAGTTGCGCCAGGTGTGCCTCGTCGCCGCTGGTCGTTCGGCCGTCCGCGTAACGGGCGCGCACCGACGGGTTTCGGTCGCCACCGATGGCGATATAGGCGGCTGTCGGCCTTGCCGGCAGCAGGTCAGCACGCCCGAGGAGGGCGTTGATCATTGATGTCTTGCCGGTACTGGGTTCGCCTACCACGACGATGTTGGCCCGAGTTCCCGCAGATGCGCCCGCATTTCCCGACAGCCGCTGCAGCGCCGCGCCCGCACCGACGTCCGGCAACAGCGTTTTCAGCGATTCTCGCAGCGCTGCCAAATCGAAATCGGCGGGTGCAGTCATGATCGCGCACGCAGTTCGGTACTCAACTGGTATGTCGACCAGTGCGCAGTGTCCGCGAGTTGGCGCACAAGCGCATTCGAGGAGGTGTTGGCGTAGGCACGCCACCATCTGCTGGCGTCCATCGCCATTCCGGCCAGGTGCTCACGAGAAGTATCGGCCGGCGCGCCGAGACGTGCAGCCGGTTCCGTCTCCTCCCACAGGCTCAGCGCCGTCTGCATGGTGTGACTGTCCGGCAACGTACACCGGCCCGAGTACAGCGCGGCCAGACACCGAAGTTCGGCCAACGTGTGCATGGCGGGGTGATCGCGCAACTGTTGAATCCGCTGCCGTACCGCCTGCCGTTGAGGCTTGGAAATCGCTGCCGCGGTGAGCGATCGATCCAACTCGGCCAGTGTCCGGGTCGCCTTGAGGACCGCCGCAGGCCGCGCATACAGCACGTTGAGCCGGCGCCACAGCGACGCGATGCCCGAAACCGACCGCAGTTTGCCATGCATCGCGGCCGCTGACGTCCCCGCGTCGGCCGTCTCCGTCAGCATCCGGATCCCGAAGAGATCAAGGCGGTCCAGCAGCACTCGCGCAGCCCCCGGCGGCAGGGCATCGATTGCCTCGAATGCGCCGGCCCACATCAGGGCCATTTCCAGGTCAGCCTCGTCGATGCCGGCCAGCGTCCGGATCGAATCAGCTTGGGACTCATCAAATGCGCCGGTTTCGGCGGTCTCGGCGATCTTGCCCATGACGGGCAGCACTCCGGCCAAGCCCGCCGCCAGATCAGCGGCGTGCCGGGTGGCAGTCGCGACGGCGAGCGGCCACGGATCGTCGCCGTCGCCGTACTGGTCGGCACGGCTCAGGATGCCCATGGCGTTCGGGAAGTCGAACGCGCCGCGATTCTTGGCGTAGAAGTCGTTGATGATCTTCGCTTCATCGGCGTGCACGATCTCGCCGAGAACGAACACCATCACGTCGATCTCGCCAGATGCGAGAAGGCGTTCGGTTTGGTCGGCGAGGCCGTCATCGCCGGACAGCCCGGGAGTGTCGATGACGATCACGCGCCGCAGCGGCGCGTACGACAGCGACACCTCCAGCCGGTCGATCTCGTCGACTGGCACGCCGAGCTCGTCGGGCAACTCGCCCTGCGGCCCGGTATATATGGGGACCGCGGCGCCGTCTCGGCGAATGACCCGAGCCTGGTTGGCCCCGTACTGATACCAAGTGACCACCCGCGTGCATTCGGTGGCACGCGTCGGCGCCACCCGGGCTCCGATCAGCGCGTTCACCAAAGTGGATTTACCCGCGTTTGTTCGTCCGACGACGGCGATCCTCAGCGGCTGCATCAAACGCCGCGCCATGGCGTTGATCCGGTCGTTTGCGGGACTGTCGAGCTGCTCTGCGACATCGGCCAGCAAAGCGCCAAGCTGCGCAAGCAAGTCCGCGTCGGAGGCATCAACACCGTCGGCCACGGCCGACGACTGCGTTGCTGACCCACTAGCGCCGGCCACGGAACTCGCCATCCACGATTGGTCGATCCCAGCTCATGGACACGTCGCCTCGAACTTGAAGTCCTTCTTCACCACCTGCTTGGTGGACGGGTCTATCCCCTGCGCCATGCCGACGATGCTGTACGTGTTGCCGGATTTTCGCGCTTGGGCCGGCACCGTGCTGCCATCGTTCTGGACCTGCAGGGGCACGCCCTCGACAACGCCGAGGTCCACCCTGACGACGGTGACATTCTCGTCTGGCGCAACCTGCGCGGTATAGCCCGGATCCGGGCCCACCTTTATGGTGCGGAAGCCGTTGGGCTCGTCGGTGCATTGCACCGGACCGGTAGCGGGCAGCGCGCTGTCACCCACAGTCACCTTGGGCGCCGAAGCTGCACCGGATCCGCCGGGCGCGCTGCTGCCGTTGGCCCCCGAGGAGCCGGACACACTCGCAGACGTACTGCTGGTGGCGCTCGTGGTGGTTGTCGTTGTGGTTGTCGTTGTCGTCGTGGTGGTCGTCGTGCTCGACGTGGATGTCGTCTTCGGCGGTGGCGGTGGCATCGGCTGGGTGCACGCGGCGACACCGGCGGCCGTAACGACAGCACCGACCACCGCAAACAGAGTGCCCACACGCCTCGGAGCCGCCATTCGCTTTCCTCCGTGTTACCGCCCAGAGCTCACCCGCGTCAGCCTGATTATGGACGAACCAGCCCTCGCGGCGCCCCGATCTCACCAACTTCACCCACAGTGCAATTGCTTGCTGGTTTCCCAATAGCAAAAATCCTAATTGTTATGCAGTCAATACTGCAGGATGAATCACATAGAAATCTCTCTTTTGCCACTTTCGGCGGGGTCCGAAACGGCGACATGTCAGCCACGTCGCTGATGCAGGCGCCCCGGCGCGCGGGCGAGTCGTCCGTCTTATCGAGATATTTCGCCGCGGCAACGCAGCGGGCACGTCGAGGAGAATGCCCGGCATTCGCAGCTGGGCACATGCCCCTTGTCGAATGCCGCCAGGCCCGGCGACGATAGACGTGGCTGACATCACCGGTACATCCCAACCTGCAGCCGGCAAAGATGGGGAATTTCTCCCCATGCGTATGAGCCAATGAACAGTCGATAATTGCCCGTTGGGGCAGGCCGATGGTCTCGCCATGGCCCGGTAGAGACCCGCGAAAGGACGCCACGGTGCACCACGACCACCGACGCAAGGACATTGAGTCGTGGCGCGCCAAGGCGAGGACAGACCGCAGCAATAAGTTTGCTGGATGTGCCGGAATTCTCAGCGTGAGCAAAGCCGATCGGGCTTCAATTAGCAACCTGACTGAAATTTGCTGACTGCGGCATCGCCGCACATGACAGGACATGGAGGATTCAACGTGTCGTTGAACAGATTCCGCGGGGTGCCTGTCTGGTATTTCGATCGCCCGGCAGTTACCGAACTGACGCCCGCCGATCACCGCACTGCGTTGGTCGGCTCGCCATAGGGACCGGATCGGCGACCACGAATGGGAGTTCCGAGACCACATCGGGCACAGACAATCCGGGCCGATGACGATCCGCCGGCTAGCACGAACGCACCGCGCGAAACGATGCTCGACTCCGTCCTTCAGGAGAAGCTGCGCGCACCTGAGGCGCGGGGGCTGATGCGTGAGCGGCTTGAGCGGCCCCTCATGTCCGCTGCCCCGGGAGGCCTCAATGTGGTTGTCGCCCCGGCAGGATCGGGAAAGACAACACTGCTCGCCCGAGTCGCCGCACAGATACCGGTCCCGGTTGGCTGGTACCGGGTCACCGCCGATGACGCTGCCGAGGACCGTCTCGTCGCCCACCTGCGGCGCGCTCTGGCGCCGGTCACGGAATTGGCCGACGCCACGTCGATGACCGACGTCCTCACCGGACTGGACCGCTGGAACGGGCCGGCGGGCGCATTGATTCTTGATGATCTTCACGAGATAGCCGATACTCCAGCCGAACGCGCGCTCGAACGCCTCGTGTCGCTGCGCCCCCCGCGTTTACACCTCGTTTTCGGTTCACGCCGGGTGCCTGGCGTCAACATCCCCCGGATGCGGGTTTCCGGATCGATACAGGAGGTCGGCAGCGACGATCTGCGCTTCCGGTCTTGGGAAGTCGAGGAACTGTTCGCGTCGGTGTACAACCAGCCACTTCGGCCTGAAGCGGCTGCGGCATTGACCCGGCGCACCGGCGGTTGGGCTGCCGGGCTCCAGTTGTTTCATCTGTCGACCGCTGGCCGCACCGTCGCCGAACGGCACCAGGCAGTGCTCGACCTTGCCGGTCGGTCGAAACTGGTGCGTTCCTACCTGACGCGCAATGTACTCGCCGAGCTGGCCGAGGATCGTCGTGTATTCCTGGTGAAAACCTGTACCCTGGGCCGACTTTCGGGTGCAACGTGCGATGAGTTACTGAACAGCAAGGGAAGCCACCGAATTCTGGAACAACTAGAGGACTCCCAGCTGTTCACGTCGACCGACGACGGCGGTTCGTTCTACCGCTACCACGAAATCCTGCAGACCCATCTCGAACTCGCCCTCGTGGAGGACTTCGGCATCGACGAGGCCCGCGCGCTGTACCACCGCAGCGGCCAGATTCTCGAGGCGTCCGGCGATCTGCGCGCGGCGGCCCGCGCCTACGCGAAGGCGGGCGACTGGGCAGCGCTCAGCGAGTTGTTCGGCAGCGACGGCGGTAGCGGCATCGACGCCTCGCACATGGACGACGACCATCTCCTTCCCGCGAGCACCTGGCACCACGACCCATGGCTCGCGTTGGCGAACGCGCGGCGACTCGTGCGAGAAGGTGCTCTCGAGTCCGCCGCCAACGCATACAAACACGCGCAAAGCCTGTATGAGGAACCCAATTTCCACCAACTCTGTAGTGACGAGCACCGCGTCGTCGCCATGTGGCTTCCTGGCGATCGGGGTCAGAGCAGAGTCGATCGGTCGCCGGCGCCAACCCACTGGAGTGCGTGGCTGCGGGCGGCCATCAAGCACGCTCCGGATTTCACGACGATCGTTGAACCCACAGGCAGCAAGCAGAGCCGAGCGCGTCTGTGCTATGCCCTCGCAGCAGTTCTTGCCGGCGAAATCGACCGTTCCCGAACGGCTCTGGCAGCGATCTGCGACACAGCTACCGGTGATTCGTTGGCCGCGATCGGTGCCGAGCTGACGCTCACGGTAATCAGTGTGCTCTCCGGCGAGTCCGAATACACGGAGTCAGCATTCAGTGACGTCGCCGCAAAGGCCGAACAGCAGGGACTCCCATGGATCGCCCGGTTGGCCAACGGATTTCACCGAGCCGCATCCATCTCGCCGGAGAACGTGGCGTGGTGGTCGAGGAGCTGCCGCGGTAACATCAGCCACTGCGAGGAAGTCGGTGATGCGTGGGGGGCGGCACTACTCACGGTCGCTGTCGCGATCAGTGGAAAACGGTGCGGGTACGCGGCTGCTGACGATGAATTTTCCTCGGCAGCAATACGATTCCAGGATCTGGACGCACCGCTTCTGCAGCTGTGGTGCGAACTGCTGCCCTTGCGCGGTGCGGGCACGGGCGATGATTTGCGTCGAGTCATCGCGAACAGCACAGCAGTAGACGCACGTAACGCCCATAGGCTGCTGTCGGTCATGATGACGACCCGTAAGACGAACGCCGCCGTGCCGCCCCGTGTCGACGCGACCCTGTCGACGCCCCAGCACGCGGTTGTCGACCCCGGCACCACGCCATCCGTCGCCATCAAGTGTTTCGGAAGCTTCCAGCTCCATGTCGACGGTCAGCTGCTGGATCTCGCCGCGCTGCGCCCGCAGGCGCGCAACATCCTCCAGTTGTTGTCCCTGGCACCGAATCACGATCACCGGTGCGAATTCCTGGAAGACGTGCTGTGGCCGGGCACCGCGCATTCAGTTGCGTCGCACCGTCTTCAAGTGGCGATATCGAGTGTGCGGAACGCAATGGACCCGTACGGAATCAGCATCGAACGCACCCGCGAGAAGTACCGAATGTCGTTGCCCGACAATGCCACAGTGGACGTCGTGGCATTCGACGAGCTGCTGTCGAGGGCGTCGGTCACAGCAGCGCAGGGTGACGTCGGCGGCCGAATCGCGGCACGGGAAAAGATCCTCGGCCTCTATGCGGGTGACCTGCTGACAGATTTCCCGCCTGCCGATCACGTCGACGCGGAGCGATGCCGGTACCGTCGTGGTGCAGCGGCCGCCGCCGCAGCCCTCGCCGCCGACTACCACACGCTGGGCGAGAACGACCTTGCCATGAAAGTCGCCCGGCGGTCAGTAGACCTTGACCCCGAGGACGAGTCCGCGTGGCTGCTCATCGCCGATCTGCATGATGCTGCCGGCGATCATGTTGGCGCAGAACATGTTCGCCGTGAACATGCCCTGATTCAGGCTGATCTGGGGGCTTGACCGCTGCCGGCTCCTCATATCAGCCGCGCCGCGCGGCGACGACTTCGATCCGATGTGGCACATGCGCGGGTTTGGTGGAGCCGACCAATTCGTCGAGACGACGACGATCAATGGCACCGGGATCGTCTGCGACGACCAATACCAGCAGATCGGGCACCGGCTCCCCACCCGCCTCAGAGTCGGGGGTCACCGACCATGTCGTCGCGCCCGATTCCACGATCTCGACATCGACCTCGAACGCCGCTCTGACTACATCGCGGATACTGCGCGCATTACCGCGCTCCGCCAGCACGGCAGCACCCATTTCGATGCACGCTCGTTTGCGTGCCGGACCGCCTTCATCGCTCAACGTCAAACCTATCCAGCCGCCGAGCCAGTCAAGCATGTCTTCTGGCGCGGTGCGCGCATCCAGATACGCCGGAAAACAATCCAGAATCGCGAAGATTGGCGCCAGTACATCATCGAAGGAGGCGCACAGCTGTTGGGCGAAAAAATCGCCCAGATACACCGACGGCAACGTGCCGCCGAGCGGGTGCGGTGTGGCCATCGCCGGTAACTCGCCGCTCATAAGATGCGTAACGATGGTTTCAGCGCGAATACCAGGCCGTTTCGCGGAAGCATGAGCCGCGGCACAGGCTCATCAGCGGTGACTCCCGAGGCATCGTCGGCCTCGAATAGTTTGAGATCGACTTCCTGGCTCAGATCGACCCCACCGACCCAAGCCAACGCAGCTGACACCTCATGGGGCTGGACGGCCCGGCCCAACGGCCAGCCCTGTCTATCCGGCCCCCCTTTGAGAGGATGGAACAGTAGGTTCAACGCTCGAATCACATTGTCACGCAGATGTTCCCGATTGAATCCAGGCAGCGCACTCAGCCGAACTGCGATTTTGAGCCCACGGTAGACCGGGGGCTCGATCACGAGCCGAGTGCCGACGACGCGCCGTTGATCGAGATATTCGGCAACCCGCCGCACGGTATCGGGCAGCGGGTTCAGGTCGTCACGGCGTACCTGCCCGAAGGTGTCACTGGCGACATTCGGAACCACCAGGACCCGTACGACGCCGGCCTGACCTTCGTGCGTGGCGGTGAGGCACTCGGCACGGCCGATCTCAGGAGCCACTTGCAGAGTGAGTTGCTCAAAATCCTTCGCCGTCACGGCCTTCCCCCGCGTCTGCAACAACAGCGGGCCGCGGGCCTTCACCTCATCGATGGTCTCGGCATCGGCGCCACCCACCGCAGCCCGTCGGTTCTGCACCCGCGACACGTACGGCACGCTCGTCTTGAGTACCCGAATCTGGCCAATACTGACATTGCCCTTCCGGCCGCCGCCGGTCCGGTACGCCGCCATCTGAAGAATCGCAGATTTCGGCGGAATGGCACCGTACTGCTTTACCGTGCCATCACCTTCACGGACCGCGGGACCAAACTGCACCTCGCCGCCGACCTGGCTGATGGTGAAGCACGGGGTGGATTCGTCCGCTCCGGCGAAATTGTCGACCTGGTGCCACTCGGTGGTTCCGTTACTGTCGGTGACCGTAAGCGCGGTGCCGGTCCACGGCAGCGCCGGCTGCTCCTGCAGGGCCAGACGCTGTCCCGGGGTGCCGTCAGAATTGCCCAAGACCTCGTCACGAACGACACGCGCGTGGATGATCCGGGCCGTCCCACCGACTGTGCATGCGCTGATAGAGCTGATCAGTGGCGATTCCCGATACGACGGCCGGAGTGGTGACTTCTCCAGTAGTCGGCATCGGAGCCACCCCTTGGGCAGGCCGCTGATCCCGGCCGGCGTGCCGTGGCTATGGCCTCGTGGCACGTGCAGAATCACATCGCCGGGGCGGTTGAACGCGCGGGTTTCGTCACGGTCGACTTCGCAGGGCTCCCACGTCGATCCCCCGGTCCAGGCCTCCCACACATACGGCGGATTGTTCGGATCGACACCCACGCCCGAGACTCTGCAGTCGAATCGCAGCAGTACCGCACAAGACGGCACCGCGTCACTCAGCCCGATCAACAGGGCGTCGCCCGGGTTGGGCGTGGCGGAAAAACTGGTGAACGCAGGGCCCGACCCGTCATTGCGGCGCTCAATAGCCTCGGCGCCCTGCGCGACCGTCGCCACTCGCCCCTGATCCAGGGAACAGGGCACGATATCCAATTGTTCGGTTGTCGAAAACACAATGGGCTCTTCGACATCAGTGCGGTCGGTGCTCACCTCCGTCTCCGCTCGGACCGTCACCACCTGGGGCTGCGGGGCCGCCAGCCAGAACGTCACTTCAGCCTGAGCGGCACCCGGCGGCCGCAACTGCAGGCCGAGGAGGTCCAGGAATTTGATGTAGTGACGATCGGGAACGCGGTTCAATCGATAGATCAACTGGTCGACCATCATCGCGAAGGTTTCGATCAGTGTGATCCCGGGGTCGGAGATGTTGTGATCCGACCACTCGGGGCAGCGCAGTCGTACCAGCCTGCGCGCGTCGTCCACCAGTTCCTGGAACGTCCTGTCGTCCAGATTCGGCGCCTGCAGCATGTCACAGCCCTCCCGAATGCAGTTCCGCAACTTCTTTGTCGGCAACACGTTTGGGCTCGTCTGGAATGACGTAGAACGGGAAGACCAGGTTGCGTTCATCGTTGTCGCCACGGATCACGTAGACCACGTCGATGTAGAACGTGCCCAACTCGGCCTGATCGAATCCGACACGGACGTCCTCGACATCGATACGGGGCTCCCACCGGACCAGAGCGGCACGCACATCACTCGCGATTGCCGCGGCCGTTACCGCATTCGTCGGGGAGAACAGGTGATCCTGTACACGGCAGCCGAATTCAGGACGCATCGGCCGCTCCCCCGGTGACGTACGCAGGATGATCTCGATGGCCTGCTCGATGTCTCGCGCCTGCGTCGCCAGCGCCACCCGGCTGGTCGCGTCGACGCTCAACGGAAAGTTCCACCCCGCGCCGATGAAATCCGCAGACATGTCGTCAATCCCTCTTCCCGACTCGCGCTGGTGGCATCATCTCGGCACCCTTCAGTTGATCTGGACAGTCGTGCCCTGCACTGTCACCGGCCCGGCAGTCTTCAGCTCCAACTGGCCGGCTCCCCCTTGCACCGAAACTCCTTGTTGTGCAGTCATCTTGATCTGGCGCCCCTTCATCTCCAGATCTCCGGACGAGGATTCGATGACGATGCCGTTCTTTCCATCGATCTGTACCGTGCCATCGCTGTGCACTGTGATCTTCGTACCGACCGCGTCCAACGTGACCCGCAACTTGCCATCGCCGGTCTGCACGTCGATGCCCTCGGTCTTCCCACTGTCATCAAGGACGTCGATACGGTGCCCGTTGCGGGAGATGAACGATCGGCGGTTGATGGCGCCCGAGCCCGAATCGACGACGGCGATGCCGCCGCTTTTGGGTTTGTCAACCCCGTTGAACAACCCGCCGATCACGTAGGGGCGCGCAGGGTCCTGTTGCTCGAATGCCACCAGAACCTCGTCGCCTACTTCGGGCACCACCATCGCCCCACGATCTTTGCCCGCGCCCGTCTGGACGGTGCGGGCCCAATCACTGACGTAGTCGTCGGACAGCCAAGGAAAAGTCAGCTTCACCCGGCCCTGATGTTCGGGGTCGTTGACGTCACTGACCTGCGCGATGACAACCCCTCCCGCCGTCCGATTCCGGCCCGCCGCGCCGGAAGTCAGACCGTACAGACTGCGCTCCTGGCGGCCGGTGACGGCGAATGCGGTGGTGTATCCGGTGGTCGGCTCGTAACGATGCCGCACGGTTGTCAATGTGTACTTGCCGTCGAATGGTTTACCGGCGTGCTCGATGCTGATCGCGACGTCGGGGCGGAGCTTTGGATTCCCCCTTGCCACAGCGTCGATTTCGGCAAACGAGCTGCCGATTTCTTCGACGAGTGCTTTGACAGCAGTATCGGCCTCAGATTGTTTTCGATACGCGATATCGGAGGCAACGTATTTCGGGCTGCCGAAGGGCTTGGCCATGGCCGCCGGGTCCGCCGAGTCCAACTTGACGTTCTTGGTACCTGCATCGGCGGTGCTGACGATCTTCTTCTTCTGCGCGATGTCCCACCCCCGGACCTCGACCTTGCCGACCTGCTCGGCCGCGGTGATCACTGCGCGGAATCGCAGGATGTCCGCACCTAACTGCAGGACAAGCGGATTGGAACCGGGATCACCGGATGCCGAGGGCGCCGTGTCAGCTGTCTCGCGGGGCCCGAAGTCGAGCTTGTTGTCCCGGACGGCGACTTCGTACCCGATCTGCTTGGCCATGCCCTCGAGGAATTCCCAGTCGGTCTGTCCGCACTGGCCGATGTGGTCGTGCACCGTCGAACTGGACTTCACCTGGCCAGTCGACAGCCCCGCGCGCTGAGCCACTTTTTTGGCCGCATCCGACGCTGTGGCCTGGGTGTAGGACTCGGTATGCCGTCCTCGGAACAACCGGTGCGCCGGATCGTATCCGCGTATCACAGTGAATGATCCGGTTCCGTCAACCTCGGCTTCCAGCGAGGTCACTTCGGCCGAAATCAGTTTCTCCGGCGACGGAGCGGCATCGGTGGCGACAGAGATTTCGACCTTCGAACCGATCTCCACGCCGGACTTTTCAACGACGATCCGGCCGGGATCGCGGAAGCGCAGCATGAACGCATCGGGTAGTCGCAGGCTGCAGTCGACGTACGCCGATACCAACAATGCTGCCGCGTCACCGGGCAGGTCACTGCCACCGACCTTGACCACAAAGCTTGCGCTGCCCGGCATTCGAGTTACCGACCTACCCCAGCAATGATTCCATGCTGGGGAGCAGAACCTGTGCTCCATTGCGGATACGCATGGGATCATCGATGCGGTTGTAGGTAGCCAGTGGCCGCCACAATGCAGGGTCGCCATACTCCCGATAGGCCACAAGAGCCAACGTGTCCCCTTCGATCATGGTGTGTGCGCGATCGACCGCGAGCACGCGCGAAGTCGGGTTCTGTCCACCCTCCTCGGAGGGCATCTCCTCCAGGTTCACCGTGCAGACCGCACGAATCGGCACTCCATTGGACGCGAAGCGCGTGTATTTGGCGTTCACCTGGGTGACCACCGCCGGAAAGCTGGTGACGCCGCCCCATTCGAAGACCACCAGCGGCGGCATCGGATGCTTGTCCTTGCGGGTCTTGTCCAACGGCACGCAGCAGCCGAACAGCTTCTCGACCGAATCCACCACGCTCACATCGGATTTCAGCGTCGAATCGAAGAACATCTCCAACGTCATCTTGCAGGCGTCAGCACCCTTGTATTCGGGTGGTCCCGCCGTCTTGGCGCCCTTGGCGGGTTTGCGCTCCCATTTCGCGGATTTGCTGATCGTAACTTCTTTCGGGTTGAACTGAAAGTCGATCTTCCCCAACGACGTTCCGGTTGAGCTACCGCCTTTTGCCGACTGCGGTTCGAACATCTTCAGGCATGCGTGGGCGTGTGACGCCCCCGAGTTCAGGACTGTCGTCGACGACTGCTCGGCGGGGCTACCCGAGCTCTTCAGCGCAATGGCGGTGCCCATGTCTACGCTCCACCGTCAATAAAGCCATGGTGGGCGATTTCCAAGGTCTCGGTGAATACTTTGGGCGAGTCCAAGTTCAGCGATGGTCCCGTCCACCGTACCGGTACGACGCCGTTCAGAGACCATCTGGCGACCTTTTGCCCGTCCGCGGTCAGCGCCGAGATGACAGCGGTGATCGGCTCCACACTGTGTAGCGCCTTGGTGATCCACTTCGTCAGCTGGGGGCTGTCCGGGCCGACCGGCCGGGTGAGTTTGATGTTGCTGTACTTCATCCGGGTGGGCAGCTGCCAGACCATCATGTTGTTGCCGCCTTCTTCGCGCTGCTCGAGTACCACCTCGAGGCCCAAGCCCTCGCAACTGTTGAACACGCCGATCGAGGTCTTGTCGACCTCAACGACGAACGCCACGCCCACCATCAAATCGTCATCGGCCATCAGTTGCCCTCCTCATCGGTGCAGACCCATCAAGGCACCGGCCCGCTCACGATCCAGCCAGAGCTCGGCCCGGAGCCGAGCTGCCAGCGGTTCGTAGAGTCTGCCGACCAATTCGTCGACCTCCGCCGGCGATGACGCGTGCCCTGACGCCGCAGCGGCAGGCGGCGCACCAGGCGCGGGTGAATCATGCTGGGGTGGTGCGCTCTCAGCCGCGGCCTGTACGACGGGGTCCGGGGCAGACTGCATTTCTCTTTGCGCGACAGGCGAATCGAATGTCACCGTTTGCGACGACGAATGCTCGCTGTCAGCGGATGGGTGCCGGGTTTCTGGTTCCGGCACGGGTTGGGCAAAGTCACCGAACATGCGTTGCAACGACATTGGCCGCGCGCTGTCGGCGAGTACCTCGCGGGGCTGGGCAGGCGGCTCAGGCTGCTCGGTTCGTACCGGAGGAAGCAACACGATGCGCCCCGGTTCCGCACTGCCGACCGCGCGCTGCGTGGTCATTGGTGTACCGGGCGCGGCCACTGCCCTGGACAAGGTCGGCGCCGCGCCGAATTGCACTGGGAAATCGTCTGATTCGCCGGTAACGGCACGCTGGACCGTGGTCCACGCACTGGGCGGCGGCGCCGCATTGCTGATGCGAGCTTCCGGGACACCGCGGCTTTCCGGCATCACACTCCGCTGTGCGATAGGCGCCGCGATGCCTACCGGCGGATGAGGCAGGGTTGGCGCAGTCGGGATCACCGAGTTTCCGGCGAGCTGTGCCGGCTCGCCGGAATCAGCATTACCGCAGTCGATCGATGGCTCGAATACCGTTGGGGCCCAGCGTGCTCCCAAGTCTGCCGGAACTTCCGCCACCACGGGTGATGCGGATACGGACGGCGCAGCGACGGTACTTTCAACGGGATCGACATGGGCCATTGATCGCTGCATCTCGACCGGCGCGCCTGACCCGGTTGGCGAACCGTCACCGGAAACACTTGTCGCAGCCCGAGGGTCGTTCACGGCTGCTGGCACGGCGGCCAACTGGGCACTCGCCACGGCATCGGCTGCACCAACAGAGCGTTGCACCGCGTTCACCACCGGCCCACCAGAAATCGGCTCAAAGGACCGTGGCTCAAAAGACACCGGTTCAAACGATGGAGTGGCGGAGCCGGAAATCTGCGAGGCGATCGGCTCGGCGATCACCGACTGGCGAGCTGGCGCAGATGTCGCTGGGCCTGGATTTTCGGCGAACCGTTGCACCTTCGCGGGCGCCTCCGGCACTTCGACCCGCCCCGCGGCCGTCACCGTCGAGCTCAAGTCACCAAGTTGGCTGCGTTGCAGTTCTTTTGCCACTGGCTGCGACGTCACCGGCACGGCCGTGGAGATCGGCGACGGCGGGTTGTCGGATGATGGCACCGAGAATGTCGGCTGAACCGGATCACCGGCATCCACCCGACTGAACGCTGCATCGGTGTGTGCGGCGCCACTGTCAGACTGACCGGGGTTGATTACGGGCGCGGCGCGCGGTGAGTCGAGCGCCGGCGCATCGTCGACCGCGGTGCGCTGAATGGAACTGGTAATTGGTTGAGCAACAACCGGATCTGACGCCATGGCCTCATGCGATGCCTGCACGTGCGGAGGCTGCGGGCGTGCGGTGCCGGTAGGCACTTGCGCCGCGCCAAGGACGACGTCGGCGACTACATCCAAGGTTGCACGCTCGGGCTGACTGAACTCGACCGCCGACGGCGGCTGGGGCACCTCCGGGGTGGCTGCGGTAGCAGGGCTGACTGGCGAGGCTGGCCTGACAGGCGAAGACGAGGTGACTGGTGCAGGCCCCGTCGCCGTATGTTCGGCGGCCCGTTGAACGGCACTCGGTACCGCGGGTGCACCTGCGCTCGGCTCGACAACCGGCGGCACGGACGGCAGCGCGGAGTGCGTCGGTTCCGCGGATTTCGCCTCACCTGCGTTAACAGAAGCAAAACCACCCGATTCAACGTTCCGCTGCAATGCCGGCGTTCCTGTCGCACCTGCCACTGACGGTGCCGGCCGGCTGGGCTCAACGTGGTCGACAATGGGAACGATCCGCGGTGGTTCCGGCGCGGTGGCCGCGACCAAAGACGTTGACGCAGTGGCGTCGTCGGCGTACGGGACCACGGCGCCATCCGCCATGAACGGCTGGGCGGGTGGAGGTAGGGGCGACGGCTGGGCGCCCAGCGATGCGCGCTGCGCATTCAGCTGCGGCATCCACTGACGTGTCGAATGCGACGCCGGTGACGGCTGCGGTTGCGGCTGCGAGACAGCGGGATCGGGCTGCTGTTCCATTCGCAGTACGGAAACCGGAGAGCCTGCTGTGAGCAATTTCGGCCGGTTCGGTGTAATCAACGCAGGGTCCTGGGCAGTCGCCAGGGATGCGGCGAAATCACGCGGGCTTGCGGTGAGCTCCATCTCGCCGAGCGTTCGTTGCACGGGTGGGACAGCGCGCCAGCCGGGATCCGCAGATGTCGGTGTAGCGGACGATCCCGCGGTCGCGGGGACCTCTTCCCCCACGACCGGACGAGATCGATTCCACGGCCACGTGAACGGCATTGTTCAGCCAGCCTTTCCGCTCGCCAAGGCGAACTCCCTGACAAGACGTAGATAACGCCGACGATCGGTGTGCTCGAGGTCGAGCAGATCGTTCAGCGACCAGTGCAGGTGAAATGCCAGGTACGAGACCTCTTCGTGCAGCCGGTCGGCCCCGTACGTCATGATTCCCCCAGGCGACTCCCGGCGAAGTCGACGGCGAATTCGCTGCCGCAGTTCGGGCATGCCACGCGGGCATGGGTGTGACCGTCGAGATTGATGCGGCGGTAAAGGTCTTGCAGGAAGGCAAGATCCGAGGCGAACAGATTCTCGATGACGCCGGCATGAATATCGTCGAGACCACCCAATTCCGTCACCACCCGGCTGATCAGCACCACTGACAGATAGTCGGCGTTCTCGCGCACCCGGTCGTCGCGCTGCGACACGAGCTCGTCGCGGGCCGTCGCGAGACGCATGACACCTTCGCGGTGCACCGTGCCGGACGTGTCGACGTAGCCACGGGGTAAGACAAACCGGAACGCCGTCTCCAGCCGGGGCGCCGGCGGCGGGGCGGCCTCCTGCGGCTCGGCGAGGGCCGCCGAGCCGCGGGACGGTCCTCTACGCACCGTCGACTTCGATCTTCTCGTACGTCAGCGTCAGCTTCTCGGTCAGCACGCTGGTGTCGCCGGCCTTGAGGCTGCTGACCTCCAGACTCTTCGGCCAGGCGGCAGTGATCTTGTAGCGCTTCACCGAGTTGCCCTCGTAGTCGTACACGATGATCGCCCCGCCCTTGCGGACGTCTTTCATCTTGCCGAGTTGAGAGTCCTTGACCCACTTGTCGAAGCTGTGGTCATCGGTCAGTGGCCGGGTGAGCGTGCACTCGCCGGCCTTCCAGCGGCCGGGCAGCTTCTTGATCTGGTATTTGCCGTCCTTGGTGTTGGATTTGTACTCGATGACGTCCTGCTCCATCTTGAGGCCGCTGACCTCGGTGATGCTCTTGATCTGGATGCCATCGAACTCCAGGCCGAACGAGTGGCCGACTGAGCTGTCATTTTCGGGAAGTGCCATGACTTACCTGCTTTCTCAAGTATTCGGGGGGTTATTCGGCGACCAGGCTGGTGCCGCCGGAGAACTGCGACAAACGGAAGATGACGAATTCCGCCGGCTTCACCGGTGCGACGCCGACGACGCACACCACCTCACCGACGTCGATCCCCTCCGTCGGGTTCGTTTCTTCGTCGCATTTGACGAAGAACGCATCGTCCGGCGTCAAGCCGAACAGCGCACCCTTGCGCCACTCGTTCACCAGGAACGCGCTGATGGTGCGACGCAACTTGGCCCACAGAGCGTGGTCGTTGGGCTCGAAAACCACCCAATCGGTGTTCTGCAGGATCGACTCCTCCAAATAGTTGAATAACCGACGGATGTTGACGTAGCGCCAGGCCGGGTCGGAGGACAGCGTGCGCGCGCCCCATACCCGGATTCCGCGTGCCGGGAAGGCCCGAATGCAGTTGATGCCAACGGGATTCAGCAGGTCGTGTTCTTTGCGGGTGATCTGGGTTTCCAATGCGATTGCGCCACGCACGATTTCGTTCGCCGGGGCCTTGTGCACACCGCGGGTATCGTCATTGCGGCCCCAGATGCCGGCGATGAAACCCGATGGCGGCAGGTATTTGTCGCCGCCCTTGGTACTCACCCACGGCCAGTAGAGCGTGGCGTACTTCGAGTCGTAGCGGGCCTTGTCGACGCGCCACTCTTTGATCTGCTGGGCGTTCAGGCCTGGCGGCGGATCGAGGATGGCCATGCGGTCACCCATGAGTTCGCAGTGTGCGATCATCGCCGTCTGCACCGACTGCACGGTGTCGAGGTCGATGGCGCCACGCTGGTACGCCGTCATCAGGTCCGGCATGCACACCATCGTGATTTCGTCGATGGCTTCGAGCCCCGACACGCCTGTGCGGTCGGCGGCGTCGCCGATGTAGTCGTCGCCAGTCAGCCTTTCAGGCGGGGTCGCGATCGCATCGGCAGGCGGCGCCAGCACTACGTCCGTGCCCGCCTGTAAATCCAAGGCTGAGCGCCCTGAGATCTGTTCGAGTCGGATCACTTGGGAATCGGCGTTGACGACAGTGACGACGTTGGTCTTGCCGCGCGCCGTTGTGACGTCCAAGTGCTCCTCGACGACCTTGCCGTCCTTCGAGACCACAAGTTTGACCGCCTTTGTGGGCTCCTGACCTTCACCGGCGTCCTTCTGGTATTCGACGACCTCGACTTTGATGCTGTCCGCAGGTGCGGCTGGGTCGAGTGCCATCACTCGCAGGTTGGCCAGCATGCCCTGTGCCACTGCCGCTGCGATCGCCTTCGGCGCCGAGCCATTGCTGCTGGCGGTATCGCCGATCCGGACGATGTACGAATTACCGCCGCCGTTCTGGAAGTACGCGAATACCGATTCAGCCAAGCAGGCTCCTTCGATGAACCCGCCGAATGTGGCCGTGAATTGCGTCCAGTTGCTGATCAATGTGGGCTGGTTGAACGGCCCCTTCTCCGCCAGGCCGATGAAGGCCGCCACTGCCGTACCGACGCCCTCGATCGGACGCGAGCCGGAATCGATCTCTTCGACATAGACACCCGGTGACAGATACGTCGGCATGTGGCCTCCTCGGTAGGCACGGTGAGATTCGTGGGCTGACGACGATGCTGCGCCTTTAGGCCGTTGCGCGGCAGGGGCTCTCGGACGGCCGGTTGGGCATCAATGTGTGCCCGTTGGGGCAGGGTCCGGGCATGTCCCGTCGCGGGTATCACCGACCGCCAGTCGCAAGTGCCCGAAGGGGCAACATCTCATGTCCGAACGCGTAGTCGTTCGTATCTTCCGCCGAACGCATCAGAGGTGGATTCTGGATGGAGACCCAATACGGCAAGCGAGGGACTGCATGCATACCCATGATGGCTTCGACCAAGAATCCAGCCTGCGCCCCAAGGCATCCCGAATGGAGGAGACCGAATCGGCGGTCGCGATGAAAGCCGCGATGTCCGGGCGACTCGACGCCGCGGGAGCGCCCGGGATGATGGGGCTTCAACGCGCGATCGGCAATGCGGGCACCGCCGAGCTGATCGAGCAGGAGCGTTCACCGGTTCACGACGTGATCGGCTCCGGCGGCTCCCCCATGGAACCGGCACTCCGGGCCGATATGGAGGGCCGGTTGGGCCATGACTTCGGCGACGTGAGGATTCACACCGACGCGGCAGCACACAACTCCGCCAAATCAGTGAATGCCCAGGCCTACACCGTCGGCTCCGACATCGTCTTCCAGCAGGGCAAGTACGACCCTGGATCACAAGCCGGCCAACACATGCTCGCGCACGAACTGACTCACGTTGTGCAACAACGCAGTGGACCGGTAGACGGGACCGACGCCGGCGGCGGGGTCAAGGTCAGCGATCCCTCCGATCGATTCGAGCGCGAAGCAGTCGCCAACGCCGATCGCGTCATGTCCTCGGCCCCCGCCGCCGCGACGCACGATGTCCAGCGGTCCAATGGGAGCGCGACGCCGATGGTGCAGCGCGAGGAGGGGGAAGAGGAGGAAGACCCCGGCAAGGCCTCCGCACAAACCTACGTCCAGCGGCACGAGGACTGCGCTGATCACGATTCGGTCTAATGACCCCGCCGAGGCACCGAAACCCGCGATATAGTCCGCTGACCACGGTGACGTTTCGACCCTCGCGGACGGGTGATGACCGAGCACGTATGTGATGACTGCGGCACGCCGAACGCAGCGGACGCACGCTTTTGCGTCGGCTGCGATGAGTACCTGGGTTGGGATTCCGCGAACAACAGGCCAGATCCCGACAAGACGAACGTCATGCCGCGAATGGGCGCACGTCGACACTGGGCCCCGGTCGACACCGAAAGCCGCGCGCAGGCGCCCGAAGTCAAGCTCCCCGATGCTGCGGCACTGCTCGATCCGGAGGCCGACGTCGCAGTCCAGATCCGCAACCCGTCAACCATCGTCGACGCCTACACACTGACCGCTGTTCAGGCACCCCCCTGGCTCACATTGAGCCATCCCGAGATCACGCTCATGCCGGGCACCACAGAGCTTGCCACCGCAACGTTGGGAACCACCCCAGGATCGCTGATCCCCGCGCAGACCCTCACCATCGGATTGCGCGTCCGCTCGGAGCGCGATACCACTCGATTCACTGACGTGCCGATGACGGTGACCGTCCCGCAGCACGGCCCCGCAGTCAAGCTGACCGCGCGGCCGACGGCAGTGCGCCTGGTCGATGTGACCACCGGCGGCTTCGAAGTCCTGCTCGACAACACCAGCAGTAATTATCCACACAATGTGGCCCTGGCCGGGACCGATGCAGAAAGCAAAGTCAACTTCACCTTCTCGCCACCGTGGTTGGTGGTCGAACCCGGCCAATCCGCCACGGCCCTGGCCGAATTCAGCGTGCCAGAAATCCGGCCGGGTGAAACGCAGGTTCGCCGACTGACGATCACCGCGACCGAAGATAACGCCGTTGCGGAAGCCACGGTGGTCGTCAATCAGGAGCGCACCGTTGCGCCTCCCCTGCGCTGCCGGATCGAGCCGAGTTCACCACACGTAAGGGACGCCGAATCTGTCGTTGTCACGCTGGTCGTCGACAACCGCGAATCGGCGACCACACGTACGGTGCGGTTCGACGGGCGCGATCCGGCTGGGGCCGTGCGCTTCGCGTTCGCCAACGCCAAACTGTCGGTGCCGGCCAACCGGGCGGTCACCACGTCGGTACGAATCAGCGCAACACCACCACCACGGGGAGAGGAATACACCAGGCCGTTCACGGTGGTGGCGTCCTACGGCGACGGTGAGATCGAGGCACCCGGAACATTCGTCCAGTCGACGTCAGTGACGGCCTATTCGGTGTCACGGCTGGTCGTGACACCGGAAACCCTGAGAACCGCTGAGCCACAGGGGGAATTCCAATACTGCATCGAGAACCGTCATGAAACGCAGTGGCTGCAGGCCGGCATGTCGGGTTCCGATGTCCAGGGTGTGGTGCAGTTCGAGTTTTCTCCGCCGGGTTTCGACGTCCCACCAGGCGGAGCGGCCTGGGGCGTGGTGTCGGTTACCGCGCCGGCACCGGTCAAACGAGGCGAAGAAGCGACGCGCGACCTCGAAATCAGGGCGTCCAGTGGTGACGAATCCCTGACGACCAAAGCAACTTTCATCCATTCCGGATGGAACTGGATTCCCATCGTCCAAGCCGCGATGATCGTCTTCGGCGGGGTACTGGCGATGTGGGGTGCGGCGGAACCCTGGGCGTCGAACGTGCGGTTGTTCAACGGTAGATGGCTGATCGAATCGAGCTGGTGGTCAAACTCCACCAACACCGGGCTGATCGACAAGATCAATCAGTACGGAATCATGTTCCTGTGGCACCAAACGCCTGACCAGTTCGTCGCTTTCTCGCAACCGCCTGAGCGGATATCGATTTTCGTTCTTGCCATCGCATTGGTCGTGACCGCCTTCGCCAGCATCGGAAGATGGAGCATCCTGGTCGCGCTTCTGATAGCGGCATTGGCTGTCGGGTACTGGCTGCTGCTCCTCATTTCCCTGGCCTGGCAGCACGCCTCCGCGGGTTTCCCCAGCTACGGGATCATGCTGGTGCTACTCGGCGCGGCCATAGGGTTCGCGGGTGGAATGTGGGCGCGCGTCACCAACCGCTAGTCATCGCGAAAACTCAATCGTCGCAGTCGAGGTCGATCGGCCGATTGAACGGATCGATGGCGGCCGAGAGTGCCTCGGCATCGGAATGTCGTTGCGCCTCTTCGGTATCGTGAATTTCCTGGAGGTGGTCTTGCAGCGCGGCGGTCCCGCACCCGGTGAAGTCGATGGGATGCGTCGTCGTGCCGTTGTACGTGCGGAATCGCCGAGCATGCTCGTTCTCGTGTGGACGGAGCACGTCGCGCAGGAATGCACGTACCCGGCGCTGCTGGCATTCCGATAGTCCGTCGGGAACGTCCGGCATCTTGATGGTCACGTTGGCGTTGTAGGTGACCTTGAATGTGCCGACCGCATGCAGGCACGGATTGTCTTCGGGACAGTCGGTGCAGTCCTTGGCGCGCTTCATGGACCTGGGCGCCCATTTCGAGATCCCGCCGTCGTATTCGGCCGTGGTGTCGCCGTGCAGCGAGACGCTTGGCCCGCCGTGGTGCACGGTCGGGCTCGATTGCGGCGGCTGGGTCACCAGCTGAGACGCGGCGGCGTTACCGATGGTGCGTTGAAGATCGAGCATCAATCGGGCACGCATGATCGGGGTGGCCTGCCGGAGTGCTGACGCGAGATCTGGTTGCCACGTGAACGTCCACGGCTGCCGGGACCGACGGGGCGACGACGGGTTCGCCACAGTTCTGGCCGGCAACGAGGTCCGTCGCATGCTCATCGTTCTAGTGGACGCCTGCTGCCGTCAAAAGTCCACCGCTCCCATTGGTTTGACGGTATTCCGGGGCCGTCGTTCCGCGCGTAGAGTCGACTGTCATGGCAGGCCAGGTAGTCGTGAATGGCGCGATGCTGCAGTGCACTTTCGGTGCCGCGCCGTCTGCGCTGACGGTGTTGCCGACGCCCAGGGTGATGGCGTCCTCGCAACCGGCCGCGACGATCATGGACTCACAACCGATGGCGAACATCAGTTCCTTCGGCGTGTGCGTGACCCCGTCGAACCCTCAGGTGGCTGCTGCGACCGCCGCAGCGTTAGGTGTATTGACTCCCCAACCCTGCATTCCAGCGACGGGAACACCCTGGACACCCGGCTCCCCCACGGTCTTGATAGGCGGGAAGCCCGCATTGACGAACGTATCGACGTGCATGTGTATGTGGGGTGGCGTGATTTCGGTGACCGCCAATCCGAACATGACGGTGCAGGCGTAGGGCAAGCGACTAAATGCCCTGCGGAACGAGGCTGTTGAGCCCTGTTGTATCCGCAGCGTGACGACAGGAATTTCCTGATCTTTGCCGAACAATTCCATGTTCGAGCGCAACTCGGCAGAAGTCGCGTCAAGTCGACGAACGACAGGTGCAGCCCGGTCGATGGTTCGCCCATTGACATTTCACGTCGCGATACTGGAAGTAAGAACGTGATCTTTTAGCGCCTAGTCGAATTCAGCACTCAATTCTCTGGGGTACGCCGAACGGGCATAGGTCACGGGAATAACGTCCTTGTCTGGTCATTATCTGTCGAATCCGCCGGATAGCACGACGGTATGGACGACGTTTGTGAGTAAGACCTTCAATCTGCAAGGTCGGCGGCGAAGCTCGGCAGCGGAGGGGCATCCCCATCTGGAAGTCGGTAACCGATCGCCCAAACTAGCGCAGTCTCCATTTTCATACGCTCCCGGGCGACGATCTCTCGTTGCACCTTCGGCAGACCGCCCTCAAGTTTTCGAAGCAGCTGAACAGCACGTTTGCATTTGTCGAAGTGTGTAGTGCCCTCAACGATGGCTACGGCAGGTTTGCCGCGACCGCCACGGTACTGCTCTGCAACCACAAGGTAAGCGCTGCTCTTGTCACCAATGGTGGCTCCAGCCCGGTAGTGCTCGTTCAACTCGTCCTGTGCCGCGTCGATTGTCTGAGCTTCCAACCGGGTGAACCGCTGCGATCGGTTGGTGACGAGCGTGATCGCGGAAGTTCCGCCGTCGACGCGCACGGTGGTGTCCCGAGGTTCTGCACTCGGGTCGCGGAAGTAGGTGAAGAGGTCATTTACCCACTTCGTCAGACTGCCTTTTGAACGTCGTCCAGTCGGAGCCACCACCGTACGTGCTTCCGCCATCTCCGCTGGACCGATGTTCCGCGGTGTCTTCTCAGCCGCAAGCCTCTGATTAGCTTGGCTGACCGCGGCAGCGAATTGCTCCTCGTACTTCGGGTCTTGCAGCTGCGCTTCCAGGGTTTCCTCCGCCGTAGGGTTGATCACCCCGCGGACGCCCCAGCGGTCGCCTTTCTCAACGAGTTCCAGCGATGCCAGTCCATACCGCAGCCGAATCGCCGACATCAGCGGTGTGAGAACGGCTCTAGACGTCACCCGCCCTCCGAAGCGATCGCCAGCCGCCTTGGCGGCTCTCATCGCCGCGTCCAGTCGCTTCTGCTTACCTTCAGCACTGTCGTCGCCGCCGTAGACCTTGCCCTTCACCCACTGCTTCCCCGCTTCAACCTTCCCCTTCACCCACGCCTTGCCCGCGGCGACCTTGGCCTTGACCTTGCCGCTGATTCCCTTGATCCCGCGGATGATTGGGCCGGCGAGCTTTAGCCCCGTCTTGATCACGAAGTCGATGGCCTTGGTGACCGGCTTCTGCAGCTTCTCGATGATCTCGCGGACCTTCTGACCGATGCCGCCGATACCGATCACGCTCGCGAGGAAGCCGATCAGGATGGGCACCAACTGGCCGAGCACGTCCTCGATCTTCGCGACGACGCCTCCGATGTTGCCGCGGACGATGTCGGCTGCCGAGTCGATCACCGTGTTGACGAACTTCAGAATCCGCTCGGCGTTGTTGACGAAGAACATGATGATGTCGTAGATCAGCTTGCAGGCCTTGATGAATGCCGCGGCCGGGTTGAGCAGACCGATCAGCCACGTGATGCCCGCCGTGATGATCTTCGTGATCACGAAATCCTTGACCTGCTCGAGGATCATCTCCTTGATGTCGCCGAGCTTATCCATCAGCATCTGCCACAGCGCGCCGACACCGCCGGAGGCGAGGAGCTGGAACACCTCGACACCCTTTTCGATGGCGGCCATGGCCGGCTCGCCGATCTGTTTCACCAAGCGGTTGCGGATGTTTCGCCATGTCAGCCCGAAGATCGACGCCAGCAGCTTGATGATGCCCTGCAGGTCAAACTTGTCGGGCAGCTCGATACCGCCTTCGGCCAGGGCGCCGAACAACCATGTCATCAGGCCCTTGCGCAAGTGCGTGAGGATGTTGTCCTTGAACCTGATGATGCCGCCCTTGATGCCCTCAACGAGGTTGCCGAGGAATCGCACCGGGTGCTTGATGATGTCGCCCACCACGTGCGCAACGCGGGCGAGCGTGTCCATCAGCATCGCGGCCAGCTTGCGAATCGTGTTGATGACGGCCTTGATTGCGCCGATCGCCTTGTCGACCAGGCCCTTGTTCTCGGCCTGCAGCTCTTCGATCCGCTCGTCGAGACCCTTGCGGGCTTCGACGTACTTGGTCGCCAGGGTGTCGACGACGGCGTCCTGCTTGGACTTGACGTCCTCCTCGAGCTGTTCGAATTTGTCGGCGATCTCCTTCGACGCCTCCGCGCCGACCTTCTGTAGGCCGGCCGGCAGACTCTTTACATACGACGCGATCTCCGTCTTCCCTGCGGCAATCCGCTTCTTGGCCGCGGTGAGGTCGCCACCGACGATGTCCGCGACCCGCGAGATGACGGTGTCCATCTGCTTGAGGTACAGCTCGCGGCCGGCCTCGTAGAACTCGTTGACCTTCGACGGCATACCGAGCAATTTGTCCTTGGCCCAACGGAGTCCGCCGAGCCAGCCGCCGTAACGGTCCTTCTTGTAGGCGGACATCTTCGCCGAGACGTAGGTCTCGAACGTCTTCCGCGCGGCGGCCTCGCCCTGGTCGAACTCCTTCTCCACCTTCGGGTCGATGCCGTCGAGGATCTTCTTCACGTCCGCTTCGGTGGCGGCAAAGATCGACTGGATCTTGGCGGTGACCTCGGCGCGCTTCTGTTCGTCCTTGGACTTCGTCTTGCCCTTGTCCGCAACGAGTTGGGCCAGTGCCGTCGCTTTGGCACCCTGCATCCCCGTGACGCCCGCCTTGGTCTCTGCGGCAGCTTCGACGTGGGCTTGTGAAATGGTGTCCTGCTCTTGCTTGCGGTACTCAGCCGGCGCCGTATCAGCATGGGCGGCAGCTTCTTTCTTGTCCGCCAGTGCCTGGTTGAACTCGGGCTCGTTGGAATCGGCGAGCTGCTTCTCATCGACGTTGGCGTCGGCCATCTCCTGATTGGCTTGCTGCTTTCCGGCTTCGAGGTTCAGCTGCTCCGGCGGCGCCGGCTTGGGCACCGCACCACCGGCGGGAATCGACGGGGCGGAGCCTTGCTGCTCGGGCCCCATTGGGGTCACGGGCTTGGCGACGGCCTTGGACGTGTCCGGTGCGGCCTCGCTGGCGGCCTTGATGTCATGGGTTTCGCCGTCCTTGTCCTGGTTCACCAGTCCCTTGACCGCGCCCTTGACTTCACCCGCCTTACCCGATTTGGCGTAGTTGTCTGCTTCTTTGAGCGTCTTCGGCGACTTCGCTTCGATGGCGGCCTTGACTGCGGCGATGAATGCCTTCTTGTCGAACGAGCCGGCCTGCTGCGCGTCCATCGTGTCGACTTTGGCGGCCTTCGCCTGTCCGGCAACATCATCGGTCGGTGCGAGGGCCGCATCCTGCGCTTCCTTGGCCTTGGAGGCCGCCGGTGGATGCGCACGCTTGTCCTTCGCGAAGGTTCCGACATGGTGGGTGACAGCGGTGAATGCCGGGTCCTCATGTGGTGCAACATGTTGCGGTGCCACGGGTGGCTGCAGCAGCTGATCGGCCGACAGCGGCGGGGCCGCCACCGTCGACGCCGCGGGCGCGGGCGCCGGCTGTGGCGGCGCGCCCCCACCGGTTCCTCCGACGTGCTTTGCCGGCTTCGCCGCGGTGGTACCAAGCCGGCTTTTCGCCGGTACCGGTTTGGGCGGTGGCACCGGCTTCTTGGGTGCGACAGCATTGGGCCCAAAGCCGGTCATGTTCACCGCCAGCGCCGACGCGGGCGGTTTCGGCCCCTCCAGTTCGACGGGTACGCCGACGGATTTGGCTGCTTTCAAACCTTTTTCGACGACGTCGACGGCGGGCTCGTCGTGCCGCATCTCATGCAGCGCCGCCTCGATCTCCTTCTTGTCGGGCGCCCGGAACTTTCCCATCAGCAGCGCGTTCACCGCGGCATTCCCCGCGGCTCTCTGCAGGCCGATCAGCGCGGCCGGGGTTTCCGACTGCCGGGAGTTCTCGGTCCGCCGACGAGCCTCCGCCAACGCATCGTTGACAGGTCGAGTCGAGCGCGCAGGTTCGGTCATGATCCGGTTGTCGGCAACAGCCGGCCCTGTTTGCGGTACTCGCGGTGTATTGCGGCGGTCAGATGCTCGACATCGATGTCGCGGCCGGATCCCGCCGCCATGTAGGCGGCGGTGATCGCCGCCGACCGAATATTGCCTCCGGCCAACGGGAATGCATCAGCGAAGACGTTGAGCCGAAGGTCGGTCCCCGCCGGGACCGGCCCCTCCAGGCACCGCTTCCACAGCGCCAGCCGCGCCTGTTCGTCGGGCATCGGAAAGTCGACAACCATGTCCAGCCGCCGGGTGAACGCGTCGTCAAGATTGGCCCGCAGGTTGGTGGCCAGAATGGCTACGCCGTCGAACGACTCCATCCGTTGCAGCAGATAGGCGCTCTCGATGTTGGCGTACCGATCGTGCGCATCGCGAACCTCACTGCGCTTGCCGAAGATCGCGTCGGCCTCGTCGAACAGCAGCACCGCCGACACGTTGGATGCTTCGGTGAAGATTCGCTCCAGGTTCTTCTCCGTCTCGCCGATATATTTGTCGACGACCGTCGCGAGGTCCACCGCATACAGATCGAGCCCGAGGTCGCCGGCGATCACTTCGGCCGCCATCGTCTTACCGGTGCCGGAGTCCCCTGCGAAAAGTGCTGTGACACCGCTGCCTCGGCCCCCGCCGGGGCGCATCCGCCAGTCCCGCAGCACCCGTTCCCGATACCGTGCTCGAACCGTCAACTCCTGCAACTGCTCGAGCGTGTTGTCAGGCAGAACCAGGTCGTCCCACGAGACGCCGGGTGCCACGCGACGAGAGAGCCGCTCGAGCCCCGCCGCATTCTGTAGTCGTGCACCGCGGCGCAATTCAGCATTGGTCGGTGTGCCACCATCGAGTCGCGCCGCCGCATGCGCCGAATCGATCGCCGCGGCAACCTCTTTCGGCCCGAAGGCAAACTGGGACGCCAGATCGTCGACATCGACGGTATCGGCGAGCGCTCCGAGCTGTCGCTTCCACAATTCCGTGCGCTCTGACGTGGTCAGCCGGGCCGTTTCCACGACCAACGGGACATCGTCGGACCATGCGGGGTCCCATGCCGACGTACCGACGAGCACTACCGGCACCGGTAGCCGAGCCAGGAGCGGCATGACTCGCGCAGCGTGCTCCGACAGTGGCTCGACCGGCGAGATCACCAATCCCGCACCGCCAAGAACTGCCTCGCGCCCCAGCACGGCGACGGCTATCGCGGGATCACCAGCCGCTACCAGACGACGTGCGTCGCACAGCAGGACCGGTCGGTCGGCCTTGTACAGACCGTCGGCCGCAATCGCGGCTCCGGAACAGCCTCCGGTCTCTCGCAGGTAATAGAACCGTTGCCCCGCCAGCAGAGCCTTCGCGAGCGCAGTCGATTGATCGGTGACGTTGCGGTGCGGTTCGGTGAGCAGCCCGGTCAATGCGGAATCGGGCTCGTCGTCGCCCAGCAGGTGCGCGCTGACTCGATCCGGGACACGAAGGCCGCGGGTGAGGAACGGCCGCTCTTGTTCCTCGATGAGCACCAGCGCGAGGTCGACGAGTGGCGCCCCGGGCGACAATCGCGCCCGCGCCGCTGCATCCAGCGGCGAGAGGTCGGCCAACTCCAGTGCCAATCCGACCGTCGCACGCCGCCGCGTCACATCGTCATTGAGGTAGCCGTAGAAGCGCTCGAACCGAGAATCCAAGTCGGGAAGCAGCGCGATGACCAACAGCTCGACGTCGTCAGCTGTCAAACCTGCAGTGCGTGCCAAAGCCCGCAGTCGCAGGACGGCGCCCGCCGCTTCAGCGCTATCGGCGTTGCTCTCCAAGAGGTCTCGACGGGCCGAGTCGAACCGCGGGGGTCGCTGCCGCTCCCCCAACAAGGCATCGACGGTGGCGTCGCTGATGTAGAGACCACGAAACTGGTCGTCTGGCGTGGGATCCACACTTCGCCGGTGGGCGACGAGAGTCCTGACCCGTTCTTCCACGACCGTCGCCCAGCCGAGCAGGTATGCCCGGCTGTCCATGGCAACGGCCGCCGATCCCGTCACTTTGTCGGCCCTCCGGAATTCGGCCGCCGCTTGCGCATCCGGATTGACATGTCTGAAGCCGCCGACCCACTCGCCGTCGACGCTGACGACGTGTCTCCTGCCGCCGCGGCTCCGGCAACTCCTTCGGAACCCGCTTGTCCTTGCCCTTGCCCGGCTTGTCGCTTCCCCGCGTATTCTCTCCGCGCCGAATCTGTCTGTGCCGGATCGGCGTCGGTCGCTCCCACCTCGTCGGACACGCCCAAGGCGGTCTCTGTCAGGCCGCGCTGCCGCGTCTCCGGCGGCGCACTGTCGGCAAGGCCCTGCAGGGTCAGCGTGGGCGGGAACTTGACCGGCGCGGCGGCCAAGAAGTGTCGACCCGTATCGATCGGAGTGGTCACCACCACATCCAGTGAGGGCTTCAATTCACCGCCGAGTGCGGTCCACACGTCGGCGAACGAGCGGTCCTCCGGAGGTGGCAGCGCTACGCTCACGGGCACCGGCAGGCCCATCCCACGCAGAGATTCACTCAGTACATGCTGAGGCAGCGCCTCGTATCGCAGGAAACAACGCAACAGCGATGCCAGCAGCCGATGCTCATCCTCGGGACGCTGGGTCCACGCCGCGACGAGATACGACAATTTGAAATATCGTGGGGGCAAGTGTCTTGAGACGACGATGTTCTCGCGGTACTCATTGATCATGCCCCGTTCGCGCCGGCGGAGATCCTCGCGAATGTCGTACAGATAGACATCGATGGTGGGTCCGCTGCGCCGCGCAGCCCAATCCTTGGTCGGTGCGTCGAACACCACTTCGACATCAGCATGGTTGACCGCTTCACTGCTGATCAACTTCTTCAGCGCCTCGTCGACGTCAGAAATCACAGTCATCACCGTCGCGCGACGGGAGCTTCCGCGGAACGGGCACTGGTTCCGCCATCAGGGCAGGAATTGTTGCCCGAAAGGGCAATTCAGCACTTAGATCAGTCCAGCACGGACTGCGTATGCCACCGCATGCGAACGGTTGCGGAGCTGCAGTCGCGTCGTGACGTCGTGCAAGACGTTCTTCACCGTTCGTTGGCTGTAGCACAGCTGCTGGGCGATCTCGTTGGTGTCGTGGCCATCCGCGATGAGGCGCAGTACCGCGGTTTCCCGGTCCGTGAGCCCAGAGAACGTCAGCCCCTGCGGCGACAACAGCTGCCGCTGCAGCCGGCCTACCTGGCCCAACAGCGTCCCGAGCAGGTCAGAGGGCAGCACCCCGTCGCCATTGGCCACCTGCTGGATGGTCCGCACAAGTACGTCGGGGGTCGCGTCCGACCGCCGCAGCAAGCCACTTACGCCCACCTCAGCCGCACTTACGACCGTGTTGTCATCGATGGCACTGGTAACCAGAACGGTGTGCTCGATGTCGGCCCTCTGCAAGGCTTGTAGGACGCGCAGCGTCTCAGCGTCGAGCGAGTCCGCGACCGCGACCGCGACGTCTGCCCGGCTCAGCTCAGCGGCCGCCACGATATCGATTTCCGGCCTCTGCCGAAGCTGACTGACCACACCGGCCTGCAGGATCGGATCATCGGCGTATACGTATGTACAAACTCGCTGCTGCATCGATCAACCTTCGATTTGAGCGGTCGGACGTCGAAAACAACTATCCGCAGCGGGCTCAACGTGCACTCAACGCCCGGCCGAATCTGCTCAACAAACGGTCAACGCGCAGGTCGCGAGGGCGCACCCGGGGTGCTGTCGTTGAGCCTGATGGAGGGACTTACGCATCAGGCGCTCGCCGAACCGTCAGTTGGGCAATCACCCGATTGCCGAAATACCAAAGCCCAATGGTCAATAAGACCAAGATGATGATCACCGCGGAAAATCCATTGCCAACGGTGCTCATCAACACGACCGGCAAATTGCGCACCTGCGACTGCGCTGACGGCCGAATCCTTTCCGGCTCCCTGATCGGCGACTCAATGACCGGCACAGTCACAACTATCGGTTCAGTCTGCGGAACCGAAACCGGCTGCGGCGACCATCCCCCGGTGGCTGATATGGCGGAAGGCGTTGGTAGCACCACAGGAGGTATGTGCGGACACGAGCAAGGCGGTGCCTGTACCCACGGCGACCGACTCACCTGTCCTATTGCACCGCCGACGGCGGACACCCCGCCTAACCAATCTCCGGGCCCACTCTGGGGAAGATCGGTGCCCAAGCGCAATTTGACCCTGATTACCCCAGTAGTGCTGCTACTGCTCGTACCCGAGCCAGACGAGCTGTTCGTGGTAGAGCTAGAGCCGGACGCGGTTGTTCCGGACGAACTTTGACCGCTGGATACAGACGTCGTGGAACCGGACGTCGTCGAACTTGACGTCGTCGAACCGGTCGTCGCCGAACTAGATGACGAGGAACCACCAGTAGTCGAACCGGTCGTCGCCGACACCGTGGTCGTCGTGTTCTGTGACAGCGAGATGCCGGACGAACCGGACGTCGTGGAACTAGACGTCGTGGAACTAGCCGTCGTGGAACTAGACGAAGAGGAATTCGACGTAGTCGAACCAGACGACGACCCGGTAGTCGTCGTGTCCTGGGACCCCGAACTACCCGACGAACCAGACGTCGTGGAACTCGACGTCGACGAATCCGACGTCGAGGAATCCGACGTTGAACTCGCGGTCTGACAGGTGATGAAGTTGCAGACCAACGTAGTTCCGGAACCCCAAGACGGCGACCCGGGACCACCGGCGGTGGTGCCGGCACCGCTCGATCCAGGGGGGCTTACCGGAGGGCCTGTGGTGGTGTGGAGTGGCGGAGGATTGTGTGTGGTGCACGAACAGGCGTTTGCCTGCGGCGAAAGCACGACGATACCGGCTGTGGAGCAAAGGATTACAGGAAAGTACAGCAGGACCGCGATAGGTCTGCGTCCGCGCATGAACCTCGCGCCGGCCTTTCCGGGCGGCGCGTTCTGCGTTCCAGACACCGTCGGCAATACCGCGTTGGTGGTCGTGCGCACAGTCGCATCCTTCCGTGCGGAGCATCAGCCACTGTGAGACCGAGTAATCCCAGGGCGTAATTATCAATTGTCAGGCAGTCCGAGCACATGGGGATAAATTGCCCATATTTGCCGCAAAGCCAGGGGCCACCCTCGCTGATTATCCTGTAGCCCAACGAAATTGACGCCATTGACGGAATTCTTGGGAGCGTCCGGCAATATCGAAACCAAAGCCCGCCGAGGGACAAAGAAGTCCTGATAATCATCATCGCAGATGATTTTTATCCATTTGCGCTCGAACCTCAGGGCACACTCTGCACTTTGACGCTTGGAACAGTCGGCTGGACCGGCCCCGCACCAGCCGCTATTTTGACTGGGATGAGGTTCGAGTCGGTAGGAATCACTGTCGACTGCGGCGCTGATGCCGTCGACGCACTTGCGGAATTCTGGTCCGCCACTATGGGCTACACCAAGATCCTCCCGTGGGTGCTCGTCGACCCGACGGGCGTCCACCCGCGGATACTGTTCCATGCCGTGCCGGAACCGAAAACGGTGAAGAACCGGTGGCATCTCGATCTGTATGTCGACCACCTCGACAATCTGAACGCCGAGATAGCACGACTCACGTCGCTCGGTGCCACGCAGGTGCGCTACTACGACGACATCTCGCACGGGTTCACCAACACCTTTGCCGTCATGACCGACCCGGCCGGCAACGAGTTCTGTGTCTGCGCGCCGCACATACCAGTCGGGTCAACGAGCAACGGCTGACGTCACTACGACGAATTTGCGAGTAGGCAATCGGCACAATCGATTACGGTCTCGCGTACCGGCCTCGGCTCCCAGCCGAGTGAGCGGGCCTTGGCATTCGAATAGGTGTAGTTGCGCTCGAGAAACGGAGAGATCGCTCGCATTTCGGGGTTCACCTTCGCGAGAGCCTTGATGACGGAATTGGGGATCGTGCGGGTCGGAACGTTCTTGGCCCGATCACCCAGCTGGGCACGCAGGTACGCGGCGATCTCGGGAATCGACATCGGCCCGGATACCGCGAGGTACCGCTGACCTATTGCCCGCGGGTCCGTCAGCGCGCGAATATGCAGATCCGCGACATCACGCACATCCACGATGTTGAGCCCTATATTCGGCACGCCCCGCATCCCGGTGAGCATCCGGCCGATGATGTCGACGGATGCGGCGTTCCGCATCGACAGCAGCGGTCCGAACACAACACCGGGCAAAACGGTGGTCACCGCGAGTCCGCGTCTGCGGGCAACGTCCCACGCGGCACGCTCACCGAGGACTTTCGAGACCCGATAAGCGTCACTCGCGGCTGCCTGTGGACCCGACCACAACGTTTCGTCGAATACACCGCTCTCACCACTGTCCGGCGTCGCCGCCGCACTGCTCGACGTCACGACTACACGCGAAATACCGGCGGCTGCAGCAGCTTCCAAAACTCGCGTGGTTCCGTCGCGCGCCGGTGTCAGCATGTCGTCGCCCGTCAACGGTGAGGCGATATGTAGGAGACGATCAATGCCGGCCATCGCAGAAGCCCAGCCCTCGTCGGCCGTCAAGTCCGCCACGGCACACGTCACTCGGTCGGCGAAAAGTGTCCGCAGGTGCTCCGCCCCATCGATGCTCCGGACGGTTGCGCATACTTCGTATCCCTGAGCGAGGAGTGCAGTAATACACCACCCCGCGATGAAACCGGTGCCCCCGGTTACGAGTACACGCATTGATGCCCTTCCGATTTGCGAACCGATGGTTGGTGGACGGCGCTGATACACAGCACCTCATCGAGTGTTGCGGTACGGAAGCCCGGAGCTGAAGAGCGATCGTGGGGCCCGCTCACGCGGCCAGTGTCCGTCTGATCGAATCGGGAAAGGTCGAACATCGACGGTCCGCTCGACGAGGTGTCGGTCAGCACGTACCGCCCCGCGTCGCCGCCACGCTGCACGACAGCATCTGGCGCAGTCCTGCCGGTCAGTTCATCGGCATCCTCGAAATTGATCCCGACCTGGACCACGCCTGGTTCTGCCTCCAGCACCGCCGTGAGTCGGGTGATGAGACGTTCAGGCGCGAAGAACCGCCAGCCTTCGCCGAGGTGTAGCCAGTACCGACCGTTGACCCGACGCCGAATCTCTGAAAGTTGATCAACCCCAACAACTTTGCCCGGCTTGAAGTCGAGGAACGGATAGCGTTCGGCGAGCACCTGACGGTCCCGATCAGACAGACCGACATCGATGACCAGAAACCGGCCGACCACCTCCACATCTTGACAGCACCACACCAGCGAATTGAGAGTCAGTTCGGCGACCTCGCGATCCGGGCCGGCTACCAGGCTGACCGTGACGTCGCTATCACACGGATTCGCCGCCAACCAGTGCACGCGTTCGCTGGGATACGCGGTGACTGCCGTCAGCAAGGCCGGCACCTCGACGTCGCGATTGGCCGCTATCCGAGCACGCTCATCACCGGGGATCGTCTGCCCTGCGACCACGTTCGCGCATTGCTGGGCGATCTCCAGTTCTCCGCTGCCCAGCAACTGCCGGCACAATGTGAACGCCTCAAGGTGCTTTCCGAGCATCGACGCGCATACCGCCTGCTCGTCGATTGCTCGCCATGTGTAGACCTCATGGCCGACAAAGAGCGATTCACCCTCCGGAAATGGTATCCGGGCGGCGCGTTCGGCGAACAAATGCCCGGGGTGATACCGCTCCTGCAGACGGTACTGCCGGGCAATCGCGTGGAGAGGCTCAGCGCGGGTCGGCCGGAACTCCCACGCCCGCAGATACGCGTCCTGCACTGCCGGCCAGGGCATACCCAGCTCAGACATCGCCTCCGCAACCCGGAAAAGGGAGTAGTAGACCTCCTCGTCCCAACCCCCCATCTCGACACGTTTGGCATACCAAGAGAGTGCGTTGGCGTGGTCCCCTAGATCGAAATAGCTTTGCGCCAAATAGAAAACGGACCTGTCGTCACCGGGATTACGTTCGACCGCCGCCAGCAGCAGATCTCGGTCGCGCGCATATTTCAGCGGATCAAGGCTGCGGGCACCGAGACGCCGAGACGCGACGTAATAATCACCTTGGATGCGCTCCTCAACGAGCCCGTCAGAGCAGGCGGCGTATTCGTGGACCACTCCCTCGAAGCGGCAGCAAACCCCGTCACGGAATAGCTGGCGACGCCAGTAGCTCTGGCCATCGCGGATGCGCAGCCAATAGACATCGGCGGTCAGGCCGCGAAAGTCGGGAGCACCGACCAACAGGTCATCGGCGTCGATGGTGAGGATGTAGTCGCCGTGCCCGCGTGCGAGATTCAGCGCCTCTGTTCGGTTGTGTGCGGAACTGAGCCAAACCCGTTCGTGCAACTCGCCGGGGATACCGAGTTCCGCCATGTGGCTGCGGATGACATCCTGCGTACCGTCGGCGGAGCCGGTGTCGACCACGACCCAAGACGTGATGTACGGGGCAACGGAGTCGATGACTTCGCGAACGATATGCGCCTCGTTGCGAACGATCATGTTGAGGCATATCGCCGGCATCATTGCCGCGCCGTCAGACATGTTGCGGAGCAATGTATTTCGAGGTACGGCACATCGACTGCGAGAGGCACCGCCTCGTCAGGCGGATGGCTCGCCGTGATGGGCCGCAGCGACGGGCACCGTCTGGTGGTTCACGACGTCGACGCCGGTCAACAGCGCAACGGTGGTCACTGCTCCGGTTTCTCCCTCGGCTCCCGTTGCCTCCGCTACCTCCGAACGCTCTCCATCGTCTGCGTCCTGCTGTTCGGCCGCATCGTCGTCGTCCTCCAGAGAGGGACGCACAGTCAGATAGCCTGCGGCGAAGAACGCTACCGCCACACCGGCCGAAACGATCAGCCACACCGATGTTCGTGGAACCCAGATGCGCAACACCGTCGCCGTGAACAGCAAGACCAAGCCGACCCCGACGCCGGGGGTCAGCAGCCGCAAGCCGCGCAACACACGATTGCCCGAGAGACGATTTCGCTTGAGCGCCAACGCCGCATCGATCGATGCCAGCACCGTCAACACCAGCAACGCAAGGCCGAAAAGGCCGTATACGCTGACGAGCGACCCCTGGACATCGCTCACCATGGGCAACGATGCCACCCGGTGGCCGTTGTCATCGGTGACCGCGACGTCACCGCGCATCAACCCGGTGGCCTGGCCGGCCAATCCGATCAACCGGAATCGGTATTGCACGGTCTGGGTGGCACCGGGTGCCACCGTGAGGTCAAACGGCGCCATGTAATTGAAGAACACCAGTTCCAACACCCGGCCCGTCAAGTCCAGGCGCGCGAGATGTACCGGATGATCACTGTTGTTCACCACGCGCAATTCGACGTCGACCCATTGATCGGGCACCAACCGCAGCGGCTCTCCCATGGTGCTGGTGGAAACGTCGCGACCGTCGACCTTCGCCGAGACCGCGGCAACACCGTCGGATTCCGCCATCGCCGGCCCCACGCCGAAACACACCACAAACAGCATCCCCACAAGGATTGACAACGACTTACGCATTTCGTGGTTCCCTCGTAGTCAATTGGGTGATCACCCGATTGGTGAAATACCACAACCCAATAATCAGCAAAACGAGAATGATGATCACCGCGGAAAAACCCTTCCCTACGGTGGCCATCAAGACGACGGGCAAGCTGCGCACCTGCGGTTCCATGGGCGGCGGAGGAATCTTTACGGGCTCCGGAATCGGCGCCTGTGGAGGCGGCGGCGCCGCAACCACAGGCTCCGGCTGGGGTGGCGGCTTCCATACCGGCGGCGATATCGGCCCCGGCGACGGCACCACCACCGGGGCCGGCGGTGGTGGACAGCACGGGGGCGACTCAAACCAGGGACCTGACGTGGGCAAGCCGCCCAGAACTCCTCCGACGGCCGGCATACCGCTCATCCAACCAACGGGGCCGCTTTCCGGTGGCACGCCGCCACGTAGGAAAGAACCACCACTGGAACCACCCGAACTACCGCCCGAACCAGAATTGCCACCCGAGGGTTTTGGCTTGTTCCTACCGGGCGACCCGAGTCCAGAACCACCAGTCGAACCGCTACTGCCCTTCGGCCCCGTAGGGCCCGTGGAGCCTGTGGTGCCCGTGGAACCTGTAGAGGGCGGTTTCTTCACGCAGGTGCAAGCGTGGGCCTGGGGCACGTCGATTCCGGGCACGACGCCGAGAACGACAGGAAAAAGAAGCGGGATGGCAGCTGGCGCGACCCTTGAAAAGGATCGCGCATGCCCTAGAAGGCGACCGTCTACGCTGTCGCGGGAATTGTTCGCATTCGCGCTCACAGCCAGCTCCTTCCCGTGAGCAGTATCGGCCACTGGAGGGCAGCCGAGCCGTCCCGGCGCGTAATTATCAATGTTCGACCGGCCGAGACGCATCGGGAGAAATTGCCCATCTTTGGCCGGCTGGACGACTCTGACGATTTACCGCATTGATGTAATGGCACCGGTCCCCCGATCTGGTTTGAGAATGTCTCGCACCGCGTTTCGATTGGTGACACCAAGTTTGGTGAGAACCGACGCGACGTGGTGACTCACGGTCTTCCGGCTGATCACAAGGATTTCGGCAATCTGTTTGTCGGTGTGCCGCTCGGCGAGCAGAGTTGCGACCTGCTGCTCACGGGCGGTGAGGCCAAAGGGATGTTCTTGCGTGGAACGGCGCTGATGACGGCGGCGCCTGTGCTGGCGAGCACGGTCGACGGCGCCGTGCGCCCCGAGTGAGTGCAGTTCAGCTATCGCCGCTGCGGCCAATTCCGGCGTGTCTGAGTGGATTGCAGCGATAGCAGCCTCATAAGCACAGCCCCGATCCCGCCATTCGGCGGCTGCAGCGGCCCATTGCTGATCAATCTGTAACGCGTACTGGCGGTCCTCGCTACGCGGCAGCGGCGCCGAAGACACTCCGGCGATGGCCGCCCAGGCAGTGACCTGGCCACGAGTCCCGGCATCGGCGCGGGGCGGCAGAGCCGCCAGCGCCCGACGTGCTTCCTCCCGTGCGCGCCGGTGATCACCGGCGAGCCAGGCCGCTTCGATGCGTGCTACGAGAACCGTTCCGGTCAGATACACCAGGGAAGGATCGAGGCCGTCGAGAGCCTCATCGAGAAGTGGCCCGACCGCGTCGTGTTGGCCGGTACGTGCGTAGACGAGCGCGAGGACGACCAACGGGCGCAACCGGAACACCGGTGGCAACCCAGTCCTGGCCAATACGGCATGCGCGACGGCGGCGGCGTCCGCGTAGCGGCCGCGGTGCAGCAGCTGCGTCGTGCCGATGCCCCGCGTGAAGTAGCCGAGGCCCGTGAGGTTGTGGTCACGGCAGAACTCTGCAGTCACCGTCAAGTAGCTGTCAGCGCGGTCCAACTCATATCTTGCGGTGGCGAACCAGCAGGCGACCACACCACCGACCGCGGCAGCCTCGACGGTTCGTGGGTCGTCCCTGGCGACGGCCCACCTAGCGTCGAACTCGTCCCAACCATTGCCGGCAAGAACAGCCGACAGCGCCGCGAACGACTCGGCCCAGGCCACCTCGGCGACGACGTCCAGTTGTTGTCCGATCGCTGCGGCTTTGGTCGCGTAATCGACAGCACTGTCATGGTCGAACACCACGCAGCACAATTGCGCGGCATTCGCATAGGCCCCCGCCAGTTCGGCCGTAGGTCCCAGCGGTTCTAGTATCCGGACTGCGGTATGTGCGGCCTCGCTGACTTGTGCCAGCGGCGCCCCGGCAAAGAGCCAATGCGACAGCCACCGGTGATCGTCCCCTTCACGCAGCGCATCCCCGGTTTCGCGTCGCAGTGCGATGGCTTTACCGATCAGTTCAGCCGCTGCAACGACCTGGCCGGACATGTATACCGCGCGCGCCTGGCTTTCCAACCAGGCCGCCCGGGCGTCAGCTGGCTGTCCGTGGCTGTGCCGGATCGCGCGGGCGTACTGCTCGGCGGCTTGAGCGAATGCACCGAGACGCATCGCCCGCTCGGCGGCCTGAGTCGCGTACCGGAGGACAGCATCGGCGTCACCAGCTTCTTCGGCATGAAATGCCAAGTGCGCCAAGGAACATTCCTGTCCGCACGCAGTCAGTGCGGCCAAGGCGGACGCATGCAACCTGCGTCGGCCGAAGGTAGGGATGGTCTCAAGAACAGCTTGGCGCGTCAGTTCGTGCCGAAACCCGACGACGTGCCCGGTGCGTTGCAGCACGCCCGCGGTCACGCATGCGGGCAACTCCGACGCCGCACCGTCGACCATGGCGGCAAGTACATCGACCGTGGCGTCGGATCCCAGCACGGCCACCGAATCGATCACCGCCCGCGCCGAAGGGCCGAGCCGAGCCAACCGTCCGATCACGTGATCGGATATCGTCTGCGGCACAACACCATAACGGCCAGCCGCCAGCGACTCGACCACCAACAACGGGATTCCGCCCGTCGCCTCGTGTAGCCGATCGACGTCGAACCCGGGCCGCGACGCGGCAAGGGTGACGACGCCGTCACGGGTCAGCGGCTCCAATTCAGTCCGCCCCGACGCGTGGGATTCTGCGATGTCAGCCAGGAATTCGCTGAGCTGGTGTTCCCGGCCGATCCCCTCGACGCGGTGGGTCAACACCAGCAACAGCGGAATAGTCGCGATGCGGCTGATCAGATAGCGCAGCACATCCAGCGTCGCAGCGTCGGCCCAGTGCACATCCTCGATCAACCACACTGCCGGACCCGAATCCGCCAGTGCCGCAACGACCGCCTCCGGCACCGCAGCCGGGCCGTGTGGGTTGTCCAGCGCCGTGGCCACGCGCACCGCACCCGACAGGGAAAGCGCGTCACGCAGCTCCAAGACCGGACCGAGCGGCACCGGAGTCGACAGCGGATCGCACGCGCTGTAAAAGACGCGGACACTCACAGGCAGCGCCGCAACAAACGCGGTCACCACGGCGGACTTACCGATTCCAGCTTCCCCTGATACCACCGCGACACAGCCGGATCCTGCGGCTGCCGCCTGCAGCCGGCCGTCGAGCCACCCGAGTACCCCATCGCGCTCGACCAGATGATGTGGAGATCGCATCGCACCGATAGCCTCCGGGGTGGAAATCAACGGACGTTCAGTTGGATCACGCGCTCATCGACGCCCAGCAACCGACGGCGTGCCGCAGCGCGAGTGGGCACACCCAGCTTGGCCAGAATCGCCGAAACGTGATGGCTGGCGGTCTTGGGGGTGATGAACAGTGCGTCCGCGATTTCGCGGTCGGTGCACTGCGCGACGAGCAGTTCGGCAACCTGCCATTGGCGGCTACTGAGTCCGAGCGTTTCTGCGCCGGTCGCCACGCAGAGGGCATGGGCCCGCAACAGCGGCCGAGCCCGCGCCACGGCGGCACGTGCGCCAAGCGATTCGAGCTCCGCGAGGCCGGCCTCGGCGGTACGGCGCGCGCCGGAGTGCAGGCGTGCGATCGACGCCTGATAGGGACAACCCAGCCGGTCCCACTCGGCGGCCGCGCCCGCCCAGTCACCAGCGAGCTGACGCGCATACGGCCCGGCAGAGCGGGCCGGCAATTCCGGACCTTCGATCCCGACTATCTGCGCCCACCCACCGATCCGACCGATCAGCCACGCGTCGACCTCGTCTGTCAGCTTCGACAACGCGCGCTCTGCCTCAACCCTCGCGGACGCTTTGTCGCCCGCCAGCCAGGCCGCCTCGATCCGCGCCGCCCACACGATTCCGGCGCGCATCATGTCGGCGGGATCGTGACTGCCCAATGCCGCATCAAGAAGCGGCCACACCTCGCCGCGACCAGTCCGTGCGCGCACGGTAGCTGCGGCCACCTGAGCCTGCAAATAGTGCAAAGGAGTGAGTTCGGCACGGTCGAGGACGTCGACGGCCAGTGCTTCCGCCTCTGAGTACCGGCCGGCGTCGAGGGCCATCAGCGCGAGCGTGCCCTGCCTGATCAGGCGAAAGCCTGTCAAGTTGTGTTCACCGAAAAAGTCTGTCGGGTCAAGTAGATAACCGGCCGCGGTCGCTCGGTCGTGGTGCTGCATCGCCACGAACGCCGCCATGACAGCAGCCAGCCCCGTGGCCTCGATCGCCGCAGGATCAGACCTGGCCCGCCGCCAGACGTCGTCGACCGACGACCACTCGTCAACCCCGCGCGTCACCCGTGAGATCGCTTCGAAAGCTTCTGCCCACAACGCTGCGACCGGAGTGCGCTCCGCCGCACCGAGCCCTAGCGTCTTCGATGCGAAGTCGGTGGCTGCGGCATGGTCATAGGTCAAGCAAGCCAATTGCGTCCGGTTGGCATAAGCCCACGCCAACTCGGGGGTCGCGCCCAGCGGCTCGAGCAACTCGACCGCTCGCTCAGCCAGCTCGCGAACAACGTCAAGGCGCGTGAACGGGTATGACCGATGGGAAAGCAGCCGGAGATCGTCGCCTTCGCGCAGTGCGTCGCCTACCTCGCGACGCAAGGCCACCGCCTCACTGATCGAGTGAACGGCGTCTTCACGTAGCCCGTACAAGTAGGCGGCCCGGCTACGATCCTCCCACCACTGAGCACGAATCTCGGGCGACACACCATCGGCATGCCGAAGCGCCCGGGCGTACTGGTCAACAGCCTCGCGATGCGCGCCGAGAGCGGCCGCATGATCGGCGGCCCGCGGCGCAAACCCCAGCACCGCGCTGGTATCGCCGGCTTCCTCGGCGTGAAATGCCAATTGCGGCAATATCTCTCGGTCCGGCGACGCGAGGGCCAAGGCGCCCACCACCGCAGCATGCAGCGTCCGCCGACGGGCAGGCGGAATGGCCATCCATACCGCACGCCGGGCCAACTCGTGGCGGAACTCCAGACGCTCACCGATCAGCTTCAGGACACCGGAGGCAACGCATTCGGCAACGCCGGCGCCGGAGCCGGGCGCCACTCGCTCAACCAGATCCGGCGTGGCATCGGGACCCAGCACCGCCACGACCGCAGCAGCGTCGCGAGCCGCCGGACCCAGCCGAGCCAACCGCTCCTCCATCGAATAGCGCACCGCCGCCGGCGTGTCACCCGCCCAGCCCGCGGCGAGCGCCTCGGTCACCAGAAACGGATTGCCTCCCGTCACGCGGTGTAATTCCGCGACGTCGACGTCAGGACGCGCACCGACGAGCGCACGTACCCCGCTGAGACTCAACAACGACAGATCAATGCGGGCCACGGTGTTCGCCCCGACGACATCGCCGAGCGCCGCGGCCAGCGGGTGCCGCGTACCGACCTCATCGTCCCGATAGGTCACCACCAGCAGCACCGGAATTCGAGCCAATCGCCTTGTGACGTAACGCAACACGTCGAGAGTGGCACTGTCGGCCCAATGAACGTCCTCGATCACCCAGATCAGTGGCGCAACCTCTGCGAGCACCGATGCGACCGCGTACGGAACGCCACCTGAGCCCGGCTGTCCCGTGATTGCAGCCGTAAGCCGGCGACTGACATCGTCGCCAAGCTGCTCACGCAGCCCGAAAACCGGTCCCAGAGGAACCGGCGCGGACGCCGAAGCACAGTGACCGATGACCACCCGGGCACAGCCGACGGTGCCGCAGAACGCACGGACCACAGAAGATTTGCCGATTCCCGCCTCGCCTCGAATCACCACGAGCCGTCCGGCACCCGACAGCGCAGCGGTGGCATGCTCGTCCAATTCCGCCAGCGCCCGGTCGCGCTCGACAAGTGGTGCTGGGCGCATATCCGCGCATCGCCAAGCACCTTGGCCAGCACACCTCTGCGCAGTCATATGTTCGTACGACATTTCAGCCCCGACTTGAATATCCGCTGGTCAGCAGCTTACCTAGCCAAAGAAAATACATAGTTGATTCACACCGATCACTAAGTAAATGCTATCTGCCAGGGTTCGACTGGTAGCCCGAACTGGCGGAACCAAAGCTGTCGTGCTGCCATGGGGTAAGCATCACGCGGACCGGATCGCACCGCCCGAGTACCGAGGTACTCGATTTCCAGCGCTGCGCGCCGCCGTACTACCCGCAACCGCCACGTCCGCACCGCGTAGCTCCGATCTGGTGCAAGCAATTCTTGGCGCAGCTGCTTCTCGATCGCCGAAACCGTTTCGAAGCACTGTCCCGGAGATAAGGTTGTGCGTGAACGGAGCGCGCTGACGTAAGTAGAGGTGGCGCTTTGGCTGATCGTCTAACTTTTGTCCGGCATCACGCTGCGATGCCGGATGGCTGGGTGCGCAACTTACGTAACTCCGGACGCGCCAATCTTGCACCGAACTCCAGTACTGCCACACCGCTGCTCGAACTTCAGCGGCTGGCCGGGAACCGGGCGGTCACACAGCTGCTGAATCAGCGGCAGCACCCCCCGTCCGCCTGCACGGCATTGTCCTTGCTGCCGCTTCAGAGAACACCACCGACACCGACGCCCGCTTCGACATCGACGGCACCGGCAGGCGTAGCACCAACTGTTGCGCCTGGAACAACGACCCCACCTGCTGCGCCCGCGTGGCGGACAGTCGACGAGGCGACCAGCGCGCTGGTAAACGCGGTCGCCGAAGGTGACGCCGCCGTTTTCAACGCGGCAAAACTATGGATCTTTCCGCGCCTCAACGGGATGAACCCCGAAGGGTTGGTCGCCGAACTCGGCACCGTGCAACGGATCGATGCGCTGTACCGCATGATTTCCGCCGAGACAAGCGTGGACGTCCCGCGCCTGTCGACCGCGTTGGCCGGTGTCATGTCCAAAAAGCCGACCGACACGCTCACGGCTCTCGAAATGCTTGACCGCCTCCGTAACACGGGAGGGTCGGAGGCATTCTGGACCGAGACCGTTGCGCCGTTGTCCGCTGCGCATCTGCGGGAGGTGCTGCTGGTCGCCGACCGCGCCGTTGTCGTTGCGCTGCGCGACGCCCTGGACCAGGCGCCACCCAAGGTGCATCAGAAAGTCGGCCCGGTACTCGCCAGGATGTTCAACCCGCCCGCCGGCGATATCGTGCTCGAGTTCGTACCGGACCAATTCGACCAACCAGCGATGATCACGCTGCCGGACGGGACGGTGACCAAGGGGCATGCTCCGATCGGCGCGCTGACCGCCAGAGTCGCAGGACGAGTCGCAGCCAGCGTCGCGGCGCAGGGCGGGATGTGGCAGTCACAAGACGCCGGCGGCGGACACCATGCCGATCCCACCAAGCCTGGCATCCACAAACTCGGCGGCCGCGAGAAGGTGCGAACGGCGTTCTGGCAGGCCTCGCAGCTCGCGCAGGGAACACCCCTGCGCGAGGTGACAAAAGCAGGCAAACTCGCGGTGGAATACCGGGGTGACGACGGCCGATGGCACGACACCAGGTCGTTGGCCAAACCGATCAGTCGCGACGACATCCTGGCCTACGTCACCGGGCTACGAAAGTCGCTCACGGAACCCGCGGCCCTGGCCCTGGTACCTGACGGCGTCGTACCTTCGACGTGGATTTTCAACGACTTTGGCGACCATGCGTACCGCATCCTGGGCACCGACCAACTCGTCCACACCAGCCCCAACCAGGAAGTCGAATTCCGCGCTGGGATCCACGAGCAGATCGGCTGGAGCCATGGCTGTCTCCACTTGCGACCGAGCGGCCGGGACTATCTGGAGAAGCTGAATCTACTCAAGGGCGGCGTCACCCTGAAAGTTCACGCCTACGTCAAAGGGGTCAGAGAATACGGGCGGGCACCTGGCTTCTGATGGACGATAGGGCGCGCCAAGGGCGCGCATCAGATCTCGGTTACCGCGCTCGACCCTCCTCGTGATCGACTGTCGCACAAGGGAATCGAGCACTTCGAATTCGTCGACGTTGCCGGCCGGAGCGTGTGAGCGCACGGACAGACCGATGCGCAAAACGATCTCGTTTCGTGCCGCACGATCCCACGCTTTTCGACCACGACGGCTCACACCTGGCGTTCCTGCATGGCCGACGGGATCGACCTGTGGGAATGTGAAGACCCGCGATCGGAGGTTCCGAAGTGAAATGGGCAGCAAGGGCATTGTGCGCGGCGGCGACGGCCGTGGTGCTCGCCGCGTCGGCATGCAGCCTGGACGGCGCGCGCGGCAACTACGGCACCGGCCCGGACGCGATCATCACCGTCAACGGCGGCGAGCCACAGAACGGTCTGGTGCCCACCAACACCAACGAGAACATGGGCGGTCGCATCGTCGATTCGTTGTTCACCGGGCTCTACAGCTACACCGCTGACGGCACCCCGGTACTGGCGAACGCGGAGTCCGTGGACACCACTGACAACCAGCACTACACCGTTCACCTCAAGCGGGACTGGACCTTCACCGACGGCACTCCGGTGCGGGCCGAAAACTACGTCCGCGCATGGAATTTCGGTGCGGCCACCGTCAATGGGCAGCTGCAGCAGAGCTTCTTCTCACCGATCGAGGGATACGACGCCGTCGCCGCCGAGGGTTCCCCGCTGACCGAGATGTCGGGCTTGAAGGTGGTGGACGACTACACCTTCACGGTGCGCCTCGCCAGCCCCAACATCGACTTCAAGCTGGGGCTCGGGTTCACACCGTTCAAGCCATTGCCCGACGTGTTCTTCACCGCGGGCGCGGCCAAGTTCGGCGAGCATCCCGTCGGGAACGGCCCATACATGCTGAAGGGCCCGGACGCCTGGCTGCACAACGTCAAACTCGACGTGGTGCGGAATCCGAATTACAAGGGTCCGGACAAGCCGAAGAACGGCGGCCTGAGCTTCATCTTCTACAGCAGCTTCGACACCGCGTACACCGACCTCGAGTCCGGCAACCTCGACGTACTCGACACGGTGCCGGTAAGTGCGTTGGGCACATATAAGAAGGTGCTCGGCAGCCGGGCGTTGACCAAACCGACTGCCCAGAATCTGCAGCTCGGAATCCCCTACTACCTGCCGCATTTCAGCGGCGAGGAGGGGCGCCTTCGACGCGCGGCGATTTCGATGGCGATCAACCGGCCCGAAATCATCAAGGCGATCTTCCGCGGCGCCCGCGGCGCGGCGCAGGACTTCACCGCCCGGTCGCTCCCCGGCTGGGACCCGAACATCCCGGGCAACGATGTGCTGAAGTTCGATCCGGTCAGAGCCAAGCAGCTGTGGGCGCAGGCTGACGCGATCGCCCCGTGGTCGGGTTCCTTCGAGGTCGCGTACAACTCCGACGGCGATCATCAGGTGTGGGTGGACGCGTTGTCGAACCAGCTCAAGAACACGCTCGGCATCGACGCCCACGGCGCTCCGCAGCCGACGTTCAAGCAGGTCCGGGACGCAATCACCAAGCGGACCATTCGGACCGCGTTCCGGAGCGGGTGGCAGGGCGACTACCCGTCGATGATCGAGTTCCTCCAGCCCCAGTTCGTGACCGGCGCGGGCTCCAACGATCCGGTCTACAGTTCACCGGCATTCGACGCGAAGCTGACCGAGGCCGAGCGGGCGCTCGATCCGAACCAGTCGTATGCGCTGGTCAATCAGGCCCAGGCGATCCTCCTGCACGATCTCCCGGTGATCCCGCTCTGGGACTACACCGCTGCCGGCGGCGTCGGGCCGGGTGTGACGGCCCAGCTGACCTGGAACGGCCTCGCTGATTTCACCCAGATCACCAAAGGCGACGTCGCCGAGAACACCAAGGGATAACCGATGCTGAGATACGCATTGAGCCGGGCCGGACAGCTGGTGATCGTGTTCTTCGGCGCCACTTTCCTGATCTATACGCTCGTCTTCCTGCTGCCCGCCGACCCGATCTCCGCGCTGGGCGGCGGCAAGCCCATGTCGCCCGCACTGATCGCGACGCTACGCGCGCAGTATCACCTGGATCAGCCGTTCTACCTGCAGTATTGGCACTACATCAGCGGCGTGTTCCGGCTGGACTTCGGCACGTCCTTCTCGGGCCAACCGGTGTTCGACGTGATGAAACGCGCCTTCCCCGTCACGGTCGACCTCGCGCTCATCGCGATGGCCGTCGAGGCGGCGTTCGGTGTGACGTTCGGTGTGCTCGCGGGTCTGAACAAGGGAAAATGGTTCGACACCACGATCCTGATCGTCACGCTTCTCATCGTCGCTGTTCCGATCTTCGTGATCGGCTTTGCGGCTCAGTACCTGTTCGGTGTGCGCTGGCAGCTCGTCCCCGTCACCGTCGGCGGCCACCTCGACCTCTATCACCTGCTGCTGCCGGGATTCGTGCTCGGTGCGGTGTCGTTCGCCTATGTTGTCCGGCTGACCCGCTCGTCGATCGCGGAGAACCTGTCGGCGGACTACGTGCGTACCGCCACGGCGAAGGGGCTGTCCCGCCCACGGGTGATCGTGGTCCACGTGCTTCGCAACTCGCTGATCCCGGTGGTGACGTTTCTCGGCGCCGACCTCGGTGTGCTGATGGGCGGCGCGATCGTCACCGAGGGCATCTTCAACATTCCAGGAGTGGGCGGAACCATCTATCAGGCGGTGATCCGGGGCGAGTCGTCGACCGTCGTGTCCTTCGTCACCGTGCTTGTGCTCATCTACCTGGCGTCCAACGTGGTGGTCGACCTGCTCTACGCCGCCCTCGACCCGAGGATCCGCTATGCCTGAGACCCCGGCCCGACCCACCCTGTACCCCGGCCAGGAGCGATTCGTCGCCGGCCCCGACGCGGTCAGCGTCGCCGCCGTCGACGCGGTCGCCGCCGACGTGGATCCCGCCGGCTTCTGGAAGTCGGCGTGGCTGGAGCTGCGCACCAAACCGCAATTCATCGTGTCGATGATGCTGCTGGCGGTGATCGTGGTCGTCGTGCTCTTCCCAGGACTGTTCACCAGCCAGGACCCGCATTACGGTTCGCTCGAGCAGTCGCTGCTCCCGCCCAGCTCCGAGCACTGGTTCGGGACCGACCGGCAGGGGTACGACATCTACACCCGAACGATCTACGGTGCCCGTGCTTCGGTGGCGGTGGGTGTGCTGACCACGATCGTCGTGGTCCTGATCGGCGGCCTGCTCGGCAGCGTTGCCGGGTTCTTCGGTGGCTGGATCGACTCGGTGATCGCGCGGCTGGCGGACATCTTCTTCGGTATCCCGCTGATCCTGGCGGCAGTGGTCACCATGCAGATGATCAGTTCCCGCACCGTGTTCACCGTCGTGATCGTGCTCGCGATCTTCAGCTGGCCGCAGATCGCGCGCATCGCCCGATCGGCCGCGATCGCGGTCCGCGGCGAGGAGTTCATCACGGCGGCGCGCTCACTGGGAGCGTCTCGGGTTCGCACCCTGTTCACCCACGTCATCCCCAACGCGCTGGGTCCGGTGATCGTGGTCGGCACCATCTCGCTGGGCATCTTCATCGTCACCGAAGCGACTCTGTCGTATCTCGGCATCGGACTACCGTCCACGGCGGTGTCGTGGGGCATTGACATCGCGGCCGGGCAGCAGTTGCTGCGGGAGGGCACGCCTATCTTGTTCTATCCGGCGGCAGCGCTGGCGATCACCGTGCTCACCTTCATGATGCTCGGTGACGTGCTGCGCGACGCCCTGGACCCGAAGGCGAGGACCCGCTGATGACCCAGACGTCCAAGGACGGATCCGGGCCGCTGCTCGACATCCGCGACCTGCGGGTCGCGTTCCGGGTACAGGGCAAGTCGGTGCCCGCAGTGCGAGACGCGAGCCTCACCGTTTACCCGGGGCAGACAGTCGCCATCGTCGGAGAGTCCGGGTCGGGCAAATCGACCACGGCCGCCGCGGTGCTCGGCCTGTTGCCGGGGACCGGCAAGGTGACCGGCGGTCAGATCCTCTTCGACGGCCAGGACTTGGCCACTGCGTCCCGTCGCGACTTCGAGAAGATCCGGGGCAGCGGCATCGGTCTGGTCCCGCAGGACCCCAACACCAACCTCAACCCGGTGTGGCGCGTCGGATTCCAGATCCGCGAAACCCTGCAGGCAAATGGCGCGGCGAAGCGGGGCGACGCGCGCCAACGCGCCATCGCGCTGCTCAGCGAGGCCGGCATGCGCGACCCCGACAAGCGGGTCAATCAGTTCCCGCACGAGTACTCGGGCGGCATGCGTCAGCGGGCACTGATCGCGATCGGACTCGCGTGCCGCCCGAAGCTGCTGATCGCCGACGAGCCGACCTCGGCCCTGGACGTGACCGTGCAGCGGCAGATCCTGGACCATCTCGAGGCGTTGACCGCCGAGCTCGGCACCGCGGTCCTACTCATCACGCACGACCTCGGCCTGGCCGCGGAACGCGCCAGCCACCTGGTCGTCATGTACAAGGGGCGGGTGGTCGAGTCGGGACCCGCCCTGCAGATCCTGCAGGACCCGCACCACGAGTACACCAAGAGGTTGGTACGCGCGGCGCCCTCCTTGGCTTCCCGGCGTGCGCACGGCAAGACTCTCAGCGACCTGGACCACGGCGAGCTCGTCGGCGATCAGGCTCTGCCGATCAAGGTCGGCACCACCCAGCACGCGTCGTCCGGCCCTCAGGACGTGCTCGTCGCGGCGAACCTCGTCAAGGACTTCCCGATCCGCGGCGCCGTCCCGTTCCGCGGCGGCTCCACCTTTCGGGCCGTGAACGACGTCAGTTTCACCCTGCGGCGCGGGACGACCACCGCGGTGGTCGGCGAGTCCGGCTCGGGAAAGTCGACGGTGGCGCGCATGGTGCTGGGTCTCTTGGAAGCTACCTCGGGCACAGTGCATTTCGACGGGAAAGACGTCACGTCGCTGCGCGGCGCCGACGCGAAGGAATTCCGCCGCCGGGTGCAGCCGGTGTTCCAGAACCCGTACGGGTCGCTGGACCCGATGTACTCCATCTACCGCGCGATCGCCGAACCGCTGAACATCCACGGCATAGGAGACAAGGCCTCCCGCACCGCACGGGTGAAGGAGCTGCTGGACCTCGTCGCGCTACCGCAGTCGGTCATGCAGCGCTTCCCCAACGAGCTGTCCGGCGGCCAACGGCAGCGTGTCGCCATCGCCCGCGCGCTCGCCCTCAACCCCGAGGTGGTGGTGTGCGACGAAGCAGTGTCGGCGCTGGACGTCCTGGTGCAGGCGCAGATCCTCACGCTGCTGCGCGAGCTGCAGAACGAGCTCGGCCTGAGCTACCTGTTCATCACCCACGACCTGGCGGTGGTGAAGGAGATGGCCCACAACGTGATCGTGATGTCCCGCGGCGAGGTGGTGGATTCCGGGCCGACCGACCAGGTGTACGAGAACCCGACGTCCGACTACACCCGAATGTTGATCGACGCGATCCCGGGCGGAACGATCGAGCTCGCGGGCTGATCGACTCGTCGAGTTCCGTTGCTGCTCACGACTATTGGCGGGCTTGTGAGCTTGCGCTTGATGTGCGAGCAGTACAACTCGAGCTCGGGGTCAACACGTCGACGCAGTCGACGTCACTGGCCGATGGATATCTGGTTTCGCCCCGCAGCTTTGGCCTTGTAGAGCGCCTTGTCTGCCGCCTCGACCAAGTCGGTCAGCTGCGACTGGCGGTCACCCGACGCGATCCCGAAACTGGCCGTCACACTGGTGATCTCGCCGCTGAGATCGACCGCGTGTGCGGCCACTCGAGTCCTAATCGTTTCGGCCCAGCCGACCGCGTCGTCCAATCCAGTACCGGCGAGAAGGACCGCGAATTCCTCACCACCGATGCGGCCGACGAGCTGCCGACCATCCACAGAATCGGTCAGGATCCGCGCGAACGCGATCAACACCTTGTCCCCGCCGGAATGGCCCGCGGTGTCGTTGACCGCCTTGAAGTGGTCCAGGTCCGCCACGACCAACGCGGCGCGCTCAGCGGTTCTGAGCATTGCTTCCGCTCGGCGGTTGAAGCCGCGGCGGTTGAGCAGACCGGTCAGCTCGTCGCAGTCGCGCTGGGACCGCAATTCCCGCGCGATGTCGATGACCGTCACGGCGAGCATCATGACCATGAGACTCGGCAGGACAATCGTGCTGGACACGATCAGGCACAACTCAAGACCGGTCCTCATATAAATGTCGAGGTCGGCCCGTGTCACAAGCTCGCGTGGAATCGGCGAGAACGGCGCCACGATCACGGCAATGCCCAGGGCGAAACCGAATACCGCGGTCGCTGCGAGGGCGGCCCAGTTCGGTCCCGTTCTCGGCATTCGCTCCCAGAGCCGACGGACGACCACCAACATCAACAGCGCGGTCAAGAGGTTCTGACTGACCACCCGTCCGACCAATAGCTGTGAGACGTAGGCGAAGAACCAGACGATCACAACCATCGGGAGCAGATAGGTGAGCACCAGCGCGCGAGGCACCCGATCCCCCACCCGCCTCAGCAGACCGTCGGCCAGCAGGAGCATCGCAGCGGGAAACAAGACCCCATGGATCGAGGACGCCAGCGCAGCCGGCAGACCCACCGACAGCGCAACCGTTCCGGCGATGTAACAGCCGATGGACCCGGCAAACACGAGAGCATTGTTTCGGTCGCGGTCGACACTCCAGAGAACGACGAAGAGCAGCCCGATACCGGCCATGGCGAATGAACCCAGGTTTACCGCCAGCAACCAGTCCTGAGACATGCCCGCCCTCCTAGCCGGTAACGCCAGCAACGATCAACCGGACATTCCCGCAAGACTAGATGCCGGGTTCGATGTCAGCTCTGCGAACCTCAGCTGAGCCCGTTGCCGGTCGATACGCAGCCGAAGAACATGGCGTCCCGAGCCAATGAAAAACGACTCCCGGAGAAATCTCCGGGGACCATTTTCGCTAGTAGCGGGGACAGGATTCGAACCTGCGACCTCTGGGTTATGAGCCGACCGGTGACGGTTTCACCTGATCGCCGATGGTTTATTTGTCCAGATCAGGCGTCTCTGCAGTGCAACAAACGCCCCATCCGTTACGCCCAGTTTCAGTGGTTTCGTGAGGTTTTGTTCCCAAATCTGTTCCCAACGGAACCGGCGAGCGAACCGTCAAGAGTCTGGTCTGCGCCCCCGTCGGTGCCTTCGCAACTGCGGTGACCGCACTATCGCCGAGGACTACAGCGGGGACGTTGCCTCCACGCGCACGGCGAATCAGACTGGACTGGTCATCAGCAACCCCGCCGATGTGGCGCGACAAGGACTGCACCACGTGCCCCAAAGCCCCGTCCACGTCGCCGGCGCCGACAGCGAGGCACTTGCCCACAGCAATCGCGCCGATCGGGCCGCAGTACTTCTGGAGACCCAACAGCTGACGCGGGAATTGCTCGGCGCTCAGTCCAAATAGCCTGCTTTCCGAGTAACACCACTGCCAACCGTCGAGCGCAGCGCGCGCTCCGCCCTTTCATCGCATCCCAGTCACCGGGTAATTCACTGCCGCCCGACGTCGTCGGCCTGGCTGGATGGAAGGCGGCAACCGCCAACATGCCGCGAGAACGTCTTCACATCGACGCCTACAGAAGGAGCTGACGATGCCGCAGTGTCGTCCTGGGTACGCTGCGTCGTCCACGCTGCGCTTGAAGGACCTAGCCCGACGCGCGGAACGGTACGAACGGATCGTCGCAGCTGCCACCACATTGGCCGCACGAGGCACCTTTGACTGCCAAATCCGTACAGTCGCGGAGGCTGCAGGTGTGGCGCCAAGCACTGTGTATAGGTACTTCACTTCCAAAGATGAAATTCTGTTGGCATGTCTGCTCCGATGGCTGCGCGAATTCTCCACCAGTACAATGGAAACCGGCAGCGGTAAATTTAACTGCCACCAAAGGGTTTTAGAACTCGCCCGGAAACTTACCGCTTCAATGTGCGCGACTCCCGGATTCACTGAAGCCGTCATCCGACCGTACGTGTACGCGCACGGGGCGGCGGCCTCCACCCGGGCCGAGATGGTGCGCGAGGAGCTCATCCATATCTTCTGTAGAGCGATGTCCGACGGAGAACCATCACCCCTGCACCGCAGCGTCGCCGAGCTATTCACCGACGTCTGGGTAACCAACATCGCGGCCATTTGCCAACATCGGATAAGCATCGACGACCTACTGCACCGACTTGCCCTGATAGTCGACGCATTGACGCAAACGGATAGACATGCCGAATCCGTTGGAGAGTCCCACAAGGCAACCGAGGTCCCCGACGAGAAGGATGTCGCATGACCGGAGCCGCCCCTCCCCGTTGACCACGCAGATCGGGCTCATTTCTCCGATCCCGTCCTGCGACAACCGTTGACTCACAAAGCGTTTTGAGGGCCATACGGTGGCATATAGCAGGAAGCGAAAGCCCAGCGATCGACAACCATGCTACGAGATGGCGGGTGCTCAGCGACCACTACGGCGCCCGGTCATGCGAATGGTTGGAATCGTAAGGGCCGCACTCACCGACGCTACGAGAAACAGTGTCGTGTAGCCGGCCCCGTCCGTGGCGGTCCTCAGGATCATCGGAGCGAGCAGCGGAGCAACTGAGGTCGCCATACCTCCGGCAATCGCGTACATCGCCATGGATCCGCCTACATTCACGCTGCCGTCAGGTATCAGCTCTGCCGCCAAGGCCAAGTCGGTCGCGCTGAATGTGCCGATACCGCCAAGCATTGCCATGACCGCGACGCCATAACTCAACAAGCTGTGCGACAAGGCAATTCCCACCATGCCAGCGGCGACCGTACTGCCGCCGAGATAGATCATGGGCTGACGGCGCCCCAAGCGATCAGAAACAGCACCGGCGGCGAATGCGGAGGCAGCTGCCACTGCGATGCCGACTACGGCAAGGACAGCCATCTGGTGCGCGGCCTGCGCCGGGTCCATGCCGAATCGATCCAAGACGAAATACAGTTGGTAGGTGGTGAAAAATCCAACAGCCAGCTGCATAAAGAACTTGCCCGCCAAGAGCCATGCAAATCGAGAAAGGTTGGGGCCGAACAATATTTGCTCCATCTGACTGCGCTGGGATGGCCGCGGAGGCGACGAACTCCGACGGGCGACGACCCCGTCCGGCACCGCTACCAGATACACCAGACTTCCGACCGCCAGCACGGCGACCGGAACCCCGAACAGCAGTACTACCTTTGACGCCAACAGCGCGCCAGTAAGCGCGGCCGCAACGCCCGCCAGCTGGACGGCCATCCCCGCGAGCGCCGCGACACGACCACGCTGATCCGGCGGAACCACCTCCGCGACGAACGGTCCGATACCGGCTCCCGCGCATGCTGCGCCAACGCTCGCGACCCCCCATCCGGCTCCCACCATCGCAACCGACGTCGCCGGAATCATCAGTCCTGCCCCCAGCGCGCTGAAGGCGACACCGACGACGATGAACGGACGCCGCCGACCCCAACCGAGCCTGCAACGGTCGCTGAGCAATGCCGCGACCGGGCCTGCGGCAATGCCGACCACGGAGCCGATAGCCACCACAGCACCGAGGGCGCCCTCTTTGTCCCGCGGTTCGACGATCTGGATCTTCAATGCCAACCCCATAAGGGCCGGTGTCATTGCGGCCAGATTGATCGTGAACATCATAATCAGGTACGCCACAACGGTTCCCGTTCGTGGACGACTGGTCACCGTCGGGACGACGATCTCGGCGGTGTCGCTCACGGGACTGTCGAGCCCCTCAGCGACGCGCGCCATCAATCCGATCCCTCTCAAGCGGGCGGTCGTCGCTAGATAGGGTCCCCGGCACCCGAGTCATGGGCTCGGCGGGATGCGGACATGCGCTCATCACGAAAACCGAGTGTAGACTCGGTTTTGAGTTCGCGCTTCCGCCGATACCAAGGAGGCACCGCCCTGAGCACGGAAAAGCCCACAACAACAACACGGGGGCCGTACGCCAAGTCGGCTCTACGTCAACAACAGATCATGGAGGCAGCCCTCGAGGTCTTTTCGGTGTCCGGATACAACCGAGGGTCTCTGCGAGCAGTAGCCGAGCGCGCAGGATTGGCCGAAGCGACTGTGCTGCATCACTTTCCCACCAAAGAAAAGTTGCTCATCGCCGTTTTGGACAACAGAGAAGAGCTGGTCCGCGAGTATTTGGGAGCCAATCCCGCCCTCGATGCGCGTTCAGCCTTGTTGAGCACCATCGACCGCGAGGACGATCCCCATGGCACCTATACCGCGCTGTTCTGTCGATTGACGGCCGAGGCCACCGATCCAACCCATCCTGCTCACGGTTACATGTTGTCCCGCTATGCGCGTGTGCGCGCTGAGCTAACAGGCGCATTCAGCGATATGAGCCGTGACGGCCAACTTCGTCACAACATCACGCCGTCATCAGCGGCGAACATGCTGATGGCGCTCTGGGATGGCCTTCTGCTGCAATCGCTCCTGGACCCCGAGAGCGTCGATGTCCGCCGACGTCTGCGCGAGTTCGTTTCCATCCTCACCACGGACGCACCTCGGTAGAGGTTGCAGTACACCCCGCCAAGCCAACACTATTGAAACGGAGCGCAGTCATGGGCAGCCTTGATTTCCGCACCCGCTACGTCGACGACGCTGTTCAGCTAGAACCCGAAGCCCTTGTGTCACAGCTACAATCCAGCCTTCCCGCCGAACGATGGCATGAAGCCGGCCGATCAGCCGCCAGGATGTCGTTGGCGCCCATAACGTTCGACATCGATGGCGCGGAGATCTCGCTCGCGATCGACGGCGACCGACTGGCGCTTCGCTCCGGCGACACTCCGGGTCTCCGGGTGTCCATAGGCGCCGACGCATTTTCTGATTTGCTGCAGGACGTGGTCTCGACAGCGTGGTTGACCACGACGCAGCGAGTGGACATCCGCCGGGGCACCGTCACCGACTTCGTGCGCTGGGAACCCGTACTGCGACACCTGCTCGATGGAACGCCGGTATTTCAAAGCGGTTCCATCGAGTTCAGAGACCGGCACGGTGCTGCCCTGGACATCAATCGCAGCTTTACGCTTGAAGACGACCCCGCTGACCTCGGCCACTTCCTAGAAGAAGCCGGATTCCTCCACATCGCCGGGGTTTTCACATCCCGCGAGATGGCAGCGGTATCCGACGAACTGGACGCTGCCATCGCCGATTCCCACCCCGAAGACGGCCAGTCATGGTGGGCCCGTACGGCGTCAGGCCAGCAGTATCCAGCACGAATACTTGCGTTCAACGAGAAATCACCCACGCTGCGAGAGCTTTTGAACGACGACCGGTTCATGGATATTGCCCGATTGACCGACGATCAGTGGATCCCGCCCAACCCCGACCGCGGTGATGCTGCCGGTGGCCTACTCAAGAAGATCGGTGTCGTCGAAGGAATCTCGGACCTGGCCTGGCATAAGGACTGCGCATCGGGAAACCACAGCCGCAACTGCGCCAACCTTGTGGTCGGTGTTTCAGTCACCGGGTCGGGACCAGAGAGTGGTGAAATCGGTGTGGTGGCCGGATCACACCGGGCGAACGTATCCCCGGTACACATCGACGACATCGACCTTCCGCACCGTGCGTTACCCACTCGCACTGGCGACCTTACGATTCATTGCAGTTGCACGCTCCACATGAGTCGCCCGCCGCGAACCGCCGAACGGCGCGTGGTGTACAGCGCCTTCAATCTGCCGCCACGCGAGCACGATGCGCCAGCGGAACCCATAAGAGACCGTCGCGAACGTCTTGCACAAAACGACCATGTCCGACGATGGCAGCGTATGCAGTCGTCTGCGGCCACGGAAAAATGAAACTGTGTGCCATGCCGAGTCTCCCGGGGCGCCCGCCGGAATCATCCACATCGACGCCAACACAGAGCGCACGGGCTGGCGGCGCCAGCACTACCTGCATCCGAGGCACCATCACCATCTGATCGACCGCCACTCAGCCAAACGGGCGCCACACCCGGACCCCCTCAACACAATCACGAATGCTTGCCAAATTAAGCGTCGTCGCTTATTTTGACATTGCTTGCCCTCCGCTCAGTCGGCCCCGGAAGGAAACCTGTGACCGCCTCGTATGGATCGATCTGCCAAATCGACTGGTTCACTGAAGAACTCGACGCCACCGAACAGTTGCTGAGCAAGCAGTGCGAGGTCGGCAACATGGGTCCGGATGGCGACCAAGACCGAAAGCTCGCCGCGACACTGAGCCGCAGCCTCGGGGACGGTTTCCTGCAAGATGGAGAGATCTGGTGGAGCAAGACCGGCATCGAAAACCTCTGCTGACCGAGGAAGACAGCCCAGCCTGCCAGCATCGCCGCTGGTACGCGCAGTTCTACGTCGATGGCGCCGACGTCAAATCCGACATGATCGCCCGCTTCGAGCGGGAAGTCGATACCACCCACGCCAACGACCTCTGGGAGGACGAAGTGGCCCGCAACATCGCCGAGTTGCCATGACCCGCTATACATTCGAAAATAAGACAGCGTTCGTGACCGGAGCCGCCTCTGGTATCGGCCGTGCCCTGGCGGTGATATTGGCTGAGCGCGGGGCCACCGTCTACGCCGCCGACCGCGACGCCGAGCGCCTCGCCCAGCTCGACGGCACCACCGGCATTCACGCGGTTCCGCTCGACGTCAGCGATCGAAGCGCGGTGACCGCAGCAGTGGATCGCGTCGTCAGCGAATCCGGTGGGCTGGACCTGATGTTCAACAACGCCGGCATCGTGGTCGGCGGCGATTTCGCAGAGATGACCCCAGATGCCTGGCAGCGCATCGTCGACATCAATTTCTGGGGCGTCGTGCACGGCACGGAGGCCGCCTACGCACAGATGCGCAAGCAAGGCCACGGCCACATCATCAACACCTCCAGCAGCGCCGGCGTCATGCCCGTCGTGCGATCCGCGGCCTACGCGGCAACCAAGCACGCCGTCGTCGGCCTCAGCACATCACTGCGAGCCGAAGCCGCCGAGCACGACATCAACGTCACCGTCGTGCTACCCGGGTTGGTGGATACCAATATCTTCAGCGCCGCAACCAATCTCGCCTCCTACAACTACGGCGCTGCGGTCGAACGAGTACCGATGAAGAAGGCGACCCCGCGCCAAGCCGCGGAAGCCATCTTGCGCGGCGTCGCCCGCAATGACGAGTTCATCGTCTTTCCGCTGCTGAATCGCCTAGTCATCCAGCTCTACCGGGCGATGCCGAAACTCATGGGTCCCATCGTCACTCGTGGCGGCATGTAGTCCTTGGCGCAAGTCCTCCACGTCTCAGCGGAAAAGTACTTGAAGGCTGCGACGCGTGCTGCCACGCTGGGCCCGTGCCCTTCAACGAGTCGTTACTTGTCAGGCCGGCTGTGGCCGCGGACTCGATGGCTGTTGCGCAGGCGCATGTCCGCTCATGGCAAGTGGGCTACCGCGGCTTGCTTCCGATCGACTATCTGGATGCGTTGCGGCCTGAGGACAGGGCTAGCCGGTATGGGTTCGACCAGATGAATGCGGCAGGTCCCTTCACTCAGGTCGCCATCGACGGGGGGACGGTATGCGGACACGTGACCACGGGGTGGTGCCGGGATACGGATCTGCAAGGCGGTGGGGAAATCTGGGCGCTCTATGTCGATCCAGAAAGGTGGGGCTCTGGAATCGGGCGCTGCCTCATCACCGCTGGTTGCGCACAATTGTCTAGCCATGGCTATGGCACAGCTTCATTGTGGGTGTTGTCGGGAATGATCGCGCTCGACGCTTTTACGAACGCGCCGGGTGGTACTGCGACGGCACCGAGCGAACGGACTCGATTGGCGACCATGGCGTCCACGAAGTCCGCTATCAGCGGTCGCTCCGAGCCTCCCCGTCTCGTTTGTAGAGACCTCCGATCACGTTACGAGTCAAGCGTTCTGAGATCTTCGAGGCCGAGAAACTCGCGTACTGGAGTTACGCCGTGCGGCTCGATGTCGCGACGTCGTAAGGTGTGCCATTGGTCACAGGACATCGAGAACGTGAGCGCGGCGTCGGGTTGGTGGCGGCGGAATTCCTCGGCGCTTCACCCCCGGGTATAGGGTATTCCGCGCATGATCGCGAGCGAGGCGATGTTGTCACGCCAAGCACGGACGGCGTACCAGGTCAGCATCGACACGGTCCACCAAGCCCTTGGTTTCCAAGCGCCATACAGCCCGGCCCGGACCAGCCGAGTGCCTGGCATCCCGCAGATCCCGGTGTGCCTTCGGGTAGCCAAGAGTCCTCGTTGACCAATACTTAACTCGTTGTCCCACAGCAGTTTCCGAGGAACCGCGACGATACGCTGGGAAGCCAAGTGTCAAATGCCGGCCAGCGAAACCCCGGTGACCTGACCCGCAGCGGGACCAGAATCGCGGCTGCGAACCGTGAGCAAGCGGCGATTGTCGCCGGCACCGGAAATGAGCGCAGCACCTCAGCGTGATCAGGCACCAGCAATTGTTAGGGGTTGCGAATTGAATCTCGTTGGGAGGGCGTCGACTCGACCGGACCGTGCTGACGACGTGGACGACGGAGGCCTCGCCGGCGGTGTGATCGTGGCCGGCACGGTTTACGACATCGACTCACCGGGCTGTTCAGGGCTTGAGGAGTGCGACCATCGCGGCTATCTGCTTGCGATTGAGCACTACCGTTGACCCGTCGGGTAAACCGAGGATCCGGTCCGTCGCGATACCGTGGAGCTTGGTGCGCTTCACGCAATCATCGATGGCCTTCCGTCGCGATCTCGCGTCAGGTGCATTGAGCACATGAACCAGGTTCGCCTGCAGGCTGGCTGCGAATCCCTGAATCATGTCACCGACGCCTTCGGGATCGAAGGTGTCGAACACACCCTCGCGTACCCCCTGAGTGATGACTTCGGTCAGCACCGGCCGGAACAGGTCCTCCCAGATGGTCACGATCCTTCGGAACAGGGCCTGGTTGCCCGGCTTCAGCAGTGATGCCATCGCCGCGATCTGTTCGGGAGCCGCCATCGCCATCTTGACGTCGTAACTCGCCGCAAGTCCGGCATTGAGGCGTTCCAGCGCATTCCTGCCGGGCTCGTCGAAGGCCGGGCGCAACACTTCGAAGGCTTCAGCGGCGCTGCGTTGAGCAAGCGCACTGATCAGTGCCTCCTTGGACGGGAAGTAGTGGTAGAAAGCGCCTTTCGGAGTACCTCCCGCGGCAAGAAGGTCGTTGAGGCTGACATTGTCGTAACCGCGTTCAAGGAAGAGCGCGAGTGCCTGGTCGAGCACTTCGGCCCGCCGGACATCCTTGGTTTTGACCACACGCGACATGGCGGTATTGAATCAGTCCGCCTTCTTCGCCCACCCGACATATGCCAGATACAAACCGCAGAGTGCGAGTAGACCGAAGCCGACCCGCACGACGCCCAGCGTGGGACTCGACGTCTCGGTGGCCGTTTTGGCTCCCTTCACGATCAGCTGTGGGATGGCGAGCAACGCGAAACCCCGCAGCAGTAGGAACCAGCCGAACAGCGAGATGATCACGGCGGCGGCGCTGCGCCAATACTGGTGGAACGCAAGGATGAACACGCCGCAAAAGAAGAGCAGAGCGCCTGCCGCCCACGCCCACATCGGGTCTGCCGCGAAACCAGATAACTCCCTTCCGATACTTCCGGCTCTGATCGCGAGGATCGCAGGAACCACGGCGATAAACGGTCCGAGAACGCGTGCGAATGAACGCGTGCGCTGTGTGCGATCGGTCATGGTGACGGCGGATGTGCGCACGGTTACGACTCCTTTTCGACATGGCGGTGGAGGGCTGCTTCCTGCTTTTTTAGACCACCGGTCTATAGAGTAGACCATCGGTCTAAACGCACTGCAGCAATGTCGTCCGCGTCGACATATTGTCGAGACCGATATCCGCTGCTTCACCACTTGCCGCCGGTCCGAATCGCACTTTCGAGGTCACCTGAGCCAATCCGCGTCGAGGGTATGTCGAGGTGGTCGTTGGCGCAGACGAAGGGAGGTCCGGCAGTGCAGTGAAGAGCCAGGACAACGACTGAGCCACCGGCGTTGGGAGTTCGCGTCGGAACCCGGCTGGGCGCGCGGCGGGCGGTAGGCTCAGTCCTCAGAGATGAAGGGTGTTTGAGCGTGCGGTTGCGAGGTTTCGGGGAGCTGGAATCGGTTGTGATGGATCGCGTATGGAAGCGTGACCCCGACACCGTGACCGTCCGGGACATTTACGAGGAATTGTCCAGCGAGCGGCAGATCGCCTACACCACCGTGATGTCAACGATGGACAACCTGCACACCAAGGGGTGGCTGGCCCGCGATCGCGATGGCCGCGCCTACCGCTACCGGGCCGTGATGAACCGCGAAGAACACACCGCACACCTGATGCGCGAAGCCCTCGATGGCGGCGGCCGCTCCGACTTGGTGCTCACCTACTTCATCGAGCAGATCAGCTCGGACGAATCCGAACGGCTGCGAGAGGCACTGCGAAGGGTGGCGCGACGGGCAAACCGGGCGAAAAAGCCGTGAGCGCAGCGACCTGCCTGGCCCTGTACTACGGCGCCCTGGTCGCATTCGGGCCTCGGGTGCTGGCTTGGCTCACCCGGGGCGGTCAGGCGCCCCGCGCCGGTGTCGCCGCGTGGCTGATCGCGGTGAGCAGCTTCCTGCTCACCGGGCTGACAATCTGTGTCCTGATCGTGCGCGACGTGATCGCGCACTGGGGGCAGCCGAGCAATCTCGTCGTCACCTGCGTGGAACTGCTGTGCGACTTCGCCTCGGGCGCCCACGGCTCGGCAGCACAAATTGCAGTGATCACAGCAGTTTTCGCGGTGGCCATCACCACTGCAGCGATCGGCGTTGGGGTCGGACGGCGCATCCACCGGCTGCGTGGCTCCGCCCGCCACCACTGCGATGCGGTGCGGATGGTCGGCCAACCGCTGTATGGCCCCCACGTGTACGTCCTGCAGGCACCCGAGCGCGCGGCCTACGCGGTGGCGGGCCGGCCGCCGGCGATCGTTGTCACCAGCTCGGCAGTGGATGCCCTGGGTAAGCGCGAACTGCACGCGGTCATCGCCCATGAGCGCGCACATGTAGCGGGCCATCACCTCACCATCGCTACAGTGCTGCGCGCACTGGCAACCGCGCTGCCACACGTTGGCCTGCTCACCCGCGGCGCCGAGGATGTCGCGCGGCTGCTTGAAATGTGCGCCGACGACGCCGCAGCCCGCCGATACGGGCGTCGCGCACTGTTGGCCGGTCTGGTGGCCCTGGTCGGCACAGCCCCGGCCGGTGCCCTTGGCGCCGCCGATATCGCGGTCCTTCACCGCGCGGCGAGGCTGGCATGCCCGGCCACCGGCCGTGCTGGTCTGGCTGCACACACAGCGCTGATCGCCGCCGCTACCGTCATTGCGTCGAGCCCGATCGTGATCGGAGTCCTGGACCTGTCTGGCACGTGGATGTGCCCCGCCTAAGTCTTGCGACCATCGGGCATCACTCCGTCGCCGATCGGGGTGCCCATGCGGTGCGGCGGTTCAGCTTTCGATGACGCGGGTCACATACGGTGTCATGCCGCTGACGCGCACCGGCGAAATCTTCACCGGCACACCGGTTTGTTGCGCTTCGATCATCTGGCCGCCACCGAGGTACAGCGCCTCATGCTGGCCGCCATCTGGACCCCAGAACAACAAGTCACCGCGTTTGGCTTGCGACGGCGGCACTTTCCGGCCAGCGTTGTACTGATCACCGGAAAACCGTGGCAGCAGTACTCCCACGCCCGCGAAGGCATAGCGGGTCAGCCCGGAACAATCGAAGCCGACCGTGCCTGCGCCGGAATCGATGCCCCGGCTCGGCCCGGTCAGGCCTCCCCCGCCCCACGAATACGGCACCCCGATCTGGGAACCGGCACGCCGAATCGCAAACTCGATCGCCTGCGCGCCGTATACGCGGTTGCCCTGCAACGCCGGACCAGGAGTAACGGCTGCGCCACGAAAACCCAAGCCGGACAGAAATTTACGCCCCAAATCCATTGTCGTCTGAGCTGCCAGCGCACTGGCCTGAAACGACGCATTCGCGATCGCCACCGGATCACCTGGAGCACCCGCGCTGAGCACACTCGGTAGCGACGGATCCCACGGCCCCGTGCCGGGCGCAGCGCCAGCGGGCGGCCCCGTCGTAACCACTACCACTACCACCGAGGCCAATGCCGCAGTGCCACATGCCCACCCGCGGACACCCCGGCACGGACTCGCAGGCTCAGCCTGTCCGCCGCGGCAAATGAAGTTGCGCACCACTGATCTACACCGCACCACGTCCACGCCTCCTCACGCCAGGGGATCGGCAGGCTGCGCCGCCAGCCACCGCAAGCCGGCAGGCACCGGTAATGCCGATCTACGCCGCCTTCACGTACGTAGTTAAACCGTAGAAACGAGACTCACGTTACATGACACAAGCCACATAGGTAACTTTGGCCACAATTTCAGCCACGTAATTCGTGGCGCGGGCCCGAATTCGTATTTCCACGCCTTCGCGCGGACGCGTACACCACCAGGCTTAGCCGTGCTCGAACGCGGAGGTGATGTCTACTATGTAGAGCAGTACTAGATCACTACATATGTCCTACGGAAGGGAGAACTGCCGATGAGTCCGATCCGGCGCGGCCGCGCACCACGACTGTCGATCTACACACCCGGCTTCCGGCGTGAACGGCGCCGCCGGGCGGCAGGCTGGCTACTGGTCGGCGTGGGCGCCGTGATGGCGCTGGTGCACATGGTGACGCACCTGGGCCGCTTCGCCCTCGTCGGGTACCAGGATCTGCTCATGGGCTATCCGATGGCCGCCGTGTTGATCCTGGCCGGATTCATCCTCATCGGCTGGGTCAGCACACCGTCGCCTTGACGGGCGGTATCAGCCACCGACTCCGGCGGCCAGACCGTGCACAACTCGCAGGCACGTCGAGGTGAGCCATCACCATCACGGCACGACAACAGGTCCGTCAGGATCAGACCAACAAAACTACGGCTGATGTCAGTACGCTACAGATACGTAGACAATGTGCGCACTTGACGTCGGGCAGTTCAGGCAGGAGAACACGTGGGGCGCTTGCGTTCGCGTTGGATGTGGCAACTCGGTGTGCTGGTCGTGGTTCTGAGCACGGTCACGGTGCTGGTAGTCGCGGCGGCGCGCCGTCAACGCGACCTGGACGCGGATCACGTCGACTGCTCGATGCACAAATGCGTGGCGCTGACGTTCGATGATGGCCCTACACCGTTCACCGACCGTCTGCTACGGGTGCTCAGTGGCCGTGGCGCCAAAGCCACCTTCTTCCTCATTGGCAACAAGGTCACTGGCAACCAAGACTCCGCCCGCCGCATCAGCAATGCCGGGATGGAGATCGGCAGCCACACCTGGGAGCACCCGAATATGTCGACCATTCCGGTCGACGACATCCCCGACCAACTCCACAAAGCAACCGCCGCCATCGCGGCAGCCACTGGCCGCGCACCCACCCTCTATCGACCTGCGGGCGGGCTGTCCACACCCGCGGTGCGCGCCGAAGCCCGTCGACAGGGGCTGTCCGAAATCCTCTGGGATGTAATACCTTTCGACTGGATCAACGATGCCAACCTCTCCGCCAGCACCTACATGCTCAAAACCCAGATCAAACCCGGATCAGTGGTGCTCCTCCACGACACCTACTCCAGCACCGTCGACCTGGTGTACCAGTTCCTGCCGGTCCTGATCGCCAACGACTACCACATGGTCACCGTCAGTCATCTGCTCGGCTACCGCGAAGCCGGAACCAGCTACGGGGGCCGCGAAAACGGCCCAGCTGCAAATGCGCTCACCGACATCCCGGCCGACCGGATACCAGTGCTTCCCGCTACACCTTCACCGCGACCGGCGCCCAACTTGCCGATCACCGATATTCCCAACCAGAGTCCCGGCGGCCCACCCGCCTAACCACGCACCCTGCGCGCCGAGCGCGCATAAACCTACCTGCTCCCCGAGCGGCGCTCACGGACCGCCCGGTAACCCGACAACCACCCCGATCTCGCGACGACAAGGAGCAGATGATGTCGAACATCGACGCCATAGTGATCGGGGTGGCCGTCGCAGCCATCGCCGGTTTGACGTGGTTCTTCTTCGGCCCCCGCACCGCACACGCGGCCGCGGTCAGCGGCGGGGTCCAACGCCTGCAGGTCACCGTGCGCGGCGGCTACAGCCCCAACATGCTGCAAGTGCGCCAAGACATTCCAGTGGAGATCGAATTCGACCGGCAGGAAACCGGCGATTGTTCCTCACACGTGACCTTCCCGGACTTGCAGCTGTCCGCGGCGCTGCCCGCCTATCAACGCACGACAGTGCGGTTCACCCCGCACCGGGCCGGGTCGTTCGGATTCTCCTGCGGTATGAACATGATCCACGGCACCCTCGTCGTCACCCCAAACGAAACAGGTACCGCCGGCGAGGAATCCGCGACCCACGAACGGATGCGACCTGCCGGGGCTGCGACCACCCCGGAACCGGCCGCTGCTGATCTGGAAGCCGCCCAAGCCGAAGAACGGCGCGCAGAAATCTCCGACCTGACCCACCGCGTCGTCATCGGCGCGGTCCTGACCGCTCCGGTGCTCTTCGCCGCGATGGCCCAAACCTTCGGTGCCACTTGGGTGCCCGCGATCCTGCTCAACCACTGGGCGCAGCTGGCGCTGATCAGCCCGGTGATGTTCTACGTCGGCTGGCCCATCCACCGCACCGGCTGGCTTGCCCTGACCCATAGCAGCGCCGACATGAACTCCCTGATCACCTTGGGCACCGTGGCCGCCTACGGCTACAGCCTGCTGGTCACCGTCGCGCCGGCCCTGGTGCCGGCCACCGTCCGCAACGTGTACTTCGAAGCCGTCGGGGTGATCATCACCCTGATCCTGCTGGGCCGCTTGCTCGAAGCCAAAGCCAAAGCCGGTACCGGCGAAGCCATCCGGGCCCTGCTCGGGCTGCAAGCCCGCACCGCGCGGGTGATCCGCGACGGTCTCGAAATCACCATCGCGGTCGAGGACGTGATGGTCGGCGACGACATCCTGATCCGGCCCGGCGAGAAGATCCCGGTCGACGCCACCGTGCTGTCTGGGCAATCCGCGGTCGACGAGTCCATGGTCACCGGGGAATCGATGCCGGTCACCAAACACCCCGGCGACACCGTCATCGGCGCCACGGTCAACACCACCGGCTCACTGCGGGTCCGCGCGGCCAAGGTGGGCGCGGACACCATGCTGGCCCAGATCGTGCGCATGGTGCAGCAAGCCCAGGCCTCCAAAGCCCCGATCCAGCGCCTGGCCGACGCGATCTCGGCCTACTTCGTGCCCGCGGTCATCGTCATAGCCATCATCGCGTTCACGGTGTGGTTCGTCGCCGGACCACCGCCGGCGTTGACGCTGGCGCTGGTATCTGCGGTGTCCGTGCTGATCATTGCCTGTCCCTGCGCGTTGGGACTGGCCACCCCGCTATCGATCATGGTCGGCACCGGCAAAGGCGCCCGCGCCGGCATCCTGATCCGCTCCGCCCAAGCCCTCGAAACCGCGCACAAACTCGATACCATCGTCCTGGACAAGACCGGCACCATCACCGCCGGCAAACCCGCCCTCACCGACATCGAGACCGCCGGCTCCCTCAGCGCCCAGCAGCTACTGACGTTGGTGGCCGCCACCGAAGGCGACAGCGAACACCCGATGGCCACCGCCGTCGTGGCCGTAGCACGACAGCGCGGCATCACCGTTCCCACCGCGGCGGACTTCACCTCCATCACCGGCAAAGGCGTGCAGGCCACCGTCACCGGACACACCGTCCTAGTCGGCACCGCGACCCTGCTGGCCGAAAACGGTATCGACACAAACGAACTCGAACACATCGCCACCCGCCTCGCCGGGGAAGGCAAAACCGCGATCCTCGCCGCCGTCGACGGTGCCCCGGCCGGGGTGCTCGCGGTCGCCGACACCATCAAAGCCGACTCCGCCGCAGCCATCACGGCCCTGAGTCAGCTCGGGCTGCAGGTAGTGATGATCACCGGCGACAACGCCCGCACCGGCGCCGCGATCGCCCGACTGGTCGGGATACCGCGGGTGCTCGCCGAGGTTTTGCCCGAACACAAGGCCGCCGAAATCGCCCGCCTGCAAGCCGAAGGGCGCCGCGTCGGCATGGTCGGCGACGGCATCAACGACGCGCCCGCGCTCGCGCAAGCCGACGTCGGGCTGGCCATCGGCACCGGCACCGACGTCGCCATCGAAGCCGCCGACATCACCCTCATCTCCGGGTCACTCGCCGGCGTGGTCACCGCCATCAGGCTCTCGCATGCCACCATGGCCAACATCCGACAAAACCTGTTCTTCGCGTTGATCTACAACGCGGTCGGCATCCCGCTGGCCGCCGGGGTGCTCTACCCGCTGCTCGGGCTGCGGCTGTCCCCCATGATCGCCGCCGGCGCGATGGCCCTGTCGTCCCTGTCGGTAGTCGGCAACGCCAACCGGCTACGCCGCTACCACAGCCAACCACTGCCCGCACCCGCACCGGCGACCACCGAGCCACAAGTGCAAACCGGCACCACCCACGCCGACCCGGACCCCATATCCAAAGCTCAAGCGCCGCAGTGACACCCGAGAAGGACTGCCCCATTCGCGCACACCACGTTCGCCGACGCCGTTGCCCCGGATCCCTTCGTAGCGATCCGGCCTAGGCACGGCTTTGCGTCGATTTTGAATAGTCCCTCCGCTCCAACATCAGGGCAGCTCGGGCGCTTCGTGGGAACCGGCACTCGGATCATGTACCGCAGCACTGATGCCCAGGGCCGTCCGGTCGCAGTGACTGGAACCTATATCGAACCGGATAACCCTGGCCAGGCAACGGTCCACGCCCGCTGCTGGCCTACGCGACGGCGCCCTATGGAATGGGTGAGCAGTGCGCACCGTCGCGGATGTTCAGCCAGGGGCAGTCAATCTTGTTGCACTGCAACGGGGCAAAGAGCGGAACCCGTAATGGCACGCCCCAATCGCCGGCAGCGTCGTGAAGGCCGGCGTTCTCCGAGCGCTTGTGGTCCTTCAGCAGCGCCCGCCTCCGACGTTCCCGCCACCTGTGCGAACCAACCTTGGACCGCGCCGTGATGATGCTGCTGGATCGTACCGTCACCATCGGCGATGCAGCCGATACCATCGTCTGTCTGTGCTCGCCCATATCTAATTACGTTACGGCGCAACTCATCCCCGTCAACGGCGGTGCCCACGGCGGGATGACCTGACCTACCTCTCGCCTGCGCTCATGTTCCCGATTGCGCCCAGTGAGCACAGCCATCTTCGGCGTCTGCTCAGGCGCGGGTCAGCTGTGCGTTGTGCTCGCCGGTCAGCCGCTTCGCGACCTGCTCCCCCGCCTGGATCGCGCCGTCGCTGTGACCTGCGTGCGCCGTCGCTGTTTCGGTGGACGCCCAGTGGATTCGCCTCATGATCGGCGACTGGAACTCGTTCGCCCCGTGGTTGGCCACTGTCGCTTCTGCGCAAGGCTGCGGCGGTGACGTGTAGCGTTCACGACTCCAATCAAGCACGTGCACAGTCCGAGGCTGCCCGGCGTCAGGACCAAACAGCTGAGTGAGCTGGTCGATGAACGCGTCGCCAGCGGCAGTCGGCGTTGAGTCGACGAATCGTGTTGCGGGAGCGAATCCGAACAATGCCGGTGGTTGTCTGTTCGGACCGCTGTGATTGTGGAGCTCGAAGAAAGGGCCGCGAGATGCGATGTCTGTACTAACAATCTGCTTCTCGTCCCAGACTGGCTCATCGTAGATCGCGACGACTTTGACGACGTGGCCCAGAAACACCGGGGTGCGTTCAGCGAGCGCGCGAAACTGAGGAGGCAAGCTCGGCCGAAACATGATCTGGCTGACGGCCAGTGCGGGCGGAAGGGCGATCACTACATGCTCAGCCGTAAACGACCCACGACTCGTACCGATAGCGACGTGGCCGTCATTGACGTCCACCTCGTGGACTAGTGCTGCCAGCCGCAGCACGCCGTCGGGAAGCTGTTCTGCGAGTCGGCGAGCCAATTCCTGTGCACCGTTTACGAATCGGTGCGCGGGCGTATCGATGGCATAGCCCGGCAAGCGCCACCCGCCATCGCTCAACGTTTCTGGGTAACTTTCGATACCTAGCCGGCTGACGAGCGCTCGAATGAGCGGCTCGTTTGACCACCACCAGTTTGCGCCGAGTTCAATATGTCCCCCACCTGCGAGTGAGACCGAACGGATGCGTCCTCCCGCCTCGTCGCGCGCTTCGAGCACCGCGACTCGCTTGCCCGCCCGACTGAGCCCGTCGGCGGCCGTCAATCCCGCGATTCCCGCACCCACAACGATGACGTCGTATTCCGATGCGTCCCTCATCGGTCGATAACCGTTTCGAGACGCCAAGTGGCAGTACGATTTTGCATGACCACGTACACATCAGGAATCTCAATCGAGTCGCTGCGCATCCTGGCCATCATCGGCTGCTCGGGGACGCGCTCGGGCCGGGAAGTTCGCTGACTAGAGCAGTTGAAGCCGCGGTGCACACGATGAGTTTAGCCGTTCTACCCCCTCCGTCGCCCACGGATCCAGATCGACTGGTCCTCCCTCAGCCAATCCAGCGCGCCAGTTCGAGTGCGATGGCGACCTCAATGCTGTTGTGAATCAACGGTTTCGGCAATAGTCGTTCGGCGCGTGCCACTCGGGACAAGATGGTATTGCGGTGGGTGAACATGCGGGTTGCGGTTCGTGGCGCGTTGGACTGCTCACGCAGATAGATGCGGACGGTTTCGCACAGCTCAGGGTCGGAGTCCGCGAACGCGCCAAGGGTGTGCGCGACGAATTCCCGAGCCCGGGGCTCGTCGTGACTCATCAATGCCACGAGCTCGACCGACTCCCAGCGCGCCAGCCGCGCACGCTGCCCGCGCATCAGTAGCCTCTGGGTGGCCAGCGCCTCGAGGTGACTGCGGCGAAACCCTTCCACGCCAGCCGCGGGAGATCCGATGGCCGCGAACACATCTGGGTGGCGACCCAGGACGGCGTCAACGGGTGAGAGGTCGGATGCTTCCGCGTTGGAGAGCCATACCCACAGCGCGTTGACAGCGGGAACGATCGTCAGCGGCCGACGCACACCGACGGCGGCGGCGAGTGCCTCGACCGCTTCGTCGAGCACTTCGGCGACCGGTTCGGGTTGGTCGCTCCACACGATGGCGGCCAGATGTGTCTGTCTCAAGCTGTAGTTCAGCCGCGACTCGGCCATCTCGAGGCGGATCGGTGCACCTTCGAGAATGAGGGTCACGGTCTCCAGTCGTTCGGCCTGGCTACCACTCGTGAGTCGTTTTCGTTCCTCGCGCATCTGAGCTGACACCAGTGCCGTTGTCGCATCGACGAATTCGAAGATCGACCGGGCACTGTAGTCCAGAAGTTCGGCAAGTTCGCGAGCGTCGTCAGTCAATCCGAAAGCGATGCTCATCCAGCGCCGCCATGCCGTGTTCTGGCCGGCGCGCCAAGCCTGCAGGACGGTGTCATCCAGCCCGCGACGAATGAGGTCCCGAGCGATGATCTTGGGCTCGGCGCCCGGGTTAGCCGGGACCGCGGCGGCCGGATTCCGTTGGACGGATTCGGCCCAAAACAGGTAGTTCGAGCGGTTGCTGCGGCGCATCGCGGCCGTCAGCGTGGGATCTTCTGCCAGGGCGGGATCGTGGTCGGCGAGCGTGGCCGCATCGATCTCCTCGAGGAACTCATCGAGGACGTCAGCCGAGGGCTCCAGAATCTGCCGCGCGCCAGCCTGCATCAACTCCGCAATACGCGGGGACGGCTGCAGCCACACCATAGAGCCAGCATAAGCCCAATCAGTGCAGATGCACATTTACTTGCGTCAACTGTAGGCATTTGCCTATTGGCATGCGCGCCGCCCGAGAGGAGCATCACTCGTAGCGCCGGTTACGGCGCAGATCACTGCTTTGTTCGGAGGTACAGGCGTTGCCTGAATTTCAGTCGTCGAACGACACAACAGGCGCCCGCCTCGATGTCGAATTCGCTTCCGGCGACGCGATGTGTCGCGCATGGCTCTATCTGCCCCAAGCTCAGCAACCCCGCCCGGTGGTGATCATGGCGCACGGCTTGGGCGGCGTCCGCGAGATGCGCCTCGACGCCTACGCCGAGCGGTTCACCGCCGCCGGGTACGCGTGCCTGGTTTTCGATTACCGCCATTTCGGCGCCAGCGACGGCCGACCGCGTCAACTCCTCGACATCAACCGGCAATTGGCCGACTGGTCGGCCGCGGTCGCCTTCGCGCGCACCCGCACCGACATCGACGGCACACGAACCATCCTGTGGGGCACCTCGTTCGGCGGCGGCCACGTCATCGTCGCGGCGGCTCGAGAGCCCGACATCGCAGCGGTCATCTCACAGTGCCCGTTCACCGACGGACTCGCGTCGGCGCGGGCGACGTCTCCGCGGAGCTTGGCGAAGGTCGCCTTCTACGCCATCGCCGATGTGGCCGGGGCACTGCGCGGGAAGGCACCCGTCATGGTGCCGCTCGCCGGCGCGCCCAAATCGGCGGCGTTGATGACCGCACCGGATGCCGTGCCCGGGTACCTCGGGCTGGTCCCCGACGGGGCGCCGCATCGAAACGAGGTCGCCGCCCGTATCGCATTGCACGTCGGCTTCCATCGCCCCGGACGTTACGCCCGGCGGGTGCAGTGCCCAATCCTGTTCTGCGTGTGCGAATCCGACAGCGTGGCTCCGGCCGGAGCCACGCTGCGCCACGCCCGCACCGCGCCTGCGGGCGAGGTGCGCCTCTATCCGGAGGGCCACTTCGACATCTACGTCGGCGCACCGTTCGAGCGCGTCATCGCCGACCAGATCGCCTTCCTGCATCGCCACGTCCCTGTCGGCCCTTGATCCCGCATTGAAATCGATTGAAGGAAACCATGACTCGTTATGACCTGACCGGACGCACTGTTGTCATCACCGGTGCCACCGGCGGCCTTGGTTCCGCCCTGGCATTGGCTCTGCGCCGCCGCGGCGCCAACTTGGCGTTGTTCGATCTGGACCTCGCCGCCGCCACCGCCCAGGCAGCCCGCCTCGGCGACGACGCAGTCGCCAAGGGCTTTCACGCCGACGTACGCGACATGGCCGGTCTGGAAGATTCAATGGCACAGGCAGCCAAGCACTTCGACGGGGTCGACGTCGTAATCGCCAACGCCGGCATCGATACCGTCGGCCCGATGGCCACCCTCAATCCGGCAGCGTTCGAACGCGTCATCGACGTCAACCTCACCGGTGTTTGGCGCACGTTCCGCGCCGCCCTACCCCACGTGCAGGAACACTGCGGCTACCTACTCGCGATCTCGTCGATGGCTGCGTTCGCGCATTCGCCGCTGCAAGCCTCCTACACGGCCAGCAAAGCGGGAACGTGGGCGATGTGCGACAGCATCCGCCTCGAGCTGCGTCATCTCGGCGTCGGTGTCGGCAGCGCCCACCCAACGTTCTTCCGCACACCGTTGATGGACGACGTCGTCGCCGACCCGGCAGGTCGAGAACTGTGGGGCGGCAACGATAAAGGGCTGTGGAAAATGGTCCCGCTCGAAACCGTCGTCGCTGGGATCGTCAGCGGGATCGAACGCCGCGCGGAACAGATCATCGTCCCCAAAAGGCTGACCTTCGCCGCGAAGGCTCCCGGCGTCTTTCGCCCGCTCATCGAGCGGATCGGCTTCCGGCCGAACACGATTCAACGAGCAATCGAGTTGGCCTCACCGGCAGGCTGGCACGACCGTCACGCGGTCAGGCGTCACCAATCGAATGTCGAATCCGCCGCTGATCTGTCAGTCCCTGCTCCTCAGGTGTTGTAGTCGAGCACCTTCTCTTCGCGTCGTGTCGTGATACGCCATCCGTTCGACGTCCGGCGGTAGGTGTCGTGGTACCAGAGTCCGTAGAACTGAACTCGGTCCTTCTGGTGTTCGAGTCTGAGCGCCATCGGGGCCAGGCAGATGGAGCGCCCCGTCGCCTCGTCGTCCTCGACGGTGATGATGTGGTTGGTGGTGATGTGCAGCATGCCGTTGAACCAGGACAGGGTGTCGCGCAGCCACTGCTTGACCTCTGGGTAGTATCCCGCGATGCCGCCCATGGCCCGGTAGTCGACGTACGCGTCAGGGGTGAACACATCATCGAGTGCGTCGAAGTTCTTCGTGTCGATTGCCAGGGAATAGCGGTAGGACAATTCGGCGATCGCCGTCCGATCGCTGAGAGTTTGTAGCGAATGCCCAGTCATCATCGCTCCCCCGCCGTCGTCGCCTCGAGTTGCGCGAAGGCTTCCTTGGACTCCAAGTCGCGGTAGGCGGTAGCCAGCCGGATTTGGTTGGCCACGTTGATTTCCCAGCCGTAGTTCTCGATGGGAGTGGTGAGCCAGCCGATGTAGAAACACCACGCGGCGGCCAGGCGGTATTCCTGGGTGAGCTCGTACAGTGTCGGCGCCTCGGTGACGCCGTGGTGGCTGAGGCGCTGGCGGTAGTAGGAGAGCAGATCGGTTTCGTGCTCGCGTCGGTCCTGCACGGACAGACCGGTGATGACGATGTAGGCCACGTCGTGCATGCAGTAGCCGTACGACGTCAGTTGCCAGTCGAGCAATCCATAGCTGCCATCAGGCATCCGGTACGTGTTGCCGATGTGGGTATCGCCATGGACCAGCGTGCGCGGTAGGCCGGCTTGGTGCTGCTGAGCCAGTGCGACATTGCGCAGCAGAGATTGGCCTGTCTCACCCACGGATTCGACGAGTTCGCGTTTGAACTGTTGCGTCTGGATCTCCCAGTTGACCAACATCGGTACGCCGCCCTCGTGATTGAACAATTCGTGCAACGGTCCGCTGATGTGGGGATGCACCCACGCCAGGTCGTCATCGAACCGAGACGATTGCCAGTACCTGGCGTGCAGGGCGGCCAGCTGATCGAGCAACCCGCGGATGTCCGCGGCGCTCGTGGGGGTCAGGACGGAAGGGAATTCGGCACCGCGCGGCCGTAAGTCTTCCAGCACCAACCCAAACGAACTGCCCTCAACGTCGCGGTACCCACCCACACAGCTGGGGGTGTTCACCGGCAGCTCATCACCCAGGCGCGTATAGACGTTGACTTCGTTGTCGTAGAGCGGCAAATCGCCGAAGCCGGGCCGAGCCACCTTGACCATCAGCCGCTGTGGCAGATGGGGAGCACCGCCTGCGAAATCGACGTCCATCGCGATGCGCCGCGCAGTCGAGACCCGTTGCTCCCCTTCGCTGGACAGAGCCGCATCAACGATCCGGATGTGCTCCACGGTCACGTCGGGGTACTTCGTGCGCACCAGTCGTTGAACCAGCGACTCGTCGAACTCCTCGGGGGTCAGCGGTATGGGCAACTCTGTCATCGTTCCTCATCTCCCACCTCTGCCTGGAGGTGTCGTCAGTCCGCCACACTAAAGCGAATGCTTTAATCCGTCAATAAAGCATGTGGTTTAATGGCGGGATGGCAGAGAGCCGCGATACCGAGGACCGCTCACGGGCGGGCGCGGCGACGCCCGCGCGTGAACGCCTCATGGATGCCACCGAATTCCTTGTGGCCGAACGCGGATTGGCGGTCAGCGCCCGCGAAATCGCGGCGCACGCGGGACAGCGCAACAACTCCGCGGTGATCTACCACTTCGGCAATCTCGATGGCCTTCTCGCCGCCACCCTGCAACGACGCATGGACAGCCTGGAACGCCGTCGCATGCAATTACTCGACGAGATCGCTCCGGCCCATGAACCCTCGATTTCCGACCTGCTGACCATCATGGCCGAGCCGGCGTTGACCATCCCCTACCTCGAAGGCGCCACACACTACGCGCGTTTCGTCGAACAGATCCGCCACCACCCGGTGATTTCCGAGGCGGAGTCCAGCATTGAGAACTGGCCCGGCATGACAACGATCCTGCGGAGCCTGAACCGCAAGATTCGCTCTCACCGTCGGCTGCAGAAGCGGCGGATCACCATGATGGCCACCGCGATGTACGCCCTCGTCGCCGACTACGAACGCCGCGGCGAACTGATCACGCCTCGCGGCAGAGCAGCCGCTTCTGCCGAACTGGTCACCGTGCTGACGGCGATCCTCACCGCCGTCCAGGCCTAAGCGAATTACCTTCCGCGGCAGCGGATATTGCGCGCCGCCAACTGACGCCTGCAGCCTGTGAGGCGACAGTCACGGTAGCGAAGCCCGTCATCGGGCGACTGCTAATGCTTGTGCGCGGGGCGCGCGCCAGGGCCTGCCGCGGCGACCATGTCGGCCACGGCCGTCACTTGATGCCCGGCCTCGCAGGTGACGGTGGCATGGATCCGCTGCCCGCAGTCGCGATGACGCAGAGAGACCGTAGCGGCGTCCGGTTCGAGCAGCCATCGATCGGCCCAATCGTTGAGCGCGAGCAGTATCGGCGCCAGACTGCGGCCCTTGTCGGTGAGCCGGTATTCGTCGCGCTCCCTCGTGCCCGGCGTCCGGTACGGCACCTTCTGCAGCAACCCGTCCGCCACGCATGCCCGAAGGCGCGTTGCGAGCACGCTTGGACTGACACCGCAGTGCCGTTGAAAGTCGTCGAATCGACGAGTGCCGTAAAACGCCTCTCGAATGATCGCGCCCGTCGTGCGCGGACTCAGCGCGTCCAGCGCCAGCGCGATCGAATCCGGTTCGAGATTCCAGGCCTCACGATCCCAGTGGCCATCGCGGCCGTTGTCGGTTGGTTCGGCGGTGTCGCTCACATCATCTCCAGTGCCCATTGTTTGTGCTCGACCCTATCGACAAGATAGCCTGACTTTGGTTTATAGAAGTCAGCATATGGAGGTCGTGACCAATGTCCGTAGGTCGGAGTTACCACCGCAGCACCGTGGGGGATTCGTGGGATGTAATCGTCGTCGGATCCGGAATCGGAGGCCTGGCAGCCGCGGGTCTGCTGGCTCGCGCCGGACGGCGGGTCCTGGTGCTGGAGCGACACACCACGGCCGGCGGGGCCACCCAGACGTTCAAGCGGTCGGGATACGAGTGGGATGCCGGGCTGCACTACATCGGCCAGGTCCACAGCCCCGCGAGTACGCTGCGCCGGGTCTTCGACTACATCACCGACGGAAAGCTGGCGTGGGAACCCATGGCCGACGTCTACAACCGGATCATCGTCGGTGATCGCGAGTACGAATACCCCTCGGGGCAAAAAGCATTCACCGACCGCATGAAGAAATACTTCCCCGACGAGGCCGCCGCGATCGACCGGTACACGGAGCTGGTAACGGAAGCAAATCGCACCTCACGCAGTTTCTTCGCCCACCGGGCCCTACCGCGTGAGCTCGCCGAGGGTCTGTACGCCGATATGTGCGAACCGTTCCGCGCGTTCTCCGACCGCACCGTGTCCGAAGTGTTGTCCGAGCTGACCGACAACAGCGAACTGAAGACCGTCCTTTGCGGCCATTGCGGCGATTACAGCCTCAACCCCGCACGGGCGTCCTTCGCGATCCACGCGATGCTGATCCGGCACTACATCCATGGCGCCAGCTACCCAATCGGCGGCTCCGGCCGCTTAGCGGAGACGATCACCGACGTGATCCGCGCTGCCGGCGGCGAAGTCCTCATCAGTGCTGACGTCGACGCCGTCGAACTCGACGAGGCGGGACAGGCTTGCGGTGTCACGATGGCGGACGGCCGCCGGTTCGGCGCGCCCGCGGTGATCAGTGACGCCGGTGCGCACAACACGCTCACCCGACTACTGCCATCTGAATCAGCTGACGCCGGCCTGATCGAGAGTTGTCGGTCCGTCGGTCCGTCACTGCCGTGGGTCGTGCTCAACATCGGCATCCGCGCATCCGGCGACGACCTCGACCTGCCACGTGGCAACATCTGGATACATCACGGGCCAGACATCGACAACGCGGTGACGGCGTACGAGTCCGACCCCACGAATCGCCCAATGCCCCTGTACTTCCTCACCTTCCCCTCGGTCAAGGACCCGTCCTGGCTACAGCGCCACCCGGGGCGCACCACCGTCGACATCGCGGGCGTGACCAGCTGGAAACTGTTCGAACAGTATGCGGAAACCGCCTGGATGCGCCGCGGTGCAGCGTACGAGGATTTGAAGGCTCAGCTGACCGATGAACTACTGCAACAACTTCTGCGAGTCTGTCCACAGCTGGAAGGCCGGATCGACCATCTCGAGCTCGCGACGCCGCTGAGCTTCAATCACTTCCTCAACCGGCAATACGGCGACTTCATGTCATTGGCGGCCACACCTCAAAGGTTCGCACTGCGAAACCTCAGCGCCCACACGGCAATTCCCAATCTCTACCTCAGTGGACAGGACGTTGTGGCTGCCGGCGTGGTCGGTGCCCTCACCGGAGGAGCCGTCGCCGCGTCTGCCGTCCTGGGGCGAGACGTATTCGCCGACCTCCCCACCGAATGAGAGCAGGCGCCGCCTAAAGCGTCAGCGGCGTGGTCAGCGGGCCTGGAACCGCGACCGCACCACGTCGGAAGTCAATCCGTAGTCCTCGAGGGCGTAGCGGTGTTTGGGTGCACGAGGTCCATGGCTGGACTCGGCGTGGGCTGCCTCCATCGCCAGTACTGCCTGGTCGGTCAGCGTCAAGCCGAAGTATTCGTAGACCTTGCAGGCGGTCCCGACCGGATCGGCGACGAAGTCGAAGTAGTCCACGTCGTAGAAATGCCGCGGGTTGTGCGTCGCACGAGCCGCGTCGAACTGCTCGATCCCCCGCGCCCAGGTGTCGAGTACATCCTGTCCGAGTTGTGCGCCGGCGAACGTGGTAGACCAACCCTCGGTGGAGTGTTCGGCCAGCGAACACATCGAGGCCAGGAGTGTTTCGGGAGGGCGGTGGCACTGCACGATCAGCGCGTCCGGATAGACCTCCAGAATCGCATCCAATGAGAATAGATGGCTTGGATTCTTTAGTACCCAACGTTTTTTGGCGTCGTTAAGGCCGATCAGCTGCAGATTCTTACGGTGCCTCCGGAACGACGGCGCCCAATCTTGCCGGCTCAGCCATCGCGCATAACTCGGCACGTGCGCCAGCGACTCGAATGACACCGAGTGCATGGACTGGCGCAGCAACTGCCAGCATTCTTCGAGGACGTTCTCATCGATGTAGTGCAGACCGAGGAATTCCGGATTCTCCCTGTGTGCTTTGGCGTAATAGGCCTTCAGCTCACGGTATTCGGGAAATGAATCCCACTCGAGCCGCGGCGGGCGCGGCTGCGGGTACTCCGCCAGCCACAATTCGAGCCCCTGATGGCTGGGGTCGGCGCCCAAGAGGCGGTGCAATGCGGTAGTGCCGGTCCGAGGCAGACCCGTCACGAAGATGGGCCGCTCGATCTCGACATCAGCGTGGCCGGGGTAGCGCTTCCAGGCGGCCTCGCTGAGGAGCCGGGCCACCAGCCCCGCGCGCAGGAAATACCGCGTCATCGCCGCGCCCAGCGGTGTGAAGTCCGATTCGCTTGCGTATGAGTCGAGTAGAACGCCGAGCGCCTCGCGGAAGTTGTCGTCGTCGCTGCCGAAGTCGTGGTGTCCGGCCGTAGCGACGGCGTCGGCGCACAGGTCATCTACGGTGCCGACATCGGTTCGTGTTGTCATGCCTTGTGCTCCCCACAGTTGACATCGAGTGTTTGGCCGGTGATACCGGCGGCCAGGTCGCTGGTAAGGAAGATGATTGCCGAGGCGACATCGTCTTCGGTGACCAATCGCTTCAGGTCCGATTGCGCCGCTGCGGCCGCGTAGACCGCATCGACGGATACGCCCGACTCGCGTGCCTGGCGCTCGAAATACTCTTGGAGGATCTTTCCCCAAATGTATCCTGGCGCTACGGAATTCACACGGATACCGCCGCTGCCCAGCTCACTGGCGAGTGACTGCGACATCGCTAGCAGGGCAGATTTGGCTAGTTTGTACGGACCGTATAGCGGATCGGAATGTCTGATCACCATCGAGCTGAGGTTGACGATCGACCCGTTCGATTCAGTGAGTGCCGGCGTGAATGCCTGTATGGTGCGCAGCGCTCCGAGAACCGTCAGTTCGACAGAGTCACGAATGTGGCTATAGGTGGTTTCGCCGAAGGGCTTCATCGACGGGTGCATGAACGCGTTGTTCACCAGGGCGTCAACTTTGCCGTAGGCCGACAGCGCTGTTCGAGCAAGCTCACTGACCTCGGCGTCGACGGTGATGTCGGTGGGCACTGTCACTGCGCGTCGCCCCAAGTCGGTGATGGCGGCGGCGACGTCGTCGAGGCGGGCCGCCGACCGCGCCGCCAGCACGAGATCGGCGCCTTCTTCGGCACATCGACGGGCCAGGGTTGTACCGAGACCGGGCCCGACGCCGCTGATGACGACGACCTTGTCCTGAAGTAATCCTGTCATGATCAGCCCAGCATCCTGCGACCGATTTGGCTTTGCCGCAACGCTATTCGCGCCTTCCAGTCGTGCTCAGAAATCTTGTTGTGATCGTAGAACGGAAGCGCGGAGGCGATCTCGTCGAAGGCGACGAGCTCGACGCTCGGCCCGTCGGCTGCGGTCATCTCACGCGACAGCCGCTGCCAGCGGAACTGCAGATATCCGCGCCGATGCCCCAGGGTCTCTACCCAGTTCGTCACTCCCGGGTTGTACTCGGCAACGACGATTCGCACCTTTCCGTCCGGGTCGATTTGTGTCTGCGCGCCGTTGAGCGACGTCTGATGGTTGATGTAGTCCAAGGAGACGTACCACATGCTGCCGAGCTGAAATCCTTGGTACGGAGCGTCGCTCGCCGGCAATGTAATGATCAGCGCCTGGTCAGGCGTCAAATCGAAATGCCCGGCTGACGAGTATTGGGTGGTCAGCCCACCCGGAGTACTGCGTGGCGCCACGAGTGTGTTCACGGGCAGGTTCAAGTAGAACCACTGCGGGAATTGCAGCCAGGTCTTCACCCGATTGGTGAGTTCGACTGCTGCCGTGGCGAATTGCTTCTCCGCGAGTCCGACGCTCGGCAATGAGGGAGCCGTGCCCATCGTGTCGGCGCGGTATATCGCCAATGAGCCGCGCCGCTGCGACCAGTCGCCGTACACCTCACGGATGACGAGCTGCCCCGAACGGCTGGGCGTGAATCTCCATTCGAAACTCCCGTCGGAGGCGATATCGAGTTCGCGATCGTCGAAAGCCACTTCACTATCCGGGACGGAATCATCCGTGTACTCGCCGGACAGATACTGAAAGCTCAGGTCGGTGGTGGTGCCACGCACACCAGTGACGACGTACTCGAAACCAGCGAGCAACTTGGCGCCGAAATACAGTGTGTCCGGATTGTCGAGCCCCATCTTGGTGAACGGTCCCGTCCCGGACAGAAGAAACGGGTGGTCGGGATGCTGGTGAAATGCCTGATGCACGCAGCCGGCGACACAGCCGGCCAGGTACTGCAGTCCTTCGGCGAGGTCAGCATCACCGTCTATGTGCGGTGCCGTTGCTACGAGATGTTCGGCGTCGGCTATCGCACGCGTCAGCGGTTCGGAGTACATACCTACCGACGTTAAGTAGACTACTTCTCGAGAAAAACCGGGCTAACCGCTCAGCGGCACATCTTCGCCAATAGCGTTGGGTAGCAGCATTCTTCACGCCCAGCGCACGAATCACTGGCCGCGTGCCGGTCGGACGTGAATCAGCGACGGCTGCGTATCGCGGCGCAATGCTCGCTTCGTTTCTTCAGTGCCACAGCCGTGTCGTCGAATGCACGCTTTACCCATGCCCCGCAGTCGGCCATGACGTCACGCGCGTAGTCACCGAGGAACGCGTCCGTGGAGTAGTACCGGCAGCGGTCCTCTGCAATGGGTTCGATGACTTGGTCGCGTCGCGCGCCATATGGCGATTCGGGGGTCGCCCGCATCTCCCAGGAGATCAAACGCTCGGGAACGACGGCGCAGACATACTCGGTGTTGGTGGACGTGCCACCAACACCGGTGTAGTCGGCAAGAACCATCTCAACTGCCGCGCCCATCTCCAGAGTCGAAACAGCAGATATACAGAACGGATTCCACTGCGGATAGTTCTCGAGGTCGGTCAGGACCTCCCACACGATGGCTGCGGGCGCATCAATCTCGACGGTGATCGACCGCACCAATGTGCTCGGGTCGTAGCCTGGGATGGACAGTTCCGACATCGAGCTCCTTGAAAGAGATTGCGCCGAGCGAATTCAGCGAGTGCGCGTTGGCCGGGACCAACGCTGGCACGGCTGACATCAGCTGCGCAGGATGCCTTGCCGCTCAGCGGGAAAGGTCGTCCTTTCCGTCCTGAGCCTGTTCGAAGAACTTCATGGCCATGAAGCCGTGGGCATAGCTGCCGCCTGCACGCAATGCGGCGGCGATCATGGTGGTTTCGGCAATCTCTTGCTCAGTGGCCCCTTCGGCGTGAGCAGCGTTGGTGTGCGCCTCGATGCAGTAGGCACACTGTGTCGTGAGCGCCACGGCCACGGCCATCAGTTCTGCGTACTTGCGGGGGATAGCGTTGTTCTCCCCCCGCATCACTTCCTTGTCCCACGCCATGAACGCTTTGAACGCCGCGGGGGCGCCGTTGCGGATCTGGCGGGCGTACTGGTGGTCGGTGTGTTCGTGGTAGGTCATGGTGGTCCTCTCGAGTTGGGTTTCGGGTTTAGTTGCGTCCGGCCATCACGCCGCCGTCGACGTCCCAGACAGCTCCGGTGACCCAGGAGGTCTGGTCGGAGAGCAGGAAAACGGCGGTGGCGGCGATGTCGTCGGGAGTACCGACGCGGCCGATGGGATGAAGGGCGTCAAAGCTGTCGAGTGCGGATTCGACCTCGTCCTTGGGGATGAAGGCTTCGTAGATCGGCGTGCGCACCACCGCGGGCGCGATGGCGTTGACGCGGATGTGCTGGGGGCCCAGCTCGATGGCGAGGTTTTTGGTGAGCGCGTGCAAGCCGGCCTTGGCCATCGAGTACGCCGAGGATGGGGTGGCCGCCAGCGCTTGATGTGCCCACATGGAGCCGAGGTTGACCACCGCACCGCCGCGCCCGGACTTGGCCATGTTGGCGGTGACGGTCTGCGTTACGAAGAACAACGCCTTGTTGAGCTGGTGGTACGCGTCGTAGTCGGACTCGGTGTGCTCCAGGAACGGCTTCGGCGAAAACACGCCGGCCGCGTTGACCAGCATGATGGCGTCCGCGTGATCGTCGTTCAGGCGTTGACGCAGTTCAGCGAGCTGCGTGGCGTCGGCAAGGTCGGCCGCGATGGCCGTGACGTCGGCGGCGCCGGCGGCCCGCAGCTCCGCCGCGGCCTTGTCCGCCTTGTCCGCGCGCAGGCCGGTGACGACGGGGGTGCCGCCGTGTTCGACGATGCGGCGCGCAATGGCGAGACCCATGCCAGAGGTGCCGCCGATGACGATGGCTTTGCGGCCGGTGAAGTCGATGTCAATGGTCACGAGATAATCCCTTGTGTCAGTGTGAATCTGGAGTGAGGACGGTGCGATAGCGGGGCCGACCTTCGCCGAGTGCCCGCAGTGCTTCCAGGGCGCTCGTCAGCGGAACGGTCTCGATGCGGGGGCGAATGCCAGTGTCGACAGCGAACTTCATCGCCTGTTCGGTGTCGGCGGTGCTGCCGGTGAGCTGGCCGCCAACGGTGCGAGCGCCCATCACCAGCCTGTCGACACGCAGAGCGACGCTCATGTCACCGCCGAGGCCGACGACGGTGAGATGCCCTCGAGTCGCCAGACCATCGACGAGTTCCGGGATCGGGCCGGTGGAAGCGGCGGTCGAAATGGCCAGTGCCGCACCGCCAAGGGCACGCAGGGCTTGCCCCGGCTGTTCGCGGGCGCTGTCGATGTAATGGTGCGCGCCCAGCGCGCGGGCGTCGGCTTCCTTATCGTCCCCGCGCGCGATGGCGACCGTTTCGTAGCCCATGCGCGCCGCGAACTGCAGGGCCATGTGCCCGACGCCTCCGATTCCGAGGACGGCGACCAGGTCGCCGGGCTGCGGGTGGCCGGTGCGGACCGCATTGAACGCGGTCACCCCTGCGCAGCCGAACGGCGCGGCTTCCGCCATGGTCAAACCGTCCGGAATCGCCGCGAGTGCAGAAGCTGGCACGGTGATTGAGCCGGCCCAGCCGCCCGGGTACGAGACCCCGGGCGTCCGGCGCTCCGGGCAGTGCACCGGGTCTCCGGTCCGGCAGGCGGTGCAATGCCCGCAACTTCCACCGAACCACCCGACGGCCACCCGGTCGCCGACGGCGTGCCCTTCGACTCCGTCCCCGAGTTCGGCGATGATTCCGGCGATTTCGTGACCGGGGGTCACCGGAAAGCCGTACGCCGAGCTGCGCGCGGCGACGAGACCGATGTCGGCGCCGCACACGCCACTCGCGTGTACCGTGACGCGAACCTGCCCTGGTCCCGGCGACCCTGTCGGAACGGCGACGGCCTCCAGCTCCGCACCCGGTTCCAAGAGCTGCATTGCCGTGTGCAGTTGCGTGGTTGACATCGCGGTCGTCCCTTTCCTGTTCGAGTTCCTTGCGTGATGGGCAGCCACACGGTTTCGGTTATGGCTGCGTCACCTTTCTCGTGGGGCACACTGAGAATCGCGAAGGTGTTCGTCAATCAAGGTAGGCCCGGCATCGGCAGGCCGGTAGATGAGCACGACGAATACAGAGATATCCGTAGGTTATGACTCTTGAGGGAAGGACGCGATGAACATCGAGGGGTTGCGTTATGCGCATGCGGTGTCGCAAACGAAGTCGTTCAGTGCGGCGGCACGCGCGTACGGAGTGACCCAGCCCGCCCTCTCGAACGGTATCGCTCGGCTGGAGCAACAGCTGGGACTCCAGCTGTTCGACCGTTCACCTCGCGGGGTGAAGCCGACCGTGTCGGGGACGGTGATGTTGCCGCTCATCGAGCGCGCATTGGCGGCCTTGGACGCCGTGGCTACCGAGGCCGAACGGCTGGCCAGCCCCGGACCGGACAAGATCCGATTGGGGGTGTCGCCATTGATCGGATCAGACCTGGTGGCCCGCGCCTTCAGCGCGGCGCGCGAACTCACCAGGCCCAAGGCCCTTGTCCTGCGCGAAGCGGATCTCGCCGAATTGCGCCGCGGGCTCAGCGACGGGGAACTCGACCTCATACTCATCCCCGCGGTAGAGCCCGCACCACGGCTACATCACCGGGTCATTCACCGTGAACCCATCGTCGTGCTCGACCCGACCGCGCCACCCGGGGACGGCCCGGTGGAGTTGGAGGTAGCGGCCGCGGCGTCCTACATCCTCGTGCCCGGTACGTGCGGCCTGCGCACCTTCACCACAGGCCTTTTCGATGAGGAAGAACTCGCATTGCAGACGTATGCCGGGGAGGCGTCGAACTATCGGGTCCTGGAGGAATGGGCTCGGCTTGGTCTTGGTGCCGCGCTGCTTCCACAATCCAAGATCAGCAGCTCAGACAGCTGTCGCCCCTTGGTGCGAGCCGGCCGGCCGGTTGAGATCTCCTACGAAGCCGTCTGGCCGCGCACGTCCACGGTGGGCAGCGACGTGGCCGACCTCGTCGAGGCCATGGCGGGTCAGCAACCGGTCGCCCATTCGCAAGGTTTATAGCCGCATCACCTCCGCTCCCCTTCCCGCCTATTGCTCAGGTCCGTAGCGTGGCCGACGCGGCCGACCACCGTGGCCGCCAGGGAGCGTCCCGAGCCATAGCCAGGTCTGATCGCTCGAACCATCGAGAGGGGGACCGATAGCCATGCACGCGCACCATGAAGTGATCGTCATCGGCGCCGGCGTCGCGGGCCTGACAGCCATGCGAACGTTGACCGCAGCGGGTGTTGACGCTGTCTGCCTGGAGGCGCGCGCCCGCGTGGGCGGGAGATTGCTGACCGCTCAGACCGACGTCGGCCCGCTCGACCTCGGCGCAACATGGCTCTGGGCGCATGAGCGACGCATCACCGGCCTCGTCCGCGAGCTCGGTCTGCCAACCTTCCGCCAGCACGCCGACGGAGCCGTCCTGCTCGACGGTCGGGCAGTAGAACGCTTGGCCGACACGGACTTCAGGCCATCCTTGCGCTACGGATCAGGCGCCGCCGCGATCACCGAGCACCTATTCGCCAACCTACCGCCCGACTCGGTGCGCCTTCAAACCCCTGTCACAGCCCTGGCCGTTGACGGCACAGACACGCTGCAGGTGCGCACCCCCACCGCGACGCTGCACGCCGAACAGGTCATCGTCGCCGTTCCGCCGGCACTCGCAGTTGCTCGCATCGACCTTCCTCCCGAACTCCCCACCCGCCTCGTGCAGGTGGCACGGTCGACTCCGGTCTGGATGGGCAGGGTCACCAAAGTCGTTGTGCGCTACCGCAGCCCGTTCTGGCGCGACGACGGACTTTCCGGGACCGCCTTCAGCCGTCGTGGCCCGTTGCAGGAAATCCATGACATGTCAGGCCCGCACGCCCGACCCGCGGCCCTGCTCGGCTTCGTGGTTGGCGGATCCAACCGGCCCGACCTGGTCGCCGACGTCACGACCCAGCTGCAACGGCTGTTCGGTTGGCGCGCAGCGCATCCCGAAGAGGTCCTGGTACAGGACTGGAGCACCGAACACTGGACGTCCCCCTCCCACGTGTACCAGCTGACCGACTTCACGACCTACGGCCACCCGGCCTACACCCAACCCACGCTGGGTGGACGGCTGCACTGGGCAGCTACCGAAACCTCGACCGAGCACCCGGGCCATGTCGAGGGCGCCCTCGCCGCCGCCGAACGAGCCGCCCGCGCCGCCATAAGTCGGGCAAGCACGACCCTCACGAGAAAGTGACAAAGATGTTCGACATAGACGAACTCCTGCGCGAATATGACCGTGCCCGCGCGTACACCGATTCCCTCTGGCGGGATCTGACACCCGAGGAATTGGTCTGGCGCCCCCATCCCGAGTCGAGCGCGATCGGCTGGCACCTCGGCCACCAAGCTCACGTGGCCCACTTCATGATTCGCAATCTCACTGCGGCAGAACCCAGCCCAGATCCCCTGCTCGACGCCCTCATGGATTCCGCCACTCCCGAATCTCAGCGCGGCGGACTCCCCCACGCAGCACGCCTGGCCGCATTCCGCACCGCCGTCGGCGACCGGGTCCACGCCCGCATGATCGACATCAAGGATGGCCGAACCGGCGCCCCCGCACAGCTCACCGTCGTCGCCCAGCATCTGCTCACCACCGTGATCAACCACGAGTACCAGCACGACCGTTGGATCGGCGAGGTTCGATGCAACAACCTGGGGCACGCGCTGCCCCCGGACCCAGAATCAGACAAACTTGTCCATACCGACGGCTATTTGATGATCGCGTCCTGACGCGATCCGGATCGAGGACACCACATGCCCGCACCGCACGCCCGCGACTTCGCTCAAGTCGACGTCTTCTCCACCACGCCCTACCGCGGCAACCCCGTCGCCGTCGTGCTCGACGCCGACGGCCTCGACGAGCTCGAAATGGCCGCACTGGCCCGCTGGACCAACCTGTCGGAAACCACCTTCGTCCTCGAACCCACCACTCCCGCAGCCGATTACCGGTTGCGGATCTTCACCCCCGGCGGCGAGCTGCCCTTCGCCGGGCACCCGACGCTCGGATCCGCACATGCTTGGCTCGAACACGGCGGCACACCCGCCGCGGCCGGCACAATCGTGCAGGAATGCCAAGCGGGATTGGTTCAACTGCGCCGCGACGCCGAAACGCTCGCGTTCGCAGCACCGCCAACCACGCGTACCGGTCCCCTCGACGAGGGCTATCTGCACGCCATCGTCGACGCCTTCGGCATCACGCGTGATGAGATCGTCGACCATCAATGGGTCGACAACGGGCCAGGCTGGGCAGTGGTGCAACTCGCCACGGCCCAACAGGTCCTCGAGCTCGAACCCGACCTGGATGCGATACCGCATGCGATGGTCGGCGCTTTCGGGCCCTACCCAGCGGGGAGCCCGCAGGCATTCGAACTGCGGACGTTCGCGCCCGGTGTCGGGGTCGCCGAGGACCCGGTTTGCGGCAGCATGAACGCCAGCATGGGCCAATGGCTCACCAAGACCCGCAAGGCGCCATCGAATTACCAAGTCTCCCAAGGCGCCCGCCTTGGACGGGCCGGAATCATCCACATCGCCGCCGACGAAGACGGCACAGTCTGGGTCGGCGGCGCGACCACCACGTGTATCCGCGGCACCATCACCATCTGACCGAGCGTCGTCCGTGATCAGCTCTGGCGGCGTGAAGCCGCTGGCGAACCCGCCGACACACGCTGCGCGGTGCGTGCCAGCTGTGTGCGCACGCGACGTTCTACCAACAGCGGCACAAAATCACGAATAGTGCTGTACTCGAAGTACTCTCGGGCGGCAAGGACCGCGTCAGCAATATCGCCTGGCGACAGATGCGCATACGCCGCGACAAGCCGCCGTTCAAGATCGGCAACAAGCACGTCTTCGCTGATCTCTAGCATGGGACCACGATGGCTCCGCCCGCGTGCGGCAGGCAACTCGCCTGCCCGCTCAGCGGAAGAGGGGCACCCAGGCGAAACTAGCCCCGCAGGAACGCCGCCGCGTTCCTGCGGGCCAGTCCGAAACACGCTGCTTTCCAGGATAAAATCCGTTCACGCCCGTGTCCCTGCTGACGCGACACCCACAGCGTGGCCTGCCGTTAGAGCATTCGACATTCGCCGCACATACGCGTCCGTGAGTGGTGTGGAGCGCAACGCGCGCCGCTCATTCAGCAATGACCTCCACAGTTTGGTTCGGCCGGCGCGTTCTGCAGCGACAATCAGCGTCTGAGCCAGGATGTCTCGCTGCGCATGAGACGCGCCGATCCTGATCACCCGGTAGCGCACCGGCAGAAGGTCGTCCAAGGCGGCGTCGTATTCACCTGCGGAAAAGGCGAGGGCGCCGTCGATAATGCGCCTTCCGACGCTGACGGTGACGTCCTTGTTATCGCCGGAACCGTCGCGCTCGAACCGGTCGAGCGAGTCGCGAACCCGCGTCAGATCGCCGGCGTTGCCACCTCGAGCGACACTCAGGGCCAAGTGAAGATCGTTGAAGGCCAACACATGATCGTCGACGCGAGCCATCCACTGTCGACTCAACTCAGCCCAACGGTCCCCGACCGATGCTCCCGCCAACTCCAAGCGCCACAACATCGCGGTGCCGTCGATCATCGCGAGAAGATCGTTGGCGGCGACGAGTGGCTGCACAAACTTGTCGTAACCTGCCAGAGCTTCCGCGAATCGACCACTCTCGATGAGGTAGAGCGCCAGGTGCCAACCGTTGTGCACCGCGAGGTTGTGCGATTTACTCCAGCCTGGTTGTGCGGTCTTGAGGAATTCAATGCCCTCTTCGTGGCGGCACTCGTCCTCCATTACGTGAGCCAAGGCATGGACGGCCCATCCGTCTTCGTGGTCGAGGGCGATTGCTCTCCGCGCCATCTCTTCGGCGCGCCGCAGGTCACCGGCTTCCTCGAGACCAAACGCGTACTGGCCGAGAATTCGGCCGTAGAAGGCATCCGAGGCACTCCAGTACGGCAGCGTGCGCGCGACCGAATCGCGAATCCGCTGAGACTCGCCCAAATACAAGTACGCCTCTTGGGCAAAGCGGCTGGCGAGTGCATCACGGGGATCATCGAGCAGAATCGACTCCCAGATGTCCGTAGCTTGATACATCAACCCTGCCGACAACGCCTTTGCGGCCTCGAGATGCATGCGCTCACGGACTGAAGCCTGTTGTGCCGTCGACTCGGCATCCGTGATCGCCGCGGTGACCTCAGCACTATTTCCCGGGTTTCCGCCAAGCACGAGCATGGTGGCCGCCGCACTGTTCCCGAGCGAGAAGTCAGGGTCGGCCGACGCTGCCTCGCGGAGCGCCTGCGCGGGAGTGCCTCTCCAGCTGCAGTAGTCGACCACCGCCGTGTCGAGCGTTTCCACGCTCGAGACCGAACCTGTGACAGGAAGTCCGTGGGCATCGCGCAACAACTGAATCACCTCTCTGAAAATGTTTCTACTTGGCCCCGGCCGCGTGCAGCAGCCACGTATCCGAGCAATGCGCCGGAAACGCTTTGTCTGCCGACGCCGCCCATCGGGATACGCGCCCGACGGACACCTCGCAATTTGGTCCGTCAGAACGAACGGCCAAATTTATCAACCGAATTCGGCGAGTTTCGCTTCAACCGCTATGAGCGTCGCATATCCGCCGCGGAGCGCGCAACGCCGAATGTCATAAGATTCTGTTATACCGCCATAGACGGCATCGCTATCGAAAGCTCCTCACTCAAGGAAAACTCCGAAGAGCGAGAGTTCGCGATGTGCCGCTGCATCCATCAATGTTGGCTCCACTAGCTGATATTCGACAAAGGATTCGACATAGCGCTGTGGCCCGCGTGCGCAGCTCACGACCTAGCCAACATCGCTGATCATTCACATTGAATATTGCTACATTCGCCGGTGGCACCTACTCCGATCCTCAGCGAAACCCTAAGCTGACGCTGAATTCTCATGTGCCTGCCGGGTATCTCACCGGCGGCCGGGCTGATACCGAGGAGACGATTCGTCGTGCACACATCAACCATCTTGGGCGGATGATCGACCAGATGCCGTTGGTGGCCGGGGAACTCAGTAACCGCGCAGCACGGTCCCAGCGGAGCCTGATCGCGATTGCCGCCATAGCCGCGCTGTCGTGTTGGTTCTCGGCGTCGGCCGTCGCCCCGAGCCTCGCAGCGTACTTGCGTATCGACACGGCCGGCTCCGTCGCACTGACCTCGATTGTTCAGTTGGGATTTGTCGTTGGCGCTTTCGCCTCCGCGGCATTGAACTTGGCCGATCGATTGCGCCCTAACTACATGTTTGCCATCGGCGCACTACTCGCGGCAGCCTGCACAGCATTGGTGCCGTTGTGCGCCAACGATTTCCAGACCGCTATGGCTCTACGCTTCGCGACCGGCTTCGTCTTGGCAGGTGTGTATCCGACGGGAATCAAACTCATGACCAGCTGGGCCTCGGAACGCACACGGGCGCTATCCCTGGGTGTCCTCATCGGCGCCCTGACGCTCGGATCTTCTCTGCCGCAACTGATTCGTGGACTCGGACCGCTACCCTGGCAGACCGTCATGCTCGTCGCAGCTGCGATCACAGCGTGCGGCGGCGCAGTGGCAGCGACGCTGGTCGGTGTCGGACCACATGTCGTCCATGCCACCAGCCCTGTGCGCGAAATGGGCTATGCAATCAGAATGTTCACCCAGCGACGTCCGCGACTGGCCAATCTCGGCTACCTCGGCCATATGTGGGAGCTGTACGCGTTGTGGGCCTGGATGCCGGCTTTTGTGGCAGCCAGCCAACAGGCTCGGGGTGTGCCGCCAGGCGCCGCGGTATACCTGACAGCCTTCTGTGCGCTCGGTGTCTCTGGCTTCGTGGGCTGCGTCGGCGGCGGTCATCTCGCGGACCGCCGCGGACGCTCCACTGCGGCGGTGGTGTCCATGGTCATCAGTGCTACCTGTTGCGCGCTATCCGTACTTCTATTCGCGACACCGTTGCCGCTGCTCTCGGTGTTCCTGTGCGTGTGGGGAGCCGCGGTGATCGCTGACTCGGGCGTGTTCTCCACGGCACTCAGTGAAAGTGCCGAACCGGCGCTCGTGGGCACCGCGCTGACCGCGCAGATGGCGTTCGGCTTTCTTTTGACAGTCGGCAGCATCCACCTCGTGCCTATCCTTGCCGGCGTCTTGGGCTGGCGTTACTCACTGGCAGTTCTGGCGGTCGGTCCCATGCTGGGTGCGGTGGCCATGCGTCGCTACGGCAGTTGAGCCGCGGCAGTGCCTCTCCCGCGACAACCACCGGATCACCGCGTCAATGGGCGGTGACGCTCAGGTGGCGAGGCGCTCACGTCCGGGCAATGTAGTAATAGTTGAGCGGATCTGCCTCCGTCTCGACGATTTGAACGTCCGTGAATCCGGCGTCCGCCAACATCGAGGTGGCCACCTGATAGCCCCACATCGTCCCCAGTCCAGCGCCACCAAGGCCAAGAGAGACCGTCATGCAATGCATCAACGACACTGTGTAGCGGTAGGTCGACATCGGGACCCCAACGTTGTCCTGGAGCCGGCTTGAACCTTTCACATCGACCATCAGCAGCACACCGCCCGGCCTCAAGGACCGATGGATATTCGCCAGTACACGGGCCGGCGCCGCCTGATCGTGGATGGCATCAAACGCAGTGACGACGTCATAAGCCTCAACAACATTCAGCTCAGCCAAGTTTCGACTCTCGAAGGTCACGTTTGTCAGCCCACGTCGGGCAGCTTCACGCGTAGCGGCGGCTATTGCGTCATCAGAGAAATCGATTCCCGTGAACCGGCTCGCCGGGAACGCCTCGGCCATCAGATTGCCGGCGTGGCCACTTCCGCAACCAAAGTCCGCAACAGCGATCCCCGTCCGAAGACGTTCGGGCAGACCGGGAACGAGTGGGAGAACCACGTCGATCAAGGAGCGATCGAAGACTTCACCGCTACGTTCCGCCATCACCTCGTGGAAACGCGGGTAATCGGTGTAGCTCAGACCACCGCCGTCACGAAAACAATGAATGATCTTCTGCTCGACTTCGGCGAGCAGGGGGATGTACTGGGTGACACGGGCGAGATTTGCAGGTCCCGCAGCACGGGTCAAGACTTCCGCTCGATGAGGGGGCAGGCTGTACGCGGCGGTGTCGGCGTCGTACTCGACGACGCCTGCCGCGGTCATGCCGTCCAGCCATTCGCGTACGTAACGTTCATCAAGGTCCGCTGCCTCGGCGATCTGGTCGCTCGTCGCAGCTCGCCGACCCGCCAGGACGTCCAACAGCCCCACTTGATGTCCCACGCTGAGGAGCAACGTCAAGCCAGCGCTGTCGATCGCCGCTACCACGCGTTGCGCAAAAACCTCTGCGGTCTCAGTCATTTCCGACGTTCCGCTGCCATCACTCACGAAAGCAACACTACACGGCCGTAGCTGCGCCATAGTAAAGGGCGGAACGTACAAAATTGACCAGCAGGCAAGCAAGACAACGTCATTCACGCCGCACCAGAGGCCACGCCAGGAGAATTCACCACTATCCGAACTCACCGACCACCAGGGCCAACCGGTCGCTGATTCGGCCACCAGCACGTCGGGATGCGTTACTGGGCAACGCATTTCACGCAGCCGCATCGCGACGGTCTGTTCTGGCAACTGGATAGGCGATATCGACCGGCGTTCTGGTCAGCGGGAAAGCCCCACGGCGGTAGACGCTTTCGGTGTTATAAATGGTTGACAATCGTAATCAGCGACCACAACGGAGATGGCGGTTGTGACGGGGTTTCGGTCCGAAGTGGCTACTGGAGAGCACCCCCTGGCGGTCGACGCGCTGGACGAAGGAGCCGGATGCGCCGCCGGATAGCTATGTCGCCAGGGGTTTTCTCGATATACCAAGGGGTGGCAAACCTGCTTCTGCCGACCTGCGAATCAATGGAAAACAACGCAAGGAGAGTTTGTGAGTATGACAGCGGGCGAATCTGGCTCCGAGCCGTTCCTTTCGGTGTGGAACAATTTTGTTGACGGTTTGCGCGACCTCGCCCCGGCGATGCTGGAAAAGCTGCCCGAGCGGCTTCGCGAGGATCAGCAGACCCAGCACGAGATCGGTCGGTTGATGTTGGAGACACTCGGCGCGCGGATTCTCGACGCGGTCGGCGCCGATGGGGACCACCCCCTGTTCCTTCCGGCACTCAATGTCGTGCTCAATGTCCATCAGCCCAATGCCGATACCGCATACAAGACCGCGCAAATCACCCCAGGTGGCAGCTATCGACTTCGAGGGCGGGTGGGATCGATGCGGATCGCCAAAATTGGCGCACTGGGCTCTCCCGCGGCGAACGGGACCGTGCAGGCGATCACGTACTACGACCTCAACACCCTTACCACCGATCAGGATGGCGCCTTCGACGTCCTCTTCAGCCCGATCAAGCCGCATGACTACGAGGGCGATTGGTGGCAACTCGATCCCGGCGCCCCTATACTGCTGTTGCGCCAGGTCGCATACGACTGGCGGAGCGAGACGGACGCCGTTCTTTCGATCGAACGCACCGACGTCGCGCCTACGCGGCACCGACCCGCTCTCGTCGAACTTGAGCGTCGACTTCGAGAATTGCCCAGCGCAACCGCACAGGCTGCGATGTTGCTCGTCGATCACGGCGAGCAGCTGCGCAGGGAAGGATTTGTCAACACGTTCAAGGTCTGGGACGTCGTGGCCGAGTACGGCGGACTGTTCGGCCAGTTCTATTATGAGTGCTTCTTTGATCTGCAGGAAGACGAGGCATTGATCATCGAATCGGATTACCCGGAAACGTTAACCTATGCCTCGCTCATCCTGACCAACCAGATCTTCGAGACAATCGACTGGTACAACAACCACAGCAGCCTCAACGGTGCGCAATGGAAACTCAATTCCGACGGCAAGCTTCGCGTCGTTGTGTCCACGATCGACCCCGGAGTTCACAATTGGCTCGACACCGCGGGCTACCCCACCGGCGTCGTCCAAGGTCGCTGGCTGGAGAGCAGTTCGACACCGATGCCCACGGCGCGCAAAGTCAAGCTCAAAGACGTCCGCGACCACCTGCCAGGTGACACACCAACCGTCACTCTGGAAGAACGTGATCGAATCATCCGCGAGCGCCGCGCTTACCTCCAACAACGCGTGCTCTGGTAAATCCCTATTCAAGGCGCTGCGGCTACATCAATGCGCGTGGCTCGTCGGAGAGCGTGGCACGCGATTGGCTGACGGACTCCCGTTCGGACCTGGCAATGTGCCTGTCTCCATTATCGAGCGCACGCCACGATCGTTCCTCGCGACGCTCAGATCACATCCATACCAGCGCGAACGGATAGCTCAGTGTTTCCTGAGATGTTCCGCCGCAACCCGCGGCCGACGACGAAGTCAGCGTCCCCGACTGTGTCGCGGCGTCCCAGGAGTACACATCACGCGTTGGTATCACAGGACCGTAGTAGATGTCGCCGCAACGCAGCCCGTCTGGCACGTCGACGCTAAATGTGTAGCGCCCGTCGATCAGTTGCGCATCAGCCTGATAGCCGAACGCTTTTGCCGCAGGTTGGGGAATCGCTTGCACGTGGACGCAATTGGCAGGATTTCCTGGGCAACTCGAGATCGCCCATATCCATGTGTGAAAGTCGTACCGACCGTCGATCCGTAGCTCAAAGTTTCCCCGCGGCATATCCGCGTGAGCCAATGGCATTGCTAGCACCATCGCGCCGGCCAGAGCCAAACCCGCGGTAACGGTTCTCATATCCCACTTCCCCGCCGAGGTCACCATCGTGCGCATCTCCGATATCAGGCGATCAGCCAGCGAAATCGCAACGCTCCGCACGCTTGTGAACAATAGTTGTTGTGGCTCCCCGGGCCTTAGCCGTGACCGCTGAGCGGACATCTTCTGAAACCGGCGGTCGACGGATACGGCGCATGCCGGACTCTCCCGGTAGCCGGGAGTCCGCCTAGTTCGAAATCATCTTCCTTTCCTACCTTTTTCACTGGCGATCCAAGATACTTTCTGACTGAGCGCAACACGCGAATGTAGTGGACACGCAAGACCGGCAGCCTTTTTCGAACCCACCACCCCGCGGCAAGGAGTCATCTTGAAGGCGGCAGACCAGCGCCACGAACACTACGACGTGATTGTCGTGGGCTATGGACTCGCAGGCATGTGCGCCGCAATCGAGGCCGCCGACGCGGGAGCTCGCGTCCTCGCGCTGGACCGCGGATATGGCGGCGGGGCGAGCGCACTGTCCGGGGGAATCATCTACGCCGGCGGAGGCACCGACGAACAACGCGACGGTGGCTATCAGGACACCACCGAGAACCTGCGGGACTACCTCAAGCAAGAAATCGGCGATGTCGTGGCCGACGACACCCTCACACGCTTCTGCGAACAAAGCCCCGCGATGATCACCTGGCTGAAAAACCAAGGCGTCCAATTTCGGGGCGGACGCGTATCTGAGTACAAGACCTCGTACCCCACCGACCGCCATTACCTGTACTACTCGGGTAATGAAAAGGCGTACCCGTTTGTCGAACACGCATCGCCAGCACCGCGCGGCCACCGTGTCCTCGCGCCCGGCATGAGTTCGGGCAAGGTGCTCTGTCAACATATCCGCCAATCAGCGGAAGCCAAAGGCGTCGATTTCGTTCCCCTGGCCCGCGTCGACCGGCTACTCGTCGACGATGGGCGGGTCGTCGGGGTGCACTACCGCTCAATGGATCTGGCTCACTCCGACGTGCGGTTACACCGTGTGTTGACCAAGATCTGCGGGAAGGTGGGTAACTGGCTGCCTGGCCTGGTGAAAGGGCTGGTCGCGAAGGCGGATCAATTGTGGGCGAACGCCGCGGTGGCCCACAGCGCGTCCGGGACTACCGTGATCCTGGCCGCAGGAGGGTTCATCTACAACCGTGAGTGGGTTCAGCAACACGCACCCGAATTCATAAAGATCTCTCCATTGGGTACCCCGGGTGACGACGGCGCCGGCATCGCCCTCGGTCTGCAAGCAGGAGGCATGACCGACAAGATGGACAATGTCACCGCCTGGCGATTCCTGGCTCCGCCGAGCGCATTTCTCGAAGGTCTGACCGTCGGCGCCGACGGTACCCGCATCGCCAATGAGGATCTGTACGGCGCAACGCACGGGAACATTCTGATGCGGCGTTTCGACGGCACCGGGTGGGCAATTTACGATGCGTCGACCTGGCGAAAGATCAAGTCTCAGATCAGCGAGCAAACCCAGATATTCCAACGTTTGCAACTGCTTTATCTCTTCGCCCGAGGCCACAAGAAAGCTAAAAGCATCAAAGCACTCGCCTGCGCCAACGGTATCGATCCGGCCGGTCTGCAGCGCACGATCGACGCATACAACGCGGGCCTCGAAACTGGTATGGGAGATCCCGCGCACAAGGCCGCGGATCTAAGCCGGCCCTTGACCTCCGGGCCCTTCTACTCGATCAACATCTCTGCCGATTCGTCGATGTTCTACCCGATTCCCGGGCTGACGTTGGGCGGCCTCGTCGTTGCCGAGGAGACCGGCCAGGTCCGCCACCGAGACGGCGGAGTCATCGCCGGACTTTACGCCGCCGGCCGTAACGCCGTCGGACTCTGCTCCAACAGCTACGTCAGCGGACTATCCCTCGCTGACTGCATTTTCAGCGGAAGACGTGCTGGGGCCCACGCCGCCCGAACGGATCGTGGCGAGAGCCAATCCGCGCCATCATCCAACGATGAACTAACTCGGTGACGGACGGCATCCTCTACGCGCGCATCCCGGTAGGCGGGCTCAGTCGGTGACGACCTATGGCACGGACGATAGCTTTACGAATATGTCCAGCGCAAACAATCGAGCCGAATCCTTGACGGCAATCGTGAAGCAATACGTCGAACTCATCGGAAGCGGGTCTGCCGATGACATCCTCGCCCTGTTCGCTGAGCAAGCCTCAGTTGAAGACCCCGTCGGCAGCGATGTACTGACGAGCCGCGTAGCGATTCACGAGTTCTTTTCGGCGCTCCAGACATTGGATCGTTCCGCTGAGCTCCTTACGGTGCGCGTGTCTGGTAATGAAGCTGCGTTTCAGTTTGCCCTGACCTTCAACGGTGGCGAAGGCGTCGTCCGGCTGTCGCCGATCGACACCATGGTGTTTGACGAGTCCGGCAAGATAACGTCAGTGCGTTCATACTTCTCACCGTTCAACTTCGAACCCATCGACGCCTGACCGAATTCATCCAAGTTTCGATCGGTATCGATGCCCACGGAACCTGTTGCGCCGCCGCGATCAACGCCTGATCGCGGCATACTCGGCACCAAATGACCACGTCGACAGGTCAATACATCCCAGTATCGATGTAACTGGCCGCTGCCTGGGGCGATGTGGCGGTTCAGCCTACTCTGTCTCGGCTCGACACGCGTAATCGACTACCGCGGGACATCGTCGCCCTCCGGGCATTGCCGATACCCCGCGGTAGTCGATTACAGGTTGCTGTATCCGCCGTCAACGACGAGGGCCGCGCCGGTGGTGTACGCAGCAGCGCCGCTGCACAGATATGCGATCGCCGTTGCTATTTCATTCGGTTCGGCGAAGCGTCCCAAAGGAATGTGATCGATCTGGGCCTGCTTGGCTTCGGGCACATAGTCCATGGGTGCGGTCATGCGCGTCGCGGTCACACCTGGCACCACAGCGTTGACCCGGATGCGATCCGGTGCCCATTTGACCGCCAGATTGCGGGTGAGTGCCAAGATACCCGCTTTGGCCGAACCGTAGCCGGGGACAATCGGCACCGCACGGAGTGCTGCCAGCGATGCCAGCATCACCACCGAGGCGCCGCCAGCAGCCGACGAACGGGCAAGTGCCCGATGGCATGCACTGGTGAGGCGATACGGTGCCAGAAGGTTCAGCTCTACCGACGCAGCGAATCCCTCAGACGTCGATTCATCGAGTCCACCAGGAAAATTCGCGCCTGCGTTGTTGACCAGTACATCGACGCTGTCCAGTTCCGCCGCCAGGGCGTCCACGGAATCATGGTCGGTCACGATGAGCTGCCGATAGGTCAGCCCCGCCAGGTCCACTTCGTAATCGGAAGCTGAGGCTCTGGTGCCCGTCACCGTCACATACGCGCCGGCGTCGCGCATCAAAGTCGCTGTCGCATGGCCGATCCCACTGGTGCCGCCGGTGAGCAGCGCAGTGGTGCCAGCGAAGTCGAATCGGATGTCATTGGTCACGACAGCTCCTCAATTTGCTTGCGCAGCCACGCTGATTCCCAGAAATTGGTGCTGGTCGCCAGGAGCTGTGCGTGTGCGTCGACGAGAACGAGTTTGGCTTTCTGATGTTCTGGGTCGACGCTCTGCACGATCTCCGCCAGATAAATTGCCTGCAACGGTTGTGCCTGCTCCACATACTGGGCAGCTCTGGCGATCAAGGCGTCCGCACCCGCGAGCTCGATCAAATCTGCGGAAACACTCTGGGGCCCTTCGGCGTAGAGTTCGGTCGTTGACTCATGGTGGAACCATCCGGCGTAGTTCTCCCAGATCGCACGCACGTCCCAGCTGACCTTGCCGTATCCTTCTCCAACCTGCAGTTCGGGAGGTAGGACGACCTCGCGCATCAAGGTGCGCACGTCTTTGCCAGCGTTCATTCCCGCCACGGTGGCGTCGTGTACGTAAGCTACCGCATCACGCAGCCTGGTGAGCTCGGCGTGGATGTGTTGACCACCGGTGATCGGTCCGAAATGACCGGTGAGCAATATTTCGGCACCCAGGTCACGGACCTTCTCAATTGAGGCGATGACCGTGGCGGCGTCACGATACCGGTCGCCGCGCATGGTGACCAGGTTGGGGATGTGACCGAACAGTGCACCAAAGACGTTGCCACACAGACATATTTTCTCGTCGGGCAGCCAGATCACCAGGCTGTCGGTTGTCTCGCCGCCTGGCGTGGCCAACAACTGCAGTCTCCGCCCGCCCAGAACCAACTCGAGGGTGTCGTCGAAGACGAGGCCAGGGGTCGGAGCACTTTGCTGTGGCAGGGCCGGCCCGAAGCGCTCCATCGTGTGCGCCGCCGAGGCCATCGTCGTTTCGAGCCATGCGAAAGAAGAATTCGCAATGCGGAAGTTCGCAAGCAACTCGTTGTCTGTCCGCCAGGTGCTCCAGTTGGCCTGCGCAACAATCGTTGTGTCAGCATCGCGCAAAGTGTCGGCGCCGCCCACGTGATCGTAATGTCCCTGCGTGAGGATGAGGTAACGGACCGGCGCGTCGTCGACTGCATCGAAATTGGCGCGATGCACCGGCCCCTCGAACCCCATACCGGCATTGACGACGATGCGTCCTTCAGCGGTGGTCAACAGGTACGCGTTCGACAATCCGGGCGACAGCCAAATCCCCGGTGCCACTTGCTCCGCGGCAGGCGCGTTGGCGCCCACAATGTCTTCGGCGCCTGGGCGTACACGGTACTCGAGTCGACGGTCAGTCACAGTTCCTCCTTGACGCCGAAACGCTCGAAATAGAAGTCGAACCGGGCGCGCATCTGTTTGGCAGAGCGTCCGAAGTTCCTTTCAAGGTCGTAGACCATGCGGCCATGCTTGCCTCGCGGATTGGCATCCAAGTACCCCTGTAGGTCAGCGGCCGACTCCGGGGACAGCGTGGTGCCATTGAGTTCGTACAGCTTGTCGACGATGGCCATCTCATTGCCGTTGAGCTCGTGGAACAGGACATCGATGCTCCGGTCCTGACCAATCAGGTCGCGATCACGCACACACGCGCGGAGCAATCGTTCAATCCGATCCACCCAGTAGTCAACCAGCCCGCCTGGGTCGATGTCATGCCGACGGATCCTGTCGCCGTAAGCCAACATCGTTATCGCCGACTGGATTACCGCAACGGGATCGCGATGGGTAAACGCAATCGTGGCGTCGGGGAAGGTGGAAATCAAGGGGCGCAACTGCTCAGCATGCTGTGGGGACTTCAGTACCCAGCGGCGCGGCCCACGCAGGAATGTCAGTGCCTTCAAAATGGTCCGCAGGTATGCGTAGTGGTCGAACTGGTTCAGCGCCAGGTAAAAGTCCCGCCACTGCGGAACCCGGGCATGCCACTCCAGGACGTAGCTGGCGAAGTCGATGTCGAGGAGCTCGACCTCTTCCTCGATCGCGGCGGGAAAACGATCGTGCATCGCCTGCAGGTGTGGAGTTATGGTCTTGGCGTACTCATGTTCGGCGACGCTCCGTAGGAAACGCGGGTCCAGCCCATTCACATCGGGCGCCTCTCCCCTGCGGGGGAACGGCTCCTGGCTTTCCCAGAATGGAAGTGCACGACGCCCCCGATCTGCGGCGATCAGGTTGACCAAATGTGTGGTGCCCGAGCGGGGGAGCCCCACCACAATGATCGGTTGCTCAATTTCGACGTCATGAATCTCGGGGTAGCGCCTTAGCAAGTCCGTTAGCAACAGACGTTGGGTCAACAGACGCACGATCCGGTTGCGCAAGATGAAACGATTCAGATTCGTGTTGCCCGTGTCAGCTTCGATGGCCGCCACATAGGCGTTCAGGCGGGGCCGAAAGCCGTCGTCGCCGAAGTCGTCAAGACCGGCGTCGGCCATCGCATCTGCGATCAATGCGGCGGGATCGAGTCCGATGTGCTGATTGCTGAACGCGTCGAGGACCTGCTGCTGCACAGGTTCGAGACGAGGCGCCACCAAATCATCGATGGCTAGGGCTGATTGTGATGACATCAGGGATGTTCCTTCGCTGCAGTGGCAACTGGTTGAGCCTTCCGCGGTGACGGTCGCCGTACCGGAACTATGCGGTGCGGGCGTGACTGCTGGAGCGGGCATGTTAGGGGCTCGGTTGTTGCCGGTACCTCACACGTGACCGACACGAAGTCATTTCTACGCGTCACGCGCCATCGCCCGCGCCGCGAATATCCGCTCACCGGAACGCTTCCAGCGGTCCTCCTCGACGGCGAATCTGATGAAGTACGTGGCTTGTGACCCTGTTCCGGTCAGTGAGATTGCCCCTGACGCCAGATATTTCGCTGATGCGACGCTTCGTAGATACCCGGACGGCGACAGGCACACGACAGTGACGCCAGAGGTCACGGGCCGGACCATCAACTGCCACGTAGAGGTTGCAATGACTACATCGGTCATCAGGTTCACCTTCGCGACGCCGCGGCCCGACGCTGACGTGCGACGCGAAATCATCAGCACTGCAGCCGAACTCGTACAGTGGGCCGATGGATGCGGCGTCGCCGCCGTGAGCATCGATGAGCACCATGTCACCGGACACGGCTGGAGCAGCAATCCTGTTCTGGCTGCGACGATGTTCTTGGCACGGACTGAGCGTCTTTACGCGAGCATCGACTGTGCGCTCGGACCGTTGTGGAATCCGCTACGGCTAGCGGAAGATATCGCGTTCGTCGATGCTATGAGCGGCGGACGTTTGATCACTACCGTAGGCCTCGGTTACCGGCCAGTCGAATACGCCGCCATGGGCGTTTCATTCTCGCAGCGGGCAGAACTCATGGATCGACTGCTGGGTGAGATGTTGAGGGCGTGGTCAAACCTGCCGATCGTCGATATTGATCCGGGCTCGTCGATTGGGTCGAGGTCGTGGGTCCAGCCGCATCCGCCCCTCTTTGTCGGCGGCGGTGTGCGCGCAACCGCACGACGAGCGGCTCACCACGGCCTTGGTTTGAGCCTGCCCGACTACCTGCCCGATATCGCAGACTACTACCGCGAATTGTGCGCGCAGGCAGGCACAACTCCCGCAATCATCATGCCGGCCCGCGTCAACCGGGGAATGATCTTCTTGCATGAGGATCCGGAAAAGGCATGGACCGACCTTGGTGAACACCTCCTGTGGGAGGCGGCCACCTATGGCGGATGGTCACCCGCGGTGGCTCGTTCGTCGATGCACCTGCCGGGCGTGCACACATTGGACGCGGTACGTCGATCTGGCCGCTACCGGTTCTTGACGCCCGAGGAACTGATCGACGAAGTCCGGGAGTCCCCTGACTACGGCCCCATTGTGCTGCATCCGCTAGTGGGCGGCATGCCCATAGACGAAGCGTGGCGATCGGTTCATCTGCTGACCGACAAGGTTCTGCCTGCGCTCGCCGAAACCTCGCCCTGACATCGCCATTAGCACCTGCGTCGTCAGTCCAAAGGTGGCACTGATCGCGACCCGAGCCGAGTGTTCCGCTGACCGGACACAAGGATCGACGGACCGCCGAAGACGCGAAGAGACTGACCACGTTTGATTCCAAACACCAAAGGTCGACCGCATCGGCGCCTATGGCACGCTCATTCGCCCGGCAGCGATTCCTCATGGACGGGCCATTGAGCCTTGAATATTATTGCCTCACAACCGATTATAAGGAGATCGCGATGAAGGCCACCGTCGTAACCGCACCCGGAATTGCGAAAGTTGTTGAGCAGTCCGTTCCCTCAGTTGGCCCGAACGACGTGCTGGTCCGCATCCGAGCCTGCGGTATCTGCGGCACCGACGCCTTCTACATCGCTATCGGCGGACTGCCCCCACACCAAGGCGCCATGCCGCTTGGCCACGAACCGGCGGGCGAGATTGTCGCGGCCGGAGACGACGTGACGGACATCAATGTCGGTGATCACGTCGTCATCAATCCGATGGCCAGCCCCACCAACATCATCGGCAACGGCGGCTCTACCGGTGCACTTGCCGAGTACCTTCTGATCGAAGGCGCTGTCCGCGGACAACATCTTGAAGTCATACCCCAGCACATCCCGTTCGAAGTGGCAGCGCTCAACGAGCCCATGGCGGTGGCAAGGCACGCAGTTCATCAACTCGACCCGAAGCCAACCGACAAGGTCGTCGTCATCGGGGCGGGACCCATTGGCCTGGGCGCTGCGATCGCGCTGAAATCGCTCGGGGTAGCCCATGTCGTGGTCGCCGACCTCCTTCCCGGACGGCTCGACAAGGCGCTGGAGATCGGCGCGGACGCGGTCATCAACTCCGGCGAGGAGGACTTCGGTGCACGCCTGATCGCCATGCACGGTTCAGGAGAATCGATATGGCCCAACAAGTCCGACACAGATATCTACCTCGACGCCGCCGGCGCACCGGGCGCTGTCACTGCAGCTCTCAACAGTGCCAAGCGAGGCTCAAAACTGGGCATCGTGGCGGTCCACAAGGAACCGGTATCGATCGACCTGATGAATGTGATGAGCAACGAGGTCACGATCATCGGCTCCATGGGCTACCCAACCGAGATCTTCGAGGTCACGCCTGACATCGTCGCCAACTGGGAGAAGTACGCCCTCATCATCAGTCACAAGCTGCCCTTCGCCGACGTCGAACAAGCGTTACTGTCAGCGGCCACTCCCGGCGCCGCAGACAAGATCGTCGTGACGTTCGACTGAGCAGGGCCAGCGGCTTGCACGCACACACGCCCCACGCGCAGAACAGGCAATGACATTGATCCCTACACTGCCCCCGACTGACGATATTGAGGCCATCGGGCAACTCAAGGCCCGCTACTTCCGCTTCATGGACACCAAAGATTGGGCATCGTGGCGTTCGGTATTCGCCAGCGACGTGGTCGGTATCTTCGATAATGCGGTGTCAACCGGCGGTGAGGACGCCCCGGCCAATCAGACATGGCACGGCGCCGATTCACTGGTCTCCTCGATCCGCGCCACGATCGGCGAATGCACCACCGTTCATCACGGGCACACCCCGGAAGTTGCGCTCACCTCACCGACCACCGCGACCGGCATCTGGGCCATGGCCGACATCGTCGAATTTCCAGATGGCTCGGTCCTGCACGGCGCAGGGCACTATCACGAGACCTACACCAAAATCGATGGAGATTGGCGCATCCAGTCGATTCACTTGACCCGCACCAGAATGGCGTTCGTCGCTCCGCCCAACCCGAGCTGATCACACCATGCGCCGCGATTTACGCACCAGCTAGGGCGTCCTGTCCTGCCGGACCCGTTCGGCGGAAAGAAGAGTTTCCGAACGGGTCCATTCCTGCGGCTTCAGTGAGGCTCTCCGACCGGGCTCACCGTGTGGGGCCACCCATCCGCGGTCAAGCTGCGACCACCGCGCTGACGGTAACCTTGATCGTGCTCGCACCATCGTCGGAGGCGATGACGAGTCGCGGCGCGTTGGGGGCCGAAACCACTTGGCCACCAACGACAGTGACCTGGTAGCCATTGGGATACTGGACAGCAGGCACCGAGATCACGGTCTGCGAGCCGCCGGCGAACTGACCCTGACCGTCAGCCCGGTCCGTCGAATAGGTGAATTGGAAGCTGCCGTTCTTGTACGAATAGGAACCGGGGGTACCTGCCACCAGTTGCGGGTATGGCCTAGTCAGAGTCTGCAGTGTGGCAGTGTTGACGTTGTCGCCCGTAAGTGGCTTGCTGGGATCGTTGACCAGCCACTCGGGTGTGCCGTCGATGCCGCCATAGCCCGTATTGCTGTAACTCCATTCGGTCCAACCGATCAGGTCATGGTTGGCCGGGTTCACGGTGTCGATGATCGACTTCTGGTTGCTGCTCGAACCAAACTCGGTCATGAAGGCCGGGACGCCATGTGCTCGGGCCCAGGCCCTGGCGTTCTCCTCGATCACGTTGACCAACGGCAGCACACCCAACGGCCCGGCATCGATGTAGGCGTAGTTGTGGAACGACAACGCCGTGTTCGACGCGTTCACAGTGCCCAGCCGGATCGGAATCATCGCTGTAGCAAGGAAATTGGGTTCATAGAAGATCGTGGCGTTGGGGTTCACCGCCCTGATCGCGGAGGCCACCTGGTTGTAGAACGGTGTCAGCTGCTGGGCGTCGAAGAAGTTGCTGCCCAAGATGGTCGGTATGGTTTGGTTGCCCGGCAGCGGCTCATTCATGATCTCGATACCCATCACCGAGGTATCGCCATTGAAGTAGTTGGCCACATGTTCCATCATCAGCGCGTAGTTGTTCTGCAGCCCCACACCGTTCGACGCAGTCCCGTTCGCCCAGAATTTGTCCAGGGCGTGGTTCTGCGCCGGGTCGAAGAAAAGCCCAAGCGGGAAGGGCAGATGTGCTGAGGGCACTCCGCCGGTGTCGATCGACCAGGATGGCCCCAGCTGCTGGTGCATGTCGAGCAGACTGTAGATCCCGTGGCTCGCCAGCATTTGGACGGTTTCGTTGATGGACGCCAGATAGGTGTCGTCGTAAACGCCGGGCTGGGGCTCCAACCGTGACCAGTCGATTCCGAGACGGACCGCGTTGAATCCGTTGGCGGCCAAGAACGCTGCGTCATCAGCGCTGAACCCGGCTTCGGAAGGCGTCAGCAGTTGGGGACTGATATTCACTTGGTTGGTGCCATGCATCAACACGACCTTGCCGTCGCTGTCTGTGATCCACGTGCCGGTGGTGCTGAGCGGCGGTAGCGACCCCGTTCCCGGCGATGGCGTGGAGGAGATCCCCGCCTGGGTACCCGCCTTGCCAACCGACCCGTGGGTTCCCATAAACGCGGCATTACCTCCGGCACCGCCGAGCGCTGGTAGCCCCGCACCGACGACGCTGCCGTTGCCGGCATCCCCGCCGCGGCCGCCGCTGCCGAGCAGCCCGACTGCACTGCCGCCGTCACCGCCGTGACCGCCGACGCCGCCGTCACTGCCGTTACCTCCAGCACCACCGATACCGAAGAACCGACCGGGCGCGGCACCACCGGCGCCGCCGGCGCCTCCCGCGCTGTCGACGGTCGCAGCGGCGCCGCCGTTACCGCCGTGGCCCCCAACGCCCATCAAAGTTCCACCGGCTCCGCCGATTCCGCCGGCGGCGCCTGCCCCACCGTGGCCGCCGGAGCCGCCGGTACCAAGGATGCCGGCAGCAGCACCGCCGTTTCCGCCGGCGACGCCGGCCTGCGTGCTGTTCCAGCCCGCTCCGCCGTCGCCCAGCAGCCAACCGCCGGCGGTGCCGTCGTGGTGCGTGGCGCTGCCGGCCACGCCATTACCGATGGCGTAGGAGCCCAGTGCGGTGTTGATGAAGGCATCGACCTGCCGCCCCAAGGGGCTGTTGATCCATTGCTGGGTGAATGCGTGCAGCGGGACGTAAATCAATCTATTGAACTGTTGAGTGATATCCCCAGGTGCCACGGGCGACGACGCCGCAGGAATGACCGCCGCCCCGGCGCTGGGAACCGCGGTGCCAGCGGTAGGGGTGGTGCTCACAACTGCAGCGAGCTTGACGGTCGCGGCGGGTTGGGCCGAATGGGATCGGGTAGCAGTGGCGGACAGCTCGCGTCGCGCCGCCGCCAGCGCCAGCCACGCGGCCGGCGTATCTGACGGCGTGGTCGGCGAGTTCCCGCCGGTGAACGGGTCCAAGACGCCGTTGATCAGCTTCGCCGCCACTCCCTCGATGACGTTGGGCACCGCGGCCACCGGCTTGGCTGTCACGACCGGGGTCGACGCGGTGGCGCTTCCCGTGGACTGTGCGCCCGCCGCCGGGGATCCGGCCGCCGACGATGTAGAAGACGAAGCCGACGCGGTGGGCGTTGATGCGGCGCCACTGTCGGTGGGTGAGGACGTCGCCCCGACATTACTGGCATTACTGGCCGTGTCATGTGTTGATCCAGGAGTGCCACCCGCACCAGCAGCGTGGGCCGACGAACCGGAGGACGATGTCGCCGAACCAGACACTGGCACATGAGGTTTCGACAAGCTATGCCGTGGACGTGGGTTGCTGCGCTTGCCAGAGCCTGGAGTCGTGGCCGCAGACCCCTGCGTCTCATCCTTGCCCACCGAAGTTGTGGACGTCGGGGTGCCGCCAGCAGCCGTCGGCTTTGCATGATGCGCCGAGGATGGGCCATCAGACGTCGACGACCCATCAGATGACGGAAGCGCCGAAGCCACACCACAACCGGTGAAGAACGCTACGCCGACCCCGAGTGCGAACGCCAGCCCCCCAACGCGACCCACATATTTCGCGCCACCCATCGCTTCTGCCTCCTTGCAGTTGAACAGCCGCCAATCGACCCACAAACAGTGGCAGTGACGGAGATCACGGGTCTGCCGCCATAACCGCTGAGCGGGAAAATGGCGCCCGCAACCCACTTTCGAGCTCATCGGAAGCCGGCTAGCGACGCACAAATAGACACTTGCCCAATCGATTTCATGCGTGTAGCAGTAATTTTCCATCCACGCGACCCGCACCATTCGCGGCGGGCGGCCGCACACCGCGGCGCCCTCGCTTTACGCGGACCGAGGTGGTTCCGCCACGACGGCGGGAGGGCGGCCGGTCGCCGTCGCCGCGGTTTTCCCGTCAGGCGGGAATCGGCATGGCGGCGCCGGAAGCGAGACTGCCACTGTTCCCCGGTGGACGTGTCCCGAGTCACATCGACTCGTGGGTCGTGTCCGAGAAACGGAGTACCTCATGCCGCAGCGGCCATTTGCCGGTCCGTTACAGGCCGTCGGCGGGTTGTTCGCGATGACAGTCGATGCAGCCAAGTTCGCGTTTCGTCGTCCGGTCCAGTGGCGCGAATTTCTTGACCAGTCATGGTTTGTCGCCCGTGTATCGCTGGCGCCTACCCTCCTGGTCGCAATCCCTTTCACCGTGCTGGTCTCGTTCACGTTGAACATCTTGTTACGTGAATTGGGTGCCGCCGATCTGTCGGGGGCGGGCGCTGCGTTCGGCGCGGTCACACAGGTCGGCCCCATGGTGACGGTGCTGATCGTGGCCGGCGCGGGAGCCACCGCGATGTGCGCCGACCTCGGATCGCGCACCATCCGGGAGGAGATCGACGCCATGGAGGTGCTCGGTATCAACCCGGTGCAGCGCCTCGTCACTCCTCGAATGCTGGCATCCGGACTTGTGGCGCTACTGCTCAACAGTCTCGTCGTCATCATCGGCATCCTCGGCGGATACCTGTTCTCAGTGTTCGTTCAGGATGTGAACCCCGGCGCATTCGCCGCGGGGATCACCCTGCTCACGGGCGTTCCCGAGGTCATCATTTCGTGTGTCAAGGCGGCGTTGTTCGGCCTGATCGCGGGCGTGGTCGCCTGCTACCGCGGACTCACCATCTCGACCGGCGGAGCCAAAGCAGTCGGTAATGCCGTCAACGAGACGGTCGTCTACGCCTTCATGTCCCTGTTCGTAGTCAACGTGGTGGTCACCGCCATCGGTATCCAGATGACTGCACGATGACGCAAACTACAGCTCCGCTTCGTTCCACATACCCGCGGCTAGCCCGCGCGGTGCGCTCTCCCGTCAGAATCATCGGCGACATCGGCGAACACATTCTGTTTTACGGTCGCGCACTGGCCGCGGTACCCTACGCCGCCGCTCATTACCGACGTGAAGTCGTTCGCCTGATAGCTGAAATCAGCATGGGTGCAGGAACATTGGCGATGATCGGTGGCACTGTCGTCATCGTCGGATTCTTGACGCTGGCCACCGGCGGGGTCTTGGCGATCCAAGGGTATAGCTCGCTGGGCAACATCGGCATCGAAGCATTGACTGGATTCTTGGCCGCATTCATCAACGTTCGTATCTCAGCACCGATCGTCGCCGGCATCGGCCTGGCGGCGACCTTCGGCGCCGGCGTCACCGCTCAGTTGGGGGCGATGAGGATCAACGAAGAGATCGACGCCCTGGAATCGATGGGTATCCGCTCCGTCGAATACCTGGTCAGCACCCGCATTGCGGCCGGAATGCTGGCCATCACCCCGCTGTACTCCATCGCGGTGATCCTGTCCTTCGTGGCGAGCCAGTTCACCACGGTCGTGTTGTTGGGACAATCCGGCGGCCTGTACGACCACTATTTCGACACATTCCTCAACCCCATCGATCTGCTCTGGTCGTTCCTGGAGGCCGTCCTGATGGCACTGGCCATCTTGTTGTTGCACACCTACTACGGGTTCTTTGCCAGCGGTGGTCCGGCCGGTGTCGGTGTGGCGGTCGGCAACGCCGTCCGCACATCGCTGATCGTGGTCGTGTCGATCACATTGCTGATCTCGCTGGCGATCTACGGGTCCAACGGCAACTTCAACCTTTCGGGCTAAGGCACCAAATGTCACGTGACTCAGTACGTTTCCTAACTGGCCTCGCCGCGATCGGCATGACCACTGTGATCGTCGTCGGCGCCGTCGTGCTGTTCCGCGGTGGCACGACCGACACCGCACCAGTGACGGTCCTGTCACCGCGGGTCGGCCTGATCATGAACCCTGATGCCAAGGTGAAACTGCACGGCGCGCAGGTAGGCAAGGTGGCATCGATCGATTCCCTGCCGGACGGGCGCGCCGCCATCCATCTGGCAATGGATCCTGGTTATCTGCCGCTGATACCCACCAACACAGGGGTGCGGATCGCATCCAGCACAGTGTTCGGCGCCAAGTACGTCGAACTGGTCCCGCCGACAGACGCGTCGGCCCAGCCGCTTCATGCCGGACAGATCCTCGACGCCAGCCACGTGACCGTTGAGATCAACACGGTATTCGAGCATTTGGTCTCAGTACTTGCCCAGGTCCAACCAGAGAAGCTCAACGAGACCCTCGGCGCAATGGCTCAGGCGCTCAACGGCCGCGGCAACGCCCTCGGTCAAACCATGGCTGACCTCGACGTCCTGCTAACCAAAATCGATCCCAGCCTTCATGCCCTGCGGCACGAAATTGCCGTGGCTCCAGAGGTTCTCACCGCGTACGCGGACGCCGCCCCCGACCTCATGGGCGCCGCGCGCAACGCAACCAGACTCAGCGACACCATCACAGACAGCCAACACGATCTCAATGCCGCGCTACTGAGCGCCATCGGCCTGGCCGACGTCGGCAACGACGTCGTCGGCGCCAACGGCGACGCACTCACCAACGCCATGCACCTACTGGTCCCCACCACCGACCTGACCAACCAATACAACCCAGCGATCACCTGTGCGCTCAAGGGCATTGAGCCACTGGCGATGGGTCCCCCGCAGCCGTTGCCCGGGATCATGCTGCTGGACTCATTCCTGCTGGGTACCGAACGCTACCGCTACCCGGGCAACCTGCCCAAGGTCGCCGCCTCAGGCGGACCTCAGTGCATGGGTCTTCCCAATGTGGGGTTCCAGCAACGGCCACCGTTTGTGGTTGCCGACACCAACGCCAACCCAGCACAATACGGAAATCAAGGAATCTTGTTGAACTCCGACGCACTCAAACAGGCGCTGTTTGGCCCCATCGATGGCCCTCCGCGCAACACCGCACAGGTGGGGCAACCCGGATGACACGGACCGCGTTGAAGTTCGGTGCATTCGGCGTAACGATGCTGCTGCTCACCGGAGCGCTGTTCGCGATCCTCGGACAGTATCGAACCGGGTCCACAAACAGCTACTCAGCCGTATTCACCGACGCATCAAGCCTGAAAGTAGGCGATTCGGTCCGAGTGGCGGGCATTCGCGTCGGCACAGTCAATGACATCGACCTGCGATCTGACAACACGGTAGTCGTCGGCTTCGATTCCGACCGCAACATTGTGCTGACGACCGGCACCAAAGTCGTTGTGCGCTATCTCGATCTGGTCGGCAACCGATATCTGGAAATACTGGACGGGCCGGGATCGACAAAAATCCAGCCGCCGGGATCTCAGATTCCAGCCAACCGCACCGAGCCGGCGTTGGATCTCGATCTCCTTCTCGGCGGACTCAAACCGGTCATCCAAGGACTCAACGCACAGAATGTCAACGCGCTGACCAACTCCCTGATTCAAATCCTGCAGGGCCAAGGTGGAACCATGGAATCGCTGCTTTCCCAGACGAATTCATTCACCACAGCCCTGGCTGACAACGGCCAGGCCGTCCAACAGATGATCGACAACCTCAAGACCGTCACTGCCACGGTCGCCAAGGACGGCGACAAATTCTCCGGCGCTGTCACCCGTCTGCAACAACTGATCACCGGCCTGTCCGAACAACGAGATCCGATCGGCGACGCGATCAGTGCCCTGGACAAGGGCACCGCATCCCTGTCTGATCTGATGACGCAGGCCCGCCCGCCTCTGACCGGAACGGTGAACCAGCTCAGCCGCATGGCCACCTTGCTGGACAACGACAACGACAAATCGCGCATCGATCTCGCGTTGCAAAAGGCACCTGCCAACTACCGCAAACTGGTGCGCCTGGGCGCTTACGGCAGCTTCATCAACCAGTATCTATGCGGCATGAACGTCCGGGTGACCGATCTTCAGGGTCGCACCGCGTACTTCCCGTGGATCATGCAGAACACCGGACGCTGTGGGGAACCCTGATGCTCAAATACCGTGGATCGCAACTTCTCCGTACCGGACTGATCGGTTTGGTACTGGTCATACTCGTCGTCGCCGTCGGACTGCAGCCGCAAAAGCTGTGGTCGTGGGCCACCTCGATCAAGTATCACGCGCTGTTCACCGAAGCCGGCGGCCTTGCCCCGGGCAATGACGTCAAGATCTCCGGCGTCACCAAAGGGAAGGTCACCGAGGTCACCCTCGATCACGGCAAGGCCCTGGTGACGTTCAGCCTCGACGGGACGGTCCGGCTGGGTTCAGAAACCTCTGCCCATATCAGGACCGGCACCGTCCTCGGCGCACGGATGCTCACCGTGGAACCTGCCGGGTCCGGCACTCTCCACGCCGCCGACACCATTCCCCTCGCTCGGACCGGCTCGCCATATTCGCTGACCGACGCGACCAGTGACTTCACCGCCAACACGGCCGACACCGATACCGCAGCTTTGACACAGTCGCTGGACACGCTGTCAGACACCATCGACCGCACGGCCCCACAGTTGGGACCGACGTTTGACGGACTGACCCGCCTGTCACAAACGCTCAACAGCCGCAACGAATCCCTGAGCGCTCTGCTGAAGGACGCGGCCGACGTGACCGGCATTCTGTCGCAGCGCAGCCAGCAGGTGAACACGCTGCTGCTCGATGCCAACGCGCTGACCGGGGTCCTCGATCGCCGCCGCTACGCGATAGTCAATCTGCTGGCCAACACCTCAGCCCTGGCACAGCAACTGTCCGGCCTTGTACACGACAACGAAAAAGTTCTGGCGCCGACGCTCCAGAAGATGAACTCCGTGACCGCAATCCTGGAAAAGAACCGGGACAATATCGCCAAAGCCCTTGCAGGACTGGCGAAATACCAGGTTACCCAGGGCGAAGCGGTGAACAACGGCTGGTACTACAACGCCTTCATCGGCAACCTGCTCCCCTCACAGACTCTGCAGCCGTTCCTCGACTACGCCTTCGGATTCCGCCGCGGTACCAACGCGGGCCAACCCCCTGACAACGCCGGCCCCCGCGCAGAATTCCCCTGGCCCCACAACGGCATTCCGGGAGGTACCCGATGATCAACCGCCACCGCAAACCGCTGACTCGCATCGCCCTGGCTCTGCTGGTGACCGTGATGATCATCGGAACTTCAGTCCTGGTGCGGCAGCGCGTCTTCGGTCCCACCACGGTCACCGCGTACTTCACCTCGGCCACCGCGATCTACCCAGGCGACGAGGTCCGCGTCGCCGGCGTCAAAGTCGGAACCATCACCAGGATCGAACCCGCCGGCGGTCAGGCACGATTGACCCTCGCCATCGATCATGGAGTACCGATCCGCGCCGACGCCAAGGCGATCATCATGGCGCAGAACCTCGTTGCCGCGCGGTACGTGCAGTTGGCACCGGCGTATGAGGACGCCGGACCAAGAATGGCAGACGGCGCGCAGATCGGCGTCGAACGTACGGCGGTGCCGGTGGAATGGGATCAGGTCAAAGACCAACTCATGCGGTTGGCCACCGATCTGGGACCAGTCAACGGCACTTCGGCGTCTGCACTCAGCCGCTTCATCGACAGCGCGGCGGCCGCCATGGATGGCAACGGCGACAAGTTGCATCAAGCGATCCGCCAACTGTCGGGCATCGGAGGGATCCTGGCCCGAGGTAGCGGCAACATCGTCGAGATCATCAAGAACCTGCAGATATTCGTCACGGCTCTGCGCGACAGCAGCACCCAGATCGTTGAATTTCAACACAGACTGGCCAGCGTGACCAGCATCGTCGACGGCGCCAGGTCCGATCTGGACGCCGCGTTGACGAATCTGGCTTCAGCGGTGGGCGAAGTCCGACGGTTCGTCGACGGCTCGCGCGATCAGACCGTCGAACAGATACAACGATTGACCAACGTCACCCAGAACCTCGTCGACAACAAACTCAAGCTCGAGAATGTCCTGCACGTGGCACCAAATGCCATCGGTAACGGCTACAACATCTACAACCCCGACAGCGGCACTGCCGTTGGTGCGTTCGCGATGTCGAACTTCGCCAACCCGGTAGCGGTGGTTTGCTCAGCGATCGCGGCGGTAAAGAACGCGACCGCAGCCGAATCGGCCAAGCTGTGCTCTCAATATCTCGGTCCGGCGCTGTCGCTGTTGAATTTCAACTACCTGCCCATGCCGATGAACCTCTACCTCAAGAAAGCCCCCAGCCCGGAGAACCTGGTGTACACCGATCCGAAACTCGCTCCGGGGGGATCCGGCGGTAGGGCCGACGCGCAAGCCGAAGCCCCGGCGGTGTCGGCTTACACCGGCGCCAACGACGTGGCGCCTCCGGCTGGATGGGGTGCGGCGCCAGGACCTCCAGGCGCGTACGCGCCCAACGGATTACCGGCAGATCCGGCGCCCGCACTGTTTCCCGGCGCGCCGATCCCGCCCGGGGCACCGGCCGCCCCGGTTCCATCCCACACTCCCACCGTGCAGGACTTGCTCCTGCCCGCCGAAGCTGCCCCGGCGCCTGCTGCCCCGGCCCCCGGAGGTACACCGTGATCGCGAAACGGTCCATCACCCGCCTGACGGCGATCTGCGCGTGCGCACTGGTATCCGTCACCGGCTGTACATTTCACGGACTGAACTCCCTGCCACTGCCCGGAACCGTAGGTCGTGGCCCCAATGCCACGACCTACCATGTGGAGCTGGCCAATGTCGGTACGCTGGAAGCCAATTCGCCGGTCATGATCGGCGACGTCATCGTGGGCAGTGTGTCTCGGATGGGCGTGCGGAACATGCACGCCGACGTGGAGGTATCGGTCAAACCCGATGCGGTGGTCGCCTCGAATGCCGTCGCGGCCGTCGGGCAAACCAGTCTGCTCGGGTCCATGCACCTCGCTCTGGACCCGCCCGTAGGCCAGCCACCGACCGGGCGCCTCGCGCCGGGCGCCACGTTGGAGTTGAACCGCACATCGACGTACCCCTCCACTGAGCAGACATTGTCGTCACTGTCGGTCCTCGTCAACGGCGGCGGGCTGGGCAAGATCGGTGAACTCGTCACCGAGTTCAACAGCGCACTCAACGGCCGGCAAGGCCAGATCCGCGATCTGCTCAGTCGCCTCAACAACTTCGTCGGCACGTTCGCCGACCAGCGCGACGACATCAATGCATCGATTACCGCGCTGACCCGACTGTCAGGAACGATGGCCGGACAGAACGACGTGATCACCCAAGCGCTGCAACGGATCCCGCCGGCACTAGATGTCTTGGTCAAGGAACGGCCCAACATCACCACGGCGCTGCAGAAGTTCGGGCTGTTCAGTGACACTGCCACCAAGGTCATCAACGCGACCCAGGCTGACCTGGTGACCAACTTGCGCAACCTTGAACCCACCCTGCGGGCCCTGGCTGATGTCGGTCCGAACCTGGGCACCGTGCTGGCGTTCGCCCCGACGTATCCATATCCACAGAACTTCATCGACCGAGGGATACGCGGCGACTACCTGAACGAATTCATCACCTTCGACTTCACGATCCCTCGACTCAAACGCGGCCTGCTCCTCGGCACCCGCTGGGGACAGGAAGGCGCCCCCCTGGTCCCGGCGCCCGGTGATCCCTGGTTCGCCAACTACACCAAGGACCCGTTGGGCACATTGCTCACGGCTCCGCCGAAAGCGGTTGCCACGATGCCACCACTTGTCGATGCCAAGGCCGAACCGCCGCAGCCGGCGCAGTCCGCGGCGACCGACCCCGCAATCTCGAAGGGAGGCACCAACTGATGCTCACCCGATTCGTTCGCATTCAACTGGGTATCTTCGCTGCCGCCTCAGTCATCGGCTTGTCTGTGATGCTCGTCGCGTACCTGCAGGCACCAACGTTGTTGGGCATCGGGCGAATGACCGTGACGATCAACCTCCCGGGTACCGGAGGGTTGTATCGCTTCTCCAACGTCACCTACCGCGGCGTGCAGATCGGCAAGGTCACTGATGTACAGCCCACCCGCGAAGGCGCCGTAGCCACTCTGTCGCTGAACACCACGTCGAAGATTCCCGCTGACCTACACGCCGCGGTCCGTAGCGTGTCCGCAGTCGGTGAACAGTACGTCGACCTGCAACCGCGCAACGACGCCGGACCGTATCTGCACGACGGATCGATCATCGCAGCAGCGAATACTTCGATACCCCAGGCCGTAGGGCCGATGCTTGATCAGGTCAGCTCGCTGATCAGCAGCATCCCGAAGGACAAGATCAGTCCGCTGCTCGACGAAGCGTTCAAGGCGTTCAACGGAACTGGATATGATGTCGGGTCATTGTTGGATTCCTCGTCGAAGCTGATCCGGGATGCCAACGGCGTCAGCGATCAGTCCCGGACCCTCATCGAAGACAGCGGACCGCTGCTCGATGGACAGGCTCAATCCGTCGACGCCATTCGGACCTGGGCACGCAGCGTGGCCGGAATCAGCCAACAGCTGGTCCACGACGATCCTCAGGTGAGAACTCTCCTCAAGGAGGGGTCGGGAGCGGCTGACGCAGGCACCCGTCTGTTCAACCAAGTCAAGCCCACCCTGCCCGTGTTCTTGGCCAATCTGGCGAGCCTTGGGCAGGTGGCGGTGACCTATCACCCGTCGATCGAGCAACTCTTGGTGCTCCTGCCACCAGTGGTGGCATCGACGCAGTCCTACGGCGCGCCCAAGAACAACCCGACCGGAATGTCGTTGGGCGACTTCACCCTGAACATCGGTGACCCGCCGGCCTGCACGGTCGGATTCCTACCTCCTTCGGCCTGGCGATCGCCGGAGGACACCAGTGACACTGACACTCCCGATGGGCTGTACTGCAAGTTGCCGCAGGATTCACCGATCGGCGTCCGCGGGGCCCGCAACTATCCGTGTATGGGCAACCCGGGCAAGCGTGCTCCCACCGTCGAAATCTGCGACAGTGACAAGCCTTTCGAGCCATTGGCGATGCGCCAACATCCCCTCGGTCCGTACCCGATCGATCCGAACCTACTCGCCCAGGGGATCGCGCCGGACTCCCGCGTCGATCACGACAAGACGATCTACGGTCCGCTCGAGGGCACGCCGATGCCGCCGGCGGCCGGTCAGCCATCTGCCCCCGATTCGGCGCCGAATACCCCACCAAGTCCGGGTACCAACGCACCATCAGTAGCTCCGAGCGCGTTCGGCTCCCACGTACCGACAGGGCCGTCGGTCGCCATCGCCACCTATGATCCGAGCACCGGCCGCTACGTAACCCCGGACGGAAAGGTGTACCGCCAAACCGATTTGGCGCCGCACACCGATCGCCGAACGTGGAAAGACCTGTTTACCGCCTGAGCCGGACACGCTGAGGGGCCGGCCCGATCCACGGATGGGCCGGCCCCTCGGCGGTCGCCGACGCGTTCAGTTGCTCTTGACCAACTTGAAGGGCATCGTGATGAACAGGACCTTGCTGGTTCCGCACGAGCCGCTGCGGCCGGTGGTCGAGTCCTCCCCCAGCAAGGTCGTCGACGTCGGATCCGTAGCGGTGCCGTCAGCTGTCGCGGGATAGAACCGGAACACCTGCAGGCCCGGGCCTGCGGAGCCATCTGGGCAGGGCTGCCAGTTGTCCACGGTCTTCTTGACATACCAGACACCGGCTTTCATGTAGATGGGAGCCGTCCATCCCCAGTCGGTGGCGACGGTCCCGGCGCATTCAGTCGGGTAGCTGCACCTGGTCGCGATGGTCCAGACGCCGCGGATACTCGCCTCGTCGTGGTAGATATCGTTGGTCTTGGCCCATTCGCCATTGGACGTTGCGACATAGGTGCCGTTGAGACCCCAGTCGTTGGATGCGGTGGCAACAGGGCCGTCCGGCCCACTCAGCAGCGAGATGGTCAGAGCCACTACTGCAGCCGACGACGTTGAGATCCTCATGACCAGCTCCTTGTACACCGAACACAGCGAACACGCACCGGTCCGCACGGGAACACGCAACCAAAGATGCTGCCGCGCAGTCGGGACACCCACTACTGTCCCGAGCACGCGGCGTCGTGTGACAGACAAAATCCCGCCAGGCGGGCATTGCAGCCACCCGGGGCCGGCGGCGTGCCACAGTGAAAAGGGCGCAATTTCATCCGGCAACGAGATCGGAAAATCTGTCGCCGCAACGCTCGTCCGGTGAATGCCGTCGCGCTGAACACACGCGCCGAGGTGCTCGCTCGATCACCGGTCCACCGCTACTGAAGGGCGCCCGCGATGCGAATCCACCGTGTACGACAGGCGATGGGCGCAGTCCTGGCAATCGCCATCGGTACAACGGCAACGCCGCCGGCACGTGCGGACGACGACTCCCTACCGCACCGTGTGACCTATAGCGTTACCGCCGACCTACCTACCGCCGCGGGTATCTACTACCGAGACGTCCAACCGCCCACTTGGGCCGAATACAGCCATGACCCTTACCAATTCAGTCCGCGCGACGACGTTCAGCTCCAACCGGGAAAATCCTGGCTCCGCGAAGCCACACTGACCGATCCCGGGCAATGGGCGATGGTCACCGTTACCGCCGCCGGCCAGGCGCCACGACCCGGACAGGTTCTGCACTGCACGCTCGCGGTCGACGGGACGGTGGTCGCGCGCGCCGAAGGAGCGAACGGCGCGCTGTGCTCGCCGCGAAACTGGTGACTTATCAAGCGATCACGTGACAACGCTGACCGCTGGGCGGGAATTCAACACCACGCCGGCTCCGATCGCGCTAGCGTCGTAAATGTCATCGCCAGGCTGGACCAACAGGGAACCGGAGGTGGATCATGCGGTTACTCAACCGCTCCGAGCCCTCGACTCAGATGAACACCGCCGACTCGCTCGTCGAATGCGACCCTGCACAGGCGGACGACCCGTCATTGATCAGCCAGGCGGAAGCGGAGGCCGTGGCCGCGGAAGAACTCGCGGCCGCCGCCCGAGCTCGGGCGGAAAAACTTCGCGCAATGACCAACGAAGCCGACAGTTCGCCTGAAGGCGAGACGACCGCACGGCGGCGGCTACGTCGCCCTAAGCTATCGACGATGCTGGCGGTCTTCGCGGTACTGGTCAGTGCGGCGCTCCTGACGGCGGGCGGATACATGTTCAACTACCGCCGCCAGCTCGAGCATGAACAGCAGCGCCGCGCCGAGTTCGCCGCCTCAGCATCGCAAGCCGTTGTGACCTTGATGTCCATCGACGGCACCAAGGCCGAGGACAACATCCGGCAGATCATCGCCAATTCCACCGGACAGTTTCGAGACGATTTCCAAGCGGACGCAAAGGATTTCGCCCAGGTTGCGCGCGACTCCAAGGCATCGACGCAGGCAGCGGTCCGCAGCGCCGCCGTGGAATCGATGACCGCGGATTCGGCAGTTGTGCTCGTGACCGCCGCCACCACCGTGAGCAACTCGGCAGGGGCAAACCAACAGCCACGAAACTGGCGGCTCAGCGTCACCATGATCAAAGACGGCGCACAGCTGAAGATGTCGAAAGTCGAGTTTGTACCGTGACCACAAGCACCGCTGAGAACGTCGATAACCACCTGCCCTGCGACGACACCGATACTCCGGCCGACGGCCAGCGCGAAGGCGACACTTCGGGACCAAGCGGTGGTCGGCGACTGGCTCGTCTTCTCGCGCGTCGCTGGCGTCCCGTCGTCGTCACGAGCCTTGTCCTGGCGTCGGCCGGCACCGCGGCGACGCTGTACCTCGACGCGTATCGCGGTGACCGCGCAAGCACTGAGGCCGCGACAGAGGTCGCCAAAGCCGCGTCAGAGGGCGCCGTGGCGTTGTTGTCCTATGCACCTGCGAGTCTGGACAGCGACATTGCTTCCGCCCGTTCGCACCTCACCGGCGGTTTCTTGACGTATTACAGCCAGTTCGCCGACCAGTTCGTAGCCCCCGCAGCCAAGCAGAAGGACATTCACGCCGTCGCATCGGTGGTCCGTGCCGCCACAATCGACGCGCATGCCACTACCGCGCACGTGTTGATCTTCCTCAACCAGACCACGACCAGCCGCGAAAACCACGAACCTGCTCAGTCGGCCAGCAGCGTGAATGTGGGACTCACGAAAGTCGATGGCGTATGGCGTATTTCATCGTTTGATCCGATCTAGTCGCCCACGCACGGCCGTCCCGCGGCATACCTGCATCACTCGACTAGCGACGCAGCATGTCTCCGAGCGCGCGGCTGGCCTGCTGACGGGCATCATGGGCGATGTCGAACATCGGCATCGTCATGAAGCCGTGGATGCCACCGTCGAACAGCAATTGCTGGACCGTCACTCCAGCCGCGCGCAACGCGTCGGCATAAGCCAAGCCTTCGTCTCTCAGAGGATCGTGACCGGCGATCACCACGACAGCTGGGGGCAAGTCCCTGAGTACGCCGCGTAGGGGCGACGCGTAGGGGTGGTCGCGATCGCTTCGGTCCGGAACGTACTGGTCCCAATACCATTGCAGCGCTTGGCGCGGGTTGTAATAGCCCGCACCGAATTCTCGGAAGGACTCAGTGTCGAAATCTGTGCCGATCACCGGGTAGAGCAGCATCTGGGCAGCGACCGATATGTCACCACGATCGCGTGCCATCAATGCGGTCACAGCAGCCAGATTTCCCCCCGCGCTATCACCGCCGACGGCAAGGCGTTGCGCATCGGCACCGAACTCAGCCGCATGGTCAGATATCCAACGGGCCACGGTGTACACGTCCTCAGCGGCGGTGGGCCAAGGGTTCTCGGGTGCAAGTCGATACGCCACCGAAACCACCACCGCTGGAATGAGATTCGACAAATTGCGGCACAGTCCGTCATGACTGTCCAGATCACAGAAGACGAATCCGCCGCCGTGGGCGTACACCAGAACCGGCAGCATCCCGGAGGCCTCGGGACGGTATATCCGGACCTGCACACTGCCGCCGTCCACAGCGATATCGGCATCGCAGACGGTGGCCACAGGTTCGGGGTGCTGGTTCGGCACGAAACGAGCGCGAATCGCGGCCCTCGCCTGCGCGCCCGTCATCGTGTGCACTGGCGGAAAACCCGAATCAAGCGTCTCGATCAGATTCGCGACCTGCGGATCGAGGCTCATGCCGGACGCAGGCTCGACGACATGCGCGACTGCGCGGTATGAACCGGCCCAGCGCCCCGCAGCGGTCGCATCAGCATCGGCGTCGCATGGTCACGGACCGCTTCGGCATTGCGCCAGATTGCTGTCGCCGTGATTCGCACCGGCGTGACCAAACGTCGGTCGAATGTCATCTGCGCCAACGGACCACACACCGACACCGCGGCAACCGCTTCGCCTACGCGGCCGATCGGCGCGGCAACACAACCGAATCCACGCACAGATTCTTCTCGTTCAACAGCCACCCCGTGGGCCCGAACCTTGTCGAGTTCAGCGTCCAATTGGGCGTTGGTGGCAACCGAAAACCGTGTTCGCCGCTTCGCAAGATCGACCACAGCGGAGTCGCTGTAGGCCAAAATTGCCTTACCAACCGCCGTACAGTGTGCCGGTTGCCGGCCGCCGATGCGCGTGGGAATCGCGGCGATCAGCTGATCGCCGATCTTCTCCAGATACACAACATCGGGACCGTTCAACACGGCAAGGTGCACCACCAGTCCGGTCGCCCGGTGGAGATCGCGCAGCAGCGGAGTGGCGGCCTGATGTATCCGATCCTGATGCAGGGCGAGATTCCCCAGTTCCACCAAGCGCACGCCGAGCTCGTAATCGAAACCGTCACGCCTCAGCCACCGCAGCATGACCAGGCGCTCAAGCATGCGGTGCGCCGACGATCGCGGCAGACCGGTACGGCGAACGACCTGCGCCAGGGTAAGACGTCCCGGCCCGTCAAAGGCATCGAGCACGCGAGAGACGCGGTCGATCACGTTGCTCGGCGTTCCGACAACCACATCGGCAGTCACTGTCATCGAGACCTCCACAATTCCACCGGATAGTCATAATAGGAATAGTACTATTGTTACCATATGATGTGGTGGCTGTCACATAGCAGGTTGGGTGTGGCGCAGCCGGCTGAACGCTCAGGGATTCCGCTCAACGGTCGGCCCGATGTTGTTTGTCACGAGAGATCGGTACAGCTGACTCAGGACCCGATCCATGACCCGAGGACACGAATGCGCAATCACCTGCTGTTAGCCGTCATCGCCGGCACGCTCGCCATGACCTCGGCACCCGTGGGGGCCGCCGACGCTCCAGTCCCCTGCGAGGACGCCTTCTGCACACCAGGCATAGCCCCAGGCGTGGTTCTGGGGGCACCTTGCGGCGACACCTCGCGTTATGTATTCGGCACCACATCGTGGGGACGGCTGGTGTTTTGCGGTTCGCCCCGCCGATACGAGCCCCGCTACTTTCGCTCGCCGCCGATGAGGGGAATCAAGACCGAGGGCGCCGCCTGCCCCGAGTTCCTCAATGACGTCGCCCAGTCCCCCGACGGCTTGTTCTTGAGCTGCGTGGCCGTCAACGGCGCCACGCAGTGGACGCGCGGCGACCAATAGCCCGGGTCGAAGCCAATCCGCATGCACTACAAAGACATTCACAATCTCGCCTGGGAGTTCGTCGACGCGGCCCGCACCCGTCTCGACGCCCGCCTCGACGCAGCGCGGATGAACGCACTCTTCGTAGCGTTGGGAGTAGGCGACTACGAGGCAGCCATCGACACAGTGCTGGCTGAGTGCGCCGGCACGCGAATGACCGTTGCTCCTGCGTTGGCGACCAGGTTGTGTCGATGGGTGGCGATGTTTGACGAGCGCAGCGACCCGAACAGCCGACATGAAAAGCTGAAATCGATTCTGGGACCTTCTGATCGCGCTTGCTGAACGAGCCATCAAGCCCCGCCGCGGCGGATACTGGTCGAATCCCTGGGGATCGGAATCCCGGTCACCGGTACGCATGGTTGGGGCCGCGTACGTGACTCGCCAAGATGTCAGCACATGAACGATGTCGAAACCGACACCGAGATCGTCGGCGCCGGCCGCGGTGTGCGACTGACGGTCGCCGATGTGATCGACGAGAGCCCCGATGCCCGCTCCCTGGTGTTCACCGTCCCCGACGACCTACGTGAGCGTTTCACCTACCGGCCTGGGCAGTTCTTGACGCTTCGCGTCCCGAGTGATGTGACTGGCTCGGTGGCCCGCTGCTACTCACTGGCCAGCTCCCCCCATACCGATCCCGCACCCAAGGTGACCATCAAGCGAACGGCGGGCGGATACGGGTCTAATTGGTTGTGTGACAATATTTTTGTCGGCGACAGCATCGACGTGCTGCCGCCGGCCGGGATCTTCACGCCGACCTCCTTGGACACCGACTTTCTGTTATGGGCGGCCGGCAGCGGCATCACCCCGGTGATATCGATACTGAAATCAGCGATGACGTCCGGCTCCGGGCGGGCGGTCCTGTGCTACGCCAACCGCGATGAACGTTCGGTCATTTTCGCGGAGGAACTCCGTGAGCTCGCAGCTCGTTACGCCGGTCGCCTTACTGTCCTGCATTGGCTGGAATCGTTGCAGGGCTTACCAACTCGCGCGCAGATGACGGGGTTCACGCACACAGTTTTCGCCGGTTCGACAACCTTCGAGTCGTTCATCTGTGGACCTGCACCGTTCATGGCTCTCGTGAAGGAATCACTGGCCGAGGCCGGGGTTCCGCGTGAGCGTGTCCATCTCGAGGTATTCCAGTCTTTGTCGGGTGACCCATTCACAGAAGAAATCACCTCTGCTGTAGCTGATTCCGACGACGATGCGACCGTTCAGGTCGACCTCGATGGCGTCAATCACCAGTTGCGTTGGCCACGCAACGCCACGCTGGTCGACACCATGCTCGCGGCGGGACTGGACGTGCCGTACTCGTGCCGAGAGGGTCAATGCGGATCTTGCGCGGCGACCGTCGTGCACGGTCAAGTGCACATGTCGACCTGTGAGGTGCTCGCGCCCGAGGACCTCGCCGACGGCCTGATCCTGGCGTGCCAGGCCAAACCCGTCTCCGATGACCTGCACGTCGAATTCTGACAATGCAGTTTCAGCGCAACAGTTTTCCGCTCACAGGGAATTGTCCTGTCGATGGTGGAGCGTCCAACGTTAGACATCAGTGACAGCCAGTGACCGATAGGACCAGATGATGACTGAGCGGGTAATCGACCGAGTGCGTGAGAATGCCGAACAGATGCGCGCCCAAGGAGCTGAAGCCGAAAAGGCCGGAAAGCTCACCGACGAATCGGTCAAATTCATGAAGGCGGCAGGCAACATCCGTCTTTTGCAGCCAAAAGCGCACGGCGGCTTGCAGGTTCACCCACGTGAGTTCGCTGAGACCGTGATGGCCACGGCCGCACTCGACCCGGCCGCGGGCTGGATCAACGGAGTGGTGGGTGTGCACCCCTATCAACTCGCCTACGCCGACCCGCAGGTGGCCGCTGAAATCTGGGCTGACGATGTCGACACCTGGGTCGCCTCCCCCTACGCACCGCAAGGGGTGGCCACGCCGGTGGACGGGGGTTACCTCTTCAACGGTCGCTGGCAGTTCAGCTCGGGTACCGATCACTGCGACTGGATTTTCCTGGGCGCAATGGTCGGTGACAGTGATGGCAAACCGCTCATGCCGCCGCAGATGCTCCACATGATCTTGCCGCGCAAGGATTACCAGATCGTCGAGGACTCCTGGAATGTCGTGGGGCTGAGGGGCACCGGCTCCAAAGATGTCATCGTCAAGGACGCGTTCGTGCCGTCTTACCGGACGATGGATGCGTTCAAGGTGATGGATGGCACAGCCCAGCGCGAAGCCGGGATGACCGACACGCTGTATCTGATGCCGTGGTCGACGATGTTCCCTCTCGGCATCAGTTCGGCGACGATCGGCATCGCCGAGGGCGCGCTCGCTGCGGCGCTGGACTACCAGCGCGAGCGCGTGACCTCCAGCGGGGTAGCCGTCAAGGACGACCCGTACGTGATGTACGCGATCGGCGAGGCCGCTGCCGACATCAACGCTGCCCGTCAAGAACTACTGGCCAATGCCGACCGGATTTACGACATGGTCGACGCCGGACAAGAGGTGTCTTTCGAGGAACGCGCCGCGGGCCGGCGCACCCAGGTGCGCGCCGTTTGGCGCGCGGTGTCGGCGGTCGACGAAGTCTTCGCACGTTGCGGTGGCAACGCTGCCCGAATGGATAAGCCGCTGCAGCGCTACTGGCGAGACGTGCACGTCGGGCAAGCGCACGCCATCCACGTGCCGGGCACGGTTTATCACGCGTCGGCACTGAGCTCGTTGGGTGTCGATCCGCAGGGCCCGCTACGGGCAATGATCTGAGGGGAACAACTCACATGGCATTGATCAAGGGCCTCGGCTACGTCGCCGTTGCGGCCTCTGACATCGGACGCTGGCGTCACTTCGCCTTCAACGTTCTCGGCTTCGCTCAAGGCACCGGGCCCGATACCTCTGCGCTCTATCTGAGGATGGACGAACGTGCCGCACGCATCGTCGTCGTACCCGCAGACGTCGACAAAATCGTCACCGTGGGCTGGGAGGTGCGTGATCACGCGGACCTGGAACAGGTGAAGACGGCGCTGGAAGGCGCGGGTGTGCCCTTCAAGGAGTTGTCGCAGGTTGATGCCGACGCTCGGCGGGTCGAGGAAGTGATCGCGTTCGAGGACCCGGCCGGCACGTCGTTGGAGGTCTTCCACGGTGCGGTGCTCGACCATAGCCCGGTCGTGACACCCTTCGGCGCCAAGTTTTTGACCGGTGACCAGGGTTTGGGTCATGTCGTGTTGCCAGCGCTGGATGTCAACGGGCTCTTCGCGTTCTACACCGACGTCCTGGGCTTCAAGTCGCGCGGCGCGTTCCGGGTTCCGGTGCCCCCGGAGTTCGGGCCGGTGCGCGTCCGGTTCATGGGTGTCAACGAGCGCCACCACAGCTTGGCGCTGTGCCCCGCACAGACCCTGCGCGATCCTGGCCTCATCCACCTCATGGTCGAAGTGGACTCCCTCGACGCTGTTGGGCAGGCTCTCGATCGCGTCAACGCCGAGGGATTCCCGTTGTCGTCCACGCTGGGGCGGCACACCAACGACAAGATGGTCTCGTTCTACGTACGCACGCCCGGTGATTGGGATATCGAATTCGGCACCGCGGGCATGCGTGTCGACGAAACCTATTACACCGCAGAGGAAATAACAGCCGACAGCTACTGGGGACACCACTGGGTCACCGATCTACCGAAAGCGATGCGCCCGTGATGAACACTGAAGACATTCGCCCGATCTCCGCCGCCACGGTCACCGAGTGGGACCATGAGGCCGACGTGGTCATCGCCGGCTACGGAGTGGCCGGCGCAGCGGCGGCAGTAGAAGCGGCGCACAACGGTGCTGACGTACTGGTCCTCGAGCGCACCGGCTCGTGGGGCGGCGCAGCGGCCATGGCAGGCGGTTTCATCTACCTCGGCGGCGGCACCGACATCCAAAAGGCTTGCGGCTTCGCAGATTCCGTCGAAAACATGGCAGCCTTCCTCAACGCCGCCATGGGCCCCGGCGCCGACGAGAACCGCATCGCCGACTACTGCGAAGGCAGTGTCGCGCATTTCGACTGGCTGGTGGGCTGCGGGGTTCCGTTCAAACCCGAATTCTTCGGCGAACCCGGCTGGGAGCCGATGGGCGACCAGGGCCTGATGTACAGCGGCGGAGAGGATTCCTACCCGTTCAACACGGTCGCCACGCCAGCGCCACGTGGGCATGTGCCCCAGATGCAGAACAAGAAGCAAGGCGAGGCCAGCGCCGGGTTCATGCTCATGAAGGGTCTCGTCGACACTGCGACAGCGGCCGGTGCACGCGCACTGTACGACGTGCGCGTGCAGACCTTGATCGTGGAGCCAGACGGCCGGGTCGTCGGCATCCGCGCCCGGCGCTACGGCACTCAGATGGACATCCGCGCCCGGCGTGGCGTTGTGCTCGCCACCGGAAGCTTCGCCTACAACGACGCGATGGTCGCCCGGTATGCTCCGCGCATCGCCGGGCGGCAGGCCTCCGCGATAGAGCAACACGACGGGCACGCGATCCGGATGGCTCAAGCGCTCGGAGCCGACCTGGCCCATATGGACGCCGCCGAAGTGGCACTCTTCATCGATCCACAGCAGTTGGTGCGCGGGGTGCTCGTGAACGAACGCGGGCAGCGTTACGTCGCCGAGGACACTTACCCGGGGCGCGCCGGCCAGCTGACGTTGTACCACCAGAACAACACCGCCTATCTGATCATCGACGACATTGCCCAGCAGGAAGCACAGTCGTCCGTGACCCCGCGCCTGATGATGCGTCCGCCGACCTGGGTGTGCGAAACCGTCGGCGAGCTCGAGGACGAGATCGGATTGCCAACCGGTTCGTTGCAAGCCACCATCTCTGCCTACAACGACGGTGCCGCCCGGGGTGAGGATCCGCTGTTGCACAAGAAGACCCAGTGGCTCAGGCCCGTCGGTTCCCCGGTGGGCGCCATCGATCTGCGTGAGTCCACTGGCGGCTTCACTCTTGGTGGTTTGCATACGACGCTCAACTCAGAGGTGCTGCATGTAAGTGGCGAGCCCATTCCCGGTCTGTATGCCGCGGGCCGGTGCACTGCAGGGCTGGCCGCGTGGGGTTATGCCAGCGGCGTCTCGCTGGGGGACGGCAGCTTTTATGGTCGCCGTGCCGGTCGCGCCGCGGCGACCGCAGACCGCTGATCACTTATGTGACAGGGCGCACACCGTATGGTAATAATAGTCATACTACTTTTTTGACTATTCCAGACGCGGGAGGACCCTCATGACAATGGCTGTCGTGAAGGACGGCGATACACCCACCGCCGCCATCGATCGCATGTCCCTGGTGCTGGACGCGTTCGACGGAGCGGGTCCGCTGACAATGGTGCAGATCGTGCACCGCACCGGGCTTCCGCGCTCGTCGGTGCACCGTATGCTCGAGCGGCTCGTGCAGTTGCGGTGGTTGCGCCGCGAAGGCCGCGACTACGAATTGGGCACGCGCCTGGTCGAATTGGGATCGCTCGCCCTGCACCAGGGACGCATCCATCAAGCCGCGCTACCGCTCCTGCGCAATCTGCAGCGAGCGACGGACCTCGTAGTCCACCTGGCAATCCTTGACGGTTCCGAAGTCGTGATCATCGAGAAGATCGGCGATCAGCTGTCTGAGCTCGTCCCCACGAGCGTCGGCAGTCGTCTACCCGCGCAATGCACCGCCGTGGGCAAGGCGCTCCTTGCCGATAGTGATTGTGTCGACGTCGATTTCGCCGCACGCAAGACACGTTACTCAATAGGCACAGCTCAGCAGCTGAGGGCGGAACTCGACAAAATCCGCACGCACGGTGCGGCTTTCGACCGCGAGGAATCGATGCCCGGCATAGGCTGCGTGGCCGTGGCGATCGGCCAGCCGGGGCAAGCGGAAGCCGCGGTGTCGGTCTGCGGTCCGATCAATCGAATCGTCCTGGACCAGCGGTTGGCAGCACCGGTGCGGATGACGGCTTTGGGCATCTGGCGCAATGTCGTGTCTGGCACAAACCGGCTGATACCGACCGTACAGGGGCTGCGGTCAGCTCCCCCCGCGCACCTGCGCCAATTCAGCTAGTCATGTTCGGTCAGATCAAACCGATTGTCGCTCAAGGGATCACCCCTGAGATACCACGGAGAGCTTCCCGGCTATCGGGAACGCACCGACCTCAGACCTCCGCCAGGCCATAGCCTTATCCCGTGGAAGAGGTCTTCGTCGTCGATCGTGTGGTCACTGCCCCGGGGTGCGCCCAGAAATTCATCGACACCTATCTGGCCGACTACGCCCCCGGCGCTCGCAGCCGGGGGATGACCCTTCGCGACATCCTGGTCAGCCCACCCATCTGGTTCGACACCCAGTCCAACGTCGTATCCATCACCTGGTCGCTGCCCAGCCCACAGGCATGGTGGCAGATGACCTGGCAGGGTCGGAGCGATCCGGCGTTGGCCCAGTGGTGGGACAGCCTCGCCGACCTTGTCGTCGAGCGCAGCCGCAGTGTTGCGGCGCGACCTGAAAACGTGGCTCCGGCCGGCAATGTCGTACCACAGCGGCCGGCTGCTCCGTCGGCGACCGCCGCAGCCGTCGGTGTGACGCGATTGATTGACGTCGCGGAATCCGATCGCGACCGCGTGCTGACGCTGCTGCGCGACGCGGCCCGCAGCAGCGGAGCGCTTACGCACGTCGTGGAGCCGACACTGCCGGGTTCACGTAACGGCGGGGACATCTTGGTCCACTTGCGCTTTGGAGACTCCAATGCCTGGAGTCAAAGCACTTTCGACGCAGCACTGACCGATCCCGCGATCACGCAAGTCAACGGCGCCGTCTACCGCGGCACTCCCACCGCCACTGATCACGGCAGCGTGTACCGTGCGCTCCTGCTGCGGGTGGACCCTGCCGCGGAAGCCACCGCCGTAGCTGCCTTCGAACGTGAATTGGCCTCGATGCCAAGCTATGTCGACACGATCACCGCGTGGCAACTCAGTCGTGTCGACACCGCGATCGGGACGAGTCCGTGGACCCACGTGTTCGAACAAGAATTCAGTAACGTCGAAGGCCTGATGGGCCCCTACCTGATGCACCCGATCCACTGGGCAGTGGTGGATCGGTGGTTCGACCCCGAAACCACCGACGTGATCGTTCGCGATCGGGTGTGCCACAGTTTCTGCGAGCTGACCAGGCCGGTGATCGGCTAGCTGCCGTTTGGTTACGCACCGATGCCCGGTTCGCCGATCTTAGAGGCCTGCGGGCAAGATGTTCGGGTTCGCCGTCGCCGGCGGTTCCAGCTCCGCGAGCACTGTGCCCCCGTCCAGAGAGTGCACCGCCAGCTGCTGGGACCACGGATAGTGCAGGCTGAACGCGACCAGACCCGTCCGTTGCTCAGCGGGCAAGTGGCACATAGCGAGTACGGTCTCTGCGAGATATTCGACGGGCTCAGTGGGGAAGGTGTCGGGAATGAGTGCCGCAGCCCCGGGCGTCCGCACCGCTGTTGACGGACCTACGCAGTTGACGGCGATATTGGAATCCATCAACTCAGCCGCCACGCCTTGCGTGAAGCGGTGCAGCGCGGCCTTGCACGATGCGTAGACCACATCGCCGGCGGTCTTGTTGTAGTCCCGGTACGGTCGCACCGGCGCCACACCAGTGGCCGAGCCGATGTTGACGATCCAGCCCGCACCCTGATTTCTCATGTGCGGCACAGCCGCTTTCGTCAGCACAAACGGTGTACGCAGGTACTGTTCGACGGTTCGGTCGAACGTGTCGAGCGTCATTTCGTCGACCACCGAGTAATCGGCGAAACCCGCGTTGTTCACCAAGATATCGATGCGCCCGGTGCGTTCGACGACCGAATCGACAAGACCGGCACGGGCAGCTGCGTCTTCCAGATCCGCCGTCAGACCGAATGCCGATCCCCCGGCACGTTCGATGAGCGCGACGGTTTCATCGATACTCCCCGGAATTACCTCACTCACCCCGGCTCGCACCGAGGTTGATGGCGCATGGCCACGCGCGGTCACCGCGACTGTGGCGCCCTCAGCCGCCAGCCGTTGGGCTATAGCCCGTCCGATCCCCCGGCTGCTGCCAGTCACCAGTGCGGTCTTGCCGACCAAAAGCTGTGTCATCGCAGGATGAAGTCTTCCTCAATCGGTGCTCGGTGTTGCTGCCACAAATCGACCAGCCGATACGGAGTGGCCACGACAACCCGCCCGGATCCGGAGCGGTAGTAGGTGTGCGCCTTGGGGGTGTGGCACCAGACGGTCCCCTGCATCAATTCGTCGATACCAGCGACGTATTCATCATGGGCGCGTTGGGTCACTTCGATTGTCGATGTACCGCGCAGGGCCATCAGTTGCAGACACTCGACAATGTAGTGCGCCAGCACCTCCATCGAAAAGTTCGCTCCCGCACCATGGCCTGGGCTGTAGTTCGGTGCCGAGGTGATGAAGAGATTCGGGAATCCCGGCACGGTGCCGCCCCGGTAGGCGCGCGGGCTCTCACCCCACTCGTCGGACAGTGTTCTGCCGTCGCGGCCGCGTATGTCGACGGTCGACAGGAAGTCGAGGTGATAGCCGGTGGCATAGATGATGACGTCGAGATCGATCTGGCGACCGTCGACAGTGACGATGCCATTGGCATTCACTTCGGCCGGTTCACTGGCCTCGACATCAACATGGTCGCGGGCCAATGCCGCGTAGTAGCCGCCCGGATCACGGATGATCCTCTTGCCGTAGGGCGCGAAGTCGGGCGTCACCTTCTTCGCCAATTCTGTTCCGGCGCCGAACATCCGGTCGATGTATTCCTGGCACATCTGCAACAGCACGTCGTTGGCCGGCGAGATCGACAGGTGGGTCTTCGACCACTCCGGATCTTGCAAGATGACTGGGTAGTTGTTGTCCGCGGTTGCCCAGTAGGACTTCACCCGATGCCACATCGCGTAAAACGGCAGTGCGTGACCCAGGTAGCGGCGGTGTTCCGGCACGTCGTCAGACTGTCGCTTACGCGGGGCGACCCAGTGGGGCTGGCGCTGGAACACGGTGAGGTGGTCTACGTCCTCGACGCACGCGTCAACAATCTGCACCGCCGTGCAACCCGCACCGATGATGGCCACCTTTTTGCCCGCCAGATCCAGTTCTGGATCCCACTGGGCGGAGTGGATACTGATGCCGCCGAACGATTCCCGTCCTTTCAGGTCCGGAAACCGGGGGCGGTTCAAGTAGCCCGCGGCCGTCACTACGACCCTGGCGTAGTCGACCGTCTCGGCGCCGTCACCATTGCGCGAACGGATCTGCCACTGCTGCCTCTGTTCATCCCACCACAACGCCTCGACCTCGGTGTTGAACCGGGTGTGGCGGCGCAGGTCATGCTTGTCGGCCAGCGCTACCAGGTAGGCCTGATACTCGGCGCCCTGAGGGTAGTAGCTCGACCAGTCCGGGTTCACCTCACGCGACAGCGAGTAGTAGGCCGACGGGGTGTCGACGCCGATGCCAGGGTAGTTGGTAGTCAGCCATGTCCCGCCGACCTCGCTATTGCGCTCGAAGATCTGGAATTGAACATTCTCCTCCGCGGCAGCCAGAGCCACTGCGATACCGGCCAACCCAGCACCGATGATGGCGACGGAAGTGGTGGACGGGATAGGGGTTGTTCGGGGCAGTGTGGGCTGAGAAGGACGGAATCCTCCCTGCTCGATCAGCAGATCGACGTGTTCGTCGCTCACCTCACTGCCCAGCGCGATCGGCAGCAGCCGTACGAACAGGTCACGGTCGTGGGCCGGCGGCGCGTCAGTCGTTCGTGCACGGCCAAGTGCGGCGACGACTTCCTCCACGAGCGCCCGCATAGTGTCGGCGTCGGTGGTGCCCGCCCGCTCGGGAGGATCGGGCACGTGGTCGATCTTCGGTGCGTACCGATCGATGACCGTGGTGTCTCCAGTCATCTGAGCGAGCACTGCGACCAGCACGCCAGGATCTGCCCGTAGGAGATGCGCGCGCAGCACGTCGGAGTCCGGCGCGAGGGCTGCAGGCGAGGACGATTCGGTTGCGGCGATCATGGCTTCAAGTATCGAAGGCATCCTCGGCACGATGCCCCTGCTTTGACCTCTGAGCGGGATAACCCGCTACGCGAGGACCGCTGCCCTGCATACTCTTTGGCACATGGATTCTGATGACTTGGCCGCCGTCATCGCCCGCGCTCGCAGCCACAATCTCTCCGACATCCCACGCCGATCGGCGCGCAAACAGCCCGACAAGATCGCCATCATCGACGGCGAGGTGGCGCTGACTTTCGCGGAGTTCGATCACCTGGTGGATCGGGCGGCTGCGGCGTTGCGCGACAACGGTCTTGGCCCCGGCGACCGGGTCGCGTTGTTGTCTCGGAATTGTTGGCAATATGCGGTGTTGGCCTTCGCCACGGCGCGGGCCGGCGTTGTGCTGGTGCCGATCAACTTCATGCTCACGGCCGAGGAAATTGCGTACATCCTCGGCCACTGCCAGGCGGCGGGGCTCATCGTTGAAGCCGAACTTGCGCCCGTCGGCGAGCTCGCCATGCGGGACGGCACCACCGTGACAGTGAAAGCGGCCGTCGTGCCACCCGGCCAGTCATGCCCGCCAGGCTGGGCAGATTTCGACGAGTGGCTGGCCACCACGACCGCTGCGCCGGAGTGTCATGTCGACGACGATCAGCTTGTGCGTGTCATGTACACAAGTGGCACCGAGTCGCGACCCAAAGGCGTGATGCACAGCAGTCGTAGCCTGATGTGGCAGTACATCAGCACCATCATCGCGGGTTCAATGTCGAGCGACGACATCGAAATCCATTCTCTGCCTTTGTATCACTGTGCGCAGTTGGACAACTTCCTGGCCACTGATATCTACCTCGGGGCCACCAGCATCATCGTGTCACGTCCCGACCCCGAACTGGTTCTGCGCACCATCGAGCGCTACGGCGTGACCAATTACTTTGCGCCTCCGACGGTTTGGATCAGTCTGCTACGCAGTCCCGTGTTCGATGAGGTGGATCTATCCAGCCTCCGCAAGGGGTACTACGGCGCTTCACCGATGCCGACCGAGATTCTGCACGAACTGCGCCGGCGACTTCCGAAGCTGAAGCTGTGGAACTTCTACGGACAGACCGAGATGGCTCCGTTGGCCTCCGCGCTGGGACCCGACGAACAGGACACCCACGCCGGAGCTGCCGGACGCCCCGTCGTCAACGTCGAAACGGTCATCCTTGATCCGCACGACAATCCAGTGCCGGCCGGCGAGGTCGGCGAGATCGCGCATCGGAGTGGGCATTTGATGCTCGGCTACCTTGACGACGAGGACAAGACGGCCGAAGCATTCGCCGGCGGCTGGTTCCATTCTGGTGACCTGGGCTTCTATGACCAGAACGGTCTGCTGCATGTGGTGGACCGCAAGAAGGACATGATCAAAACCGGCGGGGAGAACGTCGCCAGCCGCGAAGTCGAGGAAGTGCTGTACCGGCACAACGGTATCGAGGAAGTCGCGGTCTTCGGACTGGCGCATCCGCAATGGGTGGAAGCCGTCGTCGCCGCGGTGGTCCGGCGTGCCGACGCCACCTTGACCGAAGGTGATGTGCTCGCCCACTGCCGCGAGCACCTTGCCGGTTTCAAAACTCCCAAACACGTGTTCTTCGTCGACTCGCTGCCGAAGAACCCCAGCGGCAAACTGCTCAAACGCGACCTGCGGGAGCGGTTCAGCGCAGAGTTCATCCAAAACTGAAGGGACACAATCTGTGTACACAGGTCGCATCGCGCGGTTTGACGAGCCGGGTAAGCCGTTCGAGATCGAGACCGTCACCCTGCCCGAAGTACGACAGGGAGAAATCCTGGTCCGCGTGACGCGCGCCAATATCTGCGGATCAGACGTGCACGCCTGGCACGGCACGTTCGCCACGCGCGGACTCGGAGGGCAGCTGCCGACCGTGCTCGGTCACGAAATGGTCGGTGCCGTAGAGGCGCTGGGCGACGGTGTTTCCACCGATTCCAACGGCCGGCCCTTGCAGGCCGGAACCCGGGTCGTGTTCCCGTACTTCTACTGTTGCCACAGCTGCCGCAATTGCTTGGCCGGGCGGCGAAACGCCTGTCTCAAGCTGAAGATGGCAATGCTGGGCCGCGCCGACGAGCCACCGTACTTCGTCGGCGGCTACGCGGATTACTACCTCCTGCCCGCCGGCGCCGTGCTCTACACCGTCCCAGACAGCGTCGCCGACGACATCGCAGCAGGCGCCAACTGCGCCCTGTCCCAAGTGATGTACGGGTTGGAGCGTGTCGATCAGCAACTCGGTGAACACGTCGTGGTGCAAGGGGCCGGAGCCCTGGGCCTCTATGCGATCGCAGTCGCCAAAGCCCGCGGCGCCGCAAACGTGATTGCTATTGATGGAATACCCGAGCGGCTGGAGCTGGCTACCGCCTTCGGTGCCGACACGGTGTTGGACATGAACGAGATGACCACGCCCAAGGAACGGACCAAAGCCGTCCGCGCATTGACAGAAGGGCAGGGTGCCGACGTAGTCGTCGAAGTCGTCGGGCACCCCTCGGCGATCGAAGAGGGTCTGCAGATGCTCGGACAGTTCGGCCGCTACGCCGAAATCGGCAACATCAACGTCGGCCGAACCTTCCCATTCGACCCGTCGCGGTTCGTCTTCACGAACAAAACCATGGTCGGCGTTTCCCTGTACGACCCGGCGGTGCTCTCCCGCGCGCTGAACTTCTTGGAAAGTCATCAGCACCAGTTGCCCTTCGACCGCCTCGCAGCGGCAACGTATTCGCTCGACAACATCAACGATGCATTCGCTGCCGCCGAAGGCAAACGCGATGTCCGCGCCAGCATCACGCCCTGATCGACAAAGGATGAACATGCAGCTCTACCAGCGCTCCCACCTCTTCATCGACGGCCAGTGGGTCACACCTGCCGGCCGGGGTGTCATCGATGTCGTCGACCCCGCGACCGAAGCCGTGATCGGGCACGTTCCCAACGGCAACGAGGCCGATGTGGACGTCGCGGTGGCCGCCGCACGCCGCGCATTCGACCCGCTCATCTCGGTACCCGAACGCAGAGATCGTTTGGCACGGGTCATCGCGGCGCTCGAGAAGCGCCTGCCGGATATCGCCGAAATCATCACCCGCGAGATGGGTGCGCCGGTCCGGATCGCGCAAACGGTGCAAACTCAGGTGCCGCTGGCGGTGGCCAACGGCTTCGCCGCGGTACTCGAGAGCTTCGAGTTCGAAGAGCGCATGGGTAATTCACTGGTACTACGCGAGCCTTATGGTGTCGTCGCTGCCATCACCCCGTGGAATTACCCGCTTTATCAAGTAGTCGCCAAAGTCCTCCCCGCCATCGCGGCCGGCTGCACCGTGGTGCTCAAACCGAGCAACGAGGCGCCACTGTCCGTGTTCGCGTTCGTTGAGGCGTGCGAGGATGCCGGCCTGCCTCCCGGCGTGCTCAATATCGTCTCCGGGCCGGGACGAGTCATCGGTGAGCGCCTTGCCTGCCACCCGGACGTCGACTTCGTCTCCTTCACCGGGTCCACCACGGTCGGTGCCCGGGTCGGCGAATTGGCGGGTCAGTCAATCAAGAAGGTTGCCCTGGAACTGGGTGGAAAGTCCGCCAATGTCATTCTCGACGGCGCCGATCTGGCCACCGCGGTCAAGGTGGGGGTAGGCAACGCGTTCCTCAACGGCGGCCAGACCTGCATGGCCTGGACCCGAATGCTGGTGCCGCACAACCGCTACCGCGAGGCACTCGAGCTGATCGAAGCGGCCGTGGGCCGCTACACCGTCGGTGACCCCTGGGACCCCGCCACTCGCATCGGACCATCGGCGTCACGGTCGCAGTTCGACACGGTGCGCGGATTCATCGAGCGGGCCCAGGGCGACGGTGCCCGACTGCTGGTGGGCGGTCCCGAACCGGTCCGTGACGTCGGGTTCTTCGTTGCACCAACGGTATTCGCGGACGTCGACCCGGACTCCGAACTCGGCCAAGAAGAAGTGTTCGGTCCCGTGTTGGCGGTCATCCCCTACGCCGACGCCGACGATGCGCTGCGCATTGCCAATGGCACGCCGTACGGGCTGTCCGGGGCGGTATGGGCCGCCGACGACGACACGGCGATCGCTTTTGCCCGTGGGGTGCAGACCGGACAACTGGACATCAATGGTGGTCCCTACAACCCGCTGGCCCCCTTCGGCGGCTATAAGAAGTCGGGTATCGGCCGCGAACTGGGCCGCCTCGGGTTCGAAGAGTATCTGCAGACGAAGTCCCTCCAACTCAAGGATGCACGGTGAACCCGCCCGTACAGGTCAGCACAGACGGTCCGATCCAGCTCTGGACAATCAATGTCCCGGAGGCGGGGAACGCGATCTCCGATCCCGCTGTCATCGCCGCCTTCGAGGCACACGTCGATGCGGCCAACCGTGACAGCGCGATCCGGGTGGTCATCGTCACCGGTGCCGGCAAGATTTTCTCGGCCGGCGGCAACGTCAAGGAAATGGCTGACGGACGCGGCATGTTCGGCCTCGACCCCATCGACCAGCGGCGCGCCTACATCGATGGGATCCAACGGATTCCGCGCGCCATGGATCGCCTGGAAGTTCCCGCGATCGCGGCGGTCAACGGTGCCGCTATCGGCGCCGGGTGTGACCTGGCCATGATGTGCGACATCCGTATTGCGTCGGAGCGAGCCTCGTTCGCCGAGAGTTTCGTGCAACTCGGCTTGATTCCCGGAGACGGGGGGACGTGGTTTCTGCCCCGCGCCATCGGCTACTCCCGTGCAGCCGAACTCACCTTCACCGGGGAACGCATCGACGCGATCACCGCGCTGGACTGGGGTCTGGTCAGCCGGGTTGTCGCCCACGATGATCTGCTCGCCGAAGCGCAAGCCCTGGCCGAACGCATTGCAGCCAATCCACCGCACGCGCTGCGGATGGCCAAACGGCTCCTGCAGGAATCGATCACCGGCTCGCTGGATTCCACGCTCGCCATGGCTGCGGCGATGCAGCCGCTGGCTCATCACGACGACGAGCATCAGCAGCGCATCGCACGATGGAAGACCACATGACAACCACGCTCGCGCGTCTGATGCCGGCGGCGGCAACGGCCAACGCCTCCGAGGGATTGTTGCGCGCCCAGGTGCGTGCGTTCCTGGCCGAGCAGTTGGCCGCCGGCGCATTCACGCCGTCGGTCGACGCCTGGCTGTGCGGTTGGGACGAGAACTTCACGGCCGCGTTGGCGCAGCAGGGCTGGTTGGGAATGACTGTGCCCCAACGCTACGGTGGTCACGGGCGTTCTTTTCACGATCGATTCGTGGTCACCGAGGAACTGCTGGCGGCTGGGGCGCCGGTGGCCGCGCATTGGATCGCCGACCGCCAAATTGTGCCCTCGCTGCTCAAATACGGCACCGAAGAGCAGAAACATGAATTCCTGCCGCGCATTGTCAGCGGTGAGTGCTTCTTCGGGATTGGGATGAGTGAGCCCGATTCGGGCTCCGACCTTGCCAGCGTGCGTACCCGCGCGGTACGTGTCGACGGTGGGTGGACGGTCACCGGCACCAAAGTCTGGACCTCTGGGGCACACCGGGCCGATGCGTTTATCGTGTTGGCCCGCACAGCACCGGTGGACCCCACACATCGACATGCAGGATTGAGCCAGTTCATCGTGGACTTGCGCACCCCAGGTGTCGATGTGCGCCCCATCGTTTCGATGAACGGCGGGCGCCACTTCAACGAAGTCGTGCTCGCCGACGTCTTCGTGCCCGACGCCATGGCCTTCGGTGCGATCGGCGAGGGCTGGACGCAGGTAACCTCCGAGCTGAGCTTCGAGCGCAGCGGCCCCGAGCGCTTCCTCTCGACGTTTCCATTACTCGCGGCAGCCCTTGAACACCTTGCCGCTGAGGATGTTTCGTCCGACGCGGAGATGGGGCGATTGGTCGCCCGCGTGACCGGCCTCCATCACATGTCGACCGCCGTGGCCGGCGCTCTGCAGCGTGGCGAGTCACCAGATGTGTCCGCCGCGGTGGTCAAAGTGCTGGGGACCACTACCGAAGGCGCAATCGCAGACTTTGCGGATCTGCGCACGAGCGACGGCAGCTCGACCGACATCGAGTGGCGCCGCATGGTCGCCGATGCGGTCGACCAACGCCCTGGTTTCACGTTGCGCGGTGGAACAAACGAAGTGTTGCGCGGAGTGATCGCGCGCGGATTGGGAATGCGATGAGTACGTCCAGCCTGCCGGCACCAGCTCCGTCGACGGTGGACCGTGACCTGATCGACGTGATGGAAGGGGTTTTCGCCGACTACCGCCGAGCGCACCGACCCGCGGCGCCAGGTGAACCCCTTGAGCTTGACCGCGCTTTGTGGCAGCAGCTCGATTCGCTCGGATTGGTGCGGCTGACGGGATCCGAACGATCTGGAGGCAGTGGTGGGGGCTGGCAGGAGTCAGTCGAGTTACTGACCGCGGCAGTGCGTCACGGGGTGCGGTTGCCTCTGGCAGAGCATGATCTGCTGGCTTGCTGGCTCTTGGAGGCCGCCGGTCAACCGATCGACGATGCGGTCCGCACCGTCCACATCGTGCCCGGTCCGGCACAGGCTGCTGAAGTCGCTCCGTGGGCCAGTGTCTCCGACCGGGTCGTCGTGCTGTGGCAGGCCGGCGAGGATTACCGCTTGATCGACGTCGACTCTGCGCAGCTGACCATCACCCCGGGAGTCAACCTGATCGGTGAGCCCCGTGACACGGTCGTCGTCGACACAGCGCGCTGGTCGGGGCACTTTGTGAAGTCCGAGCTGATCACCGAGCTGAAGCGAAAAGCGGCACTGTTGAGAGCGATTCAGGTATGCGCCGCCTTGGATTGCGCTGTGGCGATGTCCATCGAGCACTCGGCATCGCGCACACAGTTCGGGCGTCCGCTCACCAAATTCCAGGCAATCCAGAATTTGGTGGCCGATGCCGCCGCTGAGGCGGCGCTGGCGCGTGCCGCTACCGAATCCGCTCTGGCTACTGCGATCGAAACCGGTTGGACTTCGGCACATCTCGAATTCCAGATCGCGGTGGCCCGGTCGTGTACCGGTCATGCCGCTTCGGTCGTGACTCGCAACGCTCACCAAGTCCACGGTGCGATGGGCACGACTCACGAGCATCGCCTTCACGAAATGACCCGCGCAGCTCTGGCGTGGCGTTCAGAGAATGGTTCGGTGTATTTCTGGGATAGGAAGGTGGCTGCCGCCGCAGCCGGCGCAGGCTCTAATCAGTTGTGGGCGTTGATCACTGGCACCGATCGGTAACTGCCGGGCATTCCGCATCTGCGACGTCGATAATTCCGCTGACCGGTCACGGGTGATGTTCCCGACCACACAGGCTAGTTGACTTCCAATATGACCAACGAAATCACCCTGCCGGAGGCCCAGGAATTCATCGCTGGCTTCTGGTACCACTACGACCAAGGGCACTTCGCCGAGTTGGCAACTCGCGTCGACGAGGACGTCGAATACCTGAGCCGTTCCGAATCTGGCAACTGCCCATTCGAAGATAGACTGGCCGCTGAATTGCACGGAAGCGCAGAAACACTCGCGTGGTTCACGGACCACCGCAACGAGAACCCATATCCGTGCCGTCACCATGCAACCAACGTCTTCCGCACCGGCAGCGACGGCGACATCACCACCGTCCGGTTCTATCTGTACGTCAACCAGATCACCAACAACGTTCCGTTCGGTGTGTCCAGTGGGGTCGTCGACGCCGGTCTCCGCCGCCAGGACCACGGCCTGGTGTTCACCTCGTTGAAGGTGCTGCTCGACGCCGAGGACTCGGTCCCCTTCGCCGAGCACGCCGCCAAGACCACCACCAGCGTGCCAACGGCGTGAGCGCTAGCGAGACCTTCGGTGGCGGCGTTGCCGTCATCACCGGCGCCGGCGCCGGCATCGGCGCCGGCCTGGCACGACACGCCAGCCGGTTGGGAATGACCGTGGTATTGGCTGATGTCGATGCCGCCGCCATCGCCGCTTTACGTGAGGAGATTTGCGCCGCAGGGGGAACCGCGATCGACGTCGTGTGCGATGTGCGCGTCGCGACATCGGTCCAGGCGTTGGCCGACAAAGTCTTTCGCGATCTCGGCGCGGTGCGGCTCTTGATCAACAACGCCGGCGTGGAGCAGTTCGGCTACCTTTGGGATACGCCACTCGCCAACTGGCAGCGGATCGTCGATGTGAACATCAGCGGCGTATTCCACGGCATTCGTGCGTTCCTGCCGAAAATGATGTCCACCGCTAGGCCTGCGTGGGTATGGAACCTCTCATCCATTGGCGGGGTTGCCGTGGTCCCGCTACAGGCGCCCTACATCATGAGCAAACACGCTGTGCTCGCACTGACCGAATGCCTAGCCCTGGAAGTTGAGACGGCCGGTCATGCCGACCACATTCACATTCAAGCGGTCCTGCCGGGTGCGGTGGCATCCAACATCTTTGAATCCGCTGGAGGGGTGGACAGCGGCGATACCGGCGCCGCAGAGAGCCAGCGCGCGGCAATGCTCGATATCAAGGCCGAGGCGATGGACCCACTGGCCGCCGCCGAGGTGCTGTTTGACCAAGCCGTCTCGGGCCGCTTCTACCTCATCACCCAGCCCGAGTACGTGGGCTCGGCGATGACCGAGCGGGCTCGTGTGCTCAGCACCCAGCAAGCTCCCCAACTTCGCGAACACCGTCGGTTCGACCCCACCCAAAACTGAGATGCCCACACCACAACTCGATCACGATGCCGCTGCCCGGATCGCATCATTCGGCGAGCTCGCGCCGATGCGTGCTCGCGGTCTGCCGGCGGTACGAGCGGGCGTCGAATCCGCGCCCCGCCCTGAAATGCCTTGCATGGCAAGCATCGAGGAGTTCGCGGCACCTGGACCAGCTGGTCTCCTACCCATCCGGCTGTACCGGCCTCGCATCGATGAACGGCTCCCCGCTCTGGTCTACTTTCACGGCGGCGGACTGGTAATGGGGTCCAACCACTCCTTTGAGCCACTGGCCCGCGAGCTCGCCAATGCCAGCGGTGCCGCTGTCATCGCAGTTGACTACCGGCTGGCGCCCGAGTCGCCACCCCCTGCCCAGTTCGACGATGCCTACGCAGCCACCGAATGGGTGCTGGACAATGCCGACGACCTCAGAATCGACGCGGACCGGGTGGGCGTGGCCGGCGACAGTGCCGGCGGATCACTGGCGGCCGCAGTCGCATTGGCGGCCCGTGACCATGCCGGACCCCGTTTGCTGGTGCAAGTGCTCCTATACCCCGGTCTCGATCGGGACATGGGCGCCCGATCGATCACAGCCATGCCCGACGCACCGCTACTGCGCCACGACGACATCGTCTACATGCACGAGCTGGTCGACCGCGGTACCAATTGGCCGCGCTCCCACTATCAGGTCCCGGCATACGCGACCGACGTGTCTGACCTACCACAGGCCATCGTGGTCACCGGCGAATGCGATCCGATCAGAGACTGGGCCGAGCGATATGCCGAGCGCCTCCGCGAGGCGGGAGTACAGACCACCCTCACCCGTTATCCGGGGATGTACCACGGGTTCTTGATGCGGTCGGATGCCACATCGCGCGGCCGGCTGGCCATGGCCGAGGTCGGTGCGCTGTTGCGCGCAAAGTTCGCCCACCGGTGCAACCCGAATACCCAAGCTGAAAACAAAGCGGGCACCGAAAAGCCCGCTTCCCCAACGTCCACCGCCGACAACCCCACCAACGAAGGAGTTCACCATGTTGACCGATGAGCGTCGCCTTGAGCTATCCGACATCCTGCGTCCCGCCGCACCACCTCGCGAGATCACCGATGTTTACACACCCGATCAACGACGGCGGCTACTTGACGTCGCACACGATCACGGCCCGTGGAAGCTGATCATCGCGCAGCACTTCGCCTCCGCGGACGAATTGATGGCCACCATGAGCGGGTCGTTCCCGGAAGGTTTCACCCCGTCACTGGACCTGTTTCTCACGCCCTCGTTCCGCGGCTATCTCGCCAACTACGGTGCCGTCCTGTACCCGGAACTACATGACTGCTTCTACAACGGCGCCTTCATCGAGCACGCCAAGAGCTACTGGAACGCGCAATACGCGAAGCCGCAGATGATGTTGTTCAACATCAACGGCCCGTGCGCCAACCGCGATCCCGGCCACCTGGACTCACCGAGTTTCCGCGGCGTGCGCTACGAGAACGCGCCCACCTGGCTGTGCAGCGTGATGGGCAAATCGGGTTTGTTCACCGAGTACCTGATCAAAATGGCCCAGGTCATCACCTGGTTCTCCCTCGACTCGCAATCGGGCTTCACCTACTGGCCCGACGGACCGCTCAAGGCGCCCGGACGCGTACTGCCGCCGATCAACAACCGGGGCGTGGTTGTTCAGAACGAGATGATGTTGCACCGTGGAGAGGCCAATGGACCTCTGGCACAACAGGTTCCGGCCGGGCTGTCCTTCGATACCGTGTTTACCGGGGACCCCGCCGACCGTGATCAATGGCTACTGAAGAACGGTGAAGATGTCATCGGGCGGCACCACACCGACGAGCTGCGGTTCTTGGTGCACTGGTCCGCCGAAGTGTTCTCGGACTACGACGAACTCAAGAAGAACATGGACGGGTCCGACGACATCACGATCGAACGCGCCATCGGGATGATGGTCGATGACCTCAAAGGCAAGGGCATCAAGCTCGACGTCCCCAGCGAGCCTCTCCACGACGCCGCATTCATCGGCGCACTCAATGCGGCCTACGACTTGGGCGCCCCGACGACCTACCCGGAAGACGCGCCGGTCAGCGCGTTCCAACTCGCATAGACCGCGAAAGGCAGTGAAAGATGGATCGTTTCACCGATCGTAGTGTCATCGTGACGGGAGCCGGGTCCGGTATCGGCGCGGCCACCACCGCACGGCTGCTCGATGAGGGAGCCACCGTGGTGGCCTACGACATCTCAGCTGACGGACTGGCGACCACGGCTGCGGCCGCTGAAATCGCCGGCACGGCCAAGCGCCTGACGACCGCGACACTCGACATCTCGGACGAGGACGCCGTCATCGCCGCCGTCGACAGTGCGGTGGCCGAGTTGGGTGGGCTCGACGTATTGGTCAACGTCGCAGCGATACAGACCTGTTCGCACACGCACGAGACCACCCTGGCGGATTGGAACCGCACGCTCGCGGTCAATCTCACCGGCACCTTTCTGATGACGCGTCAGGCGCTACCGTCGCTACTGAAGTCGGGCAGAGGTGTAGTAGTGAATTTCACCTCCACCGCGGCGGCGTTCGCCCACCCCTATATGGCTGCCTACGCCGCCAGTAAGGGTGCGGTCCTCAGCTTCACGCACTCACTCGCTCTCGAGTACTCGAAACAGGGACTGCGGGCAGTGAACATCCAGCCAGGCGGCGTCTCCACTGCATTGGCCAACAGCACACTCGAGAAGATGCCTGAAGGCTACGACTTGGGGCTGTGGACGAAACAGACACCGCTGTTGCACGGCCGCGACAACGCTATCCTCGGCGATCCGAGTGCCGTCGCTTCGGTGATCGCCATGGTCGCCTCCGATGACGGCGCATTCATCACCGGCACCGAAATCCGCGTCGACGGAGGCGCGCACGCGTAGTCGCTCTGACCAAACCCCAGGCGCGCCGGTTCGGCACAGGAGGCTGTGCAGAACCGGTGCGCTCGTCTGTGCCAACCGAACGAGTCGGTCACGATGTCGGGCCAGCTCCCGACAAGCCCCCTATCACCATGCTCATCCCGGTCCGCAGCACCGAACGCAGGCGACCGAAGTCACCATGGGCCACCCATTGCAGGTATGCGTGGCGGCACGCCTGAATGATCAACTGCGCCGGTAACTCCCGCGTCATCGGATCATCGTCCAAGCCGAGACGGGCATCGAGAAACTCGGTGATCGGCTCGACAAGTTCTTGCCCCCAGTCCAGCCAGCGCAACCGATACTGAGGCGCACTGACCACCAGCGCCATGAACGTGCGGTCGAACTCGACTTGTCCGCGTCTGGGCACCTCGGTGCTGAATGCCTCCACAAGAACGTCCACGACATCGCCGTCTGGCGGCGCGCCGGCCAGGACTTCGACGCTGAGCGTGCCGAACTGCCGGAACAACGGCATCACGACGTCTTCTTTCACCGGAAAATGCCGATGAAAGGTCCGCGGCGCGATACCGACGGCCTGACAGATGCGCTCCACCGTCGCGGACGTCGAACCGTCCGCGAGGAAGATGTCGCGCGCGGCAATGGCGATATCCAGCCGGAGCTCTTCGGCACGTCGCTCCGTCAATGTCGCCGGCCTGCACTCAGCCCGCACGTGTGCCCCTCTCCCGAGATTGGCGCTTCATCGTATTTCCTTCGTCGACAACATGATTTGCATCCCGATGACAGGGAAAACCTGCAGTGATCCACGTCTCTCGAATACTACAGTCAGATGTGTCAGATTCTGCCATGTTTGCTGAATCTGACTGCGGGATGCCGCCGCGTCGCCTGCCGCGAAACAGTTGGCCGCTACTCGTCCCGCGTCTATCGATGCTCACGCAGCACAGCCCACCGAGGAGGAACCATGACCGCCGATACCGAGGAAACCACCACGGAGACCGAGGAATTGAACTACGACGACTACACCCACGACTTCATGGGCAAGGTCGGCAACATCCAGGACTTCTCCCGCGACTTTCTGGTCGGTCTGGCACGCGTGTTCGAGGATGTTCTGAACTTCATGCCGTATGCGCACGTGAAGATCTATTCGGAGAAGGTTGGTATCAACGCCGCGATGGACGTGACCGCCCAGGTCTCGCGGGCTGGGATGCGCCAGGTCATGCCCATGGGACGTTTCGTCGCTCCTCCCGGTTGGGATTGGAAAGAGGCGCAATACCAGGTTATTCCGTTCGACGTACAGACCGAGGACCTGACGAAGCCAGCTCTGATCCGTCTGATCAAGACCTACTGGGATCAGTACCTCAAGGGGCACAACTACCTCATCGACCAATGGACGAAGATCATTCCCGAGGAAGAGGTCTGGCTCGGGCTGCCCGACATGTACCAGCTCATCATCGACTACCAGTACCCAAAACTGGCGAAGGTCCTCAAGATTGAGCCGGTGCATGTGGTCGACTTCCTGAAACTGGCGGTGTTGAGCATCGATGGCACCCTGGGCTACGGCGGCGAGTACATCGTCTACAACCCGGATCACGTCGTGCTCAATATGCGTCGCTGTGAAGTGCTGCAGAAGTACACCGACGAGGGTCTCTATCCTCCGGCGCGCGCGTGGATGAACTGCACGTTCGAGCAACGAATCTCGGCACCGTTCTTCCCCGGCTGCAAACTAGCTATCAACCTGCCGCCCAAGGACTTCAAATTCGCCCAAGGCGAACCGTTCTGCGTGTGGACATACACCCGAGGCGACGAGAACCACGAGGCCGCCGCGGCTGCGCCGGATCCACGGGCTACCGCGATGGAACGAATCCCGCTCATGGACGTGACGGTGTCCAGCTAGGAACTAGTTGGGCTGCGCCGTAATTGACGGCGCAGCCCATTTCATCCTTAGTCCGAGCAGATGGCGTCGACGACCGGCAGCGTTCCCGCACGCGCGGCTTCAACGATCGCTCCGCTGAGCGCCGAGCACGCCAGGAACAGGTCACGATCTCCGTGCCCTGCCAATTGCGTTGCTGTGCAGCGCTCTTCACAACGCCCGAGGGCCGTGCCGGTCCACTGCACACTGGTCTGAGTCCAGCTACTCTTGCGCACCAGCACAGCAGCTCCGCACCGCCGGCAGTTCACCGGCACCATCGGAGTCTCGTCGAGGCGATTGTCGTACCGGACCGCCATCGTCACCTCATGGAATCGGCTGTCGCGGCCCGCGCAGCGAGGTTGGCCTCGACCTCTTTCATCCACGCTTCCCGGGGCCGCGTCGTGTCCAGCTCGAACTCGAACCGGTCGACCATGTCCGGCGTGATATCCGCGGCGTCGACATAGAACTGTTCGTACCAGCGCCGCAGCTGATACACCGGGCCGTCTTCTTCAACCAGCAGCGGGTTGTCGATACGGGTCTTGCTGCGCCAGATTTCGACGTCCTGCTCGAAGCCCATCTTCACGAAATCGCCCAGGGCAACAGCAGTCTGGACGGCGACTTCATCGGGCAGCGACGGATTCTTCTCGACGACGATGCCGTACTGCAGCACAAAGGAATTCTCGTCGATCGGATAGTGGCAGTTGATCAGCACGGTGCGCTGATCGAAGTCCTCGTAGTGGTAGGTCAGGTCATCGACCATGAATGACGGGCCGTGATAGGCGGCCAGGGAGGTCGTCCCGAGAATCGCCACTCCCTCCTCGGGGTCGCCAAGATCGGGCCGTCCCGCGCTTCTCATGTATTGGGTCGCCACGTGACCTTCAAAAATGTTCTTGAAGTGCGTGGGCATCGAGCCATGGATGTAGAAGAAGTGCGCCATGTCGACGACGTTGTCGATGATCTCGCGGCAGTTGGTGTGCACGACCGTGGTGTACCAGTGCCAGTCGGTCCAGCTGTCGCTGGTGGCGCCCTCGATTCGAGGGATGGTCACATCCTGTGGTGGTTCTTTGTGCTCCGGGTCATTCCAGACGAACAGCATGCCGTCCTGCTGCATTGTGGGCCACGCTGCGGTGCGGGCCAGCCGCGGTGTGCGCTTGGCATAGGGCACCAGCTTGCACCGGCCGTCCCCGCCCCAGCGCCAATCGTGGAAGGGGCACGCGATCTCATTTCCTTTCACGGTGCCCTGCGACAGGTCGCCACCCATGTGGCGGCAGTATCCGTCCAAGACGCTGACGGCGCCGTCCTCGCCGCCGAACACGACCAGCTTCTGCCCAAAAGCATTGATCTGATGCGGTTTTCCGTCAGCGAAATCACGGACGAGCCCCAGGCAGTGCCAACCTCTGGCAAACCTGGTCGGCACCGAGCCAGCTTCGATCAACCGGACGTCGTCGGTTTCAGGTTGGGCTGTCATCTGTCGGTCCGTCCTTCAATTAGTGAAATCGCCATATTGACAACATCATTGAACTGCGCCAACCACTCGCCGCGAGATCGGCGTTCCCGCTGACAGGAATTTCCCGGCGAGAAATGTGTCCCTGCAGTTTTAATGTCGTTGACCGTGACCGACTCGACGCACACGACAATCCCCGCTGGTCTGACCATCGCTGACACCGAGGTCGACCTTCTCGTCGTGGGGTCCGGCACCGGTCTGGGCTCCGCACTGGCCGCGCATGAGCAGGGCTTGTCGGTGCTCGTGATCGAAAAGTCGTCCTACGTGGGCGGTTCAACAGCCCGCTCCGGCGGTGCCCTGTGGCTGCCCGCGAGCCCTGTCATCGAAGAGTGTGGCGGCCTCGATACGGCGCAGCGGGCGAGCACCTACCTCGACGCGGTGGTTGGCGACTCAGCTTCGCAGGAGCGTTCGACCGCTTATCTGCGCCACCTGCCGGCGACGGTCGACATGCTGCGCCGGACCACGCCGATGAAGCTGTTCTGGGCCAGGGACTACTCCGACTACCACCCCGAGGCACCGGGTGGTTCAGCCGCCGGTCGCACGTGCGAATGCCGCCCGTTGAACACCGCGATTCTCGGTGAGTACCTGGCGGACCTGCGGCCCGGGGTGATGGAAGTCAGCATTCCGATGCCGACTACCGGCGCGGACTACCGCTGGTTGAACCTGATGAGCAGGATTCCCCGCAAGGGGCTGCCCACTGTCATCAAGCGACTCGCTCAGGGACTCGGCGGACTCGCGCTGGGTCGCCGCTACGCCGCCGGTGGGCAGGCCTTGGCCGCCGGCCTGTTCGCCGGAGCAATTCGCGCCGGCATCCCCATCTGGCTGGACACCGCACTGACCGGCCTCGTCACCGATCACGATGGCCAGGTGACCGGCGCGACTGTCGGCCACGCTGATGCCACGTTCACGATCACCGCGCGGCACGGCGTCGTGCTCGCCGCGGGCGGATTCGATCACGACATGGCCATGCGGTGGAAGTTCCAGTCCGAATCCCTCGGGCGCAATCTCAGCTTGGGCGCCCGATCCAACACCGGCGACGCCATCCGGATGGGCCAAGAGGTCGGCGCCGGCATCGGCTTGATGGACCAATCGTGGTGGTTCCCCGCCGTGGCCCCGCTAGCCGGAGCGGCCCCCGCAGTCATGCTCGCCGAACGCTCTCTGCCCGGATCATTCATCGTCGATCAGACCGGCCGCCGTTTCGCCAATGAATCGGCGGACTACATGAGCTTCGGCCAGCGGGTGCTGGAACTGGAGGCTGCGGGCACCCCAGTTGAGTCGATGTGGATCGTATTCGACCAGCAGTACCGCAACAGTTACGTCTTCGCCGCCGAGCTGTTTCCCCGGATGCCCATTCCCCAGCGCTGGTATGACGCCGGAATCGCCTTTCGCGCAGACAATCCCACCGACCTCGCCAGCCAGATCAACGTTCCGGCCGGCACCTTTCGTGCGACGGTGGACCGGTTCAACGAGAACGCGTTCGCGGGCGAGGACCCCGATTTTCAGCGCGGCCGGAGCGCCTATGACCGCTACTACGGCGACCCGACGATCACCCCGAACCCAAATCTGCGTCCCTTGATGAAGGGTCCGTTCTATGCCGTGAAAATGGTGCTCAGCGATCTCGGCACCTGCGGCGGGCTGCTCGCCGACAGCCACGCGCGCGTGCTACGCGAGGACGGCACCGTCATCGACGGCCTGTACGCGATCGGCAACACCGCCGCCAATGCGTTCGGCCGCACGTATCCGGGTGCAGGCGCGACGATTGCACAAGGCCTGGTTTTCGGCCACATAGCCGCTCAGCATGCCGCGCAGAGCCGACTGGCGGCACAGGCACAGTGAAGCGCCCGTACCTCACTCAACCGCGTCTTCGGCGGCCGCTCTGCGTTCGGTCTCGTACCAAAAGCTGAGATCGGGCCACGCGATGGCGGCTCCCTTGCTGGTGTTCGGCAGGGTCGCCTCCGCCTCCTCCAGATCCTTGATCAGGTTCAGGGCAAGCTCGCGCTCAGACGTGTAGTAACGGTCGGCCCAAATCAATGCAAGTTTGGCGTATCCCCAAGTGGGATCAGCGCCGGCCCATTTCGCTTCCTTGGCGGCTTCGCGTTGCATCTCGTCGATTTGTGCAACGTGCTCATGCAGAAGCTGTTTGAGTGCGGCCGGATCACTCAGGTGGCCCAACATCACGCGCAGGATCGCGGGATGCTTCAACGTTGGAAGCTCGATCGGCGCTTCCTTGGCCCACCGGGAAACCGCATCCAACCCTTGGTCGGTGATCTTGTAGAGCCGCCGATAACGAGCGCCCTTACCCTCCACTCGCGAGCTCAGCAGTCCGAGTTTCTCGAGCTTCTTCAGCTCTGCGTAGATTTGGCTGTAGGCGGGGCTTCCGAAGAAGAAGCGCATGCTCCAGTGAATCCACTTGCGGATGTCATAGCCCGACAGTTCCCGCTCGTACGACAGCATCCCCAGCAAGGCCCAATTCAGCGCGGGCAGCGACGGTATGTCTGACGTCTCGGGTTCTCCCACACGCTTAGGTTAACAATCGGACCTGCCGAGACGCCGCGCCTCAACCGCTAGCCGGGATTTTGCCTTGCCCGACGATCACCCGCCAACCAAGAGTGGTTCCAAGGCTATGAGTGGACGGAGGAGAGCGATGGGATTCGGTGAAGTCCTGGTGTGTGGCACAAACCGACCACCAAGACTCCAGAATGTGGGCGAACTACTCAGCCATGTCAGTACCGGAGCGGCGGTCATCACGGGTCACGACAGTTACCAACCCATCGGGTTCGTCCCTGGAGTGCTGGCCGTGGTGTCTGCTCATCCGCCGTATATGTCGTCTCGTCCACCCCGATCAGCGACCAACTGGCTTGACCGCATATGCCGAGCTACCGGATCAGCTCGTGCGACCTGACCAAATGACAGAAACGAATGCCCCTGTGCCAGAAGCTCTCTACCGCTCCCTCACAGATTCGGTTCGCCGGCTGGTCGATTTCACCATTCGCAGCCAATGCGACGCTCTCACTATCGAATCGGCTCAGGCCAAAATCGATGCCGCCGCAGACGAACTCGGCCGCGCCCTGACACCGGGATCATTTGGTGTCCAGCCCCAGCTCAACGGGTCGTCGCTCGCTTGGGGCAACGCAGTTATCGGGCTGCGTAACGCCCTCGCTCCCCCATTGGCTGTACACCACGACGACGACGGAACAACCTGGGCCGAAACCACATTGGGCGCCGCATACGAAGGACCGCCCGGCCAAGTTCATGGCGGAATCTGCGCCCTCCTCCTTGACCACATCCTGGGTGCGACAGCCCATAAGCCCGGCCAGCCCGCAGTCACTGGAACACTCACCCTCCGATATGAGAAGGGCACCGCACTTGGCCCTCTCAGGATCGAGGCGCGCATTGACCGAGTCGACAGAATGAAAACCTTTGCGGTTGGCAACATCACAACCCCTGATGGCGTCACCGTGCAGGCCGAAGGCGTCTTCATCACTCCACGCCCGACCAAGTGACGAGTCGCTCAATCCACAACTTCCGACACACATCGCTCGCCGTTAGTTTCTCACAAACGGACCGATTGCTCTACTCCTCGCGGCTCGCGAAATCGCCTACGGCGCAGCTGGTTTCTTTCCATGCCTCGGCGCGCACTCAGACAGTTTTCTCAGTGCACTTGAGTCCAGCAGTTCGGCGAGCTCACCGGGATCGCCGGCAAATCCGAGGGCGATGCTCAACCAGCGTCGCCACGCCACGTTCTGCCCTGCGCGCCACCCTTGCCGCACGCTGTCGTCGAGACCACGGCGGATTAGGTCGCGGGCGATGATCGCGGCTGAGGTCCGCGGTTGGGCGCCACTGGCACGGCGGGATCACGGCGCACGGCTTCGACCCAGAACAACAGGTTGCCCTGTTAATGCGGCGCAACGCAACCAGCGTCGGGTCCGGCGCCAAGCCCGGATCCTGGTCCGCAAGCGTCGCTTCATCGATCTCGGCGAATAGAGAATCAAGAACGTCCCCGGCGCCGATGCCGTCGACGTCGGTATGACAGCGGCGTAGGCCGCCGCTGACCGGCCAGTCGTCGTTGCCGCGACGTCGAGAGCAAAATGCCATCGCGTCCAGCCATCGCTGATGGCGACCACGCCGGTACAACTCCGGGAGTCAGGGACATGCCTATGGCCAGATTGGCTCACATCGACCCGGGTGATCCAACCTGAGAGCGTACAAAATCGTTAGCTTTGCGAATGTTCCCAATCGCGTTCCCAAGCCGATAGAAAACGGCCCCCGGAGAGTTCTCCGGGGGCCGTTCTCGCTAGTAGCGGGGACAGGATTCGAACCTGCGACCTCTGGGTTATGAGCCCAGCGAGCTACCGAGCTGCTCCACCCCGCGTCGGTGAATACAACGTTACCCAACGCTGCCGAATGAACCAAATCGTATGGTCAGACAGGGTTTTTGGACCCGCATGCCGAACCTGTGCCGAACAGAGAACTGCCCAACTCCCGAAGGAATTGGGCAGTTCTGTGGCTGCTGGCGCAACGTCTGGGCTACTTCGCCTCGCGGTACTTGGCCATGGCATCGTCGAGCTTCTGCAGCGCCGTGCCGTATTGGGCGAAATTACCGCTCTGCTGGGCCGCACGCAGGCCGTCCAGGGCCGCATTGACGTCTTGCAGGGCAGCGGCTTTCGCGGGCGACAACGTGAGCGGCACCCCAGGAGACTGCACCGCTGCCGGCGGAGGCTGCGGTCCCGCGGCGGGCGGCTGGACCGCACCCGGAACGGCCGCGGGAGGCGGTGTACCGGCCGGCACGTCGGTCGGGGCCGGACCCGTCGCGGTGGCGCCGGCACCGGGGCCGAAGATGCCGTTGAGGGCGTCCCGCACCGTCGGGCCGTAACCGACCTTGTCGTTGTACATCATCGCCACGCGGATCAGTCGTGGGTACGACGAAGCCGCGTCACTGGCACCCGGCGAGGCGTAAACCGGTGCGACGTAGAGCAACCCGCCCTGCCCCACCGGTAGCGTCAGGAGGTTGCCCCACCGGATCCGGTTCTGGTTGTCCCGGCCGATGACACCCAGGTCCTGACTGACGGCGGTGTCGGTGCTGATCGCGTTGAACGCCAGCTTGGGACCGTTCACCTGCCCCGGAATGGTCAGCACCGTGATCTTGCCGTACGTGGCCGGATCGGAGCTGGCACTGATGTACGCGGCCAGGAAGTCCCGCCGGAACCGGTTCATCGCCGTGGTCAACTGGAACGACGACGAATCCCCGCCCGTGGCAAGGTCTTTCGCGACGATGTAGTACGGCGGCTGGAAGCTGCTGGCCGTCGGGTTGGGATCGAGCGGCACGTCCCAGAAATCCGACGTCGAGAAGAACGTCACCGGATCGTTCACGTGATACTTGGCCAGCAGCATGCGCTGGACCTTGAAGAGATCCTCCGGATAGCGCAGATGCTCGGAAAGTTCCTTGGAGATGGCGGACTTCGGCTTCACGGTGTCCGGGAACACCTTCATCCATGCCTGCAGCACCGGGTCGTGCTCATCCTGCTCGTACAAAGTGACGGTGCCGTCGTAGGCGTCGACGGTGGCCTTCACCGAGTTGCGGATGTAGGACACCTGCTTGTCGGGCAACATCCGGTTCACCGCAACCTCATTCGAGTCTGCGGTCGCACTCGAGAGCGACGTGAGCTCCGAGTACGGGTAGTTGTCGAGGGTGGTGTAGCCGTCGACGATCCACACCATGCGCTTGTTGACGATGGCCGGGTAGACCGTCGAATCGGTGGTCAGCCACGGCGCCACCGCCTCAACCCGGCGTGCCGGGTCGCGGTTGAACAGGATCTTGCTGTTGGGCCCGATCACGCTGGAGAACAGGAAGTTCCGCTCGGCGAACTTCGCGGCGAAGACCGACCGGGTCAGCCAGTTACCGATGTCGACACCGCCGGTGCCACCGTAGGTGTAGTTCTTGGTCTCGGTATTGGTCTCGTAGTCGTACTCGCGGTCGACACCGTTCTTACCGACGATCGCGTAATCCGAAGGTGCACTGGCGATCACCGGACCGAAGTAGATGCGCGGCTGATCCAGGGGCGCCGGGCCTGGCGACACCGCCGCACCGTTGGCGCCGACGACGCTGGCCAGGAACTCCGGGTAGCCGCCGTTCTGGTTGGGGTCGTTGGCGATTCCGCGCACGGTGTTGGCGGGTGAGGCGATGAACCCGTTGCCGTGGGTGTAGACCGAGTGCTTGTTGATCCAGTCGCGCTGGTTGTCGATCAGCCGGTCGGGGTTCAGTTCCCGTGCCGCGACGACAAAGTCGCGCAGCTTGCCGTCAGGGCCGTTGTAGCGGTCGATGGACAGCTGGTCCGGGAAACTGTAGAAGTTCTTGCCCTGCTGGAACTGCGTGAAGGCCGGTCCGACGATGGTCGGGTCGAGCAGCCGGATGTTCGACGTCGTGTTCCGGTCGGCCGCCACCTGCTCGGCGGTGGCGGGCGCGTTGCCGCTGTAGTCGCGATAGGTCACCGAATCACCGGTCAACCCGTAGGCATCGCGCGTCGCCGTGATACTGCGACTGATGTAGTCGCGTTCCTTCTGCGCCGCATTGGGTTTGACGCTGAACTGCTCGACCAGCATGGGCCAGCCGGCGCCGACGATCACCGAGCTCAGCAGCAGCAGCACCAGCCCGATAGCCGGAATCCGCAAGTCCCGCAACACCAGTGCCGAGAACACCGCCACGGCGCAGATCACCGCGATCGCGAGCAGGATCAGCTTCGCCGGCAGCACCGCGTTGATGTCCGTGTAGCCGGCACCGGTGAAGGGTTTGCCGGCACGGGTGTGGCTGAGCAGCTCGTAGCGGTCGAACCAGTAGGCAACTGCCTTGAGCAACACCAGGATTCCCACCAGCGACACCAGCTGCATGCGCGCGGCGCGGCTGAGGGCACCCTGGCGACCCGACAAGCGGATACCGCCGAACACGTAGTGGCCCAACAGGTTCCCGACGAGCATCAGGAAGACGCCGACGAACAGGTAGCCGAGCACCAGCCGGTAGAACGGCAGGTCGAACGCGTAGAAGCCGAGATCCTTGCCGAATTCGGGATCGGTGATGCCGAACGAGCCACCGTGCAGGAACAGCTGCACCCGCACCCAGTAGGTCTGTGCCACGAATCCGGCCAGCAATCCGATGAATGCCGGGACACCGATCGCGAACAGGCGCAGCCGCGACAGGACAGTGGCGCGGTAACGGGCCACCGGATCGTTGGGCCCGGACGCCGGCACGAACACCGGCCGCGACCGGTACGCCAGTGCCATTCCACCGAACGCCACGGCGCCGATGAAGACGCCGGCCACCAGGAAGACCACCAGGCGTGTCACCAGAACGGTGCTGAACACCGAACGGAAGCCGATCTCACCGAACCACAGCCAGTCCACGTACGCGTCGACCAGTCGCGGGCCGACCATCAACAAGCCGACGATCAGCAACGCGATCCCGACCAGGATTCGGCTTCGTCGCGTCAGCTTCGGCATCCTCGCCGCAGGCCGCATCCCCACTCGTCAGCTCCAGTCTGTTGAAAAGTCCGTAACGCCAGCTTGCGATATGAACTCTACGCAACCAGGGGTGATCGCACGCTCAGCAGCGGGGAGGTTCGCCACCAGCGGACACGGCGTGCAGCGCGTCAACCGCGCCGCTGAGGTTCTCGACCTTGATCAAGCCGAGCCCGTCGAGATGGGCCGAGACCGCTTCGGCGCAGTTCTCGGCCGGCACCATGAACACCGTCGCACCGGCCTCACGGGCGGCCAGCATCTTGTGTGTGATACCGCCGATCGGGCCCACCTTGCCGTCGTCGCCGATGGTGCCGGTACCCGCAACGAACTTGCCGCCGTTGAGATTTCCGTCGGTCAGCTTGTCCACCACGGCCAGGCTGAACATCAGGCCGGCCGACGGGCCACCGATGTTGGCCAGGTTGAAGTCGATGGCGAACGGCGCCCACGGCGCGTTGAGCACCGTCGTACCGAGGTAGCCGTAATCACGGTCCTTGTTGGAGCCCAGGGTGATGGTCGCGACGCCGATCCCGGCGTTCTTGCGCCGGTAGTCGAGCACGACGTGGTCACCCGGCTTGGTTTTCTTCAGCAGCGACGTGAACTCCTCGACATTGGCCACCGGGACGCCGTTGACCATGTCGATGGCATCGCCGGGGCGCAACTGACTGGCCGAGGGCCCGGGATCGGCGACGGCCTGGACCGTCACCGCCTTCGGGTATTTCAAGTAGCTCAGCGCCGCGTACTCGGCGTCTTCCTCGGAGTTCTTGAAGTCGGCGTTGTTGGCCTTGTCGACCTGATCTTTGGACTTGTCCGGCGGATACACCAGGTCGCGCGGCACCAGCTGCTCGCGGCCCGACATCCACAGCGCCAGCGCCTGGCCCAGCGTCAGCCCGTCGCTCTGCGACACCGTCGTCATGTTGAGGTGCCCCGACGTCGGGTGCACCTTGACGTCGCCCTTGATGTCGACGACCTTTTTGCCGTCGACCTCACCGAGTGTGTCGAACGTCGGGCCGGGACCCAATGAGACGAAGGGCACCGTCACCACCGACACCAGCACGACGAACACGATGACCGGCACCAGCGCGACCACGAGCGTAGAAATCCGCCTGTTCACGCCGCCAACAGTAAAGCTCGTGGCTCGGTTCGCTGACAGCATGACCCGCGAAGCCACCCGCGGCCCGGCCTGGCAGTACCGTTGACGGTATGGCTGACCTGCCTTTCGGCTTCTCCAGCGGCGACGACGCCGACCGCGATAAATCCAAGAAAGAGCCTGGACCAGGCTCTTCCGGTGGCGCTTCAGACCCGTTCGGGTTCGGCGGCACCGGCATGCCCGACCTGGGCCAGATTTTCACCCAGCTCGGTGCGATGTTCAGCGGCGCGGGCGCGTCGATGACGGGCCCGCAGTCCGGCCCGGTCAACTACGACCTGGCCCGCAAGCTGGCCGCGAACTCGATCGGGTTCGTCAAGCCGGTGCCCGAGCAGACCAGCACGGCCATCGCCGACGCGGTGCACCTCGCCGAGACCTGGCTCGACGGCGTCACCGCCCTGCCGGCCGGCACCACCCGCGCGGTGGCCTGGACGCCGAGCGACTGGCTCGACAACACGCTGAACACCTGGAAGCGCCTGTGCGACCCGGTCGCCGAGCAGCTGTCGACCGTGTGGGTGTCCGCGCTCCCCGAGGAGGCCAAGGCCATGGCCGGCCCGCTGATGGCCATGATGTCGCAGATGGGCGGCATGGCGTTCGGCTCACAGCTGGGCCAGGCCCTCGGCACGCTGTCCAAGGAGGTGCTGACCTCCACCGACATCGGCCTGCCGCTGGGGCCCTCAGGCGTCGCCGCGCTGATGCCCGAGGCGGTCGAGGCGTTCGGTGAAGGCCTCGAGCAGCCGCGCAGCGAGGTGCTGACATTCCTCGCGGCGCGTGAAGCCGCCCACCACCGGCTGTTCAGCCACGTGCCGTGGCTCGCCAGCCAGCTGCTGAGCGCCGTCGAAGCCTTCGCCAAGGGCATGAAGATCGACATGAGCGGCTTCGAGGAAATGGCGTCCGGCCTGGATCCGGCGTCGCTGATGGGTGATCCCGGCGCCATGGAGAAGCTGCTGAGCCAGGGCATGTTCGAACCGAAGGCCACCCCCGAGCAGGCGGCGGCGCTCGAACGGCTGGAGACGCTGCTGGCGCTCATCGAGGGCTGGGTGCAGACCGTCGTCACCGCCGCACTGGGTGACCGGTTGCCCGGCACGTCGGCGCTGAGCGAGACGCTGCGCCGTCGCCGTGCCACCGGCGGACCGGCCGAGCAGACTTTCGCGACCCTCGTGGGCCTGGAACTGCGGCCGCGCAAGATGCGCGAGGCCGCGACGCTGTGGGAGAAGCTGACCACCGCCGTCGGCGCCGACAAGCGCGACGCCGTCTGGCAGCACCCCGACCTGCTGCCGGGTGCAGCCGATCTGGATGAGCCTGCGGCCTTCATCGACCGCGCGCTCGGCGGCGACACCACCGACCTCGACCAGGCGCTGGCCGATCTGGAGAAGGACCTGAAGCGGGACTCGGGAGACGACCAAGCCGACGGCTGAATCTGCCTGTGGATAACTGATTCGCCGAATCGGCGGGCCGTTGGCACAGTTGGGCCATGATCGCGGCCCGTCAGACCTTGAACCCGGCGCTGCCGGTGCTGCAGCGGCCCGACGGGACGGTGCAGCTCGGCTGGGATCCGCGCCGCGCCATCGGCATCCGGCCACCGGAAGGGTTGTCAGCCGGTGCGCTGGCTGACCTGTTGCGCGGTATGCAGAGCGGCGTCGATGCCGAGAGCAGCCGGTCACTCGCGTTGGCCGCCGGGCTGACCGACGTCGACGGCTGGACCGGCCTGGTCGGCGCCCTGAGCTCAGCGGGGCTGCTGCAGCCGGTGCCGCACACCGGGCGACGACCGGTGTCGGTCCGCATCCACGGCAGCGGTCCCCTGTCGGACCTGTTGGCCGGCGCCTTGAGCTGTTCCGGAACCCGGGTGCGCACCAGCCGATTCGGCCACGTCGCCGTCACGAGGGACGCCGCCGATCTGGTGGTGCTGTCCGACTTCCTGGTCGCCGACCGCCGCCTGGTGCGCGACCTGCACCGCGCCGGGGTGCCGCATCTGCCGGTGCGGATCCGGGACGGCACCGGGTTGATCGGCCCACTCGTCCTGCCCGGCGCGACGAGTTGCCTGAACTGTGCCGACCTTCACCGCAGTGACCGCGACGCGTCGTGGCCGGTGCTGGCCGCCCAGCTCGAGGGCACTGTCGGCAGTGCCGACCGCGCCACGGTGCTCGCCACCGCGGCGGTGGCACTCAACCAGGTGGACCAGGTCATCGACGCGATTCGCGGCGGCCGAAGCCGCGCAGAACCACCGCCGACGCTCGACGCCACCCTCGAGTTCGACATCGGCTCACGGATTACCGTCGTGCGCCGATGGTCCCGCCATCCGCTGTGTGACTGGTGCGATCGACATTCGTGACAACACCCGTTGCCATGTCGCTGCCGTGCACTCAGCAACGTCATGGATGATGTAAACGTGGCTGATATCAAACGGGGCAGTGTGGCACGCAACGCGAAGCTCGCCGGTCTGGCCGGCGGCATGGCGGGACGGGCGGCGCTCGGCTTCGGCAAGCGCCTGGCGGGCAAGTCCAAGGACGAAGTGACCGCCGAATTGATGGACAAGGCCGCCAACCAGCTGTTCACGGTGCTGGGCGAGCTCAAGGGTGGCGCGATGAAAGTCGGCCAGGCCCTGTCGGTCATGGAGGCCGCCATCCCCGAGCAATACGGCAAGCCGTACCGCGAGGCGCTGACCAAGTTGCAACGCGAAGCCCCGCCCCTGCCGGCCGCCAAGGTGCACCGCGTGCTCGACGCGCAGCTGGGCACCAAGTGGCGCGACCGCTTCCAGTCCTTCGACGACACCCCCGTGGCGTCGGCCAGCATCGGCCAGGTCCACAAGGCCGTGTGGTCCGACGGCCGCGAGGTCGCGGTCAAAATCCAGTACCCCGGCGCCGACGAAGCGCTGCGTGCGGACCTGAAGACCATCCAGCGTCTGGTCGGCGTCTTCAAGCAGCTGGCGCCCGGCGCCGACGTCCAGGGCGTCGTCGACGAATTGATCGACCGCACCGAGATGGAACTGGACTACCGGCTGGAGGCCGACAACCAGCGGGCGTTCGCCAAGGCCTACGCCGGGCACCCGCACTTCAAGGTGCCGGCGATCGTGGCGAGCGCGCCGAAGGTCGTCATCGCCGAGTGGATGGACGGCATCCCGATGTCGGTCATCATCCGGGAGGGGACGGTCGAGCAGCGTGACCTCATGGGCACCCGGCTCTCCGAGCTGACATTCGACGCGCCGGCGCGCCTGGAGATCATGCACGGGGACACCCATCCCGGGAATTTCATGCTGCTGCCCGACGGCCGGATGGGCGTCATCGACTTCGGCGCCGTGGCGCCGCTGCCCGGCGGGTTGCCGACCGCGATCGGTGAGATGATCAGCCTGGCGCGGGACAAGAACTACGACAAGCTGCTGCCGGTGATGGCGGAAGCGGGGTTCATCCAGCCGGGCGAGGAAGTCCCGATCTTCGAGGTCGACAACATGTTGCGGCAGTACGTCGAGCCGGTCCAGACCGAGGTCTTCCACTACACGCGGCGCTGGATCATGAAAATGGCTGCCGGCCAGCTGGACAACGGCGTGAACCAGATCAAGATGGCCCGCCAGCTCGACATGCCGCGGAACCTGGTGATCCCCCTGCGGGTGATCGCCTCGACCGTCGCGATCTGCTGTCAGCTGGACGCCCACGTCCCCGTGAAAGCCATTGCCACGGAACTGGTTCCGGGCTTCACGCCTTAGCCCGCCGTCTGCCCGCAGTCGCTAGGCGGCCGCTCGGCGCCCGCGAGCGGCCGCGTAGTGCACACCAAACACGGTGTGTCGGTGTACAAACACGGCCGCTCGCGGGTCAAGCCGCGACAACGTCCTTGCGCGGACGACCGCGCGGACGCTTGCGTGCGATGACGGCACCCCGTTCGAGGATCTCCCCACCCCAAACACCCCACGGCTCTTCACGTTCCAGCGCCTCGTTGAGGCACTGGAGCCGGATCGGGCAGTCGGCGCACAGCGCCTTGGCCTGTTCCAGCTGCGTGGGGTTGTCGGCGAACCACATATCTGGATCGCCGATATGACATGGCACCGCCAGCCTTTGTCGGCAAGTCTGGCTAGTCATGTCCTCATCACCTCTTCCTGGTCGTCTTGCGTCTCATCTGTCTGATGGATCGGTGACCAGGTGGTGGTTTTGAGGTTGTGCCCCAAAAACATTGGCCACGGATCCGGTGGTTTCGGGTCCGTGGCCAGGTGGCTGAGGTGGGCGCTACCTAAGTAGTGCCCCGCTTCACGGACGCGAAGGTCTTGGCGTTGCGCTTGCGCTGCGGGATGTCGGCGACATGCCCGGCCGTCGCGAGACGTGCCGCCGACATAGCGGCGGCTGCAGCGGCAGCGGGAACGGCGGGGACGTCAACGATCTGATGCCAACCGGCGCCGACGCGCGATACCGCCTCATAGGCAGCAGCGGTCAACGGCGCACGGGAGCCAGAGACAGCGAGGACAGCGCCTCGGGACGCGTCAAAACTGATCATCGGGGCCACCTCCTCAGCAGTCGACTGCGGATTCACACTGTGCGAATTCGCGGGATTTCGTTGCGGCTTCGAGGCTAGACGTTACCACCAAAATCAGGCAAGCGATTTTTTGACCAGCGGTTTTGGCGCAATTTGCGCCATGTTTGGCGCAATTTAGTGGGGCTAACGGGACGCGTTCACCAATGCCAGCACATCCGGCCCGTATTGCTCCAGCTTGCGCGCACCGATCCCGGGAATGGCCACCAGTGCGGCATTGTCGGCCGGCAGGGCCTCGGCGATCGCGATCAAAGTGTTGTCGGTGAACACCACATAGGCGGGCACCTTCATCTCCTGCGCGGTACGCAGGCGCCATTCCTTGAGCCGGCCGAGCAGCTCCTCGTCGAGGTTCGACGGGCACGATTCGCAGCGCCGCAACAGGATCGCGGTCGACGTCGTCAAAGCCGCATTGCACACCCGGCAGCGCGGGGCCGGACCGCGTTTGCGTTGCGGCTGTTGGGGTTCGCGCCGGCTCTGTGGTGTGAGCCCGTTGAGGAACCGCGAGGGCTTGCGACTCTGCCGTCCGCCGGCGGCCCGGGCCAGCGCCCACGAGATGGTCAAATGCACTCTGGCCCTGGTGATTCCGACGTAGAAGAGGCGCCGTTCCTCCTCGACGGGTTCGCTGTCCGCGCCGTGCGACAACGCATGTGAGATGGGCAGCGTGCCGTCGACCAGACCGACCAGGAACACCGCATCCCACTCGAGGCCCTTGGCCGCGTGCAGCGATGCCAGCGTCACCCCCTGCACGACCGGTGGGTGCCGCGAATCGGCGCGCTGGCGCAGCTCGACGAGTAGGCCCTGCAGGTCCAGATTGGGACGTACCGCGACTTCCTGCTCGACCAATTCCACCAAGGCCAACAACGCATCCCAGCGTTCCCGGGCTTTGGTACCCGCCGGCGGTTCGGCCGTCAGACCCAGCGGTTCCAGCAAATCCCGGACCAGCTGCGGCAGCTCGACACCGGCAACGTCACCCTGGTGTCCCGCGGCGCGCTGCAGCGCCAGCAGCGCCTGCCGAATCTCCTGACGGCTGAAGAAGCCCTCGCCGCCGCGCACCTGGAACGCCACCCCGGCCGCGGTGAGCGCCTCCTCGTACACCTCGGACTGTGCGTTGATGCGGTACAGCACCGCGATCTCCGAAGGGGCCGTACCGGATTGGATGAGCTTCTTGATGGCGGCGGCGACCGCGTTGGCCTCGGCGACCTCGTCGGGATGTTCCCGGAACACCGGCTTGGGACCGGGATCGCGCTGACCGATGAGCTGCAACCGGCTGGCCGCCATCCGGCCGGACGCCGCCGAGATCACCTGATTGGCCAGCGACACCACCTGCGGCGTGCTGCGGTAGTCGCGCTCCAGCCGGATCAGCGCCGCATCGGGGAATCTCCTGGAGAAGTCGAGGAGGTACTGCGGGGTGGCGCCGGTGAACGAGTAGATGGTCTGGTTGGCGTCCCCGACCACGGTCAGGTCGTCGCGCTCCCCCACCCAGGCGTTGAGCACCCGCTGCTGCAGCGGGGTGACGTCCTGGTACTCGTCGACGACGAAGCAGCGGTAACGATCGCGGAATTCGCCGGCGACGGCGGCGTCGTTCTCGATGGCGGCGGCGGTGTGCAACAGCAGATCGTCGAAGTCGAGCAGCGCCGATCCGTCGCGACGGGCCTTGAGCCCCTCGTACCCGGCGTACACCGCGGCGACCTTGGCGGCGTCGAACGGGATGTCCCGTTCGATCTTGGCGACCTGCTCCGGGTAGAGCTCGGGACTGATCAGGGACGACTTGGCCCATTCGATCTCCCCGGCCAGGTCGCGGACATCGTCGGTGCTGGCCTGAATGCCCGCGCGGTTGGCCGCCTGCGCGACCACCGCGAACTTGCTGTCGAGCAACTCCCAGCCCGTATCGCCGACCACCCGCGGCCAGAAGTACCGCAGCTGCCGCAGCGCCGCGGCGTGGAACGTCATGGCCTGGACGGCCCCGGTGCCGGCCGCACCGTCGATCTCCTGCTCCAGGCTGCGGAGGCGGCCGCGCATCTCGCCCGCGGCGCGCTGCGTGAACGTGACGGCCAGCACCTGACTCGGCGAGACATGTCCGGCGGCGGCGAGATACGCGATGCGGCGGGTGATGGTGCGGGTCTTGCCCGTGCCGGCGCCGGCCAGCACGCACACCGGGCCACGGGGCGCGAGGACGGCCTCACGCTGCTCGTCGTCGAGGTCCTCGAGGAGCGTGGACGGGGGGGCCTCGGCTGGCATGGTCCCCATCATGGCAGGCCGGTGTGACACGTCGGCGAGCCGACTATGTGACACCGTGGCGAGCCGACTATGTGACACCGTGGCGAGCCGACTATGTGACACGTCGGCGAGCCGACTATGTGACACGTCGGCGAGCCGACTATGTGACACAGCAGGCACCGCCAAGCGGCATGATGCGGCGATCGGATACGTTGAGTCGCGTTATGAGTGCACTCATCATGTACAGCACGACCTGGTGCGGCTACTGCAAGCGGCTCAAAACCGCGCTGAAGGCCGAAGGCATCTCCTATACCGAGATCGACATCGAGCAGGATCCCGCGGCGGCCAAATTCGTCGGTTCGGTCAACAACGGCAACCATGTGGTTCCGACGGTCAAGTTCCCCGACGGCTCGACGCTGACCAACCCCAGCATCAAGGACGTCAAGGCCAAGCTGGCTTAGCCGGGAGCTACTGAGCCGCCCAGGATTCGATGATCTCCCGGGCGATCGAGATCGAGCCGGGCAACAGCAGCCGGGTGTCCGACGTGCTGTTCCAGTCGCCATGCTCGAGGGCCTCGCGCACCTCGGCCCGAGTGAACCAGTCGGCCTCGGCGATCTCACCGTCGTTGAACGAGAACGGCTGCTCCGGATCGCCGATGGCGTGGAAGCCGACCATCAGCGAGCGCGGGAACGGCCAGGGCTGACTGCCCAGGTACTTGACGTCGGTGACGGTCAGGCCGATCTCCTCGTTGATCTCGCGCACCACGCACGACTCGAACGACTCGCCGGCTTCCACGAACCCGGCCAGCAGCGAGAACAACCGCTCGGGCCAGTTGGTCTGCCGGGCCAGCACAGCGCGGTCGTGCCCGTCGTGCACCAGGCAGATGATCGCCGGGTCGATACGTGGGAATTCCTCGTGGCCGCCGATGCTGTTGGCGCGCGCCCAGCCACCCTTGATCGGCTTGGTGGGTGCGCCGTCGATGGCGCTGAAACGTGCGCTGTCATGCCAGTTCAGCAGCGCCGTCGCCGTCGAGACGAGCTGGGCGCTGATGTCGTCGAAGATGGGCCCGGCCCGGCGTAGGTCGAGCACCTCGACCGGCGCGTCCGTCCCGCCCGCGGGGTCCTCCAGTGCGGCGCGGACGCCCCACACGTGGCGGCCGTCGGGCATCCGGCCCAGGAACACCGCGTGCTCGTCGGGCTTGTCCCCCAGTTCCGCCGCGCGGCCGAGAACCACCTGGCCCCCGGAGATCAGCACCTGATTGCGGCGGTCGACGCGCAGCAGCAGGGCGTCCTTCCAGCCGGCGATCGCGGCGTCGATATCGGTGCGCAGGGCGTCGGCCCGGTCGGCGCCGACCCGGGACAGCAGCGGGACGTTACGCAGGGTGAAATCGCTCATCGCGGCGGTTACCGTTCGACTTCGGCGTTGCGGATGTAGAGCAGCCGGTCCCCGGCCGCGAGGGCGTCGACCTCAGGGGCGTCGACCCGCAGCAGCCGGCCTTCCCGGACCACCCCGAGCACGATGTCCGACAGGTGCCGCGGCGAACCGCCCAGTTCCTTGGTCTCGACCTCCCGCTCGGAGATCGCGAAACCCGCGTCCGGGGTGAGCAGATCCTCGACCATCTCCACGACGCTCGGGGTCTGAGTCGCAATACCCAGCAGCCGGCCGGCGGTCTCCGAGGAGACGACGGTCGAGTCGGCACCGGATTGCCGCAGCAGGTGCTGGTTCTCGGCCTCGCGGGCGGAGGCGACGATCTTGGCCTTGGGTGCGACTTCGCGGGCGGTCAGCGTGACCAGCACGGCGGTGGCGTCCTTGTCGGTCGCGACCACGATGGATTTCGCGTGCTGGGCCCCGGCCAGGCGCAGCACCTCCGACTTGGTGGCGTCGCCGACCACGGTGACCAGTCCGGCGGCGCGGGCCCGGTCCAGTGCCGCCGGGTTCTCGTCGACGACGACGATGTCTCCGGGTGCGACCTCGTCACCGACCATGGCCTGGACCGCGGTGCGGCCCTTGGTTCCATAACCGACGACGATGGTGTGGTTACGCACGGTGCTCCTCCATCGCTGAATCTTCAAGGCTTGGCGTGACTGCGTGGTGAGCGTCTCGACGGTCGTACCGATGAGCACGATCAGGAACGCGATGCGCATCGGGGTGATCACCAGCACGTTCACCAGTCGCGCGCTGGGGGTGTACGGCGTGATGTCGCCGTAGCCGGTGGTCGACAGCGACACCGTCGCGTAGTAGATGCAATCCAGCAGCGACATCCGGTTTTCTGTGACGTCCCGGTAGCCGTCGCGATCGATGTACACGACGAGCACGGCCGCGGCGAGCACCAGCAGTGCATAGATGACACGGCGCACGATCCGGCGGACGGGACTGACGAACGCTTCCGGAATCTGGAGCACATCAACCAGATCCGCGTTCTGGCGGCTGGTGAGGTTCTGTTCCATCGCGGCCATCCGCCGCGACAACCTAACGCGAGCCATAAAGAGCCAATATCTGGCGGAGGCTCACCACGGGACGGCTCAGCACAGCACTATGTAACCATGACCGCCGCCAGCACTTCGGATAACACCACCCCCAGCCAGACGACCGCGTACCGAATGGGTGCGCTGCTCGTCGGAATGGGCACCTTGCATTTCGTTGCCCCCAAGCCGTTCGACGGCATCGTCCCGGAAGAACTGCCCGGCACGGCCCGGTTCTACACCTACGCTTCGGGCGTCGCCGAAGTCGCCACCGGCGCCGCGCTCCTCCTGCCACGTAGCCGGAAGCTGGGCGCTCTGGCCGCTGTCGCGCTTTTCATCGGCGTGTTCCCGGCGAACGTCAACATGGTCCGGCTGTGGTGGCCCAAGGGCTGGCCCGCGCGCATCGCCGCACTGTCCCGGCTGCCGCTGCAGGTGCCGATGGTGACCCAGGCGCTCAAGGTGTATCGCAACTCACCCGAGGTGAACTAGCGCCGCCAGCTCGTCGGCGCCGGGCAGGTCGGTGGGTGCCACCGTCTGCCCGGCGCGCACGTAATGGAAGACGGCCCGCACCGAATCGACCGGCACCCCCTGGATGGACGACCAGGCCAGGCGGTACACCGCCAGCTGAATCGCCTTGTTGCGCATGGTTTCCGGGGTGGACGGCGGATCGCCCGTCTTCCAGTCGAGCACGGTGTAGCCGCCGTCGGCGTCAGCGAACACCGCGTCGATCCGGCCGCGGATCACCCGGTCGCCGATGACCATGTCGAACGGCACCTCGATGTCGGTCGGTGTCCGGGCCGCCCACTCCGAGAGGGCGAACGCGGCCTGCAGGTCTGCCAGTTCCTCGGCGACGGCCTGCCCCAGCTCGGCGTCGACCGCACCGGGCAGGTCGTCCAGATCGAACAACCGCTCGGCCGAGAAGTACCGCTGCACCCAGTCGTGAAAGGCGGTGCCCAGCAGCGCCTGCGGGTCCGGCCGGGCAGGCAGCCGTCGATGCAGCCGTTGCAGCGCACCGGACCGGTCGTTACCCAGGTCGACCAACGTGCTCACCGACAACTGCGGCGGCAAGTCGAGCGGCCTGCGCTCGTGGGCCCGCTCACGTTCGGCCAGCAGAGCATCGACATCGGCAGCCCAACCGTGCGGATCCTCGACGGTTTCCTCGGTGCCGGCGGCGAGCGCCTGCGCGACCAGGGCCGCACCCCGGTCGACGTCACCGCGCCGCGAACCGGCCGGGTCGACGGGCCATGTGCATTCGACGACGTTGTCCCGCAACGGGTTGGCGGCATTCTCGCCGGGCGGGGGTGCCCACTGCTCGATCTCGCCGCACGGGTCGTCCTCCTGTGCTGCCCGTTCGATGATGTCGCGCATCTCGATCAGAAAGTCCGAGGGTCCGGCCGGTTTCGTGGCGGTGGTCCCCCAGTGATACCCGGACAACAACAGAGTGTCCTCGGCGCGGGTGAGGGCGACGTAGAGCAGGCGGCGTTCCTCGTCGGTGCGCCGCTGAGCGAGCAGGTCCTTGTGCGCGGCGATCTTGTCCGCCAACATCTTCCGGTCGTAGACGTCGGACGTGTCGAGCACCGGCACCCCATGTTCGGACAGCTCGGCGCGGTCCCCGCGCAGCAACGGCGGCAGGTCTCCCGCATCGGTCAGCCAGGTGCGCTGCGACGCGGTGGACGGGAACACCCGGGCCACCAGATGCGGAACCGCGACGATCTGCCATTCCAGCCCCTTGGCCGCGTGCACCGTCAGGATCTGCACCCGGTCCGAGGCCACCGTCACCTGTGCCGGCGCCAGCCCGTTCTCCACCTCCGCGGCCGCGGTCAGGTACGCCAGCAGTCCGACGATGGGCGCGGAGGTGTCGGCGTCGCCGGCCGGCCGCGCGGCGTATCCCGCGACCACATCGGCGAAGGCATCGAGATGTTCGGTGCCGCGCCAGCCCTCGGAAACGCCACTGGCCGCGCGGGTTTCAGCGTCGATCCCCAGGACCCGGCGCACTTCGGCGACGAGATCCGGCAGCGGCTGGTGCAGGTGCGCGCGCAGCTGGCTCAGTTCGGCGGCCAGGGCCAGCAGCCGGCGATGTCCTTCGGGCGAGTAGCGGTCGGCCGGACCCGGATCGCTGATCGCGTCGGCCAGGCAGGCGTGGTCGGCGTCCGGGGCGACCTGCGCTATTGCCTTGTTGATGGCCTGCTCGGCGGCCGGCCCAGACGTCTGCGCGGCGTCGGGCACATCCAGTTCCGCGGCGCGACGCCAGAGTGCGGCCAGGTCCGCGGCGCCGAACCGCCACCGCGCGCTCGTGAGCACCCGCATCGCGGCGACCCCGGCGGTCGGCTCGGCGACCAGACGCAGCATCGCGACCACGTCGGCGACCTCGGGGATGGCCAGTAGCCCGGCCAGACCCACCACCTCGACGGGTACCCCACGGGCGGTCAGCGCCTCGGCGATGGGCGCGGCGTCGGCGTTGCGGCGCACCAGGACCGCGGCCGTCGGCACCGGTTCACCCGCGGCGGCGGCACCGTGGTACCGGCGGGCCAGGTGATCGGCAACCCAATCACGTTCGGCGACAACATTATCCAACAACGCGCATTGGATGGTGCCCGGCTCGGCGCCCGGCCGCGGCAGCAGTTCGCGCACGCTCACCGACCGGCGGCGGGCCTCGGCGGAGACCTCGTTGGCCAGCCTGAGCGCCCGGGGCGGGTTGCGCCAACTGGTCCGCAGCTCGAGGGTCGGGGCCGGCGAACCATCCGACAGCCGGAAGTCGGTGGTGAAACGCGGCAGGTTGGTCGCCGACGCGCCGCGCCATCCGTAGATCGACTGGATGGGGTCCCCGACGGCCGTCAGCGCCAGGTCGTCATCGACGCCGCCGCCGAACAGCGACGACAGCGCGACCCGCTGGGCATGCCCGGTGTCCTGGTATTCGTCGAGCAGGACCACGCGATACCGCTCCCGCAGCTGCGCGCCGACCTGCGGGAAACGCTCGGCCAAGCGGGCCGCGGCCGACATCTGGGTGCCGAAGTCCATCACCTGCGCATCCCGCATCCGCTGGTGCACGGCATCGATCAGCGGCACAAGCTCAGCGCGCTCGGTCTGGGTGGCCAGCAGATTCAGCAGCCACTGGGTGGGCCCGCCCCGCTGGCCGGGTCCCGCGGGAAGCGTGAGGATGAGCCGTTCGAGCTCGTGATGGGTGTCGCGCACGGCGTCGGTGTCGACCAGATGCTCGGACAGCTGGCCCGCCAGGCGCAGCACCATCTGGGTGACGGCGGCCGGGGACTTGTCGGTCTGCAGCCGGCCCGGGAAGTCGGACACCACCCGAAAAGCCAACTGCCACATCTCGGTTTCGGTGACCAGCCGGGTGGCCGGCTCGATGGGCAGCAGCAGGCCGTATTCGCGCAGCAGGGTGCCGGCGAAGGCGTGATAGGTGCTGACGGTGGCATGCTCGTCGACCGGCGAGACGCCCGGCAGCAGACCCGAACCCGCCAGGCGGGCAAGCCGGGTGCGCACGCGGCGCAGCAGCTGTCCGGCGGCTTTCCGGGTGAAGGTCAGCCCCAGCACCTGGGACGGGGTGGCGTAGCCGTTGGCCACCAGCCACACCACGCGCGCGGCAATGGTCTCGGTCTTCCCGGCACCGGCACCCGCGATCACCACCAGGGGTCCCGGCGGCGCGGCGATGACCGCGGCCTGCTCGTCGGTCGGGGTGAACAACCCGAGCGCCTCGGCAAGGTCGGCGGGGCTGTACGTCACGGGCATGCGCCCTTCGTACCCTGCGCCGGGCACATGGCCCGCACCGGGCACGTCGCACACCCCGAACCGATGCGCGCGACGAAGTGCGGCCCGGCCGTCGCCGCGGCAGCCTCGGTGACCCGCTGCCGCCACTGCGCCTGCGCCGTCTCCCCCATCGGATCCTGCTCGCGTTCGGTGGCGCCGGTCTTGGCGGGTTTGGCCGGATACACCAGCCGGCCACCGCCGGGCTGATCGCCTTGCGGCACAATGCCTTCCGCGATGGCCAGCTGGTACAGCGCGAGTTGGGCGTGCTGTTGGGCGTCGGCCTTGGTGGCCGGGCTCTTCCCGGTCTTGACGTCGACCACCACGAGACGGCCCTCGCGGTCACGTTCCAGCCGGTCGATGCGGCCCTTCACCTGTACCTGCGGCCCGTCCGGCGAACCGGCGATGGTGCCGGCCACCTCGAGTTCGGTGCCGACCTCGGTGAGCTCGCCGCGGGTCTCCTGCCGCCACGTCGTGAATGTGGCCAGCATGGCGCGGTACCGCTCCAGCTCGTTGTCGGCATACCAGTTCGAATCGAAAGGTAGTTGCTGCCAGACTTTTTCGAGTTCACCGCGCAGCTGGGCCTCGGTGCGACCGGAATCGGCGACCAGGGCGTGCACGAGCGAGCCCAGGGCCGATCGCAGGTCACGGCCGTCGCTGCCACCGTGGCGCTCCAGCATCCAGCGCAGTGGGCAGTCGGTCAGGGTCTGCACCGTCGACGGCGACACCGTGACGACGTGGTCGTCGCCCGACCACAACGGCTCGACAGTGGAGAGCTCCGTGCTCACGTACCAGTGCGCCGGGTCGGCGCCCGGCACGCCGGCCGCGGCCAGCCGGGCCAATTGCGCTGCCGCAGAAAGCCGATCGGTGTCCTCGACGGCACCGTCGGGGGCGCACACCACCGACCGCAGTCGGCCGACCAGCGCCGCCGGGGACAAGACCGCGGGCGCATGCACCGGGAGCCCGTCGGCATCAGGTGCGGTGCCGCCGGCCAGTGCCGCCAGCTCCTCGAAGAAAGTCGACGGCAGCAGCGCCTCGTCGCCGTTGTCGCTGTCGACGGCCGTCACCAGCACCCGGTTGCGGGCCCGTCCCAGTGCGGCGACCAGCAGCCGCCGTTCCTCGGCCAGCAGCGGCGCGGTGGCCGACATGCCGCGGACGTCACCCACCCCGTCGACGATGTCGAGCAGCTGTTGCGTCCCGAGCACGCCCCCACGCGGAACGGTGTTGGGCCACAACCCTTCCTGTAGACCCGCGATGACCACGAAATCCCATTCCCGCCCCAGCGCGGCATGCGCACTGAGAACCGCCACCTCGTCGGCCTCGGCGCGTTCGGGGGCCGAACCGGACCAGGAGAGGGCGCGGACGTGGTCGATCAGGCCGGCGAGCGACGCGGCTGCGGTGCGGGCCACGTACTGGTCGGCCGTGTCGAACAGCGCGGTGACGGCATCCAGATCGGCGCCCGCGGCGACGCCGGCGGCTCCCGGGCGGCCGGCCGCGGCCTGCCACCGGCGGGACAACCCACTGGCGTGCCAGGCCTGCCACAGCACGAAGTGCGGATCCTGGCCCGCGGCCGCCGACCGGCGTGCCGCATCGAGGACCCCGCGGACCCGTCGTACCGGCCGGGCCAGCTGGTCGGGCAGCTGCTGCTTGCCGTCAGCGCCCAGCGCCTCGACGAGTAGCTCACCGAACTCGCGGCCGCTGCCGTCGGCGCGGCGCAGGGCGCGCCGCAACTGGCGCAATGACACCGGATCAACCCGGCCGATGGGACCGGTCAGCAGGGCCAGTGCCCGGTCGCCGGTCAGCTGATCGGCGACGCAGTCCAGCGCCGTGAGCAGGGCGCCCACTGCCGGATGCTGGGCGGGCGGGGTGGTGTCGGCCTGCTGCTGCACCGGCACCCCGGCCGCCGTCAGGGCCCGGGCCAGCGCCGTCCCGGCCCGCGGCACCGAGCGCACGATGACAGCCATCTGTGACCACGGCACCCCGTCGACCAGATGCGCGCGGCGCAGTGCGTCGGCGATCACCGCGGACTCGGCGTGCGACGAACCCGCGACGCGCACCGCAAGCGAGCCGAGTTCGTCCGTCGTCGCCGGCGTCAGCGCCCGGGACGCGTCCACGCCAGGCAGCCGCCGCGCGACGGCCGCGACCGCGCCCGCCACCGCGGGTGAGCAGCGGTAGGACTCGGTCAGCACCACCTGCGGCTGGTCGTCGGGGCCGTACAGCAGCGTCGGCTCGGCACCGCGGTAGCCGAACACGGTCTGACTCGGATCACCGGCGATGACCGTCAGCTGGGCACCGGCCGCCAGCACCCGCACCAGGAGCGCGGCCTGCGGGTCCAGGTGCTGCGCGTCGTCGACGAGCAGCAGCTTGATGCGGGCGCGTTCGGCGTCCAGCAGCGCGGGATCGACGGCGAAGGCCTCGAGTGCCGCGCCGACCAGCTCGGCCGCGCCCAGCGCGGGCACCGTCGCCTGCGGTGCGGCCATGCCGACGGCGCTGCGCAACAGCATCACCTGCTCGTAGACCTGCGCGAACCGGGCCGCGGCCACCCACTCCGGCCGGCCGGCCTTGCGGCCGATGCGGCGCAGATCCGCGGCGTCGACGCCGCGTTCGGTGCAGCGCGCCAACAGGTCCCGCAGTTCGGTCGCGAACCCGGCGGTGGCCAATGCCGGCCGCAGGTGCAGCGGCCAATCCACGCTCGCGTCGTCACCGTCCTCGAGATCACCGGCGAGGAGCTCGCGGATGATGCCGTCCTGCTCGGCGCTGGTGACCAGCCGCGGCGGCGGGTCGCCGGCGCGCTGCGCGGCCTGCCGCAGCACGGCGAACGCGTAGGAGTGCAGGGTGCGGACGAGCGGTTCCCGAGTGACCTGGCCGCTATCGCCCAGGAGCGCCGACGTGATGGCGCCGCGGACCCGGCTGCCCAGCCGTGCCGAACCCGTCAGCAGGAGCACCGATTCGGGGTCGGTCCCGGCCGCGATATGCGTTGCCGCCGTGCGGATCAGCAGCTCGGTCTTCCCGGTTCCGGGGCCGCCCAGCACCCGTACGACACCGCGCTGCCCGGGTTCGGTCAGGGCATTAACCGAGCCGGGCGCGGTGAGTGCGGAGTGCGGGGCGGCCATGGCAGGAATGCAACCACGGGGGTACGACAAGTTCGGCCGACGGCGACGTCCGGCCGCGATGTCTGGCACCATCGATGCGTGAGCTTGCAGGTGTACCGCTACGGACCGGCGCGGCCGGTACAGATCCTGGCCCTGCACGGCCTGACCGGCCACGGAAAACGCTGGCAGACACTGGCGGACGAATATCTGCCCGAATATGCCGTGCTGGCACCCGATCTCCTGGGCCATGGCCATTCGTCGTGGGCGGCGCCGTGGAACATCGACGAGAACGTCGCGGCCCTGGCCGCCCTGCTCCAGGACGAGGCCGACGGGCCGGTGGTCGTGGTGGCGCATTCGTTCGGCGGCGCGATCGCGCTCAATCTCGCTGCCGCCCACCCGAATCTCGTGTCGGGCCTGGTGCTGCTGGACCCGGCGACCGGGCTGGACGGCAGCTGGATGAGCGAGATCGCCGACGCCATGCTCGGCTCCCCCGACTACCCGGACCGCCAAGAGGCGCACGCCGAGAAGGTGAACGGATCGTGGGGCGAGGTCTCGGCGAAGTACCCCGGCGAACTCGAGCGCGACCTGGACGAGCACCTGGTCGCACTGCCGGGCGGACGCGTCGGCTGGCGGATCAGCCTGCCCGCCATGATGTCCTACTGGAGCGAGCTGGCCCGCCCGATCGTGTTGCCGCCGCAGGGCACACCGACGACGCTGGTCCTCGCCAAGCGGACCCACCCGGCCTACGTCACCGGTGAGCTGGTGTCCGGTTTGCAGGCCCGGCTCGGCACTGACTTCGTGCTGACCGAATTCGACTGCGATCACATGGTGCCGCACGCCATGCCCGCCGAAACCGCCAATGTGATCCGGCGTCACCTCGTCTGATCATGGCTTCCTGATCATGGCCGCTGTCACCGACGAACAGGTCGAGAAGGTGCGCGACCTCGTCGCCTCGATCCCGCCCGGGCGGGTGTCCACGTACGGCGACATCGCCGATGCCGCAGGGCTTTCCAGCCCGCGGATCGTCGGCTGGATCATGCGCACGGATTCCTCGGACCTGCCCTGGCACCGGGTGATCACCGCATCGGGACGCCCGGCGCCACACCTGGCGACGCGGCAACTGGAAAACCTGCGCGCCGAAGGGGTGCTGGCGGTCGACGGCCGGGTGCGGCTACGGGAGTACCGGCACGAGTTCTGAGGCCTGGCTCACCCCACGGTGATGGCGTCCAACCGCTCCTTGATGAACTCCGAGGACACCACCGGCGCCAGCCCGGACACCGCCCCGATGGGCGGCCGCAACGGGGTGATCAGCGCATCGTGGTTGGCTTCGTAGAAGTAGATCAGCGACACCAGGTCCTCTTCCGGTGCGTGCGGCTGCGGTGGCAGCACGCGATGCCGGCCGGACGGCCAGCGTCGTCCGCTCCAATACTCCAGCAGGTCACCGATATTCACGGTCAGCGCGCCGGGTTCCCATGGCGCGTCCTGCCAGCCCCCGGCGTCCGAATACACCTGCAGCCCGCCGGCGCCCGGCTCGCGGTCGAGCACGGTGACGGTGCCGAAATCGGTGTGCGGGCCGATGCGGAACTGCCCGGGCTCGGGTTCACCCACCACGCTCACCGGCGGGTAGTGGTTGATGTTCATCGTCCACGTCGGTCGATCTGCCAGCGCGGCAAAAGGATTCGCCGGCAAGCCCAGCGCGTGCGCGAACAGCGCCAGCAGATCGTCGGACAGCCGGCGCATCTGGGCGGTGTATTCATCCACCAGCGTCTGCAGTGCGGGCACCTCGACAGGCCAGACGTTGGGCGCGAACCAGATTCGATCCACCTCGGGGTCCCCGGTCGAGGTTTCCGCGCCCAGACTGAAACTCTCTTTGAGATCGGGGGGCGTCTCGGTGCCCTCGGCATAACCGTTGGCCTCGGCGCCCGGGCCGATCCACCCGTGCCCGCCGACCGGCACCGAGTACCGCCGCTTCACCTCGTCGGCCAACGCGAAGAATTCCCGACTGGCCGTGCGGACCGCAGCCGCCAGTCCCTGGTCCACACCGTGACCGGTGACGACGATGAAACCGGCGCGCTGCAGACCCTGGTCAACTTCGGCGGCCACCGCATCAGCCTCGGCTCCGCCCGCGTACCAGCGGGAGATGTCCACTGTCGCAATAGCACTCATTCGCCGATATCCTCCGCCCACAACTCGGGACTGGCGCTGATGAACTCTGCCATCATCGCCACGCACCGCTCGTCGTCCAGAACCGTAACCGCCACACCGTGTTCGGCCAGCCAATCATGGCCACCGTAGAACGTGCGGGCCTCCCCGACCACCACCGCGCCGATGCCGAACTGCCGCACCAGCCCGCTGCAATACCAGCACGGCGAGAGTGTCGTGACCATGATGGTCGAGCCGTAGCCGCGCTGACGTCCGGCCGCGCGGAACGCGTCGGTCTCGGCGTGCACCGAGGGATCATCGCTCTGCACCCGACGGTTGTGGCCGGCGCCCAGGAGTTCACCATCGGCACGAAACAACGCCGCACCGATCGGAATACCACCTTCGGCCAACCCTTTTCGCGCTTCGGCGACCGCAACGTCGAGCATCTGCTCAGGGGTCACGCGGACGCACATTCCGTGGCGATCTTCGATCGGCACAGCACGAGGTACGCGGCACCGGCGATGACGAAGCCGACGAAGAAGGTGATATCGCCGAGTTTCGGCACCGCCCGGGCGATATAGCCGACGAACTTCTCCTGGTTGGAGAACAACAGCACCGACAGGCCCAGGCCCAGCGCGAAAGACAACAGCCCCGGCCAGTTCGAGTACGAGCGGTCGTAGAGATACCCGGCGATCTGTTGCCCACGGCGCAGATACTGATCGGCGAAGACCACACCCAGCCACGGTCCGATCCAGTACGCGATCACCAGCAGGAACGCTTCATAGCTGTGCGCGGCATCGGGCAACGCCCACCACGCGATCAGGAAACCGGCCACACCGAAGAAGACGGTCACCAGCGCCCGTGCGATGTGTGGCGGCAACGTGATGCCGATGGTCACGAAAGCCATTGCCCCGGAATAGATATTGAGCGCATTGGCGGCGATCGCACCGACCGCGATGGCCAACAGGGTCGCCTTGGCCAGCCACGGCGCCAGCTCGGCGGTGAACGACCCGGTCGGATTGCCCAGGCTCGCCGCGCCGAACGTCGTCGATGCCGCACCGACGATCTCCAGGGCGACACACGAGACGAACAGCCCGGTGGAAGCGAAGAATCCCGTCGCGAAAGAGGACACGGACGACGGCAGATAGCGGGTGTAGTCCGCGGCGTACGGGGTCCAGCCCGCCGCGTAACCGAACGCGGTGCCGACGGTGAGCAGGAAGCCCCCGAGTCCGCCGACCCCGCCCGACGGCGCCGGCGCACCCAGATTCGCATGCGCGAAAATTCCCACCGATGCCGCGCCGAAGACGATGACGAGCGCCGGGAACGACCACCGCTCGAACGCCTGCACCAGATTGTGGCCGAAGAACGCGAACGCGGTCTGCAACACCACGATGATGATCAGGCCGATCAGTGGTCCGAAGCCGAACAGGGTGGACAACGCGAACGCACCGCTGACGCTGTTGGTGGCGAACCAGCCGACGCCCGCGGTGATCGACATCAACGTCGCGGGCAGCGCGTTACCCTTGAACCCGAACGCCATTCGTCCCAGCACCATCTGCGGCACGCCGTGCAGCGGTCCGCGCGCCGACAGGAAATAGTGCGCGATGGCACCCAGCCCGGTACCGATGATGATCCCGGCGACCGCCTGCCAGAAGCTCATACCGAACGCGAGGACGGCCAGCATCCCCACGAACACCGTCGCGAATTCCATGTTGGGTGACGTCCACGTCCAGAACAGCTGACTCGGCTTGCCGTGTCGGTCCGCCTCGGCGATGAACTCGTTGCCACCGGGTTCGACCGCAGCGATCCGGTCTTTGTAAGTTCCGTCGGTGGTGGGTTCGACAGCCGTCATGCGAGGTAACTTTCCCACCGAACGGCGCATGCTGCCATTCGAACGCCGGCGCGCCGGCTACAGCACCAGGCGGACCAAGGCTGCGGTGCGGGCCAAACCGGGGAAGGCAGCCGCCGTCGACCGCGGGTGCAGCGCATGCACCGCGAGCCGGAAGATCAAGGCGCGCAACAACATCTGCGGCCACTCCGGCAGCGACGCCCAACGTTCGATGAGACCGTCGTCAGCCTCGCCCCACGACAATGCGTCGACGACGACCACACCCGCCGCCCACGACGCCGGGCGCCAGTACGGCGTGATGTCGGTGATGCCGGGCGCGGCGGTGCCGGCGAACAGCACCGTCCCGTAGAGGTCGCCGTGCACCAACTGGCTCGGGTTGCGGGTCGGCTTGCGCAGCGACGCAAGCTGATTGATCAGTTCGACCGAACGGCGGCCATCGGTCGTACCCGGCACCACGCGGGCACCGGGCGGCAACGACTGCAGTGGCCGGTCTTCCCAGGCCGCCCGGTCCGCGGCGATGAACACGTCGACGTCGCTCCACGGCACCGCGGGCGGCTGCGTCAGGAAGCGCGGACGCTCGAGCTTGGCCGTCGCCTCGTGCAGTCGAACCGCCGCCGAGACGATCTCGTCGTGTCGCGGTTCCGGGGTTCCGGTGACGAACGTATCGGCGCGCCAGCCCGCGACGACATAGCGGCCGTCGGTGGCACGCACCGGACGGGCCAGCCGGACGCCGTCGACGAACAGCGTCTCGCGCACCTTGGCCGACCAGGAGGCCCGCGCGTTGTCGGCGACCATGGACAGCACCACCTCGCCACAGCGCCAGCCGCCCTCCCAGCTCGAGCCGAGCGGCACCGGCCGGAGACCGGTCAGGCCGAACGCCGTGAGCACATGTTCGGGAGGACGGTCGTCGGTCACCCGATCAGACTAAGGTGTGCCCGGCCAGACAGACCTCTGTCCCGTCGCTTCGCTCGCCCCGGCGTGTCAGTACATGACCATGTCGGGTTCGAGTTGCCTGGCCCAGGCCACGATTCCGCCCTGCAGGTGCAGTGCGTCGGTGAATCCGGCCTGTTTGAGGGCGAGCAGGGCCTCGGCCGAGCGAATACCGGTCTTGCAGTACAGCACCGCAATTCGGTCCTGGGGTACGTGGGCCAGCCCGGCGCCGGAGTCGAGCGTCGACTTGGGGATCAGTTCGGCGCCCTCGATGTGGTTGATGGCCCACTCCGCGGGTTCACGCACGTCGATGAGCGCGAGGGGCTTGCCGGAGTCGATCATGTCCCGCAGCTCGAGGGGTGTGACCGTCGAATCCGCTGCGGCTTCGGCCGCGGCGTCGGACACCACGCCGCAGAACGCGTCGTAGTCGATGAGTGCGGTGATCTTCGGCGTCGCCGGGTCCTTGCGAATCGCGATGGTGCGGTAGGTCATGTCGAGCGCGTCGTAGATCATCAGGCGGCCCAGCAGCGGTTCCCCGATGCCGGTGATCAGCTTGATGGCCTCGGTGCCCATCACCGAGGCGACGGAAGCGCAGAGAATCCCCAGCACGCCACCCTCGGCGCACGACGGCACGGTGCCCGGGGCCGGCGGTTCCGGATAGAGGTCGCGGTAGTTCAGCCCGCGCCCGTCGGGGGCGTCCTCCCAGAACACCGACACCTGGCCGGCGAAGCGGTAGATCGAGCCCCATACGTACGGCTTGTGCGCCAGCACCGCGGCGTCGTTGACGAGGTAGCGGGTGGCGAAGTTGTCGGTGCCGTCGAGAATCAGGTCGTACTGCTCGAACAGCGGCACCGCGTTGTCGGTGTCGAGCCGGAACTCGTGCAAATTGACGGTGACCAGCGGGTTGATCTCCAGGATCGACTCGCGGGCGCTCTGGGCCTTGGACCGGCCGACGTCGGACTGGCCGTGGATGATCTGGCGCTGCAGGTTCGATTCGTCGACGACATCGAACTCGACGATGCCGATGGTGCCGACGCCGGCCGCCGCGAGATAGAGCAGGGTCGGAGAACCCAGTCCCCCGGCGCCGATCACGAGCACCCGCGCGTTCTTGAGCCGCTTCTGCCCGTCGACGCCCAGGTCGGGGATGATCAGGTGGCGGCTGTACCGCGCCACCTCGTCGCGGGTCAGTTCGGCCGCCGGCTGCACGAGCGGCGGCAACGGATTCGCCATGCCTTCAACAGTAATGACGGACATTTGGCGCACGCTCGCCGCCCGCGAGCGGCACGAAAACGCACGCCCGAAACGGCGTGTCGGCGTACAGACACGGCCGCTCGCGGGGAGGCGGCTAGGGAATGGGGTACGGCCAGGAGTTGACGTGGCAGGTCTTGCCGTCGGCCTTGACCGACTCCGGGTCGAACTTGGCGTCGTCGTTGTTGTTGGTCGAGAACGTCTGCTGCATCATGATCGGCGCCAGGCCGCCGTTGTCGCCGCAGGGCTCGTGCATCCGGAAGCCGAGGGCGTGCCCCACCTCATGGTTGATCAGGTACTGGCGGTACGAGCCGATGTCGCCCTGGAACGGCACCGCGCCGCGCACCCAGCGCGCCTCGTTGATGAAGACGCGGGACTGGGCCTTGCCGCCGTCGGCCGGGAAGTACGCCGGGTTGAAGCACGACGACTCCAGCTGGATGTCGTAGCCGCAGCCCTCACGCACCGTCATCGGCGAGGTCAGCGACACCCGGAAATCGGGCTTCTCCGGGGAGCTCTCGTCGAGCCGGGTGAAGGCGAACTTTCCGTCGTGTGTCCAGCTTTTCGGGTTGGCGAGAGTCTCGGCGACCATCCGGGCAAACGCTTCGTCGCCGCCGAAACTGGTGGTGTCGACGCCGTCTTCCACCTCGACGGTGTAGGTCACCGACTTGGTGGTGCCCTGACCGATCTTGGGGGTGGTGCCCGGCACGATGTGCCAGGCCTTGGCGCCGGCCTCGGTGAACGGGCCGCCGTCCGGGAGGATGCCGGTGGGCAGGTTGACGTCGAACTGGGTCAGGCCCTTGGGCGGTGCGCCGACGATCGCGGTGCTCGCCGAGTTGATGGTGGGCTGGCCGACCGTCGGCACATGAGGATGCGCCGGCGTGATGGGCGTCGGACCGGAGATGCTCTGGTAGACCACGATTCCGGTGACGACGGCCAGGGCCGGCAGCGCGTACGCACGCCAGCCGTAGGTGGATACGAAGCGACCCAGCCAGGACTGTTTGCGCCACTGCTGCCGGTCGTCCCGGTTGGACCGCAGCCGTCCGGAGTCCTCGGCCACCGGATCCCGCTGCGCACGCAAGGGCTCACGCCACTCATTGCGCACCACAGGGACGCGACCGGTGCCTCGGCCCGGGTCGTAGGTCACCGAACCAGGATGGCACAGAGCTGGGCGTACGCCGGTAATGGCACGCCACCGGCTGTTCGAGTGGGACCGAACACAATCGCCGAACCGCTGGTAGCGCGCAGATGCCGCGAACTAACGGTAGTAGTGTCGTGGCGATAAACTGCCGGGTCGGTCAACCTGAACAACACGTTGGGCGGCCATGAACAACTCCGGTCCTGACCGGTCCCTGAACAGTTGGTCACGGACATGTGTGCCGGACAATGCCAGATTGAGGACGTAATGAGCGAGGTTGCCAACACCTCAGACGCCAGAGGCACGCAAGCCGGAACCGACGGTGCGCAGGGTGGCCCGACCACAAATCGACGGGGCAATCGGCTGCCTCGCGACGAACGACGCGGCCAGCTGCTCATCGCGGCAAGCGACGTCTTCGTGGACCGCGGCTACCACGCGGCCGGCATGGACGAGATCGCCGAACGCGCCGGCGTCAGCAAACCCGTCCTGTACCAACACTTCTCGTCGAAGCTGGAGCTGTACCTGGCGGTGCTGCAGCGGCACGTCGACAATCTGCTGCAGGGCGTGCGCGGGGCGCTCAGCGCGACCACCGACAACCGGCTGCGCCTGCGCGCTGCCGTCGAAGCCTTCTTCGACTTCATCGAGCACGACAGCCAGGGCTACCGGCTGATCTTCGAGAACGACTACGTCACCGAACCGCAGGTCTCGGCCCAGGTGAAGGTGGCCACCGATTCCTGCACCGACGCCGTGTTCGACCTCGTGAGCAGCGATTCCGGGCTGGAGCCGCATCGGGCCCGGATGATCGCCGTCGGCCTCGTCGCCATCAGCGTCGATTGTGCCCGCTACTGGATCAACAACGACCGGCCGATCTCGAAGGACGCGGCGGTCGACGGCACGGTGCAGTTCGCCTGGGGCGGACTGTCACACGTTCCACTCACCCGCTGACGCGGCTCGAACACAAACTGCCCCTCTCCGTGCGGAGAGGGGCAGTTTTACGTGCGGGCGGAGTCAGTCCTTGCCGGTGACGCCGAAGCCGACCCGGCGGACGTCGGCAGCGCCGATCTCGACGTAGGCGATCTTGGTGGTCTGCACCAGGAACCGGCGGCCCTTCTCGTCGGTCAGCGCGAGCACGCCCGACTCCTGACCGAGCGCGTCGGTCACCAGCTTCTCCACTTCCTCGGGAGTCTGCGCGCTGTTGAGGAACAGTTCGCGCGGGCTGTCGGTGACACCGATCTTGACCTCCACGCTGACCCCTTTCATTCGTTTTCAAGACTTCAGTCGAGCTGCTATCGCACTCTCCCCAGGAGGCTAGTGGACGACGCCCGCCGCGGTACCTGCGGGCACGTTCGCCGGTGGCGAACCGGGGTTTTCGCCGCCTGCGAGGTCACGACGTCGTCACAGTTGTCGGGCCGGAAACACCACCGGTCGGCATCGCTTTTCGAGGTCGCGACGGGTCGTCTCGGTGTCGTCGACCGAACCGAGTCCCGACCGTTATCCGACGGTCAGCGAGCCGACCTCATCCGTAACTTTTGCACCACTAGCATCGACGAGGTAAGTGATACTCGACCGGGGAAAGTCGCCATGAGCAGGACATATTCGCGATATTCAACGCCGTCGGGGGCGTCCACCGGCAGCTACGGGGACACCCCGAGCGACCAGGGCTTCGACCGCGGCTACAGCTACGGCAGCTACGGCGCCGGCACCGCCTACGGCAGTGGGTACGGCAGCACCGACTACACGAGTGACCGCAGCCATTCGTACGGCTCCTACAGCTCGTATGGCTCGGCCACCGACCTTGCCGACCGCCCCACGCGTGAGTACACCAGCACCTATGGCGACACCGACCGGTTCACCGCGACCGACACGGATTACGCCGGTGGCGACGCCGACGCGGCGTACGACGACTACGACGACGACGAGATCTACGAGTACGACGACGCCATCGACCGGCGCTGGGTGTGGGTGGCCGGCGTCGCCGGCGCCATCCTGCTGGTCGCGGTCATCTGCACCGTCGTGATCCTCGGCGGCGGCGACAGCGGGCCCGTCACCGCGCCGATCACGCCGCCCGGCACCAGCCAGTCGGCGACGCCGACCGCCTCTGCCGTGCGGTCGGCCGCTCCGCGCCCCCGGGTGACGGCGGCGCCGCCGACCGCGTCGCTGGCCCCCGAGACCGTCACGACCGTCACCCCGACCGCGCCGGCCCCGACGGCCGAGGCCGTCCCGCCGGTCGACCCAGCGGCCGTGCCCGCCGCGCCGGTCCCGAACACCGTGACGTACCGCGTCGCGGGCAACAAGTCGCTGCTGGACCTGGTGACGGTGATCTACACCGACGGCCAGGGCGCACTGCAGACAGACGTCAATGTGGCACTGCCGTGGGCCAAGACGGTGACGCTCAACCCGGGCGTCACGCTGAGTTCGGTGACTGCCACCAGCGTCACCGGTCAGCTGAACTGCTCGATCAGCGACGGGTCGGGCGCAGTGGTCGCCCTGCAGAACAACAACACGATGATCGCCACCTGCACGAAGTAATCACCACGGCACCACAGGACCGGGTGTGTGAGCTCAGCCGAGGCCGAGTTCGCGCACCCGGTTCTTGTGTGTCTCCTGCAGGCGCTCGAAGAACTCGGTCATCTGGGTCAGGCCCTCGCCGCTGGACAGCACCAGGTCGACGAGTTCGTCATGCTCGGCCATCACGAACTGCGCCTGCGTGATCGCCTCCCCCAGCAGCCGCCGCGACCACAACGCCAACCGGTGCCGCTGCCGGTCGCTGGCGCTGACCGCGGCCCGCACCTCGGCCACGACGAACTGGGAGTGCCCGGTCTCCGACAGCACCGCGCGCACCACGTCGGCGGCCTCGGCAGGCAGCGAACCGGCGATCTCCAGGTAGAAATCTGCCGCGAGGGCGTCGCCGACGTAGGTCTTGACCAGCGCCTCGAGCCACGTGCTCGGCGTGGTCAGCCGGTGGTAGTTCTCCAGTGCCGGTGCGTATTTCGTCATGGCCGGGACGACGTCGACGCCGCGGCGCAGCAGCGCCTCACGCAGCACGTCGAAGTGCCCCATCTCGGCGGCGGCCATGCGCGCCAGGTTGATGCGCCCGGCCAGGTTCGGCGCCATCCGCGCCTCCTCGGTCAACCGGTAGAACGCGGCGACCTCGCCGTAGGCCAACAAGGCGAACAACTCGTTGACACCGGGATGATCGCCGGACACCGCCGGCTGCACCGGAGTTGCCGTCTGCTCGGGCCGCGCCTGGGACGTCGAAGGCATGGCCCCAACTGTAGACCGCGACTCGCGTCACAGCCGACCGGCGATGCGACCAGCTACAATGGTCTCGGCTGTAGCCAGTTCCGAGCAAGTTCCGGATCCGAGAAGGGTCTGGCCCGCGACCGGCTGCGACCAAGGAAATGTGCGTGCACGTGTTGGCCCGCCTCCATCCGCGACCTACGCGGTAGGCGGTTCTCCAGCTCGCCGGAACACCCGGCTGAATCGGCAGAATCGCCCCGAGGGCCCAAGTGTTGATCGTCAGACTCGTGCGCGCGTGGACAAACAGCGAGCACTGACTCCGATAACACTGGAAGGCATCCACGCCACCTCATGACCGCATTGACTGCAAAGACAACCGAAGAAAAAACATTCGCTGACCTCGGCGTTCGCGACGAAATCGTCCAGGCGCTCGCCGAAGACGGCAAGGCCCACCCGTTCGCCATCCAGGAGCTGACGCTCCCGTTGGCCCTCGCCGGCGACGACCTGATCGGCCAGGCCCGCACCGGCATGGGCAAGACCCTGGCGTTCGGTGTGCCCCTGCTGCACCGCGTCACCTCCGATCCGTCGCTGCCGCTGACCGGCACGCCCCGCGCACTCGTCGTCGTCCCGACCCGCGAACTCTGCATCCAGGTCTACGGCGACCTCACCATGGCCGGCAAACACCTCAAGGCCGGCGAGAACGGGGAACGCAAACTCCGCGTCGAAGCCATCTACGGCGGCCGCCCCTATGAGCCGCAGATCGAAGCCCTGCAGCAGGGCGTCGACGTCATCGTCGGCACCCCGGGCCGGCTCCTGGACCTGGCCCAGCAGGGTCACCTGCAGCTCGGTGGCCTCAGCGTCCTGGTCCTGGACGAGGCCGACGAGATGCTGGATCTGGGCTTCCTGCCCGACATCGAGCGCATCCTGCGGCTGACCCCGGATTCGCGGCAGGCCATGCTGTTCTCGGCCACCATGCCGGACCCGATCATCACGCTCGCGCGCACCTTCATGAACCAGCCGACGCACATCCGGGCCGAGGCCCCGCACTCGGCAGCCACGCACGACTCCACCAAGCAGTACGTCTACCGCGCCCACGCGCTGGACAAGGTGGAGATGGTCACCCGGATCCTGCAGGCCAACGGCCGCGGCGCGACCATGATCTTCACCCGCACCAAGCGCACCGCCCAGAAGGTGGCGGACGAGCTGGCCGAGCGCGGCTTCAAGGTCGGCGCCGTGCATGGCGACCTGGGCCAGATCGCCCGCGAGAAGGCCCTCAAGTCGTTCCGTAACGGCGACATCGACGTGCTGGTCGCGACCGACGTCGCCGCCCGCGGCATCGACATCGACGACATCACGCATGTCATCAACTACCAGATTCCCGAAGACGAGATGTCCTACGTGCACCGCATCGGTCGTACCGGTCGCGCCGGTAAGACCGGCATCGCCGTCACGCTGGTCGACTGGGACGAGCTGACCCGCTGGGCGCTCATCGACAAGGCCCTCAACCTGGACTGCCCGGACCCGGCCGAGACGTACTCGCGCTCGCCGCACCTGTACGAAGAGCTGGACATCCCGACCGATGTCACCGGATCGGTCGGCGCCTCGCGGGCCAAGCCCGCCAAGAAGTCGGCTTCTGACCCCGAGGTCAAGCGCGAGTCGAGCGCCGACAAGGACCGCCCCGCCCGCAGCCGCAGCCGGTCGCGCCGCCGCACCCGCGCCGGCGAATCGGCCACGGGTCATGTCGAGGCATCCGGTGCCGCCGAGGGCGACACCCCCGCCGAAGCGAGCGCACCCACCGGTGACAGCGCCACCGAGTCGACCCACTCGGGTCGTCGCCGCCGGCGTCGTCGTCCGAGCAAGGCCGCCGCAGAGGCCGCGGTCGTCGCCGCACCTGCCGCCGAATAGCCGCAGGTCGTCGGCGCCCTATGGTCAAACCGGAACGACGTACCAAAGCTGATCTGATCGCCGCCGCGGCCATCGTGGTGGTGGTCGCGGTCGGCGCCGCGCTGATCTGGTGGAACAGCGACGCGCGGGCCACCGTCAGCCGGCCCGCCGACCGTCCCGTCCCGGCGTTGCACGCCGCGAAGACGGTGCCCACGACGCTGCGCGAACTGTGGACCGCCGCCAGCGGCAAGACCACGCAGCCCGCGGTCGTCGGCGGTGTCGTGGTGACCGGCGACGGCGACGAGATGCTGGGTCGCGACCCGGCCACCGGCAGCACCTTGTGGAGCTACTCGCGCGGCCGCGAGCTGTGCGGCGTCACCACCGTGTACCAGTTCGCGGTGGCGGTGTACCCCGACGGCCGCGGCTGCGGGCAGGCCAGCGCCATCGACGCGAGCACCGGACGCCGCGGGCCCGCCCGCAGCAGCCTGGCCGACGCCGAGGTGAAACTGTCCACCGACGGCACGACGATCCTGTCGTACGGCGACAGCCGGCTGGAGCAGTGGCGCTCGGACCTGGTGCGGATGATCAGCTACGGCTACCTCGACGCGGTGGTCAAGCCCGGCGTGCCGGCCTCTCCCCTGTGCCGGCTGACGTCCGCGGCGGCCAGCCCGGCGTCGGTGGCCGTCATGGAGGCCTGCCCCAAACAGAACGACCTGCGGTTGACGCTGCTCAAGGCCGCCAAGGAAGAAGACCAGCCGGACGTCAAGCGGGTGGCGCTGCCCGGTGTCGGCGTGGACTCCGACGCCCAGGTGATCGCGGTGTCCGAGACCAAGGCGGCGATCTACGTGCCGACGCCGCAGCCGTGCGTGAACATCATCGACGAAACCGGCAACACCATCGCCAGCACCCTGCTGCCGCATCCCCCGACGCCGGTGACGGCGACGACCCGGGTCGGTGACGTCGTCACCTGGTACACCGGCGACTCGGTGCTGGTCTTCGACGCCAACGGGCTGCGCTACAAGTACACCGTCAGCGCGCAGGGTGGGCAGGCACCGATCGGCCCGGCCACCATGCTGGCCGGACATCTGCTGGTTCCGGTGACCAGCGGCTACGACACGTTCGACGCGCAGAGTGGTGCCGGCCAGACGCACATCGCACTGGCCAGGCCGCCGGTCAACACCGCGGTCATCCCGGCCCTCGCCGGTTCGGTGCTGCTGGAGCAGCGCGGCAGTCAATTGGTGGCGCTGGGTCAGTGACCCGCGCCGTCACACCTCAGGAGTGAAGACCGGCAGCGCCTTGTTCTTCTTCCAGTGCTTCAGCAGCGACTGCGCCAGTTCGCGATAGGCGATGGCGCCCTTGTTCTTCCGGCCCGCGAGGACCGACGAACCGGACGCGCTGGCCTCGGCGAACCGCACCGTCCGCGGGATCGGCGGGGCGAGCACCACGAGGCTGTAGCGGTCGGCCACGTCGAGCAGGACGTCGCGGCTGTGCGTGGTGCGCGCGTCATACAGCGTCGGCAGCGCGCCCAGCAGCCGCAGGTCTGGGTTGGTGATCTGCTGCACGTCGGTGACGGTCCGCAGGAACTGGCCGACGCCGCGGTGCGCCAGCGTCTCGCACTGCAGAGGCACGACGACGTCGTCGGCGGCCGTCAGGCCGTTGAGCGTCAGCACGCCCAGGGACGGCGGGCAGTCGATGATCACCACATCGAAAGGGTCGGCACTGGTCGCCAATTTTGCGAGCGCGCGCTTGAGCGCGTACTCCCGGCCGGCCCGCATCAGCAGCATCGCCTCGGCGCCCGCCAGGTCGATGTTGGCCGGCAGCAGGGTCATGCCCTCGGCGGTCGAAACCAGCGCGACATCGGGTTCCACGTCGCCGAGCAGCACCTCGTGCACCGAGACCGGCAGCTTGTCCGGGTCCTGGCCGAGCGAAAAGGTCAGACAGCCCTGCGGATCGAGGTCGACGAGCAGTACCCGCTGGCCCTCCTCGGTCAGCGCTGCACCCAGCGACGCCACTGTCGTCGTTTTTGCGACCCCACCTTTTTGGTTGGCGACCGCAAGTACCCGTGTCACGGTGCCCATCCTGACACGCGGCCATGTGGCGCCGCTCACCGTGGGGCAGAATCTCGGGCGTGGATATCGCAGTCGACCCGACCAGACACCGGCTGCTATTGCTTCGCCACGGCCAGACCGAATGGTCGCGCAGCGGCCGGCACACCGGTCGTACCGATCTGGACCTGACCGACGAGGGACTGCAGCAGGCCCGCAGCGCCGCCTCGGCGCTGGCCGAACTGAAGCTCGACGACCCATTGGTGATCAGCAGCCCGCGCCGGCGGGCGGTGGTCACCGCCGAACTCGCCGGGCTGGACGTCGCCGAGACCACCGAACTGCTGGCCGAGTGGGACTACGGCGATTACGAGGGCCTGACGACACCGCAGATTCGCGAGCAGGTGCCCGACTGGCTGGTGTGGACGCACGGCTGCCCCGGCGGCGAGAGCCTGGCCGACGTCAGTGCCCGCGCCGACCGCGCCGTGGCGCTGGCCCTCGACCACATGGCGACGCGCGACGTGGTGTTCGTCGGGCACGGCCACTTCTCGCGGGCCGTGATGACGCGGTGGATGGAGCTCCCGGTGACCGACGGCATCCGCATCTCCATGGCGGCGGCCTCGATCTCGGTGTGCGGCTTCGAGCACCGCGTGCGCCAGTTGGTCGCGCTGGGCCTGACCGGCCACCCCAACCCGTGCCTGCCCGAGTGACCCCGGTTTTCGTGCTGGCGGGTCCCGATGGGGTGATGCTGGCAGACGGTCCGGCGCGGGCGTTCCCCGACCTGGACGACGCACGACGGGCACTGTCCGCCGACGACGTGCGGATCCTGGTGGGCGCCTTGCCTTTCGACCTCGACTCCCCCGCCGCGTTGATGGCGCCGGACGCCGTCACGTATGCCGACGCGCTGCCGTTCACCGCTGACCAGCTGCCGGCCGTCCGGATCGCGGCCAGCCTGCCGTCGCCCGCCGAACACCGGGCCCGGGTGGCCGCGGCGGTACGGGCCCTGCGCGACCCTGCGGCAGGCCTGCACAAGGTGGTGCTGGCCCGGGCGCTGCAGCTCGTCGCCGACGACGCCCTGGACCCGTACGCAATACTGAGCCGGCTCGCCGACGACCGCAGCGCCACAGCGTTTTTCACCGATCTGAGCGCAGCCGGCGCACCATACTCCGGCACCGCGCTGCTCGGCGCGAGCCCCGAACTGCTGGTGGCCCGCCGCGGCGATGTCGTGACATGCAAACCGTTCGCCGGCTCGGCGCCGCGGTCGGCCGACCCCGAGACCGACGCCGCCAACGGCGCCGCGCTGGCGGCGTCGGCCAAGAACCGGCACGAGCACCAGCTGGTGGTCGACATCATGCGTGAGGCGCTCGAACCACTGTGCAGTGAACTCGACATCGCCGCCGAACCCCAGTTGAGCGCCACCACGGCCGTGTGGCATCTGAGCACCCCGATCGTCGGCCGGCTGCGCGAAACCTCTACCACCGCACTGGACTTGGCGATCGCACTGCATCCGACGCCGGCCGTCGGCGGGGTTCCCACCGCGGCGGCGGCGCGGCTGATCAACGAACTCGAAGGCGACCGCGGGTTCTATGCCGGTGCGGTCGGCTGGTGCGACAACGCAGGCGACGGCCGGTGGGTGGTGTCGATCCGGTGCGGACAACTGGCCGCGGACCGGCTGTCCGTCGACGCCCGCGCCGGCGGCGGTATCGTCGCCGAATCCGACCCCGATGACGAAGTCACCGAGACCACAACAAAATTCAGGACGATGCTGACCGCACTGGGGGTAGCGCAATGACGGGACACGACAAATGACGACGACCATCCGACCCGCCGTTCCTGGCGACGAAGTCGAGATCACCGCGATGATCCACGAGCTGGCCGCCTTCGAGAAGGCCGCCGATCAGTGCACCGTGACCGAAGCGCAGATTCGGACCGCGCTGTTCGGCGGCGCCGAATCGGGGCAGGCCGCCGTTTCGGGCCATTTCGTCGAGGTCGACGGGCGGCCGGCGGCGTTCGCGCTGTGGTTCCTGAACTTCTCGACGTGGGATGGTGTCTCCGGCATCTATCTCGAAGACCTGTTCGTGCGCCCCGACTTCCGGCGCCGCGGCCTGGCCCGCAAGCTGCTGTCGACACTGGCACAGGAATGCGTCGAGCGCGGATACTCACGCCTGCAGTGGGCGGTCCTGAACTGGAACGTGAATGCCATCGCCCTGTACGACGAGGTCGGCGGCAAACCGCAGACCGAGTGGACCACCTACCGGGTGTCCGGGCCCGAACTGGCGGCGCTGGCCGAGGGCTGACCGGCCACAGCTGACCTTCCACGTAAATTTCTTGCCCAATTCCCTTCTGCACGTGGGCCTCGGCTGCCACCATCGGTGTTGATCCGCGGCCCGACCGATGAGGCCGGGCCGGCGAAGGGACGGCAATGCGATTCCAGCGTCGCCAGCTGCTGTCCAGGGTGAGTATCCAGTCGAAGCTCGTGGTGATGCTGGTGCTGTGCACCATCATCGCGGCGACCGTCGTCGGCGTCATCGGGTTCCGGGCCGGGCGCGCCTCACTGCGCGACTCGGTCCTGAACCGGCTCACCGAACTTCGGCAGTCGCAGTCGCGCGAGCTGAAGGACCAGCTGTCCGATCTCAAGAACTCGATGATCATCTATGCGCGCGGCGCCCACACCCAGGGCGCGCTGGCGGAGTTCACCGCGGGCTTCGACGCGCTGGCCGACAAACCGATCAGCCCGGCGCAGTCGCAGTCGATCACCGACTACTACACCAACACCTTTCTCAAGGAGGTGCAGCAGGCCAGCGGCGCCAAGCTGAACGTCGATCAACTACTCCCGAGGGACAACGCCCAGCGGTATCTGCAGGCGAACTACACCGCCGTCCGGAAGGACGACGACACGGCGGTCAAGGTCGACGACGCCCACGACGGCAGTATCTGGTCAGTCGCGAACGCCCGATACCAGGATTTCTTCCGGCAGATCGTCAACCGGTTCGAATTCCAGGACGCCATCCTCCTCGACAACCGGGGCAACATGGTCTACACCGCGTACAAAGACGTCGACCTGGGCACCAACATCCTTACCGGCCCCTACAGCGGGTCCAAACTCCGTGGCGCATACGAGAAAGCGATGTCCGCGAATTCTGTCGACTACGTGGGTATCACCGATTTCGAGATATACCAACCGGCGGAGAACCAACCCACCGCCTGGATGATCACACCGATCGTGACGGCCGGCCGCGCGATGGGTGCGCTCGCCCTGCAATTCCCGGTCACGAAGATCAACCGGCTGATGACGTTCGACAAACGCTGGAAGGAATCGGGCCTGGGCAACACCGGCGAAGTCTTCCTGGTCGGCCCCGATGACCTGATGCGCTCGGATTCCCGGATGTTCCTGCAGGATCAGCAGACCTACAAGAGCGATGTCGTCGCGGCCGGCACGCCTGCCGATGTGGCCGACCGTGCCATCGAACTGGGCGGTACCACACTGGTGCAACCGGTGCCACCGACCACCAACCGGCAGGCGCTGCGGGGCGAGTCCGGAACCCGGCTGGCCACCGACTATCTCGGTCATGAGGTGTTGTTGGCCTACGCTCCCATCACGATTCCCGACGCCGAACTGCACTGGACCATCATCGGCAAGATCGATACCGCGGAGGCTTTCCAGCGGGAGACCGCCTTCACCAGGACCATCGTGTTGACCACCGTCGGCATCATTTTCGTCGTCTGCATCGCCGCGATGTTCCTCGCGCAACTCTTCGTCCGACCCATTCGGCGGCTGGAGGCGGGCGCGCAACGGATCAGCGCCGGCGACTACAACATCAACGTGCCCGTCGAGACGCGCGACGAAATCGGCGAGCTGACAGAGGCTTTCAACGAGATGAGCCGCAGCCTGACAGTCAAGGAGGAGCTGCTCGTCGAGCAACGCAAGGAGAACGCCAAACTCCTGGCGCTGTTGATGCCGGAACCGGTCGTCGAGCGCTACCAGCAGGGCGAGGAGATCGTGCCCGAGGAGCACCAGAACGTCACGGTGATCTTCACCGAGGTCATCGGGCTGGACCGACTCCAGGCACAGTTGACGTCGCAGGGGCTCGCTGTCGTCACCGAGCTCGAGCGCCAATTCGATGCAGCCGCAGACAATCTCGGCATCGAACGCGTCCGCGCGATCCGGAACGGCTACCTGGGCAGCTGTGGCCTCAACACGCCGCGACTGGACAACGTCCGGCGGACCGTCGACTTCGCGCTGGAATGCCAACGCATCATCGACCGGTTCAACAGTGAAACCGGTAACCACCTGGGTCTGCGTGCCGGCATCGACACCGGCACGGTAAGCAGTGGTCTGGGCGGCGAATACTCCGTGGTCTACGACATGTGGGGCGCCGCGGTCAACGTCGCCTACCAGGTCAAGAGCGGTTCACCGCAGCCCGGAATCGACGTCACCGACAGGGTTTATCAGGCGCTGCAGGCCACCATGACCTTCACCTCTGCCGGCACCATGTCCGTGGACGGACAGGACGAGCCGATCTGGAGACTGGTGGCGCCGCAATGATCGCCGACGTGTTCAGCTCGGCCTGGTTCTACTGGGCCGTGGGCATCGCGATCGGATTGCCCATCGCGCTGGTCGCGCTCACCGAATGGCAGCACACGCTGCGCCGCAGGCAGAGCTTCCTGGTGCGGCCGGTGACGGTGTTGCGCAACTACCTGCTGCCCCTGGGCGCACTCCTGCTGCTGTTGACCGAGGCCCGGCAGATACCGGCCGGATCCACCTCAGTGCGCACCGTCGCAACGCTTTTCGCGTTCGTCGTGCTGGTCCTGCTGCTGTCCGGCGTGAACGCCGCGCTGTTCCAGGGCGCCCCGGCCGGAACATGGCGCAAGCGGGTTCCCACGATCTTCGTCGACGTCGCCCGGTTCGTCCTCATCGCGGTCGGTCTGGCGGTGATCTTCTCGTACATCTGGGGAGCGAACGTCCGCGGCCTGTTCACCGCACTGGGCATCACCTCGATCGTCATCGGCCTGACATTGCAGAATTCGGTGGGCCAGATCATCTCGGGCCTGTTGATGTTGTTCGAGCAGCCGTTCCAGATCGGCGACTGGCTGGACACGGCCGCCGCACGCGGCCGGGTGGTCGAAGTCAATTGGCGTGCAGTACATCTGGAGACCGGTGCCGGAACCCAAATCACCCCGAACTCGGTCCTGGCCGGGGCGTCGTTCACCAATCTGAGCCGGCCGGCCGACGCGCACTCGATCACCGTGACAACCATCTTCTCGGTCGACGATCCGCCGAACCAGGTGTGCGCGCTGCTCACGCGACTGGCCGCGGACCTGCCGATGCGGCGCCCCGACGGCACCGTGTCGGCGACCCCCGCAGGCGGGCTCCAATATCAGACCACCATTCCACTGCACTCCCCCGCCGACGACGGCGAAACGAAAAAGCTTTTCCTGCAATGGGTCTGGTATGCGTCGCGGCGGGCGGGCCTGCACCTGGACGAAGCCGAGGACGATTTCCCGACAACCGAACGGCTGGCCGAGGCCGTCGCCGAGGTCGTCGCACCGACACTACGGCTCAGCGCCGACCAACAGCGCGAGCTGCTGGGCGCCGCGAACCTGGAACGCTACGGCATCGGCGAATTGGTCCAGCGGGTCGGTGAAGTACCGGACCGGATGACGTTCATCCTGTCCGGCCGTGTTCAGCTGACCGCCAGCAGTGCCGACGGAGCGGAAACCCTGATCGGAATCCTCGAGAACGGCAGCTATCTCGGCCAGAGCACACTGACCCGCCAACCGGTCATCGGCAATGCCCACGCCCTCGACGAGGTCACCGTGGTGCACGTCGAGCGCGATCACATCGAGACGGTGGTGCAGCGAAATCCGGTGCTGCTACAGGAATTCGGCCGGGTCATCGAAGACCGCCGGGCCCACGCCCGGCGCCTCCTGAGCGCCGACTGAAACCGTCACTCCCGCTTGGAGATCCACTCCACCGTGGATGGACTGAACAACAGCCCCAGCGTGACGATGGCGACGAGCCCGACCGCGATGGCGTACTGGAGTTGGCCGGATTGGAAGACGTACCAGGCGACTCCGAGCAGCAACAGGTTGGCGAACACCCCGATGCCGCGGCCCCAGCGCCGGCCGGTGATCAACGCCCAGCCGCCGGCCAGCACCGCCCCGCCGATGCACACGAGCCAGATCGCATTGCCGTAGCCATTGACGATGTGCTGATCGGCACCGGCCAGGCCGCGCACCACATACACCGCCGCTCCGATCAGGCCCAACGCACCTTCGGCAGCCACCAGGAATCCGGCCCGGCGCACGGCCGGCGGGTGGATCGTCGGATCACTCACTACGACAACCGATCTGCCAGGTACCGCACCGCCAGTTCGTAACCGATGGGCCCAGCGCCGGCGATCACCGTCTCGGCCACCGCCGACACGTAGGAATGGTGCCGGAATGCCTCGCGCTTGTGGATATTGCTCAAATGCACTTCGGCAACCGGCAATTCGGCGGCGGTGAGGGCGTCGGCGATGGCCACCGACGTGTGGCTGTATGCGGCGGGGTTGATCACGATGCCGACACAGTCGGCGCGCGCCGCCTGGATCGCGTCGACCAGTTCACCCTCATGGTTGCTCTGCACCACGCGCACGGAGAAACCCAGTTGCGCCGCGAGTTCGGTGACGGCCTGCTCGATCTGCGCCAGCGTGGTCGAGCCATAGATTTCCGGCTGGCGAGTACCCAACAGATTCAGGTTGGGCCCGTTGACGAGGAGCAGGCGGCGATCGGTCACCCACTCACGGTACCGGCTGCGTACAGGCAGAATTGCGCAGTGCCGACCAACAGCCCGCCGACCAACAGTCAACCGTGTCGCTGCGATACCGGGGCCGAATACGACATCTGCTGCGGACCGCTGCATCGGGGCGAACGTCCCGCTGCCACCGCGGTGGCGCTGATGCGCTCGCGGTTCACCGCGTTCGCCCTCGGTGACGTCGACTACCTGTTGGCGACGTGGCATCCGAGTACCCGGCCGGCAGACCTCGATCTGGATGACGCCGTGGTGTGGCGCCGGCTGCAGATCGTCGACACCGAGGCCGGCGGCGCGGAGGACCCGGCCGGCGTCGTGCAGTTCCGCGCGCAGTACGTGCGCGACGACACTCGGCACATCCTGCACGAACGCAGCCGCTTCACGCGGGACCGCGACGGGCGCTGGCTGTACGTCGACGGGGACTTCGTGGAGTAGCCATCGGCCGACCGAGTTGCCGACGGTCCCGGCGCGGATAGGCTCGTCACCCGTGCGTGCCGTGCTGATCGTGAATCCGAACGCAACCTCGACGACCCCGGCAGGCCGGGACCTCCTCGCCCACGCGCTGGAGAGCCGCGTCGACCTGACCGTCGCGCATACCGACCACCGCGGCCATGCCATCGAGATCGGGCACCAGGCCGCCGCTGACGGCACCGACGTGGTGATCGTGCACGGCGGCGACGGCACGGTGAACGAAGTGGTCAACGGCATCCTCGGGCACGCGAACGGCGTGCCGGGCGCCTCCAACACCGCCGTCGGCGTGGTGCCCGGTGGCTCGGCGAACGTCTTCGCCCGGGCCCTCGGCATCAGCCCCGACCCGCTGCAGGCGACGAACCAGCTCGTCGACCTGCTCAGCGACTATCGGAGGGGTGTGCCCTGGCGCCGCATCGGGCTGATGGACTGCGGCGACCGCTGGTCGGTGTTCACCGCCGGCATGGGCGTCGACGGCGAGGTCGTGGCGGCCGTCGAGGCGCAGCGGGCCAAGGGCCGCAAGGTGACCGCGTCGCGGTACATCCGGGTGGCGATCCGTGAGGCTGTCGGCAGTGCCCGCAAGCCCCCGCGGTTGACGCTGCACCTGCCCGACCGGGAGCCGATCCCGGGCGTGCACTTCGCGTTCGTGTCGAATGCCAGCCCGTGGACCTATGCCAACAGCCGGCCGGTCTGGACCAACCCCACGACGACCTTCGAAACGGGGCTGGGTGTGTTCGCGACCACGAGCATGGGCATCTGGGCCAACCTGCGATTGCTACGACGGATGCTGTCGCGTACGCCACAGATCGAGGGTCCGCACCTCATCCGCGACGACGACCTGCCGTGGCTCCGCGTGACAAGCGACACACCAATTGCGTGTCAGATCGACGGAGATTTCGTTGGCCTGCGCGAAAGCATGACGTTCACGTCGGTGCCGGCGGCTCTCAATGTGGTCGCGCCCCCAGCAATAACACAGTGACCAGCGATCTTGATAACACTTTGCAATATTTAGGGCGCAGGTGGGCCAAGTGTAGTACAACTGGTCCAGGGGCCTGCCAACGCGGGTCCGCAGTGACATTGCCCACGAGTTAACGCGCCGCTATTGACATCTGTCCAGCCTGTGAAAACATCAGATGCAACAGTGCAGAAACATTTCGTGTGCACCCGTTAACAGCCGAAGTGAAAAAACATTGCGCGCTTTGCTGCGCGCCCAGTGAGGAGTGTTGACCATGGATTGGCGCCACAAGGCGGTCTGTCGCGACGAGGATCCGGAACTGTTCTTCCCCGTGGGAAACAGCGGCCCGGCCATCGCTCAGATCGCTGACGCGAAGCTCGTGTGCAACCGCTGCCCCGTGACCACCGAGTGCCTGAGCTGGGCACTCGAGTCCGGCCAGGACGCGGGTGTGTGGGGCGGCATGAGCGAAGACGAGCGTCGCGCGCTGAAGCGCCGCAACGCGCGCACCAAGGCTCGCACCGGCGTCTAGCCACCACGGCATCCGAAAATGACCCCGGCGATCCGCCGGGGTCATTTTTATGGGCCGGGACCAGCCTGACCGCGAAAGATCTTGTGCGGCTGGGTTATTGCGCCGTACCTATTGCGTAGCCCTGCCGCGGCGACCGATCGGGACGCGCAGCACCACATCCGTGCCGCCGCCGGGCGCCGCATCCATGCTCAGCGTGCCGTCGAGAACCGACGACACCTGCGTCTGCACGATCTGCAGCCCCAGGCGGTCCGAGTTCTCGAGCGTGAATCCCTCGGGCAGACCGTGCCCGTCGTCGTGGATCACGACGTCGAGCCAGCGCGCCGAACGGTCCGCCTTGATGGTCACGCTGCCCTGTTCCGTCGTCGGGTCAAAAGCGTGCTCGATGGCGTTCTGCACCAGTTCGGTGATGACCATGATCAGTGCGTGCGCGCGGTCGGCGTCCAGGACGCCCAGATCACCCTCCCGCCGCACCCGGATGGGCGCGCCGAGCGACGCCAGGTCGTTCATCATCGGCAGGATCCGGTCGATCACCTCGTCGAGGTTGACTTCCTCGTCCACCGACAGCGACAGGGCGTCGTGCACCAGCGCGATCGACGACACCCGGCGCACCGAATCCAGCAGCGCCTCGCGCGCCTCGGCGTTGTTCATGCGCCGGGACTGCAACCGCAGCAGCGCCGCCACCGTCTGCAGGTTGTTCTTCACCCGGTGGTGAATCTCACGGATCGTGGCGTCCTTGGACAGCAGCGCGCGGTCACGGCGCTTGATCTCCGTGACGTCGCGGACCAGAACCGCCGCGCCCACGGCCTGGCCGCCCACGGACAACGGGATGGTGCGCAGCAGCACCGCGGCGCCGCCGGCGTCGATCTCCATCCGCATGCTGGAGCCGCCCGCCAGGAGATCCCGGACGTGGTTCGCCAGTTCCTGCGCGTCGAAAGGATCGGAGATCAACGGACGGGTGACGCTGATCAGGTTCTGACCGTCCAGCTCGGTGGCCAGCCCCATGCGGTGATATGCCGAGATCGCGTTGGGGCTGGCGAACACCACGACCCCGTCGACGTCCAGCCGGATCAGGCCGTCACCGACGCGAGGGCTGGACCGCGACATCGGCACGTCACCGACGTTCGGGAACGTTCCCTCGGCGAGCATCCGCAGCAGATCCCGGGCGCAGTCCAAATAGGCCCGCTCGAGCGGTGCCACCTTACGGCGGTCGGCGAGCGCGGTCTGGTGCGTGAGCACCGCGACCACGTCATTGCCGTAGCGGACCGGGACCGCCTCCAGGTTCAGGCGCGAATCACCTTGTACCGCAGAGCTTTCCGCTCCCCGGCCGATGAGCCCGGTCTCGAAGGCCGCGGTGACGGCGGGCATGTCCGCGGGAGAGTTGATGGTCCCGACCGCGTCGGCGAACAGCACCGTCAGCGCGGTGTTGGGCCGAATCTGCGCCACGCACACCAGCGTCCCGTCGTCGCGCCGAACCCACATGAGGTAATCGGCGAACGACAGGTCGGCGAGCAGCTGCCATTCACCGACCACGGCATGCAGGTGGTCGACCGCATTGCCGGGCAGGACAGTGTGCTCGGCGAGCAGATCACCGAGGGTGGACACGTCGCGTTATCCCGTTCTGGGGTTGCCTAGCCGATGACGGCGATGAGGTCGCCGGCCTGGATCACGTCGCCGACGGCCACGTTGACGGACGTCACCGTGCCGGCAACCTCGGCCAGCACCGGAATCTCCATCTTCATCGACTCGAGGAGCACCACCGTGTCACCCTCGCCGATCTGGTCGCCCTCGCGAACCACGACCTCGAGCACACTGGCCACGATTTCAGCGCGAACGTCCTCGGCCATCTTCACCCCACTCGTCTACGTATCTGTACGCAGGCGGTGCCTGCGGCCTCTATTGCACCACAGCACCGCGGTTTGCAATTGGGTGGCGTGGCCGTGCGACACTGTAGGGCGAGCAACCGAACCTTTGGAGGACCATCATGGCCAAGCGTGGCCGCAAGAAGCGTGACCGTAAGCACTCGAAGGCCAACCACGGCCGGCGTCCCAACGCCTGACCTACGCCTTCAAAAACCGCCCGGCTCCTCACGGAACCGGGCGGTTTTCGTTTTCAGCCCCGCACGATGGTGGTGCGGCTGATCTCGAGTTTCAGGCGCGCACGCAGGCCCTCAGGGGCCTTCTCGCCGCTGCACTTGGTGGCGATGAGCGCCTTGACGCGCTCCTCGATGCCGTACTGGCGCAGGCAGGTGGGGCATTCCTCCAGGTGGAACCGCAGCTTGTCGCGCGTCTCCGTGGTGCATTCCCCGTCCAGCAGCGTCCAGACCTCGGCGATCACCGCGGCGCATTCGGGATGCTCCGGGTCGACCGGGCCGATCGGCGGCTCGAAATCGTGGCCCTCGGGGCGGGTGAACTCTTCGCCCATCAGGACACCTCCTGGGTGTCGAGGCTCTCTCCACGGAGGAAGCCCCGGTCCCGGGCCACGCCCGTCAACAATTCACGCAGCTGCTTGCGGCCACGGTGCAAACGGGACATCACCGTCCCGATCGGGGTATCCATGATTTCGGCGATCTCCTTGTACGGGAATCCCTCGACGTCGGCGTAGTACACCGCCATCCGGAACTCTTCCGGCAACGCTTGCAGCGCCGCCTTGATTTCAGTGTCCGGCAGCGCCTCCAGCGCCTCAACCTCAGCTGACCGCAGACCGGTCGACGAGTGCTCGGCGTTGGACGCCAGCTGCCAGTCGGTGATCTCGTCAGTCGGGTATTCCGCCGGCTGCCGCTGCTTCTTGCGGTAGCTGTTGATGTACGTGTTGGTCATGATGCGGTACAGCCAGGCCTTGAGGTTGGTGCCCTCACGGAACGAATGGAAGGCCGAATAGGCCTTCACCATGGTTTCCTGCACCAGGTCCTCGGCGTCCGCCGGATTGCGCGTCATGCGCAGCGCGCCGCCGTAGAGCTGATCGAGCAGCGGAATCGCGTCGCGCTCGAACCGCGCCGTCAGCTCCGCCTCGCTCTCTACCGCGGAACCCAGCCCGTCGATGTCGGTCATCGTGATCGAGACCGTCCCTTCTGTCGCGGCGCCACGCAACAGGTCCGGCAACTCGACCGGACGTTCCAGACATGCCGTTGGCACCTATGTCCCCTTCCGTCCGATCCTAGAGGCTGCGACCGACAACTTCGCGAGCCATTAATTGACCATGCTGACGGGAGTAACAGCACCGGACCACGCGCTTGTTCCCGGCCTCTACGCTCGCAGCCATGGCGAGCGCGGCAACCCCGGCGATCAAGGCCCTCCAGGCCGCGGGGATCAGCTACGAGATTCGGCAGTTCCGGCACGACCCGCGGGCCACGTCGTTCGGCGACGAAGCCGTCAACGAGCTCGCCGCGGACGGGTTCGTCGCGGCACAGATCTTCAAGACGCTGGTGCTCGCGGTCCCCGGCGGCCTGGCCGTCGCGGTGCTGCCCGTGCCCGACAAGCTGTCGTTCAAGGCCGCGGCGGCCGCGCTCGGTGTATCCAAGGCCGAGATGGCCGAGCAGGCCGCCGCGCAACGCTCCACCGGATACGTCGTCGGCGGTATTTCCCCGCTGGGACAACGCAAAGCGTTGCCGACGGTCGTGGACCGGTCGGCACTGGGCTGGGACCGGGTGCTGTGCAGCGCGGGAAAACGCGGATTGGACATCGTTCTGGCGCCCGCCGACCTGGTCACCGCGACCTCTGCAGTGACTGCCGAGATATGCGCTCCGCGGCAACTCCGGCGGCATAGGGTGTGCGCATGACACTGTCCGGGAAGACCATGTTCATCTCCGGTGCCAGCCGTGGCATCGGCCTGGCCATCGCCAAGAAGTTCGCGGCTGACGGCGCGAACGTCGCGCTGCTCGCCAAGACCGCCGAGCCTCATCCCAAGCTCGACGGCACCGTCTATACCGCGGCCAAGGAGATCGAAGCGGTCGGTGGCCAGGCGCTGCCGATCGTCGGTGACGTCCGCGACCCCGACTCCGTCACCGCCGCCGTGGCCCAGGCGGTCGAGCAGTTCGGCGCCATTGACATCTGCGTGAACAACGCCTCGGCCATCAACCTCGGCTCCATCGAGGAAGTGCCGATGAAGCGCTTCGACCTGATGAACGGCATCCAGATCCGCGGCACCTACGCGGTCTCACAGGCCTGTATTCCCCACATGAAGGGCCGGGAGAACCCGCACATCCTGACCCTGTCGCCGCCGATCCGGATGGAATCGGAGTGGCTGAAGCCGACCGCCTACATGATGGCGAAGTACGGAATGACGTTGTGCGCGTTGGGTATCGCCGAAGAGATGCGCGAGGCCGGCATCGCCTCGAACACCCTGTGGCCGCGCACCCTGGTCGCCACCGCCGCGGTGCAGAACCTGCTCGGCGGTGACGAGGCAATGGCCAAGGCCCGCCGCCCAGAGGTGTACTCCGACGCCGCCTACGCCATCTTCAACAAGCCGGCCCGCGATTACACCGGGCAGAGCCTGCTGTGCGAGGACGTACTGCTGGAATCCGGCGTCACCGACCTGTCGGTGTACAACTGCACCCCGAACGCCGAGCTCGGCGTCGACCTCTGGGTGGACACCCCCAACCCGCCCGGATACACCGGCCCCTGAGCCGACTACGCCGACTACGCCGACTACGCCAACTACTCGGCGGCCGGGCAGATCTCCACACCCGTGACCATGGGCGGCCACGCCACCGTCACCTCGACGAGCGCGGCCAGCGGCGCGATCGCGGGAAACGCGCGGTCCCACTGTTTCTGCACCTCCTGCACCGCATGCGGGTGCAGAAACGTCCAGGCCATCCCGATCAGCAGGTACGGCAGCGCCATCCACAGCAAGAATTCGGTCATTGCGCCGACGCTGACGCGCCGGCTGAGCAATCGGCGCATCAGATCAACTCCCCGTCCCGGCGAATCTGCCTGCGTACGTACGCCAGCAGCACATAGCTTCCGGCCTGCCGCACGAAAAGCGGCAGGAACCGGTTGACGAATGCGACCAGCCGGAACAGCGTTTCGAACAGATACTGGCGCCCGCTGCCCCACGACATACGCATCGCGTCCCGGAACACCGGCGCCAGGAAGCCTCCGGTGAGGAACGTCAGCAACGGCCGAAACGGCAGTGCCAGAACCGGATTGATCATCTTCAGGCGCACGAGGTCCGTCAGATAACCGCGGACGGCGTCGTCCATGGCGACCTTGGTACAGGCCGCGGTCCAGTAGTCGTCGAACTCGGCCCGGGTGGCCGGCCACTGGTCGGCGGTGACCTGCAGCGTGGTGCCCAGCGGGGCGGCCGACCGGTAGAACTGTTCGGCCAGTTCGGGTGTCAGCTCGCCGCGCAGCAGTTGGTAGACGTCCTCCATGCCGACGAACAGGCACGCGGCGACCCACATCTGCAGATCGCGGTCAAAAGCGTTGTAGCGCACCGGACTGTCCGGGCCGGACTGCACCTGCCGGTGCGCGGAATCGACAGCCTTGCGCATGGCCGCGCGGTCCTCCTCATTGCCGAGGATGGCCACCGCGAGGTACTGGAACGTGGTGCGGGCGCGCTTCCACGGATGCTTGAGCAGGTTCCCCGAATCCACCTTGCTCTCCACCACGCCGTACCCGACACCCGGCCACGACAGCTGCATGATGACGTTCGCCGCGCTGGCCGCCGCGCCCCAGAAGTCGGCGGCGTCGGCGATGGTCACCGGGTGCTCGTCCCAGCGTGCGGTGCGGTGCCGAATCTGGATGCGGCAGTCCGCGAGGGTGAGCGCGGGTGAATCGCCGGTCATGGCAGGCACATGTTCGTCAGCAACAGCATCGGCCAGAACACCACGGTCCGGGCGAAGACCAGCACGCGCCCGGTGCCGTGGGCCGCCTCGAAGGCGGCGGTGTGGGTCACGGCCCACAGCACACCGAGCAGCAGATACGGCGCGGCGAGCATGGCGGCGGTGCCCAGCCACTCCGCGATCGTCATCTCGAAACCGAAGATGCCCGGTGCACGTTCTTCGTCGTCGGTCATGGTGCTTTCAACCTAGGCATACAGTGGCCGCATGTCGACGTGGTCAGTCGGACGGTATGAGACCGTCGCCGAATTCATCGCCCCCATCGCCGCCGAGGTGGTCGCCGCCGTACCGCATGGCCCCGGCACCGCGCTGGTCGATCTGGCCTGTGGAACCGGCAATGCGTCCCTGCACGCCGCCGGCCTCGGTGCGCAGGTCACCGGCGTCGACATCACGCCGGAGTTGCTGGCCATCGCCGCCGAAAAGCCCGGCGGCGATGCGGTCGAGTGGGTGGCCGCCGATGCCTCCGCCACCGGACTGCCCAGCGCCTCCTTCGACGCCGCGGTGTCCAACATGGGCATCATCTTCGTCGAGCCGGCCAGCATGGTCGCCGAGATCGCCCGGCTACTCAAACCCGGTGGCGCTCTCGGATTCTCAGCGTGGGTCAGGGCCGCGGACAATCCGTTCTTCACCCCGGTCGTCGAGGTCCTGGGCCAACCGCAACCCGGCCCGTACTCACCGGAGCAGTGGGGCGTACCCGAGCTGGTCCACGAGCGGCTCGCCACCGACTTCACCGATGTGGACATCCAAAACCGAACGCTCGTCTGGCGATTCGGGTCAGTGGACGACGCGGTGCGGTTCATCACCGCGGAATCGCCCGTGCACGTGACCACCTTCACGTACCTCGACGACGACACCCGGGCCCGACTCATCGAGGCCTTCACCGCGGCGTTCGCTGCCCACGAATCATCCGACGGCACCGTCGCTTTCGACGCACCGTACGCGGTGATCACGGCGCACCGGCGCTGATCAGTTGGCCTGGTAGAGAATTCCCCGGCCGATGGCCTCGCGAATCTCCGGCAGCGCCGCCTCGGCGAGGGCGTCGGCATCCACCCCGTGATGCGCGGCCAGCAGTCCGATGAGCGTGCCCAGCGGCACCTCGCCGCGGCACCCGGCCAGCAGTGCCGTGAACACCTCGTCCACCCCGAGCACCGCACCGGGCCCGCCGGGGCGACGAACCGCGCATCCGATCTCCTGCCAGCCGTCCGGCCCGGGCAGCGAATGTTGTTCCAGCAGAACCGGGGCGGTCGACAGGCGGGCGGCCAGCAGCACGTCGTCCGAGGTGTCGCGCAGGTAGGCGCGACGGGCGAAGAACGCCTCCACCTCGATACCCGTGATGGGTTCGTCGGTGATCTCCTCGAGAATCTGCTCGGGCTCTTCACCCGGACGCGGCACGCGCAGCGAGATCAGTCCCATGCCGATCCCGCTGATGCCCTCGGCGTCGAACCAGTCCAGCCAGTCCGCGCCGCGCTGCGCGATCTGTTCCGCGGACTCACCCGCGTCGGCCAGCCACAGCGACACATAGCTGACCGGGTCGGCCAGCTCCCGCTGCACCACCCAGGCGTGCAGCCCGGTGCCGGCCAGCCAGCCCTGCACCCTGGTCCGCCAATCATCTTCCCGGACAATCCAATTGGCCATAATCTGGGCGGTGCCACCGGGCGTCAGGTAATTGCCGACGTTCTCGATGATGGTGCGGCACAGTCCATCTCCGGCGACACCCGAATCGCGATAGATGTAGTCCTGGGCACCCGCGCCGACCACGAACGGCGGGTTGGACACGATGAGGTCGAACCGCTCCCCCTCCACCGGCTCGAACAGGCTGCCGGGCCGCAGATCCCACGACATCCCGTTGATGTCCGCCGTGGCCCGCGCCAGCGTCAGTGCCCGCGGGTTGGTGTCGGTGGCCACGATGTCGGCGCAGTGCCGGTTCAGGTGCAGCGCCTGGATGCCGCAGCCGGTGCCCAGATCGAGCGCGCGTTGTACCGGAGTGCGGATCACAGCCCGCGCCAACGACATCGACGCACCGCCGATGCCGAGCACATGCTCATGCTCGACCGGCCCGGCGCGTAGCGCGGCATCCTGATCGGAGACGACGTAGAAATCGCGTTCGCCGTCGCTGTGCGGGCGGATGTCGAGGGCCGCGCTGACGGTGTCGCCCACCTCCAGCACGCCGGCCGCCGCCAACTCGGCCACACCGGCCGATGGGAACGCCGCCCGCACCCGGTCCGCCGGTTCGTCGGCACCGAGCAGAAACAGCCGCACCAACGTGGCCAGGGGGCCGCCTCCGGACGTCGCCCGCAGCGCCGGCCACCACACGCCACGGCCCATGGCGGCGTTCGCGTCGTCGCCGAGCAGTTCGGCCACGCCGTCGGTGGTGTATCCGGCCGCGCGCAGATCAGCGCCGAGGGCTTCCACCAACAACGGGTCCAGGGCGGTCAAAACAGCGTCCCTTCGGATTCGTCCGTTGCGGGCTCGATGAGTTCGGGGCCGTTGTTGCGGATGCTGTTGACCAACTTCGACACCTCCCGCGTGACGATGCGGTCCAGGTCGCCGTGCCCGCGCAGCAGCCCCTCGTCGATGGGCGCGTCGGGATCGAGCCAGCGGTCCCAGTCGCCGGCGCTGATGGTCAGCGGCATGCGGTCGTGGATGCCGGCCAGCGGACCGACCGACTCAGTCGTGATGATCGTGCAGCTGACCAACGGAAGACTGTCGCGTGACGCGCCTGCAGCCTCCCCCGTCGCTTCGCTCGCCCCTTTCGGGCGCCACGTCGTCCACAGACCCGCCATGAAGAGCAGGTCATCGTCGGCGGCGTGCATGTAGAACGGCGTCTTGGTGGCCTTCTTGCCGTCGGCGGCCGGGTTGGGCCGCCACTCGTACCAGCCGTCCATCGGGATGAGGCACCGCTTCGATTTCGCCGAACCCCGGAACGCCGGTGACGTGGTCAGTGTCTCGGCGCGCGCGTTGATCAGGAGCGGCCCCTTGGTGTCCGGCGCGCCGTCGGCCGTGGTCTTCACCCACGGCGGGATCAGGCCCCAGCGCATGGACCGGACCCGGCGGGTGGGCTCGTCGTCAGGCTCGGAATGCCGCCGCACCACGGTGCTGATGGTCGTGGTGGGCGCCACGTTGTAGTTGGCCGACGGCGCGGTGCTGCCCTGTTCACCGCCGTCTTTTGCCGCTTCCGGCGCCTTGGCGGCGCTCTCGTCCAGAGCCTGGATCTTCTCCGCCAGCAGAGCCGGGTCGGTGGTGACTGCAAATCGCCCGCACATACCAGGCAGGATAGGGGCATGGAAACGTGGCCCGCACCGTCGGTGACCGGTCCGGTGCAAGCCACTGTCACCGTGCCGGGATCGAAGTCGCAGACCAACCGAGCGCTGATCTTGGCAGCCCTGGCCACACCGCAGGGGACCTCGACCATCAGCGGCGCACTGCGCAGCCGCGACACCAACCTGATGATCGGCGCCCTGCAGGCGCTGGGCGTGACGATCAGCGGTGACGGCACCGAACTGACCGTGGGCGGCGCCATCTCCCCCGCCGACCAGGTCCGCATCGACTGCGGGCTGGCCGGCACCGTGCTGCGCTTCGTCCCGCCGGTGGCGGCTGTCGGTCGTCGTCTCGTCACCTTTGATGGCGACGAGCAGGCCAAGACCCGTCCCATCACGCCGCTGCTGGACGCCATGCGCGGCCTGGGCGTCGACATCGACGGCGACGGCATGCCATTCACCGTGTCGGGCACCGGGTCGGTGGCCGGCGGCGAGGTCCGGATCGACGCGTCGTCGTCGTCGCAGTTCGTGTCCGGACTGTTGTTGTCGGGAGCCACTTTCCGTGACGGCCTGACCGTGATCCACACCGGCGAAACGGTGCCGTCGCAGCCGCACATCGAGATGACCATCACGATGCTGCGTGAGGCGGGCGTCGAGGTCGACGACAGCGAGCCGAACCGCTGGCAGGTGTCGTCCGGCCCGATCGCCGCGCGGCACTGGGCCATCGAACCCGATCTGTCGAACTCGGTACCGTTCCTGGCGGCCGCCGCGGTGACCGGCGGCACGGTACGACTGGCCCACTGGCCGCAGCAGAGCGTGCAGCCCACCGGTGACGTCCTGGAGCTGCTGGGCAAGCTGAATACCGTTGTCCGCATTGTTGATTCGCACCTGGAGGTGCGTGGCGCGCAGGGCTACGGCGGCTTCGAGGCCGACTTGAAGGCCGTCGGTGAGCTGGCACCGTCGATGGCCGCCCTGGCCGCACTGGCCAGCCCGGGTTCGGTGTCGACGCTCTCGGGCATCGCGCATCTGCGCGGCCACGAGACCGACCGCCTCGCGGCGCTGACCAACGAGATCAACGGGCTGGGCGGCCAGTGCCGGGAGACCGACGACGGTCTGGTGATCACGGCCGTGCCGCTGCACGAAGGTCTCTGGCGGTCCTATGCCGACCACCGGATGGCCACCGCCGGCGCGATCATCGGCCTGCGGGTGCCGGGCGTCCAGGTCGAGGACATCGCCACCACAGCCAAGACGCTGCCCGATTTCCCTGGTATGTGGGCAGACCTGCTGGCCGGGAAATAGCTTGCGGGAGTACGACGAATCAGATGTCCGGGTGCGCTCGGGCAAAGGTTCGCGTCCCCGCACCAAGAACCGGCCGAGCCACGCCGACGCACGCGAGGCCATGGTCGTCACCGTCGACCGTGGCCGCTGGGGTTGTGCGCTCGACGGCAATCCCGACCACATCGTCACCGCGATGCGGGCCCGCGAACTGGGCCGCACCCCGATCGTCGTCGGCGACTCGGTGGGCATCGTCGGCGACCTGTCGGGCAAGCCCGACACCCTGGCGCGCATCGTCCGTCGCGACGAACGCCGAACCGTGTTGCGCCGCACCGCCGATGACACCGATCCGACCGAACGGGTGGTGGTCGCCAACGCCGACCAGTTGTTGATGGTGGTCGCGCTGGCCGATCCGCCGCCGAGGGCCGGGCTGGTGCAGCGTGCCCTCATCGCCGCCTATACCGGGGGGCTGCGACCGATTCTGTGCCTGACCAAAAACGATCTGGCGCCGGCCGAGCCATTTGCCGCGGAGTTCGCCGGCCTCGACATCACGATCGTCACCGCCGGCCGTGACGACCCGCTCGACGCCGTCGCACCCATGCTCGAAGGGCACGTCACCGTCCTGCTCGGCCATTCCGGCGTCGGCAAGTCCACGTTGGTGAATCGCCTTGTGCCAGAAGCGGGTCGGGCTGTCGGCGACGTGTCGGGCGTCGGCAAGGGCAAGCACACCTCGACGCAGTCGGTGGCGCTGCCGCTCGACGACGGCTGGGTCGTCGATACGCCGGGCATCCGGTCGTTCGGCCTCGCGCACATCAAGCCCGACGACGTACTGATTGCTTTCTCCGACCTCGCCGCGGCCATCGAGGACTGCCCTCGCGGCTGTGGGCACATGGGCCCACCCGCCGATCCGGAATGCGCACTGGACGAACTGACGGGCCCGGCCGTCGACCGCGTCGCCGCGGCCCGGCGTCTCCTCGCGGTCCTGAACGAGCCGATGTACTAACGCGAAAACCCCCAAAACCGTGAGGTTTTGGGGGTTTTCACGAGTGCTTTACGCAGCGGCTGCGGCGCGCTTGGCCCGACGGCGGCTACGCACGGTGGCGATGGCCGTCTTCAGACCGCGCTTGTTGCCCGTCGCCGGGTCGACGGCGCCGAAGCTCTCGTCGAGCTCGACGAACATCCGCTCGCTCCGGGTCTCCGGGGCGTCGTCGACGGTGTCGGTCAGGTACTTGTTCGGCACCGACAGCTTGGCGATGGTGCGCCACGTCTTGCCGTACTGCACCAGGAAGTTCCCGGTGGTGTACGGCAGGTCGTACTTCTCGCACAGCGCCCGAACGCGGATCGAGATCTCGTACAGCCGGTTGCTGGGCAGGTCCGGGTACAGGTGATGCTCGATCTGGTGGCTCAGGTTGCCGCTCATGAAGCGCAGCACCGGGCCCGAGTTGAAGTTGGCACTGCCCAGCATCTGGCGCAGGTACCACTCGCCCTTGGATTCGCCGACCATGTCCGTCTTGGTGAACTTCTCGGCGCCATCGGGGAAATGGCCGCAGAAGATCACCGCGTTGGCCCACACGTTGCGGATGACGTTGGCCAGGAAGTTGGCCTTCATCGTCGACTTGAACGTGGCACCCGGGGACAGGGACGTGAGCGCGGGGTACGCGACGTAGTCCTTGCCCAGCTGATGCGCGGCCTTGGTGCCGAACTCACGCACGCGGATCATCGTGGCCTTGCGGTCGTCACGGCCCTTGAAGATCTTGCCGAGCTCCAGGTGCTGCAGACCGACGCCCCACTCGAACAGCAGTGCCAGAACGGTGTTGAACCCGAGGTTGAACAGGTGATGGGGCTTCCATCGGATGTCCCGGGTGACACGAATGAGGCCGTAGCCCACATCGTCGTCCATCCCGAGGATGTTCGTGTACTTGTGGTGCATGAAGTTGTGGGTGAACCGCCAGTGCTTGGAGACCCCGTTCATGTCCCACTCCCACGTCGAGGAGTGAATCTCGGGATCGTTCATCCAGTCCCACTGGCCGTGCATGACGTTGTGGCCGATCTCCATGTTCTCGATGATCTTGGCCACGCCCAGGGTGCTTGCCCCGGCCCACCAGTACGACCGCTTAGAGCTGCGCAACAGCAGCAGGCGGCCGGCCACTTCGAGAGCACGTTGTGCCGCGATGGTGCGGCGGATGTAGCGCGCGTCGCGAACGCCGCGGCTTTCCTCGATGTCTTGCCGGATCGCGTCCAACTCGACGCCCAGAGCCTCGATATCGGCTTCGGTCAAGTGCGTGAATTCCGGTACGTCAGTGACTGCCATATCGACCTCCTTCCAATTACCTACGCTAGCGTAACCTACTCAACCGTAGGTTGCTAGACAGCAAATTCTATATTTCCGAGATCTGCGGTTTTGTTAAATATCCAACACGCAGTCGCCGGCCGCAGCCGAAACGCAAGTCTGCACCCGGCTTCCCGGTTCTCGCTCCGCTCCGGTCCGCAGATCCCGCGCGTGCCCCTCCAGCAAACTCACCACGCAGGACTGGCAGATACCCATCCGGCAGCCGAACGGCATCTGCACGCCGGCTTGTTCGCCGGCTTCCATCAGCGATGTCGCAGCATCGGCGACAACGGTCTTTCCGCTGCGCTGGAAGGTGACCGATCCACCGGTGCCCTCGACCGCAGCCCGCGACGCGGCGAAGCGTTCCAGGTGCAGCCGCACCCCGAGTCCCGCCGCCTCGTACTCCCGCTCGGCGTCGTGGAGCATGGCTTCCGGGCCACACGCCCACGCCTCGCGCGTCCGCCAGTCGGCGACTTCCTCGCCCAGCTTCGACAGGTCGAGGCGCCCCTCGGTGCGGGTGGCGCGCACCCGCAACTGGTAGCTCGGATGGTCCTCGGCCAGCTTCGCCAACTCGTCGGCGAAGATGACGTCGGCCGCGGTCGGAGCCGAGTGCAGGTGGACGATGTCGGTGATCTGGTCCCGGCGCGCCAGGGTGCGCAGCATGGACATCACCGGGGTGACACCCGAGCCGGCAGTCAGGAACAACACCTTTCCCGGCGCGGGGTCCGGCATGACGAACTCACCCTGCGGCGCCGCCAGCCGCACGATGGTGCCGGGTGCGACGCCACCGACCAGGTGGGTCGACAGGAAGCCCTCGGGCATGGCCTTCACCGTGATGGTGATGGTGTGGTCGCCGCGCGATTCCACCGGGCTCGACGTCAGCGAGTACGAGCGCCACCGCCAGCGGCCGTCCACCAGCAGACCGATGCCGATGTACTGCCCAGGGTGGTAATCGAACGAGAATCCCCAGCCCGGCTTGATCACCAGGGTTGCCGAATCCTCGGTCTCGCGGCGCACATCGACGACCTTGCCGCGCAACTCCCGCGCCGACCACAGCGGATTGACCAGTTTGAGGTAGTCGTCCGGCAGCAGCGGCGTGGTGATGCGCCCGACGAGCGTGCGCAGCGCGTGCCAGCCCGGCCGTTCCTTGGCACCGGCAACCTTGGGCCGCACCGTGTCGACCACATTGGCCGAGACCTTGATGGTGTTCTTGGCCACGTTCACTCCCGCTCGGTTGGTCGTCCTAACCTACGGTACCGTAACCTACGCACAAGTAGCTACCCCTGCAAGCCAGGGGCAGGGGCTACAACAGCTCCAACAAAAACGGTAACTCTTGGGCGGCGTACCACGCCAGATCATGATCCTGAGCATCTCCGACGGTGAGCTCGGCGTCCTCGTCACCGAGGTCGGCAGCGTCCACGACGGCCACCGCAGCAAGCACCGCCGGCTCGGCCGCCGAGTTGTCGACGTACGCCGCGATCACGTCGGCCAGCTTGACCGGCCCGGCCAGACGCACCACCGCGTCATCGAGGTCGGGGCGCACCGTCACGTCGTCGGCCTCGGCCACCAGCACCGCCCGCCGCGGCGGCAACCCGGCGTCCGCACCGACTCCTTCGCCGGCCAGCAGTCGCAGTGATGCCAGCGCCGCTTCCTGCAGCGCGATCTCGCCGAGCTCGTCCTCGTCACCGTGCGCGTACGCCTCACGCAGGGTCGGCGTCACCGCGAATGCGGTACCGCTGCGGGCCGGCATCACCCCGTCGCCCACGAGTTGCGTGAGCATGGCCAGGGTCGCCGGAATGTAGACGCGCACCAGGGCACTCTAAAGGGATCTCTCGGGATCGCCCATCAGCGCGGCCACGTGATCTGGCACATAGGTGGTGAGTTCCCGCGAGGGCCGGAGGTACGTCCCGGTGATCACCGGACGCTCTGGCAGCTCCACCTTCGGATGGTCGACCGGCGCGTACGGGATCGTCGACAACAAATGCGAGATCATGTTGAGCCGCGCGTGCTTCTTGATATCGGATTCGACGACGAACCACGGACTCTGCGGGATGTCACAGTGCACCATCATCTCGTCCTTGGCCCGCGAGTAGTCCTCCCAGCGGAACACCGACTCCAGGTCCATGGGCGAGAGCTTCCACTGCCGGACCGGATCGTTCAGGCGGGACCGGAACCGCTTCAGCTGTTCCCCGTCGGAGACCGAGAACCAGTACTTGCGCAGGATGATGCCGTCGTCGATCAGCATCTGCTCGAAGATCGGGGTCTGGCGCAGGAACAGCGCGTGCTCCTGAGGGGTGCAGAAGCCCATCACCTTCTCGACGCCGGCCCGGTTGTACCAGGACCGGTCGAACAGCACGATCTCGCCTTTGGCCGGCAGGTGCGCGATGTAGCGCTGGTAGTACCACTCGCCCCGTTCCCGGTCACTCGGCGCCGGCAGCGCCGCGACCCGCGCGATGCGCGGGCTCAGGTACTCGGTGATGCGCTTGATGGTGCCGCCCTTGCCCGCGGCGTCGCGGCCCTCGAAGACGATCACGACGCGGGCACCGGTGGCACGCACCCACTCCTGCAGCTTCACCAGCTCGGTCTGCAGCCGGAAGATCTCGGCCTCGTAGACGTCGTTGGGGATCTTGCGGGCCCTCTTCGCCATCAGCGTGCCGCCTCTCGCAACTCGTCGAGCGCTTCGCGCAGCAGGCTGGGAAACACGTCGACGTCGCTCATCGCCTCGCGGTCGGCGTTGATGCCGTAGTAGAGGCTGCCGTTGTACGACGTGATGCCGAGGGCCAGCACCTGATTGTTCAGCAACGGCGGCACCGCGTAGGTGTCCAGCAACTTGGTGCCCGCGACGTACATCTGCTTCTGCGCGCCCGGCACGTTGGTGATCAGCAGGTTGAACTGGCGCGCCGGGAAGCTCGTCGCGACCCGGGTGCCCATGGCGTGCAGCGTCGGCGGCGCGAACCCCGACAGCGTGACGATGGTGCGCGCGTCGACCGGGGTGGTTGTGGTGGCCTGGGTCTCGGTGGCGTGCGCGATCTGGGACAGCCGGACGAGCGCGTTGTTCTCACCCACCGGCAGGTCCACCAGGAAGGGCGTCACCTCGCTGATCGCCTGGCCGGGGCCGGCGGTCTCCAGGTGGTCGGTTTCGGGGTAGACGGACATCGGCGCCATGGCCCGCACCGTCAGACCCGTCGACACCGATTGACCGCGGGACATCAGCCAGTTCCGCAGCGCGCCGGTCACCACCGACAGCACCACGTCGTTGACGTCGCAGTCGAAGCGCGTCCGCAGCTGGCGGTACTCCTCGAGCTCGTGTTTGGCGACGGTGAAGCGCCGGTTGCGCGACACCGTGGCATTCAGCGGGCTGCTCGGGGCGGTCCCGCGCACCAGAGTGCGGGCCACGTCGATGACCCGCCGGCCGGCCTCGACGAACTGTTCGGTGCTGGAGATCATGTCCGTGGCGGCCGACTGCACGGCAGCCAGCTGTGCCGTCGGCCGGGTGATCCACTCACCGATGGCGCCCAGCAGCAGCGAGACGTCGCTGGGCTCGCGGCCCGGGATCCAGATGTCCTCGCCGAAGTCGGGCGGCTTCTGCGTCCGGTCGGCGATGACGTGCCCGATCTCCAGCGCCGTCATGCCGTTGACGAGCGCCTGGTGGGTCTTGGTGTAGATCGCCAGGCGGTTGTCGGAGAGCCCTTCGACCAGGCACATCTCCCACAGCGGCCGGGTCTTGTCCAGCGGCCGCGAGCCGAGGCGGGCCACCAGATCGTGGAGCTGGGCATCACTGCCCGGAGACGGCAGCGCCGAACGCCGGATGTGATACGTGATGTCGAAGTCGCGGTCGTCGACCCAGACCGGCCGGGCCAGACCGAGCGTGACCTCGCGGACCTTCTGCCGGTAGCGCGGGATCTGCGGCAGCCGGGCCTCGACGGTCGCCAACAGCGTCTCGTAGCTCAGGCCGGCGCGCGGCTTACGCAGGATGGACAGCGTCCCGACGTACATGGGTGTCGATGAGTCTTCCAGCCCGTAGAACGACGCGTCTGACGCCGACAACCGGGTCACCATGCAGCCCGCTCTCCTTCACCCCTGGCGGATCGACCCCGTCACGGTATCCCCGGGGCCGGTCCCCTGCAGCACCGGATCGGCGAATTGGCGTCGAGCACCTGGTGAAACCGGTGCGATGATTTAGCGGTCTGCGACTCTCCAGCAGATGCGCCTCATGCACTGACCGACCGCTGGAGAGATTTCATGACCGCATCGACCCGTATCGACGTCGACCTGACCGCGCCGATCGTCGACTACGAGCCCGCGCCGATCGAGACGGGCGCGACGGTCCGGGCTCCCAAGCGGCTGCAGGTGGTCGCCGATCCTGAACCCGGCTGCGTCACCGCATCCGCCGTCGACGCGCCGCCCGAGGTCGCGCCGCCCACGCCCGCGCTGATGTTCGCCGACGCCGCACTGCGCCGGGTCCTGGAGGTCAGCGACCGGCGCCGTCCGATGGCGCAATTGCGCCCCCTGGTCACCCCGACGTTGTTCGACGCCATGTCGTCATGGCCCCGTCACACCCGGACCGACGGCACGGCAGCGCTGCGCCGGGTGCGGATGCGGACCGCCCGCGAACGGGACGGACTGCCGACGGCGGTCGAGGTGTTCGCCACCTTCAGCCGCGGGCCACGACTGCACGCCGCCGCCGGACGCATCGAAATGCTGGGCGGGCGTTGGCAATTCGTGGCCCTGCAGCTGGGTTGAGCAGGTCAGCCGCGCTTCTGCTTCCGCGCCGCCTCACGACGTTCCCGTCGGGAGCCGGCGCCTGCAGCGTGGCGCCCGCCGCCCGGACGACGGACCTCCGCGGACCCGTCCTCGGCCGGGCCACTGTAGGTCATGGCCGGTGCCCTGTCCTCAATTCCCTTGGCGCGCAAAGCGGCCGGCACGGCCTGCTCTTGGGCGGCGTTCTGCTCGGCCTCCGCAGCGAACTGCGCGAGTCCCTGCGGTGCCGCGACCGGAGCCACCTGCGGCGCCTGCTGAGCCTCGACCTGCACGTTGAACAGGAAGCCGACCGACTCCTCCTTCAACCCTTCGAGCATGCCCGTGAACATGTCGAAGCCCTCGCGCTGGTACTCGACCAGCGGATCGCGCTGCGCCATGGCCCGCAGGCCGATGCCCTCCTTGAGGTAGTCCATCTCATAGAGGTGCTCACGCCACTTGCGGTCGATGACGTTCAGCAGCACGCTGCGTTCCAGCTGCCGCATGGCGCCGGGACCGGCGATGGCCTCCAGGTCTGCTTCGCGCTTGGCGTAAGCCTTTTCGGCGTCGGCGATCAGCGCCTCGCGCAGCTCGTCCTGCGTCAGCTCGCCCGGCTCGCCGACCGCGTCGGAGTCGATCAGGTCGTGGTAGTCCAGGCCCACCGGGTACAGCGTCTTGAGCGCGTCCCACAGCTTGGCCAGATCCCAGTCCTCGGCGTAGCCCTCGGCGGTGGCGCCGTCGACGTAGGCGGTGATGACGTCGACCAGCATCTTGTGCGCCGTCTCCTGGACGTCCTCGCCCTCGAGGATCGCCTTGCGCTCGCGGTAGATGACCTTGCGCTGCTGGTTCATCACCTCGTCGTACTTGAGGACGTTCTTGCGGACCTCGAAGTTCTGCTGCTCGACCTGGGTCTGCGCGCTCTTGATCGCGCGGGTCACCATCTTTGCCTCGATCGGCACATCGTCCGGCAGGTTCAGCCGGGTCAGCAGCGCCTCGAGGGTGGCACCGTTGAAGCGGCGCATCAGCTCGTCGGACAGGGACAGGAAGAACCGGGACTCGCCCGGGTCGCCCTGACGGCCGGAGCGGCCGCGCAGCTGGTTGTCGATACGACGCGACTCGTGGCGTTCGGTGCCCAGCACGTACAGGCCACCGACCTCGCGGACCTTCTTGGCCTCTTCTTCGACCAGCTGCTTGACCTTCGGCAGTTCCTCGTGCCAGGCCGCTTCGTATTCCTCGGGAGTCTCGACCGGGTCCAGACCGCGCTTGCGCAGGCGCGCGTCGGCGATGAAGTCGACGTTGCCGCCCAGCACGATGTCGGTACCGCGGCCGGCCATGTTGGTGGCGACCGTGACGGCCTTCAGCCGGCCCGCCTCGGCGATGATGCTCGCTTCCTTTTCGTGGTACTTCGCGTTGAGCACGTTGTGCGGGATGCGGCGCTTGGTGAACTGCTTGGACAGGTACTCCGAACGCTCCACGCTGGTGGTACCGATCAGGACCGGCTGGCCCTTCTCGTAACGCTCCTGCACGTCGTCGACGACGGCGATGTACTTGGCCTCTTCGGTCTTGTAGATCAGGTCGGACTGGTCCTGGCGGATCATCTCGCGGTTGGTCGGGATCTGCACCACGCCGAGCTTGTAGATCTCGTGCAGCTCAGCGGCCTCGGTTTCGGCCGTACCGGTCATGCCGGAGAGCTTGTCGTAGAGCCGGAAGTAGTTCTGCAGCGTGATGGTGGCCAGGGTCTGGTTCTCGGCCTTGATCTCGACGTGCTCCTTGGCCTCGATGGCCTGGTGCATGCCCTCGTTGTAGCGGCGGCCCACCAGCACGCGGCCGGTGAACTCGTCGACGATGACGACCTCGCCGTCGCGGACGATGTAGTCCTTGTCGCGCTGGAACAGTTCCTTGGCCTTGATGGCGTTGTTCAGGTAGCTGACCAGCGGCGAGTTCGCGGCTTCGTAGAGGTTGTCGATGCCCAGCTGGTTCTCGACGAACTCCACGCCCGCTTCGTGCACACCGATGGTGCGCTTGCGGATGTCGACCTCGTAGTGGACGTCCTTCTCCATGAGCGGCGCGATGCGCGCGAACTCGGTGTACCAGTTCGACGCACCGTCGGCGGGTCCGGAGATGATCAGCGGGGTACGGGCCTCGTCGATGAGGATCGAGTCGACCTCGTCGACGATGGCGAAGTTGTGGCCACGCTGGACCATGTCTTCGACCGAGTGCGCCATGTTGTCGCGCAGGTAGTCGAAGCCGAACTCGTTGTTGGTGCCGTAGGTGATGTCGGCGGCGTACGCGGCGCGACGCTCCTCGGGTGTCAGCTGCGACAGGATCACCCCGACGTCCAGTCCGAGGAACCGGTGTACGCGGCCCATCCACTCGCTGTCGCGCTTGGCCAGGTAGTCGTTGACGGTGACGACGTGCACACCCTTGCCGGAGAGCGCGTTGAGGTAGGCAGGGAGCACACAGGTCAGGGTCTTGCCCTCACCGGTCTTCATCTCGGCGACGTTGCCGTAGTGCAGCGCGGCGCCGCCCATCACCTGAACGTCGAAGTGGCGCTGGTCCAGCACCCGCCAGGCGGCCTCGCGGGCGACGGCGAAGGCCTCGGGCAGCAGGTCGTCGAGCGACTCACCGTCGGCGATGCGCTTCTTGAACTCGTCGGTCTTGCCGCGCAGCTCGTCGTCCGACAGCTTCTCGACGTCATCGGACAAGGTGTTCACATAGTCGGCGACCTTTTGCAGGCGCTTGACCATGCGGCCTTCACCGATGCGGAGCAACTTCGACAGCACGCTTTTCCCCTGTGGGTCTGGAACGGATATACGTCAGCGGGTTAGACGTGACCATCGTAGGTGACCGGCGGAATCGGCAGATAAGAGTGCGCCCCCGGCGGTTCGGCCGGGGGCGCATCAGCGGGACCTCAGGACAGGCGGATCAGTCCGTAGTCATAGGCGTGTCTGCGGTAGACCACCGTCGGCCGGTCGCTCTCCTTGTCGTGGAACAGGAAGAAGTCGTGTCCGACGAGCTCCATCTCGTAGAGCGCGTCGTCGACCGTCATCGGGTTGGCCGGGTGCTCCTTGACGCGAACCACCTGGCCGGGCACGTGGTCATCGAGCTCGGCGGAGGCAGCCTGGCTCGGCGGCGTGGGCAGGTCCTCGGGCGGGACGATGGACGTCGCCTCGGCGAGGCTCACCGGCGTCTTGTCGCCGTAGTGGATCTTGCGGCGGTCCTTGCTGCGCCTCAGCCGGTTCTCGAGTTTGCCGACGGCGGCTTCGAGAGCGGCGTAGAAGCTGTCGGCGCACGCTTCGCCGCGGACCACCGGACCGCGACCCCGCGCGGTGATCTCGACATGCTGGCAGTTCTTGCGCTGGCGCCGATTCTTCTCGTGGTCGAGTTCGACGTCGAACAGGTAGATGGTGCGATCGAAGCGCTCCAGTCGGGAGAGCTTCTCGGAAACGTAGATGCGGAAATGTTCGGGGACCTCGACGTTGCGGCCCTTGACGACGACGTCGGCGTGCGGTTCGGACGCAGGCTCGGCATCTTCGGCAAACATGGTCGAGCGGACGGAATCCACGGATTGTGTTGTCATGCTTAGCAACTCGCTTCTCTCTCGCAGTGCACGTGTGGCTCTTCTTGCACACGGTCTGAACTACGCGCCGAGCGGGTCTGCAAGTCGCCGCAGCCCGGCGCAAGGTGTTGACTACTCACCTCCTACCGCTGTCAGCGATTTGGTACCGAGTGAATGTGTCGGTACCGCCGTGAGGCTTCACGGATGGTTGCAGCCGACGGTAGTCCGAGTTCACCTAGTCGTGCCACCGATTTCGCATACCGGTTTTGAGAACTTCATATCGAGTTGATGTAGGTGCGTTGCGGGCCGTGTCCTACCGCCTCGAAGCTCATGCGTGTGCTATCGCGAGCACGGCCGAAACCTGTGCTCCGAAGGTTTGCAGGACGCGCACCGCCTCGGCCGCCGTCGTACCCGTCGTCACCACGTCGTCGAACACAATGGCCTCCCCAGCCACCGGTGTGCGCTGCCGGACCCGGCCGCGGATATTGCGCTGTCGTTGCGCACTGGACAGGCCGACGGAGTCTTTGGTGAAGGCCCGCATGGCCAGCGCGGGCTGGACCGTCACGCCCGTCATGCGGCCGGCAGCGGCCCGGGCGATCTTCGCGACGGGGTCGCCGCCGCGTCGCCGGGCGGCCAGGCTGCGGGTCGGTGCGGGCACCACCGTCAGCGGCGGCACGATCAGGCCCCAGGTGATCAGGGTGTGCAGGGCTACTGCGACCGCGTCGGCCAGCGGCGCGACGAGATCGGTGCGGCCGTGTTCTTTGAGCCCGACGACGGCCCGCCTTCTGGCGCCGGCGTAGCGCCCGAGCGCGAACACCGGCACGCCCGGATCCTCACGCGGCGTGACGACGTGCGGTTCGTCGGGGCGGACCGTCAGTTCGGCCGCGCAAGCGGGACACCACCGGGTCGACGGTGCGCCGCAGCCACCGCATTCGACGGGCAGAACCAGGTCGAGCATGGCGTCAGCATGCCGGTGGGGTACGACAGCGGGCCGGTTCAGCCAGGCAGCACCGGCAGCGCGCCGGCGAGCATCAGCGGCCGGACATCGGTCCACATCAGGTTGTTGTCCGCTGCCGAACCCGACAGCTGCAGCACACCGCGCTGGTCGGCGAGGTACACCGTCGAGGTGTTGGCCGCCACGGTGGACACCGGGACCACCAGGTTCCGGGTGGGGCCGTCGGAGTTCACGCCGTCGAGGTTGACGTATGACACGGGGTGCGCGCCATCGGTGCGGGTCACCACGATGTCGTCGCCGGTGCGCCAGGACAGCGACTGCGCCGTGTTGCCCAGACCGAAACCGAGGCGGCGCGGGTAGGTGAGCGCGAGCTGGCCGCCCTCACGCTGCTCGACGCTGGCCAGGATCACCTGGCCGTTGATCACCATGGCGGCGCGGGTGGCGTCGCGGGACAGCTGCAGCGCGCTGATCGGGCCGGGGAACTTGGTGGCCACGGCCGACGAGTCGACGGGGATGCGGGCGGGCTGGCCCGATGCCGCCTCCTGGATCGCGCGCACGACGTTGGTGCCGTCGACCACGATCCAGATCGCGTCGTCGAGCGACCAGCTGGGACGCGACAGCGTGTGCGCGTCGAGTGCCTGAGCGGCGTCGCCGTTGACCGGGCCCACCCACAGCGACTGCGCCATGTCCGGGGCCCCGGGCCGCAATGTCACCACCGAGGCGACCTCCTGCCCACTGCGCGACAGGGCAGCCGAGGTCTGGCCCGGCAGCTGGCCGAACGCGCCGGCGACCCGCGGCGCGTTGTCGCCTTCCAGGGACACCAGCGATCCCCCGGCCAGGGCATGCAGGCCGGCCGCGGCGCCGGGATCGGCACCCGGATCGGTGGCCGCGACGTCGGAGGTGTTCCAGCCTTCGGCGAAGCGGTCGTCGAGGGCGGCGCCGTCGGCGTTGATCACGTACGGGCCGTTGACGCCGGCCCGGAACAGCGTCCAGATGATCTGCGCCGCAAGCAATTGCCGACTGTGCGGGTCGGTGGTCGACAGGCTCTCGAGGTCGATGCGGGCACCGCCGTAGCCGCGGCCGACGCCGGTCTTGCCGCCGTCGGCCCGGGTCACCGGACCGCGCAGCCGCAGCGGTGCGGCCATCAGATTCCGCACGCTGCTGGCCATTTCGGGCCGCGGCCCGGACAGCAGCTTGGTGACGAGTTCGGTGGCCAGCTGGTCCGGGTCGGACACCGCGACGTAGCGCGGGTCGGGCACGACGGTCTTGCCGGTCGGGTCGACGAAGTACAGCGTGTCCCGTTTGTAGGTGGACTGGAACTGTTGCCAGTCCAGGAACACCCCGTTGGGCAGCTTGTCGATGCGCCAGCCGCGCGGTGTCTTCACCAGGTCGATGGGACCGGGATCGGGCAGCGCACCCTCGCCCGTCTCGAATACCCCGACGTCCGACAGCGAGCCCAGGATGTCGGCGTGCATGGTCACCGAAACCTTGTCCGTACCACGGGTTTCCACGAATACGACGCGGTCGATCAGCAGGGCGCTGCCGGCGTCGTCCCACGAACGGGATGCCGATTCGGTGAGGAACTGGCGTGCCGCGAGGTGTCGGTTCGCGGGATCGGCGGTGGCTTTGAGGAATTCGCGCAGCAGCAGGTCCGGGTCCATGCCGGGCGACGGCGTCGGCAGATTGCGCGGGGCCGGCCGGTCGACGGTGCCGACGGCCTGCGGCGCCGACGAACTGGGTACACCGGCGCATCCCGTCAGGACCAGCAGCAGCACGGCCCAGAGCGCCAATGCCCCTTTCACGACGTCTCCCCCGCGGGCAGTTCCCCGGATGAGAGTGCCGTAACCGATTTGGGCCCAGTGGGTTTGAGGGGCAACGGACTGGTGGTCACCTTGTGGCCGCGCACCAGCGGCAGCGTGAGCCGGAAGCAGGCACCGTGCCCGGGCTCGCCCCAGGCCTCCAGGCGACCCTGGTGCAGGCGAGCGTCCTCGATGCTGATGGCCAGGCCAAGACCGGTGCCACCGGAGCGGCGCACCCGCGAGGGGTCGGACCGCCAGAACCGGCTGAACACCATCTTCTCCTCGCCCGGGCGCAGGCCCACGCCGAAATCGCGGACCGTCACTGCCACGGTATCCACATCGGCCGCCATCTTGATCTGAACGGGCTTCTTCTCCGCATGGTCGATCGCGTTGGCGATGAGGTTGCGCAGGATGCGCTCGACACGGCGCGGATCCACCTCGGCGATGACGGCCTCGTCCGGAAGATGCACGGCGAGTTTGATATTGGCGTCGTCGGCCAGGTGCCCGACGTTGTCGAGCGCGCTCTGCACGGTGTCACGCAGGTCGACCGACTCGACCGACAGCTCGGCCACACCGGCATCGTGGCGGGAGATTTCCAGCAGATCGGCCAGCAGCGTCTCGAAACGGTCCAGTTCATTGACCATCAACTCGGTCGAGCGCCGCAGCGCCGGGTCGAGTTCCTCGCTGTGGTCGTAGATCAGGTCGGCGGCCATGCGCACCGTCGTCAGCGGCGTCCGCAGCTCGTGGCTGACGTCAGAGGTGAAGCGGCGCTGCAGGTTTCCGAACTCTTCGAGCTGGGTGATCTGCTTGTGCAGGCTCTCGGCCATGTCGTTGAACGACACCGCCAGGCGCGCCATGTCGTCCTCACCACGCACGGGCATGCGCTCGGTGAGGTGGCCCTCGGCGAACCGCTCGGCGATGCGCGACGCCGAGCGCACCGGCAGCACGATCTGCCGTGCCACCAACAAGGCGATGGCCGCGAGCAGGCCCAGCAACACGATGCCGCCGGTGGCCATGGTGCCGCGTACGAGAGCGATGGTGCTCTCTTCGTTGCTCAGCGGAAAGATCAGGTACAGCTCGAGATTGGTGACCTGTGACGACGTCGGGCTGCCGACGATCAGCGCGGGACCGGAGAACCCGTCGGTGTGGACGGTCGCGTACTGGTAGCTGACCTGACCCGCTTTGACGAAGTCCCGCAACGAATTCGGGATCTCGCCCACCGGTCCGGCCGACGTGGCCGCGCGCGGACCGTCACCCGGCACCACCAGCACCGCATCGAACGCGCCGGCCAGCCGCGAGCCCGAATCGACCTTGCGGTCGATCAACGTGTTGCGCGCCAGCTGCAGGCTGCTGTTGAGCGAGCGTGTCTCCTCGCCGCCGACGATGCCGCTCACCGTCGTGCGGGCGTGCTCGACCTCTTCGGTACCGGCACGGACCTTGGCTTCGAGAATGCGGTCGGTGATCTGACTGGTCAGCACGAAACCGAGCACGAGAATGACGGCAAGGGACAAACCCAGCGTCAGCGACACCACACGCAGTTGCAACGAACGGCGCCACGCGTAACCGACCACCCGGCCGACTGCGCCCAGCCCACGCACGAACGCACCCGAGCCGAAACCGCCTCGGATGCGTCGTCGGGATCCCCAGATCACCGTCGGATCACGGCGGTCCGGCCTTGTATCCCACTCCTCGAACGGTCAGCACCACCTGCGGGTTCTCCGGGTCCTTCTCGACCTTGGCCCGCAGGCGCTGCACGTGGACGTTCACCAGGCGGGTGTCTGCCGGGTGGCGGTAGCCCCACACCTGTTCAAGCAGCACGTCACGGGTGAACACCTGGCGCGGCTTCCGGGCGAGCGCGACCAGCAGGTCGAACTCCAGCGGCGTCAGCGAAATCTGCTCACCCTGACGGGTCACCTTGTGGGCCGGCACGTCGATGTCGACGTCGGCGATGGACAGCATTTCTGCCGGCTCGTCGTCGTTGCGGCGCAACCGCGCCCGCACCCGGGCCACGAGTTCCTTCGGTTTGAAGGGCTTCATGACGTAGTCGTCGGCGCCGGACTCCAGGCCCAGCACCACGTCGACCGTGTCGGTCTTCGCGGTCAGCATGACGATCGGCACGCCCGAGTCGGCGCGCAGCACACGGCACACGTCGATGCCGTTCATTCCGGGCAGCATGAGGTCCAACAGCACCAGATCCGGGCGCAGCTCGCGGACCGCGGTCAGCGCCTGGCTGCCGTCACCGATGACGGCGGTGTCGAAGCCTTCGCCCCGCAGCACGATGGTGAGCATCTCGGCCAGAGATGGGTCGTCGTCGACGACCAGAATGCGTTGCCTCATGGCGTCCATGGTGTCACCAGATCGCGATAAAGCTGTGATCTCCGATGGGTGTTTTGCCTCTTACCTGACAACTTGCTGCTAGACGACGCGGCCCGATCACCCCAGCAGCGTTGCGGCCAGCTCCCCCGGGTCGACGTCTGGCGCGACCAAAGCCCAACGGCCGACCCAATTTTCGGCTGCGAGCGCCGTGTACACGGCAGCGGTGCGGCCCTGCAGGCCGCCGTCGCGCTCATAGGCGTCGCGGGTCCGCGTCTTGTCTTGAGCTTCCCGGCGCGCCGCCCGCTCCGCGGCAAGATCGGTCGGCACATTGAGGTAGAGCTGCCAATCCGGCACCGGCAGCGCCAACCGCTCGAACTCCAGCTGCCGCACCCAGGCGACGACGTCCCCGTCGGCGTCCTGGTGCAGCCGGGCCGCGCTGTAGGCGGCGTTGGAGGCGACGTACCGATCGAGGATCACCACATCATTCGCGTCGCTCAATTCCGCGATCTCCGCCTTGGCGCCCGCGCGGTCGAGCGCGAACAGCATCGCCATGGCGTACACCGACTCCGCCAGGTCGCCGTGCCGGCCGTGCAGCGCCTCCGCCGCGATATCCGCCTCGACCGACCGGCCGTACCGCGGGAACGCCACGGTGGTCACCGACTTGCCGCGGGCCTCGAACTGCGCCCGCAGCCCCTGGGTCAGGGTGTTCTTCCCGGCACCATCGACGCCTTCGATTGCGATCAGCACGTGGCGAGACTAATTGCTGAATTCGATATATCTGCTGCGCGACGTCACAGAAACATCGCAGAAATCGCGCGGTGATGCCCGCTCAGTACTTTCGCGCGATGGCGACCAAGATCGAACCTCCCCAAAGCGAGATGATCCGGCTCGCCAACAAGCCACCGTGGTACTCGTCGCTTTTCGTGCAGCTGCTCGTTGCGATCGTCGCCGGAATCCTGGTCGGCTGGCTGCAACCGAAGGTCGGCGCGGACCTCAAGCCGTTCGCCGACGGCTTCATCAAGCTGATCAAGATGCTGATCGCGCCGATCATCTTCTGCACCGTCGTGCTGGGCATCGCACACGTCGGTGACCTCAAGTCGGTCGGCCGGATCGGCGTGAAAGCGTTGATCTACTTCGAAGCGGTGACCACCTTCGCGCTGCTCTTCGGGCTGGTGGTCGGCAACATCGTGAAACCCGGGGCAGGTTTCCACGTCGACGCCGCCACACTGGCGACCGGGGCCGACGCGATCGCGAAGAAGACCCAGAACAAGGAACTGCCGCACACCGTCGACTTCCTGCTGAACATCATCCCCGAGTCGGTGTTCAAGGCGTTCACCGACAACAACCTGCTCCAGGTGCTGTTCTTCGCCGTCCTGTTCGGGCTGGCGTTGGCGAAGTTCGGCGAGAAGGGGCCGCCCGTCATCCTCGAGATCGTCGACCATCTGAGCCACCTGTTCTTCACCGTCATCGGCTGGGTGATGCGACTCGCGCCGATCGGCGCGTTCGGGGCGATGGCCTACATCGTCGGCCAATACGGCATCAGCTCGCTGGGCAGCTTCGCCAAGCTGATCGGCTGTTGCTATCTCGCGGCCGCGCTTTTCATCCTGGTGCTCGGGGTTGTCGCGAAGGTCTTCGCCGGCGTCAACCTGTACAAATTCCTGGTCTACATCAAGGACGAGATGTTCCTTGCGCTTGGCACCGCGTCCACCGAGGTCGTGCTGCCGCGCATCATGGCCAAGCTGACCAATGCCGGCTGTTCACGCACCACAACAGGTCTGGTGGTGCCGACCGGTTACTCGTTCAATCTCGACGGAGCGACCCTCTACCTCTCGATCTGCGTGCTGTTCCTGGCCCAGGCCCTGGGCGTGAACCTGAGCCTTGGCGAACAGATCACCGCGGTGCTCGTGCTGATGCTGACATCGAAGGGCATGGCCGGGGTCCCCGGCTCGTCCTTCCTCGCGCTGTCGGCGACCGTCGCCGCCATCGGCCACGGGGCCATCCCGGTCGCCGCGGTGGCCCTGCTCCTGGGCGCCGACCGCATCATGGACTCGATGCGCGTTTCGGTGAACCTGCTGGGCAACTGCGTCGCGACGTTCGTGGTGGCCGCGTGGGAAGGGCAACTCGACAAGGACCGCATGCGCAAAGTGCTCGACGGCCAAGACGTTCCCCCGCTCGACGACGCTGACCCGATGGCGGATCGGGCCGCACGCAGTCATGGTCCTGCGTAAACCCGGACGCGCGTAATTGCCGCCCTGACGCACCCCGAGGTGGCAATAGACTGAGCAGTCGGCAAGCACCGACTCGCGCCGTAGGGGGGACCTATGGGACGGCCACTCGAACTCGTCCAATCTGAATTTTCGGCTGCCTCGAACAGCCTGAGCCACTCCGCACAGGAACTGCAGGATGGGCTGTCGCACGTGGACCTGAGCGTTTCTCAACTCCTGACGTCCGATTGGAAAGGCGACGCTGCATCGGCCTTCCGAAAGGTATGGGACCAATGGCACAACGGCGCAGGCCAGGTGGTGCAGGGATTGCAGGCCATGTCGAGCTTGCTCTCGGTGGCCGGACAGCAGTACGGCAACACTGACGAGCAGGGCGGCGCAGCGATCAGTTCGGCCATGGACGGCGGCGGGTCTGCCGGTGGCGGCAGTCCGGCTGCAGCGCCCGCAACGGCGGCTGCGTCGCCAACCGGGGGCGCGTCATCCGGCGCCGGGGGCGGCGCGAGCAGTGTGGCCTCGCAGCTGCCCAGCCTTGCCCAACAGATGATGGGTTCACTGGGTCAGGCAGCCCAGCCACTCTCGCAGGTCGGCCAGATGGCCGCCGGGCTTGCGCAGGCCGGCGCACAGATTGCGACCGCGGCGGCCCAAGCTGGACAGCAAGCGGCGCAAGGCGGCGCCGAGAAGGACGCTCACGAAGCCAAAGACAAGGGCGAGAAAGACGCCGACAAAGACGGCGCCGAAAAAGACCAGGACGAAAAGGCCAGCGATCCCCAGGATGGCGCGGCCGGCGCCCCCACCTCGCCCGGCGCAGCCCCACTGCCGACCTCCACGTCAGACGCTGAACACCGTCGTGAGAACAGGAGAGCCTGATCATGTTCGTGGTGGACCCAGATCAGTTGACCCACGCCGCCGATGACGTAGAAGCGTTCCACAACAAGGTCAAGAGCGTCTTGGAAGAGGTCGAACGGACCATGACGACGTTGCGCGCGTCGTGGCATGGGGAGGCATCCGACGCACAGGCACAGGCACAGCAGCAGTGGAAGACCGGTGCCGAACAAATGGATCAGTCACTTCAGGCTCTGAAGAAGGTCCTGACGGCAGCGCAGAAGAACTACTCCGATGCGGTCAAGAACAACGGTCAGATGTGGGGCGGCACATAGCCGGCCGCCGCGCCCGGCGCAGCCACCGAGGCCGTCGTGCGAATTGAGGTGGAACCCCAGGCGTTGATCACCGCGGGCGCGATGATCAAGTCAGTCGGCGAGCAATTGGCCGCACTGTCAGGCGCATTGAGCGCCGCTTTCAGCAGCGGCCTCGCCTGCGGAATCGATGGGACCGGTCTGGCGTTCGGGCTGAATTACGAGCAGCAGGCCGAGATGTTCGCGACAACGTTGGCCAAGGCCGCCACCGCGTTCAAGAACATCGGATTCATGGTCCAGGTCTCCGGATACAACTATCTCCATGCCGACCAGGCGTCGACGGTCGGCGGTCCAGGCCCCAGCGGCACACCAGGCGAACCACCCAGCACGACCGACGCGCATCTCGACGTACACACCAACATGGGCTTGGTGCCGCCGCCACCGAAATGGTTCCTGGTAGAGCCGCTACTGATGGTTTCAGGAATAGGAACGGCCCTGGGCGTTGCGATGGCCTGGCCGACCGGCGACTCCGGCCTGATGAAAGTCACTGCCGCGCAATGGCACAACATCAACACTGGATTGAACGCGCTGCAGAACCTACTGGCTCCGGCCCGCACGCTTATCGCTGCGCAGAAGATTCCTGAGGGCGCCGCCATCGCGTCGGGGTTGGACACCCTGGACGGCACCATTAACCAATTGGTCCAAGACAGCTCGACCATCGCGACAAAGATCGACGAATTCGCTGCCGGCGTGCAACAAGCCCAAGACGGCATCCGCCGCATATTGGACAGGTTGACATCGTTCAACACGCTCAAAGACCTCCTCACAGGGAAGGGCAAAAAGGTCCTGGAGGAGGTCGCCCGCGATGCCTCGACCCTGCTGAACAACTTTCAGCGACAAGTCAAGGCCCTCACTAGTGTTCTCGACTTCATCAAAGGCAAGCTCAGTGAATGGGCGGACCGCCTCGAGAAGTGGCTCAAACCGACCCTGATCTCCTTGCTCGGCGAGGAAGTCGGCGGAGCCATCGCCGACTACGCCATCTTCCGAATTGATCTCGCCGTCGGCGTGGTGAACGGCGTCATTGGGACCGTGTCGGGTGTCGTGGCCATGGCCGACCCTGATACTTGGAAGGGCATGGCCGATCTCGCGACTGCACTCGCCGAAGACCCGTCGAAAATCCCCGGCACGCTCAAAGAAATGGGTAAGCAGTTCCTGGCGATCGACGCGATCACCGGTGACCACCCGGGCCGCGGAATCGGCGAGGCGGGGTTCAACATCGCTTCGTTGTTCATGCCGGGAGGTGCCGCGTCGAAGACCGGCTCTATTGCCAAAGCCGCGAAGTTCGGTAAGGGCTTGCTTGATGAGGGGAAACTCAGCAAGCTCGGTGATCTGACCGGATTGGGTTCAAAGACAACCAAACTCAATGAGCTCGATCATGTCGGTAATCTAGGCGGCCTGGGCTCCAAGATGCCCGAAGTCCCGGAATTCAAACCCGGCGCGATGCCCGGATCTCCGGACGCGCCAAGGGTTCCCACAGTTCCCGACCCGCCTTCCGGCCCGCGCGGGTTCGACGGCGGCGCCCATGATCCACCAGGACCCGACCACACGCCGGTCAAGGGCGACGGTGGTGGTGGTGGTCCTTCCGAGCGACCAACGGGGCCTGCAGATTCCGGGCCACGACAGCACGAGGGACCAACCAACCCGTCGTCCAATGGGCCTGCGCATTCCACAGACTCCCCGCGGTCGGGTGACGGTCCACGATCGAGCGACGGTCCACGATCGACCGACGGGCCGCGGTCGACCGAGCCGCCGGCCACAAACCACACACCGTCGGGGGATTCTCCGTCGACCGGAGGCCAGCACTCCCCCGAATCATCAACTCGCCCAAACGGTGCCGACGAAGGGCGCACTCCGTCCGCACACGAGCAGCCAAGCGGTCACGATGCGCCGTCTGCGCACGACCATCCCTCGGCACACGACACCGGAGGACACGCGACCAACGATGCGGGGCATGGCGCGGATAGCGGCACCCACGATGGCCGTCAGTCTGGTGACCACTCTCCGAATGCCGACCATCGCCCGAACGCCACCGAATCCGGCGGTCGGAACGAAAGTCACTCTCCCACTGAGCATCAGCCCACGCACGAACCGCGCACAACCGACGCTCCGCACGACCGCAACGGGCAGCCCGCTGATCACTCGCCGGAGCACTCAAGTTTGCCGGACAACAACCCCGCTGAGCGCCACGACTCCGGCACAGCCTCGTCCGGGCTTGCCAACGCGATGGGGGCGGGACTTCACGGGCCTGCCGCCACCCACGGCCCGACGAGCCATAGCCCGAGCGGTGGCGGCCACACACCGCCAGGTAAGCCTGACGGCACGCCGCAGAGTCGGGAAACAACAGCGCCGAAAAGCACACCAGCAGAACGTTCACACGAACGGCCAGCCAATGCCGGCCCGGCGCATGAACGCAACCCAAGCCCGCCGGTCAAACCGACTGGGACGAATGCCGAACAGGGCTTCAGTGACAGGGCCCATGCCGGGGCGGATCCGCAGGTGCGGCGAGAACCAATTGGGCGCGCACCGGAAAAACCAGTAGCTCACGACGAACAACACAGCGAGCACACGCGTCGATCTGCCGATGAGAACCAGGAAACCCACAGCACCACTCCGGCGGAGGCGAACCATCACGCCTCTGACGATGTCGGCGATCGATCGGACGGCCACTCACGCGACTACGATGCCAGCGGCAATACGATCCCCACAGACCAGCTTGTCCACCCTCATGCAGACCTGTTAGACCATGGACTTCTCGACGACGCGGCATCAAACCCCAGTCGAGTCACTGACGCCCTGTCACCAGGTGCGGCGAGTACACACCCGGAGGTGCAGGCTGTGGTTCCAAACAGTTACGACCCACTAGGCGGGCTTCCGCGAGACGACTGGAATCGCGAATTCTGGCCCACCGGCAATCGGGATGCCCACGGGAATCCCGAGTTAGTGTGGCCCGACCCGCAAGCACATCCTCAAGGCTTCAGTACGCCCGAAGACCGGACGCCGACCGTGCTGGAACCAGGCGCCGTTTTCGACAGATTCGGTCCTGGATTCGGGCAATTTGGCTCACCGCTGGGCACTACATTCCCTGAGCGTGCGCTACCGCCGCACAGCCTCGATGCTGGCTACCATCGCTACGAAGTTATTCGACGTCTACCGATTTGGGAGGGCCCGATTGCCCCCGCGATGGGGCAAGTCGGTGGAGGCATTCAGTACTACTTCCCGAATGCAATTGTTGACCTGCTTAATGCCGGCTATCTGAAAGAGGTTCCGCTATGAATCTTACCGAACTTGCAAAGGCACTAGCTTCCATCGGAATTCCGTCGGCTGTACTGGCACTCGGCGGCCATGCAGATTACTCATGGTGCGTCGAGCAATCCCCCGATGGCTTGTGGGAAGTGTATTGGTACGAGCGCGGAGCCAAAAACGGCTTGGTCAAATTGAATACCGAAGCGGATGCCTGTTTCCAACTCTTGGGCCGCCTGACCTACAGCCAATTGTTGGCTGGCGTCGTCGGGCGAAACAAGTAGGTCAAATAGCAAGTCGACACGCTGGATTGTTTTATTGCGCGACCCGCAATCGCGTGCGACAGACACAAGGCTGGCGATCGGCATGCGTGAATACCCTTGAAAGACTTGCTATTTCAAGAGTATTCACGCGACAGTCCGAGCGGCGGTGGGATGTCGGTGTCTGCAGGCGAGTGCTCGGTCGTCTCCTGCGATTGCTGTTGTTCTTCGGCCTGGCGGCCGGCTTCGCGTTCTTGGCGTTCTTTGCGTTGGCGGTCGAAGGCTTCTTGCGCGCCTTTTTGAGCGTCGATGTCGGCTTGGTTGAGGGCGCGCTCGTAGGCGATCTGCTGGGCCTGGTTTTGGGCGCGGGTGCGGCGGCGGATGGGCATCATCAGGCCCCGGCCGGGGGCCGGCGGAGCGTCAGTGTCGAGGTCGGCGGAATCCGGTGGTGGATTCGGCAGCGGTGTGTCGGTGACCTTACGGGGGAACAGGATTCGACTTCCGGGCACGCTGATATAGGTGTGACCGGTCGGCGCGGTCCACACAACGGTGCCATCGGGCTCTTGACGGTCCCGCCACCCATCACGGCCGCCGTAAAACGTTTTCAGCAGATGGTGTTTGCGGCACTTCGGGCTCAGATTGCCCGGATGCGTCGGCCCGGCCGGCCACGCAATCGTGTGGTCAATATCAGAGGCGGTGGCCGGGTGATCACACCCCGGGAACATGCACGTCATCGCCCGCATCCGCACGAACTCATCCATCACCGCCGACGGCCGGTACCGCGCCACCGCGCCCAAATCGGCGGCCGAAGCGACGGCGCGGACCGTCGCGCCGCGCGCCACCAAATCCGCCAACACCGCCGGCGGGACCGCCCCGCCACCGACGACATAACCCACCGGGGTACGCACCGGCGCCGGGGGCTGAGCCGAAGACGGGACGGGAACGGGGCTGGGCGCCGCGTCAGCCGCCGGAGCAGGCTCGACGTCGCCGGCCGCGTCGGCCGCAGCAGGAGCCGGTGTCTCGGCAGGCCGCGAATCGGCTGCTGGTGCGGGGCTGGGCATCGGTGCCATGTCGTCCGCCAGCTCGGCTGCCGGCTCAGATGGGGGCGTGAACACCGGCTCGATCACTGGCTCAGGCTCAGGCACCAGCGGCCCAGCCGGATCCCCGCTCAGCAGTGGATCAGCGACCGGAACCGGCAGGCCATCGGTCAGCACATGAATCACCACCGCCGCCGCCCGCACATCCGGCCCCGCCGCCGGGCAATCCGGGGCACCGCACTGACAGACCAGCCGGTCGCCGCGGGCCGCCAACACCCCCAACGCATCCGCGCGGCGCTGCCCGAAAGTACGCGGATCGCTCTCGCACACCTGACGAGCCATCTCGGTCAACACCCGATCCAACAACTCCGCATCAGTAGCCAGCAACGCACCCCAAATCGACGCCACACCCGTCTCGTCATCAGGCTTGCCCACACCCACCCCACGACGACGGGCCGCCGAGCGCACTTTCAACACCGCGGCCGGGTCGAACTTGTGCACCCAGCCGTCGATCTTGCGCTCAATCTTCTTGCGCGACAACCCCGCCCACTCCGACAGTGCCCCCGCCAGCGCGACATCGATCACGGCCAGGGTGTTGGTGTCCTCCACCAGACGAGTACGCCAGCAGATCGTGCCCACCGTCCGCGCCGACACCCCACCATCGGCGAACACCGCCGCCACCCGCGGAAGCCGGAACCGCAGCGCAACCGCGATCGACAACTGCCCCGACGCTTCACGCTTCCCGATCCCCAGCGCCGCTCCGACCTCAGCGACTGCGGCGTCCCAGCCATCACAAGCCCACCACTGCCGCTCACCCTGGTCATCAACACGCAACATCACCAAGTCGGCGATCGCACTGAAGCGGATGTACGCCGCCCGCGCCTCCACCCGGGCACCATGCCTAATGGCGTCGACCACGGAGGCATCGTGGATCAGCTTCCCACCGACCCCAATACCCTCATGTTCGAACATATGTGCGATTCTACGCCAATCTACTGCTTCAAACTTTCTGGCAGGCACAGATTGTGGATGAATCGCGCTCTGTGGATAAATCAGAATCCCAGCCAGCTCGACAAGGACTTCCAGGCACTGTTCACCAGCCACGACGACCCGCTGCTGCGGCACGTGCGAACCCGGATCAAATCCCGACAAACCAACGGCGTCATCGAACGATTCTTCGGCACCCTCAACGACACCGTTGACGCGGCTACATCGGCGACGGCGACGCCCCCGACATGGAAGCCCACCACTTCCGCATCATCTACAACACCATCCGACCCCATCGAGCACTCGGCGACCGCACCCCCAAACCTGCCAACTTCTTGACGCGCGACACCAAGCATCGGCATATGTCACGAAAACAGCCGACACATCGATAACCCCTTCAGGACACCATCGAACGTTTTCCAGCGCTCCTACGTGTCATTGGGTATAGGACCCGGAAGGACCCTGAGATGCGTACTGCACTAATAACTCTCATAACTCTCACCGCCACCGCCGCCGTGCTGGCCCCCGCCGCGCCGGCAGCCGCCGAATCGGCGATCGTCACGATCGGCCAGCTGGAGGCCGAGGGATTCCACGTGAACGTCGACCGGGTCGGTTCCGCGCCGCTCGATCGGTGCGTGGTGACCAGCGTCCGTAACCCACAAGAGGAGACCAGGTTCATTCGAGTGGACAACGGCCACGGCCGGGATGTGATCGTCCCCATCGTGGTACGACGGACCATCACGGTATCGCTGGATTGCAGTAAGTAGCGTCCGCGCTCAGTTCCCGATCACCGGCAACGTGATCGACGACGGATGTGCGGGATCATGCAGAATGGTCTGCGTCGCAACGACTGTCGCCGCATCCCGCCCGAATGGCGCACCGGTGTTGGGATTCGGCGCGAACTGTGGATAGTCGCTGCTGGAAATCTCGACCCGCACCCTGTCCCCCGGCCTGAGTTGGTAACTGGTGGGCCAGATTTGGATGCGGTACTGGCACGGCTGACCGGGGACGATCGGCGTCGGCGCCGACAGCGAGTCCCGGAATGACGCCCGGAGGATCCCGTTGTTCAGGTTGACGGCCGTCCCATCGGGCTTGACCACCACCAGCTTGGCCGTGAAATCGGTATCCACAGCTGAGGATTGGGCCCACAGCGTGACGGTGGCCGCCCCGGTGATCTCGGTGTCATGGGTTACCGGGTCGCCGGTGTACACCAAGACGTCGGATCGCTGCTCCACCGGAGTCTGGTCATATGGTCCTTGCGGACCGGACTTGGCACCACAACAGGAGTGCCCACCCAGGCTCGGAGCCGGATTCAGCGGATCGTAGGTGTAGGTGTCGGCCGGCTGTGGTCCCGGCAGCACCGGCAACAGCTTACCGTCGCGATCCGCGATGCCCCCGGCACCGGAGAGATAGTAGTTGATCCACTGCGTCTGCGGCAGTGGCCAATTCGCTCCCGTCTTCCACGTATTGGCGCCCATGGTGAAGTAGTCGACCCGCGGCTTGCCCGCCACACCGTTGTCGACGCCCTTCAGGAAATGGTCGAACCAGGCCAACATCAGCTCATTGATCGGACTGTTGCCCACCGCCCCGATGTCTTTGAGCATCGGAGCGGGCTCGGAGTCAGGGCGGCCCCATGCGACGTGGTCCCACGGCCCGATCACCAGACGCTGATTCGTCCGCGCAAAGTCGCTGCCACCGTGGGCCACCATGCCGGCAAAGTTCTCCACGCCGCCGGCCAGGAAGGCGTCGTACCAGCCCTCGAAGTGCAGCACCGGAATTCGCACCGATGGATACCGGTCGCGAATGCTGATCTGCTGCCAGAAGGCGTCGCGCGCGTTGTGCCGAACCCAGTCGAAGTACCACGGTGCCACCGCCGGATTATGCGGCTGCATCGGCGGAAGGTCCTGCTGCGGGCGGAAATTCAGCCATCGCGTCGGGTCGGCGCCGGCGTCCCGCAACAGCCGCTCCGCCTCAGCATCCCGGCGGTTCTGGGCAGCACCGAGCGCGATCGACTCGATGGCCCACGGCTGCACGAACGCCAGCCGGAATTCACCACCCTCATAGGTCCAGCCATCGTAATAGTCCGACGCGGTATTGGCCGGCGCGATCGTCACCAGGTGCGGCGGTGCCGTCACCGCTGCAAGCCATTGCGTCGCACCGACATACGACGAGCCGTACATGGCGACCTTGCCGTTCGCCCCGGGCAGGCCGGCGGCCCACTCGACGGTGTCGTAGCCGTCGGCCATGTCGTTGGTGAACTCGCTGAACACGCCGCCGGAACTCCCCTGGCCCCGAACATCTTGCACCACAACGAGATAGCAGTGGGAGGCGAACCAGTCCGGCGGCTCGTAGCGCTCGGGCGACGTCTGCGCCCCGGACTTGCCGTACTGCGTGCGCATGAGCAGCACCGGCACCGGGTCAGAGGTCCGCGGGCGGTAGACGTCGGCGCGCAGCACGACGCCGTCGCGCATGGTGGCACCGACGTCACGTTCGGTATCGACGGCGCACGAGCCCCGACCCGTCGCAGCAGGAAATGGAGAAGCAGGCGGACGGTCCGCGCCACAGGCACCCAGCACAGCCAGCACCACCACGAACGCCGTCACGCGGATCAGAGCGCGCACACCACCACGCTAGACGGTTACGACGGCGCGCTTCCGCCTGACCTCGTCGTCAGCACCAGGACGTTCTCGTCACGGTCGAGGAACGCCTGCGTGGTCATGCCCGGACCGGAGAAGTGGTTGTTGAGTTCGGTTCCCGACAGGTACGGACCGCCGGGCAGCTCCGACTGCAGAATCTTCTGCACCATCGGTTGCCGATCGGTGGCAGACGGGTGGTATTCCGCCACCAGTCGAGCGGTCTCCGCAGGCGACAGCTTGACCACGGCGTCGACCCAGTTCACTTTGCCGGCGAGGCTGGGATCGCCGCTGTTGTTCCAGGTGACCCACACCGCTTCGTCGGGTTTGCGCAACTGCGGGAATTGCCAGACCAATTGCTGCACGTCATGTCGGACCATCTCCGGCGGTATCGGCGGACCCTTCACAGCAGGCGACGCGGAGCCGAAGACGTCCAGGCTGCCGAGGTTGATGCTGTCGCAACCGGTCAACGCCGCCCCTGCCACGGCCAGCAACGCGATGCGTCTTGCCCATCGGTTCTCCTGCATGGCCGACGTCCCTTCACGAGGGTGCCCTGGTGTCGGGAAATTCTAACGCCGAAATCCGCTCGCCAGCAGATCTTCAGCAAACACAGGAATCGTGCCGCGCAAATCGTAATTGTCGTCTGTTGCAATATAACGACCGGCGACACGGCCCTCGACAGCTAATTCGCCGAGATGTGCCGAGCCCCGCAGATACGAAAACCCCCAATTCCCGTGAGAATTGGGGGCTTTCGCGTGTGCTCGCGCGAAAAGCGCAAACAGACTCAGTAGCGGTAGTGCTCCGGCTTGTACGGGCCGTCGACGTCGACGCCGATGTACTCGGCCTGGTCCTTCGTGAGCTTGGTCAGCGTGCCGCCGAGAGCCTCGACGTGGATGCGCGCGACCTTCTCGTCGAGGTGCTTGGCCAGGCGGTAGACCTCGTTGTCGTACTCGTCGTTCTTGGTCCACAGCTCGATCTGGGCGATGACCTGGTTGGAGAACGAGTTCGACATCACGAACGACGGGTGTCCGGTGGCGTTGCCGAGGTTGAGCAGACGGCCCTCGGACAGCACGATGATCGACTTGCCGGTGTCACCGAAGGTCCACAGGTCGACCTGCGGCTTGATGTTCAGCTTGGTGGCACCCGACTTCTCGAGGGCCGCCATGTCGATCTCGTTGTCGAAGTGGCCGATGTTGCCCAGGATGGCCTGGTTCTTCATGGCCTTCATGTGGTCGAGCAGGATGATGTCGTAGTTGCCGGTCGCGGTGATGACGATGTCGGCGTCGGCGATGCCCTGCTCGACGGTGACGACGTCGAAGCCGTCCATCAGCGCCTGCAGCGCGTTGATCGGGTCGATCTCGGTGACCGAGACACGGGCGCCCTGGCCGGCCATGGACTCGGCACAGCCCTTGCCGACGTCGCCGTAGCCGCAGATCAGCACCTTCTTGCCACCGATCAGCACGTCGGTGCCGCGGTTGATGCCGTCGATCAGCGAGTGGCGGGTGCCGTACTTGTTGTCGAACTTGCTCTTGGTGACCGAGTCGTTGACGTTGATGGCCGGGAACGCCAGCTCACCCGCGGCGGCGAACTGGTAGAGCCGCAGCACACCGGTGGTGGTCTCCTCGGTGACACCCTTGACCGACTCGGCGATCTTGGTCCACTTGGTCTTGTCGTTCTCGAAGCCCTTGCGCACCAGCTCCAGGAAGACCTTCCACTCGGCCGAGTCGTCTTCCTCGGCCGGGGGCACGACGCCCGCCTTCTCCCACTGCGCGCCGCGCAGCACCAGCATGGTGGCGTCGCCACCGTCGTCCAGGATCATGTTGCAGGGCTCGCCCTCCCAGGTGAGCATCTGCTCGGCGCACCACCAGTACTCCTCCAGTGTCTCGCCCTTCCAGGCGAAGACCGGGGTGCCCTTGGGCTCCTCAGGGGTACCGTGCGGGCCGACGACGATGGCCGCGGCCGCGTGGTCCTGGGTGGAGAAGATGTTGCACGACGCCCATCGAACTTCAGCACCGAGAGCGGTCAGCGTCTCGATCAGCACCGCGGTCTGCACGGTCATGTGCAGCGAGCCCGAGATGCGCGCGCCCTTGAGCGGCTGCACGTCGTGGTACTCGCGACGCAGCGCCATCAAGCCGGGCATCTCGTGCTCGGCGAGGCGAATCTCCTTGCGGCCGAACTCGGCCTCGGACAAATCGGCGACCTTGTAGTCGATGCCGTTACGGACGTCTGCCTTCAATTCCGTCATGGATTAGAGCCCCATTCATTCGTTCCACTGGAGTGACCCCATGGCCTGCGGGCTCGCGGGACAGGCGCCGGGAATCCTGCTCGAATGGCGCGCTGACGGCTACGGGGTATCCCCACTACCGTAACGGTCGGCGAACGGCGTCATGAGCCGGGCCAGGTCAGCGGCCACATCGTGGTCCGCTTCCGGCGGCATTGACACGTAACTGATGGCCAGGCGGACGATCGCCCGAGCCAGCACGCCGGCGTCCTCGTCAGAGGTCTGCACCCAGCTGTTGCGGAACGCTTCGGTCAGACGCGCCGAACAGTGCGAAATGATCGGCGCGCTGTCGGTCGTGATGAGCTGCAGCAAGTCCGGTTTGGCGACGCCCGTCAGCAACGAGATGACGAGCGGATCGGACGCCGACTCCGTGAAGAACATCCGGAAGCCCTGCAGGAAGGCCGCGTGGATGTCGCCGACATTGGCGTAGATGGCGTGCTCGACGGCGTCGACCAGGCGGTCGGCGAGGCGCATCGCATACCCCTCGGCGAGGCCCTGGCGCGAGCCGAATTCGTTGTAGATGGTCTGCCGGCTGATGCCGGCCGCGCGGGCGACATCGGACAGCGTGATCGATGACCAGTCCTTGGCCAGCAACAACTCTCGCATGCCGTCCAGGATCGAATGCCGCAGCAGGACCCGAGAGGCCTCGGCGTACGGCACCCGAGGTGCCGCGGGGCGCGACGCCTCGGGTCCGTCCGGCACTGCGGCCGCGGCGGTCACGACGCCACGACCTCCACCATGTCGAAGTCGGACTTGGCGGCGCCGCAATCCGGGCAGCTCCAGTCCTCGGGGATGTCGGCCCAGCGGGTGCCCGGGGCGATGCCGTCCTCCGGCCAGCCCTTCTCCTCGTCGTACTCGAAGCCGCACTGCAGGCAGACGAACTTCTTGAACGGCTCGCTCATGAACTCACTCCTCTTGCATTTCCCGTCGCTTCGCTCGCCCCGACGGACTCGAAATCGATCTTCTCGCGGACCGCGCAGTCCGGGCAGCACCAGTCGTCGGGAACATCGTCCCATGCCGTGCCCGCCGGGAATCCTTCGCGCGGAGCGCCTTTGGCCTCCTCGTAGACATAACCACAGCCCGGGCAGGCGTAGGCACTCATGCGGCCACACCCGCCCCGTACTTCGCCATCACCTTGTCCCGCACCCGCGGGTGGACGTTGACCTTGGTGATGTCGCCGTCGTAGTGCTCGATGACGCGGTGGTCCATCATCCGGCGCCACAGCGGCGGGATGTAGGTCAGGCCGATCAGCGTCGCGTAGCCACTGGGCAGGTTCGGTGCGCCGTCGATGCTGCGCAGCGTCTGGTAGCGACGCGTCGGGTTGGCGTGATGGTCGCTGTGCCGCTGCAGGTGGTACAGGAACAGGTTGGTGACGATGTGGTCGGAGTTCCAGCTGTGCACCGGGGCGCAGCGCTCGTAGCGGCCGCTCTCGGTCTTCTGCCGCAGCAGGCCGTAGTGCTCCAGGTAGTTGACCGACTCCAGCAGGCTGAATCCGTAGATGCCCTGGATCAGGACGAACGGGATGAGCGCCGGGCCGAACACCGCGATCAGGATGCCGAAGAACACCACCGACATGAGCCACGCGTTGAGGACGTCGTTCTTCAGGTAGGTGCGCGGGTCCCACGGGCTGCGGCCGAGGCGACGGATGCGCTGGGCCTCCAGCTCGACCGACGACTTCAGGGCGCCCCACACGGTGCGCGGCAGGAACTCCCAGAAGTTCTCACCGAAGCGCGCCGAGGCGGGGTCCTCCGGGGTCGCGACGCGGACGTGGTGCCCGCGGTTGTGCTCGATGTAGAAGTGGCCGTAGAACGTCTGCGCGAGGGTGATCTTGGCCAGCCAGCGCTCCAGGTTCTCCTTCTTGTGCCCCATCTCGTGGGCGGTGTTGATGCCCACGCCGCCGAGGACACCGACCGACAGCGCGACGCCGAGCTTGGCCCACCAGGCCAGCCCGCCGTCGAAGCCGAGCCAGCTCAGGTCCTTGGCGGTGAACAGGTACGCGCCGAGGATGACGCTGGCGTACTGGAACGGGATGTAGACGTAGGTGCAGTAGCGGTAGTACTTGTCGTTCGCCAGCTGCTCCATCATCTCGTCGGGCGGGTTCTCGCCGTCGGGCCCGAACTTCAGGTCGAGGATCGGCAGCAGCACGTACAGCAGGCCGGGACCGATCCACAGCGGCACCTGCGCGAGCGCATGCCATCCGGCCTGGTTCAGTGCCCAGATCAGCGGGAGCATCACGAACAGCGCAGTGGGCGCAATCAGGCCCATGAGCCACAGATGACGCTTTCGATCGCGCCACTGCGGGGCGTTGACGTCGGATACCTCAACTGACACGCGTCCACCTCCATTGGTTGGGCCAGCAAGTTGTGATCTTGACTATAGACGCCAATTTGTCGCCGGTCTAGACAATGGAGGTGATTTTGTAAAACGGCTAGTGGCAGCCGTCACCAGCTAACCGCGGTAGAGGTCCGGCTCGATGTAGATGATGCGGGCGTTCGGCACCGCGGCCCGGATCGTGACCTCGGCGGCGTCGATCGTGGCGGCGACGGTCGCCAGATCGGTGTTGGGAGCCAGCGCGATCTTCACCCCGACGAGCATCTCCTCCGGCCCGAGGTACTGGGTCCGGAGATGGATGACGCGGTCGACGTGTGGCGTCTGCTCCAGCGCGTTGCGGATCGCGCCGGTCTCGTCGACTGTCGCACCCTCACCGATCAGCAGGCTCTTCATCTCGACCATCAACACCACCGCGATGACGCCGAGCAGCACACCGATCGCCGCGGTGCCGATGCCGTCCCACACCGGGTCGCCCGTCAGCATCGACAGGCCCACACCGCCCAGGGCCAGCACCAGACCGATCAGCGCGCCACTGTCCTCCAGCAGCACCACCGGCAGCTCCGGGTTACGCGAGGTCCGGATGAACCGCCACCAGCTGCCGGAACCCTTGAGCGGACGCGATTCCTTCACCGCGGTGTAGAAGCTGTACCCCTCCAGCCCGATCGCCACGACCAGAATGGCGACAGCGACGACGGGCGACGTCAGCGGCTCGGGGTGGGTGATCTTGTGATAGCCCTCGTACAGCGCGAACATCGCGCCGAGGCTGAACAGGACCAGCGCCACCACGAACGAGTAGAAGTAGCGGCTGCGGCCGTAGCCGAACGGGTGCAGATGGTCGGCATCCTTGCGCGCCTGCCGCTGCCCCCACAGCAGCAGCCCCTGGTTGGACGTGTCCGCCAGCGAGTGCACCGACTCCGCGAGCATCGACGAACTGCCCGTGATCAGGAAGCCGACGAACTTCGCCGCCGCGATCCCGGCATTGGCCAACAGCGCCGCGATGATCGCGCGCGTACTCCCCGAGGCCGACATGACCTGCCCTTTCGTAGGTTTTTCTAGATCCCCACCGTCGCACGGAACACCGTCGACGGCGCGTCAGCCACCAAGCGCACGGGGCCCTCCCCGGCGGCGATCCAGGCGGCGGCGCCCTTGTTCAGAGTCAGCTCGCCATCGGCGGAATGCACCTGCACGCGGCCATTCGTGCCCAGCAGAATCTGCGGGCCGGCATGCACCCGGGGCAGTTCGACCGCATGGCCCACCCGGTCGTCGCCGATCCGCACGACCGACACCGCGAATTCCGGTGCGGGCGTGTCGAAAACCTCCTCGACACCGTCCTCGGCCGGCCGCGGATGGATCGGCCGCCCATCCGTCGGGGTGAAGTCGAGCACCCGCAGGAGTTCGGGCACATCAACGTGCTTGGGCGTCAGACCACCGCGTAACACGTTGTCGGAGTTGGCCATGACCTCGAAACCCATACCGTGCAGATAGGCGTGCAGATTGCCGGCCGGCAGGTAGATGCCCTCCCCCTCGACCAGGCTGATGCGGTTGAGCAGCATGGCCGCCAGCACCCCGGCATCTCCCGGGTACCGCTCACCGAGTTCGAGCACGGTCTTGGCCTCAGCCGCGAATTCCGTTGCCCCCGAACGGATGTAGTTCACCGCACCGTCGAGGACGGCCGGCACCAGCACGTCGAGATCGGGCTGCGGCAAGGTGATCCAGGTGGTGAAGACGGCCCGCAGCCCCGCCGCGTCGGACTGGCCGGCCAGCAGGTTGATGTACGGATCGAGGTCGGACACCGCCAGCACCCGCATCAACTCGACGGTGCGGGCCACGGGCCGGAACCCGGCGAGCGCCTCGAACGGGCCGAGGGCCACGATCAACTCGGGTTTGTGGCTGCGGTCCCGGTAGTTGCGGTTGCGCGCATTGAGGGCAATGCCCTGGCGCTCTTCACGATTGAAGCCCTCGGCAGCCTGCTCGGCACTGGGATGCGCCTGCAGTGACAGCGGTTCGTCGGCGGCCAGCACCTTCGCCAGGAACGGCAACGACTCGCCGAAACGGGCCAGGACCTCGGGCCCCAGCTCGCCGGCGGGATCGGCCCGGATCACGTCCAGCAGCGACACCTCACCGTCGGCCGTCTCCAGCCGCGCCGGGTCCCCCGGGTTCGCGCCCAACCACAGCTCAGCCTCGGGATGCGCTGAGGGACTTGGCCTTCCGGTGAAATCGGCCAAGGCGGTACGCGACCCCCAGGCGTAGTTCCTGACCGCGCCTCGTAGCAGATGCACTATGTCTAACCTCGAACCAGTTTCAGGTATACGGCCGTCATCTCCAGCCGGACCGCGAGCATCGCGATCTGTTGTTCCAAGCGACTACCCGGCACATGCAGGACGGAGTCGGGAACGTCGTCGGCGCTGACCACGTCGACATCACCGCCGAGGGGGTCCATCCGGGCGACCACACCCGGGCGCTCCACGTCAGCACACAGCACCACAGTGCGCACCCGGGCCGGCACGGGCCCATCGATCTCGGGATCGTGGAAAAGCGCGTCCTCGTAAGACATTTCGACGGTCTGCCGGCCGAGCCCACCGTGCAGCGCCACCAGGGCGTCGGCCCCGCTGGTCGCGGTGACCAGTTGATGGGCCACCCGCAGCAGCACCGTCGCGGCGTGGCGGACCAGCGCCAGCATTGCCGCGCCCTCACCGGCCAGCACCACCTGCCGTCCGGACATCCGCTCCGCCAGGTTCTTGGCCGGGTTGGTGAAAATCTCGCGGGCCGCGCTGTTACGCAGGGCCTCGGCGTCCAATTCGTCGGCCAGGGCATCCAGGTCGATGCGTAGCGCCGGGTCGACAACCATCATCGTCGCGAGCCCCGCGGCCAGATAGCGCGTGAGGCCGAAGTCGTCGGGCACCGGCAGCCGCGGCGGCAGCACCACGGCACGGCCGGCGGCGGCATCGCGAAGTGGACCGTCGTTGGGCGCCACCACGATCACCCGCGCACCGCGGCGTACGCCGGTCGCCACCGCCGTCACCAGTGCGGGGTCCGCTGGGTCGTCGCCCGCGGCCACCACGACATCGAGCGCCCCGATCCACGGCGGCACGTCCGTGGTCACGACGAGCGGCACCGACGATGTCGCCCCCAGCGCCGCGGCCAGCACGGTCCCGGCCGCACCGGACGCTCCCGATGCCCCGCGGCCGCACACCCACGTTACGGTCCGCGGACGTTGGTCCGAGCGCAGCTTGTCGAATTCGCCTTCAGTGAGCGCCGCGGCGACCGCGCGGGTCTGTGCACCGGCCATCGACGCCGCCCGTAGCAGGCCGTCGCGGTCGGCCGCGATCAGACCGTCGACATCGTCGAGGTCCAGGGTCGCCGGGGCGGCACTCATGGCGTAGTGGCCCTGATCTGGGCCGCGATGTGGTCGACGATCTGGTCGACTTCCACCCGGGTGCGGGCTTCGACGTTGAGCCGCAGCAGCGGTTCGGTGTTGGAGCTGCGCAGGTTGAACCAGCGCCCATCGCCGAGGTCGACGGTCACGCCGTCGAGTTCGTCGGTCGAGGCGATCTCACTGCCGTACGACGTGAGGACCGCCTGCACGCACGCCGGTGCGTCGGCGACGGTGAAGTTGATCTCGCCGGACGCCTCGTACCGCTGGTACTTGGCCATCAATTCCGACAGCGGACGGTCCTGCTCCCCGAGCGCGGCCAGCACGTGCAGCGCGGCGAGCATGCCGGAGTCGGCGCCCCAGAAGTCGCGGAAGTAGTAGTGCGCCGAATGCTCGCCACCGAATATCGCATTGGTCTCGGCCATCAGCGCCTTGATGTACGAGTGGCCGACGCGCGAGCGCACCGCCGTGCCACCGCGCTCGGCGATCAGCTCGGGCACCGCCCGCGAGGTGATCAGGTTGTGGATGACGGTCGCGCCGGACTCCCGGGCCAGCTCGCGATCGGCGACCAGCGCCGTCACGGCCGACGGCGAGACGGGGTCGCCCTTCTCGTCGACGACGAAGCAGCGGTCGGCGTCGCCGTCGAACGCCAGGCCGATGTCGGCACCGTTGTCCAACACATGCTTCTGCAGGTCAACCAGGTTGGCCGGGTCCAGCGGATTGGCCTCGTGGTTGGGGAACGTGCCGTCCAGTTCGAAGTACAACGGCAGCAAGGTGATCGACCCGACGGTGCCCAGTACCGCGGGCGTGGTGTGCCCGCCCATGCCGTTTCCGGCGTCGACCGACACCCGCAGCGGGCGCAGCGCCGACACGTCGACCAGCGAACGCAGGAACGTGCCGTATTCGGCGAGCACGTCGCGCTCCTCGACCTTGCCTACCGCGCCGTCGTGACCGGGCACGCCGTCGGTGACCTCACTGGCGACGGTGGCCAGCCCGGTCTCTTTTCCTACGGGCTTCGCGCCCGCCCGGCACAACTTGATGCCGTTGTAGGCGGCCGGGTTGTGGCTGGCCGTGAACATGGCACCCGGGCAGTCGAGCAGACCCGCGGCGAAGTAGAGCTGGTCGGTCGACGCCAGCCCGATCCGGACCACATCCAGACCCTGCGCGGTGACCCCCTCGGCGAACGCCGTGGCCAATGACGGTGAGCTGGGCCGCATGTCGTAACCGACCGCCACCCGGGTGGCGCCCTCGGCGCGCATCAACCGGGCGAACGCACCACCGACATCCGCGACGAACGACTCGTCGATCTCCTCGCCGACGAGCCCACGCACGTCATAAGCCTTGATGACGCGCTGTACAGAGGCAGCAGGCCGAGACATAGCCCTCCCGATCTCGTCGTTCGCAGACCACTGCATCACCGAGGGCCTGTGATGGTCAGCCTATCGGCTGGCCCATCTGCCCGCGGACGGTCGGTGGGGTTCGGTAGGACTTGAGTCGCTAACTCTCAGGCGGATCCGGCAACACCCGGAGATGGCCGCGGCGCCGCCCGTTGTGCTGAGTGCGCGGTGCGGGCGGGGCCATGACGTTGCCGCCGGGCGCGCCGGCATGGCTGCCGGGCAGCGGATCGGTGAAACCCGTTGGGATGCCCCCGCGAGAAGGCGCGTCGCGTCCCTCGCGCACTGCGTCGGCGAGCGCGACGAGGTCGTCGTCCTCAGAGGGCGTGGGCAGCGGGCCGGCGTGGCGGACCAACTCCCATCCGCGGGGCGCGGTGATGCGACTGGCGTGCGACACACACAGGTCCCACGAATGCGGCTCCGACGCGGTGGCCAACGGACCTACGACTGCCGTGGAATCCGAGTAGACAAACGTCAGCGTCGCCACGGCGTAGTGCGGGCAACCTGGCCGGCAGCAGCGACGGGGAACATTCACTCGGCGAGATTATCGCGCCGCCGACGCGCCCACTGCCGGACACGCGCGTCGCGGGCGCGTCGATCTCCAACCGTTACTATCGGCCGATGGCCCACTCGCGTGTGCGCCGCCGACGCGGCATGCGCGGCCCGCTCCTCCCCCCGACAGTTCCCGGATGGCGCAGTCGCGCCGAGCGATTCGACATGGCGGTCCTCGAGGCCTACGAACCCATCGAACGCCGCTGGAGCAGTCGGGTGTCCGGACTCGACGTCGCGGTCGACGAGATTCCGCGGATCTCCCCCAAGGATCCCGATGCCATCCAGTGGCCGCCCGAGGTGATCGCCGACGGGCCGGTGGCGCTGGCGCGACTCATCCCGGCCGGGGTGGATGTTCGGGGTAATTCGACACGGGCACGAATCGTGTTGTTCCGCAAGCCCATTGAACGGCGGGCGAAGGACTCCGTTGACCTCGCCGACCTATTGCACGAAATTCTCGTGGCGCAGGTAGCCACGTATCTCGGCGTTGAACCGTCGGTGATCGACCCGACCATCCTTGACGACTAGTCGGTCGACCTACCCGCGGTATGTCAGATGACGCCGCGCTTGATCCGCCGGCGCTCGCGCTCCGACAGACCGCCCCAGATGCCGAAACGCTCGTCATGCGCCAAGGCGTACTCGAGGCACGCGTCACGCACCTCGCAGCCCTGGCAGATGCGCTTGGCCTCGCGGGTCGAGCCACCCTTCTCCGGGAAGAACGCCTCCGGGTCGGTTTGCGCGCACAGGGCACGCTCCTGCCACTGGTCTTCCGTGAACTCGAGTTCGGTGTCGATGTGATCAGGCACCAGACTCAGCTGCGGCCGTCCGGCGACGACGTGCTGAACAGGTCCGGTGTTCGTGTGCGGTGCGGTCCCAACAGAGCCGAGCATCCGCCCGTCGAACTGCATCACGTGATCGAAATCTGCGTGTTCATAAGACATTTGCCGCCTCCTCCCCTGCTTTACGTAGTTTTCAAAACGGAGTCCAACTACTCGCCCTGCGTGCCGTGAGTGGCGAACAAAATTCGAACAAACGGTCGAATCTCAGTCTGCTGCACCGGAACCGGTAAACAAACCGGGAATGACACTGTTGTGATTACACACGGGTTAGCTGCCACGGTCAAGCGGATGAAGCGCATTTCCTACCATCTTGTGACCTGATTACGGCGCGTCGTTACCGCGGCGTGTCGCGATAGTGACCAATAACACGCTGCCGCACAACGTGGTTGGTAATGGCGATAACTGATGCGGCTGTTACTCAAGTGAATAATGAGGTTTAAAGTTTGCTGCGCGCCGAATTGCCATCCGGGCGCGTCATTCCACCCGCGCGTCATCGCCTAGGGTGAGTCGACGTGAAGGTGACGGTTCTGGTCGGTGGCGTCGGCGGCGCTCGTTTTCTGCTCGGCGTCCAGAAACTGCTGGGGTTGGGTCAATTCGCCGAACCCGGCATAAACGGCTCGGCCCCTTCCCCCCACGAGCTCACCGCGGTAGTCAACGTCGGTGACGACGCCTGGATGTTCGGCGTCCGCATCTGCCCCGACCTCGACACCTGCATGTACACGCTCGGCGGCGGCATCGACCCCGAACGGGGCTGGGGACACCGCAACGAAACCTGGCACGCCAAGGAAGAGCTCGCCGCGTACGGCGTGCAGCCCGACTGGTTCGGCCTCGGCGACCGCGACCTGGCCACGCATCTGGTGCGCAGCCAGATGCTGCGGGCCGGCTATCCGCTGTCCCAGGTGACCGAGGCATTGTGCGACCGCTGGCAGCCCGGCGCCCGGCTGCTGCCCGCCAGCGACGACCGCAGCGAAACCCACGTGGTGGTAACCGATCCCGAATCGGGCAACCAGCGCGCCATCCACTTCCAGGAATGGTGGGTGCGCTACCGCGCCCAGATCCCCACCCACAGCTTCGCGTTCATCGGCACCGAGAAGGCAAAGGCCGCACCGGGAGTCGCCGACGCCATCGCCGACGCAGACGTCGTGCTGCTGGCCCCCTCGAATCCGGTCGTCAGCATCGGCGCGATCCTGGCGGTGCCCGGCCTGCGCAGCGCGCTGCGGTCCACCCCCGCACAGGTGATCGGCTACTCCCCGATCGTCGCCGGAAAGCCGTTGCGCGGGATGGCCGATGACTGCCTCAAGGTGATCGGGGTCGACAGCACCTCCGAGGCCGTGGGCGCGCACTACGGCGCCCGCAGCGGGACCGGCATCCTCGACGGCTGGCTCATCGACGAGGGCGACCACGCCGAGATCGACGGCGTCAATATCAAAGCCGTGCCGCTGCTGATGACCGATCCGGCGGCCACGGCCGAGATGGTCCGCGCCGGATTACAACTGGCAGGGGTCTCCCTGTGACCGGCCCGGCAGCCGAAGAACACGGGGCCGCGGCCGCCATCGAGATCCTCCCGGTGCCCGGGCTTCCCGAGTTCCGTCCCGGCGACGACGTCGCCGCCGCCATCGCCGCCGCGGCCCCCTGGCTGCGCGACGACGACGTGCTGGTGGTCACCAGCAAGGTGCTCTCCAAATCCGAGGGCCGGATCGTCACCGCGCCGACCGACCCCGACGAGCGGGACGCCCTGCGGCGCAGGCTGATCGACGACGAGGCCGTGCGGGTGCTGGCGCGAAAGGGCCGCACCTTGATCACCGAGAACGCCATCGGGCTGGTCCAGGCGGCCGCCGGCGTCGACGGATCCAACGTCAGCACAACCGAATTGGCCCTGTTGCCCGTCGACCCCGACGGCAGCGCGACCCGGCTGCGCGCCGGCCTGGCCGAGCGGCTCGGCGTCACCGTCGCCGTCGTCATCACCGACACCATGGGCCGGGCCTGGCGCAACGGCCAGATCGATGCCGCCATCGGCGCGGCCGGACTTGCCGTGCTGCACGGATATTCCGGTGTCCAGGACACCCACGGCAACGAGCTGCTGGTGACGGAGGTCGCCATCGCCGACGAGATCGCGGCGGCCGCAGACCTCGTCAAGGGCAAGCTGACCGGCATCCCGGTCGCCGTGGTGCGGGGCCTGTCACCGCGTGACGACGGCTCGAACGGCCGGACCCTGGTGCGCGCCGGTCAGGACGATCTGTTCTGGCTGGGCACCGAGGAGGCACTGGCGTTGGGCCGGAGGCAGGCGCAGTTGATGCGCCGGTCGGTGCGCACGTTCAGCCCCGAGCCGGTCGCGCCCGAACTCATCGAGGACGCCGTCGCCGAGGCGCTCACCGCGCCCGCGCCGCACCACACCCGCCCGGTCCGGTTCGTCTGGGTACAGGACCACGACACGCGAATCCGCTTGCTGGACCGCATGAAAGACAAGTGGCGCAAAGACCTCGCCTCGGATGGGCGCGCGGACGAAGCTGTCGACCGGCGCGTGGGCCGCGGCCAGATCCTCTACGACGCACCGGAACTCGTCATCCCGTTCCTGGTCCCCGATGGCGCACACAGCTATCCGGACGCGGCTCGTACCGAGGCCGAGCACACCATGTTCACCGTCGCGGTGGGCGCGGCCGTACAGGGGCTCCTGGTGGCCCTGGCGGCGCGGGACGTCGGCAGCTGCTGGATCGGGTCGACGATCTTCGCCGGCGACATCGTGCGTGCCGAGCTCGAGCTGCCGGCCGACTGGGAACCGTTGGGCGCCATCGCCATCGGCCACTTCCCCGAGAGCGACGGGCCGCGCGAACCGCGGCCGCCGGTGCCGACGGACGAACTGCTGATCCGTCGATGAGCGACTCGCTGCACGATTCGGTGTTGATCGCGCTGCGCGACTGGCCGGCGCCCGACCCCGATCAGGACACCCTGCGGCACGCCGTCGCGGCCTTCGTCGCGGCCCGCCCCGACGCCTGCCGGCGCGCCTGCGTACCCGGGCACATCACCGCGTCGGCGCTGGTGCTCGACCACACCCGGACCAGGGCTCTGCTCACGCTGCACCCGCGGTTGGGCCGGTGGGTACAGCTCGGCGGTCACTGCGAGGACGTCGACGCCGACATCCGCGCCGCCGCGCTGCGCGAGGCCACCGAGGAATCCGGCATCACCGGGCTGGAGATCGCCGAGTTGCCCGCCGCGCTGCACGTCCACGCGCTGACCTGCTCGCTGGGGGTCCCGACGCGGCATCTCGACGTGCAATACCTGGCCGTCGCGCCGGAGCACGCCGAGATTCACTGCAGCGATGAATCACTGGATCTGCGGTGGTGGCCCCTGGACGGGCTGCCGGGCCCGGACCCGGGTCTGGAGCGGCTCGCGCGGGCCGCTCAGACGTCCGTGGAGTAGCGAATACCGCCGTCCGGGATGGTGACACCGGGCCACACCCGCGCGCCGCGCAGCAGCTCGCACCGGGCACCGATGTTGGCGCCGTCGCCGATCACGCCGTCGCGAATCAGCGCCCGCGGGCCGATCCGGGCGCCGAACCCGACGATGGACCGCTCGATCACCGACCCGGCCTCGATCTTGACGCCGTCGAAGATCACCGCACCGTCCAGCCGGGCACCGGCGCCGATCTCCGCGCCGCGGCCCACCACGGTCCCGCCGATCAGCAGCGCACCGGGCGCGACTGCGGCACCCTCGTGCACCAGGCTCTCGCCGCGGTGCCCGTCGAGTACCGGCGACGGTGCGATACCGCGCACCAGATCCGCTGAGCCGCGGACGAAGTCGTCGGGGGTGCCCATGTCACGCCAGTAGCTGGCGTCGACGTAACCGCACACCTTGAACCCGTCGGACAGCAGCTTCGGGAACACCTCGCGCTCGACCGACACCTCCCGGCCGGTGGGGATCTCGTCGATCACCGCGCGCTGGAACAGGTAGCAGCCGGCATTGATCTGGTCGGTCGGCGGATCCTGCGTCTTCTCCAGGAAGGCTGTCACCACCCCATCGGAATCGGTTGGCACACAACCGAACGCGCGCGGGTCGCTCACGCGCACCAGGTGCAGCGTGACATCGGCCTGCCGCTCGCGGTGGCTGGCGACCATCGCGCCGAGATCCAGCCCGGAGAGCACGTCACCGTTGAACACCATGGCGGTCGGGTGGCGCAGCTTGGGCGCCACGTTGGCGATACCGCCACCGGTGCCCCGGGCCTCCTCCTCGACCACGTACTCGATCTCCAGCCCCAGCTTGGAACCGTCGCCGAACTCCGCCTCGAAGACCTCCGCCTTGTACGAGGTGCCCAGCACCACATGGCGGATACCCGCGGCGGCGATCCGGGCGAGCAGGTGGGACAGGAACGGCACCCCCGCCGTCGGCAGCATCGGCTTGGGCGCCGACAGCGTCAGCGGGCGCAGCCGCGTGCCCTGCCCACCCACCAGGATGACCGCGTCGACGTCAACCGGATTCACCGCGTCACTCAACTCGCGTCCTTTCAAGCCTCGAGGTCATCGCCGGTAGCCTAGTTCGCCTGACGGCGCTTCCGCCTGCTATTGCCCACCACCGCGCGTTCGCGGGCGCGCAGGGCCGACTTGATGGTCCAGCGCAGCGGGGCCTGCCACCAGTGCGGATGCCGGTCGGCAAGGAATGTATAGGTACTGCGGTGGTGCGCCGCGAGATTGCGGGCCGGGTCCCGACCGGTGGAATGTCCCTTGTCGTGCAGGATTTCGGCCGCGGGGACGTACACGTTCTCCCAGCCGCCGCGCGCCAGCCGGTCCCCCAGGTCGACGTCCTCCATGTACATGAAGTAGTTCTCGTCGAATCCGCCGATCTGCCGGAACGCCTTGGTGCGCAACAACAGACATGAGCCCGACAACCAGCCGACGGCGCGTTCGCTGGGCTCCAACCGGTCCTGGCGGTAGGCCGCCGTCCACGGGTTGGACTTCCAGAACGGACCCACCACCGCGTGCATGCCGCCGCGGATCAGGCTCGGCTGATGCCGCGCCGACGGATAGACCGAGCCGTCGGGGTCGCGGATCAGCGGACCCACCGCACCGGCCCCTGGCCACCGCGCCGCTCCGGCGAACAGCTCGTCGATGCTGTTCGGCCCCCACTGCACATCCGGGTTGACCACGACGAAGAACTCCTGGTCGACGACGCTGTCGGGCGTGTCGAGGTACGCCGCCACGGCGCGGTTCACCGCGGTGCCGTAGCCGAGGTTGCCGCCCGTGCGGAACAACTCGACGTCGGCGTACCGCTCCAGGGCCGCCTCGGGCGCGCCGTCGGTCGATCCGTTGTCGGCCATCACCACCAGCAGGCGGCGTTCGGTCGCGTGGGCCAGCGTCTTCAGGAAACGGTCCAGATGCGCGCCGGGTGAATAGGTCACCGTCACCACGAGCAGCGGTCGGTCCGGCGGTCCCGATGGCTGCTCGATCACGGCCTAGAGGTTAGCGGGCCGACGGCCGTACCCGCACCAGGGTGTGACCCGCCGAACCCCGGGCTACCGGCCACGGCAGGCCCTCACCAGTAGCCTGTCCTGGTGCCAGGTCGACTGTTCCGCATCCTCGCCGTCATGACGACGGTGCTCGTGATGGTGGGCACCGGGGTGGCCTGGAGCAGCCTGCGTTCGCTGGAATCGGGCATCAACCGCATCAGTACCGCGGCCCTCGGCGGCGGAGGCGACGACGGTGCCGTCGACATCCTCCTGGTGGGCATGGACAGCCGTACCGACGCGCACGGAAATCCCTTGTCAGAGGAAGAACTCGCAACGCTGCGCGCCGGCGACGACGTGTCCACCAACACCGACACCATCATCCTCGTGCGCATCCCCAACAATGGGCGCTCGGCCACCGCCATCTCGATCCCGCGTGACTCCTATGTGCAGGCGCCGGGGCTCGGCAAGACCAAGATCAACGGTGTCTTCGGTCAGGTGAAGCTCGAGAAGATGAAGGAACTCGTCGAGGAGCAGGGTGAGGACGCCGCCACCGCCGAGCCGAAAGCCGTCGAGGCCGGCCGCGAAGCGCTCATCAAAACCGTGGCAAAGCTCACAGGCGTGACCGTCGATCACTACGCTGAAGTCGGCTTGCTGGGCTTCGCCTTGATCACCGATGCGCTCGGCGGCGTCAACGTGTGTCTGAAGAACGCCGTCGATGAACCGTTGTCGGGCGCCAACTTCCCGGCCGGCTGGCAGAAACTCAACGGCCCGCAGGCCCTGAGCTTCGTGCGGCAGCGCCACGATCTGCCGCGCGGCGACCTGGACCGGGTGACCCGCCAGCAGGTCTTCATGGCGTCGCTGGCGCACGACATCATCTCCGGGCAGACCCTGTCCAGCCCCAGCACCCTGAGCCGGCTCCGGAACGCCGTGCAGCGCTCGGTGGTGCTGTCCGACGGTTGGGACATCATGGATTTCGTGCAGCAGATGCAGAAGCTGGCGGGCGGCAACGTCGCGTTCGCCACCATCCCCGTGCTCGCCGAGGACGGCTGGAGCGACGACGGCGCCCAGAGCGTCGTGCGCGTCGACCCCGCACAGGTGCAGCAGTGGGTGGCCGGTCTGCTGCAGGACCAGGCCGCGGGCAAGACCGAAGAGCTCGTGTACACCCCCGGCAACACCACCGTCGACGTCGTCAACGACAGTGACATCAACGGGCTGGCCGCCGCGGTGTCGGAGGTCCTCACCGAAAAGGGCTTCGTCGCAGGCAAAGTCGGCAACAACGAGGCCGACCACGTGACGTCGAGCCAGATCCAGGCCGCGAAGTCGGACGACCTCGGGGCGAAGGCCATCGCCCAGCAACTGGGCAACCTGCCCGTCGTGGAGAACGCCTCGGTGCCGAGCGGCGCGGTGCGGGTGGTGCTGTCGCACGACTACGCGGGCCCCGGCTCCGGCCTGGAGGGCGGCAGCCACACCGTGACCCAATCCGCTTCCGACACCAGCGATTCCGGCTCCAGCACTCCGGTACCGCCGTCGCCGATCATCACCGCGGGCGCGGCCGATCCGAAGTGCGTGGACTGACCGTGACCAATCTGTCCAACGCGATCCTCGACCCGTTGCTGCGTGACGACCCGGCCGGGCCGCGGATCACCTACTACGACGACGCCACCGGCGAACGCATCGAGCTGTCGGCGGTGACGCTGGGCAACTGGGCCGCCAAGACCGCCAACCTGCTGCGTGACGAACTCGGCGCGGGCCCGGGCAGCCGGGTCGCGGTGCTCCTGCCCGCGCACTGGCAGACGGCGGGCGTGCTTTTCGGAATCTGGTATATCGGTGCGGAAGTGGTTGTCGGAGAACCGCTTCCGACCCAGTGTGACATCGCCCTGTGCACGGCCGACCGCATCGACGCGGCCGACGAGACCGGCGCCGGCGAGGTTGTCGTGCTGTCGCTCGATCCGTTCGGCAAGCCCGTCCCCGACCTTCCGATCGGCGTCACCGACTACGCGACGTCCGTGCGGGTGCACGGCGATCAGATCGTGCCCGAACGGACCCCCGGGCCGGCGCTGGCCGGCCGCTCCGTCGACGACGTCCTCGCCGCGGCGCGAAACAGCGCGGCGGCAAAGGGTTTCACCACCGGTACCCGGCTCCTGTCGACGGCACCGTGGGGCAGCCCCGACGAACTCGTCGCCAATCTGCTGGCGGTGTTCGCCGGCGGCGCCTCCCTGGTGCAGGTGACCAACCCCGACGCGGGCGCACTGGACCGGCGCCGCGCGACGGAGAAGGTCACTGCCGACCTCTAGCGCGCGGCGTCAGCGCAGCAGGGCGCGGGACATCACGACCCGCTGAATCTGGTTGGTGCCCTCGTAGATCTGGGTGATCTTGGCGTCGCGCATCATGCGCTCCACCGGGAAGTCGACGGTGTAACCGGCCCCGCCGAACAGCTGCACGGCGTTGGTGGTCACCTCCATCGCGACGTCCGAGGCGAAACACTTGCTCGCCGCCGAGATGAAGCCCAGGTTGCCCTCACCGCGCTCGGCGCGGGCCGCGGCGTTGTAGACCATGAGGCGGGCCGCCTCGGTCTTCATGGCCATGTCCGCGAGCATGAACTCGACACCCTGGAACTGGCTGATCGCCTTGCCGAACTGCTTGCGGTCCTTGGTGTACGCGATCGCGGCGTCCAGCGCACCCTGCGCCACACCGACGGCCTGCGCGCCGATGGTGGGACGGGTGTGGTCGAGCGTCGCCAGCGCGGTCTTGAAGCCGGTACCGGGCTCGCCGATGATGCGGTCGCCGGGGATGCGGCAGTTCTCGAAGTACAGCTCGACGGTCGGGCTGCCCTTGATGCCGAGCTTGCGCTCCTTCGGGCCGATGGTGAAGCCCTCGTCGTCGATGTGCACCATGAACGCCGAGATGCCGTTGGCACCCTTGTCGGGGTCGGTCACCGCCATCACGGTGTACCACGTCGACTTGCCGCCGTTGGTGATCCAGGCCTTGGCGCCGTTGAGGATCCAGTCGTCGCCGTCGGCCTTGGCGCGGGTGCGCATGGCCGCGGCGTCACTGCCGGCCTCCCGTTCAGACAGCGCATAAGAAGCAAGCGCGCCATCAACCAAATCCGGCAGCACCTTGCGCTTGAGATCGTCGGAGCCGTTCAGGATCAGGCCCATGGTGCCGAGCTTGTTGACCGCGGGGATCAGCGACGCCGAGACGTCGACCCTGGCCACCTCTTCGATGACGATGCAGGCGGCCACCGAGTCCGCGCCCTGGCCACCGAACTCCTCGGGCACGTGCACGGCGTTGAAGCCGGACGCCGTCAGTGCGTCACTGGCCTCCTGGGGGAACCGGGCCTGCTCGTCGACCTCGGCGGCGAACGGCGCGATCTCCTTCTCGGCCAGGGCCCGGATGGCGGCCCGGAGCTCCTGATGCTCTTCCGGCAGCTGAAACAGATCGAACGACGGGTTACCGATAGACATTGATGGCTCCTTGCCTGCCCATGTGGCGAGATGCGGGTTGCTACTCGCCGGTAACTTTACCGCCCCTGACCCGACACCTTCTGCAGCCCACGGACCAACTCGCGGTAGGTGCGGTGATAGACGGTGCGCAACGTCTCGCTGCGGCGCAGCAGATCGACGGCCGTCACGGGACCCAGCAGGAGCACGGGATGGCCGGCGAAAACGGAGGTGGTGTGCTGGATCCGGGCCGAGCGGTGCGCCGCCGACTCGAGTTCGGCCTGGTAGTAGTCGCAGAACTCCGGCTGGGTGAAGAACACCTTGTTGAAGCCGATCGCGAACGGGGCCAGCCCCGCGCCGTCGTCGAGGTACTTGAGCGTGCCGACCGCGACACCGGGCCAGAACTCGTTGAAGACGTCGTCGGCGATGACGATGCCGCCGTCGGCCAGGGTGGCCTCGGCCAGCTGCATGTCGCTGTAGACGATCTCCTCGGTGTGCCCACCGTCGACGCTGAAGAACCGGACGGGCCCGCCGGCCTCCTCCAGCAGCACCTCGGGGGTCAGCTTCGTGGAGTCGCCCTGGTGGATCACCACGCCGTCCATGGACGACCAGACGTCGACGTTGCTGGTGAACTTCGCCAGGTCACCGGCCCCGGAGCCGTCGATGTTGAGGTCCTGGTCGCCGAAAATGTCGATGGCAACGGACTTTTCGTCGTCCCGCTGCAACAGGTTCAGGCCGATGAACAGCTTGCCGTGGTGCACGCCGATCTCGGCGACCGCACCGCCGACGGACCTGGCCCGCTGGGCCTCGTCCAGCGCACCGGCGACCAGGAGCACCTCAGGCTCCATGAATCCCGTGACGAGTTTGTGGCCGACGCTGCGGTACCGCGCGAATGAGGATTTCATCGATCGTGAGCTTACTTGCCCAGCAACCGATTCCGCAGCGCCTCATCCTTGTCGAGCACCATCTGCTCCAGGTCCTCCTGGAAACGCTGCATCCGCGCGCGCAAAGCGGCATCGGCCGACCCCAGGATGCGTACCGCCAGCAGGCCCGCGTTGCGCGCGCCGCCGATCGACACCGTGGCCACCGGAACGCCGGCAGGCATCTGCACGATCGACAGCAACGAGTCCATGCCGTCGAGGCGGGCCAGCGGCACCGGCACACCGATCACCGGCAGCGGAGTGGCCGACGCCACCATGCCGGGCAGGTGCGCGGCGCCACCGGCGCCGGCGATGATCACCTCGACACCGCGGTCCGCGGCGGTCTTGGCGTAGTCGAGCATGCGCTGCGGGGTGCGGTGCGCCGACACCACGCCGACCTCGAACGGCACCTCGAACTCGGCGAGCGCGGTGGCCGCGTCCTCCATCACCGACCAGTCACTGTCACTGCCCATGATCAGGCCGACCCGGGGGCCTCCCGCGCGTTCACTCATGTCCACTCCATCCGTCGGTCCACTCAGCGTGTGACAACCAGTGCGCGGCCCGGACGGCGCGCTCACGTACGTCGGCCACGTAGTCCTCGTCGTCGAGCGAGCCGCCCGGCGCGCCGACGATGTTGACGTGGCCGATCTTCCGGCCCGGCCGCTCCCCCTTGCCATACAGGTGCACCCGGGCCTCGGGCAGCCGGCCGAACAGGTGATGCAGGCGTTCGTCCATGGTCATCTCGGGCGGTGTCGGCGCGCCCAGCACGTTGGCCATCACCGTCACCGGCGCCAGCGGCGCCGTCGACCCCAGCGGGTAGTCCAGGACCGCACGCAGATGCTGCTCGAACTGGCTGGTCGTCGCGCCGTCCATGCTCCAGTGCCCGGAGTTGTGCGGCCGCATGGCCAGCTCATTCACAACAAGGCCGACACCGCGCTCCTCATCAAAGGTCTCGAAGAGCTCGACCGCCAGCACGCCGACCACGCCGAGCTCATCGGCGATCCGCAGCGCGAGCTGCTCGGCCGCCGTCGCCACGGCGGGGTCCAGCTGCGGCGCCGGCGCGATCACCTCGACGCAGATGCCGTCCTCCTGCACGGTGTGCACGACGGGCCATGCCGCGCCCTGCCCGAACGGCGAGCGGGCGACCAGCGCGGCCAGCTCGCGGCGCATGGCGACCTTCTCCTCCACCAGCACCGCGACCCCGGCGGCCAGGTAGCCCTCGGCGGCGGCGCGGGCCTGCGCCACGTCGTCGGTCAGGGTGACGCCCTTGCCGTCATAGCCACCGCGGCTGGCCTTGACCACCAGGCCACCACTGACCTCGGCGGCAAGCTCATCGATGGCATCGAGATCAGCGGTCGACGCCACCTCGCGGTAGCGCGGCACCGGCGCGCCGAGCTCGCCCAGCCGGCGCCGCATCACCAGCTTGTCCTGGGCGTGCACCAGCGCCGACGGCGGCGGGGCCACGTTGACCCCGTCCGCGACGAGGGCCTGCAGCAGCTCGGTCGGCACGTGCTCGTGATCGAACGTCAGGGCCGACGCACCGGCCGCCACCTGGCGCAATGCCTCGAGGTCGGTGTGCGAGCCCAGCACCACCGCCGGGCTCACCTGAGCGGCGGGCTCATCGGCGGAAACCGCCAGTACCCGCAGGGTCTGGCCGAGTGCGATGGCTGCCTGGTGGGTCATGCGGGCCAACTGGCCGCCACCGATCATTGCCACGACGGGGGGTTGCGTCACGGCGCCTAGTTTGTCACGCACCGCGGGTGTCCCCCGAATCTGCCTATGCCGACTAGCTACCGCCTGCCACCTGCACGGGTACGTGAAATGCAGGTACTTTCCGTAAACTGGCCGCTTATGTCGTTCACCGAGGCCACGATCGCGCGGCTCCCCCGAGTGATTCGGCCGTTTGCCGAGCGGCATCACGAGCTCATCAAGTTCGCCATTGTCGGCGCCACGACGTTCGTCATCGACTCGGGCATCTTCTACACCCTCAAGCTCACGGTGCTCGAGCCCAAGCCGGTCACCGCCAAGATCATCGCCGGCATCGTCGCGGTCATCGCGTCGTACGTGCTGAACCGCGAATGGAGCTTCCAGAACCGCGGTGGCCGCCTGCGTCACCACGAGGCGCTGCTGTTCTTCGCCGTCAGTGGCGTGGGCGTGCTGCTGAGCATGGCCCCGCTGTGGGTGTCCAGCTACGTGCTGCAGCTGCGTCAGCCCAACGTGTCGCTGACCGTCGAGAACATCGCCGACTTCGTGTCGGCGTACATCATCGGCAACCTGCTGCAGATGGCGTTCCGCTTCTGGGCGTTCCGGCGCTGGGTGTTCCCCGACGAGATGGCCAAGCACGCGCCCGACATGACGCTCGAGGCGACGATCACCGCCGGCGGTTTCGCCGAGGCCTACGACGAACTCGGCGACGACCCTCAGCTGGGCGACTCCTCGGAACCCAAGGTGTCGAAGACTTCGTGATACAGCAGCGAGTGGACCTGTTCCACCCGCGGAATGTCATGGAATTCCAGGGGATCCTGCGAAGCCGACTCGATGATCAGGGTCCCGGTGCGCAGTATCCGGTCCAGTAGCCGGTGCCGGAACTCCACACTGTTGATGCGGGCCAGCGGAATGTCGATACCCGACCGCGTCAGCACGCCGCGCCGGAACATCACCCGGCGGTCGGTGATGACGAAATGGGTTGAGCGCCAGTTCAGGAACGGCCAGACGGTGAGCCAGCCGATCACCACCAGCCAGACCACCCCGATCACCGCGAAGATGATGTTCTTGGCGTTCGAATCCCAGTTGGTGTGATTGACCAGCGCCGCGAGGAACGCGGCCAGCGCCGTTCCGGCCAGCAGCACCAGCACCGCACCGATCAGTCGCTTCCAGTGCGGGTGCCGGTGCAGCACAACATGTTCGTCGGCTGCCAGCACATTGTCCGGGTAACCCATACCCAGACTCTAGGCGGTCCTCAGCCGGCGGCGGGACGCAAATGGACGACGTCACCCGCCGAGACGGCCACCACGCCGTCGGCCGATTCGATCACCAGCGCACCGCCCGCGTCGATGCCCGTCGCCTGCCCGACCACCTCGCGCCCGCCGGGCAACTCGGCCCGCACCGACTGTCCGATGGTGGAGCTGTGCTTGCGGTAGATGGCCAGCAGCTCGACGTTCCCACCCGCGCGCCACTCGGCGATCCGGGCGTGCAGCCGGTTCAGCAGCGCCACGGCCAGCCGCTGCCGATCCGGTTGTGCCACACCGAGACTCAGCAGGGAGACGGCGACCGGGTCGGGCAGTTCGTCCGCCGCCAGCGACACGTTCAGTCCGATACCGACGACGATGACGGGCGACCCGCCGGAGCCCGTCGCGACCTCCGCGAGAATCCCGGCCAGCTTGCCGGTGCCCACCAGCACGTCGTTGGGCCACTTGAGCGCGGCCTGCACGCCGGCCACCTCGGCGACGGCCTCCACGACGGCCACGCCCGCCGCCAGCGACAGCAGGCCCCAGGTCTCGCTCGGCACGTCGGTGGTGTCCACACCGATCGACACCAGAATCTGCGAACGCGGCACTGCCGTCCAGCTCCGGCCCTGGCGCCCTCGTCCCTCGGTCTGATCCTCGGTGAACAGGGCCACGCCCGCGACGTTCTCGCCGGACTGCGCCCGGCCCGCGAGATCGGCGTTGGTGGAACCGGTTTGGGCCACGACCTCGACCCGCCAGCCGTCGCCGACGGACGCCTGGATCGCCGCGGCGTCCAGCGGGAGCAGCTCAGCAGTCATTGGTTACCTTCTTCCCGGCGAACCGATCCGCCATCCAGTCGAGCATCTCCTGCGCCGCGGGTGGGTTGTGGCCACCCCGCGGGTCGAATTCGGTCGTCACCGTGCCACCGAGCGAGCAGGCCCGGCCGACGGCGGCCTTCGTCCAGGTGGAATCGATGAAGGGGTCCTGACCGCCGTACCAAACGTACAGTGGCGCGGTCAGCCGTCGCTGCGGAATTGCCCACGCCTGCAAGAGATCCTGCAGCCGCTGGGCCGCATCCGGTGACACCGGCAGGAAGTCGCGCGGCCCGAGCTGCCCGGCGGCGACGGCGCGCTTGTAGGCCGCGCCGGCGCTGCAGTCCGTCAGCACGTTCCAGTAGCGGGCGGCACCGCCGTGCCGGTAGTCGTCGCGGTTGAGGTCCGGGTGCAGCCGGGCCAGCGATTCGATCAGCGCCTGCAGCACCGGCCGCTGCTCGCTGGTCAACGTGCCCGTCTGCGATTTCGCCACCAGACCGCTGATATCAGCGGCGGGCGCGATCGCGACGGCGCCGACCAGCTTGAGTTCCGGGGCGTAGGGCTCGGCCTGCTCATCGGCGGCCCAGGCCGCGGCGCCGCCCTGGGAGTCGCCGAACGCCGCCCACGTCGCCCCGACATCGCTGAACACATGCCGTGCCGCACGGACCGCGTCGATCATGTTGAGGCCCGCGGTGCGGGCGTCGGAGTACGGGTGCACACCCTTGACGCCCAGGCCCTGGTAGTCGGCCAGCGCGACGGCGTACCCGAGATTGATCACCACTTTCGCGATGGGCAGCAGGTTCATCAGGGTCGGCGACAGCGACGGCCCGCAGTTGTTGTCGATGCCCAGGGTGCCGTGCCCGAGGGCCACCACCGGCCAGCCGCCCGTGGGCGCCCGGCCCTGCGGGGTCAATACCGTGCCCGAGACGACGGTCTGCGCACCGGTGTCACCCGAGGTGGAGTGGTACACCACACGTGCGGCGCGAATGCCCTGGCCGGTGAAGGTGCTGGTGACCCCGGGCATCGTCGTCGCCGACAGCAGGGTGCCGGGGCCGGAGCCGGAGAGATCGGCCGAACCGATCGGCTCCGGCGCCCCCGAGAGCGGGATGAACATGTCCAGGGCCTTCGAGGTCCCGATCAACGCGAGTGGCCGCAGGTAGGTCGCGGCGGTGAGACCACCGACGACCAGGACGGCCACCACTATCCACGGCAGGGCTTTACGCATCAAAGGGGATTATTCACCGGCGGTCGCCCGTCCGGGCTCAGTAGGCGCCGGAACCGCCGATGATGGTGCGGAAGGTCTTGGCCGCGATCAGCAGATCGTTGGTGATGGACCAGTTCTCGACGTACGACAGATCGAGTCGCACCGAGTCCTCCCACGACAGGTCGGCCCGGCCACTCACCTGCCACAGCCCGGTGATCCCGGGGAGCACCAGCAGCCGGCGGCGTACCTGCTCGTTGTACGTGTCGAACTCACGGCGCAGCGGCGGGCGCGGCCCGACGACGCTCATGTCGCGGCGCAGGACGTTGAAGAACTGCGGCAGTTCATCGATGCTGTAGCGCCGCAGGTACTTTCCGACCATCGTGACGCGCGGGTCCTCGTGAATCTTGAACAGCACCCCGCTGCCGCTCTCGTTGAGGTCCAGGCTGATCAGGTCGTCGACCATGCGGTCGGCGCCCTGCACCATGGTGCGGAACTTCGTCATCTGGAAAGGCTTGCCGTCCAGGCCGATTCGCTCGGAGCGGTAGAAGACCGGGCCGCGGCTGGTGAGCTTGATGGCAATGGCCGACAACACCATGAGCGGCGAGGTCACCGTCAGCGCGAACAGTGCGACGAAGACGTCGAAGGCGCGCTTCTGGAGTTTCTTGGTCCCGCTGTACTGCGGACGCTCGACGTGGATGAGCGGCAGACCGGCGACGGGACGCATCGTGAGCCGGGGGCCGGCGACGTCGATGACGCTCGGGGACACGACCATGTCGATGCCCAGCTTGTCGAGCTCCCACGACAGTTCGCGCATTCCCTCGGGGCCGAGGTGGTCGGTCGTGGTCAGGGCGACGGCGTCGAAGGCGGCCTGGGTGATGGCGTCGGACACCTGGGTCTCGTTGCCGAGCACCGGCAGCTCGCCGACCCCGGCCACCTCGAAGGTGCCGCCCGCCGGCCGTCCGGTGAGGCAGACGCCGCGGACCGAGTAGCCGTACCACCATTCACGGTGCAGGGACTGCACCAGGTTGCTCACGGCGCGCGGGTCACCGACCGCCAGCACATTGGCGACGCACTTGTTGCGCCGGCGCAGCCGGGCGAGCACCCGGCGACAGACGGTGCGGCCCACGACGAGACCGACGAGGCCGAGCGGCAGCGCGACGGCCAGGTAGCCGCGGGCGTATTCCGGGCGGAAGATCATCAGTGCGACGGCGATGATGCCGACGGTGGCCAGCGTCGCGGAGAACACCCGGCGGTACTCCTCGACACCGGCGCCGACGATGCGCGGCGACCGGGTGCGGTACGCGGCCAGCATGGCCAACCAGATGACGGCGACGAACAGCGACAGCACCGAGTAGTACGAGAAGACGTGCAGGTACGTCGAAGTGAATTCCAGGGAGGCGACCGGTGTCCCGAGTTTGACGAACTGAGCGCTCGCCAGGGCCAACACCACCACGACCAGATCGAATGCGATGAGGCACCAGCGGTAACGCGTCTGCCACGCCCGGTCAGCTAAAGGCGCGACGGCCCGCACAGGACGCGCGGGAGAAGCCTCAGGAACGAAGAGTTCTTCTGCCACTGACACTGACGGCTACTCCCTCCCATTTGCTGGCTGCTCGCTATAGCCCCCGCTCAGCGAACTGTGACTACTATCGCATCGTTTGCTCGAAAATACCACCTGTCAGAAAAATAGGCAGGTCAACCGCAGCGTCCTTGCAGCGCGGCCTTAGCGAACCCGGCAAACTGATAGAAGAACGTCAGCTCCCATCCGACAGGCGAGAAGTCGTAGTCCCTGGGCAAAGCAACCGCGACAACCGAACCGTGGTCCGTGGAATAGCACTGCCGGAAGACCAGCCGGGCGCGCGGCAGGTGATACCGCCAGCTGACCACGATGATCCGATGCCAGGACCGCCCCTCGGCCAGCTGGCGCATCATCATGGCCTCGCCGCGGGTAGTCAGGATCTCGGGCTTGCGGCAGATCACCTCGATGTCGGTCGCCGGCGCGCAGGCGCTCTTCATCTGCGGGTCGCCCGGTAGGTACGGATTGGACAGCACGACCGTGCGCGCCCAGCCCTGCCGGGCCAGGCTCAGCCCGTACTGTTCGCGCCCGTCGTGTTCGCCGGCCAGCACGATGATCGCGTCGGCCCGCTGCAGCTGATCGGATTTGGCGTTGGCGAACAGCACCACTCCGGCCAGCCCGACATCGACGAGCAGGACGATCGTGACCACAGATATGACACGACGAATGATCCGGCCGAGTTCACCGCGCGCCATAGTCCGCCAGTTGTTCGGCGCACATCTCGCGGTACTGCTGCCACATGCGGCGACCCAACTCGCGCTGCCCGGCGGCGCTGTAGTGCCGATCGTCGGGACCGTTGTACGAATCACGCGGGCCCGGCACGAAGGTGCTCAGTGGCCAGCGGTTCGGGGTGTCGGCGTGCACGGCGTCGATCGCGGCGTAGGGCTTGCCGCTCAGCTCCATTTCCTCGGGCACCATCTGCCCCAGGACGAACGGCAGGCGCTCGCCGTACCGCGCGCGCAGGTCCCCGATCAGCGAGTCGAGCTTGGCCTGGTACTGCGCGCCGGAGATCAGCGGCACGTCGGTCTCCCCCTGGTGCCACAGCACCGTGGCGATCTCACTGCCGGGAAAGCGTGCGAGTGCCGCGTCGATGGCCGCCACGGCCCGGCGGTACAGGTTCACCCGGGTCTTGCGGTCCGCCGGATCCCAGGTGTGCCCGTTCTTCGGGGTGAACGAGGTGTCGCCGCGGGCGCCGGGGATCAGCAGCACCGGACGACCGGTGTCATCGGCGAGTTGTTTGGCGAAGGTGGGGCCGAAACCGACGTATTTGCAAGGTATTTCGTGCAGCAGCGGTTGCGTCGCCAGCACCGCGGTGCCTTTGGACGGCCCGCACATGGCCCACTGGTGCACCAGCGGATGCGGCCGGTCCAACCCGTCGGGATCGACGGGCAGCCCCATTCCGAACGCGTTGGACTGCCCCAGGATGGGCAGGATCAGGTACGGCCGCTCGGGCTCACCGACAGGGGTGCCGCGGGGCGCGATGAGTCGCTTCACGATGCATTTCGCGTCGATCAGCAACTGCTGATGAATCGGGCTGTCGCCGTCGGGATTACGTGGTTCCCTGCGCCAGACAGTCATTGACCGCCTCGCCTCCCCTGAATCGTTCTGCCAGCCACCGCAATTGACCCGGTCCGTCAATATCGCCGTGCCCACCGTCCGGCTGGAAATTCCAGACCACCGTACCGCCCAGCGAACACGCGCGGGCGATGGCGGCCTTGGTCCACTGCGGGTCGAGGAAGGTGTCCTTGCCGCCGTAGACCACCGACATGGGAGCCGACAGCGGCTGCTGCGGCAGGGCCCAGTCCTGCAGGTACCGACGCAGCCGGTCGGCGGCCGCCGCATCGGCCGGCGCCAGGTCGGTCGGTCCGATCGCGTCGATGGCGGTGGCGCGGTAGGCGACGTCGGGCCCCGAGCACGCCGACAGCACCTTCCAGTACCTGGCCGCGGCGCCCCGGCGGTAGTCGTCGCGGTTGAGGTCGGGATGCAGCCGGGCCAGTGATTCGACGATCGCCTGGAACGCCGCTTCCTGGTCCTTGGTCATGGTGCCCGCGACGGCTTTGTCGACGATGCCCGCCACGTCGGCCGACGGCACGCTGGCGGCCGCACCGATCAGGTCGAGTTCGGGCGCGTACGTGCGCGCCTGTTCGTCGGCAGCCCACGCCGCGCCGCCGCCCTGCGAGCCGCCGAACACGGCCCAGTGGTTGGAGATGTCGCGGAAGGTGTGGCGCAGGGCGCGTACCGAGTCGATGACGTTGCGGCCCGCGGTGCGGCTGTCGGTGTAGGGATGGACGCCGGGCGCACCCAGCCCCTGGTAGTCGGCGAGGGCGACGGCGAACCCGAGGTTGACGAAACCCTGCACGAACACCACGTTGCCGAGGAGATTCGCCGACAGCGACGGCGCGCACGGCTGGTCGATACCGGTGGTGCCGTGTGCCAGCGCGATCACCGGCCAGCCGCCGTCGGGAGCCTTGCCCCGCGGCGTGAACACCGATCCCGACACCACCGTCGGCGCATCGGTGTCGCCGGAGGTGGATCGGTAGACCACACGGGCGGCCTGGAGATCCTTGCCGTCCACCGAATTGGTCAGCGCCGGCATCGTCATCGCGCTGATCAGGCTGCCCGGGCCCGAACCCGCGAGGTCGGCGGTCCGGATCGGCACCGGATCGCCGATGCCCCCGTGCCGCAGCTTGTCGAGCGCCCAGCTACCGACCTGCCACATCACCGGCAACGACGCCGCGATCAGGAGCACTGCCGCGAGCGCGGCGCCCCACTGGATCGCACGGCGCATTCAGGACCACCTGGTGCGGTACCGCTTGGCGAATTTCATGACGGGCTCTTCCACTGCGTAGTACGTGACGGCCGAGACCACGAGTGTCACCGCCAGGACGAGCGCCACGTTGCGCAGCATGCCGGGCACGGTGTCGCCGGCCATCAGGCCCCAGCGACCCAGCAGCAGCATGAGGGGGAAATGCCAAAGATACGCCGATAGCGAGACCTTGCCGACGAACCGGAAGGGCGCGGTGTCCAGCACCTCGGCGAGGCCCGAGCGCTCCCCGCGGAACAGCGGCGCGACGATCACCAGGATGCCCAGCGCGCACAGGACTGCCAGGGCTGACGTCGCGTACGGGTTGGCCAGGGCGATCAACCCGAGCATGACCACGCCCGCCGGGAACATCGCCAGGAAGCTGTACAGCCGGACGCGCCGGCTGAGCTTCTCGCGAATCACGTTGTGCTCCATGGCCACGACCAGCACCGCGGCGGCCATGCCGAACGCGAAGGTGTCCGAGTTGGTCAGGAAGGTCTTGGTGTAGACCGCAACCCAGTTGGCGCCCCAGTTGATCTGCGTCGGATCGGTCAGGTGCAACGCCGAGATCATCCACGGCACGAAGGCCCGGCCGATGAATCCGAGCGCGATCAGCAGCGCCGGGCCGAGCGACACGACGAGCCACGGCCGCAGGTTGGACCGCCGCCCGAGGGCGAACAGCAGCATGCCCAGCAGCGGGATCGAAAGGTAGAAGGCGTATTCCAGTGTCAGCGACCACGACGGGTTCAGGCCTGTCTGGAAGTACTTCGGGATGTACGACTGCGTCAGGGTCAGGTTGGCGATCAACTGCCACGGGTCGGTGATCATGCCGGTGCCGTCTTCGGTGCGCGTCGGCTGCAGCGACGCGTTCTGGATGTAGACGATCTGCAGCAGGTAGTTGCACAGCAGGAAGATCACCAGGTAGCCGGGCAGAATCCGGGCGATGCGGTGGACCGCGAAGTTCGCGGTGCTCGGCAGTTCGCGCTGCTCGACCAGGTTGCGCACGTAGGGCAGGAACAGCAGGAACCCGCTGAGTGCGTAGAAGAAGATCAGCGACAGCCCGACCAGGTTCGTCTTCCAGTGGTAGGCCGTCTGCGGCGAGTAGTGCCCGGTGACGTGCATGACGGCGACGCCGAGGCACGACAGCCCGCGGGCACCGTCCAGCCCGATGATGCGGGCCCGGGTCCGGACCGGTGCCGAGGTCGGCGCGTTCACTGTCCTGCTCCCTGCGTGGAATTGAATGACGGACAGCTGTTCGGGGCGGGCACGCCGTCGAAGCGGTCCTTGATCCAGTCGTAGGACGCCGCCACGTCGATGTCGGCGTGCCCCTTGGTCGGCTGGAACATGATGTCGATGACGTCGCCGAGGCGGCACGCGGCGGAGAGCGCCCGGTTCGTCCACTCCGGCAGCAGCAGCGTGTCCTGACCGCCGTACAGCACCAGCATCGGCGCGGATGTCGGCTCCTTGGGCAGGCTCCGCTTGGCCAGCAGGCCCTGCAGCGTCGCTTCCGCCTGCGGGCTCGCGGGCCGCAGGTCGTCGGGCGTGATCTTGTCGATCGCCGCGGTCCGGGCCGCGGCGTCCGCCGTGCGGCACGAGGCCAGGACGTCCCAGTGACCGACGATCTCGCCGTGGCGGTAGTCCGCGAGGTTCAGCGACGGGTCCTCGGTCGCCAGCGAGGCCAGGATCAGCTGCAGGATGGCGCTCTGCTCTTTCGACAGGGTGCCGGCCGCGGCACCGGCGGCCAGACCGGTGAGATCGGTGGCCGGCGACAGGCTGACGGTGCCGACGAGGGTCAGCCCGGTGCCGTAGCGGGCGGCGAGTTCGTTTGCGGCCCAGGCGGCTTGGCCGCCCTGGGACACCCCGACGGCAAGCCACCGGTCCGACGACTCAGGTACCAGTTTGTGCGCCGCACGCACCGAGTCGATGACGTTGTAGCCCACCGTGGTGGCGTCGGCGTACGGATGCCCGGCAGTGCCCGGCCCCAGGCCCTGATAGTCCGGCAGGCTCACCACGTAGCCGGCCTTGACCAGCGTGGTGATCGGCTGGGACAGCCCCTGCAGCGTCGACGATCCCGACGGTCCGCACTCGCGTTGCATGCCGGACGTCGCGTGGCCGAAGACGACGACCGGCCACCCGCCCTGCGGTGGTGTCCCGTTGGGCACGAACACCGAGCCCGACACCTCGGTGTGCTCGCCGCTGATCCCCGACGTCGACGTGTACTCGATGCGGGCCGCCAGCGACACCGCCGATTTCAGCCGCAGGTCCAGCGTGGGGAACGTCGAGGCCGACACCAGCGCACCGGGCACCTGACCGGCGCCCGTGGTGTCGGGTTTGAGGTCGATGCCCGGAACCGTAAGCGGCCCAGCCTTTTTCGGCGCCGAATCACCCCCGCAGGCCGGCACGGTCAGGCACACCGCCGCGAGCAGGCCCGCGGCGGCCACGCGCCGCAGCAGCCGCGAGTTCATCCCGACGTCCCGGCGCTCGCGTCACCGATCACCCGCTCGAGGTGGCGGCGACTCTGTACCCGGTCGAAGATCAGCGCCCGTGCGATCACCGCGATGACACACAGCGCGAAACCCAGGACCGTCCCGGTCATCACGTAGGACCACACCCCGCCCACCCGCTCGGCGGGACTGGCGTCGTCGATGACGACGAGCGTCGCGCTGGTACCGGCGACCAGGGCCAGCCGGTTGCCCACCGCGACCATGTCGGTCACGACCTCGTGCGCGATCTGCGTCGTCTGGTCGGCATCGCCGCCGGTGACCGTGACGTTCAACATCGCTGTGGCACTGGGCAATATGACGATCCGGGCGGCGAGCTCCTTGTCGGACTCGATCAGGCCCAGCTTCTGGATGATGGGTGCGGTGATCTGCGAGCTGGTGGCCAACTGCCGGTAGGTCTCCATCAGGCCGAGCATGCCGGCGTCACCGTAGTAGGCGTCGAGCGGCGAGGCGCTGCCCTCGCTCCGGACGAACACCGACGCGGTCGACCGGTACTCGGGCTTGGCGTGCTCCCAGCCCGACCAGCCCACCAGCGCGCTCGCAATGGTGGTGATCAGCACCAGCAGCCAGCTGTTCCTGACGAACAGCACGTAGTCGCGCACCCGCGGCACTCCGGTGGGGGTGATCACGTGGCCCCCACGCAGACGTCGGCCACGCGCTCGCCGTCGAACCGCGCCTGCAGCCAGGCCAGCGCGTTCTGCATCGTCTGGTCGTTGATCTGGCCGGTGTCGCCGACGCCGCGCATCACCACGATCTGTTGGCCGCGGGCGCAGGCAGCGGCGGTGGCCGCCAGCACGCCGGCCGGAGGATTGACGGTGTCGGCCGTGCCGAATGCCACCAACACCGGCGGATCATTCGGTCCCGCAGCGGGACCCGGCAACGCGACGGCACCGAGGCGACGCTTGAGATCGGCCGCGGCCGCCGCGTCCTTGGCCTGGAAGTCGTTGGGCGTCAATTGATTCAGTGCCAGTTGGGCGGCCGGGACGTCGCGCGGTGCGCAGTCGACCAACAGGTCCCACTGGTCCTTGAGTTTCGCCGACCGGTGCGCGTCGAGGTCGAAGTCGGGCTGCATGGTTTCCAGGCTCTGCAACGCCCTGATCTGCAGCCGGTACTGATCGGCGGTCGCCAGCGCGGCGGTGCGGTCCGGATCGGCGAGCGGCGCCAGGTCGGCGATCGGGTTGACGGCCACCGCACCCACCATGTTCATGCCGGCACCGTAGGACCCGTTGCGCTCGGCGGCAGCCCACGCCGCCAGGCCGCCTTCACCGGCGCCCAGCGCACCCCAGTTGGTGCTGGTGGACGGGACGGCGCGATGGATCGCGCGGGCGGCGTCGATGATGCTGTTGCCCAGGCTGGTCGCGTCCAGGATGGAGTGCTGCCGGGCGCTGGAACCGGGGTCGATGCCCAGCCCCTGGTAGTCGGACAGGGCGATGGCGAAGCCGCGCCGCAGATACACCGACATCCCGGTCGAATAACCCCAGAACTGCGGGGCGAGCGTCGGCGCGCACTTGGGCAGCAGACCGGTGGTGTCGTGCCCGAACGAGATGATCGGCCAGCCGCCCTTGGGCGCCGGACCCGCGGGCACCGCAATCAGCGCACTGACCTGTATGGGACGGCCGTCCACGCCACTGGTCGACCGGTACACGATGCGCGCCGCGGTGGCGCCGGCCTCGTCGAAGCTCCGGTCGCCCTTGACAGGCTTCAACTCGACCAGGGAGCCCGGGCCGTCGTCGGTGAGGTCGGGCGGCGGGAGCGCCTCGGCCCCCTGGAACATCGGGGTGAGGTCCCGCGTGGGACGCACGTCGTCGCCCGGTCGCGGCGGCACCGGGCCCGACTGGCCGCACGCAGCGACGGTGACCAGCACTGCAGCCAGTGCCAGTACGGTGCGCCGCAACTCAACCTGACGCATCACGGCTTCTGGTGCGCCGCCGTCTTGGCCTCGGGCTGATCCGCCGTCTTGGGGGCGGCCTTGGGCGCCGCTTTCTTGCTCTTGCCCCCACCGGACTTGGCGCCGTCGGACCCGCCGATGTGGATCTTGAACTCGACCGGTTCGTCCGTGGCGACCGAGCCGATCAGCACCGCGTTCGCGGACTTCAGGGTCTGCACGGCACGGGTGAGTGCACTGCTCGTGGTGTGGCGAATGCGGCCGACCAGCAGCGCACCGTCCGACAACGCGGCGGCGACGGCACCGTCGTTGTACTTGCCCAGGGGCGGCGTATCAACGACGACGTAGTCGAACTGGCCGGACAGCTCGGCGAACAGGCCCTCGGCGTGGTCACCGGCCCACAGCTCCCCGGGGCGCGTGGTGGCGGGGCCCGCGGGCAGCACCGCGATCCGATGCTGACCGACGGAGACCTCGGGGATCACGCTCTCGGCGAGGGTGTTCTCGCCGACCAGCACGGTGGTCAGGCCGCGATCGGCCGCACCTTGCCGGGCCGCCGGGCTCAGGTCCAGGCGCTGCGCCACCGCCGGGTTGCGCAGGTCGCCGTCGACGAGCACGACGCGCTTGCCGGTCTCGGCCAGCACGGCGGCCAGATCGATCGCCACAGTGGTACGTCCGTCGGACGGCGACGGGCTGGCCACCGCGATCACGCGTGCGGCCTCATCACGATTTGCCGGAACGGTGAACCGCAAATTGTTGCGGAGCTCACGCAGGGCCTCCGGATAGGCGCCGTCGGCGGCCAGGTCGACCACCGGCTCCTTACTCCGGGCCGAGTCGGCGGGCAGCGCGCCCATGAGCAGCGAGCCACTGGCGTCGGCCACCCGGTCGCGGCCGCGCACGCGGCGGTCGATGATGCCGAGCACGATGGCCGCCAGGAGACCGAGGACGACGCCACCGGCGAGGCCCATCCCGATCCGGGTGACCATCGAATACCCGAGGGGCTTGGTCGGGTAACCGGCCTCGTCCACCACGATGGCGCCCGCGGCGGGGCTGCCGCCACGGCGGGAGGTCTCCAGCTCCCCCACCAGGCCGGCGAGCTGGTCGGCGACTGCGCTGGCGTAGGTCTGGGCCTGGCCCGGATCCTTGTCGGTGACCGAGACCTGCAGCAACACGGTCTTCGGGAGCGGGACGGCGGTGACCTTCGCCCGCAGTTCGCCCGCCGAGATGGTCGCCTTGAGCTGGTCGACGGCACGGGCGGCCACCTGTTCGCTCATGGCGAGGGTGGCGTAGGAGTTCACGCGGTCCTGGGAGAACAGGTTGTTCTGGTAGGCCTCGGTGACCGAGGTGCCGTTCTGGGTCGCCACGAACAGCGTCGCGCTGGACTGGTACTCGCGATCACCGAATTCCCACCACGACCAGCCCGCGACACCACCGACAACCGCCAGCGCCACGATCGCCCACCAGTACCGGCCGAATATCCGCAGGTACTCTTTGATCTCCAAGGTCGTGCCCCTTATTTCAGCAATGCGACGGCTCACAGATTAACGGCTGGGAACCGGACCGACCATTCAGACGCGCCACGGGTCCGGGCAACCTGCTTGAGCTTAGCTGGTCGAGCTGAGAACATAGTCGACATGAACGCCCGTTTGGGTCAACTCGGCAATCTTAAATCATCGGCCGGGATTCTGGCCGTCATCTTGGGCTTGGTCTGGTTGGCGACGTCTTTCGGCCAGCTCACTTTGTTGGGCATTGTCGCTATTGCCGCGGTGGTTGCCGGCATCTATGTCGGATTACGGCATCCACTGTGGTTCTTGTACGGATTGGCGGTGGTCACCGGCGCGCTGCCTTTCGGATATTTCCCCGGTGTTCACGTCCCCTTATATCTGCCGTTTGCATTCGGTGCGGTGGTCGCGTTGTTCGTGCATCCGCGACTGGCCCGCCCGATTCATCCGATGGAATGGTCGATCATCGCGCTCGTACTCACCTCGATCGCGTCTGTCGCGGTAACCGGTGTCGGCGTGGGCGACATCATCCAGATCGTCCGGTGGTCGGTCGTGACGCTCGTGGCGATCGCCCTGAGCAGCCTGACGACCGAACATCTGGAGAAATTCGGCCGCATATTCGTCTACGCGACGTTGTTCAACGCCGTATTCGGCTTGTACATCGTGGCTTTCGACCCCAACCAGACGTCGTTCAAATACTTGCGGGTGTTCGGCTATGCGGCGGAATACACCGCCACCCGCTTCGCCTTCACGGACGGCGGCATGGCGCGTTCCATGCGACTCGGCGGCACCTCGGTCGACCCCAACGCCGAAGGCATTGCGCTGGTGGTCGCGATCGCGGTCGGCATGGTAGTGCTGGCCGGTTGGCAGCGCATCGTGGTCGAGGGCGTTTTCCTCGTCGCGCTACTGCTGACCCTGAGTCGGGCCGGCATGTTCACCGTCGTCGCGGGCGTGCTGCTGGTGCTGGCCTTCCACACCATGCGGTCGCGGGACCGCGGGTGGGCCCTCGCCGCGATGGTCGCGGGGGTGGGCCTGGCCGCCGCGATACCCGAGGTGCGCACCAGGTTCGCGCACTCGTTCAGCAGTGACGACGTCGGGTCCACGTCACGAATTGATGCCATCCGCGAATTCCCCGACACCATGGCCGGTTACTGGCTGTTCGGAAAAGGCTGGAACCGGCTCGAATTCCGGGACGGCAACTATGCGTTCGTGCTCAACCACGTGTCCAACGCGCCATTGCTGACGATTTACCGCGGCGGCATTTTCACCGGTCTGGCGTTCTTTGCGATCATGCTGATCGGTTGCGTAATGAGCTACCGGGCCATCCGGTCGAATTCATTTCCGTGGGCGGTGTACGGCGGCATCTACATCGGATTCTGCGTTGTCGCGCTGCAACTGGATCACCCGGTGGTCGGTATCCCGCCGGCGACGCTCAAATTCTCCATTTTGCTGGCGTTCCTGGTTCATATAGACCGAGAACGCCGAGATCAGATACGGCGACACGCCCAAGCAGATTCACAGCAAATGCCCATTGCTGCTGCACACTGAGTGCGCGTTTGCGCCTCGCAGCGCACTTCATAGGTGAAGGGCGGTTGCATGATGCCCGGGAAGCGCCCCCGACGATCCGCCCGCCGCTTCTCGAGCGTGGCATCGGCGATCGCCGGCAGCATGGTCTGCGCCCTCATCGCCCTGACCGGCATCCCGGGCGACGCCCCTGAGCGGGTCGCCGTGGCCGAGCGGGCCAACGTCGTCAGCCTGCCGACCACCATCGGCTTCGCCGACTCCGACATCTACGGCCTGTCGCAGGACGACGTGAACCGGACCCTGGCCCTGATGGCCAACAACCGGGTGAACACCATCAGGTTGATGATTCCGTGGGCCGGGGTCGAGCCGATCCTGGGCCAACTCGACTGGAGTCTGGTCGACAAGACGGTGAACGCCGCTGCCGCCATGAACATGTCGATCATCGCATTCGTCAACGCCACCCCGCCCTGGGCCATGTCGCAGGGCGGCCTGCCGCTGAGCAGCCGGCCGTCGGACCCCGACGCCTACGGGAATTTCATGACGAAGGTGGCCACCCGCTACAAGGGAAAAATCTCCGCGTACGAGATCTGGAACGAGCCGAACGCGGTGTTCTTCTACAGTCCCGCACCGGATCCCGCGGGCTACACCGATCTGCTGAAGTCGGCCTATCCGCGCATCAAGGCCGTCGACCCGGACGCGACGGTGATCGGCGGCGTCGTCGGCGCCGTGGTGGACTTCGGCTCGTGGTCGATCAACCCGGTGCGCTTCATCGCCGGGATGTACGCCGCCGGCGCCAAGGGGAACTTCGACGCGCTGTCGTTCCACCCGTACAACTACAACCTGAAGTTCTCCGACGGCATGCTGATCGCGAATTCGCCTGTCCTGCAGCTGGTTCAGATGCGCCAGGTGATGATCGACAACGGCGACGAGGGCAAGCGGATCTGGGCCACCGAATACGGCGAGCCCACCTCGGTGGTCAACGAGACCACGCAGGCCGCGTACCTCAAGGACATCTACACCAAGTGGCAGGAGATGCCGTACACCGGCCCGCTGATGGTCTACACCACGCGTGACCGCAAGACCGGCAGCAACCAGGCGGACGCCACGGTGGGGCTCTACCGAAGCGACTGGACACCGAAGCCCGCGGCCGCCGAACTGGCGGCGACCATCGCCGCCGGCGTCCCGAAATCGCCGGAGTTCCTGCGCTTTTCGCAGATCACCGACCCGGCGCACGGCTCGGTCCTGAGCCCGGTGTTCAAAGCCACCAAGACGGTGTGGGCGCAGGTCCGCACGATCAACACCATCTACGAGATGCCGAGCGGCTATGTGTCGTCGCCGCGCCCGGTGGCGGACGTCGCGATGCAGAAGAATTCAGTGCCCGCGAGCCTGTTCGCCAACGGCTACCAGGACTTCACCGGCGGTCAGGTGTTCCGCGTGTGGTGGTCACCCGAGACCGGCGCCCATTGGGCCTCGAGCGCTTTCGCCCAGGCCTGGAAACCGCAACTGGGGTTGGCCACGAGCGACGAGCGCTACGTCAACGGCTCCAACCGCGTCGACTTCCAGCACGGTTACATGGTCTGGGCACCGTGGGTCGGCGTGAAGGTCTACTACACGTGACGTTGGGTGGTGCCGCGTAGCAGGTCGGCCACCGCCTGGTGCGGCAATCTGTCCTGCCACCGCTGCCGGTTGATCTCGTACAGCTGGTTTCCCAGGTCGACCGCGGCCGGCACCTCGGTGAGCAGCCGTCGGCACTCGGCGATGAACGCCGCGTCGTCGTCCAGCGGGCGCAGGCCGAAGATCGGCCCGAGCGATCCGATGGCCGCGGCGGTGGCGACCGCCGGCAGCCCGATCCGGATGGTGTCGAGCAGCTTGACCCGGACTCCCCCGCCGGTGCGGATCGGCGCGATCAGGGCGCGGCAGGTGCCGAGGAACGCTCCGAGGTCGTCGACGAACCCGAGATCGCGGACCCCGTCGGGATACGCCGGATCGGCCGCTCCGGGTTTCTTGGCGCCGATGATGCAGAGTTCGGCGCCGGCGATCCCGGCCGAAATCCGCGGCCACAGTTCGAGGGCCCGCAGGAACCCCTCCTGGTTGGGCGGCCAGTCGCGGGTACCCATGAACACCAGCCGCGGCGGGGATGACGCGACGTCGACCTGCGTGCCGGGCGGCATCGTGATGTCCATGAACCGGGCGTCGCGGACGCCGTTGTCACGGTAGTACTCGGCTTCCTCCGCGTCGTAGGTGCTGACGGCGTCCGCCGCGCGTGCGACGCGCAGTTCGTCGCGGATCAGCCGCGGTTCCTCGATGCGCCCGAGCGCGCCGCGCGACGCCCGCCAGACCAGCGACTCGCTCACGTTCGTGTTGACGACGAGTCGCTTCTTCCCGAAATGCTTGCTGCGGAAGAAGGATTCGGCCATGTAGCTGTGTTCGGCGACGAAGACGTCGGCGTCGCTGCGGTCGATGGCGCGGACCAGTTCGTCGGTGTCGAACCGCACGTGCACCAGGCTGCGCCGGCGCCGCAGGGAGTCGATGAGCAGCCGGTGCGGGCGCACGGCCGGCTTGTGGACCCGCTCCAGCGGCAGGCCGCCGGGAATCAGATCGGCGGTGACGGTGCCCGGTTCGGGCGACAGCGCGATGGCCGACACCTCGGATGAGTCGGCGGCCAGTTGCATGAGCATCCGGGCCAGCGCGACGTCACCGGTGTGTTCGAGCACCGGGTCTTTCGACAGGATGAACGCGGTCTTCGGTGTGGTCATGATTCCTGGGTCTGTTCGGATGACTCCGCCGGGGCCACCTCGCGCGGCCGGTAGACCGCCCACGTGAACCCGGCAAGCATGACCGCGTCGGCGACGGTGGCCGCGATGGCCGCACCCACCGCGCCGAGCGGCGTCAGCGTTGCGAACGCCGCGACCATGCCGAGTTTCACCGGCACCAGGCCGACGGCGATGGTGAGCCGGAAGAAGTCGCGGCGCTGGGTGTAGAGGATCACCTGCAACACGAAGATGCAGATGCGCAGCGCGGCGAAGCCGCCCATGATGATCATGGTCGTGGCCAGCTGGGCGGGCGCCCCGAAGGCGAACAGGCAGGCGCCGATGATCAGCAGCAGCGAGCCGCCGAGCGCCGCCATCCGCAGGATGTTGCGCAGCGGCGGGGCGGCCGACAGGTCGCCACCGCTCTCGCGCAGCGGCTCGTGGTAGGTCATGCCGAAGGACTGACCGGCGGCCGCCACGGCAGCGGCGACCACCCAGGCAAGCTGGTAGTAGCCCGCGGCCCTGGTGTCCACGAGGGTGCCGAGCAGCAGCACGTCACCGCCCAGATACAAGGTGGTGCCGAGCATTTCGCCGGTAAGCGCCGCGATCAACCGGGGCGGGCCGGGCGGTGACGGCCGGTGGCCGATGGCCAGCTTGGCCCCGACGAGCAGGATCAGCACGTACGGCGTGCAGTACAACAGCGACGCGTGGGTGAGCGTCGGGTGCGCCGACGTGTACAGGTACACCGCGCCGATGCCGGCGCTGGAGAACTGACGCGCGGTGTCGAGTCGATACACCTTGTCCGGGTGGCCATCTCGCGCGGACTGGCTCTTCACTACATTGAGGGCGATCTCGCCGCCGGCCACCATCAGGCCGAAGCCGATGACGTAGGTGATGTTGAACGTGGCCGCTCCGGCAGTGACGAGGCCCAGCGCGACGAGGTAGCGCATGGTGCGCTCGCGCAGGAAGTGCTCCTCGGATTCCCGGATGGCCCGGACCGCGAAGGCGTTGTCGAGGGTATTGCCGACGATGCCGTTGAGCACGGTCGCCATGGCGTACAAACCGTATTCGGATACGCCGAGTCGCTGGACCAGGATCAGCGTCCACAGCAGGCCCACCCCGCGACCGCCGTAGATCCAGATCAGGGAGATGAGCGTCTTCGCCACATTGCGGGTGGGCGCTTCGGGGGCAGTCAGGTCACACGCTCACAGATGCTCGGGTCAACATGTCGGTCCACACGCGGCCGAACGCCTCGGCCGTCCGCGGCCCGGAGCAGGCCTCGCGGTAGGCCTCGACGTGCCGGCCGAACTCGGCCAGCCGCTGATCGTCGTCGACGAGAGCCACGATGGCCTTGGCCAGCGACGACGCGACCTGTTCGGCGTCCTGGTCGCCGATGCGGACGACGAGGGCACCGGCGCGCTCGTCCAGTTCGGCCAGCGCGCCGTAGTCGGTGCAGACCACGGGCGTGCGGTACGCCATCGCGTGGGCGACGGAGCCGGACGCGGGGTAGGTCTCGGCGTAGAAGTGCCGCTTGCCGTACGGAATCACCACGGCGCGCACCGAATCGAAGAACGCATCCTCGGCCGGACCGTCGACCGGGCCGACGATCTCGACCCCCGGGCCGCCCGTCAACGCCTCGGTTCCCCGGCCCGCGACCCGGATCACGATGTCCTCGGGCAGTTCCCGGCGGATGCGGGAGATCTGCTCGAATCCCTTGCCGCGGTACACATGTCCGAAGAAGCCCACCGCCTTGGGCCGCTCGGTGAGCGGGCGCAGCCGCGGCCGCTCGGAGACGATGTGCGGCACGGCGGCGACGGTGCTGTGGGGGTAGACGGCCTTGATGGAGTCCGCGCCGATCTGACTCAGCGCGACCATGGTCCGGTCCCCGTTGACGACACCCTCGATGCGTCGCGACAGCGGCCGCAGCGGGTAGTGCAGCCCGTGCATGACGAGCCGGTGCTGCGCCACGAACCGGGTTCGCGCCGGCCACCAGATGCCCTGCGGCGGATCGTGCACCGTCGCCGTCACCGGAACCCCGCGCAACCCCGCGATGGACCAGAACGCCGACACCGCACCGGCCGCCAGTTCGGCGTGCACCAACACCCGGCCCGGCTCACCACCGGCAACCAGGTCCGCCACCGCGCGCCGGTGCCCCCGCACCTGTGCCACCGTCTCGGCGCCCGGGCCCAGGGTGCGACGTTGCACGACCTCACCGAACAGGGGCCGGACGGCGTTGACGAAGTTCTCGGCGTAGTCGCCCACCGCGGTCTGGCCTTCGGCCGGACCGATGTAGACCAGCCGGTACTCGCGTAGATCGACCGGCATCAGCAGAACAGTGGCCGGTACTTTGCGCTGTAGCCCAATGCATCCGGATTACGTTTGGCGAACACTTTTGCGGGGTTGCCGCCGACCACGTCGAGCGGGGCCACATCCTTGACCACGAGCGCCTGCGCGGCGACGACGGCGCCGCGGCCGATCAGGGCGGGCAGCACCATGGCCCGGCTCGCGATCCAGACGTAGTCCTCGATCACCGTCGGGATCGGGATCGGCAGGAAATCCGGGTGGTTGATGTCGTGCCCGCCGCCGAGCAGGTGGACATCGCTCGCGATCGTCACGTTGTCGCCGATCCACAGGCCGGCCCGCGCGTCGAGCAGGCAGCGGAATCCGATGGTGGTGCCGTTGCCGATGGTCAGGAATTCGATGTCCAGGATCGTGGTGCCGCGCATGATGGTCGACCACTCACCGATGGTGGCGCCGAACAGCCGCAGGAACCCCTGGCGGATGGTGTGCGACGGGATGTGCGTGATGAACATGTTGAACAGCAGTTCGCCGATTCGGTTGCGCGCCTTACGGCGAACGCTCATCTTCTGCATCTTGTAGTAGGTGACACGGCCGTCCTCACCGAGCTCCCACTCGGGCTCCGGCGGCAATTTCAATGTCGGCGCGGCCGCTTTCTTGCGTGCCACATCTGCCGGGTCTGCCGTTGCCGGCTCGCCAATCACGTTCTTCGCTCCCGTCGTCCCGGATTCCGAGTTAACCACAGTGTTTCGGCCTCGTCAGTGCAGCCGGCCCTGGCGCGTCAGCATCTCCGACCACTTTGCGGCATAGGCGGCGGCGACGTTCTCCGGCGACCGCTCCTGGCGGGTCCGCTCGGCGTTCGCCTCCAGTTCCTTGAGCCTGGTTTCGTCATTGAGCAGGGCCTCGATGGCCGCCGAGAACCCGGCCGGCAGCGCCTTCGGATCGTCGGAGTCCATGGGCACCACGACCGCGCCGGTCTCGGTGCCGAACTCGGCCAGCGAGCCGTAGTCGGTGCACACCACCGGGGTGCGGTAGGCCATGGCGTGTGCCGCGACCGACGACGCGGGGTAGGTCTCGGCGTAGAAATGGCGCTTGCCGTACGGAATCACCACGGCGCGTACCGAATCGAAGAACTCATCCTCGGCGGCGCCGTCGACCGCACCCACGATCTCCACACCGGGGCCACCGGGCAGCGCCTCGGTCCCGCGGCCCGCCACCCGGATCACGATGTCGTCGGGCAACTCGCGGCGGATGCGGGCGATCTGCTCGAAACCCTTGCCCCGGTAGACGTGTCCGAAGAAACCCACTGCCTTGGGACGCTCGATCACCGGGCGGACCTTGGGCCGCTCGCAGACGAGGTAAGGGGCGTAGGCCACGTCGGTGTTCGGATACACGTCGCGAATCGACTGGGCACCGATCTGGCTCAGCGCGAATAGCGTCCGGTCCCCGTTGACCATGCCTTCCAGCATCCGCGACACCGGACGCAGCGGGTAGTGCAGCCCGTGCATCACCAGCTTGTGCCGGGCCACGAACTTCGTGCGCCCAGGCCACCAGATGCCTTGCGGCGGATCGTGCACCGTCGCCGTCACCGGAACCCCGCGCAACCCCGCGATGGACCAGAACGCCGACACCGCACCGGCCGCCAGTTCGGCGTGCACCAGCACCCGGCCCGGCTCACCGCCGGCAACCAGTTTCGCCACCGCGCGGCGGTGCCCCAGGATTTCCCGCGCGCTGTCCGAGCCCGGTCCCAGCGTGCGGTGCTCGACCAGTTCGCCGACGTGTGGCCGCAGCGCACGCGTCAGGTTCTCGGCGTAGTCGCCGACCGCCGTCTCGTGGTCGGCCGGCCCGACGTACACCAGGCGGTAGTCCTTCAGCGTGGCGACCGGAGTCGCGTCTGGCGCCATCAGCACCCGGCCAGCTTGTCGACCGCTTCATGCAGTCGAGCGCTGAACGCGTCCTCGGTGAACTGGGAGACGTGGTGCTTGATCTTCTCCTGATCCCACGTCGCCGACTCGAATCGGTCCAGCGCCTCGCGCACCGAATCCGGTTGCGGTTCATCGAAATACAGGCCGGTGGTGCCCTCGTCGATGGTGTCGAGGAAGCCGCCGAACCGCAGCGCGACGCTCGGCCGGCCCCACACGCCCGCCTCGATCGGGGTGAGGCCGTAGTCCTCGAAACTCGACGACATCAGCGCCCGGCAGTTCTTGTAGAGCCAGGCCATCTGCCCGTCGGTGAGGTTGTGCAGCATGGTCACGTTGTCGGTCTTCATCGACCGCAGCCGCTCGGCTTCCGGCCCGTTGCCGACCACCACGAGCTGCCGGTCGCTACCCGCGAACGCCCGCACGATGACGTCGACGTTCTTGTACGGCAGCAGCCGGCACACGACGAGGTAGAAGCTGCCGTCCGGATCGCCCAGATCGACCTTGTCCTCGAGTTCCTCGACGGGTTCGACGGCGTACGACCGCGACATCGCCACCGGAGCGAACATCACCTCGGCGTCGATGTCATAGGCCTTCTTGACGTACCCGCTGATCATGGTCGAGATCGCGAGGTATTTGTCGGCCGCGAGCGCCTGGCGGCGGTCCCAGTCCAGCAGGCGCTTCTTGGTGAGCTTGAGGCCCAGGCGCTTGATCGGGTTCGCGTGGTCCCCGAGGTAGGCCTCGGTCTGGTACAGCCAGCGCGCCGGGTTGTAGCAGTAGATGAGCTTCTTGCCGTTGGTGCGGAAGCCGTGCGACCAGCCGCTGCAGCTCGCCAGCACGACGTCGGCATCGACGTACATGGACTCGGCGACGCGCGGATAGATCGGCAGCGCCGCCCGGTGGTACTTGCGGGCCAGACCCACCTTGTTGAGCGCCGACACCCGGATGTCCAGGTCAGCAAACTCCGGGTAGGTCAGTTCGGGGTCGTAGAGCATCGTGTAGAGCGGGGCGTCCGGGAACGCCTTCGTCATCGACAGGACAACTTTTTCCGCGCCGCCGAACTGGGTCAGATAGTCGTGGGCGATGGCCACCTTGGGCCCGTCCACTCCGTCGTACTTGCGCGTCGAATGCACTGTTGAATATCCCCTTGCGCCGATCTGCTGATCGTTTCGCGGTCGTAGAGTCAGCTACCCGAAAACAGCGGGCACGCATATCGAACCGCAAACTTACGCAAATGACAAGCTAAATGCATCGAGCCTGCGCAGGGCGCGCCCGCGGCGCTGCGTGTATACCGGACCAGCTAAGGGTGAATCGGTACCCCCGGTCCGCGTTCCGCGGTACCGCACCGGCGCGGCGACCCCCGCATACCGACGGCCCGACCAGGCATTATCGCCCGGCTCAGGCAATCGGGCGCGGTCACGCTCACGGCTCGCTCAGCAAATGCCGCAGCCTGAACGGTGTTCAACCCAGATCACCGGCGGGGACCGCGCGGGAAGTGTATATTGACTTACCAGCAAACTGCTTAGGCAGGACGTGCAAGCCGCGGGGGCGGAAAAATCTATGAACGGTGCGCAAATGAGCGGTACACACGTGGATGTCCATTACAAGGACCTCGACACCCTCTGGCAGGGCTACGACGAGTCTGTCCGCACCCTGGCCGAGCGCGAAGGCGTCAAGGCCGTCGCCGAACTCGGGGGCGGCGCCAACCCGATCATCGGCGGGGACGACTGGAGCTTCGCCGACGAGCGCGTCGTCATCGACATCTCGGCCACCGAACTGGCCAAGGCCAACAGCCGCGTGCACACCCGCGTCGCCGATCTGTGCAAGCCGATCGACAATGAGCTGAACGCGTACGACCTGGTGTTCTCCAAGATGCTCTGCGAACACCTGCCCGACGCCCGCACGTTCCACGAGAACTGCTTCAAACTCCTTCGGCCAGGCGGACTTTCGGTGCACTTCTTCCCGACGCTGTTCGCGTTCCCGTTCGTGGTGAACCTGCTCATCCCGGAACAGGCGGCACGCACCGTCATCGGCAAGCTGCAGCCCGGTCGGTTGCAGAACCCGCACCACGAGAAGTTCCCGGCCTACTACCGCTGGACCACCGGCCCCACCCAGAAGGCCATCAAGCGCTACGAGAGCGTGGGTTTCCAGGTCGAATCCTGGTCCGGCGCCTACGGCCACGGCTACTACCGTGTGCTCCCCCCGCTCGACGCCCTCGAGCGCGCAAAGAGCCGCTTCCTTCTCAAGCACCCGGTGCCGGCGCTCACGAGTTTCGCGGCTGTGGTGCTGCGCAAACCGGCGTGACCCGCCGAGCGAGCACCCCAACTTCACAACTTTCTTAGAGAACCGTTAACATCGTCGCCATGACGAGCGTGACCGAGCCACCGGTGGACAAGGCGATCGACATCCACACCACCGCAGGCAAGCTGGAAGACCTGCGTAGGCGTACCGAAGAGACCCTGCACCCCGTCGGCGAGGCCGCCGTGGAGAAGGTCCACCAGAAGGGCAAGCTCACCGCCCGCGAGCGCATCCTGGCGCTGCTGGACGAGGGCTCGTTCGTCGAACTCGACGCGCTGGCCAAGCACCGCAGCACCAACTTCGGCCTGGCCGACAAGCACCCGCTCGGCGACGGTGTGGTGACCGGATACGGCACCATCGACGGCCGCGAGGTCTGCATCTTCAGCCAGGACGCCACCGTCTTCGGCGGCAGCCTCGGTGAGGTCTACGGCGAGAAGATCGTCAAGGTCCAGGAGCTGGCCATCAAGACCGGCCGCCCGCTGATCGGCATCAACGACGGCGCCGGCGCCCGCATCCAGGAGGGTGTGGTCTCGCTCGGCCTGTACAGCCGCATCTTCCGCAACAACATCCTGGCGTCGGGTGTCATCCCCCAGATTTCGCTCATCATGGGTGCCGCGGCCGGTGGCCACGTGTACTCGCCCGCGCTGACCGACTTCATCATCATGGTCGACCAGACCAGCCAGATGTTCATCACCGGACCGGACGTCATCAAGACCGTCACCGGTGAAGAGGTCACCATGGAGGAGCTGGGCGGCGCCCACACCCATGAGGCCAAGTCCGGCACCGTGCACTACGTCGCCTCGGGCGAGCAGGACGCCCTGGACTACGTCCGCGACCTGCTGAGCTACCTGCCCCCGAACAACTACGCCGAGCCGCCGCGCTTCCCCGCGCCGCCGCACCCGGGCGCCGTCGAGGACAACCTCACCGACGAGGACCTCGAGCTGGACACGCTGATCCCGGACTCGCCGAACCAGCCGTACGACATGCACGAGGTCATCTCGCGCATCCTCGACGACGACGAGTTCCTCGAGATCCAGCAGGGCTACGCGCAGAACATCGTGATCGGCTTCGGCCGCATCGACGGCCGCCCGGTCGGCATCGTGGCCAACCAGCCGACCCAGTTCGCCGGCTGCCTGGACATCAACGCCTCGGAGAAGGCCGCGCGGTTCATCCGCACCTGCGACGCCTTCAACATCCCGATCATCATGCTGGTGGACGTCCCGGGCTTCCTGCCGGGCACCGAGCAGGAGTACAACGGCATCATCCGCCGCGGCGCCAAGCTGCTGTACGCCTACGGTGAGGCCACCGTCGCCAAGATCACCGTCATCACCCGTAAGGCCTACGGCGGCGCCTACTGCGTGATGGGTTCCAAGGACATGGGTTGCGACGTCAACCTGGCGTGGCCGACGGCCCAGATCGCCGTCATGGGTGCCTCGGGTGCGGTCGGCTTCGTCTATCGCTCCGAGCTCAAGGCTGCCGCGGCCAACGGCGAGGACGTCGACGCCCTCCGCCTGCAGCTGCAGCAGGAGTACGAAGACACCCTGGTGAACCCGTACGTTGCCGCCGAGCGTGGTTACGTCGACGCGGTCATCCCGCCGTCGCACACCCGCGGCTACATCGCCAACTCGCTGCGTCTGCTGGAGCGCAAGATCGTGCAGACGCCGCCGAAGAAGCACGGGAACATCCCCCTGTGAGCGCCGACGTGTCAGAAGCCGAAGTCGTGTCAGCAGCAGAAGTTCAGCCGGAAGCGCCTGTCGCGCCGCTGTTCGAGGTCGTCAAGGGCAACCCGTCCGACGAGGAGCTCGCGGCCCTGGTGACGGTGCTGGCCAGCGCCTCCGGCGGCGGCGGTGCCCCCGAAGCCGGCGACCGCAACGACTGGGGCCACCCGGTGTCCAAGCTGCGGTACGCGTACACCAGCTGGCAGCTGGTCACGCTGGTGGAGCGCACCTTCATCCGGCGATGAGACTCATTCTGGGCTCGGCCTCCTCGGGCCGGCTCAGCGTGCTGCGCAGGGCCGGTGTCGAACCCGTCGTGCTGGTGTCCGACGTCGACGAGGACGCGATCATCGCGGCTCTCGGCGACGCCGGTCCCGGTGACGTCGTGCGCGCCCTGGCGACAGCCAAGGCGCAGCGGGTCGCCGAAGCACTCGACGCGAGCCTGTCGGCGGATTGCGTTGTGATCGGCTGTGATTCGATGCTCGAATTCGACGGCCGGCTGACCGGCAAGCCGGGCTCCCCCGATGTGGCACGGCGGCAATGGCATTCGATGGCCGGCCGCAGCGCCGTCCTGCACACCGGCCACTGCGTGCTCCGCCTGAACGACGGCGCCATCAGCGATCAGGTCACCGAATTCGGTTCCACCACGGTGCGTTTCGGCGAGCCCAGCACCGCGGACCTGGATGCCTATCTCGACACCGGCGAACCCCTGTGGGTCGCAGGTGCTTTCACGCTCGACGGCCTGGGCAGCTGGTTCATCGACGGCATCGACGGCGACCCCTCCAACGTCATCGGCCTGAGCCTGCCACTGCTGCGCCGCATGCTGGCCCGGCTCGGGGTGTCGGTCGCCGAGCTGTGGGCCGCGAACCGGCCCACATAGTTTTTTCCCGAATCCACCTATCCGCACCGCATCCCGCACCGAACTCCTGGTGACAAACCAGGAAGGACGGCACAGTGCGGCGGATTGCAGTGATCGGGAGCGGCATATCGGGGCTCACCGCGGCCTGGGTGCTGGCGCGCGACGCGGAAGTCACCCTGTTCGAGGCACAACCGCGATGCGGTGGTCACGCCCACACGCATGAACTGCCTGCCCGCCGCGGCAGCGCCGACCTCGTCGGCGTCGACTCCGGCTTCATCGTGCACAACGACCGCACCTATCCCACCCTGCTCCGGCTGTTCGCCGAACTCGGTGTCCGGACACAGGAATCCGACATGTCGATGTCGGTCAGCTGCGAAGGGTGCGGCCTGGAGTACGCCGGCGCAAAGGGCCTGGCGGGCCTGTTCGCCAGCCCGGGCGCGATGGTCTCCCCGCGCTATCTGCGCCTGCTCGCCGAGGTGACGCGCTTCCACCGGCTTGCCCGCGCCGAACTGGCGCGCGGTGTTGCGGACGGCCGGACGCTCGGCGAATTCCTCGGGGCCGCGAGGTTTTCCGGATACTTCGTCGCGCACTTCATGGTGCCGTTGGTGGCGGCGGTCTGGTCATGTCCCCCGGACGTCGCGCTCGACTACCCCGTCGGCTACCTGCTGGCGTTCCTCGACCACCACGGGATGCTGACGGTGTTCGGTTCGCCGACCTGGCGGACGGTGACCGGGGGCTCTGCACGGTACGTCGAAGCCGTCACCGCGCGCCTGCCGTCGGTGCGCCTCGGCGTGCCCGTACGCACCGTCACCCGCAACACAGACGGCGTGCTGGTGCGCGACGACGGAGACCGGGTCGAGCAGTTCGACGCGGCGGTCATCGCGACCCATCCGAATCAGGCCCTGTCGATCCTGGATCAGCCGACGGCGGACGAGGCCGACATCCTCGGTGCTCTGCGGTACTCGATCAATCACACTGTGCTGCATACGGATACGTCGCTGCTGCCGCGTCACCGTGGCGCTCGCGCGTCGTGGAACTACCGGATGCCGTCCTGCACCGTCCAGGCCGACGAGGTCCTGGTCAGTTACGACCTCAACCGGCTGCAGCGACTCGACGGGAGCACCGACCGGCGGTTCGTGGTGACACTGGGCGGCGGCGCCCGGGTCGACCCGAGCCAGGTCATCGCCACCATGCTCTACGACCACCCGCAGTACTCCCCCGAGTTCCGTGCCGCGCAACAGCGCCTGCACACGCTCGGTGATCACCGGCTGGCGTTCGCCGGTGCCTACCACGGCTGGGGCTTTCACGAAGACGGCGCGGTGTCCGGCGTCGCCGCGGCGGAGCGCCTCGGCGGCAGGTGGAGCGGGTCGGTGCCGCCCCTGCTGCGTCCGGCGGGGAATCTCGCATGAGCCCACCACAGATCGTGCGAACCCGCATCCACCACACTCGCACCGTTCCGGTGCGGCACGCGTTCACCTACCGCAGCTACAGCTGGCTGGTCGACCTCGACGCCGTGCCCGAGTTACCCCGCCTGCTGCGGCCGTTGGCCGGATTCCGCGCCGCCGACCATGCCGGCGATCCGCGCCGCACACTGCGCGAGAACGTCGAGGCCTATCTCGGCGACCACGGAATCGACCTCGGCGGCGGCCACATCCGAATGCTGGCCAATGCCAGGGTCTTCGGCTTCGTGTTCAATCCGCTGACCGTCTACTGGTGCCACGACGCCGGCGGCGCCCTCGTCTGTGCCGTCGCCGAGGTGCACAACACCTACGGCGGACGCCACCGCTACCTGCTGCGCGCCGACCATCGCGGCGAGGTCGTCGTGCCCAAGGTGTTCTACGTCTCGCCCTTCAACCCGGTCAGTGGTCGATACGTGCTACGCGTCCCCGAACCCACCCGGGGCCGGCTCGGCGTGGCGGTCACCCTGCTCGACGCGTCCGGCGGGGTGGTGCTGACCGCCACCTGGACCGGGTCCGTCCATCCCGCCCGTCCCGCAACGGTTTTGACCACCGCACTGGCAGCGCCGCTGGCGCCGCTGCTGGTCCTCGCCCGCATCCGCTGGCAGGGCATGCGCCTCTGGGCGCGCGGACTGCCACTGCACCCCCGACCCCAGGAGGCCGCCCTATGACGAATCAACTCCACGACGGTGCCGCGTACGATCCGTTCCTGCCGGCCAGGTGGACCGAGATCGCGCAGGTGCCAAGCGGTCTGCGCACGCGGCTGGGTGCGCCCGTCACGCGGGCGTTGTTCCGGGCCGCGGTACGCGACCTGCCGTTGCGGGTCGAGTATCCGGACGGCACCGTCCAGGGTGCGGCCGGTGCCGAGGATCCGGCCGCACCGCGAATGTTGTTGCACCGTCCCGATGATTTCTTCGGCCGCATCGCGCATAGCGGCCTCATCGGCTTCGGCGAGGCGTACATGGTCGGTGACTGGTCCGCGCCCGAGCTCACCGCCGTACTCACCGCACTGGCGTCCCGCATCGACACGGTGGTGCCGGCCGCGCTCCAGGGACTGCGCTCGGTCCTGCTGCCGCAGACACCGCGCAACCACCGTGGGGCGCGGGCGGATACCCGCGCGAACATCGCCCATCACTACGACCTGTCCAACGAGTTCTTCAGTATGTTCCTCGATCCGACGCTGACGTACTCGTGCGCGCTGTTCGACACGCTCGACCCGGCGCCGGACTGGCGCGAGCTGCCCGCCGCGCAGCACCGCAAGATCGACCGGCTGCTGGATGCCACCGGCATCGGTGCCGGCACGCGACTGCTCGAAATCGGCACCGGCTGGGGCGAATTGGCGATCCGGGCGGCGCAGCGCGGCGCGCACGTCCACACCGTCACGTTGTCGCGCGAGCAGCAGCTGCTGGCCCGGGAGCGCATTGCCGCCGCCGGGCTGTCAGACCGGATCACCGTCGAGCTGTGCGACTACCGCGACATCACCGGCACGTACGACGCGATCGTCTCCATCGAGATGATCGAGGCCGTCGGGTACCGCTATCTGCCGGCCTATCTGCGCACGATCGAGCGCCTCCTCGAGCCTGACGGCCGGGTCGGCCTGCAGCTGATCACCATGCCGCACAAGCGGATGCTGGCTTCCCGCGACACCTACACCTGGGTGCACAAGTACATCTTCCCGGGCGGATTCCTGCCGTCGGTCAAGCTCATCGAACGGTCGGTCACCGCACACACCGCACTGCGCATCACCGACCGGCATTCGTTCGGACCGCATTACGCCCACACCCTCAGACTGTGGCTGCAGCGATTCACCGCCAACAGCGCCGGCGCCGACGCGCTGGGATTCGACCGCATCTTCCGGCGGATGTGGCGCTTCTACCTCGCCTACTCCGAGGCGGGCTTCGCCTCGGGCTACCTGGACCTGCACCAGCTGGTCCTGCAGCCTAAGGCGCGATCGTGAGCACGCCGTCCGGATCCGACAGGTTGCGGCAGATCGCTCCGGTTCCGGCGCAGCCGTGCGACGATTCCCGCATGGAGGGTGAGCCGGACCGCGCAGCTCTGCTCACCGCGATCGCCGACGGCGACAGTGCGGCTTTCACCGAGTTCTACGACCAGACCTCATCACGGGTGTTCGGCCTCGCCTATCGCGTCGTGCGGGACAGGACACTCGCCGAGGACGTCGTGCAGGAGGTGTTCCTGCAGGTGTGGTCCTCGGCGGCACGACAATACGACCCGGCGCTGGCCAGCCCGATCGGCTGGCTGATGACATTGACCCACCGCCGCAGCATCGATCGGGTCCGCTCCGAACAGTCGGCCGCCGACCGCAACCATGCCTACGGCGCCTCGAGTCTCGGCCGCGAGCACGACACCGTCGCCGATGAAGTGGGGCAGCGACTCGATGAGCAGGAGGTCACCGACTGCCTCAATGGACTGACCGCCATCCAGCGCGAAGCCATCGGCCTGGCGTACTACAGCGGGCACACCTATCGGGAGGTCGCCGAGCACCTGGCCGTCACGCTCCCCACCATCAAGGCCCGTATCCGGGACGGCCTGATCCGCCTGAAGAACTGCTTGGGGGTGGGCACCGATGCCTGACAGCTACACCGACGACGAACAGCAACTGCTCGATCTGGCGTACGTATATGCACTCGATGCGGTGTCCGAAGCCGAGCGCTCGGACATCGCCGGCCGCCTGGGCGTCGCCGCGCCGCACACCGCGCAGGCGTTCGCCCGGATCGTCGGCGACACCCAGGAGACCATGGCATTGCTGACCGCGGGTGACGTCCTGACGCCGCCGGCCGAACTGCGCGCGCGCATCCTGCAGGCCATCGGCCTCCAGTCCGCCGAGCGCAGTTCGGATGAATTGGCGCTCAAGCGAAGCCGGCGCCGCCGGTTGATCGTCCGGCTCGCGGCGGCCGCCGCGGTGATCTGCGCGGTCGTCATCGGCACCACGGTGGTCGCCGAACGCTTCAGGGATCACCCTGGGCAACCGACGGTTTCGCAGGTGCTGGCCAATCCCGACATCCGCACCTTCTCCGCGGAGGTCGCCGGGGGCACGATAACCCTCAGCGCGTCGCAACAGGCGAACGCCGTTGTGGTGGCCATGGCGAATGTGCCTGCACCACCGGCAGGCCACGTCTACCAGATGTGGTTCATCCCGGCGTCGGGCGCCCCGCGGTCCGCCGGCACCATGAGCGCGGACACCATGCCACCGCCCGGCGGCGAGGTGATACCGGCGCTGGACTCGGCCGCCAAGGTCGCCGTGACGGTCGAGCCGGGCTCCGGATCCAGCCAGCCGACGAGCACCCCGGTCGTCGTCGTCTCGCTGACCTGACGATCATGGTCGGCGCCTTCTTCGACGATCTCCTCGACCGCACCGTCGTTCTGGGGTACTCCCGCCTGGGTCTGGCTGTGCGGCAACAGTTCTGGCGGACACCCGAACTGCCGGACAACGCTCTCGCCGGCCGCACCGTGCTGGTCACCGGGGCGAATTCCGGCATCGGCAAGGCCATCGCCACCGAGCTCGCGGCGCTCGGGGCGACGGTGCTGATGACGGTGCGCGACCGGGCCCGCGGCGAAGCAGCGCGACACCACGTGCTGACGGTCGCGCCGGCTGCCGACGTGGCGGTGGAGGTGTGCGACGTGTCGCGCCTGGCCGCGGTCCGGTCGTTCGCCGCGGATCTGCTGTCCCGGCGCTCACGACTCGACGCCGTGATCCACAACGCCGGGGTGATGCCCGAGGAGCGGACAGAAAGCGCTGACGGACATGAGCTTTCGCTGGCCACGCACGTCCTGGGGCCGGTGTTGCTGACGGAGCTCCTGCGGCCGGCGCTGTCTGCCGCGGCGCGGGTCGTCCTGATGTCCTCCGGCGGCATGTACACCCAGGCACTTCCGGTCGATGACATCGAATACCGGCGCGGGCCCTACCGCGGCGCCACGGCGTACGCGCGCAGTAAACGCATCCAGGTGGCGTTGACACCGCTGCTGGCGCAGCGCTGGCCCGAACTGACGGTCGCGGCCATGCATCCCGGCTGGGCCGACACCCCGGGCGTCGCCCAGTCACTGCCCGGGTTCCGTCGCGTGACGCGCCCGATCCTGCGGACGCCCGAGCAGGCCGCCGACACCGCGGTCTGGCTGACGGCGACGAACCCGCCGCCGGAGTCGGGGCAGTTCTGGCACGATCGCCGGATCCGTCCCACGCACTACCTGCCCGGCGCCCACGACGACGACGCCGAGGTGCGGCAGGTGTGGCAGTACTGCGCCGCCGCCATCGGCCTGTGAGAGCTTGCCGCGCAATCAGATTCGCGCGAGTTCACGCCGAAGCCCGCGCGCCCCGTCGTCGAGGAGATGCGTCACCGCAAGCGAGAGCAGGGGCTCGATCCACCGCAGCCACCCCTGGAACGCGAACCTGATCCGGTAGGTGACCTCGGTTCCGTCGGCGTGCGGGGCCACGGTGATGGTGTCCCGTGCGACCAGGTACTGATTGACCCCGCGCAGTTCGATCGACTGCCCTGGCGTCACGCTGGTCACTTCGTAGGTGATTTCCGATGTGCGGCCGGCGAAGCGGGACGTGTTGACATAGCGGGTGCCCACGCCGCCGTCGCCGGCGATGCGTTCAGTGCGCACGGTGCCCGGGTCCCACTGCGTCGTGGTGGTGAAGTCCGCCAGGTACGCGAAGACGGCAGCCGCCGGCGCCGCCACCACGACCTGACGCTGCGCGTCGATCATCGGTCCGCCTTCCCCAACTGGTGGCGCAGGCACTGTTCCAGGTCCGGGCGCCGGAAGCGGTGCCCCGCCTCGATGAGCCGGCCGGGCACCACGCGCTGACTGGCCATGGTCAGCTCGCGGGCCCCCTGGCTGCCGAGCAGCAGCGCCGGCCCCAGGGGCGGCACGGGCAGCACGGCCGGACGGTGCAGCACCCGAGCCAGGGTCCGCGTGTAGTCGGCGTTGCGGACCGGTTGGGGCGCAACGGCATTCACCGGCCCGGAGAGCCCGGTGTCGACCAGGGCGCGGTGGTAAACGTCGATCAGGTCGTCGATGTCGATCCAGGACAGCCACTGCCGCCCGTCGCCGAGCGGCCCGCCCAGACCGGCGGCGAACAGCGGCCGCATCAGCTGCAGCGTGCCGCCACGCGGTGTCTGCACGATGCCGGTGCGGACGTTGACGACGCGCAGTCCGGCACTGGTTGCCGGTGCCGTCGCCGCTTCCCAGTCGGCGACGACATCAGCCAGGAACCCGTCGCCCGGTTGCGCCGATTCATCGAGGTGCTCGTCGGCCCGGTCGGCTCCGTACCAACCGATCGCCGACGCGCTGACGAAGACCGCCGGTCCGTCGGTCGCGCGTGCGGCGCACTCGGCCAGCCGGCGGGTCGGCTCGATCCGGCTGTCCCGCACCGCCTTCTTGTGCGCGTCGGTGAATCGGCCGGCGATCGACGCGCCCGCCAGGTGGACGACCGCGTCGATACCGTCGAGCAGATCCTCGGCGGGTGATTCGGGATCCCAGCGGCGTTCGGTGTCGTCGCGTGGTTCGCGGCGCACCAACCGGATCACTCGGTGACCGCCGGTGGACAGGAAAGCGGTCAGCGCGCCGCCGACCAGTCCCGACGCCCCGGTCACCGCCACCGAGCCTGGACGCCCGCCGTGTTCGCGCGCCCACTGATGGGCGGCCAGGTCGTCGCTCAGCTGGCGATGCCTGTACCGGAACGTCTGCTGCAGCAGATTCCCGGGGACCGGCGTATCGACGCGATCGGTGACCCGGGTGCGCCCGTCGGCGACGGCGTCGAAGCAGTGTTCGTGCCGCCAGTGCCCGACCAAACCGGTTGGCAGCGAACGCAGTCCGCCCCGACCGAGTTCGTCGACGAAACGTGCGGGCGGCGCGTAGTCGGCGGGACTGTGTTGCGCGCTCCAGCGCAGCCCGCCGGGCAGGCCGAGCACGGCGCGCCCGTCAGCCAGCGACGCCGCTTCGGCGACCACGCTCATCGGCTGCCACGGTGGCAGCAGCCGGTGGATGGCCCCCGGCCGGGCATGCCAGGCGAACACGTCGTCGCGCGGCGCGTCGACCACACTGCTGTACTCGATTCCCATCGAACCTCCGAGTCGAACGGTCTCTGGTGGGATTCGGAGCCAACCGGCCGGCGGATGGGTCCGGTCAGTTGATGGGCTTGTAGCTGAACGACACCTTGCCGTCGGCGACGTCGGTGACCGTCAGCGTGTAGGCGCGGTTCTGACCGCCGACAACCGCGGTGCACCGCTGGGTCGCCCCGACCTTGCTGTCCACATCCCCGTCGCACCTGACCGTGCCCGGGCTCTGCCCCAGTTGCGCCGCGAGAGAGCTCTCCGCCACGGACTTCTCCAGCACGGGCGTCAGGCCGTAATTCATTGCGAGGCCGGACACTTCGCTCACCAGCGCGGTGCGCCGGCTGGTGAACCCGTCATCGGTGATGTCGCACAACGCCACCGCACCCTGCTTGCCCTCGAGCCCCGACAGGCACACGACGGCATCCGGCGCGGCCTTACGCGTACGAGTCACCATGTCCGCTACCGCCGCCTCCAGCTGGGTCTTGGACACCGCCGGGGTCATCGAATAGCTGACCTTGCCGCCGTCGACCCCGGACACCGTGATGGTCGGCTGGATTCCGTACGCCGGTGACATGGTGACGTCGCACCGCGTGCTCTGCCCGATCCGGGCGATGAGGCCGCGCTCGCAGATCACCGCCTGCGGCGGCTGGCTGGTGAAGGCGTCGTGGATCGCCCGTTCCAGCGACGCCTTGTCCACCATCGGCAGCTGCGCCGACGGCTTGGCCTGGACGGCTTCCGGTTCCGGCCGGGTGAGGCTGTAGACCAGCGCCGCGAGCCCCGTCAGGAGCAGCCCAGCGATGACGACCAGTGCCAGGATGCGCGCCCTCATAGCCGCTATTGTGCCCCCGCTACATCAGGTCATTTGCGGGCACGTCATTTCGGTGCTCGCGGTACCACGCCACGGTGCGGGCCAGCCCGTCGTCGAGTGCCACCTGCGGCGACCAGCCCAGCGCCCGCATCTTCGAGATGTCCGGGCACCGGCGCGGTGTGCCGCCGGCCTGCAACTCGCCCGGCTTGATCTCGAGCTCGACGCCGACGGCCCGGCCGATCCGCGTCGCCAGCTCCCGGACGCTGAGCTCCTCGTCGCTGCCGATGTGGTAAACCTCGCGGTGGCCGCCCTTTTCGTACATCGTCAAGATGCCCTGGACGATGTCGTCGACGTAGCAGAACGAGCGTGTCTCGCTGCCGTCACCCTGGATCGGGAACGTCGGGTCACCGGCCTCCTGGCAGCCCAGCGCCCGCAGGATGAACTGGGGCTCGACGTGCTTCCACCCCATGTTCGGCCCGAACACGTTGTGCGGCCGGAAGACCTGCACCTGCCGGTAGTGGTCCTGCCCGTAGTTGAAGGCGATCAGCTCGCTGACGATCTTGCCGCCGCCGTAGGAGTACCGCGGGTTGAGGCTGTCCGGCAGCATCAGCGGGATGGTCTCGGGCGTCGGGATGATCGCGGGCGTCTGGTAGACCTCGGCGGTCGAGGCGACGATGAGGTCCGGCACCCCCGCCGCGCGGCCGGCGTTGGTCACCGCGAGCGCACCGCGCAGGCCGACGTCGAGCACCAGTTCCGGTTGCTTGTAGAAGTTCTCGGTGCCGTTGATGGCGGCCAGGTGCATGACCACCTCGGCGCCGGCGAACGCCTTCTCGAGGGCGTCCTGATCACGGACGTCGCATGTGAAAAGCTCGACGTCCGAAGCGACTTCCGCGAAGCGGCCGGCATCGCCGCGGACCATGGAGTCCACCACCGCGACCTGCCAGCCGTCCCGCACCAGCCGCTTGACCAGGTAGGCGCCGATGAATCCGCCACCACCGGTGACCACGACCCGCTCAGACACGCTCGACGACCTTTCCGCTGCGGCCCACGGCGAAGTAGCTGTCGCCGAGTTCGGTGGTCGGCAGGTGGCTGTAGTGGTTCCAGTAGTCGAAGACGAAACCGTCGGGGCTGATGAACTCGCTGATGGTGCGCGGCGAGATGGTGCCCAGCGACGGGTGGTTGTTGCCGAGGACGACGACGTCCGCGCCGCTGACCGCGTCGCCGAACCGGTTGTACACCTTGTGCCCCGGAAAGGCTTCGGCCAGAACGTCATTCGGCGTGACGGGGTCGTAGACACCGATCTCGGCATCGGGGTGCGCCGCCTTCAACTCGCTCAGCACCTTGATGGACATCGACCCACGCAGGTCGCTGGTCTCGGGCTGGCCCTTGAACGCCATGCCCAGCAGGTTGATCTTCAGCGGCCCGTCGGCACCCAGCTTCCGGCGCGCGATCTCGCTGCTGATGAAGCGCACCGTCTCGGCGGGCTGGCGCTCGTTGACCAGGCGGCCGGCGGCGGTGATGTCCAGGGTGACGCCGCGCTCGCGGACGCTCTCCATGAGGATGTGCGGGTCCTTCTCCAGGCACGGCCCGCCCACCAGACCCGGCAACGGGATATTGGTGCGGTTGTATCCGAGCTTGCCTGCCGAGATCACCTCATAGGCGCTGACCCCGAAGGCGTCGCAAATCCGGGCGACTTCGTTGGCAAATGCGAATTGGACATCGCGGAACGTGTTGCTCACCAATTTGATGATCTCGGCGGTCTCGATATCGGAGACCAGCACGATCGAGCTGGTGAGTTTCCGGAACACCGCGGCGGCCCGGTCGGCGACCGCCGGGTCGTCGGCGCCGACGATCTGCGGCAGTTCGCGCAATTCCTGCAGCGCCTTGCCTTCCAGGGTGCGCTCGGGGCACATGGCGATGTCGAAGCTCTTGCCGCTGGCGGCCAGCATCGGCGCCACCACGTCGCGCGTGGTGCCGACCTTGACCGTCGAACGCAGGATGACCAGCGCGCCGTCCTGCATGTTGCCGGCGATGTCGCGGGCCGCGGCCTCGATCATGTCGACGCGCGCGACACCGTCCGCCGACAACGGCGTGCCGACGGTGATGATGTACGTGTCGCACGAGAAGCTGTCGTCAAATGCGGTGACAGCCTTCAATTTCCCGAATCGGGTGACGCCCTCGAGGGCGTCGGGCAGGCCGGTCTCGGTGAAATGCGGCAAACCCTGATTGGTCATATCGACCAATTCCTGACGGGTCTCGATTCCGATGACGGAGTTGCCGGCCTCGGCCAGCACAGTGGCCAGCGTCAGCCCCACATATCCCAGGCCGATGATTCCGACGTCGTATTTCTCTGGCAAATCCTCAATCCCTCCGGTCAGCCCTGTGGGAGACGGCTGATGTCATACCGCAGCGGTCCTCGCGCAAACAAGTTTCGACCTTACGGGTCGGCGGCGCATTTCGGGCCTAGGTACGCTCACAGTGTGCCGCTGCCCGCAGACCCACATCCCGCTTTCGCCACCTATGCGCATCCCGATCGCCTGGTGACCGCCGACTGGCTGTCAGGCAACATCGGACGCCCCGGTTTGGCCATCGTCGAGTCCGACGAAGACGTCCTGCTGTACGACACCGGCCACATCCCCGGCGCGGTGAAGATCGACTGGCATACCGACCTCAATGACCCGCATGTCCGCGATTACATCGACGGCGCGCAGTTCGCCGCGCTGATGGATCGCAAGGGCATCAGCCGCGACGACACCGTGGTGATCTACGGCGACAAGAGCAACTGGTGGGCGGCCTACGCGCTGTGGGTGTTCACCCTCTTCGGGCACCCGGATGTCCGTCTGCTCGACGGTGGCCGCGACCTGTGGATCACCAACGGCCGGGACACCACCCTGGACGTCCCGAGCAAGCAGACCACGGGGTACCCGGTGGTCGAGCGCAACGACGCCCCGATCCGCGCCTTCAAGGACGACGTCCTCGCGATCCTCGGCAAAGAGCCGCTGATCGACGTCCGCTCTCCGCAGGAGTACACCGGCGAGCGCACCCACATGCCCGACTACCCGGAGGAGGGTGCGCTGCGCGGCGGTCACATCCCCACCGCGCGGTCCATCCCGTGGGCAAAGGCCGTCGACGACAGCGGCCGGTTCCGCGGGCGCGCCGAACTCGATGAGCTGTACGGCTTCATCTCCCCCGACGACAAGGCCGTCGCCTACTGCCGCATCGGCGAGCGCTCCAGCCACACCTGGTTCGTGCTGACGCACCTGATCGGCCTGCCCGCCGTCCGCAATTACGACGGTTCGTGGACCGAGTGGGGCAATGCGGTGCGGGTGCCCGTCGCCGTTGGTGAGGAACCGGGGCCGGCGCCGGGCTCCGCATGACCGTCCCCGGCCCCATGCCTGAAGCCCTGGCCGAGGTGGTGTCGGATTTCGCCGACGTTCAGGGGCAGGACAAGCTGGCGCTGCTGCTGGAGTTCGCGAACGAACTCCCGCCGCTGCCGCCGTCGCTCGAAGAAGCCGCGATGGAGCCGGTGCCGGAGTGCCAGTCGCCGTTGTTCCTGCACGTCGACGCCGAAGACCCCGAGCATGTGCGGCTGTACTTCAGCGCGCCGGCGGAAGCCCCGACGACGCGGGGCTTCGCGGCCATCCTCGCGGCCGGCCTGGATGGCCTGCCGGCGTCCGACATCCTCGCGGTGCCCGACGATTTCTACGCGGACCTGGGACTGGCGAAGCTGATCAGCCCGCTGCGTCTGCGGGGTATGTCGGCCATGCTGACGCGCATCAAACGCCGCCTGCGTGACGATCAAGCGGCGAGGTACGAGCCGCGTTGAGGAACGCGGCAAATGAGATACCGCCTGCGGGAAGCGGCGTAGGACGCCGGGGGACGGCTCAGAAGAACGGCAGCTTGAACTTGCCGCTGTAGTGCAGCGCATCCGGGTTGCGCTGGCCGATGATCTTGCCGGGCACGCCGCCGACGATGCCGAACGGCGGTACCTCTTTGTTGACGACGGTGTGCGCGGCCACCACGGCGCCCCGGCCCAGCAGGGACGGCAGGACGATCGCCCGGGTCGCGATCCACACGTGGTCGTCGATCACGATGGGGTCCGGCGGGTTCGGTGCCGGCACGAAGTTGGGGTGATTGATGTCGTGCCCGCCGGCGATGATGTGCGTGTCGCTGGCGATGACGACGTCGTTGCCGATCGCGATGCCGGCCCGCGCGTCGAGAACGCACCGGAAACCGATCGAGACGCGGTCACCGATCACCAGGTACGGAATCGACCAGACGCTCGTGCCGCGGTTGATCGCGGAGCCCTTGCCGATCTTCGCCCCGAACAGCCGGAGATAACCCAGCCGGATGAAGTGGAACGGGATGTGCGTGACGATCGAGCTGTAGAACAGGGCGGCGTAGGTGTCCCGGATCCGGTGCCACAGCGTCTCCCCCGGCAGCTCGTGCTTGAGGATGTTCCCGTCTTCATCGGTCACCCACTGCATCTTGGGTGGGATACGGACGTTCGGGTTGACCGCCCGCTTGCGCGCGATCAATTCGGGGTCTGAGGCCTGCGGCTCGACGAACAACGGTGTCCCCTTACTCGTGGCTCCCCGGCGGGTCCGGTGCGGCACCAGTATCACCCAAGCAGATGTTCGGTGAGAAAGCGCGGGTCAAGCGGGTCGCTTGGGCGATCTCTAAGAAAACGTGCCGGCGCCCGCGTTCCCCGAAGTGGGGATCCGCCGGTTAGGCCTTACACTGCACGCGATACATTCTTAAAGACATTTCTTAGAGAACCGCCGTCAGGAGGCACTGTGGCCAACCACGCCAGTTCCAAGATCTCCAAGGTGCTAGTCGCCAACCGTGGAGAGATTGCTGTCCGGGTCATCCGGGCTGCCAAGGACGCCGGACTGGCCAGCGTCGCCGTTTACGCCGAGCCGGACGCCGATGCGCCGCACGTGCGGCTTGCCGACGAGGCCTTCGCCCTGGGCGGCCAGACCTCGGCCGAGTCCTACCTCGTCTTCGACAAGATCCTGGACGCCGCCGCCAAGTCCGGCGCCAACGCCATCCACCCGGGCTACGGCTTCCTGTCCGAGAACGCCGACTTCGCCCAGGCCGTCCTCGACGCCGGGCTCATCTGGATCGGGCCCAGCCCGCAGTCCATCCGCGACCTCGGTGACAAGGTCACCGCGCGCCACATCGCCGCCAAGGCGAACGCTCCGCTGGTGCCGGGTACCCCGGACCCGGTCAAGGACGCCGACGAGATCCTGGCCTTCGCCAAGGAGCACGGCCTGCCGATCGCCATCAAGGCGGCCTTCGGCGGTGGCGGCCGCGGCATGAAGGTCGCCCGCACCCTCGAGGAGATCCCCGAGCTGTTCGACTCGGCCACCCGTGAGGCCGTCGCGGCCTTCGGCCGTGGCGAGTGCTTCGTCGAGCGCTACCTGGACAAGCCGCGCCACGTCGAGGCACAGGTCATCGCCGACACCCACGGCAACGTCGTCGTCGCCGGCACCCGTGACTGCTCGCTGCAGCGCCGCTTCCAGAAGCTCGTCGAGGAGGCCCCCGCGCCGTTCCTGACCGATGCGCAGCGCAAGGAAATCCACGAGTCCGCCAAGCGGATCTGCAAGGAAGCCGGTTACTACGGTGCCGGCACCGTCGAGTACCTGGTCGGCCAGGACGGGCTGATCAGCTTCCTCGAGGTCAACACCCGCCTGCAGGTGGAACACCCGGTCACCGAGGAGACCTCGGGCATCGACCTGGTGCTGCAGCAGTTCAAGATCGCCAACGGCGAGGCCCTGGACATCACCGAGGACCCGACCCCGCGCGGCCACTCGTTCGAGTTCCGCATCAACGGCGAGGACGCCGGTCGCGGCTTCCTGCCCGCCCCCGGCCCCGTCTCGAAGTTCGAGGCGCCGACCGGCCCCGGCGTCCGCATGGACTCGGGTGTCGAGACCGGTTCGGTCATCGGTGGTCAGTTCGACTCGATGCTGGCCAAGCTGATCGTCACCGGCGCCACCCGCGACGAGGCGCTGGCCCGCTCGCGCCGTGCGCTGGCGGAGTTCAACGTCGAGGGCCTGGCCACGGTCATCCCGTTCCACCGCGCTGTGGTCTCGGACCCGGCCTTCATCGGTGACGGCGACAAGTTCGACGTGCACACCCGCTGGATCGAGACCGAGTGGAACAACACGGTCGAGCCGTTCACCGGTGGCGAGGCACTGGACGACGAAGACGCGACGCCGCGTCAGAAGGTCGTCGTCGAGGTCGGTGGCCGTCGCGTCGAGGTGTCGCTGCCCGGCGATCTGGCCATCGGTGGTGGCGGCGGTGGCGCAGCCACCGGTGCCATCAAGAAGAAGCCGAAGCCGCGCAAGCGTGGCGCCGCCGGCGGCAAGGCCGCCTCGGGCGACTCGGTCACCGCGCCGATGCAGGGCACTGTCGTGAAGGTCGCCGTCGAGGAGGGCCAGCAGGTCTCCGCGGGTGATCTGATCGTCGTGCTGGAGGCCATGAAGATGGAGAACCCGGTGACCGCGCACAAGGACGGCACCGTGACCGGTCTGTCGGTCGAGGCCGGCGCCGCCATCACGCAGGGCACCGTCATCGCCGAGCTGAAGGACTAGTTCCGGTCCGCTGGTTTCGACTCAGGGCTGCGATCCGTCACGGATCGCAGCCCTGAGTTGCATTTGAGGAGGAGTGCTGTGGAACCCATCGAGATCAATGCCGGCGCCTGGTATCTGCGCGCGCTGCGTGCCGACGACCGGATGGACGACCGGCCGTCACTCGCGGATTTGGGTGAGCACTCCCCCGATCACGTCCAAACCCGCACGGCGCAATGGGAATCCGACACGTTGTACTCGTGGGCGGTGTGCGAACCGACGACCGGCGAGCTGCTGGCCGAGATCACCTTGGACCCGGCCACGCGGGAGATTTCTGTGCGGACCCGCGCCGGGTTCGACGACGCGGCCGCGACGGGCGTCGAATCCGTGCGCCGTTTCGCCGCCGCCATGCTCGGTTAGAAGAGCAGCACCGGCAGGCTCATCGTGAGCACGATGGACATCAGCAGCAAGAGGAACCATCCGGCGCCCTGCCAGGCCCACCAGACCTGGTCGCCCCGCCAGGCCCGATAGGTTCGGACGAAGGCCCACACCCCGCTGCCGAAGAGGAACAGCGGACCGGCCAGCGCCAGGACGGTGCGGCCCGGCTTCAAATTCACCCAGGTGCATGCCGTCGTATCAAATCCGTGGCAGTGCCGGACCCAGATGGCCGCCAGCACCATGAACCCGACGCCGAGGCTTCCCATCACGAGACCGAATCGCGCAGCCTCATGCACGCTGGGATCGTCGTCGCGGAACCGATCGGTTGTCGGGCTGAGCATCAATATCACCGCCAACCCCAGTATGCGCCTGGTGGACGCTAGGGCGCTACCCCACCCTCGGCGATCCGTTTGATCGCGGCGAGACGCCGATCCCATTGTCTTCCAATGGTTTCCAGCTCGTTGCCCAGCGCACTGAGTTTGGCGCCCAGCGCCCGGTAGCGAATCTCCCGACCCACCTTCACGGGCTCGACCAGACCCGCGTCGGCCAGGACCGACAGATGTTTGGCGATGGCCTGCCGACTCACCGGCAACCGGCCGGCCAGGGCGCTCGCCGACAGGTCGTCGGCGCCCAGCTCGGTCAGGATGCGCCACCGGGTCTCGTCGGCGAGCACCGCCAGCATCCCCGGCATGTGGGTGTCGGTCACACTGCAGCCTGCAGGTACGCGACCAGGTCGCCGAGTTCGGCGGTCCAGCCGCCACTGTTCTCGGCGTGCGCCGTCTGCGGGTCGGCCAGGTTCTCGAAGCCCGTCTCGCGTAGATCGAGTCGGGTGCCACCGTCGATCTCGGTGAGATCGAAGCGGACGACGGTCGAATTCTGCGGCGTCGGGTCGGCATCCGTTTCGCGGTGCGCCCAGCGATAGACCAGCGTGTGCGGCGCCTCGGCGCTTTCGACCACGACCCGGAACTTGCCATGGGCGTTCCAGCCGAAGAAGCCGGTGCCACCTGGGGTCGCCTCGAGTTCGGCTGCGTCACCGAACCATTGCGCGATGAGCTCGGCTTTGGTCAGGGCATCCCAGACCCGCTGAATCGGCGCGTCGATGTCGATGGTGCGGGTGATGTCGAGCGTGTCCATGATTCCCCTTCGAGCGGCGGTATGTGCAACTCCACAGTTGCACAGTCGCACCCTTATTGCAACCCTCGGATTGCAGTTTGGGTCACGCGCCGTTGCCGCAACAGCACCAGGCCGATCGTGCCGAACACTAGGTTGGCGGCGATCTCGAGAAGCGCGGTCACCCACGAGAACGCCGTCACCCGCGCCCACGGTGGCGGGTTGATGAAGCTGTCGCTGAAGAATCCCCACGCCGGAAGCAGATGTGCCGCAGTGAATCCCACCGCGCCGGCGTAGCCGATCCCGACGGCCGCGAGTGGCGCCCACCGGTTCCGTTTGAACACCAGCGCGATCGTGACCGCCGCGAAGATCAGTTGCAGCGTGCCGCCCACCATCACCGCCGGCGGGACGACGTTCATCCCCCGGCGCATGTGGTCGGCGCCGTGCAGCACCAGCGCGACCGCCAAAAAGCCTGCGGCCCAGTCGAAGTTACGTTGCCAATTCCCGGAGTCACCAGTCATTCGGATCACCTCTACTACGCAAGGTAGTAGCTTGCGGCCGTCCTGTAAAGACCTGTCAGGGGCTGGCTCTACGATGCCTGGCGTGCGGATGAAACTCTTGGGCGCGGCAGGGCTGGTGGCCGGCGGCGCGGCGTATCTGCACGGCTGGGCGTGGGAACCGGCACTGTCCGCGACCGTCGGCGTGCCGCTGCTGCTCGCCGCCATCCCGCACGTCCTGACCGGAATGCGCACCCCGAGCCGTCACGAAGATCCCGTACACGACATGTCCGGCACTGAATTCGAGGATTACGTCGCCCGAATCGCCCGGTCCTGTGGCGTGCCCGTCATCATGACGGAGCTGTCCGGGGATTGGGGCGTCGACCTGATCGTCGGCACGCGGCCCAATCGCCTTGCCATCCAATGCAAGCGGCTGTCCCGGCCCGTCGGCCCCGGCGCCGTCCAGGAGGTGGTGGCCGGCGCGCCCATGCAGGACTGCGCGCACACCATGGTGGTCACCAACAACGACTTCACCCCGGCCGCAAGGAAATTGGCCGAGTTGCACGACTGCACCCTGGTCAGCGGCACCGAATTGACCCGATTGCGCGGGTTGATCCGCCAGCAGGTCCTAGAGCGCCGCTAGCACGTCCCGCAGCGCTTGAACGGCCTCGTCGATCTCACTGCGCGACACCGTGAGCGCCGGCCGGAACCGCACCGAGTCGGCGCCACTGGCCAGCAGGATGACATGGTGCTGCCACAGCCGGCGGATCACCTCGTCGCGCTGCGCAGCCGACGGCATGCTGAACGCGCACATCAACCCCCGCCCGCGCGCGTCGAGCACCAACGACGGGAATTCACTTGCCAGGCAACGCAACTGCCCGACCAGGTACCAGCCCATGCGCACGGCGTTGTCGATGAGCCCGTCAGCTTCGATGACCTCGAGGACGCGGCGGGCCCGCACCATGTCGGTGAGGTTGCCACCCCAGGTGGAGTTGATCCGCGAGCTGACATGGAAGACGTTGTCGGCGACGTCGTCGACGCGGCCGCCCGCCATCACCCCGCACACCTGCGCCTTCTTACCGAAGGCCACCACGTCGGGCGTGACGCCCAATTGCTGGTAGGCCCAAGCGGTTCCGGTCATCCCGACGCCCGTCTGCACCTCGTCGAAGATCAGAAGCGCGTCGAACTCGACACACAGATCTCGCATCGCGGCGAAGAACTCGGGACGCATGTGCCGGTCACCACCCTCGCCCTGGATCGGCTCGGCGATGAAACACGCGATGTCGTGCGGGTAGGCCTCGAAGGCCGCCCGGGCCTGCCGCAGCGATTCCCGTTCCAGTGCAACGATATCCACGCCGGGGGCCACCACCGGGGCATCGATGCGTGGCCAGTCGAACTTCGGGAAGCGGGCCACCTTGTTGGGGTCGGTGTTGGTCAGCGACATGGTGTAGCCGCTACGGCCATGGAACGCGCCACGCAGGTGCAGGACCCGGGTGCCCAGCGCCGGGTCTATACCGCGCGATTCGTTGAGCCGGCTCTTCCAGTCGAAGGCGACCTTCAACGCGTTCTCCACGGCCAGCGCCCCGCCATCGACGAAGAACAGGTGCGGCAGCGCCGGGTCACCCAGCACCCGCGCGAACGTCTCGACGAAGCGCGCCATCGGCACGCTGTACACGTCGGAGTTGCTCGGCTTGTTGACCGCCGCCTGCGCCAGTTCGGCCCGGAAGGCGGCATCGGTGAGCGCTGGGTGGTTCATCCCCAGCGCCGACGACGCGAAGAACGTGAACATGTCGAGGTACCGGCTGCCGTCGCGCGCGTCGACGAGATAGGAGCCACCGGACCGGTCGAGATCGAGAACGAGGTCCAAACCGTCGGTCAGGATGCTGCGGCCCAGCACGTCGCGAACGTTGCGGGCGCTGCCCGCGGACAGTCCGTCACCAGAAGTCAGAACAGCGGTCATGCCGCCATCCTAACGCAATATTTACACTCTGCAGGACAAGAAACAGGAACTATTCCGGTAGCGAGACCTGATCATCGTAAAAAGTCTGTAAGATGATGGTGCTTCGCGTGCGAACGTTGGCCACCGTCCGGATGCGCTGCAGCAGGCCTTCCAGCGCCCGCGCCGAAGCGACACGCACCAGCAGGACGTAGCTCTCCTCGCCGGCCACCGAGTGGCAGGACTCGATTTCGGGGAACGGCTGCAGCCGCGCCGGGGCATCATCAGGTTGGGAAGGATCGAGTGGGGTGATCGCGACGAACGCCGACAGCATGCGGCCGACGGCCTCGGGGTTGATCCGCGCCGTGTATCCCGTGATCACGCCGCGGGATTCCAGTCTGCGCACCCGCGACTGCACCGCCGACACCGACAGCCCCGCCGCCGTCGCCAAGTGCGCCAGCGTCGCGCGGCCGTCGGCCACCAGCTCCCGCACCAGGATTCGGTCGACATCGTCAAGCTGCTCGGCTTCGGCCATGGCCGGAGACTACTCGCAGGCGTTGCCATGATGGTTCAGACGTGGGAGCTGCGCGCCGCGTTCGCCGCCGCCCTGTCCCGCATGTACGGCACCGAGGTGCCGGCCTACACGACGCTCGTCGACGTCACCACGGCGGTGAACCGGGACTGCGCGACCGACGGCCGGCTCGGCTCCATCGACCGGGTCACCGCGGAACGCCACGGCGCCATCAGGGTCGGCAGCCCCGCCGAACTCGCCGATGTCGCAGCCCTTTTCGCCGCTTTCGGCATGTACCCGGTCGGGTTCTACGATCTGCGCGAGGCCGCCTCACCGGTGCCCGTGGTGTCCACCGCGTTCCGGCCCATCGAGGCAGAAGAGCTGGACCGCAACCCGTTTCGGGTGTTCACCTCGATGCTGGCGACCGAGGACGCCCGCTTCTTCTCCCCCGACCTGCGGGACCGGGTGCAGCAGTTCGTCGACCGCCGCCGGCTGTTCGACCCGGCGTTGATCGCCCAGGCCCGCCGGATCGCCGCCGACGGCTGTCCGGCCGCCGACGCCGACGACTTCGTGCGGCGCGCCGTCGCCGCCTTCGCGCTGTCGCGCACGCCGATCGACAAGGCCTGGTACGACGAGCTCAGCGCCGTCTCCGCCGTGGCCGCGGACATCGCAGGCGTGACCACCACCCACATCAACCACCTGACACCGCGCGTGCTGGATATCGACGAGCTGTACCGCCGGATGACGGCCCGGGGCATCACCATGATCGACGCGATCCAGGGGCCACCGGCCACCGACGGCCCGCCGGTGCTGTTGCGGCAGACGTCGTTTCGCGCCCTCGCCGAACCGCGCACCTTCCGGACCCCCGACGGCACCGTCTTCGACGGCAGTCTGCGGGTGCGCTTCGGCGAGGTCGAGGCCCGCGGGGTGGCGTTGACCCCAGCCGGCCGGGAGCGCTACGACGCCGCGATGACCGATCAGGAGCACTGGGACCGGTACTTCCCTGCCACCGACACCGAGATTGCGGCCCAGGGCCTGGCCTACTACCGCGGCGGCGATCCCACGAAACCCGTTGTCTACGAGGACTTCCTGCCAGCTTCCGCGGCCGGCATCTTCCGGTCGAACCTGGACCGGGACGCGCACCCGACAGCCGCCGACGACACTGGCGACTACAGCCTCGACTGGATGGCCGGCGCCATCAGCCAGCACATCCATGACCCTTACGACCTCTACGAGAAAGCGGCATCATGACCTCTGTGCAGAATCAACTTTTGCCCACCGCCGATCAACTCCGCGACCGCGTGCGGACCGCGCTCCAGGCCGTCGGTGCTCACGTGACGCTGGGTGAGCCCGGCGCCCACGGCCTGCATGCCAGCACGCCCATCACCGGGGAGGTGCTTTTCACACTTCCCGAGAGCACGACCGAGCAGGCCGATGCGGCGATCACCGCAGCGGCACAGGCGTTCACCACCTGGCGCACCACCCCGGCACCGGTGCGCGGTGCGCTCGTGGCCCGCCTGGGTGAGCTGCTCGTCGAGCACAAGGCCGATCTGGGCACGCTGGTGACGATCGAGGCCGGCAAGATCACCTCCGAGGCGCTCGGCGAGGTGCAGGAGATGATCGACGTCTGCCAGTTCGCGGTGGGTCTCTCGCGCCAGCTGTACGGACGCACCATCGCCTCCGAACGGCCCGGGCACCGGCTCATGGAGAACTGGCATCCGCTCGGGGTGGTCGGCGTCATCACCGCGTTCAACTTCCCCGTCGCCGTCTGGGCCTGGAACACCGCCATCGCGCTGGTGTGCGGCGACACCGTGGTGTGGAAGCCCTCCGAGCTCACCCCGCTGACCGCCGTCGCCTGTCAGGCGCTGCTGGAGCGCGCCGCGGCCGACGTCGGCGCCCCGGAGCATGTCGGCCGGTTGGTACTGGGCGGCCGCGAAATCGGCGAGCAGCTGGTCGACGACCCCCGCGTCGCGCTGCTGAGCGCGACAGGGTCGGTACGGATGGGCCAGGAGATCGGCCCGCGCGTGGCCCGGCGGTTCGGCAAGGTGCTGCTGGAGCTCGGCGGAAACAACGCCACCATCGTCACGCCGTCGGCCGATCTCGACCTCGCGGTGCGCGGCATCGTGTTCGCCGCCGCCGGCACCGCCGGCCAACGGTGCACGACGCTGCGCCGCGTCATCGCGCACCACAGCGTGGTGGACACGCTTGTGCAGCGGATCGTCACCGCGTACCAGAGCCTGCCGGTCGGCGACCCGTCCGCCGAAGGGACGCTGATCGGGCCACTGATCCACGAGCGGTCCTACCGCGACATGGTGGGTGCGCTGGAACAGGCGCAAGCGGAGGGCGGCGAGGTGACCGGCGGCGAACGCGTCCAGCTGCACCCCAGCTCCTACTACGTCACACCGGCGGTGGTGCGGATGCCGGGGCAGACGGCCATCGTGCACCAGGAGACGTTCGCGCCGATCCTGTACGTCCTGACCTACGACACGCTCGACGAGGCCATCGCCCTCAACAACGCAGTGCCGCAGGGTCTTTCGTCGGCCATCTTCACCACCGACATCCGGGAGGCCGAACGCTTCATGGCCGCCGACGGGTCGGACTGCGGTATCGCCAACGTCAACATCGGCACCTCGGGCGCGGAGATCGGCGGCGCGTTCGGTGGCGAGAAGCAGACGGGCGGCGGCCGCGAATCCGGCTCCGATTCCTGGAAGGCCTACATGCGGCGGGCCACCAACACCGTCAACTACTCGTCCGAGCTGCCGCTGGCTCAAGGCGTGCAGTTCGGTTGAGGTAGACATGAGCCCGTGAAGATCGAAGGTGCGGTGGCTGTCGTCACCGGAGCGGGCTCGGGCATCGGCAGGTCCATCGCGACGGCGCTGGCCGCCGCGGGCGCGTCGGTCGTGGCCGGCGACATCAACGCCGAAGCCGCCGCCGAGACGGCCGCGGGTTACGGAGGTGTCGGCGTCGGTGCCGACGCGTCGTCGGTGGACGGCATCGCGACGCTGCTCGCCGCCGCCCGCGAGACGTACGGCCCCGTCGACATCTACGTCGCCAACGCCGGTATCACCGGGCAGCCGGGACTGGGCGACGACGAAGCCGCGTGGGACCGCATCATCGACATCAACCTGCGCGCGCACATCCGCGCCGCCAAAGCTGTTGTGCCCGAATGGGTTGAGCGGGGCGCCGGCCACTTCGTCGCCGTGGCCTCGGCCGCCGGTCTGCTCACCCAGCTCGGCGCGGCCGGCTACAGCGTCACCAAGCACGCCGCTGTCGGCTTCGCGGAGTGGCTGACCATCACCTACGGCGACCAGGGCATCGGCGTCAGCTGCGTCTGCCCGATGGGCGTCGACACCCCGCTGCTGCGCGGGATGACCGATTCCCCCGACGCCGCGATTCGGGTCGCCGGCAACGCCGTGACCCACGCGGGCAACGTCGTCGGGCCTGACGACGTCGCCGCGCTGGTGGTCCGGGCCATCGAGGACGGCACGTTCCTGGTCCTCCCGCACCCCGAGGTCTTGGAGATGTACCGGCACAAAGGCGCGGATTACGACCGCTGGATCGCCGGCATGCGCCGCTATCAGCGCACGTTGGGGTAAAACGGCTCTCGTTCTACATCTTGGCGGGGTCGCTGTTGCCGATGGTGGTGCCGTTCTTGTCGAGGGCTTGGATTTGGAAATAGGCGCCGGCGGTGACAGTTGTGGCCGGTAGGGAGACGGGGGTGTTGAGTCCGTTCCACGGGGCAGTCAGCAAGGGTTTCAGCGCATCGGGTGTAGGCCCGGTGAGGATTCTCCACTGGGTGACTTCCGTGGCGCCGTTCCAGACCGCATGCAAGGTGGGCCGGCCATTGCCGGTGGTTATGGCCAGTTCTGGTTTCTGAGTGGGGTGTCCGACCCAGGGCTGCAAGAACGCGCGGTAGGTACCGATCCCACCACTCCCCACGTTGCCCTCTAGTTTTTGTGGAGCATGTGCGGGTTGGCTGGCGCTCCACAAGACTCGGCCGTCGGCCGCGAATTCGGTGATCCGGTTCGCATCACCCCAGCCGGTGAACGTGTTGCCACCGGGAAGGCTTTGCACGCTGCCTTGGGTGAACGTTCCCAGGTTGTCCGGCTGGGTCCACTCGCGGACCAGCGTCGCCGTACGGGTCTGGTGGTCGAGCCGGATCCATTTGATACTGGACGGGCCGTGCCGGGTTCCGCCGAGGTCCACGTTGTTGTTGAACAACATGATCGTGTTTGCGTCCACGAATTGTGGATCGTGCTGGCCCGCGAAGTCCGCCCCAGGGCCAAGGGTGAAGGTCGAGTCTTTCCCGCCGAGTTTCCACTTGATGGCGCCGGTGTGTGCGTCGACGGCGACCAGCTCGTTGGCCGCGCGCACCGACACCAACAGATCACCGTCGGGGTCCAAGGCCACCGAATTGATATGCAAGGGAGCCACCGCAGCCTGCCCCGGAATATTAGACAGATCACGGTAATTGAGTGCGCTATCGGTCACCGGTAGATGCTGTGCCGAATCCCACTCGAGCAGGGTGTCACCGGAAGCGATATCGACGACATTGACGATGCTGTTGTTGATCTTCCCGTTCTTGGGTCCGCCGATGCCGGTGAGATCAGCATCAATGGTTTTCACTGACGTGATCAACGCCCGCCCGTCCGGGGTGATGCGGAACTCGTGAAAGTCAGACGGCGCGCCATGCGGAGTGATCTTCTTGATGATCTTGTAGTTCGTATCCGCGATGTAATCGGCACCGGCGAGTTTGGTGCCCTGGAACCAGGTCAGAACAGGCTTGCCCTGATACGTCTGGACCTGAAAATTCCCCGCATCCTGGTCATTGGGGATCTGCAGGAACCAGACCGGCCGACCTTTCTTGTCCAGAATCTCCGGGCCGGACGCGATTTCGGGGGTCCCGCTGCCAAAAAGATTGGCCGCTCCCGCCCCGCCACCGTTGATGAACACAAAACCCGGATCCGAACCGGGCACATCGGTGGTGACAGTGAGCGGCGGGGCAGCCAACTGTGTCTGCGGGATCGACCCAGCATCCTGTGCGAGTGAACCCGCCGCCTCAGAAGACACCTGAGTTGAAGACGAACAGCCTGTCGCCAGCAACATCAGCGCTACCGCCCCCACGCGAAAACCTTTAACCGCGCCAAGGTAATTCGGCAGCTCGTGATCGTGTAACCGCATCATCTGCCCAAGACTAAACCACCCCTGTGAGGTCTCTGTGAAGCGTCCCCGGACGCGCCTCGCCCGGCTAGCGGCGGCGGGCGATGATCTGCGCGCTCTTGAACAGGGCGAAGGTAACGCCCGGATCGTCGAGCACGCGCCGCAGATATTGGCGGTAGGCCTCGATCCGCTCAGCGGGAGCACCGATTTCGGAGAGGTACGCGGGTGCACATTGTTCGAACCCGAGCGCATGGACGAGTTTGGCCTCGCGGGCCGAGGAGATCGGTTGGTATTGGTCGCGGCGGTGGATTGCGAAACCGGCTGCCTCGAGCTCGGTTTCGATGGAGTCGGCCACGTCGAAGCACAGACCGCGCGCCCGGCCCAGGGCGTACCACCAGGACAGCCAGAGATCGCTGCCGGCGTCCGCCGGGCTGAACTGCGCCGAGCCCACGTCGGCGATCTCCAGCAGTAGCGCGCCGTCGTCGGTGAGCATGTCGGCCATCGCAGCGAGAGCACGACGCAGGTCGCGAACGTGCATCAGCAGGAACCGGCTGTACACCCAGTCGACACGCTGCCCGCGCAGCGGGTCGTCTTCGAGCGCGCCGGCGACGAAGGTGACGTTGCGGTGCCGACTCAGCGTCGACCGCGCGATCTCGATCTGCTCGGCAGAGGCATCGACTGCGTACACCCTGCCGGATTCGCCGACCCTGCTCGCCATCCGATCGGTGACCCCGCCGTGCCCGCAGCCCAGGTCGACGATCGAATGCCCTTCTGCCACACCGGCTGACTCCAGAAATGCGCCCGAGTTGGGATCGTAGAACCGACCGAGCAGCCGGAGACGTTCACTGTCGTCGACACCAACGTGCATGGCGTATGTTTCAGCGGCCATCCTCGGTCGCCTTTCTTCGTTGTTGCGATGTGCGGTCTGCGCAAGGACGGCGCGCAGCACGTCGTCGATGAGTGTCATCTCGTTGTCGGTCAGGTCGGCGCGGGCGGTGATGCGCAGCACCGGGGGCCGGGGCCGTGTCGAAGATGAACGTGCGCGCCGAGTTGACGAGGTGCGTTCAATTCTCGCTGCAAGCCGGCATTCACGCGCTGACCTGCCCGTTCTTCCAACCACCCCGATACGTCGGTCATAACCACAGTTCAGGACCATACTTGAACACCGTTCAATTGCAATACCCGCGCACCGCCAGACCGCGCGCCACCTACCGCCGAAAACTTGTCGTACCCACCGGGCAATATGGAGCCGTGGCTCCGGACGACCCGATGGCCCGGTTCAGTGACCTGACCCGGGAGTGGTTCGCTGCTGCCTTCAGCACGCCCACCCCCGCGCAGGCGCAGGCGTGGCAGGCCGTCGCCGACGGGCACAACACTCTGGTCATCGCACCCACCGGGTCGGGCAAGACGCTCGCGGCGTTCCTCTGGGCCATCGACCAGCTGGCGCAGCAGCGCACCGACACCGCTGGCGTCAAGGGCACAAAAGTCCTCTACGTCTCGCCGCTGAAGGCCCTCGCGGTCGACGTCGAGCGCAACCTGTCGACGCCCCTCACCGGCATCACGCGGGTCGCCGAGCGCGTGGGTACACCGGCACCCGAGATCACCGTCGGCGTGCGGTCGGGCGACACCTCCCCGGCACAGCGCCGCCAACTGATCGCGACGCCGCCGGACATCCTGATCACCACCCCCGAGTCGCTGTTCCTCATGCTGACGTCGGCGGCCCGCGAGACGCTGGCGACGGTACGGACCGTCATCGTCGATGAGGTGCACGCCGTCGCAGCCACCAAACGCGGCGCGCACCTGGCGCTTTCACTGGAGCGTCTCGACGAGCTGCTCGACAAGCCGGCCCAACGGATCGGCCTGTCCGCGACCGTCAAGCCGCCCGAAGAGGTCGCGCGCTTCCTGTCGGGCGCGGCGCCCACCACCATCGTCAAGCCGCCGGCCGCCAAGACCTTCGACCTGAGTGTCGAGGTGCCGGTGCCCGACATGGCCAACCTCGACGGCGGCACCATCTGGCCCGATGTCGAGGAACGCATCGTCGACCTGATCGAGTCGCACAATTCGTCGCTGGTGTTCACGAACTCCCGGCGGCTGGCCGAGCGGCTCACCGCGCGGCTCAACGAGATTCACGCCGCCCGTTCGGGCATCGAGCTGCCCAACGAGCGCAACCCGCAGATCGGTGGCGGCGCGCCGGCCACAATCATGGCCAGCGGCCAGACCTTCGGCGCACCCAGTCTGCTGGCCAAGGCCCACCATGGCTCGGTCAGCAAGGAGGCCCGAGCGCAGGTCGAAGACGACCTCAAGAGCGGCCGGCTCAAGGCCGTCGTCGCCACGTCCAGCCTGGAACTCGGCATCGACATGGGCGCCGTCGATCTGGTGATTCAGGTCGAGGCACCGCCGTCGGTCGCCAGTGGTCTGCAGCGCATCGGCCGCGCCGGCCACCAGGTCGGCGAGATCTCCGAAGGCGTGCTGCTACCCAAGCACCGCACCGATCTGATCGACTGCGCCGTCACCGTGCAGCGGATGCGCGCCGGTGAGATCGAGACGCTGCAGGTACCCACCAATCCGCTCGACGTGCTGGCACAACACACGGTCGCGGCGGCGGCCCTCGAACCGCTGGATGCCGACCGCTGGTTCGACGCGGTCCGGCGCAGCGCACCGTTCGCCGCCCTGCCGCGCAGCGCTTTCGAGGCGACGCTCGACCTGCTGGCCGGCAAGTACCCGTCGACCGAGTTCGCCGAGCTGCGGCCGCGGCTGGTCTACGACCGCGACACCGGCACCCTGACCGCGCGGCCCGGCGCGCAACGGCTCGCCGTCACGTCCGGCGGCGCGATCCCGGACCGCGGCATGTTCACCGTCTACCTGGCCACGGGTGACGAGAAGCCCTCGCGTGTCGGCGAACTCGATGAGGAGATGGTCTACGAGTCGCGTCCCGGCGACGTCATCTCCCTCGGCGCCACCAGCTGGCGGATCACCGAGATCACGCACGACCGGGTGCTGGTCCTGCCCGCGCCCGGCCAGCCCGCGCGGTTGCCGTTCTGGCGCGGCGACGCCGTCGGCCGTTCCGCTGAGCTGGGTGCGGCCATCGGCGCCTTCACCGGGAAGCTCGCCGGACTGCCGCGCGCCGAATTCGACGAGTACTGCAGCACAATGGGTTTCAACGGCTACGCCACCGACAACCTGTGGCAGCTGCTCGACGAGCAGCGGCAAGCCACCGGCACGGTGCCCACCGACACCACATTCGTGGTGGAACGGTTCCGCGATGAGCTCGGCGACTGGCGAATCGTCCTGCACTCCCCGTACGGGCTGCGGGTGCACGGGCCGCTGGCGCTCGCAGTGGGCAGACGGATCATGGAACGGTACGGCATCGACGAGAAGCCCACCGCGTCCGACGACGGCATCGTGCTGCGGCTGCCCGACACCGGGGAAAACCCGCCCGGCGCAGACATTTTCGTCTTCGAGGCCGACGAGATCGAGTCCATCGTCACCGCAGAGGTCGGCGGGTCGGCGCTGTTTGCCTCCCGCTTCCGCGAGTGCGCGGCGCGGGCACTGCTGCTGCCGCGGCGCCATCCCGGCAAGCGGTCGCCGCTGTGGCATCAGCGGCAGCGAGCCGCCCAGTTGCTGGACATCGCCCGCAAGTACCCGGATTTCCCGATCGTGCTGGAGACGGTGCGCGAATGCCTGCAGGACGTCTACGACGTCCCGATGCTCATCGAGTTGATGCGGCGTGTCGCGCAGCGCCGGATCCGGGTGCTCGACGTTCAGACCGCCACACCGTCGCCGTTCGCCGCGTCGCTGCTGTTCGGTTACGTCGGTGCGTTCATGTACGAGGGTGACAGCCCACTCGCCGAACGGCGTGCTGCCGCACTGTCGTTGGACGCCACGCTGCTGGCCGAGCTCCTGGGCCGCGTCGAACTGCGCGAACTGCTCGACCCGGACGTGGTGGCGTCGACCATTCGGCAGCTGCAGCATCTGACCGAAGACCGGGCCGCCCGCGACGCCGAAGGCATCGCCGACCTCCTCCGGCTGCTTGGACCACTGAGCACCGACGAACTCCGGCAGCGTTGCACCGCAAGCGATGTCGAGGCCTGGTGCGCCACGCTGCAAGCCGCCAAGCGCGCGGTCTCGGTGACCTTCGCCGGCCAGAGCTGGTGGACCGCGGTCGAAGACATGGGCCTGCTGCGCGACGGCCTCGGTGTCGCGGTGCCGGTCGGCGTGCCGGCGAGTTTCACCGCGGCGGTGTCCGACCCGCTGGGTGAACTACTGGGCCGCTACGCCAGAACCAATGGGCCGTTCACGACAACGCAGGCGGCCGCCCGGTTCGGCCTGGGACATCGGGTGACCGCCGACGTGTTGAGCCGCATGGTGTTGGACGGCAAGCTCATTCGCGGTGAATTCACCGATCTGCCGGACAGCGTCGACCAGCAGTGGTGTGACGCCACGGTGCTGAAGATTCTGCGCCGCCGGTCCCTGGCCGCGCTGCGGGCCCAGATCGAACCGGTGAGCACCGCCGCGTACGCCCGGTTCCTGCCGGCCTGGCAGCAGTTCGGCGACGCCCGCGGCATCGATGGCCTGGCGTCAGTCATCGAACAGCTTGCCGGCGCGCCGATTCCGGCATCCGCGGTCGAGCCGCTCGTTTTCGGCCAGCGGGTGTCCGACTACCAACCGGCGATGCTCGACGAACTGCTGGCCTCCGGTGAGGTCACCTGGTCGGGCGCCGGCCAGATCGGCGCCAACGACGGCTGGGTGGTCTTCCACCGCGCCGACTCCGCGCCACTGTCCCTGGCGCCGGGCGCCGAGATCGAGTTCACCGACACGCACCGCATGATCATGGACACCCTCAGCTCAGCTGATGGTCCAGGCGGCGCCTACTTCTTCCGGCAGCTGGCGGCTGAAGACAGTGCCGATGCGAAACAGGCTCTGTGGGAACTGATCTGGGCCGGCTGGGTCACCGGCGACACCTTCGCCCCGGTGCGGGCGCTCCTCGGCAACACCGGACGCAAACCGGGAGGTGCGCACCGGCAACGACAGCAGCGCCCGCCCCGGCTCAGTCGCTACAGTGTCGCCCGGCCGCAGGCCCGCACCGTCGACCCGACGGTCGCCGGCCGGTGGTCGGCGCTGCCACCCGCCGAACCGGAATCCACCATGCGGGCGCACTTCCAGGCCGAGCTGCTGCTGAACCGCTACGGCGTCGTCACCCGCGGCGCGGCCGACGGCCTGCCCGGCGGGTTCGCGACGCTCTACAAGGTGTTGACCGCCTTCGAAGAAGCCGGCCGCTGCCAGCGCGGGTATTTCATCGAATCGCTTGGTGGCGCACAGTTCGCCGTGGCCTCGACGGTGGACCGGCTGCGCAACTATCTCGACAACGTCGACCACAGCAGCCCCGACTACACCGCCATCGTGCTCGCCGCCACCGACCCGGCTAATCCCTACGGCGTCGCGCTCCCGTGGCCCGAGGCAGCCGGCCACCGGCCGGGCCGCAAGGCGGGTGCGCTGGTGGCGCTGGTCGACGGCGAGTTGGTGTGGTTCCTGGAGCGGGGCGGAAAGTCGTTGTTGTCGTTCGACGCCACTCCGGAACAACAACGCGCCGCGGCCGGTGCGCTGGCCGACCTGGTGAGCGCGGGGCGGCTGCAGTCGCTGTTGATCGAGAAGGTCAACGGAGAACCGGTCTTGGCCCCCACACCCGACGCCGAACAGGCGCGGGTTCACGCCGTGCTCACCGACGCCGGGTTCTCCCGGACCCCGCGGGGTTTGCGGCTGCGCTGATCTGGGTTTTCCATCACGGCCCAGCGGCTGATCCGGTGGGTCGAGTTGGGGCACCACGGCGACGGCCGCCGATGCCCTCCTGGCAGCAGGCGGCCCAACGGGTCTGTCTAGCCTGCAAGCTCCCGATTCACTGCTTACGATGTCGATGAGCTCGGAAATCATCAACCGGCGTCCTGCACGCCGGTCGATGTGGCGAGCGTCGCCACCAGCTGGCCGACCATCTAGTTAGGTTAGGCTAATCTGGTTGATTGCGTCGGCTGCCGGCCTGGCCGTGTCGGCCATGGCGGGTCGCTCAATGACGAGAACCCACGGGACACGCCGGTAGGCGGCGTGAAGGGTTTGAGGAGACGCGATTGCCCGGACTGTACGACCCGAATCAGGACAAGAGCAGTTGCGGTGTCGGCTTCTTGACCCGGAAGGACGGCGTCCAGACCCACGACGTCATCCGCAAACTTCACGAGGCGTTGTGCGCCGTACCTCACCGCGGCGGCATGTCCTCCGAAGGCGTGGGCGACGGCGCGGGCGTCAACCTCGATCTGTCACTGCGATTCTTCGCCGAACTCACCGGTCGGTCCGACCTACGCCTCGGCCAGTTCGGCGTGGGCAACTTCTTTCTGCCGAATGATCCTGCCCACCATGACCAGGCCGAGGCGGTTATCGAGAAGGCGCTCCTTGACCAAGGTTTCGAAATTCTGCTCAAGCGCGATGTCCCCGTGGATGATTCCGCAATCAGGGCCGCCGCGACGAAGTACCAGCTACCCATCCGGCAATGGGTGTTCCTGTCGGATTCGGATCGCAAGATTCACGACGCCCTTATGGCCATCGAGGCCATTGCCTACACCCGCCCCGAACTGCTCGGCCTGTACCCGCTCTCCTTGAGTGCGCGCACGCAGGTGCTCAAGGGCCGCCTCAATTCGAACGAAGTGGTGCCGTACTTCCGCGATCTGTCCGATCCGCGGATGGAGGTGCACTCGATGTTCTTCCACACCCGCTTCTCCACCAACACGGCGCCCAATGCCACCATGGCCCAGCCGTTCCGGTTGATGGCTCACAACGGCGAGCTCAACACCGACAAGAAGAACCGGCTCTCCGACAACGCTATGGCACGGGCCCACAACCGCGCCATCATCCGCCCCGCCGGACAGTCGGACAGCTGCCGGCTGGACCAGACGCTGCAGCACCGGGTGCTCGAGGACGGACTGGACCTCGTCACCGCCGTCGTCGCCATGATGCCGCCGGCGTGGGAGAACGACACCACCCTCTCACCTGAAGTCCGCGCCATGCTCGAGTACTTCAGCCTCTACGAGGAGAAAAACGACGGTCCCGCCGCGCTGATCTTCGGCGACGACAGATTCATCGGCGCCCGCCTCGACCGCTTGGGGCTGCGCCCGCTACGCACCGTGGAAACGGCCGACTATCTCGGCGTGATGTCCGAAGCCGGACAGGTGTACTTCCCGCCGGAGGAAGTGATCAAACGGGGCCGGATCGAAGCCGGCGGAATGCTGTACTACGACCATAAAGAGCAGCGGTCGTACGGCTCCACCGAAGCCCTGGAAATGCTTGCCGCACAGCATGATTATCCCGACATGCTGGCGCAGGCCCGCGTCAACCTTGCCGACCTGCCCGCCGTGCCGCCGGAAAGCCAACTCTCCCCCGCCCGCTACAGCGGCGACCTGAACCGCTATCAGCGCTACGTCGCATATTCCATGAGCCAAGAAGATTTCAAGTTCCTGATGGACCCGATGCTGGCCACCGGGCAGGAGAAGATCTCGGCGATGGGTTACGGCGCGGCGATCAACGCGCTGTCCAACCACGAGGGCGGCATTGCCCGCTATTTCTCGCAGCGGTTCGCTCAGGTCACCAATCCACCGCTGGACAGCATTCGCGAGGCCGACGGAATGACGCTGCGGGTGGCACTCGGCGCCAAGCCGGGTAGCGGCGGCACGCCGGCGCCGCAAATCATCATCCCGTCGCCGATCGTGTCCCACCTGGACATGTTGATGATCCGCGACCAGACCCACACCCCGGTGCGGATATTCGGCATGCGGTACCGGGTCGACTTGGAGGGCGGACCGTACAACTCCGAGGTCCTGGTGCATTCCATCGACAAGCTCTGCGATGAAGTCGAGGCGTTCGCGCGCGAGTCGGGCGGCATCGCCGTCATCTCCGACCGCCACGTCGAAAGTGTCCGGGCGCCGATGCCCCTCACGATCGTGATTTCGGCGATCAATCAGCGGCTCATCGAAGAAGGTCTGCGGTTGCGGGTTTCGCTGATCGCCGAGAGCGGTCAACTGGCGTCCTCGCATCACATCGCAACGGTGCTCGGATTCGGTGCATCCGCGGTGTATCCGCTGACGGTGCAGATGCGCGCCGAGGAGAAGTTCGGCCCCGACGAGCAGTCGATCGCAGGCGCCTTCAAGCGGTTCGCCAAAGCCGCGGAAAAGTCGTTGATGAAGACCATGGGCCGCGTCGGCCTGTGCACCGTCGAAAGCTACATCGGCGGCGAGTTCTTCGAGCCCAACTACCTCGACACCGCAGGCCCGGTGTTGCGCAAGTACTTTCCGAATGTGACCGCCGTCGTCGGCGGCGTCGGCTTCCGCACGCTGTCGGACACGTCGGCAGAATGGCATGCCCGCGCACTCCAGGTCCAGACCGAAAAGGACATACCGCTACTCGGTCTGTTCAAAGAACGCGCGGAAGGTGCCGGCCACTCCTACGGCACCACGGCCGTACGGGGATTCGTCGACATGACCGAGGAAACCATCTCGTTCGGCGACGACGCCCGGCCCAAGAATCCAGATATGGCCGACCCGCTGTTCCTGCGGACTCTGCCACTGAACCAACTCGAAGGCGCATTCGGTCTGAACGACGAGGCGTACCGCAACAACAGTTTTGAGGAGCTGACGCCGCGAGATGTCAACAGCTTCGACATCACTCCCGGCTACCGCAACTTCGTGTTCGCCATGAACGCCGAACGTGCCCGCCGGCCCGCGGCCCTGCGTGACGTGCTGGCGTTCCCCGCCGACGTCACGTTCGCCACCACGGCCGACGAATTCCGGTCCGAGATGGGCAAATTCGCGCGCTTCGGCAACAACTCCTACCTGGTGCGGGGGCTGACGGTCGACCGGGCGGGAGACGCGTTCACGCTGCGGCTGAGTCACTCACCGGAGCGGCTGCAGGCACTCGCGGACTCGCTGATTCAGCGGTTCGGTGACGAAATCATCGACTACCAGGTCACCGGCGACCAGCTGTGGCTCGTCGCTCGTGCGCGAGCCAGGCATTTCCTGGGAATGACCCTGACCGCACCGGAAGCGATTCCGCTGGACTCGGTGCAACCGGCCGACGAGATCGCGGCGACGCTCACCTCCGGCGCCATGAGTCACGGTGCGCTGGTGGCGAACGCCCACGAGGCTGTCGCGCACGGCACCAACATGGTCGGTGGCTTGTCGAACTGCGGTGAAGGCGGCGAGCACATCAGCCGCTACGGCACCATCCGCGGCTCGCGTATCAAGCAGTTCGCGTCGGGCCGGTTCGGGATATGGGCCGGCTACTTGGCCGATCCGATGTTGCGTGAGCTTGAGATCAAAATCGGGCAGGGCGCCAAACCCGGTGAGGGCGGCCAACTCCCGGCACAAAAGGTGACGGTGCAGATCGCCGCTGCGCGTGGCGGCACCCCCGGCGTCGAACTGGTGTCGCCGCCGCCGCACCACGACACGTATTCGATCGAGGATCTGGCACAGCTGATCCACGACTGCAAGGCCGCACGCGTGCGGGTGATCGTGAAGCTGGTGTCGAGTGAGGGAATCGGCATCATCGCCGCCGGTGTCGCCAAGGCCGGCGCCGACGTCATCAATGTGGCCGGCAACACCGGTGGCACCGGCGCGGCCGCCGTCACGAGCCTCAAATACGCGGGCCGCTCGGCGGAGATCGGCGTCGCCGAAGTGCATCAGGCCCTGGTGGCCAACGGGATCCGGCAGAAAGTCGTCCTGCGATGTTCAGGCGCGCACCAAACCGCCAGTGACGTGGTCAAATCGGCACTACTCGGAGCGGACAGCTACGAGTTCGGCACCACCGCCCTGATGATGCTCAAGTGCGTCATGGCGAAGAACTGCAATATCAAATGCCCGGCAGGCCTGACCACGAACGCCGAGGCGTTCGAGGGCGATCCTCGTGCCTTGGCGCAGTACCTGCTCAACATCGCCCATGAAGTCCGCGAAATTCTCGCCACGCTCGGTTTGCCGTCACTGCGGCACGCCCGCGGCCGCAGCGACCTGCTGCACCTGCTGGATCACCCGTCGAGTATCGGCCGACTCGATCTGCGGGCAATGCTCGCCCCCGCAGAGGGTTTCGTCCCAGAAGACCCGATCTACATGGAACGGGACTACTCCGTCGACGACGCGTTCCTGGCGCAGCTCGACCTGGCGGGCGTGACGATGGAACCGGTGACGCTGAGCAACCGGAACAAGAGCGTCGGCGGACAGCTGGCCATCGACATCGAACGCATGCTCAACCACGAGGGTGCCGACGGTCCGGCGGTGGCGACCGACGATCGCGGGCGCCGCTTCCTGAAGCCGGACAGCGTCGTCATCACCACGTCCGGATCGGCCGGACAGAGCTACGGCGCATTCTGCAACGACGGAATGCTGTTGACGCACACCGGAACCTGCAACGACGGCGTCGGCAAGAGCGCCTGCGGCGGCACCATTGCGGTGCTGTCCCCCGGCGGCGGATCGGACGAGCCCGGCGGCAACGTGCTGATCGGTAACTTCGTGCTGTTCGGCGCATCGGGCGGCCGGCTGTTCGTCGCGGGTGAGGCTGGTGACCGGTTCGCGGTGCGGAACTCCGGCGCCAGCGCAGTAGTCGAAGGCGTCGGCGAATTCCTCTGCGAGTACATGACCAACGGCGCGGTGTTCAACATCGGCGAGTTCGGCAAGGCTGTCGCCAACGGCATGAGCGGCGGATTCCTGTACCAGTACGACCCCGACGGCGAGTTACCCTCGAAGGTCAGTACCGACTCGGTCGTCGTCGCCCCGATATCGGAGGCACCGTTCCACGAAGCGGCGGCACTCACACTGCTGCAGTGGCATGTGGAGGCCACAGGTTCGGCGAAAGCGCGGCAGCTGCTGGATGACTGGCGCATTACCCGCCAGCATGTGGTGTACGCCATGCCGCGAGCGCTGCTGCAGTACCAGGACGCCGACGCGATCCTGGCGGCCAAGACCCGCAAGGAACTGCTCGACGAGCTGGCCACGGCGCTGGCCGGCCACCAGGTGGCCAAATTCAAGCGGTCCTACCGCAATCAGGAAACGGTGCTCGGCGGTGCGGTACCCGGCTACGGCGATACCGACACCGAAGAGATGTACGCGCTACTGAATACCTACACGGTGCTGAACATGGCCCAGCAACTCGCCATGTCTCGCACCCCAGGGGTGACCGATGTGGCCGATCCGCGGATCGGAAAGACCGTGCGCAACCTGGTGCTCATCGAGGACTTCTTCCTCGTCCAGAAGCTGCAGCGCTACGCCCGCGAGGCCATCGACGGGTTCAGCGACGAGGACCTCGCGGTGTTCGTCGCCAACAAACGGATCAACGACTACAAGGAGGCGCTGGCCCAACGCAACGTGCTGTCCATGGACAGTCCCGGCACCTACGGCTGGATCCTGTACCAGGATGCGAAGAACGTCGAGAAGATCGGCCGACTGCCGTCTTTCGAGGAACTGTTTGCCGCACAAGCTGTTCCGGATGTCGCCGCCTCGTTCGATTCCCTGGAGAGCGCACAGTGAAGATCGCCTACATTCCCGAAGACGCCCCGTTCAACGAGGACCAGCGTGCCTGGATCTCCGGCTTCCTGGCCGGTCTGCATTCCCGGCTGGCGATCAATGTCGCTGCCCCGCCGCCCGTGGTCGTCGGTGACCAACCGGCCTTGCTTCCGCAGCTGCGTATCCTGTACGGCACCCAGACAGGCAACGCCGAGGGTGTCGCGAATGATGCTGCGGCAGCGGCCAAGTCGCAGGGTTTCGACGTCAGGGTCAGCGGACTCGATGAGATCGAACTGGGCGAGTTCGCCGGCCTGAAGTTCGTGCTGATCGTCACCTCGACCTATGGCGAGGGCGAAATGCCCGACAATGCCGAATTGTTCTGGGAGGCCCTGTCGGCGTCGACGGCGCCGCGGCTGGAGGGTGTCTCGTTCGGTGTGCTGGCCCTCGGCGACACCGGCTATGACGGCTTCTGCCAGGCCGGCAAGCTGTTCGACATGCGCCTGGAGCAACTCGGCGCGTCCCGCGTCGTCCCACGCACCGACTGCGACGTCGACTACGAGGCACAGGCCGCCGACTGGATTCAGAGTGCACTGATGGCGCTGGTGCCGACATCCGGTGCCAGTGGGCGGCCGTCGGCGCCTCCGCCCAGTGCGGTTGCGCGCTCCGGATGGACGCGGAAGAACCCGTTCGTCGCGGGGGTGGCGGTCAACCGCTTGCTGTCGGGCTCGGGTTCGGACAAGGAGATCCGGCATTACGAATTCGCGTTGGCGGACAGCGGTATCGAATACGAGGCCGGTGACGCGCTGGCCGTGCTGCCCCAGAACAATCCTGCTCTGGTGGAGGCCATCGCCGAGCATTTCCGGGTGTCCGTCGACACGATGGTCGACGGCGAGCCGCTGAGCGAGCTCCTTGGGAATCGCTACGAAATTAGTTCTCCATCAAAGGATTTGCTCGGCGAGGTGGAAAGCCGCGCCGAAAACGAAGAATTGTCGCACGTGCTGCGCGGCGGCGTGAAGGAGAGACTGGACCGCTGGCTGTGGGGTAAGGACATCCTCGACGTGCTGCGCATCGCCGGCGACGACCTGAGCGTCGAAGAATTCGTCGGATTGCTCAAACCCCTGCAGCACCGGGCGTACTCGATCTCATCGAGTGCGCTCGCGCATCCTGATCGTATCCACCTGACGGTAGCCAGCGTGCGCTACGAGATGGGCGGGCGCATGCGCGGCGGCGTGTGCTCGACGTTCCTGGCCGACCGCAGCGAGACAGCGAAAATCTTTCTGCAACCGAACAAGTCGTTCCGAGTACCGGCCGATAACGACGTGCCGATGATCATGGTCGGTCCAGGCACCGGCATCGCACCATTCCGGGCGTTCCTGCAAGAACGCGAAATGCGCGGTGCCGGCGGCCGCAACTGGCTGTTCTTCGGCGACCAGCATCGCGCGGACGACTACGTCTACGAAGACGAACTGACGGCGTGGCAGGCCTCCGGCCTGCTGTACCGGCTGGACCTGGCATTCTCGCGCGATCAGAGCGAGAAAATCTATGTGCAGCACCGGATGCGCGAAAACGGCAAAGAACTGTTCGGCTGGCTCCAGGACGGCGGCCACTTCTACGTCTGTGGCGACGCGCTGCGAATGGCCAAAGATGTCGACCAGGCACTGCACGACGTGGTTGCCGAACACGGCGGACTGGATCATGACGCTGCCACCGAGTACGTCAACGAACTCAAACGCGAAAAACGGTACGTGCGCGATGTGTACTGACGGTCGACCATGCCCGAACTGCCCCGCACAACGGCTTGCGGCTAGCAGCCGCGCACTGGCCGAAGCGCTGCCCGCGCTGGGCACGGTGGTCACGGTGACCGCCAATGATGCTGCGCTGCTGTCGCATACCGGCGAGTATGGCGTGATCGCACACCCCGGTGAGGCGCTCGTGTACAACGAGGATCGGATCGGACTACGGATCTCGCCCAGTGTGGTCGGGTACCGGACATCGCGGGCACTGACACTGCTCGACGACTTCGGCACGCACCGCGCCTATCTGACACCGTTGACGGACCACCTTGTGGTGGAGGCGCTCTCGGCTGCATCGGCCGAGGCATCGGAGCCGGTCTCGCCTATCGACTGGGGTGCTGTCAACTGGGACGACACCGATCAACTCGACCATCTCGACGATCTGACGCAGGCGCGCTACCAGGTGCTTCCGTTTCAGGGCGCCCGGCGGATTGTTCCCGCAGTGGTTCCTCACCTCTTGGCATACCTGGTATCCGAGGGGCTGGGTTTCACGGTCGCTGTGCGCGGCGGCGGGTGTGTGCAGCTACACCGCGGCCGGGCGTCGATGGCAGATGGGGCAAACCAACATTTCGCGGTGATATTTGGAGCGGCACGATATGCCGTTGACCCCGTGCAGCTTTCGGAATGCTGGGTGACTCGCGCGCATGGAATATCCGGGCCGACGTCAGCGATCGAGCTGTACGACCACAGCCGCCACTGCGTCACGGTTCTGACGCAGACCGGAGCCGTGTGTGAGCACGTCCGGAAAACATGGGAAGCCATGGTGGCATCGTTGCCGACCTGCGAGGATTAGCAGCGTCCGACTGTCATTGCGCGCACGTCGTTGCCGGGTCGGCGGCGACCATCCCCTGGCTCCTCAAGCAGCAGCAGGGTTTTCGATCACGATGGCGACGCCCTGGCCGGAGCCGACGCAGACTCCGATGGCCCCGTAGCGGGCATTGCGCTCGCGCAGTTCGGTGGCCAGGGTCAGGACGTAGCGGGCACCGGTGGCACCGAAGGGATGGCCGATCGCCACGGCACCGCCGTTGGGCGTGAGCTTCTCATCGGGCACGACGAACCCGCCGAGCTGATTCGGCAGCTCCCGCAGCACGCCGAGAGCCTGCGCGCTGAACGCCTCGTGCACTTCCCAGACGTCGATCTGTTCCGGCGTCAGCCCGGCTCGCTTGATGGCAAGGGGCAGCGCCCACGCCGGGGCGAGACCCATGAACAGCGGATCGATCCCGTACACCGCCGAGGACACCACGCGCGCCAACGGCTCGACGCCGAGTTCCGCCGCACGCTCCCCCGACGCCAGCACGAGGGCGCTGGCGCCATCGGTGAGCGGCGTCGAGTTGGCCGCCGTCATCTGGGTGGTGCCCGGCTGCGGACGCAGCGCCGCCAGTTGCTCGGCTGTGGTTTCGTCGCGGATGAACTCATCGTGCTCGAACACCCTCGCCGGTGACTTCTTCGTCGCGGCGATCTCGACCGGCATGATCTCCTTGGCCAGCCGCCCGGAATCACGGGCCGCCTTGGCATTTCGCTGCGTGCGCAGCGCGAAGGCGTCGATCTCCTCGCGCGACAGACCGTAGCGGTCGGCCACCTTCTGCGCGGTCTCGATCATGCTGATGTAGGCGTTACGCGCCAGCAGCGCGGGGTTGGGTGGGCCGCCGGCGCCGGCCCACATGGTGTCGAGGAGGATGACGGGCCCGCGCGGGGCGAACGGCGCGTCGCCTTTCATGTAGGCCCAGCCCGATCGGGACATCGATTCGACGCCGCAGGCCATGCCCACGCCCAGATCGCCGGCCCGGATCGCGTGCGCGACGTTGATGGTGGCGCTCAGCGACGATCCGCAGAACCGGTTGATGGTCGTCCCGGCCACGGTGTCGGGGAATCCAGCGGCGAGCGCCGCCCAGCGCGCAACGTCACCCATCCCCTCATGTGCGGGATTCACACAGCCGGCGACGACGTCCTCGATGGCTCCGAGTTCGACGCCGACGCGTTCGCACGCGCCCTTCATCGTCATGCCGAGGAGGTCGTCGGTGCGGATGTGCGACAGCGAACTGCCGTACCGCGCAAATGGAGTGCGGACACCCCCGAGCACAAATGCTTCTGTCATCAGCCGTCTCCCGCTCGATGTCGAGGCGAGCGTACCGCTGACGCCGCCCTGGCAGCGGGCAAATCCGTGAGGGCCGCGCGTCAGCGGTCTCTAGACCGGATGTGCGCGCAGCCAATCGAGTACCTGCTGGGCGTGCGTGTTCGGCGGGAAGATCGGATAGAAGACGTGCTCGATGCAACCGTCGCGGATCACCATCGTGAGCCGGGTGTAGAGCCGCGGATGTCCGTCGGCGGCGAACGTCGGGAGTCCCGCGGCCTCAGCGAGGGCGAACTTCTCGTCAGACAGCATGTGGAACGGCAACCGCAGCCGCCGCACCACTTCCGCCTGATAGTCGACGTCCTGACTCGACATGCCCCAGACCTGGCTCGCCCCAGCGGCTTTCAGCTCGGCGAAGTGGTCGCGGAAGTCACAAGCCTCGGTGGAACATCCGCGGGCCCCGGGGATCGCGTCCCACCCCTCGGGGAGGTCGACGCCGGGACGGCCCGTCAGCGGGTACAGGTACAGAATCGTCCGCCCCGCCGGCAGATGGCGCAGCGGGACTTCACCACCGCCACTCGACGGCAACGTGATGTCCGGGACCTGCAGCCCGACCAGATGATCAGCCGCACCGTCGTTTTCGGGCACCGGAAGGCCGGCGGGGAGCGTCGTGAAATCTGTCAACGGTTCGTCCTTCTTGTCGAATGCTCGGCACGCGGCAGCGTCGAGCCGTGCTGTGAGGTCCTGCCGGCGTTGTGTCAGCGAGGCAATGGTGTCGTCGAGGACCGCGATGCTGTCCCGATAGGCCGCAAGCGACTCGGGACACTCGTCGCTGTGTTCGTGGCCGTGCCGGAGGCAGTCGATGAACGGCCCGGCCTTCGACGGCGCGATGCCCACCGCGGCGAGCGCACGCACCTCGCTGACGATCTGCACGTCCTCGTCGGTGTAGTCCCGGTAGCCGTTGGACAGGCGCGACGGCTCCAGGAGGCCGAGGTCCTCGTAGTACCGCACGGCCTTGGTCGACGCGCCCGTTCGCCGGGCCAGCTCGGAAATCTGCATGGTCAATGTCCTCAGCCCAGAGGGTAAACATTGCCGCCGGGGGCAAGGTCAAATTTCCAGCCCGCTGGACCCACTGACGCCGATTCCCGGTCCTATGGCGAGTGTGCAGCTTTACTCCGCGTTGACGTGCCAGGTCGTTCCGAAGCTGCACATTCGTCGTAGGGCCCGCCGCGACACATGACGACACCGAGCCGTCCCCAACCGAGTCATAAAGTGAGACCCATGGCCCTGCACACCCCACTGACGGAACTGTTCGGCATCGAGCACCCGATTGTCCTGGCCCCGATGGGCGACGTTTCCGGTGGGCGGCTGGCAGCCGCGGTGTCCGAAGGTGGCGGCCTCGGCCTGATCGGCGGCGGCCGTGGCGACTTGACCACGCTCGCCACCGAATGCGCCATAGCCCGCGAAAACACCCAAAAGCCGTGGGGCGTCGGCCTGCTCACCTGGGCGATCAATCAGGAGATCATCGACTGGGTCATCGCGCAGCGGCCCGCCGGCATCATCTTGTCGTTCGGTGACCCTGCTCCGTTCGCCAAGGCCATCCACGACGCGAACATCCCGCTGCTGTCCCAGGTCCACAGCCTCGATGAGGCCAGGCAGGCGCTCGACACCGGCGTCCAGGCACTGGTCGCGCAGGGCCGGGAGGCGGGCGGCCACCACGGCGGCCGGTCGACGCTGCCGTTCGTCCCCGCCGTCGTCGACCTGGCGCACGGCATTCCGGTACTGGCTGCCGGCGGGATCGCCGACGGGCGCGGCCTGGCTGCCGCACTGACCCTCGGCGCCGCGGGCGCCATGATCGGCACCCGGTTCGAAGCCACCCACGAGTCGCTGCTCAGCGCCGCCGAGTCGAAGGTCATGCTCAAGGCCACGGCCGCGGACACCACCACGGGCCGCGCCATCGACATCGCCGCCCGGCCCGTCGAAACGCGTTGGCCGGCGCAGTATCCGGCGCGCACCCTGCGCAGCGTCTTCACCGACCAATGGCAGGACCACGACGCCGAGCTCGACGCAGATCTCAAGGCGCAGCAGGAGTTCCGTGACCGAGTGGCCAAATCAGACATGGACTACGTCCCGATCTGGGCCGGCGAGGCCCTCGACCTGATCGATGACCTCGAACTGGCGGCGCCGCTGGTCCAGAAGATCGCGCATGACGCCGAACGCACCCTGACCCGGGCCCACGCCTACATCCGCTGATGCCCGAAGGCGATACCGTCTGGCACACCGCAGCCATCCTCCGCGAGGCGCTGCAGGGAAAGACGCTGACGCGCTGCGATATTCGCGTGCCGAAGTTCGCCACCGTCGACCTCACCGGCCAGACGGTCGACGAGGTCATCAGTCGCGGTAAGCACCTGTTCATCCGCACCGCCGAGGCCAGCATCCACTCGCACCTCAAAATGGAAGGCAAGTGGCAGGTCAACACCAGACCCCGCCGCCCCGACCACAGGACGAGAATCATCCTGGAAGCAGGCGACATCCAAGCGGTCGGCTCCGAACTCGGCACCCTGGAAGTCCTGCGACGAGACCACGACGACGAACCCGTCAAACACCTCGGCCCGGACCTCCTCGGGCCGGACTGGGATCCACAAACCGCCGCAGCCAACCTCACCCGGGAGCCCGACCGGCCGCTGCACCAGGCGCTACTCGACCAACGCAACCTCGCGGGCGTCGGCAACGTCTACGCCAATGAGCTGTGCTTCATCGTCGGCCGCCGCCCGACGGCCCCGGTGGGCACAGTGAAAGACCCGCTGCGGCTGGCGCAGCGGGCCCGGGACATGTTGTGGCTGAACAGAAACAGATGGAGTAGGACCACAACGGGCGATACCCGACCCGGCCGTCAACTCTGGGTGTACGGCCGGGCCGGGCAGGCGTGTCGCAGGTGCGGGACGCTGATCGAATCAGCCGACCGAGGCCGGCACCAGAACCTCGACGTCGTCGACGACCTCAACCTGACTGACCGGATCACCTTCTGGTGCCCGCTTTGTCAGCCATGAGTCCGGCAGGGCCAGGCGGCAGATCTTCTTGACCACCGAGAAGAACTGCTTGTGGATCGGACCGCTGTTGTAGGGCAGGTCGTACTTCTCGCACAGCGCCTCGACCTCCGGCGAGATTTCCGCGTAACGGTGCGCCGGGATGTCGGGGAACAGGTGGTGCTCGATCTGGAACGACAGGTTGCCACTGAAGATGTGGAACCACTTGCCACCGGTCAGGTTCGCCGAGCCCAGCAGCTGGCGGTAGTACCACTGCCCGCGGGTTTCGCTCTTGGTCTCCTCGACGGTGAACTCGTGGGTGCCCTCCGGGAAGTGACCGCAGAAGATGATCGTGTAGGACCACACGTTGCGCATCAGGTTCGCAGTCATGTTGCCCGCGAAGACGAACGGCGCGAACGGACCGGCCAGCAGCGGGAACGCCACGTAATCCTTGACGGTCTGCTTGCGGACCTTCGCCCACATCTCACGCAGCATGTCCTTCTTGTCCCGCAGGCGGATTTCGCCGGTGCGGATACGCTCGGCCTCGAGTTCGTGCAGCGCGACGCCGTACTGGAAGAACACCATCAGCAGGAACGCGTAGACCGGGTTGCCCAGGAAGTACGGGCTCCACTTCTGGTCCTCGCTCATCCGCAGGATGCCGTAGCCGATGTCACGGTCCATATCGACGATGTTGGTGTAGGTGTGGTGCATGTAGTTGTGCGAGTGCCGCCACTGGTTGGACGGGCAGGCCGAATCCCATTCGAAGTTCTGGCCGCGCAGCGCCGGGTCACCCATCCAGTCGTACTGGCCGTGCATGACGTTGTGGCCGATCTCCATGTTGTCGAGGATTTTCGACAGACCGAGCATCACGGTGCCGACGGGCCAGGCCGGCGGCAGGAACAGCAGGGCGCGGCCACCGACCTCGAGCTTGCGCTGCATGGCGATGATGTTGCGGATGTACTCGGAGTCGCGATCACCGAGGTCGGCGAGGTGGCGTTCGCGGATGGCGTCGAGTGCGCGGCCGAACTCGTCGAACTGTTCGGGGGTCATGGGGGCGGGACGTTGAGTCATGGTTCGTCTCCTTTTTGTGTGTGGGCTGGTGGGGTCTAGAGATCGATCTGGACGTCGCCGCACGGGGCGGTCACGCAGATTTCGATGTTTTCGTCGGGCGCGGTCGAGACGGCGCCGGTGATCAGGTTCTTCACCGGGCCACTGATCTTCTTGCGGGTGCAGGTGTGGCAGATGCCCATCCGGCAGCCGTTGGTCGGGTTCAGGCCGGCGGCCTCGGCCTGCTCCAGGATCGAGCGACCGTCGTCGACGACGTCGACCTTGCTCCCGGTGAAGGCGACGCTGCCGCCGGAGGCATCGGTCGGGACCGCAATGACCGGGGGCACGAAGCTCTCGGACTGCGTGCCCGGCAGCAGGTCCTTGACGGCGTCGACCAGTGCCGGCGGGCCGCAGACGAACACCGCATCGGGGTTGGGCATCGCGGCTGCCAGGTGATCCGGGCCGAAGTGGCCGCTGAGGTCGCCCCGGTTGGACCGGGTGTAGCTGTGCAGCACCTTGACGCCGGGAGTCGCTGCCAGCTCGGTGGCGTAGGCGGCCTCTTCGGGGTTGCGGGCGTAGTGGAGGAACGCGACCTCGCCGTCGAAGTTCTCCTCCCGCAGCGTCCGCAGCATGGAGAGCACCGGGGTGATGCCGCTGCCACCGGAGACCAGGAGGATGCGACGCGGGCGAACCGCCGGGAGGACGAAGTCGCCGCCGACGGAGTCGAGGTGGACGACCATGCCGGGCTCGGCGTGCTCGAACAGGTGAGTCGAGACCAGGCCGCCGTCGTGGAGGCCGACAGTCAGCTCGATGACCGGGCTGCCCTCGGAGTTCGCCGGCGAGTAGCACCGGGTCCGGCGGCGGCCGTCGATCTCGACGGTCAGGTTGATGTGCTGGCCGGCTTTGAAGCCCTGCCAGGCGTCGTTGGGCTGCAGGGTCAGGGTGACGCTGCGCGGCGTCTGCCGACGGACCGCGACCACCTTGGCGCGGGCATCGTTGACAGTCCAGGTGCGGTCGAAAACCTCGGTGTACCGGTCCACGCCATGCGGGCCGGTGAGGATGCCAACCAGGGCGGAGCGCCGTACCCGGCGGCTCAAAGTTTCGGTGAACATGTGTACACAGTGACCCACTTCAACCGTTCGCGTCAAGACTTAAACCGCAGGTTGTTGCTCGGATCACATGGTGAACATCCGTACCGACAACTCATGCACATCTGTATCAACATGCCCCGTCGCCACGCTGTGTAAACTTTGTTCGGTGAACAGTCGTACCCCTGGTTCACGCGACCGGAGGTCCAGCCGCTCATCCAGCTCCCGCGTCCAGGACAACCTCTCGCGCGAAGAGCGCAAGGAAGCCACCCGCCGCGCCATCATCGCGGCCGCCCTCAAGCTGCTCGACGAGGACAGTTTCAGCGCGCTCAGCCTGCGTGAGGTCACCCGCGAGGCCGGTATCGTGCCTGCGGCCTTCTATCGGCATTTCGAAACCATGGACGCCCTCGGCCTGGTGCTGATCGACGAGTCGTTCCGCGCTCTGCGGGAAATGCTCCGCGGTGGCCGCGCCGGCCAACTCGACCCCAAACGCATCATCGAGTCCTCGGTCGACATTCTGTTCAGCAGCGTCGCCGAACGCCCCGAGCACTGGCGCTTCATCAGCCGCGAACGCAACAGCGGCGTCACCGCGCTGCGCTACGCGATCCGGACGGAAATCCGGTTGATCACCTCCGAGCTCGCGATCGACCTGGGCCGGCTGCCCGGGCTGACGACCTGGAGCGCCGAGGACCTGAACATCGTGGCCGGGCTGTTCGTCAACACGATGATGACCACCGCCGAATCCATCGACGACGCCAATGACGCCAAGGCACTGGACGACGTCAAGCGGACGGCGCGCAAGCAGCTGCGCATGATCGCCGTCGGCGTGGCCGGGTGGCACAGCGGCTAACGTCAGGACACCAGGGTCGGACTTACAGGCACGCGCTTCTTCAGTCGTGCCACCCGGTGCAACTGCCCGAAGATGTTCATCGACGTCAGCATCGGGATGCCGCCGACGAAGGTGCGGAACGAGGGACGGCCGCCGTGCACCTGCAGCTCGTAGAGGCACCCGACGACGTAGAAGAAGCCCATGGTGAAGAGGACGGCGGGTATCGCGTAGGCGAGCGCTGAGCCGGCGTCGGACACCAGCTCATTCGCGTAGTCGATCTCGTCCTGCGACATCGGCTGGCCTTTGCGCACCTTGGCCAGTACCGCTTTGTGGGCACCCACCTGTTCGCCCAACGGAGCGGGTGGGCGCCGCTCCAACCCGCGGACGTACACGAAGACACATCCGACGAAGGTCAGTGCCAGCAGCCCGGCCAGGATGGTCAGACCGCCCCACAGCTCCATGTCCGTCATGCGTCTCCTCCATGGCTTCGCGAGCCGGCACCCGATGAACTGACCGCGGGATCGCCGTCCTCCCACAGCAGCAGTTGCCGCACGGCCTGACGCGAGCCGTAGGGCTGCAGCATCTGGCTGGCAGGGCGCGGCCGCACCTTGAGCGGCCACCAGAACCAGCGTCCGAGCAGCGCCGCGATGGCCGGTGTCATGAACGACCGCACGATCAACGTGTCGAACAGCAGACCGAGGGCGATGGTCGTGCCGATCTGACCGAGCACCCGAAGGTCGGCGAACACGAAGGAAGCCATGGTCGCGGCGAACACCAGCCCCGCCGAGGTCACCACCGCGCCGGACCCGGCCATCGCCCGGATGATGCCGGTGTTGATGCCGGCGTGGATCTCCTCCTTGAACCGGGAGACCAGTAGCAGGTTGTAGTCCGACCCCACCGCCAACAGCAGAATGACGGCCAGCGCCAACACGATCCAGTACAGCTCGATGCCGAAGATGTCCTGCCAGATCAACACCGAGAGCCCGAACGAGGCGCCCAACGACAGGGCCACGGTACCGACGATGATGAAGGCAGCGACGATGCTTCTGGTGATGAACATCATCACCAGCAGGATCAGACTCAGCGCGGCGATGCCCGCGATCATGAGGTCGTATTTGGCGCCGTCCTGAATGTCCTTGTAGGTGGCCGCAGTTCCGGCGAGATAAATCTTCGACCCGCCCAACGGCGTGCCCTTGACGGCCTGTTGGGCGGCATGCCGGATGGCGGCGATGTGCGAAATGCCTTCCGGCGTCGCGGGATCGCCGTCGTGCGTGATGATCATCCGGGCGGCCTTGCCGTCCGGCGACATGAACAACTTCATGCCGCGCTGGAACTCGGGGTTGGTGAACGCCTCCGGCGGAAGATAGAAGGAGTCATCGGTTTTCGACGCGTCGTACGCCTGGCCCAGCGCGGTGGCGTTCTGCAGCGATGCGGCAGCCTGGTCGTTGAGACCTTTGTTCGTGGCGTAATTCGTCATCGTCAGTTCGCGGTTGGTCTCCTGGCTGGTGATCTGCGGCGGGATCAGCGCGAGCAACTTCGGCTGCAGCGCATCGAGTTTGGCGATGCTCCCCGCGACGTCGTTCAGCTGATCGGTCAGGTCGTCGATGCCGTCGAGGGCGTCGAATATGGACCGCAAGGCAGCGCAGACCGGGATGTCGTAGCAGTGCGGCTCCCAGTAGAAGTAATTGCGCAGCGGGCGGAAGAAGTCGTCGAAATTGGCGATCTTGTCGCGCAGATCCTGGGCGGTCGCGACCGTCTGCTGAAATGCCGTGGCCTGCTCGTGGGTGATACCGCTCGACTGCTGTTGCAGCGAATACTGTTGCCGCAGAATGTCGATGGACTTGTTGATCACCTCGACCTGCTTGAGCAGGTCAGCGCTGCGAGCCTGCTGGAACGGCAGGTTGTTGATCTGGCCGGCATTGCCGGCGCTGATCAGGAACGGTATCGACGAGTGGTCGAGCGGCGTCCCCAGCGGCCGGGTGATCGACTGCACCTGCGCGATGCCGTCGGTGTGGAAAACCGCTTTCGCGACGCGCTCGAGCAGGATCATGTCGGTGGAGTTCCGCAGATCGTGGTCGGCTTGGATCATCAGCAGTTCGGGATTGAGCCGGGCCTGGGAGAAGTGCCGTTCGGCGGCGGCGTAGCCGATGTTGGCGGGCGCGTTGGCAGGCATGTAGGGGCGGGTGTCGTAACTCGTCTTGTACCCAGGCAAGGCGATCAGTCCGATGAGAGCCACGGCGACGGTTACCGCCAGGATGGGGCCGGGCCAGCGCACGATGGCCGTACCGACTCGCCGCCAGCCTTGCGTCTGCAGCTGGCGCACCGGTTCGAAGAGGCCGAAGTGCCGGCCGATGCACAGAAGCGCGGGCGCGAGCGTCAACGCGGCGACCACGGCGACGAGAACGCCTGTGCCGGCCGGGATTCCGAGACTCTCGAAGTACGGCAACCGGGTGAACGTCAAGCAGAACACTGCGCCCGCGATGGTCAGACCCGAACCCAGGATGATGTGCGAGGTGCCGTGATACATCGTGTTGTAGGCAGAGATCCGGTCCTCCCCCGCATAGCGGGCCTCGTGGAAGCGGCCGAGGAGGAAGATCGCGTAGTCCGTGCCGGCGGCAATGACCAGGAGCGTCAGCAGGTTCGTCGAATATGTCGACAGCTCGATGATGCCCGCGTTGGCGAGCGAGGCGACGACGCCGCGGGACGCCGTCAGCTCCATCATCACCGTGAAGATCACCATGATCACCGTGGTGAACCGGCGGTAGAGCGAGAACAACATCACCATGATGACGCCGATGGTGATCAGCGTGGTCTTGAGCGTCCCGTGGCGGCCCACCTCGAACTGGTCCGTGATGAGCGGCGCCGCGCCGGTGAGATACACCTTCAAACCTGTTGGCGGCGGGGTGGTTTCGATGATCTTGCGGACGGAATCGACGGACTCGTTGGCCAGCGATTCACCCTGATTGCCGGCGAGATACACCTGCACCAGCGCGGCCTTGCCGTCGGCGCTCTGCGAACCGGCCGCCGTCAGCGGGTCACCCCAGAAGTTCTGTACGTGCTGGACGTGTTTGGTGTCGGCGGTGAGCTTGTCGATCAGGCCGTCGTAGTAGTGATGCGCAGCGGCGCCCAACGGCTGGTCGCCCTCGAGGACGATCATCGCCGAACTGTCGGAATCGAACTCGTGGAACACCTTGCCGATTTGCTTCGCCGCCTGCAGCGACGGTGCGTCCGTCGGGCTCAGTGACACGTTGTGCGATTCGGCCACAGTTTCCAGCTGCGGCACAAAGACATTCGTGACGACGGCCAGGGCCAACCAGAAGAATGCGATCAGCACCGAGTATCGGCGGATGAAGTCGGGAACCCGGTTGGCGCTCATCCTGATTTGTCCAGACAGTACGTGAAGGCGTGCACGGTGTTCACCGTTCTCTCGTCCTTGACGGCGTCGTCGATCGTGATGCGGCAGCCGATCGAGTCGCTGTCGCCCTGCGCCTGGAGGTTGACGAACACCGCGGGCTGGGTGGTGGTCGTGTCGTAGGTCCACGGCAACGTCACGGCGTCGGCGCGCTGCGGCTGGGCATTGACGTCCAGGTAGGTGACGGTGGCGACGGCGCCCGGCGGTCCGTAGACCTCCATCACCACATGCTTGGGGTTGAAGGGCACGATATCGTTCACCGCGCCGCTCGGGGTCGATGTGACGTCATGCGAGGCGAAGACGCCGTGCAGTCGGTACACCGCGAAACCGGCGACCACGACCACCACCGCGGCCACCACGTACATCCAGTGGCGACTCAGCTGGCGTCTGATCGAAAACCGCTGCATCCGTTACCCTTTCGCACCGGCATGCGTCGACTGCGCGGGACATCTCTCTCACGTGGCTAATCAAGAAGGTTGACGGTATGACATTAAACCCGGCGGGGCTATAATTCAACACGTAAAGAATTCTGTGAATCAGGGAGTCGAATGGCGCAGCGACCCACCCGCGGTGGCCGCCGTCCGGGACCCAACGGGACCCGTGAGGCGATCGAGCAGACCGCACGAAAGCTGTTCGCGGAGTTGGGGTACGAGCGGACGTCGCTGCGGCAGGTCGCATTGCAGGCCGGTGTCGACCCGGCGCTGGTCAGCCACTTCTACGGCAAGAAGTGGGACCTGTTCCTCGCGGTGGTCGAACTACCGGTCGAACCCGCTGTGGTCATCGGCCGGGTACTCGACGGCGACAAAGACGGGGCCGGCCTTCGACTGGCGACGTTCATTCTCAACGCCTTGGAGGATGAAGTCAGCAGGCGACCCATGATCGGCATGGTGCGCGCCGCAACCTCCGAACCCGAGGCGGCAAAGCTGGTCCGGGATTTTCTGGCGCGCAAGATCATTGCGCCCATCGCCGAGGGACTCGGCTCGGCCGATGCCGAGTACCGCGCCGCACTGGTCATGTCACAGGTCAACGGTTTCGCGCTGGCGCGCTACGTCTTCGGACTTGAACCACTGGTCCGCCGCTCGAACGAGCAACTCGCCACCGACCTCGGCATCACGCTGCAGCGATACCTGCTCGGTGATCTCGCTGTCAATTAGCGGATCCGGCGGTTTCGCGCCCAGATCGGTAGTTGGCGCGGTACCGGTGCGGTGGCATGCCCACTGTTCGGGCAAAGTGATAGCGCAACAGCGCATGCGACCCCAGCCCGGATTCTTCCGCCACGCGGGCCATCGGCAGCTCGGTTGTTTCCAGCAGGGTGCGAGCCAGGTCGATGCGAATCTGGAGCAGCAACTGCATCGGCGTGGTGTCGAACTGAATCCTGAACTGGCGGTTGAGACTACGTGCGCTCATGGACGCTTGCCGGGCGATCGTGTTGAGGTCCAGCGGTTCCTCGGCGTGCGACTTCATCCATTCGATCGTCGCCTGCAGTGGTTGTTCGGGGCGCGCCGGAGGGAGATGTTCGATGTGCGGCGCCTGACCTTCGTCACGCCATGCCGGAATGACAAGTCGGCGCGCTGTTTTCGCGGCGAGTTCGGCTCCGCCGTCCTGGCGGATCAGATGCAGGCACAGGTCCAGCCCCGACGCGATACCGCCCGCAGTCAGCACGTGACCTTCATCGATGAACAACGCCGAGTCATCGACCCGGACGTCCGGGTACCGGCGCGCGAGCTCACCGGACCAGCGCCAATGGGTGGTAGCGCGGCGCCCGGCCAGTAGGCCTGCGGCTGCGAGCGTGAACGCCCCGACGCACACCGAGGCAACCCGAGCTCCGCGGTCGACAGCAGCACACAACTGGTCGGCAACGACGGCATGGTTGTAGGTCAGAAAGTCGGCGGTGCCCGGCACGACGATGACATCCGCCTCCGCCAGTGCGTCCATTCCGTGCGAGGCAATGATTTTCACCTCGCCCATCTCGGACATCGTTGTGACAGTCCGAGTCAACGCACATATCCGAACGTCGTAACGCGGCGGGCCGCCCTCCTCGGCGAGGGCCACATTCGCCATCCCGAATACCTGTCCGGGGGTGAGCAGTTCAAAGCCCATGACGCGGGGCAGGCCGAGTACGGCAACAATCATCGACTCTGCCTTCCATCGTCCATGTGGCGAGATATTTGCACTATATGGCTATCCAGCCACTATCGCCAGCAGTTCGCACGCGCGACACTGGCTACTCATCCACCGACGGAGAGGACGCCGATGCCGTATCCGCAGCCAACCCAGGCCGAGACGTTCAGCCTGCCCGATTCCGATATCGCCATGGCCGCAACGGAACTCACTTTCCGAGTCACCCCGGCATTCATCTACAACCACAGCGTGCGCAGCTACCTGTTCGCCCGCGAGGTTGCCGCAGCCCAAGGCATCCACGCCGGAGTGGACTATGACGATGAACTGCTCTATCTCAGCTGCATCCTGCACGACCTGGGCGCGACCGACCACGCGAACGGCGACCAACGATTCGAGGTTGACGGCGCCGACGCGGCGGCGGCGTTCCTGCGCGCGCACGACATCGACGACGACCAGGTCACCACCGTATGGACTGCCATCGCCCTGCACACCAGTCCGGGGTTGGCGCATCGGTTCGGAACCGTGCCGGCGGTGGCTCAGCTGGGCATCGGCACCGACATCATCGGGTTGGGAAAAGGACTGCTGCCCGACGGGTTCGCCGACCGGGTGCACCAGGCATGGCCCCGCCACAACCTTGGCTTTCAGCTCGCCGAGGCCATCGCACACCAAGTTCACGACAACCCCGCGAAGGGCGACCCGCTCAGTTTTCCCGGCCACCTCCACCAGGTGATCTACCCCGAGACTCCAGCCATCACGTGGTTCGACGTCATCGAGGCCGCTGGCTGGGGCGACCAGGGCGGACGCGGACGGCAGCAATGACATCGACGACGGTGACGCCGATATCAGTCATAGCTCATGGCATGTCGAATGCCTTCCTGGTCAAGGGCGACAAGGTGGTACTGGTGGATACCGGAATTCCCGGCGCCGGACCGAAGATCGAAGCCGCGCTCGCCGAGGAGGGCGTCAGCCCCACCGACGTCTCGGCGATTGTGGTCACCCACGCACACATCGACCACATGGGAAACGCGTCGCACCTACGAAAGAGGCTGGGCGCGCCGATCATTGCCCATCGCGCCGATCTTCCCGCGTACTCGTCCGGCCGCGCCATCGTCGAACACATGCGGCCGACGGGACCCTTCGGGTGGCTGTTCGGCAAAGTGCCGATGGTTCGCGAGAGCACCGAGCCGTTCGAACCCGACGTCTTCGTCGAGTCAGCTCTGCCGCTGCATGACTACGGCGTTGATGCGCGAATCTTGTTCACACCCGGCCACACTCCCGGATCGCTTTCGGTGCTGACCGGCCCCGGCGAGCTGATTGCCGCAGACCTGATCGCCGGCCCGCTGCTGGGCGCAATCCACTCCTGGCCGGCCAACCCGCCGTTTCACTACGACCGAGTTCAGAATCTCGCCAGCCTCGAAGCCATACTCGCGCTCGACCCCACGATCGTGTACGTCGGCCACGGTGGCCCGCTGGACCCGTCGCGGGTGCGCCGTTGGGCCCAGCGGGAACGTCGCAAGCTTGCCCGCCACTCGCAGTCGGCGGTGCGACCGCGGTTGCCGTGATGCGAACTGTCAGACGTGGCTGTGCGCCGCGGTCCACGCCGGCAGGGGATCTGCGTAACGTAGCCACGCACTCGTGCCGGCCGCCATTTCGTCATCGGTGAGCAGCGCCGAGTCGAGAAGTGCTCGTACCGAGGTGGTTTCGAGGCGAATACCGATGAAGACGATCTCCTGACCCGGCTCGATATCGGTACTCGTCCAATACTGCGCGGGTTCGATGACGAGGTTGGGTCCGGCCTGCGACCAGATGGCGGCGATGTTCGGCCGGGTGGCGATCCAGCAGAAGCCCTTGCTCCGCAGCAGACCACGCACCTGGTCGAGAGCATCGGCGAGCCGCCGCGGATGGAACGGACGATCGGCGCGGAACGTCATGCTGCTGATGCCATATTCGTCGGTTTCCGGGGTGTGCCCATTGGCGATCTCCTCGTCCCACCCGGGCGCCTCCGCGGCAAGTTCCGGATCGAACAAGCCGGTGTTCAGAACGGTCGCCAGCGGCACGATCCCGTGCTCGGTGCGTTCGATCCGCGCGTGGGGGTTGAGGCGCCGCGCGACAGCCTCCACGGTAGCAACGGTTTTGGCGCTGACGAGGTCGGTCTTGTTGACGAGGATGACGTCGGCGAATTCGACCTGATCGACCAGCAGGTCGGCGATGTTGCGCCCGTCGCCGTCGGCCACCGCCAGGTTCCGCTCGGCGAGCGCCTCCCCGCGCGCCAACTCCGGCAGGAAGGTGCACGCATCGATGACGGTGACCATGGTGTCGAGGCGGGCCAGTTCGGACAGGACGAAGCCGTCCTCGAACTCCCAACTGAAGGTCGCCGCCACGGGCATCGGCTCCGAGATTCCGGTTGACTCGATCACGATCTGATCGAAACGCTTCTGCCGGGCCAGATCCGCGACCGCGGTGATGAGGTCTTCCCGCAGGGTGCAGCAGATGCAACCGTTGGTGAGTTCGACGAGCTTCTCTTCGGTCCGGTCGAGGTGACCCTGTCCCGCGATGAGCGCCGCGTCGATGTTGACCTCGCTCATGTCGTTGACGATCACCGCAACCCGGCGGCCCTCCCGGTTGGCGAGGATGTGGTTGAGCAGCGTGGTCTTGCCGGCTCCCAGGAAGCCCGAAAGCACGGTCACCGGAATGAGTTCAGCTGAGGTCGAGGACATGGCCTTAACGATAATCATTTTCATTAAGGATTGCGAGTCGATGCCGCGGAATAATCCGGACTATGGTCCGGTTGCGCAGTGGAGAGTCCGGACGAGCCGGTGCTCACACGAGAGACAAAGGACAGGCACATGACCACCGCAACCGCACCCCTCGGCGTCGGCACCTGGGCCATCGACACCGCCCACTCCACCGTGGAGTTCTCGGTACGCCACTTGATGGTCAGCAAGGTCCGCGGGAAGTTCGAGAACTTCAGTGGCACCATCACCGTCGACGCGGACGGCACCCCGTCGGTCACCGCCGAGATCGACGTGACGTCCCTGAACACCGGCAACGAGCAGCGCGACGGCCACGTGAAGTCGGCCGACTTCTTCGACGCCGAGAATCACCCCGTCGCGACCTTCGTTTCGACCGCAGTGCGGCCCAATGGATCGTCGTACCTTCTCGACGGCAACCTGACCATCAAGGGCAACACCCGCCCGGTCACCCTGAACCTGGAATGGGGCGGCGTGAGCCCCGGCATGGGCCAGGGCGAGGTCTCCGGCTACGAGGCGTCAGTTGTCATCAACCGCAAGGACTTCGGCGTCGACCTCGATCTGCCCATGGAGACCGGTGGCGCCGTCGTCGGCGACAAGGTCACCATCACCCTCGACATCGAGGCCGTCAAGCAGGCCTGACCTGAGGTGACGTCGGGCCGGGTTCCCCGCCACCTGTCGCCCGGCCCGGCGTCGTCCTCCCCGCCGGGCGTGCTCATTCCGGCCAGGCGTTGCCCTGAATGAGGTCAACCAGATTCGTCCGTTCGAATGACGGATCGAAGTGTGCGAGCACGTCGTCGTTCATCGTCCCGAACGTGGTGCCGGGGCGATCGGCCATGCCGTCGTTGAACGCCCGCAGGATGCGGTTCTTGAAGTCGGGACGCGGATGGGCGGCAACCACTTCGGCCCGCTGGTACTCGCTGATCTCTTCGAGACCCAGGCCGATGACATCGGTTTCGACACCCAGAATCACCACCGCGACCTCAGGCGGCAGGTGATGCGGGACCTCCGGTGTGGTGTGCAGCGCGATCGCCAGCCACACATTCGTCGCTTCCTGCTCGCTACGACCGAAGTCCAGCAACAGTTTTCGAGCGAGGTCAGCCCCGTCGATCTCGAACCGCTGATGCGTGGTGCCATACTCTTTCGTCAGGCCCAGATCGTGGAACATGCCGCCCACGTAGGCGAGTTCCGGATCGACATCGAGGCCTCGCGCGGCCGCCTTCAACGACCCCCACAGGAACACCCGGCGGGAGTGGTTGAACAAGGTGTCGTCGGTCGCCTTCCGGACGATCGACGTGGCCTCCCGGACCAATTCGGTGTCCGGAATAGTCACTCCTGCAATAACTTCGGTCATGATCGCCACCCTTCCATCGGACTAAATTGGATACATTCCATTTTGTCCGCGGATCGACGAGACCTACAGGGCACACAATGCCACGCATCCCACAGATCAGGACACGGTCAGACGTACTTCTCGTGCACGTAGCACCACCGCCAGTTCTCCCCCGGCTCGAAGGACTGCACGATCTCGTGCCCCGGCTTCTGCGCGTGCGCACTGGCATGCTTCATCGGCGAAGAGTCGCAGCAGCCGACGTGCCCGCACGTGAGACACAACCTCAGATGCACCCAGCGGGTGCCGGCCGCGATGCAGTCCTGGCAGCCCTTGGTTGTCTGCGGGGTGACCAGGCGGACGTTCTTCAAGTGCGAGTCGCCGAAGATGGATGCCACGGTGTCCACGGTAACCCCGCACGGCGGGATTACCGGGATGCGCCGGACCGAACGTCGGCCAGGAGCATCTCGGCCAATTTCGCGCTCGCCGGTCCGATCTGTGATTGCTCTGCCGACGCCAGATAAATCTGCCACACGATCGCGGGCCGGATCTCTATGGCGCGCAGGTCCGGAAAGTTCGCGGCTTCGCTGCCAGGCATGATGATGGTGCCCAACCCATGCTGAACCAGCCTGGCCGCGATCGAATACTCGAGCGCCACCTCGTGCGGGGTACGTGCCGACACGCCGGCGGCCGAAAATGCCGATTCCACAAGTCTTCTCAGCCCGAACTCGGGAGGGAAACCGATGAGGTCCTCGTCGCATAGCGACGTAAGGTCCACGTGGTGACGCCGCGCCAGGCGGTGGTCGGCCCGGCAGACGAAAACCATCGGCTCTTCGCACATCAACTGCATCTGGACCCGCGGCGGAAACCGGTCGGGTGCGGACACCAGCGCGAGGTCGAGTGCACCTTCTGCGATCGCGGAAAGGTAAGCGGCAGAGCCTGTTTGACTCTGCCGCAGTCTGATCTGGACAAAAGGATAGGTCCGGTGGAACTCCCCCAGCACCTTCGGCAGGTCCAAGGTGCCGAAGGAGATGAGCGAACCGAGATCGACGGTTCCGGACAACTCCCCACGGAAGTCACTGAGGGAATCCTTGGCCAACCGCGCCGTCTGGATGACGCGCCGCGCATGTTCGCGAAACAACTCACCGGCCGGCGTCATCTTGATCTGCTGCTTGGTCCGGTCGAACAGTTCGACGCCGAGCTCCTTCTCCAACTTCCCTATCGACATCGACAGTGCGGACTGCACGACATGGGCCTGCTCCGCCGCACGCGAGAAGTTCATCGCGCTTGCCACTGCGAGAAAGTGTTCGAGCTGACGCAGTTCCATGGGAACAACCTATCAATGATGCTGATCGAAAAGATCAACTCTCGTCATTGGACTTGATGGGTTTCGGTTGCTCTGATGGAGATGAACCGAAGGAAGGAAACGTCATGCAAGCCATGGCCGTGAGCGATCGTGATGCCGGCATCAAGGGCATGTCCCTGACGGAACTGCCGTACCCGCACGCCGCCGAGAACGACGTCGTCGTCCGGGTACATGCCGCCGGCTTCACGCCCGGGGAGCTGGACTGGCCCGGCACCTGGACCGACCGCGCGGGACGCGACCGGACTCCGAGCGTGCCCGGCCACGAGCTCTCAGGGGTTGTCGTTGAGTTGGGCTACGGCACAACCGGATTGACCGTAGGGCAGCGGGTATTCGGGCTCGCCGACTGGACGCGCAACGGATCGCTCGCGGAATACGCCGCCGTCGAGGCCCGCAACCTCGCGCCACTACCGGCCGACATCGACCACGTCGTCGCCGCCGCACTTCCCATCTCGGGATTGACGGCCTGGCAGGGACTGTTCACACACGGTCATCTCACCACCGGCCAGGTGGTCCTGATTCACGGCGCGGCGGGCGGCGTCGGCTCGATCGCGGTGCAGCTGGCCCACGGGGCGGGCGCCTTCGTCGTCGGAACCGGCCGAACCGCTGACCGCGATCAGGCACTCGCACTCGGCGCGGACGCCTTCGTCGACCTCGACACCGAAAAGCTGGAAGACACTGGTGAAGTCGACGTCGTGTTCGACGTGATCGGCGGCGACATCCTCGCTCGTTCGGCCGCGCTCGTGCGGGAGGGCGGAACCCTCGTGTCCATCGCGGCGCCGCCCGAGGTACTTCCCCGCAACGGCCGCGCGCTGTTCTTCGTCGTCGAACCCGACCGCTCGCAGCTGACCGAGCTCGCCACCCGCGTGCGCGACGGACGCCTCAAGCCCGTCGTCGGCGCCGTGCGGCCACTTGCCGAAGCAGTAGCAGCGTTCGCGCCGGACAAGCGCATCCCGGGAAAGACGATCATCCAGGTCGCCGAAGGGACGCAGCCGTGATCGGAAAACGCTACGCGACAGGACTTCTGGCCGTTGCGGTGTTCGCCGGGTGCGCTGGGGGTGCGTCGTCGACCGCAGATACCGGTTCGCCGCCTCCGGTCGAGACACTGACCCCACTTGTCGAGCAGGCGCTCCCCAACGTGCCGGGTAAGACGTTCACGTCAGCGGTGGTCGAGTTCCCACCCGGTGCGCGCGCCGCACCGCACCGGCACGGCGACGCGTTCATCTACGCCTACGTCCTCGACGGGACCGTGCGCAGCCAGGTCGACGACGCACCGGTACGCGCCTATCACCGCGGCGAGAATTGGGTGGAGCAGCCGGGCGCCCACCATGTCCTCACGGAGAACACGAGTCCGACGGAATCAGCCAGGCTCCTCGTCGTCTTCGTCTCGAACACCGGGGACGCACTGAAAGTCGACGACCCGCACGGGTAAGTTGTTCGCCTGGCGGCTCCACGCGAAAGCTGGTGGACTGGAGCTACTTCGGGGATGAACGGGGCGGACACGGTGACACAGCGCTATGACGTCGTCGTCGCCGGTGGTGGCCCGTCGGGCGCCGCGGCGGCATGGCAGGCGGCGCAGGTGGGCGCCAAGGTGCTGGTCGTGGACAAGGCAGAGTTTCCCCGCGAGAAGCCATGTGGCGACGGATTGACCGCCCGTGCCGTCAGCTACCTGCAGAAGATGGGCCTGGCCGACGAAGTCGCCACCTTCCACCGGGTCAACCGCGTCACGGTGTTCAGCCCGAGTCGCTGGGAGATGTCCTTCCCACGGCGCCCCGGCATGCCCGATCACGGACATACCGTCAGCCGTACGCATTTGGACACGGTGTTGCTCAGGCACGCCGAGAAGGCCGGCGCCGAAGTACGCGAGGGCGCCGAAGTGGCAGGACCCGATCTCGATGCCGACGGTCGGGTGGTCGGCGTGGTCCTCAAGACCGGGGAGAAGATTTCGGCGGACGCCGTCATCGCCGCCGACGGCGCGTACTCGCCTGTCAAGCGCGCACTGCACATCGATTCGGAGTACAACGGCTACTCGGCCATCGCGATCCGCGCGGAGATGCCCGCCAACCGGCCGGACACCGATTCGCTCGACATCTACCTGCAACTGCAGTTCCAGGGCGACCAGCTACCCGGCTACGGCTGGGTGTTCCCGATGGGCGGCGGCTTGCTCAACATCGGCGTGGGCTATGTCAACTGCTACCGGAATTGGCAGGCGATCAACGCCACCCACTTGCTCGGCGAATTTCTGGGGTCCCTGCCGCGGGACTGGGAGCTGCCGTCGATCGCGGAATTGAAGAGGAGCAGGAGCGTGCGGGCGTGGCGGCTGCCGATGGGTTTCACCGCGTGGCCGCCGTGGCGTCCGGGCGTGGTTTTCACCGGCGACGCGCTCGGCGCGGCCAAACCGGTTTCCGGCGCGGGCATTTCGAAGGCGCTCGAGGCCGGCCTGATCGCGGGCGAATGCGTCATCGCGGCACTGCAGAACGGTGGCCCCGGCGACTTCACCAACTACACCCAGCGCCTGGAGGCAGCCTGGGGCCGGGAGTACCGCATGGGCCGCTTCGGCCACAAGCTCGCTGGTATCCCGGCCATCCCGAACACCGGCATCAAGCTCCTCGACAAGGGACTCGTCCGCGACTGCGCACTCAGGGTGATGTACGGAAAAACGCACGGTCCCCTGCACACGTACTGACGTCCCCTACCGCGGTGTCCCGCCGCCGTCGACGATGACGACCTGTCCGGTGATGTAACTGCCTGCGCCCGAACACAACAGCAGCGCTGTGCCCACCATTTCGTCGGGGTTGGCCAGCCGCTTCAGCAGGGTGTTGGAGGCCATGCCGTCGATGATCGCTTGCGGGTTGTTGCGCACCATGTCGGTGTCGACCGGACCGGGCGCGATGGCGTTGACCCGGATGCCGTCGGCCGCATAGGCGGCGGCCATCGAGCGGGTGAACGACAGCAGCGCGGCCTTGCCCGCGGCGTACATCGAGACGAACGGCGCGAACTGGAAGGCGCCGACCGACGACATGTTCAGGACCGCGGCCGCCGGGCTGGTCTTCAAGTGCGGCAACGCTTTCTGGACCAGGAACACCGGGCCACGCAGGTTGGCGTCGTACGACTTGGCCCACGCCTCGGGCGTCATCTCCCCCAACGGCTGGGCGAGTGCGTTGGCGGCGTTGTTCACGAGAACGTCGATCCCGCCGAACTCCGCGACGGTGGCGTCCACCAGTCGGTCGAGGTCGTCGAGGTTGCCCATGTTCGTCGGCACACCGATCGCCTTGCCACCCAGACCCCGCAGGTGTTCGGCCGCGGCCTCGCACGCGTCGGGCTTACGGCTGGCGACCACCAGATTGGCACCGGCGAGCACGAATCCCTCGGCCATGGCGAGGCCGATACCGCGCGTCCCGCCGGTCACGATGACGGTGCGGTCGGTCATGTCGAACAGGCGGTCAAACGTGGTGCGGTCCATGGCTAGCAGTAGAACACAGGGGCTAATCGAGCTCGCGCGCGCTGACGAACTCCCGCTGCTCCCCGGTCACCGGGTCGGCAAAGGCCAGCCGCTGCGCCAACAACCGCAGCGGCGTCGAGAAATCGCCGGCAGGAACATCCAGCACCGTGGGGTACAACGGATCCCCGTCGATGGGGAGCCCGAGCGAGTTCATGTGCACCCGCAACTGGTGGGTCCGGCCGGTGGCGGGCGTCAGCTGGAACAAGCCGGAGCCCAACGGCTCGACCACCGTCACCGCGTTCACCTCGCCGGGCTCGATGACGGCCTGTAACGACCCGCGCCGCTTCACAATTCGATTCCGTAGTTCGACGGGCCCGTCCAACGTCCCGGCCGACGACCGCGCCAGATACGTCTTGGCCGCCCCGCCCGAGGCGAACATCGTCTGATACGCCCCACGGACCTCGCGCCGTGCGGTGAACACCAGGACGCCGGCCGTCAGCCGGTCCAGCCGATGTGCCGGTGACAGCTCCCACAACCCCAACTCCCGTCGCAGCCGCACCAGGGCCGTCTGCACCACGTGCCCGCCGCGGGGCGTGGTGGCCAGGAAGTGCGGCTTGTCGACCACGACGATGTTCTCGTCGCGGTACAGCACCGGCACGTCGAACGGAACGACGACCTCGTCGGGCAGGTCGCGGTACCAGTAGATGAAGGCACCGGCCGGCAGCTCCGTCACATCCGAGACGACCGACCCGTCAGCGCAAAGCACCTCGCCGGCAAGGACTTTCGCGGCGGCGTCGGCACCGAACCGGGACCGCAGCTCAGCCAGCACCGGCCCGCCGTGCACCCGTAGCCGGGCAGGCCCGATCCCCTCGTATCCGGGACGGACGGGCAGGCTCAATCGAGCGGCACCGGCTCGAGGATCTCGGACCGAGCCTCGGGAGCTGCCGCGCGCAACGCATCTGCCGATTCGTCGTCGGGCTGGGTCTGTGACAGCACCTCGGCTTCGACGCGGGCCAGGTACGTCGCAACCTCGCGGTCGATGTCCTCGGCGCTCCAACCCAGCACGGGCGCAACAACTTCCGCGACCTCGCGCGCGCAGTCGACGCCGCGGTGCTGGTACTCGATGGAGATCCGCATGCGGCGGGCCAGGATGTCCTCGAGGTGCAGGGCGCCCTCCGCGGCGGCCGCGTACCAGGCCTCGACCTTCAGGTACACCGGCGCCTCGGTGATGGGTTCCAGCAGTTCGGGCCGGTCGGCGGCCATGTCCAGCACCTCGCCGATCAGCGAGCCGTAGCGGTCCAGCAGGTGCCGCACCCGGTAGGGATGCAGACCGTAGTGCTGACCGACATGTTCGGTCTGGTTGATCAGCGCGAAGTAGCCGTCGGCGCCGAGCAGCGGCACCTTCTCGGTGATCGACGGCGCCACCCGGGTCGGCACGAACTCGCTGGCCGCGTCGATGGCGTCCTCACCCATGACCCGGTAGGTCGTGTACTTGCCACCGGCGATGGCCACCAGGCCCGGGGCCGGCACCGCGACCGCGTGCTCGCGGGACAGCTTGGACGTTTCCTCGCTCTCACCGGCCAGCAGCGGACGCAGGCCCGCGTAGACGCCGTCGATGTCGTCATGGTTGAGGGGCGTGGCCAGCACCTTGTTGACGTGCCCGAGGATGTAGTCGATGTCGGCCTTGGTCGCCGCCGGGTGCGCCAGGTCCAGGTTCCAGTCGGTGTCGGTGGTGCCGATGATCCAGTGTGTGCCCCACGGAATGACGAAAAGCACCGACTTCTCGGTGCGCAGGATGATCGCCACCTCGCTGACGATGCGGTCCCGCGGGACGACGATGTGCACGCCTTTGGAGGCGCGGACCCGGAACCGGCCGCGCTGCTTCGACAGGGCCTGAATCTCGTCGGTCCAGACCCCGGTCGCGTTGACCACCACGTGGCCGCAGACCTCGGTCACCGCACCGGTTTCCGAATCGCGGACCCGCACGCCGGTGACCCGGTCGCCTTCGCGGAGCAGTGCCACGACCTGCGTCGAGGTGCGGACGACGGCGCCGTAATGCGCCGCGGTGCGGGCGACGGTCATGGTGTGCCGGGCGTCGTCGACGACGGTGTCGTAGTAGCGGATCGCACCGATCAGCGAACTGCGCTTGAGCCCGGGGGCCAGGCGCAGCGCCCCGGCCTTGAGCAGGTGCTTCTGCGCGGGCACCGACTTCGCTCCACCCAGCTGGTCGTACAGGAAGATGCCTGCGGCGATGTAGGGGCGCTCCCAGACCCGCTTGGTCAGCGGGAACAGGAACGGCAACGGCTTCACGAGGTGCGGCGCCAGTGTCGTCAGCGACAGTTCGCGTTCGTACAGCGCCTCCCGGACGAGGCCGAACTCGAGCTGCTCGAGGTAGCGCAGGCCACCGTGGAACATCTTGCTGCTGCGGCTCGAGGTGCCGGAGGCGAAGTCACGCGCCTCGACCAGGGCGACCTTCAAACCGCGCGTCGCCGCGTCGAGCGCCGCACCGGCACCGACGACACCGCCGCCGATCACGATGACGTCGAACTGCTCGGCGCCCAGCCGGTTCCACGCGGTATCGCGCTGCGCGCGGTTCAGTAGGGTCTGCCCATTGCCCGGACCGGGAATCGGGTCACTCACGGCGGAACTCCTCGTGGTTACTCGTCGGTAGGCGTTGCGAACCCGAGCCTACGTGGTCGGCCCTGTTCGTGTGTCAGTCCAGATCGTCGTGCGCCATGAGCCGGCGGGCCGCCTCGACGATCGAACCCGAGAACGACGGATACACCGACAGCGTCTGGGCGAGGTCCGTCACCGAGATCCGGTTCTGCACCGCGAGCGCGATCGGCAGGATCAGCTCGGAGGCGATCGGCGCGACCACGACGCCGCCGATCACCACGCCCGTCGCCGGTCGACAGAAGATCTTGACAAAACCGCGCCGCACCAACGACATCTTCGCGCGCGCATTGGTGGTCAGCGGCAGCATCAGGGTGCGGGCCGGGACGGTGCCGGCATCGATCGCCGACTGCGGCACCCCGACCGCGGCAATCTCGGGGCGGGTGAACACCGCGGCCGCGACGGTCCGCAGCTTGATCGGCGAAACCCCTTCACCGAGAGCGTGATACATCGCGATGCGGCCCTGCATGGCGGCCACTGAGGCCAGCGGCAGCAGGCCTGTACAGTCGCCGGCCGCGTAGATGCCCGGCGCCTTGGTGCGCGACACGCGGTCGACCGTCAAGTAGTTGCCGGGACCGAGCTCGATGCCGGCCTTCTCCAGCCCCAGGCCCGAGGTGTTGGGTACCGACCCGATACTCATCAACGCGTGGCTGCCCTCCACGACGCGGCCGTCGGCGAGGCTCACCTTGATGCCGGTTTCGGTGCGGACCACCGAATCGGCGCGGGCGTTCTTGACCAACGTCACACCGCGCTCGGAGAACACCTCCTCGAGCACCGCGGCGGCGTCGGAGTCTTCATGCGGCAGGATCTGGTCGCGGCTGGCCACGACCGTGACCTTGACGCCGAGTTCGGTGTAGGCGTTGCAGAACTCGGCGCCGGTGACACCGGAGCCCACGATGACCAGGTGCTCGGGCAGGTCGTTCAGGTCGTACAGCTGACGCCAGTTCAGGATGCGTTCACCGTCGGGTTTCGCGTTGGGCAGCACCCGGGGGCTGGCGCCGGTGGCGATCAGCACGACGTCGGCCTTGAGAACGCCGGTTCGGCCGTCGGGCGTCGTGACCTTCACGCGGTGGTGCGCCATGCCGGGGATGCTGTCGACGAGCTCGCCACAGCCGGCCACCACGTTGACACCGGCGCGCAGCAACTGACCGCCGATGTCGACCGACTGGCTCCGAGCCAGCGTCTTGACCCGGTTGTTGATCTGCGGCAACGAGATCTTGGCGTCCTCGATCTTGATGTCGAAGCCCAGCCCGTCGGCCCTGCGCAACTCGGTGCGCACGCCGCTCGAAGCGATGAACGTCTTGGACGGCACGCAGTCCCAGAGCACGCAGGCACCACCGATACCGTCCCGGTCGACGACGGTGACCTCAGTTGCCTCAGGGCCGTAACCGGCGGCAACCAGGGCTGCCTCATACCCGGCGGGACCGCCGCCGATGATCACGATGCGGGTAGCCACGGCTACATCTAACCCTGAGTTGGGTGTTGGTCGCCGGACAACAAGCCGTAGGCTTGCCGAGTGCCGCTCTACGCCGCTTACGGATCGAACATGCATCCGGAGCAGATGCTTCAGCGGGCCCCTCATTCTCCGATGGCGGCCACGGGGTGGCTGCACGGCTGGCGACTGACGTTCGCCGGCGCCGACATCGGCTGGGAGGGCGCGCTGGCGACGCTGGTCGAGGATCCGCTGTCGAAGGTCTTCGTCGTGCTCTACGACATGACCCGCGAGGACGAGGAACGCCTGGACCGCTGGGAAGGCTCCGAACTCGGCATCCACAAGAAGATCCGCTGCCGGGTGCACCGGGTGTCCTCGGACACCTCGACCGACCCGGTGCTCGCCTGGATGTACGTCGTCGACGCCTGGGAGGGCGGGCTGCCCTCAGCCCGATACCTCGGAGTGATGGCCGAGGCGGCCGAGATCGCCGGTGCCCCCGCCGACTACGTCCACCACCTCCGCACCCGCCCCTCCCGCAACATCGGGCCCTAGTTTTTTTCCCGCGAGCGGCCGTGTTTGTACAGCGACACACCGTGTTTCGTGTGCAATTCGGGGCCCCTCACGCGGCGCGAGCGTGACCAAACCGCCCATTGATACGGGCGACGAGGTCATCCGGGCGGTAACGGACGTCCTCGAAGACCATCGAAATCGCGGTCCATCCCACATCCATCAGCGCCGAAGCTCGCTCCCTGTCGGCCAACATCGCGTCTGCTCCGCTGTGCCAATCCACACCGTCGTACTCGGCAGCCACGTGGTACCGCGGCCACGCGAAATCCAGCCGACGTAGCTTCCCGCGGCCATCGACGACCTCGTACTGCAGTTCGGGCATCGGCAAGCCGCCGTCGATCATCACGAGCCGCGCCTCGCTCTCCATCGGTGACTCTGCGCGCGGGTCTGCGATGGGCAACAACTCCCTCACGGCGACGATGCCGCGCCGTCCGGCCTGTTTGGTCACCGCCCGGGACAACTCCACTCGGTCGCAGGTACCTGAACGCAGTGCAGCATCGAGCGTTGCCAGCGCACGTGGCCGTCGCACCGAGCGCGCTACCTCGATCGCGGTCCACGCCGGCGCGGTCGCGGGCCGACCCTGGGCGATTGCCATCGGCGCACCGTCACGCCGGTGAATCACCAGCCCGTCGGCATGCCGCAGGTGAGAACCCTCGGGATTGAGCACATGGAGGTCCTCCGGCTCCTCGGTATCGAATCCGTAGAGCGCCGCCGCCGTACCCAGGCATACGGGCACCGGTTTGCCCGCTGCGAGATCGAGTCCTCGGAGACGAGTCCAGTCGTCGGGCTCACCACGCGAGTAGATACCTTGCCAAATACGTTCCAGCGCACCCGTTCTCAGGTGTGCCTCAAAGGTTCTGCGCGACAGCGTCTGCAGAATCTGAGCGCTGGTTGCGACCCCACCCTGGCGGTCGAGCAATGCTTCGAGGTCGGCGTTCATGACACCGATGGTCGGCGGCCACGGCAGGCGCCGAAAGGCGCTTCAGGCGATCTGTGGATCAATCACGAACTGTGGAATTTCGCGGAGCGTGAAGCGGCACATGGATCAGTGCACAGTTCACGGCCACTCGCCGGCCGCGAGCGGCCCCTGAATGCGCACGAAATACGGCGTGTTGGCGTACAAACACGGCCGCTCGCGGGAGGTGGTTCCTAGGCCGCGGGCTCGGCGGATTACGACGGGTCAGAAGGCGGCGGCCTGCTCGATGATGTTGACCAGCACCCGGACGCCGACGCCGAGGGCGCGTTCGTCGAGGTCGAAGTTTGGCTGGTGGAGGTCGAGTTGCGGGCCGACGCCAGGCCAGACGCCGAGGCGGGCCATGGCGCCCGGCACCTCTTCGAGATACCACGAGAAGTCTTCGCCACCACCGGATTGCTTGGTGTCGGCCAGGGCGTCCGGGCCCAGCGCCTCGATGGCGTGGGTCATGATCCGCGTCGACAGTTCTTCGTTGACCACCGGCGGAACACCGCGCCGGTACAGCACCGTGTGATCGACATTGAGGGGCGCCAGCAGCGACGAAACGATCTCGCGAACAATCGATTCCATCTCCACCCAGGCATCTCGGCTGGCGGTGCGGATGGTGCCGGCAAGGGTTCCCGCCTGCGGAATGGCGTTCGAGGCGAACCCGGCGTTGACCGCGCCCCACACCATGACGGTGCTGTGCCGCGGGTCCACGCGCCGCGACAAGATGCCGGGCACCCCCGTGATCAGCGAGCCGAGCGCATAGACCAGATCACCCGTCAGGTGCGGGCGGGACGTGTGCCCACCCGGCGAGTGCAGGGCGATCTCGATCTGATCGGCGGCCGAGGTGATGGGTCCCGGAATGGTGGCAACCTTGCCGACCTCGAGACGCGGATCACAGTGCAGCGCAAAGATTCTCGACACACCCGCCAGCGCACCCGCGGAGATCGCGTCCAGTGCGCCACCGGGCATCAGCTCCTCGGCGGCCTGGAAGACCAGACGCACGCCGACGGGCAGCGTCGGCGCGGACGCGAGCGCCAAACCGGTGCCCAGCAGCACCGCGGTGTGGCCGTCGTGCCCGCACGCATGCGCCACGTTGGGGACGGTCGAGGCGAACGGCAGGCCGGTGCGTTCGTCCATCGGCAGCGCGTCCATGTCGGCCCGCAGCGCGATCCGCGGCCGGTCCTCGGGACCGAAATCACAGGTCAGACCGGTGCCACCGGGCAGAATCTTCGGGTTCAACCCGGCCTCGGCCAGCCGCGTCGCGACAAACCTGGTGGTCTCGAACTCCTGCCGGCCCAACTCCGGGTTGGCGTGCAGATGCCGCCGCCACCCGACCAGGTCACCGTAGTTCGTGGCCAGCCAGCGCTCGGCGTGGTCCGAGAGGGTCATCCGCGCCCTGCCTTCACTTGTTGCTGAACCGCTGCCCGGTCCGCCATCTTCTGCAAAACCCGGGCCCGTTCGTCCGGCGCCTGCGCCAACGCAACCACCGTGCGCGCCAACATGATTGCGCCCTCGGTCACAGCCTTGTCCGCACTCGGCCCCGCCGCGGCGGCGGTGAACTCCGGCTGGTGGATCGACGCCCCGTTGGCCTCGATCCCGACCACCGGATGGATACCCGGCATCACCTGCGTGACGTTACCCATGTCGGTACTCCCCAGGGGCACAGACACTTCCAGATCCATCGGCAGCGGAGTACGGCCGAGGCGCTCCATCTCGGCACGGAACACCGTGGTCAACCACGGGTCCGGTGTCAGCGCGTCGTAGCGCGGTGACACCTCCGTCACCTCGTGCGTGCAGCCCGCCGCCAGTGCGCCGGCCGCGAAGCACGAGAACATCCGCACCTCAAGCTCGTCCAGCGACGCCGAGTCCGTGGCGCGCATGGTGTACAGCAATTCCGCATGCGCCGGAATGACATTCGGCGCCTGACCACCGTCGGTGACGATGCCGTGCATCATCTGACCGGGCGTCAACTGCTGACGCAGCAGCCCGATCGCCACCTGCGCGACCGTCACCGCATCGGCGGCATTGATGCCCAAGTACGGCGCGACGGCGGCGTGCGACTCGCGTCCGCGGTAGGCCACCGACACCTCGGACAGCGCCAGGGACCGCGCTCCCGCGATGTCCACCGGACCGGGGTGCAGCATCACCGACGCCGCGACGTCGTCGAACAGGCCGGCGTTCAACAGCAACGCTTTTCCGCCGCCGGCTTCCTCGGCGGGCGTGCCGATCAACGCCACGGTGATGCCGATCTCGTCGGCGACCTCGGCCAGCGCCAGTGCCGTACCGACCGCCGACGCGGCAATGATGTTGTGTCCGCACGCATGTCCGATGCCGGGCAGCGCGTCGTACTCGGCGCAGATGCCGATCACCAGGTCACCGCTGCCGTAGTCGGCGCGGAAGGCAGTGTCCAGGCCACCGGCGGCCGGGGTGACGTGGAAGCCGCGCTCGGCCACGAGCGCCTGGGTCTTGGCGCAGCTGCGATGCTCCGCGAAAGCCAGTTCCGGCTCGGCGTGGATCGAGTGCGACAGTTCGATCAGATCGGCGCGGTGACGCGCAACGGCATCGGTGACCGTCTGCAGTGCGTCTCCCGTCAGCATCATGGAAGTATCGCACCGGCCCGTTCGGCCCCGGCTGGCAACTGTCGGGGCGAGCGAAGCGACGGGGTGGACCTAAGGTGGACGCCGTGACCGATCCGCAGGCCACCCCTGACCTCGCCGCCGCTGCGGCCGCCGCCGCCATCCGTGACCGCACCGGAATCACCGACTTCGAGGTGGCTGTCGTCCTCGGTTCCGGCTGGGCCCCGGCGGCCGCTGTACTGGGCGAGCCGGTAGCCACCATCACCATGGGTGACCTGCCCGGATTCACGCCGCCGACGGCATCGGGCCACGGTGGCCAGGTGCTCGCGCTGCAGATCGGCGGCCGCAACGTTTTGGTGCTGCTGGGACGCATCCACGCCTATGAGGGCCATGACCTGCGGCACGTCGTGCACCCCGTGCGCACCGCCATCGCGGCCGGCGCGAACACCGTGGTGCTCACCAACGCCGCCGGCGGCCTGCGTGACGAGTACTCGGTGGGCCAGCCCGTACTGATCAGTGACCACCTGAACCTGACGGCCCGCTCACCCCTGGTCGGTGCGCAGTTCGTCGATCTGGTCGACGCCTATTCGCCGCGACTGCGGGCACTGGCCCGTGCGGTCGACCCCACGCTGGCCGAAGGCGTGTACGCCGGCCTGCCCGGCCCGCACTACGAGACACCGGCCGAGATCCGGATGCTGCGCACCCTCGGTGCCGATCTGGTCGGCATGTCGACGGTGCACGAGACCATCGCGGCCCGTGCCGGTGGCGCCCAGGTCCTCGGCATCTCGATGGTGACCAACCTGGCGGCCGGGATGACCGGCGAGCCGCTCAGCCACGCCGAGGTCCTGGAGGCGGGGCGCCAGTCCGCGACCCGGATGGGGACGCTGTTGGCCGAGGTGTTGGCGCGATTGTGAGACGGCGACACCAAGCTTTGACGGAGGCAACGCCCAGCGAAACCGATTCAGGCGTTTCGCGGCTTCTATGAGCCTTCGTAACAACCCAACTGATAGATGAGAGTTTCATCGACTGCAATCGGCTGATCCGCATACGCCGCCAGTGATCGAACCGCATCGAGGTTCGGAATATCGAAGTCAAAGGGCTCCACAGGAATCTCATCGTCGACGCGCAGGATTTCGCGAATCGCAGCCACCGTCAGACGGGTCAGATGCGTCTCCTGCACTAGTCGCTCCGTCGTGCGGTCAAAGCCCTGAAGCCACCACGTAAGCACTACGGCTCCACCTTCCTTCCGGGATCTGCCGGCTTTGTCTGCGCACCCGTGTCCGGATCGAATTCGCCTTGATGAACGCCACGTTTGTTGTAGACCTCAACCTTGCCGTGCTGGCTGTCCCACTCGTAGATAGTCCCGTCGTCATCTTTCCAACGTCGCCGCATACGTCCGCCCGACATCCCCGTCTTTCGGGTCGCAGTCTTTGCGTTTGGGAACGCCCTGAGTTCCTTGGGAGCAGGGTAGAAGCTCCCCCCGGGCCCACTCACCATCCCACCGCCCTCGGCGTTGTAGATGGAAGCGTTCGCCTGCAGCAGCGGCTGCAGGTCTCTGGTGACGCCTGCGATTGCTACGCCGGCACCCGCCACCCCGGCGGCAACGGCGCCGGTCGCCAATCCTGCCGCGGCATCTAACGCAATTAGTATCGGCCGAATCCGAGCCGCGGCGGCCGCCGCATCCACCGACGCCGCCGCAGCGGCTCCACCAACGGTGCCCTCTGGGCCGATCAGGCTACCGACAAGGCCACCAACAATCCCGGCTGCGATTGCCCAACCGATAGTGTCCCGAATGATGTGACGAATCTCGGTATGCGCATCATCAATTTTCTCTGCCCAATCCAGGCACGCCTTGCCAAGCTGTTCATATTCAGTGGCCAGTTTCTCGACATCATTTGCCACTAAATCCATCTGTGCCATGGCCTTGCCCAGATCGGGAGACGACTGGTCTTCTACTGACTGCCAAGCGGGTCCGGCAAGGTTGTTTGCAGCGCGCAGCCCCTTTGCGGCGTCATTCCAGGCATTCCCGAGCTTTCGGAGTTTATCGGGGTCGCCGTTGGGCCATAAGTGGCCCTCCAGCCAACGGCTGATAAAACCCCATCCGAATGGCGCATCCGTATCTCCGCCATAGGCGCCCTTGAATGTTCCTACAGTGTTCCAAGCAGCAAGCGCGGGTGCGCCCAAGGGCGGTTCGGGTGGTGATTTCGCCGCTCGTTCGGCATTGGCGTGATTGATGCCGCTGCACGCAAGCAAATCATGTAGCTTCGCGTAGGCATTGACGACGTCTCCGCCAGCTTTGACCGCGTCGAACGCCGCAGGGTCGTAACTCGTCGACCATGCCTGCCCTGCGTTGTCAGTTCCGGCAGATCCGCCGCCGTCATTCAACGCAACGACCAGCGTCTTCATCACTTCGGCCGCGGACCCGCGCGCTTTGTCATACAGCCCCGCGGCCTCGGACAGTACTTTTGGGTCGACGGATATGGGCGCCACTAGGCCGGCCCCCAGCGGTCAATCAACAACGCGCCACTCGTCACGGCCACATCGCTGAATTGTGGCCTACTGCGCCCGAATAGCTCCCGTGCGCAACTTCCGCTTTTGCCTTCAGCTCGCCCAGCGCGTGTCGCATGTGCTCTGCTGCAGCGGTCCAGCGCGCGTGATAATCCTGATGTGCGTCGGCAGCATCGCCACGCCACGTCGTCTTGAGCTGCGCGACGTGCCGGTCCACCTCACTCGATACCGCTTCTACTCGGCTATCGAACGCTGCTACACGATCAATGAAACGCAGCAACTTATCGAGATCAACGGTGTATCCGTTCACCACAGCGGCCCAACGTCGACCGACGAGATGTTTCGCCCGGAGTCGTGGTCTTGCTCGGCATAAGCGCGTGCCGCCGTCTGCAACAAGTCTGAAGATTCATGCAGCACGCGAACCACTTCGTCGGCGCCCGTCGTCCACTCGGACCATATCTTCCCGTAGGACGCCGACGCGTCACCTCGCCATTCGCCTGACAAGTGATCCCACTCACGTCCGATGGCGTCCAACTCAGCTCGCAACTCCGCAGCCTGCGTCGCTAAACCCATGGCCGCCTTAACCATGTCGTCCCAGCTTGTTTCCAGCGTGCCAGCCACGCGAACCCCCATTGTATTCGTCCTACACCCCAGTGCCCAGAATAGAGGCAGTGGCGCAGTGTGCCCCGCACCAAAACCCACTGCGAGCACAATGGCCACCGTGACCACCACACCCCTGACCTTCGGCACCGCCGGCCTCCGCGGCCCCATGCGTGAGGGCCTCGACGCCATGAACGTCACCACCGTCAGTAGGGCGACGTGGGCCGTCGCGCAGGTGCTCAAAGACCGTTGTCTGGGCGGGTCGGCGGTCGTCGTCGGTCGAGACGCGCGGCACCACTCCGATGAGTTCGCCACCGCGACAGCGGAAATCCTTGCCGCCGAGGGGTTTTCCGTCATTCTCCTTCCTCGCCCGGCGCCGACCCCGGCCGTGGCGTATGCGGTGCGCCAACTCAACGCCGCTGCCGGCGTACAGATCACCGCGTCACACAATCCGCCGGCCGACAACGGCTACAAGGTGTACTTCGACGGCGGCATCCAGATCGTCCCGCCCACCGACCGCGACATCGAAACGGCAATGCGCCATGCGCCGACGGATATCGCCCGGCAGCCCGTCACGCCCACCGACGAAACCCTCATCGAGCAGTACGCCCGCCAGGCCGGGTCACTCCGCAAGACCGAAGGCGACCTCCGGGTGGCCCTGACCGCCATGCACGGCGTCGGCGGCGCACTGGCGATCGACGTGTTGAACCGCGCCGGCATCACCGATGTCCACACGGTGGCAACACAATTCGAACCCGACCCCGACTTCCCCACCGTCGCGTTTCCCAACCCCGAGGAACCAGGCGCCACCGACCTGCTGCTTGCGCTTGCCGCCGAGAGCGACGCCGAGGTCGCCATCGCCCTCGATCCCGACGCGGACCGCTGCGCCGTCGGGATACGCACCGCAAGTGGTTGGCGCATGCTGTCGGGCAACGAAACCGGTTGGCTTCTCGGCGATTACCTGCTGTCGACCCTGAGCCCCGACGAAGCCCAGAAGACCGTCGTGGCCAGCTCGCTCGTCTCGTCGCAACTGCTCGCGACGATCGCCGCCAGTTACGGAGCTCACCACGTCGAGACCCTGACCGGCTTCAAATGGCTGGCCCGCGCCGACCAGGACATTCCGGGCGCCACGTTGCGGTATGCCTACGAAGAGGCCATCGGCCACTGTGTCGATCCCGATGCCGTGCGCGACAAAGACGGCATCAGCGCTGCGGTGGTGTTCTGCGATCTGGTTGTGGCACTGCGGAATCAAGGAATGACGGTCGAGGATCGCCTGAACTGGCTCGCCGCGAAATACGGCGTCCACCTCACCGGCGCGGTCTCGGTGCACACCGACGCGGACGCGGTGATGGCCCGGCTACGTGCCGACCCGCCGGCCCAGATCGCGGGTATCACTGTCAGGACCGACGATCTCGCCCAGCTGCGCGGGCAACGTCGCACCGACGCCCTGATCTTCACGGGCGACGGCGTGCGGATCGCGGTGCGCCCGTCGGGCACCGAGCCGAAAGTCAAGGGATACCTGGAGATCAGCAGCCCGCCTGCCGCGGATGTGGCTGCCAGCCGAGTTGCCGCCGAGGCGCAACTGGCGGAAATCCGCGCCGCCGCGGCCGGCCTCCTGGCCCCCGCCTGAGGGGTCTCTGACGCGTGCGCGCCGGAACTTGTCAGCATGCGCTGACATAGTCAACATATGCTGACGGCTCCAGATCGCAAGCCTTGCAGGAGAAGCCGATACGCCGGCAGAAACGACACGCCCACCATCACGTTCAGCGCGGACCGAACTGCCGATCCCCCGCGTCACCCAGGCCCGGCACGATGTACGCGTCGTCGTTCAGCCCGGCATCGATGGTGGCGGTGAACAACTTCAGCGACGGAACCGCCTTCTCCACCAACGCAATTCCCTCCGGGGCACACACCACGCACACCGCGGTGATGTCGTCGGCACCGCGGTCGACCAGCAGTTGCAGGGTGTACGCCAACGACCCACCGGTGGCCAGCATCGGGTCGAGCACCATCACCGGCCGGCCACTCAGATCCGCCGGCAGAGATTCCAGGTACGGCGTCGGTTGGTGCGTCGCCTCGTCGCGGGCCATGCCGACAAAGCCGACCTGAGCCTCGGGAATCAGCGCGTGGGCCTGGTCGACCATGCCGAGACCGGCCCGCAGCACCGGCACCAGCAGTGGCGGGTTCGACAGCCTTGAGCCGGCACACGCGGCGACCGGGGTCTGCACCGGCAGCTCTTCGCTCGCCAACGAGCGAGTGGCTTCGTAGACGAGCATCAGCGTCAGGTCGCGCAACGCTGCCCGAAACCCGGCATTGTCGGTGCGCTCGTCACGCAGCGTGGTCAGCCGCGCCGCGGCCAGTGGATGATCGACGACCCGGACGTCCATGGGCGCCAACATTAATGGAACCGAACGGGCACGACGGCCGTCTTATCCACATGATCCGAAATCTGACCGTGGACCCGTCAGCCCTGCACAGCCTGTCCGAGGACTACCGCGGCCGCAGCACCGAACTGGCCGCGCACGCCGCGGACCTGACCGCCATCGCCGGGCAGTTCAACGTATTCGGCCCCGTGGGCGAAGCCTTCGCCACAGCGCTCGCACGGGCGACGCACCATCAGGCCCAGGTGGCGTACCGCCTCAGCGCACATCTCGACACCGGCGCCACCACCGCCGTCGCCACGGCGAGCACCTTCGTCGACGCCGACCACGCCGTCGGCGGCCGGATCGGAACCTGGTGGTGACGGGCTCACTGACAGCTGCGCTGGCCGCGCCGATCCGAGACGTGCAGGCGCTCGTGGGCCCCGGATTCTCGGACGCTGATCCGGCCGAAGCCCTACGCGCGGTGCAGTCCGGGCTCGACGGCGTCGCGGCCGGCGCCGACAGCGCGTGGCAGCAGGCCCGCGGCCAGTGGACCGGCACGGCGGCGGGCGGTGCCGGCCAGTTCGCGAACGCGGCGGTTACCGCGATCGTGGCGATGGCTATGACAGCCGGGCAACTGAGCACGCACACCGAACGGGCCGCCGCCGCGGTGGCGCATGCCCGCGAACGCCTCCAAACGATCCTGCAGAACTTCGAGGCCCGGGCCACTGAACTGGAGGCCGCTCTCGAATCACCCGCCGACGCCGCCACGCTCATCGACGAAGCGAGCCGGGCCCTGGATGAGGCCATCGCCGTCGTCGATGAGCTGCACACTGAACTCGCCGCGCAGGCCGAGCAGATCACGGCAACGGCAAGTGCTCCTGCAACACCGAGCCAGGGATCACCTTGGGAGGCAAGCGGATCAGGTTCGGGTGCGGGCATGAGCCCCAGCCTGGGCACGTCCGGTGGTCAGGGCGCAAACTGGGCCGGCGGACTCGGCGCGCTCGCCACTCCCGCAGCCCACACCGCCCAGGCCGCGCTCAGCGTGCGCAACCACCGCCGACCACCCGACCCTGGGAAATTCGGCGCCGGCGAGGCCGTCACGCTTCCCGACGGCAGCACCGCCACCGCGCCGAACAAGGTCGCGGCCGACGCGGTACGGCACGCTCTCACCCAGCTCGGCGTGCCGTACGTATGGGGTGGCACGACGCCCGGCGTGGGGCTTGACTGCAGCGGACTGACCCAGTGGGCGTATCGCGAGGCCGGGCTCGACCTGCCGCGGCTGGCGCAGGAGCAGGACGTCGGCGCCGCCGTCGACCGTGGCTCGCTGCGTCCGGGCGACCTGGCGGTCTGGGATGGCCACGTGGCGATGATCGTGGGGAACGGCCTCATGGTGGAAGCGGGCGATCCCGTCCAGCTGTCCCCGATCCGAACCACCAACCTGAATCAGGGTTTCCACGGCTTCTTCCGCCCGACGGCATGACCGCTAGGCAATACGACGACACGATGGCCCGGGCCCGCGCGGCGCTCGCGGTACTGAAGCGCACCGCCGCGGAACTGTCGACGCCGGGCCACGACCCCGAAGCCGCCGGCGCCGTTCTGCACAACCTGCGCGACGATCTCCTCCAACACGGCCCGCCCACCACCCGACGACAAGATGCCCCCAGCGTGGCCCGACCCGCGCGTCGATAGGCTGTGCCGCATGGCTGCTGACATCGTGCCGGTTCGGCTCGGGTTGACCAATGGCGATCTGTACACCCTGTGGGCGCCGCTATGGCGTGACGCCGACGACGAGTGGGAAGCGTTCCTCGGCCACGAGGAAGACCTCTACGCGTTCGAATCCGTCGCGGACCTGGCCGCTTTCGTGCGGACCAACACCGACAACGACCTCGCCGACCACCCGAAGTGGAAGGCGCTCGGCGAGGCCAACGCCCACCGCCTGAACCCCGATGAGAGCCACCTGCACGACCTGGTCGGCGTGCCCGAGCTGGTCGCCGAGAAGCCCACCGAGGAGTCCGTGACTTCGCTGCGACGGACCCTCCAGGTCGTCGGCGCCCTCGGCTCGGTCTGCGACCTGATCGCGGTCGCGAAGTTCTTCAACGGCAACCCCGTGCTGTCGACGCTCGGCGGCGGCGCCGAGGCCTACTCGGGCCGGGCCGGCCGCAAGCGCTGGGCCGACATCGAAGCCGCCGTCGGCCGCAGCTGGGACCACGTGCTCGACGCCATCGATGCGCTCGTCACCACCCCCGAGGTCGACGCCAAGGCCGCCGAGAAGGCCCAGGCCGAGCTAGACGCGCCCGCACCCGAGCCCGAAGAAGACGAACTCGACGAGGTCGACGAGACCGACGTCGACGACGTCGTGATCGAGGACGAGGTGGACACCGACTCCGAGGAGGCCGCCCTCACCGCGCAGGCCGAGCGTCAACTGCTCGGCAGCGACGAGGACTTCTGGGAGCGCGTCGGCATCGACCCGATCCGGATCATGACCAACGGCGGCACTCTCTACACGCTGCGCTGCTACTACAACGACCAGCCGCGCTTCCTCGGCCGCAACGGCCGCATCAGCGTGTTCGGCTCGGAGCGCGCCCTGGCCCGCTACCTGGCCGACGAGCACGAGAGCGACCTGTCGAGCTTCGAGGCATACAGCGACATCCGCACCGCGGCCACCGACGGCTCGCTGCAGATTCGCGTCACCGAGGACAACGTCTACGTGCTCAGCGGTCTGTCCGACGACATCGCCGACGGCCCCGACGCCGTCGACCGCGAGCAGCTGGACCTGGCCGTCGAGTTCGTCCGTGACGTCTGCGACTACGCCGAGGACGGCACCGCCGACAAGTACCTGACGACCAGCCAGCCGCTCGGCAAGTTCGTCGGTCACGTGCTGGAGCCCGAGACCGTCGGCGCCCCGTCGAAGCCGTACGCCGAAGCCGTCGCCCAGTGGGAGACGCTCGAGCGCTTCGTCGAGTCGCGCCTGCGCCAGGAATAACCGCCTGGGAAAAGACGGGCGATGAGTTCCGGGTGCCCTGCCGGTCTGCACTGACATGACCCAGACCAGCGCCCAACCCGTCGTCCGAAGCCTCGCCGTCTCCGGAGCCACCCTGCATTACGAGGTGCGCGGCAACGGGCCGGTGGTCGCTGTCATCGGTTCGCCCATGACGGCCTCCGAGTTCGCCGCGGTGGCCGACGCCCTGGCCGTCGACCACACCGTCGTGACCTACGACCCTCGCGGGCTGGGCGCCAGCCCCATCGAGGACCCCGCGCAGGACTCCACGCCAGAACTGCGGGCCGACGACGTCGCCGCGATCCTCGACGACCTGGGCGCCGGCCCGGCCGACGTGTTCGGCTCCAGCGGCGGCGCGGTGACGGGCCTCGCGCTGGCCGCCAGATACCCGGGCTTGGTGCGGACACTGGTGGCGCATGAGCCGCCCCTGCTGGAGCTACTGCCCGCATCGGAAGCAGCCAAGCAGCGCGCCGCGACGCGGGACATCATCGACACCTTCCACAGCGACGGCCCGGGCGCGGCCATGGCGAAGTTCATGGCGACGGCGGGCTTCGACCAGTCCGATGGCGACGCTCCCGCGCCGCCGGGACCGCCGCCCGCATCCGCCGAGATGGCCAGGCAACTCGCCGACCTGTCCCGGTTCTTCAGTCATGAATTGCTCTGCACCACAACGTATGTGCCCGACCTCGACGCGCTGCGCGCGAGCCGGGTGATCGTCGGCATCGGCGCCGACTCCGAGCCCCTCATCACCCACGGCACCTCGCTGGCGCTGTGCCGGCTGCTGGGCGTCGAACCCGTCATCTTCCCCGGCGATCACGGCGGGTTCATGAGCGCACCCGGAGAATTTGCCGACGCGCTGCGGGCCGTCCTGTCCAACTGAGACCCCGTTCACCTGCGATAACCCGCCCCCGGTTCCAACACCTAAGAAATCGCGTTGCAAAATTAGTTAGCAAGGCGTAAGAATTTCCCAAGAATCCGCTGAGTAAGCGGAGCCGCCTGCCGGGGCAGGCGATGGCAGCAGCTTGATCGTCGGGGTTCGGTCAGCGGGTTGAGCGGAAGGTGGTCGGGTGCGGTCAGAGTCGACTGGGCGACAAACGAAGCAGAGGTCGATGGGCCTACTGAAGAAGGTCTGGATACCGCTTCTCCTGGTGCTCGTACTGGCGGTGTCGGGCCTGGTGGTGTCCCGCCTGCACGCGAAGTTCGGGTCGGAGAACCTCAACGCCCATGCCGGCGCGGGCATCGAGATCGTCCAGTTCAACCCCAAGGTCCTCGTGTACGAGGTCTACGGACCGCCCGGAAGCTCGGCCGAGATCAGCTATTTCGATCCCGACGCCAACGTGCACTCGGTCAGCGCCCCGCTGCCCTGGTCCGTCACGCTGTCCACCACACTGCCGACCGTCAGCGCGAACCTGATGGCGCGCAGCGACAGTGAGCGCAGCAGCGACCACATCGGCTGCCGCGTCACCGTCAACGGCACCGTCCGAGAAGAGCAATCCGCCGATGGCGTCAACGCCCAGACCTACTGCCTGGTGAAGTCCGCATGACCGAAACACTTGAGACACCGCACAACACGACCGAAAAGCGGCCGAAGTTCGCGCACGCGCTGCGCATCCTGTCGGTGCCGATCATCCTGTTCTGGGTTGCCATCGCCGTCCTGGTCAACGTGATCGCCCCGCCACTGGAAGTCGTCGGTGAACTGCACGCTGCACCGATGGCGCCCGAGGACGCGCCGTCGATGCACGCCATGAAGCTGATGGGCGCCAACTTCAAGGAGTTCAACTCCAACAGCACCATCATGGTTGTCGTCGAGGGCAAGGAACCGCTCGGCCCGGATGCCCACCGCTACTACGACGAGATCATCCGCAAGCTGCAGCAGGACCCCGAGCACATCCAGCACATCCAGGACTTCTGGGGCGACACGCTGACCGCGGCCGGCGCGCAGAGCGCCGACGGCAAGGCGTCGTACGTGATGCTCAACCTCGCCGGTGAGCAGGGCATGACGCTTGCCAACGAAGGCGTCGATGCCGTCCGCAAGGTCATCGAGGAGACCAAGGCGCCGCCGGGTGTGCAGGCGTACGTCGCCGGGCCCGCCGCGCTGACCGACGATCTGCACGTCATCGGCAACGCGAGCTTGGTGATGATCACCCTGATCACGCTGGCCGCGATCGCGGGCATGCTGCTGGTGGTCTACCGCTCGGTCCGGACCACGCTCGTCCAGCTGTTCCTGACGTTCCTGGCGCTGCTGACCGCGCGCGGCGTGGTGTCGGTGCTCGCCACCCACGACGTGTTCGGGCTGACGACATTCGCGGGCAACATCCTGACCATGCTGGCCATCGCCGCGGCCACCGACTACGGCATCTTCATCTTCGGCCGGTACCGCGAAGACCGCGGCATGGGCCTCGACCGGGACGACTCTTACTACGCGACGTTCAAGTCGGTTGCGCCCGTCATCGTGGGTTCCGGTCTGACGATCGCCGGCGCGACGTACTGCCTGAGCTTCTGCCGCCTCCCCTACTTCACCACCATGGGCGCCCCGGTCGCGATCGGCATGATCGTGGTGGTCGCGATCTCGGTCACGGTGGGGCCGGCCGTCCTGTACCTCGGTAGCCGGGTCGGGATGTACGAGTCCAAGCGACCGCCGCAGAGCCGCTTCTGGCGCCGCATCGGCACGTCTGTGGTGCGTTGGCCCGCACCGATTCTGGTGGCGAGCCTGTTCGTCGTCCTGATCGGGATCGTGGCCATCCCCGGCTACAAGCCCGCCTACAACGACCGCTACTACCTACCCGCGGACGCCAAGGTCAATGTCGGCTTCGCGGCCGCCGACCGGCACTTCACGCAGGCCCGCATGAATCCCGACATCCTGATGGTCGAGTCCGGCCACGACATGCGCAATCCCGCAGACATGCTGGTGCTGAACAAGATCGCGAGCAACGTGATGCACACTGAGGGCATCGCGATGGTGCAGAGCATCACCCGGCCGCTGGGGATCCCCATCCAGCACAGCTCGATTCCGTTCCAGACGAGCATCTCGGGCCAGACCAGCAACATGAACCTGCCGTTCCAGCGCAAGCAACTGGAAGACCAGCTCCGGATGATCGACGCGACCAACGTCTCGATCGACATCCTGGAAAAGCAGTACGCGCTCTCGCTCGAGCAGACCAGGCTGACCCAGGACTCCGACCGCAAGTCCCAGGAGTTGCTCAAGGTGACCGAGCAGATGCGCGACAACATCGCGAACTTCGACGACCAGTTCCGGCCCATGCGCAACTACTTCTATTGGGAGCCGCACTGCTTCGACATCCCGATGTGCGCCGCTATCAGGTCCGTGTTCGACTCCCTGGACGGCATCGACGAGTTGACCGACCGGACCAGCGACGTGCAGGTCAACACCGATAAACTGGCCGACCTGGCACCGAAACTGACGGCTCTGCTCCCCCAGACCATCGCGTCGATGAAGACCAGCCGGGACCTGTCGCTGGCGTCGTACAACTCGCAGAAGGCGCTCATCGACCAGATGCAGGCCATGAACGACACCGCACTGGCCATGGGTTCGGCATTCGACGGCGCCAAGAACGACGACCTGTTCTACCTGCCGCCCGAGGCGTTCACCAACCCGGACTTCGAGCGCGGGCTGAAGATGTTCATGTCGCCCGACGGCAAGTCCGCGCGCATGTTCATCACCCACCAGAGCGACCCGGCGACCGTCGACGGCATCGCCCGGGTGGAGTCCGAACGCAAGGCCGCGCAGGAGGCCTTGAAGATGTCGTCGCTGTCGGACGCCAAGATCTATCTCGGCGGCGTCGCGGCGACCTACAAGGACATGGCCGACGGTGCCCGCTACGACCTGATGATCGCCGTGGTCTCGTCACTGACGCTGATCTTCATGATCATGCTCATCCTGACGCGCAGCGCGGTCGCGGCCCTGACCATCGTCGGCACGGCGGGCAGCTCCATCGCCGCGTCGTTCGGCATCTCGGTGCTGCTGTGGCAGGACCTGTTCGGTGTCCAGGTGCAGTGGCTGGTCATGCTGATGTCGGTCATCATCCTGTTGGCGGTCGGCTCGGACTACAACCTGCTGCTGGTCTCCCGGTTCCAGGACGAGATCCACGCCGGGCTGAAGACCGGCATCATCCGGTCCATGGCCGGCACCGGCGGTGTCGTCACCTCCGCGGGCCTGGTGTTCGCGGCCACCATGGCCGGCATGATGGCGAGCAAGCTGATCGTGCTGGCGCAGATGGGTTCGACCATCGCGATCGGTCTGCTGATCGACACCTTCATCGTGCGGTCGCTGCTGATGCCGTCGATCGCGGTGCTGCTCGGCCGCTGGTTCTGGTGGCCGCAGGTCGTGCACCCGCGCGGCAGGTACAACACCGAGAAGTTCGTGCCGAAGGCGTTCCAGCAGCCACGGCAGGAGCCGGTGTCGGCGGGCGCCGCCGGGCGCTCCGGCTTCGTCGACGACGCCCCGACCGACAGCTATCCGACCAGCACGGCGTAGCGCGGTTTGATGATGTCGTCGATGATCGCCAGCCGCTCGTCGAACGGGATGAAGGCCGACTTCATGGCGTTGATGGTGAACCGCTGCAGGTCGGTCCAGCCGTAGCCGAACTCGTTCACCAGGTGCGCCATCTCCTGCGTCATGGTGGTGTCGCTCATCAGGCGGTTGTCGGTGTTGACGGTGACGCGGAACCGGAGCCGCGCCAGCTGGTCGAACGGGTGCGCGGCGATGCTGGCCGCGGCACCGGTCTGCACGTTGCTGCTCGGGCACATCTCCAGCGGAATTCGCTTGTCCCGCACGATGTTCGCCACCCGGCCGAGCCGGAAGGTGCCGTCGGGCCCCTCCTCGATGTCGTCGACGATGCGCACGCCGTGCCCCAGCCGATCGGCGCCGCAGAACGCGATGGCCTCGTGGATGGACGGCAGACCGAAGGCCTCGCCGGCATGAATGGTGAAGCGCGCGTTGTTGCCCCGCATGTACTCGAAGGCGTCGAGATGGCGGGTCGGGGGGTGCCCGGCCTCGGCGCCGGCGATGTCGAACCCGACCACACCGCGGTCGCGGAAGCGGATGGCCAACTCGGCGATCTCACGGGACCGGGCGGCATGCCGCATGGCGGTGACCAGACACCGGACCGTCGTCGTCTGCCCGGCCGCGGCCGCCGCCTTCTCCCCGTCGGCGAATCCGGCCAACACCGCGTCGACGACCTCGTCCAGCACCAGACCGCCGGCGATGTGCAGCTCGGGCGCGAACCGCACCTCGGCATAGACGACGTTGTCGGCGGCCAGATCCTGGACACATTCGTACGCGACGCGGTACAGCGCGTCGGTGGTCTGCATGACACCGACGGTGTGCGCGAACGGCTCCAGATACCGGACGAGCGATCCGCTGTGGGCCTGGGTGCGGAACCACATCGCGAGCTCGCCGACATCCATGGTGGGGAGGTCGCCGTAGCCGCTCTGTTCGGCCAACTCCACCACCGTGGCGGGCCGCAGGCCGCCGTCCAGGTGATCGTGCAACAGCGCTTTGGGTGCCTGCTTGATCTGATCCAGCGTCAGGGTGGTCATGGGTCCATCTTGCGCCGGATGGCGGCTTTTAGCCCGCCGGCTCGTCCGCCAGCAGCAGCCGTGTCCGGAACAGGTCGAGAACCTGATCCAGTGCGGCCCGGGTGGGCTGGCCCGGCTCGTCGATCAGGTGCTCGGTGACCACCGAGTGCGGTGGGAGCCGGGCATCCGGGTTGGCGTCCGCGTCCTCGAGTTCGACGGCGATGAAGGCATCGCCCAGCTGCTCGCGCAGGAAGTCGAAACGCTCCGCCGGCACCAGCTTGTCACCCTTGAACCGCATACCGAGGACGTTGAGCCCGCGGGCGCACCGGCCCTTGACGACCTCCAGGTCCGCCGGCGAGATGTCGATGTTGTGGCGCTGCTTGGCGGTCAGGCCCACCGGCATCGACGGCTGGGACAGCACCGGGGCGAGGATGACGTCGTCGGTGGCCATCGCCAGGGCGTAGCCGCCGGTGAAGCACATCCCGATGGCGCCGACGCCGGGGCCGCCACAGCGCTCGTGTTCGGCGCGGGCCAAGGCCCGTAACCAGTCGACGACCGGCGACGTCTTGCCGGTCGCGAGGATCGTGAATTCCTTGCTGATGCACGACGGGACGACGGACGCCATGCCCTTGAGCGCCGCCAGGTTACTGGCGTTGGGGTCCAGACCCGGGATGCCGAACAGGTGCGGCAGGACGGCGGTACAACCCAGGTCCGCGACCTTGCGGGCGAAGGCGAGAACCTTCGGCGTGATGCCGGGTATCTCGGCGATCACGATGACGGCCGGACCGGTCCCGCGGCGGAACACGGTGCGGGTCGTGCCATCGTGGGTGAACTCGGTGCGCTCGAAGTCGCGGAGGTCGTCGTCAGCCATGCGGACGACCCTAGCCGCGGGCGGGGTCACCGGCCAGCGTTGGTTTCGCGGCTATTCGATGCGGTCGAGCACCACGGGTCGCTGCGGCGGCGCCACGTCGTCCACCGACCATCCGCCGTCGAGTTCTGCCAGCGCCGACGGCAGCCGCTCGGGGGTCTCGGTGTACAGCGTGAACAGGGTCTCGCCGGCGGCGACGGGCTCGCCGCTGCGCCGGTGGAGGTACAGCCCCGCCCCGGCCTGCACGGGGTCTCCGGGTTGGGCCCGCCCCGCGCCGAGCCGCCAGACTGCCATGGCGACCGACATCGCATCGATGTCACCCATCACCCCGCTGCGCGACGCCACGACCGTCTCGGTGTGCGTCCCGATCGGCAGGGGCGCCGCGGGGTCGCCGCCCTGCGCGGCGATCAATTGCCGGAACCGGTCCATCGCGGTCCCGTCGGTCAGGGTCTGGGCGGGGTCGACGCCGTCGATGCCGGCCACGTCGAGCATCTCGCGCGCCAGCGCGACGGTCAGGTCGACGACGTCATCCGGGCCGCCGCCCGCCAGGACCTCCAGCGACTCGGCAACCTCGACCGCGTTGCCGACCGCGCGGCCCAGCGGCCGGTCCATGTCGGTGAGCAGCGCCCGCGTCGGGACGCCGTAGGCGACGCCGAGATCGACCATGGTGCGCGCCAGCTCACGTGACTCGGCCTCGGTCTTGAGGAACGCGCCGCGGCCGACCTTGACGTCCAGCACCAAGGAGTGGGCGCCCTCGGCCAGTTTCTTGCTCATGATCGAGCTGGCGATGAGCGGCAACGATTCCGTCGTGCCCGTGACGTCGCGCAGGGCGTAGATCTTGCGGTCGGCCGGCGCCAGGTCACCGGCCGCGAAGATCGCCGCACCGATATCGGAAAGCTGTTGACGGATACGGTCTTTCGATAGTTCGGCGGTGAAGCCGGGGATCGCCTCCAGCTTGTCCAAGGTGCCACCGGTGTGCCCGAGTCCGCGGCCGGCGGCCTGCGGGACGGCGCCGCCGCAGGCCAGGATCACGGGCACCAGCGGGATGGTGATCTTGTCGCCGACGCCGCCGGTGGAGTGCTTGTCCACCAGCGCGAGCGGCCTGCCGTCGCGCCGCAGGTCGGTGAAATCGAATCGCTCCCCCGAGTGGACCATGGCCGCGGTCCAGCGGGCGATCTCGGCCGGCGTCATGCCGCGCAGGAAGATGGCCATCAGCAACGCCGACATCTGCGCATCGGCTACGTGCCCCCGGGTATAGCCGTCGATCACCCAGTCGATCTCGGCGTCGGACAGCACGCCGCCGTCGCGTTTGGTGCGAATGACCGTCGGCGCATCGAGATGCGACCCGTGATGTAGTGCATCGAACGCCACACCGGAATGCTAGCCAAGTTACCCGCGAGTAACCGCCAAGCCACCCAGAAGCGTTGCCCCGCTTGGCGTTACCGGCGGTTCAGGTCATCCGGCCCGAAGGCATCCGGCAGCAGTTCGGCCAGCGGCCGCGGACCCGATGCATGGTCGATCAGCATGGCCGGCCCACCGTGCTCGAGCAGCACCTGTCGACAGCGGCCACACGGCATCAGCACCGCCCCCGAACCGTCCACGCACGCCAGCGCGAGCAGCCGTCCACCGCCGCTGGAATGTAGGGCGCAGACCACAGCACACTCCGCGCAGAGGCCAAGGCCATATGAGACATTTTCCACATTGCAGCCCACCACGATTCGGTCGTCGTCGACCAGCGCGGCAGCTCCCACCGGGAAGTTCGAGTACGGCGCATAGGCACCCCGGGAAGCATCTATCGCCTTGTCCCGCAACAGTTTCCAGTCAATTTCCGGCATCACAGACACCCCGTTCCCGGCACCCGGGTACCGCCTCGAGACGCGACCCGACCAACAAGTAAGTTAATGTAGGCAAACCTAATTTCCGGCGCGGGTTCACCATTCTCCCCACACGCTAGTTCTGACTGTGCGCAAATTGGGATTAGAGTCGCCCCGAGGTTTGGGCTCGGCACGCGAAAAAGTTGCTGCCGGGTCACGCGTCCACCGACGGCGTTGGAGGTCGAAATGAGTACAGCGGCAGCCGCGGAATCCGCCATACCCGCGCCGCGTTCATCCCAGAAGCGACGGAGCCTGTATCGCGGAGATCCGGGCATGTGGTCCTGGGTGCTTCACCGCATCACCGGCGCCACCATCTTCTTCTTCTTGCTGGTCCACGTTCTGGACACGGCGCTGGTCCGGGTCAGCCCCGAGGCCTACAACGAGGTGATCAACACCTACAAGACGCCGATCATCGGGCTCATGGAGATGGGCCTGGTCGCGGCGGTGCTCTACCACGCTCTCAACGGCGTGCGAGTCATTCTGATCGACTTCTGGCAGCAGGGCCCCAAGTACCAGCGGGTCATGCTGTGGACCATCCTGGCCATCTGGATCGCGGTCGTCATCGCCGCAGTTGGGGTAGAGGGCATGCACATGGTTGAGCACTACGGGTGGCTCAAGTGACCACGCACACCGATTCCGGCGCCGCCGAGGCGCGCCGCGGGGGCCGTCCGGCCCCGGTCATGGAGCGCGAGCACGACCGTCCCGCCGCCCTCGATCACCCCCGCGCCCCCCGGCGCGCCCGTGGCATCCCGTACTTCGAGAAGTACGCCTGGCTGTTCATGCGCTTCTCCGGCGCCGCCCTGGTGCTGCTCGCTCTCGGTCACCTGTTCATCGGGCTGATCTGGCAGAACGGCGTCTACCGCATCGACTTCAACTACGTCGCAGAGCGCTGGGCCTCGCCGTTCTGGCAGATCTGGGACATGGCGCTGCTGTGGCTGGCGCTGGTGCACGGCGCCAACGGCATGCGCACCATCATCGGTGACTACGCCCGCAAGAACACCACCAAGTTCTGGCTGAACTCGATTCTGCTGCTGGCCACCGGATTCACCCTGGTGCTGGGCAGCTACGTGTTGGTCACCTTCGACGCGAACATCAAGTAGGGACGCAGATGATTCAGGAACATCGCTACGACGTCGTCATCGTCGGTGCCGGTGGCGCAGGTATGCGCGCGGCTGTGGAAGCCGGCCCGCGCGTGCGCACCGCCGTGCTGACCAAGCTGTACCCGACGCGTTCGCACACCGGTGCCGCGCAGGGCGGCATGTGCGCCGCACTCGCCAACGTCGAGGACGACAACTGGGAGTGGCACACGTTCGACACCGTCAAGGGCGGCGACTACCTCGCTGACCAGGACGCCGTCGAGATCATGTGCAAGGAAGCCATCGACGCGGTGCTGGACCTCGAGAAGATGGGCATGCCGTTCAACCGGACGCCCGAGGGCCGCATCGACCAGCGTCGCTTCGGCGGTCACACCCGTGACCACGGCAAGGCCCCGGTCCGCCGCGCCTGCTACGCCGCCGACCGCACCGGCCACATGATCCTGCAGACGCTGTACCAAAACTGCGTCAAGCACGACGTCCAGTTCTTCAACGAGTTCTACGCCCTCGACGTGGTCCTCACCGAGACCCCCGGCGGCCCCGTCGCCACCGGCGTCATCGCCTACGAGCTGGCCACCGGCGACATCCACATCTTCCACGCCAAGGCGATCGTCTTCGCCACGGGCGGCTCGGGCCGGATGTACAAGACCACCTCCAACGCCCACACCCTCACCGGTGACGGCCTGGGCATCATCTTCCGCAAGGGACTTCCCTTGGAGGACATGGAGTTCCACCAGTTCCACCCGACAGGCCTGGCCGGCCTGGGCATCCTGATCTCGGAAGCCGTCCGTGGTGAAGGTGGCCGTCTGCTCAATGCCGAAGGCGAGCGCTTCATGGAGCGCTACGCCCCCACCATCGTCGACCTGGCGCCCCGCGACATCGTCGCCCGCTCGATGGTGCTCGAGGTCCTCGAGGGCCGCGGCGCCGGACCCAACAAGGACTACGTCTACATCGACGTGCGTCACCTCGGCGAAGAGGTGCTGGAGGCCAAGCTTCCCGACATCACCGAATTCGCCCGCACCTACCTGGGCGTCGACCCCGTCACCGAACTGGTGCCGGTGTACCCGACCTGCCACTACGTCATGGGCGGCATCCCGACCACGATCAACGGCCAGGTGCTGCGCGACAACGTCAACATCGTGCCGGGTCTGTACGCCGCCGGGGAATGCGCCTGCGTCTCGGTGCACGGCGCCAACCGCCTGGGCACCAACTCGCTGCTCGACATCAACGTGTTCGGCCGTCGTGCCGGCATCGCGGCCGCCGAGTACGCGCAGAACCACAACTACGTGGAGCTGCCGGACAACCCGGCCGACATGGTCGTGGGCTGGGTCGGCGACATCCTGTCCGAACACGGCAACGAGCGCGTCGCCGACATCCGCACCGCGCTGCAGCAGTCGATGGACAACAACGCCGCCGTGTTCCGCACCGAGGAGACCCTCAAGCAGGCGCTGACGGACATCCACGCGCTGAAGGAGCGGTACAGCCGAATCACGGTGCACGACAAGGGCAAGCGCTACAACAGCGACCTGCTCGAGGCCATCGAGCTGGGCTTCCTGCTCGAGCTCGCCGAGGTCACCGTCGTCGGTGCGCTCAACCGCAAGGAATCGCGCGGCGGCCACGCCCGCGAGGACTACCCGGACCGCGACGACACCAACTACATGCGCCACACCATGGCCTACAAGCAGGGCGCCGATCTGCTGTCCGACATCCGGCTGGACTACAAGCCCGTCGTCCAGACCCGGTACGAGCCGATGGAACGGAAGTACTGACATGACTGCTGTTCTCGACAAGCCCGAAGCCGGCGACCCGCCGCTGCCTCCGGTGCCGGACGGCGCCGTCATGGTCACGCTGAAGATCGCGCGGTTCAACCCGGAGAACCCGGACGCCGCCGGCTTCCAGAGCTTCCGCGTCCCGTGCCTGCCCAGCGACCGGTTGCTGAACCTGCTCCTGTACGTGAAGGGCTACCTGGACGGCACGCTGACGTTCCGCCGCTCCTGCGCCCATGGCGTGTGTGGGTCGGACGCCATGCGGATCAACGGTGTGAACCGGCTGGCCTGCAAGGTCCTCATGCGCGACCTGCTGCCGAAGAAGCCCGGCAAGGACCTCACCATCACCATCGAGCCCATCCGCGGCCTGCCCGTGGAGAAGGACCTCGTGGTGGACATGGAGCCGTTCTTCGACGCCTACCGCGCCGTGAAGCCGTTCCTCATCACGTCGGGCAACCCCCCGACCCGTGAGCGCATCCAGTCGCAGACCGACCGCGCCCGCTTCGACGACACCACCAAGTGCATCCTGTGCGCCTGCTGCACCACCTCGTGCCCGGTGTACTGGAGCGAGGGTTCGTACTTCGGCCCCGCCGCCATCGTCAACGCGCACCGGTTCATCTTCGACTCGCGCGACGAGGCCGCCGCCGAGCGACTGGACATCCTCAACGAGGTCGACGGTGTGTGGCGCTGCCGCACCACCTTCAACTGCACCGAGGCCTGCCCCCGCGGCATCCAGGTGACCAAGGCGATCCAGGAAGTCAAGCGCGCCTTGATGTTTGCCCGATAGGCGCCTTACCTTCGAGTGTTGGCTTGTGTTCGAGATTCGCTGAAATTCTCGAACACAAGCCAACTTTCGTTTCAGTAGGGCGCACCGGCTGCCCGCAGCTCGGCCCGCGTCCGCGCGATGATGATGTCGTGGCGGGTGCGCATGAGGTCAGCGCCGACGTGGACCAACCGCCAGCCCAATTCGCGGTACTCGGCATTCTGGTCGATGTCCCGGGTGCGCCGGCTGGGGGCACCTCCCGCTTGCGGGGGAGGGTCTTCCCAGTGCTGGATGCCGTCGTACTGCACACCTACTTTCCACTCCGGCCAGCCCATATCGATGCGGCCCACCTGGTATCTGCCGTCGAATACTTCGATCTGCGTGTGCGACGGCCGCATGCCGTGCTCGGTGAACAGCAGTCGTAGCCGCGTCTCTTGGGGCGATTCGCCGCCGTAATCGGCGAGATCAAGCACCTGCTCCAATTGCCTCAGTCCCCGGACCCCGGGATGCCGCTCGGCAAGTGCGCGCACCTCAGGGAGTTTCAATTGTGTGGCCTGGAGCAGCGCATCCACCCGAATGACCGCGGCCGTGAGTCCTTTCCGTCGGCCGAGGTCGAAAGCCGTCCTCGCTGGCGTCGTTGCGTTGATGCCGCGCACACGGCATATTTCGTCGTCGACGAGCGCATCGCTGTGAATCAGGATGCCAGGAGGCCGCGTCCTACTCCCTTGGTTGAGTTCAGCGGGTTGTGTCGAACCGATCCACAACGAGCCATGCAGCGCAGCGGCGGACAACCCAACTGCGGTTGCCCTGCGTCCGGACCACAGCCAGGCCGCGACAGCTTTGTCCACAGCGGTGAGTTCGTGACCGCGACGGACGTAGACGTTGCGATACAGCGCGTCATAACGAGTCCGCAGCTGATACCTGTTGACCGTGCCCGCAGCCAGGGCCTCGGTGCCGAGAAATGGCATGTGGATATGACGGCTGTGACACCAGCCCGGTTCCATCTGCATCGAGTGTCGGCTTGTGGTCGAGAAATGCGCGAAATGTCGCACACAACCCAACACTCGCAGATTTGTCGTCAGGTATTTACTGAGACTCCCGTTCCCGGTAAATTGGAGACATGACTAAGGCAATGGAGCCCGGTTACCAGAACCTGCTGGACGTGTTGTCCGAAGGCTCGGTGCGACGCCGGTTTGATCCGTACCTCGACATCGCCTGGGGTTCGCCGGACATGGCGATCGACCTGCAGGACCCGCGATGGGTGCTGTCCCCCACCATCGACCCGCTGGGTGCCACCGAGTGGTACCAGAGCCAGCCGCTGGAACGGCAGATCGAGATCGGCCGCTGGCGGACGCTCAACACCGTCAAGGTGGGCGCGGCATTCGAGAGCATCCTGATCCGCGGGCTGATGGCGTTCATCATGAAGCTGCCCAACAACTCCCCCGAGTTCCGGTACGCGCTCCACGAGATGACCGAAGAGTGCAACCACATCCAGATGTTCCAGGAGCTGGTCAACCGCTCCGGGACCGATGTCCCGGGCATGCGGAAGCTGTTCTTCAAGCTGTCGCCGTACATCGGCCTGGTCGGCCAGTACTCGCCGACGGCGTTCATGGCCGGCATCCTCGCCGGCGAAGAGCCCATCGACCACTTCCAGAAGGGCATGATCCGCGACGGCGCCAACCTGCCGCCGGCAGTGCTGCGCACCATGCAGATCCACATCGCCGAGGAAGCCCGCCACATCTCGTGGGCCAACGAATTCCTCAAGACTCACATGCCCGAGCGGTCGTGGCGCTTCAAGGCCTTCGCCACCGTGGCCTTCCCGCTGACGCTGCGCTGGCTGGCGCACGAGATCATGGGGTCGTCGAAATCGTTCGGCAAGCAGTTCGACATCCCGGAAGACGTCATGCGGCAGGCCTTCTGGCGCAGCCCGCAGTCGCGCAAGATCATGGCGAGCTTCTTCGACGAGACCCGCGCGCTCGCCGAGGAGATCGGTCTGATGAACCGTGTGGGCCGCTGGATGTGGAAACGCTGCGGCATCGCCGGTGAAGCGGCGCGCTACCGCAGTGCCCCCAACCGCGAGGCACAGTTGATCGCCTGATGCCCCACGTCATCACGCAGTCCTGCTGCAGCGACGCGTCCTGCGTCTACGCCTGTCCGGTCAACTGCATTCACCCCACGCCCGACGAGCCCGACTTCCACACCGCGGAGATGCTGTACATCGATCCGGTGGAGTGCGTCGACTGCGGCGCGTGCGTGACGGCCTGTCCCGTCGACGCCATCAAGCACGACGGTTCGCTGGAGCCGATGGAAAAGGTGTTCCTCGAGCTCAACGCCGATTTCTACAAGGAGCCCCGGCCCCGCGCGCTGCTGGCGCCGGTGGTTCCGCCGCTGCAGGTGCGGGCTCCCGGGGCCGTGCGCGTCGCCATCGTCGGATCCGGCCCGGCCGCCATGTACGCCGCCGACGAAGTGCTGACCATCCCGGCTGCGCGCGTCCGGATGTACGAGCGGCTCCCCCAGTCGGGTGGCCTCGCCCGCTTCGGCGTCGCACCCGATCACCGCCGTACCCGCGGCGTGTCCCGGCAGTTCGACACCATCTGCGCCGACCCGCGGCTCGAGCTGCTGACCGGCGTCGAGATCGGCACCGACATCACGCACCAGCAGTTGCTCGCCGAGCACGACGCCGTCATCTACGCGGTCGGCGCGTCCGCGGACCGTCCACTCGACGTACCCGGCGCCGATCTTCCGGGCGTCAGCTCGGCGACCCGGTTCGTGGCTTGGTACAACGGCCATCCCGACTTGGCCGGCGCGACCTTCGACCTGTCGCAGCCGCGCGCCGTCGTGGTCGGCAACGGCAACGTCGCGCTCGACGTCGCCCGGATCCTCACCACCGATCCCGACCGGCTGGCCGCCACCGACATCGCGCCGCACGCGCTGAAAGCCTTGCGGGAGAGCCAGATTGAAGAAGTCGTCGTGGTCGGGCGACGTGGGCTCGCGCAGTCGGCGTTCACGGTGCCGGAGCTGGTCGGCCTGACGTCGATGCCCGACGTCGACGTCGTCGTCTCCTCGCAGGATCTGGCGTCGCTGCCGAAAAGCGACCCGCGTGCCCGCATCCTCGCCGACCTCCCGCGGAGGCCGGGCAACCGCCGGATCGTGCTGGAGTACCTGCAGTCGCCGAGCGCCATTGCGCGCACCGCGGGCGGACTGGAAATCGAATTCGCCCGCAACGAACTGGTGGCGGCGACCGACGGCACGGCGAAGGTCAAGCCGACCGGCGACCTGCACACCGTCACTGCCGGGCTCGTGCTCGCATCGATCGGCTACCGCGGCCGGCCGGTGGCCGACCTGCCGTTCGACGACGCGCGCGGCACCGTGCCCAACGACAAGGGCCGGGTCGACGGCGTCGCCGCGACCTACGTGACCGGCTGGATCAAGCGCGGCCCGACGGGATTCATCGGCACCAACAAGTCCTGCGCGCAGGAGACCGTGCGCGCCCTGGTGGCCGATTACAACTCGGGGTTGCTTGCCTGAGCGGCCAGCGCGGCGACCACGGCGACGAGCGGTTCATCGGGGCTGACCTCGAATCCGATGGCCCGCGCGGCGCCGTCGATGACGTACCAGGTGAAGTCGGCCAGGTGCGCGATCATCTCGTCGCGGGTGTGCGTCGGCGCCGGGCTGCGGACCCACGCGAACAGCGTCTCCTCGACCATGGTGACGATGGCCAGCGGGACCAGTTTGAACGCGCTGTCCTCCACGCCGATGGCCAACTGGATGGCGGCGATGATGCCGTCGGCGCGTTCGATGATGCGCAGTTTCAGCTCGCCGACGGCGTCGAGCGTCTCATCGCCCTCGAACGACGGGCCGCTGCGCGCGAACTCGTTGAGCCGCGGGTGGTCGATCATCCAGTCCGCGACGGCCTCGATGGTGCGGGTCAGAATCTCCCGCAGCGAGCCTTCGGTGATGTCGAGCTTGCCGACCAGGACTGACCCGAAGTCGTCGATGAGGTACGACCGCACCCGCCGCTCGAGTTCCTCCTTGCCGGAGGTCTGCCGGTAGATGACCGACTTGGCGACGCCGGCGCGCTTGGCGATGGCCGCGACGGAGATGTCGGCGCCCGGCGGGCTCTCTTCGAGCAGTTCGATCATCGCCAGCAGGATCTGGGACCGGCGCTCGGCGTTGTGCTGCTCCCACCGCGCCTCGTAACCACTCACCGAGGCGGAGTTCGGGGCCACAGACATGTGTCTCACGGTAGCCGCTGCACCATCAGGTGACGCCCGCCACACCCCTGTCACACCTCACTGGTCTGTCTCGTCCAACCGGTATGACGACAACACCACGCATCGCGCCCCTGCCCCCACAACGTGCCGGCCTGCTGACCCGGCTCATGTACCGCTATGCCAAGCGTGAGTTCGGTGAGGTGCCCGAGCCGTTCGCCGTCGCCGCGCACCACCCACGACTGCTGGTCGCCAATGCCGTGCACGAGGGTCTACTCAAGAGCGGCTCCAAGACCCTGCCCGACTCCGTCCGAGACCTCGCCGTGTTCTGGACCGCGCGGACCGTGGGGTGCTCGTGGTGCGTCGACTTCGGCACCATGCTGATGCGACTGGAGAGCCTGGACACCGAGCGGCTCAAGCACATCGACGAATACGCCACCTCACCGCTGTTCACCGACGACGAACGCGCCGCCATCGCCTACGCCGACGCGATGACCACCGATCCGCACACCGTGACCGACGAACAGGTCGACGATCTCAAGCGTCGGTTCGGCGATACCGGGGTCATCGAGCTGACGTATCAGATCGGCGTGGAGAACATGCGCTCCCGGATGTACGCGGCGCTCGGGATCACCGAGCAGGGCTTCAGCTCGGGCGACGCGTGCCGGGTGCCTTGGGAGAGCCAGGCCGAGTGATCATGGACTCGCGGGCAACGTTTTGCGGTCGCCCGGCCAGAAGTCGTGCATCGCCCACGTCACCGTAGCGCCGGTGGCGATCGGACTCAGTGGGCGATCGAGACCGCCCCACCGGATACCACGATGCCGCCGGTGTCGGGCACCGTGACCGTCAGCAGACTGGGGCGACCGACGTGCTCCCCCTGCCGGATACGGACCGTTCGGGCGCCGGCAAAGCCGAGGACCTCGCGCAGGTACGCACCTGTGGCCGCGGCCGCGGACCCAGTCGCGGGATCCTCGTTGATCCGGCCAACCGGGAACAGGTTCCGAGCGAGGAACTCGTCAGACGCTGTCCGGTGCAGCACCGTCACCGTGCCGGTCCAGCCGTGCTTGTCCATCAGGGCGGCCAATGGTGCAGGCGCGAAACGGAATTGGTGAAATACCTCGCGGTCGGCGAGCGAGATGATCGGGTGCCAGTTACCGGCGAACGATTCGCGGACCGGCAGGGCTGGATCCAGGTCGCCTGGCACCAGCCCGAGCAACTCGAGGACTGCGTCAAGTGCGGTGGCATCGATGTCGCGCACCTGTGGTGGCACGCTGGTGAAGGCGACTATCACCTCGCCGTTGGACTCTGTCGATGTCATGTCGACCTCCCCCGCTGCTGTCGCGAAGGTGAACGTGCCCGGCCCGCGTCGTTCCGTGAGTGCGACCGCCGTGGCGACGGTGGCGTGACCGCAGAACGGCACCTCGGCCGCCGGCGAGAAGTACCGCACCCGATAGTGCCCGAACTCAGCACCCGCACTGTCGACGATGAACGCGGTCTCCGCATACCCGACCTCGGCGGCGATCTCCTGCATGCGTTGCGCGGTGAGTGCGGATGCGTCGAGCACCACTCCCGCCGGGTTACCGCCGCCAGGGGTCGCCGCAAACGCGCTGTATCGCAGAATCTCCGTCACGCCCACCAGTGTGCCGTGGGATTGGTCCGACGCCTGAGTATTCACACGACTCCCGCGTGACGTGCCGTGGGCAGGCGCGTTCGTCAGGGTGTCGTCGCAGCGCCGGTAAGGCGCGCGCAAGGGTTGACGTCTCCGCCGGCTCACCCGGGGCGCGGGACGCTGGCTTCACGTCCCATCCAAGTGGTAGAACACGTTACAGAAATAGCGGCCCCGGCCGCTGAAACCGCCTGTTCAGCGAGGAACGCCCATGCACTGGTACACCGGCAACACGTTCTATGACACGGTGCTGACGGCTGCTTTCGCGTTCGCCGCCTTCGTGATCATCGGCGGTTTCTTCGCGCAGAGTTCCTACGGACGGTTCTCGACGACGAAGCTCGGCCTGAATCTCAACCCGAAGCTCGGCTGGTGGCTGATGGAGATCCCGGCGACGGTCGTGTTCCTCATCAGCTACCTGGCCGGGCCACACCGCTTCGAGCCGACATCGCTGGTGCTGGCCGGGATCTGGCTGCTGCACTACGCCAACCGGGGCTGGTTCTTCCCACTGGCCATCCGCCAGGCGCCCGGCAAGCGCGGCACCTTCAACGTGTCGGTGATCGTGATGGGCATGCTGGTCACGTCGATGCACGGCTACCTCAACGGGACCCTGTTCAGCCACGACTTCTTCGGGCAGTACACCACCGCGTGGCTGACCGACCCCCGATTCCTGGTCGGGTTGGCGATCTACCTGTGCGGTTTCGCGCTGCTGGTGAGCTCCGAATCGATCGTGCGGAACTTGCGCGACAAGAACAATCCCGGCGGTGCGGAGTACCGGATTCCGTTCGGTGGCGGCTTCCGGTTCGTCACCAGCCCGGCATACCTGGGCGAGCTCATCGCCTGGTCCGGCTTCGCGCTGCTGACGTGGGCGCTGCCCGGCGTCGCCATCCTGCTGATCACCGCGGGCAACCTGATTCCCCGGGCGCTGGGCACGCACACCTGGTACCAGGAGAAGTTTCCCGAGTACCCGAGCGACCGCAAGGCGTTGATTCCGTACGTCCTGTAAGAAACCTCGCCAGACTTCAGCGGTGACGCCGTGAACTTGTCCGGGTTCGCGATGTCCCACAGCGCGACGACCTTGCCGTCCCGCACGGCCAGCGCGGTGACGCGGGGCAGCATCTCGGGATGCTCGCCGTCGGCCGGCAGGCCAGGATTGTATGCACCGAGCTCGCCGTTGATGAGCGCCAACTGCGAAGTCGAAAGCCACTGCGGCCCATAACGTCTCGCCAGCCCGAACAGGAACCGCGCCACCTTGTCCGCGCCGACGATGGTGCGGGGCGCCGTGGGTGCCCGCCGATTGGAGTCGCCGGTGAACGTGGCATCGGGATGCAGCAGTTCGACGACCGCGGCCATGTCCCCACTGGCGAGCGCGGCCATCAACTTGCCGACGACCTCGTTGTGGCCGGCGTCGGGCGGCGGCGCCGGGGCCTCGGCGACCGCACGCCGGGCGCGGGATGCGAGCTGCCGCGCACTCGCGTCCGTCACGCCGAGAACCGAGGCGATCTCGGAGAACGGCACCGCGAAGCCGTCGTGCAGCACGAAGGCCACGCGCTGATCAGGTGTCAGCCGCTCCAGCACCACCATCGCGGCGAAGCGGGCGTCCTCCCCCGCGACCACCGCGGCCAACGGGTCGGCGGCGTCGAATCCCGTCACCACCGGTTCGGGCAGCCACTCGCCGAAATACGCCTCGCGGCGGTGCGCGGCGGACCGCAGTCGGTCCAGGCCGAGTCGGCTGACCACAGTCGTCAGCCAGGCGCGGGGCTCTTCGATGGCGTCGACATCCGCACTGTGCCAACGCAACCAGGCGTCCTGCACGATGTCTTCGGCGTCGGCGTACACACCGGTCAGCCGGTAGGCGACGGACAGCAGGTGCGGGCGCAGCCGCTCGAATTCGTCGGTGTCCTGCGCAGTGGTCACCCCACCAACCTACGACTCGTCGCTTCGAGGCGGCGAACCGTAGCATCTTCTGGTCAATCGCCAGGAGTGAGCAGGGAGCAGATGACTACGACCGCGCCAGACATCGTCGCCCGGGACAAAGGCCTCAAACGGGGTGCCCTCGGTCTGGTGTCCAGCGTGGTGGTCGGGCTGGCGTCCACCGCACCGGCATACAGCCTCGCAGCGACACTCGGGCTGGTCATCGCCGCCGGCGGTACGCTGCTCGCCGGGGTCAAAGCACCTGCGATCATGCTTATTTCGTTCGTGCCGATGTACCTCATCGCCGTCGCCTACCAGGAACTGAACAAGGCCGAGCCCGACTGCGGCACCACGTTCACCTGGGCGGCCCGCGCCTTCGGTCCCGTCGTCGGCTGGCTGGGCGGCTGGGGCATCATCGCTTCCGACGTCATCGTGATGGCCAATCTCGCGCAGATCGCCGGGTCGTATTCGTTCACGTTCGTCGGTGACCTGGGCTGGCATTCGGCCGCCGGTCTGGCGAACAGCACGCTGTGGTCGACGGTGGCGGGCGTCATCTGGATCATCCTGATGACGTACATCTGCTACCGCGGCATCGAGGTGTCGGCGCGGCTGCAGTACGTGCTGTTGACGGTCGAGGTCGTCGTGCTCATCGTGGTGTCGGTCGTGGCACTGGTGAAGGTCTACACGAACCACGGGCATGCCTACTCGATCATGCCGTCCTGGTCCTGGTTCTGGCCTGGCGGAATGGATTTCGGCACGGTGATCGCGCCGGCGGTGCTGGCGACCATCTTCATCTACTGGGGCTGGGACACCGCCGTGGCGTGCAACGAGGAGTCCGACGATCCGGGCCGCACCCCCGGCCGCGCCGCCGTCATCTCGACGTTCCTGCTGCTGGCCACCTATGCACTGGTGACCGTCTCGACCATCGCGTTCGCGGGCGTGGGCACCGAAGGCATCGGGCTGGGCAACCAGGAGAACGCCAAGGACGTGTTCACCGCTATCGGGCCATCGTTGTTCGGCGACAGCGTGATTGGGAAGATCGGGATGCTGCTGCTGTCGGCGTCGATCCTGACCTCGGCGGCAGCCTCGACACAGACCACCATCATGCCGACCGCGCGCACCACCCTGTCCATGGGCGTATACCGCGCACTGCCGCAGAGTTTCGCGAAGATTCACCGCCAGTATCTGACGCCCACCACCTCCACCATCGTGATGGGCTTGGCGTCGGTGCTGTGCTACGTCCTGTTCACCGCGATCAGCGCCGATCTGCTGACAGCACTGATCGGTTCGGTCGGTTTGATGATCGCGTTCTACTACGCGCTGACCGGCTTCGCCTGCGCGTGGTTCTACCGAAAGACCTTGACCCGCAATATTCGTGACTTCGTGATGCGTGGCCTGTTGCCGCTGCTCGGTGGCATCACGCTGTCGGTGGTGTTCGGCTACGGCCTGATCCAATACAGCAAGCCGGACTGGCTGAAGGACGAAAACCACCACGACGTCACGATTTTCGGTTTCGGTGCGGTGGGTGTGGTCGGCGTCGTCGGGCTGCTGCTCGGCGTGGTGCTGATGTTTGCCTGGCGCGTCGCACGCCCGGAGTACTTCCGCGGACTGACGCTGCCGCGGCGCCACGACCTGGTACTGGATTCGCCGGCCTCCGCTCGTTCCGGACCGCCCCATTTCGGACTGCCGGACTCCGGTGACATGCCGACAGTCATCGCGCCCGACCTGTCGAACCTGCCGCCCGGCGAGACCGCGGTGGATACGGCCACCGGCGAGGAAGTCCGCCGAGACTGACGGTTCTCCCACGAGGCAGGCCCGATACCGCTACCCGGAGATCGCGAAAACCCCTGATTTGATGGGAAATTGGGGGTTTTCACGTCTGCCGACGAGTAACAGGCGTTACCGTCTACACGTGTCGAACAAGCCGCCCATCAACCCGGTGCGCTGGACCCCACCGCCGGTCGACGCCCTGCCCGATTTCCCGCCCGCAGAACTCACCATCGTGCCGATGCCGGGCGATGCCCCGGAGGACGTGGTTGTCGGCGCCGACGGCGCGTTGTGGACGGGCCTGGTCGACGGACGGATCGTGCGGATCGCCCCGGACGGCAGCATCGATGTCGTGGGCGACACCGGAGGCCGACCGCTGGGGCTGCACGTCGCCCGCGACGGACGGCTGCTGGTCTGCGACAGCTATCGCGGGCTGATGTCCCTGGACCCCGGCACCGGCGCACTTGAGGTGCTGGTGCCCGATATCGACGGCCGGCCGCTGCGGTTCTGTTCGAACGTGACCGAAACCGAGGACGGCACAATCTATTTCACCGAGTCGACCAGCTCGTTCCACTACGAGCATTTCCGCGCGGCGATCCTCGAGGCCCGCGGTGACGGCGGCCTGTACAAGCTGGCGACCGACGGCACGGTGAGCACGCTGCGCGACGGCTTGTACTTCGCCAACGGCGTCACCGTCACCGCCGACGGCACCGCGCTGGTGTTCGCCGAGACGCAGGGACGCCGGCTGTCGAAGTACTGGCTGTCCGGACCGCAGGCCGGGACCATCACGCCGCTCGCGGTCAACCTGCCGGGCATGCCCGACAACATCTCGACGGGCGCCGACGGCCGGATCTGGGTCGCGCTCGTCACCCCGATCAACGCCGCCGCGGAATGGCTGGCCCCGCGGCCGACGATCCTGCGCCAGCTGGTGTGGCGGTTGCCGGAGGCGCTGCAGCCGCAGATGCCGCTGGAGGTGTGGGTCGTCGCCTTCGACCCCGACAGCGGCGCCGCGGTCGCGGGCGTGCGCATGCGGCACCGTCAGTTCGGACAGGTGACCGGACTCGTCGAGCACGACGGGCGGCTGTGGATGAGCTCCATCGGGGTGCCGGCGCTGGCGCACTGCGCGATCCCCGAGCGTCGCCAGGCTTCGGTCAGCTAATTCACATTCGTAACTTCAACCTCAATTGTCACAGCGCGGCAACCAGGGATCCGGTGGTCCGTCGCCTAATCTGACGACACCATGGCGACCACCCGATCAACGTCACAACGCGCTGCGGCCCTGGCAGCAGCGTTTTTCCTGGCGGCCGCGCCGGCGTTGGCCTATGCCGATCCCGAGCCACCGGCCGCCGACCCGTGCCCGTACCGGGTGAATACGCCGCCCGCGGTCGACCAGTCCGAGGTGCCGAAGGCGGGCGACCCGCCGGCCCCGATCCCCGTGCCGGCCACGCCGCTCGGCGGGGATCTGATGGGCAGCTGCGGCGTCGTCGCCGCACCGGACATGCCGCCACTGCCCGGCGACGTCTCCGCTGACGCCTGGATCCTGGCCGACCTGGACAACGGCGACATCATCGCCGCCAAGGACCCGCACGGCCGGCACCGGCCGGCCAGCATCATCAAGGTCCTGATCGCGACGCAGGCGCTGCGTGAACTGCCCATCAACAAACGCGTCACCGGCACCCCGGAGGACGCTGCCGCCGAGGGCACCCGCGTCGGCGTCGACGACGGTGGCGTCTACACCGTCAACGACCTGCTGCACGGCCTGCTCATGCACTCGGGCAACGACGCGGCGCACGCCCTGGCGATGCAGGTCGGTGGCATGGATACCGCCATCGGCAAGATCAACGACCTGGCCTCCAAGCTGGGCGGCCGCGACACCCGGGCGGCCACCCCGTCCGGACTCGACGGCCCGGGCATGAGTACCTCGGCCTACGACATGGGCCTGTTCTACCGCTACGCCTGGCAGAACCCGACGTTCGCCTCGATCGTCGCGACGCAGAAGTACAACTTCCCCGGCCACCCGGCCAAGCCCGGCGAGCCCGGCGACCACCCAGGCTACGAGCTGGAGAACGACAACAAGCTGCTCTACAACTACCCGGGCGCGCTCGGCGGCAAGACCGGTTACACCGACGACGCCGGCCAGACGTTCGTCGGCGCCGCCGATCGCGGCGGACGTCGTCTGGTCGCGATTCTGCTGCACGGCACCCGGGTTCCGATCGCGCCATGGGAGCAGGCCGCACGCCTGCTGGACTACGGCTTCGCGACCCCGCCCGGCACCAAGGTCGGCACCCTGATCGAACCGGACCCGTCACTCACCCAGCGCAAGCCCGACGCCAAGCATCCCGTGGCCGCCCCCGCCTTCGACGGCCTGCCGTCGGTCGATGCGGTGCCGATCCGCGTCGGCGTCGGCGTGGTCGGGGCCGCGGTGGTGCTCTCGCTGATGATGGCTGCCCGTTCGATCAATCGGCGCCCACAGCACGCCGACCGGTAGAGACTGACGGGCGATGACGCTCATCTCGGCCGGGACCGTTGTTTTGGGAGGCTCAGCGCTCGACGCTGTGTCGCGGCCCGGGTGGCTGGAGATCGATGGTGACCGCATCGTGGCGTGCGGCAGTGGCGCTCCACCCCGCGGCGTCGATCTCGACTACCCGGACGGTGTCGTGGTGCCCGGTTTCGTGGACATGCATGTGCATGGTGGCGGCGGCTTCTCCTACAGCACCGGCGATCCCGACGAGGTAGCGCGGGCAGCCGCATTTCATCGTGCCCACGGGACCACCACGACCCTGGCCAGCCTGGTGACGGCGGCGCCGGATGTCCTGCTGACACAGGTGCAGAACCTGGCCGACGCGGTGCGCGCCGGAGTCGTCGCGGGGATCCATCTCGAGGGTCCGTGGCTCAGTTCCGCGCGCTGCGGTGCGCACGACGTGACGCAGCTGCGGGATCCCGACCCCGCCGAGATCGATTCCATCCTCGCCGCCGGCGACGGCGCCATCCGCATGGTGACCATCGCCCCGGAGCTGCCCGGCGCCGATGTCGCGATCGAACGCTTCGTCGACGCGGGAGTCATTGTGGCCGTGGGCCACACCGACGCCAGCTACGAGGAAACCAAGCGGGCGCTGCAACTGGGCGCCACAGTGGGCACCCATGTGTTCAACGGCATGCGTCCGCTGCACCACCGCGACCCCGGCCCGGCGCTGGCCCTACTGGAGGACTCCCGGGTCACGGTGGAGCTCATCGCCGACGGCGTGCATCTCCACCCCGCACTCGTTCACCAGGTGGCCGTCACCGCGGGCTCGGATCGCGTCGCGCTGATCACCGATGCGATGGCGGCCGCGGGCATGCCCGACGGGATATACCAACTGGGCGGGCTCGACGTCGAGGTCAGCGGCTCGGTGGCGCGGCTGCGCGAGCGGTCCACCATCGCGGGCGGCACCGCCACCATGGACATGTTGTTCCGTACGGCGGCAACGGGTTTGGAAGCAGCCTCCGAGTCGGCGCTGCGGCACGCGGTGGCGATGACGGCGACGACGCCGGCGCGCACACTGGGTCTCGACGATGTCGGCGCGTTGGCGCCCGGGACGTCTGCCGACCTCGTCGTGCTGGACCGCAAGCTCGAGGTGCGCGCGGTGGTGCGGCGCGGGGCCTGGGCGGCGCGCGTCAGTCACTGAGCGCCAATCTGACCACTGTGTAGAGGCGTACAGCGGCCGAATCCCGGCGCGCACCGAACATGCATACGCCCCGAAGCACTACGTCGAATGTGCAGTTTCGGTGCGGGATCTGCGGGCGGATTCAAGGTTCCAGTGCAACAGCGGGTGAACTGAACGGATTGCACAGTAGTTCATCGAGGCACTGAGCTGGTGTTTTCCAGTCGAGGGTTTTGCGTGGTCGGTTGTTGAGTTTGGCGGCGACGTAGTCGAGGTAGTCCTCGGGGAATATCGATAGGTCGGTGCCTTTGGGGAACCATTGGCGCAGAAGACCGTTGGTGTTTTCGTTGGTGCCGCGCTGCCACGGCGAATGTGGATCGCAGAAGTAGATGTCCAGATCGATTGCTTCGGTGATCTTGGCGTGATTAGCCATTTCCTTGCCCTGATCCCAGGTCAAGGTTTGGCGCAGCATCGCCGGCAACCGGGGCATCTTGGCCACGATCGCGTTCTGCACCGCCTCGGCGGTGTGATGATCAGGCAGGTGCAGCAGCATCACGTACCTGGTGGACCGCTCCACCAGGGTGCCGATCGCCGAGCCGGATTCGGTACTGCCCAGGATCAGGTCACCTTCCCAATGCCCGGCCACAGCCC
>NZ_JARVRX010000034.1 GCF_030209435.1 Mycolicibacterium sp. lyk4-40-TYG-92 | reverse complement strand
TGTATGACGTCGGGTGATGCTTGACGTTTGGTCTTCGGGTGATGGGCGACAGTGTTTCGGCTGATGCTTTACATCTACTTCGGTTGATCCTTGACACTCCCTGAATGAGGGAGTTGAGCGTGGCTGAGCAGCGGTATCAGACGGTGCTGGCGGTAATCAGTGATGGTTTGTCAGTGACGCAGGCGGCCGAGAAGGCTGGGGTGTCGCGCCAGACGGTGCATGGCTGGTTGGCCCGGTATGAGGCCGAGGGTTTGGACGGTTTGGTTGATCGGTCGCATCGGCCGGTGTCGTGTCCGCATCAGATGCCGGCGCAGGTTGAGGCGGCGGTCGTGGAGTTGCGGCGCTCACGCCCGTATTGGGGGCCGCGGCGACTGGTGTTTGAGCTGACCAAACGCCAGGTGTCCCCGGTGCCGTCGGAATCGGGGGTCTACCGGGCATTGGTACGGGCCGGTTTGATCGACCCGGCACTGCGCGATCGGCGCTCACGCAAGTGGAAACGCTGGGAACGGGGCGCGCCGATGGAGTTGTGGCAGATGGATGTCGTCGGCGGATTCCCGCTGGCCGACGGAACCAGCGCCAAAGCCTTGACCGGGATCGACGACCACTCCCGGATGTGCGTGTGCGCTCGGTTGATGGCACGCGAACGCACCCGCGCGGTGTGCGACGGGCTGCGCGATGCGATGGGCAGGTATGGGTCTCCGGAGCAGATTTTGACCGACAACGGCAAGGTGTTCACCGGCCGGTTCAATCACCCACCGGTGGAGGTGCTCTTTGATGCGATCTGCCGTGAGCACGGTATCGAGCACTTGTTGACCCAGCCACGCTCGCCGACCACGACCGGCAAGATCGAACGGTTCCACCGCAGCCTGCGTGCCGAATTCCTTTCCCCGGCAGCACCTTTCCCCACTCTGAACGCGGCGCAGCGGGCCTTGGATGCATGGGTGCTTGAGTACAACACCACCCGTCCGCACCAGTCGCTGAAGATGGCCACCCCGGCTTCGCGGTTCACCGCGTCAGCGCCGGCGGCCGCGCCGTCGACGTCCAAGGCAGCACGTGAACACCAACGTCAGGGCTCAGATTGGGTCTCGCGGCGAGTCACCACCAACGGGGTGGTGTGCGTGTCGTGGCAGCAGGTCAGCATCGGCAGGCACTGGGCCGGACAACGCTGCGACGTACACGTCGATGGGGACCTGCTGCGGTTCTGGGTCGGTGAGCAATTGGTCAAAACCGCTGCCCGCAACAGCACCGGCGAGGTACGAAACAAGAAGGCCTGCCGCACCCGCGAACAGGCCTAACCAACAACACGAGTGTCAAGGATCAACCGAAACAGATCCGTCACCCATCAACCGAAGTCCGACAGGGGCAC
>NZ_JARVRX010000015.1 GCF_030209435.1 Mycolicibacterium sp. lyk4-40-TYG-92 | reverse complement strand
TGTGATGTATCAGGACTTCGGTGACAGTTCTGCATCAGGACATCGGTGACAGTTGGTGTGTCAGGACTTCGGTGACAGTTCGTCTGGTTTGGGGTGTGAGCCGCGGGGTTTTCCGTTGCCGACGTAGGTCACGCCGGGGGCTGGCCGGGTGTGCTCGATGAGGATTTCGCCGTCGAGGTCGGCGACGATGATTTTGTCGCCGTTGGTGGCGACCAAGACCTCGTGGAGGCCGTGTCGGCCACCGACTTTGTAGATCACCCCGGCGAGCATGAACGTGCCTGCGGTGGTCAGCGTCCTGACGTGGGCGCCGGCGGGTAGCTCTGGTGCGGGCTGGAGCTGTTTGACTGCGGCCTGAATGAGCAGGGGCGGGTCGGGCGCGGGGCGGGGTGCCTCGGCCTTGGGGGTTGCTTCCCACGCGGTCCTCGGGGTGATGCGCCCGGGAAGCCCTTGGTGGGGCCGTTCGGTGTTGTAGATGTGGTCAAACGCGTCGACCTGGGCCTGTAACGCGGCCAGCGATTCGGCGAGGGGCTGTTTGTCCAGGTAGCGGAACAAGGTCTGGTGGAAGCGTTCGTTCTTACCCTGGGTGGTCGGCTTGTACGGCTTACCGGTGATCGCCTCCACGCCCAGGGCCCCAACATGATTGACGAATTTGCCGACCAATCCGCGGCGCGAAGGATTGAGCGCCAATCCGTTGTCCGAGAGCAGTCGTTGGGGCACGCCATGGGCTGCGACGGCCTTGTCAAACACAGCGATCGCCGCCTCGGCGGTTTCGCTGCCGGCCACGTGCGAGGCGACCGCGTAGCGCGAGTGATCATCGATGAGCTGGAAGATCACACACTTTCGCCCGCCGGCCAGGACGTACTCGGTGGCGTCGAGTTGCCAGCACGCGTTCGGGGCCGGATAGACGAACCGCCGCCACGCCGAGCGCGGCTTTTTCTTCGGCTCCCGACGCGCCACACCCGCCTCGCGGAAGATCCGTGCCAGCGACGCCGTGGACGGGACCTGCGCTAATCCCATCGCGCGCATCTTCTCGTGCACGCTGACCGGCCCGCAGTCCAGTCCGGACTGCTCCAGTGCGGCACGAACCGCCACGGCCTGTTCCTTGACCTCATCGCTCAACGCCGATGGGCTCGACTTCGGCCGTCGGGTACGGGGCTCGAGCACCGCCGCCGGCCCGTCAGCCAACGCGCGGTTACGCAACGCATAGAACGACTTCCGCGAGATTCCATGCTCGGCACAGAACGTCGAGACCGCCCCACGGGGCGCGTCATCAGGCCACTGCGCGATCGCCAGACGGACACGAGGATCGATCGGTTCATAAACAGCCACCACCGGAGCCTGCGAGCCCAAGTGTCACCACCAAGACCACCGGAACTGTCACCGATGTCCTGATGCAGAACTGTCACCTATGTCCTGCGACATGACA
>NZ_JARVRX010000033.1 GCF_030209435.1 Mycolicibacterium sp. lyk4-40-TYG-92 | reverse complement strand
TAATTTGTGTTCGGCGGTGTCCTACTTTTCCGCCCGTGCAGGGCAGTATCATCGGCGCTGGCAGGCTTAGCTTCCGGGTTCGGGATGGGACCGGGCGTTTCCCTGCCGCTGTTGCCGCCGTAACTCTATTTATTTAATCCTCTACCGGCCTGTGGCACCCTTTTTTGGGGGTGTTATTTGGTGGTGGGGTGTGGTCTGTTCGACTCTGGGTGTGGATGGTGGTTGCGAGGCACGGATGTGCAATGTTCTTCGTCTTGTTTACACACAATTGGTTCTTTTTGGGTGTGTGTAAGTTTTCGGCCGGTTAGTGCCAGTTCCCTAAACCCATTGCTGGGTGTGCAGGTCTGGTCTATCGATCCCGTGGTCTGCGGGGGGCCTTATCCCTCTAAAAGGGTGAGAAACCTGGTCTTGGAAGAGGTTTCCCGCTTAGATGCTTTCAGCGGTTATCCTGTCCGAACGTAGCTATCCAGCGGTGCCCCTGGTGGGACAACTGGTAGACCAGAGGTTCGTCCGTCCCGGTCCTCTCGTACTAGGGACAGGTTTCCTCAAGTTTCTGACGCGCGCGGCGGATAGAGACCGAACTGTCTCACGACGTTCTAAACCCAGCTCGCGTGCCGCTTTAATGGGCGAACAGCCCAACCCTTGGGACCTGCTCCAGCCCCAGGATGCGACGAGCCGACATCGAGGTGCCAAACCATCCCGTCGATATGGACTCTTGGGGAAGATCAGCCTGTTATCCCCGGGGTACCTTTTATCCGTTGAGCGACACCCCTTCCACTCGGGGGTGCCGGATCACTAGTCCCGACTTTCGTCCCTGCTCGACTTGTAGGTCTCGCAGTCAAGCTCCCTTGTGCACTTACACTCAACACCTGATTGCCGTCCAGGTTGAGGGAACCTTTGGGCGCCTCCGTTACATTTTAGGAGGCAACCGCCCCAGTTAAACTACCCACCAGGCACTGTCCCTGGACCGGATATACGGTCCGAAGTTAGAAGCCCAATACGATCAGAGTGGTATTTCAACAACGACTCCACACACACTGGCGTGTGCGCTTCACAGTCTCCCACCTATCCTACACAAACCGTACCGAACTCCAATACCAAGTTGTAGTGAAGGTCCCGGGGTCTTTTCGTCCTGCCGCGCGTAACGAGCATCTTTACTCGTAGTGCAATTTCGCCGAGTCTATGGTTGAGACAGTTGAGAAGTCGTTACGCCATTCGTGCAGGTCGGAACTTACCCGACAAGGAATTTCGCTACCTTAGGATGGTTATAGTTACCACCGCCGTTTACTGGGGCTTAAATTCTCCGCTTCACCCCCGAAGGAGTTAACAGGTCCTCTTAACCTTCCAGCACCGGGCAGGCGTCAGTCCGTATACATCGTCTTGCGACTTCGCACGGACCTGTGTTTTTAGTAAACAGTCGCTTCTCACTGGTTTGTGCCACCCCCTCCCGCTACCCACCGCAAGGGTGTTGACGGTATGGAGGTCCCCCTTCTCCCGAAGTTACGGGGGCATTTTGCCGAGTTCCTTAACCATAGTTAACTCGTACGCCTTAGTATTCTCTACCTGACCACCTGTGTTGGTTTGGGGTACGGGCCATGTGTGCACTCGCTAGAGGCTTTTCTTGGCAGCATAGGATCACCGAATTCGCCTCACTCGGCTATGCATCACCTCTCAGACACATGAACGACGGATTTGCCTATCGTTCGTCCTACAGGTTTACCCCGGTATTACCACTGACCGGTACGGCTACCTTCCTGCGTCACCCCATCGCTTGACTACTACCCACCAGGGTCCCACGCAGCCGGCAACACGTGATCCCCGAAAGGATCATCACGTGCCATTTGGATGGTTAGCACAATGGATTCATCACGGACGCACACACACGGGTACGGGAATATCAACCCGTTGTCCATCGACTACGCCTGTCGGCCTCGCCTTAGGTCCCGACTCACCCTGGGCGGACTGGCCTGCCCCAGGAACCCTTGGTCTTTCGGCGGGCAAGGTTCTCACTTGCCTATTCGCTACTCATGCCTGCATTCTCACTCCCACACCCTCCACAACTCGATCACTCGGCTGCTTCACCGGATGCAGGACGCTCCCCTACCCATCCTTGCGGATGCCGCGACTTCGGCGGTGTGCTTGAGCCCCGCTACATTATCGGCGCACAATCACTTGACCAGTGAGCTATTACGCACTCTTTCAAGGGTGGCTGCTTCTAAGCCAACCTCCTGGTTGTCTTCGCGACTGCACATCCTTTTCCACTTAGCACACGCTTAGGGGCCTTAGTCGGCGATCTGGGCTGTTTCCCTCTCGACGCACGGAGCTTATCCCCCGCCGTCTCACTGCCACGCTTTTGTCTTACCGGCATTCGGAGTTTGGCTGACGTCAGTAACCTGGTGAGGCCCATCGGCCATCCAGTAGCTCTACCTCCGGCAAGAAACACGCAACGCTGCACCTAAATGCATTTCGGGGAGAACCAGCTATCACGGAGTTTGATTGGCCTTTCACCCCTACCCACAGCTCATCCCCTCAGTCTTCAACCTAAGTGGGTTCGGGCCTCCACGCGGTCTTACCCGCGCTTCACCCTGGCCATGGGTAGATCACTCCGCTTCGGGTCCAGAACATGCCACTACACCCTTACGGGATACGCCCTATTCAGACTCGCTTTCGCTACGGCTACCCCCCACGGGTTAACCTCGCGACATGTCCCTGACTCGCAGGCTCATTCTTCAAAAGGCACGCCATCACCCCACGTAAACGAGGGCTCTGACGGATTGTAGGCACACGGTTTCAGGTACTATTTCACTCCCCTCCCGGGGTACTTTTCACCATTCCCTCACGGTACTAATCCGCTATCGGTCATCAGAAGGTATTTAGGCTTACCGAGTGGTCTCGGCAGATTCACAGCAGATTTCACGGGCCCGCTGCTACTCGGGAACACCATCAAGGCAGACATCGGGTTTTCACGTACGGGACTCTCACCCTCTACGGCAGGCCATCCCAAGCCACTTCCGTTAACCACGACATTTTCTTACTGCCCTCCAGCCAGGTAGAACTGGAAAGATAGGTCCCACAACCCCGCACACACAACCCCTACCCGGTATCACATGCATACGGTTTAGCCTCATCCGCTTTCGCTCGCCACTACTCACGGAATCACAATTGTTTTCTCTTCCTACGGGTACTGAGATGTTTCACTTCCCCGCGTTACCTCCCACACCCTATATATTCAAGCGTGGGTAACACGACATAACTCGTGCTGGGTTTCCCCATTCGGACATCCTCGGATCAACGCTCGGTTGGCAGCTCCCCGAGGCATATCGCAGCCTCCTACGTCCTTCATCGGCCTCTGATGCCAAGGCATCCACCATGCGCCCTTAAACACTTACGCACAAAAACCAATTGATAAACAAGAATCAAAATTGCACATCAACACACACAGAAGGAAAAACCAACGACCCGAAAGCCGCCGGCAACCCATCTCTGCGCGCGTTAGATGCTCGCAACCACTATCCACGAATCAAACACCACACCCCACCACCAAAACCGGTGAGGCAACAACAACCCCCACCACCCCCAACGGAGCGGTGTCTCCCACCCCCATCACGAGGGGGAAGCGAACGGGCCTGTTGTCTCAGGACCCAACAGTGTGTCTGGCAATCTTATCGATCAACGTGTCATCCCAGCTGATCAGCGTTTGTTGTCATATGCACCCGCCGGACAAGCCCACTACAGGCGCCGGCGACAATCCCAACCATGAACCCCGGCACTGTTGCCGGCATGGGGGAAACCCTGGATCAGGGCATGTAAATGGTGCTCCTTAGAAAGGAGGTGATCCAGCCGCACCTTCCGGTACGGCTACCTTGTTACGACTTCGTCCCAATCGCCGATCCCACCTTCGACGGCTCCCTCCACAAGGGTTAGGCCACCGGCTTCGGGTGTTACCGACTTTCATGACGTGACGGGCGGTGTGTACAAGGCCCGGGAACGTATTCACCGCAGCGTTGCTGATCTGCGATTACTAGCGACTCCGACTTCACGGGGTCGAGTTGCAGACCCCGATCCGAACTGAGACCGGCTTTGAAAGGATTCGCTCCACCTCGCGGCATCGCAGCCCTTTGTACCGGCCATTGTAGCATGTGTGAAGCCCTGGACATAAGGGGCATGATGACTTGACGTCATCCCCACCTTCCTCCGAGTTGACCCCGGCAGTCTCCTACGAGTCCCCGGCATAACCCGCTGGCAACATAGGACAAGGGTTGCGCTCGTTGCGGGACTTAACCCAACATCTCACGACACGAGCTGACGACAGCCATGCACCACCTGCACACAGGCCACAAGGGAACCGACATCTCTGCCGGCGTCCTGTGCATGTCAAACCCAGGTAAGGTTCTTCGCGTTGCATCGAATTAATCCACATGCTCCGCCGCTTGTGCGGGCCCCCGTCAATTCCTTTGAGTTTTAGCCTTGCGGCCGTACTCCCCAGGCGGGGTACTTAATGCGTTAGCTACGGCACGGATCCCAAGGAAGGAACCCACACCTAGTACCCACCGTTTACGGCGTGGACTACCAGGGTATCTAATCCTGTTCGCTCCCCACGCTTTCGCTCCTCAGCGTCAGTTACTGCCCAGAGACCCGCCTTCGCCACCGGTGTTCCTCCTGATATCTGCGCATTCCACCGCTACACCAGGAATTCCAGTCTCCCCTGCAGTACTCTAGTCTGCCCGTATCGCCCGCACGCCCACAGTTAAGCTGTGAGTTTTCACGAACAACGCGACAAACCACCTACGAGCTCTTTACGCCCAGTAATTCCGGACAACGCTCGCACCCTACGTATTACCGCGGCTGCTGGCACGTAGTTGGCCGGTGCTTCTTCTATAGGTACCGTCACTTGCGCTTCGTCCCTATTGAAAGAGGTTTACAACCCGAAGGCCGTCATCCCTCACGCGGCGTCGCTGCATCAGGCTTGCGCCCATTGTGCAATATTCCCCACTGCTGCCTCCCGTAGGAGTCTGGGCCGTATCTCAGTCCCAGTGTGGCCGGTCACCCTCTCAGGCCGGCTACCCGTCGTCGCCTTGGTAGGCCATTACCCCACCAACAAGCTGATAGGCCGCGGGCCCATCCCACACCGCAAAAGCTTTCCACCACACACCATGAAGCGCGTGGTCCTATTCGGTATTAGACCCAGTTTCCCAGGCTTATCCCAAAGTGCAGGGCAGATCACCCACGTGTTACTCACCCGTTCGCCACTCGAGTACCCCGAAGGGCCTTTCCGTTCGACTTGCATGTGTTAAGCACGCCGCCAGCGTTCGTCCTGAGCCAGGATCAAACTCTCCAAACAAAAACCACGGGACAAACCCGACAGAATTCAAGTTCAGAACAATCTGACCTAAACAAAAGACACCAACAATCTGGCATCAAAAAAACAACCACACCCCACAAACGGGAAAACACGGAGTGCAGTCAAAAAACAACAAACAAAAACCACCAAACACACTATTGAGTTCTCAAACAACACGCC
>NZ_JARVRX010000024.1 GCF_030209435.1 Mycolicibacterium sp. lyk4-40-TYG-92 | reverse complement strand
CGGCGACGACGGCCACGGCGAGGATGAGCAACGGGATCCACGCCTTCTTGAGCGCATTGCCGATCACGCTGCGGACACCATGGTCGACTGCACTCGCTGCTCCCCGCTTCCCGTACCCTGACCGCGACAGATTAGGTCATTTAAGTGTTAGATTAGACCAGTTAAGTTAATCATGGGAAACCTTCGCTGTGAGTGGCTCGTACCACCGTAGCCGGTAACGCGCAGCAGATCGAACCAAATACGCAGCAGTTCAATGGGATTGAACAAGCCGCGACGACTGTTCAGGGAGCAGGGGCACATGGCAACCAGCACGGATAGACTCCGTCACATGAAGGCACGCACTCTGGCCGGTGTGGCCGGCTCAATCGCCGCCGCCGCCCTTGCTGTCGGGATGGCCGTCCCCGCGCACGCCGACCCGGACACCGATTTCGCCAACCAGCTGCACACCTACGGGATCTACGGTCCCAAGGACTACAACGCCTGGATCGGCAAGATCACCTGCCAGCGGCTCGACAACAACGTCGACCACAGCGCCACCGACTCGGCGGCCTTCCTGAAGAAGAACCTGCCGCGCAACAGCAGCTCAGAGCAGCAGGTGTATCAGTTCCTCAACGCCGCGTTCGACACGTACTGCCCCGAGAAGCACGACCTGCTGGTCGCGCTCGCGCACTAGCCCTGGGACTCGGCCTGGCGGTGTCTCAGTGCACCGGCAAGCCCGACACATCCCAGATGTCGTCGCAGTACTCGGCAATCGCGCGGTCCGACGAGAACTTGCCGCTGCGCGCGGTGTTCAGGATCGACATCCGCGACCAGTGGTCACGGTCCTGCCAGGCGGCACTCACCTCGTCCTGGCACGCCACGTACGACGCGTAGTCGGCGCACACCAGGAACGGGTCGTCGTAGCGCAAGTTGTGCACCAGGGGCCGGAACACCTCGGTATCACCATGCGAGAAGTGGCCGTGCTCGATCAGGTCGAGCACCGCCGCCAGTTCGGGGTTGGCGGCGATGTAGTCGGCGGGCCGATAGCCGTCACGCTTGAGGGTTTCGACCTCGTCGACCGTCAGTCCGAACAGGAAGAAATTCTCCGCGCCGGCCTCCTCCCGGATCTCGACGTTGGCGCCGTCGAGCGTTCCGATGGTCAGTGCCCCGTTCATCATGAACTTCATGTTGCCGGTGCCGGAGGCCTCCTTGCCCGCCGTCGAGATCTGCTCCGAGAGGTTGGCCGCCGGGTAGATCAGGTGGGCGTTCTGCACGTTGAAATTCGGCAGGAACACCACCTTCATGAACTGATTGACCGAGGGATCGAAGTTGACCATGTCGCCGACGGCGGTGATCAGCTTGATGATGCGCTTGGCGAGGAAGTAGCCGGGGGCGGCCTTGCCGCCGAAGATGTATGCGCGCGGCGCCATCTGCAGGCCCGGGTTCTGCTTCAGCCGCAGGTACTGGGTCACGATGTTGAGCACGTTCAGGTGCTGGCGCTTGTACTCATGGATGCGCTTGACCTGGATGTCGAACAGCCAGGACGGATCCAGCTCGACCCCCGTCTCGGCCAGCACGAGCTCGGCGAGCCGAGCCTTGTTGGCGCGTTTGACGTTTCGCCACTCCTGCCGGAACGCTGGATCGTCGACAAACGCCTCCAGTCCACGCAACCGGTCCAGGTTGGTCAGCCAGCCGTCGCCGATGGTGCGGTCGAGCAGAGCGCGTAGGCCTGGGTTGGACAGGGCCACGAATCGCCGCGGTGTCACCCCGTTGGTCTTGTTGGAGAACCGCTCGGGCCACATCTCGTAGAAGTCCTTGAGCACGCTGTCCTTCAGCAGCTCCGAGTGCAGCGCGGCGACGCCGTTGATCGCATGGCTGCCGACGGTCGCGAGGTAGGCCATATTCACTGTTTTGCCGCCGTCCTCGCCGATGAGCGACATCCGGCGCACCCGGTCCTCGTCGCCGGGGTACTTGGCCCGGACCTCGTCGAGGAAGCGGCTGTTGATCTCGTAGATGATCTCCAGATGCCGGGGCAGGCATTCACCGAACATGCCGAGGGGCCACTTCTCCAGCGCCTCGGGCAGCAGCGTGTGATTGGTGTAGGCGAAGGTGGCCACCGTGATCGCCCACGCGTCGGTCCAATCGAGACGGCGTTCGTCGACCAGCAGGCGCATCAGCTCGGCGACGCCGATGGAGGGGTGGGTGTCGTTGAGCTGGATGGCAAACCGCTCGGGGAGGTCGTGCACGGACAGGTCGGCCAGATCATCGACGATGTGCAGGACGTGCTGCAGTGAGCACGACACGAAGAAGTACTGCTGCAGCAGGCGCAGTCGCTTGCCAGCCTCCGGCTCGTCGTTCGGGTACAGCACCTTGGTGACGGTTTCCGAGGTCACCTCGTCCTCGACGGCCTTGTAGTAGTCGCCGGTGTTGAAGGCCTCCAGCGCGAACTCCTTGACCGCCCGCGCGCTCCACAGCGTGAGGACGTTGCAGGTCTTGACGCCGTAACCCTGGATCGGCGTGTCGTAGGCGACGCCCTTGATGAGGCGGCCGGGCACCCACCGGACCCGGTCGTGGCCGGCGTCGTCGACGTAGTGCTCGGTGTGCCCGGCCCAGCCGACCAGGTAGTTGACGTCGGGCTTGGCGATCTCCCAGGGGTTGCCGTTGTCCAGCCAGTTGTCGGTCTTCTCAACCTGCCAGCCGTCGTGGATCTCTTGATCGAAGATGCCGAATTCGTAGCGGATGCCGTAGCCGATGGCCGGCCGTTCCAGGGTGGCCAGCGAATCGAGGTAGCACGCGGCCAGTCGGCCCAGGCCGCCGTTGCCCAGGCCGGGCTCCTCCTCGCAGGCCAGAACCTGGTAGAGGTCCTGCCCGAGTTCGGTCAGCGCTTGCCCGGCCGCGGCCTCGAGCCCGAGGTTGAGCAGGTTGGCACCCAGCTGTGGGCCCATCAGGAATTCGGCCGACAGGTAGCAGGTCAACTTGCTGCCGTGGTCCAGCGACTGCTGGGTCGACGCGACCCGGTTGTCCTGCATCCGGTCGCGAACCGCCAATGCGAGCGCACGGTAGTAGTGGGCCGGCTCGAGCGCCGCCGCCGGGCGACCGATCGAGTAGCGCAGGTGGTCGACGATGGCCCGGCGGAGCGCTTCGGCGGAGCGGCCGGTGCGGCTGTGTTCACGGGTGTCGGCGGACGATTCGGACAGCGTCAAGTCGGTCACCTAAGGATTGAAGCGCGCCCTTGAGTACGGCGTGTTAACTGCGGTTGACAGTTCGTCAGCAGGTGCTCTCAGGCCGGGCCCTTGCCGTTGTCGACGCGGTACACCGAACCGTGGATCGCGGCGGCGTCGTCGCTGGCCAGGAATGCGATGACGTTCGCGACATCCCGTGGCTCCATGAAGCCGCGCGGCGCTGCGATCCGCATGATCAGGTCCCAGTCGGCGTTCTCGGGGGCCGCGAACTCGGTCACCTGCGCCGTCAGCATGCCGCCCGGGCACACCGCGTTGACGCGGAGTTTTTCCTTGGTGTACTCGACGGCCAGTGCGCGCGTCAGCCCGATCAGCCCGTGCTTGGCGGCACAGTAGCCCGCGGAGTAGATCTCGCCTTCGACGCCGGCGATCGAGGAGACGTTGACGATGTTGCCGCCGTTCTCCAGCAGCTGCGGCAGCGCCGCCCGGGTCAGGTAGAACGGGCCGTTCAGATTCACCGCGAGGTCGCGGTCCCAGTCGTCGTCGGTCACCGACAGGGTGTGCCGCATGACGTGGAATCCCGCGACGTTCACCAGCACGTCCAACCGCCCGAACTTCGCGATGCAGTCCTCGACGGCCTGTCGGCAGGCGTCGGCAGTGCTGATGTCGACCGCGGCGAACGCGCCGCCGGGTTCATCGCCGTAGGCGTCGGCGAATACCGTCGCCATCCGCTCGGCGTCCCGCGCGATACCGAAGACCGACGCGCCGCGTTCGGCGAAAACCTTGACCGTGGCTGCGCCCAGGCCGGCCGAGGCCCCGGTGATCAACGCAACCTTCCCGCTGAGTGAACTCATACGGTGACTTTCTCACGCCGTGGGCACGTCGTTTGCCATACTCGGGTGGTGAAAGTGAAACGTGTTCTCGCTATGGTTTCGAGTCTCGGCCTCGCCGCAGCGGGCGCACTCTTCGGGACGGCGGCGCCGGCGCAGGCCGATGAGATCCGGCTGCCCGAAGGCATCTACACGTACATCCAGGACGGCAAGCCGATCAGCGTGTGGACCATCTGGCCCGTCTGCGCCCCGACCGTCGGCGATCTGCGTAACAACCTGGAACTGCCCGTGGGTTGCCTCGTGCACGTCGGCTCCGACCAGTACGGCGCGACGTTGGGCGGCGACGCCCGCCAGACCGGTGGCGAAGGACACTGGATGTTCACCCAGACCGACCTCCAGGGTTTCACGTGTCCGGACGGATCCAAGTCGAAGCTCGTCGAGACCTATGAGTGGGAAGACACCACCTGGACCGGTACCCGCACCACGACCAACAACGAACAGTGCGGCGTGCAGGCGGCAATGACGAAGAAGTCGTTCCGGCTGGAATTCCAGAAGCCGCTGCCGATTCCGGTGCAGCAGTTCCCGCTGTTCTGTGACCCCAACGACGGCCTCAAGCGCTGCCGCTAGTCGCCCGTCCGGTCAGGCCGGGCCCGGTTCCTCGGCGACCGCAGCGGCGGCCTCGTCGATGATGGCGCGCATCGCGCGTTCGGCGCCGGCCTGATCGCGCAGCCGCACGGCGCGGGCCACCTCGTCGTGCAGCGCGATGGCTGCCGGATTGGGGGAGTCGGGCATCATGCCGTGGTGGGTGCGTCCCGCCAGGATCTCCGAGACCACAGCGTTCAGCGCGCGGAACATCTCGTTGCCGCTGGCCTCCAGCAGGGTCTGATGAAAGATCTTGTCCGCCAGTAGGTATGCCTCGAGGTTGCCGTCGCGCCCGTGTACCGCCATGTCGGACACGGCAGCCGCCATGATGCGGCACTGGTGTGGGTCGGCACGCTCGGCGGCCAGCGCGGCTGCCACGGGTTCGAATCCGCGGCGCAACTCTGACAACGAGACCAACTGAGCGGCCCGGTCGCCCGACTCGAGTCGCCAGCGAATCAGCCTGGGGTCGAACACATTCCAGTTGGTGGCCGGCTGGATGGTAATGCCGACCCGGCGGCGCGAGGCGACCATGCCCATCGATTCGAGGACCCGGATCACTTCCCGTACGACACTCCGGGAGACGCTATGTTCCGCGCTCACTCCGTCGAGGGTGATCACCTCGCCGGGGGCGTACGTACCGGAGACCACCGCCCGGCCCAGCGCGCTCAGCACGTTGTCATGCAGAGCGCTGATGTTTGAGACGGTGGCCACGGATAACATCCTGTCATAAGTAGGCTGTTCCAGGTTAGAACCGACTATTTTCGTGTACCTCTTGAAATAGTCTGACTTTTGAGTCACGCTGTGTGAGTCAAAACACAGTAAGGGCAGGTGCACAACATGCCATCACCCATCGTCGTCATGGGCGTTTCCGGATCCGGCAAGTCCACGGTCGGCGCAGCGCTCGCGCAGCGGCTGCGCGTGCCATTCGCCGATGCGGACGACTTCCATCCCGCCGCCAACATCGCGAAGATGGCGGCCGGTCACCCGCTGAATGACGACGATCGCCGGCCGTGGCTCGAGACCATCGGGCAATGGCTCGGGGAGCACTGTGGCGCCGGTGGCGTGATGAGCTGTTCGGCCCTGAAGTACCAGTACCGCGTGCAGCTGCGCAGCCATTGCCCGGACACCCGGTTTCTGCACCTGTTCGGCACGCCCGACGTCATCGGCGCCCGGCAGGCCAGCCGGCCCGGCCACTTCATGCCGGCGTCGCTGCTCGCCTCACAGTTCGAAACCCTCGAACCCCTGCGACCTGACGAGGCCGGCATCGTGATCGACGTCGGGCAGAGCATCGATTCGATTGTCGACGAGTACATTTCGCGCGCCGGGGAGAGCCACCGGGGCGAGCGGAGCGACGGGGAGAGCCACCGGGGCGAGCGGAGCGACGGGGCGAGCATCCGATGAGCACCACCATCACCTTGCTGGCCGACGCCCCCAAACTCGTCGAGCCCGTCGCCTCTGCCACGCAGCTGATCCTCGCGTTCGTGGCCGGCATCAGCGTCATCGTCATACTCATCACGCTGGTGAAGCTGCACCCGTTCCTCTCCCTGATCTTCGGTGGCCTGACGGTGGGGCTGACGGCGGGAGAGAACCTCACCGCCGTCCTCAAATCGTTCTCCGACGGGTTCGGCGCCACCGCGGCCGGCGTCGGCATCCTGATCGCTCTCGGCGCGATGTTCGCGAAACTGCTCGCGGACTCCGGCGGGGCCGACGAGATCGTCGACACCATCGTCGGTGCCGCCTCGCCGCGCGCTCTGCCCTGGGCAATGGCGCTCGTCGGCGCGATCATCGGGCTGCCGATGTTCTTCGAGATCGGGCTGGTCCTGCTGATGCCCGTCATCTATCTGGTGGCGCGGCGCGCGCAGCAGTCGCTCGTCACCATCGGCATCCCGGCACTGGCAGGCCTGTCGGCCATGCACGGTTTCGTGCCACCGCATCCCGGGCCGCTGACCGCAGTCGGGTTGCTCAACGCGGACCTCGGGGTCACGCTCGGGCTCGGTGTGCTCGTGGCGGTCCCGACGATCGTCGTCGCGGGCCCGCTGTTCGGCCGGCTGGCCGGTCGGTGGGTCGTCGTCGCCGCGCCCGATACCTTCGACACCGATCCGGAAGCCCTTCGCACACATGGCAAACGGCCACACTTCGGCGTCACGCTGTTCTCTGTGCTGCTGCCCGTCGCGCTCATGCTGGGCAAGGCCCTCGTCGACATCTTCATCGACGACAAGACGCAGTGGTTCCGCCGGATCTTCGACGCTGTGGGCACGCCGCTGGTCGCGCTGCTCATCGCCGTCGTGGTCGGCACCGTCACCCTCGGCCGGGGCGCCGGGATGGACCGCGCCGCCATCACCAGATGCATCGAGTCGAGCCTGCCCCCGGTCGCGGGCATCTTCCTGATCGTCGCCGCCGGTGGCGGCTTCAAACAGGTGCTCGTCGACACCGGCATCGGCACCATGCTGGCGCGCTGGGCCGAAGGCGTGCACATCTCGGTGCTCGTGCTGGCATGGGTCCTCGCGGTCCTGATCCGGCTGGCCACCGGGTCGGCGACCGTCGCCACCATCACCGCGTCGTCGCTGGTCCTCGGTCTGGTGCACGGCATGGGCTCCGGCGAGCTGTCCCTGGTGGTGCTGGCCGTCGGCGCCGGCTCGCTGTTCTTCTCGCACGTCAACGACGCGGGCTTCTGGTTGGTCAAGGAGTACTTCGGGATGAGCGTCGGTCAGACGATCAAGACCTGGTCGATCATGGAGACGGTGCTCTCGGTGTCCGGTCTGGCCATGGTCCTGATCCTGGACGTGTTCGTCTAGCCTCAGCGCTGTTGTTTCTCGACGACGATGTGCGCCACCGGAATCGGCATCGGGCGCGGTGCGGCGGACAGGAGGCCGACCAGTGCGGCGTCCAGGGCGTCGGCGAGCTGACATCGGCGCGCCGGGTCGGCCGGGTCCAATGCCTCCAGGAGGGTGCCGAACACCGCAGCTCTGGTGAAATCGACCCAGCTCTTGGCGAAAGCCGTTGCATCACCGTCGTTCTGGTACCGCAGCCAGAAGCGGTCCGGTTCATCGGTCACCGTCAGATGGGTGATCCGCAGCCGTTCGAAGCGACCTGACGGGGCGAACGGTGACCGGAAGTCGGCTTCACCCCGGCCTACGATCGGCACGTGCATACGCCGCAGCTCGTCGGCGGTGACGAACCGCTGCGCGTGCAGCTCGTACAGGGCGTGCATCAGCCCGTCGAAAAGTGGCTCGAGGCCGGGTCGTCCGTCGTCGTGCTGGCCCATGGTCATGACCACGAGACGGCCGCCCGGACTCAACTCGCGGCCGCGGAATGCGATGAACTCGTGCCAGTCGTGCGCCGCCTGCCGGGCATACGCGGTGCGCACCTGCGCGTCGGCGCTGTAGGACGACTGGATGTGATCGGGGATATCGGACGGCATGCGGCTGAGCCAGTGGATAGCCCACGCCGACCAGCCCAGGTGCACACCTTCTGATGGCAGAATCTGGCTGAGGTACGACCTTCCCACCGCCGACGCGAACGTGGCCCGATCGGTACGCAGGTAGCTGAACGGATCGTCGCGCAAGGTGCGGAACAGGGCGCTGAAATCGTTGTCGGGGATGTCGGTGTGGTTCACCACGACGGGGTGCTCCGGCCGGACCCGTTTGCGGAGCGCGGAGATGCCCGCGCCGATGGGGAGCAGCCCGTTGTGGGCGTTGCCCGAGCCGTACTCGGCGATCACCACCGGCTGCGGCGCCGCCGGGAGCGGGACCTCTGCCGCGGCCTGTTCGAAAAGCTTTGTGGCCGTGCGGAGTCCGACGGTCTGCAGGCGCGAGCTCCCGATCGGGTCGGGCTGCACCACCACGCTGGACTCGGGCATGTCTCACGGTAGCGCCGCCGGCTGTGTGGCGCGCTCTGAATCAGTGCCCGGCGCTCGATCGGCAGCTCAGCTGCAGCTGCTCGAGTGGCAGCTCAGCTGCTTCTGCTTGATTGGCAGCTCAGCTGCCGCGGGCCACCCATTCGTCGTAGTTGACCAGCTCGCCGCCGATGGTGGTGGTGTCACCGTGGCCGGTGTAGACCACGGTGTCGCCGGGGAGCTTGCCGAGCTTCTCGGAAATGGAAGCCAGGATGGTCGGGAAGTCCGAGTAGGAGCGGCCGGTGGCGCCGGGGCCGCCGTGGAACAGGGTGTCGCCGGAGATCACCGCACCGAGCTCGGGGATGTGCCAGCAAACCGATCCGGGCGAGTGCCCGGGCGTGTGAATGGCCTTGATCTCCAGGCCGCCGACGGTGAGCACCTGGTCCTCTCCCACGGTGTGAAAGGGGCTGTCCGGGTGGACATCTCGCCACAACATGTCGTCGGCCGGGTGCAGCAGCACCGGGGCGTCGAGGGCTGTGGCCAGCTCCGGGGCGACGGTGATGTGGTCGTTGTGCCCGTGGGTGCAGACGACGGCGACGACGTTGCGGCCGTGCACCGCCTCGATGATGGGCGCGGCGGTGTGGGCGGCGTCGAAGACGATGACGTCGTTCTCGTCACCGACGAGCCAGATGTTGTTGTCGACGTCCCAGGTGCCGCCGTCGAGACTGAAGGTGCCGCTGGTAACGATCCGCTCGATGGCGACCATCAGAGGATCACCACCGACCGCAGGACCTCGCCGCTGTGCATCTTGTGGAACGCCTCTTCGATCTGGTCGAGCCCGATGCGCTCGCTGACGAACTTGTCCAGCGGGAGGCGGC
>NZ_JARVRX010000032.1 GCF_030209435.1 Mycolicibacterium sp. lyk4-40-TYG-92 | reverse complement strand
GCTCCACGGACAACACCGACGACATCGTGACCTACCTCGGTGTGACCAAGTCCGTCTAAGCAGTTCGTTGCAGTCCAACTGACCCCCTCCAACCAACTTCAAATCATGAAGGGCTTGCCACCACCATGTTGAAAACCTCCGCTGTTTTCGCCGCAGCATGCATGCTGCTGCCGGCAATCGCCGCGCCCGTCGCGATGGCAGACCCCGACGGCCCGCCGGTGGACACCGGCGTCGTCGCCTCCGATGAGCCCGCCACCGTCACCTCGCCCGACGGCTGGGTCCTGACGGTCGCCGCCACCAACGAGACCCAGTTGCCGGTCGCCCCGCTGACCACCGCCACCTCCTCGCGCGAGTACCTCGTGGGCGGTACCTTCACCGGCACCGTCACCGGCAGCGGCAAGACCAAGCTGACCGGCGGCACGCTGGAAGCCGGCTACCAGATCGGCTGCGGCATCGAGCTCGGCCAGATCCGTCTGATCGGCCAGGTCGGCGCCACCACCGCCAACGCGAACATCTTCACCGGCGCCATCCCGACCGGTGTCACGTTCCCGCTGTCGGGCACGCTGGAAATCCACCCGAAGCCGGGCACGGTGACCCAGGTTCCGGTCGACAAGAAGTCCTTCAAGGCCGCGCCGGCGCGCGTCACCCTCAAGGACACCCACATCAAGGTCGACGGTTGCGTCGGTCAGTCCTTCATCCGCTCCTACGCGACGCTGACCAGCTCCACCACCGACACCGACGACATCGTCGCCTACTACGGCATCACCAAGTCGGTGTAATGATCAGCAGCAAAAAGATGGGCAAAGCCGCGGCGGCGAGCGTGATCGCCGCCGCGGCGTCCATCGCCTTCGCCGGGGCGGCCTCGGCCGACTGGAATTCGCCGATTCCGACTCCCGGTCACGATGACCAACAGGACGCGATCGCCGCACAGGCGGCTGCGGCTCTGGGGCCCGCTCCCATGGCGGATGCCCAGATGCCGGTCCTCGGCGCGCCGCTGGGCGCCCAGGGATTGAACGTCCTCGGGCAGCGCCCCGCCGGCAATGTCGACCCAGCGGCACCCGCCCCCGTCGCCGGTCCGCTGGGCATGCCGCTGAACACGCCGGGCCTGAGTCCTGACACCGTGCTGGGCCAGACCGCGGTGCCGTCCCTCCCGGGCTCGGGCGCCGGCACCCCGCCGAGCCTGAACGCCTTCAACAACAGTTACGGCGTGGGGCAGTGCCTCAAGCCGTCGGCGCCGGGCAAGTGCGAGCAGTTCGGGGTCGACCCCGGCCAGGAACACGCCGACAGCAGCCCGCACGAGTGGCTCAACCGGTACATCGACATGTACCACGACGGCCGCCTGCGCGGTGGAGCGCTGGGACAGTACCCGCAGCAGCAGCTGGGTGAGTCGCTGCCGGGCACCGCACCGCCTCCCGGGACCAACATCCCGCCTGGTCTGGGGCAGTACTACGTGCCGCCGGACCCCGCTCCGGCACCGCTCCCGCCGGGAGCACCGGTTCCGCCGCCGGCACCGGCCAACTGAATATGCGGTTTGGGCCCGTCAACTCCGGTTGACGGGCCCAAACCGTCTGTGTCGCATGACCGTCGTCGACGCGGTTTCGGAACGCTCCCGGCGGACCCCGCGATCGAACATTTACACGGCCGCGTCATTTCGGCCGCACCGCACACTGCCGTCGCGTATACAGAAACGATGACGGTAAGCGCCGGCCTGTGCGGCGTCGGCGGATTGGCGGGGGCCTTCGGCATCTGGGCAGCGCTGACCAGCGGAACCGCCGTCGCCTGGGCCGACAGCGGTCCCAGCCACGATGCGACCGGCAGTCCGAAAAGCTCGACCGCCAGTTCGGCACCGCACACCGGAAACGACAGCTCGACCAAACGGACGGACCGACCGGCCAAGCCGGCCGCCAAGACCGCATCCGCCCATGGCTCGGCAGCCGGCGGCTCGAACCACCGCATGCCGAATCCCGTTGTCGCGAAACCCAAACCAGCCACAGCGTCGACAGTTACCTCGGCGGCGAAGACCAGCCCGGCCAACTCTGTCGCCACGCAAACCGCCGGTACCAGCCCGGCCGCTGCCGTCGCGGCAGTTCCCGCCATTGTGACCCCGACGGCACCCAAGAACCCGGCGGCGTGGGTCCAGGCACTGATCTACAACCCCCTGCACACCGGCATCGAGGGCTGGATCAACAGTCCGCTCGGGCAGGGCGTCGACGGCGTCATCAACCGACTGGCGGGCACCTACGTGATCGGGAACGGCCGCACCGGCACGGCGACCGCACCCAACGGCACGGCCGGCGGATGGCTGTTCGGTGACGGCGGCGCCGGTTGGGACAGCACCGAAGCCGCGGTCCCCGGTGGCAATGGCGGCGCCGCGGGGATGGTCGGCAATGGCGGGCGGGGCGGGGCCGGCGGTGCCGGAGCATCGGGCGGCGCCGGTGGTCCCGGCGGCTCCCTGATGGGTGTCGGTGGCCGTGGCGGTGCGGGCGGCGCCAAGGCCGGTGGCACCGGCGGGCCCGGCGGCCGCGGTGGCTCGGGCAAAGGTCTGCTGTTCGGGGCCGGCGGCGGTGGTGGCCGCGGCGGCGACGGGGCCGACGGTGGCCGCGGCGGGAACGGCGGTTCCGGCGCGTTCCTCCTCGGCATCGGCGGTCCCGGCGGAGACGCCGGAAACAGCGGCGTCGGCGGTACCTCCACGGCACTACCGGCACTCGGCGGCGCCGGCGGCAATGCGGGCCTGCTGGGCAATCACGGTGCGGTCGGTAAGTCCGGCACCGGCGCCACGCTCATCCAGACGGGGGCGAACAGCTCGATGCTGTCCGTCACGCCGACCGGCGTCTGGTTGACCAACAGCGACGGGCAGGTCGTCCTGCTGCACGGGTTCAACGAGGTGTACAAACTGGCGCCCTACGAACCGTCGGCCAGTGGATTCAGCGCGGACGACGCCGCGTTCCTGGCAGCCAACGGCTTCAACGTGGTGCGACTCGGGGTCATCTGGGCCGGGGTCGAGCCGCAGCCCGGCGTGTACAACGCCGCCTACGTCGACTCGATCCGGCAGACCGTCGACATGCTCGCGGCACATGGCATCTACACGATCATCGACATGCACCAGGACCTGTACAGCGCGTCACTCGGCGGCGAGGGCGCCCCCGAGTGGGCCACCAAGACCGGCGGGCTGCCGAACCGCGGCTTCGGCTTCCCTGGCAGCTACTACCTGAACACCGCCGAGACCGCGGCGTGGGACGGTTTCTGGAACAACGCCAACGCCGCCAACGGAATCGGGCTCGAGGACAACTACGCGAAGGCGTGGGAGACGGTCGCCGCCGCAGTCGCCGGCAACAACAGCGTCATCGGCTACGACATCATGAACGAGCCCTTCCCGGGCACTTCGTGGTTGCCGACGCTGCTGGGCAGTCCGTTCTACGCGACTCAACAGCTCACGCCGATGTACAACCAGGTGGCAGCCGCCATCCGAGCCGTCGATCCGAACACCGCGCTGTTCGTCGAACCCGCCAACCCCGCGGTGTCCGAGATACCCGCGATCCTCGGCCTACCCGTCCAGTTGGGCACCATCGACGACACGAAAGTCGTTCTGGCGTTTCATGATTACTGCGCCGGGTCGGCGACCAGCGGTATCTGCGGATGGCTGGCGAATCAGCAGGCAGCCACCGCGAACGCTTACGGCAAGGCCAACAACATGCCGGTGTTCATGGACGAGTTCGGCGCCTCCAATCTGCCGTCAGATCTGAGAGCCGAGATGAACGCCGCCGACCGGTACCTCATGAGCTGGTCCGAATGGGCGTACGCCGGGGTCGGTGACATCACCACGAGCGGCAGCACCGACGGCGAGTCGGTGGTCTACGACCCCGCCCTGCCACCGACCGGCGACAACGTCAACACCGGCAGCCTGCAGGTGCTGGCCTCCCCGTACCCACAGGCCGTGTCGGGAACCCCGCTCGCGCTGTCAAATGCCCACGGCGCCTTCACCTTCAACTACTCGACAGCCAAGGCGGACGGTTCGGGCAATTTCGCGGCCGGTTCGTTGAGCACCATGTCGGTGCCGGCCGTCGCTTACCCGAACGGGTACACCGTCGCCGTCACCGGCGGGCATGTGGTCTCGGCCGCGAACGCACCGACATTGGTGATCGCATCGGACACCGACACCGGCGTCGTCCAGGTCGTGGTGACGGCCGCGTCCTAGCCGCCGGTCGGGCGTAGCGTGGCCGTTGTGTCCACCGAGCCGAACAACCACTATCACCACCTGGCATTCGGCCCCGACGCGCTGAATCGTCAACAGCGCAACGGCAGCTATCAGGCCTATGGACGGCACACCGAGCGTGCCGACGACGGCCCGCAGCGTCTCGACGATCGCGAGCTGCTCATGATCCGGCGCGCAGATCAGTTCTGCCTGGCCACCGTCACACCCAACGGCTGGCCCTACCTCCAATATCGCAGCGGCCCAGCCGGATTCGTCCGCTACCTGCCCGAGGCCGACCGGCTGCGGTTCATCGATCTGCCCGGCAACAACCAGTTCGTCACCCTGGGCAATCTGGCCGCCGACAACCGGCTCGCGATGTTCTTCGTCGACTACCCGCGACGCACCCGGCTCAAGGTCTTCGGCCGCGGGACCGTCATCGAAGACGGGCCGCAGCGCGAGATCGAGATCGCGGTCGAGGCCTTCGACTGGAACTGCTCACGCTCCATCATTCCCCGCTTCGACCGTGAGTACCTGCGCGAACTCGGCGAGGCGTACCAGGCCAGGTTCGACGGGCGTGAGGCCGAGCTGCAGGCCGAGATCGACGCGCTCAAGGCACGGGTAGCGGAGTTGGAGAGCCGCTGACGACTCGGGCCCGTTTCTGTTTGTCTGCTCGGAGCCCGGGTAACCGCCCGTCATGACTGAATCGACCCCACCCCTCCGCGCGACCGCACTGATCTGCACCCTCAAGCCGGGCCCGTCGCCGTCGAGCAGCGAGCTGATCGCCGAACACGTCCTGGCCGTTCTGCGCGAACAGAATGTCGCGTGTGAAACAGTCCGGTGCGTCGACTTCAACATCGCGCCCGGCGTCGAGGCCGACATGGGTGACAGCGATCAGTGGCCGCAGATCCGGGCCCAGGTCCTCGACTCCGACATCCTGCTGATCAGCACGCCCATCTGGCTGGGGCACCCGTCGTCCGTCGCACAACGGGGTTCTCGAGCGCCTCGACGCGGAGCTGTCCAACAAGGACGATCAGGGCCGGCCGGCCGTCTCACAGAAAGTCGCGATCGTCAGCGTCGTCGGCAACGAGGACGGCGCCCACAAGACCGTCGCCGATATCTTCCAGGGGCTCAACGACATTGGCTTCAACATCCCCGCGCAGGGATGCACGTACTGGAACGGAGCCGCAATGGAGTCGACGGACTACAAGGACCTCGACGAGGTGCCCGAAGCCGTGGCTTCGGCCACCGCCGCCGCGGCCCGCAACGCCGCGCACTTGGCCCGGGTCCTGCACTCGGCGCCGTATCCGCCGTACAAGTAGTCAGTTCAGGACGCCGACGATCTTCAGGATGAACAGGATCGCGATGGTGAGGAAGACGACGAACGTAGATCGCGATCACCACCGTCGGCGCGATCACCTTGCGGGAGCCGCCGGCCGGTGGCGTCGGATCGGGTACCCGGGTGCTGCGCGGCCAAACGAGTCACTGACCCGCGAGGGCCTCCCGGAACTCATCCGAGACGTAGAACGGAATGAGGCGACGCCGCAATACCGACTCGAGATAGCCCCGTTCGTCGAGCATGGCAATCACCGGAGGGCCGAATCGTAGGGCTTCCTCGATCATGTCCTCGCGCCCCACGCCGAGGTCGAGCAGCAGGTCGTAAAGGCTGACTTCGCCGTACTTTTCGAAGACGTGGTCGATGCCCTCATCGAGGAGCGTGCGGAAGTAGTCGGTGTCCCGAAAGGTGCGCCAGAACTCGTAGATCGGCACCACCGCGTCCTCGACGTCGTCGGCCGAGATCACCGAAATCGCCGACGACAGCGGGCTGTTGAGGTTGCTGCGCCACAGTTGGTTGAGCGCCTCGGCGAGCACGTCTTCGTCGGCATGCGTGTGGGCGAGCAGAAAGCGGGCGCCGCGGCGCGCCAGATCCTCGGCGCGCAGCTCCAACCGTTCGACCGGGCCCTGTGGCATCCGGGCGCCGACTGCGCCGAACACGCGGCCCAGCCGGCCACGGGCCAGCGACCTCCCACCCTGTGTGACGGATTCCGCGAGCGAGTGTTGCACCAGCGTCACGCAGAATTCGGTGAACGCCTCGCTGCTCAGAATCCGCTCCAGTAACCGCTGGGTGACGCCCATCTCGACCACCATCGCGCTGAGCTCACTGAACCGCCGCCCGTCGATGACGTCGCCGAAACGGGTGTCCGAGGAAGCGGTGAGCTGAAACAGCCGGGTGGCAATCTCACTGACCAGTTCCGCGATGCCGCCCTCCACCGGCACCTGCACGGCGTACTTCGCGGCAACGTTCTTGATCATCGTGGGCGTCACCGCGTCGGACAGCGTGATCTCCGACGCCTCCGACAGCGCGTGCTCGATCTCGTCCAGGACCAGGCTGTGGTAGTTCTCGCCGCGCAGCTGCTGCATGGCGAACGCCACCTGCGCATCGAGGAGCCGGGCGGCGACCGGTTCGAGCTGCGACTCGAGGTCGTCGGCCGGCTCCGGGAAATTGGTCATTGCCAGCACCTTACCCAGCGGGACCCATCGGCCGCGGGTTGTCAGTTCGGGCAGCCCGACGCTCAGCGGCGCACCGTCGGACTGTGCCCCACGCCGGACTGCGGCACCGACGTGGGCGGACCGTTCTGCCGCATACTCAGGCAGACACCCAGGCCGCCGCCGACACATGGCACGCCGTTGATGGTCGGCACCGGTCCACCCGATCGGTTCCCGGTCGGATCGAAAGCCGCGTCGCCCGCGGCTGCGGGCGACAGGCCGATGGCCAGCACACCACAGGCCGCCAGGTACGTGCCCATCCGAAGAAGACCGGCCATCATCGCCACGCTTTCACCCGTTCAATGGCCAACATAGCCCTGCGCCCACGGTTAGAGGTACACCCGAATCTCTGCGGGAACCATGCCGGCGATCCCTTTATCCTTGGTTTCGGGGGCAGGGGGATGCGATGGACTACTTGGCGGGACAGCTGGTCTTCTTGGCGATCGTCGCGGCGCTGATCGCCGGCGTGATCTGGGCTGTGGTGGTGATGCGCAAGCCACGCCCGCATCTTGAAGACGAAGACGACGAACTATGACTCGTTGGTCCGCGGCCGCAGCGCTCGTTGTCTCGGTTGCCGGAGCTGCCGCGCTGCAGGCTGCCCCCGAGTCCGCCGCCGAACCGATGACGGTGTGTCCTCCGAACCAGTCGACGTACTGGAACGGGCAGCCGTGCTTCCCGCAGCCCTGCGTGCCCCCGTACGCGCCGGGAATCCCGCCGTGCTTCATGCCGGCGCCCCAGATCGGCCCGAACGGCGCACCGGTATTCGGATGAGCCGCGTTGAGCTCCTCGGTCGGCGCTTCGTTACGGCGCGGATCGCTCAAGTCACCGGGGCCGTTTCTTGGTGGGTGTTCGTCGTCGCCCGTCTCATGACGGAGATGAACTCCGCGGCGTTGAACTCCGGCCTGCCGCGGCGGTACGCCGACTACGACGGGTCGATCTTCGGAGTCGGGTTGGGACATAAGGACTTTGGCTGGACCGCATACGAGCCGCTGACCAACCATCCGCCCTCCCCGCTGAACGATGTGTTCTTCGTCGCGAACGTCATTGCGAGCGTCGCGGTCGTGGCGCTGGTCATCACTGCCATCGCCGCCGTGGTCGAAGCGGTATCCGTCGCGAGATGGCCGGCAGGCATTGCGACGATTCTCGCGCCGATTACCGGCGCCGCCGTCATCCTCACTGCGCTCCACTACGGGACCGGATTCGGCAGTGGTCTGCAGTTGAACCTGCTGATCGTGTTCGCGCTGGTGCTTCTCGGCGTCGCGATTCGTGAAGTGTGGAGCCGGGTGTGGGCGCCTCGCCCGACCCGGGCCGAATGACGCAGCCGTCGCGGCTGTCGCGTCGAACCTCACTCACGTGGGCTGAGCAGGTCCCGCCCGACGACTGACCTACCGATAAGGGGATGTGGCGTGACCGACACCTGCCTCAGATCTGGGTCTCCGTGCAACTGCCCCCGGAAACGAAAAAACCACCCGTCACCAGGTGGTTCTTGAAGTGGCCAGGGCCGGGATCGAACCGGCGACCTTCCGCTTTTCAGGCGGACGCTCGTACCAACTGAGCTACCTGGCCGGAAGGGCAAGTTGCCTCGCCGTTCTGGCGACCCTGACGGGACTCGAACCCGCGACCTCCGCCGTGACAGGGCGGCGCGCTAACCAACTGCGCCACAGGGCCTTACGCACTGCTTGCTCCGCGTTTCCGCGTTGCGTACCCCCAACGGGATTCGAACCCGTGCTACCGCCGTGAAAGGGCGGCGTCCTAGGCCACTAAACGATGGGGGCCAATCCGAATCTCTTCGGGGGCACTCTCAACGTTTCCGTTGGGAGCTTCGATAGCTTAGGGCACGACTGCCTCACGGCCCAAATCCGCACTACAGACCGCCAACCGCCACACAACCGGCCACCCCCGGAGGCGGCCGGGCGGGACGCAGTATCCTGTGTCCCACGCCCCTATAGCTCAGTCGGTAGAGCTACGGACTTTTAATCCGCAGGTCCCAGGTTCGAGCCCTGGTGGGGGCACAGAAACGGCCATCGAGCCGACGTTTATTCGTCGGAAATAGCGCGGTCCAAAACCGCTGCTACCTGCGGGTGCACCTTGCCGCGCCCCATGTAGACGTCTTGTGTCATCGACACCTTCGCGTGCCCGAGCTGGTCCGCTCCGAACCTCGCAGGTAGCCCAGCCTCATCGATCAGAGTGGCCACCGACTTGCGGAACGAATGACTCGTCACGTCCGGCACCCCGAGGCTCTCCCGAACCGCGCGCCACTGCTTGTTGAAGTTGTCAGGATCGCGGTGGGTGCCGGCCGACGACGGGAAGATCATGGGCTGTTCGCCCCAGAAGTCTCGGCCGCGGCGGGCAGTCAGCATCGCGACCGCGAACAGAGGTAAGGGAACAGTGCGGCCTGCTGACTTCGTCTTGCCACCATCCAACCGGCGCAGACCCTCGCCGGCGACGCGCGCGACCTTCCCGGACACCGTCAGCGTCCCGGACTCCTCGTTGAAGTCCTGCCAGCGCAGCGCGAGCAGCTCGGCCCGACGCAACCCCGTTGCCGCCAACAAAGTGATCGGGTCGACTAGATCGGCAGCCTGGCACGCCTCGGAGGCACGCAGCTTGCCGATGAGGTCACGGAGCTGCATTCCATCGAGCGACGGAGCACCTTTCGGCGGCGCGGCCGACTGAATCCGATCGACCTGCGTCACGGGATTGGCCCCCAGAACGTCATCGAGAACCGCGATCTGAAGCGCTGCCCGCAACAGGGTGCGGCTGTGGCGCGCCATCCCGGCGCCGTGCGCCTGGCGCATAGACCTGATGACGGCATTCATCCGGCCCGGCGTCGCTTCGCCGACCCGTAGCGAGTCGCTGTACTTCGCGAGCTTGCGGGCAGCGCTGCGGTACGTCGTCAGCGTCGCCGGCGATTTACCGTCTTCATGCAGCCGCTTGAGATGCGCTTCGACGAGCTCGCTAATCCTCGTGTCGAGGCTGATTCCGCCTGACTCCCCCGGCGCCCGCCGACTCTTCAGCGCTTCGACAAGAGCATCCTCGGCGAGCTTGCCGTACTGGTCATTGCAGCCAATCGGGCTGCGGCGCTCGACACGTCGTGTCACCCCATCGGCGTCACGAAAGCGGCAGTGCGCCAACCAAACTCCACCACCGACCGCAGTGCGCGTGATCTTTCCATGCTGTCCGATACGCAGCGGAGGGCGGCCGGCCATCAGTTCTCGAATTCCAAGCCGTCGACGGATAATCCAAGCCATTGTTGGTCGACAAATTCGAGCCCCGGAAAAAACTCTGCGAGCAGATCTGCAATCGCATCTTCCATAAGTTTATTTGCGAAGCCGTGCCGTTGACCTTCGTCACTAAATATGAAACCCCAGAGGCCTTTGAAACCCGATGCGATCTTGCGCCGTTCTATCGCTAGCTTAAAATTGGCAGCATCGATTCCGATGACGGTCAACGCTTCACCGAGGGTTCTTACCCCCACAACGCTTGCGAGAATGTGGATAAACCGGGCGGGAGTTCCATGGACTACGAACGCCGTTGAACCTGAACGCAATTTGATTGCGAGCGCGGCAGCGACGAGGCGTTCCCGGCTTTCGCGCACGTCCCGTTCAATGTCGGCAGCTCGAATCACATACCGGCGGTAATAGCCAAGCTGCCGCTTATATGCGTCCGCTAATGCGTCGGCGGCGGGGTTTAGGTCGTCCACCTGAATTTCGAGCGCTCCGGCAACTGCAAACAGCTCGGCAGCCTTGAGTGATCTCTGGCCCGTTTCAATCCGCGACAGGACCGTCCGCGTCCACGAGAAACCACTTCCGGCCATCAGCGCGAGGAAATCCTCTTGCGTCATCTGTTTCTGCCGGCGCAGCTCCGCGATACGTGCACCGAGCGCTACGTCTGCGCTGGCCTCATCAACCATGCTCGCCAGTGTTCCACGCGGCTCGCCGATTCCGCACATTGACGCTTGCGATTCTCAACATTACGCATAGACTCCTAATCGCACATCGCAATGTGCGGTTCCCGAACAAGGAGGAAGTTGATGAGCGCTACGGAGGATCCATGGTTGACCAGATCGGAAGTAGCTCAGCGCCTACAGGTACCCGTGAAGACGCTGGCGCAGTGGGCTTCTCAGCGAAAGGGTCCGCCCTACTCGCGCTTCGGCCGCCATACCCGGTATCGGCTATCCGAATGCATCTCATGGGAGAACGCACAGCGGTGCGGCGGGGACGCTGCCTGATGAACCAGGCGGACCGAGATCGCATCGAAGACCTCGGCCTCGATCCCGACGCGGACAAGACCGAAGACATGAGAACGGCCCGCGAACCCCGGACGTTGGCGCGTCCGGCGCGGGCCGATCAAGAACACCCATCCAACCGTTAACTGAAAGGACGTTCGACAATGACTGTACCTACAACTGGCACCCAGTCGGTACCCCCGACCGACGTGCCCGGCTACGGCTGCGCCACGCGGCGGCCAATATCGCTGCTCGACTCAGCCGCGAACCACGCCACGATGGCCGTCGAGGACGCCGGCGACCAGCTCGCCGCGCTGCCCGCCGGCGCATCGATGTGGCTGACCGTCGATCTCGTGCGGGCGCAGCGGCACCTCAGGGCAGCGGTCCGCCTGATCGAGCAGGTTGGCACACAGCTCGACACTCAGGTGGTGGCACCGTGACCGCCTCCTCGCGATCGTTGATGAAGGCCGCCGAACGCATCATGCTCCGCGACTACCGTGTGGAACTCGGCGAGCTCATGGGCCGATCCGACCCCAAGGACAACGGCGACGGCCTCTTCGAACTCAACGTCGGTGAACTCCTGGCCATGATTGCGATCCTTCGACCTGTCGTCGCTCGCGTCGAAGCTCGGGAGAAGGCGGCATCCCAAACCCTTGGCCTGAGGCTCATTCAGGGCGGATCGGCGGTGACCCGATGAGCGCGATTGACGAAGCGCCCGAGATCAGCACAGAACCCGTCGAACTGGACCCGCCAGACCCGGCTCTGACCCGCTGGCAGCAACTCGCCGCACGCGATATCGAAGTCGAACACGACGGCGATGCCGAGAAGATCGTCCCGTTCCCCCGACCGGCATGGGCCGACCCCGACTACGACCGAATTGCCGGGACGACCACCGGATGCTGGTACCAGTCGACGCCCGTCCGGGTCGCCTCGCACACAGGCGGGGGAACATGCGACGACGGCATCTTCGAGCCCGCGCACTTCAAAATCTCTGCGCGCGTGCACGGCAACGGTAACCGCCTCATCGGCTTCACGATGATCCGGCGCCAGGGCGGGCAGTGGGAAGAAGCAGGTATGTCGATGACGCCCGCCGATGCCCAGGAGTTGGCCGACGTTCTGCGTGCCGCCGTCGATATCTTCGGAGAACCCGAACAGTGACCGACCCGACGATGGAGACCCGCGCCGATGGTGGCGCGGGTTCTCCACTAGACGTCATGCTCAACCACGGGTTCTCGGTCGGACCGCTCAATGGCAAAATCCCGCTGACCAAGCACGGGGTGCAGGATTTCACCCGCGATGCCAGCGTGATCGCAAGCTGGGCAAGGCAATTCCCGGGATGCAACTGGGGAGTCACGCAGACCGGTGTCATTGCTCTGGATGTCGACCCGCGCAACGGTGGCCGGGTCAAGGCGCTTCGGCTGCGGCCCGAGCATCGGACACTGTGCGTGCAGACCGGCTCCGGTGGCTGGCACTTCTATTACCGGGTGTCGGGTCCGGTGATGGGCAAGGTCCGAGGTATCGACGGTATCGACGTGAAGGCGGGCGGCGCCGGCTACTTGGTCGCCCCCGGCTCGATCCACCCAGACACCGGCAAGCCTTACACCTTGCACCGCGACTCCGCCATTGCAGATGTGCCGCAACATATCTGGGCGCTGATCGCACGCCGGACATACACACCGCCGAGCGCGCCGGTACGGGCATCGGGTGACCGATGGGACGGTCTGGTCCGCACCGTCTCCGAGGCCACCGAGGGCAACCGAAACGGGACATTGTTCTGGGCCGCAGCACGGGCAGCGGCAGACAGTGCACCGGCCGCCGTCTACTCCGCTCTGGCCGCTGCCGCGCACGGTATCGGCCTCGGAGCCCACGAAATCCAACAGACCATCCGATCAGCGCAGCAGAAAGGCGCCTGATGACCGAGGACGAATTCTGGTCCGCCACGGAAGAACTCGCCAAAATCCATCAGTGGGCACGTGCGCGGTACGCAGCGCCATGGGCAGTACTCGGCGCGGTCCTGCTTCGTGTCGCAGCAAGCACGGGGCCACATGTCCAGCTCCCCGGCACCATCGGCGGGCGAGCGAGCCTGAACCTGATGGCTGTGTTCGTCGCAGTTTCCGGTGGAGGCAAGGGCATCTCGGACGCAACGGCTCGCCTGGCTTGGCCGGCAGACATCCACGAGGAAGGACTCGGCTCGGGACAGGGCATCGCCGAACTGTTCAAGGAACCGAAGAACCCCGAGGACAGGATCAGTCGGGCAATCTTCATGGTGCCCGAGATCGACCACCTCGCCGCGCTCGACGCCGGCCAAGGCAACAACACCCGCGCCACCATCAAAGCCGCAATCATGGGCGAACGACTCGGCAGCAAGGGAGCATCGGCGCCCACGTCGCGCATGGTCGCCCCGCACTCGTATCGGATGTGCCTGTCCGTGGCTGGCCAGTTCGGGCACTGTGGAGTGATCCTCGATGACGCCACCGGCGGTACCCCGCAACGCACCCTCTGGTTCCCCTCAACGGATCCGACGATGCCAGCCGAACGGCCCGCCGACCCGGAACCGCTGCACACGAACCTGCCACGTTGGGCACGCGCATCAGAAGACGCGGTCGAAATCCAGTATGGGCCAGAAGAGATTGCACAGACCGTTGTTGCTGCGCACCTGGCACGCCAGCGCGGTGAAGGCGATGCGCTCGATGGCCACTGGATGTTGACCCGGCTGAAGGTCGCCGCAGTACTGGCGATACTGCGTCACGGCATGGTGGTCTCCGAACTCGATTGGGCACTGTCCGCTGTCGTGATGGCCAAGTCCGACGAAACCCGAACCAAGGTGATCGAACACGCCAGGCAAGCCGCACGGGCAAAGCTCCGCGAACGCGCGATGAGCAAGGCGGTGGGAGAGCAATTCATCTCAGACCACAAGCTCCAACGGGCCAAGCAGGCGATCCTGCGGTGGCTCGAGCGGGACGGTCAACTGGCCCGTCACGACCTGCGTCGGAAGCTGAAAGCGGACCTGCGCGACCACTTCGACCCAGCCATCGCCGAGTTAGCTGCTGAAGGCGAGATTGCCGAAGCCTCGGTCAAAAACGGAGTTGGGTACGGGTTGGGCGGCGAAGGTACACGGGTACCCGAGGTACACCCCCAAAAACAGCAGGTCAATGACCGTGTACCCGAAGTACACGGTGTACCCGACGCTACCGTGACCGACTTGGATTCCCGCAGGTCGCACGACTCCGCGCCTCGGAAGCTCACGTGTTCACAGTGGTTCACTGCATACATCGCAGGCCTCCAATCCGCTGGCCACACCACGACAAAATCGTTTGCTGCGATCGAGGCCGGCATGGCACAGGGCTACAGCAAGGGCAACATCCGAGCTGCCGCATCCGCACATCCCGACGTACACACCATCGACAAGAAGGGCGGCACCGCGACCTGGTCAATCCAGCGCGGCTACCGACCACCAGTCTACGAAGGCGTGCCCGAATGGCTCGACCGCTGGCTCGACCAGCAAACCGGCGACACCATCACACCCGACGATGCCAAGGCCGCCGGAGAAGCCGCGGGACACGCCTGGCACAACGTCCGCCGCGCCGCCGGACAGTCACCCCGAATCGAATCCGTACCCGCCCACGGAGACAGCCGCACCGAACGGGTCTGGCGCATCATCCAGGTAGCCGACACCGAGGACGCGTCATGAGGCGCCCCACCCCCCGGGGGCAGGGCGACCGCGAGACCCACGAACGCCCAGGTGAGACCGCCAATCGAAATCCTGATCCCTCCCCCGGAAGCGCATGCACGTTACGGAACGGGCTGCGTTGCGGCGGAAGGCGAGGAGAAATGCCTGGTGGGAGGCCCAAAGTTGGGCGCGCTAGCCGTGCGCGATGTGTGCATTTCCGTAACACGTTCCGTAACAAGACAACCGAACCGAAAGGGACATTTCCATGACTGATGACCAGAACCCCGACCGCGCCGACCGCCGTCGTGCCGCTGTCATGACGCTGCATCACCGCCGTGGCGATAAGGCCGGCGTCGCGGCAATCGCAGAGGAGACGAACGCGCTGGATCGCGGCCCGCAGCTCCTCAAGTCCGTGCTGTTGCTGCACCAGGTGCTCATAGGACTGCTGCGTACAGAGAGCGCGCTCGCACTCATCGCGGAGTGGGTCGGTGGCATGGCTTCGATGCTGGCGACCGAACCGCCACACACCGACATCGTCCGGGCCGCCCAAATCTTGAACTTTCACGGCCAGGGCAACCACGACGGTATCGCCGCGGTGGTGAACTCCTCGGACGGCCGGATGACGCACGTCCCGTTGGCGCTGCTGGACCTGTATGAGGTTGCCCTGCCGGAACTGAGTGGGTCCGGGGCCTCCTGGCTGGATTCGCAGATTCAGGCCTTCCTCGAAGCGGAGCACGGCCTTGATGACTTTGGCGAATAAGCAAGTTGTGTTGCTGATTCAGCAAGTCAGGTTGTACCGTGAATGTAGCTCGGTATCGCGCGAACGCCGGGAGTCCACAGGTGTGGGCCACCCTGGATACGCGGGTCACCATGCGCCGGTTGATTTTTCGCGCATTCTTGGTGGTGACCAATGAGTCAGATTCTCTATCGCAGGGTTCGGCTGGCAGTAGATGGCCGGCTGGTCGGCGTCACGCTTCCCTACAACGTCGATGTCACCGTGCGCGACGACGGCGGGGCACCGTATGTGGAGCGCTTTGCTCCTGGAGCCTTCGCCCGGTCGTTGGCCGAGCGGGGCGCCAAGGTGAAGCTGTTCAGCGGGCAGGACAGCCGTGCCGTCCCGATTGGCGGAGCCGCGGCGAAGCTCGAGGAATCTGCGACCGAGCTGTTCGCCGCGTTCGCGGTCTCCGAGGGCCGTCCGGGTGATGAGTCCCTGGCGCGCATTGCGGCTGGCGCCGAAGGGGTTCTGGCATTTCGTCCGGTCCAAGATCGACGCGAGGGCGATGTGCTGGTCCGCGCGGAGGCTGCTCTGGTCGATGTGCGGGTGCTCGAGCTCGAACAGGCTTCGCGGCAAGTGGTTTCGCGGGCTACCGCGGAACGACGGCTGAAGCTCTTGGACCTCGAACTCGGGTTGGCGTCGTGGTGACACGGCTGCTGCCCCCGCGCATCGATGTATGCCGGTCGGTGCCGTTCACCCCTCTGGTTCGCGCCGGGGAGGATGACGGCTACACCTTCGAGGGTTACGGGGCGGTATTCAACTCGCCGACCCGCATCGACTCCTGGGAAGGCACGTTCGATGAGCTGGTGGCCCCGGGCGCCTTCCGGAAGTCTCTGACTGAGCTGATCCCGAAGTTCCAGTTCGACCATGGGCACCACCCGCTCATCGGGTCAGTGCCGATCGGTGCCATCACCGATATCCACGAGGACGAGCGAGGCCTGTTTGTGCAGGCGCGGCTTGGTCGGCACATGCTGATCGACTTTGTCCGCGAAGCGCTCACCCCGCCCGATCTGGGCGGCACCGGCGCGATCAATGGCATGAGTTTCCGGTTCTCGGTGGTTCGCGACGAGTGGCGCGACCGCAACGGCAAGAAAATCGGATCCGAGGGCGAACTATCACGGTTGCTTTACGGCGCCGAACCGGAGCGGTTACCGCTCCAACGCACCTTGCTGGAAGTGAAGTGCGCCGAGGTCGGGCCGGTTGTGTGGCCGGCGTACCCCGACACGACCGCGTCTGTGCGGTCAAACATGTTGATCCCCAACGCGGTTGCGGCTCGTCGGCTGCACCTGCTTGAACTCTGATGAAAGGCAAGACCACCATGAGCGTTACCCACGACATGCGCAGCACTGAGCAGGAGATCGCCGGCTACCGGCGTGAAGCTCGCCAACTTCTCGATCAGGCCGGCACCAACGATCTGACGGGCGCTGCGGCTGTCCGGTTCGACGAACTGACCGGCCTCATTGAACGCGGACAGGAGACGCTGCGCGGCCTCAACACTCAGCACGCCGCTGACCTGGACCGGATCCGTTCCGGACTCAACAACGGGTCGATGCGCCTCGAAGGTGGGGCCGCCGGCAACTATGACCGCGACCCGCTGGGCGACCACCGCGACACCGGAGAATTTCGGGGTCGTAACCCGTGGCAGCTATCGGAGATGACGACGTTTGGCCGTGACCCCGAACAGGTCTCGACCGAACTGCGTGCACGCGCGCTGTCAGCGGTGGAGAAGATGCCTGGCGCTTCCGACGCTATTCGCCAGTCGGCGACCAAGATGGTCGAGGACGATGACGCCGAAGATGGTCGCCTGGCCCGCCATGTGTTGATCACCTCGAACCCGGCCTATGTGCGGGCGTGGTCGAAGATGGCGAAGAACCCGATGAATGCCATGCTCTCGCCTGAAGAGCAGCAGGCAGTGCACGCCGCCGAGAGTTGGCGGGCGATGTCCCTCACGGACAGTGCCGGGGGGTACCTCGTGCCTTTCCAGGTCGACCCGGTCCTCAATATCACCAGCGCCGGCAGCTACTCCGAGATCACTCAGGTCGCTCGGCAGGTCGTCGCGACCGGTGACGTGTGGAACGGTGTGTCGTCGTCGGCGATTCAGTGGTCGTGGGATGCGGAAGGCACTGAGGTGTCCGATGATTCGCCGTCGTTCGCTCAGCCGTCCATCCCGATCCACAAGGCACAGGGTTTCGTCCCGATCTCGGTCGAGGGCCTGCAGGACATGGCCAACGTGACCGAGGCGGTCGGTCAGCTGTTCGCCGAAGGCCAGCAGGACCTCGAGGCAGTCACCCTCATCACCGGCACTGGCTCAGGTCAGCCCACCGGCATCGTCACCGCCCTGACCGGCACGGCGAGTGTGGTGAACGCCGCAGCCGATGACACCTTCGCTTTGAAGGACGTCTACGCGGTCCGCGATGCCCTGGCGGCCAAGTGGCGCCGTCGCGGGTCGTGGCTGGCCAACAACTCGGTGTACTCGCTGATTCGGCAGTTCGACACCTCCGGCGGTGGTGGCTTCTGGACGGACCTCAACGAAGACCGTCCGCCGCGCCTGCTGGGCCGCAACGCCATCGAGGCCGAGGCCATGGACGGCAGCATCACCACCTCCGGCGCGGTCCACAACTACGCGTTGATCTTCGGCGACTTCAACCAGTTCGTCGTAGCTCGGCGTTTGGGCATGACTGTCGAACTGATTCCGCATCTGTTCGGGGCCAACCGCCGGCCGACCGGTCAGCGCGGCTGGGTCGCCTGGTATCGGGTCGGTTCAGACAGCCTGAACGACAACGCTTTCCGCATGCTGGACGTCGTCAGCGCGTCGTAGTGAACTTGCGGTCCGGCGTCAAAGCCACTCCAGATTCCTGGCAAGGCGGCGCCACGACGGCCAGCAATGGTCAGAGTGCCGACCTGCGCCGGACCGCAAACCCGAACTCAATCTCCCGGATAGCGAGGTAGGTCTATGGACCCGATCATCCTGAGGATCGAACCGGAGCTTGATGAGCGTGCCGCCACTTCCACGATGACGCGGGCGCAGCGTGTGTATGAGCAGGGTGCGCGTGACATCTCGAAGGTGATGCGCCAGCAGTTGACCCAGGGCACGGAGGCTGCGGGCAAGGGTTTCGATGAGCTGGAAACCAAGGCACGCAAGGCGTATCTGGGGATGCAGGATGCGTCGGAGAAGGTTGCGGCGGCTGAGCGTAAGCATCAGGCGGCGGTGGAGAAGGGCGCGGCGAACGCGGAGTCTCTGGGCCGCAAGGTGGAGCGGGCTCGGCTGGCTGAGATCGAGGCGATCGAGCGCGCGACGGCCGCGTACAAGGAGTACGGGCAGGCGGCCGATCAGGCTGGACAGAGTGCCGTCGGCGGCCTGCGCGGCGCGATGGCGGGTGTGCGTAGCGTCGGCGGTGAGATGGCGAGTGGCTTCACGGAGGGATTCGCGGGGTCGGCCGCGCTCGCGCGTCTCGGTGCCGCCGGTGGTCCCATCGGCATCGCCATTGCAGGCGTGGCGGCCCTCGGCGTCACTGGCGGAAAGGTGTTGGCAGACAACATCGCTGCCGGTATGGAGCAGTTGCGGATGCGTGATCTGTTCCAGACGCGCCTGGGCGTGGATTCCGCAACGATGCAGACGATCGGCACCGCGGCCGGTGCCGCGTACGCAAAGGGCTTCGGCGGGTCCGTCGAGGAGAACCTGAAGACCATCTCCGCCGGCATTCGCAGTGGCCTTATCGGGCCGAAGTCATCCGATGCCGAGTTATCGAAGTTCACCGAGCGGATGGACACGACCAGCAAGATCACCGGACAAGACCCTGGCGAGATTGCGGCCAAGTCCCGCAACATCGTTCGCTCTGGGTTGGCTGCGGACTACAAAGAGGTCCTAGACCTGTTGAACTCGGAGGCCGGTAAGCAGCTCGATATCAGTGGCGACCTGCTCGATACCACCGAGGAGTACGCGACCGCGTGGCACGGTGTCGGGCTGTCCGCTGCTGATGCGTTCGGCCTGATGAAGCAAATGTCCGACGCTGGCATTCGCAACACCGACGTGGCATCAGACTCCCTTAAGGAGTTGTCGATCAATGTCGCGGACGGTTCGAAGTCGACTAAACAGGCATTCACCGTGCTGGGTTTCGACGCCGAGGAGATGAACCGCAAGTTCGCCGCGGGCGGGGACGCCGCGCGCCAGGCGTTCGGAGCGGTGCTGACGGCCATGCAGGATTTGAAAGACCCGCAGGACAAGGAAAATGTCGGCCTGGCGCTGTTCAAGACGAAGTGGGAAGACGCCAAGACCGCCATCCAGGCGGCCAATCTCAAGACCGCGGCGAACGATATGGGGAATGTCGCCGGGGCTACCGACAAAGCGACCCCGGAGATCAACAAGCATGCGGACGCGTGGGGCAACCTCGGTCGCGCAATCGAGAACACCGTGGACAGTTTCGGCCGCTGGCTGGCAAAAACCGGTCCCGGAAGTTTCTTGTGGAGTGACCTTCCTCAGATGGCCGCTGATGCGCTGACGCCGCATCAGTCGCCGGACTTCTCACGAGGTCCAATTCCTTTCGCGCCGCCGGTGCCGGGTACTCCGTCGGTGCTCAGTCCGGGAATGTGGGACCCACGGAACCCTGGTGGCCCAGCCCCAACGCAGCCTGGCAACCCACTCACCCCCGGCCTCAATAACTTGTTCCCGGGCATGTTGCCGCAGAACGCCCCACCGCCGCCAGCTGATGTCGGACATGGTGCGCAGGACAAGCATTGGGCTGATGCGGCACCGGATGATGGCAAGACGAAGAGTCTGCCGCCGGCTCCGGTGTTGCCGCTGGCGTACACGTCGACCGCCGGCCTGCCGTCGGGTATCGCGAACGCGCAGCAGAGCCTCGATGAGCGCAAGCACGACGTTGCCGAGAAGGAGGCGCGGCTGCATCAGCTCGAGCAGACGAACGTCGCGACCGCCGATGATATCCAGAAGGCGAAGAACGACCTGGCGAAGGCCCAGCAGGATCAGTTCAAGGCCGAGCAGTCGCTGACTGACGCCCGAATCAACGCGACGAAGCAAGCCAACAAGCAGCTTTCCGGGCTGTCATCCGATCTGAATGACCTTGGGGCGCAACTCGATAAAGACTTCGGTATCTCCAAGGGCTTGGGCGGGATCATCGAGAACGCGGTCAAAGCGCTCGGTAACGCTTTGGCCGCCCCGCTGTTGCAGGCGCTCGGTTTCGTGTCGAAAGCCAACCCGAACGAAGGCTCTGGCCTAGTCGGCGTCATGGCCGCCAACGGGATGTTTGGGCAGCAGTACACCCCGGGCGCGATTGCTGCATCGCAGTCTCAGACACAGGCAATGCCATCGGGAGGCCCTGCCGCGCAAGGCATTCCCGGACTGTCTCCGTCCTTTATTCCGCCTGGGATGCCGCAGCCGGGCGAATCTGCCCGCGACTTCGCGCACCGGGTGATGATGCCCTACTGGCAGAACCAGGGCCTCACAGTCGGGGACCACCAGGCCGACAAGTACGGCGAGCATCAGAACGGCGCGCTGGACATCATGGTGCCGAACCTGGCTGCGGGACAGCAAGTTCTCTCACAGGTGCTTCGTGATCCCAATGTGTATGGCGCCATCTTCAACAACAAGACCTACGGCTACGGCCATGGATTGACGCCGCAGGACTACGGTTCGACCGGCAACGCCACGGACCGCCACGAGGACCACGTTCACGCCTGGTACAAGCCCGGCGGGGCCGGCAACATCGTGCCCGGTGCACAGCCCGCCGCCCCCGTGGGTATTCCAGGGCCAGAAACCATTCCAGGGGGCGGTGGCGCCCCGATGCATACCGGCATCGGCCCAGCGAATGCGGTTCCCGGCGTCACGCCGCTGGGTCCGGTGACACCGGCTGTCGGCCCCGGAACCTCGTATCCAACCCCCGGCGGCAACAGCGGCAACATCGTCGGCGGCTTGCCCATGGACGGCATCATGGCGGCCGCCGGTGCCGCAGACCTGATGATGCCTGGTGCCGGTGCTGCAGCGAAGATTGGCATTCAGGTCGCGAACCGCACCATCGGGTACATGGCTCAGAACGCCGGCATCCTCGCCAACGGCGTCGGTGAGTTCTTCTCCGTCGGCGACAACCCCAAGGGCAGCCTTGGTGCTGGCTGGCTAGGCAAGCTCGCCGGCGGTATCGCTGGTGCCGCACCCGCACTGCCGAACCTGGCCGGCGGGAAGAAGCCGCCCGGTCCGATGGAGCAACCCGGCGGCGGGCAGCAGCAGGGCGGCGACACCAACGTCAACAACCAGATCAACGTGCAGGCGCGTGAGGGTGCGAGCGGCCAGGAGCATGGCGAGCAGGTCGCGGCCGAAACCAGCCGCATGTGGGCGCCACCGGGGCGGCAGTGAACAACTTTCCCGGCGCCGGGAAAGTGGGTGTCCACGACCACGGACACCCTCGAAGGGTCGCATTTCAAATCGCACCCCTAGTCTGACCTGCGTTTTTGTGGGCGCGCGCAAGAAGGTCAGTGGACCCCGTGGCGAGGGGTTAGTCTGGTCGACTTCGCCGAAAGCGGAGTTTCTGAAGGTGCTCGTCATGCTTACTGTCCGGCGCTGGCTATCTCGTCAGCTCTTTCTCTGGTCGTGCCGCATCCATGAGGATTGGCATGAAGTCGAAGTCACATCGTCGGATGGCGAGCGGATTCGGTTCTGCTGCTACGGCGACTTCACTGGCTCGTGGCCCGAGCGTTGGGACTTCAGCTGCTCTTGCGAAGCGTCGGCAGCTCACTGACGGCCCGCGTCAGCAAGGTCGGCCTGCAATTCGCAAGCGCACCCCTGGCCTGCGGTTATTAGGACGGGGCGAGCTACTGGGTTTCTTGAAGAAACCCAGTAGCTATGGCGTGGATCATCGACAGATACCCGAGTCATTCGGCATACTGCACTGACCGATGTACGACATGCACGACATGTACGACACGTAGCGAGTGAGGGGTAGAGGGCGATGAGCGTGCAGAGCGCGGACCGTGGCCATGTAGATGTCACGTACGTCAAGCGCGGGCAACTTGTTGCCATCACTCGGTTGCAGCCCGAGCAGCCGTCTGAGCGCGCCCAGACGGCGCTCGCTGCCGCCCTTCGGCGCCGTGGCGCCCGTTGACATCTGAGTATCGCTGCTTACCTCTCAACGAGAACCATAGGCTCGATTACCTGCAATGCGGGCAGCCTCACCTAGATCGGTGGCTGGCTAAGCAGGCACGCGCAGACCAGAATCTTGGGAAGTCTGCGACGCACGTTTGGGTGGACGACGAAGACATCGTCCTCGCGTATTTCACGCTGTTGCAGACGACCATCAGGGAAGCCGACGGGTCGTTCTTCGGCCGGATCAGACCGCCGGGATTTCCCCGGGACCACGAACTTCCAGGGATTCTGATCGGCAAGCTAGCTCTCGATGAATCGCTCCGCGGGAGTGGCCGGGGTTTTGATCTGCTGGCTGACGCGTACGTCGCCGCAGCCGACGCCGTCATGCTGATCGGTGGCGCAGTGCTTGTCGTCGACCCGATGAACGACAAGGTTGCCGAGTTTTACCGCGAATTCGGATTCAAGGCTGTTGAAGGTACGAAACGCTTGGTACTCAACTTCCGCGAATTCAATAAGGGCACGCCGATCGCCTAGCTCGCCTGTCGGTGCCCGGTGGCATGCTTGCCGCTCAGAGGTGCCCGAGCTTGCCTCCTACTTGCTCGGTCCCTCGCCCGTGGCGCTCCGGGGATGGCTCCTACTTCTCCGGCGCGCTGCGGGTTCTCTCCAGCCGCTCATCCAGTAGTTGGTCCACCGTGGTGGTGCTGCTGACGGCACCGAACTCTCGCAGGCCAACGCGCACGATGGCGAGCACTCTGAGGTCTGCGTCGATGTCGTCGATGGTTCGCATATGGGTTTAGACGTATCCGGCGACCGCTCGGTTCCATCGAACGTATGATCGAACAGTGGGTGACCTGCCGGCGATCAGCGATACCGGCCGACACCCGGCGACAGACTTCCGCCGGGTCGATCCACCACGCAAAGTGCAGATCGACCTCGCGACTTTGTTTCCCCGCGAGCCTCACCAACGCGAGCAGTACCAACCCGGCGGCCTACAGCTCCACCTCGTCGTCACGGGCCAGCTGACCTGCTGGGCGCGCTGCGTCAAAGGCCAGTGGTGGGGACTCGTGACGTACCCGGTCGTGTTCGGGCAGCAGCAGAAGACCGTCACCCACTGGGTGCCGGCTTGGGTGCTCAAACTGGCGCCTTAAGTGCTTCGTGGCAGTGAGGCGATGTAGCGGTCTAGCTCCTCGCGCGGGAACTTGTTCTTTCCACCCTCGAACACCGCGATCAGCTTCCCGCCACGCCGCAGATCATCGACATGTCTCGGCGACGTCGACAAGTACTCAGCAGCAGCGTCACGGTCGTACAAGCCACGGATCATCATCTGGCGGCTCGATCTTCCAGGCTCTCAATGAACTCCTCAATCTGGGAGTCCTTCGCGAAAC
>NZ_JARVRX010000003.1 GCF_030209435.1 Mycolicibacterium sp. lyk4-40-TYG-92 | reverse complement strand
CCTACGAGCGCGCCCTCAACCAAGCCGACATCGACGCTCAGCAGGCCGCGCAAGAGGCCTTCGAGCGCCAACGCAAAGAACGCCAAGAACGCGAAGCCGCCCGCGAAGCCGCAGAGGCCGCCGAATCCGCAGAGCGGCAAGACATCCCGCCGCCGGCAGCGTCAACCTCAGGCGACGAAAACTGATCGGACGGCGGCCTCATCGCCGTCGACTTCGACGAGTCCGAGGGCACGGGCATCGCTGAGGCTGAGAGCTCCCGCGGCAAGACCGAGGATGCAGGCGGGGATGGCCGTGACGGAAGCGTCGAGCTTGCGACCGTCATGCGGAGCGACGTCGAAGCCGGAGCGGGTCGCGCGCAGTTGCAGGGTCTGGTCGCCGATCACGAGGCCGAGCGTCACGGCGGAGCGGACCTTGACCCGGCCGTCGAGCAGGGCCGGGACGGCGAGGGTCAGCCACTCCGGCCGGAAGGAATCGCTGTCGGCGGGACCGCTGATCATCAACGGCGTGGACCAGCGCAGCAGGCTCTCGATCGGCTGACGCAGCTCTGCGCCCCACGGGGTCAGGGTGTACTCGACCGCACTGCCCTCGCCGGCCAGCCGCCGCTCGACGACACCCGCGGCCTCGAGGTCCCGGAGCCGATCCGCGAGCAGGTTGGTCGCGATCCCGGGCAGCCGGGCGATCAGATCGCGATAGCGACCGGGTGCGATGAGAAGTTCCCGAACGATCAGCAGATTCCATCTGTCGCCGACGATTTCGAGCGAACGGGCGAGCCCACAGTATTGGTCGTAGCTGCGCATCCACCCTCCTATTACTTGAGTTTCTCAAGTGATTATGAGATGTTCAAGCATACCCGGAAGCTGATCCGACAGGGGTTGCCATGACCGACACCGCTCAGAGCACACGGCCCGCCTGGGTCGACGACGAACTGTTCCCGTTCGAGAGCCACTTCATCGAGATCGACGGCAACACCGTGCATTACGTGGACGAAGGGTCAGGCCCCACGTTGTTGATGCTGCACGGCAACCCGACCTGGTCATTCCTGTTCCGCAACGTAATCAGCTTGCTGCGCAAAGACTTTCGGTGCATCGCCCTCGACTATCCCGGCTTCGGGCTCTCGACGCCGAGGCCCGGTTACCGCTACCTGCCCGAGGAGCACGCCGATGTCGTCACGGCGTTTGTCGAAGCCCTGGATCTGAAGGACGTCACGCTGGTCGGACAGGACTGGGGCGGCATGATCGGCCTCGCAGTGGCGCAGCGGCGGCCGGGGGTCTTCCATCAGCTGGCGCTGGCGAACACCTGGGCCTGGCCGGTCAACGGGGACCTGCACTTCGAAGCTTTCGGCCGCATCATGGGCGGACTTCCGACACGCTTCCTGGTCCGGCAGTTCAATCTGCTGGTCAACGCATTCATCCCCACCGGCCACCGCAGGCGGAAGCTCACCGACGCCGAGATGGACCACTACCGTCGTGCGCTGGACACCGCGGACCGGCGTCAGGCGTCCGCGGTACTTCCGGGCCGCGTGCTGACGAGCCGGAACTTCTTCGCGGAGGTCGAGGCCGGGCTGCCGGACCTCGCCCACCTGCCGACGCTCATCATCTGGGGCGACGCCGACATCGCCTTCCGGACCCAGGAGCGCGAACGGCTGGAAGCGACGTTCCCCGACCACACGACCGTGATCGTCGAGGGCGCCGGAACCTATGTCGAGTCCGACGCCCCCGAAGAATTCGCCGCCGCGATCCGCGCGTTCAGCGGCGGCGCGGGACAGCCTTCCGAGTAGCGGCGTTCAGCCGGTTCCACGAGTTGATGACGGCGGCCATGCCGACCACATGAGCGAGCTCGCGCTCGGTGAACACGGCGGCCGCTTGGGCGTACACATCGTCGGGAACCGGGCCATGGCTCAGATCGGTGATGGCCTCGGTGATCGCCAGCGCGGCCCGCTCGCGCTCGGTGAACAGGTCACCGGCTTCCTCCCAGGCCGCGACGAGGGCCAAGCGCTGCTCGGTCTCGCCGAAACGGCGCGCGTCGTGGACGTGCATGTCGAGGCAGAAGGCGCAGTGGTTGAGCTGCGAGGCGCGAATCTTGATGAGCTCGCCGATGGTCGAATCGAGCTCCTTGGACGCGGCGTTGCTGAAGGCCATCATCCCGGCGTAGAGCTCGGGAGCGGCCTCGTAGATATCGATGCGCTTGGCGTGGGCGGTGGTGGTCGGTGCGTTCAGTGTCTCGGTCATGGTGTCCACGTTAGCTATCAAAAACCCGCGAACATGGTTCAATTCAGACGTGGTTTCATGGGCCAATTCTGAAGCGAACAGTGCCGGGCTGGACCTGCATCTGGACCTCGGGCAGACCGTCCAGCCGGGCCGGCGCGGCACCCGCGACCACCTGATCCAGGCACTACGAGACGCGGTCCGGTCGGGCCGATTGGCGGCCGGCACCATGCTGCCGCCATCCCGATCGCTGGCCACCGACCTCGGATTGGCCCGCAACACCGTCGCCGAGGCCTACGCCGAACTGGTCGCCGAGGGCTGGCTGAGCTCGCGCCAGGGCGCGGGCACGTGGGTCATCGGCTCGCACACCGAATCGGCGCCGATCATCCAACGCGCCCAACCGGGCACTCCCACGCACAACCTCATGCCGGGCTCGGGAAACGTCGCGGCGTTCCCCCAGCAGGCCTGGCTGGCCTCGGCGCGACGGGCCCTGACCAACGCCCCGACCGAAGCGCTCCGCACCGGCGACGCCCGCGGGCGCCCGGAACTGCGCGCCGCGCTGGCCACCTATCTGGCCCGGGCCCGCGGCGTCCGCACCACGGCCGAATCGATCGTCATCTGCGCCGGCACCCGCCACGCCGTCGAGCTGCTGTCGAAAGCGCTGGCGCCCAACACCATTGCGGTCGAGAACTACGGCCTGTTCCTGTTCCGGGACGCCATCGCCGAGAACGGCGCCGGCACCGTGCCGATCCGGATCGACGACCACGGTGCCGTCGTCGACGATCTCGAACAGAGCAGCGCCGCAGCGGTTCTACTCACGCCGGCGCACCATTTCCCACACGGCGTACCGCTGCACCCCGCCCGGCGCACGCGCGCCCTCGAATGGGCTGTCCGCACGAAAAGCTATGTCCTGGAGGATGACTACGACGGAGAGTTCCGTTACGACCGGCAGCCGATCGGCTCGATGCAGGGCTTGGACCCCGACCGGGTGGCCTATCTAGGCTCCGCCAGCAAGAGCCTGGCACCGGTGCTGCGGTTGGGCTGGATGGTGTTGCCCGACAACCTGATCGACCCCGTACTCGCCGCCGCAGGCGGGCAGCAGTTCTACGTCAACGCCATCGACCAGCTGACCATGGCCGACTTCATCGAATCCGGCCAGTACGACAAGCACATTCGCCGGATGCGCAACAGCTACCGCCGCAGGCGAGATGCGTTGGCGGCCAAACTGTCCGGTCTGGATGTCGAGATCAGTGGACTCTCCGCCGGCCTGCATGCGCTGATCCGGCTGCCGGCCGGCACCGAACACGAGGTCATGCGGCGCGCGGCCGACGCCGGCATCGCGCTGTCCGGGCTGGCGCTCCTGCGGCACCCCGACGCCGCGGACACCCCACATCAGGACGGCGTGGTGGTGAGTTTCGGCACGCCCGCCGATCACGAGTTCAACGCGGCGATCGACGCGCTGCACGACGTGTTGAAGGCCGTCAGCCGCTGAGCGCCGCGAGCTCTGCCTTCAGATTGGTCCGAGCCGCGTCCTCCCACAGCCGTCGCCCCTCATCCGTGCGGTACAGCGACGGCCCGGCCAGCATCGCCGCGATCATCCGGCCGCGCCACAGACCGAAATCCGCATCGCTGACGTGGCCGTACTCGGCCCGCACGCGGGCGGTGTTGTGTTGGTAATCGGCCGGCGGCACCGCCAGCACCGCCAGGTCGGCGTCGGACAGCACCTGGCCGTTGTGGTCGTCGACCGCGGGATCGTGGGTGATGGTCACCCGCACCAAGCGGCCCACCTCCGCCACGAATGCCGCATCCACACCCAGCTCGGTCAGATCCGACTCGGCGAGCAGGGCGCTGTTCTCCTCGTCGTCGGACTGCCCCGCGTACACCGCGTCGTGGTACCAGGCCGCCAGGCGGACCGCGTCAGGATCGTCCGCGAACTCCTCCAGGGCGTCCACACCGGACAGGATGCCGCGCAGGTGACTCAGGTCGTGGTAACTGCGGTGCGGCTCGGCCCAGCGGTCCAGTAGAGCCGCCCCGACGTCGTCGACGCGCGGCGACGACGAATGCCGCGCCAGCAGTGTGTGCCATGCCTGGAGCAAATCGGTCACGTGTCCATGGTGCACGTAAGCTGCCCGGGTGGCCGAGCCAGTGGACATCCCCGCCGAACACCACGCCGAACACAGTGCCGAGAAAGCCGTAGAGGCGTCGCTGGGCCTGGTGACGCAGGCGTGGCGGTTCATCGTGACCGGCGGCCTGTCCGCGGTGGTCGATTACGGGCTGTACGTGCTGCTCAGCTTCGTTTTCGTGGCCAACGGCATGCCGGACGCGCGGGCCACGCTCATCGCGAAGACGCTCAGTTTCATCGCGGGCACGACGACGGCCTACCTGATCAACCGCCGCTGGACCTTCCAGGCCGAACCGAGCCGGGCGCGCTTCATCGCGGTTGTGACCTTGTACGCAGTCACCTTCGGACTGCAGGTCGGCATCAATCAGCTGTTCTATCTGCAATTCGCGGGCGAATCCTGGCGGCGGCCGGTGGCCTTCGTCATCGCCCAGGGCACGGCGACAGTGATCAACTTCGTGGTGCAGCGAGCCGTGATTTTCCGGCTGAAGTGACGTTGGCCGGTACCCTTTGACCGTTATGTCTACCCAGCCTGACGTCACGCTGCCCCTGACGCGCCGCGCCCTCACCGGGTTCGGCCGCACGGCACCGTCCGTGACAAACGTGCTGTCCACGCCCGACGTGTCGGTGATCGCCGAGGCGGTCAAGCGGGTCGCGGACGCAAACTCTTCCAGCCCCGCCCACCTGCGCCGAGGCATCCTCGGCCGCGGTCTCGGCCGGTCCTACGGCGACCAGGCGTGCAACGGCGGCGGCATCGTCGTCGACATGACGGCGCTGAACCGGATCCATTCGATCAGCTCCGAGACCGCCATCGCCGACGTCGACGCCGGCGTCAGCCTCGACCAGCTGATGAAGGCCGCGCTGCCGTTCGGGCTGTGGGTACCGGTGCTGCCGGGTACCCGGCAGGTCACCGTCGGCGGTGCGATCGCCTCCGATATCCACGGCAAGAACCACCACAGCGCGGGCAGCTTCGGCAATCACGTGCTCTCGCTGGACCTGCTGATGGCCGACGGTGAGGTGCACACCCTCACCCCCGACGGACCGGACAGCGAGCTGTTCTGGGCCACCGTCGCCGGAAACGGGCTGACGGGCATCGTGATCCGCGCGCGCATCAAGATGACGCGCACAGAAAGCGCATACTTCATCGCCGACGGCATCGCGACGCACGATCTGGAAGAGACCGTCGCGGTCCACCAGGACGGCAGCGAGGACAACTACACGTACTCCAGCGCCTGGTTCGACCTGATCAGCCCGGAGCCCAAGCTCGGCCGCGCCGCGGTGAGCCGCGGCAGCCTGGCCAAGGTGGATCAGCTGCCCGCCAAGCTGGCCAAGGATCCGCTGAAGTTCACCGCGCCCCAGCTGCCGTCGATCCCCAACCTGTTCCCGGTCAGCTTCATGAACAAGCTCTCGCTCTCCATGATCGGCGAGGCGTTCTACCGGATGAGCGGCAACTACCAGGGCAAGATCGTCAACCTGACGCAGTTCTACCACATGCTCGACATCACCTCGGGCTGGCAATATGCCTATGGACCAGCAGGTTTCGCGCAGCACCAGTTCCTGGTTCCCCCAGATGCGCTCGAAGAATTCAAGGGCATCATCCGCTGGATGCACACCCAGAAGCAGTACTCGGCGCTGAACGTCTTCAAGCTGTTCGGCCCGGGCAACAAGGCGCCGCTGAGCTTCCCGATGCAGGGCTGGAACGTCGCCCTGGACTTCCCGAACCGGCCCGGCGTCAACGAGTTCCTCAACGAACTCGACAAGCGCGCAATGGAATTCGGCGGTCGCGTGTACACCGCCAAGGACTCCCGCGTCAGCGCCGAGAGCTTCCACAAGATGTACCCGCGGATCGACGAGTGGATCGCCACCCGCCGCAAAGCCGACCCGAACGGCGTGTTCGCCTCCGACATGGCCCGCCGGCTCGAGCTCCTCTGAATCTTGAAAAGGAAACCCATGATTGACGCAACCGGCAACCCGCAGACCATTCTGCTGTTCGGCGGCACCTCGGAGATCGGCCTGGCCATCGTCGAGCGCTACCTCAAGAACGCCAAGGCCCGCGTGATCCTCGCCGACCTGCCGAACGCCCCGAAGCGCGACGCCGCCATCGCCCAGATCGAGGCGGCCGGCGCCAAGGAGGTCGTGTACCTCGGCTTCGATGCACTGGACACCAAGTCGCACCCCGCGGTCATCGAATCCGCTTGGGAGCAGGGCGATGTCGACGTCGCGATCGTCGCGTTCGGTGTCCTGGGCGATGCCGAGGAGCTGTGGCAGAACCAGTCCAAGGCCGTGCTGACCGCCCAGATCAACTACACCGCAGCGGTTTCCGTCGGCGTGCTGGTCGGCGACAAGATGAAGGCGCAGGGCTTCGGCCAGATCATCGCGATGTCATCGGTCGCCGGTGAACGGGTCCGTCGTTCCAACTTCGTCTACGGCTCGACCAAGGCCGGCCTCGACGGCTTCTACCTGGGCCTCGGAGAGGCGTTGCGGGAGTTCGGGGTTCGGGTGCTGGTCATCCGTCCCGGCCAGGTTCGCACCACCACGACGCTGGAGCACTGGAAGGCCACCGGCGCCAAGGAGGCGCCGTTCACGGTCGACAAGGAAGACGTCGCCAACCAGGCCGTCGCTGCCGCCGCCAAGGGTAAGGAGCTCATCTGGGCCCCCAATCCGGTGCGCTACCTGATGGCCGTCATCCGGCACATCCCGCGGTCGATCTTCCGCAAACTCCCGCTCTGATGCGCAGCGCACTGGCCGCGAGCGCCAGGGTGAGCGGCCAGATGCTGGCCGCCATGGCACTGGCGGTGATCATCGCGGTCGTTGCGCTGCAAGCGATTGCACGCGTGCAGTGGCCGGCGTTCAACTCGTCGAACCAGTTGCACGCCCTGACCACCGCCGGCCAGTGCGCCGTGCTGATCGGATTGCTGCTCGCGGGCTGGGCGTGGCGCCGCGGCTGGCGCAGGAGCGCCAAAGTCGCGGCCACGTCGTTCCTGGCCGCGTTCTCCGTCGTCACCCTCGGCATGCCGCTGGGCGCGACCAAGCTGTACCTGTTCGGCATCTCGGTCGACCAGCAGTTCCGCACCGAGTACCTGACGCGGCTCGCGGATACCGCTGTGCCGCACGACATGACGTACCTCGGGCTGCCGCCGTACTACCCGTCGGGCTGGTTCTGGCTCGGCGGCCGGGTGGCCGCACTGACCGGCACCCCGGCGTGGGAGATGTTCAAGCCGTGGGCAGTCGTCACGATAACCGCGGCGATCGTGGCCGCATTCGTGTTGTGGGCGGCCATGATTCGCTTCGAGTACGCCCTGGCCGTCACTACAGCGACCGCGGCCGTCACGCTGGCGTACTCCGCCACCGAGCCGTACTCAGCTGTTCTCGTCGTACTGCTGCCGCCGGTGTTCGTGCTCGCGTGGTCCGGGTTGAGGGCAACCGGCCGGGGCTGGGCCGCGATCCTCGGTACCGGGATTTTCCTCGGCATCGCCGCACTGTTCTACACCTTGTTGTTCGGCTTTGCCGCGTTCACTCTCACGCTGATGGCGCTGCTGCTGGCCGCGTCCCGACGACAGATCCAACCGCTGATCCGGGTCGCCGTCATCGCCGTCATCTCCGGCGTCATCGCCGCCATCCACTGGGCGCCGTACTACCTGGCCGTACTGAAGGGCCACCCCGCCGACAAGGGCACCGCGCAGCACTACCTGCCGATGTCCGGCGCGCAGCTGACCTTCCCGATGCTCGACGCCACCCTCCTCGGCGTCATGTGCCTCGTCGGCACGCTGTGGCTGGTGGTCAAGGGCCGCACCTCGACCCGCGCTGCCGCTCTGGGGATGGCGGTCGTCTCGGTGTACGCGTGGGCGCTGCTGTCGATGCTGGCCACGCTGGCCCGGACCACGCTGCTGTCGTTCCGGCTGCAGCCGACTCTGCTGGTGCTGCTAGTCGCGGCCGGAACCTTCGGCTTCCTGGAGGCCGCCCGCGGGCTCGCGAACCGGTACGCCCAGCCGACCACCAACCGGATCATCGCGGTGGCCGCTGTCATCGGCGCGATCGGCGCGGTGTCGTTCAGCCAGGCGATCCCCGACATCCTGCGGCCCGACATCGCTGTCGCCTACACCGACACCGACGGCTACGGCCAGCGCGCCGACCGTCGTCCCCCCGGCTCGGAGCGCTTCTACCAGGAGATCGACCGGAAGATCACCGCGACGACGGGCAAGCCCCGCAACGAGACCGTCGTGATGACCGCCGACTACAGCTTCCTGTCCTACTACCCCTACTACGGGTTCCAGGGACTGACGTCGCACTACGCCAACCCGCTGGCGCAGTTCAAGGAACGCTCCGGCGCCATCGAGAGCTGGGCGACCATGACCAGCCCCGACGACTTCGTCAAGGCCCTCGACACGCTGCCCTGGCAGGCGCCGACGGTGTTCCTGATGCGTCACGGCGGCACCGGCACCTACACCCTGCGACTGGCCGAGGACGTCTACCCCAACCAGCCAAACGTGCGCCGCTACCAGGTGGCACTCGACGAGCGGTTGTTCGACAGCAAGCACTGGCAGGTCACCGATGTCGGCCCGTTTGTGCTGGCCATCCGTAGCGGCCACTAACATCTAGCCCCGTGGCCGGGGAACCTGAGGTAGAGCGCAATCACCGCACAGCGCGGTGGATCGCGATCGTCGCCGGACTTCTCGGCGCGTTCCTGGCAATGGCGACGCCGCTGCTGCCGGTCAACCAGACCACGGCGCAGCTGAACTGGCCGCAGGGGGGCGTCCTCAAGAGCGTCGACGCGCCGCTGATCGGCTACGTGGCCACCGACCTCGACATCACCATCCCGTGCTCGGCAGCAGAGGGACTGCTGGACCCCACCGCACCCGGTAAGACCGTGCTGCTGTCCACGGTGCCCAAGCAGGCACCCAAGGCCGTCGACCGTGGTCTGCTGATCGAGCGCGTCGGCGGCGACCTGCTGGTTATCGTGCGCAACACGCCGGTCGTCAGCGCGCCGCTGACCCAGGTGCTCAGCCCCGCGTGCAAGGAACTGAAGTTCAGCGCGCACGCCGACAAGGTCACCGGCGAGCTCGTCGGCCTCGTGCAAGGACCGAAGGACAGGAACCCCGGCAAGCCGGTGCGCGGCGAGCTGAGCGGCTACGACTTCCGCCCGCAGATCGTCGGCGTCTTCACCGACCTGTCCGGCGCGGCCCCGCCGGGTCTGACGTTCTCGGCGACCATCGACTCGCGCTACAGCACGTCCCCGACGCTGCTGAAGATGCTCACGATGATCTTCGGCGTAGTGCTGACCGTCGTCGCACTGGGCGCCCTGCATGTGCTGGACCGCGCCGACGGCGTCCCGCACAAGCGGTTCCTGCCGTCGCGCTGGTGGTCGGTCAAGCCGCTCGACGGCGTCGTGATCGTGACCCTGGTGTGGTGGCACTTCGTCGGCGCCAACACCTCCGACGACGGCTACATCCTGACCATGGCCCGGGTCTCCGAGCATGCCGGCTACATGGCCAACTACTACCGCTGGTTCGGCACGCCGGAGGCGCCGTTCGGCTGGTACTACGACCTGCTGGCGCTGTGGGCGCACGTCTCCACGTCGAGCATCTGGATGCGCCTGCCCACACTGCTGATGGCCCTGGCGTGCTGGTGGGTGATCAGCCGCGAAGTGCTCCCCCGACTCGGTCACGCTGTCAAGAACAGCCGCGCCGCCGCCTGGACCGCGGCGGGCATGTTCCTGGCGTTCTGGCTGCCGCTGAACAACGGCATCCGGCCGGAACCCATCATCGCGCTCGGCATCCTCCTGACGTGGTGCTCGGTGGAGCGCGGCGTCGCCACCAGCCGGCTGCTGCCGGTGGCCATCGCCATCATCATCGGTGCCCTGACGTTGTTCTCCGGCCCGACGGGTATCGCCGCGATCGGTGCCCTGCTGGTCGCCGTCGGCCCGCTGAAAACGATTGTGGCGCGGCATACTTCGCGCTTCGGCTATCTGGCCCTGCTGGCGCCCATCCTCGCGGCGGGCACGGTGACGGCCATCCTGATCTTCCGCGACCAGACGCTGGCCGCCGAGCTCGACGCCAGCTCGTTCAAGACCACCGTAGGCCCCGCACTGAGCTGGTTCGACGAGCACATCCGCTACGAGCGGCTGTTCACCACCAGCCCCGACGGCTCGGTGGCGCGCCGCTTCGCGGTGCTGACGCTGCTGCTGGCGCTGGCGGTGTCGCTCGCAATGTCGTTGCGCAAGGGGCGAATTCCGGGCACTGCCGCCGGACCGGCCCGCCGCATCGTCGGCATCACCATCATCTCGTTCCTGGCCATGATGTTCACGCCCACCAAGTGGACGCACCACTTCGGGGTGTTCGCCGGGCTGGCCGGCTCGCTGGGCGCACTGGCTGCCATCGCGGTCGGCACAGTCGCGATGCGGTCACGCCGCAACCGGGCGATGTTCGCCGCGACAGTGCTGTTCGTCATGGCACTGTCATTCGCCACGGTGAACGGCTGGTGGTACGTCTCCAACTTCGGAGTGCCGTGGTCGAATCAGTTCCCCGAGTGGCACTTCGGCTTCACCACCTTCCTGTTCGGCCTGTCGTTCCTGACCCTGCTGTGGGCCGCGTGGCTGCACTTCTACGACCACGATCCCGAGAGGGCCGTCAGTCGCCGGATTCCCCAGGCGCCGTTGGCAATTGCGTCGTGGATCATCGTGTTCTTCGAGGTTCTGTCCCTGACCCTCGGCATGACGCAGCAGTGGCCGGCCTGGTCCGTCGGTCGCTCGAACCTGCAGGCGCTGACCGGTAAGACCTGCGGCCTGGCCGACGACGTCATGGTCGAGCAGGACCCCAACGCCGGCAAGCTCGTCCCGCAGTCCGGGACAGTCGGTGACGCGCTCGGCGCAGGCGGCGCAGAAGGCTTCACGCCCAACGGAATTCCCGCGGACGTGTCCGCGGACCCCGTCATGGAACCGCCCGGCGGCACCAACTTCGCCGACAACGACGGCGGCCCCGTCAGCGGCGCCGAGCCGGGCACCGAAGGCGGCACCACCGCCGGAATGGGCGTCAACGGATCCCGGGCCAAGCTGCCCTACAACCTGGACCCGGCCACCACCCCGGTGCTGGGCAGCTGGCGCCCCGGCGTCCAGATCCCGGCGCGGATGCGCTCGGGCTGGTACCGGCTGCCGCCGCGCGATCAGGCCGGCCCACTGCTGGTCGCCGCTGCCGCAGGCCGCTTCAACCAGGGCGAGGTGCGCGTCGAGTACGCCAACGACGCCCAGGCCGCGGCCGGCAAGATCGCCGGGGCCGTGGGCTTCGCCGATGTCGGTGCCGCACCCGCCTGGCGCAACCTGCGCGCCCCAATGGCCGCCATCCCGCCCGACGCCACCCTGATCCGCGTCGTCGCCACCGACGACGACCTCGCGCCCCAGCACTGGATCGCCCTGACCCCGCCGCGTATCCCGAAGCTGCGCACGCTGCAGGACGTCGTCGGCTCCAAGGACCCGGTGATGCTGGACTGGCTCGTCGGCCTGGCGTTCCCGTGCCAGCGCCCGTTCGGCCACGACAACGGCGTCACCGAGGTGCCCAAGTGGCGCATCCTGCCGGACCGCTTCGGCGCCGAGGCCAACTCGCCCGTCATGGACTACCTCGGCGGTGGGCCGCTGGGCATCACCGAACTGCTGTTCAAGGCCACCCCGGTGCCGACCTACCTGAAGAACGACTGGTTCCGGGACTGGGGCTCGCTGCAGCAGTTCACCCAGTACTACCCGGACGCGCGCCCGGCCCAGATCGACCTCGGGACCGCCACCCGCAGTGGCTGGTGGGCCCCGGCGCCGCTACGGCATTCCTAGTAGCCTCGGCCGGATCTCTGCTGGTGCGCCCGTTCCTGACTGGGCGGCGGTGAACCGGCGCGGAAATCGCCGTGCGGTCAGGCTCGATGCCAAAACATCCCGAGTTCGAGGATTTCAAGACCCACGGCTTCCGGCTATCTGCCCAGGGCAGCAAGCTCTACTGAGGGTCACATTCCGGCCAACTAGCTCGACATTCCCCGTCAGTGGCCCAGGCCACATATAACTGTCGCCTAGTCTTGAGCCTCGTGCCTGCCAGGACTGCCCGTCTCGTCGCGATCATCGCGGGCCTTGCCGGTCTGCTGCTCTGCGCGCTGACCCCACTGCTGCCCGTCAAGCAGACGACCGCGACCATCTTGTGGCCCCAGGCCCCAAATGCCAGCGGAAACGTCTCTGATCTCACCGCCCCGCTGGTGTCGGGTGCGCCGCTGGCGCTGGATGTCTCCATCCCGTGCGCGGCCATCGCCACCCTTCCCGCCGAGGGGGGTCTGGTCTTCTCGACGATCCCGCCCGACGGCATCGACGCCAGCCGCAACGGTCTGTTCGTCCGGGCCAACGCCACCGACGTCGTCGTCGCGTTCCGGGACACCGTGGCCGCGGTCGCCAAGCGCGCCGACATCGGGAAGTGCAGCAACCTGCACCTCTGGGCGACCAACAGCGGCGTCGGCGCCGACTTCATCGGCCTGCCCGGCGCCGCCGGCACCGGCAGCGTGGAGAAGAAGCCTCAGGTGGCCGGCATTTTCACCGGTCTCAAGGTCCCCGCACAGCCCGGCTTGTCCGCGCGCGTCGACGTCGACACCCGGTTCATCGTGGTCCCGACGTTCGTGAAGTCGGCCGCCATGGCGCTCGGTGTGCTGCTGACACTGGTCTCGATCGCCGCGCTGGCGCTGCTGGACCGCCTCGACAGCCGCCGCGTGCACGATGGCTGGCAGCGCTTCTGGAAGGTGAGTCGCTGGCACTGGCTCGCTGACATCGCGGTGTTCCTCGGCCTGGTGGGCTGGCACCTGATCGGCGCCATCTCCTCCGACGACGGCTACAACCTGACCATCGCGCGGGTCTCGAGCCAGGCCGGTTACGTCGCCAACTACTTCCGCTACTTCGGCACCTCCGAGGCGCCGTTCGATTGGTACCAGTCGGTGCTCGCGCACATGGCGACCGTCAGCACCGCCGGCGTGTGGATGCGCCTGCCCGCGCTGCTGGCCGGCATTGCCACCTGGACGCTGCTGTCGCGCTGGGTGTTGCCGCGGCTCGGCCCGGGCGCCCGCGGGGTGTCCTCGAACGCCATTGCGATCTGGACCGCGGCCGCTGTCTTCCTGGCCGCCTGGTATCCGTTCAACAACGGCCTGCGCCCCGAGCCGCTGATCGCCTTCGGTGTGATCGCGACCTGGGTGCTCATCGAATACTCCATCGCCACCCGGCGCCTGGCCCCCGCGGCCGTCGCGATAATCGTGGCGGCGTTCACCGCGACGACGGCGCCCCAGGGCCTGATCGCGCTTGCCCCGCTGCTCGTCGGCGCCCGCGCTCTGGTCCGCACGATCCGCAGCCGCCGGGCCGGAACCGGTCTGCTGGCCCCGATCGCGACGCTGGCCGCGTCGGCGTCACTGATCCTGACGGTGATCTTCCGGAACCAGACCCTGGCGACCGTGGCCGAATCGGCGCGCATCAAGTACACCGTCGGCCCGACCATCTCCTGGTACCAGGAATTCCTGCGCTACTACTTCCTCACTGTCGAGGACAGCGTCGACAGCTCGATGACCCGCCGCTTCTCGGTCCTGATCCTGCTGCTGTGCCTGTTCGCCACCCTGGCGCTGCTGCTGCGCAAGGGCCGCGTCCCGGGTCTGGCCAGCGGGCCGGTGTGGCGCCTGCTGGGCAGCACCATGCTCGGCCTGCTGCTCATGCACTTCACCCCGACCAAGTGGGCCGTGCAGTTCGGTGCGTTCGCCGGGCTCTCGGGTGCGTTCGGCGCGATCATCGCCTTCGCGTTCGCGACGGTCGGGCTGCACAGCCGACGGAACCTCGCGCTGTACGTGACGGCCCTGCTGTTCGTGCTGGCCTGGGCGACGTCCGGCATCAACGGCTGGTTCTACGTCGGCAACTACGGCGTGCCGTGGTTCGACCGGCAGCCCGTGCTCGCCGGCCACCCCGTCACCTCGATGTTCCTGGTCCTGGCGATCATTTCCGCGCTGCTCGCCGGCTGGCTGCACTTCCGCATCGACTACGCCGGGCACACCGAGGTCGCCGAGACCCGCCGGAACCGGGCGCTGGCATCGACGCCGCTGCTGATCGTCGCGGTGATCATGGTGGTGCTCGAAGTGGGCTCGATGGCCAAGGGCTTCGTACAGCGCTACCCGCAATACACGACCGCGCGGGCCAACCTGGACGCACTCGGGTTGTCCGACAAGAGCTGCGCCATGGCCGACGACGTGCTCGTCGAGGCCGACACCAACGCCGGGACGCTGCAACCCGTGCCCGGCCAGACCTGGGGTAAGTACGGACCGCTGGGCGGCGAGAACCCCGTCGGCTTCACGCCGAACGGAATCAGCGACTCACTCGCACCGCCGCACCCGGTGGTCGCCAACCCCGGCACCGTCAACTCCGACGGGTCACCCAACAAGCCCAACGTCGGCGTCGCCTTCGCGGCCGGCACCGGCGGCGGCTACGGGCCGACGGGCGTCAACGGCTCCAACGTGTTCCTGCCGTTCGGCCTGGATCCGGCCCGCACCCCGGTGATGGGCAGCTTCAAGGAGAACGGCGTCGCCGCCAAGGCCACCTCCGCCTGGTACCAACTGCCGCCGCGGACCGCCGACCGTCCCTTGGTGACCGTCGCAGCTGCCGGCGCCATCTGGTACTACGACGAAGAGCACGAGTTCCACTACGGCCAGTCGCTCAAGCTGCAGTGGGGCGTGCACCGGCCGGACGGCAGCTACCAGGCCCTCGCCGAGGTTCAGCCCATCGACACCTTCGCCCAGTACGCCTGGCGCAACCTGCGCTTCCCGCTGAAGTGGGCGCCGCCGGAGGCCAACGTCGCGCGCATCGTCGCCGACGATCCCAACCTGTCCGAGGACCAGTGGTTCGGGTTCACGCCGCCGCGGGTCCCGACGCTGCAGAGCGCGCAGCAGTTCCTCGGGTCGCAGACGCCGATCCTGATGGACATCGCCACCGCCGCGAACTTCCCCTGCCAGCGCCCGTTCTCCGAGCACCTCGGCGTGGCGGAGCTGCCGAAGTACCGCATCCTGCCCAACACCAAGCAGGTCGTGGTGTCGTCGAACATGTGGCAGTCCGCGCAGAAGGGTGGTCCGTTCCTGTTCATCCAGGCACTGCTGCGGACGTCGACCATCCCGACCTACCTGCGCAATGACTGGTACCGAGATTGGGGTTCCATCGAGCGGTACGACCCGGTGGTGCCGCCGTCCGTGGCCCCGCCTGCAGCGATTGACCAAGGCACCATGACCGTCAACGGCTGGAGCCGCCGTGGCCCGATCCGGGCCCTGCCATGACCGGGACGGGAATGAACGCACAGCAAGTCAAGGTCACCCGGTGGGTGGCGATCGTCGCGGGCCTGATCGGCTTCGTGCTGTCGGCGTTGACGCCGCTGCTGCCGGTGGTGCAGACGACCGCGCAGCTGAACTGGCCGCAGCAGGGCCAGTTCGGCAACGTGACCGCGCCGCTGATCTCGCAGACGCCGGTCACGATGAAGGCGACGATCCCGTGCGACGTGCTGCGGACGCTGCCGCCCTCGGGCGGGCTGGTGTTCGGCACGGTGCCCAAGGACGGCAAGCAGGCCGCGCTCAATGGCCTGCTGGTCAACGTCTCCAGCAGTCGCGTCGACATCACCGACCGCAACGTGGTGATCGCCAGCGTTCCGCGACTGAAAGCCATTGGCGCCCCGGGTTGTTCGCGCATCGAAATCATCTCCGACAAGAACGGGACGTTCGCGACGTTCGTCGGGCTGACCGGCACCGACGGCAAGGAACTGCGCACCGGGTTCGCCGACCCGAACCTGCGGCCCACCGTCGTCGGCATCTTCACCGACCTGAAGGGCGCTGCTCCGCAGGGCCTTTCGGTGTCCGCGACGATCGACACCCGGTTCATCAACCGGCCGACCATCATCAAGTACACCGCCATGTTCGGCGGCATCGCCGCGACCATCGTCGCGCTGCTGGCCCTTTGGCGGCTGGACCGGCTCGACGGGCGCCGCATGCAGCGGCTCATCCCCAGCCGCTGGCGGACCTTCAACATCGTCGACGGTGTCGTGATCGGCGGGTTCCTGCTGTGGCATGTGTTGGGCGCCGGGTCATCTGACGACGGCTACATCCTGGGCATGGCGCGCGTCGCACCGCACGCCCAGTACATGATCAACTACTTCCGCTGGTTCGGTAGCCCCGAGGATCCGTTCGGCTGGTACTACAACGTGCTGGCCCTGATGACGCACGTCAGCGACGCCAGCATCTGGATTCGCCTGCCGGACTTGATCTGTGCGCTCATCTGCTGGCTGCTTCTGTCGCGCGAAGTGCTCCCCCGGCTCGGACCCGCGGTGGCGGGCAGCAAGGCCGCCATGTGGGCCGCGGGCCTGGTCCTGATGGCCGCGTGGATGCCGTTCGACAACGGTCTGCGCCCCGAAGGCCAGATCGCCACCGGCGCCCTGATCACCTACGTCCTGATCGAACGGGCCATCGGCACCAGCCGGCTGACCCCGGCCGCCCTGGCCATCATCAGCGCGGCATTCACCCTGGGCATCCAGCCAACCGGCCTGATCGCCGTCGCGGCACTGCTGGCCGGTGGCCGCCCGATCCTGCGCATCCTGGTGAAGCGGCGCCGCGAGGTCGGCACCTGGCCGCTGCTGATGCCGCTGCTGGCCGCCGGCTTCGTGGTCCTGACCGTGGTGTTCGTCAACCAGACTGCGGCAGGGGTGTTGGAGGCCACCAGGATTCGCACCGCCATCGGCCCCAGCCAGGCCTGGTACACCGAGAATCTGCGGTACTACTACCTGTTCCTGCCGACGGTCGACGGCTCGATGACCCGGCGCTTCGGCTTCCTGCTCACCGCGCTCAGCCTCTTCACGTCGATGTTCATGATCCTGCGGCGCAAGCGGGTTCCCGGCATCGCCCGCGGACCGGTGTGGCGCCTGATGGGCATCATCTTCGCCACCATGTTCTGCCTGATGTTCACCCCGACCAAGTGGGTGCACCACTTCGGCCTGTTCGCGGCCGTGGGCGCCGCCATGGCGGCGGTGGCCACCGTGCTGGTGTCGCGTTCGGTACTGAAGTCGGCGCGCAACCGCATGGCCGTCACCTCGGCGGTGCTGTTCCTGCTGGCGCTGGTTTCGGCCACCACCAACGGTTGGTGGTACGTGTCGAGTTACGGCGTGCCGTTCAACAACGACATGGTTGCCGTCGGTGGAATCAAGCTCAGCACAATCTTCTTGGTGCTGTTCGTCATCACCGCGCTGTGGGCGTTCTGGCTGCACTTCAACAGCGACCGCCCCGAAGGCCGCCTCACCCGGCTGGTCACGGCGGCACCGATCCCCTTGGCCGCCGCGTTCATGGTCGTGGTGTGTGTGGCATCTATGGCCATCGGTGCGGTGCGCGAATACCCGACGTACTCGAACCTGGCGAGCAACCTGCGGGCGCTGAAGGGCGGCTGCGGGCTGGCCGACAACGTGCTGGTGGAGCCTGACGCGAACGCCGGGTTCCTGACGCCGCAACCCGGCGACTACGGACCGCTGGGTGCCTTGGGCGGCGTCGGTCCGGCCGGATTCACGCCCAACGGCGTGCCGGATCGCATTGTCGCCGAGGCGATTCGCCTCGACTTCCCGATGCCGGGCACCGACTCGGACTGGGACGCCGCGACCAAGCTCAAGACACCGGGCATCAACGGGTCGACGGTGCCGCTGCCCTACGGCCTGGACCCCGCGCGGGTACCCGTCGCCGGGACCTACACCACCGGCCCGCACTCGCAGGCCAAGCTGACGTCGGCCTGGTACGGCCTGCCCGCCGCCGATGCCGCGCATCCTCTGGTCGTCGTCACCGCCGCCGGCACCATCACCGGGAACAGCTCACTGAAAGGCCACACCGAAGGGCAGACCGTCGAGCTGGAGTACGGCCGCACCGGACCCGACGGTCACCCCGTCGCGGGCGGACGCGTCGTGCCCTACGACATCGGCCCCACGCCGTCGTGGCGCAACCTCCGCTTCGACCGTCGTGAGATTCCGGCCGACGCCACGTACGTTCGCGTTGTGGCAGTGAACCTTTCGCTCAACGAAGGTGACTGGATCGCCGTCACTCCGCCGCGCGTGCCCGAGCTCAAGACCGTCCAGCAATACATCGGCAAGACCCAGCCGGTGTTGATGGACTGGGCCGTCGGCCTGGCGTTCCCGTGCCAGCAGCCGATGCTGGTGCGCAACGGCGTGACCGAGGTGCCGAAGTTCCGGATCACGCCGGACTACACCGCCAAGAAGCAGGACACCGATACCTGGCAGGACGGCATCAACGGCGGCCTGCTGGGCATCACCGACGTGCTGCTGAAGGCCCACGTGATGTCGACGTACCTGTCCGACGACTGGGGCCGGGACTGGGGCTCGCTGCGGCAGTTCACACCGGTTGTGGACGCCACGACGGCCGAGCTGGACCTGGGCACCGCGGTCCACAGCGGCCTGTGGTCACCGGGCAAGATGCGCATCAAGCCCTAGATCGCTGCGCCGAATGGCCAGTTACGACACACCTTCTCGAAAGGCGTCGTAGCTGGCCATTCGTCTTTTGGGGCGATGTGGGGCCACCGGCATGCCCACACACCCTTGACAGATTCCCAACTAAACGCAATTATTAGCAATCAAATCCAAGTGGTGCAGATCACAGACCGAGGAGGAGGTGTCGTGGCATACCCCGGACCAGCTTCCCGAGATGCTGCCGGCGCCCTCTACGCCGACCAGCGCAAACAGCAACTGCTCGAGACGCTGCGCCGCGACGGTCGGATCGACGCCGCCCGCACCGCGTCCGAGCTCGGCGTGACGGGCGAGACCATCCGCAAGGACCTCATCCTTCTCGAGCGCCAGGGCCTGTTGCGGCGGGTGCACGGTGGCGCGGTGCGCGTCGACTACCTCTCCTACGAGCCGGCCGTCGAGACCCGGACCGAGTTCCTCGCCGAGAAGGCGCGCATCGCAAAGGCCGCGCTGGCACACCTTCCGGAGCGCGGCTCCGTTCTGATCGACGCCGGCTCCACGACCGCGCAACTGGTCGAACTGTTTCCCGGTGATCGCGAACTCACCGTGTACACCAACTCTTTGACGCAGGCCCTGACCCTGCTCAGCCGGCCGCAGCTGACGGTCTACACCTTGGGTGGCCGGGTCCGGTCGAAAACCTTTGCCGAGGTTGACGATTGGGCTGCCCGCGCGCTCGCCGAGATCAACGTCGACGTCGCCTTCCTGGGCGCAAACGGCGTCAGCACCGACCGCGGGCTCACCACCCCAGCCCCATCCGAAGCCGCCGTGAAGCGACGCATGCTCGCGTGCGCGCACCGCCGCATCCTGCTCGCCGACCACAGCAAGTTCGGGGCCATCAGCGGCGCCCAGTACGGCCGGCTGGAAGACATCCAACTGCTGATCACCGACACCGGCGTCGACAGCCGTCAGCTCTCCGAACTCTCCGCCGCCGGCGTGAGTGTGGAGCAGGCCTGATATCCACCTACACCGCAACAGCTTTCACGAATCCATACCGGTCTGCCGTCGGTGACCCGTCGCGGCATCGCCCGCTGCCCAGAAGGAGAATCCACATGGCCGACCCGAAGATCCTCGGCCTGGTCCTGGCCGGAGGCGAGGGCAAGCGACTGTCCCCACTGACGCTCGACCGGGCCAAGCCCGCGGTGCCGTTCGCCGGGCTCTATCGACTGATCGACTTCGCCCTGTCGAACCTCGTGAACGCCGGAGTACTGCGGATCGCCGTCCTCACGCAGTACAAGAGCCACAGCCTCGACCGCCACATCACGACGACGTGGCGGATGAGCAGCCTGCTCGGCAACTACGTCACCCCGGTGCCGGCACAACAGCGCCTGGGCCCGCAGTGGTACACCGGCTCCGCCAACGCCATTCACCAGTCACTGAACCTCATTCACGACGAAAAACCCGACCTGGTCGTCGTTTTCGGCGCTGATCACGTGTACCGCATGGACCCGCGACAGATGATCAAGCAGCACCTCGACGGCGGCGCCGGCGCCACCGTCGCCGGCATCCGGGTGCCGCGCGGCGAGGCGAGTGCGTTCGGCGTGATCAAGACCGCACCCGACGGCCGGCAGGTCGAGGCGTTCCTGGAGAAGCCGGCCGACGCGCCCGGACTGCCCGACAGTCCCGGCGAATCGTTCGTCTCGATGGGCAACTACGTGTTCTCGACCGAGGCGCTCATCGATGCGCTACACGCCGACGCCGCCGATGAGTTCAGCAAGCACGACATGGGCGGCGACATCGTGCCGATGATGGTCGAACAGGGCCTCGCCCAGGTCTACGACTTTCAGAGCAACAAGGTCCCGGGCTCCCATGCCGAGAACAGCGGCTACTGGCGCGACGTCGGAACCTTGGACTCGTACTACGACGCCCACATGGACCTGTGTGCCGTGGTCCCGGCATTCGACCTGTACAACAGCGCGTGGCCGATCCTGACGCATATTCCGCCGCACCCACCGGCCAAGTTCGTGCACGACGACGGCGACCGCGTCGGACGCGCCGTCAACAGCGTCATCTCGAACGGCGTGATCATCTCCGGTGCGCTGGTCCGCGAATCCGTTCTGTCACCTGGTGTCCGTGTGGAGGAGCACGCCACCGTGGATCGCTCGGTGATCTTGGACAACACCGTGGTCGGCGCACATGCCGTGGTACGCAACGCCATTGTCGACAAGAACGTCGCGATCCCGCCGGGCGCACAGGTCGGCGTCGACAAAGAGCAGGACCGGGCCCGCGGCTTCGTCATATCCGACGGCGGTGTGACGGTAGTCGGTAAAGGCCAACGGGTCACCGCGTGACCAACAACCGAGTAGGAAGCACGAGGTAGAACATGACCGGAAAGCGAACCGCGTTGCCACTGCCCGCGCCGGCTATCCGGCCGGTGGCCGACGAATGGGAATGGCAGGAGTCGGCCCGTTGCCGCTCAATGGATTCCAGCATCTTCTTTCACCCTGACAACGAACGGGGCCGGGCGCGCAGACAACGCGAACAACGCGCCAAAGAGATTTGTCACCAATGCCCGGTGAAAGCGCCGTGTGCCGCCTTCGCGCTGCTGTCCGGCGAGCCGTACGGCATCTGGGGCGGGGTATCTGAATCCGAACGTCTCTCCGCGCTGGGCATTTCAGATCCTCGCGCAGCCGGCAACCTGAGTACATCCAAGCGCCGGGAGGCCCGGCGGGCCGGTCTGGCTGCCGCGAGCGGCGAATAGCCACAGACTCCGCTGACCGCGTTCGCGTCACCCACCGTCGATGACCGCACTGCGCACGCACCCTCGCAACCACTGGTGCCGACGATCGAGTTCGAACGCCGGATGCCAGATCATCCGGTAGGGCATCGTCGCGATCTCGGCCGGTGCGGGCAGCAGGCATAGCTCGGAGCCGGCGACCCAGGCCTCGACGAATCGACCGGGAAGTGTTGCCACCCAATCGGTTCCACGAAGCATCGGCAGTGCCGCGGTGTGATACGGCACGGTGACCACCGCCCGGCGGGGCCGGCCCAGCTCCGCGAGGCGGTAGTCGATGTCGGGCTGCTTCCCGTCCGCCACGTCGACGACCACATGGCCGAACCGGAGGTAGTCCGTCAAGGTGAGCACGCCCCGGCTGGCGAGCGGATGCCCCTCGGACACAACGCACTTGAAGTGTTCGGTGACGAGCCGGGTGACGTTCAGGTCGTCCGGCGCATGACCACCGAAGAGACCCAGATCGACCGCGCCTCGGCGGATCTGATCCTCGATCCCATCGGCGCGCCAGCTGTGAAAACGTACCGCCGTGTCAGGTGACTGCGACCGGATCAGGCGAGCGATGGCGGGACCGTAAGTGTGGACAGCGTAATCACTGCCGGCAATGTGCACCGGCTGCGTTGATGCACGGGGATCGAACTCCGCGGGCGACAGGAGGGTTTCGAGTAGCGGTATCAGCGTGGTGAGCTGGCGGTGAATGTCCTCGGCGCGGGCCGACAGCCGGAATCCGTCCGGATCACGAACCAGCAGCGGGTCATCGAGCAGTCTGCGCAGGCGCTGCAGGGCGCGGCTCATGGCAGGCTGGCTCAGCCCCACTCGGGACGCCGCGCGCGATACCTGCCGTTCCTCGAGCAGCGCGACCAATGGTGCCAGCAGATTCAGATCTGCCCGCTCGATATGCGTGGTGAGCATACGACTCATCATAGATATGCATGTGACAAATGATCAGGCCGCGAGCAGGCTTGACGCATGAAGATCTCCGGCAACACCATTTTCATCCCGGGCGCCACGAGCGGCATCGGCCTCGCCTTGGCAATCGCGCTGCGGGACAAAGGAAACAAGGTGATCATCGGCGGCCGTCGCGAACAGCTGCTCCGCCAGATCACCGCCGAACATCCCGGCATCGCCGCGGTCCGCATCGACACGGCGGATGCCGACAGCATCCAGATCGTGGCTTCGCAGGTCCTGGCCGAGCACCCCGATCTGAATGTGGTGATCACCATGGCCGGCGTGATGAAGATCGAAGACTGGCACGCCCCGGAAAGCTTCCTGGCTGCAGCAGAATCCACCATCACCACCAACGTGCTGGGTCCGATCCGGCTCATCGCCGCGTTCATCGAACATCTGCAGGCCCAACCCGCTGCCACCATCATCACCGTGTCATCAGGCCTGGGATTCACCCCGCTCAAGGTGACCCCGAGCTACAACGCTTCCAAGGCGGCCATCCATCTCCTGACCGAGACACTGCGGCTGCAATTCGCCGGTTCCTCCGTCGAATTCAAGGAACTCGAGCCGCCTGCCGTACAGACCGATCTGGTGCCCGGGCAGCGCGACAGCCAATGGGCCATGCCGCTCGACCAATTCGTCAGCGAAGTCGTGGGCATTCTCGAAAACCAGCCGGATGCCGACGAGATTCAGGTGGAGAACGTGAAGTTTCTCCGATACGCGGAAGTGCGCGGCGAGTACGAACACGCGGTGGCCGTACTGAACTCCGCTGACCCGCACAGTAATTAGTCGACTACGGCGCGCCGATGAAGTCGACACCCGCGACGATCGCCGGGCGGTGCCGAAGAATCCGGTAGTGCGCGAGCCGGCCCAGACCCTTCGTCGTCTCGAGCCGCGCATCGGGCCAGGCCTCCGCGATCTCGATGCTGGCCGAGTACGGGCTGTCCGGGTCGTCGGGGTCGTGGATGAGCAGCAGTGGACGGTCGCCGGCATGCGTGGCCGACGCCGTGATGTCGGTGTCCAGCAGCGGCATCCCGAGCCGTCGGTCCAGACGCTGGTGCAGACGGTCCCGGATCCGCCGTCCGAAGTTGTGACGCTCGGCGAAAGCATCCAGATACCAGGTGAAGTCGCCCATCGGCGCGAGGAATACCAAGCGCCCGGTCTGCGCACCCCGCGCGGCCGCCAGCGCGGCCGCCTTCGCACCCAGAGAATGACCGATGACGGCATGCGCCGGACCGTGCTGGGCGATGACGGCCCGCACCGCTTCCGCGCACTCGACGATGGTGGTGCGGCCCGGCGCCAGCGCCCCCGGCTCCGAGTCGTGGTGGCTGGGGAGGTCGAAGGCGATGACCCGATATCCGGCCGCGACAAGAGGTTTGACGAACACTGCCATGTGCGCGCGGCACCCGCCCCAACCGTGCACCAGGTAGACCAGCGGACCCGCGCCCCACGACTGCCCGGCGACGCGATGCCCGTCCCACGACGCTTCCAGTGGCGTGCTGTCCGGCAGACCGGGCGGCATCTTGGTGCTCAGGTCGACATCCGGCACCGTGCACCATAATTCGGTGGCCCAGCGGGCGCCGATCGCCGGCGCGAACCGTTCGAGCCACCAGAAGGCCCGCCGCGTTCCATCCGGGACCGGCGGGAGCACACCGGCATCGTTGTCGGTCCCGGTGTCCCCGGCCCGGGGCTGACCGGCACGCGATTCCGTCAACGCCATGCGTACACCACCTTGGTACCAAAAATTATGTCCTGCAAGGACCTTCGCCGCCGATCTACCACTACCCACAAAAGTCCCACAGGAAACAGCACACACGCCACGGCCCGCAGGCAGGCGCGCACCGGGGCCAGCCGCTCCCGCCGCAGACCGGTGACCCGCAGCCCCATCACCACAGCGCCCACCGTACTACCCGATACCGCCCAGCACGCGGTCAGATACAGCACCGAGACGGCGCACGTCGCCGCTGTCGAGTAGACGAACGACAGCGGCGGCACGTGGAACATGATGGGCCGAAACATGAACTCGCACAACCGGAGTCCGCCGTATGTCAGGCCGAGCAGGGCACCGACCACCAGCAGGTCGATGACGGCCGCCACGCCCCGGCTGACGATCCCGGCGGAGCGGTCACTCATGTGCGGTTCCGGCCCAGCAGCCGGTCGACGAACCCGGAGATCGCGTCGTCCGCCCGCTCCCCCTGGGTGCGGACATCGGTCATGACCTCGGCCGTCATCGAGTCGGTGGATCGGCTGATAATGGCTTCCAGGTCGATGCCGTCGACCACCTCATTGGCCAGCCCGACCAGATCGACGCGCCGGCGGACCAATTCGTTGAGGTCGAGTTCGTCCAGAACGAGCTCGACCACCTCCGCCGCCACATCGGCGATCAGCGCCTTGATGGGCACCAACGCCAGCTCACCACGCGCCACCATCTCGGTATGGCCGCGGCGCATCAGATCTCCGACAATCGGCAATCGCTCGGCACCGCGATATACCGCCACCGCGCCACCGACCGCCGTCGCTGCCACGCCGGCGACGAGCAGCACCGCGGGATTCGGCGGCGCAGCGGGCTCAGTCATGTGTCACCACCCACCAGACGCAAATGTCCCCCAAACACGTTGTGTCGGGGGACATCTACGCCGTCTCGCGAGAGAAATTACAGCGGAGTCAGGCCGTGCTTGCGGGCGATGCGGTCGTGCTTCTGCTTGTCGCGCAACAACTTCAGCGACTTGCGCAGCAGCAGCCGGGACTCGTGCGGCTGGATCACCGCATCGATGTAGCCGCGCTCGGCAGCGGTCCACGGAATCGCCATGTTGGCGTTGTAGCCCTCGATGAAGTCGGCCTTGATCTTCTGCACCTCCGGCGCAGTCGGATCCGGGAAGCGCTTCACCAGCAGCTGTGCCGCGCCCTGGGCACCGATCACCGCGATACGGGCGGTCGGCCAGGCGAAGTTGAGGTCGGCCGACAGCTGCTTGGAGCCCATGACGGCGTAACCACCGCCGTAGGCCTTGCGGATCACGAACGTCACCTTCGGCACATCGGCCTCGACGATGGCGTTGAAGAACCGGCCACCGCGCTTGATGATGCCGCCCGTCTCCTCGGCGACACCCGGCAGGGCGCCGGGGGTGTCGACGACGAAAACCAAAGGCAGGTTGAAGGAGTCGCAGAACCGGATGAACCCGGCGGCCTTGTCGGAGGCCTCGTTGCCGATCGCGCCCGCCATGAAGAGCGGCTGGTTGGCGATGACGCCGACCGGCCGGCCGTCGACACGCGCGAACGCGGTGATCATCTCCGGAGCGCGCTGTTCGGCGATCTCGAAGATGTCGCCGTCGTCGAACATGCGCAACAGGATGTCCATCATGTCGTAGCCGGCGTTGTCGGCGTCCGGCACGATCTTGTCCAGCTCGAAGTCGCTCGGCGTCAGCTCCGGCTCCAGGCCCGGGTTGACGATCGGCGGATCGTCCCACGTGTTGGCGGGCAGGAAGCTCAGGTAATCACGGACGTACTGGAACGCGGCCGCTTCGTCCTCGACGACCTTATGGATGTTGCCGCGCTGGGCCTGGACGTCCGCGCCACCGAGCTCGTCGAAGGTGACGTCCTCACCCGTGACGTCCTTGATGACGTCCGGGCCGGTGATGAACATGTAGCCCTGGTCGCGCACCGCCACCAGCAGGTCGGTCTGGATCGGCGAATACACCGCGCCACCAGCACATTTACCGAGGATGATCGAGATTTCCGGCACGGTGCCGCGCAGCATCTCGTGCCGGCGGCCCAGCTCGGCGTACCAGGCCAGCGAGGTCACTGCGTCCTGGATACGGGCGCCGGCAGAGTCGTTGATACCGATGATCGGGCAGCCGACCATGGCGACCCACTCCATCAGCTTGGCGACCTTGCGGCCGAACATCTCGCCGACCGAACCCTGGAACACCGTCTGGTCGTGGCTGAACACCGCAACGGGGCGGCCGTCAATGGTGGCGTGTCCGGTCACGACGCCGTCGCCGTACAGCGCATTCGGATCACCGGGCGTCTTGGCCAGCGCGCCGATCTCGAAGAAGCTGCCCGGGTCGACGAGTGCGTGGATGCGGGCGCGGGCCGACGGAATGCCCTTCTTGTCGCGCCGCGCCTTGGCCTTCTCGTCACCGGGATCGGCTGCCAGGTCCAGCTTTCGGCGAAGCTCTGCGAGCTTCTCTGCCGTAGTGGCAGGGCTGCGCTGTTCGGTAACTTCAGTCACGGTTCTCCTACTACTTCCCGGCCTGGATCTGGTTGATGGCCTGGCTCATGTGCGCCCCCACCTTGGCAATGTACGGCTCGTCGATGGCCTGGATGTGCTCGCCGCCGATGTTCACGACCTCCAGATCGGGAGCGAACTCGCCCCAACCACCGTCGGGCTGACGGGTGGCGTATGCGGGTTCGAACGTGATGGCGTCATCGTGGTATCGGTCCGCCATGTAGAGCACGACGTGGCCGTCGTACGCCTGCGGGGTAGCCAGGTCGAGCGTGCGCTGATCCAGGTACGACGTGCGCTGGTGCTCGATAATGCCGCCCGGAATCTCGACGCCCGCTTCCTTGACAGCGTTGAGCACGAACTGCACCTGGCCGGCGTCGTCGAGGACTTCGAGTTCCTCGTACGGGATGGCCGGGATGTGCACGTTGAACGTCCGCTCCGCGAACTTGGCGTAGCGGTCCCAGCGCTGACGCGTGCCTTCCTTCGACGTGTCGATCGGCGTACCCGGGTGCACGGTGTCGATCAGGCCGACGAACTCCACGTCCGCGCCGGCCTGCTTCAGGCCGACGGCGCAGGCGTAGGACAGCGCGCCGCCCAGCGACCAGCCGGCGAGGATGAAGGGCTTGCCCTTCTTCTTGTTGCCGTCGGCGTCGACCCAGCCGTTGAGCTCCAACAGCTTCGGCACGTACTGCGCCGCGCGCTCCTCGATGGTGCCCTCAACACGCTCCAGGCCGATCATCGGCGTGCCCGCCGGCAGGCGGTTCAGCAGCGGTTCGTAGACGACGGTCGAGCCACCGGCCGCGTGGAACACGAAAACCGGGACCTGATCGTCGTTTTCGGCGGCGCGGATCACGCGGACGAAGCCGTCCAGCTCACCGGACTCCAGGAACTCGCGGACCGTCGTCGACAGCTCCTCGATGTTCTGCGCCTTTTTGACGTCGTCGGCCGTGATGGTGCCCTCGACGCGCTCCGAAAGGCGTGTCGCCATCTTCTCGGCCTGCTCGTCGGTGACCGACGGCAGCACGTTGAAGATGCCGCCCGGCGACTTGCCGGTGACGATCGCCCACGTCGCGAACGTGACGCGTTCGGCCGCATCACGCGGCGGCACATCGGAATTCAGCGCCTCGGCAACAGCCTTCTGGTTCAGCACCTCGGCGGCAGCCGCGGTCGCACTCTGCGCCGGCTGCGCCGCAGCCGGTCCCGACGGGTTGGTCGGGGGCGGCGGAACGGCCGGGCCGGCAGGGTTGGTCGGCGGCGGCGGAACCTCCAGCGCGGCTTCGGTCGGCGGCGCCGACAATGCGGCAGCGGAATCCGTGGCGATCTCGGCCGCCGCCGGCTTGGCGTCGTCGGTGTCGGCCAGCGGATGTCCGGCCTCGGCCAGCTTGGCCTCCAGCTCGGCGACAGTCGTCGCGCCACCCATCAATTCGGCCTGCGCCGCGGCGATCTCCTCGGCGGTCTGCCCCTTCTGCGCCTCGGCCAGCTGGCCGACCTCGTCGCGGTGCTCGATGGCGTAGTGGATCAGCTTCTCCACCGCGTACAGGTTGGCGTCACGCACCGCGGTCAGCTGGATCGGCGGCAGGTCGAAGTCGTACTCGACGCGGTTCTTGATCCGGACCGCCATGAGCGAGTCCAGACCCAGCTCGATCAGCGGGACCTCCCACGGCAGGTCCTCGGGCTCGTAGCCCATGGCGCCGCCGACGATGGCACCCAACCGGTCCGCGACGGTCTCACCGGAATCCGGCGACCACTTCTTGAAACCGGCGGCCAGGCCGGCGCCCGCGGTCAGGTTGTCCTGCAGGATCGCGGCGTCGTCTTCGGGTTCCGGTGCGGCAACGGCGGTTTCGGCTACCGCGCCGGCACCGACAGCGGCCGGCAGCGCGGTGCCACCCATCGCTACCGGCAGCGCCGCGCCGTCACCGCCACGGGTGACGACCGCGTCGTACACCAGGGTGAAGGACTCACCCATGCGGGCGTGCACCTGTACCGTGCCGCCGCCGGGGTGCCGGGTCAGCGTGGTGACCAGGCGCGAGCCCTCACCCGGGATGGCGCGCTGTTCGTAAGCGGTCAGCGCCGCATCCGGAAGCACCTGTGCCGCAGCGGCTTTCACCAGCTTGGCCAGCGCCGCGGCGTCGACCTCGCCGCGCGGGGCATACTCCCACACGTGCCGGCCGTCCGGGGTCGCGACGTGGCTGCCCGGCTCGATGGCCGAGCTGTCGGCGGTGAAGTGTGCATCCAGCCAATGCGGCTTGCGCTTGAAGCGCGTCGGCGGGATCGGCGCGTAATCAACGGCCGGATCCACGGCCGGCGAGAACAGCGTCCGGAAGTCCAGGTCATGGCCGTGCACGAACAGCTGGGCCATGGCGTTTGTCATGGAGTCGACCTCGTCCTGCTTGCGGGCGAGGGTCGGGATCAGCTGGCCGTCGTGAAGCCCGGCGGAAGCCGTCGTCAATCCAACCTGCATGAGCGCCACCGGGTTCGGGGCCAGTTCCAGGAACGTGGTGTGCCCGTTGTCGACGGCGTTGCGGATGCCGTGGGTGAAATAGACGCTGTGGCGCAGTCCCTTCTTCCAGTAGTCGACATCGTGGATCGGCTCCGCGCCGGCACGGATCAGCTGACCCTCGTGCACCGTCGAGTAGTACGCCGTCTGCAGCGGGTGCGGTTCGATGCCCTGGATTTCCGCGGACAGTTCGCCGAGCAGCGGATCCATCTGCTGCGTGTGGCTGGCGCCCTTGGTCTGCATCTTGCGGGCGAACTTGCCCTCCGATTCGGCGCGGGCGATGATCGCGTCGACCTGCTCCGGCGGACCGCCGATGACAGTCTGGGTCGGGGCGGCGTAGACGCACACCTCGAGGCCCGGGAAATCGGCGAAGACCGTCTTGATCTCCTCGGCCGAGTACTCGACGAGCGCCATCAGGCGGATGTACTCGCCGAACAGCATGGCCTCGCCCTCACCCATGAGGTGGGCGCGCGAGCAGATGGTGCGGGTGGCGTCGGCGAGCGACAGACCACCGGAGAAGTAGGCCGCGGCCGCTTCACCGAGCGACTGGCCAACCACCGCACCGGGTTTCGCGCCGTGCGCCTTGAGCAGCTCACCGAGGGCGATCTGCAGGGCGAAGATCACCGTCTGCACGACCTCGATGGGGTATTCGCACGTCTCGTTGGTGTAGTCGATGGCGTCATCGAGGATCAGCTCGACGACGGAGTAGCCACGCTCGTCCTGGATGTGCGCGTCGACCTTGTTGATCCACTCCGCGAAGATCGGATCGTTCAGGTACAGGCTCTTGCCCATCTTGCGGTGCTGCGCACCGAAACCGGCGAGCACCCACACCGGACCGTTGGTGACGGGGCCGTCGGCGGCCAGCACCAGCGGGCTCTGCTTGCCCTCGGCCAGCGCCCGAAGACCCTTGACCGCTTCGTCGTGGTCGTGCGCCAGAATCACTGCGCGCGAACGGCCGTGGTTGCGGCGCGACAGCGAGCGGCCGATGGACTCCAGCGAGTAGGACCGGCCCTTTTCGCTGTCGATCCAGTCCGCCAGCTCAGCGGCAGTGGACTTCTTGCGTGAGGTCAGGAAACCCGAAACCGCAAGCGGGACAATGCGCTTGACCGGCTCGGCGGCTGCCAATTCGGCGCGGCCGGCCTCGATCAGCTCGAGCGCCCGCTCGGTCAGGCCGGGGAGCTCGGGCTCGTCGTCGGTCTGGTAGCCGTAGAACTCGGCGTCACCACGCGTGTCGTTGTCGTCGTCGATGAACTCGCCGTACTCGTCCATCTTGACGCCGCCGACGTAGACGGCGCCCGCGTCGGAAGCCGGCTTGTCTTCGGCGACAACCTCTTCGGGCTCCGGCTCGACGAGGTCGCTGGGCAGCACCTGGCGCATGACGAGGTGCGCGTTGGCGCCACCGAAACCGAAGCCGGAGACACCGGCGACGGCGTGACCGCTGTAGCGCGGCCAGTCCGACAGCTCGGCGTTGACCTTGAGGTGTTCCTTGTCGAAGTCGATATACGGGTTCGGGCCCGCGTAGTTGATCGACGCCGGCAGCTTGTCGTGGTACAGCGCCAGCGTCATCTTCGCGACGCTGGCCGCACCGGCGGCCGACTCCAGGTGTCCCACATTGGATTTCACGGCGCCCAGCAGCGCCGGCTTGTCGGCGGCGCGACCGCGGCCCACGACGCGGCCGAGAGCGTCGGCCTCGATCGGGTCACCCAGGATGGTGCCGGTGCCGTGCGCCTCGATGTAGTCGACGGTCTTCGGGTCGACGCCGGCGTCCTTGTAGGCCTTGCGCAGCACCGCTTCCTGCGCATCGGGGTTGGGGGCCAGCATGCCGTTGGAGCGACCGTCGTGGTTGATGGCCGAACCGGCGATGACGGCGAGAATCTCGTCACCGTCGCGGCGGGCGTCGGCGACGCGCTTGAGCACAACCATGCCGCCACCCTCGGAGCGGGCGTAACCGTCGGCGTCGGAGCTGAACGACTTGATGCGGCCGTCCGGCGCCAGCACGCCGCCGACCTCGTCGAAGCCGACCGTCACCATCGGGGTCACCAGGGCGTTGACGCCACCGGCCAACACCACGTCGGCCTCGCCGGAACGCAGTGCCTTGACGCCCTCGTGGATCGCGACGAGCGACGAGGAGCACGCGGTGTCGATGGTCATCGACGGCCCGCGGAAGTCGTAGAAGTACGAAACCCGGTTGGCGATGATGGAACTCGCGGTGCCGGTGATGGCATACGGGTGCGTGATGGACGGGTCCGAGACCGACAGGAAGCTGTAGTCGTTGGTCGAGCTGCCGACGAACACGCCGACCGTCTCGCCGCGCAGCGACGACGCCGGGATGCGCGCGAACTCCAGTGCCTCCCAGGTCAATTCGAGCGCCATCCGCTGCTGCGGATCGATGTTGTCGGCTTCCATCTTGGCCAGCGCGAAGAACTCGGCGTCGAAGCCCTTGATGTCCGACAGGTAACCGCCACGCGTGCGGGCCTTGGCCACCCGCTCGGCGATCCGCGGCTCGGACAGGAACTCTTCCCAGCGGCCCTCGGGCAGATCGGTGATGGCGTCGCGGCCCTCCACCAGTGCCTGCCACATCTCGTCGGGCGTGTTCATGTCACCCGGGAAGCGGGTGGCCAGGCCGACCACCGCGATGTTCATGACGTCCTCGTTGACGTCTCGGGACCAGTCCTCGGCGTTAGCGGCGGCGGTGTCTTCCTCGGGCTCGCCCTCGACGATGACCTGCGCGAGCGACTCGATGGTGGGGTGCCGGAACAGAACCGTGGCATTCAGCGTGACCCCGGTGAGGTCTTCGATATCGCTGGCCATGGCCACGCCGTCGCGCGACGACAGGCCGAGCTCGACCAGCGGGACGCTCTCGTCGATCGTGTCCGGCGACTGACCGGTGGCCTTCGCGACCGCGTTGCGCAGCCACTCGCGCATCTCCGGCACGGAGATGCCGTTGGCCCGCGACGCGGGCGCACTGCCACCCTCCTGCGGCGAAGTGTCGATTTCGTTCGAATTGTCTTCGGTGTCAGTCATTTTCACTGTTCACTTTCGCCGCCGGACAGGGAGCCGGGTGGAGGTCAGTTCAGATCGTCGGGGAAGGCGTTGGCCACCTTGCCGCTGCGCAGCGTGCCGTCCAGGTACGCCGCACGCGTGGCCCGGCGGCCGATCTTGCCGCTGGAGGTACGCGGGATGGCGCCGGCCGCGGTCAGCAGCACGTCGCGCACCGTGACGCCGTGGCGCACCGCGATGGCCGCCCGGATGTCGTCGACGATGGGCTGGGGCTCGAGCTTGTGCGCACCCGGGGCCCGCTCAGCGACGATGACCAGCTGCTCGGAGCTGTCGTCGGGATCATGCTTGAGGCCCACGTGGGCGTCGGCGAAGACGTGTTCTGGCAGCTGGTTGGCCGGCACCGAGAACGCCGCCACGTACCCGACACGCAGCGCCTTGCTGGCCTCCTGCGCCGAGTACTCGAGGTCCTGCGGGTAGTGGTTGCGGCCGTCGATGATCACCAGGTCCTTGACGCGACCGGTGATGTACAGCTCGCCGTCGTGGTAGGCGCCGTAGTCGCCGGTCCGCACCCAGGTGGCGTCGTCGGCGGCACCCTCGGCGTGCGACGGGTTGGTGCGCGACTTGAGGGTGTTCTGGAACGTCTCGATGGTCTCCTGCGGCTTGCCCCAGTAGCCGGTGCCCATGTTCGCGCCGCTGATCCAGATTTCACCGATCTGGCCGTCGGGCAGCTCGGTGGCGGTCTCGGCGTCCACGATGACGGCCCACTCGTCGACACCGATCTTGCCGGCGCCGGCCTGGGCGACGGCCTTCGGCGAATCATCCGGAACCACCACGAAGGTGCCGGTGTTGAGGGCGTCGCGATCCACCGACACGATGGTCGGCTCGTCGGAGGACGGCGTGGTGGACACGAACAGCGTGGCCTCGGCCAGACCGTACGACGGCTTGATGGCCTTGGACGGGAAGCCGAACGGGCCGAACGCCTCGTTGAAGCGGCGCACGGTCGCGGCCGAGATCGGCTCGCTGCCGTTCAGGACGGCCTTCACGTTCGACAGGTCGATCGGTTCCTTGGGCACGCCACGGGCGGCGGCGTGGTCGAACGCAAAGTTCGGGGCCACGGAGATGACACCGCCGGTGTCGCCTTCCTTGCGCGCCATCTCCCGGATCCAGCGCTCCGGGCGACGCACGAACGCGGCCGGGGTCATGAACGTGAAGCTGTGGCCGATCATCGGCGCCAGCAGGGCCGTGATGAGGCCCATGTCGTGGAAGAACGGCAGCCAGGACAGACCGCGGTCGCCCTCTTCGCCCTCGAGGGCCTCGACGACCTGCACCACGTTGGTGGCCAGGTTGAGGTGCGTGATCTGCACGCCCGTCGGGATGCGGGTCGAACCCGAGGTGTACTGCAAGTAGGCGACGGTGTGCTCATCGACGTCGTCGAAGGGGATCCACGTGGCCGCGACTTCGTCCGGGACGGCGTCGACGGCGATGACGCGCGGACGCTCATTGGCCGGCCGGCTGCGGAAGAACTTGCGCACGCCCTCGGCGGCGGCGGTGGTGGTCAGGATGGCCGCGGGCTTGCAGTCGTCGAGAACAGCGTGCAGGCGGCCGACGTGGCCCGGCTCGGACGGGTCGAACAGCGGCACGGCGATGCGGCCGGAGTACAGGACGCCGTAGAACGCCACGAGGTACTCGAGGTTCTGCGGGCACAGGATCGCGACGCGGTCGCCGACCTGGGTGACCTGCTGCAGCCGCGCGGCCACCGCTTTGTTGCGGGCGCTGAACTGCGCCCAGGACAGGTCCTTGGCCTCGCCGTCACGCTCCGTGGAATAGTCCAGGAACCGGAAGGCCAGCCGGTCGCCACGCACCTTCGCCCAGCGTTCGACGTGCTTCACGATGCCGGCACCGTCCGGGAAGTTGATCTTCCCGTTCTTGACGAACGGGTTGTGGAACGCCATCAAACTCTCCTGTCACAGCCTGCCGCGCCGGCTACATCGTCTGCAGCCAGTCACGCCAAATCCCGGCAAATGGTACCGGGCAGTAGCGATATGCCACCCCAAGATTGTCCGGTCGATGATCAGACCGTGCTCTTAGTTATCTCTTAATGTTAGGTGACGCGAATTCGCAGGCCAAATCGCCCCACCGGTTTTGTACTCACCAGTAGCCAACCCGCGATGTCAGCCGTGCTTGGGGTGCGGCGCGTCGTCGACGAGCTGCTTGGCCCAGTTCAGTGTCCACTGCGTGGAGGTCTGCCCGTCAAGGGTCCAGAACTGCGGCGTGTTGTACAGCGCGTGCACCGGTCCGGCGGCACTGCCGGACAGCGTGGCGAGCGTGCTCGGCAGGTTGACGACGTTGAACGCCTCGGTCGGCGCGGCGCAGATCAGGTCGCCCTTTCCGCAGATCTCGTTGACCCGGTCGTTGAGCTCACCGAAGCCGCCGACGCGCGGTCCCGTCATGTTCAGCCCCAGCATGCCGAGCGGCAGTTCGTGCAGCGTGATCTCGGCGCCCTGCCCCGGCGGGTTCGGACCGATGTCCTTGCCGACATCGGGCTGGCGGCGGCCGTCGGCGATCAACGTCACACCGAGCACCAGGTCCTGGTCGATGGGCCCGCGGCCGTTTCCGATGTCGCTGGCGATATCGCCGGCGATCACCGCGCCCTGCGAGAAGCCGATGATCACGAAGCTCGTCAGCGGGCACCGGTTGTTGATGTCGGTGATGGCCTCGACGGCCTTCTTCTTGCCCTCTTCGCGGCTGTCGTTGTACGACATCTGGTTGTCGGCGGCCAGCGGGTTATGGAACTGCGCGGTGTAGGGCACCGTGTACTGCGCCAACCGGTCAGCGCCGAACTGCTGGCCGAGCGGGTTGCTGACATTCAGCAGCAGCGCGATCGGGAACGACGGCGTCGGGTTCAGCGGGTCGAGCGCCCGCGACGACTCCCAGGTGCCCGGGATCGAGATCAGCTGCACATCGGGGCAGTCGGCCGACTGGTACGCCGGCCGCGGCTTGGACGGCTTCGTGGTGGGCCCCGTGGGGGACGCCGTGGGCGGCTGTCCTGAAGGTTGGGGTCCCGGAATCGCACCGGGTTGACGCAGCCACACCACGATCGCGAAGACGACCACGATGACCAGCAGTGCCACCGCACCCGCCGCGGCGATGGCAAGGATGCGATGGCGGCGGCGCCGATTGTTGGTGGCCATGTGGTGTGAAGTCTCCTGCGGGCTGAGTCGGTCCGGTTGCGATCCGAATGTACTCAGCGCTCGTCACACCAAGGTCACGCCGACCGCTTCTGCGCTGGTCAGGGCCACGACCCTGTGCGCGAAATCATGGAAATCGCGTGCAGACCGCAGCCACACCGGCTAACGGATGACGCTCACCAATTCGCCCGACATGGCGCCGAGCTGACCGCTCCAGCTGCCCCAGTCGTGCTGCGGGCCGTCCGGGAAGTCGAAGTGCCCGTTGTGGCCGCCCACGCTCCGGTAATGCGCGTAGAAGGCGCGGTTGCTGCCCTGCGCCTGGTCGCAATAACCGATCATGGCCGCCGGGTCGCTGCAGGTGACCGTCGACGGGCTGAACACCCAGATCCGGGTGTTGTTCTGGTTCAGCAGGCTGACGTGCACATCCGGGTCGTGCCACTTCCAGCGGCCCAGCTGGGGGGCGCCCCACATGCCGTAGGTGTCCACGCCGCCGAATTCACGCATGCCGGCGGTAATGGCGCCGTTGAACGTCGTCGACGACGGCGTCAGGAAGCCCGACAGCGAGCCCGCGAAGCGGAACCGGTCCGGGTGGAACTCGGCCAGGGCCAGGGCCGCGGTGCCGCCCTGGGCCGCACCGACGACGCCGTGGCCGTTCGGGGCCAGGCCCTTGGTGGCGGCCAGGTAGTCGGGCAGCTCCTGGCTCAGGAAGGTCTCCCACTGCTTGCTGCCGTCCTGCTCCCAGTTGGTGTAGAAGCTGAACGCGCCGCCGGCGGGTGCGACCACCGAGATGCCCTTACCCGCCAGCGTGCCCATGGCGTTGCCGGCGGTGACCCAGTTGCTGACATCCGGGCCGGCGTTGAAGGCATCGAGGAGATAGACCGCGTGCGGACCGCCGGCCTGGAACGACACCGGGATGTCCCGGCCCATCGCGGCCGAGGGCACCATCAGCGTCTCGACGCCCGCGGCCCGGGCGGTGCCGGTGCCGGTCAGCAGGCCACCGGCGAGGACGGTGACCGCCGCCAGCGCGGAAGCAGATGTAGCCAGCGTCCGCATAGTTCTCCGCATTGCCTGCAGCCCCATAACCAACCTCACCTGTCGTGTGTCGTCGAGCGTCCTGAACCCGCGTTGTAGTGAACCACATCACCTCGACGGATGTCCCGGACAAGCGGGGGGAACGTTGCCGGCAGAAGGGGTGATTTTCGTCTACCCCCGCGTAAACGACTGGCGGCGACGACCCGTGAAGGTCGCCGCCGCCAGTGCGAGTTGTTGCCAGAGGTCTTACCTCAAGTCAGGACGCTTACGCCTGTCCCGAAGCACCCAGCACACGCTGCAGGTCAGGCTTCATGGCCTGCAGCTGCTGGCCCCAGTAGCCCCAGTCGTGGGTACCGCTGTTGGGGAAGTTGAACACACCGTTGGTGCCACCGGCAGCCAGGTAGGTCTGCTGGAAGGTGCGGTTGGTGCGGATGGTCAGGCCCTCGAGGAACTTGGCCGGCACGTTGTCGCCGCCCAGGTCGCTCGGGTTGCCGTCGCCGCAGTAGACCCACAGGCGGGTGTTGTTGGCGACCAGGGTGCCGATGTTCACGAACGGGTCGTTGCGCTTCCAGGCGTTGTTCGGGTCGCCAGTGGAGCCCCACATGTCGTCGGCCTTGTAGCCGCCGGCGTCACCCATCGAGATGTTGACCAGGAACGGCCACCAGCCCTCGGACAGGTTCAGGAAGCCCGACATCGAGCCCGCGTAGATGAACTGCTGCGGGTGGTAGATGGCGAGGGTCATCGCGGCCGAACCGGCCATCGACAGACCGACAGCAGCGCCACCGGTCGGCTTGACCGACTTGTTGGCCTGCAGGTAAGCGGGCAGCTCCTGGGTCAGGAAGGTCTCCCACTTGTAGGTGGAGCAACCGGCCTTACCGCAAGCCGGCTTGTACCAGTCGCTGTAGAAGCTGGACTGGCCGCCGACCGGCATGACCATCGAGATGCCCGAGCCGTTGTACCACTCGAAGGCTGCGGTGTTGATGTCCCAGCCGTTGTAGTCGTCCTGCGCACGCAGACCGTCCAGCATGTAGACGGCCGGCGAGCCCGCGCCACCACTCTGGAACTGGATTTTGATGTCGCGACCCATGGCCGCGGACGGAACCTGCAGGTACTCAACCGGCAGACCGGGACGCGAGAAAGCCCCTGCAGTCGCCGTTTCACCGGCGACACCGACAAGACCGGGCAGCGCTGCCGCGGCAACGGCCGCAACCGCCATCCGGCGCGGCATGGCCTTGGCCATCGACCGCATCTTCCCAACGAAACTCATACCGCTCCCTAATCTTTCCTATGACGGCGTACGGACAACCCTCATCCCCGCCTCTGCCGTTGAGGTGACGATCAGGCCGGGCGCACACGCCCGAGTGGTTATCGCCGCATGGTTCACCGGCGTTACCTACGCTTCAGACCGTGCCAGCGCTCATGCGCTGAAACTACGGACCGGTAGCCGGTAAGCCAGTGTAAGGGGTCGACAGCCTCGGAGGCACATCGAGTCCGCACCGGTGCAGCTCGTATAACGGCACGCGATCGATCCGGTAACGCGTAAATGTGAACGCGTGTACCAGATTTGACATGAACCGGTGGAACCCCATCGGCGCGCGCACCGAGCTCAGCATCGTCTCGGTCTCCGGGCACGTCAGGGCGACCGCAGCCTGGGCCACCCAGTCCTCGTCCAGGTACGTCGGAATCCACGGGCGCTTGCGCAGGAACGGCCCCTCGGCGACCGCCCAGTCCGGGAACAGGTCCTTGTCGTGACCGATGCGGGCGTCATCCAGCCGTGCCGTGTGAGCGGCCAGCGGGTTCGCCAGACCGATCTGGTCGATCACCCGGACCTCGAGCGGCAGGTTCATGCCCATCATGCCCAGGTTGGTGAAAAAGACCGTGTGCGGCCCTTTTTCGAACCAGTTTGGCGGCGGTGGCGACTTCGGGTCCGGGACCGGCGGCGGCATGGCCGGAACCACGTCCCATTGGTCGTAGTTGCCCGACGGCAACAGCAGCGCACCCACCGGGGTGTTGTCGATGGCAGTGAGCACCGCCCGCATGCGCGGGTAGTCGAGGTAGTCCGCCGCCGTCAGCGGATGCGCATGGCCGGTGGCCTGCGAGTAGAAGCGCCGTTCGTCGACGATGCCGGAGTAGGTGACCCGGGTGGCGTCGTACCCCAGCCCCGGCGAGTTGGCTGCCCACAGCGACCAACCGACCACCGCCAGCCAAAGGGCCGTCGTCGTACCGGCCAGCGCGTAGCCGACCTCGCGGGCGATGTTCCTGCCGTCGGGAAGCACGATCGGAATCACCGCAACCGGGATGACCAGGCAGAACAGCGGAACCAACAACACCCGGCCATGCATGAAGTCACCGCCCTGGCGCAGCCAGTACAGCCCCTGCACCAGGCCGCTGCCGGCCATGAAAATCACTACGGCAGTAGGACTTTGAATCCGGCGCGCCAACGTGCTGTAGCCGCGCGGCGCGGCTTGGCCCCACCACGGCCGGCTGTGAGTGACGAACAACACAATCGCGAGCGCGGCGGCCAGCACCGCCGGGATCCACAACAGGTAGGGCCCGTTGAAGTTGCTGAGGTAGACGAAGCCCTGCTGCCACTTGGAGCCGGTGGCGTCCTTTGCGAGCGCGGTGATCGGCACCAGCAGGCCGTAATAGCCCATCCGGAAAATCTCATAGGCGATCGGCAGCAAACCCCCGGCCACCAGCACGATCAGGCGACGGCGCTTGCCACGAGCGGCAACCAGCAACATGACCAACGCCACGCCCCCGATGAGCGCCAGCTCCGGACGCACCAGGACCGACAGGCCGGCCAGACAGGCCAGGGCGCCGTCGAACCAGGCACTCGTGACGTTGTCGTCGGCCTCGCGGCCCTCGGGTCCGGGCACGCGGGGAACAATCGAACTCTGTGCCCAGCACACCATCATCCACCAGAGCAGCCCCAGATAGGCCATGATCAGGCCGTTCTCCAGGCCCGACGTGGCGAAGTCGCGCGCGGGCGGCACGGCCATGTAGACGAGGGCGCCGGCCGGGACCAACAGCGCGCGGCGGCCCCGCAGTCCAGGGGCGTACAGCCGGCCGGTGCCGAGCATCGCGAAGACCAGGCCCGCCACGCTCAGCGTCAGAGCCAGGACCAGGACCACGTACTCGAGTTGCACCGAGCCACCGATCCAGGCCCCGGCGGTGACCAGATAGGTCCACAGCGTCGAGGTGTTGGACTCGACGCGCTCACCGACGTTGAAGACGGGACCGTTGCCGGCCAACAGGTTCCGCACCGTGCGCAACACGATGAGGCCGTCGTCCGCGATCCAGCGGCGCTGCCAGGCGCCCCAGCCGAACAGCGCGGCGGACACCACGACGCTCGACCACAGGCTGATCCGCGCGGCCCGGCCATACGGGAAGACCGGCCCGCGCAGCAATTGCCGAGCGGGCGAGTCGATCACCGGATCAGTCCGGGCAGAATCGCGGCGACGAGCGTCGCGACCAGGGCGACGCCCAGCAGCTGCAGCACGCGGTCGTTCAGCACGATCTCCTCGGGTTCACCGGCGGCGCCGCTGTCGACGTCGACGGCGTAGCGCAGGATCGCGATGGTGAACGGCACCATCGACACGGCGAACCACGGGCCCTTGTTGCCCTCGAAGGCCCACAGGCCGTAGCAAAGCACCACGGCGGTCGCCGACAGCGTCCAGACGAACCGCAGGTAACTGCTGGTGTAGGACTCCAGCGCCTTGCGAATCTTGGCGCCGGTGCGTTCGGCGAGTTGCAGTTCGGCGTAACGCTTTCCGGCCGACATGAACAGCGAGCCGAACGCGAACACCAGCAGGAACCACTTGGACAGCGGGATCCCGGCGGCCGCGCCACCGGCGATGGCACGGATCAGGAAGCCCGACGAGTTGATGCAGATGTCCAGCACCGCTTGGTGTTTGAGGCCGAAGCAGTAGGCCAGCTGCGTCGCGAGATACACCGCCATGACGATCGCCAGGCTCGGCGTGAGCCACCACGAGATGGCCAGCGACGCGACGCCCAGCACGATGGCCAGCGAGTAGGCCAGCTGTACCGAGACGACGCCGGCGGCGATCGGCCGGTACTGCTTGGTCGGATGGACCCGGTCGGCCTCGACGTCCCGGGCGTCGTTGATGAGGTAGATACACGAAGCGGCCATACAGAACACCACGAACGCGACACCGACGGCCTTGAACACCTCGGTGTAGCTGTAGTGCGCCCCGCCGCCGAGCGACGCCAGCGGTGCAGCCAGGACCAGGACGTTCTTCACCCACTGCCGCGGCCGCAGCGCCTTGACGATGCCGGCCGCCAGATTCTTGGGCGGACCCAGCTCCTGCGTCTGTTCGGTCATGCCTTCACCCCTGCAGCTCGCGCTTTGGCCGATCGATCGGAGACTGCCCCGACCGATTCGGCGACCACGGTTCCCACCACGACACCGGTGAGCACGTCAGAGGGGTAGTGCACGCCGAGAACCAAGCGCGACAACGCCATCGGCGGTACCAGGAACCATGGCAGCGGCAGGCCTGTGGCCCGGCCGATGAGGATCGCGGCGGCGGCGGTCGACGTCGCGTGCGCCGACGGGAAGCTCAGGCGGCTCGGGGTGCCGACGTTGACGGCGATGGCGGGGTGCTGCGGGCGTTCCCGCTTCACCACCCGCTTGATCAGCACGGCAGCCGCATGCGCGAAGAAGGTGCCGACACCGGCCGTCACCCAGGCCCGGCGGCGCTGCGGTTGCAGCAGCGCGCCCAGACCGCAGACCGCGAACCAGCCCAGGCTGTGCTCACCGAAGTACGACAGCACCCGGGCACCGGCGAGGACACCGGGACGACCGGTCAGCGCGGACTGAACGCCGACCAGGATGGCGTCCTCACCGCGCGGGGCGTCAGCAATGACTTCGTCCTCAATGCCTCCGGCGCCTTCGAGGCTCACCGGGCACCAGCCGATTCGGGCTGGGAGGCCAACAGCACGGTCTCCCACTTCTCCTTGCTCGTCAGCTCCGGCAACGCGTTGCGGTAGACCTTCCGCATGCGGTTGAACTTCCGGGTCAGCTGAATCTGGCGCTTGACCGATTCGCGCAGCAACTCGAACATCTTCTCGCGGTCACGCTGGCGATAGACGACGCCGCGGCCGTCGGCGGTGGTGACGGTGACACCGTCGACCATGCACAACGAGAACCACCGGGCGTCCTGGGTGGCGACGTTGATCTGCGGCCGCACATGGTGTTCCGGATCGTGAGGCTTGAGCTGGTGGATGACGCCGCGACTCAGCCGCACCGCGATCGACGGCAGGCTGGTGGGAATCTTGACCTTCCGGCGCCACTTCTTGTCCGACGGCGCCGGCAATGTGGTCGCGCTCTCCAGCACCACGGCGTCCGGGTACTCGGTACGCATGGCCCGCACCTCGGGCAGCGCGGACTCGAGGATCGTGAACAGGTTGTCCGGCCCGGCGAGGAAGTCGTCCATCGCCCGGTTCTGGATGGCCACCGTCGAATACTCAAGGCACAGAAGGTGTTTCATGGTCGCCTTGAAGTGGCTCGCAACCAGGCCACGGATGTTGCCGTCCCAGTGCAGCGCTGCCACGACGAGGCGGTTGCGCAAGTGGAAGTACGCCTGCCAGTCGATGGCGTCGTCCTTGTCGCTCCACGCCATGTGCCAGATCGCCGCGCCGGGCAGCGTCACCGTCGGGTAGCCGTGCTCGCCCGCACGCAGTCCGTAGTCCGCGTCGTCCCACTTGATGAACAGCGGCAGCGGCTGCCCCAGTTCCTCGGCCACCGCGCGCGGGATCATGCACATCCACCAGCCGTTGTAGTCGACGTCGATGCGGCGGTGCAGGATTCGGCTGCGGTACTCCTCCTCGTCGGCGAGGGGATACTTCGCGAAGTTGTGGTCGTACTCGGCGTTGATGGCGTGCGTCCACATGAAGTTCGCCGCGTCGACCATCTCACCCATGACGTGCAGGTGCGAGGGCTCCTGCAGGTTGAGCATCTGCCCACCGATCAACGTCGGCTTCTTGGCGAAACGGCTGAGGGCCAGCGCCCGCAGGATCGAGTCCGGCTCGACGCGAATGTCGTCGTCCATGAACAGAATCTGTTCGCAGTCAGTGTGTTTCAGCGCTTCGTACATCACGCGGCTGTAGCCGCCGGAGCCACCGAGGTTCGGCTGGTTGTGGATGGCCAGCCGGTCCGCCAGAGGGGCCGCCGCGGCCGCGAAGTCCGGATGGTCCTTGACCTTGTTCGCACCCTGATCGGACACGATGACCGCACCGATCACCTGGTCCACCAACGGATCCGACGTCAGCGCCGCGAGCGCGTTGACGGCGTCCGCGGGACGGTTGAAGGTCGGGATGCCGACCGTGATGTTCGCCCGCCCGGGCGCTTCCACGGGGGCGTACCAGCCGGCGTTGTGTACCGTCACCGCACTGTCCGTGGTGATGTCGAACCAGATCCAGCCGCCGTCCTCGAACGGCTCCAGGCCGATCTCGAACTCCACCACCGCGGGGAGGCCGTCGTCGCCACTGGCGATTTCGCTGCCGCCCACCGTGATTCGCGCACCGGTCGCCTTCGACCGGTAGACGTCGACACGGGCACTGCCGGTCAGCTCGACGCGCAGCACCACGGAGGTCAGGATCGACCAGCGACGCCAGTAGCTGGCCGGGAACGCGTTGAAGTAGGTGGCGAACGAAACCTCGGACTCCCCACCGATTTCCAGCGTGGTGCGGGTCGGGGCGTGCGCGCGCCGGGCGTTGGTGGACGACTCCTCGATGTACAGCTTGCGGACGTCGAGGGGCTCACCCGGACGGGGCAGGATGACCCGCGACAGCAGGCTCACCGCACGGGACTCTCCCGACGCCAACGCGCCGGACGGGATGTCGCTCATGGTCTTCAGCTACTTTCTGTACCGGCGTCGCCGAGTGCCGCGCCGTCACGCAGATGTGGCATCAGCACGTTGTCGTACATGTTCAGCGCACTGGCGATGGCCATGTGCATGTCGAGGTACTGATAGGTGCCCAGCCGGCCCCCGAACAGCACTCGGTTCTCCTCGGTTTCGGCCTTCGCCCTGGCGCGGTAGGCCGCCAGGATGGCGCGATCCGAATCGGTGTTGATCGGGTAGTACGGCTCGTCGTCGTCGTTGGCGAAGCGCGAGTACTCCCGCATGATGACGGTCTTGTCGGTCGGGTAATCCCGCTCGGGGTGGAAGTGCCGGAACTCGTGAATGCGGGTGAACGGCACGTCGGGGTCGTTGTAGTTCATGACAGGCGTGCCCTGGAAGTCTCCGATGGGCAGCACTTCCATCTCGAAGTCCAGCGTGCGCCAGCCCAGCCGGCCCTCGGAGTAGCCGAAGTAGCGGTCGAGGGGGCCGGTGTACAGCACCGGGGCGTCGGGGCTCTCGGCGCGCAGGCTGTCACGGACGTCGAACCAGTCGGTGTTCAACACGACGTCGATGCGCTCGTCGGCGGCCATGTTCTGCAGCCAGGCGGTGTAGCCGTCGACCGGCAGACCCTGATAGGTGTCGTTGAAGTAGCGGTTGTCGAAGTTGTAGCGCACCGGCAGGCGGCTGATGATCGACGCGGGCAGGTCCTTGGGATCGGTCTGCCACTGCTTGGCGGTGTAGCCCTTGACGAAGGCCTCGTAGAGCGGCCGGCCGATCAGCGAGATGGCCTTCTCTTCGAGGTTCTGCGCGTCGTCGGTGTTGATCTCGGCCGACTGTTCGGCGATCAGCGCGCGGGCCTCGTCCGGGCTGAAATAGCGCCCGAAGAACTGCGACACCAGGCCCAGCCCCATCGGGAACTGGTAGGCCTGGCCGTCGTACATGGCAAAGACGCGGTGCTGGTAGCCGGTGAAGTCGGTGAACTGCCGCACGTAGTCCCACACCCGCTGATTGGAGTTGTGGAACAGGTGGGCACCGTACTTGTGCACCTCGATGCCGGTTTCGGGCTCGGCTTCGGAGTAGGCGTTGCCGCCGAGATGGTGACGGCGCTCGACGACCAGCACCCGCTTGTCGAGTTGGGTTGCCGCGCGCTCGGCAATCGTCAGGCCAAAGAATCCGGAGCCGACGACGATGAGGTCATAAGGGCCGGAGGACTGGGTCGCAGCGCCCCGGGAATCAGCGGAGGTCATCGGCGTTCAGGGTATCCGACAGAGGCCGTTCGGCCCGAAAACACCCGGTCGGGTCGGGCAGTGCGCGAGCCGGTCGCAATTCGCTCACGATTCCGCATCGTCACTCTAATCCCACCAATCACAGCTTTAACATCGATTGCGTCAGTACCGACGACTCGGCAAGCCAGCTCGAGCCGTACCCCACAGATTGAGGAGACTTCCGTGCCTAACCGACGTCGACGCAAGCTCTCGACAGCCATGAGCGCAGTCGCCGCCGTGGCCGTCGCAAGTCCGATCGCACTCGTGGCGGTCGCCGAGATGACCCCGGCAACCCCGACTCCGCAGCACCGGGAATTCGTCCAGGCCGCGCTCGTGACCGACCTCCCCAACGAGGTCATGTCCGCGCTGTCGCAGGGCCTGTCCCAGTTCGGCGTCAACCTGCCGAACCTCATGGGCGGGGCCGCGAGCTCCCCCAGCCCGCTGACCGGTGGCCTGTCGCCGCAGACCGGCCTGACCCCCGGCCTCGGCACCACCCCCGGCCTCGGCACCCCCGGCCTCACGCCGCCGACCGGCCTGACGCCGGCAGCGGGTGGGCTCACTCCGCCCGCGGGCCTGACCCCGGGTCTGGGCACCACCCCGTCGACCGGTCTGACCGCACCCGGACTGACCCCGCCGACCGGGGCGACCGCGCCCGGCCTGACCCCGCCGGCCGGTCTGGGCACCACCAGCCCGTCGGCGCTGACCCCGGGCCTGGGCGGCCTGCCCAGCGCCGGTCTCACGACCCAGGGCGCGACCCTCCCGAGCGTGAGCACGCCCGGGCTGACCGCTCCCGGCCTGAACGCCACGGGTCTGACGACGCCGTCGATCAGCGCGAACCCGGCGGGGCTCGGCGCCGCCGGCATGCCGATGACCGATCCCAACGCAAGCCTGGGCCTCGGCCCCGGCCAGGGCCTCGGTGGCAGCTACCCGATCCTCGGCGATCCGTCGGTCGGTCTGGGTGGCGGCGACGGCCTCGGCCTCGGCGCGGCCCCGAGCAGCGGTGGCGGCGGACTGATCAGCGACCTGACCAGCGCGGCCAACCAGCTGGGCGCGACCCAGGCGATCGATCTGCTGAAGGGCATGGTCGTACCGGCCATCACGTCAGCGGTGAAGTCCGCTCAGGCTGCCCCCGCGGCAGCCGCCGCGGCGGCACCGGCCCTGCCGGCCCCCGCGGTCTGACATCCATCACATAACTGAAGACCTGTAACCGAGACGGCACCGCAGAAGCCACAAGGCTCTGCGGTGCCGTTGCGGCGTCTCGCAGAGAATTGACAGCCAGGCAACCCGTGTCGAAACACGGGTAACAGCTGACACATACGTAACATTCGCGCTGTGCCGCGCCGTCGTCCCGCACCGTCAATACTGTTGTCCGCCGTGGCGGCGACCGTCGTGATGGTGCCGTTGGCCGTCGGCGGCATTCCCGGTATCCCCGGTCTGACGGACGACAAGCCGTCGGCGCCGGAGCTCCACACGCAGCCACTGGCCGGCGTCGGTGGCGGACAGACCGTCCGGGAAATCCACCAGGACACTCCGTTCTCCCTGGTCGCGCTCACGGCGTCGGACTTCACCGGAACCTCGGCCCGGGTGCGCGCCCAGAAGGCCGACGGCTCCTGGGGACCCTGGTACGAGGTCGAGGCGCCCGACGGCGTCGGCGAGGCGCGCGCCACCACGCGCGGCACCGAGCCCGTGTTCGTCGGCCGCACCAAGACCGTCCAGATCGCGGTGACCCGGCCCGCCGAAGCCGCGGCCACGCCGCCCGCCGGCGACCGGCCGCAGGGTCCCGGCCTGGGATACCGCCCCGTCGACGTCGAAAAGCCGCTCGGCCCCAGCATGAAAGCGGTGCTCATCAGTCCGCCGGAGGCACCGGCCGACGTCCAGTTCCAGCCGACCGCGGTGTCGGCGCCGAACCAGCCGCCGAACATCATCAGCCGGGCCCAGTGGGGCGCCAACGAGAGTGTCCGCTGCGGACAGCCGGTCTACGACCCGGGTGTGCGCGCGGCCATCGTGCACCACACCGCCGGCAGCAACGACTACGCGCCCGAGGATTCCGCGGGCATCGTCCGGTCGATCTACGAGTACCACACCCGCGAATTGGGTTGGTGCGACATCGCTTACAACGCCCTGGTCGACAAGTACGGGCAGGTTTTCGAGGGCCGGTTCGGCGGGATGACGCGGCCCGTCGAGGGCTCGCACACCGGCGGCTTCAACGTCGACACCTGGGGTGTGGCCATGCTCGGCGACTTCGACGCCGTGCCCCCGACCCCGCTGCAGCTCAAGATGACCGGCCGGCTGATCGGCTGGCGGCTGAGCCTGGACCACGTCAACCCCCTCGGCAGCGTGGTACTGACGTCGGGCGGCGGCTCGTTCACCCATTTCCCCGCCGGCGCGACGCCCACGCTGCCGACGATCTTCACCCACCGCGACGTCGGCAACACCGACTGCCCGGGCAACGCCGCCTACGCCGCCATGGGCGAATTGCGCGACATCGCAGCATCTTTCACCGCCCCGCCGGGCGCCCTCAGCGCGATGGACATGCTGCGCGGCGGTGCCATCTTCGACAAGTGGCAGGCCATGGGCGGCGCGTCCGGCCCGCTCGGCGTCGCCACCTCACCGGAGGCCGCGGCCGACGGTCACACCCGCTACGCGACGTTCGACCACGGCGCCATGTACTGGTCGCCCGCCACCGGCGCCCAGCCGCTGACCGGATCCCTCTACGACGCCTGGGGCGCACTGGGATTCGAACGCGGCGCCCTCGGACTGCCAACCAGCGGCGAAATTGCCGAACCGCAGTGGATCGTGCAGAACTTCCAGCACGGCACCCTCAACTTCGACCGCGAGAACGGGATCGTCACACGCGTCATCGACGGTGTGCCGCAAGAACTTCCGCCGCCACCGAAGCAGGAGCCGGTGCAGCTCGAGCGGTTCAGCCGCATCGAGATGCAGAGCTGACGGGCTAAAGCCACCAGCGTTCGAGGACCCGCGCCACGCCGTCGTCGCTGTTGGTCGTGGTGACCTCGTCGGCGGCCGCCAGGGCCTCGGGATGCGCATTGCCCATCGCCACACCCAGGCCGGCCCAGGTCAGCATCGGGATGTCGTTGGGCATATCGCCGAACGTCACGACGTCCTCGGCGGTGAGACCCAACGGGCGGATGATCTCGGCCACTCCGGTGGCCTTGCTGATCCCCAGCGGCACCACCTCGATGAGCCCGTTGTTGGTCGAATAGGTCAGGTCGCCGGTGACGCCGACGTGCGGCGCCAGCGCCGCGGCCAGATCGGCGCTGTGTGCACCCGCCTTGCGGATCAACAGCTTGACCGCCGGCACGCTGAGCATGTCCTCGACCGACACCTCGGTGTTGTCCGGGTTGTGCCAGGCATGCTCGTAGCCGGGCGAACTCGCGAACTGCGGCATCGACTCGTCGAATGCTGTGCGGCCCACCCGTTCGACCGCCAGCCCGACGCCCGGGATCACCCGGGTGGCGATCTCGGCCAACTCGCCCAACGCATCCGGGCTCAGGGTGTGGGCCGAGACGATGCGGTCCGTCGCGGAGTCGTAGAGCACTGCGCCGTTGGCGCACACCGCCATCGGCGCCAAACCCAACGCGTCCACCACCGGTGGTATCCAGCGCGGGGGCCGGCCGGTGGCGAGCACGAACTTGGCACCGTTCGCGACGGCGGCCTGTACGGCCGCGCGGGTCCGTGGCGTCACGCGCTCATGGGTGTCGAGCAGCGTGCCGTCGACGTCGGTGGCGATCAGGGCAGGCAGCATCACCGGTCCCCCGCTTCGCGGCGGGCCCGCTCGGCCTTCTCCAGCACTTCGGCCTCCTCAGGCGTCGGGGCGCCGCCGCCCAGTCGGCTCGGTACCCAGTACTCACCCGGCGGATGCGGGTACTCCTCCTGGACAGCATGCAGCTGATCGGTCATGGTCTGCTGCAACGTCGCCATCACCTGGGCGACGGGACCAGTCGCCTCGATCGGCGCACCGACGCGGACGATGACCGGAATCTTCTTGCGTCCCAACCGCTTCGGGTGGTCCTTGGTCCACATCCGGTGCACGCCCCAGACGATCACGGGGATGATCGGGACCTGCGCGTCGAGCGCCATCCGCGCGACGCCGGTCTTGAACTCCTTGAGCTCGAAACTGCGGCTGATCGTGGCCTCCGGATATACCCCGACAAGTTCCCCGGCGCGCAGCCGCTCGACGGCGACGGGGTACGCGTCGCCACCGGAACTGCGGTCGACAGGGATGAGCCCGGCCCGTTTGACCAGGAAATTGCCCATCGGCACCTGCTGCACCTCGGCCTTGAGCATGAAGCGCACCCGACGACGCCGATGGGTGGCAGCCAAACCGGCCGGCAGGAAGTCCACGTAAGCGGTGTGGTTGATCGCGATCACGGCCCCGCCGGTATCCGGAATGTGTTCCAGCCCTTGGTAAGTGATGCGGGTTCCCGTGGCGGCGACCGCCGCCTTTGCGGCGATCTCGATGCCGCGGAAAACTGGCTCCATGGCGCTACTCCGGCGCACCTTCCGCATGCTGCGCCGCCCGACGAGCCGCCTTCTCGCGCGCTTCGTCGAGGTCCATCTGGTCGGCCTCGGCCAGTGTCGGCGCACCGCCGCCCAGCCGGTGCGGTACCCAGAACTCGCCGGCGGGGTGTTCGGGGTAGCGGTCCTGGACTTCCGACAGCAGATGCTGCATGCGGGCGTGCAGCAGCGCCGTCAGCTCGGCGGCCGGCAGCGTCGGATAGATGGGCTCGCCGACGTGGATGAAGATCGGCACCTTCGGGCGGCGCATGTTGCGCGGATGACCCTTGGTCCAGATCCGCTGGGCCCCCCAGATGATGTGCGGGACGATCGGCACGTCGGCCTCGATGGCCATGCGGGCCGCGCCCGACTTGAACGCCTTGATCTCGAAGCTGCGGCTGATGGTGGCTTCGGGATAGACGCCGACGAGCTCGCCTGCCTTGAGTTGCTTGACCGCCTCGGCGTACGAGTCGGCACCACTGCCGCGGTCGACGGGGATGTGGCGCATCTTGCGCATCAGCCAGCCGCCGTACTTGTTGTCGAAGACTTCCTTCTTCGCCATGAACCGCACCTTGCGGCCGCGCTTCTGCATGACGGCGGGCAACCCGGCGAACGTGAAGTCGAAGTAGCTGGTGTGGTTGATCGCGACCACCGCGCCGCCGCTGACCGGCAGATTCTCCGCGCCCGTCACGGTGAATTTCAGGCCCTGCGCCCGCCACACCGTGCGCGCCAGCTTGATCACGGTGCCATATACCGGTTCCACGGGCATCAGCCTAGTGCGGACCGCCGGTACCAAGCATGGAAAGGTCGGTCAGGTGACATTTCCCAGCGGCCCGGTACCCGTTCCCGACGTCGTCGACAGGCTGGCCGCCGGCCGTCCCGTGACCGCGGTCTGGCAGAACGAACTCGGCGGCGTGACGTTCGCGATCGGCGCCGGCGACGAGTACGTGAAGACCTATCCCGCCGAGCATGCGCCATTGCTGACCGATGAGGCCGTCCGGCTGCGCTGGGCCGGCCGGTACATCGCCGTCCCGCCGGTGCTCGGCGAGGGCGCGGGCTGGCTGCACACCGCGGGCCTGCCCGGCCGCTCCGCCGTCGACCCACGGTGGTCCGACGATCCCGAGACCGCGGCCCGCGCGATCGGGGCCGGACTGCGGGCCATGCACGACACCCTGCCCGTCGCGGACTGCCCGTTCGGGCGGCCCTCCTGGGTCATGGACGTCCCCGACCCCGACCGGCTCGTGGTCTGCCACGGCGACGCGTGCGCGCCGAACACCCTGATGGGCGACGGCGGTGCGTTCGTCGGGCACGTCGACATCGGGGACCTCGGGGTGGCCGACCGGTGGGCCGACCTGGCGATCGCCACGATGTCGCTCGACTGGAACTACCCCGGCAACTACGAGGCCGCCCTGCTGGACGCCTACGGGGTGACGCGGGACGACGAACGCATCGCCTACTACCGCGCGCTCTGGGACGCTCCGGAATCCAGCTAGACTCGCTGGCGAACTCTCCACCGCCAAAAGGGGCATTTGTGCAGGTCACAAGCGTTGGACACGCCGGATTCCGGATCGATACCGCCGCGGGCAGCATTCTGTGCGACCCGTGGGTGAACCCTGCCTACTTCGCGTCGTGGTTCCCGTTCCCGGACAACAGCGGGCTGGACTGGGACGCCCTCGGCGACTGCGACTACCTGTACGTGAGCCATCTGCACAAGGACCATTTCGACCCCGAGCACCTGCGCGCCCACGTCAACAAGGACGCGACGGTGCTGCTGCCGGACTACCCGGTGCCGGACCTGCGCCGCGAACTCGAGGCCCTCGGCTTCCACACGTTCTTCGAGACCACCGATTCGGTGAAGCACCGCGTCAGCGGGCCCAAGGGCGACCTGGACGTCATGATCATCGCGCTGCGCGCCCCGGCCGACGGCCCGATCGGCGACTCGGGCCTGGTGGTGTCCGACGGCGAGACCGTCGCGTTCAACATGAACGACGCCCGCCCGATCGACCTGGACATGGTGGCCACCGAGTTCGGCGACGTCGACGTACACATGCTGCAGTACTCGGGCGCCATCTGGTACCCCATGGTCTACGACATGCCGGCCCGGGCCAAAGAGGCCTTCGGCACCCAGAAGCGGCAGCGGCAGATGGACCGCTGTCGCCAGTACATCGCGCAGGTCGGGGCCACCTGGGTGGTGCCGTCGGCCGGCCCGCCATGCTTCCTCGACCCCGAATTACGTTGGCTCAACGACGATCACGGCGATCCGGCCAACATCTTCCCCGACCAGGCGGTGTTCCTGGACCAGCTGCGCAGCCACGGCCACGACGGCGGTCTGCTGATGATCCCCGGCACGGTGGCCACGTTCACCGGGTCGGCACTGGACTCCCTGGTGCACCCGATTCCCGAAGCCGAGGCCGAGGCGATCTTCACCACCGGCAAGGCCGACTACATCGAGGCCTACGCCCAGCGCATGGCGCCGGTGCTGGCCGCAGAAAAGGCCTCGTGGGCACCGGCTTCCGGCGATTCGCTGCTGGAGCCGCTGCGGGCCAGATTCGAGCCGATCATGGCGGCGAGCGACCAGATCTGCGACGGCATCGGCTACCCCGTGGAATTGAAGATCGGCTCCGGACCCGATTCTCAAACCGTGGTCCTGGACTTCCCGAAACGGGCTGTGCGCGAACCGATTCCGGACGAGAAGTTCCGCTACGGCTTCGGTATCGCACCCGAGCTGGTGCGCACCGTACTGCGCGACGACGAACCGGACTGGGTCAACACCATCTTCCTGTCCACCCGCTTCGAGGCATGGCGGGTCGGCGGCTACAACGAATACCTCTACACGTTCTTCAAGTGCCTGACCGACGAGCGCATCGCCTACGCCGACGGCTGGTTCGCCGAGGCGCACGACACCTCCGCATCGATCGAGCTGGGCGGCTACGAGATTCAGCGGCGGTGCCCGCACCTGAAGGCCGACCTGTCGAAGTTCGGCATCGTCGAAGGCAACACCCTGACCTGCAACCTGCACGGCTGGCAGTGGAACCTGGACAACGGCCGCTGCCTGACCTCCAAGGGTCATGAGTTGCGGAGCGCCAAGCGGTGACGAGCGCCCACCACTCCGGCGCTCGCTCGGACGCGCACTATGACGACGGGCAGATCTTCCTGGACCGGCAGGCGATCACGTTGCGGCGCTACCACTTTCCGTCGGGCACGTCGAAGATCATCCCGCTGAGCGCGGTCCGCGGCTACAAGTCCGAGTCGCTCGGCTTCATCCTGGACCGGTTCCTGATCTGGGGCGGCACCGATCCGCGCCGGTGGCTGCCGCTCGACATCTGGCGGCCCATCAAATCGACGCTGGTGACGCTCGACGTCGCCGGCACCACACCGGCGCCGGCGTGTACCCCGTTGCGGCCCAAGGAGTTTCTGGCCACGCTGGACGTGCTGCTGAAAGATCAAGCAGGCCGCTGACAGTCGCCGCTACCAGCTGGTGCCCGAGAGTCCCGGAATCACGCACCGGCCGTCCGCGGCGACGCGGCCGATGAGCATCCCGTCATAGCCGGTGCACGACGCGTTGAGTGGCTCGCAGGTGTTGATGGACGTGATCACCTTGTCCTGTCCGCACGGGGTCCCCGGACCCGGGGGATCGGCTGCGGCAACGGCGCTGCTGAAGCTCAACGCAAGGATGGCCGCGGACGTGACGGCGAACGAGCGGGTTGAGTCGAACATGATCGATACCTCCGGCCGATGGCCCCGACGTGCACCCATGCTACGCGCAAATCGGCGAGGTGATCAGGGCTGATTCGCGGCGCGCACCGTCTGCCGGAGCTCGGAGACGTCGTCGGATGCGGTGTCGTACACGCGCACGATGGCCCGGTCGCCCGGCTTGAGGTAGGTGGACTCCCCCAGCTCGGTGTACCGCGTCGCGCCGATGCCGACCAGCAGGTGCGACGGGCGGCCCGCGGCCACCATCAGGGCGCCGACATCCTCCAGCGGCGTGTCATCCGAACCGTTCTGGTTGGCCAGCCGGTCGACGATCCAGTCCAGCAGCTGCGTCCCGTAGTACGAGTAGCCCAGCAGCGGGCTGTCCTGGCCGTATGCCTGCTCGACGCCGGCCCCATCGCCGCTGCCGTCGTCGAGGAAGCTGGCCAGCCGCAGCGACGACGTCGGACCGTCGGGGCTCAAGTCGTCGATCGCGAAGAACTGCGGGGCCACCCCCTTGGACGCCGGGCCCCAGTTCTTCTTGTGGCTGATCTTCGGGGCGTTCGGCCGGCGGATCGAGCAGTCGTTGAACGCACCCAGCGCGAACGGCCGCAGCCCGACCACCCGGTCGCCCGACCACGACACCTCGCACGCCAGCCCGACCTCGGGTTCGATCTGGAGGTTCAGCGGGGTGTCACTCACCGGCAGCTGGACGGCATCCGTCGACAGCGGGAACTCGCCGAGGAACGTGTCGCTGCCCGGCGCATACCAGGGAAAGATGCCCTTGGGTGCCCCGCCCTCGGACCTGACGTTGACGAAATCGACTGCCTCCCCGGCCTGTTCGAGGTGCCCGGCGAAGTTGCCCGCCACCCCGAAGCCGAACCAGCCACGCATGTCGTCCAGGTCGAGATCGATCATGGCTGCCACCCTACTGCGGCCGTGACCAGCACCGACAAGCCACAACCAAGTCGCGCTTAAGTCACGGGCACCAGGCTGTGCGCAACCGATCACGAGGAGTCTGCTGTGCCCACCTCCGTCCAAGCCGTCACCGTCGCACCCCGTCAGGCCGGCGAACCCAAGCCCGACCTGCTGGGCATCACGCTGGCGCACCGCGCCATGCTCGTCGACCTGGTCCGGCTCACCGAGCTCGCCAAAGCCGTGCGCGACCGCGACATCATCTGCACACCCGCCCGGGCCCGCGCCATCTCGCAGTACATCGAGCTGCTGTGCGACTCGATCCATCACCACCACAGCACCGAGGACAACGTGCTGTGGCCGGTCATCCAGGCCAGCGTCGGCGATCACCTCGATCTGAGCGAGCTCACCGACGACCACGCGGCGCTGGACCCGCGCCTGGATCAGCTGAGGGCTCGCGCCGCGGCGTTCCGGCTGTCCAACGGCGACCGCAAGGTCGCGTTCCTGATGGCGTTCGAACTGGCCGAACTCACCGCGCTGCTGACCGAGCACATCAACGACGAGGAACGGGACCTGTTCCCGCTGATCACCGAGCATGTGTCGGTCGCGGATTGGGAGGCCGTGGAAACCGCCGCCCGCGGCGGCAGCCGGATGTCGTTCGACGGCCCGCGCTCGTTCGCGGTGATGACCGACGACGAGCGGGCGTCGATGGCGGGGCAGCTGGGCATCGGGCTGCGCGCCTTCCTCGCGGTGCTCGCACTCCGGCACCGGCGAGTGATGCGCACAGTCTTCGGCGACCTCGCGGAGAGCCGGCTCGAGGCCCTGGCCGGCTAGTCGATGAAGCCCAGCGCCTCGGCCGCGAGCCGCTCCCGCAGCAGCTCGGCGGCCTTGCGGTACCGGCGGGCGTCGTCGGGCCGGCCCAGCGCCTCGGCGGCGGCGGCCAGCGCGTCGTCGACGGGGCCCACCATCAGCCCGTCGACGCCGAGCCCGGCGATGCCGCCGGAGTACCGTTCGAGTTCGGCCGCGCGGGCCCGCACCTCGTCGAGGTCACCCATCGCCACCGCGGCATTGACCCGCAGCACGGTGAAGGGCACCCAGAAATAGGCCCGCTCGATCGGTTTGCGGTCCGGCCACAGCGCCCGCGCCTCGGCGTCACGGCCCCGCGCGACCAGCGCCAGCACCGCCGCGTCCAACGCGGCGACAGAAATCTCGCGGTAGAAGAACACCAGCTCATCGGCCAACGTGCCCAGGTCGCCGAGGCAGAACTCACCCGTCACCCGGCCGACCATCGCCAGCTTCGCGCCATTGGCCGCGCCGTTCTCGGCCATCCGTGCGGCGAGATCGGTGTAGGCGCTGACCGCGTCCGCCAGCCGGCCGGCGAGCAGATACATCCGGGCCTGGAACAGGCCCAGCACGCCGAGCAGGTGGACCAGCTGGCCGGTGCTCGCGCGCGCCACCGCGAGGTCGACGTGTCGCTTGGCCGTCGCCAGGTCGGAGCGGTTGCCGGCGGCCAGTGACAGCAGCCAGTGCGCCACCGCCTGGTAGTCGGCCTGCTCGGCGGCTTCGGCGGTCCGCAGCAGCTCGGCGGCGAGCACGTCGCGCTCGGAGTCGAGATCGGGGCCGAGGGCGCAGAAGGCGTGCACGTTGAGCGCGGTGCACAGCAGGCGGCCGGTCCCGGGGTCGTCGGCGTACACCTGTCGTGCCAGCGCCAGCATCTCGGTGCTCGCGGCCAGCGCGCCGTCGGGGTCGTTGCCCTCAAGTTCCACATAGAGCGCCTTGAGCAGCCGAATCCGGTCCGCCGCGGAAACGTCGCCGGCCAGCACGTGCCGCAGCAGCCCGATCATCTGGCCGTCGGATTCGTCGTACTCGCGGTCGCGCCACACCAGCGGGGTGTCCCACGCGGTGAGGATGCGCACCACCAGGTCGTCGCGCGACCGGCCCGACACCAACTGCAGCGCGCACTTCATCTCGCTGCGCGCGGTGACGGCATCGCCCGACTGCGCGAGTGCCGCGATCAGGCCGCAGCGGACCTCGATGTCGTGATCCAGCGCCTCGATGCTCGGCGCCAGCTGCCGGCTGGCCGCCAGTTCGAGCATCTGCAGCGCCGCACGCCACTGCCGCGCGGCTTCGGCGTGCGCCCCGACCGAACTCGCGTCGCGCGCCGCGGCGGTGGCGAATTCTGCTGCCGCCGAAGCGGTTTCCGCGGTCGCGGCGGCGACGGCGTGGTGGGCCAGGGCGGCCCGGTCGACCGAGCGACCGGGTGCGCGCAGCAGCTCCAGCGCCGCGGCGTGCAGCCGCGACCGGCGGAGTTTCGAGGTGTCCTCGTAGAGCGTGTCGCGGACCAGCCCGTGCGCGAACTGCAGCCGGCCGGGCGTCGGCTCGTCGAGCAGGCCCAGCAGCACGGCCGGTTCGAGGGCGTCGAGCAGATCGTCGGGGTCGCCGCGGCCCAGCTCGGCCAGCAGGTCGACATCGATGTCGCGGCCCAGCACGGCGGCCTGGCGCAGCACGGTCACCGTCGGGCCCGGAAGCCGGGCCAGCCGGCGCCGCAGCACGTCACGCACCCCGACAGGCACCGATGCCCACACCGCGTCGGGTCCTTCGGCGGCCATCAACCGGGCCAACTCCCGCACGAAAAGTGGGTTGCCGCCGGTCCGCTCGCGTAGCAGGCGCAGCGCCTCGCCGCTGGTCGTCAGTCCGCAGTCGGCGGCGACGGCGGCGGTGGCCGCGGCGTCCAGGCCACCGAGGATCAGGTGCGCGGACGTATGGACCGTCAGCGCTGCCCGCGCCACCTCGAGTTCGCCGCGGTCCTCCGACGGGCGGTATGTCGCGATGACCAGGACAGGGCGGTCCTGGATGCGGTCGGCGACCAGGCGCAGCAGCTCCAGCGTGAGGCCGTCGGTGCGGTGCAGGTCGTCGAGGACGACAGCGAGGGGCTGCTGGCCGGCGGCGGCGCCCAGCGCGTCGGCGACCGCCTGTCCCAGCCAGAACGTGCCCTGATCGGCCGCGGCGTCGTCGTGCAGCAGCGGAGCCAGTGCCTGCCGGTCCGGATCCGTCGCATCGACCAGTTCCCGGAGCACCTCGGTCCATGCCCAGCCCGCCGGCGCGCCGTGGACCTCCTGGCATCGGCCGTGGACGGTCCGCCAGCCGGCCGCGCGCAGCCTGGCCGCGGCGGCCGCCGCCAGCGTGGTCTTGCCCGAGCCCGCCTCGCCGCCGATCCACAGCACCGCGCTGGCACCAGCGGCGACGCCCCGCGCGGCCGCATCGATGGTCGCGAGCTCCTCGGCCCGGCCGTAGGCCGCCTGGCCGGTGCGGTCCCGCGGTGCGTCCACGGCGACCTGCGGCGGCGACGTGAGCGGCGCCGTCCGCGAGGGCTCCAGATGGTCGGCCTGGCGCAGGATGTCGCGTTCGAGGTCGCGCAGGGCCCGGCCGGGTTCCAACCCCAGTTCATCGATCAGATGCTCACGGGTGCGCCGCAGAACCTCGAGCGCGTCGGCCTGCCGGCCCGTCCGGTACAGCGCGCTCGCCAGGACCGCGGCGGCGCCCTCGCGCCCCGGATGCGCGGCGACGTGTCCTTCGAGCGCCGCGACGGCGGTGCCGTACCGCCCGAGGTCGACGTGCGCGGCGGCCTGACTTTCCACCGCAGCCAGCCGCAGCTCGGTCAGCCGCGAGACCTCCGGCGCCGCCCACAGGGCGTCACCGGCGCCGGCGAACGGCTCGCCCGCCCAGCCGGCCAGTGCCTCGTCGAGCAGCTGCGCACGTCGCCGCGGGTTCGACTCATCTTGCGCCGCAGCCACTTTCGCTTCGAAGTGCCAGGCGTCGACGGCGTCGTCCGGCAACCGCAGGCAGTACCCGGGCGCGGCGCTGACCAGAATCCTGGCCGGCGCCCGGCGCAGCCGATCGGGTTCGAGCACCCGGCGCAGATGCGAGACGTAGACCTGCAGCGCCGACAGCGCCTTGGGCGGCGGTTCGCCCTCCCACAGGTCGTGGATGAGCCGGTCGACGGACACCGTGTGCCCGCGCGCGGCCACCAACCGGGCCAGCAGCGCGCGCTGCATGCGCGCGCCCAGGTCCACCGGAGCATCACCGACCCACGCGCGCACCGGACCGAGCACCGTCACCCGCACCGGTTGTGCCACCGTCATGCCCCCGCCGACGTGGTTCCTACTTGGGCTGTAACACCGAGGTGCCGACGTACGGCACCAGCGCATCGGGCACCCGGACGCTGCCGTCGGGCTGCTGGTGGTTCTCCAGGATCGCGACGAGCCAGCGGGTGGTGGCGAGCGTCCCGTTGAGGGTCGCCGCCGTCTGCGGCTTCCCGTTCTCGTCGCGGTACCGCGTGGACAGGCGCCGGGCCTGGAACGTCGTGCAGTTCGAGGTCGACGTCAGCTCGCGGTAAGCCTGCTGCGTCGGCACCCAGGCCTCGCAGTCGTACTTGCGGGCCGCCGACGAGCCGAGATCGCCTGCGGCGACGTCGATCACGCGGTAGGGCACCTCGATCATGGCGAGCATCTGGCGCTGCCAGGAGAGCAGCTTCTGATGCTCGGCCTCGGCATCCTCGGGCTTGCAGTAGATGAAGGCCTCGACCTTGTCGAACTGGTGCACGCGGATGATGCCGCGGGTGTCCTTGCCGTAGCTACCGGCCTCCCGGCGGAAGCACGACGACCAGCCGGCGTACCGCAGGGGGCCTTCCGACAGGTCCAGGATTTCATCGGCGTGGTAGCCGGCCAGCGGCACCTCCGACGTACCGACGAGGTACAGGTCGTCGGCCTCGAGGCGGTAGATCTCGTCGGCGTGCGCGCCGAGGAATCCGGTGCCGCGCATGACTTCCGGACGCACCAGCACCGGCGGGATCATCAGGGTGAAGCCGTTCTCGGTGGCCAGCCGGACGGCGAGCTGCAGCAGACCGAGCTGCAACAGGGCACCCTGGCCGGTCAGGAAGTAGAACCGCGAGCCCGACACCTTGGCGCCGCGCTCCATGTCGAGCAGGCCGATGGCCTCGCCCAGCTCGAGGTGGTCCTTGGGAGCCTCGAGGGTGGTCGGTGTGCCGACCACCTCGATCACCTCGAAGTCGCTCTCGCCACCGGCCGGGACGCCGTCGATGATGACGTTGCCGATGGCCATGTGTGCCGCGGTGAACGCCGCCTCCGCCTCGGCCTGCCTGGCCTCGATGTCCTTGATCGCCGCGGAGAGTTCCTTTGCCTTCTCCAGCAGTGCCGGCCGCTCTTCCGGGGAGGCCGCACCGACGAGCTTGCTCGCCGCCTTCTGGTTGGCACGTGCGGTGTCCGCCTCGGAGATGGCGGCGCGCCGGGCCGCATCGGCATCCAGCAGCGCATCCACGAGGCCGGGGTCTTCGCCACGGGATCGCTGCGATGCCCGCACCCGGTCCGGATCTTCGCGCAACAGCTTGAGGTCGATCACGGGCGTCACACTACTTTTGTCGCCGCGGCTGTGGAATGTCGAGGGCCCGTAGCGGTGCCTGGCCACAACCACATAACAGTACAACTGCAACTCTTGTCACAGCTCCAGCCGCGGCTGTCACAATGGAGCCGATGTTGGACGCACCCCCGGCGGTCGAACAGGGCCTGGACACGCCCCCAGACGCGCCGAAGACGACGACCACCTGGCGACAGCGCATGCACGGCATGCATGTCACCGGGACGCAGCGCGCGCTCGTCCTCACCGCGCTCGGCGGACTGCTCATCGCCGGTGTCCTCACCGTCCTGCCGGACGGCTCGCTCGGCCCGGCCGGGCTCGGCTTCGGCACCGGCCGCGTCAACGCCGGTCGCGTCAGCGACACCCTCGACCACGCCAAGCCCGGCGACTGCCTGAACTGGCCGGACCGCTCGCCGGACGCCGTCGAGATCGTCGACTGCAAGAACGAACACCGCTTCGAGGTCGCCGAGTCCCTGGACATGCGGACGTTCCCGGGCAGCGAATACGGTCCCGATGCGGCGCCGCCGTCGGACGCCCGCATCAAGCAGATCAGCCAGGAGCAGTGCCAGAACGCGGCGCGCGACTACCTCGGCCCGCGCTACGACCCCAACGGCAAGTTCGCGGTCAGCCTGGTCTGGTCCGGCGACAAGGCGTGGAAGACCAAGGGGCAGCGCCGGATGCTGTGCGGCCTGCAGTTGCTCGGCCCGAACAGCCAGCAGCTGGCCTACAAGGGCAAGGTCGCGGACGTCGACCAGTCCAAGGTGTGGCCGGCCGGCACCTGCCTCGGCATCGACCCGGCGACCAATCAGCCCATCGACATCCCGGTCGACTGCTCGGCGCCGCACGCCATGGAGGTCACCGGCGCGGTCAACCTGGCCGACAAGTACCACGACGCCATGCCGGCCGAGCCCGACCAGCTGGCGTACATCAAGGACAGCTGCACCAAGACCACCGATGAGTACCTGGCCCCGGTTCAGCTGCGGGGCACCACACTGACGCTGATCTACAGCTCGATCGCGCTGCCCAGCTGGACCGCCGGCAGCCGCCAGGTGTCGTGCAGCATCGGCTCGTCGCTCGGCAACGGCGGCTGGTCGACGCTGGTCAACAGTGCCAAGGGTCCGCTGCTGGTCAACGGGCAGTCGCCCGTCGCGCCGCCGGCCATCCCGGAGGAACGGCTGAACCTGCCGCCGATCCCGGTCATCGAGCCGCCGGTGGACACGTCGTCGCAGGGCTCGTCGTCGTCATCGTCGCAGGGTTCGCAGTCCGGTCAGTCGAGCCAGTCGGGCCAGAACCAGCGCGGCCAGCAGACGTCGCAGTCGCCGCAGGGCAACCAGCACATGCCGGGCCAGACCGACAGCTCCGGCCAGCACGGCAACACCGCCCCCGGTACCCCTCAGCAGCAGCAGGGCAACACGTTCCTCAACGGCCCGCCGCCCGCTCCCGCGCCGCCGCCCGGGTTCGGCGCGCCGCTCGACGGCCCTCCGCTCGAAGAGGCGCCGGCACCGCCGCCGGCGGCCGGGCCGGTGGGCGGGGGTGCGCCCCCCGGGCCGGTGGCGCCGCCGCCCGCTCCGTAGTCATGCCCGTACGCATGGGGCAGCAGCGGTTCGAGGAACTGGTGTCCGACGCGCTCGATCTGATCCCGCCCCGGCTCGCCGCGGCGCTCGATAACGTCGTGGTGCTGGTGCAGCCGCGGAACCCGGACGATCCCGAGATCCTGGGGCTGTACGAAGGCATCGCCCTCACCGAACGCGATTCGTTCTACGCGGGCGCGCTGCCCGACACCATCACGATCTACCGCGACGCCCTGCTCGACATGTGCGACTCGGAGGAGCACGTCGTCGACGAGGTGGCCATCACGGTGATCCACGAGATCGCCCACCACTTCGGCATCGACGACGAGCGGCTGCACGAGTTGGGCTGGGGCTGAGCAGCGCGGCACCATGGTTTTGTCGGATCGCGGTGCTACAACAGAGTTCATGAGCACCACCTGCCGCAATTGCGTGGATGGGCTGGCGCACTGCCACGGCACGGTCATCGTGCACGCCGGCCTGCCGGCCGAATGCACCGACGAGACGTGTGCGCTGCCCGAATCCGAGCACACCCTGCGCATCGACTGCGACGTGGTCGGATGCGGCTGCGCGGAGCCCGCGACGGGCCTGCGCGTCGCGGGCTGATCAGGCCATCGGGTCGGGCGCCGCCGGCGCTTCGGGGTCGTGGCCCGGGTAGAACGGCGGCGTCTTCGCGCCCCACTGCACGCAGCTCCACCGCCCGTCGGTGATCGGGCTGAGCACGACGCATTCGGCGTTGAGCAGATGGTGCTCCAACGCGAAATCGGCGTCCACCCCGGCCAAGTGGGCGGCCACCAGCCGGATCGCCGCACCATGGCTCACCACGACGATGTCGCCGACCCAGTCGTGATCGTCGAGGCTGCGCACCCTCAGGTTGGTCAGCACCGGCACATACCGGTCCAGCACCTCGCGGCCGGTCTCGCCGCCCGGCATGGCGACATCCAGCTTGCCCCGCTGCCACTCCTCGTAGATGCCGTCGAACTGCTCGATGGCGGCCGCGTCGCTGCGGTCTTCCAGATCGCCGACCTGCACCTCGTGGATGCCGTGTGCCTCGACCGGATCGAGGCCCAGCCCGTCCGCGATCTCGGCGGCGGTCTGCTGCGCGCGCACCGCGACCGAATGCACCACCAGGCCGACGGGATGCGCCCAGTCGATCCCGAAATCACGGGCCTGCTGACGACCGAGTTGGGTCAGCGACGCCCCCGGCGGCCGGGTGTCCAGCCGCTTGGCGACGTTCGCCTCCGACTGCCCGTGCCGCACCAGAACCAAACGGCCACTCATCCGCGTTGCCCCTCTCTCAACCCCGCCAACCACTGCGTCGCCTCATCGGTGACCGGCGGCACCGCACCGGCAGCCACCCCGGTCGGCCACGACCCCAGGTACCGCACGTCGGCCACCCGCCGGTGCAACGCCTTCAGCGCCTCGGCGACCGGCGCGTCATCGATGTGTCCGACACAATCCAGAAAAAAGATATAGGTACCCAATTCCGTTCGGGTGGGCCGAGATTCGATACGCGTCAGATCGATGTCCCGGATCGAGAACTCGGTCATCGCGGAGACCAGGGCCCCCGGTTCGTTGCGCAACCGCAGTACGACGGACGTCCGGTCGGCACCGGTGCGCGGCGGCGGCGGACCGGGACGGCCGACGAGCACGAAACGTGTTCTGGCGTTGGGCTCGTCGACCACACCGTCGGCCAATGAGTCCAGTCTCCACCGCGCGGCGGCGAGCGCGGTACTGACACCGGCGTCCACCAGACCTTCGGAAACCTGCTGCGCCGCACCGGCATTGGAGATGGCGGGCACCACGGTGGCGTGCGGCAGCCGGTCGGCCAGCCAGCGGCGAACCTGGGCCGCGGCCACGGGAAACGCCGCGATGGTCGACACCGCTTTGGCGGTGACCCCAGACCGGACGACGATGCTGAACGCGACGTCGAGCGTGTGCTCGGCAAAAATCTGCACCCCACTGCCGGACGACAGGCTGTCCATGGTCTGCAGCACCGAGCCCTCGATGGAGTTCTCGATCGGCACGCACGCGTAGTCCGCGGCGCCGGTCCGGACGGTTTCCACGGCTGCGCTCGAGCTGTCGCAGGCGACCGGTTCGAAATCCGGGTCGCCGGCGGCCAACTGAAGCATGGCCGCTTCGGTGAAGGTGCCTTGCGGCCCGAGATAGGCGATGCGTGCCACGCCGCAACCCTACTGGCTGCCGGTCGGCCAGGGCCCGCGACGCGGACCTTTCGATAGGCCTTGCGCCGACACCGCCCGGTAGTTAACTTAGGCTTACCTCACTTACTAGCGAAGGCGGGACATGCGCGACCTCACGACGACCATCGCAGCACCGACCACAGCCGAACGCGTCCGCAGCGCGTGCGCCCGGGCTGCCGACGCGACGTTGGCCGCGGACGGCGTCACGCCGACCACCACGCCGGTGCACCACCTGCTGGCCGACGGCTCCGTCGTCCTGACCGTGCCCGCCTCGGGCCTGCTGGCCGCCACCGTCACGGCCGCCGGGACCGGCGGCGTCGCCGCCATGCTCGAGCTCACCGATCTGGCCGCGCTGCCGCTGCGCGAACGGGTGCGCGCACTGGTCTGGTTCCGCGGCCGCGTCCACGACGTACCCGCGGCTCGCGTCCCGGCCATGCTCGACCTGGTCGCATCCGAGAACCCGCACCCGGCACTGCTCCAGGTCAACACCGGATCGGGGGCCGCCGAAACCGACACGCCCTACACGCTCGTCCGCCTCGAGATCGAATCCGTCGTGGTGGCCGACGCCACCGGCGCCGAGTCAGTGCCCGTCGGCGCGCTCCTGGAAGCCCGGCCCGATCCGTTCTGTGCCATGGAGTCGCACTGGGTGCAGCACATGGAGAGCGCGCACCGCGACATGGTCGACCGGCTCGCCAGCCGGCTGCCGGTGCCGCTGCGCCACGGCCACGTGCGGCCGCTCGGCCTGGACCGCTACGGCGTCCAGCTGCGCATCGAACGCGAGGACGGCGACCACGACGTCCGGTTGCCGTTCACCAAGCCCGTCGACGACGTCACCGCGCTCAGCCGGGCCATCCGCACCCTGATGGGCTGCCCGTTCCTCAACGGGCTCCGCGCGCGCAAGATCTGACGGCGCCGATGAGCCGCTTGCGCGAAGAGCAGTAGACAAGCGCCGGTTACCGTAGCTGCGATGACCGGGCCGCAGCAGGAGCACACCGAACGTCGCGCGGTGCGCATCGAGATCGCCGTGGTGCTGGCGGTGACGTTCGGCCTGTCGGCCTACACGGCGGTGGTCAGCCTGGCCGAGGCCGTCATCCTCGGGTTGTCCGGGCAGAAGGTCGCACTCAACCACCGCCGCTCCCCGATCGACTTCATCGACTTCCTGCTCAACCTCAGCCCGGTCTTCACCCTGGTCGGCTGGGGCTTCCTGGCGCTGTACCTGTTGTGGCGCACCGGCTTCCGGCCCGCGGCGATCGGGTTGGGCCGCTTCCGTTGGCGTCCCGATCTGCTGGGCGGCCTGGGGTTGGCCGCGCTGATCGGCCTGCCCGGCCTCGGCCTGTACGTCGCCGGCCGGGCGCTGGGCATCGGCGTCGACGTCGTGCCGAGCACGCTCGGCGACACGTGGTGGCGCATTCCGGTCCTGCTGCTGATGGCGTTCGCGAACGCCTGGGCCGAGGAGATCATCGTCGTCGGATTCCTGCTGACCCGGCTGCGCCAGTTGGACGTCTCCGCGACCAAGTCACTCATCCTGTCGGCTCTGCTGCGCGGCACCTATCACCTGTATCAGGGTTTCGGCGCCGGGCTGGGCAACGTCGCGATGGGCCTGGTGTTCGGGTACACCTGGCGGCGCACCGGCCGGCTGTGGCCGTTGATCATCGGGCACGGCGTGATCGATGCGGTGGCATTCGTGGGTTACGCGTTGGCCGCCCGCCATTTGGGTTGGCTACACCCGGCGTAATTCGGCCCGCAGCAGCCAAGCCTTACCTTTATTCGTATTCGACAATTCGAATTAATGGATATTGCATGCGTCACATCGGGTAAGGATATGCTTTCCTGAATTAGGTTGACCTTGCATGACAAGGCCATTTGACCTGCACTATCTTCATTTTCATGACCGAAGTGACGCGCCTCGAAACGAAATTCCACCAACTCCTGCAGGAACAGATTCGGAGCGAATTCGGCGCGTCTCAGCAATACATTGCGGTTGCCGTCTACTTCGATGGAGAAGACCTCCCTCAGCTCGCCAAGCATTTCTATGCGCAGGCCGTCGAAGAACGCAATCACGCGATGATGCTGGTGAAGTATCTACTCGACCGCGACATCGAGGTCGAGATCCCGGGCGTCGACCCGGTGCGGAACCTGTTCGCCTCGCCGACCGAGGCCCTCAAGCTCGCGCTCACCCAGGAGCGTGTGGTCACCGAGCAGATCAGCCGGCTCGCCAGCGTGGCCCGGGAAGAGGGCGACTACCTCGGCGAGCAGTTCATGCAGTGGTTCCTCAAGGAACAGGTCGAAGAGGTCGCCACCATCAACACCCTGGTGAAGATCGCCGACCGGGCCGGCGAAAACCTGTTCAATCTCGAGGATTTCGTCGCCCGTGAGCTGGCCGGCACGGGTGCCGCCGACCCGACCGCGCCCGAAGCCGCCGGCGGCAACCTCTAGCCGTCAGGCCTCCGCGTCCTGGCCGGCGTCCCGGCCCGCGCCGGTCAACCCGTTCTGCAACCAGTCCTTGGTCCGGCCGGGGTGATTGGTGGCGACCCATCCGACACCGAGATCCGCGCAGTAGCGCACGTCCTCGTAGTGGTCGACGGTCCAGCAGTACAACGCACGCCCGTGCGCGGCGGCATGGTCGACCAGTTCGGGGTGCTCGCGCAGCGTGGTGATGGACGGGCCCACTGCCGTCGCGCCGACCGTCGTCGCCGCGCTGCCGCCCAGGTACCGGGACGTCTCGCCGAGCAGCACCGTCGGCAGCATCGGTGCGGCACGGCGGATCCGCCACACCGCCGCCGCCGAGAACGACATCACGACGGCGCGCGCGAGATCGGCGGACGCCGGTGCCGCGATGCCGTACCGGTGCAGCAGTGCGAGCACCTTGCTCTCCACCAGCGCGCCGTACCGCACGGGATGCTTGGTCTCGATGAACAGCTTCACCGGCCGGCCCCAGTCCAGCGCCAGCCGGATCAGGTCGTCGAGGGTGAGCAGCCCGGCCGAACTCTGGCCGCCGTCGGCCCGGCTGGGATGCCATGCGCCGTAATCCAATTCGCGCAGCTGCGCCAGACTCATCTCGCTGACCAGGCCGGTGCCGTTGGACGTGCGGTCCACCTTGCGGTCGTGCACGCACACCAGGTGGCCGTCCCTGGTCAGCCGGACATCGCATTCGAGGCCGTCGGCGCCTTGGCTCAGGGCCAGCTCGTACGCCGCCAGCGTGTGCTCGGGCCGCTCGGCCGATGCGCCACGGTGTGCCACCACGAATGGGTGACCGAGTGTGCCGTCCTGCCCGTCCGAGCCCATGGTCCTATGCTGCCGGTTCCTCCGGTGTGGGCTCAACCGGAACCGCCGATTGGGCACCTGATTCTTCGGTTTGCTCGGCGCCCACGACGACCCAACGCTGTGCGGGTGCGTCGGCCTGCGTCCGTTCGAAGGCGTGATAGACGCGCAGCACCAGCGCCAGCGCCAGCATGCCCATCAGGTACGCGAGGACCGTCACCTCGGTGCTGTCGGCGATGCCCTGCGGGTCGGTCGCGAACATGCCCACGATGGACCAGACGACGACCAGACCCGAAACGGCCCAGATCGCCCACCAGATGCCGATCGGGCGGCGCAACGTGCGTATGCGGTTCTCGGCTGTGGCCATCTCGGTGACGAACACCGGCGCGAGGAACATGTTGACCACCGGGACGAGGCAGCCGACCCACAGCACCCAGCGGCGGCGGGGCTCGGTGGTGCCCGCGCGGTGGTAGGCCGCCGCGCGGCGGGCGATCAGCCAGTTGGTGAACACGATCGCCGTCGCCAGTACCGCGAACAACGCGACGACGCTGGCCGCGACACCGAGCCAGCTGCCCGCGAGTGCCACCCACGGGTTGAGCAGCACCGTGCGGTTGATCAGCAGCAGGACGTAGCGCACGACGTGCATCAGCGCGGCGGCGCCGAGCGCGATCATCGTGATGGCCGCAACCGTCTGCACCACGGCGGTCGACGGGCCACGATGCGCCTGCTCCTGCTCGACGGCCTGCCCGGGGGCCTCGGCGAACTCTTCGGTCAGGCCCCAGCGCGGAATGTGGTCGTAATGCGGGGTCGGCCCCAGCGGCGGTTGGTGCCGCCGCGGCTTCGGTGCCGGACCCGGCCGGACGGCGATCCAGCGATATCCGCGCGCCGACTTCGTCTGCCCGGCGGCCGGCGTCTCCGCGGCGGGTGCCAGCAGCGGACCGCGGCAGCGGGGGCACCACTGGCGCTGGCGATCACGCACGTTCCAACGCGTCGAGCACCGGGAACAGACCTGGATCACGGAACCAGCCTACGGGCCAGTCAGACTGCGCCGGGGGCGCCGTCGTCGGTGACGATCGCGCGACCGGCCCCGGCCCAGGCCAGCATGCCGCCGTTGACGTTGGTCGGCTCGAACCCGTTGCGTGCCAGGTAGTGCGAGACCTTCAGCGACCGGCCACCGGCATGGCAGATGACGTACAGCGCGGCATCGCCGTCGATCTCCCCCAGCCGGGCGGGCACCTCGCTCATCGGGATGTGCTGCGCGCCTGCGGCGTGGCCACGGGCCCACTCATCGTCTTCCCGCACGTCGAGCAGGACCGCCGCCGAGTCGAACTCGGTGGGCAACTGATCGACGTCAATCTGGGGCACGTGCACATCGTCCATGCGTACATGCTGGCACGGGTAGCACTCGCGCGACCACAGCACGCCATGACAGCAATCGGAGAACTATCCACAGTTTCCACAGGTTCATCCACAGGGCGGCGTGACGCCCGCTGGCGGCCGTACCGGCCACAGCGCGCCGAACGGGATATTGACTGGGGATAAACAAGGGCCATTGGTCCCTGTTGATCAACAGGGCGACACGCGGCGTGAGCGAAAAAGCTTGGCGAGCTAAGTACTTCTGGGGCCGAAGACCGGACCCGCCGCCGATGGCGCCCGATTTCCCCGCCCCGCTGGCAAACGGCTATGATCGGCGTCACAACATCGGGTTGTGACAATCCTCACTCCGCTCGAAATCGGGAACTCAGGGTTGTTCTGGCAGGTCAGGGAGTATGCAATGGCGGCACATCCGTTGCGTCCGGGATCGGGCGCATCGCCGGAGTGGCAATCCGCGTTTCCATCGCGCACCCACAGCCAACTCGTCGCGTGTGTCCGCGCCGGCATCATCGCGTTGTTCCTGCTCGTCGTGCTCGTTCTGATCGTTCTGGTCTAAAGGCCCAACAGGCGCTGTTCCCACCCCTGTTACGGGGGTGTCCTTGCGGTGCGCGCGGGGATGGAGCAATGTGGTCTCGGATCTGTGGACGAACCCCAACTAGGGTCGTTGATCCCGCACGCGATCATCTAAGGAAGGAATCCTGTGGCTGAGTACACCCTGCCGGAACTGGACTACGACTACGGCGCTCTGGAGCCGCACATCTCCGGTCAGATCAACGAAATCCACCACAGCAAGCACCACGCGGCCTACGTCAAGGGCGTCAACGATGCGGTGGCCAAGCTTGAAGAGGCGCGGGCCGGCGACGACCACGCCGCGATCTTTCTGAACGAGAAGAACCTGGCCTTCCACCTCGGCGGCCACGTCAACCACTCGATCTGGTGGAAGAACCTGTCCCCCAACGGTGGCGACAAGCCGACCGGCGAACTGGCGCAGGCCATCGACGACCAGTTCGGCTCGTTCGACAAGTTCCGCGCGCAGTTCACCGCGGCCGCCAATGGCCTGCAGGGCTCGGGCTGGGCAGTGCTGGGCTACGACAGCCTCGGCGGCCGCCTCCTGACCTTCCAGCTGTACGACCAGCAGGCCAACGTGCCGCTCGGCATCATCCCGCTGCTGCAGGTCGACATGTGGGAGCACGCCTTCTACCTGCAGTACAAGAACGTCAAGGCGGACTACGTCAAGGCCTTCTGGAACGTCGTTAACTGGGCCGACGTGCAGGAGCGCTTCGCCGCGGCGACGACCAAGACCAACGGTCTGATCTTCGGCTGATCTCGCGTTTCCGGGCAACGGGGCGTCGCGCTTGTGCGCGGCGCCCCGTTCTCGTTACCACCGAAGCCCGCACCGCGCGAGCCGAAAGCCACTTCCAGCTCACGTGACACTTCTGGCACTCGGGCGCTCTTGCGTGCTAACCCGTCACTGCCGCACCCTGGAATCAGCGATCCACTGTCGTATCGGCACGATTGCTGATTGAGCACCGGAGGCAGCCATGGAGAGCGGGTCTGGCCAAGCCGTTGAGATTGCGCCGTTCCATTCCGGCGGCGCGTTGAAGGGGTTCGTGGTCTCCGGTCGGTGGCCGGATTCCACCAAAGAGTGGGCCCAGCTACTGATGGTCGCCGTTCGGGTCGCCTCACTGCCCGGCTTGCTGGCAACCACCACCATCTTCGGCACGCGGGAAGAACTGCCAGAACATCCACAGCCAGGAACCGTCGGTCTCGTTCTGGCCGAAGGTCCCGTTGTTGGCGAAGCAGCGGTGCCACCCGGATACTTCGCCGATCACCAGCCGACGGCGCTGCTGATGCTCCACCCGCCCGCCGAGACGACACCGTCCCTCCCCGAGTGCCGGGGCGCCGCGTCCGGATGCCTGCTCTTGCCGGGACTGCCTTACCTGGGACTGGATCATCGAGCCGCCTGGGTCGAGGCCGAAGCGGACGGCACAATCACCTCGATGGTCAGCAGGGTGGGCGTGGATCCCATCAGCCACCCCGATACGGCGATTCTGGCGATGCTGCTTGCCGCCTGACCCAACAGCGGATTAACAGCAAAGAAGTCGGCCATTTCCGCACGTCACCGCCCCGCGGCGTTGCGCGCCGTCCTTGCAGCGTGGGCGGTTGCCGCATCCCGCCACTCCGGTTAACCGCCGGTACGCTGACGGCAAACACTTTGGACGACACCGACCGCCCCGTACCCGGATTGCTGAATCGCCCACTGCCCGACCGAGCCTGTGACGCGACGTGCAGTCGAGGTCCGGGCAAAATAGCATATGCGTCAAAATTTGCCTCATCAGGCTGCGGGTCAGGCACGGGGATCCCCCTCAGAACCCCAGCTCGCAGCCCTTTGAACCGACAAATTTGGTAGCTGAACCGAGTTTTCCGTGGTTTGCACTTGGCTCTCGGCGCAACTCTCGCTACGATAGTCAGCAAATAGTGACACTGACGCCTGCAGATATCGCTAAGTGGAGGAATAACCGATGAGCATGACGTTCGCCGCCCGGCTGAACCGGCTGTTTGACACCGTCTACCCGCCCGGACGCGGCCCCCACACGTCTGCAGAGGTCATCGCCGCACTCAAGGCCGAGGGTGTGACCATGTCCGCCCCGTACCTCTCGCAGCTGCGTTCGGGCAACCGGACCAACCCGTCTGTCGCGACCATGGCCGCGCTTGCCAACTTCTTCCGGATCAAGCCGGCCTACTTCACCGACGACGAGTACTACGAGAAGCTCGACAAGGAGCTGACCTGGCTCGCGAACATGCGCGACGAGGGCATCCGCCGCATTGCCGCTCGCACCGTGGGCCTGTCCCCGGAAGCCCGCAAGGACATCGCCGACAAGGTCGACGAGCTGCGTCGCCAGGAGAACCTCGACAGCTGAATCGGTTAGCCCGACCGGGCTCGACCACATTGCGACCAGCGGATGCCGTTAATCCGCTGGTCGTACTGCTTTCACCCGACCGACGGACGCCTTGGCGGCGGTTCCGGTCGCGTCAGCCTTACCCTGCCGATCCAGCTCGCGGTACTGCGCGGCAATCGCCAGGATCCACTCCCGGTCCGAATACGTCGCGGGCTGCCTGAGCCAGCTCGGCCCGGGGAACCTCGTTCGCGAACCGCCCTTCGGCCGGCCGCTGCGTCCGTCGTAAATCCAGCTGGCCACCCGCCGCGCCTGGACATCCGGCGCCACATCGACGCGCTGACCGTCCCCAGCACCGCCGTCCAGAACCTCGGTGGCCTCCAGGTACAGCGCGTCGGAGATCAGCGACATCTGCTCGGCCACCCGGAAGAGCAGCGGACCGCGGGGGCGCACGCCGATCCCGATATTCGGATGACGGCGGCTCAATTCGGCCAGCAGCGGAGCGATGGTCCGCAGCTCGCGCCGCGCCCCGAACCAGTCTTCGACGCTCGGCAGCAGCGAGCCACTGGCCACGACCAGCATGGCGCAGCCGAGGATGGTCGCTGCCGCGCCGACGCCGACCAACTGGGTGCTGCCCACAGCCCGCAACAAAATGAAGGCGCTGGCCAACACGATCAGCACGATGCCGACGCTGAAGACGAACAGGGCCCGGCCCCGCCGGGTCCGGTTGGAGTTACGCACACCGGCCCACGCGACCAGCGTCAGCGCCAGCAGCACATACAACAACGGCAGCAGCCACGACAACGAGTTGCCGCCCGAACCGAGATTGCGGCGTAGGTACTCCTCGGGCGCCATTTCAGGCTGTCGCGGCGTCAGAAAGAACAGCACCAGCGTGAGTGCCGCGATCGCCGCGGCAACGCTGTACTGCGCCAAGGCAATCCGGCGGATCGCGAGCGGCTTACGGCTCGACGACGCCGATGTGATCATGACGCAGCTGCCGGCGGCGCAGGCGATCAGCGCGACCTGGCTGAGCATGCTGGACACGTTCGGCCAGTGCAGGATCGTGTCGAGTAGCAGCGTGAGCGGCTCCCAGTTCAGTGCCGCGACCAAGCCAAGACTGCCGAGAGCGACGATCATCGCTGCGCTGACGAGCGACTGTTTGTTGACGAGTGCCCAACCGATACGCAGGCCGGTCGCCAGGCCGAGCAGGCCGGCGATTACCCAGATGATCAACCAAACGCCTCGCCGAGACGGATCTGGACAATCGAGGAGCGGTCGGAGGGCAGCCGGCCCAGCCGGTGGATCAGCAACGCGGCGAAGTCCTCGGCCTCCTGTTCGGCTTCCTCTCCGGCCGGCCCCATACAGCCGGTCCGCTGATTCAGCATGTAACCGATGAGGTCGGAACTCGCCAGTTCCATGGAATCCCGGGCGGCTTCGACGACCGAGACGCCCTCATGACCGAGAACCAGGTGGCCGAGCTCATGGGCAAGCGTCCGATCTCCGGCTGGGAGACCCTTCTGGAGAAGAAACACGTCGCGGTCGTTGTACTGGCGCCACTGCCCGCAGACCCCGGGCGGCAGGTCGGCCATGGTCACCTCGATCGGGCGGCCACGATCCTCGCTGACCGCGTCGACGAGACGGGCAAGTGAGACTTCACCACGTCGCGGGGCTAGATCCAGCACCGAATTGACTGCGCGTGTGACACGGCGGCTCGCGGGCATGCCGAACCCCCTTTCGCTGCGATTGGCACGGTTGCCATCAATTGTGCCGCAGACCATTCCGTCAGGTCATAAAACGTGCAGTGCCGCTGCGGCGGACCACGTGACCAGCGCGCGCCTGCCGGTACCCGACCAGGCCACCGGCACCGGTCAGGATGAGGATGCCGGTGAAGCCGGGGACGGCCACCGCCGCCACCTCACTGAGACCGGCCGCGCGCAGGTAGTCAGGATATCCGGCGCGGAACGCAGGTTCAGCGATGATCTCGTTCTTGGCACCGAACGTCGTCGGCTGCGGTGACCGGACCGCCGGGACTTCCGCCGGGGCGCTGACCACGACCGGGTTGTCCAGTTTGAGCGCGGAGAACGCCGGCGCCTCCTGTGCCGGTGTTATCGGCAGGCTTGCCTCCGGCACGGGCATGCGGTTGGGGCGCCCGAGATTCACGTTCATGGTCGGTACGACTTGCGCGCTCAGCATCGACAGCGATGTCTGCATGAACGGCAGCGACGTCGCGGCGTCGAGCGTCGCGTTGGTGAGCCCGGCGACGAAGTCATAGACCGGCTCGATGTGAGCGAGGACGAAAACCGGGATCGCGGCGAGCTGCGCCAGCACCGGGATGTTCGACATGTCGGGCAGCTGCGGGAGCTGATCCCACCGCGGCAACCGCGGTACCAGCGATGCCAGCGGGATCTTCGTCAGATCGATGCTCTGTACGGCACCGGTCGGCGACGTGTGGACGGCTGCCTTCGGCAGCGAGAACGTCAGCCCCATGAGGTTGATGCTGGTGGTCGCTCCGGTCGGGGTTGCCTTGACGGGCGTCTTGGTCGGCGACGTTGTCGGTGATGCCGGGCTGTCCGAACCGCTGCCGGGCTTGACGCCGCCGGTCGGCAGAGCCGGCAGGCCCGGCAGCTTGGGCAGGCCGGAGAGAGCCGGCAGACCCAACAGGTTTGGAATGTTCGGCAGGCTGGGGAGCCGGATGCCGGGGATGGTCATCGCGGTCGACGGGCCGGTTGCGGCGGCCGGTTCCGGTTGGCTCGTCCCGCCGGTCGCCCCGGGCGCCGTGGTGCCGGTCGTCGTACCGGCCGCCGGCTGCTGGGTCGCCGAGCCGGTGGACGGCTGATGTTCGCCAGCCACCGGGTTTGACGGCCCAGAATCTTCGGATCGCCCCGGAGAATCGGCATTGTTTTGTTTGCTGGGGGCATTGCCTTCAGATGTATTCTTGCCGGATTCTCCGGTTTTGCCGGGGTCATTACCACCGGCTTCTGAACCACTCTTGGCAACGCCGCCGAATGCGCCGCGCTTATCCTTTTTCGCGCCCGAACCCGTACTGCCGGTCGACGACGTCTGCGACTGGCCGTCCGTCGGCTTGGCGGGCCGCGCGGGGGACTTCTGCCCGCCACCAGCGGTTGAGCTGCCACCGGGCTTCGTACCCTCGTGGGACGCTCCGCCTCCGTGGCCACTCGAGCCACTACCGGAAGCTGCTGTATCAGCGAAGGCGTTCGCGCCGCCCAGGCCAGCGATCAACAGCCCAGATGCCATCAGCGCGGCAGCTGTAGCTATTCGTTGGCGTGGCGCCATCGTCCCCTCCGCTTTCATGGCATGAAAAACCCGCTCCGATGAATTCGGAATAATTGTCGCACAGCCGCCGGACTTTGTTTGCTGGATAAAGTAGCCAGAATTGTGGGAAATTCCACCCTGGAATTGTGGCGGAATTCGACCCGCGACCCGGTGCCCGATTCCGGGCCACGGACGATAAGGTGACGTCACCATCGCAGCAAGATCGTGCACACGTGTCGAGACGACCGGGAGGTCAGCCGGAATGGGCCTGTTCAAGCGACGCAAGAGCCGGGCAACCCGCCGCGCCGAGGCGAAGGCGATCAAGGCGAAGGCAAAACTCGAGGCCCGGCTGTCTGCCAAGAATGAGGCCCGGCGCATCAAGGCTGACGGCCGTCGGCAAACGAAACGGGACCGCGCCGGCGTCAAAGCACAGCGGGACAGCGACAAGATGGCACTCAAGGTTGCTGAAGCGCAGCTGCAGACCGTCCGTGAGGGCAAGCTCCTGTCGCCGACCAAGATTCGCCGGCTGCTGCTGGTCTCACGAATCCTCACCCCTGTTGTCGTGCCTGTGGCGTACCGCGCCGCCATTGCCGCACGCGGCCTCATCGACCAGCGCCGCGCGGATCAGCTGGGTGTTCCGCTGAGCCAGATCGGGCAGTTCTCCGGCGCCGGCGGCGCGCTGTCCGCCCGGATCGCCGGCGCTGAGCGCTCGCTGCGCCAGGTGGCCGAGAACAAGCCCAAGGATGCCGAGACCAAACAGTTCGTGGCATCGCTGTCGAGCAAGCTGGCCGACCTGTCCGCCGCGGTGACTGCCGCGGAGAACATGCCGGCCCCGCAGCGGCGGACCGCACACGCAGCCATCGAGAGCCAGCTCAACGGCATCGACGCAGACGTCCTGGCCCGCCTCGGAGTGTCGTAACCCGGAGGAGCACCCGCATGGCAGACGAGCAGAGTCCCCCGGACGAGTCGGAGCCCCGCGTCCCCGCCAAGGGGACGCCGGCCGACAAGACTCCAGCCAAGAAAGCCCCGGCGAAGAAAACCCCGGCGAAGAAGGCCGCTGTAAAGAAGGTGCCGGCGAAGAAAACGCCGGCCAAGAAGGCCGCCACCACTGCCCCGGCCAAGAAAGCGCCCGCGAAGAAGGCTCCCCCGAAGGTCGCGCCACCAGCGCAACCCGCGCCTCCGGCTTCCGAATCTCCTGCTCCCCAACCCCCGGCACCCGAGCCCCAAGCGCCCGCACCGCTGCCCGTGCTCAACCTGACTCCGCCCGTACCGCAGCGCTCGCCGGTGCCGGTCACCGTGGTGCTCGCCGCGAGCGTGCTGGCTCTGCTCGTCGTGCTGCTGGCCCGACGCCGCGCCGCAGGCTGACACCGCCCCTGAGATAATCGGCGCGTGACCATCGAACCCCGCGCCACCGCCGACCTCGTCGACGAGATCTATCCCGACGTCCGCAGTTGCGATCTGCAGTTGCAGAACTACGGCGGTCAGATCATGTTCGCCGGCCGCATCACCACGGTGAAGTGCTTCCAGGACAACGCTCTGCTCAAGTCGATCCTGTCGACGCCGGGCGACGGCGGCGTCCTGGTGGTCGACGGCGACGGCTCACTGCACACCGCCCTCGTCGGCGACATCATCGCCGGCCTGGCCCACGACAACGGTTGGTCGGGCGTCATCGTCAATGGACCGGTGCGCGACGCGTCGACACTGCGCACCATCGACGTCGGCATCAAGGCGCTCGGCACCAACCCCCGCAAGGGCACCAAGACCGGCGCGGGTGAACGCGACGTCGAGGTGACCTTCGGCGGCGTCACCTTCGTCCCCGGCGACATCGCCTACTGCGACGAAGACGGCATCGTCGTCGTGACGCCCTGACGGGCTACTGGCGTGTCCTTGTCGCGGGAACCTTCCAGCCCGTATCGCCCCGCGAGCAGACGCGAAAACCCCCAAAATGCAGCGATTTTGGGGGTTTTCGCGTCTGCTCGGCAGTGAATTAGGCGTTCACGGCAACCCGGTGCTTCGTGAACTGCAGGGCCTGCTCGTCGACCTTGCCGTACCGGATGGTCCGCATGTCGAAGAAGTAGTTCTGCTTGAGCTTCCAGGGCGCTTCCGAACCCGACTTGGGCAGGCTGTCCATGGCGCGCTTGAAGTAGCCGGGGGTGAAGTCCATGAACGGCAGCTCGTCCACGCTGTCGCCGGGGTGCTGCGCCTCGACGCGGTCAAATCCGTTGGCGTCCATGTAGTTCAGTACACGGCAGATGAACTCGGACACCAGGTCGGCCTTGAGCGTCCAGGACGCGTTGGTGTAGCCGAAAGTGATCGCCATGTTCGGTACGCCCGACAGCATGAGGCCCTTGTAGGTCATGCACGAGGGCAGGTCGATCGGCTCACCGTTGCGGTTGGCGGTCGCGCCACCGAACAGCTGCATGTTCAAACCCGTTGCGGTGACGATGATGTCGGCCTGCAGCTCCTCGCCGGAGGTCAGCTTGATGCCGTTCTCGGTGAAGGTCTCGATGGTGTCGGTGACGACGCCGGCCTTGCCGGAGCGGATGGCCTTGAACAGATCGCCGTTGGGCGCCAAGCAGACTCGCTCGTCCCACGGGTTGTAGCGCGGGCTGAAGTGCTTGTCGTAGTCGAAGCCCTCAGGCAGGCGGCGGGTCGCCATCTGGCGCAGCGCCTTCTTGAACACGGCCGGGAACTTGCGGGCCAGCTGGTACTGCGCGGTGCTGTAACCGATCTGCTTCCAACGGTTTGCGAAGTGCGCCAGGTGCTTCGGCAGGTACTTGTTCGTCTGCTTGGCCACCGGGTCCTCCAGCGGCAGCGCGCCGATGTAGGTGGGCGAGCGCTGCAGCATGGTCACGTGCCCGACGCCGCCGTTCACCAGTGACGGGATCAGCGTGACAGCCGTTGCGCCGGAACCGATCACGACGACGTTCTTGCCGGTGTAGTCCAGATCCTCGGGCCAGTGTTGCGGATGCACGATCTGACCCTTGAAGTCGGCCGCGCCGGGGAACTCGGGCGAGTAGCCCTCGTCGTAGTTGTAGTAGCCGCTGCACACCGACAGGAACGACGCGGTGATCTGCTTTTCCTCGCCACCGGCGGTGATGTTGATGGTCCAGCGGTTCTCGGCGTCCGACCAGTCCACCGAGGTGACGTGCTGACCGGTGCGGATGTGCTGACGGATGCCGTTCTCGTCGGCGGCCTCGTTGATGTAGTTCCAGATCGACTGGCCGTCGGCGATCGACTTGGCCGACTCCCACGGCTTGAACCGGAAGCCGAGGGTGAACATGTCGGAGTCCGAGCGGATGCCGGGGTATTTGAACAGGTCCCAGGTGCCACCGATGTTCTCCCGGCGCTCCAGGATCACGTAGCTCTTGGTGGGGCAGCGGTCCTGGAGGTGCCAGGCGGTGCTGATGCCGGAGATACCGGCACCGACGATGACAACATCGAAGTGTTCGATCATGGTACCGACGGTATCAACACAGTGTCGACAACGTCAACGGTCTGTCGAAAACTGCGCCTTCCGGCTACCATCGACGCTATGACCACCGCCAGCGCGAGCCGCGCACCCCGCGGCCGACGCGCGGCACGACCTTCTGGCGACGAGCGCGAAGCGGCCATCCTGGCCACCGCGACCGCCCTGCTGGAGCAGCGCTCCTTCTCGGAAATTTCCGTCGATGACCTGGCCAAAGGCGCCGGCATCTCCCGCCCGACCTTCTACTTCTACTTCGCGTCCAAGGAAGCGGTACTGCTGTCGCTGCTCGATCCACTGATCAAGCGCGCCGACACCGGCTTCGACGGCGCGCTGGAAGACATGCCGACCGACCCCAAGAAGGCCATCCGGCACGGCATCGAGATCTTCTTCAGCTCATTCGGGTCCCACCCGGCCACCGCGCGGGCCGGCGTCGAAGCGGTGCGGGCAGTGCCCGAACTTCGGGAGTTCTGGGCCGGCCTGATGCAGAAGTGGATCAACCTCACCGCCGCACTGATCGCCGCGGAGCGCTCACGCGGCGCCGCACCGGACACCCTGCCCGCCCGGGACCTCGCAACTTCGCTGAACCTGATGAACGAACGCATGATCATGGCCACCCTGACCGGCGAGCCCGGGGCCGTCGCGCACGACGACGTCGTCAACACCCTCACCCACATCTGGTTGACCAGCATTTACGGCAGCTGACCTTTCGCACATCGAACATGTGTGCGAAACTAGGCTGGTGTTGGACGTCCAAGCACACGCCGGGGCAGCCATCCTGCACGCCGACCTCGACTCGTTCTATGCCTCGGTCGAGCAGCGCGACGATCCTGCGCTGCGCCGCCGCCCCGTGATCGTCGGCGCCGGCGTCGTGCTCGCCGCCAGCTACGAGGCCAAGGCGTTCGGCGTGCGCACCGCGATGGGTGGGCACCAGGCGCGGAGCCTGTGCCCCCAGGCCATCGTTGTGCCCCCGCGGATGTCTGCCTATTCAGAGGCGAGCCGTGAGGTCTTCAAGGTCTTCCATGACACCACGCCGCTCGTCGAGCCGCTGTCGGTCGACGAGGCCTTCCTCGACGTCAGCGGTCTCGGCCGGGTGTCCGGCACCCCGGTGCAGATCGGCGCGGCATTGCGCGAGGCGGTCCGGGAGCGCGTGGGACTGCCGATCACCGTCGGAATCGCCCGCACCAAGTTTCTGGCGAAGGTCGCGAGCCGCGAAGCCAAGCCCGACGGACTACTGCTGGTACCACCGGACCGCGAGCTGGCGTTCCTGCATCCGCTTCCCGTGCAACACCTCTGGGGCGTCGGCGCCAAGACCGCGGAGAAACTCCGCGAACACGGCGTCGAGACCGTCGCCGACGTCGCGGCCCTGACCGAGTCGGCACTGGGCGCCATGGTGGGCGCGGCCATGGGACGCCAACTGTTCGCGTTGTCGCACAACATCGACCGCAGACGCGTCACCACCGGTGTGCGACGTCGCTCTGTCGGCGCCCAGCGCGCGGTCGGGCGTCGTGGAAACACCATGTCCGACAACGACATCGATGCCATGATCATCAACCTGGTCGACCGCATCACCCGCCGCATGCGCAGCAGCGGGCGGACCGGCCGCACAGTGGTCCTGCGGCTGCGGTTCGACGACTACAGCCGCGCCACGCGTTCCCACACCATGCGCCGGGCCACCGCATCGACCGAGGAAATCCTCACGGCCGCACGTGGATTGGTGGCCGCGGCAGGGCCGCTCATCGCCGAACACGGACTGACGTTGATGGGGTTCGCGGTGTCGAATGTCGACACGGCCGGTACCGAACAGCTCGAGTTGCCCTTCGATGGCGAGCCCGACACCGCCGCGGTGGACTGCGCCGTCGACCTGGTGCGTCAGAAGTTCGGCAACGCCTGCCTGACCCGCGGGGTGCTCGTCGGCAAGGACCCCGGCTGGGAAATGCCGATGCTGCCGGAATAGCGCGGGACGACGCGATGTTGCCGGGTTCATGCCGAGAAACCTGACCGAAGCAGAGCGCGAACAGTTCCTCGCCGACAAGCACGTAGCGGTGCTGTCCGTGGCCGCCGGAGACGGCCGACCGCCGTCAAGCGTCCCCATCTGGTACGACTACACCCCCGACGGACTGATCCGGGTCAACACCGGCGCCGGCAGCCGCAAGGCGAAGTTGATCGAGCAGGCAGGCGTGGTCTCCCTGGTGGTCCAGCGGGAAGAGCCGCCGTACCAGTACGTGATCGTCGAAGGCTCGGTCGTCGACACCGCCACACCCGCGCCGGAGGACGCGCGGGAAGCCATCGCGATCCGCTATCTGGGCGAAGAAGCCGGGCGCGAGTTCGTCCGTTCGATGGCCGGCGTTCCCACCGTCTTGTTCACCATCCGCCCCGACCGGTGGCTCACGGCCGATTTCTCCGACGAGGTCTGACAACCGGATCCTTGATGGAGTGAAAGACGCAGCCTCAGAAACTATTTGCGTCAAGAGATATGTGGCCGAAGGGTCTGCCGACTGGTCCCAAATTGGTGCAAGTCGGGCCCAACGGGCCGGGTTAGGCTCGGTTGAGGGTCTAGTGTCGACTGCACTGGGGGCGTGTGGGTGAGAAGTTCATCTCCACAGCGGCGGTCTGCGACATAGCTGCTGATTTTGGGGCGAGTCCAATCGGCAAAACGGCTGAGAACATCTCCTAGGCCGGCTGCACGATGGGGTTATCGATTGCAGACGTTGATAAATGGAATCCGGATTCGCTCACTGCAGTAGGTGCGGCAAGTACCGCACGCGCGAATGCGGCCGCGGAGGCCGATAGTGGGAGGGTAACAATTGGAAGCACGCCGGATGGCAGCCCGATACACAATAGCCACGCATATATGGTCGAAAAAATCACCGGAACAGGCAGTGACGCTCAAGTCACGCTACGCAATCCATGGAACAGCGACAATGAGAATCCAATCGTCACTGTAAGGCTTGGCGATCTCATCGGTTCTGGAATACCTGGCATCAACGGGCATCATCCCACTAACGTCGTCAATATTGGATCACTAGGATGAAACGGTCGACGAAAAAGATGTGGACAGTTTTCACCGTTGTAGCATTCATCGTTATTGTCGCCGGAGGAATCACGATGTATCGAATTGCGCAGCGGCCGGTCATGCCATTAGCGGACATTCCCGCCTATCCGTACGAAAAATATCAGATGCGAGGAGCGTCGCTTCCGATCGACAGTGTTGATTCAGCGGTCCGGACCCGCGCCGAGCAGGCGTTGACGCAGTTTGCTTCGACAGTCGATTCCGGCTACGTCGTCGCCGACAACCGATTCCTGGCCGGCAAGGGCGGGTTTGCCTGGGATTCGATTCGCAGCGAGGCCGGCGGATATCTGCAGAGGGCAGGCTACTCGGTGGATCGCGCCGGCCAAACCCCCGAGCGTGAAATCGACTTTGCTTACATCCTATGGCGACGCGACAGCAAGTTCTGGCGACCGAACACCAACGACCGAATCCTTGCCGTCGCTTTACAGCAGCCCGTCACGCCGGGGCCGATCGATGAGCAGGTCCATATCTATGGCTACTTCAGGCTGACGCCCGTCCGCTGACCGGCATCGAGGCGGCCGGTCAAAGCAAGGTGTTCAGCTACGCGAACGGGTCCCAATATCCGGGGCCGCTTTCCTTACCAAGGCCGCCCCCGATTCGTCGGACTGAACGTGTTTCTCTGCGGCGTCGACGAACTTCTCACCGTGCTCGACAAGGTTCTTGGGATACAACGCCGTCGCTTCCCGCCAATCCGCGGCCAACGACGTAAGTGCGCCGGCGGATCTGCCTACCCAACCCGACTGCGCGGACGCAATCGCTGTGTCACTGTCGGCGAATGCCGATCTCGTCCTCGCGGCAATCTCACCCACCTCGACACCTGATGAGTGAATCTCGGCCGGATCGACCTTCAATTCGCTCATGCGTCCCCCTTGCGCGCCATAACCACTTCTGCGGCCTCCACTCATCAACATTAACGCCGCCGCGTATACCTGATCAGCACAAAATTCGCCGCGATCCGCAATTGTCAGCGCTGCTAATGTCATGTCAGGCAGGAGAATCTCTTCGGATTCGAAAAAGCACTCAGGGGTCCACGTTGCAAAGTGACCGATCCGGCGAGTACGACGACTGGGCCGACGACATCGACGGAGACCTCGATGATTACGTCGCCCCTCCCAGCTACTTCGATGTCGTAGCGGACGACACCGACCGTCAGACGGCAAAGTCCGACAACATGTCCGACTCGGCACGCGCTCCCATGCCAGTCGACGACACCACAGCCCCGATCGTCCTCACCGTCAGCGTGACCAATGCCGCGGAGACCGTCACCGCGACAGCGACCATCAGCGGCTGGCTACAAAGTATCGAGCTGGCACCACACGTGACGTCCATCGACGAGGCAGAACTGGCTCGGGAAATCATCGCCACCGCCGAGCTGGCCAGACTGAAGGGCCAGGCCAGTCAGCGGACCCTCGTTGAGGACATGCTGATGTGGCAAGGCGCCGATAGCCACACGGCCCGTGACTACGTGGACGAATACATGAACTTGCCGACGTCGGATCAAGCAGCCGGGGCCGAGGCTGAGGCGAACGCGCGTTACCTGCGCGGCGAGTACTAACCGGTCCGGTACGTCCATCCCGCGTCGGCGACGCACTGCTGTATAGGGACCTTGATGTCGTCGGTCGTGATCAGGTGATGCATGCAATTCGAATTGCCCGACCAGAACAGCTGCAGGTCGCCGGTGTCGTGACATTCGATCCACTGACCTTCGGCATCTTGGCGCCACTCGACGAGGTGATCCACCGCGTGCAGAAGCCGGTTCTCGGCATCCAGTCGTAGATGGATCTGGAAGGTCAGCGCCACCGCCAGGTCTTCGAGCACCTGTCGCCAGTCCGGGTCACCGGACTTCCACTCGGCCACCAGGTCGACGCCCTCCGGAGCGCCGTCGCGGATCAGCCACGGCCGTGCCGGCACATTCAGCTGCAGCAGACGATCGCGAAGCGTCACTGACCGGGAATGATTTCGACGCTGAGCGCAATGTCGGATCCGCGGACGTCAGCGACTCTCACCGTCGCCCGGCGAGACTTCGCGCCGGTGACGACAGTGCACATCTGAGCCGCTCCCACCTTGCCTTCGAGACCGCCGTCGCACACCACGGAGTCGATGGTCGAGCTGGTCTTGGTGCCCAGATTGTTCTTGACGGCCGTCTCCAACTGGCCTTTGGACATGGTGGTCACCCCGCCGCCGACGTGCACCGAGCACGAGGTCAGCAAGCATGCCGCCGTGAGCAGTGCGGCCCATCGCGGCGTCGATCGACCAGCCATGATGAATCAGTATGCCCGCGCGCCGAGTTCAGAACCGGGCAACCACGAAACCCGACAACAGCACCAGGAATCCGCCCACCTCACCGAGGATCAGTGCCGCCATGCCGGCGTGCAGACCACCACTGGGGTGCGCGAACTGGTTGGTGGTGTCCTGTCGGAAGCCGTGCTGAATGTACGCGGCGATCGCAGCGACGAAGAAGAACACCAAAACCATTGCGGCCGTGAGGTTCACCCACCCGGGCCAGGCACTGAGCTGCACGAACACCGCGACCAGCAGGGTCGCGAACGAGTACATCAGTGCGGCGCGGTGCGCGATGTCGACGTAAGGGTGCGCCAGATGGTCCGGATTGACGGCCATCTGCCGGTACTTCCAGATGCCGAGAATCAATGCCAGCAGGAAGATCAGGCCGGCGGCAAAAAGTGTGATGGCGGCTGCGGTACCGAGAACCATGGGCCAGACGCTACGCGGCGGCCCATGACAGCAGTCGCTCGACCGGCCAGGTGTTGACGATCCGCTCCTGCGGCACACCGGCATCCAGTGCCCGCTGCGCCCCGTAGCCCAGGAAGTCCAGCTGGCCGGGAGCATGCGCATCGGTGTCGATCGAGAACAGACACCCGGTCTCCAACGCCAGATTCAGCAGACGCGTCGGCGGGTCGCGCCGTTCGGGACGTGAATTGATCTCCACGGCAACATCATTGGCGACACATGCCGCGAATACCGCGGCCGCGTCGAACTTCGATTCCGGCCGGGTGCCGCGAGAGCCCTCGACCAGGCGACCGGTGCAGTGGCCCAAAACGTTCGCCTGGCCATCGGACACCGCGCGCACCATGCGCCGCGTCATCGCGGCAGCGTCCATGGACAGCTTGGAGTGCACGCTGGCCACCACCACGTCCAGCCGCTCCAACAGCTCGGGTTCCTGATCGAGCGAGCCGTCTTCGAGGATGTCGACCTCGATGCCGGTGAGAATGCGCATCGGCGCGAATCGGTCACGGATTTCGTCGATGACGTCCAGCTGCTGACGGAGCCGGTCCGCGCTGAGGCCGTTCGCCACGGTCAACCGCGGCGAGTGGTCGGTGAGTGCGCAGTACTCGTGGCCCAAACGCTGTGCAGTGGCCATCATTTCGCTGATGGGCGCCGATCCGTCGGACCAGTTGGAGTGCAGATGCAGGTCGCCCTTCAGCGCCGTGCGCAGTTCTCCCCCGCCCAAATCGGCTGCCGCCGTGCGGAGTTGGGCCAATGTGTCGGGCTCGCGACCGGCCCAGGCCTGGGCGATCACGGCGGCGGTCTTGGGGCCGACGCCGGCGAGTGTCTGCCAGCCGTTGGTCCGGCCCAGTTTCTCGCGTTGTTCCGGTGTCAGCGCCTCCACCACGTCCGCGGCTTTGCGATAGGCCATGACGCGACGGGATTCCTCACGTGCGCGGTCCTTGTAGAAGGCGATCTCCCGCAGCGCGGCCACTGGGTCCATGGCGTCCAGTCTGCCAACGCGCCGAGGAAACTCACAGGAATTAGTTGCCGGGCGTGACTAGTTTCAATAAACGTGCGATTCGCCTTCAAAACCTCACCGCAAGACACCACCTGGTCGGACATGCTCGCCGTTTGGCAGGCCGCCGACGACATCGACGCATTCGAGTCCGGCTGGACCTTCGACCACTTCTATCCGATCTTCTCCGACTCGACCGGCCCGTGCCTGGAGGGCTGGGTCACGCTGACCGCGCTGGCGCAGGCCACCAAACGGCTGCGGGTCGGCGTTCTTGTCACCGGCATTCACTATCGGCACCCGGCAGTGCTGGCCAACATGGCGTCCGCGCTGGACATCGTGTCGAACGGCCGGCTCGAGCTGGGCATCGGCGCCGGCTGGAACGAAGAAGAGTCCGGCGCCTACGGCATCGAGTTGGGCTCCATCAAGGAGCGGTTCGACCGTTTCGAAGAGGCCTGCGAAGTACTCAAAGGCCTACTGACCCAGGACACCACGACCTTCGACGGCAAGTTCTATCAGCTCAAGGACGCCCGCAACGAGCCGAAGGGCCCGCAACAGCCGCATCCGCCGTTCTGCATCGGCGGTAGCGGCGAGAAGCGCACCCTGAAGATCACCGCCAAGTACGCCGATCACTGGAACTTCGTCGGCGGAACGCCGGAGGAGTTTGCCCGCAAGCGTGACGTGCTCGCCGCGCATTGCGCCGACATCGGCCGCGATCCCAAGGAGATCACCCTGTCGGCGCACGTTCGGCTCGGTCATGACCGGGACTACCGCAAGGTCGTCGACGAGGCTGCCGGCCTGGGCGCTGAAGGACTGGACTTGGCGATCATCTACATCCCGCAACCGCACGACCCGGCTGTGCTGGAGCCATTGGCAGAAGCCATCCGGGACTCGGGGCTACTGACCGCGTGAGATACGGCAACCGCCCGGAGCCGAAAATTCGGTTCCGGGCGGGCGTGCGTTCTTAATTATCGCGGAGGTCACAAATCGATAACGGTCAGCAAATCAGCTGACGTTACCGCCGAATACCGTCGGCCGGCGCGGTCGATCGGGCGCTAGACGCCGAAGCGGACCATGTCCGCGGCGGTGACCAGGCGCTCGTTCTTGGCCGGAAACTCGCGGCTCTTCACCGGGTGCCGGAACAGGGACCAGGCAATACGTCCCATGCGCGAACGTGAAAGCGGGTTGTTGTACACGGTGATCACTCCTGCGGTCGGCGATTGGTTGCACCGTGGGGCCAGACTATCGCACGGCCCTCGCGTTTTCATTACAACGCCGGGCATCGGCAAACCTTTGGAGGCGCGCCGTAAGTAACGTCGGCGTGTCGGATGTGACTGGTGTGATTCCTGTTGCGCGAGAAGCCCTTAAAGTCCTCTTAATTTAAGAGCGCACCCTCGGGCCAAGTGACCCACGAGACAATATGAGCTACGTCACTTGGCCACTTCAGACAGGCAACTCGCGCGGCTTCCGGAACACGTCGTCGAGCGTGACGGTCCGCAGATTGCGTTCCTTCAGCAGCTCGACCAATTGGCCGTAGACGTGCGTCACCGGCAAGTGGTTCAGGTGACCGATGACCACCGTCTGCTCCGTGAAGTACTTGCCCGCCATCTTGAGGATGTAGTCCTCGCTGACGATGTTTTCGTCGCCCAGCGATCCCGTCCACATGGTCGGCGTCGAGTAGCCGAGTTCCGCCGCGATCCGGTCGACGATCGCGTTGTGACTGCCGTAGGGCGGCCGGTAGTACGGCCGCGAGTCGACGCCGAAAGTCGACTGCAGGAATTTGTGGTTGCGCTCCAGCTGGTCGACGATCTCGTCCTTGGACAGTTTCGCCAGGTCCGGATGCGACCAGGTGTGGTTGCCCAGCTGAATCTGCCCCGACTCCACCAGCGGCAACATCAGGTCCCGGTTCTCGGTCCACGACTGGTACCGACCATTGACGAAGTAGGTGAGCCGCATTCCGGTGTCCCGTGCGAGCTTGGTGTATGCACGCACCACCTCAGAACTCACACCGTCATCGAGCGTGATCGCCACGCGGTTTCCGGCCACGCCCGGCAGGCTGCTCAGCTCGCCGCCCCCGGGCAAGGCCAACCCCATGCCCTGCTTCGCCGGTTCCTTCAGAGGCTTCGGTGGCGCCGCGGCCACGGTGGCCGACGGCCCGTCGACAGCACACCGCGCCAGGCCCACGCCGGCCACGACCGAGGCCGACAAGCCCACGAGAAAGCGTCGCCGGCTCAGCTCGGAGCCGGCGAACAGGGATCCGGGTGTAGTGGAGTAGTTCGCCATAAGTATTCAGTTCTGGTCGATCAGGACCTGAACCGATCAATTGTGCAACTTCAGTAACACCAGCCTCATGCGACACACCCGGCGGTATCGAGTCGTTACCAACGCCGTCCCGGGGGCGCACGAGGCAGCTGTGAACTTGCCGTTCGCGAGCTGTCCGCGACCCGGTCACGCTCGCTGTGGGGAATTCAGGGGTGTTTGCCATGGGCATGGTCGAGAGCCTGACCGAGGTATTCGAGGCGCCGTTCAAGATCGCCAGCGGCGTGGTCAACGGGGTCAAGGACGGGGTCAGTCTCGTCGACAATGCACGCAAGGGCGACCATAACCGCACCTCTCTACGCGCGAGCAGCCACCTCGTCGTCAAGGAAGTCCGGCGGGTAGTCCCCGAGATCGTCGGCAGTCATGGGCATCGCGCCCACCACAGGCGGCTCCGACGTGCTCAACCGCAACCAGCCGACCGCACCGATCAGGAAGCACAGATACACCAGCGGATACCATCCGCTCATCAATTGGCCGATCCAGAACGGCCGCAGGTCAAGGAAATTCCAGTACACGCCGCTGAAGTACATCGTGGTGTTGTTTCGGCCGGGCTTGTGCAGTGTCCACATGAATACCATGGCGAACAAACCAGCAGCACGGTACGCCCAGCCGCGAGCCCAACCACCCTGCGTCGTACAGGCTTTCCCGACGAGCCAGAAGATCGCCGGTGCGAACCACACCCAGTGCGCCGCCCAGCTGAACGGCGAGACGGCACAACCGGTCAGGCCCACCGCCACCAGCGCGAGTGCCTGTTCGCCGCGGCGGTGGGCCCAGAACGCCACCGCCAGTCCGGCAGCAAGGGCCAAGAGGCTCAAGATGATCCACAACCACTCAGGCCGTGGAAGGGGTGCGAAGAAGCGAGCGAGGAAGCCATTGATCGACTGGTTCGCCAGGTGATCGATATGGGCGATGTGCGTGGTATCTCCGAGATGAGCCCAGAACCAGCCACTGTCCCTCGCGAGGAACGGCCAGGTACCCACCACGGTCGCAACGAAAGTCCCTGTGGCAACGGCAAAAGCGCGCCATTGCCGCGTCAGCAGCAGGTACGGTAGGAACACCAGCGGAGTCAGCTTGATACCTGCCGCCAGGCCCAACCCGAAACCTCGTCCACGGGAACCTGTGGGCCGCAACAGATCCAGCAGCACCATCGCCATGAGCACCACGTTGATCTGGCCCCACCAGAGCGTGGCCTGCACCGGCTCGACATCCATGACCGTCACGCCGAGTGCGGCGCTGACCGTCGCCAGTCTCCAGTCAGCACGAACGCCTGCCAATCGCATGATGCGCCAAGCCAACAACGCCAACAGCCCCACCGACAGGACCACCAGCGACCACTTCGCGACTTCAAAACTGGCCCACGCGAGCGGAGCAAGCAACACCGTCGCGAACGGCGGATAGACGAACCAAGCCTCTTTCAACGCCGGCGTCTCGTACAGCGGCTTACCGTCCCAAAGCCCATCTACCGCAGCACGGTACGTCGACAGGTCGAAGTCGTTCTCCATCAATCCGAAGAACTTGACGTCGAACGGCACCAGTTGGTTGTGTGCCACCAACGCCAATATCGCGACAGCGACCGCACCCAGCACCACAAGACGCGGCAGCCGCGTCTGCCCTCCCCCGCTATCCACCGACCGATTTTACCGAGCAGTGCACGAGACGCCCGTCACCAATCTCGCAGAAACCGAGGCCCGGCGGTGCATCGCACCACCGGGCCTCGGTTGATTGTCAGATCAGCGCTGCGGTGCAGCCGTCGGCTTGATCGGCTTCGGCAGTGCCGACTCGCCCATCAGGTAGCGGTCCACCCCGGCGGCCGCGGCGCGACCTTCGGCGATGGCCCACACGATCAGCGACTGGCCGCGGCCCATGTCGCCGGCGACGAAGACGCCGGGCACGGTGGTCTGGAAGTCCTTGTCCCGGGCCACGTTTCCGCGATCGGTGAGCTCGACACCCAGTTCGGTCAGCAGGCCTTCACGCTCGGGGCCGACGAAGCCCATGGCGAGGAAGACGATGTCCGCCGGGAGTTCGAAGTCCGAACCCTCGACCTTCTCGAACTTGCCGGCCTTCATGACGACCTCGTGCACCTTGAGTGCGGAGACCTTGCCGTCGGCGCCCAGGAACTCCTCGGTGTTGACCGAGAAGACGCGCTCGCCACCCTCTTCGTGTGCCGAGGACACCCGGAACATCAGCGGGTAGGTCGGCCACGGGGTCGACTCGGCACGCTCCTCCGGCGGACGCGGCATGATCTCGAACTGGTGGACGCTCTCGGCACCCTGCCGGTGCGCGGTGCCCAGGCAGTCGGCGCCGGTGTCACCGCCACCGATGATGACGACCTTCTTGCCCTTGGCCGTGATCGGCGGCTCGCCGTCGGGTCCGAGGACGTCGTCACCGAGCTGGACCCGGTTGCCCCACGGCAGGTACTCCATGGCCTGGTAGATGCCCTCGAGCTCGCGGCCCGGGATCGGCAGGTCACGCCATGCGGTCGCGCCGCCGGCCAGAACCACCGCATCGAAGTCGTCCTGCAGCTGCTCGACGGTGATGTCGACGCCGACGTTGACGCCGGCGCGGAACTGCGTGCCCTCGGCCGCCATCTGCTCCAGGCGGCGGTCGATGTGCCGCTTCTCCATCTTGAATTCCGGGATGCCGTAACGCAGCAGACCACCGATGCGGTCGGCCCGCTCGAAGACGGTCACGTCGTGGCCGGCGCGGGTGAGCTGCTGGGCAGCGGCCAGGCCGGCCGGTCCGGAACCGACGACGGCGACCTTCTTGCCGGTCTTCACATCCGGGATCATCGGCTTGACCCAGCCCTGGTCGAAGGCGTTGTCGATCAGCTCGACCTCGACCTGCTTGATGGTCACCGGGTCCTGGTTGATGCCGAGGACGCACGACGCCTCACACGGCGCCGGGCACAGCCGCCCGGTGAACTCCGGGAAGTTGTTGGTGGCGTGCAGACGCTCGATGCCGTCGCGCCAGCGGTCCCGGTACACCAGGTCGTTCCACTCGGGGATCAGGTTCCCGAGCGGACAACCGTTGTGGCAGAACGGGATACCGCAGTCCATGCAGCGCGAGGCCTGGACCTGAAGGGTCTCCTTGGAGAACTCCTCGTAGACCTCTTTCCAGTCCTTGAGGCGCAGGTCGACCGGCCGGCGAACCGGAGTCTGACGGTGGGTGTGCTTGAGGAAGCCGTTCGGATCAGCCACGAGCGGCCGCCATGATCGCTTCGCCGACGTCCTCGCCGGCGGCCTCGGCCCCGGCGATCGCCTCCAGTACCCGCTTGTAGTCGCGAGGCATCACCTTGATGAACTGCTCCTTCTGATTCTGCCAATCGGCCAGAATCCGCTGTCCCACAGCCGATTCCGTTCCGTCAACATGAGCGGTGATCATCTCGTGCAGCCACAGTTCGTCAGTGGCGTCGAGCGCATCGAGATCGACCATCTCGCCGTTGATGTTGCCCGGCAAGGCGCCCTTCGGGTCGTACACGTAGGCCATGCCGCCGGACATACCGGCGGCGAAGTTACGGCCGGTCTCTCCGAGGATGACGACCTTGCCACCGGTCATGTATTCGCAGCCGTGATCGCCGACGCCCTCGACGACCGCGTGGGCGCCCGAGTTACGCACCGCGAACCGCTCGCCCACCACACCGCGCAGGAAGGCCTGCCCGCTGGTGGCGCCGAACAGGATCACGTTGCCGCCGATGATGTTCTCCTCGGCCACGTAACCGGCCGGCGCGTTCTTCGACGGGCGCACCACGATGCGTCCACCCGAAAGACCCTTGCCGACATAGTCATTGGCGTCGCCGTTCACCCGGAGGGTGATGCCCTTCGGCAGGAATGCGCCGAAGCTGTTGCCCGCCGAACCGTCGAACGTGATGTCGATGGTGCCGTCCGGAAGACCCTGGCCGCCATGAACCTTGGTGACCTCGTGGCCCAGCATGGTGCCGACGGTGCGGTTCACGTTGGTGATCTTCATGGCGAGGCTCACCGGCACCTTGGACTCGATGGCGTCCCGGCACTCCGCGATCAGCTGCTGGTCGAGCGCCTTGTCCAGCCCGTGGTCCTGGCTCGACGTGCAGTACAGATCCTGCTTCATGAAGGCCGACTCCGGTTCGTACAGCACCGGGGTCAGGTCCAGCTTCTGCGCACGCCAGTGGGCGACGGCCTTGCTGGTGTCCAGCGCGCCGACCTGGCCGACCATCTCGTTGATGGTGCGGAAACCCAGCTGCGCCATCAGCTCGCGGACCTCTTCTGCAATGAACAGGAAGAAGTTCTCGACGAATTCCGGCTTGCCGGTGAAGCGCTCGCGCAGCACCGGGTTCTGGGTGGCGACACCCACGGGGCAGGTGTCGAGGTGGCAGACGCGCATCATGATGCAGCCAGAGACCACCAGCGGCGCGGTGGCGAAACCGAACTCTTCGGCGCCCAGCAGCGCGGCGACGACGACGTCGCGTCCCGTCTTGAGCTGGCCGTCCACCTGCACGACGATGCGGTCGCGCAGACCGTTGAGCAGCAGGGTCTGCTGCGTCTCGGCCAGGCCCAGCTCCCACGGCGCACCCGCGTGCTTCTGCGAGGTCAGCGGCGTCGCACCGGTGCCACCGTCGTGCCCGGAGATGAGCACGACGTCGGCGTGTGCCTTCGAGACACCCGCGGCGACCGTGCCGACGCCATTCTCCGACACCAGCTTCACGTGGATGCGGGCCTCGGGGTTGGCGTTCTTCAGGTCGTGGATCAGCTGCGCCAGATCCTCGATCGAGTAGATGTCGTGGTGCGGCGGCGGTGAGATCAGGCCGACACCCGGCGTCGAGTGCCGTACCTCGGCCACCCACGGGTACACCTTGTGCCCCGGAAGCTGACCGCCCTCACCGGGCTTGGCGCCCTGGGCCATCTTGATCTGGATGTCGGTGCAGTTCGTCAGGTAGTGCGACGTCACACCGAAGCGCGCCGACGCGACCTGCTTGATGGCACTGCGTCGCCAGTCGCCGTTGGCATCCCGGTCGAAGCGCTCGACGTTCTCGCCGCCCTCACCCGAGTTCGACCGTCCGCCGAGGCGGTTCATGGCGATGGCGAGCGTCTCGTGGGCCTCGGCCGAGATCGAGCCGTAGCTCATCGCGCCGGTGGAGAACCGCTTGACGATCTCGCTGGCGGGCTCGACCTCGTCGACCGAAATCGGTTCGCGCACACCCTCTTTGAAGGTGAACAGGCCACGCAGGGAGGCCATGCGCTCGCTCTGGTCGTCGACCAGCTTGGTGTACTCCTTGAACACCGAGTACTGCCCGGTGCGGGTGGAGTGCTGCAGCTTGAACACCGTGTCCGGGTTGAACAGGTGGTACTCGCCCTCACGGCGCCACTGGTACTCGCCGCCGACCTCGAGCTCGCGGTGCGCCCACTCGTCGGGCCGGTCGAGGTAGGCGAGGCTGTGCCGCGCCGCGACGTCGGCCGCGATGTCGTCGAGGTCGATACCGCCGGTCGGACAGGAGATGCCGGTGAAGTACTCATCGAGCACGCGCTGGCTGATGCCGACGGCCTGGAACAGCTGGGCGCCGGTGTAGGAGGCCAGCGTCGAGATGCCCATCTTGGACATCACCTTCAGTACGCCCTTGCCGGCGGCCTTGACGTAGTTGGCCTTGGCCTGGTCGCTGGTCAGACCGGTGATGACACCGCGGTCCACCATGTCCTCGACGGTCTCGAACGCCATGTACGGGTTGATGGCGGCGGCGCCGACACCCACCAGCATGGCCATGTGGTGCACCTCGCGGGCGTCACCGGACTCGACCACCAGGCCGACCTGGGTGCGGGTGCGTTCCCGGACCAGGTGGTGGTGGACGGCGGCCGTCGACAGCAGCGACGGGATCGGCGCGAGCCATTCGTTCGACTCACGGTCCGACAGCACGATGATGCGGGCACCGTTGCGGATGGCCTGCGACACCTTGGTGCGGACGTCCTCCAGAGCGCGGCGCAGACCGTCTCCACCGTCGGCAACCGGGTAGAGGCAGTTGATGACCGCGGCCCGCATACCGTGCTTGCGACCCCGGACCTCGTGGTCGGGGTCGACGCAGATCAGCTTGGACAGGTCGCCGTTGCGCAGGATCGGCTGCGGCACGACGATCTGCCGGCACGAGTTCTCGTCCGGATTCAGCAGGTCACCCTCGGGGCCGATGACGCCCGAGAGGCTGGTGACGACCTCTTCACGGATGGCGTCCAGCGGCGGGTTGGTGACCTGGGCGAACAGCTGCTGGAAGTAGTCGTAGAGCATCCGCGGCCGCTGCGACAGCACAGCGATCGGGGTGTCGGTACCCATGGAGCCCAGCGCCTCGGCGCCGGTGCGTGCCATGGGCACGATCAGCTGGGTGACCTCTTCGTTGGTGTAGCCGAACGCCTGCTGGCGCAGCACCACGCGGTGGTGCGGCATCTTGACGTAGTCGCCCGGGGGCAGGTCGTCGATGTGGAACAGGCCGTTGTCGAGCCACTCCTGGTAGGGGTGCTCGGCCGCCAGCTTGTCCTTGATCTCCTCGTCGTCGACGATCCGGCCCTCGGCCATGTCCACGAGGAACATGCGGCCGGGCTGCAGGCGCATCTTCTTGACGACGGTCGACGGGTCCAGGTCCAGGACGCCGGCCTCGGAGGCCATGACGACCAGGCCGTCGTCGGTGACCCAGATGCGCGAGGGACGCAGGCCGTTGCGGTCCAGGACCGCGCCGACGATGGTGCCATCGGTGAAGCACACCGACGCCGGGCCGTCCCACGGCTCCATGAGCGACGCGTGGTACTGGTAGAACGCCCGGCGGGCGGGGTCCATGGTCTCGCTGCGTTCCCACGCCTCGGGGATCATCATCAGCACGGCGTGGTGCAGCGGACGTCCACCCAGGTGCAGGAGTTCGAGCGCCTCGTCGAACCGAGCGGTGTCCGAGGCGCCCGGCGTACAGACCGGGAAAATCTTGTTCAGGTCGTTGTGGAACCCGAACACGTCGGTGTGGATGAGCGCCTCACGGGCCCGCATCCAGTTCTCGTTGCCGTTGACGGTGTTGATCTCACCGTTGTGGGCGACCCGGCGGAACGGGTGCGCCAGCGGCCACGACGGGAACGTGTTGGTCGAGAACCGCGAGTGCACGATGCCCAGCGCGCTCTTCATCCGCTCGTCCTGCAGGTCCAGGTAGAACGCCTTGAGCTGCGGGGTGGTGAGCATGCCCTTGTAGACGATGGTCTTGCCCGACAGGCTCGGGAAATACACCGTCTCGCGGCCGGGGCCGTCCTGGCCCGGGCCCTTGGTGCCCAGCTCGTGCTCGGCACGCTTGCGGATCACGTAGGCGCGGCGCTCGAGCTGCATGCCGTCAGCGCCGGCGATGAAGATCTGACGCAGGGTCGGCATGGCGTCGCGCGCCAGGGCGCCCAGCGACGACTCGTCGAACGGCACGTCGCGCCAGCCCAGGACCTGCAGGCCCTCGGCTTCGACGATCTTCTCGACGGCTTCGCACGCCAGCTTGGCGTCGCGGGCCGACTGCGGCAGGAAGGCGATGCCCGTGGCGTAGCTGCCCTCGGCGGGCAGCTCGAAGCCTTCCTCTGCGCACACGGCGCGGAGGAACTCGTCAGGGACCTGCAGCAGGATGCCTGCGCCGTCGCCGGTGTTCGGCTCGGCACCTGCAGCACCGCGGTGCTCCAGGTTCAGCAGTGCCGTGATCGCCTTGTCGACGATGTCGCGGCTCCGACGTCCGTGAATGTCCGCGACCATGGCGACGCCACAGGCGTCGTGCTCATGCGCGGGGTTGTACAGCCCGACCTTGCTGGGTCCGCCGTGCTGCGGCGTCATTCCCACCTAACCCTTCACCATCTTCTTTACGAAGCATCGCTTGACCACCGCTTTCAGCGGCGCCAGCGGACTGAGCGACGGTATGCCAGCGTGCAGCACTGAACGACGGGCCGTCCCGCTCGCCTCGATTGAGACAAAACGATATGACAAACCCGGCCTGACATGCCAACTTAGGCAGGCCTAACGAGGTTGCTGTGACTGTGGTCGACAACACTCGGAAGCTACCGGTCGGTAGCACCAATTTTATTGGAGCCCTTGCGTTTTCGCCAATCAATTCGGGTCACACCCAAGGGGGACCCGCCGGCATCATTGGTCACCGCACCCCATTTTAGTTTGCTGTATACAGCATTTCCGCAGGCCTGTTACCAAATATTTATTTGCTGTAAAGATTGGTCAGATTCTTAGATTCGGGGCCCGCCACCGAGCAACCACCGGTCACCTTTGAGCTGCTATTCAGCAACAGCCGGACTCTCGGCCGCCCTTTGGTGAGACGCTCGAAATGCAGTTTGCTGACCCGGCTTTTTCAACTGGAAGTGGAGGGTTCGACCACATGAGTGCTCCCACGATGACACACAAGCTGGCGGCGGAGGCCGTCGGCACCTTCTGGCTGGTGCTCGGCGGCTGCGGCGCGGCGGTCTTTTCCGCCAATCCGAGCGAACACACCTCCATCGGTATCGGATTCCTCGGTGTCGCAATCGCTTTCGGCCTCACAGTCCTGACCGGCGTCTATGCCTTCGGCAGCGTCTCGGGTGGTCATTTCAATCCAGCGGTCACGCTCGGCGCGGCCCTGGCCCGCCGGATCGAATGGAAGGCGCTACCGGCGTACTGGATCGCCCAGGTCGTCGGCGGACTCGTCGCCGGTGGGGTCATCTACTGGATCGGCAGCGGACAGAAGGGCTGGTCGGCAACCGGCAACATGGCCGCGAACGGTTTCGGTGACCACTCACCGGAACATTTCGGCCTGGCGTCGGTGATCATCACCGAAATCGTTCTGACCGCGATGTTCCTGTTCGTGATCCTGGGTTCCACCGACGCTCGGGCCCCGAAGGGCTTCGCAGGACTGTCCATCGGCCTGTCCCTGACCCTGATCCACCTGATCTCGATTCCGATCTCCAACACGTCGGTAAACCCGGCCCGCTCGACCGGCGTCGCGTTCTTCAACGGCAACGGGGCGCCCACGCAGCTCTGGGTGTTCTGGCTGGCGCCGTTGGTCGGAGCGGCCGTCGCGGGCGTCGCCTATCCGCTGTTGTTCGGCACGGCCACGGAGCCGGATCGGGACTAGATCGTCTTCAAATTCGGAATCGCTTGGCGCGCACCAAATCTCGGGTTGCGCGCCAGGCCACTGACCTCGAGCAGCCGCACCGCCCGATGCCGGTGGGGACGGAGCGGTTCCAGCAGTTCGACCATCGCGGCGTCGTCGATCGGGTGGCCCAGCAGGGTCCAGCCGACCGTCTTGGCCAGGTGATAGTCACCGACCGAGAGCGCGTCGGCGTCGCCGAAGGCCTTCTGCACGGTTTCGGCCGCCGTCCACACCCCGACGCCCGGCAACGACATCAGTGCCGTCGTGGCGTTTTCCGGCGTCAGCCGCTCCAGCGCGTCGGCCCGCTGCGCACATCCGACCAGGGTGCGAGCCCGGCCCGGGTCTACGTTGGCCCGGTGAAACTCCCAGGACGGGATGCGACGCCACACGTCGGCGGTCGGGGGCAGACGCATCCCGGCCGGTGCGGGGCCCGGGGGCGGCGCGCCGTACCGCGTCGTCAGCGTGCGGAACGCACTCCATGCGTCGATGCCGTGCACCCGCTGCTCGAGGATCGCCGGGACCAGGGCCTCCAGCACCCGCCCGGTTCGGCACAACCGCAGGTGCGGAACCCGGCGCCAGGCCTCGGCAATGGTCGGTTCGGTGGGTACGAATCCCGTGGCGTCGTCCTCGGCGCCGACCAGCCCGGGTAACCGGTCCAGGAATTCGGCGGCGCCGTCACCCCACACCTCGCAGTCGACGGTCGTGAGGTCGGGCGAGCTGAGCCGTGCGGTGACGCCGCCGGTGCGCATGAGGCTGGTGCGCCAGATGACGCCGTCGACGGTCCGGAAGGTCGGATCGGTCCCGCCGCGGCGCAGCGGCGACAACGTCAGACCCAGGCCGGCCGGGCCGTCCAGGGCCAGGCTGGCGGTGGGCACGGGTTCAGGTTAGGCGGGATGCACCACGATGTCGGCCTTGTCCGGGTAGAACGCCACTCGGCCGGCGATTTCCGCGACCGCGGGATAGGGCTGTTCGTAGGTCCAGATGACGTCCTCGATGTCTCCGACGTGGTAGTAGCCGGCATCACCCTTGTACGGGCAGTAGCTGGTGGTCGTGCTCCTGGTCAGCGTCGCCTGGTCGACGTCCGCGAGCGGAACATATTGCACCGCTGGATAATTCGACTCCTGCAGGGTGAGCGCGTCAGTGGTGTCCGCCACCACGCGTCCGTTGACCGTGACGGTGACGCGTCCGGCGGTCGGCGTGATGGTGATGGGGTGAGCCGCAGTGGGCTGCAGCACGGGACGCTCGGTCATGCTCATTGCAACACCTTTCCCGGCGATGCCGATTCCCGACATGACGCTGGGCCTGTCACGAGTGACAGGCCCAGCCATCAGACGGCAACTACTGACGGATTACAGCGCAATCCAGATGCCGAAGAACCAGAAACCCCACGCCATGAAGCCCGGGTCCCACACCGGGTAGACGGTGTAGCCCCAGTAGTCGAACGGCGGCGGCGGCGGTGCCCACGGCGGGGGCGCCACCCAGATGATGTTCGGCCGCGGCGGCGGTCCCCACCCCCACGGACCCGGGCCATGACCCCATGGCGGCGGGCCGCCGCGCCAGTGCCAGTCACCCGGTCCCGGGTCACCCGGCCTGGGGTGCCAGTTCCCCTGGTCACCGGGATGCCAGTCCCCGCGGCCATTGTCCTGGTCACCCGGGTGCCAGTCATCGTGATTGCCCGGGTCGCCGGGCGGTGGCCCGCCGGGCCCGCCGCCGGGACCACCCGGGTTTCCAGGCGGACCGCCGGGGTTTCCGGGCGGACCGCCGGGGTTTCCGGGCGGACCGCCGCCACCCGGGCCGTGCCCGTTCCCCGGACCGTTGCACACCTGCATCGGTGGGCACGGCGGTGCAGGCTTCGCCTGCGCGATATTGACTCCCAATCCCATAATCGCCGCACTCACACCGGTGGTGAGCGCGGTAGCTGCCACAAACGTCTTTTTGCTCATATCAACCCAACTCCTTCGTTGGAAGGTGCCGTCACGCGGTATATCGCCGGGATACCCCCAAACGGTTACCCGCAGAGTTCGAGCATTCTTGTTGCGCCAGCGACAATTACCGCTTGCCTGACTCCGGGACGGCCCGTCTACGATCAGCCCCATGACCGCACAGGGGCCCGCCGCCGTCACCGCTGCCATCGAGATCGCTGCCAGCCCGTCGGCTGTCTACGCGTTGCTGACCGATCTGCCCACCCTGGCCTCGCTCGCCGAGGAGGCACACACCATGGAGTGGCAGAAGGGCTCGTCCGCGGTACCCGGTTCGGTGTTCAAGGGACACAACCGCAACGGCTCGAAGACCTGGACCACCAGCTGCACCATCACCGAGGCCGAGCCGGGTAGGACGTTCGGCTTCGCCGTGAAGTCCTCGATCGTGCCCATCGCGTACTGGCGCTACGAAATCACCGAGACGGCGGGCGGCTGCCGGGTCACCGAGTCCACGTGGGACAACCGGCCGGGTCTGCTGAAGTTGTTCGCCGCCTCGCTCACCGGCGTCGCCGACCGCGATGCGGCCAACGCCGAGAACATCCGGCTGACGCTGGAGCGCCTGAAGGCCCGCGCCGAAGCCGCGTAGCCGGTCGGGGTGGTCAGCCCCACGAATACCGGTGGTACTGCGACATATAACGCATACCGGGCACAGCGCGCATGATGGCCGCCATCACCCGTAGCCCCGCCGGTAGCCGGTCGTAGCCGTCGGCATCGAAAGCCGACACCAACGACAGCAGCCGCAGTCCCGGCACCACCGAGAGGACGTCGTCGGGGCTGTCCATGGCCCACTGCAACGTCGCACCCGAACGGCGCACGACCGAGTTGGTCCATTGCAGTTTCACGCCGAGCCGGCTGAAGGCGTCGAATTGCAGTTCGCCGCTTGGGAATTGCTCGACAATCCGGCGGAACAGCGCCTGCCCGTCGGCCTCACTGAGATACATGGTGAGACCCTCTGCCAGCATGAGCACCGGGCGGTCGGCGGGGATATCCGCCAGCCACGCCGGGTCTGTCACCGATGCCGACACGATGTGGCAGTGCTCGCGGGGCGGGTACAGCTGCCGGCGCAGATCGGCAACCTCCGGGTAGTCGACGTCGTACCAGTCGACGTCAGGCCCCGGGTCGAGGCGGTAGTACCGGCTGTCCAGCCCGCAACCGAGGTGCAGCACAACGGCGTCCGGATGCACGGCCAGGAACTGGCGGGCGGTCATGTCGAAGTAGGCGGACCGGAGGGTGACGCCCGGAGATCGGGCCGCCGTCATCGTCGTCCGCGACCAGTCGTAGTCGATGCGGGCGACGACGTCCCTCGCGTAGGTGTCGTGCAGCACCGAGTTCGGCAGGTCGGCGTCGAGCGCCTTGCCGTACAGCGTGGCCAGCATGGTCTGCGGCGCACCGGTGAGGTCCACCTGCAATCTGTCCGTCATGGCTTCGACGCTAGCCCCGGGTGAGGCTGCCGTGCCACGACTTAACGCCGCGCGGCGCGTTGTTCAGCCCGTGGATTTCTGGGCCTGACGCGCCTTTCGCAGGCCCACCCAGAATCGCGCCGCCTCCCGCACTGCATCCTCGACAGGCCTTGGCTCCCAACCCAATTCGGCCCTGGCCTTGCTGCAGTCGACGGGCGCCTCGGCACGCATCAGGCGCAGCGACGCCAGCGACATGTGTTCGTCGCTGCCTCTGAGCCGGCCCTTGACGGTGCCCATGGTGGCGAGTGCGTACGTCACCGGCAGCGGCAGCGACTTGGCCGGCGCCGGCACGCCGGCCTCGGCGGCGGCGATCCGTGCCACCGCGGCATTGCTGATCATCTTGTCGGAGATCAGGTACCGCTCCCCGGGACGGCCCTTGTCGGCCGCGAGGATCAGCGCCCGGGCGGCGTCGTTGACGTCGACCGCTTCCAGTTCGATGCCGCTCATCACGAACGGCAGCTTCCCGAATGCGGCGCCGGCGATGATGGCGCCGTGCGGGGTGCGGCCCCAGTCCGTTCCGCCGTACGTGGTGGAGACGCACATCGCGACAGCGGGCAACCCGCGCTCACGGGCGTATCCGAGCACCAGCTTCTCGGCCTGCACGCGCGACCGCACGTACGGCGGCAACGTGCGCTCGTCGGCGATGTCGTCCTCGGTGGAGACGAAACCGCGCTTGCGTCCCACCGTGGCGTAGCTGCTGGTGAAGACGAATTTCTTGAGACCCGAGGCGATTTCGGGCTCCACCGCGACGTCCAGCACGTTGCGGGTGCCCTCGACGTTGGTCCGGAACAACGGCGACGGATCCCGCAGCCAGCCGCGGGTGTCGACCACGCAGTAGTAGACGATGTCGGCGCCGGTCATCGCGGCGCGCAGGGTGTCGTTGTCCCAGATGTCGCCTTCGTAGCGGGTCACGTCGAGGTCGTCGATGCCGACGGTGTTGGCGCCGGCTCGCACCATGACCCGCACGTCTTCCCCGGCCGCCACGAGCTGCCGGGTGACATGCGAACCGAGGTAGCCGTTGGCCCCGATGACGAGGGCGGTCACCGGCGTCCCCTGCCACCGACCTTGCGCATCCATTCCTCGGCCACCTCGGGCAGGGTGCCCAGGGCTTCGGCCTTCTTGCACCACGCCATGGTGGTCTCGAGGAATTTCATGGGGTTGTAGATGTCTTCCTGCTTGCTCCACAGACCGTCGCCCGCGTAGGTCATGATCGAGATGTTGGTGGCGCCCATGATGGTGCCGTCGCCGGGATCACGCATGGGGTTGTCGAGTTCGCAGATGACCCGGCCGGTCGCTTCGTCGTACACCTTCCACAGCGACGGGAACGACGTCATGTAGCTGCCCGGGAAGTTCTCCATGGTGTTCCAGATCCACGGCCGCACCTCTTCGCGCCCGTGCATGGTGCCCATGGCGTGCTCGATGTACAGCACGTCCTCGGTGTAGTGGTCGGTCCACGGATCCCAGTCGCGCGTCTGGGCGGCGCGGTCCACGGTCTGCTCGAAGACGTCGAATGCCGCGATGAGTTCCTCGCGACTGAAAGTGTTGCCCGTCACAGGAAAACTAGAACACGTTCTAGTGGCGTTTGTCGAGCACTTGCGCAGTCGCCGGGAGTTCGGTTCTCTGGAGTCATGACCGACACCGAAACCGCCATCCTGGCCGGCGGCTGCTTCTGGGGTATGCAGGACCTGATCCGCAAGCAGCCGGGCGTGCTGAAAACCCGGGTCGGGTACACCGGTGGGAGCAACGACCACCCGACCTACCGCAACCACCCCGGCCACGCCGAGGCCGTCGAGATCATCTACGACCCGAGCCAGACCGACTTTCGCGCGCTCCTGGAGTTCTTCTTCCAGATCCACGACCCGTCGACCGTCAACCGGCAGGGCAATGACGTCGGAACGAGCTACCGCTCGGCGATCTTCTACACCGACGACGAGCAGAAGCGCGTCGCCGAGGACACCATCGCCGACGTCGACGCCTCGGGCCTGTGGCCCGGCAAGGTGGTCACCGAGGTGACGCCGGCCGTCCCGTTCTGGGAGGCCGAGCCGGAACACCAGGACTACCTGGAGCGCATCCCCAACGGCTACACCTGCCACTTCCCGCGGCCGGGCTGGAAACTGCCCAAGCGCGCGAGTTAGGCGGTGGCAGCGCGCTCGGCGATCAGCCGGGCGACCAGCTCGGGATGCTGATCCGGCAACCAGTGGTTGGCGCCCGCGACGATCTCGAACTTGTACGGCGCATGAACGAACTGCTCGGTCAGCAGGGCGCCCTTGCGGCCGAGCGCGATGTCGCCGTCGCTCCAGATGTAGGTGGTGGGCCGGGTCACCGGGGTGAACGCCGATTTCGGGTTCACGAACGGCATGGCCCGGTACCAGTTGAGCGCCGGGGTCAGCGCGCCGCTCTCGAACACCTCGGCCCGCGTGACGGCCAGCGCGTCGGCGGTCATACCGCTGCGCGGCATGGCCAGTTGCGCGAATCGTTCGCCGAGCCACGGCACCTGGAAGATCAGCATGTAGTACGAATGCAGCGCCTGTGTCCCGACGGCCATCGCTTTGAGGAAGGCTCCGGTGTGGGGCACCGACACCGCGGTCAGGGTGCGCACCAGCTCCGGTTTCGTCGCCGTCAGCGCCCAGGCGATCGCGGCGCCCCAGTCGTGCCCGACCACGTGCACCGGGCCGCCGACCAGGTCGATCAGCGCGGCGACGTCATCGGTCAGTTTGGGGATCGTGTACTGCCGCCGCCCCTTCGGCCGCGCACCCGGTGAGTAGCCGCGCTGATTCGGCGCGAGAGTACGGAAACCATTGGCGTGCAACAGCTCCGACACGGCGGCCCAGGACTCAGCTGTCTGCGGGAAGCCGTGCAACAACACCACGACGTCGCCGTCGATGGGGCCGGAGTCGACCACGTCGAAGGTCAATCCGTCGTGGCGGTACTGCGTAATCCGTTCGGTCACAGCATGAACCTACAGCGGGGTGACCCGCCGGCGTAGCGCCACGCGACCACCGTCCTTCGGCGTATAGGCCACGCCGCGTGAGAAGACCTTCTCCCCCGGCGCGCTGTTGACCTGAACGGCAAAGTGCCGCAATACAGTCCGCAACACGACGTCCATCTCGACCTGCGCGAACACCGCACCGACGCACCGGCGGGTACCGCCACCGAACGGCAGGAACGCCAGCGGCGGCCGGCGGCCGAGGAAGCGCTCCGGGTCGAACCGCTCCGGATGCGGGAATTCCTTTGCGTCCTCGTGCATGTGGTCGATGGCGACGATGACCGAGAAGCCCCGCGGGATGACCCATTCCCCGAGCTGGAAGGTCGGTGCGTACACGTGCCGGCCGGCGAAGTCGATGATGGTGCGGATGCGTTGCACCTCCAGGATGGTCGCCTGGCGGTACTCGTCCGTCTCACCGGTCGCCACCTCGTCTTCGAGGCGCCGCAGCACCTCGGGGTGCCGGGAGATCCGCTCGAAGACCCACGCCATGGTGGCGGCGGTGGTTTCGTGGCCGGCCGCCAGCAGCGTCAGCAGTTCATCGGCGATGTGGCTGCGGGACATCGCCGTTCCGTCCTCGTAGGTGCTGCGCAGCAGCAGCGCCAGCACGTCGTCGCGGCTCTCGAGGTTGGGGTCGGCGGCAACTGCGTCGATCAGCCGGCCCACGACGTCGTCGTACTGCCGTCGGTATTCGGCGAGCCGGCCCCACGGCGTGAAGCGGCCGTAGGTGCGCGGCGGCATGGGCAGCACCGCCAGCCGCGACCCGAGGGTGACCCACGGCGGGATGATCCGCCGTAGTTCGTCGAGGTGGTGACCGTCGGCACCGAACACCGCGCGCAGGATGGCGTTGAGGGTGATGTGCATCATCGGCTCGAGCGTGGGGAACGACTTCCCCTCCGGCCAGGACGCTGCCGCGCGCAGCGTCTCCTCTTCGAAGATGCGCTCGTAGTTCTTGATGCTCTTGCCGTGGAACGGCGGGGTCAGCAGCTTGCGGCGAAGCCGGTGCTCGGAGCCGTCGAGCGCGAACACCGATCCGCTGCCGAGGACACGCGACAGGTTCGGCTGGATGTTGCCGACGTCGGCCGGGTTCGCCGCGAACAGCTGCTTGGCCAGCTGCGGGTCGGTCACCATCACCGCGCGGCCGAAAACCGGTGCGTCACAAGTGAATACCGGACCGAGCCGCGGCACCATGCGATTGACGAACCGGCGCCGGTTGGTGGCGAACGCGACGCCTTGGAGAAATTTGGGGACCCCGGTTGCCGGCGGCAGGTGGATCGCCGGGGCACACTCGGTGAGTTCAGCGGTGACGGTTTCGGTCATGGCGCGCTCCAAACCCTGAATGACGCGGTACCACGGTGTACCACGCTGTTATCAGGTACGGTACCGGCTGGTACCACCGCTAGGCAAGGGTTCTGGGAAGAGATGACGGACAGCGAGGGCAACTCGGCACAATCGGCTGCACAGCCGTTCCGCAGGCGGCTGCTTGACGGGCTCGCCACCTCGCTGGAGACCCGCGGCTACCGCGACACCACCGTCGCCGACATCGTCCGGAACGCCAAGACCTCGAAGCGCACCTTCTACGACCAGTTCGCCAGCAAGCAGGAGTGCTTCGTCGAGCTGCTGCGGACCAACAACGAGGACCTCATCGCCAGGATTCGCGCCGCCATCGATCCCGACGGTGCCTGGGAGCAGCAGGTGCGCAACGCGGTCGACGCGTACGTCGCGCACATTGAATCGCGGCCCGCGATCACCTTGAGCTGGATCCGGGAGGCGCCGGCCCTCGGTGACGCCGCGCTGCCGCTGAATCGCCTTGCCATGGAGCACCTCACCGACATGGTCGTCGACCTCACGAGCGGTTCGGGGTTCCAGCGCGCCGGGATCGCGCCGATCAGCCGGCCACTGGCGCTGATCCTGCTCGGCGGTCTTCGCGAATTGACCGCACTGCTCGTCGAGGACGGCCGGGACGTCGCCGAACTCACCGAGCCGGCGCTGACCGCCGCGCTCGCGATGCTGGGCACCCGATCGTCAGCGCAGCATCAGCCGGGCTGACTTCTCCAGCCGTTCGGCGATCTCGTCGTACGACGTGAAGCCCATGCCGGCGCGGACCAGCGCGCCCGAATAGAGCATCTCCAGCGATTCGATGACGTCGTCGTCCACGTCCGGGCCGAGTGCCGCGGCCAGGCGGGAGCGGATGTCCGCGGCAATGCGCTGCCGCAGTACCTCGACATCCGGATCGCGGCCGAGCAGCGCGTTGGTCACAGCCCCCGCGAACTCCGGTTCGTCGATCACCAGCAGCGCGATGTGCCGCAGCACCTCGGTCACCCGGGTGGCAGGATCGTCGGAGTCGTGCGCCGCGGGCGGCGACGAAGCCAGCCGGCGCCAGAACACCTCGGCAACCAGGTGTTCCTTCGACGAGAAGTAGGTGTAGGCCGTCGCCGCGCCGACGCCGGCGTCGGCAGCGACCCGGCGGACCGTCAGACCCGCGAAGCCTTCGCGGCGCAACAGATCGAGTGCGGCACGGCTCAGCCGGTCGACCGTATCGGCCTGTTTGGCCGTCAACCGGCGCCGGGTGGGCTCAAGCGCCTGTTCAGACACGTGTCCGGACGCTACGGCAACTGGCGAAGCGCAGCAAGCGGTCTACCGTGGACACATGCGGGCGTTGATCGTCGTCGACGTGCAGAACGACTTCTGCGAAGGGGGTTCTCTCGCGGTGTCCGGCGGTGGCGCCGTGGCCCGCGCGATCACCGGCCTGCTGGCCCGCCGCGAGTACGACCACGTCGTGGCCACGGCGGACCATCACATCGACCCGGGTGCACATTTCTCCGATCAACCCGACTACCTGACGTCCTGGCCGCCGCACTGTGTCGCCGGGACACCGGGCGAGCAGTTCCATCCCGAGCTCGACGTGTCAACGGTCGAGGCGGTGTTCCGCAAAGGCCGGTACTCCGCGGCATACAGCGGGTTCGAAGGCGAGGACGGCACCGGAACTCCGCTGGCGGACTGGCTGCGCACTCGCGGGGTCGACGAGGTGGATGTGGTGGGCATCGCAACCGACTACTGCGTCAAGGCGACGGCCGCAGACGCCGCCAAGGCCGGGTTCCGCACCCGCGTCCTGCTCGACTACACCGCCGGGGTGTCCTCTGACGGCGCCGCGAATGCCATTGCCGCCCTGAGAGATTCCGGCGTGACGGTTACTTAGGCCGTCGGGTCCACCGGCCGCCCCGACCACCGCGGCCGACGTCCGGCCTGCAGCGCCCGCACGCCTTCCTTGGCGTCGTCATGTGCCATCACAGCGAGATGGATCTCCGTCTCCCGCCGGCCCACCTCGTCGCGCGACAGGTCGAACGAATCCCACAGCAGCCGCTTGCTGGCCGCCACCGACATCGGCGCGGTGTTGTCCGCGATGTCGTGGGCCACCTCCAGCGCGGCCGGCAGCACCTCGTCAGCGGGCAGCACGCGGCTCGCGATACCGAGCTCCGCTGCGCGGGTGCCATCGAAAGTTGTTCCGGTCAAAAGGATTTCCGCGGCCCGCGCGATCCCGACCAACCGGGGCAGCGCCCAGTGCGAGTAGGCGTCCCCGACCACCCCGCGGCGCACCTGCACAACGCCGTAGCGGGCATCGGCGGCGAAGATCCGGATATCGCACTGCAGCGCCAAGGTGAGCCCCAGCCCGATCGCGTGCCCGTTGACCGCCGCGATCACCGGCTTGCTCAACGACCACGCCGCGACCTGGATGCCGGCCGCGCTGAACTCCGGGCCCGGCGCCGCGAACGTCTGGTCGCCCGCGGCCAGGTCGGCACCGGCACAGAACGCCGGTGGCGTCCCGGTCAGCACGACGGCCCGCACATCGTCCGAGTGGTCGCAGCGGGTGTAGGCGTCGGCGAGTTCCTCCCGCATCCCGTCACCGAAAGCGTTGCGCCGCCCCGGCCGGTTCAGCGTCAGTGTCACCACACCGCCGCCGAATGCGGTCAGCAGTGTGCGGTACTCGGGGAACACCGCCCGAGTAAACCACGGTTCGGTAATACCTCTGCAACAGAGCTATTATAGGGACGTGCCCGTCACCTCCGATCTCGCCACCGGCCTGTTCCACACCGTCGGCAGGTTCCGCCGGCAATTACGCCGGACCGCCGGCGGCAGCTTCGCGGGAGTGACCCAATCGCAGGCCGAACTGCTCAGACTGGTCGGCCGGCAGCCCGGCATCTCGGTTCGGGAAGCCGCACAGGAACTCGGCCTGGCCGCCAACACCGCGTCGACCCTCGTCTCCAAGCTGGCTGCGGACGAGCTCCTCGTCCGCACCGTCGACCCCGACGACCGGCGCATCGGCCGGCTCCGGCTGACCGAACCCGCCCAACAGCTCGCCGATCAGACCAGGGCCGCCCGCCGGGCCGCCCTCGATGTCGTACTGAACCAACTCAGCGACGAGCAAATCCGTGATCTGACAAAGGGTTTGAACGTCCTGGACGAGATGACCCGAATGCTCCAGGAGGGCCAACCATGAGCACCCCCGCCATCGAATGCGACCACGTCACGCACTGCTACGGCGATTTCACCGCGGTCGACGACCTCAGCCTCACCGTCGACGTGGGCGAAACCATGGGACTGCTCGGCCCCAACGGCGCAGGCAAGACCACGCTGGTGCGGCTGCTCACCACGCTGACACCCGTCAAGCACGGTCAGATACGCATCTTCGGGCTCGACGCCGGACGCCGCACCATGGACATCCGCCAGAACCTCGGCTATGTGCCGCAACAACTTTCAATCGAATCCGCCCTCACCGGTCGTCAGAACGTCGACCTTTTCGCGCGCCTCTACGACGTGCCGCGCCGCGAACGCCGGGACCGGGTCGACGATGCGCTGCGGGCCATGCAGCTGCTCGATGTCGCCGATCGGCCTGCGAAGACCTTCTCCGGCGGCATGGTCCGGCGACTCGAGTTGGCACAAGCCCTGGTGAACCGGCCATCGCTGTTGATCCTCGACGAACCCACCGTCGGCCTGGATCCCATTGCGCGCGACAGCGTCTGGGCCCAGGTGGCGAACATGCAGCGCGAGTTCGGCATGACGGTCCTGCTCACCACGCACTACATGGAGGAAGCCGACGCGCTGTGCGACCGGGTTGCCCTGATGCATCACGGCGTCCTGCAGGCCGTGGGGTCGCCCACCGATCTGAAGGCCACGCTCGGCCCGGACGCCACCCTCGAGGATGTCTTCCGGCACTACGCCGGCTCCGATCTGTCGGGCGATGACGACCGCCAGACCTTGAAGGATGTCCGCGCCGGAAGGAGGACTGCCCGTCGTGTCAGTTGATGTCGAACTTGTCACCGCGCCCCGTGGCACCAAACGCATCGGCGGCCTCGCCCGCCGGATGGGCGCCTTCGCGCTCGTCGAGTTGCAGAAGCTGCGCTATGACCGCACCGAGTTGGTCACCCGGACGATTCAGCCCGCGTTGTGGCTGCTGATCTTCGGGCAGACGTTCTCGCGCCTACACGTGATCAGCACCGGCAGCGTGCCCTACCTGTCGTTCCTGGCGCCCGGCATCATCGCCCAGTCCGCGCTGTTCATCTCGATCTTCTACGGCATCCAGATCGTCTGGGACCGCGACGCCGGCATCCTGGCGAAGCTGATGGTCACCCCGTCGCCGGCGTCGGCCCTGATCACCGGCAAGGCCTTCGCGGCCGGAGTCCGATCGATCGCCCAGGTGCTCGGGGTTCTGCTGATCGCGCTGCTGATGGGCATCCACCTGAGCTTCAACCCGCTGCACATCCTGGCCGCGATGGTGGTGGTGATGCTCGGGTCGGCGTTCTTCTCGTGCCTGTCAATGACTTTGGCGGGGTTGGTCCGCAATCGCGACCGCCTGATGGGCATCGGCCAGGCCATCACCATGCCGCTGTTCTTCGCCTCCAACGCGCTGTATCCGGTGGACATCATGCCGGGCTGGCTGCGCGCGCTGTCCACCGTGAACCCACTGTCGTACGAAGTGAACGCGCTGCGCTCACTGCTGCTGGGCACACCGGGCAACACCCGGCTGGACGTCACGGTCCTCGCCGTCGCGGCGGTGCTCGGCATCGCTGCCGCGTCGGGCCTGCTGCGCCGCCTGGTGCGGTGACCAACGCTGTTCGACTACCTAGTCGGCTCTCATCTCACGCCTAGGCCGCGGGCGTTGACTCGATGTCATGAAGCACAGCATCGTCGCGGTCGTCCTGGACGCCGGCACCGACGCCGGACTCGCCACCGCACACAGCCTGCTGGCCGACGGGCACCGCGTAGTGGTGACCGCGCGGCAACCCGGTTCGCTGGTCCGCATCACTCACGGCTATCCCGCCGATCGCGTCTACGCGCTCGCGGCCGACACTCACGATCGCAGCCAGTTCGACCAGGTGCTGGCCCTGACCCGCGCCCGGTTCGGCCGCGTCGACATGATCGTCGACCCCGAGCTGTATCGCTCGGTCCTGCCTGCTTCCGCCTGAATTGCTGTTAGGTTCGAGCCAATCGGCAGATCATGGCCACAGATTGGAACGAACGTTGCGCAACGCCCTCAAGATCGCTGCAGCAGTCTTCACCGTCGCGGCGGTGTCCGCCGGCGCCACCGAAACCCTGGCCAATAATCCGGCCACCATCCCGTTCATCCCGACGGGCATCAGCCAGTCGGCCAGCAGTGTCGGCTTCGCCGATTCCGACGTCTACGGCATGAACGCCGACGACATCAACCACACCTTCGACCTGATGTCGGCGACCGGTGTGCGCACCGTCCGCATCATCATTCCGTGGGCCGGTATCGAGGGCACCCAGGGCAGCTTCAACTGGGGCCAGGTCGACACGGTCGTCGGGGCGGCCAATGCCCGCCACATGTCGGTGGTCGGCGCGATCGTCGCGACGCCGGCCTGGGCCGTGGCACCCGGTGCCATCCCGATCAGCAGCCCGCCGGCCTCCGCCGCGGTGTACGGCGATTTCGCCGGCGCGGTGGCCGCGCACTACCGGGGCCGGGTGGACGCCTACGAGATCTGGAACGAGCCCAACGCGGTGATGTCCTGGACGTCCGGCCCCCAGGGCCCGGAGCCCGGTGTCTACGCCGACATGCTCAAGGCCTCGTACCCGAAGATCAAGGCCGCCGACCGCGGCGCGGTGGTGATCGGCGGTGTGGTCGGCGCGGTCGTGTCCTTCGGCTCGCTGACGCTGGACCCGGTGACCTTCATCCAGCGCATGTACGCCGCCGGCGCCGCGGGTTCGTTCGACGCGCTGTCGTTCCACCCGTACCACTACAACCTGAAGTTCTCGGCAGGCGCCGGAGTGCCCAACTCGCCGCTGAGCCAGACCGACGGCATCCACGCCGCCATGGCCGCCAACGGTGACGGCGGCAAGAAGATCTGGGCCACCGAGTACGGCGAGCCCAACTCGGCCGTCGACGAAGCCACGCAGGCCGACTACATCCGCGACTTCCTGGCCAAGTGGCGCACCCTGCCGTACGCCGGACCGTCGTACATCTACACCACGCGCGACCGCGTCACCGGCAGCGGAAACCCCGAGGAATCCATCGGGGTCTACCGCACCGACTGGAGCCCGAAGCCGGCTCAGGCGGTCGTGAAGTCGATGGCGTGACGATCATCTAAAAAGCTGGCCTCGCGATCTCATCGTTCCATACTGCTCGCGAGCTAGTTGTGACTCGGGTATTTGGCCCGGGGGCATGCTCGCGACTCCTTCTATGCAAGCGCTGCAGCACTCGCAATCAAAGATCCGCACGCTGGCGTCCAGAGTGCCCAGCTGTTTGCGCCAAAGTCATCGATGTAGCATCCGATTGACCGCTAAGGCGAGTTCTATCCCGCCTTGCGCTGGCGCCGATGCTATTCGGTCCGTGGCTATTACTTCGGCGGGAATTGCTTCTTCTGAAGAAACTCCACAAATTCACTACCCTTCGCGATTTTGTCAGAGGCATACGATGTCTCCGCTTGAAACTCCGCGAAGTATTCACGCAACTCAGCCAAACAAGCTTGCAGGTCAGCGTCTTCGATCGAGGTGGAGGACTTCGAAATACCGGCCAGTTGCACGGGCCTTCTGACACGACCCCCAAACAGCTTGGCAGCCGCATACATCGCTAGGTGAAACCGCAGATTTGTGCGTTCTTGCGCTGTCGCGGCAGCGCTTTCAGAAGCCAGGAAAGCATCAATCGATTTTTGCGACCTGGCGAGCCAGAGATAAACTTCCAACGGAATCGAGTTGGAGAATATGGTCTCGTATTCCTCGTCACGCTTCAACAAGCTCGAAGGCCGCGCGCGCGAATTATCCGGCCGCCCTAACCCCATCGCCATGGCGGCCTGGGCCAGCAACGGAATACTCACAATCCGCTCAGCAGATTTTCCAATATTTCGATAGTAGTTTTTGCGTCGATCGTAGAACCAGTCATTACCTAGGAAATAGGCTTCAATGTCACGCTGAATCCCATCGGTAGCTCGGAGCGATGCTGCAGGCACAGACGTCTGACGGTTCGTCGCCCTAATAACTTGGTCTCGCGTCGTAATGTCATCACCGGTAACCAGAATCCGCACCAAAACCGACCTACGCCGGATCGGATGATCTTCGTCGAGATCACCAAGCACCCTGAAAATCGAATGCGACGTCTGCAGTCCATTCACAACTTGCACATTGTCCATCGAGTACGTCTTCGATATAACAGTGGCTTTCGAACAGACAATCGTTATTCCATTGTTAAGCCACCAGAATTCGGGCGAATCATTACTTCGGAGCGATTCCATTATCTCACGATTCACCTCTACGTCGCCCTGATAATCTCGCACGTTCCAGTCGAAGATGTGGCGACGCAAACTACCTTGTTCATCCGTGAGAAATGTAACGTAATCACTGAGCTGAACGAGGGCTACGTGACTGTTGCCACTAGTAGCGTTTTCCTGATAGGTGAGCTGAATGGTATACGACGGAATAGAATTGGCCGAAAGCCAGAGTTCCTCGGCGCCCATGAATTCTACGCTCGCAGAAGCGCCTGGCATTACATTTGCCAATTGAGACTGTAGATGATTTGCCTTGATTTCCACTTTTGAGTTGACACTGCCAGTGTCTCCCCTCGACGCATAAATCGCATATATGGCTACATCGGGATGCCTACTCGCCAGATTGCGGAGCGCTCTCCTGAAGAACCCGGTTCGCAGCACGATTGTTGGCGAATATAACTTGAGCAGGTCGGCCTCGTCTTCGCCCAAGCTGAGTAACCGACGCATCGAATCGGCTATCTTTTCCACAGCGGTTTCAGTGAACGATGACTCACGCTTAGCCTGTACGATCCACAACTCTAAGCGCGTGCCTGCGGCGGTCTTTTTGGCGTCGTATCCATCCTGAATGACCTCGCTGTCTTCGGAGAGTGGAACTCCGCCAAGTAACACGTAGACAGCGTCAATTCCGCCGTCATTCGAGCCACCTATTACCCCGTCAGAAACCTCATCTACCGACAACTCCCGAGACCGAAGCGCCTGCTCTGCCGCGAAAAGTTCAAATGCTTCATCCTCAGGTAATGCGACGGCGCGCTCCTTCTGCCGTTGTAGGAGTACCTGATCTAGGAGCGCCTGCTCGTTGTTGGCCACGTGACAGAGCCTAGGTTACGCAACCGACAATTTTTGCAAGGTAAGGCGGACCGCGCCGGCCATGACACGCCCCCAAAAGCGGTATCTGGGGTGGGCCTGTGGGCCCGATCTCCGGCGCTTAGCTTACTTCTCCTACTACAAGATCATCCGCGCCTGGAGCGGGGTCGGTTCCTCACCAGCTTGCACTCAGTCCATTGCTGATTAGTGCACCTAACCGTCGACGATGTTCGCGATGGCTCCCAGCGGCAGGTCCAGCCAGTGCGGCCGGTGCCGGGCCTCGTACCCCGCTTCGTACACCGCCTTGTCGAGCTCGTAGGCGGCGAGTAGTTCCGCATCGGGCTCGGTACCGCCGCCCTCGGCATAGCCCGCGCAGAACGCCGCCCGGTTACGGTCGGCCCATTCCCGGGCGCGAGCCGCGAGCTGCTTGTGGCGCTGTTCGTTGCCGCCGCCCTCGGTCAGCCGCTGGAACGCCGCGTATTGATAGGACCGAAGAATGCCCGCGACGTCACGCAATGGCGAGTCGGGTGCGCGGCGCTGATCCAGTGACTGCCCGGGTTCGCCTTCGAAGTCGATCAGCAGCCAGGTCTCGGGGGTACGCAGCACCTGACCCAGATGCAGATCGCCGTGAATGCGTTGCACCGTGATCGGCTGACCCTCGAGCGCGCGGTAGCGATCCTCGATCGCCGCGGCGTACTCGCGGACCTGCGGCACCGACGCCGTCACCGCGGCCAGCCGCTCCAGCATCGTCTCGACCGGAAACAGTGCCGTGGCCGTGCCGAGCTCGGCCGCCAGCGTGGCGTGCACCGCGGCGACGGCCTGCCCCAGCCGCTCCGATTCCCCGGCGAAGTCGCCGCCCACCTCATTGGCGTACAGGTCGCCTTCTGCGTACAGGTCCCGTGTGCTGGCGACGGCCATGTCCCAGCCCTCGGCGGCGTTGTCGGCGAAGCGGGCCAGCATGCCCAGCGCCGTCTCCGGACCACCATCCAGCGACACCGTCCCCAGCAGCGGCGCCACATGCGGGCTGCCGGCCCGCCCGAGCACCCGAGTGAGCTCGATGTCGGGATTCACGCCGGACGTGACGCGGCGGAACAGCTTGAGGATGGCGGCCTCGTCGAACACGACACTGGTGTTGCTCTGTTCGGCGCCCATCACGCGCGACGTCTCGCCCGCGGGCAGCTCGGCGTCGGGCTCGGCGGAAAAGGAGACCGGACCGATCGTCGCGGAGTCGGCGATCAGGCCGAGCAGCAGGTTCGCGACCTCCGGGTCACCCAGGGCGTCACCGACCTCGCCGTCGCCTTGGCGCAGCACCAACTGGTAGCGCTCGCCGGGGCCGTCCTGGTAGCTGACATCGAGCAGCACCAGGTCGATGTCGTCGCGCAGCGCCACGACCAACGCCGGTTCGGCTCCGGCCAGCTCGCGGTTGCGCCCGGCGTACCAGCGCTGCTGGGTCAGGTATTCGGTCAACTGTGAATCCATCACGGCTCCTCACCGACGGGCGCACGCAACGAGAACCAGTAGAAACCATGCCCGGGCAGTGTCAACAGGTAAGGCAGTTCCCCGATGCGGGGGAACTCGACCTGGCCTGTCAGTTCAACCGGCGTGTAGCTGTTCCAATGCTGCAGGTTCAGTTCGATCGGCTGGGGGAAACGGGACAGATTGTTGACGCAGAGCACCGTGTCACCGTCGAGCTCGCGCACATAGGTGAGCGCCGACGGATTTGACCCGCCGAGTTCCCGGAACGAGCCGACGGCGAACGCGTCGTGCCGTCGCCGCACCCCGAGCATGGTGCGTGTCCAGTTGAGCAGGGAATTCGTGGTGTCGCGCTGCGCTTCGACGTTCACCGCCTGATAGCCGTACACCGGGTCCTGACTGGGCGGGACGTAGAGCCGGCCGGGGTTGGCGGTGGAGAACCCGGCGTTGCGGTCGGCGGACCACTGCATCGGGGTGCGCACACCGTCGCGGTCGCCGAGCCAGATGATGTCGCCCATGCCGATCTCGTCGCCGTAGTACAGCACCGGGGACCCGGGCAGCGACAACAGCAACGCGGTGAACAGCTCGGTCTGGTTGCGGTCGTTCTCCAGCAACGGGGCCAGGCGCCGACGGATCCCGACGTTGGCCTTCATCCGAGGATCCTTGGCGTACTCGGAATACATGTAGTCGCGCTCTTCGTCGGTGACCATCTCCAACGTCAGCTCGTCGTGGTTGCGCAGGAAGATGCCCCACTGCGCGAGGTCGGGTATCTCCGGGGTCTGCGCCAGGATCTCCGAGATCGGGAACCGCGACTCCCGCCGGACCGCCATGAAAATCCTTGGCATCAAGGGAAAATGGAACGCCATGTGGCATTCGTCGCCGCCGGTCTCGGGATCGCCGAAATACTCGACGACGTCGGCCGGCCATTGATTGGCCTCCGCCAGCAGCACCCGGCCCGGGAACTCGTCGTCAATCACCTTGCGGCAGCGCTTGAGGAAGGCGTGGGTCTCGGGCAGGTTCTCGCAGTTGGTGCCCTCGCGTTCGAACAGGTACGGCACCGCGTCGAGTCGGAATCCGTCGATGCCCAGGCCCAGCCAGAAGCGCAGCACATCGATCATCGCTTCCTGCACGGCGGGGTTGTCGTAGTTCAGGTCGGGCTGGTGGGAGAAGAAGCGGTGCCAGTAGAACTGCTTGCGCACCGCGTCGAAGGTCCAGTTGGACTCCTCGGTGTCGACGAAGATGACGCGCGCGTCCTGGTATTTCTCGCTGGTGTCGCTCCAGACGTAGTAGTCGCCGTAGGGCCCGTTCGGGTCGCGGCGGGACTCCTGGAACCAGGCGTGGGCATCCGAGGTGTGGTTCATCACCAGGTCGGTGATGACGCGGATGCCGCGCTTGTGTGCGGCGTCCAGCAGCGCGACGAAGTCGTCGACGGTGCCGAACTCGGGCAGCACCTTGTAGAAGTCACGGATATCGTAGCCACCGTCACGCAGTGGCGAGTCGTAGAACGGTGGCAACCAAATACAGTCGACACCAAGCCATTTCAAATAGTCGAGTCGCTCGGTGAGACCTCGGAGGTCACCTGAGCCGTCGGCGTCTGAGTCGTAGAAGGCGCGGACCAACACCTCATAGAAAACCGCGTGCTTGAACCAGGTGCGGTCCTCGGGGAGGACTCGCGCATGTCCGAAGTCTGCGGCGCTTGGATGTTCCACGCCACCGTTGGAGGCGTCCATCGAGAACCAACGTACCCGCGCCTGGGTAGGGTGCAAACGTGGCGACACGCGATCATGGCGACCCAGGTGATGCTCCGACGATCCCGCCGCCGCTGGCCGAAATCGTCAACGCGACCCGGCCGACGGCCGCCGAAGAGGCCCGGACCATCGCGGCCTCGACCAACACCGGGACCCTGGCAACCCTCACGGCGGACGGCGATCCGTGGGCGTCGATGGTCACCTATGGACTGCTCGGCGGCTCGCCGGTGCTGTGCGTCTCGAATCTCGCCGAGCACGGCCGCAACCTCGCCGGCGATCAGCGGGCCAGCATCTCGATCATCGCGGCCAGCGCCGACAAGGACCCGCTCGCCGGTGGCCGGGTGACCCTGGCCGGCCGGGTGGCGCGGCCGGAAGGCGCCGAACGCGACGCCGCCCGGGACGCCCATGTCGCGGCGGTACCGGCCGCGAAGTACTACATCGACTACAGCGACTTCGCCCTGTGGGTGCTGCACGTCGACCGCGTCCGGTGGGTCGGCGGCTACGGTCGCATGGACTCGACCACCGGCGCGGATTACGCTGCGGCCCAGCCGGATCCGGTGACGCCGGCGGCCGCCGGGGCTGTCGCGCACCTGAACGCCGACCACGCCGACGCGCTGGCGGCCATGGCCCGCGTGCTGGGCGGTTACCCCGACACCGAGTCGGCGACCTGTACCGGCGCCGACCGCTACGGCCTCGATCTGCGGGTCGACACCGCCCGCGGCATGGCCTACACCCGGGTCGGATACCCGCGGCCCCTGCAGTCCATCGATGAATTACGTTCCGCAACAGTCGAATTGGCTCGACTGTCCCGCCAGGTTTAGGATTCGCACCATGTCTGATCGCCCCGCAGGCTGGGAAGCCGCATTCGACCTGATCCGCACCCGCGGCTACGAGCGCCGCGAGGAGCCGTTCCGGCTGGCCAGCGGGCAGCTCAGCCACGACTACATCGACGGCAAGTTCGCCATCGACAACGGCGTCAGCCTGACGATCGTCAGCAAGGCCGTGGCCGAACTCGCCGCGCTGCGCGGCATCGAGTTCGACGCCGTCGGCGGCCTGACCATGGGCGCCGACCCGCTGGCGCACGGCGTCGCGATGGTCACCGGCAAGCGGTGGTTCTCGGTCCGCAAGGAGCAGAAGGCGCGCGGCCGTGAGCAGTGGCTCGAAGGCACCCGCATCGAGCCCGGCACCCGGGTGCTGCTGGTCGACGACGTGATCAGCACCGGCGGCTCCACCGAGATCGCCTACGATCGCGTCACCTCCGTCGGCGCGGTGGTCACCGGTGTCATCCCGATGGTCGACCGCGGCGACATCGCCACCGACCGGTTCGCCAAGCGCGGTGTGCCGTTTGCCGCGTTGGTCAGCTACCGCGATCTCGGCATCGAACCGGTCAAGGACGTCTAAAGCGCGGACACGCGCGCCGATACCGAGCAATTGGCGCGAGCCACCCCTAGCATCTGGGAGGTGGCTGACAGCGACGACCCAGAGCGCGAACTCTCGCCGGGTGGCGTGCTGGAATCTTCCGCCGAAGAGCAGGACGACGACCCGGACACCGATCCGTTCCGCGCCGTCGACCCGGGCCCGCACGGCACTGGACCGTTTGCCGGCCCGACGACGGGTTCGTTCGTCATCCCCGAACCGGAGCCGACGGGCGACACCTTCGATGCGTTCAACACCGACACCTGGCGGTTCCGCGAGCCCCCGCCACCCTGGTACCGCACGAAAGACGCCCGGCTGCTGCTGATCGTCGTCGCGGTCGCCGTGGTCGCGCTCGTCGTCTCGCTGGTGGTCCTGGCCACCCGCCGCGATTCCGGCTCCGATGAGGCGCCCGCGGAACCGACACCCGCGACAACCACGACCACGACGACGACGCCCGCCCCGGTGACCTCGTCGACGCTCAGCCCGCCGCCTCCTCCCCCGCCGCCGGCCGAACCACCGCCCGCCGCGGCGCCCCCGGCGTATCACCCACCCGCCGCGCCGCCCGCACCTACGCGTCCGCCGGAGATCAACGTGACCCGCATGCCGATGAGCGTCGCCCCGAACCCACACCGCCGCTGATGACCGATCCCGCCGCCCTGTTCTCCGCCGCTCCTGTCGCGGTCCTGGCGACGGTGTCCGCCGAGGGCCAGCCGCATGTGGTGCCGGTGGTCTTCGCGGTCAGCGGGGACCGGCTCTATACGGCGGTCGACGCCAAGCGGAAGTCGACACAGCATCTGCGGCGGCTGGACAACATCGCGGCCAACCCGCGCGTGAGCCTGCTCGCCGAGGAGTACGACGATGACTGGTCCCACCTCTGGTGGGCCCGTGCCGACGGCATCGCCAGCGTGCACCCGAGCGGCGACGAGATGGCGATCGGCTACTCGCTGCTGCGGGCGAAGTATCACCAGTACGACCGGGTGGCACTCGACGGCCCGGTGATCCGGGTGGCGATCAGCCGCTGGAGTTCCTGGCACGCTTGAGCTGCTTGAGTCTTGTGCCGACCGTCGCGACAGGAGCATGGTTGACGTGAGTCGTCGATAGGGGCACGCCATGGCCGACAAGTCGAATAGCTCATCCGGAGCCGCGCCCAGTGCGGACAGTCCGGCCGCGATCCGAAATGTGGTCCTGGTCGGGCCATCTGGGTCCGGCAAGACCACTCTGGTCGAGGCCCTGTTGCTCCATGCGGGCGTGCTGACGCGAGCCGGCACGGTGCTCGACGGCACCACGGTGTCCGATCACGAGCCGGCCGAAGTCGAGCAGCAACGGTCGGTCGGCTTGACGCTCGCCTCACTTCAGCACGGGCCGGTGAAGATCAATCTGCTCGACACCCCTGGCTACGCCGATTTCGTCGGCGAACTGCGGGCCGGGCTCCGGGCTGCCGATTGCGCATTGTTCGTGATGGCGGCCAACGATGAGGTGGACGCTGCCACCAAGGCGTTGTGGCGCGAATGCGCCGACGTGGGGGTGCCGCGAGCCGTCGTGGTGACCAAACTCGACCACGCCCGCGCGACGTTCGCCGGGGCGGTGCAGTCGGCGCAGGAGTCGTTCGGGGACAAGGTGATTCCGCTGTACCTGCCCGAGGGAGACGGACTCGTCTCACTGCTCGCGGACGACGCGACCCTGATCGAGGGCATCATCGAGGAGTCCGAGGACGAGACGCTGATGGAGCGGTACCTGGGCGGCGAGCAGATCGACAACGCGGTGCTGGTTGCCGACCTCGAGCGCGCGGTGGCCCGCGGTTCGTTCTTCCCGGTGATCCCGATGTGTAGCACCACGGGCACCGGGGCCGCCGAACTGCTCGACGTCATCGCCCGCGGGTTCCCTTCTCCCCCAGAGCATGTGCCGCCACAGGTGTTCACCCCGGCCGGCGTGGAAAGGCCCGCGCCCGCCTGCGATCCCGCCGCACCGCTCCTGGCAGAGGTGGTGAAGACGACGTCGGACCCGTACGTCGGCAAGGTGAGTCTGGTCCGGGTTTTCTCCGGCACCATCAGGCCCGACACGACGGTTCACGTGTCGGGCCATTTCAATTCGTTCGCCGATCCCGCCGCCGGATGTGCCGAGCACGAGGACCACGACGACGACGAGCGCGTCGGCGCGCTGTCGTTTCCGTTGGGCCGCAAACAACGCCCGGCGACCGAGGTGATCGCCGGCGACATCTGCGCCATCGCGCGGCTGACGTGCGCCGAGACGGGAGACACCCTGTCGGACAAGGCTTCCCCGCTGGTGTGCCGGCCGTGGACCATGCCCGCGCCGCTGCTCCCCATGGCGATCGTTCCGCACGCCAAGACCGATGAGGACAAGTTGTCGGTGGGGCTGGCCCGGCTGTCTGCCGAGGATCCGACACTGCGTGTCGAGCAGAACCCGCAGACCCACCAGATCGTGTTGTGGTGCATGGGTGAAGCCCACTCCGCGGTGGTCCTCGACGCGCTGTCACGGCGATTCGGCGTCGCCGTCGACACCACGGAATTGCGCGTCCCGCTGCGAGAGACGTTCGGCGGCAACGCGAAAGGCCACGGCCGGCACGTCAAACAGTCCGGCGGGCACGGACAGTTCGCGGTGTGTGACATCACCGTCGAACCGCTTCCGGAGGGGGCCGGATTCGAGTTCGTCGACAAGGTCGTCGGTGGCGCCGTGCCGCGGCAGTTCATCCCGAGCGTGGAGAAAGGCGTTCGCGCCCAGATGGATCGGGGCATCTGCGGGTATCCGATGGTCGACATCCGGGTGACGCTGCTGGACGGCAAGGCGCACAGCGTCGACTCGTCGGACTACGCCTTCCAGCTGGCGGGCGGGTTGGCGCTCCGTGAGGCCGCTGCCGCCGCGTCGGTGAATCTGCTCGAACCCATCGACAGCGTGCACATCGTGGTGCCCGACGAGATGGTCGGCGCGGTAATGAGTGACCTGTCGGGGCGGCGCGGCCGTGTGCTGGGCACCGACACAGCCGGCGATTCGTGCACCGGCATCGACGCCGAGATTCCGGAGATCGAGCTGACCCGGTACCCGATCGAACTGCGGTCGCTGTCCCACGGAGCCGGGTCCTTTACCCGCACTTTCGCCCGATACGAACCGATGCCCGAGGCGGTCGCGGCGCGGGTGCGCTGATCTCGCCACCGTGATCCACGACTTCGGCAAACCTGATCGTGACTGACATCACTCGATGTCATAGTGTCGTCACATTCGTGCGCGCGCAGGCGGGCACCAGGGATGTCAAAGGGGACACCGGTGGGGACACAGTCGGGGCTCAGTCTGCATAAATCCGGTCGGTACCGCCTGGCCGTGCTCGCCGCCGCCATGGGTATCGCTGCGGCGACCAGCCAGCACGTGGCCTGGGCCGAAACCGGGACGACCGACTCGCCGGGCACTTCGGCCGGCCAGTCGGCACCGCAGAAGCCCGGCCCGGCCAAACCCAAGCCGGCGAAAACCGACAAGAAGGACAAGAAGCCCGGTAAGAACGCCGGCCAGGCCGGGACGGTCACGGACAAGTCCGACAAACCGGACCCCAAGCAGGACACGGCCACCGATACCGACACCAAGGCCACCGACCCCGAGTCAGGTGCGGATCCGGAAGCCAAACCGGATCCAAAGCCCGCGGCCAAGCCCGATCCCAAGCCCGCCGCCAAACCGGCGAAGAAGGGTTCCGATTCGGCCAAGCCCGCCGGCGACGGCAAGAAGGCACCGAAGCTCCAGCCCGCCACCTCGAGCGCCCCGGCCAAGGACGCGACGGTCAGCTCCCCCGCAGCCACCGCGCCAACCGTCGCCGGCACCCCCGCACCGGCCAAGACCCCCGCGCCGACCACCCGGCTCGCAGCCCTGGCCTCGACCACCAACACCGTCGGCACCCTGACGACGCCGACACCACCGCAGCCGCTGAACCCGATCGCGAAGATCATCCAGCTGCCCGGACGCATCATCAACACCGTCCTGCAGGTCCTGGACCTGACGGTCTCGCAGAGCGGCCCGAAGAGCCCGTTCAACTGGTCGCCCATTTCCGAGGCGCTGTTCGCGGGCTTCCGCCGCATCGAGGACATGCTGGGGCTGAGCAAGACCCCCACCGCGGCGCCCGTCGTCCCGGAGCTGACCTACACCGGCCCTACCAGTGGTGACACCCCGACAGTCGAGCAGTTCCTGAATGCCTCGGCCAACGCCTACGTGCTCGGCGCCCAGCCGGGTGATCTGAAGCCGTTCACCGTCAACGGTTTTCAGATGCAGACCTTCAACCCGCTGTCCGGCGCCGTCGGCAAGGCGTGGGTGACGCCCGAAGGCCAGATCATCGTCGCCTACCAGGGCACGACGGGTGGGACCAATCTGCTGTTCCATCCGCTGATCGCGCTGTCGCAGATCTTCACGGACACGCAGATCATCTTCACCCACACCACGCCGCAGGCGTTCTGGGACTCGCTGGCGTTCGAGCGGAAGGTCGAAGCAGCGGCCCTCGCGCAGGGCTACACCACCGACGACATCTTCGTCACCGGTCACTCACTGGGTGGCTGGGAGGCCCAGTTCGTCGCGCAGAAGACGGGCCGCGGCGGCATCGGCTTCGAAGGCCCCGGACTGAACACCTCGGTCCCGGGCAACGGCATCAACTCGAACTTCGTCAACGTCGAGACCTACGGTGACACCGCGGCGTACTTCGCCACCGACCTGCCGGGCCTGCAGCCGTTCATGCCGGCCTACGACCCCACCGGCGGCAGCAAGCCGCACTACGGCAACATCGTGATGATCGGTGATCCGGAGGCAGTGAACCCGCTGTTCAACGCGTCCGCGCTGTGGGGCCCGAACCCGATCAACGACATCGTCTTCGCCGTCGACATCCTCGGTAACTTCTTCGAGCACCACCTGCCCGGTATGCAGGCCTACAACCTGGGTGTGGCACCGGATCCCGGCGTGGTGCCCTGGCTGGGTTCCTACACCGGGGCGATCAACGACTGGGGTGACCTGGACATCTACGAACTGCAGCACGCCGCATCCGATGCCGGTGTCCTGATCGCCCCGTAACCAGTGATTTGTGCACGATTTTCCGCGGCAGGCGCGGAAAATCGTGCACAAATCCCCTTTGATGGAACCGCGGGGCCGCCGCGTACGTCCGAATCTGTGTGCTTGACGAATACCTTCGCCGCCACGATGGCGTAATCACCCGTGCCCAAGCCCTGACTGCGGGGATCAGCGATGACGCCATCAGCCGCCGAGTCCGCTCCGGCCACTGGCTGCGATGCGCCCCCGGAGTGTTCTTCGTTGACGATCGTGCATTCAGCGATGCGGCCCGCGTACGGTGTGCAGTCTGGTCCTACGGCCCAGCGGCCACCGCCAGCGGACTGGCCGCCGCGTGGTGGCTGGGCGTCACGCACTATCCGCCGGAGACGGTGGAAGTCACGGTGCCGAAGGTCAGCAATCATCGCAAGCGCGACGGCATCCGGGTCCGCCGCCGCGATCTATTGCCGCAGGACATCATCGAACGCGGCGGACTGCGTGTCACCGCACTCCCACTGACCGTCATCGAAGCCGCGACGCGGCGTGGGGGTGGCGCCAAACTCATGGACACTGCGTTGCAGCGGCACGTCGAGCTGAAGAAACTCTGGGACGCGCACCTGCGCAACAAAGGACGACACGGATCGCCTGCGGCTCGGATACTGTTGCTGGCCGCCGAAGACGGGGCCCGCTCTCAAGCTGAACGCCTATTCATAAAACTATTGCGCCGCAACAAGATCACGGGATGGAAAGCCAACTGTCCCGTTGCCGGATACAAGGTCGACGTCGTGTTTCCGGCAGCAAAACTCGCCATCGAAGTCGATGGCTGGGCCTTTCACAGCAGTGCCGACGACTTCGAGAACGACCGCAAGCGGCAGAACATCATCTCGCTGCTGGGCTATCAGATCTTGCGGTTCACGTGGCTCGATCTGACCGAGTATCCGGACCGGGTGCTCGCCGAAATACGGAGTGCCCTGCGTTTCAGGCAGGCCGCCTGAAAATTTGTGCACGATTTTCCGCGGCGACCGCGGAAAATCGTGCACAAATCCCGGTGTCAGAGCAGGCCGAGCAGCTGCAGGTCGGTGATGTACTTGACGATCACCGGCGCGGTGACGTGCGGGATGTCCTTGTCCGGGCCGAGCTTGGCCTCCTGCACCGCTTCGCGGAACACGACAACCGGCGCGATGGACCCGTTGTGCGGGTGCTCGGGCTTCTGGTAGTTGTGCAGCAGCGGCAGCAGCGACGCCTGGCGCTGCCGGTCGGGCAGGGCCCGCAGGGTGGTCTCGAACCGGGCCAGCCATTCGGCGTAATCATCAACGCGGGCAATGGAGTACCCGGCCTCGATCAGCCAGTCGACGAACTCGTCCATGCCCAGTCCGTCGGCGTGCGGGTTCATCACGTGGTAGGTGACGAACTCGCCCGCGGGACGCACACCCAGCGTGTCGATGGCCTCGGCGATGAACTCGACGGGCAGCCCGTCGTAGTGCGCGGCCTGCCGGTTGCCCTCGGTGTCCAGCTCGTAGAACGACTTCGGCGCGATACCGGTGGCCACCAGCGAGAACATCATTCGGGTGAACATGTCGGGCAGGTTCAGCTGCCCCGCGTACGACGTGTCCGCGAGGATCATGTCGCAGCGGAACACCGAAACCGGAAGTCCGCAAAGATCATTCGCCTCCCGCAGCAGCACCTCGCCGGCCCACTTGCTGTTGCCGTAACCGTTGGCGTAGCCGTCGTGGACAGCACGCACCGGGCTCATCACGCGCACGTCGGCCTCTTCGGTGAACGTGCCCGGCGTCAGCTGGTCACCGACGCCGATGGTGGAGACGTAGATGTAGGGCTTCTGCCGGGTGGTCAGCGCGATGCGGATGAGCTCGGCGGTGCCGAGCGCGTTGGGGCCGAACAGCTCGCTGTAGGGCAGCACGTGGTTCACCAGCGCGGCCGGGTCGACGATGACGTCGACCTCGTCGGCGAGGCGCTGCCAAACCTCCTGCGACAGACCGAGATTCTCGTCGCCCTTGTCGCCCGCGATGACTTCGAGGTGATCAGCGGCGAGGGCCTGGTAGTGCGCCAGCGGCTTCGGATCACCGGAGTCGAACGTGGCATCCAGACGGGCCCGGGCCTCTTCGTCGGACTTGGCGCGCACCAGGGCGATGACCTTGCCGTCGACCAGGTCCATCCGCTCGAGCCACTCCAGCGCCAGGTAACGGCCCAGGAATCCGGTTGCGCCCGTGAGCAATACGGTCCGCACCTCGGCGGCCGGCCCCGGCAGTGACGGCGCGGCGGCCAACGTCGCGGCGTCGATGAACTTGTCCAGCGTCAGGTCTGCCGCGCGCACCTCGACGGCGTTCTTGCCGTGCACCGAGCTGAAGCTGGGTCGCTTGGCGCCGCCACTGCGTTCGTTCTCGATGTAGGCGGCCAGCGCTGCCAGATCGTTGGCGGGGCTGACGATGATGCCGACCTGGACCTCGACGCCGAAGATCTCCTCGAGCAGGTTGCCGAAGGTCAACGCGGACAAGGAGTCTCCACCGAGATCGGTGAAGTGGGCGTCGGCCGACACCTCGCCGGAGGCGCCGAGCAGCGCGCTCGCCGCCCGGATGACGGTCGGCAGGGCCGGGCCGTCGGCGCCGTGCTGCCGCAGCTGCCGCAGCTCGTCGGCTTGTCCCGCGGCCAGACTCACATACAGGTCTTCCAGCGCCGGGCCGTAGTGCGCCTTGAGCTTCGGCCAGGCCAGCTTGCGGATGCCGGTCAGCAGCCCGTTCTCCAGCGAGAACGGCTCGGTCTCGATGATGAAGTCACGGGGAATCTCGTAGGACTGCAGCTCGGCGGCCTTGGCGACCTCCTGCAGTGAATCGCTGATCCGCTGCTTCAGTTCGGCGGAATCCCAACGGGCCAGGGCATCTTCGGTCGGGACCACGACAGCCAGCAGGTACGGCTGCGCGCTGTTGCCGTAGACGTAGATCTGCCGGACCAGCGGGCTGTTGTTGCTGAACGCCGCTTCCAGCTTGGCCAGCGTGACGAACTCGCCCTGCGCCAGCTTCAGCACGTTGTTGCGCCGGTCGACGTACTGGATCTGGTCGGGGCCGATCTCGGCGACGACGTCGCCGGTGCGGTAGAAACCGTCCTCGTCGAACACGCTCGCGGTGACCTCGGGCCGCTTGTAGTAGCCCGGGAACAGGTACTGGGTCTTCACCAGCAGCTCACCGCGCGGGTAGGGCTGGTCGGTCAGGTAGTAGCCCAGATCGGGGACGTCGACCAGCTTGTAGTCCAGGGTCGGCGGGCGCTGGATGACGCCGTCGAAGAAGACCATGCCGGCCTCGGTCGAGCCGTAGCCCTCCAGTAGGTGGATACCGAGGAACTTCTCGACCCACGCCTTGAGCTCATCGGTGATGGGCGCCGAGCCGGTCATCGCCTTGATGTAGCGGCCGCCGATCAGGTTCTGCCGCATGTCGGCCATCACCTGCTGCTCGATGTCGTCGCGCTCGGCCTCACCGGCGCCGGCGGGCACCAGCTTGTCGACACGGCTCTGGAATTCCAGGTACAGCATCTCCCAGACGCGGGGCACCAAGTTCAGCTCGGTGGGCCGCGCCAGCGCGAAATCTTCGAGGAGAGTGGACAGGTCGCTCTTGGCGGCGAAGTAGACGATGCCGCCGTTGGCCAGGCTGGAGTACAGGATGCCGCGGCCCATGACGTGGCTCATCGGCATGAACGCCAGGTTGATGGACGCCTCGCTGGGGCCGAACCACGCCGTGCTGGCCCGCCGCCAGAAGCTCGTCATGTTGCTCTCGGGGTACATCGCGCCCTTCGGCGCACCGGTCGAGCCGGACGTGTAGATCAGCAGGGCCAGCGGGTCGGCCTCCTCGAAGACCGGGGTCGGGGCGGACGGCAGGTTGCGCCCGCGGCCGAGCACGTCGGCGAAGGTCTCGACGGTGACGTTCAGGCCGGCTTCGGCGAATGCCGCCCGCGCCAGGTCGATGGCCTCGCGTTCGTCGTCGACCTCGGCGTGGTGGTCGAACACCAGGAACCGGGCAGGTGCGGGGCCGCCGACCGCGAGCTCGACGGCGTCGGCCACGTAGTCCGCGCTCACCGCGATCAGGACCGGTTCGGTCTCGGCGACGATCGGCAGCAGCGACGACGCCGCGGAGCTGGTCTGCAGCGGCACCGAGACGGCGCCGATCTGCCCGAGCGCGGTGTCGATGACGGTGTAGTCGGTGCTGGTGAAGCCCAGGATCGCGACGCGATCGCCGGCCTTCACGCCGTCGGCGTGCAGCGCGGCGGCGACGGCGCGGATGCGGTCCCACAGCTCGCCGTAGGTGATGGTGTCGTACTTCGGCAGCAGCCTCGCCACGGTGCGGCCGTTCTCGGTGACGAGCTCGACGGCGCGCTGTCCCAGCGCGGTCCGGTCGGCATAGCCCTCGAGAACGGTCTTCACAATCTCGGGCAGGCGCATGCCGGGCTTCTCGACCGACTGGGCCACGGACAGCAGTGGCACGGCAGCGGCGAACTGCGGGTCATTGGCGGCTAGGTCGGCGATCCGGCGGGCGAGCTCGTCAGTAGCGCTTTCGGCATGGTCAATCGACATGAAGAAACCTCACGAAAAATCGAAATCTCGAATGGGTACGCCCCGTTGCATCCCCACTAATTGAATGACGCTGGCGCGGCCGCCGTTGTTCCGGCGATTTCCTGCCAGTTCCCTGTGATTCGTGCACGATTTTCCGCGGCCATCGCGGAAAATCGTGCACAAATCCCCGGAGTCAGAGCAGCCCGAGCAGCTCCAGATCGGTGATGTACTTGACGATCACCGGCGCACCGATGTGCGGAATATCCTTGTCCGCACCGATTTTCGCGTTCTGAACCGCGGCCCGGAAGCGCTCCACCGGGGCGATGGACCCCGGCACCGGGTAGCTCGGCTGCTGGTAGTTGTGCAGCAGCGGCAGCAGTGACGCCTGACGCTGACGGTCCGGCAGACCACGCAGGGCCGTCTCGAACCGGGCCAGCCAGTCGGCGTAATCATCAACGCGGGCAATGGAATACCCGGCCTCGATCAGCCAGTCGACGAACTCGTCCATGCCGATGCCATCGTCGTACGGGTTCATCACGTGGTACGTCTCGAAGGTCGAGTCCGACTCACCGGCTGCGACCTGCACGGCCAGGGTCGAGATGGATTCGGAGACGAACTCGACCGGCAGCCCGTCGTAGTGGGCCCGCTGCCGCTTGCCGTCGGCGCCGAGCTCGTAGAACGAGTACGGCGCGATACCGGTGGCCACCAGCGAGAACATCATGCGAGTGAACATGTCGGGCAGGTTCAGCTGCCCCGCATACGTCGTGTCGGCCAGGATCATGTCGCAGCGGAACACCGAAACAGGCAGTCCGCAAAGATCATTCGCCTCCCGCAGCAGCACCTCGCCGGCCCACTTGCTGTTGCCGTAACCGTTGGCGTAGCTGTCGTCGACCGAGCGGACAGCGCTCATGACGCGCACGTCGGCGTCCTCGACGAATGCACCGGGCGCGACCCCGCCACCGACCGCGATGGTCGAGACATAGGCGAACGGCTTGATCCGCGTGGTCAGGGCGATCCGGATCAGCTCGGCGGTGCCCAGCGCGTTGGGTCCGAACAGCTCGCTGTACGGCAGCACGTGGTTGACCAGTGCGGCCGGGTCCACGATGAGGTCGACGTCGTCGGCCAGGCGCTGCCAAACCTCCTGAGACAGGCCCAGATTGGCTTCACCCTTGTCACCCGCGATGACCTCCAGGTGGTCAGCGGCGAGCGCCTGGTAGTGCGCGAGCAGCTTCGGATCACCGGAGTCGAACGTCGCGTCGAGACGGGCCCGGGCATCGGCGTCGGACTTGCCGCGCACCAGGCAGATCACCTTGCCGTCGACCAGGTCCATCCGCTCCAGCCACTCCAGCGCCAGGTAACGGCCCAGGAATCCGGTTGCGCCCGTGAGCAATACGGTGCGGACCTCGGGGGCCGGCCCCGGCAGTGACGGCGCGGCGGCCAATGTCTCGGCATCGATGAACTTGTCCAGCGTCAGGTCCGCGGCCCGTGCCTCGGTGGCGTTCTTGCCGTGCACCGTGGAGAACGTCGGCCGCTTGCTGCCCGGCGTGCGCTCCCCTTCGATGTAGGCGGCCACCCCGGCCAGGTCGGTGGCCGGGCTGACGATGACGCCGACGGGCACCTCGACTTCGAAGATCTCCTCGAGGAGGTTGCCGAAGGTCAACGCCGACAATGAGTCTCCGCCCAGGTCGGTGAAGTGGGCGTCGCCCGTGACCTCGGAACCGGCCGCCCCGAGTGTGGCACTGACAGCACGCAGGACGGTCTCGAGCACCGGCGCGTCGGACGCGCGCAGTGCACGCAGCGCACGGAGCTCGGCAGCCTGCCCTTCGGCCAGTTCGGTGTACAGCTGCTCCAGCTCGGCGCCGTACCGGGCCTTCAGCTTGGGCCAGGCCAGCTTACGGACGCCGGTCAGCAGCCCGTTCTCCAGCGAGAACGGTTCGGTCTCGATGATGAAGTCGCGGGGAACCTCGTACGACTGCAGCCCGGACTCGCGGGCCACCGCCTGCAGGGCGTCGGCCAGTTCGGGGCGCAGCGCCTCCGGATCGCCGACGCCACTGAGAGCTTCCGCAGTAGGCACGATCACGGCCAGCAGATACGAACGAGAACTGTTGCCGTACACGTAGATCTGGCGGATCAGCGGGCTGGTGCCGAACGCGGCTTCCAGCTTGGACACCGTCACGAACTCGCCCTGCGCCAGCTTCAGCACGTTGTTGCGGCGATCGAGGTACTGCAGATGATCAGGGCCCAGCTCGGCGACGATGTCACCGGTGCGGTAGAAGCCGTCGGCGTCGAACACATCGGCCGTGACGTCGGGCCGCTTGTAGTAGCCGGGAATCAAATCCGTTGACTTCAGGAGCAATTCGCCACGCGGGTGCGGACGGTCGGTTGACAGGTAACCGAGTTCGGGTACGTCGACCAGCTTGTAGTCGAGCACCGGGGGACGGCTCACATGGCCGCTGACCATGACGCCGCCGGCCTCGGTCGAGCCGTACGCCTCCATCAGCTCCAGCCCGAGGAACTTCTGCACCCAGGCCTTGAGCTCAGGCGAGATCGGCGCCGACCCCGTCATCGCGACCAGCTGCCGTCCGCCGATCAGGCTGAGGCTCCGCTCGTCGAGCACCTGCTGCTCGGGGACACCGTCCAGGGCCCGGCGGTCGACCTCGCTCTGCACCTCCTGGTGGATCATCTCCCACACCCGGGGCACGAAGGTCATCTGCGTCGGCCGGACCAGTGCGATGTCCTCCAGCAGGGTGGACAGGTCGCTCTTGGCGGCGAAGTACACGGTGCCGCCGTGGGCCAGCGTGCGGTACACGGAGCCGCGGCCCATCATGTGGCTCATCGGCAGGAAGCTCAGGACGATCGACGGCAGCGCGGGCTGCTGATGCGTCAGGCCGCTCCGCCAGGCGTTGGTGACGAGGCGCTCGGGGTACATGGCGCCCTTGGGGGTGCCGGTGCTGCCGGAGGTGTAGATCAGTACCAGCAGCGGGTCGGGGTCCGCGGAAATCACCGGCTCGACGGCCGGCAGCGCGGCGCCGCGCGCCACCATCTCGGCGAAGGTCTCGACAGCGACGCCACGCTCGGCCAGACGGGTCGCCGCCCGTTCGACGGCCTCGCGCTCGTCGTCGACCTCGGCGTGGTGGTCGAATACGACGACGCGCGTCAGCGCGGCGCCGGCGCCCAGAACCAGTTCGACGGCGTCGTCGAGGAACTTCACATCGGCGAACAGCGCGCGGGGTTCGGTCTCGTCAAGGATCGGGCGCAGCTGCTCGGCGGGCGCGCTGGTCTGCAGCGGAACGGCGACGACGCCGGCGCGCGCAAGGGCGGTGTCGATGATCGTGAATTCGGCGCTCGTGAAGCCGAGCATGGCGGCACGGTCGCCGGCGGCGACGGCGTCAGGTCCGGTGAGCAACGCGTTGTCGACGGCCTGGATCTGCCGCCAGGCCTCGCCGTAGGTGATGGTGTCGTAGTGCGGCAGCAGCTGGGCGACGGTGCGGCCGGCGGCGTCGGTGACGTACTCGACGGCGCGCTGACCGAGCGCGGGCCGGTCGGCGTAGGCGGCCATGACGGTGTGGATGATTTCGGGGAGCCGGATGCCGGGCTCTTCGAGGGCGGCGGCGACCCCGGCGAGGGGGCGCGCGGCGGCAAGTTGGGGGTCGGTAGCGCACAGTTCGGCGATGCGCTGCGTCAGCTCGTCGGTAAGTACGTTTTCTTCGTTCGACATAACAACCTCATCAAATAGTTCACCAGCGTCGCCAAATACAACGTTAGCAAAACTAACGATATGCCCACACTGGCTGTGTGACAAACCACACCGATCAGGTCAGCGCTCCGGGGTCGGTTGCACCTGCGGCGGCGCGACCGGCGGGGCCGCCTTCGCGCCCGCCTGCGTTTCGTACGCACCCTCGTCGCGGCCGAGGGCGATCGTCGCCGCCGCCATGGCGCCGATGGACGCCACGAGCGCCACGGCTTCCACACCGGTCGTGTCGAAGCCCTCCCCCAGCACCAGCGCACCGAGCAAGACGGCCACCACCGGTTCCAGCACGAGCATCGTCGGCACCGACGTCTGGAGCGCGCCGGCGTGGAACGCGGACTGCTGCAGCACAGTCGCGACCGCGCCCAAGATGATGAGCAGGTACGGCGCCGGCGTCGTCAGCAATCCGAGCCAGCCCCGGTGCTGCAGGATCGCCATGAAAATCTTCGTGACGACCGCGACGACACCGAACAGCACGCCGACGCCGACGGCCAACAAGACCGCGCGAGCCCAGCCGCTGCACCGCAGTGCCAACAGCACACACCCGATGATCACCGCGGCGCACACCGCGGCGACCAGCACGATCACCCCTGGTGAGGCCAGGTGTTCGTCACGTTCAGGCCGCGCCAGCACGACGAAACCGGCCAGCCCGATGGTGAGCAATCCGGCCCACAGCCACTCACCGCGCGTCACCCGGCGGTGCGCCTGGCGCGCACTCAGCGGCAGCGCGAACAGCAATGCCGAGACCAGAAGCGGCTGCACCACCAACAGGGACCCGTGCCCCAATGCCAGCGCCTGGAAGACATAGCCCGCGACGGCCGCGCCGGTCCCGGCCCACCACAGCCGGCGGCTCAGCAACGTCGAGATCATGACGACGCTGACGCCGTGCTCGGGCGGCACATCGATGGTGGCGCGCTGGCGCACCACGATGCCGACCGCGGCGCACACGGCCGCGCACAGGGCGAACAGCACCACCAGTCCGTGTTGAATCAACGGAGACGCCCGATCAACGTGGCCGCGTACCGTGCCACAGGGCTCACCGGAAACATCACGCCCAAAGGGTAGTCGAGCGGGACTATCTGTCCCACTCGCGAACCGAGCGTTCATCTACACCGAGCGACGGACCACTCCGCCGAGCGTGCGCCTTGGTGCGACCAGGCTTGCCGTGTCGCCTCGTCAGCCCCCGCGCTCGGCACGAACCAGACCCTCAGCCCGTCCATTCGACTTATTGAAACCTTAAATTACTCTTATTTTTCTTAGATTTGAGGTACGGTCGATGCCATGCACACCAGGATCGCTCTCGTCACCGGCGCTTCCCGCGGCATCGGAGCCGCCGTGGCCCAGCAGCTCGCCGGACCCGACACCCACGTCCTGGTGAACTACCGCGAGAAGGCCAAGCGCGCCAATGCCGTCGTCGACGGCATCCGGGCCGCCGGCGGCCAGGCCTCCGCGATCGGCGCCGACGTGTCCGACGCCGCCGCGGCCAAAGCCATGATCGACCGGATCGACAGCCGGTTCGGGCGTCTGGACACGCTGGTGCTCAACGCGTCCGGCGGTCTGGAATTCGGCGCCGCACCCGACTACGCGATGCGGCTGAACCGCGACGCCCAGCTGCGGCTCGTCGACCTGGCGCTGCCCCTGATGCCCGCCCGCGCCCAGATCGTCTTCGTCACCAGCCACGAGGCGCACTGCTACCCGCACCTGCCGGTGCCCGACGCGTACGCCCCCATCGCCGCCAGCAAGCGCGCCGGCGAAGACGCACTCCGGGCACTCCGGCCCGAATTCGACAGGTGCCGAATCGGATTCACCATCGTCTCGGGCGACATGATCGAAGGCACGATCATCGCCAGGTTGTACGAGCGTCGCGATCCCGCGGCCGTCGGCGCGCGCCGCAGCCGAGGACCGCTGCCGACCATCGAGGAGTTCGCCTCGGCCATCACCACCGCTGCTACCGGGCGCGACCTGCGTGACACCGTGTACGTCGGCGGCGAGGACCATCTGGTCCTACCCGCATGATCAGGGCTCGAGCAGCACTTTGATGGCCGTGCGCTGATCCATCGCCGTGTACGCGTCGGCGACCTGGGCCAGCGGCAGGGACAGGTCGAAGACCCGGCCGGGCTCGATGGCGCCGGACAGGACGTCGGGCAACAGTTCGTCCAGATAGGGGCGGACAGTGGCCATCCCGCCCGCGACGTGGATGTTCGTGTTGAACAGTTGCCGCATCGGCAATTCCGGCGCACCGGCCGGTACCCCGACGAACCCCAGATAACCGCCGGGACGGACCGCGCCGAGCGCCTGACGCATCGAATCCTTGGTGCCTACGCACTCCAGCACGGAGTCGGCACCGACACCGCCGAGCAGTTCCTCGATGGCCGCGATCCCCTCATCACCGCGTTCGGCGACGATGTCCGTGGCACCGAAGGCCCGTGCCAGATTCTGCCGGTCTTCGTGTCGCGACATCGCGATGATCCGTTCCGCGCCAAGACGTTTCGAGGCCACCACCGCACAGAGCCCGACGGCGCCGTCGCCCACGACCACCACGGTGGCGCCGGGGTGCACGTTCCCGGCGCGCGCGGCGTGATGACCGGTGGACATGACGTCGGCAAGCGTCAACAGGTGCGGGAGCAGTTCTGCATCAGGCGATTCGGGCACTTTGAACAGGGTGCCGTCGGCGAAGGGCACCCGGACGTACTGGCCTTGTGCCCCGTCGAGCGGCTCGCCGGTCTTGGTGGTGCCACCCCAGACCCCGAAGTTCACACACGAGGTGGTGATGCCGTTGCGGCAGTGCACACACGTGCCGTCGCTGTCGGTGAACGGCGAGATGACGAAATCTCCGACTCGTACGTCTTTGACGTCGGCGCCGACCGCTTCCACGACCCCGATGAATTCATGCCCGATCGGGTGTGGCGCATGCGTCGGCGCCACGCCGCGGTACGGCCACAGGTCAGAACCGCACACGCAGGTCCGCACCACGCGGACCACGGCGTCGCCCGGTGACTGAATCTGCGGATCGGGCCGTTCCTCGAATCGAATGTCGCCCGGCCCGTGGATGATCGTGGTCTGCACGGCTGTCCCGCCCTTTCAGGTGTCGAATCCGACCCCTGAGTCTTGCCGAATCAGCCCGTCGGCGCGAGCACCAATCCGCCGGTGGCTGCCGGGGCGGGCGCCACCGGCGCCGGAACCGCGGCCGGCACCACTGCGGGCACTGCCGCCGGCACCACTGCGGGCACTGCCGCCGGCACCACTGCGGGCACTGCCGCTGGAACCGCAGCCGGAACCGCGGCGACGGGAGCGGGAGCGGGCAGCGCGACGGGAGCGACGGCAGGAGCAGGCGCCGGGGCGGGCGGCGGCGGCACCGGAGCGCCCACGCCCAGCACCCGCAGCAGATCCGGCTTCATGGCCTGCAGCTGCTGGCCCCAGTAGCCCCAGCTGTGGGTGCCGTCCGCCGGGAAGTTGAAGACCGCGTTACGGCCACCGGCCTGCTGGTAGACCTTCTGGAAGTCCCGGTTGGAGCTGATGGTCAGGTTCTCCAGGAACTGGGCGCTGTAGAGGATGCCCAGGTCGCCCGGGGTGTCCAGATCGGACGGCGTGCCGTTGCCGCAGTACACCCAGACGGCCGTGTTGTTGGCCACCAGCTGCCGGACGTTGACGGTCGGGTCGTTGCGCTTCCAGGCCGGGTCGCTGGCGATACCCCACATCTGGGTCGGGTTGAAGCCGCCGGCGTCCTTCATCGCGAAGCCGATCAGCGTGGGCCACAGGCCCTGCGACGGGTTGAGGAAGCCCGACAGCGAGCCCGCGAAGATGAACTGTGCCGGGTGCCAGATCGCGAGCGTCAGCGCCGAGCCGCCCGACATCGACAGGCCGACGACGGCGTTGCCGGTCGGCTGCACACCCCGGTTGGCGGCCAGCCAGGCGGGCAGTTCCTGGGTCAGGAACGTCTCCCATTTGTAGGTGATGACGCCGTTGTTATTGGTGGCCGGCTGATACCAGTCGCTGTAGAAGCTGGACTGTCCACCGACGGGCATCACCATGGAGACGCCCGACTGGTAGTACCACTCGAACGCGGCGGTGTTGATGTCCCAGCCGCTGGCGTCGTCCTGGGCGCGCAGCCCGTCGAGCAGGTAGACCGCGTGCGGTCCCCCGCCCTGGAACTGGACCTTGATGTCGCGCCCCATCGCGGGCGACGGAATGTTCAGCACCTCAACCGCTTTCGCGGCCGCATGCGCCTGCGGGGCCACCGCGGGCATCGCCATTGCCGGAACCGTCAGGGCAGCGGCAGCCGCCACCGCGAGCCGCCGCAGTTTCGCGCCGTACTTCTTGCCAATCAGAGTCGCCAACACGAGGTGAAAACTAACGCCGGGCCGCGCTGGGCCGTTCGACCAACTCGCCATGTGATCGCCTCGTTACCAAGGCGTTTGGCTATCGAGTCCAGAACGACTCACGCGACGCCGTGATCGGTGCCGTCGCCGACGACGGTCACGTCATCGCGCGTGCACGGTTCCTGGTGCCAGTCCCCGAACGGATCCGGGTAGCCGGCCCAGGCGCCGCGCGCCGCGAACTCCTCGTCGGTGAGCAGGGCATCGTTGAGCGCAGCGGTCACGTCGTCGGGGCGGGCGCCGCATACCAGAATTGTCATCGCGATGTGCCGGTCGCCGAAATCGTTGTCCCACATCAGGTCTGCCAAGGCCCGCCGTTCGCGATCCAGGTAGGCCGCTTCACTGACGGTCATCGCGGCGATCCACCGACCGGCGTTGCTGACGCGCAAACCACCGCCGGCCGATTCCAGCCACATGACGTGGTCGGGCCGGTTCGCCAGCCACATCCGGCCGCGGGTCCGGATCACGCCGTCCAGCAGGTGATCGATGGCGTCGTGCAGACGTTGGGGGTGGAACGGGCGGCGCGCGTTGAACTCGACGACCTGAACGGGCCCTTCAGGTTTCAGACTGGGCTGCCCGGCGAGCAGCGGTCCGTGCGGCTCATCGGCGCGGCCGAGCCGGGCGTCGGGCCACAGCGTGCGCAAGGCGTCCTCGACGAGGTCGGGTCGGGTGACGACCTGAGCCCGCGGTGCCAGGCGGCGGCATACCGCGAGCAGCACAGGTTCGGCGTGGGTCACCACGAGCACGTCGGCGAACTCGGCCTGCCCCACCGCCACCTGCGCCACGGTCCGGCCGTCGGGCAGTTCGTCGTCGCCCAGCGCGTCGGTGAGCCAGTCACCGGCCTCGATGCACGTCACCACCCCGGCGATCACGACATCGCGGGCAGCCGGTCCGTCGATATACCCCGGGCCCACCCGAACCCGCACATGGTTGATGGCCCAGCAGATGGGCTCCGGCTCCATCCAGGGCTCCAGGTGCACGACGATCCGGTTGACGTCATCGCGCCGGTGCAGCAGGCGCAGATAGATCAGCAGGTCATTGCGCACGGTGCAGGACACGCAGCCGTGCGCGAGCTCCAGCGCCGCCTCGGTTTCGGTGACGATGCCGTGCGGCGCGCTGACGGTACGACGGCGCACGATGTGACCATCGAACTGATGCTCGACCAGCACCGTGCCGGGCGCCTTCAGTAGTTCTTCGGTCACGTAACCGGTCGGCCCCTGACCAGCCACGATGATCACCGGCGTCCGCATCGCCACTCCTTATCGACAATCATTTTCAGTTCTGTCGACAGTCACGCTACAGTGGCAATCGACACTTGTCGAAAACGATTTTCATTAACGATAGGGCGGACACATGTCAGCGCACTGCCAGGTCACCGGGCGCCAGCCTGGTTTCGGCAACACGGTTTCGCACTCGAACCGGCGCACCTCGCGCCGGTGGAGCCCCAACATCCAGAGCAAGACCTACTACCTACCCTCGGAAGGCCGGCGCATCCGGCTCCAGGTCAGCGCCAAAGGCATCAAGGTGATCGACCGTGACGGCATCGAAGCCGTCGTCGCGCGGCTCCGGCGGGACGGGGTGCGAATCTAGATGTCCCGCACCGATATCCGTCCCGTGGTGAAGCTCAAGTCCACCGCGGGCACCGGCTTCACGTACGTCACCCGCAAGAACCGGCGCAACGATCCCGACCGCATGGTGCTGCGCAAGTACGACCCGATCATCCGCAAACACGTCGACTTCCGAGAGGAGCGCTGAGCATGGCCAAGAAATCCAAGATCGCCAAGAACGAGCAGCGCCGGCTGACCGTCGCCCGCTACGCCGAGCGCCGGGCCGAGCTCAAGGCCGTCATCAAGTCCCCGTCGAGCACCGCCGACGAACAGTCGGCAGCCATCCGCGAACTGGCCCGCCAGCCGCGCGACGCCAGCGCGGTGCGGGTGCGCAACCGGGACTCCGTCGACGGCCGTCCGCGCGGCCACCTGCGCAAGTTCGGCCTGTCCCGGGTCCGGGTGCGCGAACTGGCCCACGACGGACAACTGCCCGGCATCCGGAAAGCGAGTTGGTGATGGCGAAGCGCAAGACCGTTCGGCGGCCGGCCGACGCGAAACGGCCCACCGTGAACATGTTCACCAAGCTCGGGATCGAGCGCATCGACTACAAGGACACCGCCGTGCTGCGGCAGTTCATCTCCGAGCGCGGCAAGATCCGGTCGCGCCGGGTGACGGGCCTGACGGTCCAGCAACAGCGGCAGGTCGCCACCGCGATCAAGAACGCCCGGGAAATGGCGTTGCTCGCCTAACTCGGGATCATCCCGTACATCGTCTGCAGCTGCTGTGTCCGCAGCAGCACCAAACCGACGAACAGAACGAGCAACACCGTTGTCACCGAGATCAGCGCCAGGAGCCGTTGGCGTGCAGGCACATAGGCGAAAACGGCGGCCACCACGGTGCCGGTGACCAACCCGCCGACGTGACCCTGCCAGCTGATTGCCTGCGCGCTGACCGCGGGCAGTACGAAGGTGATCACCAGGTTGATGACGATGAGCAGCGCGATGCCACGGACCTGAAGCTGCAGCCGCCGAAAGAGGACGAACGTCGCGCCGAACAACCCGAAGATCGCGCCCGACGCACCGGCCGTACCCGAATTCAATGGCGACAGCAGGTACACCAGGACCGCACCACCGAGGCCGCTGAGCGCGTACAAAACCCCGAAGCGAAGCCGGCCCAGCCATTGCTCCAACTGCGGTCCGACGGCCCACAGCGCCCACATGTTGAAGACGATGTGCGCCAGGCCGTAATGCAGGAAGGCAGATGTCACCAGGCGGTAGTACTGCCCGTAGACGGCAACGCCGGGCGGCCAGAGCACCAGGTCCTGCTGCATCTGCACCGACGCATGCTGCAGCACGAACATCGCCACGTTGACCGCGATCAGCGTGTAGGTGACCAGTGAGCCCTTGGAAATCCGGCCGCCGAAGTGGGTCCGGGCCTGCCGCACCGTCCGCTTACCTTCGTTGACGCACTCCGGGCACTGCTGGCCCACCGCCGCCGCGGTCATGCAGTCCGGGCAGATCGGGCGGCCACACCGGCTGCAGCTCACGTACGTCGGGCGGTTCGGATGCCGATAGCAGGTCGGCGTCGGGACGGTCATCAGTGAGTGCGATCTTCCGGGACTACAGCCGCCACAGGGCTTCCTGGCTGGTGCTGGCGATCAGCACCCCACCAGTGTCGTACAGGGCTCCGGTGACGAGCCCGCGGGAGTCGGTGTTGTTGAGCCGCGTGACCTCATAGCGGTGCCAATCGTGCGGGACGAACGGCCGGTGGAACCACACCGCGTGGTCCAGGCTGGCCGCGAATCCGTCGTGCAGGTGGGCGCCGTCGGGCCGCGCGACGGGCACCGGCCCGAAGTCGGACATGAAGGTCAGCGCGGCGGCGCGGATCAGGGCGTCGTCCTCGATCTCGTCCTTGGTGCGAATCCAGAACGGCGGCACGGCGAACGCGCCGGCGTCTTCGGGCCGCACGCGGATATCGAAGTGGTCGGCGGCGGTGAGGCTGGGCGCCTTGGGCACGGAAACGTCGAATTCAAGGCCCCGGACTTCGGGCCGCTGCCAGTCGGCGCCGGGTTCGGGAACATGGAACGACGCGATCATCTCGAGGATCGTCTTGCCGTTCTGCTTCGCGGTGACGCGCCGCGTGTCGAAGGACCGGCCGTCCCGGGTCCGTTCCACGTGAAACTCCACGTCGACGCCGTACTGACCGCCGCGGACGAAGTAGAGGTGCAGCGACTGCGGAAGCTTGCCGGGCTCGACGGTACGGCCGGCCGCACCCAGCGCCTGCGCGGCGATCAGTCCGCCGAACAGGGACCGCCCCGGCCCTTCTGTCGGCTGCGGCGCGATGAACGTGTCACCGTCGCGCGCGAAGTCCAGGAGCTGGGCAATCCAGCTGGGCGCAGTAGAGCTCATAGGGCCGCAGCGTATCCGCCGGGTAGGGTCTGGCCGTGGGCCCCAGCCGCTCTGTGCTCTATGTGGCCACGGGTATCGGCATCGCCATGTGGGCCGCAGGCGTCCTTTGGCTGGCCGTCGCGCTGCACCCGGTAGACCACTACCTCGTCTCGTATTACCTCGCGGACTACCGGTTCGGTTTCATTCGGCGTGGCCTTGCGGGAGAACTCGTCGGCCCGAGCGACGCCGCAGGATTCTTCGGCCGGGCGGGCGCCGTGCGGTGGACCATCACTGCGATGTACCTGTCTGCTCTGGCCGCCGTTGCCGGCGCCATCGTGCGCACGGGCCGATCGGAACGCCGGATCATGCTGGCACTGCTGGTGCCGGTATTGCCGTTCGGTGTGCCGTTCGCGGTGTTCTCGGCGCGGCCAGACCTGCTCGGCGCAGCAGCGGTGGTCGCCCTCGCACTGGGTGTCGCCACCCGACCGGCACTGTCGTGTGCGGTGTACGGACTGTTCATCGCGGTCTTGGCGTTCCTGCACGATGCGATTCCCCTCGAATTCGCGCTGGGTGCGGTCCTCGCCATCTATGTACTGGCGCACGGACTCACGGCCGCTCAACGCCGGCGGTACGCAGCGTTGGCAGTGCTCCCGGGACTGGCAGTGGCCGGCCTCGTCACCGCACTCACGCGGCACGGGGTCGCAGACCGGCTGTGCGCGACGACGCCGCACCGGCTCATGCGCATGATGGCGAGCTTTCCTGATTTCCAGAACTTCGCCCGGACCGGCCGGTTGCCGACGCGTGATTTCCACGACTGGGCCTGCCGGTCGTACCTGAACATGTATCAGCGCGGGGTACTCGACGATATTCATACAGTCGCCGCCAGAGGTGCCGGCCAGATGGTGATCTCACTGACGGTCGGCCTGGTCGGTCTGGCGGCCTGCCTCGCCGCCGTCCACTTCGTCGCCGGTGTGCCGATCCGCGACTTCCTGGGCGAACTGCGGGACCGCCGGGCCGGCGCGGTCTGTGCGCTGGCGCTGTATCTCCCCATATTCGCGACCGCCTTCGACTGGATCCGATGGCTGCTGCTGATCGCGTTGAATGTCACGGTCGTGTCCCTGCTCTACCTGCGTGGCCGTCCGGAACTGGACCGGCCACCGCCGTCGCGGGCGGCCTTCGTGGCGATGGTCTGCGCATTCGCTGCGCTACCGCTGGGCCTGGTACCCGGCTGACCGCCCGCGCTGGAATTCGCCGCCTAGGCTGACAGTCATGGTTCAACGCCGGGGATTCAATGACACTGTCACCCGCTTCTGGGGCTTCGCCGCCCCCGCCTATGACACCCAGGTGCTGCAGCGCTTCGTCTACCAGCCCGCGCAGGACGAGGTCCTGGCTCAGCTGCGCTCGCACGGCGCGCTGACCGTCGCCGATATCGGCTGCGGCACCGGCATTTTCGCCGACCGCATCGAGCGTGAGCTCAATGCCGTCGTCACCGGGGTCGACATGTCGGAGGGCATGCTGGCCCAGGCCAAGGCCCGGTCCGCCAAGGTCAACTGGGTCACCGCCCCTGCCGAGGAGCTGCCGTTCAACGACGGGGCGCTGGACGCGGTGGTGACGACGTCGGCTTTCCACTGGTTCGATCAGCCGGCCGCGCTGCGCGAGTTCCACCGGGTGCTCAAGCCGGGCGGCATCGCGGCCGTCACCACCATCAGCCCGCGGCAGGTGCTGCCGCTGCACGCGCTGTCGTCGCACATCCTCAACCCGGCCCACAATCCGTCCCCCGCGGAGATGAAGAAGCTCTTCGAGGGCGCCGGGTTCACGGTGTCCGAGCAGCACCGGGTGAAGCGGCCGGTGTGGACGCTCATCGTGTCCGACCTGCTGACCGTCGGAACGAAGTAGCCGGCATGCCCGATCTGCACCCCGATGTCGCGGTCCTGGCCCCGCTGTTGGGTACCTGGGCCGGCACCGGCTCCGGTGAGTACCCGACCATCGCCTCGTTCGACTACCTCGAAGAGGTCACGTTCGGCCATGTCGGCAAGCCCTTTCTGGCCTACAGTCAAAGGACGTGGGCGGCAGACCCCGGTCCAATTGCCGGCTCCGCCGGCCGGGGCCGTCCCCTGCACGCCGAAACCGGCTACCTCCGGGTCCCCGCGCCCGGCCGTATCGAGTGGGTACTGGCGCATCCCACGGGCATCACCGAGATCCTGCAGGGCACGCTCAGCACCGACGGTGAATTCGTCCTGGACCTCGCCACCACCGACATCGGACGCACCGACTCCGCGAAAGAGGTTGACGCCCTGCGCCGTTGGTTCCGCCTCGACGAAGACACGTTGAGCTACAACGTCCGGATGGCCGCCGTGGGCGTCCCGCTGCGCCACCACCTCGCGGCCGTGCTGCATCGGAAGGACGCATGACAGAACCACAGACCGGTCGGATTCGGGTCCCCGCCGACCTGGACTCGGTGACGACCACCGGCGTAGAAGACCACACCGACGTCGATCCGCAAGCGGTGGAACGGGTTTGGCAGGCGGCGCGGCACTGGTACGCGGCCGGCATGCACCCGGCCATCCAGGTCTGCCTGCGCCGGAACGGCCGGGTCGTGCTCAATCGCGCGATCGGCCACGGCTGGGGCAACGGGCCGGACGACCCGGCGGACGCCGAGAAGATCCCCGTCGAGGTCGACACCCCGTTCTGCGTGTACTCGGCCGCCAAGGCCATCAGCACGACGGTCGTGCACATGCTCGTCGAACGCGGCGAGCTCGATTTGGACGCCCGCGTCTGCGAGTACCTGCCGACGTACACCAGCCACGGCAAGGACCGCACCACCGTGCGGCATGTCGTCACCCACAGCGCCGGAGTTCCGCTGGCCACCGGGCCGCGGCCGGACCTCAAGCGGATGAACGACAGCGAGTACGCCCGCGAGATGCTGGGGAATCTGCGGCCGATCTACCGGCCGGGGCTGATGCACATGTACCACGGCCTCACCTGGGGTCCGCTGATTCGCGAAATCGTCTCGGCGGCAACGGGTCGCAATATCCGGGACATCCTGGCCACCGAGATCCTCGACCCGCTGGGCTTTCGCTGGACGAATTACGGCGTTGCGCCAGAAGATGTTCCGCTGGTCGCGCCGAGCCACGTCACCGGCAAGCCGCTGCCGGCGCCCATGGCCGCCGCGTTCAAGAAAGCTGTCGGCGGCACCCCGAACCAGATCATCCCGTTCAGCAACACCCCCGACTTCCTGACCAGCGTGGTGCCGTCGTCGAGCACGGTGTCCAATGCCGTCGAGCTGTCGCGGTTCGCTGAGTTGCTCTGTCGCGGCGGGGAACTCGACGGCGTGCGGGTATTACGCCCGGAAACCCTGCGCGCCGCGACCGCCCCGTGCCGGCGCCTGCGACCCGACATCGCCGTCGGACTCCAGCCGATGCGCTGGGGTACCGGATATATGTTGGGCTCCAAGCGATTCGGCCCGTTCGGCCGCAACGCACCGGACGCCTTCGGGCACACCGGGCTGACCAACATCGCGGTATGGGCCGACCCGGCCCGGAACCTTGCCGCTGCCGTGGTCAGCAGCGGCAAGCCCGGTGGTCATCCCGAAGCCAATCGGTACCCGGCGCTGCTCGACGCGATCGCCGCGCAGCTCCCGGTGAGGTCTTAGCTCAGGCCTTGCTCGCGGCCTTCGCGAACAGGCGCAGCAGCACCTGGTTGATGGCCACCAGCGCCAGCTTCACCGGCGGGAACGATGCGGTCGAGGTCAGCGAGTAGTCGATGCGCGTGCCCGAGCCCTCGGGGGTCAGCCGCACCTCACCGGCATAGCCCGGGAACGGCACGCCGGAGCGGGCCTTGTAGCCGAAGACGTTGGGGGCGTCGAACGTGACGACCTCTTCGACGATCGCCGGCGCCGGGCCGGGGGCCGAGATACGCCGGACCGCGCCCAGACCGTTCGGCGCGGGGGTGCCGGGCTGGTCGATGGTCACACTGATGCCGGGACCCCAGTTGGCCATGCCTTCGTGGTCGATCAGGGTCGCCCAGACCACGTCGATCGGGCGGGCGACGGTGGTGGTTGCTGTCGATTGCATGGACCGATCATGCCGCACCCCCACTGGGGGCGCCTGGCAGGCTGTCCCCATGCCCGGCCAAATGCCCGAAGTACCGCTCCGCGACGACCACATCGAGCTCCTGCGCCGGCGGGCCCTCACCGAGGACGCCGCCCGGCCGGACGCCGTCCAGCGGCGACATGACGCCGGCGGCCGGACCGCCCGCGAGAACATCCTCGACCTGGTCGACGACGGCAGCTTCGTCGAGTACGGCCGGTTCGCCATCGCCGCACAACGGGCGCGCCGGGAGCTCGACGACCTGATCGCGCGCACTCCGGCCGACGGCCTCGTGGCCGGCACGGCCCACGTCGACGGCCACCCGTGTGCGGTGTTGTCCTACGACTACACGGTGCTGGCCGGCACCCAGGGCGCCCTCGGGCACCTCAAGAAGGACCGGCTGTTCGAACTGATCGACCGCATGAAGCTGCCGACGGTGTTCTTCGCGGAGGGTGGCGGTGGGCGACCCGGTGACACCGATCATCCGACGGTGTCATCACTCGACGTCCGCGCCTTCGCGCTGTGGGCCGGCCTGTCCGGCGTGGTGCCTCGGATCGCAGTGGTCAAGGGTCGCTGTTTCGCGGGCAATGCGGTGATCGCCGGCTGTTCCGATCTGATCATCGCGACCGAGGACACGTCGATCGGCATGGGTGGCCCGGCGATGATCGCCGGCGGCGGGCTCGGCGACATCGCTCCCGATGCCGTCGGCCCGATCTCGGTGCAGGCGCCCAACGGCGTCGTCGACGTGGTGGTGCCCGACGAGGCGGCGGCGGTCTCCGTTGCCCGGCAACTCCTCGGCTATTTCCGCGGACCCACCGCGCCCGGCATCGTGCCGGACCAAACCGCCTTGCGCACAATCGTTCCCGAGCGCGCGCGGCGCGCCTACCAGGTCGCACCGATCATCGAGACGCTCGCTGACGAAGGCTCCGTCACGTTCCTGCGGCAGAAGTTCGCACCCGAACTGGTGACCGCGCTGGCCCGTATCGAGGGGCGCCCGGTGGGCGTGATCGCGAACAACACCATGGTCATGGCCGGTGCCATCACCGCGGCGGCGTCCGACAAGGCGGCCCGCTTCCTGCAACTCTGCGATGCCTTCGGGATTCCCGTGGTGTCCCTCGTCGACTGCCCGGGTTTCATGGTGGGGCCCGCCGCGGAGGCCGAGGCATTGGTTCGGCGCGGATCGCGGCTGTTGGTCGCCGGGGCGGCACTGCGTGTCCCACTGATCGCGGTGATCCTGCGGCGTGGTTACGGCCTTGGCGCACAGGCGATGTGCGGCGGCAGCCTGCATGAACCGTTGCTGACGGTGGCCTGGCCGGGGGCGCATCTCGGTCCCATGGGGCTGGAAGGCGCGGTTCGGCTCGGGCTGCGCAAGGAGCTCGAAGCCATCGCCGACGACGACGCCCGCGAGCAGGCGGTGCGCGACGCCACCGCAGCCGCCCAGGCCAACGCAGCGGCTCTCAATGCGGCGTCGATGTTCGAGATCGATGACGTCATCGACCCCGCCGAGACCCGGGCGTTGATCGCCGCGACACTGGCGACCGCCGAGCCCGCAGGCCTGGCACCGCGGCGAAGTTTCGTCGACACCTGGTGAGTTACCGCTGACCCTGAAGTGATGGCGCAAAACTGCGAGTAGCGAGCGCCTTAGTTACCGCCTCAACCTCAGTAGGCCCAGCCGAGGCATTGACCCTGAAACCAGGGCTCAAAAGCACGAGTGACGGCCGCCGTAGCTACAGACTCAACTGCCGATCAGTCGCGCACGCCGCGGTACAACTGCCGGCGCACGACGAACCGCTGCAATACCCGGTCGACGGTCCAGGCCGGGAACCGGACCGACTGACCCCACGGGGTGAACACCTCCAGCCCGTCGGGCTGAGGTCCGAGCACCGACCCCCAGCGCACCGATGGTGCCCGGTAGCGTCGCAACTTCCGAGACTTCGGCTGAGCCAATATGTTTCGTGCCACCAGCGCCCCGCCGCCATTGCGTGCCGACGTTCGCAGCGGATCGGTGGCCGCGACATCACCGACCGCGAAGACATCCGGATACCCCGGCACCATCAGTTCCGGCGTGACGCGGACGAAGCCGTCGTCGTCGAGAATCTCCGGCGGCAACCAGGCGGTATTCGGCTGCACTCGTCCGACCGCCCACAGCACCGCATCGGCTTCCCCGTCCGGTTGCCCGGTGCTGAATTCGATTGGTCCAGTGGTGATCTCGTCCCGATTGGCGGGCAGGATCGCGCGGTGACCGAGGTGTTGCCGGACGCCCAGTTCCGCCAGCCGCTGCGCGACGCGCACCTGCGTCCCGGCGTGATATCCCGGAAGTATCTGGGCGCCAGGGAAATACAGGTCGATCACCTTGTCCGGCCACGCGCGTGCCAGGTTCCCGGCACTGCTCACCGCCGTGGCGCCGCCACCCACCACGGCGATGCGCTGCGCATTGGCCAGGCGTCCGTGGGTGTCATGCAGGTCTGCCGCGACGTCGTCGGCCGTCTGCAGCGTTGGCCGGCGCCAGAACCCGTTGGTGGTACCGGTGGAGATCAGCAGCACGTCGAACGGCTCGACGGTCTCGGTGCCGTCGGCTGCCACCACCGTGACCGTACGCGCACTCAGGTCGGCACCCGTCAGGGCGCCATGCACGATCCGCACCGAATCCAGGCCACGGAACCGCCGGAAACCGATGAGGTAGTCCCGTGCCCAGGCGTCGGGCCGCGAGACGCGCATGCCGAGTTCCTGCCCGCTGACGAGGCCGTCCTTGACCGAGATGCCGACCACGTCGGCGTGTGGGGCCAGCCGGACGGCGGCGAGGATGCCGCTGTCCCCCAACCCGGCGATGACGACGCGCTTGCGCACGTCAGGGGAGGATCGAGTCGACGTAGCCGCCGTCGGCGCGCACCGCGGCGCCTGTGGTCGCCGACGACTGCTCGGAGCTGAGGTACACCACCATGTTGGCGATCTCCTCGGGCTCAATCAGCCTGCGCAGCAACGACTGTGGTCGATACTTGATCATGAACTCACGCTGCGCCTCGTCCCACGGCAGTGTCTTGTCGACCAGCTGATAGACGAAGTCCTCGACGCCGCCGGTGTGCGTCGGGCCCGCGATCACCGAGTTCACCGTCACGCCGGTGCCGGCCGCATCCTTGGCGAAACCGCGGGTCACCGCCAGCAGCGCCGTCTTGGACATGCCGTAGTGGATCATCTCTTCCGGGATGACGATCGCCGAGTCGCTGGCGATCTGGATCATGCGGCCCCAGCCGCGTTCCGTCATGCCGGGCAGGTAGGTACGGATGAGGCGCGCTGCGGACAGCACGTTGACCTCGAAGTATCTGCGCCACTCATCGTCGGTGATCTCCCGCGCCGGGGTGGACCCGAAGATGCCGAGATTGTTGACCAGGATGTCGACGTCCGGAAGTTGTTCTGTGAGTTGAGCTACGCCGTCGTCGGTGGTGACGTCGGCCGCGACGCCGATGACGTCGGGCAGTCCCTTGCCAGTGAGTTCGGTGACGGCCGCCCGGACTCGTTCGTCGCTGCGTCCGTTCACCGCCACCCGGGCGCCGCTGCTGGCCAGCCCTTCGGCGATGGCCAGCCCGATGCCCTGGGTGGATCCCGTGACCAAGGCGGTCTTGCCGGTCAGATCAATGTGCACAGTCTGCCTCCAATGAATGCTCCGGTCACACAACGCTAGCGACCCCGCTGAATAATCCGGGCTTGACCGAATTATTGGTGCTGCACATCGCCAAGCGAGAGATCCTGGCCGTGTCCCTCGACGGTTCGCGGGTTCGGACACTCGTCACCGATGTCGACGTGGCGCCGGGCGGCATAGTCGTCGAACCCGTCAACGCTGAGCGTTAGGACTCGGCCAACGCGGGCCCGAGCCGACCCGTAGCACTTATCAGGTTGTCAGATAAGTTGTAGGCTCCAGTGTGCAGGCCTGCTCCCAATCAATCGCTGGAAAGTGAGGGCCATGTCCGATTACGAAGAACTGTGCTGGATGCCTGCCCTGGAGTTGTCGCGCAAGATCAGCGACCGTGAGGTCACCCCGGTCGACGTCGCCGAGGCCGTGCTGGATCGGCTGTCCGATGTCAATCCGTCCCTCAACGCGTTCGTGTATCACGACCCTGATCAGGTGATGTCCGACGCGAAGGAGCTCACCGAGCAACTCGCCGGACGACGACCCCTGCCGCCCCTGCACGGGATCCCCTACAGCGTGAAAGAGGTGTGCGCTGTGGCGGGAACGCCTGTGACGTCAGGAATTGTCCCGTTCAAGGACCAGGTCGCCGAGCACGACGAACCCGTCGCCGCACGCCTCAAATCGGCGGGCGGACTGTTTCTCGGCAAGACCAACAGTGCCGAGGGCGGCTACAAGGCGACATCCTCGAACCATCTGTACGGCACGACCCACAATCCGTGGCGCCACGGCATGACGGCCGGTGGTTCCAGCAGCGGTGCCGGGGCAGCCGTCGCGGCGGGTATCGGCCAGCTCGCGCAGGGCACGGACGGCGGTGGTTCCGTGCGCATTCCGGCGGCGGTGAACGGAGTCGTCGGGTTCAAGCCGGCCCTGGGCCGCATCCCCCAAACACGGCTGGCCGGCAGATTCCACACCTTCGCGTATCACGGTCCGATCACCCGCACCGTCGGTGATACGGCCCTGATGCTCAACGTCATGGCCGGCTTCGATCCGGCGGATCCACTGTCACTTCCGTCGGACCACGTCGACTACGTCGCGGCACTCGACCGTGACATCGCCGGTGCGCGCTTCGCGTGGTCCCCTAATCTGGGATTCGCGACCGTCGCCCGCGAGATCGAGGCGATCTGCCTACGCGCTGTCACAGCATTCGCGGAGTTGGGCTGCACAGTCGACGAAGCCGATCCCGGATGGGGCAATCCCGAGCAGGCCATGTGGGAAGGCGTGTGGGCCCCGGTGTATTCAGCGATGCTCGATGTCGCGGACTGGGATGCGCACGTCGGTGAGGTCGACGAGCAGTTCATCGAATTGCTCCGGTCGGGGGCCCGGCTGACGGCGCGTGAGATCCAGCGAGCCGATGCCGAGCGGGGACGCATGGTCGATCAGATGACGGCGTTCATGGGCGACTTCGACTTTCTCGTCACGCCGGTCACCACACAGCCCACGTTCGCCGCCGACGCGTTCTGCCCTGACAGCCTGTCCGGAGCGCCCCTACCGCACCAACTGATGGGGTGGGTGCTGACCTATCCCTTCAACATGACGACCAACCCGGCCATTTCGGTGCCCGCCGGATTCACCTCGGATGGCATGCCCGTCGGGTTGCAGATCATCGGTGGCCTACGAGCCGACGCCCAGGTGCTGAGTGTGGCCGCGGCATACGAGCGAGCCCGGCCGTGGTCTCATCTGCGACCGAATGTGCCTGCAGCTCAGTCATAACGATGCTCGGCGTCGCCGCCGATCCGGCGGCGACGCCGAACTCGTCACGAATCCGTGACGGATCGTTCGTTTCCGCGCCGGTCGGACTCGAGCTGCCCCAGCATGGCAGCCATGGCGCCCGCCGGGTCGCGCCGCCGGATCGCATCCAGGATCTCGGAATGGACCGCCTGATCGTGCCGGTACCGGTCATCCGGCGCCAGCTGCAACATGTCAAGCATGGCCGCACGCACCCGCGGTGCAAAGGATTCGAACAGTTCCGACAGCACCGGATTGTGCGCCGCGCGTACGACGGTGCGATGGAACTCGAGGTCGGCGTCGATGAGTTCTGCGTCCGATCCGCCATCCTCGGCATCCGCCCGCTTCTTCAGCGTCGCCCGTAGCCGGGCGAGATCCCCGGAGTCCCGGCGACTGGCGGCCAGGCTCGTGGCTGCCGACTCGATGGCCTCCCGAACTTCCAGCACGTCGTCGATATCAGCCCGCCGCAGAACCACCTCCCATTCATCGGAGCGCTCGAGCGCGGTGACGTAGACGCCGGAACCCTGGCGCGCCTCGACCAGACCCCGCCCGCGAAGTTCCTTGATCGCCTCCCGCACAGTCGATCTGCCGACGCCGAGCTCCCCGGCCAATGCCGACTCCGCGGGAAGCTTGGCTCCGATCTCCCACTCACCCGCCGTGATACGCGCCGCGATCTGGTCCGCCGCTTGCTCTACGAGCGAAAACCTACGAAGCACTGCCATGCGGAAAACGCTAACAGGTTGTCTGATGAGTGGACGTTTTCCTCAGCCCAATCGTCACATTGAGTCGGCGAAAACCCCGCATCGACCGCCCCGCCGGGCAAAACCTGACGCGATGTTGGCCAACTCACAAATAGCTCTTGTCAGGTTGTCTGATGACTTATACGCTTCTGCCCAGCCGTCGAATCGGCACCGTCTCTGCCAGCGGCCTTAACAGGACTACGCCGCACAACCTTTCAGTACCCAATCCAGAAAGTTGGCCAGCATGGCTCTCTCGGACCGCAAGCCTCCCCCACGTCTACGTTCAGGCCAGATCGGCACCAGCGCAATCGTTTTCATGGTCGTGGCGGCAGCGTCACCACTCGGGGCGATGTTCGTCGGAGCCGGCGCATCCATCGGTCATGGCAACGGAATCGGAACCCCGGGCATCTACGTGATAGCAGGCGTCACCCTTGCCCTGTTCGCGGTGGGATATGTGGCCATGAGCCGCCATGTGGTCAGTGCCGGCGCGTTCTACGTCTACATCACCCGCGGACTGGGGCGGGCCTTCGGTATGGGGGCCGCCATGATCGCGCTGATCTGCTACAACGCCTACGTCGTTGCGCTGATCGCCTTCGTCGGTATCTCGACCCAGGGCGCAGTATCAGCAGATCTGGGTATCGAACTGCCCTGGCAGGTCTGGTCATTGCTCGCCTACCTGATACTGGTCACGCTGTCGTACTTCCGGATCGAGTTCAGCGCGAAGGTACTCGGTGTACTTATGGCGGCCGAGTTCGTCATCCTCGGACTGCTGGACATGATGGTTCTGGTCAAAAATGGGCCGGCGGCGTTTCCACTCGAATCATTCGCTCCGAGTTCGGTTTTCACCGCAACGATCGGCGTGAGCGTCGTCTACGCCTTTTCGTCGTTCACCGGTTTCGAGGCGACCGCCATCTATGGCGAGGAAGCGCGCGAACCGCGCCGCACCATTCCGCGGGCCACCTACATCGCACTGGCGCTCATCACGGGGTTCTACGTGCTCACCACCTGGTCGCTGATCGCGGCATTCGGACCGCAGGGCGCAGTTCAAGCAGCCCAAGAGGATTCGGACTTTGTGTTCAAAGCCAACAGCTTGTACGTCGGCGGGATATCCGACCACATCATGCATCTGTTGGTGTGTACCAGTCTGTTCGCCGCCCTGCTCGCCTTCCACAACGCCACGGCGCGGTACATGTTCGCGCTGGCGCGTGACGGCGCATTGCCACCCGCCCTGGCCCGCGTCCATGACCGGCACGGTTCGCCACACATCGCGAGCCGGACCCAACTGGGATTCGCCGGCGTGGTCCTCGTGATCATGGCGCTCACGCGACTCGACGTGGAAGACATCGCGGCCGGCTTCCTCGGCCTCGGCGCACTGGGGATGCTGTGCCTGCAGGGACTCGCGAGCTGCGCAGTGGTCGGGTTCTTTGCCCGGCGACCAGATCGCGAACTGTGGCGCACCACCATCGCACCCATCGCTGCAGCCCTGCTCCTCGCAACCGGCATCGGGTTGTCAGTATGGCACTTCCCGGCACTGACCGGCGCCACATCGAATCTGATGAACCACCTCTGGGTGCTGCTGCCCGTCGCGTTCGGAATCGGTCTGCTGGGCGCGTCCTACCTCCGCCGGACCCGGCCCGACCGATATGCCGACTTCGGATATCTGGAGCCCGCAACCCGCGACGACGCCACAACTGTGGTGACCAGCCCGGCCAAGTGAAAGGAAAACCTGTGTCCCCCATCTGTCTTCATCTTCCGCTGATCGCGGGACAGCTGCCGTCCACCGAGGCGTTCATGGCCGAGCTGGCCGGCCCTCGCGCTGGGGCGTATGCCGAATCACAACGCGAACTCGAAGTAACCAAAGAGGCGTGGTTCATCGTCCGATCCCCCGCCGACGACATCCTGGTGGCCTACCTGGAGTGCGTCGACTTCTCAGTGGCACTCGAGCGAATGAGCGAATCCACACGGCCGTTCGACCGGTGGTTCAAAGACTGCCTGCGCTCCTGCACGGGACTCGATCTCGACAATCCCCCGGCTCTGGCACTTCCGGAACTGGCCGCCTACTACACCGAAAGCTGAAACATGAGAACACTTCTCGACCGTGCCTTCGCACTCAATTCCAACATGCTCGCCGCCGCCATCGATCTTCATCAGGCCGGTGCGGTGCCATCGGCCACGCAACTGATCGACCTGGACATGATCGCCCAGAACGCCCGGCGCACGGCCGAGGCCGCCGAGAAACACGGGCTGCGGGTATACGCCATGACCAAGCAGAACGGCCTCAACCCGTTCATGACCAAGGTGATGCTCGAGTGCGGCATCCCCTCCACCTGTGCGGTGGAAACGCTCCAGGCACACCGGATTCACCGCTACGGGTTCCCGCTAGGCAATGTCGGCCACATCCAGAACATCCCGGCCGCGCAGGTTCCCGCAGTGGTCGCGATGCGCCCCGAATTCATCACCGTCTACACCTACGAGGCCGCCGCGCGGGCGTCCGCTGCCGCCACACGACTCGGCGTCACGCAGCGCCTCTACGTGCGGGTGACCAACCAGGCATCAACGGGAACCCCGATCGTCGGTGTCGACGACGGCGCCTTCAGCGGCCTGGTCGGCGGATGGACGGAGGACACCTGTGTCTCGGGAATCCAACCGCTGCTGGACCTTCCGAATATCGAGGTTGCTGGGTTGACCCAGTTCTCCGCGATCGGCTACGGGGAGACCGGAGATCCGTCACTGGTGAAGCCGACCGAAGCGTTCTTCACCATGCTGCGGGCCAAGGAACTGCTGGAGAAGGAACTCGGTCTGGTCGACCTCCACCTCAACGTCGGCGGCAACGCCAACGTCGGAACATTTCCCGTCCTTGCGAGTTACGGCGTCACCGAGGTGGAACCCGGAGTGTCGCTGGCCGGGTCGGGAGGCTTCCACGCCAAGCAGTACATGGCAGAACTTCCGGCACAAGTCGTGGTCACCGAGGTCAGCCACTACTGGGGCGACAACGTCTACACCGCCGGCGGCGTGTTCAACTTCGTCTCCGATCTGTATGACCCGGAGCCTATGTCCGCCGCGGCCGGTACGGATCTCGACTCCGCGAGGGGCTGCCGCATCCCGTACCTCTACAACGAAATGGTCGATGCCCATGGCGTATTCGGCCCGGGTGATCCGATGCCGGCGATCGGCGACACCGTGCTGGTGGTGCACCACCCCCAGGCATTCCTCGAACGCGGGTACACCGCTGCGGTCAGCGGCATCGCCACCGGCAATCCCCGCGTCGAGGGCGTGTTCGATGCCGCGTGCAACCAACTCGACGAGACGTTCAATGTGCTGCCGCTGCAGCACACACTCGACCGACTCGACGCGGTCGGCCGTTCGTACCGCGACGTGAGCTGAGGCATGACCATGACATCCACGACAACCGAGGCGATGACGGTCGCCGGCCACCCTGTTCTCCCAGCTGTCGCCCGTTTCCTGCACAGCCCCAAGCGACTGCTCATCGGCGGCGAATGGGTCGACGCCACCTCTGGCCGCACCGTTCCGACCGACGACCCCGGTACCGGACTGCGACTCGCCGAGTTCGCCCGCGCAGACGCGCAGGACGTCGACCGAGCCGTGCGAGCCGCCCGCCGCGCGTTCGACAGCGGAGCCTGGCCGGCCCTGAAACCCAATGAGCGCGAACGCCTGTTGTGGCGAGTGGGTGATCTGCTCTCGGAGCGGGCCGAAGAGATCGGCCAACTGGAGGCACTCGACAACGGCAAGTCCGCCGCGGTCGCCACCGCCGTCGATGTGGCGTGGGCGGCCGACGTTTTCCGTTACTACGCGGGCTGGTGCACCAAGATCGAGGGCACAACGGTCGATGTGTCCATGCCGTTCGTCCCCGGCGGCCAGTTCCATGCCTACACCCTCCGGGAGCCTGTCGGCGTCTGCGGACTCATCGTGCCGTGGAACTTCCCGATCCTGATGGCGGCGTGGAAGCTTGCGCCGGCCCTCGCCGCCGGCAACACCGTCGTCCTCAAACCGGCTGAGCAGACGCCCCTTTCCGCCCTGTTGCTCGGCGAGCTCTTCCTCGAGGCCGGATTTCCCCCTGGCGTGGTCAACGTGGTGACCGGGTTCGGCGACGCCGGCGCGGCGCTGGCCGCGCACGAGTGCGTGGACAAGATCGCGTTCACGGGTTCCACAGAGGTCGGCAAGCGAGTACTGGCAGCCGCCGGCGGCAACCTGAAGAAGGTGTCACTCGAGCTGGGCGGCAAGAGCCCCAACATCGTGTTCGCCGATGCCGATTTCGATGCCGCCGTGACCGGTTCACTCAACGCCTGGCTGTTCAACCACGGGCAATGCTGTGCCGCCGGAACGCGGTTGTTCGTCGAGCACCACATATTCGACGAGTTCACCGCATCGGTTGCCGACGCCGCGTCCCGCGTGACGATCGGCCACGGCCTCGATCCGGCCACTCAGCTCGGTCCGCTGGTCTCACAGAGCCAGTTCGACAAGGTCACCGACTATCTGGCCGCGGGACTGGCAGACGGCGCACGTGCTCTGTGCGGCGGAAAACGCTGGGGCGAGCACGGTTTCTTCGTCGAACCCACAGTATTCGTCGATGTGCAACCGGAATTCCGTGTGGTGGCGGAGGAGATCTTCGGCCCGGTGGTGGCGGCGATACCGTTCCGGGCAGATGACGACATCGCCGCTGCCGCCAATGACTCGATCTATGGACTGGCCGCCGGAATCTGGACGCGTGACATCTCCAGGGCACACCGGCTGGCCCGGCAGTTGCACGCCGGCTCGGTCTGGATCAATCAGTACAACGGCTTCGACACAGCGATGCCGTTCGGCGGATACAAGCAATCGGGATGGGGCCGGGAACTGGGTGCGTCGGCCATCGACCTCTACACCCAGACCAAAGCCGTCAACGTTGCGTTGTAGCGGCACCAGCCGCCGCGAGCCGAGCCTGCGCCCCGGCGGCTCGGCTCGCGGCCTCGACCCCCGACACGTCGCGCACCGCGCCCTGGTCGGCCGAGAGAGCCATCGCGGCGTAGGCCCGCAGCGCCGGCGACACCTCGCGGTCCCGGCGCTGCGGCCAGTACCCGCCATCGCGTTCCAGCCGGAGCCGGCGGGCGTCGAGTTCAGCGCTGTCGACGCACAATTCGATGCGACGGGCCGGAATGTCGATGGCGATGTGGTCCCCGTCCTGCACCAGGGCGATGACACCACCGGCCGCCGCCTCCGGCGAGACGTGACCGATCGACAACCCCGAGGATCCGCCGGAGAACCGCCCATCGGTGATCAGCGCGCACACCTTGCCCAGTCCGACAGCCTTGAGATACGAGGTGGGATAGAGCATTTCCTGCATTCCCGGCCCGCCGCGCGGGCCCTCATAACGCACGACCACGACATCACCGGGCCGCACCCGGCCGCTGAGGATAACGTCCTGCGCCTCCTCCTGTGATTCCACGACCACGGCCGGCCCGCTGAAGCGCAGGATCGATTCGTCAACGCCGGCTGTCTTCACCACGCACCCGCCCTCGGCGAGGTTCCCGCGCAGGATGGCGAGACCGCCATCTGCCGAATACGCATGCGCGACATCGCGAATGCAGCCAGACTCCGCATCGAGGTCGAGGCTTTCCCAGCGGCAAGACTGCGAAAAAGCCGAACTGGACCGCACCCCGCCCGGCGCGGCGTGGAACAGCTCCACGGCCCCGTCCGAGACCACGGCAGACCGGATGTCCCACTGCTCGAGCCACGAGATGAGCGAATCGGCGTGGATCGCACGCACATCTGTGTCGAGCAGGCCCGACCGCAGCAGTTCTCCCATCACGGCGGGGATGCCACCGGCCCGGTGCACGTCCTCCATCAGGTACCTGCCGTTGGGGGCGACCTTGCAGATGCACGGAATTCGGGTCGAGAGCGCTTCGATGTCGGCCAGATCGAAATCCACTTCCGCTTCGCTGGCCGCGGCGAGCAGGTGCAGGATGGTATTGGTTGATCCACCCATCGCGATGTCGACCACCATGGCGTTGGAAAACGCTGCGGCAGAAGCAATGTTGCGGGGCAGCGCGTCCTCGTCGTCCTCGTCGTAGTAGCGCCGAACCAGGTCCATGACGGCCGCGCCGGCGTCTTCATAGAGCCGGCGGCGCGCCGTATGGGTCGCCAGTGTCGTGCCGTTGCCCGGCAGGGCCAGTCCGATCGCCTCGGTGAGGCAGTTCATCGAGTTCGCGGTGAACATGCCGGAGCACGACCCACAGGTGGGGCACGCCGCGGCCTCGACGCGCTCGAGGTCGGCGTCGGAGACCTCGGGAGCGACCGCGTCGGTCACCGCCGAGATCAGGTGCAGGCCGGTGCGCACGGTGCCGTCGACGAGCGTCGCCGTGCCACCCTCCATCGGACCGCCGGACACGAACACCGTCGGCACGTTCAACCGCAGCGCGGCCATCAACATACCGGGAGTGATCTTGTCGCAGTTGGAGATACAGACCAGCGCATCGGCGCGGTGCGCGTTGACCATGTATTCGATCGAGTCGGCGATCAGGTCGCGGGACGGCAGCGAATACAGCATGCCGCCGTGGCCCATGGCGATGCCGTCATCGACAGCGATCGTGTTGAATTCCCGCGCTATGCCACCCGCCGCCTGCACCGCTTCGCACACGATGCGCCCCACCGGCTGCAGATGAGTGTGGCCGGGGACGAACTCGGTGAAACTGTTGGCAACAGCCACAATTGGCTTGCCAATGTCGGTCCCGGACACACCGGCCGCACGCAGCAGGGCCCGCGCGCCGGCCATGTTCCGGCCATGGGTGACGGTTCTGGATCTCAATTCGGGCATGACACCCATGGTTCTGCGCGACGTGCGACAAGCGAAGACGGTGCTGCCTCTAGTACTGCCACTACCCGTCTTAACATTGAGCGATGTCCAACCAGGCCGCCCGCGCAGAGCTGGGCGGATTCCTGCGGATGCGCCGCGAGTCGGTGGACCGCGCCCAGCACGATCTGCCGCCGATCCGGGGCCGCCAGACCGGCCTCCGCCGTGAGGAAGTGGCGTTCCTGTCCGCCATCAGCGTCACCTGGTACACGTGGCTGGAACAGGGCCGAGACATCAATCCGTCGCGGCAGGTGCTCGACGCCATCGGAGAAACACTGCGGCTCTCCCCTGCCGACCAGACATACCTGCTGGCACTGGCCGGTTTCTCCCCGGGTGGCGCCCAGCTCATGCCGGACGCAGGCGAGCCGCCCGAACATCTGCTCCGGCTGTTGGAGGCGTTCGGCCGATCGCCGGCCTTCGCGATCGATCTCGATTGGGAGATCACAGCATGGAATCGTGCCTACGCGGCGCTGTATCCGCGGGTGCGGACGGTCGCGCGCGCAGATCGCAACCTGCTGTGGCTGGTGTTCACCGATCCGTCGATCCGGCAGCTCATGCCCGACTGGGAAGTGGAGAGTCGGCGCTTCGTCTCCGAGTACCGCATCCAGAACGGCGCCCGACTCGACGAACCCGCCGTTGTCACGCTACTCGACCGGTTGCGCGCGGAAAGCGACGAATTCGAGCAGGTCTGGAACGACCACACCATCGAAGGCTTTCAGACGCGCATCCGCCGGTTCGCCCATCAGGAACTCGGCGACCTCGAGCTGGAGTACCACCGGCTAACCCCGGCCGACCTGCCGGATCTGAACATCGTCGTCTACACCCCGGCCACCCCGGAGGCGGACCGGCAGCTGGCCGGTATCTGGACCGGCTGGGGCGGTTAGGTGGCCTGGATGAACGCGGCGATGCCCCGGGCAACAGCGTTGGCAATGGCCTGCTGACCCTGCTGAGACGACATCAGGGCGGCATCCTGGGGGTTCTTCATGTTGCCGCATTCGACCAGGATCGACGGATACTGGGCGAGGTTCAGCCCGGTGAGGTCGGCGCGGCCGTACAGGCCGTTGCTGCCGATGTACGTGGCCGGAGTCAGTCCGCCCGCCACCAACTGGTCGCGCATGATCTGCGCGAACCTGACAGATGGCCCCGCCTGGACCTGATTCAGCGGGGGCGCGGAGTAGTTAACGTGGAAACCGTGGCCGCCGGCCGGTCCGCCGTCGGCGTGAATCGAAACCACGGCATTCGGGCGCATCGCGTTCGCCATCGCCGCTCGCTGGTCCACACATGCAGCCAAGGCATTGTCATTGTCCCTGGACAAACCAACCTGCACTCCGGCATTGATGAGCTCTTGTCGGATGAGCAACACCACATTCCAGGTGAAAGTGTGTTCGGGAAAACCAGCATTGGTCGAGGTGCCACTGGTCTGGCAGTCCTTGGTACCGCCACGGCCGGTGGGCACCTGCTTGGTGATCGACGCGTCGTTGGCCCCGTTGTGGCCTGGGTCGAGAAACACGATGGAACCAGCGAGACTCTGCGCCTTGGCCGTCGGCGCGGTGAGCGACGACAGGACGGCAGGCATGCCGACCAGAACCGGAGCCGCAGCCGCCATTCTCAACATGCGCCGGCGCGAGATGCAGCCGACGCCCTTACCTGCGTCGTCTCTGTCACACGGACTACTGGTCACTGATTGGATGCTACGGACCGACCCTGGGAACGCCGCCGAGCGCCCTGACACGGTTCCGTCACGAAGCAATAACTTCTTTCGGGTTCGGCGTACGGTCGAGGTGTGGAGACGCATGTCGAGACACCAGGGGTGGGCGGACGAATCAAGGCGATTGCAGGTTGGGCCGCCACGCGCACCCGGAAGACCAGCCCATCGCCTCTGTTGCCGCCCTGGAACGCCCCGCCGGCGCTGTACGGCGTGGGCGTGCACCACAACGTCGCGGTGCCGATGAGCGACGGCATCACGCTGCGGGTGGACATCCACTATCCGACCGACCCGGCGACGGGCGAGCCCGCTACCGGCCCCTTTCCCGTTCTCCTGTCGATGACGCCCTACGGCAAGAAGGCGCCCCCACCGGCCGCCCAGATCGGCGGTGGCGCAACGCCGTATCTGATCCGTCGGGGATACATCGAGGTGATGGCCGACGTGCGGGGCACCGGCGTGTCGGGCGGATCGTTCGAGATGCTCGGACCCGAACAGGTGCAGGACGGCGTCGATCTCGTGAATTGGGCTGCCGCACTACCCAATTCGAACGGCCGCGTCGGCATGTTCGGGATCTCCTATCTGGCCATCAACCAACTCATGACAGCAGCCGCGGTGGGTCCCGGCTCGCCTCTGAAGGCGATCTTCCCGGCAATGGCTGCCAACGATTTCTATCGCGACGTCGTCACCATGGGCGGTGTCCCGCACATGCGCACGGTCCGCGCCTACGGCGCCACCTATGCACTGCTCAACGTGGTCAATCCCGTTCTGGAGTTCGCCCATCGCGGTGACCATGAAAGGCCGAGGGCCGGCGGCATTTCCGCGGTACGGCAGCGGGGGCGCGACCAACGCACCTACTTCAGAAACCTGATCAAGGACGCCATCGCCGGTGGCGGCACCGCGTTCGACGGAACCTTCTGGGACACCATGCGCCCGGCGGACGTGGTGCCGAAGATCGTCGAGAACGGCGTCGCGGTGTTTCTGGTGGCCGGATGGCATGACGCTTTCCAGCGCGGTGCGCCCCTGAACTACGCGGCGCTGCAGAACACCTTCGCCGGCCGTCCCGCCGGTGCCGCCATGACCGCCGACCAGCCCGTCTCCGACAAGTTCCAGTTGATGGCCGGCCCGTGGTACCACGTCTCGGACCTCGACGGCCAGCATCTGCAGGCGTTGCAGCTGCGCTGGTTCGACCACTGGCTCAAAGACGACGAGACCGCGGCCGTCGCCGGTGCGCCGGTGCGCTTTCAGGCGATCGGGAGCTCAAAGTGGTTCCGCACCAATGCCTATCCGTTCCCCGAGGCCACCCCGACCCGGCTGTACCTCGGCTTGGGCGGCGGCCTGCATGCCACACCGTCGGCCGACGAGTCGACCGCCACGCTCCAATACCTTTCTCGCGGACCGGTTTCCGGGCGCAGCCTGGAGCAGTGGAGCCTCGGCATGGGCAGCTTCATGGCCTCGCAGACGGGCCGCAGCGTCCGCTACGACCAGGACAACTCCCGGCTGCAGCGCGACGCGCTGACCTACACCAGCGAGCCGCTCGACACCGAACAGCTGCTGGCCGGTCCCGTCGGGCTGACGATCTTCGCCACCGCCGACCGCAGCGAAACCCTGTGGGTCACATATCTGGACGACCTCTCGCCCGACGGCGTCAGCCGGCCTCTGACGCAAGGCGCGCTCCTCGGTTCGCACCGCGCCCTCGACCCCGACGCCAGCTGGCTGCTACCCGACGGCACCGTGCTCCGGCCCCACCACATGAGTACCAAGTCTGCCGCCGAGCCCGTCGTGCCCGGTGAGCTGACGCGCTACGACATCGAGGTGTTTCCCACCGCGGCGGTTCTCGCCCCAGGCCACCGGTTGCGGCTGACCGTCACGACCTACGACTTCCCGCATCTGGTGCCCACCCGCCCACAGCGGACGGCCCTGGCCGGCGGAACCTACCGGATCAACCAAGGCGGCGTGCACGCTTCGTATCTGGTGGTGCCCTTGGCCGACCCGGCCACTATGGAGCAGTCCTAGCTCAAGAACCGCTGCGTGTAGGGCGCGAAGCGCGCCGACAGGTCGTCCGGGTCGAGGCCGAACATCTCGCACGACGTCTCGACACGGCCCAGCCTGCCGCGCTGATGACCGGCCAGGTACTGCGCCATTGCGGCGCGCTGGGTGTCCGAAAGTTGTTCCTCGGCAATGGCGAACACGCTCTCCGCGGTGCCGAGATCATCGGCCATGAAGTCGTCGAACCGGATGTCGATGGACCGATCCCGGCTGATCACGTCCCGGTCCCGGACCAGCCCGGCCAGCATGAGTTCCAGCCGCTGCACCCAGTACGCCGCGATGTGCTCGACCGGTACCGGGCTGCGGTGCATGCGCGCCGAGTACGTGATCATCGCGATCATCGACAACACCACCGGCACCGGATCGCGATGGGTGAAAACACCGACCACACCGGGTAATTCGGCATTGAGGACCGGTAGTTGTTCCAGGTGCTGCGGTGACTTGAGCAACCAGCGCCGGCCACCGCGCAAGAACTGCAGCGCCTTGAGCTGGGTCACCATGTGCCGGTAGTGCGGGGTCTGGTCGTGAGCTTCGTAGTAGTCCCGCCATGCCGGGACGTCGGCCAGCGTTTCGAAGTACATCGTGGAAAAGTCGTTGGCCAGCAACTGGATTTCCTCGTGCACGTGGTCGGTGGTCATCTCGTGCATCAGCGGAAAGTGCGGGATGACGATGTTCATCACGCTGATCGCGACGTCCATCCGGGTGCGCCGCGGGTCCGGCTCGATACCGGCCTCGGATGCCAGCGGGAACGGCTCCATCGACTCCCAGTACGGCAGGGTCCGGAATGTGCCTGCCGCCGCGAGCAGATTGTGCAGATGTGTCGTCCCGGTGCGCGGCAACCCGACGATGACGACCGGGGGCAGCAGTTCGATGTCGTGAATCTCGGGGTGCCGCTTCAGCAGATCGGTGAGCAGCAGCCGGTTCTTCAACAGCTGCAGCAGTTGACCGTAGAAGTTGACGACGCCCGGGCCGTTGAAACCGTCGATCTGCCGGAGTGCGCCCAGCAGCACGTCGAGGCGTTCGCGGTAGTCGGCGGGGCCGAAATCGTCGAGGCCGGTGTCGGCGGTCGCCTTGGCATGGAGCGCGGCCGCGTCGAGCGGACAGTCTGCCGCCATCATCGTCATCATGTCCCGGAACTGCTGTGCCTCGGCCGTGAAGGTGGGATCGGCCAGGTCATCGAGCCGGACAACGTCTGTGGTGTCAGTCACACCACTTATGTTACTATGAGTTTCGTAATGACGAAAGCACTTGGACGCCCCCGTGATTCACGCATCGACAACGCGGTGCTCGCCGCGACCGCCGAGCTGCTCGGCGAAGTCGGCTACTCGGCGTTGTCGGTGGATGCCATCGCCAAGCAGGCCGGCACCAGTAAGCCGACGATCTACCGACGCTGGCCCAGCAAGGCACACCTCGTCCACGAGGCCGTCTTCCCCGCCGGTATAGCCACGGAACTGCCGGACACCGGGTCCCTGGCCGGGGACGTCCGCGCGATGGTCCGCGGCACCGTGGCGGTGCTCAGCACTCCCGCGGCGCGCGCCGCACTACCCGGATTGCTCGGCGAAATGACCGCTGACGCCAGCCTGCACAGCGCCCTGCTGGACCGCTTCGCCGACGCACTCGGACCCGGACTGCATGCCCGTCTCGATGCGGCCGCGGCCCGCGGCGAACTTCGCGCCGACGTCACCGGATCCGAACTGACCGAGGTCATCACCGGCATCGCATTGCTCGCCGCCCTCACCCGGAGCGCTGCCCCTGATGACGACTGGATCGACCGCAACACCACATTGATTCTGAAAGGTATTGGTGCATGACCGAATCCGCTGCCGCATGGCGGGAACTCCTCGACACCCTGCGTGAGCTCGACAGCTCATTCCTGGAGGGTCCGCGCGCCGTCACCGACGACCGCCAGATCGCCGACGGCTACCGCATGCTCGCGACGGGTCTCGGGGTAGCGCTGGACTGCTACTTGTTTCCCGAACCGGGCCGGCCACAGTTCGTCACCGTCAACACCCCCACCCGGCATGACCGCCGGTGGGGCGGCGACAACACCGACGCCTACTACCACACGTGCCCGGTCGATCCCGAGCGCAAATACCGGATCAGCGGCAACAAGGGCGACAGCGTCTACCTCTCCCTGACCGCCTACAACGAGCCCTCGCCCGGCGCCTGGTCCAACCGCGTCGTCGCGATAATCCGGGACACCGACATCGAATTCGATGCTGACGGCAACTTCTCGTTCGAGCTCGGTCCACTGCCCGACGCGGCCGTCTTCCTCACCCGTGACTACCAGGCCGACCCGGCGACGGGGCGTCCGGTCACCTGGAACATCGAGGCACTCGATCCCCCGGAGCCGTTCCGGCACAGTGACGCCGCGACGGCCGCCGCGCTGCGGTCCAGCGCCACCTGGATCCGGACGCTGTTCGCCATCATGCCGATGCCGGTGGGCACGCGGGCCGTCGACGAGGCCAGCCTCGGGCACGAAACCGCCCATCGGGCCAATGAATTCGCCGCGCCCTACCAGGTGCCGGACGCCAACTTCGGCTGGTCGGCGCGCGACGCCTGCTATTCGTACGGGAGCTTCGTGCTCGCCGAGGACGAGGCGCTGGTCATCACCCACCGGCCGCCGGCCTGCCGGTTCTGGAACCTGGTGGTATGGAACCAGTTCATGGCCACCCCTGGTGCCGGTGACGCCCGCAGCTCGCTCAACGGATACAGCGCGGTGCCCAACTCCGACGGCACGGTCACTGTCGTCCTGTCGCGCGGCACCACCGAGCACCCGAATTCGCTTACCACGCTGGACTATCCGCAGGGCAACCTGGCGTTCCGCTGGTTCCTCACCGATCAGGTGCCGGACCGTCCCGAAGTTCAGCTGGTCAAGGTCGACGACGCCCCGACCGAGGTCAGCTAGGGGACGATGCCGTCGATGGCCCGGTAGATCCGCTGCTCGCTGACCGGCCTCGGGGTGCCCAACTGCTGGGCCCACAGACTGACGCGCAACTCCTCGATCTGCCGGGCAATGTCGCGGACATCGTCGCCCTGGCCGCGCAAGGGCGAAAGCGCCTGCCGCAGTTCGTCGTACGCGTCCTCGACGGCGTGGACACGGTCCATCCGTTCCCGGTCCGCCGCCGGCGCCTGCGGCAGACGCTCCAAGCGCCGGCCGACCGCGGTCAGGTACCGGGTCAGGTCGGCCAGGTGCGTCACGCCCGTCGCCGCAACGAATCCGACCGGCAGCAGCCGGGCCAACTGTGCGCGGATGTCAGCGACAGCATCGGCCTGGAGCGCAGACGGCTTGTCGGGCAAGGCAACCTGCGCCGCGTGGGCCGCCGTCAACACCCGCTCGACGCGGCCGACGACGTCGAGCGTCGTCGGGACCAGCTTGGCGGCGACGGTGTCGCGCAACGCTCGAAATTCGGCGCCGGTCCACACCGGCTTGGGCGCCAACACCCGTACCGCAGCGTCCGCGCAGTCTTCGAGCAGTGCCGCCAGGCTGCCGTCGGGATTGCTCGCCAGCGCCAGGCGCGTCCGGGGATCGAGCCCGCGCTCGGCGGCCTTGACCGGTGACGGCGCGGCGAGCCGCAGCAACCGGCGCAGCCCCGGGCCCATGGCCGCGGCCTGTTCAGCCGCCGTCGGAAACACGCGGATGTCCACCGCCGCACCGGTATCCACGAACGCCGGGAATCCGCGCACGGTGTGGCCACCGGCCGAACTCTCCACACTGCGCGGCAACTCGGCCAGGTCGTCGGGCCAGGCCTTCAGGCCCGTCCGCTGCAGATCACCCGCGACCGCGCCGGCGACCGCCTGCCGGACCGAGCCGGCCAGTCGATCGTGCAAAGCGCCCAGGTCCTTGCCGCGCGCCACCTCGGTGCCGTCTTTCTCGACCGCGAAGGTGACCCGCAGGTGGTCCGGAATCTTGCTCAGGTCGAAGGCGTCGATCGGCACCAGAATGCCACTGCGCCTGCGCAGTTCGCGCTGCAGCTCCTCCAGTAGCGAGCCATCCCCCGGATGAAGGTCCGGCAGCACCGCCCGCGCGGTGTCGGGTGCGGGCACGAAGTTGCGCCGCAGGTCCTTGGGTAGCGACTTGATCAGCGCCGTGACCAGCTCTTCGCGCAACGCGGGCACCTGCCATGCGAAACCGTCGCCGCCGAGCCGGGCCAGCACCTCGACCGGAACATGCACCGTCACACCGTCATCGGCGGCGCCGGGTTCGAACCGGTAGCTCAACGGCAGCGACAGGTCACCGGTCTGCCAGGTGTCGGGCTGGTCGGCGTCGGTGTCCGTGCGCAGCAGGTCCGCGCGCGTCATGGTCAGCAGGTCCGGCGTCAGATGTCGCTGCTTCTTCCACCAGGCGTCGAAATGCCGTGCCGACACCGCGCTTTCGGGTACCCGCTGGTCGTAGAAGGCGTAGACCTCGTCGTCGCCGGCCAACAGGTCGCGGCGCCGGGCGCGCTCTTCCAGCTCTTCCAGTTCGGCCCGCAACCGGGTGTTGTCCCGGAAGAAGTGGTGCCGGGTCTGCCAGTCGCCTTCGACCAGCGCGTGCCGGATGAACAGCTCACGCGCGACCACCGGATCCACCTGCGCGTAGCCCACCCGACGGCGCGGCACCAACGGCAGGCCGTAGAGCGTGACCCGTTCGAACGCCATGACCGCGCCGCGCCGGGCGTCCCAGTGCGGCTCGCTGAAGGTGCGCTGCAACAGATCTCCGGCGACCCGCTCGACGGTCTCCGGTTCGATGCGCGCCGCGATGCGCCCGAACAGCCGGCTGGTCTCCACCAGATCCGCGACGACGATCCATCGCGGCGGCTTCTTCGTCAGCACCGAACCCGGCGCCAACACGAACCGCGAGTTGCGAGCGCCCTGGTAGTCCCGAGTCTCGCCTTCCCGTAACCCGATGTGCGACAGCAGACCCGCGGTCAGCGCGGTATGGATACGGAGCGGATCGGCATCGTCACCCGACTCCCGGATGCCGAGATCGCCGGCGATGCTGCGCAATTGACCGACCAGGTCCTGCCATTCCCGAATCCGCAGGTAGTGCAGGAACTCGTCTCGGCACATCCGACGGAACGCGCTGCCGGACAACTGGTTCCGCTGCTCCCGCAGGTAGTTCCACAGGTTCAGATAGGAAATGAAGTCCGAATGCTCGTCGGCGAAGCGGGCGTGCTTCTGCCGGGCGGCCTCTTCCCGGTCCGACGGGCGTTCGCGCGGGTCCGGGATCGACAGTGCGGCAGCCAGGATCAGCACCTCGCGCACGCAGCCCTCGGTGTCGGCCTGCAGGATCATCCGGCCCACGCGCGGGTCCAGCGGCAGCCGGGCCAACCGTCGCCCGACGTCGGTGATGGCGCCCTTCGCGTCGAAAGCGCCCAATTCCTGGAGTAATTGGATGCCGTCCCGGATGCTGCGCGCATCGGGCGGGTCCAAAAAAGGAAACGCCGCGGGTCCTTCCATGTCGCCGAGCCCCAGAGCCGCCATCTGCAGGATGACCGCGCCGAGGTTGGTGCGCAGGATCTCCGGGTCGGTGTACCGCGGCCGCGACGCGAAGTCCTCTTCGGAGTACAGCCGGATACACACCCCCGGGGCCGTTCGACCGGACCGGCCGGAGCGCTGCGCTGCCGACGCCTGCGAGATCGGTTCGATCGGCAGCCGCTGCACCTTGGTGCGTCGGCTGTACCGCGAGATGCGCGCCGTGCCGGGGTCGACGACGTACCGGATGCCCGGCACGGTCAGGGACGTCTCGGCGACGTTGGTGGCCAACACGATCCGGCGCGGACCGCCCGGCTTCGCAGTGAAGACCTTCTGCTGGTCCGCGGTCGGCAACCGGGCATACAGCGGCAGGATCTCGGTCGGGAAGGTGTCACCGGACAGCGCGTCACGCAAAGCCTCTGCGGTGTCCCGGATTTCGCGCTCGCCCGACAGGAAAACGAGCACATCGCCGGCCGGCTCGGATTCCAGTTCGCGCACCGCGTCGACGATGGCCTCGGTCTGGTCTCGGGGCTCGGTGCGGACTATCTCGTGGTCCGGGTCGTCAGGGTCATCGCTGTCGTCGACCGCAACGGGGACTTCCAGTGGCCGGTACCGGATTTCGACGGGGTAGGTACGTCCCGAAACCTCGACGATCGGGGCATCGAAGAAGTGCTTTGCGAACCGCTCCGGCTCGATGGTCGCCGACGTCACGATGACCTTCAGGTCTGGGCGCCGCGGCAGCAGCTCGCGCAGGTACCCGAGCAGGAAGTCGATGTTGAGGCTGCGTTCGTGGGCCTCGTCGAGGATCAGGGTGTCGTACCGGAGCAACCGGCGGTCCCTCTGAATCTCGGCGAGCAGAATGCCGTCGGTCATCAGTTTGACCAGGGTCGAGTCGCTGGCCTGGTCGGTGAATCGCACCGTGTAGCCGATGGCGCCGCCCAGTGCGGTGCCGGTTTCGTCGGCGATCCGCTGCGCCACCGTGCGGGCCGCCAACCGGCGGGGCTGGGTGTGCCCGATGGTGCCGCGGATGCCGCGTCCGAGTTCCAGGCAGATCTTGGGCAGCTGCGTCGTCTTCCCCGAGCCGGTCTCCCCGGCGACGATCACGACCTGGTTGTCGGTGATGGCCTTGGCAATCTCATCTCGACGGTCGGTGACCGGCAGGTCGGGATAGGTGATGGCCGGCACGGCTGCGAGCCGGCTGGCGATCACGCCTTCGGCGGCCGCGATCTGTTCGGCGATCTTCTCCGGGTTGTCGTCCCGCAGATTCTTCAGCCGCCGCTCCAGCCGCGCGGCGTCACGGATGGTCAGACCATCCAGACGATCACGCAGTACGCGCTGCTGTTGGTCGGACACTGGTCCCAGGATAGGCGGTCTACTCGCCCAGCAGCACCCTGACCGCCAGTGCCACCCAGTCCGCGATATGCGGATCCCGCATCGCGCTCCGGCGATCGAAAGCGTAGGTGAGCGCCACACCACGCATGCTGGTGTTGAGGGTTTCCCGGACGCGGGCGTAGTCCGGATGTTGGTTGAGCGGCTCACCGAACATGGCGTCGGTCACGGCGCGTACCTGCTTGTACAGCACGCGTTCCTGCTGTTCGAGGCTGCCCCGAAGTTCTGCGTTGTGCCGCGCGGCGAGCCAGAGCTCGGTGGCCGCCCAGAAGTAGTCCTGCTGGTAGGTCGACCACATGGCCAACACAGCGGCGCGGATCCGGTCGTGGGGATCGTCGGGCCACGTGGTCCGCGTACCCATTTCGTTGAACCGCGCCGCGGCGAGGTGCTGGACCGCTGCGACGAGTAAGGCATCACGCGACGGGAATTGGTGCAACAGACTGCCCCGGCTGACCTCCGCCATCTGCTGGATGCGCAGCGTCGACGTGCCGGCGTACCCGTTCTCGACGAGGGCCCGCACCGCGGCGTCCAGGATGCGCTCCTGCACCGCGATGCCGCGCCGTTGTACACGTCGAGGTTGCGTCATCACCGAATCATAAACTAGTCAGGGTTGACTAGTTTCATCGGATTTGCCTACGCTCTGCCCCAACTACCGCAGAAGGACGCGCATGCACACCGAATCCATCACCCGGACCGCCGAGCGCATGTGGCACGACGTGTTCCTGCCCGACGACGTCCGGCACGTCCGGGCAATGGCGCGCGCCGCCGTCGCCACCCACCTGGCGCCGGTGGCACGCGAGATCGCGCAGCGCGAGGAGTCCGTCGACGCATTCCCATGGAGCGCCTTCAAGGGCCTGGCCGGCGCCGGTTGCTTCGCGGTGCCGTTCGAGCAACCATTCGGCGAGGGACTGCAGCACCCCATGCTGGCAACCTGCATCGTCACCGAGGAAATCGCTTACGAGAGCTCGAGTTTGGCCGGCGTGTACGACGGGCAGTGCATCCTCAACGCCCGAGCGCTCTCGTTCGCCCAGCCCCACATCCGTGAGCGGGTCTTACCCGGCCTCATCAGTGGTGACGCGGTATTCGCCTTCGCCACAACCGAACCCGATGCGTCAAGCGATCTGACACCGAGCGCGTTGAAGACCGTCGCCACCCGAACCCCGACTGGATTCAGCGTCAGTGGCCGGAAGCGCTGGATCACCAATTCGGTTGTCGCCGATTGGGTTTGCATTCTGTGCCGCGACGGCGACACTGACAACGCCACCATGCTCCTCATCGACATGCACAGCCCCGGGGTCCAGGTCGGTGAACCGGATCTCAAGATGGGCCACCGCGGCCAGATCACCGCCGACATCGTTTTCGACAACGTCGCGGTGCCGGCAGACCACGCGCTCGGCGAAGCCGGCCGCGGTCTGGCGACGGCGTTGGCATCCCTGGCTGCCGGGCGTCTTGGCATCGCGGCGGCCGGTGTCGGTGTCGCCCAGATCGCCCTCGACCTCGCTGTGGCCCGCCTCCGGAGCCGGGAACTGTTCGGCCGCAAGCTCGGTGAGATGCAGTACTGGCAGTACAAATTGGCCGAACGCGCCACCGAGCTGGAAGCCGCTCGATCGATGTACCAGAAGGCGGCCGTCCGCCTCGACCGCGGCGACCGCTCCGGCGAGCCCGAAGCATCCATGGCCAAGTCCTACGCGACCCGGCTCGCCAACGACCTCGCCCGCGATGCGCTCCAAATCCATGGCGGTTACGGATTCGCCCGACGGGTCTCGGCAACCGGCGAAAGCTATCGCCTCGAAGAGATCTACCGCGACGCCAAGATTCTGGAGATCTTCGAAGGCGCCAACGAAGTTCTGCAGTGGGTTATCGCCCGCCAGCTGATCGGCCGTGACATCACGGGATAGCGCGGTCGGTTACTCCATCGCCGCACGGGCGAGGCGCCATTCGAGGCCCTGCACGACGCGCAGCACCGTCGCCCGCTCCGCGTCACTCAAACCACCGACGGTCATCTCCTCGATCTGACCCCACACGCTCTCGATCTGCTGCTGCAGACCCCGACTCGCCGGCGTCGCTTCGACGAGGTGGGCGCGCTTGTCCTCGGGGCTCGGGAACCGGCGTACGAAACCGGCGTGTTCCAGGCGCTGAATCATCCGCGTCATGGTGGGGGCGTCAGAACTCGTGAGCTGAGCGAGGTCGGTCTGGCGCAGCGGCCCGAGGTCCCAGAGATACATCATCACGAGTTCCTGGCCGGGATAGAGGCCGAGCGGCCGCAGCAACGTCGCGACGACGGTTCGCGTCACCCGGGTCAGCTGGAAGACCGCGTGGCTGACGGGGCCGCTCCGGGCCGCCGTCGGCAGCGTTGTCGACTCCCCGGCCTCCGGTCGCTCGGCGCTCTCCTCGCCCATGACGGCACCCCCGCTCCTCATTAGTTGTCCAACCATCATAACTGACGCAGGCATAGCTAAAAAACCCAGTTGGAATAGCTTTCTCAATGTACTTGTTCGAGCAAGTATCAGCAGAAAGGCGGCGTCATGAACACCACAGCAAGCCACACCCGCACCTCGTCGCATGAACAGGACCACCGCAGCTTCCGTCGCCACGTCGCCTGGGCGATGACGGCGACTGCCATCGGACTGTCGGCGCTGTCCGTCGCACTGGCCACGCCCGCGGCGGCGAAAGGCCCCCACCCCGGTCCCGTGATCGACCGCCCTGAACCGACCAGTTCGGTCAGCGCGCAAACCAATGACGGCCGGACTTCGACCGCTCCGATGACTCCCACGGGGCACACGGCACCCGGCGCCATCCCCCGATCTCAACCGGCGGTTTCCATCAGCGCGCAGCAGTACACCGGGGGTGCCGACAACCCAGCGGCGAATCAGATCCGCAAGACGTCGGGCTCGGCCGATGGTCCGCGTGACAGCGCCCGCCGCGCCGAGGTCCGCATGCCGTCCATGCCCGGCGGACTGACAGCCGCCGACGCCGGCCGGTTGTTCGGCGGCATGGCCGCAGCGTCGTAATGGGTTGCGCCGGAACACAGTACCGGCGCGCGAGGCTAGCCCTTGTCAGGCGCCCAGTAGTCCAGCATTTCGGCGAAGGTTTCGAATGCCGGCTTGGACACCCCGTACGCGGCTTCCAGGTGAATGCTCAGTGGGAAGCCCAGTTCGCCGACACCGTCGACGACGCGCTTGTACAGGTCGAGCATCAGCGCCCGCTTGGCCGCAGGCTCCTCGCCGGCCAGGCGGGTAACAAATTCCTGCTCGGCGGCGACCAGAGGATTTCCCGGATCCTGGATCAGCCAGTTGATCAGGCCGACCTTCGACTCCATCTTGGGGACGAACCCGAACGACAGCAGAATCTCGGGTCGGTGCTCGGTGGTCGCAGCGAACTCCTTCAGGAAGCCCACGATCGTGTCCGAGTACAGCAACTGGGTCATGCCGTAGGTGGCGCCCTGGTTGATCTTGAAGTTGAAGCGCCCCTGCTCGCCATCGCGCGTCGGAATCAGGATGACGCCGCGGTTGGGCACCTGATCGCGGTAGATCGTCAACGCATCGGTCGGCGCCACGCCGGCGCCCTCACCGTCGCTCATGGTGCGCGGGACGCCGACGAACGCGATGCCGTCGAAGTCCGCCTCCTGCAGCACCGCCAGCCGCTTCGAGAGCGCGTCCTCGTCGAGGAACGACGTCACCTGGGTACACAGCCCGCGGATGCCCGGCAGCTCGGGCTTCATCAACTGCCAGAAGTCGAGGACGTCCATCTTCGGCTTCATCTCGATGGGCCGGTCGCCGTCTTCCTCGATCATCCCGGGGATCATCACGTGCCGGATGCGGCCCTCGAGGCCGACGGCCGCGGCGTTGAGCAGCACCTTGTGCGCCTCGTCGACCGCAAACTGGGGACCGCGCTCGATATTCGGCGGGACCAGTTCGAAGGCGATGGTGTTCAGGGTCACGACTCTGCTCCGGATCTCAGGACTACATACGGGGCGCAGGCGTCACTGACCGCTACGACCCGCAGGTCGTGTTTCCCGTGAAACCTCCACCCTACCGATGGCCTCCAGCAAAGAATCGGCCACGTCCGGCTTGCCAGCCGTGATAAACCCGTCCCGTGGCTGAACGCGTGAAGTTCCAGAGTTCCACCGGCCCCATGCTCGCCGGAATCATCGACCTCCCCGAAGGCACCCCGCGCGGCTGGGGCGTCTTCTCTCACGGCTTCACGCTCGGCAAGGACTCTCCCGCCGCCGCGCGCATCTGCAAGCAACTGGCCGCCGACGGCATCGGGATGCTCCGCTTCGACGCCATCGGGCTGGGCGACTCGGAAGGCCACTGGGGCGACGGGTCCTTCACCCACAAGACCAACGACGTCATCGAGGCGTGCAAGTTCATGACCGAACGTGGCACGCCGTCCGCGTTGTTGGTGGGCCACTCGTTCGGCGGGGCATCGGTGCTGTCCGCAGCGCGGCAGGCGCCCGGGGTCCGCGCGGTGGCGACGGTCGCCGCGCCCATCGATCCGTCGCATGTCGAGAAGCAGTACGACGACATCCTCGACTGCGTGCTCGCCAACGGCAGTGCGCAATGGATGGTCGGCGGGCGCGAACTGACCCTCAAGCGCGACTTCGTGGAGGACGTCCGCGCGGCCAAGCTGCACACCAAGATCAAGGAACTACATCTGCCGTTGCTGATCCTGCACTCCCCCACCGACAACACCGTGGGCATCGAGAATGCCAGCGAGATCTTCCGCACCGCCCGCCACCCGCGCAGCTTCGTGTCGTTGGAGGGCACCGAACACCTGCTCACCGGACCAGGGCAGGCCAAGCGCGCCGGACGAATCATCGGCGCCTGGGCCGACGCCTACCTGGGTCCGGACAAGGCGCGTCCGCGGTAACGGAACAACCCGCGCTTCAGTTGCCGGCCGCTTTGTTGGCCTTCGCGATGGCGGCCGCGAGTTCCTCCAGCAGCGGCGGCACATCCAGTTCGGTCACGACGGCTTCGATGAAGACGAGATCGTCGGGATGTGCTGCCGCGTCGGCCAATGCCGCGTCCAACTCGCCGCAGGTTGTCGCCCGGTGCGACAACGGGTTTCCGACACCGAAGGCCGCCGGGATGTCGCGCCACCGCCAGCTCACGATGTCGTTGTACGGCGCGGCGGGACCGTGGATCGCGCGTTCGACGGTGTAGCCGTCGTTGTTCACCAGGATCACCACGGCGGGAACGCCCTCGCGGCCGAACTGGCCGAGTTCCTGGATGGTGAGCTGCGCGGCGCCGTCGCCGATCAACAACACCGGACGACGGTCCCGCTCCGCCAGGCCCGCACCGAGTGCGGCCGGCAGGGTGTAGCCGATGGACGCCCACAACGGCTGACCGATGAACGCCACGCCGCTGGGCAGCCGGTGCCGGGCCATGCCGTAGTACGACGTCCCTTGTTCGGCCAGCACCACATTGCCCGGGGTGAGGGCACCACAGACCTTGTCCCACAGCGCTTTCTGGGTGAGCGGCTGATCCGGTTCGAGCACCGGGTCGGGCGCGTCGGGCCCCGGCTGCGGCACGGCGGGCGACCGGGTGGGCCGGGTCTTCAGGATGCCGGTGATCGCCTCGAGCGCGGCCGACATATCCAGTGGCGCAAAGACTTCTCCGGCCACCGTGCTCTGGTTGGGTCCGATGTCGATGGTCCGGGCGGGATCGATCTGCTGCGTGAACGAGGCACTGACCATGTCCGTGAACTGCACCCCGGCGGTCACGAGCACCGGGGCCTCCTCGATGGCTTGCCGGACCGACTCCTGGCTGGAGGTGCCCGCGTAGATGCCGAGGAACTCGGGCGCGGATTCGTCGACCAGGCTCTTGCCCCACATCAGCGTGGCGTGCGGCACGACGTCGGCCGCCAGCAGTGCCTCCAGCTGCGGGACGGCTTCCAGTCGGTGCACCAGCAGGTCGGCCAGCACCGTCAACTGATGCTCGCCGATGAGGCGAGCGGCGGCCGCGGTGAACAACGAGAGCGCCCGCGGGCTCGTGCCGCTGGTGTACCGCGGCAGGGGCCCGCTCGGTGGTTCGACCGGGAACCGGGCGACGTCGGTGGCCAGCATCAGGTAGCCGGGCAGCTTGCGCTCGTGCACCTCCGACAGGACCCGGTCGATCTCCCGCGTGGCTGTCGCCGGCACGAGTTTGGCTTGTGCGCAGGTGATTTCGCGGGCGATGCGCAGAAAGTGATCGAAGTCGCCGTCACCGAGCGAGTGATGGATCACCCGGCGGGAGCCTTGCACGTCGATGGACGGGGTGCCGACGATGTGCACCACCGGAACATGCTCGGCATAACTGCCCGCGATCGCATTGGCCGCCGATAGCTCACCGACACCGAATGTGGTGATCAGCGCCGCCATGCCGCGCAGCCGGCCGTAGCCGTCGGCGGCGTAGCCCGCGTTGAGCTCATTGGCACTGCCGACCCACCGGATATCGCGGTGCGCGATCACATGGTCGAGCAGTTCTAGGTTGAAATCGCCTGGTACACCGAAAATCTCGGTGACGCCTAGTTCGGCGAGCCGGTCCAGTAGGTAGTCACCGACGGTGTATTCGGGCATCCCGGCCTCCCTGGGGTCGCTGGTACGGCGATGGTAACCGCCCGCCGCGAACCGGGCTGTTCTTGCCGGCCGGCGCCCATCGGGTTCCCGCCCCGGCACCGGCCACCGAAGCACTACCATGGCCGCCATGACCGTTCGCCCGCGCCGGATCGTGTGGCAGGTCGCGGCAATGTCGCTGCTCGCGGCCTGTGGTTCGAATACGTCAGCGACGCCGCCGCCGAGCACATCGAGCGCACCGCCGCCCACGACAACGGCAGCCCAGCTCCCGTCGCCCGTTCCCATCGTGCCGATCAAACCGAATGCGCGGCAGGCCAAGTGGGTCGACCTACAAGTGGGCGACTGCCTGAACACGCCGCCGCCGACCGACCCGAGCGTCGTCGAGGTGACGCTGGTGGACTGCTCCGCACCGCACATCGCTGAGGTGTTCCTGCGCGCCAATGTGGCGGTCAACGACGCCGTCGCCGGTGTCGCCGATCAGCAGTGCGCGGCGGGCCTGACCAAGTACGCCGGCCCGAACAGCCGGTACACCTCGACCTACCTGATCGACTCAAACATGGACCGCACCGGGCACACGCCGTTGCCCAGCACCGTCATCTGCCTGCTGCAGTCGGCCACGGGCGTCTCCCTGAACGGCTCCGCTAAGGCTTAGCCGTCAACAGGATGTATTGAGCGGCAACCTGTTCGTGCACGTCCTTCAGCTCGGTGCCGCGCGCCTCGATGGCATAGTCACCGGCCGGCGCTACACAGTAGAACTGCTTCGGGTTGGCCAGCAAGATGCAGCGGCTCAGCGTCAGCGCCGGCACCGGATCGGCAGTCTCGGTGCCGTCCACCGACACCTCCTTGCCGAAGGTGTTCGCCACGTTCACCGCCGATCCCGGATCCTTGGCCCGGTACACGCTGGTCTTCCCGCGGGCGAACGCTGTCACACCGTTGTCCTGGAACACCTTGCTCGACGTGATCGGGTTGCTCTGGAAGTGCAGGGCCCCGGTGCCGGAGTAGACGGCGTTCTGCGAATTGCGCGGTGACTCGGTCTGCAAAGTCAAGGCCAGCAGACCCGTCGGATCGATCGGCACGGCCGGCAGATCTGCCGCGGGTTTGAAGGGCTCGATCGCGGTGGCCTGAGCGCCTATCGCCTTGGCCACCAACGCGATGGCCGGATCAGGGCCGGCCGTCGACTGCGCCAACTGAGTCAGGACATAGGGGCCGTGCGCGGTGAAGGACCGCACGGTGGTCAATTTCGTGCCGCGGGAATCGACGTCGTACGTCGACGCCAGCGTATCCGGATGATCCGGGATGACAACGGTTTTCGGTTCTGCGCCACGGATCTTGAGCTGGAGGGCAGCCGCGTTCATCTCACCGGCCGCGGCGCCGGCGTCGGCGGGCGAGGCAAAGCGCAGTACGCCGTTGATCAGCACGGTCTTGGCGGCAGATTCACGCGCCGAGGCGAACCCAGCGATGAAGTTGTGCCTGCCGGCCGCGGTCGCAATGTTCTCGGGGCCGAACTGAGCCAGCAGACCGGGTTCGTCGATGACGAAATACGTTGACAGATAAGGCTCGGTGAGCGAGCCGTCGACCTGCCAGGGTCCCACCACATAGCCGGCCAGCTGTTGCGCCTCGAGCCGCGCGCCGGCGTCCGGGGCACCCGCGGTGCCGTAGGGTTCATGGGCCTTGGTCGGGTACTTCCCCGGCTTCAACTGCGCCGGGGCGACGATCGCCGGCGGGGGTGGCGCCGTCGTGGTCGCCTGCTTCGCCGATGACGTGGCCAGGTTGGACTGCGTCGACCCCCCACCACACCCTGCCGCCAGCACCGCCACCGCGGCCACCGCTCCACAACTGACCAGGCCCCGCATGCGTCCCTCCCCTGCCGACTGCAGACCAACCTACCCAGTGTCAGGTCTTCGCGGCGCTGAACTGCATCACATGCCCAAACACCTTGGTATCCGTATCGATACGCAGCCCGTTGCGCTGTCCTTCAGCCGCCAGTTCGTCGGGGTTCACCAGCCGGAACGGGGACCGGTCCACGCGGTGCACGGCTGTCGCCACCGGGGTGCGGGTCAGGTCGTAGCCGACGAACAGTCCTCCGGGCTTCAGCACCCGGGCGATCTCGGCGACCGCGGCCTCCCATTCGATGACGTGGTGCAGCATCAGGCAACTGACCACCGAATCGAACGCGCCGTCCGCGAACGGCAGGCGGGTGGCGTCGGCGCTCTGCACCGTGACGCGCGGGTTGTCCTTCAACCGCCCCGTGGCGGCGTCGACCATCACCGGGTCCAGATCGGTCGCGGTGATTGCCAATCCAGGACGTGCGGTCGACAGTCCCTCCGCGATTGCGCCACTGCCGGAACCGATTTCGAGTAATTGATCACCCAGCCGATCAGTGGGCAGCATGTCGAGGACGGCGCGGGTGGTGGTTCTCCACATGGCGCCACAGCAAAAGGCCCGTTCGACTTTCGACATCACCGGCATTGCGGCCTCCTCCTCGTGGTGTCCTCCGAGTATCGAGCCGCCTGCACCGTCAGGGCTTGGACGGATCCGTCGAATCCCGCAGGGCACGGGCGATCGCCGACGGTGGGGCGCCGGTCATCTCACGGCACACCCGGTTGGCGTGGGAGCCGTCGGCGAATCCGGCCAGATGCGCGGCGTCGGTGACCTGTTCACCGCCGGCGAGATGCTTCAACCCGGAGAGCAGCCTGGCCCAACGGGTGGCCGCCGAGAAGGAGACGCCGGTCTGCTGCCGGCACAGGCGGCCGAGGTAGTCGGGAGATACCGCGACCTCGTGGGCGATCGATGCCAGGTCCACGGATTCGGTTGTGCCGCTGTAGATCAGGTCCATCGCCCGCCTCAGCTGCGGATGGAGGCCGGGTTCCTGCCCCGGGTCACCGCAGAGCCGGTCGATCAATGTTGCGGCAGCCAACTCGGGGTCGGCGTCGAGCGCGTCCGCCACCGCACGTGCGAGCGCCCGGTGATCGGCGGGAATCCAGATGCCGTCGCCGGATTCGCTGCGGCTCAACGCGTGCAGTGGTGCCCCGGGCCAGGTGTGGGGCGCCAGATAGAGGGCCAACGTCAGATCCGTGGGCTCGGACCGTACCGCATGACCGGCGCCGCTGGCGATGACGACGACGTGCCCGCTGCGGGGCGTCGCGCCGTCCGTCCGGACCGTCAGCGGACCAGTCAGGCCGACACCGACCTGCACCGCCGGATGGTGGTGAATCTCCAGGTCACCGAACGTGCCGACGACCATCATCTGCGCCGGACCCAGCTCCCAGACGGGCATACCCGATGCTAGCGCCGTGTCTGCCGACGCTCGACGACCGCCAGTGCCTCCTGCGCCCACCGCAGGTTCTCCTGCTCGAACGAGATACCCCGCATCAGCGTCAGATAGGGCCCCACCCGCTCCGCCTCGGCCAGGAACGCCGCCTCGCTGCGGCCGCCCAGTATTCGGGTGCGGATGCGCTCATAGAGTTCGAGTTGCTTGGTGGTCCACTGGATTCGGTCCCGCAGGCCCGCGCAGACGGCCTCGGCGTTGCCGCTGTCGACGGTCGACACCTGGACAAGCAGGTCGTCGCGCATGGCCAACGGCTTCGGCGTGGCCTCGGTGAACGCATGCACAGCGGCGCGCCCGGCGTCGGTCAGGGTGAACATCCGCTTGTTGGGCCGCCGCTCCTGTTCGACGACGCGGGCCTCGATCAGCCCGTCGGCCGCGAGACGGTCGAGTTCGCGGTACAGCTGCTGCGGGGTGGCCATCCAGAAGTTGGCGACGGACGCGTCGAAGCCCTTGGCCAGGTCATATCCCGAGGCCTCGCTGTCGAGCAGGGCCGCCAAGACGGCGTCACGCAGAGCCATGCTCGAGAGTCTAATAGTCAACAAAGTGATTAGTCACATATAGACATGTCGAGCCTGTCCCGCTAGCGTCACCCGTACCTAATCAACAAATTGACTATGCGAGGTTTGCGATGCAGGCATTCCGCAAGGCCGTCGAGGCCCACGATCCGGCGGCGATGGTGTCGTGTCTGGCCGACGACGTGGTGTTCACCAGCCCCGTCGCCTTCAAGCCGTACCCCGGGAAACCGATCACCGCCGCGATCCTTCGTGGAGTGATGCGGGTTTTCGAGGACTTCCGCTACGTCCGGGAGATCAACGATCCCGAAACCAACAGCCATGCACTGGTTTTCGAGGCCACGGTGGGCGGCAAGACGGTCAACGGGTGCGACTTCGTCCACGTCAACAGCGAAGGCCTGATCGACGATTTCATGGTCATGATCCGGCCGCTGTCCGGCGCCATGGCGCTCTCCGAGGCCATGGCCGCCCAGTTCCCCCAGATCCAAGCCGAGGCCGCCGAGGAGATCGCGGCTCTGGCAGCGAAGGAGCAGTAGCGTGAAGATCGGACTGGGCATCAATTACGCCGGCGGATTCAAGGAGGTTGTGGCCGAGGTCGCCGACCTCGAAAAGGCCGGCCTGGATGTCGTTTTCGTCCCTGAGGCGTACTCCTTCGACGCCATCAGCGCGCTCGGCTATCTGGCCGCTGCGACCGAGCGGGTGGAGCTGGCCTCCGGCGTCCTGCAGCTCTACACCCGCACCCCCACCCTGACGGCCATGACCGCGGCCGGGCTCGACTACGTGTCCGACGGCCGGTACATCCTGGGTCTGGGCGCCTCCGGCCCGCAGGTGATCGAAGGCTTCCACGGCGTCCCCTACGACAGCCCGATCGGCCGCACCCGCGAGGTGGTCGAGATCTGCCGCAAGGTGTGGCGCCGCGAACGACTCGCATTCCAGGGCAAGCACTACACCATCCCGCTGCCGGAGGGTCAGGGCACCGGACTCGGCAAGTCACTCAAACTGATCAACCACCCTGTGCGCGAACGCATCCCGGTGCTGCTGGCGGCGCTCGGCCCGAAGAACGTCGAGCTGGCCGCGGAGATCGCCGAGGGCTGGCAGCCGATCTTCTACCTGCCCGAGAAGGCCAAGGACGTCTGGGGCGACGCCCTCGAGGCCGGGTATGCCAAGCGCGACGCATCGCTGCCGCCCATGGACATCTACGCCGGACCGGCCCTGGCCATCGGCGACAATGTCGAGGGGATGCGCGAGTTCATCAAGCCGCACATCGCGCTGTACATCGGCGGCATGGGCGCCAAGGGCAAGAACTTCTATCACAACGTGGCCACCAAGTACGGCTACGGCGCCGAGGCCGACCGCATCCAGGAGCTGTACCTGGCCGGCGACAAGGAGGGCGCGGCGAAAGTCGTGCCCGACGAGCTGGTTCGGGACATCTCGTTGATCGGCAGCCGCGAGTTCGTCAAGGAGCGGGTCGCCGCCTTCCGGGAAGCCGGCGTCACGGTGCTCAACGTCGTGCCGATGGGCGCGACGACCGCCGACCGCGTCAAGCTGATCGAGGAGCTGCGCGAGCTGGTGTAGGACCGATGAGGTGATCGGCCCGCGCGTCGTCTCTCCTTGCGGCACGTGCGGCCCGGACCCGTCAACGGACGCTGACATTGTCAGCGTCCGTTGACATTGTCAGCCTCGGCTGACAGCTCCGGGCGCGACACGATGAGCAGAGCGCTCCCGCCGTCTGATCTACGCGCCCGGCTGACCGTAGACCGCGACGACGACCGAGCGATCCCAGCTGTTCTCCGACCACACACCCATGACGGTGTTGGCGCAGTTGGCCATGATCGCGTAGGTCGGCGGGTCGTAGTACCACTGATTCAGTACATCGAGGTTGTTGATGGCGATCGAACGGTTGATCGCCACCGTCTGAAACACCTTGCCCCGGAAGCCCGCTGCCTGGGCTCGCGTCTGCGGCGTCGACCCGTCCGATCCGAGGTCACCGTCCAGATCGCGGTTGTTCAGGACGTCGTTCGCGTGCCACTCGGCGGCGAGCCGCAGCTGCGGGCTGACCGCCACGTCGTTGGTGCACCCGGCCTGGTGCTGAATGGTGTAGACATTGGCCACGACGCTGTTGTTGAGCCGGGTGTTGTCGGCGTGGGCCACTGCAGGTAGCGCGACACCGCCGCCGACGACCGCCAAGATCGCCCAACTCAATCGGGTATTCACTGTGCCCCCGGCCGGTAATTGGCCGCGGAATCGCGCAGCGGCCCGATCAGTTCGGTGCACAGTTCGTTGACAACCTGTCCGACAAGGTAATTGGCCAGGCTCTCGTCGCCGTGGGTGACCTCGACCTTGATATCACCGATGATCTGCGCATAGCTGCGACCTACCGCGATCTTGTCGCACACGCCGCGGCCGTAGGCGATGGCGGCATCACCGCTCGGGAAGTTGAAGCCGGGTCGCGCGTTCACACTGTTGACGTACGTCACCGGGTCGGCGTGAGCCGGCGGCACTGCCCATCCGAGTCCGGCCGACACAGCGAGCAACATCAGGAGTCCCCGCGTCACACGGGGTCGAACTGCGAGATCAGCCATCGCTCGTGCACCTTGTCCAGAGTCACCCGCACCGTCGAGGTCGAGGCGGTGGGCGCGTCCGCACCGATGGTCGTGGTCTGGTTCACGAAAACCAGCACCACGGCATGGTTTTCGGTGGCGGAAACCGAAGCGGCGTCGGGCACCGTCGCCACCGCCGAGATGTGCTTCTGCTTGGCCCCGGGCGCCACGACGGTGTCGACCAGTTTCGTGTATTCGCCGCGGAAGCTGCCGGTCAGCCGGTCAGCGGCCGACTTGAGCTCGGTATCAACGGTTTCCGGTCGGTAGGACAGCATGGCGACGGTACCGTCGCCGGCCGCCCGCACCGACTCGATGGCCGCGGCTTGCGCGAGCCGCACCGAACCGTCCTGCCATTTGAAGTACCCCGCGGCGCCGGCCAGCAGCATCGCGGCGACCGCCAGCGTCAGGCCCACCCATCGCGCCCATGGCTTACGTGAATCGCCCGGCACCACAGCAGGTTCAGCCTCGACGACGGCATTCTCGACCGCCTCGTCATCGTCGAGTGCGGCGGTGCGTTCCTCGATATCGACTGTCATGATCTGTCCTTCATGTTGTCGCGACCGTCCGATCTGCTCATGACACGAACTGGACGTTGGAGATCCTGGCGCTCGCGCCGTCCTTGGCGACGCTGATCCGCATGCGCCAGTTCCGTGGTGGACCGGCAGGCGCCTCGGCCAACGACGTCCGCACCGAAACCGCGAGAAGCACCTGTGCCCCATCACCATTCACCGACTCGAGCCCGGCTTCGGTGACGGTGCCCTCGGATTTCGACCGGGCCTGCTTCACCACGGCGACGAACGGCTCGGATCGGCGCTGGAAGTCGTCGCGGAACGCCCCGGTCGACGAATCCAGTACCCGGCGGATGTCGGTGTCTGCCTCGGTGTAGCTGATCGTGGTCAGGTTCAGCGCAGCCTGGCGGGCAGTCTGCACGTACAGGTTCCGCAGTGCTTGTCCCTGTTCGGCCTGGTGCGCGCGAAAACCCAGCCAGCCCGCCAGGGCACCACCGGCGACGACCAGCACCAGGCCGGCTGCCACCACCGGCGAGATCCGCGGCAACCGCTGCCGGAGCGACGGTTTCGGTGCCTCGACAGCGCTCTCGCCGACTTCGTCGGCGGTGTCTAGCTGCTCGGGGTCAGCATGCTCTGCCATGTCTTGCCTTTCGTGGTGGCGGCCAGGTCGGAGTCGGTGTACGGCTTGCCGTCGGGACCCACGTAGGCGCCGGTCGCGGGGTCGTAGGGCACCAAGGCCACCGGGGGCGCCGGTGGCGCGGGCCCGGGTGCGGCACTGGGCCGCTGTCGCGGATCGGTGCCCGGCGCGTACTGCGGGACCCCCTGCCCCGTGAGCGTGGCGTTGGGATCGCCCTTCCAGATGTAGCCGTCGTTGAGCGGCACATACTGCTCATTGCTTTCGCAGAGTTCCACTGTCGGGGCCCGCTTGGAGGGGTTGTTCTCGCACGGAATATTGCGTACGCCACGAACATTCAGGTCGGAATCCTGCGGAACCCGGCAGTACAGCTCACCGGCGGGCCGCTCGGGATAGTCCACCTCGGAGGGTATCCTCTGCTGTTTGACCGGCAGGAAGCCGGTGTTGCACGGCGGCGGCAGATTCATATTCAGTTTGAAGTCCAGATAGATACCCCGATAGGGGGTTTTGAGGTCCGAGTCGGCGAGCGCGATCGCCGACATCAACGCGGTGCCCTGCGGAAACAGCACGAGCAGTTGTTCGATGTCGTGCCGGTAGACGACCGCGATCTCACCGAGGCTCACCATGTTGGCCAGCAGGACCGGCAGCGCGGGGGCGAACCTGTTGAACAGGGCGCGGCTCTCCTCCAGGGTCGGCTGTCCGAGTTTGAGCAACTCGGCGAATGCCGCGTCCCGGGTCTTGAACTGGCCGGTGATGGACGCCAGCCGCTGCGCCCATATCGCGATCGAATCCGCGGTCTGCACTTGGGAATTCAGTACCGGTGGACTCTGGTCGATCAGCTGCGTGATCGGGCCGACGTTCTTACCGGCCTCGATGGCCAACGACGTGGAGCCGTTGACGATGCGGGACAACTCGGGTCCGAGGCCGCTGACCGCTTTGTCCGCTTCGTCGACGACAGTGCGCAGGTTGTCCTGCGGGATGGCTTCGAGCGCTCGGTTGGTGGCGTCGAGCAGGTTGCCGATATCCGGCGGAATCCGCACCTTGACCATCGGGATGGTCGAGCCGCCACGCAAGGCCGGACCGGCATCGGATTGCCCTGCGGCAGGGATCAATTCGACAAACTGCTCACCGACCGCCGAGCGGCTGTGGACCGCGGCCGACACATCGGCCGGCACCTTGATGGATGAGTCGAGATTCAGCTCCGCACGAACCCCGCTCGCGGTGACATCGACCGTCTTGACCCGACCGACCTCGGTGCCGCGATAGGTGACCACCGACGTCGGATACAGCCCGCCGGATTCGGGTAGCTCCACCGTCACGGTGTAGCGGCCGTACCCGAGCAGCGCCGGCACGTGCACGAAGCCGAATGCCATGACGCTGCAGGCGATCACGGTGACAGCGCCGAGGATCGCCAGCTGGATCCAGACTGTCCGGGACAAACGCAGACGCAGCATGTCAGTACCCCCCGAAGTGATAGGGAGCGATCAGTGGGTTGCCGGCGGTATACGGGCTGGGCATCTGACCGATCGTGCGGCCCCACTGCATTTCCAGTTCGGTGAGGTTGCCCTCCCACCGGGTTCCGGTGAACAGACTGCTGTCGAGTCGGCTCAGCGTCAGGTCGATGATCATCGTGATGTTGGCGAAGTCGCCCCGAAACCAGTTGCCGAGATTGCTTTTCACCCACGGGTAGGTCGACAAGAAGTCCAGACCCTTCGTCAGCGCCGGACCCGAGTCGGCCAGCGACCGCAGGACGGGCACCATGTTCCGCAGGTTCGCGACGAGGCTCTCCTTGGTCTGCTCGACCGTCGACGACGCGACCGCGCTGAACCGTCCGACGGCGTCGATCGCGTCGGCCAGCTTCGCCCGCTGCGCGGCCAGCACCGCCAAGGCCTGCGGAATCGTGGTGAGCGCCTTGTCCACCGTGCGCTGGTTCGCCGCGACCTGACCGACCAACGAGTTCAAATGCTCTGTGGCGGAGATGATGTCGTCGGTCTGGTCGTTGAGGCGGGAGATGAACGTGTCGAGCTGGGTCAACAGACTGCGGATGTCGTTCTCGCGCCCGGCCAATGCCTTTGCGAACGTCTGGTTGATCTCTTGCAGCTGGGCCAGGCCACCACCATTCAGCAGGATCGACGCCGACGCGAGGGCTTGTTCGGTGGTGGGGTACGTGGCCGCCCTGGACAGCGGGATCACCGCGCCGCCCGTCAGCTGTCCCTGTGGCGCTTCGCCCGTCGGCGGGCTGAGCTCGATGTGCATCGATCCCAGCAGACTGGTCTGTCCGACCTTGGCGGTGCTGTTGGCGGGCAGGTGGACGTCGCCGTCGATCCGCATGGTGACCAGCGCATGCCAGTCCTGCACCTCGATCTTGGTGACGTTGCCGACGTTGACGTCACCGACGCGCACGCGGGTGTTCTGTTGGATCACCACGACGTCGGGCAATTGTGCCTGGATCGTGTACGAGCCCGGCCCGTCGCCGACGGTGCCGGGCAGCGTCAGCGAATTCAGGCCCCGCCATTGGCATCCCGGCAGCACCAGGATGCTGACGATGAGGAGCGTCGCGGTCACGAGGCGCTTCACGGCTGCGTCCCCTGCTGCGGGACCATGAGGCCTGCCAGCCCCTGACCCGGGTCGGTCGGCGTCGCAGCGGGTGCCTCGGCCGGAAGCGGAGGCGGCGCCGGGTTCTCCTGCGCAGGCGCTCCGCCGGGCCGCAGCCGCGGCTCGCTGAAGGTGACCTCGTTGGGCCGGGCCGTCGCGCCGACGAACGGGTTGCCGCCGATCGGCAGGAAGTTGTACTGCCGGTTCTTGATGATCGGCGCCAGGTACTGCACGCACAGCTTGGCGGACTGCTCGAAACCTTGCCGGGCCGCGGACTGGATTGCGCCGCAGAGAAATTGCACGGTGTCGGCGAAGTTGACCGGCGCCAGGATGCCGGTGATGGCGCTCTGCGCAGGGTCGTAGATATTGGTGAAGTTCTGGAACACCGTCGGCGCGATGTGCAGGACCTGTTTGAGGTCCGTACGGCTGTCGTTCAACGCAGTGGTGATCGCGTTGAGGTGGTCGAAGGTGGTGCCGAGCCCTTCGCGATTCTCCGCTATGAACCCGCGTAGGTCCTTGACCGCGGTATCCAGGTTGCGCGTCGCGTCGGCGATGTTGTTCGGCGTGCTCGACAAGGCGGTGGTGATGGACGCCATGTTGGTGTTGAAGGACGCCAGCAGGTCGCTGCTCGACGACAGCGCCGACACCAGCATCTGCAAGTTGCGGACGGTGCTGAAGATGTCCGTGCTGTGGTCGCCGAGCGCCGACATGGCGCGGGACAGCTTGATCACGGTGTCGCGGGCGGTGTCACCCTGACCGCGCAGGTTGTCTGCGGCACTGTTGATGAATTCGCCGACCGCACTGGGGCCGCCGGGGCTGGTCGGCTGCAGCGAGTCGGTCAGCTTCTCGAGTTGCTGGCGGAAGTCGTCCCACTCCACCGGCACCACGGTGCGGTCTAGTGCGATGGTGGCGCCCGCGGCGAGCTTGGGGCCGCTGGTGTAGGCGGGCACCAACTGGATCGCCCGCGCACTGACCAGTGACGGCGACAAGATGGCCGCACGGACGTCAGCGGGCAGCGCATATTGCGAGTCCACCGAGAAGGTCACCTTGGCGGCATGCGGTTGCGGTTCGATCTTCTCGACCGTGCCGACGGTGACGCCCAGAATCCTGATGTCGTCGCCGGTGTACAGGCCGTTGGTGTTCGCGAAGTACGCGACGTAGGTGCTGCGGACAGCGGCAACCCACCAGGATCGGCCCAGTCCGGTGGCCGCAACCGCCAGGATGACAACCAGACTCAGCGCAAGGGCGAGTCGCCACGTCCGGCGACTGCCCACGCGGGATGCGGTTTCGGGAGTGGACATGGTCAGCTCCCTCCCACGGGGGAAACCGGATCCGAAACCACACCCGGCGAACCGCTGGGCGAGTGGTTCGACGGCGGTAACGGCGTCGGGTGCGGGACGGTCGGCGCGGGCACTTCGCCTGGAGCCGGGGCCAGGGCCGGCGGTCCGGGCGCCGGCCCGCCCGGCGCGGGCGCGGGGAGCGGCTCGCGGTACGGGTAGCGCGGATCGCCGGGATTGCCCGTGATCGCGTCGGGCAGTGTGAGATTCGGCGGCCCGCCCTGACCGGTGCGCGGGTACGGCGACGGCAGCGGCGGGGTACCGGGCTGGCCGGCTCCGGGCTCGGTCAGCTGAGACGGCAGCAGTACGTTGGGGTCCAGTCCCAGGTCGGAGAACGCCGCGTCGACGAACGGCTGATCGAACTGACCGGGGAACAGGTTGACCAGTGACGCCTTGAAGAACGGTCCGGCACCGAGCACTTCACCGAACGACATCGCGTACCGCCGCAGCAGATAGAGCGTGCGTTGCAGCTCCTTCTTGCGGTTGTCGAGGATCCCCAGGACGCCGTTGAGCTTGTCGACGGCCGGCTTGAGTTGTGTCCGGTTGTCGTTGACCAGCCCGGAAAGCTGGACCGTGGCAGCGCTGACATTTGCCATCAGCGTCTCGACCGAATTGCGTTGCGACAGAATCTCACCCAGCAGCGCATCGGTGTCGACCACCAACTGCGCGATCTGGTCGCTGCGCTTGGCCAGCACCGAGGTCACCTTGTTCGCGTCCGTCAGCAGCTGACGCAGCTTCGCGTCGCGGGTGCCGAGGGTGTCGGAGAACCGCGCGACGCCTTCCAGTGCCAGCTTGAGGTCGGGCGGGGTGTTCTGGAACGTCTGCGCCAGCGTCTTGAGCGCCGACGACAGCTGCGTCGTATCCAGGCCGCTGATGGTGGTCGTCAGGTCACCCAGCGCCGCCGGCAGGTCGTACGGCGACGTGGTGCGTTCGATCGGGATGGGGCCGAACAGATTTCGGTCGCCACGCGGCGTCAGCTCGAGCACCTTCGTACCCAGCACCGTCTCGGTCTTGATCGCGGCCTCGGTGCGGTCGCCCAGCTCGACATCGTCACGCACCGTGAAGTCCACCCGAACCTTGGCGCCCTCAAGATGAATTCCCGAGACCCGCCCGACGCCCAGTCCCGACACCCGCACGTCGCTACCCGTCTTGATACCGCCGGCATCGGCGAAGTACGCCTGGTAATCGGACGTCCCCTTGATGAACGGGATCTTGTCGTAGCTGAAAGCGGCGACGACGACGGCGACGATCAGCGCGATGCCGGTCGCGCCCACCGCCAACCGGTTACGTTCGGCGAGCGGCTTGATGTTGAGCTTGATGCGCGTCATTTCGGTGTGCACCGCCCCGAATCCTGGCCGGCCACTTTGACGTACACGGGCTGGCCACCTTTTCCGTTGAGCTTGAGCAGTGCGTCGCAGAGGTAGAAGCCGAAGTAGTCGCCGTACAGCCCGTTGCGCGAGAGAATCTGGTAGGCGTCGGGCAGCGTCCGCACCAGTTCGTCGACGTAGTCGTGGTCCGCCATGATCTGGCCCGAGACCCGATCCGTCTGCTGCACAGTCTGTTTGATCGGCTCGCGGGCCACGGCCAGCAGGTCGGCGACCGAGCGCGTCGCGGTGTTGATGTTCGCCACCCCGGTGGCGATGTCCGATTTGCGGTCGGCCAGCCCCTGAACGAGCTGCGAGAGCTTGTCCAGCCCGTCGGCGAACTGGGTATCGCGCGCCGCGAACGTGCCCAGCACGGTGTTCAGGTTGGTGATCACCTCACCGATGAGCTGGTCGCGACCTGCCAAAGTGGTCGTCAGTGCCGAGGTCTGGGCCAGCACAGACGAGATGGTGCCGCCCTGGCCCTGGAACACCCGGAGCAGCTCCCCGCTCAACGCGTTGACCTGGTCCGGATCGAGTGCCCGGAACAGTGGGCGGAAGCCGCCGATGAGCGCGTCGACATCCAACGCCGGTGACGTCCGGGACAGCGGGATCGTCTGGCCCGGAAGGAGTTTCCGCACCGACCCGGGACCTTCGTCGAGTGCCAGGTAGCGGTCGCCGATCAGGTTCTCGTAGCGGACGGTCGCTGTGGTGCCTTCGGTGAGCGTCAGGTTTCGGTCGATCGCGAAGTCGATGGTGACGGTGCCGTCCCGGTGCAGATCAAGGCCCTTGACCTTCCCGACCTCCACGCCCGCGATGCGGACGAAGTTGCCGCCCTTGAGCCCCGAAACGTTGCTGAACACCGCCTGGTACGAAGTCCGCGAATCGAAACGGAACTGCCCGAACACCGTCAGCAGCCCGAACATGAACAGCAGGCTGACCACGGTGAAGATCACGACGCGGGTGGCGGTTCCACGAATCCGGCTTCTCACGGCGCCCCCGGAGCTGGTTGGGGCTCGCCCATCTCGACACCGGGCAGCCCCGGCGCCGGGCCACCCGGATACCGAATCCGCGGCGGTTCGGGCTGCGGCTTGGTCACCGGGAAGTAGTTGGCGAAACCGGGGAAACCGATGCCCGGGTTGGGCCGCATATCCAGTCCGTCACCGTAGCCGGTGTCGGTCACCAGGTATTTGACCGGGAAGTTCTTGCTGACGTCGGGCAGTGAACCGCAGCTCGGCTTGCCACCGGGGCCGCCGCTGGCGTTGACGACGGGCAGGTTGTCGGGGAACCGGTAGGGATCGGCACCGGCCAGCAGCGCGGCGTCCATGATCACGGATTTGCCGTTGCCGCCCATGGCATATCGGCCACCGTGTTCCAGGAACCACTGCGCACCCTGGAACAGGCACGTGTATGTCGGCGAATACTTGTCGAGCAGCGCGGTGGTCGGTCTCAGCAGTTCCATCGCCCGGGCCAGGGCGGTCTGGTTGGTCCCGATGGTGTCGATGCCCGCCTGCGAGAAGCCGACCGCCGACAACAACAGGCCGTCCAGTTCCTTCGAGTGTCCGGCGATCGTGGTGGCGGTGGTCGAGAACGAATCCAGAATGGACACGATGTCCTGCGCCGCGGCCGAATACGCCTGTGCGGTCTGCCCGAACAACTGCCAGTCCTTGCGTACGGTGTCCATGCGCGGATTCACCTCCAGCAGGACGTGATTCGCATCGGTGATGGCTTGGCCGATGACATCGCCCTTGCCGCGCAACGATTCGGCCACCGCCGAGAGCACCGAGTTGAGCTTCGTCGGGTCGATCACCTGCACCACCGACTGCAGATTCTCGAACACGGTGTTGACCTCGACCGTCACGTTCCGCGACTGCAGCACCGCACCCGATCGAAGATGGCCCCCACTGGGCCCGGTCGAGGGCACGTTCAGTTCGACGTACTTGGCGCCGAAGGCGGTACTCGAGCGGATCTGCGCTTCGACATTGGCCGGCAGCTGGGCGAACGGCCCCGGGTACATCCGCAGCTTCAACGTCGAAAGTACGTGTCCCGCAGTATCTGTCCGGCTGCCGATCGATTCCACCTCACCGATCTGCACGCCCCGGAGTTTCACCTTGGCGCCGTCCTCCATCACCAGACCGGCCCGGTCGGACACGAGCGTCAGGGGCACGAATCCCCGCAGCGATCCGGAGAACAGCAGCCACGTCATGGCGGTCATGACGATGACGATGATCACCAGGACAGGCGCCCACCAGATCGGGTCGATCTGCTCACGCCGAGTTCCGTTTGTCCCCTTTGCCATTCGGTTCAGCCCGCGAGGTGGAAGTTGCCGGACTGGCCGTAGACGGACAGCGTGATGGTGAGCAGGATGAACACGCCGGCGGTGATCGAGGTGCGCACCGCGCGGCCGACGGCCTCGCCGACACCGGCCGGCCCGCCGGTGGCGGTGAAGCCGTAGTAGGTGTGCACCGCCATCACCGCGGCGGCCATGGCCAGCGCCTCGAAGAAGGACCAGGCGAGGTCGTTGGGGTGCAGGAACGTCGTGAAGTAGTGGTCGTAGACGCCCCGCGACTGGCCGTAGATCATCGTCGTCCCGAACCGGGTGGCCAGGAAGGACATCAGCACCGCGACGGTGTAGATAGGGACAACAGCCACCACCCCGGCGACGATCCGGGTCGCCGCGAGGTACGTGACGACGCGGATGCCCATCACTTCCAGGGCGTCGATCTCCTCGTTGATGCGCATGGCGCCGAGTTGCGCGGTCGCCCCGGCCCCGATCGTGGCGGCGAGTGCCACCCCGGCGGTCGCCGGCGCGATGAAGCGCACGTTCAGGAAGGCTCCGAGAAAGCCCGTCAGGGCCTCGATGCCGACGTTGGACAGGGTGTTGTAGCCCTGGACCGCGATCAGCGCGCCGGTGGACAGGGTGAGGAACCCGACGATGACCACTGTGCCGCCGATGACCGCGAGCGCGCCGGTGCCCATGCCCATGACCGCGATCAGCCGCAGCACCTCGCCCGGATAACGCCGGACGGCATCCGCGGTAGCGGCCAGGGCACTGCCGTAGAAGGCCGTCTGCTCCCCCAGCCGGCGGGTTGCCGCGATCGCATGGTCGGCCAGTTCGCTGAGCTGTGACGGACGGTCGACATCCACATCGGTTGTCATGGCGCCACTTTCACGCCGAACGCGGTTGCCAGGATGTTGATCAGGAACAGCGCCATGAACGAGAACACGACGGTCTCGTTGACCGCGTTGCCGACGGCGGTCGGGCCACCACCGACCGAAAGGCCCTTGTAGCAGGCGATCAATCCGGCCGACAGGCCGAACAGCAATGCCTTGACCAGGGAGACGATCACCTGCGGCAGACCGGTCAGCAGCGTCATGCCGGCGATGAACGCGCCCGGGGTGACGTGCTGGATATAGACGACGAAGAAGTAGCTGCCGGCCAGGCCGACGACGGCGACCATCGAATACAGCATCGCGGCGACGAAGGTCGCGGCGAGGACGCGTGGCACGACCAGCGCCGGAATCGGGTTGACGCCAATGACTTTCATGGCGTCGATTTCTTCTCTGATGGTTCGCGCGCCGAGGTCGGCACACATCGCGGTCGAACCGGCACCGGCCACGACGATCGCGGTGACGACCGGCCCCACCTGCGTCACCGAAGCCAGCGCCGCACCGGCACCGGACAGGTCACCGGCGCCGACCTCGATCAGCACGATGTTGAGCGTGAAGACGATCAGCACGGTGTACGGAATCGACAGCACGACGGTGGGGACGACGGAGACCCGCGCGACGAACCAGATCTGTTCGATCAGTTCCCGCCGGGCATAGGGCGGACGCAGCATGGCGGCGAATGTCTCGCCGGCGAGGACGATGAAATCGCCGACTGCCACAGCGGGGCGCGCCCAGGCCGCGGCGGCGCGCGAAGGCGACTGGAGCGGTTGCGCCACAAGCTGCCTCCCAGTGTCGTTCCGTCGTCGAGCTTGGCCCGGACGTTAGGAACGCACTAGTTTGCTGTCAACGCAGAAGAATTGACGGTCGGGATCGTCAATTACCGAAGATGCAGGTGGACTCAACGCAATTGCTTCGGTTCACCCGGATTGAATCGCACTGAGCCAAAACCTACCCGCAATTGCCCTGGTTACGGCGTCAGGCGCCGTCCGCCTGCGACGCCGCCGCAGAAGTGGCGATCTTCTTCGCCGGCGTCTGCTTCGGCGCCTTGCCGCGCGGCGACTGGTCCTTCGGGCTGTCATCGCCTGCCGTGCCGGCCGCCGGCTTGCCGCTGCCGGCCGGCTGTTGCCCGGCCTTCTTGCCCATGCCGCGCTTGGGCGCATCGGACGACTTCGGTGCATCGGCCTTCGGCTGATCCTTGGCAGCTGCCGCAGAGTCCTTCTGGCTCGCAGGTTTCTTGTCGTCGGGGTCTGCCTTGGCAGCGTCCTTGGCGTCAGGAGCCTTCGCCTCCGAAGTCTTCGATTCCGGTGCAGTCACGTCAGGCTCGACACTCGCGGGGTTCTTTGGCTCCGTGGACTTCTCGTCCACCGGCTTCACCTGGGGCTCCTTCGCGGGCTCTGTGGCCGGTTCCGTCACGGATTCCTTCTCGCCGGCGCCCTTGACGTCAGTCCCCTTGACCGGTGCCACTTTCGTGCCGGCTGCCGGATCCTGTTTCGTCGCCACGGTCGCCTTCGGCGAGTCCAGTTCCGCGGCAACCTCTTTCATGGTGGCCACGGCCTTCAGCGCGGCCGTCGGGTTCACTGCGGCGACCGATGCCGGCGGCCGGATGATGTCGCCGATCTTCTGGATGACATTCGAGATTCCCGCGACCACGGCCTTCGTCACGTCGGCCGCGGTGTTGGCGACCCACTTCACGCCCTGCACCACCGCATTCGCCACCCACTTGACGGTGTTGACCACAGCTTGCGTCACCGCCTTTGTGACGTCGACAAACGCATTCCACGCTGCGTCAGCGACTTTCACAACGGCTTGCCCGATCTTGACCACGGTGTCCACGACCGCGCCCACCGCCAGCCGCACCGCGGCCAGGATCCGGGCTGCGATGCCCTCGACGCCGCCGACACCGTTGAGCCGCAGGATTTCCTGGGCGATGACGAACGCGGCCTCCTTCGGGATCCAGTCCGCGTAGAAGACGCCGAACTTGCCACTGCCGGGCTGGTCGTCACGCGTGGTGTAGATGAACAGCGGCCCGCCGAAGGACATCGACTGCCAGCTGTCGATGAGGTCCTTGATGAATTCGGCTTGCGTGTGCTCGCTGACGTTGTTGGTCGGGACTCCGTACTCAGTGATCCAGATCTTGAGGGCACCATCACCGTTCGCCACCATGAGGTCGTAGATCTTCTGGATCTGCGTGAGCGGCGAGAGCGGCACGCCCTCACCGTCGCTGAACTTCAGCGTCTCCTGGTACGGGTGGAAGGCCAACGCGTCGAAGTAGCCCTTGGCGCCCGCGGCATACATCCCGTTCACGTAGTCCACCGGATTCATGGTGATTCCGTTGACGGTGAAGACGCTGCCGAGCCCCGCCGCGATGACCGTCGCCGAGGGATCAGCCGCCTTGATGGCCGGATAGGCCGCCTTCAACAGGTCGGCGTAGCTCGACGGGGAGATCGGGTCATAGAAACAGACACAGTTGACCTCGTTCCACACTTCGTACGCCGAGATGGTCTTCCCATAGCGGGTCGCGACCTGGGTCATGAAATTCGCGTAGGCGACAGGGTCCGGCGTCTTGGCCCCGGGAAAGTTCCCGGCCGTCCCGGCCCAGACCGGCGTGCTGTTGACCATCGCGAGGACGCCCATGTTGCGGGCCTTGGCCGCATTCATGATGTCGTCGATCGGCGCCCAGTTGTACTGGTTGGGCAGCGGCTGCGTGTACACCCACGGGATGTAGACCCGGACGTCCTGGACGCCCATGGCCTGCAGCATGTCCAGCGTCGTGTCGATGTCCTGCTTCGACATGCCGTACAGGCTGGAGTCGGCCATACCGATGGTCGACGGCGCCGAGACGATTTCGGCGGTCGGCGTCACCGCGGTGTGGGTGACCGGCTGTACCAGCTGCGCGGCATATGCGCAGACGACCGCCAGTGGAATCAATACGGTCAACACCCGCTGCACTGCCCTGCAGCCGAGTCTGCCGATCCATCCAGCCACCAACGCCCCCTTTGGACAGTGCCGCCGTCGCAAGGTGTAATCACCACTCGAGGCAAATTTACGTCCGCGGATGGTAACCCGTGGGCGATTTGCCGGAGTCTCCTCACCCGCCTCACGTCAACGACGTAAGGCGGCACCACCTACCGGCGGCGGATCGCCATTGTTCGCCACGCTGCAGTTATTGACGATGTTGGCAAAAATCTTTGCCGGAAGCGCTGCGACAGTCGTTCACAACTGTTAATTTTCTGTCTGTACTGCGGCACGACACCCGTCTGCCAGACTGCAGTGCGGTAATGCCGCAGCAGCGGTCGATCTGCCGGGGTCCGATGGCCGTGCGGCGTGACTATGGAGGAGCCGAAATGGCTGGTGCACACCGTCGCCCGCAACCTCGGAAGCTGGCGGTGTCGACGTGGCTGGGCACCGGAGTCGCCGCCGTCGGCGTCAGCGCCGCGTTGCTCGGTAGCGCGGCAGTCGCGAGCGCGGCCCCGTCCGGTGACTCCGACTCGTCGTCGTCGACTTCTGCGCAGCCCAAGAAGGCACCCACGCAGAAGCCCACCAAGAACAAGAAGAAGGACGACGCGGCTTCGGCCGATGCCGCGACCACCAAAACGTCGGACACCAAAACCTCGGATGCCAAGGCGTCGGACACCGATACGCCGGCCGCCGCGACCACGGACGACGACAGCGACACGAAGCCGACCCGCAGTCGCCGCACGAAGACGGAGACCACCGGCCGGTCGGCCACGGCGCCCAACGCCGGGACGGTCGCGAAACTTCCGTCGGCCGCCGCCCAGGCGGTGACCAACAACCCGTCGACGAAGAATCCGCTGAAGACCGCCGCCGCGGTCAAGCCGGCCACCGACACCGCGACCAAAGACGCGCCGAGCTCGCCGGCCGCCGCGACGCCCGCCGCCGCATCGGCGCCGGCACCGGCAGCCGCCACCCCGGTCACCGTCGCCGCAGCCGAGACATCCACGGCCGCAATCACTTCCATACCGAACACCACCGCGAAGGCACTCAGCAGCGTGGCGCCCAGCGCTCCCGCCAACGTCTCCGGACTGCTCTCCGTGCTGGCCGCCGTCGGCCAGGCACTCGGGGCTGCCACCCTGGCCACGGAGGAATCCCTGGCCGGTGCCGTGGTCGGCACGACCAAAACCGTGAGCAAGCTGCTCGGCATCACGCCGGCACTGGCCACCACCACCGAAAAGACCAGTGCCTCGGCGACTCTCACACCGGCACCCACAGAGACTTGGCAGCCCGGCCAGACCGCCCCCGCCGACGACTACATCAACACCGCGCTGACGGAAATCGCGGACGCACGCACCCTCCTCGGCACCAGTTGGGTCAACGGCTACTCCCGGTACGAGTTGCGAATGGCGGCCACCTATCTCACGACCTACCAGGCCAACCAGCAGACTCTGATGGACGCGTACGCGGCCAACCCGACCACGACGAATCTGAATGCGCTCAAGACCAACGAGGCGCTGATCGGCAAGTCCGTGACCGCGCTGAAGACGGCGCGTTACTGGGCGGCCAACCCCGCCATCAAGGCCGTCATCGTCGACGCCACCACCAACGCCCGCATCTACGCATCGGTCCCGCTGTCCATGTACGCGGGCGTCGAGCCGATCGTCACCATCTCGGTCAACGGCGGGCCGAAGATCAAGGTCCTGGTGGATACCGGATCGTCCGGCCTGGTGGTCAACGCCAAGAACGTCGGCCAGACGGGCCTGGGCAATTCGGTGGGTACCGGCACCGGCGCCTACAGCGGCGGGCTGACCTACAACTACAACACCTACAACACCACTGTGGACTTCGGGAGCGGCATCGTCACCGCGCCCGTCTCGGTCGACATCATCACCGACCCGGCACAGCAGACCGCGTTCGCCAATTTCCTGCAGAACAACGGCGTCGTGGGCGTCCTCGGTGTCGGCACCAACGCGGTGGGCCCCGGCCCCGGCCTGGTCACCACCGGCTTGCCCAGCGCCCTGAAGAACGGCATCTACATCGACGAGGTCGGGCGGACGCTGCAGTTCGGTCCCAACCCCCTGCCGGCCCGCGTCACCACGTCGGGTTCGCCGAACGTGATCGGATCCGTCAGCATCAACAACGGGTCGAAGACTCCGATCAATCTGCTGATCGATTCCGGCGGCGTCACCGGCACCCTGCCGTCGACCATCATGGGCAGCAATGTGCCGGTCGGCACCGTCATCTCCGTTTACGACAGCAACGGCACGCTGCTCTACACCTACACCACCACGTCGTCGTATACGCCGGTGGTGACCTCCGACGCCTACAACGCCGAGTTGATGAACACCGGCGCGATGCCGTTCCTGCACAACCGCATCTACATCGACTACTCCACGGCAAACGGATCGACCGTCTTCGACCTGTAGCCGCGAGCCGGATTCGCCCGCTGTCTCGCCGCGTTGCGCGCCGGGACAGCGGAGGGCTGTCGTGTGGTATTTCCGCACGCAATACCTAGTCATCAGGCAGTTCGAGCGGGGTTAACAAAATACGCGATCCCGCGTTGCGAATCTGACGTGCCCGTTAGTCTTCTCGCACGTGGTCGCCGGTTAACGTAGTCCAGCTATTCACTGGACACGACTGATGGGAGCCAGCCGGGTGGACAATCTCATGGCGAATGCGTTCGCCTACCCCTGGTGGGTGTACGTCACCATCCCGTTGGGCGCGGCGTTCGTCGGCTGGATCACCAAGATCATGGCCCTCAAGATGATGTTCTATCCCGTCGAGTTCAAGGGTATTCCGCCATACCTCGGCTGGCAGGGCCAGATTCCCAAGCGCGCACCGAAAATGGCTGCGGTGGCGGTGGATTCGCTGACGTCGGAGATCCTCAAACCCGAGGAGATGTTCGACAAGATCGATCCCGACGAGTTGGTCAAAGAACTCGCCGAACCACTGCGGCAGACCTCCGCGGAAATGGTCGACACCATCATGATGTCGTTCCAGCCGCAGCTCTGGCGCGCGACGCCGGACCAGCTCAAGGACGTCGTCGTCAAGAACGTCGAAAAGCGCATCCCGGTCGCGATGGCCGCGATGTTCGACAAGATGCGCGGCCAGGTCGACCAGATTTTCGACATCAAGCACATGGTCGTCACCAACCTGGTGCGCGACAAGGTCACGCTCAACACGGTCTTCCAGGACATCGGCAAGCCGGCGTTCAAGTTCCTCATCATGTCCGGCCTGCTCTTCGGCTTCCTGATCGGTCTGGTGCAGGCCGTGGTGTTCGGCCTCACCAACTGGCACTGGTCGCTGCCACTGTTCGGCCTGCTGACCGGTGGTCTCACCGACTACGTTGCGCTGCAGATGATTTTCCGGCCGCTGGAGCGCAAGAACGTGTTCCTCGGCATCAAGTGGCAGGGCGTCTTCCAGCGCGAACGCAAGCAGGTCGTCGAGGGCTATGCGGCGCTCATGGCCCGGGAGATCTTCACGCCCCAGGCCATCATGGAGAGCATGCTCAACGGCCCGTCGTCGGACCGGTTCTTCGACATGATCTCCACCGAGATCAGCGCAACAATCGACACGCAGATGGGCTTCACCGGCAAGATCATCAAGTCCGTCGGCGGCCGCCAGTACGTGGACATGAAGAAGCAGATCACCGACTCGATCATCGACAAGCTGCCCGAAACATCCACGTACATCGAGGGATACATGCGGGACCGCCTCGATCTGGAGAACGTGATGGTCAGCAAGATGATGGTGCTGGACTCATTGGCGTTCGAGAACCTGCTGCGCCCGGCGTTCAAGGATGACGAGTGGATCGTGGTCGTGCTCGGCGCCGCCCTCGGTTTCCTGTTCGGCGAACTGCAGGCACAGCTCATCCTGCTGCTCGCGCACTGACCTACGTCTGGCCGGGTGTTCCGGTCAGCTTCCGGACGGTGAGCACTTCGCTGTCGCGGAAGGCCCGCCCGTTGGGGTACAGCAGATCGCTGAACCAGACCTTCGGTTCCGCGGGGTTCGGGTGATCCCAGGAATCCCACGGGAAGTAGGTCTGGGTCTTGCCGGCCACGAGCCCCCAGCTGTACGCACCCACGTTGCGCTGCTTGGCTATTGGCAGAATGCCTTCGACCGTGCTGCCCTGGCTGCGGGCGAGGTACTCCGTGCAGATGATGGGCCGGCCCAGCGGGGCAAGCTCATCGATCCGGGCCGAGAAGCCGGCCGGCTCGGCGTAGCTGTGGAACGAGATGATGTCTGAGTTGTCCAGCTGGATCGACGCGATGGCGCTGCGCTGCGCAGGGTTGGCCCAACTTCCTTGCCACACACCACTTGTCAGCGGCTGTGTGGGGTCGACGGCGCGCGCCCACGCGAACACCTGCGGGAGCAGATCGGCAACGACTTTCATCTTGTCGCTGCGCTCGACCTTGCGGTAGACAGCCGCAGGGTTGTCGGGCTCGTTCCACAGATCCCAGCCGAGCACGCGGTTGTCGTTGCGGAACAGATTGATCACACCGGCGACGTAATTCTGCAGTACCCCACGGTAATTCGGATCGGCGATCCGGTCCGCGCCCGGGCTCTGCACCCAGCCCGAGTTGTGCACCCCCGGGGTCGGGGCTCGCTGCACGCCGAGTTTCGGATGCGGGTCCCAGCACGAGTCGAAGAACACGAACAGCGGCTTGATGCCGTTGCTCGCGGCGATGCTGACGAACTGCGACAGCCGCTGCGCGAAGCCCTGCGGATCCTGCGCCCACAGCAGATCGTGCAGGAACACGCGAACCGTGTTGAAGCCGAACCAGCGGGCGGCGCCGAGTTCGGCCTTGATGCGCCCGGGGTCGTAGGTGCCGGCCTGGAACATCTCGAGCTGGTTGACCGCGGTGGAGGTGATGTAGTTTCCGCCGACCAGCCAGCCCTGCCCTTGGTACCAGTTGTTCGCCCGCTCGGGCGTCCAGCGCGCCCCGGCCGCGGACGCCGGAGCCGGTCCAGAGAATCCGGCCATGGCAGAGCCCGCCGCCAGCAGCAGCGGCACCTTGAGAGCGGTTCTGCGGTCCACCGCACGAGGCTACTGATCTTGATCGGGTAATTGGGGCGCTCTTATCGAGTTGCAACAAACACGATGTCGGGCGGTGACGTCAGGCACTCGGATCAGGCGTTGATACCGGCGGTGAGAATCGCCGCAAGCTCACGATATGCGCTGGCATCGTCGAGTCCGGTACTCTCGCGGACCCGTCGCTGCTGGATGCGGACCATCATGGTCGACGCCAGATCTGCCGCGAAAGACGCATGCACATCGCGGAATTCGCCGCTGCCGACACCCTCGGCGATCATCTCCTGGACCCGACGGGCCGCGATCTGGGTGTTCTTCTCGTAGACGCTGCGCGCCGGCGCGAAGGCATCCAGGTCCATCATGAACTGGTCCGACGCGGCATCCAGCACGGTCCCCACCGCCGACAGATAGGCCGTGATTCGCGCCCGGGCGCCATCGACACCGGCCACCAGCTCTTCCACCTCGTCTGTCGCCTGCCGGAAGAACTGTACGGTCACGGCGCGGACCAGCTGCTCCTTGCTCCCGGCCAGCGTGTAGAGCGTCGACTTCGAGCACCGCAGCCGCCCGGCAATGTCGTCGAGCGTGAGGTGGGCGAACCCCTCGTCGAGGAACAGCGCGATCAGGGCGTCGAACAGCTCAGTGCGTCGGCGGGTGCCGAACGCCGGGGACGTGCGCGTGCTCACACCCGCATAGTACTGCGGCCCTTTACTCAGTACTACTCAATCAGTACTGTGTCAGGTAACTCAGTACTGTCCGACGTATTAGTGGAGTTCCCGGTGCCTGTTGATCGCCTCTTGCCCAACGATGAAGCCCACGCGCTGATCGAACTCACCCGCGACATCGCGGACAAGGTGCTGGACCCGATCGTCGACCAGCATGAGAAGGACGAGACGTATCCCGACGGGGTGTTCCCCACCCTGGGCGAAGCCGGATTGTTGAGCCTGCCGTACCCCGAGGAATGGGGTGGCGGCGGCCAGCCTTACGAGGTGTACTTGCAGGTACTCGAGGAGCTCGCCGCCCGGTGGGCCTCGGTGGCAATCGCAGTCAGCGTGCACAGCCTGTCGTGCCATCCGTTGATGACATTCGGTACTGACGAGCAGCGGCAGCGCTGGCTGCCGGAAATGCTGAGCGGCAACGTGATCGGCGCCTACAGCCTCTCCGAGCCGCAGGCCGGTTCCGACGCCGCGGCCCTGGCCTGCAAGGCCGTCGCGTCCGACGGCGGGTACCGGGTCACCGGCTCGAAGGCCTGGATCACCCACGGCGGGCTTGCCGATTTCTACACCTTGTTCGCGCGCACCGGCGAAGGGTCGCAAGGCATCTCGTGCTTCCTGGTGCCGAAGGACTCGCCCGGCCTGTCGTTCGGCCGCCCCGAGGAGAAGATGGGCCTGCACGCGGTGCCCACCACGTCCGCGCACTACGACAACGCGTTCCTGCCAACCGAGCGCCTCATCGGCGCCGAAGGCCAGGGCCTGCCGATCGCGTTCAGCGCGCTCGACGCCGGCCGGCTCGGTGTCGCCGCCGTCGCCGTCGGCCTGGCCCAGTCCGCGCTGGATCAGGCAGTGGCATACGCCCAGGAGCGAACGACGTTCGGCCGCAAGATCATCGACCACCAGGGACTCGGCTTCCTGCTCGCCGACATGGCCGCCGCGGTCGACTCGGCACGGGCCACCTACCTGGATGCCGCCCGCCGGCGCGACGCCGGGCTGCCCTACTCCCGCAACGCCTCGGTCGCGAAACTGGTGGCCACCGATGCCGCCATGAAGGTCACCACCGACGCGGTCCAGGTGTTCGGCGGCGCCGGCTATACCCGCGACTACCGCGTGGAGCGCTTCATGCGCGAAGCCAAGATCATGCAGATCTTCGAGGGCACCAACCAGATTCAGCGTCTGGTGATCAGTCGCAGCCTGGCGAGCCGGTAGTCGTCAGGCTCCAGCCGGCGCATTCTTGCGCTTGACCTTGCCCGCTGCGCGAATCACCAAAGCCGCCAGGACGACGAGCAGGAACGGGCCGTAGAACAGCGGGTAGGTGATCCCCCGGCGCCAGTAGGCGACGAAGAACGTCAACCAGATCACGTAGCTGCCGGTGAGATGGAGCCGTCGCCAGGATGCATACTGCATCCGCTTGGCGATCCGGTCGAACGAGGTGATCGTCATCGCGATGAGGAAACCGTACGCAATCGTGTCGAGAACGTACACGCCTCCCGGGGTGCGCTCCACGCCGGCTTTGAAGCGTGCACTACTCAGGACCACAGACGCGATGATGAATCCGGCATGGACCAGATGCGAACCGGCAAAGGCGACGCCGAGATAGCGCCGATTACGACGCACCCACGTGGTGAAGTCGTTGGGCCACAACCGATAGGTCGCCGAGGCGGTGAAGGCCAGCAGAAACAAGACTGCCGACGTCCGTGCGGTGATCCGGATGCCTTCGTTCGCGCCGGCCACGCCGCCCACAGTCACCGCGACCGCGGTGGTACCGATGGCGATCGCGATAACCAGCGTCCAGGTCAACCGCCAGCCGGTCAGCTGTGCGCTCAGGCTCCGGTCGGTCCGGTTCGGAGCGTCGATGATCGACATCGGTAACGTAGCCTTTCCTCAAATAGTCTGCCGGACAATCTGTTACGGAGTGGTCAGTGCGACGGCATCCGGCTGACGTCAACCACCGCGTTCGCGAATTGCGCGGGCGCCTCCTGCGGCACGTTGTGACCGATGCCATCGAGGATCCGGTGCTCATACGCCCCGGTGTACATCGCGCGGTATCCCGCGCCATCCTTGGCCGCACCATCGAAGTCACTGGCGATCGTGATGGTGGGGACATGGATCAGCGGTTTGGCCTGCAGGCGTTGTTCGTCTGCGTCGTAACGACTTTCGCCCGCCGCGAGACTCAGCCGCCACCGGTAGTTGTGGATCACGATGGCGACGTGGTCGGGGTTGTCGAACGCGCCGGCGCTCAGTCCGTATGCCGCATCGGTGAAGTGCCACAGTGGCGATGCCTGCGACCAGATGAGCCGATTGAACGCCTTGGTGTTCTTCCGATAGCCGAGTTCTCCGCGCGGCGTCGCGAAGTAGTACTGGTACCACCAACCCAGCTCCGCGTTCGGATCCAACGGCTGCAGGTTGGCCGCCAGATTGACCAGGATGTACCCACTGACCGCAACCAGACCCGCTACCCGCTGCGGCCACAGTGCCGCAGCAGCATTGGCCGTGCGCCCGCCCCAGTCGAAGCCGCCCAGGATCGCCCGCGGGATGTTCAGCGCATCCATCAGGGCCACGACGTCCGTGGCCAACGCAGCTTGCTGACCATTACGGACCGTGGTGTCGGCCAGGAACCGGGTTGAACCGAAGCCCCGCAGATACGGCACGATGACCCGGTAGCCCTGATCGGCCAACAACGCGGAAACGTCCGCGTAGCTGTGGATGTCGTAAGGCCAGCCGTGCAACAGGATGACCGGCTGGCCGTCCGCCGGTCCCGCCTCGACGTAGCCGACGTTGAGATCGCCGGCGCGAACCTGCTTCACCGCACTCAGGTTGTGGACCGGCGCGGGCGGCGGTGTCGTCTTCTCGGTCGTATGCGGTTCTGACGACGATCCGCACGCCGCCAACGACGCGGCGCCGACCGCTGCCGTCGCCATCAAGCCGAACTGCCTTCTGCTGAAGCCGGTCACGGTTCGTCGTTCCTTCCAGAGCGTCTCGGTTTCGCTGCCCACGATTCACCACCGCGGGGTACGGCACCCATCTCACCCGAGGTCACTCATCGTGTCCAACGATCGATTTCGATGGCTGCATCTATTTGACAGATGAGCACCGGTCACCGCCTCAGACCGCAGCCCAGCCCCCGTCCACGCCGAGAACCACACCGTGAATGTTGGCGGCTTCGTCACCGGCCAGGAATGCCACCGCTGCAGCGACCTCTTCCGGCGTGCTCATCCGGCGCGATGGCAGCCGCTCGAGCATGGGTTGAACGTGATCGGCGAACTCCTTCTGCCGTTCGGTCGCGATCGGTCCCGGGGCCACCGCATTGACGCGGACCACAGGTCGCGGCCGCCGCGCTGTTGGCCGGCATCCAGGGCGGCGTCGGCATCATGCTGGCCACCGGCGACCTCACCTATCTCGAGTCGGCGCTGGACGAGGGCATCGGCGCACTACGCCGGCGCTAACCGCCGGGAGCGCTCCAGCGTCGTTCCACCGTCACAGGGCACCCATGGTTGTTAGTTCGCCTACACGTCACCCCATCTGCGTTGACAGCCGTCAACACCGCCAAGAAGGATCGGCAGTATGGCCGCCAAGACCGAAGAGCAGGTTTTCACCGAAATCGAGAGCCGCTTGACGGCCAAGTTTGCGGACCTGCCTCCGGCTCGGGTGACCACCGTCATCGACGGCGCTCGGCAGCAGTTCGCGGAGAGCACCGTTCGGGACTTCGTGCCGCTCCTCGTCGAGCGGCGCGCCGATCAGGAGTTGACCAGGCTGTTGGCCGACGCACCCGGCCGCGGATAGGTCATTCGCTCGGCCCGTCGCCGAGTTTGCTGGCGCCGCAACGGGTTCCGACACCATTCTGATGCCTTCGATACCTCTCCGTGAGGACATTGCGGCTATTGAAACGGTGCGGTCACGGTCGCGGCTCAGTCTCATGTCGAGCGCGCATCCGATTGAGAACATGTCTTGAACCCGCCTCCCGCGGTGCCCTACGGTTCAGCTGCGCAAATTTTCGGCGCTGTAATTTAAGGGCACATTCAAGGAGACGCCGGTGATGATCAGCTTTGGTCGAATCGCTGTGAAAATAGTTGCCAGCGCCGGTGTGTGCGCGACGGCCGTGGCCGTGAGCCCGACCGCCGCCGCAATCCCACTCAAGACCGGTGGATACGCGTGCGACACTGTCGCCACGGCGGCCGGCGCAGCACCCGCAGCCGGGGCACCTGCCGCCGCGGCAGCCGGCGTGCCCTGCGCCGCCCCCGCCGTCGCATCCTCGGGCATCGTCGGCCCCCTGGCAGCCGCCCCGGTCGTCCCGGCGGCAGTCCCGCCGGTTCCCGCCGTCGTCCCGCCCGTCCCGGCAGCAGTGCCCCCGGTCGTGCCGCCGATCCCCGCCGGCTTGCCGATCGGCGCCCCCATCCCGATCGCCGCGGCCCCCGCCGCCATCCCCATGGACATGGGTGGCGTCACCGACGGCAAGGAGGCCCGGACTCTCCGTCCGGTCGACGCCGGCGGCCCGACCCCCAACCTGCCGACCCAACCCGGCCCACAGAACTGAACCATCCAGCTGCACAACCGCTTTCACTGAAGCACCCGAGCCCTTGCGGCTCGGGTGCTTCATGCGTTGCGGCTGCGGTTGACCCTGCACTCAGGGCCGACTTGTCCGAGTAGCGACCGCCCGGGCCACGGGACCAACCGGACGACGGGGTATTTGTACGAGTAGGACCGTCCTGAGTCCAGGATCAACCGGCTGCGGCCCTCAACCCTGATTTGACCCTGAACCTAGGGCGCACTTGTGCGAGTAGCGACCGCCCCAAGTTCAGGATCAACCGACTGTCGGCCTCAACCCTGATTGACCCTGAACCGAGGGCGCACTTGTACGAGTAGGTCCACCCGAACATCAAATCAGCTTGGGACACAGCCCGACTAAGGCTCGACGATCACGGGATCGCCGACGTTGACGTTGTTGAAGTACCACTCGGCTCCCGCGGGCGCCAAGCCGATACAACCGTGGCTGACGTTCTCGAAACCCATCGACTCGACGGCCCAGGGCGCCGAATGCACGAACAGCCCGCGTCGGCTGATCCGTACCGCGTACTCGACCTCGGTCATGTACCCGTCCGGATGGTCGACGGGAATGCCGACACTGCTCGAATCCATAAGCACGTTCCGGTCTTTCGCCAACACGGTGTACTTGCCCAGCGGTGTCTCATACTCCGGCCGACCCATCGTTGCGAGCAACATGCCCGACTCGCCGACATGCGGAAGATGGTGTGGCGCCGGCATGTCCGGCTGAGTCTGGCCGTCGATCGTGACGGTGAAGGTATGGTCCGCGACGTGTGCGGTCCCGATGACGGCCGGACCGGTGGTGACTGCCATCGGCTGACCACCAACCGTCAGCTTGATGGTGCTGTGCGCGGGCCAGAATCCGTCCGGAACCCATTGCACCACTTTGTTATCCAGCCATTCATACTTGCCGGACATCGCGGGTGTCGACGTCACGTCCAGGGCCATCTCCGCGGCGGCGCGGTTGGTGATCGGGCGCTTGAATGTCACCACGATGGGATGCGCGACACCGACCGGAATCCCCTGCGTCGGCTGCGTCGACTCGATGATCGAACCCAACGGCAGGCGAATGCCCGCCGTCTCGATACCGAGTGCGCCGCCGGTGGTGGTCGTGGCCACCACGACCACGGCAAGGACACCGTGTACAAACACCCGCATATATCCGACCCCTTCGTGCGCTGGCCGCATGGTTGAACAGGGTCATCGTATGGGTCGCCGAATGCCGAAATCCATACGGCGCGTCAATATTTCGGTCAAAGATTAGTCACGGATTGGCCACCCAACATCACGGCACCGACCAAGATGCCCAATCTCCGACATAAGTAGTTGACGTACGCGACAATTATGTTACAGGGGGCACAGAAGGGCTGGGCCATGACAACAGACCGCGTTGCACTTCCGGACACTGCGGACCACGAATGTGTCGACTGCGGCTACACCCCCGAGCTCAAGCGGACCCTCGGAGGCTTTCAGGTCTTCGCGGTCTCGTTCGCCTTCATCTCAGTGGCAGTCGGGATTTTCGGGACCTATGACGATCTCCTCCAGACATCCGGGCCGGTCGGCATCTGGCTGTGGATCGTCGCGGCTGTCGGGCAGACGCTCGTCGCCCTCGTCGTCGCGCAGTTCGCGGCGCGCATCGCGCTCAGCGGGTCGTCGTATCAGTGGGCGTCGCGGCTGGCCAGCCCCAAGGTCGGCTGGCTGTTCGGCTGGCTGACGTTCTGGTATCTCGCGATCGCCGCGGTGGCGGTCGACAACGCCTTGGCCAGTCAGGCGCTGATGCCGTTGTTGGGCATCAGCGACAACGAGGACACCGCACGCCTCATCACAATCGCGGTGCTGATCGTCCAGACAGCCCTGGTGATCGCCTCGACCCGGCTGCTCGGCATGATCACCTCCGGCGCGGTCGGATTGGAGCTGGGCATCGTCCTGGTCCTGGTGCTGGTGCTCGGAATAGTCATGGCGGTCACGGGCAGTGGCGATGTCGGCAACCTCACAACTCGCGGTATCACAGCGGGCGCCGGTGACTACTACGCCATCGGCGGCGGGCTCATGGCCGGGATGATCATGGGCCTCACCACGCTGGTCGGTTTCGACTCGGCCGCGAATCTGGCGGAAGAGGCCAAGGATCCGTTCCGCAGCGTGCCGCGCGCCATCGTGGCGTCCGTCGTCGCGGCCGGCGTCGCGGGCCTGGTGTTTCTGATCGCACTCACCATCGCGATCAAGGACGTCAGCACTGTCAGCCACAGCGGCTCGCCGGTCGCCCTCATCATCCGAGAGCAGCTGGGACCCGTCGCCGAACGAATCCTGCTGGCGGGCATCGTGTTGGCCATGTTCGGCGCCGGCTTGGTGGTGCTGGCCGCGTGTTCCCGGCAGGTTTTCGCCATGGCGCGTGACGCCCGTTTCCCCGCGCACCGCCTGATGCGCCAGGTCAACCCACGCACCCAAACCCCGGTGCCGGCAACACTACTGATCCTCGCAGTCGGCGTGGTGCTGATGGCAACACTGCGCGGCGCAGCGCTCATCCAGCTGATCATCGCATCGACCATACTGCCGGCGCTGATCTACGGTGCCATCGTCGTGCTGTACCTCGCGGTCCGGAAACGGTTGGAGCACAAGGAAGGTGGCTTCAGCTTGGGCCGCTTCGAAGTTCCCGTCGCCGCGGTCGCACTGATCTGGGTGGTGTTCGCCCTCTTCGTTCTCGTGACCCCGAGTTCCGCGCGGGTGCCGAGTGTCATCGTGCTCGGCCTCATCGCCGCAGGCCTCGGATACTTCGTCAAGATGCTGGTCTTCGACCGTGGGGTACTCGACCACGAACCGGGCATCGACGAATTCGCCGCGGACCGATGAATCCCCTTCTGAGCCGGCCCGGAACACTCACCGGACCGGTCGTGTGTCCGGATGACGCCGACTACCCCGCGGCCTGTGCCGGATTCAACCTGCTGTACACAAACCGGCCCGCTGTCATCGTATTCGCCAGGGATACAACCGATGTCGTCAACGCACTGACCTGGGCGCGGCAGCATGCTCTGCCGGTGCGGGCCCGCAGCGGGCGGCACTGCCTCGAAGGCTGGTCCACCGTCGACGACGGTGTCGTCATCGACGTCAGTCACCTGAAGTCCGCGGCGATCGACGCCGCCGCACGCACCGCCACGGTTGGTGCCGGTCTCAACCAGTCCGAGGCGGTAGCGATGCTGGGCCGGGCCGGGTTCGCCGCACCCACCGGTACCGAAGGCTCCGTCGGACTGGTCGGCGCGACACTCGGCGGTGGCTTCGGCCTCCTCACGCGTGCCTACGGCATGGCGTGCGACAACCTCCTGGCGGCCGAGATCGTGGTCGCGACCGCCCGCGGCGGCGCCGAGGTGATGGTCGCCGACGCGCATACCAACACGGACCTGCTGTGGGCGTTGCGCGGCGCCGGCAACGGCAATTTCGGCATCGTCACGTCGATGACATACTCGATTCATCCACTCGCGCAATGCATTTATGTGGTGGCGCGTTGGCCCGGCCTGGGCAACCTCTCCGCCGTTTTCGATGCCTGGCAACGCTGTGCGCCGTTCTCGGATCCTCGCCTCACGAGCCAATTGGAGATCCGTCGCGACGAAATTTCGATGGTCGGCGTCCTTGCCTCCGGTTCGGAGCGCGACGCGCTCGATATGCTGGCGCCCATACTGTCCGTCGGCGCGCCCCGTGTCGAATGCACTGACGCCAATTGGCACGACATATTCGCCGGCTTCCAGATACCGATGGACGACGAGCCCGCGAACTGGAAGTTCCTCTCACAGTTCATGTCTGACCCATTTCCAGCGGAAGCGATACAACACATCGGCACCTACATGTCGACAGCACCGACCCCCGCCTGCAATTACTTCACCAATGCATTACGCGGCTCAGTCCCCGTGAGCGAACCTGCCGGAGGCGCGGCCTTCGCTCACCGAGATTCCCTCTTCTATGCCGAACCGGGTGCGGGGTGGGGCGTCCGCGGCGGCGCACCCGCCGCGGACGATCCGTTGACCGACCGCTGCCTCAACTGGATCACAGAGTTCGGAGAAGCATTGCAGCCGTTCATGAATGGTGCGTATACCAATGTTCCCAACGCCGGCATGCCCGACTGGGAACGCGCGTATTGGGGTGCCAATGTCGACCGATTACGCGCCGTCAAAGCCCAATACGATCCCGACAATATATTCCGGTTCGAACAGAGCATCAGAACTGCGCCGAGTAGCGAGAAAAGCGACAGTCCCACATCTTTTCGTCAGTCGCAGAATAAGTGAAACAGTTAACCGAGTTCACTTAGTAGAAAAAACCCAAACCGTGGTGAACCGCCTGATAGGCGGCGAATTCGATTCTCGCTGACTGGGAAGTAGCAATTGTAGAACTCACCTCCGTGGATACGTTATTGCCGCCACAAATCCGTGGTCCACGATGGGAGTATTGCGGTGAAACGCTTGTCCGGCATGGATGCCATGTTCTTGTCCATGGAGGGCACCGAATGGCCACAGCACACGCTGGGTTTGATGATTCTGGAGCCCAGTGACGCACCGGGATTCGACTTCGAGCATCTCCGTGACCACCTCGACCGCCGCCTGCCCTACCTGCCGTCGTTCCGGCGCCGGATTCAAGAAGTGCCGCTGGGACTGGACCGCCCGGTGTGGGTCGACGATCCCGCGTTCAAGCTCGACTATCACATTCACCGCGCGGCGCTGCCCGCTCCCGGTGGCGAGAAAGAACTCGCCGACGTCGTCGGCGAAATCCTGGCCCGCCAGCTCAACCGCAACCAGCCGCTGTGGGAGAGTTGGTTCGTCGAGGGCCTCGAAGGCGGCCGCGTCGCCTTCATCGCCAAGACCCACCACTCGATCGTCGACGGCGTGTCCGGCGCGGGCCTGTCATCGGTGCTCTGCGATGTCACGCCCGATGCCAAGGACCCCATCGTCGCGCTGCCCGACGAGGGCGAGCAACCCCGCCACTCGAGCCTCGAACTGTTCGCCAAGGGCACGCTCGCCGCCGCGACCACGCCACCGAAAGTCGTTCAGTACCTTGGCCAGACCGTCCGCAACGCCGTGACGACCATCAGCCACCTGCGGCGCGACGACCCGCCGCCACGCCCCATGAGCGCCCCCAAGACCAGCTTCAACGGCGCGCTCAGCTCGCACCGCAGCTTCGCGTACACGTCGCTGCCGATGGCGCACATCAAGCACGTGAAGAACGGACTCGGCGTCAAGGTCAACGACGTGATCCTGAACGTCGTGGCGGGCGCGCTGCGCACCTACCTGACCAAGCGCGACGCGCTGCCCGAGACGCCGGTGCTGGCGACCGTGCCGATGTCCACCCGCGACGCGGGCGACGAGACCCCCGGTAACCACGTCCACACCATGATCGCCTCGATGTGCACCGATGTGGCGGATCCGGTCGAGCGGCTGTCCGCCATCCACACCGGCATGAACAGCGCCAAGGCGCTCGCCGAGGATCTGCAGGCCGGCCAGTCCATCGGTCTGACCGACTTCGCGCCGCCGGTCCTGCTGAACCTGATGTTCAAGGGCTTTCGCGCCGCCAAGCTCGAGGACAAGCTGCCATTGGCCAGCAACCTCATCGTCTCGAACGTCCCCGGCCCGCCGATCCAGCTGTACATGGCCGGCGCCAAGATCGAGCACATCGTGCCCGTCGGTCCGCTGACCGTCGGCATGGGCATCAACGTCACCGTCTTCAGCTACGGCGGCAACGTCGACGTCGGCATCCAGGCCGATCCGGACCTCGTCGAGGACCCGTGGGAGATCCTCGAGGGCGCCAAGGCTGAACTCAACCTGCTCCTGGCCGCATCCGGCTGGGAAGAGCCCACGTCCAAGAAGCCTGCCGCCAAGAACGCCGTTACCGCAGTCCCACCGGGTGGGAGTCCTCCCGGCAGCACCGAAAAGGTGTGATTGCCTGCACACGCGGGCAGATCCAGATGGCGATCCACGCCCTGACGACATCGAAAGGAAGTTGCTGCGATGGCAGATTCGGATAGCTTGTCGGACGTGGTGGCCATTGTCACCGGTGGTTCACGCGGTCTCGGCGCGTCGATGGCGCGGCACATCGTGGCCGGCGGCGGCAAGGTCGTGATCGCCGACGTCCTCGACGACGAGGGCAAGCAACTGGCCGCCGATCTCGGGGATGCCGCGCGCTACACGCACCTCGACGTGACGGATCGCGCCCAGTGGGATGCGGCCGTCGCGCTGACGGTCGCAGAGTTCGGCGAGATCACCGGTCTGGTCAACAACGCCGGCATCTCCACGGGCCAGTTCATCGAGCACGAACCGCTGGAGCACTTCCGCACGGTGCTCGACGTCAACCTTGTCGGCGTCTTCAACGGCATTCAGGCCGTCATCGCGCCGATGCGCGCGGCCGGCGGTGGCTCCATTGTCAACATCTCGTCGGCTGCCGGCCTGATGGGCCTGGCTCTGACCGCCGGCTACGGCGCCTCGAAGTGGGCGGTCCGCGGCCTGAGCAAGATCGCGGCTGTCGAACTGGGCACCGACCGCATCCGGGTCAACTCCGTGCACCCCGGAATGACCTACACGCCGATGACGGCACAGGTCGGCATCCAGCAGGGCGAAGGCAACTACCCCAACACCCCGATGGGTCGCGTCGGTGAGGCCGACGAGATCGCCGGGGCCGTGACCTACCTGCTCTCGCGCGCCGCCTCGTATGTCACCGGCGCCGAGATCGCGGTCGACGGCGGCTGGACCACCGGTCCCACCGTCAAGTACGTGATGGGTCAATAGCCAAGGGCTGAGGGCACGGCGGTTGACGCAGTGGCGATGATTGATCATGGCGAACACCGGACCATTCCCGCCCTGGGACGGGTTCTCGAACTGGGACTCACTGGCCAACTGGGACCCGTTCAAACCGCTGGATGCGCTGTCGTCGTTCTGGTCGTCGGCCGCGGGCCGCGCGCTCACCAGCGGCCCGGTCGGCGCCTACCAGACCCTGTTCGACACGCTCCGCAAGCAACTCGTCGGCCGCCGCATGACCGTAAAGCTCAAGTCCGGCGAGATGACGCTGACAGTGACGGCGATCGATGCCGACCTCGAGGTGCGGAGCCTGTCTGTCGGTCAACTCAATACCGTTTCGATCTCGGCAGCCGACATCGTTTGGCACGGTTGGCAATTCGACAAGGCCACCGCCGTCCTGCACAACACACACGTCAAGCCGAGCAATACGCCGGTGCTGGTGGCCGCACCGCTGGAGCTGACCATCGAGATGTCGACCGAGGCCCTCGACAAGGTGATCGAGCGGGCGTCGTCGTTACCGGGTCGCGCCGTGCCGCGCCTGCTCGGCCAGATCGACGCCGGTGGTGTCGCTCAAATCCGTTGGGCGAAAAGGCCGGACCTCGGCCACCTCGAGGTCGACGCGACGATCGACGGGTCGACGCTCCTGGTGAAGCCGCGGCTGGTTGCGCTGCGAAGGGCCCGTTGGCACCTGCCCAAACGATTGCCCGCCTATCGGATTCAGCTGCCGAAGCTGCCCCGCGAGCTCACGCCGACGTCCGTGAGCTTCAGTCCCGAGACGCTGCAGTTGACCGGGCGGATGCCCGAGTGGCGCGTCGAGGTGCCCCGCCGTCGCATCGAAGAAGCCCTCAACCAGCTCAACCAGGTCGGTAAGGCGCTCAATCTGAGTTGGCCGGCGCGCTCGCGGGACTGATCCCCCCACCGATGTTCGGAATGCGATACCCGAACAGCCGCAACGCATTCTCATAGCCGACCTTGCGGCGGTCCGCCTCGCCCATTGGATACGACGCCAGGAAGTCGGCCCCGTCAACGTTGTCGTCCATCGGACGGTCGGCGCGCGGAATCAGTGCGCTGCGTTGCGCGCCAGGTCGATGGCGAACGACTTCACGAAGGTACCCGCGCCGGGCTCCCCACGGCCGCACGACCCGTCGGACTCGCCGACCCGCTTGACCCACAGGTACGCGTCAGCGTGCGCACCGGCGGTGTCGGTCGTCGGCGCGACACCCAACGCACGGCCATCGGGGTTGCACCAGTACATCGGGTCGCCTTCGGCGGGCCCGGCACCGTTGCGCGACGTGTCGATGACGTAGTGCGCGCCGTTGGTCAGGCCGGAGATCGCCTCGCCGTATCCGATCTCCTCGTTGGTGGTGAAGTAGTTGGTCGTGTTGAGGCTGAAGCCGCGCGCCTTGGCGACACCGACATCGTTCAGCCGCGAGGCCATCGTCTCGGCGCTCACCCAGCGCGAGTGTCCGGCGTCGATGTAGACCGCGGCAGCCGGGTCGCGCGTCAAGGAGTCGACGGCGTAGCGGATCAGGTCGAAGCGCTCCTGGCGCTGGCCGGCGGACAGGCAGTCGGCCATCGCGAGTGCGTCGGGTTCGACGATGATCGCCGCCGGCGAGCCACCGAGTCCGGCAGCGATGCTGTCGATCCAGGCCCGGTAGCTGTCGGCCGAACCGAAGCCACCCGCCGCGTAGCTACCGCAGTCGCGGTGCGGGATGCCGTACAGCACCAGCACGGGGGTGGCGCCCGCGGCGTTGGCCGCACCGGCCAGCCCGGCGACGGTGCCACCGACGGTCGAGGCAGGGAACGCCTGATCCAGCCAGTACGCCTGCGGCGTGTTGGCGATGGCGGTGAGCTCGGGGCTGGGCGGGTCGGCCTGCGCGGCGGCGGCCCGGGCCTTCGAGATCGGGTCGGCGTAGAAGGGTCGGCCGGCCAGCGGGTTGCTGTCATCGACCAGGCGGATGGCCGGAGCGCCGTCGCGAAGCGACGATACCGAGACCGCGCGCGGCGATTCAGTTGACAGGCCCACGCCGGCGACGGCGGCAACAGCCAGGAGGGGAGCAGTCCAGCGGGCAACAACGCCAACAGCTGAGGAGATCACCCCAGAAAAATAGTTCGACTTGGTCAATATGCGCCAATCGGGGCCCAAAGTTGGTGTGCGAGTGACCAATGTGGCTCATCGGCCCGCGTCTAGCCCCCGGCGTTGCAGAGCGAGCCGCGTCTAGTTGGTCGACGGTGGTTCGAAGGTTTGGTACCACCACCATTGAGCGCTTCCCCGGTCGGTCCGGGGCACGGCGGCACATCCGGTGGCGGTGTCGTCGGTGGCCGCGCGAGTGATCCGCCGTCGAGTTGGTGGCCCGTCTCGGCGGTCGACCTACGAAGTGATCTGCATCGTGTCCCTGCGAACACCAGGATCATCTCGGCCAGCCCATTGGGTTCCGGCCGTCGCAGAGTAGGTGTCAGACCGCCGCTTCCCATCGAGAGGACTTCGTCAGATGACCATCGCAAAAGCAGAGGCCGACCATGGCGACGAGTGACGCTCAGCAGATTCCGTTCAACGGGGTGCGGGTGCGATTCGACAGCGACAAGACGTTCGATGAGCTGCGGGACGATCTGCTCACCGATATCGGTGCCGAGCCCGCGCAGATAACCAATCTCCCGGCCTTGGCCGAGCGAGACTGGGACGCGTTCGCAGCGGATGTCCAGCACCAGGCCGGGCCCAGCGACTTCATGTTGATGCACCTGATCGACCACAGCCTGTGGCTCAGCACCGCGGGAGTGGAGCGCAAGGTGCTGCGCGTCATCCTGGGCAATCCGCTCATCGCGATCACCATGATCCGTCACGACCTCACTGCCGGGCTGTTCGCTCCCGTGGAGGTTCTTCTGACGGAAGAGGATGACAATTGCAGCAGCCTGACCTACGTCAAGCCGTCGTCACTGATGGTTGTCGATGAAAATCCGCCGCTGCGTGCGGCGGCACTCGTCTTGGACGAAAAACTCGCCGCCCTGGCCGAGAAGGTCGCGAGCACAGGCGATGCACCGTGAGCTCGACCGCCGCCGGCTCTCCCAACGCCTTCGATCTGAAGCCGAGGGAGAGCGGCACTCGAACTACCGGTGGCCGCCTCCGCCGCCCCAGTGGTTGATGACGCCCGCTCCGGGATAGAGGTACCACTCGTCATCGCCGAACGGGAACTCGTCATCGCTCGCGATGACCGACGGCGACGCGGCCGGCACCGAGGTCGGTCCGCTGATTTCACCGCCCTGACAGACGGTCACCGACGGGTCGCAGATGTCGGCGTGCGCACCGGGTGCGCAGAGCACCCCCGCCGCCACGCCCGCTGCCGCGAACAGCATCGCCTTCTTCAGATCCATGGCGGTTCCTTTCGCCGTCCGCAGTCCGTATTGGACGAAGCTACCGCCAGTCGCGATGATTTGTGGGCTGCCGGCCTCGTCAGTGTTCGGTGCCCAGCGAGCAGAACGACAGGACGACGGTGGCGCCGAACGACGTCGACAGCCGGGCTTTGGTCTCGGCCTCCTTCTGTGTCTGAGCCACACCGGTGCCCCACATGAGGCTGTGGTTGAACGGGTTGGGACTCGTGGCGAGCGCGGCGCATTCGTTGTCTCCCCACACCACGATCCGGCAGTCGGTACCGCCCTTGTTGAGGCAATACCCCACCGCGTCGTACTTGGCCTGGTTCGCATCCAGCAGGCTCTGTGTGTAGCCCCACTGGCCCGTCGCCGGCGAGAACGCGATGGCGAGGTACCTGTTGACTCCGGCGTTCGCCGGGCTTGCTGCGCCGAGCGCACCGGCGATGGCTCCGGCGGCGACGAGGGCAGCGGCGGCGGCTGAGCGGCGACGGACAGATACAGCAGTCATGGCGTTCTCCTTGGCTGGTCGGCACCCTCGTGGGCGCCGTTCACTAGCTAGGAGCGATCAACCGTCAGCAAGTGGACACTTTTTTTCAGAACAGCTTTTTGCGGATCATCGGACATCCGGGATGCGTTCCGGATGCAGCATTTCGGCGTAGCGCAGCTGCTCGGGGATACCGAACCCGTCGACCAGCACCTCGGCGTACGGCCGGAGCTTGCGGCAGCGGTCGTTGATACCGGCGGTGACGGCCTTGGCCCGGTCCATGGACAGGAAGCGGTGTTCGATGTACCAGGCCTTGTCCTCTTCGATCACCGACAGCGCATACAGATCGCACAGGAGGCCGAAGATCTCACGAGCTTCCGGATCCGTGCATGCGTCGATGCCCGCGGCGAAGGACTCGAACACGATGCGATCGATGTGCGCCGACGCCGCATGCAGCACATGGTCCTGCACCGAGTTGAACGCCTCGAACGGGCTCATCTCCTTGGAGTTGGCCTGCAGGCGGCGGGCGACCGTCGACAGCAGGTAGTCGGCCCGGTCCTCGAACATCTTCGCCTGGGTACCGCGGTTGAAGAGGCTGCCCTCTTCCTCGTTGTCCTGCCGCGTGTCCAGCAGGTTCTGCAGGATGGTCTCGGTGCCAGTGCTCCGGCGCACCCGCTCACGGGCGGTGCTGGTGGCGAACTTGACCCACTCGAACGGGCTCATGCCCTTGATGTCGTCGGCATATTCGGTGAGCAGGTGCTTGGCCACCAACTGCGTCAAGACGTGGTTGTCGCCTTCGAAGGTCGTGAACACATCGGTGTCGGCCTTGAGCGCGATGAGCCGGTTCTCCGCCAGGTAACCCGCACCGCCGCACGCTTCGCGACATTCCTGGATGGCCTTGGTGGCGTGCCACGTTGCGGCCGCCTTGAGTCCCGCGGCCCGCGCCTCCAGTTCGCGTTGCACCTCACCGTCGGGCTCTTCGACATCCTGCAGATCGTGCAGGTCGGACACCAACTCGTTCTGCGCGAACTGCAGCGCGTACGACTTCGCGATCAGCGGCAGCAGCCGGCGCTGATGCACCAGGTAGTCCATGATGAGGACTTCTTCGTCGGTCTTCGGGGCCTCGAACTGCCTGCGCTGCAACGCATACCGGGTCGCGATGTCGAGTGCGACGCGCGCGGCCGCCGCGGCGCTGCCGCCGACCGTCACGCGGCCGCGGATCAACGTGCCCAGCATGGTGAAGAACCGCCGGTTCGGATTGTCGATCGGGGACGAGTAGGTCCCGTCCTCGGCGACGTCGCCGTAGCGGTTGAGCAGGTTGTCGCGCGGGATCCGCACATGGTCGAACTGGATGCGGCCGTTGTCGACGCCGGGCAGCCCGCCCTTGTAGTGACAGTCGGAGGTGCGGACACCGGGCAGGTCGTTGCCGTACTCATCCCGGATCGGGACGATGAAGCAGTGCACCCCGTGGTTCTCGCCCTTGGTGATCAGTTGCGCGAAAACCGCTGACACCTGGGCGGATTCGGCCGCGCCGCCGATATAGTCCTTGCGCGAGGTGGGGGTCGGTGAATCGATGACGAACTCACCGGTTGCCGGGTCGTACGTGGCGGTCGTCTCCAGGGCCTGCACGTCGCTGCCGTGCCCGGTCTCGGTCATCCCGAAGCAGCCGACGAGGTCCAGGTCGATGGCCTTGCGCACATAGGCCTCGTGGTGGCGTTCCGTGCCCAGGTTGTCGATGGCGCCACCGAAAAGGCCCCACTGCACGCCGGCCTTGACCATCAGCGACAGGTCGCTCATGGCCAGCATCTCGATCCGGGCGATGGTGGCGCCCGCATCGCCGTTGCCGCCGTGGCCCTTCGCGAAGGCATCCTCGGCGGCGCCGCGCGAAGCCATGTACTTCATCTGCTCGGTGACCTTGGCCCGGGCCACCGCGGTGTCCGGCGTGTAGTGCGGCTTGAACAGCTCTGCGGAAAGCTCTTGCCGAATACGGTCTTTCACCTCGCGCCAACGTCCATCCAGGGCGTAGCGGAGATGTTCGGCGGTCGTCGTCACAAGGGTCCCCTCCGTCGCACGGTCGCGTTGACGACCGATTGGTCCATCTAGCGTTCGATGCTGATGCCGTACAGATCGATACTGTGCGGCAGTGACTTCTGCGGATTCAGCGTAGCCCCGCGCAGCACCGGCGTGGCTCCGTCCACCACGTGCGCCAGGAAGGCCTGGCCGAGGAACACCGACAGGCCGGCACCCGGACAGCCCTGTGGGCCGTGACTGAAGAAGTTGTACGACCAGTCGCTCCCGGCATCCCCGCTGACCCATTCACCTGGTGAAAAACGGTCGGCGTAGGGGATCCGGTCCCGGTTCCGGTGGTTGAACACGTTGTAGATGAGGACCTGTTTGCCTTCGGGCAGCACTGCACCACTGGGAAATTCGATATCCCGGGTCGCGACGCGCCCGAACAGCCCCGTCGTCGGCCACAGCCGCATGGTGTCGAGCAGGCAACCGCCGAGGTACTTCAGCGACGCGATGCCCTGCCCCGAGTTGATGTCGGCCGAGCCCATCTCCGCACGGACCTCACGCAAGTTCTCCGAGTGGGTGGACAACACCGCGAGGGTCCGGAAAGCGTTGGCCGCCAGCGTGTCCCCCATAGCGAACAGCCAGTGGATCACCTGGCTCGCGGGGCTCGCCGTCTCCGGCGGGGTGGTCTCCGCAATGAGTGCGGCCAGACTGCCCGGCTCCGGCTCCGTCAGGTACGACTCGATGTGGGAGACGAACTCCGGATATCCGGGTGCCGGCTCGCCCGGCATGCCGTTGCCGGCCGACATCAGCTCGCTGAGCTGTGAGGTGAGCCGGGCGTCGTCGGCGGCCTTGTCGCCGAAGACGACGCTCCGGGTCAACCGCTGGAATGCGGCGTTCCACTCCGCCCACTTCAGCGCGCCGGTGCCCAGACCCGCCACCGTCCGTGCAACCTTCTCGACGAATCCCTGCGCCAACCGGTGTACCGGGTGGCCGGTGTCCAACACCGCTTCGGCGAACCGGCGCCGGTCCTCCCACGGCTGGCCGCGAGAGATCGTCAGTGCGTCCGGCTGGAACGCCGCCATGCCCTCCCGTTTGGGCTTCGGGTCGGAAGCAAACGGGTCCGGCGATCCACTCAACACAAACTCCAGGTCGTCCGGGTGATGCACCAGCAATGCCTCGTCGGCGACGACCCGGACATAAAACGGACCGGGGCCGTAACTGCGGACCATGCCTTCGACGAGCTGGTACCCCAAGTAGTCCGAACTCAAACCGGATGCGATGCGAGTGGGGAGCTCTCGCTTGTTGAACAGTCCCAGAACCACATTCGGCACCCCGATCTGAGCGGTGAACCGAACACCTTCGACGATCGATGCGTGCGGGAAATCCTCGGCCATCGTTCGTCAGCCCCAGGGCAGGTAGGCGCGGACGGAGTCGGCCAGCTGCACCACCGGGTTCTTCTTCCCCGGCACCGGTGCACCCAGCTTCGGCCACGGCGCGAACACCCGCTCGACATCGCCGATCACCGGCTCCAGCTCCGGGTAGTGCCGCAGCATCACGTCTTTCATGGTGTTGTTGTTCACCCAGTCGAAGCCGACCTGGGTGTACACCTCGGGCTTGAAGTCGTTGGTGAAGAAGCGGTCGCTCTTGAGGCGGCGGGACGCCATCAGGATGAAGATCCGGAATGCGGTGTCCGAGAAGCCGAATCCCTTCGGCGGCTGCTCGGCCTGCATACCGATCTGCAGGTCGACGGCGTCGACGTCACCGTTGTAGACCTCGTTGATCTCCCGCGCCCACTGCTTGTTCGGGGTGATGTCGTCGATGGTCTTGCGCCGCGGCATCCGCAGAGCTTCGCGGAAGTCGTTGTAGCGCGGCACACCTCGCTCCCGGTCGCGCACGATGTCGAGGGTGGCGAGGTCGGTGACCTGTCCGTCGACGCGGGTCAGGTTGCGCAGCGCGTTCGGGTAGTTGTGCAGGCACACGGCGCCGGCGCTGGCCAGACCGAACGAGTACCACATGTCGCTCATCTGGAGCTTGTCCATGAAGTCGCGCGTGTAGCTGCCCTGCAGCTGCGTGAAGTCCGCCTTGACGAGGTGTTCGCCGGACTCCAGCGAGAAGAAGTTCCAGTCATCGGGGATCAGCGGGTGCATGCGGTAGACCGAGACGAATTCCTCGGTCAGGGAGAAGGGTGCGGCGTGGTGATCGGTCGACGATCCCACGACGCCCGAGAGGGCCTCGTTGTCGCCGATGCGGCCGATCTTGTCGCGGAACGTTTCGCCAAGCGCGCCATACCAGTTCGCGTTCATGCCGATCTGCAGCGCCGGGTGACGCAGCACGCACGGCGTCCACTCGACGGTGTGGATCTTGGCGATCAGCGCCGACACCACGAGTACACCGAGTTCGAACAGGCGCTGGTCGTCGAAGCTCGGGTACGCCTTCTTCAAGGCGTCGCAGACGGCATTGTGCTCGCGCGCGAACATGGTGTGCAGCAGACCCGTGCCCACCCAGTAGTTCTCTTTCATACCGGTCAGGTCGATGCCGGGGATGTCGCTCTCGGGGAGGCGGCCGTTCGGGTCGACCTTGACCTTGCCGTCGACGAAGGTGCGAATCTCCGCCTGGCGATCCCTGCCGCTGCCGTACACCTGCGAGCCGTCCCACCAATGTGTCTCCGCATTGGCGAAAACCGGTGCGGGACAGCCGTCGGCGATCTCGCCGCGCAGTGGGATGGTGCACCGGATCTTCATCGGGTTCTCGGGGAAGTGGTCGTCGGCGCTCAGCGGGATGTCGATGGTCTTGTCCGCGTGGCCATCACCGTGGAAGAACCAGTTGTGGTTCTCGAACTGCAGCCACGCAGCGGCGAGCGCGTTGATGATGCCCGCGGGCTTGAAATCGTCACGGGCCATCAGCTTGCGGCTGATGACGCGAGGGTCGGGCTTGAGGAGTCGTTTTACGTCGGTGACGGTCATCGACAGCGGCACGTTGCGACCGAAGCCGGTGCCCTTGGCGCCCATGTGCGGATCCTGGAGATCGTTCCAGGTGCCATCAGGCTGACGGGCGCGGCGTACCTCATCGGTGGGCTGGCCGAGGTCGTCGGACGGCCGCATGCCGTACGCCTCGTACAGGTTGTGCTCACGCAGCTCGTCACGGGTCTTCGACAGTGCGTTCAACTGCAGGAGGAGAGAGGGATATTCGTGCCACTGAGACGGAATCATGTTGTCGCCGTTTCTTTTCGAAGTTTGTCGGTGGTCGTCGGATGATCTGGGGTCCGTCAGCGAGGCGTGCGCAGCGCGAAATATCCAATCTTGCTGAACCGGTCGGAGCCGGTGTTGAACAGAATCTTGCCGAGGTAGACGCCGGGTACCAGCTCCACCAGTTCGTCGCGGATGCTGCGGATCACCAACCGCGGATTGGATTCCACGTTGGCGTAATCGATGACCATCACCTGGCGGTCGGGATCGTCCTTGCCGGCTTCGACATACGTGGCGAAATCGAAGGCGAGTTTGCCCGATTCGGCGTCACGCATCGAGTACAGCGGCCACAGCAATTTGCCGACAAGTCCGGTGCTGCGCGTCAGCCGGTTGTCCCCGGTACCGGCATCCGCGTCGAAGCGTTTGCCCTGCCAGGGCATCCACAAGGCGGTGACGGCCCGGGTCACGGTATCCAGGGCGGGGTTGGTCGTCGTCATGACCAGGATGCCCTCGGTCGGACCGTCCAGATCGACGGGTGGCGCACCCAGTCGGAAAAGATCATTGAGCTGCGCTTCAGCCGAGTCGGCGTCGTTGTCGGCCAACGTGGAGAGCTCGACAATCCAGCTCCACGCCGAGTCGACCGCCCCCGACTGGCCTTCTGCTGCGGATTTTCGCAACCACGCCAACCTGTCTTCCGCAGCAGAATCCGCGGCGGTTTCTTGTTCGCTCATCCGCACCATTCCCGTTGAATTTCGAGTACCCGCGGAGCATGATAGTGATCTACGCCACTCTTCGTGGGCATTTCAAGACGATCGTCCAAACTTTGCTGCCGACGACGGAAGTGCCTGATCAGAGGATTAGACTTACAATTTCCCGTCAGTTCACTGACACCTCATCTGCCACTGGAGCCCTGTGGATACCCCTTCGAGCCGCGTAGCAGGCCGACTGTCGGGCCCGCGCGGGCAAAAGTTCGCTGCACGCCGCCAAGCGCTCGCCGCCCAGGCCACCAGCGGGCTTGCTGCGCTGGGCTTCGCGCGGGCCAGCATGCGCGAGCTCGCCCAGCATTGCGAGATATCGCTCGGCGTTCTGCACTACTACTTCGACGACAAAGACGACCTCGTCATGTGCTGCGTGCGGCAATACAAGGACCACTTCATCGACCGCTACAACTCCATCGTCATCGACGGCAGCTCCGGGCCGGAGCTCAAGACCCGCATCAGCAACGCGCTGAGCAATTCACTGCGCGAGTCGGCCGTGATGCACCGGCTCTGGTACGACCTCCGCACCCAGGCACTCTTCGACGACCGCTTCGCCGTGAGCATCAACGAGATCGACGACAGCCTTGCCGCGCTCACCTGGAAAGCCGTCATCGCCTACGCCGAGCTCACCGAGTCCGCCGTCATCGTCACGCCCGCCATCGTCTATGCGACGGCCGACGGCCTCTTCCACCGCGCACTGCGTGACCTGATCACCGGAGACATCGAAGCGCCGCAGCGACTGGCACACCAAATCGAGTCGGCGCTGGACGATTTCGTCGGATCGCCGCCTAGCACCTGAACCTCGAACGTCAACGGGCATCCACCCATGAGGGAATGCCGCCTCCTACCTTGGTCGGACATCAAGATCAGCCCTCGGCTCGATGTCTACCGCCGGGCGGATTCGTAGCGTCGACAACATGACACACGCACATGTTCCGACCCCCGCAGAGATGATGCGGGATTGGCTGCGCCACAGCGCTCAGCAGTTCGCCGACGCGGCCGCCGCCGCCGGCAGCTGGATTCACGGCCGGGCCCATTGGCCCGAGCATCGCGCCGACCACTATCCGCCGCGCCGCGAAGAATCGTTCGAGGAGGCGGCCATGGCACGCGAAATGTACCGGCTCTGAATATCTTTCGCTGTTACCCTGCGCCGCGATCGCCGCGTTTGGCGAACTCGGCCGGCGAGCACCCGACCACTCGCGTGAACGCCGCGCTGAAGGCGCTCGCCGAGCTGTAGCCCGCCTTGCCGGCCACCGCCGAGAGCGCGGGCCGCTCGCCCAGCAGCAGTTCCTTCGCTCGCGCGACCCGCCATTCGGTGAGGTACTGCATCGGCGGGATGCCGACGGTGCGGGCGAACCGCTCGGCGAAGACGGCCCGTGACATTCCTGCGGTGCGCGCCAGTTTCTCGACCGTCCACGGCCCGGCCAGGTCGGCATGCAATGCCCGGAGAACTCCCGACAAAGCTGGATCAGCGAGTCCCCCAAGCAATCCCTGCTCAGCCGACGCATGCTCGGTCTCGAACCGCCATGCCTCGATGAGCAGCACCTCGACCAGGCGCTCGAGGATGAGGTCGCGACATCGGTTGTACTCGCCCGCTTCCTCGGCGATCAGTTCGACGATGCGACCGAGCCGGGACGCACCCGGTTCACCCCGTCGAATCAGAATCGCCGACGGCAACAGCCGGGCAACGAGTTCGGCGTTCGCCCGATCGAACTGGAAGTACCCACCCAGCATCCGCATCGTCGGAGCGCTGTCGCCGTATGCGGCGTCACCTTCGACATCGATCGGCGCGTCCGTCGGCGGCAGAGTCGGATCGCTCGCCAACACGAAGCTCGGCGTCTCTGGTAGGAGCAGAAAGTCACCGTCGCGCAGTTCGATCGCGTCGCCCTCCTCCGGGAGGAACCAGCACGTGCCCTCTAGCATCACGCAGAAGGACGGATCGGTGTACCGCGGTTTGCGGACGCTCCACTGACCGCCACCGGCCACGATCTTGGACCGCACCGCCCGCGACTGCAACAGCGCGACGATGAAATCGAGCGGGTCCGTTGCCATTTCGACACGGTACCCGCGACCGAGCGAGTACGTGTCTATTCGCTCTGCACGGCGACGAGGGCCAGCGCATCCGGACCCGCCGCGAACCGCAACCGGCCCGATGTGTCCGTCGCGGCCTCGTAGACGACCTCGGCCACGTCGGAAGCAGTCGTGAACACGTCGACGTTCCCGAACCCGGCCATCACCGGAGCCGCGAAGTCCAGGTATTCCTGCGGCAGCAGGCCGTCCATCCGGGAGGAGCCGTTGGCGGCGAAGTTGGTCCCCGGCCCGTAACCCGGCTCGACGAGTTTGGCAGCCACACCGAAGAATTCGAGCTCCAGAGCCAGCGAGCCGGTGAACCCCTCGATCGCCGTCTTGCTGGCGGTGTACACGGCAGCCAGCGGCATGGGCGCCAGGGTTGCGCTGGACGTCACGTTCACGATGGTGCCCGAACGTCGTTCACGAAACTGCGGGACCACCGCCTGCGTCATCGCCATAACCCCAAAGGTGTTGGTCTCGAACACCTCCCGGGTCGTCTCCATCGGCGTCGCCTCGAACGCACCCACGACCCCGACGCCGGCGTTGTTCACCAGCACGTCGATCGGACCGGCCGCCCCGACAGCCGCGGCGATACTCTGCGGATCTGTCACGTCGAGCGCCAACACCCGGATGCGATCCGAGTCCGGGAACAGTTCTGGACGCGGCGTCCGCATGGTGGCGATGACGTTCCAGCCTTGCGAGTGGAAGTAGCGGGCAGTCTCGAGTCCGTAGCCCGAGGAACAACCGGTGATCAGTGCTGTCTTCATACGTCAAAACCTAGGCAGGTCAGGCTGGACGATCAATGTGCTTTCGTCTGAGATCCATGCGTGATCGTCTGGACATCCGCCCGAGCGGCGGGCAATACCGACCAAATCAGCGCGACGTTAACCCTTCACCAGCGATTCCACGCCTCCTACCTTCGACGTCGTGGCACGAGTCCGCGTGCCTGACTCCCGTCGACGTGAGGAGCGTGATGACCACCCGCGAGGCCCCGGTGGCCGCTGTCGCCCCGGTGGCCCCCGGTACCGAACCTGCAGCGGTGCAGGCGGTTTCCTGGCGTAGCCGCGTCCATGCCCGGCGCTGGGAAATCATCCGCTGGCTGTCACCGCTGGCGGTGCTGATCCTCTGGCAGGCCGGCAGTGCGTGGGGCCTCATCGATCCCGAGGTCCTGCCGGCGCCCCAGATCATCGCCGAGGCCGGCATCGAGCTGATCGGCAACGGTCAGCTCGCCGAAGCACTGCGCATTTCCGGCTTACGCGCCGCCGAGGGCCTCTTCCTCGGCGGAGTCATCGGGGCCGCCCTCGGCGCACTCGTGGGGTTCTCCAAGTGGGCCGACGCCACCGTCGATCCGACAATGCAGATGATCCGGGCGCTCCCCCACCTCGGCTTGATCCCGCTGTTCATCGTCTGGTTCGGCATCGGCGAGCTGCCCAAGGTGCTCATGGTCGCGTTGGGTGCGGCATTCCCGCTCTACCTCAATACCTCGTCGGCAATCCGCCAGGTCGACCCCAAGCTCTTCGAAACTGCTGCCGTACTCGGCTTTTCGCCGCTGCAACGGCTGCGGACCGTCGTCGTCCCCAGCGCCGCGCCCCAGGTGCTCGTGGGGTTGCGGCAATCGCTGGCCATCTCGTGGCTCACGCTCATCGTGGCGGAACAGATCAACGCCGACTCGGGCGTCGGCTACCTCATCAACAACGCGCGCGACTTCCTCCGTATCGACGTCATCATCTTCGGTCTCGTCGTCTACGCGCTGCTTGGCATCATCACCGACGCGCTGGTGCGGATTCTGGAGCGCCGCGCCTTGCGCTATCGAGTCTGAAAGGCACCCTGTGACAGCACTTTACGAAGTACCTGTTGAGCCGCCCGCGGTGTCCGGACCACCCGCGGCGGAGTTGCGCTCGGTGTCCAAGTGGTACGGCGCCAACCGGGTGCTCGACGATGTCAGCCTTCGGGTGAAGCGCGGCGAGATCGTCGCGCTCGTCGGGCGCAGCGGTTCGGGAAAATCGACGATACTGCGGGTGCTCTCGGGCCTCGCCGGTGATTTCCAGGGCGAGCGCGAGGTACAGGGCGCGCCGGCCGTCGCGTTTCAGGAGCCCCGGCTGTTCCCGTGGCGATCCGTTCGTGACAACGTCCGTTATGGCCTGACCCGCGCCAGATTGTCCCGCGCCGATGCGCTCTCCCGAGCCGATCAGGCCCTGGCCGAGGTGGGCCTGGCCGACAAGGCGCAGTCCTGGCCGCTGACCCTGTCAGGTGGTCAGGCACAACGGGTCTCCCTGGCCCGCGCGCTGGTGGCGGAGCCGCAACTGCTGCTGCTCGACGAGCCGTTCGGGGCGCTCGACGCCCTGACCCGGCTCTCGATGCACCGTCTTCTGCTGAACCTCTGGCGCCAGCACAACTTCGGGGTGCTCCTGGTCACGCACGACGTGGACGAGGCCATCGCGCTGGCCGACACCATCATCGTGCTCGAGAACGGACGGGTGGCGCACACCCTGCCGATCGCGAATCCCCGCCAACCACACGGTCAGCGCGACCGACACACCGACGATTACCGCACCGAGCTGCTGACGCGGCTCGGTGTCTGACAGGAGAAGACTGTGACGCATTCACGGATGGCGCGGCTGGTATCCGTTCTGGCCGCTGGGGCACTGCTCACCGCCTGCGTGTCCAGCCGCGACACCAAGAACGAAGTGGCTGTGCCCCAAACAGTTCCGGCAGCGGACCTGTCCGGCCTTACGCTGCAGGTGGGCGATCAGAAGGGCGGCACCGAGTCCTTGCTCCGCGCAGCCGGGGAGCTCGACAACGTGCCCTACAAGGTGCAGTTCTCGACATTCACCTCCGGTCCGCCCCAGGTCGAAGCGGCCACTGCAGGCAAGATCGACTTTGCCGTCACGGGGAACACACCGCCGATCTTCGGCGCCGCGGCAGGCGCGAAAATCCGGGTCATCGCGGCCTATTCGAACAGCGCTGCCGGTGACCAGATCCTCACCCCCGCCCAGTCCGCGGTACATTCCGTGGCCGACCTCCGCGGAAAGAAGGTCGTCGTCGGCAAGGGGAGCTCGGCACACGGTCACCTCCTTCTGCAGCTGCAGAAAGCCGGCCTGACGGTCAAGGACATTCAGCTGGTGTTCCTGCAGCCGGCCGACGCCTTCACCGCCCTGAGTCAGGGGCAGGCAGATGCCTGGGCCATCTGGGATCCGTACACGGCACTGGCCCAGAACCAGCTCAAGGTGCGCACCGTGGCCACCGCCGAAAGCGTCACCAACGGCTACGGCTTCGGCATCGCCTCGGTGGCGGCCCTGCAGGACGCGAAACGCAACAGCGCGCTGGCCGACTTCGTGCAGCGCGTGGCCCGGGCCTCCCTCTGGGCCAAGGACCACCCGGACGAGTGGTACCAGAAGTACGCTGCCGCAATCGGAATCGATCCGCAGGTGGCCCGCGTCGCGCAGTCACGGAGCCTGCGGCTCGCGATCCCCATCAACGATGCGGTGCTCGCCTCCGAGCAGCAGCTCGCCGACGCGTTCGCACAGTCCGGACAGATCGACCACAAACCCACCTTCTCGCAATTCGTCGACAACCGGTTCGGCGATCAGCTGTCGCAGTTCTGGACCACCGCAAAATAGGAGGATCGTCTTGTCCGCCAAGTTCTTCTGGTTTCTGCCGACCAACGGTGACAGTCGCTCGATCGTCGGCGCGTCGCACGCGTCATCGCACCACACGGTTCCGGCGGGTTACCGCAAGCCCAGCCTGCGCTATCTCAGTGAAGTGGCCCGTGCGGCCGACCATCTCGGATTCGAGGGGGTCCTGACGCCGACCGGAACCTGGTGTGAGGACGCCTGGTTGACGTCAGCAGCCCTGCTCGAGCAGACCGAACGACTCAAGTTCCTCGTCGCTTTTCGGCCCGGCCTGGTGCCGCCCACCCTGGCCGCGCAGCAGGCGGCGACCTTCCAGCGATTCTCCGAAGGACGGCTGTTGCTCAACATCGTCAGTGGCGGTGACGATGTCGAACAGCGCCGGTTCGGTGACTGGCTCAGCCACGACCAGCGCTACGAACGCACCGGTGAATTCCTCGAGATCGTTCGCGACGTCTGGCGCGGCGGACCTGTGGACTACCGCGGCAGGCATTATTCGGTCACCGACGCGCGCGTTTCTGAACCTCCGAACCCGTTGCCGCAGCTGTATTTCGGTGGCTCGTCGCCGGCGGCTCTACCCATCGCGGCGGAGCACGTCGACGTCTATCTGACCTGGGGTGAACCACCGGCTGCGGCGGCAGCCAAGATCGCACAGGTACGTGAACTGGCCAAGGCCCGTGGCCGCACCCTGCGGTTCGGCATCCGGCTGCACACCATCACCCGCGACACCTCCGAGGCCGCCTGGGCAGTCGCCAATTCCCTACTGGCGGAACTGACACCGGAACAGATCGCCAAAGCCACAGCGCTGCACGCCAATTCCGAATCCGAGGGACAGCGGCGGATGACGGCGCTGCACGGCGGACGCCTCGACCACCTCGAGGTCTATCCGAACCTCTGGGCGGGCGTCGGTCTGGTGCGCGGCGGCGCCGGGACCGCGTTGGTCGGCAGCCATGAGGAGGTGGCTTCACTGATCTCTGAGTACCACAACCTTGGATTCGACGAGTTCATCCTCTCCGGCTACCCGCACCTGGAAGAGGCCTACTGGTTCGCCGAAGGCGTGCTGCCGCTGCTGCGCAAGCGCGGCGCCCTGGCCGCCTAGTCCAGGTGTGCGCTGGGATCGTCGAGATCACTGTGCTGCAACGCCATCGGGGTGATCGCCGGTAGATCGCCGCCGGCGACCACCATCCGGGCGATCGGGGTCAGCGCCCGGAACAGCGTCTCGACCTCGGCGTCGTTCAGCACGTCGAGCGTCGGCAGTGCAGCCGCGTCGGTGCGGTGCTCGATGTCCTGCTTGAGTTCGCGTCCCGCGTCGGTCAACGACCCTTCGGGCGTCATCAAGCCTCGTGCCGCCAGCCGCGCGGAGACGGCGTCCCACTCGGCGTCGTCGTAGTCGCGCGTGGATACGACCTTGTCCCGGGTGGTGCGGCCCGCCGCGACGTGCAGCACGTTGGATTCCCGGCCGGTGATGCCGGCGGCCACGAGTGCCGCGACGTGGGCGTCGCCCCGCTGTTCGCGCAACAGGGTCGACGCATGCCAGAGTGCGGCCACCGGCTCGTCAGGCCACGGCACCGCGGACAGGGCGGCGAACAGCGGCCGGCCGTCGACGGCGGCACCCCGTGCGACCCGCCGGAGCAGATCGGCGGCGGTGCGCAGGTTGTCGTCGGCCGTGAGGCCGTACCGGCGTAATGCAGCGACGGCGCCCGTTTCCCGGGCCGCGAGCGCCTGCTGGGGCGTCGCGACGTCCCACGCGCCGGCCAGCGACTTCGCGACGCGATGGGCGGCGAAGTTGTAGAAGATCGCCTCGACGACCCGCGGGGGTACCGGGCCGAGTGGCGCCGACCTGGTGGCGAAGTAGCCGCTCCAGAAGCTCCGGTAGCCGAGGTCGACGGCGGCGGCGCGCGCCTCGGGCGCGAAATAGGTGATCGCGTGCACAGGTTCGTATCGCTCGAACAAACGGCGGGCCAAAGTGGGTGTGCGGGCCATGCTGCCAGTCAAACACGGGCCCGCGAACAGCCTCCACAGTCCCCGGAATTGCGTGGTTTTGGGCACATTTACCACCGCTCGGCGCAGGTAGACGGCGCATCGCCGTGTGTTGCCGCCCCCTCGCCGCGTAGTGTGCTTTGGTCGGCCTCAGCGAACACGTCGATAGAAAAGTTGGGCACAGTCATGACGACAGCAGCAGAAGCGTCGCCGCTCGAAGCGCGGATCGGCCACCACTACCAGATGGACGGTACCTACCTGGTCGGCCGCGAGAAGCTGCGCGAGTACGCCCGCGCGGTGCAGGACTACCACCCCGCGCACTGGGACGTCGCCGCCGCCAATGAGCTCGGCTACGCCGATGTCATCGCGCCGATCACGTTCACCTCGACCCCCGGCATGAAGTGCAACCGGCGGATGTTCGAGTCGATCGTCGTCGGCTACGACACCTACCTGCAGACCGAAGAGGTCTTCGAGCAGCACCGCCCGATCGTGGCGGGCGACGAACTGGTCATCGACGTCGAGTTGACGTCCGTGCGCCGGACCGCGGGCCGCGACTTCATCACCGTGACCAACACCTTCACCGACACCAAGGGCGAGCGGGTCCACACCCTGCACACCACCGTCGTCGGCGTGACGGCCGAGGACATCGACGGCGACGTCAAGACGGCCGTGCAGAAGGCGATGATGCACGACATGAACATCTTGGACATCGGCTCGGAGGAGTACCGCAAGACGGTGCGCCCCGAGGGCGAGGTCCGGATCGCCACCGACGCAGCCCGCACGCCGGGGACACCGTCGTTCGATGACGTCTCCGTCGGGGACGAACTGCCCGCGAGTCATCTGCGGCTGTCGCTCGGCGACCTCGTGAACTACGCCGGCGTGGCCGGCGACGCCAACCCGATTCACTGGGACAAGGAGCTGGCACAGCTGGCCGGGCTGCCCGACGTCATCGCGCACGGCATGCTCACCATGGGCCTGGGTGCCGGATACGCCTCCTCCTGGTCCGGCGACCCCGGCGCCGTGAGCCGCTACACCGTGCGGCTGTCGGCGCCGGCGGTGGTGCCGGCCACCGAGGGCTGCGACATCGAGTTCAGCGGCAAGGTCAAATCGCTGGATCCCGAGACCCGCACCGGCGTCGTCATCGTCGGCGCGAAGTCGGGTGGCAAGAAGATCTTCGGCCTCGCCACCATGGACGTCCGCTTCCGCTGATCCCGCTACTGCGGAAACAACACCGCGGGATTACCGGACATCGCCGACCACCGGCTGATCCGGTTGACGATCCGCCAGCCTTCGGGCCGGCGGGCCCAGGTGTCGGTGTACTCACCGTTGGTATCGAAAGTGTCGGCTGCGAGTGGGCCGAGGCCCTGATGCCGCGCCTGTACGTACGCCCGGGTCACGGCCGTGTCGTCGTCGCGTACGTCGACCTGGATGGAGCCGATGAGATGCTGTGTGCCACCGCACTTTTCGAGATAACGGCGGAACGTCTCCACCAATGCGGGCAGCCCTGACTGCGGCCCTTGGTCGCCATAGTCGAACGTGACGTCGTCGGCGAAGACCTCCGACGCGTCCGACCACCGCTTGCCGTCGACCACCCGCGCGAAAGTGCCCAGGCCCGCTCGCAGCTCCTCGGCGTCCACCAGCCTCTGCACGGCGCTGCGCACTGCGGCGTCTGACATTCCGCCCTCCGTTCTGTCGGCGTTCCGCATCTTATGGCCGGTCGCGAGCCGTAGGCACTCGCGTTTCCCGCCCCGCGGGCAGCGTCCTAGGTCGGCTTGCCGACGGCCAGCGCGTCGAACCACAACCGCATGTTGGCGACCATCAGCGCGGCCCCCCGCTCGGCGTCGATCGTGCCCAGCGCCTGCGCCATGGCGATGCCGGCGCCGGTTGCCACCGCCACTTCGATGGCGTCGTCCATCAGCGGGTGATCGGCCGGAACCCCGTCCGGCACCGCATCTTCGAGCAGCACCCGCGTCGACTCCTTGAACCGCTCCAGTGCCTCACGGGCCTTGGCGAGCTGCTCGGGATTGTGGAAGGTGCTGGTCACGTATTCAGCGGTCAGCACGACGAGGTTGGGCTCCGCGCCGATGCGGGCCCACCAGCTCGCCAGGGCCGCCAGTCTGTCGTCGGTGGAGACGCCGGCCGCCACGAGCGGTCCGAGCAGTTGGTTGAGTTCGGCCATGTAGCGGTTGCGGATCACCTCGAGGCACAGCGCTTCTTTGCCCTCGAAATTGCTGTAGACCGCGCCGATGGTCCGTCCCGCCTCCGCCGCGATCGCTGCCAGGGAGGTGGCGTGGTAGCCGTTGGCATAGAACAGGTGCTCCGCGGCGTCCAGCAGTTCCTGCCGCGTCTGGGCCTGGCTCTCCGCGCGGGTCAGCACTTTCCGAGCCGCCACCACGTCCTCCACATCCTCCACGCAACGAGTCTCGATACTATCGCTATCCAGATAACAGGCCAGCTTAAGGGCCTTTTTGCTGCCGATCGCGACCAGTCGAATAACCATGCCATCCGAATGTGGTAACTATTTAGGATGGACAAGGCCGCTACCCCGGGTACCGACAACCCGCTGCTCGACGAGATCGGAGAACCGCGGGCAGTACTCGAGAAGCTCACCCCCGAGGAATCCGCCCAGCTGCTCAGCCTGCTCCGGAAGGCGAAGGTGGCCCATCAGCGCAGCCTCAACGACTCGCTCGACGACGGGCTCAAAGTCCTGCCCCGGCTGATCCGTCCCGCCGCCCGCAAGATCCTGTTCGGAAGGTGACGCACCGATGGCCGACATCCTGACGCGCGCCCAACTGTCGCTGCTGGCCGCGCTACTACAGACCGACACCGCAAGCCTGGCCAGTCTCGAACGGCTCGGTGCAGACGACCTCAAATCCCTCCGCGGCGCGATGTCAGACGCACTGTTCGACGAACAGGCCGAGGCCTTCGCCCGCGTGGGCAGGCTTGCGCCGCTGGTTCCAAATGCCTTGGTAGTGACCGTCGCTCAGCGCGCAGTACCGCCGGAAGTCGCGGGGCGCGTCGGCGGCGCCGTGGGACTGGCGCACGGAGACCGCGCCATCGGCGTGCTGTCCGGGCTAAAACCGGCCTACCTCGCGGATGCGGCGCCGTACGTGGACCCGCGCGTCATCCCGCACTTCGCCCCGCGACTGCCCGCCAAGTTGCTGATCCCGGCCGCGAAGGAACTGCTGCGGCGCCGCGATTACCTGACCGCGTCACGGTTCGTCGAGTTCGCCACCGACGAGCTCATCGTGGCGTTCGAGCGGGCCATCGACGACGACGAGGGCATCATCCTGACCGGCGTCCTGGTGTCGGACACCCACGTCATGAACGACATCATGCGGGCCGCCGGACCGGACCGGTCGGTGCGGATGGCCCGGGCCGCGGCCGCGGGCGAGCCGGAGGTACTGGCAGCACTGCTGTCCCTGCTGAACCGCATCGACCCCGAGCTCGCGCGACCCGCGGTCACCGAACTGCTCGGCCATCCCGACGTCGACGTCGTGGTGCACGTACTCGAGGTCGCCAGGACCGAAGGCGTTGTCACCGAAGTGGTCGAGATCTCCGCCGCGCTGGACGGCGAGGCCCGCGCACGCCTGGCGAGCCTCGACGCCTGGCAACGCCTCACCCGCGAAACCGAGTCCTGGCCGCACGAGACATCTGCTTGAGCGGGCCGGGTACGTTGATGGCGTCGTTGCACCGATTAGCTGGGAGGCAGCGTGGCACGCCGACTGCCTGAAGGGCGTCTCGCGCGGGGCGGCAAGTTGGGCGCCCTGGCCGCGAAGCAAGCCGTGCGCGGCGGCCGAACCCGGCTGTCGATGGTGGGCCGGTCGGAACGCGCCAGAGAGCTGTTGGCCGAGCGTGCCACCATTCAGATGGCCGAGAATCTCGTCACCGTGCTGGGCTCCATGAAGGGCGCGGCGATGAAGCTCGGCCAGATGCTGTCGGTGATCGAACTGGATCTGGTGCCCGAATCGCACCGGGAGCAGTTCCGCGAGAAGCTCGCCGCACTGCGGGACCAGGCGCCACAAGCGCCCTTCGGCGCCATGCGCGAGGTCATGGAAACCGACCTGGGTCCGATGTCGGGCGTCTTCGCCGACTTCGACGAATCCCCCACTGCCGCAGCATCAATCGGCCAGGTGTACCGCGCCCGATTGCGTGACGGCCGCGACGTCGCCGTCAAGGTTCAGTACCCCGGCGTGGATCGGGCGATCCAGGCCGACATGCGCAATCTCGCACTGCTGATGAAGCTTTGGCGGTTGTGGCCATCCGCGAACACCGCCATGCTCGACGAGATCACCCGGAACTTCGAAAGCGAACTGGACTACCTGCGCGAAGCCGACACCCAGCACATGGTGGCCGAGCAGTACCGGGGACACCCGTTCATCGTCGTCCCCGACAGCGTGGTCGAGTTCTGCACACCGCGGGTTCTGTTGACCGAATACCTCGATGCCGCGGGCTTCGATCACATGCGGACGCTGCCGGCCGCCGACCGCAACCACATCGGAGAGCTGATCTACCGTTTCTACATCGGGTCACTGTTCACCAACCACGAATTCTGCGGTGATCCGCACCCGGGCAACATCATGCTGGCCGCCGACGGCCGCCTGGGCTTCGTCGACTTCGGGCTGTACAACCGTATGGACCCGGCCAACGTGGCGTTCGAGCTGGACTGCTTCCACGCCGCGATCGACGGTCGCGCCGACGACCTGCACCGCCTGATGCTAGGCCGCGGCATCGTCGACGCGGAATCCGGTGTGACAGCACAGGATTGCCTGGAGTACATCTGGGCCGCGAGCGAATGGCACATGATCGACGAGGACCTCACCATCACCCCGGAACTGGCCACCGGCGCCGTCGTGTCGGCCATCGATCCGCGTCAGACCGAATTCGCCGGGATGAAGCGGCAGATGCTGCCGCCCGAGCACGTCTTCTCCCGACGCGCCGACTTCCTCACCTTCGGCACCCTGGGCCATCTCCAGAGCACGAACAACTGGTACCGGATCGGCCAGGAATGGTTCTTCGACCGCCCGGCGGAAACCGAGATCGGCCGCGAGATCGCGCGCTGGCGAGCGAGCCGTTAGCCGGCGGCGACCACGCTGTCCGCGGCCATCACCTCGGCCGCCGCGCGTTCCCCGGAACGCACCGCACCGTCGATCCACCCACACATGATCGCCGAGCTCTCCGTTCCGGCCCAATGGATCCGACCGCACGGGGTGCGTAGTGCATGGCCGAATTCGGTGAGCACGCCGGGCGGTGCATGGCTGATCATGCCGCCGCCGGAGTAGCGCTCGACGGTCCAGTTCTGCTCGTGGTAACTGACGGGCGATGCGGCTTTCGGCCCGAACCGGTCCACCAGTTCGTCGATGACGACGGCCCTGCGTTCCGCCGGATCGAGCAGCCCGAGCTTGCGCGCGGCCGGACCTTCGGTGATGACGCACATGATGCCGGGAGTGCCGGTGTCGGTGCAGGCGTCGATGGTCAGCGTGGCCGGACTGCCCGGCGCGGCGGACTGACCGCACAAACCGTCCGCACGCCAGAACGCCGTCTCGTAGACGATGGAGATCTTGTAGACCGCGCCGCTCGGCATGCGTCGGTGCAAGAACGTCCGGTCGACGGGAAGCGCTGGCTCGTAGTCGATTTGGGTGGCGACGGCCAGAGGTACGGCGACGATCGCGTGCCGAGCGCGTACCGTCATCCCGCCGGAGTGCACGGTGACGCCGTCGTCGTCCTGCACGATGCGATCCACGGGACGCGAAAGACGCAGCGCGTCACCGAGTTCGGCGGCCATCGGTCCATAGATGGCGCCCATGCCGCCGCGCACCCGGGCGTCCTGGGCGCCGCCGGAGTTGGAGATGACGAACACCGGTCCGCCGCCTGAGCCCATCTGGTGCAACGCCCACAATAATGACGTCTCCGAGGCGGCCGAGGTGTAGATCCCGGCCATCGCCATGTCGAGCATCTCGCGCGCCTGGTGCGAGCGGATGTTTCGATGCAGCCACTCCCCCAAGGTGATTCGGTCCCACTCCGCGGCCTTCTTGGCCTCCCATGGAGCATCGAACGGAATCGTCTTGCACATCTGCCCGATCTCGAGGAGGCCCGCACCGAGATTCGCGATGGCCCACGGACTCATGGCCCACGGGATGGTGCCCGAGTACCGGTGCATCTTGCCGTCGACGACCATCATCGCGTCGCCGTCGACGTACTCCTTGTATTCGGTCACGCCATACTCGGCCATCAAGGCCTTGATCCGGTCCTGCCCCGGCCCGACCCAGGCACCACCGCGGTCGATCCACGTGCCATCCGGGAGGAACTCGGTGAAGGTGCGGCCCCCGACCCGGTCCCGCGCCTCCAGTAGCGCGACCGAGCGGCCCGCCTGCTTGAGCCGCAACGCCGCGGTCAGCCCCGCGAAACCTGCTCCCACGACACAAAAGTCGACATCGGCTGCCATGAGTCGCCCCTTCGTTCGGACGTTCGGCGTAGCTCAAGTTACGCCGAACAATCCGCACGCAATCGGAATTGGCGAACTAATTGACGGTGCCGCTAAACCCGCGTTGGGGCTAGATGGTCCCCGGCGTGCCGGGCGGGCTCATCGAACCGTCAATGTTGGGCACCATAGCCGGGGCTGGGATGCCGCCCCCTGCCGCGTTGTCGCCCGGGATGCCGTCGTCCGCCGGGGTGTCCCAGTCCGCCGCATTACAGTGCGGTTCCCATGGCAGGCAGGCCGGAAACGGCCCCACCGCAAGTACGGCGCTCGCCGGCCCGCCGAGACCCAGCAGCGCAGCGGCCACCACACCCGCTCCCGCCGCGAGCATGCCAAACTTTCTCGACGCCATAGCAACCCCCAGTTCCCATCGCCAGATGCATCTGAAGCTACGCCGGCAAAGCGCACCCGGACCAGGAATCGGCGAATCGCCGGTTATGCGCCCGCGAGTTGGTCGACGACGCCCAGCGCGAGGCCCCGGGCGCATAGCAGCTCGGTGTCGTCGGCGAACAGTTCCCGGCGAGCGTTACCGGCGGTGAGAAACGCGTCGATCTTGAATGCGTCGACCGCAGGGGTCGCGGATCCCGCTGCGGCCAGCTCGGTTTCGAGCAACGTCAGCCAGCCACGCTTGAGCTTGCGTACCTGGTCCGCCACCGGACCGTCGCGGCGGCCGTATTCCGCCATGGTCGCCGACATGAAGCAACCGCCGCGGAACACCCCGGCGGTCAGGTAGTCGACCCAGGCGTCGATCAATGCGCGCAGTCGCGGCGCCCCAGGAGCGGCCTCATACGCCTTGGCGATGATCGTTTCGCGGTAGATGTTGCGCGCCGTGGCCACCGCCGCGACTTGGATCGCCTCCCGATTGCCGAACACCGTGAGGATGCCGCTCTTGCTCACCCCGGTCGCGGTGGCCAGTGCGCCTACCGTGATCGAGTCGAGCCCGTGCGTCGTGGCGATCATCGCTGCCTCGTGGGCGACCTTCCGCCGCGTCGCGTCACCGCGGACGCGTCGCCCATCCGGCTGATCGTCGATTGCCACCTCCGCATTTTATACGTGCGACTGGACGTAAATCTGTGCGATCGTTAGGCTCCACAACACGTCCGATCGGACGTTTAGCTTCGTGATTGGAGTGAGTGCATGCCTTCGAATCCGCAACCCGTGCTCGAGGAGAGCATCGACATCGCTGCCGCGCCCGAGGCGGTGTGGACGATGGTCAGCGACGTGCGCCGGATGGCGGAGTGGAGCCCGCAGGTCGAATCCACCCGGCTTCGCAACGGCGCGGATCAGGTCGTTCAGGGTGTGGAATTCACCAATCTGAACAACAACGGCACCTTCCAGTGGAAGACGCACGGAACCGTCGTTCGGTTGGACAGTGGCCGCGAGATCGCGTTCCGGATCCAGGAGAACTGGGCCATCTGGTCCCTACGCGTTGAGCCCACCCCCGGCGGGACCAAACTCACCCAGCGGCGCGAGAGCCCCGACGGCAGCCCGGACGGGACGGTCAAGGTCATCGACACCCACCTCGGCGGGCAGGACGTCTTCACCGAATCGATGCGCGACGGGATGCGCCAAACCCTGCAGGCGATCAAGGCCGCAGCCGAGTAATCAGCGGCTGACGTCGTAAGAGTGGTGGACGACGTCGTGCAGGTGGTACAGCGAGATCGTTGCGATGGTGAAATCGCTTCCGTTGCTGCGTAATCCGCGGCGAGCCCAGGACTCCGGCGGCACATTGGCATAAGTGGTGGCGACGATGTTCGCCGCGTCGAACAGTTCCGTCGCGACCACGGCAGCGTCCTGCGACCCGTAGTCGTCGGCGATCGCCGTCTCGTCCTGATCCCAGTTGGGGAATCGCGGTTCGTCTTCGGTCAGCATCAGCTGGACGCGGTGATTGAAGATACGGTGCACGTCGCGGACGTGGCAGCCGTATTCGAGAACCGACCACACGCCGGGCTCCGGGCGCGTCCGGACGCCGGGCGAAGCGAGTCGGTGCACCCAGTCGGCGGCGTCGTCGCGAATCCGGGCGGCGACGTCGGTGTGTTGGAGGGACGACGCATCGAAGCCGCATTCGGGGCAGGCGCGGGACAGCACCCACGTCCAGTCCTTGGTGTCGGGTTCGATCGGTTCCGGAGTCGTCACGGGACCAGTCTCGCACTGCCCGCGGTGTTGTGATTCGAAGCGGTCCCCCGCTCCGCTCGGGATAGCCTCTACGGACTCATCCGGCGAAAGGAACGGTCGGACGACGACCACCGAATGGAAGGCAACCCGATGGCTCCGAGCACCCGTCCCGCTGAGGGACCGCGGGGCGCCGTCTCCACGACTGACGCCCCGATGCACCGCGAGCTGAAGAACCGGCACCTGCAGATGATCTCGCTCGGCTCAGCGATCGGCACCGGGCTGTTCCTGATCTCCGGCACGTCGGTGCAAACGGCCGGACCGATCGTCCTCGTCGGGTATGCGATCGCCGGCATCGTCCTCTACGGAGTGATGCGGATGCTCGGCGAGATGGCCGTGGCCCACCCGGTCGCGGGATCCTGGTCGGCGTACGCACGCGAATACCTCGGCAAACCGGCAGGATTCATCGCCGGCTGGAACTGGTGGTATGTCTGCGTCGTCGTGTGCATGGTCGAGTTGACGGCGGCGTCGGAGTTCATGGCCTTCTGGTTCCCGGACCTGCCGCGCTGGATCACCACCGCGGTGTGCCTGGTGCTCATCACCGGCGCGAACACCTTCAACGTCAAGGCGTTCGGCGAGTTCGAGTTCTACTTCACGCTGATCAAAGTGACTGCCGTCATCGCCATGATCGTGATCGGCATCGCGATCATCTTCGGCGCCGGTGACTACAACGTGCATGGGCTGGAAAACCTCTGGGTACACGGCGGTTTCGCACCGAAGGGGCTCGGCGCGTTCATGATCTCGCTGGTCGCGATCACGTTCTCCTTCGGTGGCATCGAGTCGCTGGGCACCGCCGCCGGCGAGGTCGAAGAACCTGCCCGCAACATCCCCCGCGCCATCAACCAGGTTCTCCTGCGCATCCTGGTCTTCTACGTGGGTGCCATCGGCGTCATGCTGATCATCTGGCCGTGGGACAAGGTGGGCACCGAGGGCAGCCCCTTCGTGTTGATGCTCGTCGGCCTCGGGATCGGCGGCGCGGCAACGCTGCTCAACGTCGTCGTGCTGACCGCCGCGTTGTCGGTCGCGAATGTCATGACCTACAGCAACGCGCGCGTCCTGTACGACCTCGCCGCCAGCGGCCAAGCCCCACGGTTCCTCGCCCACACCAACTCCCACGGCGTACCGGTGCGCGCGCTGCTCCTCAACTCCGGGTTCGTCGCCGTGGCAGTGCTTCTCAATGTCGTGCTCCCCGGCAAAGCGCTCGTGCTCCTGATCCCCGTCGTGGTCGGGGCCGAACTAATCACCTGGAGCATCATTGCGCTCAGCCACCTGCGCTTCCGCGCCCGTGAGGGCGCCGGGGTCTTCAAGACACCGCTGTCGCCGATCACGAACTACCTGTGCCTCGGCTACTTCGCACTGATCTACTTCCTGATGACTCAGGACCCGGCCTCCCACGCCGGCGCGATCGCGCTGCCACTGTGGTTCTGCGGACTGCTCATCGTCGGTTCCCTGCTGAACAGAGTCAGGCGCTAACGTCGAAGCGGTGAAGGTGTCGGGGTCGCGCGTCGCACAGATATCCGTAGTGGCGCTTGCCCTCACGGCATGCGGGCGTCCGACACCGCCCCCGGTGGTGCCTTCGCCGACTGCTCAACCTCCGGCCTCGACGTTTGCAGCCGTCACTCCGGTGCCGAGCGTGATCCCGGCCGGCCCCTTTGCCGCGATATCCCGCCTGGTGAATGACGCGATCGCGGCACATCGGTTGCCCGGCGCCGTGATTGAGGTGGGGCATGCCGGCAAGGTCGTCTTCCGGCAGGCCTACGGCGCCCGCAGACTCGGTGACGAACCCGCCCTCGACGGGTCGTCGGCGCCGGCCGAGCCGATGACCGACGACACCATCTTCGATCTCGCGTCTCTGTCGAAGAGCATCGCGACAACGGTGGCTTTCCTGCAGCTATCCGAAAAAGGCCTGGTGCAGGTCGACGAACCCATCCAGACCTACTTTCCGGAGTTCAATCCCACCAACGACCCACGGCGCGCCCAGGTGACCGTGCGCATGATGCTGACGCACACGTCCGGCACCGGTGGCGATCTCAGTCACCAAGGCCCGTGGGGTCTGACTAGTGCCGACAAGGCAGAAGGTATTCGTCGTGCGCTCACAGCGCCGCTGGAGTTCCCTCCCGGCGACGGGTTCCACTATTCCGACCTCAACTTCATCATCCTCGGCGCGCTGGTCGAGAAGATCACCGGCGAGTCATTGGACAACTACGTGCAGGACAACGTCTTTGCCCCGTTAGGGCTCGCCGACACCCGGTACCTGCCTGCCACCAAAGCCTGCGGCCCGCACCAGATCCGGGGCACGGCAATTGTTTTCGACGGCGTACCGTCCGGGCCGTGCCCGCCGGGGACTTGGAGCACCGAGCTGCTGGCACGTGTCGCACCCACTGCCCACGATGACGACACTCCCGGTATCAACCCCGACTTCGACCATCTGATCCGCGGCACCGTGCACGACCCGACGGCGCGGCGAATGGGCGGCACCGGAGGTAGCGCCGGAGTGTTCTCGACGGTCGCCGACATCGGCCGCTACGCGCAGGCCCTCCTCGACCGTCTGGCCGGCCGCCCGAGCCCATTCCCTCTGCAGCAGGCGACCGCTGAGCTGATGGCGACTCCGCAGCAACCCGGGCACACGACTTCACAGGTTGAAGCCGCGAATGCGGCGAGCCTCCGGGCCATCGAAAACCACCCCAACACAACGGATCCGCTACTGGCCCCCAACTATCCCGCCATTGCGGGCCAGTCGCTGCGGAGCTTCGGCTGGGATATCGACACCGAGCACTCGCGCCCCCGCGGCATGGTGTTTCCTGTCGGCAGCTTCGGCCACACTGGCTTCACCGGGGTGACACTCTGGATCGACCCCGGCTCCGACACCTACGTTGCGGTGTTGGCCAACGTGATCCATCAACGCGGCGGTCCGCCCATCGCGAGGCTGAGCGGCGAGATCGCCACGGAGACGGCGCGGGCGCTGCGGTTGTACGGGAGTTGACGCGGACGCGCGTGCCCATTGCTGCCATCTGATCGGTTATTTATTTTTCAGTCGACTGAAATATATATGTTAGAGTTCGTGTCATGCACGCGACGCAACCGGCAACTCGGCGCACCCATGCCGAACGGCGCGAAGCTACTCGGTTGGCACTGCTCGATGCTGCAGTTACCTGCCTGATCGAGGACGGTTACGCGGCGCTGACCACGCGCAAGGTCGCCGAACGCGCCGGCGTTTCGCAGGGCGCGCAGCAGCACTACTTCCGTGGTCGCGCCGAACTGATCGTGGAAGCCGTCGGACACCTGGCAACCCGGCTGGCTACCCAGGCGCGTGATGAGGTCCGCGACCACGCGGACGAGCATGACCGCTTCGCCGCACTGCTCGACCACATGTGGGCAGTCCATACCGGCCCCGCGTTCCAGGCCGCGACCGAACTATGGTCGGCGGCCCGCACCGACGCCGACCTACGAGGGCCGGTCGAAGATCTTGGACGCGCCCTCGACCGCCAGCTCGGCCAGATCGCCGCCGAGATGCTGCCCACGCTCCTCGGCGACGACACCGGGCGCACCCTGCTCGATGTATCGCTCGCCGCCGCACGCGGTCTGGCGATGCGGCGGCTGCCCGGACTCGAACCCACCGTCGACCGCCGGTGGCAAGCCGCCCGGGCATTTCTGCTCACCGATTACCGCATCCACACCGACGACAGGACCACTCGATGACCACCACTGCTCAAAGCACCGATCCGGTGTTGGTCGAAAAGCATGGCTCGGTGACTGTTGTCACGCTGAATCGTCCCGGCAAACTCAACGCCCTCACCGACGACGTGAGCAGATTGGTGTTGCGGACGCTGCATCAACTGGCCGATGACGAGCACTGCCGCGCCGTGGTGCTCACCGGCGCCGGACGCGCGTTCTGCGCCGGGCTGGACTTGATCACGGGACTCGACCCCGGCGGCAACAGGGGACCCGTCCAAAGCCGCCACCATGCCCTCACCCGGGCCGCCGATACGTTTGTGACACTCCGCGAAATCCCACAACCGGTCATCGCGGCCGTCCACGGCCACGCCGTCGGCGCCGGCCTCGCCCTCGCCGCGATGGCGGACATCCGGATCGCCGACACCACCGCCCGCTTCAATCCGGTGTTCACCCACCTCGGGTTCTCCGGCGGCGACCTCGGCGCCTCCTGGTGGCTGCCGCGCCTCATCGGATTCTCCAACGCCGCCGAAATCCTCTACACCGCTTCGCCGTTCGACGCCAAAGAGGCCTGCCGCCTGGGATTCGTCTCACGCGTCGTCGACGAAGGCACCGATGTGGCCGCCGCCATCGAGCTCGCCACCCGGATCGCCGCCAGCTCCCCGTTCGGCGTCAGCCAAACCAAGGATCTGCTCAACAGCGCCATTGGCATCGGGGACCTCCGCCAGCATCTGAGCACCGAGGCCCGCGCCCAGATCCTGTGCTCGCTCACCAACGACGTCGGCGAAGGCGTCGCCGCAACATTGCAGCGCCGCACACCGGCATTCACGAACACGTGACATCGCGGTAGATTTCAGACTTGTCCGCCAACGAGCCGGATGCTGGTGTCGCGCAAACGCTGTTGCAGCGCTGGGTCTTTGGGGCCGGCGGTGACGGCGATGGGCTTCTTTTTCGGGCCGAAGAATTCGCCGTTCAGACTGGCCGCCGCAGGGTCGGTGGCCAGCCACACGGGTGTGATGGCCGCGGTGGCCGGGCTCAGCAGCAGGGTCTTGCGCAACACCGGCTTGAGCCAGCGGCTGTCGACCGCCCGGAGCAGGAAGCTGTTCGCCTCGTTCTGCCGGATGTTGGTCTCCACCATGCCGGGCATGACGCCCGTGACCACAACGCCGAAGCTGCCGAGCCGTGCGGCCAGGTCCTGGGTCCAGACATCGTTGGCGGCCTGAGATTGCGTGAAGGTTTTCAAGGGCGTCAGGTTCGGGATCCCGGGCAGGCTCTCGAAGTCGAAGTCGAGCTTGTTCATCCCGGCGCCGGCAATGATCACGACGCGCGCCCGCCCCTTGATCAGGGCCGGTAGCAGCCGCTCGGTGAGCAGGAATCGGGCCAGATAGTTGATGGCGAAGTTCTTCTCGATGCCGTCGTCGTTGAGGCCGTGCCGGATCTCGAGGATTCCGGCCGAGTGGACCAGGATCTCGATCTCGTCGGTGTCGGCGAGGATCGTTTCCGATAGTGCCCGCACCTGTGCCAGCACAGCGAGGTCGGTGGCCACGAACCGCACATCGCCGTCGGCGCGTAATTCCGCCTTTGCCGCAGCGCCTTTGGCCTCATTGCGGCCAATGATCCAGACCCGCTTGCCCCTGCGGGCCAACTCGCGGGCCACTTCTTTGCCGATGCCGTCGGTGCCACCGGTCACGATCGACAGGGGCCCGCGCCCCGCGCTGCTCTTCGGGATGGTCATGTCAATGCCTCGCCTTCTCTGGAGCGGTTCCGGCATGCCTCCACAGCGCATTTCTGCAAGCGGCCGGCAGCTCGCCATAAACGGTGGCGATTCCTCCGCTTATCGATAACGTAGCATAAACGGTGACAATGCCTCCGCTTAGCGGGTTCCCGAGGAGATGAGTGAAGTGAGCAAGACGCTGCCCGAACGCCCGCGGCGCGCGGACGCGGTACGCAATCGCGCGCGACTGCTCCTCGCCGCCGATGAGGTGTTCGCCGAGCGGGGCCTGGGCGTCACCCTCGATGATGTGGCGCACCACGCGGGGGTCGGCGTGGGCACGGTCTATCGACACTTTCCCGGCAAGGACGAGTTGATCGACGCGGTGTTCGAACAGAACTTCGCCGCCATGGCCGACGCCGCCGAGGAAGCCACCGCGGGGGATGACCCCTGGCACGCGTTTGCGCAGTACCTCGAGTTCGCATGCGAAAAGATGGCCGCCAGTCGCGGCATGACCGAAGTCCTATATCGCAGCGGCTGTCAGCGGGCGCAAGCCCAGAGCCACCGCGTCGAAGCCGCGGTCGCGAAACTCGTCCAACGCGCCCACGACAGCGGCGCGTTACGGCCCGACGCAAAACCCGACGATTTCTTCGCCATCGTCTTCAGCGTCGGCGCCCTCGCCGACGCCACCCGCCAAAGCACCCCCCAGGTCTGGCGCCGCCACCTGGCGCTGCTGCTCGACGGGCTGAACAACGACCATCGCCCCAGACAGCCGCTACCGGCCACGCCGGCAACAGGATCGGCGACAACGTCGACGATCTGATGTCTGCAATCCATGGCGATGCGACGAAGTCATCCAAAACGAAGCGCCAAATGGCTGCGGCCCCAGAGGTATTCGCGAAATCCCACTCGGTCAAGGTGCCGGGATCGTCGGCGACTACGAATACATCTGCTCGATGATGTCGCGATAGCCGACCGAGATCGGTTTGCGTTTCAGCTTGGCCGTCGGTGTCAGGTACTCGCCGCCCGGTTCCCACGTATCGGACACGATGGTGAACTTCTTGATCTGTTCCACCCGAGACAATTTGGCGTTCGCGGCGTCGATTCCCGCGGTGATCATCTGGCGGATCACACCGTCCGTGGCGAGCGCCGCGACCGACCGGTCCGGCAGCCCGTGCTTAACGGCATGCGCGGCGGCCACCTCGGGATCAAGACAGATCAGCGCAGTGTTGTAGGGGCGCGCATCACCGATGACGGCGACCGCTCCGACCAACGCACAGTTGGCCACCACCATGTTCTCGATGTTCGTCGGGGACATGTTCTTCCCGGCCGCGTTGATGATCAGTTCCTTCTTGCGATCCACGATCGAGAGGAAACCCTCACCGTCGATCGAACCGATGTCGCCGGTGTGCAACCACCCCTCGGAATCAATTGCCTCACCGGTTTTTTCAGGATCCTTACGGTAGCCACGCATCACCATCGGGCCGCGCACCAGCACTTCGCCGTCGTCGGCGATGCGCAGTTCAGCTCCCGGCACCGGCAAACCGACGGTGCCGATCTTGATACGCCCGGGACGGCCCACCGTCACCGCAGCGGTGCATTCGGACATCCCCCAGCCCTCGCACAGCGGCACTCCCAGTCCAAGGATGAACTCGTGCACTTCCGGCGAGATCGGTGCGGCACCGGTGACGGCGATCCGCACCTGGTCCATGCCCAGTTGCGCGCGGACTTTCGACAGCACCAGTCGGTCGGCCAGTTGGTACTGGATCGCGCCGACGAAGCCGAGCGGGCGGCCGGCCGAATCCGCGCGGGCCTTCGCCCGTCCGGTCGCGAAGGCCCACTGCGCCAAGTTCCGCTTCACCGCGTTGGGTTCATCGGCGATCCGCTGCTCCAGCGCCGCCTTGAGCTTCACCCAGATCCGGGGAACGCCGAGGAAGCCGGTGGGACGAATGTCGGTCAACGCGGCGATCACCTGTTTGACGTCGGGCACCGTGGTGACCGGGACGCCGTGCAACAGGTTCATGTAGTGGGCAAACCAGCGGTTGGCCGCATGCGCATCAGGGAGGTAGGAAATCACGCGATCGGACGAGTTGATGCCGCCGAAAGCGTCTGCGATGCGGGCGTTCTCGATGAAATTGAGGTGGGTGAGCTCGACGCCTTTCGGCGGGCCGGTGGTCCCCGAGGTGTAGACGATCGTCAGCAGGTCCGTCGGTTGCACCGCTCGCCAGGTGGCATCGAAATCGAAGTCGGCGGCCGGCGTCGACTCGAGCGCGGCCAGACTGATCGCGCCGCCGGCGTCGCCATCGACGCAGATCACCTGCTCGACCTTGCCACCCCGGCCGATTGCTTCGAGAACCGTTGGCAGAAACTGCTTCTCACAGATCACGATGCGGTTGCCCGCATTATCGAACTGGTACGCGAGCACATCGGCCGGATTGGTGTTGTATACCGAAAATGGCGTCGCACCGGTGTGCAACACCGCGGTGTCACACAAGTGGAACTCCGGCCGGTTGGTCAGCATCAGCGCGACCGTGTCACCGGGCACCACGCCGAGCGCTGCCAGACCGGATGCGATGGCGCGCACCCGCTCGGCGTACTGCCGCCAAGTGAGAGTGGTTGCGCCGTCGGCGCTACGGATCGCCATGGCGTCGGGCCGGCGTGCGGCGACGGACTGGAACGCCTCGACCAACGTACGTGATGTCACCGGATCCACTTTCACGCTTGACCGCGAGCGCGGTCCTCGTAGGCCTTGCGCGCGGTGTTGTCGACCTTGTCGGTGAAGATGTGCTCGCCACCGAACAACCGGTTCAGCTCCTCGCCGACGATACGCGGCAGGTACTTCTGCGCACCGATCAGCACACCGGCCAGGCGGGTCACGCGGACCTTCGGACGCGGCTTGACGATGAGGCCGACGATCGCGTTCGCGATGTCGGACGGTTCGGCGTTCTTGATGCCACGAATACCTGTCGTACCCGCGGTGAGCTCGGTATTGACGACCGACGGCAGCACGGCGGAGAACTGGACACCGGTCTTGCGGTTCTCCAGACGGACGGCATCGGTGAACGAGAGCACCGCGGACTTGCTGGCACAGTAGGTGGCCAGTCCAGGCGTGTAGGTCTCGCCGGCCAGCGAGGCGACGTTGATCACGTGCCCCGCGGAGCGCGGAATCATGCGCTGCGCAGCGAGTTTCGTGCCGATGATGACGCCGTAGACGTTGATGTCGAGCATCCGGCGGGTCACCGCATCCGGCTCGTCGGCCAGGAGGCCGACCGGCATGATGCCGGCGTTGTTGATCAGTACATCGACGGGGCCGAGCTCGCGTTCGACGTCATCGAGGAATGTCGTGAACGATGCGAGGTCGGTGACGTCCAATTTGCTTGCGAACACATCGATGTCGGAACCGGACTGCTTGACCATCACCTCGTCGACGTCGCCGATCGCGACCTTGGCACCGAGACCACGCAACAGGGAGGCGGTCGCGAAGCCGATACCGCGAGCGCCGCCGGTAATGGCTATCACCTTGCCGCGCACAACATCCGAATGATCTGACATCTAGCCTTCTCCTTTGGTGAGACCAATGCGTTGCAGGCCCTGCGCGCCGAAAGCACGAAGAGCGCCGTAGACGAGCCGGATGCGCGTCTTCGAGTAGGGGAACCACATGGGTTCGTCGATCAGCGTCGGCAGCCGCGGCTCGGTGACAGCGGTCTGCCGGCAGTACTTGCGGACCCCGGCGGCACCACCCCAGCGCGAACCGACGCCGGACTGCTTCCAGCCCCCCATCGGCAGGGCAAAACTGAACAGGTTCGCGATGACGTCGTTGATGTTGACGGCACCGGCATCGAGCCTGCGGGCCACCGCATGTCCGCGGGCCTTGTCCCGGGTCCAGACCGACGCCGACAGCCCGTAGCGGGAGTCGTTCGCGAGCCGGATCGCTTCCTCCTCGTCGGCGACCTTGATCACCGGAATGGTCGGACCGAACGTCTCTTCCCGGATGCACGCCATCGAGTGGTCGACGTCGACCAACACGGTCGGCTCGAAGAAGGTACCGACACCGGTCGGCTTGCCGCCGATCGTCACCCGCGCGCCGGCGGCGGTCGCCTCATCGACGTGCCGCCGCACGATGTCGAGCTGATTGGCATTGGCCATCGGGCCGATCTCGAACCGGAAGTCTCTGCCGTCCTGACCTTGGCGCAACCGCCCGACCCACTCGGTGAGCTTCGTGACGAACTCGTCGTATACCGGTGCCTCGACGTACACGCGCTCGACCGACACGCAGGTCTGGCCCGCGTTGAACAATGCGCCCCACGCGATGCCGTGGGCGGCACGGTCGACGTCGGCGTCGCCGAGGACCAGCGCCGGATCCTTGCCGCCCAACTCGAGGCTGTACGGCTTGAGCTGTTCAACGCACTGGCGCGCCACGGCCTTTCCGGTCCGCGTCGAACCGGTGAACTGGACAAAGTCGACCGCGTCGACCACGGCGGCACCGGTCTCGCCGCGACCGGTCGCCACCGCGAATACCTTCGGCGCGCCGATCTCGGCCCAGCCGCGCGCGAGTTCGACGGCGCTCAGCGGGGTCACCTCCGAGGGTTTCAGCAGCACTGCGGCGCCGGCCATCAGCGCTGGCGGAACATCCAGGCCCGGCATGGCGAGCGGGAAGTTCCACGGCGTGATGATGCCGACCAACGGATAGGGGCGGAACACCGTCGTGAGTTTCTTGGTCCAGCCGATGGGACTGTGCGGGTTGGGCCGTTCGTCGACCAGATACTTGCCGGCGGTGCGGGCGAAGTAGTTGATCAGATCCACCCACGCCGGCACTTCGAACTCCGCGTCGGCACGCGGCTTACCGGTCTCGGACTGGATGACATCGGCGATGCGCGAGGAGTTGTCGAGCAGCCACGCCTGCAGCTCGAACAGCCAGCGCGCCCGGCCTTTTGGTCCCAAGGCTTCCCATTCGGGCTGGGCCTCGCGCAGCGCGCGCGCAGTTGCGGCCACCGATGCCGTGGACTCGTCCGGGACGCTGCCGACGACCCGGCCGTCGGCAGGGTTGTGCACGGCGATCACCGGTAGACCAGCCGATTCTGTTGCCGTCGAAGTGTGGCTGTTGCGACTGGCCATGTCAGTGTCCGTTCACGCGGGGCGGCAATCACGGCGCGCTGCCGTGACCAATTCACTTACTAGAGCGACGATCTCGTCGGGGGCATCCAGCTGCGGGCAGTGACCTGCCTTGTCCAGCACGACCAACCGGCTGCCCGGAATAGCCCGGTGCCAGCCTTGGCTCGAGGCGAACGCGACGATTCGATCCAATCGGCCATGCACAAAGACCGTCGGACAAGAAACACCGCCAACCGCCGGTTCGGCATCGACGGCGCATTTCATCGAGATGGCCCGTTCGAGCAGTTCCCGGGCACCGCGGCGGCTGTGCACCTGTCCACTGAGAATCCGCACCAACTCCGGATCGTGCAAGGTGCGGTCGCCATAGAGGAAGTGGCCGATGAGCGCGTCGGCACCACATTCGCGGATCCACCTGGGTGCGCTGACACCCGCTACCCAGGTGAGCGGTCGCCCGTCACCAAGGAACGCCGCGCGGACCAACGGCGTCCAACCCAGGCCCGGTGTCGCCGTCGGCAGGATGCCGCCGATCGGCAGCCGCAGCGGCGACGCGGCCGCGCGGACGGCAAGGTACGCACCGAGGGAATTGCCGGCCAGCACCACCGGAGCCTGCTGGCTGAACGCGGCGACGACATCGGCGACGAACCGGTCGCCCTGAGGCAGCCACGCGCCGGGCTCGGCCGGGTCGGCGGCACCGAAACCGGGCAGATCGACGGCAACCGCCGACTGGCCGGCTTCGGCGAACCGATTGAGCACCGGCCGCCACGCGTCGGCGGGATGGCCGAACCCGTGCAACAGCACGACGGTTGGGCCATCCCCCTCGACGAACAACTCTCGCGTGCCCACCCCGTTGTGGACCGTCCGTCGTTCGTTGATCACGCGATCAGGCCTGCTCTGACCATTTATCCAGCTGGTTGGGCAGCTCATCGAGCACCCACGGACCATCGACCTCAACGGTTTCCACCGACGTCCAGCCCTTGAGCAGGGTGATGGCGCCGCCCTGCACCGCCAGGACCTTCCCGGTGAGCGGGCACTTCTCGTCGGCCAGATAGGCGACCACCGGAGCGATGTTGGCTGGGCTGAATGCGTCGAATTCACCTTCGGGCACTTCTTCGGCGAAGATCGCGCCCATCCCCGGCGTCGCCAGGGTCAGACGAGTCCGAGCGACCGGAGCGATCGCATTCACCCGCACCCCGTACCGCTCAAGTTCCATCGCGGCGACCTCGGTGATCGCGGCGATACCCGCCTTGGCGGCACCGTAATTGGACTGGCCGGCATTCGGCATGAACGTCCCCGACGCCGATGCGGTGTTGATCACCGCGGCGTTGACCGGATTGCCGGCCTTGGCCTGCTCTTTCCAGTAGCCCGCCGCGTGCCGCAGCACCGCGAAATGCCCCTTGAGATGCACAGCGATGACACTGTCCCACTGCGCCTCATCCATCGACGCGACGAAGCCGTCCCGCAGGATGCCCGCGTTGTTCACGACGATATCGAGTCCACCGAACTCCGCAACCGCTTGGTCGACAAGGTTTTTCGCACCTTCCCAGGTGGCGATGTTGTCGGTGTTGGCGACGGCCTTGCCACCGGCGGCGATGATCTCGTTCACCACCTCCTGGGCGGGGCCGGCGTCGGCACCGGCGCCCTCGTTCGAGCCACCGAGGTCGTTGACGACGACGCTCGCGCCCAGTTTGGCGAGCAGCAGCGCATGCTCGCGGCCGATGCCGCGACCGGCGCCGGTGACGAGGGCAACCCTGTTCTCCATTCGGGGCGAGCGAAGCGACGGGGAGTTCAACTGTGAACCCATGTGAGTTTCCTTCTCAGAGTTGATGATTGGTTCAGACGGCCAGGGTGGCGAGCTTCTCCAGCGAGGCCGCGATTTCCTTGTTGGAAGCGCGCTCGATGGCACCACCGATGGCACCGACCATCATCTGGCTGATGAACTCGGCGGCGACGGTCACGATGGAAGCGTCCGCTCCCTTGGGTTCGACCTGCAGGCTGAAGCTGATCTTCGCGCCGGCCATGCCGGTTCCGGAGAATGTCGTGGTGTTCGGGGCGTCGTATTCGTCGACGGTGAAGTCGATGGTGTTGGCCATACCCATGATGGTGAGCACCTCGCTCATGGTCGCGCCCTGCGAGAGGGTCGCCGGCGGCGCTGTCTTCCACTTGGTGTGCAGGGTGAGCCACTCTTCGAACCGGGCGGGGTCGGACAGGATCGCCCACACCTTCTCCTGCGGCGCAGCGATTTCCAGGGAACCTTTAGCGTTTGCCATTTCTAACTACTCCATTTCTTGTGCGGAATGTGTTGCTGGATAACAGGAATCAGCGGTCAGCTGACTTGTAGGCGGTGACGACGGCCGACCCGCCCAAACCGATGTTGTGCTGCAGGGCGACACCCGACTTACGGGCGGCGCCCTCCACCTGACGTTTGTCGGCGGTACCGCGCAGCTGCCAGGTCAGTTCGGCGCACTGCGCCAGGCCGGTGGCACCCAGAGGGTGCCCCTTCGAGATCAGTCCACCCGACGGGTTGACCACCCAACGGCCGCCATAGGTGGTGTCGCCGTTGTCGACCAGCTTGTGTCCCTCGCCCTCAGCCGCCAGGCCCAGTGCCTCGTAGGTGAGCAGCTCGTTCGGGGCGAAGCAGTCGTGCAGCTCGATCACATCGATGTCGTCAGGCGTGATCTGGGCCTGCTCGTAGACCCGGTTCGCCGCCGTACGGCTCATATCGGCACCGACGAGGGTCGCCATACTCTTGCTCTCGAAGGTGCCAGGCGTGTCGGTGACGAGTGCCTGTCCCACAATTTCCACTGCCTGAGACGCCAAGCCGTGCTTGTCGACGAATGCCTCACTGACGACGATTGCCGCACCCGAACCGTCGGAGGTCGGCGAGCACATCGGACGGGTGAGCTGGCCCGGCGCGTAGATCATCTTCGCGTCGATGATCTGCTGCTCGGTATACACGTCCTGGAACTGCGAGTACGGGTTGTGCACGGAGTGGGCATGGTTCTTGACCGCGATCCGCGCGAAGTGCTCCGGGGTCGATCCGTACTTCTGGTTGTGCTCGACGCCGGCAGCGCCGAACATCCACGGTGCGACCGGGAATGCGAACTCCTGCAGTTCGGCCATCGCCTCCATGTGCTTCTGCATCGGCTGCTCACGGTCGTCGTAGGTCGAACCGAGCGAACCCGGCTGCATCTTCTCGAACCCGATGGCCAGCGTGCAGTCCGCCAGCCCACCGCGAATCGCTTGTGCGGCAAGGAACAACGCACTCGATCCGGTCGAGCAGTTGCTGTTGACGTTGAACACGGGGATCCCGGTCAGACCCAGGCTGTACACCGCGCGGTGTCCCGAGCACGACTCGCCGTAGCAGAATCCCGCGTACGCCTGCTCGACCAGGTCGTAGGCGATACCGGCGTCCTCGAGGGCCTTCGCACCGGACTCCTGTGCCATTGCCGGATAGTCCCAGCCTTCGCGGCGCCCCGGCTTCTCGAACTTGGTCAAGCCGACGCCGACCACAAATACCCTGTTGCTCATAGCTTTTACCTTCCTAGGAGATTTCGGCGAGGCCGTCGGTGATCACGAACTTGCCGGCCTTCTCGTCGCCGGCGGTCTCGAATGCGTAGCTACCGCCACCGGTGTTCCAGAACGTGGTGGTGATGGTTTCGTTCGGCAACGCCGGCTTGCTGAGCCGGACCGCGAGCCGCTTCAACCGGGTGGGGTCCTCGGGACTGACCTGTGAAAGCAGTGCATGCGAGGTGAACGCGATGGTGCACAGACCGTGAATGATGATGCCCGGCAACCCCATAGCCTTGGCAAAGTCGTCGTCCAGGTGGATCGGCATCGGGTCGCCTGCGGGATCGCTATAGCGGAACGTCTGATCCTCGTCGAATGTCTGCACCGCGGTGAACGCCGGTTCGTTATCGCGCAGCGCCGCGTCGAAGGTGTGCTCCGGGCTCTTCTCACCGAAGGAACCGTCGAATCTGCCGCCACGGAAGAATCCGATGAAGTACTGCTCGTTCACCAGTTCGCCATCGGAGTCACGCGTTTCGAGCAATGTCGTCACGACGACACCGGACTCTTTGCCCTCGATACCGACCGGCTTCGCACGAACGGTGAGGACCTCACCCGGCACGATCGGGCGGTGGAAGCGGAAGTCGTGCTCGCCGTGCAGGATCCGCAACATCAAGTCGTCGGGTACCACGCTCATCGTCGCGTCGGCCATGATCGCGGTGACCGGGACGACCGCGAACACCGGCGGCGCGTAGGTGCCGTCCAGATGTGCGGCAATCGGGTCGTTGGTGGCTTTCGCGTAGGCGATGGTTTGAAGTCGCTCGACCTTGAATTCCTGCTCGCCGGTCCACTGATCGAGGCGGTCGAGGTGGAAACCTTCGTTGGCAGCCATGCACGCTCCTTGCGCATCGTCGGGCAATCTGGTTTTGACGCTACGGTCGCGCCGCCCGGCCGACGATGACCGAACTTCTCGGGTTATTGACCGAACCGCTCGCGGCGGCCGGGGCCGCTCCCCTGGTTCCTTCGCGGTTCCTTCCGGAGTAGCTTCGGCACGTGCCTCTCGCCGACGCCACCACCGCCTACACGATCCCGATTCAGCGGGTGCAGGCATTTGTGGGTCTCGCGATGCACTGGGGCTGGGATATCGAGGCCATGTTGGGTTCAGCGGGTATCTCACCGATGCTGCTTGCCGAAGGCCGTTCCCGCGTCACCACCGAGCAGGCAAGCGTGCTCTTTCGCCGGCTATGGCGCGAAACCGACGACGAACTGCTCGGACTCGGGTTGACTCCGGTGCCACGCGGCACGTTTCGGCTGCTGTGTTTTGCCCTGGTCAACGCGCCGGATCTGGGTGCGGCAATGCGCCGGTTCGAAGACGTCAATCGCGCGGTACCTGGAATTCCGCCCGTCACGATCACTGTGGACGGTGACGCTGCCAGGCTGTCGATCGACATCACCGCGATCCAGCGGCCGGTCGACCTGCTGATCGACACCCTGCTGGCCGTGACCCACCGGTTCATCGGATGGGCCGTCGGCAGGCGCGTACCGCTACGGCAGGTCGAAGTCCCCTACGACGCGCGTCCAGAGGTTGACGACTACGACCTCATCTTCGGTGCGCCCGTGGTGTTTTCGGCAGCGCAGCCGGCGCTCGTGTTCGACAGCGCCACGCTGTCCGCGCCGATCGTTCGCGACGATGCGTCGCTGGACATCTTTCTGCGCGGCGCCCCGGCCAGTGTGCTGGCCTACCGCAGCCACACGACGTCGACCACGAACCAGGTACGGCGCCTGCTCGAACGCGGGTTGTCCGGGAACTGGCTCAGCGCTGACCAAGTCGCCGCGGAATTGGCGATGAGTCCGCAGACGCTCCGGCGCAAGCTCCGCGAGGAGGACACGTCGCCCCGCGAGATCAAGGAGCAGATCCTGCGTGATGCGGCGATCGCGAGCCTGGTGCGCGGCGACGAGACCGTCGCCGCGCTGTCCCGTCGGCTCGGATTCTCCGAACCGAGCGCGTTCTCTCGGGCGTTCCGCCGGTGGACCGGCAGTCCGCCCGGGTCGTACCAGAGCTAACCGAGGAGGCGCTCAATGTGGGTATCGGGAACCATCCAGTCGGACAACAGTTTTCGCACCGTTGATTCATCGGCCGTCGGCGGTTCCGGATGCGCGGCCGGCGTACGGCTGAACCGCGGCGCCGGGGCGGGCTGACGTACCCCGTTGACCTCGATGAAGGCGCCGCGCGTCTGGTTGTGCGCATGCTCGTGCGCCTCCCAGGGGGAGAGCACCGGGGTGACGCAGGCATCGGAGTCGGCAAACAGGGCAGCCCACTCGTCGCGGGTGCGTTCCTTGAATTTTGCTCCGATGACCTCTTTGAGCTGCGGCCAGCCCGTCGGGTCCAGCTGGAACGGCAGTTCGGGATCGTCGATGCCAAGTGCCGCCAAAAGCTGTACATAGAACGGGAATTCGACACAACCGACGGCCACATACCGGCCGTCGGCGCATTCGTAGGTGTCATAGAACGGCGCGCCGCCGTCGAGTGCGTTCTCACCCCGGGGCTGATTCCACAGCCCGGCAGCATGCATTCCGTGCATGAACGCCGTGTACAGGGCCGCGCCGTCAACCATGGCGGCGTCGATGACCTGGCCTTTGCCCGACCGTTCGCGTTCATACAGCGCGGCGAGGACACCCATGGCCAACAGCATGCCGCCGCCGGCGAAGTCGCCGATGATGTTGCCCGGTGGCACCGGGCGCTCACCCGGGCGACCGATCAGATCGAGGGTGCCGGTCAGGGCGATGTAGTTGATGTCATGGCCCGCGGTGCCGGCCAGCGGGCCCTGCTGGCCCCAGCCGGTCATCCGGCCGTAGATCAGCCGCGGGTTGTGCTTTTCGAGATCCGCGGGCCCGATACCCAGTCGTTCGGCGACACCCGGACGGAACCCCTCGACGAAGACGTCGGCCTTCTCGACCAACGCGAACAGTGTTCGCAGATCGTCGCCGTCCTTCAGATTCAGCTTGACGTTGCGCTTGCCGCGGTCGAGAGGTCCGTCCGGCGGCGTGAGTCCGTCACCCGGCGCGCCCGCCCGCTCGACGCGTAACACGTCGGCGCCCAGGTCCGCCAGCACCATGCAGCCGAACGGTGCCGGCGCCAGGCTGGCGATCTCGACAACCTTGATGCCCGAAAGTGGCCCCGTCACAGCGACTTCGCAATGATCGTCTTCATGATCTCGTTGGTGCCGCCGTACACCTTCTGGATGCGCGCATCGGCGTACAGCTTCGAGATCGGGTACTCCTGCATGTAGCCGTAGCCACCGAACAGCTGCAGGCACTCGTCGGCGACCCGGCACTGCTGTTCGGTCAGCCACCATTTCGCCTTCGCGGCCGTCGGCACATCCAATTCGCCGGCGAGGTGCTTGACCAGGCAATCGTCCAGGAAGCTCCAGGCGACGGACTTGACCGTGTCGCTCTCGGCGAGCACGAATTGCGTGTTCTGGAACTTGAAGATCGGGCGCCCGAAGGCTTCCCGTTCCTTGGTGTACGCGAGAGTGACGTCGACTGTCTTCTCGATCGACGCCGCCGCGATCACCGCCAGCACCAATCGCTCCTGCGGGAGCTGCTGCATCAACTGGATGAAGCCGAGACCTTCGACACCGCCCAGCAGATTGGTCTGTGGGACCCTGACGTCGTCGAAGAACAGCTCGCAGGTGTCCTGGCCGTGCTGGCCGATCTTCTCCAGATTGCGGCCGCGCCGGAAGCCGTCGCGGTCTGCCTCGACCAGGATGAGCGAAACGCTGTCCGCTCCACGGCCTTCCGGATTCGTCTTCGCGGCCACCACGACAAGGTCCGCGGTCTGGCCGTTCGAGATGAACGTCTTCGCACCGCTGATCACATAGTCGTCGCCGTCCTTGACCGCCTTGGTCTTGATCGACTGCAGGTCCGAGCCGGTGCCGGGCTCGGTCATCGCGATCGCGCTGACCACCTCACCCGAGGCCATCTTCGGCAACCACGTCGTCTTCTGCGCCTCGGTGCCGTAGGAGCTGAGGTAGTGCGCGATGATTGCGCTGTGCAGCACTCCGCCGAAACTCGGTGCCATGGAACGGATCTGCTCGATCGCGACGACGGCCTCGTGCGCGAAGGTACCGCCACCGCCGCCGTACTCCTCGGGGATGCTCAAACACAACAGGCCGAGTTCGCCCGCCTTGAGCCAGACATCGCGATCGACGTGCTGCTGCTGACCCCAGCGCTCCTCGTTCGGAGCGCACTCCTTCTCGAAGAACCGGCGCGCCAGGTCGGCAAGCGCGTCAAGGTCCTTGTCCATCCAGGATGAGCGATGCAACGCCACAGCAGAACTCCTTCGTTCACAGTCGGTTGCACGGAACGCTACGGCGGCCGGCAGTCGGTGCCCATGACTCAACCGACCACAACCGTGACCGAACTGCTCGCGGCCGCAACGAATCCGCCATAGGGGTGCCAGAAGACCTCCGAGATCACCACGTCGGTCGACAATGTACGAGTGACCACACTCTCAGGTGCCAACAGATTCTGGATCAGCTTGACCGCGGGCCTCGGCGTCGGCCTTGCGACCGGAATGCTGTCGCAGCGTTGGCCGGTGGGCCTGCTGGCGGTGGTCATCGTCACCGCCGCCTGCCATGTCTTGTGGGCGCTCGCGGTGCTGTGGCGGATGGATCCCGTGCGAACGAAGGCCCATGCAAGCGAAGCCGACGTCGATGATGAAATCGGCGATCTCGTCCTGTTCCTCATCCTGGCCGCCAGCCTCACCTCCATCGGCATCCTCCTGCTGTCCGCCAATGATGCGGACAAGGCGTCGTACGCAGGCATGGCGTTGGTCGCGATCCTCGCGACCTGGGCGCTGCTCCACACCATGTACATGGCTCGCTACGCCCGCATGTACTACGACGAAGACGGTGGTGGTGGGATCGACTTCAACAACCCCGGTGTCGATCCGCAGTACAGCGACTTCTACTACTTCTCGTACAACCTGGGGATGACCTACCAGGTCTCCGACACCGATGTCACCAGCTCGCAGATGCGGGCCGAGGTGCTCCGGCACTGCCTCTTCAGCTACATCTACGGCACCGTCATCATCGCGTGCACGATCAATCTCGTCATCAACCTGGTCGGCTGATCCCTTCGCTCGCCGATCACCACGCAGCGGACGGATTCGTTCAGTACTCTGCCGCCTGTGCCCAGTCGGCCCTACCTGACGATCGACCTCGCGACAGTGCGCAGGAACGTTGCTCAGTTGCGCGGCGCGCTGCCGGCGGCCGAGATTCGGTACGCGGTGAAGGCCAACCCGGCTGAGCCGATCCTGCGGCTGCTGGCCGGCCTTGATTGCACGTTCGACGTCGCGTCGGCCGGCGAGATCGACCTGTGCGCTGCGGCCGGCATCGGTGGCGGGTCCGTGACTTTCGGCAATCCGCTCAAGAAGCCCGCCGAGATCGCGTACGCGTTTGCGCAGGGCGTGCGGCGGTTCACCTTCGACACCGCGACCGGGCTGGAGGCCATTGCCGCGAACGCGCCGGGATCGAGCGTCGAGTGCCGGATTGCGCCGGCTTTCCCGTCGTCCGTCACACCGTTCGGGCACAAGTTCGGATGCTTGCCCGAGGACGCGATCGGCTTGCTGACCGAGGCGGCACGATTGGGGCTGCGGGCGGACGGGGTCGCGTTCCACGTGGGCTCGCAGCAGCTGGACCCGACGGCTTGGGAAATCGGAATCCGTTGTGCACTTGACATTTTCAATGTGGCGCCGGGCCTCACGACACTCAACCTGGGCGGCGGAATCCCGGTCTCGTACGATACGCACGTACCCGACATCCGGGTGGTGGGCGGCGCCATCGGCGACGCACTCGCGCGTCATTTTCCGGTGCTCCCCCACGTCGTCATCGAACCCGGACGGGCGATCGTCGGCTCGGCGGGCACGCTCTCCTGCGAAGTCGTGTCGGTGCGGACCGGCACCGACGGCCGCCGCTGGGTGTACCTGGACGTCGGGCGTTACGGCGGGCTGGCCGAAACCGAGAACGAATACATCCGGTACCGGCTGCGCACGAGCCGCGACGGCGATCCCGTCGACGACGCGGTGGTTGCCGGCCCGACGTGCGATGGTGACGACGTGCTCTACCGGCGGTATCCGCTACCGGTGACGCTGCAACCGGGTGATCTGGTGGAGATCGATACCGCTGGTGCCTATACGACGAGCTACTCCTCGTCGTTCAATGGATTTGAGCCGCTGGCAACGCGATTCGTGGAGGTCGATGATGCAGTCACAACCCGGTAGCAGCTTCGCGGGCTGCCACGTGCTGGCCGAGTTCACCGGTGTCGATTCCGCGTTGGCCAACGATCGCGTGCGGCTGCGCCACCTGTTGCGCTCGGCCGTCGAGCGCGCCGGCGCGACGGTGTGCGACATGGTGGACAAGCGCTTCGAGCCGCACGGCGTGACGGTACTGGCGTTGCTCGCGGAGTCGCACGCGTCGATCCACAGCTATCCCGAGCGCGGCGCGATGTTCGTCGACGTCTTCACCTGCGGTGAGTCTGCCGATGCCGAGGAAGCGGTCCGGCTGCTGCGGGAGGCGGTCGGCGCCGAAGATGCCCACATCCACAAGGTGTTTCGCGGAGCAGGAAAGCAGATCGTCGAGCCGATGGCACCCGGCCTCACCCGCACCTGGCAGCTGACCGACGTGCTGTGCGACGTCCACACCGACTTTCAGCATCTGGTGATCGGCCGCACCGAGCAGGGCGTCGCGCTGTTCAGCGACTCGGACCGCCAGAGCACCGAATTCAGTCAGCTCGTCTATCACGAGGCACTGATGGTGCCGGCGATGCTGCTGGCCGAGAGAGTCGACCGGGTGCTGATCATCGGCTCCGGCGAGGGCGTGGCCAGCCAGATGGCCGTCGCTGCCGGCGCCATGCACGTCGACCACGTCGACATCGACCCCGAGGCTGTGCGGCTCTGCGCCGAACATCTGCCCTACGGCTATACGCCCGACGAATTGGCAAGGGCCGAAGCCGGACTCGGCCCCGTCACGGTGCACTACACCGACGGATACGAGTTCGTGGCAGGCTATTCGGGCCCCAGGTATGACGTCGTCGTCATCGACCTGCCCGACGAGCGCGCCGATGCCGCCCAACACAACCGGCTCTACGGTGCCGATTTCATGAAACTGTGTGGTGACATCGGCGTCATCGTCGTCGGCCAGGCGGGCTGTCCCACCCTCTGGCGCAACGAGACGCTGATCCGGTCGTGGGAGCGTTTCGGCGAAACCTTCGGCACCGTCGTCTATTTCGGCAGCGACGAGCACGAGTGGGCGTTCCTGTCCGGCGCCATGGCCGTGCTCGAGAATCCACTCGCCACGATGACGGCCCGGCTGCAGACGCTGCCGTACCGCTGTCAGACGATCGACGCCACGGCGCTGGCCGCGGCGACGACACCGCCGATGTCGCTGCGGGAGACCGGTCGATAGCCGACGCCGGGTAGGGTCGGTGCCCATGCGACTCGTCGGTACCGCTTTGGCCTTGGCCAGTGCGCTCATGTTCCTCGGACCGCTGTCCACTGCGTCGGCCGACGCGGCAAGCCCATTCGACGTCTCCAACCCCACCGTCGGCCGGCTGGATCCGGCCTTGCTGGCGGCCGTTCAGCAGGCGGCCACCGCGGCAGCCGCCGAGGGGATCCCCATGACGATCACCTCCGGCTGGCGCACTCCCGAGTTCCAGCAGCAACTGCTCGATGACGCGATCCAGACCTACGGCAGTTACAACGCTGCGCGGCAATACGTTCAGACGCCACAGCAGTCCAAGCACGTCAGCGGTCAGGCTGTCGATATCGGCGGCAACAGCGCTGACACGTGGTTGATCGCCAACGGTGCGCGCTTCGGCCTATGCCAGATCTACGCCAACGAACTCTGGCACTTCGAGCTGGCCACCGATGCCCACGGGGCGTGCCCTCCCTTGCTGCCCAACGCCGCGAGTTGATCAGGTGACCGTGAGCGCCTGCGCTTCGTTGTAGGACATCGCAGCGGGCGTCGGCGCTCCCGCCGGGTCCATGGGTACATCCTGGCCGCCTGATAGTTCGGTGGCCACCGAACCGTCACCGTCGCACACTGGGTTGTATGACAGCCGAAAGCCTCGCCGCCGTCGCATCCGCAATGGCTGACACCACGCGCGCCCGCATGCTGCTCGCGCTGATGGACGGACGGGCCTGGACCGCAAAGGAACTGGCCACACATGCCGGTGTCGCCGCCTCGACCGCCACCGAGCACATCAACCGCCTGGTGGCGGTCGGCCTGCTCAGCGAACGTCGGCAGGGGCGCCACCGCTATGTCGAGCTGGTGGACGCCGACGTCGCCGAGGTGCTCGAATCGCTCGCTGTGCTGGGTGAGCAGCCGTCGACACCTCCGCGCGGCATGCGCGAAGCGGTGATCAACAGTGCACTCGCACGCGGGCGTACCTGTTACGACCACTTCGCCGGACGGCTCGGTGTGAGCATCACCGAGGCGCTACTGCGACGCGGGCTGCTCGATGAGTCGTTGACGCTCACCAGCGATGGCCGCCGCTGGTTGACGGAGGCGCTGGGCGCTCCGTTCGAACCGGGGCGCCGTGCCGCGACGCGCTCTTGCCTGGACTGGACGGAGCGGCGCCGTCATCTGGCGGGCGCGGCGGGCGCGCATATCGCGACCGCACTGTTCGCCCAGGGCTGGGTGCGGCGTATCGGGAGCAGCCGAGCAGTGGTCGTGACGCCGGCTGGTAGCGAGGGCCTTGAGCGATTGCTCGGAATCGAAGGGGCGGCGCACTTCTCAGCGGCGGGCTAGGCAGTCGTCGATTCCGATGGCCTGTGCCAGCGCGGCAAACGGAGCGCGCTGAACCGCCTCCGACGTGCCTGCCGCCTCCGGATGCCATTGCACGGCAAGCACCCAACCGTCGACGGCCTCGAACGACTCGATCAGACCGTCGGGGGCATGGCCGGTCGCCACCAGCCCGGGGCCCAGTGACGCAATGGCCTGGTGGTGTGCCGAAGCAACGACGATCTGCCCGGCGTGGTGCGCGGCGTGAACTCGGCTGCCCGCGGCCAGGGCTACCGGATGCCGCCCGAACAGCGCGTCGGCAGTCGTGCTCCGGTGCGGCACTTCGCCTGGTACCAGGTCGATCTGGAGATCCCCACCCCGCAACACGTTCAGTACCTGCGCACCACGACAGATGCCGAGCACCGGCAGACCGGCATCTTGCGCCCGCGCCGCCAAGATGAAATCAAGTTCGTCCTGTGCCTCGTTGACGTCGTACACCGCCGCGGTGGCGACCTGCCCGTAGCGCCGCGGGTTGATGTCTCCGCCGCCGGGCAGCACGAGTCCGCGGACGTCGGACAGCGCCACGAACGGATCGTCGACCACCCGCGGCGCCAGCCCGGCCTCGGCGACCAGCTCGACGATCCGGTCGAAGAGTTCATTGGCCGCGATGACTCGCGGGTCGTCGCCGTCCGAGAACCGCCGTGGTAGAAGAACAACCGGTGCGGCCACTATCGGACCTTTCGTCTCGGCACGGCTCTAAAAATATCCGGAGTTGGGCGGAAGGGCGCCGTTGACCACGAAATCTCCGGTCGCCCAGGCTTTGTACGCGAGCGGGTTGTGGCTCGCTATGGTGCGCGCGTTACGCCAGTGCCGGTCGAGATTCAGTGCCCGCGCCGTGGCCGACGCACCACCGGTGTCGAACAACCGCTGTGCGGCATCGAGGGTGAGGCGTTCCGCGACAAGTTGGGCCTTCGCCACCTCGATCGCGGCGGCCCCGATGGCCTGCTGGTCGTCGATCTGGCCGGTGTCCACAACCCGATCCAGCTCCGCCGCGGCGCTGAGGGTGACCGCGGCCGCCGTCGACGTCCAGGCGGCGATCTCCCCTACTGCCTGCAGGATGAACGGGTCCTGTGTCGCCGACGGGGTCAACGCGTGCGCCGCAGGACGTGCCTTGTTCCGGACGAACCAGACAGCATCCCGCAAGGCGCCCTTGGCAATTCCCACTGCCACGGCGGTCAGATAGAGCTGCAGGAACGTCTGGCTGTGCGCCAGCCGGTGGTCCGCAGGGACCACCGACACCTCGTCTTCGTCGACCGCCACGGCCTCGAAAGTCGTTGCACCACTGGCAGTAAGCCGCTGTCCGAAACCGTCCCAATCGTCGAACAGCGTGACGCCCTGGCGGTCGGCCGGAATGATCACGTGCACTTCGCGGCCGTCTTCGCGTTCGGCCGAGACCGCGATCAAGTCCGAGTACAGGGTGCCGGTCGAGTAGAACTTCCTGCCGTCCAACCGGTATCGGCCGTCGCCGGTGTCACGCAGTGTGGTGCCGATAGCCGCCGGAGAGGAGCCGGCGGCTTCGGTGATCGCGTTGCCGACGATCTTTCCAGCGAGGACGTCGGGGAACCACCGGCCCCGCAGTGCGTCGTCCCCGCGGTTACCCAGGAGCCGTTCCACGAATCCGAAATGGGCGCGGAGCGCCTGGGCCACGTTGGAGCTGGCTTGCGCGATGTCGATGACGGTCTCGATGACGTCGACGATGGAACCGCCTGGGCCACCGTATTCCTGGGGGATCCGGAGTGCGAGGACACCGGTGTCGGCGATCGCGCGAATTGCCTCATGGTGCAACGTGCGGGTCAATTCGTAGTGGGCGTCTTGCGCGCCGAGAGTTTCGACGACCGACTGCAACAGCACCCGCCGGTCGGCTACAGACCCTGCGGCCAACGTCGTAACGGTCATGGGGTTTCCTTCTCAGGTCATCGGAACAGGGGCAGGATGTGGGTTGCGAACCGCTCCATCTCGGTTTCCAGCGGCTGGAATTGCAGCATGAACAGGTCGATGCCAAGCTCGGCGAAAACCCTGATCCGTTCAGCCACTTGCGCATAACTGCCGATGAGACCGGCCAGGGTGCCACCGTTGGTGCCCACGCGCGCCACGCCCTCGTGCACTTTGAACATGGCGGTGGCAGGATCGGCTCCCACCGTGCGGTCCCGTTGACCCGAACCGTCGACCAGGCCCTGCAGGTAATCGAATTCGCGCTGCGCTTCTTCCTCCGTCTCGCGAGCGATGACGAACGCGGAGAGTCCGAACTGCAACGGCGCCGGCTTGTTCCGTTCCCGCCGCCGCATATCGTCGATGATGGCCGCCGCGTCGGCTGGCGGCCGCCCGTTCAGGAAGAACACGTCGGCCTGCGCTGCCGCGAGCGCACGCGCCGCTTCCGATTCGCCACCGAGGTACACGCGCGGCGTGCGGTCGAGGGCCGGTCGCAACTGGGCACCGGCCGCGACGGCTCCGTCCAACCCGGACTCGACGGCATCGCCGCGCCACAGCCGCCCGACGACGTCGAGCCACTCCCGGGAGTATGCGTATCGATCACCATGGGTGACGTCGCCGAGGCCGATCGCCTCCAGCTCGGGAAGAAACCAACCGCTGACGAGATTGATCGCGACCCGGTCCGCAGCAATCTGCTCAATATTGGCAACAGTTTTCGCGAAGACCAACGGATTGAACAGCAACGGCTTGATCGCGCCGATCAACTCGACGCGGCTGGTCGCCTCCGCCAGTCCGGCCAGCGTCGACCACGTTTCCAGCACGTCGTGTTCGGCGCCACCAGGATGCAGGACGTGCTGGGCCACCAGAGTCGAATCGAATCCCAGCTCTTCGGCCCGGACGATGAGATCACGCGTCCGGCGGTAGCTGGCGTCGGGAATCTCCACGGGATGCGTTCTGGCGCCCCAGGTTCCGTAGACAGGCGCCCACACCCCGAACCGTGGCGCGGTGGTCAATGTGGCAGTCATGAATTCTCCAGGTAGCGCCGGAATTCCCAGTCGGTGACCGCATTGGAGTATTCGTCCCACTCGCTCTGGGCGATCTCGGCGAAGTCGTGCACGGAATCCGCCCCCAAGATATCGACGATGGCGTCGTCGCTACGCGCCAGCGCAATCGCGACGCTGAGCGATTCCGGCAGCCGCACCCCGACCTCATAGAGGTTGCCGGTCTGCGGCTCCGGGGGGTTGCGCCTGGCTTCCAGGCCGGCCACGACGGCGGCCAGGGCAGATGCGATGAGCCAGTAGGGGTTTGCGTCTGACGCGCCGGTGCGCAACTCGATTCGCGTCGCCTCCGGCGTCGCCTCCAGAAGCGACCGGACGGCGGACGTCCGGTTGTCGCGGCTCCACGTCAAGGTCGCCGGCGCGAACGAGCCGGGGACGTACCTGCGGTAGGCGTTGACCGAATGCGCCCCGAACAGGGTGATCGACGGCAGGTGCTCGAGCAGGCCGGCGATGGCGTGCCGGCCGACCTGGCTCTCGGTGCCGTCGGCGCCGGCAAGCACCGGTTCGCCGTTGCGCCAGAGCGAAATATGCAGGTGCGCAGAACTTCCGGAGTGTTCGGAGAACGGCTTGGGCATGAACGTCGCCAACTTGCCGTTGCGCCGGGCGATCTCCTTGACGGCGTACTTGAGCCGGGCGCTGTTGTCGGCGGCATCCAGGGCGTCACTGTAGACCAGGTTCGCCTCGACCTGCCCGGGACCGTATTCGGTCAGCAGGCCCTCCAGAGAAGTGAACTCGCGCAGTACCGAATAGAGGTCACTGAGCACGGGTTCGAGCGTGTTCGCGTTCTGCAGCGAGTAGGCGTGTACGTCGTCCTGGAAGATCGACCCGTCCACATTCAGCAGGTAGAACTCGAATTCGGCGCCGACCTTGGCGGTGTACCCCAGGCTCTCCAGTCGTTGGATGACCCGCCGCAAGACCGCACGCGGATCGAGCGGCGACGGCGTGCGGTCGTGCCCGACGATGTCGGAGATGACGTGTCCCACGCCGGTCCGCCACGGCAGTTCCCGGAACGTACTCAGGTCGGGTACGGCGAAAGCGTCGGGGTAGCCCGTGTTCCAGTTGGTCGACCGAAGGCTCTCGATGACCCGCGCGTTGGAGTTCCACGCGAGTGCCCCGTCGCAGAAGCCGAACCCGGATGTTTCTGCGCGCCTGCGGAACTGGTCGACGGGCACCCGCTTGCCCAGCGCATGACCGAACTGATCACTCCACGCCACCTCGACCTCGGTGATGACGCCGGAGTCGAGCAGATCGCCAACGTTCCGGTGCCGCGTCGCCGCTTCCGTCGTCACGGACATCAGCCCGCCGCCCCGACCGCAGCGGCCGACACCGTCCGCGCGCGGCGGTAACCGAGTACGGCACCGCCCACGAAACCCACTACCAGCACCAGGATTACGGCCAACGCCAGGCCCGACGACCCGCCGACCAGGTCCTTGAGGTTCACCAGGATCAAGCCCAGGAACGCCACCAGTCCGGCCAGGCCGAGCGCCGGCGCCACCCGGACGCGCCACACCGAGTAGTGCCGCCGGTCTCGTGCGAAGAACGTCAGCACCGCCGCACTCGTCAGCACCATCAGGACGAGCACGCCGACCGTGGTGATCCCGGACAGCCAGGTGTAGAACTCCGTGCTCGGGTCGAGCTGTGCCACGGTCGCGACACCGATGACCGCGAGGATCAGCGCCGACAGCACCAGCGATGCGACGTGCGGCGAGCCATGACGGGTGTGGGGCCGGCCGAACGCGGCAGGCAGCACGCCGCGGCCGGACAGCGCGAAGAGGTAGCGGGACACGACGTTGTGGAACGACAGGATGCAGGCGAAGAGGCTGGTGACGAAGAGGACCTGAATGATGTCGGCTCCCACCACGCCCAGGTAGCGCTGTGCGGTGTCTACCAGCATGGTGCCGCCCGCATTCGTCGCGCGCTCGACGGCTTCGTGATCACCCCACGCCGAGATCAGTGCCCAGCTCGACACCGTGTAGAAGATGCCGATCACGGCCAGCGCGAGGTACGTCGCATACGGAATGGTGCGGTCCGGATCGCGTGCCTCGTCGCGGAAGATGGCCGTCGCCTCGAATCCGAGGAACGAGATGATTGCGAAGAGTAGCCCGATTCCCGGTGCGCCCGAGGCGATCTGCGTCGGGTTGAGCAGTCCCGTCGACAGTCCGTGGTCACCGCCGCGCGCGACGATGACCGCGTCGAGGACGGCGACGATGGCGATCTCGGCGACGAGCAGAACCGCGAGTACCCGACTGGACAGCTCGATGTTGCGGTAACCGAGGTAGGTGATCACCGCGAGCCCGGCCAGCGCCCACACCGGCCACGGCACCTGGGGTACGCCAACGAGGGCCAACAGACCGCCGAGTTGCGGACCGAGGAGCCCGTAGACGGCGGCCTCCATCGATGCGTAGGTCAGGACTGCCACGAACGCGGCACCGATGGCCGGGCTGGACCCGAACCCTTGCTGCACATACGAGAAGAAGGCCCCGGCCTCACGAACGAAGGGCGTCATCGCCGTGAAGCCGATCGCGAACAGCAGCAGCACGACCGTGGCAATGACGAACGTCGCGGGGAACCCCGCGCCATTACCGGTGGCGATACCCAATGGCACCGGCCCGCCGATGACGCCCAGCGGCGCCGCCGCGGCCAACACCATGAAGACGATGGCCGGGATCCCCAGGTTGCCGCGCAGGCGCTGCGCTCCGGGCGGGGGCCCACCATCGGTGCGCACCGCCGTATGTTCGACTGTCATGACGCCCCTTGCTGGTCGGTGAATGTGGTTGGAGACAAAAACTATTGGGCGTGGCCGCCGTGCTCCAGCGGGCCGGACACCGACGCTCACAATGCGTCACATGCCGTAACACTCGGCGGACTTCCGCGCCGCGGATTCGCCACCCGGTCGGTAGTCTTCGTGGTGTGGCGCCGTGGGCGCATCGGGCAAAGGGGGTGTCAGTGGGGACTATTCGATCGATTCGTGGCACCGGCCGAATTCTGCGCGTAGGAGCTACGCCGGTGCCGCACGCCGAGATCCTCGATCACGTCCGCCCGGTACTCGCGCAGGACGGAATCGACCTCCACGTCGAAGTGTTCGACACGTTCGACGAACCGAACCACCACCTGGTCGCCGGGACCATCGATGCCAACTTCTTCCAGTACCTGCCCTTCCTCGATGAGTTCAATGCCTCGTCGGCCCAGCGACTGGTCCCCGTCGCACCGGTGCACATCGAGCCGTTCGCGCTCTACTCGGAATCGATTGCGACCCTGGGCGACGTACCGCAGTACGCGCAGGTGGCGCTGCCCGGCGACCCGGCGAACGTCGGACGCGCCTTGCGCATCCTTCAGGATCTGGGGCTGATCACGCTGCGTGCCGGCAAATGTTCCACCCCTGGAGTCGAATCGGTGATCGCGAACCCAAAGCAGCTGCTGTTCAAGGAAATCGCCAGCGCACATCTGGCGGACGTGCTCGCGGACTTCGACCTGGTGTTCCTGTTCGGCAACTACGCCATGGACCGCCAGATCGACCTGCAGTCAGCGATCCACTGCGACCACGCAAACCGCGACTACGTCGAATATCTCGTGGCCCGGCCGGACAACCACGACAGCGAACCAATCAGGCTGTTGGCCAAAGCTTTGCAATCGGATTCCGTACGGTCGTTCATCGCACGGTCGTACGGAGGCGTGGTGGTGCCGGCGTTCTGACGGTCAGGCGGATCGGATCGGCCGCTGATCCCGGAATCGTGTCGAGGGCTGCGGGTCGAAGCGATAACCCTTCCCCCGGACCGTCGTCAGCGTCAGCGCACGTGCGCCCAGCTTCACCCGGAGCCGTCGCACATGGGTGTCGACGGTGCGCATCGAGGCGAACCCCGCGTCCCATACGTTCTCGATCAACTCCTCCCGCGAGATGATCCGCCGTGGATGCTGCGCCAGGTAGGCCAGCAGCTCGAATTCCTTGTACGCCATGGCGATCGGGTGGCCGTCGATGCTGACCTGCCGGGTGGACCGGTCGATGACAAGTCCACGCATCGGTATCGGCAGCGGGGCGCGCGCAGGGACGGCGCCGGCCACGGACTTCTCCACCCTGGCGCCGGGCACGCGGTATGCCAGGTACGCGCTGAACTCGTCCAGCAGCGTGGTCACCTGAGCCAGCGCATCCCCGGATGAGGTGGGAAGCTCCACCGACAGCACCACCTGCGGCGCCCGGACGCTGCGGCCCTGATACATCCACACTCCCTCATCGATCCGAACCCCAGTGTTCGCGAGGAAGACGGCCCTGGACATCGTTACCTTCACCTTGAATCGAACGGGCCTTCCCGCCGGGCGAGGAAACAGTCCGGTCACGATCTGGAATCAGCACGTCACGGCCACAACTTTCACATCTGTCGCATTGTTAACATTCCGAAATGCAGGACTTCCCGGAGACCACCGGCCTTCGGCGCCCGTTCTCGCGTCGTGATGCGCTGCGCTATGCCGGCGCGGCGTCTGCCTTGGCCGGCCTGAGCGCGGCAGGCATCGGCCTGCCGACGGCGGCGGCCGCCGCTCCCACACTGATCGACTTCGCCATGAAGCAGATTCCGGCGCAGGACATTCGGGCCGCCGGGCACGCCGGCGTCGTCAACTATGTCTCGACATCACGTCCCGGCTCGACCATGGGCGCGAAGCCGATCACGCTGCCCTACGCCCGGTCACTGGCTGCGGCAGGACTCGCGATCGTCAGCAATTACCAGTACGGCAAGCCGGGCGGTACCGCGCCGTCCGATTTCACGCGCGGCTATGCGGGCGGCGTCGCCGATGCGCGCACCGCATGGCAACTGCACACCGCGGCGGGTGGCGGTCAGAGCGCGCCGATCTTCTTCTCCGTCGATGACGACATCGACCGGGAAACGTGGAACAACGTTGCGCTGCCGTGGTTTCGGGGTATCAACTCGGTACTCGGCCCACAGCGCACCGGCGTCTATGGCGGCATCAACACCTGCCAGTGGGCCACAGCCGACGGAGTGATCGGGCGCTCGACCACGCCCGGCAAAGTGTGGGCCTGGCAGACCCGGTCCTGGTCCGGCGGCAAGATCTATCCGGCTGCCGTGATGTACCAGCGGATCGTGAGCACCGCGTCGAACCCCGGGCCGGTGGTCGGTGGTCTCGAGGTCGACGTCAGCGACGCCCTGGCCTCCGACGTCGGGCAGTGGAACCTGCACCCGTGAGAACGCGGGCGTGAACACAGTCATGGCGATCCATGGCTGGCGCGACCTCGGCTTGATCCTCGGCTTGGTGTTGGCGATCATGATCGGCTCGCTGTTGATCACGCCCCTCTTGGTACGGCGCGGACTCAAGACCCCGGCGGGGCTTCGGCTGATCAACCGGATCAGCGTGCGGGCGGTGCAGCTGGTGAAGCGGCCGATCACCATAATGGTGCTCGACGAGGTCATCGACGTCATCAAGACGGGCCACTACACGCGCAACGTCTCTGACGCCATCGAAGAGAACTACGACGATCTGAAAGCTCTTGCGGCCGAGAAGATTCGCACCGACTCGGGGATACCCATCGTCAGCCGAATCCCTGGGTACGACAGGGTCGTGGGTCAGGCGAGCGAATCCGTCATGCACGTGCTCATCGCCATGCTCGCCGATCCCCGGATGGACGAGTTCGTCTCCGACCTGCTCCGCAACAATCTCGAACAGATTCAGAGCGCGGTCCGCCGCCGCGAGCACGAACGCACCGCGTCCTTCCGGCAGGCCGGCGCGCCCGCCTCGGCAGCGGGCGCTGACGCCGCCACGTCCTGACGCCTGGCAGTCTGGCTACAACTCTGCGACGCGCCCTCGCCTGTGATGCCGGGTTGTCGGGCCCTCGGCGACGACTACGCGGCTTTGACGGGTGGGTGCGCGCCCGTGGTGGCGGGCTTCGCTCTGCTGAAGACTTTGCGGCCGAAGCCATTCGGCAGCGAGAGGCGGAGCACTTTTCGCCACGCCGAGGCAACCTGCCGGGGCATGGACCCGGTGGTATAGGTGAGCCCGTACCGGTCGAACAGGTCCTGCACCTTGGGCGCGATCTCCTGGTAGCGGTTGCTGGGCAGGTCGGGGAACAGGTGGTGCTCGATCTGGAACGACAGGTTGCCGGTCATGAAGTGCAGCAGTCGGCCTCCGGAGATGTTGGCCGAACCGAGCATCTGGCGCAGGTACCACTGGCCGCGGGTTTCGCCGTCGATCGAGGTCTTCTCGAAAGTCTGGACACCGTCGGGGAAGTGGCCGCACATGATCACCGAGTGCGTCCACCAGTTACGAACCAAGTTGGCGGTGAGGTTGGCAGTCAGTGTCGTCACGAAGGAGGGCCCGGACAGCAGCGGGTGCAGGATGTAGTCGCGGGTGACGTGCCGGCGCACCTTGGCCAGCACCTTCTTGCCGTTGCGGCGCAGCTCTTCCTTATCGCCGCGGCCTTTGAAGTGCTTGCCGAGCTCCAGGTCGTAGGCGGCGATGCCGTATTGAAAAAAGCAGGCATTCAAGAAGTTCCACAGCGGCTGGCCGAGGTAGAACGGCGTCCAGCGCTGGTTCTCGTCCACCCGCATGATGCCGTAGCCCAGGTCGTTGTCCTTGCCCCGCACGTTGGTGTACGTGTGGTGCAGCTCGTTGTGGGAGTGCTTCCACATATCCGAGGGCGAAGCGCTGTCCCATTCCCAGGTGGTCGAATGGACGCTGGGATCCCGCATCCAGTCCCACTGGCCGTGCAGCACGTTGTGGCCGATCTCCATGTTCTCGACGATTTTCGAGACGGACAGGCCGACGGTGCCGACGATCCAGGCCGGCGGAAACAATGAGAAGAGCAGCACGGCACGGCTGCCGAGTTCGAGCTTGCGCTGGCCGTTGATGACCTTGCGGATGTAGGCCGCATCGCGCTCGCCGCGGTCGGCGATGACCTCGGCGCGGATGGCGTCGAGTTCGCGGCCGATGTTCTCGACGTCCTGATCGCTGAGATGTGCGGTCGGATCGGTTGGGTCACTGACGATTTGCAGAGTTTCCATGTCGGATTCCTTGTTCTCAGATTCTCAGAGGTCGACTTCGCAGGCGCCCGCAGCGGCGGAGACGCACGTTTGAATCAGCACGCCGTCGGCGGCGCTGGTGATGTCGCCGGTACGCAGATCACGCACGGCGCCTTCCCGAAGAGGTGCGACGCAGCCGAAGCAGATGCCCATCCGGCAGCCTGAGGGCATCAGCACGCCGGCGGCTTCACCGGCGTCGAGCAACGTCTGTGCACCGTCGGCATCGACGGCTTTTCCGGTCTTGGCGAAGGTGACGGTGCCGCCCGCACCGGGAGCGACGACCGTCGGCCGGAACCGCTCGGTGTGCAGTCGGCCCGCGATGTCGTCGGCATTCCAGCGTCGTTCGAGGGCATCGAGCATGCCGGCCGGCCCACAGGCCCAGGTCTGTCGCTCGGCGACGTCGTCGACGAGGTGCTCGATCTGCGCGACGTCGAGCATGCCGTCGGTGTCAGTGTGCTTCTCCACCAACCGGATTCGGCCGTCGCGGGCCAGCGCCCGCAGTTCGTCGCCGAAGATGACGTCGTCAGCGGTGGGCGCGGAATGCACGACGACGACGTCGACATCCGGGGCGTTCAGGTTGCGCAGCATCCCCATCACCGGAGTCACCCCGCTGCCCGCGGTGAGGAAGAGAATTTTGCGCGGCGGCTGGGCGCCCAAGGTGAATTCCCCTGCGGCCTGGTCGAGTTGGACGATGGTGCCGACCGTCGCGCGCCGGACGAGGTGATTGCTCACGACGCCGTCCGGAATGGCTTTCACCGTGATGGCGATGCAGCCGTCACGTCGACCGGTCTCAGAGGTCAACGAGTAGGCCCGCCACTGGCGGATACCGTCGACATCGACGCCGATGCGGACGTACTGGCCCGGCGTGTGTGTGCGCCAGCCGCGTCCGGTCTTGATCACGATGGTGGCGGCATCGCGGGTTTCGGGCTGGATCGCGACGATGCGGCCGCGCAGGCCCGCACCGGAATGCAGGGGGTTGATCACCTCGAGGTAGTCGGACGGGACCAGGGGGGTCGTGATCCGTTCGGCGAACTTGATGACCCGTCCGCGCAGCGCCCCGGCAACGGTGGGGCGCGATGCCGTTGTTGTCATAGCTCAATGATTGGTTATCAATCGGGGTAAATTCTTGACCGGGATAGGTGAACTACCACCTAGTAATTGTTCGATAGGAATAGAAATGCCAGATCCTGCGCCGAGATACACCGGTTTGGAGCTCGGCGAGGACGTCACCTCGGCGCTTCACTCGGTGCTACCGCGTACGGCCGAACGCACCGTTGCCGCCGTCACGGTGGAGGTGCCGAGCTACACCGACGCCTTCAGCGGACCGATGGGTCAGAACATCGAGACCGCGGTACAGATGGCGCTCGGCGGGTTCTTGCGGCTGGCCACCCGCGCGGAGGATGCAGATGCCGGAACGCAGCTGGCACCCGCCCTGGACGGCGCCTATGAACTGGGCCGCGGGGAGGCGCGCAGCGGCCGCACCATCGACGCACTGCTGGCGGCTTACCGCGTCGGGGCCAGGGTCGCCTGGCGTGAGCTGGCGTCGACTGCCGTGAACGCGGGACTGACCGCCGAGACGATGGCGCGGTTCGCCGAGCTGGTGTTCGCGTTCATCGATGAACTCTCGGCATCGAGTGTGACCGGCCACGCCGATGAGCTGGCCACCACCGGCCGCGTCCGAGAGCGCTACCTGGAGCGCCTCGGCCATAGCCTGCTCGCCGGCGAGACGACAGAGATCCTCGAGGCCGGCGCCGAGCATGCTGATTGGACACCGCCGACGTCACTCACCGCGGTGCTGCTGCCCGCGTCGCAAATACATGGCCTCGCAGTCAATTTCGGGCCCTCCACGCTGCAGCTCAACCAAGACCTCCCCGGCGTCGATCCCACCGAGGCACTCACGGCACTACTCGTTCCCGACATGGACGGACCGCACCGGCGCCGGCTGCTGCGAGCGTTGGCCGGCCGACGGGCCTGGGTGGGGCCCGCCCGGCCGTGGGCGCAGGTACGGTCGTCCTACCGCAGAGCGCTCCAAGCGCGAGACATCCTGCTGGGCAGCGATGTCGATGTGCTCGATACCGACGAACATCTCGTCGAACTGGTCATCGGCGCTGACCGCGAGGCCGCCGACGATCTGCGCCGGCGGGTGCTTGCACCGCTGGCCGACTTGCGCCCCAATACCGCTGCGGCACTTACCGAAACGCTGCGGTCCTGGCTCCTGCATCAAGGTCGGCGGGATGCCGTGGCCGCGGATCTCGTCGTCCACGCGCAAACGGTGCGCTACCGGATGACCCAGCTGAGAGAGCTTTACGGCGAGCGGCTGACCGATCCGCGGACCATACTCGAACTCACGGTGGCACTGGGGATCGAGAGTTGAGCAATGGTGTGGGGGACATGACTTCCGACGGCGCGACCGGAGCGGCCTGGTGGGCAACGGATTTCGAGCATCCGCATGATCTGACCCTCGACACCGTTCTCGGGGTCACCCGCGACGGGCCGCCGGGCTGAACCAGCTCAGAGCCCGCGGGACATCAACTGCCGGCGGTGGCCTGTTCGGTGCGAAGGTCGTCCTGACTGGCTGCCCAGGAGGCGAGCAGTCGGAGACCGTCGGCGGCAGGGGTATTCGCCGGCGCGGTGTAGATGTTCAGCTGCAGCCCCGGCTCGGCCGGGAGCTCGAGCGATTCGAAATCCAGGTCGAGTTGGCCGACCGCAGGGTGCCGCAGGCGTTTGCGGCCGTACCGGTGGAACCGCACATCCTGCGACGCCCACCGCTGCCGAAACAGCTCACTATGCGTTGATAATTCACCGATCAACGTGATCAGCTCCGGGTCGTGTGGATTGCGGCCGACCTCCAGCCGCAACAACGCGGCAGCGTCGCGGGCGATCTGGTCGTAGTCGACGAAAAACTCTTCCGCCGCTTCAGGATTCAAGTAGACGAATCGGGTGGTGTTCACCGGCCGCCGCGGTTCGGCCAACACCGGGGCGTAGAGCGCGCGGGCGAGCTGGTTCATCGCGAGCACGTCCGAGCGACCATTGCGGATCCAAGCCGGAGCGTCCCCGATCGCATCGAGGACCTGCCGCAACGCCGGCCGAATGGTCACCGGCACTTTCGGTTTGCGGCGGGTGCCGCGACTGCCGGACTCACGGGCCAGCGCGAACAGGTGGTCACGTTCGGCCTCATCGAGTTTGAGCGCCGACGCGAGGGCGTCGAGCACGTGCTCCGAAGCGCCGGACAGGTTACCGCGCTCCATCCGTACGTAATAGTCCACCGACACTCCGGCCAGCATCGCGACCTCCTCGCGGCGCAGGCCCTTGACCCGGCGGTTTCCGCCATATGCGGGCAGCCCCGCTTGCTCGGGTGTGATGCGCGCGCGCCGCGAACTCAAGAACTCCCGAATCTCGCGGCTTAGGTCCACTGCTCCCATCAGCCCACGGTAGAGGCACCCGGAGCCGGCTGGGAGGAACTCCCAGTACCTGGAACGGGCGTCACTCCCAGATCTGCCCGGCCGGACCTAGCGTGACGTCAGGAGCGTTCCCACCCTTCACCTGAGGAGGATTCAACATGCATACCCGCACACTCGGACAAGGCCTTCAGGTCTCCGCGATCGGTCTCGGAGCCATGGGCATGTCAATGGGCTACGGCCCCAACCCCGGGGACCGCGACGACATGATCGGCGTGCTCCGCTACGCCGTTGAGGAAGCCGGCGTGACGTTCATCGACACCGCAGAGGTCTACGGGCCTTACGTCAACGAGGAGCTGGTCGGCGAGGCGTTGGCGCCGCTACGCGACCAGGTCGTAATCGCCACCAAGTTCGGATGGGACATCGTCGACGGCAAGATGGCCGGTACCGATTCGCGGCCCGAACAGATCCGCCGCGTCGCCGACGCCTCACTGCGACGGCTGCAGACGGACGTGATCGACCTGTTCTATCAGCACCGCGTCGACCCCGACGTACCGATCGAGGACGTCGCCGGCACCGTCGGCGAGCTCGTGGCTGCCGGCAAGGTGCGCCATTTCGGATTGTCCGAGGCCGGGGCCGCGACGATCCGCCGCGCCCACGCCGTGCACCCCGTCACGGCGGTGCAAAGCGAGTACTCCCTGTGGACCCGCGACCCCGAGCCGCAGGTGTTGCCCACATGCGCCGAACTGGGCATCGGGTTCGTCCCGTTCAGCCCGCTCGGTAAAGGATTTCTAACCGGCACCGTGACAACCGGTTCCGAATTCGGCGACGGTGACATCCGGGGCACCCTTCCTCGATTCGAAGCCGAAAACATCACTGCCAACGAGGCTTTGGTGGCACAGGTCCGCATCATCGCCGAAGCAAAATGCGCGACACCCGGCCAGATCGCGCTTGCCTGGTTGCTGGCCCAGCAGCCGTGGATCGTGCCGATTCCCGGCACCCGTCGGCGAAACCGCATCGACGAGAACGTCGGATCCACTCAGGTGGCGCTATCCGCCGACGAGGTCGCCGACCTCGACGGGCTCGCGGCGCGGATCGGCGTGCGCGGCGACCGCTACAACGCCGTTCATATGGCACGGGTCGGCCTTTGACCATCTGAAGTGCGGATGCCCGTGCGCCGCATCGCATCCTCGCGGCTACAGCTCCGCTACACGCCCGTCGCGCACCAACCACGACCTGTCCAACCGGACGTTCTGCAACATCCGGCGGTCGTGGGTCACGAGCAGCAGTGCGCCGTCATAGGTTTCGAGTGCCTGCTCCAGCTGCTCGATGGCCGGTAGGTCGAGATGGTTGGTCGGCTCGTCGAGAACCAGTACATTCGTACCGCGCGCCTGGAGCAACGCCAGGCCGGCGCGGGTTCGCTCGCCGGGCGACAACTCATCAGCGGTGCGTTCCACGTGGTCGGCGCGTAACCCGAACTTTGCCAGCAGCGTGCGCACATCCGCACTCGTCCATGACGGCACATATTGCTCGAAGCGATCGACAAGCCGGCTGTCGCCGGTGAAATCGGCACGCGCCTGGTCGATTTCACCGATGGCGACATTGGCGCCCAGACCCGCGCGCCCCTCGTCGGGCTGCTGCCGGCCGAGCAGCAGCCGCAGCAGCGTCGACTTTCCCGCCCCGTTGGGGCCTGTGATACCGATCCGCTCGCCGGCATCGACCTGCAACGAAACTGGGCCCAGGACGAAGTCGCCTTGTCGCACAACAGCATTGTCGAGTGTCGCGACAACTGAACTCGACCGCGGAGCCGCGCCGATGGTGAACTGGAGCGTCCATTCCTTGCGGGGTTCCTCGACCTCCTCGAGGCGCGCGATGCGGCTCTCCATCTGCCGGACCTTCTGCGCCTGCTTCTCACTGGACTCGGTCTGTGCGGTGCGCCGGTTCTTGTCGTTGTCGGGTGCCTTGCGCATCGCGTTGCGCACACCCTGACTCGACCACTCCCGCTGTGTTCGTGCCCGCGCCACGAGATCGGCCTTCTTCTCGGCGAACTCGTCGAACTGTTCGCGACGGTGCCGCCGCGCGACCTCACGTTCTTCCAGATAACTCTCGTAACCGCCGCCGTAGACGGTGGTCCGGTTCTGCGCCAGATCGAGTTCGACGACCCGGGTTACGGTGCGGGCCAGAAACTCTCGATCATGGCTGACCAGCACGACACCTCCGCGGAGGTTGCCGACGATCTCTTCCAAGCGGGCGAGGCCGTCCAGGTCGAGATCGTTGGTCGGCTCATCGAGCAGGACGATGTCGAAACGCGACAGCATCAGCGCCGCCAACCCCACCCGCGCTGCCTGTCCGCCCGACAACGCGGTCATCAGCGTCGACTCCGGCCGCACCGCGTCGGAATCGAGGCCCAGATCGGCCAACACTGCCGGCAGTCGTTCGTCGAGATCCGCCGCGCCCGTCGCCAGCCAGTGATCCAGCGCGGCGGAGTAGCCGTCCGCGTCCGCGCTCGGATCGGCCAATGCCTCGGCCGCGGCGTCCATCGCGTGTGTCGCGGCGGCACATCCGGTGCGACGCGCGACGTATGCGGCGACCGTCTCCCCCGGTACCCGCTCGTGCTCCTGCGGCAGCCAGCCCACGAATGCATCGGCCGGCGCCAGGTTGACCACACCGTCAAGCGGTGCGAGTTCACCCGCCAGGATGCGCAGCAGCGTGCTCTTGCCCGCGCCGTTGGAGCCGACCACACCGATCACATCGCCGGGCGCCACCGTCACATCGAGCCGCTCGAAGAGGGTGCGGTGGGCAAATCCGCCGGCGAGATTGGTCGTGACGAGCGTCGCGGTCATGGGTCAATCGTCGCATTGCTGCGGCAGCCCGATCGCCCGCATGGGCGCCTACGCGGTGATGCGCATTTCCGCACCCGGGTGCGAGCTCAGGGTGACGACGACCGTGCCACTACCCGTCGCGAAGTTCTTGTTCGCGTAGCCGATGAACCCGTAGTGCCCGTCGATCGTCGAGACCGCCGAGATGTCGCCCTGCCCGGAGGCACCGGTGTCGAGATTCCGCCATGCGGCCGTCACCGTCAAGGCGCAGGAGCCGTCGTAGACACCGGCGTCATAGCGAATCGACACCCCGATACCGTGCCCGACGTCACCGCCGACCTGCACCGGCGTCGCCTGCGCGTCGGCGCTCACGGTGCCGCCGCACGTCGGTGACGCGACCACGGGAACCGCACCGAGTTGTCCGAACGCATCCGCATGGGCCACCGCCACCGATAACCACGGCGCGGCGAGCGCGACGACGAGCGTTCCTGCAGCGCGCGAAGGGGTCATGCCACTGCTATCGGCGATGGCGGCGGCGGTGTTAGCGCGCGGCCGCGGGCATATTTCCCGCCGCCCCGGCGTTATCAATGTTTGTCTCAATTGTCACATGGGTACCGTTGATAACAGCACCGCGGTCTGGGTGCTTCGCTCGACAGAGAGTCCATACCTAGAAAGAGCCGAATGGGTTATCGCTATGAATACCGTCTTGTACTTCAGCACCAACGGCGCCGTATATGAAACCCGCGCCTACACGCCGGCCGACATCACTGATCTGATTCAAGGTCAACGGCTTCAATGCCTGACCAGCGCGGACCGCCAGTTCGACTTCTGGTTCAGCCCGGCAGCACGCCGGTGCCAGCGCCGCATCAATCGCAAGGCAACCGAACTGTTGCTGGCGACAACGACTTTCACGGCGAAAACCGTCCCCCTACTACGTGGCTCCATTGTCCTGGCCAGCCATGACGCCGACGGCGACCTCGACGGGCTGAGCTGGCTGCAGCTGGAGCAGCTCTCCGGTCTGAACCGCACGCTCACCGCCCGCGACGAGCGAATCCTGAACCGCCGCATCCTGCGTGAAGAGCGCCGACTGCGTGGCGAGACGGACGCCAAGCCCCGCCGCGCCGCTGCCCCCACGCCGCCGTCGACCGCGAAAGCCGGAACAGGCTTGCGCTGGTCCGGTTTCGCGGCGCCGGCACAGTAATCGCGGCCCCAGCTCAGAGCTCGCCGACCAGTGCGTCGAGTTTCGCGTAGCCCTGATCGACACCCGTCTCCATGCCGGAGGCCAGCCAGGCGTCGCGTCCCTCGAAGCTGTCCACGAGCGACTGTCCGTGCAGCCGGGTGCGGCCGTCACCGAGATCCTCGAACCACAACGTCTCGAGGGAAACCGCGTCGGGCATGCCCTCGAAGGTGAATGTCTGGACGATCTTGTCCTCGGCGACGGTGTGGAAGCAACCACGGAACCCGAACTCCTGGCCGTCGCGGACCGCGACATAACGCCAGCTGCCGCCGTCGCGGGCATCCCACTCGACGATCCGGGTGTCCATCCCGTCGGGACCCACCCAGCGGGCGAACAGCTCCGGATCGGTATGTGCCTTCAGCAATTGCGCTGGGGTGGCATGGAAGTCACGGGTGATGCGGATGAGCGGCACATCCTTGTCGGCTTCGATGACGGCCTGCGCTGTGTTCATGATGCTCTGCCCTTTCGTCGCGGTTTCGATTCGGTGTCATTCATCTCGCCCAGCACCGCATCCAGGCGCTGGTAACGCTGTTCGGCCCGCTGTTGGTAGCGCTCGATCCACTTGGTCATCAGGTCGAACACCTGCGCCTCCAAGTGCACCGGCCGGGTCTGTGCGGCACGGCCCCGGGTGACCAACCCCGCCTCCTCGAGCACCTTCAGGTGCTTGGAAACCGCCTGCATGCTGACGTCGTACGGCTCGGCGAGTTCGCTCACCGTGGCATCAGCCGCCGTCAGCCGGACGACGATGTCGCGGCGGAGTGGATCGCTCAGTGCCGCAAATACTTTCGACAGCTGGTCGGTCATTTTGCTCCTAAACCATTTGGTTGAATACGAGTGTGCGCGCCAGTGCGGTCGTTGTCAACCTATTGGTTGAATACGACGCCGACGCGTGCACCTACGCCGACCGATACCGGGCCGAGGCAAAAGCGTGGCCTCAGTACAACAACTTGACCCGGCGGCAACGGCTAATGTGCACACGCACAGGTGGCAAACCCCACGTGCTGCGGGATCAGCGTGCTCGACGAAAGGCGGTGAGGTCGACGTTCAACGATTTTTGGGGTTGGTTGGTCGATCGCGATTGGACGTTGAGCCAGATCCATACCCCGATGGAGTGGTTCGCATTCCTCAGCATCCCGTTGTTCACCGCGGTGATCGGCTGGCTCATCAACTGGACGGGCCTGATCATGCTGTTCTATCCGGTCAACTTCCACGGGTTCAGAATCCCGGGGATGGCGCAGCTGGCACGGCTGGCGCCGCACAAACTCCAGGAGATTCCCGGCGTGCTGCAGGGCGGCGTCGGGTGGCAGGGCATCGTGCCGGCGCGCGCCGCCAAGATGGGCTCGATCGCATCTGACAAGGCCATCGCCAAGCTCGGTACGCCCGCCGAGTTCTATCAGCAGCTCGAGCCCGACAAGATCGCTGAACACATCGTCAGGCTGTTCCGGGCCGAGATTCCGCAACTCGTCGACGAGGTGATGATCGCCAACGATCCGCAGTTCTGGCGCGACCTTCCCACCGTCGGCAAACGCGCGATCGTGGCGCGCGTCCAGTCGCAATTGCCGGAGGTGGTGCACTCGATCACCACCGAGATCGGCATCCACATCGACCAGTTGCTCGACCCCAAGATCATGGTCATCGAGCACTTTCGCAAGAACCCCGAGCTGGTCATCCGCGTCTTCAAGGACATCGGCCAGCGCGAGCTGAACCTGATGGTCAACTTCGGCTTCATCTTCGGGTTCCTGTTGGGCATTCCCGTCGCGTTCATCGACCACTGGTTTCACACCTGGTGGATGCTCCCGACGCTCGGCGTCATCGTCGGCTGGATCACCAACGCGCTCGGCATGTGGCTGATCTTCGAGCCCACCGAGCCGACCCGCTATTTCGGCATCAAATTCCAGGGCTTGTTTCTTCGGCGGCAAGAGCAGGCCGCCGAGGTGTACGCGGGGATCATCGCCGACGACGTCATCACGCTGGAACGCATCGGCGACTTCCTGATCGACGGACCGAGCGGCGACCGCACCCGCCAGATGATGGCCACCGCCCTGGGCCCGGCCATCGACCGGGCAGCCGGCCCCATCCGGGGCGCCGCGCGGGTCGCACTCGGCGCCCAGGCTTACGACTCGATCAAGGCAGGCTTTGCCGCCGAGGCCGTCGGCCGAACGCTGACGCCCTTCCGCGACGAAGAATTCTCGAAGGCGCAATCAGGCAAAATCCGCACGCTGATCGCCCAACGCACCAAGGAACTTCCGCCGACCGACTTCGTGGAAATGCTGCGTTCGGCAATCAGGGAAGATGAGTGGATGCTCTACGCTCACGGCGCGATCATGGGCGCCGCCGGTGGCTTCCTCCACTACGGGATTTTCTTGGGACTTGGTGTGGCATGAGTGACGACCAACGTCGGAGTAGCCGACGACGCACAGCTCAGTGGGGACCGCTCAGCGCCACTTTCTCTCCTCCACCAGAGCCGACATCGTCGCTGCTACCCCGGAGCGCCGAGATCGGCGAAGCACTGCCCGGGCTGGTCCGCCTGGCCGCGACGGCCTGGGTGCGCACCGCGGAATGGACCCTGGTTGCAGGTCTCAAAACAGGTCGCCGTGCACTCGAGATAGTCGCTGACCCGGCATCCGCGGCCGACTCCGCACGCGAGCTGATGTCCGGCGTCGCCCAGGCCGGTGCAGTTTTCGGCGACCTGGCCAAGGCAGTCTCCAACGGCGTCTCGGTGTCACAGGCTGTCGTCCAGGTCAGTGCCTCGCTCAGTGACAACGTGACGACGCACGATGTATCGCACCATCAGGAGGACGAAGAAGAGCGCCAGCGCCAGATGGAGAGGTCGTTGCGCGCTCAAGGGCAGGCGCTGCTGACCCGATCGCGCGACGTGTGGAACACCGAGCGCGGCCACCCCGCGTACGCCCGCATCCTCGAAGAGATGGCGCCCGACGAGGCCCGCATCCTGCTGTTGCTCCTGCGCGGCGGACCCCAGCCCGCAGTCGACGTCCGCACCGGCGGCCCCATCGGCATGGTGTCCTCGAGGCTGGTGGCTCCGGGCCTCAACATGATCGGCCCACGGGCGGGGCTTCGTTATCTGGATCAGGTCCCGGCGTACCTCAACAACCTGTTCCGGCTGGGACTCATCTGGTTCTCGCAGGAGCAACTACGCGACCCGCTGGAATACCAGGTTGTCGAGGCACAACCCGACGTGCTGGCCGCGATGCACTCCGTGCGCGCGCACAAGGTCGTCCGCCGCTCGATTCACCTCACGCCATTCGGTATGGACTTCTGCCGCGCCTGCCTGGTGTCCGAGGACGAAGACGTGGCGACCCTGCCCGAACATCAGGCACCGCACGACATCGAGTGAGCGGCCACGGTAGGCCTAAACCGTCGGCACCGTGCCGCCGTCGACGACGACATCGGCGCCAACCATGGCGGACGCTGCGTCAGACACCAGGAAGCCGACGACCTCCGCCACCTCCTCGGGTTGCGCCGGCCGGCCCAGCGGGATCCCTCCGAGCGCGGCCATCAACGATTCCAGCGCCGCGTCACGGCTGCCCGCTGCAGCCAGGGCGATCCGGTCGATGAGTGCGTCGGCCGCGCTCGTTTGGATGAACCCCGGCGATACGGTGTTGACGCGAATGCCCCTGGGCGCCAGCTCATTCGACAGGCCCTTGCTGTAGGCGCGCAGCGCAGCCTTCGCCGCGGCGTACCCGAGTGTGCCGTCATAGAGCGGCATCCGGCTCTGGATCGATCCGACATGAACGACGGCACCCCCGCCCGCATCGAGCATCAGCGGCAGCAGTGCCCGGTCCAGGCGGACGGCAGCCAGCAAATTGAGGTTGAGTTCGTCAGCCCAATGGTCATCGGTAAGCGCTGCGTAACCGCCCGACGGGGCGGCAGACCCGCCCGCCACGTGGACGAGGATCTGCACGCCGCCGCTGTCGCGAACATGGGCCACCACCGCTGCGGCACCCGCGCCCGACGCGAGGTCCGCGGCGATGAAATCGTCTGCGTCCAGTTCGTCGCCGACATCGGGCCGGTGCCGAGCCACCGCCGTCACGTGCGCACCTGCTGACCGTAGCCGCCGAACGATCGCCGCCCCGGTGCCTTTGGTGCCGCCGGTCACCACCGCGCGACGGCCCGTCAGCGCGCTCATGCGGCCGCCCTGAAGACCGGCCAGCACAAGGTGGTCACCCATTGATCCGAATCGCTTGTGTCCCAGGAGAACCGGTCGTAGTACTCGCGTAGCGGGCCTTCGATACTGATCTCGTGGTGCGTCGCGTATTCGCCGAGTGCGCTGTAGTCGAGGTCGACATCGTCGTGCGGTCCGTAGTGGCGGACGACAACCAGTTCGGCGGCTGGAATCGTCGCCGGCCGGACCCGGCCGACTGCCCGCACCTCTCCGTCCACCGGGATGAAGACTGTCGCCTCGCCGTGGTCGAAGGCGAAAATGTCGTAACCGAACAACGCGCCTGGTGCACCAGTCGGGTTGAGTCGCTGGTCTGCGGCCACCATCGCGCGCAACTCGCCCACGGCACCCTGCCACCAGAACACGAGATCGTCGCGCGGGACGGTCGCCGAGATCGCGGCTGCCGTCGTCTCACCGACGCTCCGGTGCTCGATGCGGGAGGCCGAGTCCGGGTGGTCCAGGATTGCTCGCAACGATTCGACCGCGCTTTGCGTTGCGGCAAGCTGATTTTCGAGCCGTTCCAGATGCCTGCCGATGAGGAGCTTGCGGTCGGTCGGCTCAGATGCCAGCATCGCGCGGACGTCGGCGACAGGCATGCCGAGTTCGCGCAACCGGCGTACCACTTGCGCACGAGCCACCTGCTCAGGCGAGTAATAGCGATAACTCGTCGCCGGATCGACCCGGTCGGGTTCGAGCAGGCCCACTTCGTGGTAGTGCCGCAGCGTCTTGACAGACAACTGCGTCATGCGGGAGAAGTCTCCGATAGACAGCGCCGGGGTCACCTGCTCAGTCTGATGTCTCCCCTTACGGGAGAGTCAAGACCACCCGATGGCCTCAACTCTCCGGCGACGGGTGCGCCGAGGCCGGCAACATGCTCGCGTCACCGTCAGTGTGCGAGTTGCGCGGCGATGGATTCGATGGCCTGCGTCAGGTCCAGGTACGGGATGTCGGGGTCGCGTTCGTGATAGATCGCGGTGACGATGATTGGCAGTGTCGCAACGGCTTCCGGATAGTTTCGAATGTCCATGCGGGCGACCGCCTCGGCCACCGGTACGCCTTGGTCGTAGAGGCGCGTCGCATCGGTGTGCAGGCTGGACCAGAAGCGGATTCCGCGATCGATGGCCGCGTTGATCTCCGGCCCGATCAGGACGGGACCGTGCCCGGCGACGACCTTCTGAGCTCCGAAGGCACGGATGCGCTCGAGCGCTGTGATCCAATTCGGGATCGAACCCGACCAGGTGACCGCAACGGGGTTGTGCGTCAGCAGATCTCCGGCGTAGAGCACGCCCAGCGCGGGGAGGTAAGCGATGGCGTCGCCCACGGTGTGTGCCGGGCCCAGCTCGTGGAGTTCGACGTCGACTTCGCCCACCCGCAACGCCTTCTCACCGTTGAAGGTGGTGTCGGCGGCGCGAACCCGCACCTCGGAGAAGTCGAAGGGCTGCCCAAGTGGGGCGAGAGCCTGCAGCGGGCCGCCCGGCTTGGTATCGGTGTTCAGCAGTTTCGTCGTCAGGTCAGCGTGTTCCTGCGTCATCAGCGCACTGGCAGCCTCGGTGGTGATGATCTCGGTATCGGCGGAGAACACCTGATTGCCGAAGAAGTGGTCACCGTCGGTGTGAGTGTTGAAGACATACCGCACCGGCGCAGACCTGGTCAGTTCGTCCATGTACGCGCACATGGCCCGCGCATGTTGTACGTCGTAGAGCGTGTCGATAACCAGCGCTTCACCGGCGCTCACCACCAGGCCGGCGTTGGCCAACCCAAGGGCTTCATTACCGGAGAGGAAGACATGGGCTCCCCCGCCGAGATCGAATAGTCCTTCCTCGAAAGGGATTACGTCGGTCATCGTCCGTCCTTCGCTCGTTCGTCGTGCAGCTTGGTTGTCGCGTCCGCCAGGATGGTCGCGGAGCCAGGCTCTTCGGGAACGATGCCAAGGGTCTTGATGAACATCGCGGTCATCACATAATGGCCGACCAGCAGCGTCACTTCGGCAATTTCGTTGTCCGAGAACAATTCCCGCATGGCATCTATGCCCGCCCCGGCGCCCTTGATCTGAGCCAGCAGGTCATCCACGAACGCGACGAGCACATCGACGCGCCGCTCCCTGAACGAGGTGGCCCCCGACAGGACGTCGTCGATCAGTGAATCCGACACCCCGGCGGCCCGGGCCTCGGGCACGTGGTGATGGATCTCGTACGGAGCGTTCGTCACCGCACCGACCCGCAGGATCACCAACTCCCGAGTCTCCGCCGACAGCGCGCCGGTACGGAACGAAAGCCCCAGTGACATATACGGCTTCGCGCTGGCCCTGGTCATGACCAAACCCCGCGACAGGTTGGCCGGAAACAGGTCATAGACCTCGCGTTGCCCGGGATCGAGGTCCTCGACGCTTGGCAGTTGAACAGCCACGAATCCTCACCTTCACTTCAAAGGGGTCTGTCTCGGCGGCGCTCATAGGATACGGAGCGTTTCCTATTTCACCGTAGCGTGGGCGGCTAAGATACGCAACGTGTCTAATCGAGAAGCGGCCGTAGCGTCCGAGCCGGTGTCACGACGCCGGGACGACGCGCTGCTGTCCGCCATCCGCGATGCCACGTGGGCTGAGCTGACCGATCACGGGTATGCCGGCGTCACCTTCGAAGGCGTCGCCCGCCGTGCAAAGACGGGCAAGCCAGTTCTTTACCGCCGCTATCGTTCTCGCGCACAAATGGTCACCGACGCGCTGCCGACGCTTCGCACCACACCGTTCGACGTGACGTCGTCGAAGAACCTTCGCGACGACATCCTCGTCATGGTCAAATCCCTGGTCACTCAGTGGCAGCAGATCGGCCTCGACACCTATCGCAAGCTCATCGCCGAAGCCGATGAAGCGACCCTGGAGACTTTCCAGACGAAGGTGGCCGCACAATCGGATCACACGATTCGCCGCGCGTTGGATGCCGCGCGAGATCGAGGCGAAATCGGGCCGGCCAGGATTGCCGACCGCGTCGCAACGAGCATTCTGGCGCTCATGCGCAATGAATTGTTGTTTGCGCACAACACCATTGCGCCCAGCATGCTCGCCGAGCTGGTCGACCTCATCTACCTGCCCGCAGTCGACGCCGCCTCGCGCAAACCCTCATAGGGGCGCACCTGTCGGGTCCTGGCTATCGTGGGCCTGTGACCACTTGGCAGGGCGACGAACTCGACCTTGATGCTTACCTGACGCGGATCGGATTCGACGGCGAGCGGCTTCCGACAGCCGAGACATTGGCCGCGCTGCACCGGGCCCACACCACGTCGATCCCGTTCGAGAATCTCGAGATCATGCTGGGCCGGCCGATCATCCTCGGCCTGGAAACCTTGCAGAACAAGATGATTCGGCACAACCGTGGTGGCTACTGCTACGAGCATGTGACGGTGTTCGCGGCGGCACTGGAGCGACTGGGTTTCCGGTTCACCGCGCTCGCCGGGCGCGTCACCCTGGGCGCGGAGGCAACCGCGCGACCGCGCACGCACGCGTTGATCGTTGTCGAATTCGATGACAATCGGCGCTGGCTGTGTGACGTCGGATTCGGCCGCGGACCCCTCGAACCCATCGAGCTCATCGCCGGTGACGAGGTCGATCAAGACGGCTGGCAGTTGCGACTGTCCCGTGCGCCGCTCGGCTTCGACACCGAGGTGTTCCATCCAGACGAGTGGAAGTTGTGGCAGCGGTCGAGCGTCGACGGCACGGTCGGCTGGCTCGACCGGCACGCCTTCACGCTCGACCCGCAGTATCCGATCGACTACGCCGTCGCCAACCACTTCGTGTCGACCTCACCGAGATCACCGTTCACCACCCGGCCATTCGTTCAACGGTTTGCCGCCGACGTCCAGCACGTGCTCGACGGAACCACCTGGACCACAACGCATCCCGACGGATCGTGCTCGACCCGTGACGTCGAGATCAGCGACGTGCCCGCATTGTTGGCCGAGACCTTCGGCGTCGAGCTGTCCGGCGATGACGCTGTGGGTCTGGTGCACTGGATGCGCGCGCGCCGGTAGCGGCACCGGGACAAAGCCTGTGCCGGCGGGGCGAAACTCGAGTCAGGGGTTGATGGTGTTCTCGCCGTCTCGACGACCCCAGACATATTCGGATGCGAACGGCGAGCCCAAGCCGAAGTGGTTGTACGGGGCGATCGACGCGCCAGTATCCATCACCATGTAGGGCATCGGCCAGATGTCCTTGGTGACTACCCAGCACCCCGGCCGACCCATCGGACCGCCCGAGGCGTTGATCCGTGGGAGATTGTCCGGATACACGTAGGCGTTGGCGGTGCCGACCAATTCCATGTGCATCGCCAACGAGTAACCGTTACCGCCCAGGCCCTTGGCCGCGGCCGGCGCACCGGCAGCGAAACCGCGGAACAGGCAGTCGAGCTCAGGACTGTATTTGTCCAGCAGCCGGGAGGTCGGCAGCAGGTCCTCGGCGCCACGGACCAGGTAGGGGCCGCCGCGCTCGAGAATGTCGCCGCCGGTGTTGCCGAACCCGACCGCGGACATCAGCGCTTGGTCGATGGTGCCGCGCTGGTCGTTGAGGGTGCGCTCGGTGGTCACGGCATTCCTCAGGCCGTCCCACAGATCCGGCGACGCGTTGGCGTAGACCTCGGTCAGGTCGGCGAGGGCCTTGGTGTCGTGCCGGATGGTCGGCATCCGCTGGTTCAGGTCGGCCAGGATGACATTGCCATTGACCAACGCCTGACCGAACCTGTCGCCCAACCCGTCGAGGGCCTGCGCGGCCGCGGTCAGTGTCGCGTTCAACTTGATCGGGTCGACCTGCTCGGAGATCGCGGTGATGGTCTCGAACAGCGTGTTGAACTCGGTGGTGACGCCGCTGGCGTTGATGACGTCACCACTTTGGAGATGCTGCGTCGACGGGTTCGGGGGCGAGGTGAACGAGATGTACTTGTTGCCGAAGGCGGTGGTGGCCAACAGCTTCACGTCCACATTGCGGGGCAGCAGACTCAGATACTGCGGGTCGACGCTGAGGATGAGTTTGGCTTGAGTGTGGCCGTCACTGCTGCTCTGGGCCTCAGCTGCCTGTAACCGGCCGATCGGCACCCCGTTGTAGGTGACCTTGGAACCGGTATCCATCGACAATCCGGATCGGTTGTACACCACATAGAGCGCGGCCTTGGTGTCGAAATAGCCTCGGAACTGGGACCAGGTCAGTGCCAGCACCAGCACGGCGAACAGCACCATTCCCACCGCGACCGCCCGGTACGGCGGGCTCCGGTCGGGGTTCAGCGGGGCGTGGACCTGCCCCTCGGCGATCGGCGGTGGTGACAACCCATCGACGTCTTCCGTCGAATTGGGACCCGCCATCGCACCTCCATGCTGACTCGGGCGCAAAGCGCCCTGTCATTAAACGCTGCATCGGCGGCTTCCCGAAACCTGTTCACCTGCATGGTGTTTGGGCTCACATCGGCCCCATTGACGTGTCGGCCGTCACGCAGGTCGAGCCAAATCGGCCGAACTCTCGGCGAGCCGGATGCCGGTCAGTCCCGCTCGATGAGCGCGGCGATAGCGGAAGCGCGGGGGGTGAACACGTCGAGCACGCCGACCGCCTGCAGGGCAGAGGCCAGTTCTCGAAGCTGCGCCTCCACCTCTGAGTAGCTCGGGTCGGTTGGAGCCAGCGACTCGAAGAGCTTGGCGTTGGCGATGAACGCAGCGACCGAACCCTTGCGGACCGTGGTGCCGTTCAGCGTTGCACTGTTCACGTCGTCTGCGAGCACATCTGCCGGACTGATCGCACGTGGTTCGGACATCGGAACCCCTTCCGTATATGCGTGCCATTTGCACACATATGTCACGGTAACAGAACTGCGTGCTGACTGCACGTATCGTGTGTGCATGGCTACCACCACTCGAGGCGCGCGGGTCGAGGCACAACTGGGCCGGCTGCTGCTGCGCAGCACCAGGACGTACCTCTACGACCAGCTGGTCACCGGAGTCGACGGCGTCGACGCCACGACGTATCCGGTGTTATCGGGCCTAGCCCGCGTGGGACCCACCACCGCCACCGAACTCGCCACGACCATCGGCCTGGACCGCACAGCCACCACCCGTTACGCGAGCAGGCTCGAGGATGCCGGTCTTCTCCGCCGCGCCGCAGATGATCAGGACCGCAGGGCAATCCGGCTCGAACTGACGCAAGCTGGGCACCAGGCGATAGCCACGATGCGCCGATCGCTCAGCCAAGTCTTCGACGACATGCTCAGCACGTGGCCAGGCACCGAAGCTGAACAATTCGCGACCTCACTCGAGCGATTCACCACGACGCTCGAACAGCGCAGGTGACTCACCGCGGCGCTGCACCGTTCACTGTTCACACCGCCAACGAATTCGTCAGCTTCGTTTGGGTATGAACACGCCCCAGGCGCGGCGCATGTCACCCGACACCAACCCTGCGTAGGCGCGAGTCGTCAGGACGGCTCCTACGTCTTGCCACTTCCCTGCATTCGAGGTGGCGTTGTGCGTAGGGTCTCAGATTTCGTGACCTCGGTCGGTCACGTGGCCAGCGGTGATGCAGGTTGTCTCACGTGGTTTCATCAGAGTTCTGTCTCAGAGTTTTGGCATTTCTTCGTTAGACGCTTTGAACGCCGACGGCATTCGGCCGTATTAGTCGGCGAGCCAAGTCCATGCCTGCGCGCTACTTGCGTCAGGTGACGGAACGACCTCTGCACCCGCCAGCAAGCTGCGCGACGGCAGTTATCGTTGCGTCTGGTCGTGGTCAGTAGCGACCAATCGGCCGCGCCGGATGTTCGGCGCTGGACGTGATGGAGCTCTACAACGAACGGGCCATCGACTGGCAGCGGCGTGGTCGCCGTCGCCCAGCAGAAGCGACGCTTCCCGCAGGAATCGTTCCTCGACCCAACGGCGTTCCTGGCGGGCGGCCGCGCTCATGGCCAACAACACGCAAACCTGTGTGATCGCGTCGATCACCCACGGTTTCCCCTTCCGGCAATCACCGTCTGTCACGAGATAACGTGCCGGCGGTCGCCGGCGATCGGTGACTTGGATCGGATGCAACGACACCGCAGCGTCGCCAAAGCCCTGGACATTCGGAAACTCCAGCTCCGCCAAGTCATTTCGGAAGACCCGCGCGACACGTGCCGGCTCGAGCCCGGACGTCGCGCCGGTGCTCATGTCCCGGTCGCCGAGAGGAGTGCGGTAGCAATGCCGGCCGTTCTGCGGAGCACCGTCAACAGCCCCTCCGGCACCTCGCCCGCGGCTAGAGCCGCGAGCAGTCCACGGTGCGGTCGGGCCCCGGGCGTCGGCCCGGTGGCGTCGGCGACCTCGGCGTTGATCACGCTCGGTAGACCCCGTTGCGACAAGCTGCTGGCGCCGCTTCAGAATCTGTCGGTCTCGCACGGTATTGTTGCAAGGTGCTTCAGTTACTTCATACCAGCGACGAGGCAATTGATGCGGGGTGAACGTGGAGCCGCATCTGCTTTGGCAGATGCTCTGTCAGAACTTGGCTATGGCGAGCTAATTCAGGCACCCGAGCCAACGGCCGCCGGATCGTACCGACAAACGTGGCGCGATGTCGCTCGCAAAACACGAACCAGCGCGGGCCTTCACTTCACTGGCGGCATCCCGATGGTCGCAGCCGTCTCGCTTGACGACCTAGACGAAGTCGGAGATCTGCAACAGAAGTTCTGGAACTTTGGCCGCGTGCCGTTGCTCTTCGCCGAGGTGGACGGAATGCTCCACGGCTATACCGGAATGCGAAAGCCCGCGCGTTCGGCGGATGGTCATGACACCTTGCTGGGCGCTGGTACACCGGCGCTATACCGGTACTCCCGCTACGCCATGGAAAGCGGCCGTGGGCTGGCTCATCTCGCCAGTATCTTCAAAAAGGGTGAGCAGGTCGATCAGGTTCTGCTTAAGAACCTCAGGGCATTTCGACAGCGCTACACCCAGCTCTCCGGCGGAGCTGTGGAGGCGATCCTGGGCGGTTCGCTGCTTGTGAAGTACATGGAGGACCGCCGCATCCTCAGCGCCGATCATCTCGACGAGCTGTGCGGATACGAGCGCCTGGACGATGTACTTAACGACGGTGTGCGGCCGACCGCCAGATTATTCGAAGCGCTTGCCGAGCGGTTCAACGGAGACGTATTCGGCGGGATGGGTCGGCATTTGCGCGAGCTCCCGACAGCAGTGACACAAGACGTGGCGTCTCTGCTCAATGGCGATGAGCTTGAAACTGGACAGCGCGCACTCTGGCCGTACGATTTTGCAGCCATCCCCACCGTACTGGTGAGCGCAATCTACGAAGAATTGCTCAGTGACGTCAAACAACAGAACGCAGCGCACTACACGCCTGTGTGGCTCATCGACCTAATACTCGATGAGCTGTTGCCATGGAATGAGCGCGGTAAACCCCTCATTGTTGACCCCGCCTGCGGCTCGGGCGCTTTTTTGGCCGCCGCGTATAACCGGCTACTAGCTCGACTAGAAGCGGATACAGGCGGGCCACCAACATTTGATGACAGCATCCAAATGCTGCGCGAGTGCATCTTTGGGTTCGAGATAGACGCCAGCGCCACGGCGATCACCGTCTTCGGCCTGTACCTCACACTCCTCGAGCGGCAAGACCCGCCAACCATATGGCGCGAAGGGCGACTTCCCAATTTATCGGGATCGAATGTGCTCACAATTGACGCCTTTGATCCGCGTACCGCACAGTTCGACGGCACGGCCGACATTATCGTCGGAAACCCCCCGTGGAAATCGAAGTTATCGCCGACAGTTAATGACTGGCTTGATTCAAACAAGTATATCGTCGGCGATCAGCAATTGGCGCAGGCATTTATGTGGAGAAGCCACTCACTCTTGCGTGACGGCGGCAAAATGGGACTAGTGTTGCCGACGAATATTTTTCATGGCGACCGGGCCGCACGATTCCGCGACGATTTCAATGCCAAGGTCGGAGACCGCCTGACCGTAGACTTGACAGCATTGCGGCGGCGGCTCTTTTCAACAGCCGCGATGCCGGCAACTATCCTATGCACGTCAAAAGGACACGCCACAGAATCTCAGCATACCGAGATCCTGGCTCCTCCGCATCCAGGCAACAAGGCTTTGGACGGCATAATCCTTGCGCCATCAGACATCGCGACGATGGATGCTGGTCCGCAGACACGACCCAACATCGACAGCGACATTATCGCTACGATGGCGACACATCCAAAGCTCAAAAGCTTTAGATTTATTGTGGGACGCGGATTCCAAATACGTGGTGGTGACGAATACGACCCGGGGATCTTATCAACGATTCCTTTTGTGGCTCGTAGTAGCATTCATTCATTCAATATCGACGAGTTCGGCCCACCAATCGACACCGTCCTGCACAGGACTCGAAATCCAGCGCAGTACCGGGGACCGCTCATCCTCGTGGGGCGTTCGATCCACTATCTAAATGGTATACAAGCAGCACTAGTTGATTCTGATGCAGGATTCGATGACACGGTCATCGGCATTGCGGGCGGGCCGAAAGACGACAACCTGAGGCTGGCGATTCTCGGATACTTGAACTCATCAGTCTGCCTGTACTGGCATCTCACGACCGCATCGGCGCTTGTGCGAGGTCGACCAGTTATCAGCCCGGTGGAGCACACTAATTTTCCAATTGCGCCGCCAAGTCCAGCGCTCACGCGTGAAGTCCGCCGCCTTAATCGGCAGGGCGGCCACTTGCTCGATCGTGCGCGACTCAACGACATCGTATTCGACTGTTACGGGATCAATACACCGCAACGACTGCATATCAATGACGCGGTGGCTACGTTTCTACGATCGGAAAGCGACAACAGACTCGAATTCAGAGAACCCTCCGGCGCCGCTTTGACTGATTACGTCTTCAGGTTGCGTACCGTACTCCTCGAGGTCATCGGCGATGTGTTTCCGCACACCGAGGTAACGCTCGTCCCGGATATCATCGCCTCGCATGTCACCGTTAGGATTGACCTAATCCAGCAATCGACGCCTCCTGATGTCGCGCAGCTCAGGTACGAATTCGATCGAGCGTCGGCCCCCGCGGCAGACCTGTCTCGCGTACTTGCGCAGCGGTCGGCAATTCTGGTGCACGGTGCCCGGATCCACATTATTAAACCAAACGAATTGCGACTCTGGAAGCTGTCATGCGCGGATGCCGATGCCGCATCCATAATCGAGGCCGTTCTGTCCGTAGCGGATGACGCCGATGTCACTTAAGGACATCCGTGTCCAATATCGCGGGGTCCCCGACGATTCAACACAAGAGCTGCGACAAGCAATCAGCGACAAGGTCGGCGCGCTTATTGAGCTCACGTTCGCTACCTGGGCGTATGAGTCCATTCCGTGCGGCGATGAGGATCATCACACTGTTCTGTTCCGCGACGCGCTGAACTCACACATACAGAGTGTTCCTGAGTACCAGACCTTCTATGCCAGTATCAGCGAAGCTGTTGTCACTGATGAATTACGGTCGGGGGCGAGCGCTCTGAAGGCAGCCAAGCGTCCTGATTTGACAATTAATGTGCGCGCGCATCCAGTCGCTCACATAGAAGCGAAAATCATCGACCGAGCCAAACGCGCCAGAGAGTACGTCAAATCTGGGATGGAGCGCTTCGCGACGGGTGTGTATGGTGCAGGACATCTTCGTGGCTACATGTTGGGCTATCTTCATGGAGTTTCTGTCGACGATGTCCTTCAATCCATACGGACAACCATCGACGGCAAACCTGCTTACTGCAAGTGGTCTGATCCCAACGTTCCCAAACAGGTTGGAAAGGGCGCTCGCTTCGAATCTATCGTCGGCCGGGACGGCAGTCGACGCCGCAATGCGATCCGAATCGAACTTGTTCACTACGCCTACATCTGCGAGGCGGAGAGTTGAGTAGGTCCGAGTCCGGGGGGACTGGCGGGCGTGAGCACCGCATGGCTGGCCGGACACACCGCAACTAATCTGAACAAGCCCTCACTGGCATGGGTGTTATCCGCAGGTTGGCGACTGCCCCTTGAATCGCGTCTTGAGCGTTTGGAAGGCACCGCCTGGACTAGAATCTCGGCTCTCTGTCCGGCGTCAGTGTCGTACCTCAGTAGTAAGTCTCGGAGGCATCCGATCCGATCGCGAAGGAGCAGCGTGGCCGACTACGACGTGCAGTACGACAAGGAGGCAGGTAACTGGAGCGCCAAACGTGCGGGGGCCGGCAAGGCTGCGGGACGCTATGGCACTCAGGCGGAGGCGCACGATGCGGCGGGGGGTTTTGCGGAACGAAGCGGCGGCGGTGAGGTTCGCGACCACCGTAAGGACAACAACCAGAATCGGAACACGGATACGGTCGGAAAAAGGGATCTGGACCCGCCCAAGGGCTGATGCGGCGACGCAAACGCACAAACGTAAAACCCGCGCTCAATATGTCATTCCAGAAGAACTGCAATCGACTGGCACCGAGCACCGAGCGGATCCCGCGGTACTTCGATGTTCCCGCTCACTCCCAAGTTGTGTCGTGGGATTCGCCTCGGTCGGATGCTCAGCCGTGACGGTCGGCAGCGCTGGTCAGCCTTGGGATGCAAGCCATATGTCGATCGCCTGTCTACCGACTGACTGACCGAGTTGGCTCTACCGCGCCATATTCGTAAACCGCGAGAAGTGGAGCTGGTGTGCCACAGTGATATTCGCGGTCGGGCCGTTACGGTGCTTGCCCAGGATGATGTCGGCCTCACCGCCGCGCGGGTCATCGCGATCGATGGAGTCCGGACGGTGCAGCAGCATGACCATGTCGGCATCCTGCTCCAGCGATCCCGACTCACGAAGGTCCGACACCTGCGGGCGCTTGTCGGTGCGCTGTTCGGGACCACGGTTCAGCTGGCTGATGGCGACCACCGGCACCTCGAGTTCTTTGGCCATCAGCTTCAGCGACCGCGAGAACTCCGAGACTTCCTGCTGCCGGGACTCGAACTTCTTACCCGAGGTCATCAGCTGCATGTAGTCCACGACGATCAGCCGCAGGTTGGCCTTCTGGTGCAGACGACGGGCCTTGGCCCGGATCTCCATCATCGTCAGGTTCGGTGAGTCGTCGATGTACAGCGGCGCCTCGGAGATCTCGCTCATGCGGCGGGCCAATTTGGTCCAGTCGTCGTCGCTCATCCGACCCGACCGCATGTCGCCAAGCTTGATCTTGGCTTCGGCCGAGAGCAGTCGCATGACGATCTCGGTCTTGCTCATTTCCAGCGAGAAGATGACGCTGGCCTGCTGATGCTTGATGGAGCAGGACCGCATGAAGTCCAGCCCGATCGTCGAGTTGTGCGTGGGCACCATCGAGCGCCCGGCCAGGTACAGGTGGGCCGGGTTGTCGACCTCGACGCAGCGCACCGGCACCGATTCCACCCGGCGCACGTCCGTGATCGTCACGGGCTTGGTGAGCACGGCCAGCCCACCGGCGGTCAACGCCGGCTCCAGTCGGTCAGCGCCGGGGCGCAGGGTCGCGGTGGTGACGATGCCGCGGCCGGTCGGCCACTGGTGCGAGGCGTCGGCCACGATGGTGGTGCCGTCCGACAGGTCGATCTCGTAGCACGGCCGCTCCTCCATCACCGGAGTCGCGGCGACCACTCGGGTGGGCCGTCCGTTGGCGTCGATGAGCTCGTCGCCCACCGAGACGTCACCCATGGTGGTCCAGCCACCGGGCGTGGGTAGCGGGGTGTCGAGCGCCAGCGCCTTACCGACACCAGGACGCGCGGCCACGATGATCATCTGGCCCGGGTGCAGACCGTTGGTGATCTCGTCGAGCTCGGTGAAGCCGGTCGGGATGCCACGCGAGATACCGCCCTGCGACGCGATGGCATCGATCTCGTCCATGGTGGGCTGCAGCAGCTCCTCCAGGACGGTGAAATCCTCGCTGCTGCGGGTCTGGGTGACGTCGTAGATCTCGGCCTGCGCACGGTCCACCAGGTCGGCCACGTCGGCGCCGTCAGCGCCCGCGTAGCCGTACTGCACGACGCGCGTGCCGGCCTCGACGAGGCGGCGCAGCGTGGCCTTCTCCGCGACGATGCCGGCGTAGAAACCGGCGTTGGCGGCGGTGGGCACCGTGGAGATCAGAGTGTGCAGATACGGCGCGCCACCGATGCGCTTGAGCAGACCCCGGCGGTCGAGTTCCGCCGCGACGGTGACGGCGTCAGCGGGCTCCCCGCGGCCGTACAGATCGAGGATCGCGTCGTAGACGTTCTGATGCGCCGGGCGGTAGAAGTCGCCGGGACGCAGGCGCTCCAGGACGTCGGCAACCGCGTCCTTGGACAGCAGCATGCCGCCCAGGACCGACTGCTCGGCAGCCATGTCCTGCGGCGGTTGACGGCCGAAATCCTCGCTGGGCGGCTCATCCATGTCGGAACGACCCAGGTCGTCAGCGACAGCCACGAAGCGCCCCTCCTCCCCAAAATCGATATCAAACAAGCGTTCGAAACGAGCTACCCGTGACCGTACGTCACCGCCCCGACAAGTCGGACTCGCAAGCCGCTCACCTGTCGCGAGACGCATCACGTTAGGCGTTGCTGGAGCCTCCCGAAACCACCCCTGTTGATAACCCTGGGGATGAAATGTGGAAAGACGTGGACAACGATGTTGACGGGTTGGGGAGAACTTGTGGAATACCCACGGGTATATTCCCAACATCGCAGGTCAACGGCCTATATATCGCCTGTGAGCCTGTGCATGAGAATTGGTGCGGCGTGTCGTGCCGGGTAGCCATCTCGGGCGTGTTGTGTTGCGGGCGCATGGCGGAAATGGGCCGCGTAGGTTAACAGCCGGCGTAGATCACTGTTTGCAGATTGGCTGAAAATGTTCGCCCGCTGTCAACAGAAAACGCCCGGGCGAAGTCAAAGATTGACTCCACCCGGGCGTTCTGCTGTTTGAGCTACCGCGTGCCTATCCGGCGACGACGGCCAGCGACACCGGCACGTTGACCGACGGGTGCAGACGCACCGCGATCTTGTGGGTGCCGACCGACTTGATGTGCGCCTTGGGCAGCTCGACGGTGCGCTTGTCGAGGTTCGGGCCACCGGCCTTCTTGATCGCGGCGACGACGTCACCCGCGGTCACCGAACCGAACAGCTTGCCGCTGTCGGCACCGGCCTTGACGGCCAGCGACACGGGGCCGAGGGCCTCGATCGCCTGCTTCAGCTCGTTGGCGTGGTCCAGGTCGCGAACCGTCTTGGCGTCGCGCGCCCGACGGATCTCGTTGGCCTGACGCTCGGCACCACGGCTGGCCAGGATGGCCAGGCCGCGGGGCAGCAGGTAGTTACGGCCGTAGCCGTCACGAACCTCAACGGTGTCGCCGGCCGAACCCAGGTGGTCGACCTCAGTGGTCAGAATGAGCTTCATATCTCTCAGTCCTCCCTATCGAGTCGACGAGCTGAACGGAAGCAACGCGACCTCGCGGGCGTTCTTCACGGCGATGGCGATGTCACGCTGGTGCTGCACGCAGTTACCGGTGACGCGACGGGCACGGATCTTGCCGCGCTCGCTGATGTAGGTCCGGAGCAGTCCGGTGTCCTTGTAATCGATGGTCTGCGCCTTCTTGGAGCAGAACACGCACTTGCGGGTCTTGACCGGCTTTTCCGGCGCCGGACGCCGCTTGGTGGCCTTGGCCATGTCTTTCTCTTTCTGGGTCTAGCTGGTTGCCCAGCCAATTACGTGGATCAGAAGGGCGGCTCGTCGTCGGCGCCGCCGAACGAACCCGAAGCCGGGGCACTGCCCCACGGGTCGTCGGCCGGAGCGCCGCCGCCACCGGCAGGCTGACGGGAACCGCCGCCGCCGAAGCCGCCACCGCCTCCGCCACTGCGGTTGGCCTTGTTCACCTTCGCCGTCGCGTACCGCAGGGACGGGCCGATCTCATCGACCTCGACCTCCATCACGGTGCGCTTCTCACCCTCGCGGGTCTCGAACGAGCGCTGCTTCAGCCGGCCGGTCACGATGACACGCGACCCCCGGGTCAGGCTCTCGGCGACGTTCTCGGCCGCCTCGCGCCAGATGTTGCAGCGGAGGAACAGCGCCTCCCCGTCCTTCCACTCATTGCTCTGCCGGTCGAACATCCGCGGCGTCGAGGCCACGGTGAAGTTCGCAACAGCAGCACCGGACGGCGTGAAACGCAGCTCCGGGTCAGCGGTCAGGTTTCCGATAACGGTGATGGTGGTGTCACCAGCCACGAGATCCTCCTGGGACGGATTGGGTGAATTAGGCGCGAGCCTACGCAAGGCCCGCGACAAATCCGCAGAAGCTTGGCTACTTCTAGTGCTTGTCGGTCCGCAGGACCTTGGTACGCAACACCGACTCGTTCAGGTTCAGCTGACGGTCGAGCTCGTTGACCGTGGCCGGTTCGGCCTTCAGGTCGACAACCGCGTAGATGCCTTCACCGTGCTTGGCGATCTCGTAAGCCAGCCGGCGACGGCCCCAGATGTCCACCTTTTCGACGCTGCCGCCGTCTTTGCGGATGACGTTCAGGAACGTCTCCAGCGACGGAGCTACGGTGCGCTCGTCAAGTGTGGGGTCGAGAATGACCATGATTTCGTATGGACGCATGTGGAACCCATCACCTCCTATGGTCGTATCGGCCACGGCGTGTTCCGTGGCAGGAGGGTCGCCTGCGTCGGCAACCGGGTCAGGTTACCCGAAGAGCCCCTGAGCTGCGAAATCGGCGCTCAGAAGAGGCGTCCTGACGGGGGCGTCAAGATCGCTACTCTGGGTGCAGATCATTGTCAGCGAGGGGGACGCATGACCTATCCGCAGGGGCCGTACGGCCAGGGGTTTCCGGGGCAGCCCGGGTACCCGCAGCAGCCGGGGTATCCACAGGGTTATCCGGCCCAGCCCGGCTACCAGCAGGGATACCCGCAGCCGGGCGGTTTTCCGAGCGGTTATCCGACGCCGACGGCCAGTGGTGGCACGGCGATCAGTGCGGGTGTGCTGGCCGCACTGGGCGCGTTCGCGGGCCTCGGCAGCGGGATTCTCGCCCTGATCGGCATCGCCGCGATCAAGAGTGACGCCGGGCTGTCGCAGGTCTCCGACATTTCCGGCGGGGTCTACGCCTTGCTGATCGTCGGGAGCCTGGCCAGCATCATCTTCGGGGTAGTGCTCCTAGCTGGCGCCGTGATGCTGTTTCAACGCAAGATGCTCGGGCGCTGGCTCATCGTCGGCGGATGCGCGCTGGCCATCGTGAGCAATGTGATCGGCTTCGCGGTGCGTACCACTGCCACGGCCGGCTACCCGGGCTACGGGGGCTTGGCCGTGCTGCCGCTTCTGGGCCTGATCTTCCCGGTCACCACCGTCGTGCTGGTGCTGCTGCCGGCAACGACCGCGTGGATTCAGGCCAAACGAACTCCCGTTGCGCCGCAATACTTTCCGCAGCACCTGCCGCCGTATCAGGGCTGAGGTGGGCGACAAGCGTTGACTGCGAATCCACGCACACCGCTGCTCGAACTTCTGCGGCGTCAGTTCGCTGTCGACGCAGAAGTCTTCATCGCCGATAGTCTGGTTCCCAGCTAGTTGCCAGCGAGGGGGACGCATGAACCACCCACAGGGGCCCTACGGCCAAGGATTTCCGGGGCAGCCCGGGTATCCGCAGGGCTATCCGGCCCAGCCCGGCTACCAGCAGGGATACCTGCAGCCGGGCGGTTTTCCAGGTGGTTATCCGGCCACACCCGAGCCGCCTGCATCGACTGGCGGGGTCGGCGGAGTCATCGCGGGCGTGCTGGCGGTGATGGGCGGGCTGCTGCATGGCTGCCTCGGCGCCATGGCCCTGGTTGAGTCCCTCACGAAAAAACCGGACCCCTTCACCACCCGCTCTACATCGCACGTCGGCGACTTGTTCCTTTCGATGTCGGTCATCGGCGGTCTGCTGATCCTGGCCGGCGGTTTCATGCTGCTGTCGCGCAAGCCGGCCAGTCGCTGGCTCATCGGCGTCGGATGCGTGCCCATCTTCGCGTTCGGATTGGGAGCCTTCCTGGCGGCAAATGCGGACGGGTCCGGCGTCGTCGGGGTGATCGCCCTGCCGATCGTGATCTTTTCGGTGGCGACCGTCGTGCTGACCTTCTTGCCCTCGACCTCCCGTTGGATACGCGCCAAGGGGAATCCCGTTGCGCCGCAGCCATATCCGTACTACCCGCCGCCGTACCAGGGCTGAGGTCGGCCGGCCGCGCGCGATGCGCCGACTGCGAATCTGCGCAGACACCCACTCGAACTTTTGCAGCGTCAGTTCGCAGTCAATGCAAAAGTCTTCCGTGATCCCGGCATCCGTGACCCGCCGATAGGCTGGCTTCACCGTTGTCAGCGAGGGGGACGCATGACGTATCCGCAGTACCCGGAGCCAGGTGCCTACGCCGTCCCGCCGGCGACATCGGCCCAGCCGAGCGGCGGCACCGCCATCACCGCCGGAGTGCTGGCGACGCTGGGCGGATTGCTCAGCCTCGCCATCACCGCAGTCTCGCTGTTCTTCCTGATCGCCATCGCAACGATCGGCAGTCAATTCAAGCCTTCTGATTACGAGATCCTCGACAGCATCTTCGGCGTCCTGGCCATCGGGATGGTCGCCCTGGTGATCATCGCGTTCGTGCTCGGCATGTTGTTGAGCGCCTTGCTCATCACCGGCGCGGTGCTGCTCTTTCGACGCAAGATGCTCGGCCGGTGGCTCGTGGTCAGCGGATGTGCGGTGGCCATCGTGAGCAACCTGATGACCGCTGTCTTCAGCACCGCCGTGACGTCGGACGACTGGCACACGTCCCAAAGTGTCGTCAGCGCCTTCGTCGGCCTCGCATTCCCGATCGCCACGATGGTCCTGGCGTTGTTGCCGTCGACCACCGCGTGGATCAGGGCGGAGCCGACTCAGACTGTGCCGCACTACTTTCCGCAGTACCCGCCGACGTATCAGAGTTGAGTCGGGGTTGGTCATCGACCCCGTACCAGCGGCCGCTGTTGACTCTGCGCCGGCGGCACACGCCACTCGAACTTCTCCGCCTGGTGTTCAGAGTCAACGGCCACAACCGCAACTGCCGATACCGACCCTGTAACCAGGGCTCCAGCTACTCGGACTTCTGCGCCCTCAGCGCAGGGTCAACCCCGTGAAGAAGAGGACCTAGTCCTCGGCCGTCTTCTTGATCGCCGCCAGAGTCAGCGGGATGCCTTCCTTCGCGTACTTCGTACGAAGCGCGATCTGGGCAGCGGCGTCGTCACCCCAGCGCTCGTGGAAGCCCGCGATGCCGGCGGGCAGGAACTCCCATGACTGCGTCAGGCGCGTACCGCCGTCGGCGGGATCGAGCGTGAATCCCCAGCGCACCCACCCGCCGTTGACTTCCCAGACGAACTCGCGACCGGGTTCGGCGACGACCACCTGGCTGCGGGTCTCCCAGATCCGGTCACCGGCTTCGTTGCGGCCCTTGAACCAGGCGCCGGCCACCGGGCCGCCGTCTTCGTCCTCCCACCAGCACGCTTTGCACTGCGGGCTCCACTGACCCATGTTGGTCACGTCGGAGACCAGGGCGTAGAGGGTGTCGGGATCGGAGTTGATGACAACGGAATCGGAGAACGTCAGGTCGGTCACGCCTCGACCCTGCCACTGCGCGCGACGGAACGCAGCCCATTTATGCCGAGGGCGCGAGCTGCGGTTCCGGCTCCGGATCGGGTTCGGCGACGACGATCGGGCGGGGCCGTAACCGGGCGGGCAACCAGCGTGGCGGATTGTCGTCGGCCTCGTCGAACACGCCGCCCGACGGATCGTCGACGCGGCCGCCCCAGCGGACCAGATCCAGCTCCGGCCGGTAGATGGCGCGAATAACCAACGCGCACAGGCCGATCACCGCGATGTCGCGCAGCAGGACCGTGGTGGTGAAGAACTGCTCGGGCAGCCCGAGCTTGGGGTCGCCGTACAGGTAGAGCATCCGTGGAATCCAGATCAGCGCGTCGATGGTCATCCACGCCAACAGGATTCGGCGATGCGGCAGCGCCAGCGCGGCCAGCGGCACCAGCCACAGCGAGTACTGCGGGCTCCACACCTTGTTGGTCAGCAGGAACGCCGCGACCACGAGGAACGCCAGTTGTGCCAGCCGCGGTCGCTGCGGCGCCGTCCACGCGATGTATGCGATTGCCGCACAACACAAGACGAACAGCACCGCCGAGACGGTGTTGAGCACCGTCGGCGGTTCCCAGAATCCGAGATTGGTGTCGAACCCGCCCCAGCCGGTGAAGGACTTCACGACGTTGTAGAGCGAGTCCATGTCGTCACCGCGGCGGGTGTTGAGCCGGAAGAACTCCGACCACCCCCGCGGGAACATCACCATGATCGGCAGATTGACGACTATCCACGTGACCAGCGCCGTGATCGCGGTCTTGGCCACCGGCCGCCACTTGCCGGTCCGCACCGCCAGCATCGCCAGCGGGATCAGCAGCAGCAGCGGATACAGCTTCAGGGCCACCCCGACCCCGATCAACAGTCCGGCCACCACCGGTTTTCGGCGCGACCACGCCAGCATGGCGCCGGCCGCGCATGCCGTCGCGAGAGCGTCGAAATTGGTGAATGCCTGGAAGATCAGGATCGGCGACCCGGCCACCACGGCGGCGTCCCACGGCCGCCGCCCGGACATTCGCATGGTCGCCCAGACGGTGGCCATCCAGGCCAGCGCAAGCCCGAACGCCGAGATGTTGAAGAACATGATCACCTCGGCGACCACCGGCATCCGGACCAGCTTGGACAGCGCCGTGTACGTCTTGGCCACCGACATGGACGCGTACTGGTACATGCCGGTCAGCACCGGATACTCCATGTAGCGGATCGCGCGGGTGCCGTCGTACTGGACGCGCGGCTTCTGCGCGCTGTCGGTTTCGATCCAGCTGGACTTGTACGGGAACTTGCCCAGGTTCAGCAGCTCCGCGGTGTACAGCGGCACGGTGTCCGAGTAGCAGAACTCGTAGTAGGCGCGCTGGTTCTGCCAGTTGGCGACGCGCTGATCGGCGGTGCCCGTGCCGGTCGTCACCAGGCACGGCGCCTTGGTGGTGTAGCCCAGCCCGAGGAAGACCAGCGCGATGATCAGCAGCACCCGGAACGGGGTGAGGAACGGCGCCCGGCCGATCATCGCGTGCCGGCCCACCGGCCCGCCTACGACACCGGACAGCGCCGCACCCATGACGTCGGTCCGGCTGGGCAGGTCGCGGTCGTCGGCGCTGCGCAGGTCCCGGGCGAGGCGGGCCGGCGAGACCGTCGGGACGCCGGACTCGTCTGGTTCGTCGACCGTCACGGCGGCGGCGGGGGGCCAGGCTGGTTCGGGTCGCCGCCACCCGGAGGCGGCGCATCCTGGTGCGGGGCAACCTGCATTGTGGTCGGCGGCCCGAACGGGATGGTGATGCCCGGCGCGACGACGAGCGTCGGCTGGACCACCGTCTCCGTCGGCGCGCCCGGCGGGGGTCCCTGCTGATCGTCCGGCGTCGGCGGCTTCACCACCGGCGGCGCCTGCGGCACGCCCGCGTACCCGCCGATGGCGGTCGGCTTCGGGAACGACTCGTTGTCGGTGCCCTTGAGCGCACCGTCCATCGTCGACTTCCAGATGTCCGAGGGCAGGCCCGAGCCGTACACCGGCCCGCCGCCCTTGTTGACCAGCGGCTGCGTCCCGGCCGTCGTACCGACCCACACCGCGGTGGACAGCGACGGCGTGTAGCCGACCATCCAGGCGTCGCGGTTGGCGCCGGTGTCACCGAGCTGCACGGTGCCCGTCTTGGCGGCCGACGGCCGTCCGCCGGCCAGGTTGTGGCCACGCGAGTAGCCCGCGATCGGCTGCATCGCCGACGTCACGTTGTCGGCGACGGCCTTCGGAATCCGCTGCTCACCCGAGTTGTCCTGGGAGGCCGCGTCGAACAGCACCTGTCCGTCGCCGTTGACGACCTTCTGTACGAAGTGCGGCTTGTGGTACTCGCCGGACGCCGCCAGCGTCGCGTACGCGGACGCCATGTCCAGCGCGCGGCTCTGGTACTGACCCAGCACCACACCGTTGTTGGGCGGACCGCCCTTCCCGTCCTCGGACAGCGTGTGCTCGACACCCGGGAAGCTGTCGGCGACACCGGCCTTGTGCGCGGCGTCGGCGACGTCCTGCGCGCCGTGCTTGAGCTTGAGCATCAACCGGTAGTAGCTGGTGTTCAGCGACCGCTTGAGCGCCTCGGCGATGCTGCAGGTGCCGCAGCCCTCGCCCTCGACGTTGGTGATGTTGATGCCGTTGACCGTCACCGGCGAGCTGTCGACCTGGTAGCCCAGCCCGATGCCCTGCTCGAGGGCCGCCACCAGCGCGAACACCTTGAACGACGAACCCGTCGGCAGACCGGCCTGCGCGAAGTCGAAGCCGTTGGCGTCGGAACCGCCGTAATAGGCCTTGATGCCGCCGGTATGCGGATCGACCGACACCACCGCGGCCCGCATGTCGTCGGCCTGGCCGTCCAGGTATTTCGACACCGCGTCCTCGGCCGCCGACTGCGCCTTCGGGTCGATGGTCGTGGTGACCTGCAGCCCCTCGGTGTTCAGCGCCTGCTCGTTGATGTTGAAGATGCTCTGGAGCTCCTTCATCACCTGCCGCTGGATCAGTCCGTTGGGGCCTTCGGTCTGGTTCGCCTGCCGCGCCTGTTCGGGCGGCACCGTGGCCGGGAACTTCTGCTGTGCGCGGTCCTCCTTGGACAGCGCACCCATGGTCACCATGCCGTCGAGCACCCAGTTCCAGCGCTCGGCGGCACCCTCCGGGTCGACGGCCGGGTCCAGGGTCGACGGCCGCTGGATCAGGGCCGCGAGCAGCGCGCCCTCGGCCACGTCGAGCTGCTCGACGGGCTTGCCGAAGTACGCCTTCGACGCCGCGCCGATGCCGTAGGTGCCGCGGCCGAAATAGATGATGTTCAGGTACGACTGCAGCACTTCGTCTTTCGACCACTGCCGCGACATCTTGGTGGCGATCACCAGCTCCTTGGCCTTGCGGACCAAGCCGCCGACGCCGGAGCGGGCGTCACCGACCAAGGCGTTCTTCACGTACTGCTGCGTGATGGTCGACCCGCCCTGCAGGTCGCCGCCAAAGATGTTGTTCTTGAACGCTCGCGCGAAACCCGAGAACGAGAAGCCCGGGTTGGTGTAGAAGTCCCGGTCCTCGGCGGCCATCACCGCGTTGCGGACGTGCACCGGAATCTGCTCGATGTTGACGTCGACGCGGTTGCCCTCCGGCGGGACGAACTTCGCGAGCTCGGAGCCGTCGCTGGCCAGGATGGTCGACACCTGGTTGGTGCGGATGTCGCCCGGCTTGGGGATGTCGACGATGAGGTATGCCATGGCGAACGTGACGATCGGCAGCACCAGCAACACCACGGCGCCCGCGTAGCAGAACCGGCGGAACACCTTCCAGTTCCACTTGAACTGCGGCAACTGTGGACCGCCGGTGCTGCCGCCACTGCCACCACCGGTCCGCGGTGGCGGTGGCGGTGGCGACTTCGGCGGCGGGTTCATGCCCGGGCTCGGGCTCATCGGGGGCTGAGCCGGGCGCTTGGTGCCGTCGAGCGCGGCCTTCACGGCGTCGATGGGGTCTCGCAGCCGTGGGTCGTCGGCCTTGCCGACCGGCGGCAGGATCATGGTCCGTCGGTCATCCGGCGGCACGGGCCCGGGGCGGCCTTGCGGTGCGCCGGCTCCCGGTCCTCTGGTGGCGTCGTTGTCCGATCGGCTGTGGCGCCCAGCCCCGCTCTTTCCGTCACTCACTGGCGGTGCGCGCTTTCGAGCGCGCCCGGGTGCCACGAGGCTTCGCTGCTTTCGGGGGACTCGGCGTCCCTAATACATATGACTTGACCAAATGATTCCAACTGCAAGTGCGGCATACCTCCACCACGTGAACCGCGAATTCGTCGAACTTGGCGGCCAGTAGGACGAGCTCCTCGGTGCTGCGGGCCGAACCCGACACCGCTCCGAGATGATCACCGAAGACCCAGGACACCAATGTCAGCGGTTCTTTCCGGCAGATCGGGCACATCACCGAACTGGTACGACCATGAAATTTTGCTGCGCGCAGCAGGTAGGGGTTGGCGTCACACACTTCGGTGACACCGGTACGGCCTGAGTAGACCTCGGCCAGCAGCGACCTGCGCCGGAGCGCATAGTCGACCACCTGCCGCTGCAATCGCACGTTGACCAGAGTACGTCGGGCACCGCAGCGCCGATGCGTGATGGCGCGCATGTGGCCGGGTTGTAGCCGGCTCGACAGGCGCGGTGGTGGACGGCGTGTGGCCGGACTCACGTGCCCGTGCCACCTGACCTTTACGCTTTCCCGGTGGCCACCGCAGCGACCCGGGCGAAAGACAGCGACCGCAACGACACCTGCCAGATTCTGGACGCGGCATTGGCCGACGGTCAGCTGTCCGCCGAGGAACACCGCCAGCGCGTCGCGGCCGCGACAAGCGCCGTCACCCTCGGAGAACTGCGCTCCCTGGTAACCGATCTGCAGACGGGGAACACGTCGGTCAAACTGACCCCGTTGAAGACCGGTGCGGGCCGCGCGGTGCCGTCGACCGGCTGGGGCGTCCTGGCCGCCGGTGCCGCGGTGATGCTCGTCGTCGGCGTCGCCATCGGCTGGGGCGTGTACGCGGCGCCCGGCCAGTCCCCGCTGACCGCCGCCGAAGACCCGGGCGCCAAGCCCGATGGCGTCGCGCCCCTGGTGCTCACCCCGCCGCGGCAGCTGCAGTCGCTGGGCGGGCTGACGGGACTGTTCACCCAGATGAAGAAGAAGTTCGGCGACACCACCGGGTATGAGCTGAGCATCTACTCGGACTACGCGATCCTCGAGCGCGCCGACCCGGCCGAACCGCGCCGGGTACTCCGGTACGACTACCGCGGAGGGTGGGACGACCCCGACACCACAACGGTGAGCAGTGACGAGCGCGTCGTCGACCTGGGTAAATTCGACGTCCCGAAGATCGCCGGCATCCTGCACGGCGCACCGGAGACCCTGGGCATCAAGCGCAACGAGATCAACACCGTCTACATCGACATCAAGGGCAGCAAGGACATCACCGCCCCGCCGGACACCGTCGCGATTTCGATCTACGTGTCCGGGAAGTTCAACAACAGCGGCTACATCGAGTTGGATCCCGAAGGCAATACGAAGCGCATCAACTACCCCGGCTGATTCGCCCCGTGTTCGGCCGGTGTTGACGGCCGCATCGAACGCCGTTCATCTCCGTATGCGGCGTCGATTGGCCGCGTATATATCGGCGCGATACTATGGCGCGAGGTGTTGAAGCGTCCTAGCGCTCAATATGCGATGTCGTCAATTTATGTCGGGAGGTGACACTGTGCTGGAGCTGGCCATTCTGGGGCTTCTGCTGGAGTCCCCTATGCACGGCTATGAGCTGCGCAAACGGCTGACCGGACTGCTCGGCGCATTCCGTGCGTTCTCGTACGGCTCCCTGTACCCCGCGCTGCGTCGCATGCAGGCCGACGGCCTGATCGTCGAAGACGCGGCGCCCCTCGGTTCGACGAAGGTGCGCCGCGCGCGTCGCGTCTACCAACTCACCGACGCCGGCAAGCAACGGTTCACCGAACTCGTCGCCGATACCGGCCCCCAGAACTACACCGATGACGGATTCGGTGTGCACTTGGCGTTCTTCAACCGGACTCCCGCCGAAGCCAGGATGCGAATCCTGGAAGGGCGGCGGCGTCAGGTCGAGGAGCGTCGCGAAGGTCTGCGCGAGGCGATCGCACGGGCCAGCAGTTCACTCGACCGCTACACCCGCCAGCTGCATCAGCTCGGGCTCGAGTCCAGTGAGCGCGAAGTGAAATGGCTCAACGAGCTGATTGCTGCCGAGCGCGTGGCAACTGCCGGACCGACGGCACCGCCGTCACAAGGCCACGCCGACCAAACCTGAGCGCACGCGCCCCCGGGTGAATGCACTGAAAGAGTAGGAAAAGGAGACCGTCACATGTCTGAGTCGAACGAGGTTCGCGTCGCAATCGTCGGCGTAGGCAACTGCGCGGCATCGCTCGTCCAGGGCGTGCAGTACTACCAGGACGCCGACGAGAACTCGACCGTCCCGGGCCTGATGCACGTCAAGTTCGGCCAGTACCACGTGCGTGACGTGAAGTTCGTCGCCGCGTTCGACGTGGACGCCAAGAAGGTCGGCTTCGACCTCTCTGAGGCGATCTTCGCGTCGGAGAACAACACCATCAAGATCGCGGACGTGCCGCCGACCAATGTGACGGTGCAACGCGGCCCGACCCTGGACGGCATCGGCAAGTACTACTCCGAGACCATCGAGGTGTCCGACACCGACCCCGTCGACGTGGTCAAGGCGCTCAAGGACGCGAACGTCGACGTCCTGGTCTCCTACCTGCCGGTCGGCTCCGAAGAGGCCGACAAGTTCTACGCCCAGTGCGCCATCGACGCCAAGGTCGCGTTCGTCAACGCCCTGCCGGTGTTCATCGCTTCGGACCCGGTGTGGGCCAAGAAGTTCGAGGACGCCGGTGTGCCGATCGTCGGTGACGACATCAAGAGCCAGGTCGGCGCCACCATCACCCACCGCGTGATGGCCAAGCTGTTCGAGGACCGCGGTGTGACGCTGGACCGCACCTACCAGCTGAACGTCGGCGGCAACATGGACTTCAAGAACATGCTCGAGCGCGAGCGCCTGGAGTCCAAGAAGGTCTCGAAGACACAGGCCGTCACCTCGAACCTGACCGGCTCGCTGGCCGACAAGGTCTACGACAAGAACGTGCACATCGGCCCGTCGGACTACGTCGCGTGGCTCGACGACCGCAAGTGGGCGTACGTGCGCCTCGAGGGTCGCGCCTTCGGCGACGTGCCGCTCAACCTGGAGTACAAGCTCGAGGTGTGGGACTCCCCCAACTCGGCCGGCATCATCATCGACGCCGTGCGTGCCGCCAAGATCGCCAAGGACCGCGGCCTCGGTGGCCCGATCCTGCCGGCCTCGGCCTACCTGATGAAGAGCCCGCCGGTGCAGGTCGCCGACGACCTCGCCCGGGCACAGCTGGAAACCTTCATCGAGGGGTAAATATCGACGTCAGAGTGGGCGGCCGGGTGAAACCTGGTCGCCCACTTGGCATTTGAGGCCACGGATGATCGGGTCCGGCGTTGTGAGACTGGCCACAACCGCAGTTTAAATTGGATCGAGTCCAGAAAATACGGCTAAGGTTGGTACTCGTAACAGACATCCAACAGACCCGAAGTGAGGTTCTCGTGGCCCTGATCAACAAGCAGATCAAGCCGTTCTCCGCGACCGCATACAAGAACGGCACCTTCATCCCCGTGTCGGACGCCGACATCAAGGGCAAGTGGGCCATCTTCTTCTTCTACCCGGCCGACTTCACCTTCGTCTGCCCGACCGAGCTCGGCGACCTCGCCGACCACTACGAGGAGCTGCAGCGCCTCGGTGTCGAGGTGTTCTCGGTGTCCACCGACACCCACTTCACGCACAAGGCGTGGCACGACTCGTCCGACACCATCGGCAAGATCCAGTACGCCATGATCGGCGACCCGACCCTGCAGATCAGCACCAACTTCGAGGTGCTCCGTGAGGACCAGGGCCTGGCCGACCGCGGCACCTTCCTGGTCGACCCCGACGGCGTCGTCCAGTTCACCGAGGTCACCGCCGAGGGCATCGGCCGCAACGCCGCCGAGCTGGTCCGCAAGGTCAAGGCTGCCCAGTACGTGCGCAACCACCCGGGCGAGGTCTGCCCGGCCAAGTGGGAAGAGGGCGAAGAGACCCTGGCCCCGTCGCTGGAACTCGTCGGCAAGATCTAGTTCGTCACGTCTGGTGAGTGGTACGGGCCAGTCCTGTGCCACTCACCAGAACCGCTTCACACCAACATCTTTCGGGCCGCTGACGGCCCAGCCATTCCTATCCTCGATGGAGTTGATCCGCATGCTCGACACCTCACTCGCCGGCCAATTGAAGTCCCTGCTGGAGCGGCTGACCGTGCCGATCGAGCTGGTGTCCTCCCTCGATGACGGTCCCAAGTCCGCCGAGCTCGCCGAACTGCTCACCGAGATCGCGGCGATGTCGGACAAGATCACCTACACGCGCACCGACGACGACGCCCGTCGGCCGTCGTTCGCCATCCGCCGCACCGGCACCGACGTCGAGGTCCGCTTCGCCGGCATCCCGCTGGGTCACGAGTTCTCCTCGCTGGCCCTGGCGCTGCTGCAGGTCGGCGGCTACCCGTCGAAGGAAGCGCCCGAGCTGCTCGAGCAGGTCCGGAACCTCGAGGCCGACCTGCACTTCGAGACCTACTTCTCGCTCTCGTGCCAGAACTGCCCGGACGTGGTGCAGGCGCTGAACCTGATGGCGATCCTCAACCCGCGCATCAGCCACGTCGCCATCGACGGCGCGCTGTTCAAGGACGAGGTCGAACAGCGCAAGGTGCTCGCGGTTCCGACGGTCTTCCTCAACGGTGAAGTATTCGACTCGGGCCGCATGACCCTCGAGCAGATCATCGGCAAGGTCGACACCGGCGCCGCACAGCGTACCGCCGAGGCGATCGCCGAGAAGGACCCCTTCGACGTGCTGGTGGTCGGCGGTGGACCCGCAGGCGCGGCGGCCGCAATCTACGCTGCCCGCAAGGGAATTCGCACCGGCGTGGTCGCCGAGCGGTTCGGCGGCCAGGTGCTCGACACCATGTCGATCGAGAACTACATCTCGGTCCCGCACACCGAAGGACCGAAGTACGCCGCGGCGCTGGAAGCCCATGTCGGCGAGTACGACGTCGACGTGATCAAGACCCAGCGCGGCGCCAAGCTGCTGCCGGCGCTCGACGAAGGCGGCCTCATCGAGATCTCGCTGGAGAGCGGCGCCTCGCTGACCGCGCGCACCGTCATCCTGTCCACGGGCGCCCGCTGGCGCGCGATGGACGTGCCGGGTGAGGCCGAGTACCGCAACAAGGGCGTCACCTACTGCCCGCACTGCGACGGACCACTGTTCAAGGGCAAGCGCGTCGCCGTGGTGGGCGGCGGCAACTCCGGCGTGGAGGCCGCCATCGACCTCGCCGGCGTCGTCTCGCACGTGACGCTGATCGAGTTCGATTCGGTGTTGCGCGCCGACGAGGTGCTGCAGCGCAAGCTGCGCAGCCTGCCCAACGTCGACATCCTGCTGAGCACGCTGACCACCGAGGTCGTCGGCGACGGCGATCAGGTCACCGGCCTGACCTACCAGGACCGCACCACGGGTGAATCGCACAGCCTCGAACTGCAGGGCGTCTTCGTCCAGATCGGACTGCTGCCCAACACCGAGTGGCTGGAAGGCAGCATCGAGCTGTCCAAGCGCGGCGAGATCGTCGTCGACGAGCGTGGCCAGACGTCGGTCCCCGGCGTATTCGCCGCCGGCGACTGCACGACGGTGCCGTTCAAGCAGATCGTCATCGCCGCCGGAGCCGGTGCCACAGCGGCACTCTCGGCGTTCGATCACCTGATCCGCACCACTGCCCCGGTCGGTAGCTGAGCGCTCCGCGGCCCGGGCGTAGTGTCCGAAGACGTGGCCCAGGAGATTTCTGACGACGACCTGCTGACGCTCGACGAGTTCGCGCTGCTGCCCGAGAACGCCGAGCAGGTCGGGGCGGCCGGTCCGCTGCCGACGGTGACGCGGATCGACGACGGCCCCATCAGCATGCTGAAGTGGGGCATCGCGGCACCCGAGGTGGTGTTCCTGCACGGTGGTGGGCAGAACGCCCACACCTGGGACACCGCGATCCTCGGCCTGGGCCTGCCGGCGCTGGCCGTCGACCTGCCCGGGCACGGGCGGTCGGCGTGGCGCGAGGACGGGGACTACGGGCCGAAGCTCAACGCGGAGACGCTGCGGCCGGTGCTGCGGGCGCACGCACCCGACGCCCGGTTGGTGGTCGGCATGTCTCTAGGCGGGCTGACGGCGCTGCGCATCGCGGCGACCGAGCCCGCCCTGGTGCCCGAACTGGTGCTGGTCGACGTCACCCCGTCCGCACCGGAGCGGCACGAGCAGATGACGCAGGCGCAGTTGGGCGCGGTCGCTCTGGTGAAGGGCGAGCGGAGCTTCCCCAGCTTCCAGGCGATGCTCGACGTCACCGTGGCCGCGTCACCGCACCGCAGCCGGAAGTCATTGCGCCGCGGTGTCTTTCACAATGCGAAGCAACTCGACGACGGCACCTGGACCTGGCGGTACGACGCGATCCGCATCGGCGACGGCTTCGTCGGGTTGTGGGACGACGTCCCGGCCATCACCATGCCGACCACGCTGGTGCGGGGCGCCAAGTCGTACTTCGTCCACGACGACGATGCCGCCGCCTTCGCCGCCGGTGCGCCGGGTTTCCAGCGGACCCACGTGGTGGCCGATTCCGGGCATTCTGTGCAGGGCGACCAGCCCGCGGCACTCGTCGAGATCCTGCGCGGCGTCCTCGGCGGTTAGCGTGGGGTCATGACGCATCCCATTCGCATCGGGGTTCAACTGCAGCCCCAGCACTCCCCCAGCTACGGCCACATGCGCGACGCCGTCCGCCGCGCCGAGGATCTCGGCGTCGACGTCGCCTTCAACTGGGACCACTTCTTCCCGCTGTACGGCGACCCCGACGGCGCCCACTACGAATGCTGGACCATGCTCGGCGCGTGGGCCGAGCAGACGTCGCGCATCGAAATCGGCGCCCTCGTCACCTGTAACTCGTACCGCAACCCGGAACTGCTGGCCGACATGGCACGGACCGTCGACAACATCTCCGACGGACGGCTGATCCTGGGCATCGGATCGGGCTGGAAAGAGAAGGACTACGACGAGTACGGCTACGAATTCGGCACCGCCGGAAGCAGACTCGACGACCTGGCGGCCGCCATGCCGCGCATCATCTCGCGGCTGGGCAAGCTGAACCCACAGCCGGTGCGCGAGATCCCGATCCTGATCGGCGGGCAGGGTGAACGCAAGACACTCAAACTCGTCGCGCAGTACGCGCAGATGTGGCACAGCTTCACCACGGCGTCGACCTATCCGGAAAAGGCCGCCGTGCTGGATCGGCATTGCGCTGATATCGGCCGCGACCCGTCCACCATCGTCCGGTCTGCCGGCGTCGACAACAGCAGCGACGGCCTGATCGCCAACGCCGAAGCGCTTACCGCGCTGGGCGTCTCACTACTGACGGTGGGCGTCAACGGGCCCGACTACGACCTCGGCGACGCCGAGAAGCTGTGCCGCTGGCGCGACAGCCAGTAACTGGGACCGCCCGGCCGGATGAATTCCCGGCGAGCTGAAGCCGCTGCATTCGGCCGGGTACCGGCTAGGTTGACCTGCGTGACCTCTTTCCTGCGTGCGACGGTAGCGATACTGGTGGCACTCCTGGTCGGCTCACTGACCGTCGGCGTCCCGGCCCGCGCCACCACCGACCAGTGCGCGCCACCAGGCGTGCAGAGCGCCAGCGCCCTGCCCACCAACCTGGCCACCGCCGCCCAAGGCGACGGCACCGACAAGTACACGACACCTGGTACCCAACCGCTTTCGGCGGTGCGTCCGGAGACCTTGGGACTGGGCACGCCTGGCGTGCTGACCGTCGGCACGCTGTCCGACGCCCCGCCGAGCATCTGTATCAACTCCGGCGGCCAGTTCACCGGATTCGACAACGAGCTGCTGCGGGCGATCGCCGAGAAGATCGGCCTGCGCGTCAATTTCGTCGGCACCGATTTCGCCGGGCTGCTGGCGCAGGTCTCGTCCCGCCGGTTCGACGTCGGGTCGTCCTCGATCACCACCACCGACGCCCGGCGCCGGACCGTCGGATTCACCAATGGCTATGACTTCGGCTACTTTTCGCTCGTCGTGCCGACCGGGTCGGCCATCAACGGGTTCGGCGCGCTGAAGGCCGGGCAGCGCATCGGCGTCGTGCAGGGCACCGTGCAGGAGGCCTACGTCGTCGACACCCTGCACCTGGAACCGGTGAAATTCCCGGACTACGCCACGGTGTACGCCAACATCAAGACCCGCCAGATCGACGCCTGGGTGGCGCCGTCGCAGCAGGCCTCCGGCACCGTGCAACCGGGCGATCCGGCCCGGATCGTCGAAAACACCTTCAGCCTCGACAATTTCGTGGCCTACGCGGTCGCCAAAGAGAACAGGCCGCTGATCGACGCGCTCAACGCGGGCCTGGACGCGGTCATCGCCGACGGCACCTGGGCGCGGCTCTATGCCGACTGGGTCCCGCGGGCACTGCCGCCGGGCTGGAAGCCCGGATCAAAAGCCGCACCCGTGCCGCAGCTGCCCGACTTCAACGCCATCGCCGCGTCGCACGCGTCAGCGGCCCCGTCCGCCGGTCCGGCGCCCAAATCGACGCTATCCCAACTGAAAGACGCGTTCGGAGACTGGCGGCTGTACCGGCAGGCCATCCCCGACCTGTTCAAGACCGGCCTGCCGAACACGCTGATCCTGACTGTCAGCGCGAGCGTCATCGGTCTGATCATCGGCATGGCGCTGGCCATCGCCGGTATCTCCCGGTCCCGCTGGTTGCGCTGGCCGGCGCGGGTGTACACCGACATCTTCCGCGGGCTGCCCGAAGTGGTGATCATCCTGGTGATCGGCCTGGGCATCGGGCCGGTGGTGGGTTCGCTGACCGGAAACAACCCGTACCCCTTGGGTATTGCCGCACTGGGACTGATGGCGGGCGCCTACATCGGGGAGATTCTGCGCTCGGGTATCCAGAGTGTGGAGGCCGGCCAGCTCGAGGCCTCGCGCGCGCTGGGCTTCGGCTATCCGGCATCGATGCGCCTGGTGGTCGTGCCACAGGGCGTACGGCGGGTGCTGCCGGCGCTGATGAACCAGTTCATCTCGCTGCTGAAGGCGTCGTCGCTGGTGTACTTCCTCGGGCTGATCGCCAGCCAACGAGAGCTGTTCCAGGTCGGCCGCGACCTCAACGCGCAGACCGGAAACCTGTCTCCCCTGGTTGCCGCCGGGCTGTTCTATCTGGCCCTGACCGTGCCGCTGACCCATCTGGTCAACTACATCGACCGGCGACTGAGCAAGGGCAAGCCCGTCGCTGCCGAGATCGCCACCCAGGAGATCATATGACCACGCCGCAGGCAGTTTCCTTGACCGCCAAGGATATTCACCTGTCGTTCGGCGCCAACACGGTGTTGCGGGGCGTCGACCTGGACGTCCCGGCCGGCACCACGACCGCGGTCATCGGCCCGTCCGGCTCCGGCAAGTCGACGCTGCTGCGTACCCTGAACCGGTTGTACGAACCGGACCGCGGCGACATCCTGCTCGACGGGAAGTCGGTGCTGAAGGACAACCCCGATCAGCTGCGCCAGCGGATCGGGATGGTCTTCCAGCATTTCAATCTCTTCCCGCACCGGACGGTGCTGGAGAACGTCACGCTGGGGCCCCGCAAACTGAAGGGCCTCGACGCCGCCGCGGCCCGCGAACTCGGGCTGCAACTGCTGGACCGCGTGGGGCTCAAGCACAAGGCCGGCGTGCGCCCCGCGACCCTCTCAGGCGGTCAACAGCAACGTGTCGCGATCGCCCGCGCCCTGGCGATGAGCCCCCAGGTGATGTTCTTCGACGAGGCCACCTCGGCGCTGGATCCCGAATTGGTCAAGGGCATCCTGGCGCTCATCAGCGAACTCGGGGCGGACGGCATGACCATGGTCGTGGTCACGCACGAGATGGGTTTCGCCCGGTCAGCGGCAGATTCGGTGGTGTTCATGGACGGCGGCCGGGTGATCGAGACCGGAACGCCCGAGCAGATCTTCGAATCCGCCGATACTCAACGTTTACGTCAATTTCTGGCGCAGGTCGTCTAACTGCGGCCAGTTTCCGGCATACACGTTAGACTATCGAACTATGTCGTCGACGGAGCCGCAGGTGGCGGACCTCGCAGGAGAACTGCAGCAGGTCCTCTCCAAGCTGTTCAACGTGATGCGCCGACGCGTCGAGATCCCGAAGGACGCCGAAGCCGGTGCCGATCTGACGTTGGCGCAGCTGTCCATCCTGCTGACCCTGCTGGACCGCGGACCCATCCGGATGACGGAATTGGCCGCCCACGAACGGGTCCGCACGCCCACCACCACGGTGGCGATCCGCCGCTTGGAGAAGCTGGGACTGGTCAAGCGGTCGCGTGACCCCTCCGATCTGCGCGCCGTGCTGGTGAACGTCACACCGCGCGGACTGGTCCAGCACCGGGAGGCGCTCGAGGCCCGTCGTCAGGTGCTCATCGCGATGATGGCCAAGCTGACGCCCGAGGACATCGACAACATCTCCAAGGCCCTTGCGCCGCTGGAGAAGCTGGCCACCAGCAACGACGACTAGGGCTGTCGGGTCAGCCCAGCCAGTCCAGCACGGCGGCGGCGGTCCACGACTGCTGCATGCTGCCGAGTGGTTCCCCGGTGAAGGGTTCGTAGTATTCGGCGAACGTGCCGTCGCTGGCCTGCCGCAGGCCTTCCCGCCGCAGGATCGACGCGCGCTCGGACCAGCCGCGGCGGGCGAAACACCACGAGAACAGCCACGTCATCACCGGCCACACCGGCCCGCGCCAGTATTCGCGCGGGCGGAAATCGCGCGACACCGGTGACGTCGACGGAATCAGCGGGTACTTGAGGTCCGGGTGTGCGCAGAAGCGCGGGCCCTCGAGCAGACGCAGCAGCGCCCGTTCCCGGTCATGCGGCAGACCGCCGCACAGCAACGGCGCGAACTGCGCCACGGTCTCACTCGCAATCCACTTGCCGGATCGCAGATCGAAGTCCCGTGCCGCGCCGGTGCGCTCGTCGGTGGTCGCCACCACGCCTTGCCGGAACCGCTCGGCCCACGAATAGAGTTCGCGCACATCTGAATTCGGCCGCTTGTAGTCTTCGCCGATCTCCGCCAGGACCGTGCACGCCACCGACAGGATGGCCGAGACGAAAACATCCTCGACCTGGAAGCTCAACACTTTCGGCAGTAGCGCGTCGTCGTACCGGACGGACTTCATCTCCTCCAGCAGCCACAGGTACCGGTCGTACTCGACATCGGACGGCCGCTGGCTGGTGTCGGTGATGATCGCGTTGTCCTCACGCTGATACTCGGGCACCGCACCAGGAATCACGTTGGCGTATGCGCCATCCCACCGGGGCGAGTTGTCCATGCCGGACTCCCAGCCGTGGTACAGCGTCACCCGGCCGTGTTCCTGTGGGTCGCGCGCCTCGGCCAGCCAGCGGTGCCACCGCACCAGGTCGTCCCACCGCCGGTCCAGGAACGCCTCGGCGACCACGCGGGTCGAGCGCCCGCGGGTGCGGGCGTGGTCCAAAATCCGTTGCACCGCAATGGCATGCACGGGCGGCTGGGTGATGCCGGAGGTATCCCGGTTGCGCGGCGCGTTGACCGCCAGAGTCGAGGTCTCCCACCGCGCCGGCCCGGGGAAGTAACCGTCGACGCCGTTGGCGAACACGATGTGCGGGATCATGCCGTTGGCCCACTGAGCCGACAGCAGCGTGTCCAGCTCGACGACGGCACGCTCGACCGTCAGCGACGCCAGGCCGATCGACACGAACGCGGCGTCCCAACTCCACATGTGCGGGTACAGCAACGGCGCGGCCGTCGTCATGACGCCCAGGTCATTACCGCGCAGCAGGTAGGCGGCGCGGGCCGAGAGCTGGGTGGGCGCGAAGCTGTGGTCGGGTGGCATCGCTGTCTATTGTGCGTCGCGGCCCGGGGATTCGCTGATCGGTAGGCTCACGCCATGCCGACCGCAATGATCACCGGCGCTTCGCGGGGCCTCGGAATGGCCATCGCCGAAGCCCTCGCGCCGACCCACACGCTGTTCCTGGCCGGCCGGCCGACGGCCGAACTCGACGCCGTGGCCGAGCGGCTGGGCGCGACGACGTGGCCCATGGACCTCACCGATTACGAGGGCGTCGAGGCGACGGTGGAGCCGATCGTCGAACTCGACGTGCTGGTGCACAACGCCGGCGTGGCATACCCCGGCCGGGTCGGCGAGTCCTCCATCGAGGAATGGCGGGCCACCATGGAAGTGAATGTGCTTGGCGCCGTCGGGCTTACGCTGCCGCTGCTGCCGGCGTTGCGGGCGGCCCGGGGCCAGGTGATCTTCGTCAACTCCGGCGCCGGCCGGAGCCCGTCCCCCGGACTGGCGTCGTACGCCGCCAGCAAGTTCGCGCTGCGGGGTTTCGCCGACGCCCTGCGTGCCGACGAACCGTCGCTGCGGGTGACGACGGTGTACCCCGGCCGGATCGACACCGACATGCAGTGGAACCTGGTCGCCTACGAGGGCGGTGACTACGACCCGGCGCGGTTCCTGAAGCCCTCGACCGTCGCTCAGGTGATCGCCCAGGTGATCGCCACCCCGGAAGACGCCCACCAGCACGAGGTCATCATCCGCCCGCGCTGACGTGTGACCTTGTATTGGAGAGGATGGCCACATGGCCGTAGATCCACAAGTACTCGCCGCGATCGACGGCGCGGTACGTGCCGACCCCGCCAACCGTGCGCTGCGCCTGCACCTCGTCGACCTACTGCTCGACGACCGCCAGCACGCCGCCGCGCTCGGCCACTGCGAAGTCCTGCTCCAGCAGTCACCCGACGATACCGACGCCCTGCAGCGAAAGACCCAGGCGCTCAGCCAATTCGGACTGCCGCCAGCCGATCCGCCCGCGGCTGCGCCGGCCGCACCCGCGGCCGCTCCGCCCGCGACTCCGCCGGCCGCACCCCCTCCCCCATCGCCCGCACCGCCCAGTCCGCCGCACGAGTCCGCGTGGGCCACAACCGAGGACGATGGTGACGATGTCATCTCTGCCAGCGACCTCATCGACATCGTGCGGCCCGAACTGACGCTCGCCGACGTGGCGGGGATGGAGGATGTCAAAGAGCGCCTCCGGATGGGCTTCCTCGAACCCATGCGCAACGAGGAACTGCGCCGGTCATTCGGGCATACGCTGCGGTCGAGCCTGCTCCTGTGGGGACCTCCGGGCTGCGGCAAGACGTTCCTGGCCAAGTCGCTGGCCGGCGAGCTGGGGCTGTACTTCATCCACGTCGGAATTGCCGACATCCTGGACAAATGGCTCGGCAACAGCGAGCGCAACATCAAGAACGTTTTCGACGAGGCCCGGCAGCTACGACCGACCGTATTGTTCATCGACGAGCTGGACGCGCTGGGCCACAAGCGGGCACAGACGTCGAGTTACATCCGGAGCATCGTCAACCAGTTGCTGCTCGAGCTGGACGGCGCAGCCAGCGACAACGAAGGGCTCCTGGTGCTGGGCGCGACCAATCAGGTCTGGGACGTCGACCCCGCGCTGCTGCGCCCCGGGCGCTTCGACCGCAAGGTTCTGGTGCTGCCACCCGACCAACCGGCCCGCCAAGCCATCCTCGCCCATCACCTCCGGCGGAGCCCGACGGGCCCACTCGACCTGGCGCGGATCGCCGCCCGCACCGACGGCTACTCCGGGGCCGACCTTGCCGGATTGTGCCGCCGCGCAGTCGAATTCGCGCTGCACGAGTCGGTGCGGCGGGGCACCACGCAACCGGTGACCCAGAGTCACCTCGATGCCGCGCTCCGCGATACGCCACCCACCACCGGGTCATGGTTCAGCCTGGCCCAGAACTACGTCGCGTTCGCCGAGAACCGCGAAGAGTTCAGCGAACTCGAGCAGTACCTCAACGGCCGGAAGCGGCGCCGATGACCTCGTCCGGCGCCGAGGCCGTCGAGAAGATCCGGATACTGCTCGCGCTCGACCGCAACAGCGAAGCCGAGCAAGCGGCCGTCGAAGCACTGCGCCATGACCCCAACAATCCAATCCTGTTGGGGATGCTCGCCATTGCGATGGAGGCACAGGACTTTTCCACCGACGCCCGAGGCTGGGCCGAACGGTCGCTGGGCATCGACCCCCGCCAGGCCTGGGTACTGTCGGTCCATGCGCGCGCCATCCTCAACGGTGCCGGAACCCCTCAGGAGGCGGTGCAATCAGCTTATGCGGCAGTGCAATTGGACCCGAACGAGGTCAACTACCGGTACACGCTGACCCGCGCCTATCTGAAGGCGAACCAACGGGCGTACGCGCAATCAACGGCCGAGTCCATCCGCGCGGTCGCACCCGCATCACCTCTGGGACCGCTGGCGCAGGCACTCGTCGAGATCGACCGCGTACGTTTCTATCGCCCGAACCCGGTGTGGGCGGTGCTGATAGTGCTGCTGTCCCGGGGCCTCGCGCTGGTCGTGATGGCCATCATCTGGCTGTTCCACTTCGTGCGCCGGCGCGGACCGCTCCGTCGCGCCGACGCCCACCTTCTCGAGGGACTGCGCCTGGACCCCGGCAATCCGCACACCCACGCCGTCGCCGCTGAAGTCGCGCGGATGCGCTTCCGCTATGTGCAATCGGTCGACTCCACACTGGCGCTGGCCGCGATCGACTCCGGCATGGTCGACGCCAACCAACTCGCTCGGGGCATCGCGCGCAGGACGTCGGCGGTGGCGTTTGCCGCGTTCGTGTTCTGGGCGGTGTGGCTGCCGTTCCTCAACGCGGCCGGCCACCACGTCGCAGCCGTCGCCGGCACAGTGCTGGCCGTCATCGGCGGCGCCGGCGTCATGTGGCTCGACCGAGAGCAGACGAAGCGACTACCACCCGGTGTGTTGCGCCTCGTCCGCCGGCGCTGGATCCTGCCCGTGACGCTGCTCGCCATCGCGGCGTTGAGCGGCTTGGCGGGCTTCGCCTCGCTCGGCTTTCCCGGTATCGCAATTCCCAGTCTGACGACCATGGCACTGGCCCTGACCGGCGTGGTCCTTGCGATTCGTGCGCGAATCCCTGGTTAGGCGACGATGTTGACCAGCCGGCCGGGCACCACGATGACCTTCTTGGGTGTGGCCCCGGCGAGGAAGGCCTGCACCTTCTCGTCGGCGAGCGCCGCGGCTTCCAGCGTGGCCTTGTCCGCGTCGGCGGCGACGACGATCTTGCCGCGCACCTTGCCGTTGACCTGCACCGGGTACTCGACGGTGTCGTCGACCAGGTAGCGCTCGTCGGCGACCGGGAACGGGCCGTGCGCCAGCGACTTCTCGCTGCCGAGGCGGCGCCACAATTCCTCGGCCAGGTGCGGCGCGAGCGGCGCGACCATCAGCACCAGCGGCTCGACCGCGGCGCGTGCGGTGACACCCTCCTTGGTGAGGTGGTTGGTGTACTCGATGAGCTTGGCGGCGGCGGTGTTGTTGCGCAGCGCTGCGTAGTCCTCGTTGACCCCGGCGATGGTCTTGTGCAGCTGCTTGAGCGTCTCCTCGGACACCTCGTCATCGGAAACCCTTGGATCGCCGGTGGTTTCGTCGACGACCACCCGCCACACGCGCTGCAGGAACCGGTGCGCACCGACGACGTCCTTGGTGGCCCACGGCCGTGACGCCTCCAGCGGACCCATCGACATCTCGTAGACGCGCAGGGTGTCGGCGCCGTATTCCTCGCAGATCTCGTCGGGCGAGACGGAGTTCTTCAGGCTCTTGCCGATCTTGCCGAACTCCTGGTTGACCTCGATCTCGCCGTCCGGGCCGGTCCAGTAGAACTTGCCCTCGCGCTCAACGACTTCCGCGGCCGGCACGTAGGAACCGCGGGCGTCGGTATAGGCGAACGCCTGGATGTAGCCCTGGTTGACGAGGCGCCGGTACGGTTCGCGCGACGACACGTGGCCGAGGTCGAACAGCACCTTGTGCCAGAACCGCGAATACAGCAGGTGCAGCACCGCGTGCTCCACGCCGCCGACGTAGAGGTCGACGCCACCCGGATCAGCGGCGCCGTGGATCTCGGGCCGCGGGCCCATCCAGTAGGCCTCGTTCTCCTTGGCGCAGAACGCTTCCGAGTTGTGCGGGTCGGCGTAACGCAGTTCGTACCACGAGCTGCCGGCCCACTGCGGCATGACGTTGGTGTCGCGGGTGTAGGACTGCAGCCCGTCACCGAGATCGAGATCGACATGCACCCACTCGGTGGCCTTGTTCAGCGGCGGCGACGGCTCGCTGTCGGCGTTATCGGGATCGAACAGCACCGGCGAGTAATCGGGCACGTCCGGAAGTTCTACGGGCAGCGCCGAATCCGGCAGCGGGTGGGCCCGGCCGTCGGCGTCGTAGACGATCGGGAACGGCTCGCCCCAGTACCGCTGGCGCGCGAAAAGCCAGTCCCTCAGCTTGAATTCGACGCGGGCCTGACCGCGGCCGGCCGCGACCAGCTTCTCGGTGACGGCGGCCTTGGCGTCGGCGACATTCAGGCCGTCGAGGTAGTCGGAGTTCACCACCGCGCCGTCGCCCGTGTACGCGGACTCCGAAAGATCGCCGCCGGCAATTACTTCCACGATGGGCAGGCCGAACGCCGTCGCGAACTCCCAGTCGCGCTGGTCGTGGCCGGGCACCGCCATGATGGCGCCGGTGCCGTACCCGGCGAGGACGTAGTCGGCGATGAAGATCGGAACCTGCTGTCCGTTCACCGGATTGGTGGCGTAGGCACCGGTGAAGACGCCGGTCTTGGTCTTGTTCTCCTGGCGCTCCAGATCGGACTTCGCGGCGACGGCAGCACGGTAAACCGCGACGGCCTCAGCCGGGCTGGCCTCGCCACCGGTCCAACGGGGATCGACGCCGGCTGGCCATGAGGTGGCCAGCAGCGAATCCACCAGATCATGCTCGGGGGCCAACACCAGATAGGTGGCGCCGAACAGGGTGTCCGGGCGGGTGGTGAAGACCTCGATGTCGGCGTCGCCCGCGGAGAACAGCACCTCCGCACCGACGGAGCGGCCGATCCAGTTGCGCTGCATGGCCTTGACCTTGTCCGGCCAGTCCAGCACATCCAGGTCCTCGAGCAGCCGGTCGGAGTACGCGGTGATGCGCATCATCCACTGCCGCAACCGCTTCCGGAACACCGGGAAGTTGCCGCGTTCGCTGCGCCCGTCGGAGGTGACCTCTTCGTTGGCCAGCACGGTGCCCAGGCCCGGGCACCAGTTGACCATCGAATCGGAGCGGTAGACCAGGCGGTACGAGTCGACGACCTCGGCACGCTCGGCGGCCGTCAGCGCCGCCCAGTTCCGGCCGTCGTCGAGAGTCCGTGCGCCGGAATCGAATTCGGCGATCAGCTCGGCAACGGGCCGGGCCTTTTGCTGCGCCGGGTCGAACCAGGCGTTGTAGATCTGCAGGAAGATCCACTGCGTCCACTTGTAGAAGTCGGTGTCGGTGGTGGCGAAGCTGCGGCGCGAGTCATGGCCCAGGCCCAGCCGTCCGAGCTGCCGCTTGAAGTTGACGATGTTGGCCTCGGTCCGGGTGCGCGGGTGCGTGCCCGTCTGGACCGCGTACTGCTCGGCAGGCAGACCGAAAGCGTCGAAGCCCAGGGCATGCAGGACGTTGCGGCCCGTCATGCGGAAGTAGCGGGCGTACACGTCGGTGGCGATGTAGCCGAGCGGGTGCCCGACGTGCAGGCCGTCGCCCGAGGGGTACGGGAACATGTCCTGCACGAACATCTTGTCCGCCGGCACCGGCGAACCGTCGGTGGGTGCGAGCGAGCCGACCGGGTTCGGCACGTGGAAGGTGCCGCGGTCCGTCCACACCTTCTGCCAGTCGGCCTCGATGCGGCCGGCCAGTTCGGCCGTGTAACGGTGCTGCGGGCTGTCGGCGTCGACGGCCGCGGCCGCCTCGGGACGCACGCCTGCCTGCGCATTCGGGGAATCGCTCACGTGCACAGGGTAGTAAACACCCACAGCGCGACCTGCATCACGCCAGCCGATCGGCGTTGGTCTCGGTTCCGTTGCAGTGCGGTCAGAGCACGGTTGCAGGTGCGCGCCGGATCTGGTGGGCACCCCCAACACCTCCCTACAGTCGGCTCCAGTGCAACGCGTGAGACAGAAGTGAAGCGGAAGGACCGACGCCACATGTTCGAGAACGCCCGCCACTGGCGGCTTCTGGCAGGAGGTGTCGCCGCGGGCCTGGCGGGCGTCGTCGGCTTCGCAGGCAACATCGCATCCGCCGAGCCGCTGCCGCCCCAGCCCGTCGTCCCGGCTCCCGCGACGGTGACCCAGACCGTCACCGTGCAAGCCGCTCCGGCGCCGGTGGCTGCCGCGCAACCGGCCGGACCCGCGTTCATCCCCGCCGGCGTGCCCCAGCCGGCCGCCCTTCCCCAGCCGGCCACCCTTCCCCAGCCGGCCACGCTGCCTCAGCCCGCGGTCGCGCAACCGGTCATCGCGCCGGCGCCGGCCCCGGTACCCGCCATCGCCCCGGCGGCCTCGGGCACCATCGCCGAGTTCTTCCGCGCCCACAACGTCGCCATGCAGCGACAGACGGCCCCCGGCTTCACCGCGCTGAACATCGTCCTGCCGGTGCCCCCGGGCTGGGCCGCCGTGCCCGATCCGAACGTGCCCGACGCGTTCGCCGTGATCGCCGACCGCGTCGGCGGCGACGGCCTCTACACCTCGAACGCGGCGCTGCAGGTCTACAAGCTGGTCGGCGACTTCGACCCGCGCGAAGCCATCAGTCACGGCTTCATCGACAGCCAGCAGCAGGTCGCATGGCGGTCCACCGACGGTTCGATGGCTGATTTCTATGGCATGCCGTCGTCGATCATCGAAGGCACGTACCGCGAGAACAACATGACGCTGAACACCTCACGGCGGCACGTCATCGCGACGTCGGGCACCGACCGCTACCTGGTGACGCTGTCGGTGACGACGAGTGCCCAGGTGACCGTCGCGTCCGGCAACGCCACCGACGCCATCGTCAACGGGTTCAAGGTCACCGCGCCCGGTGCGCCGGCCGCGGTCCCCGCACCGGCCGCAGTTCCAGCACCAGCGCCCGCGCCCGCAGCACCGGCTCCCGTCCCGGCTCCGGCCGCACCGATGGTTCCGGCACCCGCCGCCGTCCCGCCGCACGCAGCCGGCGCCGTGCCCCTCACCGCGTCCATCCCTGGTCTGGGCCGCTGACCGGTCGCCGGTTTGGAGCGTCCCCCCGGCCGCCCCTATCCTGAGACGCATGCTGATCGCCGCCGTGCTGTGCCTGTGCGCGGCTGCGGTGACCGCGGGCGTGGGCGCCTGGTCGCTGCGTCGCCCTCATTCAGATGAGACCGTGCCGCGCGTGCTGCGCTCGGTGGCCCCGATCCAGCTGGCGACGGCCGCGATGCTCGCCGCCGGTGGCGCGGTCGCACTCGCCGCCCCACGCGGCACGGGCCTGACGGTGCTCATCGTCTGCGTGCTCGGCGCCGTCGGCACCTTCGCGGCCGGCTGCTATCAGGGCGCCAAGGCCGGGGCCGCCATGATGGCCCTCGACAACGCGCCCGCCGGTGACGGCTGCGCCGGCAGCTGCGCCAGCTGCACGCTGTCCTGCAGCTGAATTCGCCGGTTAGTTCCGGCTCACATCGATCGGGTGCGTCGCCAGCATCGCCATGGGCATCGGCTGACGCCGTAGCACCCGCGACCACAGATCCACCCGCGGTTCCACGAGGACGTCGGACGGCAGCGCCGACAGCACGATCCAGTCGTCGCGCTCGATTTCACCGTCGAGCTGACCCACCGACCACCCGGAGTAGCCGGCGTAGATCCGCACGCCCTCGACCGCGTCTTCGATGTCCTCGGGATCGGCATCCAGATCCACCATCGCGATGCGGCCCTGCACATGCCGCAACCCGGGTACCGACGCGGCGTCGACGCCGACCTTCATGGTCGCCAGGCACAGCGCGGAATCGCGCTTCACCGGACCGCCGATGAACATCGATTTGGGTTTCTTGGCGAGCTTGGCCCACTGCGGCAGCACGTTGTAGACGGCGGTCTCGCTGGGCCGGTTCAGGACGACGCCGAGGGTGCCACCGGAGTTGTGCTCGACGATGTAGATGACGCTGCGGCGGAAGGTCGGCTCCAGCAGATCGGTGTTGGCGAGCAGCAGCGTCCCCGCACGAATCCCATGCGAGGCGGGAGCGAAATCACGGTAATCCTCCGGTTCCTCTGACTGCGCCACGCCCTCCATCATGGCACTTGAGGACCGTCGCCGTGACCAACGCACACGGCCCGCCGGGATATTTGTACTGTGGAGCGGGTCGCTTCAATCACGCCCGGCACTCTCAAATCAGGACACGAACATCCCAGTGACCGACCGCCGTCCCCACCACGTCGTCCTGCATGCGGTGCAGGCCCTGCCGGACTTCCGCCGGCTGCTGGAACTGCGCGCGGTCAGCCAGTTCGGTGACGGACTTTTCCAGGCCGGTCTGGTGGGCGGCCTGCTCTTCAGTCCGGAACGGCAGGCCACCCCGCTGGCCATCGCCGGCGCCTTCGCCGCGCTGTACCTGCCGTACTCGCTGTTGGGTCCGTTCGCCGGCGCGTTGCTCGACCGCTGGGATCGCCGACAGGTGCTCATCGCCGCCAACCTCGGCCGGCTGCTGGTGATGGTCTGCGTCGGCGCGCTGCTGGCCACCGCCGCGACCGACCAATGGATCCTGTTCAGCGCCTTGATCGTCAACGGCTTCACCCGCTTCGTCTCTTCCGGGCTGTCGGCCGCGCTGCCGCACGTCGTACCCACCGAACAAGTCGTGTCGATGAACTCGGTGGCCACCGCGTGCGGAGCCGTCTCGGCGTTCGTCGGCGCCAACGTGATGCTGCTGCCGCGCTGGCTGCTGGGCGCGGGCGACACCAGCTCGGCCGTGGTGATCTGGTTGGCGGCCGTGGCCGTCGCCATGGCGCTGTGGCTGTCGGTGCGCTTCCACCGCCACCTCCTGGGACCCGACGACAGCGCCCGCGCGGTCCACGGTTCGGTCATCTACGCCGTGGTCACCGGCTGGGTCTACGGACTCCGGTCGGTGGCCAACGTGCCGACCGTGACGGCCACCCTGACCGGTCTGGCGGCCCACCGGATGGTGTTCGGCATCAACACCCTCATGGTGCTGGTGATCGTCCGGCACGGCGGCGGCGAACACGTCGCGGGGTTCGCGGTGACCGTCGTGTTCGTGGCCGCCGCCGGTCTCGGGTCGTTCCTGGGCAACGTCGTCATGCCGGCCGCGGTCCGACACTGGGGCCGCTACGCCACGGCCAACGGCTCCCTCGCCATCGCGGCGGTGGTTCAGCTCGCCGGCGTCGGCCTGCAGATTCCGGTACTGATCGCCTGCAGCCTCGTGCTGGGCACGGCCGGGCAGGTGGTCAAGCTGTGCGCGGACTCGGCGATGCAGCTCGACGTCGACGACGCCCTGCGCGGGCACGTGTTCGCGGTCCAGGACGCACTGTTCTGGATGGCGTTCATCGTCGCGATCACGGCGTCGGCGGCCGTGATCCCGGACGACGGCAAGTCGTCGGCGCTCATGGCCGCCGGCGCCGTCGTCTACCTCGTGGGCCTGGCCCTACACGCGACGCTGGGCAAGCGCAGCAGAACCAGCGGTACCGTCTAGGGTGCTGCCATGGCCCCCAATGCTGCTGCCGGCGTGATCGCCGATCTGCGTGCCGAGAGTGACGACCTGGACCGCCTCGTCGCTGACCTGCCGCCCGCCGGGTGGGCCACCGCGACCCCGGCCGAAGGCTGGACCATCGCCCATCAGATCGCGCACCTGTGGTGGACCGACAAGGTGTCGGTGCTGGCGGTGACCGACGAGGAGGCCTTCGCCGCGACGCTCGCCGAGGCGTGGAAGAACCCGCTCGGCTTCGTCGACGTGGCGGCCGAAGAACTCGCACAGACCCCGCCGGCGGAGATGCTGGCGCAGTGGCGCGCCACCCGGAACACGTTGCACGACGCGCTGGAAGGCGTCGCCGACGGCCGCAAGCTGCCCTGGTTCGGCCCACCGATGAGTGCCGCGTCGATGGCGAGCGCCCGGCTGATGGAGACCTGGGCGCACGGCGCCGACGTCGCCGACACGCTCGGAGTCCGGCGCGAGCCGACGGCCCGGCTCAAGTCGATCGCGCACATCGGGGTTCGCACAAGGGATTTCGCGTTCACGCTGCACGAGCTGACCCCGCCGACCGACGTGTTTCACGTGGAACTTTCCGCGCCCGACGGGTCCGTCTGGACCTGGGGTCCGGACGACGCGGCACAGCGGGTCACCGGCTCGGCCGAGGACTTCTGTCTCCTGGTCACCCAGCGGCGGCCGCTGCGCGAACTCGACGTCACGGCCGTCGGCGACGACGCCCAGAAGTGGCTGACCATCGCCCAGGCCTTCGCCGGACCACCCGGGGCGGGCCGGGGCTGACCGCCGGCGTTGGGTGGCCGAGAAGGACCAAATGGTCGTTGATCCGAGCCGAATCGCAGCCATGTGGTCCCTCTCGAGCAGTTGGTGCTCCGCTGCGGGCGACCTAACCGCGCACCACGCCGCCCGCCGCGTCGGCCGTGCCGTCGCCATCTGAGTCCGACAGCCGCACATCCCACCGCCCGTCGCCGTCGGTGTCCGCGTAGGCCACCGGCCCGGCCAGCACCCGGTCGGCGAGTCCGTTGCCGTCAGTGTCGATCAGCCGGTCGTCGGCCGCGCCGTCACCGTCGAAGTCGACGACCACAGCCCCGCTCTGCTCGGTGCCATCCAAGCCGAACCACCGCAGCCCCGCGCCGACGGCCCAGGTGCCCGACCCGTCGTCTGTGAGGGTGCGCCGAGCCGCGATGTCCTCGACGTCGATGACCGCGTGGTCCGCCCGGCCGTCGCCGTCGAAGTCCGCCAGCGCGTCGTCGAACAAGCCGTCGCCGTCCACATCCAGCCGCACGCCGTCCAGCGTGCCGTCGCCGTCAGCGTCCACCGCCGGCTCCCCCGGCCACCACGACGCCGACCCGTCCCCGTCACTCAGGCAATAGTCCATACCTGAATGGACGTTTGGTCAGGCGCGCTCGTTCCACCATTTCTGCAATTCGGCGACGGCCTCGTCGTGCGACAGCGGGCCGCGGTCCAGCCGGAGCTCCTTGAGGAACCGCCAGGCCTCGCCGACCTGTGGCCCGGCCGGGATGCCGAGCAGCGTCATGATCTCGTTGCCGTCGAGGTCCGGGCGCACCCGCGCCAGATCCTCCTGCGCGGCCAGCTCCTCGATCCGCCGCTCCAGACCGTCGTAGTTGGCCTGCAGCCGCGCCGCGCGCCGACGGTTGCGGGTGGTGCAGTCGGCGCGCACCAGCTTGTGCAGCCGGCTCAGCAGGGGCCCGGCGTCGGTGACGTACCGCCGCACCGCCGAGTCCGTCCACTTGCCGCTGCCCTTGTCGTCGGCGTAGCCGTGGAACCGCAGGTGCAGATACACCAGCTGCGAGACGTCGTCGACCATCTGCTTGGAGTACTTCAGCGCGCGCATGCGTCTGCGCGTCATCTTGGCGCCGACCACCTCGTGGTGGTGGAAGCTGACGCCGCCGTCGGGCTCATGGCGGCGGGTGTCGGGCTTACCGATGTCATGCAGCAGCGCGGCCCAGCGCAACACGAGATCGGGGCCCTCGTCCTCGAGGTCGATCGCCTGCCGCAGCACCGTCAGCGAGTGGTGGTAGACGTCCTTGTGCTGGTGGTGTTCGTCGATCGCCATCCGCATGGCGCCGACCTCGGGCAGCACGACGTCGCCCAGCCCGGTCTGCACCATGAGGTCCACGCCGGCCATGGGGTCGGCGCCGAGCATCAGCTTGTCCAGCTCCGCAGCGACCCGCTCGGCGGTGATCCGGCCCAGCTGCGGCGCCATCTCGATCAGGGCCTCCAGCACACGCGGCGCCACCGAGAACCCCAACTGCGAGACGAAGCGGGCCGCCCGCAACATCCGCAGCGGGTCGTCACCGAAGGACACCTGCGGCGCCGACGGGGTGTCGAGCACCTTGTCGGCCAGGGCGGCGAGGCCGCCCAGCGGATCGTGGAATTCTCCGATGCCGCCAGGCAGGTCGGGGTTGATCCGGACTGCCATCGCGTTCACGGTGAAGTCCCGGCGCACCAGGTCGTCCTCGAGCCGGTCGCCGAACACCACCTCGGGATTGCGGGACACCTGGTCGTAGCTGTCGGCTCGGAAGGTGGTGATCTCGATGCGCTGCCCGTACTTGGCCGCGCCGATGGTCCCGAATTCGATCCCGGTGTCCCACAAGGCTTCTGCCCAGCCGCGCAGCATTTTCTGCAACTCGGCCGGACGGGCGTCGGTGGTGAAATCCAGGTCGTTCAGGTCGCGGCCCAGCAGCGCGTCGCGCACACTGCCACCCACCAGATACAGGTCATGGCCGGCCGCGGAGAACACCCGCCCCAGGTCTACGAGCAAACCCGCATGCTTGTTCAGTGCGACCGCGGCAGCGGTCAGCAGTATCGCCGGGTCGCGCTGAGAGTTCTTGGGGCTCCGCTCCGACCCGACCTCGGCGCTAGCTTCGTTCGACACGTCCGATGAGCCTAATGCGCCCACCCCGCGGTTTGGTACCGACCATCGCGGCACGGTCACAACTGGGCCACTGACCGGCCAGTGGGGGCAGAGCGCCCAACCTGAGCAGCTACTATCGCTTGGGTGTCGGAAGGCGAGCGTGCCAAACCACGACGACGCCGCGGGCGACGTCGCGGTCGACGCTCGGCAGGGCCGCCCAACGACAACACCCACAGCACCGACACCGATTCGGCAGCTGCCCCCCGCAACAACACCGCACAAGCGGCTCCGGCGGCGGCGCCCACCACCCCGGCTGCCCGCAAGTCGAACAACGACCGGCTGCGCACCGTCCACGAGACCTCGGCCGGCGGGCTGGTGATCGACGGCCTCGACGGCCCCAAAGACACCCAGAAGGCCGCGCTCATCGGCCGCATCGACCGCCGCGGCCGCATGCTGTGGTCACTGCCCAAGGGGCACATCGAACTCGGTGAGACGGCCGAACAGACCGCCATCCGTGAGGTCGCCGAGGAGACCGGTCTGCAGGGCAGCGTGCTGGCCGCCCTCGGCAGCATCGACTACTGGTTCGTGACCGAGGGCCGGCGCGTGCACAAGACAGTGCACCATTACCTGATGCGATTCCTGGGCGGCGAACTCTCCGACGACGACGTCGAGGTCACCGAAGTGGCGTGGGTGCCGCTGCGCGAACTGCCGTCCCGCCTGGCCTATGCCGACGAGCGCAAGCTAGCCGAGGTGGCCGGCGAACTGATCGACAAACTCCACACCGATGGACCGGGCGCCCTGCCGCCGCTGCCGCGCACCGCGCCGCGCCGCCGCCCACAGACCCATTCCCGCACGCGGAACCATCGCACCGACGACTCCGCCCATACCCAGCCCGGCCGCCGCGCGAACGGCTGCGGACCCGGGTCGTGAACGTCAGGTCGGTGCTGTCGGGGCTGACCTCGACAGCACTGCTGCGGGTCCTGGCGGTCACCACACTGCTGTTGTTGCTCACCGCCCCGTTCACGCCGCATTCGTCGGCCGGGGAACCGGGCGGGACGACGTTCCTGCAACTGCGCATCGACCACGTCACCCCCGACGTCGTCACCACCACCAGCGAGCCGGTCGTGACCGTCACCGGCACCGTCACCAATGTCGGTGACCGGCCGGTGCACGAAGTCATGGTGCGCCTCGAGCACGCGGCCGCGGTGACATCGTCGTCCGGCCTGCGCACGACGCTGGGCGGGGAGCCCACGGACTATTCCGCCGTCGGCGACTTCACGACGGTCTCGCAGGATCTGGCGCGCGGGCAGAGCGTGCCGTTCCGGCTCGCGTACCCGGTCCGCTCGGCCGACCATCCCGCCCTCGGCATCGACCATCCGGGGGTGTACCCGCTGCTGGTCAACGTCAACGGGACACCCGACTACGGCTCGGCCGCCCGGCTCGACGACGCCCGCTTCCTGCTGCCGGTGCTGGGCGTGCCCGCCACTCCCGCGGCCGCCGGCGGCAACAGCGGCCAGCAGCCGATCGACGCCGTCGTGCCGCCCGACACCGCACGCCCCGTCGCGCTGACCCTGCTCTGGCCGCTCGCCGACCGTCCACACCTGGCGGCCGGCGTCCCCGGGCGCACCGAACCGGCCCGCCTCGCCGACGACGACCTCGCCGCCGCCCTGGCCAACGGTGGCCGCCTGGACACCCTGCTGGCGGCGGCCGACTTCGCCACCAACGACCAGGTGGATCCCGGCGGCCTCATGCGCGGCGCGATGTGTCTGGCCGTCGACCCCGACCTGCTGATCACCGTCAACGCGATGAGCGGCGGCTACGTCGTGGAAGACGACCCGGAGGCCGGCCTGAACTCGCCCACCCACCCGGGCACCGGGCAGCAGGCCGCGACCGACTGGCTCGCCCGGCTGCGCGAGCTGGCCAAGCGGGTGTGTGTCACCCCGACCGTGTACGCCCAGGCCGACCTGCGCGCGCTGCAACGCGTCGGCGACGCCGTCCTGAGCTCTACCGCCACCACCGATGCCGGGCCCATCGTCAACCAGCTGCTGGGCATCCAGTCGCTGCGCGGCGCCACCGTCGTCGGCGACGGACCGCTCACGGGCCAGGCGGTGCGACTGCTGTCGGCGCAGCCCGAACCGACCGTCGCGATCGCCGCGGCGCCCGTCACCGCCGACGATGCCGATCAACCTGCCGACACCGCGCCGCGCCGCTACAGCGACAAGGTCACCGTGGCGCCCTTCGACCCGTGCGTCGCTGCCGCGCTGGCCGGCGCGGGGCGCACCCCGATCTCCCCGGGGTATCTCGACACGTCTTTGCGGGTGCCGCTCACCCACGACTCGCAGGTGGCACGCCGCCAGGACGCCATCGCGTCCGTGCTGTGGCGCGGGCTGCGACCGGACGCAGAGCCCCGCAATCAGATCCTGATGCCTCCGCTCGCGTGGGACGTGACGCCCGACGACGCCCAGGCGATCCTGACGTCGGTGGCCACGGCCATGCATTCCGGGCTGGCCGTCGCCCGCCCGATGCCGGCGGTCATCGCCGACGCCCAGACACTGCCGCCGACGCAAACGGCCACCCCGCCGGACAACGGAACCGGTAACCCCAAGGCCCGCTACGGCGACGGCATCACCAGCCAGATCTCGACCACCATGGAACGGATCTGGGGCCTGACCGCCGCGCTGACCGTCAACACCCAGACGGGTCTGACCGGCGACCAGTACACGGCGCCGCTGCGGGAGGACATGCTGCGGGCGCTGACGCAGTCGGTACCGCCGACCGTCCGCGAAGCGCTGGCCCAGGAGCGCGTCAGCACCACGCAGCGCACGATGGACGATCTGTTCCACGGCGTCACCGTCGTCAACCCCGGCGGCTCGTACACGCTGGCCACCGAACGCAGTCCCCTCCCCCTGGCCCTGCGCAACGACCTGCCCGTGCCGATCCGGGTGCGGCTCGTCATCGACGCGCCGCCGGGCATGACCGTCACCGACATGGGCGAGATCGAACTGCCGCCGGGCTACCTGCCGCTACGGGTACCGATCGAGGTGCACTTCACCCAGCGCGTCGCGGTCGACGTGTCCCTGCGCACTGTCAACGGTCTGACGCTCGGCGAACCGGTCCGGCTGTCGGTGCACTCCAATGCCTACGGCAAGGTGCTGTTCTTCATCACCCTGTCCGCCGGCGCGGTGCTGTTCCTGCTGGCCGGCCGGCGGCTGTGGCACCGGTTCCGCGGTCAGCCCGACCGCGCCGACCTGGACCGCCCGCACCACACCCGGCCCATCCGGCCCGATCCGCTCGACACCGCCATCGCCCACGCCCCGGAGGACTCATGAGCGCCCCGCGCAGTCCCCGGCCCCCCGCTGCCGCAGCGTCGCCCCGGCGGGCCGAACTGTCCGACGCCGCCGTCGTCTCCAGGTCGTGGGGCATGGCGCTGGCCACGCTGGTCAGCCGCATCACCGGGTTCCTGCGGATCGTGCTGCTCGCCGCCATTCTCGGTGCGGCACTGTCCAGTTCGTTCACCGTGGCCAACCAGTTGCCGAACATGGTGGCCGCGCTGGTGCTCGAGGCCACCTTCACCGCGATCTTCGTCCCGGTACTGGCCCGCGCCGAACGCGACGACGCCGACGGTGGCGCCGCGTTCGTGCGCCGGCTGGTCACGCTCGCCACCGCACTGCTGCTGCTGACGACGGTGCTGTCGGTCGCGGCGGCACCGCTGCTGGTGCGACTGATGCTGGGCAGCGACCCGCAGGTCAACGAGCCGCTCACCAGCGCCTTCGCGTATCTGCTTCTGCCGCAGATCATCTTCTACGGGCTGACCTCGGTCTACATGGCAATCCTGAACAACCGCAACGTGTTCGGGCCCCCGGCCTGGGCGCCGGTGCTCAACAACGTGGTCGCGATCATCACGCTCGGCGTGTATGTGCTTGTCCCGGGCGAACTCTCGATCGATCCCGTCGAGATGGGCAATGCCAAACTGCTCGTGCTCGGCATCGGCACCACCCTCGGCGTCGTGGCCCAGGCCGGCGTCCTGCTGTACTCCCTGCGGCAGCATCGCGTCGACCTGCGTCCGCTGTGGGGTATCGACGACCGGCTCAAGAAGTTCGGCACCATGGCCGTCGCCATGATGCTGTACGTCCTGATCAGTCAGATCGGACTGATCGTCGGCAACGAGATCGCCAGCCACGCAGCCGCATCCGGTCCCGCGATCTACAACTACGCCTGGCTGCTGCTGCAGCTGCCGTTCGGCATGATCGGCGTGACGGTGCTGACCGTGGTGATGCCGCGGCTGTCCCGCAACGCCGCCGCGAACGACAACCCCGCGGTCCTCGCCGACTTCTCGCTGGCCACCCGGCTGACCATGGTGACGCTGATCCCCATCGTCGCCTTCATGACCGTCGCCGGCCCCGCCATCGGCAGCGCCCTGTTCGCCTACGGCAACTTCGGTGCCACCGACGCCGGCTACCTCGGCATGGCCATCACGCTGTCGGCGTTCACCCTGATTCCGTATTCCATGGTGCTGCTGGAACTCCGGGTGTTCTACGCCCGCGAACAACCGTGGATCCCGATCATCCTGATCGTCGTGATCACCGTGGTGAAGATCGTCGGCTCGCTGATCGCGCCCCACCTGACCGACGACCGCGAACTGGTGGCCGGGTATCTGGGACTGGCCAACGGCCTGGGCTTCCTGGCCGGCGCGACCGTCGGCTACGTGTTGTTGCGGTCCGCCCTGCGGCCGCCGCGCGGGCGCATGATCGAGCTGACGGTCATCCGGACCATTCTCGTGACCATCTGCGCCGCACTGGGATCGGGGCTGCTCGCATATCTCGCGGACAAGCTACTGGGGTTCGATCGGCTGACCGAGCACGGCGGCGCCGCCGGATCGTTGCTGCGACTGGTTCTGCTCGGCCTGATCATGCTCCCGGTGATCGTGGCCGTGCTCGTGGCCGCCAAGGTGCCCGACGCCCTGGCCGCAGTGGCTTTCGTGAAGCGCCGGCTGGGCCGCGGCACCCCGGTACCGAACCCCGCAGTCCAGGTCAGCTCGGCTGTACCGGACTCCCGACGCACCTCGGTCCCGTACCCTGGACACGGCAATTCATCACCGGTACCACCGCGGCCCGGGGCCTCCGCCGCTCGCGGGGCAAAGCGGGAAAGTGGTACCACGGGCGGGCTTCGGAAAGGATTTGCGGTGACCGACGCACCTGCGGAGCAGGGATCCGCCCATATCCCAGATACGCCGGGCGGCGACGCCGATATCGCGTTGCGGGCCGGCGCAGTCGTCGCCGACGGCCGCTACCGCCTGCTCGTCTTCCACGGCGGTCCGCCGGATCTGCAGTTCTGGCACGCGCTCGACATCGCACTCGATCGCCAGGTCGCGCTGACGTTCGTGGACCACGACGGCGAACTGCCGGAGTCGATGGTCCAGGAAATCCTCACCCGGACAAGCAAACTGAGCCACATCGAGGGACCGGGCCTGGCCCGCATCCTGGACGTCACGCGGCTCGGCCGCGGTGGCCTGGTGGTCAGCGAATGGATCCGCGGCGGTTCGCTCGCCGAGGTGGCCGCCACGGAGCCGTCCCCGATGGGTGGTGCCCGCGCCATCCAGTCCCTGGCATCGACGGCCGAATCCGCACACCGGACCGGCGTCGCGCTGTCGGTCGATCACCCCGGCCGGATCCGGGTCAGCATCGAGGGCGACGTGGTGCTCGCCTTCCCCGGCACGCTGCCGTCGGCCACCCCCGAGGACGATATCCGCGGTGTCGGCGCCACGCTGTACGCGCTGCTGGTCAACCGGTGGCCGCTGCCCGAGGCCGGTGCGCTCAGCGGCATGCTGCCTGCGACGCAGAACAGCGCGGGCCAGCCCGTCGAACCCCGCGCCATCGACCCGGCCATTCCGTTCCAGATCTCCGCCGCAGCGGCCCGGGCCGTACAGGAAGGTGGCGGAATCCGTTCGGCGCCAACACTGTTGAACCTGCTGCAGCAGGCGACCACCGTCGCCGATACCACTGAACTGCTCGCACCCGTCGACGGCTCGCAAGGCCCGGAGACCGCGGACGCCGCCGAACTCGAAGCTGCCGCCAAACGGCGCAAGGCACTGCTCGTCGGTGTGGGTGTCGGTGGGGCCATCCTGTTGGTGGCGCTGCTGGTCCTCGCGTCGGTGCTGAAGGGCATCTTCGGCGACGTCGGCGGCGGCCTGGACAAGCAGCAGCTCGGCCTCAACAGCCAGCGGCCGACCTCCAGCGGCGCCCCGACTCCCGGCAACGTCGTGAAACCCATTGGTGTGACGGTCTTTTCACCCGGCGGCGGCGCGGACTCGCCGGAGACCGCGGGCAAGGCCATCACCGGCGCGGCCGGTGATGCCTGGTCGACCGACGTCTACACCGATCCCGCGCCGTTCCCCAGTTTCAAGAGCGGCGTCGGCCTCATGCTGAACCTGCCGCAGTCGACCACAGTCGCGTCGGTCAGCCTGAACCTGACCAGCACGGGCACGGCGATCCAAATCCGGTCGGCCCAGACGGCCAACCCGTCCTCCCTGGACGCCACGACGGTCCTGACGCAACCGGCGACCATGAAGTCCGGCTCCAACACCATCACGATCAGCAATGCGCAGCCGACGCAGCACCTGCTGATCTGGATCTCCACGCTGGGGACCGTCGACGGCAAGAGCAAGACCGACATCTCCAACGTGGTCGTGAAGGCCGCCGCGTAACCCCGTCAGTCCCAGCCGACGAACGACATCGCCTGACCGCCGTCGTAGCCGGCGCGTTCCAAGATGTTGCCGGACATCTTGATTTGTGTCGGATGCGACGGATCCTGCAGGTTCGCCTGGTACATGTTCCACACTTTGATGTCGTTGTGGCTGAACACCGTGAAGAGGATGGTCCGGCCCGTCGGATCGGCGGCCGCCTCGGATATCTCGGTGCTCGGCGGCGTGATTCGTTGCCCGTCCGTCTCGCTGCAGGCCGGCCGGTCGGCACCCGGAGGCGGTACCGCGTCGATCACCAGATAGTGACCAGCGTCGTCGTGTACCGAGCCCAGATAGTGGGTGTCGTCGATGAACCACAAAAACGATGGACACACGCGGAAGCTGTCGCCTCCCGGAGGCTCACCCTCGCCAAGTTCGATCTGTTCGGGGTTCTTGACCACGGCCCGCAGGAAGTTCGGCATGTACGTCGGGCTGGTCCGCACGATCTTCTTCGAATCGGTGTCGTAGAAGTTGAACAGCTTGGCGCGCGCATCGTAGAAGACCAGCAGGCCCTGCTCGTCGAACTGTGGGTTGCGGTGGTCCGGCCGTTGCTGATTCCCGAAATCCCCTGTGGGAGAAGGTTGGACGATCTCGGTGACGTCGACGGTCGATCCGCTGCTCGAGTCGTAGTACCGGACGTGGCCATCATTGATCGTGAGGGAGTCCAGCGCGAGCTTGCGGAAGTCCCTGCTGTAGCGCATCCGGGTCAGTTGGCCGTTGCCGATGTTGCAGCTGATGGGGAAGGTGGCGATGTCCACCAGCGCGCCGGTCCCGATGTTCAGCTTGCTCAGCGTCGTGCTCTTGGTGTGCGTGGCGCAATGCTCGATGATCGGGCCGCTGAAGCCGGCGGCGTCGGGAGTGGGTGCCGTCGCCGGTGCCGGTGCCGATGACGCATTCGGAATCGGCTTGGGCTTGCCGGGTTCGGAGCAACCCGCCACCAGTGTGCCGATCAGCGCGGCTGCGGCGAGCCAGGCGAGTCCGCACCGGCGCACACGGTCGATCTCACCCGCCCGGGACCGGCGGATGGCACTTATCGACTCGGACGCCAACGGCTTCATCGGGCGAGGCTACTAAGCGATGCCCTATCGGCGCGTCGATTTCGCGTGAACGGCCGGCAAATCCAGCCATCGTCGAAACAGGAGTTATCCACAGGGCCGGCGACAGCATCGATACTGTTCAGCGCGCGTTTTATGTCATCTCCGCAAATATGCGTCGGATTCCTCCCGCAACCCGGCTTATGGTTCGGAAGTGGGGAGTTTCGGGGGGCCACAGTCGGACGCATCAGACGCCGAATTGCTCGCGGCACACATCGCCGGCGAGCGGTACGCGTTCGAGGAGCTGTTCTATCGACACCGCCACCAGCTGTACCGGCTCGCCCGGCTGACGAGCCACGACCCGCAGGACGCCCTCGACGCCCTGCAGGACGCGCTGTTCAAAGCCCACCGCCACGCGCCGCGGTTCCGGAACGACAGTTCAGTCCGCAGCTGGCTGTGCCGCATCGTGGTGAACTCCTGCCTGGACCGGCTGCGCCACAACAAGTTTCACCGCGCCGAGGAACTCAGCGACGCCACCTACCAGACCGCCGACCCCGCGCACCACATCGAGATCAGCATCGTCATCGAGCGTGCACTGCTGCGGCTGCCGGTCGAACAGCGGGCCGCGGTGGTCGCCGTCGACATGCAGGGCTATTCGGTCGCCGAGACCGCGGCGATGCTGGGTATCGCCGAAGGCACCGTGAAGAGCCGTTGTTCACGGGCGCGCGCGAAACTCGCCCAGTCGCTGGCGCACCTCGCCGACTGACGGGTTCCGGTCACGTGACGTTTACGCGCCCCACTCCGGGGACGACGGACCGCGGCTCTCGGCGGCGGCCGGATTAGGCTTCGGCAGGTGGACGACGAACAGGCCGTCTCCCTCGAGCTCCTGGCCGACCTGCAGGCCGGACTGCTCGACGACGCCACGGCCGCCCGGTTGCGCCGTCGCATCCGCGACGATCCGGCCGTCGCACGTCAGTACGCCGCGCTCGAACAGATCCGGCGCGACGTCCGCGACCTGGCGGACGACGCCACCGACAGTGACCTCCCCCCGGAAGCCACCGCGCGCATCGGGTCCGCCCTGCGCGACGCCGGCCCCCGGCCGGCGCGGCACACCGTCGTCCCCGGCCGCTCGGCAGGCCACGGTGCACGGAGCACGCGCCCAGCCGTCGTCGCCGGCGCCGCGACCGGGCTCATCGCGGTCGGCATCGGCGCCGTCGTGGTGCTGAGCGGACCCGGCGAACCGGCCCGCATCTCGGCCGGTCCCACGGCGGCGTCGATGACCGTGCAGCGCCAGGCCGGCATGCCGTGGCCGGACCGGCAGATCCTGGGTCTGCGGACCCGGCCACCCGAGCTGGGCGCCCTCGCGGCGCCGGACCGCCTGCGGTCGTGTCTGACCGGGCTCGGTTACACCCCCACCACGTCGGTCCTCGGCGCCGCCACCCTGACCATGCACGACCGCGCCCAGGTGCTTCTGCTGCTCCCGCGGGCCGATGACGGCGCTGTGATGGCCCTGGTGGTCTCTCCCGGCTGCAACGCGACCGACGCCGGCCTGATCGCCGACGCCGTCATCCCCGATGCTCCGGGCCCGTCGGCGCAACCGAGCCGCTGACCGCCCCCGGAGCCCGCCAAACGGCCGGGAACACCGGCACTTACCCTGGTGTTATAGGCGTACCGACTCTGGCAGCAGGCCGACCAGGTATGAGCCTGACCAGAGCCAGATGAAAGGCGGCCATGACCACCCCAGACACCGTGCACGACGTGATCATCATCGGCTCCGGGCCGGCCGGCTACACCGCCGCGGTGTACACGGCCCGCGCCCAGCTCAAGCCGCTGGTTTTCGAGGGTGTCCAGTTCGGTGGTGCCTTGATGACGACCACGGAGGTGGAGAACTACCCGGGCTTCAAGGAAGGCATCACCGGCCCCGAACTCATGGAGGAAATGCGCGAGCAGGCCCTGCGGTTCGGCGCCGACCTGCGCATGGAGGACGTCGAGGCGGTCTCCCTCGACGGACCCGTCAAGACCGTCACCGTCGACGGCGAGACCCACCAGGCCCGCGCCGTCATCCTCGCGATGGGCGCCGCCGCCCGCCACCTCGGTGTGCCGGGTGAGCAGGAGCTGATCGGCCAGGGCGTGAGCACCTGCGCCACCTGTGACGGTTTCTTCTTCCGCGACCAGGACATCGCCGTCATCGGCGGCGGCGACTCCGCCATGGAGGAGGCGACGTTCCTGACGCGCTTCGCCCGTTCGGTGACGCTGATCCACCGCCGGGACGAATTCCGCGCCTCCCGGATCATGCTGGAGCGCGCGCAGGCCAACGAGAAGATCACGTTCGTCACCAACACCGAAGTTGTTGCGGTGGAAGGCGATTCGAAGGTCAGCGGGCTACTGCTGCGCAACACCGGCACCGGCGAGGAGAGCAAGCTTCCGGTCACCGGCGTGTTCGTCGCCATCGGCCACGACCCGCGGTCGGCACTGGTGCGCGGCGCCGTCGATCTCGATGACGAGGGTTACGTGCAGGTCCAGGGCCGCACCACCAGCACGTCGCTGGACGGCGTGTTCGCCGCCGGCGATCTGGTCGACCACACCTACCGGCAGGCGATCACCGCGGCCGGCAGCGGCTGCGCGGCGGCCATCGACGCCGAGCGCTGGCTCGCCGAACACCACGCCTGATCGTCCTTCCCCCACAGAGTTCACCCGAGAGGAGCAGTACATGAGCGAGGGCAGCGCAACGCTGACCGTCACCGACGGTTCGTTCGACAGCGACGTCATCAAGAGCGGCACCCCGGTGCTGGTCGACTTCTGGGCGACCTGGTGCGGGCCGTGCAAGATGATCGCCCCGGTGCTCGAGGAACTGGCCGGCGAGAAGGCCGGGGAGCTGACGATCGCCAAGCTCGACGTCGACGCCAACCCCGAGACCGCCCGCAGCTTCAACGTCGTCTCGATCCCGACCCTGATCCTGTTCAAGGACGGCGAGCCGGTGAAGCGCATCGTCGGCGCCAAGGGCAAGGCCGCCCTGCTGCGCGAAATCGCCGACGAACTCTGATCGCATCAGCGGCTGCGCACCCGCCGGTTTCGGCGGGTCGCACCGCTGCTGCCTGTGAAGTTGCGGAATCCTGAGGAGCGTCTGCGACAATGGGTCCAGGCGTCCCGCCAGTGCGCTAGCTGTCCGCCCGCCTGGCGTCCGTGATTGAAAGGCCAGGAATGTCGATACTGCGTCGCGGTGACCGGGGAGGTTCGGTCACCGAGATTCGGGCCGCACTGGCCGCCCTGGGACTGCTGGACAGTCCCGACGCGGATCTCACCACCGGCAAGCACGTCGCTCTCGATCTCTTCGACGAAGAACTCGATCAGGCCGTGCGTGCCTTCCAGCAGCAGCGTGGACTGCTCGTCGACGGCATGGTCGGCGAAGCGACGTACCGCGCGCTGAAAGAAGCCTCCTACCGGCTGGGGGCGCGTACGCTCTCACACCAGTTCGGCGCCCCGATGTACGGCGACGACGTCGCCACGCTGCAGGCCCGGCTGCAGGATCTCGGTTTCTACACCGGTCTGGTCGATGGCCATTTCGGCTTGCAGACGCACAACGGCCTGATGTCGTACCAGCGTGAGTACGGCATGTTCCCGGATGGCATCTGTGGTCCGGAGACGTTGCGCTCCCTGTACTTCCTGGGTTCGCGGGTCACCGGCGGTTCCCCGCACGCCATCCGTGAAGAGGAACTCGTGCGACGCAGTGGCCCTCGCCTGACCGGAAAGCGGATCATCATCGATCCGGGCCGCGGCGGCGACGATCGCGGGCTCATCATGACCAGCCGGTCCGGCCCCGTCAGTGAGGCCGACGTCCTGTGGGATCTCGCCAGCCGGCTGGAGGGCCGTATGACGGCCATCGGCATGGACACGTTCCTGTCGCGCCCCGTCAGCGGCAGCCCGTCCGATGCCGAGCGGGCCGCGACGGCCAACGCTGTCGGCGCTGATCTGATGATCAGCCTGCGGTGCGCCAGTCTGCCCAGCCCGGCGGCCAACGGCGTCGCCTCGTTCTACTTCGGTAACTCGCATGGTTCGGTGTCCACCATCGGCCGTAACCTTGCCGACTTCATCCAGCGGGAAGTCGTGGCGCGCAGCGGTTTACGCGACTGCCGGACCCACGGCCGGACCTGGGACCTGCTGCGGCTGACCCGGATGCCCACGGTGCAGGTCGACATCGGATACGTGAGCAGCCCGCACGACCGCGAGCTGCTGACCTCCCCCGGCCACCGCGACTCGATTGCCGAAGGCATCCTGGCGGCGGTGAAGCGGTTGTACCTGCTCGGCAAGAACGACCGTCCCACAGGCACTTTCACGTTCGCCGAGCTGCTGGCTCACGAGATGTCGGTGGAGCAGGCCGGCCAGGCCGGCGCGTAGTTTCACGCCTACCGCCGCGAGTGTGCGGTGAGATCGCCGAAATCTGTTGCGCGGCGCGCTGTTTGCACGTCCACGGCGCCGTCAGCTGAACACTGGTTGAATCAGTCGGTGTGAGACCCAACGCCGCGGTTCTCGTGACGGGTATGTCCGGGGTCGGCAAGTCGACGGCGCTGGCCGGCCTGGCCCAGCGGGGATACGCCACCGTCGATACCGACGACGGTCCGTGGATCGACGTCATCGACGGCGAGCCGCTCTGGCGTGAGTCGCTGATCGCCGAGTTGCTGGCGCAACACCGCGACGGACCGTTGTTCGTCCAGGGCACAGTGGCCAACCAATGGCGCTTCTACGACCGCTTCGATGCGGTCGTACTCCTCACCGCCCCAACCGATGTCGTGCTGAACCGGGTGCAGCGCCGCACGAACAATCCGTTCGGCAAGACCGCAGCGGAGCGCGCTCGGATCCTGGCTGACATCGCCGAGATCGAACCACTGCTGCGGCGGTCGGCCACCCACGAGATCGACACGACCCGGCCGCTACCGGACGTCATCGACGCCTTGGCCACCATCGCCGAGACAGCGGCACCCGACCGCACTACGGTCACCCGTGACGTCCCGCCTCCTGCGTCAGCTGGATCCGGGAGCTGAGGCCCAGCTGGTTCTAGCCGTGGGTGAGACGCGTCTGCACCGCCCGACGTGAGACGAACAGCCGCGCCGCTCCCCCGTCGCCTCATGCAGTGCCGCCACCGACGTCTCATGGCTCGCCTGGTGGACCAGAAGGCGGACAGCGTCAACATGTCCCCGGATCGACTCAGCGGCGCCGCAGAGCCACGCTGCCTCGCGGTGACCACGGAACAGCGCGGCCGATCATTCGACGATCGCCGGAACCGCCGCCGCGGCGCCGATTTCGACGGCAAACAGCGCGCGCGAAATGAGCGTCACGTGACGCTTGTGCCGATTGGTCCTGGGGCCACCGTGATCCGAGCCCCAGTGGCGGGTTTTACGACTTGAAGTTCCCCGCCCCGTAGGTCGCTCACCGGAATCGGTTCTCCCCGATCACAACCGCCGTCGGGCCAACACCGCCACCGGTGACGCGCAGCCGATACCGATCAGCGCGAGCACCGTCAGCGACGCTGCCGCATCAGCGGCCACCAGCTGCGCTCCCGCCCAGGCGCCGCCGAATATGCCGACCTGAAAGGCCAGCACGTACAGGTAGGACGCGAAAGCAGCGTTGGGGCAACGCTTGATGAGGATCGTCTGCATCGCCGGCGCCCAACACGCGAAGGCCGCTCCCCACAACAGAACTGCCGCGACGAACAACCCGCGCGAGCCGGGCAGGCTCAGCGTCCCGAATGCAATCAGCAGACCCGCGAGGGCTGTCAGCACGACCGCGTAGCGGTGTCGATCGAGCAACCGTCCAGCGACGACGACCGCAGTCAACGCTGCGCCCCCATAGCCCAGGAGCAGAACCGGTAGGCCGGTGGCCGGGATCCCGACGTCACCGGCCAACACCGTGATGAACGAATACGGCGCGCAGTCGGCGGTCACCACCAGCACCGTCAGTACGCAGACCGCCGCAACAGTGTGCGGCTCACCGGATCGGCCGGCGGTCGGCGCAGTCACGGTACGACCGATACTGCGGGGAATCAGCACCGCAATGACCGCCGCCAAGAGCAACGCAAGCGCCGCCAGCACCAGCGACGTGGCTCGCCACCCGATGAGTAGGGAAAGCTGCGTGGTAAGCGGCGACCCCGCAACCAACCCCAGCGATGCCCCGACGAACACGAGTGCGGTCGCCTGCCCCGCGCGGCCGGCCGGTGCGAGTGCACTGGCTAGCACCGGGGCGAGGGACCACACCGAACCATGCAGAATCGCGCCGACGACCCGGGCGAGGACTGCCCACCCGGGCGTCGGAGCGGCAGCCAGCAACAGTTGCGACAACGACAGTGAAGCCAGGGCGGCGGTGAGCATGACGCGATGCTCGACGCGACGGGTGGCCAAAGCCACCGGGATGATTGCCGCACCGGCAGCCACCGCGTACACGCCCACCAACAGCCCAGCAGCGGGCACTGTCGTGTGCAGTCCGTCAGCGATCTGCGGGACAATGCCGACCGGGAACATCTCTGCGGCAAGGTAGACAAAGGCGGCGGCAGACAGGACGGCCACCCGCCAGCGCCACCTGTCCGTCACAGCTGGTGCGCCAGCAGAAATTTCCGAATATCGGAGATCCATGTCCGCCCTTCGTCCGGTGTGAAGATGTGACCGGCGTGTGGATATTCCATCAGCACCGAGCCAGGAATGCCCGCCGCCAGAGCGCGAGTCGAGGACGGCTGCACAATACGATCCACGCCCGCCGCCACGACCAAGGTGGGGATCGCGATGTCCGCGAGGCGGTCTCGGAGGTCGACTTCGACGGCCAGTGCAGCCTGCTGCGGACTCCCGACCGGGATGCTGGCGCGGACGTCGGCCACGACCTCGTCGAGATTGCCGCCCTCGACGAACGCCGACGGTGACGACACCCCCGTCAGGAACCGCGCCAGCATGTCGCGGTTGTGCCCGGCCAGGTAGCGCCAGACGTCGACAACCAACCGCAGCTGCGGATCCGCGTGCGCGAATCCCACCGTCAGGATCAGTGCGCTGACGGCTTCGGGATGGCGTAGCGCCGCGGTGACGGCCACCGCCGAGCCCAGCGATAGCCCGACGATAGGGAATCGATCGAAGCCGGCCGCCCGCCCGGCGTCCACGATCGCGTCTGCCAGATCGTCGACGCTGTAGGAACTCGTAGCCAAGGGACTGGCTCCAGAACCCGGATAGTCCACGCCGATCAGCGTGCGCTCGCCTGCCATCTCATCGATGAGTTGGCCGAAATTCAGTGCGACGCCGCCGCCTGCGCCGTGCGCGAGAAGCAGAGCCGGGCCGGAGCCGATGCGGGTGACCGTCAGCGTGGAGAGCGGGGAATCGTTGCGCACGCGGCGAGGTTAAACCCTGACATCAGCGTCAGGCTCAACCCAAGAGGAGCCCGCGTGCAGATCGGTGAAGTAGCGGCGGCAACCGGCACTTCGGTCAGATCGCTGCGCTACTACGAGGCGCAGGGTTTGATTGCACCGCAACGGCGGTCCAACGGCTACCGCGACTACCACTCCGACACGGTGGAAGATGTGCGACGGATCCGGATGCTGATCGACACCGGTTTCGGCATACGCACAATTCGACAATTGCTGCCCTGCATCGACGGCAGCGCGGTCGATATGTGCCCGGCCATTGCCGCCGCAATCAGAGAGACACTCGCCGAGATGGACACCCGCATCGGCGACCTGAACCTCCGCCGCGCACGCATCGTCCAACTGCTGGACGGCCAGTAGGCCGCCATCGAACGAGCAGCAACCGCAGCGGTCGTGGGTCGGGCGACTACCGTCGGCTTGCCGATGTTTCACGTGGAACTGCCGCGCTACCCCGGCGGCGGAGTGAACCGCTCGACCGCGTCGCCGATCGCCGCCGCCATCGCGGGGCTACCCGTGTGCCCCGAGTCCTCGATGATCCTGAGCTCCGCCTCGGGCCATACCTGCGCGAGTTCCCACGCCGTCCGCACCGGCGCGGAGAGATCGAGCCGGCCATGGATGAGGACGCCCGGAACCCCATGGAGTCGATGCGCGTCCCGCAGCAGTTGGCCGTCGTCGAGCCACGCGGCGTGGGCGAAGAAGTGTGTACAGATCCGCACGAAGGCCAACCGCGCGGTGTCGGTCTTCGCCGTGTACTGCCCGGGCTTGCCCCAGCCCTCGTGAGCGATCGCGGCGTCCTCCCACGCACACCAGTCCCGCGCCGCCTGCTCACGTACGGCGGCATCCGGGTGCTCCATCAACCGACGGTAGGCCTCGACGAGATTCCCGCCCCGGTCCTCCTCGGGCACGCCGTCGCGGAACCGCTGCCACTCCACGGGCCGGACGAGCCGCAGCCCGCGGTACAGCCAGTCCACCTCCTGCGGCCGCGTCATCGTTACGCCGATCAGCACGATCCCGATCACGCGATCCGGATGCCGTTGGGCGTACGCGAGGATCAACGTGGACGCCCATGAGCCGCCGTACAGCAGCCACCGATCGATGCCGAGATGCCGCCGCAGCGCCTCCATATCGGCGAGCAGATGCTCGGTCGTATTGCACGACATGTCGGTCGACGGATCGGCCGCGCTCGGCACGCTGTCCCCGCAGCCTCGTTGATCGAACGCCACGACACGGAACACGTCTGGGTCGAACTGCTTGTGCGCGGTGCGCGAGCGGCCGGCACCCGGACCCCCGTGGACGATGAGGACGGGGCGCCCGGCCGGGTTGCCTCGCGTCTCCCAGTACATCTGGTTGCCGTCACCGACATCGAGCAGACCGGAATCATCCGGGCTCAACACGAACTCCCCCATGGCCGCGAGGGTACGGGAAGGCCGTCGTTTCACGTGGAACCGCCGGCCGTACGCGGGCGGCCCAACTACCGACTCAGCGCTGCCGCGTCCACAGCACCGCGCTGGACACCGCGCCGACGGGCTGCTGCAATGCGCTGCTCTCCAGCAATCGCTCCAGCGCCGCCTCGACGTCCGCCTTCCAGCCGAGCCCCTGCTCCAGTTCCAGTCGCAACCGGGGGAAGTACGGGTGCGGCGCGACGATCTCGAAACCGTTGTCCTGGAGGAAGTCGGCCTCGATCACGCACTGCTCCACGGTGCATTCCCCGAACACCTCGACTGCCGCCGTCAGCTCCGCCGGGCAGGCCTGCCGGCCACCGAGTTCCGCCACCTCGCTGGTGCGGCCGAACGCCTCCAATGCGCGCACACCGCGACGAACCAGATCGGCGACGACGGCGGCGATCAGGTGGCGCGGCATCGCATCGCCTTCATCGCTACAGTCGACGCCGATCGTCGTCAAGAGAACAGCATCGGGGCTCACCGGCCCGGTTGGAAAGCGACCTGCCCGGGGCACCGCGCGCGGCGGCGCATAGAACGCGTAGCCCAGACAGGGCGCATCATCGTTGGGGTCCTCGGCGCGGTCCGGGTCGCACGCGACGGCCAGCTGTCCGCACGATCCCCACTCGAGCATGACCATCGACAGCCATGCTTCCTTCTCGAACTCGGGATCACTGAGATGGTCGCTATCGCCGAGCGCCGACGGATCGACTTCCCAGAACACACAACGCCGCGCATGCTTCGGCAGCCGCTCGAAGGATTCGAGGCGCAGCGGCGTGATTCGTGATGTCACCAGACTCCCGTCGTCCGCCCGATCGGATCAGGCTGCCCTTCCAGGATAAGAGACGCCGACGCCGTCGACGCGGTTTGTTCGGTCGGGATCGACAGCGGTCGGACGACGAACTGTTCCACGTGAAACATCGCGGTTCCCCTCCCCCTCCTGCACGCCCACAAACGTCACCGTCACAGTGACGTAACGAGGCCTTGTCCCCGGTCGGCTTGTCGCAGGCCCGAAAATCGGCTGGTTAGCTCTGCTCGGTCTTCATCAGTTCGACGATGCGCTGGAGGTCGTCGACCGAGCCGAACTCGACGACGATCTTGCCCTTGCGCTTGCCAAGGCTCACGGTGACCTTGGTGTCGAACGCGGTCGACAACTGCTCGGCCACATCCTGCAGCCCGGGCATCTGGATCGGCTTCCGCTTCGGCGCCGGTGCCGGCTTGTCACCGTCGCGGTTGGCCAGGGTGACCGCTTCCTCGGTGGCCCGGACGGACAGCCCCTCCGCCACGATGCGGGCGGCGAGCTCCTCCTGCTTCTCCGGTCCACCTTCGAGCGCAAGCAATGCGCGCGCATGGCCCGCCGAGAGCACACCCGCGGCGACGCGACGCTGCACCGCGATGGGCAGCTTCAGCAGACGGATCATGTTGGTGATCACCGGACGCGACCGGCCGATGCGGGTCGCCAGTTCCTCGTGGGTGACGTCGAACTCCTCCAGCAGCTGCTGGTAGGCCGACGCCTCTTCGAGCGGGTTCAGCTGCACCCGGTGGATGTTCTCGAGCAGCGCGTCGCGCAGCATGTTGTCGTCGGCGGTCTCGCGGACGATCGCCGGGATGGTCGTCAGGCCGGCTTCCTGCGAGGCGCGCCACCGGCGCTCACCCATGATCAGCTGGTAGCGGTGCGGCCCGGACGGCTGGCTCAGCTCGCGCACGACGATGGGCTGCATGAGCCCGAACTCGCGGATGGAGTGCACGAGTTCCGCGAGCGCGTCCGCGTCGAAGACACTGCGCGGCTGGCGCGGGTTCGGCTCGATGGCCGACGGCTCGATCTCGCGGTACACCGCGCCGACGGCCTCGGCCTCGGCCTTGGCAGCCGCGGCCGACTCTGCGGCGGCGACGCCGTTGACCGGTGCGGCCGGACCGCCGCCGATCAAGACGTCGGCAGCCGCGGACCCCATTCGCAGCGAGGTGTCCTGCTGTCCATCCTCGGGTGCACCGGTCGGGATGAGCGCCGCCAGCCCCCGACCGAGTCCGCTGCGCTTCTTCGGCTGCGACATCGTTACTTCCTCACTCCCGACTCACCGCGGTGGGCGAGTTCACGGCTGGCGTCCAAATAGCTCATTGCTCCACGTGATCCCGGGTCGTAATCCAGGATCGTCATGCCGTACCCCGGTGCCTCGGAAACCTTGACGCTGCGTGGGATGACGGTCCGCAAAACCTTATCCCCAAAGTGGTCGCGAACGTCCATCGCGACCTGGTCGGCGAGTTTGGTGCGGCCGTCATACATCGTGAGGACGACGGTCGTGACATCCAGTTGGGGGTTGAGGTGCGCCTTGACCATCTCGATGTTGCGCAGCAGCTGACCCACGCCCTCCAGTGCGTAGTACTCGCACTGAATCGGGATGAGAACTTCTGGGGCTGCCACGAGGGCGTTGATGGTCAGCAGGCCCAGCGATGGCGGGCAGTCGATGAAGACGTAGTCGAAGTTGTGGTCTTTCAGCGTCGCCAGCGCGTTCCGCAGCCGGGTTTCACGTGCCACCATGCTGACCAACTCGATCTCGGCGCCGGCCAGGTCGATGGTCGCCGGAACGCAGTAGAGGCGTTCATTGTGCGGGCTGCGCTGCAGCGCACTCTCCAGGGTGATCTCCCCGATCAGCACCTCATACGACGACGCGGTGCCCGGCCGGTGCTCGATGCCCAGCGCCGTGCTCGCGTTGCCCTGCGGGTCCAGATCGATCACCAGAACGTTGAGCCCCTGCAGCGCGAGCGCCGCCGCCATGTTGACCGCAGTCGTGGTCTTGCCGACACCGCCCTTCTGGTTCGCGATGGTGAACACTCGCTGATGCGTGGGGTGCGGCAGCTGCTGTCCTTTGGCTCCGTGAAGGATCTGGACCGCGCGTTCGGCTTCCGCCCCGATCGGCGTATCCATCGTCACGCTTGTCCACGTTTCACGTGAAACATCTGCATTCCCGTCGGTGCGCTCGCCGCTGGCATCGCTCACTGCCTTTCCTGATGTGGCGGCCGGGTCGGCCGCCTTCGAAGCCTCGGACATCTTGCTCCCCCTGGCCGACGAAGTCATCGCCGGTTCTTGGCCGGTCGTCCGGTTCCCGCGCGCTTGGCTCCGCGCTTCGCCACGACCACGGTTGCGGGCGGAGTCAAATAGTTCACGCCACATTTCACCACCCTTACGTCCACAGCACCGAGTGAGTTGAGTGCCCGACGGTGTTCGACGATCTCATCGGTCGCTCGCTCCCCCTTGAGGGCCAGCATCCGGCCGTCAACCTTGAGGAGCGGCAGGCTCCACTTGGCGAGTTTGTCGAGGGCAGCCACCGCTCGCGAGGTGACGACGTCAAGCTCCCCTGCCTCGGCGCGGACCGACCGCTCCTCGGCGCGACCCCGAATCACGGTCACGTCGATGCCGAGCTCGGTGACGACTTCGCGGAGGAAGTCGGCCCGGCGAAGCAGTGGCTCGATCAGGACCACGTGGACGTCGGGCCGCGCCAGGGCCAACGGGATGCCCGGCAGGCCGGCTCCACTGCCGATATCGCCGATTCGTTCGCCGCTGGAGACCAACTCACCTATCGCGGCGCAATTCATCACGTGACGGTCCCACAACCGACCCACTTCCGACGGGCCGATCAGTCCGCGTTCGATTCCGTCGCCCGCAAGGATCTGCGCATAGCGGTGCGCCAGCTCGGCCCGGTCGCCAAAAACGTCGACGGCGGCGGCCGGTGGGGATGGGGCTTCACCATGTTTCACGTGAAACAGCCTCCGCTTTCCCCGCCAGCTCGCCGCCGACGAACAACATCGATGTAATTAAGGTGCTCAATCGAGCAGAACAACCACCCGGCGCGACGGCTCAACGCCCTCGCTCTCGCTGTGGACGCCGTCCACGGCCGCCACCGCGTCGTGCACGATCTTGCGCTCGAACGGCGTCATCGGCGACAGCTCTTCACGCTCGCCCGACGCGAGCACGCGCTCGGCCACCTTCTTGCCCAACGCAGCCAGTTCGTCACGGCGCTGCCGGCGCCACCGGGCGATGTCCAGCATCAGCCGGCTACGCTCGCCGGTCTTCTGGTGCACGGCCAGCCGGGTCAGCTCCTGGAGCGCATCCAGCACCTCGCCCTTGCGACCCACCAACTTGCTCAGGTCGTTGCCGCCATCGATGCTGACGACCGCGCGGTCGCCTTCGACATCCAGATCGATGTCACCGTCGAAGTCCAACAGATCGAGGAGCTCCTCGAGGTAGTCACCGGCGATCTCGCCCTCGGCGACCAGGCGCTCTTCGAGATCGTCGCTCTTGCTTGCAGGAGCGGCCGAAGCCGTCGTCGCAGCCTCGGTCTCCGGGGCCTCCGCCTGCGTTTCTGTGTCTGTCATATCCCTGCCTTCTCCCTCTTGCACCGGCCGTCGCTCAGGGTCTTTACCCTCTGACCGGTCAACGCTTCTTCTTGTTGGGCCTGGCGCCCGGGGCCGGCTTCGAGCCGGCAGAACCGGATTCCGTCGTGCCATCGAGTTCCGTACCGGTCTGTTCGACATCGGTACCCGAGCTCGCCGGGGCGGCCGGCGGATTGCCCTTCTTGGACCGGTTCGGCTTCGCACCGGGTGCCGGGGCGTTGGCGGAACGGCGTGCGATCGCCTGCTCCTTCTCCTCGGCCTCGCGCTTCTCGATGCGGTTGAACACCACGTGCTGCTGGCCGTAGGTCCAGATGTTGTTGGCCACCCAGTACATGAGGATGGCGATCGGCAGGAACGGGCCCGAGACCACGACGCCCAACGGGAACACGTACAGCGCCAGCTTGTTCATGAGCGCGGTCTGCGGATTGCCGGCAGCTTCGGCGCTCTGCCGCGCCACCGAGGCGCGGCTGTTCATGTGCGTGGCGATACCCGAGACGATCATCAGCGGGATGCCGACCAGGATCACCGACATCCGGTCGAAGTGCGCGAACGCCTTGAGGCTCTCACCGGTCTGAATCATGGTGGCGCCCAACGGCGCTCCGAACAGGTCGGTGTTCAGGAAGTGCGCGACATCGGTGGCGCTGAAGAAGTAGTTGCCCGTCGTCCGGTTCGCTTCGAGGGACAACGCCTGGGCACCGATGCCCATGCCGGCACCCTCAGTGCGGTTGAACGACCGCAGCACGTGAAACAGGCCCAGGAACACCGGAATCTGCGCCAGCATCGGCAGACAGCCCAGCAGCGGGTTGAAACCGTGTTCGCTCTGCAGCTTCTGCATCTCGAGTGCGAGCCGCTGGCGGTCCTTGCCGTACTTCTTCTGTAGTTCCTTGATCTGGGGCTGCAGTTCCTGCATCTGCCGGGTGGTCTCGATCTGGCGGACGAACGGCTTGTACAGCAGCGCGCGGAGGGTGAAGACCAGGAACATCACCGACAGGCCCCAGGCGAAGAAGTTCTCCGCCCCGAGGATCGCGCCGAAAAGCTTGTACCAGAGCCACATGATCCCCGATACCGGGTAATAGATGTAGTCCAGACTGAACCAGTTAAAAGACAAGCGAATCGCTCCTTGACTGCGCGGCCGGTGCCGCGGACCGTCTTTCGGGGATGGGGTCCCATCCCCCGTGATGCCACGGGCCACACTTGGCCAGCCGGACTGTCGTCAGCCAACAACCACGGAACAGGCCGTGTTCGGTGAGTGCCTCGACGGCGTACTGGCTACAGGTGGGGCTGAACCGACAGCTGGGCAGACGCATCGGCGACACCATGTTGCGGTACAGCTCGATGAGAAAGATCAGCCCGCGGGCCAGCCGCTGACTCATGGCCGGGATCCGGACTTCGCGTGAGCGCGCTGCACTGCGACTCGCAGTTCGTCCTGCAGCGTGGCGGTGGCGGCCTCGCGACTGCCCGGCAGGGCCCGGATCACCAGAAGCTCACCGGCCCGTAGCTCGGGCAGCAGGTCCCGGCTGGCATGACGGAGCTGACGGGACACCCGGTGGCGCTGGACGGCGTTGCCGACCGATTTACCCACGACAAGACCGACTTTCGGCGCATCCTCGGTGTTTGAATCGACACCACCAAGAACTCGTGGTGCCAAGGCATGCACCACGAGATCCCGTTGCGCCGAGCGCACACCGCGGCTCACGGTGACTCGAAAGTCTGTCGAGCGCGTCATCCGGTTACGAGCCGGAAGCACGGTGTTTCGATCCTGCGTCAGGTCACGCAGTGAGAGAGCGACGGCCCTTGCCGCGACGGGCCGACACGATGGCGCGGCCGGCACGGGTCCGCATACGCAGACGGAAACCGTGCACACGCGCCCGACGGCGGTTGTTCGGCTGGAAAGTCCGCTTGCCCTTGGCCACGGCTGTATCTCCTCAACTATGTGACGCCCGCACTCGCCACCGACATGAACGAGTCATGCCGGTGGGCACGGTCGTCGCTGGTAAGCGCACGCATCTTGCTTGCTAGCCGGCGCGGTACCAGCAGAGCCGCCAGAACTTCTCGCCTGACTTCTACCGGTCGCAGCCGTATCACCACGTGTGGGCGACTGTTCGAGGGTACTGATCTGAATTCCCCGGGTCAAACCTCGCTGTCGCACGTCAGGAACCGTTACCGCTTCGTAGTCGGAAGTGCGGCGGATCACACATGAGTTCGTCACAGTCGTCACACTCGCAACGTGGCAAGCCGACACGCCCAAGAACCTCGAACCAATGTTGCCGAACGGTTGGCGGACGAACAGAAAACTTGTTAGCTTCTGCCAATGCCGTTGCACGACGGCGCCAGACAACAAGCCAGAGAGGTCCCGACGCTACGAGCCCACAGACGTTCCTGTGACGAGCCTCAGCGCGCGGGCTTCCTGCATGCAAAACACGAGCACGACGGCACTCTCCTACTTTGTCCACAGTCTGTGGATAACTATGTGGACAGATTGTCGTCGTTTTATTGAGCCGCCGGTCAGGCGGTCCGAGGGGGTAGTAGTCGTTGACCGCTAACCCCAGTGCATCGTTCACCGACATCTGGAAAAGCGTGGTCGCCGAACTCAACGGTGACCTCGGCGGCAGCACGACACTGACCGCCCAACAACGGGCCTGGCTGCGCATGGTTCAGCCGCTGGTGCTGACCGAAGGTTTTGCGTTGCTGTCGGTCCCCACCCAGTTCGTCCAGAACGAGATCGAACGGCACCTGCGCGAACCGATCATCGCCGCGTTGAGCCGGCATCTCGGACAGCGCGTCGACCTGGGTGTTCGGATCGCGGTCCCGGAGACCGACGACCGGCCGGCGGTCACCGACACCGCCGAAGCCGAGGCTCTGGAACCCGAGCCGGTCACCGCTGCGGACGATCTGGACGAGGACGCCGAAGAGCTGTCCAGCGCGGAAGAGACCTGGCCCCGGTACTTCAACCGGCCACCCGCGGACGAATCGGCCGATCTGAGCCTCAATCGGCGCTACACCTTCGACACTTTCGTCATCGGCGCGTCCAATCGGTTCGCGCACGCCGCGACCTTGGCCATCGCCGAGGCGCCGGCCCGGGCCTACAACCCGCTGTTCATCTGGGGCGAATCGGGTCTGGGCAAGACGCACCTGCTGCACGCGGCAGGCAACTACGCGCAGAAGCTCTTTCCGGGCATGCGGGTCAAGTACGTCTCGACCGAGCAGTTCACCAACGACTTCATCAATTCGCTGCGTGACGACCGGACCGCGTCGTTCAAACGCAGCTTCCGCGACATCGACGTCCTGCTGGTCGACGACATCCAGTTCATCGAAGGCAAGGAAAGCACTCAGGAAGAGTTCTTCCACACCTTCAATACGCTGCACAACGCGAACAAGCAGATCGTCATCTCGTCGGACCGACCGCCGAAACAGCTTGCGACGCTGGAAGACCGGCTGCGGACCCGGTTCGAATGGGGTCTGATCACCGACGTTCAGCCGCCCGAGCTGGAGACGCGTATCGCGATTCTGCGCAAGAAGGCGCAGATGGACCGTCTGGATGTGCCGGACGACGTGCTCGAACTCATCGCCAGCCGCATCGACCGCAATATCCGCGAGCTCGAGGGTGCGTTGATCCGCGTGACGGCGTTCGCGTCGCTGAACAAGACGATGATCGACAAGTCGCTGGCTGAGATTGTGCTGCGAGATCTCATCGCCGACGCCGGCACCACCCAGATCAGCATCGCCACGATCATGGCGGCCACGGCCGAGTACTTCGAGACCAGCGTGGAGGAACTCCGCGGCCCCGGTAAGACCCGCGCCGTCGCCCTCTCCCGGCAGATCGCCATGTATCTGTGCCGGGAGCTCACAGACCTGTCGTTGCCACGGATCGGCCAGGCCTTCGGCCGCGACCACACCACGGTCATGTACGCCGAACGCAAGATCAAGAAAGAAATGGCCTCGCGGCGTGAGGTTTTCGATCACGTCAAGGAACTCACCACCCGGATCCGGCAGCGGTCCAAGCACTGAACCTGTCTTCTTCGACACCGGCCCGTAGGCGTGACCGCCTCGGGCCGGTGTTGTTTTGGCTGGGTCGACAGTGGGTATTCGAGCCGCAGATCCCCCCGGATCCAGCGCTATTTGTGCCCCTACGACCCGAATCTCAAAAAAAGATTTCTGGCATCACGAGCACCTCTGGTCACACGATGGGGTGTGTACAGCGCTGTGTACTACATGGGATAAAACCTGGGATTTTGCTCAGAACAATCCACACAGCCGGATCGCTCCACAAATACACAGATTGGATTAACGGCGCGTGCACAGTCTGCGCACAGCCCGAGATCCCGCCGGTGAGGCCCCGACCAGCAACTCCGTGGATCCATCCACAGCGTGCACAGCCCCTATTACTAATACCTTTAGATCTCTCTAGATCTTCTTCTAAAAGCAGGCCGTTGGGGAAACTCCCCGTGGACAACCGGATCCCGATGGGATTCCGGGGGTCGTCACGGGCTGTCCCGGCTGATCGTTTAGCTTTCAACTTCACGCAGAACGCTCTACGGTGTTCTTCGATAGCCGGAACCAACGCCGATGCAACGCACGAGCCCAGCGCCCATGCGACCTGCGTCCGCTGGATCCGGCAGACAAGCGTGGTGGGGTTACAGCGAAGGGACGCTATGGACGTGGCGACGACAGCCGGTCTGACCGATTTGAAGTTCCGTCTCGTTCGGGAAGACTTCGCCGACGCCGTGGCCTGGGTGGCCCGGATCTTGCCGTCCCGGCCCCTGAACCCGGTCCTGGCCGGTGTGTTGCTGACCGGCTCCGACGACGGTCTGACCATCTCCGGATACGACTACGAGGTGTCGGCCGAGGTGCGTGTCGCGGCTGAAATAGCCTCTCCTGGAAGCGTTTTGGTTTCGGGCAAGCTGCTCTCGGACATCACCCGCGCGTTGCCGGCCAAGCCGGTGGAACTCAGCGTCGAGGGCACCCGCGTGGCGCTGAGCTGCGGTAGTGCCCGGTTCTCCCTGCCGACCATGGCCGTCGAGGACTACCCGGCGCTGCCCGCACTGCCGGACGAGACCGGCATTGTGCCCGCCAACGTCTTCGGCGAGGCCATCGGTCAGGTGGCCGTCGCTGCCGGCCGTGACGACACCCTGCCGATGCTGACGGGTGTCCGGGTCGAGATCTCGGGCGAGAAGGTCGTGTTGGCCGCGACCGACCGTTTCCGGCTCGCGGTCCGTGAACTCACCTGGAATTCGGCGGTGCCGGATCTCGAAGCGGCCGTGCTGGTTCCGGCGAAGACACTGGCCGAGTCGGCCAAGTCCGGTGCCGACGGTACCGAGGTGCACCTGTCGCTGGGTGCCGGTCAGGCGGTCGGCAAGGACGGCATGCTCGGTATCCGCAGCAATGGCAAGCGCACCACCACCCGCCTGCTCGACGCCGAATTCCCGAAATTCCGCCAGCTGCTGCCGGCCGAGCACACCGCGGTGGCCACGATCGGTGTTGCCGAGCTCGCCGAGGCCATCAAGCGCGTCGCGCTGGTCGCCGATCGCGGCGCCCAGGTCCGGATGGAGTTCGCCGACGACATCCTGCGGCTGTCCGCCGGTGCCGACGACGTCGGCCGCGCCGAGGAAGACCTGCCGGTCGAGTTCTACGGTGAGCCGCTGACCATCGCGTTCAACCCGACCTACCTGACCGACGGGCTGGGTTCTTTGCATGCCGATCGGGTGACGTTCGGGTTCACGACACCCAGCAAGCCTGCAGTGTTGCGTCCGGCCGGGGAGAATCAGTACTCGGGATCCGGACCGTTCCCCGCCGGGGACACCGACTACGTGTACCTGCTGATGCCGGTGCGCCTGCCGGGCTGACCGGAACCGAACAGCGGAGGACGCACTGATGCAACTGGGGTTGATCGGCCTCGGAAAAATGGGCTTCAACATGCGCGAGCGTCTGCGCGGTGGCGGCCACGAGGTCATCGGGTACGACCCGAGGCCGGAAGTCAGCGACGTTCCGTCGCTCGCTGCGCTCGCCAAGCAGCTCGCGGCACCGCGTGTGGTGTGGGTCATGGTGCCCTCGGGCGACATCACCCGCGAGACCATCGAGGATCTCGCCAACGTGCTCAGCACCGGCGACCTGGTGATCGACGGGGGCAACTCCCGTTTCACCGAAGACGCTGTGCACGCGAAATTGTTGGCGGACAAGGGAATCGGGTTCATCGACGCCGGTGTCTCCGGTGGCGTCTGGGGTCTGACCGAGGGCTACGGCCTGATGGTCGGCGGCAGCGATGACGACGTCGCGCGGGTCATGCCGATCTTCGAGACGCTGCGGCCCGAGGGAGATCTCGCCGACGGTTTCGTCCACGCCGGCCCGGTCGGTGCCGGCCACTTCGCCAAGATGGTGCACAACGGTGTGGAGTACGCGCTGATGACCGCCTACGGCGAGGGCTACGAGATGCTGGCCGCCGAGCCGCTCATCAAGGACCCGCAGGCGGTCTACCAGGCTTGGACCAACGGCACCGTCGTGCGGTCCTGGTTGCAGCAGCTGCTGGCCAAGGCGCTCAAGGAAGACCCGAAGCTCGAAGACATCAGCGGCTACACCGAGGATTCCGGCGAGGGCCGCTGGACGGTCGAGGAGGCCATCCGGTTGCGGGTCCCGGTGCCGGGTATCGCGGCGTCGCTGTTCGCCCGGTTCCTGTCTCGGCAGGAGGACTCACCGACCATGAAAGCCGTTGCGGCACTTCGTAATCAGTTCGGTGGCCACGCCGTGCAGAGGGTCAGTAAGTCCGGCTAGGTGTTTGTTCGACAGCTCAGTCTGACCGACTTCCGGTCGTGGCCGCGGCTCGACCTGGAATTGGCTCCGGGTCGGACCGTGTTCGTCGGCCAGAACGGTTTCGGCAAGACCAATATCGTTGAGGCCCTGTGGTATACCGCCACGCTCGGTTCCCACCGGGTCGCGTCGGACGCACCCCTCATCCGGTCCGGGTGTGACCGCGCCGTCGTCTCCACCATCGTCGTCAACGACGGCCGCGAACTGGCGGTGGATCTCGACATCACCGCGGGCCGCGCCAACAAGGCCCGGCTGAACCGGTCCCCTGTCCGGTCCGCGCGCGAAATTCTCGGCGCCCTTCGGGCGGTGTTGTTCGCGCCGGAAGATTTGTCGTTGGTCCGTGGTGACCCCGGGGAACGCCGGCGCTACCTCGATGAATTGGCCAGTACCCGGCGGCCGCGACTGGGTGGCGTGCGCGCCGATTACGAAAAAGTCGTGCGCCAGCGCACCGCGCTCTTGAAGTCGGCGGGCGCCAGTCGCTTTCGTGGTGCAGATTCCGGTGCCCTGGAAACCCTCGACGTCTGGGACGGTCACCTGGCCAGCCACGGTGCCGAGCTGATCGCCGCGCGCGTGAACCTGATCAACGAACTACACCCGGAGATCACGAAGGCGTACCACCTGCTGGCGCCCGCGTCACGGCCCGCATCGGTGCGCTACCGCAGTTCGGTCGAGGCCGTCGAGGAGCAGGCCGGCACCGGATCGGTGGATGTCGCGGCCTACCAGACCGCGCTGCTCGACGAACTGGCCCGCCGCCGATCCGCGGAACTCGAGCGCGGCGTCTGCCTGGTCGGGCCGCACCGTGACGACCTCGAACTGCGCCTCGGTGATCAGCTCGCGAAAGGTTTTGCCAGCCACGGAGAATCGTGGTCGATGGCGCTCGCGCTGCGGCTGGGCGCGTACGAACTACTGCGGACCGACGGCACCGACCCGGTGCTGCTGCTCGATGACGTGTTCGCCGAACTCGATTCGGCACGCCGGCGCGCGCTCGCCGACGTGGCACAATCGGCGGAGCAGGTTTTGGTCACCGCGGCGGTGCCCGACGACATTCCCCAGGACTGGGACGGCACCCGGATCAATGTGGTGATGCGTGACGACGACGGCGGGCGGATTTCGGTGGTGGACGCATGAGCGAGGCCGGAGCAGCGGAGCACCCGGACCAGGCCGGCGAGCCTGGGAAGCCCGACGTGCCGGAAAGTGCTTTCCCGCCACCGCATCTCGCCCACCTCAAGGGCATGGATCTGGTGCGCCGCACGCTGGAGGAAGCCCGCGGCGCGGCCCGCAGCCAAGGAAAAGATGTCGGCCGGGGCCGCAGTGCGCCGGTTTCGAAGGCCAAACGTGGCGGCGGCCGGCGCACCTGGTCCGGACCCGGGCCCGACCGCCGGGATCCCCAGTTGCTGGGCTCGGCGACCATGGACCTGGCCCGCAACCGCGGCTGGTCGGGCCGCATGGCCGAAGGATCGGTATTCGGTCAGTGGTCGACGGTGGTCGGCGACCAGATCGCCGAGCACGCCTCCCCGACGTCCCTGCGCGACGGCATCCTGACCGTGACGGCAGAGTCGACGGCCTGGGCGACGCAGTTGCGGATGGTCCAGGCGCAGATCCTGGCGAAGATCGCGGCGTCCGTCGGTGACGGAGTCGTCACGTCGCTCAAGATTTTGGGTCCGTCGGGTCCGACGTGGCAGAAGGGCCCGCGCAATTTCGGCGCCCGCGGACCGCGCGACACCTTCGGCTGAGGGCTGGTTTCGGGCGTCGCTCAGCGCGCCGATGCGTCTCAGATGATGCCCCTGGAGCGTCCGGACGCGCCATCACCCGAGAAATTCCTCGCACGGCGCGAACAGACGTGTCAAAACGCTGTCAGAAAGTCAGTGCCGCCGGGGCCTACCGGTAGACTGTCAACAGATCTGAGAGCGGTGTCCTCACCGCCCCCGCGAACCCCAAGGAGACGCGTCCGACGTGGCTGCCCAAAAGAAGGATGCGCCGGCTGAGTACGGTGCCGATTCGATCAAGGTCCTCGAAGGTCTGGAAGCGGTCCGCAAGCGTCCCGGTATGTATATCGGCTCCACCGGCGAGCGCGGTCTGCACCACCTGATCTGGGAAGTTGTGGACAACGCGGTCGACGAGGCGATGGCCGGTTTCGCGACCAAGGTCGACGTCCGCATCCTCGAGGACGGCGGCGTCCAGGTCACCGATGACGGCCGCGGCATCCCCGTCGCGATGCACGCCACCGGTATCCCGACCGTCGACGTCGTCATGACGGTGCTGCACGCCGGCGGCAAGTTCGAAGAGGGTGCCTACCAGGTGTCCGGTGGTCTGCACGGCGTCGGCGTCTCGGTGGTGAACGCCCTGTCGACGCGGCTCGAGGCCGACATCCACAAGGACGGCTTCGAATGGCACCAGACCTATGACAAGTCCGTGCCCGGCACCCTGCGTAAGGGCGAGCCGTCCAAGAAGACCGGTACGACCATCCGGTTCTGGGCCGACCCGGACATCTTCGAGACGACGGTCTACGACTTCGAGACGATCGCCCGTCGCCTGCAGGAGATGGCGTTCCTCAACAAGGGCCTGACCATCGAGCTGACCGACGAGCGCGTCGCCGCGGCCGCGGTTGTCGACGAGGTTGTCAGCGACCATGCCGAGGCACCGAAGTCGGCCGAGGAGCAGGCCGCCGAAGCTGCCGCGCCGCAGAAGGTGAAGCACCGCGTCTTCCACTACCCCGACGGTCTGGTCGACTTCGTCAAGCACATCAACCGCACCAAGAGCGCCATCCAGCAGAGCATCATCGATTTCGGTGGCAAGGCCGAAGGCCATGAGGTCGAGATCGCGATGCAGTGGAATGCCGGGTACTCGGAGTCGGTGCACACCTTCGCGAACACCATCAACACGCACGAGGGTGGTACCCACGAAGAGGGTTTCCGCGCCGCACTGACCACGGTGGTCAACAAGTACGCGCGCGACAAGAAGCTGCTGAAGGAGAAGGAAGCCAACCTCACCGGTGACGACATCCGTGAAGGCCTGGCGGCCGTCGTGTCGGTGAAGGTCCGCCAGCCGCAGTTCGAGGGCCAGACCAAGACCAAGCTGGGCAACACCGAGGTCAAGTCGTTCGTGCAGAAAATCTGCAATGAGCAGCTGACGCACTGGTTCGAGGCCAACCCCGCTGAAGCCAAAACCGTTGTCAACAAAGCGGTTTCGTCGGCGCAGGCCCGCGTCGCCGCGCGCAAGGCGCGGGAGCTCGTGCGCCGCAAGAGCGCGACCGACATCGGTGGCCTGCCCGGCAAGCTGGCCGACTGCCGCTCCACGGACCCGACGAAGTCGGAACTGTATGTGGTGGAGGGCGACTCGGCCGGTGGCTCGGCCAAGAGCGGCCGCGACTCGATGTTCCAGGCGATCCTGCCGCTGCGCGGAAAGATCATCAACGTCGAGAAGGCCCGCATCGATCGCGTGCTGAAGAACAACGAAGTCCAGGCCATCATCACGGCCCTGGGCACCGGTATCCATGACGAGTTCGACCTGTCGAAGCTGCGGTACCACAAGATCGTGCTGATGGCCGATGCCGACGTCGACGGCCAGCACATCTCTACCCTGCTGCTGACGCTGTTATTCCGCTTCATGAAGCCGCTGGTGGAAAACGGCCACATCTTCCTGGCGCAGCCGCCGCTGTACAAGCTGAAGTGGCAACGCAGCGAGCCCGAGTTCGCCTACTCGGACCGCGAGCGTGACGGTCTGCTCGAAGCGGGCAAGGCGGCCGGCAAGCGTATCAACACCGACGACGGCATACAGCGCTACAAGGGTCTGGGTGAGATGGACGCCAAGGAACTGTGGGAGACCACCATGGATCCGTCGGTCCGCGTCCTGCGCCAGGTCACCCTTGATGACGCCGCGGCAGCTGACGAACTGTTCTCGATCCTGATGGGCGAGGACGTCGAAGCGCGTCGCAGCTTCATCACCCGCAACGCGAAAGATGTTCGTTTCCTTGATGTCTAGAACAAGCCATCAGGCGATGTGTGTGGGCCGCCGAGCCACCGAAACAACGATGTTTAACGTGAAACAATCCGCAGAAGGAACTCGATGACCGACACCATGCCGCCCGAGGGCGACCGCATCGAACCGGTTGACATCCAGCAGGAGATGCAGCGCAGCTACATCGATTACGCCATGAGCGTCATCGTCGGCCGCGCCCTCCCTGAGGTCCGCGACGGCCTCAAGCCGGTGCACCGCCGGGTGCTCTACGCCATGTACGACTCGGGCTTCCGGCCGGACCGCTCCCACGCCAAGTCCGCACGTTCGGTCGCCGAGACCATGGGTAACTACCACCCCCACGGTGACTCCTCGATCTACGACACCCTGGTCCGCATGGCCCAGCCGTGGTCGCTGCGCTACCCCCTGGTCGACGGCCAGGGCAACTTCGGTTCGCCCGGCAACGACCCCGCCGCCGCCATGCGTTACACCGAGGCCCGGCTCACCCCGCTGGCGATGGAAATGCTGCGCGAAATCGACGAGGAGACAGTCGATTTCATCCCCAACTACGACGGCCGCGTGCAAGAGCCGACCGTCCTGCCCAGCCGGTTCCCGAACCTGCTGGCCAATGGCTCCGGCGGTATCGCCGTCGGTATGGCCACCAACATCCCGCCGCACAACCTGCGTGAACTCGCCGAGGCCGTGTACTGGTGCCTGGAGAACCATGAAGCCGACGAGGAGACCACCCTCGAAGCGGTGATGGAGCGGGTCAAGGGCCCGGACTTCCCCACCCACGGCCTGATCGTCGGAACGCAGGGTATCTCCGACACCTACCGCACCGGCCGTGGTTCGGTCCGTATGCGCGGCGTCGTCGAGATCGAGGAAGACGCCAAGGGCCGCACCTCGCTCGTCATCACCGAGCTGCCCTACCAGGTGAACCACGACAACTTCATCACCTCGATCGCCGAGCAGGTGCGCGACGGCCGCATCGGCGGCATCTCCAACATCGAGGACCAGTCAAGTGACCGCGTCGGTCTGCGCATCGTCGTGGACCTCAAGCGCGACGCCGTCGCCAAGGTGGTGCTGAACAACCTCTACAAGCACACCCAGCTGCAGACCAGCTTCGGCGCCAACATGCTGTCGATCGTCGACGGCGTGCCGCGCACCCTGCGGCTGGACCAGATGATCCGGTACTACGTCGCGCACCAGCTCGACGTCATCATCCGGCGCACGCGGTACCGGTTGCGCAAGGCCAACGAGCGTGCCCACATCTTGCGCGGTTTGGTGAAAGCCCTTGACGCCCTTGACGAAGTCATCGCGCTGATCCGCGCGTCGGCCAATGCCGATGCGGCCCGGACCGGCTTGATGGAGCTGCTCGAGGTCGACGAGATCCAGGCCCAGGCCATCCTCGACATGCAGCTGCGTCGCCTGGCCGCTCTGGAACGACAGCGCATCGTCGACGATCTGGCCAAGATCGAAGCCGAGATCGCCGACCTCGAGGACATCCTGGCCAAGCCCGAGCGGCAGCGCGCCATCGTCCACGACGAGCTCAAGGAGCTGGCCGACAAGTACGGCGACGACCGTCGTACCCGGATCATCGCGGCCGACGGTGACGTCACCGACGAGGACCTGATCCAGCGCGAGGACGTCGTCGTCACCATCACCGAGACCGGTTACGCCAAGCGCACCAAGACCGACCTCTACCGCAGCCAGAAGCGCGGCGGTAAGGGTGTGCAGGGCGCCGGGCTCAAGCAGGACGACATCGTCAACCACTTCTTCGTGTGCTCGACGCACGACTGGATCCTGTTCTTCACCACGCAGGGCCGGGTGTACCGGGCCAAGGCCTACGACCTGCCCGAGGCCTCACGCACCGCGCGCGGTCAGCACGTGGCGAACCTGCTCGCCTTCCAGCCGGAGGAGCGGATCGCCCAGGTCATCCAGATCAAGAGCTACGAGGACGCGCCCTACCTGGTACTCGCCACCCGCAACGGTCTGGTGAAGAAGTCCAAGCTGGCCGACTTCGACTCGAACCGCTCCGGCGGCATCGTCGCGATCAACCTGCGCGACGGGGACGAACTGGTCGGCGCCGTGCTGTGCTCCGCCGAAGAAGACCTGCTGCTGGTCTCCGCCAACGGCCAGTCGATCCGGTTCTCCGCAACCGACGAGGCGCTGCGGCCGATGGGCCGCGCCACCTCCGGTGTGCAGGGCATGCGATTCAACGAAGACGATCGTTTGCTGTCGCTCAACGTCGTGGTTCCGGACACCTACCTGTTGGTCGCGACCGCGGGCGGTTACGCCAAGCGGACGGCCATCGACGAGTACACGGCGCAGGGCCGCGGCGGCAAGGGCATCCTCACGATCCAGTACGACCCCAAGCGTGGCAGTCTGGTCGGTGCGTTGATCGTCGATGACGACACCGAGCTGTACGCCATCACCTCCGGCGGTGGTGTCATCCGGACCGCGGCACGTCAGGTGCGCAAGGCCGGACGGCAGACCAAGGGTGTGCGGTTGATGAACCTGGGTGAGGGCGACACACTGATTGCCGTCGCACGCAACGCCGAAGAGGCCGAAGGTGGCGATGAGATCGACACCGAGGTCGACGCCGTGACCGAGACCGAGACCGACGAAACGTAGTGCTGCGACTGTCTCCAGCCGCCCTGATTGAAGGAGCCGCCAGGTGAGTTCCCCGAACGAGCCGGGATACACCCGTACCGGTGACGGACCCGCGAGCAACAGTTCGTCTGCGGCTGGGCCTGCCACCGGATCGGGTGGCGGCGCCCATGCGGCCGACCCGGGCGGCGACACGCCGCCCTGGCAGCGGACCCGCAGCGGGGCTCCGGCGGACGCTTCGTCGGCCGGCGGGCAGAGCCTCGACGAGCGGCTGAACCGGTTCGTCAGCGGCAGTGCATCGGGATCGGGATTGTCCAGCAGTTCGCCGTCCGAGGCAGAGACGACCATCACGCCGGCCATCACTCCCGACGTCCCGCCGGTGCCCCCGGTGCCGGCTGCCCCCTCGTCACCCGCGGTGACGCCGCAGGGCAACGTACCGCCGAAGCCGGTCCGCACCACCGAGACGGTGCGGACCGAGGCGCGGCCCGACACCGCCTACGCCAGCGAGATCCCGGACCTTTCCCGCCAGCCGCAGCGCCGGGCCGGCGAGCCACGGGAGCCCCGCAGTACCGTCGCCACGGTGTCGCAGGCCCCGGCTCGCTCGGCGGCGCCACGCAGCCGCGCGGGCACCCGGCAGGACGGCCCGGTGCGAGCCAGCATGCAGGTGCGCCGCGTTGACCCGTGGAGTGTGCTGAAGGTCTCGCTAGTGCTGTCGGTGGCGTTGTTCTTCGTCTGGATGATCGCCGTCGCGTTCCTGTACCTCGTCCTCGGTGGCATGGGTGTGTGGAGCAAACTCAACAGCAACGTCGGCGACCTGCTCACCAGCGGTGGCGGCAGCGGCGGCGAATTGGTTTCTGCCAGTACGATTTTCGGCGGCGCGACCCTCATCGGGCTGGTCAACATCGTGCTACTGACGGCCATGGCCACGGCGGCGGCGTTCGTCTACAACCTGACGACGGATCTGGTGGGCGGCGTCGAGGTGACGCTCGCTGACCGGGACTAGTCGGCAGGTCTGCGAGCGCGACTGACGTCGCGTTTTGGGCGCAGAGGTACCCATACGGTAATCTCATCGCTCGGCCGCAAGGCCACTTTCGGGCCTATAGCTCAGGCGGTTAGAGCGCTTCGCTGATAACGAAGAGGTCGGAGGTTCGAGTCCTCCTAGGCCCACGGAAGTCGGTATCACCGACTCCCCCACCGGAAGGGTGCACCGTGAGATTGGTTCTGCTGGTGCTCGGTGCCATGGTCGCGATCGCAGCCGGCTTTGTTTGGCGGACCCGGCATGGCGCAGAGGTCTGGCACTCCATTGAATCGGACACCATCAAGGGGCCTTAGCTCAGTTGGTAGAGCGCTGCCTTTGCAAGGCAGATGTCAGGAGTTCGAATCTCCTAGGCTCCACAAAATCTGCAGCAGTTCAGAAGCGGTTCCGATGACGTCGGGGCCGCTTTCTCGTCGGTGGGTCGGTGATCACCGCTCGGTCATACCGCTGCGGGCATTGCGGTACGCCGTCGGGGTCGCGTTGAACCACCGTTTGCAGGCCCGCGTCAACACGCTCTGTTCGGCGTAGCCGAGGTGGCGGCACAGCTGCACCAGGGGCAGATCGGTGTTGAGCAGCAATCTGTCGGCAAGTTCGCGGCGGGTCTGATCGACCATCTGACCGAACGTGATTCCGTCGGCGACGAGCCGTCGTTGCAGCGTCTTGGGGTGGATGCGGAACTGGCGGGCGACGAGTTCGGCGGTCAGCTCTCCGGTGGGCAGCAACTGGCGGATGACGCTGCGCACGGTGTCGGTGAAGCCGCGCGCATGCTCGGTGCGGGTGCTGGACAGGAAGTGCAGGGCGAGCTGATGGGCCAGCGGATCGTGGTTGAGCGGGCGTTCCAGGTCCTCGGCGCGCAAGGTGAAGCCGGCGATCGGCTCGTTGAAATGCGGCGGGCAGCCGAAGTAGCGGCGGTAGTCGGCTTTGGTGCCCAGCGCCGGGTGCGGTAGGTGCACGGCGACAGGACGGTACGTGGTGCCGAGAAACAAGTGCAGCACGCGGAGGGTGACGCCGAGCGCCAGTTCGACAGCCTGGGCCTGAGGCGGCGTCGGGTGTAGCAGGAAGTCGAATTCGAACCGGCACAACGTCTCGTCGGGATGGGCGTCGATGCGGGCGGTGATACCGGGGCTGTACGCAGCCATGTAGGTGTCGAGGATGGTGAACGCGTCGGCGACTGTGGAGGCGGTGCGGGCCGCGACACCGACGGGGCCGAGGATGTCGATACTCTGCCGGAGCGCCAGCTGACGACCGAAGTCATCCACGCCCAGCACCACCGCGGCACTTTCGACCGCGGCGATGGCATGGCGCAACGGAATGTACCGGTCACGCTCACCGGCATCGGCAGGATCGATGTGGGCGAGTTCCAGCAACGCGACCGGGTCACCGCCCAGGGTGGCGGCGAGCACGCTGAACCCCACCAGAGACGAACCCTGGATCAACTGCATGTCCATGACGATCAAGAAGATGTCCGGGAAAGTCAAGACAATGCCTGGTGCGTCAGGCAACGATAGGCGGGGCTCGGGTGACAGAAGGGGGACAGTGCATGGCACAACGAGGTACGTCGTGGCGCCGCCGGCTGGCGGTGGCCGCAGCGATGACGCTGGCGATCACGGTGACCGGCTGCGGTAGCGGCAAGGATTCGGCAAAAGATTCGGCAAAAGATTCGAAGGGGCAGGCCGACGTGATCACTGCGCAAGTTCGCGAGATCGCCAAGGAGGCATACATCTACGGCTATCCGATGGTGGACAACTATCGGATTCAGTACGCCTACTTCCAGGACAAGCAGAATCCGCAGTTCATGGCGCCGTGGAACACGCTGCATTCGTTCGCGAAGGTGTTCACCCCGGCGGATACCGTCACCCAGACACCCAACTCGGATACCCCGTACAGCTTCTTCGGTGCCGATCTGCGCACGGAACCGTACGTGTTGAGCGTTCCGACGATCGAAGCCAACCGCTACTACTCGCTGCAGTTCATCGATCAGTACACGTACAACTTCGACTACGTGGGTAGCCGCACCACCGGCAACAAGGCCGGCAAGTACTTGCTGGTGGGGCCGAACTGGAAGGGCGACAAGCCCATCGGCGTCGACAAGGTCATTCGGTCAGAGACGGAATTCGCCTTCGTGGGATACCGCACCCAGTTGTTCGGTCCTAACGACATCGACAATGTGAAGGCCATCCAGGCGCAGTACAAGGCGGAACCGCTGTCGAAGTTCGAGGGCAAACCGGCCCCGGCCGCCGCGCCGGCAGTTGACTTCGTGGTTCCGCAGACCCCCGACGAGCAGCGGAAGTCGACGAAGTTCTTCGAGACCCTCGATTTCATCCTGCAGTTCACGCCGGTGCTCGATACCGAGAAGGAACTGCGCGCGAAATTGGCCTCGATCGGGGTCGGCACCGACAAGAAGCTCGACATCAGCGCACTGCCGGCGGACAAGCAGCAGGCGTTCCAGGACGGGCTCAATGACGCCTGGACCGAGTACAACCAGTTGCAGGCGAAGGTGGACAAGGGCGAGGTCACCTCGGCGCAGATGTTCGGTGACCGCCAGACACTCGGGACCAACTACCTGTACCGCATGGCGGGCGCCATCAACGGCATCTACGGCAACAGTGTCGCTGAGGCGATGTATCCGATTTTTCGCACGGATTCGGCGGGCGCCACGCTGGACGGCGCCAACAAGTACGTGTACCGGTTCGCTCCGGGGCAGCTTCCGCCGGTCAAGGGCTTTTGGTCGCTGACCATGTACCGGCTGCCCGAGAGCCTGCTGGTCGCGAATCCCATCAATCGGTACCTGATCAACGCGCCGATGCTGCCGGAGCTGAAGAAGGATGCCGACGGCGGTTACACCTTCTACGTCCAGAAGGAATCGCCGGGCCCGGACAAGGAATCGAATTGGTTGCCGGCGCCGGACGGGCCGTTCGTGTTGGTCGAGCGGTTGTACTGGCCCGAGCCGGCCGCGCTCGACGGCACCTGGAAGGCCCCGTCGCCGCAGCGCGTACCGTGACACCCCTCCGAGTGTCGGACAACATGTGAAAGACGATGCTGCTCAACGGGATTGATCACCCGAGGACGTCGTTCGGATCGCGTTGGCCCGGCACGAACGACGAGCTGGTTGCGGTGATCGCCGAACGTGACACGTTCACGTTCCGCGATCACCGGCACTGATCAGGGGTGCGGCGTCACCTCCACGCTGGGCGGCAGCGGCGACGGTTCCGGCTTCATCGACCGCCGCACGATCGAGAACGTGATCCCGCCCAGCGCCAGGACCGCCACGGTGCCCCCGGCAATCAGCAGCGGACGCCGGCGTTTGGACCCTGACTGCACCACCACGGCCAAGTCCCCAGCTTCATCGCCGCGCCGACACCGTCGTCCCACCCAGCGCGCGGTCCCCAGGGTCGACCCGACGCCCAGACCGAGCACCCCGCGCAGCATCAGCAGCGGCCCGACGATGGTGTACTTCAGCCCGCGACCCAGGCGGGCACCGGAGCTGGGGCGGCTGACCTCGGGGACGTTCTCGGTGACGGTGCTCATCAACCAACCTCTCTGCCGGACACGATTTCTGCAGACCTCCTGAGCGGAGGCCGGGCTCTACGCCAGGCCTTCCACGTTATTCGGTGGGGGCGACTTCGGGGCCTTAAATGTGAGTGGCAGACTGACTTTCCGTGACGAGCCCCATTCAGACCGCGACCGCGACGCTGCACACCAACCGCGGCGACATCAAGATTGCTTTGTTCGGTAACCACGCGCCCAAGACCGTCGCCAACTTCGTTGGCCTGGCCCAGGGCACCAAGGATTACTCCACCGAGAACGCCTCGGGCGGCACCTCCGGCCCGTTCTACGACGGCGTCATCTTCCACCGCGTCATCGACGGCTTCATGATCCAGGGCGGCGACCCGACCGGTACCGGCCGTGGCGGCCCGGGCTACCAGTTCGCCGACGAGTTCCACCCGGAGCTGCAGTTCGACAAGCCGTACCTGCTGGCCATGGCCAACGCCGGGCCGGGCACCAACGGATCGCAGTTCTTCATCACCGTCGGCCCGACCCCGCACCTGAACCGTCGCCACACCATCTTCGGTGAGGTCGTCGACGAGGCGTCGCAGAAGGTTGTCGACGCCATCGCGACCACCGCCGTCGACCGCGGTGACCGTCCGACCGAACCGGTTGTCGTCGACTCGATCACCGTTTCCTGAATCTCAGCCTGACGCGCGGCGCGGCAGTCCCCTACCGGGGATTGTCGCGCCGTTTGCGTTGCTGTTGAACTACGGAATGAGACCGGCCTCGGTCAGGGCGTCGAGGACATTGATGGGATCGGTGCCGACGTCCCACCGCGTGAAGACCAGGAGCCGGTCGTCGGCGGTGTCGAGCTCCAGCAGCCGCACCTTGCGGGTCAGCCGGCGGAACTCGGTGATACGCACACTCTTGAGGTCGGCCTGTGTATAAGTCTGGGTACTGAACCACCCGCGCACGACGAGTCCTGCCGGCGTGATCGCGAGCTTCGGCCGTGCGCGCCAGGACATCACAGCGAAGACCAGCAGGCCGATGGCGGCGATGCCGCCGAGAACACGTCCGGGCAGGTCAGTGACCGAAGTCAGGGCTACCGCGGCGAGTACGACGCCGAATGCTCCACAGGCCGCGATACCGGCTGTCGGCGGGCTCCATTGAGTTTGTTCCACGAGATGTCCACACCCTTGGGGGCAAGTTATCCACAGGCACTATCCCCAATGGGGATGAATCACATCGATGTGATTGGGTGTCCGTCAGATTGCCAGTTGGGTTACGTAACGCGACCTGGATGTAACGAACCGGGTCGGTTGACGCAGCTCAGCGCCACCGCATGGTCAGCAGCAGGCCGGTGATCATGAACGCGAACGCGATCGCGTAGTTCCACTGGGCGAGATCGGCCATCCACTGCAGCAGGTGTGGCGTACCGGCCGGGTTCAGCGCGGCAAGCTGGAACACCGCCAGCCAGATCAGACCGATCAGCATGAGCGAGCAGAAGAACACCACGAACCACACGCTCGACGGGCCGGCCTTGACCTTCACCGGCGTCCGACTCACCGGGTTGATGGTGAAGTCGTTCTTCTTGCGAACCTTGGACTTGGGCATTGGTACCTTCGCGGACAGTCGGTGCCGCACTCAGGCGCCGGTGGAGAAAAACCGGCAATTCGGTGCGACGATGGAGCGGTATGCACTCAGAGCCTAACGCAGAAGACGTGTCGCCTCGCAGGCCCTGGTGGACGGCCGGGACCTCGGAACCTGCCCAGCCGGCGCGCCACTCGGCCTGGCGATTCGGTGTGCCGGTGGTCTGTGTGCTCGCCGGCCTCCTGCTCGCCACCACGCACAGCGTCTCCGGGGGCAGCGAGATCCGGCGCAGCGACGCGCCTCGCCTCGTCGACATGGTCAAAGAGGCCCAGCGCACCGTCGCCACCCGTGCCGCCGAGCGCGACAACCTGCAGCATCAGCTCGAGAACCACCATGGCGGCACGCCGGGCGCCGATGCCGCGCTCGGCGCCATCACCAGCCGGGCCAACCAATTGGGTCTGGAACTGGGCCTCGACCCCATGCGGGGACCCGGCCTGGTGATCACCCTCAATGACGCGCAGCGCAATGCGCAGGGCCAGTACCCGCGCGACGCCACCCCGGACGACCTCGTCGTACACCAGCAGGACGTCCAGGCGGTGCTCAACGCGCTGTGGCTGGGCGGCGCCGAGGCCGTCCAGATGCAGGACCAGCGGATCCTGGCCACCTCCGCACCGCGTTGCGTCGGGAACACCCTGCTGCTCAACGGCCGCACCTACAGCCCGCCGTACGTCGTCACCGTGATCGGCAACGTCGAGGGCATGCGCGCCGCACTCGCCGCCGCACCGCTCGTGACCCTCTACAAGCAGTACGTGGTGCGGTTCGGGCTCGGGTACACCGAGGAGCCGCGGGCATCGGTCGACGTCGTCGGCCACCGGATGCCGCTGAAGCTCAGGTACGCCAAACCGGCTGGACCGGTCACATATTGAGTGCTCGGGTCGGCGGGTGACCCAGTAGCCTGACGGCATGCAGGTTCTCGTCCTCGACAACTACGACAGCTTCGTGTTCAACCTGGTCCAGTACCTGGGTCAGCTCGGGGTGCACGCGCAGGTCTGGCGTAGCGACGACGAGCGCGTCTCCACTCCCGACGGCGTCGCCGCCGTGGCCGAAGAGTTCGACGGCATCCTGGTGAGCCCCGGGCCGGGTACCCCGGAGCGGGCCGGCGCGTCCATTCCGTTGGTCCGGGCGAGCGCGGAGACGGGCACTCCCCTCCTCGGGGTGTGCCTGGGACACCAGGCCATCGGCGTGGCTTTCGGTGGCACGGTCGACCGCGCGCCGGAGCTGCTGCACGGCAAGACGAGCCAGGTGCACCACACGAACAGTGGTGTGCTGCAAGGACTTCCGGACCCGTTCACGGCGACGCGCTACCACTCGCTGACCATCCTGCCGGAGACGCTGCCGGCCGAGCTGGAGGCCATCGGGCAGACCGACAGCGGTGTGATCATGGCGGTCCGGCACCGCGAACTGCCGATCCACGGAGTGCAGTTCCACCCGGAGAGCATCCTGACCCAGGGCGGCCACCGGATGCTGGCCAACTGGCTCGCCGTCTGTGGCCAGGCTCCCGACGAGGCACTGGTCACCCGGCTCGAGCAGGAAGTCGCCGACGCGGTCTCGGCCGCGACCCGCACCGCTTAGATCGGCGCGGATCGCTCGAGTTATGACGCGAAGCTGAGCGTGATCGACGCGTTGAAGTTGACGCCGCTGCCGGCCGCCGGTATCTGGCTCACCACCGCATTGCTGCGCTGACCGCTGTTCTGCACGTCCGCGCCCTTGATCAGCACGCCGGTCCAGCCCAGGGCGCGCAGATTCGGTTCGGCGTCGGTCCAGAACTGACCGCTCAGGTTCGGCATGACGAACTGGTTGCCCTGCGACACCTTCAGCGTGATCGGCGCATCCTTCGCCGTCGGCGTGCCGGCCGGCGGATCGGTACCCAGGATCTCGCCGGCGGGTTTCGGGCTGTCGACCGGGGCGGTCAGGATCGTCGTGAAGCCGACGGTGTTCAGGTTCTTCGTCGCGACCTCGACGGTCTGGCCGTTGATATCGGGAATCGGCACCAGGCCCGGGCCGGAGCCGACGATGATCGTGATGACGTTGGTGATCGCCGAGGTCTGATGAGCCGGCGGGTTGGTCGCGATGACCCGATCCTTCTGCTCCGGCAGTGACTGCGACACCGTCTGCTGGATGTTCCGGAAGCCCGCCGACTGCAGCTTGGCCATCGCGTCTGAGGGCGACAGCTTCGACACGTCCGGGACCTCGCGCTGCTCGGGACCGGTGGAGATGTTGATGGTGATCTCGTCACCGGCGGCGACGGATGTATTGGCCGCCGGCTCGGTGCCGATGACGTGGTCCGGCGCCACCGTCGAGTCGGGCCGTTGCTGCGTGCGGGTCTTGAAGCCGCGGTTCTGCAGGTTGGCGACGGCGTCGGCCTGAGCCAGCCCGCGCACGTCCGGAATCTGCTGGTCGTGGGGCTTGCCGCCGATCAGGTTGATGGCGACCGTGACGACGACCGTCAGCACCGCCAGAATCGCCGCGGCGATGAGCCAGCGGCCGATCGGCGTCGAGGCGCGGTCGGTCGACGGGTACGGCTGCGGGTTGACGCTGATCTGCTCCGGCATCATGCTGCGCGGTCCGCCGAACCCGCCGGTACCCATCATCGCGGTGCGCTCGGCATCGGTGAGCACCTTGGGCGCATCCGGTGCCTCGCCGGCGTGCACGCGGATCAGGTCGTTCCGCATGTCCGCGGCACTCTGGTAGCGGTTGTCGGGGTTCTTCGCCAGCGCCTTGAGCACGACGGCGTCCAGACCGGGGCTGATGCCGGCGTGGCGCTGCGACGGCGGCACCGGGTCCTCGCGGACGTGCTGGTACGCCACGGCGACCGGGGAATCGCCGACGAAGGGCGGCTCACCCGTGATCAGTTCGTAGAGCACGCAGCCCAGCGAGTACACGTCCGAGCGGGCGTCGACGTTCTGCCCGCTGGCCTGCTCGGGCGACAGGTACTGCGCGGTGCCGATGACCGCGGCGGTCTGCGTCATCCGGTTGCTGCTGTCGGCGATCGCGCGGGCGATGCCGAAGTCCATGACCTTGACCGCGTTGGACTTGCTGATCATGATGTTCGCCGGTTTGATGTCCCGGTGCACGATGCCGTGCTGGTGACTGAAGTTCAGGGCCTGACAGGCGTCGGCGATGATCTCGATGGCGCGCTGCGGCGGCAGCGGCCCCTCGGTGTGCACGATGTCGCGCAGCGTCACGCCGTCGACGTACTCCATGACGATGTACGGCAGCGGCCCGTTGGGCGTCTCGGCCTCACCGGTGTCATAGACCGCGACGATCGCCGGGTGGTTCAGTGCCGCGGCGTTCTGTGCCTCGCGGCGGAACCGGAGGTAGAAGCTGGGGTCCCGGGCCAGGTCGGCGCGCAGCACCTTGACCGCCACATCGCGGTGCAGGCGCAGGTCCCGTCCGAGGTGAACCTCGGACATGCCGCCGAAGCCGAGGATGTCCCCCAGCTCGTAGCGGTCGGAGAGGTGCTGTGGCGTGGTCATGAGATGGCCGGTCCTGACAGATCAGGGAGCGAAGCCGACTGACCCGTCGGTGCGCCCGGCGTCTTCGTGGTCTCGGTGATGGTGTTGGTGACAGTGGACTGCTGCTGGTTCTTCTGGTCCTGCCGGTCCTGCGCGTTGAGCACGATCAGGATGGCGATCACGATTGCCAGCGCACCGAGGACACCCGCCGCCCACAGCAGCGCGCGCTGACCGGGCGAGAACGTTCGGCGCGCGGGTGGGGCCGGACGGTGGCTACCGCTGGCCGGCCGGGGTCGCGGCGTTGCGGGTGCCGGCCGTGCCGGCTCGATGGCCGCCCGGGCCTGTGTGCTCGACGGGATGGCCGCGGGAGCGGCCCGTCCGATGGTCGGGGCCTGGTTGGGCCGCGGGGGGCGGCGCCCGGCCCGGACGGCGGCGACGGCGTCGGCGAACGGGCCGCCGCTGCGGTAGCGGTGGATGGCGTCCTTGGCGAGCGCGATCTCGATCAGCTCGCGGACGTTCGGGGGTAGGTCGGCCGGCAGTGGTGGCGGCGCTTCCTTGATGTGCTTCATCGCGACGGTCAGGGCGCCGTCGCCGGTGAACGGCCGGCGGCCGGACACGGACTCGTAGCCGACGACACCGAGCGAGTAGACGTCGCTGGCCGCGGTGGCGTCGTGGCCCAGGGCCTGTTCGGGCGCGATGTACTGGGCGGTGCCCATGACCATGCCGGTCTGGGTGACGGGAGCGGCGTCGACGGCCTTCGCGATACCGAAGTCGGTGAGCTTCACCTGGCCGGTCGGGGTGATCATGATGTTGCCGGGCTTGACGTCGCGGTGCACCAGGCCGGCGCTGTGCGCGACCTGCAGGGCCCGGCCCGTCTGCTCCAGCATGTCCAGAGAGTGCCGCAGCGACAGGCGCCCGGTGCGCTTGATCACCGAGTTCAACGGCTCGCCGTTGACGAGTTCCATCACGAGGTAGGCGGTGCGGCCCGAATCGTCGAGCTCGGTCTCGCCGTAGTCGTAGACACTGGCGATGCCGGGGTGGTTCAGCATCGCGACCGTGCGCGCCTCGGCGCGGAACCGCTCGACGAATTCGGGGTCGGTCGAGTATTCGGCCTTGAGTACCTTGATGGCGACCTGTCGGCCGAGCCTGCTGTCGACGCCTTCCCAGACCTGACCCATGCCGCCTGTGGCGATGAGTCGCTGAAGTCGATAGCGGCCGGAAAGTGTGACTCCGACCCGCGCGCTCATGATCCCTCCCGTAGCGCCGCGGCGATGGTGGCCCGCCCGATGGGTGCGGCCAGCGCACCGCCGGTTGCGGACAAACGGTCTCCACCATTCTCCACTAGGACGGCGACGGCGACCTTCGGGGATTTCGCCGGGGCAAAAGCGATGTACCACGCATGTGGTGGGGTGTGACGTGGATCGGTGCCGTGTTCGGCGGTGCCCGTCTTGGATGCGATCTGCACGCCGGCTATGGCTCCCTTCTGCTGCGTCACCTGCTCGGCGCCGACCATCAGATCCGTAAGTGTAGCCGCGACCTGGGATGAGATGGCCCGCCGCTGTTGGTGCGGTGAGGTAGCCGCGATGTTGGAAAGGTCCGGTCCCTTGAGGTCGTCGACCAGGTACGGGGCCATGCTGACGCCGCCGTTGGCGATGGTCGCGGCAATCATCGCGTTCTGCAGCGGGGTCAGGGCGACGTCCTTCTGGCCGATGCTGGAGATACCCAGGGCCGGGGCGTCGGAAATCGAGCCGACCGTCGACTCCGCGACCTGCAGCGGAATCGACGGCGGCGGAGTGTCCAGGCCGAACTGCTTGGCCATGGTCCGCATCGCGTCGGCTCCGTTGTGCAGGCCCAGTTCGACGAAGGCGGTGTTACAGGACTTGGCGAACGCCTCGCGCAGCGACACCGTCGTCCCTCCGCCGCAGGCCGCGCCGCCGTAGTTCTCCAACGTTGCGGTGCTGTCCGGCAACGTGATTCGCGCCGCGGAGGTCAGCTGGGTGTCCGGCGTGGCGCCGGCCTGCAAGGCCGCCGCGGTGGTCAGCACCTTGAACGTCGACCCCGGCGGATAGGTCTCGGAGATCGCCCGGTTCTGCAGCGGTGAGTCGGGGTTGTCGCGCAGTTCCTGCCAGGCGGCGGACTGCCGGTCGCCTTCGTGCGACGCCAGCAGATTGGGGTCGTACGACGGCGACGACACCATGGCCAGAATTTTGCCCGTGGACGGGTCCAGCGCCACCACCGAGCCCTTGCACGGGTTGCCGCCACAGCCCTGCTGCATCGCATCCCACGCGGCCTGCTGCACGCGCGGCACGATCGTGGTGTCGACGTTGCCGCCGCGGGGATCGCGGCCGGTGAAGAAGTCGGCGATGCGGTTGCCGAACAGCCGCTCGTCGGAGCCGTTGAGGATGCTGTCCTCGGCGCGCTCGAGGCCGCTGCTCGAGTACTGCAGCGAGTAGAAGCCGGTGACCGGGGCGTAGACCAGCGGGTTCGGGTAGATGCGCAGGTAGCGGAACCGGCCGTTGGTCGGCATCGAGTACGCCAGCAGCTGGCCGCCTGCGGTGATCTGGCCGCGCTGGCGCGAGTACTCGTCGAGCAGCACCCGCTGGTTTCGTGGGTCGGCGCGCAGGCCGTCGGCGGCGAACACCTGGGTGGTGGTGGCGTTGAGCAGCAGCAGCACGATCAGTGCCATCACCAGTCCGGAGACGCGACGAAGTGAGGTGTTCATTGCTTCTCGATCACCTCGGTGTTGGCCGCTGCGATCGACGACTGGTTGGGGCCGCGGGTCGACAGCGGCCGGCGCGCGACGTGCGAGACGCGCAGCAGCAGGGCCAGCAGCACGTAGTTGGACAGCAGCGACGAGCCGCCGTAGGACATCCACGGCGTCGTCAGGCCGGTCTGCGGGATCAGCTTGGTGACTCCGCCGACGACGATGAACAGCTGCAGCGCCAGCGCTGCCGACAGGCCCGCGGCGAGCAGTTTGCCGAAGCTGTCGCGCACGGCGATGGCGGTGCGCAGCCCCCGGATGATGACGATCGTGTAGAGCATCAGCACCGCAGCCAGGCCGACCAGCCCGAGCTCTTCGCCGACCACGGCGATGATGAAGTCGGTCGAGGCGTCGGGCACCGTGCCGGGCTGCCCGTTACCCAGACCGGTGCCGAAGATGCCGCCGGTGGCGAAGCTGAACAGCGACTGCACCATCTGGTACCCGGCGCCGTCGGGGTCGGCGAACGGGTCCAGCCAGTTCTGCACGCGCACCCGCACGTGGTCGAAAAGCTGATACGCCGCAAAGCTTCCCACGCAGAACAGGCTCAGCCCGATGATCACCCAGCTGAGCTTCTCGGTGGCGACGTACAGGAGCACCAGGAATGTCGCGTAGAGCAGCAGGGAGGCGCCGAGATCCTTCTCGAACACCATGACGCCGATCGAGCCGATCCAGGCGACCAGCAGTGGGGCCAGGTCACGCGGTCGGGGCAGGTCCATCCCGAACATGTGCTTGCCGGCGCTGGTGAACAGGCTGCGCTTGGTGACCAACACGCTGGCGAAGAAGATCAGCAACAGGATCTTGGAGAACTCGGCGGGCTGAATCGAGAAGCCCGGCAACCGGATCCAGATCTTGGCGCCGTACTGCTCGGCCACCGAATCCGGCAGCACCGCGGGAATGGCCAGCAGCACCAGGCCGGCCAGGCCGCAGATGTAGCCGTAGCGGGCCAGCATCCGGTGGTCGTGCACGACCATCAGCACCGCGGTGAACACCAGGATGCCCAGCAGCGTCCACAGCATCTGCTGGTTGGCATTGCCGCCTGGCAGGATCCCGGCGGGCCGGGTGTGCGCGGAGAGGTCCAGCCGGTAGATCAGCACCAGGCCCAGGCCGTTCAGCAGCGCGACCACGGGCAGCAGCAGCGGGTCGGCATACGGCGCGTACCGGCGCACCGCCAGGTGGGCACCGCCGAACAGCACGACGAAGCCGACGGTGAACTGCACGAGGTCCAGCTGCAGGCCGCGCTCCTGGTTGGCCTCGACGATCAGCAGAGCCACCGTCGTGATGACGGCGGCGAACCCCAGCAGCACCAACTCGGAATTACGCCGATTGGGCAGTGGAGGGGCGACCGCGACCGGGGACTGCGGCTGGGTGTCTTCCCGTCGCTGCGCTCGCCCGGGTGCATCTTCCCGTCGCTGCGCTCGCCCCGGGGCGTCTTCTCGCCCCTTCTCTTGCCCCGGCGTGGTCATGCCAGGGCTCCCGCTCGCTCCCGGGCCGTCATGACGCGTTCCGGCAGTTTGTGCCCGGCTCCTGAGGTGGCGGAGGGAGTGCCGTGGCCGTCGGGGACGGAGCCGCGGGCGAGGTCGGGGCAGGCGCGGGGCTGGAAGGGTTGGGAGCCGGCGCCGGGCTGGGTGCCGGCGCGGGCGTCGGAGCGGGCGGCGTCGACGCCTCGGGACCGGGAGCCGGGCCGCGCGGCGGCTGCGGCACGACCGACAATGACGGCGCCGGAGCACCTGGCGCGGGGGCGGGTGCAGCCGGCGGGGCGACGACGGGCGGCGCGCACAACGGCAGCAGCGAGCTGCGGCTGAGCTCCTTGAGCTGACGGATGGCGTCGTCGACGGTGCCGGTCGGCAGGCCGGCGGTGACCTGGGCGCGGCCGGACTCGCGCAGGTCGGCGACCTTCATGGGCTGGCAGCCGGGGTGGGTGTCGTCGACGCCGATGATCGTCATCTCGGAGTGGGTGTCCAGACACGCCAACAGGTAGGGCTCCTGCAGCGGCAGCCCGAGCAGAGAACCCGGGATGCCGCGCATGATGTAGACCGAGCCGTTGTAGCCGGAGACGTAGTAGTTGCTCCGGATCAGGTAGCGCCCGACGGCCAGTCCGCTCACGAGCAGCAGGATCAGCAGGATCGCGCCGATGATCAGGTTGCGCCGGGTGTGCTTCTTGCGCTGCGGTGGATCAAGTTGTGCCGCAGGCTTTTTCGCGGCCGCTGCGACGCGCTTCGGGTTGAAGGCCGAGGCGCGCCCGGCGGCGGTGTTGGGCGGCAGGGTGTCGTCATCCTGACCCGACACGGCGCCCGCCAGGATGGGTGCCGTCTGGCCGTATTCGTAGTCGACGACGTCGGCCACCACGACCGTGACGTTGTCGGGGCCGCCGCCGCGCAGCGCCAGCTCGATGAGCCGGTCGGCGCAGTCCACGACGTCCGGGATCTGCATGGCGGTCTGGATGGTCTCGTGGCTGACCGGGTCGGACAAACCGTCCGAGCACAGCAGGTAGCGGTCGCCGGCGCGGACCTCGCGCATGGTCAGCGTCGGCTCGACCTCGTGGCCGGTCAGCGCCTTCATGATCAGCGAGCGCTGCGGGTGACTGTGGGCCTCTTCGGCGGTGATGCGGCCGTCGTCGACCAGGGTCTGGACGAAGGTGTCGTCCTTGGTGATCTGGGTCAGCTCGCCGTCGCGCATCAGGTAGCCGCGGGAGTCGCCGATGTGCACCATGCCCAGCCGCGTCCCCGCGAACAGGATGGCGCTCAGGGTCGTGCCCATGCCTTCGAGTTCGGGATCGGCCTCGACGTGCGCCGCGATGGCGGCATTGCCGTCGTGGACGGCGTCATTCAGCTTGGCCAGCAGGTCGCCGCCGGGTTCGTCGTCGTCGAGGTGGGCCAGCGCGGCGATGACCAGCTGCGAGGCGACCTCACCCGCGGCATGGCCGCCCATGCCGTCAGCCAAGGCGAGCAGGCGGGCCCCGGCGTAGACGGAGTCCTCATTGTTGGCGCGGACCAGGCCGCGGTCGCTGCGCGCGGCATATCGGAGTACGAGTGTCACGGGCGCAGCTCAATTACCGTCTTGCCGATTCGTACCGGCGTTCCCATCGGAACCCTTACCGCCGTCGTCACTTTCGCCCTGTCCAGGTATGTACCGTTGGTCGATCCTAGGTCTTCGACGTACCACTCGGAGCCTCTCGGCGACAGCCGGGCGTGCCGTGTCGAGGCGTAGTCGTCGGTGAGCACCAGGGTGGAGTCGTCGGCCCGGCCGATCAGCACGGGCTGGCTGGTCAGGGTGATCCGGGTGCCCGCGAGGGCGCCCTCGGTCACCACCAACTGGCGCGCATACCGGCGTCGGTCCCGGTTGGGCAGCAGGGTGCCGCGGAACGCCAGGCCGCGCCGCACCATGACGGCTCCGGTCGGTGCGTAGATGTCGGTGCGCAGGACACGCAGAACCGACCAGATGAAAAGCCAGAGCAACAGGAGGAAACCGACCCGCGTCAGCTGCAGAACTAACCCCTGCATCCGACGTCCTCTCCGTTGCCGCGTCGAGGCTGGGCCCGGTGCCCGGTAGCCGTCGGCATCGTCACGATACTTTGGCGGCCACCGGCCGGTGCGAACATCATCCGGCCGGTGACAGAAACCGGGCTCAGTGAACGCGGACCACGATCTCGGAATGACCCACCCGGATGACGTCGCCGTCGGCCAGCTGCCACTCCTGAACCGGGGCGTTGTTGACGGTGGTGCCGTTGGTCGAGTTCAGATCCGAGAGCAGCGCGGTGTGGCCATCCCAGCGGATTTCGAGGTGCCGGCGGGAGACGCCGGTGTCGGGCAGCCGGAACTGCGCGTCCTGGCCGCGGCCGATGACGTTCGCGCCTTCGCGCAGCTGGTAGGTGCGGCCGCTGCCGTCGTCGAGCTGGAGCGTGACGTTCGCGCCGGCGGCACCGTAGCCACCGCCGTAGCCGCCCGGCTGGCCGTATTCGGGCTCGGCGTAGCCGGCGCCTGCGCCGCCGCCGTAACCCGGGTCGCCGTAGCCGGCCGGGGCCGGGGCCTGGCCGTAACCCTGATCAGCGGGAGCATGACCGTAGCCCTGATCTGCCGGCGCTTGGCCGTAACCCGGCTGCTGCGGCTGGCCGTAGTTCTGCTCGCCGTAGCCGCCCTGGCCGTAACCACCCTGCGGGGGCTGACCGTAGCCGCCCGGCTGGCCGCCGTAACCCTGCTCGGGCTGGCCGTAGCCACTCTGCGGGGGCTGACCGTAGCCGCCCTGCTGACCGCCGTAACCCTGCTCGGGCTGGCCGTAGCCACCCTGCGGGGGCTGACCGTAGCCACCTTGCTGGCCGCCGTAACCCTGCTCGGGCTGCTGACCGTAGCCCTGCTGGCCATAGCCCTGCTCGGGCTGGCCGTAACCATGCTGAGGACCGACGGGCGGCGGTCCGGGAGGGCCACCCTGCGGGCCGCCGAAGCCGCCCTGGCCGTAACCGGACGGGCCCGCGCCGTAACCGGCCTGTTCGGGCTGACCGTAGCCTCCCTGTGGGCCGTATCCGGGGCCACCCTGCGGAGCGCCGTAGCCACCCTGCTGTCCGTAACCCTGCGGCGGCTGGCCGTAGCCCTGGCTCGGGTCCTGCGGATACTGCTGACCGCGCTGCTCGTCGGGCTGCCGTCCGTAGTCGTACTCGTCGCCTGGCTGGCCCTGCCCCTGGCCGGGGCGGTGGGTCGGGTTGTCAGTCATCGTTGGTACTCCTGGTTCTGCGGTGTGCACGCGGTCGCTGGGTGCCGGCCGCGGTGGCCCGGCGGTTGAGTCGGGGTTGACCGCGCCGTGGGCGCGGAATTGGCCGGTGTAAAGGCCAGGTGACGGCTCAAACCTGACGACCACCTCACCATACGTTTGCCATCCCCGCTCATGGACGAATCCCTCAAGGTGTTTGGCAAAAGCACTGGGTGTGAGGTCAGGATCCGCGTTCACCTTCTCGAAATCGGTGTTACTGAGCGTAATGACGTAATCGTTCGGTGCCAAAATACGGCCGCCACCGACGTCGCGGGCACCGGATTCGGCTTCCCGCTGGAGGGCGGCCTCGACTTCCGGGGGTGCGATCGACCCCCCGAAGACGCGGGCAAAAGCGTCTCCGACCGTGGTCTCGAGCTTGCGCTCGAACCGGTCGACCAGACCCATGTCCCCCTGCCTCGCCTCGTCTCGGTGGTCCCAGATGTGATGTGCGTAATAACCGCGGACACCACTGTTACGCATGGTATCGGCCTGACCTTGTAATACGTGACCAACAGAATCGTGAGAATTCGAAAGCCGCAGGTCAGACGGTGGCCGGCCGGCACGCAGACCGGCCGATCGCGCGATTTCGCCGTCGCAGCGGGCCGAATTGGGCCGAATCCGGTGGTCAGGCGCGGATTTGGAGCCGGGGGTAGGGGTGGTGATACTCTCTCCCAGTTGTTTGGGGCGAGTGGCGGAATGGCAGACGCGCTGGCTTCAGGTGCCAGTGTCCTTCGGGACGTGGGGGTTCAAGTCCCCCTTCGCCCACTCAACGAAAGCCGCGAATCCGGTCCGGATTCGCGGCTTTTGCATTTGGCTGGGCGCCGCCGTGAGCCCTGCGCATGCGAATGGGCCCAAAGTTCTGCACAGCACTCACAGCGGTGAGAATGTCGGTGGTGTGCGGGGCCGTCGGTCAGGCTGCAAGTCTTCTTGCAATGAGAACTTCCAGAGCGACGGATTCTATGAAGTGCCCCGATGGATTGACCGCCAGCAGGGTGGTGCTCAGTGCCTCCTCGAAGGCGCTCTGACTGTCGCCGAGTAGTCGGCGTAGTGGCAGTGAGGTCGAGTACAGATAGCCGATGATTCGTTCGACCGTCCACGATCGCCGAAATTCACTCAGTCCGGATTCAGACAGCGACGGCCGTCAGCCATTCGCTGTAGAAGAGCGCGATGCCGAGGCCGCATGCGATGGCGGTGATGAGCCAGAATCGGATAGTCAGTGTGGTCTCGGGCCAGCCGATCAGCTCGAAGTGGTGGTGGATCGGGGAGTTCCGGAAAACCCGTCGGCCGGTGGTGCGGAACGAAAAGACCTGGATGACCACCGAGGTCACCTCGACTACGAACAGGGCGCCCAGGATGATGGCCAGAATTTCGGTGCGGGTGGTCACTGACAGTCCGGCGATGATGCCGCCCAGTGCCAGCGAACCCGTGTCACCCATGATGATCTTGGCGGGTGCGGCATTCCACCACAGGAAGCCGATGCAGGCACCGGCAGTCGCCGCGGCAACGAGGGCCAGATCCAGAGGGTCCCGCACGTGATAGCAACCGGGTCCCGGCGTTAAGGCACACGCGTTTCGGAACTGCCAGAGGGTGATGAGCACGTAGACGGCGGCCACCATTGCCATGGCACCTGCGGCGAGCCCGTCCAGGCCGTCGGTGAGGTTGACGGCATTCGACCACGCCGAGACGACGATGATGCAGAACAGTACGAAAACCACCGGCGGCATTGTGAATGCGGCGATTTCGCGGACGTAGGACAAGGTGGCGCTGCCAGGAGTGAGGCCGTCGGAATTACGGAACTGGAGCGCAAGCACTCCGAAGAGGACTGCAGCGACGAGTTGGCCCACGCTCTTGGCCCGCTTGTTCAAGCCGAGGTTGCGTGCGTGCCGCAACTTCACGTAGTCGTCGGTGAATCCGACCACGCCCAGCGCCGTGGCGAGGCCCAGGACGAGCAACCCTGATGCCGTCGGGCCCCCATCGCCGACTACGAGCCCGGCAAGGGTGGTGGTGAGGTAGCCGGCCCATATCGCGGTGAGGATCGCCAGGCCGCCCATCGTCGGCGTGCCCCGTTTTCGCTGGTGGCTTTCGGGGGCTTCGGCGCGGATCGGCTGACCGAGCCGCAGCCGGGTGAACATCCCGATCAACATGGGAGTGAGCAGAATGGCGACCGCCAGGGCCACTCCCGCGGCGATGAGTATCCGCGTCACAGACCCGTGCAGGTTTCTCTCGCACCCTTCGATCGACAGCAGTTACACCGCATTGAACTCTCCGCCCCCACCAAGCCAGTATGGCTCGATCTTTCTGTGGCGCCATTGCAACCGACGTACGTTCGGTGTTGTTTTGGAGATACGCGACGGCCCTGGCGCCGATCTCATGCGTGGCACCGGTGGTTACGATCGCGCCATGAAGGGTTCGGTCACCGTGCACATGAACGCCCAGGCTGATCAGGTCTGGAACCTGATTGCCGATATTCGGAACACCCCGAAGTACTCGCCGGAAGTGTTCGAGTCGGAATGGTTGGACGGAGTCACCGGACCCACACTCGGCGCGCTGTTCCGTGGCCACGTCAAGCGCAACGAGATCGGGCCGATTTATTGGACGACGTGCCGGGTCACGGCCTGCGAGCCCGGGCGCGAGTTCGGCTTCGCGGTGCTTGCCGGCGACAAGGCGGTAAACAATTGGCACTACGCCCTCGAGCCCGCCGGTGAGGGCACGGACGTCACCGAGTCGTTCTGGATGACACCTGGACTGCTCGACACCGTCTTCGGCATCTTCGGTGGCCAGCTGCGTACGCGCCGCAACATCCGGGACATGCGGACCACCCTCAATCGGATCAAGGCCGAGGTCGAGTCCGTCTGATACGCACGGCGCTGGCGGAAAGTGAACAGCCCGCTCCTACTTCGGTAGGAGAACGGAGCCACCTCCAGCACGATGCCCACCCGTGGTCTCGACTCCTAGGGTTGGTCGATGACTGCATTCTCTTGCCGGCCGAGCCTGGCCGCGGTCGTCCTCGCACCGCGAATCAAATTCCGGTGCAACGTAATTGGACGTCCAACCTGGACAGCCCGGTTCGTCGCAGCGCGGGTACAGGTCACCCATCGGGGGCGTCCCGACGTGCTCTTCGAGGAAGCGGCCACCGAACGTGAGATGTATCGGCTGTAGCGCCTGCCGACCCAATCTGTGATTTGTGCGAGGAATGGGCCCGATCGGGTAGGCAGCTCTTCCTCGACTGCGATGTTCGCGCCCACACTCGGTGCACGAGCTGGGAAAGGGGATCGGCATGAGGGCAGGGATTGTTCACGAAATCCCAGCGCCCCTTTGGGTCGCGCCCGAGACCGGTGTCGACTGGCGGACGGTCGTGGAGGCGACGGCGACGGTGTGGCGCCGGCCGTCGGCATTGCGGTGGACAGCCGACGTCGATCAGCGCGGGACGCATCACCGCAGCGAGCGGTACGACATCTCCGAGCAGCAGCCGCAGTCAGGCCTGCCCAAGTACGTGCTGACGGGCTACGGACTGGACTTCAGGAGCGGCAGCGTGGACTTCCTGAAGTCCGTCGCCGCCGGGCACTACGACCGAATGACGCGCCGGCAGCGCTGGAGCGGGATGAGTCCCCATGCTGCGCTCGGCGATCACTGCGAGCCCCCGCTGTGGATGGCCGGATCGAGCATCGTCGGCCGGCCGCTCTAATTGAAGTAACCGCATGGTAATATCGGCGCGTCCCGGTGAGAACACCGTGTGGGAGGAAGCCATGTCCATTCGTCATGCAGTGATGGATCTCGTCCAGCGCCGCACCCTGCTGCCTGAGCGACTCGACGCCGCGCTGGCGGGCCCGGGCCGCGATGTCAGCGATCTGACGATCATCGTGACGGGGGCCTCGGCCGGTATCGGGCGGCAGGCGGTCGTTCAGCTGCGTGCCCGCGGCGCCACCGTCATCGCCGTCGCCCGCCGGGAGGACGAACTGCGGATGCTCGCCGAGGAGACCGGATGTTCTTGGCGGACTTGTGATCTGGCGGACCAGGACGCCACTGCCCGGTTGCTGGCCGACCTCGCCGACGAGCGCGTGGACGTGTTGGTGAACAACGCCGGCCACTCCATCCGCCGCAGCATCGCCGACGCGACCGACCGCCTGCACGACTATCAGCGCACGATGTCCCTCAATTACCTGGCGGCCGTCCAGCTGAGCCTGGGTCTGCTGCCCGGCATGATCGAGCGTGGCCGCGGCCAAGTCGTCAACATCTGTACCTGGGGTCTGCACGCCAACACTTTCCCGCGCTTCTCGGCGTACGCCGCCTCCAAGAGTGCGCTGGCGATCTTCGGCCGCAGCCTCAACGCTGAGCGACCGCACTCCGGAATCTGCGCCACCAATGTCTACTTCCCGCTGGTCCGCACCGAAATGATCGCGCCAACAGCCGAATACGAGGATGCCCCGGCCCTGTCGGCGGAAGAGGCGGGACGCTGGATCGTGCGGGCGGTCACCCATCAGCCGGTTGAGGTCAGCCCCGCGGTCCTGCGAGCGGTCCTGCCGACGATCGACCTCCTGTCCCCCGCCACGGCGGACCGGGCGATCGCGGCGCTCACCTGATGACCATCTCCCGCGCACTGTCGCGTGCCGCCATCGACGGCCTGCTGCCCTTGATCGACAGTCGCCTGCCGGCGTCACGTCGGCCGTTCGACGCACCGGAGATTCTCAAGCCTCACGACCGCTCACGGGCCTGGGGCGTCACGCATTTCGGTGTGTTCGTGCCGGATCTGCCCGAGCCCTACCGCTACCTCAACACCATGACGCTGCTGGGGGCGTCGGGTGCCGAGCTGTTCGATCTCGACCACCTTGCGGCCGCTGACGCGCGGGATACCACCACGGTCTTCTCGTCGACCGCGCATGCGGAGCAGCGCTTCTACCGGGCATACGATATGCGCGCTGACTGTTCGTTCGCCGCTGACGGCGCCAGCCTGAGGTGGGCCGAGGACCTGGCCATCGACGTCGCACTGCCCAGTGTCGTCGTCCGCGGCCGCTACCCCCAGTTCGATGTCAACCTCAAACTGGTTGTCACAGAACAGGTTTCCTACTTCGTCAAGACGCCGATCTACGACCACCTGAGCCTGCTCGCGCCCTACACCGGCACCGTAGACGGGGTGGCGGTCAGTGGGCTCGGCACCTTCGAGTACGCGAGAATCCGCACACACCAGGCACTTACGCGAAGGCCCGTACCAGCCCGGCTCAAACTACCGCTGGACTTCTTCACCTACCAGATCATCAACATCGACGAGCGCACACAGGTATTGCTGACCGACGTCCGCGCGCGGGGCCGGACCGCTTGCAAGCTGGCCCACGTCCGGGTCCTCGGCGGCGAGACCGCGGTGTACACCGACGTCCACTTCGCGGTCACCGAATACGGCGAGCCGCTAATCGACGATCGGAGCAACACGATGCGAAGGCCCCGCAAGTTCAAGTGGGCGGTGCGCGACGGCGACCGGGAAATTCTGGCCCTGATCGGCACTGTCGACGCGCCGTGGCGCCCCGGCCATGGACCGGGATACGTCACGGCGTACTCCTATACCGGTACGTGGGGTACCGGATCGGTCTCGGGCAGCGCGTATCTCGAGTGGATTGACGTTCAGCCGGACTGAATCGCCTGTTCGTCCCGGGCAACGGTCAACTTCGGGGCACAGGCGCGGTCCGGCTGATTAGGCTGTCCCGATGACCTCGCGCTCCGTCACCGGCCGAACCGGCACCAAAGGTGTGCCGCGCGGCGAGCGTGAGCAGCTGATCGTCGAGGCCGCGATCGCCGAATTCAGCCGGGCCACGTACGCGGGCGCATCCCTGGCCGCCATCGCCGCGCAGGCCGACGTCTCCAAGACCCTGATCATCAGTTACTTCGGGTCCAAAGAGGCCGTCTACGCCGCGTGCGTCACCAAAATCGGAACCCAGATCGAGCAGGCCGTCGCCGACGTGCTCAATTCCCCAGATCACCTGGCCGGGGCAGGCGCTGCCGCCGGCGAGCCGGTGCTGGCCGCCATCTTCACGACATTCGAGGGCCACCCGGGCGATTGGCACGTCCTGTTCGACCGGTCGGTCCCCAATGGCCCGGCGCGGGATGCGGCGCGTGAGCAGCGGACGATATTGCGGCAGCAGGCGTTCGCGGGAGTGTCCCGATCTCTCGGCGGTGTCGGCCTGACGGATCCCGTCGACCTGGTGGCCGCCACCGGCGTCTGGGAACACATGGTGTCGGCGCTGATGCTGTTCTGGCGCAATCATCCCGAGGAGTCCGCCGCGGCGATGGTCGCCCGGGCCCACCGGGTCCTCGCGGCCATGGCCGGGCACACGCTCGAGAGCGTGCGGGGCTAGTTCGGGATCCGGCCGGCCACACCGTCCGACAACAACTTGCGGGGCGGCTCGGTTCCATCGAGTAGCCGGGTGATGCGTTTGACTATCTGCCAACCGTGCGCCGCCTCGGCGGCGCGGCGGAGGTGGAAGTGGCTGACGCCGGCCCGGATGGCCTCGTAACTTGTTGCGCGCCTGAGCAATAGTGTCGACTCGCACACCGCGACGGCCTGATTGCCCTGGATGGTAACGACGGCGGGACTCAGGAAGTGGGTGCATCCGGTGGTGATGAAGTCCTGATGACCGGATGAGCGCACCATGGCCGCGACGTCGTCGGGTCCCGTCATGAGCCAGTTCTCGACGTCGTACACCCCGTCCGGCGCCCACATCGCAGCGACGGCGTCGGCCTCGCCGGCGTCGACGAGCGGACCGTAGGAGGCGATCATCCGCTCGATCGCGCGCTCGTCCTCGATGCGGCGCAGCCGCGCTTCGAGTTCCGTGATTCGCTGCTCTGTCATCGGTGCTCCGCCAGGAGGTTCGTCAGATTCGCCAAGGCTCCGAGTTGTTCGCAGCAGTGCGCCGCGGATCGTGAGGCGATCACGCAAGTCGCGGCTGTCGCACCGGCGTCTTCGAGTGCGCCGAGTTCATCGAGTGTCTGTTGTGGCGCGCCCATGGGATCCAGCGGCCCCGTGGCGAGCGCGATGTCGAAGAACTCGGGAAGCTCCACGGCGGCAAGCATTGTCGAGATTTCGGCGGCCGAGAGGCCGAAGGGCATCCAGCCATCGCCGAGCTCGACGGCCCGGCGCAGCGAACGGCGGGTCCGGCCACCCACCCAGATCGGGACGCGCGGTTGCCGCGCACACGGATCCATGACCACCGAGTCATAACTGTAGTAATCACCGTGGTGCACTGGATGATTGGTGGACAACGCGCCGCGCAGCGCGGCCATTGCCTCGTCCGCCCGCGCGCCCCGGTCATCCCAGGCCGCGCCCAACAGGTCGAACTCCTCCCTCAATGACCCGACGCCGACACCCAGGATCAACCGGCCGCCGCTGACCTGGTCGAGAGTGCCGTAGCGCTTGGCGATCTCGAGCGGATGGTGGTAACCCAGCACCAGCACCGAGGTGGCCAACCGGATCCGCGACGTACGCCCGGCGAGGAAAGCCAAGGTGGCCAACGGATCCCAGTACGTCGCTCCTCGGGTTGCGGCAACGTCGGTCGGCACGACGACGTGCTCGGAACACGTGAGGTGGTCGATGCCGAGCAGATCGGCGACGGCGGCGATCTCGCCGATCTCGGCGGCGCCGGCGGTCGCTTCCCACGCCGACGCAGTGGTGGGCACTTGGATGACCACCGGCGTCTGCAGACCTATCCGCATACACGCGCCCTTCCGATCTGGCGCCTGGACCGGTTATCCTCGGACGCAGAAAACTAAAATGAATTTTAGATATGGAGTACCGACTTGTCTAGCGAGAACGCACTGCAGGTACAGCAATACGGACCATGGGCCGTCATAGCGGGTGGCTCGGAAGGTGTCGGAGCCGAATTGGCGGCGCTGCTCGCCCAGGCCGGCGTCAACCTGGTGCTGATCGCGCGCAAGCCGGGGCCACTTCAGGCAACCGCGGCCCGCTGTCGCGAGCTCGGCGTCGAGGTACGTGAACTCGCCGTCGACCTGACGACCGACGAGGGCGTCGGCCAGATCATCAGTGCCACAGCTGATCTGCAGGTCGGACTCTTCATCTACAACGCCGGCGCCAACACCCACAGTGCGGAGTTCCTCGACGGTGACCTGGCCGCGTTCCAGCGCGTCATCGACCTGAACGTCACGACGCCGCTGCGGCTGGTCCACCACTTCGGTGCGCTGATGCGTGAGCGTCGCCGAGGCGGGGTGATGTTGGTCGGCTCGCTCACTGGCTACCTGGGCTCGGCGCGGCACACCGTGTACGGCGGCGTGAAAGCCTTTACCCGGATCTTCGCCGAAGGCCTCTGGCTTGAGCTGCGTGACCACAACGTGCACGTCCTCGAGCTGGTTCTCGGCCTCACCCGGACACCGGCGATGGAGCGGGTCGGCCTCAACTTCGACGTCCCCGGCATGGCCGTCTCGGATCCGGCCGACGTCGCGCGCGAAGGCCTGGCGAACCTCGCGAACGGTCCGGTACACATCGTCTCGGCGCACGCCGAGAATCCGACGGTCCACGCCACCCGGGACCGCGGCGAGGTGCTGCTGGCATCCCACGAGATGATTCAGAAACTGTTGCAGGGCACGCCTTCTGGGCCGCCGGAGTAACCATGCCGCGAGCACCACTCGACCGGGAACCTGCGACCCCGAGGACCGCCGCGCAGATCGACCGCTGCCGACGCATCCTCGCGACCGCCGCGGAGCTCGGGGCGCGGCACGGACTCGAAGAAGTCCGGATGCAGGATGTGGCGGACCAGGCCGCGGTCTCGATCACCACGGTCTACCGCTACTACCCCACCAAGCATCATCTGTTCGCGGCCTTGCTATTTCACCTCACCCAGACCGCAGCACCGCCGGGCCCGACGACGGGGCATCCGGTCGCCGATGTCACCGAGTTCATGGCCGGCATCATCCGGGACATGCTGGCCCGTCCGCTGCTGGCCCGCGCGATGATCGCGTCGGTCAATGCCCGGCGCGCCGAGTCGACGGTTCGCGGCGACTACAACCTGCGGCGGAACATCCTCGACGTCGCGGGTATCACGGTCCCCACCGCCGACCAGATGCAGATCGCGCTCCTGCTCGAGCAGTGCGCGTACGGCATCCTGTCGTGGGCCATCACCGGGGAGACGACGCCCGAGCAGGCCGAGCGCGACATGCGCCGGGCCTGCGACCTGCTGCTGGCGCCTTGGCGTCGACGTACCCGAACCCCCGAAAAGAGATCGAATGACCACTGACATCGCCCACACCGCATTTCTTCGACTTCCTCAAGCGGTAGGGGGCGCGCTCACTTCAGCTGACTGGCGGCGTACTCCTCGGGCCGGTTCTTCTTCATCCACGCACGCAGGGGCCAGAACAGGACCCACAGCACTCCGTATCCGGTGAAATAGATGGCCGCGCACAACGGCGCCGCGATCAGCCAGCCCGGATAGATCAGCAGCAGGCAGAACTGCAGGAACTGTTTGACGCCAACGGGATAGCCGTCGGCCATGGAGAAGAACACTTTCGGGTGCATCGAATTCAGCAGGCCACGCCCGGCGGATGTCTGCTCGTCCGGCGTCTCGTCCGCCGCGGCGGTCGTGTGGTCTGGATGGGTCATCGAACACGCTCCTTGAGCGACGAGGTGGCTGTGGTCAACGGGCCAGGCACGGCTTTGCGCCTTCGTATACGCCCTTGCGGTAGGCATCGATCCGGTCGCTGCCCTGACCTTGGCGTTCGACATCGCCCTCACCCCGGAACAGCAGCAGCGCGGACACCGCCTTGTCCAGGTCACCCGGCGACAGGCTGTACCGGCTGTCGGGGCGTTCGTGCAGCAGCAGACTCGCCGCCCAGGCGCCGGCCAGGCAGTCGGCCTGAAGTGACGTCTGTTTGGTGCTGGTGTCCTGGCCGAGGCGGGTCAGCAGCGCCAGCCCGTACTGCGTCGCGATCAGCGTCGCAACCGCGAAATCCCCCGCTTGATCATAGATTTGGGGCATCGCCTCGACGTTGTCGAAGCCGACGTAGTCCTCCGGAACGCAGTAGAACAGCACGTAGCCCTTGGTCGACTGGTTTCCACAGTCCGGTTGGTTCTGGGGATCGAGCTTCTGCGCGGGTTTCATCGGGGTCCACGGCTTGCCGGTGCCCTGCTGGTAGAGCCTCGCGAAGTAGTCTTCGGCGTCCTCGGGGACACCGTCGACGATCGACTCGTACGGGGCGTTGCCGCCGGTCGCGGCGTCCTGCGCGTTGTTGAACGGCAGCTCGACCACGACCGGATTCCCGCGGCGGTAGTCGGCGCAGGCCTGCGGGCCCTGGTCGTACCCGGTGCGGAAGGAGCTCACCCGGTCGAAACCGCTGCCGTGCGCGCTCAATTCGTGCTGGCCGGTGCCCGGCTCGTCGCGCAGGAACAACACGCCGGCGAGGGCGCGGTCCAGATCGTTGGGACTGGGCTTGAAGGTCTCGGCGCTGTGCTTGGCCCACGCCCCGGCGAAGCAGTCGGCCTGGATCTCCTTGGTGACGGTCTCGCCCTGGAAGTTCGCCCGGGCCTGGATCGCGTGCCCCCATTCGTGGGCCAGTACCACGGGAATGACGAAGTCGCCGAACCGCTTTCGCAAGCTCGGCAGCAGGTCTTCCACGTCCCAGGCGACGTCGTCGGCCTTGGCGCAGTAGAACGCGTTGCCGGCGATGTCGGCGGCCGCCTGGGCGCACGGCGGCAGCGGTCCCTTCTCGGGATCCACCGCGTAGAACCCACCCTTGACCGGTGTGTAGTCCTTCTCGTAAAGCTTGGGAAACTCGGTCTGCCAATAGCTTTCGATGTCGCCGATCGCCTTGATGACGATCTTGTTCACCGGGTCCGAGGCGTCGCCGTGAATTTCGACCGGCGGGCCGGCCGCCGTCGTCGACGACGACGACGACTGCTCCGCCTGTGGTTTCAGATGCTTCTCGCCGCAGCCGGCGACGGCCAGCGTGCAGACCGCCAGCAGCGCAGATGCCCGCCAGAGGGCCCGGTGAATTCCCATCGCTTACGACGTGGGCTTGTCGTCGACCTTGAACCCGTAGTTCACGTCGGAGCCGTCGACCTTGTTGACGGTGACCGTGACGCCGTACGTCTGGCCGCTGTCCTTGAGCTCGCACCGCAACGTGGCACCGGGGGTGCCCTTCAAGTTCTCGGGGCAGGTCAATGATTCGGGCTTGCTGCCGAACTGCTGTCCCAGTTCCTCGCTGATCTGGTTGGCGACCTGTGCCTTGTCGATGGTCTGAACCATGTCGAACTTGACGTTTTCACCCTCGACGCTGGTGACCGTGACGTTGACGGTGCTGGTTTTGTCGCCGACCTTCATGCTGCAGTTGATCTCCGCGCCCTTCTGGCCCGCGAGGTTATCGGGACAGGTCACCGAATCGGCCTTCTTGCCGTCGGCCCCGGTCATCTTTTCGACGATCTGGCTCTCGACGTCCTTCTTGCTCACTGACGGTGTCCCGCTGGAGCAGGCGGCGGCGCCGAACACGGCAACCGTGATCGCAGATGCCAGGACGAGTCTCTGACACATCGTGTTGGTCATGTCGCCAACCCCTTCCGAGTTCGGGCGCCAGTCACTGGCGCCGCGCTGATCGAGCGGACGGCAAAAGTTAGCGCCGCGGTGTTGGAATCCGGTTGGAAGTCCGTACCGGTCCGGTTGGTGACCGCGGCGTTCCAACCGCCCGCGCCGCCGGGTTCAACGGAATTCCAATCGGCCGTCCATATCGTGTCGCCGAGGACGTGACCGGCGTCCGTCGTCTACCCCTGAGGAGTCACGATGCAGATGTCGCATCGACCTGTCATCGCCGTTGCCGCCGCCATCTGCCTGAGCGTCACGCTGGGTGCCTGCGGCGGCGACAAGGGCAAGAGCTCGAGCAGCAGCTCCAGTTCGTCGAGTTCGAGCAGCAGTAGCTCCAGCTCGTCGTCGACGAAGGCAGCTGCGCCCAAGCTGACACCACGAAAGGTGCCCGAAGCCACTGCGGGAGCTGCGAATCCGACCATCGCCGACTACATCGCGCAGCAGAAGATCCAGGAGACGCCCATCCACCGTACGGATGCGGGGGCCCCGAAGGTCGAGATCCAGTTCCCCGACGGCTGGCAGAACGCGGGCGACGACACGCCCGACTACGCCTACGGCGCCATCGTGTTCAGTGGCCCCGGTGCGGACACTCTGTCCTACACGCCGAACATCATCGCCCTGGTGTCACGACTGGACGGCCCGGTGGATCCGGACAAGCTGTTGTCGCTGGCGGGCGGGGAGGCCAAGAACTTGCCGGGATTTACCTCGGCAGGCGAGGAACCGGGTACGTCAGCGGGGTTCCCGGCGTTCCGGATCGCCGGCACGTACGACATGCCGAGCGGCAAGGCCGCCTTCGGGCAGGAGACCGTGGTGTTCAAGGGCAACGACGGGCTCTACGTCCTGCAGATGAACGCAACCAGCGATGAAGCCCAGGGCCACGAGCTGTTCCAGGCCTTGGATGCCATCGACAAATCTCTCGCCATCACCCCCTGAGATGGCGACAGCGCCACCCCGGACCAAGGCTTATCTACTCAAGAGCAGAAGCAACACGTGGTGGGTGAACGTCGAGTTGGAGTTGACGGACACCCGCGTGCGATGCCTTGCGTCCGAATACGCGAAGTGGGTCGACGACCAGTTGGACCTGACCGACTACAAAGCGAAGCTGGCAAGCGGTGAGGAGGTCGCGATTTTCGACTTCCCGCGCGACGGGGTGAATCTCAAGTGGCTCCGGCAGTTCTACCGTGGCGGCTGCGAGGTGAGTCACGGCGATTCCCGCAAATGGCTTGTCTCCCTGGTATATCCGTCGGGGTTCGGCAGTGTGCTCGATCTGATGACGGACCGGGCCATCTGGCGTCAGTGGCGCGAGGAACTGCCCGACCGCACGGCAGGAGGCTGATTCACACCGGTCCGACCGACTGCGCGGCCAGCCGCTGCGCGATGCCCCGGGCGAAGGCCTGCTCGCCCGTGGCATCGGCCAGGCGGCTGGCCCGGTGCACCAGGGCGCGGGCATTGTCGGGACGACCCTGATGCAGCTCGATGTCCGAGAGCAGGCACAGGAACATTGTGTTCATCACCGTGGTGCCGTCGCAGGTGTATTCCTCGAATGCCTTGAACGCCACGGCAGCGTCGCCCTCGCCGGTACCGAGCACTTGGGCCCACACTCGGACGATGCGGGCACACGCGGCCCATTGCGGGCTGCCTGCCGCGCAGAATTCGACGTCGACCTGGTCGGCCAGTTCGACGATGCCGTCGGTGATGCCGAGGACGGCGGCGCATTCGACGTAGGTCAGCCGGGCGGCAAGGATGTTGAACACGTCGCCGCGACTCTGTGCGAGATGCAATGCGCGGCGGTGATATTCGCGCATGGCATCGAGATCGCCGCGGACGGCCTCGGCGATGGCCATCCAGCAGTACACGCGGGGATGGAAGAAGTGCAGCGGGTCGGTGACCGTCTCCGGCGGCGGAAAGCTGTCCATCATGTGCAGGCCCGTGGTGATCAGCAGATCGGCGTTGCCCCGCAGCGTGTAGAGCAGGATGTGCACGAAGTCGTTGACGAGGCCGATCACCGGATCGCCGGATTTTTCGTACTGGTCCTGCAGGCCGACGGCGATTATCTCGACCTCGTCGATCCGGCCATGTGCGCACAGCAGCATGGACTGCAGGGCGATGGCGCCGTAGAAATTGCGGCCCTTGACTTCCTGACCGATCTCGAAAGCGCGCTGGACCGCGGCGGCCGCCGACTCGCTGGCCTGCCCCTCCAGGATGTTCCGTGCCCCGGCCAGATGCAGCCATAGGGTGGCCTGCCGGTCCAGATGCTCGGGTTTGGCCGGCAGCCGGTCACCGATCTGCAGCGCGTGCTCAGCCAGTCCGGCGACGTCGTGATACGCCGACCGGTTCAGGGCTCGCTGAATGGCCGTCTCGACAATGCCAAGGGCAACATCGGGATTCAGCTCCACACCCGCTCGCCAGGCATGGTCGGCCGTCGCGATGACGTGTTCGTATGCCGCCGTTGCGAGCGTCGCCGTACGTGTGGTGGCGATCGCGGCGTGCACGCTGGTGCGGTCGGTGGTGGCGAGCTGGGCGATCAGCGCATCCCGAACCAGCCCGTGGCTGAAGCGGTAGGCACCGGGGCGTTCGGGCAGTTCGTCGAGCAGCCCGGTCTGATACGCCGGCCGCAGCCGGCTCTGCACCGTCGAGACCGAGAGGTCGACGATGTCGGCGAGGTCCGCGACGTTGAATTCGGGCCCGACGACCGCTGCCGCGCAGAGCACCCGCCGGCACGGCCGGTCCAGCACGCCGAGCCGCCGGCCGACGACACCGACCACCGCGTCCGAGAGCGCAGATTGGCCGCGTTGCGGAGCCCCGTCGGTGTCGAGCGCCCGGGCGAGTTCCTTGATGTAGAACGGATTTCCGGCCGCTTGCTCCCAGACCTGTGCCGAGACGGCCTGCGGGATCGTGCCGCCCGCCACCGCGTCGACGAGGTGTGCCGCGGCCGCGCGGTCGATGCCCTCCAGGTGCATCGTGACGGTGTCGTTGGAGCGGACGAGGCGTTCGAAGGACGACCGGTTCATGGGCCGGTCGGCCCCGTAGAACGTCCAGTTGCCGATCACCTGGATGGGGATGCGCGGGAACTCTTCAGCCAACAGGACGAGCGCGTTGATCGACGCGGGGTCGGCCCGCTGCAGGTCGTCGATCACGAGCACCATCGGCGCCATGGCCGCCAGCTCGCGCAGCGCCGACACGATCCGCTCGATCAGGGCGAATCCCGTTGGCGCGAAACGGCTGCCGGCGGTGAGGTCGTCGTCGCCGTGCCATTCGGGGACGAGGGCGGTCACCACGCCGGGTGTCTCGCGCAGCACCGCCTTGCGGCCGGCGGCGCCGAGCTCGCCGCCCAGCTGGCGCAGCAACTGGATCCACGTCCAGAGCAGGGGTAGCTTTACCCCGCTCGGGTGGCCGGCCCAGGCCACGGCGATACCCGCCGCGCGGGCGCGGTCGACGGCCGCCTGCGCCAACGTCGTCTTCCCGATGCCACTGTCGCCGGTGACGAGCGTCAGTCCGCCGGAACCGGCGTCGGCACGCCGCACGGCGGCGGTGACCGCCCCGAGTTCGGCGTCGCGGCCGACGAACGGAGGTGGCGACGCGGGATCGGGGTCGAGCGCATGCGGCGTCGGCGCCACCCGCAACTCGGCGGCCCCGTCGCGGATTTTCTCGAAGAGGGTTTGCAGACCCTCGCCCGGCCGGGTGCCGATCTCGCGGTCGAGGGTCGTACACGCGCGTTCGAAAGCCTGGATTGCGTCGGCGGTGCGATTCGACCGGTGCAGCGCCAGCATCAGATGGCCCCACAACCGTTCCTGCAGAGGATGTTCCGCCAGGGCCGCCTCGATCTCGGGTACCAGTTCGCCGCCGCCGCCGAGTTGCAGCGCGGCGTCGAACCGGGCCTCGATGGCGGTGGTCCGCAGGGCTGCGAAGCGGATGGCCTCGGGGGCGGCGAATTCGTGATAGCCGAACTCTCCGAACGGATCTCCGTGCCAGAGCGCCAGTGCCTCGGTCAGCATCTCGACGGCGGCACCCGCCGAGTGGCGGATCAGCGCCGTCCGGCCCTTCGCGACGAGGGTCTCGAAGCTCACCAGATCGATGGAATCGCCGTCGAGCAGATTCAACTGGTAGCCGTGCGGATGCGATGCCAGGCGTTGCATCCGGCTGTCCGGGACACGGGGGTCCGGCGGCTGATCAGTCGCGGGATCAGCGCCTGGGTCCAGGACGCGGCGAAGGTTGGCTACATACGAGCGCACCGACGCGAGCGCCTTCGGCGGTGCCTCGTCGCCCCAGACGGCATCGATCAGGCGGTCGATGCTGACCACCGTGCCGTGATTGGCCAGCAACACGGCCAGTACGCACCGCTGCTTCGGTCCGCCGAGCGCCGCCGGCGTGCCGTCGACCCGGGCCGTTACTGCACCCGAGAGGAAGTACTGGACCATCTCCCCCGATTCACAGCAAAAGTCGAATTTGGGGAGACGATACATCCGCGCGTGACCTGCGGCAGCGCAGTTGAACCTGGCAATATGCTGGATCGCCCCGCCGATCAGATGATTTCCGGGCCGCGTTTGCGCCCGGCACGGCTGGCGATCCCGAATCCCGCGCCCACCAGCAGGAACGGGGCAGCGATGATGCCGAGCAGGGTGGGCAGGAACCACACCTGCCAATAGGTGTTGATGGTGGCGTCGTGCGGGTCGTCGGGGCGGTACCGGACGTCGACGTGCTCACCGAGCCTGGCCGGTGGCGGATTGCTGCTGATCGAGCTGAGAAAGCGGACGTGGGTGCCTGCGGAAGTCGCGAATTCGACTCGCGCCCGGTAGCGCGGGCTGCTGCCGCTGCCGCTGGGTACGAGCTCGACGACGGTCCCGTCGGCGTGCCGGTCGGACGAATTCGATTGGGCGACAACCGCCGCGCAGACGCCGGCCGCGACGGCCAATGACAGTCCGACGGCAAGGAATGCCTTCGCCAGCACCGGCGCCGCGGATTTCTTGGGTACGTCGGAGGTGCCGAGTTCCGTTGCGAGGGTTGCGGTCGTGTTGGTGGCGGCTTGCCGAGCGCGATGCTTGCGCAGCAGCGCGGCGAGGATGGCGACATCCACCACCACGATGACGGCGATCAACACCACGATGTACTCGACGCGCATGGCCCCTCCGGAAAAGTCGATACGGAGAGGTTAGGACGGGCCGGTTGGAATCTGTTTGGCTTCGGGGCCGATACGCCTGTGAGGGTTGTGTACGCCTATCTCGGGTTCGGCGTGCACAACCCTCACAGGGTTGGGAATCAAGCTTCTGTCTGTCCCAAGGTCACCTGCACGGAATGTTCCGCTCCGGAGGGGTCGGCGTAGGTCACGGTGACGTTGTCACCGGGCGCCTTGGACCGGATCGCCGCGACGAGCGCTTCCGGACTGTCGATCGGCTGGTTGTCGACCTTGGTGATCACCGCGCCCTTGTCCAGGCCGGCCGCGGCGGCGGGACCGTCGGCGACGACGCCGGCCACTGCCGCGCCCTGGGCACTGTTGTTGGCGGCCAGCTTGACGCCCAGCGAGGCGTGCTGCACGGTGCCGGTCGAGATCAGTTGGTCGGCAATGCGTTTGGCCTGGTCAACCGGGATGGCGAAGCCGAGGCCGATCGAACCCGGCTGGGAGCCACCGGAATCCGGGCCACCACCGAGCGAGGCGATCGCCGAGTTCACCCCGATCAGGTTGCCGTTCATGTCGACCAGCGCACCACCGGAGTTGCCGGGGTTGATCGCGGCATCGGTCTGGATGGCGCTCATCACCGACTGCTGGCCGGTCTGCTCGTCACCGGTGCTCACCGGACGATTCAGCGAGCTGATGATGCCGGTGGTCACGGTGCCCTGCAGGCCAAGCGGCGAGCCGACGGCCACCACGTTCTGACCGACGCGCAGGTCCTTGGAGGATCCGATGCTGATCGGGGTCAGGTCGGACACTCCCTGGGCCTTCACCACCGCGATGTCGTCGGCCGGATCGGCCCCCACGACGGTGAAGGGCACGGTGCGGCCGTCGGAGAGGGTGACGGTGGCCTTGAGGCCCTGGCTCACCCGCCCGGACGGGGCGGTAGCCGGACCACCCTGGCTGGGGTCCTGAGCGTCGGGACCATCCAGCGGACCGCCGGGGAGCTGACCGAACGGGGACATGCCGCGCGGGAGCCGGCCGCCGGGAAGGGATTGTGCCGGCACCGAATCCTGACTGCCTGCGGCCTGATTCGCCGCGGCTACCACGTGGTTGTTGGTCAAGATGAGCCCGTCGGCGCTGAGGACGATGCCGGAGCCCTCCTCACTCTGCTGACCGGACTGAATCTGCAGTTTCACGACGCTCGGCAGCACCTTGGCCGAGACCGCCTCGACAGAGCCGGCCGGTGCTGCCGGTGCGGGGGCGGAAGCCGTTGGCAGCGAGCGGTTCTCGATGCCGGTGGCGAGCGGAGCGTGTGCCGTCGGCGCCACGTTGCCGTAGTGGTCGACCGCGGCCATGGTGCCGGCCGCGCCGGCTGCGATGGCTACCGCGGCGACACCGAAGGCCAGCAGCCCGGAGCGCGAGCGCTTAGCTGGCGCCGGCGGAACGGGCGGGGCGGGATACTGATGTGGCGCCCCGTAAGGCGTCCGCAGCGGCTGGGTGTACTCGTCCGAAACGTGGGGGCGCTGGTAACGGTCATTGCTCCACTGGACCAGTTTCTCCTGCTCAGCGGCGTACTGCCGCGACCAGAGGTGCTGGTTGTCCGGGGTCGGCTGTTCTGACGGGTGTCTCATTGGCGTTGACTACTTTCTCGAAACGTCGGTAAGACAGGCGTGCTCGCGCTTGATGTCTCCACCGTGCCGTCGCCAACTGAGGCGTTGCTGAGAAAGAGTTCGGGACAGCCCAAGACTTTTCAGATCACAAAAAGTGTCATCTCGCGTCGGCTGCGCGGATCCAGGTGAGGTGCTCCCCCGCCCCACGTAGCTCAACTTCAGCTGCGCGTGGCCCGACGGGCGTCGCGGCGTCGTTGGTCGCGGTTGCGTGAATCCCGGCTGAACTTCGGCCCTGATTCTGGTGTCGGACTCGCGGGACGGCCCGTGCTGGGCCACGATCGACTGGTGCGTCCGACCCGACTGACCGCCGCCGGTGAAATCCCGGACACGGGCATCCCCGACGACCTTTCGATGACCATGTCCATCGCCGAGCAGTTCGACTGGCACCAGCAGTACCTGCGCCGGCACCGCGTTTCGCGGCGGAATTTTCTGCGTGGATCGGCGGCTGCCGCGGCGGTGGCGGCACTGGGCCTGGCGCCGTTCGGGCGCCGCGCCTACGCGCAGGACGCCCCGTTGAGCGTGGCCAATCGGCGGGTCGGCTTCGGCGGCGATGCGGACAGCCAGCTCCGGCTGGCCGCGCAGCTGTCGCGAAATCCCGGCAGCACCAGGGTGTTCGTCGACCACGGACCCACCGATCAACTGGGCGCGACCGTCGAAGCCGAGGTACGCAACCTCGTCACCCAGATCCCCACCAGCGACCGCGGAGTGCTGGCCGCCGAGCAGTTCTACGCCCATGTTCCGGTCGACGGGCTGCCCGGTGGCAGCGCGCATTTCTACCGGTGGCGCACCGAGGACGGTTTCGTCAGCGACGTGCGGTCGGCCAGGACGGCGATGCCCAGCGTGCGGAAGGTGTTGGCGCCGTTCCGGTTCACCATGATGGGCGACCAGGGCACCGATGAGGTCCCGAGCCGTCCGGCGGGGCTCAAGCGCGGCGACTACGACGACAGCTACTACAAGCCGGACAACGAGCCAGACGTCCCGCACACCGCCAATGTGCTCAACCAGATCGTCGCGTCGAACCCCGAATTCCACTTGCTGGCCGGGGATATTGCCTACGCCGACCCGTCCGGCGGCGGCAGGCCGCTCTCGTTCGTGCCGTCCGGAGGCAAGGTCGCCAACGGCTTCGACAAGTACAACCCGTTCGTGTGGGACGTGTATCTGGGCTCCATCGAGGCCAGCGCGGCGAGCACACCGTGGATGTTCGCGACCGGTAACCACGACATGGAGGCCTCGTACCCGAGTCACGGTTACGGCGGTCACCTCGCGCGCATGGACTTTCCGGACAACGGACCGGCAGCCTGCCCGTCGGTCTATTCGTTCACGTACGGCAACGTCGCGGTGCTCTCGCTCGACGCCAATGACGTAAGCTTCGAAATCCGTTCCAACACCGGCTATTCCGACGGCTCCCAGAACTCCTGGGTAGAGCGCACCCTGGCCGCCTACCGCAGCGACCCCAACATCGATTTCATCGTCTGCTTCTTCCACCACTGCGCGTACTCGACCACCGACTCGCACGCCAGCGACGGCGGTGTGCGGGCGGCCTGGTGCGCGTTGTTCGACCGCTACCAGGTCGATCTCGTGTTGCAGGGACACAACCATGTCTACGAGCGCACCGACCCGATCCGCGGTGACCGACCCACCAAGGTCGCCGGGGACAATTCGACCGTCGACGCCGAAACGGACGGCACCGTGTACTACACCGTGGGCTGCGCCGGCCGGCCCCGATACGGTTTCCAGCCGGGTGAGCCCGAGAGCTACCGAGGCCACGAAGCTCCCGACACCTTCGTCCCGAACAGCTATGTCTGGACTGCTGATGGGAAGAAGAAAGCGGAGGCGGTCGGCTGGTCGCGCGTGCGTTTCCGCAACTACGCCTTCATCCGCGTCGACGTCAGACCCGGGCAGCTGCTGAGCGAGATGGACGTGACCGCCGTCGACGAGCATGGTCGTGAGTTCGACAAAGTCACCTATCGCCGCAGGGTGCGCGCGTAACCAATCGCTGGCAGGGGACGCCGCTGCCTCTTATGGTTAGCCGGTGGAAGGGACACCGTTCGGCCGGTACCGGCTGATTGAGCTGCTCGGTCGTGGCGGCATGGGTGAGGTCTGGAAGGCCTACGACACCACGATGAAGCGCGTCGTCGCGATGAAGGTGCTGCCCCCGACCTTCGCCGACGACGAGCAGTACCAGGTGCGTTTCCGCAGGGAGGCCCACGCGGCCGCCGGGCTCGACGAGCCGCACATCGTGCCGATCCACGATTTCGGTGAGATCGACGACCGGCTCTTCGTGACCATGCGGCTGATCGACGGCAAGACCGTCCAGCAGTTGTTGGCCGACGGTCCGCTGGCACCCGACCGCGCCGTCTCGATCATCGAGCAGATCGCCGCCGCGCTCGGCGCCGCGCACGGCGTCGGGCTGGTGCACCGCGACGTCAAGCCCGCCAACATCCTGGTCACCCCAGACGATTTCGCGTATCTCATCGACTTCGGCATCGCCCGCGCCGCCGGCGAGACCAAGCTGACCCATACCGGCGCCACCATCGGCACCGTCGCCTACATGGCCCCCGAGCGCTTCACCAGCGACCGGTGCGACGCGCGATCCGACATCTACGCGCTGACGTGCGTGCTGCACGAGTGCCTGACCGGGGCCCCGCCGTTTCCGGGCGACAGCATGGAGCGGCAGATCACCAGCCATCTCTATTCGGACCCGCCACGGCCCTCGACCATGCGGCCGGGGATTTCGCCGCAGATGGATCAGGTCATCGCGACCGGGATGGCCAAAGATCCCGAACAGCGTTACGCCACAACGAAAGACCTCGCCGTCGCCGCCCGCGCCGCGCTGAGTGCACCCATGCAGCCCAGCCGGTCGGTCGCGCCGCCGGCCTGGGGCGTGCAGGCGGTGCCCTATCCGCAGACCGGCCCCGAGTCCTACCCCGCGCACGCGCACACGCAGTACGCGACCCCAGCCCAGGGTCTGAGTGCCGGATCCGCGCAGTGGTCGCCGCCCCAGCTGACGAATGCCCAGCCGGCACAATCATGGTGGCGCAACTCGGCGGTGGCGATCGTCGCGGCATTGGTCACGGTCGTCGTCCTCGGGGGCGCCGGCATTGCCTACGTGATGTGGTCCGGCAGCGGTTCGGGTGGTCAGCCCCAAGCGACCAACGAGCCCAGCGCGCAACTGTTTCCGTCGCGGCCCACCGGCACCGGCCCGACGGGCGCATACCCGACCGGTGGCATGCCCACTCCCGCCTCGACCGCCGCGTCGACGCCGGCGGGACCGAGCCAGCTGCAGACCGCCGACGGACTGGCCGGCCTGATCGGGACCATCAAGGCGAAGTTCGGCGACACCATGGGATTCAAGCTCGTGGTCTATCCCGACTACGCGATCATGGATCGCGTCTCCCCCACGAACAAGCACGTCGACCAGAGCTTCATGTACCGCGGCGGCAGCTGGAACAAGTGGGGCTCGGACACCTCCACCAGTTCGTTCGACGTGCTGGCGGACCTCGGTGCGATCAATACGCAGGCCGTGGCCGCCACCATGGCCGGCGCACCGCAACAAATGGGCGCGGAGCCCGGGTCGCCGCTGTATCTCATCATCGAAGGCGAAGAGGGCGGCGGCCTGGGTCTGGCCATTCACTCGACGGCGCCGGGGACCGGGTACATCCAGGCCAACGCGGACGGGACCATCAAGCAGATCTATCCGCCGTAACTGATTGTGGCGCAGACGACACGATAACAGAGCATTTGCTCTGTTATCGTGGTGGAATGCCTCGCCCTCGCGTGTACGACCTGGACTCGGTGCTCGACGCCGCCGAGGCGCTGGCCGTCGAGGGCAGTGCCAGTGGTGTGACGACGCGCGCGGTGGCCACTGCCGCCGGCGTATCCAACGGCGCGATCTATCACAACTTCGGCTCGCGATCCGAACTCGTCGCCCGCACCTGGCTGCGCGCCGCCCGCCGATTCCTCGATGTCCAAACAGAATTGGTCGACGCGGCGCTGGCGAGCGAGGCTGCGGACCCGGTGGACGCCGTCGTCGCGGCTGCGCAGGCCCCCGCAGTGTTCTATGAGCGGCAACGCCAGTCGGCCCTGCTGCTCTGGCGAGTGCAGCGAGATCAGTTGCGCGGCGACGATCTGCCCGACGCGGTGGTCGCCGATCTGGAAGACCTTCAACGCCGGCTGATCGACCTCATGATCCGGCTGTCGACTCATCTATGGGACCGGCGCGACGGCGCGGCGGTTGACGCCATCACCGTGTGCATCGTCGACCTGCCGACCGCAATCGTTTTGTCCCGCAACAGAATCAGCAACCGCTGGGCGCGTGATCGGCTGACCGCAGCCGTGCGCGCCGTCCTCGCCGCAGAACCCACCCCAACCAGGAGGAAACAACCATGACCATCACCGTCACCTACCAGGACAAGATCGCCATCCTGAATCTCGGCGACGACGAGAACCGCTTCTCGCTGGGCTTCCTCGACGACATCAACAGTGCCATCGACGATCTCGTCGCGGGTGGCGCTCAGGGTCTGGTCACGACCGGTGCCGGGAAGTTCTACTCGAACGGCCTGGATCTCGACTGGCTGATGGCGCACGGTGACCAGATGCAGGCGTACGTCGGGCGGGTCCACGCGCTGTTCGCCCGAGTGCTGACCCTGCCGATCCCGACGGCCGCCGCCGTCAACGGGCACGCCTTCGGCGCCGGCGCCATGCTCGCGATGGCCCACGACTACCGGACCATGCGTTCGGACCGCGGGTTCTTCTGTTTCCCCGAGGTCGACATCCGGATTCCCTTCACCCCGGGCATGGCCGCGCTGATCCAGGCCAAGCTGACGCCGCAGGCGGCCATCGCGTCGATGACCACCGGACGTCGTTTCGGCGGCGACGACGCCGCCAAGTACGGCCTCGTGGAGCTTGCCGCGGCCGAGGACGCCGTGGTCTCCTCCGCGGTGGAGCTCGTGATTCCGGTGGCGGGCAAGGACTCGGCGACCATGGCCGCCATCAAGGCGACGATGTTCGGCCCGGCGGTCGCGGCGCTGCAAGCCGGGTAACGGCTCGCTGCCGGGTCCGATGGGCAGCCCGCTGCCGGGTCCGATGGGCAGCCCGCTGCCGTGGCCTGATAGGCATAAGAGCGTGGGACAGAACGAGCGCAAGAAGATCGTGATGACCGACGACGAGATCGTCGAGTTCATCGATCGCAGCCGGACCGCGACCATGGCCACCGTCCTGGCCGACGGCCGGCCGCACCTGGTGGCCATGTGGTACGCCGTGCTCGACGGCGAAATCTGGTTCGAGACCAAGGCCAAGTCGCAGAAGGCGGTCAACCTGCGCCGGGACCCGACCATCACCGTGATGATCGAGGACGGGGACACCTACGGCACGCTGCGCGGTGTGTCGATCGACGGCACCGCCGAGATCGTCGACGACCCCGACACCTGCCTGCGCGTCGGCATCAGTGTGTGGGAGCGCTACACCGGTCCGTACAGCGACGAGATGCGCCCCTTCGTCGACCAGATGATGAACAACCGCGTCGCGGTCCGCGTGGTGCCGGGTCGCACGCGCAGCTGGGATCATCGCAAGCTGGGCATGCCGGACATGCCGATCAGCGGCTCGACCGCGCAATACCTCGGCCGGGAGTGATCTCGGCGCGCTCCGTATCACTCTCCGATACGGAGCGCGCCCAAACCACTCAGGCCGGGTCGACCAGCGGCGCGTACTCGGGATGCTTCGCGATGTAACCGCTGACCATCGAGCACTGCGGGACGATGCGCAGCCCGGCGGCGCGGGTCGCTTCCAGTGCTTCGGCGACGAGGATCGTCGCCAGCCCACGGCCGCCGTACTCGGGCTGAACTTCGGTGTGCGGGAAGATGCGTCGGCCGCCCCGGTCGATGTAGTCGATCAATCCGACCGTCTTGCCGTCGACCGCGATGGTGAATCGTCCGGCTTCGGCGCTGACGGTGGCGGGTGCTCCGGTCTTGTCGGTGGTGCTCACAGTGGCCATAGGAGCCACGGTAACCCTCGTGAGTAAAACCGCTGCCCGCGCTGCCGCCCCCTCAAACGGCAGCGTGGGCAGCGGGTACTACGCGACTTCGAGGAAGATGCGGCGCTGGCGGCGGACCGGGTAGCCGTTGGTTTCGGCCAGGGACCGCAGCTGCTTCAGCGCGAACGTCCGGCCGCGACCCTCTTCGGCCGGGATCACGATGCCGGCCCAGAGGCCTTCGGCGCGCGGCAGTTCGACGGCGTCACGTGCGCAGGCCCAGCGGCGCGGGCACTGACGGCAGAGGCTCTTGGCCTCTTCGCTGGCGATCGTCGTCCACTGCTCCGGGCTCCGGGTGCACTCACCGAGCGGCAGGCCGTCCATGGCAATTGCGGTCATCGGAGTACTCCTTTGTTGTTGCGCTGCGACTGTTCCGTCGCGGTTGGCAAGAATCTATAGCACCAGACTGCAGTAATGCAACAGTTAAACCGTAGCGTTACGCATATCTGCTGGTCAGGGCATTGCAGAGGCGCAGAAATCATCCGAAAGGTCCGGAATAACATTGGTGAAAGTCGTGGTTTGGGGACGGTGTACGGTCTAACTGAAGCGCTTGTCGCCGCACCGATACGGTTCAGTGACGGTCAACGCGATAGTTATGCGGGACTCAACGGGTTAAGCTGTATCGGACTGCCGAGGGTGCTCCGGATTACGTGTTGAGCGCGGGCCGCAAATGATGGGAGGTGACATCGGGTGCCGAACATCGATCCCGATGACGTCACCGAATACATCGCTCTGCCCGCAGTCGACCCCGGAATGGAGCGCGCCGGTGCGGCTGCGGCCGCTCGGCGCCGTGAGCTGGACATCAGTCAGCGCAGTCTGGCGGCCGACGGCATCATCAACGCCGGAGCGCTGATCTCCTTCGAAAAAGGCCGCAGCTGGCCGCGGGAGAGAACGCGCCTGCGCCTCGAAGAGGTGTTGCAGTGGCCGCCGGGGACCATCGCGCGGATCCGCAGTGGCGAGCCGGTACCGACCCAGGTGCCGCCGGCGCCTCAGGCGCAGGCCGCACCCGCCCCGCCGTTGACCAACGTCGGCGAGGTGCCGCTGATCGCACAGGCCGTCGTCGCCGCGGTGAACACGTTGGGCGCCACGGCCGACGCCCTGCCGGCGATCGAAGATTCCGAATTCACGCCATGGGTCACGCAGATTCTGTCCGACCTGCGGCAACTCGAGGCCGTCGCCGCCAGCGCCGCCCGGCTCGGGCCGGTGTCGCCGCCGCTGATCAAGGCGTTGGGACTGGTGCGCGCCCGGATCGACGAACTGACGCTGCTCGGCGCGAAAGCGCCCACGGCCACGCTCGGGCAGCGGTTGTACGCAGCTCGCCGCGGTGCCAACCTGACCATTCAGGAGACCGCGCTTGCGGCCGGCGTGCCCGAGTCCGTCGTGGTCGGCGCCGAGGCCGAAGCGGCGGTGTCCGACCAGGACAAGGAATTGGTCGAAAAGCTGCTCGTGCAGTTGGTCTAGAGGTAATCAGGACCGCTCGCGGTGCCGGTCGTCACCGGTCGGGAAGTTCGCCGCCAGCGCGGCCGCGATCTCGATGAACTTTCGTCGCGTTGCCGGCGCCATCTCCCGGGTGCCGGCGATGACGCCGCCGGGCCGCAGGTGCCCGTCGAACGGAACCTCGACGACGGCCTGTCCCTGCCCGGCGAACTGCTGGGCCAGCACCGAGCGGGTGCGTTTGTCGGCATGGCCGTCGGAATCGTTGAGTACCACCACAGTTCGCTGCAGCAGACCGTTGAGCCCGTGCGCCGCCAGCCAGTCCAGCGTCTGCCCGGCTGCGCCGGCGCCGTCGACCCACGGCGACGAGACCACGATGAGCGCGTCCAGATCACGCAGCACCTCCTGCGTGACGGGGCTGTCCATAGTCGAGCTGCAGTCGATTATCGAGATCGTGAAATGGCGATCCAGCCGGGAGGCGGCCTCCCGGTAGACCGCGGGGTCGAGTACCCGGCGGCGCGCCGGGCTCGCCTCACCGGCCAGCACGAACAGCCCGGCGGCGTTGCTGCCGACACGGTTGCGGATGTCGGCGAAGCTCTCCAGGTGCTGGTCGGAGGCCAACTCCCAGTACGAGCTCAGGGCCTTGGGGTCGACGCGGCTGCCCAGCTTGCCGAACGCGGTGTCGGCGTCGACGGCCACGACGCGGTCCTCCTGCCGCAGCTCGGCGAACAGGGACCCGATCGAGGCCGACACCGTGGTCTTACCGACGCCGCCCTTGCCCATCACCCCGACCTTGTAGTGGCCCGACAGCGCCGACCGGATCCGGTTGATCTGCTGCGCTTCCTGGATCTCGTCGGGTGACGGACCGAGGTTGACCAGCCCGAACGTCGCCTTGAACAGCGTCTTGCGCCAGCCGCGACCGGGCTCGGGCTTGCGGGTCCGGAGCAGGTCGTCGCGCCGGATGGCGTCGGCGTACGACACCGGTGGCGCGAACCGGCCCTGTGGACCGTGCGGCCACTGCGGGTGCGGCGGTGGTCCGGGCTGGACGGGGCCGGGGTACGGCGGGTAGCCGGTCCGGCGCTGCAGCGGTTCGGTGTGCTGCATGCCGGTGTTGTTCGCCGGCGGAGTCACGCGCGGCCAGGCCGGCGGCGTGTCCACGGGATGTCCGGCGAAAGCGCTTTCCGGAGGGTTGTGCTGCGGTTCGAAGTGGTCAGTCACCGAATACGCGCTTTCTCTCCTCGGTTCGCTCGACGCAGGTGCCAAGACGCAGATGCCATCCCAGTATCGACCACGCCGGCGCCGTCGGCGGGATGGCTGGGCCCAATCGAGTCGTCGCCTCTTTGGTCGACGGTCCGGACCGAACGCCCGCGACACCACTGATTGGCTTGTCCACCAACGTTTTTCGCAGCACCTCGATTGTATTGGGCGGGCGTGCGCTGGCGGCGAATTGGTGCGGATCGGGCGGCAGACCCGCTGGTAGGCTCGATGCGGGTTGTGGGGAAGCGCTGTGGGGGTGGTGTGGGGCCGCCCGCGCAGGTCAGATGCCGTGACTCACGTAGGAGTTTGGCCATCGGCCTGCCGTCCGTCAGGTGGCGTACCAAGATGGTCACGGAGGACAGCGATGCCCGGCGCCTGGCGCCGGGAACAGGGGGTGGATCCGAGATGCAGTGGGTGGACACGTGCGCCGGGCGTGATGCCGGGTCGTCTGGGTCGGCTATGTCGCCGGGGCGGTTGTCGTGACCGGCCCGTACACCGCGGCCAGCACCGCCTCGGGCGGTATCGACGACGTCATCGCGGTTGAAGTCACCATCGACGGGATGCTTGTCATCGCCGACAAGCTCGGGCTGATGGATTTCCCGCCGAGTCTCGGCATCCGGCCGAACATTCCGCAACTGGACCTGCGGAACATCGTCTGGGAACAGGTGCGCCGTGATTTGACGGCACAGGGCGTCCTCGACCTCTACGGGAACCCGCATCCGGAAGTGGCCGCCATGGTCGACACCCTCAGCCGCGCGGACCGCACCATCGAGGGCCGTTGGTGGCGCCGCGATGTCGGCGGGAAGATGCTGCGGTTCGTGGTCTGTCGCAAGGGCGAACGGCACGTCGTTGCGGCCCGTGACGGCGAGATGCTGGTCGTGCAGCGGGTTGCCCCGCAAGTCGGCCTGGCGGGCATGGTCAACGCCGTGCTCGGCTCGGCCACCCCCGCCAACGTGGAACCGCTGACCGCATCGACCAGCCGGCTCAGCGACGCCCGCACGCCCGACCAGCTCACCCAGTTCGGCATCAGCCTGAATTCGGCACGGACCTACTCCGAGCTCATTGCCAACCCCGATTCGTGGGTCGAGCTCACCGCGAACGAACGGCACGAGGGCGGCACCCACAGCGAGGCGGACGTGGCCGCCGGCGTCCTCGACTCCCGGCTGGGCCGCATCGTCTCCCTGCCGCGGAAGGTCAGCGGCGAGCTGTACGGCAGCTTCCTCTCCGGTACCGACGAGAACCTCGAACGCGCCCTGCAGGGGCTGTTGGAGTTCCTGCCGTCGCGGTCCTGGTTCGACACGCCCTCCGCGGGCGCCGCCGGCGACGACTACCAGGACTGACGTTGGCGGCCCACCATGATGACGGGTTCGATGACGAGCCGTCGGGCGACGATCCGGACGACGGCTCGGACGACGACCTCGGCGGCGGTCTCGACTTCCTCTACGGCGACGACGTCGTCGCGCCGGACGCCGCGGTCGCCGAGGACGGGGTGCCGTCCGACGACGAGCCCGCCCCGTTCGGGTACACGGTCACGAACCCGCCGCAGACCGTGACCGTCACGGCCCTCATGGACGGCCGGATCCACCGGGTCCGGCTCGCCCCGGGTGTCACCAACATGACGGAAGTCGAACTGGCGGAGGAGATTCTCGTGATCGCCGGACTGGCCCGCCAGGATGGCAGGTCGGCGCAATACGGCGTCATGTACTCCGGACTCCGGGAACTGGGCCACGACCGCGCCGAGGCCAAGGATTTCCTGTCGCACAGTCTCGACCTCCCGTCGCCTGAAGACGCCGCCGCGACCCGCGCCCACATCTTTGCCACCAGATATTCAGGGGAAAACCATGAGTGACCAACTCGCCGCCATGTTCAACAACGCCGTCGGCATGCTGGACACCGCACCGGCGCGCTCGATGCAGCTGTTCAGCGAGATCACGTCGGTCGACGAGACCGCGTGTGACGCCTGGATCGGGCGCATCCGGTGCGGTGACGCCGACCGGACGACGTTGTTCCGCGCCTGGTACTCGCGCGGCAACCTCGGCATGCTTGCCGGTCAGGCCGAGGTGTCGCTGGCACAGGTCAACGCGCGGGTACGGATCGGCGGCGAGCTCGGCGACATCACCTACCCGGTGAACTCGCCGCTGGCGCTCACGTTGGCGTTCGCCGTCAACGAGGCGGCTGAGGGCAACTACGCCGATGCGCTGGAAGCCGTCGAGAGCGCGGCGGTCGGCGGGTCCGAGCATCTGGTGGCGTGGGTCAAGGCCGTCATCTACACCGGCGGCCAGCGCTGGACCGACGTCATGGAGGTGCTCCGAGGTTCGGAGAGTTGGCCGGACGCGTTTCTGGCGGGCGCCGCGGGAGTGGCCCGTGGTGTCGCCGCGGCGAACCTCGGACTGTTCACGGAGGCCAAGGACAAACTGACCGAGGCCAATGAGTCGCCGGCGGGAACGGCGTGCGGCCGGCCGATCGCCTGGTACCTGGCCATGACGTTCCGCGAGCAGGGCAACGAGGAGGGTGCCCGGCGCCTCCTGGAATGGCTGCAGGCCAACTTCCCCGAGCCGAAAGTTGCTGAGGCGCTTCGCGATCCGAACTACAGGCTGCAGACCACCACGACAGAGAAGATCGCGGCTCGCTCGGACATGTGGGATCCGAACAGCGTCGTGGCCGACACCTCGGCGCGTGACAAGATGCTCACCGATGCGCAAGCCGAACTCGACCGGCAGATCGGCCTCGCCAAGGTCAAGGAGCAGATCGAGACCTACCGTGCCGCAACGCAAATGGCGAAAATCCGGGCCGCGCGGGGCATGAAGGTCGCGCAGCAGTCCAAGCACATGATCTTCACCGGGCCGCCGGGAACCGGCAAAACCACCATCGCCCGGGTGGTCGCGAACATCCTGGCCGGCCTCGGCGTCATTGCCGAGCCCAAGCTCATCGAAACGTCCCGCAAGGACTTCGTCGGCGAGTACCTGGGACATACCGCGGTGAAGACGTCGAAGGTCATCGACCGGGCCCTCGGCGGCGTGCTGTTCATCGATGAGGCCTACACGCTGATCCAGGACGGGCTGCAGGGCGGCGACGCCTTCGGGTCGGAGGCCATCGACACCCTGCTGGCCCGCATGGAGAACGACCGCGACCGACTGGTCGTCATCATCGCCGGCTACAGCTCGGACATCGACCGGCTGCTGGAAGCCAACGACGGACTCCGGTCCCGGTTCGCCACCCGCATCGAATTCGAGTCCTACTCCCCGGAGGAGATCGTCGAGATCGCGAAAGTGATTGCCAAGAGCAATGATTCGCTCATCAACGATGAAGCTGCCAAACAGGTCCTGGAAGCGGCGACCACGCTGTACCAGCATCAGCTGGGCGGCAAGCCGGCCATCGATATCGCGGGTAACGGCCGCTACGCGCGCCAGCTGGTCGAAGCCGGCGAGCAGGCACGCGACATGCGACTCGCCCGGTCGATAGACATCGAGAGCCTCAGCGTCGAAGCGCTCGGCGAGATCACCGGCGATGACATGGCGTCCGCGATCAGCGGAGTGCACCGGCGACTGAACATCGGCGAATAACCGATGGCAGATTTCCGGCTCACCACCAAGGTTCAGGTCAGCGGCTGGCGCTTCCTGCTCCGCCGGGTCGAGCACGCCATCGTGCGGCGCGACACCCGGATGTTCGACGACCCGCTGCAGTTCTACAGCCGGTCGGTGTCGGCGGGCATCGTCGTCGCGGTACTGGTGTGCCTCGGCGCGGCGATGATGGCCTACTTCAAACCACAGGGCAAGCGGGGCGGGGACCAGTTGCTGGTAGACCGCAGCACCAACCAGCTGTACGTCGTCATGCCCGGGACACAGCAGATCCGTCCCGTCTACAACCTGACCTCGGCCCGGTTGGTTCTCGGCCACTCCGGTGAACCACAGGTGGTCAAACCTGCCGAACTTGCCAAGATGGCGAAGGGCCAACCGATCGGCGTTCCCGGTGCGCCGTACGCGACGCCGGTGGACGGCACGCCGGGCACCTGGTCGGTGTGTGACACCGTCACCAAGCCCGAGAGCGTCACCCCGACCGTCGAGACCTCGGTGCTCGTCGAGCCCGTCGTTTTGGGCGGTGGAGTCGGGCCCATCCGCCCGGATCAGGGCGTGCTGGTCAAATACCAGGACAAGACCTGGCTCATCACCAAGGACGGGCGGCATTCGATCGACCTCGCCGATCGAGCCCTGACCTCCGCCGTGGGCATTCCGGTCGGGTCAAAATCGGCACCCATCTCGTCCGGCCTGTTCAACGCGCTGCCGAACGTCGGCCCCTGGGCTCTTGCCCCCATTCCGGCCGCGGGCGCACCCAACACCGTCGGCCTGCCGCCGAATCTGGTCAACGGCACGGTGTTCCAGACTGTCACCGACAACAGCAAGCAGCAGTACGTGGTGCTGCCCGACGGCGTCGCCAAGGTCAACGACACCACAGCGGCCGCACTGCGGGCCACCAACTCCTACGGGCTGATCTCGCCGCCGTCGGTGGAATCCAGCGTCGTCGCCAAGATCCCCGAGCAGACCTACACTTCACCGTTGCCGGCGAAGCCCATGACCATGCTGTTGCCGCAGGACGATCCGACGGTGTGCTGGACGTGGCAGCGCGAAGCCGGTGACCAGGGCGCCAAGACCACGGTGATCGTCGGTCGGCACCTGCCCATCCCGGCCACCTCGATGGGCAACGGCATCAAGCAGATCAGCGGCGACGCCACCGTCTACATCGACGGCGGCCAGTACATCCGGTTGCAGTCCCCCGACCCGCGGTACGGCGAGGCGCAGTACTACGTCGACGCTCAGGGCGTCCGGTACGGAATCGCCAACGACGACACCGCGAAGGCGCTCGGCCTCACGGGCGCCGTCACGGCGCCGTGGCAGGTGGTCGGCCTGCTGATGGAGGGCCCGGTGCTGTCGAAGGAGGCGGCGCTGCTCGAACACGACACACTGCCGTCGGATCCGAAACCGAGGAAGGTGGCCGGCACCAATGACGGTGCTGCAGCTGCGGTCCCGCCGCATCCGGGAGGTGCGTCATGACGACCAAGAAGTTCACCCCGTCGATGAAGCGCGGTCCGCGCCTGACCCCGGGTGAGATCAACGTGACGCCGCCCGACGACCTTGGCATCGAGATCCCCGCGTCCGGCATGCAGAAGGCGATGCCATACGTCATGGGCGGCGGCATGCTCGGAATGATCGCGATCATGATCTTCACCGGTGTCCGCCAGCTGTCGCCGTACATGCTGATGATGCCGCTGATGATGATCATGGGCACCGTCGGTTACATGGCCAGTGGCGGTGGCGGCGGCAAGAAGGTGCCGGAGATCAACGAGGACCGCAAGGAGTATCTGCGGTACCTGGCCGGCCTGCGGACGCGCGTGACGTCGTCGGCGGACGCCCAGGTCACGTTCTTCAGCTACCACGCGCCGCACCCCGAGGACCTGCTGTCCATCGTGGGCACGCAGCGGCAGTGGTCGCGCAGCGTCAGCGGCAACAACGCCGACTTCTTCATGGGCGCCCGCATCGGTATCGGCGCGCAGGCTGCGGTTGACCGGCTGCTCAAGCCGAACATCGGGTCGGACCTCGCGGGTCCGATGGCCGCGCCGCAGGCTCACCTGGAACCGGTCAGTCACATGTGGGTGACCAAGTTCCTGCGCACCCACGGCCTCGTGCACGACTGCCCGAAGCTGGTGATCCTCAAGAGCTATCCGACCATCGCGGTCGGCGGCGACCCGGAAGGGTCTCGGGGATTGCTGGCCGCCATGATCTGCCATCTGGCGGTCTTCCATCCGCCGGACCTGCTGCAGATCCGCGTCCTGATGGACGATCTGGACGATCCCGACTGGGCGTGGCTCAAGTGGCTGCCGCATGTGCAGAGCCAGACCGAGTTCGACGACGCCGGACCCAAGCGCCTGGTGTTCACCAAGCCGGACGGGCTGGCGGATCTGACGGCGCGCGGACCGCACAGCGCCGACGCGCCCCCGTCGGGTCCGTATGTGCTGGTGGTTGACCTGACCGGCGGTAAGGCCGGTTTCCCGGTCGACGGCCGCGCGGGCGTCACCGTCATCACCAAGGGCAACCATCGTTCGGGCTACCGCATCAAGGTCAACCCCGATGGCTCGTGCGAGGACAGGGCCGCGAACCAGCCGTGGCGCGAGGTGACCACCGTGACCGACTCGGTCAGCCCGACGTCGGCCGGCCGGTTGGCCCGAAAGCTCGCGGGGTGGTCCATTACCGGGACGATCATCGACAGGGGCACGCGCGTCCAGAAGAAGGTATCGAGTGAATGGCACCACTTGGTGGGTGCCCGCTCGGTCGAGGAGGTGACGCCGCGACGCTGGCGGATGTACTCGGACACGGATCAGGACCGGTTGCGCATCCCGTTCGGCCACCAACTCAAAAATGGCGAGATCATGCATCTCGACATCAAAGAGGGTGCCGAGTTCGGTGCCGGTCCGCACGGCATGCTGATCGGCACGACGGGTTCCGGTAAGTCGGAATTCCTTCGTACCCTGATCCTTTCGCTGGTGGCGACGCACCATCCGGATCAGATCAACCTGTTGCTGACCGACTTCAAGGGTGGGTCGACCTTCCTGGGTATGGAGAAGCTGCCACACACGGCGGCGGTCGTCACCAACATGGAAGAGGAAGCCGAACTGGTCGGCCGCATGGGCGAGGTGCTCACCGGTGAGTTGGACCGCCGGCAGAACATCCTGCGTCAGGCCGGTATGCAGGTCGGCGCGGCCGGTGCACTGTCGGGTGTCGCCGAGTACGAGAAGTACCGCGAACGTGGGGCCGATCTGCCGCCGCTGCCAACGCTTTTCGTCGTCGTCGACGAGTTCGCCGAGCTGCTGCAGAACCACCCGGACTTCATCGCGCTGTTCGACCGCATCTGTCGTGTCGGCCGGTCGCTGCGTGTGCACCTGCTGCTGGCGACACAGTCGCTCAATACCGGCGGTGCCCGCATCGACAAGCTGGAGCCGAACCTGACGTACCGAATCGCGTTGCGTACCACCAGCTCCGCCGAATCCAAGGCGGTGATCGGTACGCCCGAGGCGCAGTACATCACCAACAAGGAGAGCGGTGTCGGCTTCCTCCGGGTGGGCATGGAGGATCCCGTGAAGTTCAAGAGCATCTACACCGGCGGTACCTACGTTCCGACGGTGGCGGAGAACGACGACGGCGACGACGCGCCAAGAGTCGTGGCGCAGAACACCTTCCGCATCCGTCCGTTCACCGCCGCGCCGATGGCAGATTCGGGAGTCGGACGATGACGAACACCGAGCAGCGTGCCCTGCGTGAAGTGGTGCTGAACCAGCTGACGACCGGCGAGAGCCGGGCCTACAAGATGTGGCTGCCGCCGCTGCTGGATCCGGTGCCGGTCAACGAACTGATCGAGCGCGACCAGCGGGCCCCGCTGCGTTTCGGCCTGGGCATCATGGACGAGCCGCGCCGCCACAAGCAGGAAGTGTGGGGCATCGACACGTCGGCTGCCGGTGGGAACATCGCGGTCGGCGGTGCGCCGCAGACCGGGAAGTCGACGTTCCTGCAGACGCTGGTGCTGTCGGCGGCCGCCACCCACTCCCCTAGGCAGGTGCAGTTCTACTGCGTCGACCTGGGTGGTGGTGGCCTGATGTACCTCGAGGACCTGCCGCACGTCGGCGGTGTCGCCACCCGCTCTGAACCAGACCGGGTGATGCGAGTCATCGCCGAGATGAAAGCCGTTCTGCGGCAACGAGAACTCACGTTCAAAGAGCTCCGCATCGGGTCGATCGCCGGTTACCGGCAGCTGCGTGAAGATCCGAATCATCCGGCGTCGCAGGATCCGTTCGGGGACGTCTACCTGATCATCGACGGCTGGCCGGCGTTCATCGGCGAGTTCCCAGACCTGGAGCCGGTGGTCCAGGATCTCGCCGGTCAGGGCCTGGCGTTCGGTGTCCACGTCATCATCTCGACGCCACGCTGGACGGAGCTGAAATCCCGCGTCCGGGACTACCTGGGCACCAAGGTCGAGTTCCGGCTCGGTGACGTCAACGAGACGCAGATCGACCGCATCACTCGCGAGATTCCGGCGAACCGTCCCGGCCGGGCGGTGTCGATGGAGAAGCACCACCTCATGATCGGGGTGCCCCGCATGGACGGGGTGCACAGTGCCGACGACATCGTGCCGGCTATCACCGCTGCCGTCGACCACATCGCGTCCTTGCACAGCGACATGGCGCCGCGCGTGCGCGTCCTGCCCGACCGGATCTACTTGCACGAACTCGACCCGAACCCGCCCGGACCGGAGAACGATTACCGGACGCGATGGACGGTTCCGGTCGGCGTGCGCGAGTCCGATCTCTCGGTGGCGTACAACCATATGTACAACACGCCCCACCAGTTGATCTTCGGTGCGCCCAAGTCCGGCAAGACCACCATCGCGCATGCCGTGGCGGAAGCGATCTGCAAGCGCAACAGCCCCGATCAGGTGCGGTTCATGCTGGCGGACTTCCGTTCGGGCCTGCTCGACGCAGTGCCCGAAACGCATCTGCTCGCGGCCGGTGCCATCAACCGCAACATCGCCGCTTTGGAGGAGTCCATCAAGGCGCTGGCGGTCAACCTGAAGAAGCGGCTGCCTCCGCCGGACCTCACCACGTCGCAGTTGCGCTCACGCTCCTGGTGGAGCGGGCCGGACGTGGTGCTGCTCGTCGACGACTGGCACATGATCGTCGCGGCCAGTGCTTTGGGATCACCGATGGCGCCGCTGGCCCCCCTGTTGCCGGCTGCCGCCGATATCGGTCTGCACATCATCGTGACGTGTCAGATGAGCCAGGCGCATCGCTCCACGATGGACAAGTTCGTCGGTACCGCATACGGCGCGGGAACGCCGACGATGTTCCTGTCGGGTGAGAAAGCGGAGTTCCCGTCGAGCGAGTTCAAACTCCGCCGCAGGCCCCCTGGCCAGGCACTTTTGACATCGCCGGACGGCAAGGAGGTCATCCAGGCGGCCTATGTTGATCCGCCCGCGGAATAAGTGTAGGTGACCCCCCAAAACCGTCGGTAGTATCTGTTTCAGACGTTCAGCAACGCTAAACGCCCGCTGATCGGCAAAGGGGAACGGGGGTTCCGTGGGGATCTTCAATTCTTATTTGTGCCGTTCGCACAATTCCATACCGCGATCTTGAAATTGGTAAGGAGAAGAGAAATGCAGCCTTTGGAGCACAACCCCGGCGCAGTCGGTGTCGGTACGCAGGTCGTCGCCAACGGTGCACGTGGCCTGGCCACCGGCACCGCCACCCTGACGGAGGCCAGCGCTCTGGTTCCGGCCGGCGTCGACGAGGTGTCCATGCAGGCCGCCATGGCGTTCGCCGTCGAGGGCGCGGAGACCATGGCGCTTCATTCCTTCGCCCAAGAAGAACTGGCCCGCGGTGGTGCGGCGTACGTGGAAGCTGCGGCGATCTACGAAGCGACCGACGCGGCCAACGCCGCGACCTTGATCTAGACGCTGCCAAGCCGAAACTTCTGAGTCCGAGGACAGCGAATTATGGTTGCCCCGCCCGCCATGCCGGCGATGTTCTACGGAGCATTCCCCCCGGAAGTGAACACCGGGCGGTTGATGGCCGGCGCGGGTGCTTCTCCGATGATCCAGGCCGCGGCCGGATGGGAAGCACTGGCGGTCGCGTTGGAGGCACAGGCGGCGGAACTTTCCGCCAGCCTGTCCGCATTGAGCGCGAACTGGTCGGGGATGGCGAGTGAGCGGGCGGTGTCGGCGACCATGCCGATGGTGACGTGGTTGCACACCACTGCCGTGCAGGCGCAGAAACGTGCCATGCAGGCTCTGGCGCAGGCAGATTCGTACACGCTGGCCCTCACCACGACACCGCAGATACCGGAGATCGAAGAGAACCACATCACGCATGCGGTACTGGAAGGGACCAACTTCCTCGGTATCAACACCGTCCCTATCGGATTGAATGAGGCGGATTACCTACGGATGTGGGCACTGGCGGGCGCCGTCATGGAGACGTATCAGGCGGAGACCAGCATGAATACGCTGTTTGAGCCGATCCTGCCGGCACAGCCGATCGTCATGCCGGGTGTGGCGGAGAGCGCGGCCGCTGCGGCGCTGGCGCAGACCGCTGCACGAGCGCCTGAAGCGATGATGCGCGAGCTGATCATGGCACAGGTGACCGGCCAATCAGCGCTGGAAGACGCTGCACTGATGATGGGTGGCGGCGCGTCGCAGCTCAGCTTTGCTGCCGGAAGGGCTGAAGAACAGGCGCAACGGTCCGAGGGTGCGGTGCAAAAGGCCACCGGTCAGCAAGACCAGGCGCAACAGGGCACGCAGATGATGATGCAGGTGGCCTCGCAAGTCGGATCGCAAGTGGCCCAGTTGCCTCAGCAGCTCAGCCAATTGATTACCCAGCCAGTGCAACAGCTGAGCCAGCCGATGCAGCAGTTCACACAGATGTTCAGTCAACTCGGCAGCAGCTTCGGTCAGAACAACGGGCCACAGATCGGCTTGATGGGTGCGAGCCCGTTCTCCAACCACCCGCTGGCGGGGGGCTCGGGGGCAGCGTCGGGCGCCGGGCTGGTGCGAGCGGCGTCACTGCCGGGGATGGGTGGTTCGGCACCGCGAACGCCCCTGATGGCCTCGCTGGTCGGTGGCCCCGGAGGGTCCTCGACCGCATCGCTCGAGGCCGGCGCAGCGGCAGGTGCGGCGGCCGCGGGTAAGGCGCCGGTGAGCAGCGCCGGCGGGGCCGGGGCCGGCGGCATGGGGGCGGGCGCCAAAGCAGAGAAGGGCGGAGGGACAAGGGAGGCTCTCAAGGCCCCCGGGGTTCTGGTGCAGGACCTCGAAGACGATGACGACGACTGGTGAGTTGTCGCTTCACACAAAGGCTTTCCGGCCCCGGGGGGTCGGCAAGGACTCGCCATTCCCGTGGTGAGGACACAGGAAAAGAAAAGGTGATCCAAACATGACAAGCATGAATACAGATGCCGCGGTCCTCGCCTCGGAGGCCGCAAACTTCGACCGCATCGCCGGTGAGCTCAATGGTCACAAGGGTGCCGTCGATGGGATTGCGGGCCAGCTCCAGGCCTCGATGAAGGGTGACGCCGGCACCGCCGCACATTTGGCTCTGGTTCGCTTCAACGAAGCCATGGACCAGCAGTTGAAGGAGCTGAGCGACATCTCCAACAACATCCAGTCCGCCGGTACGCAGTACACCGCGGCCGACGCTGACGGCGCGTCGAGCCTGGCAAGCCAGATGCACCTCTAACACGACCTAATCCAACGCACTTAACTCAAACATAGAAACGGAGAAAGAAATGGCTGACGGCGGACAGGTTTGGCATTTCGCAGAAAACCACGGGCATGTGGATGCCCTGGCGGGGCAGAAGGCCGCCATCGACGGTTTGCTCGACGAGGGCAAGGCTTCGCTGGCGAAGCTGGCGTCGGTTTGGGGCGGCTCCGGTTCGGAGGCGTACCAGGCGGTGCAGCAGCGGTGGGACAACACCGCATTGGAGCTGAACAACGCATTGCTCAGCTTGGCGCACGCAATCGGTTCGTCCAACGAGGATATGGCCGGTGTCGAGAGTGGCGTCACGGGCTCTTTCGGTTAAAGCAGACACAGCATCGGAGGTGGGCAGGTCGGCGTAGGGTCGACTCTGCCCACCTCATGTGCGTTCCCGGGGTCATCAACACACAATCGAGAGGTACTCATGTCCGCCGACTATGACCGGCTCTTCAACAACTCGCCGGGCCAGGCCGACAACGAGGAAGCCACGCGCACCGTCGACCATGCGACCCTTGCTGCCGCCGCGCAGATGTCGGCCTCCGCGGCCGCTGCCTCGGCTGCAGGGGCCGAATCGCCGTCGGGTCCGCCCGTTGCCGGCCAGCCTCAGCAGCCGCCGGGCCTGGTCCCGCCGCCGCGGCCCTCCGAAGTGACGACTCAAATGCCGCCGACGCCACCGCAATTCATGCAGAACGGCTTGATGCGCTCGCCGCAGGGTGCGCCGATGGCCGGCGCGCAATACGAGCAGCCGCAGCACGCCCCGATGATGATGCCGCCCCCGCCGCGACACATGCAGCCGCCGCCACAGCACTACGCCATGGACCCGCAGGCCGACATGCAGTGGACCGAGCAGCACATGCCGGACCAGACGTCGGCCGCTACCATCGGCGACCACCGCGCCATCGACGCGCTGTCGCACGTCGGCGTGCGGGCCGGGGTGAAGATGCCGTCGCAGCGCGGCTGGCGCCACGTGCTCTACTTGCTGACGCGCATCAACCTGGGCCTGTCGCCCGATGAGCTCTACGAATTGGACCTCTACACCCGGATTCGTCGCAACGCCCGTGACTCGTACCAGATCGGTGTGCTGGGCCTGAAGGGCGGCGTCGGCAAGACGGCCGTCACCGTGACCTTGGGCTCCGTGATGTCGAAGGTCCGCGGCGACCGGATCCTGGCTGTCGACGCCGATCCGGATGGTGGCAACCTGGCCGACCGGGCCGGTCGGCAGTCGGCGGCAACAATCTCGGATCTGTTGTCGGACAAGGAACTTGCGCGGTACAACGACATCCGCGCCTACACCAGCATGAACGCCTCCAACCTCGAAGTGCTGTCGTCGGCCGAATACAGTGTGGCGCGCCGTGACTTCAACGAAGAGGACTGGGCCGCCGCGGTCAAGATCGTCTCGCAGTACTACAACCTGGTGCTCGCCGACTGTGGCGCCGGATTGTTCCACCAGGCCTCGCGTGCCGTGCTGTCGACGGTGTCCGGTCTCGTGATCGTGGCCAGCGCCTCGATCGACGGTGCCCGGCAGGCCGCGGTAACCATGGACTGGTTGCGGCAGAACGGATATCAGGATCTGCTGGGTCGGGCGTGTGTGGTCATCAACCACGTGACACCGGGCAAGACCAACATCGACGTCGACGACCTCGTGCAGCAGTTCGAACGGCACGTGCCGGCGGGTCGCGTCGTCGTGCTGCCTTGGGACAAGCACATCGCCGCCGGTTCGGACATCCAGTTCGACCTACTGGGCAAGACCTACCAGCGCCGGATCACCGAGCTCGCCGCGGCACTCTCTGACGACTTCGACAGGCTCGAGCGCCGGTGACCGCATCGGCCGGCCCCGCAACCGCTGCACCCGCCGCGGCAGCTGACAATCCGACAAGGCAGTCGACCACCCGGGTCACCATCCTGACCGGTCGACGCATGACCGACCTGGTCCTGCCCGCGTCGACGCCGATCGAGACCTATATCGACGAGACGGTCAACGTGCTCGCCGACCTCCTCGACGACACCCCGGCCGATGTGCTGGCCGGGTTCGACTTCAAGGCACAGGGCGTGTGGGCGTTCGCGCGTCCGGGTTCGCCGCCGCTGAAGTCCACCGAGTCGCTCGATGACGCCGGAGTGGTCGACGGGGCGCTGCTGACCTTGGTGTCGGTGAGCCGGACCGAGCGGTACCGGCCGCTGGTCGAGGACGTCATCGACGCCATGGCGGTTCTCGAGGAGTCCCCCGAGTTCGACGCCGACGCGCTGAAACGTATTGTCGGACTGGCTATTCCAGTCGCAACGTTCGCGACGACCGGAGCATCGTTGTGGGCGTGGTCGCATTCCGGCCACGGTTGGTGGTGGCCGGTCGCCCTCGGGCTGCTCGGCGCGTTGGTGTTGGCCGGCAGCTTCATCGCCAAGGGGCGCTACGACAACGCAGACCTGTCCGAGAGTCTTCTCGTGGCTTCGCTGCCACTGTTGGGTGGTGCGGCGGCACTGGCGGTTCCGTTGCCGCGCGGTATCAACGACATGGGTGCGCCCCAGCTCGCGGGTGCGGCGGCGGTGATCCTGATCGTCGTGCTGGCGACCCGCGGTGGGCCGCGGAAACGTGCCGCGGCGGCGGCTTTCCTGGCGGTCATCGCGGCTGCGCTGATGGGCGCCGCCATCGCCTATGGATACGGCGGAGGCTCGTGGGTTCCCGCGGGCGCCATCGCCCTCGGTCTCATCGTCATCACCAATGCAGCGAAACTCACGGTCGCGGTGGCGCGGATCGCGCTGCCGCCGATTCCCGCGCCGGGTGAGGTGATCGCGAATGAGGAACTGCTCGATCCTGTTGCCGCGCATAGCGATGTCACCAACGAGGAGTCGGCGACGTGGCGCGCGATCATCGACTCGGTGCCTGATTCCGCGGCGCGGCTGACCGAACGCAGCACGCTGGCTCGGCAGTTGTTGATCGGATTCCTGAGCGCGGGTGTCACGGTGCTGACTTACGGCGCCATCGCGATCGTCGTGCAGGGACACTTCTTCGTGCACTCGATGATCGTCGCGGGACTTGTGACGGTCATCTGCGGGTTCCGGTCGCGGTTGTACGCCGAACGGTGGTGCGGCTGGGCACTGTTGGCGGCGACGGTGGCCATCCCGACCGGCGTGATGATCAAGTTGGTCTCGTGGGATGCCGACGGCGCTTGGCTGCCGATCGTGCTGTACGTGGGGCTTGCGGTCGTCGCGCTCATCACGGTCGGCGCAGCGGACGGCGTCGGCCGCGTGTCACCGGTGACCAAGCGAATCCTGGAGCTGACCGACGGTGCGGCGATTGCCGCGGTGATTCCGTTGCTGCTGTGGATCGCCGGTGTTTACGACAGCATTCGGAACATCCGGTTCTGACGGGTCCGTTCGCCGCGCACCGGGTGTGACGCCGCCGCGCGACGGCCGTGTTGGCGCCCGTACGGTGTCTTGAGTAGTCAAATGTATAGGGAGACCACGATATGTCCGAAAATCACGAGGCCGGCTCGGTGAGTGAGCAGCCGTCGGCGGCTGGTGATCTCGAGGAGAAGACCCAGTTCGTCGATCGGTCGGCGTTCCAGCCGCCGACGGCAGCCGCCCCGCAGACGGGTGACCAGACGCAGGTCGTTCCACAGACCGCCGCCGCGCCGGAGACGGGCGACCAGACGCACGTCGTTCCGCCGACCGCGGCTGCCCCGCAGTGGCAGCCGCCCCAGCCTCCCGCCGCGCCGAATCCTTACGGCCAGCAGGTGCCCCCGGCGGCGCCGCAGTGGCAGCCGCCCCAGCCGGGCTATCAGCCGCCGGCCCCGCAGCCGCAGTTCGGTCAGCCCGGAGCGCCGGTGCCGCCGCAGCCTGAGCAGCCGTGGAATCCGGCTGGTGCGCCCGTGCCGCCCCTGCCGGGGTTCGGTGCTCCGACCTACGGTGCTCCGGGATTCGGCGCTCCAGGTTTCGGTGCTCAGGTGCCGCCGCCGGGATTCGGTCCGGGTGGTGCCCAGCCGGGATTCGGCGGACCCCAGCCAGGCGGCTACCCCGGTCCCGGCGGACCGCAGTTCGGCGAGCCCGCGGGTCCGCAGCAGACCCCCGTCGACATGGCCAAGTCGCTACTGACCAAAGGTGATTCGTTCATCTTCCGGTTGATGACGCGGGGCGTCCGCGGCGAGCTGATCCAGCAGCCGTGGTTCCAGAACATGCGGAACAACCCGCAGGGTTCCAACCAGTTCGTCTACCTCGGCTACGGCGGAGCGGTACTGATCGGGTTGTTCCTCAGCCTGTTCGGTGGCATCGGTTCGCTCATCGCAAGTGTGCTCTGGCTCGGGCTGGCCTACTGCTTCCTGGCCCTCGGCACGAAGCTGGCGGCGCAGTTCGTGGCCTACGCGATTTGCGGTGTGGGTGCGGCGGCAAGCCTGCTGGGCGTTTTGTTCGGCATCATCGGCTTGGCCGGAGTGAGCAGCAGCCCCTACGTCAGTGGCAGCCTCACGGCAATGCTGATCCTGGCTGTGGTGATCAACGGTGTCATCGCAGTTGTGCTGGGCTACATCGGGATTCAGGTCCACAAGGGTATTCAGAAGATCGCTACCGGTCAGTTCTGACAGCCCGACCGATGAACGGTGCACCCTGAAATCGGGGTGCACCGTTCGCTGTTCTGAAGCTGCCGGCAGGCCATAGTCTGAACCGAAGGTCAGGGGGCACGATGACAGGCGATTTCGGATTGCGGGTGACACGTGGAACGGCGCTGCGACGTTCGGTGGCGCTGTGCGCGGTGACGCTGCTGGCCGGCTGCGCGCCAACCGTCACCGGTAGCGCGGTGTCGCCTGTCAACGATCCCTTCCACGTCGCCGACCTCCCGGCCAAGGACGGCCCGAGCGGGCTCCGCGACAACGCACCCGCAGCGGTCGGCAAGGTGCAGAACACCAACAACAGTGACGTCGACCGTCTGGCGTTGCAGGCGATCAACGACATCGCCGAGTACTGGCAGCACGACTACAGCGCGTCGGGCTTGAAGGGTTCGTTCAAACCCATCGAGAAGTTTCTGTCGTACGACGCCCGCGATCGCAACAGTCCGGAGGCGTGCGACGAGGACACCGCGGGACTGGTGAACGCTTTCTACTGTCCCAGCGAAAAGCTGATGGCCTGGGACCGCGGCGTCATGGTGCCGACCGGCCGCAAGTACTTCGGCGATGTCTCCGTCGCGGGGCTGATCGGGCACGAATACGGCCACGCCATCCAGTACATGGCGAAACTGGTGACTCGCAGTACGCCGGTCATCGTCCGTGAACAGCAGGCCGACTGCTTCGCCGGCGCGTATCTGCACTACGTCGCGGCGGGTGATTCCAAGCGGTTCATGATGAGTACCGGCGACGGCCTCAATCATGTGCTCGCCGGGCTGATCACCGTCCGGGATCCAACGCTGGGGCCGCACGACGACGACATGCTCACCGACGGCCACGGCACCGCGCTGGACCGAGTGAGCGCGTTCCAGCAGGGCTTCACCGTCGGGCCGCAGGCCTGCGCGGCCATCGATCTGGACGACATCAAACAGCGCCGCAAGGGCCTGCCGATGGAGCTCGAAGATGAGCCGACGGACGACGAGCACCGGTCCGCGGACCTGCCCGTCGACAAGGACACGATCGGCACGCTTGTCGAGTTGCTCGGGGTGATCTATTCCCCGAAGCAGCCCCCGAAGCTGACGTACGGTCCGGCGAAATGCGATATTTCCCAGGGTGATTCACCTGCCTTGTATTGCCCGTCGACGAACACGATCGCGGTGAACCTGCCTGCCCTGCAACAGATCGGGACCCCGGCCGACATGGCCGAGAAGTCCCTCATTCAGGGCGACAACACGGCATTCTCGATCGTGGTGTCGCGGTACATGATGGCGCTGGAGAGCCAGCGCGGGGTAAAGCTCGACAACCCTACGGCGGCCCTGCGCACGGCCTGCCTGACCGCGCAGGCCCAGCGCCAGATGGCCAAGCCGCACAACCTGCCCAGTGGTGCCAGCCTGCAGCTGACCGCCGGCGACCTGGACAAAGCCGTCGCCGGGCTGCTCACCAACGGCTACGTGGCCACGGCGGTCGACGGGCAGGGTGTTCCGGCTGCGTTCACCCGGATTGCGGCGTTCCGGGCCGGGCTGTCCACCGACGACGAGGGCTGCTACCAGCGCTACCAGTGAGGAGAGTGCATTCGTGAGCTCCGTCCCGCCGCTCATCGTGACACTCGGCGGCGCAATGTTCACCTTCCCGCCCGGCAAGGAGGTCATCGTCGGCCGTGGCGAGGCCTCGGACGTCAGAATCCCTGACGCCGGTCCCGGTGCCAAGCACGTGGTGTCGCGGGTGCATCTGCTCATCCGGGTGGACCCAGGGGTCGGTCAGTGGGTGGCGATCGACAAGTCCCGCAACGGAATCTTCGCCAACCGGACGCGCGTGCCGTCGGCCGTCATCAGCGACGACCTCGTGCTGGCCGTCGGCGCCCCCGACGGGCCGCAGTTGCATTTCCGGACGGCCACGCAGGTCATCCCCGTCGCCAAATACCGGCAGCCACCGGCACAGACGGCGCCCCCGCGACCGACGCAGCCGGTACAGCAACCGCCGCCACGGCCGGTTCAGCAGCAGGCGCCGCGTCCGCCGGCGCCCACTCCCCAACGTTCGTCGGGTCCGCCCCCTGGCGCGGTCACCATAGGGCGGCATTCGACCGCGACCATCAAGGTCGAGGATTCGTTGGCCTCCCGAATCCACGCCTACTTGTTGCCCGCCCCGACCGGAACGCAGTTATACGACAATGGTTCGGGCAACGGCACTTTCGTCAACGGCCACCGCGTCGAGGCCGTCACCCTGCGTCCCGGCGACGTCATCACCGTCGGCAACACCGACCTGGTGTTCACCGGCGGTACCACTGTCCAGTCGCGGCAGGCGGTTGCGACCGGTGGCATCGAGGTTCGCCAGGTCGGCCTCGCCATCGACGGCCACCAACTGCTCACGAACGTCTCGTTCGACGCCCGGCCCGGCACCCTCACGGCGGTGATCGGCCCGTCGGGCGCGGGCAAGTCGACGTTGATCAGGCTGCTCGGCGGCGTCACCAAACCCACGTCCGGGCAGGTCACCTTCGACGGACACGACGTGCACGCACACTATGCGTCGCTCCGTTCGCGGATCGGCATGGTGCCCCAGGACGACGTGGTGCACCGGCAGTTGACGGTCGATCAGGCGCTGAACTATGCCGCCGAACTCCGGTTGCCGGCGGACACGAGCAAGGACGACCGCCACGCGGTGGTGGAGCGCGTGCTCGCTGAGCTGGAACTCACCCAGCACCGTGACAAGCGGGTCGACAAGCTGTCGGGCGGCCAGCGCAAGCGGGCCTCGGTGGCACTCGAATTGCTCACCGGCCCATCGCTTTTGATCCTCGACGAGCCCACTTCCGGTTTGGACCCGGCGCTGGACCGGCAGGTCATGCAAATGCTGCGTCGATTGGCCGACGCTGGACGCACGGTGCTGGTGGTGACGCACTCGCTCACCTACCTCAACATGTGCGACCAGGTGCTGCTTCTGGCGCCCGGCGGCAAGACCGTCTACGCGGGGCCGCCGCAAGCGGTCGGCTCGGCGATGGGGACCCAGGACTGGGCGGACATCTTCGCCTGGGTCTCGGCGAATCCCGATGCGGCGCATGCGGTGTTCCTGCAGACCAATCCGGCCGCCAACCGACCACCGGCACCGCCGGAGCCCGCCGGCCCGCTCGGCGCACCGGCCCGCACCAGTACCGGTCGCCAGATGCTCACCGTCTCGCGCCGGCAGTTGCAACTGATCTTCGCCGATCGGATCTACACCAGCTTCCTGCTGCTGTTGCCGTTCATCCTGGGCGCGATGTCGCTGATTGTGCCGGGGGACACAGGGTTCGGCGTGGCTACCGTGGGCCACTCCCCCAATGAACCGAACCAGTTGCTCATCGTCGCCAATATCGCAGCCGTGTTCATGGGGACCGCGCTGACGATCCGTGATCTGGTCGGCGAGCGCACCATATTCCGCAGGGAGCAGGCGGTCGGGTTGTCGGCCGCCGCGTACCTGTCCGCCAAAATCCTCGTTTACAGCACATTCACCGCGATCCAGACGGCAATCGTGGTGGCGATCGTGGTGATCGGCAAGGGTGCGCCCACGCAGGGCGCATTGCTATTGGGCAGCCCGACCCTGGACTTCTACGTGAGTCTGACTGTGGCAGCGATCGTTTCGGCGATCCTGGGTCTGCTGCTGTCCTCGGTGGCACGGTCCAGCGAGCAGATCCTGCCGATGCTCGTCGTCGTCATCATGCTGTCGATCGTGTTCTCCGGCGGCATGATCCCCGTGACGGGACGTGTCGGCCTGGATCAGGCGTCGTGGTTCCTGCCCGGCCGGTGGGGATTCGCAGCCTCGGCCAGCGTCGTCGACCTGCTCAAGATTGCCCCGCTCATGTCCGTCGACGATCAGCTGTGGCACCACGAATTGCGTTGGTGGGCAATGGATATCGGTGTCCTGGTATTGCTGGGCGCAGTCGCCGGTTTCGTGGTGTACCGGCGGCTCCGGCTGCCGGGCGGTGGCGCGAAGGCGGGTACCTCGAAAGCGGTGATGATTGTCGTCGGTGTGATCCTGGCCGCGGCATTTGTGGCCGGCATGACCTACCTGACCAGGGACTCCGGTAACCGGTCGACGCAACCGACGGCGCCCGCGGCGCCGCCCAAGGCAGCTCCCCCGGGACACCGCATCAATCTGGCGAACCTGCTCCCCGACGGCAAGGCAGTGAGCGCTGTCATGCAGTCTCCTCCGATGGCCACAGCGACCATCGTTACCGCGGAAATTCCAAGGAGCGGTACGGCCACTCCCCCGCCGTGCGCAGGCGTCGCGGACGCGGGAAGTGCCACGACCTTCGCGCCGGGATTCACGGGGATGTCGGGTATGGAGCTGCACAACCCGGCGGACCCCAACCTCTGGGTGGTGGCTTATGCCGTTGGCTACCCAGGACAACAAGCGGCAGAGCGGATTCCGGCCGCAGCGCCATGGGCGGGATGCGCGAATGCGGCTGTCACATTCACGGCCGATGGCCAGCCGCCGCGGCAACTGGCGGTCGGCGCGATCGTCCCCGACAACGGCACTCTCACAGCGGTGTTCACCGAGCCGGGGCGCAGCTGCCAGCACGTGCTGACCACCAAGGCTGATGTGGTGATCGACGTCTTGGCATGCAGCGCGACTGGCGGCACTCAGGCGGCAGAACTGGCCAAGCAGATCGCTGACAAAGTCAGCTGACGGAAGGAACAAATGAATCCGAACCCAGCTCGGCGGGCGGCGTTGAGCGTTGGTGTGGCGGTTCTGGTGGTGGCGGGGTGCGGGGCCACCGATCGGAAGGTTTCTGGAACGGCCACTGCGCCAGCTACAGCCTCCGCTGCCCTAACTACGCCGACATCAGCTGCCGCCAGGCCCGTTGATGATGCCGGGCTGCCGCGGCTGTTGGGTTCCCCGTCCGAGATCAGCGATGTGGTGGGTGTCGCGATGACGCCCGAGGCCATCTTCCGGAAGCCGGATACCAGGCTCAGGGTCGAGCCCATTCGGTGCATCGAGGCTGTCATGCCAGGTCTCGACACCGCTTCCTACTACAGCCGAACGGGTTTCGCAGGCCAGCTTCTCCACAGCGGCCAGCACGATCAAGTCGTGCAGGTCATTGCCGCGTTTCGGACGGATGCGGACGCAGCCGACTTTCGGGACATGACCGCTCGAACTTGGCGGTCATGCCAGAACCAGCAGGCGACTGTCAAGGGCGGTCAGACCACCCTCACATATTCATTGACCAGCGTCGAAGTAGTCGATTCCGTTGTCAGCGTTGCGATGTCGGGAACGGCCCGAGACGGCACCGCAGTCCCCTGTCAGCATGCGTTGGGTGCCCGAAGGAACGTGATCATCGATGTGCGGGTGTGTACGCCGAACGTTGCGAACAGGGGTCGCGATCTATTGGCGAGGATCGCGGCCGGCCTGTAGATCAGCGGATGACGCTCATCAGCGGAACGAAGTTGGTATCGAGATACTCGGTGGCGAGATAACCGCCCGGATCGGCAAGTGCCGCAACGGTATTCGGGTCGTCAACGATGATCATCGACCCGCGGTAGGCAGCTAACTGATAAGGAAGTCCCGCTGCCCCGCCGTTACCCGCGGCCTTATCGGTGCGCACGACGACCAGTACTTCAGTGCGGACCTGAAACAATTTCGACTGATCTGCCATCGACTGGCTCGAACTGCTGTCACCGGGTTGACGTCTTAGGCTGGCATCGTAATTCAGGCCGAGGGAACTGAGATAGTCCGCCGCGTTGGATGGCGTCAGCGTCTGACTGACGCCATCGTCCGACACATGTATGACCTGGACGCTCTTCCCCGCTGCCTGCGGATTTTGATTTTTGAGATCGGTTTGTTGGGACGCCACCTGGTTGATGAGATTGTCGGCTTCCCTGTCGCGGCCGACGATCTTGCCGATCCATTTGAGCTGGGTCTGCCAGTTCCACGCTCGGCTGGTGTCTTTCGGCTGCGTCACGGTCGGGGCGATGGCCGCGAGGCGCTGGTACGTCGCGTCGTCGATGTCGCCGGTCGCGATGATGACGTCGGGTTTCGCGGCCTGAATGGCGCTGGTGTCGATGAAACCGACGGTGTCCTTGACCGACGGATTCCCGGTGATCTTGGACTGCAACCACGAGGGCAGGGATTTACCTGCGCCGGCAATCGCCACGGGTTGTAGGCCGAGCGACAGCACGGCGTCGGCGTCACCGGGGCCCAGGGCGGCGACAGCTGTTGGCGCCTTGGTGATTTCGGTGCTGCCGTGTGCGTGGGTGAACGACTGCGCGGTGTACGTGGGGGCTGCGGGCTTGCCGATGAGCAGTATTGAGGCGACGACCACGATGACGGTGATCACCGCAGCTACTCCGGCGCCGATGACCAGTCGACGTTTGCGCGAACTGTTCGGTGGAGTAGATGGGGGACGGGGCGCCGCCATCTGGGGAGGCATCTGGCCGCGTGGCGGGCCGGGTGGGTAGGGGCCGCTGAACTGTCCGCTCGGATACGTCAGCACGCCGCTGGGTGGTGTCGGCTGCCGCGGCGGCCATGATTGCGCCCCCGGGGGCGGCAGCTGGCGGGGTGCGTGTGGCGCCGGGCCACTGTTCGCGACGGCGGCCGTGGCCGCGGCGGCGAATTCTCGCGCGGTCTGGTAGCGGGCGTTGGGATCCTTGGCCATCCCCCGAGCGATCACTTCGTTCAGCGCCCACGGCAGGTGGGGCACCCGATCGGTGACGCGCGGGATTTCACCTGTTACGTGTGCCGCGGCGATCGCGGCTATGCCGCCGGGCAGCCCCCCGTACGGTGTCTTGCCGGTGAGCAGCACGAAGAAGCTGCAGGCCAGAGAGTAGACATCGGCCCGAGAATCGACGTGCTGCCCACTCAGGGCTTCGGGCGGGGCGTAGGCGATGGACGCCATGACCGAGCCATCGGTGGTCAGGTGTGCCGCATCGTCGAACGCTCGGGCAATTCCGAAGTCCGCCAAGAAGACTCGTTCGTCATCGCCGGGATCGTCTGCGTTGGCCAGCAGAAAGTTGGCGGGCTTCACGTCGCGATGCATGATGCCGCGCCGGTGTGCGTAGTCGAGAGCCTTGGCGACTTCGGTGATGATGCGGGCCGCCCGCGCGGGTGACATCCGGCCTGAGCGGACTTCCTGGTCGGCGTCGGTGCCCGCGACGTACTGCATAGCTATCCACAGCTGGCCCGCTTCGGTTTCACCGCGCGAGTAGACGGCGACGATGTTGGGGTGGTCAAGTGTGGCGGCGACATTGGCTTCGCGGAGGAAGCGCTCACGGAACTGGCCGTCGCCCTGGATGGAGGTCGTGAGGACCTTCAGGGCGTCGCTGCGGGGCAACTGGGGGTTCTTGGCTTTGTAGACCACGCCCATGCCGCCGACACCGAGGACCGATTCGATGGTGTAACCGGCGACGATGTCGCCGGGGTTGAAGGTCGATGTCATCGTGGTCCGATTATTTCGCAGTCAGCAGCAGATACTGGGACGCCATTCGTTGTGTGGCGTCGAACGGCTGCAGCGATGAAGCTGTGTAGACCCACCGGTCCAGCGATGCTGAGCAGGCAAAGACCCGTGCCCTTACGTCTGCGGAATCGATGGTCTGGCACTTGGCCGACGGTAGGCCGGGCACGGTGGGACCCGGCACGGTGGGGTTCTTACCGTCGGGCTCGGCCAGCTTCTGCGCGAGCTGGGTCGCGGCGGCAGCGTCTTTGGCCCGATAGAGGTAGGTGCCGCGTACCGAAATGACGTCTACACCGGCTGCCGTCAAAGTCGCAGATATTTTGATGGGGTCGTCGTCGAAGTGAAGAATGCCACGGGGTCCCCACAATCCTTGGTTGCCTCTGTGCTCCTTGGTGGGGACGGTCAGACGAAGTATTCCGTCGGGATCCGTCTGCATGGTGGCGAACTGGGCTGGATCGGTGGGGCGGAAACCGTCGATTCGGCTTGCCTGCAGGTCCAGCGACTTGGCTATTAGTTGCGTTGCCGTATCGAGGGTCTTGTCACTCGTCGCGTACTGATAGAGGACGTACGAGCCGTGCGGCGTATAGGAGGTGACGGTGAATTTGCCGTCGAACAGCGTGGACTGATGCGCCAGAGCCTCGGGGTGTCCGGGTATTGATAGCTGCTCATTGGGCGTGGCTCGATCGATGACCGGTGCCTGCTCTGAGAATTTGCGTGCGGCATCATTGGCCAGGTCTGGCGTTGGGAACCGCAGCACCAGAATTACCAACCCATTGTCGTGATCCGCGCCGCGAGTCGTTCCCCGACCGGAGCCGAACCCGTTGATCAGTTGGTGGTCGTTGGCAATCTGCACCATGGGACGTTCGACGCTGGTCAGTCCCGCGGCATCGAGGTACACGCCCGTCACATCCAAACCGATGCTGGTCAGGGTGGGATCGACTTCCCACGGCCCGACCACGAATTCTGCGAGACGTTCAGCGTCGATGAGCCGCCCGGACTCCGCGCCCGGTTTCAGCGCCGGCCCCGGCTTGGGTGCCGTCGGGTAGTTCCCGGGATTCAGCAGGCTCACGATGGCGTCGCCCGGCTTGAACGACGGGTCCTTGGTTGCTTCGCCGTTCGTTACCGTCGTGCAGCCGGCCAGCAGTGATACTGCGGCAACTGCTGCGGCCAACTCGGCGATCCTCATGACGCTCCCCATCGTCTCCCCTGACTGCACAGCTCCCCAGGGCGTGCGCAGTGACTCTCCGCGAACTGTACGCACTGGAGCGTCTGAGTGCGCCAGGCGACGCTAGGGCTGGGCGGGCGGATTACCGGCCGTGATCTCGGCGACCAGCTCGTTGAGCCGGGCCCGGTCGGCGTCGATGGACTCGGTGGCCTTGGCCGTCGCGTTGCCCAGGGCCTCGTTGATCCGGGCTTCGACGGTGTCCGCGCCGAGGCGGAGCAGGCCGTCCTCGATGAACAAATCCGTCAGCCAATGGTGGCCGTTGAGAGTGACCTCGACGGTCTTGGCTTCGTCGGTTGCGGTGAACGACTCGGTGTTCATCTTGGCGAGCTGCTCGTCCATGACCGACTGCAGGCGCTGGGCCTGCTGGAGAACCGCAGCGACCTCGGGATGCATCTCGATCATTTGTTGTCCTTCTTGTCATCGATCTTGGTGCGGCGCCGGTGCCCGATGACGCCGTCGGTGAACGCGCGGTCCTCCTTGTACAGGACCTCGTCGGGGGACAGATTCGCGTTGCGCTTCTTCTCCTTGCCGCCTTCGCGACCGCCGCCATGACCCATGCCACCCATGCCGCCACCCATACCGCCGCCGCCGACCGGGGGACGACCCGCAGCCTGACTGGCGCCACCTGCTGCCGCGCCACCGGCAGAACCCAACGCCGGCGCGACGGCCGCTGGCTGCATGGGCTGGCCGCCCAGTCCACCGCCGCCTCCACCGCCGGATCCGCCGCCCGCGCCGCCGCCGGCGGACGCCGGGCTCACGCTCGGGCCGTCGGGCAGGCTCGGCATGTCGGGCTTGTCGCCGCCCAAGCCGCCGGGCATCCCGCCGCCAGGTGAACCCTGACCGGATCCGCCTGACGGTGAGCCACCACCGGAAGGTGAACCGCCAGAAGGTGATCCGCCGCCCTCGGGCTTCTGGGCTCCGGCGCCGGCGGGGTTGACGCTCGGCGATTCCGGCATCGACGGCGTCGCACCGCTCGGCGCGCCGCCGCCCGGGGTCCCGCCTCCACCGGACGGGCCACCTCCGCCAGGTGCTTGGGGCGCGCCCGTGCCGTTGCCGTCTTTCTTCGCCACATCCCCCGGCTTGACGGCGGGCCACGCGGACGAGCCGAAGTTGGGCGGGGGCGGTGTGACGAGGGAACGAATGGCCGCCTGCTGGGCGTACTTGGCCCGCACGGTGTCGGATTCTTGTTGCTTGGTGGCGTGGCCGGTGAAGAAGTCGTATGCCGCCTGGCCCACGGTCGCCAGCACACTGGCATTCTCGTAGTCCGCCACGTCCTGCATGCTGGGGTGCTCGGGTCGCCTGCCGCCATGGATCGCGGACAGGTCGATGGCCTGGACGGCCAGGTTATTGGCGGCCGCGGTCATCGCTGTCAGCCAGGTCGAGTAGTCCTTGAGCGCTTGTTCTGCGGCTTCGGCGGCTTCGCCCTCCCACTCGACGCCGGCCATGTTGAACTTGCCGTTCAGTTCAGCGAGTTGCGCTGCCACTGCGGTCATCTTCGCGCCGAACTCGATCATCGAGGCCCCCTGGTCGCCGCCGTTGATCTGCGCAGCGGCCACCTCCCAGTCCATGCCGGGATTACTGGGATGCGATTCGGCTCCGCCAAGCGATTCGAGCATCCAGGGCAGGCTGCCGACCGGGTCTGAGGGGGCCGGCGCCGGGGGCAGGTTGGGAGTGATGGGTGCACCCCCGCCGGCGCCGAGCTTGGTGGCATCGATGCCGGATTTCCCGGCTGCGTCGGCTGCGTCGTAGGCCGCGGCGGCCGCTCGCAGGCAGGCGGCCAGTCGCCGATTCTGAGCCCTCCCGGCCTTGAGCGCGGCGTCGAGCTGCTGCAGGTTGTTCTTGAGGAATCCGGTGGCGTCTTGCGCGATGGTCAACTCGCATGGCGCTTTGGGTGCCGGCGGCAGCGTCGGCAGGTCGACGTCAACTTCGGCTGCTTTGGCATTCAGCGTCTCCGAGGAGACTTTCAATTTTCCGGCCATCTACTTGCTCCCCCTCACTTCTCCAGCGCCATCTGGAACCGGCTCTCCTCGCGCGGGTTGATCAGCTGGATGGGCAGCTGACGGTGGCGCGGGGTGTCGATGAAGTTGTGACGCAGCAGAATTCGTGAAATTCCTGGATGCGGCCCGAGGTAGGTGGTGGCATTGGGCCACACCACCTTCGGAACGTTCCCGATCCGGGCGTTGATGAATCCGGCGAATTCCTTGAATTGCGGCGCCAAGGTGACGACGGCTCCTGCCGCTGCCGAGCGGACCACGAACTGGGTGAACACGTGCGCGTCACCGAGGTTGATCGTGGAGTCGACGTTGTCGAACGGCATGTACACCGGATAGCGGTCGGCGGTCTCCCCCACCAGGACGCCGGCCGAGCCGATCGGCAGCTCGTAGTGCCGGTCGGTGATCGGGCTCAGCCCCTCCAGCGCGGCGCGCTGCCCACCGAACAGACACGAGAAGCCGCGGGGCGTCGTCGGCGTGGCCAGCGTCGTCAGCAGCACCGTCGCCGTCGGCGCTTGACCGGGCTTCACCCGGACCCGGGTGATCGTGTGGTCCGCGCGGGCCGACCACCACATGTTGGGACCGCCTGGTGCCGAGTAGGCAGCGGTAAATGTGCTGCGGCCCTTGATGGTTGACCATGTCTCGCGCTCGAAACTGATCGCGGTCGCCCGGTCATACTCCTCGAAGCTGCGGGCGGGGCGGGCGTCGATGCCGTGGCTGGCCAACTGGTCGGCGATGCGGGTGGTGGTCGCCACCAGATAGCTGGCCAGGCCGGAGACCCCGGTGGCGCGGCGCATTGCCGAGCGGCGCGTCTCGTCGGGGTTGGCGCGCAACACGATCCACGTCCGGCGGTTGGCCGGTGCGGCGTAGGGGCCGACCACTTGCTCGTACAGCGCGACGACGCTCGACGGGGCGGTCTTGCCGACGCGGTAGCCGGCCGAGACGACGTCCGCCTCGAGATCCGGTGCGTGCGCCGCGAGCAGCTGCTCCACCAGTCGGGTGTCGAGGTTGTCGTCCGTGAACGCCTCGCCGTTGACGATCACCGTCGGGGTGAACGAGCGCGGCACCAGTTCGACGACCGAGACCAGATGGTCACCCAGCCAGCGCACCGCGACGTGATCGCCGGGCATGACCGTCGCTCCGACGGCCGGCTCCGAGGGCGCCGGCGGAGCCACCTTGTGGCGGCGCCGCCAGGCGAACATCGCGGCGATCCAGCCCGTCAGCCGCCGTCCGCGGATGGCGAGGACCGAGAACAGCGCGATCAGGACACCGAGGGTGATGCCGAGCCACAGCAGGTTGAAATGCATGCACAGCAGCACGACGGCCGGCACCAGCGTTGCCGCCCATAACAGGTGCCCCGTGGTGAAGCGGAGCCCGAAGTGCTTCATCGGCGCCTCAGCGCCCGGCGGGTCACCGCACCCAGGCCGAGCAGCACGATCAGCGCGGCACCGGCCACGACGACCATGGTGATGGGTCCGCGGTCGGGCGGCGGGACGTACACCGGCGGCGGAATGCTCTTGACCTGGTACGGCGCCTGCTTCGGGCCGGCGGGAACGTCCCAGGTCAGCGCCGCCACCGGGTCGATGACACCGGCGCCGACGTAGTTGTCCACTCCCCCACCGGGGTGTCGCGCCGTCGCGGTGATGCGGGTGACGATCTGCGCGGCGGTCAGGTCGGGGAACCGCTGCCGCAGGAGTGCGGCCAGACCCGAGACGTACGCCGCGGCGAACGATGTGCCGTTGATGGGGATAGGGCCGTCCTGCCCGTTGAGGCCGTTGACGGGGTTGCCGTCGTAGCCCAGCGCGGTGGCGCCTTCGGCGGGCGCGGCGGCACCGACCCATGGGCCCGACATCGAGAAGTTGCTCGGCTGGCCCTGTGGCCCGATGCCGCCGACGGTCAGCACCAGCGGCGAGTACCAGGCCGGCGAGACGATGGTCTGCACCTGCTTCCAGCCCCGCGGGTCCGACGGCACGGCGGCGTCCGGCGGTGGGTTCTGGGTGCAGTCCTGGCCGGTGTTGCCGGCCGCGACGACCACCACGGCGTTCTTGACGTTCACCGCGTAGGCGATGGCCGATCCGACGGTGGTCTCGTTGATGGCCCGGGTGACCTTGTAGCAGGCGGCTTCGGAGATGTTGATGACCTGCGCACCCATGTTCGCGGCGTGCACGATGGCGCGGGCGAGGCTGCGCAGCGACCCGGCGGTCTGGGTGGTGTTGGGGTCGTTGGGATCACTACGGGAGTCCTTCGGCTGGAAGGCCTCCGAGGTCTGGCGCAGCGACAGGATGCGGGCTTCGGGGGCGACACCGATGAACGCGTCCGTCGGCGCCGGGCGGCCGGCGATGATCGACGCGGTCAGCGTGCCGTGGGCATCGCAGTCCGACAGGCCGTTGCCGCCTTTGTCGACGAAGTCGCCGCCGGGCTCGGCGGGCACCCGGGGCGAGGCGTTCACACCGGTGTCGATGACGGCGACGGTGACGCCCGCTCCGGTCGCGAACTTCTGTGCCTCGGCGAGGTGCAGATAGTCGGCTGCCCAGGGCTTGTCGGCGAAGTTGGTGTTCGGCAGGACGGTCGGCCCAGAGCAGATCTTGCGCTGCTCCATCGGCTGATCGGGGCCGGTGTCGTCGGGCGGGACGGCGCCGGGGTCGATGGCCGGCGGCTCGATGGCCAGTGCGGGCGGGGTACTGGCGACAGCCAGCAGCAACGCCGCAGCCAGGGCGGCTAGACGACGCACGAGCAACCGCCCCCACCATGGGGACGGCCGCTCGTGATGTTCCGAGTCCCCCGTGACATTTTTCCCGCTACGACACCGCCGTGTTCCGCGATGCCCTCCCCGTACGCAGCTAGCACGAATTCATACTAGTGGTGCGTAGCGGGGGCTCTGTGCGCTTTCTGTGGCTGCTGGGAGCGACCCCGAGCGAGCCGCGTCAGGCGTCGAGGTCCTGGGACACCAGGTCAGCGATGGTCGCCACGGCCGTTTCGTCGTCGGATGCCACCGTCACCTGCGCTCCGTTGCCGGCCCCGAGCGTCATGATCATCAGCGCCGAGCCGGCGTCCACGGGTTCCCCGCCGTCGACCGCCAGGGTGACCTGCGCGCCGGAATTGATGACGGCCTCGGAGATGACGGCTGCCGGACGGGCGTGCAGGCCGATGGCGGATCCGACGGTGACGGTCTTGCTGGGCATGGCTTCTCCTTGTGATTGTTGGATTGGTTGTGCTTGATCAGGACGGTTCAGCTGGCGGCGGGCTGCAGGGCCGCGGTGGTGTCGACCGGCGGAAGCGACCTGCCGGCGCTCTTGGCGGCGATCACCGCCAGCGCACTGCAGACGGCGCCGACGAGGACGGCCACCACGAACCAGACGAGGTTTCCGATGGCGAAGAAGACGAAGATGCCGCCGTGCGGTGCCTTGGACGTCACGTCGAACGCCATCACCATGGCGCCGGTGACCGCACCGCCGAACATCATCGACGGGATGACACGAAGCGGGTCGGCGGCGGCGAACGGGATGGCGCCCTCGCTGATGAAGCATGCACCGAGAAGCCAAGCGGCCCGGCCGTTTTCCCGCTCGGGTTCGGTGAACAGGCGGGGCCGGACGGTGGAGGCCAGTGCCATGGCCAGCGGCGGCACCATCCCGGCCGCCATGACGGCGGCCATGATCCGCAGCGATGCGACGTCGGTGATGTTGAGCCCGGCGGCGGCGAAGGAGTAGGCCGCCTTGTTGACCGGTCCGCCCAGGTCGAAGCACATCATCAGGCCGAGGATGACGCCCAGCAGGATCAGCGAGCTGCCGGACATGCTGCCGAGCCAGTGGGTCAGGCCCGAGGTGACGGCGGCCAGCGGACGGCCCAGCAGCAGGAACATGGACAGGCCGACGATCAGCGAGGCGCCGAGCGGGATCACCACCACCGGCATCAGCCCGCGGAACCACTGGGGCACCTTGAATGACGCGATCCACAGTGCGGCGAATCCGGCGATGAGGCCGCCGACGATGCCGCCGATGAATCCGCCGCCGACGGTGACGGCCACCGCGCCTGCGGTGAAACCCGGTGCGATGCCGGGGCGGTCGGCGATGGCGAAGGAGATGTACCCGGCGAGCGCGGGGACGAGGAAGCCGAAGGCCAGCCCGCCCAAGGTGAACAGCACGGCACCGAGGTACTGCATCAGACCGCCCGCGGGCAGGTTGGTCAGCGAGTTGGTGGTCGCGATGATGTGCGCGAGCGAATCCGATTGTCCGGCAGGCTTGTTGGCGATCTCGTAGCCCCCGAACAGGAAGCCCAGCGCGATCAGCAGGCCGCCGGCGGCCACGAACGGGATCATGTAGCTGACGCCCGTCAGCAGGATCTGGCGCAGTCGTGTGCCCCAGCCCAGCCCGCCGCGGGCCTCGTCGGCGGCAGGGGCCGCGGTGTCACCCTGTACCCGGGCGGCCTGCGGATCCTTCGCCGCTGCAACGGCTTCGGCGATCATGGTGTCGGGTTCGTTGATGGCCCGCTTGACCCCGGAGGCGACGACGGGCTTACCGGCGAACCGCTGTTTGTCCTTGACGCCGACATCGGTGGCGAAGATGACGGCGTCGGCGGCGGCGATGGTCTCCGCCGACAGCGGGGTGGAGCCGGACGAGCCCTGGGTTTCGACGGTGAAGTTCACACCGGCGCGGTCGGCGGCCAGTTTCAAGGCGTCGGCGGCCATGTAGGTGTGGGCAATCCCGGTGGGACAGGCGGTGATCGCGATGATGGAGGTCTTGGGCTCGGGCTCGGCAGCAGGAGCGGCCGGGGCCGGCGCCGCGGGCGTCGCCGGGTCCGCCGGCGCCGGGGCGACGACATCCTCGACGAGCGCGACCACTTCGTCGGCGGTGCCCGCGGCACGCAGCTGTTCGACGAAATCCTTGCGGACCAGGGCCCGCGCCAGGCTCGACAGCAGCTTCATGTGCTCGGCGCCGCCGGATTCCGGTGCGGCGATGAGGAATGCGAGGTCGGCGGGACCGTCGGGCGCCCCGAAGGGGACCGCGGGAGCCAGGCGGGCGAAGCCGATGGTCGGTTCGTCGACATGGGGCGATCGGCAATGTGGGATCGCGATACCGCCGGGAAGCCCGGTGGCCGACTGGGATTCGCGCGCCAGGGCGGCCTCGACGAGTCCGTCACCGTTGGTGGCACGGCCGGTCTCGGCCATTCGGGCCGCCAGCAGTTCGATCACATTCTGCTTGTCGGGACCGGCGTCGACGTCGAGTGCGACGAGGTCCGAGGTGATGATCGGCATCGGGGTTCCTTTTGGCTGGGACGGGTCAGAGGGGGGCGGAGGCGGACGTGACAGCCTGAACCTGAACGGCTTTCACGTCGATCTGTTCCGGGGTGGGCAGTGCGGAACCCGGTAACGAGGCAGCGGCGCTGCCGTAGGCGACGGCCGTCTGGAGCCTTTCGGCCGGCGTAGCGCCGGCGATGGTGGCGGCGAGGTAGCCCGCCAGCGACGAGTCGCCTGCGCCGACGGTGCTGCGCGGCACGATCGACGGGGCCGTGGCCGCCCACGTCCCGTCGCCGTCGACCAGGACTGCGCCCGCGCCGCCGAGGGTGACGAGGACGGTGCCGGCCCCGCGGTCGACGAGCTGCCGCGCGGCGGACACCACGGGCAGCGGATCACCTTGCGCGGCAGCCTCTTCCAGCTCGTGCGCGGAGCGGCCGGTCAGCCAGGCCAGTTCCTCGGAGTTGGGCTTGATCAGGTCGGGCGCCGCGGTCGCGAACGCTTCGGCCAGTGCCGTGAGCGGACGCTCGGAGGTGTCCACCGCCACGCGGCACGGCAGGGCCGCCAGCCGGGCCACGATGTCGGCGTACCAGTTGTCGGGTACCCCGGGCGGCAGCGATCCGGACAGCACCATCCAGGTGGCGCCCGCCGCGTGGTCGCAGACGGCGGCGGTCAGTGTTGCCAGCGCGGCGGCGTCCAGATATGCCCCCGGTTCGTTGAGTTTGGTTGTGGTGCCGTCTTTTTCGGTGATGGTCAGGTTGCTGCGCACGACGCCCGGGATGGCGATGTTGTGGAACGGCACGCCGCGCGTCGCCAGCCCCGCCAGGATCGGATCGTGGTCGGCGGCCGGCAGCAGTGCGACGGTGTCGACACCGTTCTGGGTCAGGGCGCGAGATACGTTGACGCCCTTGCCTCCCGGCTCGGTGGAGACAGGCGTGAGGCGGTGCACCGCTCCCCTGGTCAGCGGCTCGTCGAGCGCGAGGGTGCGGTCCAGGCTCGGGTTCAAGGTGACGGTGACGATCATGCGTCGGCCTCCGCGCAGATGACGTCGACGCCGGCGTCGATCAGCTGTTGGCGCTCGTGGGCGCGGATCTCGGTGTCGGTGACGACGGTTCGCACGGCTGACAGTGGCGCGAAACTGACCAGGTCTTCCCGGCCGAACTTGCTCGAATCCGCGGTGACCACAACGTGATTGGCGCAGTGGACCATGGCGCGCTTGATGGCGGCCTCGTCGCTGTCCGGGGTGGAGAAGCCGTGCCGGACGCTGATGCCGTTGGTGCCGAGGAAGGCGACGTCGACGCGCAGGGAGTCGAGTGTCCGCAGGGCCTGCTCCCCCACCACGGCCTGGGTGATGCTGCGGACGCGGCCGCCCAGCAATTGCAGGGACACCGTCGGATTGGACGTCAGTTTCGCGGCGGCGGGGATGGAGTTGGTGATGACGACGAGGTCGCGGTCGGTGGGGATGAGCTCGGCGATCCGGGCGGTGGTGGTGCCGGCGTCGATCAGCACCGTTCCGCCCGTGATGGGCAGCAAGGTGGCGGCTGCCGCCGCGATGGCGGCCTTCTGCTGGGTCTGGGTGGAATCGCGCTGGACGACCCCCTGCTCGACCAGGTGCAGGGTGCGGGCGGGCACCGCTCCCCCGTGCACCCGCCGGATGACGCCGGCCTTGTCGAGGACGTCGAGATCGCGGCGGACGGTTTCGGTGGTGACGTCGTAAGCCTCGGCCAGGTCGTTGACCGAGGCGCGACCGTCGGCGAGGACTCGCGCGGCGATGGCTTGCTGCCGTTCTTCCGCGTACATGACCCTCCAAGTTGTGGGAATTCATCCGGTTCGATCTTTGTATTGTTTGTTTTACGCTTGGATGTGTTGACTTGTCAACGGTTCGGAGTAATCTACATCACATGAGTCAGACATTTGTGAGCCCGTCGCCTTTGGTAGTCGGCGTGGAAACCGATCGTTCGCCCAGTGGTGCACCTGTGGTGCTGCGCGGAGTGCCGGCCGTCGGCGGAGTGCGCTATGCGCCGGTGCTGTGGCCGGGGGCACGCCCCAAGCCGGAGGCCGACGGCCCGGCCACTGAACTGGGGGAGTCGGAACGGTCAGGGGAACGGGAACGCTTCGCGGCGGCGTCGGTGACGGTCGCGGACCGGCTTCGCAACCGCGCCGCGCGAGCCACCGGAGCCGCTGCGGAAGTCCTGGCCACGACTGCGACCCTCGCGCAGGACCGGGCCTGGGCGTCGGCGACGGAGAAGCGCATCGCCGACGGCATGACCGCCGTGCGTGCGGTCGTCGCGACGGCGGACCAGTTCGTCGAGATGTTCACGCGCATGGGCGGACTCATGGCCGAACGCGTCGCGGACCTCAGGGATATCCGGGACCGGGTGATCGCCGAACTGCGGGGACTGCCCGAACCCGGCGTGCCGGTGCCGGACGTGCCGTCGGTGCTGTGTGCTGAGGACCTGGCCCCCGCCGACACCGCCGGGCTGGACCCGAACCTGGTGGTGGCGTTGGTGACCAGCCTGGGCGGACCGACCAGCCACACCGCGATCATCGCCCGCCAACTGGGAATTCCGTGCGTTGTGGCGGTCGCCGGGCTCGAGCAGGCGCAGGCGGGGGCAATGGTGCTGGTGGACGGCACCAACGGCACCGTGGAGATCGAGCCCGACGCAGCGCGGGCCGCCGCCGCCGTGGCCCAGGCGCGTCGTGAGGCCGACCTCGCCGAGAGCTGGCACGGCCCGGGCGCCACCGCTGACGGACATCGCGTCGCGGTACTCGCCAATGTCCAGGACGGTGCCGCAGCGCACGCGGCGGCCGAGACGCCGGCGGAGGGCATCGGGCTGTTCCGGACCGAATTGTGCTTTCTGAATCGGGATCTCGAGCCGACCGTCGACGAGCAGGCGCAGATCTACGGTGACGTGCTGGCGGCGTTCCCCGAGCGGAAAGTCGTGGTGCGCACGCTCGACGCGGGTTCGGACAAGCCGCTGCGCTTCGCCGGGCATGCCGATGAGGCCAATCCGGCGCTCGGTGTCCGCGGCATCCGCATCGCCCAGGGCAATCCGGAGCTGCTGACCCGTCAACTCGAGGCGATCGCCGCCGCAGCCGCCGCGACCGGCCAGCGTCCGTGGGTGATGGCGCCGATGATCGCGACGCCTGGGGAGGCGAAAGCCTTTGCGGCACAGGTGCGGTCCTTCGGCCTGACGCCCGGCGTGATGATCGAGGTGCCCGCCGCGGCGTTGTTGGCGGATCGGATTCTTCGGCACGTCGACTTCCTGTCGATCGGTACGAATGATCTGACGCAGTACACGATGGCCGCGGACCGGATGTCGGCCGACCTAGCCACGCTGAGCGACCCGTGGCAGCCGGCGGTGCTGTCGTTGGTGGGCACGGCGGCCAAGGCGGGTGTCGAGCAGGGCAAGCCGGTCGGGGTGTGTGGTGAGGCCGCGGCCGATCCGGCGCTGGCGTGCGTGCTGGTCGGGTTGGGCGTGACGTCGCTGTCGACGGCGGCTGCCGCGGTACGTGCGGTCGGCGCCGCGCTGTCCGGGGTGACGCTCGAGCAGTGCCGGGCGGCCGCGGAAGCGGCACTGGCCGCCGAGTCGTCGACGGACGCCCGCGGCGCGGCGCTCGCCGCGCTGACAGCCCACTGACCAGCGGATATCAGCAACCCTCAGCGCGTGGAATTAATCGGACCGCAGTCCGGTTATAGGTGGCATGCCTGCTATCACCGCTGACACGATCAGCTTGCCGCGTATTGCTTCCGCTGCGCCGAGCGACACAGAACGCCCGGTGCGGTCCATCACCACCGGCCCCCGTGGCTATGAGGGCGAGGGTTTCCCGGTGGTCCGAGCCTTCGCCGGGGTCAGCCCGGCGGACCTCGACCCGTTCGTCCATCTGGACCAGATGGGTGAGGTCGAGTACGAACCCGGTGAACCGAAGGGCACCGACTGGCACCCGCACCGCGGGTTCGAGACGGTGACCTACATGCTCGACGGCCGCTTCGCGCACCAGGATTCCCACGGTGGCGGCGGCCTGATCACCGACGGCGCCACGCAGTGGATGACCGCCGGGTCGGGCATCCTGCACATCGAGACGCCGCCCGCCGAACTGGTCGAGAGCGGTGGACTGTTCCACGGCCTGCAGCTGTGGGTGAACCTGCCCAAGAAGGACAAGTTCGCGGCCCCCAGGTACCAGGCCATCGAGGGCACCGACGTCACCTTGCTGTCGTCCGACGACGGTGGCGCGCTGGTGCGTGTCATCGCCGGCGAGATCGGCGAAGCCAAGGGCCCGGGCGGTACCCACACGCCGATCACCATGGCGCACGCGACGATTGCGCCCGGGGCGCGACTCGACCTGCCGTGGAACCGCAAGTTCAACGCGCTCGTCTACATCCTCTCCGGACGCGGCACCGTCGGACCCGTCGGCCACCCCATCCACCAGGGTCAGCTCGCGGTGCTGGGGCCGGGGGACCGGATCACCGTCGCCGCCGATGCGGGTCAGGACTCGAACCGGCCCGCGCTGGAGGTCCTGTTGCTCGGCGGTCAGCCGATCCGGGAACCGGTCTTCCACTACGGCCCGTTCGTGATGAACTCCAAGTCGGAGCTCATCGAGGCGTTCGAGGACTTCCAGTCCGGCAAGTTCGGCAACATTCCGCCGAACGCGTTGCAACCGCACCGGCCCGGCCGCTGATCAGGCGGGCGCCGGGTCCGGATGGAGCAGCTCCAGCTCGCCGAGGCTGGCGGCGACGGTCACCAGAGGCAGCGCGGCCTCGACCGACAAGTTCCCGCCGCCGGTCTCGGCGCGCAGGGCGAGCACGAAGTCGTCACTGATGGGGGTGCGCGCCGCGGCGCCGGGGTTTTCGGCGCCCGCGATCCGGGCGCAGATCGATGCGGTGTGGGCTTCGAGGACCTCGCGCGCGGCCCGATATGGACCCAAGGGCGGCGGCACGACGTCAGCGATGAGGTCGGCCGCTGCCCGCAACCGGACCGTCTGATTGGCGGCCCGGACCACCGGTGCCCGAAGCTCCGTGGCGCCGCTGCTCTCCGAAAGGAAGTGGCGTACCGCATCATCCACGGTGCGCGAGGCTGTCAGGGCGTCGAAGCTCAGGGCGTGCACCCGGTCGGTCGCGGCCTCGGAGGCACCGCGGGTCACGCGCCGCACGGCCGCGGTCAGATACCGCGTGCCGGCGGTGCGCGCCGACTCCAGCGTGCGGTGCACGACGGCCGCTGAACCGCGCGGCCACAGCAGCAGCGACACCACGACGCCCACCGCGGCACCGACCAGCACGTTCTCGAGCCGGATCAGCCCGACGCGCCAGCCGGCCGGGCTGATCAGGTTGTAGATGGTGAGCACCAGCATCGTGAACATTGCCTGGCCCGCGACGAACGAAAACACATCGGGCACATAGGCCGAACCGAACGCCACGATGGGCAGGACGAACCACAGCAGGACGGGGTTGGCGCCGATCAGGTGGATCACCACGGTGCCGAGCAGGAAACCGATCGCGGTGCCGCCGACGGCGCGCAGCACGCGGGTCCCGGTGGTCAGCGCGCTACTGCGCAGCACCGACAGCGACGCCATGGCGATCCAGAACCCGTGCTGCAGGGGAAACAGATGGACGACGGCCACGGCGACGGCCAGCCCGATTCCGGTGCGCAGGCTGTTCTGTACCACCACGGCCCGGGTCGCGACGAAGCCCGACGGGATGGCCGATACGGCCTGGGATTCGGACAGCACCCGGTCGAGGTTCCCGTGTGCCGGCAGCCGCCGGCCCAGGACGCGGGCCCACACCGGCCGGGCATCGGCGTCGGCCGCCAGTCCGATGACGCGGCCCGTGGCTCCGATACACGCAGAGAAGGTGCGGAGCCGCAACAGTTTTCGGCCCGTCGCGACGGCCAGTAGATCGTCGGGTTCGGCCCGGATGAGCTCGATGTCCTCGCGGTAGCGCCCCCGGGTGGCGGCCCGATGCGCGGTCAGGGCGTCGGCCAGGTCGGCGCGGTAGCGATCGCGGCCCGCGGCGCGCGGCGTGCTGAGCACCCGGGCACAGTCGTTCAGTACCCGGATGGCCGGCGCACGCGTCTCCGCGAGCAGGGAGCCGGTGGCGTCGGTGGCGCGGTCGCACAGCCAGCGCAGGTCGTCGACGACCCGCACCAGGGCGCGGCTGCCGGCGGTCAGACCGACCGGGCGGAAGTCGGCACCGAGGAAGTTGTCTGCCAGGGCCTCCATCGCATCGGAGAGCTCCTGCGCGGTCGCGGACCCCTCGAGCCGGGCGGCCAGCAGGCGGCACACCTGCGCGGCGTGCTTGCGCAGATCGTCGTGGTGGGTGGGTGGCAACAGGAACAGCGCGGCCGGGACGGCAATGGCCCAGGCGACGGCCCAGCCGAGCAGCCGATCGGGTACCGGGCCCGCCGGCGTGCACACCGGCAGCACGAACGTCATCAGGGTGGAGCGCTGTCCGGCGGCGATGATCTCGCTGAGGACTCCGGAGAATGTCACCAGAAACCCGATGGCGAACATCGCCGGCACCGCCAGCCACGGATGCGGGGACACCAGCGTGCCGAGGGTAATCAGGACCACGCCGTTGAAGCCGAGACCCGCGTAGGCCAGTGCCCGCGCCGGGCGGTTACCGGGGAAATCGACCACCACCAGCAGCGCGACGGCGCCGAAGATGGCGAACATCGTCGTCTGCGACCTGCTGCCGACAGCGGTACCGACCGCCAGTCCGGCGATCGCGACGACCGGGAGCACGACACCTGCGCGCGTCGCCCGCCGGAGCGCGTCGTATTCGGGATCCTTGTCGCGCAGCCGCGCGACGAGCTGCTCCCGGCGCAACGCCGGCGACTCTCGCGACACCACGCCCGTCATGGCGCCCAACATTAATTTGGCTGACGCCGCCATGCGCCGGCAACAACACGCCTGCGGTCACGGTTTCGCACAGCCGCCGGCGCCCCCGGGGTCGTTCCTGGCCGGGCTACCGATCGGGACCGGCCGGCGGCCCGTAACCGCGCGCCGTGCAGCAATCGGTTGTTGACAGAACTGCAAGTTTGCTGGGAGAAGCAATTTCGGAGGTCGTGCCGCGCATACGAGCAGGGCCGGGCCGAGATCTATGGCACAATTTGACGATGCCGTACATCGCCACCCGAGGCCCGGGTCGCCCTCCCGCGGCGAAGGCGGCCGAAACTCGCGAGCGCATCCTGCGCGCCGCCCGTGAGGTTTTCAGTGAACTTGGTTACGACGCAGCAACATTCCAAGCCATTGCGATCCGCGCGGATCTGACGCGCCCAGCGATCAACCACTACTTCGCGAACAAGCGTGTGCTCTACGGCGAGGTCCTCGATCAGACCAATGCCATGGTCGTCGCTGCGGGCCGGCGCCGGGCCGAGGAAGAGACCACCTTCATCCGGCGCCTGTCGTCGTTTTTCGTCGCCGCCATCCAGGCCGACTCCGAGGACCGGTCCGCCGCGGCATTCCTGGTGACCTCGATTCTCGAGGCGCAGCGACATCCCGAATTGCGCCAGGAGGAGCACGACGCGCTCGTGGCCTCCCGTGACTTCGTGGCCTGGGCCGTCGCCGACGCCATCGAACGCGGTGAGCTGGCCGTCGACACCGAGGTGTCCACTGTGGTGGAGATGCTCATCGCCGTGATGTGGGGCATGGGTTTCTACGCCGGATATGTCGGCAGCCACCAGGAGCTGACCGCCGTCATCGAGCGGCTGGAACTACTGCTGGCCAACAAGCTGTGGCAGGTCACCGAATAGTCGGGCATCAGCTGGTACATCTGGTACATGGGCAGCGAGCGCTCCGACGACGACACCTGGGATATCGCAAGCAGTGTGGGCGCGACGGCGGTGATGGTGGCTGCCGCGCGGGCCGGGGAAACCGAGCGCGATGACGCGCTGATCCGCGATCCGTTCGCGAAAATCCTGGTGGCCGGCGCCGGCACGGGTGTCTGGGAGACGATTCTGGACGCCGACTTCAACAACAAGATGGCCGCGGCCGACCCCGAGGTCGCCGCGGTGCTCGAGCACATGGGCAACTACCAGGCGGTGCGCACGCATTTCTTCGATGCCTACTTCGCCGACGCCGTGGCGGCCGGCATCCGTCAGGTGGTGATCCTGGCGTCCGGCCTGGATTCACGGGCCTACCGATTGGACTGGCCGGCCGGCACCACGGTTTTCGAGATCGATCAACCGAAGGTGCTCGAGTACAAGGACGAGACTTTGAAGGCGCACGGCGCGTCCCCGGCGGCGGCACTGCATCAGCTGCCGATCGACCTGCGCAATGACTGGCCGAAAGCGTTGCGGGAAGCCGGATTCGACGATTCGGCGCCGACCGCCTGGCTGGCGGAAGGACTGCTGATGTACCTGCCGGCAGAGGCGCAGGACCGTCTCTTCGAGAACATCACCGCGCTGAGCGCGGCGGGTAGTCGCATCTCGGTCGAGACGGTCGGCGAGCACGCTGCCGAACGTCGCCAGCGGATGCGGGACCGGTTCGACAAGCTCGCCGGCCAGTTCGGCATGGGGCAGGTGATGAACGTGCAGGATTTGATGTACGAGGACCCCGACCGCGCCGACGTGGCCGAGTGGCTGGACTCGCATGGCTGGGCGTCGACTTCGGTCACCTCGCAGGACGAGATGCGCCGGCTGAATCGCTGGGTGCAGGTCGACAACACCGATGACAAGGCGTTTTCCACGTTCGTGACCGCCCGCAAAGGGTGATACTCCGGGTCGACCCTTCCAAACCAACCGGCTGGTTGACTAGGATTTCGGTGTTGCCTGGCTCACGTAAGGAACCGCCATGACCCTTGAATCAGCTGTATCCGTCGACCGAGCGGCTGCCGACATCCCGGCGGTCGTCGCCGGTCTTCGTAAGACTTACGCCACCGGGCGCACCCGTGACCTGCAGTGGCGCAAGCGCCAGCTACTTGCGCTGGCCCAGGCGATGGAAGAGAACGAGACTGCCATCGCCAAGGCGCTGGAGGCCGATCTCGGCCGCAAGCCCTTCGAGGCGTGGCTCGCCGACAGCGTCGGCACCATCGCCGAGGCCAAGGACGCCGCCAAGAACCTGCACAAATGGGCGAAACGTCGCTACCGCCTGTTGGAGCGCTCGCAGCTGCCCGGCCGTGGCTGGGTGGAATACGAGCCCTACGGCACGGTGCTGATCATCGGCGCCTGGAACTTCCCGTTCTACCTCACCCTCGGCCCGCTCGTCGGCGCCATCGCCGCGGGAAACACCGTGGTGCTCAAGCCCTCCGAGTTCGCGCCGGCCTCGTCGCGGCTGATGGTCGAGCTCGTCGAAAAGTACCTGGACACCTCGGCCGTCGCCGTGGTCGAGGGCGACGGTCTGGTCAGCCAGGAGCTGATCGCGCAGGGCCTGGACCGCATCATGTTCACCGGCGGCACCGAGATCGGTAAGAAGATCATGGCCGCCGCGGCCGAGCACCTGACCCCGGTCACGCTGGAGCTCGGCGGCAAGAGCCCGGTGATCGTCGCGGCCGACGCCGACATCGACGTCGCCGCCAAGCGCATCGCCTTCGCCAAGGTGGTCAACTCGGGCCAGATTTGTGTGGCCCCGGACTATGTGGTGGCCGAGAAGCCCATTCGCGACGAGTTGGTCACCAAGATCCGCGATGCCGTCGTGGCGTTCACCGCCGACGACGCCGACGGTCTGCCGATCGTCAGCGAGCGGCAGTTCAACCGGCTCAGCAGCTACCTCGGTACCGGCGGGGACGTCGTCACCGGAGGCGGCACGAACCCGGCGCGGCTGACGATGCAGCCGACCGTCGTGGTCGACCCGCCGCTCGACGCGCCGGTCATGACCGAGGAGATCTTCGGGCCCATCCTGCCGGTCATCACCGTCGACTCGCTCGATGACGCCATCGCGTTCGTCAACGCCCGGCCCAAGCCGCTGGCCGCGTATCTGTTCACCAAGGCCAAGGCCGTCCGCGAGCGGTTCATCCGTGAGGTGCCGGCCGGCGGCATGCTGGTCAACCACCTGATCTTCCAGGTCTCGACCGCGCGCCTGCCGTTCGGCGGCGTCGGACCGTCCGGCATGGGCGCCTACCACGGTCGCTACGGCTTCCTGGAGTTCAGCCACGCCAAGTCGGTGATGACCAAGCCGACCCGGCCCGACCTGGGCAAGCTCATCTACCCGCCGTACACCGACAAGGCGTGGAAGATCGCGCGCAAGTTCTTCTAGAGCCGACCCAACGATGCGGCGGCTGAGCGGCCGCCGTATACACAAGGGGTGGCCCACCCGAAAATAGATGGGGCGGGCTGTCCAATTTCTGTTCCATGAGAGGAAACCCATGCCCGGAGTGCAGGATCGCGTCATCGTCGTCACCGGAGCCGGCGGCGGCCTGGGTCGTGAATACGCGCTGACGCTGGCCAGCGAAGGCGCCTGTGTCGTGGTCAACGACCTCGGCGGCGCGCGCGACGGCACCGGCGCCGGCCACAACATGGCCGACACGGTCGTCGAGGAGATCAAGGCCGCCGGCGGCCGTGCCGTCGCCAACTACGACAGCGTCGCCGAGGCCGAGGGCGCCGAGAACATCGTCAAGACCGCGATCGACGCGTTCGGCAAGATCGACGGTGTGGTGTCCAACGCGGGCATCCTGCGCGACGGCACGTTCCACAAGATGACCGCCGACCAGTGGGACATCGTGCTCAAGGTGCACCTGTACGGCGGCTACAACGTCATCCGCGCCGCGTGGCCGCACTTCCGCGAGAACGCCTACGGCCGCGTCGTGGTCGCCACCTCCACCAGCGGTCTGTTCGGCAACTTCGGTCAGGCCAACTACAGCGCCGCCAAGCTGGGTCTGGTCGGCCTGATCAACACGCTGGCCCAGGAAGGCGCCAAGTACAACATCAAGCTCAACGCCGTCGCACCGATCGCCGCGACCCGCATGACCGAGGACATCGTGCCGCCCGAGGTCTTCGCGAAGCTGTCGCCGGAGTACGTGGCGCCCGTCGTGGCGCAGCTGTGCAGCGACGAGCTGCCCGAGACCGGGTCGATCTTCATCGTCGGCGGTGGCAAGGTGCAGCGCACCGCGCTGTTCCAGAACGACGGTGTCACGTTCGACCACGTGCCCAGCGTCGACGAGGTGGCCGCCAAGTGGGGCGAGATCACCGACCTGTCGGCCGCCAAGGCCGCGTCGTTCGCGCTCGGCTGATAGGTGAAAGCGCTTGTCGCGCAGTCGCTGACCGGCCCGTCGGGCCTTGCCTACACCGACATCGATGACGCCGCAGACCCCTCGGGCAATGCGGTCGTCATCGATGTCGGTGCGGCCGGCGTCTGCTTCCCCGACCTACTGCTGATTCGCGGCGAGTACCAGCTGAAGCTTCCGCCCGGGTTCACCCCGGGCATGGAGGTGGCGGGCACGGTGCGGTCGGCGCCTGAGGGCTCTGGTTTCGTTGTCGGCCAGCGGGTTTCGGCCTTCACCATGATGGGTGGCTACGCCGAACGCGCGCTGGCCCTGCCGGACTCAGTGCTCCCGACGCCCGACGGCTTGGACGACGCCGCGGCGGTCTGCCTGCTGGGCAACTACTACACCATGTACTTCGCACTGGCCCGCCGTGGCAGGTTGCTGGCGGGGGAGACGGTGTTGGTGCTGGGCTCGGCAGGTGGTGTCGGGGTCGCGGCCATCCAGATCGCAAAGGCCATGGGCGCCAAGGTCATTGCCATGGTGCACCGGGTCGGGGCAATGGATTTCGTGGCCGCTGTCGGTGCCGACGTGGTGCTGCCGCTGACCGACGGGTGGCGCGAGGCCGCGCTGGCGGCGACCGACGGTCGGGGAGTGGACCTGGTGGTCGACCCGGTTGGCGGCGAGGCGTTCGATGACGCGATCCGCGTGTTGGCCCCTGAAGGTCGGCTGCTGGTGCTGGGTTTCGCTGCCGGACAAGGTATCCCGACGGTCAAGGTGAACCGCCTGCTGCTGCGCAACATTAGCGTGGTGGGCGTCGGGTACGGCGAGTTCATCCGCCAGGTACCCGGTGCGGCTGCGGAGGTCGGGGCCGGCCTGGCGAAACTGGTCGAGGCCGGGTTGCGGCCGCCGGAGCCCATACGCTTTCCGCTGGCCGACGGTGCCGCCGCTCTGCAGGCGTTGGCAGACGGCAAGATTCACGGCAAGGCTGTCCTGGAGCCGTAATTGAACACCTTGGGAACAGTGCTGGTGGCGCTGGTGATCGCGATCGGCCTCGTCGGCATCGTGGTGCCGGTGTTACCCGGGGGACTGCTCGTGTTCCTCGCCATCGCGGTGTGGGCGGTGGCCGTCCACACCGCGACGGCCTGGGTGGTACTAGGCGTCGCGGCGGCCTTGTTCCTGGCGGGCGAGGTCATCAAATATCTCTGGCCGATGCGCCGCATGCGGCGGGCCGACGTGTCCACCCGCAGCCTCATCGTCGGCGGAATCCTCGGCGTCATCGGGTTTTTCGTGATCCCGGTGCTGGGCCTGGCTCTCGGTTTCGTGCTGGGGGTCTACCTGTCCGAGTACTCCGCGCTGCGGGACACGAGCCGGGCGTGGACGTCGACCAAACACGCCATCAAGGGCGTCGCGCTGGCCATGGGGGTGGAGTTGACGGCCGCGCTGCTGGCGACCGTCGCGTGGGTGACGGGATTGGTGGTCGGGAGTTGACGGCAGAGAAACGGATCCTCGACGCATCGTCCGGTGAGTTGCTTCTGCACACCGGCGTCACCGGCAGCGCGGCGCGGATGGGACACCGGTTGACCATCGCGATGCGTTCGTGGCTGGCGACCGTGGACGTGGACGGCGACGAACCCATTGCGGTCGAGGTGACCGTCGAACTGGACTCGCTGGACGTACTGACAGGCGAGGGCGGGATGACGCCGTTGTCCGGCGCGGAAAAGACGCTGGTCCGGAACAACGCGCTGAAATCGTTGCAGACCAAGCGATTTCCGCAGGCTGTGTTCCGTGCGTCTTCGGCTGAACGGATCGGCGATTCGTGGCGGTTCACCGGGACCCTGGATCTCGGCGGTCAGAGCCACGGGCAGGCAGTCGTCGTCCGCGTGGAGCCGGATGGCGCGGACCTGCGGATCAATGGTGAGGCGGTGGTACGGCACAGCGACCATCGCATCAAGCAGTATTCGATGCTGATGGGCGCGATGAAGGTGGCCGACGACGTTCGGGTCACGCTCACGGGCACTGAGCCACGGGCAGTCCGGCGCTAGCCCCGCAGGACGCTCCGCAAGCGCGCCAGCTGCTCGTCGGTAACACCAATGGCGGCAAGGTAATTCGGCAGCGATCCGTACTCGGCGTCGACCACGCTCAGGGCCGCGTTCAGGTACTCCTCGCGGACGCCGAGCACCTCTTCGGTGAGCCGGGCCTCGGCGAACGTCACGACCTCGGCAGTCTGCCCGGCCCGGGTGCGGATGGTCTCGAGGATGCCCTCGCGCAGCTGCGGCACGGCGTCGTTGCTCCGCAGGAAATCGGTGAGAATCGCGTCGCGATCGATGCCGACGGCGCCCAACACCGTCGCCACGGTGAAGCCGGTGCGGTCCTTGCCGGCGAAGCAGTGCGTGATCACCGGCCGCGAGTCGGCGAGCATCGAAATGACCTGTCGTATCGCAAGATGCGCACCGGGCAGGGTGGGGAAGTGGCGGTACTCCTCGACCATGAAGCGACCGGCGGCGACCGCGACATCCTCGTCGTCGGCCTTCGCGGTCATCATCTTCTCGAAGGCGTTCTCGTGCGGCGCCTCGGCGGTATCGGTCCCCGCCGCGGCGAGCTCGTGGAACGGCAGCAGGTGGATCGCGACGCCGTCGGGCACCTGGCCGGGACCGCGGCGCTCGACCTCGCGCAGCGACCGGAGATCCGCGACGTCGGTGATGCCGTAGTGCTGCAACGCTTTACGGCCGTCTTCGACGAGCCCGCTGAGCTCGCTGGAGCGGTACAGCCGCCCGGGGGCGATGTCCGTCTCCTCGGCCACATCGCGGAAGTTCCAGGCGCCGGCGAGTTCGAGACCTGTGGACCGCATCAGTGGCCCAACGCCGCGGCCGCCAACGCCGACTTCTCGCGGCCGAGTTCGGCACGCGCGATGGTGCGCATGTGCACCTCGTCGGGTCCGTCGAAAAGCCGCATCGCGCGATGCCAGCCGTAGAGCCGGGCCAGCGGGACGTCATCGCAGATGCCGGCAGCACCGTGCACCTGGATGGCGCGGTCGATCACGTCGCACGCGACCTGCGGGGCCACCGACTTGATCTGCGACACCAGCACGTGGGCGGCCTTGTTGCCCTGCTGATCGATGGTCCAGGCGGCCTTCTCGCACAGCAGCCGGGCCTGGTCGATCTCGTTGCGGGACTTGGCAATCGACTCGCGCACCACGCCCTGCTCGGCCAGCGGCTTGCCGAACGCCACGCGCGTCTGCACCCGGTCGATCATCAGGGCCAAGGCACGCTCGGCGGCGCCGAGGGCACGCATGCAGTGGTGGATGCGGCCCGGCCCCAGCCGGGCCTGCGCGATGGCGAAACCGGAGCCCTCCTCGTGCAGCAGGTTCTCGGCGGCGACGCGGACGTTGTCGAAGACGATCTCGCAGTGCCCGTGCTGGTCCTGCCAGCCGAACACCGGCAGCGACCGCTGGATGTCCACACCGGGGGTGTCGGCGGGCACCAGGATCATCGACTGCTGGGCGTGTGAGGCCGCGTCCGGGTTGGTGCGGCCCATGACGATCAGAATCTTGCAGCGCGGGTCCGCCGCGCCGGTGATCCACCACTTGCGGCCGTTGATGACATAGTCCCCGCCGTCGCGCAGCATCGTGGTCTCGATGTTGCGGGCGTCCGACGAGGCCACGGCGGGTTCGGTCATGGCGAAGGCGCTGCGGATTTCACCATTGAGCAAGGGGTCAAGCCACTGCTTGCGCTGCTGCTCGTTGGCGAACAGGTGCAGGGTCTCCATGTTGCCGGTGTCGGGGGCGGCGCAGTTGATGGCCTCGGGGGCGATCTCCATGCTCCAGCCGGAGATCTCGGCCAGCGGGGCGTACTCCAGGTTGGTCAGGCCCGACTCCGACGGTAGGAACAGATTCCACAGACCACGCTTGCGCGCCTCGATCTTGAGTTCCTCGACGACCGGTGGCACCGTGTGGTCCTTCGGGCCCTTCTCCTCGCGATAGGCGTGGTAGGAGGCCTCGGCCGGCAGCACGAGCTCGGTCATGAACTCGGTGAGCCTGTGCTGGTAATCCTGCGCTTTTGCCGACAACGCGAAGTCCATGCCCGCCACGATAAGCCACTTGGTTAGACATGTGGAAGCGCGGTCCACTCCTAGGGAGCAAAGCTGACGTCGCTGATGTCGATGGCCACCATGAGTTCGTCCGCCAGGGGACGGCCGGCGGCATCGCACCGGTAGGCCCGGCGCCGCGTCGGCACCATGATGCCGTCGACCTCGACGATCTCACTGACGTAGTGCTGGGCGGCGAACCCGCCGGCGATATCGACGCGATAGTCGTGGCGCCGGATCAGGAAATCGCTGCCGAAGAAAAACTCCTCCTGCCGGCTGTGGCTGGCGATACCGGCGGGATAGCGCACCTGTAGTCCGCGCCAGCGTTCGCCGTGATCGAGGACCGGATCGATTTCGGTGACGACCATCCCGGGCAGGGTCATGAAGAACGGTGTCGTCAGGTACGTCCACAGCGCGTAACCGTTGAAGTACGCCCGCTGCAATGGATTCCATGGCGTGCTCAGCACGTGAGCAGCGAAAGTCGTTCGCGGAGCGACTTGTTCAGCCACCACCCGGCCGTCGAGCTTCTCGATGGCGACACGCGCGGGCGTGAAGTCGGTGCGCTGGTCCGGCGCGCCGAAAGGCTGTACCGAAGCCCATTGTCGTTGCAGCGCAACGGACATCCGCCGGGGTGCCGGGTCCTGTGGCTGGCCCTTGATTTCCCAGAGCTTGCCGCCGGTGACAATGGTCGCCGCCACAGCACTGAAACTTCGCCACCGGTCCAGTCCGCCATGCGCTTCCAGTACTGCGCTCAGTAGATCTGTTGTCATCGTCGGCCTTTCGCTGGATTCCATATTGCGCAACACGGGCGGGTCCGCGCGGTGTCCCACGCAAGGTGTCCCTGCCGGTACCAGGACTGATGGGGGGCGGCTGCCGGCCGCCACACCGGAATAGCGTTGTGGGTGTCGACGCTGTGGTTGCCGATCATCCGACCACCAGGGAAGGCCCGAAAATGTCCAATATTCGATTCCAAACCACCACGTCGGCCACTCCGGTGCAATTCGTCCAGGGGCTCACCGACTTTGGGCCGGGCCGCGGACAGGTCTTTCCGAACAGCGCGGATTCCTATCTCGAGGTACATCACGTCACGACAGGCCGAGCCGACGTCACCGAGGGCTCGGGTGGTGTCTGGGAGCGGCTGACCTATGACTGGACCGATCCCACCCGCGTGCTGCTGACAACAACGGACTCGAACGTGTTCGGCGGTGCCTCGGGTTACGTGTACACGCTGACGCGCCAGGGCGACGGCACGACGCACGTGGACCTCGAGATCGTGCGCGAGGGCAAGAACGTCAAGGGCAAGGCCCTGTCGTGGGCGCTCGGCACTGTCGCCAAGGGCAAGCTGAGGAAGGCATTTGACACCAGTGTGCGCGGTATCGAAACGCGCAATGGGCTCACGGTGCCGCCGAGCGCCTGAGCGCGGGGCTGAGCCTGGAGGTAGCCGTGACAATGTCATCGACAACCGTGCACTCACTCGGCAACAACACGGCCACCCCGCCGCTGCGTGGTCGAGCGGATGAGATGAAAACTGCTCTCGCGCAACTGGATGCGCTGCTGAAAGGCCGTGGGGGTGCCCTTGTCATCGAAGGCCCGGTGGGGTCGGGCAAGTCGCGCCTCCTGGCTGAAATGACGGCGCTGGCGGAGCGGCGGGGTGTGCGGACGTTGTACGGCGAGGCCATCGAGCATCAGCAAGACCTACCGTTCGTTCCGATGTTCACCGCCATGCTGAGCGGTGGCCGTCCGGTCGGGAACGGTGAGGTGCTGCGCAAGCTGGGCGCATCGGCGGACGCCGGCTACTGGGTCGTGCAGCATCTGCAGGCTGCGATTACCGAAGCGGCCGAAAGGTCCCCGCTGATGGTTGTCCTGGAGGACATTCACTGGGCCGACAACAGGACATTGTTGGCGCTGCGGTCGTTGGCCGCAGCGCTCGCGAACGTTCGGGTGCTGTGGGTTCTGACCATGCGGACCGGTGCAGGTAGTCCACCGGTACACGAGACGTTGGCGACGCTGCACCACTCTGGTGCCGAGTTTCTACATTTGCCGGCCATGTCGCGAGGCGCAGTTGTCGAGATGGTCGCCGATCTTGTGCGCGCCCGAGTGGACGAATCCCTGGAGGGCATGGCGGCGAAGGCACGGGGGAACCCGTACCTGGTTACCGAAATACTGCGCGGCGTCCGGGAAGAGGGCCGGCTTCAGATCGGTGGCGGCACCGCGTCGGTGACGGGGCAGGACTTACCGGGACGCCTGACTGCCTGTATGCAGCGACGGTTGGACGTGCTTTCCACCGATGCGTCTGAACTGGTCCGGGTGGCTGCCGTTCTGCCCGAACGTTTTTCGGCAGGCCTGCTGGCGGCAATGCTGGAACGGCAGCCTGCGTCGTTGCTGCCGGCGCTCGCCGAGACCGCGAGGGCGGGGCTCCTGGTCGATGACGGTGAGCAGCTGAGGTTCGGTCACCGCTTGCTACGCGAGGCCACCCGGGAGTGCCTGCCGCAGTCATTGCGCCGGGCCATGGAACGTCAGTCGGCGTCACTGATGATGAGCATGGGTGCCCCGCCCGCGGATGTGGCGGAGGCGTTGGTGCGTAGTGCCGAACCGGGTGATCGCGCTGCGGCCGCCGCGCTGCGCGGAGCCGCACAGTCGCTGGCTCGCACCGACGTGAGCGCAGCTGCTGATTTCAGCATGCGGGCACTGGAGCTGCTACCTACGGACGACACCGATCATGGTCGCCTGGTCGCCGAGACGGTTGTGCTGTTGAACCGGGCCCGGCGTTACCAGGATGCCGAAGAGCTGGCTGTGACTGCGCTGGCAGAGGCGACGGCGGACAGCGAAGCCGAAATCCGGTTGCGGCTACCGGCCTTCACCCGCCACGGCTCCCGGCACCGGGCGGAAGAAAACCGGCGGGCACTGCGGCTCGATGCCGTCAATGACGTCACGCGTGCGCGGCACCTGGCGCTGTTGGCCTACAACCTGATGTTGGACGACGCCGACGGACGACATCGGGCGTTGGCTGACGATGCTCTGGCGGCTGCTGACGCGGTCAACGATCTCGAGTCGAAGGTGATTGCCAACGTCACCATGGCGTGTTTCGAGTGCGTCGACGGCGCTGCCGGTGCCGCATTGGACCGGCTGAAAGAGCTCTGCGCGCGCTGTCGTACGAGTGAGCTGCCGGCGGCCTACCTGCTGTCGGCGGCCCACTACGCGAACGCGCTGGCTGCGGTCGGCCATGTCGACGAGTCCGTCGATCTCATCACCTCGCGTGCCGGTCGGGCCCGGCAGGAACACAATGCGATGGCAGTGGACGTGTGGTCGACCTACGCCGGCATGGCACAGCTGGCTGCCGGCGAACTTGATGCGGCGCGCCTCGCGGCCGAGGCGGTGCCTATTCCTGATGTGCACGATTCCACTCAACCGGACGTCACCGAGCTGGATGTGCTCAGGGCGGCTGTTCTGGTGGAGGTGGCGCTACGGACCGACGATCGAAAATTGTTGCAGCAGATGCTGTTCCATGTTCGTTCGGCCTACGCCGAGGGTTCGGCCATGGAGCGCCGAACGGCGGCGCACGCGTTGGCGATGGCGGCTTGGTACGCCGATGACCTCGATGAGGCTGCACGCTGGTCCGATCCTGAAGTCGAGTTGCTACGTGCGCCGTTGACCCCGCAGGCGCTGGACCAGGTGATCCTGCGGGCGCGGGTGGCTGCGGCCTCGGGTGAGCGCGACTGCCGTGCAGGCGTGCTGCGTGCCGTCGAGAAGCTGTCCAGCGACGAGGTGCCGTTGTTCACCGCGGTGGTGCTGCATGCGCGCGGACTACTCGACGCCGATACCGATATGTTGATGCGTGCCACCGATCTGCTGCGTTCTTCGCAGCGTCCGATGCTCTTCGCTGCCGCAACTGAGGACGTCGGGCGGAACCTGGCGGACGCCGAGCGTACGGACCAGGCGCTGGACTGGTTCAATGCTGCCTTCGACACGTACACGCGCCTGGGTGCCGTGGCTGATGCTCGCCGGGTAGGCCGCCGACTGCGACAGCTGGGTGTGGAGCGTCGCATCACGCGGCACCCGAAGGCCAAATCCGGCTGGGACAGTCTCACCGATTCGGAGCACAAGGTTGTCACGCTGGTCGCGCAAGGTGCCACCAATCGCGCGGTTGCCGATCAATTGCATCTGTCGCTGCACACCGTGAAGACACACGTGCACAACGCATTCGGAAAGCTGGGCATCAGCTCGCGGGCCCAGCTGGTGCAAGCGGGGCGCTGACCGTGCCGATCGCCACCCGTCCCGTTGTGTCCACAGCGCGTGAGCGCCGTGTCCTGGTGGGCGCGGCGTCCGCGCGCGACCGCTGGCTGCGTCGGTACCCGATTGCATTGGGGCTGGGCGGGTTGGGTGGAGCATGGCGCACCGCAATCGGTTTCGGGGCGCCTACCTGGCCCGCGGTGATTCTGACGGCGATGTGTTTCGGAGTATGGCTCGCGATCACCGTGATGTACGTAAGGCACGGTGGCGCAAATCCTTTCGCTTTCGTCGCTGATCTGCGGCACCCTGACCAGGGCTTCGCCATGGGCTACATTCCCGTGATCCCGCTGTTGATCGTGGCCCAACTGCGCCCACACGCGGTTGGGGTGCGATTGCTCGACCTTGTGTTGGTCTCAGGATGGGCACTGGCCACCGCAGCGATGGTGGCGCACTGGCTCACCACCCCGCGCGACCGTCACGCGATACATCCCGGAATCGCGCTACCGGTGGTCGCGGGGCCGTTCATCAGCTGTATTTCGTTGCAGGCCAGCGGCTGGCACACGATTGCACAAGGATTGTTCGCCCTCGGCCTGTTCTTCTGGTTGACGTTCGGAACCGTGATCGTCAACCGCCTCATGACCGAAGAAGGTCTGTCGGACGCCAGGTTTCCAACTCTGGCGGCGTTGATGGTCCCACCTGCGACCGCCAGTATCGCGTGGTTCGGCCTGAACGAGAACCGGATCACCATGGTGGGTACGGGCTTGGCGGCGATCCTGGCGATGATGACGCTCGTTCAGGGCTTCCTCGTGCCCCAATACCTCCGCAGGCCGTTTGTGCTGTCCGCGTGGACGTTCTGCTTCCCGGTGGCAGCGAGTGCAAACACGGTGGGGCGCTGGGTGATCGCCGCTCCCAGCCGCCCAGCCCACGTCCTGGCCTGGGCCGTTCTCGCCGCTGCCACCGCGATCCTCGGGCTGCTGGCCACGCTCACTGTCCGAATGGCGTGGAGCACCGGCCGTGGGCAGGCGGCCCCCAGGTAACGATGGCCCCCGCTCGGGCGGCGATCCTGTCGACGAACGCCGAAGCCATGGCCAACGGTCCGAGCAGAACTCCTTAGCGTGGAAGCGGCCAGAGCCGCAACCGGATCCAGCCTACGAGGTGGAAGCGGGAATCGGGCCGGTGACCGGTTCCGGTTCGGGGCGACTCGAGGGCTGCCGCGAAATCCGTTGCGGCCACCAGAACCACGGCCCTAGCAACCGGGCCAGTGGCATCACCAGGAACAAGCGCACGACGACCATGTCGAAGATCAGCCCGATGCAGATGGTCGTACCGGCTTGACCGATGTTGACGACGTCGCTGGCCAGCAGGGCCAGCATGGTGAACGCGAAGACAAACGCTGCGGTGAACACCACGCCGCCGGAGCTGCCCATCGTGCGGATCAGCCCGGTCTTGATGCCGGCGCCGAGCTCCTCGCGGTATCGAGACAGCATCAGCAGGTTGTAGTCGCAACCGACCGCGACCAGCACGATGAATGCGATGGGCAGTGTGAGCCAATGCAATTGGGTGTGCAGCAACGTCTCCCAGATGAACACTGACAGCCCGTAGGCCCCGGCGAACGACAGCATCACGGTGATGAGCACGAGGATCGAACCGACCAGAGCGCGGGTGATGGCGAGGACGATGCAGAACACCAGGGCGAAGGTCGCGAGCATCATGATGATGATGTCATTGAACGAATAGTCCTGAACGTCACGGTAATTCGAAGCCGCACCGGCCAGGTAGATCTTTGCGTTCGACAGTGACGTACCCTTCAGTGCCTGCTGTGCCGACGCGGTCACGTTCCGGACCTGCTCGATGCCGGCAGGGGTCTGGGCCTCGCCGTCATGGTAGAAGACCATGCGGGCGCCCTTGCCGTCGGGCGTCATGAAGAAGTCCATCCCGACCTTGAAATCAGCGGTCTTGAGGGCATCGGGCGGCAGGAAGAAGAAGTCGTCGTTCTTGGCGTTGTCGAAGGACTGCGCCATGTCGACCAAGGGATTGATGAAGACATCCAGTTGATCGACAAGGGCATTCAGGGTGCTCTGCAGTGTGAGGGTCAGCGACTGGATGGCCCGCAAGTTCGTCATGGTGGACTGGATCTGCGGGATGATCTGGGGCGTGACGGTGTCGATGATGGAGATGCCCTTGACGGTGTTGCCGAGCTCGTCGGTGATGCTGTCGACGGTATCGATGGAGTCGTACAGCGAGCGCAGCGCGAAGCAGATCGGGATGTCGTAGCAGTGCGGCTCCCAGTAGAAGTAGTTGCGCATGGGGCGGAAGAAATCGTCGAAATCGGCCAGGTGGTCGCGGGTTTCCTCGGAGAGTGCCCGCAGCTGTTCAGCGGATTGCCGCGACAGGTGTGTCCCGACGACGAGTTGTTTGGTGATGTCCTGAATCCGTTGCGTCGATTGCAGAATGTTCCCCGTCGTGTCGGCGAGGGTGCCGATGTCCTTGATGCGGTCCCGCAGGAAGCCAAGATTCTCACCGAGCTTGGTACCGAGCGAGCCGAATGCGAACGGTAGCGACGCGTGCTCGATCGGGCGACCGTTGGGTCGGGTGACGCTCTGCACCATGGCAACACCAGGCGTGCGAATGATGGCCTTGGCCACGCGGTCCATCGAGATCATGTCTGCGGTGTTGCGCATGTCGTGGTCGGACTTCAGGTACACGATGTCGTTGTTGAGCCAACTCGTGGGGAAATGCTTGTCGGCCGCCGCGTAGCCGGTGCTCGCCTCGACACTGGCCGGGGCGAAGTCACGGTCGTTGTAGCTCACGTTGTAGGTGGTCCAGCCCAGCATGCACAACGGGATGATCAGGGCCGCAACGGCGATCATCGGTACGGGCCAGCGGGCGATCATCGTGCCAACCTTGCGCCAGACCGGGTTGGCGCGTTTCTTCCGCGGTTGCAACCAGCCGATCTTGCTGCCCACCGTGAGCAATGCGGGACCCAGGGTAAGTGCCGAGAGGACGGCGACAACCATGGACACGGCGCACGGCGGACCGAGGGTGCGGAAGTAGTCCAGGTGCGTCAGGCTCAGGCATAACGTGGCGCCGGTGATGGCGGTCCCTGAACCGAGGATGATGTGCGGGACATTGGCCACCGAGATGTAATACGACGATTCTTTGTCTTCGCCGTCTTGGCGCGCTTCCTGGTAGCGGCCGATGTAGAAGATCGCGTAATCCGTTGAGGCACCGAGGACCAGCGAGACCAGCAGGTTGGAAGCGAACGAGGAGATCTCGATGACGCCCTGCTGCACCAGGAACGCGATGATGCCGCGGGCCGCGGCGAGGGTGGTCAGCACACCCATTAGCGGAATGATCGCTCGGGTGATCGACCGGTAGGTGATCAGCAGCAGGATCAGGATCAGGATGACCGTGACGATGGTCAGCTTCACCAGGCTGGCGTCGGTGGCGTGCAGCGTGTCCGCGGCCAATGGTGCCGGGCCGGTGACGTAAGTGCTGAGCCCCTTGGGTTTCGGCACTTTCGCGATGACGTCGCGGATCGACTCGATCGACTCGTTCGCTTTTGACGATCCGAGGTCGCCGGTCGGGCGGATGGTCAGCGTGGTGGCTTGGGCGTCGCCACTCTGCGAACCCGACATCGTGACAGGCTTTCCCCACAGATCTTGCACCGACTGAACATGTTTGGTGTCCGCGAGCAGGCGGCGCACCACTTCGTTGTAGTACTGGTGATCGCCTTCGTCGAGCTTGCGGCCGTGGGTTTCCAGAAGCAGCACGGCAACACTGGTGAAATCGGATTCGTTGAAGTCGTTGCCCATATGGATGGCCGCCTGTGCCGACGGCGCGTCGCGGGCGACCAGCGGGCCGGCGTTGGCGGCCGTGATGTCATCGAGGGAGGGCACCAGCACGTTCGTCAGGACGGCGATGGCGAGCCAGATCAAGATGATCGGAATAGCAAGTACCCGAAGCATTTTGGCGAGACGCGGGCGTTTGACCTGAGCCGGTGGGCCGGGCGGAATCGGCTGCGTATCAGCGACCGGCGCGCTCATGCGGCGGTCACCGTGCACGCTACCGCGGCACTCTCGTGGGTGACCGAATGCTTGTCGCGGACCTGCCCGTCAACGAGAATCCGGCACCCTACAGAACCGCCTTGGACCTGGGCGACCAGACTCAGCGATGCGGAGGAGGCCATGGTGGTCTCGGAGTACGACCACGGTAGCGAGGTGAGCTGCACCTCGATCGGCTCACTGTTGAGATCGGCGTAGGTGACTTTCCCTGTGCCGCCGAGACTTCCGAATACCTCGTAGGTGACGTTCTTCGGGTTGATCTGCACCACTGTGGGGGGAATGGTGACAGGGTCGGGCGGGCTCGTGATTGCCTGCGAGAGACCGCGGACCGTGTTCACGCCGTAGGCCACGATCGCGACCACGACCAGAACCACTGCTGGCAACCAGACTTTGGACATCAGCCCGCCGCCCTTGCGTCGCCTGCCTCGCTTGCCCATGCGATCGTCCTCCGACTGGTGCGGGCTGCAGCTACACCGGAACATGGCGATGATAGCTGTGAGCGCGCTGAATTTTGGTCGATTCCGAGCCTGGTCGGCGCGGCCGGGTCATGCCATCGACCGGGGATTGATGTTTAGCCACCCCGGGATGTAGGACTAGTGGCACGCTGATGCAGTGGGGTTGGCAACCGGACGATTCGACATCGACGGGCAGCCGCTCGCGATGACCCCGATCCGGGGGCGCGCGGCGGAGCTGAAGAAGATCGGCGCGCTGGTGGACGCGCTGGCGCAGGGGCGCGGCGGCATCGTGGTCATCGAGGGCCCACCGGGCATCGGCAAGAGTCGACTGCTGCGCGAGGCCATGATGCTGGCCGGCAAGCGCCCCGTGCCCAATGCTTTTCGCGGCCGCAGCCGAAGATGCCGCCGATCTGCTGGTGGTCGCCGATCGCCGCGACGAGGCAGTGGATCAGTTCAACGCCGCCTTCGATGTATATACGCGATTCGAGGCGCCCGCCTACGCTCGACAGGTAGGCCGCAAGCTGCGGCAGCTGGGCGTTGAACGGCGCACCGTCAACCGGCGCCGGACCACGACGGGGTGGGACAGTCTCACCGAGGCTGAGCTGAAGGTCGTCGGCCTTGTTGCCGAGGGCGCCACCAATCGCGACATCTGCGAGCGGTTGAACCTTTCGCTGCACACCGTGAAGACTCATGTACACAACGCGTTCATCAAACTGGGTGTCACCTCACGCACCCAGTTGATGCGCTGACCCGCGCGGGTCGGTACTTCAGTCGCCCCGCGACGCTTCGGGCTATATCCCGGCACCCCAAAAGATCAATCCTCGATCGATGGTGCCGAGCAGCACTCTCGACGACCGTGGAGTTGTCACTCATCAACGTGCTCGCCCCAGTCGCAGCCGACACCGCGCCGCCGAGCACATCTACAGACAAGAGAGGACGTCATGACTGCCAAAGTGACGTTGCCGGACACCTCCCAGCCATATCTGGGAACGGGATTGCTGCCGGCCGATTTCTACTCCTACGAGGAACTGCTGTCGGATACCGAGCGCGAGAAGGTCGCCCGCATCCGCGAATTTTTCCGGACCGAGGCCGCACCGGTGGTCCAGGACCACTGGGCGCGCGCCGAGTTCCCGCATCAGCTGGTGAAGGGTTTCGCCGATCTGCACCTGGTCGACTGGGCCGACCCCGATTCGAACGAGCCGGCGCCGAGCAATCTGATGACCGGTATCACCGCGCTGGAAATGGCGCACTTCGATCCGTCCCTGTCGGTGTTCTTTGGTGTGCACACCGGCCTGGCGATGGGCAGCATCTTCACGTGCGGTTCCGAGGAGCAGAAGCGCCGCTGGCTGCCCGCGATGAGCCGGTTCGAGAAGATCGGCGCGTTCGGCCTCACCGAGCCGCACGGTGGCTCCGATGTCGCCGGCGGCATGGAGACCACGGCCCGCCGCGACGGTGACGAGTGGGTGCTCAACGGCGCCAAGCGCTGGATCGGCAACGCCACCTTTGCCGATCTGGTCGTGATCTGGGCCCGCGACGTCGAATCGAACCAGGTGTTGGGTTTCGTCGTCGAGAAGGACACCCCTGGATTCACGACATCGAAGATCGAGAACAAGTTTGCGCTGCGCATCGTGCAGAACGCCGACATCGTCCTCGACGACTGCCGGGTGCCCGAAGCCAACCGGTTGCAGAACGCGAAGTCATTCCGCGACACCGCCGAAATCCTGCGCCGCACCCGCAGCGGTGTGGCCTGGCAGGCCGTCGGCGTCCAATTCGCCGCGTATGAACTGGCGCTGGACTATGCCAAGACCCGGACGCAGTTCGGCCGGCCCATCGGCAAGTTCCAGATGGTCCAGGACCTGCTGGTCAAGATGCTCGGCAACGCGACCGCGTGCGCCGGCATGATGGTGCGCCTGGCCCAGCTGCAGCACGAGGGCGTGTACCGCGACGAGCAGTCGGCGCTTGCCAAGGCCTACTGCTGCTCACGGATGCGCGAAACCGTGCACTGGGCGCGAGAGCTGTTCGGTGGCAACGGAATCGTGCTCGACTACAACATCGGCCGGTTCGTCGCCGACTCGGAGGCGCTGTACTCCTACGAGGGCACCCGCGAGATGCAGACACTGATTGTCGGCAAGTCCGTCAGCGGCCTGAGCGCGTTCGTTTAAGGGGTCTGAAATGTCAACTCAAACAAAGCAATCCGTGTTCGCCGGCCTCAAGGTCGTCGAGATCGCCAGCTTCATCGCCGCGCCGGCCGCCGCCACCATGCTGTCGGATTTCGGCGCCGACGTCATCAAGGTCGAACCGCCGGGAATCGGTGACCCACAGCGCCTGCTGAGCTCGGTGCCGCCGAGCCCCGCGGCACCCGGAAACTACAGCTGGCATTTGGCCAACCGAAACAAGCGCGGCATGTCCATCAACCTGAAATCCGAGGGCGGGACCCAGATTCTGCAGCGTTTGGTCGAATGGGCCGACGTGTTGATCACCAATTTTCCGCACGGCACTCGCGAGGGATTGCACCTCGGCTACGAGGAAGTGTCGGGCTGGAATCCGCGAATCATCTACGCCGACATCACCGGATATGGCGATTCCGGTCCGGATGCCAAGTTGCCCGGATTCGACCTGACCGCATTCTGGTCCCGCAGCGGGCTGCTGGCCGCAACCCGCGATGCCGGTGCTCCGCCGACGTCTCCGGTGTGGGGCAGTGGCGATTACACCACGGCGACAGCGATTTACGCGGCCATCACGACCGCGCTGTATCACCGGGAACGCACCGGGCTCGGCGCCAACGTGGGGACGTCGCTGCTGGCGACGGGTGTGTGGGCGACAGGGACCCTGGTGTCGGCGGCCTTGGCCGGCGGCACGCCGTACCAACTGCATGACCGCAACAAGCCGGACAATGCCATGACCAACGCGTACGTCAGCGCTGACGGCCGGTGGTTCATGCTCGCGGCAAAGCGGTCGGCATGGCCGACCTTGGCCGCCGCCATGGGGCGGTCGGATCTGCTGACCGATCCGCGTTTCGCCGACGCGCAGGCCATTGCCGCCAATGCCGGTGAACTGGCCAAGACCCTCGAGGACGAGTTCGGGTCGCGCCCGCTGTCGCATTGGCACGACGTGCTCGACGCCGCCCGCATCCCGTACGGCGTCATCCAGACACCCGAGGAAGCTGCTCACGATCCGCAGCTGCGGGCGGCCGGCATCGTCGTGCCGATCGAAGGAGCCGAGGACCTCGACTACACCGTCAACAACCCGATCGCTCTTCGCGGCCTACCCCGCACGCCTTCGCGGCGGGCACCCGAACACGGCGAGCACAACGACGAAGTGCTCGCGCAGTTGGGCTTCACCGCCGATGAGATCGCCAGGTTACGGGAACAGAAAGTGATTCCCGCTGCAACACAACAGGAGTCACTGAAATGACCACCACTGAAGTATCGACCGATCTGGTGCTCACCGAGCGCAACGACGGCGTCTTGACCATCACGATCAACCGACCCCGTCAAAAGAACGCCGTCAACCGCGAGACGGCCGTCCAGCTGGCGGCGGCTCTGGACCTGCTGGATGACGACCCCGCGCTGTCGGTTGGTGTGCTCACCGGCGCTGGGGGCACGTTCAGTGCCGGCATGGACCTCAAGGCCTTCGCGGGCGGCGAGACGCCGATCCTGCCCGGTCGAGGCTTCGGCGGCATCACCCAGGCCGTGGTGCGCAAGCCGCTCATCGCCGCGGTGGAGGGATGGGCGCTCGGCGGCGGCTTCGAGATGGCTTTGGCCTGCGATCTGATCGTCGCAGGCAATACCGCGAAATTCGGCCTGACCGAGGTGAAGCGGGGCCTCATCGCCGGCGAAGGCGGCGTCATCCGCCTCCCGCAGCGGCTCCCGTACCACGTGGCGATGAAGGTGCTGCTGACCGGCGAGCCGATCACGGCGGCCGAGGCGAACCGGTACGGATTACTCAGCGAGCTCGCGTCGGCCGGCGGGGCGTTGGCCGCCGCCCAAGAACTTGCGCAGCGGGTGGCGGTCAACGCTCCGCTAGCACTGGCGAAGGTCAAGCAAGTCGTGCGCGAAGTGCAGGGCCTCGATGACGCCGATGCGTTCGCCCGCCAGAACGAGTCCGCTCACAGCCTGTTGAAAACCGAGGACGCACACGAAGGCGCTGTCGCCTTCGCAGAGAAGCGCGCACCGGTCTGGCGCGGGCGCTGAACCACTCGAACATCTAAGGAGAACCACTCATGAATGCACCAAAGACAGTCCAGCGCATCGCCGTTGTCGGCACCGGCACCATCGGCGCCAGCTGGGCAACCCACTTTCTGGCCAGAGGCTTCGACGTCACTGCCACCGACTCGGCGCCTGGTGCGGAGGCGGCGCTGCGGTCCTACGTCGAGACGGCATGGGACGGGGCGGCCACCTTGGGCCTGGGACCTGGTGCCAGCCCGGACCGGCTGAAGTTCACCTCCGACCTGGCGGCGGCCCTGGCCGACGCCGACTTCGTCCAGGAGAACGGCCCCGAGCGCCCGGAATTGAAGGTCAAGCTGTTCGCCGATATCGATGCGGCCACGCCGGTCGATTCGATCATTGCCTCGAGCTCATCAGGTATCACGATGAGCGAAATCCAGGTCCAGTGCCGGCATCCGGAACGCACTGTCATCGGTCACCCGTTCAACCCACCGCACGTCATCCCGCTGGTGGAGGTGGTCGGCGGCAAGCTGACCTCTGCCGAAACCGTCAGTGCAACCATGGATTTCTACCGGGACATCGGCAAGAAGCCCATCCTGCTGAAGAAGGAATTGCCCGGCCACGTCGCCAATCGCATCCAGTCCGCGCTCTACCGGGAAGTCGTCTACCTGATCGGTGCCGGCGTGCTCGACGTCGCGGACGCTGACGACGCGGTGTCGTGGGGACCCGGATTACGTTGGGGCGTAATGGGTCCCAGTCTGCTGTGGCACCTCGGCGGTGGCCAGGGTGGCATCCAGCACTTCATGGACACCCTGATGCCGCGCATGGTCAACCAGTGGGAATCGTTCAAATCGCCGGAGTTCACTCCTGAGCTGGCGAAGCAGATCGTTGACGGCGTGTTCGCCGAAGCAAATGGACGGTCCATCGACGAGCTCGCCGCCGAGCGCGACGCGATGCTGTTCGGGCTGATCGCCACGCGCGACAAGGTCCAGCCGTCGTAGCGGATGTGCACCCAAAATCCTTGCCATTCAATGTGAAAGGACCCATCATGACTCAAACAACGGGAAAACTCTTCGTGCTCGAAGCCAGTGGCGGTGGCCGACTGTTCTCCGTAAACCCTGACGGTTCCGGCTCGACCACCCTGGTCACGGGATGCCGCATTCCTGACGGCGTCGCAGTCGACGTCGAGCGCGGGCACATCTACTGGACCAACATGGGTGTCCCGTCGGCCAACGACGGGTCCATCGAACGGGTTGACCTCGACGGCGGCAATCGCATGGTGATTGTGCCGAGTGGCCGCACTTTCACGCCCAAGCAGTTGCACCTCGATCCCGTCCGTCGCCAGTTGTACTGGGGTGACCGCGAAGGCATGCGGGTCATGCGGTGCAACTTGGACGGCTCTTGCTTGGAGGTGCTGGTTCAGGCCGGGGATGGCGCCGAGGATCGCCGCGATGAGACCAATTGGTGTGTTGGAGTGGCTGTCGACCATGCGGGCGGCTACTTGTACTGGACGCAGAAGGGCGCGAGCGATGCCGGTGAGGGCAGGATTCTCCGGGCCGCGATTGATGTTCCCGCCAACGAAACCGCGGCGAGCCGTGCCGATATCGAAGTGGTGTTCAAAGACCTGCCCGAGCCCATCGACCTGGAGATCGACCACACCGCAAGGATGCTGTACTGGACCGACCGCGGCGACGCACCGTACGGCAACACCGTCAACCGGGCGGAGCTGGGCGGCATCGGCAGCGTCGATCCGGAGATCGTCGGGGCGCATCTGATGGAGGGCATCGGCATCGCGCTGGACCCGGCCAACGACCGCGCATTCGTCACCGACCTCGGCGGCAACATCTGGAAGGCAACGCTGGACGGCTCCGAGCACGGAGCCATTCGGGCCTTGCAAGGCAACCTCACCGGCATCGCATACGCCGAGGTCCCAGTGGGGAGAGCGAGATGAAGCCGCCGGTGCTGCGCAGCTGCCTCGAACCGGGCCGGATGGGGGTCAAGTCCGGCGCAGGCTTCTACGACGACTATCCACAGCCATGACCACTCGGGCGCTGTCATTCGCGAATTCTGTTGCCGCGCAATGCGGACCGCAGAATGTCAGCTCGTCTCCGGCGTGGTTGCAGGTGACGCAGGCCGCCGGCGCCATGGCAACCACCATCGGCGTCCTGACAGCCCTGTACATCGCCTTGATCCGCGAGCCACGGGAGGCGTTCGAGGCGCACAAGTACCACGTTGCGCGAATGGACCAGTGGCGCAGGATCACGCGAGAGCGCTTCGCCGCACAAGCCCGCAAGCTCGTGCCGTCGTGCGTGCGTACGCCGATCCTCGGTGACACCTCGTGGGCCGTCAGGATCGACAATGCGGGCAGCAAGGCTGCCGCCATCCTCAGCGTCGAGGTAGCGGCGGTCGGCCCCGACGGCGTCGAGATACCGGACGGCTGTTGGCATGTCGGCCACTCCACGTCGGATGACCCAGATGTCGGGCGGTCCATTCGGCTTGCACTGGAGGAATCATTGGAGACCGCCATGGACAGCCCGTTCGTCGGTCCGGTCAGGCAAGCGATTCGTGACGCGGTGGCAGTACATTTCGTCAATCAATGGCCGCGCACGATGCCGCCCAACCAACACGCCGTGATGTGCTACTCGACCGCCGAACCAGGGCACAAGCTCCGCGTCACCGTCGATTACGAAGACGAGGCTGGCTTCCAGTGGCGGCGCACCGATTCTGGTCAGCCGCAGCGGACCGGTGAACCAGACGATCTCAACCCGGTGTCTGTGTGGCAGCCGTGGTGACGACGCTGAATGGGCGGCAATCAGATTGTATTTCTGTGACGAGACCGTCACCCTTGCCGCCGTCATCCTGGTCCCAGCAGGGTCACGCTGGCCGAAATCGGCGTGGCGACTGGAGCGTTCTGGGGTGATGTGAGAGACCTACTCGGCCAAGCCTCCGGCGAAGGAACAACCATGATCTCGGAGATCGATTGCCGGACAGCAAGGTTGACCGCATCGCCAGAGGCGGGCACTTCCTCTGGGCGGAACGACCCGACGAATACGCCGCACTTGTCGCCGATCGGTGGAACCGCAGCAGCAACTAGCAACCCGAATTCAAACAAAGGAAAAACGAATGTCTACTTATCGCGCTTTTCAGGTCACCGGACAGGCCCACTTCGAGTTGGTGGAGCGACCGCTCCTTGAGCCACCACCGGGTCAGGTACGGTTCCGCGTACTGAGTTGCGGTGTGTGCCACAGTGATGTGCTCGCCGTCGAGGGCCAACGGCCCAATTCGGACCAGCCCGTCGTACCCGGACACGAAGCGGTCGGCATAATCGATGCCGTCGGCGCCGGGGTCACCGGGTGGCAGATCGGCGACCGTGTCGGCGTCGGCTTTCTCGGCGGTCACTGTGGTGTGTGCTCCTCGTGCCGCCGTGGAGATTTCGTCAACTGCGAGGACCAGCCCTGGTTCGGCACCACGGTCGACGGCGGCTACGCCGAGGTCGCATACGCGCGCGCCAGCGGATTGGTCCGCATCCCCGACAGCCTGGACTCTGTGGCAGCTTCGCCGCTCCTGTGCGCCGGCATCACGACGTACAACGCACTGCGCTTGGTCAACGGCGGACCCGATTCCCTCGTGGCCGTCCAGGGTATCGGCGGACTGGGCCACCTGGGCGTTCAGTTCGCGCACAAGCTCGGCTACCGGGTTGCCGCTATCGCTCGCGGCACCGACAAAGCCGCTCTGGCCACCGTGCTCGGCGCAGATCACTACATCGACAGTGCCGCAACCGATCCGGCGGAAGCGCTGCAGGAGCTCGGTGGCGCTACCGCCGTCGTCGCCACGGCATCAAGTGGATCGTCGATGGCACCGTTGTTGGCTGGTCTCAAGCCACGTGGCCAACTGATCGTCGTCGGGGTCGCGGGGGATCCGATTCCGGTCAGCACCGTCGACCTGGTCACAGCCAACCGGTCGATCGTCGGAAGCCTTACCGGTACGCCCGTCGAGAACGAAGATGGCATGAACTTCAGTGCCGCTCACGGTGTGGCCGCGATGACCGAAGTCGTCCCGTTCGACGAAGCGCCGAAGGCGTATGCACGAATGATGGCCGGAGAGGCCCGCTTTCGCGTCGTGCTGGACATGCAGGCACGCTGATCAGAAGGTACCTGGATCACCCGGCGAGCGCCGCGTGATCCAGGTACCGCGTGACCTGGCCCATCGCGCGTGGGTCGCGCGGAGTCCCTACGCCTTCCAGGACGTTCGCGCCATTTGGTCCGCACCTGGGCTGACACCACAGGGCTGTCCTGCTGCCGATCTCGGTCGCGTGCCAAGACCGCCCGCTGATGACCGGAGCGATCGTCGATGTGAGGCTCAGAGTTCTCTGGTGTCCTGCGGAAGTAGCGTGATCGCACCGCCCCAGAGCGCGCCCGGATTGATCCGGTCACCATGCCGGGTCATCATCTGGGCGTAGAAATCCCCAGCACCACCGGCTGATTGGAGTAGGCGGCGGGCGTCCAGGAGGTAGCTTCGGGTGGCCGCGATCTGTGTGGGCGTATCCGGCGCGTCGGGGCGCTTGTGGCCCGCGATGACGGCGGCCGGATCGAGTGCCTCGGCGATGTCGAGTGCCGCCAGCCAGTCGTCGATACCGGCGATCCCACCGGACTCGGTCAGGTACAGGTGGACGTCGTTGTACACCACGTCGCCGGCGACAAGGAGGCCGGTTTCGGGCACATGAAGCATGGTGGTCGCGTCGGTGTCGGTGTGGCCTACCTCGACGGGAACCAGTGCAGTGCCCTCGATGTCGAAACCGCCTGGCTCGACGACGGACACCTCTACCTCACCTACCGGCAGCTGCCCGGGGAAGACCCGGTCCCAGAACTCGGCACGGAACCGAGGATCGTTCTGCTCCAACATCATTGCCGCAGTGCCTTCGGTGGCATGGACCGTGACGCCCGGGAACCGCTGGAGTAACGGGATCGCCCCGAACCAGTGATCACCGTGTCCGTGGGTGATGTAGATGTGCCGCAGGGTGTGACCGGACGCGGCGATCCAGTCTCCGACGTCCGTTGCCTGCTGGGTGGTCATCGGCGGATCGACCAGGACGGCATCGTGACGTCCGGCAATGAGCGTCGACGTGATGGGTGACCACATCCGGGTGCTGCCGTCGGGTAGTGGCCCGCGCCCGGATTGCGGGATCTGCTCTGTGACAAAGAGTTTGTGCTGCACGGTGGGTGTCATGACGACACTCCCATGACCGCGTCGGTGAAGTCGAGCACCATTGCCGCGACCGTCCCCGGATGCTCGACGTGGAGCCAGTGGCCCCCTGTGTCGATGACGTGCACCTCGACGTGCCCGAACCGGGGAGTAATGGTGTCGACGAGCTGTTCGGTCGTCAGGCCGTCCGCGCCTCCGCGAACAATCAGCACCGGGCCGTCGTATGCACTGCGGATGGGCGCTTCGGCAACCCCGTTGTTCCATACATCGACGAAGTGGGCAACCACGTCAGATGCAACGGGCATACCTGTTTCGGTGAGTCGTTCGAGCCGTTCGGCACCCATGTTGGGGGCCAATGCCGCGCGCTCGGCGCGCTGTGCGTCGCGGTCGCCGCCGACTGCGCGCATTGGCGCAATCGCCTCGTCAGGGAGCCGTGTTCCGCCGAGGGGGATGGGGGTGAGCAGCACGAGGCCGGGAACCCGGTCGGCGTGCTGTGCGGCGACGAGTTCGGCGACCTGTGTGCCGAGACTCTGGCCGACGACGATGACGGGTCCGGGTATTGCGCTCATGATGTCGCCGGCCTCGGCGGCAAGGGACTCCAGCGTGGCGGCCCGTGCCTCTGCGACCGAACCGCTGCGCGTGCCGAACCCGGGCAGGTCGTAGCTGACGCTGGTGACTTCGCCGTCGAGTGCGTCGACAAACTCGTCCCAGACGGCCGCGTCATCGAGAAAACCGTGAATGAGCAGCAGGGTCACCGCTCCTGGCCGGCGGGCCGGCGTTTGGATGACGCGAAAGTCGTCGAACGAATCGGTCATTTGGCCAACTCCTTGGTGGAACCCGATGGTGACCATGCGGCGGTGTCGATAGGTGAGCAGTCGGTGGTCGAGCTGGTGCTGACCCAGGCGATGGCCCGCGGCAGCACGCTGCCGATGAGCAGTTTGTAGGACGACGTGGGATCGAGGTCGTCGGTGTCGATGATCATGGCTGGCTCCTTTCTGGGGTTCGATCAGTGCTGTTGCTGCCAAACGTCGTTGAGCGAATCGCTGGTGGTGGACACGGCCTGGATGCCGATGATCCGCCAGCCACCGGCTCCCCGGGCCAGTTCGAAATGAGCGGCGAGTCTTTCGATTTCGCTGCCGTCCGCGCGCAGGCGGGCCCAGATCACCTCGATCGCGGCACCGTTGTCGTGATAGACGGTGACCTTCTTATCGGGCACCGCGGTGTCGGAGTAGCCCGCTTCGCGCAGCCGCGCGTGCAGCTGCTCCAGCACGGTGACCACGTCGGCAGGCTCCAGGATCCATCGGCTCCCTTGGTCGTCACTCCAATTCAAGGGTGCAGACCAGTAGTCGAGGATGAAGTCAGGGGTGCGGTCGATGGTGCCGGCACAGACACCGATCCAGGTGGGCAGGTAGTCGTCGAAGAACCACTGTTCGGCCTCGCCGGCCGGGGCGGGATCGGTGAGCAGAGCCACGGCGGAGTACCAGACCGGTCCGACATTCAGGCGATTCGGGTACAGCGCAGTCATTTGATCGAAATACTCCTGAGGACTGGGCTTTTCGGCGAGCAGCCGCTGGGCATTCAGTAGGTAGTCGCGGGTCTGGTCGACGATCGACGGATCATCGGGCAGCTCTTTGTTCTTGTGTCCAGCGACCACTGCACGCGGTTGCAAGGCTGCGACCTTGTCCAGTGCCGCCAGCCAGGCCTCGATACCGCCGTGTGCACTCTCCAGCAGGTATTGGTGCACACCGTTGTAGGCGACGTCACCGGCTACGACCAATCCGGTAGACGGTACGTGGAGAACGGTTGTGTCGTCGGTGTCGGTGTGGCCGACTTCGACGGCCTCCAGTCGGTGGCCTTCCAGCATGATGCCCCAATCGGGGACGGGGTGGTACACCACCGGACTGGGCGGAATCTGGCCGGGGAAGTCGACATCCCACATCTGGGCCCGACCCGCGGTGCCCTGCTGGTGCATCATCGCGATGGTGCCTTCGGTGGCGTACGCGACCACACCCGGAAACCGTTGCAGCAGAAGTTCGGTACCGAACCAGTGATCGCCATGACCGTGCGTGGCGTAGACCGCGACGAGCCGACGACCGAAGGACTTGACCCATTCGCCGACGCGGTGCACCTGCTCGTAGGTGAACGGTGGGTCGACCAGGACGGCGTCATGGTCGCCGTAGATGAGCGTGGTGGAGACGGGCGAGGAGACGATCGGGCTCCCGTCGGGCAGTCGCTGCTCACGGTGCCGCGGCAGGCCGTCGTGGACCAGTACCTCGTAGTGCAGTTCGGACATGAGGGGTTTCCTTTGAGCTCAGTGGTTTTGGAGGTGTTCGGTGAACCAGGCGACCGCGGCACCGCTGGCCGCATCGAAGTCCGTCAGGTAGGGGTCGAAATGACCGCCGTCGATCGTGGCGAGTTTCTTTGGCTCCAACGCTTTTTCGTAGCCGGCGAGGGCCAGGTCGGTTACGGTGACGGTGTCGTGCAGGCCCACCACCATCAGCAATGGAGTGGGGGAGACGCGGCTGATGAAGGTGCCGGGTTCGTACATCCGCGCCGCGCGGGTCGAGCGCAGCGTCACCTCGTTGTCCCAGGTGCCCGCCGGGACGGGCTGGGTATAGAACGCAACGGCGTCGGGCATGCGGTACGCGGCGGGAACGGCGGGGTCCGCACTCACCACGGCTTGCGTGGCCGGCGCCGCGCCGCCCAACTGGCGCCGGTCATCTTCGGCGAAGGCGCCTTCCAGAGCCGAAACCTGTTCGGGAGCAACACGTCGCAGACTCTGCTGATAGCCGCTGATGGTCGGTACCTGGGCGACGATCGCGCGCAGGCGCCGGTCCGTGGCGCCCAGGACGATGGCATGACCGCCGGCATAACTGCTGCCCCACAACCCGATCCGGCCGGCGTCGACGAACGGGCGGCTCTCCAGGAACGAGATCGCTCGCCGCCAGTCCGCGATCTGCACCCACGGGTCGATGTCGTTGCGCGGCCGGCCATCGCTCGCACCGAACCCTCGGTGGTCGTGTACCAGGACCACGAAGCCGGCGTCGGCGAACGCGCGGGCGAAACGCTCGAGCCCGTGCTCCTTCACCCCGGCGAACCCGTGGGCCATGGTGATGGCCGGGTGCGGGCCGGCGCCGTCGGGAATGAACAGCCAGCCCCGCAGCGTCACCCCGCCTTCGGCTTGGAATTCGACGTCCTGTCGCTGCATGGTCATCTCTCCGTTCGGCTGGCTTCGTGAGGCACAACATCGACGATGCCGCTGATCAGTTCAGGTACGGGATGCCGCGGTAACCCTGGTACTGCGGGGGCCAGGCTGAGGACCTCAGTGCCGGAATTGATGCGGTGCCTGCGGTGCTGACCGGGGCAACACCTCGGAATCAGCCCGAAAGGAACTCACCACGATGAGCACCATGCGGTCAGTCGTCGCCGGCGCCATGGGCGAACCGTCAGAAGTTCTCCAGTTGCAGATGAGCTCCGTCCCGCAGCCAGGACCCCGTCAGGTGCGGATTCGGGTGACCGCGGTTCCGGTCCACGCCAGCGATCTGCACACGGTGCGCGGCCGCTACGGCTTCGTGCCGGAGTTCCCCACGACACCGGGCATCGAATCCGTCGGCGTGATCGACGAAATCGGCAGTGAGGTAGACGGTTTGGCGGTTGGTCAGCGGGTCATCACCGCCGGCGTCCGGGGTACGTGGCAGGAGTATCTCGTGGCTGACGCCGAGCGCGTGCTGCCGGTGCTCGCCGGCATGAGCGACTCGACTGCGGCCCAGGTGCTCAGTAATCCGTTGACGGCGGTCATCCTGACCGGCGAGGTACTCGATGTCCAGCCCGGCGAATGGCTCCTGCAGACCGCCGCAGGTTCCACCGTCGGACAGTCGGTCATCCAGCTCGGCACGCACTTCGGCTTCAAGACCCTCAATGTGGTCCGGCGCCGCTCCGCTGTCGACGACATCCGTGCGCTGGGTGGGACGGCGGTGATCAGTACCGAGGACGAGGATCTGCGTGCGCGAGTGGCCGAAATCGCCGGTGGCGAAGGCGTATTCAAGGCCATCGACAGCGTGAGCGGCCAGGTGGGCGCGGATGTGTCGCGGGCGCTGGCGCCGGGCGGCGAACTGGTCGTCTACGGCGCGCTGTCGACGCACCGCCAAACGGAAGCCGACAAGCTCACCATTCCCGTCTTCGCGCGCTCACTGATCTATGAGACCAAGACTGTCCGCGGCTTCTGGCTCTTCCGCTGGTTCAGCCAGACGCCGAAGGAGTGCATGACCGCAACGATCAACAAGACCATCCAACTCCTGGACAGTGGCGTCTTGCGGGTGCCCGAAGGGCAGCCGGTGCCGGTCGAAAACTTCAGCGACGCAGTCCGTTTGGCTGAAGCACCAGCGCACGGAGGTAAACCGCTACTGGTGTTCGAATCCTAGAACGAGGAGACATACGATGACCACACCGGGCGAGCACAAGCTCGAGAACCAAGCGGCCCATCTGGACTACTACCCGCACTGGCTGGACAACCTTGCCGACGACGTCATCCTGCAGGGCGCCGTGTTCAACGGCGAAATACGCGGCGCGGAACAAGTAGGGAAGATGCTGAGCTTCGCGCGGAGCCTCTACGCCTACCAGGACTTCCGTTTCTACGGCCGGCGCGGTGAGCTCTTCCTGGAGGATTATCAGTCCCGTATCCGAGGTACCGAGACCTACCGTGCCGGCGGGGTAGAGATCTACAACTTCGTCGTCGTGTACTTCAACGAGGCAGGTGAGACCAGCCACCTCGTCATGAACCACCGGCCGCAGGCGGCCGTCCTGCTGTTCTCCTCGCTGCTGCGCGAGCACTTCGGCGATGCCTTCGACCCGACGCTCTTCTACGGCGGCAACGCGGGTCCGGATGCGCTCGACCATGACCTGTCCCGCGGTGCGTGGCCGAAGTCGAACGGCTGAGCAACGGCGGATCCCCTCCCCGCGACGACTTCGGGGAGGGAATCCGGGTTCGGGGTGGTCAGCGGACCTGGCCGGGCTGCAGAGCGGCGACGCGATAGATGCCGCGGTGCCAGAGCACGCCGGGCAGCGGCGTCCCCGCCGGCGGGGCGATGATCGACGGGGTGGCGACGATGTGCGGCGGACGGACGTCGGGTCCCAGGGTGGTGGCGCCGGCGACGCCGGCCAGGCCGAGTGCCGAGCCACCCAGGATGCCGGCGGCGATGACCGAGAGGCCGAAGGTGCGGGCGGTAGTACTCATCTGAATTCTCCTGTGGCAGTGGTCTTTTGGTGTCTTGCTCCGGTGTGTTCCGGTGTTGACTCAAGGGTGCCCGGACACGGACTCGGCGGGTATCCGGCAATCGGCCCAGTTGCCGGTGGATTTCCGTGTCCACTGATCGGGGGACACGCGGCCGTCAATTTGCGATCGGAGTTACTTTTCGCTGGTCGCCGTGCGACGCTGACGGCATGACCGACGAACGGGTTCGCGTGGTGGTGGGTGACGACCACCCGATGTTTCGCGACGGCGTCGTCCGCGCGCTGACGGCGAGTGGCGCCATCGAGGTACTCGCCGAAGCCGACGACGGGACGTCGGCATTGGCGGCGATCCGCACTCACAAGCCTCAGGTGGCGCTGCTGGACTACCGCATGCCCGGCATGGACGGCGCCGAGGTGGCCGCGGCGGTACTGCGCGACGGGCTGCCGACCCGGGTGCTTCTGCTGTCCGCCCACGACGAGGCCGAGATCGTGTACCGGGCTCTGCAGGACGGCGCGGCCGGGTTCCTGCCGAAAGAGTCGACCCGCAGTGAGCTGGTCAACGCGATCCTCGAATGTGCCAAGGGCCGCGACGTCGTCGCGCCCAGCCTGGCCGCCGGACTCGTCGGCGAAATCCGGCGCCGGGCCGAGCCGGACGCCCCGGCGCTCAGCCCGCGCGAACGCGAGGTGCTGCAGCTGATCGCCAAGGGCGCGACCATCCCCGCCATGGCCAAGGAGCTGTACCTGGCGCCGTCGACGGTCAAGACCCATGTGCAGCGGCTGTACGAGAAGCTCGGAGTCGGGGACCGCGCGGCGGCCGTGGCCGAGGCGATGCGGCGGAAGCTGCTGGACTGACGTGAGCCCGACACTCAGCCGGATCGGCGAGTACCTGGCCGCCGAGCCGGTGCGGATATCCGCCGGGCTCCGACTCCCGCTGATCGCCCTGATCGGCGTCCTGGTGTGGATATGGGACGTCGACCACTGGCTGCCGGAACTGTATGCGGCGATCCTCGGCCTGTACGCGGTCGCGGCGGTGATCTGGCTGGTGGCGGTGCTGCGCGGCCCGGTGCCGCGCTGGGCCGACTGGGCCTCGACCGGCATCGACCTGGTGGTGATTCTGTCGCTGTGCCTGGTGTCCGGCGGCGCGACCGCGGCCCTGCTGCCCGTCTTCTTCCTGCTGCCGATCTCGGTGGCGTTCCAGGACCGTCCGCTGATGACCGCGGCGATCGGCACCCTCACGGCCACGGGCTATCTCGCGGTATGGATCTTCTACTCCAAACACGATGACCGCATGGGCCTGCCGAACATGGTCTACACCCACTTCGGGTTCCTGGTGTGGCTAGCGGTGGCCACCACCGTGTTGTGCTTCGTCCTCGTGCGCCGCCAGGAGCGTGTGCAGGCCCTGCAGGAGGCGCGTCGCCAGCTGGTCTCGGAGGCCATGCTGTCCGACGAGCGGCACAACCAGGAAGTCGCCGACGGGCTGCACGACGGTCCGTTGCAGACGCTCCTCGCGGCCCGCTTGCAGCTCGACGAGGTCCGCGAACGCAAGCCCGGACCCGAACTCGACGCGGTCTACGCGGCGTTGGAAGACACCGCGGCGGCACTGCGCGCGACCGTCACCGAGCTGCATCCGCAGGTGCTCGCCCAGCTCGGCCTGACGCCGGCGGTGCGGGAATTATTGCGGCAGTTCGAGTCTCGTAGTCGGGTCGCGGTGCGGGCCGATCTCGAGGAGGTCGGCAAGCCGGAATCGCAGCAGCTGATGTACCGCGCGGCCCGCGAGCTGCTGACCAACATCGGCAAGCACGCGAACGCCTCGACGGTGTCGGTGCGGTTGGGCCGCATCGGCAACCGGATCGTGCTGACGGTGTCCGACGACGGCGTCGGGTTCGACCCGGCAGTGGTGTCACGGTACGTGGCCGACGGACACATCGGGCTGGGCTCGCTGCTGGCCAGGTTCGACGCGATGGGCGGCTCGATGCTCGTCGACTCCGCGGCCGACGGCGGCACCCGCGTGACCGTGACGTCACCCCCGGACCGCGAACAGACGTGAAAACCCCCTATTTGAGCCTGATTTGGGGGTTTTCACGTCTGCTCGGCGGAAAATGGTGTGGCTGCTAGCAGGTGGGGGCGGTAGCGTCGCGCCATGAAACTGCGCATTCTGATCGGCCTGCTGGTCGCGGCTGTGGTTGCGTTGGCGGTGAACGCGGTGGTGGTGGAACACACCGGCCGCGCGGCGGAAGCGTTCGCCGGCGGCCACGTCCTGAAACTCGATGGGCCGGACCTGAACGTCCGCGAATACGGACCGCCTGGAGACCGGGCAATCGTTCTGCTGCACGGGTATTCGGCGTCTATCGAGTGGTGGGAGAAGGTCGCCCCGGCGTTGGCCGTCCATCAGCGGGTCATCGCCGTCGACCTCGTCGGGCACGGTGGTTCCGAGGCGCCGACCGATGCGGCGCCGTATCACGCCGACGGTCAGGCCGAGGCCGTCCACCGCGCCCTGGTGGCGCTGGGCGTCCTGCACGCCGAACTGGTAGGGCACTCGATGGGCGGCGAGGTGGCTGCCGAGTTCGCCACCAAGTACCCGGAAATGGTTGAGCGCGTAGCGGTTTCGGACACTCCTGCGGGGGAGGACCTGGTGTCCATGCCGTTGCTCGGCAAGATGCTGTGCTGGCCTGTCATCGGGCCTGCGCTCGATCATTTCCGTGGTGTCGATGCGATCAGCGAAAGCTCGCTGCAGACTGGGTTCGCGGCCGACTATCCCGTGCCGCCGTTGGCGTACCGCTCCTTGAAACAGCTGACCTACGCGGGCGTGTGCGACTCGAAAGAACCCGGCCGCCCTGTGGTTGAGACGCTGAAGGGGCTCGGCAAGCCCGTGCTGGTGCTGTGGGGTGACAAGGACGTCCTGACGCCGACGGCGTCCAACGTCGCGCGGTACACCGCTGCGGGCCTACCGCCGCATCTCATTGCCGGCTCCGGCCACAGCCCGATGGTCGAGAAGCCGGAGCAATTCCTCGCCGCACTAGGTGATTTCGTCCGCTGACGGAGTTGGTGGACCGGGATCGACTGCGAGGCGCAATCACAATGTCGGTCTGAGAGTGCTGATAACCGTATATGGCCTCAGCGACGCTCTCAGACCGACATTGTGTTCGGCACCGATACGAAAAAGCCTCCAATCACGGTGGATTGGAGGCCTTTCGGTGTACTGCTACAGCGCAGCGAGGATGTCGTTGACGCGGTCGCGGGCGTCGCCGAACAGCATCTGGCTGTTGTCGCGGAAGAACAGCGGGTTCTGCACGCCCGCGTAGCCGGAGGCCATGGAGCGCTTGAACACGATGACGTTGTTGGCGTTCCACACCGTGAGCACCGGCATGCCGGCGATGGGGCTGCCCGGGTCCTCGGAGGCGGCCGGGTTGACGGTGTCGTTGGCGCCGATGACGAGCACGACGTCGGTGTCGTCGAAGTCGTCGTTGATCTCGTCCATCTCGAGGACGATGTCGTAGGGCACCTTGGCCTCGGCCAGCAACACGTTCATGTGCCCGGGCAGACGACCCGCGACGGGGTGGATGCCGAAGCGGACGTTGACGCCCTTGTCCCGAAGCTTGCGGGTCAGGTCGGCTACGCCGTACTGCGCCTGGGCGACGGCCATGCCGTACCCGGGGGTGATGATCACCGAACTGGCCGACGCGAGCATCTCGGCAGCGCCTTCGGCGGTGATTTCGCGGTGCTCGCCGTAGTCCTTGTCTTCGGACGGGCCGGCCTCGATGCCGAAGCCACCGGCGATGACGGAGATGAACGACCGGTTCATCGCCTTGCACATGATGTAGGACAGGTAAGCACCGGAGGAGCCGACGAGCGCGCCGGTGATGATCAGCAGGTCGTTGGACAGCAGGAAGCCCGAGGCGGCCGCGGCCCAACCGGAGTAGCTGTTCAGCATCGAGACGACGACGGGCATGTCACCGCCGCCGATGGAGGCGACCAGGTGCCAGCCCAGGAGCAATGCTAGGACGGTGACGGCGACCAGCAGCCACAGGTTCGGCGCGATGCAGAACCACACGGTCAGCGCGATGAACACCACCAGCGAGCCGACGTTGAGGAAGTTCTTGCCGGGCAGCATGAGCGGGGCGGACTTGATCTTGGCCGACAGCTTGAGGTTGGCGACGATGGAACCGGTGAAGGTCACCGCACCGATGAACACGCCGATGAAGACCTCGGCGGAGTGGATGCCGAGCATGCCTTCCTTGGCGAGCTCGAGGGCGCCCTGGCTGTTCGGGTCGAACTCGGCGTGCAGGTAGCCGCTCCAGCCGACCAGCACGGCGGCCAGACCCACGAAGCTGTGCAGCAGCGCGATGAGCTCGGGCATGCCGGTCATCTCGACGACCTTGGCTCGCCAGAGGCCGATGGCGGCACCGACGGCCATGGCGCCGATCAGCAGCGCCAGGCCCAGGGGCTCGATCTGCTTGTTGATGGCCAGGACGATCGTGGCGACGAGGGCCACGCCCATGCCGGCCATGCCGAAGGCATTACCGGCCTTGGAGGTCTCGTGCTTGGACAGGCCGGCCAGAGCGAGGATGAACAACAGGGCAGCGACGACGTAGGCCGCGTTCGCCACGTTGGTGATGGTTTCTGCGTTGAACATGAATCCGTTCCAAAGGTTCTGAGGTCAGCAGGCTCTAGCTGCGGGAGAACATGGCCAGCATGCGGCGGGTCACCGCGAAGCCACCGAAGACGTTGATGCTGGCGAGCAGGATGGCGACGCCGGCCAGGGCGGTGATCGGGGTGTTGTGATGCCCGATCTGCAGCAGCGCGCCGACCACGATGATTCCGGAGATCGCGTTGGTCACCGACATCAGCGGGGTGTGCAGGGCGTGGTGCACGTGCCCGATCACGTAGTAGCCGATGACGATCGCCAGGGCGAACACCGTCAGGTGAACCTGCAGCGCGGCCGGCGACGCGGCGATCAGCAAGAACAGCACCGCGGCGGCACCGAAGGTGATGCCCAGGCGACGCGCCGTGGTCATCGGCTCCTTCGCCTGCGAGACGGCGGGTGCGGCGGCCGGCTGGGCGGCCGGGGCGGCGGAGACCTGCACCGGCGGCGGGGGCCAGGTGATCTCGCCGTCGCGGACGACGGTCACGCCGCGCTGCACCACGTCGTCGAAGTCCAGGACGACCTGGCCGTCCTTCTCCGGGGTGAGCAGCTTGAGCAGGTTGACCAGGTTGGTGCCGTACAGCTGGGAGGCCTGCGCGGGCAGGCGGCCGGCCAGGTCGGTGTAGCCGATGATCGTCACACCGTTGTCGGTGACGATGGCCTGGTCCTTGACGGTGCCTTCGACGTTGCCGCCGTTGGCCGCAGCCATATCGACGATCACTGAGCCGGGCTTCATGGAGGCGACCATGTCGGCGGTGATGATCCGCGGCGCCGGGCGGCCCGGGATCAGCGCGGTGGTGATGATGATGTCGACGTCTTTCGCCAGCTCGGCGTACAGCTCGGCCTCGCGGGCCTTGTAGTCGTCGCCCATCTCCTTGGCGTAGCCCGTGGCCGACACCTCGCCCGCATTGGGGTCGACGGACACGTACTCACCGCCGAGGGAGGCGACCTGGTCGGCGACCTCGGGGCGCGGGTCGGTGGCCTTGACCACGGCGCCGAGCGAGCCGGCGGCACCGATCGCGGCCAGGCCGGCGACGCCGGCGCCGACGACGAGCACCTTGGCCGGCGGGACCTTGCCGGCTGCGGTGACCTGGCCGGTGAAGAACCGGCCGAAAGCGTGGGCGGCCTCGACGACGGCGCGGTAGCCGGCGATGTTGGCCATCGAGGACAGCACGTCCAGGGACTGGGCGCGTGAAATACGCGGCACCGCGTCCATGGCCAGCACCGTGATCGGGCGGGTCGCGAGCTTTTCGACCAGCTCGGGCTTCAAACCGGGGGAGATCAGCGAGACCAGGGTGGCGCCGTCCTTGAGGGCGGCGATCTCACCGTCGTCGGGGGCGTTGACCTTGAGCACGATGTCGGCGGCCCAGGGGGAGCCGATGTCGGCGCCGGCCTCGACATAGGCGGCGTCGGCGAAACTGGACAAGTCGCCCGCGCCGGACTCAACCACTACCGAGTAGCCGAGCTTGATCAGCTGCCCGACAGTTGCAGGAGTGGCGGCAACCCGCGTCTCACCAGCCAGAGACTCGCGGGGAATCCCGATGATCATCGAATCCGATCCGATCTGTGTTGGTTTGCTTGCAAGAGTCTCCCCCATCCACGTCGGGACGGTGCTCTTGCCCCCCTATACCAGTTAGCAATCGCTTATAAATTAGCAGTCGCTCATAATGCGACCAAAAGTCCGCTGCGGGGGCGGTGCCGGATATGTCTACGTCATCGGCACGGATTTGGGTACACAGATTCCGACCGGTGGGACGCTGCGCGCCAACACACCGGTCGGTGAGGTGCAATTTTCGGGTGGTTACACCGGGGGGTACGCCGGGGGCGGGTACACGCCGCGCAGGCCCCACGGGACCCAGTTGAAGAAGTACTCGACCTCGTCGCTCGCGTCGTAATCCGGACTCGGATCCATCAGTACCTCCAACCGACAAGCTTGTTACTCGCGAGTTTAGCTGTTGGACCCCTGTTACGAGTGGCGGATCGGCCGGAGAAATGTCACGGCATAGACTGGCCAACCAGTTGATTGGGTCCCGGGCCGTGCGCCCGACTGCATAGAGTGAGCTGACATGTCCACAGAGTCGTCGACCAAAGGTTCTGCCACGGGGTCGCCCGCGGGGGCGTCGGCTGCGTCGAACGGGTCGAACGGCACGTCGCGGCGCGAGGAGTTGCTGGCGGTCGCCGCCAAGTTGTTCGCGGCCCGCGGCTACCACGGGACCCGCATGGACGACGTCGCCGACGCCGTCGGGCTCAACAAGGCGACCGTTTACCACTACTACGCGAGCAAGTCGCTGATCCTCTGGGACATCTACAAGTCGACCGCCGACTTCACCGTCGACGCCCTCCACGACGACCCGACCGCCTCGGCGCGCGAGACCATCTTCAACTTCACCCGGCGGCTGCTGACGGGCATTGCCACCGACCTGGAATCCGCGGCGGTGTACTTCCAGGAGGGGCCGTACATCACCGAATGGTTCACCGAGGAGCAGGTCGCCTATATCCGCAAGGCGGAGACGACCGTCTATGAGCACGTCCGCGACGTCATCGACCGCGGCATCGCCAGCGGCGAGTTCAACGACTGCGACTCGCATGTCCTGGCGCTGGGCTACATCGGGATGACGCTGGGTGCCTACCGGTGGCTGCGGCCGCACGGCCGGCGCACGGCCTCCGAGATCGCGGTGGAATTCAGCACGGCACTGCTGCGGGGCCTGATCCGCGACGAAACGATTCGCACCGAGGACCCCCTCGGCGGCGGCGCCTGATACAGAACGACACGGCGGAAGGCGGCTACGGCACTGATGAAAGGTCCGATGAAATCTCTGCTGCTGTCCCGCCGGGACCTCGACTTCCTGCTGTACGAGTGGCTCAAGGTCGACGAACTCACCGGCCGCAAGCGATTCGCCGATCACTCGCGCGAGACCTTCGACGGGGTCCTGGACCTCAGTGAACAGCTGGCCGAACGCTACTTCGCGCCGCACAACAAGAAGAGCGACGCCAACGAGCCGACCTTCGACGGGCAGACCGTCACGATGGTCCCCGAGGTGAAAGAGGCCTGGGACGCGTTCGTCGGCGCCGATCTGATCGGCATGTCGATGGATGAGTCGGTCGGTGGGGCGCAGCTGCCCGCCGTCGTCGCGCAGGCGGCGTTCGCCTGGATCGCCGCGGCCAACGTGTCGACGTCGGGCTACCTGATGTTGACCATCGCCAACGCCAATCTGCTGACCAGGTTCGGGACGCCCGAGCAGATCGAGACCTACGTCAAACCCATGCTGGCAGGCCGCTTTTCGGGCACCATGGCGCTCTCGGAGACGCAGGCCGGGTCGTCGCTGGCCGACGTGGCCACCCGCGCCGAACCGCGCGCGGACGGCACCTACCGGCTGTTCGGATCCAAGATGTGGATTTCGGGCGCCGAGCACGAGATCACCGACAACATCGTCAACCTGGTGCTGGCCAAGCTCCCCGGCGGACCTCCCGGCACCAAGGGCATCTCGCTGTTCATCGTGCCAAAGTACCTGGTGAACGCCGATGGATCGATCGGCGAGCGCAACGACGTCGCCATCGCCGGCCTGAACCACAAGATGGGGCAGCGCGGCGTCACCAACACCGTTCTGAATTTCGGTGATACGCAGTTCAATCCGGGCGGCGAGAACGGCGCGATCGGTTATCTGGTGGGCGAGCCGCACCGCGGCATCGTCTACATGTTCCAGATGATGAACGAGGCACGCCTGGCCGTCGGCATGGGTGCAGTCGCGCTCGGCTACACCGGCTACCTCAAATCCGTGCAGTACGCCCGGGAGCGGCCGCAGGGCCGCCCGCTGGACGTCAAGGACCCGACGACACCCCAGGTGCCCATCGTCGAGCATCCCGACGTCCGGCGAATGCTGTTGGCGCAGAAGGCCTATGTCGAAGGCGGGCTGGCGCTCGCCCTGTACTGCGCCCGGCTGGTCGACGTGCAGCACAGCGCGGAATCGGATGCCGAGTCCGACGCCGCGGGGCTGTTGATCGACATCCTGACCCCGGTCGCCAAGAGCTGGCCGTCGCAGTGGTGCCTGGAGGCCAACAACCTGGCGATCCAGGTGCACGGCGGGTACGGCTACACCCGCGAATACGACGTGGAGCAGCACTACCGGGACAACCGGCTGAACCCGATCCACGAGGGCACCAACGGGATCCAGAGCCTGGACCTGTTGGGCCGCAAGGTGACTCAGCGCGGTGGGGCGAGCCTCGCGGCGCTGGGGCAGGTCATCGCGGAGACGGTGCGGGCGGCCAACGAGGTAGGCGGTGAGGGCGCCGAGCTGGCGGGTGCGCTCGATGCGTCGTGGCAGCGGCTGGTCGTGGTGACCGGCGGCATGTTCGGCTCCGGCGATATCCCCGCGGTGATGGCCAACAGTCACGTCTACCTGGAGGCGTTCGGGCACATCGTGGTGGCGTGGCTGTGGCTGGAGCAGTTCGTGGCCGCCGCCGGTAAAGACGGCGACTTCTATGACGGCAAGCGGCAGGCGACCCGGTACTTCTTCCGGTTCGAATTGCCCAAGACCGCACCGCAATTGGACCTGCTGGCGTCGCTGGACCGCACGACGCTGGAGATGCGGGACAGCTGGTTCTAGCCGGGTAGGCCGGTGTTCGCGACAAGTCGCGTCAGGCCGTAGGCAAACTGACTGTCGCGCGGGGTTTTTCGCAAGCGTGCCAATCCGGCGGCCACGTGCGGATACGCACTGGCGTCGATTGGTTCCCGACTGTTGTCGCGCGACTCGTCCCGGGAGAGTTCGTAGGCGGCCTGCTCTTCGATGACGAAGCCCATGACGTAGTACTGCACGGAGAACGCGACCAGGACGGCTTCGGCCTCGGGCACGCCGGCGGCCAGGGCGGCGCCGATCGCCGCTTCGCCGAAAGCCAATGTGTTGGGCTGGCGGACGAATGTGCCGGCCAGGACACGAGCGCCATCTCGGTGTGACAGCAGTGCCGATCGCAGCCGGTGCGCCAGCTCGATCAACCGGTCGCCGCCCTGCGCGCCCGAGCCGGTCTCGTCGGCGACCCCGTGGAGCAGGTCGTCGGCAAGGGCATCGGTCAGTGCGTGCTTGTTGTCCACGTGCCAGTACAGGGTTCCGTGGTTGACCCCCAGTGACGTGGCGAGCTTGCGCATCGTCAATGCGTCGATGCCGTGCTCCTCGATGAACGCCCAGGCCCCTGCAAGGACGGCTGCTCGGTCAAGACGCGCCATCGCCTCCCTTTCCGGTCCCGAGCACGATAACAAGTCGATACTTGACCAATGGTCAAGTAGCGACCTAGCCTGGACTGGGTCGGACCGAGCGGTGGGCTCGGCCTCGTCCGGAAGGACCCTGAAATGTCTTCGGCTGACCATCATTCGGCCAGTGGTGCCGACCGCGAGGTACTGATCTGCGGCGCCGGAATCGCCGGCCTCGTCTTGGCGCACCGGCTCGCGCGAGGTGGGTTCCGGCCGACCGTTGTCGAGCGGGCCCCGACATTGCGCCGGGGCGGGAACGCCGTGGACCTGCGCGGGCCGGCGGTCGACGTCGTCGCCGAGATGGGGGTCTACGACGAACTCTGCGAGCGTGCGACCGGGTTGGCCGAGTTCTACCGCATCGACCCGGCGGGCAACCGCGTCGTCACCATGGCGCCCGAGGTGATCGCCGGCGACGTCGAACTCCTGCGGACCGAACTCAGCGCAGTGCTGTTCGCCGCGGCGCAGGACGGAATCACGTACCGCTTCAATGATTCCGTGGCTTCACTCGACGACGCCGGTAGCCACGTCGTCGTCACGTTCCGCGGTGGCCGGCGCCAGGATTTCGGCCTCGTCATCGGTGCCGACGGACTGCACTCGCATACGCGAGCCCTGGCTTTCGGACCCGAATCGGAATTCGTTCACCATCTGGGTTGCTACCAAGCGCACTTCACCGCCGACAACATGCTGAATCTCGAGCACGCCGGGTTATTGCTCAACAGGCCTGGGCGCACCCTCGGCTGTTACAGCGTGCACGGCAACCGCGAGATCGTCGTCGGCCTGTTCTTCGACTCGCCGCCGGTTGGCTACGATCGCTCTGACGCTGCGGCTCAACAGGTTTGGGTCAAGGAAGTTTTCACCGGCATGGGATGGCGGACGACGGAACTGCTCGATCGCATGGACCTCGCCGACGATTTCTATTTCGATTCCGTGGCCCAGGTTGTCGTGGCGCAGCCGTATCGCGGCCGCGTCGCGCTCGTCGGCGATGCGGCCTACAGTCCGTCGTTGTTGTCCGGCATGGGTGCGACCTTGGCGATCATCGGAGCCGCGGCGCTCGCCGACGAGCTGAACGCCACGCCCGACGATCACCTGCACGCCTTCAGTCGGTATCAGGAGCGGATAGCCGACATGATCGCCCTGAGTCATGAACTCGCGCGGGTTTCCCGGGGATGGTTCATTCAGTCGGCGGCAGACACCGGGCCCGGAGACGCGGTGTCCGCCGACGACCAGTCCGATGCCTTGCGGCAACGGGTTCTCGACGCGGCCAGGGCGGCCTGGGCGGACACGCGGGTCTAGAACTGCACGATCTGCCGCACCGCGCGGCCGTCGGCCAAGGCGTCCATCCCGGTGTTGATGTCGTCCAGCGTGATGGTGTCCGACACCAGCTTCTCGACCGGGAGTCGTCCCGCGCGCCACAGTTCGACGAAGCGCGGGATGTCCCGTGCGGGCACCGCCGACCCGAGATAGCTGCCGATCAGCGACCGGCCGTCGGCGACCAAAGCCAAGGGTGACAACGAGATTCGCGCATCCGGGTGCGGCAGCCCGACCGTTATGGTCTTGCCGCCCGGGGCCGTCATGCCGATCGCGGTGTCGAGGGCCGCAGGGTGGCCGGCGGCCTCGATCACCACATCGGCCTTGATGTCGCCGGGATCGGTGACGGCGTCGTGCGCGCCGAGTGCGCGGGCCTGGTCGAGTTTGTCCGGCAACCGGTCGACGGCGACGACGCGGACGTCGTCGTGCGCCAGGGCGGTGAGCATCGCGGCCATCCCGACCCCGCCCATGCCGACGACGGCGACCGTCTGACCGGGTTTCGGTTGACCGGCGTTGAGCACCGCGCCGCCGCCGGTGAGCACCGCACAGCCGAGCAGCGAGGCGACGACAGGCGGCACATCCGCGTCGACCGGCACCACCGATCGGCGATCCACCACCGCGTGCGTCGCGAACGCTGACACCCCGAGGTGGTGCAAAACCGCCCCGCCACTGCGAGATAGGCGGATATCCCCGCCGAGTAGCGTGCCCGCGCCGTTGGCGGCGCTGCCGGGAATGCACGGCGCCAGGCCGTCCGTCGCGCAGGACCGGCACTGGCCGCAGCGCGGCAGGAACGTCATGACGACGCGTTGCCCGACCGCCAAATCCGAAGTGCCACCGACCTGTTCGACGATGCCGGCCGCTTCGTGGCCGAGCAGCATCGGCACCGGGCGGACGCGGTTGCCGTCGACCACCGACAGATCGGAATGGCACAGGCCGGCCGCCTCGATGCGGACCAGCAGCTCGCCGTCGCCCGGGGCATCCAGGTTCAGCTCGCTGATGGTGAGTGGCTTCGATTCGGCGTAGGGGCGGGCTCGCCCGATCTCTTCGAGTACGGCACCGCGAATCAACATGTCCCCAGCCTGACAGACTGACCGGCATGGAGCAGGCACTGACCACCGCGGAATTTCCGGTGCACTGGCCCGTGCAGACCCGATGGACCGACAACGACATGTTCGGCCACCTCAACAACGCGGTCTACTACGAGCTTTTCGACACCGCGATCAACGCGTGGATCAACACCACACGCGACGTCGACCCGGTGGCCGCGCCCTGGCTCGGGGTCGTCGCCGAATCGGGCTGCCGGTACTTCGCGGAACTGAAGTTCCCGTCGCAGCTGGTGGTCGGACTCGCGGTGACCCGGCTGGGCAACAGCAGCGTCACCTACCGCACCGGGCTGTGGGCCGAGGGCGACAGCACGCCGGCCGCCGTCGGCAGCTGGGTGCACGTGTACGTCGACCGCGACACCCGTCGTCCCGTCCCGATCCCGGCGCCCATCCGTGAGCTGCTGGAGACCGCCGTCGTGCGTTGAGCCTGTATCGAGGGCGCGAAATGTCGAGAGACCTGCGCCGTCAGTTCAGGGTCAACGGACACACGCGCGGGATCGACGGCGCAGCGGCCTCGATATGCTCTGGCCCATGCCGATCGTGAGCAAGACCGTCGAGGTCGCCGCACCTGCAGCGCAGATTCTGGGGATCGTCGCCGACTTCGAGGCCTACCCGCAGTGGAACGAAGAAGTCACCGGCTGCTGGATTCTGCACCGCTACGACGACGGCCGGCCCAGCCAGCTCCGCCTGGACACCAAGATTCAGGGCATGGACGGCTCGTACATCCAGGCCGTCTACTACCCCGGTGACGGCCAGATCCAGACCGTCATGCAGCAGGGCAACCTGTTCTCCAAGCAGGAGCAGCTGTTCTCCGTCGTCGACCTCGGGACCAGTGCCCTGCTGACCGTCGACATGGACGTCGAGGTCGACATGCCCGGTATCCCGTCGATGATGATCAAGAAGGTCGTCAACGACGCGCTGGACCATCTCGCCGGCAACCTCAAGACACGCGCCGAGCAGCTCGCCGCCAACTAAGCAGGCCACAACCCGAGTTCGTCGAGCCTTCCGGTCAAGCGCTCGGCGGCGTCGTCGAACTGGCGTCGGGTCTGCCGGACGACCTCATCGATGTCCTTGTCCCGCAGGGCGGCAACCAATTCGCGGTGATTCGCCACGGTCGCGGCGCCCCACTGCGGATCGGTGGCGTAGATGCGGACCGGCAGATACCGGGTCGCGTGCAGCAGGAACCAGGCCAGCTTCGTCCGGCCCGCGGCGCGGTTGAACTCCTTGTGGAACAGGAACTCGGCCAGCGCGATCGCGTCTACGTCGCCCGCCGCGACGGCGTCGGCGAGTTCGTCGGTCAGCCGGTCGAGTTCGGCGATGACGGGTTCGGTGATCCGCCGGGCCGCATTCGCGGCGATCTCGGTGGCGATGGTGGCCTGCAGCCAGAAGATGTCGGCGATGTCGTCGCGGGTGAAGGCGGACACCACGTGGCCGCGGTTGGGTTCGAGCTCGACCATGCCCTCACCGCGCAGGGTGCGCAGTGCCTCGCGGACGGGCGTGATGCTCACGCCGAGTGCGGCCGCGGTCTCGTCGAGCCGGACGAACGTGCCCGGCCGCAGGGTGCCCGACATGATCGCCGCCCGGAGATGGGCCGCCACCTCGTCGGACAGCTGTTCACGCCGACGGGCCCGCTGGAGGCCGGGTAGCGGTTTCGCCGAGACGTTCACGGCAGTCCTTCTTGTCGGCGGGTAGAGCCACCCGGCGGTTGTCCGGATGGTGCGGGCGTCCTATTGTGACGGCGGCAACACTATATTTGATCAAATATCAGCATCGTTCGTCGCGATCACTCGAAGTCCGCTGCGATGCCGATCGAGACGCAGGAGCAGACCGTGTCACCCGCACCACTCGAGCAGCCGTATCTGGCCCGTCGGCAGAACTGGACGACGCACCTTGCCCGGCACGCCCTCATGCAGCCCGAAGGGACGGCACTGCGGTTCGTCGGCCACACGGTCACCTGGGGTGAGCTGCAGCGGCGCGTCACCAAGCTCGCGGGAGCGCTGAGCCGTCGAGGGGTCGGCTTCGGTGATCGCGTGCTCATCCTGATGCTGAACCGCACCGAGTACGTCGAGTCGTTCCTGGCCGCCAACCTGCTCGGCGCCATCGCGGTCCCGGTCAACTTCCGCATGACGCCGCCCGAGATCGCCTATCTGGTGCGGGACTGCGACCCGAAAGCCGTGATCACCGAGCAGGTGCTGGCCCCGGTCGCCACGGCGGTGCGGGAGCTGGAACCGTCGCTGGCCACCGTCATCGTCGCCGGCGGCGCCACCGAGGGAACCGTGCTGGGCTACGACGACGTCCTCGCCGAGGACGGCGCGCCTCCCGCGCCCGTCGACATCCCGGAGGACTCCCCGGCGCTGATCATGTACACCTCGGGCACCACCGGGTATCCGAAGGGTGCCGTGCTGACGCACGTCAACATCATGGGCCAGGCCATGACCAACCTGTTCACGATCGCGCCGGACATCAACAACGACGTCGGCTTCATCGGCGTCCCGTTCTTCCACATCGCCGGTATCGGCAACATGATCGGCGGCCTGCTCCTGGGTCTGCCGACCGTGATCTACCCGCTCGGTGCATTCGATCCCGGCGCGCTGCTCGACGTGCTGGAGGCCGAAGGCGTCTCGTCGATCTTCCTGGTTCCGGCGCAGTGGCAGGCCGTGTGCGCGGCACAGCAGGCCAAGCCGCGCGACGTGAAATTGCGCGTCCTTTCCTGGGGCGCGGCGCCTGCGTCGGACACTCTCTTGAGGGAGATGGCGTCGACGTTCCCGGGCACTCAGATCTTTGCTGCGTTCGGTCAGACCGAGATGTCGCCGGTGACGTGCATGCTGCTGAGCCAGGACGCGCTGCGGAAGCTGGGATCGGTCGGACGGGTCATCCCGACGGTGGCTGCCCGCGTCGTCGACGACAACATGAATGACGTTCCGGTAGGCGAGGTCGGGGAGATCGTCTACCGTGCGCCCACCCTCATGGCGGGATATTGGAACAACCCGAAAGCGACGGCCGAGGCATTCGCCGGCGGCTGGTTCCATTCCGGAGACTTGGTTCGCCAGGACGAGGAGGGTTACATCTGGGTCGTCGACCGTAAAAAGGACATGATTATTTCCGGTGGCGAAAATATTTACTGCGCAGAAGTAGAGAACATTCTGGCCGCGCATCCGTCGATTAGCGAAGTCGCGGTGATCGGTCGCCCACATGAAAAGTGGGGCGAGGTCCCTGTCGCCGTCGTTGCTGTGACGCCCAGTGCGAACGTTGATGGCGAAAGTGCCCTGACCCTGGCGGATCTCGACGATTTTCTGACCGAACGGCTGGCGCGCTACAAGCACCCGAAAGTGCTGGAAATTGTCGACGCTCTGCCGCGAAATCCTTCTGGCAAGGTTCTTAAAACGGAACTCCGCGAGCGGTTCGGTGATACAAGTGTGTCGTAAGCGTGGCAAGTGACGTCGCGCTGAGAAATTCGACCACCTGAGCGGAGGGCGGATGGGCCCATGTCGCGTTTGCTGAAACTGAACGCAATTATCCCTCAGTTGGGTCACGGGGTACGCGGTGTATCGGGTACAGTCCTGTGGTCCGTCTTACTACTCGGGAGTAGCGAGACGGAAATCACTCAGTTTGTGCTAGTGGCTAAGGAGGGGACGTGCCACGCGTGACGCCGCGGAACGGCCGCTTTCCGGAAGGGAAGGCTGATCGGTGACAGCCTCGGACAACTCCCTGGTCGGGTATCTCAAGGACCAGCTCGACAAGCCATTCACAAAAGTGGGTGGCTTCGTCAAGATGTGCATCCTCACTTTCAAGGCGCTGGTCTCGCGGCCATTCCAGTGGAAGGAGTTCATCCTTCAGTGCTGGTTCCTGATCCGGGTGGCGTTCCTGCCCACGTTGGCCGTCTCGATTCCTCTGACGGTGCTGATCATCTTCACCCTGAACATCCTGCTCGGTGAATTCGGCGCGGCCGACGTGTCCGGCGCCGGTGCGGCCCTCGGTGCCGTCACCCAGCTGGGACCGCTGGTGACGGTGCTCGTGGTGGCCGGTGCCGGTTCGACGGCCATCTGCGCCGACCTCGGCGCCCGCACCGTCCGTGAAGAGATCGACGCCATGGAGGTGCTCGGCATCGACCCGATCGAGCGCCTGGTCGTGCCCCGCGTGGTCGCCTCCACGTTCGTGGCCTTCATGCTCAACGGCGCGGTGATCATCATCGGTCTCGTCGGTGGCTACTTCTTCGGTGTGTACATCCAGAACGTCAACGCCGGCGCCTACGTCTCGACGCTGACGCTGCTGACGGGCTTCCCCGAGGTCGTGATCTCGGTGCTCAAGGCCACGGTCTTCGGCCTCATCGCCGGCTTGGTCGGTTGCTACCGCGGGCTCACCGTGGCGGGCGGTTCGAAGGGTGTCGGCACCGCGGTGAACGAAACGCTGGTGCTGTGCGTCATCGCGCTGTTCGCGGTCAACGTCGTGCTCACCACCATCGGTATCAAGTTCGGAACGCAGGCCGGGTAGCGACATGAGCACATCGACAGTTCTGCAAGGCCGGTTCCCGCGGGTCTTCTCCCGCGTCAAGGAATTCGGCGGCGCTCCGGGCCGCCTGCTCGCCAGCCTCGGCCACGTCGGCGTCTTCGTCGTGACGGCCGTCGGGCACATTCCGCACGCGCTGCGCTTCTACCGCAAAGAGGTCTTGCGGCTGATCGCCGAGGTCGGCATGGGCACCGGCGCTATGGCCGTCATCGGCGGCACCGTCGCCATCATCGGCTTCGTCACCCTGGCGGCGGGCTCTCTGATCGCGATCCAGGGTTTCGCGTCACTCGGCAACATCGGTGTCGCGGCGTTCACCGGCTTCTTCGCCGCCCTGGCGAACATCCGCGTCGTCGCGCCCGTCGTCACCGGTACGGCGCTCGCCGCGACCGTCGGGGCCGGCGCCACCGCCGAGCTCGGCGCCATGCGCATCAGTGAAGAGGTCGACGCCCTCGAGGTCATGGGCGTCAAGTCCCTGTCCTTCCTGGTGTCGACCCGCCTGATCGCGGGCATGGTCGTCATCATCCCGCTGTACGCGCTGGCGATCCTGTTGTCGTTCCTGTCGGCCCAGCTGGTGACCACGCTCTTCTACGGTCAGTCGGTCGGTACGTACGAGCACTACTTCCACACGTTCCTGCGCGTGGACGATGTGATGTGGTCGTTCCTCGAGGTCATCATCATGTCGATGGTGGTGCTGCTCAACCATGCTTACTTCGGTTACTACGCCAGTGGCGGTGCGGTCGGCGTGGGCGAGGCCGTGGGCCGGTCGATGCGCACGTCGTTGATCTCGAATGTCGTTGTCGTCCTGCTCTTCTCGTTGGCGCTGTACGGCACCGACCCGAACTTCAACCTGACGGTGTGACGCGATGACGAATCCACAAGCAACGCCGCCTGTCGCCGAAGGTCAGGTCCACGCGCCGCTCAACCAAGACCGCACCCCGCCCTACAAGGTCGTCGGCGTCGTGCTGGCGGTGATCTCTGCACTGGTTCTGGTGGTGGTCTGGTTCCAGTTCCGCGGCTACTTCGACACCAAGGCCAAGCTGTACGTGGTGTCGCCCCGGTCCGGACTGTCCATGGACCCGGGTTCGAAGGTCACCTACAACGGGGTGCCCATCGGCCGCGTGAAGCAGATCGACGTCATCGGCAAGGAAGACGACACGAAGGCTCGTCTGCAGCTCGATGTCGACCCGAAGTACCTCCCCCTGCTGCCCAAGAACATCAACACGAAGCTGCTGGCCACCACGGTCTTCGGTAGCAAGTACGTCTCGTTCACCTCGCCATCGGATCCCGAGAGCGCGCGGATCAAGAGCGGCGACACGATCGACGTCTCCAAGTGCTCGCCGCCGACGCCGGCCGAGGCCTGCGTCACCACCGAGCTCAACACCCTGTTCGAGACGATCACGGCGATCTCCGAGCAGGTCGATCCGATCAAGCTGAACGCCACCCTGACCGCCGCCGCACAGGCGCTGGACGGCCTCGGTGACAAGTTCGGGCAGTCGCTGGTCAACGGCAATGTCATCCTGGCCGACCTGAACCAGCGGATGCCGACCATCCGGCACGACACCAAGGCCCTCGCGGATCTGTCCGAGGTGTACTCGAAGGCCTCGCCGGACCTGTGGGACGGCCTGAAGAACGCGGTGACCACCGAGCGCACCCTGAACGACCAGCGCGGCACCATCGACGAGGCGCTCATGTCGGCCGTCGGCCTCGGCAACACCGGTGGTGACATCCTCGAGCGGGGCGGCCCGTACCTGGTCCGCGGCGCCGAGGACCTGCTGCCGACCTCCCGGGTGCTCGACAAGTACGCCCCCGAGCTCGACTGCCTGTTCCGCGGTTTCGCCGCCGGCGCGCCGGCCGCGGCCAAGGGCCTCGGCGGTAACGGCTACTCGCTGGTGACCCACACCGAGCTCGTCGGTGCGGCCAACCAGTACGTCTACCCGGACAACCTCCCACGGATCAACGCCTCCGGCGGTCCGATGGGACGCCCGGGCTGCTGGACGGTCACCAAGGACATCCTCCCGATGCCCTACATGGTGATGGACACCGGTGCGTCGATCGCGCCGTACAACCACTTCGGTCTCGGGTCGCCGTTCGCATCGGAGTACGTCTGGGGTCGTCAAGACGGGGAGAACACGATCAACCCATGAGCATCAAGGGCACGGCGTTCAAACTCGCCATCTTCTCCGCGGTCCTGCTGGCCTTCACGGCAGGCATCTTCATCGTGTTCGGTCAGTTCCGGTTCAGCCGGACCAACGAGTTCTCGGCGATCTTCACCAACAGCAGCGGTTTGAAGGCCGACCAGTTCGTGCGCGCCAACGGCGTCGAGGTCGGCAAGGTCACCGATGTCGAGCTGATCGACGGTGGCAGTAAGTCGAAGGTGCATTTCACCGTTGACAAGTCCCTGTCGCTCTACCAGGGGACCACCGCGCACATCCGCTACCTGGATCTGATCGGCAACCGGTTCCTGGACCTGCGCCGCGGTGACAGCAACCAGGTGCTGCCCCCGGGTGGCACCATCCCGGTCGACCGCACCGAGCCGGCTCTGGATCTGGATGCCCTGGTGGGTGGTTTCCGGCCGCTGTTCCGTTCGCTGGATCCGCAGAAGGTCAACACCATCGCCTCGTCGCTCGTCACGATCTTCCAGGGCGAGGGCGGCACCATCAACAACATCCTCGACCAGACGGCGTCGTTCTCCTCGACCATCGGTGAGCAGGACCAGGCCATCGGTGAGGTGATCAAGAACCTCAACACAGTCCTGGACACCACGGTCAAGCACCAGCAGCAGTTCGACGACACCATCAAGAACTTCGAGTCCCTGGTCACCGGGCTGAAGCGGCGCTCCGATCCGATCGCGGACTCGGTCGCGAACATCAGCAACGCCGCCGGCTCGCTCGCCGACCTGCTCGGCGACAACCGCGAGCTGCTGCACAGCACGCTCGGCTACCTCGAGACCACGCAGCAGTCGCTGGTCGACCAGAAGGAGCAGCTCAACGACACGTTGCAGAAGGTGCCTCAGGCGCTGAAGATCCTGGGTCGTTCCGGTGGTGTCTACGGCGACTTCTTCAACTTCTACGTCTGCGACATCGAGTTGAAGATGAATGGTCTGCAGCCGGGTGGCCCCGTGCGCACAGTCAAGCTCACCAACCAGCCGTCGGGAAGGTGCACGCCGAAGTGAGGTCCATAGAAGGATCCGATCGGGTCCGCAGAGGCATGATGGGTCTGGCGGCCGTCGTGCTCGTCACGGCCGTGGGTGCGTCGGTGACCCAGGTGCCGATGCTGTTCGCCTCGCCGACGTACTACGGCCAGTTCAGTGATTCCGGCGGCCTCGTGGTCGGCGACTACGTCCGCATCGACGGCGTCAACGTCGGCACGGTCAAGAGCATGGACATCGATCGCGACAAGGTGATCATCGGCTTCAACATCGGTACCAACACGATCGGCACCGACAGCCGTGCGCTGATCAAGACCGAGACCATCCTGGGCCGCAAAGCCATCGAGATCGAGGCCAAGGGCACCCACAAGCTGGCGCCGCGCGGCACGCTGCCGCTGGGCCAGACCTCGACGCCCTACCAGATCTACGACGCGATCTTCGACGTCACCCGGGCCTCGCAGGGCTGGGACACCAAGGTGATCAAAGAGTCGCTGAACGTCCTGTCCGACACGGTCGATCAGACGTCGCCGCACCTGATGGCGGCGCTGGAGGGCGTGCAGAAGCTGTCCGACACCATCGGCAAGCGCGACGAGCAGGTCCGCTCGCTGCTCGGCAACGCCAACAAGATCGCCACAATTCTCGGCGACCGCAGCGGCCAGGTGAATGCGCTGCTGGTCAACGCCCAGGCGCTGCTGCATGCGTTGAACCAGCGCGGCGAGGCCATCGGCCAGCTGCTGGAGCGGGTGTCGCGGGTGTCGCACCAGCTGAAGGCGACCATCGACGAGAACCCGAACATCAACCACGTCCTGGAACAGCTCCGGACCATCGGCGACATCCTGGTCGCCCGCAAGCAGGACCTGGCCGACACCCTGGTGTCGGCGGGCAAGTTCGTGGCCTCGCTGTCGGAGGCCATCGCCTCGGGCCCGTACTTCAAGGTCATGGTCGAGAACATCCTGCCGCCGCAGCTGATGCAGCCGTTCGTGGACGCCGCGTTCAAGAAGCGCGGACTGAACCCCGAAGACTTCTGGCGCAGCGCCGGTCTGCCGGAGGCGCAGTGGCCGGATCCCAACGGCAAGCGCTTTGCCAACGGTGCGCCGCCGCCGGCGCCGCCGAAGCTCGAAGGCACACCGGAGCACCCCGGTCCGGCGGTGCCTCCCGGCTCGCCGTGCTCGTACACCCCGGGACCGGGCGCCGATCCGTCGCCGGCCGATCCGCTGCCGTGCGCGCACGCGACGGTCGGTCCGTTCGGCAACAACCCGTTCGGTGGCAACTACGGCCCGCCGGATGTGGTGCCCTCTGCCCCGAACCCGGCCGGGGTTCCCACCGGCCCGGGTGTGCCGTCGGCAGCCTTCCCGGGACAACCGGCGGAGAACGTGCCCGGTACGCCGGTGCCGTTGCCGCCGGCACCCGTCGGTGCCCGGACGGTTCCGCTCACGCCGCAGCCCGGTGACAGTGACATCGCTCCCGGATTCGCTCCGATTCCCGGGCCGCTGATCGCGCCGCCGGCGCCGCCGGGACCTGGTCCCAACGCCGGTCCGGCCGGTACCGCGCCGTTGCCGGGCAACCCGCCGTTCCTCCCGCCAGGGTCGCAAGGATAGGGCCGCCACGATGTCGACTGTTTTCAGCATCCGAAACATCAAGAAGCCGAACCTGTCCAAGGGGACGGTCATCGGTGGTGCGATCGCGCTCGTGGCGATCGTGCTGCTCGGTTTCTTCGGTCTGCAGCTCTACCGCAAGATGACCACCACCACGGTGACGGCGTACTTCCCTGAGGTCCTCGCGCTGTATCCGGGCGACAAGGTCCTGATCATGGGCGTCGAGGTCGGTGCCATCGACACCATCGAGGCGCACGGCGACCAGATGAAGGTCGTCCTCCACTACTCGAATCACTTCAAGGTGCCGCAGAACGCGTCGGCATCGGTGTTGAACCCGAGCCTCGTCGCGTCCCGCGTGATCCAGCTGTCGCCGCCGTACACCGGTGGACCGGCGATGGCCGATGGTGCCGTGATTCCGAAGGAACGCACCCAGATTCCGATCGAGTACGACGAGCTGCGCAACCAGCTGACGCGCATCCTCGCCGAGCTGGGCCCGACCAAGGATCAGCCGAAGGGTCCGTTCGGCGACATCATCGAATCGTTCGCCGACGGCTTCGAGGGCAAAGGCGCTCAGTTCAACAAGACCCTCAAGGGTCTGTCGGATGCGGTGAACACGCTCAACACCGGCCGTGGCGACTTCTTCCAGGTGATCAAGAGCCTGGCGGTGTTCGTCGACGCCCTGCACAAGAGTGATCAGCAGTTCGTCTCGCTGAACAACGACCTGGCCTCGTTCACCAACAAGTTCACCAACACCGACCAGGAGCTGGCGTCGGCGCTCAAGGACCTCAACCAGGTCATGACGACGACCAGGAGCTTCCTGGACAAGAACGGCAGCGTGCTGGCCCACGACATCAACGATGTCTCCGAGGCGACGACGGCCATCCTGCAGCCGGAGCCGCGGGACGGTCTCGAACGGGCGTTGCACGCCTACCCGAACTTCCTGGCCAACCTCGAGAACATCTACTCGCCGGCCACCGGCGGCCTGATCGCCTCCGGCGTGCTGCCGGGCGTGACCAACTTCTCGAACCCGCTGCAGTTCATCTGCAGCTCGATCCAGGCCGGTAGCCGGTTGGGTTACCAGGACTCCGCCGAACTGTGCGCGCAGTACCTCGCGCCGGTGATGGACGCGATCAAGTTCAACTACCTGCCGTTCGGCATCAACATGGCGACCACCGCCATGACGCTGCCGAAGCTGGTCACCTACTCGGAGCCGCGGCTGCAGCCCCCGGGCGGGTACAAGGACACCACCGTGCCGGGTATTTTCTCCCCCGACACCCCGTGGTCGCATGGCCAGCACGAGGCAGGCTGGGTAACCGCGCCGGGTATGCAGGGCATCAAGGTGAGCCCGTCGACCCAGGACCTACTGACCCCCGAGTCGCTCAGTGAGCTCATGGGTGGACCCGACGCACCGCTGCCGACCGGCGGCGTCAACATGGCCGGTCCGCCGGATGCCTACAACGAGAGCAGCCCGCTGCCCCCGCCGTGGTACCCGCAGCCGGGACCGGTTTCGCCGCCGCGTCCGGGTAACGACCCGAGCCCGATGAGTGCCATGGCACCTGGGCCCGCCCCTGGACCGGCTCCGGCGCCCGCGCCGGCCGGACCCGCACTTCCTGCCGAAGTTGGAGGCCAATGATGACCGGGTCCATGGGGCCGAAGTCACCTTCGGCATCGCGACGCCGCGGTAAGTGGGCGCGCAATGCCCGCCGGGTCGGCGTGCTGTCGGCCGCGGCGCTGGTCCTCAGTTCGTGCGGCTGGCGCGGTATCGCCAACGTGCCGCTGCCCGGTGGTCCGGGCACCGAGGCCGGCCACTCGACGATCTACATCCAGATGCCGGAGACGTTGGGCCTCAACGCCAACAGCCGGGTCCGGGTGGCCGACGTGTTCGTCGGCCGGGTGCGGGCCATCGAGCTGAAGAACTGGGTGCCCACCCTCACCGTGGATCTGAACCCCGGCATCAACCTGCCGCGCAACGTGCAGGCCAAGATCGGGCAGACCAGCCTCCTGGGTGCCCAGCACCTCGAGTTGGACCCGCCGGCCGATCCGTCGACGCAACCGCTGCGCAACGGCGACACCATCGAGTTGAAGAACTCGTCGGCGTACCCGACCATCGAGCGGACGCTGGCCGGTATCTCCGGGATCCTCAACGGCGGCGGTGTGCCGAACATCGAGAAGATCCAGTCCGAGGTCTACAACATCCTCAACGGGCGCGCGGATCAGATCAAAGAGTTCCTGCACCGGTTGGACACCTTCACCGACGAGATCAATCAGCAGCGCGACGACATCACGCGCGCCATTCGCTCGAGCAACACGTTGCTGAAGGTCGTCGCGGATCGCAATGACACCCTGGACCGGGTGCTGACCGAGACGCCGCCGCTGATCGAGCACTTCAACAAGACCCAGGACCTGTTCTCGAACGCGGTGCTGGCGCTGGGCCGGTTGTCGAAGGCGTCGGACACCACGCTGTCGAACAGCAACGCGAACCTGCACACCAACCTGGCGACGTTGCAGCGGGCGCTCAAGCAGATCGCCAAGACTTCACCGAACCTGGTGCCGGCCATGAAGCTGCTGTTCACGCTGCCGTTCCCGATCGACAACATCCCGAAGGTCATCCGCGGCGACTACATGAACATCTCGCTGCACCTCGACCTGACGCTGAGTGCCATCGACAACGGCATCCTGACCGGCACCGGACTTTCGGGTATGGCTCGGGCGCTGGAGCAGTCGTGGGGCCGTGACCCGGCGACGATGATCCCGGACGTTCGATTCACCCCGAACCCGGCCACCGCCCCCGGCGGCCCGCGTGTGGAAAGGGGGGAGTGACCGATGCTCACCCGATTTCTGAAGATTCAGCTGATCATCTTCAGCATCGTGACCGTCGCGGCTCTGGTCGGGCTGTCCCTGGTGTACCTCAAGTTGCCGACCTACCTCGGCGTGGGCATGCACCGCCTGTACGCCGAACTGCCCAACTCGGCCGGCCTGTACAAGACCGCCAACGTCACCTACCTCGGCAACACCGTGGGCAAGGTGCTGGCGGTCGAACCGACCGCCAAGGGCGCCCGGGTGACCATGGACGTCGACAACGGGATCAACATCCCGGACAACGTCACGGCGAACGTGCACTCGGTGTCTGCGGTCGGTGAGCAGTTCATCGATCTGGTGCCGCCGGAGAACCCGTCGACGAAGTACCTCTCGTCCGGTCAGACGATCACCAAGGGGTCGGTGCCCAAAGAGGTGGGCCCGGCACTCGACGCGACGCAGAACGCACTCCAGGCCCTGCCCAAGGAGAAGATCGGGGCGCTGCTCGACTACACCGCGGAGGCGGTCGGCGGGCTCGGCCCGTCACTGCAGCACCTCGTCGACGGCACCCAGGCGCTGGCGGGGGACTTCAAGGACAACCTCGGTTCGGTCGACAACATCATCCAGAACTCGGCGCCGATCATCGACAGCCAGGTCAAGTCCGGTGACGCCATCTCGCGGTGGGCCCGGAACCTGAATGTGCTGGCCTCGCAATCTGCGCAGCAGGACGCGGCACTGCGCGGCGCCATCCAACAGGGCGCGCCCACGGCCGACCAGCTCAACGCCGTGTTCGGCGAGGTTCGTGACGCGTTGCCGCAGTCGCTGGCCAACGTCGAGATCGTGTTGGACATGCTCAAGCGCTACAACAAGGGCCTCGAGCAGGTGCTGGTGGTGCTGCCGATGGCCGGTCCGATCGTCGACTCGCTGACCGCGGTCTACGAGAAGGAACTCCCGATCAACCTGGCGCTGGGCATCAACCAGCCGCCGCCGTGCCTCACCGGCTTCCTGCCGGCGTCGCAGTGGCGTTCCCCGGCGGACACGTCGACGGCGCCGCTGGAGTCGGGCCTGTATTGCAAGATTCCGAAGGACGCCCAGAACACGGTCCGCGGTTCGCGCAACCTGCCCTGTGTGGACAACCCGGCCAAGCGCGCGGCAAGCCCCATGGAGTGCCGCGACAACAAGCCGTATGAGCCGCTGGGCACCAACCCGTGGTACGGCACGCCGGATCAGATCGTGAACTGCCCGGCTCCGGCGGCGCGTTGTGATCAGCCGGTCGACCCGGGCAAGGTGATCCCGGCGCCGTCGATCAACAACGGGATGAACCCGCTGCCGGCGAACATGCTGCCGCCACCGGAGCGGGCGTCGGCCCCGTCCAGCGACCCGGTCAGTGCGCCGGGCCAGGGCACAGTGGAGTGCAGCGGGCAGCAGCCCAACAAGTGCCTCTACACTCCGGCAGCAGGACCACAGGCCACCTACAACCCGCAGAGCGGTCAGGTGGTCGGACCGAACGGTGTGAAGTATTCGGTCAGTAACTCGAGCAACCCAGGAGACGACGGATGGAAGGAGATGCTGGCACCAGCCAGCTGAACCCCACCGATGAGCAGGACGTCACGTCCCCGGACGTGGTGACGACAGAGCCGTCTGCCGAGGAATCGATCGAGACGCCGGGCGAAACCGGCGAATCAGCGGGTGCGCAGCGCCCCGCCCGCATCGGGCGGGGCATCGCCCTGACGGTGTGCCTGGCGCTCGTGGTGCTGGCCGCCGCGGTCGGCACGGGCGGCTGGTTCGCGCTCAAGTCGCATCGGGAGAGCCAGGCGCTCGCGGCGAACGAGACCGCCGCCATCGCGGCGGCCAAGGACTGCGTCACGGCCACCCAGGCCCCCGACACGTCGGCCATGATCGCGGCACAGACGAAGATCATCGAGTGCGCCACCGGTGCGTATCAGACGCAGGCGTCGTTCATGAGTGGCATCACTCTCGAGGCGTACAAGGCCGCCAACGTGCAGGTGCAGATCGCGCAGATGCGGGCGGCCGTCGAGAAGCACAATGACGACGGGTCCATCGACGTCCTGGTGGCGGTGCGCGTGAAGATCAACAACAGCGCCGAGAAGGACAAGGAAGTCGGCTACCGGATGCGGGCGCAGATGGCACCGGTGGACGGGAAGTTCAAGGTGGCCAAGCTCGACCAGGTCACCTCGTGACGGTTGGTCAGGAGACGACGAGCGCCGAGGCAGTGAGCACGGGGTCCGACTTCGAAGCGGCACCGGTGTTGGCCTCATGGCCGGCGCGGGCCGGTGCTTTCGCGCTGGACGTCGTGCTGGGCGTGGCGATCATCGCTGTCATGGCCCTGCTGGGCTACGCCGCCCGGGCCGACTGGATGCTGTGGGTGTACGCGGCCGTGGCGACGCTGGCCGCGGCCGCGATCCTGGTGAACCGGTGGCTGCTGCCGTCGATCACCGGCTGGAGCCTGGGCCGCTCGCTGTTCTCGATTCGGGTGGAGCGGGTGCCCGCCGGTGTTCCCGCCGGTATGGGCCGACTGGTCCTGCGTGACGTCGCGCATCTGTTGGACACCGCCGCGGTGCTGCTGGGCTGGCTGTGGCCGTTGTGGGATCCGCGGCACCGCACTTTCGCAGATCTCTTGCTGCACACCGAAGTTCGCGTCGTACCGGCTCCCGAACAGGACCCCGGCCGGCGGGCCGGGCAGGTGCTCGTGGCCGCTGCCCTGGTCTGTCTGGCGGCAGTGGGGCTGAGCTACGGCGTGCAGTTCCGGCACGACCGCGCGGTCGACGAGGCGCGGCACCAGATTTCCGAGCAGGGTCCCAAGATCGTCGAGCACGTCCTGAGCTACGGGATCGACACGTATCAGAACGACTTCAAGACCGCCCAGGCGTTGGTCACCGACGGATACCGCGACCAGCTGATCAAGCAGCAGCAAGCGGTCAGCAAGAAGCCGACGACCAACCAGTACTACGCGGTGAGCAGCGCGATCCTCAGCGCCGGCACGGATCAGGCGACGATGCTGCTCGCGCTGCAGGGACAGCGCGGCGTCGATGCAAACACGCTGCGATTCATCACCGCCACCGTGCGCGTCGACTTCGTGAAGTCGCACGACGGCAAGTGGCAGTTGTCGAATCTGACGGTGCTCAAGAGCCCGCGGGGAGGACGCTGATGAGCCCGCGTCGCAAGATCGATGCCGCCGAGCGCTTCGTTGCCGGCGACTACTTCAAGGCCGCCGCGGCGGTGCCCCGGCGTGTGGTGCTGACGGTGATTGCCTGTGTCACAACGGTTTTGGTGCTCGCCGCGATCGCGGCCAGCACGTACCTGCTGGTCCAGCACGAGAAGGACGTGGCGAGTCAGGCCAAGTCGGCGGCCGTGCTGGGCTACGTGAAGGAGTTCATGAGGGGCTTCACGGCGGTCGACCCGTTCCACGCCAACGCCTACGTCGAGAAGATCGCGGGGCAGTCCACCGGCGAGTTCGCCAAGCAGTTCAAGGACAAGCACGACCAGATTCTGATGCAGGTGGCGCGCGCGCAACCGGCGGAGGGAAGCGTCGAGGACGCGGGCGTCGGGCGGTGGAACGACGACGGCAGCGCGGACGTGCTGATCGCGATGAAGCTGACGACGACGACGCCGGACGGCAATGCGACCGTGGAAAGTGGCTCGCGTTGGGTGGTAACGGCTACGCAGGAAGGGCAGCAGTGGAAGATCAGCCGCATGAATCCGGTGATGTGACCCCCGGGGAGTCTGTGGCCGATGCTCCGCAGGGGACGGCCGAGGCCCCGCAGGGGACGGCCGACGCCCCGCAGGGCAAGGCGGCCCGCCGCCGGCACCGTCTGCCCCGGCAGAAGACCGTCGACGCCGCGGCCGCTGCGGACGCCACCGCTGACGCTGCAACCCCGGCCGAAAAGGCTGCTGACGCGCCGGCCGAGGAAGTCGCCGAGAAGCCGGAAGACGTTGCTATACAGGAAGATTCGGGCAGCGAAGCGGCTGACGCGGTAGCCGGGGAGAAGACCGAAGCGGCGCCCGTGGTGCTGGTGCCCCATCGCCCTGCCGGGCGCCGGCTGCTGGCCGCGGGTGTCGTGGCGGGGGCCCTGTTCGTCGGTGCTGCGGCGTTCGCGGGTGCCGCGGTGCAGCCTTATCTGGCCGATCGCGCCCTGGTCCAGAACAAGTTCGAGGTCGCCAAGATCGCTGCCGCGGCGGTGACGACGTTGTGGTCGTACTCGCCCAACGACATGGACAAGCTGGCGGACCGGTCGCAGCAGTATCTGGCCGGCGGTTTCGCCGAGGAGTACCGCAAGTTCGTTGATTCGATCGTCGCCAGCAACAAGCAGGCCCAGGTCACCAACCAGACCAAGGTGATGGGCACAGCGGTGGAAAGTATCAGTGCAAATGAGGCCACTGCGATCGTCTACACCAACTCGGTCGCGACCAGTCCGCTGACCAAGGGCATCCCCTCGCTGCGGTACCTGTCATATCGGCTGACCCTGAAGCGTTCCGGCGCTGATTGGAAGGTCAGCCAGATGAGTGCCCTGACCAAATTGGATCTGACGCCCCAGATCTAGCGGCAGCCGATATTTTGCGCGTTTGCCTGAATTGACGCGCGCTACCTGTCAGCACACTGTGAATCGGCTGTGCCGAGGTGGCGGCGAAGCGCAGCACGGTTCGACTGCATGTGCCGAGTATGGCCTGAATCACGTCTGGACCTGCAGCAGCTGCGCATCACAGTGACCTTCGGCGTCAATATCCAGCGGGGTCCTGCCCGTGATGCAGTGTCGGCCCGAGCCGCATCCAGCAAACAATTTTCGCGAGATGAAAATTAGCTGACTTCACGGTCTTCGCCGCGCTGTGCGGGCTCCGTTCACCCGTTTGCCAGATCTGGGAAAGCGGCAGGTCAAGGTGCGTGTTGGAGCTGCGATGCATTAATGTTACCGTCCGGTTGATAACCGATTGTGGCGGCTGAGGGGACGGGGCAAATGGCTGTTACGCATCTGGCTGGGCGGGTTCAAGCAAAGCGGGCGGCATTGCTGGGTGCGACTGTCGCAACAGCTACCGCAATGACGGTGACGGCCTCGGTGCCGAACGCCCCGACGCCCCGGGTGGTGCCGTCGTCGCACTCGGCCGTCAACCTGTCCGCGTTCACCACGCCGTTCCCGAAGCCGGGCGTCCTGCCCGACATCACCTTCGGCGTCGGCAATGCCGCGTACAACCTGGCCCAGGGCGGCGTCGAGGCGCTGTTGCCGCCGCTCGTCCAGGCGCTCAGCGGCATCGGCGGCCTCAGCGGGCTGAACCTGACCAACCTCATCAACCAGCTGCCGAAGAATCTGCTCAGCCAGATCCTCGATGCACTGCCCATCAAGCTGACGCCGCTGCTGAGCGCCGCGCTGGGGCCGCTCATCACCGGTGCGCTGGTTCCGCTGCTGAATGGGCTGGGCATCATGGACGCCCAGGGCAACGTGACGCTCAGCGGTCTGCTGGACATTCTGGGCATCCACCTCGACAACATCCTCGACCTGAGCGACTTGAACGTCCCCGGCGTCAACATCGTCACCGCCGGTCCGGTGTTCACGCTGCTGAAGATCGCCGGTCTGGACCTGGGCTGGACCCCGGGCACTGCGAACGCGATCGCGAACGAGATCAACAACACCGAGTACCTCGATGTCGGCGCGATGGGCCTGCTCGACACCGTGTTGGGCCGGGCCGGGCAGCTCCCGGTGCTGGGGCCGCTGGTCACTGCGCTGAAGCTTGCTATCGACACCGTCGGCGGCGCCATCGGCCTCGACAAGCTGGACCTGATCGACGTGCGGGTGCCGTTGTCCGTCGGCTTCGGACTCGGCGCGTTCTCCATGGGACAGGCGTACTCGAAGGTGCTGGCGGACCTGGCGAACCAGCCGGGTGGGGCCAATCATGCGGGCCCGGTCCTCGGCAGTCTGACCGTCCTGCCCATGATCCTGCTGAACAACCTGGGCCGCGCCAACGGCGGTCTGCTGGCGCGCTTCTACCCGATCGGCGACCTGCTGGGCATCAACCTGATCACCCCGGACGTGCACGCCGCGAACAGCGGTGGCATCCCGCTGCTGAACACCGGATTGGGCATCGGCGGCGCGAACCTGCTGCCGATCAAGGTCGACGCGACCCTCGAATACCAGCCGTTCTCGGACCTGGCCGCCTGGCCCAACCCGTTCAGCCTGGCGAACAACCTGGTCGCCGGCACGCTGCCGACCTACCTGCTGCGCGGCATCTCGACCGCCACCCTGACCAACCAGCTGACCACGCAGCTTGGCGCCCTCACCGGCGGCCTGCTGACCGGAAACCCGTTGGCCGTCAACATCTATCTGACGATCCCGACCAACACGTTGCCGTTGATGGAACCGATGTACCTCACCGGTGACGTGCTCAACATGGTCAGCTTCGGGACGCTGGGTTCGCCCATCTACAAGCTGGCCAACGCACTCGCGCCGGCCATGACCAGCCTGGTGAACCTGGGCTACACCGACGTGGTCCGCAACCCGGACGGCACCTACAGCCGCACGCTGAACGACCCCGGCACCCCGACGCCGTTCTTCTCGTTCCCGAATGTCAACTGGCAGAAGGTGCCGGCGGACATCATGAACTCGCTGGTGGCGGGATTCAAGAAGGAATTCTTCAGCGCCAACCCGACGGATGCACCGGACAACGCGGTCGAAGCGCTGATCAAGCTGCTCACCGGCGGCAAGCTCGGCAACTTCAACCCGCTGGGCGGCCTGGCGGGCACGGTCCAGAACCTGCTCAAGGGCGTGCTGGGTACCGTGGGCGGCCTCACGCAGGGCGCGACCGTCAACTCGCTGGCGGCCAAGGAGGGCGTCATCAGCTCGACGGCCGCGACCGATATTCCGTCGACCACGCCGAAGCTGGCGCCGCTGTCGGCCGGCCTCACCGGCCTCAGCGGTTCGAAGAAGGACGGCAAGCAGGCCGCCGATCAGACGGCCGGCGAGAAGGACAAGACGGCCGAGGACAAGACCGGCACCACGCCGACCGTCGAAGATCCCAAGACCGATCCCAAGACCGACCCGAAGTCCGAGCCCAAGGCGGAAGACACCAAGACCGACCCGAAGACCGACCCGAAGTCCGATACCAAGACGGACACCGAGCAGTCTTCGGGCAAGCACGCCGCGGCAGAAGGCACGCCGTCCACGCCGGACAGCGGCAAGAAGCCCAAGCACGCCGCCGACGACGCGGACGGCACGTCGACCGCGGGCAAGGACAAGAAGGCCGACAAGCCGGCGAAGACGGACAAGGCCGCCAAGGACAAGTCCGACAAGACTGCCAAGGCCGACGCGTCGACCAAGACGGACGCGCCTAAGACCAAACGGCAGAAGAAGGATGGCGCCGCGAAGTCGACCGCCGCGAGCGGCGGAGCCTCGGCCGCACACGCCGGCTGACATACGGCAACAGGGACGCCCGACGCGATTTCGCGTCGGGCGTTCTTGTCTGTCCGACGCGTTGAGTGCGAACTGAGGCCGCGAAAGCTCGAGTGCGGGTGTGCGTAGGTGCCCGGTCGACGTGGCCGGTGTGCCGGGCCCGCGTGCGAAGCACGAGGCGAGTCAGTCGACTGGCGCCAACGACAACGGCGACGAGCAGCCGGCCCAGGAGCCACAGGCACAGACCGAGACACACCCCGATGCCGAGCCCGAGGCAGAAGAGCCCGACACCGATACGAAGGCCGATCTTCAGGCCGATTCGCAGGCACGCGGGGAGACGTTCGATCTCGAGACCGGTCACGGTGGGTCGGTGCCGGCGCCGGATGGTGAGGAGGGCGAACCGCGCCAGGCCGCGGGCGGACACGGAGCGTCCCGGGCCGGCCGCGCCAAGATCGAGAAGGAGTCGAAAGACGTTGGCGCCAAGGGCGATTCCGGTGCCGACAACGGCACCGGTGGATGGGCGGCTCGGCGCCGTGCGCATCAAGCGAAGCCGAGCCAGCCGGGTAGCGCGCGCTCTCTTGAGTCGCACAGCACTGCCGGGGTGTCGCAGGACCCGCGTGGTGTACCGGATCCGGCCCAGCGGCCGCCGGTGTCGCGGCGCAGCACGATGGCGGAGGAACCGCCGCCGTCGAGGAGGATGGCGGTGTCGCTGCCGAGTCCCCGGAACAGGTCCTGGATTTGGTCGGGTGTGTGGCTGCCGCCCTGGAAGATGTACATCTCGTCGCGGCTGCGCACATAGCCCAGCGCCGTGCGGGCTGCGCTGGGGCCGCCGTCGTTCAACTGGCCGGTGTCGCCGGGTGCCAGCAGGCCGATGCCGCTGACCGCGACGAACCGGGCGCCCTGGTTCACCAGGTTGTTGATCGGGCCCGTTGCGGCATTGAAATCACTTGTGCTGCTTGGGGTTATCATGTACGGCGCGCCGTCGGACGGGATGATCATGGTGCTCAGCGCCGTCCACACCTCGTTACCGCCGGACAGCCCCTGCTTGCCGGCGTAGGGGATGGTGCCGGTGACGGCGGCGTTGGCGCGGCCCTGGCCGCGGGTGTTGTCGACATAGGCGCCCAGCGGCGAACTGCATCCCGTCGAGGTCCACGACCCGCCCTGCTGGCCACGGATGTCGAAGAAGTTGGCGTTCACCGCGATGGTGGGCCGGCCCAGTGCCTGCCACGCCTCCAGTGGAGTGAAGACCTCGGAGGCCTGCAATAGTCCCTCGGCGGTGCGGGCGCGGGGATCGCGTTCGCAGCGGGACTGGATGCCGCGGTGGGAGTCGACGAGCAGGCGCGGGTTCATGCGCTGGGACGCTGCTTTGATGACGAGTAGGTGCCCGCCGTTGCCCGACTCGTACCAGTTGCCCGCGGCGTTGAGCAGCGGCGCGGGGTGGTCGCCACCGAAGTTGTAGACCAGGAAGCTGCCACGGTAGTTGGTGATGGCGTTGACCAGTAGCGAGCGGCCGTCGGCAGCATGGGCTGCCGGTATTCCGATGGTGCCGACCAGGCCGGCGCACAGGGCCAGAAGCGTTGTGCGCCTGAGGATCTTCCGTGCGCGACGGAACGTGTCGCGTCGGGTATCCGGCCCGAGAAACGACATTGTGGCCCTTTCTCCGGTCTGATACAACGACCTTCAGCGTAGCCACAGCAAACACTCTGTCAACTTTGGTCACGTCCGAATCACGGGGTGATGACGGATGAATCACCTTGGTGGACAGAGCAATTGGCCCCGCCCCGACCACGGTCGGGGCGGGGCCCTCCGGCGTGGGGTTACTGGCTGAACAGATCGGCGTGCATTTCCCACACCAGGATCTCGGCCGGGGTGGTGGCGGTGACGCGCTGCCCGCCCGACGCTGTCAGTCGGACGGCGTCGCCCTCCTGCAGCGGCCCGGCGCCCTCGAGGGCGACCTCGCCACGTGCCACGAACAGGTGCAGGTACTTCGCCGACGGCAGCTCGACACTGTCGCCGGGCTCCAGCCGGGCGCCGTGCAGCGCCGCGTTGCGCTGACCGATGGTGATGGCGGCGTCGTTGGCATGGCCGGGCATGCCCGAGGCGATGGTGACCAGCTTGCCGCGCAGCAACTCGTCGCCGATCTCCAGCTGCTGGTAGCCGGGCGTCTTGCCGGACTCGTCGGGTACGACCCACATCTGCACGAAATGCACCGGCTCGCTGTGTGATTCGGCCCCGGTCAGGCGCCAGGAGTCGTTCTTCTCCGAGTGCAGGATGCCGCGTCCGGCGGACATCCGTTGCGCCAGCCCGGGGTAGATGACGCCCGAATTTCCGGTCGAGTCCTGGTGCACGAGCGACCCGCGCAGCACCCAGGTGACGATCTCCATGTCGCGGTGCGGGTGGGTCTCGAATCCCGAGCCCGGCGCGACGCGGTCGTCGTTGTTCACCAGCAGCAGGCCGTGGTGGGTGTTGGCCGGGTCGTAGTGGCCGCCGAATGAGAACGAGTGCTTGGAGTCGAGCCACGAGATGCGGGTGGCGTCGCGGTCGGCGGCGCGGCGGATGTCGACTGTTTCGGTCATGTCGTCCCCTGTCGTTGTCGGCGAGCTTAGGTGTCGCTACTGGACGGCACAACATAAATGATGTGTCATATATTTCATGTGGCTCACCGACGACCAGCAGGACCTGTGGCGCTCCTATCTGACGATGAGTGGCCGGCTGCAGACGGAGCTCAACCGACAGCTGCAGCGCGATCACGGGTTGTCACTTGCCGACTACGACGTTCTGGTCGCGCTCAGTGAGCTGCCCGAGTGCCGGATGAGTGATCTCGGTGCGCATCTGGGGTGGGAGCAGAGCCGGGTGTCGCACCAGCTGGCGCGCATGCGGGCCCGCGGCCTCATCGAGCGATCCGGGGCGGCGGATGACCGGCGCGCTGCCGTCGTCACCCTCACCGCTGCCGGGCGGGACGCGCTCGAGGCCGCCGCCCCCGGGCACGCCGAACTGGTCCGCTCGGTGGTATTCGCCGCCATGAGCCGAACCCAGGCGGATGCGTTACGACGGTGGACCGCGACGGTGCTCGAGCGCCTGGCCTGAACGGACCCTGTGAGCCGGGGCGAATTCGCGGCTAGAGTAGGGGCCGTCGGGTTTGCGGGGAGGATTCACGTGAAACATTCGGTCGCCACCATTGCGACAGCGGGCGCACTGGTCGCCGGGCTGGCCTGGTTGCCCACGCCTCTGGCGCAGGCTGAACCCTGTGTGCCGCTCGACGGCAGCCCATATGTGAAGAATCGGCACACGAGCGCGGGCCTCGGCAAAGAACTTCAGGTCAACCGGACCTACACCTACGCCGATGGCATGGTGAACTGGACCATCGAGCAGTCCGGTGGCGTCAAATACAACACCGGTTTCGGTTTCGGCGCGAAGATCAACGCGAACTACATCCCCGAACTGAACTCGAGTGGATCCACCCCGGGTGCCCCGGGCGAATACGTGAACATCGACAGCTGGCATTTCCACGAGACCGTGCTCGTCTGCCCGCAGTAGTCACGTCCCTGGCCCGCCGGCGCGTTTGCTGGCTCACCGACGGCCCATCCCGTCATATGACACAGCCGTCAATTCGCCGGAAATCGCCGCTCTGCCGGTGCTAGCGTCCTGTCGTCGCAGTCAATATTGCGGGATAGGGCGGGTCGCATGGGTGGCAGGCATCGCGAATTCGACGTTCGCGGTTCACGTTTGGCATTGGCGGGGGTAGCGGCCGTGACGGCCACCGCCGCGGTGGTCACGGCGCCCACGCCGCCGGCGCTGCTGGCGGCGAGCATCCGCGAGGTCAGTCTGACCGCGGCCACCACGCCCTATCAGGCGTTCCAGAACACCGTCGACGCCGTGCTGCCGGCGCTGGTCAACCAATTCGGGCGGCAGCCCACCGTCACGCTGCAGACGCTGCTCGCCCAGATTCCGCCGAACCTGCTGACCGACGTGCTCAACGCCAACGCCGGCAACCTCAACGTGCCGTCCCTGCTGAACATGTTGAGCCCCAACCTGATCACCGGCCTGACCTCACAGGTGGGGGCGGGGACGACGTCGCAGCTGACGGCAGCGATAAGCGCCGCCGTGAGCGCCGCGCTGGACAGCAGCCTGTCGGGTCTGACCACCAACGGCTTCCTGACCACACTGCAGACGGGGTTGGCCGGCGCGCTGCTCGCGCCCATTCAGTCGGCGCTGGGCGGCATCGGCATCACCGTCCCCGGAGTCGGCATCCAGCTGAGCCTCGCCGGCCTGCTGAACATCGGTGGGCTGGCCACCACGGTCTCGAACCTCGTGGCACAGGACCTCATCGGCAAGCTGACCACGAGCCTGACCAGCGGTCTGACGGGCGGCCTCTCCGGCGGCGCTCTGACCAACGGACTGGGCGGCGTGCTCGGCACCGGTCTGGGCGGCATCGTCACCGACAACCTCGGCGATCTGCTGAACCCGCTCTTGAAGGCCGCCGGCCTCGAGGATGCGTCCGGCAACATCGGCGTCGGCACCCTGCTGAACTTGGCGGGACTCAACCTCGCCAATCTCGAAGCCAGCCATGCGATCTCGGTGACCACCGCCGGTCCGGCGTTCACGCTCGCGCGACTACTCGGCGTCGACCTCGGCTGGACACCCGGCACGGAGACCGCCATCGCGAAGTCGGTCAACAGCACCCCGTACCTCACGGTCGGCACGGACACCTTGAAGAACGTGCTGACGACGAACCTGACCAATGCACTCGGCACGGGTGCGCTGGCCTCGAGCCTGACGCCGATTCTCACCGGCGCCCTCACCAGCACGCTGACCGCCACGCTCACCAGCAGTCTGACCACCGCGTTGACCACCGCTCTCACCAGCACCGTCGACGGCACGGTCGGCAGCACCACCAACCTCACCACCGCCCTGACCTCCGCGATCAGTACCGCGGTGGGCGATCTGGGCCTGAGCTACACCGTCCCCGTCCTGGGCACAACCATCGACCTCACCAGCACGGTCGTGGGCGCACTGAATCCCCTCGTCGGCGGCATCGTCACCGGCCTGCTCGGTGGGACGAGCATCAGCACGTTGGTCAACAGCACCGTGTCGAGCACGGTCACGAGCGTCGTCGGCAGTGTCGTCAGCGGAGCCACCGGCGGTCTTTCGGGCACGGTCTCCGGCGCCCTGACCGGTGTGCTCAGCAGCGCCGTCCTCGGCGTCGTGAACGCGATCCCGTCCCTCGATGTCGGATCGGTCCGGATCCCCATCGTGGTGGGCACCGGGCTCGGGGCGTTCTCGGCCGGCGCGGCCTACCGCGATCTGCTGGCGAAACTGTCATCGCAGCCGGGCGGCCTGGACTACACGGGCGCGACGTCCATCGCCGGCAGCCTGACGCTGCTGCCGGAGATTCTGCTCAACAACGCGGGACGCGCGAACGGCGGTGTGCTGGCGCGGTTCTCGTCGATCCTGAAGTTGTTCGGCGTCAATGCCGTCACCCCCGACGTGGCGATCACCAGCAGTGGCGGCACCGCGGTGGGCAACACCGGTCTGGCACTGGGCGGCGCGAACCTGGTGCCGGTCAAGGTCGACGCAACCGTCGAGTACCAGCCGATGTCGGACTTCGCCGCCTGGGCGAACCCGGTGACGCTGATGAACAACCTCGCCGCGGGATTGATGCCCACCTACGTGCTGCGCGGTGTCGACGAGGCCACCGCCGCCGGTCAACTGGTCACGCAACTCGAGTCTCTGGTCACGAATCTGACCAACGGCGGCTCGGCCAGCACCAACATCTACCTGACGGCCCAGGCGAACCATCTGCCGCTCCTCGAGCCGGTGTACCTGGCCGGTGACGCCCTGAACCTCGTGGGCCTGACGCCCGTCGGGAACGTCGCCTACCGATTGGGCAATGCGCTGTCGCCGGTCCTGACCAGTCTGGTGAACCTGGGCTACTCGGACGCGTACTGGGATGCCGCGTCGGGCCAGTACCTGCGCACCCTGAACACCGCGGCCACCCCGGTGCAGTTCGGCGCCCTGCCGCACATCGACTGGTCGAAGGTCGGTCCCCGCCTGATGACGTCACTGGTCACCGGGTTCGAAAATGCGTTCACCGGCCCGGTATCGGTGCCGAACGCCATCTCGGGCGCGATCTCGCTGATCAGTAAGGGCGGGAATCTCTTGAGTGTGGGGGCACTGCCGTCGTCGGTCGCCGCGATTCCGGCGCCCACCGCGCCCACCGCGGCCACCGCCACTGCCGCCACCAACAAGTCCAAGACACCCACGGCCATCGCCGCGACACCCACCGCCGCGGCCACCGGCAAGCAGGCGACGTCGACGACGCCCGACTCCCCGGCCACCGAACCGGTGGCCAAGGAGCCGACGAAGCCCAAGCACGCCAAGGATGACGCCGACGCCGGTGTGGCGGCGGCCTCGGGTGCTGCGCACGACGGGTCGGCGTCGGACGACACCAAGCCCGCCGACGCGGGCAACACCAAGGGCAAGCCGGGTAAACCCAAGGGAACCAAATCTCCGAAGCCGAAAGACAGTGCAGCAAACGGGGATTCGTCGGTGACGAAAGCCGACAGTGACAGCGACGGCACCGGTCGGCACCGGGCGCCGTCGTCGCCCGGTGGTAAGCACCGCGCACCGGATTCGGGCACCGGCAAGCACGCTGCCTGAGCATTGCCAGGTCCGTCCCGGTGAGCGGACGGCCTCGCATACGCTGTCGGCGTGGATATCAATGGAGCTAGCGCGGTCGTCACCGGCGGCGCGTCAGGAATCGGTGCGGCTGTTGCCCGTCAGTTGGCCGCCAAGGGTGCCCGGGTCGTCATTGCCGACCTCCAGGCCGAGAAGGGCGAGGCGCTCGCCAAGGAGATCGGCGGCGTGTTCGTCACCGTCGACGTCACCAACACCGAGCAGATCATCGACGCGGTCAAGACCGCCGCTGACCTCGGCCCGCTGCGTGCCCTGGTGAACTCGGCCGGTGTCGGCTGGGCCCAGCGCACCATCGGCAAGGACGGCGAGTTCGAGTCGGCGCACAACCTGGACCTGTACAAGAAGGTCCTCGACATCAACCTGGTCGGCACCTTCGACTGCATCCGCATCGCCGCCACCCAGATGAGCAAGAACGACTTCACCGAGGCCGGTGAGCGTGGCGCCATCGTCAACATGACCAGCGTCGCGGCGTTCGACGGCCAGATCGGCCAGGCCGCGTACTCGTCGTCCAAGGGCGGCGTCGTGGGCCTGACCCTGCCGGTCGCGCGCGACCTGTCGGCCGTCGGCATCCGCGTGAACACCGTGGCCCCCGGCCTGATCGACACCCCGATCTACGGCGAGGGTGAAGCCTCCGAGGCGTTCAAGGCCAAGCTCGGCGAGTCGGTGTTGTTCCCGCACCGCCTGGGCAAGCCCGAAGAGCTGGCCTCCATGGTCATCGAGTTGATCACCAACTCGTACATGAACGCCGAGGTCGTCCGCGTCGACGGCGGCATCCGGATGCCTCCGAAGTAGTCCTTCGCGAACAGACATCAAACTGCCCCCTTTCCTTGGGAAGGGGGCAGTTTTGTGTCCGTCGCGGTGTTACCGCGACGGACGGAAGCTGACGACGAACCGGCAGGTGCCGGTCGGTGCGCCCGCGGCGTCAGTGAGACCCACTTCGACGTCGATGTCGCAGCCGGTCCCGAGCCGGAGCGCGCTGTGAAGATCTGCGACCTTCTCTGAGGCGACCCGGCTCTGGGCGGTGATGCCGCCGAGTGCCGGACGGGTGTACTCGATGGCGGCGCTCTTGATCACGGTGTACGCGCCACGGCCGGCACTGCCCGCCGCCATCACCGCCGCACCCGCGCCGGCCACCTCGGCGACGCCGTAGATGACGGGCGCGTTCACGTGGCCATTGTGATTGACGTGTTCGGCTTTGGTGCGGCTCAACGTCGTTCGCACCGAGCCGTCGGGACACAGCTCGGTATCAAGATCAAGCCACCGAATCCACGGCATGGTCTGCATTGCTTCGCTGGCTGCCATTTGGGGGGGATCCCTCCTTGTCCATCCTGCTCGATTGGAGCAGCGCTCCAGCTCTCTACATTAGAGCAATGCTCCAATGGCGTCTAGGCTGTCCCCGTGAAGTCACCATCGACGCCGGCGGAACGCCTGCTGGTAGCCGCGTTGGCGATCATCGATCGCGACGGCATCGACGCTCTGACCGTCCGGGCCCTGATCGCCGAGTCGGGCATCAGCAACGGCAGCGTCTATCACCATGTGGGCTCTCTGGACCGCTTGGTGACCGCCGCTGCGGACGAGGCCGTCGGAGCCTGGTCGGCGGCATTTCTCGATGCGCTCGAACGCGGGGGATACGCCGCCGCGGCGGCCGAGGACCGGCGCTGGAGCCGCGCGCATCCCGGGCTCGCGGCCCTGATCGAGCGCAACGGGCGGCGTGGTGAATTAGGTTCAGCGGCTGCGGGTTTCGGTGTGGGGCTGCGAACCTGGCTCGATTCTCAGCGGCTGGCCGCCGGCGCCCCGGCGCAGGTTGTCGCCGCGCTTGTCCTCGGCCCCCTCGCAGAGCTACGTCGGCTTGAAATGGCAACAGGTCGCGATACCAGCAAGGCTGACTTCGAAATCCTGGAGGCGGCCGTCATCAATGGGCTGAAATCGGTGGGCACCGGCAGTTGACGGTCTGCGACCGGCAGCTGCAGATTCGCCACGGAAATCCTGTGAAACGCTGGGTACGCTCGGATGGCATGACGCGCACGCGGTTCCGGCCGGTCGTATTTCTCGCTCTGTTGATCGCCTCGTTGTGGTTGGTGGCCGGGTGTAGCGGCGGCAACTCGACGCGGCATTCCGAGTCCGCCCCCGCCCCTGCGGCGCCGCTCAAGAGCGGGGCGGATTTCAAAGGCGGGGCCCCGGAGGCGCCCGCGCCACTTGTTGAGCCGGCCCGCGACGTCGTCAAGACAGCGTCGCTGATCCTCGTCGCTCCGGACCCGGCGGCCGCTGCGGACAAGGCGACCGCGATCGTCGACAAGGCGGGTGGACGGGTCGATGAGCGCTCGGACGACGCCGGGTCGACGTCCGGCCGCGCGAGCGTCCACCTGGTGCTGCGAGTTCCGGCCAACGGGCTTGACCCTGCCCTGGCGGCGCTCAAGGGGCTCGGCACCGTCCAGACCCTCGAGGTCAAGACCGACGACGTCACCGCACGCCGCGTTGACCTCGATGCCCGGATCACCGCGCTGAAGACGTCGGTGGATCGGTTGCTCGGGATCATGCGTGACTCGAAGGACCCCGATGCGCTGATCAAGGCCGAGGAGGCGCTGTCGTCGCGGCAGGCCGAGTTGCAAAGCCTGCAGGCCCAGCGCGATGCCCTCCGCGACCAGATCACCTACAGCTCCGTCGACGTCCAGATCACCGCCGAGCGGACGGGCGGTCCCGCACCGGAGCGTTATCACGGGTTCTTCGGGCAGGTCGAGCGTGGCTGGGATACGTTGTGGGCCTTTGGTTCGCACCTGGTCCTGGCATTCGGGTTCCTGCTGCCGTGGCTGATTCCGCTCGCGGTCCTCGGCGGGGCGCTCTACGCCTTCGTCAAGTGGACCGGTTCGCGTCACAAGAGCAGCGCACCGGCTGAGCAGGTGTCAGCCGCCAGTCCGCCGCAGGAGTAACTCTCGCCGAACAGACGTGAAAACCCCCAATTTCACTCGAAATTGGGGGTTTTCACGTCTGCTCGGCGGATGGACCGTTACCAGTCCGACTCGTCGAAGGTGACGACGCCACGAATGTTGTTGCCGTCCAGCATGTCCTGGTAGCCCTGGTTGATGTCTTCGAGCTTGTAGGTCCGCGTGATCATGTCGTCGATGTTCAGCAGCCCGGACTTGTACAGCGCGGCCAGGCGCGGGGTCTCGATGTGCGAGCTGCCGCCACCGAAGATGTTGCCCTTCAACGTCTTCTGCAGCATGGTGAACAGGAAGAGGTTCAGCTTGACGTCGGCGTCCATCATCGAGCCCATGCCGGTGACGACGCAGGTGCCGGTCTTGGCCGTCAGGATCATGGCCTCTTCGATGTACTCGCCCTTCATCTCACCGACGGCGATGATGACCTTGTCGGCCATCAGGCCCCAGGTCAGGTCGATCATCGGCGCGATCGCCTCGGCCATCGACGGGTAGACGTGCGTGGCACCGAACTTGATGGCCTGCTCACGCTTCCACGGGTTGGGGTCGATCGCGATGACGTGCTTGGCGCCGGAGATCACGGCGCCCTGCAGTGCGCTCATGCCGATGCCGCCGACGCCGACGATGGCGACGCTCTCACCGGGTTGAACCTGCGCGACGTTGGTGGCTGAGCCGAAGCCGGTCGGTACCGCGCAGCCCATGATGGCGGCCGACTCGAACGGGATGTCCTTGTCGATCTTGACGACGGAGTCCTTGTGGACCGTCATGTACGGCGCGAAGGTGCCCAGCAGGTTCATCGCCGCGACCTCTTTGCCGCCGGCGGTGTGAATGCGGTTGGTGCCGTCGGCGATCGACTTGCCACCCAGCAGGACGGCGCCGCGGTCGCACAGCGAGCGGAAGCCCTTCATGCACGGCGGGCACGAGCCACAGGCCGGGATGAACGCGAGGATGACGTGGTCGCCCTCTTCGATGCCGGTGACGTTCTTGCCGACCTTGGTGACGACGCCCGCACCCTCGTGCCCGCCGAGACAGGGCAGCGGCATCGGAGTGGCGCCGGTGGTCAGGTGGTAGTCGGAGTGGCACATGCCCGCGGCATGCATCCGGATCTGTACTTCGTCGGCAACGGGGTCACCGAGGTCGATCTCCTCGACCTGGAACGGGGAGTTCACTTCCCACAGCAGAGCGCCTTTGGTCTTCATGACGAAGATCATAGACACAAAGTAGGAACACGTTCCAGAATGATGGTATAGAGGCGGTCTGACCTGCATAGATGATGACTAAGAACCTACTCGCCAGTCACTTGTGAACTAGGGCGGATAGTGCCCGGGGAACTGGTCCGGCCATGGCCGCATCGCACCTGGACTGCTCCAACCGGCCGCGAAGACCGGACCGGATGCGTCGTCCAGGTGCTGCTCGATATGAGGGAGATCGCTACGTTCGGGTGGCGATCAGAGGTGGGGCGCCAGCCCGAACTTCTCGAACAGCGTCGGATCCATGAACGCGACGACATGCGAGATGCCGTCGGGCTTGATGTCCAGCACGTGCAGCTGGAATGCCTCGTGCCGGCCCGTCTCGGGGTTGCGCATGTACATGCCCGCGGCGGACTGCCCGTTCGCGGTGGTGACGACGAACCGCATGTCGCCCGGGTGCTCGGCGGGGCATTTGAACCGCGACAGCTCGACGATGTCCCGCGGACCCGAGTACCAGGTGTCGAACGGCGGCATCTCCCACACCGAATCGGCCGTGAAGAGCTGGACCAGCGCGTCCATGTCGTAGGACTCGAAGGCGTTGACGTATTTGGCCAGCAGGTCCTTGGCCTCGTCGGACTCCGGGGCGACCAGGACGTCGTCCTGACTGGGGCCGACGGCGTCGAGTTGGGCGCGGGCCCGCTGCAGCAGGCTGTTGACCGCCGCCGTCGAGGTTCCGACCGTGCCGGCAACCTCTGCGGCCTTCCACTGCAGCACGTCGCGGAGCACCAGGACTGCGCGCTGCCGCGGCGAAAGATGCTGCAGCGCAGCGATGAACGCCAGCCGCACCGATTCGCGGGAGCCGACGATGGTCTGCGGATCACCTGGTGCGTCATGCACGTCGGGCAGTGGCTCGAGCCAGGCGGTGTCGGTGCGTTCGGTGATCTCGGCGTGCGGGTCGGCCGCCGGCTGGCCGAGCCCGGAGGGCAACGGCCGGCGTTGACGGCCCTCCAGTGCGGTCAGGCAGGTGTTGGTGGCGATGCGGTACAGCCAGGTCCGCACCGACGACTTGCCCTCGAAGTTGTCGTAGGCCTTCCAGGCGCGCAGGTAGGTCTCCTGCACCAGGTCCTCGGCGTCGTGCAGGGAACCGGTCATGCGGTAACAGTGGGCCAGCAGCTCGCGCCGGTGCCGTTGGGCGTCGGCCAGGAACGCGTCCCTGGACAGTGCCGGTGCGGCTGCCGCGTCTTCTCTGAGGACACTCACGTGACCCAGGGTACGCAGGGGGTGTGACATCCGGCGGGCGTCACGACGGCGACGGACGCGCCCGGGCCGGACCCCAGATATTGTCTCTCCATGGCCACGACCCGCAGCGAACGCAGCTTCGACGGCATCGGTGGCACCAAGATCGTCTACGACGTCTGGGTGCCCGAGACCGACCCGACGGGCGTCGTGGTGCTGTCCCACGGTTTCGGTGAGCACGCGCGCCGTTACGACCATGTCGCGCAACGGTTCGGCGAGGCCGGGCTGATCACCTTCGCACTCGACCACCGGGGCCATGGCCGCTCGGGCGGCAAGCGCGTGCTGGTCCGGGACATCTCCGAGTACACCGGCGACTTCCACCACCTGGTCGGCATCGCGACCGCCGAGTACCCCGAGCTGAAGCGCGTCGTCCTCGGCCACAGCATGGGCGGCGGCATCGTGTTCGCGTACGGCGTCGAGCACCCCGACGACTATCACCTCATGGTGCTGTCCGGTCCCGCCGTCGACGCCCGGTCCCAGGTCGGCCTGCCGTTGGCGCTGGCGGCGAAGCTGCTGGGCTCCATCCTGCCGGGGCTGCCCGCGCAGAGCCTGCCGTTCGACGCGGTGTCGCGTGATCCCGAGGTGGTCGCTGCCTACAACGCCGACCCGCTCGTGTATCACGGCAAGGTGCCCGCCGGGGTGGGCAAGGTGCTGATCGGGGTCGGCGAGACCATGCCGCAGCGCGCCGCCGCCCTGACCGCGCCGCTGCTGGTGGTGCACGGCGAGGACGACAAGCTGGTGCCGGTCGCCGGCAGCCGCAAGCTGGTGGAGTGCGTCGGCTCGTCCGACGTGGCGCTGAAGGTCTACCCGAAGCTGTACCACGAGGTGTTCAACGAGCCCGAGAAGGCAGTGGTGCTCGACGACGTCGTGAGCTGGATCGAAGTGCGCCTATGACCGGGGTGTTCGCGTGAAATGGGCTGTGCGCCTGCTGGTTTGGCTGGCGGTGCTGGCGGTCGCGGCCTGCGGTTCGGACAAGGCCGGCGGCGGCGACTGGGTCGATGAGGACGTCAGCTTCGTCGCCGACGGCCTGACCATCCACGGCAGCTACCGCCATGTCCCGGGCGCCGCCGCGGCGCCATCGGTGTTGCTGATCTCCGAGAGCGGGCAGACCGACCGCAACGGCGACAACGCCGTCGCCGGCAAGGTCGGCAACATGCGGCAGCTCGCCGAGTACCTGTCCGGCAAGAAGGTCGACAGCCTGCGGTACGACAAGGTCGGCACGGGCAAGACCGGCCTGGGCCCGCACGCCCAGAACATGCGCGACGTGGGCAGCGCCGTCTACACCGCCGGTGCGAAGGCGGCCGTGAAGTTCCTGTCCGAGCAGAAGGGCACCGACACGGCGCGAATCTCGGTGTACGGGTTGGGCGAGGGCACTGTGCACGCGCTGGCGCTCGCGACCGACACCAGCCCCGATGCCCCGAAGGTCCACTCGCTGGCGCTGCTGCAGCCACTGGCCGGCCGGTATCTGGACGTCATCACCAACCGGGTGCGGGCCTCGGTCGACGCCGATGTGAAGGCCGGCGCCAAGACCCCGCAGCAGGCCGACCAGGTGCTCGCGGAGTGGGGTGCGGCCGTCGCGACGACGCGCGCCACCGGCACCCCGCCGGCCAAGCTGCCCGAAGGTCTGAGTGCCATCCTCAACCCCGCCAACGCCAAGGCGGTGCTGGAGGCGGACGCCATCGACCCGCTGGCACTGGCCGCGAAGCTGCCGAACGGCACCCCGGTCCTGCTCACCTGCTCGGACTCGGACGTCCAGGCCTTCTGTGAGGCGGAACAGCCGCTGATCGCCGCACTGGCGCACACCGCGCTGACTGTGGTCACGCTGAAGGGTGTCAGCCACGTGCTACGCGACGATCCGACCGACAACGTGGCCAACTACGCCAACAAGGCGCCGTTGTCCCCGCAGCTGACCAGCGCGCTGGACGGATTTGTCGGCAAGTAGTCGCCACGCGCGGCCACGGTAGGAAGTGTCCAACCTCCATCGGTGGGTATATCTGCATCACGACGCCTGCCCGCTGCGGCTTCGTGGCGCCGTACGACCGACGCACAGGACGGACTGCCATGGACGACAAGGAACCCGGTTCCCGGAGTACGTACACCGACGCCGACCTCGAGACCGGCGAGGCGGTGCGACCAACGAGCGCCGCCGACGAACTTCGTCGCGCCAGGGCCGCCGGCCGTGACGAGACGCCCGACGTCGAACAGGAACCGGCCGACGCGCCGGAGCCGCCGGACTGACAGCGGTTGCGACGATGGCCACGACACGTCACGCGCGCAGAAACGTCGTATCCGTCCCATAATGTCGCGAGCATGAGTGACGACAAGATGCTCGCGCGGATCGCGGCGCTGCTGCGGCAGGCCGAGAACACCGACAACGCGCACGAGGCCGAGGCGTTCATGGCGGCCGCCCAGCGGCTGGCCACCACCACGTCGATCGATCTGGCGGTGGCCCGGGCGCATTCTGCGACCCGGACCGCTGCGCAGGAGCCGGTGCAGCGCACCGTCACCATCGGGGAGGCGGGAACCCGGGGTCTGCGGACGTTCGTGCAGTTGTTCGTGCTGATCGCGCGGGCCAACGACGTGAAATGCGACATCGCGTCCAACTCGACTTTCGTCTACGCCTACGGGTTCGCCGAGGACATCGACGCCACCCACGCCCTGTACGCCAGCGTGGTGGTGCAGATGGTCAAGTCGTCGGATGCGTACCTCTCCACAGGTGCACACCGGCCGACTCCGACCATCACTGCCCGGCTCAACTTCCAGCTGGCGTTCGGTGCCCGTGTCGGGCAACGGCTCATCGATGCACGCGAGGAGGCCCGACAGGCGGCGACCGTCGAGCGCGCCGACCAGCCGGGGACGGCGCTTGCGTTGCGTAACAAGGATCTTGAGCTGGTGTCGTTCTACAAGAAGACGTCGCAGGCGCGGGGGAGCTGGCGGGCGACGAGTGCGTCGGCCGGTTACTCATCGGCAGCGCGACGGGCCGGAGACCGGGCGGGGCGTCGGGCGCGGCTGGGGCCGAGTCCCGAATTGTCAGGTGCGCGTACGGCTCTGGAGCGATGACCCGGGACGTCCAACGGTCTGCGGTGTACGCCGCTGAGCAGTTCGTGCGCACGTTGTTCGACCGGGCGGGGGAACGCGGCAACCGGGCCGTCGAGTTCTTCGGGACGCAGCTGACGTTGCCGCCCGAGGCCCGCTTCGGGTCCGTCGACGCGGTGCGGCGCTACGTCGACCAGGTGCTGACCATGCCTGCGGTCACGGCGCGGTGGCCCGACGCCGGTGCGGTGGCAGTCCGGGCGCGCCGGGGAGCGACAGCCGCACACTACGAATCCGGTGACGGCGGTGCGGTGATCGCCGTACCCGAGCGTCAATCTACCTGGGCGCTAAGGGAATTGGTCGTCCTGCACGAGGTGGCCCACCACCTGTCGGCCGCGGTACCGCCGCACGGGCCGGCGTTCACCGCGACGTTCTGCGAACTGGCCGAGGTGGTGATGGGCCCTGAGGTGGGACACATTCTGCGGGTGGTCTATGCCAAGGAAAGCGTGCGCTGACTCGTTTTCGGGAACAGCTTGCCGCACCGTGATGGCATCGGTGGCCCCTCACCGCTGCGGCATGTCGAAATCTGTATAGCGAATCTGGTTGCCGCCCAAGCGTTTAGCTTCGTACATCGCCTGATCGGCGGCCACGATCAGCGCGTCCACCGTTGATTGCGGGTCGGGATCGAGCTCTTGCAGCGTGTGTGTGGCAGCCCCGATGCTTGCGGTGATGGGGAACGGCAGTGCCCCGATGGCGTCGCAGAGCCGCTGAGCCGCCGACGCCAGCCCGGCAGGAGCGATCGTGTCGATGACGGCGAACTCCTCGCCACCAATGCGCGCGACGATCGCGTTGTCTGGTGTGTTGGCGCGCAACGTGGACGCCACGGCCGCCAGAGCGCGATCCCCTTCGTCATGACCGAGGGCGTCGTTCAGCGCTTTGAAGCGGTCCAGGTCGATCACGACGACGGCGAGGTCTTTGTCGTCGGTGCGTCTCCCGGCGAATAGCTCTCGGGTCTTCGCCGCCAGTCCCCTTCGGTTGAGCAATCCGGTGAGGGAGTCGGTATCGGCGTTGACCGCGCCGATCCCCAGGCGGTGGACAGCGATCTGAGCACACGTCGGCACCAGGATGCACACGGCCAGAACGAGCCAGCTGACCGCCGCGGCAAGCTGTGGCCGACCTTCCTGCGACAGCCGGATGGCGACGGTGGTCATGGCCGCGGCGGTCAGCACGCAATTGACCAGCATCACGCGCGTGGAGTGGGCCAGCGCGATGTAACTAGCAGCGCAAACGAAGGTCATACACGCGAACGCGCCCATGAGGGGGTCTGTTTGCACCACTGCTGTCACCGCGGCCGACACCTGAAACGTCGCCGCAAAAGCGACGGACTGGGCGCTGGTCAACACCCGGGTGGCCCACATGAGGGTGAACACCAGCGAGGCGCCGATGAGTACACCGCTGAAGAGGGCCTGCAGCGGTGGTGCGAGGTTGACGGGGAAGGCGCCGGTCCATGGGCCTTCGAAACCCAGTGATATGGACGCCAGCACAAGCAGGTTGCGTACGGCGGAACGTCTCGAGTCGGGTTCCAGGTAGCTCCACAGCCAGTCGTAGTGGTCAGGCTGTCCCCACCACCGTAGCAACTTTTCCCCCAAGCTCATTGCGGCCCGATTCTAGAGGAAAATGAGAGCTTCTGGATGCTTCGAGCCGAGAAGTCTGCCGATGACAGCTAATTCAGCGAATTGCTACTGGAGTTGGCGGTGCGGGTTGCGGACGGCTGTAGATCATCGCAATGCCGGGCCACGGCTAGCCTGGCGTTCGTGACGAAACCAGAACCGCAGGCCAGCCCGTCTGCCGTCGACGAGATGTTCAACCGGGTGCTGCATACCGAGGACGAGGCGCTGGCCGCGGCGCGGCAGTCCGCCGTGACGGCCGGCATGCCGGCCATCGAGGTCTCGGCGCAGCACGGAAAGTTCTTGTCGCTGCTGGCCGCGATCAGCGGAGCCACCCGGGTGCTGGAGATCGGCACCCTTGCGGGCTACAGCACCATCAACCTCGCCCGCGGCATCGGCGCCGAGGGCCGGGTGACGACGTTGGAGTACTCCCCGGAACACGCCGCGGTCGCGCGCGCCAACTTCGCGCGCGCCGGCGTTGCGGACCGGGTCGAGGTGCTGGTCGGCGCGGCCCTGGACACCTTGCCGCAGCTGGCGGAGCGTGGTGACCGGTTCGACTTCTTCTTTATCGACGCCGACAAGGAGAACAACCGCGCTTACGTCGAATGGTCCGTACGGCTGGCCGTCCCGGGCGCGGTGGTCGTCGTCGACAACGTCACCCGGATGGGGCGGGTGCTGGAGCCGGCTGTTGACGACGCGCAGGCGCACGGCGTCCGCGACATGTTGGATCTGATGGGCAGCCATCCCCGGTTGGAGGCGGCGGCCATCCAGACCGTCGGCACCAAGGGCTGGGACGGTTTTGCCGTGGCCCGGGTAGGGCAGTAGTGCTCCGAACGTCGGCGGCGGGATTACTGCTGGCCGTCGGGATGGCGCCGACGGCATGGGCGCAGCCCTCGGTCCTCCCCGAAGCGCCGATGGCGCCGGGCATGACGTTCGTCGATGATCCCGCGATCGTCGACACGCACCCGCTGCCGCCGCAATCCTGGAGTCGCCTGGATCCGGAGCCTGAGTTGGCGCTGAACTTCGAGATCGGGTCGCCGGAGTGCTACGGCGTACATGCCACCGTGCAGGAAACTGATCAGACCGTCGTGGTCACGCTGGCCGCCGGCAGCCGGTACCAGCGCACGCACCTGGTGTGCACCATGATCATGGTGCAGGGAAAAATCGTTGTGCCGCTGGGTAATCCGGTCGGCAACCGCGCGGTAGTGGTGGCGGAATAGAACCGGCCGCCCGCCGCGGGACCGTGCGCCGAACGCCGCCGGATCGGCGGCGCTCTCGATGTGCCAAATCCGCGTAACCTTGGCCTAGATGGATGGGTGCGGTGAGGCCGAATCCCTTGCCGCGTAACGGAAGGGGTAAGAAATGACTACGGTCCATTCATCAATAGATCAACACCCCGACATTCTGGCGCTGAGGGCCCGCTACGACCGAGTTGCCGAGTCGATGGCAGCGCAGGCGACCTTCGGGCTGACCCTGCTGACCGCGGTCTACGTCGCGATGTCGCCGTGGATCGTCGGCTATCAGGCCTCCGCCAAGCTGACAGTCAACGCGCTGATCATGGGCGGCACCATCGGGTTCCTGGCAATGTGCTTCGGCTGCGCACTGGACCGTACCCACGGGATGACCTGGACTCTGCCGGTTTTCGGCGTGTGGCTGGTGATTTCGCCGTGGATCTATGGCGGCGGTCCCACTGCCGGCGTCATGTGGTCGCACGTGATCAGCGGCGTGCTCGTGGCGGTGCTGGGCATGTACGCGATGTACTTCGGGATGCGCGTGCGCAACTCGGACCGGCACGGGTGATCGCTACCTGCCGTAGGTAGGTCCCACGGCAGACTGCCCACCAGCCGAGCGTCAGCAGCTCGGCCGGCGGGCAGGTCTGCGCTCGGGACGGAGGTCCCGCATGGCTAATTTGACGTATCTGCTAATTCCTGGTGCTACGTTTCGGTGAGGGTGGGCATCGAGGCGTGAGGAATTGCGGTGACAGCTTTGGCCGAGATCCGACATTTCCGCCGCGGCGACGCGGGCTACGAAGAGGCGCGCTGTGCGACGGTGTGGAATGCGCTTGTGCCGCAACGCTTTCCGGACGTCATCGTGCAGGCGTCGTGCACTGCAGATGTGGTGGCGGCAATCCGCTACGCCCGCGCGAACAATGTGGCGGTCGGCATCCGGTCCGGCGGGCACAGTTGGTCGGCCAACCACCTGCGCGACGGCGGCTTGCTGCTCGACGTGAGCCGGTTGGACACCTGCCAGGTGGATCGCGACGCGATGACCGCCGTGGTGGGACCGGGCAAAGGCGGCAGCGTGCTGGCCACCGAACTGGAGCAGCAGGGCCTGTTCTTCCCGTCCGGGCACTGTCGGGGTGTGCGACTCGGCGGCTACCTGCTGCAGGGCGGCTACGGCTGGAACAGCCGCGTGCTGGGGCCGGCCTGCGAAAGCGTGCTGGCACTCGACGTGGTGATGGCGGACGGTGAGCAGGTTCGCTGCGACGCCGAGCAGCACGCCGACTTGTATTGGGCGGCAAGGGGTTCCGGCCCCGGATTCTTCGGCGTTGTGACGGCATTCCATCTGCGTCTCTATTCGAAGCCGGCGGTGTGTGGCAGCAGCCTGTACGTCTACCCGTTCGAGGCCGCTGACGAGATCTATGCGTGGGCCCGCGCGATCAGTGCCGACGTGGACCGCCGGGTGGAGCTGCAGATCGTGGCCTCCCGCGCCATGCCCAGTTCGGGTCTGGATACGCCGGGCATCGTGCTGGCCTCGCCGGTGTTCGCCGACGATGACGATGAAGCGAAAGAGGCGGTGGCACTGCTGGATACGTGCCCGGCGCGGCCGCATGCCCTGATGGCCGTGCCGTTCGCGCCGACCAACCTGCCCACCTGGTACGACGCGGTGATGAGCAACTACCTCAACGACCACCGCTACGCCGCGGACAACATGTGGACGTCGGCGTCCACGGCCGAGTTACTGCCGGGTGTGCGCAACATCCTCGAGACCATGCCGCCGCACCCGTCGCATTTCCTCTGGCTGAATTGGGGACCGTCGCCGGCGCGCCAGGACATGGCCTACAGCCTGGAGGACGAGATCTACCTGGCGCTGTACGCCGGCTGGTCGGACCCGTCCGACGACGAGAAGTACGGCGACTGGGCCCGATCCAACATGGCGGCGATGTCCCACCTGGCCACCGGGATACAGCTGGCCGACGAGAACCTGGGTGCCCGGCCGGCCCGGTTCGCGACCGACGCGGCCATGGCGCGACTGGATGCGGTGCGCGCACAATATGACCCGGAGGGTCGCTTCTACGCCTGGATGGGACGGACATGAGCTACCTCGGGTACCGCGGCGACGACGCGGACACACCGTTCGGCAGGTTCTTCAACCCGGAGATGGCGGCGCTGCCACGTCACGTGGTGCGGGCGCTCGAGCACGGGCCGCAGGCCGGCCCGGTGCTGCCCGACTTCGACGAACCGTTGGCCGGGGACGGTTATCAGCAGACCGAGAACGGCTACGGCACGCTGTCCGACGGCGGCTATACCGTCGCCGTGCGCACCGACATGCCAGGCGTGACGCCCGAGATGTGGGACTGGTGGTTCGGCTGGCACGGCTGCGACGCGCGCCGCTACAAGCTGTGGCATCCGCGGGCACACGTATCGGCGCAGTGGCGCGACGGCCGCGACGACCTGGCCTACGTGGGCCGGACCTCGCTGGTCGAGGAGTACCTCGGCTCGGCGCTCAGTTCGGTGGCGATCCAGTTCGTCGATCCCGATACGCACGGGCACGCCGGGCTGGCCATCGTCGCCCGCCTCGGCTCGCCGGACATCCCGGTCGACATCGGCTGGCTCGTTCATCAGGTGCGGCCGACGCCGGACGGTGCCGAGATGCGGTCGCGATTCTGGATGGGTGGGCAGCACGTCAGCTTCCGCGCGGGCAAGTCCTTGGCGGATCACGCATTTCGGGTGCTTGCCGCACGTCAGCTACCCCAGCCGCGGGACCTCCTCGTGCACTGCGCGCAGGAGATGAACCATCTCGCCGGCTTCCTGCCGGAGCTTTACGCCCAGTTCAGTTGACCCGCGAGGGGACTCGCCCGGTTGTTCATGTGGTGGCGGAAGTCGCGGCGCGTAGCAGTTCGGCCGCCTCGGCCTGATAGGCGTGTTCGGCCCACTCCAAAGGGGTTGACCCGAACCGGTCGTCGGTGATCGACGGGTCGGCGCCGGCCTCCAATAGCCGTCGGATCAGCGGCAGGTCGCCCTCCCATGCGGCCTGGTGCAAGGGTGTCGCGCCGTCGTCATTGCGGGCATTCGGATCGTCGGGAAAGGCCGGCGTGACGAGTTCGGCGCCGGACACATCGACGCCGTGCTGGGCGAGCAGTTCGAGGCGGTCACTGAAACCATGCTGGGCCGCCCAGTGAATCTGCCGCTGCCACATCTGTTCTCGGGTCTCCATGGCTTCGCCGAGCCGGCGTTCCCACGGGCTGGGCCCGGCACCGGCGAGGCCGTGGGCGAACAGCAGCTCCAAGTGCGAATCGTCCGGGCGGAACATCCGGTTGTAGAGCGTCTGCTGATCGACAGGATGGGCGCCGCGGCGCAGGAGCAGCTCCGCGAGTGCGGTGGCGTGCGGATGCCGTGGCTGCCGGCGTGGCCCTTGTTCGCCCTCGCCGAACACCCCCGTCAACAGCGTGAACGGCGTAGACATGCCGCACCACAGGTAGCCGCCGTTCGGATCGGCGCCGGCGTCGAGCAGGAGCGTCGCAGCCGCCAGGACGTCATTTACGCTGCGGGCCAGGGGAATACGCGAGTAGCAGAGGTACATCATGGGCACCCAGCCGAACGGCCCGCCGCCGGTGTCGGCGAGCGCCGGGCGCCGGGCGAGATGGCGGGCAACAGCGGCCGGATCGGAGGCGACGGCTGCGCACCAGATGTTGCGGTCGACGAGTCCGGGATGGGCGGCCAGCAGGTCGGCCGCCACCTGCCACCGCGGCGGGGCGTCGGATTCGTCGTAGCGCAACGAGGCCCATGAGCAGAGCCGGTCAGCGGGGTCGAGGGCGTCCTCGTCGACGGCGCCCGGATCGGCGCTCAGATCAGCGGCGAGCCGCAGGTAGTGCACGAGCGCCGGCCAGCCGGTGAAGCCATAGCGGCGGGCGACTGCGAATTGCGCGGCATGAAGGGCGATTCCCTCGGCGCGCTGGAACCGACGCGCTTCGTCGCGCAGCTTATCCAGGGACGGATTGGTGGGCAGTGTGCTGGCCATGACGGCCTCCTCTCATGCGCCCGCGTCCGCGAATCGGGCCGAGAAGAGGTCGGTCACAAGGTAAAGCAATCAGCAGGGAGGCTGAGCCCCTTCGAGCGGACGTCGGGCGGTCCTGCGCGCCCGATCGTCACTGTACCGGCCCGCGAGCGTGCGCGAAATGGACGCCATTTGCGGCGTGTCCATGTACAGACACGCACGCTCGCGGGAAAGGGGACTCCTAGTTGCAGACGGCGCCGACGGCGGCGGACTGGACCAGCTTGGTGTACTTGGCCAGCACGCCGGTCTTGTAGCGCGGCGGCAATGGCTCGAAACCTTCACGGCGCGAGGCCAATTCGGCCTCGTCGACCAGGAGGTCCAGCTTGCCGTTGGCGACATCAAGGCGGATGCGGTCACCGTCGCGCACGAACGCGATGGGCCCGCCGTCGACGGCCTCCGGCGCGATGTGCCCGACGCACAGGCCCGTCGTCCCGCCCGAGAAGCGGCCATCGGTCATCAGCAGCACGTCCTTGCCCAGGCCGGCGCCCTTGATGGCACCGGTGATGGCCAGCATCTCGCGCATGCCCGGGCCGCCCTTGGGGCCCTCGTAGCGGATGACGACGACGTCGCCGTGCGTGATGGTGCCGTCCTCCAGTGCGTCCAGGGCTGCCCGCTCGCGCTCGAAAACCCGTGCGGTGCCCTCGAACACGTCGGAATCGAAACCGGCCGACTTCACGACGGCGCCCTCGGGGGCCAGCGAGCCGTGCAGGATGGTGATGCCGCCCGTCGGGTGGATCGGGTTGTTCATCGCGCGCAGCACCTTGCCGTCGGGGTCGGGCGGTGCGATGTGGGCGAGGTTCTCGGCCATGGTCTTGCCGGTGACGGTGAGGCAATCACCGTGCAGCAGCCCGGCATCCAGCAGCGCGCGCATGACGACGGGCACGCCGCCGATCTCGTCGACGTCCTTCATCACGTGGCGACCGAAGGGTTTCACGTCGGCGAGGTGCGGCACCTTGTTGCCGATGCGGGTGAAGTCGGCGAGGGTCAGCTCGACTTCGGCCTCGCGGGCGATGGCGAGCAGGTGCAGCACCGCGTTGGTGGACCCACCGAAGGCCATGACGACCGCGATGGCGTTCTCGAACGCCTCCTTGGTCAGGATGTCGCGCGAGGTGATGCCGCGGCGCAGCATCTCGACGACGGCCGCACCGGACTTGCGGGCGTACTCTTCGCGGCGCTTGTCGATGGCGACGGGAGAAGCGCTGCCCGGCAACGACATACCGAGTGCCTCGGCCGCCGACGCCATGGTGTTGGCGGTGTACATACCGCCACAGGCGCCCTCACCCGGACAGATGGCGCGCTCGATGATGTCGACGTCCTCGCGGGACATCAGCCCGCGGGCGCACGCGCCGACGGCCTCGAAGGCGTCGATGATGGTGACTTCCTTCTCGGTGCCGTCGGTCAGCTTCGCGACGCCCGGCATGATCGAGCCGTTGTAGAAGAAGACGCTGGCCAGGTCCAGCCGGGCGGCGGCCATCAGCATGCCGGGGATCGATTTGTCGCAGCCGGCGAGCAGCACCGAGCCGTCGAGGCGCTCGGCCTGCATGACGGTCTCGACGCTGTCGGCGATGACCTCACGCGACACCAGCGAGAAATGCATGCCCTCATGGCCCATCGAGATGCCGTCGGAGACGGAGATGGTGCCGAACTCCAGCGGGTAGCCACCTGCTTCGTGCACGCCGGCCTTGACCTGCTGCGCCAGCCGCTGCAGCGACATGTTGCAGGGGGTGATCTCGTTCCACGACGACCCGACGCCGATCTGCGGCTTCACCCAGTCGTCGTCGCCCATACCTACCGCGCGCAGCATGCCTCGGGCTGCGGTTTTCTCCAGGCCGTCGGTGACGTCGCGGCTGCGGGGCTTGATATCGGGCTGGTGGGAAGACATACAGGTAAGTATGCCCTCGGGCAGTTGGTCGCCAAAATCCTTTTCAATACCCCTAAGGGGTATGCGGTACGCTGGGGCTATGACGGCAGAAAAGTCGGGGGCCACTGGGAGCCACACTGCGGCTTCGCGCGGCGACGCGCCGCAGGAAGCCCAGCACGGCTACTCGCCCAACAAAGATAACTACGCCAAGCGACTACGGCGGGTCGAGGGACAGGTCCGCGGCATCGCCAAGATGATCGACGAGGACAAGTACTGCATCGACGTGTTGACGCAGATCAGCGCGGTCAACAGCGCGCTGCAGTCGGTCGCGCTGGCGCTGCTCGACGAGCACCTGGGGCACTGCGTGAGCCATGCCGTGGCCGTCGGCGGCGACGAGGCGGAGCAGAAACTGGCTGAGGCCTCTGCAGCGATCGCGCGTTTGGTCCGCTCCTGACGCTGAGTCCGATCACAATGTCGGCCTGAGAGCGCCGTTGAACGTATATCCGGTTAGCTCCGCTCTCAGCCCGACGTTGTGATCGTGCCGGGCCGCTAATGCCCGGCGACGATGTCCGACTCGTCGACCGTGACCGGGTCGTCGGCGCCAGGTAACCGCGAGTACCCGGCGCACACCAGACCGAAGAACAGATAGCCGAGGGCGACCTGCGGGCTGGCCGCCCACGACACCTCAGGTGCGTGGATCAGGCCGATGAAGGACAACGCCGCCCCGACGGCTGACGCGATGGCCGCGTAGAGAAACTTCTTCTCCAGGACGAAGGTCACCATGGTGCCCAGGATCAGGCCAACCAGTACCGCGCCCTGGCCCAGAGTCTGCAGCCCCTGGTAGACGACGCCCGCGCCGCCCAGTTTGTCGAGCCCCACGGCCGCGGCTGAGGTGCCCGCGGCGTTCAGCGCGTTGTCCACCAGGCCACCGGCCCATTGCGCGAGGTTGGGCAGCAGAGCCGCCACGACGGCGACGGCATGCAGGCGGGGTACCGCCTGGAAGGCCTGCGCGCCGATCAGCAGACCGATGTACAGCAGGATGGGCACGATCGCGGGCACCGGCAACAGTGCGTCGAGCACGCCGAACAGGCCCAGGAAGCAGAAGGCCCCGATCAGCACGCCGCTGGCCAACGAATAGCCGGCCCGGCCGCCGGCGTCCTTCCAGCCCGGGTGGCCGATGTACACCGCCGGCGGGAACGGCGAGCCGAATGCCGACCCGATCACCGCCCCCGCGCCGTCGGCCAGCAGCACGCTGCGCAGGTTGTAGTTGTCGCCGGCGGCGGCCGCGCTCTCCACGTTGCTCATCGCCTCCGTGAAGTTGTAGACGCCGAGGGGAATCGCCGTGCCCAGCAGCGGGGCCAGATGCGACAGACCCGACAACAACATGCCGACGCGCAGATCGGGCAGCCCGATCGCGATGTCGGACACCGCTTTTGCGACGTCGGGTGCCGACATGAACCCGCCGATCCACCCGATGGCGGTACCGACGAGCAGCGCGGCCAAGCCGGTCGGGATGCCGAACGGCAGTTTCACGTCGGTGAAGAACCCGATGAGGATGATCGCCAGCACCGGCAGACCGATCCACGCTGCCTCCCACATCTGCGCGGCCGGCCGCATCGAGATGAAGGTGATGGAGATGCCGGCCAGCGTGCCGAGCATGGCTGCCCGCGGTGTCAGCTTGCGGATGTAGGGCCCGACGAACGCGCCGATCATCACGATGATGCCGATCATGAAGGCCCACGCCAGCCCCGCCTGCCAGGCCTGCATCGCATCCTTGGTGTGCAGATACACCGGCAGCATCACCACGAAGACCACGATGAACATGTGCGGCACGCTCGGGCCGTAGGGCAGAGCCGTGACGTCCGTGCGGTTTTCGCGCCGGGAGAGGCGGCGGGCCAGGAACGTGTAGTAGAGGTTCCCGAGGATCAGGGCCACCCCGAGCGCGGGCAGGATCGTGCCGAGCACGTCGCCGGCCGGGACCTTGACGACGCCGATCATGAGACCCGTCAGCGTCAGTACGTTGACCAGGATGTTGAACCCCAGCCCGAAGAACGCGTTGGTGTCGCCGCGCGTCCACCACGGGATGGACAGTTTGGGCGTTCCGGCGGCCGGGGGATCGGAGACGTCGGTGGACATGGGCAGGTCCTCTCTAGACCGCAGACGGTGACGGGGCGGCGAGTTGTTGCAGCGCGGGAATGACCGCCGCGGTGTCTGCGACCCAGCCGAAAATGCCGCCCTGCGCGGCGATCATCTCCAGGCCCACTCGCTGAAATTCTGGGAAATACGAACCGACGCAATCGGATACGACCAGGCACTCGTAGCCACGGTCGTTGGCTTCGCGCGTGGTGGTGTGGACGCACACCTCGGTGGTGACGCCGGTGACGAGCAGCTGCGTGATGCCCGCGCCCGTCAGCGCGTCCTGCAGTCCGGTGGCGTAGAACGCGCCCTTGCCCGGCTTGTCGATCACCAGCTCGCCGTCGATCGGGGCCAGCTCGTCGACGATGTCGTGACCGTATTCGCCGCGGATCAGGATGCGCCCGTACTTGCCGGGGTCGCCGATCCGTTTCGATGGCGCACCGCGATTGAGCTTTGCGGGCGGGCAGTCCGACAGGTCGGGTTCGTGGCCCTCGCGGGTGTGGATGACCATGACCCCGGCCGCGCGGGCCGCGGCGATCAGCGCCGCCAGCGGTGGCACCACTTTGAGCAGCTGGTCCACGTCATTGCCCAGGCTCTCGCCGAACCCGCCGGGCAACAGGAAGTCGCGTTGCATGTCGATGACGATCAGCGCGGTCTGACCCGCCGTGAGCGTGAACGGGGTCGGTTCGGCCGGGACCTCGACAGATGTCATGCGGGCTCCTTGACCGTCGCTGCGGCGACTTCGCTTGTCGTGCGGGGCTCATCGAGGATTCGGGCGGCCAAGGTCAGTGCGGTGTCGTCCGACAGCGCGTTACCCAGCAGCATGGCGCTGTACGGACGTCCGTCAGTGGTCACGCCGAGGGGGACCGCGACGCCCAGCAGATCGAGCAGATTGCCGAAGTGCGTGTAGTGGCCCAGCATCGTGTTGCAGTCGATCGGATTCGCCACGACCTGTTCGACGGTGAAGGTGGTCCCGATGGTCGGCACCACGAGCAGGTCCATGGTCTGCCAGAGCCGCCCGACCTCGGCTTTGAGCTCCTGCAGTTTCTGCAGCGCGGCGAAGGCGTCGACGGCGGTGTAGTCGAGTCCGCTACGGAAGATGTCGCGGACCACGGGATGGATCGAATCAGGTTGCGCGGCAAGGAAATCCCCGAACTCAACGAGCCTCTCGGCGACCCACGGGCCCTGGTACAGCAGGGCCCCGGCAGCGAGAAACGGCGCCAGGGACACCTCGACGATGTCGGCCAGGCGCTCGAGGTGGTCCCGGAAACCCAGATGCGCCGCGCGCATGGCGTCGTCGCCGAAGAACTCCAGCTCGGCGATCGGGGGCAATCCGACCCGGATCGGCCCGCCGTCGTGGCGTGGTCCCCGGTCGCGCGACCAGGCGTCGGCGTCGTCGCGGGCGGCCATCACGTCGAACACCCGGTCCACGTCGTCGATACAGCCCGCCATAACGCTGAGGCAGTCCAGCGACTTGCACGCCGGTACCAGTCCAACGGTGCTGATCAACCCGCGGGAGGGTTTGAAACCCACCACCCCATTGAGTGCGGCGGGTACCCGCCCGGAGCCGGCGGTGTCGGTGGCCACCGCGAACGGCACCTGGCCCAGCGCCACCGCCAGCGCGGACCCCGAACTGGACCCGCCCGAGATGAGTCCACCACCGAACACGCTGCGCGGCACGGTGTAGGGCGTGCGCGTTCCGTTGAGGCCGGTGGCGAACTGGTCGAGGTTGGTCTTGCCGACGTAGAGCGCACCCGCGTCGAGCAGGCGTTGCACCGCCGGTGCGGTCCGCTCGGCGACGTACGCGTAGTCGGGGCACGACAGGGTCGTGGGCACCCCGGCGACATCGATGCTGTCCTTCACACCGAACGGCACGCCGTACAGCGGCAGGGTGCGCGCGCCGGGCCGGTTCTCGATCTCGGCCGCGGCCGCCAATAGCTCCTCGCGGGGGACGACCGACAGCCAGGTGCCGTCGTCGCCGCGGGCGGCGATGGCATCGGCCACGCGCGCCGCGGTCTTGATCGGGGAGCCGGTGCCGGCGGCGTGGGAATCGAGGATTTCGGCGACCGACGGGCCGATCGTCGGACCGGTGCCGATTTCCCGGTCATTCCCGCCGTGCGCATCTGAAGCCATGCCTGACGATTGTCGGCACGATGATGTCGCCGGCCGTCACGGCCGTGTGTCGATCGTGTTAGCGGTTGCCGCCCGCGCTACGTGCCGAGTTCGTCCTCGATGCGCTGGACCTTCGCGGTCAGCTGACCGGTGTAGCCGGGGCGGATGTCGGCCTTGAGGACCAGGCTGACCCGTGGGGACGCCGCCGCCACCGCGTCCACGGCGCGTTTGACGACGGCCATCACCTCGTCCCATTCGCCCTCGATGTTCGTGAACATCGCGTTGGTCTCGTTGGGCAGACCTGACTCGCGCACCACGCGCACGGCTGCGGCGACGGCCGCGCCGACGCCGCCGGACTCGTCACCACCCATCGGGCTGACGCTGAAGGCAACAATCACAAGGTCGATTGTGCGCGGATCCCCGGGCTTCGACAGCCGCCCCTGGCGTTTCCGGGGTGTCGAGCGCGGCCGGCCGAAGTAACACCGCACACGTCGGCGGCGATCAACTCTGCAGTTCAGCGGCCTGTCACGAGGCCGGAATCGGGGTGCGACGGCCTTTCGCGGGGGAGGCCGGTCAGCGCGCTATGAGAGACTGGGGACGTTGTGAACTGGAGGTGGCGGATGCCGCAGTGGAACAAGAGCAAGCTACTGACCGCGGTCGTGGCGGCCGGACTGGTCGCCGGGATGACCGTCGCAACCCCGTCGGCACTGGCCGACCCGGATGCGCCGGACCCCGGTGTGGCAGCAGCGCCGATCGATCCCGGCCTTCCCACTGAGGCCCCCTTGCCGCCGCCGATCCCGCCGGCTGCTGAACCGGCCCCCGCGCCGCCTCCGGTCATCCCGGGCGCCCCGATCCCCGGCGAACCCCAGCCGATCCCGGCAGGCACCCCGGCCGGCCAGAACCCGACGCCGTTCGTCGGCCAGCCGCCGTTCAACCCGCCGACCTTCAACCCGGTGAACGGGTCCATGGTGGGTGTGGCCAAGCCGATCTACATCAACTTCCCGCGGCCCATCGCCAACAAGCAGATGGCGCAGGACGCCGTGCACATCTCGTCGAACCCGCCGGTGCCGGGCATGTTCTATTGGGTGACCGACACCCAGCTGCGCTGGCGGCCCATCGCCTTCTGGCCGGCGAACACCGTCGTCAACATTGACGCCGCGGGCACCAAGTCGAGCTTCCGCACCGGTGACGCGCTGGTCGCCACTGCCGACAACGCGACGCACCAGATGACCATCAGCCGCAACGGCGTGGTCGAGAAGACGTTCCCGATGTCCATGGGCAAGACCGGCGACGAGACCAAGAACGGCACCTACTACGTGTTGGAGAAGTTCCCGGAGGTCGTGATGGACTCGTCGACCTACGGCGTCCCCGTCGACTCGCCGCAGGGCTACAAGCTGAAGGTGCAGTGGGCGGTCCGCATCGACAACAGCGGTGCGTTCGTGCACAGCGCCCCGTGGTCGGTGTCCGACCAGGGCAAGCGCAACGTCAGCCACGGCTGCATCAACCTCGCGCCCGACAACGCCAAGTGGTTCTACGACCAGTTCGGCAGCGGCGACCCGATCGTCGTGAAGAACTCGGTCGGCCTGTACAACTACTCCGACGGTGCGGGCGACTGGCAGTGGGGCATGCAGACCCCCGCCGCAACTCCGTCGACATCGAGCGGTTCGGGTTCGGGCGCCAGCACGCGCTGACCCTGTATAACGCGAAAACCCCCTATTTCGTCGGAAATAGGGGGTTTTGCGTTGTCCGGCTAATTCCAGATGCGCACGCGCTCAGCCGGATCCAGGTACAGCTCGTCGGACGTGTTGACGTCGAACGCCTCGTAGAACGAATCGATGTTCCGGATCACACCGTTGCACCGGAACTCCGGCGGCGAGTGCGGGTCGACGGCGAGCCGCCGAATGGCTTCGGCGTCACGGGATTTGGTGCGCCACACCTGAGCCCAGCCGAAGTAGACGCGCTGGACGCCGGTCAGCCCGTCGATGACGGGAGCCTCCTTGCCGCCCAGTGACAGCTCGTAGGCCAGCAGCGCGATGGACAGCCCGCCCAGGTCGCCGATGTTCTCGCCGACGGTGAACGCACCGTTGACGTGGTGGCCCGCGTCGAGCGCCCGCGGCGTGAAGCCCTCGTACTGCTCGATGAGAGCCTTTGTGCGCAAACCGAATTCGGTGCGGTCGGCATCGGTCCACCAGTCGACGAGGTTGCCGTCGCCGTCGTACTTGGCGCCCTGGTCGTCGAAGCCGTGCCCGATCTCGTGCCCGATGACGGCGCCGATCCCGCCGTAGTTGGCGGCGTCGTCGGCCTCGGCGTCGAAGAACGGCGGCTGCAGAATGGCTGCCGGGAAGACGATCTCGTTCATCCCCGGGTTGTAGTAGGCGTTCACCGTCTGCGGCGTCATGAACCACTCGTCGCGGTCCACTTCGCTGCCCAGCTTGGCCAGCTCCCGGTCGTGCTCGACGGCCTGGCCGCGCAGGTAGTTGCCGTACAGGTCGCCGGCGTCGATCACCAGCTCCGAGTAGTCCCGCCAGCGCGCCGGGTAGCCGATCTTCGGGGTGAACTTGTCCAGCTTGGCCAGCGCGCGCTGCCGGGTCTCGGGCGTCATCCACTCCAGGTTGGTGATGCTGACGCGGTAGGCCTCGCGCAGATTCGCCACCAGCTCGTCCATCCGCGCCTTGTGCGACGGCGGGAAATGCCGCTCCACGTAAAGCTTTCCGACGGCGTCGCCCATCAGGCTCTCGACCAGGCCGACGCCGCGCTTCCAGCGGTCCCGGATCGCCTCGGTGCCCGACAGGGTGCGGCCGTAGAAGTCGAAGTTCTCCGCGACCAGGTCGTCGGTCAGGATCGGGGCGCGGCCGCTGATCACGCGCCAGCTCAGCCATGCCTTCCAGTCCTCGAGCGGCTCGGACGCCCACAGCGCCGCGAACGCGACGAGGAAATCGGGTTGCCGCACAACGACTTCGGCGACCACGTCGGCCGACGCGCCCACGGCCGACAGCCAGCCGTTCCAGTCGAAGCCGGGTGCCTCGTCGGCCAGATCGGCGAATCGCCGCAGGTTGTAGCTCAGATCCGCGTCGCGGCGCTTGACCACGTCCCAGTGCGCCGCGGCCAGTTTGGTCTCCAGCGCGACGATCCGGGCGGCGGTCTCGGCCTGATCGCCGCCGAAGACCAGGCTCAGCATGCGGGCGATGTGCTGTGGGTAGGCCGCCAGCACCGCCGCGTGTGCCGGTTCGCGGTAGTACGACTCGTCGGGCAGGCCCAGGCCGGACTGCGTGAAGTGCAACAGGTACCGCGTCGAGTCCTTGGAATCGGTGTCGACGTACGCGCCCGCGCCACCGCCGACGCCGGTGCGCTGCAGCCCGCCGAGTACGGCGGCGAGAGCGGCAGGGTCGGCAGCAGCAGAAACCAGCGCGAGCTCCGCCCGCAGCGGCGCAAGGCCGACGGCAGCTACCCGCTCGGTATCCATGAAGCTTGCGTAGAGGTCGCCGATGCGCTGTGCGTCGGAGCCGACCGGGCCCGAGGCCGTCGTGATGAGATCGCGCACCTGCTCTTCGGCGCGGTCGGCCAGCAGGCGGAAGGCGCCGTCGGTGGCGCGGTCGGCCGGGATGTCGTAGTCGGTGAGCCAGCGGCCGTTGACGTGACCGAACAGGTCGTCCTGCGGACGGGCGTCGGGGTCGAGGTAGCTCAGGTCGATACCGGATCGGGGAGAGGTAGCTTCGAGAGTCACCTCGCCATCCTGCCATCGCCGCTGCAGTGCCGGAGGGCGCTGCGGGTAGCCTCACGCCCATGCCCGACGAGCGCAGCGAAGACTCCGCCGAAAAAGACGCTGCGAAAGACACAGCGAAAGACACCGGATCGGCCGGCGCCGCCACTGACGCCAAGCCCACAGCCGCGGCTTCCGCGTCGAGCGATCAAGCTGAGGGAATCTTCAGCCGCTACGGCATCGCCTCGGCGGTGCTGGGTGTCGTCGCGGCGGTCGCTGTCGTCGTCGCGACCTGGGTCTACCTGGGCCACCGGGCCGACGACAAGGACCGCGCGCACGAGGCGCAGGCGATGAAGACCGCCGCCGAGTGGGCCAACCTGCTGATCAACATGACCAAGGACAACGTCGCCGTCAACGTGCCGAAGCTGCACGAGGGCACCGTCGGCCAGCTCAACGCCGACTTCGACGCCACCGTCGCGCCGTTCACCCAGCTGGTGCAGAAGCTGCAGAGCCAGACCAGCGGGCAGATCGAATCCGTCGCACTGGAGACGCTGCACCACGCACCGCCCGGGGAGCAGGGCAAACCAGCGGTCCAGCCGGAGTTGGCGGCGATCTCCTCGGATACGACGACGGTGCTCGTGATCGCGACGTCCGTGAGCCAGAACGCCGGTGCCAAGCCGCAGACCGTGCGCTGGCGGCTGCGTCTCGGGGTGTCCGACGTCGGCGGCAAGCTGCTGATCTCCCGATTGGAGACGCTGCGATGAGGAACGCGTGGCGGGTACTGGTCTTCGACATCCTGGCGCCGCTCGCGGTGCTGGCGAGCCTCGTCTACATCGGGCTGGCCCTGGAGCGGCCGCTGTGGTGGGTCGTGGTGGGCACCATCGTCGGGCTGCTGGTGCTGCAGGCGTCGGTGGTCAACGTCGTGCTGTTCCGCCGGGACGGCGTCACCATGGGCACCGATGACGACGCACCCAGGTTGCGGCTCGCGGTCGTCGGGCTGACGGCGGTGGCCGTGGTCGCAGCCGCCATCGTCGGCTACACCAAGTGGACGGTGCCGGACCGCACCACGAGCGCCGACATGTCGATGGTGGTCGGCATCGCCAGCAGCGTCGCGGAGGCGTCGGCGACCTTCACCCCCGGCGCGCCGAACGTGTCGATCGACCGGGCCACGTCGTTGATGGCACCGCAGCGTGCGGAGGCCTACCGCAACGAGTTCAACGCGGTCGCCAAGGATCTGACCAGCCGTGGCGTGGCCGGGCAGGCCAGCACCATCTCGGCCGGTATCGAGACCATCGGCCCGAATTTCGCCAGTGTCGCAGTGGTCATGCGGGCCAGTCAGAACACCCCGAACAAACCCGCGCAGACGACGGTGCTGGGCTTGCGGGTCACGCTGACGAAGCAGGACGGACGCTGGCTGGTCATGGATGTGACCCCGATCGCGTCGCGGTAGGACGACTCGGGCGCCGGCTCAGGAGCGGGCGGACCGCATCCGGGCGAACCGGTCCGAGAGCCGTCGCATGCGCACCAGCAGCGCGGCCGACGGGCTGGTGGTGCCTTCGGTGTAGGCCGAGAGTTCTTGTGTGCCGACACCGATGCGGGACGCGAACTCCGTCTCGCTGAGACCGGAGCGTTCCATCAGCAGCCGGATCTGGCGCGCCACCTCGGCGCATTCGTTGGCCTCGAGTTGGGTGCGGGCGCGGGCCAGCACCTCGGACAGTGCCTTGGAGATGCCGTACGGGTTGGTTGTCGCCAGGATCTCCTCGACCTGACGCGCGGTGCGGCCGAACGGGTCGCGCTTGATGGCGACGACGATGCGCTGCCACACCGCCAGGTCGTCGTTCTCCAGGGCGGCGCGGATGGCCGAGGTCGACCAGAACTCGACCGGCTTCTCGCCCGGCGCCTGCGCCGGAAACGCGACGGTGGGTGTCCCGTTGGTGCCGGCTGGGGTGGAGTCACCGGGATCGTCGGCACCAGAAGGGGTGTCCCTCACTTCGGATGTCAACGTCACCTCGCCTCCTCCAACATGGCCACTGCCACCGCCAGACAACGCTGTTTGACGTCGGGCCAATCTGCCGTTTCCTGGTCGTCGAACGGGTGCGGGTCGGCCAACCTGCGGACCAACTGGGTGGCCACCCACTGGTTCTTCGACCGTTCTCCACAGTAATACCCGTCAATTCCGGCGAGAACCGCGGCCGCGGTCCGGATGTCCATGCAGGACACCAGGTCGACGAAGTGGGCGTAGTCCTGGACGCTGTTGCGGGACATGATCAGGTAGCCCGCCAGCCGCAGCGTCTCGGCGCCCGTCGGGATCTCGAGCCGGTCGCCGGTGGGCAGCAGCACCGTCGTGGTTTCCACAGGGCTGCGGCGCTCGATGGCGGGGCCATCGGTGTCGCGGAGCGACAGCGCGTCGAGGGCGACCGACAGCCGTCCACCCCACATGGTGACGGGGTGCACGTCGGGGTTGTCCGACGCGGACCGGGAATGGCCGTGTGCGCGCCCCCGCAGCAGCGCCAGCCCGGTGCGGGACCGGTCCGTGCGTGGCGGCGCCGCCGCGATCCGGCGGGGCACGGCGCGCGGCACGTACTGCTGCTCGCCTGGCTCACAGCCACTGAACGCCAGCGGATCGGCGACGGTAACGGTCTGCGACGCAAGGCTTTTCAGTTTGGCGGCGGACTTGACGACGCTGCGGAGCTCGGCGCCGGACGGGCCCAGCGCGGAGATGTCGTCGGGGATGATCACGAGGCTGCCGGTATCGGTGGTGGGCAGCGGTTTGTCGAAATCCACCGACGGCAGCAGGCGGTCGAGCCACTTCGGCAGCCACCAGTTCCACTGGTCGAACATCGCCATCAGCGCCGGCACCAGAACGAGCCGGACCACCGTCGCGTCGACCGCGATGGCCACGGCGCAGGCCACACCCATCTGGGCCACCAGCGGCATACCGGCGAACGCGAAGCCGATGAACACGGCGATCATGATCAGCGCGGCGCTCGTGATGGTGCGCGCGCTGGTGCTGACGCCGTACGCGACGGCATCGCGCGTGTTGCCGGTCTGCAGGAAGCGTTCCCGGATACGCGTCAGCAGGAAGATCTCGTAGTCCATCGACAGCCCGAACGTCATCGCCAGCACCAGCGGCGGGATGGTGGTGTCCAGCGATTCCAGCGGCTTGAACCCGAGCGCACTGAACCACCCCCACTCGAAGACGATCACGAGGCTGCCGTACGCCGCGGCCACCGAGAGCACCGTCATCAGGACGCCCTTGAGCGCCAGGACGACCGAGCGGATCGAGATCAGCAGCATCACGAACGCGATGAGCGACACGAACACAAACACCAGGATCTCGGTGTTCGCGACGCGGTGGTCGAAGTCCATGATCAGCGCCGTCGGCCCACCCACGGCGATCGAAAACGAGGGGCCGCCGGGGACGCGGGTACCCGGCAGGTGCTGCCGCAGCCACGTGATGGAGTCACGCGCGACGAGGTCTTCGGGGTCGACCGAGAGCACCACCGAGAACAGGGCGCTGCGGTTGTCGTTGCTGAACACCGGCGGCGCCACCTGGGCCACGTCGGGCGCCTGCGTCATGGTCTGGTGCAGCGCGTCGAGCGTCGCGGTGTTCTGCGGGTCGGAGGCCGTCGCGTCGGGGAACGTCACGAGCACCCGGAGCGGGCCGAGGGCACCTGGGCCCAGCGCCTCCGCCGCGGCGGCCACGCCGCTGCGAATCTCGTGGGTCGGGGCGAACTGGCGCAGCATGCTGTTGCCCAGCTGCATGCCGAACGACGGTGCCGCCAGCGCGATCAGGAAGACGGCGGCGAGCAGTGCCGACAGCCACGGACAGCGCATGGTGCGTTCGGTCCACTGGGTCCAGAACGGGGACTGCGTGGCGTCGGAGCGGCGGGACACGTGCAGCCACGACGAGCGTTTGGCGACCCGCTTGCCGAACGTGGCCAGCACGGCCGGGATCAGGGTGGTCGACGTCAGCACCGCGACGGCGACGGCCAGGATGGCGCCGGTGGCCATCGACGACAGCACCGGGGTGCCGATCAGATAGATGCCGGTGATCGAGGCGATCACCGTCAGCCCGGACAGCACCACCGCCAGACCTGACGTCGCCATCGACGCGTCGACAGCCTGCTCCGGGTCGCGGCCGGCGCGCAGCTCCTCGCGGAAGCGCATGAGGATGAACAGTGAATAGTCCACGGCCAGCGCGATACCGAACATCGACAGCGTCGTCGTCGCGAAGACGCTCATGGTGACCCAGATGGAGAGGAGATAGACCACACCCATCGTCACGATCACCGTGCAGGCACCGAGCAGCATCGGCATGGCCGCGGCGGCAAGGGAGCCGAACACCGCCAGCAGCACGATCAGCACGATCGGCAGGTTCCACTTCTCGGCCTCGGCGACGTCGTGCTTGGTGGTCTCGCTGGCGGCCGCGCCGAGCGCGCCCTGTCCGATGACGTACAGCCGGACCTTGCCGTCGGCCGTCCGGCCCGGCTTGCCGTCCTTGATGCCGACCGCCGTCCGCAGCTTCTTGGCGATGTCGACCGCGCCGCTGTTGTTGAAGTCGAGGCGCAACGTCACGACGTAGGGTTTGCCGGCCTGCGGCTCGGCCTGCGCGGGATCGGGCACGACCTTGACGCTGGAGATGCCCGCCGCGATGCGTTTCAGCTCGTCGACGGCGGCCGCCATGTCTTCCTGCGACGCGGTGGCGTCGGGGGCCGCGACCAGGGCCAGCGGTGAGGCGCCCTCGTCGGGGAAATGGTCCTCGAGCTCGCGCTGGACGTGCAGGGACTGGGAGCCCGCGACCTCGAACCCGCCGCCGCTGAGGTTGCTGGACTGGGTCGCCGTGAGATACAGAGACGGCACCATGAGCAGCAGCCAGGTGGCGAAGACCACCCAGCGCCAGCGCCGAAGCAGGCCGCTCAGCCGCATCATCAACTGCTGGATGGCGAACCCTCTTCCTGCGGTCGTCCCGGTTGCCACCGGAGTTTCTGATCGGCGTTGCGTGCCGCCGACCCTACCCCAGTATGGGGTAGGGTGACCGGCCCGCGAGCGCCGTTGCGGCGCCGGGCGGGCAACCTTGATCCAACTGCAACCGGGCCGCTCCCGGACCGGCCGGCAACGACGTCGGCGCCCGTCGGCGGGCTTTCGCGGTGGTCGCGAGCCCCGCGGTGACCTGGATATTTGCTGTGTGGATTGGTCACCGCACTCGTCGCGATGGCAAGATGGCGGGAGCCGAATCCCGGATGCGGCCGGCGCCGTCATCGGCGCCACCCCGGGAAACCAGAGTTTGCCGAGTGTTTACACGGCCGTCGTAGGCCGGTAAACCGGTGAGGAGATTTGCCATGAAGACGACCAGTGCGGCGGTTCGCCGCGGGCTCGCCGGGACGTTCGCTGTAACTGCGCTCGGCGGTGTGATCGTGACGTCGTTCGGGGCTCCGTCGGCCGGTGCCGGCCAGGACCCGTGCGCGGCCAGCCAGGTCGCCAAGACCATCGGCATGGTCGCCACCTCGACGGGCACCTATCTGGATGCGCACCCCACCGCGAACCAGACGCTGACCAACATTTCGCAGCAGCAGCCCGGCCCGCAGTCGTTGGCGGCGCTGAAGACCTACTTCGATGCCAACCCCCAGGAGGGCGCCGCGCTGCAGAACCTGCAGGCGCCGCTCGTGACGCTGTCCTCACAGTGCAAGCTGCCGCTGACGCTGCCGCAGCTGATGGGTCTGATGCAGTCGGCGCAGCAGGGCGGCGGACTGCCGGCCACGCTGCCCGCGATGCCCGCAGTGCCGAGCGTGCCCGGCGCCGTGCCGTTCACGCCCACCCTGCCCGGTGTGACGACGGCGACGGGCTCCATTCCCGCGGCCCAGGCCGTGTCCGCGGCACAACCCGCCGGGCGCTAGACAGGCGGTTATCCAGCTCTTCTGCTTATCTTTGAGGGGCCGGTAGCCCCGTCGGGGTTCCGCTACCGGAACTCTCGACGAAGGGGTTTGACCACATGATGCTCACCGATCTGGCCAAGCGACGCGTTGTTGCCGGTTTCATCGGCGCCGGCGCTGTCGCCGGCAGCATGTTGTTCGGTGCCGTGCCGTCGGCCCTCGCCGATCCCGTGCCGCCCAACTGCTCCGCTGCGGACCTGGCCGGCGTCAAGTCGGGCGTCGAGGCGTCGACCTCCGCCTACCTGTTCACCCACCCGGATGTGAACGACTTCTTCTCGAGCCTGCGCGGCCTGTCGAGGGACGAGGCGCACGCGAAGGTGAAGCAGTACCTGGCCGCCAACCCGCAGACCAAGGCGGAGCTGCAGGGCATCCGGCAGCCGCTCAAGGACATCCGCGACCGCTGCGGCGTTCCCGGCCCCGCCGGCCGCTGAACTGTGATTTGTGCACGAAAATCCGCGGTTGACGCGGATTTTCGTGCACAAATCACTTACGGAGTCGAGCCACGCCGCGCCAGCCGAGCAGGAAGACGGCCGTGACGGTAGAGGCGACGATCACGAAACTCACCGCGACGCCCTGCGCTGAAGCCTTGCGCAGCAGCATGCCGATCACGACGGTGCTGACCCACACCATCAATCCGGTCGGGTTCAGCGCCGCCGGGCGGCGCCAGCCCTGCGACAGCGCCCAGCCCACCACGGTTCCGGTCAGGAACGGCCAGCTCGTGTGCGCGACGCCGGCCAGGGTGATGCCCTCGGCGTGACTGCGCCGGCCGATGGCGCAGAAGATCACCACCAACACGACGTCGGTGAGGAAAGCCAGTGCGGCGCTGCGGTTTCGCGTGGTCTGCTCAGTTGTCATAGGTCATCACGTCCAGATTCAGTGGGCTGACATTGTTTTCGGCGCGCGCGGTGAACCCCGGCTGCATGCGGGCCGGACCGCCGGCCTCCAACGCGTCGCCCGCTGCCATGTCGGCCAGGCGGCCGGTGAGCTTGAACGAGCGGAAGACGAACGGCAGACCGTCCGCGCGCAGTGGATCGGGTGTGCTCATCACGTGGAAATGCAGGTGCGGCGCAGTGGAATTGCCGGTGTTGCCGACGCTGCCCAGCACCTGCCCGGCACTGAGCCGGTCACCCGGCTTGACCTTGACGCTGCCGGTCTTCAGGTGCGCGTAGAACGCGAAGTTTCCGTTCCCGATGTCCTGCACGACATGGTTACCCCCGTACTGCGCCAGCGTGAGGCCGGTCGGGTCGACGCCCGGCACCTGCTCGGGCAGGCCGTCGAGGACCGCGACCACGGGGCCATCCGCGACGGCGTGCACGTCGGAGCCGAAGTAGAGGTAGTTGTCCGTCTTCGCGCGGTCTCCGCTGAACAGCTGACCGTCGGCTCGTAGTTGCTCGTAGTCGATGGCGAATCGCTCTGCCGCCCAGAGCTTTCCGTCGATCGGATTGAGGGCCATGCGGTGCGGCGTCATGTCACAGCAGCTGTTGGCGTCGAGCCAACCGGAGCCGCGCAGCGGCGGGTCGAGTACGACGGGCTGGTGGTCGGACACCGTCACGGGTGCGACGTTCTCGGTCACCACCGGCGGTACGAGCGGCGGCATCGGTTTGGGTACCTTGACCACCACGCGGTGTGAAAGTTGCTTCGGGACAGGACTTCCCGTGTCCAGTTTGACGTCCAGCCAGACGATCGAGCGCTGGCCGGGAGCCAGATCGCCGGTGCTGACCCGGGTGCCCATGGTCCGGGTCCAGTAGCCGAGGCCGGCGCCGGACAGTTGCAGCAGCGGCCCGGCGGGTCCCATGGCCGCGATCGAATCCACCGTCACGGGTTCGGGTGAGGTGTTGGTGAGCAGTAGCTCGTACGCGAGGTGCACTCGGCCGTCGGTCGCCGGAACCGGGACGGGCTCGGCCACGACATCGACCAGAACGGGCGTGACGATCGGTGTGGCGTTATCTACGGAACTGGTTGGAGCAGTTGAAGATTGGCCGGATTTCGGTACGGAAGTACAGGATGTCAGCGCGGCGGTGAGCAGAACGACCGCCGCCAGCCGGCTACCCGGTGTCATGTGAGGTCTCGGGGGCGTCGGGCCGCGGCTGGGGTGCGGTGCCAGGACCGCCCGCGGTATCGGGCGCATCCGGGTCGAAGTCCTTCTCCGTGCGGAACAGGAAGAAGAACACCACCCAGCCGATGGCGGAGATGAAGATCCAGCTGACCAGTCGATAGATCAGCATCGTCGAGATGGCCGCCGCCAGCGTCATGCCGCTCGACACCAGGCCGGGCACGAGCACCGCCTCGACCACGAGCAGCCCGCCCGGCATCAGGGGAATCGCCCCCACGGCGCGCGCCGCGGCGTAGGCGACAGTCAGGCCCGCGAGCGACGGATGCCCGCCGGTGGCGTACGCCGCGCAGGCCAGGCACGCGACGTCGGCGACCCAGTTGAACAGCGACCAGCTGAAGGCGACGGTCAGGGTCCGGCGGCTCAGGCTCACCGACTCCAGCTGGGTGAGGGTACGGCGCCAGCCGTCCAGCCCGGTGTCAGCGGGCTTGCCGCGTAGCGAGTTGAACCACGACAGCAGCCGCACTCCGATGCCGTCGATCTGCTGCGGATTGGCGGCGACGGTCTGGGCCAGCAGCAGCAGCGCCAGGAAACCGCCGATCGTGAAGATCAGCGACAGGGGGTTCTTGCTCGCGCCGAGCAGGACCGCACCGCCCAGCCCCAGCAGCGCCAGACCGACCACCTGCAGCGCCCCGGACATCACCAGCTGCCACGACGCCACCAGAGGCGAGGCGCCCCACAGCCGCTGTTGCCGGTAGACGAAGGTGGCCGAGAGCACCGGGCCGCCCGGCAGCGTGGTGGATAGGGCATTGCCGGCGTAGAACGCGGCCTCGGACCGCCACTGCTTGACCTGGACCCCGGCGGACCGGAGCAGGGTGCGCTGAATCTGCGCGAAGCTGTGCATCGAGGCCAGGGCCGCGACGGCCGCGGCGGCGACCCACCACCACGTCGCCGAGAGCAGGCTGCGCCACGCCTTGGCCAGCTGCTCCCACACCATCACCACCTCGACGGTCAGTACGGCGACGGCGATGCCGATGAGCACCCAGCGCAACCACCAGTACTTGCCGCGGGGGCGCGTCGGCCCTGGACGGGCATCAGCGCGACGGCACGCCGCCCAGGGCCCGCGACGGCGAGCCGTCATCGGTCCTGGCGCAGCCTCGTTCGACACGCGCTTAGCGTATCCGGCGTGTCGTGCCCGGCGTGCCTGCGCGGCGCATCGTCAACAACCTCGCGGCGTCATCGCGCGGCGCTACGCTGGCGCCCATGTCACACGCCCACGAAGCGGTCGATCCGGTGGTACGCAAGGCTGCAGCCTGGTCCTGGCGGTTACTGGTCATCTTCGGTGCGGTGCTCGCACTGCTGTGGGTGGTCATCAAGCTCGAGGTCATCGTGGTGCCGGTGCTGCTGGCGACGCTGGCGGCGGCGTTCCTGTTGCCTGCCGTGGACCTGTTGACCGCGCGGGGGCTACCCCGCGGCGCGGCCGTGGCGGCGATGCTGCTGAGCTCCATCGTGGTGATGGGCGGCATCCTGACGTTCGTCGTCTTCCAATTCATCGACGGCGCGCCAGCTTTGGTGGAGCAGGTCACCAAGAGCATCGACGGTGCCCGCAAATGGCTGACCGAAGGCCCGATCCTGCATCTGAGCAGCGAGCAGATCAACAGCGTCGGCCAGAGCGCCATCGACGCCCTGAAGAACAATCAGTCCAAGCTGACCAGTGGCGTCTTCTCCACCGCCGGCGCACTGACCGAGATCATCACCGGGATGCTGCTGGTCCTGTTCACTCTGATCTTCCTGTTGCACGGCGGGCGCGACATCTACGCCTTCGTCACCAAGATCGTCCCGGCGTCGGTCCGGGAGCGGGTTCGCGACGCCGGCCGCGCCGGTTTCGGCTCGCTGATCGGTTACGTCCGCGCGACGTTCGTGGTGGCGCTCGTCGACGCCGTCGGCATCGGCACCGGCTTGGCCATCATGGGCGTGCCGCTGGCGCTGCCGCTGGCGTCGCTGGTGTTCCTCGGCGCGTTCGTCCCGCTGGTCGGTGCCGTGCTGACCGGTTTCGTGGCCGTGGTGGTGGCGCTGATCGCCAAGGGCTGGATCTACGCGTTGATCGCGCTCGGCCTCATCATCGCAGTGCAGCAGCTGGAAGCCCACGTGCTGCAGCCGATCGTGATGGGCCGCGCGGTGTCCGTCCATCCGCTCGCCGTCGTGCTGGCCATCGCCGGTGGCGGTGTCATGGCCGGGGTCATCGGCGCGCTGATCGCAGTGCCCATCGTGGCTTTCCTCAACAGCGCCATCCGGGTGCTGGTCGCCAAGGACCCCGACGCCGAGCAAGCCGAGCTGCTCGCCGAAGCCGGCTCAGTCGCCGCCGCGACCGTCTCGCAAGGGGCAGACGCCCCTGCTACAGACGGCCCTCCCGGCGCAGCAGATCCTGCGCGCTGACCCCGCCGCCGGTACCGCGCCGCTGAGTTTCCGCGGTATCGATCTTCTCGGTGGCGTCGGGGGCGTCGGCCGGCTGGGCGCGGAACGCCGTGGTCGGCTCGTTGCCCTCACCGGGCGCGTCTGACGGAGTCTGGATCTGCGGACCCGAGGCACTGATGTTGCCCCGCAGCTGTCCCAGCCACGACTCGATCTCCCGGTTGCCGCCGCCCGGGCCGGTGTCGCCGGCGGGCGGTTTGACGCCGCCCGGCGCACGGAACGCAGTGGTGGCGGGATCGGCCTGACGGAACGCAGTGGTTGCCGGGTCGCCGATCGCTGTGGTCGGCGGCGTCGGGTCCCCGTTCTGCGGGGTGACGGCGCGGGTCACGTTCGACACCACGTTGCGGAAGGCGCCCTTGGCGGCGCTGAACCGCGTGGTCGGGGGCTCAGCAGCGGGAGCCGACGGCGGCGCGGGCGGGGCCTGCGGAGCGGGTGGCTGCACGGGCGCGCTCGGCATCCGGTTGGTCGGCGCCTGGCTCGGCGGTTGCGGCTGACCCGGGTTGATCCGGGTCGGGACGGCGCGCTGGCCGGCGGCCGGATGCGTCGGATCGTGCGGCGCCCGGACCGGGGCGCCGGAACCGACCAGCGCACGCGGATCTTCCGGTTCGCGGACCGCCGGACGCTTGCGCTCGTCGGGCAGCTCGGTCTCGCCGAGACCCAACTTCTGCTGCACGCGCTTCATCCACAGCGGCGCCCACCAGCAGTCGTCGCCGAGCAGCTTCATGACGGCGGGCACCAGGAACATCCGGATGACGGTGGCGTCGAGCAGCAGCGCCATCAGCAGACCGAATGCCAGGTACTTCATCATCACCAGGTCGGAGAACGCGAAGGCGCCGACGACGACGGCCAGCACCAGCGCGGCACCGGTGATGAGGCGGCCGGTGGTGGCGGTACCGATCCGGATGGCCTCGGCGGTGGACATGCCGCGCTCGCGGGCTTCCACCATGCGGGACACCAGGAACACCTCGTAGTCGGTGGACAGACCCCAGATCACCGCGATGATCAGGCCGATCATCGGCGCCATCAGCGGCTGCGCGGTGTAGTTCATCAACCCGGACCCATGCCCGTTCTCGACGAACATCCAGGTCAGGATGCCCATCGTGGAGCCGAGGGTCAGGGCGCTCATCAGCGCGGCCTTGATGGGCAGCACCAGCGAGCCGAACGCCAGGAACATCAGGACGGTCGTGGTGACCACCAGGATCACCACCATCAACGGCAGCTTCTCGAACAGGGTGCTGATGCTGTCCTGCTCGAGGGCGGGGGTACCGCCGACCATGACGTGGACACCGTGCGGTTCCTGCAGGCCGCGCAGTTCGCCGATCTTCTGGGCGGCGTCACCGCTGTTGATCAGACCGTTCGACAGCACGCGGACGGTCGGGTCCTTGGTGCCGCCCTCCTGGTACGTCCGCTCGGCCCACATCTTCGACTTGTCGTTGTCGTCCGGGGTGACGAACCCGCTGACGGTGCCGGCGTTGGCCCGCACCTGGGCGATCTGCTGATCGGTGACGGGCTGGCCGTTGTCGCTCTTGATCACCAGGGTCAGGGCGTTGGTGCGGAAGCCGGGGAAGATCTTGTCGAACTCTTCCTGCGCCACACGAACCGAGTTGTCCGGCGGCAGGTACTTCTCGCTCATGCCGGCGAGGGCCAGCTGTCCGAGCGGGATGACCAGCAGGATCATGCCGATGGTGATCGGCACGGCGAACGCCAGCGGCCGCTTCATCACGACGTTGACCAACTTGCCCCAGAAGCCCTTCTCGACTTCTTCGCGGGTCTTGGTCTTCTGCGTCTTCTCGGCGAACCAGTCGATGATCTTGCGCGAGAACGGCCAATTGGCCAGGAACGGCACCTTCAGCAGGGTGCGGACGCCGAGCGCGTCGACGTTGGTGCCCAGGATGCCGAGGACAGCGGGCAGCACGGTGTTCGACAGGAAGGCCGCCAGCAGCACCGACGCGATGATCGCGTACGTGATCGACCGCAGGAAGCCCAGCGGGATCAGCAGCAGCGGCAGCGACGACGCGACGATGATCACCGCGGAGAACGCGACGGTCCGGCCCGAGGTCATGACGGATCTTCGGACGGCCGCTTCCACGTCGTAGCCCTCGGCCAGCTCTTCTCGGAACCGGCTCACGATGAACAGGCCGTAGTCGATGGCGATACCGAAGCCCATCATGGTCACCACGGGCTGGGCGAAGAAGTGCACCGGCCCAAATTCGGCGGTGAACCGCAGGATGCCGAGCGCGCCACCGATGGTCAGACCACCGATGATGGCGGGCAGGGCGGCGGCGACCGCGCCGCCGAACACGAAGAACAGCACGACCGCGACCAGCGGCACGATCGCGAGTTCGGCGCGCTTCTGGTCGGTGCCGATGGTGCCGGTCAGCTCGCTCGCGAGCGGCTCCAGGCCGGCCAGTTTGATGTTGCCGCCGTTGACCTTGTACAGGTCAGGGGCGACGGACTGGTAGTTCTTCAGGATCGCGTCGTCGTTGTCGCCCTTGAGCGGGACGGTGATGAAGGTGTGCCGCAGGTCCGGCGTCGTCATCTTCTTCAGGCCGTCGCTGGGCGCCTTCAGCCAGCCGACCCAGGCGACGACCTTGTCCTTGTGGTCGTTGACGAAGGTATCGAGCTCACCGCTGACCTTCTTCTGCCAGGCCGGGTCGGTGATCTTCTTGTCATCGGGCGGCGTCAGGATGGCCACCACGAGGCTGGTCCGGTCGCGGCCGTACACCTCGTCACCGAGCACAGACGCGGCGACGGACTCACTGCCCTCGTTGTAGAAGCCACTCTGCGTGACATGCTCACCGAGGCTGGACCCGTACACGGCGCCACCAAGGCACAGTGCGACCATGACACCGATCACTACGTATCGGAATCGGTACACCGTTCGACCCCACCAGGCGAACACGTCAGCTCCTCACGATTATCTGCATAAAGTCCTGCTCAATGTTTTTGCCATTTTTGGCCACCGCACACGTCATCTGTAGTTTTTCCTAAACGCGCGAGCTCAGCAGCGCGGACAACGGCCGGAAGGGCTGCAGCCAGGCGCCCTGATCAGGCAGCGAATCCAAGCCGATTCGCGGCAGCGGCTCCCGGAAGACACCAGGGATGTCTTCCAGGTCGACGAAGTCCAAGGTATCCGACGCTAACGCCCAACTGGCATGTTCGCGAAATCCGACCACGGTCGCGGGAGTGCCGTCGTGGGCGATGTCCTCGAGCGGCTGGCGGAACGCCTGGCCGTCGGCCGAGGCCACATAAATGCCGGCCAGGCCCTCGCTGCGGCGTAGCGCGATGTGCGCCAGCATGTCGCTGTCGACGTCGCTGTCCTCGTCCGTTTTCGGTTTGGCGAACACCGCGAAACCGACGTTTCGCAGCGCCTCCACCCACGGGCGCACGACGTCGGCGCTACCGGGGGCGATGTTGGTGAAGACCGTCGCCTCGGGCTCCAGGGACACCGGTGCCTGGTCGGGTCTGCGGCCGTTGGCGATCTCATTGGTACGCGCCAGCAGCCAGCGGCCCAGCGCGTCGAAGCGGGGACGGTGGGCAGCGGTCGGACGGCCGCCGAGGATCGATCCGAGGCCCATGTCCAGGTTGGGCGCGTCCCAGACCAGCAGCACCCGGTGCGGCCGGGGTCCCGGCGGCGGAGCCGGCGGGTAGGGCTTGGGTCCGGGGACGGCCTGCGGAAAGGCCTCGGTGATCGTCACTCGGGCTTCTCCCAGATGAGCTCGGTGATGGGACTGCCCATCCGCATGCCCCGCGCCTCATATTTGGTGGTGGGCCGCTGCACCGAGATCGGCAGGTCGGCGTCGGCCGACGTGCGCTTCAGCGTCGGCTCGGCATCGCCGACCTCGGCGATCTGCACCGCGTAGTCGGCGTGGTCGGTGGCCGCATGCAGGATGCCGCCGGGCTTGAGGCGGCTGGAGATCAGGGCCACCGTCTCGGCCTGCAGCAGCCGGCGTTTGTGGTGGCGGGCCTTGGGCCACGGATCCGGGAAGAACACGCGCACGGCGGTGAGGGTGCCCGGCGCGATCATGTGTTCCAGCACATCGACGCCGTCGCCGCGGACAAATCTCACATTCGTCAGGCCGGCCCGATCGACGCCGCCGAGCAGCTGGGCCAGGCCCTTGCGGTAGACCTCGACCGCGATGACGTCGAGGTGCGGTTCCTCTTGTGCCATGGCCAGCGTCGAGATGCCGGTGCCGCTGCCGATCTCCACCACGACCGGTGCGGTGCGGCCGAACCAGGCGGCGGTGTCGATCAGCGGGGCGGGTTCACCGTCGTCGGAGCGGGCGACTTTGCCCAGCTCAGGCCACCGCCGGTCCCACGTGCTCTGCTGCTTGGTGGACAGGCTCGACCGGCGGGACCGGAAGCTGGTGACGCGCCGGTGCTGGTGTGCGGGGCTGCCGGTGGTGTCGGCTGCGGACTCGTTTTCGGCCGCCGAGGCGCCGGCCGACGAGGCAGCGTCGTCCTCGCGCTGGGCATACATCCGTCCATCGTCTCTCATCCGGCTGTGAGAGCCCGCATCGTGGTGCAGATTGATACCCAACAGTTGCCTGAAAAACGGCGTCGGCCGGACCCGCGCCGAGGTGCGACGATGGCATCCGGGGGTACGTGGTGTCAGGGGATGTTTGGCAGCGGTTCACGGCGGCGCTGCAGCGGTTGACGGACGAGGTGCCGGAGCTGGCGCACGTCGTCGCCGGCCAGGACCCGGGTGACGCCGCCGGCCGGTACCGGACGATTGTCGCGGTGCTGAGTGAAATAACCTGGGCGGCAAGCGAATTGGATGACGACCGGGTGCGGCAGTGGTCGGCATCCGACGCGACGGCAGCACTGCGTACCGCCGCGGCGACGGCAGCACTCGAAGCCGACGGTCTGGCCGTCGACGCCGCCATGGACTCCGACGCGCATCTGCGGCGGGCGCTGCACTGGCGCCGCTTCGGCTGTCGCACCACCGATGACCTGCACCGTCGCTGTGCAATGGACGTCAGCCGCGGTTCGTTGCGGCTGCTGGCACGTACCGGCGCAGGCCGGGTGACGTCCCGGCTGGAACTGCAGCGCATCCGGCTGGAGCTGGTTCGCGACCTCCGCCGCCAGTACGCCGACCTGCGGGCCGAGCTGCTCACCCGGGTGCCGTCCGGGCGGGCTGCGGTAGGGAGTTTCGAAGCCGATGCCCGCGAGCGGCTGGCCGAGGTCGCCGACCGCGCTCGCGACGCGACCGCCCGTGCGCTGGGCGTTTCCGGGCCTGGCGGGCGGTGGCCGCGGCCCGAGGTCACGGGTCCCATGCCGGCCCAGCGCCCCGACGAACTGTGGCTGGGCCTCGTGCTGGGCGCGGGTTTCGGCCTGGGGGCGGCCCTGGGGCTGGCCCGGCTGGCAACCGGGCTGGCAGGCGTGCCCGACGGGATCGGCGGCGCGGTGGGGTTGGCCCTCGGTCTGGCGCTCACCGTGGCAGTCGTCGGCGGCCGCGCCCGGTTGCACCGGCGCGCGGTGCTTGAGCGCTGGGTCGGGGCCGCCGTCGCGGTGGCGCGGCAGGCGAGTGAAGAGGAACTCGCGTACCGGTTACTGGAGGCGCAGGCGGGCATGGCGACCGCAGATCACAAAACGAAAAATTGACCGCTTTACGAATTGCGCCCATCGAGGCCGTCGCGCTACTGACCGGTAACCGCCCGTCGGTGCCCTCAAACGCGTTACCTGCGGGTTCGGGAGCGCCGATTGGGCTTTCTGAATCGTTCTTGTGAGAGATCGGACAGCGGCCCGATTGTCCACTTGAATGTCACTCACGTTAACCTCTAAAGAGGTATAGCTGCGATTTGCGAGCAGGAGAATTTGATGACCTCAGCGACCATTCCCGGTCTCGACGCCGCACCGACCAATCACGCCGGGCTACTGGCCTGGGTTCGTGAAGTTGCGGAGCTGACTCAGCCCGACCGGGTGATGTTCGCCGACGGCTCGGAAGAGGAATATGACCGCCTCGCCGCGCACCTCGTCGAAGCCGGCACGTTTCAGAAGCTGAACAACGACAAGCAGCCGAATTCGTATCTGGCACTGTCGGATCCGTCTGACGTCGCCCGTGTCGAGTCGCGCACCTTCATCTGCTCGGAGCGCGAAGAGGACGCCGGCCCCACCAACAACTGGATGGATCCGGCCGAGATGCGCGGCATCATGACCGACCTGTACCGCGGTTGCATGCGCGGCCGCACCATGTGGGTCGTGCCCTTCTGCATGGGCCCGCTGGACGCCGAGGATCCCAAGCTCGGCGTCGAGATCACCGACTCGGAGTACGTCGTCGTCTCGATGCGCACCATGACGCGCATGGGCGCCAAGGCGCTGGCCAAGCTCGGCGATGACGGCTTCTTCGTCAAGGCGCTGCACTCGCTCGGTGCACCGCTGGAGCCGGGCCAGGCCGACGTGCCGTGGCCCTGCAACGAGACCAAGTACATCACCCACTTCCCCGAGACCCGCGAGATCATGAGCTACGGCTCGGGCTACGGCGGCAACGCGCTGTTGGGCAAGAAGTGCTACTCGCTGCGCATCGCCTCGGCCATGGCGCACGACGAGGGCTGGCTCGCCGAGCACATGCTGATCCTCAAGCTCATCTCCCCGGAGAACAAGGCGTACTACATCGCCGCCGCGTTCCCGTCGGCCTGCGGCAAGACCAACCTCGCGATGCTGCAGCCCACCATCCCGGGCTGGCGCGCCGAGACCGTCGGTGACGACATCGCCTGGATGCGCTTCGGCAAGGACGGCCGGCTGTACGCCGTCAACCCCGAGTTCGGCTTCTTCGGCGTCGCGCCGGGCACCAACTGGTCGTCGAACCCCAACGCCATGAAGACCATCGCCGCCGGCAACACCGTCTTCACCAACGTCGCCAAGACCGACGACGGTGATGTCTGGTGGGAGGGCCTGGAGGGCGAGCCGGAGCACCTCATCGACTGGAAGGGCCAGGACTGGATCCTGCGGGAGACCGAGACCAAGGCCGCGCACCCGAACTCGCGTTACTGCACCCCGATCTCGCAGTGCCCGTCGGTCGCCCCCGAGTGGGACGACCCGCAGGGTGTGCCGATCTCGGCGATCCTGTTCGGCGGCCGCCGCAAGACGACCGTCCCGCTGATCACGCAGGCCCGCGACTGGCAGCACGGCGTGTTCATCGGTGCCACCCTGGGCTCCGAGCAGACCGCCGCCGCCGAGGGCAAGGTCGGCACCGTGCGCCGCGACCCGATGGCCATGCTGCCGTTCCTCGGCTACCACGTCGGTGACTACTTCCAGCACTGGATCAACATCGGCAAGAACGCCGACGAGTCCAAGATGCCGAAGATCTTCTTCGTCAACTGGTTCCGCCGCGGCGACGACGGCCGCTTCCTGTGGCCGGGCTTCGGCGAGAACAGCCGTGTGCTGAAGTGGGCCATCGAGCGCATCGAGCACCAGGCCGAGGGCAAGAGCACCCCGATCGGCATCGTTCCCACTGCGGCAGACCTCGATCTGGAGGGCCTGAACGTGAAGGCCGCGGACGTCGACGAGGCGCTGGCAGTGCGTGTCGACGAGTGGCGCAACGAGCTGCCGCTGATCGAGGAGTGGTTCGAGTTCGTCGGCGAGAAACTGCCGACCGGCATCAAGGACGAGTTCGACGCCCTCAAGCACCGCTTGGCCGAAGAGGCGTAGTACATCTCTCGCGCAAACACCCAGCCCCCGTCTCCCAGGAGATCGGGGGTTGGGTGTTTTTGCGGTTCGGCCGCGATTGTGCCTGGCTGTGCCTGGCTTCAATCACGGCCTGCAGAGCCGCCGATGACGGAAGCTGGGCACTTTTTCTGGGCGTCAGCGGTCCGTGAGTTCAGTGACCACCGGCAAATGGCGGCCACGATTGAACCCACGCACTTTGCGCCGGGACTCAGCGCTGATATCACTCCCGAAAGCAGCGACCGAGCTCGACTCGGGGTCCGGCCAGGGGTCGATGGCTGGGGTGTTCGGCGCGGTTTGTGCCCGCCGGAACCCGCCGGCATCGCCGAGTCGGTTAGCCACACAATCAAGTTAGGATAACCGAACTCAAAACATTCAGGACTCTGACCAGCAAATTCAGCACCGCAAGCCGCGGCAATTCGTAGCAACGCTAAGTTGCTGGCGCGGTTTCGGGCGGCTACCGTCATCGGCGTGACCAGTACCCGATCAGCCGGCCCGACCACGCGTCGGCCGCTTGCGCGATCCCTGCTGCTGGCCGCCGCGTTCGTTCTCCCGGCCGTCGCGCTGCGTCTCACGGGAGCGCACCCCAACCCCGTCGTCTCGCTGCTGGCGTTCGGCGCGGCCGTCGTCGCCGCCAGCTTCGTGCTGGCCTGGGCGGCCGAGGCGGCGCAGGTCGACGTGTCAGGTGGCCTCGCCATCGCCGTCCTGGCTCTGATCGCGGTGCTGCCCGAGTACGCCGTCGACCTCTACTACGCCTACGTCGCCGGCCACGACGCCGAATACGTGCAATACGCCGCCGCCAACATGACAGGCTCCAACCGGCTGCTGATGGGGATCGGTTGGCCGGTCGTGGTGATCGTCGGGCTGTACGTCGCACAGAAGATGTCGGCCGACAAGAGCAGCAAACGGCTGCTCGCGCTGGAGCCCGGTAACCGGGTCGAGCTGGGTTTCCTGCTCATCGCCGGGCTCGTCGCGTTCGTCATCCCGGCGACCGGCCGCATTCACCTGGTGCTCGGCGTGGCAATGCTGGCCTGGTTCGGCTTCTACCTGTACAAACTGACCCGCGGCGAACCGGAGGAGCCCGAACTCGTCGGTACCGCCGCGGCCATCGGCGCGCTGCCGGACCGGGCCCGCCGCATCACGGTCGTGACGTTGTTCCTGGTGTCGGGCGCGGTCATCCTGATGTGCGCGGAGCCGTTCGCGAACAGCCTGATCAACGCCGGTACCGAGCTGGGCGTCGACCGCTTCCTGCTGGTGCAGTGGCTGGCGCCGCTGGCCTCGGAGGCGCCGGAGTTCATCATCGCGACCATCTTCGCCGCGCGGGGCAAGAGCACCGCGGCGATCGCGACCCTCATCTCATCCAAGGTCAATCAGTGGACACTGCTGATGGGCTCGCTGCCCATCGCCTACCTCGCCGGTGGTGGCGGCACCGAGCTGGTTCTCGACGGCCGCCAGGTCGAGGAAGTGCTACTGACGGCCACCCAGACCATGATGGGCGTCGCGCTGATCCTGTCGCTGCGGTTCCACCGGGCGACGGCCTGGCTGCTGTTGGCGCTGTTCGTGGTGCAGTTCCCGATCACCTCGACCACCGGCCGCCTGGTGCTGTGCGGCGTCTACGGTGCGCTGACGGTGGTGGGTCTGATCGTCAACCGCCGTCACATCGTCGCCACGCTGCGGGCGCCGTTCAGCGCCGACGACCACGACGGCGACGGGTTGCGGTTCGACGGTCGGGAGCTGTCGATCGCCGGTCGGTGACGGCGGTGGCGACCGGCGCGGACCGGCGCGTCCAGGATGAGGTCGGCAGCCCGCGCGGCCATCGCCATGGCGGGCGCATTCGTGTTGCCGGACAACATGATCGGCATGATCGACAGATCGGCCACCCGTAGTCCGTCGATGCCGCGGACCCGCAATTGGTCGTCGACGATGTCCTCGTCGTCCGGTCCCATGCCGCAAGTGCCGATCGCGTGGAACCCGGTCAGTCCCTGCGTCATCGCGGCATGCAGGAGCTCGTCATCGGACTGGGTGTCGGGACCGGGCGCCAGCTCCGTGGCGATGAGGTCGGCGATGGGAGACTGCTGGAACACCTCGCGCATGGTGCGCAGGACTCCGATGGCAGCGGTCCGGTCGTGGGCGGTGGCCAGGTAGTTGGGGTCGATCATCAAGGGGTGGTCGGGATCGGGCGAGCTGATCCAGACACTGCCTTCCGACGTCGGCCGGAGAATCTCGCCCATACAGGACAGGCCCGGCAGGCGCTCGACGGTACCGCCGTGGCCGGCCAGCGTCAGGGCGGTGACGAGCATCTGACCGTCGACGCGGGGCTGGTCGGGTCCGGTCTTGAAGAACGCGAGCACGTCGCCGGTCGGCGCCGCCAGCGGTCCTCGGCCACTTGCGGCGTATCTGATCGTGGACCGGACCTTGCCGCACGTCGTCGACAGGTGCCGGTTGTGCCCGATGTTCCGGTTGAGCCGGTAGGTGTTCACGAGGGTGCGGTGGTCCCGCATCCGCCGCCCGACGTTCGCCCGCTCCAGGTAGCGCGGGACGCCGGCGGCTGCGAGGACATCGCTTGGCCCGATTCCGGAGAGCTGCAACAGTTTTGGTGAGCCCAGCGCACCCAGGGTGAGGATCACTTCGCGATTCGCCCGGACGACCGTGGACAGCCCGTCCATCCGGATCACCACGCCCGTGGCCCGGCCCCGGGTGATCTCCAGCCGCTCTGCCGTGGCGCCGGTGAGCACCTGAAGATTGGGGCGGCCGCGCACGGGGTCCAGGAACGCGGTGGCGGCGCTGACCCGCCTGCCGTTGTGGATGGTCGCGGGTGACAGCCCGATGCGCGGTTCGTCCGTTTCGTTGAGGTCGCCCAGGGGTCGCATGCCCAGGCGGGTACCGGCGGTGATCGTGGTCAGCGCGAGCGGATCGGGGTCGCGGACGACGCTGATCGCCAGTTCGCCGCCGAACCCTCGGGTCGACGACTGACCGATGGTGTTGTGTTCGAAGCTTCGGTACGCGGCGAGGATGTTGTCCCAGCCCCAGCCGCGATTGCCCAGCTCTTCGAGCTCGTCGAAGTCCGCTTTCTGGCCGCGGTTGTAGACCATGCCGTTGACCGAGCTGGATCCGCCGAGGAGCTTGCCGCGTGGCCAGAGTTCGGTGGTGCCGTGGGGGCCGAAGGGAATGGTCTGGTGCTGCCAGATGTATCGCGGGTTGCCGAACAAGCGGCTGCCGAGTTTGGGGACCCGAAGGTAGGGGCTGCGCGCGTGACCGCCGGCCTCGATGAGTAGTACCCGGTTGCGAGGATCGGCGGACAGGCGATTCGCCAGCACACACCCTGCGGTCCCGGCGCCCACCACGAGGTAATCGAATGTGGCCATCGCGACCTCCGGTCGACGTGTCAGGAAATTTGCCAAAACTACAGTCGCAAGTACGCGACATCGAGCGATAGTCGCATAGATCTGCAAAATATGTCGACCGGATACTGTTCTGGCGATTTGCTGGCAGTTTGCCAAAATTGCGGAAATAGCAAAATATCGGCAGCGTGCCGAACCCTGGCCGGAGTGCTGCGGCGGGGTGGGTGAAGGCCGGGGATGCCCACACATCCACGCTCTTGACAGGTGTCAAGTCACTTGTCGTAGAGTGCCGTCATGCAGATTCGCCAGCATGTGGGCAATGGAAAACCGGCCGTGATCCTGCACCCGTCCGGGGCTGTGGTGACGTTCGACGAGCTGGAGGCCCGAGCCAACCGGCTGGCGCATCACTTCCGGGCCAACGGGCTGGTCGAGGGCGATGTCGTTGCGATCCTGATGGAGAACAACGAGCACATGCACGCCGCGATGTGGGGCGCGCGGCGCAGCGGCCTGTACTACGTGCCGATCAACATCCACCTGACACCAGCCGAAGCCGCGTACATCATCGAGAACAGCGGGGCGTCCGCGGTGATCGGCTCGGCGGCCCTCGGCGACACCTGTGCCGGCCTGGCCGAGCACCTCGCCTCGGGGTTGCCGAAGCTGCTCATGATCGCCGACGGTGACCTGCCGGGTTGGGACCGCTACCCGGAATGCGTTGCGGCTCATGCCGATACGCCGATCGACGACGAGATCGAAGGCGACCTGCTGCAGTACTCGTCCGGCACGACCGGTCGTCCCAAGGGCATCAAGCGCGAGCTGACGCACCTGCCGCCGGCCGAGGTGCCCGGCCTGATGAAGATGCTGATGAGCTTCTGGCTTCCCAAGGACGCCGTCTACCTCAGCCCGGCGCCGCTGTACCACACCGCGCCGTCGGTGTGGTCGATGCAGATTCAGGCCGAGGGCGTCACCACGGTCGTGATGGAAAAGTTCGACGCCGAGGGCTGTCTGGACGCCATCGCGCGCTACGGCATCACCCACGGCCAGTTCGTGCCCGTGATGTTCACCCGTATGCTGAAACTGCCGCAGTCCGTGCGGGATTCGTATGACCTGTCGTCGCTCAAGCGCGTCATGCACGCCGCCGCCCCGTGTCCCGTGGAGATCAAGAAGCAGATGATCGACTGGTGGGGGCCGATCGTCGATGAGTACTACGCGTCGTCCGAGGCCATCGGCTCCACCCTGATCACAGCCGAGGACTGGCTGACCCATCCCGGATCGGTCGGCAAGCCGATGCTGGGCGTCCTGCACATCCTCGACGAGGACGGCAACGAGCAGCCGCAGGGCGTGCCCGGCGAAATCTACTTCGAGGGCGGGAACACCTTCGAGTACCTCGACGATGCCGAAAAGACCGCGGCCTCAAGGGACGCGCACGGTTGGGCCACCGTCGGTGACATCGGCTACCTCGACGAGGACGGCTATCTCTACCTCACCGACCGCCGGCATCACATGATCATCAGTGGCGGCGTGAACATCTACCCGCAGGAGGCCGAGAACGTCCTCGTGACGCATCCCCAGGTGATGGATGCCGCGGTGTTTGGTATTCCGGATGCCGAGATGGGCCAGAGTGTGAAAGCGGTTGTGCAGACCGTGGATCCGGCCGACAGCACCGAGGAATTCGGCGCCGAGCTGCTGAGCTGGCTGCGGGACCGGCTGACGCACTACAAGTGCCCGCGGTCCATCTCGTTCGAAGCGCAGTTACCGCGAACCGACACGGGCAAGCTGTACAAGCAATCGCTGATCGACAAGTACTCTGTGTGACGTGCCCACTGGCGGACCGTTTTTCGAGGACCTCAGAATAGGTCAGGTCTTCGACTGGGCGCCCGGCATGACACTCACCGACGGCACGGCAGCGGTGCACCAGGCCATTCTCGGCGACCGGATGCGGCTACCGCTGGATGCCGCCCTGGCTGCCGCGGTCACCGGATCGCCGCGGGCGCTGGTGCATCCGGCGCTCGTGTGTGACGTCGCGATCGGCCAGTCGACCTTGGTGACCCGGCGCGTCAAGGCGAATCTGTTCTACCGCGGACTGCGGTTCCACCGCTTCCCGCATATCGGCGACACCATCACCACCCGCACCGAAGTCGTTGGACTCAAACAGAATTCGGCCAAGCCGGGCAGGTCGCGCACGGGTTTGGCCGCCCTGCGCATGATCACCATCGACCAGGACGGCCGCACGGTGCTCGACTTCCACCGGTGCGCCATGCTGCCGTTGCGCGACGACGCCGGCGACACCGGCCACGCCGACGACCTCAGCACCATCGGCACTGCCGTGCCCGGACTTCCCGACCCGGCCGCAGGATGGAGTGCCGACGCCTGGCGCTCCGCGGTGCCCGGCCTGCATTTCGATCCGGAGCTCGCCGGCGGCGTGTTCACCAGCACGGCAGACGTCGTCAGCAGCGCCCCGGAACTGGCCCGGCTGACACTCAACGTCGCTGCCACGCACCATGATTCGCGGGTGGCCGGCAGCCGCCTGGTGTACGGCGGGCACACCATCGGCCTGGCATTGGCCCAGGCCACCCGGCTCCTGCCGAACATCGTCACCGTCCTGGGCTGGGAGTCCTGCGACCACACCGGCCCCGTGCACGAGGGCGACACCCTGTACAGCGAGTTGCACGTCGAAGCGGCCCACGAGACGCCGGGCCGTGGCGGCACGCTGGATCTGCGGTCCGTGGTGTTCGCGGCCGACGCCGACGGTCCCGACCGGCAGGTCCTGGACTGGCGGTTCAGCGTCCTGCAGTTCTGAGCATTGCCAGAATGGCGGCGTGAGCACCTTGCGGTTGTCCGGGCTGGGCAGTGACCCCGAGTCGGTGCTGCGGGTGGTCCGCTTCTTCGACGACCTCGATGCCACGGGCGTCGACGCGGTGTTGGAGGCGGCACAGGAGGTCGCCGGGTGTCCCGTCCATGTGCGCTGGGACGGCTCCGTGCCGGAGGTCTGGTTGGAGCGCGACGCCCCGGGCCACCCCTTGGACGGCGTGCTGCTCGACCGGGTGCGACACACGCTGGGGGACATCGGCGCCCGGGTGCCGCCCAGCTTCGGCGACCCGGCGCTCGTCGAGGTGGTGCTGTCCAGCCGCGAGCGCTCCGAGGATCGGGCGCGGGCGATCAGGCTGCTCGGGCTCGATGAGTCCCGCGAGGTCAGGGTACTGGCGGTGTCGGCGCAGTCGTCGCCGGAAGCCCTACGGGTCATCACGTCGGCCCTGAAGGCGGTGTCGGTGCGGACCGCGGACCTGGGCACCGCGACGGCGGTGCTGTGCCAGGGCCGCACCGATACCCGCGCGCTGTCCGACGAGTTGGACCAGGCCATCGTCACCGCGTTCCCGGCGCCGCTCCCGGTCGGCGCCGACCGGGGCCCGTGGGTCGGCCTCGGGGCGGCCGGCGGCGTCTTCGCGGCGCCGGCTTCGTGGGCTCAGGCCCTGCGGGCGCTGCGATTTGCGTCGTCGACCGGATTCGGGCGGCGCGCCGTCGCCTACGAGCGGTTGAGCGCGCTGGAGTTGCTCGCAGAGCTGCCGCCCGAGGCGACGCGCGGCAGTCACGCGCTGGCCCGCCTCAACGAGATCGCGGCGACCCCGGCGGGCCGGCTGCAGGTCGAGACGGCCGAGGCGTTCTGCGTGTTCGGTTCGCTGCGGCGGACGGCCGAGGAACTGCACGTGCACCACAGCACGGTGGCGGCGCGGCTGGCGCACATCGAATCCCAGTTGGGCTGGGACATGGACGATCCCCTGGACCGGTTCTCGGCGACCCTGGTGCTGATGATCCGGCGTATCGCGTTGTCGTCGGCGGAGCTGACGGACTGACCCGCGCGGCGTCGTCAGCCCTCGAACGGCACGATCATGAACGTGGCGGTGGACCGGGCCAGCACGCGCTCGCCGGCATCGACTATCGAGCATTCGCAACTGAGCAGCCGGCGACCGACATTGACCACCTGGGCTTCGGCGACCAGCGGCCCGCCGTGCGGCTGGCGGTAGTAGCGGACGTGCATGTCGGTGGTCACCGGGATTTCTGAGCCGAGGTCGAAGAGGCCTTCGAGACAGAAGCCGGAGGCAGCGTCCGCGAGGGTCGCCAGCATTCCGCCGTGGATGCCACCGGCTGCGAGCCCTTCGAGGTCCGGCGCGAGCGGCATCGACAGAATCGCGACGCCCTGCTCCTGCCACACCACGCTGAGCTGCAGGTGCCGGTGGACGGGGGAACGCCGCAGGTCTGCGGTCGCTTCGAGCGGATCGCGGAACGCGTGCACCATGGCCGGGCACCTCCTGTCGCGCGGGAGATCCGCATGTTATCGCCCTCGGCTACGGCCGGGCACCGTTTAGCTCTGCCCCGACGAGCGTCGGGAAAACTGCGCGCAAGATCCGACGTACGTCGGATGACCGGCTGCGGCCGGGTTCGTGATGATTGCCACAGAACGCTGAACAGCCCATGCTCAGTCCACAGATTCAAGGGAGTACCCACATGGCCGTCATCGACCCCACCAAGACCTGGGAACTGGTGGAGGAACGCCTGTCGCGCACCACGAACGAGCGTCATCGCCAGGTGCTGAGCATCGTGCTCGAGCACATGCAGGCGGAGGCCGTGCCAGACATGGATCGCCTGATGGCCACGCTGTCGCCGAACCCGGATTACCACTTCTGGTACGCCAACACCGACATGGGCCCGAAGACCACCGAAGGTGTGCGCGCCTACTACGAGGCGTTCGTGGCCAGCGGCGCCAATCACCTCGTCTTCGAGATCGATCGCCTCGCTGTCGACGATGATCTGGTGATGACCGAAGGCTGGATGAAGATGATCTACCCGGGTGCCGCCGCGCAGGCCATCGGCGTCGACGTCGACGACCCGAACGGCGATTACCTGCTGGTGTTCCGTCAGCTCATCAACTGGCCGATCGACGCCGACGGCCTGATCATCGGCGAGGACGCCTACCAGACCGGCCCGGTCAGCGTCACCAAACTGGGCGTGGCGGACCTGCCGCAGGCGTACCTCGACCAGAAGAACGCCGCTGTCGCCGATGCCTGAGCCGCGCGAGGACATCGCGTCCCTGCTGCTCGACCGCCTCGGCGACGAGCGGCTGGGTCTGCGCACCCGGGACCAGGACTGGACCTGGGACGAGGTGGTCCGCGAGTCCGCCGCCCGCGGCGCATACGCGGCCGAGTTGCGGGCCGAGGGCCCTTTCCATATCGGCGTGCTGCTGGACAACGTGCCCGACTTCACCTTCTGGCTGGGCGGTGCCGCCCTGTCCGGCGCGACGATCGTCGGCATCAACCCGACGCGCGGCAACGAGGGTCTGGCCGGCGAGGTCCGGCACGCGGACTGCCAGCTGATCGTCACGGATTCGGCTGGGCGGGAACGACTTTCGGGACTCGATCTCGGCTTGACACCCGACCGCATCCTCGTCGTCGACGACCCGGCCTACCAGGACGCGATTTGTGCACGAAAACCCGCGGCCGGCGCGGAAAATCGTGCACAAATCGCACCGGCCCACGGGGTCGACGACCAGTCTCTGCTCCTGCTGCTCTTCACCTCCGGGACCACCGGCGCGTCGAAGGCCGTCAAGTGCAGCCAGGGACGCCTGGCGTGGATCGCCTACTCGGCGGTGGAGAAGTTCCACCACGTCCGCGAGGACGTCGACTACTGCTGCATGCCGCTGTTCCACGGCAACGCCATCATGGCGCTGTGGGCGCCGGCGCTGGCCGTCGGCGCGACCGTTTGCCTGACCCCGAGCTTCTCGGCGTCCGGGTTCCTGCCCGACGTGCGGTACTTCGGCGCGACGTTCTTCACCTACGTGGGCAAGGCGCTCGGTTACCTGCTGGCCACCCCCGAACAGCCCGACGACGCCGACAACACGCTCAACCGCGGTTTCGGCACCGAGGCCTCGCCAGAAGACCAGGCCTACTTCAAGCGCCGCTTCGGCGCCGATCTCTATGAAGGCTACGGCTCCAGCGAGGGCGGCGGCGCTGTCGTGCTCGACCCGGACCAGCCCGAGGGGGCCCTCGGCCGTCCCGCCCATCCGGGCGTCGCGATCGTCAACCCGGAAACCATGATCGAATGTGTCCCAGCGGTTTTGGACCGGCACGGCCGCATCCTGAACCCGGATGACGCCGTCGGCGAGATCGTCGACAAGCTCGGCACCAAGAAGTTCGAGGGCTATTACAAGAACGACGCCGCCGACGCCGACCGCATTCGGGGCGGCTGGTACTGGACCGGCGACCTCGGGTACCTCGACGAGAACGGCTTCATCTACTTCGCCGGCCGGCGCGGCGACTGGATCCGGGTCGACGGCGAGAACACCTCGGCGCTGTCCATCGAGCGCGTGCTGCGGCGTCATCCCGAGGTGATCGCTGCCGGCGTGTACGCGGTGCCGGACCCCCGCTCGGGCGATCAGGTGATGGCGGCCATCGAGGTGGCCGATCCGATCCTGTTCGACGTCGACAAGTTCGTGCGGTACCTGAACGACCAGGACGACCTGGGCAAGAAGGGCACGCCGCGGTTCCTGCGGATCTCGGACTCGCTGCCGGTCACCGGGTCCAACAAGGTGCTCAAGCGTGCGCTGCAGGCGGACAAGTGGCACACCGAGGAGCTGGTGTACCGCTGGGTGGGTAGGGGGGTACCGGGGTACGGCCTCATGTCAGAGGATGCCAAGCGCGCGTTGGACGAGGAGTTCACGCAATACGGACGGCAGCGATATCTGTAGGGGAGCTTGGGCATGACGGACTGGGACGCGACGGTTGACGTGTTGGTGGCGGGTTCGGGTGGCGGTGGTGTCACCGGCGCCTACACCGCCGCGCGCGAGGGACTCGAGGTGCTGCTGGTCGAGGCCACCGACAAGTTCGGTGGCACCACGGCCTACTCCGGTGGCGGCGGGGTGTGGTTCCCCTGCAACCCGGTGCTGCAGCGGGCCGGTACCGACGACACCATCGAGGACGCGCTGGAGTACTACCACGCCGTCGTCGGTGACCGGACGCCGCGCGAGCTGCAGGACACCTACGTCCGTGGCGGCGCCCCGCTGATGGAGTACCTGGAAGCCGACCCCAACCTCAAGTTCGACATGCTGCCCTGGCCGGACTACTTCGGGAAGATGCCGAAGGCCCGGCTGGACGGTCAGCGGCATGTCGCGGCCCGTCCACTGAAGATCGAAAAGGCGCCGGAATTCAAGGAATTGGTGCGCGGCCCGCTCGACAACGACCGGCTCGGCGTGCCGCAGCCCGACGACTACTTCATCGGCGGTCGCGCACTGATCGCCCGCTTCCTGGTGGCGCTGAAGCAATACCCTTCGGCGACAACGCAACTGGGCACCGCTCTCGTCGAGCTGGTGACCGAGCACGGTGCTGTCGTGGGTGCTGTCGTCGAGACGGACGGGGTTCGCAAGGCGATCAGGGCGCGCAAGGGCGTGCTGCTCGCGGCCGGTGGCTTCGAGGGCAACGACGAGCTGCGGCGCAAGTTCGGTGTACCGGGCGAGGCGCGAGACACCATGGGGCCCTGGGGGAATCTGGGTCAGGCGCATGAGGCGGGCATCGCCGTCGGCGCCGACACCGATCTGATGGAGCAGGCCTGGTGGTCGCCCGGTCTGACCCATCCCGACGGTCGCAGCGCGTTCGCACTGTGGTTCACCGGCGGCATCTTCGTCGACCAGGACGGTAAGCGGTTCGTCAACGAGTCCGCGGCGTACGACCGCATCGGCCGCGTCGTCGTGGACCGGCTGGCCAAGGGTGAGATGGCGTTGCCGTTCTGGATGATCTACGACGACACCGATGCCGGCGTCCCGCCGATAAAGGCCACGAACGTGTCCATGGTGGAAACCGAGAAGTATGTCGACGCCGGGCTCTGGTACACCGCAGACACCCTGGATGAGCTGGCCGCCAAGATCGGCGTGCCCGCCGAGCAGCTCGCCGCGACCGTCAAGCAGTTCAACGAATACGCCGACGCCGGCTCCGATCCGGACTTCGGCCGCGGCGACGAGGCCTACGACCGCGCCTTCTCCGGCGGCGCGTGCCCGATGGTCCGGATCGACAAGGCGCCGTTCCACGCCGCAAAGTTCGGCATCTCCGACCTGGGCACCAAGGGCGGCCTGCGCACCGACACCACCGGCCAGGTGCTCGACACCGCCGGCAACCCGATCCCCGGGTTGTACGCGGCGGGCAACACCATGGCTGCACCGAGCGGCTACGCCTACCCGGGTGGCGGCAACCCGATCGGCACCAGCATGGTGTTCTCCCACCTGGCGGTGCTCGACATGGTCAAACGAGAGGCTTCGTAAGAGTCCTGGACCCAGGACTCCGCGAATTCGAAAGGGGCGCAAGATGACTGAGGCTGAGGTCAGGCACATCGATGCGGGTGTGGAGATGACGCGGTTCGCGCGGGGCTGGCACTGCATCGGGTTGGCCGAGTCGTTCCGCGATGGCAAGCCCCATGCGGTCGAGGCGTTCGGCACCAAGCTCGTGGTGTTCGCCGACTCGGCCGGTGCCATCAAGGTGCTCGACGGTTACTGCCGGCACATGGGTGGTGACCTGTCCCAGGGCACCGTCAAAGGTGATGCGGTGGCGTGCCCGTTCCATGACTGGCGCTGGGGTGGGGACGGCCGGTGCCAGCTGGTGCCGTATGCCAAGCGCACGCCGCGGCTGGCCCGCACCCGCACCTGGCTGAGCACCGAGGTCAACGGGCAGCTGCTGATCTGGCACGACCCGGAGGGTTCGACACCGGGGCCGGAGCTGACGCCGCCGACCATCGAGGGGTATGCCGAGGGCCGGTGGTCGCCGTGGCAGTGGAACGCGCTGCTGATCGAGGGATCGCACTGCCGCGAGATCGTCGACAACAACGTCGACATGGCGCACTTCTTCTACATCCACCACGCCTACCCGACGTACTTCAAGAACGTCATCGAGGGTCACACCGCGAGCCAGTTCATGGAGTCCAAGCCGCGCCCGGACTACGCGACCCGGGAGCTGTGGGACGGCACCTACCTGCGGTCGGAGGCGACGTATTTCGGGCCGGCGTACATGATCAACTGGCTGCACAACGATCTGGCCCCGAACTTCACCGTCGAGATCGCGTTGATCAACTGCCACTACCCGGTCACCCACGATTCGTTCGTGCTGCAGTGGGGGGTGGCGGTGCAGAACAACCCGGGGATGCCGGCGGACAAGACCGCCAAGCTCGCGGCGTCATTGAGCCGCAGTTTCGGGGACGGCTTCATGGAAGACGTCGAGATCTGGAAGAACAAGACGCGGATCGAGAACCCGCTGCTGACCGAGGAAGACGGCCCGGTCTACCAGCACCGCCGCTGGTACGAGCAGTTCTACGTCGACGTCGCCGACATCAAACCCGACATGGTCGCCCGCTTCGAACAGGAAGTCGACACCACCCACGCCAACGACCTCTGGCACGCCGAGGTCGCCCAGAACCTGGCCAACCGCGCCACCGTTGGCAAGGCGCACGTCGTCCAGTAGTCGCCGGACAGCACTGAGCCGCCCTCGAAATCGGGGGCGGCTCAGTGGTCAGGTCGGAGGTGTTCAGGCCTAGCGGGCCGGGTGCGCCTGGGGGCCCTGCACGATGGCGGCGAGCTGGCCCAGGTTCTGCAGCTTGTCCATGTCCGGAGCGGACGGGACCGGGACCGCCGAGAACGCCGGCAGTACCGGGTCGGCCGGCTTGTCCTGCAGCATGCCGAGGGCCATGTAGCCGGCCACGCCCAAGCCTGCCGCCGTCAGCACCACCACAGCGGTGGAACGCCGGAACAGCTGCCGCAGGGGGCCGATGTTTTCGGTCGTCTGATGGGTCAGGGTGGTCATTGCCGTGCCTCTTCTCGGTGAAGATCACGACCGAGTTGGTCGTTGGTCTCTTCAACAACCATGCGCCCTCAAATGCTTCCCCGCAAGGGTTTATTTGATCGGCTAATTTTCCGAAAATAGGCATTGACGTGCGCAAATATCAATTAGTTAATATAATCTAAGTAACGAAGATCACGCTGTTCCCGGGCCGCGGCGCGGGATCGGCAGTGCTGCAGGGGGTTGCGGCAGCCGCCGGCGTGGCCCGGCCTGCCGGTGGGTTAGCCGACGCGCCTAGCCGACGACGGCCGGGTTCAGTAGCGGCCGTAGGAACTCCACCTGGCTGGCAAAGAAGTCGCGGGCCACCTGGGTCTTGGCGGCGACGCCGTCGAACCCGTGATAGGCGCCCGGCACCACTTCCAGTTCGCACGGCACACCCGCCGCACGCAATCGCTCGGCGTACTCGACATCCTCGTTGTGGAAGACGTCGAAGGTGCCGACCCCGACCCAGGCCGGCGGCAGACCGGACAGGTCGGTCCGCCGGGCGGGGACGGCCACCGCGGGATCGGCGCCACCGAGGTATGCACCCCAGCCGAAGCGGTTCGACTTCTGCGTCCACAACCTGTGCCCCGGGTGGTCCAGCCCCGGCTGGCTCCCCGACCGGTCGTCGATCATCGGATACACCAGAAGCTGTGCCGCCAAGGGGACTTCACCACGGTCGTACGCCAGCTGGGCCAGTGCCGCGCTCAGCCCACCACCGGCGCTGGCGCCGCCGACCGCTACCCGGGCGGGGTCCACTCCCGGCAGGTCGACGAGCCACCTCAGCGCCGTGTAGCAGTCCTCGAGCCCGGCCGGATACGGATTCTCGGGTGCCAACCGGTACTTGACGGCGGCCACCGTGATGCCCAGCTCGTCGGCGAAACGCCGGCACAGCGCGTCGTCCTGCGCGGGGCTGCCGATGAGATAGCCGCCACCGTGGATCCACAGGAGCGCACCGCCGCTGTCGGCCCCGGCGGGCGGGCGGTGCAGCCGGATTCCGACGCCCGACGGCAGCGTCAGCACCTCGATGCCCTCGGGTGTGCGGCGTTCCATCAGTTTGGACAGCAGCCGGACAACGCGGATGTTCCACGGCGTGATGGGGCTGCGCGGCATGAACCGTGCGGCCCGCGCCAGCTCGGGGTGGAAGTCGACTGTTTGGGAGAGGCCCGACATTCGACCGACATTACCGACCTGGGCCGTCTCGGCGGGTTCACACACAGGAAACTCGTTGTCCTGCGCGAGACTGCGCATCAGTGTTCACTGAAACGCTATGACTTCCACGCCGCATACGCATGTCGAGCCACCGGGTCTGACGGCCGAGGACGCGGGCTACCACCACACGCTCAAACCGCGCCAGCTGCAGATGATCGCGATCGGCGGTGCCATCGGCACCGGCCTGTTCCTGGGTGCCGGCGGCCGGTTGCACAACGCGGGGCCAGGGCTGTTCCTCGTCTATCTGATCTGCGGCGCGTTCGTCTTTTTGATCCTGCGGGCCCTGGGGGAGCTGGTGCTGCACCGGCCGTCGTCGGGGTCGTTCGTGTCGTACGCGCGTGAATTCCTCGGCGAGAAGGCGGCTTACGTCGCCGGCTGGATGTACTTCCTGAACTGGGCCATGACGTCGATCGTCGACTCGACCGCCATCGCCACCTACTTCCACTACTGGACGGCGTTCGACGCGATCCCGCAGTGGCTGATCGCGCTGATCGCCCTCGCCATCGTGCTGAGCATGAACCTGATCTCGGTGACGCTGTTCGGCGAGCTCGAGTTCTGGGCGGCCCTGATCAAAGTTGTTGCGCTGGTGACCTTCCTGGTGGTCGGCACCGTCTTCCTCGCCGGCCGCTTCAAGGTCGACGGTCAGTCCACCGGCTTCAGCGTCGTCGCGGACCACGGCGGCCTGTTCCCGACGGGCCTGCTGCCCCTTGTCGTGGTGACATCGGGTGTCGTCTTCGCTTATGCCGCAGTCGAACTCGTCGGCACCGCGGCGGGTGAGACGGCCGAACCGCACAAGATCATGCCGCGCGCCATCAACTCGGTGATCTTCCGCATCGCGCTCTTCTACGTCGGCTCGCTGGTGCTGCTCGGCCTGCTGCTGCCGTACTCCGCGTACAAGCCGGGCGAGAGCCCGTTCGTCACGTTCTTCTCGAAGATCGGTTTCGAGGGCGCCGGCACCCTGATGAACGTCGTCGTCCTCACCGCGGCGTTCTCGAGCCTGAACGCCGGGCTGTACTCGACCGGCCGCATCCTGCGCTCCATGGCGATGAACGGCAGTGCCCCGAAGTTCACCGGCGTCATGTCCAAACGTGGTGTGCCGTACGGCGGTATCTGTCTCACTGCCAGCATCGGCCTCCTGGGCGTCGTGCTCAACGGCGTCGTGCCGGCCCAGGCGTTCGAGATCGTGCTGAACATGGCGGCGCTGGGCATCATCGCCTCGTGGGCCACCATCGTGATCTGTCAGTTGCAGCTGTTCCGCTGGTCGCAGCGGGGGGAGATGGTCAGGCCCGCGTTCCGGATGTGGGGCGCGCCGTACACCGGATACGCGACGCTGGCCTTCCTTGCCGCGGTGCTGGTGCTCATGGCGTTCGACAAGCCGGTGGGCACCTGGACGGTGGCGACACTGGTGATCATCATCCCGGCGCTGATCCTCGGCTGGTACGCCGCGCGCGGCCGGGTCCTGGAGATCGCCAAACAGCGGCAGGGCTTCACCGGCCAGTTCCCGGTGGTCGCCAACCCGCCGCCACCGGGCGAACGTCAACCTTGATGAGTTGACGTTTACGGCCGGCCGATTCGGGGTTTACTTGGCTGGTGGAGATCATGTCGCCGACCGATGCCATGTTTCTGCTCGGCGAATCGCGCGAGCATCCGATGCACGTCGGCGGCCTGCAGCTGTTCACCCCGCCCGAGGGATCCGGGCCGGAGTTCCTGCCCGAGCTCTATCGGGACATGTTGGCGCACACCGACTTCAACCCCACCTACCGCAAACGCCCGGCGCGAATTCTGGGCGGCATCGCGAGCTTCGGCTGGGCCTATGACGACGACGTGGACGTCGACTACCACGTGCGTCGGTCGGCCCTGCCCAGGCCGGGCCGGATCCGGGAACTACTGGAACTGACCTCCCGGCTGCATACCAGTCTGCTGGACCGGCACCGTCCGTTGTGGGAGACGTACTTCGTGGAAGGCCTGGACGACGGTCGGTTCGCCGTCTATTCGAAGGCCCACCACGCGCTGCTGGATGGGGTCTCCGCGCTGCGGATGGCGATGCGCACGCTGTCCGAGGACCCGGCCGAGACGGAGGTGCGGGTGCCGTGGGACCTGCCGTCCCGCAAGCGCGCGCCGAAGCAGGGCACATCCCTGATCGGTTCGGCGGTCGGCGCCGTCGGCGCGGCGGCCGGTCTCGCGCCGTCGACCTTCCGGGTGGCCCGCGCCGTGCTGCTGGAGCAGAACCTCACCCGGACCTTCAGCGCGCCGAAGACGATGTTCAACGTCAAGATCGGCGGCGCCCGACGCGTGGCGGCCCAGTCCTGGCCGATCGCCCGCATCAAGGCCGTCAAGCAGGCCGCCGCCGGCGTCACCGTCAACGACGTCGTGCTGGCCATGTGCTCGGGTGCGTTGCGCGCCTACCTGCTCGAGCAGAGCGCGTTGCCCGACGCGCCGCTCATCGCGATGGTCCCGGTGAGCCTGCGGTCCGAGGCCGACGCCGATGCCGGCGGCAACCAGGTCGGCGCGATCCTGTGCAACCTGGCCACCGACGTCAAGGATCCGGCGACGCGGCTGCAGACCATCGCCGACTCGATGCACGGCAACAAGCAGGTGTTCGCCGGGTTGTCGAAGACGGAGTCGTTGGCCCTGTCGGCGCTGCTGCTGTCTCCGATCGCGCTGTCCACTGTGCCGGGTTTCGTCGACGCGGCCCCGCCGCCGTTCAACATCGTCATCTCGAATGTGCCGGGGCCGCGGGTGCCGATGTACTGGAAGGGCGCCCGGCTCGACGGGAACTACCCGCTGTCGATCGCGCTGGACGGGCAGGCGCTGAACATCACGCTGGTCAACAACGGCGACAACCTCGACTTCGGGCTGGTCGGCTGCCGGCACAGCGTGCCGCACCTGCAGCGGCTGCTGGTTCACCTCGAAGATTCGCTGACGGACCTGGAGGCCGCGGTCCGCTAGTCGCAGCGGTCGCTGTCATCGGCTCGCGAAACTGACTGGGCGGCGGAAAACCTGGCTGGAAATCGCCACGTGGTCAGTCTGGGCGGTGGGCTCGGTTCATGAGGCGTACCGCCACGAGGACTCGGCGCAATCGATCCGCAGATCCACGTCGTCCACCGCGCCCCGCGACGTGCGGGCATGGGCAATCCTGCGGAGCACAACACCGGCGGGATCGCGCGAAGTGACGCGGATGACGTGCCAGCCCATCTCGACCATCTCCTCGATCCGGGCGATGTCCTTGCGGATCTGGTCGGGGTCCATGTGGTGCCGACCCTCGTATTCGACGGCGACCTGCAATTCCGGCCAGGCGAAATCGACGACGCCGATCAGCACACCGAATTCGTTGAGGATCGGATGCTGGCTCACCGGCCTTGGGAACCCCGCCCGAACAATGAGCAGTCGCAAGGCGGTTTCTTGCGGCGACTCGGCTTTCGGGTCGACCAGCGCGATGGACTTCCGTGCCTGCCGGATTCCGCGCTGACCTGGATGACGCTGTGCCGCCAATTCGATGTCGGCGACCGTTAGTTTCGTTGCTCGCGCCAGCGCGTCGATGGCGGCGACCGCCATGTCCTCGGGGAACCTGCGTGCCAGGTCGACCGCGGTGCGGGCCGCGGTGGTCAGCCGCAGATCGCCGATCTGACACACCTCATCGGCGTCGGGGTGGTCGGCCCACACCACGATGCCGCGCGTCGGTCGGCATGGGCTACCAATGATGTTGGCGGGCAAGGACGCATCGATATACCTGGCGCCGTGCATTGCCGCCGCTGAGAACCCCGCGAGAACTCCTGCGCCATGGGAGCGCAGCCATGCTGCCTTCGCCCGGATGATCGCGGTTGGGCGGGTTCCCTTCGCCACGTACACGTCTTTGTGGATTGCTACGTAAGACGTCCGCAGTTGATGACGGGTAAGGCGACCCGCCGACACTGCGGCACTCCCGATGAACGGCTCCCCCACGTCGGCAGTGTGCCCCGTGATTCGGCGACGAAGCCAGCATCTGTCGGTCCTCGCTGTGGATAACTCCCGCGAGACTGACTGGGTGGCGGAAAACCTGCCCGAAATTCTCCCTGTGGTCAGTCTCGGCGGCTGACTACAGCGGAGGCGGGGCCCAGGGCAGGGTGATGGGGGCCATGCCCGGGAGTTCGAGCACATGCGACGGCGGGGCCGGCTCGGCCGGTGGCGCCGGTTCGGCCGGGGGCGCCTGCGGAACGTGCGCCGGGTTGTCGACGGGCGACGCCGGGGCCGCCGGCGGCGCGGTGGTGTCGGTGACCGCGGGACTCGGTGCTTCGGCGGTGTGAGTCGCCGCCGACGAGGACGACGACGATGACGGCGACGACGACGACGCCGGTGCCGCCGCGGTACTCGGCGCCACGGTCGGAGCCGCGGCGGTGGTCGGCTCGCTGCTCGTCGGAGCGACGGTCGTCGTCGTGGCGGGCGGCGGAGGTGCGACCGGGTGCGCGGCCACGGGAGCGGGCACTGCAGTGGCGCCGCCGGGAGCCTTGACGCTGCCGGTCATCGGGCCGGGTGTCCGGGGTGCGAGTACGCAGAGCACCTGGTGGCTGCCGGCGGCCCAGCTGGCCGGTCCGATCGGCCGGTGGTTCAGGGTCAACGCGCTGCCGGCCAGGGTCTTCGGTGCGAGATAGGCGGCGGCCATCGTGACGCAGGCGGGCCGCAGCACGTCGTCCTGCTCGGCATCCGAGGGCGGCGGGCCGTCGTGGAAGTGCGCGCCGAGGTCGATGGGGCCGACGACCTCGACCGAGTGCGCCTCGGCGCAGTCCACGGGTACGAGGCCCGTCTGGCCGCCCTTCATGTCGGCTCCCAGGCAGGTGCCCGGCGGCCACACCCGCGACTGGTCCTGCTCGGCGACCTGCCCGCGGAACGGCAGCTGCTCGCCGTTCGGGCCGGGTAGTTGCAGTCCGCACAGCGAGATACGGGGCCCGGAACCCTCGCCCACCGAGCGCAGTAGGCCATACGCGAACCGGCCGTTGGGGTCGTAGTGCGAGCCGAGGTACCGGCGTCCCGACACCGCGCAGGATTCCTGGTCACCGTCGCCCTGGACCGCGTTGACGACCTCGAACAGGTGCGGGCTGCTGCACTGGACGAAGGCGGGGCGCTGCGGCGGCTCAGGTTGCCAGGTCAGGCAGCTGCCGGCATGGGCGCTGCGGAAGACGGCGTCGGTGTGGTCGTCGTCGGTCGCGCCGCCGGCGGACGGGCCCACTGCGGCCACGGTGACCACGCCGGCGATCAGCTGGGCGCACAGCAAAGCCGCTAGCAAAGCGCGGCGCTGCGTCCAGAACTTGACCGATAGCACACTCATCGGTGCCTAGCGTGACATATTCGACCGATCGGCGCAGCTTGGCGGATCGATCGCTACCGAGTCGGGGCCGAGTCGTGATGGGTGAGCGCCTACTTGAGCAAAGGGTCGCGGGGCAGTCCGAGAATGCGTTCGGCGATGGTGTTCCGGGTGATCTCCGAGGTACCGCCGGCGATGGTCATGGCGCGGTAGCCCAGGTAGGCCTGGGTGAGCGCGGGAGTTTGCCCGGTCACGGCCGCGGGGCCGGCCAGTTTCATGCCCAGCTCGGTCTGCCGCTGTCCCTGTTCGGCGACCACAAGTTTGGTGACATTGCCCTCGGGTCCCGGACCGGTGCCCGCGATGGCCCGGCTGATCCGGCGCAGATTCAGCAGCCGCAGGGTGTGTCCCTCGGCGATCACCGCGCCGGCCCGGTCGCGCAGCCCGGCCGCCAGCTCGGGCGGGGCCGCGTCCAGCAGGGTGATCAGGTCGTCCGCGCTGAAGCCGGACTGCGCACCCGAGCCGCCGCCGATCGACAGCCGCTCGTTTCCCAGCGTCGCCCGCGCCACCAGCCAGCCTTTGTTGACGTCACCGATGACGTCGGCGTCCGGGACGAAGACCTCGTCGAAGAACACCTCGTTGAAGTGGGCGTTGCCCGTCAGACCCTTGAGGGGGTTGACGGTCACGCCGGGCGCCTTCATGTCGATCGCCATCATCGTGACGCCGGCGTGCTTGGGCGCATCGGGGTCGGTGCGCACGGTGGCCAGGCCCCACTGGCAGTACTGGGCCAGGCTGGTCCACACCTTCTGGCCGGTCACCAGCCAGCCGCCGTCGACCTTCTTGGCGCTGGTGCGCACCGCGGCCGCATCCGAGCCGGCCTCGGGTTCGGAGAACAGCTGGCACCACATGATCTCGCCGCGCAGCACCGGGTACACCCAGCGCTCACGCTGCTCGTCGGTGCCGGCCTGGGCGATGGTCAGCGTCACCCAGCCGGTGATGCCGAGGTCGGGCCGCTCGACATCACGAAACTCCTCTTCGATGGCCAGCTGTTCCAGCACGCCCGCGTCGCGGCCCCACGGCTTGGGCCAGTGCGGCACCAGATAGCCGGAGACGACCAGAAAGTCCCGCTGCTTGTCGTCGGGCAGCGACCGCAGGGTGGCGACGGCGTCGCGAGCGGCGGTGCGATATTCGGCGGCCTCCTCGGGCAGCGCGAACGACGCGCTGTGGGCGCGCCCGGTGCGCTGTCCCTCGACCACATCGGCCAACGGGTCGGCGCCGTCTCCGGTCAGTGCGGACAGCGTGAGAGCGCGGCGCAGATACAGATGCGCGTCGTGTTCCCAGGTGAAGCCGATGCCGCCGTGCAGTTGAATGTTGTTCTCGGCGTTGAAGATCTGACTGTGCATCGCCTGAGTGGCGGCCACGGCCGCGCCGAACCAGGCATCGTCCAGATCGTCGGCGCGGGCCGCGTCCCACGCGGCGGCAGTGGTGAGTTCAGCGGCCACCAGCATGTTGGCGGCGTGATGTTTGACGGCCTGGAAGGTGCCGATGGTGCGGCCGAACTGCTCGCGCACCTTGGCGTATTCGACGGCCATCTCCAGCGCCGCCCAGCTGACGCCGACGGCCTCGGCGGCGGCCAGGACGCGAAAAGCGGTGTGCGCCTTGGTCGCCGCACCGCGGATGACGGTGATTGCCGCGGCCTGGTCCAGCGTCACCGAGCCGATGCTGCGCGTGGTGTCCGTCCCGTCCAGCGGCGTGACGGTGACGCCGGTGGCCTGGGCGTCGACGACCACCACGTCGTCACCGGCGACCAGGACGAGCAGCGTGGCATCCGGGGCGCCGAGCACCGTCGGGCTCTCGCCGAACACCGTGTGGCCGGCGATGTGGACGTGGCCCGACAATCCCAGCGCGGCGACGGTGGTGCCGTCCGCCAGCCCGGGCAGCAGCGCGGCGCGCAGTTCGTCGGTTCCGCACCGGTCGATGACGACGGCGGCGGCGACGGTGGGCAGGAACGGCCCGGGACACAGTTCGCGGCCCTGCGCCTCGAGCACCACCGCCAGCTCGGGCAGCCCGAAACCGGCGCCGCCGTAGGCCTCGGGGATGGCCAGGCCCTGCCATCCGAGACCGGCGGCGGCCGTCCAGAAACCGGCCGGATGCGACGGCCCACCCTCGAGCGTGGCGCGGGCGGCGGCCCGGCTGCCGAGCCGGTGCAGCAGTCCCGTTGCCGAGTCCGCGAGGTCGTTGTGGTCGTCGGTGATCGCCAGCGCTGAGGTACCCATTGCTCGACTGTAAGCACGACGGTACGACTTCGAATAGGCCCTGATCAGCTGTGATGCAGTTCACAAACGAACAGTCGTCGAACTGTGACCGCGAACTTCCCGTGGCCCCGAAACTGCGTGGTCAGCCCGGTGTACGCTCGCGAAATGACGGCTCGACCGAACAATGATGTTCACAGCCCTTCCTTGGCCACCAGGCTGCGCTGGTTCATGGCAGCCAAGCCCTCCGATCACCTGTTGGCCATGGCCACGGCGGCGGCCTCGCTGCCGGTGATCGGCAAGAGCCTCGAGCCGCTCGGCGGCGCCACCGCGATGACCCTGTGGGGCATGCGGCACGTGCCCAGCTTCTGGGCGTCGACGTCGAAGGCGCTGTTCACTCCCAGCGTCGCCGAGATCCGCCGGGCCGAGCGGGACTCCACCAACGAGGTCGTCCGGGCCGCACTCACGGGCGTCGTGCCCCCCGCCGAACTCGACATCGAATGGCCCGCGCCCGAGCGCACGCCGCCGTTCTGGCGGGCGCGCGAACATCGGCGCCAGGTGCACCGCACCTCGGTGCGCTACGGCGACAGCCCGTCGCAGCTGCTGGACGTCTGGCGTGCCGACGACCTGCCCAGCGAGCCGGCCCCGGTCCTGATCTACCTGCCCGGTGGGGCGTGGGTGCACGGCAGCCGGCTGCTGCAGGGCTACGCCCTGATGAGCCACCTGGCCCAACAGGGCTGGGTCTGCCTGTCCATCGACTACCGCGTGGCCCCGAATCACCGCTGGCCGCAACACATCACCGACGTCAAGACCGCGATCGCCTGGGCCCGGGCCAATGTCGACAAGTTCGGCGGCGACCGCAACTTCATCGCGATCTCCGGTGGCTCGGCCGGTGGTCACCTCGCCGCGCTGGCCGGCCTGACGGCCAACGACCCCGAACTGCAGGCGGAGCTGCCTGAGGGCGCCGATACCTCGGTCGACGCCGTCGTCGGCATCTACGGCCGCTACGACTGGGAGGACCGGTCCACCAAGGAGCGCGAGGAGTTCGTCGACTTCCTCGAGCGCGTCGTGGTCCGGCGCCGCATCGACAAGCATCCGGAGATCTACCGGCAGGCCTCGCCGATCGCGCGCGTGCACCGAGATGCGCCACCGTTCCTTGTCATTCACGGCAGCGGCGACAGCGTCATCCCGGTGGCGCAGGCGCGGGACTTCGTGCACGAGCTGCGCGCGGTGTCCGCGTCGACGGTCAGCTACATCGAATTGCCCGGTGCCGGACACGGTTTCGACATGACCGACGGTGCCCGCACGGGTTCGATGGCCACTGCCATAGGGTTGTTCCTCGATGAGGTTCGCCGGAACCAGAACCAGCACTGCGTCGAAGAGGTCGTCTAGACCATTCGACCGGCCGAGGTTCTGACCCGAAGCGCAGGAGAGGTCGAGTGAAACGACTGAGTGGGTGGGATGCGTTCCTCCTGTATTCGGAAACGCCCAACGTGCACATGCACACCCTCAAGATCGCCGTCATCGACCTGTCCGGCTTGGGGGACCGCACCTTCGGCATCGACGAATTCCGCCGCGTCCTCCGGGAACGACTGCACAAACTGGAGCCCTTCGGCTATCAACTCGTCGACATCCCGTTCAAATTCCACCACCCCATGTGGCGGGAGCACGCCGCAGTCGATCTCGAGTACCACGTCCGGCCGTGGCGCGTGGCCGCCCCGGGTGGCCGCCGCGAACTGGACGAGGCGATCGGCGAAATCGCCAGTACCCCACTGGATCGCAGCCGTCCGCTGTGGGAGATGTACCTCGTCGAAGGTCTGGCCAACGGGCGGGTCGCCGTGGTCGGCAAGATCCATCACGCGCTGGCCGACGGGGTGGCGTCCGCCAACCTGCTGGCACTCGGCATGGACATCACCGAGGGTCCGCAGCGCGATCAGGACCTCTACATCGCTGATCCGGCGCCGTCGCGCGGCGAGCTGGTGCGCTCGGCCTTCGTCGATCACCTCCGGCAGATCAGCCGGATTCCCGGCGTGGTCAAGTACACCGCCGACGGCATGGCGCGGGTGCGTAAGAGCACCCGCAAGCTGTCGCCCGAACTGACCCGGCCGTTCACCCCGCCCCCGAGCTTCATGAACCACGTGCTCACTCCCAGACGACGTTTCGCCACAGCCACTCTGGCGCTCGCCGATGTCAAGGAGACCAGCAAGAAGCTCGGCGTCACCATCAACGACCTCGTGCTGGCCATGTCGTCGGGCGCGCTGCGGGAGCTGCTGCTGAAGTACGACGGCAAGGCCGACCACCCGCTGCTGGCGTCGGTGCCGATGAGCTACGACTTTTCGCCGGATCGTATCTCCGGCAACCGATTCAGCGGCGTGCTGATCGCGCTGCCGGTCGACGTCGACGACGCCTCGCAGCGCGTCCAGCAGGCCCGCGAGGCCGCCCTGCTGGCCAAGGAGAGTCACCAGCTGGTCGGCCCGGAGCTCGTCGCCCGGTGGGCGGCCTACATGCCGCCGGCGCCGATGGAGGCCATGTTCCGCCGGCTGTCCAACAAGGACGGGCAGAACAAGGTGCTGAACCTCAACATCTCCAACGTTCCCGGACCCCGGGAAGTCGGCAAGGTGGGCGGCGCGACCGTCACCGAGATCTACTCGGTCGGCCCGCTCACGGCGGGCAGTGGCCTGAACATCACCGTGTGGAGCTATGTCGACCAGCTCAACATCTCGGTGCTCGCCGACGGTTCGACCACCGATGATCCGCATGAGGTGACCGCCGGCATGGTCGAGGATTTCAAGAAGATCCGCAGGGCGGCAGGGCTTTCCGAGGAGCTGACGGTCGTCGAGACCGCCATGGCGCAGTAGGGTCTGCGCCCCGGCGGGCGGTTTCGCCGCTAGCCGACGCCGTCCCTGGGGACCGCTACGTGCCCCTTCTCGGCCCGCACCCATTCCAGGAACCGCGTGATGGCCTCGGCGGTGTAGCGGCCGTGTGCCGAACCGAAGACGTCGAATGCGTGTTGCGCGTTGGGGATCTCGGCGTACGCCACCGGCGCCGGTGACTGCGCCCGCAGCGCGGCGACGAAATCGCGTCCCTCCTGCACGTCGATCAACGTGTCGTTGGTGCCGTGCAGTACGAAGAACGGCGGGGCGTCGGGGCCGATCCGCTTGATGGGAGAGGCGTCGAGGAACACCTTCGAATCGTTGGCGAACCGTTTCTTGATGATCAGTTGCTCGAGGGCGCGCATCATCTCGGCGCGCCCGGGGCCTTCGAACCCGAACCAGTCGTACCGGCCGTACACCGGAACCGCGGCTACCACCGACGTGTCGGCGTCCTCAAAACCGGGCTGCCACTGGGTATCCCCGGGCGTCAGGGCTGCCAGTGACGACAGATGGCCGCCCGCCGAGCCGCCGCTGATCGCGACGAAGTCGGGGTCGCCGCCGTACTCGGCGATGTGCTCCTTGACCCAGGCCAGTGCCTGCTTCACATCGATGATGTGCGCCGGCCACTGATGTTTCGGGCTGACGCGGTAGCCGATGGACACGCAGATCCAGCCGCGGTCGGCCAGGGCACCCATCAGCGGGTACGCCTGCGGCCGGCGATCGCCGAGCATCCATCCGCCACCCGGAACCTGCAGCAGCACAGGGGCTTTGCCGTCGCTCGGTAGGTCCGGGCGGCGCCAGATGTCGGCCAGGTTGGCGCGGTGCGGGCCGTACTTGACGGTGTCCTTGTTGTATTTGCGGCGCGACAGCATGGTGCGCCCGATGCCGGGCAGGCGCGGGACGCCCGGGTCGGTGGGGTTGCGCGGACCGATGACGTCGGTCAGCGGCTTCTCGAACGCCGGCTGCGAGCTCCGGCTACGGGCGAAGATGTACCCCAGGATGGCCCACGTGATCGCGTTGATAGCCAATGCGATTCGGCCACCGGCGCCGGAGAAATCACCGCGCCGGCCGCGGCGGATCGCGGACAGCATCGAGGAACTGAGCACGAAGCCGGCCGCTTCACTGGACGGCCAGCCGTAGGCGAACGCGACGATGCCGGGGTTCCCGGAGCGGGCCAGCGGGCTGGCCGCGTTGGTGGCGTTGACGAGTCCGAGGACGGCCCGCAGCAGGGTCACCGACTTACGCGCCATCGGCCAGCGCCTTCAGCTCGCGGCGGTCGATCTTCCCGGTACTGTTTCGTGGCAGCTCGCCCAGCACCGTAATCGACCGTGGCACTTTGTAATTGGCCAGGTTGTCGCGCACGTGCTGCTTGAGTGCATCCGCGGTGACGGCTGAACCGTCTGTCAGCACGACGAACGCCACCAGGCGCTGGCCGTACTGCTCGTCGTCGACACCCAATACGGTGGCCTCGGCCACCTCGGGATGAGTGGACAGCGTCTTCTCCACCTCGATCGGGTAGACGTTCTCGCCGCCCGACACGATCATCTCGTCGTCGCGGCCCACCACGAACAAGCGGCCGGCGGCATCGAGGTAGCCGACGTCGCCCGATGACATGAAGTCGTCGTGGAAATCCTTTGTGGCACCGGTGGTGTAGCCATCGAACTGCGTGGAATTGCGCACGTAGATGGTGCCCACCTCACCCGCCGGCAACTCCTTGAAGTCGGCGTCCAGGATCTTGATCTCGGTGCCCTCGGCCGGACGGCCGGCGGTGTCGGGGGCGGCGCGCAGGTCGGCCGGTGTCGCGGTGGCGATCATGCCGGCCTCGGTGGCGTTGTAGTTGTTGTAGATGACGTCACCGAACTGGTCCATGAACGACGTGACGACATCGGGGCGCATGCGCGAACCGGAGGCCGCGGCAAACCGCAGCGAGCGGCCGCTATAGCGGTTGCGGATGTGGTCCGGCAGTTCCATGATGCGGTCGAACATCACTGGGACAACACACAATCCGGTTGCCTGGTACTTGTCGACCAGCGCCAGCGTGGCCTGCGGGTCGAACTTGCGGCGGGTGACGACGGTGCACGCCATCGACGCCGCGAACACCAGTTGCGAGAAGCCCCACGCGTGGAACATCGGCGCGACGACGACGGTGGTCTCCTCCGTGCGCCACGGTGTGCGGTCCAGGATCGCCTTCAGCGCGTCGAGGCCGCCGCCGGAATGCTTGGCGCCCTTGGGGGTTCCGGTGGTTCCGGAGGTCAGCAGGATCACCCGGCTCTTCTCGCCGGTGCGCCGGGGCTGTACGCCCATGTGATCGATGATGAGCGACTCGACGGTGAGCGGGTGGTCTTCGGTGTCGGTCCAGGCGACGATGCGGCTGACGGGGCGGCTTTGATCCTGCAGCGCACGATCCACCGTCGCGGTGAACTCTTCGTCGTAGATGATGACGTCGACGTTCTCGCGCGCCACGACCTCTGCCATCGCGGGCCCGGCAAAAGAAGTGTTGAGCAGCAACACATCTGCGCCGATGCGGTTCGCTCCGATCAACGCGTCGACGAAGCCGCGGTGGTTACGCGCCATGATGCCCACGACCTTGGCCGAGGGCAGCATCTGCAGGGCGGCGGCGAACGCGTCGCCACGCTTGTCGAGCTCGCTGAAGGTCAGCGTGCCCAGCTCGTCGATCAGGCCGGGACGGTTACCGCAACGCTGCGCGGAACTTGCGAAACCCGAAGTGACGCTCATGTTTTCGCGCGCCATGGCGCCGGCGATCCGGATGTATTTGTCCGGACGGAGTGGGGCGATGACGCCGGCCCGGACCATGGTGTTGACCAGGCCGGCGGTCGCGGCCAGCTTGTCGGTGATACCCACGGCCGGTCAGCCTAGTACCGGGAAGCGGCGCTCTTCGGCGAGTTCGTCGAGAGCGACCTGCATGACCTTGCGGACATGCGCGTCGACCGCGTCGATGTCGGGTTCATCGCCGGACGCGAACGCGATGGCGGCGGGATCGACGGGCGGCAGCACCTGCATGACGATCTTCGAGGGCAGCGGCACGTTGAACGGCAGCACGGCGGACAGCCCGAACGGCAGGCCGATGGACAGCGGCACGACCTTGGCACGGGCGGCGCGCGCGATGGGGCCGAGGGCCTTGGCGATCTTCTCGCCGCGGGTGAGGAAGATTTGGGTCTCCTGGCCGCCGATGCCGACCATCGGCACGATCGGCACGCCGGCGTTGATGGCGGCCTTCACGTAGCCCTTGCGGCCGTCGAAGTCGATCTTGTTGGCGTCGGTCGACGGCCGGTAGACGTCGTAGTCACCGCCGGGGAACACGACGACGAGGCCGCCGGAGCGCAGCGCCTCGTCGGCGTTCTCGTGGCTGGCCAGGATGTAGCCGGTCTTCTTGAAGAAGTCCGCGGTCGGGCCGACCATCAGCATGGCGTGGCTGAGGGTGTAGACGGGGCGGTCGTAGCCGTACTTGTCGTAGAAGTGCGACGAGAAGATCGGCACGTCCATGGGCAGCATGCCGCCGGAGTGGTTGCTCACCACCAATGCGCCGCCCAGCGGAATGTTCTCCAACCCGCGGACCTCGGAGCGGTGATAGATCTTCAGCAGCGGGCGGAGAATTCCCATGACCTTCTCGGTCAGATCGGGGTCGAATTTGGTGATTTCGGGCAGCTTGGCCACGGTTTCTCCTCTGGCTGCGGCAAAAACTAGAACATGTTCTAATTTTCGATTATTCACTGGTTGACCGCCGGACGCCAATCCCCTGTGGCTAGCATCACCGTCGTGACCGAAGAAGCCACCAGCGAAGATGCTGTCCTCGTCGAACAGCGCGACCGCATACTGATCATCACCATCAATCGGCCCCAGGCCAAGAACGCTGTCAACTCAGCGGTCAGCAAGGGCCTGGCCGCTGCCGCGGACCGCCTGGACGAGGATCCGGGACTGTCGGTCGGCGTCCTGACCGGTGCCGGCGGCACGTTCTGTGCGGGCATGGATCTCAAGGCCTTCGCAAAAGGCGAGAACGTCCTGTCGGACCGTGGCCTCGGCTTCACGCAGCGCCCACCGGCCAAGCCGCTGATCGCGGCCGTCGAGGGCTACGCGCTGGCGGGCGGCACCGAGCTGGCGCTGTCAGCCGACCTGATCGTGGCCTCCAACGCCTCGGCTTTCGGTATCCCTGAGGTCAAGCGTGGTCTGGTCGCCGGTGGTGGCGGGTTGCTGCGGCTGCCGCAGCGCATCCCGTACGCCATCGCCATGGAACTCGCGCTCACCGGTGACAACCTGACCGCTCCGCGGGCTCATGAGTTGGGCCTGGTCAACGAGCTGACCGAGGCCGGTGGCGCACTCGATGCCGCCCTCGCGCTGGCTGAACGCATCACCGCCAACGGCCCGCTCGCGGTCGCCGCCACCAAGCGCATCATCGTCGAGTCGTCCGACTGGTCCGACGCGGAGAAATGGGACAAGCAGGCCGCGATCCTGGGGCCGGTCTTCATGTCGAAGGACGCGCGCGAGGGCGCGGTGGCCTTCGCCGAGAAGCGCCCCCCGCAGTGGACCGGTAGCTGACCTTCGCTACTTGGGTTTCTTTTCCGGCTGCTGCACCGGGCACTGCTGCTCAACCCAGTTGTTGAGCGTGCGGCTGAACTGGCTGCGGTCGGGATCGCTGCTGTGCAGGCCGTTGGTCTTGACGAAATGCGTCACGGCGGCCTGCACATCGGCCGGCGGGTGGAAACCGTTGATGGTGTCCCCGGCAGCCTTCGCGTCGTCGGGGGATGTGCCGGACATCAGGTTCACCACCGCGCTGGTGAGTTGCAGGCAGGTCCCGCCGTCGAGCTGACGGCTGGTCGGGGACGGTGGTGCGCCGGCGTCGGGCGTGCTCGGGGCGGCTGAGGAACTGGGCGCCGGCGCGCTCGACGTCGAGGTGGTCGGCTGCGCCGGCTGTTTGTCACCCGAGCATCCGGCCAGCAGCAGGGCAGCTGCCAGCACCGCGGCCTTACGGCCATCGAGTCGCCGCGATGTCATGTTCTCCCGGTAGCGCATGTGTTTGTTCTACCGGGAGACGGCTGCCGCCGGCCAGCGGGGTCAGACCGAGGCGACGAAGTCGCTGCTGTAGAACTCGGCCGGGCTCTGCGAATTCGGCTGGGGCAGATCAACCGCGACCCAGACACCGGTGGTGCCGGGGGCGACGGAAAGCTGGACAGTCGAGCTGCCGTTGCCGAAGCCGTCGGTGCTCAGCGCGCCGGTGGCGATGCTCGGGTCACCCGGCAGGCAGCCGAGCGTGGCATGCGGGGCCGGGATCACCCGGACCGTGTACTGCGCGTTGCGGGCCCCGTCGAGCATCTCGATGTGGGCGGTCGCGGTGCGCCCGTCGGAAGTGATCTCAGCCGTCGGCACCGCCGGGAACCGGAACTTCATGTAGTTGATCGGCTGCCGGTCGCAGGTGTAGGTCCGCGACATCAGGGTCTGGCGGGCCGTGCCGGCGGCCTGGGCGGGTGCGGCGACGACGGTCGCGGCGGGCAGGGCGGCACAGACGGCCAACGCGGCGAAAGTGCCACTCAATTTGGACATGTGTCGAGTTTTTACCGGGACCGCCGGTAGCGCAGTGGTCGCCGTCACAAACGGACGGAACGCACTATCGGCGCCGATATTGACCTAGGTCACAACGGGTTTGCGATGCGGCCCACCGTCACATCCCACGGGTCCGCCGTCGCCGTGCGGCCGGCCAGACGCCGGGCATGCCAGCTGGTGGTGCCGAACTCGTCGGCCCAACTGCGTGCCCGCAGGGTCGCGCGCCACAGCGGATGTTCCGCGGTGGTGCCGATGGCACCGTGCAACTGATGGGCGATGGTCGTCACCGGGGCGACGGCCCGGCCGACGGCGACTTTGGCCACCGTCGTCGCATAGGCGGTGCGGTCGTCGCCGAAGCCGTATTGCGCGGCGGCGGTGACTGCGAGAGTGGTTGCGGCCCTGGCACGTTCGATCTCCCCGAGCATCGTGGCCAGCGAGTGCTGCACGGCCTGGAACGCCGCGAGCGGGCGGCCGAACTGCACGCGCATTTCGGTGTGCGTGACGGTCAGTTGTGCGGCCGCATCGAATGCGCCGACAATCTGCACGCAGCGACACCAGGCGCCGCGGATGGTCAGCTCCTCGGCGATGGTGAGGGGCAGCCGGACGACATCGGCTGCCGCGGTGTCGAATTCGACAGCGGCCCGCGGCTCGCCGGCAAGGTTGTGTCCGCTCTCGACGAGTGTCGGGGCATCGCGCAGCGCGACGTACAGCGCGTCCGGTGCGTGCGTGGCCACCACCACGGGCCCGCACTGGGGCCAGGTGGCGACACCGTCCAGCGCCAGCGCGAGCGGTCCCGACTCCGGTACCGGCAGGCCGGCTTCGGTGGCCAACCATGTTGCGAGCACATCGGTTTCGGCGATCGGCACCGCGGCGGCATGACGGGCCAGGGTGCCCAGCACGACGGCCGCGGCGGCGGGTCCGGCGTCGGCGTCGCTGCTCAGCCGGGTGAGTCCGGAACTCTCGGCGGTGCGCCACAGGGCGTCGTCGAACGTCAGCGGCAGTGTCCTGGCGGGCGCGGCCGTGCGGCCGATCTGGTCGGCCAGTTCGCGCAGCTCGGCGTAGTCGTCCGAATCATGTTGGGTGGCAGCCTGTTTGGTCCAATTCTTGGCGACGATGCCGCGTAGCACCTCGTTGGTACCGCCGCGCAGCGTGAACAGTGGTGCGTGTACGCGGGCGGTGTCCAGCATCGTCCGCAGTCGCGGCCGGCCGGGGCCGTCGTACCGGTCCAGCAACTCGGCCGCGATCTCGACGGAATCCTGTTCGAAACGGGTACCGAGGTCTTTCACGAGTGCGGCGGACACCGCGGCGTCGCGGCCGGCGGTCAGTGCCCGGGCGACCGATATCGAGAGTTGGCGCAGCGAGATCATCCGCGCCAGCAGATCACCGACGTCGGCGCGCGGGTCGTCGCGCAGTGCCTCGATGAGCGCGAAAAGCAGTGTGGCCGTGGATAGGAAGCGTTCCGGCCCGCTGCGTTCGAAACCCAGTTCGGAGGTCACCTGGTGCCAGCCGGCGCCGACGGTGCCGAGCAGGTCCGCGTCGGTCAGCGCGACGTCGTCGAACAGCACCTCGTTGAAATGGTGTTCGCCGTTCATCTGGACGATGGGTTCGATGGTGACGCCCGGGGCGTCGGTCGGCACGATGAACTGGCTGAACCCCGCGTGCCGATGTTTCGGGTCCAGGGGACTGGTGCGGGCGAGCACCACGATCTGGTGTGCCAGGTGTGCGCCGCTGGTCCACACCTTGCTACCACTCAGCAGCCAGCCGTCGTCGGTGCGCGTGGCCCTGGTGGTGACGGCGGCCAGGTCGGAACCCGCCTCGTGCTCACTCATGCCGATGGCGGAATACAGGGTGCCGGAGGCGATTCGGGGCAGCAGGCGGCGCCGCTGTTCCTCGCTGCCGTAGGTGAGGAGGGCGGGCGCCACCTGCCGGTCGGCGATCCAGTGGGCGGCCACCGGGGCGCCGTGGGCCAGCAGTTCCTCGGTGACGACGTACCGGTGCATATGGCTGCGCCCGCGGCCGCCGTACTCGACGGGGATGGTCAACCCGACGAAGCCGGCTGCCGCCAGCCGCACGCTGAAGTCGGCGTCCCATTTCGACAGCCAGCAGTCGACGCCCGGTTGCCAGCCGAACTGCTCCGCGTCCGCGGCCAGGAACCGGCGCAGGTCGTCGCGCAGTTCCGCCAGGTCACCGTCGTCGGCGCGGAGCGCGTCGAAATCGTCCATCCGGCAACACTAATCGTGGCACCCCGGATTGTCGGTGGGTCCCGGCATACTCGCTGCGATGGCGACCATTTACTACACCGCATCGAGCTTGGACGGCTTCATCGTCGACTCCGCAGGCAGCCTGGACTGGCTGCTCTCGCGCGACATCGACGTCGACGGGCCGTTCGGCTACAAGGCGTTCGAGAAGTCCGTAGGTGCACTCGTCATGGGGTCGACGACGTACCGCTGGGTCGTCGAGAACGAGCCGGGCGACTGGCCGTACCCCCAACCGACGTGGGTGCTCACCTCGCGGCAGTGCGTCGTCGTCGACGGGCATCCGGTGCAGGCGGTGAGCGGTGATGTGGCGCAACTGCATCCGACGCTCGTCGAGGCGGCGGGCGAGCGTGACGTGTGGGTCCTCGGAGGCGGGGACGTCGCGGCGCAGTTCGTGACGGCCGGTCTGGTCGACGAACTCGTGGTGTCCTACGCGCCGTGCTCGTTGGGCGAAGGCGCGCCCGTGCTGCCGGTGCGCTCGGAGTGGCGGTTGCAGGAGTCCGCGGTCAACGGGGACTTCGTGTGTGCGCGGTGGGTGCGCGCGGAAGGCTAACCGCCCGCGGTTGGCAGGCCGTTGTTCTTGACGAAAGCCTTTGCTTTGATGAGGAATTCGAGCTGGGTGGCGACGTCGTGCAACGGTTCGACGCTCTGCGACGAGCGGCTGAGCACCACGGCGCCCTCGAGCGCCGCCAGGCAGGTGACCGCCAGCGTTGACGCATCGGTGTCGCTGAAGCCTTCCGCGGTGAAGGCGTGTCCGAGCGCGGTGCGCCACCGGTCGAAGATCTCGGCGGCGATGGGCGTCAGGATCGGTGCTTCATCGCCCGACCCGACTGCGGCGGCGACCACCGGGCAGCCGGCGGTGAAGTCGCTGTCGGCGAGGATGCGATCCCAGAAGGTGACGAATCCGCGGACAAGGGCGATGCCGCCGTATGCGGCCGAACCGTCGATGTGGGCGGCGATCGCATCACCGGCGAACTGCAGGGCCTCGATCAGCAGCTGGCTGCGGCCCTCGGGAAAGTGGTGGTAGACCGAGCCGCGCGGCGCACCGCTGCGGACCAGCACCTCGTCGATGGTCACGCCTGCGGCACCGCGTTCGCGCAGCACGGCGGCGGCGCTGCGCACCATCCGTTCCCGTGTGGCGCCGCGCTTGTTGACGGTCTTGGTGGCGGGCTCAGCTGACGTCAATGCGTGACCCGGTTCCGCAGCTGCGTCATCCGATCCTGTACGCCGCGCGCTGCCTCACGCAGCCGCGCGTTGGCACCCAGGACGGTATGCGTGAAGCGATGACCCTTCACGTTGACCTCGACCACCCACATGGCGCGCCCTCCTCGATATGGGGATGAGCATAAAACGTCGCACACATCGGGCCAAGGAATGTATGCCAGGTCACTATCGGGCCGCTCTGGCGACTGTGCGTGGCCAAAACTATGGTCTATTGCATAATTCTGGGATCAAGAGTTCACTGCTTGCATGACGACCGATCTCGATCTGCAGACCGTCACCCTCGAGCGGGATGGGCATGTTCTGGTGATGGGCCTGAACCGGCCCGAGAAGCGAAATGCGTTCGACCGCGCGATGCTGGCGGATCTGTCACGGGCCTACGGCCTGTTGGAGCGCGACGGCAGCCTGCGTGTGGGAGTGCTCGTCGCGCATGGTGAGCACTTCACCGCGGGGCTGGATCTGCTCGACGTCGCACCGTCCATTGCGGCGGGGGCGAGTCCGTTCCCCGCCGACGGTCGTGACCCGTGGCGGCTCGACGGGCCATGGACCAAACCGCTCGTCGCGGCGGTCCAAGGGCGGTGCCTGACACTCGGTATCGAACTGCTGCTCGCCGCAGACATTCGGGTGGCTGCCGCCGACGCCCGGTTCGCTCAGATCGAGGTACTGCGCGGCATCTACCCGTTCGGCGGCGCCAGCGTACGGCTACCGCGCGACGCGGGCTGGGGCAACGCCATGCGGTGGCTGCTGACGGGCGACGAATTCGGCGCGACCGAAGCGCACCGTATCGGCCTCGTGCAGGAGGTCGCCGAGGATGCCGCGGCCGCTCGCGTGCGGGCCATCGAGATCGCCCACACAATCGCCGACCGCGCGGCCCCACTGGGTGTGCAGGCGACGCTGGCCTCGGCGCAACTCGCGCTCACTGACCCGCAAGCTGCGGTCGGACGGCTCCAACCCGAAGTGTCCAGGTTGTTCACCACCCAGGACGCCGCTGAAGGCGTCCAGTCCTTCGTCGAGCGTCGTGCCGCCCAGTTCCGGGGGGCCTAGGCTCGTTCCAGCTCGAGCGCCGGCCGCGCGAGAATTTCGTTGACTGCGAACCAACGCATCTGCGCACTCGAACTTTTGCGACCTCAGTTCCCACTCAACTCCCGGGGTGCCGCCCACGTGCGGGAAACGCAAAACTGCCCCTCCTCCAAGGAAAAGGGGCAGGTTTGCGACTGTTCGCGGTGAATCCCGCGCGGAAAACTAGCCGGCGTTCTCCAGCGCCACGAGCGCGGCGGCGACGGCGAAGTACTTGTTGGCACCGAGCTGGCGCACGGTCTTGATGTTGAACGCCGCGGCGAGGTGCTCGGCGTCGGAGTCACTGACCCCGGCCAGCGCTGCGGGCGATGCGTCGAGGATGTCCTTGAGGGACTTCTCCTCGTAAGCCTTGTCGAGTGCCTTGTCGAGATCTACAGAGACAGCCATGCGTTTCCTCCCAGATTGTTTGCCAGACCTTCGGACGGGCGTGACGGTATCAGCCATTGCTGGGTGTCGCCTGGGTTAAAAAACGGGTGCCGAAAAGCCGAATGGCCACCCGGCCGAGTCCCCCGAGGGGCGAAGGACGAGACGCGGGTGGCCATCCGGACGAAGGCGGTGTTACTCCGGGGTGTAGCCGAACGGCAGCAGCACACTCTTGGCCTGGCAGTAGGCCTCGATGCCCTCGGGGCCGTTCTCGCGGCCGATGCCCGAGTTCTTGTAGCCGCCGAACGGCGCGCCCGGATCGAACGCGTACATGTTGACCGCGTAGGTGCCGGTGCGAATCTGCGAGGCGATCTTCATGGCGCGTGGGATGTCGGTGGTGTAGACGCTGCCGGCCAGGCCGTAGTCCGAGTCGTTGGCGATCCGGATGGCGTCTTCTTCGGTGTCGAAGGGGATGATCGCCAGCACCGGGCCGAAGATCTCCTCCTGGGCGATGGTCATGGAGTTGTCGACATCGGCGAACACCGTCGGCTGCACGAACCAACCGGAATCCAGGCCTTCGGGGCGGCCGCCGCCGGTGGCGATGCGGGCGCCTTCTTCAACACCCTTCTTGATGTAGCTCTCGACGCGCTCGCGCTGCTTCTCGCTGATCAGCGGGCCGATCATGGCGGCCGGGTTGTCGGGCAGACCGACCTGCATGGCGGCCGCGCCGGCGGCCACCTTCTCGACGACCTCGTCGTACCGCGACCGCGGCGCCAGGATGCGGGTCTGGCCGACACAGGCCTGGCCGGTGTTCATCAGACCCGAGAACAGCAGCATCGGGAGGGTCGAGTCCAAGTCGGCGTCCTCGAGGATGATCGCCGCGGACTTGCCACCGAGTTCCAGGGTGCAGGGCTTGAGCCGCTCGGCGGCGACCTTGCCGATCTCCTTGCCGACGGCCGAGCTGCCGGTGAAGGTGAACTTGTCGATCTCGGGGTTGGCGGTCAGCGCGCGGCCGGTCTCGGGGCCACCCGGCACGATCGACAGCACGCCCTCGGGCAGGCCGGCGTCGGCGAAGGCCTGCGCCATGGCGAACACCGACAGCGGCGTCTCGGCGGCGGGCTTGAGGACGACGGTGCAGCCGGCCAGCAGCGCCGGGCCCAGCTTGTTGGCGGCCAGGAAGAACGGCACGTTCCACGCGGCGACGGCGGCGACGACGCCGATGGGCTCGCGGGTCACCAGCGTCTGGCCGTAGATGCCGTCGCGGATGTCGCTCCACTGGAACTTGTCGGCGGCGCCTGCGTAGTAGTTGAACGACGACATGGCCGCGCCGTACTGCATCATGTCGACGATGCTCGGGGGCTGGCCGGTCTCGGCGGACAGCAGGAACTTCAGTTCGTCGGCGCGCTCGGTCATGATGCGCGACGCCTCGGCGATCACCGCGGCGCGCTCGGCCGGGGACATCTTGGGCCACGGGCCCTCGTCGAACGCCTTGCGGGCCGCGGCACAGGCGGCATCCACATCGGCCTTCGAGGCCAGGGGCACCTTGCCGACGAGCTCGCCGGTGGCCGGGGAGTGCACCTCGATGACGTCCGACGTCGAGGGTGCGGTCCACTGACCGCCGATGAACAGCTGGTCCCACTCGGTTTTGAAAGCCGTGCTCTGTGTCATGGCCGTCACACTACCGAGTTTTCGGCCAAACGAGAACATGTTCCATTTAGGTCGTTCAGCTGGGTCGGAGCACCAACACCAGGTTGCTCGTCAAGAACTCCTGTAACACCGGTACAGAAGTCGCACGCCAGGCCCATTGCGGGTGGTAGCGGGGGAATGCGGCAACCAGCGCCCCCGTGCTGCGTGCCCATTCCAGCCCAGCTGCGGCCGATACCGCGAACAACGACGATCCGTAGTCGTTCTTCGGCCGGTGACCGTGTTTGCGGGTGTACATCTCGGCGGCCCGCCGGCCCCCCAGGTAATGCGTCAGCCCCATCTCGTGGCCACCGAAGGGGCCGAGCCACACCGTGTACGACAGGATCGCCAGTCCGCCCGGCCGGGTGACCCGCAACATCTCCCGGCCCATCAGCCACGGTTCGCGAACGTGCTCGGCGACGTTCGACGACAAGCAGATGTCGACGCTGTCGTCGGCGAACGGCAGCGCCATGCCCGAGGCGCGCACGAAGGTGCCGGCGGCATCGGGCTGGGCGGCCGGGCTCGTGCTGGATGTCGCCGCCAGGGCGGCTCCGGCGTGCGCCTCGGCCTCATCGGGCTCGACACCGATGTACGTCATTCCGGCGCTGGAGAATTCGGTGGCGAAGTAGCCAGGGCCACCGCCCACGTCGAGCACCGTCGCGCCCTCGGGTGCGGTTCCGTTGAGGTCGCGCCACAGGCCGTCCACCAAGGCGACCGTGTCGCGGGCGAGGCCGCCGTAGAAGCGGGCCGGGTCGGTCTGCTCGAAACGGAACTCGCTGAGCAGTCGGATCGAGCGGGAGAGGGTGGCCCGCTTGCGCGTGGTGACCAGTCGTTTGGCTGCCCAGCGATTCACTCCGCAACCCTACTGACCGGTACCCTTCATTCGATGCCAGACCACCCCCAGCAGCCTGCTGGATCTCCTGACGAGATCCGGTCGGTGCTGCTGCTCTGCTGGCGCGATACCGGCCACCCCCAGGGCGGTGGCAGTGAGACGTATCTCCAGCGCATCGGCGCACAGCTGGCCGAGTCCGGAGTGCGGGTGACGCTGCGGACCGCCCGGTATCGCGGGGCGTCGCGCACCGAAGTTGTCGACGGCATCCGGATCAGCCGCGGCGGTGGCCGGTTGTCGGTCTACATCTGGGCCGGGCTGGCCATGGTGCTGGCCCGCGTCGGGCTGGGTCCGCTGCGCGGCGTCCGGCCGGATGTGGTGATCGATTCGCAGAACGGCATTCCTTTCCTGGCTCGCTTGGCCTACGGCCGGCGCGCGATGGTGCTGGTCCATCACTGCCACCGCGACCAGTGGCCGGTAGCTGGGCGGTTGATGAGCAAGTTCGGCTGGTTCGTGGAGTCGCGGCTCTCGCCCCGGCTGCATCGGAACAACCAGTACGTGACGGTGTCGCTGCCGTCGGCGCGCGATCTGGTGGACCTGGGCGTCGACGCTTCGCGGATCGCCGTCGTCCGCAACGGGGTCGACCTCGCGCCTGCTGAGTCGTTGTCGGCGTCGCGCTCGGAGCAGCCGCGCATCGTGGTGCTGTCGCGGTTGGTGCCGCACAAGCAGATCGAGGACGTGCTCGACGCCGTCGCGCTGCTGGCGCCGGTGGTGCCGGGCCTCCGGCTGGATGTCGTCGGCGGCGGCTGGTGGGACGAGCGGCTGGTCGCGCACGCCCGGCGGCTCGGCATCAGTTCCGCGGTCACGTTCCACGGCCACGTCGACGAGGCCACCAAACACGAAGTGCTGCAACAGGCTTGGGTCCATGCGCTGCCGTCGCGCAAGGAAGGCTGGGCGCTGGCCGTCATCGAGGCCGCGCAGCACGGCGTGCCGACGGTCGGCTACCGGTCCTCGGGTGGCCTCACCGACTCGATCGTCGACGGGGTGACGGGCCTGCTGGTCGACGACCACCGCGGCTTGGTGACCGCGCTCGAGACCCTGCTGACCGACGCCGTCCTGCGCGATCAGCTGGGCGCCAAGGCACAGGTGCGGGCTGCCGAATTCTCGTGGCCGCAAAGCGCTTCCGCGATGCTGACCGTTGCCCAAGCGGTCCGGGACGGCAAGTTCGTCAACGGGATCGTCTGACGCGACTGCGAGCGAAACTGGCTTGAGCTGGGAAATTACCGTCTGGCAGTTCGCCGACCACGAATAGACTAGGTCGGTATGGGGGATGTGCTCGATGCGTTTGATTCGGTGTGGCAGCGGGCGCACGCCACATTCGGTACCGGTACGCCGCAGACGGGCGAACATTTCGACAAGAGCACGCAGTTGCGTGGCATGCAGGCCACCGTGCAGGCTGCAGCGCCAGGGGATAACTGGAGCGGTACCGCGTCCACTGCTTATGGCAAGGCCAACAACAGTCAGGGACGTGCCCTAGGTGGACTGGCGGACCTGGACCAGCAGTTGCGCGCCACTGTCGATCGATCGGCCGAGATCGTCACGAAGGGTCGGCAGGGCCTTGATGAGACCCGTAAGTGGGTTCAGGATATGGCGGCCCAGGTGCCGGCCGGACGTAACCGCGACATGCAGTTGTTGCCCATCGCCAGTCAGGGACTCAAGCAGGTTAGCGATCTGCTGACGTCGACTGTGACGCAGCAGAATGCCGTTGCCGGCGACATCAAGGCGCTCACAACGCAGTACAGCGCAATCAAAGGCGACCTGCCGCTGTCGCCGAAGGACGACAAGAAGGACGACAAGGACAACAAGGGCGACAAGGAAACGGTCGTCGGCGATGACAAAAAGGATGGCAAGGACGACAAGAAGTCGCCGGCTCAAACGGGCGCTGACGATGCCAATGCCCTGCAGAACGGACAGCTGACCCCGGAACAGCGTGAGCGTCTGACACAAAACACCACCCTGAGTCCCGAGCAACAGGCCGCGCTGCACAACGGAAAACTGAATATGCCGCCCGACCAGATGGCGTATCTCCAGGGATTCTCCCGCGCATTCGGCGACAAGACGCCGGCCGAGATCAAAGCGATCATGGACAAAGCCGGCCCTGACGGTAAACGCGTCGCTGATGTCTTTCAGCTCGCATCGAACCCCAACATCAAGACGGGACTGCCGGAGACACAACCTCCGTCAATTGACCATCCGTCCAGCGGTGGAAAGTACGCCCTGCCCGACGGCATTCAGAAGGTGCTCGATGGGCCCGCTCTGACACAGGATTTCAGCAGTGGCGTGTTCGCAGACGGTCGGTGGTTGGTACCACCGGACCCCATCGGTCCAATGCATGGAACGACTGGACTGAACGACCTCGCCAACATCGTCCAGAGCGGCAATCGCGATCTCCAGGCAGGAACCGCCCTCGATTCAGGGCTGTTCACAAAAAGCCAGGAAATGCTGGATCAGTCGAACAACATGACGATCGCTCAGGCTCACGCGCCCGGAGCCGATGGGGCAGACCGCGCGCGTTGGTACCACGAGCACGTTGACCCGACCCTACAGAATATGTTCAACGCCCTGAACAAGGACGACATGGTGATCCACGATGCCGTTACTGGGTCTGGCAGGGACAATTTTCTCGATAATCTCACCAAGCATGAGTGGCAGGACAACGGATTGGCCGCTGGCGGCCTCTTTGACTGGGTCGGAGACACTGCCGCGCACGATTCGAACGGTCGTGCTGCGCAGACGGCGCATGCTCTCGCCGAGTACATGAGCGACCCGGACAAGCATCACTTGCTGAATTTGGAAAGCGCGCCGGGCCAATCGCTCGGCCAGTCCCTTGGCCAGGTCAACCCCGAACTCACCCGTGATTGGGCGCGGGCCTTATCTCCGTATCTTGACGACATGGTGGGCAACAACACCGGTGGAAACAACGGACTGTTCCCGCCACTTGATCCGGCTGATGGCAGTAAGACTGAACCGACGAACACGCGCCACGTCATGAGCGTGCTGATGTCCGACCATCCGCCGGCCGACCAAAAGCCCGACGCGCATGTGCCGAAGACTGCCAGCCAGATCGTTTTCGAGGCCACTCAGCACCACGTGAATGAGATGTTCGACAAGGCGGCATTGTCCGCGGTGGACCCAAATGGCGCGAAAGATGACTTCTCGGCTCAGGCCGCAGGTCGTCTACAGGCAGCGCTGAATCTGGGAAGCTTCGACGAAGCAAATTCCCGACTGCACAACGATTTTCAGGCTCAGCACGATGCGTGGCAACTGCGTTCGAAGTTGTACGACATTGCCGGCGCGGGTGTCGACCAATTCGGCGCCCCCGGTGGTGCTGCGAAGGACGTGATGGACCTCGGTAAGGAATACATCATCGGCCCGGAGCCGAAGGAAGGTAAGGCAGCCAGTCCTGTCATTCCAGGTACATTTCCCACGCAGCAGCACATGGCGGAGGTACTGGCGCAGTCGAACGCGGGGGATTTGTCGAAGTTGTCAGGCTATTTCGAAGATGGAAAGTTGAAGCCGCCTGATCAAAACGGTGGCAGGGATTATCAGGACTACCACAATGCGGTCGTGGCTTATCTTGAATCAATCGGTAAATCAGGGTCCATCGATAGTCTTCTGCAGTCGTACTGGAACACCTACACTGGCTCGATCTATGGGACCGGTTAGATAATGCGAATAACGAGAATCGCTGCGTGTCTTTTTGCTGTTGTCTCGCTGGTTTCTGGATGTATCGATGATCCGAAAACTGATACCGGTGCAACGACGTCCGAGTCGAAGCGCCTGTTCCAGTATTGGCCGCCCCTGCTCAATGATTTCCGGTTCCGTTGGAGCGCCGAACCCGGCATTGACCTTACGACGGGTCCGGCCATGGTGGTCCGTGCGTATGTGGAAGCCTATGGGGTTGCGACGTTCACTGTGGATGCGAGCAACGTGTATCCCGGTTTCATGCGGGCGACGCCGGAGAATCTGACATTCAAGCAAGCGGAATTATTGCAACAGACGTATGTGCGTCCGCTGGGCGAGGGATATCCGACTACTCCGAAGGGCGCGGTTGCGCATTTCGGATACGAGATCAACCATTTCCTGGAGCTTGTGCCGCAGGGGGCTGGCTGGGAAGCAATCGTCTGTACAGGGTCCTATCCCCATTTTGTGGCCAGCCGCGTGCGACCAGGAAAGTTTGTTGCCGTCAACGCGGACGCGGTGACCGGGGAGCCATATAAGGGTGGTGACAAGCCTGAAGATCTCGGGGTATATCCCGTCCGGATCACGCTGACTCAGCACGATCCTCGCATCGGTCCGGATGCTCCCGGTGATGTTACGACTCCGCAGAAGGGGCCTGCTTTCTCGCCCGACCTCGACGTTTTCGGCAACTGGTTTATCACTGCGGCGAGTTTTGGCGGATGGGGTCCAAAAGGCGATACAAAGTCGCTGCATTGGAGATACCCCGAACCTCAAAACCGTTGTAATGCCGTCATGCCGCAGAACGCCGCGGAACGTCGCGCCACCATCACCGGGTTCAGAGACACGCCGCCTCCGCACGGCGACGCAATCCCGGGGTGGCCGCTGCCAATAGGTGACCGACCTTGACGTCTCCATTGGAACTCGCTACCCACTGGACGGGAGATCTGTCATGACCGAACCGCTGCGCGTCGACCCTGCGGGATTGTTGAACTACGCCCAGCAGCACGCCGATGTCTCCTCGGGTATGTCAGGTCTACTCGGCGCGGGTGCGCCCGACGGTAAGGGCGTTGACACCAGCCACGGCGTCGTGTCGTCCGCCGTTTCCACGGCGCTTTCGAGTGCGCTGGAGGGCCGTGGTGAGGTCTTTGGCGCTGTCACGGAGACTGCCGACAAGTTTTCGGAACGCCTGCAGCGCGCGTCGAGGGCATACGCTGACGGCGATCGACAAGCTGGGGAACGAATCAAGGCCGCTGCGGGCGGGATGGACGGTAATGGTTCCGGTAGCCAGACGGGCGGACCGACCGACGGCGCTCCCAGTGCTCAGGCAGGCCAACAGATGATCGGCCAAATGGGCCAAATGCTGGGGCAGGTGGGCCAGCAGGTCGGTCAGCTGGCGCAATCGGTCACCCAGCCTTTGCAGGGCCTGGCGCAGGGCCTGCAACAGATCCCGCAGCAGATCGCACAAGCTGCACAGCAAGCATCGCAGTCTACTTCGGCTGGCGGCGCCGGTCAGGGCAAGGACCTCAAGGTGCGCGACGCTGAACGGGGCGCGCGTGAGGGCGATGATGCGGAACGTAAGAAGTCTGCACGGGCAGAGCGCGACGGAACGGGCCGGCCTCAGACGTCCCACGATCAAGCGGTTCAAGGTAATTCGAGCGGAGCCGGGCGGGCGCCGATCGATCCGAGCGCGCCGGCGGCTCGTCCGACGGCTACGCGCGCGCCTGTCGACTGAAAGAGGCGATGACGCCCGGCAACCGGGTCTTCGGGCCAGGTGGCATGTCCGGGGCCCTTGAATGGCGGGTCACCAGCAACCCGTCCTCATGGTGGCGATCATTTCTGATGCAAATCCGCCGTTTTGCTGTTCGACATCGCCCCGCCGCATAAACTGACGGCCAAGTCAAATTTAATAGAAATGAGGGCCACCTCCGGGTTTTGGCCTTCGGGTGTCCCTCGAATTTTGCGGATCCAGGCAACTGGGCCCGGTGATGCTGTGCGTTCGAACTCCGTTCTCATTCAATGCAATTGGATATCCCGCTCCATCGATGTACCGCCGGTTCTGAGGAGTAGAGCATGTGGAGTTGCCGATGACGCTGTCGACGTTCGGGCTCACCCGGCTGCCGAGTTCACGCACGGTCTGGCAGCCGCATTACGCGCGTCGTGTGCTGATCACCGACGCCGCGGCCATCGTCCTCGCGATGCTGTTCGCGCAATGGGTCCGATTCGGCGGAGCGGGTTACGGCCCGTCGGCCTCCATGCTCTATACCGGGTATTCGCTGGTGCTGGCTTGCCTGTGGCTGGCCGTTCTGACGCTGCACCACGCCCGCTCGGCGTCGATCCTCGGCTGTGGCATCGAAGAGTATCGCCGCGTCGTCGCAGCGTCTTTCTGGACGTTCGGGGTGATCGCGATCGTGGCCCTGCTGGCGCGGCTCGAGATCGCGCGCGGTTACCTGGCCCTGGCTTTCCCTTTGGGCACGATCGGACTGCTGATCGGCCGCAAGGTGTGGCGGCGCCGCGTTCGTGCGCGCCGGCACGCGGGCGAATGCCTGACATCTGTTCTTGCCATTGGTGATCGGGACGCCATCGCGGTCCTGGCCACCGAACTCATGAACGACCCCGGCGACGGCTATGTGGTGGTCGGCGCCGGCATCCCCGGCCAGCCCGGCGCGCGCGGTGACATCATCACGGTCGGCGACCGGGTGATCCCGATCTTCGGCGACGAGAACGACGCGCTTGGCGCACTAGGCGACCGCTGCGCCGCCGACACCGTGGCGCTGACCGACGCCGAACACTTCGGTGTCGCCGGAATCCAGCGGCTCACCTGGCGTCTGGAGGCCTCCGATGTCGACCTCGTGGTGTCGCCCGGCTTGCTCGACGTGGCGGGTGCGCGGCTGGCGATGCGGCCGGTGGCCGGCATGCCGCTGCTGCACGTCGAGAAGCCGCAGTATCACGGCGCCAAGAGTTTCCTGAAGAAGGCGTTCGACTTCGGATTCGCGCTGGCGGCGCTGATCGGGACGGCGCCGCTGCTCGTGCTCGCGGCCATCGCCATCAAGATGACGAGTCGCGGTCCGGTGTTCTACCGGTCGGAACGCATCGGGTTGGACGGTGAGCCGTTCACCATGATCAAGTTCCGCAGCATGGTGGTCGACGCGGAGGAGCGTCTCGGCGAACTGCTTCCGTCGAATGAGATGGCGGGCGGCGTCATGTTCAAGATGCGCGACGATCCGCGGGTGACGCTGGTCGGTAAAGTGTTGCGCCGCTACAGCATCGACGAGCTCCCGCAGTTCATCAATGTGCTCAAGCAGGACATGAGTGTGGTCGGTCCGCGGCCCCCGCTGCGCCGGGAGGTCGAGACCTACAACGGCGACATCAGGCGCAAGCTGCTCGTCAAGCCGGGTGTGACGGGGTTGTGGCAGATCAGCGGCCGGTCCGACCTGACGTGGGACAAGGCTGTGCGCCTTGATCTTTCGTACGTCGACAACTGGTCGATGCTGACGGACGTCGGCATCATCCTGAAGACCATCAGTGTGGTGGCACGCGGCGACGGAGCGTACTGAGGCCCCGCCGCCGCTGGAGCACCATCGCGGCGAGCGCGCCGATCAGCATGCCCAACCACACCACGTGTGCGGCGATCAGCAGCGGCCGTCCCGCTGCCGCGGGAGTCGTCCCACCCACTCGATACAGCGCAATGTCGTTGTCCCGATAGGCAATCGGCAATGATGACGCGGGAACTGCGCCTTCTCCGCCCTCCACGACCACCCAGCCGACCCCGGCCGCGGCCAACTGGTGCACGTCGGCGCCCCGCAGCAGCAGGTCCTGCACCCGCCGTGCCCGCACGCCTTCGCCCGGCACGGTCCGGCCCCCGATCACGAGGTCCCCGGTCGCCAGCACGTCGGCGGAGACCCAGCGGGGCAGCGGGTCCAGGACCGCCGAGGGGCCGGCCCACGGGAACTGCCGGATGACGTCGGGCGGCAGCACCGCGACGGGCCTCGGGTCGGAATTGATCTGCGCCGCAACCGAATACCAGCCGGCCGGGTACTGCACCGACCGCAGCTGGCTGCCGACACCCCATGCCAGGTCAGGTAACGCGGCCACGACCACCACGCAACATCCCGCCGCCGCGAAAGCCGTTGGCAGCCAGCGCCGAAGCACCGTCACCGCGGCGGCACCGGCCAGGGCATAGCCCGGCATTGCCAGCGCCACCCACTTCTGGCCGTCGCGCAGCACGCCGGTACTGGGGACGGTCCGGATCAGCCAGTCGAGGAACGCCGACCCGGGATCGGTCGCGAGCAGCGCGGGCACCACCACGGCGACGACCGCGAGCACCAGCAGCGGCCGAGCCGCCGCCACCGACCACGCCTTCCGCGCTCCACAGGCCACCACAGCCAGCAGCGCCACCGTCCCGACCAGGGCCCACAGCGTCGTCCGGGACACCGGAACGGCGCCGGCGTTCCAGATACCGCCGAGTCCGGCCAGGCTGCCCAGCGTCCCGAGTCCCGGTTCTGCCCGCGCCGCGAATGCCGGCACGCCGGCGCTCGCCACCGGCAGCACCGAGCGGGCCACGACCGTCGCCACCAGCCAGGGCAGCGCGGCTCCGACTGAAGCGGCCAGCGCCACCCACACCCCGCGCCAGGTCCGCGAACACACCAGCGCCACCACCAATGCCAGCAGCAGACCCGTCGGCGTCAGCCCGGCCAGCGCGATCCAGAACACCAGGCCCCAGCGATCTGTGCACGATTGTTCGCGCTCACCGCGAGAAATCGTGCACAAATTGCTCGAGCGGGCGACCCAGGGCAGGCAGCCGTAGCCGACCAGCAGGCTCCAGTGCCCCTGCAACAACCGCTCGGCGACGTAGGGGTTCCACACCGCGACGGTGACGGCCACCAGCTGCCCGCCGAGACCGGCGTCGAGAACCGAGGCGGCCAGCTTCGCCGCGCCCCAGCCGGCGCACCACAGGCCCAGGATCAGCAGCGCTTTGACCAGCACTCCGCCGTCGACGACGGGCGAGAGGACGGCCAGGAAGAAGTCCTGCGGCAGGGCCCGCGGCGCGGCCTCGGACAAACCCAGGGCGGCGTCGGACAGATACGACCGCGGCGTCGAGACCGCGTCACGAAGCAGCAGATAACCGGGCGCCAGCAGTGGCGCGGTGACAGCGAGCGTCAGCCCCAGCGCGTACAGCGCCGGCAGGGATTCAGGGCGAGCGAAGCGGCGGGTGATGCGCGGACGAAAAGAGATCAGATCCGGTCCGGTGGCAGATCGGTCGGCCGCTGGGTGGGCAGCTTCTCGGTCATGGCTTCAGCGGCGGGCATCGGCCCGGAATCGGTGTCACGCCGGCCGAAGAAACCGTGCCCGGCGGCGTCGAGGCCCGGGTCGATCAACGCGGCCTGCGAACGCAGGCTGTACCCGGCCAGCAGCACGCCACCGACGAGGAAGACCAGTCCCAGACCACCGAAGGTGATGGGCAGGATGCGGTCCCACAGGGCCAGCTTGTCACGCTCGTCGTGGGCGGCGGCCACCTGCGACTCGACTGTCTGCTCGTTGGAGGTGACGGTGTAGTCGGCGAACGTCACCTCAGGCTTGAGGGCATCGCGCGAGTAGTAGTGGAAGCCGCGGTCCTTCTCCTTGACGATGGTGCCGGAGACCGGGTCCACCCAGAAGGTGCGCGCTGCGGCGTAGTAGCGCTGCATGGTGATCGGGTCGGTGGGCTCGGCGGACGGCACGCCCCACAGCTCGGCGCGGGCGGTCACCGAACCGTCTTCGTCCTTGTCGTACAGCGACGAGAACTTGATCGGCTCGACCAGCTTGCCGTCGGCGTCGAAGCCGACGTTCTGGGTGAACTTGTAGACCGACAGCCCGTTGACGTCTTCTTCGCCCTCGTAGTTGGCGTCGTACGCCTTCTGCGCGATCGGGTCGAACACCTGGTAGGTCTTCTTCTCCGTGCTGAACGGGAAGCGGTAGCTCAGCCCGGTGTGCGGCAGCGCGATGTTGGTCGGCGGATTCTGGTCCTCGATGGTGCGCGGCTTCTGCACCGAGCCGGCCGCACCGGTCACCGCGGCGGCGGTGGTGCGGTTGAGCGTCACGGTGTCGACGAGCGCGAGCAGCAGGCCGTTGTCCTGTTGCTTGTCGGTGCGGCGCACGGTGTTACCGACCTGCAGCGTCACCACGTCGGCGTTCGCCGGGTTCTCGACGCTGAGCTGTCGCTGCAGCACCAGTGGCACGTTCTTGTTGACGACGAACTTCTCGCCCAGCAGCGACGCGGGGTCCAGTGCGGTCCCGGTGCCGTTGCTGACCAGCGTGGTGTCGATGTCGAGCGGAATCTTGGCGATTTTGCCCGACGTATAAGTAGTCAACAGCAGAGCAGCAATCAGCAGGGCGGCGCCGAGCCCCATCAACACGCATGCCGCGATTCGCAACCCCACAGCGCGGTTCAACCCGTGCTCCTTACTTTGTCTGCCAGCCACACAGCAACCCGACTGACCCTAACAGCCCTTACTAAGGCACACCCTCAGAGTGGTGTGCGGGCGTCGGTGAGATTCGCCGCCGAGACCGGGCACCCGGCACACTGGGGTCGTGGGCGACCAGGGACACGACACCGCGGACGGTGCTGAGGTGAGCGGCACCCGCAGTTTCCTGCCCGCTGTCGAGGGCATGCGGGCCTGCGCCGCCATGGGTGTCGTGCTCACGCACGTGGCGTTCCAGACAGCCAACAGCAGCGGCTGGTACGGCCGGTTGTTCACCCGTTTCGACCTGGCGGTCGCCGTGTTCTTCGCGCTGTCGGGCTTCCTGTTGTGGCGGGGGCACGCCGCCGCCGCACGGGGCCTACGGCACCGGCCGCCGACGGGCCACTATCTGCGCTCGCGCATCGTCCGGATCATGCCGGGCTATCTGGTGGCCGTCGTGGTCATCCTGGCGCTGCTGCCCGACGCCCACGCCGACCTCACGGTGTGGCTCGCCAACCTCACGCTGACCCAGGTCTATGTGCCGCTGACGCTGACCGCCGGGCTGACGCAGATGTGGAGCCTGGCCGTCGAGGTCTCCTTCTATCTGGTGCTGCCGCTGTTGGCGCTGCTGGCCCGCCGACTGCCGGTGGACTGGCGCGTGCCCGTGATCGCGGCGCTGGCGGTGGCGAGCTTCGCGTGGCCCGCGCTGCCGTGGCACCTGCCGTTCGGCGTCAACCAGATGAACTGGCTGCCGGCGCTGTTCTCGTGGTTCGCCGCCGGCATGCTGCTGGCCGAGCTGACGGTCATGCCCGTCGGCCGTATGCACGAGCTGGCCCGGCGCCGGTGGGTGATGGCGGCCATCGCCGGGGCGGCGTTCGTCATCGCGGCGACCCCGCTGGCCGGCAACATCGGACTCGCGCCGGGCGCCGTCAGCCAGGTGGTGGTCAAGACGGCGATGGGCGCCGTCGTCGCCGGGGCGCTGCTGGCACCGCTGGTGCTGGACGCACCCGGAACGCCGCACCGCATCCTCGGCAGCACCGCGATGGTGACGCTGGGACGCTGGTCCTACGGCCTGTTCATCTGGCACCTCGCGGCGCTGGCGATGGTGTTCCCGGTGATCGGCGAGTTCCCGTTCAACGGCCACATGCCGATCGTGCTGATACTCACCTGGATTTTCGGGTTCGCGATCGCCGCCGTCAGCTACGGCTTGATCGAGTCGCCGTGCCGCGAGCTGCTGCGCCGCTGGGAATCGCGGCATGCGCCGTCACCGCGCGACAGTGCGATCACGGACGTTCCGGAGCCCGCCGCGGTCGGGTAGCGGCGTTCCTACCCGCCACCGGAGCGCGTCTGGTGGCGGAGGTGCCGGCGCACAACGGTGCGGACGACGCGGCGTCGGGTGCGGGCCACCGGGCCGGTCGCGCGGATCTTGTCTGCGAAACGTGCGCCCGACTCCTTCAGCCGGTCCTTGACCGCATCGATGTCGGTGTCCGTCAGAGCATGGTGGCGCTTGCGCCAGTTGCCGGCGATCATGACGGCCTCGATGTTGGCGATGCCGGCTTGCAACGCCGCAGCGATGGGGTCGTGGGCGGGCCACAGGTTCAAAGCCCGGGCGTCGATGACGACCAGATCGGCATGCATCCCGGGGGCGAGGTGGCCGACGCGGTCGGACAAGCCCAGGGCGCGCGCGCCGTGGACGGTCGCCCACGACAGTGCCTGCTTGCTGGTGGGCATGACGCTCGGTGCGCCCATGCCGGTTCGGTGCAATTCCAACTCGTGGGCCAGTCCGCGTTGGTGGGCCAAGGTGATGCGGGCGGCAGTGAGAACTTCGCCGCCGACGGCGGTCTCGGTGTCGGTGCCCAGCGATGGCGCCGCGTGGGCGCGCAGTAGTTGTTCGGTGATCGACGTGCAATGTCCCTGCCCCAGTTCGTTTTCCGGGGTGGACGTGAAGCTGGCTCCGGCGTCGACGAGCCTCTTGACCCAGTCGTCGGTCAGGCCGGTGCCGTGCACGATGTTGGCATGTGGCCCCCACAGGCCGGCAGTGCCGACGGCTTTCCAGCCCGGCCCGGGGGCGCCGACGCTCTGGTGCATCGATGCGATCACGCCGCGTTCGACGGCTGCCCGCAAGTCCGCGATCGCCACGTCGGACGTCGACAACTGGGGGCCCTTGATGGCCATGCCCAGGGTGAGCAGTGCGCTCTTGGCGATGGGGCCGTCGAGGAGTCGGTCGACCTCGCGCAGGTCATGAGGTTTGGCGGGGCCGCCATGCGGGGTGCCGTGCAAAAAGACGGCGCGGATGCCGGCGGCGTTCAGCGCGTCGATCGCGGCGTCGGCGTGCGCCGGCGTCAGGCAGTTGTGGCACCAGTCGCCCACTGTTGTTGTGCCACAATTGATCTGGTTCAACGCACCGGCCAAGGTGCCGATGTGCATGTCCTCGGGGCGGTATCTGCGGGCGACGTGGCCGTGGGTGTGGGCCAGGTATTCCAGTAACGACCAGTCCGCGCCGGCGAACCGGAGCGCGGTCTGCCAGGTGTGCAGGTGGGCATTGATGAGCCCTGGGATGACGATGCGGCCGGTGAGGTTGACGACGTCGGCGCCGGTGGCGTCGACGCGGTCGCCCATCGCAGCGATGCGATCGTCCTCGATGAGGATGTCGATGCGCTCGGCGTCGGGCCGATTCGGAGCCATGGTCACTACTTGCGCGTCGCGCAACAGAATTCGGGTCACTGATTGTCTCCTGTACGGCCTTCGCGGGGCGCCGTCGCGCTGGTGTGATCGGTGCCGCAGCGCGAATCCACCCACGCGCCGATAACCACAGCGAGATTAATGGATACAGTGTGTCCGATAATGTCGTGCGATGTCAACAGGCAATCGTGACCAGGTTGCCGTCAGGGCTCAACTACTTTGGTGCGCAACCTGACTCAGGCCTTTGATCAGCAGTTCCAGGCCGAAGGCGAACTCCTGTTCCAGTGGCACAGGCAGGTGATCGGCCACGCTGACGGTGGCGGGAAACGCCTGTGGGTCCAGGGACTGCCAGACCTTGTCCCGGTCCGCGGCGTCGGTGTCCGGCGGGGACAGCTGCGTGGCGAACCCCAGCACGTAGCGCGCCAGCGTGGCGCACGCCTGCGCGGCCAATGGCGGCGCGAAGCCCGATTTGAGCAGCAGTGCGATTGTCTGCTCGCGCTGGGCCATCGCATTGGGCCCGGTCGGAATCTTCTCGACCAGCAGTGGTGCGACGTGCGGGTGGCGCCGGAATACATCGAACAGGTTGTGCGCCAACGCTTCGCAGGCTTGCTGCCATGTCATGGCGTCGAGTGCCTCGTCGTCGACGTGCGCCTCGGCCAGCACGCTGTCGATCACCTGGGCGACCAGCTGAGGCCGGCCGGTGAAATGCCGGTACAGCGTCGCGGTACCCGAGTCGAGACGCTGCGCCAGATTGCGCATCGACAGCGCGTCTGCGCCGTCCTCGTCCAGGAGCGCAACGGCTGTCGCGATGATCCGGTCCAGCGGCACCCGGGGACGGCCGCGCGATCGCCGCGGGCTCTGCTCCAGCTCGGCGCTGGTACGTGATGTGCTCACGCGGCCAGTATGCCGACCCTTGACAGCAATCACAATAACGGCAACACTGTATCCATTATGGAAATCAGCGATACCGACGTTCATTCGAACTCGCAGTTCGCCACCGTCGACGGCATGCGGATCCACTACAAGCGCTCGGGTACGGGCCCGACCTTGGTGCTGCTGCACGGCAGCGCGTCGTCGCTGTACGGGGTGGAGGCCGTCGCCCAACGGCTATGGCCGTCCTTCGACGTGATCCGTCTGGACCTGCCCGGTTTCGGGGTGACGGGGCCGCGTCCCGACCGCGACTACCGCGTCACTACGTACGCCGAGACGCTCGCGCGCTTCTTGGACGCCCTCGGCGTCGAGCGATGCGCCGTGGCGGGTAACTCGCTGGGCGGCAACATCGCCTGGAACCTCGCGCTCGATCACCCCGACCATCTGCAGCTGACGGGTCTGGTGTTGATCAATGCCACCGGCTACCCCGACAAGGAACTGCCGGCTGCGATGGCACTGGCGCGCAATCCCATTGTGGGTCAGCTGTTGCGACGGTTCATGCCGCGGCGCGCCGTCGAGCGCAGTCTGCGCCAGGCCGTCGGGCCCAACTCCGACATCGTCGACGCCGCGATGGTGGAGCGCGCGCACCGGATGTGGAACCGGCCCGGTAACCGCGCAGCGTTCGTCGATTTCCTGTGCACCGACCAGCCCGACCGCAGTGGCGAGATTCCCCACATCCACGTGCCGACCCTGGTGTTGCGCAGTGCCGACATGGACGGCCAGCACTTCACCCGCGACATCGCCGGCAGCGTTGAAAAAGTCCATCCCGACGGCGGGCACCTGCTCCCCGAGGAAGACCCCGTCTGGGTGGCCGACGCGATCGCCGAGTACCTGCGGTCCCTCCAGTTCGGGGGCGCCGAATGAAGTACTTCGTGGCAAGTGGTGAAGACCGCCGGCTCGATGCCGCCACACGGGGCACTCTGCGCGGCGACTACATCCGATTATCCGACGGCGTAACACATTACGAGCTGACCGGGCCCGACGGCGGCGACGTCGTCGTGCTGGCCGGCGGGCTGACGATTCCGTTGTTCTACTGGGACGACTTGGCTGCCGAGCTCCATGCCCGCGGCCTGCGCACACTGGCCTACAGTGCCTACGGCCGCGGCTACTCCGACCGCGTCGTCGCCCGCTACGACGAGGCGCTGTTCGTCCGCCAACTCCGCGAACTCGTCCAGCACCTCGACCTACCCGCGTCCTACCACGTGGTGGGCACGTCGATGGGTGCGCTGATCTCCATGGCCTATGTGAGGCAACACGTCGGGAGTGCGGCCACCCTGACGCTGGTGGGCCCCGCCGGGCTGAGCCGGCAACCCGTCGCGCAGAAACTGTTGCTGCGCAATGACATCGCGGCCGGCGCCATCGCCAAGCGGTTCGGGCGACGCTTCCTCGAACAGCATCTGGGACACAATGTGGCGGAGCCCTACCGCGCTGCCGCACTGGCGGCCATGATCGGCGACGCCTCGCGATACGAAGGGTCCATCTACGCTCTTTTCGCGACGCTGCAGCACTTTCCATTGTTCCAGCGCGCCGAGCTCTACCGGCAGACCGGCGCACTCGGCCTGCCCACCCAATTGATCTGGGGTCGCCAGGACAACGTCACCCCGATCAGCAGCCTGGACCAGGTCCGTGAACTGCTCCGGCCCAGCCAATGCCACGTCATCGATGACTGCGGCCACATGGCTCCGTTCGAACGCCCGCTCGTCGTCGCCGATCAATTGGCGACCTTCTACAGATCGGCTTGACCCATGACCACAACAAGCAGCACGACCGACGTCTTGATCATCGGCGCGGGGCCTGCCGGCACCGCGCTCGCGATCGACCTCGCCCGCCGAGGCGTGGCGGTACGTCTCATCGACAAGGCGCCGCACGCCTTCGACGGTTCGCGCGCCAAAGGCGTCCAGCCGCGCACCCTCGAGGTTCTCGAGGACCTGGGCGCCCTGCCCGACATCGTCGATCAGGGCGCCCTGTACCCGCCGATGGGAATCCACCTCGGCCCCCTCACCATCCCGTACCGCGCGATGGCAAAGGGCAAGCGCAGTCCCGACGTGCCCTATCCCGACACCTGGCTGATCCCGCAGCACCGCACTGACCGTGCATTGCACGCGCGGTTCGAATCCCTCGGCGGGCGTGTCGAATTCGGCACCGAGCTGGTGGATTACACCGACGACGGCACCCATGTCACCGCACACGTCACGACCGCGGATGGCGGCGAGGACATCACCGCGCGGTACCTCGCCGGCGCCGACGGCGGCGCCAGCCGGATCCGCAAAATCCTTGGCGTCGAGTTCAGCGGATCCACCGACGAGGCCGACCGCATCCTCATCGTCGACGGCGCCGTCTCGGGTGGCCTGTCGCGCAAGTACTGGCACGTGTGGCCCGGCGTCAAAGGCCGCTTCGTGGGCGCCTGCCCGCTGCCGCACAGCGACACCTTCCAGTGGATGATCCGGCTCGCGCCCGACGAACAACCGCCGCAAAACCTGGCTCAGATCAACGCGCGCATCCAATCGCACACCCGCAACAAGCGCCTCGCGCTGCGAGACATCCAGTGGCAGTCGGTGTTTCGGCCCAACATCCGGCTGGCCGAGAACTACCGCCGCGGTCGCGTCCTGCTGATCGGTGACGCCGCCCACGTGCACACCCCCGCCGGCGCCCAGGGCCTCAACACCGGCATCGGCGACGCCTACAACCTGGGCTGGAAACTCGGCCAGGTCCTCGCCGGTGCCGACGATCGGCTCCTCGACACCTACGAGCAGGAACGCCGGCCCATCGCCGCCGGCGTGCTCGGGCTCTCCACGAAGAAGTACGAAGGGATTGCCAAGCTCGACCCCTCGAGCATGCGGCGCGGCAAGGACGAGAAACAACTCGCCCTGACCTACCGCGGCGGGCCGCTGGCGCCGCTGGCCGCCGACCACACCGCGACGCTGCGCGTGGGTGACCGCGCGCCGGACGCCGACCTCGTCACCGCGGACGGGCGCCGCGTACGACTGTTCGACGCTTGCCGCGGACCGCATTTCACCGCGCTGGCCTACGGTCGGCACGCCGCTGACGCGTTGGCGGCGCTGGACTGGCCCACCGGCGGTGCGCGACTCGACCGCCTCGTCATCGATGGCGGCCCTGACGGCGCACTCAGTGACCCGACCGGAGAATTCGCCAAGATCTATGGCTTGACCCGGGACACGCTGGTGCTCATTCGGCCCGACGGTTACATCGGCCACATCGCCATCCACGACCTCGCCGAAACAACTCGGGGCGCGGTACAGGCCATGACGCCGCCGTCCGCGACGTCGGCGTCATCGAAGCGGTCATGACGGTCAGCGCCGAGGCCCGCACGTCGAGCGGTCGAAACCGCAGGTCCGGTGGCTGCGCGGCCACCGTGCTGCTGGCCTACGCATTCGCGGTGATCATGGCCGGCACCACCCTGCCGACCCCGATGTATGCCCTGTACGCCGGCACCGTCGGCTTCACCGTCCTCACCGGCACGGTGATCTACGCGGCCTACGCCGGTGGCGTGCTGGCGGCGCTGGTGCTGTTCGGGCGCTGGTCCGACGCAGTCGGCCGACGGCCGGTTCTGCTCACCGGGGTGGCCCTCGCGGTCGCCAGTGCCGCGACGTTCCTGGTCGCTGACACCGTGCTCACTCTGGTGGTGGCTCGGGTGTTGTCCGGATTGTCTGCCGGCATCTTCACCGGCACGGCCACCGCGGCGATCATCGAATCCGCACCGCCGAAGTGGCGCAGCAAGGCTGCCGCGATCACCACCATCGCCAACATCGGCGGTCTGGGCGCCGGTCCCTTGTTGGCCGGTGTTCTGGTTCAGTACTGTCCGGCGCCGCTGCAGCTGGCCTTCGCGTTGCACATCGGATTGGCGGTGGCGGCAGGTCTCGCGGTCATCGCGGTGCCCGAAACATCGGCCAGGACAGGACAACTCGGTGCACAGCGGCTGCAGCTTCCCGCGGAGGTGCGTGGCACCTTCGCCCTCGCGGCCATCGGGACGTTCGCGGGGTTTGCGTGCATGGGACTGTTCGCCGCGCTGGCACCGGCATTCCTGTCCACCATGATCGGCATCGAGAACCATGCCGCAGCCGGGGTGGTCGCTAGCTGCGCCTTCCTCGCCTCAGCAGGGGCCCAGGTGGCGGCCAACCGGATGCAGCCACACCGCGCGCTGGCCATCGGCTGCGCCACGCTGGTGCTCGGCATGATCGTCTTGACCGCGGCGCTGGTCACCAGCTCACTCGCCGGACTCGTCGCCGCCGCGATCATTTCCGGTGCGGGACAAGGCATCAGCTTCAGCCGCGGCCTGGCCGCCATCACCGAGGCCACGCCGGTCGACCGGCGCGCCGAAGTCACCTCAACGCTGTTCGTGGTGGCCTACCTGGCCATCTCGCTGCCCGTCATCGGCGAAGGCCTGGCCGCGCAGCGCTGGGGGCTGCGCAGCGCCGGCATCTGCTTCGCCATCGGAGTCGGCGTGCTCGCCGCCACCTGCCTGGTCGCGCTGCCGGCGGTGCGTCGCCGGCGCTGACGATGTTCAGCTGATCAATTTCTCCGCACGCGGCGGCGGGTCCCACAACGACGCGGCCAGCGCCGCGACGGAGACCAGTGCCAGGAACTGCACCCACGGTGAATGCCCCACGTAGCCGTCCACCGACCGCCACGGGTACGCGCTGAGCACCGCGCCCGCACCGATCAGGCCGCTCGCCGAGGCGATGACGGTCCAGCCGTCCAGCCATCGCACCCGTGATCTCAGTAGGTACCGGATGCCGATGGCCGCGCCGACGGTCGCCAGACCCGCGAATCCGGCCACCAGGAAACCGAACCCGACGAGGGCCACGCCGACGACCGCGGGACCCGGCTGCCAGGTCTGCGTCGCGTCGTCATCGACGCGGCGCCGCATCGGTAGCAGCGCCAACAGTGCCAGGAACGGGAGCAGCGCGAGCCCGCCGAACAGCCCGATGCGGTACGGAGTGTTGAGCGGGAACGTCAGCGTCACGATGCCCGCGGTGCCGGCCGGTAGCACCCAGCCCTGTTGCCAGCCGTTGATGGTCACCGGCGTGAGGATGGCGCCGTTGGCGGTATGAGCCGTCCAGCCGGGGTTGACGCTCTCGGGCACGACGAGCACCCGCTGTACCGGAGACGGGGCCACGTCCACCTCGCGGTGGTCGGACGTCCATTTCTTCAGCTGCGCGGGAGTTGTTGGGGCGCTGTGGATGTGGGTCGCGAGCGGGCCGGTGAGGCGGGCGCCGACGACGGTGAAGAACGGGCCGGGGCTGATCAGCAGCTCCTGCTTCCCGGCGGGCAGTTGCAGCGGCGCGGACTGGCACGGCTGGGCCGCGATGGGCTCGCTCTCCAGCAGCGCGCCGACCGTGGTGTGCACCGAGGTCTGCAGGAACTGGCCCGCGATCGCGATGATCGGTCCGCGGCCACACGGCAGCGTGATGGCGCGGCGCCGGTTGGCAGCCGCGTCGGCGGGGGCGATCGGCGCGCCGCGGTCGTCGAGGGCGGTGACCTCGGCCAGGCCCGGCGGCTTCACCTGATCGAATCCCAGTGACGTGCGGTCGATCAGGTCGTGCCAGTCGAGGATCGACAGCTTGATGGTGTCGGTCTTGGCGGGGGCGAGCTTGATGGTCTGCGGCCCGTCGCCGATCCGTCGGACCTGCGGTCCGTTGCCGAGATCGACGGCGACGACGGTCGGATGCGCCGGCAGCTCGGAGGCGCTGGGCGTGAGTCGCAGGGCGCTGACGGTCGTCGGGGCCGGCAGGTGCACGGTCAGGTTGGCGCCGCCCCGGAACTGGACGATGCCCTGCGGGGCCACCCAGGCGGTGCGCGGGTCGCCGTCGGTGGCGGCGTAGGCCGATCCCTCGACGTCGATGACGTCGGAATCACCGGACGCCCGGGTGGTGCCGGGCTGGGTCACGAGGTCGGCCAGGTGCGGCCCCTGCCGGGCCTGCACCCAGATCGTGGGGACGACGGCGACCGGAGCCGGCACGGTGAGGGTGCGGCTCATGTTCACGGGCTCTTCGGGCGATTGGGCCATGGTGGCGGCGCACCGGACCCCGTTCGGGCCCTGGGCGCAGCCGGGCCGGCCCAGTTGGTCGTTGCCCAGATCCCATTGTGCGACAGCTGATCCCGGCGGTGGACCGGGAACGTCGACGGTGTGCCGCAGGCTCACGGCGTGGGCGAAACCGGACGCGTCGTACTGCGTCACGGAGAAGTCGGTGATGCCGAACTGCACGCCGGGGGAGCCGTCGTCGGTGCCGGTCGCGGTAAACCGGATCCACGACGTCTCGCCATAGGGCAGGGCTGCGGTAAGTGGTTTGCCGGGCTGGTCGAAACGAATGGTGCTGGTGCCGTTGGCTGTTGCCACTTCGATCCGGCGCACCTGGGCGCCGACGGCGGTGGCGCTGGGTGTCAGGGTGATGGTCGCGTTGGTCACCGGATGGTCGAAGTCGACCTGAAGCCATTGCCCCACAGCGGTTTGCAACGAGCTGGACACCCAGCTGGTCGAAGTGTCGCCGTCGATCGCCGCGGCCGGCCCGGCCGCCGTCGCCACGTTGGGCAGCGCGGTGGAATCGGACGACGAACTCGACGTCGTGATCCGTCCGCCCGGCCACTGGCCGTAGGCGGTCGTGGCGCCCGGGCTGGGGTAGTCCATGACGCGGTTGAAGGTGCGCCGCGGGTCGTCGGGGGCCCGCACCGCCGACGAGTGGTCATCGACACGGCCGTAGTCGGTTTCCCGGGCCAGCGGGGTGTCGGTGACGGTGACCTCGGGCACCGGCAGTCCGGCGCGCTGCGCGTCGGACGTCAAGATCATGGGGCCCAACGGGTTTCGGCCCATCAGGCGGCGACGCTCGTCGATGCGCAGCAGTGATTCGGGCCCGCCGTCGATGCGGGGCATGGTGTCGGCGTCGGCCAGGTACGGCACGGTGGTCGCGGCGCCCGTCACGCGGTAGATCTCGACGGCGGGGTAGCGCGGCCGCAGGCCGCTGTCGGAGACGAAGCCGTCGAGCGTGCCCGGGCCGACGGGGTCACCGAACTGGGCGACTTTTGTGATCCCCCGGGAACCTTCCAAGGCCCGGTGCACCAGCAGCGGCCGCGCGGACCGGGAGTTGTCGGGATCGAGGTCGTTGCGCACCACGACGAACGAAATACCTTGGCGGGAAAGCGTGTCGGCCAATCCGGCGGACGGCCGCCCGGTGGCGAACAGGCGTTGCACGGAGTCCAGGGCGCGGATGGTCTCGGGCGGCGTCAGCGGAATCGAGTCGCGCACGCCCCACGCGCCGCGCTCGAGGACCTGCAGCGGCTCGTCATGCGTATTGCCCCAGACCTGGTTCGCGAACGGCGCACCCGGAGCGACGAGCACGCGTCCCGGCGTCTCGGCGTTGTGGGCGTCGAGCCAGTCCGCGGTCTGGTGCCAGTACTGCGGGATGGCGCGGTAGGTACCCGGCGCGGCGAGCCGGCCCGTCCACGCCAGCGACGTGCCGGCGGCCAGCGCTGTCAGCAGCACCACGGCCACGGCCATCCGCTTGTCCCGCTCGAGGTGCGCGAACGCGTTGATCCACTCCCGCCGCGGCACGGTGCCCGGCAACGGAATCCGGCCCAGCACGTGGGCCAGGCCCAGCGCCAGCGGCAGCCGCAGCACGGGCTCGAGTTTGTGGACGTTGCGCAGCGGCGTGCCGGCGGCGTCCAGGAAGATCTGCACCTGGTGCGCGATCGGCGAGCCCAGGCCACCCGAGTACGCGACCGCCAGCAGCAGCAGACCGAGTAGCAGCATCGAGATGAGCCGCCCACGCGCCGGCATGCTGCGCATCGCCAGGCCGGCCATGCCGCCGGCCGCCACCAGTGTCGTGGCCAGTACCGCCACCGAACCGGTCACCAGCGACGACCCGGCCGTCGCATTGGTCGCGACGAACGCCGTCCAGCCGTAGGTTCCGCGCAGCACCTCGGTCAGCGACAGCCACTGCGTCGTCACGCCCGACGATTCGATGAAGTCCAGGAACGGCGGGCTGATCCGGCCGAGCAGCAGCAGCGCCACGGCCCACCACAGGATCGCGAGCAGCGTGCAGCCGAACCACCAGGCCGTGAAGCGCCACCAGCGCCGGTTGGGCCGGTGCGCGGCCCACCAGAAGATCGCGGCCAGGCAGCCCGTCAGCGTGGCGACGGCATTCACCGCGCCCATCAGCGCGACGGCGGCGGCCGAGCGGGCCGCCAGCTGCCGAATCCGCGGATCGCCGCGCAGCGCCAGGATCACCGGCAGCAGCACCCACGGCGCCAGCATCATCGGCAGAGTCTCGGACGAGATGGCGCCCAGCGTCGTCAGCGCCCGCGGGGACAGGGCGAACGCCACGGCGGCGAGGACGCGGGACGATCGGCTGCCGATGCCGAGGGCCTCGGCGACGCGCACCAGCCCCCAGAATCCGACGACCAGCAGCAGTGCCCACCACAGTCGCTGAGTCACCCAGCCGGGCAGGCCGATGACGTCACCGGCGAGGAAGAACGTGCCGTGCGGGAACAGGTAGCCGTAGGCCTGGTTCTGCGACTGGCCGAAGGGGAGGTCGCTGCTCCACAGATTCGCGGCCCGCGACAGGAAGCGTGCGGGGTTGGCGGTGAGATCGAGTTTGGTGTCGGGCGAGACCCGGCCCGGTGACTGGGCGAACGTCAGGACCAGTGCGGCCGCGCTGACGACCCATAGGCAGCGCCGCGAGAGCGGCGCCGCGGGATCAGCTGCGGTTGCCGTATTCGACCCGGTTGAGCACCGATGACGCTGGATCGCCCGATTGCAGCGTCGGCTTGGTGTCCTGCTCCAGCATCAGCGTGGTGCCGAAGACCGCTGCAGCGCCGAGCAACAGACCGACCACGATGCTGGCTCCGGCGGGCACGAGGAAGCGGTCCATGGCGCCCAAACTAGCATGACGACCTGCCTGCTTCCGTGCTCGCCGGCCTGCGTGCAGGTCATCGCGGGACCAATGTGCCCCGGTCGCGCGACTCCTCGCACGGCTAGGCTCGGACCCCATGTCCCTGACCCGAACCCTCGGCGCGCTGGCACTGGTGTCCGGATTGGTCGCCGGTTGCTCGTCGTCGTCCGACCGTCCGGCGGCGTCCAGCACGTCCAGCCAGGCCCCCAGCACCGCGTCGTCGAGCAAGCCGATGGACGCGCCCGCACCGACCGCCCCGCCGTGCGATCCGAACGCGCTGCTCAGCACCCTCACCCTGCGGCAGAAGCTGGCCCAGTTGCTCATGGTGGGCGTCAAGGACGCCGCCGATGCCCGCGCCGCGGTGACACAGCAGCAGGTCGGCGGCATCTTCATCGGTAGCTGGACGGACCTGTCCATGCTGTCGGACGGCTCGATCCCTGCGCTGCAGGCCGCATCGGGCGCGCTGCCGCTGGCGGTCAGCATCGACGAGGAGGGGGGCCGGGTGTCCCGGCTCAAGAAGCTGATCGGCCCGCAGGAGTCGGCGCGGGTCCTTGCGGCGACCAAGTCCCCGGCCGAGGTGCAGGCCATCGCCAAGGACCGCGGGCAGCAGATGAAGGACAAGTTCGGCATCACCGTCGACTTCGCGCCCGACGCCGACGTGACCGAAGAGGCCGACGACGAGGTCATCGGGGACCGCTCCTTCGGCTCGGACCCGCAGAAGGTCACCGAGTACGCCGGGGCATACGCCGCGGGCCTGCGCGAGGCGGCACTCGTACCGGTGCTCAAGCACTTCCCGGGACACGGGCACGGCTCGGGCGACTCGCACACCGGTGGCGTGAAGACGCCGCCGCTGGAGGCGCTGAAGGACAACGACCTGGTGCCGTACCGGACGCTGACGACGCAGCAGCCCGTCGCCGTGATGGTCGGTCATCTGCAGGTGCCGGGCCTGACGCTCGGCGACGACCCGGCCAGCCTGAGCAAGCCGGCCTACGACTTGCTGCGCAGCGGCGAGTACGGCGGCCCGCCGTTCGACGGAGTGGTGTTCACCGACGATCTGACCGGCATGGCGGCCATCACCCAGCACTTCGGCGTGGCCGACGCGGCGCTCAAGGCGCTGCAGGCCGGCGCGGACGTCGCCCTGTGGATCACCACCGATGGCATCCCGGAGGTGCTGGACAAGCTCGAGGCGGCCGCGAAGGCCGGCCAGCTGGACCAGGCGCAGGTCGACAAGTCGGTGCTGCGGGTGGCGGCCATGAAGGGTCCGGGCGCGAAATGCGTGAAGTGAGCCGCTCGTTGCATACCCTGATCTGATGGCAGGTGGAACCAAACGGCTGCCGCGGGCCGTCCGCGAACAGCAGATGCTCGACGCCGCCGTGCAGATGTTCTCGGTGAACGGCTATCACGAGACCTCGATGGACGCGATCGCCGCGCAGGCCGAGATCTCGAAGCCGATGCTGTACCTCTACTACGGCTCGAAGGAAGAGCTGTTCGCCGCCTGCCTGGATCGGGAGCTGACCCGCTTCGTCGATACCGTGCGGGCCGACATCAACTTCACCCAGAGCCCGCGCGACCTGCTGCGCAACGCGGTGCTGTCGTTCATGACGTACATCGACCGCAACCGGGCGTCCTGGATCGTGCTCTACACGCAGGCCACCAGCTCGCAGGCGTTCGCCCACACCGTGCGCGAGGGCCGCGAGAAGATCATCGACCTGGTGGCCCGGCTGCTCAGCACCGGTACCCGAAACCCGGAGCCGGACAGCGACTTCGAGATGATGGCCGTGGCCCTCGTGGGCGCCGGTGAGGCCATCGCCTCCCGCGTCAGCGCCGGCGACACCGACGTCAACGACGCCACCGAGCTGATGATCAACCTGTTCTGGCGCGGCCTGAAGGGTAAGCGCGCCGAGCCCTGATTCTTTTCGGCCTTCCCGGCGGGCGGTACGTGGCGCTGCGGGCATGACGCGAGTCGTCACATCTGCAACTTGAGTATCGGTCTCTGTTGGCATGTTTCGCCGGGAGCGGTCAGCTTGGGCTGACAACGTCAACATTTGCTGACGGCTTCAATTCGCAAGTGCCACTTGGGCAACCACGCCCTGGCCGCAGGATCACTCACGCGTGTGTTGACTCTGCGCTGGCGGTGGTGGGTACTCGAACTTTTGCGCCGTGGCCGCAGGGTCAACCGGGCGCCGCGGTCGATCCTGCGCTCACGGCCGCGTCCACTCGACATTTGTCGCTCTCAGCGCAGAATGAATGCTCACGGCGAACTGCTTGCCAGGCATACCACCCCCGCGGCGCTGGTATGGTCCGACTCGAGCCAGTCGAACCCAACGCGGTTGGGTCAGGGAATCCGGTGCGAACCCGGAACTGACGCGCAGCGGTGAGGGGGACAGGCGGAGCAACTGCCACTGGCCCCACGTGGGCTGGGAAGGCGCTCCGGCCTGGTCGATCCCGAGTCCGAAGACCTGCTGGCTCGGGCTCTCGCGGCCTGGCGGCGCGAGGACCCGCCCACGCATGGACTCCGCGACCTGAGTCCCGGATCGGAAGGCGCCGCCGTGTCTCGACGTACCATTGTGCTTGTCGCACTGGTTGTTTCGCTGGTCTGCTCCTGTGGCGGACCGCGGGCGACCGGAACTGTCAACGCCGGAGCCGCCGGCAATCCCGTCACGCTGAAGAACTGTGGACGGACGGTGACCGTGAAAGCGCCACCGCAGCGCGCTGTTTCGATCAACCAGCCGGCCAATGAACTGCTCCTGGCGCTCGGCCTCGCCGACCGGATGGTCGGTACCGCGTCCTGGAGCGACGACGTCCGGCCCGACCTCGCCGCCGACAACGCCAAAGTGCCTGTGCTGAGCCGGGATTTCCCGTCGTTCGAGCGGGTGCTGAAAGAGAAACCCGACTTCGTGTATGCGACGTTCGACTGGTCGTTCACCGATCAGGGCGTCGCGCCGCGCGATCGGTTCGAGCGGCTGGGAGTGCCGACATACCAGTCGTCCAGTGAGTGCGGCGGCCAGGATGCGGCGCAACAACGCGCGTTGACACTCGACGACATGTACGCCGAAATCGTTGATGTCGCCAAGATTTTCGGTGTTTCAGAACGGGGAGACCGACTGGTATCGACGCTGCGCTCGCGAATGACGACCGCCACCAACGGTCTCAAAGCCGACGACGTCTCCCTGATGTGGTGGTACGCCGGTACCAGAACGCCGTACATCGCCGGCTGCTGTGGTGCGCCCGGCATCATCACCACCGCGGTGGGGGCCCGCAATGCGTTCGCCGACAACCGGCAGCTATGGCCCGAGATCTCGTGGGAGGCCATCCTGCAGCGGGACCCCGACGTGCTGGTGCTCGCCGATCTGACGCGGGGCAAGGACGGCGACAGCGTCGCCGACAAGATCAAGTTCCTCGAAACCGACCCGGCGGCAAGCAAGTTGAAGGCCGTACGGGAGCGGCGGTGGATCATCTTGCCGGCCAGTGCGATGGACCCGTCACTGCGCAATGTCGACGCCGTCGAGACCGTCGCGTCCGGACTACGCGCTTTCGGGCTGGACGGGAAGTCCTGACTGCTGTGCGCACCGCCGGAATGGTGATGCTCGGCTGCGCGGTCCTGGCGCTGTCGATCGCGGCGGCCATGATCATCGGGCCTGCCGACCTCGGTTTCGGAGACGTGTATGCGGTCGTCGCGCAACATCTTTGGGGTCGGCCCGCACAGATCGCGCCGATCGACGACGGCATCGTCTGGGAACTGCGGCTGCCCCGCGCGCTGTTGGCCGCGATCTGTGGTGCGGGCCTGGCCATCTGCGGGGCGATCCTGCAGTCGCTGATGCGCAACCCGCTGGCCGACCCGTTCATGCTGGGCATCTCCTCCGGAGCGTCGACGGGAGCGGTGCTGGTCGTCGTCGCGGGTATCGGTGGTGCGCTGACGCTGTCGGGGGGCGCGTTCGTCGGTGCGGTGATCGCGTTCGGTCTGGTCCTGGCGCTCGCCGCAGTGTCCGGCGGCGGACAGGACCGGGTACTGCTGGCCGGAGTCGCCGGTACCCAACTCTTTTCCGCCGCAACGGCGATTGTGGTGTTCTCGTCGGCCGACGCGCAACAGACCCGCGGGGTGCTGTTCTGGCTACTGGGCTCGCTGGCCGGGGCCGGCTGGTCTCAGGTGGCGTTGTGCGGCCTCGTCTGCGCGGCCTGCCTGGCGATCTGCTGGCTGCAGTCAGATGCCTTGGACGCGTTCGCCTTCGGCCGTGATGCGGCCGCCGCGTTGGGGGTATCGGTGCGCCGGGTCCGCGCCGTCTTGCTGGCGACGACGGCGCTCCTGACCGCCGTGCTGGTGAGTGCCGCGGGCGCAATCGGTTTCGTCGGACTGGTGTTGCCGCACGCGGCGCGCATGATCGTCGGGCCGTCGCACCGGCGGCTGTTGCCGGTCACCGCGGTCACCGGCGCCATCTTCCTGGTCTGGGTCGACGCCGCGGCCCGTACGGTGTTCGCGCCGCAGGAACTGCCTGTCGGTGTAGTGACCGCACTCGTCGGAGTACCCATCTTCATGTGGATTCTCTCTCGGCGCAGGAGGATTCGATGACGGGCGCGCTCAGTGCCGAATCGGTCAGCTGGTCGGCGGGCGGCAGGCTCGTCATCGACGGGGTGTCGCTGGCCGTGGCCGACGGTGAGACATTGGGGCTGCTCGGGCCCAACGGCGCCGGCAAGTCGTCGCTGCTGCGGTTGCTGGCCGGGCTACGGCATCCGGACGCCGGCGCCGTGCGGCTCGACGGGCAGCCGCTTGCCGGCCATCGTCGCCGCGCGGTGGCGCAGCGCGTCGCGGTGGTCGAGCAGCAGGTCAGCACGGAGCTGGAGCTCACCGTCGAACAGATCGTTCGGTTGGGCCGAATTCCGCACCGTGGCATCTGGTCCGGCGACACTGCGGCCGACGACCGCGCGGTCGAGCGTGCTCTGGAGCAGACCGAGACGACGGCCATGCGCGACCGGGATTGGCGCACGCTTTCCGGCGGCGAGCAGCAGCGCGTGCAGATCGCCCGGGCACTCGCGCAGGAGCCCCGCGAACTGCTGCTCGACGAGCCTACCAATCACCTCGACATCCGGCACCAGTTCGAACTGCTCGCTCTGATCCGGGCGCTGCCGGTGACGGCGGTGGTGACACTGCACGACCTGACGCTCGCGGCGTTGTTCTGCGACCGGCTCGTCGTGCTCGACAAGGGGCGGGTTGTTGCCGCCGGTACGCCCGCGGAAGTCCTTACCGCTGAATTGATTTGGTCGGCTTATGGCGTCGCTGCCCGCATCGTCCCGGACGGTTCAGGAGACGGCCGCCCGTCTGTCCAATTACTCCCGCCCTAACCCGCGAGCAGACGCGAAAACCCCCATTTTTCGGAGTAAAAGGGGGGTTTTGCGTCTGCTCGTGACTACAAACTGGTGACCGTCGCCGTCAGGTGCGGGTAACCCTTGGACAGGTTGCGCAGCGCCAGTTCCCAGCCGCCGTCGATGGGTTCGACGTACAGGCCCACCTTGGCCGGCAGCAGCACGGGCTTGCCGAACTTCACGGAGTACTTCACCGCGTCCGGCAGCTGGCCCTCGATGTTGGCCAGAACCGCTGCGGCGCTGAACATTCCGTGCGCAATGGCGGTCGGGAAGCCGAACAGCTTGGCGCCGATCGAGCTGGTGTGGATCGGGTTGTGGTCGCCGCCGACGTCGGCGTAGTGCCGAATCTGGCCCGGCGTGATGCTGATGACCGCGTTGGGCGGCGGCAGCTTCGGCTGCTTCACCGGCTCCGGCTTCGGCTCGCCCGAAAGACTGGTCCGCTGCTGGTGCAGGAACGTGGTGACCTGGCTCCACACCAGGTCATTGCCGACCTTGATGTCGGTGATGATGTCGACCAGCAGGCCCTTGCGGTGCTCGCGCAGGTTCTCCGCGCGCACGGCCACGTCCAGCTTGTCGGTCACCTTGATGGGCCGGTGCTGGGTGATGTGGTTCTCGATGTGCACCGAACCCATTGCGGCGAACGGGAAATCGAATCCGGTGACCAACGACATCATGGTCGGGAACGTCAGCGCGAACGGGTAGGTCAGCGGCACGGTGTCGCCGAACCGCAGCCCGGTCACCGCGGCGTACTCGGCGACGTTCTTCGGGTCGATGGTCAGGCCCGACACCGTCACGGTGCGCGCCGGCAGGGTGGAACCCCGCGACACGAACGGCAGCGCACCCGCCACCGCCCGTGCCATGTTGAGAAGACCGTTGGGCTGGCTCATCTCAGGCTCCCAACAGGGCCTGGCCGCAGACCCGAATCGTGTTGCCGGTGACGGCATTCGAGGCGGGGCTGGCGAAGTAGGCGATCAGCTCGGCGACGTCGACCGGCAGGCCGCCCTGGAACAGCGAGTTGAGCCGGCGGCCGACCTCGCGCGTGGCCAGCGGGATGGCGTCGGTCATCTTGGTCTCGATGAAGCCCGGCGCGACGGCGTTGATGGTGACGCCCTTCTCGCCGAAAACTTCGGCGTACGCGTCGGTCATGCCGATCATGCCGGCTTTGGTGGCGGCGTAGTTGGTCTGGCCGCGGTTGCCGGCGATACCCGCCATCGACGACAGGCCGACGATCCGGCCGCCCTCACCGATGGTGCCGTTCTCCACCAGACCCTGCGCAAGACGTTGCGGCGCAAGCAGGTTCACGGCGATGACGGAGTCCCAGCGGGCGTCGTCCATGTTGGCGAGCAGCTTGTCGCGGGTGATGCCGGCGTTGTTGACGAGTATGTGAGCCTTGCCACCCGAAGTTTCCGAGTGATGTTCGGTCAGGTGCGCGACGATCTGGTCCACCGCGTCGTCGGCCGTCACGTCCAGGGCCAGCGCGGTGCCACCGACCGCGGCGGCGGTCTCAGCCAGCGCGTCCGCGGCCTGCGGGACGTCAATGGCGACGACGGCAGCACCGTCGCGCGCGAAGACGCGGGCGATCTCGGCGCCGATGCCGCGGGCGGCACCGGTCACCAGCGCGACCTTGCCGGCGAGCGGCTTGTCCCAGTCTGCCGGGGCGACGGAGTCGGCGGCGCCGACGTAGAACACCTGGCCGTCGACGTACGCTGACTTGCCCGACAGCAGGAAGCGGACGGTCGACTCGATGCCCGACGCGGCCGGCGCGGCCTTGGCGGACAGGTAGACCAGGCCGATGGTGGCGCCGCGCTGCAGCTCCTTGCCGAGCGACCGAGTGAAGCCTTCCAGGGCGCGCTGGGCGATGCGCTCGTCGATGCTGTCGGTCTCGTCGGGCGTGGTGCCGACGACGACGACGCGGCTGTTGGCGGCCAGGTTGCGCAGGACGGGCGTGAAGAACTGGTGGAGCTGCTTGAGCTGCTCGGGCTTGGTGATGCCGGTGGCGTCGAACAGCAGACCGCCGAACGAGTCGGCCCAGCGGCCGCCCACGTTGTTGCCGACCAGGTCGTAGTCGTCAGCTAGGGCAGCGCGCAGCGGCTCGGCGACGCGGCCTTCGCCGCCGATCAGCAGTGGGCCGGCCAGCGGGGGTTCGCCGGCCTTGTAGCGGCGCAGCGGCTGGGGCTGCGGCACGCCGAGCTGCTTGGCCAGGAACGAACCGGGGCCAGAGGTGAGGACTTGGGAGAGGACGTCAGCCATTGCGGACCTTTCTGCGGACGTGTGTCGTATAGACGGAACCGTCTTGTCAGAGACGAACTTACTCCAGAGTAAGAACGGTGGGTAATATAGGCGTCAAGCAACATCTTGCCTCAGTCATCAAACGTCAAGGAACTGGAGAAAAACCGTGGCCGAGACCAACAGCCGCCGCCGCGTGGCCGTCCTGGGTGGTAACCGCATTCCCTTCGCGCGCTCCGACGGCGCGTACGCAAACGCCTCCAACCAGGACATGTTCACCGCGGCCCTGGACGGCCTGATCGACCGCTTCAACCTCAAGGGCGAGAAGCTCGATATGGTCATCGGTGGCGCAGTCCTCAAGCACAGCCGTGATTTCAATCTCATGCGCGAATGTGTGCTCGGCACCTCGCTGTCGCCCTACACGCCGGCCTTCGACCTGCAGCAGGCCTGTGGTACCGGTCTGCAGTCGGCCATCGCGGCCGCTGACGGCATCGCTGCCGGTCGCTATCAGGTGGCCGCGGCCGGTGGTGTGGACACCGCCTCGGACGCGCCCATCGCCCTTGGCAATGACCTGCGCCGCGTGTTGCTGAGCCTGCGCCGTGCCAAGTCGAACGTCGACCGCCTCAAGCTCGTCGGCAAGCTGCCGGCCGCCGTCGGCGTCGAGATCCCGGTCAACAGCGAGGCCCGCACCGGCCTGTCGATGGGCGAGCACGCGGCCCAGACCGCCAAGGAGATGGGCGTCAAGCGCACCGACCAGGACGCCCTGGCCGCCGCCAGCCACCAGAACATGGCCGCCGCCTACGACCGCGGCTTCTTCGACGACCTGGTCAGCCCCTTCCTGGGCCTGTACCGCGACAACAACCTGCGTGGCGACTCGTCGACCGAGAAGCTGGCCAAGCTCAAGCCGGTCTTCGGCGTGAAGCTGGGCGACGCCACCATGACCGCAGGCAACTCGACCCCGCTGACCGACGGCGCGTCGGTGGCGCTGCTGTCGACCGATGAGTGGGCCGCCGAACACGACATCCCGGTGCTGGCCTACTTCGTCGACTCCGAAACCGCCGCCGTCGACTACGTCAACGGCACGGACGGCCTGCTCATGGCCCCGACCTACGCCGTGCCGCGCCTGCTGGCCCGTAACGGCCTGACGCTGCAGGACTTCGACTTCTACGAGATCCACGAGGCCTTCGCCTCCGTCGTGCTGGCCACACTCGCGGCCTGGGAGTCGCCCGAGTACTGCAAGGGCCGCCTCGGCCTCGACGCGCCGCTCGGCTCGATCGACCGGTCGAAGCTCAACGTCAACGGCTCGTCGCTGGCCGCGGGTCACCCGTTCGCCGCGACCGGCGGCCGCATCGTGGCCCAGCTGGCCAAGCAGCTCGCCGAGAAGAAGAAGGAGACCGGCAAGCCGGTGCGTGGCCTGATCTCCATCTGCGCTGCAGGTGGGCAGGGCGTCACGGCCATCCTGGAGGCCTAACTTCCGAACGCGCCGGAGATGGCCGCACGACCTGCGGTTTTGCGGCCATTTCCACTAATTTCGCCGAGTGTGTAACGCCCCGCGAAGCCGCTGCGATACCCATAGTGCCTCGTGTTTCCGTCTGACCCCCGACCTGACGGAGGCACGGGGCACTCTCGTGTCCGGGGCCAGGAGGCCTGTCCAGGTCGGTATGGGCCCAGCGCTGCTACGACGAACGTGCAGCTTTCGGCCGTCAGATTCGAGAACTGGCGCCAAAAGCTGCACGTTCGGCGTAGCACCCCGGAGCAGACGTGCAACCTGCCCTGCCGACCGCAACATCCGCGCGTCCTCGTATCGACCGAATTCCCACGGCCGTCGCGGCGGAGGTTCGGGCTTGCGTTCGAGCGCGCTCAAACTCTTAGCGTCGCAGCCATGACAACCTCGACGTCACCACAGACCTGGATCATCACCGGCGCCTCGAAAGGACTTGGGCGGGCACTGGCCGAGGCCGCCCTTGCCGCAGGCGATCAGGTTGTCGCCGCGGTCCGTAATCCGGACAGTGTGGCCGACCTGAGCGCCACCTACGGTGACCACTTCGCGGGCGTTGCGTTCGATGCCCGAGGCGTGAGCGGCGCCACCAAGCTCATCGAGGCGGCCGTCGATCGCTACGGTCGCCTCGATGTGCTGGTGAACAACGCGGGGCGGGCCATCGTCGGCGCCGCCGAGGAAGTCACCGATGCGCAATTGCGCGACCTGATGGACCTGCATCTCTTCGGTCCTGCCGCCCTGGTGCGCGCGGCGTTGCCGGTCATGCGGGCACAGGGACGCGGGACGATCGTCCAGATGAGCAGCCAAGGCGGCCGCATGTCGTTCCCCGGCGTCTCGACGTACTCGGCGTCGAAGTTCGCGTTGGAGGGGTGGTCGGAAGCCCTGGCCGGGGAGGTCGCGCCGTTCGGCATTCGGGTGATGCTGGTCGAGCCGAGCCGGTTCCGCACCGCCTTCAACGCCGCCGAGGTGCTCGACTTCACCACCGCGTCGTCGACCTATCGGGAAGTCCTGGCCGACGTGCGAGCCGACATGGCCGGCGCGGACGGGAAGCAGGAAGGTGACCCCGTCGCGGCCGCAGAGATCATCGTCTCCCTGGTCCGCTCCGAGGATGTGCCGCTGCGGCTGCCGCTGGGTGCCGAGGCCGTCGAGCGGCTCACGGCCACTTATCACCGCGGTCTCGACGAGGTCGGCCGGTGGGCAACGCTGGCCCGCAGCGCCGACTTTGCGGACGCCGCCGCCTCATCGCGGCCGATCTAGGATCGAGTATGTCCTCCACCGACGACCTGATGAACAGGGCGCTCGCGGCGCTCGGCGAGATGGACGGCCCGATGTCGATCGAGGTGATCCACCGGCTCGCGGACACCGACGGCCTCAGCGATCCGATGACGATCACCGACGTTGCCGACCTGCTCGACGTCTCCGCGCACACCTTGCGCTACTACGAACGGGCCGGCCTGGTCGAGGTCGACCGCGACAGCAGCGGCCACCGCAGCTACGGACCCGAGGCGGTCCGCCGACTGGTCTTCCTCACTCGGATGCGCTTGTCCGGCATGGCTATTCGCGATCTGCAGCACTACATCGCACTCGTGGACAGCGGCGAGCAGACCGTGCCAGAACGACTGGACATGCTGCTGGAACATCGCGACACGATCCGCCGCCAGATCCGTGAACTGACCCTCTCGCTGGCCGCCACCGAGTACAAGATCGCCACCTACGGGGGCACCACCGGCGACACCTGCTGACTGTCGGGGTCTAGGTCGTACACCCGCGCAGTGTCGATCATTTCGGGTCCTTGTGGATGACGGCCGGAGCAGGCGGTGGGGTGAACAGACTGCCTCCGACACAGCCACGCAACGTCCGCACCGCGACCAGTGCCCAGGTGCACAGCAGGAAGACATATGCCGCGACGGCGGCGACGCGGAAGGCCGGCAGCCCGGTGTGCAAGGCGAGCTGCGACGTGCCGGTGACGAATGTGCCGACGGGGAAGGTCAGGCTCCACCATGTCAGGGCGAAGGGCATGCCGCGCCGCATGGTGCGCACCGTCAGTGCGCTGGCGAGGCTGATCCACAGCACCGCGAAGCCCCACACCGGGACACCGAACAGCACCGCGAAGATGTTCATGCCCGACGCCAGCTCCGGGCTGATCGCCGAGGCCGCGGCCGTCCCCAGCAGCCCCGCGGCGGTGATGCCCTGCCCCAGCGGTCCCAGCACGATCCACAGCGTCGGCACGCGCGCGGACCCCGAGGTGCCGTAGTGCGCCAGCCGGCTCCAGATCATCGTGATGATGATGAGCGCCGCGATCAGCGACAGCCCGAACATCGCGAAGCAGCCGTAGAACATCGTGGTGCGGGCCGTGCCCGGCGGCAGGTGCGGCAGCAGCAGTGCGCCCGACGCCGCCGACACCATCGGCGGCACGACGGGCATCAGCCAGCCGCCGAACGCGGCGTCCGGCCCGACTTCCAGCTGCGTGAACATCAGGAACGGGATGGTCATCGCGGTGAACAGGCCGCCGATGGTGCCCGCGGTCCACAGGATCCAGTCGAGGTCGACGGCGAAGCGCGTGCCGATCAGGTCCTTGCCGATCAGCAGCGCGCCGACGCCGACGGTCATCAGCGCCATCGGCGCCGCGCCGTAGAAGTGCGTCATCTGCGGATTGCGGACCTGGCTGCGCGCCACGGTGGGGTGGCGTACCCACTGCACCGACACCGCGACGATCAGCAGCACCAGCAGGGCGGTGGCGATCACCCAGACGCCTTCGGCGAAGCCCCGCAGTCCCGGCAGGTGCACGGGCAGCGACGCAGCGGCGGTGGCGACAATGCCGGTGCCCATGACCGATGCGAACCAGTTGGGCCCGAAATATTGCAGCCGGGCAGTCTCGGGCGCATCCGTACTCATGCGCGATCCGCCTGCACTACTCGCTGGGAAGTCATGGTTCGATACAAACAGGTGACCCAAACCGGCTTCAAGGAGCATCCCGTGCAGATCAGCATTTTCGGTTCGTTGAGTGGTCTCAAATCGCCAGTCGACGACACCGTGGCATACCTCGCCCAGCTGCGTGACGAGGGCTTCCGCAGGGTCTGGTTCGCCCAGATGCCTTACGAGCCAGACCTTCTCACCGTGCTGGCGGTCGGGCTGCGTGAGGTCGACGGCATCGAGGTCGGCACCGGCGTGCTGCCCATCCAGAATCAGCTTCCGATGCTGCTGGCGCAGCGGGCGCTGACCATCAGCCAGATGGCGGGCGGCCGTCTGCTGCTCGGGCTCGGGATGACGCATCAGGCCGTCACCGAGGGCATGTGGGGCATTCCGTGGGACAAGCCAGTGCGCCGGCTCAACGAGTACCTGGACGGATTGTTGCCGTTGCTGAACGGCGAGAAGGCCGACGCCACCGGGGAGACGGTGACCACCCGCGGCGCGCTGATCATCCCCGGCGCGCCGACCCCGCCCGTGTACATCGCCGCACTCGGACCGAAGCTGCTGCAGATCGCCGGACGGCGCTCGTCGGGCACCGTCACCTGGATGACCGGACCGAAAACACTTGCGGGCCATGTCGGTCCGATGTTGCGCCAGGCCGCTGCCGACGCCGGCCGTGCCGACGCGGTTCGGGTGGTCGCGGCCATCCCGGTTGCCGTGACCGACGACGTCGACGGCGCCCGGAAGCAGGCTGCCGAGCAGTTCGCGATCTACGGTCACCTGCCGTCGTACCGGGCGATGCTCGATCGCGAGGGCTACGCCGGTCCGGAGGACATCGCGATCATCGGCGATGAGCAGACGGTGCGCCATCGGCTGGCCGAACTCGAAGCCGCCGGGGTCGACGAATACGTCGGCGTGACGTTCGATCCGTCGGCCGAAGGCCGGGCCCGCACCCGCGCGGCGCTCAAAAAGCTGGAATCCTGACCAGGTTTGGCAAGGCTTCATTGGCTGGCGGATCGCCGCGCGCCCGCATAGCGTTGCAGGAATGGCGATCTCGTCCCATGAAGCCGAGCCCCACGCGGGTTCGGTTGCGTCGAAGCTGAACTGGTTGCGCGCTGGCGTGCTCGGTGCCAACGATGGCATCGTGTCGACCGCCGGCATCGTCGTCGGTGTCGCGGCCGCGACGGCCGACCGCGGGCCGATCTTCACCGCCGGTATGGCCGGACTGGTGGCGGGCGCGGTGTCGATGGCGTTGGGCGAGTACGTGTCGGTCAGCTCGCAGCGCGACACCGAACGGGCCCTGCTGGCCAAAGAACGTCGCGAGCTCAAAGAGGATCCCGCAGCGGAACTCGATGAGCTGGCAAGCCTGCTGGAAGGCAGAGGCCTGTCGACGTCGACGGCCCGGACCGCGGCCGAGGAGCTGACCGACCACAACGCGTTCGCCGCGCACGCGGTCGTCGAATTGGGCATCACGCCAGGCGATCTGGCCAACCCGTGGGCGGCGGCCTTCTCGTCGGCGGTGTCGTTCACCATCGGCGCGTTGTTGCCTCTGGTGGCGATCCTGTTGCCCCCGACGGCACTGCGTGTTCCGGTCACGATGTTCGCAGTGCTGCTGGCACTGGCGATCACCGGCGTGGTGTCGGCCCGGCTCGGCGGTGCACCGGTTGGAAAGGCCGTGGCACGCAACGTAATCGGCGGCGCGCTCGCACTGAGTGCCACCTACCTCGTCGGCCATCTGGTCGGCGGCGTCGTCGCCTGAGCCCGAGCGCGGTGGACGTCATCCTCGGCTCCTGGCGCCGGCTCGCGCTCAAGCGCGTTCGCCGGGTTCGGTCAGGAACGTGGCGATCACCGGCGCCAACTCCCCGGCGTTGGTGATGAGGTCGACGTGCCCGCCGGAATGCAGATGCAGATGCGAGTGCGGCAGTAGGAAATTCATGATGCGGGCGTTGGCTACGGGGATGATCGGGTCGTCGGTGCCCGCCACGATCAGGGTCTCCTGACGCACCGCCGGCAGCGCGTGGATGCTCGTCCACACCGCGCCGGCCAGCAGTTGGTGCACGTAGCCGATCTTCGAACCCGCATGCAGCTGCTGGAGGAACAGCTTGGCGATGTCGTCGCCGTGTTGGCGGACGGTGCCACCGTAGAGTTCCCCGGCGATCGATGCCGCGTACCCGGCGTTCGAGAATCGTTTCGGTGTCACCATTTTCGCGAGAACCTGCGGGTGGCCCGGAATCATCACCGCGCCGGTCCCGGTGGCCACCAGCACCAGCCGCCGGCAGCGCCGTGGATTCTGGAAGGCGAACTGCTGCGCCAGCGCCCCACCCCAGGACAGGCCGAGGATGTCGACGACCGTGAACCCCAGTTTGTTCAGCAGCCGGCCCAGGACCCATGCCAGATAGGGAAAGCCGTAGGGCGCGAAGGAGGTCGGCGAGCCGCCGGTGCCTGGCACGTCGAACCGGATCACAGTGCCGGGCAGGTGCTCGACGAAGGGGTCGAGCACCTCCAGGCTGGCGCCGATGCCGTTGCACAGCACCAGGGGAACCGCGCTCGGGTCGCTGCCATGGTCAATGCGGACCCGTAGCCGCTGGCCACCGACCGACACGTACTGCTCGGTGACCGTCATTTCTGCAGCACGTACGTGCCGGGTGCCGGGCCGGTGGCGATGAAGCCCTCGGCGCCCAGCGTCGTCGGGGCGTCGACGTCGTCGCCGCTGCGCTCGGCGAGCCACGCGACATAGTCGGGCCACCAGGAATCACTGGACTTTTCGGCGTCGGCCAGCCATTCCTCCGGTGTCCCGTCCTGCACCTGGGCGATCCGGTACGACGCCTTCGGGTTGCCCGGCGGGTTGACGAGCGCCGCGATGTGGCCACTGGTGGACAGCACGTAGCGGTTGTCCTTGCTGCCCAACAGCTTTGCGCTGCGGTAGGTGGCCTGCCACGGTGAGATGTGGTCGGCGATGCCGCCGATGACGTAGGCGTCGCACGTGATCTTCGACAGGTCCACGGGCGTGCCCAGCATGCTCACCGCGCCCGGAGTGACCAACGAATTGTTCAGGCCCATCAGCACCATGTCGCGGTGCAGCGCGGCCGCCATGCGGGTGGTATCGGCGTTCCAGAACAAGACGTCGAACGCGGCCGGGCTGCGGCCCTGCACGTAGTTGTTCACCCAGTAGCGCCACACCAGATCGGTCGGGCGCAGCCAGGCGAACATCTCGGCCATGGCCTTGCCGTCCAGGTAGCCCTTGCGGGCCGACGTGGCGATGGCGGCCTGTGCGGCGCGGTCGCTCATTGCGGCAGAGGCGAATCCGGCCCGGTCCTGGTCCAGCACCGTCACCGCGAGGGTGAGACTCGCGACCTTGTCGCCGTCGCCGGTCTCGGCCAGGTGCGCCGCGGTCATGGCTGTGATGATGCCGCCCGAGCAGCTCGCCATCAGGTGGGTGCCGGCCGCGCCGGTGATGGCCCGCACCGCATCGATGGCCTCGATGATCGCCGCGCCGTAGGCGTTGACGTCCCAATCCTTGTGCCGGGCTTGGGGATTGCGCCACGAGATGGCGAACACCTGCTGGCCCTGCTGCACGAAGTACTCGATCATGCTGCGCCCGGGGGCGATGTCCATGATGTAGTACTTGTTGATCACCGGCGGCACCATCAGCAGCGGAACCGAGTGCACTGTCGGGGTCTGGGGTGCGTACTGGATGAGTTCGAACATCCGAGTCTGCAGCACCACCGCACCTTTGGTGACGGCGACCGTCTCGCCGACGGTGTAGGCATCCGGCTCGACCATGGCCGGCACCCGCGGTGACGACATCATGTCGCGGGCAAAGGCTTTCAGGCCGCGGACGGCACTGAGCCCGCCGGTGTCGATCATGGCCTTCCAGCCCAGCGGGCTGATCAACGGGTTGTTGGTGGGGGCCAGGCCCTCGATGGCGTTGTCGAAGACGAACCGCATCCGGGCTTCGTCGCGCCAGTCCAGGTCGGCGTCGGAGAACAGTTTCTCGGCGGTGTCCGACGCGGCGAGGTAGGCCTGCATGATGCGGTGCAGCACCGGATTCTGTTGCCATGCAGGGTCGCTGAACCGCTTGTCGGCGCGTAGCGGGGCGCGGTCGCAGTCTCCGGTGGCGATGCTGCCGAGCTCGCGGGCCAGCTCCTTGCCGCGCTCGAGCACAGTGCCGGGCTGCTTGGCCAGGCTGACACCCATGCGGGCCCAGGTCTGGTCGGGCATCATCCGGCGCGCGAACGGTTTGGTGGCGCTGGTCAGCAGCAGGTCGAGTGGGGCGGCCAGTTCATCAGGTGGTGTCATAGCCATGTCAGTTGTCGCTTTCGGTTGTGGGAATGGTGATTTCGCGACGGAGGAGCTTCCCGGTCGGGCCCTTGGGCAGGTCGTTGAGGAACCAGATGCGTCGCGGGTACTTGTAGGCGGCCACCTGGCTCTTGACGAACTCGCGGAGTTCATCGGCGGCGACCTCGATGCCCGGCTTGAGGCTGACGGCGGCGCCGACCTCTTCGCCGAGCGAGTCATGCGGGATGCCCACGACAGCCGCTTCGGCGACGGCGGGGTGGGTGTAGAGCACCTCTTCGATCTCGCGGGGGTAGACGTTGAATCCGCCGCGGATGATGAGTGCCTTCTTGCGGTCGACGATGTAGTAGTAGCCGTCTTCGTCGGTGCGGGCGATGTCGCCGGTGGCGAACCAGCCGTCGGCGTTGATGGCCTCGGCGGTGGCTTCGGGCAGGTTCCAGTAGCCCTTCATGACATTGTGTCCGCGGATCTGGATTTCGCCTGGCTCGCCCTGTGTCACCTCGACGCCGTCGTTGTCGACTATCCGCATCTCCACGCCCTCGACCGGCGTACCGATCGAGCCGGGCTTGCGTGTGCGGTTCGGGTGGTTGAACGCCGCCACCGGCGAGGTCTCGGACAGGCCGTAGCCCTCCAGGATGGGGCAGTCGAAGGTCTTCTCGAAGTCCTGCAGCACCTGAACTGGAATGGCCGCACCGCCGGAGACCGCCACCCGCAGCGTGGTCGTCGACGCCGCACCGGGCGTCGCCAGCAGCGCCGAGTACATCGTCGGCACGCCCTCGAAGATGGTGACGCCGTCGCGCTCGACCAGTTCCAGCGCCTTCGCCGGATCGAAGCGCGGCAGCAGGCTCAGGGTCGCCCCGGCCAGCACCGCCGAGTTCAGCCCGCACGTCAGGCCGAACACGTGGAACAGCGGCAGGCAGCCCATCACCACGTCGTCAGGCCCGATGTTCAGCAGCGTCCGCACACACACGTCGGCATTGCGGCGCAGACCGCCGTGGGTCAGCTCGGCGCCCTTGGGCTTGCCCGTCGTACCCGACGTGTGGAGGACGACGGCGGTGTCGTCGTCCGCGCGCTCGACCGGGGCCGGTTGTGCGGGCAGGCCGTCGATCAGCGCCGCCAACCCGGCATCGTCGACCACCCAGCAGTCGGCGCCTGCAGCCTCGGCACCGGCCTGCGCCTCGCCGGCGAAGGCCGGTGGGGCGAACAGCGCCCTGGCCGTGGTGTTGGAGAGGTAGAACTCGATCTCGGGGGCCTTGAGCAGCGGGTTCATCGGCACTGCGACGGCACCGGCGTACAGAATCCCGTAGAACGCGGCGGCGAAGGCCGGACCGTTCGGCAGCATGACGCCCACCCGGTCGCCCGGTTCGATACCGGCCTGCTGCAACAGCGTGGCGACGCGAGCGGCGGCGTTGTCGAACTGGGCGTACGTGTAGGTCTGGTCGTCGCAGCGTAGGGCGACACCGTCCGGGCGACGGGTGGCGCTGGCGACGAGGTTCTGGCTCAGGTTGGTCATGCATCAAGCGTGATTCCGCGCGGCTTCAGAGGCGATGGTGGCGGGAACAACAGTGCCCACCGCCAAATGTGACCGGCCACAATCGGCACCTCGCCTAAGGTTGGCTGATGGCCGGGGTCGACGAGCACATGCGGGAACTCAGCCGGATCATGCTGACCCGCGTGGAGACTCTCGGTGAGCAATTGGCCGACCGCATCTACAGCCGGATCGACGGCTACCGCGCCACGCCCTCGGCGCGTGACAACGTGCGCGAAAGTTGCGTCGCCAATATGACTTTCGTGTTCCACACCCTCTGCAACGACGGCGAGGCGGACCTGTCGCCGGCGGAAGCGACCGGCCGGCAACGGGCCGTCGAGGGCATTCCGCTGGCATCGGTGATGACCGCCTATCGCATCGGTTTCCGCTCCATGTGGGAGAGCAGTGTCGCCGCCGCACGAGAGGCCGGCATCCCGACCGAGTCGATCCTGGAGGCCAGTGCGCGCATCTTCCTCAGCCAGGACGAGTTCACGCAGGCGATGACCGGCGCGTACCGCGAACAGCTCACCAGCCAGATCATGGACCGGGAAGAGGAACGGTCGGCGTTGGTCGAGGCGGTGCTGCTCGGCCGCATCACCGACAACCAAAGCCTGTGGGAGGCGGCTGATCTGCTGGGCCTGCCGACAACGGGCCCCTACGTGGTCGCGGCGGCGGAGATTCCGGCCATCGGCAAGCTCGGGCTGCCCGAGATCGCGAGCAAGCTCGCGGCCCGCGACATCCGCTCTGCCTGGCGCCTGCTGCCGGACCTGCAGGTCGGCGTCGTGCACTTGCGGCAGGACGCGACGTACGGCGTGCTGGTCGAGGTACTGCGCAAGATCGCGACGGCGCGGGTCGGCCTCAGTCCGGCGTTCGCCGGCCTGGCGGAGACGGGCGAGGGCCTGCGCCTGGCCCGGCTTGCGGTGGCCGGCAAGCCGAGCCGCGACGGTTTCGTCTGCGCCTTCGACGACGCGCCGCTGGCGTTCGCCGCCGTCAGCGCGCCTGAGGTGATGAACCGCATCGAGGAGTCGGTGCTCGGCGGCCTCCGTGCGCTGCCTCCCGAGGAGCGGGCCATGCTCTCCCAGACCTTTCAGGCCTGGCTCGACGCCGGTGGCTCCGCCAACGAAGCGGCATCAGCAATCTTCTGTCACCCCAACACCATTCGGCACCGCCTGCACCGCATCGAGGAGCGGACGGGACGGTCCCTGTCGCGTCCCCGCGACGTCGCCGAGCTGTGCCTGGCCTTCGAGATCAGCCAGCGCCTGCCGGATTAGGCGGGCAGTAGTCCGGACCGTCAGGGGACCGGCTGTTCAGCACTGCCGGCGCGTTGCCGCCGGATCTCGGTGACGGCAGCCCGCGCTTCGAACGTGAGATACGTCAGCCCAATCAGTGCGCCGATAACAATGATCAGGTTACTGCCGATCGGGCCGGTAGATATTGTGCCCGTGGGGCTCACCATCAGGAACCATGCCCCGGCGCCGACTGCAATCGCCAGCACCATCAAAAGAATGCGACCGCCGGCGCCCGTCAATAGTTGGCGCCGCGATTCCAGCACCCTCAAGCCGGATCTGCCGATCCGTGAACTGCTTATCCGTCGGGCAGTCGCACCCCACGAGACAAAAGCACCGTAAGCCACGACGGCATGACTGAAATCAATGTTCATGATCAGCAATACGACCAAATGAAATATGGTCGCTACCGCGAGCGTAATCCGGAAAGCCCGCCACCACGGTAGGGAAATCAGTACGGAGAGCTCGAAAGCGACAGTCATCCAGTCGACGACTTCCCACGCGGCGAGCACGTCATGTTCGGCTATCCACCGCGCCAGCCAGTGTGTCCGGTCTTGGGTCACGAACCCGAGTACGAAGTATCCGCGCGACGCCTGGCTCGAAAAAGACAACCAGCCTGTCAGCGCCTTGGTCAGCCCGGCGGCAAAAAAGCCCCACCCGATCAGCAGGGCCAACAGGCGCAAGGGCCACTGCGCCTGACCAGCAGATTCACTGCGGCGCCGCAGTGCGTCGACCGAAAAGCAGTTCCCCCAATTGGCGAACGCCAACACCAGAGGCGGCAACGTCAACAAGATCGTGTGGTCGACCTTTCCCAAACAGAACGTCACGCCATAGGTCGCGGACAGGATGAACCAGGCTGCGAGCGACACATACTTTGTCCATATACCCAGTCCGAGCATGATGAGAATGACCGAACGAAGTACTTCCAATCCGATGAGTGTTGCCGGGGACGGAAATCCCGAGAGGAGTTGAAGCGGGCCCGGAGGCGGGCGAAACATGAAATCCGGATAGTCGGAGAGCCATGCGATATCCGGCGCGACCAGCAGCGCGCCCAGCGCATAAATGATCCGGTAGATACCCAAATCCTCAGAGGTGAACGGTCCGTCTTCGACCCAGCGGTCGAATTTATCGGCGAGCCTCACTTCGCATTTCCGAAGTCGATGCGGACGGTGCGCAATGGCGCATACTCAGTCGCCGATGGCTCAGCGGCAGGGTATGTCGCGGTGCGCCATACGATTTCCAGGCCTACAACATCTTGGCCCGGGAACCGCTTCATGATTTTCGATCGGAGCCACGCGACTGCCGCAGGGTTTTCCTTGAAGGCGTCATTGTCGTATGCAGTCGAGAACGCGATGAAGGGCACCGACGGGCCCGGAGGCAGGATGGTGTCGATTGGCGCCGGCTCGACATGCCCATCCGCGAAACGAACGATGAGCCCCGGCTCGTTGGCCCTGGGCGTCCCGGTTTCCAACAGGCAGCCGGGACAGTTCGCCGGGAATCCCGGGAGAATGAGTGCCGGATAGGGTTCCCCGCGCGCCATGCCGAGGAAGACATATTGCAGCAGGGCGATCCACAAGAACGTGACAGCAAAGACTGTCCGCACCCTGCGTTTCTCCGCAGCCCCCACTAGCGTCTCCCCAACACCGTCGCGATCATGCGCTGCACCGTGGTCGTCTTGCCCTCCCCCTTTCCCACTGTCGTACACCGCCTGTGACCCGGTGAGGGCTTTGGGAGCAAAGTTCATCCCTTCGGCCGACACGTGTTTCCGGGTTCGTAGACGGCTACCTGCAAAATTCTGCGCCGGCGCACCGACAAAAAACAGCAGCCCCCGGCGGATGCCGGGGGCTGCTGTTTTGCCTGAGGATCAGAAGGACGCTTCGTCCAGCTCCATGACCTCGTTGTCGACGGACTCGATGACGGCGCGGACGCTGGTGAGCAGCGGCAGCATGTTCTTGGCGAAGAACGAAGCCGACGCGATCTTGCCCTCGTAGAACGCCCGGTCGTCGCCGGTGGCGCCCTCGTCGAGTGCCTTGATGGCAACCGCGGCCTGCTTCAGCAGCAGCCAGCCGATGACCAGGTCACCGACGGCCACCAGGAAGCGGACCGAACCCAGACCCACCTTGTAGATGGACTTCGAGTCTTCCTGAGCGGCCATCAGGTAGCCGGTCAGCGTGGCGGCCATGCTCTGGACGTCGCCCAGGGCGGTGGCGAGCAGTTCGCGCTCGGCCTTCAGGCGGCCGTTGCCGTCCTGGTTCTTGATCAGCTGCTCGATCTCGCCGGCGACGAAGGCCAGGGCCTGGCCCTTGTCGCGGATGATCTTGCGGAAGAAGAAGTCCTGCGCCTGGATGGCGGTGGTGCCTTCGTACAGCGAGTCGATCTTGGCGTCACGGATGTACTGCTCGACCGGGTAGTCCTGCAGGAAGCCGGAACCACCGAAGGTCTGCAGCGACTCGGTCAGCTTCTCGTAGGCGCGCTCGGAGCCGACACCCTTGACGATCGGGAGCATGAGGTCGTTGACCTTGAAGGCCAGCTCGGCGTCCACACCGTGGACGGCCTTGGCGACCTCGGGGTCCTGGAACGTCGCGGTGTACAGGTACACGGCGCGCAGGCCCTCGGCGTAGGACTTCTGGGTCAGCAGCGCCCGGCGCACGTCGGGGTGGTGCATGATCGTGACGCGCGGAGCGGTCTTGTCCATCATCTGGGTCAGGTCAGCACCCTGGATGCGGCTCTTGGCGTACTCGAGAGCGTTCAGGTAGCCGGTCGACAGGGTCGCGATGGCCTTGGTGCCGACCATCATGCGGGCCTGCTCGATGACGTCGAACATCTGCGCAATGCCGTTGTGCACCTCGCCGACGAGCCAACCGACGGCGGGGACGCCGTGCTGGCCCAGGGTCAGCTCACAGGTGGCCGAAACCTTCAGGCCCATCTTGTGCTCGACGTTGGTGACGAAGGCGCCATTGCGCTCGCCGGGCTCACCGGTCTCGGGGTCGAAGTGGAACTTCGGCACGAAGAACAGCGACAGACCCTTGGTGCCCGGGCCGGCGCCCTCGGGGCGGGCCAGGACCAGGTGCATGATGTTTTCGAACAGGTCGTCCGAGTCGGCCGAGGTGATGAATCGCTTCACACCGTCGATGTGCCAGGTGCCGTCGGCCTGCTGGGTGGCCTTGGTGCGGCCGGCGCCCACGTCAGAGCCGGCGTCGGGCTCGGTCAGCACCATGGTGGCGCCCCAGCCGCGCTCGGCAGCGAGGACGGCCCACTTCTTCTGCTCGTCGGTGCCGTTGTTGTAGAAGATTTCGCACATACCCGAGCCCATGGCGTACATGTAGGCGGCGGGGTTGGCGCCGAGGACGTGCTCGATGAGCGCCCACTGCAGCGCGCGGGGCATCGGCATGCCGCCGAGCTCCTCTTTCAGGCCGACCTTGTCCCAGCCGCCGTCGAGCAGGGCGCGCATCGACTTCTTGAAGGGCGCGGGCAGGGTGACGGTGTGGGTCGCGGGGTCGAAGACCGGCGGGTTGCGGTCGCCGTCGGCGAACGAATCGGCGATCGGGCCCTCGGCGAGGCGCGCGATCTCGTTGAGCATATCGCCGGCGGTTTCGGCATCCAGGTCGGCGAACTTGCCTTCACCCATAGCCTTGTCCACGCCGAAGACCTCGAACAGGTTGAACACCTGGTCACGGACGTTGCTCTTGTAGTGGCCCACGATTTCTCCTCGATGAGATGGACTGTTGGGGTTGGGTACTCAGGGCTAAGTTACCCACCAGTAACTGGCCTTAACTATACCGCCGGGTAACTTCTTCGCAAAGCAGTCAAGAGCAAATTTTTCGTAGCTAACCAACCCAGTGGTTGAACGGGGCGGCACTCGGGGTGATTTATGCCCGCTGACCTGCAGCTTAGGCCGAATGTGATGTCCGCCACCGGAAACCTCCGGAACTGAGGAGGACGTGTCAGTTGGGGTCAGTGGGAGCCCTGTTGTGGGGGCCTGACGGTCGACGCGAAGGCTTGCGCCCGCCGCGATCGCAGACCCGGATCGGCGCGGTTTGAGGGCAATCCTGGGGGGTCGCTGTGAGGCGGGTCACCATGCCGTGGTTATGTGGCGAGATGCGTCGGGTAGCGGTGTGGGGAACAGGAAATATGGGGGCGACGGCGATCCGATCAGCGGTCGCGTTCCCGGGGCTCGAGCTGACCGCGGTCATCACCTCGAGTCCGGACAAGGCCGGCCGCGATGCGGCGACGTTCGGCAAGCTCGACACCGCGACGGGAAAGGCCGCCACCACCGACGTCGACGCGGCCCTCGCGGAGTGCGACGCCGTGGCCTATATGTCTTCCGGAGACATCCGCCCGGAGGAGGCCATCGCCGACATCGAGCGCTGCCTGCGGGCCGGCAAGCACGTGGTGACGCCGTCGCTGTACTCGCTGTATGACCCGGCTTCGGCGCCGGCCGAATGGGTCGAGCGGCTCGCTGACGCGGCGGCGACCGGCAACGCCTCGTTGCTGGTATCAGGTGTCGACCCCGGATGGGGCAATGACGCGCTCGCTGTGACGGCGGCCGGGCTGTGCACCCGGATCAAGACCATCCGGTGTCAGGAGATCTTCGACTACTCCACGTACAACCAGCCCGAAGCGGTGCGCGTGCGCTGTGGTTTCGGCGGTTCGATGGATGAGACGCCGCTGATGCTGATCCCGACCATCCCGACCATGGTCTGGGGTGGCAACGTCCGGCTGATTGGCCGCGGCTTGGGCATCGAGATCGACGACATCACCGAGACCTGCGAGCGCCTGCCACTGACCGAGACCGTCGAGAACGTCATGGGCCGGTTCGAGGCCGGGACCCAGGGCGCCTTCCGGCTGGAGGTCATCGGGTGGTCGCAGGGCGTGCAGCGCGTGATCATCGAGCACATCACCCGCATCGACCCGTCCTGCGCGCCGGATTGGCCGCAGCCGGACGAGGGTGTGGGCGATCACCGCGTCATCATCGACGGCGATCCGCAGCTGACCATCGTGGTCCGGGCCGACGTGCCCGGTGGCACGCGCGCCGATGGCGGCAACACCACCGCGGCCAACCGGCTCCTCGGCGCGATCGAATGGCTCGCGACCCAGAAGCCGGGTATCTATGACGGCCTCGACGTACCGCTGCACCCGCCGCTGCCTGCCGAGGTCGAGGCAACGCGCTGGGTTTGAGTGGTCCGGTTAGCGGGTCAGCGCGATCACCGGCGGTAGCAGCGCGGCGATCTGTTCACCCACTGCCTCAAAGGCGTCGAGGTCCCGCCCAATGGGGTCAGCGATCTCGACCGGCTGGTGTTCGTTGAGGCGGAGGCGTAGCGGAGCGAGGTCGGCAACTGTGCGTGCCCCGTAGGTGGAAGCCAGGAGCGAGGCCTCGCCGAGGGTGAATGTCCTCCGAAGCTGACGCGGCGCGAGTTCGAGGACGGCTGTGCGGTGGGCCGACGTCATGGTGAGGACGAGGTCGGCATCGGAGGCGATGCGCGGAGTCAGCTGTCGCGCGGCGAAGTTCGCGGGATCGCCGCCGAGTCCGATCAAGACCTCAGCCGCGAAGCGATGGATCGGATGGCCGATCACGGCGTGGATTCCCGCGCTCGACGCGGTGAAGTCGGGGATGCCCATCTGCGCGGCCAGTCCCGCTGAAAGTCGTTCTGCCGTAGGGGATCTGCAGATGTTTCCGGTGCAGACGAAGAGGATGCGCAGGTCGACCTCCCAAAAGAGCCTTAACGCAAACGTTAATAATCCCGTGCGCACGGCCTTGACGTGCCACGATATGCCCGTGAAGGGCATCATCCTAGCGGGCGGGTCAGGCACCAGACTGCACCCGATCACGCTGGGTGTGTCCAAGCAGTTGATTCCGGTCTATGACAAGCCGATGGTCTATTACCCGCTGTCGACACTGCTGCTGGCGCGGATCCGCGACATCCTGGTAATAACAACGCCTTTCGATGCGCCCAGTTTCGAGCGTCTTTTGGGCGACGGGTCGCGATTCGGCGTATCGATCACTTATGCACGCCAGCCGTCCCCGGACGGGCTGGCGCAGGCATTCTGTATTGGTGCGGACTTTATCGGCGCGGATAAAGTCGTGCTCGTACTAGGTGACAATCTGCTGTACGGCACGGGTTTGGGTACTCGACTACAGTATTTCAACGCAGTCGATGGTGGCGCAATTTTCGCGTATTGGGTGGCGGAGCCGAGTGATTATGGCGTCATTGAGTTCGACGCCAATGGATTGGCGGTCTCTCTTGAGGAAAAACCCAAAGTACCCAAAAGTAATTACGCTGTTCCTGGCCTCTACTTCTACGACAATGACGTGGTGTCGATCGCGCGGGACTTGAAGCCGAGTGATCGCGGTGAGTACGAGATCACCGACGTCAACAGGCGGTACCTGGAGCGGGGCCAGCTGCACGTGCAGGTGCTACCCCGCGGGACGGTGTGGCTCGATACCGGAACGGTTGACCACATGACCGATGCGGCAGAGTTCGTCCGCACCATGGAGCGGCGGACGGGGCTCAAGATCGGCGTCCCCGAGGAGATCGCATGGAGACAGGGCTTCCTCACCGACGACGAGCTCCGGGAGCGAGCTGAGCGGCTCGTACGGTCGGGCTATGGCTCCTACCTGCTCGATCTTCTGGATAGTGGGTGGTGAATGGCGGTCTATCGGCCGATCTGGCACCGCGTGCGGCGCAGTCTGGCGAGACGTTGCTGAGCCCCGCTGCGGCTACCCCTCGAGGCTGGTGGGCAAGGGGAGAGTCGCCTACGCGGGGACCGCAGGTACCGGATTCCGCGAAGCCCTGACCTGCAATTATTTAACGTTCCTGTTAGTTTAGGTCGACCCCGGCGTGCTTGGTGGACGGCAATGGCTGAAGTTGCTCATGCAAATACTCAATTGATTGCTGGTCTAGAAATCGATAAAACAGGCTAACGAAAAGCAATAAAACTATATTGACGGTTTAGCAAAAAACTTCGCGAAAGAGCTTCCTGATGGTCCGCTGTGGTCGTAGCATCGCCCTCGTATCGGGCCTTCATGTGGGTTCCATCGGATTCCCATTAGAAGCCCGCTTCCGCACCATTGGAGCTTGGTCTAGATCGGGGGCCTGATGTCTTCAGTAGCAATAATCGGAACGCGCGGGTACCCCAGTTATTACGGGGGATTTGAGACGGCCGTCCGAAAACTTGCACCAGATCTCGCAGATATGGGCTGGGACGTCACGGTATATGGCAGGCGCGGCGCCACGAAGCCGGACGACCCCACTTTGGATCCGCGTATCAAGCGACGGGTCACGTGGGGTATGGAGACGCAAAAGCTGAGCACGCTGTCGCATGGTCTGACCGCTGCCTTGGACGCTGCCGTGCGCAAGCCTGACGTCGCATTGATCATGAATTGCGCGAATGGGTATTTTCTCCCGATTCTGCGGGCGCGTGGTATCCCGACGTTGGTGAATGTCGATGGGCTGGAATGGGAACGCGATAAGTGGAGTCCCCTCGCCAAGAAGGTCTATAGACGGGCTGCCGAGTGTACGGCGCAGTGGGCGGACGGTCTTGTTTTTGATGCGCGCCGGATCGCCAAGTACTGGAAAGACACCTTTGGCGCCGAGGGGACTTTCATTCCTTATGGCGGCGACATCACGGCCGAGCTACCGGTGCCAGGGGGCCTGAACCATCGCGAATACGTTTTGGTAGTAACGAGATTCGTTCCCGAGAACACCGTGTCGCAGTTCTTCGAGGCGGTGCCGGCGATCGCCGAACAATACCCCGTGGTGATCGTCGGGAGCTCCGGATACGGCGGTGAGCTGGACGACACTGCCCGACGTCTGTCCGCCCATCCTTCGGTCACCTGGCTGGGACATGTGCACGATGACGAGTTGTTGCTTGCGCTGTGGCAACACGCCGGTCTCTACTTCCACGGTCACAGCGTCGGCGGGACCAACCCGGCATTGGTGCAGGCGATGGCCGCAGGTGCGCCGATTCTGGCGCGCGACACCGACTACAACCGGGAGGTGCTCGGTTCTGCAGGTGAGTTTGTCTCTGACGACCCGGAACTGATCGCCAAGACCGTGCTTCATTTGATGGATAATCGCGCTGCGCGGGAGCAGGAATCGCACGCCGGCATGCTGCGGGCTGCCCAGCACTATTCGTGGGCGCAGGTTGCCCGCAGTTATGACGGTGCAATGCGCGCTGTGATGGAAGCGCGCGGCGTCGCGGCGCACGCCGAAGTCCATCCCATCCTGAGTCGTGCTGCGGCGCTGAACATTCCAGTCCCGAACCCTGTTGGTTCCCAGAGGCTCGCCATGTAGCGGAATCGGCATTCGAGCGATTCAGGGCTTGCTCGGTGTGGCGTATAGGCGTAATGGGTAACTGTTCGAATCGCGCACGGCGCCGGACTTCTAATCGCGCTGGTGATACTCGAGTAGCCAGTTTGGATGTCTGTCGAAAGACCTTAGCGTGCAGATTCGTTCGATTGTTGAAGGCCGAAACGTCGTCCGTCGCTCACCGCTGAGCCGTTTGCGAACACCCGGCCGTCAGTCGCAAAAGATACTTGGGGGACAACGAGAAAACGCAGTTTCGAGGAATCCGGGCGTGGCATACTTCGACAGTGAGCATCGAAGGAACGGCCGAAAGGCTGCCGCTCGTGAGTCCAATAGCCTGCCCTGAATGTCATGGAAACTTGGACCGTCACGAGGCAGGCGCCGTCTGTCGGACCTGCTCGATAACTTATCCACTGCTTGACGGCGGCTATCTCAATTTGATGCCGCATTCGTCGACCATTGCGCTTGTTCCATCCGACGACTACTTGGCTGAGCAGATAGATTGCGGCGCAGCCGATCGTGCCGAGCGGTGGCTGGTCCGTCAACTGCGACCGGGAGACCACAACGCGCTGGACATCGGATGTGGAACCGGCTCAATCGGAAAGTCAATCGTCGAGTCATGCCCGACGATCGATGCTTGGGGAGTCGACCTCCCCGGTAACCTGCCCGGCTGGCAGAGCGCTGAGGCGAGTCCTGAGCGCGTGGTGTCCGGCTCCGCACTGGATCTTCCGTTCGAGTCCGACATGTTCGACCTGGTCTGGTCCTTCGGTGTCATCGAACACATTGGTGAGCCAGACCCGCCGGCGGTACGAGAATCTGACCGCCAGCGCTACATCAGCGAAATGATGCGGGTCCTGAAGCCGGGCGGCCGAGCCATCATCGTCGCGCCAAATAAGCTTTTCCCGTTGGATCCAGCACATGACTGGTCAACGAGCAAGTTTGGGCACCGTCTCTTCGAGCGAACGCACCTCTGCCTTCACCCAACCTGGGGGCCGCACCCGTTGATGTCTTTCGCCGAGGTTCGGCGAATGGCGCGCGCGGCGGGTGCGAGCAAGATCCGTCCACTCAGCATGGCGAACTATTTCCAATTCGTGCGTGTCGGTTCAGCGCGTGCAGGGTGGGTGGTGCCCGCGGCACGCTTCTATCTGAATCATCTGCCAAGCTGGCTGGGCGCAACACCGTTGGCGCCATTCCTGGCAGTCGAATTGACCTGCGGGGAGCGCTGATCCGGGGCGTGGACCGGCAGCGACCCGCTCGTAGCGCTGCGAACATAACCTGGTCGAATGGATTCAGATGGCGCCATCGGCTGCCCCAGGTCCATTAGAATTCGATGCATGGGGCGTAGCGTTCGGATGAGATTGGTTCCGCTCATGCGCTTCTGGACGTTCCCACTTCGGTTTGGCGTCAACAGATCTGAGGCTGCGGCGACAGTTGCCGCGGATGTCGATTGGTGGGTGCGTTGCCTTGGGGACCGCGAACTCGAGGCACTCGGTTGGTCCTCACGATTCGCATATCTGAGCAGCATGCTGCCTGAGTTCCGGACATTGGTGCACTACCGACTACGGTGTGCGCCGTTGCCGGTCCGCCTCATCCTGTACGTGATGTATCGGCCGCCTGCATACCCCAAACTTGTTGCCGACAGCATCGGCCCCGCGCTGTTCATTCAGCACGGAGTGGGGACGATCGTCAGCGCCGAGTCAATCGGAAGCCATTGCTGGATCAACCATCAGGTGAGTATCGGCTACACCGCCAAGGGCCGGCCGACGCTCGGTGACCGAGTCTGGGTCGCGGCCGGCGCCATTGTCCTCGGGCCGATCACCCTGCACGACGGCGCCACAGTCGGGGCCAACGCGACGGTGATGCATGACGTTGCTGCCGGTGAGACCGTCGTGGCACCACTTGCCGTACGTCTCGACCGGCGGCGGCCAGACAGCGAGACGCCGAACTAGAACTACGCCGGTGTCGCGGCCAAGACCGACTTGTCTACCGGCTTCGGCTGGGCAGGCCTTTCCCTTTGAATGCTGCGCGCCATTTCGAAGGAAGCGGCATCTCGGGTAAGTATTCACGCTTCCAGCTGACGAATAAATAGGTTGCGAAGAACACCCCGGCCGATGCGCAGAAGGGCAAGATGGCCGACCTGCGGTCGTCGGTCTCCGCTATCAAATTGAAGGGTAGAGCGGCTATGGCCGCCATAGCGGCGGCGGCGAAGGGTCCCGCAACACCACGGGTGTACAGCTTCAACGGGATGTTGAGCTTCAGATGCGCATAGCGAAGGCCGAGGAACTTCGCGATAGGAACGCAGATGGCAAGTGCCCCAGCGAGTCCCGCGAATCCCCAGAAGTATGTGGCGGCTACTGCGGCGATCGTTTGAATGATGCCGGTGACCACCGACACTTGCGCGATCACTGCCGGCCTGCCGATTGCCGATAGCGTGCATGAACATATTGCGGTCGACAGGTTGACGGCTATTCCGGCCAGTAGCGCGAGCAATACGACGGTGACCTGCTGGCGATCGTGGCCGAGCCAAACGGTGATCGCCGACAAAGCGGTGGCAGCCATAGCAAACGGGAAGATCAGTGCGACTGATGTGTTGCGCCGAGTGAGATGCTCGTACTGGCGGAGGACACCGTCCATGCCACCGGTGATGTAACTCTGCGTCAGGTGCGGGGTCAAGGTGGATGCTGAGGCGCTGCCCAAGACTTGCGCCCCCATCGCGAGCCGATTGGCAAGCTCATAGACGCCCGCCGCGGAAGGTCCGATCATGAGGCCCGCGATGATCTTTCCCGATTGCAATACCAACGTATCGGCGGCGGCCGCGACCTGCGACGTCAGTGCATAGCCGAAATATTCACGCATCAACGCCGGCGTCGGGATGGCGAAGGGTATTCGGCGTTCGCCGCCAAGTTTGATGACGAGCACCACAGCACAACCAAGGACTGAACCGGCGACGGACCCATAGGCAAACGCCCGCAATGTCGGATCCAATGCCAGCGCCACGACGCCTCCGGACGCTTGAAGTACCGACAAGATGGCCAGGCCGACGGTTGTCGGTACGACCCGGCCGATACCGATAGATGCAGCTGTCAGCACCCAGCCCAGGATGCCGAGAATCAAGATCGAGATCGAACTCAGAAACAGGCAGCGCGTCAACGCCGGATCATCCAACCCAAGCACATGAGTCATGGGCTCTGCTGCCAATACTGCTGCGCCGCTGAGGATTGCCCAGATCGCAAGCAGCATCCCGAAGCACATGGTGAGGACACTGCCCTGACCCCTGACATCGCCTTTGGTGTGGAACAAGGCCACATATCGGACAGTGGCTCGTGCCGCGCCCAGATCGAGGAGCGCGCCGTACTGCACGATTGCTCCGGTGACGGCCCAGACGCCGAAATCGTGCAGGCCAAGCCGCGCGACGACGTACGGGGTGCAGACGATCTGGACGCTGTAACCGGCCACAATTGGAAGCATTTGGACAGCGGAACCCAGCTTGAGTGACGTTGCGCCCTTTGTCGGCCGTGCTTCCTCGGATTCTGTCAATGTGATCGAACCCCACTTCTGGCACCCGCCTGGGCGCCGGCGTCTGCTGATCCTCGGGCGGCGCTCCCGTAGGACCAGGCGCCGCCGAATCCTGGAGTTGTGTAGAAGTCCTGAGCAAATCGACGGGGTAGCGGTGACACCAATTTCGATGTGCTCAAGGCATCCAACGTCGTTCCCATGACGGTCAGCAGATCCTGGATCCCGCTGAAATACCAAGTAATTACTGTGAAGTTAGGCCAACTGAATCTGCGTACAACACTACAGTTGCAACCGTGCGTTCGTGCCGAGAAAACCCGAAGCCAAGTGCTTGTGAAGGGAGCGCGTCAGCCCCGACGTCGGGGAGAGCGCTACAGATGTGCCCGACCATCACGGGGACGGTAAGCAAGGCGTCTGCGTCGAAAACATGTTGCACGTGGAGCCGGATGGAGTGTCGTGCTCAAGTCCGGTAGTCGCGTATTGCTTCTGCATCCGGCAGACGAAGCTTACGGATCTGACCGGGTGCTCTTGTCGGTGGCGAAGTACCTGTGCCAAATGCAGGCGCAGGTCTACGTACTGCTGCCCGACGACGCGGGCCCCGGATGGTTGACAGATCGCTTGACCGAAATCGGCGTCACCGTCCGGCACGGACCGTTGGGTACGGCGAGGCGACGGTATCTGACCAAAAGCAACCTGCTGAAGTACCTCGCCGGCCTCGCGAAGGCCCGCTGGTTCGTGCGCCAGCAGATCAGGGCGTTCGATCCCGAGATCGTCTACGTCAATACGTCGGCGCTTATCATCGGCGCTTTCCTGGGCCGGAAGCGTCGCTGGAGCCTTATTTGGCATGTCCACGAGATCATCGAGCATCCCCGCGGGCTGGCGTGGCTCTTTCGAAAGTTGCCGCTTACCGCCGACCAGGTAATCGCTGTGTCGGGGGCGGTACTTCGGCACTTGTGCGGCAGTACCGACGCTGCGCCACACGTCACGTTGCTACGCAATGGAATCGCGCCGCGTGCGCTTCCCGTAAAGCCCAGCGTGGTGCCGCTTCGCGTCTGCTTTGCCGGTCGGTTGAGCGAGTGGAAAGGGTATGGCGTATTCCTTGACGCTGCAGTCGGACTCGCCTCGCAAGGTGCGCCTGTCGAGTTCGTCATCGCCGGCGAACCTGTGCCGAACGAGCTGTGGCGCACCGATGAGATCGAATCGGCCATCAACAGTCGGGGGCTGTCCGGCCAAATACGGGCGGTTGGCTTCCATTCAGACATTCCAGCCCTTTTCGACTCGATGCACGTTGTCGTGGTTCCGTCGATACTTCCTGATCCCTTGCCTACCGTGGTGCTGGAAGGCATGCGTAGCGGATGTGTGGTCATTGCGGCCCGGCATGGCGGCGCGGTGGAGATGATCGAGGACGGAGTGTCCGGCTTCCTGGTCACGCCGGGCGACCAGGTGAGCTTGCAACAAGCGATATTGCGGGTACTCGACGAGCCTGGCCTCATAGACAAGATCGGGTTCGCTGCCTGGACTCGGGTCGAGTCCGAGTTCACGACGGAGGTGTTCTGGCGGAATTTGTCGCCCGTGTTTGTTCGGGCAGTCGACCTAGCGGCCAAGCGCCGCAGGCGAACTGGGTGGAACTGTCGCACGGCTGTCCCCGGCAGCATCCACCGAGGTTAGGCTGTGCTAGAGATGGAGCCGCGCGAGCCCATGCCTAACCGATCTGGATCGACTGCCGAACTCCGGGTGTTGATGATTGCAGACTGGTTTGTCTACTACCTTGCGCCGATGGCACTTTCACTGAACGAGACGGCCGATGTGAGATGTGTCCTCAAGGACCATGGCACCGAAATGGGGCTGCCCGGCAAGGCTGTTCGCGAGAAGACTGCGATGTTCGATCCGCTCGAAGTCGACTTCGTTCCCGGTAAACAGTTCGACCCCCGCAGTCTGGGAGCGCTGATCCGAGTAGTCAAGAATGCCCGGGCTTTTCGTCCTCACATAGTGCATTCGCAGTGGCACTCGGACTGGCGGTTGCTGCTGCTTTCGCTCGTAGTGCCGCGCGCGACCCGGATCTTGACCGTGCATGACGTCACGCCCCACCCCGGCCGCCAGTTTCACACGAACTATTTGAAGCGATTGGTGAGGTGGGCCCTCTACAAGACCAGCGATGGGTTCGTCGTCCATGGTGAGCGCCTGGTACCAAAGCTTCGCGAGGATCCGCGGGTCCCGCTGTCGGCGTACGTCGGAGTAGTGCCACATGGTGCGCTTGCTCAACCGTCAGGGAGTTACCCGATGCCGCTAGGTCGTTCCCTGCTGTTCTTCGGGTGGTGGGAATACTACAAGGGCCTCGATCTGCTGATCGAGGCGACACAAGCCGCCGCGCAGGTTCTGGGCGATGTCCGGCTCATCATTGCCGGCCACGGGTCAGAGGGTCCGAGAGCCCGCGCGCTCGTCCGGAATCCCGAATTATTCGATTGGCGCGAGGGTTTCGTTCCAGACGAGGATTTGCCTAAGCTGTTCGGATCGGTCAGCGCCGTGGTTCTGCCCTATCGGGAAGCGAGCCAGAGCGGCGTAGTGCCCTTGGCGTTCGCGAATGGCCGGCCCGTCATCGCAACCGACGTTGGTGCACTCGGTGAAGCCGTCGACGATGGCGTGAACGGCCTGCTCGTGGCATCTCCGACGGTCGAAGGGCTTCGAGACGCCATCGTTCGTTTGTTCACTGAGCCCGGCCTGCTCGATACGTTGGCCGACGGGGCTCAGAGAACGGCTGCTGAATCGCTTCGGCCGGCAACTATCGCCCGCCAGCATGAGGCGGTTTATGCCGCGGCCGCCGCTGCGAAAGCACGTCGACCCCGTTGACTGCTCAGCGCGAAGGCGTTGTCGGGCGCGTTGGGGAACTGGGTGGCGGGTCCGCCATCCGCCGACGGGCTCCGCAGATCAATCCGGCTGCTGCGGCGCGGTACCAACTTCGGCCTCGCTCGGACCGCCAGCCGATTCGCTTGCGGAGCGGCGTTACGAGTGCCATCAATCGCAGCACCATCCACAGGGTAAAGATCGTGGGCAGCGCAACGAGCTTGCGGCGGAACAAGATCAGCGACAGCGCCAGCGAGCGGAAGTAGTGGCCCGCGGAGAACTCTGGGAACTGCGAGGTGGAGCGTCCGACAAGGTGGGTGATGACAGCGGTCGGTTCAAGGCGGTTCTTCACTCCAAGGTCCAGCAAGCGCCGAGCCAGCACCTCTTCTTCCTGGTACAGATAGAAGCGCTCATCAAACCCGCCCGCGCGCCAGAAGTTCGTCGCGCTCACGGCCATACACGACCCTTGGACGAATGCGACCTCTCCACCTTCGGTGTATACCGGGTCATCGGGTGGAATGTCGCGGAGCAGCCGGCCGAGGATCAGCGCGTTTGGCGCGAAGACATCCACTATGTCGGCAACCGGCCAGGACCAGTAGCGGGCCCGGGTCCGGTCCGCACCTGAGGAATCGAGGATTCTGGGCCCCGCGACAACGTTGTTCTGGGCCGCGCTCTCCGCGAGGATCTTTACGGATTCGGATGATTGGAATGCGGCGTCGGGGTTCAAGAAGATGAGAATTTCCGACGCCGCGTTGGCCGCACCCAGGTTGCAGCCAGCACCGAAGCCCCGATTCTTCCCGGCCCGTATCACCTTGGCGTCAGGCCGGTGATCCAGCGCAGTCTGCACCGACGAGTCCGACGACTGCTGATCGACGACGATGACCTCGTACTCTGCCGGTATCGACGTCATGCAATCGGCGAGCGTCGATGCGGAGTTGAACGCGACGACGATGATCGACGCGGGAGGGCTGCTCATCACGCGGACTTGCGATACGCCGCGAGCCAGATGTTCCTCGAAACCCCGACTTTGCTCAACAGTCCCCTGAGGATTCGCTTCCACTTGGTGCGCGTGATCATCCGATCTTCAATTCGGTCTAGCAAGCGCAACAGACGTAGACCGATGCCGGTTTGGACGACAACGCCCGGAAACGCGATGACAGCCTTTACTTCGTCGAAACCGGCGGCCTTCAGAGTGCTCGTGAGTTCGTCGTGCGTGTACTCCTTCAGATGCATGAATTGTGCGCGTTCGTAATCGAATACGCGAGAGAGGTCGTGCGGGCCCGAACTGCGGTGCGGAGTGTCGAACAGGTAGCGGCCGCCGGGTCGAAGGATGCGGCGCGCGTTCTGAAAGTGCACCAGCAGGTCGTCAGGGTGGAAGTGCTCGATAACTTGTGTGGAAATGACAACATCGAACGAATCGTCAGGTTCGAATGATGCGAGGTGGATGCCGTCGGTTATGTGCCACTGGAGCCCGTCCGACTCAGCGAGGTGTTTTGATCCCCGCTCTGGGGAAATCTCGGTGGCGACGCACCGGTGCCCGGAGCGCACGAGGTCACGAATGAGGGCCGCTCGACCGCTTCCTACCTCGATGACGTCGGAGTGCGCCGGCACCAGCCTCAGCCATGTCGCCGTCCACCATGCGGGTCTAGAGTCGTCAGTTGTATTGAGCCAGGGTAGAGATTCGTACAGTTCGGTATACGCCGCGCTGAAGACCTCCCAGCGCAACTCGGGTGTGGATGCGAGCAACTCGCGAGTCAGCCGGGCCTCGAGCTGCTCGTGGGCCTGCACCTGTTCGATCCCGATTTCGTCACCCAAGCCATAGTTCTGGCGGTATCTCAACACGACATCCGACACCAAAACTGCTACCTCCCAACTGATCGACGCTTCAGTCAAATCGTAATCGCATTGAGGTCGTTGATCGGGCGAGCGCCGAAATCTGCGCGCTCAGTGCTGATTCCGAAACTTTTGCGCTCCTTCGATGGCGGCGGGCGGCACCCAGCGCTTCAGCTTCTGCTTGAATGTGGAGCTCATGGACTCACCCGGCCGGGCGCGAAACAGCGTCGAGTGTGCGCTCGACGATTTCTCTTCATCTGGGCGGCCATTGGTGTAGTAGTAGAGCGCCATCGACCGGCGTGAACGATGCGGCGGGCAGGTCAGAGGATCTGGATGACCGTGATACGAGAAGTCGGTTGTCGCAAAGAGCAGGAATCGGTTGAAGATGGGTAGCGATTTCTGGACGCATTGCTGCATGTCGCGATCCCACAACTGAATGTGCCCGCCCCAGGATTCCTCCCAATCTTTGTTCAGATAGAGAAGGCCGTTCAACCGCCGGTCCAGGTTCAGTCGGTGATGGCGATTGAAATCAGCGTGGACCTTGAGGAAGCCGCCGGTCCGGATCTGATGCAGTCCACCTCCAAAGAAGTGGGGGTCAGGAACGATCCCCTCGATCCCGGTGAGTCGTTCGATGAAGTCGACAAAAGGTGCAGAGTTGAACTGCGCCAACAGATGTTGGGTTGCTGGGCCCATCCGTTCTGAGTCGGCAAGCGCGAGCTTCACTTCGCGACCGTTGTCGTACTGCTGCCATTCGGTGCCACCCGGTTCCGGAAACTCGCTCAGCACAGGCTCCAGAACCGCCGCAGGCAGGAAATTGTCAATTACTATGTGTGGAAACGGATCGGCGTTTTGAAACTTCTCTCGATACGCGTCTGCGATGGGGAAAAGTTCTTCACGGCTGAACGTGAAACTAGTTGTTTCATTCATTGGTGTGAGTTGCCGCCTTCCTGCTGGTCCTGGTTCGGTTCGCCCTGTGCGCCGTTGACTCGGTGCTGCAGCCATCGACGCTGGCCGCTAGATTCTGGCTCGCCTGCGCAGTTACACGTGGTGAGCGCAGCAGGCTCGGCGATAGCGAAGGCAATTGAATTAGCAGCGATTCCCGCCGTTGCCAGCGTATACCCGGGCTAGGCGATGGGCTGAGTTTTCGTGTGGCGTGCGCCGGGCCTTGGATCGGAATTCGATCCTTCGCCTTGAGGAAGGGGCTTTCGATGAATCGCCACGATAGGATTGCGGCGGCGAATGTCAAGGGAACGCCGATCAGCCCCGCCACCACTGGATGGGTGATCCCGAATCCGAACATGATGAACATGAATATCGGGAAGTGCCAGATGTAGAGGCCGTAGCAAATGCGGCCGAGGAAGACCAGCGGCGGTGATCGAAATGCCTGGTGGGCAATCGTCTGCTCGGGCAGCACCAGCGCGGTTATCAGGCACGCGGACGCCAAAGTGAAGAACAATGAGATTCCGGCGTACATCGCGAGGTTGTGTTGATCCATGGTGAACCCGCCCACGAGTAGTGCGATCAGCGATGGGGCCGCCAGGATCTTCGCGGTTCGCTGCAGGGTCGGGCTGTTGCGTATCTTGGGCATTGCCAATGCAATACCCAGCGCGCAGCCGATCAGGAGCGCGTCGGCTCTCACATCGGTTCCGTTGTACAGGCGCTCCATGGATGCTCCGTGGAACGTGAGCCAACTCCGCCAGCCGGCGGAACCGAGTGCCAGGACCGCCAGCAGCACAACAAGGCGGATCCGGAGTCCGATGGCCTTTAGCAGCAATGTGAGTAACACAGGCCAGATCAGATAGAACTGTTCTTCGACGGCGAGCGACCAAGTGTGGCTTAAGAATCCGGGGATCGGAGCTTCGAAGGCGCGGGTCCAGTTGGAGACGTAGGTAGCTGCCGCGGCCGCTTCGATGACATGCCAAATGAAATCGTCGTCGAGGATCAGGTACGCGGCAACGACGAAGCAGCCGATCATCGCGTAATTTGCGGGGAACAGCCGAAGTACGCGGCGAGCATAGAACGTGCCAAACCCGACGTTGCCATTCTTCGCCCACCGCTTGAGGAGGAGCGACGTAATCAGATACGCGCTCATCACAAAGAACATGTCCATGTACAGGAATGCACCGGGGCACCAGGTGGGACTGAGGTGTGCTGCCAGTACGCAAAGCGTCGCGGTACCGCGCAGGCCGTCGAGCCCGGGGTTGTATCCCAGCGGATAGCGACTCGGATCGTATCGGAACCACTCAGACAGTCGCGTGATCATCTGTCCATCCGAAAGCGGCGAAGACGGCCGGTGCGCGGGTTCCGGTGGTGCGGCCGATCGTAGCTCCACCGAACATCTCGCCCGTGAGCTCCGATCTCGTGCGCAGGGCCCCGATGGCCGGCCTAGTCGAGGTTTTCACACCCTTCTACCGGTTGTTTGAACCATTCGGGATGAGACTGCTTCATCGTGCGGCAGTAGTCGGGATTCTCACGCAGCCACTTGACTTGGGCTTCGTGCTTCACGGCGTTACGCCCTTCTGGGGTTCCCATTGACCGACCGGGCTGGCCCGCGGTTGCGTAGGCGCCATCGCAGTAGAGCGCCAGCAAGTAGGTTCCTGTCTTCTTCTCTTTGCGGGAAGAAGACACGATGCAGTCATCGCGCTTCAACTGGTCCCCAACGACGGCTACCACTTCGGATTTGCCGTTCCAGGATTTGAGGGACTCGACGACCTTGTCGTATCGCATGCCCGCGAACGGGTCGACGGCGGACGCGACTCCGCCGCCAACGCCCGCCGCTATCGTCAGTGCGAGCGTTCCTCCGGTGATGGCTGCTATGCGTGTGGCGAAACTGGTCACGATGGTCACCTCTCAGCCCGATGAGTGAGAGCTTACGTCGATGTTGACGCTGACGTCAGTAAATGGCAAAGCCTGATCGGCGGGCTCGGAGTTGCGCCCTTGAACACGCAGCCACGCTCGCCAAAGGCGTATGCGCGACCTGGGCCGAGTAGCCGGCCGTCGACGTGAGCCAGATCCTGGAACGCGGTGTTTGAAGTGATCGGCAGCACGAGATGCCTTGAGGGAGTGAGAGCCCGTCGCTACGGCAAGCCGTGATCGGGGAATTGAGATTCGAGCCTCGGGATTCGCTCCCTGGGGTACTTTGGCCACTGCTACGAGTGCTACGAGCAGCGACCTAATTGCATCTGTGGGGAATTGTCAGAGAGCGGGGGTGGGTGCGTGTCGCTGGCGGAACTCGTCGGGAAAACCGTCCGCAAGGCAGTCCTTGCGTACAGCCTGTACAACCGGAGAAAGAAGGCGCGCTTCATCCTCGGCTTCATGGCTGCGCAGGGCGCCGGGGACGTGTTGTTGGTGGGAGCAACGGGCGATGAACACGGTGACGACCCAAATCTGGCGAATTCCGGCGTTATCGAAAGGTGTATCGCAGAGCACTATCCAGTCAAAATAGGCATCAACATCGAGCGTGCTGCGACGACGTATCCGTTCATGCTTGCCGACGCACGCGCTCTGCCCTTTGTCGACGACTGCGTCGATTTTGCGTTGGCAAACGCCATAATTGAGCACGTAGGGCAGGAAATCGACCAGCGGCGAATGGTTGAGGAGATGACGCGGGTGGCGCGCACGTGGATCATAACCACACCGAACAAGTGGTTCCCAGTCGAGTCCCACACATCGACACTATTTCTGCATTGGATTCCGGCTTGGCGAAAGCGCCACCAGAAGGAATTTACGCGATTGCTGTCGCGACGTGAATTTCGTGCGCTGCTGCCGCGCACCGCCAAGGTATCCGGACGGCTACTCAGCCCGACGTTCACTGCACGCTACGCACGTTGAACCTGCACCTGATGCGTAAATTGGCTGGTTGCGCAACGTCATCCGTGCGCGCTATTGCGTGATCAGAGTAAGTTCGCCAGTACGACGTACTTCGGCCTCATGGTGAACGTTGCGCGGATGCGGGCAGCCATGCGCGGGCTCTGCACCGACTCGATGAGTCGCTGGGTGCTCGGGGATTCATCCGGTAGTGAAATCTGTTGGAAATTCTCGTGTGGGCCGTCCAGGCTACAGATCAGTTCTGCCAACTCGGATTGCTCCGAAGTGGGCTTCTTCTGTATGGCGGGTCGGTCGATGTGTCGAATGCGCGCACCGAAGTCGATATTTGCATCGGTTACTTTGAGCCCGGCCGCCACGCAGAAGTCGAAAAACTGCCGGAACCAGGATTCAGGCTGCCCGGTAAGTTGGGAATAATCGCTGAACAGGACTGGGCGACCGGCGACCGAGGTGAGCATCTGACGCGAATGGCGCTCCCAGATCGCAAGGGCAACATCAAGATTGACATTGTCGCGTCGTGAGATGCTCGCGGCGACTGCGACCGGCTCTCGGTAGGGGGCCAGTGCCGGCTGCACGCCGAGCACTTGATCCCAGAACGGAAGCAACATGGGCAATCGGGGATCTTTCCAGACCCAACCCGGGCCGCTCCCGAACGAGGTTTTGAACGCCTTCATGGCGCGGCGTAAGCAGCGGTATTCCGTTACGGAATTGCGGTCGGTGCGGCGTGGCTTCAGCCACGTCTGACCGCTGGCCGCCAGCAGGCGATCATTGAAATGAATGAGGCTGCTGCTTTCGAGGTATCCGTCAGGGTTCCACTGATCGGCTGGAAGGACATCACGGGGCAGGCGCAGCCCTGCAAACTCGGCAAATGCCGTCGCCGTCGAAGTACCACTGCGGCCAACTCCAACAATGGTCAACCCGTCTGCCATGTACGCACCTCGCTACTCTCTCCGTTGCGAATTCGCTCGAAGTTGAACGCACCCGTTGCGGGGCTTGGTCTTCCGCCTACAGCTTTCCCGCGGCCTGGACATCGAGAGTGGAGCACGTTGCTACTTTGCTATTCGCCACGGCGGCATCGGGTCGGAAGTCGGACGTCTCGACGTCGCGGTGGGTGCCGTGGACCGAAGGTCGAAGCAGAGTGGATTTTGCCCGGAGCCGCCTCAGAGCTGCCGCAATAACTTGGGCATTCAGCTATATCAACCATCGCGACTGCCGACATCGGACCCCGCTCCCGATCGTGCCCTCGGTTAGAGAATCAATATTTTCTGACGCCGGTCCACCACCCTGGCACGGCCCTCGGTATGTCGCAGATGCTACGTCCACAGGACTCGTACAGGCGGGGGTTTTCCCAAAGATTTTTCCGATACGTCAATATCGCTCCTCGGGGCGCTCATCTTCGCGAGGCGCTAGGCGCCGCGGTAATGCCGAAGCCCGGTCGGTAGCGGACCGTAGTCGGCGCCGGCGTGCGGGTGGTGGGATCGAGACAGTGGTCGCATGTCATAGCGCCTGGTCTTCGAGGTTCCGGGAGCCGCAGATATCCGAAGCGTGCGTACCCGCCGGCGTCATTCGCCCTGTCCGAGAGGACATTCGGCCCGCCGAACGGATGCGTCAATATTTGGAGTGATCCGCGCCACCCTGGGCTACCATCTGTTGGATGCAGACGATGGTCATCGTCGCCTTCATCGCGGTCTTCGTCACGATCGCGGTCTTGCGCGCGCCGGAATGGTGGATAGGCGCCGTCGTCATCGTCACTTTCTCGAGCTTCCCAGCGTTCATCCCATCGCAGATTCGCATATTCGGCTCAGGCATCTATTTGCACGAGATTCCGTTGATCATCACTGCGCTGTACCTGCTGATCTGCCGACCCGCAAACCGCAACACGGACCTGTGTGCTGTAGGCATCGGGGTAATTACCGCGGTGGGCATCGCCCATGGGCTGTGGAACGGTCATGGGGTGCCGACCACGGTGAACGATGGTCGAAGCATCTTGATGATGGCTTTGTACGTGTTCATCGTCGGCCGCATCGCGTCGACCTCAGAGGCGTATGCGGCCCTTCGTGCGGTGAAGATCACCCTGTGGGTGTCATTCGTCCTGATTCTGCTCAGTACGTGGAACTTCGTGAACCTCAACGCGCGCATCGAGGATGCGGCGCTATTCGGCACGACGGTCCACGCCAGAGCGGACGTGGAGCGAGTGCTTGGACCGACAACCCACCTGGCGAGCGCCACTCTCGCGATAGTGATCGCGTTGTGGGCGATCAAGCCCGATTTGATTCGAAAGACCATTGGCTACTTGATCCCCGCTTTGGGTGTGACCGCCATCGGGTTCTCGCGAAACGCCGTAGTTCTGGTGGTGGTCACGTTGCTGCTGACACCATTGTTTTATCGAAGCGGCACTGCTGTCGATGGAAGCCAAACCCGTAGCGGAGTGTTGCGCGCGGTGTTCATCGCTGTCGGTGGCGTCGCGATGTTCGAGCTGATGGGATTATTTCTATCTGCAACGGCGGGTATTCCAGGGCTGAACTATATTGGATCAATTTACAGTGCGTACTCCGCTCGAGTGCTGGAAGGGTTCAGCAGTACTGCGCAACAGTTCGACTACTCATTGCTGTACCGGCAGAGTGAAGTCAAGTGGCTCAAGAGCGGAATCGTAGACCATGAACTGCTCGGTAATGGTTTGGGCTTTATCTACAGGCCGCCAGTCGGCCGTGGATTCACGGCGACTTCGGGAACGTATTACGCGCACCACTTCTATTGGTGGGCTATTGCCAAGGTCGGCTGGCTGGGACTTTGTGCGTACATGATTACTTTCGTCGCCCCAGTTCTGCATGCGATCTTCGGACGGGGCGGATTTGCATTGCGGTCGGCCGCAGCGGCCGCGGCAGTCGGCTACATGGCCACCATGGTGGTCACTCCGATTCCCGAGGACGCGTTCGGCGCGCCGGCATTCGGCATCTTGCTCGGGATCGCACTGCTGGTTCGCGGTCCTCAATTAGCCGGTGGTTTCAGCAGCGATGCTGACAGCAGCGCGGTTCAATCACCTTTCGGAGCGAACGCTCGGGAGCATCGATTTGCCATGCGTCGCATGTGAGTTGCGGCTCGACCTTGTCGAGGGTCCCGGGGCATGGGTCCACTTCGGCGGCGGGAATGTGATCCAGGCGAGGTCGTCAAATTTGATCAGTAGGTCGCGCTGGATGTGGTTTGATTTGACTGTAGCTGTGCCTGGATTTGCAGGCCTCGAGCTGGGCTGACAGCGTCGCGTGTTCTCAGAAGGGATGACCGTGGGCAGACTGACGCAAGCTCTGGCGCCGCTGATCGACATCATCTTCGTTCCGATAGTCTTCGTCGCCTCGCTCGTGATGAAACTTGTCCGCCGTTTCGGAATTGAAAGACTGCCCCGAACGCGTTGGTTGTTCAGGACCGTAGGGATATTTCCGATCCGTAATCACTATTATGAACCGCTGTTCGATACGACTGCCCTGAGGCGGCCGTTGGAAGAAGATCGCGTATTGCCCGGGCTTGATTTGAATGTCAGTCAGCAGCTCGATCTACTCACGAAATTCTCGTACGGCAATGAGCTGCTCGCATTTCCGATGGACAGTCAATCGGAGTCGGTTTTTTATTACGACAACCATGTCTTCGGACCGGCTGACGCCGAGTTCCTGTACAGCATGATCAGATACGCGAGGCCGAAGCGGATCATCGAAATTGGCAGCGGCCAGTCAACGCTCATGGCGCGCCACGCCATTGCCGCTAACCGAGCCGAGGAAGCTGCCTACTCATGCCGCCATGTCTGCATTGAGCCGTATGAAGCAGGTTGGCTCAACGAGTTGGACGTGGAGCTGGTCCGTACTCCCGTGGAACAAATCGACCTCGACGTTTTCCGGGAACTTGAAGAGGGCGACATTCTATTTATTGATTCGTCGCATATGATCCGTCCGCAGGGCGATGTGCTGTTCGAGTATCTGCAAATTCTGCCGGTGCTCCAGTCGGGTGTATTCGTACACATTCACGACATTCGTACGCCCAAGGACTACCAGCAGGGATGGCTCAGCCGTGAAGTCCGATTCTGGAATGAGCAGTACCTCGTGGAGGCATTTCTCTGCTTCAATCATGAGTACAAGATCATCGGCGCATTGAATTTCTTGAAGCACCACCATCCGCAAGAACTGTCTAGCTCGTGCCCTGTATTTGGTAAGCGAACCGACCTCTGGGAGCCTGGTTCGCTATGGATCCAACGATCCTAATTTCCCGGAGTGGCGCTTGACGCCGCTACGGGTTCGGCCGGCAGGCCGTCTTCGAGAGCCCACACCTTGTCGAAGTCAAAGATTCCGCCCGCTGATGGCCGGTCGGGATACTCACGCCAGAATCCGTACACGTTGAGGGGGAGGGGCATCGGTAATGATTTACTCACATCGAGGCCCGGACCTGTGATCCTGATTTGGCCGTCGGTGATGCGGAGCAGGAACCTGTAGTTGCGCCCCAATTCCAGGGGATGGGCATACTGACCGCTCGCTATGGCCTTGAGCTTGCTGCTGGCGACCTGGTTTCGCAGATGTACGCCCCAGGCGGTTCTGCTGGACGTAAATATGACCATGTTCGTTTGGATGTTGTTGTCTTCGGCGGTACCGAACATCATGATGGTGTCGGCGGTCGAGCCGCCCCGCCGGACGAATTGTCCTTCTGCACCGAGGCTTAGGATCGGGGCGCGAAACTGGCGTATGGCAATGACGTCGCTCTTCCCTGCGTAGCTGAAATGTCCGTCCTTGAGGTATCCGTCAGTCGCGGGACGCAAGGATGGCTCGCCACTCTGCGCGGTGCGCATATCCCAGCCTTCACCCAACCCGTCTGCTATGTCTGGTCGGTCGAAGTCATCAACGAAAGACGCTTCCGTCGGTCCTGAATCCGGCTGTACGGAATCAGGTTTCGGTGGTTTGTGGGAGACACTGGACGGCGATACATTTCTCGATTCATAGGGTGGGGGCCCCGGGGTGCACGCGGTGAGTGCCGACACGACACCCACCAGGCACAAACTTTTGATGGTCACCTGTCGTGCGCGATTCCATGTCACCCTATCGCGCGTGGCGCCAATGATTTGGAGAGTCATCGCTCGAATGGCTTAGGCCTGGCCGTGACGTCCGACGTTACGGCTTTTGCCGTGATAGTAGTAATAGTAGGAGCCGGCGTAGGGCGAATGACTACGCGGGGGCGTCATCGAGAAGACCGTGCCGAGCAAGGTGGCACCCACATTCTCAAGGGCATCAGACGCATGAGCCAATTGATCACGCCGCGTCTTCCCATACCGTGCCAACAACAGTGCTCCGTCGGCATTGGCGGCCAACAAGGTGGCGTCTGTGACAGCCAATAGCGGGCACGAATCGATGATTACGTAGTCGAATTGTCCGCGGAGCTCCGCGAGTAGCTTTTTCGCGGCTTGAGATGCCAATAGCTCGCTTGGGTTCGGCGGGATTGCGCCGGCCGCCAGAACTGTCAGCCCGGCGAATTGCGTGTCCTGCAGAGCCTCCGGTAGGGAAACCGCACCGCTGAGGACAGTGCTTAGACCCACCGCTCCTTCGAGTTTCAGATATTGATGAACCATCGGTCGTCGCATGTCGCCGTCGACTACGAGGACGTTGTTTTCGGCCTCTGCCAGTGCCAGAGCGATGTTTATTGCCGTGGTTGATTTGCCTTCATTGGGAATCGAGCTGGTGATCACGATGACCCGCGGTGGGTTGTCGACTGCCAGGAAGCTCAGGTTTGTACGCAACTTTCGAAAGGATTCGGCGATCCGTGAATTGTCGCTGCTGAACGTGATGGCTGGTGCCGTGCGGCGAGGTTTGTCCACTGGAATCTCGCCTACGACACTGACTCCGGTTATGTCTTCGAGGTCTTCGCGCTTCTTGACGGTGCTGTCGATCACGTCGAGTACGACGGCCAACGCGACGCCGAGGAGCACACCTGCAACCGCGCCGAGCACCAAGTTCCTTACCAGTTTCGGCACAGCCGGCGAGCTCGATACCGCCGCCGGCTGCTCTACTACGACCCGCGTATCGGGGAGATTGCCGTCGCCGGAGGTTTCGAGCTCCTTGACCATGGCGACGAATTCGTTCGACAGGGCATTGGCGATATCGCGGGCTCGAACGGGTGACGGGTCGAGAACGTCGACGTCGATGAGGACGGTACCTGCTTTGGATCGAGCGGTGACTTCCTTACGCAGTGCCTGTGGGGACATGTCCAAGTGGAGTGCATTGACGGTACGTTGCGCGAGTACTTCGCCCGTGAGTAGAACCGTGTAGGAATTTATTCTCTCCTGGGAAAACAAATTGCCTTGGTATGCGTCGGTCAGTGAGGTGCCGGCGTAAGTGGAAACGAACAGCCGCGTCGACGATTTATATAGCGGAGTCGTTGTGGCAGTGATGATTACGGTGCCGAGTAAGGTCACGACAATTGCGGCCACAACCGGTATCCATCTTGTCCGGAGTATTCGCAAAATGTTCTGGAGATTCACTGCAGTCCACTCCTTCTGGTGGCCCGGCACGGTCGACCTCAGGCGTCGCGCGGGAGGTTGTGGCCGACCTCCACACCCTCCACTCGGCGATGTCGCTTCCAATGTAGGTCAACGCCAACGTCAATTACGCGGAACTGTGATTATTTCTGCGTGCATTCGGGAACCGCGACCGTTGGAGCTGTCGTGGCGATGAGTGGTTGCGCCGGCACTTGGGCCGCACCTGGAACCGTCGGCTCAGACAGTCGGAAGATCAGCTCACCCGATTGCCTTGGGGGGATTGCCACTTGGATTTCAAAGGTTGGATGGCCTCGGTCCGTTCCGGTAAATACAGGTATCTGTTGGCCGTTGGAGAAGGCCCCCACCAACGCTGCTCCCTTGGTTGCGACCAGTCGGACCGACGTCAGCATCGAGCCGCTCGGCAAAGTGATCGGAACGTTGCGGCTCAGGCCGAGCGAGCCGGCAACATACTCGGGCAGCGGTATGTCCGGCACGGTGCTCGTCAGCTTGACGGTCACCGTCGAGTTGCGGGTCGTACCGGTGCAGCCCTCGGCCTGGTAAGTGACGTGCGCCCGGAGGTAGTAGTCAACCTTGTTGCCCGCGAGGTTGTTGAGGATGACCGCGGCGTAGGGAGAGGCGTTATCTGGGATCGAGTGTGCGAGTGGCGTCTGCTCGAGAAGTTTCTCGGCTTCAGGGGATACGCTCCAGACTGCGATTCGGCGTTCGTCGGCGGCCTTCCCGAGTGCGTCGAGCAACTTCCGCGGTGATTCGACGGCGGTGGTCATCTTTCTGACTACGGCGTTGGCGATGTCCTGGAGGTACTGCTTGCGCGCGGCCTGATCATTGGGAAACCGTCGATACGCAGTCGATTCGGTGAGCTCGACGACGTTTTCGTTGGTGATCAGTTCGCCGTCGTGCATCGTGACCGGTCCGGTTGCGCCCAGCACGTAGCTCAGGGCGACGGGGTCGAGCGCGATTGCTCCGTCGACTTCCTCGCCCGTTTGTTGTGCCCACATAGAGCGCCATATCTGTGCCGCGTAGGGGAAATGCGAGCTGAGATTGCTATTCCGGAAATCGGTGCTCGGATTCGTGTAGCCGTACTCTTGGCCGAACTCGGGCCCAAGGTCCAGTGGTTTGAACGGCCCGGCCAATTCAGTATTGGGGCCCAAGGCATTTACGGTCGGCGTGCCGTTGTCGAACCGGAGAATGCCGAACCCGCCGAGTATCCCTCCCGTCCCTCGGACTTCGGCATTCGTCTGAAACCCCATGAAGTAAGTTCGGGGCCCGTCTGCGCCCATGAGCAACGGTGCGAGCTTGGCCGTGAGGGCCGCCTTGTCGAGGAGGTTGGTGACTTTCGCCGTTTGCGCTTGCAGCTCCGAGCGTGCGTTCCGCAGAGTCGCCAGGTAGGTCGGGTCAGCGATCGCGTCCGCTTCCGTTTGCAACCGTCGAGCGTCCTCGGCGATCTTGAGCAGGCCCGGCTCCTTGTCCCGAAGTGCCTGAACGTCGATGTGTGATCCCTTGATGAGATGGGCTGGTGAGAGCGCCGTACCTAATTCGGCCGCAGGCTTCAACACATCCGAAGCCAGTCCAAGAACGACGTGCGAAATCTGCTGCGCGGACGTGAACGGACTTCCTAGGAACGGGATGTGTGCAGCGACAGTCCACGGCGTCGACCGCACGGCATCGTTCGCATGCTTGGCATCTACTTCGGCTGCAGCGGCGGCGCGCACAGCCGCGTCAACGTCGCCGGCGGACAACGCTTCCTTTGCGTGCTGTGCACCGACGCGTGCCCGTTCCAGGTGGGATTTGGCTGAGTAACCTTCGAATCCCAGCCAGCACAGGAATCCCGCGGCGGCAGCCAACACAATCAGCGTGACGCCGCGTAAACGTCGGCGACGCAACACCTTTCGTGTACGCGTGGTTTCGCCGCTGTCTTCGTCTTTGTCGTCGCCGGTCGGTTCGCCCGCCGTCGGGTCTTGAGAATGCTTGCTCACTCAGGAACGTTCCGCATTGAACGGCCGCCCTGTGGCATCCGCAGAACCATCAATGTCTGGCTTTTGCGAGTCGGCCGCGCGGACTAGCAGCCCCGAGTAAGTGAAACCGTGATGGTGCCGTACGGCCCGATCTTTGCGCCTGCACCGAAGAAGCACACCGAGAGATTGATGTTCTGTGTCAGGCGCTTCCACGGCTCCTGGAGGAAGCCCGGGATGATCGAGAGCGGCGTGAATGTCCCCACGAGGATGGGTGCGGGGGTCGACGGATTCGGTCCGGTTCCCACCCACCACCAGGGATCGTTCTGCCACCACGTGGCCTCGGCTAAGAAGTGGGGCGCCTGGGCGACGTTGTCCAGGACCTGCGAGATCGGCGCCAAGGGTACCGGCGTTGCGATATCCGCCTGGGCCATTGCGGGAGTCAGGACTGCGGCGCCGGCGACCACGCAGGCAGCAGTTCCGGCCCGCAACTTGGCTTTGGTGTTCGAAACATGCATCGCGATAGCAGACATTGTCCGAGCCTTCCGCCGATGAGATCGCTCCTCATAGGAGCCTGACAGAAATTATGGTCGGCGTCAATACGCAAACGGTGCAGGTAGCGGGATGTTCTGGAAGGTCTCCGCTCTCGAACCTGGGGGCAACGCCCGGCGTGGAGGCGGTTCACCGGTAATGCAGTCAAAAAAATTGTCTTGTCCGTAAGCTGCGTCGTGGCGGCGGTGCTGAGCTGCCGATAGGAGGCTGGCCGTGGGCTCATCTGAGGTAGTCAGGCGTCGGCGTCGGCGTCGCGCGGCAGACACCAGCCAGCGGCTCGACATACAAGGCTTGCGCATGGTCAGCATGCTCGCCGTGTTCGCGTACCACCTTTGGGGATGGCCCAGAGGAGGCGTCGCCGCCATCGATGTGTTCTTCGTGATCTCCGGGTTCTTGATCACCGGCAACCTCATGCGTGGCGCAGAGAAGACCGGCACGGTCTCCTTCAGGCGGTTCTATTGGAACCGCATCCGCCGAATCGTCCCGGCCGCCACCGTCGTTCTGGTGCTCACCTATCTGGCGTCGACTCTGGTATTTCGCGGATTTCGATCCCATGAGATCGGAGTTGACGCATTGTGGGCGTTCATCTTCTGGTCGAATTGGCATTTTCTGAGTATCGGTACGGACTATTTCCACTCGATGGCAGCTACGGTGTCGCCGATTCAGCACTACTGGACGCTGTCGGTCGAAGAACAGTTCTATTTCGTCTGGCCCGCAGTGATTTTCGCGTTGAGTGTGGTCATCGTTCGCAAGAGCTGGTCGCATTCACGGCGGATGGCCCTCGCCGGCGGAGTTATGGGTGTCATCGTCCTGGCGTCGTTGTTATGGGCTATGCGCGAAACCGCGGAATCTCCGCCGACCGCGTACTTCGATACTTTTGCGCGAGTGTGGGAGTTGGGCGTTGGTGCGATTCTGGCAACCGCAGTCGGACTGCTGGCCCAGATTCCACGAGTTCTCAAGCCCATCCTGTCGTGGAGCGGTCTGCTGGTCATCAGTGTCAGCTTCGCGCTGATCAGCGATACCCAAACGGCTTTTCCGGCGCCGTGGACGATACTTCCGGCGTTCGGCGCGGCCCTGGTGATCGCTGCGGGAGTGGGGCGTGAGCCCGACTACCAGCCATTCCTACGGAATCGGGCTTCCACGTACATCGGGAATATTTCGTACTCCTTGTATTTGGTGCACTGGCCCGTGATCGTTCTTCTCGGAGCCATCATGGATGTGAGCGGCGCCTACTACGCGGCTGTTGTCGCTTTGACCTTCGGTCTGTCGATCGCCTCGTATCACTTGATCGAAGATCCACTGCGGCGCAATAGTTTTACAGAGCTCGGGGAGCTCATACGGAAGATTCAGCGACGCAAGTATGCGCCCGCGAGGTCTACCCAGTACGCCGCGCTTGCTGCCGCCGCACTCGTCGCCGTCGCTGGCACTGCGTGGTTGGCTCGGCCGGTCACGCCGTCCGACACGGTCGAAGTAGGAGATGCAGCGATCGACCTGACGCGTGAAAAGGTGGACTCGGCTCTTCCTGCGATCACTCTGGGCTCGCGAGCCAGCGCTCTGCAAGACGAGATTTCGGTGGCGCTGCAGGCGAGCGCGTGGCCGGTTCTGGACCCGACGATGGAATCGTTGTTCAGTAGGGGAGACGTCGCCCAGCTCGTCACACCCGAGGTGGCCATATGCTCTGCGTCTGCGATCGCACCGCCGGAGTTCTGCATATACGGTCCACCAACCGCGCCTCTGAAGGTCGTTCTTGTCGGTGATTCTGTGGCGCTGGGGTATTCAGAGATCTGGCGGCAGCTCGCATTGAGCTCGAATGGCGCATTGCAAGTGTTCAACCAGGCGATGGGGTCCTGCGTTTTCACACAGGACAGCATCGACAGGACAACGGTGAGCCCGGAGTGCGCCGGCCGTAAGGACAGCGCCGTAGAGGTCATCAATACCGTCAAGCCAGATGTCGTCGTGATATCCAACGCCTACGCGCGAGACCGTGTTGTCGATTCAAGGCGCGAGATGTCGATGCAGGCTTGGTCGGACTCGCTCAATCGAATCATCGATCGGTTTAGGGAAAACACCAAGAAAGTGGTGCTGGTCGCGCCGCCGCCGAGTGACAAGGCGATCAAGGAGTGTGTCAGCAAGGTATCCAGCACGCCGTCGAGCTGCGTCGGGACCATCCCGTCTGTTTGGTATGCGAAGGCCAGGGCCGAGCAGAAGTTGGCCGTCGAACAAGGTGGTGCATGGGTCGACTCGCGGCCCTGGTTCTGCAACCAGAGCCAGCGGTGTCCGAGTTTTGTGGGCAATACGCCCGCACGAGTCGACTGGGCGCACATGGCGCCCCCGTATGCCGGGAAGCTCGCCCCGACGTATGCCGAAAGTCTCACGGCGGCAGGGGTTCCACTGGCAGATAGCCCGTCGTGAGTGTGAAGGCTGTGCACGCATCGGCGTCGATGCTCGTGCACAGCCCTCACATTCGTCACTCCTCGGTGGCTGCCTCGGGTGTGGCTTCCGCGACTGGTGTGTCTGCTGACTTCTCGGCCGCCGGCTCCTCAACAGCCACCTCCGGCGCATCCGACGGCGGCAACTGCGACGCCAGGTGCCCGGCGAGTTCGCCGAGGGTCGGGTAGTCGAAGATCGCCGTCGGGCTGATGTCGAACTTGCCGCCGAACTGACCGAACAACCGGTTGCGGAGCTCGACCGCCATCAGGGAGTCGGTGCCCAGGTCGAGGAACCGGCTCGTGGCCGCCGGCGGCTGCGCCAGGCGCAGGAAGCCCTGCACCTCCTTCTGCAGGAATTCGGTGATGAACCCGGCGCGCTGGGCGTCCGGAATCTCCTGCAGCTGCCGCAGCAGTTCGCTGTCACCGGTTGCGGCCGCGTCGCTGGTCGGCAGGACCTGGTCGAGCAGCGGCGGACGGATGCCGCCGAGCATCTTCGCGGCCCGCTGCCAGTTGGCCTTCAGGACCGTCGCCTGCGCGGCGCCGTGCCGGATCACCTCGCCGAGGGCGGCCAGCGCCGCCGCCGGCTCGAGCGGCATCATGCCCTGCGCGCTGAGGTTCGCGGTGGCTGCCTGCGAACTGGCCATGCCGCCCCGGCCCCACGGACCGAAGTTGACGGACGTCGCGGGCAGACCCAGTGCCCGGCGGTGCGCGACGAGCCCGTCGAGCAGCGCGTTGGCGGTGGCGTAGTTGCCCTGGGCCGGTGAACCGAGCACCGCTGAGGCCGACGAGTAGACGATGAAGAAGTCGAGATCGTCGTCCTTCGTCAGCTTGTGCAGGTGCAGAGCGCCGTAGGCCTTGGGGCCCAGGGTCTTCCGGAAGCGCTCCAGATCCTGCTGGGGCAGCAGCGCGTCGTCGAGCACGCCGGCCAGGTGGGCCACACCGGCCAGCGGCGGGAGCTCGGTGCGGATGCGGTCGAGCAGTGCCGCGACCGAAGCTTCGTCACCGACGTCGCCGGAGAAGACGTGCACCCGGCAGTGGAAGCGCTCCATCATCGCGTCGATGGCGCGCTGCGCCTCGCCATCGGGCTCGCGCCGGCTGGTCAGCACGATGTCGCCGGCACCCAGCTGCGCCAGGTAGGCCGCGGTGTGCAGACCGAGCGCGCCCAGGCCACCGGTGACCAGGTAGGTCCGATCCCCATGCGGCTGCAGCGGTTTCGGCATCTGCACCACGATCTTGCCGATGTGCCGGGCCTGCTGCATCCGGCGGAAGGCGGTCTTGGCCTCGGTCAGTGGGTAGACCTCGGCGGGAACCGGTGTCCACTCACCCTTGGCGAGTCCGTCGGCGACCTCTTCCATGAGCCGCTGGATGTGTGCCGGATCGGTCATCATCGTCACGTCGAGCGCGACGATCTCGTAGTTGATGTCCGGCCGCACCTCGGCCATGCGCTCGGGGGTCCAGATATCGCGCTTGGCGATCTCGGCGAACCGGCCGCCCTGGGCGGTGGCTCGCACCGTGGCCTCGACGAAGCCCTCGTTGGTCAGGCTGTTGAGCACCACGTCGACGCCCTCACCGTTGGTGTCGGCGAGAATCTGATCCGCGAAATCGGTTGTCCGCGAGTCATAGACGTACTCCACGCCCATCTTGCGCAGCGTCGCACGCTTGTAGGTGCTGGCGGTGGCGAAGACGACCGCGCCCTTCTGGCGCGCCATCTGCACCGCCGCCAACCCGACACCACCGCTGGCGGCGTGGATCAGCACGCGGTCGCCCGGCTTGAGCTGCGCCCAGTCGAACGCCAGCCGGACCGTCAGCGCGGCCGCCGGCAGGGTCGCCGCGTCGACCGGGTTGATGCCCTCGGGTACCACGGCGAGCAGCTGCTCCGGCACGTTGAGCCGGCTCGAGAAGGCACCCTGCATGGAGCCGAAGACGCGCTGCCCCACCTTGAATCGGGTGACTTCCGAACCCAATTCGGTGATGACACCGCAGAGGTCACCGCCGATGGGTCCCGGATCGCCCGGGTAGAGGCCCAGCACGTTGAGCACGTCGCGGAAGTTGAGGCCGGCGGCCTCGATCCGGACCTGCACCTCATGGGGCGCCGGCGGCGTCACCTCTTTCTCGGTCAGCCGCAGGTTGTCGATCGCGCCACGCTCGGTGGGTGCCAGCACGTAGTCGTCGGAACGCGGCATCGGCAAGTGGCCGCTGCGCGCCCAGTGCATCAGCCGTGGCACGAGGAACTTGCCTTGCCTCAGCGCGAATTCCGACTCGGCCACCGGGGTGCCCAGAATGCCGGTCAGCCAGTTGGTGGCGTTGTCGTCGGCGCCGTCGAGGTCGACGAGCTTGAGCCGCAGCGTCGGCTGCTCGTTGATGACGGTGCGCCCCAGGCCCCACAGTGCGGCCTGCACGGGGTCGACGGGCTCGCCGGGCTCGGTGGCCACGGCGCGCTCGGTGACGATCCAGATGCCGCCGGTGAGGTTCAGCTTCTCCTCGGCGAGTGCGGTCTGCATGCCCGCCAGCACGGTGCCGACCTCGGTCTCGAGGCGGGCCGCGACGTCGGCGTCCTCGTAGCCCGAAGCACGCCAGACGATTCCGGTGACGGGGGCGCCGGCCTCGGCGGCCGTCGTGATCGCCTGCTGCCAGGCGGCGGCGTCCAGCGTCTGGTCGAGCTTGACGGCACCGGGGAGACCGGCGGCCAACTCGTCGAAGCCGGCGACCAGCCAGGTACCTGTGGTCTTGGCTTCGGCCTCGTCCCCGGCGGCCGGTGCCGCACCCTCCTGCCAGCCCAGCGTGTACAGCAGACGGGTGGTGTCGCCGCCGAGCCCCCGCAGCAGTGCCTCACGCGGCGCCCGCTTCACGGTGAACTCGGTGATGCCGCCGAGCCGCTTGCCGTCGCGATCGAGGAAGTCGATATCGAAGACCTGGGTCTCGTTGGTCAGCTCACTGGTGTGCCAGCGCGCCCGGGCGTAGAAGCGCCGCGGCATCTTCTCGCGCAGCTCGACCTGGCCGTATCGCAGCGGCAGGAACAGGTCGTGCATGCCGTGTTCGGCGGCCAGCAGCGCCGGGAACGCCGGGAAGGCCACACCGGTGCAGAGGTCCAGCAGGACGGGGTGGATGGGCTCGCTGCTGAGATGCTCGGCCAGTTCGTCGCCGACGGACACATCACCGATCGCCATGCCATCACGGACCCACAGCGACTTGAGCGACGTGGACCACGTTGGGCCCCAGGCCAGCTCCATGTCGTTGAAGGTCTCGAACAGCTGCTGCGGACGCAGCCGCTCCATGCGCTCGACGACGTCCTCCATGGAACCCGCGACGTTGTCTGCCGCGTCTTCGTCAGAGGCGCCGGCCAGCAGTGTGCCGTCGGCGTTGAGCGACCACTCGGCTTCCCGGACCCCGTTCGGCCGGCTGTGCACCTGGAACTTCCAGCCCTCGCCGCCCTCCAGGGTCCGGATGGTCAGCTGCGTCTCGCGAGAGGCCTTGTCGGGCAGGATGATCGGCTCGTAGAAGAAGACTTCCTTCACCCGAGCCGGCGCTCCGACCGAGGCCAGTGCCATCGCCGCGTACGTCGCACCCGGCACCACGACGGTGCCGTAGATGACGTGGTGCGACAGCCACGGCTGCGTCTTGACCGACAGCACATTGCTGTAGATCGTGTCGCCGGTGGCCAGATCCTTGGCACTGCCAAGGATTCCGGACGTGGCCGCCGATCCGCCGGAGCTCATGCCCACGACATTCGCGGTCTTGGGCCAGAAGCGGCGCCGCTGGAACGGATATGTGGGGAGCTCGACGCGGTGTCCGCGGTTCTTGACCGCGAAGTCCGGCCGGTGCCCGCAGATGTACGTCGTGGCAAGCGCTTCGGTGATCTGCCGCTGCGCGTTGGCGCCCTTGCGCAGGGACACGATGGCCCGCGGGGTCTCGGCGCCCTCGGGCCAGCACTGCAGCGCGGCCGCGGTGAGGATCGGCTGCGGGCCGATCTCCATCAGCACCGAGCAACCCAGCGCCGCGACGGTCTTGACGCTCTCGGTGAACTGCACGGGCTGACGCGAATGCCGCCGCCAGTACTGCGCGTTGAGCGGCGTCTCGGCGGTTAGGACCGCGCCCGTGCGGTTGCAGATCAGCGGCAGCGTGGGTGTCGCGAACTGGAACTGCGTTGCGAAGGACTCGAATTCGTCGAGCACCGGGTCCAGCAGCTCGGAATGGAAGGCGTGGCTGGTCTCGAGCCAGGTGCAGCGCGTGGCGTCCTCGCTGCACGCGGCGACGATCTGCTCCAGATCCTCACCCGGACCCGACAACACGGTGTTGCGGCCGTTGTACGCACCGACCGACACCCGCGGGAACGCCTCAGCGGCGCGCTCCACGTATTCGGGATCGGCGAACACCGCCACCATGCGACCACCGGCAGGCAGGCTGGCGAACAACCGGCCGCGCTCGGCGATCAGCCGGGCACCGTCCTCCAGGCTGAACACCCCGGCCACGCAGGCCGCCGCGTACTGACCGACGCTGTGGCCCAGCACCGCGTCAGGCGCGATGCCCCACGACTGCCACAACCGGGCCAGGCCCATCTCGACGGCGAAGATCGCGGGCTGCGCGAACGCGGTGTTGCGCAGCGTCTCTGCCGCTTCACGATCGTTGCCGAACATGACCTCCAGCAGCGGGCGCGGCAGGATCGGATCCACCGCCTGCGCGCACCGGCGCACCACGTCGGCGAAAACCGGCTCGGTGTCGAACAATTCGCGCGCCATGCCCGGGTACTGGCTGCCCTGGCCGGGGAAGAACCACGCGGTGGTCGGCGGGTCGGCGCACTCGCCCTTGAGCACGCCCGGCCGCAGTTTGTTCGCGACGAGGTCTTCCAGCAGGTTCTTCGCGTCGTGAACGGTGTTCGCGACCACCGCGGCGCGGTGCTCGAAGTGCGAACGTCCCGAACCGGCGGTGAAGCAGACGTCGGCGATCGAGGCGTCGGGGTGCGCTTCGAGCCAGTCGCGGTAGCGCTGCGCGAGCGCTGTCAGGCCCTGGGCCGAGCGGGCCGACAGCGGTAGCACGCTGATCGGTTCCGCCACAGCGGTTTCGGGTGTCGCGTCATCGGCGACGTCGTCGTCAGACACCACGGCCGGCGCCTCTTCCAACAGCACGTGCGCGTTGGTGCCGGTGAAGCCGAAGGAGCTGACGCCGGCGCGGCGCGGACGGCCGTCGGTGTGCCACGGCGTGGGCTTGTCCACCACCTGGACGGGCAGCGAGTCCCACGGGATGTGCGGCGACGGCTTGTTGAAATGCAGCGTCTGCGGGAGCATTTCGTGCTCGAGCGACAACACGACCTTCACCAGACCGGCGACACCGGCCGCCGACTCGAGGTGCCCGATGTTGGTTTTCGCGGTGCCCATGAGCAGCGGCCGCTGCGGGTCGCGGCCCGCGCCGTAGGCGGCCGCCGCGGCCTGGACCTCGATCGGGTCGCCGAGCGGGGTGCCCGTGCCGTGCGCTTCGAGGTAGTCGACGTCGCCGCCGCTGAGGCCGGCGCGGGCCAGCGCCGTGTTGATGAGGCGTTGCTGCGCACCACCATTGGGGACGGTGAGGCCGCTGGACGCGCCGTCCTGGTTGACCGCGGTGCTGCGGATGACGGCGGCGATGCGGTCGCCGTCGCGCTGGGCGTCACTGAGCCGCTTGAGGACGAGGACGCCGCAGCCTTCACCGCGGACGTAGCCGTCGGCGGCGGCGTCGAACGTCTTGCAGCGGCCGTCGGGCGCCAGCATCCGGGCGCGGGACGCCGCGACGATGGACGCCGGGCTCAGCAGGACGTTGACGCCGCCGGCCAGCGCCATGTCGCAGTCGCCGGCGTGCAGGGCCTGCACGGCCTGGTGGACCGCGACCAGCGAGGAGCTGCAGGCGGTGTCGACCGCCATGGCCGGCCCTTCCAGGCCGAGTGTGAACGACACGCGACCTGCGATGGCGTTGAGCGCGTTACCGGTGATGAAGTGCGGTTCGAGATTCTCGACGGAGCCGCCCGAGAGCAGATGCGAGTACTCGTTGGCGCCGACACCGACGAACACGCCGGTTCGGCTGCCGCGCAACCCGGCCGGGGCGTACCCAGCGCGTTCCAGGCCCTCCCAGGCGATTTCGAGCATCAGGCGCTGCTGCGGGTCGATCCACACGGCCTCGCGTGGCGAGATGCCGAAGAACTCCGGATCGAACGTGTCGACGCTGTCGAGGTAACCGCCGGAGCGGGTGTAGATCTTGCCCGGCGTCATGGCGTCGGGGTCGTAGAACTCGTCGACGTCGAAACGGTCCTCGGGGATCTCGCTGATCGCGTCGACACCTTGAGACAGCACCTGCCAGAACGCATCCGGATCAGGCGAGCCGGGGAAACGGCATGCCACCGAGACGATGGCGATGGGCTCGTCGGCAGCGGCGAGCGACTTGACCTCGGTGACGGCCTTCGCGCCCGCCTTCTCGCTGAGGTTGAGGATGTCGCTGAGCAGGTAGTCGGCGACATCGGTGAGCCGCGGGTGGTCCATCGCGAGGGTCGCCGGAAGTTCTTTGCCGACACCCTGTTCCAGGCGACGACGCAGTTCGACGGCCATCAGTGAGTCCATGCCAAGGTCGAAGAACCCGGTCTCCTCGCGGATCTCGGAGGCCTCGATGCGCGTCACCTCGGCGACGGCGTCCCGCAGATACTCCAGGACCAGCTTCTTGCGCTGCTGCACGGGTGCGGCGATGAGCTGTTCGACCAGGCGCGTGTTCCCGGACGTGCCGACGGCACCCGAGGCGCCGGCGGATTCGGGCACCTCGCGGGCGACCTCCGCCAGCAGGGCCCGGGACCCGGCCTGCGAGTAGATGGGCAGGAACTTGGCCCAATCCATGCGCGCCACAACGGCTTCCGCGGGGTCGCCGCCGGACACCATGACATCGGCCATACCGGTCAGGGCATCGGCAGGGGACAGGGTACGGACGCCGCGGCGCTCCAGCTGGGCACGCGCATCGGGATCGGCCATACCCGCAGACCACGGTCCGAAGTTGACGCTCATACCGGCCACGCCCTGCTCACGCAGGCGCCACGTCAGGCCGTCGAGGAAGGCGTTGGCGGCGCTGTAGGCGGTCTGGCCGTAGCTGCCCCACACCGCGGAGATCGACGAGGTGGACAGGAAGAAGTCGAGCTTCAGGTCGGCAACCGCTTCGCTCAGGTACCAGGCACCCCAGACCTTTCCCGAGAAGACACGCTCCAGCTCGGCGTCTTCCAGCGTGGCCAGCGGCGTCGTGCTGTTCTCGCCGGCGGCATGCACGACACCGGCCAGCGGCGGCAGCTCGGCACGAAGGGTGGACATCAGGCGGGCGACGTCATGAGGATTGGCGACATCGGCGGTGACGACGCGGGTCTGGCAGCCGTGCTGCTCGCGCAGCGCGTCGATGCGCTGCTGCACGGCCTCACTCGGCGCGCGCCGGCTGGTCAGCACCAGGTTCCGGGCACCGTGCGCGGCCAGGTGGCCCGCGATCTCCAGGCCGAGCGAGCCCAGGCCGCCGGTCACCAGATACGTTGCGTCAGCGCGCAATTCCAGTTGTGTCGGATTCGGCTGCCCGGTACGACGGACCAGCCGCGGCACGTGCACGCCCTCGGCGCGCAGCGCGATCTGGTCCTCGCCGCGTGGGGCGGCGATCACCTGGGTGAGCAAGCGCGACCATTCGTCGGTGCCGGCTTGTGCGGTATCGGAGGCCAGATCGGCCAGGCCGCCCCACACCTGCGGGTATTCCAGCGCGGCCGAACGGCCGAAGCCCCACAGGCCCGTCTGCTCCGGCGCGACAGTGTCGGTGTCGATAACGCGTTGTGCACCACGGGTTATCACCCAGATGGGTGCCCGCAACTCAGCGGCGGCCGCCGCGCGGAACAGGCGCTGCGTGCCGGTGAGGACGCGGTGCTGTATCCGCAGCAAGGCCTGCATGGAAGCCCGGTCGGCGTCGAGTCCGGCGACGTGCAGGATGCGCAGCGCCGGCTCCTCCTCGACGGCCGTGCGCAGATCCGCTTCCAGCTGCTGCTCGTCTGCGTCGGACGCGGGCAGCCCAAGGACACGGTGCCGGTGGCCGAGGCGGGTCAGGGCCTCGGTCAGTGGGTCGGGTACCGCGTCACCGATGAGGACCCACGCCGAACCCTCGCCGATCTCCACGGGCGCCCCGGCCGCGATCTTGTCCCAGCGGATCTCGTACCGGGCGTCCGAGACGGACTGCGCGGTGCGCTGCCGGTTGTGTTGTGCCGCAAGCTTGTTCAGTACCGCGGTGGCCGATTCGTCGGTGCCGCCCAGCAGGGTGGCGAGCTCGTCGATGCGGCCGTCTTCGAGCAGGCGGACAGCCTCGGTGGTCGCCCCGCCGCCCATGTGCGCCGTCGCAGTCGGCGTGACGCGCTCGTCGCGGAACCAGTACGCCTTGCGCTGGAACGGGTAGGTCGGCAGATCGACATTGTGTGCCGAGCCCGGCCGGACGGCGGCGAAGTCCGGCAGGTGACCTACGGTGTACGTGGTGGCCAGTGCCTCGGTGAGCTGCCGGTGGTCAGCGCCCTTGCGGCGCAACGAGGCAATGGCCCGCGGCGCGGTCGCCGGATCGGGCCAGGCGCGCAGGGCCGCGGCGGTCAGGATGGGCTGGGGGCCGACTTCGAGCAGCACCGCGCAACCGAGCTTGGCGAGGGTCTCCACGCCCTTGGCGAACTCCACGGGCTGACGCGCGTGCCGGCGCCAGTACTGGCCGTCGAGCTTCGCGGTACGCCCCAGGGTGTCACCGGTCCGGTTGCACACCAGGATTCGCTGCGGCGCGTTGAACGTGAACTGGTTTGCGTAGGACTCGAATTCGTCGAGCGCCGGGTCCAGCAGAGCCGAGTGGAAGGCGTGGCTGGTCTCCAGCCAGTCGCAGCGGACACCGTCGCCGGTCAGTCCCGCGACGGCACGTTCCAGGTCGGCGCCGGGACCGGAGAGCACGGTGTTGGCGCCGTTGTACGCGGCAACCGACAGGCTGGGGTATTCATCGGTCAGCCGCTCGACGCGCTCAGGCGCGGCGAAGATCGCCGCCATCCGGCCGCCCGCCGGCAGGTTCCCGAAGAGGCGCCCGCGCTCGGCGAGCAGTCGCATGCCGTCTTCCAGGCTGAACACGCCCGCGACGCATGCCGCGGTGTACTGGCCCACGCTGTGGCCGAGCACCACGTCGGGCTCGAAGCCCCACGACTGCCACAGCCTGGCCAGCCCCATCTCCACGGCGAAGATCGCCGGCTGGGCGTAGCTGGTGAGCCGCAGCGTGTCATCCGGACCTTCGAAGATCACTTCAAGGAAAGGCTTTTCGGAATATTTCCCGTCGCTTCGCTCGCCCTGGCAAACATCGGCAACCGCGGCGGCACACTGCCGCACGGTCTCGGCGAACACCGGCTCGGTCTCGAACAGCTCCTTGGCCATGCCCGCGAACTGGCTGCCCTGACCCGGGAACAGCCAGGCGGTCTTCGGCTTGTCCGCGGAGGTCCCGCGCACCAGGCCGGGCGCCGGGCGGTCGTCGGCCAGTGCGCCGAGCAATTCCCGCGCGGAGTCAAGGGAATTCACCACGAGCGCGGCACGGTGTTCGAAGTGGGCGCGGCCGGCACCCGCGGTGATGCAGACGTCCGAGAGGGTGGCCTCGGGGTGTGCGGCCAGCCAGCTGCGGTAGTCCTCGGCGGACTGCAGCAGCGCCGCCGGGGTCCGCGCCGACAGTGGCAGCACCATGAAGCGCCGGTCGTCGGGCTCCTCGGCCGGCGTCTCGGCCTCAACTGCCGGCAAGGGCGCTTCCTCAAGCAGCACATGGGCATTGGTGCCCGAGAAGCCGAACGAGCTGATGCCCGCGACGCGCGGCCGGTCGCCGCGTTCCCAGGTGGTGGCCTCGTCGACAACCTTCACCGGGATGCGGTCCCACGGGATGTGCGGCGACGGGTTCTTGAAGTGCAGGTGCTTCGGCAGTTCCTGATGTTCGAGCGACAGGATGACCTTGATGATCCCGGCGACGCCCGCGGCAGCCTCCAGGTGTCCGATGTTCGTCTTGACCGAGCCGATCAGCAGCGGGTCGTCGGCGTCGCGCCCGGTGCCGTACGCCGCGGCGGCGGCCTGGACCTCGATCGGGTCACCCAGCGACGTGCCGGTGCCGTGCGCTTCGAGATAGCCGACGTCGCCCGGTGTCAGGCCCGCGCGCTCCAGCGCCTCGGCGATAACCCGTTGCTGTGCAACACCATTGGGGACCGTCAGGCCGCCGGAGGCGCCGTCCTGGTTGATGGCGCTGCCGCGGATGACGGCCCGGATCCGGTCGCCGTCGCGCACCGCGTCCTCGAGCCGCTTCACGACGACGACGCCGCAGCCCTCACCGCGCACGTAGCCGTCGGCGGCGGCGTCGAACGTCTTGCACTTGCCGTCCGGGGCCAGCATGCGCGACTGCGAGAAGGTGATCATGGTCGCCGGGCTCAGGATGACGTTCGCGCCACCGGCCAGCGCCAGATCGCACTCGCCGAGCTGCAGGGCCTGGCACGCCTGGTGGATGGCCACCAGCGACGAGCTGCACGCGGTGTCGACGGTGACGGCCGGCCCCTGCAGTCCCAGTCGGTAGCTGATGCGGCCCGCCGCCGCGGCGCCCGAGGTACCGATGGCCATGTAGGCCTCGATCTCCGGGTAGGTCAACTCACCCGAGGCCATGCCCAGGTAGTCGTGGGTCGCCAGGCCGATGAACACACCGGTCTGCGTGTTGGCGAGCGCGGACGGCGCGGTGCCCGAATGCTCCACGGCGCGCCATGCCATCTCCAGCAGCAGCCGCTGCTGGGGGTCCATCATCTTGGCTTCGCGGGTGGAGACTCCGAAGAACGGGGCGTCGAAGCCGACGGCGTCATCGAGGAAGCCGGCGCGGCGGGTGATGATCTTGCCGCGGGCGTCCGGGTCGGCGTCGAAGAACTCGTCGACGTCCCACCGGTCTTGTGGCACCTCGGATACGGCGTCCCGGCCTTCGCGCAGCATCTCCCAGAAGGATTCGGCGTCGGTGGCTCCGGGGAAGCGCGCGGCGTACCCGACGATCGCGAACCTGGAAGTTTCCGGACCTTCGATCGTTGCCATGAAAAAGCTGTCCTCCCGCGTTTGCCGGTGACGTCCGGTCCCACGCAGAGACCGTGTTCAGCGCCAGAATTTATGTTGCCAACGGCCGGCCTAGACGATTGGTCGGCAGATCTACTTGACGGCCGACTCATTTACGAATGGCCAGTTGATCTTCCGAACGGCCACGGCCAGCTCATCTTCTGCGGGCCAGTATTACATGTAGGTTGCTGAAGCACGAGGATTAAGTGCGGCGGTGGTGGCTGGTCATCGGGGACCGCGCCACCAGGCGTAACGGCACCGCCAAAGGTTGCCGGGGTATGTTGATGACGCCAACAGTGTTGCCGGGCCTCGGTGTGCCCAGACCTGGGAGGAAAGTAATTGCGAATCGGGAAGATCACGATCGGAAAGATCGATGATTGGACGCCGATCCCAGGTGTTCTGACCTCCTGGCACCCGACCGAGGCGGCCCGCGAAGTGGCCCGGCAGGCACCTGTGAGTTCGGTGCCGGTCAGCTACATGCAGGGCCAGCACATCCGCGGTGTCGTCGAGCGCACCGGCTCGGGCCTCGAGTACTCCCGGCAGATCATCGCGACGTGCGAAGTCCCTGGTCAGTGCGACATCGCGGCGATGAACGAGGCGCTCAACTCGTATCTGCGCAGGCACGACACCTACCGCAGCTGGTTCGAGTACACCGAGGCCGGGGCGAGCGGAGCGACGGGAAACGGCACGGGCGAGATCCTTCGACATACGATCGCCGATCCCGAGGACCTCGAATTCGAACCCGTCAATCACGGCGAACTGGCTGTCGAGGACGTACGCAAGCACCTCGTGGACATTCCGACGCCACTGGAGTGGGGCTGCTTCTCCTTCGGCATCGTCCAGAGCGAAGACAGCTTCAACTTCTACGCGGCCATCGATCACGTGCACGGCGACGCGGCGCTCATCGGTATCACCATGCTGGAGGCTCATGGCCGGTACACAGCATTGACAACAGGGGGCTCAGCGTTTGCTCTGCCCGACGCCGGGAGCTTCGATGAATGGTGCGTCCAGGAGCATGAGCGCACCTCGGCGCTGACGGTCGATTCCCCTGAGGTTCAGGCCTGGATCGAGTTTGCTGAGAACAACAACAACAGCATGCCGGAGTTCCCGTTGCCGTTGGGGAACGCCATGGAGCCGTCGGTCGGTGACATGGTCGGCGAATCGCTCATGGACCCGGAGCAGACGGCGCGCTTCGAGGCCGCCTGTGAGGCGGCCGGCGCCCGCTTCGTCGGTGGGCTGTTTGCCTGCATGGCCCAGGTCGAACACGAGTTGACCGGCGCCGCAACGTATTACGGCCTCACCCCGCGCGACACCCGGCGCACGTCGGACAACTTCATGACGCAGGGCTGGTTCACCGGCCTGGTGCCCATCACCGTGCCGATCGCCGCGGCGACCTTCAATGAAGCCGCCTGGGCGGCGCAGGAGTCGTTCGACGGCAACCTCAACATGGCGCGCGTGCCGTACTACCGCGTGCTGGAACTCGCGCCGTGGCTGGACTGGCCGCGACCCAACTTCCCGGTGTCGAACTTCCTGCACGGCGGCGCCGCGCCGCTCAACACCATCCTGGCGGCCACCGAGATGGGGTATGCCAACAACATCGGCATCTACTCCGACGGCCGGTACTCCTACCAGCTGACCATCTACGTCTTCCGTTACGAAGGCGGCACGGTCATGGAGGTCATGTATCCGGACAACCCCATCGCCAAGAAGTCCGTCACCCGGTACCTGGAGGCGATGAAGTCGGTCTGCACGCGGATCGCCGACGGCGGGAACTGGTGACCCGTCGGGCGGGCTCGACAAGGGGCCTCAGTTGCGACGGCTAGCCGATTTTGTGGTGCGGTGGCCTTGGGCGGTGATCGGCCTGTGGATCACGCTGGCGGTGGCGCTGCCCCTGGCCGTGCCGAGCCTCAACGAGATGGCGCAGAAGCATCCATTGGCGATGCTGCCCGCCGATGCGCCGTCCAACGTCGCCGCCCGGCACATGACCGAGGCGTTCAAGGAACCCGGCACCGATGACCTGCTGCTGATCGTTCTCATCAACGACCGCGGCCTGGATCGGAGCGACGAAGCCACCTACCGCAAGTTGGTGGACGCCCTGCGCGACGACCCGCGCGACGTCGTCATGATGCAGGACTTCGTCAGCACCCCGCCGCTGCGCAACTTCATGACCAGCAAGGACAAGAAGGCCTGGGTGTTGCCGGTCGGTCTGGCCGGCGCGCTGGGGACGCCGCAGTCGTACGCCGCCTACAACCGGGTGGCCGACATCGTCCGGCACAGCACCGCCGGCAGCCCGCTGAAGATCCATCTCTCCGGACCGGCGGCCACCGTCGCCGACCTCACCGTCGCCGGTGAGAAGGACCGGATGCCCATCGAGATCGCCATCGCAGTCCTCGTGCTCCTGGTGCTGCTGGTCGTCTACCGCAATCCCGTGACGATGATGCTGCCGCTCGCCGGCATCGGCATGTCGCTGGTGATCGCGCAGGCGACCGTCGCCGGGCTGTCCCAGCTGACCGGGCTGGGGGTGTCGAATCAGGCCATCATCCTGCTGAGCGCCATGATCTTCGGCGCGGGTACCGACTACGCGGTGTTCCTGATCAGCCGGTACCACGACTACGTGCGGCAGGGCGATGACTCCACTGTCGCCGTCCGGCGCGCGCTGGGCTCCGTCGGCAAGGTCATCACCGCGTCGGCCGCGACCGTCGGCGTCACCTTCCTCGGTATCAGCTTCGCCAAGATGGGCGTCTTCTCCACCGTCGGTGTCTCGTCGGCCATCGGCATCCTGGTGGCGTTCCTCGCCGCGGTGACGCTGCTGCCCGCGATCCTGACGCTCGTCGGGCCGCGTGGCTGGATCAAGCCGCGGAACGAGCTCACCGCACAGCTGTGGCGCCGGTCCGGCGCGCGCATCGTCCGCCGGCCGCGACTGCACCTGGTGGCCAGCCTGCTGGTGCTGCTCCTGCTCGCCAGTGCCGCGGGCTTCGCGAAGTTCAACTACGACGACCGCAAGGCCGTCGCGGCGTCGGCCCCGAGCTCCATCGGGTACGCGGCGCTCGAGAGCCACTTCAACGTCAACCAGTCGGTGCCGTCGTACGTCCTCGTGCAGTCGCCGCGCGACCTGCGCTCCCCGCAGGCCCTCGCCGACCTCGAACAGATGGCGTCGCGCATCAGCCAATTGCCGGACGTCGCCATGGTCAGCGGCATCACCCGTCCGCTCGGCGAGGTGCCGCCCGAGTTCCGCGCCACCTTCCAGGCGGGTCTGGTCGGTGACCGGCTGACCGAGGGCGCCGGCATGATCGGCCAGCGCACGGGCGACATCGACCGGCTGGCCAAGGGCGCCGACACCCTCGCGACCAACCTCGCCGACGTGCGCGGCCAGGTCGGCCAGATCGCCACGCAACTGCAGACGACCCTCGACGCCTTCACCGCGATCCGCAGCCAGTACGGCGGCAACAAACTGGTGCAGAACGTGGAAGTCGCGGCCAAGCTCGTCAACAGCGTCAGCAAGCTGGGCAACACCCTGGGACTGAATTACACAGCGGCCAAAGACATGTTCGGCTGGGTCGGCCCGGTGCTGGCGGCGCTGCAGAACAACGCGGTGTGCGACCTCGACCTGTCCTGCGCCGAAACCCGCGGCCACTTCCAGCGTCTCGAAGAAGCGCGCCAGGACGGCACCATCGACGAGATCAACAAACTCGCCGGGCAGCTGCAGACCATGCAGGACCAGAAGACGCTCAACGCGTCGGTGCAGCAACTCCAAAGTGCGATGACCAACCTGACCAAGGTCATGCGCACCATGGGGATGGACAGCCCCGCGGGCGCGCAGGCCAATCTGACCAAGCTTCGTCAGGGCGCCGATCGTTCGGCGAGCGGCAGCCGGGAAGTCGCCAACGGGGTCGACGAGGTCGTCGAACAAATCCAGCTGATGCGTTCGGGTCTCGACCAGGCCGGGGCCTTCCTGCTGTCGATAAAGCAGAACGCGTCCGGCCCGGCCCAGGCGGGCTTCAACATCCCGCCCGAGGTGCTGCAGCTCGAGGCCTTCAAGTCGGCGTCGAAGATGTTCATCTCGCCCGACGGACACTCGGTGCGGTACCTCGTGCTCACCAAGCTCGACCCGTTCAGCGCCGCCGCGATGGATCAGGTCAACACCATCCGCGACACCGCCCGCGGCGCCCAGCCGAACACGTCGCTGTCGGATGCCACGGTGTCGATGGGCGGATATCCCGTCGCGCTCAAGGACACTCGCGACTACTACCAGAACGACATCCGGTTCATCATCACCGTCACGGTCGCGGTGGTGCTGCTGATCCTGATGCTGTTGCTGCGGTCGCTCATCGCACCGCTGTATCTGGTCGGCTCCGTGGTGCTTTCGTACTTCGCGGCGCTCGGCATCGGCGTCGTGGTGTTCCAGTACCTGTTCCATCAGCCACTGCACTGGACCGTCCCCCCACTGGCTTTCGTGGTGCTGGTCGCGGTGGGCGCCGACTACAACATGCTGTTCGTCTCGCGCATGCGTGACGAATCGCCACATGGCATGCGGTACGGCATCATTCGCACGCTGTCGTCGACCGGCGGCGTCATCACCGCGGCCGGCCTGATCTTCGCGGCCTCCATGTGGGGTCTGCTGTTCTCCAGCATCGGTACCGTGATCCAGGGCGGCTTCGTCATCGGCGCCGGCATCCTGCTGGACACCTTCCTGGTGCGGACCATCACCGTGCCCGCCATGGCCACGCTCGTCGGAGAGGCGAACTGGTGGCCGTCCCGACCGAAACCGCAGGGGAGCAACGCATGAACAAGCGACTTGCCAGCTCGATAGCTATCGCGACCGCGCTGTTGACGGTCGGTTCTTCTGGGCCTCTTGCTGGCTGGATCGCGACGGCCGACGAGCCCTGGGCCGGGTCCGGCTCCGGGGCCGGCCCGATCGTCCCGGCCATCCCGCCGATCGGCACCCCCGGCCGCGGGTATGCACTGGGCGGCGCGCACGTCATGGGCATCCCGTACGACGAGTACATCCGGCGCACCGGCGCAGACTGGTTCCCGGGCCTCAATCGCGAGATCGTCGACTATCCCGCCGGCCAGGTGCAGGGCCACGTGCTCAGCTTCATCCCGGGCATCGAGGAACTGCACCAGAAGATGCCCGAGATCGGATTGAACGGCCCGAGCATCGGCGAGTCCGTCGAGGTCGGCAAGAACAACGTCATCAACCGCGTCCAGGAGGGCGGTCCCGGCACGGTGATCGGCCTGTCCGAAGGTGCCATGGTCGTGCACGCCGTGCAGGACCGGTTGGCCTACGACCCGGCCGCGCCGGCGCCGAACGAGCTGTCGTTCGCGACCTACGGCGATCCGCTCGCCATCAACCCGTGGACCCAGAGCTTCCTGCGGCAGACCTACCCGGTGGGTAGCACGGTCCCGGCGCTCGACTTTCTGATGCCGCCGGTCGTCGACAGTCAGTACGACACATACCAATTCATCTCCGCATACGACAGCATCGCCGACTGGCCGGACCGGCCGGACAACCTGATGGCGCTGGCGAACGCGGTCGTCGGTCTGGCCACCGGCCACACCGCGGTGGCATTCACCAACCCGAAGAACGTGCCGCCGCAGAACATCGTCAAGACCGTCAACTCCCGCGGCGCGACGACCACGACCTACATGATCCCCGAGCAGCACCTGCCGCTCGTCGTGCCGTTCAAGTACCTCGGCATGTCCGAAGCGGACATGAATCACCTTGACGCCGTGATGAAGCCGATGGTGGATGCGGGATATTCGCGTAACGACGACCCGGCGACCGCGCCGATCACGGTCGATCCCGTCAACGGTTACGACCCGGCCGCGGCCACCGCCCCGGCCACGCAGGCCGCCTTCGGTGGTGCCGCCGACCCGGTGTCACAGCTGATGTCGGGCATCAACTACGTGATGAGCCACGGGCCGAGCGCGCACTAGGGGCTAGATCCCCAACCCGCCCGCGGCGACGAGCACGACACCCACCGCCGCCAGCAGGCCTGCGACTTCGTGCCGCCGGCGGGCGCGAATCCAGTTGTGCAGGCTGCTCATTGCGGTACGCGTGCGTTGCGGGGCGATCAGGTAGGCCAGCAGGGGTATCTCGACCAACGAGAACGCCACGACGTTGAAGGTCACCAGCGCACTCATCCGAACCCCGGCCTCGAGGTGCGCGGCGGCGATCACGGCCAGCGCCGCGAGATAGTCGACCGACGGCAGCGCGATGCCCAGGCCCGCGACGCCGGCGACCCACAGCGACCGGCCGTCGAGCAGCCGGGTCAGCCACGCGGGCAGCTCGCGGTCCTTTCCCTTCGTGACGGCCAGCAAGACGGCGGCCACCAAAGCCAGCACGCCGATCGCGATCTGGACCGTCGGCAGGTTGAAATGTGCTGAGGCCCAGGCGGGTAACCGCGACTCGAGGAAGAACAGCACCACCGCGCCGACGGACAGGCCCATCAGGAAACCGCCGCACAGGAACGCGGCCAGCTGCAGGTGCGGGCGAGGCCGGTTCAGCATGACGACGGACATGCCGATGCGGAACGGCTCCAGGCTGACCGCGACCGCCATCACCAGCAGGGTGATCCACATAGGGGGCGCGGGCTACGAGCTCAACCCGGCGTCCAACCGGACGAACTGCCCTTGCCGATACTGCTCGGCACACGCCGACCGGCGCATCTTGCCGCTCGTGGTGGTCGGGATGGACCCGGCCTCCACCAGCACGACATCTGCGACCTGCAACCCGTGCGCCCGCGAAATCGCCGCGACCACATCGTTTTTCAGAGCATCGAGCTCAGCGGCGTCGGCGCGCGACTTGAGCTCGATGATGGTGACCAGCTGGTCGGTGTGGTCGTCGGTCACGGCGATCGCCGCCACCCGGCCGCGGCTGATCTTCTGCACCGTCGCTTCGATGTCGTCCGAATAGTGGTTGCGGCCGCGCACGATCAGCATGTCCTTGATGCGGCCCACGATGAACAGGTCGCCTTCGGAGATGAAGCCCTGGTCCCCGGTCCGCAGCCAGCCCGTCTCGGGCGTGCCCTCGGGGGCGTTCGCCAGCGTCGCGTCGAAAGCGGACCCGGTCTGTTCGGGCTTGCGCCAGTACCCCGCGGAGACGTTGTCTCCACGGACCCAGATTTCGCCGACGACGCCCTCGGGGCACAGCTGGCAGCTGTCGGCGTCGACGATCTCCAGCAGCGGCGACGGCGCCCGGCCGTAACGCATGAGCGGCGTCCCACCCGCTTTGCGCAGCGCGATGCCCTGCGTGAGTTCGTCGGCGGCAAACTCGACGACCTCCGGCGGACGGCCGTGCGCACCACTGGCCACGTAGAGCGTCGCCTCGGCCAGACCGTAGGACGGCACCATCATCTCGGGCCGGAAGCCGACGGCCGCGAAGCGTTCGTCGAACTTGATCAGGGTGGGCGGGTGGATGCGTTCGGCGCCGTTGTTGATGCCGATGACGCCGCTGAGGTCGAGTTCGGCCATCTCTTCGTCGGTGACGCGCCGGGTGGCGAGGTCGAACGCGAAGTTCGGGGCGGCCGACCACGCGGGGTTGTTGCGCGACAGCGCCTGCAGCCAGCGGACGGGGCGCGTCAGGAAGGCGATGGGGCTCATGAGGTCGCCCTTGTGGCCGGAGAAGATCGGGACGGCGATCCCGAGGACGAGGCCCATGTCGTGATAGAAGGGCAGCCACGAGACCAGCGTCGACCCGGGCGGCAGCTCTCCGCCGTGCTGCGACAGCAGATCGGCCAGCAACTGCTCGATGTTCGCCCGCAGGTTCTTGTGCGAGATCATCACACCGGCCGGCAGCCGCGTCGACCCGGACGTGTACTGCAGGTAAGCGATGTCGGGGCCCGGCGGGACCTCCTCGTCGAAGTCCCGGTCGGCGTCCAGATCGAGGGTGTCGACGGCGATCACCGCGACCATCGACGCGCCGTCGTCCACGTTCTGCGCGGCGATGTCGAACGCGGCCGCGGTGGTCAGCACGACCGTCGGCGACGTGTCGGTGATGACGGCACTCACCCGCTCGTCGTGCGAGCCCGGTAGCGGGACCGACAGCGGCACCGCGATGAAACCCGCCTGCATGGCGCCCAGGAACCCGACGATGTAGGCCAGCCCCTGCGGCGCGATGATCAGCGCGCGGTCGCCGGGGACGCCGTGCATGCGGAGCTCGTGCGCCACGTTGAGGGTGCGACGGTACAGCTGCGCCCAGGTCACGCTCTCGGTGACGCCATCCCAGTCGTGGTCGTAGTCCGTGAAGGTGTAGGCCACGTCGTCAGGAGTCAGGCTGGCGCGCTCGCGCAGCACGGACAGGATCGACGCATCGGACATGGCGCCAGGTTACTCAACTCACATGTGACCGGTGGTACCTGGTTTGCCGGTCAGGTGCTGCATGCGATGCGGAGTGCTACGACGAATGTGCAGGCTTGACCCGCAAAACCGCGAAATATCAAACCGAACATGCACATTCGCCGTAGCAGCTCGGCCTTGGTGGTTGCGGAGAGTAGCCGGCACGGGAGTCGCTGGTACTGCGGACTTGGTGGTTGTGGAGTGTGGCCGGCGCGGGAGGTGGCACTGCGGCCTGGTTGTGGAGCGCGGCTGGAGCCGGGCTCGGTCGTGCGTCGCCTGTGGACAACCACCGGTAGAGATATTCGATCTGTCGGTGGCCGCAGCCATGCTCGCCGCATGAACCGACCGTTTCTCGGGAGCACAGTCCTGGAAACCGGACTGCTCACCAAGCGAGAGCTCCGTGCCGGGTACCGCGCCGTCTACCGGGGCGTCTATCTCGCCAACGAGGTGGCGTTGACCGCGCGGCTGCGCGCCGAGGCCGCGTGGCTGTTCGCCGGGCCCGATGCAGTGTTGTGCGGGCTGTCGGCGGCGGCCGTGTACGGCACCAAGTGGCTCGATGTGAATGCGCCCGCCGAGGTCGTGCGGACCAACCGGCACTCCCCGACCGGGCTCACGGTGCGTTCGTATGCGCTGGCTCCAGACGAGGTGAGAGAAATCAGCGGCGGCATGCGGGTGACGTCCGCGGCGCGGACAGCGTTCGACCTGGGCAGGCTCCTGCCCGAAACCGAGGCGGTGCCGACCCTGGATGCATTGTTGAACGCGACGGGTCTGGACCCGGCAGACGTGTGGGCGCTTGCCGACGCCAATCGCGGGATTCGGGGTATCGATCGGCTGCGGAGTGCGCTGGCGCAGGCCGATGGCGGGGCGGAGACTCCGCTGCAGACCCAGACCCGGCGATTGCTGCGCCGCACCGGGATTCCCGGACTCCAGACGCAAATCCCGTTCTATGACCAATGGGGACTCGTCTGCACTCGGGCGGCGCTGGGCTGGCCACGGTGGAAGGTCGCCGTCGAGTGCGACGAGGACGCGGATACCCCGGGTTATCGCGAATGGATCCACAGCCACACCGCGGAGCTCGAATCCCGCGGGTGGAGCGTCATCTGGGTGACGAAGTCGACGGCGGAAGGCCACGGCGGCCCCGGGATCGTGGTGTTGCGGGCAGAGGAAAAGTTGTGGGCCGCTCAGCGGCGGCGACCGGGCCGAGGCGCCCGTGTCCCCCGATCAGGGGATGCCGAATTCGTCCGGTCGGGGGCCCGATCAGTGGACTGACCTGGGGCCTCGATTCCGCGAAGGTTAATTCAACGCCGCAAGGCACGCCCCCCTAAACCCTTCAGGAGACGAAATGACCAACACGACGACCACCGGCTCCCGCTTCACCCGCCGTGCCGCGGCCGCCGCCGCCCTGGTGGTGGCGCCGGTGCTGGCCTTCGGTCTTTCGCCGGCCGCCCACGCCGAGACGGGCGCGCAGCACTACCAGGGTTGCGACAACCACAAGGACGATCCCATCTGGGACGGTGTCAAGCCGCCGGCGCACGGCGTCGGAGAGCACTCGCCGAAGCACCCGGGCCGGAACTTCGACATCCAGTGGCCCGGCCACGATTCGACGCGCGGTTGGGCAGTGCACCCGGGCGTGGACATGAAGACGACCCAGGACCTGCTGGTGGTGCCGACCGTCCGCGAGACCGGCATCGAATGCGACAACCTGCTGCGGGGCGACGCTCCGAACTACTTCAAGCACGCCTACGAGTCGGTCCACTTCATGACGGGCGGCCCGGACTGGGCGCTCGGGATCAACTCGGCGGACGCCCGTCGGCTCAACCAGCTCCACATCCACCTGACCCGGCTGTACGCCCCGGCTCGTGACGACATCGCCCAGGCGGTCAAGGCCGGCAAGGTCAGCACCGACGAGCACAAGTGGGTCGACCAGGTCGTCGACGTCACCGGCCACAACGACAAGTGGCAGGACAGCAAGCACCAGTACCGGGCCTGGATCACCGGCAGCGTCGACGCCAACTTCTTCAAGAAACTGAACGACGACATCGTCACGCCGCTGAACAAGCAGGGCAAGTCCGCGGCGATGGCGCACGAAACCCTGCTGGTCAGCCGCAACCCCGCGGGTAAGGGATTCGTGGTCCTGGAGAGCAACACCACGTCCGGCATCCACGGCGTCGCCAACATCGAGGGCATCCTGGACAAGCGCTAGATCAGTCCGCGAGAGGCGGCCACCCGAGATCATCTCGGGTGGCCGCTCTTTCGCGTTCGGGCCGTTACGATCCGACCATGTCGCTGCCCGATGGATCGGTCTTCGCCGGATTCACCGTGGTCAGGAAACTGGGTGCCGGCGGCATGGGCGAGGTCTACCTGGTGCAGCACCCGCGGCTGCCCAGAACCGACGCGTTGAAGGTCCTGCCGGCATCGTTGTCGGCCGACGCCGAATACCGGCGGCGCTTCGAGCGCGAGGCCGACGCCGCGGCGACGTTGTGGCACCAGCACATCGTCGGAGTACACGACCGTGGCGAATACGACGGACGACTGTGGATCTCGATGGACTACGTCGACGGTTCCGATGCCGGAAACGTGCTCCGGACGCAGTGCCCCGGTGGGATGCCGCGGGACCAGGTGATTGCGATCGTCACCGCGATCGCCGACGCGCTGGACCATGCGCACAGCCGCGGACTGCTGCACCGCGACGTCAAACCAGCCAACATCCTGTTGAGCGGGCAGGGCCCGGGCCGTGGCAGGGTGCTGCTCGCTGACTTCGGGATCGCCCGGCGCGTCGACGATTTCGACGGGCTGACGTCGACCAACATGACGCTCGGCACGCCGAACTACGCGGCGCCGGAACAATTACTCGGTGAGAAGCTGGATGGTCGCTCGGATCAATACGCCTTGGCGGCCACCGCTTTTCAACTGCTGACCGGCCGGCCTCCGGGTGGCGACTCGACGCCCGTGGCGCTCATCAGCCAACGCGTGAGCGGTGTGGTGCCGCGGCTGGCGGAGATCCGCCCGGACCTCGCCGACCTGGACCCCGTGATGGCCATCGCGATGGCACGCAGGCCCGCCGACCGCTTCGCATCGTGTTCGGATTTCGCCACGGCGCTGGCCCGCGGTGCCGCGGCAACCCTGCCGCCGGTGGCCTCGGCGCCTGCGGTACCCGGAGCGCCGACACTGCGGTCCGCACCGCCAGCCGCGCCCATGGGCCTTGTGCGCCAACCAGATCCGCCGGTGGCGGCGCGGTCCGGCATGAGCCCGACGACCTGGGCGCTGACCGGGGTGGGAATCCTGCTGGTGGTGGCGCTGGTCTTCGTCGGTGTCGTGCTGCTGCGTGGACATGACGGACGCAGCGGCGCAACGACTTCGGCGGAGGCCACGACGACTGCACCCGAGACGACGGGGGTGACCGTGACGTCGGTCGAGTCGACCGAGCCGGAGACGCCCACCTCGCTGGTGCCCACGACGGCGCGAATGGTGCTGCCCGACGCCGACACCCGCGGCTTCACCACATACAACGGCGCCGCCCGCTGCACCGGCGCGGACGAGGCCGCGATGATCCTGCGCACCGCGCAGTCGGCGGTCGTGGTCTGCCGCAGCAGCGTCGGGGTGCTGTATTACCTGGGCTATCGGCTGTCTGACGGAGCGACGATCCGGTTGGGAACCGTGAATGAGTCCGGCGACGGCTTCGTCGCGTTCAACGATCCCGATTCGGCTGAGTACCACGTCTCGTCGTCGGGCCTGGAAATCGTGCAGAACGGGAAGGTACTGGCGTCCGAGCCCGCGGTCGAGTCTGCTCGGTGAGCACCTGGCGCGGTGGCCGTATGTCAGGATGGCCGGGTGAAAGGCATCATCCTGGCCGGGGGCGCGGGCACGCGACTGCACCCCGTCACCGCAGGGGTGTCCAAGCAGCTGATCCCGGTCTACGACAAGCCGATGATCTACTACCCGCTGTCCACGTTGATGCTGGCGGGGATCACCGACATCCTGGTCATCACGACTCCGCTCGACGCCCCGAGCTTCGAGCGGCTGCTCGGCGACGGATCGCAGTACGGGGTGTCGATCAGCTATGCGCAGCAGCCGTCGCCGGACGGGCTGGCGCAGGCCTTCACCATCGGTGCCGATTTCCTCGGCGGGGAAAGTGTGGCGCTGGTCCTCGGCGACAACCTGCTGTACGGCCCGGGCCTGGGCACGCAGCTGCAGCGGTTCAACAACGTCGACGGCGGGGCGATCTTCGGCTACTGGGTCGCCGAGCCGGCGGCTTACGGCGTCATCGAATTCGACGATGCCGGGCGCGCGGTCTCCCTGGAGGAGAAGCCGGCGGTGCCCAAGAGCAATTACGCCGTGCCGGGCCTGTACTTCTACAGCAACGACGTGGTGTCGATCGCCCGGGAACTCAAGCCCAGCGCCCGCGGTGAGTACGAGATCACCGACATCAACCGAACGTACCTGGCGCAGAACCGGTTACGGGTGCAGGTGCTGCCGCGCGGCACGGCCTGGCTCGACACCGGGACATTCGATCAGATGACGGACGCCGCCGAGTTCGTGCGGACCATCGAGCGCCGTACCGGCCTGAAGATCGGCGTGCCCGAGGAAATCGCCTGGCGGCGTGGCTATCTCAGCGGTGACGAGCTGCGCGAGCGCGCCGAGCCGTTGGTGAAGTCCGGCTACGGCACGTACCTGCTGGACCTGCTGAACAGGGGGTACTGATGGCGCGGCTGCTGGTCACCGGGGGCGCCGGGTTCATCGGGGCCAACTTCGTCCGCTACGTCCTGGACCACACCGATCATCACGTCACGGTGCTGGACAAGCTGACCTACGCGGGTAACCGGGAATCCCTTGCGGGCCTGCCCGATCAGCGGATGACTTTCGTCCTGGGCGACATCGCCGACGCCGCGCTGGTCGACGAACTGATGGCCACGACCGACGTCGTGGTGCACTTCGCCGCCGAATCGCACAACGACAACTCGCTGCGGGATCCCGAACCGTTCCTGCACACCAACGTGGTCGGGACGTTCACGCTGCTGGAATCGGTCCGCAAGCACGGCACCCGGCTGCACCACATCTCGACCGACGAGGTCTACGGCGACCTCGAGCTCGACGATCCCGCCAAGTTCACCGAACGCACGTCGTACAACCCGTCGTCGCCGTATTCGTCGACCAAGGCCGGCAGTGATCTGCTGGTGCGGGCATGGGTGCGCTCGTTCGGTGTCCAGGCCACAATCTCCAACTGCTCCAACAACTATGGGTCCTACCAGCACGTCGAGAAGTTCATTCCGCGGCAGATCACCAACGTGCTGTGTGGCATCCGGCCGAAGCTGTACGGCGCGGGCCGCAATGTGCGCGACTGGATCCACGTGGACGATCACTCGTCCGCTGTGCTGACGATCATCGAGCGGGGTCGCCTCGGCGAGACCTACCTGATCGGTGCCAACGGCGAAAAGGACAACAAGACCGTCATCGAGATGATCCTGACGCAGATGGGCCAACCAGTCGACGCCTACGACCACGTCACCGATCGCGCCGGCCACGACCTGCGCTACGCCATCGATTCCACCAAGCTGCGCACCGAACTCGGTTGGCAGCCAAAGTATCTCGACTTTGCCGACGGGCTGAGCGCCACCATCGCCTGGTATCGCGACAACGAGGCCTGGTGGCGTCCGGTCAAAGACGCTACCGAGGCGCGCTACGCCGGCCAGGGTCAGTGAGCGACGGGCCACCCGTGATCGAATACGGAAAACCGCTGTCCGCCAATGCCACACCGATTCCCGGCCTGACCATCTGGGAGCTGCCGGTACACGGCGACAACCGCGGCTGGTTCAAGGAGAACTGGCAGCGCGAGAAGATGACGGCGCTCGGGCTGCCGGATTTCGGGCCCGTGCAGAACAACATCTCGTTCAACGACGCAGTCGGCACCACCCGCGGCATCCACGCCGAACCGTGGGACAAGTTCGTCTCGGTGGCGACGGGACGGATCTTCGGCGCCTGGGTCGACCTGCGCGAGGGCCCGACGTTCGGGGCGGTGTTCAGCGCCGAGCTGGACCCGTCCCGTGCGGTGTTCGTGCCGCGCGGGGTCGGCAATGCGTTCCAGACCCTGGCGCCCGAGACCGCGTACGTCTACCTGGTCAACGACCACTATTCGATTGATGCGCAATATGTTTCGGTGAATCTGGCCGACGAGACGCTGGCCATCCAATGGCCGATCCCGCTCGAGCGCGCCGAGCTGTCGGCCAAGGACCGGGCCCACCCCGGGCTCTCGGGCATCCAACCTGTCGCGCCGCGAAAGACGTTGGTACTGGGTGCGAATGGCCAGGTCGGCCGGGCGCTGCGCGCCGAATACGGCGATGATCCGAGCGTCGAGTTCGCCACCCGGGACGACGTGGACCTGGCCGGCGACCTGGAGAAGGCCCGCCGGTGGCAGGACTACGACACCGTCATCAACGCCGCCGCGTACACCGCGGTGGATGCGGCCGAGACCCCGAGCGGCCGGGCCGACGCCTGGGCCGTCAACGTCACCGGCGTTGCGGCACTGGCCCGGATCGCGACCGCCCGCGGCCTCACGTTGGTGCACCTCTCCAGCGACTACGTCTTCGACGGCACATCCGACTCCCCGTACCGGGAAGACGACGCCATCGCCCCGCTCGGGGTGTACGGCCAGACCAAGGCCGCCGGCGACCAGATCGTCGCGACGGTGCCGCGGCACTACATCCTGCGGACGTCGTGGGTGATCGGGGAGGGCCACAACTTCGTCCGGACCATGGCGTCGCTGGCCGAGCGGGGCGTCGACCCGTCCGTAGTGGACGACCAGGTCGGGCGGCTGACGTTCACCTCCGAGTTGGCGCGGGCCATCCGCCACCTGACCACGACCGGCGCGCCCTACGGCACGTACCACGTCACCGGTTCGGGTCCGGCGACGTCGTGGGCCGACGTCGCCCGGCGGGTATTCGAGCTGACCGGCCACGACCCGGCGCGGGTCACCGGCGTCAGCACCGACGCCTATTTCGCCTCGGCAACCAGTGCGGTGGCCCCGCGGCCGCGCAACAGCGTGCTCGACAACCGGAAGTTGGAGTCAACGGGATTCAAACCCGCGGCAGCCGACGATTCGTTGTCGCGCTACCTGGGTCAGTAGCCGAGCATTCCCGCCAAGCGGACGCTTGCTCGGGTGCGCTGCGGAGCGTCGTGTGAAGATGGACGGACTATGAGCTCCACAGATCTCAGCCCGGCATCTCTGCGCGCGGCGTTCGGCCATTTCCCGATCGGCGTCGTCGCCATCGCAGCCCACGTCGACGGCGAGAAGGTCGGTCTGGCCGCCAGCACCTTCGTGCCCGTGTCGCTGGAACCGCCGCTGGTGTCGTTCTGTGTGCAGAACACCTCGACCACCTGGCCGAAGCTCAAGAACCTGCCGGCGCTGGGCATCAGCGTGCTCGGCCAGCAGCACGACGCCGCGGCGCGCACCCTGGCCGCCAAGACCGGTGACCGCTTCGCCGGCATGGAGACCGAGGCCCGCGACAACGGCGCGCTGTTCATCCACGGCACCAGCGTGTGGTTGGAGACGTCGATCGACCAGCTGGTTCCGGCCGGCGATCACACCATCGTGGTCCTGGCGATCAGCGACATCGTCATCAACCCCGACGTCGAGCCGATGGTCTTCCACCGCAGCGCGTTCCGCCGCCTGGAGGCGTGAGGCTCAGTCGCTGCGCCGGCCCGACGCGGCGCGGTGCCGCCGAACAGCGTCGCGATTCGCGCAGGAGTGGCTGCAATATTTCTGCGTGCCGGGGCGAGTGAAGTCGACGAAGGCGTTCGCGCAGTCGGCCCGTGCACACCTGCGTATCCGGTGCAGGCCCCGATCGGTGAGGTAGTGGGCGGCGGCCGCGCTGGTGGCGCCGGACAACGTGGCGGCGAATCCGGCGTCCGCGGCGCGGTAGTGCAGATGCCAGCCGCTGCCGTCGTGATTGGTGATCGACGGGCTGGTCGTATAGCGAGCGAGGAGTCGGTTGAGAACGCTCACCCGGTCCTCATCGGTGGCCGCGTCAACCAGTGTTTCCCACTGCTGCAGGAACTCTCGCACATGGCGTAGATCAGCGGCGGTCGCGTCATGCTGGGTCGGCATGTCGCGGGTGATCCACCGGTCCTGGAGTTCGGCTGCCGTGGTCACCGGCTGATTGAGGAGTTCGGTCACGTTCTGCAGCAACGGCTCGGTGTAAGGGTTTACACGCACAAGAGCATTACATCAACGTGGCACCGTGCCGTCAAAGACCTTTCCATCGAAATCCCGGCAGCACGCCTTGCCGGTGCGCCGGCACACCGACTGGCGTGCGCTGCTGGCGTGTTGTGCCGCAACGTTTCTCCTGCTGGTCTACACCACCGTGGTGACGGTCAGTGTGTCCGCCATCGCCGACGAACTCGGCGCCGGCTTCACGGCCTCGCAGTGGATCGTCGATGTCTACACGCTGGTTCTCGCCGCACTCGTCCTGGCCATGGGGACTCTGGGCGACCGCGTCGGGCACCGGCGGCTGTTCTTGACCGGCCTCGTCGCGTTCGGCGGTGCGTCACTGGCATGTGCTCTGGTGGGCTCCGGAGGTCTGCTCATCTCGGCCCGTGCTGCCCAAGGAGTCGGTGGCGCAGCGATATTCGCGACGGCGGTGCCGTTATTGGCGCAGTGCTACACCGGGCGCGCCCGCGGGATCGCCTTCGCCGTGTGGGGCGCGGTCGCCGGCGCCGGCAGCGCGGTTGGAACCCTCGCCGGCGGCGCCGTCACGGAATTCCTCAGTTGGCGCTGGTTGTTCGTTGCCGCAGTGCCCGTATGTGGTTTTGCAGTGGTTCTCGGGGCCGTCGCGCTACCGCGGGAGCACCACCGGAGTGGTCGGGTGGATCTCGTTGGCACTGCACTGGTCACGACGGCGATGACGGCTGTCACGTACGCCATGATCAACGCTGGGGAACATGGGTGGGCATCGACCGGCACTGTCGTAGGCGCCGCGACAGGCGTGTCGGCAGCGTGGGCGTTCGTCCTTGTCCAGCGCTGCGTGCGCGATCCGGTGCTTCCGGCCGGGCTGTTCGTCACCCGAGGCTTCACCGGAGCGCTCCTCGCGGCGTTCGCCTACTATTTCGCCGCCTTTGCGCCCTTGCCCGTGCTTTCGCGATGGCTGCAGGGCACCGCGGGAATGGCTCCGCTACAGGCCGGCTTCATTCTCACGATCCAGCTCGCCGCGTTCATCGCGGTGTCGCTGACCTGCAGTGCCCGCCTCCACGATGCACCGCGCAGCTGGGTGCTGGGCGCAGGGACGATGCTCACCGGCCTGGCATGTCTGTCGGGTTGGGCGGTGGTGGTGCGCCCACAGTGGACGACGCTGATCGCTGCGCTAGTGGTGACGGGCATCGGCGCCGGGGCCATCTCACCGGTGTTGCCTGCTGTTGCGGCGACATCGGTCCCACCGACTCGCGCTGGATCGGCGGCCGCAGCGGCGAATGCGGCTCGACAGCTCGGCCTTACCATCGGTGTCGCGCTGTGTGGTGCTGTCGCTCAGGCCGGCGGCACGGGCGCCGACACCACAACATCCGGCCTTGCAGCGGCGCTCATCGTCGCGGGACTCGTCGCAATCTGTGGTGGGGCAGTCAGCTTCGTGCTGCTCCACGCAGACCGAGCGGTTTCAGACGGTGCTTGACGGCGCCGGTCAGGGCTTGGCGGCCAGTTCCTGCCGATACTTCGCGACCCGCGCCTCGAGCTCGGCGGCGTCGTCAGGCCGCCCCTCCTTACGGGCCAGTTCGGCGCGCAGGGAAAGCTCGCGGATGGCGGTCCGAATGTCGTTGACGCTGTGCGTTTCTGATTGGCCCATCTGGCTGCCTTTCGTCACGGATTGGCTGCCCTTCCGAGCCTACGCCGAAACATCGCCGTCCCCGCCGGATCGGCAGGCGAAGACGTCCGCCCCTCCCTCCGGCTTCGCCCGTCGCTTCCGGCTCTTCGCGCAAGCGCTCATCGCCGGAAGAGCTTGTTGCCCAGCCAGACGATCGGGTCGTACTTGCGGTCGGCAACGCGCTCCTTCATCGGGATCAATGCGTTGTCGGTGATCTTGATGTGCTCGGGGCAGACCTCGGTGCAGCACTTGGTGATGTTGCAGTAGCCCAGGCCGAACTCGTCCTGCGCCATGTCCTTGCGGTCCAGCGTGTCGAGCGGGTGCATGTCCAGCTCGGCCACCCGCATCAGGAACCGTGGCCCGGCGAACGCCTGCTTGTTCTCCTCGTGGTCACGCACCACGTGGCAGGTGTTCTGGCACAGGAAGCACTCGATGCACTTGCGGAACTCCTGCGACCGCTCGACATCTTCCTGCTGCATCCGGTACTCGCCGGGCTTGAGGTCCTTCGGCGGCGCGAAAGACGGGATCTGGCGCGCCTTTTCGTAATTGAACGACACGTCGGTCACCAGATCGCGAATGATCGGGAACGCGCGCAGCGGGGTGATGGTGACGGTCTCGGCCGGATCGAACGTCGACATCCGCGTCATGCACATCAGCCGGGGACGGCCGTTGACCTCCGCCGAACACGAGCCGCACTTGCCGGCCTTGCAGTTCCACCGCACCGCCAGGTCCGGGGCCTGCGTGGCCTGGATGCGGTGGATGATGTCGAGCACCACCTCACCGTCGTTGACCTCGACCTTGAAGTCGTCGAGACCGCCGCCGGTGTCGTCGCCGCGCCAGACCCGCAGATTGGCTTGGTAGCTGTTGCTCATGGCTAGCTCCGTTCCGGATGGGCGGCCAGTTCGGCGTCGGTGTAGTACTTCTCCAGCTCCGACAGCTCGAAACAGGCGAGCAGTTCGGCGGGCATGGGCACCTGCTGTTCCGGCGTGACGGTCACGTCGGGGACGATCGGGTCGCCCCCGCCCGCACTGCACACCAGCAGAATGTTGCGCCAGTCGGCGCTCATCTCCGGGTAGTCGTCGCGGGTGTGGCCGCCACGGCTCTCGGTGCGGGCCAGGGCGGCCTTGGCGACACATTCGCTGACCAGCAGCATGTTGCGCATGTCAACGGCCAGGTGCCAGCCGGGGTTGAACTGCCGGTGGCCCTCGACGGTGATGTTGTGCATCCGGCGCTTCAGATCGTCGAGCTTGAGCAGCGCCTGCTCGATCTCTTCCTTGGTGCGGATGATGCCGACCAGGTCGTTCATCGCCTGCTGCAGCTCGGTGTGCAGGGTGTACGGGTTCTCCGCGCCGACGTGCTCATCGAACGGCGCCAGCGCTTCGCGGGCCGCCGTGGTCAGTGCGTCATCCGAGACGACCGGCCGCGCCGGCAACCCCTTCACGTACTGCGCCGCGCCGAGGCCGGCCCGTCGGCCGAACACCAGGAGGTCACTCAGTGAGTTGCCGCCGAGCCGGTTGGAGCCGTGCATACCGCCGGAGCACTCGCCGGCGGCGAACAGGCCGGGCGTGCGCGCCGCGCCGGTGTCGGGGTCGACCTCGATGCCACCCATGACGTAGTGGCAGGTCGGGCCGACTTCCATCTCGTCCTTGGTGATGTCGACCTCGGCCAGTTCCATGAACTGGTGGTACATCGACGGCAGGCGCTTCTTGATCTCCTCGGTGGGGATGCGTGAGGCGATGTCGAGGTACACGCCGCCGTGCGGCGTGCCGCGGCCGGCCTTGACCTCGGAGTTGATGGCGCGCGCCACCTCGTCGCGGGGCAGCAGATCAGGGGTGCGTCGTGCGGAGTCGTTGTCCTTGAGCCACTGGTCGGCTTCTTCCTCGGTCTCGGCGTACTGGCCTTTGAACACCGAAGGGATGTAGTCGAACATGAAGCGCTTGCCCTCGGAGTTCTTGAGCACTCCGCCGTCGCCGCGCACACCCTCGGTGACCAGGATGCCCTTCACCGATGGCGGCCAGACCATGCCCGTCGGGTGGAACTGGATGAACTCCATGTTGATCAGCGTCGCGCCGGCCCGCAGCGCCAGGGCGTGGCCGTCGCCGGTGTACTCCCAGGAGTTCGACGACACCTTGAACGACTTGCCGATGCCGCCGGTGGCCAGCACCACCGCGGGCGCCTCGAACAGCACGAACCGGCCCGACTCGCGCCAGTAACCGAATGCGCCGGCGATGCGGTCGCCGTCCTTGACCAGCTCGGTGATGGTGCACTCGTGGAACACCTTGATCCGGGCCTCGTAGTCACCGGTCTCTTTGAAGTCCTCCTGCTGCAGCGAGACGATCTTCTGCTGCATGGTGCGGATGATCTCGAGGCCGGTGCGGTCACCGACGTGCGCGAGGCGCGGATAGGTGTGGCCGCCGAAGTTGCGCTGGCTGATCCGGCCGTCCTTGGTGCGGTCGAACAGCGCGCCGTAGGTCTCCAGCTCCCACACGCGGTCCGGTGCTTCGCGGGCGTGCAGCTCGGCCATGCGCCAGTTGTTCAGGAACTTGCCGCCACGCATGGTGTCGCCGAAGTGGATCTGCCAGCTGTCCTTGGAATTGGCATTGCGCATCGACGCCGCGCAGCCACCCTCGGCCATGACGGTGTGGGCCTTGCCGAACAGCGACTTACACACCACCGCCACGCGCAGGCCCTGCTCGCGGGCCTCGATGACCGCACGCAACCCCGCCCCGCCGGCTCCGATTACGACGACGTCGTATTCGTGCCGTTCGAGTTCAGCCATGAAATAACTCCAAATTGTCGTGAATAGCGTTGGAAATCAGAACGTTTCGGTGACCACGAAGCTCATCCGACAAACCTGAGGTCGTTGAACCAACCGGCGGACACGGCCATGACGTAGAAGTCCGTGAACATCAGGGTGCCGAGGGTGATCCACGCGTACAGCTTGTGGCGGGTGTTGAGCTTGCTGACCTGGGTCCAGATCCAGTAGCGCACAGGGTGTTTCGAGAAGTGCTTGAGCCGGCCGCCGGTGACGTGCCGGCAGGAGTGGCAGGACACCGTGTAGACCCACAGCATGATGACGTTGCCCAGCAGGATGAGGTTGCCGAGCCCGAAACCGAAACCGCTGGGCGAATGGAACGCGACGATGGCGTCGTAGGTGTTGATCACCGAGATGATGACCGCGATGTAGAAGAAGTACCGGTGGGTGTTCTGGATGATCAGCGGCAACCGCGTCTCACCGGTGTACTTGGCGTGCGGTTCGGCGACGGCGCAGGCCGTCGGGGACTGCCACACCGTGCGGTAGTAGGCGCCGCGGTAGTAGTAGCAGGTCAGCCGGAACAGCAGTAGGAACGGCAGGGAAAGCGCCGCGAAGGGAATCAGCGACAGTGGTCCGTCGGCGGGCAGGAGCTGGGGCCAGAACTCGCTGGCGGCACCACACTTGACGCTCAGACACGGTGAGTAGAACGGCGTCAGGTAGTGGTAGTCCGCGACGTAGAAATGGTCCCGCTGGAAGGCGCGCACCGTCGCGTAGATGATGAATGCGGCGAAACCCAGGTCGATGAGAATCGGGGATTTGAGCCAGTTATCGGTCCGCAGGGTGCGCTGCGGTATCTGCGCACGCGTGGGGGAGAAGACGCCGGTCCCGGGACGGTTGGCGGCGGGTGCGCTCACGAAGACAGCCTCGATTTCGGTTGGGGGCAGGGTCTACCTATGAAGTTGTGGGAACGGGTCCGGTGCTGGGCACGACGGACCGCCGTGCCCATGCCGGTCAGCCGCCGACGCCACCGTCGTGGTCGTTCCAGAAATCGCTGGAGTAGTCGTGGTCGGGGATCACGATCTTCTCCTTGGCCGGGCCTTGCTGCTTGATGCCGCGGCTGAATTCCAGTTCTTCGATGTCGATGTCCAGCCGTTCGATGTCGACAGCCAGGCGCTCGGCGTCATTCGCGATGCGGCGGGTGGCGGGGGAGTCCCCGTATTTGGCGGCCAGCGAGCTGACGGACCGACGCAAACTGCCGATCAACTCGTGCAGTTCGGTGAGCTCAGTAGTGGTGGACATCGGGCGACCTCCTTGGGCTGAAGGGTGTCATAAATCACAGTACGACACCGGATGCTAGTCAGATCCGGAGATGAAAGTGAGACAGGTCACGTTTGTCGGGACGGTGTCGGCATGTCGCCGCAGGGCCTGTCGGTACGGTGTGACCATGTCCGACGCGGTCCTGGCGCAGCGCGCCGAAGCACTCTTGGCCCTGCACCAGCCGGGAAATCCGGTCGTCCTCCCGACCGTGTGGGACGCCTGGTCGGCGACACTGGCGGTATCGGCCGGGTTCACCGCGCTGACGGTCGGTAGCCACCCCGTCGCCGACTCGGTGGGCAAGCCCGACGGCGAAGGCATGTCGTTCGACGATCTGACGACGCGCGTCGCCCAGATCACCGCGGCAGTCGACGTGCCGGTGTCGGTCGACATCGAATCCGGCTACGGCGAGGCCCCGAGCCGCCTCATCTCCGGTCTGCTGGCCGCGGGCGCGGTGGGGCTGAACATCGAGGACACCGTGCACAAGGAGGGTGGACGCATCCGCGAGGCCCAGGAGCACGCCGACCTGATCGGTGAATTGCGCAGGGCGGCAGACGCTTCCGGCGTCCACGTCGTGATCAACGCCCGCACTGACCTGTTCCTGCGTCAGATCGGCGATGAGGCCGACCGGTACGAGCGTGCCGCGGCGCGGTTGAAGCTGTGCGCCGAGGCCGGGGCCGACTCCCTGTATCCGGTCGGTCGCCACGATGATGACACCTATCGCCGGCTGGCCGCCGACCTGCCGTTGCCCATCAACGCCATCGCGATCCCGGAGTCCGACGATCCCGCGTCCTTCGGTCCCCTGGGCGTCGGCCGGATCAGCTTCGGGCCGTTCCTGCAGCGGGCCCTGGGCACGGCGGCCGCGGATATTCTGGCGCGGTGGCAGTGAGCGACTCCGAGCACGAGCGGGACGCCGACGAAAATTACGGGTTGTGGTGGGCCGCCGGCGCTGCTGCCGCGGTGCTGCTGATCGTCCTGATCTACCAGGTGATTCAGACCTCCGAGGAGTCCGAGCAGCCGTCCGGTCCGGTCGGTGATTCCACGGTATTGACGACGTATCCGACCACCACCAAACGGACGACGACGCGGACCACCACGACGACAACCACCACGACGACGACAACGACGACGACGACGGAAAGCACGTCGGAAACGTCGACGACGGACGAGACGTCGACGACCACCAGCACTTACACGCCGTCGAGCACCTCCGGTTACGGGACGACCACCACCACGACGACGATCTACAACCCGTACACGACGGCAACCCCCGCCCCGCCTGCCGGCGTCGGATAACTCTCCGCAGGCCCTGTGACCGGGCGCACGCACTTCACCGGCGATTGCCGAGGCCTGTGAGAAGAGCGTGACGGTCGATTCACACGCGGCAACACAATCCGCAATATCGCCTCCCTACCTTTTGGGGCATGGACGCGAAGAACCTTGTGGTCGTAGGCCACGGAATGGTCGGCCACCGCCTCGTCGAGGCGCTGCGCTCGCGGGATGCCGCGGGCCAATGGCGCATCACAGTGCTGTCCGAAGAAGCAGACGCCGCGTATGACCGGGTGGGGCTGACGGGGTACACCGAGCACTGGGACCGGTCGAAGCTGGCGTTGCCGGGCAACGGATATGACGGCGACGGGCTGGTCGACCTCGTGCTGGCCGACAAGGTCGGCGGTATCGACCGCGCCGCGAAGACCGTGGTGACCGAGTCGGGTCGCGGCATCGCGTACGACAAGCTGGTGTTGGCCACCGGCTCTTACGCTTTCGTGCCGCCGGTGCCCGGGCATCAGCTCGACGGCTGCTTCGTCTACCGCACCCTGGACGACCTCGACGGCATCCGCGCCGCCATGCAGCGCTCGGCCGAACACGGCAACAACACCGGTGTCGTCATCGGTGGTGGTCTGCTCGGTCTGGAAGCGGCGAATGCGTTGCGCCAGTACGGCATGCAGGCCCACATCGTCGAGCGGGCGCCCCGTCCGATGAATCAGCAGCTCGACGACGCCGGCGGTGCGCTGCTGGCCCGCATGATCGGCAAACTCGGCATCTCGGTGCACCTGGACGTCGGCACCGACGCCATCGAGCCGCTGGACGAGGGCGTGCGCGTGCTGCTCAGCGACGGCACCCTGATCGACGCCGGCCTGGTCATCTTCGCCGCCGGTGTGCGTCCCCGGGACGAGCTGGCTCGCGAGGCGGGTCTGGACATGGCCGAGCGTGGTGGCGTCCTGACCGACTTGTCGTGTGTGACAAGCGACCCCGACATCTACGCCATCGGTGAGGTCGCCGCGGTCGAGGGCCGCTGCTACGGCCTGGTCGGGCCCGGCTACACCACCGCCGAGGTGGTGGCCGACCGGCTGCTCGGTGGTGCCGCGGAGTTCCCCGAGGCCGACATGTCGACCAAGCTGAAGCTGCTCGGCGTCGACGTCGCGAGTTTCGGTGACGCCCAGGGTGTTACGCCCGACTGCCTGCAGGTCGTGGTCAACGACCCGGTGAAGCAGACCTACGCCAAGCTGGTGCTGTCCGACGATGCCAAGACCCTCTTGGGTGGCATCCTGGTCGGCGACGCGTCGGCATACGGCGTACTGCGCCCGATGGTCGGCGAGGCGCTGCCGGGTGACCCGCTGGCACTCATCGCCCCGGCCGGATCCGGTGACGGCGCAGGCGCTCTCGGTGTGGGCGCCCTGCCGGACGCCGCGCAGATCTGCTCCTGCAACAACGTCACCAAGGGCGACCTGTGCGGCGCGATCGAGGGCGGCTGCTCCGACGTCGCCGGCCTGAAGGCCTGCACCAAGGCCGGGACTTCCTGCGGCTCCTGCGTTCCGCTGCTCAAGCAGCTGCTGGAAGCCCAGGGCGTCGAGCAGTCCAAGGCCCTGTGCGAGCACTTCCCGCAGTCGCGCGCCGAGATGTTCGAGATCATCTCGGCCACCTCGATCCGCACGTTCTCCGGTCTGATCGCCCAGTTCGGATCCGGAAAGGGTTGCGACATCTGCAAACCCGCCATCGCCTCGATCCTGGCGTCGACCAGCAGCGGTCACATCCTCGACGGCGAGCAGGCCGCGCTGCAGGACTCCAACGACCACTTCCTGGCCAACATCCAGAAGAACGGCAGCTACTCGGTGGTGCCGCGCGTTCCGGGCGGTGACATCACCCCGGAGCAGTTGATCCTGATCGGCGAGATCGCCAGGGACTTCGGGCTTTACACCAAGATCACGGGTGGCCAGCGGATCGACATGTTCGGTGCGCGGGTGGACCAGCTGCCGGAAATCTGGCGGCGTCTGGTCGACGGCGGCATGGAGTCCGGGCAGGCGTACGGCAAGTCGCTGCGCACCGTCAAGAGCTGCGTCGGCAGCGACTGGTGCCGCTACGGACAACAGGATTCGGTGCAGATGGCCATCGATCTGGAGCTGCGCTACCGCGGACTGCGGTCGCCGCACAAGATCAAGATGGGCGTCTCCGGCTGCGCCCGGGAATGCGCCGAGGCCCGCGGCAAGGACGTCGGCGTCATCGCCACGGAGAACGGCTGGAACCTGTACGTCGGCGGCAACGGCGGTATGACGCCCGCGCACGCGCAGCTGCTCGCCGGCGATCTCGACGACGAGACCCTGGTCCGCTACATCGACCGGTTCCTGATGTTCTACATCCGCACCGCGGACCGGCTGCAGCGCACGGCCCCGTGGGTCGACCAGATGGGCCTCGACCACGTCCGCGACGTCGTGTGCAACGACTCTCTCGGTCTGGCAAGCGAATTCGAAGCCGCCATGGAACGGCACGTCGACGGCTACTCCTGCGAGTGGAAGGGCGTGCTGGAAGACCGCGCGAAGTTGACGCAGTTCGTCTCGTTCGTCAACGCGCCCGATGTCGCCGACCCGACCATCGCGTTCACCGAGCGCAACGGCCGCAAGGTGCCGATCGGCATGCCCACCGTCCCGCCCGCCAAGAGCTGATCAGGAGACACGATGACGCTCAATGACCTGTCCGAAGTTGCGCAGTACCAGGACCGTTCGGAATGGACCGCGGTCTGCCCGTACCACCGGCTGGTGCCCGGACGCGGGGCCGGCGTGCTGCTGCCCGACGGCACGCAGGCGGCACTGTTCCGCCTGCACGACGGATCGCTGTACGCCGTCGGCAACATCGACCCGTTCTCCGGCGCGGCAGTCATGTCCCGTGGCCTCGTCGGCGACCGTGCCGGCCGGGTCTGCGTGCAGAGCCCCATCAAGAAACAGGCCTTCGCCCTGGATGACGGTGTCTGCCTTGATGATCCCTCGGTGCGCCTGCCCGTCTACCCGATCCGGGTGTGGGCCGGGCTGGTCGAGATCGGACCGCTCGGAGTCGACGCAGCGGCTTAGCCGGGGCAGTCAGCGCGTGCAGGAGTTGTCCTCGATGGTCTGCAATACCCAGTACGCCGTGAACTCGATGATCAGGGCGATCTCCGCGATCAGCACTGCGTGGTTGAAGCCGTCGAGGGTCAGGTGCAGCACCACGGCGGTCACCAAGGTGCCGGCCATCAGCAGTGAGATCGCCTGGTACGCGCCACGGTAACGACTTCCGCACGCCGGCGCGGTGCCGAAGGCCGAGCTGAACACCGTCAGCACGATGGCCCCGAACATGACGGCCGCGGCAATGCCGTGGGCATTGATCCGGAACCACTCCGGTGCCACGATCAGCACCACGACGCCGGTCCCGAGCACCGCGCGCTGCAGCCACCGCGCGGCGGCACCCAGCATGGTGCTTGCCCGGTAGGGCCGGAACAACAACCACGACGCGACGCGTGAACCGGCGAGCACCACCGCGACCGTCCAGGCGTTGAACAGCACGGCCGATCCGGTCTGCACCGCCACGGGATCAGCTGTGCCGCACTGCAGTACGGGCCGCGTGGTGGGGACGACGGCGATCACGAAGGCCAGCACGCCGGCCAGGTTGAGCAGGGTGTTCTCCGTGTCGCTGGCACCCTGGTAAACGATGAGCATGGCGCCGATGGCGAACAGTGCGCCGATGAACACGGCATGCGCGGTGGTGAAGTAGTAGGCGCTGATCGAGGTCTGCCAGCACGTGGCGTGCGCGCGCTCGACGGCCAGCGCCGCGCCCAGCAGAACGGCCATGACCACCATGCCGCCACGGAGAAACCGGTAGGTGTCCAGCGCTACGTCATTGCCCGTCCGCTTGGCCATGTCTCCAGTATGGGCCGCGATATCCCCCACAACTGGGCGGTACCCCTTGAGTTTCGGCCGAAAACCTAGGCGGCCAGCGACAACCGGGCCGTCCGGAACCGGTGTGCCACCAGTTTGGCGACGCCCGGATGCCGGCCCAGCGGGTCGGTCACCACGTCGGCCCCGCACGTGTACAGCCGGTCCTGAAAGAGTCCGTCGGCCAACAGATACGACGCCACGGCAATCCGCCCGGCGCCGCGCTTGCGCAGCCGGGCGACGACGTCACCGACCCAGTGCGTGCCGCTGATCGCGAACGCCAGCTCGACGCGGCTGCCGAGCGTCGCCGAGAGCATGGCGCACGTCCGGCGCAGGTCGCCGGCGGCGCGCGGGTCCGAGGTCCCCGCAGCAGCCAGCACCACGGAATCCGATGGACGCCAGCCTGATTCGATCAGCCGGTCCGCCAGTACCCGGACCATTGCGGTTGACGGTCCGAGCGCCGGCGTCACCGTGACGTCCCGGCGGCGGCTCTCGGCGATGCCGGCGGGGATGTCGTTGTGGACGTGGTACCCCGACGACAAGAAGGCCGGTACGACGACAGCCGGGCCGGGCGGCAGCGTCGACAGCACCTCGGCCGGTGTGGGTCCGAGGACGTCGACGAACGCGGTGTGCACCTGGCGGTCCAGCAGTCCGCTGACCTGCTCGGCAAGATCACCGATCATCGCGACACCCGACCCCTTGCGGGTGCCGTGCGCGACCAGGACGGGGTTCACCGCGCACCTGCCGTGTAGTCGTCGACCGCCAGCCGGTAGCCGCGCTTCACCACGGTCGCGACGATCTCCTTGTCTCCCAAGGTCGTTCGCAGACGCAGGACCGCGGTCTCGACGGCATGGGTGTCCGAACCGCTGCCCGGCAATGCGGCCAGAAGTTCCTGCCGTGACACCACCGCACCGGGCCGCAGCGCCAGTGCCCGCACGATCGACATCCCGGCCGGTGAAAGATCCTTGACCACACCGTCGACGACGACGCAGGTACCGCGGATCTCGAGATCGTGGCCGGCGGCCCGCAGCTTTCGGGCCTGCAGCACGGGCAGCTCGTCGGCGATGTGGCGAGCCAGCGCACCCAGGCGCATGCGCTCGGGAGCGGAGGTCGGCACACCCAGCCGGGCCAGCGGCCGCGCTGTCACGGGACCGACGCACATGGCGTGCACCTGACTCCGAAACGCTTCCAGCACTTGATCATTGATGCCGAGTTCGGTCGCGCGCAGCAGGGTCGCCGCCACCGCGGGCGCCGAGGTGAAGCTGACGGCGTCGAGCCGGCGCTCGGCGATATCGTTGACCAGCGAGTCGAAGGCGCCGCCGGACGGTGCCGGCTGCCACCGGTACACCCTGATCGGGACGACGTCGGCGCCGGCGCGGCGCAGCTCGTCGAGAAACTCGGGAAACGGGTCCCACTCATCGGTGGCGCCATGCAGCTGCACGGCGATCCGCATGCCGGATATGCCACCCTGCAACAGATAGCCCAGCACCTCGCGGGACGACTCGGAATCGGGTGACCACTCCTCGGGGAGGCCGGCCGCCCGCAGCGCGCCGGTGGCCTTCGGTCCGCGGGAGACGATCCGGGCGCGACTGAGTGCCTCGGTCAGTTCGCCCGACACGCCCCAGTCGTCGGCGGCGGACATCCAGCCGCGGAATCCGATGCCGGTCGTGGCGATCAGGACGTCGGGCGGCACTTCGAGCAGCGCCCGGGTGTTGGTGCGGAGCTCGTCGTCGTCGGGAAGCGGCACCATCGAGATGGCGGGGGCGGCGATCACCGTCGCGCCGCGGCGGCGCAGCAGGGTGCACAGCTCATCGGCACGTCGTGCGGAGGTCACCGCCACCCGAAATCCGGTGAGCGGGGCCCGTTCGGGATCACTCATGCGCCCAGTGAACGGACACCGTGTTTCCGGCTCGTTACCCAGTCATTGCTCAAGGGTGTCGCCAACGCAGAAAGGGTGACGTTTACGTCACATGTGGCGCTGAACTGGGGATTTGCGCGCAAAAACCTCACAAGGGCTCACCAGACGTCGCCCTCGCGCCAGTCGCAGGTGATGTCGGCGGTGGTATCGACCTCGACCGAGACCGGCAGCACGAACAGCGAATGATCGTCTTCGGGCGTGCGATTGACACCGGCCGGCGCCAGCACCGACGTCGTCCCCCGCCACGGCTTCCAGCCGCGCGCGGTATAGATCGGCCGCCCCGCATCCGACGAGCTGAGCGCCCCGATCTCGTAGGCGCCGCGGATCACCTGTTCGACGGCGTCCAGGACCGCGGTGGCCAGCCCCTGGCCCCGCCAGTCCTCGCGGACCGCAACGGCTTCGACGTAGCCGCACCGCAGTGCGGTGTTGCGGTACATGAGCCGGCGCTGCACCACGGCGCCGTGCGCGATGATCGCGCCGTGTCGGCAGATCAACGCATGCATGCCGCCCAGTGAGTGCTCCCAGTCGGCATCGGAGAAATCGCCGTCGTAGGCCTCGATGACCATCTGCCGTGCCCCCTCGCGGGTCTCGGCATCGAGATCAGCGGTGTGGACCAGTCGCGCCGTGTGAACGTTGTGGACGCGGGAGAGATCCGTGGGGTGCACCCCCTCGTTCTACCAGGATTGCGCAGCCTGCGCTGGTGCCTACGCGGGTTCAGGCGCCAAACGGCTGACGCGGCTTGGACCAGTGCATCCGCACGTGCTGTCCGGGCCGGATCTGACCCACCTTGTCGATGTCGTCGTCGGCGACGACACCGATCACCGGGTAGCCGCCGGTGACCGGGTGGTCGGGGCCGAGAATCACCGGTAAACCGTTGGGCGGCACCTGAATTGCACCCCGTGTCGTCCCCTCGCTGGGCAGCTGACGGTCGGGCCAGCGGTGCTTCAGCGGCCGGCCGTTGAGCCGCATCCCGACGCGGTCGCTGCGATCGGTGACAACCCACTCGGTGTGCACCAGGGCATCGGCGTCGACGAACCAGTCGTCGCGTGGACCGGGCACCACCAGCAGCTCGAGCAGGTCGTCGGCGATGGCCGCCACGGGCGCCTGATCCAGCTCGGGGAACTCGGCGGTGTGCTCGCCGATGGCGAGCACGTCACCGGGCTGCAGCGGCCGCGGGCCGATGGCTGACATGACGTCGTAGCTACGGGAGCCGAGCACCGGATCCACGACGACGCCGCCGCGCACCGCGACATAACTGCGCAAGCCGGTGTGCGGTGCCCCCAGCGAGATCACGTCGCCGTCGTGGGCGTAGTGGATGCTGTTGTTCCCGAACAGTTTTCCGTTGGCCGAGGGATCGGCGTCGGCGCCGGTGACAGCCACCGCCACGCCTTCTCTCCCGCCACCGTGGACCCGCGCGGAAAAGCCACCGAACGTCACCTCGATGGTGGCGCGATCGTTGGGGTTGGCCACCAGCCGGTTGGCCAGCGCATGCGAGCGGCGGTCGGCAGCGCCCGAGCGACTCACGCCCATGTGGGCCAGGCCGGGCCGGCCCAGATCCTCGACGAGCGCGAGCGGGCCGGTCTTCAGGATTTCGAGTGTTGCGGTCATGGTCGCGCTCCTAACCGATTGCCCGGAATTGCACGTGCATACCCGGAACCAGCAACGCCGGCTGCTCCCGCTCGAGGTCCCACAACGTGGCGTCGGTACGGCCGATCAACTGCCAGCCGCCGGGCGTCTCGCGTGGGTAGACACCGCCGAACTCACCGGCGAGGGCCACCGAGCCCGCCGGCACGCGCGTGCGCGGCTCACTACGGCGCGGGACCTGCAGTCGCTCGTCGCCACCGACCAGATAGGCGAAGCCGGGCGTGAAGCCGCCGAACGCAACGCGCCACAGCGACCCGGTGTGGGCGGCGATCACCTCGTCCGGGGTCAGTCCGGTCAGCTTGGCGACTTCGTCGAGGTCCATGCCGTCGTACACGACGTCGATGGTCACGTCGGGCTGCTGTGGGGCGCCGACCTCGGCGTTGTCGACCTCCGCGAGGCGGAGCTTGGACAGCCGTTGCTCGGTCGGGATGCGATATCGCGGTGCGGCGAGCTTGACCAGGATGGTCCGCGATGCCGGGACGATGTCGAGGATGCCGGGCAGATTCGCGGCTCTCAGCGTGTCGGTCCAGGCCAGGACCTCGGCAGTGCTGTTCAATTCCAGCAGCAGGGCCTGGTCGCCGTAGTTACGGACGGTGCCGAGCATCGTCGTGCCAACTTTGTCCACTGTGACGGTCATCACTCCAACCTACCCGCGGGTAGCCGGTAATTAACGCGTCCTTACGCACTCGCCAGAGGAGCCTTAACAAGCGCTCAGACAGCAAATTCGTAGGTCGGTTCATGGCGCTTGATGTAGCTGATCACCCGGTAGGTCACCGGCAGGAAGATGATCTCGACGGCCGTCTTGTACAGCCAGCCCTGGCCGGTGTAGATGGCGAAGTCGTGGAACGTGCTGATGCCGATGGCGTTGGCGGCGATGGCGCAGAACACCAGGGTGTCACCGAGTTGGCCGGCGAACGTCGAGCCCACCAGTCGCGCCCACAGGTGCTTCTCCTTGGTGCGCTCCTTGATGGCCACCACCACCCACGCATTGATCGTCTGTCCGACGATGAATCCGGCCAGCCCGGCGATGATCAGCTGCGTGTAGGAGTGCACGACGTTCTCGAAGTGCGCCTGGTTCGGGTAGAAGTCGGCGGCCGGCAGATAGATCGTCGCCCAGAAGGTCAGGGCAGCAAGGATGTTCATGGCGAAGCCGAGATAGATCGCCCGCCGCGCGGCCTTGAAGCCGTACACCTCCGACAGCACGTCGCCGATGATGTAGGTGAGCGGGAAGACGATGAAGCCGCCGTCGGTGATGATCGGGCCGAATGCCACGCCCTTGGTGGCGGTGACGTTGGAAATGATCACCAGGGCCGTGAACACCGCGATCAGGATCGGATAGTAGGCCGACCCGACCTGCGCGAAGCGGGCGTGCTGGTCGGGGCGCTCGGCGACGGTCACGTCGAACATCTTGGCAGGCAGAGCGGCGAGTGCAACCTCAGGCCAGGGCCGCGGTCAGCAGGGGTGGCAGCTGATCGGCCACGGCGGGGTAGGACAGCACCGAGGCGAACGTGATGGCCGCGGACAGATCCTTGTTGGGGAACACGATCCGGTTGGTTTTCGCCTGGCTCAGTTGCGCGACCGTCGGGTCGGCCAGGACCGCGGGCCGCTGTTCGTCGGCATCGAGCGTCCAGATCAGCACGTCCGCGTCGCGGAACGCCGTGGCAATCTGGTCGCGCGGCACGAACGCGTGTTGCCCCTTGGTGAACGAGTCCAGCCCGCCCGGGAGGGCGATGCCCATCTCGGTGAGGAAGTCGGTGCGCCAGCCGGCCGGTGTGATCTCGACCCCGTCGGCAGTCGGAAGGCCGTTGACGAGCAACATCTTTCGGCCATTGAGCTTTGGGTGGGCCTGGCCTGCGCCGGTGAACTTCGCGTCGACGCCGTCGATGAGTCGCTTCATGTCGTCAGCCTTGAAGACGGCCTGCCCGATGACGGTGGCCTGCTCTTTCCAAGGCTCGAAGAAGGCGTCCTGGCCGGACTGGGCGATTGTCGGGGCGATCGCCGACAGCTTCTTGTAGGTGTCGGCATCCAGCCCGGCGTTGGTGGCGATGATGAGGTCGGGCTTCAGCGCGGAGATCTTCTCCACCTGGATGCCGTCGTTGAGGTTCAGGACGGCCGGCTGGGCCGGGCCGAGCGCGGGCTGGGCCCACGGCCACACCGCGAATGGCTGGTTTCCGAACCACTCGGTCACGGCGATCGGGACGACGCCGACGGCCAGCAGCTCGTCCTGCCCGGTGAGGCCTGCGCACACCACGCTCTTCGGCGGTGCCGGAATGCGCGTGGATCCGAATGCGTGATTGATCGTGACCGACCCGTCGCCGGCGACGGTGCCCGAGGCCGGCGGCTTGGAGCACGCGGCGACCATCGCGGCGCCTGCCGCACCGGCGGCCAGTGCCAGGAAACTGCGGCGCGAGCGGATCGGGTGCACGTCGTGAGTCTCGCATCTGCCCGCGGGAATGGCGCTGCCAACACGCAAACGCGCGCCGGGCCGGTCGTGGTTATCGGGCCGCGGTGCCGTTTGCGTACGCCCGTCTGCCGGAGTTTGCCGACAACGTAAATATCGGCGCTGGGCCGATGGCGGATGCGCTTATCATACCGTAGGTATGTACTTTGCCGTGCGATTAGCTGGCTGCCAGAGGGTCGTTGCTCGGACGACATCGGCGAGCTGGACAGTTATGCGGGTTGGCGCGTCAAAAATGGCAGGTGATCATAGAAATGTAACCGGCGTTTCTTGTGGGGCGCATGGTCCGGACGTTGCCTATGGGTCGGTCCGAGTGGTTAGCGAGAACTGCTGGATGTCAGTCGTTTGACGTATCGTCGGGCCGCCTGTGACCGTGCTCTAATGAGGATGGACGCCGCTCTTGGGCGGACAAGAGGGATTTGCTGGGAGGCTGCTATGACGATGGATTCGAGTGGGCTGCGCATCCCGCGCCGGCATGGTCGGACCGAGGTACGTCAGGGGCTCGGTTCGAAGCGGCCGGAGCGCGTCGTCACCCGGCATCTCCCCGAATTGCTCGTCGGTATGCGGTGGTTGTTCGACACGGCCCAACCGGACGGCGCGATGGTGAGCGCGGGCGGTCAGATCGTGCGATCGGGCCGGCGGACGTTGCGGTTCCGGCCGGTGGACTGGCAGTGCCACGCGGTGATCGAAATCGTCGGCCCGGCGGCCGCCGGCGACCCGTCCCCGCGAGCCGAGTTGGAGGCTTACGTCCAGGCCCTCGACGACATGGGCGAAGACGTGGTGGCCAGCTGGATCGGGCGCCGCGGCCAGGTGCGCAGCATCGCGTTGGCGCGTCCCGTGCATCCGACGCTTCGTGCCGCGGTCGATCGTTATGTGGCCGGTTGCGCCGAGCACCCTGGTCAGCAGTGCGGGTGCGGCCGCCGGGCGCGCGACTGCAGTGTGTCGCTGCGCGCCGTCGAGCGGGCAGTGGGCCGCCATCAAGTTGAGTTCGATGCACTGGCCGGCCCGTGGCCCGATGCGCTGGACCCGTCGGGAGAATTGGGTGTTGTTGCCGCCGGAATAGTGCCGCAGGTCGCCGAGTCGAAAGTGGTCCCAAGCGCGGTCTGACCGTTTCGGCGGTATTACGGCCATAGGTCGTTAAAGCTTCATTTCCCGTTCGGTTATCGCTATGCCCGAACAATCTTTATTATTCCGTTACGGACACTGCGGGGGCGGTGCCGGACATTAATTGACGGAAGCGTCTTATAGGCGGTCGGGAGGTGTCGTTGCGATGACTGCGCGTGTGATCACCGGTCAGTTGTTGGCGGCTCTGGCGGTGGCTGTTCTAGGCATTTCTGCCCCCGCATCGGCTGATGTCGGAACGGGCCAGATGGCGGCCTGCGCCGAACGGGGCAATCCGCTCGACTGCGTGCCGACGAATGCCGCTGCCAATGCCGCGGAGCTCGCCTATCTCACCGAGCTGCACGGCCGGATGCAGAGCAGCGATGCCGATCTGCTCAAAACCGGGCGTCTGACCTGCAATATGTTCGTGTACGCGGGTCAGCCGACGGGGGATGCCGTGAACGACATCTCCAAGTCCCTGAAGGTGAACAAGGCGTCCGCGACTTTCGTGATGGACATGGCGATGGTGCACTTGTGCCCGGGCCTGAACATCGGCGCCGACGGAGTGCCGCGCCCGCGCTACTGACATTGCGGTGAATTCACGCTGAACCCGCGTGAAATCGGTGTAGGTAAGTGGGCCAGTCCCAGGTATTCAGGAATTCGTTTGCGGCGGAGTAGCCGTTGTCGTATAGCCGCTTCCGGTCGGCCTGGGAAATGTCGAAATCGAGGTATCCGATGCCGGCCGCGTCGACCACTATCGTCCGGGCCGCGACCGACGGCTGTCGGAGATAAGTCTGGTCATGACCGAGCAATGCGGTGTTGATGAGGTTCTCCAAAAGGTGCGGGGCACCGGGCAGGTCGATCACCGGTGCCAGACCAGGGCCCGGGTCACCGTCACCCTGAGCGGGTCGCTGGGCCGTCACGGTGATGCCGAAGCTGGGCCAGCGCGGGGTCTTGCCGTCGGTGCGATCCAGCGAATACATCGGGAAGTTCGACAGCAGGCCGCCATCGATCAGCGTAGACGTCGTGCCTGAAGCGCTCGTGATCGTCACCGGCCGGAAGAAGAACGGGATGGCCATGGATGCGCTGACCGCGTCCGCTACTGACTGCTCGTCGGGATCGAGGCCGTACATCCGGCGGTAGTCCCATGGCAGCCGGACCAGCGTGCCGAGGGTGATGTCGGCGACCGTGACGACCAGGCGGTAGCGCTGCTCCTGCGGTAGCTCGTGGTCGTCGAGCGCGAGATCGCCGAAGGTCCGCACGCCCAGATTGCGCAGCTCGCCGTCGACCCAGTCGTGAATGGCGTCGCCGCGGTACATCCCCTGGCCGCGGAAGGCGGTCCAGTACTTGCCCAGCACCGGGATTCGGCTGGTGCCAACAGGATCCAGGAACGTGCGGTAGGGCAGGGTCATCGCCAGCTCCCGGAACTGGTCACCGCTGAGTAGACATCCGGCCGGCTGATGACGGTTCGCGGCGGCGATCACGGCGCCCACCAGGGACCCGGCCGACGTCCCGGAGACCCGGCCGACGTGGTAACCCGCGTCGCCGAGCGCGACGACGGAGCCGACCAATCCGATTGCCTTGACGCCGCCTCCCGACAGCACCAGATCGGCGGTCTTGACCGGGACCGCGGGGGAGTCGGGGATGCTTTCGGCCACCATCGGTGACGATGCTAGGTGAAGTCCCGTGGTTTGCCTTGGACCGCAAAGGATTGTGACGGCGGGGCGGGCTCTGGCGGCCGTGTGGCGCGCGTTACCGACGCACTCAGCCGATTCTTAGGCGCAGACTAAGCCGCCCTCAGTACCCGTCCCTAATGTTGCTGGCACATCGAGGGATTCACCGGAGAGGGGGTGACGAATGGAGCATCGGTACTGTGACCGCATGTTGGCGGCACGCGTGTTTGTAATGGCAATGTCCACGATCCTTCTCGTCCCCACCGCGGTGGCATCCGCAGACGACGACGCGCCCCCGCCGGGGCCGCCGCCGGTCTCGTTCACGATGACGTCCGGGGCGCCCATTCGGGAAGGTGCGACCTACGGCATCGGCACCGTGATCGTCGCGCACTTCGCCGCTCCGGTCGACGAGGCCGCGGCCGCACGGGACCTCGTGGTGACCGCGAACCCGCCGGTGACCGGGTCCTGGCACTGGGTCAACAACACCACCGCGCACTGGCGTCCGCCGCAGTACTGGGCACCGGGCACCGTGGTGTCGGTGGCCGGCGGACCGACGTTCACCATCGGCGCCTCCCACGTGTCGATCGCCGACGACGCGACCAAGAAGGTCAGTGTGTACGACGGCGGCGCGCTGGTGAAGACCATGCCGACCTCGATGGGGCGCGGGGGTACCGAAACCGTCAATGGCAAGACGCTGAGTTTCTGGACGCAACCCGGGGTCTACACCGTGCTCGATAAGAGCAATCCGGTTGTCATGGACTCGTCGACGTACGGCCTGCCGATCAACAACCACCTCGGGTACAAGGAGACCATCCCGTACGCCGTGCGCGTCAGTACGGATGGGGTGTACCTGCATCAGCTCGACGCGACGGTGTGGGCCCAGGGCAACACCAACACCAGTCACGGCTGCCTGAACCTGAATCACGACAACGCGCAGTGGTTCTACAACTTCTCCGTGCCGGGCGACGTGGTCGAGGTGCGGAACACCGGCGGCAAGCCCCTGCAGCTGTGGCAGAACGGCGACTGGAGTGTGCCGTGGGACCAATGGTGATAACGATGCGATCAAAGTTGAATCTCGGTCGCGTCGATGTGACGCACACCACAATGCATTAGGTACACTGGTCAGTGTCACGGCAAAAGGCCTAGTCACGACCGGTACTTAGCCGATAAAATTAGATAGCTGGAAACATCAGTTTGAGGTCAGGAGTGGTCGTGGGAGCAGTAGCGCATTTGCCGAACCAGTTCGAGTCGGCACAGCCGGCGGCGGGCGCATCGTTGATGGACTTGCTGTCGACGTGTTCGGGCATCATCGAGTCGACCTTCGCCGACCGTATCCGCGAGCTCGGGGGCACGGAAGCCGAAATCCATCAGATGGCGGGTTCTGCGGCCCATGCGGTGTTCGCGTGGTCCACGGGCCGCGGCTTCGGCGCCTGATCCGGTAGACCGGTAGCGCCTGCGTGGCGCTACAGGGGCCGGCCGGCCCCGCCATTCCAACCCATACTCACGCTTGTGCCCGCCTCGGTGCGACGACCCCGTCGCGCGGAGGCGGGCATTTTGCGTCCACGGGCCGGTGTCCGGCGCGGGTCGCGCGACCGGGAAGTCCGCGCGGATGTGTGGACAGCGGAGTCCGTGAGTTCAATGGGGACGGCAATCTGACGCCGGCGATTGAACCCAGGGACTACCGGCGTCCCGAAAAGGTACTCGGCTTCTATCGGGACGCCGCCGGTGTTTCGCGAGTGGAACGCTGGTGGCGCATAACCAAAACGCCGCGCTGAGAGGCGATCTCAGCGCGGCGTTTTCGGTATGACGGGTCAGACGGTCGCGTCGGCCTTCTCAGCGGGCTGTGGCCACGGCACCGGCACCGGACGCTGACGCACGATCTGCGGCCACCAGAACCACTTGCCCATGAGGGCGGCGATCGACGGCATCATGAACGACCGGACGACCAGGGTGTCGAACAGCAGGCCCAGGCCGATTGTCGTGCCCACCTGGCCGATGATGCGCAGCTCGCTGATGATCATCGACGACATGGTGAACGCGAAGACCAGGCCGGCGTTGGTGACCACCGAGCCGGTGCTGCCCATGGCCCGGATGATGCCGGTGTTGAGGCCCGCCTGGATCTCCTCCTTGAACCGGGCGACCAGGAGCAGGTTGTAGTCCGCACCGACGGCCAGCAGGATGATCACCGACATCGGTATCACCATCCAGTGCAGGGGTAGGCCGATCAGGTACTGCCAGATGAGGATCGACATACCCAGCGACGCGCCCAGGGATATCGCCACCGTCGCCACGATCACCGCGGCCGCCACCACGGCTCGCGTGATGATCAGCATGATGACGAAAATCAGTGCGAGAGCGGAGATTCCGGCGATCATCAGGTCGTAGTCCGAACCCTCGGCCATGTCGCGGAAGGTCGCAGCGCTACCGGCCAGGTAGATCTTGGAGCCCTCCAGCGGGGTGCCCTTGATCGCCTCCTTGGCGGCCAGCTTGATCGCGTCGATGTGCGAGATGCCTTCGGGCGTAAGCGGATTGCCCTCGTGCTGCACGATGAAGCGCACCGACTTGCCGTCCGGCGAGATGAAGTTCTTCATACCCCGCTTGAAGTCGGCGCTGTCGAAGGCCTCCGGCGGCAGGTAGAACGAGTCGTCGTTCTTCGACTTGTCGAAGGCCTCACCCATGGCGCTGGAGTTCTTCTGGCCCTCGGCCTGCTGATCCAGCTGCCCCTTCTGGGTGGCGTACATCATCTGCATGTACTTCTTCATGTTCTTCATGGTCTCGATCTGCGGGGGCATGACCTGGACCATCTGCTTGGTCAGCGCGGACATCTTGTCCATGTCGGGGATGACGGTCTGGAAGTCGTCCGTCATGGTGTCGATGCCGTCGAGGGTGTCGAACACCGATCGAATGGACCAGCAGACCGGGATGTCGTAGCAGTGCGGTTCCCAGTACAGGTAGTTGCGGATCGGCCGGAAGAAGTCGTCGAAATCGGAGATGTGGTTGCGCAGATCTTCGATGTCGTACAGCATGCCGTGCATCTTCCCGACCATGCTGTCCATGACGGTCGACATCTGAACCGTGATGGCCTGCATCTTGGTCATGGTGTCGATGCTCACCTGGATGTCGTTGACCTGCTTGAGCATGTCGGCCATCATGTCCTGCTGGTACTTCTGGTTCATCACCTGCGTGGTGCTCTGCATACCCAGCTGGAACGGGATGGTCGAGTGCTCGATGGGCGTGCCCTCGGGCCGGGTGATGGCCTGCACCTGAGCGATACCGGGAACGGCCACAACGGCTTTCGCGATCTTGTTGATCACGAGGAAGTCCGCCGGGTTGCGCAGGTCGTGGTCGGTCTGGACCAGCAGGAGGTCGGGGTTCATGCGGGCCGGGGAGAAGTGTCGAGTGGCGGCCGCATAACCCTCGTTGGACGTGAGGTCCGCGGGCATGTACTGACGATCGTCGTAACTCGTCTTGTAGCCGGGGATCGCCAGCAGGCCGACCAGGGCGACCGCGATGGTGGCGACCAGGATCGGGCCCGGCCAGCGGGTGATCGCCGCGCCGATCTTGCGCCAGCCGCGCACCCGCATCGCGCGCTTGGGTTCGAGCGTCTTGCCCCACTTGGTGACCACGGTGATGAGGGCCGGGCCGAGGGACAGCGCGGCCAGCACCACGGTGACCATGCCGATGGCCAGCGGGATACCGAGCGTCTGGAAGTACGGCAGTCGGGTGAAGTGCAGGCAGTATGTCGCGCCGGCGATCGTCAGACCTGAACCGAGAATGACGTGCGCGGTGCCGTGGTACATGTCGTAGTAGGCGTCGTCTTTCGACATCCCCGCGGTGCGCGCCTCCTGATACCGGCCGATCAGGAAGATGGCGTAGTCGGTGGCCGCCGCGATGGCCAGCATCGGCAGCAGGTTGGTGGCGAACGTCGAGAGGCCGATGATCTTGTAGTAGCCGAGCACGGCGACCAGGCCGCGCGCCGCGCCCACCAGCACCATCACGATGAACAGCTCGATCAGCACCGTGACGATCGACCGGTACACCAGCAGCAGCATGATGATGATGACCGCGAACGAGACGGCCTCCATGATCTTCAGACTGCGGTCGCCGGCGACGTTCATATCGGACGCCTGCGCGGCCGCGCCGGTGACGTAGCTCTTCACGCCCGGGGGAGCGGGGATGCTCTTGAGGATCTTGTCGACGGTCTCGACGGACTCGTTGGCGAGGGATTCGCCCTGGTTACCGCGCAGGTAGACCTGCACGTAGGCGGACTTGCCGTCCGCGCTCTGGGAGCCCGACGCGGTCAGCGGGTCGCTCCAGAAGTCCTGCACATGCTCGACGTGCGCGGTGTCGGCCTGCAGCTTGGCGACGATCTGGTCGTAGTACGCGTGGGCGGCGGCGTCCAGCGGCTGCTCGCCCTCGAGCACCACCATGGCCGAGCTGTCGGAGTCGAATTCCTTGAAGTCGGAACCGACCTGCTTCATCGCGATCATCGACGGCGCGTCGTGCGGCGACATCGAGACCGAGCGCATCTTGCCGACCTCGTCGAGCCCCGGGACGATCGTGCTGAGCATGACGACGATGCCGATCCAGGCCACGATGACCGGGATCGCGAGCGTGCGGATCAGGCGCGGGATCAGCGGCCGGTGCGGCGGCTGCTCAGCTCTGGGGAAAGAGTCGGTCGGGGCGTCGAGGCTGTGGTTGCTCATGCGGATTTCACCAGGCAGAAGGTCTGGGCGTGCACGCCCGTGGAGGTGC
>NZ_JARVRX010000031.1 GCF_030209435.1 Mycolicibacterium sp. lyk4-40-TYG-92 | reverse complement strand
GCACCTCCACGGGCGTGCACGCCCAGACCTTCTGCCTGGTGAAATCCGCATGAGCCATCCCGTGAACAACACCGCCGACGAACCGACGGCGGTCATCCCCAAGGCCCAGCAGCCGCCACACCGGTCGCTGATCGCCCGCCTGATCCGCACCTTCGCGATCCCGGTCATCCTGTTCTGGATCGGTGTCATCGTCTTCCTCGGCAGCGCGGTCCCGTCGCTGGACGAGGTCGGCAAGATGCGCTCGGTCTCGATGTCACCGGACCAGGCCGCGTCGGTCATCGCGACGAAGCGCGTCGGCGAGGTGTTCCAGGAGTTCAAGTCGAACAGCTCGGTCATGGTCGTGCTGGAGAGCGATCAACACCTCGGCGCCGAGGCACACGCCTACTACGACGAGATGATCAAGAAGCTCGAGGCCGACACCGGGCACGTCGAGCACATCCAGGACTTCTGGAGCGACCCGCTCACCGCGGCCGGCTCCCAGAGCAACGACGGCAAGGCCGCCTATGTGCAGGTCTACCTGCGCGGTAACCAGGGCGAATCGCTCGCCAACGAGTCCGTGCAGGCCGCGCAGGACATCATCAAGAGCATCAAGACGCCGCCCGGCCTGAAGGTCTACGTGACCGGCCCCGCGGCGCTCGCCGCGGACCAGCACATCGCCGGCGACCGCAGCGTCAAGATGATCGAGGGCGTCACGTTCCTGGTCATCATCGTCACCTTGCTGCTGGTGTACCGGTCGTTCATCACGGTGCTGCTGACCTTGCTGATGGTGGTGCTCGAGCTGTCCGCGGCGCAGGGCGTCGTCGCGGCACTGGGCTACTACGACATCATCGGTCTGTCGACGTTCGCCACCAACCTGCTGGTCACGCTGGCCATCGCGGCGGCAACCGACTACGCCATCTTCCTGATCGGCCGGTACCAGGAAGCCCGCGGCGCGGGCGAATCCCGCGAAGACGCCTACTACACGATGTTCGAGGGCACCGCCCACGTCGTGCTCGGCTCCGGCCTGACGGTCGCGGGCGCCACGTTCTGCCTGCACTTCACCCGGATGCCGTACTTCGTGTCGCTGGGCGTCCCGCTGGCCATCGGCATGGTCACGGTGGTGTTCGCCGCCCTGACGCTGGGCCCGGCCGTGATCTCGCTGGCCAGCCGGTTCCGCAAGACTCTCGAGCCCAAGCGCGCGATGCGGGTGCGCGGCTGGCGCAAGATCGGCGCCGTCGTGGTCCGCTGGCCGGCCCCCATCCTGGTCGGCACCATCGCGCTGTCCCTCGTCGGCCTGCTGACGCTGCCGGGCTACCAGCCCGCCTATAACGACCGCCTGTACCTGCCCACCGACATCCCCGCCAACGAGGGCTATGCCGCGGCGGACCGGCACTTCTCCCCGGCCCGGATGAACCCCGAGTTGATGCTCATCGAGAGCGACCACGATCTGCGCAACTCCGCCGACTTCCTGGTGATCGACAAGATCGCCAAGGCCATCTTCAAGGTCCCCGGCGTCTCCCGGTCGCAGACCATCACGCGCCCTGAAGGCAAGCCGATCGAGCACACCTCGATCCCGTTCCTGATGAGCATGAGCGGCACCTCGCAGAAGATGAACGAGAAGTACGCGCAGGACTCGATGGCCAACATGCTCAAGCAGGCCAACGACATGCAGACCAACATCGACACGATGAAGAAGATGCAGGGCATCACCACCCAGATGGCGGCCGTCACGCACAGCATGGTCGGCAAGATGGTCAACATGACGCTGGATGTGGCCGACCTGCGTGACCACATCTCGGACTTCGACGACTTCTTCCGGCCGATCCGCAACTACCTGTACTGGGAACCGCACTGCTACGACATCCCGGTCTGCTGGACCATGCGCTCGATCTTCGACACCCTCGACGGCATCGACACCATGACCGACGACATCCAGAATCTGATGCCGGACATGCTGAAGCTCGACAAGCTGATGCCTCAGATGGTCGCGTTGATGCCCGAGATGATCTCGACGATGACCAACATGAAGCGGTACATGCTGACCATGTACCAGACCCAGAAGGGTCTGCAGGATCAGATGCAGGCTCAGCAGGACAACGCGAGCGCCATGGGCGAGGCGTTCGACAACTCCCGCAACGACGACTCGTTCTACCTGCCGCCCGAGGTCTTCGACAACGCCGAATTCAAGCGCGGCATGAAGAACTTCATCTCGCCCGACGGCAAAGCAGTGCGGCTGATCATCTCGCATGAGGGCGAACCGATGAGCGCCGAAGGCATCTCGCACATCGACGCCATCAAGAACGCCGCCAAGGAGGCCATCAAGGGCACTCCGCTGGAGGGTTCCAAGATCTACCTCGGCGGCACCGCGGCGACCTTCAAGGATCTGCAGGAGGGCGCTGACTACGACCTCCTGATCGCCGGAATCTCCGCCCTCGCACTGATTTTCGCGATCATGCTGATCATCACGCGATCCGTGGTGGCCGCGGCGGTCATCGTCGGCACCGTGGTGTTGTCGCTGGGCGCATCATTCGGTCTGTCGGTCCTGCTGTGGCAGCACCTGATCGGGCTCAACCTGCACTGGATGGTCATCGCGATGGCGGTCATCATCCTGCTGGCCGTCGGCGCGGACTACAACCTGCTGCTCGTCGCCCGGTTCAAGGAAGAGATCCACGCCGGCCTCAACACCGGCATCATCCGGTCGATGGGCGGCACCGGTTCCGTGGTCACCTCGGCCGGCCTGGTCTTCGCGTTCACCATGATGTCCATGGCGGTCAGCGAGCTGCACGTGGTCGGCCAGGTGGGAACAACCATCGGTCTGGGTCTGTTGTTCGACACGTTGATCATCCGATCTCTGATGACGCCGGCCATCGCCGCCCTGATGGGCAAGTGGTTCTGGTGGCCGCAACGCGTGCGTCAGCGTCCGGTGCCCGAGCCGTGGCCCCAGCCCAAGCCGTCCGGCGAACTGCAAACGACTTCCAACAGCACAGGTATCTAGGAAACAGGAGAAGGACTATGGTCGAGATCATGCGTGGTCTGAAGCGTGCCGGTATCGGGATCGCGGCCTTGGGCGCCATCGCGACGACTCTGGCCGGACCGGCCGCGGTGACATTAGCCGGCTCCGCCAGCGCTGATGCCACCGACGACTACCCGATTCCCCACCGGATCATCATCACCACGTGTGATGCCGAGCAGTACCTGGCCGCCGCGCGCGACACCAGCCCGGTCTACTACTCGCGCTACATGATCGACATGCACAACCGCCCGGCCGACATCCAGCAGATGGCGCAGGACCGCATCCACTGGTTCTTCTCGCTCGACCCCGTCGGCCGCCGCCAGTACTCCGAGGACACCGCCACCAACGTCTACTACGAGCAGGTGGCCACCCACTGGGGCAACTGGGCCAAGATCTTCTTCAACAACAAGGGCGTCGTCGCCAAGGCCACCGACGTCTGCCAGAACTACCCCAAGGGCGATCTGTCCGTCTGGAACTGGGTCCAGGCGCCCTAATCCTCTTCAGTCCTCTTCCTGATTTCGGCGTGATTCGTAGCGGTGACCGCTACGAATCACGCCGTTTTCATAGCGCGTGCAGCGCGGTGACCAGGTCTCGCACATCCTCGGCGCGCTGCTCGTAACCCGGGAAATAGCAACAGATTTCGTCGACGTGCGCGCCGAAGCGACGACCGATCTCGGCGGCGCAGTCCTCCGGGGTGCCGACGATGCCGATGGTCCGGACCATGTCGTCGCTGATCAACGCCCGCATGCCGGCGAAGTCACCGATCTTGGACATGGCGTTGAGTTGGGGCTGCAGGTCCGCCCAGCCCTCGGTCTCGAGCACCGGCAGATAGGCCGGTGTGGAGCCGTAGAACGCGATCAGCGTGGCGACACCGTTGATCGCCGCGGTCAGGTCTTCCTCGGTGCGTCCCACCGCCACCATGGCCTGCGCGATGATCTGCAGATCGCCCCGGGTACGCCCGGCCCGCTGCAATCCCTCCCCCACTGCCACCAGGGTCCGGTCCGCGAAATGGCGGGCGCTGTGGAACGGCATCACGAGTAGACCGTCGGCGACCTCGGCAGCGGTGCGGGTCATGATGGGCCCCAGCGCGCCCATGAGCACCGCCGGCGGGCCGTACGGGTTCGGGCCGGGATTGAAGTTCGGCGGCATCAGGGTGTGGGTGAAGTGCTTGCCGCGAAAATTCAACGGCGCCTTGCCTTCCCAGCAGTCGAAGATCGCCTTGATCGCGGTGACGGTCTCGGCCATCTTCTCGGCGGGCTTGGCCCACTGTGCGCCGTACCGCTTTTCGATGTGCACCTTGATCTGTGAGCCCAGGCCGAGGCGGAAGCGCCCGCCGCTGTACACCTGCAGGTCGTACGCGGCGTGCGCGAGATGCAGCGGGCTGCGCGGACCGGCGATCGCGACGTTGGTCATCAGGTCCACGTCGGCGGCCCCGGCGGCCGCGACGAGTGGCAGGAAGACGTCGTGCGGGCCTTCGAAGGTGAACACCCCGTCGGCGCCGAGCCCGGCCAGTTCGCGCGCGTGGTCGGCTGCCCGCTGGGGTGCACCGTCGATCTGGAGTTGTACGCGCATGGTTGAAGGCCCCTCGTCAGTTCCCGACGTAATCCAGAATCGCCGCGGCCACCTCGGCCGGGCGGTCGACCTGCAGGAAATGCCCTGCCCCATCGATGGTTTGGACCACCGACCCGGCCGGCAGCGTGTTGAGCAGCTGCTCGGTGTAGCCGACCTGCATGGCGCCGTCGTCCGTACCGTGCAGGTACAGGATCGGCGTGCACGGCAGCTCCTGCACATACCGTTCGAACTCGGCGTACGGCGCACCGACACCGCCCCGGCGCACCAGCGCCCGGTAGTAGCCGATCGCGGCGCCACGATGCTCAGGGGTCGGCAGCGCGGCGAGCGTCGTCGCGACGTCTTCGGCGACGTCGGTTCCCACCGGCGACCAGTCGCGCCAGAGCCGCGGGATGACCCGGTGCAGGGTGCGCTCCGGCAGGCCGGGGAGCTGAAAGTACATGATGTACCAACTCATCCGGAGCTGGATCAGGCTCATCCGGACCGCACGGGCGGCGCCGAACCGCGTCTGGCTCATCGCCGCCAGCGGTGGGACGGACATCGACACCACCGCATCGAACGGCGAATTCGGATACGCGGCAACGGCATTGGCAGCGAAGGCGCCCCAGTCGTGCCCTACCAGTACGGCGTCGGGCCCGCCGCCCAGTGCGTCGTAGAGGTCCAGCGCGTCCGACACCAGCGCGCCGATGTGATAGTTGCCATCGGCCGGCACCGCACTCGGCGCGTAACCGCGCATGAAGGGCGCCACGACCCGGTAGCCCGCCGCCGCGAGCAGCGGGGCGACCCGCCGCCAGCCGTGTGCACTGTCCGGAAAACCGTGCAGGCACAACATCAATCGCCCGTCGGACGGGCCCCACGCCAGCGCGCGCATACGCAGGCGCGGCAGTGCGAGATCCAGGGTCTGCGGTTTGGCCATCATCACTACGGGGTCAGCGTGACCTTGATGCAGTCCGCGGTCCGCGCCGCGACGGCGGCATAGGCCTTCGGCGCATCATCGAGCGACATCGCGTGGGTGAAGATGCCGTCGACGTCGAGCCGGCCCGACCGCAACAGCGGGATGAGCGCCGGCCAGGTCTGCTGCACCGGCGCGGTGGTCATGCGCAGCGTGATGCTGCGGATCAGCGACAGCGTCGCGGGGAACGGGAACGGGTTGAGGTCGTGCACGCCGACCACCGACACCGTGCCGCCGGCACGCACGGTGGTCAGCGCCGCGTTCATGGTGGTGTCGTTGCCGACCGCATCGATCACGGAGGCCGCTCCCCTGCCGCCCGTCGCCTCATGGACGGCGCCGATCTGCTCCGGCGTGATCGCGGTGGCGCCGCTGCGCGCGGCCATCTCGCGGCGCCCCTCGACCGGGTCGACGGCGAACACCTGGCCCGCGCCCTGCGCAATGGCGCAGCGCACCGCGCACAGCCCGACCGCACCGAGGCCGAAGACGACGACGGTGCCGCCGGGCGGGATGTCGGCGCGCTGCGCCGCGGCCCAGCCGGTGGCGAGGTTGTCGGTAAGCAACAGCGCGGCCTCGGCGCTGAGATCACCTGGCAGCAGGTGCAATTGGAAATCGGCGGACGGCACGGCGAGCAGCTCGGCCTGCGCGCCGCCGAGCACCCCCGAGCCGAAGATCTGCGGACCCGACACACAAGTGATCGGGTCCAAGGTGGCGCAGCCGACGCAGTGGCCGCAACCGGCCACCGACGAAATCAGCACCGGGTCACCGACTTTGACGGTGCGCACCTCAGGACCCACCTCGACCACCGTGCCGATGGCCTCGTGGCCGAGCGCCAGCGGCGTGGCCAACGGGTAGTCACCTTCGTAGAAATGCAGGTCCGATCCGCAGATGGCCGCCGTGGTGATCTGCACGACGGCGCCGTCGGGCCCGGGCAGCACCGGGTCGGGCACGGTGTCGACGTAGACGTTCCCGGGGGCGTCGATCAATACGGTTCTCAACTGTCCACCTCTGCTGATCCAGTGTTCCGTAACGGTGTTACAGAGTCACCTTACGGAGTCCGGATCCCGCTGTGTAGAGAACCCTCGGCAAGCCCCCGCGGCAGCCGTCTCGAGCAGCACGACTGACCGCGGGGAGAACGTCAGACCACCTCGCGACGCCGACGCCCGATGTAGACGCTCAGGCCGATGGCGCCCAGGCTCAGCACACCGCAGGTGACCGCGGCGATGGTGAGCGCCTTGTTCGGGTTCTCCAGCCCCTTCTGGTCGTTGACCAGTTGCAGGTTGTAGTCGCCGGGCAACGGTGCCTCACGCGGCTCGTCGAGGCCCGGGAACTGCTGCGTCCGGTGCACCTCGAATTGCCGTTCGCCACTGGGGCTCTGGGTCCACTGGCCCCAGGCCGGAGTGACTCCGTCGAGCAGCACGCGGCGTTCGCCGTACTGCGCGTCGTCACCGGCGTCGACGATGCGCTGCACCCGGAACGGCTGGTAGACCGCGTCCGAATAGCGAACCTGCACAGGCACATTCGCGTAGCTCAGCACCGGCGGGGGCGGCGGGGGCAGCGGCACGCCGACACCCGGGTAGTAGCCGCCACCGAAGAAACTGCCCACTGCCACGTTGACCGCGGTGTTGACGGCGTTCACCACGACCGCGGTGAAGCTGTACGCCGCGAGGTCGGCGACCTCCATGACGATGCGCTGCAGCGGCGGGATGTACACGATGCGCGGGGCGTTCCGGTAGACGTACACCACCCGCACGGGATCGCGGTACGGGTTGAACAGCACCGGGCGGTAGTAGTCGTCGTACTGCACCCAGTCGGGCCGCCACTGCCGCACGCGGTTGTCCCAGTCCCGGCCCATCGGCCGGTCATCACGACGGTCCCAATCCGTCCGGTTGTCACGGCGGTCCCAGTCGGGGCGGTTGTCGCGATAGTCCCAGTCGGCACGGCTGTCGAACCGGAAGTTGGCGACGTTGACGACCTTGGCGAGGTCGGCGACGTCGTGCACCGGTGCCGGTTCCGGCAGCTTCACGTCGACCGCGGCGGCGGCCTTCGCGGTGGCGATGTCCTCGGCCGGCGCGGTCACCGTCTCGGGCTTGAGCAGCTCGATCGGCCGCACCTCGCGGGAGGTCGACGGCGACGCCGACTTCGACGAACCGGCCGTCACCGTGGCCGACGCCGAGGCCGAGGCTTCGGCCCGACCGGGACCGGCCTCGATGCGCTCACCGAGGTGCCCCTCCAGGCCGGCGACCGGCTTGCCTTCTGCCACCGTGCGATCCGCCGGCGGTGTCGCCTTGTCCGGGTCGATGGCACCGGCCGGCGCCGGACGCTCTGCGAGCGCCGTGGTCGGGCCCTGCGTCGCGGACGTCCCCGATGGAGCGGACTTGTCCGGCTCGGCAACGACGGTCGAAGGACGCGTTGCGGTGGTCGGGTCAGCCGGCGCTTCCTGTGCCTTGGTGACCTTGGTGGTCGGCGCGGGTGCTTCGGTGTGCGACGGCGGAGCCGCGACGACGGGCGTCTCGACCGGCGCCGTGGTGGTCACGGGAGCCTGCGTCGTCTTCTCCGGCGCCTTGCTCTCCGGGACCTTGTTCTCCGGGGCGGTCACCACAGGAGCTGCCGGCGCGACAGGAGCCGCGGGCGGGTCGGCCGGCGGCTTGGCCTGCACCGGCGGCACGTCGGCGGGAACCTGCCGGCTCGGCGCCTCGGCCTCTGCCGGCTGTTCCCGCTGCTTGCGTCCCCGCTGGCCACCGTCCTGCCCGTAGCCGCCACCGGACCCTGACCCGTCCTGCGCCGACGACGAATCCTGTTTCGGCGGCTTGGGCATCAGTGTGGTGGTGCTCGAGCTGTCTGAATCACCGCTCGGTTTGGCGGACACCGGAGCCGCGCCCACGGTGAGCGCGGTCAACGTCGTCGCCATGCCTGCGGCGACGACTCCTGCGAGCCGGCGCTGCCGGCGTGCCTGCTGATTGATTTTGTTATCGGATTTATTGGTTCGAGTGCCCATCGCGCATCGACTCCCTGCTGTGTCGCAACGTCTCACCGAGTCCATCTACTTAGACGGGCTCGGCGTTACATTCGACGTCTACTTGCCGGGGTTTGTTCCGGCTGCGACCGACGCGGCCGGGCCACCGGCCGGTGCCGGTGCCGTCGATCCGGCCGGGAACCCGGTCACCGCCACGCCGGGGGTGCCGACCCGTCCCGCCAACCACGGGAAGCTGGTCTGGAACGCCGTCACCGCGAAGGGCCAGTCGTGCTTGCCCGGTTGCGCGACGACGGCGCAGTCGATGCCCACCTGACGCCCGAGGGCGCACAACGTCTTGCCGGCCTCGGTCTGGTCGCCGGGGTTGCCGGCGCCGTCGCGGCCGCCGAGACCGACGGCGTCGGGGTGCGCCTTGGGCCCTTTCCACTGGGTCGGGGCATCCGACGAGATGGCGAACCAACCCGAGACACCTTGATAAGGACCGTGTTTGGTCATCACCGTGCGGGGATCGAAGGCCGCCCACTGCGCTTCACTGCCGCCGTAGAGCCGGGCGATGGTCTGCTCTTTGGTGCCCGCGTTGGGGCCCATGTCGCCGGCGATGTCGACGAACGTGCCGAACAGTTCGGGGTGCATCACCGCGAGGTCCACCGCGCAGGTGCCGCCCATGGACCAGCCGACGACGCCCCAGTTGGCGGGTTTGGCGCTGACGCCGAACGTGGACTCCACGTATGGGGGCACGTCCTTGGTGAGGTGGTCGGCGACGTTGCCGCGCGGGCCGTTGACGCACTCGGTGTCGTTGTTGAACGATCCGCCCGCGTCGACGAAGACGAATACGGGCGCATTGCCGCCGTGAGCGGCGGCGAAGCTGTCGAAGAGGCTGGCGACGTTGCCGATGCGCAGCCAGTCCGCCGGAGTGTTGAACTCGCCGGCGACCATCATCACGGCGGGCAGTGCGGGGGCATTGTGAGCGAACCATGCCGGCGGCAGGTAGACCACTTCACTGCGGTGCTTGAAGCCCGAGGCGGTGTCCGGGATGTCGACGTGGACCACCGCGCCGTGCGAAGGGACCATGCCGGCCGCCTTCATCGAGGTGACGCTGGACATCTCGGTCTCGTCGGTCAGCGGGCCGGCAGTCAGCTCATTCCATGCGGCCTGCACTGTCATGAAGTATCCGACCCAGTCGTTGAGTGCCACACCCGCACTCAGCACGCACAGTGGCACGGCGAGCACCGAGACCGCGCGGCGCCACCATTGCGCGCCACGCCAACCCAGCACCAGCACGCCGAGCGCGAGCGCGGACAGACCGATCCAGACCCATAGCGAATCCGGCGCGGGATTGCCGGCCAAGCCTTGCGACGTGGTGAACCAGTTGGCCCATGCGGCGGCCGCGATGCCGATGACGGCGCAGACCGGCAGCCACAGGTACCGCCAGCGACGACCTCGCCAGCCAATAGCCAGCACCAGGACGATCGCGGCAATCACCTGGATGGTGATTGGCAGCCATCCGTAGAGCAGAGACAGTCCGTGGTGATTAGGGGCGACAACGGGCGGGAGCGGCGGGGCGATAGGGCCGCCCGGGGCGTCGGCAAGAAGCGTCGTCGTCACAGAATTCGATGATGGTGGCGCTAGCTGTGCGCCGGCTGTGCTGACCGCATGAGGCTCGTGAGCTTCAGCCCAAGCCGATGCCCACCCCGAAATACAGTTCGGGTACGACGCCCGGATACAGGTCGCGAGGGTTGGCCCCACCAGCCTGCCCCGGAATGCCGACGCAGACGTCCTCCTCGACGCCGTCGACGTGTCGGCTCTGGCAGGTGGCCGGCTGATCCGCGGCCGCGGCCGGCGCCGTCACAAGCCCGGCACCGAGAATCGCCAACAGCGCGGCGGCCGGCCGGCACCGCCACGCGGTCTTGTGCATCGCCGTCGTTGTGTTCGCCATAACTCATCCAGGCATTCGTGGCCGTACCGGATTTCGGTCCTATGAGCAGTCTGCGCCCCGGCGAATGGCATTACCAGGCGTCTCCCGATCAATGCCTCGGCCCGAATTCACTTCAGTAACACCAGCCACAGCCGTCACATAGGAAACTCTAATGTGGATCAGTAACTCAGATCACTTCAATCACAGTTGCATCACTGAGCACGACTGAATCATTAATAACAAAAGAATCACAGGCCCCATGTGTGCCTATAACCACACGGTAAACACTAGCCCCGTAACAACTCACTGACCTGCAGCGACACGCTGGATAACAACTGTCAGTGCCGTCTCTTCTGCATCAGAAATATGCAGAAACACTAAATTTACTCGAAGAATAACAATTACCCCATTAGCACAGCTGATTATCAGGCTTAACGTCTGTATAGACAGCACCACGCGTCAATTGCGAACCATTTTGCGATCGGAATCAGGCCGTTCGCACAACAGGATGGAGGTGGGTATGAGCGGGCACCTATTTGTTCGTGCGGTCGCCATATCCGGCGTACTCGCGATCTCCCAACTGTCGTTGGCGATCTCCGAGGCAAACGCCGAACCCAACTGGGATGCCATCGCCCAGTGCGAATCGGGGGGCAACTGGTCGGCCAACACCGGCAACGGCTACTACGGCGGGCTGCAGTTCAGTCCCGGCACCTGGACCGCCAACGGCGGCACCGGCTCACCGGCAGCGGCCAGCCGCGGAGAACAGATCCGCGTGGCCCGAAATGTCATGAAGACACAGGGAATTGGTGCATGGCCGGTATGCGGAAGCGCGGTCGGGCAAGCTCAGGCACCCAACGTCTGCCGCACTCTCGTGCAGTTCATCCCGCTGTCGAACCTGCCGTTCCTGTGCCGGACGCTGCTGAGCGTCTTCCGCTGACGGCCGGCGGTACTACCTACTACTCAGCAGGGCGAGTTCCTGCTCGGTGACCAAGCGCTCCATCTCGGCGCGATAGGCCCGGTCGTCAGACGGACGACGGGTGACGGCGGCGGTGACCTGCGCGACGATGCGTTCCACCTTGCGAGCTGTAGACATTGGACGCTCCCAACCACGAACTGAATGGCCTGACTGCCCTCAAGCCACTCTCATCACATTGGTCTACACGCGTCACATTTTGGATACGGCTGCATCACATGTCGCACACTTTGGCGTGCCGTGCGCGTGTCTCATCAAAAGCGCATGAGACCGTGCCGCGCCCCGGAACCACGACCTCCCTCAGGCGGCGTCGGCGCGGAGTGCGGCCAACAGGGCCGGTGCCGCTTCGTCGAAGAAGCTGTCCTGCGAGTCCCCGCCGATCTGCACAAGGGCGATATCGGTGAACCCGGCGTCCCGATAGGCGCTGACGGCCTCGACGACGGCGTCGATATCGGGGCCGCAAGGGATCTGCTCTGCCACGTCCTCCGGTCGCACGAATTGCGTCGCGGCGTCGAAAGCCTTGGGGTTCGGCAGCTCTGCGTTGGTCGGCCAGCCGCCGCCGAACCACCGGAACTGTTCGTGCGCCCGCTCCACCGCCTTGTCGCGGTCCCGGTCCCAGCAGATCGGCAATTGCGCCACCGCACGTCCCGTCGTGTCCAGGCCCTGAACCCGGCGCTCATGGATCCACTGATCGACGATCGGCTTGTCCGGCGAAACGTCGATCATGAAGTCGGCGAAGTCGGCCAGCCGGCTGACCGCCTTCTCCCCCGTCATCGAGATGCCGATCGGAACGGGGTCGGCCGGCAGGTCCCACAGCCGACCGCCGTCGACTTGGAAGTACTCGCCCTTGTGGTTGACCACCCCGCCGTCGAGGAGCTGACGAATGATCTTCGTCGCCTCACACAGCATGTCGAGCCGGCGCTCGTAGCCCGGCCAACCCTGGCCCACCACGTGTTCATTGAGGTTCTCACCGGTCCCCAGGCCGAGCAGAAACCTGCCGTCGGCCAAGATCTGCGCCGTCGCGGCCTGTTGTGCGACGACGGCCGGGTGGTACCGCATCGTCGGGCACGTGACATAGGAACAGAGCTCCACCCGGCTGGTCGCGTGCGCAACGGCACCCAGTACCAGCCAGGCGTTGGGCGCATGCCCCTGTGACACCAGCCACGGCGAATAGTGATCACTGCAGACCTCGAAGTCGAAGCCCAGCTCCTCGGCCCGAACAGCATGTCTGACAAGCTCTTTCGGGCCGCACTGCTCAGTCATGAGGGTGTAGCCGAATGATGTCATGCGGTCGCCTCTCCGATGTCGCGCCAACTACTGATCCGACTGATTCGCGCGCTCCCGGGCTTCTGCCGCTTTCGCGGCACCCCGGGCGGATTCCGCCTCGGCTTCTCTCTTCGCCGCGTCGCGCTGTGCTTCGCCCTTGTCCTGCTGCGCCTGCCCCTCCCGGAACAGGTCATCGCGCCCGATCACCGCGCCGAGCAACGTCTTCACCTTGCCCTTGATGCCTTCGACGACACCCTTGGCAGCTTCTTCCGGACCGCTCTTACCCATGAGCTCCTCTTTCCGGTCGTGGTTTCGCGGCGACCGAGCCATCCGGCCGCCATAGGCTGAGTTCCCCGACCACCGGATGCGAAACATTGGCCGCGCGGACCACGAAGAAGTCTCAGTCCCCCAACGACGCCAGGTACCGGATTCCGCCGATGCCCGGGAGGAAGAAGTAACCGCCGCCCTTCATCGTGGTGAACGCCGGAAGTCCCTTGTGCACCTTGCGGATCGGCCGCTTCGGGACGGTGAAATCCAAGGTTCCGTCCTGTGTGCCGCAGATCGGATCGTGTTCGTTGCCGAGTTCATGGAACGCCTTGTCGTTGATCCAGACGTTCTGCGCAAACTCGAACTGGCGCACCAGATCCGCACAGATGATGAAGGCCGCGATGCCGCGGTCGACACCGTCGTCCGGCGCCCCGTCGGGCAGTGCCGGACCGTACGTCGCGCCGCGTCGGATCATCCGGCGGCGATTCATGTAGTGCGCGGTGTCGCGGGGATTCAGCCGCCGCGCGTGCGCCCCCAGCGGACACGCATAGCCGAACGGATCTTCTTCCTTGTAGTTGAAGTTGTTGTTGCGCATCGGATCCGCCCCCAACTCCGGGTCGTCCTTGTCCGGCGCCAGCACCAGTGGGGCGCCGCTGCGCCACCGCCCCATGAACTTGGCGGCCAGCAGCTCCTCACCGTCAGGACTGTCCGCATTCTGGCGCAGGTAATCGCGAAATACGCCGACGTGCTCTTCGAGTCTGCGGTACGCCATATAGCTGCCGTTGCGCGAAAGAACCTCAGGCTGAGGCAGATTCAGCACGGTGCCATTCTCGTCGTCGTACCCGAGAATGAACTCCCCGGGTTCCAGCGGGTCGCCCGAACCCGGCGTCGGCTCCTCCCCCGACCCCTTCATGACCGGTTGCGACAACCGATCCCGGAAACCGAAGTGATCGTGAGCGTAGTTGAACGGCGGCGTGGCATTGAGGTCCAGATACGACAGGCTGCGCACACCATCGGTCCGCGCGAGCAGGTCGTCATGCGCCGCGATGGACTTCGCATTCTGTTCGTCCGTGCGGGAGAACAAGATTGCGATGGCGTGCAGGTCGTCACCGGCCAGCCCGCCCACCCAGTGCTCCGGTGCGCCAGACCCGACGTCACCCAGAATGCCGGCCCGCGACGCCATCCCCTCCCGGAATGCATCGGGGAAGGTCGCCAACGATTCCTCCGGCACACCCAGTGCCCGCAGGCCATTCCAGGTGAACGCCAACGTGACCCAGCGATCGGACTCGTCCATCGTCGCCTTGGCGGCGGTCGCCGACTGCACCTTGTCCTGCATCTCCGACAACCACGCCCGGCCACCTTCAGGGGTGTCGAACGTCAGGAATTCATAACGCCCGGTGAGCGCGGGGGTTCGCGTCAGCAGGATGTGCTGGATGTCGTCGAACTCGAGCATTACTGCATTTGATCGAGCATCGTCGAGAACGCCGCCTTCAGCCGCAGTGCCTTCTTGATCTCATCCGCGGTCACGTACGGATACTCGCCGTACTCCAGGAAGCTCGGCTGCTGGTGGTCCCGGACGAACTTGATGAATGCCTCGGTGTTGGTTCGCCAGTCCTCAGGGAAGCCTTCGAGATTGGTGAACACCGTCGTGATGCCAGTCGCACTGAAGAGGGCGACCGCGTCCTCTGTGTACTTGTCGAAGTCGGTGTCGAAGATGCCCATGTACTGAAAGTGCAGACCGGAGCCCACGTCGAACAGGTTCCAGCGCAGGTAGTGCAAACGCAGCGGCGCCAACGCTTCCGGTGTCGCCTTGATGGTCTCCTCGATGGTCTTGCCGTACGCCCTGACCACGTCCTCGCGACCCTCTTTCACCTTCGCGATGATCGAGAAGCCGTAGCAGGCCGGGGTCTTCGGGAACACGGGACCGTAGCGGCCCCGCACCTCCTCGAAGTAGCCCTCCTTGGGAATCGCCATGGCGGCCGGCTTGGTCCAATCCTGATTGTTCTCACCCATGTCGGCCTCCGGTTGTTTGTCCCCTACGCCGGACGCTAACACCGCCGGCGAAGTGTCCGAAGCAATCGTCAATATCTGAGCGCAATAACTGCCAACTACCTCTCCTGCTCGGCCCGGTCCAATTACTCTGAGCCCACACCGGTTTCCGCGCACCGGCGGCGTGCCGACCACCGCGGACCCAGCCGTCCGGAAGAAGAAGCCCATGCGATTGAAGCAGCGCACCCTGAGTTTGGGTCTGGCGCTCACGTTTGTGCCCATCGGTCTCAGTGCGGCAGCACCCGCCGCGGCCGACTGCACCGGTGCCGGGTACGCCACCGTGTGCGCGCAGGGTGACGTTCGCGGCGGCGGGCCCACCCCGCCCTCCGCGGCCTACCCCTCGTACTGCGCCGACCCCTGGTATTGCGACGACGGCTGGGGCGTGGACGTCGTCCTGCCTCTGCCACCACGCCCGCCGCTGCGTCCCGGTGGCGGTGGCGGCATCGGTCCGCGGCGCTGATTCCCCTCATTTCACCAACCTTTAGGAGCAACCCCACATGACGATCCGCAACATCATCGGTGCCGGTCTGGTCGCCGGTGCGACGTTCATCGGCACAGCCACGACTGCCATCGCCGACCCACCCGACTGCACTGCGGGCGACCTCGCCAATGTGATGTCCGGCGTCAACGCCGCGACCGCGTCGTACCTGTTCACCCACCCGGACGTGAACGCGTTCTTCACGGGTCTCAAGGGCAAGACGCGGGACCAGATGCGCACCGAGATCACCACCTACATGGATGCGAATCCTCAAGTGAAGGCTGAAATCGAAGGTATCCGCCAGCCGGCGGCCGACTTCCGCGCGCGCTGCAACGCACCGGCGCCGGACGGTCCGATGAACTGACCAGCCTTAAGCGCCAATCGCCCTTTCCGCATCATCGATTCGCGTTAGAGTTCGGCCAGCCATTCCGCCGCCCGCCGCAAGGCGAGCGGCAGATTTGGCTGGACGGGAGCTCGACGCCATGAAGACTTCAGTGCAGATCGCCGGCGCAATCGGCGCCAGCGCGTTGGCCGTGCTGGCAGCCGCCGGCTGCAGTAGCGATTCCAAGTCGAAGGAGTCGTCGACGTCGGCGTCATCGTCGGCCAGTTCCTCAGCCAGTTCGACGTCGAGTTCCGCTGCGGCGCAACCGACCGACTACTCGGCGTTGCTGATCAAGGGCACCGACCTGGTCGCGCCGGAGGTGTTCACCGCAAGCGCGCCGATCCAGAATCCCAACGGCCAGCCCGGCGTCGCAACCTCGTTCAGCAACCCCGACGGCACCCACGTCGTCGGCGACACGATCCTGATCCTGCCGGATGCCACCGCTGCGGCGGGTGCCCTCGACGCGGCCAAGGGCACGCTCGCCGCCAACGTCGTCGGAGGGACGCCCGCTCCTTCTGACATCGGTACCGGCGGCGTCTTGGCGTCGGGCAGCTCGCCCGACAAGTCCAAATCGGTGACCGTGCTGCTGTTCACCGAAGGCAAGGCGTTCGTCACCCTCGAATTCGACGGACCCGCAGGCGCCGACGCACCGCCCGACTTCGTCACCGATGTCGGGCAGAAGCAGGCGGCGGCGATCAAGGACGGGCTGAAGGGCTGACGTTCGGCCAATCCGTCCCTTAACCGCAGCCAACTGCCACCACCCGCAAGTTGGGATCGGTAGCCGAATCGTTGTTGTGTCCTTGCCATGTAGGCGTCCCAAACGGATTCCAATCGGTGCGCCGTAGCGTCCCGAGGCGGTCACCGCTGACCGCATCCGACAAACGGACCCCTACCGATTAGTGACCGGAAACAACGAAAGGCTGCAATGACTGAGATACCGCCCGGCAATTACCCCCCGCCGCCCGTCAGCGGCTTTCCGCCCGCGGGTGGGCCGCCCAACAACAACCTCGTGCTGGGCATCCTCGTCACCATTTTCTGCTGCCTACCGTTCGGCATCGTGTCCATCGTCAAGGCGACTCAGGTCTCGGGCCTGTGGGCCCAGGGCCAGCCCCAGGCGGCGCAGGCAGCCGCTGACGAGGCCAAGAAATGGGCGACGTGGGGTGCGATCGCCGGCGCCGTGGTGCTCGTGATCTACCTGGTGTTCACCTTCGTCATCGGCGCATCGTCCTACGGGGCAGCCTTTACCTGATGCCACTCGGCGGTGGCCGCCACACCCGCAGTGGTGTTGGCGGTTCACCGCCGAGGGAATCCGCCGACAGCGTTGGGCCACAACGGATTACCGCAGGCCGCAGGTTTAACCTACGGCCTGCGACTACCTGCCGCTTGGTATCGCGGTGTGCGCTCAGCTTCCGCAGTGGATGTGGAACTGCTCCCAGCCGTTGGCCGCCGTCGCATCGGAATGGATGGTGTCAGTGGTCCGTCCACCACCGCCCACGGCGGTGAGGAAATGCCCGTCGATGGTGCCGATCGAATACACGGTCTGGCCGCCCGGGGCCGACGGAAGCTTCGTGACGGTGAATTTCTCCCAACCCTGCAACTGCGTGGCGTCGGAGTGGATGACGTCGGTGGTCCGTCCGCCACCGCCCACGGCAGTGAGGTAATGCCCATCAAAGGCTCTGATGCCGTAGTGGGTTCCGTCACCGGCGTCGACGAGCGCAAAGGTCTCCCAGGTTCCGGCCCGCACTGCATCCGTGTGGATCACGTCGAACGATGGTTGGCCGAGTCCCGTCAACCCGCCGCTGTTGACTGCCGTCACATAGTGCCCGTTGGTGGTCTTGAAAGTGCAGTTGGTCTTTGTTGGGGTGGCCGCCGCGGCCACACCGGACAGGCTCACGGCCATGACAGCCATCGCTGAAACGCCGGCGACGGCGAGCAGTCGCCTGTGCTTACGCGCAGACGTCGGCTTCGGCGCGGACGCCGACGGGACACTGTCAGTCGGCGACTGGGGGTTGATATTGGCGATCATGAAGTGCTCCTTCGAAGTGACCGGGGTCCTGGTTGGCCCCTTACACAGGTAGGAGTAGCGAGCCCTGCAAGAGGGGACACATTTTTACGAGTTGATCTTTGCGGGCCTGCAGCACGCCGGCATCACACCCGAACAGTCACCTCAGTCAGCGCACGGTCCATGACGTTGAGCGCCCGGACGGCCGCGCGTACCGGACCTGGCCGCATCTCCGGCAGACCGATATCGAAGACGGCTGCTTCACTTCGCTTCTCAACTTGGGCGTCGTCGCCGGCGATCAGTTTTCGTACCCGGGCTATCGCGTCGTCCGCGCGGGCCGCGGCCTGGTGCAACGCATCGTCGGCACCATCCGGTGGCGGCCCGGCATGCGACGCGGTGACCCCGGCGCGCGCCAACGCATGCGCGGAACGGTTGGCGACCTGCAATCCGCGCATCAGGCGCCGGACCCCGTGCCGCATTTCCGAAACCGGGCCCATCTGAAGCGGTTTGCCGGCGGTGATGGCTTCCTTCAAGGAGTTGTCCATCCGGCGGGTGTCGGCAACCAGGTCAGCGGCATCGCCTGCGGTGAGAACCGCCGTCACCGCGGTGTCGATCACCCGCTCCATCTGGTCGAGGTAACCGGTCACCTTCTCGGCGAACGTGGCTCGGGTCTTGGTGGAGAAGACGAGATAGGCAGACGCGATGCCCACCAGGCTTCCCACTGCGGTTTCCGCGATGCGCACCTCGAGGACCTGGGCACTGAAGTTGCCAAGGAGCCCGTACAACATCGCCAGCAGGACCGTCACGAAGAACGTCAACCAGAAGTAGGCGACGGTCGCCAGGTAGAACGCGAAGAACACACAGACCACCAGGACGACGATCTGCAGCGCCGGATTCCGCCCGATCTCGGCGGCGAGAAGGACGCCCGCCACCACACCGGCGATGGTGCCGACGATGCGATGGCCGGCGCGCGAAAGGATCTCGCCGCGCGTCGTGACACCCGTGAACACCAGGAACGCCGTCAGCACCGCCCAGTACCCACGGTCCGGTGAGATGAGGTTGCCCAAAACCGTTGCGGCACTGGTCGCCACCGCGACCTGAATTGCGGCTTTGGTGCTGGGATTCAGTCCGGTCGGCGCGTCCTCTTCGTCGTCAACGCTGGTGCCGGCGGCGGCGATATCGTCGTCGCTGATGCCGCGGGCGTTGGTGGTGATGTGGTGAATTGCCAAGTGCGCCTGCATCGCCCGGTATGCGGTGACAGTCGCGACGCCGGCGGAGGTCGACAGGTCGGCCTTGTCCGCCGCAGCGGCACCCATCCGTCTGGCCTGCCGCAACTGTTCGTCGGTGGGGTTGTTGTCCAGGCAGATGCGCAGCGCCGCGACCGCATCGACCAGACCCTCCGGCCACGGCTCGTCCTGATCCAGCCACCACAGGAACGACGCCGCCTGTTCCAGCATGATCTGCGCCTCGAACACCCGCAGCGCCAGGTCCTTGCTGGTGACGCTGAGTGATTTCGCGGCCTCGTGGCGGTCCAGCCAGTCGTCGATGAGGAGCGCCGTCTCACCCAGCTGGTCGAGTTCGTGTCTCGCCACGTCGGCGCTGACCTGACCACGGCGGGTGGCGACGTCCAGGGTCGAGAGCGACGCGGCGCGCAGTGCCGACAGCAGCCGACGAGCCTCCACACGTGGCCGTTCCGGAAACAGCAGCACGTGCACCAGCAGCGACGACACGATTCCCACCGCGACGGCGACTGCCAGCACCGGAATCTGATGCACCGGGGTCCGCAGGAACATCACGAAGAAGTAGGAGATGAACGCGACCATCCCGAGCGCGTTTCCGCGCGGACCGTACCGCCGCACCCACACCGCGGCGAACAGCACCGCGATGAAACCGACGTCGACGATCTTCCCGTGGGGCGCCAGAAACGCGGCCAGGGCCATGGCGCCGATCGCCGGGAAGAACAGCAGCACCGTGGTGATGTTGCGGCTGCGTTGGTCGCGGTCTTTGACCGCGGCGGAGGCCTGCATCGCGACCACCGCGCCCAGCATCGCGACAGTCACCGGTTGCCCGGCCGCACGCGTGAACGCCAGCATCGCACCGATCGCCAGCAGCAGAGAGATCGTGGTCGCCGCCGCACTGCGCAGCCGGATGCGGCCGGGGTCGGCAGCACTCAGAACACTTGCTCTCCGCACCGCTGCCGAAAATTGCACAGGTCAATTCTGCGACATCTGGCTGTGTCGGCTGATGGACGTCTGCGCATCAGCTCCCCGGCTCTCTCGAGTTCGTTGTTGCCGCGAACGACGAGCCGAGGTAGTACCGGCGCGCCACCCGGACCGGTACTGACACTGAAAATGCCAGTGTCAACGGCCGGCTTCGTGACCGAAAGGCGGTCAGACCGCAACCAGGGGCCGCGTGATCTGGTCGTCGTCGGCCGGTCTGTAGGGACCGGGCTTGGGCGCCGGCTTGCCGCCGGGAAAAGCGAGCCGGAGGATCGTTCGCTGAACGCTGCCGAACTGCTTACCCAGCCGCCCAGTGTTGTAAGGCAGCCCGTAGCGCTCGCAGATGTCTTTGACCTTGGGCGCGATCTCCGCGTACCGACTCGACGGCATATCGGGGAAGAGGTGGTGCTCCACCTGGTAACCCAAATTTCCCGACAGCACGTGGAAGACAGGCGAGCCGTCGATGTTGGCCGCCGCCACCAGCTGGCGTAGGTAGAAGCCGCCTCGAGTCTCGTTTTCGACTTCTTCCTCGCTGAATGTGTATGTCTGATCAGGGAAGTGTCCGCAGAAGATGATCGCGTAGGACCAGACATTGCGAATCAGGTTGGCCGTGAAGTTTGCCTTCAGGGTGCGCTTGAAACCCTTCGTCCCGGACAGTGCCGGGAATGCGATGTAGTCCTTGACGATCTGGCGCCAGGCCTTGTAACCGATGCCGCGCAACTCTTTTAGCAACTGTGCTTTGCTCTTGGTGCCGCTGCGTATGGCCTCGGCGTCGAGATCGTGCAGGGCGACGCCCCATTCGAAGAACCCGGCGAGTATCAGGTTGTAGAAGGGTTGCAGTAGATAGATCGGGTGCCAGGCCTGGTGCGGATCGATCCGCATGATCTCGTAGCCGAGGTCTTTGTCCTTGCCTCGGATATTTGTGTACGTGTGGTGGACGTAGTTGTGAGAGTGCTTCCACGCGTCGGCGGGTGACGCGGTATCCCAGTCCCACGTCGCCGAGTTGATACGCGGATCCTGCATCCAGTCCCATTGGCCGTGCAGAACGTTGTGACCGATCTCCATGTTTTCGAGAATCTTCGCGATGGCGAGCACGGCCGTGCCGAGCAACCACGCCGGCCGGTAGCGGGAGCCGAGCAAAATCGCCCGTGAGAGCAGTGCCAGTTCGCGATGCAGCGCGATGATGCTGCGGATGTAGTGGGCGTCGCGGTCGCCGAGGCTGTTGAACACCTCGTCGTGGATGGCATCGAACTCCTTGCCGATCGCCTCGATCTCACTTGGCGTGAGTCGTGCCAACGGACTCTCGATCATCGAGTTGCTCATCGTGTCGGACACCTTTCTAGAGGTCGATCTTGACGGGTCCGTCAGCGCAGTTGATGCACGTACGGATCTCCACGCCGGAATGCGTCAGTTCGCCTGTGCGCAGGTCACGCACCGATCCTGCGGCCAGCTTGCCGGTACACGTGTGGCATATCCCCATGCGACAGCCGTACGGCAAATCCAGGCCTTCTTCTTCGCCGGCCACGAGAATCGGCGTCGTTCCGTCACAGTCGGCGGTGGTCCCGGATCGAGTGAACTCGATGGTGCCGCCGCGCCCACTGATGGCGAGGCCGACGTAATGCTCGAACGATTCCACGTGCAGCCGCCCGGGCAGGCCCGCGTCGGCGAAGTGTTCTCTCAGCGCCTCGAGCATCGCCCCAGGGCCACACGCGTAGGTCTCGCGATCCCGCCAGTCCGGGCACGCCTCGCCGAGATGCTCGGGCAGCAGGCGTCCAGCTGTGCTCGTCTCGCGCAGACTGTATCGATAGCTGTCGTAGCGGTCATTGAGCCCGGCGAGGTCCCCGGCGAAGATAGCCTCGGCTGCCGTCCGCGCGGAATGGACGTGAACAATGTCAGGCACCTCGCGGCGGCGGTCGAGCGCTCGCAGCATGGCCATGACCGGGGTGATACCACTGCCTGCCGTGAGAAACAGCAACTTGGGTGGCGGCGGGTCGGGCAGCGTGAACTCACCCTCTACTTCACCGAGAGTGACCACGGAGCCCGGCGCCTGAGTCGAGTTCAAGAAGCGCGACACGACACCGTCCGCCGTTTGTTTGACGGTAATGGTCAGTTGGCCGTCGGGCCGGGCCGCGTCGCTGCTGAGCGAATATGCTCGCCAGTGCCGTTTGCCTTGGATATCGAAGCCGATGCGCAGGTACTGTCCGGGAACATGCCCGCGCCAGCGGAAGCCCGGCGTGATGAATACCGTTACGCTGTCATCGGTTTCGCGATGCACTCGCTCTATCCGGCCGCGTAGCTCCTCCGTGGACCAGAGTGGGGTGATGAGCTCCAGATAGTCGTCGAGCTTCAGCGGCCAGGTGAAGTACTCCATACCGCGCAGCACCATGCGGGCCACGCGCGGCATCTGAACCTGTGTCCCACGTTCCGGCATGTGGCCACCTTCTTCGCACCTACGGCTGGCTGCGGATGTGACTACCCTCACGGCCGGGCGCCCAAACGGTCGCACTGCTCGTATTTTTCGGCGTGCCGTTCCGGAACCGCCGACATGGCCGAATACCGGCGCTCGCACCGCTCGGCCGCGGACCAGTCAGGGAGCCCCGCATAGGCTTGATCAAGTGAACATCGCCGACTGGCCGTCACTGACCGATCAACGCGACGTCGCCGCAGACCTATATGGACACGACCGGGGAAACCGACTGGTCACCGAATGGCTGCACGATCAAACAGCCAAGGTCGACAGCACCGAGTTCGCCCGACAGTTTTCTGATCACATCGCTCTGCCCGGCGTGGTACCCGCCGACTACGCCCACCGCATGATCAGTTGCCGCGCCGGAAACCTGCTGGGCGGCATAAGGTTCTACCGCCGCAATCTCGACCGGCCCTTCGTGGAAGTCATCGGCCACAGCTTCACCGACCTCGAGGCGCTACGCGACTGCGTCCGCACCGAGTGGTCCATGTTCAGACCCCTGGACCTACGCCTGCGCATCCGCCCCGACACCCTGACCGGCCCACACCTGCGTCTCGACGTCAGCATCCACGCCGCCCCCTACGCCCACATGACACCACCCGATGGCCGCGTCGTCCTACGGCCCTTCGCGCACGTCGATGACGCAATCGCGCTGGTACAGAAACGCTTTGAGCACATGCGCGAAACGCAACCCGACCTGTACGCCAATGTCTCCCCCGCCGAACCGGACGACATCCTGGACTGGCACACCGCCGGCCAGTTACGGGCCATCGTCGCTGACAACCACGTCGTCGGGTTGCTGGCGATCACGCCGGGGGCCGTGGACTGGATCCACGGTGAGGAAGTACGCGAGGAGATCGTCGACGCGGCATTCGTTGGCCGCGGCTATGCGGCGTCCGCGCAGTCGGCGTGGGCACACACCATGGCCCACGACCGGTCGGTGCGTCTGGTCGGCACCATCGACCATCTGAATCTCGCGTCCCGGAAATCGGCGCAGCGCGCCGGGCGCCCACACGTGCTCGACGACGTCTTCGTTTCACTGAACTGAGATCGAAGCAGCTGTAAAGCATCAGCCGAAACACTGTCGCCCATCACCCGAAGGCGAAACGTCAGGCATCACCCGACGTCATACACCGTCTGAAGTAGGGCCGTCTGAAGTAGGGCGGGCGGGGCTCGAACCCGCGACCAAGGGATTATGAGTCCCCGGCTCTAACCAACTGAGCTACCGCCCCATCGCGAAGATCGCGGCCACTATGGTCGCACGCCGGTCCGGGAGCATGAGGCACGGGCTGACCTGGCGCATACACCGCCAGGCATCATGTTGAGCGTGACCGGCTCTCATTCGTTCGACAAAGCCCTGGAACTGCAGCCCATCGATGACACGCGTATGCGTGGCCGCACGCAGCCGGACTGGGCGAACATGGTCGGCCCGTTCGGCGGGATCACCGCCGCAGCGCTGTTACACGCGGTCGAGCTGCGGCCGGACCGCATCGGTGAACCGCTGGCGCTCACGGTCAACTTCGCAGCGCCCATCACCGACGGTGAGTTCGACATCTCGCTCAAGGCCGCGCGGACCAACCGCACGAACCAGCACTGGATCGCCGAACTCAGCCAAGACGGTGACATCAAGACCACGGCCACCATGGTTTTCGGCATTCGCCGCGACACTTGGTCGGACGACGAGTCCCGCATGCCGAGTGTGCCTGGGCCCGAGGGGCTCGAAATCAGTGGTCCGCCGCTGCCGTGGGTGAGCCAGTACGACATGCGTTTCGTCGAAAACCCTTTTCCCGCAGAGGATGCCCAGCCCAGTGAGTCGTCCCGGACGACGCTGTGGGTGCGAGACGCAAAACAGCGCGGCCTCGATTTCGCCGCCCTCGCTGCGATGTCCGACATCTTCTATCCCCGGGTCTTCCTGCGGCGCGGCGGATTCTTCCCGGCCGGCACCATCTCACTGACTACGTACTTCCATGCCAACGGGCACGAGCTCGAAAACATCGGCGGCGACTACGTATTGGGCAGTGCCCACGCAAACCGCTTCTCGGACGGGTACTTCGACCAGAGCGCGCATGTGTGGTCCCGCGATGGCGAGCTGCTCGCCAGTACCCATCAGATCGTCTACTTCAAAGGCTGACGCGCTACGGGCGCTGCGCCGTCGAAGAGGTCGAACGGCACTCACTGCGTCTCCGCGAGTCGCGTCGTCGACGAGCGAATCGTAGCGGCGCACGCGGCACTGCCGTCGCGGCTTTGGATGCCTCGGCGGAATGCCGGATCAGTTTGCGGGACTGTCACTTTCGCCGCCGTCAGCGTCGCCGCACTCTGTCGGGTAGAGGGTGGGGCGGTGGTAGTGGTTTGTTCGGGGTTGGCCGACGTCGAGTAGTGGTGGTGGGGTCCAGTGGGTGCGGCCGTCGGGGCCCATGGTGGTGC
>NZ_JARVRX010000029.1 GCF_030209435.1 Mycolicibacterium sp. lyk4-40-TYG-92 | reverse complement strand
TGGTGATGAACGCGCCTCTCGTTATTGGGTACCACGGCGTTTCTGTGAGTGCCGTAGTTGCTGAATTTGTGTCGTTGCGGAGCATCTACTGAGCGGGTTGCCGGACGGTTAACGGACCGCAAAAACTTGCCCCTCCGTTATCAACCAGTGGGCAACTCAGGAATACGCGTGTATTGGTGGAGTTACTTGCCGTGGTCGCCGTCTCTCAAATGCGCTGTTCAAGCAGTGTGATCTAGGTCATGCGGCAAATTGCGGCATGCAACCGACGGGGATTGGAAATCGCCGGTTTGACTGGCGTTAACCAACTGGCCATCTGCACGCCCGACCGTGGGACAGTCGAACGCCGAGCGTCCGTCATAGCTCGGTGGGCACAACGCCCCCGGTGGACGCGGCGCGAATGACTTGGAGGAAACGGTGAAGTCTTCACAGACCTGGGTGCGGTTCGTGGCAGCGTCTGCCATTGTCTTGGGCGCCGGTGTATTCGGGCAGCCCTCGGCGGATGCCGACCCGGAAGCCCCCGCCCCTGCCCCGGTGGACGCCGGTGCCTCGGTCCAGGCCTCCGGCGTCACCTCGGCGAACGCCGACCCCGCTGCGGTCGCTGCCTGTTCACAGTTCGCGGCGGCGCTCGACACCGCTGCGGATGGATATGGCGCCTTCGCGGACGATCTCGAGAACAACGACCCGTACATCGGCCAGAGCAACGCGGCGGGCCGGTCCAGCTTGCAGGCGTCGGCCAAGGCCGCCATGGACGCCTCCAACACGCCGGGCCTGTCCCCGGAGATCGCCGACCCGATGCGGTCCTGGTCGGTCGGCGCCGCCAAGTTGTTCGTGAAGATGGGCATCGGGATGACCGGAACGACCCTCGACAGCACGGCCACCGAGGTCAACACCAACGCCGAAGCTGTTCAGCGCGGCTGCGCCGCGGCCGGCACTCACGCCTGACCGCGCACCTCTATATAAGGAACCCGTGAAGCGACACGCCTTCGGCGTCGCCGTCCTGTGCCTGGCGCTGGCCGCCTGCGGTGGCAAAGGTGGCACGCCGACACCCGCGACGCCGTCGGCGGTTGCCGAGTCGAGCATCAACGACCTGCTGCTGACCCCCGACGAGCTGAACAAGACGCTGGGCACGACCGGACTGGTCGGTCGCCCGCCGAAAGACGGGATGGACGACCACCGCAACCTGCTGCCGAATCTGAACTGCCTCGGCGTCTGGCAGATCGACGAGTCCGTCATCTACTCGAAGGACGGCAAGGACCTCAAGAGCGGCCAGGACTGGAAGGCCATGCGTCAGCAGACGCTGAAGACGCCCGATACCGACCAATGGGACTACCTGGCGGCGCAGTCGGTCGTCTACTACCCGACGTCCGACGCGGCTCGTAACTTCTTCAACCTGTCGGCCGAGCGGTGGGCCAAGTGCACCAACCACCACGTCAACATCCGGCTCAACGACCAGCCGCTGCCGAAGTGGCTGTCGGGCGACCTGGAGCGCAGCGACACCAAACTGGCGATGCCCATCACGCGCGGCACCGGGCCGGAAACCCGTTGGTGCCAACATGTTCTGCAGCTGGTCGCCAACCTGATCATCGACGTCGAGGCGTGCACGCCCAAGGCGCCGGTGACGGCGGCCGCCGACATCGCCACGAGGATCCAGGCGAGCATCCACTAGCGGTCGTCCCGCTGGTTGCACCATCTGGTCACGGCGTGTGGCCGGGTGGTCTATGGTCGCGCCATGGCAGTCAGCGCGTCGCACGAAGTGACCATCGAGGCAACCCCTGAAGAGATCATGGATGTCATCGCAGACCTTGCGCAGACACCTGTGTGGTCACCGCAGTACACCAAGGCCGAGGTCCTGGACACCTACGAGAACGGCCGGCCGAAACAGGCCAAGATGACCATCAAGGCGGCCGGCATGGCCGACGACCAGATCCTCGAGTACACGTGGACCGACCTGACGGGCAGCTGGGTGCTGATCCGGTCGTCGTCGCTCAAGAAGCAGGAAGCGCGCTACACGCTGACGCCGGCCGGCGACAAGACCAAGGTGAAGTTCGAGATCACCGTCGACCCGGTGGTGCCGATCCCGGGCTTCCTGCTCAAGCGCAGTGTCAGCGGTGGCGCCGAGACTGCCACCGAGGGCCTGAAAAAGTTCATGGCCAAGAACAAGAAGGGCTGACGCACACCGGGATTCAGCCGCGTCGACCCATGGGCTAACGTCGCGGGATGACGAATGCGGGGCCATTGGCCGGAGTCAAGGTGATCGAACTCGGCGGAATCGGCCCCGGGCCGCACACCGCCATGATGCTGGCGGATCTCGGTGCCGACGTGGTGCGGGTGCGTCGTCCGGGCGGGCTGACCATGCCCGCCGAGAACGTCGACCTGCTGCACCGCGGCAAGCGGATCGTCGACCTGGACGTCAAGTCAGACCCCGCTGCGCTCCTGGCTCTGGCTGCGAAAGCCGATGTGCTGCTTGACTGTTTCCGTCCCGGCACCTGCGAGCGCCTCGGTATCGGGCCGGCCGAGTGCGAGGCCGTCAACCCCCGGCTGATCTTCGCCCGGATCACCGGGTGGGGGCAGGACGGACCGCTCGCCCAGACCGCGGGCCACGACATCAACTACCTCTCGCAGACCGGTGCGCTGTCGGCCATCGGCTACCGCGACCGGCCGCCGGTGGCACCGCTGAACCTGGTCGCCGACTTCGGTGGCGGTTCGATGCTGGTGCTGATCGGCATCGTCACGGCGCTGTACGAACGCGAACAGTCCGGACGCGGCCAGGTGGTCGACGCCGCGATGGTCGACGGCGTCAGCATGCTCGCGCAGATGATGTGGACCATGAAGTCCACCGGCGTGATGAAGGACCAGCGCGAGTCGTTCCTCCTGGACGGCGGCGCCCCGTACTACCGCGTGTACGAGACCTCCGACGGCGGCTACATGGCGGTCGGCTCGATCGAGCCGCAGTTCTTCGCTCAGCTACTTGTGGGCCTGGGCCTGGACCCCGCCGAGGTGCCGAACCAGTTCGACCTCGCGCGCTACGACGAGATGCGCGAGATCTTTGCTGCGCGGTTCGCGAGCCGGACCCGCGACGAATGGGCCGAGACGTTTGCCGGGACCGACGCCTGCGTCACTCCCGTGCTCAACTGGACCGAGGCCGCCGCCGGCGAACACCTCCGGGCCAGGTCGACGATCGTCACCGTCGACGGCGTCGACCAGGCCGCGCCCGCGCCGCGCTTCTCGCGGACCCCGTCGGGCCCTGTCGGCGCCCCGCCGCAGCAGACCACGCCCATCGCCGAGGTGGGTTGGTAACGGTTCGGAAGTTAGCTGGCGCATTCTCTATCGGTGGCCGCAATAGAGGACTAAATTTGCTCATATGGCAGTTATGGCGTCCCGAGAGCTGGTGATCGACGCCTCGCCCGAAGCCATCATGGATGCGCTGGCCGATATGGACGAGGCGTCGCAATGGCGCAGCTTGCACCGGGAACTACAGGTATTGGATCGGTATCCCGACGGTCGTCCGCACCACGTCAAAGCGACGGTGAAGATCATGGGATTCACCGACAAGGAGCTCCTGGAGTACCACTGGGGTGATGACTGGATGGTGTGGGACGCGGCTGACACCTTCCAGCAGCGTGGGCAACATGCCGAGTACAAATTGACCCGTGAGGGCGACCGGACGCGGGTGCGGTTCGACATCATCGTGGACCTGGTCGCGCCCATTCCCGAGTTCCTGTTGCGCCGAGCCCGCAAACTGGTGCTCGATGCTGCGGTCGACCGGTTGCGGGCCCGGGTGACCCGTCTCTACGGCTAGTCCACACTCTGTCGACAGGGAGTTCGTATGACCGACCGCCCACCTTCTCCGCTGTTGGAGAAGCTGGTGGTGGTGCGGAACGGGGGACCGCAACAGACCGTGGTGACGGAGCTGCGTCGGGTGATCCTGCGCGGGGATGCGCCGCCCGGGACCCCGGTGCCGCTGACCGAGGTCGCCGAACTGTTCGGCGTGAGCCACATTCCCGTGCGGGAGGCCCTCAAGACGCTCATCAGCGAGGGCCTGGTGACGCACCGGCCCAACTCGGGGTACACCGTCGCCCGGATGACGAAGCAGGAGCTGCACGAGATGTACCTCGTGCGCGCCGCGCTGGAGGGTGCGGCGCTCGCGGTCGCCGTGGAGAAGGCCACCGACCGCGAGCGGTCTGTCGCGATCGAGGCCAATGACCGGATGGCGCAAGCGATTCGGGACTCCGACGGTGCGGCGTTCCAGCGGGAGAGCCGTAACTTCCACATGGCGCTGGTGCGCCCGTCGGGCATGCATCGGCTGCTGCACATTCTCGAAATGTCCTGGAACATGATCGAACCCGTGCAAGCCATGATGCACGTGACGCCGGACGACCGGGCCAAGCTCAACGGCGATCACGAGGAGATGCTCGAGGCGTTCCTGGCCCGGGATGCCGACCGGCTCGGTGCAATCGCGCTGCGGCACAACGACAGCGTCGACGCCGCGATCGGGACCCTGCCCACCGACACGGGGCTGCTCACCTGCGAGTGATTTGTGCACGATTTTCGCGGTGAGCGCGGATTTTCGTGCACCAATCACAGGGTGCGGAGCCGGCTGATCGCCTCGTCGAGGGTGTCGTCGCGCTTGCAGAAGGCGAAGCGCACCAGGTGATTCCAGCCCGTGGAAGTTGTGGCGTCGGGATCGTTCAAATCCAGGAAAGCCGACATCGGGATGGCCGCGACGCCGACGCGTTCGGGTAGCCCCGCGCAGAACGCGGTGCTGTCGTCGTACCCGAGCGGGCGGGGATCGGCGCACAGGAAGTAGGTGCCGAAGCTGTCGTGCACGTCGAAGCCGATGTCGGTCAGGGCGCCCGCCAGCCGGTCCCGCTTGCCGCGGTACGACTTTCGCAGTGCGTCGACCCAGGCGTCCTCGTGGTCCAGTGCGTGCGCGACAGCCGGCTGGAACGGCGCGCCGCCGACGTACGTCAGGTACTGCTTGGCGGCGCGCACCCCGGCGATCAGGTCGGCCGGCCCGCAGGCCCAACCGATCTTCCAGCCGGTGCAGTTGAACATCTTCGCGGCGCTGGAGATGGTGACGGTGCGCTCGGCCATGCCGGGGTAACCCGCAAGCGGCCGGTGCTGATGACCGTCGAACGTCAGCTGTTCGTAGACCTCGTCGGTGATGACCAGCAGGTCGTGCTCGATGGCGAGTGCTGCGATGGCCGTCAGCTCGTCGTGGCTGGCGACCATGCCGGTCGGGTTGTGCGGTGAATTGAGGATCAGGGCGCGGGTGGCCGGAGTGATCGCGGCGCGGAGCCGGTCGATGTCGATGGCGAAGCCACGGTGGCGAGCCACCAATGGGCCGTGGTTGTCCGGTGCGAGGGGGACGACGACGCGCCGGCAGCCGGCCATGGCGATCACGGGGGAGTAGGAGTCGTAGAACGGGGCGATGATCAGCACTTCGCTGCCAGGTTCGACCAATCCGATCACCGCGGACGCGATGGCCTCGGTACCGCCGACGGTGACGAGTACCTCGGTGTCGGGGTCGTATTCGATGCCGTAGTGCCGTTTGCGCTGGGCGGCGATGGCCTGGCGCAGCGCGGGGATGCCGGGGCCGGGCGGGTACTGGTTGACGCCGTCCGCGATGGCCTGCTGCGCCACAGTCAGCATCGGTGCCGGGCCGTCTTCGTCGGGAAAACCCTGACCGAGGTTGACGGCGCCGACCCGCGCGGCCAGCGCCGACATCTCGGCGAAGATGGTGGAGGCGTAGGGCCGCAGGCGGGCGACCATCCTCGGTGGCGTCACCCAGGGATTGTCGCAGAACTCCTGTCGTGGTCGACGGTGCGCTCGTGCCGCTGCTGCCGCGCGACGACGGCGAAGTAGAACGCCAGCGCGAAAGCGCAACTGGTGAACAGGCTGCTGACGAAGAACAGCCAGGGATGGCGGATGCCGCGCCGCAGGCCGTCGGCGATGGTGAACAGCGGCAGCAGGATGACATTGATGATGGTGTAGTCCTGGCCTGCCGACGACGCCGCGGGGTTGACGAACATCAGCCGGATGTAGTCCGACCAGCTGCCCGGCCCGGTGATCGGATTGCCATCGGGCGGTTGGTAATCCATGACGAACTTGGTGTTGAAGTAGTAGCCGAGCGCTATCGAGGCGATGCCGATCACGTAGTAGGCCGACTCGAGTGCCGAGAACGCGGGTCCGTCGGCGGGCCTGCGGAAGACCGCGGGATTGAGCTTGACGATGAACGCGATGACGATCAGTCCGAGGACGGCGTGGACGATGAGCGAGACCATGTCAGCGGAGTCTGCTCGCCCCGAAATGTTTTGTCAATCATGACAAAACATTCTGCGGTACGGTACTGGGATGCCCCGGCCGCCACAGACCGTACGTAGTGAGCGCACGCGCGAGGCGTTGCAACAGGCGGCGTTGGTCCGGTTTTTGGCGCAGGGTGTCGAGGGCACCACGGCGGAGGAGATCGCCGCCGACGCCGGCGTCTCGCTGCGCACGTTCTACCGGCATTTCACGTCCAAACACGAGCTGCTGTTCGCCGACTACGACGCCGGCCTGCACTGGTTCCGCACCGCCTTGGCCGGACGGCCCGCGGACGAACCGGTGCTCACGGCTGTACAAGCCGCGATCTTCGCCTTTCCGTACGACTTCGGCGCCGTCACCAAGATTGCCGCCCTGCGCGAACAGGAACTCGACGCCGAGCGGATCGTCAGCCACATCCGGCAGGTCGAGGCGGACTTCGCCGACGCCATCGCCGAGCACCTCGAGCGCCGCGGTAGATCGGAAGACCGCCTGCGGATCGCGGTGACCTCGCGGACGATCGCTGCCGCGGTGTTCGGTGCGATGGAGGTGTGGATGCTGGGCGCCGAGCGGTCGCTGGCCGATCTGGCGCGGATGTGTCACCAGGCACTGGATCAGCTGGCGGCCGGGCCCGTCTGACCGTCATCGGCAAGTTTTGTCACTATTGACAAAACTATGCGCGGGTGCGACGCTGCGGAAATGGCGCAATTCGACGCGATCGTGGTGGGAGCAGGGCACAACGGGCTGGCTTCGGCGGTGATGTTGCAGAAGGCCGGCCTGCGCACGCTGTGTCTGGAGTCCAAGCTCTACTCCGGCGGTATGGCTTCGACCGTCGAACTCTTCGACGGCTTCAAGTTCGAGATCGCCGGGTCCGAGCAGTTCCCGACGTCGCTCAAGGTGAGCCAGGAGCTGGGCCTCGACGAGGTGCCGAGCGTCGAACAGGAGGTCATGTCGGTCAACATGCGGGGGATCGGTGACGAACCGTTGCTCTTCTACTCCGACCCCATGAAGCTGCTCACCCACATGAACGAGGTGCACGGTGCCGAGGCCGTCAACGGCATGGCCGGGCTGATGGCCTGGAGCATGGCACCGGCGCGGGCCCTGGGCCGGTTCGACGCCGGGCTGCCACCCAAGACGTACGACGAGATGTATGCCTGCGCCACAAACGAATTCGAGCGTTCGGCCATCACCGACATGCTCTTCGGCTCGGTGACCGACGTCCTGGACCGCTACCTGCCGGACAAGGACAAGCACGGCGCCATCCGCGGCATGCTGTCGGTACTGGCCTGCAACTCCACCTACCGCGGCCCGGCCACCCCGGGCAGTGCCGCCGCACTGGCCTTCGGACTCGCCGTCCCGACCGACGGCGCGTCGTTGATGCGAAAGCTCAAGGGCGGCATCGGTGCGCTGGCCAAGCACCTCGAGGACACGTTCGTCGCGCACGGTGGTGAAGTGCGGTTGCGCAGCGCGGTCGCGGCAATCACCGTCGCCGACGGTCGGGTCACCGGCGTCCGGCTGGACGACGGCACCGAAATCGCTGCACCCGTGGTGGTTTCGTCGCTCGCGCCGTCGTTGACGGTCGACCGGCTACTCGGCGCGGCTGTGCCCGACGATGTCCGGGCCCGGTACGCGCGCGTCGATCATCGCGGCAGCTACCTGCAGATGCACTTCGCGCTCGACGGTATCCCGGAATTCGCCGAGCCCTACGAGATGCTGAACAACCCCGAATTGCAGGGCACCATCGGTCTTTTCAGCACCCCGGAGGAACTGCAGCAGCAGTGGGAGGACAGCCGCCGGGGTATCGTGCCGGCCGACCCCTCCATCGCCTGGCAGATTCCGTCGGTCCTGGATCCCGAGCTGGCGCCGCCCGGCAAGCACGCGTCGTCGGCGTTCGCGCTGTGGTTCCCCGTAGAAGGAGATGCAGGGGGCTCCGCAAAATACGGCTCGATGAAACGGGAGATGGGACAACGGGTCATCGATAAGATCACGCGCGTGGCCCCCAACTTCGAGAAGCTCATCCTGCGGCACACCACGTTCACGCCACGGCACATGGACCGCATGTTCGGCGCCCCCGGCGGCGACTACTGCCACGGCCTGATCCACCCCGAACAGATGGGGCCGAACCGGCCCGGACCGCGCGGCTACCTCGACCAGGAGCTGCCTGTGGCGGGCCTCTACCTGGGCGGCGCCGGCTGCCACGGCGGGCCGGCCGTCAACTTCATCCCGGGCTACAACGCCGCCCACGCCGTCCTGAACACGTGATTCGCTAACCGAGCCGAAACGTCATCGAAACGCGTTCGGCAACAACGCCGACCTACTGTGCGGGTATGCGGCCCCACCGGCGTTCTGTCCTGCTCGGGCAGCTGGTGGCGGATCGGACCGCGCCGTCACAGCAGGGGGTGCTGAATGAACTGCGCCGTGCTGTGCTCGACGGCGGCGTGCCGCCCGGTACGCCGATCCCCTTGGCCGACGTGGCAGACGTGTTCGGCGTCAGTCAGATTCCGGTGCGAGAGGCACTGAAAACGCTCATCGGCGAAGGGCTGGTGGAGCACCGGCTCAACTTCGGCTACACCGTGGCCCTGTTGACCCCGCAGGAACTACGCGAAATGTATATCGTGCGTGAGGCTTTGGAGTCGGCGTCGCTGGGCGTCGCCGTGGCCAACGCGACCGACGCCGACCGTGCGGCCGCGGTCGCGGTCAATGTCCGGCTGGAGCAGGCGATCCGCGACGACGACGCGGGCGCCTACCACCGGCAGAGCCGGGAGTTGCATGCCGCTCTCACCCGACCGTCGCGCATGTACCGGCTGCTGCACATGCTGGAGGCGGCGTGGAATGTCACCGAACCCGTGCAGTCGATGCTGCATGTCAGCCGGGATGACCGCGCCGACCTGCATGCTGACCATTGTGCGATGGTCGACGCCTTCGTCGCCGGCGATGCCGAGCGCCTCATCACCGTCGCGGAAAACCATGCCGTCCGGCTCAACGCGGTGATCGCAAAGCTGCCGACCGACACCGGGCTGCTGGCGTAGCGGCGAACATATATCTTTTCCGCAATTGCCGCATATCTCAGGGGAAACAGCAGGGAAACGTTGTCTTCTTAGCGTTTTCGAGCATGACTGACACCCTCGTTCCCAAGGACCTGACCCCACCGGGCGCGGTGATCGGCGCAGGTGACATCGTCGAGGCCGCCGGCCACCCCATCGGTGGCGGCGTCATCAAACCGGATTACGACCCGCGATTGACCAACGAGGACCTCGCTCCGCTGGGCAAGCAGAGCTGGGGCTCCTACAACATCTTCGCGTTCTGGATGTCCGATGTGCACAGCGTCGGCGGCTATGTGACCGCGGGCAGCCTGTTCGCGCTGGGCCTGGCCAGTTGGCAGGTGTTGGTGGCGTTGTTGATCGGCATCACCCTCGTCTACTTCCTGTGCAACCTGGTCGCCAAGCCCAGCCAGGTTGCCGGTGTGCCCTATCCGGTGATCTGTCGCAGTGCGTTCGGTGTGCTGGGGGCGAACATCCCGGCCGTCATTCGCGGTCTGATCGCGGTGGCCTGGTACGGCATCCAGACCTACCTGGCGTCGGCTGCCCTGGATGTGGTGCTGCTCAAGCTGTTTCCGGGACTGGCCCCTTACGCGGACCTCGCCAGCCACGGCTTCCTCGGCCTGCCGGTGCTGGGCTGGGCCAGCTTCCTGCTGCTGTGGGTGCTGCAGGCCTGCGTCTTCTGGCGTGGCATGGAAGCCATCCGCAGGTTCATCGACTTCTGCGGCCCCGCCGTCTACGTCGTCATGTTCATCCTGTGCGGCTACCTCATCTACAAAGCCGGCTGGGGCGCAATCGATCTCAACCTCGGCGAGGTGAAGTACACCGGCCTCGATTCGATTCCGGTGATGCTCGGCGCCATCGCGTTGGTGGTGTCCTACTTCTCCGGTCCGATGCTCAACTTCGGCGACTTCTCCCGCTACGGCAAGTCGTTTGCCGCGGTCAAGAAGGGCAACTTCCTCGGGCTGCCGGTGAACTTCCTGGTGTTCTCGGTACTGGTCGTGGTCACCGCGTCGCTGACGCTGCCGGTGTTCGGCGAACTGCTCACCGACCCCGTGCAGACCGTGGCCCGCATCGACAGCACCTTCGCAATCGTGTTGGGCGCGTTGACTTTCACCATCGCCACCATCGGCATCAACATCGTCGCAAACTTCATCAGCCCGGCGTTCGACTTCTCCAACGTCAGCCCGCAGCGCATCAGCTGGCGCGCCGGCGGCATGATCGCCGCGGTCGGCTCGGTGCTGATCACCCCGTGGAACCTCTACAACAACCCGGAGGTCATCCACTACACGCTCGAGACCCTGGGCGCTTTCATCGGCCCACTGTTCGGTGTGCTGCTCGCCGACTTCTACCTGGTGCGCAAGCAGAAGGTGGTCGTCGACGACCTGTTCACCATGGCGGAGTCCGGAAAATACTGGTACACAGGCGGCTACAACAAGGTCGCGGTCATCGCCACTGTGGCCGGCGCGCTGCTCGCGGCGCTTCCGGTGCTGCTGGCGGGCAGCGTGTACGGGATGCACACCGCAGCCCAGTACAGCTGGTTCATCGGCTGTGGCGTCGCGTTCGGCCTCTACCGGTTGCTCGCTGTGCGCGACCGGTTCGTCGCCCAGTCGGTTGCGTGACTGTGCGGGAGTCCTTGGGATGAGCCGGATTTGGGTCATCAACCCCAACACCACAGAATCGATGACCGCCGGGATCGGCCGCTGCGCACAGGCAGTGGCCGACCCCGGCGTCGACATCGTTGCCGTGACGTCCGAATACGGTCCACCCTCGATCGAAAGCCACTACGACGAGGCCATGAGCGTGCCGGGTCTGATCGCGGCGATCCGCCGCGGTGAGGAATCCGGGGCTGATGGGTACGTGATCGCGTGCTTCGGAGATCCGGGACTGGACGCGGCGCGGGAGGTCGCGGCCGGGCCGGTCATCGGCATCGCCGAGGCCGCCATGCACACCGCCAGTCACCTGGGCCGGGGCTTCTCAGTGGTGACGACGTTGTCGCGCACCATGGGCCGGGCCGCCGATCTGGCGGAACACTATGGGATGCAACGGTTCTGCTTGGGCATTCACGCCTGCGACATTCCGGTGCTGGATCTGGAAAGCGACCCGACGGCACGCAAGGTCATCACCGAGGCGTGCCGGGAGGCGCTGGAGACCGACGGCTCCGACGTCATCGTCCTCGGCTGCGCGGGCATGGCTGACATGTGTGCGGCGATCTCGACGGAGCTCGGGGTACCGGTGGTCGACGGCGTGAGTGCCGCGACCCTGACGGTGCAGGCGCTGGTGCGGATGGGGCTGCGCACCGCGAAACGCGGCGAGTTCGCGACGCCGCCGGCCAAGCAGTACACCGTGCGGCGCGAGGGCTAGCGGGCCGGGTGCACGGCACGCCAATGCTCGGCGATGTCGATGCGCCGGGCCAGCCACACCCGGTCGTGCGACTGCACGTGGTCGAGGAATCGTTCCAGCGCGGCACTGCGCGCCGGTCGGCCGACCAGGCGGCAGTGCAGCCCGACCGACAGCATCTTCGGGCTGCCGCCCAGACCTTCGGCGTAGAGGACGTCGAACGCGTCCCGCAGATGGGCGAAGAACTCCTCGCCGTTGGAAAAGCCTGCGGGAGAAGCGAAGCGCATGTCGTTGGTGTCCAGGGTGTACGGCACCACGAGATGGTCGGTCTCGGCCACCCGCACCCAGTACGGCAGATCGTCGGCGTAGGAGTCCGAGTCGTAGACGAACCCGCCGTGTTCGACCACCAGCTCCCGGGTGTGCGGTGAGTCCCGGCCGGTGTACCAGCCCAGCGGCGCGGCACCGGTGAGCTCGGTCAGGATCCGTACCGCCTCGGCCATGTGTTCGCGTTCGGTGTCGCGATCGGTCAGCTGGTAGGACTTCCACTGCAGGCCGTGACAGGCGATCTCGTGTCCGAGCTCACCGAAAGCGGCCAGCGCCTCCGGGTTGCGCTGCAATGCCCGCGCCACCGCGAAGATGGTCAGCGGTATATCCCGGCGCTCGAAAAGCCTCAATATCCGCCACAATCCGGCGCGCGAGCCGTACTCATAGAGCGACTCCATGCTCATGTGCCGATTGGGGAACGCGTCGGCCGGGGTGATCTCGGACAGAAAGGTCTCCGAGGCCGGATCCCCGTCGAGCACGTTGTTCTCGCCGCCCTCTTCGTAATTGAGGACGAACTGCACGGCGACGGCTGCACCCCCGGGCCACTGCGGGTCCGGCGGGGTGCGGCCGTAGCCCACCAGGTCGCGTGGGTAGCTCACGCGAGTTCCCCGAACAGCCGCAACCGGGCCAGCCCCCCGTCTGGGTAGATGTCCAGTCGTGCCTCGGACACCACGTCACCGACGTCGACGAGGAAGCGGTGCCGGGTGTCGGGCAGTAGTTCGGTGTGGGGCAGCAGGTCGATCCACTGGCCGTCGGCGCGCAGCGCGGTCAGTGCCGCCGCCCCGGGGCTGTTCCCGATGAAGTACGACGTGTCGATCTCGGCGAGCCGCACCCGGCCCGGTCCGGCCAACCGGATGCGGACCCAGTCGTTGGCGTCGTCACGACGGCGGGCGGTTTCCCAGCCATCGCCCATCACCTGTGCTTGTCCGGGGAAGATCAGATTCTGCGGCGAGCTGTAGAAGCGGTTCGAGGCGTCGAGCACCAGACCGCCGTTCTCGAGCGCCGCCAGGTCCACGGGGCCGACGCCGAAGAATCGCTTGTCCGGCCGGCCTTCTCCGTGCACACGCAGCCGCGCCACCCCGCCGTCGGGAAAGATGTTGAGGCGCACGTGCGTCCAGCGCTGCTCCGAGGAGACCTCGAAGTTGTTGCGGGTGTCTCCATACACGCGGGAGCGTTCGATGAGCGGTACCCAGCCGGGGTCGGCCGCCAGCTGTTCGGCTGTCGGGTAGCCGTCGACCTCGATGGCGTCGACGGAGACGGCCGGCGGGTAGTTGCCCTTGAACCATGCGGTGTCGACCACCACGCCACGGATGACACCCGGCACACCGAGTCGCACGATTGCCGTGTCGTGGCCGGCGTCGCGCCGTCGCCGGGTCTCCCAGCCGTCGTAGATCTGCCCTTTGTGCCCGAACGATGCCGGCCGATATTGCGACGGGCCGGGGGAGATGAGGTTCTCTTTCTCCGCGAACACCTCGTCGTTCGCCCAGATCACCGCGCCGCCGAGGCTCCGTAGCGCGAGATCCGGCAGCCAGGTGAAGTCGGGCAGTGATTCAGTCATGACAGCTTCCGGTTCTTGAGGTTTCGTAGTACTTCGACGGTGGCGCCGGGTGCGACCGCGAGGACGTCGTCGGCGCCGAATGCGCCGCAATCCAGCCCGCGCAGCACCACGGCCGCCAACGCCTCGGCTGTCGCGGGTTCGTCGACGATCGGGCCGCCGGTGCGGTTCAGATAGGCCTGCAGTCGTGGCGCCGCGGCGGCCATGGCGGCCCGGAAGAAGGTGAAGGTCGCCAGCCACCGCGTCACCAGGTGGCCGGGGTGCATGTCCCATCCCTGGTAGAAACCGCGCTCGAGGGACCGGGTGACGAGCCGATGGTGGCGCCGGATCGCCTGCACCACTTGTTCTTCGGTGCCGATCGGGGCCACCTGCGTCGAGCCGTCCGCGAGCCAGACGCCGGTTTGCGCGGCGGCGGCCTGCATCACCGCTTTGGCGTGGTCGGCCACGGGATGATCAAGTGCCTGATGTTGCGGTGCGATCCCGCAGGCGGCGCTGTAATCGTATGTGCCGTAATGTAATCCGCTGCACCGACGATCGGCCAGGTGGATCGCGCGGGCGAGGGTGGCCGTCCCGTCGGGTCCGAGTACCGCCTGTGGGCTCTCGATCTGCAACTCGAAGCGCAGGGTGTGATCGGCCAGACCGTGCGCGGCCTCCAATGCCTCGCACACCCAGACCGCCGCGGTGACCTGTTCGGCCGCACGCAGTTTCGGCACGGTGAAGACGAATCCGTCGACAGCGCCGGCGTCCAGCACCAACTCGAGGGTGCGCAGGGCCCGGCGCCGCTCCGCGGTGGTCAGGCCTTTGATCCGAATCCCGCTGTGGCGCAACCCGAGTGCGGGCAGCGTCACCGCCGCCCGCGCCGCATCACGATCCTCCACGCCGTCGCCGCGGTGGCCGTAGCCATCCTCGAAGTCCAGCCGCAAGTCGGCGATCGGCGCTGCGGTGAGCTGGTCGCGCACCAGCGCCACCGTGGTCTGGTCGCCGAGTTCGGCGAAGACCTCCGGGTGCCGGTCCAGCAGTTCGAGCGCGGCCCGGCCCCACTGCGCAGGCGTATCGGGCGTCGCGTCGGCCGCGCTGACGTAGACGGTATGGATCGGCTGGGCCGCGGGGCCGTCACCCGGAAACCGCGCCGCGAGGTCGGCGTCGACGCGGGACAACAGGGTGTCGATGCGATCGAGCGCACCCGACGGGATGCGATGGTGGGGAGCCGACACCTGCCTATCGTGCCGTGCCGGGTCGATCTCAGCACGTCGAGCCTGAGCCGGTTTTGCTTAGCTGATCTAGTCTTGGTGCAGCAACGTCGCAAAAGGAGTCCCGATGACCAGTGCCGAACGGATCGACGACCCGGCCGAGAACTCGGTGCCCGAGCCCGTCACATACGCCGGCCCCGAATGGATGGGCAAGGCCAACTGGCACTCCGTCGCCGAGTCCTACCTGCTGCGGGCCGTGAAGCCGCTGCTGTTCCTGCTGACCAAGCTCATGCTGGCCATCAACAAGCGGTTCCCGCAGGTTCTGCTGGACCGCGCCTACGACGGTTCTGAGCGGGTGACGAACTGGATGCCCGCGGTCCGTGGGTCGCGCACCGAAAAGGTCGAGCTGCCGAACTGTCCGGCCGAATGGGTCTGGAGCGAGACCACCCCGCCGGTCGACGGCCGCGTCATCATCTACTTCCACGGCTCGGCCTTCATCGCGCTGGGCATCAACAGTCACCGCCCGCTGGTGAGCCACATCGCGCGCGACAGCCACGCACGGGCCCTGAGCGTCGGGTACCGGCTGTGCCCGCGCAACCTCGTCGAGGACGCGGTCGAGGACGGTGTCGACGCCTATCGCTACGTCCTGGCGCAGGGGGTGAAGCCCGAGAACATCGTGCTGGCCGGTGACTCGGCCGGCGGCTTCATCGCGGCCATGACGGCCGTGACGGTGCGCGACCTGGGCATGGCGCCGCCTGCCGGGTGTGTGCTTCTCTCCGCTGCCACCGACAGTGACATGACGCCGAAATACGAAGCAGCCGCGCGCGTTCCGGACGCCATGTTCCCGGTCGACTTCCTCCGGATGATCAATGAGGTCTTTCTGCTGCGTAACGGCGGGCGCGAAGCGACCCCGTCTCCGGTCGACGCCGACCTGCGCGGCCTCGGCCCGTTCCTGCTGCAGGTGGGTTCGGAAGAGGCGCTGCGGCCCGACTCGGAGCTGCTGGCCGAGCGTCTCGCCGAGGCCGGGGTGCCGGTGCGGCTGCAAATCTTCGACCGCGCCGTGCATGTCTTCCAGGCCTTCGCCTTCTCGAACCCCGACGCCCGTCGCGCAGTCGGTGAGGTCGCGGAGTTCGTCAAGGCCGTCGCCTAGCCCCACCGAGAGTTGGCTTGTGGTCGAGAATCTCGCGAATTCTCGACCACAACCCAACATTCGACGCTATGTCGGCCGGGAATGAACCGGTGCGGTGCCGCGGTTGCCCACTTCGTGACTGCCGCTCCCTTCCGCCTTTCCGCCGACGCCGCACTGCTCAAGCCCGTTCAGGTCGGTGACACGCCGGCCGCCAACCGTCTGTTCATGGCGCCGCTGACCCGGTCGCGGGCCGACGCCGACGGCACACCGTCGGACTTGGCGGCCGAGTACTACTCGCAGCGCGCCGCCGCGGGGCTCATCATCTCCGAGGCCACTGCCGTCTCGCGGGGCGCCAACGGCGCCTACATGAACACCCCCGGCATATACACCGACGGGCAGCAGGCCAAGTGGGCACAGATCGCGCAGGCCGTACACGATGCCGGCGGAAAGATGTTCGTGCAGCTGTGGCACGTCGGTCGCATGGCGCATTCGGAGATCAGCGGTGCCAAGCCGGTCGCGCCGTCGGCCATCGCCGCCGACATGGTCACCCACACGCCCACGGGCAAGAAGCCGCTGGAGATCCCACGGGCGCTCGACATCGAGGAGATCCCCGGGATTGTCGCCGACTTCCGTGCCGCCGCGCGCCGCGCGATCGACGCCGGGATGGACGGCGTGGAGATTCACGGCGCCAACGGTTACCTGTTGCACCAGTTCGCGTCCGATGTGGTCAACCAGCGCACCGACGCGTATGGCGGATCTCCGGAGAACCGGGCCCGGCTGATCGCCGAGGTCGTCGAAGCGGTCGTGGCCGAGGTCGGAGCCGGGCGGGTGGGGTTGCGGATATCTCCCGGAAACCCCGCCGGCGACATGCGTGAGGACGACGCGTTCAGCGCGTACGAGGCTCTGCTGAACCGGATCGACCCGCTCGGTATCGCCTACCTACACGTGCTCATCGACCCCACCGAGGGTCTGTTCGGTGCGATCCGTGCGTTGTGGTCGGGGACCTTCGTGCTCAATACGGGACGGACGTCAGGCACCGATTTCTGCCAGCTGAACAGCTTCGTCGACCTGGGTGCCATCAGTGCCGCGGCGGTCGGGCGGTCCTTCCTGGCCAACCCCGACCTGGTCGACCGACTGATCCTGGGGGCCGAGCTCAATGAGCCTGACGTGGCGACGTTCTATGCGCCGGGGCCCGTTGGCTACACCGACTATCCGACTCTCGCTGAGGCGGTCGCTTAGCCCGTGGCGTAATGGCCACTTATTGCACGTCAGCTTGCTGAGAACGTGCAATAAGTGGCCTTTTGCGTTTGTCTGGTCACTCTCCCAACCACCTGGTTGGGAGGGCCTGTTACGCTTCCGAATAGGGGACCGTCTACCGGCCGGTAGCCGCACCCACAACCCCATCTCAATAGGACCTGGAGCAAACACATGTCCGAAGAAGCCTTCATCTATGAGGCCATTCGCACGCCCCGTGGCAAGCAGCGCAACGGTGCACTGAACGAGGTCAAGCCGGTCAACCTGATTGTCGGCCTGATCGACGAAATGCGTCGTCGCAATCCCGATCTGGACGAGAACCTGATCAGCGACGTCATCATGGGCGTCGTCTCGCCCGTCGGTGACCAGGGCGGCGACATCGCCCGCACCGCCGCGCTCGTGGCCAAGCTGCCCGAGACCACCGGTGGTTTCCAGCTCAACCGTTTCTGCGCTTCCGGCCTGGAGGCCGTGAACCTGGCCGCCCAGAAGGTCCGTTCCGGCTGGGACGACCTGGTGTACGCCGGTGGTGTCGAGTCCATGAGCCGCGTCCCGATGGGTTCGGACGGCGGCGCGTGGGCCGGTGACCCCGAGACCAACTACCGCATCGGCTTCGTCCCGCAGGGCATCGGCGCCGACCTGATCGCCACCATCGAGGGCTTCTCGCGCGAAGACGTCGACGCCTACGCCGTGCGCTCGCAGGAGAAGGCCGCCGCAGCGTGGTCGGGCGGCTACTTCGCCAAGTCGGTCATCCCGGTCAAGGACCAGAACGGCCTGACCATCCTGGACCACGACGAGCACATGCGTCCGGGCACCACCCTGGAAAGCCTGGCCAAGCTGAACTCCGCGTTCGCGGGCCTGGGCGCCATGGGCGGCTTCGACGACGTGGCGCTGCAGAAGTACCACTACGTCGAGAAGATCGACCACGTCCACCACGGTGGCAACAGCTCGGGCATCGTCGACGGCGCCGCGCTGGTGCTGATCGGTAGCGAGGCTGCCGGCAAGTCGCAGAACCTGACCCCGCGTGCCCGCATCGTGGCCACCGCCACCAGCGGTGCCGACCCGGTCATCATGCTGACCGGCCCGACCCCGGCCACCAAGAAGGTCCTGGACCGCGCCGGCCTGACGGTCGACGACATCGACCTGTTCGAGATCAACGAGGCCTTCGCCTCGGTCGTCCTGAAGTTCCAGAAGGACCTGAACATCCCGGACGAGAAGCTGAACGTCAACGGTGGCGCCATCGCGATGGGTCACCCGCTGGGCGCCACCGGCGCCATGATCACCGGAACCATGGTCGACGAGCTGGAGCGTCGCGGTGCCAAGCGTGCCCTCGTCACGCTGTGTATCGGCGGCGGCATGGGCGTGGCCACCATCATCGAGCGCGTCTAGGGAGATTGAAAGAACATGGCTGAGAAGACAATTCAGTGGGACAAGGATGCCGACGGCATCGTCACCCTCACCATGGACGACCCCACGGGTTCGGCCAACGTGATGAACGAGCACTACAAGGAGTCGATGCACTACGCGGTGCAGAGCCTGCTTGCCGAGAAGGATTCCATCACCGGTGTCGTCATCACCAGCGCGAAGAAGACCTTCTTCGCCGGCGGTGACCTCAAGGGCATGATGAGTCTCGGCCCGGACGACGCCGGCGAGGCGTTCGCCATGGTCGAGGACATCAAGGCCGACCTGCGCGCCCTGGAGACCCTGGGCAAGCCCGTCGTCGCCGCCATCAATGGCGCCGCCCTCGGCGGTGGCCTGGAGATCGCCCTGGCCACCCACCACCGCATCGCGGCGGACGTGCGCGGCAGCCAGATCGGCCTGCCCGAGGTCACCCTGGGCCTGCTGCCCGGCGGCGGCGGCGTCACCCGCACCGTGCGCATGTTCGGTATCCAGAAGGCCTTCATGGAGGTCCTGAGCCAGGGCACCCGCTTCACCCCGGCCAAGGCGCAGGCCGTCGGCCTGGTCGACGAGCTCGTCGACACCGTCGAGGAACTGGTCCCCGCCGCCAAGGCGTGGATCAAGGCCAACCCCGAGGCTCACACCCAGCCGTGGGACGTCAAGGGCTACAAGATGCCCGGTGGCACCCCGTCGAGCCCGGGCCTGGCCGGCATCCTGCCGTCGTTCCCGGCTCTGCTGAAGAAGCAGCTCAAGGGTGCGCCGATGCCCGCGCCGCGCGCCATCCTGGATGCCGCCGTCGAGGGTGCGCAGGTCGACTTCGACACCGCGTCGCGCATCGAGAGCCGCTACTTCACCAGCCTGGTCACCGGCCAGACCGCGAAGAACATGATCCAGGCGTTCTTCCTGGACCTGCAGGCCATCAACGGTGGCGCCTCGCGTCCTGACGGCATCGCCAAGCAGGACATCAAGAAGATCGGTGTGCTGGGCGCGGGCATGATGGGCGCCGGTATCGCCTACGTGTCGGCCAAGGCGGGCTACGAGGTCGTCCTCAAGGACGTCACGCAGGAAGCCGCTGACAAGGGCAAGAACTACTCCGAGAAGATCGAGGCCAAGGCGCTCGAGCGGGGCAAGACCACGCAGGAGAAGTCCGACGCGCTGCTGGCCCGGATCACCCCGACCGCCGACCCGCAGGATCTCAAGGGCGTCGACTTCGTGATCGAGGCCGTGTTCGAGAACCAGGAACTCAAGCACAAGGTGTTCCAGGAGATCGAGGACATTGTCGAGCCGAACGCGCTGCTCGGCTCGAACACCTCCACGCTGCCGATCACCGGTCTGGCGACCGGCGTGAAGCGCCAGGAGGACTTCATCGGTATCCACTTCTTCTCGCCGGTCGACAAGATGCCGCTGGTGGAGATCATCAAGGGCGAGAAGACCTCCGACGAGGCGCTGGCCCGGGTGTTCGACTACACCCTCGCCATCAAGAAGACCCCGATCGTCGTCAACGACAGCCGTGGCTTCTTCACCTCGCGCGTGATCGGCACCTTCGTGCAAGAGGCCATCGCCATGCTGGGCGAGGGCATCGCTGCGGCTTCCATCGAGCAGGCCGGTTCGCAGGCCGGCTACCCGGCTGCGCCGCTGCAACTGAGCGATGAGCTGAACCTCGAGCTCATGCACAAGATCGCCGTGGCTTCCAAGGAGGGCGTCGAGGCCGAGGGCGGCACCTACGTGGCGCACCCGGGCGAGGCCATCGTTGAGAAGATGATCGAGATCGGTCGTCCGTCGCGCCTGAAGGGTGCCGGCTTCTACGAGTACGTCGACGGCAAGCGCACCCAGCTGTGGCCGGGTCTGAAGGAGACCTTCAACTCCGGCTCGGTGTCGATCCCGCTGCAGGACATGATCGACCGCATGCTGTTCGCCGAGGCGCTCGAGACCCAGAAGTGCATCGACGAGGGCGTGCTCACCTCGACCGCTGACGCGAACATCGGCTCGATCATGGGTATCGGCTTCCCGCCGTACACCGGTGGTTCGGCGCAGTTCATCGTCGGCTACCAGGGCGAGCTCGGTGTCGGCAAGGAGGCCTTCGTGGCCCGTGCCAAGGAACTGGCCGCCAAGTACGGCGATCGCTTCCTGCCGCCGGCTTCGCTGGAGAGCTAGTCACCAGCTGGCGCCAACAGTCGCAAAACCCCCAAATCCCAAGGGATTTGGGGGTTTTTGCATCGGTGGGGAGTGTGCGATCCTGCCGCAAGAGCCAGTGGTAGCGAGTTCGTTGTCGCCCCAAGGGATTACGAGATCGACCCGGCCGAAGCTGCGGGCGCCTTCACGTGAAGCCACAGTTTGTCGAGGATGCGTTGAAGGTCCCGGCGGTCGCGCTCGCTGAGGACGTCGACCAGTTCGCCGCATGCCTGCTCGAAGACCGGGACCGCTTCGGCGACCAGCTTTTCCCCTTCAGGGGTGATGCGCACCGGCGTGCTGCGCCGGTCGGTGGAATGACGTGTCCGCGCTCGAGCTTGCGATTCACCGCGGCGATGACGTCGTCGGCCAACCACAGCAGGGACAGCCCCAGCCTGGCCGCACTGACGTCCTTCGCCGGATCGGCACCCTTCATGAGACTGAGGGCGGGCCGCATGGCCTCTGGCGCAGTGAGTTTGAACCGGGCAGCCGAGAGGGTGCGACGAACGTTGGAGGCGCTGATCTGCGGCCGGCTCATGGCGACTGCCTAGGAGGTTGACAGTAAGGCAACCGAACTGAATCGCCGGCGTGGCGTCCCCGGCAACCGGCCGGCCCGGGCTCAGCGCGCGGGGTTCGAGTACACCCGTGTCGGCGTGATCAGCACCGCGGCGCGACCCTCGTCCCGCATGACGCGGTCATAGGTGTCCCAGTCGTCGTGGGTGCCGCCGGCGGCGGTAAAGACGTTGCGCAGCAACACTCGTAGCGTCTCGGGATCGGTGTCGTCAGGGCCGACGACTTCCGCCGTCCCCTCGACCGTCAGCCACTGCCACCCCGCATGCGCGACGACCGTGGTGCGCGGGTCCGCGCGGAGGTTGCGTAGCTTGCGGGTGGACCCGATGGCGACGAGTGCGACGACGGGTGCCGCGGTTGTCGGATGCGGCATCACACCGGCGTTGACCACCGAGGACTGGATGCTGCCGTCACCGCGCAGGGTGTTCAGCACAACCAGCCCGTGATCACGCGCGGACAACTCGGCGAATGCGGACAGGTCGGTCATGATCTCCTCAATCTGCCACGTCAAATGCGGCAATGACTTTCGTGGGTTTGACCCGGACGACGAGTTCGCCGGGGACGCTGTTGCGGCGGCCGTATTCCTCGGCGCGGTCGGCGCCCATGTAGCGGCCGCCGGTGCGGGTGGCGATGTCGAGCAGCTCGTCGGGATCCTCACTGATGGCCGCGACGCCCTGCACCTGGACGAACGCATAGGGCGGGGACGTGTCGTCGACGCACAACACCACCCGTGGGTCGCGGGTCAACGCCCGCCCTTTGGCGGTGTCCTTGCCGGTGTTGAACACCAACTCGCCGTCAGCCACCACGAACCAGATGGGTGCGGCCAGCGGCCGGCCGTCGGTGGCGACCCAGCCCAGCACCGCGGTGCGCGTGCCCTCGGACAGAAACGCGATCACATCGTCGGAAAGTTCGGCCATGTGGCCACGCTACGCCCGGCGGCCGGTCTTCCCGTTCCGGCTCCGTACCGGCGCGGGCGGGCACCGATTCGGGCCCAGTCCGCCATTGACTCTGAGGCCAGGCACACGTGTAGTCGGGTTTGGTGTGCGTAGCCGCACGATCAAGGTGCGGCCCTCGTTGACTGTGAACCCACGCACGTGTCTACTCGTACTTTGTGTGCGTAGGCGCAATGTCAACGCGCACAAGGTGATTGCTTGTCAAGTGCCCAGCAGTTGACTACGCGAGCAGTCCCCAAGGGCTAGGCGCCCGCAGCAAGACTGCCGCTCTCGGCCGAAAACGACAGTTTTGCGCGAGGTAGCCGCGGCAGGCTCAGGTGCGCCGCCGCCCGAACAGGTAGTACCGCGCCGGGTTCTTGCCGTTGTGGTCGAGTCCCGGTTCGTCGCCGCTGGCCAGCAGCGTCCACCCGATCGCGAACCGCCGCTGCACCTCGGTCGGATCGATCCCGGGCACCCCGAACGAGGCGCCCGGCACGAACGCGACGATGAGCAGGCGCGCGTCCGGCGCCGCGACCGCCGTCACCTCGCCTACGTAGGCGTCGCGGTCGTCGGCGCTCATGCCGTGCAGGCACCCGTTGTCGACGATCAGGTTGAAATCCGCGCCGATGCCCTGGCCGGTGAGCCGGGTGGCGTCGGCCTGGTCGAACCGTACCGAGCCCGGCGCCGAGCCGTTCTGCTTGGCGGCCTTGGCGCGCGCCTTCTGGACCGCCGTCGCGACGTAGTCGATGCCGGTGACGTCCCAGCCGAGCCCGGCGAGGTACAACGCGTTGTCGCCGGTACCGCAACCGATGTCGAGCGCGGTGCCCGGGGTCAGGGCACCGTCGCCCTCGACCAGCTCCCGCAGGCTGGTGGCTAGGGGATGCCCGTCCCACGGGGTGAAGCCGAGCCGGTAGAAGACCCGGAACAAGCGTCGTCGGGACGACATGGCATCACATCGACCCTAGGTCGGCGGACAGCCAGTGCTTCGGGTCGACGGTGACGGTCACGCTGGGGCCGTGCTCGCGCCGCGCCATCTCGAGGTAGGCCGGGGCCTTCTCCTTACCGAGATACCGTTCGGCCATCTCGACCAGTTGCTCGTCGGTGCCTGTCTCGATGCTGAGCACCGGACCGTCGACCGCGACGTAACGGACCGACGGCTCCAGCCGCTCGGCCATCAGCGACACGTGCCCGGCCGCCTCGATCAGCTTGTGTTTACGGGAGCCGAGACCTGTCAGCAGCCACAATTTGCCGCCGGGGGTGTACTGGTACCAGATCGGCAGCGTCAGGGGACCGCGGTCCGGCCCGGCGTTGACGGACAGTGCCCCGATGTGTGGTTCGGCCAGAAATTGTTCGCGTTCATCTTTGGAAAGGGCCATGAACCCAACGTAGCGAAAATGGGTGACACCGCAGCGGCTTCGGCCACACGCGAAGACGTCAGTCGGGCAGCGGCATGGTGTCGTAGAGCCGCACGCCCTTGGCGTTGAGCCGGGCCAGCCGGCCGGTCAGGCCACGCGGCAACACCGATATGGTCCGCCCGACGCCGAGGAGCGTCCTTGCGCCCCAATCAGATCCGGGCACGATGGTCTTGGCGTTGACGCGCGCCATGGTGCGGCTGCCGGCCACCGGCGCGGCCATCGTCCGCTCGTAGGCGGCGAACGCGGCCGTGTGATCGCCGCGGGCCGCCGCCAAGGAATGCGCCAGGACGTACGCGCCGTACACCGCCAAACTCGTGCTCCCGCCGACAGCCGGCCCGGGGCAGTACCCCGCGTCCCCGACCAGCGTGATCCGTCCCCGCGACCAGGTACTCATCTCCAGTTGGGTGATGGCGTCGAAGTAGAACGCCGGGGTGTTGTCGAGCTCCTGTAGCCAATGGTCGACCTCGGGACCCACGCCCTCGAACGCCGTGCGCAGGTGGCGCTGCTGAGCGGCGATATCGCGGTAGTGGTAGTCCAGCGGCTGGTCGGTCCGGAACATGAACACTGCCCGGGCATCCTCGAGGTGGTCGGCGCTGTACACCATGGCGATCTTCCGTGGCGCCAGGTATCCGCTCATCTCACCTTTGGGCGCAAGCATTTTCGGCACCGATACCACCGCCAGATAACCGCCGAGAAACACCTCCCGGGCCTGGTCACCGAAGGCCAGCTGCCGAACCCCGGAGTGCAGGCCGTCGGCCCCGATCACCAGGTCGTAGCGCTCCGGGGCGCCGCGCTCGAACGTCACCTCGCCGTCGTCGGTGATGGACGTGATCTGGTCGCCGAAGCGGAACTCGGCGTCGTCGCAGACGGCGTCGTAGTACGCCTGGCCGAGGTCGTCTCGCATGATCTCGATGTGGCGGTCGGACATTGCCCCGATGAGTTTGACGTAGTCGATGTGGGTCCACCGGTTGCTGGGCGGACGGTTCAGGGTGAGGGCCGTGGTCCCGGTGGCGCGGGACTCGATGCGGCCCAACACACCCATGCGTTCGGAGATCTCCATGGCGGGGCGGAAGAGGTCGACGGCGTGGCCGCCGGTCTTGCGCAGGGCCGGCGCGCGTTCGACCACCGTCACGGCGAATCCATTGCGGGACAGCCAGTAGGCCAGGACCGGGCCGGCGATGCTGGCGCCGGAGATGAGCACCTTCATGGATTCCTCCCCGTTTACTTAACGGTCGGTAAGTGGATGTCCGGTCAGCTTACCGCCCGTTAAGTAAGTTAGGGTGGCTACGTGGCGAGAACCCCGTCCGACACCCGCGTGCGCATCCAAGATGTGGCGCGCGAGCTATTCAGTCAGAAGGGCGTGCAGCGGACCAGCCTGCAGGACATCGCCGATCGGCTCGGTATCAGTAAACCCGCGCTCTACTACCACTTCAGCTCGCGCGAGGACCTGGTGCGCAGCATCCTGCAGCCGTTGATCGACGAGGGTGAGGAGTTCGTGGCCGCGCAGGAACGACTGCGCGGCGCGGCCCGGGCCACGCCACGCGAGCTGCTGCAGGGCTACTTCGACTTCCACTACCGGCACCGGGCCGACCTGCTGCTCATCGTCACCGATCTGACGACGCTCGCCGACCTGGGACTGATCGACAGCATGCTGGCGTGGCGCGAGCGGCTGGGCAAGCTGGTCTTCGGGCGTCGGCCCACCCTCGAACAGTCCACCCGGGCCGTCATCGCGTTCGGTGGTCTCCAGGACTGCTGCCTGCAGTTCCCGGACGTGCCGGCCGACCAGCTGAGGCGGGCGACGGTCGACGGCGCCATGGCCGCGCTCGGGCTGCCGGACTGACGGGCCGATCGGATCCGGAACCGGCCGCATCCGGTGCCGCACTCGTGCGCGTCGGTACGATTGCCGCATATCGGTCTGAGTGATCGACGCCGAACGCAAACGGAGAGTGCCTGTTGGAGATCCCCTTTATCGGGCCACTGACGCTGTCCGGGTTCTCGAGTGCCTGGTTCTTCCTGTACCTGATCGCCGTCGTCGGCGCCGTCGCGATCTATCTGCTGCTGCGCAAGGCCCGTCGCAAGCGTGTGCTGCGGTTCGCCAACACCGAACTGCTGGAGCAGGTCGTCGCGGCCCGCCCGAAGACGCGCTCACGGTGGCGGCACGTGCCCGCGGTGCTGCTGGTGATCTCCCTGGTGCTGCTCACCACCGCGATGGCCGGACCGACCCACGACATCCGGATTCCGCGCAACCGCGCCGTCGTCATGCTCGTCATCGACGTCTCCGAATCGATGATCGCCACCGACGTGAAGCCCAGCCGCATCGAGGCGGCGAAGAGCGCCGGTAAGACGTTCGTCAAGGGCCTGACCGACGGGATCAGCGTCGGCCTCGTGCAATTCTCGTCCAGCGCAACGATGCTGGTGGCGCCGACCAGCGACCACGACGTCGTGGCGCGGACCATCGACACCCTGGAGCCGTCCCCGCGCACCGCGACCGGCGAAGGCATCTTCACCGCGCTGCAGGCCATCGCCACCCTCGATGCGGTCATGGGCGGTGGTGACGGTCCGCCGCCCGCCCACATCGTGCTGATGTCGGACGGCAAGGAAACCGTGCCGGCGGACCCGAACGACCCGCGCGGCGCACTGACAGCCGCCCGGGCGGCCAAGGACCAGGACGTCGTGATCTCGACCATCTCGTTCGGTACGCCGTCGGGTGTCATCACCTACGAGGGCCAGGAAGTGCCGGTCCCGACCGATGACCTGTCGCTGCAGAAGATCGCGAAGCTGACCGGCGGCGAGTCGTTCCGCGCCGAGACCCTCGACCAGCTCACCCGGGTGTACGCCAACCTGCAGCAGCAGATCGGCTACCAGACCATCCGCGGCGACGCCAGCGGCAGCTGGACGCGCGTCGGTTTCTTCGTGCTGGTCCTGGCGCTGTTCGCGGGCCTGCGGATCAACAACCGCCTGCCGGGCTGATCAGCGCCCCGGCATCGTCTTGCCGATGGCGTCGCCCCCCGCGGCGTCGGTGCTCTGGTATTTCGTGGCCGCGGTACTCAACGAGTCGGCGAAGGCCGTGATGGCCTTGCCCAGGTTCTGGCAGTCGGTGTTCAGTAGCGGGCCGACGCGCTGGCAGGCGGCGCCGGAAGCGAGCCCGGACATGCCGGCCGCGGCCGCGTTCAGGGCTTCTCCCGGCTTGGCTGCGCCGACGGCGGAGCCGCACGACGTCATGGTGCTCGCCGCGGCAGTCAGGACCTGCGGATCGACGCGCAATTCTGGTGCCATGGTTTTCAGCCTAAGCCCGGGACGCGACGGTTCCCGACGCAGTTTCGTGGGGCAGTCGGGTTCAGGAGCGCACGCGGCGAAGCCGTCCTAAAGTCGGGACCATGCGCTTTGGATTGTTCATCCCGCAAGGTTGGCGTCTCGATCTGGTGGGGATCGCCCCGCAGGACCAGTGGCAGGTGATGCGCGATCTGGCCGCGTACGCCGACGCCGGGCCCTGGGATTCGCTGTGGGTCTACGACCACTTCCACACCGTGCCGATGCCGACCGCGGAGGCCACGCATGAGGCGTGGACGTTGATGGCGGCCTATGCGGCGACGACCTCGCGGATCAAACTCGGCCAGATGTGTACCGCGATCAGCTACCGCAACCCCGCGTACCTGGCGAAGGTCGCGGCAACCACCGACATCATCTCCGGCGGCCGGGTCCAGATGGGCATCGGTGGCGGCTGGTACGAACACGAATGGCGCGCTTACGGTTACGGCTTCCCGTCGGCCGGCGTGCGGCTGGCCCGGCTCGACGAAGGCGTCCAGATCATGCGCACCGCCTGGCGTGACGGGGTGGTGAGCTTCGACGGCAAGCACTACCAGGTCGACGGGGCGATCGTGCAGCCCAGGCCGTTGCAGGCGGGCGGCATCCCGCTGTGGATCGCCGGCGGCGGCGAGAAGGTGACGCTCAAGATTGCCGCGAAGTACGCGCAGTACACCAACTTCACGTCCGAGCCCGCCGGCTTCGCGCACAAATCCGGAGTGCTGCAACAGCATTGCCGTGAGGTCGGCACCGACTACGACGGCATCGTCCGCTCGGCCAACTTCAATGTGGTGATCGGGGAGTCCGACGCCGACGTCACGTCCCGCATCGCGCGCATCCGGGATCGTCAGGTCACCGTCGCGAACGAGGCTGCGGTCGACGCGATGCTGGCGAGCATGACGTCAGCCGAATCAGACTGTGGCACAGCGGAACAGGTCGTGGAGCGGCTCCGGAAAATGAAGGACGTCGGCTGCGAGTACGCGATCATCTATTTCCCGGAGGCCGCGTACGACAGATCGAGCATCGAGGCGTTCGAGCGCGAGGTCATCCCCGCGCTCAGTGACTGACCACGGTGGACGGGTTCCTGGTCGACGCACCGCCGCTGCGGCCGCCGGTGTGGGTCGAACAGTTCTGGGGCGACCTCACGTTCCTGCACTGGCCCGTCGACCCGGGGAGCGTCGCGCACCTGTACCCGCCCGGCACCGCGCCGGACATCTTCTCCGACGGGCTGACGTACGTCGGCCTGGTGCCGTTCGTCATGCACCGCTCGGCCGTCGCCGGCGGAGTGCCGTTGCCTTACTTCGGGGCCTTCGCCGAAACCAACGTGCGGCTGTATTCGGTGGACGCCGCCGGCCGGCACGGGGTGCTGTTCCGGTCGCTGGAGACGGCGCGGCTGGCGGTCGTCGGGGCGACGCGGCTCGGCATGGGGGTGCCCTACACCTGGGCCAAGCTGCGCGTCACCCGCACCGGTGACCGGATCACCTACTCGGGCACGCGCCGGTGGCCGGAGCGCGGCCTGCGCACCCTCGCGACGGTGGCGATCGGTGAACCCGTCGCGCCGACACCGTTGGAGGTGTGGCTGACCGCACGCTGGGGCGCGCACACCCGCAAGGCCGGCCGGACCTGGTGGGTGCCCAACGAACACCCGACGTGGCCGCTGCGGCAGGCCGACGTAATCGAGCTGACCGACGATCTGGTGCCCGCCAGTGGAGTGGTGCCGGTGGGGCCGCCGTTGCGCGCGCTGTTCTCGCCGGGGGTGGCGGCCCGCTTCGGGCGGCCCGTCGCGCTTCGTGGCTGATCCGTTCATTCGAGCTGTTTTCGGGGCACGAGACGGAGCGGTCAGGCTGCGCAAACACCTCACGCGACCTGTGAGGTTGATGTGAGTACGTCCTTACCCGGCGGATACGGCTGGGAAACGGGATCGCGTGGCCGCCTTGCAATCGTCTTGCATCAATAGATCGAAATGGTCGATGCCATCGGGTATACCCATACTCCACGCTCGCTGTGTAGTTGCTGAACAACGGCAACCGCACCGAAATGCCGGGCCACTGAATATGAAAGGCGTCTCTACTT
>NZ_JARVRX010000025.1 GCF_030209435.1 Mycolicibacterium sp. lyk4-40-TYG-92 | reverse complement strand
TCAAGGACGTCCACATCAAGGTCGACGGCTGCCTCGGACAGTCGTTCCTGCGCTCCTACGCGACGCTGACCAGCTCCACCGCCGACACCGACGACATCGTCGCCTACTACGGCATCACCAAATCGGTCTGATGATCGACGCACCCGCCTGCCGGTCACGGTCAGCGGCATGCGTCTCGTCGCTGATGAATTCCTGCCGCGGCGGCCCAACCCGGGCCGCCGTCGGCATCTCGCTTCAGTGGGCCCCGTAGTTGTGGAAGGCACAGCCTCCATCGGAGTTGTTAGCTGGAGTTAACGACCGTGTGACGCGTGATAGCGCAGATGTCGTAGGCTCGAAGTCCATGCGAACCGTCTTCCACGAGCAACTCGACACTCTCAACGAGAATGTCGCGGGCCTGTGTGAGCGCGCCGCCGTCATGATGCAGCTGGCCACGGTGGCTTTGCTGAACGCAGATCTCGAAGCTTCCGAACGCGTGATCGACCGCCGTGACGACATCGACCGGCAGTGCGCGGCACTGGAATCGGATACCTTCACTCTGTTGGCTCGCCAGGCGCCGGTGGCCAGTGATCTGCGCGTGGTGCTCAGCGGCATGCGCAACGTCGCCGATCTGCAGCGTATGGGTGCACTTGCGGCACACGTCGCCCGGATCTCTCGTCTTCGTCATCCGAATATCGCCGTCCCCGGTGAGGTCTGTGGCTATTTCGCGGAGATGGGGCGCATTGCTGTCCAGCTCGCGCAGGACACCAAAGGTGTGGTCCTTCAAGGGGATCCCGACGCAGCGGCCCGGCTCAACGTCGACGACGAAGCGATGGACGATATTCACCGGCAGCTGTTCGCGGTGGTGATGAATCCGGAATGGCCGCACGGCACAACGGCTGCCGTCGATGTCACCTTGCTCAGCCGTTACTACGAGCGCTTCGCCGACCATGCTGTGGAAATCGCCCATAACGTCACCTACCGCAGTACCGGCGCGCGCCGGGGCTAGTGACCGCTGCGGACGATTGGTGAGGGCGGGAGCAGCCGGCCTGCGCGTTTACTCCCAGGTGTCCGATTCTGGTCGGGAAGATGAACGGCTGGTAGCGCAATGGTGCATCGTCGGTGATCATTGCGCCATGTTGCCGTCGATGCGCGAAACCGGACGCCGAGCCGCCCCGGTGCCGATCCCCTCACATGCCACCGCCACCCGGCGCACGGTGCGCCCCGGCGTCGTGAGCGGCCGGCCGCGGATCGACACGCAGCCCCGGCCCGCCCACCGCGCAGACCTGGCGCAATCGCGCCTGTTCGCGGCACTGCTGCTTGATGAGATCGCCGATCTGGAAGACCAGATGACGGTGTTGGAGCGGCGATCCCGGCGCGCTCAAGTCACCGCGGAGACGGGGTCGGAGCTCCCGTCGGAGGCTCTGCTCGCACTGCGCCGGAGGGTCCTGGAGGTGCAGCGGATGCTCGACGCACTGCGCCGTCGCTTCCCTGGCGAGGGGGATTCGCTGCGCGTGATTTAAACCCGCAATGGGTTCCGGCGGACATAGCTGAGGCGGATAGTCAAAGCATGGAGAAAATCTCGCTGACGGCGCTGGCCCGCCAGCATCTGGATGCAGCGCGGAACGGAAACGGCGGGCGTAGCGCCCACACGGTCTTCGGCGGCCACGAGCATGCGTTGCGGCAGACGCTCATCGCCCTCGCCGACGGCAACGAGTTGGGCGAACACGAGAGCCCCGGCGAGGCCACGCTTCAGGTGCTGCAGGGCCGGGTGCGCCTCGTCGCAGAACAGGCCAGCTGGGACGGCATGGCCGGCGACCACATCATCATCCCGCCAACCCGGCACAGCCTCAAGGCGCTCGCCGACTCGGTGGTGCTGCTGACCGTGGTCAAACAGCCGGCGCGTTAGCCGGGATGAACGTCATCGCGCGCTCGGCGAGCGCGGTGATCGTCAGGCTCGGGTTGGCGCCGACATTGGCTGGGACGGCCGCGCCATCCGTGACCAGCAGATTTTCGTAGCCGAACACCCGGTTCCGGCTGTCGACGACCCCTGTCTCAGGGGACTCGCCGATCACCGCGCCGCCGAGGATGTGCGCTGTCGACGGGATCGCGAAGATACCCTCCGTCACGCCGGAGTAGGCGACGCCGCCCAGTCGGCGGGCAAACCACTTCGCCGCGTCATAGGCGGCCGGCACGAAGTCGGGATTGGGGTTGTCGGGGTCCTGTTCGGTCGTCAGGGCGACGTTGCCGTTCGGGAGCCGCATCTTGACCTTCAGCCGCATCGCGTTGTCGATGGACTGCATGACCAGCAGGATGATCACGCGCCGCGAGGTGCCCTTGATCTTCCAGGCCGCCAGCGCCGCCTTCGGGTTCTTCGCCGCGGCCGCCAGGAAGTGCAGCGGCCGGGTGCCGCGCTTGCCCGCCTCGATCATCAGGTTGAACAACAGTGACTGGGTGTCGCCGCCCTTGCCATAGGTGACGACTTCGATGTGCGTGGACGGGTCGGTATAGATGCTCGAGGTGATCGCGATCGAGTGGGTGAAGTCGGCGGGGTAATCCTTCGGCGCCATCACCGCCATGATCGATTCGCTGTTGGTGCGCACCACATAGCCGAGACGGTCGGAGATGTTGGGGAGTGAACCGCCGAGCTTGCAGCGCTGCAGCAGGCGGTTGGTGCCCAGCGCCCCAGCCGCGACGACGACGCCGCGGGCGCGCAGTTTCTCGGCGGTGCGCTTGCCCAGTGCGCCGCTCTTCTGGTGTGTCACTTCGTATCCCGCGGAACCGTCGGCGTCGAGCGGCTTGATGTCGGTCACCGATCGCTCGCTGAAAATCTTCACGCCGAGCTTCTCGGCGAACCACAGGTAGTTCTTGCGCAGAGTGTTCTTGGCGCCGTGGCGGCAGCCGACCATGCACGACCCGCACTTGATGCAGCCCGTCCGGTCGGGGCCCTCGCCGCCGAAGTAGGGATCCGGCACGGTCCTGCCGGGCTGACCGAGGAACACGCCGACATGCGCACGCCGGTAGGTGTCGCCGACGCCGATCGACTCGCCGTATTCCTTCAGCAGCAGGTCCGCGGGTCCGTCGTCGTCGTACTCGACGACGCCGAGCATCCGCTCCGCCTCGTCGTAATGCGGCGCGAGTTCGGTCTCCCAGTCGGCCAGGCCTTTCCACTGAGGGCTCTCATAGAAGTTCGGGAACGCCCGGTAGAGCGTGTTCGCATACCCGAGGCTGCCGCCGCCGACACCGCAGCCCGAGCCGATGAAGATGTCCTTGAACAGTGTCAACCGGAGGATGCCTCGCATCCCGAGCTGCGGCGCCCAGTAGTAGTTCTTGGCGTCCTTGGTCTCGTCGGCGAAGTCGTCGTCCTCGAAGCGCCGCCCGCATTCGAGAACTGCTACGCGGTAACCCTTTTCAGCGAGCCGCAGCGCCGAGACACTGCCGCCGAAACCGGATCCGATGACCAGCCAGTCGTAGTCGTACGTCATCCGTGACCTCCGCGAGTGGGGCGAACTGCGACGAGCGTATGCCCCGGCGGTCACGGCCGCACCTGATTGCTGGGACTCGCTAGATCGCGGGCCCCAGCAGGTCGTCGGCGTCCTTGATGACGTAGCCGTAGCCCTGCTCGGCCAGGAAGCGCTGCCGGTGTGCGGCGTACTCGGCGTCGAGGCTGTCGCGTGAGACCACCGAGTAGAACACCGCGCCACCGCCGTCGGCCTTCGGGCGCAGCAGCCGGCCGAGGCGCTGCGCCTCTTCCTGGCGCGACCCGAACGTACCCGAAACCTGAACGGCCACAGAGGCTTCCGGAAGATCGATGGAGAAGTTGGCTACCTTCGACACCACCAGGGTGCGGATTTCGCCCGACCGGAACTTGTCGAACAACGCTTCGCGTTCGGCGTTCTTGGTCGAGCCCTGGATCACCGGGGCGTCCAGCTCCTGCCCGAGCTCCTCCAGCTGGTCCAGATAGGCGCCGATCACCAGCGTCGGCTCGTCGGGATGACGGGCCAGGATCGACTTCACCACCGCGATCTTGGTGTGCGCCGTCGAGCACAGCTTGTAGCGCTCCTCGGGCTCGGCCGTCGCGTATGTCATGCGCTCGTTCTCGGTCATGGTCACCCGGACCTCGACGCACTCGGCGGGCGCGATCCAGCCCTGCGCCTCGATGTCCTTCCACGGCGCGTCGTACCGCTTCGGACCGATGAGCGAGAACACGTCGCCTTCGCGGCCGTCCTCGCGAATCAGGGTGGCGGTCAGGCCAAGCCGGCGCCGGGACTGCAGATCGGCCGTCATCCGGAACACGGGCGCGGGCAGCAGGTGCACCTCGTCATAGATGATCAGGCCCCAGTCGCGGCTGTCGAACAGCTCGAGGTGCTTGTATTCGCCCTTGGTGCGGCGGGTGATCACCTGATACGTCGCGATGGTGACGGGCCGAATCTCCTTGCGCTCGCCGGAGTATTCACCGATCTCCTCTTCGGTCAGCGAGGTGCGCGCGATGAGTTCGCGCTTCCACTGCCGGCCGGCAACAGTGTTGGTCACCAGGATCAGCGTCGTCGCGCCGGCCTTGGCCATGGCGGCCGCGCCGACCATCGTCTTGCCCGCACCGCAGGGCAGCACGACGACGCCCGAGCCACCGGCCCAGAACGAATCCGCGGCCAGCTCCTGGTAGTCGCGCAGCTTCCAGGTGTCCTGCTCCAGCGTGATCGGGTGCGCCTCGCCGTTGACGTAGCCGGCCAAATCCTCTGCCGGCCAACCGATCTTGAGCAGCATCTGCTTGACCCGGCCACGCTCGGACGGGTGGACGATGACGGTGTCGTCGTCGATCTGGGCGCCCAGCATCGGGGTGATCTTCTTGTTGCGCAGCACCTCGGCCAGCACGGCCCGGTCCAGGCTCACCAGCGTCAGTCCGTGCGCCGGGTGCTTCACCAGCTGCAGCCGCCCGTAGCGGCCCATGGTGTCGACGATGTCGACCAGCAGCGGCTGCGGCACCGCGTAGCGGGAGTGCGACACCAGCGCGTCCACGACCTGCTCGGCGTCGTGGCCCGCGGCACGCGCGTTCCACAGCGCCAGCGGCGTGATCCGGTAGGTGTGCACGTGCTCGGGCGCACGCTCCAGTTCGGCGAACGGCGCGATCGCCGCCCGCGCCGCCCCGGCCTGCTCGTGGTCGACCTCGAGCAGCACGGTCTTGTCCGACTGGACGATCAGGGGTCCGTCAGTCATGCGCCATCCACTCCATCACTTGCTCGCAGGCCATCCGATCCATTATCCAGACTCGGCCGACAGTCCCGACCGTGCAGCTAGATCGCTCCGCGGGCCGCGGTCTGAGCGCAGACCCGGGGCCCACGACAACAAGGACCTCGGCGTCCGCGTTATTCCGGCGCGACCACCGATGTCACCCGGTGGATCGCGAATTCGCGGACCCGGCCGGCGGCCGGGTCGTAGGCGGTCAGCTGGCCGCCGCGGACATTGACTGGCGCGACCACGCGCTGCGTGGCCACCCCGGCGGCGTCGACGTACCCGATCACCACCGATGACTGTGTCAGCGCGGCATCGGTCAGCAGCGAGATGGCGGCCGCCGGGTCCAGCCGCTCCCCATTGCCGCCGCGGCCCGTCTGGCGCAGGACGGCGACGATGGCGCCGAGCGTCTTCTCGTTCGGTGGCTGTGGGTGCCGGAAGGTGCGCCGGTGAATCGGCGTGGACACCCGGGCGCCGAGCGGGCGCAGGTCCACGATGGTGCCCGACCAGTCCTCGGCGGCCGGGGCGAAGCCCGCGGTGCGCAGGCCGGCCAGGACGTCGGCGATCGGGGCCGGCGACACCGCGACGGTGGGGGCCAGGGCCCGCAGGCTCAACTGCTCGAGCGTGGGGGAGGCCAGCGCCTGCGCCAGCAGCGCCGGGTCCTCACACCGGATGAACGACGACGCCATACCGACCCGCAGCTGTCCGTGCCGCCGGGCGACGTCGTCGATCAGATAGGTGAGGCCCTGGGGTACCGGCGTTTTGGAGTGCCGGGCGAACAGCGTGTGGATTTCGCTGGCGGTCCGGCCGGTGTCCAGGGCGCGTCGGATGGACTGCTCGCTGATGCGGTAAACCGTTGCGGCCCCTGCGGATTCGATGTCGGCGACTGTCGCCAGCTGGTCGGCGAGGTCGCGTTCCAGCGGCCCGGGGACGACGACAGTCAGATCGGCCTGCAGCAGGAAATGGTCGATCGGGTCGGGTAGGGCCGCCGCCATCGCGGCGACGACCTCCTCTTCGGGTGCTCCGGCCAGGAGCAACCGGATGGGCCCGGCGACGGCGCCGCGGCCGACCATGCCCAAAGCGTGTGCCTCGGTGAGCAATTCGTCGGTGGGCTCGGGTTGCAGCCGGGCGGTCCAGCGCGGCCGGCGCCACAGCATCGCCGCCGAGGCGGTGGCGGTGTCCATGGTGCCCCCTGCCGGCAGTTCGGCGAGCACCGTCAGCATCAGCCGACGGTCCAGCGGCGCGGCCGACGAATACAGCGCATTGGTCAGGGCGGCATAGGGCTTGCCGTCGGGGCCGCGCTTGCCCACCAGGCCCGGACGGCACGGCAGGTCCAGCCAGGTGGTGGCCAGCAGGTGCCAGCGGGTCGCGGCGCTCGATTCGATGAACCGGTCCGCGGCCACGGTCGGCGCCCAGTAGGGGCCGTCGTCGTAGTCGTCCGAGTCGGGGATGCCCGACGCGATCAGCGTGGCCGACGCGCACAGTTCCAGGATCAGCGACAGCCGGCTCTCGTCGATGCCGGTGACCTTGGTCAGCCGCTTGGCGTCGCGCACCCCCAGACCGCCGCTGCGCAGCTCGGGAACCGGTGTCGCCGAGAGGGTTTCGAGGACCAGTTCGACCTCGCGCAGCAGGTCGATGGCAGAGCCGGCCGCGGCCGCGTCAACGTCCCGCTGCGGGAGTACGGGTGTCGACGGCGTCGGCGGGGTCAACGTCGTCGGCCCCGGTGCCTGGCCCCGCAGCACCTGGCCGACGAGCCGCGGCAGGATCACCGTCTCATCGTCGATCCGGCGCAGCAGCCCGGCTGCGATCAGCTGCGGCACCGGACGGTCGGGTGCGGTCCCCGGGGCCGCATCCTTGGTGCGGCCGATCGGCGATCCGTCGGCCAGCCGCTCCAGCAGCTCCCGCTGCGGCGTGTCGATGGCGGCCAGCTTCGCCGCGATGCCGTCGGCGTCAGGGTCTTCGACCGTGACCTGCCCCGGATACCAGGGCAGCACCGACGCCGCCTCCGAGACGACCCGCACGGTGTCGGCGCCCCACACCAGCCCGCGGGTGCGCAGCTCGTCGAGCGCCGAGGTGACGACCTTCTTGTTGGCGCGCCCGGCCAGCAGTTTGAACAGTGCTCCGGTCGGCACGGCGATGGTGGTGGCCTGCAGTGTCAGGAGCGCGTCCAGCACGGCCAGCTGCAGAAAATCGAGATCGTCGGTCGCGGCCTTGACCGATTGCCGGGACTGGGCGCGGGCCGCCAGCGCCGACAGGGTCGCCGGCGGCGGTTGGGTGAGGTCGGGCCGGACGCTGAGCAGCTGCACCAGCTGCGCGTCCGACATGTCGGCCAGCCAGGAGCCCAGCGGCACACCCGGGGATTCGTCGATCATTGCTGACCAGCGTAAAGCAGGTGACTTTGTCCTCTGCGCGTCCGGGACGCCCGGCCTCGCCAGCGGGCGCAGCGCCTGCCACAATGTCATCCGTGGCTGACAAGAAGAAGAACCAGTACGTCGACAATGGCTGGCCCGAGGTGTCCGGCGACGACCACGCCGTGAGCGAGCTGGCAACCGACCGTACCGGCGCGCTCTCGCCGTTCGGCGACCTGGAGTTCCCGCTGCCGGCCGAGAAGCTGCCGTACATGCACCCGGTCACCGTCGTCAACAAGTAGCCGTGGAGCTCTCGCACCTGGACGAATCGGGTGCGGCCCACATGGTGGACGTGTCCGCCAAGGACGCCACCCGGCGCACCGCCGTCGCGGCGGGCGTCCTGCGCACGCGCGCTGACGTCGTCGACCTCATCACCAGCGGTGGCCTGCCCAAGGGCGACGCGCTCGCGACCGCTCGCGTCGCCGGCATCATGGCCGCCAAGCGCACCAGCGACCTGATCCCGCTGTGTCACCAGCTGGCCCTGACCAAGGTCGAGGTGGCGTTCGAAGCCGCCTCGACCGACATTGCGATCACCGCCACCGTGCGCACCACCGACCGCACCGGCGTCGAGATGGAAGCGCTCACCGCCGTCAGCGTCGCGGCGCTGACGCTGTACGACATGATCAAGGCCGTCGACCCGGCCGCGCGCATCGACGACATCCGGGTGCTGCGCAAGGAGGGCGGTAAGACCGGCCTCTGGGAGCGGTGATGAGCGCTTGCGCGAAGAACAGGGAGCTGCCGTGAGTCGTTCGGCAGTTGTCGTCATCGCCTCCACCCGGGCCGCCGCCGGCGTCTACGAGGACCGCACCGGCCCGCTGATCGTCGCCTGGCTCGCCGAGCGCGGGTTCGACGTCCCCGCACCCGTCGTCGTCACCGACGGTGCCCCGGTAGGCGCAGAACTGCGCCGCGCCATCGCCGACGGCGTGGACGTCGTCCTCACCTCCGGCGGCACGGGAATCTCCCCGACCGACGCCACGCCGCAAGCCACTCTCGAGGTGCTGGACTACCAGATCCCCGGGCTGGCCGACGCGATCCGTCAGTCCGGGCTGCCGCACGTCCCGACCTCGGTGCTGTCCCGGGGTGTGTGTGGCGTCGCCGGCCGGACGCTGATCGTGAACCTGCCGGGGTCGTCCGGGGGCGTGAAGGACGGGCTGGGCGTGCTGGCCGGGGTACTGGACCACGCGCTCGACCAGCTCAGCGGAAAGGACCATGCCGGGTGATCGTGCTGCGCGCCGACCTCAGTGAATCGCCGATCGATGTCGCCTCCCACGAGGCGCTGGTCGACCACAGCGCCGCGGGAGCCGTCGTGAGCTTCGCGGGCGTCGTACGCAACCACGACGGCGGCCGCGGGGTGACGCGGCTGGAGTACTCGGCGCACCCGTCGGCCGCGGAGGTCCTGGCTGAGGTCGCCGCCGAGGTCGCCGCCGCCGCCGAAGGTGTGCGGGCCATCGCGGTCAGCCACCGGGTCGGGGTGCTCAACATCGGTGACGCGGCCCTCGTCGCAGCGGTATCGGCCGATCACCGTGCCGCGGCGTTCCGCACCTGTGCGCTGCTGGTCGACACCGTCAAGGAGCGACTGCCGGTCTGGAAGCACCAGTTCTTCACCGACGGCACCGACGAATGGGTCGGCTCGGCCTGAGCTCCGCTGTCGGCCTGCGCTGACGGCGCAAGCTACTCGATCTTCTGCGCCGTGGATGCAGGGTCAACGGCAGTGGCGGTCGGCGTTGTGTTGATCCTGCGGTGACGGCGCATGCCACTCGATCTTCTGCGCCGTGGATGCAGGGTCAACCGAAAGAAAATCGCCCCGGTCGATGACCGGGGCGATTTCTCGATGTCCGTATTACGGGGCCGGAGCCGGAGCGACGTCGGCAATCGGGGCCGGGCCGGGCGCCGGAGCGTTCGGCGGGGCCGGGACGCTGCCGCCGGGGGCGCCGGTCCGCGTCGAGGCGACGGCGAGCAGGGCGTCACGACCGGAGATGTCGTTGTTCTGGACCGCGTGCCAGAGCTGCTTGAGGTAGCTCATGTTGGCGCTCTCGCCCGTGTCGGTCGGCTCCATGGTCGAACCGGGGGGCAGGTTGGTCGGGCTCGCGAGGTGCGGCGTGCCGTTCGGCGGGGTCTGCAGCGCGGCCGGGGCGGCCGGGGCGGGAGCCGCGGCATCGGCAATCGGAGCGGGAGCCGGCGCGGGGGCGTCGACGACGGGGGCCGGCTCGGCCGGCAGGTCCTGCTTGGCGTGCAGGGCCCAGACGCCGGGCTCGGCGGGCGCGTCGGTGGTGTCCCAGTTGGCGGCCTGGATCGCGGGCGCCGGGGCGTCGACCGGGGCTTCCGGAGCGGGCGCTTCGACGACGGGCGCCTCGGGGGCCGGGGCCGGCGCCTCGGGGGCGGGAGCGGGGGCCTCGGGCACGTCCAGGACGGGTGCCTCAGGGGCGGGGACCTCGTTCGCGACGTTGACGATCACGGGGCCCTCGGGGGCGGGCGCGGGGGCATCGAGCGGAGCGGCGGCGTCCTGCACCGGAGCCGGATCGGCCGGGGCGCCCAGCTCGGGGTTGTCCAGCGTGGGGGCCGGGGCCTTCGCCGGAGTGGTCACCGTGTTGCGCGGGGTGGAGCGGGACAGGCCCGTGCCGCAGACCGGCCATGCGCCGCGGCCCTGGCTGGCCAGGACGCGCTCCGCGACAGCGATCTGTGCTTCCTTGCTGGCCATGTTCGCGGCCGGGGCGTACTCGCCACCGCCGTGGGCGCTCCAGGTGCTGGGCGAGAACTGCAGCCCGCCCTGGTAGCCGTTGCCGGTGTTGATGGCCCAGTTGCCGCCGGATTCGCAGCGGGCTACCTGATCCCATTCGCCGTCGGTCGCGGCGGAAGCCTGCGCGGCGAGGGCGATGCTGCCGCCACCAAGAACCGCGCCGGTGAAGGCGATCTTGGCGACAGAGACGCTGGACGTGGTCGGTTTGCGGTGGCGTCCACTCATGAAAAAAGCAGTCCTCTCGTCAACGCCTGCGAGGTCAGCTGTCGGGTTCGGGCTGGAGAGGTTGCCCGGCCTGCAAAGCAGGCTTCACCCCAAGGAGCCGAGGCTCCTGGTCCTGATTTCCTCGGTGGACCGGTTGGGTCCCCCGCCTCCATCCACGGGTTGTCGTCGGCCGCACCTGATGGATGGAGCTAGGCGTTTCAAGTGCGGGTGCCAAAGGGTCGCTCTGGCTTGAGAGACGACGGTATCGGGTCAGGTGGGTTCCGTCACCTCGGCCGATTTTGGGCGTTTCGGCCCCGAGCAAATTATGAGAGGACTTTAAAGCCGCTGGCCGGTTGGGCGTTTTTGCAGGTATTGATGCCGGTCAGTGGCGCCACAGCCAGGTCGTTACCGTTTCGTTATGTGAGGCATTTCACAATTAGCCGCCGGCGAAGGGGGGTAGGACATCGACCGTTTCGGCGGTGGCGAGCGCGGTGTCCAGATCGCGCACGGCGACGCCGTCGCGCAGAAATGAGCAGCGTGAGAGCACTTTTGCCACATCTGCCCCACGTGTACCAATGGAGGTCACCAGATCGCGGACGGTTACACCCTCGTTGAGCTGCAACGTTTCGGTCTCGATTCCGGTTGCGGCCTTCGCGGCGGCGAAATAGCGCACCGTCACCACCAACTCAGCCAACGTCAGCCGCCGATCGCACTCATCGGGCGGTCCGGCTGGACGAAACCCGGATCGTTTATTCCATGGCCCGCGGCCTTGGCCCACATCGCGGCCCGCCAGGCGGCCTCGAGCGCATCGTCGTCGGCTCCGCCTCGCAGCAACGCCCGCAGATCCGTCTCCTGTTGTGAGAACAGACAGTTGCGTACCTGACCGTCGGCCGTGAGCCGGGTGCGGTCGCAGGTGCTGCAGAACGCGGCGGATACCGACGCGATGACGCCGACGGTGCCCAGCACCGCGCCGCCGTCGTGGACGACCTGCCAGAGCTCGGCCGGTGCCGAGCCCCGCGGCGCCGGGTCCGGGCGCAAGCTGAATTCGCGCCGCAGCGCCGTGAGAATCTGGTCGGCCTGCAGGACCGAACCCCGCTGCCAGTGGTGCCCGGCATCGAGCGGCATCTGTTCGATGATCCGCAGCTGGTATCCGTGTTCCAGACAGAAGCGCAACAGCGCCGGCGCATCGTCCAGCCCCGTTTCCGGATCGAGCACCGCGTTGACCTTGACGGGACTCAGGCCGGCAGCCTTGGCGGCGGCCAGGCCGTCGAGGACTTCGGGGAGCCGGCGGCGCCGGGTGATGGCCGCGAACCGGTCCGGATCCAGGGTGTCGAGGGAGACGTTGACGCGATTCAGCCCGGCCTTCTTCAGTGTTGCCGCGCGCTTGGCCAATCCGATGCCGTTGGTCGTCACGGCGATGGCCGGCCGTGGCTGCAGTGCTGCTGCCGCGGCGATGACGTCCTCCAAATGCGGCGACAGCAGTGGTTCACCGCCGGTGAACCGCACGCCCGTGATGCCCAGGCGGGTGACGGCCACCCGGATCAGCCGCGTGAGCTCGTCGCGCGTGAGCAGGTCTGCGCCGGGCAGCCAGTCCAGGCCCTCGGCCGGCATGCAATAGGTACAGCGCAGGTTGCAGCGGTCGGTGAGCGACACCCGCAGGTCGGCGGCGACGCGACCGAACGTGTCGATCAATGGCCCGGTGGCCGGAGCTGGACCGACAGGGCGCGCGATGGTCGGGAGACCGAGGGGCGTGAGCGTCATCGTTCGGGGTGAGCGAGGCGACGGGAGGATGTGGGCCACGCTGGTTCCGTATGCGTGTCATCGACCGGGACGATCTGCTTGCCGAGCGGCAGCAGTGACACCGGGATCAATTTGAGGTTGGCCAGCGCCAGCGGGATACCCACGATGGTGAGGGCCTGGGCGATGGCGGTGGCGATGTGGCCGAGCACCAGCCACCAGCCGCACAACACCAGCCAGATCACATTGCCGACCAACGCTCCCGGGCGCGGGCCGGGCTTGTCGACGACCGTCTGGCCGAACGGCCACAGCGCGTACACGCCGATGCGGGCCGCGGCGACGCCGAACGGGATGGTGACGATGAGAATGAAGCAGATCAGCGCGGCGAGGAAGTAACCGAGCGCCAGCCAGAAGCCGCCGAAAACCAGCCAGATGATGTTCAGGACCAGGCGCATGTCACCTCCTATAAATAGAGCCTTCAGCCTACCGAGGAATAGGGATGCTGCGATCTGCGGTGGCCGAGTAGAATCAACGGCAACGCGTCCTGCGGAGGTGGGGCGCTTTCGTTATGTAACCGCATGTTGAGAACGAGCAGGTGAGACCAGTGCCAAGCGGCCGGGTTAAGTGGTACGACACGGAGAAGGGCTTCGGCTTCCTCTCTCAGGAAGAGGGCGAGGACGTCTACGTCCGGTCTTCGGCGCTGCCCGACGGGGTCGAAGGTCTCAAGGCCGGCCAGCGCGTCGAGTTCGGCGTCGCTGCCGGACGGCGTGGCCCGCAGGCGCTGAGCCTCAAGCTGATCGACCCGCCGCCGAGCCTGTCGCGCACCCGTCGCGAGGCGGCCGCCCCCGAGCACAAGCACACGCCCGACGAGCTGCACGGCATGGTGTCGGACATGATCACCCTCCTCGAGGACGTCGTTCAGTCAGAGCTGCGCCGGGGCCGCTACCCCGACCGTAAGACGGCCCGCAAGGTGTCCGAGGTGGTCAAGGCCGTCGCTCGCGAACTCGACGCCTGATCCACACGCCGAACGTTGGCTTGTGTTCGAGAGTCGGCTGATTTCTCGCACACAAGCCAACTTTGGGCGGGCAGACTGGGGACGTGACCTACGTCAACCCAGGTTCTGAATTCACCCGCGACACCAATTACCTCAGCACCCGGATAACGGCCGACGGCCGTGACGGGTATCCCGTGGAGCCCGGCCGCTACCGGCTGATCGTCGCCAGGGCCTGTCCCTGGGCCAACCGCGCCATCATCGTCCGCCGGCTGCTGGGCCTGGAAGATGTTCTCTCCATTGGCTTTTGCGGTCCGACGCACGACCAGCGCAGCTGGACGTTCGACCTGGACCCCGGTGGTGTCGACCCGGTGCTGAAAATCCCGCGGCTGCAGGACGCGTACTTCAAGCGCGACCCGAACTACCCCAAGGGCATCACGGTGCCCGCGATCGTCGACGTGCCCACCGGTGCGGTCGTGACCAACGACTTCGCACAGCTGACGCTGGACCTGTCGACCGAATGGTCGGCGTATCACCGCGAAGGCGCGCCGCAGCTGTACCCGGAGCACCTGCGCGACGAGATCGACACCGTCGCCAAGCGCGTCTACACCGAGGTCAACAACGGCGTCTACCGCTGCGGGTTCGCAGGGTCACAGGAGGCCTACGACGCCGCGTACGACCGGCTGTTCACCGCGCTGGACTGGTTGACCGAAAGGCTCAGCGGCCAAAGATATCTGGTGGGGGACACCATCACCGAGGCCGACGTGCGCCTGTTCACCACACTGGCCCGGTTCGACCCGGTCTATCACGGGCACTTCAAGTGCAACCGGTCCAAGCTCACCGAGATGCCGGTGCTGTGGGCGTACGCCCGGGACCTGTTCCAGACTCCGGGCTTCGGCGACACCGTCGACTTCGTGCAGATCAAGCAGCACTACTACATCGTGCACGCCGACATCAATCCGACGCAGATCGTGCCGAAGGGTCCGGACCTGGCCAATTGGCTGACGCCGCACGGCCGTGAAGCTTTGGGCGGCAGGCCTTTCGGTGACGGGACGCCGCCCGGGCCGGTTCGCGACGGCGAGCAGGTGCCTGCCGATCACGGCGCCTAGCTGGTCAGGGCCAGACCGTCCGCACCGACCATTCGGCGTGCGGCAGCGGGAACTCGTTGCCGTCGGAATCCCTTGCCAGAGTGGGCAGTTGAACGGCCAGTCCGAGCAGCTTGCCGTGATGAGGGTCGACGGTCGGGATGGTCACGGCCAGCCGCTGGTTCGGCCGGAACTCGCTGACGGTGGAACCGCCGTCCTCGTACGCGCGCAGGAGCACCCACGGTGCCCGCGCGATCGGCTGCGGCACGGACAGCTGGATCGGGTGCTTAGCCGTGACGTGCAGTTCGCCCGTCGTCGCGGGGACGTCGCAGGCCTTCAGGTGGACGTCGCAGTAGCGGTAGGGCCCGACCCGGGTCAGCTGCCCGTCGGAGAAGGCGCTGATCTCGGGGAAGTTGGGGCCCTGGTGCCGCGTCAGCCGCCAGACCAGGACACCCGTGGCGGCCGCCGACAACACCGCGACCACTGCCAACAGCGCGAGAACTCGTTTCATATCCATCCTTGGCGCGCCCCGCGGGACACTGTGGGATCGGTCTGTCGTTCCGGCAAGGGGCCCTCCTGCTCAGCCAATACGGGCCGGTTGCCACCGAAGCCCGGGATCAATGAGCCCCCGTTGTAGCTCACCAGTGTCTGGGCCAGTCCGGGGATCAACACGGCACAGACCGCGGTGAACCCCACCCAGAGGTCGGTATAGATCAGCACACCGATGGCGCCGCCGATCACCCAGGCCAGCTGCAGCACCGACTCGGACCGGCCGAAGGCCGACGCTCGCGACGCCTCCGGCAGGTCGTGCTGCAGCGAGGCGTCCAGCGAGGCCTTCGAGATCGCCGTGGCGGCCGAGGTGATCAGCGCGGCGGCAGCGGCCACCATCAGGTTGCCGGCCACCGCGGCGGCGATGGCGGCAGCGGTGACGATGACCGTTGCGCGCACGACCACCTGCGCGGGATGCCCCAGTTTGAGCCGGGCACTGGCGATGTTGCCGGCGAAGTTCCCGATGCCCGCGGCGGCGCCGATGAGGCCGAGGATCTTCAGCTGCTCCCACGCACCCGCGTCATGCGACTTGGCGACGAACGCGGGGTAGAGGAACAGGAATCCGACGAGCACCTTGATGGTGCAGTTGCCCCACAGCGACGTGATGATGTTGCGGCCCAACGGCTGTCGCGGAGATTTGTCGTGATGCGGATGCCGGAGCTGCTCGGTCGGCGCGTGATACGACAGCGTCGCCGGCACCTCACCCTCGGTGACCTCGACCCACTTGGGGATGCGCATGGTCAGGACGGCGCCCGCGACGGCCACGACGGCGACGACGTAGAGCGCGCCCGGCAGATGCATCAGGCCGAAGGTGTACTCGAATGCGGCCGCGACGCCACCACCCAGCCCGGTTCCGCCGAGCAGTCCGAACATGGTGAGACGGGAGTTGACCCGGACCAGATCGATCGTCGGTGGCAGCACCCGCGGCGTCACGGCGCTGCGCAGCACGCTGAAGGATTTGGACAGGACCATCATGCCCAGCGCGCACGGGTACAGCACCCAAGGCGGATAGCTGCCGGTGGCGCCGTCGTAGTTGCCGATCAGCACCAGCGCGAGCACCACGCGCAGCGCGAACGACACCGCGAGGGCGACGCGGCGGCCGTGCTGCACGCGGTCCAGGGCGGGCCCGATCAGCGGGGCGATCACCGCGAACGGCGCGATGGTGATGAGTAGGTACAGGGCCACCTTGCTCTTGGACTCGCCTGAGGCCGCCGCGAAGAACAGCGTGTTGGCCAGTGCGATGCCCATCGCCGCATCGAGCGCGTTATTCGCCACGACGGGCCAGGTCAGCGCCGTCAGGCCGGATTTGTCGGCGCCGTCGGCGGTCGCGGCGCGGTGCACCAGCCCGTACACCTTGGTGCCCATCTCGCGGCTGCGCTGCGCGGCGGCGCGGGTGACGGTGATCTTCTCGCCGCCCGCGGGGCCGCGGCGCCGGTCGTCGTCGCGGCGCCGGTCGTCATGGTCGTCGTCGTATCCACGGTCGTAGCCGTGACCGTCGTGGTGATCATCATCGAGCGGCGGCAACCAGCGGTTGTCGCTGTGCGACGACGACCCCCGCGGCGGCGGCCGTCGGCGGGAATGACCAGGATCGCTCGGGTAATTGGCCATGCCCGGATGCTCTTCGTCATCGCGGCGCGGTGGGCGCGGCGGGTAGTAGCGGGGATCCTCCGACCTCCCGGCATCCCGCGGTCCGCTCATGAGCACGATTGTTCCCCATGCGGGCGACGGCGGCGCGCAGGCAGGCGGTGTGGCCTTGTCCTGGGTGGTCAGGCAGTATTGATCACGATGGACATGCCCAATGACACCGAATCGGCAGCCGTGACGCCGGACGAGTCGACGCCGACCGAGGCGCCGGTCGAGGTGCCGACCCCTGAAGCCGCCGCGGAATCCGTCGACGCCGACGAAACTCCCGTCGAGGCGGCGGAATCCGCCGACGTGCCCGAGACCGTCGATGAGCCGCAGCCGCAGGCCGCCGACGAGGCCCCGGCTGCCGAGGCCGCCGCCGTCGACGAGGCCCCGGCTCTGGAGACCGGGGCGCCCGCGACCGAAGTGGCCCCTGAAGCCGAGGCGGCTGTCGAAGAAGAAGCCGACCTACCCGACCTGACCCCGATCCTGATGGGCGCGGTCGATCAGGCCCGCGCCGCGATCGTCGAGTTCAGCGGCGAGGGCGTTGTCGGTGACTACTTGGGCGCCAGCTTCGACGACCCGGCGTCCGTCACCCATCGTTTCCTCGCTTCGATGCCCGGCTACCACGGCTGGCAGTGGGCCGTGGTGCTGGCGACCTATCCGGGCGCCGACCACACCACCGTCAGCGAAGTGGTCCTGGTGCCGGGACCGGATGCGCTGCTGGCCCCGCAGTGGGTGCCGTGGCATGAGCGCGTGCAGCCGGGTGATCTGAGCCCGGGTGATCTGCTGGCGCCGCCGCCCAACGATCCTCGATTGGTGCCCGGTTACCTGGCGTCCGGTGATCCCGAGTGGGATGAGGTCGCTGCCGAGGTCGGGTTCGGCCGCAAGCAGGTGCTCAGCGACTGGGGCCGAACGGACGCCGCGCAGCGCTGGCAGGACGGCGACTTCGGCCCGAATGCCGCCATGGCGCGGGCCACCCGCCGGACCTGCCGGGGCTGCGGTTTCTACGTGCCGTTGTCCGGGTCGCTGGGCCTGGTGTTCGGTGTCTGCGCCAACGAACTGTCGGCCGACGGCCGCGTGGTGTCGGCGGAGTACGGCTGTGGCGCCCACTCGGACACGCCGCCGCCCGAGCCGATCGGCTCACCGGCCTTCGAGCCTTTCGACGACGGCGTGCTCGACCTCGGTACCTAGTTCGAGGTGGCCTCGGCGGCGGCCTTGAGCCGGCTGAGCGAGGTCTTCATGCCCTCGACCAGTTCCTGCTCGAAGCACGGGACTCCGCCCATGAAGCGGTTGATCAGCGTGCTGGAGATCGGTTTCACGGCCTCCGCGTGCCGGCTGACGGTGACTTTGGTGCCGGTGTCTGCGGGCTCGAGGTCGTAGGTCCACTCGGTGTTGTTGGTGTTGACCCGGAACGACAGCTTCTTCTGCGGATCGAGTGCGGTGACGGTCGCGGTCGTCGGCCAGAAGAGCGCGCCACGACGGTTGACGTTGACGGTCTTGGTGCCGACCTTGACGCTGCCGACCGCCTTCATCACCCGACACTGCGGGCTCCACTTGGGCATGTTGTCGAGATCGGAGATCAAGGCCCAGACCTTGGCCGCCGGCGCGTTGATGGTGACGTCTGCCTGCAGCAGAGGTGTTTCTCCAGCCATCGGGCTCTCCCTTGTCGAGACGTGAGTGGTCAGCGCAGGCCGCGTTGGGCACCTCGTGCGCCGCGGCGGGCCGCGCTGCGTTGCCACAGGAATATAGAGGTGCCCAGTACTCCGACACAGAGCCCCGCGACGGTCACCGGTCGCCAGTCGTGCAGGGCCGCGACGGTGAAGGCCAGCGCCACCGCCACCAGCCAGCCGACGGCGATCACCACGATCACCGGAACCGGGTCCAGGAGGCGGTCGGGGAGAGCCGGCGGAACGGGTTCTGCCGGATGTTCGTGCGCGGGCGTGGCCATCTCCTCTAACGCTAGTCGATCCATCGGTACGCTATCTGCTCGTGACGGACGCCGATGACCGCTTGGCCAATGACCTGTCGCTGGCCGTCGTGCGGTTGGCGCGACAGTTGCGATTCCGTCGCCCGGATTCCCCGGTGTCCCTGACGCAGTTGTCGGCCCTGGCCACGCTCGCGAAGGACGGTCCGATGACGCCGGGCGCGCTGGCCACCCGGGAGCGGGTGCGGCCACCGTCGATGACGCGCGTCATCGCGTCGCTGGTCGAACTGGGGCTGGTGAAACGCAGTTCGCATCCGGACGATCGGCGCCAGGTGCTCGTCGCGGTGTCCCCGGCCGGCGACGAGTTGTTCGAGGCCGAGCGCCGGGCCGGCATGGAATGGCTGCAGGGTCGGCTCGAGAAGCTGACGCAGGAGGACCGCGCGACCTTGCTGGCCGCGGCGGACCTGATGTTCGCGATCATCGACGAAGCGCAGTGAGTGCCGCACCGGAGCTCGACGACGTGCGGGACGACGTCATCGTCGAGGACGTCACCGACCCCGCCGATCCCCGGCTCGACGACTTTCGCGACCTCAACAGCGTGGACCGCCGGCCCGACCTGCCGTCCGGCAAGGGGCTGGTGATCGCCGAGGGCGTGTTGGTGGCACAGCGCATGCTGGCGTCGCGGTTCAGTCCGCGCGCGTTCCTCGGCACCGATCGCCGGCTCCGCGAACTGTCCGCCGACCTGGCCGGCTGTGGCGTGCCCTACTACCGCGCCAGTGCCGAGGTGATGGCCGAGGTCGTCGGCTTCCATCTCAACCGCGGCGTGCTGGCCGCGGCACCCCGGCCCGCCGAACTGTCGGTGCCCGAGGTGCTGCAGGGCGCCCGGACCGTCGCCGTGCTCGAGGGCGTCAACGACCACGAGAACCTCGGCTCGATCTTCCGCAATGCCGCGGGCCTCGACGTCGACGCGGTGGTGTTCGGCGCCGGGTGCGCCGACCCGTTGTACCGGCGCGCGGTCCGGGTGTCGATGGGCCACGCCCTGTTGGTGCCCTATGCCCGCGCCGAGTCCTGGCCGGGCGATCTGAAGTTGATGCAGGACAACGGCTTTCACTTGATCGCCATGACGCCGGGGGAAGGGTCGGTGCCGCTGGCCGACGCTCTCGCGCCGCTGGCCGGCGAGAAAGTCGGTGTGCTCGTCGGAGCGGAAGGCCCCGGGCTCACCGAACACACCATGCGGGCCTGCGAGGTGCGGGCGCGCATCCCGATGTCCCGGGGCACCGACTCGCTGAACGTCGCCACGGCCGCCGCGCTGGCGTTCTACGAACGTGCCCGGGCGGCGGGCTAGATTGGCTCAGATGACGACACCGTCGCAGACGCCCTGGGGCACCGGACTGACGGTGTCGGCGTTCGTCGCCGCGGTGACGGCCGGCGCCATCATCGTCCTGTCCCTCGGGCTGCTGCGGGTGCATCCGCTGCTGGCGGTCGGGTTGAACGCGGTCGCGGTCGGGGGCCTGGCCCCGACGGTGTGGGCCTGGCGCGTGCGCCCGGTATGGCGCTGGTTCGTCTGGGGCGCCGGTGTCGGCGTGGCGCTGGGCTGGATCGCAACGCTCGCGCTCGCGCTGGGCCGTTAACTTGCGTTGACCCGGTAACTACGGCGCAAAAGTACGAGTAGCGAAGGCCTTCAGTGCAGGGTCAGCGCTGGCCGTTGGCCCGCACGCCCAGCAGGACGTCTTCCCACGCCGGAATCTCGGGCTTCTTCTTGCGCGGACGCGCCGCGGGCGCGGCCGGCTCGGGGGTCTCGACGACGGCCGCCGGCTCCGGCACCGGGATGGGCTCGGGGGCCGGCGGTGCCACCGGCGCGGCGGGCATCGGCGGAGCGGCCTGGGCCGGTGTCATGACGACGACCGGGGCGGGTGCGGGCTTCGGAGCGGGCGCGGGTTCCGGCTGCGGGGCGGGCAGCGGGATTTCGGCGACCGATTCCTCGAAATGCAGTTGCGCGAGCGGTGCGACCGACCGCAGGGCCGGACGGGTGTAGTTCGGATCGATCAGCTCGGTGGCGGCGTCGTCGAAGGCGGTGGTGGTGCCGCCGTGGGCGCCGGGGCTGAACCGGAAGTGCGCGACGTTGTCCGAACGTCCGGCCTTCCAGCCGAACTGCACGGTCCACCGGCTGTCCTCGTTGCGCCAGGCGTCCCACTTGGTCGCCTCGGGGTCGAGGCCGCGGGAGATCAGGGCGCCGGTCACCGTCTCGAGCAGGGTCAGCACCGACGGGCCGTCCGGCAGGATCGGGTGCGACGCGCTGGCGAGCTCGGCGGCGCGGGACCGCTCCAGCAGCACCGGGTGGGCGAAGCGCATGATGCGCTCCGGGCTCACGCCCGACGCCGCGGCGAGCTGCTCGACGGAGGCGCCGGCCCGGATGCGGGACTGGATGTCACGGGGGCGCAGGGAGTTGGGCACCTCGACCTCGACTTCGATTTGCGTCTGGTTGCTGGCGGCCCGGTCGCCGCGGACGGCGGCCTTGAGTCGATTGTCGACGCGCACCACGAATTTCTCGGCGGTGTCGGCGGTTTCGCAGATGATGCGCTTGCCGTCGGCGTCGAGTCCGACGACCTTGAGTTCCCTCATTGGTGACCTCCTAGGACGCGGCTTAACGGCTCACCCTAGCGTGTTATCGACTCGTAACCCTTCTGACACACCGAGGCGCGCAGCTCGTTGTGAGCTGCGCGCCTCGGTGGCCATGTCAGGGTGGCGATCAGAGCCTTTCCACGACCCAGTCGACGCACGCCGTCAGCGCGCTGACGTCGTCGGGATCGATGGCCGGGAACATGGCCACGCGCAGCTGATTGCGGCCCAGCTTGCGGTACGGCTCGGTGTCGACGATTCCGTTGGCGCGCAACACCTTTGCGACCGCGGCGGCGTCCACGTCGTCGTTGAAGTCGATGGTGCCGACCACCTGGGAACGCAGCGCCGGGTCGGCGACGAACGGGGTGGTGAACGGCCGCGACTCGGCCCATGAGTACAGCCGCTGCGACGAGTCGGCGGTGCGCTTCACGGCCCAGTCCAGGCCGCCGTTGCCATTGAGCCAATCCAGTTGCTCGGCGAGCAGGATCAGGGTCGCGATGGCCGGGGTGTTGTAGGTCTGGTCCTTGAGGCTGTTCTCCACCGCGATGGGCAGCGACAGGAAGTCGGGCACCCAGCGGCCGGTGGCGGCGATCTGCTCGACGCGGGCCAGCGCGGCCGGGCTCATCACTGCGATCCACAGGCCACCGTCGGACGCGAAGTTCTTCTGCGGCGCGAAGTAATAGGCGTCGGTGTCGGCGATGTTGACCGGCAGGCCGCCGGCGGCCGAGGTGGCGTCGATCGCGACGAGCGCATCACCGGCGGGGCGCTGGATCGGCACCGCGACACCCGTCGAGGTCTCGTTGTGGGCCCACGCCACGACGTCGACGTCGGGGTCGGACTGCACCGCGGGCGCGCTGCCGGCGTCGGCCTTGACGACGATCGGGTCGCCGACGAACGGGTTCTTGGCGACGCACGAGGCGAACTTGCTGCTGAACTCGCCGTAGGTGAGGTGCAGGGAGCGCTTGTCGATCAGGCCGAATGCGGCGGCATCCCAGAACGCGGTCGAGCCGCCATTGCCGAGGATGACCTCGTAGCCGTCGGGGGTGGAGAACAGTTGCTTGACGCCTTCGCGCACACGGCCGACCAGGTTCTTGACGGGGGCCTGGCGATGCGAGGTGCCGAAGAGGTCGCCGGCGGCGGCCAGCGCTGTCAGCTGCTCGGGGCGAACCTTGGACGGGCCGCAGCCGAAGCGTCCGTCGGCGGGCTTGATGTCGGCGGGGATGGTGAGCTCAGCCATGGGTGTCAGCGTAGTTGCAGGTCGACGGCCGGTGTCGTGGGGATCCGGCTGCAGGTCCGACGGTTCTACCGGTAGATGTGATCACCGTCACATTAGGTGTCCAGATGTGTGACGGCGGGCACTAGTCTATAGGTGATACCTGCGGTACCGTTCGACACAAGACAGCCGATTGTAAAGCTGACATAACAGCCTTGGGAGGCTCGAAATGGCTCGTACCCGCATGATCCGTCGCTGGCGTCGGAACATGGACGTCCTTGACGACCAGGTCTACGTCGAGAAGCTCGCCACGCTGTCCGAGGGGTCGGTGCGGCGCAACTTCAACCCGTACCAGGACATCGCCTGGGACTCTCCCGAATTCGCGGTCGTGCCGAACGACCCGCGCTGGATCCTCCCCGAGACCGACCCGCTGGGCGGCCACCCCTGGTACCGGGCGCAGTCGCAGGAACGTCAGATCGAGATCGGCATGTGGCGCCAAGCCAACGTCGCCAAGGTCGGCCTGCACTTCGAGAACATCCTGATCCGCGGCCTGATGGAGTACGCGTTCTGGGTTCCGAACGGATCGCCCGAGTTCCGCTACTGCACCCACGAGGCCATCGAAGAGGGCAACCACACCCTGATGTTCCAGGAGATGGTCAACCACATGGGGGTTGACGTCCCGGGCATGCCGAAGCTGCTCAAGTGGATTCAGCCGCTGATCCCGCTGGCCGCCGGCCCGGCGCCCATCCCGTTCTTCTTCGGCGTGCTCGCCGGGGAAGAGCCCATCGACCACACGCAGAAGAACATCCTGCGCGAGGGCACCGAACTGCACCCGATCATGGAGCGGGTCATGGCCATCCACGTGGCCGAGGAAGCCCGGCACATCTCGTTCGCCCACGAGTACCTGCACAAGCGCGTTCCTGAGCTGAGCCGCTGGAAGAAGTTCTGGCTGTCGCTGTTCGTGCCGGTCACCATGCGCGTCCTGTGCTCGGCCATCGTGGTGCCGCCGCGCGCCTTCTGGAAGACGTTCGACATCCCGCGCTCGGTGCGCGACGAGCTGTTCTTCGACGCTCCCGAGTCGCGCATGTTCCTGCGGAACATGTTCTCCGACGTCCGCATGCTGGCGTACGACACCGGTCTGATGAACCCGCTGGCCAAGATCATGTGGAAGATCTGCAAGATCGACGGCCCGCCGAGCCGGTACCGCAGCGAGCCGCAGCGTCAGCACGTCGTGGTCGCCGCCTGAACATTTAGGTAACTCATGCCGCACGTCATCACCCAGTCGTGCTGTAGCGATGGTTCATGCGTCTTCGCATGCCCGGTGAACTGTATTCACCCGTCCCCGGACGAGCCGGGTTTCGCTACCGCCGAAATGCTGTTCATCGATCCCGCTGCCTGCGTGGACTGTGGTGCCTGCATCACAGCCTGCCCGGTCGGCGCGATCAAGCCCGACACCAAGCTGACCGAGGCTCAGCTGCCGTTCATCGAGCTCAACGCGTCCTTCTACCCGAAGTACGAGGGCAAGCTGCCGCCGACGTCCAAGCTGGCACCGGTGCCCGACGCCCCGGCGGTCGACCAGCGGCCGCACGGTCCGCTGCGCGTCGCGATCGTCGGCTCCGGGCCGGCCGCCATGTATGCCGCCGACGAGTTGCTGACCCAGCGCGGGGTCCGGGTCAACATCTTCGAGAAGCTGCCGACGCCCTACGGGCTGGTGCGGGCCGGCGTCGCCCCCGACCACCAGAGCACCAAGGGGGTGACGCGGTTGTTCGACCAGATCACGAAGCGCCGCGGGCTCGACTTCTACCTCAATGTCGAGGTGGGACGGGACGTCACGCACGCCGAGCTGCTCGAGCACCACCACGCCGTGCTGTACGCGGTCGGTGCGCCGAACGACAAGCGTCTGGACATCGAGGGTATGGGGCTGCCGGGCACCGGAACCGCCACCGAGGTGGTGGCCTGGTACAACGGGCACCCCGAGTTCTCGCATCTGCCGGTCGATCTGAGCCACGAGCGGGCGGTGATCATCGGTAACGGCAACGTCGCGTTCGACGTGGCCCGCATCCTGACCACCGATCCGGATGTGTTGGCGCGCACCGACATTTCGGATCACGCGCTGGCTGCCCTGCGCGACTCGAAGGTGCGTGAGGTGGTCGTCGTGGCCCGGCGCGGCCCCATCCACTCGGCGTTCACCCTGCCGGAGTTGATCGGCCTGACGTCGACGTGCGACGTGGTGCTCGACGCCGCCGACCACGAACTGGTCCGTCGGGATCTCGAAGCGGAGGCGGACGCACTGACGCGCCACAAGCTCGAGATCCTCGCCAAGCTGCCCGACAGCTCGGCGCCGGCGAGCCGCCCGCGGATCCGGTTGGCCTACGAGCTGACCCCGGCCCGGGTGCTCGGCGCGGACAAGGTCACCGGCATCGAGTTCACCGTGACGGGTACCGATGAGGTCCGTCAGCTCGACGCCGGCCTCGTCCTGACGTCAATCGGCTACCACGGCAAGGCAATTCGTGGTCTGCCGTTCGACGACGCCGCGGGCGTGGTCCCCAACGACGAGGGCCGCGTCATCGATCCGGCCACCGGCAACCCGGTCCGCGGTAGCTATGTCGCGGGCTGGATCAAGCGTGGTCCGACGGGCTTCATCGGCACCAACAAGTCATGCGCGGCGCATACAGTCGACCGGCTGGTCTCCGACTACAACGCCAGCCGCCTGAGTGAGCCGACCGCGAAAGCTGGTGCGCTGCAACAGCTCATCCGCGACCGGCGGCCCGATGTGGTCGACATGGCCGGGTGGCGGGCCATCGATGCGGCCGAGATCGCGCGCGGCGGCGCCGACCGGCCGAGGGACAAGTTCATCGACGTGTCCGACATGCTGGCCGCTGCCGCGGGCGCTCCGAAGCCGACGCTGCGTCAGCGTCTGCTCGGCGCCTTCTCCTGATTTCGGTGTGATCCGTGACGCTCAGCGTCACGGATCACGACCGAAGCGCTACCCCTGCTGGGCTGCCATCGCCTCGGCGATTTCCTCAGGGCTCACGACGCGCACGGTCTGTGCCAGCGACCAGTGGTGCCCGAACGGGTCCTCCACCTGGCTGTAGCGGTCACCCCAGAACATGTCCTGCGGGGCCATCAGTTCGCGCGCGCCGGCATCGATGGCGCGCTGGTATGCCGCGTCGACGTCGGGCACCTGCAGGTGGATGGTCACGGGCGTGCCGCCGAAGGCCGTCGGGGTCTGTGACTTGCCGCCACACATCTCCGGGAAGTCGTCGTTGAGGTAGACGTTCGACCCGTTGATGGTCAGCGCGGCGTGCATGAGCTTGCCGTCGGGCCCGGGCACCCGGCCGAGCTCGGTGGCGCCAAAAGCCTTGACGTAGAAGTCGATTGCAGCGGCGCCGTCGCCGACGACGAGGTGCGGGGCGAGGAAGGTCTGGGACTCGGTCATCTTGTTCTCCTCAGAGCGGTACTGCGTTGATTGGGGTCATTCGTTATGACCATCTCCAACGCTACTTCTCATCGGTGACAAGAAATCGAGCCCGAAGTGTCAGCTGTGCGCGATGCTGTCCCAGCCGGCCACCGAGTCCGCGCTGCGCGGCTGCGGGCCGACGTAGATGGCAGCCGGACGGACCAGCTTGCCCAGCCGCTTCTGCTCCAGGATGTGGGCGCACCAGCCCGCGGTGCGGCCGCAGGTGAACATGGCGGGCATCATCGCGCTGGGCACCTGGGCGAAGTCCAGGATCACCGCGGCCCAGAACTCGACATTGGTCTCGATGGCCCGGTCGGGACGACGCTCGCGCAGCTCGGCGAGGGCGGCCTGTTCCAGCGCGGCGGCGGCCTCGTAGCGGGGCGCGTCGAGACGCTTGGCGGTGGCCCGCAGCACGCGGGCGCGGGGGTCCTCGGCGCGGTACACCCGGTGCCCGAAGCCCATGAGCTTGTCCTTACGGTCCAGGATGCCCTTGACCACGGCGCGGGCATCGCCGGTGCGCTCGGTCTCCTCGATCATCGGCAGCACGCGGGCCGGGGCGCCGCCGTGCAGCGGCCCGCTCATGGCGCCGATGGCACCCGACAGTGACGCGGGTACGTCGGCTCCGGTGGACGCGATGACGCGCGCGGTGAAGGTGGACGCATTCATGCCGTGCTCGGCGGCGCTGACCCAGTAGGCGTCGATGGCCTCGATGTGCCGCGGATCCGGCTCGCCCTGCCAGCGGGTCATGAAACGTGCCGTCACCGTGGGGCATTCGTCGACGATGTGCTGGGGCACCGCGGGTTTGTAGATGCCGCGGGCCGACTGCGCGACGAACGACAGCGCCGTCACCGACGTCTTCGCCAGCTGGTCGCGGGCGGTGTCGTCATCGATGTCGAGGAGCGGCTGGAAGCCCCACATCGGCGCGAGCGTCGGCAGCGCGGCCTGGACGTCGACGCGGACGTCGCCCGAGTGCACGTGCAGTGGGAAGGGCTCGGCGGCCGGCAGGCCGCGGCCGAACTCGCCGTCCACCAACAGCGCCCAGACGTCACCGAATGTGACGCGGTGACTCACCAGGTCCTCGATGTCGACGCCGCGGTAGCGCAGGGCGCCGCCGTCCTTGTCCGGTTCGGCGATCTCGGTCGTGAAGGCGACGACGCCTTCCAGGCCTGCGACGAAGCCCTCGGGGATCTGCGGCGTCGACACTGACGTTGCCTCTGTCATGCCGAAATTGTTCCACTAGCCGATGAGCCCGGGGCTACCGGCCGGTAACAAGCGGTCAGACCACGGAGAAACCGGCAGGTAGACCACCGCGGCCGGTGAGCGCCGGCAGCACTGCTGCGGCCTGACCGGTCAGCGCCGCGATCTGCGCCGCCAGCACGGTGGCCTCGCGCAGGGCCTCCTCGGGCAGCGTGAGGTCGATTCCGGTGGCGCGTGCGATGTCGACTGTGCACCGTGAGCTCGAACACCCGGGTCGGCAGGTAGTTGCTCAGCCGGATGCCCAGGCCGCCGATCACGGTGATCAGAGGGTCGCCGGCCGCGTCCAGATCGGTCAGCACCCGGTGCAGCAGGTCGGTGACCTTGGCGGCCGGGTCCGCGCCCAGATTGCGCCCGGCTTCCCGGCCGCGCTCGACGATGTCCGGGCTGTCGGCGGCGTAGCCGCGCAGCAGGGCGTAGTAGTGCGCCGGTCCGGTCACGTCCTCGCGGTCGGCCGGTGTCCGCAGGTAGGTGCTGACGGTGATCAGCGACCGTGAGGTATGCCCCACCAACGCCCGCAGGTCCCAGTCGCCGAGCCCGGGACCGTCCCATGCCGGGTCCGGGATCCGTGTCACCAGGTCCGCGAAAGCCGTTGCCGCCGAGGCGAATACTGCATGGTCCCGCGGTGCGTCCGATGCCATGCCTGCATTGTGTCACCGGATGGGCGTACCGTCGCCGATCATGGTGTCCGACCACAGTGATCATCTCGCCCGCATGCGGGTCGAATACGGCTCCACAGAGAAGGACGGCAGCGTCGACCTCGACGTCGACTGGCTGAACCGGGGCTGGCTGGCGCTGTTCCGCGACTGGATGGCCGAGGCCGTGCAGGCCGGGGTATCCGAACCCAACGCGATGGTGCTGGGCACCGTCGATGCGCAGGGCCACCCCGTCACCCGTTCGGTGCTGTGCAAATCGATCGAAGAGACGGGCGTCTCGTTCTACACCAACTACGACTCCGACAAGGGCGAGCAGCTGGCGGCGGTGCCTTACGCGTCGGCGACGTTCCCCTGGTACCTGCTGGGCCGTCAGATCCATATCCGCGGCGCGGTGACGAGGGTCGACGCGGAGCACACCGCCGAGTACTGGTCGAAGCGGCCGCGGGGTTCGCAGCTGGGGGCATGGGCTTCGCACCAGTCAAAATCGATTGCCTCGCGGGCCGCGCTGCTGGAACAGTTGCGTGACGTGACCGAGCGATTCGCCGACGTGCCGGAGGTTCCGGTGCCGCCGAACTGGGGCGGCTACCTCATTGCCCCGGAAGTGATCGAGTTCTGGCAGGGCCGAGAGAACCGGGTACACAACAGGATTCGCATCACCGGCGACCGCATCGAACGGCTCCAGCCCTGAGAGGCCTGATCGCCGACACCACACCGCTGCGCAACCCCGACTACCGCCGCCTGTGGGGCTCCAGCGTCGTCACGGTGATCGGGGCCAACCTGACGATCTTCGCGGTGCCGGTACAGCTGTACGCGCTGACGCAGAACTCGGCCTATGTCGGGCTGGCGGGTGTGTTCAGTGTGGTGCCGCTCATCGTGTTCGGCCTGTGGGGCGGCGCGTGGGCCGACGCGATGGACCGCCGGCGGCTGCTGATCATCGCCTCTTGCGGATTGGCTGTCGCGTCGGTGCTGTTGTGGGTGCAGGCCGCCGCCGGGCTCAACAACGTCTGGCTGGTGCTGTGCCTGCTGTCGGTGCAGCAGGCGTTCTACGCGATCAACTCACCGACCCGCTCGGCCGCGATCCCCCGGATGCTGCCTGCCGATCAGCTGCCCGCCGCCAACTCGCTCAACATGACGGTGTTCCAGGCCGGCGCGATCGTCGGTCCGCTGCTGGCCGGCGTACTGCTGCGGTGGGTGGATCTGTCGACGCTGTATTTCATCGACGCCCTCACCACGATCGCGCCCATCTGGGCGACGTTCCGGCTCACTCCGATGCCACCCGAGCACTCGCCCGACGACGACACGTCACGCTGGGGCTTCGCCGCCGTGCTCGACGGATTCCGCTACCTGTCGGGCAACCGCGTCGTCCTCATGTCTTTTGTGGTCGACCTCATCGCGATGATCCTGGGTATGCCGCGGGCGCTGTTCCCGCAGATGGCCCACGAGAACTTCGGCGGACCGGTCGCGGGCGGGACGGCGATGGCCCTGCTGTCGGCGGCCATGGCGGTCGGCGCCGTGGCCGGCGGGGTGTTCTCGGGGTGGCTGCCGCGGGTCCGCAAGCAGGGTCTGGCGGTCGTGGTCTCGATCGTGGTGTGGGGTGCGGCCATGGCCGGCTTCGGGCTGGCGGTCGGCCATGCCACCGGCCGGCCCGACGGATTCCTCTGGATCGCCCTGGTGCTGTTGGCCGTCGGCGGTGCGGCGGACATGGTCTCGGCGGTGTTCCGCAGCACGATCCTGCAGGAAGCCGCATCGGACGAGCTGCGTGGCCGTTTGCAGGGCGTCTTCACTGTCGTGGTCGCGGGCGGCCCGCGGATTGCTGACGCGGTGCACGGCGCGGCAGCCGCGGTGGTGGGGACGACGGTGGCCGCGGCGGGCGGCGGCGTGCTGGTGGTGGTCGGCGTCATCGTCTCGGTCCTGGTGGTACCGGCGTTCGTGCGCTATCAGGTGGCTCGCAACTGATGCTTGACAGCGGGGTTACGGCGACCCGAGCAAGCACATAGTTCTCTTAACGACTACCGTCTTGTTCCGGACGTTTCACCTGCCGACACCGCAAAAGGTCGACACCGCAAAAGGGGTTCAAGTGGCCGACACCTCCAGCTCTGACGACGTAGCCAACCTCCGGTATCCCGGGGGCGAGATCGATCTGAAGATCGTGAATGCCACCGAGGGTTCGGACGGCATCGAG
>NZ_JARVRX010000026.1 GCF_030209435.1 Mycolicibacterium sp. lyk4-40-TYG-92 | reverse complement strand
GGCCAAGAAGGCTGCACCGGCGAAGAAGGCTGCGGCTCCGGCCAAGAAGGCCGCGCCCGCCAAGAAGGCCGCTCCGGCGAAGAAGGCCGCTCCCGCCAAGAAGGGCCGCCGCTAAGCCCTATCCGATAGGTCCGACTCGGACACGCCGTGGATCAACCGATCCACGGCGTGTCTGTGTGTGGGGCGCTAGCGCTTCGTCGGCAGCGGGCTACCGATGTGATCGGCGGCAACGAGCGTGTCACCGTGCAGTGACATCACCCACATGCTGCCCTTGCGATTACGCGACTTGTCGGGTCGGATGCCGCTGCGCTCGCACCACCACGAAATCAGGTCCGGGATCACCTTGCCCTGCGTGCAGATGACGGGGACGGTGTCGCCATCGCTTTTCGCGGCGATCTTGAGCACCCGCTTGCGTGCCGCGTCGGCGTCGGCCGCGAAGGCCTCTTCGGTCAGTGTCGGCTCATCCCGTACCCGGACACCGAGTTCCTGCGCCAGCGGCTCCACGGTCTGGTGGCATCGGGTCCGCGACGCCGCATGGACGTCGCTGGCACCGAAAGCGAGCAGTTGGCCGACAAGCGATTCCGCCTGTGCCCGGCCTTTCTTGTCGAGCGGCCGCAGCCGGTCGTCGCCCTTGTACCGGGACCTGCGGCCCGCGGTGGCGTGCCGGACGATCAGCACGGTGCGGGTATCGGCGGGCCGACGGGTGAAGCGCCGCAGAACTTTTCGGTCATGCGGGTATTGCAGCCGGAGCATGGCTTCGGGCACCGGCAGCCAGTCGAGCTTGTCCACCTCTGAGTTGGGGGTGAACCCGCCACCGGTCGTGCGGGCCGCCCAGTAGCGGACGTTCTTGGTGCCGTACTCCAGCGGATAGCTGACGGAGGCCAGCCGGCGGCCCAGCACCGACGCGTACCCGGTCTCTTCCAGGATTTCCCGCACGGCGGTAACCGGTTCGGTCTCACCGGGATCCACCTTGCCCTTCGGCAGCGACCAGTCGTCGTAGCGCGGTCGGTGGACGACGGCGATCAGCGGCTTTCCGCACTCGCCGGGGCGCCACAATACCGCCCCGGCCGCCAGCACCGGCGTCACGCGGGTGTCGTGCGCCGTCTTGTTCGGCACCTGTGCTCCTGGATGTGGTTGTCGGGATCAGGTTTTCGCGGTCCGTGAGATGCCGTGCGCGGGCTACGGGGTGCGATGCCGCTCCATGATCGACACCTGGTGATCCCGTACCTTCTCGCCTTCCCGGGGCAACGCCGTCCAATGCCCGTCCGGACCCAGCTCCCAGCAGCGGGTGGCCGGGTCCATCGCGGAATCGAACACTCCGCTCAGTTCCTCGGTCAGTCTCGGGTCCTTCACCTGTGCCATCACCTCGACGCGACGGTCGAGATTACGATGCATCATGTCGGCGCTGCCGATCCAGAATTCATTGATGGCGTTGAAGTGAATAACGCGTGAATGTTCAAGGAAGCGGCCGAGAATCGAGCGCACCACGATGTTCTCGGAGAATCCTTCGGCACCCGGGCGCAGCGCGCAGATGCCCCGCACCACGACCTCGACACGGACCCCGGCCTGCGACGCCCGGTACAGCGCGTCGATGACCTGCTCGTCGACCAGGGCGTTCATCTTCATGCGGATGCGGCCGTCGCCGCCGGCCCGCTTGGCCTCGATCTCGCGCTCGATGCGCTCGATGATGCCGCGGCGCACGCTGTGCGGGGCGACCAGCAGGTTGCGGTACGACACCTTGCGGGAGTAGCCGGTCAGAGAGTTGAACAGATCGGTCAGATCGGCGCCGATCTCGGGCGAGGCCGTGAGCAGACCCACGTCTTCGTACAGGCGCGCGGTTTTCGGGTTGTAGTTGCCCGTGCCCACATGGCAGTAGCGGCGAATGGTCGACCCTTCGCGACGCACCACCAAGGCCGTCTTGCAGTGGGTCTTGAGCCCGATGAGCCCGTACACCACGTGCACGCCCGCCTGCTCCAGCTGTCGCGCCCACTTGATGTTGGCCTGCTCGTCGAACCGGGCCTTGATCTCCACCAGTGCCACCACCTGCTTGCCGGCCTCGGCGGCATCGATCAGCGCGTTGACGATCGGGGAGTCACCCGAGGTGCGGTACAGCGTCTGCTTGATGGCCAGCACGTTCGGGTCGGCGGCGGCCTGCTCGATGAAGCGCTGCACCGTGGTGGAGAACGAGTCGTAGGGGTGGTGCACGAGCACATCCCCGTCACGGAGCGTCGAGAAAATGCTCTTCGGGGTCTCGCGTTCGCCGAACGCCGGGGGAGTGGCCGGCACGAACGGCCGGTCCTTCAGATCGGGGCGGTCGACGCCGTAGATCTGCCACAGTGACGAAAGGTCCAGCAGTCCAGGGACTTCGATCACGTCACCCGGGTGCACGTCGAGCTCGCGCAGCAGCAGGTCGAGCATGTTCTCGGTCATGTCGGTCGCTACTTCGAGCCGCACCGGCGAGCCGAACCGGCGGCGCGCCAGCTCGCGTTCCAGCGCCTGCAGCAGATCCTCGTCGCGGTCCTCTTCGACTTCGAAGTCGGCGTTGCGGGTGATCCGGAACGCGTGGTGCTCGACGATCTCGAGCCCGGGGAACAGCACCGGCAGGAAGGCAGAGATGAGTTCTTCCATCGGCAGGAACCGCACCCGCGCTTTCACGCCGTCGGCCGTGGTCCCCGGGTCGGGCAGCTCTACGAACCGATCGACGTTGTCCGGCACCTTGATTCGGGCGAAGTGCTGCGTGCCGTCGTCGGGATTGCGCACGGTGATGGCGAGGTTGATGCTCAGCCCGCTCACGAAGGGGAACGGGTGCGCGGGGTCGACGGCCAGCGGCGTCAGCACCGGGAACACCTGATCGTGGAAGTACGTCGAGAGCTTGGACTGCTCGTGCTCGTCCAGCTCGCCCCAGTTCACGATCGTGATGCCCTGTTCGGCCAGTGCCGGACGCACCGCATCGTTGAACACCGCTGAGTGCCGGGTCGAGATCTGCTGGGTGCGTTCACCGATCCGGCGCAGCTGTTCGCGCGGCGACAGCCCGTCCGCCGACCGGACCGAGAGGCCGGTCTCGTCGCGGCGCTTCAGTCCCGCGACCCGGACCATGTAGAACTCATCGAGATTCGAGGCGAAGATCGCCAGGAACTTGGCCTGTTCCAACAGCGGCAGAGACCGGTCGGCGGCGAGTGCCAGCACCCGGGCATTGAAGTCCAGCCAGCTCAGCTCGCGGTTGAGGTACCGGTCGTCGGGCAGCGCGCCGTCCGTCGGATCCGCGGTGGCAGCGGGCAGTGTCTCCGGGTCCGAGTCGACGGGGGTGCGGTCGGTATGTGCTGATCGGGTGTCGGCTTCGGTCACCCCGACGATCATTCCCTATCTGCTGGGTGCAAGCCACATGGTTGGTCAACACAGATGGCGGGAAAGCAGCACCGTCATCCGAGCGTGGCGCCGACGATCCGGGTCGTGGCCGGGCCGACACCGAGTCGACGCGCCGTCTCCAGGTCGTCCGGGGTGTCGATGTCGCAGCGCAGCCCCGGCCATTCGCCCGATAATTCCACCGCGCCCGAATCTGCATGGCGCCGTGCGGAATCGGTACCGAACTCGGGCACCAACGGTGCGTCGAAGGCGAAGAGTGCCGCGGTACCGGTGCGGTGCCGGTCGGCGATGAAACTGCGGGCGTGCCGACTGGCGCCGGCGATGGCGTCGGCCAGTTCCGCGGTACGCAGCGCAGGCAGGTCGCCTTGCAACACCGCGATGTTCGTCACCCGGTCCCGCAGGACGCGCTCCGTGGCGGCCAGTGCGTGATTCAGCGGATCGGGGTGTCCGGCCGGAGTGGGATCCAGCAGCACACCGGCACCGAGTTCGCGCACTGCCGCGGCGGCGTCCGGGTCCGGGGTGACGACAGTCACGGAGCCGACGGCCGGGACCGCCAGGGCGGCGGTGATGGTGTCGAGCAGCATCGCGAGCACCACCTGCTCGCGCAGATCGCCGGCGAAAACCGGGGCGAGTCGGGTCTTGGCCGCGGCCAGCCGTTTCACCGCGATGATCAACCCGACACCGGCGGCATCGCGCGCCGTCTCCACATTCGGGTCGCCGCTCATGACCGCCATACTGCCAAAGCCTCGGGCGGGGCTACTGTTGACGCGTGGTGGAGGCAGCGGTGATGGGTGCCGGCGCGTGGGGGACGGCACTGGCGAAAGTCCTGGCGGACGCGGGCAACAACGTGACGTTGTGGGCGCGCAGCGCCGAGGTGGCGCGCGAGATCAACGAGACCCACCGGAACTCGAAATATCTCGGCGACCGGACGCTGCCGGCGTCCATCAAGGCCACGGCCGACCCCGCCGAGGCGTTGACGGGTGCCTGCACCGTGCTGCTGGCGGTGCCGTCCCAGACACTGCGCACCAACCTGACCGGCTGGACCGGATATCTGGGTGACGACGCCACGCTGGTCAGCGTCGCCAAGGGCATCGAACTCGACAACCTGTTGCGCATGAGCCAGGTCATCGTCCAGGTGACGGGTGCCGATCCGAGCCGGGTCGCCGTTCTCAGCGGACCCAACCTGGCCAGCGAAGTGGTCGACGAGCAGCCCGCCGCCACCCTCATCGCGTGTTCCGATTCGGGGCGCGCGGTCGCGTTGCAGCGCGCGTTCGCCACCGGCTACTTCCGGCCGTACACCAGCGCCGACGTGATCGGCGCCGAAGTGGGCGGCGCCTGCAAGAACGTCATCGCGCTGGCCTGCGGGATGGCGGCGGGCGCCGGGTTCGGCGAGAACACCGCCGCCGCGATCATCACCCGCGGGCTGGCCGAGATCATGCGATTGGGAATCGCGCTCGGCGCCAAGGGCGTAACGCTGGCCGGGCTGGCCGGAGTCGGTGATCTGGTCGCCACCTGCACCTCGCCGCAGTCCCGCAACCGCAGCTTCGGCGAGCGCCTGGCGCGCGGCGGCACCATGGAGTCGGCGACGGCGGCGGCCAGTGGCAAGGTCGCCGAGGGCGTCACGTCCTGCCAGTCGGTGCTCGCGCTGGCGGAGAGCTACGACGTCGAGATGCCGCTGACCGACGCGGTGAACCGGGTGTGCCACAAGGGATTGTCGGTGGACCAGGCGTTCGCGTTGTTGCTCGGCCGCAGCACCAAGCCGGAGTGAGTCGTGGACGGACAGCTCGGCGACTCCACCCGTAGCGTCAAAGCGACTGCGTCGCAACGAGTTCCGGGGCAACCGGTGGCCCCGCCCCCGGTTCCGGTGGCGGCCTACCACCTGTCCGACGACGAATCGGACGGTCTGGACTTCTACGGCCGCAACTCCAATCCGGCCTGGCGGCAACTGGAGTCGGCGCTGGCCGAACTGGAAGGTGCCATCTCGGCGCTGACCTTCTCGTCCGGAATGGCCGCCATTTCTTCCGCGCTGCGGGTGCTGGCGACGCCGGGCACCACCCTGGTGGTCCCCGCCGACGGCTATTACCAGGTGCGCCGATACGCGGCCGAGCATCTCGCGGCGCGCGGTGTCACGGTGATCGAGGCGACCGCCGCTCAGATGTACGACGCCGCCGCGGGCGCCGACGTCGTCCTCGCCGAATCTCCGGTCAACCCGACGCTGGATGTCGTCGACCTGCACCGGTTGTCGACGATCTGCCGCTCCCGCGGCGCGACCCTGATGGTCGACAACACCGCCGCGACCCCGCTGGGCCAGCAGCCGCTGTCGCTCGGCGCGGATCTGGTGGTTGCCAGCGCGACCAAGGGGCTGTCCGGGCACAGCGACCTGCTGGCCGGTTACGTCGCGGGGTGCCACCGTGAGCTGATGGCCGCCATCGAACGGGACCGGCTGCTGGCCGGTGCGATCCTCGGCCACTTCGAGGCCTGGCTGGCGCTGCGGAGTCTCGGCACCGCCGGGCTGCGGTTCGAGCGACAATGCGGCAACGCGCTCGCGCTGGCGATGACGCTCGATGCCCACCCCGCCGTGCGGACGGTGCGTTATCCCGGTCTGCCGACCGATCCGGCGCATCCCGTCGCCCGCGATCAGATGCGACGTTTCGGCGGCCTGATCGCGATCGAGCTGGCCGATGCCGCCGCCGTCCGGGACCTGGTGAACCGCAGCCGGCTGCTGGTCGCGGCGACCAGTTTCGGCGGTATCCACACCTCGGTCGACAGGCGCGCACGCTGGGGCGATGCCGTGGAACCGGGCTTTGCGCGGATATCGCTCGGCATCGAGGACACCGACGACCTGCTGGCCGACATCACGGGTGCGCTCGGGTAGCCAGGTAGCCTCTCCAGATTGTGACTGCCCCTCAATCTCCAGGAGCCGCCGGCCGTACCCGGGTCGCCGTCGTTTACGGCGGACGCAGTTCGGAGCACGCCATCTCCTGTGTTTCGGCCGGGAGCATCCTGCGCAACCTGGATCCGGCCCGCTACGAGGTCGTCGCCGTCGGCATCACCCCGGAGGGTTCCTGGGTGCTGGGAGATGGCCGTCCGGAGAGCCTCGCCATCACCGACGGGCAGCTGCCGGGTGTCACCGAGGCGTCCGGTACCGCGCTGACACTGGCCGCCGACCCGAACCGCCGCGGCGAACTGCTGTCGCTACAGGACGGCGTCGCGCAGGTGCTGACGGCCGTCGACGTCGTCTTCCCGGTGCTGCACGGCCCGTACGGGGAGGACGGCACCATCCAGGGCCTGCTGGAACTGGCCGGCGTGCCCTATGTCGGTGCGGGTGTGCTGGCCAGCGCGGCCGGGATGGACAAGGAGTTCACCAAGAAGCTGCTGGCCGCCGACGGTCTGCCCATCGGCGACCAGGTGGTGTTGCGGCCGCGCGATGTGACGCTGAGCCTGGATGACCGTGAGCGCCTGGGGCTGCCGGTGTTCGTGAAGCCGGCCCGCGGTGGGTCGTCCATCGGCGTCAGCCGGGTCGCGTCGTGGGACGAGCTGGAACAGGCCATCGCCTATGCGCGCCAACATGATCCGAAGGTGATCGTGGAAGCCGCGATGCCGGGCCGCGAAGTGGAATGCGGGGTTCTGGAGTACCCGGACGGCCGGGTCGCCGCCAGTGAGCTCGGCGAGATTCGCGTGGGCGGTGTGGGCACGGGGTTCTACGACTTCGCCACCAAGTACCTCGAAGACGCCGCCGAGCTCGACGTGCCCGCCAAGGTCGACGACGAAACCGCCGACGAGATCAGGCAATTGGCCATCCGCGCATTCAAAGCGCTGGACTGCCAGGGCCTGGCTCGCGTCGACTTCTTCCTGACCGAGAACGGGCCGGTGATCAACGAGATCAACACCATGCCCGGGTTCACCACCATCTCGATGTACCCGCAGATGTGGGCGGCCAGTGGCGTCGACTACGCCACGCTGCTCAGTGTCATGGTCGACACCGCGATCCGGCGGGGGACGGGCCTGCGTTAGCGGGCCGGTGCGGGGTCCAGCGGCCGCGGCGGCATCACCTTCTCGATGAGCTCGGAGATGGTCTGGATCGGCGTCGGACCGGAGCCCTGCGGCAGCGTGAGCGCGACGTAGGTCGCCGGCGAGCCGTGGTCGACGGAGTACCAGGTGCTGGCACTCGGTCCGCTGGCCTCGAACCACGACACCGCATTCACCATCTGCAGCGGTGCGCCGACCACGAAATCGTCGGGCCGCTCGACACCGCACCGCAGCACCACCGTGTCGATGCCGGTCGGGCCGAGCCAGGCGGCGGCGCCGGGCGGGACGGGCTCCGCGAGTGTCGCCCGCCGGAAGTCGCCCATGGTGTCCGGCAGCGCCGCCAGGAGGGCCCGGCACTGGTCGCTGTCGGCCTGCGGCGCCGGGGCACCGGCGAGCGGGAGCGCAACGGGCTTGTCGGCAGGCGCTTGCCGCAGCGCCGCATACGCCAGCAGGCCCACGATCGCGGCGACCGCCACCACGACGGCCGCGATGATGGCGCCGCGGGGCGGGCCATCCGGATCGCCGGCCAGATCGCTGTGGTCGCCGGGTTCGGTCATGACGGCAACTCTAGAGCGCCCGTCGCCCCGGGCGGCCGACAGCGGGCACCCTGCATAGACTCCACCACCATGACCAGCGCGGAATCCGGGGAGACCCTGGCGGGGCTCGGCGAGTTCGCGGTGATCGGGCGGATAACCGCCCGCCGCACCCAGCCCGCCGAGGTCGTCGTCGGCCCGGGTGACGATGCCGCCCTGCTGACGGCCGCCGACGGCCGGGTCGTGGTGTCGACCGACATGCTGGTCGAGGGCCGGCATTTCCGGCTGGACTGGTCCACGCCGCATGACGTGGGGCGCAAGGCAATTGCGCAGAACGCCGCGGACATCGAGGCCATGGGCGGCCGGGCCTATGCGTTCGTCGTCGGATTCGGGGCGCCGGTGCACACCGCGGCCGCGGACGCGCAGCGGCTGTCCGACGGATTGTGGTCGGAGGCAACGAAATTCGGTGCCGGAATCGTGGGCGGTGACCTGGTGGCGGCACCGCTGTGGGTGGTCTCGGTGACGGTGCTGGGTGACCTGGGTGGCCGCCCGCCCGTGCTGCTCTCCGGTGCGCAACCCGGTGACACCGTCGCGGTGGTCGGTGACGTGGGCTGGTCGGCCGCGGGATATACCTTGTGGCGCAAGGGTATCCACGAATTCGACGAGTTGCGCCGACGGCATCTGGTACCGCATGTGGAGTACGGACAGGGTGCGGCTGCCGCGGCGGCGGGCGCGACGGCCCTGACGGACGTGTCCGACGGCTTGATCGCCGATCTCGGCCACATCGCGGCGGCCTCCGGCGTGGTCGTCGACCTGTCGACGGCAGCGCTCGAGGCCGACGTGGCGATGCTGACGCCGGCGGCCGCGATGGTCGGTGGCGACGCCCGCGACTGGGTGCTCGGCGGCGGCGAGGATCACGTACTGGTCGGCACCTTCGGCGGCGCGCTGCCCGCGGGGTGGCGGGCGATCGGGACCGTCGGGTCCGTCGGGCCCGGAGAAGCGCGCGTGACGGTCGACGGCGCGCCATGGCATGGAGCCGGCGGCTGGGAATCGTTCGGTCAGTAAGGTACTGGCGTGACCGCCCGACCCCTGCACGACCTGATCGACCCCGGCTGGGCTGCGGCCCTGGAACCCGTCGCCCCGCAGATCACCGCGATGGGTGAATTCCTGCGCGCCGAGAACGCGGCCGGCCACGGTTATCTGCCGGCGGGGGAGAATGTGTTGCGCGCCTTCACCTTCCCCTTCGATGAGGTGCGGGTGCTGATCGTCGGCCAGGACCCCTATCCGACCCCCGGGCACGCCGTCGGGCTGAGCTTCTCGGTGGCGCCCGACGTGCGGCCGCTGCCGCGCAGCCTGTCCAACATCTTCACCGAGTACACCGCCGACCTGGGTTACGAGCCGCCCAGTTGCGGCGATCTGAGCCCGTGGTCGAAGCAGGGCGTCATGATGCTCAACAGGGTGCTGACGGTCCGGCCGGGCAACCCTGCCTCACACCGTGGAAAAGGCTGGGAGGCCGTCACCGAATGCGCGATCAACGCCTTGATCGCGCGGCCGCAGCCGCTGGTCGCGGTGTTGTGGGGCCGGGACGCGCAGACCCTCAAGCCCATGCTCACCGGCGAGCGCTGCGCGAGCATCGAATCGGTGCACCCATCGCCGCTGTCGGCGTCGCGCGGGTTCTTCGGGTCCCGGCCGTTCAGCCGGGCCAACGAGCTGCTGACACGCCTCGGCGCGGAACCTATCGACTGGCGCCTGCCCTAGCGGTAGACCTCCCGCGAGCGGCCGAGTCTGTACGGCGACACGCCGGTTTTGGTGTGCGCTCAGCGGCCGCTCACGCGCGGCGAACTCGGCCTGAAGGCACACGAAAGCGCTGCACGGGATACGTGCAGCGCTTAGGTGTGAAGCTTTGAGTTGTCAGGCGAAATCAATCCGCCCGAGCGCCGGAACTATCGGCTGACTTTGCCGGCCTTGATGCAGGAGGTGCAGGCGTTGATCCGCTTGCGGTTGCCGCCCGGACGATCCACGGCACGCACGGTCTGGATGTTCGGATCCCAGCGGCGGTTGGTCCGACGGTGGGAGTGCGAGACGGACATACCGAAGCCCGGTCCCTTTCCGCAGATGTCGCACACGGCGGCCATGAAGAACTCCTCGAAAATCAGTACTTGGGGTCTGAGTCCGACGGCCACAGAATTGTGCGGCGCGAACAGACAACCTGACCAGGATACCGGGCGGCCCGACGATCACCAAAATGGGTCTGGTGGCCGGCCGGACATCGTGCGCACCAGGGGAGTTGGTCAGGAGATTTGTCGGGGCCACTGGCTAGGCTGGCGGGGCACTGAGGGTAGAGCGCGGACGCGATGGAGGTCACATGTCAGCTGGCGTGGGTCGCATACCCCGTCCGCTGGATGGGATCGCATTACGTGACTGGGCTCACACCGCCGTCCTGCACCTGATCGCCCACACCGACGAGATCAACCGGCTGAACGTCTATCCCGTCGCCGATTCCGACACCGGTACCAACATGCTGTTCACCATGCGTGCCGCCGCCGCACAGGCCGACGAGGCCGTGAAGACGGCGGGCAACGACGTGGTGGCGGTGTCGGCCGCCCTGTCGGCCGGGGCGCTGCACGGCGCCCGGGGCAACTCGGGCGTCATCCTGTCGCAGATCCTGCGCGGCGTGGCCGACGTGGTTGCCGAGGCCGCGCTGCAACGCGGTGAGGACAGGGAGTGCGGGGAGATCACCGCACCGGAATTCACCGCGGCCCTGCACCACGCGCAGGTGCTGGCCGTCGCGTCGGTCGGACAGACCGTGCCCGGCACCATCGTCTCGGTGCTGCAGGCGGCCGCGGTGGAAGCCGAGAGCCAGGACGGGGTGACCGACCTCGCGGCCATGGCGGCCGCCGTCTCGGATGCCGCCGCGGCGGCGCTCGAGCGCACCACCGATCAACTCGACGTGCTCGCGGAAGCGGGTGTCGTCGACGCCGGCGGGCGTGGCCTGCTGGTCCTGCTCGACGCCCTGACCGCGACGCTGTCCGGTGGCTCGACGCCCCGGCCCCAGTACCAACCGGGGCACCCGCGGGCAGACCACGGCCACGACCACCATGACCATCACGAAATCAACGGCACACCACCACAATTCGAGGTGATGTACCTGCTCGGCGACTGTGCCCCGGACGACGTCGAGGTGTTGCGCGCCCGATTGCTGCGGCTCGGTGAATCGGTTGCCATCGCCGCCGCGATCGCCGGTGGCCAATACAGCGTGCACGTGCACGCCGACGACGCCGGCGCCGCGATCGAGGCCGCCCTCGATCTGGGCACGGTCAGCAGGATTCAGGTCACCGCGCTCATCGGGGCCGCCGGGGCCCGGCCGTCCGGCGGCTGGAGCCGGGACCGCGCCGTTCTCGCGATCGTCGACGGCGACGGCGCGGGGGAGTTGTTCGGCGGCGAGGGCGCGCACGTACTGCGGCCCGTCGACGGTCAGCCGGTCAGTGCGCAGCAGTTTCTGGCCGGCCTCGTCGGCACCGGCGCCGCACAGATCATGGTGCTGCCCAACGGTTTTCTGGCCGCCGAGGAGTTGGTGGCCGGTTGTGCCACGGCCATCAGTTGGGGTATGGACGTGGTGCCGGTGCCCGCTGGATCCATGGTGCAGGGATTGGCGGCACTGGCGGTGCACGACCCGACCCGGCAGGCCGTCGACGACGGCTACACCATGGCGCGCGCGGCGGCAGGCGCCCGGCACGGATCGGTAAGGATTGCCACCGAGGCGGCGCTGACCTGGGCCGGCCGCTGCCGTCCGGGAGACGGCCTGGGCATCGCCGGTGACGAGGTGCTGATCGTCGGGCACGACCTGGTCAGCGCCGCCAGCGGGCTGATCGACCTGCTGCTGTCGTCGGGCGGCGAACTGGTCACGGTGCTGACCGGCGCGGGCGTCGACGCCGAGGTGGGGGCCGCGCTGGCCGAGCATGTGCGCCAGGAGCACCTGGCGGCCGAGTTGGTGACCTATCACACCGGTCACCGCGGGGACGCGCTACTGATCGGGGTGGAGTAGCGGTGGTCGCGCTGACCGACTCTCTGGTGCACGTACTGGGCGCGAAATCGGCTGCGCCACTGGAAGAATTCTTCGGTATGCGCACCGTCAACGACCTGTTGCGGCACTACCCGCGCAAGTACAGCCAGGGCATGACGGTGCTCGGTGAAGACACCGAACTGCCGGAGGAAGGCGACCACGTCACCTTCGTCGACGTCATCACCAAGGCGGAGACGCGCTGGACCAACCGGGCGCCCAAGCGCGAATACCTGGTGGTCACCCTCGGTAACCGCAATCCGAAGGTCACCGCAACCTTCTTCAACGCCAAGTTCCTCAAGAAATCCCTCGTCGAGGGCACCCGGGTGATGCTGTCGGGTGTGGTCGGATTCTATGGGCGCACAATGCAATTGACGCATCCCGCGCACCTGGTCCTGGGTTCCGGCACCGGCCGCACGTTCGGCTCGCCGGCGCTGAAGAAGATCGCCGACGCCTCCGAGAAGATGCACGGCGAACTGCAGATGTCGGCGTTCGAGCGGGAGTTCTTCCCCATCTACGCGGCGTGCGCGAAGGTACAGAGCTGGGACATCTACGCGTGCATCCTGCAGGTGCTCGCCGTACTGGACCCGATATCGGACCCGCTGCCGGAATCCATTCGGGCACAGCGGGGCCTGATCTCCGAGGACCGGGCGCTGCGCGACATCCACCTCGGTGAGCGCGAAGCCGATCGCGAACAGGCCAGGGAGCGGCTGACTTTCGACGAGGCCGCCGGGCTGCAGTGGGCGCTGGCCGCCCGTCGGCATGGCACGCAATCGCAATCCGGTCCGCCGGCGCCGCCGATCGACACGGGTCTGGCCGCCGCCCTGCGTGACCGGTTGCCGTTCGAATTGACCGCGGGCCAGCGTGATGTGCTCGAGGTGCTGTCGGCCGAGTTGTCCGAGTCCCGCCCCATGAACCGGATGCTGCAGGGTGAGGTCGGATCGGGCAAGACCATCGTCTCGCTTCTCGCCATGCTGCAGATGGTCGACGCCGGCTACCAGTGCGCGCTGCTCGCCCCGACGGAAGTGCTTGCCGTGCAACACGCGCGGTCGGTTCGCGACGTGCTGGGGCCGCTGGCCATGGCGGGCCAGCTCGGTGCCCCCGACGACGCGACCTCGGTGGCGCTGCTCACCGGATCCATGACCGCGCCGCAGAAGCGGCAGGTGCGCGAAGAGGTGTCGAGTGGGCGGGCTGGCATCGTCATCGGTACCCACGCCCTGCTGCAGGATGCGGTGGAGTTCGACCGGCTCGGCATGGTGGTGGTCGACGAGCAGCACCGGTTCGGGGTGGAACAGCGGGATCGGTTGCGCGCCAAGGCTCCTGACGGTCTGACGCCGCACCTGCTGGTCATGACGGCCACCCCGATCCCGCGCACCGTGGCACTGACCGTGTACGGCGACCTGGAGACCTCGACCATGCGGGAGCTGCCGCGGGGCCGGCAGCCGATCGACACCAAGACCATCTTCGTCAGCCAGAAACCGGCCTGGCTCGACCGTGCGTGGGCCCGCATCCGCGAAGAGGTACAGGCGGGCCGGCAGGCCTACGTGGTGGCCTCCCGGATCGACGAGAATGACAAGACGAGCGAGAACAAAGAGGCCGGCCCGCCACCGGTGACGGTCGTCGAACTCTACGACAAACTGCGCGCCGGGCCGTTGAAGGACCTGAAGCTGGGCCTCATGCACGGCCGGCTGCCCGGCGACGAGAAGGACACCATCATGTCGGCGTTCCGGGCCGGTCAGATCGATGTGCTGGTCTGCACCACCGTCATCGAGGTCGGCGTCGATGTGCCCAACTCGACGGTCATGGTCGTGATGGACGCGGACCGTTTCGGCATCAGCCAGCTGCACCAGCTGCGGGGCCGCATCGGCCGCGGCTCCCACGCCAGCCTGTGCCTGCTCGCGACGAAGCTGCCCGAGGGGTCGAAGGCCGGCGCCCGGCTACAGGCGGTGGCCGGCACCCTCGACGGCTTCGAACTCGCCGATCTCGACCTGCAGGAGCGCCGTGAGGGCGACGTGCTGGGCCTCAACCAGTCGGGACGGGCCGGGCATCTGCGGTTCCTGTCGCTGGCCGACCATCAGGAGGTCATCGAGTCCGCCCGGGCCTTCTGCCAGGCGGCCTACGCGCAGAATCCGGACGATCCGGGGATGTCGGCGCTGGCCGCCCAATTCGTCGACACCGATCGCGTCGAGTACCTGGACAAGGCGTGACCAGGCGAGCGCAGCGACGGGAGTTGTGGTGAAGCGCCTGCTGTGGCTCGTGGCGGCAGTGGTGCTGGCGGTGGTGGTGGCCATCCAGGTCGGCACGGCCGACGAACCGGCAGCGGTCGCCGATGGCGTCGACGGCGCCGTCGTCCCGACCGTCGCCCCCGGTACCGACATCCTGGCGGGCGTGGTCGTCATCCCGCGGCGTGTGCGGGACCCGAACTACCGGCGGGCAGCGTTCGGCGAGTCCTGGACCGACGACAATTCTGCGCCCGAGGGCCACAACGGCTGCGACACCCGCAACGACATCCTCAACCGGGACCTCACCGACAAGACCGTCGTATCGCTCAAACGCTGCCCGCAGGCGGTGAAGACCGGGGTCCTGCGCGACCCGTACACGGGCGACACCATCGCGTTCACTCGCGGCAACCAGATCGGTGCGGCGGTGCAGATCGACCACATCGTGCCGCTCGCGCTGGCCTGGGACCTCGGGGCCAGAGACTGGAATGACGAGCTTCGACTCCGATTCGCCAATGATCCGGCGAATCTGCTCGCGGTGTCCGGGAAATCGAACCAGGACAAGGGCGACAAGCAGCCCGCCGACTGGATGCCGCCGAACCACGGCTTCTGGTGCCAGTACGCGGTGCAGTACATCGCGGTGCTGCGTGGTTACGGGCTTCCCGTGGACGCGCCGTCGGTGCCCGTCCTGCGCGATGCCGCGGCCACCTGCCCGACGAGCTAGGAGCCGTCGGCGTCAGTACACGGCGCAATATTCGCGGGTTTGTTGCCAGTTCGACTGATTCCGCACAATGAGTAGCGGGGGATTGTTTGCTGTTGTGTGCAGGGGTGGTGAAACCGCTAATTCCGGAGCGGCCGGCACAAAATTGCGCAGATATTGGTTGCCGAGCTATCGGGTCTCGGCAACCAATATCTGCTCATGTGACGGCGGCAAAATGACAGATGGCGGGGCGACTGAATTCGTTGCCGGAATGCCGTCGATTCAGTGATCTGTCGATATTTCGCCGCAGTCTGATGCCAAATTCGCTCCTGCTCGTCGTGGGGCCTGTCAGCGGCGTCCGAAAATGCCGCCGATGGTCTTCAGGGTGCCGTTGAGTGCACCGGCGACGGTCTTGGTGGTGCCGTCGAGTGCGCCTGCGGCCGTCTTGGTGGTGTTGTGCAGTCCGCCCGCGACGGTCTTGGTCGTGCCGTCGAGGTCGGCGGCGACGGTCTTGGTGGTGCCATTGAGGTCAGCGGCCAGGGTTTTGGTGGTGCCGTGGAGCGCGCCGGCCACGGTCTTCACCGTGCCGTCGAGTGCGCCCGCGACGCCGCCCACCGGGCTACTCGAGGTGGGCGCGTTGGCATGGCTCGTGACCCCGGAAGTGGAGGTGTCGGCCTGTGCCGTGCCCGCCCCGAATGTGAATAGCAATGCGCCGAAGCCAATTGTTGCCGCGCCCAGAATCATGCGCTGAGACCTGCGACGAATTGTCGGCGACGTTAATTCGGAAGTGTTCCTGAATGGATGAATCATTTCTCGAACCCCCTGCTCGATGATGTCCGGTTGCGTCGCAATAAACGGACGCAATATCAAATTAACGCACCAGAGGTAATAGCGGGATAGTTAACACGAATCAATTGCTGCGAGTTTCTCGACAATCGACACACGCGACCCACTGGACACATCTGTGACAGGGGAGCGGCACCACCCGCCGCGCTTACCCAAAATCGTTCGCGCCAAACATAAATGGTCGTTCTCCCCGAGGGGAGAACGACCATTTATCGTCGGTATCAGTTGCGCCGCAGGCGGCCTCAGATGCCCGTGTAGGTGGCGGGGTCCGGGCGGTAGCGGGTGCCGTCGTCCAACCCGTTCAGCGCGTCCATGTGCTCGGCGGCCAGCTCGAAGCCGAACACGTCGAGGTTCTCGGCGATGCGCTCCGGCGACGACGAACGGGGGATGACGGAGTTGCCGAGCTGCAGGCTCCAGCGGATCAGCACCTGCGCCGGGGTCTTGCCGTACTCGGCGGCAATGGACTGCACGGTCGGGTTGGTCAGCAGGTTGCCGACACCCAGCGGGCTGTAGGCCTGCGTCACGATGCCCCGCTCGGCGTGCACCGCGCGCAGCGCCGACTGGTTGAGCAGCGGGTGCAGCTCGATCTGGTTGACCACCGGGCTGACGTAGCTCAGGTCGATGATTGTGGACAGGTCCTCATCCGAGAAATTGCAGACGCCGATGGACTTCGCGGTGCCGTCGTTGTGCAGCTTGATCAGGGCGCCCCAGCTGTCCACGTACTTGCTGATGTCGCCGGCCGGCCAGTGGATCATGTACAGGTCCACGTACTCCAGGCCGAGCTTGTCCAGGCTGACCTTGAAGGCGTCCTGGCCGGCCTGGAAACCCTGGTCGGCGTTGGCCAGCTTGGTCGTCACGAAAATCTCGGCACGCGGAATGCCCGATGACGCGATGGCCCGCCCGACGGCTTCCTCGTTGCCGTACACGGCAGCGGTGTCGATCAGGCGGATGCCCATCTCGAGCGCGGCCGAGACGGCACGCTCGGTGTCGGCGTCCGACAGCTCACCAACACCGAGGCCGAGGGCCGGAATCGTGTTGTCGTCGTGGAGCGCCACATTGGGAATCTCTGCGGAGGCCATGTCACCTACCCTGTGAAGTTGAATGTTCGTGGATCCGGGCCCAGACGGGTGCCGTTGTCGAGGGTCGCGACGGACGCGATGTCCGCCTCGCTCAGCTCGAAATCAAACACGTTGAAATTGCTCGCAATCCGGTCTGGGTTCACCGATTTCGGGATGACGATATTACCCAGCTGGATATGCCACCTAATCAGCACCTGTGCTGGCGTTTTTCCGTGTCGCTCCGCGATGGTGGTGACGACCGGGTCCTCGAGCAGGGAACCCTGCCCCAGCGGGCTCCAGGCCTCGGTGGCGATGCCGTAGCGCGCGTGCACTTCGCGCAGCTCGGCCTGCGGCAGGCGCGGATGCAGCTCGATCTGATTCACCGCGGGCACGATCCCGGTGGCGTCGATGAGCAGTTTGAGGTGCTCGGGTTCGAAGTTGCTGACGCCGATCGCGCGGATCCGCCCCTGGTCACGCAGGTGGGCGAAAGCCTTGAAGGTGTCGATGAACAGGTTCTGCGCGGGCGTCGGCCAGTGGATGAGGTAGAGGTCGAGGTAGTCGAGCCCCAACCGCGTCATGCTGGCGTCGAACGCGGCCAGGGTCTTCTCATAACCCTGATCGGAGTTCCACAGCTTGGTGACGACGAAGACGTCCTCGCGCGGAATGCCGGAGGCGGCGACGGCCCGACCGACGCCGTCTTCGTTCCCGTAGGCCGCGGCGGTGTCGATATGGCGATATCCGGCGTGCAATGCTGCACTGACGGCGCGTTCGGTGTCCTCGGCCGGTGTCTGCCACACCCCGAGACCCACCACGGGAATGGACGTACCGTCGTTGAGCGTCAGTGTTGGACTCGGAGCACCTGAAGGATCAGCCATGACCATGAGCATGCCAGGCGATGCTGCACAGGCGGCAGTGACAACCGACGCCGAACTGGTCGTCCGGCCCGAACATCCCGTAGCGGGACGGCCCAGCCGCCTGCGCCTTGCGGTCCTGACCCGGGTCGGCGGCGTCGCCCTCCGCATCCTCCCAAGGATTCCCGATCGCCTGAAGCGCGTGCTGCTCGGCGGCCGCCGGGTCACCATCGACGGCAACACTCTGGACACCACCCTGCAGCTGATGCTGACGGCCCAGAACGCCAGCGGCGCCGGCGGCCTGGTCGCCAGCAGCGACGTCAACGTCGCGCGGGCCCAGCTGACGACGTTGTCGCAGTACCTCGACCCGGCCATCGCCGTGCCGACGACAGACCTCACCGTCCCCGGTCCGACCGAACCGCTGCGCGCCCGGCACTACCAGCCCGACGTCACCGGACCCGCGCCGCTGCTGGTCTTCTTCCACGGCGGGGGATTCGTCGTCGGCGGTATCGAGTCGCACGACGGGCTGTGCCGGCTGATCAGCCGTGACGCGGGTGTGCACGTCGTGTCCGTCGAGTACCGGCTGGCCCCCGAGCACCCGGCTCCGGCCGCCTCCGACGACTGCTACGCCACCTATCTCTGGTGTGTGGAGAACGCGGCGCGCCTGGGCGCCGACCCGGCGAAGATCGCGGTCGGTGGCGACAGCGCCGGCGGCAACCTGGCGGCCGTCGTGTCGCAGCGGGCCCGCGACAATCACAAACCGCTGCCGGCCCTGCAGCTGCTGATCTATCCCGTCACCAATTTCGCCGGGGACACCCGGTCGAAGGTGCTGTTCGCCGACGGCTACTTCCTCAGCAAGATCGACATGGACTGGTTCCGGGCCAACTACCTCGCCGAATCGGCGCTCGATCCGGCGGACCCGCGGGTCTCGCCGCTGCTGGCCGAGGATTTGTCAGGCCTGCCGCCGGCGCTGGTGCTCACCGGTGGGTTCGATCCGCTGCGCGACGAAGGCGACGCCTACGCCGCGGCGCTGGCGGCTGCCGGCGTGCCGGTCGACCACCGCACGTACGGGTCCCTGATCCACGCCTTCGCGAATTTCTTCCCGCTCGGCGGCGACAGCGCGGTCGCGACGGCGGACTTCATCTCCGCGTTCCGGGCTCACCTCACCCGCTGAGGCACGGGTCCGGCCGAGTTCAGGGACGGCGTCGGTACCCTTGACGCCGTGCCGTCGAAATCGTCGAAGTCATCGAAGAACGCCAGCTACGACCTGAAGGCCGCGGACCGCAAGCGCGACCTGGTGGTCAAGGGCGGGCTGACCGCGCTTGTCATCATCTTCGCGGTGGTGCTGGTGGCGTACATCGTGATGAACGGCAAGCCCAAGGCCGATCCGCACAAGGTGCAGGCGGTCCAGATCGCGGCGCCCAACGTCGTCACCAATCCCGGTACCAAGGACCCGAAGGTCACCCTGACGATCTACGAGGACTTCCTCTGCCCGGTCTGCGGCGTCTTCGAGAAGACGTACGGCCCGACCATCGCCAAGCTGATCGACAACGGTGACATCGCCGTCGACTACAACATCGTCTCGATCATCGGTCGCGGCGACCCGAAGTCGTACTCGACCCGCGCCGGCGCCATCGCCTACTGCGTCGCCGACGAGGACAAGACCGCGTTCCGGCGCTTCCATGAAGCGCTGTACAAGAACCAGCCCGAGGAAACCGCGGCGTCCTTCCCCGACAACGCCAAGCTGCTGGAGTACGCGCGCCAGTCCGGTGTCGCCGTCGGCCCGAACGACCCGCTCAGCAAGTGCGTCGAGAACGGCGTCTACACCGAGATGGTCAACAACATGGCCCGTAACGCGCAGATCCAGGGCACCCCGACCATCAAGATCAACGGCACCGAGACCAGCCTGGTCCCGAACGGCGACCCGGCCAGCCTGATCGAGAAGATCAAGGCCATCGCGCCCGATCTGCCCAACCTGTCCGCGGCGTCGGCGGCCCCCGCCGCGTCGGCTCCGGGTGCCCCGGCACCGCAGCCTGCTCCGGCGCCGCACCCGTGACCGACGTCGACACCCCCGAACGTCAGGTGGGGGTGGCAGTCAGCCGCCCCGCCGCCGTCTGGATTCTGCTCGCCGGCATCATCGGCGAGGTCGCCGCGTTCGTGCTGACCGTCGAGAAGGTCCGGCAGCTGCAGAACCCGTCGTACGTCCCGTCCTGCAGCATCAACCCCGTGCTGTCCTGCGGGTCGGTGATGCTGACCAAACAGGCATCGCTGTTCGGGTTCCCGAACCCGCTCATCGGCATCGCGGCCTTCAGCGTGGTGACCGTGACGGGTGTGCTGGCGGTGGCGGGAGTACGGCTGCCGCGGTGGTACTGGGCGGGCCTGGCCGGTGGCACGCTCCTGGGCGTGGTGTTCGTGCACTGGCTGATCTACGAGAGCCTGTACGAGATCGGTGCCCTGTGCCCGTACTGCATGGTGGTCTGGGTCGTCACCACGGCGCTGCTGATCGTGGTCACGTCAATTGCGTTGCGGCCCTTGGCCGGAGCCAACAAAGTGGTGGACGCCCTGTACCAGTGGCGGTGGCCGCTGTACGCCGTGTGGATCACCGCGATCGCATTGCTGATCCTTGATCGATTCTGGAGTTATTGGTCCACCCTGATCTAGCGCGCCACCCCGCCGTAACCGCTAGGGTCACTGGGTGATTTCCAAACTCCTGGTGGCCAATCGTGGCGAGATCGCGATCCGGGCCTTTCGCGCAGCCAACGAACTGGGTATCGCCACCGTCGCGGTGTACCCGTTCGAGGATCGCAACTCGCTGCATCGGCTCAAGGCTGACGAGTCGTACCAGATCGGTGAGAAGGGCCATCCGGTACGTGCGTACCTGAACGTCGACGACATCGTCGCCACCGCATTGGCGTGCGGCGCCGACGCGATCTACCCGGGGTATGGCTTCCTGTCGGAGAACCCCGAACTGGCGGCCGCCTGCGCCGCCGCGGGCATCACATTCGTCGGACCCAGCTCCGACATCCTCGAACTCACCGGCAATAAGGCGCGCGCCATCGAGTCGGCCCGCGCCGCCGGGCTTCCGGTGCTGGCCTCGTCGGAGCCGTCGTCGTCGGTCGACGATCTCCTCGCGGCCGCCGAGCAGATGCAGTTCCCGTTGTTCGTCAAGGCCGTCGCCGGTGGTGGCGGCCGCGGTATGCGCCGCGTGGCCGACCCGGCCGACCTGCGCGAGGCCATCGAAGCCGCGTCCCGCGAAGCCGACTCGGCTTTCGGCGACCCGACGGTGTTCCTGGAGCAGGCCGTCGTCAACCCGCGGCACATCGAGGTGCAGATCCTCGCCGACACCCACGGCAACGTCATGCACCTGTTCGAGCGCGACTGCAGTGTCCAGCGCCGGCACCAGAAGGTCATCGAGCTGGCGCCCGCGCCGAACCTGGACCCCGAACTGCGGACGCGCATGTGCGCCGACGCCGTGGCCTTCGCCCGGCAGATCGGCTACACGTGCGCGGGCACCGTCGAATTCCTCGTCGACGAGCGCGGCCGGCACGTGTTCATCGAGATGAACCCGCGCATCCAGGTCGAGCACACCGTCACCGAGGAGATCACCGCCGTCGACCTCGTGGCGTCGCAGTTGTGTATCGCCTCCGGCTCGTCGCTCGAGGAGCTGGGCCTGAGCCAGGAGACCATGCAGGCCCGCGGCGCCGCGCTGCAGTGCCGCATCACCACCGAGGACCCGGCCAACGGCTTCCGCCCCGACACCGGCCGCATCACCGCGTACCGCACCCCGGGCGGCGCCGGCATCCGGCTCGACGGCGGTACCAACCTCGGCGCCGAGGTGTCGGCTCACTTCGACTCCATGCTGGTCAAATTGACCTGCCGCGGAAGGGATTTGACGACGGCGGTGGCGCGCGCGAGACGTGCCCTGGCCGAGTTCCGCATCCGCGGCGTGTCGACCAACATCCCGTTCCTGCAGGCAGTGCTCGATGATCCCGACTTCGTCGCCGGAAAGGTGACGACGTCGTTCATCGACGAGCGGCCGCAGCTGTTGACGGCGCGCAGCAGCGCCGACCGCGGTACCAAGATCCTCAACTACCTGGCCGACGTGACCGTCAACCAGCCGCACGGACCGCGCCCGGCAGCCGTGTACCCGCGCGACAAGCTGCCCGCCGTCGATCTGAAGTCGGTCCCGCCCGCCGGGTCGAAGCAGCGGCTCGACGAACTGGGGCCGGAAGGCTTCGCGCGCTGGCTGCGTGACACCCCGGCCGTCGGCGTCACCGACACCACGTTCCGCGACGCCCACCAGTCGCTGCTGGCCACCCGCGTGCGGTCCACCGGTCTGCTGGAGATCGCCCCGTACATCGCCCGGTCGACGCCGCAGTTGCTGTCGGTCGAGTGCTGGGGTGGCGCCACTTACGATGTGGGCCTTCGCTTCTTGAAGGAAGATCCGTGGGAGCGCCTGGCCGCACTGCGTGAGGCGCTGCCCAACATCTGTCTGCAGATGCTGCTGCGCGGCCGCAACACCGTCGGGTACACGCCGTATCCGGAACTGGTGACGTCTGCGTTCGTCGAAGAGGCCACTGCGACCGGTATCGATATCTTCCGGATCTTCGACGCGCTCAACAACGTGTCGTCCATGCGCCCCGCCATCGAGGCGGTGCGCGAAACCGGTTCCGCGGTGGCCGAAGTCGCGATGTCCTACACCGGCGACCTGATGAATCCCGGTGAGAAGATCTACACGCTGGACTACTGGCTCAAGCTTGCCGACGAGATCGTCGACGCCGGTGCGCACGTGCTGGCCATCAAGGACATGGCCGGCCTGCTGCGGCCGCCGGCCGCGGCAAAACTGGTGTCGGCGTTGAAGTCCCGCTTCGATCTGCCGGTGCACGTGCACACCCACGACACCCCGGGCGGACAGCTGGCGACGTACATGGCCGCCTGGCAGGCCGGCGCCGACGCCGTCGATGGTGCCTCGGCGCCGCTGGCCGGCACCACCAGCCAGCCCGCGCTGTCGTCCATCGTCGCGGCGGCCGCGCACACGCAGTACGACACCGGGCTGTCGCTGGAGGCCGTCTGCGACCTGGAGCCGTACTGGGAGGCGCTGCGCCGGGTGTACGCGCCGTTCGAGTCGGGCCTGCCGGCGCCGACGGGCCGCGTCTACACCCACGAAATCCCGGGTGGCCAGCTGAGCAACCTGCGCCAGCAGGCGATCGCGCTGGGCCTGGGGGACCGGTTCGAGGAGATCGAGGACGCCTACGCCGGTGCCGACCGCATCCTCGGCCGGCTGGTGAAGGTGACGCCGTCGAGCAAGGTGGTCGGTGATCTGGCCCTGTCGCTGGTCGGTGCCCACGTCACCGCCGACGATTTCGCGGCCGAACCGGCGCGCTACGACATCCCGGACAGCGTCATCGGATTCCTGCGCGGCGAGCTGGGTGACCCGCCCGGCGGTTGGCCGGAGCCGTTGCGCAGCAAGGCCTTGGAGGGCCGCGGCCCGGCCCGGCCCGAGCAGCAGCTGACCGCGGAGGACGAGGCCCAGCTGGCCACTCCCGGACCCGTGCGCCAGGGTGCCCTGAACCGGCTACTGTTCCCCGGCCCGACCAAGGAGTTCCTGGCCCACCGCGAGGAGTACGGCGACACGTCGCGGCTCAGTGCCAACCAGTTCTTCTACGGCCTGCGCCGCGGCGAAGAGCACCGCGTGCAGCTGGAGAAGGGTGTCGAGCTGCTCATCGGTCTGGAAGCGGTGTCCGAGCCCGACGAGCGCGGCATGCGTACCGTGCTGTGCCTGATCAACGGGCAGCTGCGGCCGGTGCTGGTGCGTGACCGCGCCATCGCCGCGGACGTGCCGGCCGCCGAGAAGGCCGATCGGACCAACCCCGACCATGTCGCCGCCCCGTTCGCGGGCGTGGTCACGGTCGGCGTCGCGGCCGGTGACAAGGTCGACGCGGGCCAGACCATCGCCACGATCGAGGCCATGAAGATGGAGGCGGCCATCACCGCACCCAAGGCCGGCACCGTCGCGCGGATCGCCGTCACACCCACCGCGGGCGTGGAGGGTGGCGATCTGCTCGTGGTGATCAGCTGACCCGGATCATCGGCGGCCGTCACGGCGGCCGCCGGATCTCGGTGCCCGCCAAAGGGACTCGGCCGACGACGGATCGGGTCCGGGAGTCGCTGTTCAACGTGCTGGCGGCGCGGGTGGACTTCGACGGGGCCCGGGTCCTCGACCTGTACGCCGGGTCGGGGGCACTCGGGTTGGAGGCACTGTCGCGCGGCGCGGCGTCGGCCCTGTTCGTGGAGGCCGACCGGCGCGCCGCGGCCGTGATCTCGCGGAACATCGCCGAGCTCGGGGTCGACGGCGCCGTGGTGCGCTGCGGCACGGCAGCCGGCGTTGCGGCGACGACGGCGCCGCGGCCGGTGAATCTGGTGTTCGCTGACCCGCCCTATGACGTGCCGGCCGCTGACGTGGAAGCCGTTGTCGGGCAGCTCGTTTCGGGCGGTTGGCTGGCCGAGGGGGCCGTCGCGGTGATCGAGCGCCCGGCTTCCGGCCCGGCACTTGTCTGGCCGGACGGCTGGACCGTGCTGCGCGAGCGGCGGTACGGCGACACCCGGCTGGAAATGGCGGAGTGGACGCCCGGTCGGTCGAGCTGACCAGTCGGGCTTGATTCGGGCAGGCCTTGTACCGTCTTTGGCTATGAGTGGTGCGGTCTGCCCGGGTTCCTTCGATCCGATAACCCTCGGTCATCTCGACGTCTTCGAACGGGCGGCGGCCCAGTTCGACGAGGTCGTGGTGGCGGTGCTGGTGAACCCCAACAAGAAGGGCATGTTCACCGCGGAGGAGCGCATCGCGATGATCACCGAGGCGACGTCGCACCTGCCGAACCTGCGGGCCGAGGCCGGCTCGGGGCTGGTCGTCGACTTCGCGCGGGCTCGCGGGCTGACAGCCATCGTCAAAGGCCTGCGCACCGGCACCGACTTCGAATACGAGCTGCAGATGGCACAGATGAACCGGCACGTCGCCGGCGTCGACACCTTCTTCGTCGCGACGAAGCCGCAGTTCTCGTTCGTGTCGTCGTCGTTGGCGAAGGAGGTGGCGGCCCTCGGCGGCGATGTCACCGACCTGCTGCCGGCGGTGGTGAACAAGCGGCTGCAGGCCAAGCTGGCCGGATAGGTCGCGACACACCGGCCCGCAAAGCGTAGTCACACGAGTAACAACAGGCACACTGGTAACAACCAACTACGCCTGGAGGATGTTGCCGTGTACCGAGTATTTGAGGCGCTGGACGAGCTCGGCGCGATCGTGGAAGAGGCACGTGGCGTGCCGATGACCGCGGGCTGCATGGTGCCGCGGGGCGATGTTCTGGAACTTCTCGACGACATCAAGGACGCGATCCCGGGCGAGCTGGATGACGCCCAGGACGTGCTGGACGCCCGCGACGGGATGCTGCGCGAGGCCAAGCAGCACGCCGACTCCATGGTGTCGTCGGCCACGGCCGAGGCGGATTCGCTGGTCAACCACGCCCGTGCCGAGGCGGACCGACTGCTGGCCGACGCCAAGGCGCAGGCCGACCGGATGGTCTCCGAGGCGCGTGCGCACAGCGAGCGCATGGTCGTCGAGGCCCGCGAAGAGGCAAACCGGATCGCCAGCACCGCCAAGCGGGAGTACGAGGCCAGCACCAACCGGGCCAAGGCCGAGGTCGACCGCCTGCTGGAGAGTGGCAATCTGTCCTACGAGAAGGCCGTGCAGGAAGGCATCAAGGAGCAGCAGCGCCTGGTGTCGGAGACCGAGGTGGTTCAGACCGCCCACGCCGAGGCGACCCGGATGATCGATTCCGCGCACGCCGAAGCCGACCGCCTGCGGGGCGAATGCGACATCTACGTCGACACCAAGCTCGCCGAGTTCGAGGAGCACCTGCAGGGCACTCTGCGCTCGGTCAGCCGGGGCCGGCACCAGTTGCGGACTGCCGCCGGCACCCACGACTACGCCCAGCGCTGAATCGCTTAGCGGGAATGGCGTCCGGTCGGCGATCGGCGCCGTCGTAGGATTGAGCAATGCCTGGCCCGAGTCCGCTGACCATTGACATTGCGCGATTGGGCCGTCGGCCCGGGTCGATGATCACGCACGTCGAAACCGTGCCCAGTCCCGAGCGGATCGGCCTGGATCTGATGGCGATCGCGCCCGGCGCGCCGATCGAACTCGACCTGCAGCTGCAGTCGGTGTCCGAGGGTGTGCTGGTGACGGGGTCGGTGTCGGCGCCGACCACCGGCGAGTGCTCGCGGTGCCTCAATCCACTGTCGGGGCACGTCACCGTCGACCTCACCGAGCTGTTCGCCTATCCCGACAGCACGACCGAGGCCACCACCGAGGAAGACGAGGTCGGCCACGTCGTCAACGACACCGTCGATCTCAAGCAGTCGATCATCGATGAGGTCGGGCTGTCGCTGCCGTTCTCGCCGCTCTGCACCCCGGACTGCCCGGGACTGTGCCCGGATTGCGGGGTGCGCCTGCTCGACGCCGAACCGGACCATCACCACGACAAGATCGACCCGCGGTGGGCGAAGTTGTCGGCCATGCTGCCGGAGACCTCCGACGCCGACGGGCCTTCGTCGGAGGGCGGTTCGTGACGGTAGATCGTGCGCCGCTGCTGGCAGCACTGGGTGTGCAGTTGCCCGACGATCTGCTGACCGTGGCCCTCACTCACCGCAGCTACGCCTACGAGAACGGCGGTCTGCCGACCAACGAACGGCTGGAGTTCCTGGGCGACGCCGTGCTCGGACTGGTGATCACCGCCGAGATTTTCCGCCGCTACCCGGACCGCAGCGAAGGCGAGCTCGCCAAGCTCAAATCCGCGGTGGTCAATACCCAGGCGCTGGCCGAGATCGCGCGCAGCCTCACCCCAGACGGGCTGGGCAGCTATCTGCTGCTGGGCCGCGGCGAGATGGCCAGCGGCGGTGCGCAGAAGGCGAACCTGCTGGCCGACGGACTCGAATCACTGCTCGGCGCCACGTATGTCGAGCACGGCCACGAGGTGGCCCAGACCGTGGTGATGCGTTTGTTCAGCGCCGCGCTCGACACCGCGGCGAGCCTCGGTGCGGGCCTGGACTGGAAAACCAGCCTGCAGGAGCTTTCCGCGGCCCGCCGGATCGGTGTTCCGTCCTACGTCGTGACGTCCACCGGCCCCGAGCACGACAAGGAGTTCACCGCACGCGCGGTGGTGGGCGGCATCGACTACGGCGAAGGCACCGGGCGCACCAAGAAGGAAGCCGAACAGCACGCCGCCGCGGCGGCGTACCAGGCGCTGGAGGCCAGCCCCGAAGTCGACCCTGACGCCGACGCCGTCAGCAATGCCTGAGCTTCCCGAGGTCGAGGTCGTCCGGCGCGGCCTCGAATCACATGTCGTGGCAAAGAGTTTCACCACGGTACGGGTCCTGCATCTGCGCGCTGTGCGGCGGCATGACAACGGTCCCGCGGATCTGGCCGGCCGGCTGGCGGGACGCCGCATCACCGGGACGGGACGCCGCGGAAAGTACCTGTGGCTGACCCTCGACGGCGACGAGGCGCTGGTGGTGCACCTGGGCATGAGCGGGCAGATGCTGATCGGGCCGCCGGCCCGGCCGTCCCACCTGCGCATCGCGGCAGTACTCGACGACGGCACTGAGCTGAGCTTCGTCGACCAACGGACTTTCGGTGGCTGGCAGGTCTGCGATCTGGTCGAGGTCGACGGCAGCATCGTGCCCGTGCCGGTGGCACACATCGCCCGCGACCCGCTGGATCCCGCTTTCGATCCGGACGTTGTCGTGAACGTCCTGCGGCGCAAGGACTCCGAGATCAAGCGCCAGCTGCTGGATCAAACCGTGGTGTCCGGTGTCGGCAACATCTACGCCGACGAATCACTGTGGCGGGCGCAGGTCAACGGGTTCCGCCCGGCCTCGGCATTAGCCCGCCGGCGGCTCGGGGAGCTTCTCGGCCACGCCGCAGATGTGATGAATTCGGCTCTGGCACAATGCGGTACGTCATTCGACTCGCTGTATGTCAACGTCAACGGCGAGTCCGGCTACTTCGACCGGTCGCTGGACGCCTACGGCCAGGAAGGGGAGCCGTGCCGCCGCTGTGGCACGGCGATCCGGCGGGAGAAGTTCATGAACCGCTCGTCGTACTACTGCCCGAAATGCCAACCGCGGCCACGCATTCCGCGCCCGATCTGACGGCCCGGGCTACTTCAGCCCGGGAATGCCCTTGAACTTCGGCGAATCGGTCATGCAGAACTTCCACTCGCCGCCTTCTTTGCGTAGCGGAACGTTCGTCACCCCAGTGGACGAGCTGACGTTCACCGTCGCCCGATCTCCGTTGACGGTGATGTCGGTGATCTCGGCGCGTTTCGTCGAACCGGGGCCGGCATCGCCGGCGCTGCCGCCCTTGCCGAACTTGCCCGCGATCGACGGCACCTTGTCGTAGAGCTTCACGTCGTTCGCGCAGGAGTGCGCCTTGAAATCGTCGAAGGTGTCGATCTGGGACGTCATCAGGTCGCGGATCTTCTCCTGGTCCGACGACGCCCCGCCGGTCGTCACCTCGCCACCGCCGGACGCCGTGTCCGAGCCGGAGTCGGAGCGTGACATCACCATGGCGAAGACGACGCCGATCACGAGGACAACGGCGAATATCCCCGCACCGATGAGCGCCCACTTGCGGGTGTTGTTGGGCGGCGGAGGCGGGGGGAACCCCGGCTGACCTGGGAACCCCGGCCCCATCGGGTATCCGGGCGGCGGTCCGTAGCCCGGATACCCGTAACCGGGCTGGCTGTAGCCGGGCTGGCTGTAGCCGGGCGGACCGTAGGCCGGCTGCCCGTACGCGGGCGGACCGTAGGCCGGCTGTCCATAGGCCGGTGGACCGTACGCAGGCTGGCCGTATCCCTCGGTCGGCTGCTGTGGCGGCTGCCAGGGCTGGGCGCCCGGATCAGAGCCGGACGGGGGATAGGTCATGTCTGCGCGCTCCCTGTGAAATGTGCTCGGTGTCCAACGTAACACCAGCGCCACTACCCGAAATGCCAACCGCCGCCGGGCAAGTCACAGGTCGATCACTTCATGCCGGGCAGGTTCTGCAGCTGCTTCAGCTGCGGTGAGTCGGTGAAGCAGATCTTCCACTCGCCGCTTTCTTTGCGGAAGTACAGCGTGCCGGAACGCTCCAGGCCGGTGCCCGACGTCGCGGTGACTTCTGCGGTGGCGGTGTCCCCGGTCACGTTGACGCTGTCGACAGTCGCTTTGCCCTTGGCTCCGGTCGGATTGGTGCCCGTGCTGTCGGCGATGCCGGGGAACTTGCTGAAGAACTTCTGGTCGTTCTCGCACGCGCGTTCCTTGATCGACGACGGCCCCGAGCTCATGAGGCTCCGAATCTGATCCTCGTCGGAGTTGCCGCCCAGCGCGCTGAGCCCGCCGCCGGAATTCGACACCAGGACCACGGCAAGCACGATGCCGACGACGATGATGGCCGCCAGCCCACCGATCAGCGCCCACTTCGGGCCGTTCGATTTGGGTTGCGGCGCGCCGGGGAAACCCGGGCCCGCCGGGTAACCCGGCGGCTGTCCATAACCGGGCTGGCCATATGCCGGTTGCCCGTACGCCGGCTGACCGTATGCGGGTTGCCCATAGGCGGGCGGGGACTGGCCGTATCCCGGTTGGCCGTAGCCGCTCGGCGGGAACCCGGGTGCCGGCTGCTGCGGCTGCTGCCACGGCTGACCGCCTGGCTGCGGCCCGAGCGGGGGATAGGTCATGTCTGGTCGCTCCCTGTGAACTGTGCTTGCCGTCCAAGTTAACACCGGTGGGCCGTCTACCACCGGAAACGCCGGTCAGCCTCGGGCGTTACTTCATCCCGGGCAGCTGCTGCAGTTTCTTCATCTCCGGGGAGTCGGTGAGGCAGTACTTCCACTCACCGCCTTCCTTGCGGAAGTAGATGGTGGTGGTTGCCTCACGCCCGCTCTCCGCATGCGTGGTGACGTTCACGGTGGCACGCTCGCCCGTCACGTCGACACTGTTGACTGTGACCTTCACCTTGGGTCCGACCGGCGCCTTCTTACCGTCGGCGAGGCCGGGGAACTTGCTGAAGAACTTGTTGTCGGCGTCGCAACGGTGGTCCTTCAACGACGTCGGATCGCTCATCAGACTGCGAATCTGGTCCTCGTCGGAGTTGCCACCCAGTGCGCCGAGCCCACCCCCGGAGCCCGAAGTCCACACCACCACGCCGATCACGATGCCGATCACCGCGAGCAGGGCCAGCCCGCCGATCAGCAGCTTCTTGTTGTTGTTCGGGGTGGGTGCGCCGGGATAACCGGGTCCCATCGGATAGCCCGGTGGCTGTCCGTAACCGGGCGCATGCCCGTAACCCGGCGCCTGCCCGTAACCGGGCGGCGGGTAGCCGGCCGGCGGGTACCCGGGTGCCGGCTGCTGCGGCTGCTGCCACGGCTGTCCGCCTGGCTGCGGCCCGAGCGGGGGATACGTCATTGTCTGGTCACTCCTTGTGAAATGGCGCGTGATGTCGAAACCGGCGCCGCGCACCGGGCGCCGGCAAGCCGTGGCGTCCGCTCAGCGGGTCCCGGGCAGATTCTTGAAGATGGGATTGTCGGTGGAGCAGAACTTCCACTCGCCGCCTTCTTTACGCAGCCAGAACGCAACCTGCGACGACCCCGGGGGTTTGACCGTGGCGCGGTCGCCCGTGACGGTGATGTCGAGGACCTGCATGCTGTCCGCGTCACCTGCGACCTTCGGTATCGGCATACTGCTGAACGCGCCGCCGCCCGCCTGGCCGAAGAACTTGCGGTCGTTGGCACAGGAGATCGAAGCCATGTCGCCGCCACCGAACGTGGCCAGGAACTGGCGAATCTCATCCTCGTCGGAACCGCCACCACCCGACGACCCCGGCGCTGTGGCCTCGTCGGTCGGGCCGGTGCTGCCCGCCGAACCCTTGCGCTTGCCATTGGACTGGCTGCTCGCGGAGGTCGACGTGTCGTCGTCGGAGGAACCCGTCAGCGCGTAGATGCCAACGCCACCGAGGATCAGTACCAGCACGACGGCGCCGGCGATGAGAAGCCATTTGCCCGGACCGCCGGAGGTCGGCGGTGTGGCACCGGGATAGCCATAGGGCATCGGCGGCTGACCGGGCATCGGGCCGTATCCAGGCGGGCCGTAGGCGGGGTAGCCCGGAGCAACCGGTTGGCCGGCGCCGTACGAACCCTGCTGTGGGTACCCGGACGGGCCTGGATACGGACCTTGCGGCGGGTACGTCATGTGAACTCTCCCCCCGAGAGTGTTGCGTGAACCCTGACTTTACCTGGGGCCCAGCAGGGTTCCCGCCGGACATTGAGCGTCGGCGCGGTACAAATGTGCAATGACGGAACTGTGGGTCGAACGGACCGGGGTGCGCCGCTACACCGGGCACAGCTCGCGAGGGGCCGAGGTCCTCGTCGGGTCCGAAGACGTCGAGGGCGTCTTCACCCCGGGGGAATTACTCAAGATCGCACTGGCGGCCTGCAGCGGCATGAGTAGCGATGCGCCGCTGCGCAGCCGACTCGGCGACGACTACCAGGCCACCATCCGGGTGTCGGGGCCGCCGGACCGCGAGAACGAGGTCTACCCGCTGCTGCAGGAGTCCATGGAGTTGGACCTCTCGAGCCTTTCCGAGGACGAGATCAAGCGGCTCAAGATCGTCGTCGAGCGCACCATCGACAAGGTCTGCACGGTGGGCCGCACTTTGAAGGCGGGAACCGAGGTCACCTTCGGGTTCGCCGAGTGACCGAGGCAGTCCGGCTGTCGGCCTGGGTGCACGGCCAGGTGCAGGGCGTGGGGTTCCGGTGGTGGACTCGGGCCAGGGCACTGGAGTTGGGCCTGACCGGCTACGCCAGCAACAAGCCGGACGGCCGGGTTCACGTCGTCGCGCAGGGTTCGCGGGCCGATTGCGAGCGGCTGCTGGCACTCCTGCGCAGTGGCACCACGCCGGGCACGGTGACGACCGTCGTCGACGACTGGGCCGCTGCGGGCGACCCGATCGACGGTTTTTCTGAGCGTTAGTAGCCCAGGGGTCCCCGGCATTTAACCGGCGCGACGGTAGGGTTTCACCCCATGCATCTGAAGAGTCTGACGCTGAAGGGCTTCAAGTCCTTCGCGTCGCCGACGACTCTTCGCTTCGAACCCGGCATCACGTGCGTTGTGGGGCCGAACGGTTCGGGCAAATCGAACGTCGTCGACGCTCTGACCTGGGTGATGGGCGAGCAGGGCGCCAAGACCCTGCGCGGCGGCAAGATGGAAGACGTCATCTTTGCCGGCACGTCGTCGCGCGCGCCGTTGGGTCGCGCCGAGGTGACGCTCACCATCGACAACTCCGACAACGCCCTGCCGATCGAATACTCCGAGGTGTCGATCACCCGACGGGTTTTCCGCGACGGTGCCAGTGAGTACGAGATCAACGGCAGCAGTTGCCGACTGATGGACGTGCAGGAACTGCTGTCCGACTCGGGTATCGGCCGCGAGATGCACGTCATCGTCGGCCAGGGCAAGCTCTCGGAAATCCTCGAATCGCGCCCTGAGGACCGTCGCGCCTTCATCGAGGAGGCCGCCGGCGTGCTCAAGCACCGTCGGCGCAAGGAGAAGGCGGTCCGCAAGCTCGACGCCATGCAGGCCAACCTGGCGCGTCTGACCGACCTGACCACCGAACTGCGCCGTCAGCTCAAACCCCTGGGCCGGCAGGCCGAGATGGCGCGCCGCGCACAGACCATCCAGGCCGACCTCCGGGACGCCCGGCTGCGCCTGGCCGCCGACGACCTGGTGACCCGGCAGGCCGAATTCGACGACACCAACCAGACCGAGACCGCGCTGCGGCGCGAGCACGGCGAGGTGGCCGAGCGCCTCGAAGCCGCATCGGCCGAACTGGCCGGACACGAAGCGGCGGTATCGGGCCTGTCCGGCCGGGCCGAAGCAGCGCAACAGACCTGGTTCCGGCTGTCGGCGCTCGCCGAGCGGGTCAGCGCCACCGTGCGCATCGCCACCGAACGGACGAACCTGCTGGACTCCGATCCGGAGGTGTCGACCGGGCCGGACCCGGACGCGCTGGACGCCGAAGCCGACGCCGTCGCCGAGCACGAGGAACAGCTACTCGCCGAACTCGCCGAATCCCGGACCCGGCTGGAGGCCGCCCGTGGCGCGCTGGCCGAATGCGAACGTGCCGCGGCCGACGCCGAACGTGCGCAGATGGCTGCAGCCCGCGCCGAGGCGGACCGGCGCGAAGGTCTTGCACGGTTGTCCGGACAGGTCGACACCATGCGGACGCGGATCGAATCGATCGACGAGCGCACGGTCCGGCTGAGCGGCAGCATCGAGGAGGCGGCAGCCCGCCGGCAGCAGGCATGGGCCGAGTTCGAGACGGTGCAGGGCAAGGTCGACGAGCTCGACGCAGGCGAATTCGGCCTCGACGAACATCATGACCGCACCATGGCGGCGATGCGGCAGGCCGACGAACGTGTCGAGGAACTGCAGGCCGCCGAGCGCGCTGCTGAGCGGCAGGTGGCCTCGCTGCGGGCTCGCATCGACGCGTTGTCGGTGCGCCTCGACATCAGCGACGGGCCGGGGTGGCTGCAGAAAAACCATGATGGCGCAGGGCTTTTCGGCTCTGTTGCGGAACTGCTGCGGGTGCAGTCCGGGTTCGAGACAGCCATCGCGACGGTGCTGGGCGCTGCCGCCGATGCACTGGCAGCTGAGAGCTTGGAAGCGGCACGGGCCGCGGTGGACGCGCTCAAGAAGGGTGATGGTGGGCGCGCGGCCATCGTGCTGGGCGATTGGCCCGGCGAAACCGCTGCTCCGCGTAGAGAATTGCCGCCCGGCGCGCAGTGGGCGCTGGATCTGGTCGAGGTGCCGGCCCGCCTGAACGGTGCGATGACGGCCATGCTGGCCCGTGTCGCGGTGGTCAGCGATTTGTCCGGCGCACTGGATCTGGTTGCCGCTCAACCGGATCTGCGCGCAGTGACCTCCGACGGCGATCTGGTCGGCCCCGGCTGGATCAGCGGCGGTTCGGATCGCAAGCCGAGCGCCTTGGAGATCACCTCCGAGATCGAAAAGGCCCGCGCGGCGCTGCTCGATGCCGAACGTCAGACCAGTGAATTCGGCGCTGCCCTCTCTGGTGCACTCGCCGAGCAGACGGCTCGGCGGGACGCCGTCGAACACGCGTTGGCCGCGTTGCACGAATCCGATGCCGCCATTTCGTCGATCTACGAGCAGTTGGGCCGGCTCGGCCACGATGCCAGGACCGCCGACGCTGAATGGCAGCAGCTGCTGGCCCAACGCGACGAGCTGGAGGCCGGCCGCAGCCGCTCGCTGGCAGAGCTCGCCGAGCTGGAAGACCGCTTCCACAACGCGCAGCAGGAGCCGATGTTCGACGTCGAGTTCGTCGACCGGTCCGAGACGACGGCAGCCGCCGAAGAGGCGCGCGCGGTCGAGGTCGAAGCCCGGCTGGCGGTGCGCACCGCTGAAGAGCGGGCGAATGCCGTTCGGGGACGGGCAGATTCGCTGCGCCGGGCTGCTGCCGCCGAGCGTGAGGCCCGGGTTCGGGCGGCCCGTGCCCGGGAAGCCCGGGAGAACGCGGCGAAGGTCGCAGCCGCCGTCGCCGACTCCGGCCGGCTGGTGGCCGAAAAGCTCGCTGCCACAGTGGCTCTCGCGGCACGCAAGCGCGACGCGCTGGCCACCGAGCGGGCGCAGCGCTCTGAGGGATTGACGCGGGTCCGGGCAGAAGTGTCCGAACTCAGTGCCCGCGCCGCTGCGTTGACCGAGGCGTTGCACCGCGACGAGGTCGCGAAAGCCCAAGCGGCCCTTCGTATCGAGCAGCTCGAACAGCAGGCGCTCGAGCAGTTCGGTATGGCGGTCGCCGACCTGATCGCCGAATACGGACCGGACGTGCCGCTGCCGCCGACCGAACTCGAGATGGCCGAGTACGAGCAGGCCAAGGAGCGCGGCGAGCAGGTCAGCGCACCCACACCGATGGTGTTCGATCGGCCCACGCAGGAACGCCGCGCGAAGAAGGCAGAGAAGGAACTGGCCGAGCTCGGCCGCGTGAACCCCTTGGCGCTGGAGGAGTTCGCCGCGCTCGAGGAGCGCTACAACTTCCTGTCCACTCAACTGGAGGACGTCAAGGGCGCGCGCAAGGACCTGATGGACGTCATCGCCGATGTCGACGAGCGCATCCTGCGGGTTTTCACCGAGGCTTACGCCGACGTGGAGGCCGAGTTCAGTCAGGTGTTCCAAACGCTGTTCCCCGGCGGTGAGGGTCGCCTGCTGCTGACCAACCCCGGCGACATGCTGACGACCGGCATCGAGGTCGAGGCCCGACCGCCGGGCAAGAAGGTCAAGCGGTTGTCGCTGCTGTCCGGCGGTGAGAAGTCACTGACCGCGGTGGCGATGCTCGTGGCGATCTTCCGGGCGCGGCCGTCACCGTTCTACGTCATGGACGAGGTCGAGGCAGCGTTGGACGACGTGAACCTGCGCCGCCTGATCAGTCTGTTCGAGCAGCTGCGCGAAAAGTCGCAGCTGATCGTCATCACGCACCAGAAGCCGACCATGGAGGTCGCGGACGCGCTCTACGGCGTCACCATGCAGGGCGACGGCATCACGCAGGTCATCTCACAGCGCATGCGTGGCCAGGAGTTGGTTTCCAGCCAGTCCTAGGCGGGGGTGGTTGTCGGCGGCATTCTCGCCGGCTTTTTTGTGGCGCATGTCGGACCCTGCTGGCATAATCGAACACGTGTTCGAACATTCTGGTATCGGGGCCGGCGGGACTGTGATGTATCAGGACTTCGGTGACAGTTCTGCATCAGGACATCGGTGACAGTTG
>NZ_JARVRX010000028.1 GCF_030209435.1 Mycolicibacterium sp. lyk4-40-TYG-92 | reverse complement strand
TCCCCGACTCAGCGACATTCGACACCCGCGCGTAATGGATCATCGAATCGACCACACCGACATCGTGAACCAGCACACCGCCGGCCCCGATACCAGAATGTTCGAACATGTGTTCGAGTCTACGCGCACTCGACAAGGCGTGCCAGGGGCAATTCAAACCTGTGGATAACTCACATCGGCGCAGGCAAACAACTCATGGGGTGCTCGGAGTCGGCCGCTCGTAGCAGCCGACCCCGAGCGTCGCGGTGAATCAAGCAGTGGTGCCGAAAGCGTCCCGGATGCTCTCGCGCGAAGCGGAAACCTGCGCTTCGATGGCCTCACGGGCTGACGAGGCGGTGGTGCGCAGCTCGCTCCACTCGCGCGTGGCGACCTCGCGCACGTCCTCGGCGCCCTGGGCTGCGGTGCCGGCCACGGTGAACAGGCCGTCGACCGCGGTCGCGGTCAGGGCGCCCTGCGCGCGCACCAGCGAGCCCGCTACCTGTGAGGCGCCGGCGATGATGGCGTTGGGGCCGACGGCGTTGCGACCGACGTATTCGCCGACGGCGCTGCGGATGTCGCGGCCCGACTCGGCCAGCACGTCCTGAACGGCTGAACCGGTCTCGCTCACGGCATCCGGCAGGGTGGCGCCGTCGCGGATGGAGGAGATCACCTTGGCCGGAGACTCGACGACCGCTTCGGTGGCAGCGGAGGTCGCGCTGACCAGTTGGCGCGTGAGGCTGTGGCCGGCGTCGAGCTGACGCTCCAGCACGCCGCTCAGTACCTCGCGGATGGCGAGCGCGGTGTTGGTCGCCTCTTCGGCGGCAGCCTTGGTGGTCTCGACGAGTTCGGCCTCGATGACCTGCCCGTTCGCGGTGTCGTTGGTGGTGGGGGTTTCGGTGATGGTCATGGTTGCTCCTGTTGGAACGCGGAAAGCCGGTCGCCCCAATTGAACTCCGCGCCACCGAACCCGAGGTGACGCTGAGGTGACCGGCCGGGTCCGTGGAGACAACGAGCTAAGCCCACGGCAGTGACCTACGCAACACCTGATCAGTGGACTTCGCCGCGCCGGATCGGGGAGGCGAACTACACCCAGTACGGCACGCGGGCGCGATATTGCCGCATCGCGAGCGCGGCGACGACCCAGCCCAGCACGGTAAGCGTGATCACCACGACCCAGTGCCGTAACTCCTGCGGCTGGCCGAGCAGCGGGGCGCGCACGATGTCCACATAGTGCAGAAGTGGGTTCAGCTCAATGATTTTCGCCCAGGTGCCCGCACCCTGGAGGCGCAGCGTCTGGTCGTTCCAGATGATCGGGGTGATGTAGAACAGCAGCTGCACCAGACTCGCCAGAAGCGGGCTGATGTCCCGGTACCGCGTGGCCAGGATGCCGAAACACAGGGCGACCCAGACGCAATTGGCCACGATCAGCGCCAGCGCCGGGATCACCGACAGGTCGGCCCACGACCACGGCTTCGGGAAGATGATCGCGATGATCACGAAGATGATGATGTTGTGCGCGAATAGCAACACCTGACGCCACACCAACCGGTAGACGTGCACCGACAGCGGCGTCGGAAGTTGTTTGATGAGGCCCTCATTGGCGATGAACACGTCGGCACCTTCGAGGATGGACGCGTTGATCAGGTTCCAGATGATCAGGCCCAGCGTCACGTAGGGCAGGTGCTCGGCCAGTGGCAGGTGGAACAGCTGGGAGTACAGCCCGCCCAGCGCCACGGCCATGGTGCCGGTCGCGATGGTGATCCAGATGGGGCCGAGCACCGAGCGCCGGTAGCGCTGCTTGATGTCCTGCCAGCCCAGGTGCAGCCAGAGTTCGCGCTTGCCGAAGCCGGTCACCAGGTCGCCCCAGGCGCGGCGCAGCGTCTTGGACTGCGCGGCCGCGTCGGTGAACGTCATCGCTGCCCTCCTGTATTGGGTCCGCCCGAACCGGGCCTGCTGAACTTCTCGTCTCGTCCCAAGCGGCGCAACCGCATCCAGTCGCGCAGCCCGGCCGGATCACGCCGGGTGATCAGGAAGTACCACCCGAAGCGCACCCACTCCTGGGGGACCAGCTTCCGCAGACCCGGTTGGGACTGCAGGTATCCGCGGTTGCGGTATGTGAAGTAGCGCTTGGTGGCGTCGTCGGGGTACTGCGTGTGCATGCGACCACCGAGGATCGGCTTGAACTCGTCGGATCCCTGCGGGTGGAGATACACCGCGTTCAGGCAGGTGCCGAACGGCAGGCCGGAACGGACGAGCCGGCGGTGCACCTCGACCTCGTCGCCGCGGACGAACAGCCGGATGTCCGGCACGCCAACGGCTTCCAGCGTCGAGGCGCGGAACAGCGCGCCGTTGAACAACGACGCGATACCGGGTAATAGATCGGCCCCGGCACCAGCGTCAGATCCGGCGTCGACCTGCAACTCCGATACATACCGCCGCCACACCAACCCGCGGCGCAACGGAAAGGCCAGTCGGGCAGGCTCATTCAGGTCGCACACCATGGGAGACACCTCGGCCAGGTCGTGCTTCGCCGCGCAGTCCAGCAGCGTCGCAAGCACCGACGAGTCGGCGGGACGGCCGTCGTCGTCGGCCAGCCACACCCACTCGGCGCCCAAGGCCAGTGCGTGCAGGATGCCCAGTGCGAAACCGCCTGCGCCGCCGAGGTTCCGGGCCGAACCGAGGTATGTCGTCGCGACCGGCTGGGACTCGACGAGTACCCGTACCGCCGGATCGTTGTCGTTGTCGACGACGACGACGTGATCGGGCAGTCGCGTCTGGGAGCACACGACGGCAAGGGATTTCGCCAACAGCTCCGGCCGCCGGTGCGTGACGATCACCGCGCACAACATGTCGGTCACGCCTGGCGCTCGCGCTCGTTCTCTTCGAGCACCTCGCGCACGTGCCGTGCTGCGTCGTCGCCCTCGTAGGCGCGGACGACGTCCTCGATGCCGCCGGTCATGCGGATGGTGCCGTGGTCGACCCACATCGCGGTCTGGCACAGCCGGGCCAGGAATTCGTTGGAATGGCTTGCGAACACCAGGATTCCGGAGCGCTCCACCAGGGCTTGCAGCCGGGTGCGGGCCTTCTTCAGGAAGTCCGCGTCCACCGCGCCGATGCCCTCGTCGAGCAGCAGGATTTCGGGGTCGATGCTGGTGACGACGCCCATCGCCAGGCGTACGCGCATACCGGTGGAGTACGTGCGAAGTGGCATCGACAGGTACTCGCCGAGTTCGGTGAATTCGGCGATCTCATCGACCTTGGCCATCATCTGCTTGCGGGTCTGCCCGAGGAACAGGCCGCGGATGATGATGTTCTCGAAACCGGAGATCTCGGGATCCATGCCGACACCCAGATCGAAGACCGGGGCCACGCGGCCGCGCACGGTCGCCGAACCGCGCGTCGGTTCGTAGATGCCCGACAGCAGGCGCAGCAGCGTCGACTTGCCGGCGCCGTTGTGCCCGACCAGCCCCACCCGGTCGCCCATCTTGAGCGACATGGTGATGTCCCGAAGCGCTTCGATCACAACGACATTCGACTCGTTGCGGGCGATGCCGCCACCGGCCTTGCCCAGGAAGGCCTTCTTCAGCGAACGGGATTTCGCGTCGAAGATCGGGAATTCGACCCACGCGTTCTGCGTGGAGATGTGCGGTTCCGTCACGGTTTACAGGTACTGGCCGGTGCCGGACTGGAACGGGCCGCGGCCACCGTCGGCGCCGGGCGGCAGGGCGCCCTGGCGCATCTGCTCGAGCTGCGCACGGGCGGCCATCTGCTGCGCGAACAGGGCCGTCTGAATACCGTGGAACAGGCCTTCGAGCCAGCCGACCAGCTGGGCCTGCGCGATGCGCAGCTCGGCGGCCGACGGCACCTTGTCCTCCGAGAACGGCAACGACAACCGCTCCAGCTCGTCGGTCAATTCCGGGGCCAGGCCGTCTTCGAGTTCCTGGATGCTCGACCGGTGGATGTCGCGCAAGCGGTTGCGGCTGGCCTCGTCCAGCGGTGCGGAGCGCACCTCTTCCAGCAGCTGCTTGATCATGGTGCCGATGCGCATGACCTTGGCCGGCTGCTCGACCAGGTCGGTCAGCGATTTGCCTTCGTCGCCCTGGTCGGAGTCCTGTCCCGGATCCCCGCCCAATGCCAGGTCCCCGCCGATGACCTCGATGTTGTCGTCGTCGTCTTCTGGTTTCAGCGTCATGCCTGCAGTGTTCCTATCTCTTCGCCGGTGCGGTGTCGCCGCGCCACTCGTAGATGCGGGACCGCCCATTGTCGTAGATCTTCGCCCACGACTTCGACCTATCCAGCGACACTAGTCCGTCGGGCATGACGAACCCCTTGACGATGGTCGAGCTGGTGATCACGTACCGGATGTTCAGGGCGTGCACGGCCTCCGCGATGCGCCGATCGGTGTCGGCGTCGTCGGCGTAGGCCCAGAAGATGAAGCGGTGATAGCCCGGGCCCTGCTGCTGCGGGTAGTCGTAGTGGGTCCACAGCGGGTGCAGCCCCGCGACCGCGTACATCCATGACGTGCCGTCGGTGTTCGCATTGCCGATCAAGGTGTCCTTGGCGCCGGGCAGCGTCGCCAGGTAGGCGAAGGCCTCGAGGTTCTTGTCGTTGACCATGATCTGGTCGTACTTCTGGCCGATCAGGTAGCGGTGTCGCGGGAAGTAGTGCCCGGCCAGGCCGATGGTCGAAAAGGCGAGCAGGACCACCGTCACAACGGCCCAGAACCGTTCTGTGCGGGGTGCTCGCTTGCGCAGCCAGTCGACGACGAACTTGATCATCGCGAACAGTGCGATGCCGGCGAACGGCGTGATCAGCAGGGTCACCACGGCCGACAGCCGACGCGGGTCGCTGTAGTAGAGGTCGGCGTACGTACCGATCAGCGCACCGATGGGGCCGCCGAACGGCGCACCCGAATGCACGATTGCGACCATCAGTACCACCCAGACCAACGCCGGCCACCAGACGCGCTTGATCAGCACGATCAGGCCGCCGACGCCGCCGAGCGCGATCAGCATGTTCTGGATCGGGTAGTCGTTCAGGTGGCGCGTGTGCTGCACGATGGCGTTGAACAGCACCCGGAGCCGGGTCTGATGCGTGATGAAGGCGTGCCCGACGATGATGTCGGCCTGCGCCAGCACCCCGATGAACTGTGGCAACAGCAGCACCAGGGACGGCACGGCGACGGTCAACAGGGTCAGGAAGTCGGCGAGCCGGCCGCGCACCGGATGCCGGAGGGTGTCGCACAGCCACCAGGCGCCGACGAACGTGACGACGACGACGCCGCCCGTGATGTGCGTGGAGAACACCCCGATCAGGGCGATGACGGCCACCGGGATCCGGTCGCGGTGCCGCAGGCACGACATGATCAGCACGGTCGTCGGCCCGGCGAGACCGTAGGCCACCAGGTTGGGGACGGCAGCGACGTCGAACTCGACGTAGGGGACCGCGGTGAACGACGCCGCCAGAGCGCCTGCCGTGGCGGCGGCTCCCGCGCTCCAGCGCTGGCAGGTGTGGGGCCGGACCATGGCCCACGTCAGGCTTGCCGCGCTGACGGGGAACAGCCAGGTCGAGGCCGCGAGGGAGTGCAGGGTGTAGGCCGTCGCAGGCGCGGCGCCGGTGAGTTGGCAGAAGACGGCGGCCAGGGCGTGGAAGGTCGACGGGTAGTACAGCAACGCGTGTGTCTCGACGTTACGAAGCTCACCCATGTGGGTGGGCGAAGCCTGACCGACGTCGAGAATCCAGCGAATGGTGTTGCCGTGCCAGACCGAGTCCCAAGTGCTCGGAATGGATTGCCAATGCGGCATGCCGAGGATTGCTGAAATTGCAATCGCCGTCGCGCCGACCAGAATGCCCGCGGCGACGAACAGGGCCGGGCCACGGCTGATCGCGAGGGCCTCCGCCGCAGTGTCCCGGTAGCGCCGCAGCGCACGACGAAGCCCGGCAACCACCGCGACCACGATGACGAACGCCAGCAAGGCCGTCCACCCGTTCCACGGGACGCCGACGGCACCGAGTGGGACGACGGCCAGGGCCACGATGCCGTAGGTCACTGCGGGGCCGACTGCGATGGCAACGGGCCAGGTTAGCTGCGCTACGCGGGCGGTGATTGCTCCAGGTATCACCATGATCAACAGGGCGACAAGGACGCCGGACGCCAAGCTCACTGCACTAGTATGGCTGTTCGGGTAGCCCGGCTTTCGCCGGTGTGTGCAGCGGGGCGCGCCCGCCGGATAAATTTGGCTTGGCAGGCCTGAATCGCTCGAAGGTTGGCATGGCATGGCATACGACGTCGCCCGGGTGCGCGGTCTGCACCCGTCACTGGGCGGCGGCTGGGTGCATTTCGACGCACCGACCGGAATGCTGCTGCCGGACTCGGTAGCGACCACTGTTTCCACTGCCTTCCGCGGGTCCATGTCGTCGGCCGCCGGCCCCCATCCGGCCGCGCAGCGCAGCGCCGCGGTCCTGACCGCCGCGCGACAGGCGGTCGCCGATCTCGTCGGCGGCGACCCGCGCGGGGTGGTGTTCGGCGCCGACCGTGCCGTCCTACTGAACTCGCTGGCCGAGGCGTCGGCGTCGCGGTCGGGCCTGGGCTACGAAGTGGTCGTCACCCGCCTGGACGACGAGGCCAACATCGCACCGTGGCTGCGGGCCGCGAATCGCTATGGCGCCAAGGTGAAGTGGGCCGAGGTCGACATCGAGACCGGTGAACTGCCCAGCTGGCAGTGGGAGACGCTCATCACCCGGCCGACTCGCTTGATCGCGATCACGTCGGCATCCTCGAAGCTCGGCACCGTCACCGATCTACGGCCGGTGACCAAGATGGCGCGGGAAAACGGTGGCATGGTCGTCGTCGACCACTCCGTGGCCGCGCCCTACCGCCTGCTGGACATCAACGACGTCGACGCCGACGTGGTGGCGCTCAACGCGATCGCGTGGGGTGGGCCGCCGATCGGCGCGCTGGTGTTCCGCGATCCCGCGATGATCGACACCTTGGCCGCGGTTTCACTGGACCCGAATGCCACGGGGGCCGCGCGGCTGGAAGTCGGCGCGCACCAGTTCGGCCTGCTCGGTGGGGTCGTCGCCAGCATCGAGTACCTGGCCAACCTCGACGACGCGGCCACCGGTTCCCGCCGCGAACGGCTCGCGCGCTCCATGCAGTCGGCGGAGGCCTACCTGGGCCGGGTGTTCGGGTACCTGCGTAACTCGTTGCGGTCATTGCCGTTGGTCATGGTTCTCGGCGCACCCGAGGCCGCCATTCCGGTGCTGAGCTTCGCGGTCCAGGGCGTGCCCGCCGACCGCGTGATCAGTCGGCTCGCCGACAACGGCGTACTGGCGGTGTCGGACGGCAACTCCCGGGTCCTGGAGGCCATCGGCGTCAACGACATCGGCGGCGCAGTCACGGTCGGCCTCGGCCACTACACGACGACCGCCGAAGTGGATCAGCTCGTCCGGGCGCTGGCCTCGCTCGGTTAGCTACGTGCAGTCCAGCGCGTCGAGCAGGATCTGCGGAGGTTCGATCTTCCCGGAGCCGTCGGTCGCGATGCAGACGTAGACGGTCCGCGCGGTGACGATGGGCTGAGCGGAATCGCCTGCGTGGATGAGAAATTCGACCGTGAACGAGGTACGTCCTCGGGTAGGAACGGTGACGTCGACGTGAATCTGGTCGCCCCACTTCAGCGAACCCGACCAGTCCAGTTCGGTGTGCACCACCTGAGTGTCGACGCCCGCGTCGACGATGTCGTGCCATGACGCCGTCTGGGTGACGAACGCGGCGAAGGCCTCGTCCATGTAGGCCAGGTACCACATGTTGAAGACGACGCCCTGCTGGTCGACCTCCAGGTAACGGACCGGCGCGGTGTAGGTGAACGTCACAACCTCAACCTAATCCCTCACCCGCAGAAGCACTTTCCCGGAAACGGCGCCTTCCTGTAGGAGCTGGTGCGCTGTTCCGGCCTGCTCGATGGGCAGTTCGGCGCCGATGATCGGCCGCACCCGGCCGTCGGCGATCATGGGCCAAACATGTTCCACCACTTCGGAAATCACCGCGGCTTTGCCGGACGGCCCATCGAGGGGACGCGAGCGCAACGCGGTGGCGATGACGCCGGCCCGCTTGGACAGGAGCTTGGCGATGTTCAGCTCGCCCTTGACGCCGCCCTGCATACCGATGATCACCACGCGGCCGTCGGGTGCGAGCGCGTCGATATTCCGGTCCAGGTAGGAGGCGCCCATGATGTCGAAGATGACGTCGGCTCCGCCTGCCTCCGTCACCCGTTCGACGAAGTCCTCGTCGCGGTAGTTGATCAGGATGTCGGCGCCGAGTTCGCGACAGAGCTCCAGCTTCTCGAGTGACGCGGTGACTGCGACGCGGGCGCCCAGCGCGCGCGCGACCTGGATGGCATGCGTGCCGATCCCGCTCGCGCCGCCGTGCAGCAGCACCAACTGCCCGGAGCTCAGCTGGGCGGTCATGGACAGGTTGGACCACACCGTGGCGGCGACCTCCGGCAGGCCGGCCGCATGATGCAGCCCCACGCCCGCCGGGATCGGCATGACCTGGGCCGCGGGCGCGGCCACCTTCTCGGCGTAGCCACCGCCGGCCAGCAGGGCACACACCTCGTCGCCGACAGCCCAGTCCGCGACGCCCGTACCGACCTCGGAGACCACACCCGAGACCTCCAGCCCGAGGATGTCGCTGGCACCCGGCGGCGGGGGATAGAGGCCGGCGGCTTGCAGCAGGTCGGCCCGGTTCACCCCGGCGGTCGTCACGTCGATGACGACCTCGCCGGCGGCGGCCGTTACGTCCGGTACCTCGGACCATGCCAGCTGACCTGGGGATTCGACGACGATGGCGCGCATAGCCGCAACGCTACACACGGACCCTCTGGGCCCGCTCGGGCCCGGACCCCTTAGGCTGTTCGGCGGTGGCGTGGCAGAGCGGCCTAATGCACTCGCCTTGAAAGCGAGAGTTGGTTAAACCCAACCGGGGGTTCAAATCCCTCCGCCACCGCCAAATGTTCGACCTTCGAACCCAGCGTCAGCGGGGTTCGTATCGGTGAAACCGATCACGCTGCGTTTCTGACACGCCGTGGGCGCCCGGCTGGCACAGGAAGTTTCCCGGCTCGGGCCAAGTGAATTCACCACAGAATCTCCGCCTGTTTCGACCACCATCGCGGCAATGCACGACGCTGCGTACAGCGATGTATGTGGGCAGGTGAGTTAGTGACTGCGGAACGTTGCATCGCCGTCGGCGAGTGCTGGTACGTCATCGATGCACGTCGGCACGCCGACGCCACGTTGCTGGAGTTGCCCAGCCCGCGGCGGGTGTGGCCCGCTGATAGCTGCTTCATCCGCAGAGGGTGGTCGCACGGATGAGCTGACTCCATCCAGCATTATTAGTGAAGCTACTTTGTTAGCTCCACTTCTGATCGCGTAGGAGTTGACGCATCAGTCACCTTATTCGATTGTTCGCAGTATTACGTGAAAGGCCAAGCGAGCCGGGGGGCTTGAGGCTGGTCTTCGCAGGGGGATTCATGCATGCTCGTATTTGGCCTGTCGTCGCGGCGTCTGGCCGCGACGGCAGTGGTGTTCGCTGTATCTGTCGCATCGTGCGGATACGGCGCGGGTATCGCGATCGCTGATCCGCAGCCGATGCCGGATCGGTGGACGCAGTTCGTCACCGATGACGGCTGGGTGGTGGACGTGAACACCACCAACGAGTCGCGTTCGTCCAGCACATTTTTCAGAAAGCTGTCGAAGCCGTTCGCTCGTGAAGGATGAACAAACGTGACACTCAGGGCAGATTATCAACTGTTCATTAGGGACAGAATCGGTGGACACCGTATCGACCTGCTCGAAAACGACGACGTCGCGCCCGAAAGCGTGCCGCAATGGTGGCTCGACGCAAATGCAGCCGACGGGCGGGACGGCGTCGAACTCGCCCTACGCGTCTGGCAGCCCGTAATCGCGCGACGCCTGCCGCGCCTGACTGACAAACTGGCGCAAGATGGCCTCGGTGTATTTATTGCGCGCATGGTCTCGACGCGCGCAGCGGACGAAAGTGGACAGAAGCCAGTTCTGCTGTACGTTCTACGCAATTCGGATAATGAAAGTGCGTTCGATACCAGATTCGGGCCAGCGCCACTGCCCCATACCGACATTCCAGCGTATTGGAGCGGCATTCCAGCCGGCTTGCAGAGTTTTTATCTGGAAATCCATGACGGCTTTTACGACGACTTTGGCGGAGCTGGGCTGAGTCCGAGCGGCAACTTTTTGTTGCCCGCAGAGCATGGCGATCCTTCAGAATTTACATTTCGTGGAGAACGCAGTAAGCCCGACATAGACAAATTGGTTGAAATCGGTCGCGATGGTGCCGGTGGTGGACTATGCCTCGACGTGAGTGATGGCCTCGGCAGGGCATGGGACTGGTATCAGGGGACGTTCACACCCAAAGGCGATCTATGGGAAGCGCTCGACGAGCTGCTTAGCCAACTGTGAGCGTCCTGTTCAATTTTTAAGTTCGTCCGGTCAACCTCGAACGGACCGTGGCTCACCGCGAAGTCCCAATGCCCAGGGCGGACCCAATTCCACTCGTTCCGCTTGTTCTTCGGAACATGTTGACCGACAACAATATTCGGATACCTAATCCGCCCGCAGTACCTCAAGCATCCCTGGCCGCAGTAGGTCGGCGATCCGGTCCCACGGCACCGTGACAGCCACGTAGTCACCCAGGGCATGGGCCACCGGTACGTAGACCTGAAGCCCGGTCGGCGTCGGCAGCCAGTTGACGTCGATGTCGTCCTGCGACAACTGCTGCGCATCCAGCCGTCCGCTGGTGTCCAGCTGCGGCAGCAGCGTCCGTAGCCGGGTCAGCGCGGCCGCGTGATCCTGGTAGAGGTCGTTGAGGGTGACCGGCGTCGCGGTGCGGGTGGCGATCACCACTGTGCCCAGGCTTTGATTGGGGTGCGCGGCGCCCTTGCCGTACCAGAACAGCACGATGCGTCCGGCCACGACGCCGGAGCCGATTCTGGTTACGCCGCTGCGGAATCCGTCGATCACGCCATCGTCGACGCTCGTGGTGGCGGACTGCTCGGGCATGTCGGCCCGGGAGGCCCGCATGGCGGCGTTGAAGCGGGCGGTGACGGCTGGGTCGCCACCGGAAAGCTGCGGGATGGTCACCGACTTACCGGGCTGCGACCCGGGCGTGGTGATCGACGTGATCGAGTATCCGTGCGTTTCGGCGGCCGGCGGTGCGGTCGAGGTGGCACGGGTGGTCGTTGTGGTGCTCGCGGTCGTTGCGGTCGGCCTCGGAGTGGCCGGTGTACAACCAGCGAGGGTGACAACGGTCAGTGCCGCGGCCGTGATCAGGCGTGGTGCGGGCGTCATCGACGGCATGACGCGAATCTATCGGTCAACCAGTGATCAGCTGGGTATTTACCGGCGTCGCCCCCGTCGTCAGGTCCAGTACCGGGCAGTGCGCGTCCACCGCTGCTTGCAGTTCGCGGTACCGCTCGTCGGTCTCCGGTCCGGAGACGTTGACCGTGACCCGAATCTGTTGGAAGCCGGGGCGGACGGTGTCGTCGAGGCCGAAGAAGCCGCGCACATCGAGGTCGCCTTCCGCGCTCGCGCTGAGGGAATCCACCTGGATACCGAGCCGCTCGGCCCAGAATCGGTAAGTGACCACCTGGCACGACAGCAGTGATGCCAGGTAGTACTCCACCGGATTGGGTGCTGTGTGCTGCCCGCCGAGTGCGGGTGGCTCGTCGACGTGGACTCGGTACTTGCCGAGGGAGATCTCGCTGCCGACGGTGCCTTCCGGCTGAGCCGAGGCCTTGAACACCACGGTGGCCGCGGCGGGATTGTCGGCGACGACCGCCCGGGTGGCGTTGGTGATCGCGTTGAGGGAAGTCACGGAAGCACTCACCCGGGCGACGTTATTTGCGCCGACGTCGGGGATCGACCGTTGTGCCCACGGTGAATTCAACTTCCGGATTAGGCTTTCGGTCATGACGGCGCAGTGGCTGCCATTGTCAGAGTGATCGGACGAGAAGATGCCCAGTAATGCCGTTACGGCCATGAGCAAGTTGATGTTTCGGGGCATGGACAAACTGCGGCACCGGGAGGCCTTCGACATCGGGGAGCCGACTGCCACCGATTTCGCCGGCTTCGACCGGGCGCGGCAGATCGTGCTGATCACGTTCAAACGGTCCGGTGAGGCCATGCCGAGCCCGATCAATCACGGTGTCGCCGACGGGAAGTTGTACGTCCGCACCGACGCGTCCACGGGGAAGGTGAAGCGGCTACGCAACGATCCCCGCGTGGTCGTGGTGCTGTGCAACCTGCGGGGCAAGCCGACGGGCCAGCCGGCCGCCGGCGTCGCCCGCATCCTCCCGGAGGCCGAGCACGCACACGCCGACGCCGTGATCGCCGCGAACTGGTCGCCGGCAATGAAGCTGTTCGAGCGGACCCTCGACAAGAGCAGCTCCGCCTTCGCCATTCCCATGGCCTACATCGAGATCACGCCTGCGCCGACGACTTAGCGTAATTGGTAATACCACTAGACCTCTTACCTTTGGTGGGTTACTGTCGTCGTCATGGAGTTGACGTCGATCAAGCGGCGCTCGGCAGCGGACGAGGTGCACGACCAGCTGCTCAGGCAGCTCGTCGCCGGCGCCCAGCCGCCGGGATCCCGCCTGCCGAGTGAGCGCAAACTGGCCGAGGTGCTGGGTGTTTCGCGGCCTGTGGTGCGCGAGGCGATCCAGCGCCTCGTCGCATCGGGCCATCTCGATGTCCGGCAGGGTGACGGCGCCGTCGTCAACGACATCATGCTCACCGGCGGCCTCGACCTGCTGCCGCATCTGCTGGTCGACGTGCCCGACGGCGCGGTGGTGAATCCGTCCGTGGTGCGCAGTGTGCTCGAGGTGCGGGAGTACCTCGGGCCATGGATCGCCGAGCGGGCCGCGGCACGGTCGGGGGCGGGGCTCGGGGAAGCGCTGACGCAGGTGCTCGAGGATATCGACGGTGCGCAATCTGGAGCCGAGCAGCAGCAGGCGGCGCTCGCCTTCTGGGGATGTCTTGTGCGCGGGGCGGATTCGATTGCGATGACGCTGATCTACAACGGCATGCGGCGGGTGTACGAACCGATGCTCACCGTGGTGGCCGATGCTGTGGCCGCAGCCGAACCAGCCGCCCTGTACCGCGATCTCGCGGCGGCTGTCACCGCGGGCGACGGCGCCGCGGCTCGACGTGCAGCGGCAACGGTATTGGGCGGCGCGACCGTCGTCCTCGGCGGATTTCTCGACGAGATGGAGAAGGCATGACCACGGCTCGCGCCACCACCACCCGCGCTCGGGGCGTGACCCTTCGCCAGGCCGCTCGCGAGTTCTGGCGCCATCCGACGCCGTGGATGATCCTGACGTATCTGGTCGGTGCACTTGCCGCTCGAATCGCATTGGGTGGCTTTGCTATTCGTGAAATCTGGATACCAGTGGCCGTGCTGGCGCTGCTCCCGTTCATCGAGTGGGTGATCCATGTGTTCGTATTGCACTGGAAGCCACGCGATCTCGGGCCGGTCAGGCTGGACACGCGGCTCGCCCGCGATCATCGGCGGCATCACGCAGACCCCCGTGATGTCGATCTCGTGTTCATCCCCACGCGGAGCCTGCCCTGGGCGCTGGCGATCCTGGGCGTTGCGGCGCCACTCGGCATCGGCGTTCTCGTCGGTACCCCGCTGACAGGCACGCTGTCCTTCATGGTGGTCGGGGCGCTGACGCTGCTGGGCTACGAGTGGGTGCACTATCTGGTGCACACCGATTACAAACCGCGCACGCGGTTGTACAAGGCTGTCTGGCGCAATCATCGGCAGCACCATTTCAAGAACGAGCACTACTGGTTCTCGGTCACCACGTCGGGCATCTCGGACCGAGTGCTCGGCACCTACCCGGACCCCGCGACCGTCGAGACCAGCCCCACCGCGAAGAACCTGCACGGGTCGCTGAATTAGCCGCCCTTGCACGAGATGTCGACCCATACCGGGGTGAATTTCGTGCGGTCGATGATGGCGCCCGAGGAATCGACGTTATCGTTGTGCAGCCCCTCGATTCCGAGGACCTTGCACCCCGACAGGGGGTAGACCGCGGCGCCATTGAGAAACACGGTAAACCCTTGCGCCTGAAGCGCATTGATGGTGTCCTGTGCGTTGCCGAAGCCGCCGGGGCCGCCGACCGCGTTGGCGGATCCGGCGAAGGCTGTTGCCGACGCGATGAGGACTCCCATGGCAGCGACGACGGCCGCCCGGCTGATTTTGGGCATGCGAGTACTCCGATTGTGCTGCTGAAGGTTTCAGGGCTGGACGAACTGCTTTACGAAGGTGACGACGTCATCCTTGGGCGGCGGCACGTTGTACGGCTTGGTCTGCGTGTCGTCGTCGAAAGACATGAACATCGGGCAGGTGGTGTCCGTACCGGACAATTCGGTGCTGCCGAGCTCTTTCCCGGTCGCAGCCACCCGGACCGTGACGGTGTATGAGGTGGCCCGAAGGTCGACTTTGTTGGCGGTCGAGTGTCCGTTGTCCTGGTAGCCCGTGCAGTCTTTGACGGACTGTTCGTCTTTGGTCTCGACGCACACCACGATGTCGATGGCGGCATAGGTATCGCGATTGGCGTCGAACTGCACTGTCCAGTCCGACGGCAGGGTGCTGGTGTCCTCGACGAGTCCGTGATTCAGCGGGGTGAACAGAATCGTCTTGTGGGACGGTGCATCCGGGTTGTAGCCGGTCGCACGTGATTGTGTTGCGCCCTGGCATACAGGCATGAAGTCCGCGCTCGTCAGCTTGGCAGGCGCGGGTGAGGTGACGGGGTCGAGGGTGGGTGCTGGTTTCGCGGTGTCGCTATTGGAACAGGCGACGAGGAACGCGAGGGCGGTTCCCGCAACCACGAGGGTGGCGATGTGGGCGCGATTGAGTTGGAGCACTGCGGTTTTCTTTCACCTTGAGACGAATTGCCGTGGGGTTGGCTGCCACTGACAGATAGGCATCCGGGTTACAACCAGGGCAATTCGTCTCAAGGTGGAGGGACGCGACCTCGCTCAGTGCAGCGTCAGCCAGGCGAGACTGCCCAGACCTGCGACCATGCAGTAGATCGCGAAGGGTGTGAGCGTGCGGGTCTCGAAGTACTTCACCAGGAACCGCACCGACAGATAGGCCGCGACGAACGCTGCCGCGCTGCCGGCCAGCACCTGTCCGCCGATGCCGTCCCCGGCCGGGCCGAACAGCTCCGGAATCTTGAGGGCCCCCGCGGCCAGGATCACCGGCGTCGCCAACAGGAACGAGAACCGCGCGGCGTCTTCGTGGGACAGCCCGCGCAGCACGCCGGCGACCATGGTCGCGCCGGACCGGCTGATGCCGGGCAGTAGCGCCAGAATCTGGGCGGCGCCGATGCCCATGGCCTCCGGGATCGGCAGGCGGGCGAGGCGCTCGTCGGAGTCGTTGAGGCCTTCCGAATGCGCGGCGGCGGGTACGGCCGACGCCGTTCGACGCCGAAGCCGTTCGCCCGCAAAGAGAACGACGCCGTTGATCGCCAGGAAGGCCGCGGCCGGCACCGGCTTGCCCAACGTCGTGCGCAGTGCATGATCCAGCGCCAGCCCGGCGATACCGACCGGGATGGTCGACAGGATCAGCAGCCACGCGAGGCGCTCGGCGGACGTGGTGATCTTGCGATTCTTGATCGACGTGACCAGCCCGCCGATCACCGCGACCCAGTCCTTCCAGAAGAACACCAGCAGCGCCACGGCAGTCGCGACGTGCACGGCGACCAGGAACGCGAGGTACGGCGACTTCTCGGCCGTCATGCTCAGATCCTGGGCCCATTGACCCCCGACCAGAGCCGGCACCAGGATCGAGTGGCCCAGGCTCGACACCGGGAACAGTTCGGTGACTCCTTGGAACGCACCGACCACGATCGCTTCGATGTAGTTGAGGCTCAAGGCAATTGACCCTTACTCGCCCTTGAACTCGGGCGCGCGCTTTTCGAACATGGCGGTGATGCCCTCACTCAGGTCCTTCGACGCGATGAACGCCGAGTTCCAGGCGGCCACGTACCGCAGGCTGGCCGAAACCCGTTCCGTGCGTTGCTCATCCAGCACGTCCTTGACCCCCTGCACTGTCAGCGGCGGGTTGGCGGCGATTTCACGGGCGGTCTCGTGCGCGGCGGCCAGGGCGGCCTCGGCGTCGGCGAAGACGTCGTTCACCAGGCCGATCTTCTCGGCGCGCGCGGCGTCGATGTCCTTGCCCGTCAATGCAAGTTCGCGCAGGTGGCCGTCGTTCAGGATCAGCGGCAGCCGGGCCAGCGAACCGACATCGGCGACGATGGCCAGCTTGACCTCGCGCACCGAGAACTTGGCGTCGGCGCTGGCGTAGCGGATGTCCACGGCGGAGATCAGGTCGACGCCACCGCCGATGCACCAGCCCTGGATCGAGGCGATGGTCGGGGTACGACAGTCGGCGACGGCGGTGATCGCGTTCTGCATGCCGCGCACCATGGTGTGGAACTCGGCCCGCTCCTTGGCCAGCCCGCCACCCAGCATCGGCGCCAGCATGCCGCCCATGGCGGGCAGATCCAGCCCGTAGCTGAAGTGGCGGCCCGATCCGGTGAGCACGATGGCGCGCACGTCGGGGTCGGCGTCCAGGGCGGCGAAGGCCACCGGCAGCTCGGCCCAGAAGGCCGGGCCCATGGCGTTGCCCTTGCCGGGGCCGAGCAGTGTCACCTGCGCGACATGGTCGTCGATCTCGATCGATAGAGATTCATAGGTTTCACCCATGATCGGCAGGCTAGCCGGTGAACCTGGGCGTAGCGTCTCGACCATGGGGATTCCGTCCGATGTGATCGAGGCCGGCGAGGCCAGCCTGGATGTGCTCGAGCAGGTGCTCGCGGGTCTCGGGCCCGACGACGCGACGCGGCAGACGCCGTGCACGAAGTTCGATGTGGCAGCCCTCACTGACCACTTGATGAACTCGATCACGGTTATCGGCGGCATCGCGGGCGCGCAGCTGCCCGAACGTGACGCCGCCGCGCCGATCATCGACCAGGTGACTGCCGCGGCGCGGCCCGCCCTGGCGGCGTGGCGCAGCAGAGGGCTGGAGGGCACCGTCGCGGCCGGGCCGGGCGAGATGCCGGCCGTGCAGATCGCGGGCATCCTGCCGCTCGAATTTCTCGTTCATGCCTGGGACTACGCCACCGCCGTCGGGCGCAAGGTGGATGCCCCGCACGACCTGGCCGAGTACGTGCTGGGCATCACCCAGGCGGCAATCAGCCCCGCGGCGCGCGCCGCCGTCGGGTTCGACGATCCCGTCGAGGTTCCGGCCGACGCCGGCCCGCTCGATCAGCTGATCGGCTTCACCGGCCGCCGCGCCAACTGACGGCGAAGTCCAGGAACAGGTCGTTCTCGTGCGGCACCGTGACAGTGACGCGCACGCCCTCCTGGCCGTAGGGCCGCACCAGCAGCTTGTTGTCTGCGGCCGCGTCGACGAAATCGACGGTGTCGTCGGGGCTCAGGGGCAGCCAGACGAAGTTGGCCTGCGAGTCGGGTAGCTCGAAGCCGGCGTCGCGCAGTGCCGCGCTGACGCGGGCTCGTTCGGCCACAACGGCGTCGGTGCGGGCCAGCAGTTCGTCGGCGGCGTCCAGGCACGCGATGGCCGCGGCCTGGCTGACGCTGGTCGCCGTGAACGGCACGTACACCTTGCCCAGGGCCGTGACGATGTCCTCGTGGGCGACGGCGTAGCCGATCCGCAGGCCGGCCAGCCCGTAGGCCTTCGAGAAGGTGCGCAGAACCACGACGTTCGGGTGCTTGCGCACCAACGCCAGGCTGTCCGGCAGCAGGCCGTCGCGGATGTACTCGACGTACGCCTCGTCCAGGACGACCAGGATGTGCGGCGGGACCTTGGCGACGAACTCGGCCAGCTTGGCAGGGTCGACGACCGTCGAGGTCGGGTTGTTGGGGTTGCAGACGAAGATCAGCCGGGTGCGGTCGGTGATGGCGGCCAGCATCGCGTCCAGGTCGTGCTTGTGATCGACGAGCGGGACCGGGATGGGCGTGGCGCCGGCAGTGCGGACCTGCAGCGGGTAGATCTCGAAGCTGCGCCAGGCGAACAGCACCTCGTCGCCCACGGAGGCAGTGATCTGGATGAGCTGCTGGCACAGGCTCACCGACCCGCAGCCCACCGAGATCTGGTTGGGCGCGAACCCGACGTAGGCGGCCAGTCGCTCGCGCAACGCCGCGTAGCCGTTGTCCGGGTAGCGGTTGATGTTGTCCATCGCTTTGACGATGGCCTCGCGGACGCTGGGCAGCGGGCCATCGACGGTCTCGTTGCTGGCGATCTTGATGGCGCCGGGCACCGTACGGCCGGGGGTGTAGGCGGGCAGAGCGTCCATCTCGGGGCGCAGGCGGGCGGTCACCCGGGACAGTCTAGGTGTCGGGCAGATGACGCTCTGGCGTCGCCTTTTGCCTTTCGCGGTGTTGACTGTGTACCGTATGCCCTCGGCGGTTCCGGGGTGCAAGAGCCCGGTAACCTCGGAGCGTTCAGGAGGCGTGCCAGAGCGGCCGAATGGGACTCACTGCTAATGAGTTGTCCCCCTTACAGGGGACCGGAGGTTCAAATCCTCTCGCCTCCGCCACATAACTGAATAGTTGTATCCATGCGCCCGTAGCTCAACGGATAGAGCATCTGACTACGGATCAGAAGGTTAGGGGTTCGAATCCCTTCGGGCGCACAATCACTACAGGCCAGGAGCAGCGCTCCTGGCCTGTAGTCGTATCCGGGGCGCTCGATTCGCCCGGTGACGCGCACGTCCAGCGATAGGCTCCGGCTCATGTCGCCAGGGGCTTCGTCCGCGGAGAGCCTGGCGCGTCGTCGACGGGTGCTGATCGTGGCCGCCCGGATCGGCGCCGTGGTCGCCGCGTTCCTCGGCACGTTGTCGATGTTCGCCGGCGAGGCGGGCGTCTGGATCGGGGGCCTGGCGGTCCTGTGCGCTCCGATCTATCTGGTGATCCCGAGGCTGTACCGGTTCGGTGAGCTGCCCGCGCCGTTGACCTTCATCGGCATCGCGTACTTCCTGACGACTCTCGTGACGGTCTATGTGGGACGGGGTTCCGGGCAGCAGCTGTACTTCCTGGTCGCCGCGTCGTTGATCGTTCTGGTGCTGGGGGTCGAGCACATTGTCGTGGCCTCGACGGTGGCAGCGGTAGGCGCTGCGATCATCATTGCGTTGCAGTTCCTGGTGCCCGTCGACACCGGGGTTCAGCCGCGCTGGGCGACGACCATCGGGTTCGTCACCTCGGTCGTTTCCTCGTGGGTGCTGGTGGTCGCGACCATCTGGTACGCGATGCGTGAAATCGACCGCGCCGAAAGCGCTTTGGCAGACGAGTATGAACGCTCGGAGTCCCTGCTGGCCAACATCCTGCCGGCGAAGGTCGCGCAACGGTTGAAGGACCCACACCGCGACGTCATCGCCGACCGGTACGACGACGCCTCGGTGCTGTTCGCCGATATCGCCGGATTCACCCAGCGCGCAAGCGATTCCACGCCCACTGAGCTGGTCAGGTTTCTGGACGGTCTCTACACCCGACTGGACACGCTCGTCGACCGCCATGGCCTTGAGAAGATCAAGACCAGTGGTGACTCGTACATGGTCGTCAGCGGGGTGCCCGAGCTGCGGCGCGACCACCTCGAAGCGCTGGCCGTCCTGGCGCTGGAGATGGTAGAAGCGGTTGCCGCGCTGACGGACCCGAAGGGGCAGTCGGTGCCGCTGCGGATCGGCTTGGCCACCGGCCCGGTGGTCGCCGGGGTCGTCGGCGCGCGGAAATTCTTCTACGACGTCTGGGGCGACGCGGTCAATGTCGCCGCGCGGATGGAGAGCACCGACGTCGTCGGCCGAATTCAGGTGCCGCAGAACGTCTATGAGCGTCTCAAGGACGCTTTCGTGCTCGAGGAGCGGGGGATGGTCGACGTCAAGGGGAAGGGTGCAATGCGTACCTGGTACCTGGTCGGCCGGCGGGACCCTGCAACGCACTGACCCGGATCGGTCTGCGGATGCCGGGTCATCGGGGATCGCGCAGTCGGGCAGTGATCGAAACATTGATGTCTTCGGCGGGGCCGGCGTCTCGGTCGGTGAGCCCCGTCGCGGCCCTGAGAAATGGCCCGAACAATCGCCAACCCAGCTGGAGTGCCAGCGCGTCCGCGGTGGCTACGCGTGCGGCGTGCTCGTCGCCGTGCTGTTCCCGGGCCGCCGCGACGAGTTGCTCGACGTTCGGGAAGTGGTGTTGCAGCTGCCCGATGTCGAACCCGTCCAGCAGCGTACGGGCGATCACCTTCCAGTTGCGTTCGGCGTGGGCTTCGATCAGCTCGGGTGAGGCGTCCGCGTCGCGTGCGGCCACCAGGTCGTCGGCAAGGTAAGCGAGGACGGACGCCACAATGGCTTCCTTGTTGCCGATATAGCGAAAGATCAACCCGGCGTTGATCCCCGAACTGTTCGCGATATCGCGAAGCGACGTCGCCGCCGGGCCTCGTTCGGCGAACAAGTCGGCCGCGTGGGACAGCACGACCGGGCGGATGCGTGCACCGGGGTCGTCCTTCGCACCGCTTGCCTTAGTCATTCGACTAATCTACCGTTTAGTCGATCGACTACGGAGCTGGCGGGAGCTTGAAAATGACGGAGACGACTCGCGAGGCACCGCGTATGAGCGAAGACAACGCGTGGCTCAAACGCTATTACTTCACTCGAGCGGCGTTCTCACTCATCTGGATCGCTGCCGCAAGTGCCGCGGCCAATGGCATCGGTGCCGTGATCGGCGCGCTGCTTCTGCTCTATCCAGCGTGGGATGCGGTCGCCAATCTCGTTGACGCACAACGCAATGGCGGAGTCACGCGCAATCCCACTCAGGCTCTGAACGCCGTCGTCAGCGTAGTCACGACCTGCGCCGTCGCCGTCGCACTGGCCGCGAGCATGAATGCGGTGCTAGGGGTGTTCGGTATTTGGGCGGCTCTGGCGGGTCTTCTTCAACTCGCGACCGCGGTGCGGCGCTGGAAAAGCCATGGGGCACAGTGGCCCATGATGCTCAGCGGTGTCCAGTCGACATTGGCGGGCGTGATGTTTCTCGTCCAGGCGAATGCGCCCGAGGTTCCGCGCATCACCGTGATCGTTCCCTACGCCGCCTTCGGCGCGTTCTACTTCCTGGTCTCGGCGGTATGGCTGGCCGTCAGCGATACGCGCCGTCAGGCGGCGGCCTGCTCCAGTTCGTCGAGCGCCTCGCGCGAGTAGACCGCCAGACGCTGCAGATGTGGCATGGTGTCGCGGCAGCCGACGAACCCGAGGATGACCTTGTCGGTGTAGCCGACCAGCGTGATGTTCAGGCCGTAGCCGTCACACAGGAACGAGACCGGCGCGATCAACTCCAGCTGTGCGCCGCCGAGGTACAGCGGCTCCTTGGTCAGGACCACGTTGGACACCGTGAGGTTGAACAACGGCGGAATCTTTGTCAGCGCACCGGTTTTCTGGCCGATGGTCAGCGGTAGCAAGCCCATCAACGTGTAGTGATTCAAGGCGTTCGGTGACATCGCGAGCAGTTCCTTCTTGCCGCGCGTCGTCGAGGCGTTGATCACCGCAAGGCGCTGCAACGGGTCGGATTCCGTTGTGGCCAAAGGGCAGACGAATCCTGCTGCCGCGTTCAAGGTGTCTTCGTCGCGCTCCCAGCCGACCGGCACCGAGGCGGTCAGCGTCTCGTCGGGCAGCTCGCCCTGCTCGTCGAGATAGCGGCGCAGGGCCGCGCCGCACACGGCGAGCGTGACGTCGTTGACGGTTGTCTCGGTGGCCTTGGCGATCGCCTTCACGCGGCCCAGTTCGAGCACCTCGACCGCGAGCCGGCGCTGCGGTGTGAGGGTTGCGTTGAACGGCGCGCGCGGCGTGCCGAGTGTGGCACCCACGTGGCTGTTGTCGCCGCCGATCATGCCGACCAGGCTCTTGACCAGCTCGGCTGAACCGGTGACGCCGTCGGCCGTCCGGTTCCACAGTTCGTACGCAACCGACGCGATCCGGTTGCGGTCGGGCACTTCGGCCTTCGGCCCGGCCTCGGACAGCGGCACGTAGCGGTCGGGCTCGGTGCTCAGCCACTTCTTGATGGTGTTGATCGCGCCCATGCCGTCAACCGCGCAGTGGTGGGCCTTGAAATACATGGCGAACCGTCCACCGGACAGACCCTCGATGAAGTGCGCCTCCCACAGCGGGCGACGCATGTCGAGTGGGTGGGCGTGCAAGCGCGCGACCAGCTTGCCCAGATCGGCTTCGCTCCCCGGATATGGCAGTGCCGACAGGCGGACGTGATAGTCCGAGTCGGGCTGGACCGAGTGCCATTCGGGGAAGATGCCGTCGACGACCTGACTGTCGAACGGGAACGGCAGGAACGACAGAGTTGAGAACGCGTCGTAGAGTCCGCGGACATAGTCCGGGCCGGCGCCGTCGGGCAATCGGAATGTCAGGAGGGCACCGATGTGCATCGGCGTCCGGTCGGATTCCATCCGGTAGAACATCGTGTCGACAGCACTCAGCAACCGCATGGCAGCACTATGTCAGGCGGTCCAGCTGGAACGCGGCGAAATCCACCAGCAAGTCCACGCCCGACGCGAATTCTCGGTCGCGGTCGAACCGGGCGAGAAAGGGCGCGGCGGCGGTTATCTCGGGTAGCTCGGAACGCTCGAGTTCGTCTTGTCGCTGGGTCATATCCGAAGCATCGTCGCTGCCGAATGTGGGCCCCGCGGATACCTCGCGCAGCAGCATGCCGACCAATGCCGCAAGCAGTACACGCAGCAGGTGCACTGCCTGCTCGGGGCCGGCTCCCGCCCGGCGGAGCACCGACAGCACAGCCTCGGTCGGCGCGAGCCCGGGCAGTGTCGAAATCTGGCGGGTCAGTACCAGGGGTGCTGCCTCTGAGTGGGCAAGAGTCACGCGGCGAAATTCATCGGCGAGTGCCTTCAGATCAGTACGCACGTCGCCCGTCGGTTGTGGTGCCGCCAATTGGCTGAGGAGGAGTTCGGCGACGGCGTCGAGGAGGTCGTCTTTGTCGGCGACATGGTGGTAAAGGCTTTTCGCGTCGACACCGAGCAGCCGGCTGACCGACCGCATGCTCAGTGCGGCGATGCCTTCCCGGTCGATCACCGTCAGCGCTGCTTCGCGGATTGCGGACCGGGTCAGTTGCGTCTCTGTCTTCGGCGGCCGCCCACGGCGAGGGGGTGGGGCAGCGGCGTTCATGACGCTCATTCTGGCCCAGACTCTTGCAAATTTCCACGCCGTGGGATTACTCTCGATTAATCCCACGGCGTGGAAATAGTTGGACAGGAGCCCTCGTGACGCATCGCTTCGCCATTCCGTCTGCTGAGGTGCTGCAGGCCCGCGAAAAACTCGTCCTCGACCATTTTCACGACGAGGTACGCCAGGACTGGGACGACGTGCTTGCGACGTTCCCGCACCCGCACTACGAGATCATCCCGACGTTGACGGTTCACGACGGCGACGCCGACGTCCGCGGCTATTACCACGACACCCGGGTCGCGTTCCCGGATCAGGACCACGAGATCATCGCGCTGCGGCACAGCGCAGATGCGGTAATCGTCGAATTCTGGTTGTTGGGAACGCATTTGGGTCCGCTCGGTGGCATCCCGGCCACAGGGTCGCGGCATCGCACCCGTATGACGGCCTACTTCGTGTTCGACGAGAACGAGAACCTCGTCGCCGAACGGATCTACTTCGACACCCTGACGATGCTGAAACAGCTGGTGGGAGGGCTCAATCTGCGGGATCCGCGAAACTGGCCGACGGTCATCCGCGGGCTGCGGGGGTTGTTGGCCATGTCCAGCCGGCCCGATGTCCGACTCATCGAGACGCCGCCGGCCGACCTGACATGAGAGTCCACCATCTCAACTGCGGCACCATGCATCCGCGGTTCGTCCCCGACGGACTCGTGTGTCACGTGCTGTTGCTCGAAACTGCGGCGGGTCTGGTGCTGGTGGACTCCGGACTGGGGTTGCGGGACGCCGAGTCGCCCGCCTCCCGTTTCGGCCCGGCGAGGTTCTACGTCCGCCCGGTGTTCGACCCGAATGAAGCCGCCATCAACCAGGTTCGCGCACTGGGGTTCGATCCGAGCGACGTGCGGCACATCGTCGTGACGCACTTCGATGCGGACCACATCGGCGGCCTCGCCGATTTCCCTTGGGCGCAGGTGCATCTCACCGCTGCCGAGGCGTTCGCGGCGCTGCATCCGAAGACGCTCGTCGAGAAGCAGCGGTATCTGCAGGCCGGGCATGCGCACGGCCCGGTGTTCGTCGAACATGCACCTACGGCCTCCGAGTCGTGGCGCGGTTTCCCCGGCGCCAAGGAACTCACCGAGATCGCCGACGGCATCGTGCTGATCAGTCTGCCGGGCCACACGCGTGGGCATGCGGCGGTGGCCGTCGACGCCGGGGACCGCTGGATTCTGCACGCCGGCGACAGTTTCTATCACCACGGCCAGCTCGACGGTAGTGGCAGCGCGCCGCGGGCGTTGCGCCTGATGGAACGCTCGGTGGCTTTCGACTGGAAGCGGGTGCGGGCCAATCATGAACGGTTGTGCGAAGTTTGGGCTTCGGGTGAACCGGATCTGCTGCTCGTCAACGCTCACGATCCGCAGCTGTACTGGCAGGCGGCTGAGGACTAGACCATCACGCCCGGCTTGTACGGCTGCAACGGCCGCTGCCGGACGAACGTCGGCCACCAGAACCACGGACCCAGCAGCCGCACGAGGCACGGCACGATGAAGGACCGCACCACCAACGTGTCGAGCAGCAGGCCGATGCAGACCGTCGATCCCATCTGGCCGATGGTCCGCAGGTCACTGGAGAGCATGGCCAGCATGGTGAACGCGAACACGAGGCCTGCTGACGTCACGACGCCGCCAGTGCTACCGAGCGCGCGGATGAGCCCGGTGTTCAGGCCGGCGTGGACTTCTTCCTTGAGCCGGGCCACCAGCAGCAGGTTGTAGTCCGAGCCGACGGCCACCAGCACGATGAACGTCAGTGGCAGGATCAGCCAGTGCAGGTGCAGTCCGATCAGGTGCTGCCAGATGAGGACTGACAACCCGAACGCGCCGGCGTAGGAGAAGGCCACGGTGCCGGGAATCACCAAGGCGGCCACCAGGGATCGCGTGATGATCATCATGATCAGGAAGATCAGCACGAACGCCGCGATGGCCGCGATCAACAGGTCGTTCGTGGCGTAGGTCTGGATGTCCAGGTTGTTGGAGCCGGACCCGCCGATGTAGATCTTCGACCCGGCCAGGGACGTCTCCTTGAGCGCGATCTTGATGGCATCGGGGAACTGCTCGACATGCTCGATGCCCTCCGGCCCCATCGCGTTGCCTTCATGGGTCACGATGAACCGGGCGGCATGACCGTCAGGCGACATCATCAGGGCCATACCGGTTTTGATGTCGTCGTTGTCGAATGCCTCGTGCGGGATGTAGAAGAAGTCGTCGCTGCGTGAGGCGTCGAAGTCGTTGCCGACGTTGATCATGTCGTCGAACGTCTGGTCGGTGTTCTTGTTTTGGATGTCGGTGGGGCCGTAGTTGTTGACGATCAGCGCCAGCAGCTGCTGATTGTCGGCCACGGTCTGTCGTAGCAGCGAAACCATCTGCGGCATCAGGCTGTCTATCACCTGGAATGAGCCGACCGCATTCCCGATGTCAGCAGCCAGATTGTCGACCTTGTCGATCATTTCGAACAACGACCGGAACGACCAGCACACCGGAATGTCGAAACAGTGCGGCTCCCAATAGAAGTACGCGCGGAGCGGACGCATGAAATCGTCGAGATTGGCCACGGCGTCACGCATGTCGTTGGTGACCTGCTCCATGTCTTCCAAGGTCAGCACCGTGGTGTGCAGCTCGTCGGCGAGCGTCTGCGTCAGGTCGGCGGTCTTCTTCAGCACCTCGATGCTGTGCGCCGTGATCTTCGCCTGCTTCGCGGTGTTTTCATTGTTGTGCTGGGTGAACGGCAGTTGCTGGCCGTTGCCGCTGCCCTGCGTGGTGAAAAGATAAGGGATGGAAGCGTGTTCGAGCGCCCGGCCCATCGGGCGGGTGATGCTCTGCACCATGGCCACGCCGGGCAGCCGGATCAACGCCTTGGCTACGCGGTCCAGTGAGATGAAGTCTGCAGAGTTGCGCATGTCGTGGTCGGACTGGACCATCAGCATCTCGCTGAACAGCTTGCTCTTGGGGAAATGCCGGTCGGCGGCTTGAAAACCCTGATTTGCCGGGGCATCTGACGGCTGGTAGGTACGGTCGTCGTAGCTGACCCGGTAGGTCGGCACGAACACCGCACCGACCGAGACGAGCGCGACACTGGCCACCAGGATCGGCTTGGGCCAGCGCACCACGGCGGTTCCGATGCGCCGGTACAACTTCGCCTTGACCGCTAGCTTCGGGTCGAACAGCCCGAACAGGCTGCCGACGCTGAGCAATGCCGGTCCGATGGTCAGTGCGCCGGCGATGGTGATCAACATGCTGACGGCCACGGCCGGGCCCATGGTGTGGAAGTAGTTGAGCCGGGCGAACGTCAGGCAGGCGCAGGCGCCAGCGATGGTCAGGCCGGAGCCGATGATGACGTGTGAAACACCCTTGTACGCGGTGTAATACGCGTCTTCGCGGCTCTCTCCGTTCAATCGGGCCTCGTGATATCGGCCGATGAGGAAGATGCCGTAGTCGGTGCCTGCGCCGAGCGTCAGCGAGATGACCATGTTGGTGGCGAACGACGACAGCGGGATGAAGCCGTAGTGCCCGAACGCGGAGATCACGCCTTTGACTGACAGCATCAGCAGGATCACGCCGAAGAACGGCACCAGCATGGTGACGACCGAGCGGTAGACCAGCAACAGCATGAAGATGATCAGGAACATCGTCGCGATGGTGATGTTGTTCAGGCTGGAGTTGGCGATGAGGACGGTGTCGGCTGCCAACGGGGCCGCGCCGCTGACATAAACCTTCAGTCCGGCAGGCGGATTGGACGTGTTCACGATGTGTCTGACGGCATTGACGGAGTTGTTGGCCTCCATCTGCCCGATATCACCGGCGAGCCGCAGCAGGACATAGGCGGATTTGCCGTCGAGACTCTGCGCGCCGGCGGCGGTGATCGGCTTGCCCCAGGTGTCCATCACATACTGCACATGCGTGTGATCGGCCTTGAGTGTGTCGACCAGGCCGGCGTAGTAATCGCGGTCCTGCTCCGATAGGCCCCGGTCGGCCTCCAGGACCAGCATCGTCAGGCTGGTGGAGGTGGACTCGTGGAATTCCTTGCCGATGGTCAGCATCGCCACCTGCGATGGCGCGTACGTCGGCACCATCGGTCCGGCGAGTTCCTCGGCGACGTCTTCGATCTTCGGCACAAAGGTATTCGTGATCACCGCGAGCAAGGCCCAGAAGACGATGATCGGAATGGCCAGGAGGCGAACGGTTCTGGCGAAGAACGGGCGCTTCGTCGCGCTGTGGGCGGGACGAACGATCGGGGCGGTGTCGGTCTCGCTCACGCGGACTTCACCCGGCAGGCGACGTCGGCATTGCCATGGTCGTCGGACTGTTCGTCGCGGACAACGTCATTCACCTTCATCCGGCAGCCGACGGTACCGCCGTGCACCTGGACCGAGATGCTGCCGGAGACGACGGTGAGGGTGGTGGTCTCGGTATGGGTCCATGGCAGTTCGGTGAGGTCGACCTTGTGCGGGTGGCCGCTGATGTCGATGTACGACAACAGTCCGCCAGAGCCCAGAGTGCCGAACACCTCGTAGGTCAGTGTCTTGGGCGTGAATTCCGGTGGTGCCTGCGGCGGGTTCACGGCGAGCACCGGTCCGGGCTCGGAGAACTCGTGGACCTTGACCATGCACAGCACCCCGACGCCGATCGCGATCAGCGCCACCAGGGGCATCCATGCGCGCGCAATGACTCTTCGGCCGGTAGAGCGCTGGCTCACTCGATCACCCCTCGATGTCAGGATCGGGTATATCAACTAGATTGATATGAGTCGGCGTAAACCCTATCAGCCATTCGACGCTGCCGGGATCGCACATATTCCGGCGTGGCAAACGCCGAGGTGAGGGTATTCAGCTAATTCGCAGAATCCACCAAGGTGACGGTCGACAACCGCTTCTTCAGTTTGATGACACGGAAGATCTGGGTGGTCACATTGATGGACGAGAACATGGCGATGACCCCGAGAAAGGTGCGCTCGGAAGGCGTTGCGCCGTGGAGTTGTTCCAGGCTGCCGAGCACGTAGAAACACCCCAGCGAAAAGATCGTGAGGGGAATTGCGAATGTCATCAACGTCCGCTGATTGTCGATGACCTGGGTGGCGTATTCCAGTTCTTCGGCGGTCATCGGCTGGCGCTTGCGGACTTTGGCGAGCACCGTCTGTTTGGCTCGAACGCCTTCCGCGATGGGTAGCTGTGGCTGTTTCCGGAGGCGCTGGATGTAGAAGAACATCACCGTGGCGCCGAACAGCAGCGTCAGTAGGGCGACGTCGGCCAGCTTGCCGAACAGGTGCCAGTCGGTGCCGAGGAAGTTCCAATCCATGCGGGCACTCCTTTGCGGCTCGGGATGAGCGGGACGTTACCTCAGCTAACTGGCAATCCGCAGCCTGTGTCAACTCGATTGACATGGGGTCTTGATGCCCGACCGCTCATGACACAGACTGACGGTGATGACGCACGTGCAGACCGTCAGGGGCCCGGTGCCCGTCGATCGACTCGGGGCCACCCTCATGCATGAGCACGTGTTCATCCTGGGCGACGAGATCCGGCGGAACTTCCCGGACTACCCGTCGCCGTGGGATGAGGATGCCCGGGTCGCCGATGCCATAGACCAACTGCGCCAATGCAAATCGCGCGGCATCGACACCATCGTCGACCCCACGGTGATCGGGTTGGGTCGCTACCTGCCGCGTATCCAGCTGGTCAACGAGCAGGTCGACATCAACATCGTCGTCGCGACCGGCATCTACACCTACAACGACGTGCCGTTCCAATTTCTGCACACGGGCCCGGGCCTGCTGTTCGACACCCCGGAGCCGATGGTGGAACTCTTCGTCAGGGACATCCGTGACGGTATCGCGGACACCGGGGTCAAGGCGGCGTTCCTGAAATGTGCCATCGAACACCAGGGTTTGACACCCGGCGTGGAGCGCGTGATGCGCGCAGTCGGGCAGGCACACGTGCAGACCGGTGCGCCGATCACGGTGCACACCCATGCGCACAGCGAGTCCGGGCTGGTCGCCCAGAAAGTGTTCGCCGCGGAGGGCGTCGACCTGACCAAGGTGGTGATCGGCCACTCCGGCGACAGCACCGACCTCGACTATCTGTGCGCGCTGGCCGACGCCGGGTCATACCTGGGCATGGACCGCTTCGGGCTCGACATGCTACTGCCGTTCGAGCAGCGGGTCGACACCGTCGTGGCGCTGGCCAAACGCGGCTACGCGGAGAAGATGGTGCTGGCGCACGACACGTCGTGCTTCATCGACTGGTTCTCGCACGAAGGAAAGCTTGCCGCCCAACCGAACTGGAACCTGACCCATATCAGCGATGACGTGTTGCCCGCCCTGCGTGAGCGCGGTGTCACCGATGAACAGATCACCACCATGCTGGTGGACAACCCGCGGCGGTATTTCAGCTGATGCGGCTACTCCTGATCTCTGACACGCACCTGCCCACGCGTGCCCGCGACCTGCCCGCCCCGGTCTGGGACGAGGTGGCCCGGGCCGACGTCGTGCTGCATGCCGGCGACTGGGTGGAGGTGGGTCTGCTCGACGAACTCGAGCAGCGGGCCAAGCGCCTCGTCGCATGCTGGGGGAACAACGACGGACCTGACCTACGGGCCCGACTGCCCGAGCGGGCCGACGTCACGCTCGAGGGCGTCCGATTCACCGTCACGCACGAGACCGGTGCGTCCGCCGGGCGCGACGCCCGCATGGCCCGGCTGTATCCCGACACCGACGTTCTGGTGTTCGGGCACAGCCATATTCCGTGGGACAGCACGGCGCCCACGGGTCTGCGGCTGCTCAATCCCGGCTCACCGACCGATCGGCGCCGCCAGGCGCACTGCACGTATATGACGGCCTCGGTCGGTGATGGCAGGTTGTCGGAAGTGGTGCTTCATAAGCTCTGACCCGCGCGAAAATTGACGCTAGGTTGGTCGCATGGAGCAGAAGCCGCCCACAGCCGCCATCGCCGCTGCCAACCGTGCCCATGTCGCGTCGCTCCCGTTCGGGGACACCCGCGACTTCGAAGATGCCGACCGTGGCTTCATCGCCGCCCTCGAGCCGTGCATCGTCACGGCAGGCGACGGAAGAGTGGTGTGGGACAACGACTCCTACAACTTCCTCAACGGCGACGCGCCCGACAGCGTGCACCCGAGCCTGTGGCGGCAGTCGCAACTGTGCGCCAAGCAGGGCCTGTACGAAGTGGTGCCGGGCATCTACCAGGTCCGCGGTCTGGACCTGTCGAACATCAGCTTCATCGAGGGTGACTCCGGCGTCATCGTCATCGACCCGCTGATCTCCACCGAGACCGCGGCCGCGGCGCTCGCGCTGTACCGGGCCCATCGCGGTGATCGTGAAGTACGGGCGGTCATCTATACGCACAGCCACGTCGACCACTTCGGCGGGGTACTCGGCGTGACGTCGCAGGCCGACGTCGACGCCGGCAAGGTCGCGATCATCGCCCCCGAGGGCTTCACCGAACACGCCGTACAGGAAAACGTCTATGCCGGAACGGCAATGGCCCGTCGGGCCGGGTATATGTATGGCGCCGCGCTGGACCGCGGCCCGCAGGGGCAGGTGGGATGCGGGCTGGGACAGGTGGGGTCTACCGGCGAAGTCGCGTTGATTGTGCCGACTCTCGACATCGTGGCCACCGGCGAGACCCACACCGTCGACGGTGTCGAGATCGAGTTCCAGATGGCGCCCGGCACCGAGGCGCCGGCCGAAATGCACTTCTATTTCCCGCAATTCCGCGCGCTGTGCATGGCCGAGAACGCCACCCACAACCTGCACAACCTGCTGACGCTGCGCGGTGCGCTGGTGCGTGACCCGCATGGGTGGGCCGGCTACCTGACCGAGGCCATCGATCGCTACGCCGACCGCGCCGAGGTGGTGTTCGCCTCGCACCACTGGCCCACCTGGGGCCAGGACAGCATCGTCGAATACCTGTCGGTGCAACGGGATCTGTACGCCTATCTGCATGACCAGACGTTGCGCCAGCTCAACCAGGGGTACACGGGCATCGAGATTGCCGAAACCTTCCAGATGCCGCCGGCGTTGGAGAAGGCCTGGCATACCCACGGTTACTACGGATCGGTCAGTCACAACGTCAAAGCGGTCTACCAGCGCTACATGGGCTGGTTCGACGGCAACCCGGGGCGGCTCTGGCAGCACCCGCCGGAGGCGTCCGCCCCGCGGTACGTGGCGGCGATGGGCGGTATCGACCGCGTCGTCGAGCTGGCCCAGGCGGCGTTCGATGAGGGCGATTTCCGTTGGGCGGTAACGCTGTTGGATCACGCAATCTTCACCGACGACAACCACGCCGCCGCGCGGGAACTGTACGCGGACACCCTGGAGCAGCTGGCCTACGGCGCTGAGAACGCGGTGTGGCGCAACTTCTTCCTGTCCGGAGCTACCGAATTGCGCGTGGGCAGGTTCGGCACCCCGACCCAGTCCGCGTCACCGACCATGCTGGCGCAGCTGAGCCCGGAGCAGATGTTCGATACCTTCGCCATCAACATCAACGGCCCGCGGGCGTGGGACCTCGACCTTGCCATCGACGTGACCTTCGGGGACGTCGCCACCAACTACCGGTTGGCGCTGCGGAACGGGGTGCTGGTGCACCGCAAGGTCGCCGCTGACCCGAGTACGGCACAGGCCACCGTGACGCTCGCGAACAAGCTGCGGCTCTTGGCTTTTGCCGCCGGCGACACGAGTTCACCGGGCGTCGAAGTGACCGGCGATGCCACCGCACTGCCGACACTGCTGAGTGTGGTCGACCGGCCCGACCCGGCGTTCAACATCATCACGCCGTAGCCGAGCCGGTCGGCCCGCTAGGTGGTCGGTACCCAGTTGCCGTGGAACCCGGCCGGCACGCGGTGCGGCAGCTGGATGTTCGCGACGTCCTGCAGCGTCTGGGCGTCGAGGATGGCCAGCTCGCTGCGGTCGGTCTGAGCGTTGTAGACGAAGCCCATCAACACGCCGTCGTCCTCGGCGGCATCTGCCGATGACGGGTGAAAGACGAACTCGCCCAACTCTTTCCCGGACCCGAAATGTCGCGTTGCGGTGTTGCCGCCGACGAAGTCGTGCTTGAGCAGCGTGTCACTGCCGCTGACGCCCTCGGCGATCACCGGCGCGTAGCCGTAGCGGTGACGCTTGCCGACCAGACGCTCGTCGACCCGGGGGAATTCCTGCGGGTGGTCGTCCACGCGGTCCTCGAGCACCTTGCCGGCACTGAGGTCGATGGTCCACCGATCCAAGGTGGGCGGCCCTTCGTTGGGGCCGATGCGGTCCGTGGCGAACATCTTTGGGTGCCGCACCACATCCAGGACGATGGTGTTGTCGTCGGGGGAGTCGTAGGCGTTCATCGGGTGGAACACATAGCACGGCTCGACGTCGAACCAGCGCACGTCGGAATTCCCTCCGTCGCGCGGCATGACGCCGATCCGTGCCGGGTACTTGGGATTCCACGAGTACGGGAAGCGCCGGTCATTCGATCGGAAGCTCGACTGACGCGCGATGACCGGGTCGGGAATCTTGACGCGGCCGATCAACGAGGACAACAACAGTCGCGCCGGCAGCCGTAGTGCCTTCGGTACCGCCATCTCGGTGACAGTCCGCGCATCGAAGCTCACGGGCAGGTCGTAGAAGATGACGTGGCGCTCGGTCAGCGAGAAATCGTGCATCATCGGGCTGCCGTGAACCTCGATGTCGACGGTGCGCTTGGCACGCCCGTCAGTGCCGATCACCGAGTACTGCACGGTGTTGCCTCGGGTGAAGCTGTACGAAACCGCATGCAGTTCACCGGTTTCCGGATCACGTTTCGGGTGCGCGGTGTAGCCGCCGCTGAGGGTGCCGTTGAAATCGCACGCGCCGACGGTGTCCAATTCGTCGGTCAGTTCATAGCTCGCCCCGCCGCCTTCGACTAGCGCCAGGGTCTTGCCGGCGTGGCCCAGCACGTTGGTGTTGGCGCCGATGCCGAAAGGGCTGCCGTGGCCGGCCGGCGTGCCCTCGCCGAGCTCGGCCGCGGTGAACGGTCCGCGTACCCAGCGATTGCGGTACCACTCAGCCTTGCCGTCGCGGAGGCGGATGCCGTGCACCATGCCGTCGCCGAGAAACCAGTGGTAGAGCTCGGGGTCGATTTCGCCGATGGGGTTGGGGCCGTTGCGTAGATAGCGACCGTCCAGGTAGTCCGGGATCGTGCCGGTGACAGTCAGGTCGGTCAGGGTGTATTCGTCGTGCAGTGGCGCGAAAGCGCCTTCCAGGTAGCGGTTGGTCATCCCAGAACCTCCATAACAGTGTTATTGGCTGTGGTTACTGGTATAACACTGTTATGGATGGTGTGCAAGGGTGAGCGACGAAATTCGCCGGCAGTTGGTGGAAGCCGGCATCGCGATCCTGGAGCGTGACGGGCTCCAGGCGTTGAGCGTGCGGAAGCTCGCCGCCGAGGTGGGTACGTCGACGATGGTCGTGTACACCCACTTCGGGTCGATGACCGGTGTGGTCGACGCCCTCTCGGCCGAGATCTTCGCCCGATTCGGCGACGCCCTGGCGTCCGTACCGCAGACCGATGATCCGGTGGCGGACTTCTTCTCGATGGGCGCCGCATACCGACGGTTCGCACTGAAGAATCCGCAGCACTACCAATTGATGTTCGGCACGTCCGTCCCGGCGTCGTTGTCGAGCGTCCGTAAAGATTTGACGGTGACCGGTCATGCCACGTCGCGTGACGCGTCGTTCCAGACGCTCTGTGAGTCGGTACGCCGGATGATCGCGGCCGGCCGCATCCGCAACGACGGCGAAGCCGCTGTCGCAGGCCGTATCTGGAGCATGTGTCACGGCGCGGTGATGCTCGAGATGGCGGGTTTCTTCGGTGCAGAAGGGCACGGCCTGCGGGATATTCTCAGCCCGATGACCGTCGATTTCCTCGTCGGAATGGGTGACGAACGCGATCGTGTCGACGCCTCACTCGCCGCCGCGGCCGCCGCGCTGCTGGCCAGTGGCCACCTGTGAACTAGGCGAACCCGCCGTCCGCGCGCAGGATCGAACCGGTGGTGAAGCTGGAGGCGTCGGACATCAAAAACAGTGCGGCGCCGACGATCTCGCGTGGCTGCCCGGCCCGCTGCAGTGGCAGCGAGTGGAAGGCGTTGGTCGTATCCGCGCCCCAGGCCTTGCTGATGTCGGTGAGGAACGGCCCCGCCATGAGGGTGTTGACGCGGACGGTAGGGCCGAAGGCCTTCGCGAAACCTTCTGTGAGCGTGTTCAATCCGGCCTTCGCGGCGGCGTAGGGGAGCATGTAGGCATCGGGGCGCAAGGAGCCTGACGAGCTGATGTTGATCATCGACCCGCCGCCGTCGGCCACCATCCGCTCACCGACTATTGCGGACAACCGGAACGGCCCCTTGAAGTTCAGGTTGACCACCGCATCGAACAGCTTCTCCGGCACCGACCCCAACGACTCGTACAACGGCGACATGCCGGCGTTGTTCACCAGTACGTCGACCTTGCCGAACCGGTCATAGGCCGCGTCGACCAGGCCGTCGAGTTCGTCCCAGCGGCCGACGTGCACCTGGTGGGCCAGCGCGTCGCGGCCGGTTTCGGCGATGATCTCGGCGGCGGTGGCCTGACACGACTCCAGGTTCCGGCTGGCGATGACGACGTTGGCGCCGCAGTGGGCCGCGGCGAACGCCATCTCCCGGCCGAGGCCGCGGCTCCCGCCGGTGATGAGGACCGTCCGGTCGGTGAGGTCGAACAGTTCGTCGGCGTACCCCATGGCGGCTCCTTCGATGCTGGGGTGGGGTGCTGGTGCCCATGTTGTCATGCCGACCGTCCCATGGTGCGTAGTGCGCCATCGGCATTGTTTCCCGCACGTTCACACACTGTTGCACTTATATATATGAGTACCGAAACGGCCCATCACTTGTATTGACAACTATGTCGATGTGCCGCACTGTTATGCCATGCCAAATCAACTGAGCTACGACGTCGTCGTCGTAGGAGCTGGAATCGTCGGCCTTGCGCACGCCTATCACGCCCACCGGCGCGGACTGGCGGTCGCCGTGATCGACCACGCCGCGGGAGTGGCCGGGGCGTCGGTGCAGAACTTCGGCCACGCGTGCATCACGGCGCAGAATGGTGTCGCGCTGGACTACGCCCGGGTCGGCCGGCAGCACTGGCTGGGCCTGTCCCGGCAAGCCGGGTTCTGGTCGCGAGAGGCGGGCACCTACTGCGTGGCCCGCCACGAGGACGAACTCGCTGTCATGCGTGAATTCGTCGACGCCCGGCCCAGTGGTGACGTGCACCTGCTCAACCGTCAGCAGATGGTCGACCGCCTGCCGGTGCGTGATCTCCGCGTCGTCGGAGGCATGTACCTGCCCAACGACCTTCAGGTCGACCCGCGAACCGCGGTGCCGTCCATCGCGCGGTGGCTGGAATCGCAAGGCGTCGACTTTCATTGGCGTACCGCGGCTTCCGGCTTCGAGCCGGGCGTCGTGCATACCTCGCGCGGGCCGATACGCACCGAGACCACCTTCATCGCCGTGAACTACGACATCGACCGGCTGTTCCCCCACCTGGCTGAGCGCGACGGCTTGCTCCGGTGCCGGCTGCACATGATCCGTGCCAGGCTGCCGTTGGCGTTCACGCTCCCGGCGCCGCTGTTCACCGGTTGGTCGTTGCTGCGGTACGCGGGTTTCGAGGACCTGCCCAGTGTCGGTGCCGTCGCACAGCGACTGCGGGACGAGCACCCCGACGCGGTGGACATCGACCTGCACCTGATGTTCACGCCGCAGCCCGACGGCTCGCTACTGATCGGCGACACCCACATCCGGGAAGTCACGGCCGCGCCGTTCCAGTCCGAGCAGGGCTTCGACATCCTGCTCGACCAAACCCGAAAACTGTTCGGCGTCAGCGACATCGACATCACCGAACGCTGGCAGGGCGTCTATTGCTCGGCGCCGGGCCAGGAGTTCCTCATCGAGGAACCGGTGGAACGCACCCACGTCGTCACCGTCACCACCGGCATCGGCATGACCACCAGCATGGGCCTCGCGGCAAGCAGCGTCGAGCGTGCGCTGGCGGCGACGAGCGTGCCCGCCACCGTCTAGAACAACCAAAACCCAATCACCCCAATAGGAAAGGACCCCAAAGTGGGCAACCAAGCAACATCGGGAATCAGCCTGGTGGTGTTCGACATGGCCGGCACGACGGTCGAGGACACCGGCCTGGTGCAGCAATCGTTCCTGGCCGCCGACGGTCATGCCGGTCTGTCGAAGACCGATGCGGACCGCGCGGAAATGCTGCGCTACGTCGCCGACACCATGGGGCAGTCGAAGATCGTCGTGTTCCGCCACCTGAGCCGCGGCAACGAAGAGCAGGCGCAAGCGGCCAACAAGGAGTTCGAGCGCTGTTACGCCCAATTGGTCGCAGACGGCAAGTGCAGCCCCATCCCGCAGGCTGAACATGTCATTACATCTTTCCGGTCGCGCGGTATCAAGGTCGCGCTGACCACGGGCTTCGCCCGGGAAACCCAGCAGGCCATCATCGAGGCGCTGGGTTGGCAGGACCTCGCCGACGCAGTGCTCTGCCCCGCGCCCGGCGTCCGCGGACGGCCCTACCCCGACATGGCGCTCGCAGCCCTTATGCAGACCGAGACCGAGTCGGTGCAATCGATGGTGGTCGTCGGTGACACCTCGTCGGACGTCATCACCGGCATGCGTGCCGGAGCGCGCGCTTCGGTCGGCGTGCTGACCGGCGCGCACAACGCTGCGCAGCTTTCCGCTGCCGGCGCCACCCACATCCTGGACAGCGTGGCCGACCTGCCCGGTTTGGTGGCAACCCTGGGCTGATTCGACGACGCACTCCGCGGTGGTCGGGTGCCGCACCCTCGGCCCCGACCACCCCCGCGCTCATCACTCTAACCTCTCGCGCTCTCGCGCCAAAACCCTTGCCTTGCCGACGATCTCGATGGCGTCTCCACGCCTCTGGTCGGCCTTCTTCGCTCCGCGCTCCCTTACCCGCACCCAGTGGAAGTGAACAGCCATGTCGCACACCCTGCTGTCCAAGTCGCGCACCACAAATCCGAAGTATGAACGCTGGCGTATCCGGATCTTCGCCATCACGTGGATCGCCTATGCCGGTTTCTATTTCACCCGTCAGACGTTCTCCGTCGCCAAGCTCGGCATTCTCGAAGACCCCGTCCTGCACCTGCATTTGACCAAGAGCGTCCTGGCCAACCTCGACGCCGCGTATCTCACCGCCTACGCCGTCGGCCAATTCGTCTGGGGCCAGGTCTCTGACCGGTTCGGCCCACGGGTCGTCGTGCTCGGCGGCCTGGCCATCTCGGCGATCGCGACCCTGTTCATGGGTCTGCTGCCTGCCGTGGTCTTCCTGCTGCCATTGATGATCGTGCAAGGCCTGGCCCAGTCGACGGGCTGGTCGGGCACGTTGAGCAACATGTCCCAGTTCTTCTCCGTCGGGGAACGTGGCCACGTCCTGGGGCTGTGGAGCACCAACTACGCCTTCGGTGGCCTCGTCGCCGCACCGGTGGTCGGGTGGTTCGCCTACGACCTGTTCGGCAGTTGGCGCGCGGCGTTCTTCAGCGGTGCGGCCATCGTCGCCGTCGTGTTCTTGCTGTTCTTCATCTTTCAGCGCAACAGCCCCGCGGACGTCGGCCTGCCGCCGATCGAGGAGTACCGGGCGGCCGGGGACACGGTGGAAGGGGTCGAGCTCGATGCCGCCGCCACGGACGAGGCCATCGCCGAGCCCAGTTCGTCGTGGCGCGAGTCCCTCGCCGTGGTGCTGAAGGATCAGATGGTGAGAACCCTTGGGGCAGCGTATTTTCTGCTCAAGCCGGCTCGCTACGCCATCCTCCTGTGGGGCCCGGTGATCGTCGCCGAACAGCTGCACGACAGTGACAAGTTCACCGCGGTGACCGTTCCGGTCGCGTTCGGTATCGCCGGTGTCATCGCACCGATCCTGCTGGGCCGCGTCTCGGACAAGGTGTTCAAGGCGCGCCGGGTGCCGGCGAGCGTGATCAGCCTGGCCGTGCTGGTTGTGGTGCTCATGCTGTTCGGGCCGCTGACCGCGACAGGCAATGTGTGGGTCATGGTCGGTGTCCTCGGTCTGATCGGCCTGACCGTCTACGGCGCTGATGCCATGATCTCGTGTATCGCGGCCGTCGACTTCGGTACGTCCAAGCACGCGGGTACGGCGACGGGAATCATCAACGGTTGCGGCTCGGTCGGTGCCATCCTCGGTGGTCTGTTGCCGGGTTACCTCGGTACCTCAGCACTGTTCTACGGCTTCGCCGGGGCCGCGTTCGTCGCCATGCTGCTGTTGATTCCCTACTGGAATCGGATGCCTGTGGCCGACTAGCCAGCTGCGCGCAATCCCCCGCGAGTTCGCTTGCGGGGGATTGTTTTGTCAGGCGCGGACGTCGATGGTGCGGGCGTTGACGATGCTGAAGGCCACCACGTCGGGCCGGTAGCGGTCGTCGGAATATTCGAACGCCACCCCGTACTGGTCGCGTGAGGTCCGACGCTCACGCAGTAGGGGACTGCCCCGCTCGATGTGCATGTTCTCGGCGTCGATGTCATCTGCGGCGACAGCGTCCAGCACGTGCTCCATGGCGTCCCACTGCACACCACGGTCGGTCAGATAGTCGGTGATCGATCCGGAGTCGGTGTCGAATTCGAACAGCAGCGAACCCACCGCGTCGGTGAAGCTGCTTCGCTCGATCATCACCGGCTCACCGTCGAGTAGTCGCACGCGCAGCACCTCGACGACGAAGTCGTCGGTGGTCAAGCTAAGCGCGGTGGCCGCGGTCTCGCTGGCGCGGCGGCGCGAGATCTCCAGGGTCCGGCTCCCCGCGGTGCGGCCGTTGCGTTCGGCCCACTGGGTGAACGGCGTGAACGTGTCCAGCGTCTGACGGACATCGTGGCTGCGGACGGTGGCCGGCTTGCCCCGCGAAATGCGGATCAGGCCTTCGTTTTTCAGTGTCGCGAGGGCCTGGCGGACCGGCCCCCGGGATACGTCGAACTCCGCGCACAGCGCGCTCTCGGCGGGCAGTGACTCACCGATCTGGTACTCGTGCCGCGTGATCCGCTGCCGCAGCACCGCCGCGACATGCTCATGGCGCGACCGGGAGCCGACCATCGGTGTACCGCCTCTCGGTGTCTTGTCATGACAACTTAGCTGCATAGTATTGCCCGTCAGCGCACAACCGCTGTGGAGGAAACCGCTATGCAACTGCTTCTGATCCGTCATGCCCTGCCGCTGCGCAACGAGCCCGGTGAGGGCGCCGACCCCGACCTCTCCGAGGAAGGCATCGCGCAGGCCGACCGGCTGCCGGACGCGCTCAAGCGGTTCCCGATCACCCGGCTGATCAGCAGCCCGCAGAAGCGCGCCATCCAGACCGGGCAGCCGGTGGCGGCCGCGCTGGGGCTGAACATCGAAATCGACGACCGGCTCGCCGAGTACGACCGCGACATGGCGCAGTACATCCCGATCGAGCAGATCGCGGCCGAGCACCCCGAAGAGATGGCCCGGCTCATGACGGGCCACCTGCCCAGCAGTGTCGACGAAGAGGCGTTCCTGGCCCGCATCACCGAGGCCGTCATGGACATCGCGAGCGAGGCCGAGGCCGAGGACACCGTCGTCATCTTCAGCCACGGCGGCGTGATCAACGGGCTGCTGCACGACATCGTGCCGACCGAGCGCATCCTGTCGTTCCAGGTCGACTACACCGGCATCACCCGGCTGCTGGCTTCTCGCAGCGGCCGGCTCGCGGTGGCCGGCGTCAACAGCGTCGAACACGTGTGGGATCTGCTGCCGCGAAATCAGCGATGGTAGACAGATCGGGTGGCATCTCTCGACGGCTTGGACCTGACCGCCCTGGACGCGCACCTGCGCGAGATCGGGGTGGCCCGCAGCGGTGAGCTGCGCGCCGAGCTGATCGCCGGTGGCCGATCGAATCTGACGTTCCTGGTGTTCGACGACGCCGCCAAATGGGTGCTGCGCCGGCCGCCACTGCACGGGCTGACGCCGTCGGCGCACGACATGGCGCGGGAGTACAAAGTCGTTGCGGCGCTTGAGGGTACGACGGTGCCGGTGGCGCACGCGGTGACGATGCGCAATGACGACTCGGTACTGGGTGCGCCGTTCCAGATGGTCGATTTCGTGCCGGGCCGCGTCGTTCGGTATTCGGCAGAGCTCGACGCACTCGGGGATCAGCAGGCCATCGACGCGTGTGTGGACGCGCTGATCAAGGTGCTGGCCGACCTGCATGCGCTGGATCCGGAGGCTGTCGGGCTCGGGGACTTCGGAAAGGCGAAAGGGTACCTGGAACGGCAGGTGCGGCGCTGGGGTTCGCAGTGGGATCTGGTGCGGCTGCCGGACGATGCGCGCGACGCGGACGTGCGCCGGCTGCATGGTCTGCTGACGGAAAAGCTGCCACCGCAGAGCCGCAGCGCCATCGTGCACGGCGACTACCGCATCGACAACACCATGCTCGACGCCGTCGACGCGACCAAAGTGCGGGCGGTGCTGGACTGGGAGATGTCGACCCTCGGTGACCCGTTGTCCGACGCCGCGCTGATGTGCGTCTACCGCCACCCGATGTTCGGCATGGTGCACACCGACGCGGCCTGGTCCTCGGACAAGATTCCCTCGATGGATGCCCTGGCCCAGAAGTACGCCGTGGCGGCGGGACGACCTTTGGATCATTGGGAGTTTTACCTGGCGCTGGCGTACTTCAAGCTGGCCATCATCGCGGCAGGCATCGACTTCCGCGCCCGCATGGCCGCCGGCGGAGCCGACCACGACGACCCCGTCGGCGAAGCCGTCGCGCCGCTCATCGCCGCCGGCTTGGCCGTCCTTTCTTAGCGCGAGCGTGCGTGTCTGCACGCAACACGCCGTGGTCTTCGTGCAAAAACGTCGCCCTCGCGGCTGGCGAGCGCGACGTTCTGGCGCATTGCGGTCGGCGTGTCGGGTGCAGACACGCACGCTCGCGGGTGGGTGAGAACTAGAGGCCGGCCTTCAAGTTCTTCCGTGCGGCGAGCCGCAGCTGCAGAATCCGAATGCTGGCCACCGCGAAGGTCAGCAGACCACCTGCGACCGCCGAGAGCAGGATCGCCACACCCTTCTGGATGGTCAGCTGCCAGCCGAACAGCCGCAGCGTGACGTCGTCGCCGTTCTGCAGGATGAACACCAGCAGCAGGATGAGGATGAGGAAGCCGAGGATCAGCGCCGACCACAGCGCCGCGGTACGCGTGAACTTCACCGCAGACTTCGGCGTTCCCGCCGGGGGCGCCTCTGTATCGGACTTCTTGGACGTCGGCTTCGGCGTCTTGGGTGCCGGCGGTTCGGCGGGCACAGCTGCCGGCTTGGGCGTCGACCCGGACGGGTCTGGGGAAGTCGCGTGATCGCTACTCATACCAACCATCTTGACGGTTCTGCGGGCAGGATGCCGGGAACTGCGGCAACAATTTTCGAATAACGCTAGGGTCGGCCTGAGTGCACGACGCCGAAAGGATGTTCGGGTGGCGCGATTTCTGACCGCTCTGGCCCTGCTGCTCGCTGCCCTGCTGACGGGCTGCGGCAGCGCCAATCCCCTCGGTGGGGGCAGCATCTCGGGTGATCTCAAGTCGATCGTGGTGGGTTCCGCCGACTTCCCCGAGTCGAAGATCATCGCCGAAATCTATGCGCAGGCGTTGGCGGCCAACGGCTTTACCGTCGGTCGCCAGTTCGGCATCGGCAGCCGCGAGACGTACGTTCCTGCGGTGAAGGATCATTCGATCGACCTGATCCCGGAATACACCGGCAACCTGCTGCAGTACTTCGATCCGAAGACCAAAGCCACCGCCGCCGATGACGTCGAATTGGCACTTGCCCGAGTGCTTCCGGGTGACCTGTCCATCCTGACGCCGTCCCCGGCCGCCGACACCGACACCGTCGCGGTGTCAGCGGAAACCGCCAAGAAATGGAATCTCAAGACCATCGGAGACCTGGCCCAGCACTCGGCCCAGGTGAAATTCGGTGCGCCGTCGGAATTCCTGCAGCGCACCGAGGGTCTACCCGGGCTGAAAGCCAAGTACGGCCTCGACATCGCACCGGTCAACTTCATCGCGATCAGCGACGGTGGGGGGCCGGCCACGGTCCGGGCGCTGGTCGACGGAACCGTCACCGCAGCAGATATTTTCAGCACCTCGCCGGCCATCGTCCAGAACAATCTGGTGGTGCTCGACGATCCGAAGCACAACTTCCTGGCCGCCAACGTGGTGCCGCTGGTGGCATCGCAGAAGAAGTCCGATCTGCTCAAGACGGTGCTCGACGGCGTCAGCGCGAAACTCACGACGAAGGCGCTCATCGAGATGAACACCGCGGTCTCCGGCAACGGCGGCATCGACGCCGACCAGGCGGCGAAAAAATGGGTCCAGGACAACGGTTTCGACAAGCCGGTGGGCCGATGATCACGTTCGACAAGGTCACCAAGAGCTACGGCAGCGCCGTAGCTGTCGATGAACTGAGCCTCGAGATCGCCGAGGGCACGCTGTCGGTGTTCGTCGGACCCTCCGGGTGCGGCAAGACCACCTCCATGCGGATGATCAACCGGATGATCGACCCGACCTCCGGAACCCTGACCGTCGACGGTGCCAACGTCGCCACCGTCGACCCGGTGCGGCTGCGCCTCGGCATCGGGTACGTGCTGCAGAGCGCCGGGCTCATGCCCCACCTCAAGGTAGTGGACAACGTCGCCACGGTGCCGGTCCTCAAGGGCGAATCGCGCCGCAGCGCAAGGAAAAAGGCGCTGGGCGTGTTGGAGCGTGTCGGGCTCGACGTCAAGCTCGCCGACCGCTACCCGGCGCAGCTGTCGGGTGGCCAGCAGCAGCGCGTCGGGGTGGCGCGGGCGCTGGCCGCCGATCCACCCATCCTGCTGATGGACGAGCCGTTCAGCGCGGTGGATCCCGTCGTCCGCGAAGACCTGCAGACCGAAATCCTGCGGCTGCAAAGCGATCTACGTAAGACCATCGTGTTCGTCACGCACGACATCGACGAGGCCGTCAAACTCGGCGACCGCGTCGCGGTGTTCGGTCCCGGTGGCACCCTGCAGCAGTACGACGCACCGCAGCGTCTGTTGTCCAATCCAGCCAACGCGTTCGTCGCCGGTTTCGTCGGTGCCGACCGCGGCTACCGCGGCCTGCAGTTCCGGGACGCCGATGGACTCCGGCTCCGCGACATCCGCACCGTCACCGAACCGGCGGTCGACGCACTGGATCTGACCGACGGGCAGTGGGCCCTGGTCGTCAACGCCGACGGCACCCCCTACGCGTGGATCAACGCCGACGGCGTGGGTCAGCACCGACATGGAAAGTCCTTGTACGACAGCACCATCGCCGGCGGCTCGCTGTTCCGGCCGGACGGCACCCTGCGGCTGGCACTGGATTCGGCGTTGTCGTCCCCGTCCGGCCTGGGGGTGGCCGTCGATGAGCGGGGCCACGTGATCGGCGGTGTGGGCATCGATGATGTGCTGGCAATCATCAAGAGCCGCAAGGGCGGGCGATGCGATACCTGATGACTCACCTGGAAGCTGCCTGGGTCCTCACACAGATTCACCTGCGGCTGGCGCTGGTGCCGTTGCTCATCGGGGTGCTGATCGCCGTGCCGCTGGGCGCCTATGTGCGGCAGCGACCGCGGCTGCGCCGAATCAGCACCGTCACCGCCAGCATCGTCTTCACCATCCCGTCGCTGGCGCTGTTCGTGGTGCTGCCGTTGATCATTCCGACGCGGATTCTCGACGAGGCCAACGTCCTGGTCGCGCTGACCCTCTACACCGTCGCGCTGCTGATGCGGACGGTGCCCGAGGCGCTCGATGCCGTCCCCGCGGACACGCGCGAGGCGGCTACGGCCATGGGTTACCGGCCGCGTACCCGGTTCCTGAGAGTCGAACTGCCACTGTCGATTCCGGTCCTGACGGCCGGGATGCGCGTGGTCGCCGTCACCAATATCTCGATGGTGTCGGTCGGTTCGGTGATCGGCATCGGCGGGCTGGGCACCTGGTTCACCGAGGGGTACCAGGCTGACAAGAGCGACCAGATCGTCGCCGGCATCATCGCCATCTTCGTGCTGGCGGTGGTCGTCGACCTCATCATCCTCAGCGCGGGCCGTCTGGCCACCCCGTGGACGCGGGCGAAGGCGCCGGCATGAACTTCCTGCACCAGGCCCTCGCCTACATCTTCACCGCGGCCAACTGGACCGGCCCGGCGGGCCTCGGCATGCGGATGCTGGAGCACCTGGAGTACACCGGCATCGCGGTGCTGTGCAGCGCGCTCGTCGCGATTCCCGTAGGCATGTACGTCGGGCACACCGGTCGCGGCACGGCGCTGGTGGTCGGCGGCGTCAACGCCCTGCGCGCCCTGCCCACCCTCGGCGTCCTGCTGCTCGGCGTCCTGCTGTGGGGACTGGGCCTGGTACCGCCGACCGTCGCCCTGATGCTGCTGGGGATCCCGCCACTTCTGGCCGGAACGTATGCCGGGATCGCCAACGTCGACCCGGTGGTGGTCGACGCCGCCCGCGCCATGGGCATGACAGAGCGACAGGTGCTGCTGCGCGCCGAGGTGCCCAATGCCATGCCGCTGATCGTCGGCGGGCTGCGGACCGCCACGCTCCAGGTGGTCGCCACCGCGACCGTCGCCGCGTACGCCAGCCTCGGCGGGCTGGGCCGGTTCCTGATCGACGGCATCAAGGTGCGCCAGTTCTATCTCGCGCTGGTCGGCGCGTTGTTGGTTGCCGGCCTCGCCCTGGCTCTGGACGCTGCCTTGGCACTGGCTGTGCGGGCGTCCCGGCCGGGTCCGTCCGGAGTTGCAATCGTGACTGCGAAGCCGGGCCTCCGTCGCCTACGGTAGACGGGTGAGCGCAGACCAGACCGAAGTCACCGAACCCGCCTGGCCCGCGATTCTGACCTGGCGCGCGCCGGATGTATCACGGATGGAATCGGCGCGGGTGCAGTTGTCCGGCAACCGGATCAAGGCGTACGGCCGGATAGTGGCCGCTGCCACCGAGATTCATCCCGCGTTCAGCGCGTCGTACGACCTGGTGACCGACGAGAGCGGAGCAACCAAACGCCTGTCTCTCACCGTCACCCTGGCGCAGCGTGAGCGGCAACTGTCCATTGCCCGTGACGAAGAGAACATGTGGCTGGTGCAGGACCACCAGAACCAGGCCCGTCGGGCCGCCTACAACGGAGCACTGGACGTCGACGTCGTCTTCAGCCCGTTCTTCAACGCGCTGCCCATCCGGCGTACCGGCCTGCACAACCGCACCGCGTCGGTGTCGCTGCCCGTCGTCTACGTCCGGGTGCCCGATCTGACGGTGGAATCCGTGACGATCGGTTACACCAGTGCGGGCCCGGGCCGGCCGATCAAGCTGGACTCGCCCGTCGCGGATACCTCGATCACCGTCGACGACGACGGCTTCATCCTCGGCTACCCCGGACTGGCAGAGCGGATCTGATCACGCCGCCGGCGCGGCCCAGCGCGGCCAATTCCTGGCGCCAGCCTTCTTCCCCGATGGTCGTCGCGAGGATCTGTGGCCGGCTGAAGCTGTCGTAGCGGACCCGCGCGGCGTGGCCGCTTTCGACCAGCTCGGCCACCGATTGCGCCTCGGCCAGCGACGAGCGGGCCTGACTCAGCAGCTCCATGGCCCGGTCGAGCATCGCCGTCAGCTCCGTCGCGTTGGCCTCGCACATGGCCCGGACCAGGTCGGGTGCAGTGGCAGCGACCCGGGTGCCGTCCCGGAACGAACCCGCGGCCAGCGCGAACGCCAGCGGAACCTCGCCCGCCGTCGCGGCCAGGGCCTCGGCCAGCAGGTGCGGCAGGTGCGAGATGGCGGCGGCCGCGGCGTCGTGTTCATCGGAGCGCGCGGGCACGATCACCGCGCGGCAGTCCAGCGCGAGATGCATCACCTGGGCCCACACCTGGGGGTCGACGTGGTCGTCGACGCTCACCACCCACGGCGCCCCGACGAACAGGTCGGCGGCCCCGGCAGTCCAACCGGAATGCGCGGTGCCGGCCATCGGGTGTCCGCCGACAAAACGGCCGAGCAGCCCGTATTGCTGAACCTGTTGCAGCACATTGCCTTTGACGCTCACCACGTCGGTGAGCGGGCAGTCCGGGGCGGTGTCGCGGATGTGCTCGAGCATGATCGGCAGTGCGGGCACCGGTACCGCCAGGACGATCAGTGCCTCGGTCGACGCGGCGCGCTTCAGCGCCGCGGTGAGGTCTTCTGTGGCGTCGAAGCCGTCGGCCGTCGCCGCCCGGACCGCGTCGATCGAACGGTTGTATCCGTACACCTCGCGGCCCGCGGCCTGCCCGGCCCTCATCAGCGAACCGCCGATGAGTCCCATACCGAGCACACACACCGGAGTTGTCACCATCCAAGGTTTGCACACGGCCCGGGTGGGGTACATATGGGACCGCTGGTCAAGTGGCAGAGTGCGGACTAGCGTTATCCGCATGGGAGTACAGCGCGCGCAGGCACAGCAGCAGGTTGCCGATCTCCCCGACGGCTTCGGAGTGGCGGTTGTCCGGGAGGACGGCGCATGGCGTTGCGTCCCGCTGAAACGGGCGGCGCTGGTGGACCTGGCTGCCGCCGAGACCGAACTTCGTGAACTGCGTTCCGCCGGTGCGGTTTTCGGCCTCCTGAACGTCGACGACGAGTTCTTCGTCATCGTCCGTCCGGCCCCCTCCGGGGCCCGGCTGCTGCTGTCGGATGCCACGGCGGCGCTGGACTACGACATCGCCGCCGAAGTGCTGGAGAAGCTGGACGCCGACCTGAGCCTGGAAGAGCTCGAGGAAGACGACCCGTTCGAGGAAGGCGACCTCGGGCTGCTGGCCGACCTGGGCCTGCCCGAAGCGGTGCTCGGCGTGATCCTCGCCGACGACGAGTACGCCGACGAACAACTCAGCCGCATCGCCCAGGAGATGGGCTTCAACGACGAACTCGTGGCGGTATTGGACAAGCTGGGGCGGTGAGTTCCGCTGATGAGCGGCTGATCAGGGCCGCCCTGGAGGCCGCCGAACTCGCCGGGGCCGACGACGTGCCGATCGGGGCGGTCGTGTTCTCGGCCGACGGGGTCGAGCTGGCCCGGGCCGCCAACGCGCGCGAATCACTGGGTGACCCGACCGCGCACGCCGAAATCCTGGCGCTGCGCGCGGCCGCCGCGGTGCACGGCGACGGCTGGCGGCTGGAAGGCGCGACGCTGGCGGTCACCGTCGAGCCCTGCACCATGTGCGCCGGCGCGCTGGTGATGTCGCGGGTGGCGCGCGTGGTGTTCGGGGCCTGGGAACCCAAGACCGGCGCCGTCGGCTCGCTGTGGGACGTGGTCCGCGACCGGCGGCTGACGCACCGCCCGGAGGTCCGCGGCGGGGTGCTCGAGGCCGAGTGCGCCGCGCTGATGGCGGGGTTCTTCGCCCGCCAGAGATAGGACGTCCTGGTCAGAGCCCGATTAGGGCGAGACACCCTGTGGCCGGTAAGCTGCCACACGGTGGCGTGTCCGAGCGGCCTAAGGAGCACGCCTCGAAAGCGTGTGTGGGGTAACCCCCCACCGAGGGTTCAAATCCCTCCGCCACCGCCATAGCCCCTCACCTGTCAGTGCAGGTGGGGGGCTTTTTGCGAGCTTGGTACCGGCGGCGAGGTACCTGAGTGCAATCGCGGTTGCGATGTGCCGGCGGTCATTGCCCTCAGGGACCGCCGGCGCCCGGAAGAAGTGCCTGGCTTCAATCGGGGTAGATCGCCCTGCTGCGTGACGGACGCTACGTACTTCCGGAGCCCGCCCGCTGATCTCGCCCGGAAACCACAAAGGCCAGACACCCGTGCGGGTGCCTGGCCGTTGTGACCCGGACTCAGCGGCCGAAGGTGAAGGCCGATCCGCTGTTGAAGTTGGAGCCGCCGACCGGGGTCGCGACGCCTGCACCGGAATTGGTGCCGGCCTGGACACCGTCAGGGCCGATTTCGCCGGAGGTGCCGGTGTTGAAGCCGCTGCCGCCGACCGGGGTGTTGACGGCCGCACCGCCGCCGGTGCCGGCGCCGAACGTCGGGATGAAGTCGGCCGGGGCGGGTGCGGCGAACTCGTTGGAGGCGCCGGCGTTGAAGCCGCTGCCACCGAACGGGGTGTTCACGCCCGCGCCGCCGCCG
>NZ_JARVRX010000009.1 GCF_030209435.1 Mycolicibacterium sp. lyk4-40-TYG-92 | reverse complement strand
CAAGGATCAACCGAAACAGATCCGTCACCCATCAACCGAAGTCCGACAGGGGCACTCTGGTGTTTCGTATGACGTGCGTGCTCGCTCTGGCATGACGTCGCGGGCCGGGCGCGTGACAGCGGGGCACTGCGCGCTCACTGACTTCCCGACTGTTGCGCAGTGGGAGCCACCACATTGCGCAGCGCACCGGTGCGCATGTCGGAAGGCGTGTAGCCCCACCACCGTTTGCAGCACCGAGTGAGGGCCGATTGTTCGGATAGCCCAAGGAGATTGGCAACCTGAGTCAACGGCATATCGCTGCCCGTCAAGTATGTGCGCGCCGCCGTCTGTCGCACTTCATCGAGCAAGATCGTGACCGAGGTCTTCTCATTGCTCAAACGACGTTGCAGCGTGCGTGGCGAGATTGTCAACATGCGAGCTACCGCGGTGACGTCCGTGGGCGCGGTGCCCAGTAACTGTTGGATCACCGCGCGCACTCGCGGGGCAAGGAGATCAGTTTCTCCAGGAGGTAACCGCTGAGCGAGCAGCGCCTCCACGAGGTGTCGCGTGTGCACGTCAGACTGAACTCGAAGGGGTAGTTCGAGAACCCGACTGGATAGGCGCAAGATGGCCGACGGCCGTTCAACGCGGACCGGCGCCCCGAAGAACTCTTCGAACACCGCGACCGGCGCCAGCGGCTGAAAGGGCAGCTCAACGGAAACCAGACCGTAGTGTTCGCCTGCCAAATCGGTGATGGACCGATGAAGGAATCCCATGCCGTGCTCGATTGAGCGATGAACCCTTGAGTCGTCGGGTGGGACATGGTTGCGAAGCGCCACAACACCCGGTGTGCCGTACGGGTCGGTTTCGAGACTGAGCCGAATCCCCGGCGAGTGCATGAAGAGATACCGTTGCGCGCATTCGAGGGCCTCACTCAAGGTGCTGCAGGCCTTTAGGGCCAGCGCCATGGTTCCGAGCATCGCGATGTTCTTTCGCCCGGCCAGCCGTAGCGCGAAATCTGGACAATTCAGTTCCGCCACGGCGAGGCGCAGCAGAGCCACCTGGGACGCCAACGGCGTCATCATTTCGTCGACATCAAGCGCCTCCCGCGGAAGGCCGACGCGTTCCACAAGCTGTTCGGCGTCCCCACCGAGTTCGGCGACCAAACCGCGAAACCCGCGTAACACCGCCGAACGAATCACCGTCACACGCCAAATGGTGGAAGCAGGGCCGCCATTACGTCAATACGACCGTCGTGGGTGATGTCTTGCAGGAGCTCTTACCCACCCGAGACCGATCGAGGTGTAGACGACTTTTCGTGGCCCCGCTCCGTGGCCGCAGCACGGGACGAAGCACCGGTAGCGCTGTCGTTGTCGCTACGGGCGGAACGCGGCAGGCGACTTGCCGGACTTGCAGGACCACCTGGACGCGCGAGTGGGAAAGGATGGCGTTCCGTGTGCGGTTCAGCACCGGGCTTCGATCGCAGGGATTCTTCAACGCGCGCTGTCGTTCGCCGTGGCTGTGTCGTCTTCTTAGGCCGATCGACTGCCGCGTCGGCCGCCGGTGGCGTTTTGGCTGTGGGTACGTCTACCTGTGCACTGTTGTCATGTTGGGCGAGGGTGTTGGCTACGTGAGTATCGCCGACTGCCGATTGACCGGTTGCCACCGTCGGCGTCGAGGCCGGCATCGCGGTACGGATTTCGCGGCTCGAGGCAGCATCGGTATGTGGGGCCAGCGCACCGGTGGTCTTCACAGTTGGGACCGACGCAGCGGCGACTGCCGGCGTCTTCGCGGTGCCCGTCGATGATCGCGGACCGCCGTGAATCACATCATTGAGCGCCTGAGAGATTCCTTGACCGGTAGCAGAGACGAGATCACGTGCCAACTTAAACGGGTCGATCGGCGGGAACAGCCCGGCCGGCGTCGGCTGACCGTAGGGTGCCGCGCGGTTGTAGCCGGTCTCAATCAGCACCCGCAGCACCGGTTCGATCAAGTCCACCAATGGAGTGACGACGAACGAGGTGCGGGTGAGTGTGCCCAGATCCCGCAGCGGTTGCAGAAGCGGCAACGCGTTGGTGGGAATCGTGATGTATGTCGTGTCACCGTAGGTTTGCCGGTTCGCCGGGTCGTTGAGCATCGCCTGGAACTCGTCCTCGGTGTACCCGTCGGGCCCCGTTCGCGTTGTCGGTATGCCGAGGCGCTGTGCCATGGGAATACCCGTCAGATCAGTGCCGTGGATGTAGATGATGCCCATGAGGGCGTTCGCCGTGGCCAGCAGGTTGATCGGATACGCGGGGAAGTCAGCGAAACCGTCGTACTGCATGGCGACATCAAGGGTTGAGTATCCGGTGTCGCTGCGGGTGGGGTCGGCGAAGGTGATGCCAAGTCCGGGAATCTGCAAGCCGGGGAATCGCGACAGCAAGCCGCCGTTCGGCCGATACTCGTTATCCGAGAGCACGAACTGGATCTGGCCCGCTGCCGGGGCGGACGGGTCCGCGGCCAGCTTTGCCTTCAACAGCGCGGCGACCATGGCCCCTTGAGAGCTACCCGTGATCACGATCTTGCCGGTGGGATCGGCTTGTAGTGCGTGCTGAAACGCTGTGGTCAGCGAAGCCGAGCCTTGGGCAACCGAATCGTCGAGGGTCATCTTCCCCGCGAGCGGGAACAGCTGCGCTGGGTAGAGCACCGGGACAACGTCGCACGCAGCAGTCTGGCAGACAGTGAACGGAAAATAGAGACGCTCGAGATTGGGGATGTAGCCCGGGACCTGAGTTGGATCGGGCATCCCGGTACCGCCCACGACGAGGGCGGTCGGCGCTGCCAGCGCCATGCCTGGGGTTAGTAATTCTGTCCCTCCGAGCAGCGCCACACTGGCAGCTGCGGAAACGGCGGCGACCGACGGCCACGTCACGCGACGCATAGGTATTGCCCTTTCTTTCGGGCGCTCATGTGCCCCCGGAATGCGATCATCGCGATTCTGCAGAAGCCGAAGCCCTAGCCGCTTGACTCTGCACGCCAGAAATTTGACCTATCGCGCCTTCCTAACTGGCGGCGCATCGCGCGTGAGCCCTGCCGTGATCCCCGTCGGCGGGTCGCCTCGTCATCCCCCACGCTCGACGTAGGGCGCTAGCCCGGTAGGTAGATCAGCCTGGCCATGACCACCGTGATCACCATGGTCAGCGCCAGCAGGGGCACGCCAACTTTCGCGTAGTCCGAGAACCGGTAGCCGCCAGGTTCCATCACCAGCATGTTGGTCGGCGACGACACGGGCGTGACGAACGCGGCGGAACAGGCGATGGCGACCGTCATCGCGAAGCCTTGCGGCGAGACGTGCAATGCCTGGGCCGCTTCGATGGCCACGGGCGCGATGAGCACCGCGGTGGCGGAGTTCGAGATGAACAGCGCCACCAGTGCCGTCACCAGGAACACCACCGCGAGCATGCCGGTGGGACCGAGGCCGCCCAGAGTGTCGACCAGGTGACCGGCGATCAGCGTCGTCGTCCCGGTCTTGGCCAACGCGGTCGCCAGTGGCAGCATGCCGGCAATCAGGACCAGGGTGCTCCAGCTGATCAGCCGGTAGATGCTGTCGACGCGAACGCAGCCCGCGCCGACCATGGCGAGCGCCGCGAGCAGCGCCGCATCGGCCCCAGGAAGCCAGCCGAACGCCATACACGTGACCATCGCGACCAGGATGCCTACGGCGGCGCGCGCCCGGCCCGGCGCGACCAACCGCTGCTGATACTCCGCGGGCAGGTTCAGGAGGATGAAGTTCCGGCGTGAATCGCTCAGCCGCTCGATGTCGTCCCAATTGCCACCCACCAGCATCGCGTCCCCGAAGTCGAGGGTGCGGCTGGTCAGGTGCTCGGTGAAGTTCTGCCCGCGGTGCCGGACCGCCAGGACGGTCACGTTGTGAGCAGCAGCGAGGTCCAGCTCGCCGAGTGTGGTGCCGATGGATTTCGACTCGGGCGCGAGCATCACCTCGGCCACCCCGACGTCCTGCAACACCTCGCGGCGTTCATCTTCGGCGCGGGGACCGGTCACCTGGCACCGAAGATCGGCGGCCAGCGCGGCGGTCTGCTGTTCATCGACGAGCGTGAACACCAGATCACCTGCCTCGAAAACGGTTTCGGGTCGCGGCGACAGATATCGGGCGGCCCCACGACTGTGCTTCTCGAATCCGAGCAGCTGGAGCCCGTAGCGATCGCGCAGCGCTTGTCGTTGCGCGGCAACCGATTGGCCGACCAGTGGCGAGTCAGCGGACACGTGCAGCAGGTGCCAGCGGGGTTTCAGACCATAGGACTCGATGACGTCGAAGGTAGAAGGCTCCTGAGCATCGGCCGCACCGGTCCGGTTGCGGCTCAACAGGTTACGCCCGATCGCGAGCATGAACACGACACTGACCGCGAGCGTGACGACGCCGAAGGGCGTGAAGCCGAAGAAGCCGAGCGTCGGCGTGATGCCGCGCTGACTGAGGATCCCCTCGATGATGATGTTCGGCGAGGACGCGATCGACGTCATCATGCCGCTGATCATGACGGCGACGCACAGCGGCATCAGCATGCGTTTGCGGTTCAAACCCGTTGCGGCCGTGACGGTCAGCACCACGGGAATCAGCATCGAGACGACGGCCGACGAGTTCATGACCGACCCGATACCGGCGGACAGCACCATCACCAACGCGACGAGCCGCGCCTCACTGCGGCCACCGACCTTGACGACGAACTCACCGAGCCGCTGCGTGATTCCGGTGTTGACCAGGCCCGCACTGACGATGAAGATGCCGGCCAACAGAATCACCACCGGTGAGCCGAAGCCCGCCAGTGCTTCGGTGGGGGTCAGCACTCCGGTGCTCATCAACGCGACGACGACGAGCACGCCGACGATATCGGCGCGCGGACGTCCCCACACGAACAGGCCGATCGCACCGGCCAGGATGCCGACGACGATCCACATCTGGTGTGTCACCGGATAGCCTCCGACCAGCTCACTGAGTCATGCATCCATGATCAATAGCATCCATTGCAGCGGATCGGCCGGAGGCCGACACCTGCACATCGCGCACTGATCAGCTCACGAGCGCCTGCGCATGCGCGCGCCGCAGCTTGCCCGACGGCGTCTTCGGGATCACTCCGGGCTCGACCACCACCACATTGCGCGGCCGGACATCGACCTCGGCGAACACCTCGTGTGCCACCTGCCGCTGGATGCGCCCCACCTGGGTTGGCTCACGCCAGCTCTTGGATTCGACTGCCATTGCGAAGGTCTCGCGCGACAGCCCGGCATCCAGTCGCACCGCTACGGCTCCGCCCGGCCGCACTCCCTCGACACGCGCGGCGGCTCGCTCGATGTCCGTCGGGTAGATATTGCGTCCGGCCATGATGATGACGTCCTTGACCCGGCCGCACACCACGATGCTGCCATTCTCTGTCAGGTACCCGAGGTCGCCGGTGTCGTACCAGCCTTGGTCGTCTTGAACCGAGAGGAAGCCGGCGACCGTCGTATACCCCGGCGTTACCGGCTCACCGCGTACCTCGATGACGCCGACACACCGGGCCGCCAAGATGCTGCCGTCCGCATCGACGACCCGGGTTTGCATGCCGCGCAGCGGCCGGCCCAGACACACGAGCCGCCGGGTATGACCCCGGTTCGCCGGCACTGCCCGCTGCAGAACTCCGAGCAGATCGGCGTCGACTTCATCGACGATCATCCCGGCGCCGCATTCAGTGAACGACACCGCCACCGTCGTCTCGGCCATCCCGTACGCCGGAACCATCGCCTGTGGTTTCAGCCCAAACGGCGCCCCGGCGTCGCATAGATCCTCCACATCGGCGGCCTCCACCTGCTCGGCGCCCGACAACGCCCAGCGCAACGAGGAGAGGTCGAATTGGCCCGGTGTGGCGTGCCTGCGCAACCGTGTGGCGAACAACTTGTAAGCGAAGTTCGGGGCCGCCGTCATGGTGCCCTTGTACTTGTCAATCAGCTTGGCCCACAACAACGTATCGCGCAGAAAATCCATCGGAGTTATCTTGATCAGTTCCACGCCGTAGTACATCGGCACGGTGAGATAGCCGGTCATGCCCATGTCGTGGAAGCAGGGCAGCCAGCTCACGATCACGTCGGAATCCGTGTCGACTTTCGCTCCCGCGAACATCGCCTCGGCGTTGGCGACGAAATTTGCGTGCGTGATGCGAACCGCCTTGGGCGGCCCGGTGGATCCGGATGTCAACTGCAGGAACGCGACATCGTCGTCGGTGGTGTCGAGTGGATCGATCGAAGGACCGTCGAGCAACTGCTCGACGGTGACAACTGGCATGCCCAATTGCGACAGCAGCGGCGCGGCGGGCAGGAAAGGATCAGACACGATCACAGCCTTGGCGCCGATCATGTCGACGACGGCGGTGGTTTCCTGGACCCAGCGCGGCAGATCGGTGCGCGGGGTGGGTTGATGCAGCATCGTCAGGCTCCCGCCGCGCATCCACACCCCCTGCGCGGTCGGAGCGATGTCGACCGGGGCGCCGGCCAGCACGGCGACCGCATCGCCGCGTCCGACCCCTACCGCGGCCAGCCCACCCGCGACGTGCCTCGCCCGGTGGTGTATCTCGATCCAGGTACGGCGCATTGGCGAATCGGGCTCACCGGTGACCATGCCCTTGAGGCTGTACCGTGCGTTTGCGAACATCGTCTCGGTAAATTTGCTCACAAGACTTCCCCTGACTATTGCGCGTTAGCGCTTGAGGGCGTCGTGTTCGCCTGCAGGCGTTGACAGCGCTACGTCAACGTGCAGGGACGAGACCGGAATGAGCGACTGCGGCCGGAACCCGCGCGATCCCCTCTCCCATCTGAATCGTAGTCGCTCCCGGACAAAACACAGCGCGAATTTGGCTGTGTCCGAACGAAAAGACGCCGATCACCGCGATATCACTCAAACGTCGACAATCGCCCAATCTTTGGTCCTGCGAGTGTTCATCAGATGGCACCCGGGCACATTGGAGACCCTGGAGCCATCGAAACCCAACTCTTCCAACGACTTTCGACGATATGTAACGGGCCGCCGTAGCCAGAGAACGGTCTGTGTAGAGCACCCCGCCGCGGACGTCGACGTGGACTGAACTTCGCCAGCTGCCCAGCAATCTTTGCCTGAATAAGAGTCGGCCAACCGAAATTCACACGCCAACATGCGTTGCGGCGATGATGTGGTTACTCTCGCCTAACGTCCGCTGATTTTGCCATCTTTCGTGCGGTACGCGTGAAACGCGGCCAATGAGAGGATGATCCGTGCAGGCTGACGAGTACGAGCCGACGGCGGGCCGTGCTCGCGGGCTGGATACCTGCGCGCTCACGGATCGATGCGAGTGGCTCGTACTGGAAGTCCCCGCCGACACCTGGTGGGACGTCGTGGATCGCCCGGAGGTCATCGCCCAGGGTATGGCCGGGTGGACGTTCTCTTCGTGCGCGCCTTCCGGTAGTGGCGCTGACACCGCAGTTTTGACGTTTACCGGGAACGGTCACGCCACGCGGTCGTTGTCCGAGTCGTGGAAAAACGACGGTCCGGGTTGAGGCTCAGAGGACCTCGCCGCTGACGCACGGAGATTCGTCACGGAGCGATTGACCGAGCTCTTCGGCGACCGGACCGTCAGTCGGCTCACGCCAGGAATCGCAGATAGCACGCCCCGAATATCAACACGATTCCGACGTTGGCCATCAGGCGGGGCCAGAAAAGGTGACGGAACAGCAGAACATCGACGCCCACAATGACGGCGATCATCGCCACCACGTAGGCCGCGAGCAACAGCTGTTTGCCCATGACTTGTTTGTACGCTGAACCGTCGGATTCGGCGGGCGGAACACGGCGCCGTCGCGTCTGCGGCGATACGGGCCAACCCCTGCCGGGCGGTCTACAGCATCGGTTCAACCGTCGAAAAACTACGCATTGTTCAGTAATTTCCGCAGCCGTACAGTCAATCTGGCAACCACGTTTCTGGAGGTCCAGACATGCCTGTGGACGAAGACAAACTCAACGAATTTCTCGGCATGGCGATCGGGGACATGGGCGCCGCGATGAGCGCCAGCCTGATCCTGCTGGGCGACCGACTCGGCCTCTACAAAGCGCTGGCCGTCAAACCGCTCACGTCCACCCAGCTGGCGGAGAAGACCGGCACGGTGGAGCGCTACGTCCGCGAGTGGCTGGCCAACCAGGCCGCCGGCGGCTACGTCCAGTTCGACCCCGACAGCGATACCTGGTCGTTGAGCCCGGAGCAGGCCGCATGTCTCGCGGATCCGAACGGGCCCGTCGACATCCCCGGCGCCTACAACATCATCGAGGCGGTGTTCCACGTCCTCGACCGCACCACCGAGAACTTCAGAACCGGCGGCGGCCTGGAATGGGGCGAGCACCACCCGTGCCTGTTCGCCGGTACCGAGCGGTTCTTCCGTGCGGGCTACAACCAGAACCTGATCAGCTCCTGGCTGCCTGCCCTCGACGGGGCGGTCGAGCGCCTGGAGACCGGAGCCAAGGTCGCCGACGTCGGCTGCGGGCACGGCGTCAGCACCATCCTGATGGCGAAGACCTATCCGAATTCGACATTCATCGGTTACGACTACCACCCCGAATCGATACGCGTCGCCGCCGAACACGCAGAGGCCTCCGGCACGTCCAACGCCCTGTTCGAGGTCGCCGACGCGACCAGCTACGCGGACAACGGCTTCGACCTGATCGCGTTCTTCGACTGCCTGCACGACATGGGCGATCCGGTCGGCGCCATGCGGCACACCCGAGCAGCGCTCAAGGACGACGGCATCGCGATGATCGTCGAGCCCTTCGCCGGCGATCGGGTCCAGGACAACCTGAATCCGATCGGCCGCATGATGTACGGCGCCTCGTCGCAGATCTGCGTGCCGGTGTCACTTGCCCGCAACGGTCCGGCGCTGGGCGCGCAGGCCGGCGAGGCCAGGCTGCGCGACGTCGTCGTCGACAAGAGCGGTTTCACGCGGTTCCAGCGCGCCACCGAGACGCCGTTCAACCTCGTCTTCGAAGCGCGGCCGTAGCGGCGCTCAGGGAATCAGGATGTAGCTCATCCCCGGGATGTGCTGGGTGTCGCGAGTCCACCAGGCGAACGGCCCGCCGTGGGACTCGTTGTTCATCTCGGTGATGTTGATCCAGCGGCCGGACACCGAATTCACCCAAGCCACATGGCCGTACTGGCTCACTCCGGGCAGTTCGGCCGGGTATACCGCGATGGACCGGGCCTGCGGTTCGTCCACCACCGTCCAGCCACGGGAGCGCGCAGAGTCAGCCCAGAGCTTGGCATTGCCGTGGATGTCCGGGTAGTAGCCCGCGTTCTCAAAGGCCTTCTGCAGGGCACCCCAGGTGCACTGACCGGGCCAGCCGGAGTTGGAGGCCTGGACCGCACCCATGGTCCGGGCGGGGCCGGCGTACTGCTGGCCGACAGGCTGACCGGTCTGCTGACCGTAGGACATCGGGTCGACGTACGACGCCGAATCGGCGTTGCTCGCGGGCACCGTCATGATCCCGCCGGCGGCGATCAACGCGGCCGCGAGCATGACACCCGCATACGACTTGGAGCTCATTGCGTACATCCGTCCCCCCGATCAAGCGAACGAACCGATGCTTGGATCAAATCACAATTCGGTCACGATTAGACACGAATTCAAAAACATAGCTTGGCAAACTGTCAAGTTTTGCTCAAGAGATGCTGATCACCGGGGTGGGGAAAGTTACCGGTCCAGGCGGAATTGCAGGTTGTTGCGCACGGCGGGCCATTCGATGTCGAGTATCGAATACACCGCGGTGTCGCGGCGAGAGCCGTCACTGAGCAACTGATGCGAGCGCAGCACCCCGTCGAGCTTGGCTCCGAGCCGCTCAATTGCCGCGCGACTCGCCGAGTTGAAGAAGTGGGTTCGCAGCTCCACTGCTATACAGTCGAGCGCTTCAAAAGCGTGCCAGAGCAGCAGCAGCTTGGTTTCGGTGTTCACCCCGGTGCGCCGAACCGACTCCACGTACCAGGTGGCACCGATCTCCAGGCGCCGGTTGGGACCGTCCACATTGAGGTAGCTGGACGAGCCGATGACCCGGCCGTCGAGCGCCCGCACGACGAACGTCAGCCCGGTATCCGGGCCCTGCACCGCCAACCGGGCCCGCACCCACTCCCCCGCCGTCGCCGGCGACGGTGCGGAGGTGAACCACAACCTGCCCGGGTCCCCATCGGCGGCCGCCGCGGCGATCTCCGGGATGTGATCGGTCGTCAGCGGTTCCAGCGTCACCCACCGCTGCCCCGTCAGCACGACGGGTTCGACGAATCCCATCACGACCGCCAGGCGACGACGGAGGCCAGCACCGACAACACGATCGCCAGCGCGGCCGCCACCAAACCGACATACAGCCCGTACGACGCGACCACCGGGCTGTGCACGTACAGCACGTGATACCACAGCCCGAGCGCCGTCAGCCCGGCCGAAAGCACCAGGGCCACAACGGAAGCGATACGCGACGACAGCCGGCGGGCGGCCATCGTGGCCGCCACGAGCAGGCAGGACGACAAGAGCACCATGAGCTGCCCCACACCGAAACCCGGTGGCGGAACACTGATGTGCCCGACCTTGCCGCCGATGGCGTTGGCATGCCCGGCCGGGCTCGACAGCCACGGCAACCAGGCACTGACCAACAGCACCAACGCGCACAACGCGACGATCCAGGCGGGCCGCAACCGATCCATGCCACGAGCGTATAGACCATCCGGCAGGCCGACACAGCTGATCAGCCGTAGCCTCAAGTGCCATGACCGATCTCCCCGATTGGGCGCGGCAGCTCGACCTCTCGCCGCATCCGGAAGGTGGCTGGTACCGCGAGACCTGGCGCAGCGACCTGACCGTCCCCCAATCCGCATTGCCCGCGCAGTATTCCGGCCCGCGCAGCGCCGGGACCGCGATCCTGTTCCTGCTGATGCCCGGGCAGCAGTCCGCCTGGCACACCGTGCACAGCGCCGAACTGTGGCTGTTCCACCGCGGCAGTCCGCTGCTGCTGGAGATCGGGGCCGACCCCGACACCGCCGGCACCGTACTGCTCGGGGCAGACGTCGCGGCGGGCCAACAGCCGCAGGCGCTGGTCCCGCCGGGGCACTGGCAGCGCGCGCGGCCGCGTGACGACGAACCGACCCTGGTGAGCTGTGTCGTGGTGCCCGGCTTCGACTTCGCCGACTTCGCGCTGTCTGGTCAGTAGGGCACATGCAGGGGCATGTCATCGTCTGCGGCACCGACGCGCTGGCCAACCGGATCACCGAGGGGTTGCAGGCGGCGGGCGCCACCGTCGTGACGATCCACGAGCCCGCCGGCCTCAAGGCGGCCATCGTCACCAGCGCCGCCGCCATCGTGTGCGCAGGTGACGACGACGCCGTCAATCTCGAAATCGCCCTGCTGGCACGGGAACTCAACCCGAATGTCCGGGTGGTGACGCGGCTGGCCAACAGCGTGCTGCGCGCCGCGGTGGCACAGGACAACGGACCGGGCGCAGTGCTCGACGTCGCCGACCTGGCGGCGCCATCGGTCGTCGAGGCCTGCCTGGCCCGCACCACCCACACCATCTCGGTGGCCGGCGTGGACTACGTCATCTCCGGCACCGACGCCCCGCGCGACGCCACGTTGCGGGAGATGTTCGGCGACCTGGCGCCCGTCGCCGTCGTCCGCGGCGAGAACTCGGAGACACCCGGCGAGGTGACGCCCTGTCCCGGCAGGGATTTCGAGGTCCGCGCCGGCGACTGGACCGCGATGATCGGCACCGCCGACGAATTGGCCGAGGCCGGCATCACGGTGCCACTTCCGTTGACCAGCCGAACCCACCGGCCGTGGCCGCGGCGCGTGATCGACGCGCTGCGCGTCACGCGTGACGACATCAACCCCATTTTCTGGTGGGCCCTGGGCACGTCGATGTCCCTGCTGCTCGGGTCGACGGTGCTGCTGCGCTTCGCCTATCACAACCCGGCCGGCATGAGCTGGATCGATGCGCTGTACTTCTCCACCGAGACCATCGCGACGGTCGGCTACGGCGACTTCAGCTTCATGCATCAGCCAACCTGGTTGCGGCTGTGGGGCATTGGTCTCATGTTCGCCGGCGTCACCACCACCGCGATCCTGGTGGCGTTCGTCGCCGACGCGCTGCTGTCGCGCCGTCTCGGTAATTCGTCGGGCCGCCGGCGGGTGCAGCATCTGCGCAACCACATCGTCGTGGTGGGCCTCGGCTCGTTCGGCATCCGGGTCGTCAGTGACCTGGCCGCGGCCGGGTACGACGTCGCCGTCATCGAGCGTGACGAGTCCAACCGGTTCCTGGCGCAGGCCGCCCAGTTGGACGTCCCGGTGATCTTCGGCGACGCGACGCTGCGACAGACGCTGGAGCTGGCCCGGCTGGACCGGGCGCGCGCCGTCGCGGTGCTGACGCAAGACGACATGGTCAACATCGAGACCGGCATCGTGCTGCGCGAAATGCTCAGTCCCCGGGTGCTGCCGGAGATCGACCGGCCCGACGTCCCCCTGGTGTTGCGCATCTACGACCGCACCCTCGGGGCCGCGGTGGCGGGGCGCTTCGGCTTCGCGCACGTCCGGTCGACGGTCGAACTCGCGGCCCCGTGGTTCGTCGGTGCGGCGATGGGATTACAGGTGCTGGGCACCTTCTCGGTGGGGCAGCAGTCGTTCACGGTGGGCGCCGTCCACGTCGACGCCGGCAGCGCGCTCGACGGCATGCGGATGGCTGAGGTGCGGACGCAGATCCGCGTCATCGCGATCACCCGGGCCGGCACCACGCATCGGAGGCCGCGGCGTGACAGCCGACTCTGCGCCGGCGACACCGCGTATCTCGTCGGCCCGTACCGCGAACTGATCGACACGCTGCTGACCGGCCAGCGGACGGCGTAGCGACATCGTCAGGCCGCGATCATGAGGTCGATGGACAGCTGGTCACAGATGGTGTGAGTGGTGGGCCAGTCGCCGCGCTGCGTCGCGCGGGCCAGTTCCTCGGTCAACGGGCTCTGCACATCCAGTTCCGAGAGCCAGCCCGCGACCGTCGCCGCAACACGGTCTGCGGTGACGCCAACGGCGTGGCGATCGTGGAGCTGGTCGACGATCTCGTACGTCGTCGCCGCGGGGTGCTGGTGCCGCCAATGGATGTTCATATCGGTAGGAGCACCGAGCGGGTCTGATCGGGACAGTTTTTGGGACCGAAAATGAGCTTGTGACCGAAAATCCGCGGGATCTTCGACCACAAGCTCAGGTTCGGCGGTCAGTCCTTCAGCGACGACAGGTTGAACGCGGCGCCCGTCGGATCGGTGACGGCGGCCAGCCGGCCGTACGGGGTGTCCTCGGCGGCGCGCACCACGGAGCCGCCGCCCGCGGTGATCAGTTCGATGGTCTTGTCGACATCGTCGCTGCCGAGGAAGCAGTTCCACGTGGAACGGTCCAGGCCGGGAATGACCGAGCCGTCCATGACGCCGATCAGCGGCTCGCCGTCGAAGATGGCGTTGCTGTAGCGGAACTCGGGACTGTCGGCCTCGACCTGCAGCTGCCAGCCGAACACCGTCGTGTAGAACTCGGTGGCCTTGGCGAAGTCGGTCGTGGTCAGCTGGAACCACACCGGGGCGCCGGCCTCCTCGTAGACCTCGAAGCCCTGGTGCCCAGTCGGCTGCCACAGCCCGAAGAAGGCACCCGTCGGGTCGGTCAGCATCGCCATCCAGCCCTTCTCGGGCACCTCCATGGCCGGGATGCAGTTGGTGGCGCCGGCGGCGACCGCGGCGTCGATGGTGGCTTGGATGTCGGCGGTGTGCAGGTACACCGTCCAGGCGTCGGGCGCGTTCCACGCCGGGTCGCTCGCCATCATGCCGCCGACGTAGCGGCCGTCGCGCCGGGCATTGATGTAGCCGCCGTAGTCGGGCCCCGGGTTTTCGTAGTCCCAACCCAGCACGGTGCGGTAGAACGCCTGGGCGCCGGCCACATCCGACGTGGCGAGGTCGATCCAGATGGGCGCGCCCAGCGGGGTTGCAGTACGAGTGGCCATGATGTTCTCCCTAGACGAGTGACGGGGTGGTCACCGATACAGACAACCACCCCGCCGAAAACTCATCGCGGCGGCGCCGACACGAAAAAGGTGGCGAGAATTCGAAAATTCTCGCCACCTTCGTCTGACGGGTCTACACCGACGCGAACAGCGCCTTGAACTTCTCCAGCGACTGGTGGATGTCGGACCGCAGCGCGGCCGCCACCACCATGCCGATGGGGCCGAACAGGGCCGGACCACCCAGGTGGATGTCGAACGCCACGTTCGAACCGTCACCGGCCGGCGTGATCTTGGCCATCAACTTGACCCGGACCCCGCCCTTTCCGACACCGTTGAGCGTCAGTGACCCGGGCGGGTTGTAATGCACGATGGTCCAGTCGACCCGGTTCAACATGCCCTTGACCTCGACGACTGATGAGATCTGCGTGCCCTTACCCAAGGTCTCGGGCAGCTGGCTACGCCACATCCGGTGAATCGACAGCCAGTCGTCGTATCGGGAGAGGTCCGACGCTGCCTCCCAGGCCTTTTCGGGCGACAGCGGTACTTCGATTGAACTTGCGAGCTTTGCCATGACTACTGCTGTTGCGTCCCTTCGGCAGGCGGCTCGGCGGCAGGCTGCTCGCCCGCAACGGCCTTCTTCGCGGCTTCCTGAGCGCTGTCGACGGCGCCCTTGAACTTGCCTTCGGTCTTCTCGTCGACGATGTCGCCGACCTTCTCGATAGCGGCCTCGACCTTGTCGGCGTTCTGTGCCGCCAGGTCTTTCACCTTGTCCAGAAATCCCATGATTCCCACCCTATCTATTGCCGGATTGTCCGGTGAACGTGTTCATTCTTCATTGCTCATCGGTTCGCCACAACCGCCGCGGCTCGCCCAGCCAGCGGCCCTGCAGCCACCACAGCACCTCGATCGCACCGGCACCCACCAGGCCGATTCCGACAGCCGCCGAGGTCAGCGCCAGGTTCGACGGGTCGAGCATGAATTGTTGCTGCGCCCAGGGAATCGAAAAAATCACCACGTACGCCAACGCCGACGCGGCGACCAGCGCGATGCGCCACCACTGGTACGGGCGTGCCACTACGGCCAGCACCCACACCGCCGACACCAGCAGCGTGATCAGCGCGGCGGTGGACGCCTGGTTCTGCTGGACCTCGTCGGCGTACTTCCCGTGGTAGGCCAGCAGGTACGAGACGAACGTCGCGGCACCCACCACCAGACCCGACGGCAGCGCGGCCGTCATCACCCGGCGTACGAAACCGTGGTGTGCCCGTTCATTGTTCGGCGCCAGTGACAGCACGAACGCCGGGATACCGATGGTGAACCATGCCGCGATGGTGACGTGGATGGGCTGGAACGGATACAGCACGGGCTCGGTGCCGAAGAACCGGGCGGACAGGCCCGCCAGGCCCACGAGCACGGCCAGCAGCACCGAGTACACCGTCTTGGTGAGGAACAGGTTCGAGACCCGCTCGATGTTGCCGATGACGCGGCGGCCCTCCCCCACCACATAGGGCAGGGTGGCGAACTTGTTGTCCAGCAGGACGATCTGCGCGACGGCCCGCGTCGCCGAGCTGCCCGATCCCATCGCGACGCCGATGTCGGCGTCCTTGAGCGCCAGCACGTCGTTGACGCCGTCGCCGGTCATCGCGACGGTGTGGCCGCGGGACTGCAGGGCATGCACCATGGCGCGCTTCTGGTCCGGCCGGACGCGGCCGAAAGTGGTGTATTCGCTGACGGTTTCGGCCAGCTGCTCCGGATCGTCCGGGAGCCGACGGGCGTCCAGCGTCTCACCGTTCAGGCCCAGCGACCCGGCCACCGCGCCCACCGACACCGCGTTGTCGCCGGAGATCACCTTGACCGAGACATGTTGCTGCGCAAAGTACTCCAGGGTCTCGCCGGCGTCGGGGCGGACGCGCTGTTCGAGGGTCACCAGCGCCACGGGAGTCACTGCGCCGGGCGCGTCGGGGGCATCGACGGGGCGGTCCGAGGAACCGAGCAGCAGCACCCGCAGGCCCTGGGCGCCGATCTGTTCGGCCTGCTCGGCTTCGGGCGAACCAGCGGCGAGCAGAACGTCGGGCGCACCGAGCACCCAGTTGCCGTCCTCGCCGTAGGACACCCCGCTCCACTTGGTCGCCGATTTGAACGGCGCGTTCGCGGTCTGCGTCCAGCCCGGCGGCAGCTTGTACGCCTCGGCGATGGCGGCCATGCTGGCGTTGGGCCGGACGTCGTCGGCCGCCATCTGTGCCAGCACGGCCGCCGCGTCGTCCGTCGTGAACGTGCTGAGATCGCTGACGCGCATGCCGTTTTCGGTGAGCGTCCCGGTCTTGTCGGCGCACACGACGTCGACGCGGGCCAGCCCTTCGATGGCCGGCAGCTCCTGCACCAGACACTGCCGCCGGCCCAGCCGGACCACGCCGACGGCGAACGCCAGCGACGTCATCAGCACCAGGCCTTCGGGCACCATCGGCACCAGGGCCCCGACCGTCCGCAGCACCGACTCTCTCCAGCCGACGCCGGTGACGGTGAACAGCTGGGTGTAGATGATCAGCGCACCGGCCGGCCAGAGCAGGTAGGTGATGAACCGCAGAATGGTGTTGATACCGCTGCGCAGCTCGGACTTGACCAGGGTGAATTTGCTTGCCTCGGCGGCCAATTGGGCGGCGTATGCCGCGCGGCCGACTTTGGTGGCGCGGTAGGAGCCGCTCCCGGCGACCACGAAGCTGCCCGACATGACGGTGTCGCCGGCGCCCTTGTCGATGGCGTCGGCCTCACCGGTGAGCAGAGACTCGTCGACCTCGAGGTTGGCCGCTTCCAGCACGATGCCGTCGACCACGATCTGGTCGCCCGGGCCGAGTTCGATGACGTCGTCGAGCACCACCTCGCCCGCGGGCCGCTCCTGCGTGCCGGACTGCCTGCGCACCAACGGTTTTGCCTGTCCGACGATGGCCAGCCGGTCGAGGGTCTGCTTGGCGCGCAGCTCCTGGATGATGCCGATGGCGCTGTTGGCGACGATCAGCAGCCCGAACAGCCCGTTGATCACCGAGCCCGTCGCCAGCACGATCAGGAACAGCGTCCCGAGGATCGCGTTGATGCGCGTGAAGACATTGGCGCGGATGATCTCCGAGACGCTGCGGGCCGCCCGCGTCGGCACGTCGTTGGTCTGGCCGGCGGCGACCCGGTGCGCCACTTCGTCATCCGAGAGGCCCGCAGCGGTGCGTTCCGGATCCTCGACAGTCACCCGTCATCCCCCTACGAAGTCGGGATTTGTGCACGAAAATCCGCGGCAGGCGCGGAAAATCGTGCACAAATCGCTATTGAGACGGTCGCCACCACTCGTCCAGCCCCGGTAGCCGCGCCGGCTCCAGCCGTTGGCCCGGCATGGGGACCGCGACGTCCACCGATTCGTCGCGCGCCGCGATGATCATCCGCTCGACCGGCTCGGACCACGGATGCGGCGCCAACCGGAACGTCGCCCAGTGGATCGGCACCAGCAGGCCGCTGTCGGTCACGTCGCGATGCGCCCGCACCGCGAACTCGGGGTTCATGTGGATGTCGGGCCAGCCCGGGTGGTACGCCCCGATGGGCATGAGGGTCAGGTCGAACGGCCCGTAATCGGCGCCGATGTCCCCGAAGCTCTTGGTGTAGCCGGTGTCGCCGCCGAAGAACGCCCGGTGCTGCGGACCGATCAGGGCCCACGACGCCCACAGGGTGGTGTTGCGGGTCAGGAAGCGCCCCGAGAAGTGCCGGGCCGGCGTGCACACGAGCGTGAGCTCGCCGAGCTTGGCGCTCTGGTTCCAGTCGAGTTCGACGATGCGCTCGGCCGGGATGCCCCACCAGCGCAGGTGTGCGCCGATACCGAGGGGAACGAAGAACTTGGCCCGCTGCATGCTGGCCAGCTGTGTGACGGTGTCGATGTCGAGGTGGTCGTAGTGATCGTGACTGATGATCACCGCGTCGACGGCCGGCAGCGCCTCCAGCGGCGCCGGGACCTCATGGAGCCGCTGCGGCCCGACCGTCCGCGACGGCGAGCACCGTCGGCTCCACACCGGATCAGCCAGTACGCGGTAGCCGTCGATCTCGATCAGCGCCGAGGAGTGCCCGAACCAGGTGACCGCCAGGTCCCCGGCCGGGAGGCCCGGATCGGGCACCACGAGCGGGATGGGCATGGGCGGGCGCTGCACGGCGCTGCTGGTCAGCAGCTCGCGCACCAGCCCGGCCTGCTGTTCCCGCGTCAGCTCGGTGCCGGACGGCGGTTCGAGGTTGACGAACACGCCGTCGTGAAAGTTGGGCGAGCCCTCCGCCACCGCGTTGATGTCCGCGGGGCCGGCCCCGAGCGCGGCGGGCGCGCCATTGAGCGCCCGCAACACCCAGCCGCCGGCTGCCAGCGCCGCCGTTCCCCACATCAGCCGCAGTGCCCGTCGCAGCATCAGGCGCCCTGGAACCTCGGCGCCCGCTTCTCGAACCGGGCCACCTGGGCCTCGATCACGTCGGGGCTGGCCCAGGCCTTGTTGAACATGCGGGTGTGTTCGCCGCGGACGGTGTCGTAGGCACCGTCGTCGTTGAGCACGCGCTTGGAGTGCGCCAGCGACAGCGGCGCGTAACCGGCGATCTCGGCGGCCCAGGCCTGGGCATCGGCCAGCGAGCCGGTGCGGTTGACCATGCCGGTCTGCAGCGCGGTCTCCAGCTCGAGACGCTCGGCGGCCAGCAGCATGGCGCGGGCCCGGCCGTGGCCGACCAGGGACGTCAGCCGGCGGATGCTCCAGTTGTCCAGCGCCAGGCCGTATTTGGCGATGGGGAACTGGAAGAACACGCCCGGCGCGGCGACCCGCAGGTCGCAGATCATCGCCAGGATGACGCCGGCGCCGATCGCGGGCCCGTTGAGCGCCGCGATGATCGGGATCGGGCTGGCGTCGATCGCCAGGTTCAGGGCCAGCGCCTTGTCCGGCAGCTCCTTGGCCACACCTTCGGCGTCGGACAGGTCGGCGCCCGCGCTGAACACGGTGCCCTGCCCGGTCAGCACGATCGCGCGGGTGTCCGACGGGGAGGCCTTCTCGATTTCTTCGCGCACACCGTCGACGAGCGCGGCGTTCAGCGCATTGCGCCGCTCCGGGCGCTGCATTTCCAGGGTCAGGACGTTGCCGTCCCGCGTCACTCCGATCATTGGGCCAGCCTAAGCGGTGCGCCGATGGAGCGCCGAGGCGCGTTGTGGAGTACCGGGGGTGTTTTGGTGTCACGATTGGCGCGTGCCGCCCACTGCGCCCCAACGGCCCCGGGCGAATCAGTTCGCCCATCTGGTGACGCTGGTCGCGGCCAACGGGGTTCCCGCGGTCGGCTGGTTCACCCAGGACTGGTCCGCGGCGACGACGTTGATCGTCTACTGGTTCGAGACTGTCGCCGGACTGCTGTTCATCTACGCCCGCGGCGTCCTGCAGCAGCGGTGGAACCCGCAGCGCGGGCATTTCCGCTACGAAGCGCCGCAGTCGAAGGGTCCCCAAGGCAAGCCCGGTTCCTTCATCAAGGGCTTCCTGTTCATCAACGGCGTGTTCTGCGCGGCACACGGCGTCTTCATCGCGGCGATCCTGCTGATCCTCACGCACAACGGGAACGCCGAACTGGTCGGTCTGGACTGGCGCAGCGCGGGCATCGGCTGCCTGCAGATGCTCGTCATCGTCGTGGTCGATTTCCTCGTGGATGTGCCATACCTGCGCCGCTGGCCGTTCGGTCTGCTCGAGCAGACCGCCAACCGGAGTTTCGGGCGGATGGCCGTCGTGCATCTGGCGCTGATCTTGGGCATGTTCGTCGCCGCGGTGACCGACTCACCCGCCCGGATGTTCGGGGTGTTCGTCGTGCTGAAGACGCTCTACTCCCTGAGCACCGCGCTGCCGATGTATGAGCCGGCCACCCCGCCGAAGTGGCTCAGCCGGGCGATGAATCGCCTCCGCCGCGAGCCCGAGGGGCAGCGGTTCGAAGACATGTGGGTGAAGGATCAGGCCGCCGAGGTCAGGCGCCGGACGCGAAACGACGAAGTGTGGACCGGGGCCGGGCGGTAGCCCATTAGCCTGACCGGGTGAGTCGGACCGGAGCACGTCAGTTCTTCGACGCCATCCTCGATGACGGATCGTTCCGCAGCTGGGACGGACCGCCGCTGGAGGTGGCCGTCACCGACGATTACCGCGCCGAACTGGCCGACGCGACACTGCGCACCGGCCTGGACGAGTCCGTCCTGACCGGTGAGGGCACCGTCTCCGGTCGGCGCGTGGCCGTGGTGGCCTGCGAATTCGACTTTCTGGCCGGTTCGATCGGCGTGGCCGCGGCCGAGCGGATCACCGCTTCCGTGCAGCGCGCGACCGCGCTCGGATTGCCGCTGATCGCTTCGCCGTCGTCCGGTGGGACGCGCATGCAGGAGGGCACGGTGGCGTTCCTGCAGATGGTGAAGATCGCCGCGGCCGTCGAGCTGCACAAGAAAGCGCACCTGCCGTACCTGGTGTACCTGCGGCACCCGACGACCGGCGGCGTGTTCGCGTCGTGGGGCTCCCTCGGCCATCTCACCGCCGCCGAGCCGGGCGCGCTGATCGGGTTCCTCGGGCCGCGGGTGTACGAGCACCTGTACGGCGAGCCGTTCCCGGACGGCGTGCAGACCGCCGAGCACCTGTTCGCCCACGGCGTCATCGACAGCGTGGTGCCGCTGGACAAGCTGCGCGGCCTGGTGGATCGGGTGTTGACGGTGGTCTCGGACCCGCCCGAACCGGCGATTTGTGCACGAAAATCCGCGGGGAGCGCGGAAAATCGTGCACAAATCGCAGAGGTCCCGGCGTGGGAGTCGGTGGAGGCGTCACGGCGGGCGGACCGGCCGGGCGTGGATTACCTGCTGGCGCACGGGGCGACCGACCGGGTGCTGCTGTCCGGGACGGGGCGCGGCGAATCGGGAACGACGCTGCTGGCGCTGGCCCGGTTCGGCGGGCAGTCCGCGGTCGTGGTGGGTCAGCGCCGGGTGATCGGCGGCCTCGTCGGGCCCCGCGCGCTGCGGGAGGCCCGCCGCGGCATGGCGCTGGCAGCCGGTTTGCGACTGCCGCTGGTGCTGGTAATCGACACCGCCGGCCCCGCGCTGTCGCGGCAGGCCGAGGAGGACGGGCTCGCCGGGGAGATCGCGCTGTGTCTCGCCGAACTCGTCACGCTCGATACCCCGACGGTGTCGGTGCTGCTGGGTCAGGGCAGCGGCGGCCCGGCGCTGGCGATGGTCCCGGCCGACCGGGTGCTCGCTGCGCAGCATGGCTGGCTGGCTCCGCTGCCGCCGGAAGGTGCCAGCGCCATCGTCTACCGCGACGTCGACCACGCGCCGGAACTCGCTGCCGCCCAAGGTGTTCGGTCGGCGGACCTGTTGAAGGCCGGCATCGTCGACGTGATCGTGCCCGAGGATCCGGATGCCGCCGACGACCCGACCGGGTTCACCGCGCGGATGTCGGCCGCCATCGCCGCCGAGCTGCGCACACTGCACACCGTGCCCGCCGCCCAGCGGCTCGGGGTCCGGCTGCAGCGGTACCGGCGGATCGGCGTCCCTGACAGCTGATCAGGCTTCGTCGAGATAGCGCTGCAGCGTCGGTGCGAGCCAGTGGACGAGGTCGTCGTCGCTCATCGCGACGATGGGCGGCAGCTTGAGGACGAACCGGCACATCGCCATGCCGAGCACCTGGGTGGCGATCAGGCCGGCGCAGCGCGCGGGATCGGCGGGCTCGAGCCGCGCGATGGCGGGCCGCAGCTGGTCGGCGAAGATGCGCTGCATGCGCGCCGCGGCATCGGCATTGGTGGTCGACGAACGCAGCAGCACGATGAGCCCGTCGTCCTGGGTCCAGCGGTCGAGGAAGTGCGCGACCAGCGCGGCACCGACCTCCGCTTTCGGGACATCTGACAGGTCGGGGAAGCGCAGATCGAATTCGGCTGCGGCAGCAAACAATTGGTCTTTGTTTCCGAAATAGCGCATCACCATCGACGGGTCGATGTGCGCGTCCGCGGCGATGGCCCGGATGGTCGCCGCTTGGTAACCGGTCGTCGCGAACCGCTCCCGGGCGGCGGCGAGGATCACCGCCTTGGTCTGTTCTGACGATCTACGCATGCCAACAACTGTATGCCAACACATGTTGACTTCGGCGGCGAAACGCGCAACCATGGTGATGCCAACAACTGTTGGCATACGTCGAAGGAGACGCAGATGACTGACACCGATGTGCTGATCGTCGGAGCAGGCCCCACCGGACTTGCCCTCGCCGTCGCGCTCCAGGCCCGGGGTATCGACGCCCTGGTGGTCGACCGGCTCGCCGCGGGCGCCAACACCTCACGCGCCGCGGTGGTGAATGCCCGCACGCTGGAGGTGCTCGAAGCGCTGGGCGTCTCAGAACGCCTGGTTGAGCGGGGCATTCCGGCGCCGCGGTTCACCATCCGCGATGGCCACAAGACCCTGATCCCGGTCGACTTCAGCACGCTGCCGACCCGCTATCCATACAGCCTGATGGTGCCGCAGTGCATCACCGAGCAGGTGCTGCTGGACCGCCTGGGCGAGCTCGGCGGCAAGGTGATCCGGCCGAAGACCCTGACCGGCGTCACGCACGACGCCCACGGTGCCACAGCCCGGTTCGATGACGGCGAGGTCATCCGGGCGCGCTACGTCGTCGGCGCCGACGGCATGCACAGCGTCGTGCGGGAGCAGGCGGGAATCGGGTTCAGCGGCGGCCAGTACGGGCAGTCGTTCGCCCTGGCCGATGTCCGTCTCACCGGCGACGTCACCGACGACGAGGTGATCCTGTTCTGGGCGGCCACCGGGCTGACCGTCGTCGCTCCCCTGCCCGGCGGCACCTACCGGATCGTGGCGCCCGTCGACGCGGCACCCGAGGAGCCGTCCGCCGCGTTCGTCCAGAACCTGCTCGACACCCGCGCCTTCGGGCCGGGACGGGTGACGGTGACCGGCGTCGAATGGGGATCGCGGTTCCGGGTGCACCACCGGGTCGCCGACAGCTACCGCGCCGGGCGGCTACTGCTCGCCGGCGACGCCGCCCACGTTCACAGCCCGGCCGGTGGCCAGGGCATGAATCTGGGTATCCAGGATGCCCTCGCGTTGAGTGCCGCGCTGGCAACCACTTTGACGACCGGGGGCGACGCGGTGCTCGACGAATACAGCGCGACCCGGCGTCCGCTGGCACAGCAGGTCGTGACTCTCACCGACCGACTGACCCGGCTGGCCACGTTGCCCGCGCCGGTCCGTCCTCTCCGGAACCTGGCGATCGGCCTGGTCGGCCGAATCCCTACCGTGCAGCACCAGCTGGCGTGGCGGTTGTCCGGGCTGTCCAACCGCTGAGCCGCCCCCGACAGCGGAAAGCCGGGCCCGGTCTTCGGGGGTGACCAGGCCCGGCAGCTCATTTCCCGCTCAGCCGTTGCAGCAGTGCGACTTCTTCGGCGACGGCGGCACATTCAACGCCGGGTTGCGATCGAAGAAGCTGACCGGCTTGAGCTTGAATCCGGCGTAGTCCACCGGCATCACGGGCCAGTCCTCGGGCCGCGGGAAGTGCGTCAGCCCGAAGGTGTGCCATACCACGATGTCCTCGCCCTCGATGTTCCGATCCTGCGCGACGTACGACGGGAGGCCGGCATCACCGGGGTGCTGGTTGACGAACTGGCCGGCCGGATACCGTTCTGCCGGATCGTATTTCGTCACCCACAGGTGCTTGGTCGCGAAGGCGGCGCGCTTGGCGATGGAGCTCGACGGGTCGGCCAGCAGCGTGGGTTGCCCCTCGGGATGCAACGCGTAGCCGACGTTCTGGCCCAGCCGGTTCTGCTTGGTGGGGTTGGTGATGTGCCACACCCGGGCTTTGAGGTTGTCGGCAGTGCGCATGGCTTCGAGCTCGTGGGTGAGCTTGGTCTTCTGTGGGCGGAATGCGTTGCCCCACGGGTTCTCCGGGCCCATCGGGACACCGACGGCGTCCACTTCTTCGACGGTGTTGGTGAGGCCGTCGACCGCCATGTCCAACCGCGCGGAGAACATGTGCTGGTGGAACGGTGCGCCCAATCCCGGTGCCATCTCGGTGGAGAAGCCTTCCGGCCCGCGGTAAGCCGACGCGAACACGATGCCGGTGGCCTTGGCCTCCAGCTCGATGGTGCCGTCGAGGTAGAGGTACCAGTAGAAGCCGTAGTCGTAGTTGCCGATGGTGAGGAAGAAGGAGATCACCAGGCGGCGCGACCGGCGGACCTCGGCCATCCCGTTGAACATGTCGGTGTGCTTCCACAGCACGCCGTAGTCCTCCTCGTGCAGGCAGATCGCGTTCTTCATGAGTTTGGGCTCGCCGTTCTCGTCGGCGATGGTGACGTCGAAGTACTTGATCTCACCGAGGCAGTCACAGCCCAGTTCGAGGGCATTGGTGTACCGGCCGAACAGGTACTCGCCCTGGTCGAAGTAGTTCTGCCAGTAGCGAACCGGCGACGGATCGGCGTAGGGCACCACCATCTCGGCGATGGACGCGCGGTACACCACCGGCCGCCCGTCGATCGACAGCTGGTGCAGGGTCAGACCCTCACGGACGTCGAAGCCGAAGCGGAAAGACCAGTCGGCCCAGGTGATCTGGTTGCCGTCGACGGTGAAGCTCGCGCCCTCGGGCTGCGTGATCTCGATGGGCTTGAGGTCGGTGCGGGCCGGCGCGGCGTGCGGCGCGGCATCCCACTCGCCGCGTTCGGTGGGCAGCGGCAGCTCGATCTCATCGATCACCTTGACGACCTTGCGGCCCGTGAGGTCGACGTAGGCGACGACACCGTCGATCGGGTGCGCCCACGGCAGGTCCGCGGCGTCGTACTGGTAGAACGCCAGGACCCGGACGATGCGGCGGCCCACCTCGTCCTCGTGGCCGAACACGCCGGCCGACAGCGGAACCGCCCGCACGTCAGTCGGATTCAGCTTGCGCTTGGTCATGGCGTCGATCCATTCGGGGCAGTCGAGCAGGAACGCCTCGATGTCCTCGAACTCCTGGTCCAGGATCGGCACGTGGCCGTCGCAGGTGCTGTCGATCGTCACCTCGCTGACCACGCGGCCCTCGGTCACCGACACCACCAGATCGAAACCCTGGCCGGTGGCCCGGTCCAGCAGCAGCACCCGGGCACGGCGGTCCATGGCGTCGCCAGGGCGGAAGGCCAGCACGTCACTCTTGTGCGGCTCCTCCAGCGCGACGAACACGAAGCGGACGCTGTCGCCGAGCAGGCCGTGGGCGTCGACGATGCGGCGTGCCGCGCGGATCTCATCGGCGCTCAGTGGAGTGAGCGGGTGGTCGGGGACTGTCGTCACCTGGGGCTCAATAGTGGCGGTCATCGTGCGATCTCCTTTGCGATATCAGGGTTTTCGTTCTGTTGAGCTCCGGCGTGCGGCCGCATGACCGCGACCGCGATGCCGCCGGCGAAGGCTCCGACCAGCAGCACGCCGATGATCGCGGCCAGGGTTCCGGAGCCGCCGACCAGCAGCGGCAGGTTGACCGCGGTCATCACCGACAGGACTGCCAGACCGGCGAAGCCGAGGCTCGGCGCGATGACGGTGTGCCACCGCCGGGTGTCGAGGCGGGTGCGCCGGAAGAAGACGACGACGGCCGCGGACGTCAGCGTCATCAGCACCACGATCCCCACCGACGCGGCGCCGACGAACCAGGTGAACACCTGGGTCACCGGGTCCAGGCCGGCCAGGACCGCCGCCGCGACGAGCACCAGCGCCGAGAGGGTCTGGGCGAACGAGGCGATGTGCGGAGAGTCGTGCCGCGGGTGCGAGCGTCCGCAGCGCTCGGGCAGCGCCCGGCTGTTGCCGAGCGAGAAGATGTAGCGGGCCAGCACGTTGTGGAAGGACAGCAGCGCCGCGAAAAGGCTTGTGATCAAGAAGATCTGGACCAGGTCGCCGGCCACCGCACCGACGTAACGGGTCGCGGTCTCGGTGAGCATGGTCGCGGGGTTCTTCGTCGCCTCGTCCACCGCTCCGGCGTCACCCCACGCACTGACCAGCGCCCAGCTGCTGAGCGCGTAGAAGCCACCGATCAGCAGCAGCGCGGCGTACGTCGCCCGCGGGATGGTCCGTACCGGGTCGCGAGCCTCGTCGCGGAACACCGCCGTCGCCTCGAACCCGATGTAACCGGCCAGCGCGAAGATCAGGGCGATGCCCGGCGCCCCGGAGAAGAAGTTGCCCGAGCGCAGCACCGCCGTCGAAAGCCCTTGTGCGCCGCCATGTCCGATGACGGCGGCATTGATCACCAGCACGATGCCGACCTCGCACACCAGCAGGACACCGAGCACCTTGCCCGACAGTTCGATGTGCCGGTAACCGAGGAAGCCGGTGACCGCCATCATCAGCAGCGCGTACAGGTACCACGGCACAGCGGGTCCGCCGTGGGCGGTGACGAGCTCATTGATGGACGCACCGATGTAGCCGTACACGCCGACCTGGACGGCGGTGTAGGACAGCAGCGCCAGGAACGCGGCGCCGAGCCCGGCATGCCGGCCGAAGCCGTGCGCGATGTAGGTGTAGAACGCGCCGGCACCTGTGATGTGCCGGGCCATGGCGGTGAAGCCGACCGCGAACAGCAGTAGCACCGCGGTACAGACCACGTACGACCCTGGGTAGGCCGCCCCGTTGCCGGCGGCGATGCCGATCGGGAAGGTGCCGGCGACGACGGTCAGCGGGGCGGCCGCGGCGACGACCATGAACACGATCGCCACCGGGCCGAGCCGCCCCGTCAACCGGTTGGGCGGAGCGCCGGTGCTTCGACCGGCATCGAGAACTGCGTCAGTTGTCATGGGTCTACCCTCGGTGGAATTGAATGTGAATTGGTTGCCCTGGGGTAAGGCTTCGGTGATTTCAAATGAGAATTGGCGATTCGGCGAATTCTCATTTGACAGTGAAAATCACAGCGCGATGTTGATGGCTTTCGTCTGGGTGTATTCGGCAATGGCGCCCTCGCCGAGTTCGCGGCCCCAGCCCGATTGCTTGTATCCGCCGAACGGCAGTGCGGTATCGAACGCGTTGTGGCAGTTGACCCACACCGTGCCGGCCTTGATCTGCTGAGCCACCCGGTGTGCGGTCGAGACGTCGCGCGTCCACACGCTGGCGGCCAGCCCGTACGGGGTGTCGTTGGCGGCTTCGTGCACGCCGCGGTCGCGGTTGAACGGCACCGCCACGGCGACCGGCCCGAAGATCTCCTCCTGGTACACGGTGAAGTCGCGGTTGACATCGACCAGCAGCGTGGGCTGGACGTAGAAGCCCCTGTCGCCGTGCCGGCCACCGCCGACCAGCGCCCGCGCGCCCTGCGCGATGCCGTCGTCGAGGTAGCCGGTGACCTTGGTGAGCTGCTCACGCGAGACGAGCGGGCCGATGTCGTTGGCGGGGTCCAGGCCGGGGCCGATCCGCAGACCGGCGGCATGCTCGGCGACGCCCTGCGTGAACTCGTCGAAGATGGCGTCCTCGACCAGCAGGCGGGTGCCCGCGGTGCAGGTCTGGCCGTGGTTGAACAGGAATCCGCTGGCCACACCCGGAATCGCGGCCTCGAGGTCGGCGTCGGCGAACACCACCTGAGGGCTCTTGCCGCCCAGTTCCAGCGAGACCTTCTTGAGGTTGCCCGACGCGGCGTTGACGATCTTCTTGCCCACCTCGGTAGACCCGGTGAAGGCGACCTTGTCGACGCCCTGATGAGCCGAGAGGGCGGCCCCCACGTCACCGAAGCCGGTCAGCAGGTTGAACACGCCTGCCGGGACGCCGGCCTCGGCGATCACCTCGGCGAGCAGCACCGCGGTGAGTGGGGTCTGCTCGGCGGGCTTGAGGATGACGGTGTTCCCGCAGGCCAGGGCCGGTGCGACTTTGAACGCGGCCATGACCAGCGGGAAGTTCCAGGGGGTGATCTGGGCACAGACGCCGACGGGTTCGCGCAGCGTGAAGGCGTGGAACTTGCCGCCCGGCGCCCACGGCACCGACACCGGGACGGTGCGGCCCTCGATCTTGGTGGCCCAGCCCGCGTAGTAGTAGAAGATCTCCGCGGCCCAGGTGACGTCGACGGCCCTGGCGACGGCGACGGACTTGCCGTTGTCGATGCTCTCGAGCTCGGCGAACTGGTCGGCGCGGGCCGTGATGCCCTCGGCGATGCGCCAGATCATCCGCTGCCGCTCGGCCGGTGTCATGGCCGGCCACGGGCCGTCCTCGAACGCGCGGCGGGCCGCCCGTACCGACCGCTCGACGTCTTCGGCGTCGCTGTGCGGAACCGTCGTGATGACCTGCTCGGTGGCGGGGTCGACGGTGTCGAACCGCCGGCCGGACGCCGATTCGACCCACTGGCCGTCGATGTACATCTGCTGCGGACGGGAGATGAAGTCGGCGGTCCGCGGGTCCAGATCGGTGGTGAGCGTGACTGTCATGGAAATCATGTCTACGCCTTGATGTGGTGCGCGTCACCACTAATTCGGAATGGGTATTTCGCCAATTCCGATTCTCATTTGAAATGGCTTCGGCATTCTCATTCGGGCGGCCCGATAATCGCAGTTCGAGTTGATCCGACACGCCGGCGCAGGGGTTTACCCGATGGACAGGGGCCCGGATTCTCATTTGAAGATTTTGGATGTTTACCCGACAACGCTGTCAGGGCTGCCGGTGATCGGCTACCTTCCGACAAATGGGCCCCAGCCGAACCATCCGGAGCCGCTCGCCGGTCGCCGGACTTCAGCGCGCGCAGCTGACGTTCGCCCAGGTTCTCGGGCAGTCGGTGTCGGCGGTGGCGCCGTCGGCGGTGATGGTCACCCTGCCCGCGCTGGTGCTGCCGGCGGCCGGCCACACCACGATCGCGGTGTTCGTCCTGACCGCGCTCATGATGACCGCGGTCGGGTACTGCATCACGCAGTTCTCCACCCGGATGGTGGCGGTGAGCGGGCTGTACAGCTACACCGTCAAGGGCCTCGGCCCGGTTCCCGGTATCGCGGCGGGCTGGTCGCTGGTCATCGGCTACGCCGCGGCCGCGATGGCGAGTGCGCTCGGCGCGGCGAGTTATCTCGCGACGCTGTTGGGCCGCTTCGGGGTGCCGGCAGGCAAACCCGTCATCGCCGGCCTGGCCGTCCTGGTCGGCGGCGCCGCGCTGATCCTCATGGTGCGGGGCATCAGGCTGTCGGCGCGCATTTCACTGGCCGTCGAACTGTTCGCGATCGTCGTGGCCGGTGTGGTGCTGATGATCGCCTTCGGCGGGGCTGTCACCGGTAGCGCCGCATCTTCGAAAACCGTTGCGGACGCGCCACATTCCGCGCTGGGCTTCGCCCTGCTGCTCGCCATCACCTCCTATGTGGGCTTCGAGAGCGCCAGTACCGTCGCCCGTGAGGCGCAACGACCGTTCGTCACCGTCAGCCGGGCCATCCGCTGGACGCCGCTGGCGCTGGGTGCGCTGTACACCTTCGCCGCCGTCCTGCAGACCACCGGCACGATCCAGACCCGAACCGGGTCGACGCCCATCGTGCTGTCCCTCCCCGACTCGGCCGACACCTTGGCCGGCGCGCTGTCCGTCGCCATGGAAGTCGGCATCACCGCATCCTGGATCGCGTGCGTGATCGGTTCCACGACCGCGTTGTCCCGGACGCTGTTCGCGATGGGACGCGAGGGCCTGCTACCGGATGCCCTGGGCCACGCCCACCCGCGCTATCGCACACCGCATGTCGCGCTCAGCATCGCGATGCCGGTGATCGTCGCGGTACCGGTCGTCTACCTGTTCGCCGCGGAGTCCAGCCGCGACGTCCTCGTCGGGCTGCTCGCGGTGTCGGCCCACGGCTACATCGTGGCGTATCTACTGGTATGCCTGGCCACTCCGGCCTTTCTGCGCCGGATCGGCGAACTCACCACCGTGCCGCTGATCGTCGGACTGGCCACCGCCGCCACCATGATCGCCATCATCGTCTGGGCCGCGCTGACGGTGGCATCGCCGGTGTGGATCGCCACCGCGGTCTACTCCGCGCTGTTGGCACTGGGTTTGGCGGCATTCCTCGTCCGCCGCCGCCGGATCCCCGACCTGGCCGAGCGGGTCGGGGTGTTCGACGAAACCGTCGCCGGCGACGTGTTCGCCGACTACAACCCGTGGGAGGTGCGCCGGTGAGCCCCACCGACGGCGCGCTGTCCGGCCGCCAGCCCAAAGCCGTACAGAGCGCCCTTCAGGTGCTCGAGGCCGTGGCGCTGGCCGGCACGGGCGTCACCGCGAAAGACATCGCCGAGCACCTGTCCATGCCGTCGGCCACCACCTACCGGCTGCTGAACCTCCTTGTCGCCGACGGCTACATCGTGCGGCTACCGGATTTGTCGGGGTTCGCGCTGGGCCCGCGGATGGGCCTGCTGATCGACGCCGCGGTCTCCCCCACTGTCTGTACCAAGGCCCGCGAGACACTCGCCGAGCTGCGGCTGTCGGTGCGCTTCGGGGTGCACCTGTTCTACTTCACGAACACCTCGGTGCGCCTTGCCGACGCCGACGGCGAATACCCGCCGCCCGCAGACGAATCGGTGCTCAACCGGCACCTGCACGCCAGTGCCGTCGGCAAGCTGCTGCTCGCCGAGAAGCGCGATGCCGACACGCTGCTCGCTCTCGCGCCGGCAGCACTCACCGACCGCACCGTGACCTCGAAACCCGTTCTGGCCGAACAGCTCACCGAGGTCCGGGAGCGCGGCTACGCCACCCAGGCCGGGGAGCTCCGGGCCGATTCGGCGTGTGTCGCGGTGCCTGTCCGGTCCGCGACCGCGACATTGGTGGCCGCGGTGGCGATGTCCGGGCGGGCCGAGCAGGAGCAGCTCCTGCGGAAGCAGATTCCGGTGTTGCAGGACTGCGCAACCCAATTGGCGCCGCTGCTGGCGTGAAGCCGCTCAGAAGGGAATCGAAGCGATCATCGCCCCGGCCCCGGTGACCAGGCTCTCCTTCTTCAGCGTCGTGCCGAAGTACTTCGCGTGCGGGTCCACCACCACCCGCTGATCGTCGTGATGGAGCGCCAGCACCTCCCGAGCCAGCCTCGAGAACGGGAACTTCTCGGGCCCGCCGATGTTGATCACGTGGTTGCGCGGTGGCTCTATCGCGACCTCGGCCAGGTACGCCGCCACCTCGTCGGCCGCGATCGGCTGAATCAGCGCATCCGGCACCCGTACGTCGTGCTCGTCGCCTTCATCGGTGTCGGCCTCGACGACCATCGAATCGACGATGGCGCTTGCGAACTCGTGGAACTGCGTGGCGCGCACGATCGTGTAGGGCAGCCCCGACGACGCGACGATCCGCTCTTGCGCGACCTTGGCCCGCATGTAACCGCTGTCCGGCAGCTCCTCGACGCCCACGATCGACAGCGCGACGTAATGGCCAACCCCGGCGGCCCGTGCCGCGGCCACCAGATTGGTGGTCGCTGTGACGAAGAAATCCATCACCTCGTCGTCTTCGAAGGACGGCGAGTTGGTGACGTCAACGAGGGCGTCTGCGCCCGCCAGGGCTTTGGCGAGGCCCACGCCACTGAGCACGTCGGCACCGGAACGCCGGGACGCGGCGACCACGTCCTCGCCCTCCCGGGTCAAGAGGTCGACCAGTAGCTGCCCGATGAGGCCACTGGCCCCCATGACTGTCACCTTCACTGTGCCAACACCTTTCGCCGTCGCCACCCCGACTCGGGAGTCGGACACTCAGCCTATGTCGCCCAGCATGCCGAGGGGCGCGAATCCACACCGGCGATCCGCTGTCGCCAGCTACCTCGACCCGGGACACACCGTTTGCGGTATTGACGCTCGCGTCGGTACTGTGCGACAGTCGGCGGGGACGGATCAGGATACGCACAGCAATGCAATGCATCGGACGGTCAGTGTGCTAAATCGACTGCTTACAGTGCATCAATTGGTCGTTCTCCTGCAGTCGGCAAATCAAGTCGAGTTGCTGCTCACTGCGGCAGCCGGGACGGCGTCGATCGTCACAGCCGCACGAAGCCCCGCAGCTGATGTTGCTGGCCTCGGTCCGGAGCGCCGACACACAGACTTGTGCACCTGCCGGGACGGCGACACGTCGCACTGTCCCGCGCGCGATTCCCTGTGACGGCGTGCCGAGGTGGGGCGCGGCACCACCGGCACCGCGCCACCTCCGTCAGCCGCTGATCGCCTCGGCGACCTTCACCCCGACGAGCACCACGGCCACCAGCAGGTAACCGCGCAATGCGACCATGCCGGCCACGCGCAGCGGCGACCAGGCCGGCCGTTCCAGGGTGTCCAGCGCGGGCGTGCGGAAACTGTCCCGCTCCTGACTCCGCAGTGCCTTCCGGACGGCACGGTCGTCGGGCTGCTCGTCCAGATCCTCCACCTGCTCGGGGTCCAAGCCGCCCAGCTCCGCAGCGACCTCTTCGGCGGCCTGCCTCCGTCGCCTGCGCCGCGACCGCAGCGTCGCCCCCGCGATGGCGCCACCACCGAGCGCGCCGATGCCCACTCCGATCCCGAAGCCCCACTCGAGTTGTGCGGCAGTCAGATTCGGGAAGAACGTCGCGGCCGTCAGCGCGAGGGACAGTAGCACCAGGGCCCACACGATCACGCCGGCCATGATGTTCTGCCGCATGGTGTTGACCCACGGACCCAGCACCGCCTTGTCGTTGCACAGCAGGACCAGGAACACCGTCGCCGACGGCAGCAGTACCCCGGCCAGCGCCTGCACGCCCTGGGTGAGCAGCCCCAGCACGTGGTCCGGGCTGAACGACACCGCGGCCGCCATCGCGAGCAACGCCGCGTAGCCGAGATAGAACGCGGGCGCCTCGCTGATCTTCCAGTGCAGCGAGTGCCGCTTACCCAAGGTGTCGCCCAGCGCGTAGGTGGTGGCCAGGCCGACGGCGTTGGCCCCGATGAGCGACGCGTCCAGCAGCAGGATCGCGAACAGTGCGCCCGCGGTGGGCGACACGTGCCGGCCCAGCTGGTTCGCCACGTCACCGGCATCGGTGAAGTTGCCGGCCGCGGCGCTGCCGCCGAGCCCGAAGGCGGCGGCAGCCATGATCGCGACGGCACCCACCATCACCACGACGATGCCGATCCACAGATCGATCCGCTCGTAGCGAATCCACTTGGGGGTCAACCGCTTGTCGACGATGTTGGACTGCTGGAAGAACAACTGCCAGGGCGCGACCGTGGTGCCGACGATGGCCACGATCAGCAGCAGGAGCGTCGAGTTCAGGCCACCCGGGAATGACGGAATCAGCCCCTTGGCCGTCTCGGTCGCCGACGGGTGCACGATGAACGCCAGTGGAAAGATCACGATGTTGACCGCGATCAGCGCGAAAATGAAACGCTCCCAACGACGGAACGAACCGCCGGCCACCACGGCGAACAGCAGCACCGCCGCGAGCGGCACCGAGATCGGCTTCGGCAGCCCGAAGTAGCTCAACGCCATGGCCACCCCGACGAATTCGGTGACGATGGTCAACGCGTTGACGATGAACAGGTCGCCGACACTGAAGGCGCCCCAGAACTTGCCGAACCGCGCAAAGATCAGCCGGGCGTGCCCCACTCCGGCGACGGCACCGAGCCGGACCACCATCTCCTGGTTGACGTACAGCACCGGAATCAGCAGTGCCAGTGTCCACATGAGCGCCATGCCGTAGTTCTGGCCGGCCTGTGCGTAGGTCGCGACGCCGCCGGCGTCGTTGTCCCCGACCATGACGATGAGGCCCGGCCCCATCACCACGAGCAGCATCTTCAGGCGCTGCCACCGGCTGCGTCCCGTGGTGGTCTCGTCGGTGCGAATGGTGCCGAGCGCGCCGACTATGTCGCCGACGTGCGCGGTGTCGAGCACCGCGGTGCTCGGTGAATCACGTTGGTTTGCAGATGTTTCGCCGGCGGGGCGCGGGGTACGAGCGAAGAGGGCCATGTCGAGATTCCTCCCGGGAAAATGGCAGCACAGCGGGGGTCCGCCCACCGGAATCGGCGGGCGGACCGTGCGGCCGAACGGATCAGAAGTTGGGGTGCGCCCCGAGGGACGCCGAGATCACCGCGAGCGGTGTGTGCGACAACTGCAGGTTGTAGCGTTCCTGCGGCGTCAGGTGCGTGCGGGTGTGCACCAGCCGGGCCAGGCGGCGTACTGGAATAGCGCGAAATACGGTCATGACAGAGCTCCTGTCGGGTTCGGTCCCGCGGGCCTGCCTTGGGCAGCGTCGGTCAGACGGCCAAACCGCCAACAGGTCGGCAGGGCAGCAGGGATTTCACAGAATGCTGAATGTGCTTGAAATGAAGACGTTCTCGTTCCGGGCTGGAACTCGGACTATCGCCGGGTCTCATGTGGTCCCTCACCTCCTCGCCGCCGGGCCTCCGCAGAGGCAAACTTGTCAATGACAACACAACAGGGCGAAGGCGACCGCCGTCCAGACCGTCAAGGATCCGTCACGATTCGGCACCGCTCACACCCCTCTCGTCAGAGCTTCGGCACTGAACGACGTAATCCGCGGGCGGATAGCCACTTTGGGTAACCCCTTAATCCGGGGAGACCTGTCCTGACCCTGGGCGTCTCTCGACGTCGTCGGATCAGTGGCTTCTGTTCGTTCAGGAGCCTCGCCTAGCGAGGTGCTGACTTTTGGAAGATAGACCCGGCCATCGGGACTCGTCAAGTCGATTGATGGCCCTGGTGGCCGGGGGAACGCTCCGGATCAGTGACCGATGTGCGCGCCGAGCGATGCCGAGATCACCGCAAGGGGAGTTTGCGAAAGCTCGAGATTGTGTCGTTCCTGCGGGGTCAGGTGGGCACGACGGCGGACGAACTTGGCTACCCGGCGGACGGCGCCGGTACGAAAAACGGTCATGGTGCGCTCCTGTCAGCTCCCGCCGGCCGGGGTGTGCGGCCGATGGTCAGACCCTTACCCACCCATGACAGCACGCAAACGTGGTCAGAGCACCTGATCAGGCCGTCAACACCGTGTTAAGAATTCCGGTCGGTAGACGCCACTTCACCTGGGCATTGTCGCGGAGACGAAAGGCACGCGAGCCGCCTCGATTGTGGGGGCGCGCGGAGATCGCGTGTGCCCGCCCCGCGGGCCCCGCCGCCCAGGAATGGCGCTACGGCTGCTCGAGCCCGAAGATGCGGATGCTCTCGGCACGCATGTCGACCTTGCGGACCTTGCCGGTGATGGTCATCGGAAACTCGTCGACGATGTGCACGTACCGCGGGATCTTGAAGTGCGCCAGCCGATCCGCGGTGAATTCCCGGATGGCGGCGGCGTCCAGCGGCGCCGCCCCCGGCCGCATCCGCAGCCACGCGCAGATCTCCTCGCCGTACCGGGCGTCCGGCACGCCGATCACCTGGGCGTCCTCGATGTCCGGGTGCGTGTACAGGAACTCCTCGATCTCACGGGGATACACGTTCTCGCCGCCGCGGATCACCATGTCCTTGATGCGGCCGACGATGGCGCAGTAGCCGTCTGACCGCATCACCGCGAGATCGCCGGTGTGCATCCAGCCGTCGGAATCGATGGCCTCTCTGGTCTTTTCGTCGTTGTCCCAGTACCCGAGCATCACCGAATAGCCCCGGGTACAGAACTCCCCCGGTTCGCCGCGCTCCACCGTCTCGCCGGTTTCCGGGTTGACGACCTTGACCTCCAGGTGCGGATGCGCGCGGCCGATGGTCGCGGTGCGGCGGTCCAGATCGTCATCGATCAGCGTCTGGCAGGACACCGGCGAGGTCTCCGTCATGCCGTACGCGATGGCGACCTCGGCCATGTGCATGTCGGAGACGCAGTGCTTCATCACCTCGACAGGGCACACCGAGCCCGCCATGATGCCGGTGCGCAGGCTCGACAGGTCCCGTCCGGCGAACGACGGGTGGTGCTGCATCGCGATGAACATCGTCGGCACGCCGTAGACGCCGGCGCACTGCTCGGCTTCGATGGCATCGAGGGTGGCAGCCGGGTCGAAGCCGGGTGCCGGAATCACCACGCCCGCACCATGTGTCGTGCAGCCGAGCACACCCATCACCATGCCGAAGCAGTGATAGAACGGCACCGGAATACACAACCGCTCCCCCGCTCGCAGGTTGATGCCCTCCGTGGTGAAGTAGCCGTTGTTCAGGATGTTGCGGTGCGACAGCGTCGCACCTTTCGGGAATCCGGTTGTGCCCGAGGTGTATTGGACGTTGATCGGGTCGGTGTTGGCCAGCGTGGCAAGCCGGGCCGCCAGGGCATCGGCACCGACGGCCGCGCTGTCGGCACGCAACCGGTCCCAGTCCGCGCCGTCGAGGAAGACGACGTCGGTCAGGCCCGGAACCCGCGGCCGCACCTCGTCGATCATCGCCGCATAGTCGGACGTCTTGAACGACGTCGCCGAGATCAGCATGCGCATCCCGGATTGGCCCAGCGCGTAGGCAAGTTCGTGCACCCGGTAGGCCGGATTCACGTTGACCAGGATGGCGCCGATCTTCGCCGTCGCGAGCTGCGTGACGATCCACTGCGCACAGTTCGGTGACCAGATGCCGACCCGGTCACCCTTCTCGATGCCGCGGGCCATCAAGCCGCGCGCGATCAGGTCGACCTCGGCGTTCAATTCGGCGTACGTGTATCGCAGTCCCTGCCCACGGTCGACCAGCGCAAGCGTGTCGGGATAGGTCGCGACGGTGCGCTCGAAGTTGGCGCCGATGGTCTCTTCCAGGATGGGGGTGTCGGTGGGCCCAGCGTCGTAGCTCAGCATCAGTTCACCAGATCCTCGTAACGGTATTCCGATGCGATCGGGGTGCCGGCCGCATGCGCCTGATCTTCGCGCTTGCGCAGGTCAACGCGCCGGATCTTGCCGGAAATCGTCTTGGGGAGATCGCCGAACTCCACCCGGCGGACCTTGAGGTAGGGCGCCAGGTGGTCGCGGGCGAATTCCATGATCGACCGTGCGGTGTCTTTGTCCGCACTCCAGCCGGCAGCCAGGCAGACGTACGCCTTCGGCACAGCGAGCCGGGTGTCATCGGGCTGCGGTACCACCGCGGCCTCCACCACCGCGGGATGCTCGATGAGCACGCTTTCCAGCTCGAACGGCGACACCTTGTAGTCCGATGACTTGAACACGTCATCGGTGCGGCCGATGTACGTGATGTAGCCGTCGCTGTCGCGGGATGCCACGTCACCGGTGTGGTAGTAACCGCCTGCCATGACGGCCGCATTACGTTGGGGGTCAACGAGATAACCGGTCATCAGGTTCAGCGGCTCGGCGTTCAGGTCCAGGCAGATCTCGCCCTCGTCGGTGAGCGCACCGGTCACCGGATCGACCAGCACCACCGGCACACCCGGCATCGGCCGCCCCATCGACCCGGCCTTCACCGGCTGGCCGGGGGTGTTGCCGATCAGCAGGGTGGTCTCGGTCTGGCCGAAACCGTCCCGGATCGTCAGACCCCAGGCGTCCTGCACCTTGGCGATGACATCGGGGTTCAGTGGTTCGCCGGCACCCACAATCTCGCGCAGCCCTTCGGGTTTGGCGCCGAGGTCGGCCTGGATCAGCATCCGCCACACGGTGGGCGGCGCGCAGAACGTGTTGACGCCGGCGCGACGCAATTGCCCCATCAGCGTGGCGGCGTCGAAGCGGCTGTAGTTGTAGACGAAGATGGTCGCCTCGGCGATCCACGGCGCGAACACACAACTCCAGGCGTGCTTGGCCCAGCCCGGCGAGCTGATCGCCAGGTGGACGTCGCCCGGCTTCACGCCGATCCAGGCCATCGTCGACAGGTGCCCGACGGGGTACGAAACCTGCGAGTGCTCAACGAGTTTGGGCTTGCTGGTGGTGCCCGAGGTGAAGTAGACCAGCAGCGGATCGTCGACGTCGGTCACGGCGGTGAACGGACCCGCCGAAACCGCTTGATAGGCATCGGCGTAGCGGTGCCAGCCCGGTACCGAATCCCCCACGACGATCCCGGTGTACTGGCCAACGACGGACGCGAACTTATCGGTGTCGGCCACGTTGGTCACCACGAAGCCTGCCCCGCCGCGCGTGATCCGGTCGGCCAGGTCATCGGGGCCCAGCGCCCCGGTGGTCGGCATCACCACCGCGCCCAGCTTGGCGACCGCCAGCATCGACTCCCAGAGTTCAACCTGGTTGCCCAGCATCACGATGACGCGGTCGCCCTTGCCCACGCCCAGCGCCTGCAGCCACGTCGCCACCTGGTCGGACCGGTCGGCCATCTCCGCGAAGGTGTACCGCTGCTCGCCCCCGCCTTCTTCGGTGATCCACAGCGCCGCCTGCCCGGCCCGTTCGGGGCTGCGAGCGACGGCGTCGAACCAGTCGGTGGCCCAGTTGAACGTGCCGGTCAGCCGCGGCCAACTGAACGAATCGACGGCCTGCGCGTAGTCACCGATCGATACCACGAGCCGGTCCCGCGCCGCTCGGTACTGCTCAGTGTTGGTCGTGATCCCAGCGTCTGTCGCCATGAACGTAGGATCTACGTCACACCCATCCGCCCGCTACCCCCGAAAGAGGGTGCTGACCGTGACCACCGGCCCATCCCTGCTGCGCCCGCGCGACACCGATGCGGTGCGCGCTGAGCTGCGGCGTCTGGGCTCCGAAGGTGCGGTGCCGGTGATGTTCGGCGGCGAGGTGCATGACGACGCACTGCTGATCACCGAGTTCTACGGCACCCGCGGCGGCGGCCTCCGGGGGCTGACAGTGCGCTCGAGGTTCGGCCTCGGCGGGGCCAGCATGGCCTCGGGTCAGCCGCTCGCGGTGGCCGACTACCGGCACGCGCCGTCCATCACGCACGACTACGACATGCCCGTGCTCTCCGAGGGCATCCGATCGGTACTGGCGGTGCCCGTCGTGGTCGACGGCCGGGCTCGAGCCGTGCTCTACGGTGCCTACCGGTCCAGCGCACCGTTCGGCGGGCGGACCGTGGACCTGATGCTGGCATCGGCGCAACGTCTGTCGGACGAGCTGACGATCCGCGACGAGGTGGACCGGCGGCTGCGGCTGCAACAGGCCCAGGCCACCGACACTCCGGTGAACTCCGAACACATCAGGCAGGTGCACGCCGAACTGCGCCGGCGGGCGGCCGGCGGCCAGGCTGTCGCGCCCGGTGAACTTGCCGCCCTCGCCGACCGGCTGGCCGAGGCTCTGGCCGGCGGACCCGCACCGGCGGCCGGTCCGCTGAGCCCGCGCGAACTCGACGTACTCACGCAGATCGCGCTGGGCTGCACCAATACCGAAGCTGCCCAACGGCTTTCGTTGAAACCCGAGACCGTCAAGAGCTATCTGCGCAGCGCCGCAACGAAACTCGGCACCCACAGCCGGCACGAGGCCGTGTCGAAGGCGCGGCAGCTGCGGCTGATCCCCTGACCGGTCAGGCCAGCGAGTCAACCCAGGCGCGGTGCAGCGCCGCGTACCGCCCGTTCTGGGCAACGAGATCGTCGGGGGCACCGTCTTCCACGATGCGTCCGCCATCGAGCACCAGGACCCGGTCCGCGGACTGCACAGTCGAAAGTCGGTGCGCGATAACCAAAGCGGTCCGCCCGGCCAGCACGGTCGCCAGCGCACGCTGCACCAGCCGCTCGGTCGGGATGTCCAGCGACGACGTCGCCTCGTCGAGGATCAGCACCTTGGGGTCGGCCAGGAACGCGCGGGCGAACGCGACCAACTGGCGCTGCCCCGCGGACAAGCGTCCGCCCCGGTTGGCGACGTCGGTGTCGTAGCCGTCCGGCAGGTTGTCGATGAACCGCTCCGCGCCAACGGCTTCCGCGGCCGCGCGGATTTCGGCGTCGGTGGCGTCGGGCCGCCCGAACCGGATGTTGTCCGCGACGCTGCCGGCGAACATGAAGTTCTCCTGCGTCACCATCACGACGTGCTGGCGCAACTCGGTTTGGGCGATGGACCGCAGGTCGGTGCCGTCGAGGGTGACGGTGCCGGTCACCGGATCGTAGAAGCGCGCGATGAGCTTCGTGATGGTCGTCTTGCCCGCGCCGGTGGCACCGACGAGGGCGACGGTCTGCCCCGCGGGCACCGTCAGGTTGAGTTCGGGCAGCACCGGCCGATCCGGGGTATAGCCGAAGCTGACGCCCCGAAAAGCGATGTCCCCCTTGACGGTCGTCAGCTCGACGGGGTCGGTGGGGTCCATGATGGCCGGCCGCTGACCGAGCACCCCGGCCAGCTTCTCCAGCGCCGACGCCGCCGACTGGAAGCTGTTGAAGAACTGCGATATCTCCTGCATCGGCTCGAAGAACATGCGCAGGTACAACAGGAACGCGGTCAGCGTTCCGATCGTCATATGCCCGTGCAGCACCAGGTTTCCGCCGTACAGCAGCACCAGGGCGGTGGTGACGTTGCCGACGAGTTTGACCCCGGGCATGAACACCGCGAGCAGCGTCATGGTGCGTTCGTTGATGACGCGGTAGTCGTCGACGACGTCGTCGAAGATCTCCTGGTTGCGGGGCTCGCGCCGGTAGGCCTGCACAGCCTTGATGCCGGTCATGGTTTCGACGAACTGCACGATCACCAGCGCCGCGCGTTCCCGGACAGTGCGGTATGTCCTGGACGACTCGCGCCGGAACCAGGCGACCAGCAACACCAGGAGCGGGAAGGCGCCCAGACACATCAGCCCGAGCCGCACGTCGAGCGTGACAAGCAGGACGGCGGTGCCGCCAAGCGTGAGGATCGCGGTGATGAGGCTGTCGAAACCCGTCGACAGCATGGTCTGGATCGCCTCGATGTCGTTGGTGGACCGGCTCACCACGCGGCCCGAGGTGTAGCGGTCGTGGAAGGCGACGTCGAGACGCTGGAACTGCCGGTACACCCGGCGGCGCAGTTCGAGCAGCACCTTCTGCCCGATCCGGCCCGACCGGTTCAGGAAGAACAACCGGAAGGTGGCCTGCAGCACCACGACACCGGACAGGGCTGCGACGATCTGCAACAGTTCACGGGCCGGCCCGCCCTGCAGGATCGGCGGGATGCCGTGGTCGATGCCGCGCTGCACGAGCAGCGGAACAGACAGGCGCGCACCGTTTTCCACCACGACGACCAGGCCCAGCAGCAGGACCGCGACGCGGTACGGCTTGAGCAGCGAGCCCAACAAGGCGCGGGCCTCGCGCCGCCGCGACACGCTCTCGTCGATGGGCAGGTCCGCGGCCGACTCGACCGTCTGGCCGCGCCAGCTCTCGGTGCTCATCGCCTACGCACCTCTTCGGCTTCGTCGCTCTGCTCGAGATACAGCTGTTCGAGCCGCTCGCGCTCGGCGTCCTGCTCCCAATCGCAGGCGCGTTCGCAACCGTCGTCGAGCTCGTCGTCCGCGGACAGCAGATAGCGGTACTCGGGTGCCTCCGCCAGCAACTCGGCGTGGGTGCCGATCCGGGTGATGGTGCCGTCCTGCAGCAGCGCCACCCGATCCGCCAGCAGGACCGTCGACGCCCGGTGCGCCACCACGATGCCCGTCACCGACGTCAGCACCCGCCGGAGTGCGACGGTGACCTCCGCTTCGGTGTGCATGTCCAGGGCGGACAGGGTGTCATCGAGCACCAGCAGCGACGGCGCGGCGAGGATCGCGCGGGCCAGCGAAAGGCGTTGCCGCTGACCACCGGACAGGCTCATGCCCTGCTCGCCGATGCGGGTGTCCAGCCCGAACGGCAGGTCGTAGACGAACTGGGCGGCGGCGATGTCGATGGCCGCGCGAATCTCGTCGTCGGTGGCGGGATTGTCGGCGCCACGACCGAGGGCGAGGTTCTCGGCGACGGACATCGAGAACAGCGTCGGGTCTTCGAACGCGGTGGCCACGGCGGTCCGCAAGGCGGGCAGCGACAGCTCGCGGATGTCACGTCCGTCGAGCAGGATCGCGCCCTCGGTGACGTCGTACAACCGCGAGAACAAGGCGGCCAGAACCGATTTCCCGGAGCCGGTGGCGCCGACCAGCGCCAGCGTCTGCCCCGGTTCGACCGTCACCGACACGTGGCGTAGCGCCCAGTCGTCGGGTGCGGCGTCGGGGAACCGGAAGCCGACGTCGCGCAATTCGAGGTGACCACCGCGAGGCGCGGCGGTGACCGGGCCGTCGGTGATATCCACTGGCGCATCGAAGATCTCGGCGACGCGATCGGCAGCGGTCATGGACTCCTGCATCATCGACAGCAGGAAGCCCAGCGACGCGATGGGCCACACCAGCGACAGCATCATGGTGATGAACGCGACGAGCGTGCCCATGGTGACCAGTCCGTGGCCGGCGGCATACGCACCGAACCCGAGCACCAGGATCAGCGTCAGATTCGGAATGACTTCCAGCAGCGTCCAGAAGCGCGCCGATACCGCCACCTTGCCGACCTCGGCGTCGTACAGGGCCGTGGCGCGCTCGTCGAACCGCTGATAGACATAGTCCTCCCGGCCGAACGACTTGATCACGCGCAGGCCCAGAGCCGACTCCTCGACATGTGTTGCGACATGGCCGGATTGGTCCTGCGCCAGCCGGGACAGCCGGCTGAACTGCCGCTCGAACCGGAAGATCGTCACCGTCACCGGCAGCACCGACACCAGGACCACGACGCCCAGTGGCCAGTACATGGCCAGCAGGATGGCGGTCACCACGACGATCTGAATGGAGTTGAGCACCAGGAACAGCAGGCCGAACCCGAGGAATTGGCGAATGGTGCCAAGGTCGTTCATCACGCGCGACAGCAACTGACCGGACTGCCACTGACGGTGGAACGACATGGGCAGAATCTGCAGCCGGGCGTAGAGCTCCTTGCGGATGTCGGCCTCGACGCCCATGGTCGCCCGCGCCCCGAGCCAGCGCCGGATGAACCACAGCACCGCCTCCAGGAGGCCCAACGCGAGTGCAGCCGAACCCAGCACCCACAGGCCGTGCTGATCCTGGTGCCGCACCGGACCGTCGATCACGGCCTTCGTCATCAGCGGAATCGCGACCGTCACGCCCAGACCGGCGAATGCGGTGAACAGCATGGCGCCCCAGCGCCCGCGATAAGGGCCCAGGTACGGCAGCAGGCGCACGAGATCCGTCGACGCACGCCGGCGCCGCGGCACCGGGGCGATTGCCGGAGCCGGTTGCAGGGGCTGGGCTATATCTGACACAACAACTTCAATGCTCGCATGTACCACTGACAAAACCCGTGCGGGCGGGTTGACCCGCTCGGGTGGTCAGATGAAACCGAGGTACCCGACCACGCCGGCCGCGGCGACCACGATCAGCGGGTTGAGCTTGGTGCGCATGAAGATCACGGTGCATACGGCCGTGACGGTGTAGGCCCGCCAGTCGTGGTCGGCAGCGCGGCTCATGACGAGCGAGGCCGCCAGGATCAGGCCCACGGTCAGCGGGGCGAAACCCTTCTCGACGGCGCGGCGGAGTTTGGAGCGTTCGGCCTTCTGCCAGATCAGCGTGATGACGTAGACGAAACCCGCGGCCGGCACCACCATCGCCACCATCGAGACGACGCCACCGATGATCGCGCCGGGAATGCCGGCCTCTTTCAGACCGGCGCCGTAGCCGACCATCGACACGATGAGGATGCTCGGGCCCGGTGCGGTCTGCGAGATGGAGAACAGGTCGGCGAACTGGTTGTTCGTCAGCCAGTGCCTGCCGTTGACGGCGTTGATGTGCATTTCCGGCAACACCACGTTGCCGCCGCCGATCGACAGCAGCGACAGCATCCCGAACAGCCCGATGAGCTGGAGGTAAGTCGAGAACGCAGTGGTGCTCATGCCGTCGCGGTGTCACTTGCCGCGGCGCGGTCGCGCGGCCACGCCCAGATCAGGCTCAACGGCGCCAGGATCGCGAGCGTCCCCAGCAGCGGGAAGCGCAGCACGCCGTTGAGCACGAAGGCGCCGGCGAACAGCAGGACCGGCACGGCGCCCGTCAGGCACTTCTGGCCCGTCTTGAGCACCATCGTCAGCGTCAGGGCCACCGCGGCCGCCGACGCACCGTGCAGCACGCCCTTGACGGCGGGCACCTCCTTGAAACGGAAGTAGGCGAACGACAGCGCCAGCACGATGACCAAGGGCATGGCGCACAAGCCGAACACCGCGGCGGCGGCACCGGGGAAGCCGCGCATCTTGGTGCCGGCGAACACCGCCATGTTGACCTGGTTGGCACCGGGCAGGATGCGGCACATCGTGGTGGCCGAGAGGAACTCGGCGTCGCCGAGCCAGCCCTTCTCCACCACCAGCACCTCGCGCGACCAGGCCGACAGCCCACCGCCGAACGACGCCAGCGCGATGTGGTTGAACGTCAGGACCAACTCGAACAACGAAACCCGTTGGGCCGTCGAGTCGACCTGCTCACTCATGGACCAGCTCAGGGTCGTGCGGGAAGTCGTCTTCGTGGTGCTGCGATGCGTCGAGCGGATCCGGCGGCTCGTAGTGGTGCGAGGTCTCCCAGTCGGCGTCGAACACCTGGGTCAGCTGCGTGACCGCGTCCGGATCGTGGACCATGACACCCAGTTCGCGGCGCAGGTCGAAGGCGCTGCGGTCGATGTTCATCGAACCGACCAGAGCCTCGCGGTCGTCGACGATGACCAGCTTGGCGTGCACCCGCAGGTTCTTCTGCTTGCGCACCTTCGCCCCGAACCGGCGCAGGGTCCGCAGCGAGGCGAAGGTGTCGAGGATGTCCCAGTCGCTGATGCCGTGCTTTCCGCCGCACAGCACATGGACATTCACGCCACGGCCCACCGCCGCCGCGATGTGATCGAGGATGACGGCGTCGACGTACTTGGGGTGCTGGATGCGCAGGTGGTGTTCGGCGGTGTCGATGAATTTCGCCATGTGGTAACGCGAATTCGAGTTGCTCCACAACAGGCCGTGATACTGCGACGGCTCCCAATCGGTGTGCGACCAGTCGGCGTCGAACACCTCGACGATCTGCGCGACGTGCTCCGGGACGGTGGTGATGAAGCCGTAGTCGCGGGTGAGTGTGAAGTACTTCTCGCACAAGTTGAACGTGGCCACCAGCGCCGCCGTCTCGTCGACCACGATCGACTTCTCGTGCGTCACATAGAACGACGGATTGGACCACTGGACGTTCACGCCGGCATCCGAGAACTGTTCGAACGTCTCGTCATTGGCGCGGTCCCCGCCCGAACGGGCCGGGTTCAGCATCACCCGCACCGCGACGCCCGCCCGGTGCCGGTCGATCACCGCCGCCACGAGAGACGGCTCGGTGAACGTGAATTGTTTGATCAGCAACGACTTCTGCGCCGACGCGATGAAATCCCGCACCGGCTGTACGCCATCATCGGGCTGGACGATGACTCGCGGCGACACAGGCCCCATAAGCGCCGGATGCTAGCACCGAATAGGTGCTGCCAGACGTGCCTCCGTCAATAACAGTGAGCCATCGGGCAAGATGAGGCACATGGATAGCGGAAGCGCCTCCCCCCGCCTGCTCGTAGTCGACGACGACCCGGACGTGCTGGCCTCACTGGAGCGTGGCCTGCGGCTGTCCGGATTCGAGGTCTCGACCGCGGTCGACGGCGCCGAAGCCCTGCGCAGCGCCACCGAATTCCGGCCGGACGCCATCATTCTGGACATCAACATGCCGGTGCTCGACGGCGTCAGCGTCGTCACCGCGTTGCGCGCCATGGACAACGACGTGCCGGTCTGTGTGCTCTCGGCCCGCAGCTCGGTCGACGACCGGGTGGCGGGCTTGGAAGCCGGCGCCGACGACTACCTGGTCAAGCCGTTCGTGCTGGCCGAGCTGGTGGCGCGCGTCAAGGCGCTGCTGCGCCGCCGCGGCGCGACGGCGACGTTCTCGTCGGAGACCATCTCGGTCGGGCCGCTCGAAGTCGACATCCCGGGCCGGCGGGCGCGCGTCAACGGCGCCGACGTCGACCTCACCAAGCGCGAGTTCGACCTGCTGGCCGTGCTGGCCGAGCACAAGACCGCCGTGCTGTCCCGCGCCCAGCTGCTCGAGCTGGTGTGGGGCTATGACTTCGCCGCCGACACCAACGTCGTCGACGTGTTCATCGGCTACCTGCGCCGCAAGCTGGAGGCCAACGGTGCGCCGCGACTGTTGCACACGGTCCGCGGTGTGGGGTTCGTACTCAGGCAGCAGTAGGCAGCAGACGGTGAACGTGCTGGCGCGGGTCTTCCGTCGCACCCCGTCGCTGCAGTCGCGCGTCGCGTTCGCCACCGGTATCGCCGCGGCCATCGTGGTCGGGATCGTCGGCACCATCGTGTGGATCGGCATCACCAACGACCGCAAGGAGCGCCTGGACCGCCGCCTCGACGAGGCCGCCGGCTTCGCGATCCCGTTCCTGCCGCGCGGACTGGACGAGATTCCGCGGCCACCGCACGACGAGAACGTCGTCATCACGGCACGGCGGAGCGGCCAGGTCAGCTCGAACTCGAATGTCGTGCTGCCCGAGCTGCCGGTCGGCTACGCCGACACCGACGTCAACGGCGTCCGCTATCGGGTGCGCACGGTGCAGATCCACATGCCGGACCCGATGCTGGTGGCGGTCGGCGCCACGTACGACGCGACGATCATCGACACCAACAACCTGCATCGCCGGGTGATCGCGTTGTGCGCGTTCGCCATTGGTGCGGCTGCCGTCGCGGGCTGGGCGCTGGCCGCGTTGGCGGTGCGCCCGCTCAAACGACTGGCGCAGCAGACGCGCGATATCGATCCGGAGGGCCAGGACGGGCAGGCCCCACATATCGACGTCCGCGGCGCCACCGAGGCCGTCGACATCGCCGACGCGGTGAAAGGTCTGGTGGACCGCGTGTGGGAAGAGAAGGGCCGGACGAAGGCCGCGCTGGCCTCGGCCCGCGACTTCGCGGCGGTGTCGGCACACGAGCTGCGCACCCCGCTCACCGCGATGCGCACCAACGTCGAAATCCTGAGCACGCTCGATCTCCCCGATGAGCAGCGCAAGGAAGTGCTGAGCGACGTGGTGCGTACCCAGTCGCGCATCGAGACCACGCTGTGGGCGCTGGAGCGGCTGGCACAGGGCGAGCTGTCCACCGTCGATGACCATGTGCCCGTGGACATCACCGAGCTCCTGGACCGTGCCGCACACGACGCCATGCGCGTGTACCCGGACCTGGAGGTGTCGCTGGTACCGGCGCCGACCATCATCATCGTGGGACTGCCTGCCGGACTGCGGCTTTCGGTCGACAACGCCATCGCCAACGCCGTCAAGCACGGCGGAGCCTCGAAAGTTCAGCTGTCGGCGGTCAGTTCGCGCGCCGGGGTCGAGATCGCCGTCGACGACGACGGCTGCGGCGTCCCCGAAGAGGAACGGCTGAAGGTTTTCGGCCGGTTCAACCGGGGTTCCACGGCGTCGCACTCAGGCTCCGGCCTGGGCCTGGCGCTGGTGGCCCAGCAAGCCGAATTGCACGGCGGGACCGCGACATTGGAGACCAGTCCCCTCGGCGGGACGCGGCTGTTACTGCGCCTGCCCGGGCATCGCTAGCCCGGCGCCGCTCTCAGCGCAAGTGCGTTGCGGCAGCGAGAGCGGACTCGACATACCGGCCGAGTTCTTCTTTGGACACCGGGAACTCGCCACGCAGCCAGGCGGCGACGAGTTCGAGTGAACCGCTGGCGAACACGTATAGGGCAGGATCGGGGTAAGGGGTATCGGCGGCCGGCTGCCCCTTGGCGATTTCCGTCATCCTGGTCGTCACGACGGCCAGCCGCTGAATGGTTGATTGACGGGCCCGCTGGAGGACTTCGTGTGAATACGAGGCCAGCAGCAGCGGGCCGTTGAGACGGTCGGTCACCGCGAAGTCGACCGCGGCCTGCGCCGCGGCGTGCAGTTGCGCGGAGACGTCCGGCCCGGCGGCGCCCATGGCGGCGGTGACCAGGCTGATGCCGCGCTCGGTGCGGTCTCGGACGAGCTCGAGCAACAGAGCGTCGCTGTTGGCGAAACTCTCGTAGAAGTAGCGATCGTTCAGTTGAGCGCGCGCACATACCGCACGCTTTGAGACCGCACCCGGACCCGAATCCACCAGCAGCTCGTACGCCGCCTCCATGAAAGCCGCGCGCCGCTGCGCACGGCGCTGGGATGCGGCGACCCCGCGATACGGGCGGGCCTGTGGCGATGGCGGCAAGGTTCGGTGTGCTGTCTGTTGACTCGGACGATGACAAGGTGCACACTACGCGCAAGCCCATTTCTGGTGCCGGTATGCATCAGAAATTGCGAGAGGTAGCGACGAGCGCACCGGTGCGCTTGCGGACAGAGGAGTTGTAACCAATGACTGCAATGGAATCTGCGGATGTCAGACGACCGCTCGAATCCGCACATTTGTTAGCTGACTCTGATGCGCGCGCAGACTCCGTTGAGCCGTGGGTGCAGCCAGTCCCAGACTTGGTCGACCCACTGGGGCCGATGGGCACCCTTTTCGGCCAATGGGCGGGGTTGCCGGTCAACGGCGCGGCATTTCTGCTGCAGGCAATGCATCCCGTGATCGGTTCGGTTGTGGACAGGTACTCGGTGTACGACACCGACCCGATGGGGCGCGCCATCCGGTCATTCGATGCGGTGCAGCAATGGATCTTCGGCGGCAAGGCCGCCATCGAACACGGCTACTGGCTCCGGACGATGCATCAGCCCTTGCAGATGACCGGCCCCGACGGCCAGCACATCAGTGCGCTGCATCCACAGGCCTATGCCTGGGTCATCGCCACCTCATTCCCATCGACCGTGTGGAGTGCGCCGCTGATCCTCGGACGCAGATACACCGACGCCGAGGAGGACGCCCTCTACCGCGACATGCTCCGGGTCGCGCGGATCACGCAGGTGCCGAAAAACCAACTCCCGCAGAGCCGGACGGAGTTCTGGCCCTACTTCGACAAGATGGTCGACGAAGTGCTCGAGAACACCTACGTCGCCAACAACATCGTCCACAACCTCAGCAAGAACCCACCGCTGACCATCCCCCGTCAGGTGCCCAAGCGGCTCCGGCCCGCCATCAAGATGGTGACGAAGTCAGCGGTCGGCATCCCGGCGGAATTGTTGCGCCTGACGCTCATCGGGTGCCTCCCGGCGAACGTCCGGGAAAAGCTCGATGTGTCGTGGAGCCGGGCCGAGGAAGCTGAACTCCAGGCCGCCTTCCGGGTCTACCGCGGGGCGGTGAAGGCGCTGCCCGAACGAATCACCTACGCACCGCTGGCCTATCACGCGCGCAAACACCAGCGCATCGTCAACGCCATGCGCAAGCGCGAACTCACCGACTTCACCGCACACGACAAGCAGCAGCCCGCCGCACGGTGCCCGTTCTAGGTAAGCCGTCCCATCATCCGGCCAGAAGCACACGCAGACATCATTCGGAAGTTGACGATGACCATCACCAGTAACGACGAGGCCACCAGCTTGCTCGGCATGTACCGCGCGGCCCCGGAACACCCCGATGAGGTAGTGCTGCCGATCATCGGCTCGGTACCACAGGAATTGAGGGGCACCCTCTATCGCAATGGCCCGGCCGACTGGGAATCGGGCGGGTTCAACGGAGTACACCCGTTTGACGGCGACGGCCTGGTGGTCAAGTTCACCATCACCGGCGGGACGGTGAAGTTCCGGTCGCGGTACGTGGACACGCCCAAGCGCCGCAAAGAACTGCGCGGCGCCGGCGACCGCATTCGCGGTGTGTACACGCAGGCTCGGCGATTGCGCGACAACATCGGCCGCGGGCCGGCTGATGCCGCCAACACTCACGCTGTTGTCCACGCCGACCGGCTTCTCGCACTCAGTGACGCCGGCCGGCCCTGGCAGCTGGACCTCGACGACTTGTCGACCCTCGGTCCATGCACATTCAACGGCCAACTCCCCTCGCTTTCCCGCTTTTCACCGCATCCACGCATCGACCCGGTCACCGGAGAACTGTTCAACTTCGGGCTCGACGTCGGCCCATCGCTGGAGGGCCGCACCGTGGCATGCCTTCGATGCTTCCGGGTTGACCCGGCGGGCCGACTCAGCCAGCTCGCCGCGATCCCGCTCGAGCACATCTACATCCAGCACGACTTCGCCATCACCCCACAGTTTCTGGTGTTCGCGCTGGCGCCGATCACCGTCGACCCGGTGACCGCGGCGCTGGCCGCCCTGGGCAAGGGCGCCCTCGGCGACAGCGCGGACTACCGCCCGCAGCAGGGCATGAAGATCATCCTGGTTCCGCGCGCGGGCGGCGGCAAACCCCGCATCATCGAGTGCGATCCGTTCGTGTACATCCACGTCGACAACGCCTACGAGGACCGCGGCGACGTCGTCCTCGATCTGGTGCGCCACGAGTCCTTCGCCTTTCTCAGCCAGGCGGCCAAGCAGTTCCGCACGGAACCTCTTGCGGTGGCCGGTTGGCCCGCACGGCTTCGCGTCTCAGCCGGCGGATCAGTGGACCTTACCGACTACCCCAGTCCCGCAACCGAATTCCCCTCCCACGATGAACGTCGCACCGGTCGCGAGCACCGGTACACCTACCTGGCCTCAGCCGAAGAGGACGCTGCGGCCATCGTCAAACTGGACCGGCAGACCAACACCCAACGCCTGCACCACTTCTCGCAGGCGATGGCCCCGGGCGAGCCGATCTTCGTCCCCAAAGCGCACCACTCCGGGGAGGATGAGGGCTGGCTCCTGGTCGTCACCTACAACGCCGGCGAGCATCGCACCGAGTTGCACATCCTCGACGCCGCCGACATCGAAAACCCGCCCCTCGCAATAGCCGTCCTACCGAGTCATCATTTCCCGGGCTTTCACGGCAGCTTCACCGAGCGCATCACCGCGCCATAGGCGCGAACCGCTCAGCCGACGGTGATCTCGACCCGCCGGTTCTTCGCGCGGCCTTCCTCGGTGCTGTTGTCGGCGATGGGGTTGGCGGCGCCGGCGCCGCGGGCCGTCATCTTCGCCGCCAGCACGCCGTTCGAAACCAGGGCGGCGGCAACGGCTTTCGCCCGGGTGTCGCTCAGTTTGAGGTTGACGGCGTCGCTGCCCTGGTTGTCGGTGTAGCCGATCACGGTGACCGCACCGTTCGGGCAGCCCTTGATCTTGTCCGCGATCTGCCCCAGCAGCCGGCGGGATTCCCCCGTCATCTGCGAGCCGCCGGTGACGAAACTGATCGGGGTCCGCAGCAGCTCGGTGACGTCGGCCTGCACCTTGGCGCAAGGTCCACCGGCAGGCGAGGGAGCCGGCGCGGGTACGGGTGCGGGAGCCGACGAGGGCTCCTGCACGGGCGGTGCCACCGGACCACCCGGCGCCGGAATCTGAATGTTGTTGGCCAGCTTCGCCCCGGGGAACGACAGAGCCGCAGCGCTCTGCACCTCGCCGGCCACGTCGAGGTTGGGTGCCGTCCCCATCAGCGTGATGGTGGCGCCGTCGATGGACAGCCCGAAATCCGGGATCGTGTCGGCCGCGGAGAAGACGTTGCCGATGGCCGCCATGTCCGGGGTGCCGGCACCATCGACGACGGTCGTCTTGTCGGTGAGGGTGGCGTTCTGCCACTGCGCCTTCACCGCGGCGGCGAGTTCGGACTTCGACCGGGTGTTGGCGAGGCTGCCCGTCAGCGTGACGGTGTTGCCGTCGCGGGTCAGGGAGAACGGCGCGGAGGTCAGCTCGGGCTGTGCCTGTGTCGGTACCGCCGAGGCCGCGATCGAACTCGGTGCCTGGTGTTCGTCCGAGGTGCCGAACACCACCCAGCCGACGGCGGCGACGACGGCTGCCACGACGGCCACCACCGCTACCCTGCCGCGGGTGCCGAGTCGACGACGGCTGCCGGACGGCTCGATGTCGTCAGCTGTGTCCGGCATTGCAAAACCCTCCCTGAAACACGTACGAGCCTAGAGCCCGGCAGCTGTGGAGACGGCAGGTTGCCGCCGTGACACGCCACAACCGCCGGGCTCTAAGCCCGACAGAAAGTCGATCAGGTCAGCGGACGCCGACGAGGTCGATGACGAAGATCAGCGTCTTGCCGGACAGGCGGTGCCCGCCACCGGCGGGGCCGTAGGCCTGTGCGGGCGGGATGGTCAGCTTGCGCCGGCCGCCCACGCGCATCCCGGGGATGCCGTCCTGCCAGCCCTGGATCAGGCCGCGCAGGGGGAATTCGATGGTTTCGCCGCGGTTCCAGGAGGAGTCGAACTCCTCACCGGTGTCGTACTCGACGCCGACGTAGTGGACCGTGACGTTGCCGCCGGGTACCGCCTCGGCACCGTCGCCGACGATGACGTCCTCGATCACCAGCGAGTCAGGCGCCGGGCCGTCCGGGAATTCGATCTCAGGTTTGGTGTTAGCCACGGGGACCACCGTAGTCGGGCACCCGACGCGGGTGGACAGGAACCGCACCCCTAGTGGCGGCGCAGGCGGCCCAGCAGGTCACGGAGCGTGGCGAGCTCGTCGGCGTCCAACGTGGCAAAGACCGGCGGGGCCGGGTCGTCGAGCTGGTCGATGCCGCGCAGCACTGCGCCACCGGCATCCGTCAGGGACACCAGTTTGCAGCGCCGATTCTCCGGATCCGGTTGACGCACAACCAATCCACGCTCTTCCAGATCGTTGATCGCGACGGTGGTGGCCGGCGCGTCCATGCCGGTGGCGGCAGCGATCTCTTTGGCCGTCATAGCCTTGGCGTCGAGCCTGCGCAGAATCCGGGCACGGCTGAAGGGCAGTCCCGTCTGCTCGACCACCGCGCGTTTCCAGCTGTCACGGTTCTCGACCACGACGGCGGCCATGGTCTGCCAGACCTCGTCGGCCAACGAATCAGCGGACACCGGCCGGCTCCGGCTCATGCGATCCCTGGATCAGCGGGGCCAGCCGCTGCGCAGAGCGCAGCGCCCGCGGCGAGGTCGAGACGAATCCGAGCACGGCGACCGCCACGCCCACCCCGACACACATCCACCACAGCGGCCGGGCCTGCGTGGCGAAGTCGACGCCGCCACCGGCCAGGGCCGAGCCGGCGATCGAACCACACAGTGCCACACCGATACTCACCCCCACCTGCCGGCTGGTGGACGTCACAGCTGCCGCGGCACCGGCACGGTCCACCGGCATGCCGCTCACGGCGGCGTTGGTCACTGGCGCGTTCATCATCGCGAACCCTATGCCGTACACCGCGAAAATGATGACCACTCGCCACATGGGCGTCGTCGCGGTCAACGTCGTCAGCATCAGCGCAGCCGAGGCCATCAGGACGCCGGCGGCCATCAGTGACGGCCGGGCGCCGTAGCGCCCGACGATTCGTCCGGACAACGGTGAAAAGACCAGGGCGCCAATGGCAATGGGCAGATAGATGATGCCGGTGTGCATCGCCGAGTAGTGCCGCTCGTTCTGCAGGTAGAACGACATCATGAACAGGAACGCGCCCCAGGCGGTCAGCGCCATCACGGCCGTGACGGTGGCGCCTGCGAACGGGATGCTGCGGAAGAAGCGCAGATCGATGAACGGGTCGTGGCGCCGGCGCTCATAGCGCAGGAAGGCCACGAGAGCGATGGCGGCCAGTACTGCGATGGTCACCGTGCGGGGGCTGGTCCAGCCCATGCCCGGCCCCTCGATGAGGGTGAAGACCAGGCTGAAGAGAAACAGCACCGCGAGCCCCTGGCCGACCGGGTCGACGTCGCGCATGGTGCCCGACTTGCTCTCGGGCACGAAGATCGCCGTCAGCACGATGGCGGCCAGACAGATCGGCAGGTTGATCCAGAACACCGACCGCCACCCGACGGCGTGGATCAGCAGGCCACCGACGGTCGGGCCCAGCGCCATCGAGATGCCGACGACCGCACCCCAGAAGCCGAGCGCCCGCGCCCGCTCGACGCGGTCGGTGAAGACCTGCGAAATAATCGACAGCGCAACAGGATTCAGCATCGAGCCGCCGATCCCCTGGACCAGGCGGGCAGCGATCAGCGCTTCCGCTGTCGGCGCGAGGCTGCACAGCAGGGACCCGCACGCGAAGATCGTCAGGCCGATCTGGAACACCCGCCGACGGCCGAACCGGTCCCCGGCGGCGCCCGAGAGCATCAGCAGCGAGGCCAGCACCAGCGTGTAGACGTCGACGACCCACTGCATCTGGGCGGCGCTCGCGCCGAGGTCGCGGCGGATCGACGGGATGGCGACATTCACGATGGTGGAGTCCATCGACACGATCAGCAGACTCAGGCAGCAGGAGATCAGGATGATCGTCTTGCGCCGCGAGTCGAGCGCGCCGATGGTTGTATTCACACAACCATTGTGAAACTACAAACGTTGTCGTGGCAACGTCGGGTCGGGGTGACATTCGCGACATGTACAGGAACCGGCCGGTCACCGCCGGCGAACGGCCCCGAAGTGCACGCAAAAGGCGGCGTGTCGCGGTACAGACACGGCCGCTCGCGGGAAGTGGCAACCAGCCTGGCTCGCGGGAAGTGGCATCCAGCGTGGCTCGCGGGGAGTGGCGACCAGCGTGTCTCGGCTCAGGGAAAAACAAACAAGGCCCCTGCGCGACGTGCGCGAGGGGCCCTGTTCGAACAAGCTCTAGTGAGCGGGGTAGTCCCGCTCGGTGTAGCCGGTGTAGATCTGGCGCGGCCGGCCGATCTTG
>NZ_JARVRX010000022.1 GCF_030209435.1 Mycolicibacterium sp. lyk4-40-TYG-92 | reverse complement strand
CGTTGCTGGCTACTGATGCGGAGTTGTTGGATCGGGTGTTGACCGAGATGGCTCGGCAGGTGTGCGAGAGCGATCCGCGTACGTTCGGGCAGCGCCGCGCCGATGCGCTGGGGGTGTTGGCGGCCCGCGGCGACCGGCTGGTCTGTCAGTGCGGTGCCTCGGATTGCCCGGCGGCGGGGCCGGATGCGCGGGCGGCGGCGGTGATGATTCACGTGCTCACCGATGGCCTGCCGGTGCCGGTCGCTGATCCGCTGCTGTCCGGGGATCCGGCCGCACCGCTAGTGCCTGAGCCAGCGCCGCCCGCGCCTGTGCCTGAGTCAGTGATCGAGCCGGTGGTCACGCCCCAATCTGAGCCGGCAGCCGATTCGCGGCCTGCCGAGGCACCGGCCCCTGCTGCGGCCGACGCGGCCGGCGACCCCGCGCCTGCTCCGGCGGCTGACGCGGCGCCCAGCCCCGTTCCCGTCCCGTCTTCGGCTCAGCCCCCGGCGCCGGTGCGTACCCCGGTGGGCTATGTCGTCGGTGGCGGGGCGGTCCCGCCGGCGGTGCTGGCGGATCTGGTGGCGCGCGGCGCGACGGTCCGCGCCGTCGCCTCGGCTACCGATTTGGGCGCGGTGGCGCGGTACCGGCCGTCGGCGGCGATGGATGAGTTCGTGCGGATGCGGGCGATGACGTGCATGTTCCCGGGGTGTGATCACCCGGCTACCGCCTCTGATATCGACCACACGATTCCGTGGCCGGCCGGGCCGACCCATCCGGGCAATCTGAGCCCGAAGTGCCGCAAACACCACCTGCTGAAAACGTTTTACGGCGGGCCCGATGGGTGGCGGGACCGTCAGCAGCCCGATGGCACCGTTGTGTGGACCGCGCCCACCGGTCACACCTATATCAGCGTGCCCGGAAGCCGAATCCTGTTCCCTCGCAGGCGGGTTGACACGCCGTTACCGGACGGGCCGCCGCCGGATTCCGCCGACCTCGACACTGACGCTCCGCCGGCCCCCGGCCGGGGCGTCATGATGCCCATTCGCGGCCGCACCCGGGCGCAGAACCAGGCCCAGCAGATCGCCTACGAGCGCGCCCTCAACCAAGCCGACATCGACGCTCAGCAGGCCGCGCAAGAAGCCTTCGAGCGCCAACGCAAAGAACGCCAAGAACGCGAAGCCGCCCGCGAAAGCGGCCGCCAAGCCGATGAAACACCGCCATCCACCGAGCAACACACGCCCACTGAAAACGACATCCCACCACCGCGGTGAGTGCTCGGATCGATTGATCTGCCCGCCCGCGACGATCGTTGTGTCGGTCTGCGCCGGCCGGGGCACGTCTGCCATGCGCGGCAGGACTTGGTGCGGCTGACAGAATGGCACGGTGTCGGAAGGTCTCTGGATCGCGATAGCGATCGTTGCTGTTCTCGTTGTCACCGCTCTGGTGGTCGGATTCGTCCGCTACCGGCGCAGCAGGATTTCGTTGTCCGCGCCGGAGGAGACTCCGAAGCTGGACCGTTCCGGCGGCTACACGGCGTCATCGGGCATCACGTTCAGTAGTTCGGACACCGCGGAGAAATTGCCGACCGTCGGCGACGACGCCGAGATTCCGCGGGACTCGCGCAAGCGCACCATCGCCGATGTCCAGCTGCCCGAGCCGGAGGTCGTGGCCGAGCCGGAAGTGGTTGCCGAGCAGCCGGAAGTCGTTGCCGAGCCGGAGCCGACGGTCACGCCCGAACCTGAGGCAGCACCCGAGCCTGAACCGGAGGCAGCACCCGAACCGGAAGCTGAACCCGAGCCAGAGGTTGCTCCGCGCGATGAGATCGCACCGACCGCGGGCCGGTTGGAGCGCCTACGTGGCCGCCTGGCCAAGTCGCAGACAACGCTGGGCCGCAGCATGCTGGGCCTGCTGGGTGGCGGCGACCTCGACGAGGACTCGTGGGAGTCCATCGAAGACACTCTGCTGATCGCCGACCTGGGTCCGGTCGCCACCGAGTCGATCGTCAGCGCGCTGCGCAGCCGCATGGCCGAGGCCAACGTGCGCACCGAGACCGACGCCCGTGCGGTGCTGCGTGACGTGCTGATCAACGAACTGCGGACCGACCTGGACCGCTCCATCAAGGCGCTGCCGCACGCCGACAAGCCGTCGGTGTTGCTGGTGGTGGGCGTCAACGGAGCGGGCAAGACCACCACCGTCGGCAAATTGGCCCGCGTGCTGGTCGCCGACGGCCGCCGCGTCGTACTCGGCGCCGCAGACACCTTCCGTGCCGCCGCGGCCGACCAGCTGCAGAGCTGGGGCGCACGCGTCGGCGCTGACATCGTGCGCGGCCCCGAGGGCGCGGACCCGGCCTCCGTGGCGTTCGACGCCGTCGACAAGGGCATCGCAGCGGGCGCTGACGTCGTCGTGGTGGACACGGCGGGCCGGCTGCACACCAAGACCGGTCTGATGGACGAGCTGGGCAAGGTCAAGCGCGTCGTCGAGAAGCGCGCCAAGGTCGACGAGGTGCTGCTGGTGCTCGACGCCACCATCGGCCAGAACAGCCTGCCGCAGGCCCGCGTGTTCGCCGAGGTGGTCGACATCACCGGCGTGGTGCTGACCAAACTCGACGGCACCGCGAAGGGCGGCATCGTGTTCCGGGTGCAGCAGGAGCTCGGCGTACCGGTGAAGCTCGTCGGCCTCGGCGAGGGACCGGACGACCTGGCACCGTTCGAGCCTGCGGCCTTCGTCGACGCGCTCTTGGGCTAGCCGCCGCCTCCCGAGCTGTCGTGAACACTTGTGAAAACCCCCTATTTCGACCGAAATAGGGGGTTTTCACGACTGTTCACACGGCGCCGTAGGGCCGACGAAGAGGGCCTTAACCGCGCCGAAACGTAACTGGTCGATCCGTTCACATACGTGAAACGCCCGCGCGCCGTCGGCGAAACAACCGATGCGCAAAGTTCTGGCCTAGGTCATCGGCGTCTGCCCATGACATAGGTGAAGGAGGAAGCGGCCAGTGGATGGATTCCCTATCTTGGGCACGCCGGACACCGGTGACACAGCATGGATGTTGGCGAGTGCTGCGCTCGTGCTGTTGATGACACCCGGTCTGGCGTTCTTCTACGGCGGCATGGTGCGCCGTAAGGGCGTGCTCAACATGATCATGATGAGCGTCAGCGCCATGGGCGTCGTCACCGTGTTGTGGGTGCTGTTCGGTTACTCGTTGGCATTCGGCAACGACAAGTGGAGCTTCGTCGGCGATCCGACGCAGTACTGGGGACTCAAGGGCCTCATCGGTGGCAACTCATTGGTGCCGCACCTGGCCGCGGGAGCCACCGCGGCCGTCAAGATTCCTCTCGCCGGGACCATCCCACAGCTGGTGTTCGTGGCGTTCCAGCTGATGTTCGCGATCATCACCGTCGCCCTGATTTCCGGCGCCGTCGCCGACCGCCTCAAGTTCGGCGGCTGGCTGCTGTTCGCCGGCCTGTGGGCCACCTTCGTCTACTTCCCGGTCGCGCACTGGGTGTTCGCGTTCGACGGCATCACCGGCGAGCACGGCGGCTGGATTGCCAACAAGCTCAAGGCAATCGACTTCGCCGGTGGTACCGCGGTGCACATCAACTCCGGTACCGCGGGCCTGGTGCTGGCGATCATCCTGGGCAAGCGGGCCGGCTGGCCCACCACCCCGATGCGGCCGCACAACCTGCCGTTCGTGATGCTGGGCGCCGGGCTGCTGTGGTTCGGCTGGTACGGCTTCAACGCCGGCTCCGCGCTGAACTCCGACGGTGTCGCCGCGTCGACGTTCATCACCACCACCGTGGCGACCGCTGCCGCCATGCTGTTCTGGCTGCTGACGGAGAAGATTCGCGACGGTCACGCCACCTCCCTGGGCGCGGCATCGGGCATCGTCGCCGGCCTGGTGGCCATCACCCCGTCCTGCTCGTCGGTCAACGTGCTCGGTGCGCTGGCGATCGGTGCGGGTGCCGGTGTGGTCTGTGCGCTGGCGGTCGGCTTGAAGTTCAAGCTGGGCTTCGACGACGCGCTCGACGTCGTGGGCGTCCACCTGGTCGGTGGTCTGTTCGGCACTCTGATGGTCGGCCTGGTGGCCGCTCCTGAGGCCCCGGCCGCGGTCAAGGGTCTGTTCTACGGCGGTGGATTCGACCAGCTGTGGCGTCAGGCCGTCGGTGCGTTCGCGGTGCTCGCGTACTCGGCGATCGGTACCGCTATCTTGGCCTTGATCGTCAAGTACACCATCGGTCTGCGCCTTGACACCGAAGACGAGGCCAACGGTATCGACGAGGCCGAACACGCGGAAACCGCTTATGAATTCGCGTGATCGGGAAGGATTTACGGTGACATCCACGGGTACCGCGGTTATTTGGAAGGAATTGCTCAAATGAAGTTGATCACGGCGATCGTCAAGCCGTTCACGCTCGAAGACGTCAAGACCGGTCTCGAGCAGATGGGCATCCTCGGGATGACCGTCAGCGAGGTGCAGGGCTACGGGCGCCAGAAGGGCCACACCGAGGTTTACCGTGGCGCTGAGTACTCGGTGGACTTCGTGCCCAAGGTTCGAGTTGAGGTCATCGTCGACGACACGTCGGTCGACAAGGTTGTGGATGTCATCGTGCAGGCCGCGCGGACGGGCAAGATCGGTGACGGCAAGGTGTGGGTCACCTCTGTCGAGACCGTTGTCCGCGTCCGCACGGGTGAGCGGGGCAGCGACGCCATCTGACGTCGGCTGACCACCAGATGACAATGCAGACACCAGATTCCGCTGCCGGAGCCGACGATACTTCGGTTTCGCCTGCTTCGGCAGCGGGATCAACCCGTCCGGCAAGCGACCTGAGCGCTGCGGTCGAGCAGTTGCTCACCGGCGGCGCGCGCCGCCTCGATTCGGTGGCGTTGCGCGAGGCTCTGGTCGATCTGTATGAATTCTGGCTTGCCGCAAAGGCAACCGAGATCGGTATCACCGAGACCAGTGGATTCTCCATCGTGGCCACTGGCGGTCTCGGACGGCGGGAGATGCTGCCGTACTCCGACCTGGATTTGATGCTCCTGCACGACGACCTGCCGCAGGCCGACGTCACCGAGGTCGCCGAGGCGCTGTGGTACCCGTTGTGGGACGCCAACATTCATCTCGATCACAGCGTCCGGACGGTGCCGCAGGCACTCAAGACCGCGGCCGGTGACGTCTCTGCCGGGCTGGCCATGCTCGACGCCCGGCACATCGCCGGCGATTCGGATCTGTCGTCCCTGTTGGTCGGCGGGGCCCGGCGGCAGTGGCGGACCGGGATCACCTCACGCTTCACCGAATTGATCGAACACGCCGCGGCGCGGTGGGAGCGTTCCGGTCAGATCGCGCACCGTGCCGAACCGGATCTGAAGAACGGCCGCGGCGGCCTGCGTGATGTCCAGCTGCTCAACGCACTGGCCATGGCGCAGTTGGCCGACGTCTACCCGAGTCGTTCCGTGGCTTCGCCGATCGGCACCCTGGGCGACGCTCACCTGGCACTTCTCAACGTTCGCACCGAGCTCCATCGCGTCTCTCACAAGGGCCGCGAGATGGTGCTGGCCCAGTACGCCGACGAGGTCGGCGCCGCGCTGGGTATCGGTGACCGCTTCGATCTGGCGCGCATGATCAGCGATGCCGCCCGCACCATCAGCTTCTACGTGGACGCCGGCGTGCGGACCGCGGGGAATGCCTTGCCGCGCAGAGGCTTTGCGGCACTCAAACGGCCCGTCCGGCGACCGCTGGACGAGGGTGTGCTGGAGTTCGGCGGCGAGGTGATCCTGGCCCGCGACGCCAAGCCGCAGCGCGACCCCGGCCTGATTCTCCGAGTGGCCGCCGCGGCGGCCACCAACGGACTGCCCATCGCGGCCTCGACGTTGGCGCGGCTGGCCGAGTCGGCGCCCGAATTGCGGGCACCGTGGCCGAAAGAGGCACTCAACGACCTGCTGGTGATGCTGGCGGCCGGGCCGGGTGCGGTGTCCACCGTGGAGGCCCTCGACCGGACCGGCCTGTGGGGCCGGCTGTTCCCGGAGTGGGGCGCGATCCGTGACCTGCCGCCGCGCGACGTCGTGCACATCTGGACCGTCGACCGGCACCTGATCGAAACCGTTTCCCGGGCAAGCGCTTTCACCACCCGCGTGGACCGGCCCGATCTGCTGGTGCTCGGTGCGCTGCTGCATGACATCGGCAAGGGCCGTGGTGGCGATCACAGTGTGATCGGCGCCGAACTGGCCAATCAGATCGGTATCCGGCTCGGCCTGTGGCCGGCCGATATCGAGGTGCTGGTCAAGATGGTGCGCTACCACCTGCTGTTGCCGGAGACGGCGACTCGGCGAGACCTGCAGGACCCCAACACCATTGCCGCGGTGGTCGACGCGTTGGGCGGCGATCCGCTACTGCTGGAGCTGCTGCACGCGCTGGCCGAGGCGGATTCGCTCGCCACGGGTCCCGGCGTGTGGGGCGACTGGAAAGCCTCCCTGATCGGCGATCTGGTCCGGCGGTGCCGGCTGATGATGGCGGGGGAGGACCTGCCGCACCCCGATCCCATTGATCCACAATTACTTTCGCGAGCCGACCAGAGCGGTGTCCACGTAGAGCTCACCGCGGCGGACAGTGCGCACCTGTTCAACGTCACGATGCTCGCCCCGGATCGGCGCGGCCTGCTGTCCAAGGCTGCCGGTGTACTGGCCCTGCACTCGCTGCGGGTGCATTCGGCGTCGGTCAACAGCCACGAGGGGCTGGCCATCAATACGTTCGTGGTGTCGCCGCATTTCGGCGCGCCGCCGGCCGCCGAACTGCTGCGCCAGCAGTTCATCCTGGCGCTCGACGGCGATCTCGACGTGATCGCCGCACTCGAGCAGCGCGACGAGGAAACTCCGGCCGCGACGCGGCGGGCCGGTGAGATTCCGGCAGCGGTGCCGGGCTACCACGCGATCGCGCCACCCCGCGTGCGCTGGTTCGAGGGTTCCTCGGACGAAGAGTTCGTGGTGCAGATCCGCAGCGCCGACCGGCCCGGCCTGCTCGCCCGCCTGGCCGCGGTGATCGAGCGCAAGGGCGTGGACATCGCCTGGGCCAAGGTGACGACGCTGGGCGCCACCGTCGTCGACGCGTTCGGTCTGGTGGTTCCCGAGGACTTCACGGCCGCCGAGGCCCGGACCGCGTTCGAGCAGGATCTCTACGCGGTGTTGCCTGCGCCCGTGCCTGTCAAGCCAGCGGTGATCACGGCCGAGGTGAGTTAGCGAGCTCGGCGCTTCCGCACCAATTCGTGACGGCGTCAGGGGCTGCTGCCGCGTCCCCGGCCCACGCGACGTAGCCGTCGGGCCGGATCAGCACGGCGGGCGGCAACTGGTCATCGACTGTGACCGCGCAGGTGAGGTCGGTGCGGTCGAGCGTCAGACCCCTCTTGGTCAGCAGTAGGAATCGGCCGTCACGCAGCAGTTCGTAGACCCGGGTGCCGGTGCACGCCACGTCGGGCATCCGTCGCCCGACCAGCGGGTGATCGCCGCGCTTGCGGGGATAACTGATCCCGATTCCGCTGAGCCGCCCTCCCATGGCGCGCCTGGTCGGCCCGGTGCTCAGTAGCGCGGTGATCGCGATGCGCCGCAGGAGTCGCCGCGGCAGGCTGCGGCCCAGGACCAGTTGATTGAACGCGTCGGTGAGTTTGAGCACCTGTGCGCCGACGGCATGGCGTTCGCGCTGATAGCTGTCCAACAGCCAGGCCGGTGCGGTGCCCTTGACCGCCGACGCCAGCTTCCAGCCCAGGTTCATCGCATCCTGGATTCCGGTGTTCATGCCCTGTGCCCCGAGGGGTGAGTGGACGTGGGCCGCGTCCCCGGCGATGAAGCAGCGGCCGACGCGATACCGGTCTGCCTGCCGGCGCTCGGACAGGAATCGGGTACTCCAGCGCATCTCGCCGACGCCGAAGTCCGTTTTCGCGATGCGGTGCAGGGAGTCCGTGATCTCTGAAAGCGGTACCGGCTCGCCGAGTGGCACGTCTTCCCGGGTCCGGTCCCACGCGATGGCGCGGAACCAGCCGTCGCCGAACGGGACCAGCAGTACGACGCCGTCGGGACTGTTCGCGGCGGCCAGCCCACCGGCCGGGGGGTTCGCCAGCCGGACATCTGCCAGCAGGATGTGGGTCTGGTACTGCTTGCCGGCGAACCCGATGCCCAGCATCGTGCGCACCGGGCTGTGCGCACCGTCGCAGCCGACGAGGTAACCGGCGCGAACCGAGCTCTGGTCCGCGAGTCGCACGGTGACCCCGTCGCTGTCCTGTGCCAGGCCGACCACCTGCGCGCCGTAACGGATTTCGACGCCGAGTTCGATGGCGCGTGCGGTCAGCACCCGTTCGGTCAGGCTCTGCGGTGCCATCAGCACCATCGGGTAGCGCGTGGGTAATTCCTGCAGGTTGATCGCGGCGCCGGGAACGGGGCTCACGCTCTGGACGGGGAGCCCGCGCTGCACGAGTTCGTCGGCCAGACCGCGGGCGTCGAGCAGTTCCAGGGTCCGCGCGTGCACGCCGAAGGCCCGGGTGATGTTCGGGATGTCGCGGCGTTGTTCGAGCAACTGCACCGCGACACCGCGCATGGCGAGTTCGCATGCCAACGTCAGGCCCGTCGGGCCGGCGCCGACAACGACGACGTCCGTGGTGTTCATGGTGGTCATCTCAGACTCCTCAATTAATTCATCAGGTAATGAATTCATCGTGTGATGAAATACTGCGCGCCGGGACGTCACCGTGTCAAGGGCACGGTGGTGCCGAAGTACCGGCGACGGGCGCTGCGGTTAGGCTTAACCCCGTGTTTGAATCCCTGTCCGACCGGTTGACCGGTGCGCTGTCGGGTCTGCGCGGCAAGGGCCGGCTGACCGACGCCGATATCGACGCCACCGCCCGCGAAATCCGCCTGGCCCTGCTCGAGGCCGACGTGTCGTTGCCGGTCACGCGCGAGTTCATCGGCCGGATCAAGGAACGGGCCAAGGGCGCCGAAGTCTCCGGTGCGCTGAACCCGGCGCAGCAGGTCGTCAAGATCGTCAACGAGGAGCTCATCGGCATCCTCGGCGGCGAGACGCGCCAGCTGGCGTTCGCCAAGACGCCGCCGACGGTCATCATGCTCGCCGGTCTGCAGGGTTCCGGTAAGACGACCCTCGCCGGCAAGCTGTCGAAGTGGCTTAAGGATCAAGGACATACCCCACTGCTGGTGGCCTGTGACCTGCAGCGCCCGGGGGCGGTCAACCAGCTGCAGATCGTCGGTGAGCGGGCGGGCGTCAACGTCTTCGCGCCGCACCCGGGGGTCTCGCCCGACGGCGTGACCATCGACCAGATGACCACCGGTGACCCGGTGTCGGTCGCGGCCGCGGGTCTGGCCGAGGCCAAGGCCAAGCACTTCGACGTCGTGATCGTCGACACCGCCGGCCGCCTCGGTATCGACGAGGAACTGATGGCCCAGGCCGCCGCGATCCGTGACGCCGTCAAGCCGGACGAGACGCTGTTCGTCCTCGACGCGATGATCGGTCAGGACGCCGTCACCACCGCCAACGCCTTCCGTGAGGGTGTCGGCTTCACCGGTGTCGTGCTGACCAAACTGGACGGCGACGCCCGCGGTGGTGCCGCGCTGTCCGTGCGTGAGGTCACCGGTGCGCCGATCCTGTTCGCGTCTGCCGGCGAGAAGCTCGAGGACTTCGACGTCTTCCACCCGGACCGCATGGCCTCGCGCATCCTGGGCATGGGCGACGTGCTCACCCTGATCGAGCAGGCCGAGCAGGTCTTCGACCAGAAGAAGGCCGAAGAGGCCGCCGCCAAGATCGGCTCCGGGGAACTGACGCTCGAGGACTTCCTCGAGCAGATGCTGATGATCCGCAAGATGGGTCCCATCGGGAACCTGCTGGGCATGCTGCCGGGCGCCGGTCAGATGAAGGACGCCCTCGCGGCCGTCGACGACAGCCACCTGGACCGCATCCAGGCCATCATCCGCGGCATGACCCCCGCCGAGCGGTCCGATCCGAAGATCATCAACGCCTCGCGGCGCCTGCGCATCGCCAACGGTTCCGGTGTCACGGTGGCCGAGGTCAACCAGCTCGTCGACCGCTTCTTCGAAGCCCGCAAGATGATGTCGCAGATGGCCGGTCAGATGGGAATGCCGTTCGGCCGCAAGAACTCTCGTAAGGCCGCCAAGGGTAAGAACAAGCAGGCGGGCAAGGGCCGGAAGGGTGGCCGGGGCCCGACGGCGCCGAAGGCGCCGGCCAATCCGTTCGGCCTGGATCCGAGCGCGCTGCCGGGCGGTTTCCCGGACCTGTCGAACATGCCGCAGGGGCTCAACGAGCTGCCGCCGGGTCTTGCCGACTTCGATCTGTCGCAGCTGAAGTTCCCGAAGAAGTAGCCGTCGTGGCGCTGCACGTTCGCGGTCGGGGATTGCCCGATGGCGACGAGGTGCAGTGGTGGATACACAGCGGCGTGCTGTCGGCCGAGCCGATCGCCGGCGCCGAGACGATCTTCGACGGCGGCTGGATCATCCCCGGCCTGGTCGACGCGCACTGCCACGTCGGTATCGGGCCGGGCGGCGCCGTCGAGCCCGACGAGGCCGAGCGGCAGGCCGAGACCGAGCGGCAGGCCGGTGCGCTGCTGCTGCGCGATGCCGGATCGCCGGTCGACACCCGCAGCTTCGACGACCGTGACGATCTGCCACGGATCATCCGGGCGGGCCGGCACCTGGCCCGGCCCAAGCGTTACCTGCCCGGCCTGCCGATCGACATCGAGGACGAGTCGCAGCTGCCGCAGTACGTCGCCGAACAGGCCCGTCGCGGTGACGGGTGGGTCAAACTGGTCGGCGACTGGATCGACCGCGGCGTGGGGGACCTGGCGCCGTTGTGGTCCGACGACGTCCTCAGCCAGGCCATCGACGCCGCTCATGCGGCCGGTGCCCGGGTCACGGCGCACGTCTTCGGCGAGGACGCGCTGCCGGGGCTGATCAACGCCGGCATCGACTGCATCGAGCACGGCACCGGGATCACCGACGACATCATCGAGCTGATGCTCGCCCACGGCACGGCGCTGGTGCCGACCCTGATCAACATCGAGAATTTCCCCGGGATCGCCGAGAAGGCGGCCAAGTTTCCGACCTATGCCAAGCACATGCGCGATCTGTACGCGACGTGCCCGCAGCGCGTCGGTGCCGCCCACGAGGCCGGCATACCCATCTACGCCGGTACCGATGCCGGCGGCATGATCGCCCACGGCCGCATCGCCGACGAGGTTGCCGCCCTCGGCCGGGTGGGACTGAGCCCGACGGACGCCTTGGGCGCCGCCAGCTGGGATGCGCGAAAGTGGTTGGGGCGTCCGGGATTGGAGCACGGCGCCTCGGCCGATCTCGTCTGCTACGCCGAGGACCCGCGGCTGCCGGGCGTGCTCGACCACCCCACGTTGGTCATGCTGCGCGGCCAGGTCTACTGACTCAGGCGTATTGGCTGAAACCCCAGTCCAGCAGCTGCCGTGCCTGCGGGTAGAGATCGCCGGTGCCGTACATCTGCACCACGACCAGCCGGTGGTTACCTCGTTGCGCCGCGCCCACGTAGGTCTTGCGGGCCCGGTCCGTGTAGCCGGTCTTGCCGGCGACATCACCCGGGTATCCCGTCAGCAACTCGTTCTGACTGGTCAGGGTCTTGCCGGGAAACTGAGCCGACGTCTGCCGGAAGATCTCGGCGATCACGGGATACGTCAGCGCCGCCCGGTAGATCACCCCGAGATCGCGCGGTGTGGTGATCGACTCCCAGCCGGGTCCGTCGAGCCCCGACGGTGAACCTGCGCGGGTGCTGCGGGCGCCGAGCGCCGCGGCCTTGCGATTCATGGCGGCCACCGTGACGCGCTGGCCGCCGAGCATGTCCGCCAGCATGTTCGCGGCGTCATTGCCCGACACCATCAGCAGCGCATCCAGGAGCTGGCGCACCGAATAGACCTGGCCGGGTTTGAGCCCGACGCACGAACACTCGACCTTGGTGTGCGACTCGTTGGCGCGTCCCAGGGCATCCGGACGCAGGTTGTCCAGGACCACCATGGCCAGCAGCGGCTTGATGGTGCTGGCCGGCGCGTATGAGCCGCCCGGATCCTGTGACGCCAGCACCTGGCCGGTGTCGAGGTCGGCGACCAGCCACGCTTTGGCCGGGCCGTTGGCGAATGCCTGTGCGCCCGTGGGTTGCCCGGTGGGTTCGGCCGTCGCGAAGGGTGTTGCGAGCGGCGCCGCCAGAATCGCGCCGAGTGCCAGCGCGGTCGCCGTGAACAGTTTGCGCACGAGCGCCGACGCTACGGACTCCAGGCTGCGATCAGCTCGCGCCGAGATTCCGGTCGGGTATCGGTTGTTTTCGGGCTAGAGCGAGCCGACGCTGACCGAGCGGTCCTGCGCGAAGCCCCAGTCCAGCAGCTGCGCGGCCTGATCCCAGTAGGTCGGGCCGCCCTCGTGGACCAGGCCGTACATCATTGCGATGACCAGCCGGCGTCCGCCGCGGTCGGCGGCGGCCACGTAAGTCTTCTTGGCGGCGTTGGTGAAGCCGGTTTTGCCGCCGATGGTGCCCGGGTACCGCTGCAGCAGCTGGTTCTCGTTGACGATCTGCTCGTTGCCGTTCTTGCCGGGGAACGTCGCGGCGGGCTGCGCGGTGATCTGCGCGAAGTACGGGTTGGCCATCGCGGCGCGGAAGATGATGGCCAGGTCCCGGGGTGTGGTCCAGCCCGAACCGCCCGCGCCGTCGAGGCCCGACGGGGTGGCGGCGTGGGTGTCGACGGCGCCGATCGCGGCGGCCTTGGCATTCATCTTGGCAACGGCGACGTCGTAGCCGCCGATCATGTCGGCCAGGGCGTTGGCGGCGTCGTTGCCCGAGGCGAGCAGCACGGCGTCCAACAGCTGACGGGCGGTGTAGACGTGGCCGGGGACGATGCCGGCGCAGTTGCACTCCACCTGGGTGTCGGCGACGGTGCCGGCCACGGTCGCGTCCAGGCTCGGCAGCTCACTGAGCGCGGTCAGCGCCAGCAGCGTCTTGATGGTGCTGGCGGGCGGATGGCGCAGGTCGATGTCCTGCCCGGCGAGGATCTGGCCCGAATCCATGTCGGCGACGATCCAGGCCGGGGCCGGCCCCGCCGGAATCTGCACGGTGCCGACCGGCTGGATGTCGGGGTCGGCGGCCGCCACCGGCGGCGCGACGAGGAACACGAGCGTCAGGGTCGCCATGACGGCGGTTGCGAACCTTCCCATGGAGCCAGCAGCCTACTGGCCGAACCTGGACGGTGTCGTCTCGGCGACGGTCCGGTGGTGTTCAATCGGATGATGCTGAGTCTGGAAGAGATCTCGGACCGTCTGGAAATCCAACAGCTGTTGGTCGCCTACTCGACGGCCATCGACACCCGTCAATTCGACGATCTGGCACGGGTTTTCACACCCGATGCCTACATCGACTACCGGGCGATGGGCGGCATCGACGGACATTTCCCCGAGGTCAAGGAATGGCTGGCGCAGGTGCTGCCGAATTTCCCGGCCTACGCGCACATGCTCGGCAATTTCGACGTCACCATCACCGGTGACACCGCGAAATCGCGCACCATCTGTTTCAACCCGATGGTGCTGCCCACCGGGGCGAGCGAAGCGACGGGGCAAGGCTCGGCCGAAGCCGACGCGCAGCCCCAGGTGCTGTTCTGCGGTCTCTGGTACGAGGACGAGTTCGTCCGTACCGCCGAGGGGTGGCGCATGACGCGCCGCGTCGAGACCAAGTGCTTCGACCGGGTGGTCTAGCGCCGCCCACGGGATTTGGGCCGGTCGCAGCTGCTCTGGCAGAATGGTCGGCTGTCTGTCCGCGACTCGTTCAATGCGCCGCGCGGCAGTCACACACGTGAGGCAAGACCGGACCGGGCAATCCGCCTGAGTCGCTGAATTGCAGCGTGGCAATCATCAGGAGAAGTGCAGAACATGGCTGTCAAGATCAAGCTCACCCGGCTTGGCAAGATCCGCAACCCCCAGTACCGCATCATCGTCGCCGACGCGCGCACCCGCCGCGACGGCCGCGCCATCGAGGTCATCGGCCGGTACCACCCGAAGGAAGAGCCGAGCCTGATCGAGATCGATTCGGAGCGCGCGCAGTACTGGCTGGGCGTCGGCGCACAGCCGACCGAGCCGGTCGCCGCCCTGCTGAAGATCACCGGTGACTGGCAGAAGTTCAAGGGCCTGCCGGGCGCCGAGGGCACCCTGAAGGTCAAGGAGCCCAAGCCGTCCAAGCTGGACCTGTTCAACGCCGCGCTGGCCAACGCCGACGCCGCCCCCGGTGGCGAGGCCGTGACGCTGAAGAAGCGCAAGGACAAGAAGGAAGAGGCTGCTGAGGCGGCCGCCGAGACCCCTGCCGCCGACACCGAGGCTTCTGCATCTGAGGCCGAAGCGCCCGCCGAATGAGCAGTGTCGTCGTCGACGCCGTAGAGCACCTGGTCCGCGGGATCGTCGACAACCCTGACGACGTCCGGGTCGACATGGTGACCAGTCGCCGCGGTCGTACCGTCGAGGTGCACGTGCACCCCGACGACCTGGGCAAGGTCATCGGGCGCGGCGGCCGCACTGCCACCGCGCTGCGGACGCTGGTCGCCGGTATCGGCGGCCGCGGCATCCGCGTCGACGTGGTGGACACCGACCAGTAAATATGGACCTCGTGGTCGGCCGCGTCATCAAGGCGCATGGCATCAGCGGCGAGGTTGTCGTCGACGTACGTACCGATGATCCCGGCGAGCGTTTCTCGCCGGGATCATCGCTGCGTGGTAAACCGGGAGCCCGAAATCCCGGTCCCGAACGCACCTATGTCGTCGAATCGATGCGCGAGCACGGCGGCCGGCTGCTCGTGCGTCTCGAGGGTGTGGCCGACCGCAATGCGGCAGATGCGTTGCGCGGCACGCTATTTCTGGTGGACTCCGCCAGTCTGCCGCCCATCGAAGAGCCCGACGAGTTCTACGATCACCAGCTCGAGGGCCTCAAGGTCCGCACCGTCGACGGCGTCGACGTGGGTGTGGTGACCGAGGTGCTGCACACTCCCGGCGGCGAATTGCTCTCCATCCGAACAGAACCCGGTGCCGAGGTGTTGGTGCCGTTCGTCACCCAGATGGTGCCGACGGTGTCGCTGGCCGACGGTCTGGTGGAGATCGATCCCCCCGACGGCCTGCTCGAGATGGACTGACATCCATGCGGATTGACGTCGTCACCATCTTCCCGGCGTATCTCGATGCGCTGCAGCAGTCCCTGCCGGGGAAGGCCATCGCCAACGGCACCGTCCAGCTCGGTGTGCACGACCTGCGGAACTGGACGCATGACGTCCACAAGTCGGTCGACGACTCCCCGTATGGCGGGGGACCGGGCATGGTGATGAAAGCGCCCATCTGGGGCGCCGCCCTCGACGAAATCTGCACGCCGGAAACGGTTCTGGTGGTCCCGACGCCGGCCGGCCGGTTGTTTACACAGGAACACGCGCACCGGTGGACGACTGAGAAGCACCTGGTGTTCGCCTGTGGCCGCTACGAGGGCATCGACCAGCGGGTGGCCGACGACGCCGCCCGGCGCATGCGGGTCGAAGAGGTGTCGATCGGTGATTACGTGCTGCCCGGCGGCGAGTCCGCGGCGCTCGTGATGATCGAAGCCGTTGTCCGGTTGCTGCCCGATGTCCTGGGCAATCCGGCGTCGCACCAAGATGATTCGCATTCGGCGCACGTCGGGGGAGTGCTGGAGGGGCCGAGCTACACCCGGCCACCGGTCTGGCGTGACCTCGAGGTGCCGCCGGTGCTGCTGTCGGGCGACCACGCCAAGGTCGCCGCCTGGCGCCGCGAACAGGGCCTGCAACGGACGCGGGAAAGAAGACCTGACCTGTTGCGCTAGACCGATTCCGGCGTCGCTTCGCTCGCCCCGGCTAGCTGATCCGCCCGCCCGGGAACATCGTCTTGACGGCATTGGTGATCGTGGCGCGTGCCGTGGCGTCATCGGTGGGCTGCAGCGAGCCGATCGCCATCACGTAGCGCCGGTCGGCGCCGATCACGCCCGTCGACATGTGCATCCAGTTGTTGCCGCCCCACTCCGGCATCCAGCCTTGCTTCACCGCAACCGGTTCGCCGTAGAGGCCGTCCGGGATGCCGAAGCGCTGCGGGTAGCCGTCGGCGCCGGCAGGCGTGGACGCGGCCAGATTCGCCAGGATGATGCTGGCCCGCTCCGGCGGCAGCCCGCCGGAGCCGTTCAACAACTGGTCGTAGTAGTGCACCAGGTCGGTCGTGGTGCTCATGGTGTTCCACCACTTGCCGTCGTACGGCACCGACGTGGAGCTCAGCCCGTAGCGGGCCGCGACGCGCGTGATGACGCTGTTGCCGCCACTGCGATTCCAGAACACCTCGGCCGCGGAGTCGTCCGACGAGCGGAGCATGGTGTCCAGCGACTGACGGTCGGCCGCGGTGAGCTCGATTTGGCCCTTCGCCTCCTGCAACAGCAGATCGTCGGCAATGAACAACTTGGCCACCGACGCGATGGGCATGGCGGACTTGTCGCCGGTCGCGATCAGTTGGCCCGTGTTGCGATCGAGAACCGCGGCGCTGATCGACGCGCCGGCGGCGGCGGCATCGTTGGTGGCACTACGTTCGCGAGCATCGAGGCCCGTCAGGGCCGCGGCGGGCTCGGCGGCCGGAGCCTCCGGCATCTCCAGTGCGGTGACGACCGGTACGACGGTCAGCGCGATCTTGTTCGGCGGCGCGGCCCCGTAGACCTTGGCCTCGCAACCAGCTGTGAGCATCACCGTTGCCGCGGCAGCGGTGATGGTCAGCAGCTTCAATTGCTGCGGGCGCATGAGTCTCCTCGGATCACGACGGATAAAAATATGATTGATCAGCGTAACGGGTAATCGTGTGTTGGGTGTGACGTCTGTGGCGGCGCCGCGTGTGATGTCTGCTGCAGCGGGCCGGCTGGGGTCACGATTTCGTGACCCGGCGGCTGTCTGGCACAATTGAGCAGTTGTCTGCGCTGGGCGCGGGGTCGGCGTCTGTTTTCGGATGTGTCCCCGCCCGCTATGGCATCCGACCAAGTACGTCCGTAAAGAGAATGGCTTTCCGTCGCGCCGCATGGTGTCCGGCGGCTGTAGCCCGCGAGTTAGCAAGGAAGTGTCACCGATGAAAACGCTGGACTTCGTCGACCAGGCGTCGCTGCGCGACGACATCCCGGCCTTCAACCCCGGCGACACCCTCAATGTGCACGTCAAGGTCATCGAGGGCAACAAGCACCGCATCCAGGTGTTCAAGGGCGTCGTGATCCGTCGCCAGGGCGGCGGCATCGGTGAGACCTTCACCGTCCGCAAGGAGAGCTACGGCGTCGGCGTCGAGCGGACCTTCCCGGTGCACTCGCCGAACATCGACCACATCGACGTCGTCACCCGCGGTGACGTCCGTCGCGCCAAGCTGTACTACCTGCGCGAGCTCCGTGGCAAGAAGGCCAAGATCAAGGAAAAGCGCTGAGCTTGTTCGGCGACCTTTCCGCCGAGCTGATTAGCCTGGTGCCGTGACCGGCCCAAGCGAAGACAGCACCACTCCGGACAGTCCGACGACGGACGACGCCGACACGACAGCGAGCGGCAAGGCCGACGAGGCCGACGAGGCCGAAGCGACCGACGAGGCCGAAGCGACCGACGAGAAGCCCAAGTCGAAGCTCGCCGCGCTGCGCGAAGGTGTCGTCCTCGTTGTCACAGCGGTGCTGCTGTACTACCTCGTGCTGACGTTCGTCGCGCGGCCGTACCTGATTCCGTCGGAGTCCATGGAGCCCACGCTGCACGGCTGCAGCGGCTGTGTCGGCGACCGGATCATGGTGGACAAGCTGACCTACCGGTTCAGCTCGCCGGAGCCGGGTGATGTGGTGGTCTTCAAGGGCCCGCCGAACTGGAACATCAGCTACAAGTCGATCCGTTCGGACAACCCGACCATGCGCTGGATCCAGAATGCACTCTCGGTCGTCGGCTTCGTGCCGCCCGATGAGAACGATCTGGTCAAGCGCGTCATCGCGGTGGGTGGCCAGACGGTGCAGTGCCGCAACTCGACGGGGTTGACGGTCGACGGCAAGAAGCTCAAGGAGCCGTACCTGGACCCGGCGACCATGATGGTCGACCCGGCGACGGACCCGTGCCTGGGCAACGAGTTCGGCCCGGTGAAGGTGCCGGACGGCCGCCTCTGGGTGATGGGGGACAACCGCACCCACTCGGCCGACTCGCGCGCGCATTGCACGAACACGCCGACGGACGCCATCAACGCGCTGATGTGCACCGGCGATCCGACCGCGGGCACCGTGCCCGTTGCCAACGTGATCGGAAAGGCCCGGTTCATCGCCTGGCCGCCGTCGCGCTGGGGCGGTGTCGTCACCGTCAATCCACAGACCGGACAATAGGTTTTAGGATTTCCGTTGCCGGTTTGGCCGCCCCGCACAGTGATCCGCAAGTCCGCGGGCCTGCGCACCCTGGAGTCCGCGCTGTATCGCGGCGGCCTGGGGCCGGTTGCCGGGGTGGACGAGGTGGGCCGTGGCGCCTGCGCCGGCCCGCTCGTCGTCGCGGCCTGCGTGTTGGGCCCGAATCGACTGGAAAGCCTGACGGCACTAGATGACTCGAAGAAGTTGAACGAGGCCGAACGGGAACGGCTGTTCCCGTTGATCCGGCGTTATGCGCTCGCGTACCACGTGGTGTTCATTCCGTCGGTCGAGGTCGACCGGCGCGGGGTGCACATCGCCAACATCGAAGGCATGCGGCGTGCGGTCGCAGGTCTGCCGCTGCGGCCGGGCTACGTGCTCTCCGACGGGTTCCGGGTGCCGGGCCTGTCGGTGCCATCGCTGCCGGTGGTCAGCGGGGACGCCGCGGCCGCGTGCATCGCCGCGGCGAGCGTGCTGGCCAAGGTCAGCCGCGACCGGCTGATGGTCGAGATGGACACCGTGCATCCGGGCTACGGCTTTGCGGTACACAAGGGGTACAGCACTCCCGCGCACACCGCGGCACTGGCCGAACTGGGGCCGTGCCCCGAACACCGGTTCTCGTTCGCCAATGTGCGCAAGCTGGCTGCCAACCCGGCGATAGGGCAGCGCTGCCGATCCGGGTGAGGAAAAATGGGAACCAGTAGCCAATCCGAACAAGACATGGCCCGCAAGAACCGAAGGACCGCTGAACTGATGAGTCTGTGCCGATGAGTGCCGAGGATCTCGAGAAGTATGAAACCGAGATGGAGCTCTCGCTGTACCGCGAGTACAAGGACATCGTCGGGCAGTTCAGTTACGTCGTGGAGACCGAGCGGCGCTTCTACCTGGCCAACAGTGTCGAGCTGATCCCGCGCAACGCCGAGGGTGAGGTCTACTTCGAGCTGCGTCTGGCCGATGCCTGGGTCTGGGACATGTACCGGCCGGCGCGGTTCGTCAAGCAGGTCCGGGTCATCACCTTCAAAGATGTCAACATCGAAGAGGTCGAGAAGCCCGAACTGCGCCTGCCCGAATAGCCCGCGGCGCCCTGCGGGACGGTCAGCGGTAGCGCAACTCCAGGCGCCGGTGCCGGCGCACCATGAGGCTGGGCACCCATTCGGCGTCGGCGAGCTCGAACCAGTTCGTGGCCTCGAGCAGCATGGTGATCCCGATGCGCGCCTCGGTGCGGGCCAGGGCCGCGCCGACACAGAAATGCGGGCCCTTCCCGAATGCCAGGTGATTGCGCAGGTTCGGCCGGCCCAGCTGCAGCAGGTCGGGTTCGTCGAAGGCCGCCGGATCGCGGTTGGCAGACCCCCAGAGCAGCAGCAGATGCCCGTCTTTGGGCAGTGAAACGCCCGCCAGCGTGGTGTCCTGCCGGATGTGCCGGTGATGGTTGCGGAACGGAGACTCCAGTCGCAATGTCTCCTCCAGCAGCGCGGGCACCAGCTGCGGGTCGCTGCGCACCTGTTCCTGGACGTCCGGATGGGTGGCGAGGAGCCGCGCGGCGTTGCCGATCAGCCCGGCGGTGGATTCGCCGCCGGCGCCGACAAGCTGAACCAGCATCAGCACCGCCACCTCGGGCGCGACGGCGTTCTCGGCCACCGCGCGCACGAGGTCGCCGAGCAGGTCGTCGCCCGGATTCGCCTGCGCGTCAGAGAATTTGGCGTACAGGTAGCCGGCGAGTTGGGCCGATGTCTCGACCGCGGTGGCGATGTGATCGAGGTCGAAGACGCCACTGAGCAGTTCGGTGCTGCCGTAACCCCACTGCACCAGCTGCGGCACGTCGTCGTCGGGTAACCCGATGAGCCTGGCCACCAGCGTCATCGGCAGGCGGTCGCCGATGGCGGCCATCCACTCGATGCCGCCGTCCACCGCCGCGTCCTGCCACAACTGCCGGGCGATGTCGGTGATCGCCGGTTCGAGCGCCCGAACTCGCTTGGCCACCAGGGCCGGCAGCACCAGTTTGCGTTCGTGCGCATGCCGCGGGTCGTCGCCGGTGGCGAGGACATGCCCCGCGGTGTCGACGGCGCCCATGTCGAAGGTCCCCGGCCGAACCGTGCCGGTCTGCGCTCCGGCATTCACCAGGGTTGCCGTCAGGTTGGAGGAGAAATCCTCCGGGCGGCTGACGGCTTCCTGCACGGCATCCCACGTGGTGGCCAGATAGAAGTCGGTGCCCGGCACGCGGTGCACCGGACCGGCCAGGCGAAGCTGCGCATAACAGTCATATGGATCGTCCAGCGTCGACGGGCTGAGTAGATCTGAAACCATTTGCACGCCTTGAGCTTTGGTCTCCTGCACCGGCATGTCAAGGCCGGAATTCGGCTGTCTCACGCACCGTTCGCAAGCTGGGGCGACGCAGACGGAATCAGAAAAAGCGTCTCGCTGTGAGACAAATCAGTGGATTAGTATCAGCTGCATGGACTGGCTGATCGGTGCCGATCGCCGCGATGCGGGCGTCGAACGCATCTATGCCGCCGCGGCGGCGAGCGCCGCCGCCCGGGGCCTGGACCGGTTGAGCATCGATGACGTCGCCGCGAGCGTGGGCTGTTCGCGCGCCACGGTGTACCGGCACGTCGGCGGTAAACAGGCGCTGCGCGACGGCGTGTTGGTGCGGGCGATCATGCGGGTCGGGCAGGAGGTCGCCCAGGTGGTGGCCGGGCGCACCGGGCCCGACCGGATCGCGGCCGCCGTACTGTCGGCGGTGCGGGTGGTCCGCGCGGACCCGCTGGCTTCGGGTCTGGTGCGTTCGGGCGCCCTTGTCGACTTCGACTCGCCGCGGCTCGCGCAGGCGGCAGCCGAGCTGTCCGGGACCTCGGATCCGCTTCTCGCGGACTGGATCGTGCGGGTTGTGTTGTCGTTGCTGTGTTGGCCGTTGGCTGATGAAAAGGCCGAAGAGCTGGTGGTCCGCCGGTATGTGGCTGCTGTAGCCCCGCCGGTGGTCCGTCGATGACTGTCCCGACAGGCGGTCATGACTGGGGCCTTAGAGGCAATAGATTGTTAGGCTAAGCAGATGGCAAGCAAGCCGCAGAGCAAACCGTCGCTGGCGGCGACGAGTTGGACGCTGCTGGGCATGTTGTCGTACGAAGAGGAACTCAGTGGCTACGACATCAAGAAGTGGATCGACTGGAGCGTCGGTTTCTACTACTGGAGCCCGTCGTACAGCCAGATCTACACCGAGCTGAAAAAGCTTGAGGGACTTGGTTATCTCGAGTCCCGCGTGGAGCAGGACGAAGGTCTGCGCACGCGCCGTCTGTACAAGATCACCGAATCCGGCATGGCCGCCGTGACCGACTGGACCAACAACGCTCCCGTCGACCCTCCGGTGCTCAAACACAGTGTGCTGCTGCGGGTTACATTCGGTCACCTGAGCAACCCGACCCGGCTGCGGGAACTGCTCGAGCAGCACGTCGCCTACTGCGAGGCCATGGAGCGGCAGGCCGCCGAGGACTCCGATGGCGCCAAGGCTCAGCCGGTGTGGGCATATTCGGTGATCGCGCTGCGCTGGGCGGCCAAGTACTACGCCGCCGAGCGGGAACTGGCGCTCGAACTGATGAAGGACATCGACGACGCCGACGCGGTGCTGCAGACCGCGGCGAAAGGCGTTGCGGGCCTGCCGCGTTCGATGCCGGGTCTGTGGCGCGAGGTCGAGCGCGAGGTTCAGGGCCGGCACGACGTCTAGCGACGGCACGGGTGCCGTCGCTAGAGGATCTCGGCGATGTCGTTCTTCAGGGCTTCGGCGCCGGTGCCGAAAACCGCCTGGACACTGTTGCCGACCTCGATGACACCTGCCGCACCCAGACTCTTCAGCCGGTCCTGATCCACCTTGCTCTTGTCGGCGACCTCGATGCGCAGCCGCGTGATGCACGCATCGACGGCGACGAGGTTGTCCCGGCCGCCGAACGCCGCGATCACCTGCTCCGGCCTGCTCACTGCCGCGCCGCCGGCGGCCACCGCGGTGGCCGAGTCCGCGCCTTCGCCGAGGTTCGCCTGCTCCTCCGCCTCGAATTCGGTTTCCGGTTCCCGTCCCGGGGTCCGCAGATTCCACTTCGTGATGGCGAACCGGAACAGCACGTAGTAAACGACGAAGAAGACGACGCCCATGCCGATGAGCAGGGGGATGTTCTTCGCGGCGGGGGCGGTGCCGTACAGCAGGAGATCGGCCAGCCCCGCGGAGAAGGAGAAGCCGAGGTGGATGTCGAGGAGATAGGCGATCGCCAACGACAGCCCGGTCAGCACGGCGTGGATGACGTACAGCGGGAACGCCACGAACATGAACGAGAATTCGAGTGGCTCGGTCACCCCGGTCAGCAGCGCGGTCAGCGCGGCGGCCGACAGGATGCCGACGGCGACCTTCCGCTGTTTCTTGTTCGCCACGTGGATCATCGCGAGAGCCGCGGCCGGCAGGCCGAACATGAGCACCGGATAGAACCCCGACGTGAGGATGCCCGCGGTCGGGTCGCCCGCGGCGAAGCGCGTGAGTTCACCCGTGACGACGTGACCGTCGGGAGTCTGGTAGTCGCCGTAGAGGAACCACACGTAGGAATTCGGGATGTGATGCAGGCCCAGCGGAATGAGCATGCGGTTGGCGAATCCGTACACGAAGGCGCCGAAGGCACCCGAGCCGCCGATGAACTTGCCCAGGCCTGTCAGGCCCGCATCGAAGAGCGGGTAGCAGTAACTCATCGCGAACGCGAGGAACAGACAGGCGACCGACACCACGATGGGGACGAACCGCCTGCCCCCGAAAAATCCGAGGTACGCGGGCAATTGGATGGTGTGGTAGCGGTCGAAGAGCCACGCGGTGAGCAAGCCGACGACGATTCCCGCGAACACGCTGTAGTTGATCTGGGCTTGGGCGCCTGCCTTGTCGACCTCGCCGGCGAGCACGACCGGCGACATGGTCTTGAACACCGACTGCACCACGAGGTAGCCGACGACGGCGGCCAGTGCTGTCGAGCCGTCCGCCTTCCTGGCGAACCCGATGGCCACACCGACGGCGAACAACAGGGGGAGATTGGTGAATATCGCGTCGCCGGCAGCGCTCATCGCGTGGACGAACGGCCCGATGACGGGAGCCTTGATCCTGCCCAGCAGATCATCTTGGCCCAGACGGAGCAGGATTCCTGCCGCGGGCAGCACCGCGATCGGCAACATGAGGCTCTTGCCGAGCCGTTGCAGCTGAGCGAAGCCGGGAATGCGCAGGTCCGACTTTTCCTGTGCACCTGCGATTTTCGCTGTGTCGTTCATCTGCGAGACCCTTCTCTGCCGCAAAAACGCCACTCGGCGCGCAGGTTGTGCGGAAGCTTAGACGAGAACATGCGCCGGTGAGAGGGCGTTCGGCGGCGCTCGTATTGTTGGTGCGCAAGAGCAGAGGAGATACGACAGTGAGTCAGACGCCAGTTCTCGCCCCGGTCGCTGGGCGTGCCGTTCGGCTCGAGGACGTCCCGGACCCCGTGTTCTCTGCGGGCATGGTCGGCTACGGCGCCGCGATCGACCCGCCGCGCGGGGTGATCGAGGCGGTCGCCCCGGTCAGCGGCAGGCTCGTGAAACTGATGCCACACGCCTACGTCGTCGTGACGCCCGACAACGTGGGCGTTCTCGTGCACCTCGGTCTGGACACCGTCACGCTGAACGGTGATGGCTTCACGGCTCATGTCAGTCAGGGTGACGACGTCACCGCGGGGCAGCTCGTCATCGGCTACGACGTGCCCTCCGTCGAGGCGAGGGGGCTCAATCCCGTTGTGGCCGTTGTGGTCATGGACGAACGCGTGCCGGAGAACGTGACCTTGTCCGCCGCGGTTGCCGCGGGTGCGGACATCGATTGCGGGGCAATCCTCTTCACTGCGAACAAGGTAAGGCAGGATTGAGCGGTGGCAGATCGCAATGTGCTCGGTGCCCCGCTGGACCCGTGTGGCACCGAACCGCTGACGGGCTTCTACCGCGACGGCTGCTGCTCGACCGGACCCGAGGACGCCGGCCGGCACACCATCTGTGCGGTCGTGACCGCCGAGTTCCTGGCGCACCAGCGTTCGATAGGCAACGACCTGTCCACGCCGATGCCGGAATACCGCTTTCCGGGCCTTTCGCCGGGTGACCGCTGGTGCGTGACCGCGGTGAACTGGCTGCGGGCGCACAACGACGGATACGCGGCACCGGTGGTGCTCGCCTCCACGCACGAGCGGACCCTTGAGGTCGTGCCGCTCGAGGTGCTCAGCGCGTACGCCGTCGATGTGCCCGACGATCTGGGTGGCCTCGGCGGTCTCTGACCGCTACAGCTTGCCGGCGGCATCCCGTCCGGCGATGTAGCCGTACACCAGGCCCTGCGCGATGGTCGCGCCTGCGCCCGGGTACACCGCGCCGAAGGCGTTGGCCGCGGTGTTCCCCAGCGCGTACAGCCCCTCGATGACGCCGCCGTCCTCGCGGTGCACCCGGCCGCGCTCGTCGGCCACCACGCCGCCGCAGGTGCCGAGGTCGCTCAGCGTCATCTTCACCGCGTAGAACGGACCCTTCACCAGCGGGCGCAGGTTCGGGTTCGGCGTGACGGTCGGATCGCCGTAGTACCGGTCGTAGGCGCTGAGACCGCGTGCGAAGTCGGGGTCGATGCCGGCGGCCGCGCTCTCGTTGAACCGCGTCATGGTGTACTCGAAATCGGCGACCGGGACACCCATCTGCGCCGCCAGGTCGGCGAAGTTGGTGGCCTTGGCGGCGATACCGGCCCGGTACCAGGACTTGGGCAGCGGCATCCGTGGGAACGACCCGGCGGCGAACACATAGCTGTTGCGGTACTTCTGGTCGAACACGATCCACATCGACTCGACCGGGGTGCCGGCCCGCTCGAGTTCGAGGACGCGCTGGCCGAACGACATGTAGTCGGTCGACTCGTTGGCGAAGCGCCTGCCGTCCTGATCGACGATGAGCGATCCGGGGAGCGAGCGCTCGGCCAGCAGCACGGCCGGCGGACGGCCGTTCGCGGACGCGACCGCCGGGAACCACCAGGCCTGGTCCATCAACGCCGTCGCGGCACCCAGATCGGTGGCGGCCCGGATGGCCTCACCGGTGTTGGAATCGGCGCCGAGGCTCTCGTGGTCGCCGAGCGAATCGGACTGATACTTGTGGCGCATCGCCATGTCGTGGTCGAAGCCACCGGCCGCCAGCACCACGCCGCGCGTGGCGGTGACGGTGACCTCGCGGCCGTCGTGCGACAGCACCGCACCCGCGACCCGCCGGCCGTCGCCGGTCAGCCGGACCAGCGCGGTGTCGGTCCAGATCGGGATGCCGGCCTGCAGCACACCGGCGAACAGCCCGGCCGCCAGGGCCTGGCCGCCGGCGATGTACTCGCGCCCCAGCAGCTTGCCGCCGACGCCCTGTGCGAGCCGTTTTGCGATGAGCGGCAACCCTTTTCGCGGCACCCGCGTCATCAGGTTCATCCACTTGTAGTCCGCGCCGGTCGTCGGCATCGGGACCTTGACCTCCATGACACCGCCGCGCAACCGGTCCCGGTACCGGCCGAGTACGCGGGCGTTGAGCGGGCGGCATTCGCACGTGCGCCCGGTGGCGCGGCCGCCGGGCCGCTCCGGGTGGTAGTCGGAGTACTCGCGGGCCCAGAACAGGCGCATCGGAGTGGTGCGGCTCAGCATGTCGACGGTCGCATTGACGTGCTGCAGGAAGCCGGCGGAGCGGGCCGCGGGTGCGGTCCCGTCGACGACGGCGTCGAGATAGGTCGAGGCGCGGTCGGCGGTGTCGGGGGTGCCCTTGTCGGTCAGCAGGGGAGTGGTCGGCAGCCAGAGGGCGCCACCAGAGCGCGCGGTCGAACCGCCGACGTCGGACGCCTTCTCGACAACGAGGACGTTGAGGCCCGACTCGTGGCCGCTCAGCGCGGCGGCCAGGCCGGTGCCGGAACCGATCACCAGCAGATCGACGGTGGTGTCGGTGATGTCGAGGCCGGCCGGAATCGTGGCCGCGGCAGATGTCGTCACGGCCGCTAAGCGTATTGCGGCAGACGGGTTTCCGGCCTCCGACGTCCCTGCCAGCGGGAGAACACGTGCATTGCCCGCCCCGTTGCTGTTAGACCTGAAACATCAAACTGCAGCCCAGTTTTCAATGTGAGGATGGTCATCAGATGTCGGTGGAGGATGTCGATGTTCGCCAGATCGAAGCCGGTGAAGCGCCGACCCGGTTCGCCCGCGGCTGGCACTGCCTTGGCCTGACCAAGGACCTCGGTGACGGCAAACCGCACTCGATCAAGGCCTTCGGGCAGAAGCTCGTCGTGTTCCGCGGTGCGGACGGCCGGCTCAATGTGCTCGACAGCTACTGCCGGCACATGGGCGGTGATCTGAGCCAGGGCACCGTCAAGGGCAATGAGATCGCCTGCCCGTTCCACGACTGGCGCTGGGGTGGCGACGGCAGGTGCAAGCTGGTGCCGTACGCCAAGCGCACGCCGCGGCTCGCGCGCACCGCGAAGTGGGAGACCCTCGAGCAGGACGGGATGTTGTTCATCTGGAACGACCCCGAGGGCAGCGCCCCGCCGGCGGACGTCTACATCCCGCGCATCGAACAGGCGGGCAGCGATGAGTGGACCGATTGGCATTGGTACACCACGGTTGTCAACGTCAACTGCCGCGAGATCATCGACAACGTCGTCGACATGGCGCACTTCTTCTACATTCACGGCTCGGTGCCGTCGCACTTCAAGAACATCTTCGAAGGCGAGGTCGCGACGCAGTACATGAACGGTGGCGGCCGCGAGGACATGCAGGGCACCGAGGGCGCGAAGATGCTCGGTTCGACGTCGGTGGCGTCGTACTACGGACCGTCCTTCATGATCGACGACCTGACGTACCACTACCCGGAAGCCGACCACAAGACCATCCTGATCAACTGCCACTACCCGATCGACGCGAATTCCTTTGTGCTGCAGTACGGAATCATCGTGAAGAAGATGGCGGGTCTGCCCGAGGACGCAGCCGTCGCGACGGCACACGCGCTCGGTGACTGGGTGAAGCAGGGCTTCGAGCAGGACGTGCAGATCTGGAAGAACAAGGCCCGCATCGACAATCCGTTATTGGTCGAAGAGGACGGCCCCGTCTACCAGCTACGCCGGTGGTACGAGCAGTTCTACGTCGACGTCGCCGATGTGGTGCCGGAGATGACCGACCGTTTCGAATACGAACTGGACACCACCGTTCCGCGTGAGGCGTGGACCAGGGAGATGGAAGCCAACATCGCGGCACGGGCCGCGGAGTCGGTCTGATGACTGCGCGGCCCGACATCCGGCTGGCCGATATGCCGATGGTGCCGGTGGCGTGCCGTGCCTGTGGCGCAGAGGTTTTGGCGCGCAAGGGCAGCTGGCAGCAGACCAGCGTGCAGTGGACGCGCGAGTCGGCCGCAAGGTGTGAGGAGCGCCGGCGGGCCGAGTGCCTGCCGGGGCGGATCTTCCTGGCCTGCGGCCAGCTGAGGGAATCCATTGCCGACGCGGTGACGGCGGGTGTCGTGCACGTCGTTCAGGACGAACTGGGCGTGGCACCATAGCCGCATGAGCGCAGAGAAGCGGGTCGCGGTCGTCACCGGTGCCAGCAGGGGTGCCGGCAAGGGCATTGCCGCCGCGTTGGTGGCCGACGGCTGGACGGTGTACCTGACGGGCCGTACCGTCACCGATCCCGGCGACGGCGGCATCGCCGTTCCAGTTGATCACCGTGACGACGAAGCCGTGGCCGCGTTGTTCGCGCGGGTTGCCGACGAGGCCGGCCGGCTCGACCTGCTGGTCAACAACGCCGCGGTGGTCCATGACAACCTCGTCGACCCGAAGCCGTTCTGGGAGAAGCCGATCGGCCTCGGTGACGTGCTCGACGTCGGCCTGCGGTCGGCGTACGTGGCGTCGTGGCACGCCGCGCCGCTATTGGTGGCGCAAGGACGCGGCCTGATCGCGTTCACCTCGTCGCCGGGCGGCGTCTGTTACATGCACGGCCCTGCCTACGGTGCGCAGAAAGCCGGTGTGGACAAGATGGCCGCCGACATGGCCGTCGACTTCCACGGCACGGGCGTGTCGACGTTGTCGATCTGGATGGGCATCCTGCTCACCGACAAGTTCAAGCAGGCATTCGACGCCGAGACGCTGGCCAAGGCCGCAGGTAATTTCGAGACGCCGGAGTTCATCGGGCATGTGATCAACGCGCTGTACCAGGACCCGGATCTGGACGGCATCAGCGGGCAGACCGTGATCGCCGCGGAAGAGGCCCAGCGTTACGGCATCACCGATGTCGACGGCCGCACGCCGCCGTCGCACCGGGCGATGCTTGGTGATCCGCGGGTGCCCAGCGAGGTGGTCGTCCGCTGAGCGGACGAGTCGGACTCAGTCCGCTGAGCGGACAAATCGGACGCTGGTCAACTGGACACCCGCGGAAGTACTAGCAGTGCGCGCCGCCGTCGATCCGGATCTCGGTGCCGGTGAGGAAGGCGCCGTCGTCGGACGCGGCCATGGCGACCACCGCGGCGACCGCGCTGGGGTCGCCCAGGTTCGCGTCGTTGCCGGTGTTGAGCATGGGGACCTGCTTGGTCCACAGCCCGTAGTCGGTGCCTTCGGGCATCTTGGCGAACGTGCCGTTGGCCAGCGGGGTCGAGACGCCACCGGGCTGGATGTTCACGGCGCGCAGGCCCTGCTTGGCGTATTCGAGCGCCAGCGAGTGGGTGAAGCTCAGGATGCCGCCCTTGCTGGCGGAGTAGGCCGCCATGTAGGGGTGGGCATAGCTCGCCGAGGTCGAGGTGAAGTTGATGACCACACCGCGCCCCGACGCCAGCAGGGCCGGCAGGGCCTGGCGGGTCATCAGGAAGGTGCCGGTGAGGTTGACGGCGATGATGCGGTTCCAGTCGGCCAGGGTGGTTTCGTGGGTGTGCGAGCAGGTTTCGATCGCGGCCACGTTGACCAGGACGTCCAGGCCGCCCATGTCGGCGATAGCGGTATCGACGCCCTTGATGACGTCCACTTCGGACGAGATGTCGAGCACGGTGGTCGTCAGACGTGCTGCGGTGCCGGCCTTTTCGGCGGCGTCCCGGGTCCGTGCCAGTCCCTCGGCGGAGATGTCGCACGCGACGACGGTGCCGCCCTCGTCCAGCAGGCGGGCCACGGTGGCCTGGCCGATACCCGACCCGGCGCCCGTCACGATGACCTTGCGGTCGCTGAATCTATCCATGCTGCAAGTCCTTTCGTTGCCGAAGGATTCTTGCGGCACCCGTGTCGTACTGGACGGCCGTGGTCCGGTCACTGGGATGTCATCTCAACCGGTGGTCGGCGTGAGTTTGCGGATGGTGCCGAAGAGATCGGTGCTGTACAACGCGTGGGGGTCCCAGCCGGGCCCCGCGCCGAAGCGCACCGAGGTACTGCCGAACAGACCCGAGGCCAGGATGCAGGCGGCGTGCCGATCGGGGTCGATGCGGACGATGTCGCCGCCGTCCATCGCCAGGTAGATGAGGCCGTCGGGGCCGACCGTGAGGTCATCGGGGAACCCGAACAAGCCGAACAACCCGAGGTCGACGGTGCGGATGTGGGCGGGGTCGTTGATGTCCACGAGGGCCAGGGTGCTGACGGGGTGCAGGTCCATCGACGCGATGACGGTGCCCCGCGCGGGGTCGTATGTCAGGCCGTTGGCCATGGTCACCGCGGGCGCGAGCCGGGATTCGCGGGTGCCGTCGGCGCTGATCCTGGTCAGTCCGGTGGTCCAGCCGATGTTGCGGGAGACGACGAACGAACCGTCGGGCAAGCGGACCATGCCATTGGGCATCGTGAGCTTGGTTGCGATCGTCGTCGGTGCGCCGGTGCCGAGGTCGACGCGCGCGATGCTGCCGTTCTTGTTGCCGAAGATTCCGGACAGGAAGTTGTTACCGGTGGTGAAGTAGGCCGCCCCGTCGGCGACGGTGATGCTGCCCGGCGCAGCAACATTCGGTAGGAGGGTGCTGCCCGTGCCGTCGGGGGTGAGGCGGTAGAGCTGCCCCGAACTGCCGACGGTGCGCGAGACGAGCATGGTGCCCGCACCGTCGAACCCGAGGTTCTCCAGCGAACCGAGCCCGCTCGCGACGGTGGTGGCACGCCAGGGGCAGGGCGTGATCGCCACGGCGGACGCCGGTACCGGCGCCGCACCGACAACGGCCGTCAGTGCCACCGCCGCGGTCGACGCCAGGCGGGCGACGGCGCCGCGTCTCCGGCGTCGCGCATCACTCATCATCGTCTTCCCCATCTCTGAGTACGACCTCGTACTCGCACGTCAGGGGACAGTACGATAACGTACTGCCATGCGCAACACGGAGGATGACGACGCCCGTCAGCGATTCGTGGACGCCCTTGCCACGTTGATTGCCGAACGTGGCTACGCCACGACGTCCGTGGTCGACATCGTGCGGGTGGCGCAGGCCTCCAAGACCACCTTCTACCTGTATTTCGCGAACAAGCAGGAGTGCTACCTGGCACTGCTGGCCTCGGTGACCGACGATCTGGTCGCCGACATCCGGCAGGCCGTCGATTCAGATGCGCACTGGCACAATCAGATTCGCCAGATGTTCACCGCCTACATCGCGCATCTGACTGCGCGCCCGGCGATTTCACTGAGCTGGATCCGCGACCTGCCCGCGTTGGGGGCGGCCGCCCGCCCGATTCAGCGGCGCAATTTCGCGGAACTCGCCGCGCTGCTCGGCGAACTCGCCGCCAATCCGGGATTTCAGCGTGCGGGGCTGCCGCCGATCACCAAGCCCAAAGCCGTGATGCTGCTGGCCGGTGTGCGCGAGCTGGCCGCCCAGACCGCCGAGGACGACCTGGACATCGAAAGTGTCATCGGCCCGGCCACCGATATCGCGATCAGCATCCTCGCAGCGGGGCAGTGACCTCGGTTCAGTTGTCGACCGCGTCGACCGGTACGCGGCTGTTGTCGCCGAGCGGAACCGGGGCTGCGGGCTCGGCTGGGGTGCGCCGCCGGACCACCTCGAACGAGACGAGGATGACGGCCAGGGTGACACCACTCATCAGGAACTGGGACCGGGTGTCGGGCAGGAACGCCATCGCCAGGATGACAGTGGCCATGAGGGCGATGGTGGCGTAGCTCAACCAGGGGAACAGCCACATCTTCAGCTTGAGCGTGCCCGGGGCGGTCCGCTCGATCCGGCGCCGCAGGACGACCTGCGATATCGCGATGATCAGGTAGACGAACAAGGCGACGGCGCCGTAGGAGTTGATCAGGAAGTTGAACACCACGTCGCCCCACACGTAGGTCGCGGCGACCGATGCGTAGCCGACGGCGGTGCCCAGCAGGATCGCACGGCGCGGGACGCCACTGGGGGACAGCTTGGTGAAGAACCGCGGAGCGTCGCCGGAGGTGGTGAGCGCGAACAGCATTCGTGAGGTCGTGTACAGCGCCGAGTTGAGGCAGGACAGCACGGCGGTCAGCACGATGAAGTTCATGATCGTCGCGACGCCGGGGATGCCCAGAACGGTGAGCACCGAGGCGTAGGGGCTGATGCTCACGCTCTTGGTGTTCCACGGCTGGATGGCCACAACCACGAGGATCGATCCCACGTAGAACCCGATGATGCGGAACACGATCGACTTCATCGCCCGCGTCACCGCACGCTCGGGTTCGTCGGACTCGGCTGCGGCTATGGTGACGATCTCGGCGCCCGTGTAGAACGCGACGCAGGGCACCACGGCCGCCAGCACCGCGCCCCAGCCGAGCGGAGCGAAGCCTCCGTGATCGATGAGGTTGGCCAGACCGGGTGTGGAGTGCGGCCACAGGCCGGAGATCCAGAGTGCGCCCATGCCCAGGAACACCACGATGGCAATGACTTTCACCGACGAGAACCAGTACTCGAACTCGCCGAACGAGCGCGCCGAGACCAGATTGCTTGCGGTGAGGGCCAGCATCAGGCCGAGGCTGAGCACCCACAGCGGCACCGCGGGCAGCCACAGATGCAGGATGCGCCCGCCCGCAACGGCTTCGACCGCGACCACGATGACGAAGAAGTACCAGTACATCCAGCCTGTGACGAAGCCACCACGGCGCCCGAGCGCCTGCCGGGCGTAGACGTAGAACGAACCGACCACTGGTTGCGCGACCGCCATCTCGGCGAGCATCCGCATGATCAGCAGGGTGATGATGCCGGCGATCAGGAACGACACGATGGCCGCGGGCCCGGCACTGCCGATCACGACACCGCTGCCGACGAACAGCCCGGCGCCGATCACCCCGCCGAGGGCGATCAGGTTCAAATGCCTGCGCCGCAGGCCTTTCGCCAGCTGCGCATCACTGGCCTTGATCTCTGAACTCACCACCGACGCGACGATGCCGCAGTTCTGCGCGCCGGCCCATGGTTGTGGTCACCGTGCGCAAATCAGCCGTCAACCGCGGACCGGCACGGCGAGGGCCCAGCCCAGGACGCCGGTGGCCGCGGTGTTGGCCAGCGCTCGGATAATGTTCCAGCGCACCCACGACGACTCGAACTGCTCGCGGAGCGACGCGAGATCGGCGGGATTGGTCGACGCGGCCGCGGTGGCGAGCTTGTCGTTCAGGGGGACGTTGATCACCGACGTGATGGCGAGGCTGGCGATGTTGAGGGCCAAGCCGATGCCGATCCAGACCAGGACGGGGCGGGCGCCGGGCTTGAGGAAGAACGCCCCGGCCAGGGCGCTGAAGCCGACCGAGCCGAGGAAGGTCAGCAGGAACGGCGGATTGACGATGACGACGTTGATCTTGTTCATGACGTCGATGAAGGTCCGGTCGTCGAACGCGCCGAGTGCGGGCATCACCGACACCGCGTAGGCGTAGTAGAGGCCGGCGAGCAGCCCGGAGGACAACAGGGCGACGATGAGCGCCGTCGTGCCGAGTGGCTGGGGGAGCTTGGTGAATGTCATGTGCTGACCGTATTGACTTCAGGTCTGGACGATCCATCGCCAAAAGGCTCACTTCCATACGTGAGCGTCTACGCTTTCCCTGTGGACGCCCTGGCGGGGTTGCTGGAAGGGCCACGTGCGCGTGGCGCATTTCTGATGCGGTCGTTGCTCGACCCGCCGTGGTCGTTGCGGGTGCAGGACCAGGCTCCGCTCACCATCGTGGTGGTCGCCCGCGGGGCGGCCGCCGTCCTGCCCGACAATGCCGCCGGCCGGCGGCTCGAGGCAGGTGACATCGCGATCTTCCGGGGGCCCGACGGCTATACCGTCGCCGACGACGTGGCCACCGCGCCCGGAGTCGTCGTGCACCCGGGGCAGGTCACCACGACCGTCGATGGTGAACCACTGTGCGAGGCACTGAGTCTGGGTATCCGCAGCTGGGGCACCCGCCCCGACGCGGAGACCTTGTTGATCACCGGGGCCTACGAAGAAGTCGGGGCGGTCTGCCGGCGGCTGCTGACCGCGCTGCCGCCGCTCGTGGTGGTCCGGCGGGGCGAGGTCAACAGCATGCTGGTCGATCTGCTGCTCGACGAGATGTCGCGCGACGAGCCGGCCCAAGGTGCGGTGCTCGACCGCATGCTCGATCTGCTCACCATCGCGGCATTGCGCAGCTGGTTCTCCCGTGAGGAGGCGCCGGCCTGGTATCGCGCGTATCGGGACCCGCAGGTGGGCACGGCACTTCGGCTCATCGAGAACAATCCGGCACATCCCTGGACCGTGGGATCGCTGGCCGCCGAGGTCGGGCTGTCGCGGGCGGCACTGGCGCGGCGATTCACCCAACTCGTCGGCGAGCCGCCGATGGCGCTGCTCACCGAGATTCGCCTGGCGCTGGCCGTCGACCTGCTGCGCGGGTCCGACGCCACCATCGAAGCCGTTGCGGGCCGCGTCGGCTATGGCACCGCCTTCGCGCTGAGCACTGCGATCAAGCGCCGTTACGGCATGAGCCCCAAGGCAATCCGCGCCGCGTCTCCCTAACGGGTCTTGGCGAAGCGGCGGTGCCGCCACACATACCGCGGAATGTCGCGCACGGGGGCGCTCTTGGGCCAGCCGTCGGGCCGGAAGTAGGCGTCGGTACCGCCGTCGACGAAAATGACGCTGCCGCACAGGAAGTCGGCAGAGTCCGAGAGCATGAAGGTGATCCAGTTGGCCAGGTGCACGGGATCGCCGAAGCCGCCGGTCGGGATCGGGAAGGCGCGCACGGCCTTGCCCTCACGCGGTGAATCGAGCTGGGCCTGCAGCAGCGGGGTCATGATGGCCCCGGGCGCCAGGACATTCAGCCGGATGCCGCGCCCGGCCCAGTCGGCCGTCACCGCGGTATGCCGGACCCAGCGGGCCACGGCGATCTTGGACGCGGCGTACATGAGCGCGGAGGCGCCGCCGCCGAAGAAGCGCACGGCCCGGGCCGCGCGGTCGGCGTCACCGGCCAGCAGGGCGCGGATGGCGCGGCGGGGGACCGCGGGCACCGTCGTGCTGGAGTTGCTGCCCAGCGCAACGACTTTCGCGTTGCCGGCGGCGGCGAGTGCCGGGCGCCAGGCCGTCACCAGGTCGACGGTGCCGAGGTAGTTGATCTGGGCGATCAGGCGGGCGCGGTCGGCGCCGGCCCCGGGGCCGATCCCGGCGGCCAGCACGGCACCGTCGAGCGTGCCTTCGGACAGCTCCAGTACCCGGGTCGCGGCGGTACGCCGACCGTCGGCGGTCGACAGGTCCGCGATGATCTCGGCGTCCTTGAGGTCGACCCCGATCACCGTGTGGCCCTGGGCGCGCAATTGCTCTGCCGCCTGGTATCCCATGCCGGATGCCGAACCGGTAACAGCGTAGGTGCCGATGATGATCTCCTCGATTGTTCGGTGCTCGCGTCTAGTCGGCGAGCAACTTGGTCACGGCGTCGGCCACGTCGCGACGGGCGCGGTGCGCGATGTCGAGCACCGGCATGGTCAGAAAGCCGTGGATGGCGCCGTAGTACAGCTCGGTCACCGGCACGCCTGCCTCGCGCAGTGCCTCTGCGTAGGCGAGGGCCTCGTCGCGCATCGGGTCGTAGCCCGTGACCACGAGCACGGTCGGGGCGACGCCCTCGACGGATGCGGACAGTGGTGCGGCATAGGGGTTTTCGCGGTCAGTGGTGTTGGGCACGTACTGGTCCCAGTACCACTGCATGGCAGCGGTGGTGTTGTAGTAGCCGGTGCGGAACTCGTGGTACGAGCCGTAGGTGAAGTCGGCGGTCAGTACCGGGTAGAGCAGTACCTGCGCGGCCAGCGGCGCACCGCCGCGGTCGCGGGTCATGAGCGCGGTGACGGCGGAGAGGTTGCCGCCGGCGCTGTCGCCACCGACCACGAGCTTCGTCGGGTCGCCACCGAGTTCGGTGGCATGCGCGGCAGCCCACTGGGTCACGGTGTAGACGTCTTCGGCGGCGGCCGGCCACCGATGTTCGGGCGCCAGCCGGTAGTCGACCGAAACCACCACGGCAGGAATCGAATTCGCGAAGCTGCGGCAGAGACCGTCGTGCGAGTCCAGATCGCAGAAGACGAAGCCGCCGCCGTGCGCGAAGACGAAAACGGGAAGTCCGTCCTCTGTGTTGCGCCTGCTGGGGCGGTAGATTCGGACGCCGATGCCGTCGACCTGGGTATCGGTGACGGAGCCGACCGCCTCGGGTTCGGCAGGTGCGACGAACCGTGCGCGGATGGCAGCGCGCGCTTGCGCGCCGGTCATGTTCGGCAGGTCGGGAAAGCCGCCGTTGAGTGCCTCGAGGAGACCGGCGATCTGTGCGTCGAGACTCACGCGTACTGCAGCGCCGGGCCCATGCGCAGCGGGCGCATCGGCTGCAGCGTCGGTGCCACACGGGAATCCTCGGCGTTGCGCCAGATGCCCATGGCGGTCATGCGCACCGGCGCGGTCAGCTGTTCGAAGGCCATGCGGTTCATTGGACCACACACGGAGACGGCGGCGACGGCCTCACCCTGGCGGCCGATCGGCGCTGCGACACAACCGAATCCGGGCACCGACTCTTCGCGCTCGAAGGCGACGCCGTGCGAGCGGACCTTGGCCAGTTCGGTGGCGAGTTGGGCGCGATTGGCGATCGAGTACTTGGTCTTGCGGCTCATGAGGTCGACCTCGGCGTCCTGGTTGTAGGCCAGGATCGCCTTGCCGACGGCGGTACAGTGCGCCGGCTGGCGGCCACCCACTCGCGACGGCAGCACGGTCATCATGCCGTTGCCGACCTTCTCCAGGTAGACGACGTCGCCGCCGTCGAGCACCGCAAGGTGCACGACCAGGCCGGTGGCGCGATGCAGTTCATGCAGCAGCGGGCCGGCGGCACGGTGCAGGCGATCCTGGTGCACGGCCAGCGAGCCGAGCTCCACCAGACGCATCCCCAGTTCGTAGTCGCGGCCGTTGCGGCGCAGCCAGCGCAGCTGCACCAGTCGCTCCAGCATCCGGTGGGCAGACGAGCGGGGCAGACCCGTGCGGCGCACGATCTGCGCCAGGGTCAGGCGGCCGGGGCCGTCGAACGCGTCGAGGACCAGCGATACCCGGTCGATGACCGCGCTGGGGGTGGTGGATTCGACTGCTGCTGTCATGTCGGCCTCCAAGCTCCGTTGCTCCGTGTAGATATTACTATTAGTAATATGCCTGTTTGTATCACATGGCGGTGGGGCTTGTCACACATTTCGCGGGAGCGCGGGAGAATATATGCACGACGAGGCGCCCCGAGCCGGGCTGGCAAGGGACGCCTCGTGTGTCGATTCTGCAGCTCATGACCCAAATCTGGGACACGGCTGCGGGATCGTCATGGTGTCGACACGCGCGGTGGCGACACGCCGGACTGGTTCAGCTCTGCGCCGCGGACCTCCCGGCACGACGCCCGTAGAAGCTGCCATCGCCGAGGGAAACGCCGCTGGCATAACCCCAGGCAGCCAGGCCGGCCGCGCTCCGGCCGGCCGCGAACAGCCCGGGAATCGGCTCGCCGCCGACGTGCAGTACGCGGCCGTCCAACGTGGTCAGCAGGCCACCGAGGGTGAACCCTCCGGTGCTGCCGCGCAGGTCGATCGCACCGACCGGGGACCCGATCGGGCGCAGCCACTGCGGCTTCTTGTGCAGCAATGGGTCCTCGCCGCGCGCGGCATGCTCGTTGTAGTAGGCGACGGTGTGCTGCAGGACGCCCTCGGGCAGACCGATCTCGGCTTCGAGTTCGGCGACCGTCTCGCACACCCAGGTGGCCGGGCGCCGCAGGAACGGCGTCGCCGAGGTCGCGGCCATGGCCTCCTCCTGAGCATCGCCGTCGATGATCAGATAGGCGGTGTTGTCCTGGTAGTACAGCGTCTGCTGGCCGATGCGTCCGGCATAGGTGTCCTCGGCGATGTAGCGCTGACCGAAGCCGTTGACCAGGATGCCGCGGACCAACTGCTGCGGGTCGCAGAAGAACGCCACCTCGGTGGCGTCCATGTGCGCCAGGTCGGCGCCGAGCGCCTGCGCCATCCGGATCGCCCGGCCGTCGTGCTGCTCGATACTCGCCGCCGGACGGCCCGCGATGCGGGGCGCGTACTGCGCGACCATCGCGTCGCTGTAGGCGAAGCTGCCCGAGGCCAGCACCACGCCGCGGCGGGCCCTGATCGCCACGGTGTCGCTGTACCGGCGCGCGACGATGCCGACAACCCGGCCGTCGGCATCGGTGACGGGCGACTGCACCTCGGTGTCGTAGACCGACCGGACGCCCTGCGCCGTCGCGGTCTCCACGAGTGGCTTCATCAGCATGTAGCCGCCACTGCGCTCGCCGGCGACCTTGTCGGTCATCTGCGGCACGTGACCGCGCGGCGCGGGAGTGGCAATCGTGTTGTACGGGAAGGCATTTTCGCCGCCCGTGAACATCAGGCCCTCGTCGCTCGGTGGCTCCCAACCCGGTTCGCCCCAGAACACCGGCTTGAACGGCACGCCGCAGCTCACCAGCCAGTCGTAGTGGGCGACACTACCCGCGCAGTAGTCGTCGATCCGTTCGGCGTCGGCGCCGGGACCCATGGCCACCTTCAGGAAGGCGGCCATGTTCTCCACGGAATCCTCGAAACCGCAGGCTTTTTGGAGCTCGGTGCCACCGCCGAGGTAGATGAACCCACCGGCCATGGCGGCAGCGCCGCCCCAGCCGCCGGTGCGCTCGACGACCAGGACGTCGGCGCCGGCTGCCGAGGCTTCCACCGCGGCGGCCGCACCGGCGATGCCGTAACCGACGATGACGACGTCGGCCTCGTCATCCCACGAGGTGATGGACGATGCCGGGACCGGTGACAGCGCGGCGCTCATGGCAGCATCGCCCGCGGCGGAACGCCCATCCACTCATGGCCCCAGTAACTGTCGGCGGTGATTTCCTCTGCGGTGTAATACCGTTCGTCGACCTTCATGCCCTCGGTGCCGAACTCGATGTCCCAGTCGCCGGGCGACCGCACGTAGAACGACACCATCTTGTCGTTGGTGTGCCGCCCCAGCGTGGACGACAGCTGGAAGCCGTCCCGGTTCACGCGGTCGAGCGCCTGCCCGACGGCGTCGAGCGTGTCGACCTCGACCATGAGGTGGATCAGTTTCGGGTCGCGCAGCGTCGCGGCCGGGCAGATTGCCAGGCTGTGGTGCCGCTCGTTGATGCCCAGGAACCGCACCCGCAACGGACCGAACTCCGGGGGAGCGGGCACTCGGAAGGCGCCGCGGGGCAGGAAGCCCAGCACATCGGTGTAGAACGCGGTCAACCCGTTGGCGTCCTGCGCGGGCAGCACGACGTGGCCGAGCCCGAGGCCCTCGGTGACGAAGCGGGCACCGAACGGGGTGACCACAGGGCTGTGGTCCAGCACCGCACCGTGGAACACCTCGACATCGTTGCCGCCCGGGTCGACGAAGGCGATGACCTCGTCGACGCGGCGGGCGTCGGCCTCTTCGAGGGACAGCTGCTTCCATGGCACGCCGGCGCCGTCCAGGGTGGCCTGCACCCGGCGCAGCGCGGCGCCGTCGCGGACCTCCCAGCCCACGGTGACGATGCGGTCGGCGTCGCCCGGCACCACGATGATGCGCGCGGTGCGCTCGTCCATCCGCAAGTACAGCGCATCAGGGTCGGGGCCGCTACCTTTCGCGAAACCCAGTACGTCGAAAGCGAATTGGCGCCAGCGTTCGATGTCGGCGGTCTGGACCTTCACATAGCCCAGGCTCTTCAGATCAGTCACGTCAGATCATGCCTCGCAGCGGGCCCTGCGGGTCCACGCCGAGGCTGCTGAGCGCCGACGCGTGGTAGGTCGTGCCCGGGACATGGATGGCGTGGGCCTGGCCGACGTGTGCGTCGCGCCAGTACCGCTGCAACGGCTTGTCCATCCGGGTGGCGTTACCGCCGCAGCGGGCGAAGATTTCGTCGACCGCGGAGACCGCGCGCCACACCGACCGAATCTGGGTGCGCCGGCCGGCGGCGCGGTCCTCGAACGACACGTCCTTGCCGGCCTCGACCATGTCGTAGATCCGGTCGACGTTGGCCAGCAGTTCCTGGCGGGCCGCGTTGATGTCGGCGGCCGCCTCACCGATGGCGTACATGACGTACGGGTCGTCCTTGATGGCCACGCCGCTGGAGTTGACGCGCTCACGCTGGTAGTCGAGCGCGGCGGCCAGCGCGCCCTCGGCGATACCGATGACGGCCGACGAGATGCCCAGCGGGAACATCGTCGACCACGGCATCAGGTACAGCGGCGAGGTCATGCCGGCCTCGATCTGGGCCCGCCCGTCCATCACCTTGGTGGCGTCCATGGTGCGGTAGGTGGGGACGAAGGCGTCCTTGACGATGACGTCCTTGGATCCGGTGCCGCGCAGGCCCACCACGTTCCAGGAGTCCTGGACGATCTCGTAGTCGCTGCGGGGCAGGATCATGTGCAGCATCTGCGGCGGCATGAGGGGCTTGCCCTCAGCGTCGCCGAGCATGGCGCCCAGGAAGATCCACTCACAGTGGTCGGTACCCGAGCTGAACTGCCAACGGCCGTTGAAGATGTAGCCACCGTCGACGGGCCGGGCCACGCCCTGCGGGGCGTACGGCGACGCGACCCAGGTGTCGGTGTCGGATCCCCAGATCTCGGCGGCGACCTTCGGGTCCGCGTAGGCGAGCTGGTACGGGTGCACACCGACGACGCCGTTGATCCAGCCGGCGGCCGGGTCCAGCGCAGCGGTCGCCATCACGGTCTCGGCGAACTCGCGCGGATGCACCTCCAGGCCGTCGTATTCCTTGGGCTGCAGCAGCTTGATGTTGCCGGCGGCCTTCATCAGCTTCACGGTCTCGTCGGGCAGCTGGCCCAACTTCTCCGCCTCCCAGGCCTGCTCGCGAAGCTGGTCGGCGATGTCACCGAGTTTGTCGATAACCCGCTGGGTCATGGTCGTTTTCCTAACTCCTGTGATGGGCTAATCAATGGTTTACCGCACCCCCGGCGCACCGGAAGGCGCTTCCCGGTCAGCGGGCGAAATTCGGGTACCCGACGTCGATTCGGGTACCCGCCGGCCCAATGGTCGGGACCGGATTCGGTGGGTCGTCCGGTCACCGGGACGCCTCGTACTGGGGCATTCGAAGGACGGCTAACTTCGCACTATGAGCAGCGCACAACAGGTTGACGTCGTGGTTGTCGGTGCCGGGTTCGCCGGTCTCTACGCACTGCACAAGCTGCGGTCGGAGGGCCATTCCGTCGTGGTGTTCGAGGCGGCCTCCGACGTGGGCGGCACCTGGTTCTACAACCGGTACCCCGGTGCTCGCTGCGACGTGGAGAGCATCGACTACTGCTACTCGTTCGACAAGGACCTGCAGCAGGAGTGGACCTGGACCGAGAAGTACGCGACCCAGGCCGAAATCCTCTCGTACATCAACCATGTCGCGGACCGGTTCGACCTGCGCCGCGACATCCGGCTGAACACCCGCGTCGTCTCGGCGACGCTCGACGAGGAGACGTTGCGCTGGACGGTCACCACCGACACCGGTGAGACGGTGGACGCACAGTTCTGTGTCATGGCCACCGGCGCGCTGTCCGACCCGCTGTTGCCCAACATCCCCGGGGTCGAGACCTTTGCCGGCGAGACCTATCACACCGCGAACTGGCCGCACGAGGGCGTCGACTTCACCGGTAAGCGCGTCGGCCTCATCGGCACCGGTTCGTCGGGCATCCAGAGCACGCCGATCGTGGCCACACAGGCCGCGGAACTCGTTGTCTTCCAACGCACTCCGAACTTCTCCGTGCCGGCCGGCAACGAGCCGCTGACGGCCGAGCGCGAAGCCGAGATCAAGGCGCACTACGACGAACGGCGTGAGCTGTCGTGGCGCAGTGGCGGCGGCTCTCCGCATATGGCGCACCCCAAGCTCACGATGGAGCTGTCCGAGGAAGAGCGCCGCGCCGAGTTCGAAAAGCGTTGGCAGCTGGGCGGTGTGCTGTTCAGCAAGACCTTCCTGGACCAGATGGTCGACCCGGTGGCCAACGCCGAAGCCAAGAAGTTCTATGAAGAGAAGGTGCGCGCGGTCATCGACGATCCCGAGGTCGCCGACATGCTGATCCCGAACGACCACCCAATCGGTGCCAAGCGAATCTGCACCGATACCAACTACTTCCAGACGTTCAACCAGCCGCACGTGAAGCTGGTCAGTGTGAAGCAGACGCCGATCGAGAAGATCGATGCCACCGGCATCACGACCACCGAGGCCCGGTTCGACCTGGACGCCATCATCTTCGCCACGGGGTTCGACGCGCTCACCGGAGCGCTGGGCCGCATCGACATCACCGGCCGCGGCGGGGAGAAGCTCAAGCAGAACTGGGTCGACGGACCGCGCAGCTACCTGGGCCTTGGTGTGGACGGCTTCCCGAACATGTTCCTGGTGAACGGGCCCGGTGCGCCCGCGGTGCTGGCCAACATGGTCCTGCACGCCGAAGCGCACGTGAACTGGATCGCCGATGCCATCGAGTACGTCGGCAAGCACGGTTACGCGGCCATCGAGGCCACCACCGATGCGGTCGACGCCTGGGGCGCCGAACTGGTGCGCCGCGCCGACCAGACGCTGTTCCCGAAAGCGAACTCCTGGTACATGGGCGCGAATGTGCCCGGCAAGCCAAGGGTTTTCATGTTGTTCATCGGCGGCTTCGCCGCCTACAACGACATCTGCGCCGAGGTGGCGGCCGCCGGGTACAAGGGATTTGAACTGACCAAGGCCGGCTGATGTCAGGGCTGCTGAACAAGGTCGCCCTGGTGACCGGCGCCGCCCGCGGCACCGGTCGGGCCCACTGCGAGCGCTTCGCCGACGAGGGCGCCGACATCATCGCTCTCGACGTCGCCAATGCCGTAGCCGATCTGGCCGACCTGGCGGACGCGGTGAAGCAGCGCGGCCAGCGTTGTTACACCAGCGTGGCCGATGTGTCGTCGTTCGACGAGATGCAGGCCGCCGTCGACGAGGGTGTCTGGGAGTTCGGCCGGCTGGACGTCGTGGTCGCCAACGCCGGTATCCACTCGGCGTCGGCGCCCGCCTGGGAGGTGAGCGCCGAAGACTGGCAGCGTGTCATCGGCGTCAACCTGACCGGCGTGTGGCACACGGTCAAGGCCGCGATCCCGCATTTCGGTCCGGCCGGCGGATCCGTGGTGATCATCAGCTCCACCAACGGCCTTCGTGGCACCGCGAACACCGCGGCGTACACCTCCACCAAGCATGCGGTGGTCGGCCTGGCGCGCACCCTGGCAAACGAGCTGGGCCCCAAGCGGATTCGCGTGAATACCGTCCACCCCGGAGCGGTGGGCACTCCCATGGTGCTGAACCCGGAGACCTTCAAACGCATCCGGCCCGACCTGGAGAATCCGACGGCCGAGGATGTCGCAGAAGTCCTCGCCGCACGAAACCTCTTGCCGGTGCCGTGGGTGGAGCCCGAGGACATCAGCAACGCGGTGGTGTTCCTGGCGTCCGACGAGGCCCGCTACATCACCGGCACCCAGCTGGTCGTCGATGCGGGGCTGACGCAGAAGGCGTGACCGGCTCGGGGCTACTGGCGCTCGACGATTCCGGCCGCGACCTCGAGTTCGCGGAGCGCCGGTTCGATGGCGTCGGCCATGGCATCGATGTCGTTCGCCATCTCGGGTGTGGTGACGAAGCCGAAGTCGATGCGGTCCCGGTAGCTGAAGCAGGTGACATTGAGTCCGACGTCCATCAGCAGGGGGCCCATCGGCATCATCTGCTCGAGGACCGCGCCGTCCATGTAGAGCGGCACGGGCGGTCCGGGGACGTTGGAGACGACCAGGTTCATCGGCTTCAGGGTGCCGCCGAGCTTGCTCGCGGTGTAGGCCCGGGCGGCCAGGGCGACCAGGCCGGGCGGCGTGGTGTCGGTCAACCCCATGATCTGGTGCGCCGTCAGGGCTTTGGCCATTTCCTTGGCACTCTGGGAGCTGGCGTAGATGGCCTTGATCCGCTCGGCGGGGTCGACGATGTCCGATGCCAGCGAGACCGCCATCGCGCTGACCTGGTTGCCCACCTGGTCGCTCGAGCTCTCGGTCCGGGTCGACACCGGGACCTGGGCGATCAGCGACTTCTCGGGCAGCTCGCCGCGGTCCTCCAGATACGTCCGCATGGCACTCGAGACCAGCGCCAGCACGACATCGTTGACCTTCACCCCGAATGCTTCCTTGACGGCTTTGACGCGCCCGAGGGAGACGCCGGAATTGCTGACCCGGCGGTGCGGTGAGATCGGGCCGTTGAACCGGGTGGGCGGTGCGTCGAAGATGCCGGGCGGTTTGTTGGCGACGCCGAGCGCCGCGATCTGCTGTCGCACGGTCTGCTCCAGGAAGCGTGCGATCCGGTAGGGCGTCTTGATGCCGATGTTGATCAGTCCGCCCAAGGCCTGCAATTCCATCCCGGGTGCCTTGACACCGACCAGTGACCGGGTCGGTTCGGCGGCCGGCGGCCGCGGAGTGGGGGTGAGGTCCAGCAGAATCTCGCCGAGGCCTGCGCCAGAGACGCCGTCGATGATCGCGTGGTGCATCTTCATCAGCACCGCGACCCGGCCGCCTTCGACGCCTTCGATGAACCAGAGTTCCCACAGTGGCCTCGACCGGTCCAGCTTGTAGGACATGAGCCGTCCCACCAACTGGTCGAGTTCGCGGCGGCCGCCGGGGGCCGGTACCGCGATGTGGCGGACGTGGAAGTCGATATCGAGTTCTTCGTCCTCGACGAACCACGGCCGGTCGAGGCCGAGCGGTGCGCCGGTGACCCGCCAGCGCAACTGCGGCATCTCCGGCAGGCGGGCGGCGATGAGTGCCTTCACTGACTCGAAGCTGAAATCCGGTGCGTCCGTGGGGTCGTAGATCGATGATGCCGCGACATGCATATGCCAACTGTTGGTTTCCGCGAACCAGAAGGTCGCGTCGGCACCCGACAAGCGATTCATGCGGCTGATCCTAAGGCGCTCGCGGAGGCGCGGGCTCGAATTCGGCCTTTTGGTATGGAATCCGCGGTGGCAGCGCTGACTCTGGTCGCCCAGGACGGTCAATCGTGTTGGCGCGCAACGTCAGCGGGTGTCCCGGCTGTCGCGATGTATGTTCCACATCGGTCAATTCGCAAGCCTGGCAATATCTTCCACTGACGAAAACGACCGCGTCCGCACACCAAGGTGCGCGGACGCGGCCGCCCGTGAAGAGGATCAGCGCTGCAGGAAGCCCAGCACCGTGCTCTCGAACGCCTCCTTGGCCTCGATCATCGCCCAGTGCCCACAGTTCGGGAATACGTGCAGCTCGGCGTTGGAGATGGTGCGCATCGGGATCAGCGCCATGTCCAACGGGCTCACGCGGTCGTCGCGCCCCCAGGTCAGCAGCGTCGGGGCCTTCACCTTGTGCATCTGCGCCCACGGCTGCGGCGGTGCCGCATCCGACCGCATGAACTTCATCATCATTTTGAACGCGGCCTTGCCGTACATGCGGCGAGCCGACTCCAGGGTCTCGGGGTCCGACGCCAGCTTCATGCGCTCTTCGATCAGCTCCTCGGTGACGATCTTCTCGTCGTAGACCATCGAGTTGAGCCAGTCGACCAGGCGCTGGCGGGTCGGGTCCTCGGTGAACTCCTGCAGGAGGCGGATGCCCTCGCTCGGGCCGGGGCTGAAGATGTTGGTGCCGATACCGCCGATGGTGACCAGCTTGCCGATGCGGTCGGGATTGTTGATGGCGAAGTTGATGCCGACGCCGCCGCCCATCGAGTTGCCGACGATGTCCACCTTCTCCACGCCGAGCGCGTCGAGGAAGGGCACCACGGCGGACTGGGCGTCGATCATCGGGTGGCCGCCGAAGTCGTCGCTGACGCCGAAGCCGGGGAACTCCAGGATCAGGCAGCGGAAGTGTGCCGCGAAGGTCGGCAGGATGCCGCGGAAGTTCCGCCAGCCGGTGACGCCCGGGCCCGAACCGTGCAGAAACAGCACTACAGGGCCGGTTCCCTCGTCGTAATAGCGCAGCGTGCCGCGCTCCGTCTGGACTTCCTTCAGCTCAGTCATACGTTCCAAATTACGGTGTGATTGTCACGCGGTCGCGACCGCCTCCCGTCCGGTGGGACGCGAGGCGCCCGGGGGCTCCCGATTGTGCAGCCCAGGGCCTTTATGGTGTCCAGATGACCGTGCCAGAGTCTGGGCGTCCGCTGGCGGGCGTGCGCATCGTCGAAATCTCCAGTTTCGTCGCGGTGCCCCTGGCGGGGATGACGCTGACGCAGCTCGGCGCCGAGGTCATCAGGATTGATCCCGTCGGCGGCGCCGCGGACTATCACCGCTGGCCGGTCACCGATGACGGCGAGAGCATCTACTGGGCGGGCCTGAACAAGGGCAAGCGATCGGTCGCGGTGGACATGCGCTCACCGGAAGGCCAGGAGTTGGTGACCCGGCTGATCGTCGACGCCGGTGTCTTCATCACCAATGTGGCGGGCCGGCAATGGCATTCGTACGAGACCCTGCGCGCGGTGCGGCCCGACCTGATCCACGCCGAGGTGTGCGGCCGGGCCGACGGCGGCACGGCCGTGGACTACACGGTCAACGCGGGGCTGGGCTTTCCGTTGGTCACCGGACCCGCCGAGCTGCAGACCCCGGTGAATCACGTGCTGGCGGCCTGGGATGTGTCGTGCGGCCTCTACCTGGCGCTGGCGGTGACTGCGGCGCTGCGGCACCGCGACGGCAGCGGTCAGGGCCAGCGGGTCAGCATCCCCTTGGAGAACGTGGCCCTGGCCACCGCCGGGAATCTCGGTTTCCTGACCGAGGTCATGATCAACGGCGTGAGCCGCGAACGCATCGGCAACTCGATCTTCGGGCAGTACGGGCAGCAGTTCGTCAGTGCCGACGGGGCCGCGTTCATGATCGTCGCGCTGACCGGTCGGCACTTCCGGGACCTGGTCGAGGTCACCGGAACCACGAAAGCCGTTGCCGCGCTGTCGCAGTCACTCGGAGCGGACTTCACGGACGAGGGGCAGCGATACCTGCACCGAGATGCACTCACCGGTCTGTTGACCGGGTGGTTCTGTGCGCACACCGCCGAGCAGATCACGGTGGCGCTGGGCGCGACGTCGATCTTGTGGGAGCGCTACCGCGACTTCGGCGAGGTGGCGGTGAGCCCCAAGGTGACTGAGAACCCGCTGTTCACCGAACTCGACCAGCCCCGCATCGGCCGCCACCTGGCGCCCGGACTGCCGCTGCGGATCGACGGCGAATATCCGCCGGCGCGGCCGGCGCCGGCGCTCGGCGACGACACCGCCGCGGTGCTGACCGAACGCCTGGGTCTCACCGCAGATGACGTCGCACGGTTGTCGGAGGCGGGGACCGTGGCGTGAGCGTGCTGCCTGATCTGTTGGTGGTGTCGCCCGGTGCCGGGCCCGACGCCTGGGTGGGTGAGGCCGGGGGACCGGGCGGCAAGCGGGCCTTCGGCGGACTGCTGATGGCGCAGAGCCTGTCCGCGGCGTGCCAGACCGTGGATCGGGAGATGCGCCCGACCGCCATGCACCTGCAGTACCTGCGGGGTGGAGAGGCCGGTGCCACCACGGATTACACGGTGGCCCGGGTGTACGACGGACGGACCGCGGCGGCGCGGCGAGTCGAGGCCTTCCAGGCCGGGCGGCTGCTGACCGTCGCGACGGTGTCGTTCTCGGTGGATCTGGCCGGGCCCGAACACGATGAATCCTGGTCGCTGCCAGACGATCCCGAGCAGCTGCCGATGACCGGGCCGCCCGGGCCGGCGCCGGCGGTGCCGCTGGACGAAATCGACATCCGGATCGTCGACGACCGGTCGTCGGGCGAGTTCGTGCGACGCATGTGGTGGCGGGCCACGGTGCCGATGCCGCCGGAACCGTTGCCGCACATGATGATTGCCTGCTACATCACCGACCTGTACGGGATCGACCCGGCGCTGCAGGTGCACGGACATTCCATGCAGGCACGCACCCACCGCAGCGGCACCACCGATTTCTCGATCTGGTTTCACCACCCGATCCGGGCCGACCGGTGGAATCTGCTGGAATCGCGGTCGCCCGCTGCGGGACGCGGACGCGGGGTCATCACCGGGAGTCTGGTGGACGCGGACGGATCCCGGGTCGCGACGCTGGTGCAGGAAGGTCTGATCGCGGACCGGTAGTACCGTCGTCCGCAGGCTGGTGAGAAACCCCGAAGGAGAACGATGAACGGCGCACAGGCACTGATCCGCACACTGGTCGACGCCGGCGTCGACGTCTGCTTCGGCAATCCCGGCACCAGCGAGATGCACTTCGTCGCGGCCCTGGACTCGGTGCCCGAGATGCGTGGTGTGCTCTGCCTTTTCGAGGGTGTGGTCACCGGCGCCGCCGACGGTTATGCCCGCATGGCGGAGAAGCCGGCGGCCACTCTGCTTCATCTGGGACCGGGCCTGGGCAACGGCATTGCCAACCTGCACAACGCCCGGCGGGCCTATTCGCCGGTCGTGAATGTCGTCGGCGACCACGCGCTCGGCCACAAGAAGTACGACGCGCCACTGGAATCCGATATCGACGCGATGGCGAGTACGGTGTCGGGCTGGGTGCGCCGGTGCGAGAAGCTGGCCGACATCGCCACCGACGCGGTGGCCGCGATCGAGGCCGCGCAGCAAGGGCAGGTGGCCACCCTGATCCTGCCCGCCGACGTGTCGTGGACCGAGGGCGCCGAACCGGCGGTGGGGGAGCCCGCCCCGAGCGCGGCGTCGTTCGACTACCGGGCCGGTGTCGACCCGGACGAACATGAATTGCTCGACGCCGGAGCTGATGTCTTCGGCCCCGGCACCGTCCTACTGATGGGAAGCGCGGCGTGCCGCGAACGCGGTCTGCGCGCGGCCGGCCGGATCGCCGAGGTGACGGGGACCAAGGTGCTGATCGAGACCTTCCCGGCCCGGCTGGAACGCGGCGCCGGACTACCCAACTTCGAACGGCTGGCGTACCTCGCTGAAGCTGCCCAGTTCCAGCTGACCGGCGTCGAGCATCTGGTGCTGGCCGGCGCCCGGTCGCCGGTGTCGTTCTTCGCCTATCCGGGCAAGGCGAGCGATCTGGTGCCTGCCGGCTGTCGCGTGCACACCGTGGGCGGCGACGTCGTCGCGCGTCTGGAAGAACTGGCCGATGCGGTGGCGCCGGGTATCGAGCCGGTGCTGACCGAGCTGAAAACGCCGGAGCTGACGGCAGATTCGGCGCTGACGACGCAGAACTGGGTCGACGTGGTGGCTGCGACGTTGCCCGACCGGGCGATCGTCGTGGACGAGTCCAACACCAGCGGTTTCCTCCTGCCGCAGGCGACGATGAGCGCGCCGCGGCACGACCTGCTGACCCTGACCGGCGGCGCCATCGGCTTCGGGCTGCCGAGTGCGGTCGGTGCCGCGGTGGCCCGCCCGGACCGTCCGGTGCTGTGTCTGCAGGCCGATGGCAGTGCGATGTACACGATTTCAGCGTTGTGGACCATGGCGCACGAGCAGCTCGACATCGTGACGGTGATCCTCAACAATGCCGCGTACGCGATCCTGCGCATGGAGCTGCAGCGTGTCGGAGCGCAAGCCGGCGGACCGAAAGCCGCGGCAATGCTTGACCTCTCGGGCCCGACCACAGATTTCGCGGCGTTGGCAGGGGCCATGGGCGTGCCAACAGGCAAGGCGACGACCACCGGTGAGTTGGCCGATCAGCTTCGCGTCGGCTACGCCACGCCCGGGCCGTACCTCATCGACGCGGCGGTGCCGGCGCTGCTGTAGGTCAGTAACCGCTGAGCAGCGTGCGCAGCCGGCCCAGTTCGAGTGGGCCGGCGGCGCTACGGATTCGACCGGGGTCGGCCGGACGGCGCCCCCACAGAAGCAGCACCCGGGTTGCCGCGTCTGTCTCGATGGTCGCCGATCCTTCGGGCGGAGCCAGGGTGATGGCGGTGGTCTCGGCGTCAGCGGTCACCACGACGTCGTCGGCACCGGCAACCCGGATCCGCGCCTCCATGGGCCCGTCGTCATCCAGCGTCAGGATTTCGCGGCCACGGCGCAGCAGTGGCACGCCTACCGCGTACACGCTGTGGTCCGTCATCCATGGTTGCGCCAGCCGGTCCCGAGCGGGCGCGCCGTCTCCTGTGATGTCCCAACTGTGCAGGACGAGTTCCTCGCGCATGTGCTCGGCGAACCACGGCACTTTCATCGTGCGGCCCGTCCAGGCGACGTCGGTGTCCGCGGGTAGCTCATCGGCAGCGGCAGTGACCCTGCCGAGGTGCGCCATGCGGTCGTTGAACGCCGTCCACAGGTCGGCATCGTTCATCGCGCGGTACGGCTGCTCGCGCTCCTCGAACCCGCGGGTCGGAACCGGTTCGCCGGTCAAATGGCCGGCGAGGACCCGGGCGAGTTCTTCGGCGTTGCCGGTCTGATGGATGACGATGTCGCGCACGGTCCAGGCCTCGCACCAGGTGCCGGTCTGGGGGCTGCGCCGCTGTACGGCCTCGGCGAATGGGGCGAATTCGGGGAAGCGGTCGATGTCGACGGTGTCCATACCTCCATCGGTACCCCGCAATTGGTTCGGTGAACGCCGAACCAACCCTCGGCGCGTAAAAAAATTCGGGGCCCCTCGGTGAGGGGCCCCGAATCCTGCTGACGCTCAGCGGCTCTGATGCACGCTGCTGTCTACCTGCGGCGCCTCGGCGCGCGGGTGGATGTCGTTGACCCAGTCGTGGTGGGAGTAGTCCGCCGATGCCGGCGCGGCCAAACCCAGGACGGCTGCTGCCAGTCCGTTCGCCACCAGTGCGGCGATTCCGAGCTTCTTCATTGTCCCCAACTCCTTGTATCTGAAGCTTTGATGCTCGGTTCAACGGGTCAGGGCCCGGCGGTATTTCGGCACATTGGGCGTTGGCAGCAATTGATCGCTCTTCGGCAGGAATCAGTCTTTTCGAGAAGCCCTCGATGATGGCGTGGCCGGGTTATGACCGGCCCAGGGCAGAGGTCAGTTCAGGTCGCGGCCGGTCAGCGCCACGCTGAGGGTCCACAGTTCGGCTGCCTTGTCGCGGTCCACCGCATAGCACTTCACCCCGCTGCCGTCCGCGCTGGCCGGGCCCGCGACGTCGCAATCCTCGAGATACAGACCACCGAGGGCGGACAGTTGCGGGCTGGTCGCCGCCCATAATCCTGTTGCGGCGCCCTGGGACACGGTTTTGAACGTCGGGTCTGCGACGTTGCCCCGTTCGTCGATCCAGCCGCGATCGACCATCTCGGCCGACGCAAGGTGCCGTTGCAACGGAGTGAGGATGGACCCCGGATGCAGAGAGAACGCGTGCACTCCCGTGCCCGCCGCGAGTGAATCAAGGTGCAACGCGAACAGGATGTTGGCCGTTTTGGCCTGCCCGTAGGCCTCCCACTTGTCATAGCCGGTGGTGAAATGCGGATCATTCCAATGGATGTCCGAAATATGGTGCCCAGCCGACGAATACGCGATCACCCGGGCGTTGCCACGCACCAACGCGGGCCACACCTCGGCGACGAACGCGAAGTGGCCGAGGTGGTTGACGGCGAATTGGCTCTCCCAACCCGGACCTACACGCCGCAGGGGAGTGGCCATGATGCCGGCCGCGCCGATGAACAGGTCGATCTGTGACCACGCGTCGCGGATGCGCTGCGCGCACACGGTCATCGAATCGAGGTCGGCAAGGTCGGCGTGGAACATCGTGACGGAGTCGCCGAGATGGTCGACTGCGCGGCCGGCCGCATCGACACGGCGCGCGGGGACAATCACGTGCGCCCCTGCGTGGACGAGATGATTGGTGGTTTCCAGGCCCAAGCCTGAATAGCCGCCCGTGACGACTGCCACGATGCCGGAGAGGTCCACACCGGCCATGACGTCCTGACTGCTCGATTCATGGCCGAACCCAGAGGCGATGGGGTGCTGTGTGGTGGTTTCAGTCATGCCGTCACGCTAGGATCTAGAGTGCGCTCTAGGTCAACCTCGGGGATGAATACTCTTATGACACAAACCTTTACGATCGGGCACGTAGCAAAATGCACTGGCCTGAGCGTCCACACCCTGAGGTTCTACGAACGCGAGAACCTACTGGTCAGCAACGTCAAGCGCACCAGCTCCGGCCGCCGCCGCTACACCCAAACCGACATCGAATGGTTGGCAATTTGCGTCCGACTACGCGAATCCGGAATGCCGCTTGCCCAACTCGCCGAATTCGCCGCCCTGGTACGGCAAGGGCCAGGTAACGAAGCCCAACGACTGGAGCTCCTGCGCCAACACGAAGCGCACGTCCGGGCGCAACTGGCCAGCCTCCAGCACTGCCTCGACGTCATCGGAATGAAAGTGGCGATCTACCAGAGGCAAGTCGAAGATTCCTCGGCACACGGGCTCTGGGACCCCACCGTCACCCAGCACTGAACCGCCCCAGCGAACTGCCCTACCTGTGGATGAATCGCGCACTGTGCATAACTGACTCCCGGGCGCCGGATTCGGGGTCTTCACTACACGATCTGTCGGTGGCACCGGCCACGGTGACGGCATGAACACACCACCACGCATGACTCGTGCCGAGATCGGAGCGCTCGGCGAACAACTCGCGGTCGACCACCTGATCTCGCTGGGGATGACGGTCCTGGCCCGGAACTGGCGCTGCCGGTGGGGCGAACTCGATGTCATCGCCACCGAAAGGGACCACGGTGCCGTGGTTTTCGTCGAGGTGAAGACCCGCACCACCGCCGAGTTCGGCGGTATCGAAGAAGCGGTGACGCCCGAGAAGGCCCGCCGGTTGCGTCGGCTGGCGGGTATCTGGCTCGCCGAACAGGACTCGCGCTGGCCTGATGTTCGGATCGATGTGGTCGGCGTCCGCCTCGGCGGCCGGCAGCCGGAATTGGTGCACCTGAAGGGCATCGGCTGATGGCGCTGGGCCGGGCCTACTCGGTGGCCATCCGCGGCTTGGACGGCGTCATGGTCGAGATCGAGGCCGACATCACCTCGGGGCTGCCGGGGGTGCATCTGGTCGGCCTGCCCGACGCGGCGCTGCAGGAGTCGCGGGATCGGGTCCGTGCCGCGATCACCAACTGCGGCAACAGCTGGCCGATGTCACGGCTCACCCTTGGGCTGTCGCCGGCGACCCTGCCCAAAGGTGGATCGATGTACGACCTGGCGATCGCCGCGTCGGTGCTGTCGGCGCACCTGAAGACGCACTGGGGGCGGCTGGAGAAGACGGTCCTGCTGGGCGAACTGGCGCTGGACGGTCGGGTGCGCCCGGTCAAGGGTGTGCTGCCTGCCGTCATGGCCGCCAAGCGCGAGGGCTGGCCCTCGGTGGTGGTGCCGGCGGAGAATCTGGCCGAGGCGAGTCTGGTCGACGGCATCGAGGTGTGGGGCGTTCGCACCCTCGGGCAGATGCAGGCGTGGCTCAACGGGAAGGCGGCCCTGGACGGGCGGGTCGACACGACGGCGCCGGCCGTCGACGACAGTGTCGACCTCGCTGACGTGGTCGGTCAGACCCAAGCGCGGTGGGCGGTCGAGATCGCCGCCGCCGGCGCCCACCACCTGATGCTCACCGGGCCGCCCGGGATCGGCAAGACGATGCTGGCCCAACGGCTTCCGGGGTTGTTGCCCGACCTGACCGACGACGAGGCGTTGGAGGTCACCGCCATCCATTCGGTGGTGGGGATGCTCACCGGTGATACGCCGCTGATCACGCGCCCGCCCTTCGTCGCGCCGCACCACACGTCCAGTGTCTCGGCGCTGGTCGGCGGTGGCTCCGGGATGGCGCGGCCCGGCGCGATCAGCCGGTCGCATCGTGGCGTGTTGTTCCTCGACGAATGCGCCGAGATCGGGACCAGCGTGCTCGAAGCCCTGCGAACCCCGTTGGAGGAAGGCCAGATTCGGCTGGCCCGCCGCGACGGCGTGGCGTGCTATCCCGCTCGCTTCCAGCTGGTGCTCGCGGCCAATCCGTGCCCGTGCGCACCGCCCAACCCGCGGGACTGCGTGTGCCCGTCGGCCGACCGGCGCCGGTATCTGGGCAAGCTGTCCGGGCCGTTGATGGACCGGGTCGATCTGCGCGTGGACATGCACCCGGTGCTGGCGGGGGCTTTCGGCGACCACGCTGCGGAGTCCACCAGTGCTGTCCGTGCCAGAGTCGCCGCTGCCCGGGCCGCCGCAGCCGAGCGGTGGCGGGAGGTCGGGGTCCGGACCAATGCCGAGGTGCCGGGGCCCGTGCTGCGCCGCAGATTTCGGCTCAGCCGAGACGCGATGAAACCGCTGCGTCAATCGCTCGATTCGGGGCGGTTGAGTATCCGCGGCGTCGACCGCACGTTGCGCGTTGCGTGGTCCCTGGCCGATCTGGCCGGCCGCGATTCCCCCAATCTCGAAGACGTCAGTACCGCGCTGGGCTTCCGTGAAGGAGATGTGCGATGACTACCGACGACGTGGAACGACGGGCGTGGGCGTACCTGTCGCGCGTGGCCGAGCCACCGTGCCCGCGGCTGACCCAATTGGTGGCCGAGCGCGGCCCGGTGGCGGTGGCGGACATGATCCGGCGCGGTAACGAGGACCCGGACCTCACCGGAAGCGTCGCCGCCCGCAGGGAGGTCGACTGTGCCGCCAGGGATTTGGAGATCCTCGATCGCCGCGGCGGGCGGCTGATCACACCCGACGATGACGAGTGGCCGTACCTGTCGTTGGTCGGATTCGCGAACAAGGCGGTGAGGGATCGGCCATGGGGTTATCCGCCGATGGTGCTGTGGGCACTCGGCCCGGCCCGGCTCGACGACATCGCCGAGCGTGCCGCCGCGATCGTCGGTACCAGGGCCTGCACGTCGTACGGCGAACACGTCGCTGCCGAGATCACGGCGGGTCTCGTCGAACGTGATGCCGCGGTGGTCTCGGGTGGTGCCTATGGCATCGATGGGGCGGCGCACCGCGCGGCGCTGGCGGCGGACGGTGTCACCATGGCGGTGCTGGCCGGTGGTGTCGACGTGCCGTACCCGTCCGGGCATTCGGCGCTGCTGCACCGGGTGGCTACCTCGGGACTCCTGCTCAGTGAGTACTCACCAGGGGAGCGGCCGACCCGGTACCGGTTCCTGACCCGAAACCGGTTGGCGGCGGCGCTATCCGGTACCACCGTGGTGGTGGAGGCGGGGCTGCGCAGTGGGGCGGCGAACACGGCGGCTTGGGCGCATGCGATGGGCCGCAAGGTGTGTGCAGTGCCGGGACCGGTGACGTCGGCTGCGTCGGCGGGCTGCCACGTCCTCATCCGTAACGGCGCGGTCCTGGTCGACCGGGCCGAGCAGGTCATCGAATTGATCGGGCGGATGGGCGAACTCGCCGACGAACCCGAGCATCCGGAGACGCCGCTGGATGACCTGACCCCTGAACAGCTTCAGGTGTACGAGGCACTGCCGGCGCGCGGGTTCCGCAGCCTGGAGCAGATCTCCGTCGGCGCCGCGCTGCCGCCTGAACGGGTACTCGGGCCGCTGGCACTGCTGGAGATCAGCGGGTTGGTGGAGAAGCAGGACGGGCAGTGGCGGATCAGACGGGCGGGGTGAGGCGTGCTCATTCGAGGACCACCACGGAGCGCAGCACCTCACCGGAGTGCATCTTGTGGAAGGCGTCCTCGATCTGGTCGAGCCCGATGCGCTCGCTGACGAACTTGTCCAGCGGGAGGCGGCCCTGCAGGTACAGGCTGATCAGGGTGGGGAAGTCGCGCTCGGGCAGGCAGTCGCCGTACCAGGATGATTTGAGGGCGCCGCCGTGGGAGAAGAAGTCGATCAGCGGCATCTCGAGTGTCATGTCGGGTGTCG
>NZ_JARVRX010000016.1 GCF_030209435.1 Mycolicibacterium sp. lyk4-40-TYG-92 | reverse complement strand
CTCGATGCCGTCCGAACCCTCGGTGGCATTCACGATCTTCAGATCGATCTCGCCCTGCGGGAAGCACAGGAGCGTTGTGTCGTGGTTGGCGAGATCGGTTGTCATGCTATCGATTCGGGTTGCGTTGATCGATCGGCGGGTGGTTTCACTCCTTGCTCACGCCACGCAAATACCCGGAATTGCGGTACGGCGCATAGCTTCCCGCATGCATACGCTGTCGACGGGATAATTGGCCGAGAGTGCGGCGAATTCGGGAGCTGTCACCGCCTCATGAAGTGCCTGAGCCGACTCCCAGACAGCAAGGTTGATCAGGACGTTGCTGCTGCCGATGCCGCGGTAAAGCTGCCCGGAGATGAAACCACGCCGCGCCTTCATATACAGCGCGTGCTGTCGCCAGCCGACGATCGCTTCATCGGCTTCTCCGTTGGGTGCGATCAACATATCTAGCAGCGTGAACGGCCCCTCGGTCTGTGCCAACTGCTCCGCAAGCTGCAGGTCCGGATCTAGGTAGCGGAAATTCAGCTGGGGGTTGGGGGCCCTGCTTGGGGCAGATTGCGGATGGGTTGAATTCCAGCGATTCCCGATGCAGATTCCCCTTACCGCGATGGGTCGTACCAGATGCGGGTAGGCCACCGTGCCGTCGGGGTATGTCAGTAGCTGACGCTGAAATTCGGGACTAAGGACGGCGTCGCGCAATGCAGCTGTGGACTCCCACACGGCCACGTTTGTCATGACCCGGCTGCCCGGGGCCGTTCCTCGATGCAGCTGCGCGGAAATACACCCCTTGGACATCATGAGTTCGGCGTCGTGGCGCCAGATTTCCATGACTTTATCCGCCTGGCCACACGGTGCAAGGAAGGTGTTGATGATGGTGACCGGATCGGTTCCCTGATCCTGGATTTGCGCGAAGAAAGGGGAGTTTGGATCGAGATTTTCTAGAGTGATCATGGACGTCCGTCTCTTTGTTGAGGCGCAGGGTAATTGGGATTAGTCGAGTACCGCGGCTAGGCCGACGTACGAGGGCGAACCGGGGTGACCTCCGGCGGGGGCACCGGACCACGCCGAGCGCCAAGGGTAGGGCAGCTGACGGCTCCTGCTGAGCTGACCGAGACAGATAGCACACCGATTCGGTCAATCTCGACACTCACGGTGTCACCGTCGGCGATCTGGCCGATGCCGGCCGGTGTGCCAGTGGTGATGATGTCGCCCGGGTGCAGCGTCATCACGGACGAGGCATAACTCAAGAGTTCGGGTATACCCCAAATGAGGTCGGCGATGTCGGCGTCCTGACGCAGCGTGCCGTTGACTGTGGTGCGCAGCCGCAGCTGCGACAGTTCGCCGACTTCGCTAGGGGTGACCAGTTGCGGTCCCACGGGAGTGAACGTCTCGAATGACTTACGCGTGGAACGATCTTCGCCGCCGCGCATCGTCATGTCCAAACAGCACGTATAGCCTGCGACGTATGTGAGAGCGTCAGCGACATCGACGAATCGTGCTGTGCGCCCGATGACCAGCGCCAGTTCGCCTTCCTGGTCGAACCTACGGTCGGTGTAAGGGAGTACCACTGTGCCGCCGTGCCGAAGGACCGACGAAGGTGCTTTCAGAAAGACACCGAGTGCTTCGATGCCGTAGTCCTCGTTCATTTCCTGCTGGTGGTCGCGGTAGTTAACCGGAGCGGCAACGACTTTGGTCGGGTCTGGAACAATCGGTTCGATGCCGACATCGTCCATCGATACGCTTTGCAGACCCTTGAGGTCAGATGCAGAAAAGTCCAGTACACCGTCGAACGCCTGGAGCAGGCGACGCATGGGGCTTTGGCCCGAACCGATACCCGCGAACAGCGGGCGAAGGTCCAGGAGATGTGAGTCGGATGTCCTCAATCCGACGGACGAGCCGGAAATCGGGTGGCGGAAGCTAACTAGTTTCATGGCTCTACTCCTAAACGGACAACGACCGCAGAGTGAGGCCGGACATGATCGGCGACGCGGACATCAGTACTCCAGAATTTCTTGCCGGAAGAGCGAAAGTGCCTGCAGCACAGGCGCATCGCTGCAAACGAACACGTCGAGCTGAGCGTCGGCGTGAATGAGGTAGGTGCTCCACGAGGGCACCACAAAGATGTCACCGCTTTCCAGGCTGAATGTCTGGTCTTCGACGTCTACGTGGCCTGAACCGTTGAGAACGCCAAAGACCTGGGCACCGGTCTGACGTGCCGGTTCGCTCGACGCCCCAGGAAGGATGCGCGTCATCTCGCACCGTAGCGTCGGCATGACGTCTCCGCCGCTCGTGGGATCGGTGTAGCGCACAGTCGCTGCTGTCGAACGGTGGAGATTAAGTAGTGCATACAGCCCGCGATCGGTGTCACCCCATCGATACACGGTCAACGGTGAGTGTGCGGAACCGTTGTCAGCGGCGTGCTGTCCAGAGGGCACCAGTCCGGGGCCTTGTCCGTAGCGTTGCTCAGCAACCGACGGTGATCTGCTCCACGGTGGTCGTTCTGATCGACCGGGCTCGAAGAAGATCGCTTCGAGCGCCTCCACCACTGGTAGGTCGAGGATGTCGAGCCACATCATGGAACTCATACCGAAGTTGTGGTGCCCATGCCATGTCCAGGCGGGTGTGAGGACAAGATCTCCCCGGGCCATCGGGATCGAGTCGCCGTCGACCGTCGTCGAAACGCCGTCGCCGTCAAGAATGAAGCGCAATGCAGCGGGGGAGTGCCGGTGCGGCGGTGCGGTTTCCCCTGGCAACAGGTACTGAACCGCGGCCCACAGAGTATTGGAAATATACGGCGCCCCATCTAATCCCGGGTTCGACATCGCGAGTACCCGACGGTCGCCGCCCTCATTGATGGGAATCAGCTCGCCGGACCTTGCTGCTAGCTTGTACATCTCCGATGCCCGCCACCGAAAGGGAATCGTCCGGGGACACGGCGTGGTGGTCAGTAGTCCTCGCATCTCCCATAGAGGCTGCAACTGTGCTGCGGCCAAGTCCCCGTAGAGATCGTCGATTGCGCCGTTCGCCGAGTTGTACCGCGTTGTCATGACAGGTCTTTCGTCGTTCAGATGGTGGTCGCCACGCCCTGCTCAAGTACGACGACCTCACAGTTCGCCGGACCTAGGTTGCGCAGCAGCGAGTAGTGCAGGTTCTGGTGTACGGGAGCGAGGCCAGCCTGGTGGATGGGGATCACAATGCGTGGATTGACCGCTCGCAGGTAGTCGATCGCTTCGCCGACCTTCATCCATGGGCCGCCGACCGGAAGCAGCAGCACCTCCACAGATCCCGAGGGCTTGATGAAGGCATCTCCGGGGTGCAGAACGCGTTCGTCAATCACGTAACCGTTGTTGGTGAGATTCGGCATGTCGCAGTGAATGGTTGCGTGGTCACCGGCTAGGGCATCGATACGGATCGCGCCAACAGTCGACGTACTGCCGTCGATAGCCACGTGATGGGTGATTCCGTGATCGGAAAGTATTGCAGCACAGCCTATATCCGCGATCACCTGTACGGTCGGGTTGGCTTTGGCAAGAGCCGGTACCCGGTCCATGTCGATGTGGTCGGGATGAGCATGAGTAAACAGCAGCCCTTCAATATCACCACCGGTATCGAAGCCCTGGGAGTAAGTGCCCGGGTCGATCAAAATGCGGGTCGGATCGGGTGTTTCGAATTCCAGCTGGACACATGCGTGCCCGAAATGGGTGATCTTCAACTGAAAGCTCCTGTGCGTTGGGTGGGGTGGTCAAAGCCAAGGGGGGAGGATCGGCAACGGCTGGTCGCTACTGAGGTGCTCGCCGGCGGATCGGCCGATCAGCCACGCGACGAGCTGAGCGGCAGTGCCGCTGACCGTATTGGTGACGTCCTCCGCCCCGGTTGTGACGAACTGCGCCGTGTCGACCGTCCCTAGGCGTAACGAAGGCCATTCCGGCTGCTTGCTGGTCCAGGCCGCTACGTCGTCCAACAGCGCAGCAGCCACCAGCGGCGGCACGTCGTCGACTGATGCACCGAGATCGATGTGATGAATCAAGACCTCGCGCAACCGAAGCCACGGTACGAGGGATGCAGGGATCGTCCTGCCCTGAGCGGTTCGGACAGGACTTTCCCAGTCTTGCGCGGTGAGCTTATCTGAGTTGGCCTGCAATCGGTCGGCGCTATCCACGACATCGCTGATGATTTCAGCAGCCAGCCGCCTCGCGCCAACGTTGATGTCTGTAGTGCGTTGTTCGCCGGATGAATACATGGGTGTTTCGACGCCCGTGCGGGCCCAGAGCAAGAGATTGCCCAACGCATCGGCATTGCGGGCAAGGTGGGATAGAAGATGACCGAGCGACCATCCCGGCAGCGCGCTGTCCTTGCTCAGGTCGTCGTCCCACAGAGAGTCGACAGTGACAAGCAGGCGCGCGGTCTCGGTCTGCAGCCAGGACTCGACGACCGTGCGGTCAGGACGCATCGGCGAACTCCGGTCGGCAGATGTTCTGGCATTGGCCAAGCCCGGTGATGGTCGTGGTCAGTGTTGCACCGGGATTCAGGTACCGCTTGGGGTCACGGGCGTGGCCGACGCCGCCGGGGGTGCCAGTCGCGATGACATCGCCGGGGCGCAATGTGAAGATCGTCGAGATATACGACACCAGGTCAGCGGGATCGAAGACCAGATCGCTGATCTCGGCCGATTGCACGATCTCTTCACCGACGCGCCCTTCAATTCTGGCCGCGCCGATATCGAATGCGTCGGCGGTTACCAAGTACGGCCCCATGGGGGTGGTGGAGTCGAAGTTCTTCCCCTGCAACCACTCTACCGTGCGATATTGCCAATCCCGTGCAGTGACGTCGTTGAGAACGCTATAGCCGGCAATCGCGTCCAGCGCGGTCACCCGGTCGGCATGCCGTACCGGTGCGCCGACCACGACGGCAAGCTCGGCTTCCCAATCCACCGCGTTCGATGCGCTTGGCAGGATGATGTTGTCGTTGGCGCCGATCAGGGCGTCTTCGTATTTGGCGAACAGTGTTGGGAATTGCGGTAATTCCCGGCCCATTTCCAGGATGTGGGACCGATAGTTGAGGCCCACGCAGATGACCTTGGAGGGCCTCGGGACCACCGGGGCGAAGTTCAGCCCGTCAACAGAGTGCCGGGCACCGTCGGCCGCCGCGGCGACGGCGTGCCAGTCGGGTTGCTTGAGGAGGTCGCCGACATCACCGAAGCCGGTTTCCACGGCTGCGTTCTCGTCAACGCGGACAGCTGCAGTGCCGGCAGCCAGGCGGATGGTCGCCAGTTTCACTGGGTGATTCTCCTATCGAGATGAAGGCGTTCGAAGATTGGGGCGTCGCTCATGCGGAACAGTGTCATCTCGGTCTCCGCTGTGAATGTGTTTGCGCACCAAGAAGGTACGGCGATGAGGTCGCCGCGCACCACGTCGCGCCGCTCGTCGCCGAGGTTGACCGAACCCGTGCCATCGAATACTTGCCAGACGCTGGAACCGGCTTCTTGGGTTGTCAATGTCGCTGCACCGGAAGCGATTCGGTGCATCTCGGTACGGATGGTCGGTAGGGCGTCGCCACCGGTAACAGGATTGCTGAATCTGACGGCTGCGTGTCCGGGGCTGACAACCCCGGGAAATCCTTCGGCCTGCAATTCGAGCTGGGCCCGCAGCGCTGCGTCGGTGTCTTCCCATCGGTAGGCCGCCAGCGGAGAATGCTCCGCCGGACTTCCGACGGCTGATACGGGCAGCAGCCCCGGGTGGCCCCATAGTCGTTCAGAGCGCGACGTCTCTGGGGTGCTTCGATCTTCGACGCCGTCGGTGCCGAATTCGAAGAAGCCTGCGTCGATCTGAGAGCTGAACGGGATGTCGAGTCCATCGAGCCATGCCATCGGTGCCGGGTTTGGGTTGTGGTGGCCGTGGAATTGCCAACCGGCGGTGAGCAACAGATCACCGCGACGCATCGCTACCGGATCGCCGTCGACGACCGTCCAGACCCCTTCGCCCTCCAAGACGAAGCGAAAAGCGTTCTGGCTGTGCCGATGCGACGGCGCTGTTTCGCCGGGCCCCAGGTACTGGATTGCCGCCCACATGGTGGGCGTCGCGTACGGCATCGGGGACAGCCCCGGGTTCGCGATCGCGATGGCACGGCGCTCGCCGCCGCGGCCGACGGGGATGAGGTCACCTGCCTGCTGCGCCAGCGGATACAGATCGGTCCAGTGCCAGATGTACGGAATTGCAGCCGGATTGGGTACCGACGGCATCAGATCGCCTCGTGCCGTCCACAGCGGAATGAGGTGGTTCTCCGCGAAGTCCGCGTACAGCTGTGCCTCTGATTCGGTGGCCGTTGTCATCGGTACTGCCTCTCACTCGCGCGAACCAGATACTGGTAACCGGCATTGAGCTGAACGGGATTCCAGATCTGTTCGTTCTTGAACGCGGACTCTGCGGGGTCCGACCAGCTCAGCGGGCCGCCGGCGGCCATGGCCATCAGTTGGGTGCGGCACGCCCGCTCCAGCAGAACCGCGTACATGACCGCGGTTGCTGGATCGGGTCCCACTGTCACGGCACCGTGGTTCGGCATCAGGATCGCCGGTGCGCTGCCCAACTCGGCCGCTAGAGCCTGGCCTAGTTCACGCGTAGCGATCAGCGCTCCCGTGACGCTGAATCGTGGCAGGTCTGCCTCGAATGCCACCGCGTCGTGGGAGATTGGCCGTAGCGCGGTATTGAGCGAGGCGAATGCGCTCAATGCCGGTGCGTGAGTGTGGACCACGGACTGGACGTCATCGCGTGCCGCCATGATCTCGGTGTGTATCGGGTATTCGAGGTGACGCGGTCCCGATCCGCCAGCCACCTCTCCGAGTGGCGTTACCAGGGCGACCCGGTCAGCGGTGATCTCCTCGAATCCCCAGCCAGAGGCCTTCATCCATACGCCGTTGTCGTCGGGGTCGCGCACCGAGGCGTGGCCCCACACCATGTCGGTGAGGCCGGCCACGGCCAAGGCGGCACTAGCGTCGATTACCTGGGCAATCGGATCTGCCACCGTCACAACACCTTTGCTTGGTAGAGCCAGTCGAGATCGGCGTAGTTCTCGTCGGAGCTGCGCGCCAAGACCCGGTTGCGCAATGCGGGCACGATCGCGTCGGACGCGTGCCAGATTTCGCCCCATGCCCGCGCGATGGTTTGGACCTCTGCTGTTCGCGGTAGCCGGTCCTGCTGATAGGAGGCGAAGGCTTCGACAATATCGCCGTCGTGCTTGACCATGTACTCGGCCAGGCAACCGGCATCCTCGATCGCCTGGCAAGCGCCTTGGGCCAAATACTGCAGCATGGGGTGCGCGGCGTCGCCGAGCAAGGTGATGCGTCCAGTGGTCCAATTGTCGATCGGCTCACGGTCAAACATTGGCCAGCGCCGTTCCCGCTTGAACAAGGTCACCGACGCGCGCACCTGTTCGCACGCCACTCCAAAATGCTCGTCGAGCTCGTCTGGCGTGCCCCAGTCGGTGTCGTTCTCCATGCCTGGCCGGTATCGGTGACTGTGGAAAACCGCGACCTGGTTGTAGAGCTCGCCGCCGCGAATCGGGTACTGAACCAGGTGCCGGTCCGGCCCGATCCAGATGATCTCGGCATCGTCGTCGTGCCGCACTGGTAGATCGGCGATCGGAACCGCACCACGGTAGGCAACGTAGGACGAACAGACAGGCTGATCGTCTGATACCAGACGACGGGTTTTCGACCATAGTCCGTCAGCACCCACGACGGCGTCACACTCGTAGGACGTTCCGTCGGCGAATTCGACGCGTGCCCAGTCACCTTGATCGCTGATGTCCGTCATAGCCTTGTTTGGTTCCAAGGTGATTCGGTCATTGGCGCGGCAGGCAGCCAGCAGTACCTCGAGCAGATCGCCACGGTGCAGGACGGTGTAGGGGTATCCGTAGCGCTGAATGAACGGCTCACCCATGTCCACGGTCGTCAGCTTCGCACCGGTGTCGATGTCGTGGAAGATCAGAGAACTCGGCTGTACGGCGATCTTGTTGATCTCCGAAAGCAATCCGAGACCGTCGAGAATTCGCATCGCGTTGGGGGCCAATTGGATTCCAGCCCCGATCTCGCTGAATTCCGAGGCCTGTTCGACCACGTGAACGGCGAAACCGGCGTGTGCGAGTGCGACGGCAGCCGACATGCCGCCGATACCGCCTCCCACAATGAGTAGGGGGATCCGCATCATTTGTCCTTTCTCGGGCCCACACGGGGCGTGTCGACACCGATTGGGCCGAGGGGGGTGGCGCCGCCGGGGTCTCCTAGCGGCTGTTCGCGTCCGGGCAGTGGCTCATCGAAGAATCGCGCGTTGTCTTCGAACACATCCGGCGCATCGTTGAATTCGTCTGGCGTCAGAATGGCGTCGACCGGGCAAGTCGACAGGCACGCACCGCATTCCACGCATTCGCGGGGATGGATGTACCGCTTGGTCAGCCCCTCGTAAATGCAGTCGACCGGGCAGACCTCCACGCACGAGCCGTCCATCTCGCCGATGCAAGCGTCGTTGATTACATAAGTCACGGGTCACTCCTAACTGTGCGGGCCCCGATGATGGCGGTGCCCGCGTTGCCCTAGCCCCACATCGCGGAAGGCGCGCTGGCAGATGCGCCGACATCCTTGTATGCGCGTTCAGCGGCCGAGTGCAACGGAATTGGCGTGTTCGCCATCTCGATCGGATCTATCGGCGATACCAATGGGGAGCGCTCGGGCGGGAGCATGGCGTACTGCGCTTCCAGCGCCTGGCGTGTACGGATCATGCACCAAGTGATCAGGTACGCCACGTCGTCATCGAGATCGTCGCGACAGACCAGCAGAAAGTCCGCGAAATCGAGGGCGCGCAGATCGTGCTCAAGACCAGGCAGGTAACCGGCCGGCACCGAGCGTTCCTGCCAACCGTGCTCAGCGAAGCCGGCGAAAACCGCTGCGTCCCAGTCGAGGTAGCGCACGGGCCGCTTCTGCGCGATGCGCTGCCAACCCGGTGTCATGATCGCCTCTTGTACCAACACGTTCGCCGTACCTTCGGCGAAGTGTTGCAAACCTGGGAACGGGCGTTCGTCATAGTCGAACGTCGCCCCCGCGGCGACCAGAGCGTCCGGGTCGGCACCGGCCAAGCGCAGCGCGGTATGGGCGGCGAAACCGACACCATTGACGCCGTCATCCGGGCACGTTGCGATCACCAACTGATCGGCCACCGCCATCAGATCAGCCACGTTATGTACCGGAAGGGCGGCGTCCACGACGATGACCAGACGGTCCCGGTGGCCGATACGGCCTAGTGCGCGCAAGAACGGTTGTGGCGCGGCGTCTTCGGCAATCTCTCCGGAACGGACCAGCGGCACCGCCGCGGCGGGCGTCATCACCGCTACATCGACCTCGCGAGCAGCGAGAGCCGCCGCCTGATCCGTACCACCCCGACCCGACCAGATGGCGAAACGGGACCCGGCCGGTACCCGGTCACCGACTTCCTGGGCCAACCAACCGCATATGCGCGTCATATTGGCCTGGCCCCAGTCACCTCGGAAGGCCAACTCGATCGGGCGATCGAGACGGACTTCGCCGTCGCTGGACACGCTGACTGCCGTAGTCGTCACTGGTTCGCCATCGCCGCCACGGCAGCGCCGTCGACTGCCGCATCGATCTCGTGGATCTCGTCGTACGGGAAACCGACCCGCTCGAATTCCTGGCGCAATGCATCAGCGGTCTCGGCCTCGTACAGCGTGAAGATCGCGCCACTGTCAGTGTTCGCGTAGAGGTGTTTGAACGTGGCGTGCACGTTCTTGGCGACCTCTGGGGCGTACCCAGCGATCTCCTCTTCGGACAGGCCGGGGGCTTGATGCGTGCTGAGGAAGAGTGACATCCAGAGACCTTTCAGTGTCGCTATGCGGGACAGTGTCCCGTCTGATGCTGCCATGACCGTCGTCACATTGCAAGCAATCACCGGGCTGGGTAACCAGATGGGATACGGTGCACGCGTGAGGTTTCACGCTGGCGAGCACAAGGCCGCCCATCGCGCAAGGTTCGGTGCGCGATGACCTCCGATGCACAAGAAGAGCGACCATCGAGCCTGATTGGCGCCGTTGACAACGTTCTGCGGCTGCTCGCGATGTTTGAGACCAAGAAGGTCATCCGCGTCAACGAAGTGAGCCGCGACATGGGACTGTCGCGATCCACCGTGCACCGGATGCTGTCCACGTTGCACCACCACCACTTTGTCGAGCAGGACGACTTGTCCCGCGCGTACGCGCCGGGGCCGGCTCTTGTGGATATCGGACTGTCGGTGATCCGCAACATGGATGTCCGGACGGTGTCGCACGGGGTTCTCGTGGAGTTGGCCGAAAAGACCAACGAGACTGTGCATCTGGGCGTTCTCCGGGGCGACAACCTTGTGTACCTCGACAGTGTCGAAAGTGCCCAGATGGTCCGCACGGGGAGTCGCGTTGGCTGGACGCTGCCCGCGCACACCACTGCCAGCGGCAAGGCCCTGCTGGCGGCGATGTCGGACGCTGAGTTGCAGACGCTCTATCCCGACGAGCAACTCCCAGCTCAAACAGGCAACACGATCACCACCCGCGCCGCCCTGTTCGCCCAACTCGATGAGATTCGCCACTGCGGCTACGCGACCAACATGACCGAGAGTGAAGGCGACGTGAGCGCCGTCGGGGCCGCGGTCTGTGACCCGAACGGTCGGGTCCGCGGTGCGCTGGCCGTCACCGCGCCGGCTTCGCGGGTCGACGACACATGGATCACTGCCTGCTCGGATGCGGTGGTCAGCGCTGCTCGGGTACTGGGCAACCGCTTTAGCTGACATCTCGCTCCGCCGAACGTATTTCCGCGGGCAACTCCTGCAATCGCTTGCGTGTGTGACTTCGTCATGTCTACAGTGCGAAGCGTGATAGCGATCACTGTTCCGTATAGTGCGACATCGAGCTGCTTGGTGGTCGATCGTCTATCGGTGCTGAGGAAATTGTTGGTCCGACTCCTGATCCGGCGGCCGGAGCAGTTTTGGTACGCCAGTTCTGCAGACAAATGCAGCGGTTGCGCATGAGCGTTTTATCGATCGCGTCGCGGCCAGCTATCGCCCTGGGTGGGTTCTTCGCGCTGGCGTTGGAGGTGGTACTACTTCTCCCGCGGCGGCCGTTCGCACTGCGCGAATTCGTCCTCCAAGCATGGTTTGTCGCGCGGGTCTCGTTGCTGCCCACCTTGATGCTGGCGATGCCCTACACGGTGCTCGTCGTCTTCACGTTCAACATCCTGTTGATGGAGTTCGGCGCCGCTGACTTCTGCGGTACGACAGCGGCTTTCGCGACGGTCACGCAAGTTGGCCCGATCGTGACGGTGCTGGTTGTCGCCGGCGCGGGAGCGACCGCCATGTGCGCTGACCTCGGAGCTCGCACCATCCGCGAAGAACTCGACGCGCTACGGGTCATGGGGGTCAATCCCATACAGGCCCTAGTGGTTCCGCGAGTCCTCGCCGCGACGCTGGTCGCCGTGCTGCTGTCATCATGGGTGATCACGGTCGGACTGGTCGGCGGCTTCTTCTTCTCGGTGTATGTCCAGCACGTGACACCCGGCGCCTATGTCGCCGGCATGACGGTGCTCACCAGCATGCCTGACTTGGTAGTGGCCCTGGTAAAGGCCGCACTGTTCGGGCTGGCCGCCGGACTGATCGCCTGCTACAAGGGCGTTTCGGTCGGCGGCGGCGCCGCCGGCGTCGGCAACGCCGTCAACGAGACAGTCGTTTACACCTTCGTGGCGCTCTTTGCGATCAACATCATCGCGACCGCCGTCGGCGTGAAGGTCACGCTGTGACCGTCGCCGCGCCACGGTTGCCTCGGCTGACCCAGAAGGCCCGCGGCTGGGCGGCCGGGTGGAATCGCATCGGTGAACAAGCCAAGTTCTACGCCACGACCGTCATGTCGACCCCAGATGCGGTACTGAACTATCGCTCCGAGCTGCTCCGGCTCATTGCCCAAATGGGTTTGGGGACAGGCGCACTCGCCATCGTCGGCGGCACGGTGGTGATCGTCGCGTTCCTCACCGTCACCACCGGCGCCCTTGCCGCGGTGATCGGGTACAACCAGCTCAACGACATCGGCGTCGAGGCGCTAACCGGCTTCGCATCAGCGTATTTCAACGTCAGGCTCGCTGCCCCGCTCACCTCAGGTGTCGCACTGGCAGCCACGATCGGAGCCGGCGCCACCGCGCAGCTCGGTGCCATGCGTATCAACGAAGAAATCGACGCACTGGAAGTCATGGGCGTGCGCTCCATTTCCTATCTGGCGGCCACACGCCTGGTCGCCGGCTTAGTAGTGGTCATGCCTCTGTATTGCGTCGCCGTATTAGCGGCATTCGCCTCAGCCTGGTTGTGCACCACCGTGATCTACGGCCAGTCCAGCGGCGTCTACGACCACTACTTCAACACCTTCCTTTACCCCATGAGCCTCATCTGGTCATTCATGCTTGCGGTAGCGATGGCGATCGTAATCATGCTGGTGCACACGTACTACGGCTTCACCGCCAGCGGCGGGCCAGCCGGCGTCGGCGAAGCAGTCGGCCGCGCAGTACGCAGTTCACTGGTTGCGGCCGGAGTGCTGACCGTGTTCATTTCCCTGGCTGTCTACGGGCAGTCGGGCAGCTTCAACCTGTCGGGCTGACAACATGAGCACAGCAACAGGTCTCTCGCGCATACATCCGGCGTGGTGGGCAGCCACGCTCATCGCCGCGATCACCACCTTCATCTGGTACTGCGGTGCCACGTTCGCCGGCACACTCGACTTCACGATTCCAATCACGCTGGCCGCCGACCGCTCCGGTCTGGTCATGGAATCCGGCGCCAAGGTCAAGCTGCGCGGCGTTCTTGTCGGCCATGTCACCGGAATCGAGCCGGGCACCAAACCAGTACGGCTGAAATTGGAACTCTTCCCAGATCAGATCAGCCACATCCCAGCCAACATCAGTGCACAGATCCGATCCACCACGATCTTCGGCGCAAAGTACGTCGACCTTGAAGTTCCGGAAAATCCTAGTGCACAACGCATTTCGGCTGGCGCCGTGGTGCAATCAAGTAACGTGAGCACCGAGGTCAACACGGTCTTCCAGAACTTGGTCGACGTCCTGAATAAGATCGACGCACCGAAGCTCAACGCGATCCTGACCGCCATGTCCGACTCCGTGCGAGGCCGCGGGCAACAGATCGGCGAGGCAACCTCAGCCAGCAACCATGTACTTGGTGAGATCAATCCCCGCATGGACGCGGTGCAAGCAGATCTGCGCTCGGCGAAAGCCGCCGCAGACGCCTACGGCGCCGCGGCGCCGGACCTAGTGGCCGCTGTAAAAGATTTCACCACAACAAGTTCAACCATCAAGACCCACGCCACCGATTTAGATGCGTTGCTGCTCAGCACAATCGGTGTGTCCAACGCCGGTATCGATCTGCTGGCCCCCAACCAGGACAACCTCGTCACAGCCATCAACGTGCTGGAACCGACAACGAGCCTGCTGCTGAAATACCAGCCTGAATACACCTGCACCCTGGTCGGCGCCAAGAAGGTTCTCGACGAGGACGGATACCAGGTGTTTGGCGGCAACGGATATTCGCTAGTCCTGGATGATGCCTTTCTATTCGGCAGCGACCCGTACCACTATCCGGACAACCTTCCGATCGTGGCCGCCAAGGGCGGACCCGGCGGCAAGCCGGGCTGCGGATCGCTGCCCGATGTCAACAAGAACTTCCCGGTGCGGCAATTGGTCACCAACACCGGGTGGGGCACCGGCTTGGATATCCGGCCCAATCCCGGGGTTGGCAATCCCTGGTGGACGGACTTGCTCCCCGTGACGCGCGGCATACCGCAGCCCCCGAGCACTCGAGGCGTCGGAGCTCCGGCGATCGGGCCCGTTCCATACCCCGGCGCGCCACCCTACGGCGCGCCGGAATACGGACCTGACGGCAGCCCGCTCTACCTCCCGCCTCCCGTCCAGTCATCACCACCCACCCCATAGCAGATCACTACGGCGACAGCATCGATTAAGGACCATTGCAGTGAGAGACAACTTGGTGGGAGCGGTATGGCGCTTCTCCGTCTTCGCGGCCGTCTGCCTGTTGGCGACCTACGGCCTGTTCATGGTTTTCGCGCAGATCCGCTATGAGCCGCAGGTACAGTACTCGGCCGAATTCAGCAACATCAGCGGTCTCAAGGTCGGAGACTTCGTCCGCATCGCCGGCGTCGAGGTCGGCAAGGTGAAGCACGTTTCCATACGCCCGGATACGGTGGTGGTAGCTGATTTCACCGCAGACAAGAGTGTTGCTCTGACACAGGGGAGCCGCGCGGCGATCCGTTACGAGGATGTCGTTGGGCACCGCTACCTCGAACTCCTGCAGGGCACCCCCGGGCTCGCGCGCATCAATCCCGGCTCGACCATCCCGATCGGCCGCACCGAACCCGCACTTGACCTCGACGCACTCATCGGAGGCTTTCGCCCCCTGTTCCGGGCGCTGGACCCGGTCCAGATCAACGCTCTGTCGGGACAACTGATCACCGCGTTTCAGGACCAGGGCGCCGCGATCGGTGGATTCCTGGAGCAGGCCGCGGTGGTCACCAGCACCCTCGCCGACCGCGACGATCTCATCAAATCGGTCATCACCAACCTCAACACGGTCCTGGGATCCCTGGGCGACCAAAGCCGCCAATTCGACAAGGCACTCACGTCGTTTTCGTCATTGATGAGCCGGTTCGCAGAGCACAAAGGCGATCTCACCGACTCGCTCGCACACGGCAACGCGGCCGCGCTATCCATTTCCAGCATGTTGGCGCAGATGCGACCGTCATTCAAAGAGACTGTGGCGCAGTCGGATCGCGCCAACGCCATCGTGGTGGCCGACCATGACTACTTCGACGATTTCCTCAACACGCTGCCCGACGCTTACCAGGTCCTCGCCAGGCAGGGCATGTACGGCGACTTCTTTACCTTCTACCTGTGTGATGCCCTCCTGAAAGTCAATGGAAAAGGCGGACAACCCGTGTATGTCAAACTCGCCGGCCAGTCGTCGGGGAGGTGTACGCCGCGATGACATCCCATTCCCCGCGCCGCCTAGCAATCATGGGAATCGTTGGCGTCGCTGTCGTCGTGGCGATCGTGGCGGGAGCCTTGGGCTACGACAAACTGCCGTTCTTCACCGCGGCGAAGACCAGCTACTCGGCCTACTTCGCTGATTCGAACGGAATCGACACCGGTGCACCGGTACAGGTTTCGGGCTTCCAGGTGGGCGCCGTCACCGGTGTTGATCTGGACGGAGACCGGGTGCGGATCACCTTCTACGTCGACAAGAACATCCCTCTCGGGAATCGAACCGAAGCGGCGATCAAAGCCAAAAGCCTACTGGGAGCCAAAGTCCTGCAAATCACCCCACGCGGGGGAGGGCACCTCGACGCGCCCATCACCATCGACCGCACCACACCGACGTACGAATTACCCGATGCCCTAGGCGATCTCGCGCAGACGATCAACGCACTGAACACCGATCGGCTCAACGAATCACTGAGTATGCTCGCCTCGACCTTCAAAGACACCCCACCCCAGTTCAAACGCGCTGTCGAGGGCGTCGCGCGATTCTCGCAGGTGCTCAATGAACGCGACGGGCAACTGCGCGACCTACTCCTCAACGCCAACAAGTCCACTTCGGTATTGGCTCAGCGCAGCGATCAAGTCGTTGGGATGATCGTCAACACCAATGCACTGCTGGCCCAATTACAAACTCAGAGTGCGGCATTGGAACAGATTTCGGGCAACATTTCCGCACTATCGCGGCAGGTATCCGGATTCGTCACCGATAACCGCAGTCAACTCCACGGTGCACTGGACAAGCTCAATGGCGTCCTGGCCATCGTCGACGGACGAAAAGACCGCATTCAGCAATCGCTAAAGCTGCTCAACACGTACGCGATGTCACTAGGCGAAGCGGTGTCGTCGGGGCCGTTCTTCAAAGCGTATGTGGCCAACCTACTTCCGGGACAGTTCGTGCAGCCGTTCGTCGACGCAGCATTCTCTGACCTGGGTCTCGATCCGAATACGCTGCTGCCGTCGCAGCGGGTAGACCCGCCCACCGGCCAACCCGGAACGCCGGCTCTGCCCGTGCCGTATCCGCGCACCGGCCAAGGGGGCCAGCCGAAGCTGTCGCTGCCTGACGCGATCACCGGTAACCCCGACGACCCGCGCTATCCCTACCGCGAACCGCTACCCGCACCGCCGCCAGGCGGCCCCCCGCCGGGCCCACCGGCCACATCGCCCGCAGCCGATCAACCCGCCGCGAACGGGGTGCCGCAATGAGATCGACCAGAACGTGGGTGATGACGGCGGTCATTCTCGGGCTGGTGGTTCTCGCCGGTATCGGGGTATCCCAGTGGCCGCCGCAGCGCACCAGCAAGACACACATCGTGGCCTGGTTCGATAACAGCAACGGTCTCTTCGTCGGAGACAACGTGGTCGTGCTGGGCGTCAAGGTCGGGACCGTCGATGCGATCGAGCCGCTGCCGGACGGGGCCAAGGTCAGCTTGTGGGTGAACCGGAAGTACCCGATCCCCGCCGACGTGCGTGCGGTAATCCTTTCCCCCAAGCTGATCACCTCTCGGGCGATTCAGCTGACCCCTGCCTATACCGGTGGGCCGGCGCTGGCAGACGGTGCTGTGATCACCAAAGCGCGCACCGCTGTACCTGTCGAGTTCGACGATTTCCGCCAGCAGCTGCAGAAATTGACCGACAGTATGCAGCCGACGCAGCCCGGCGGCGTCAGCCCGATGGGGCAGTTCGTCGATACTGCCGCGGACAATCTGCGCGGTCAGGGTGCACAAATCAGGGACACCATCATCAAGCTGTCGCAAGCTGTTTCGGCTCTGGGTGACCACAGTGCCGACATCTTCGGCACCGCGAAGAATCTCGCGATACTGGTCGCCGCGCTGCACGACAGCGCCGGTCTGATGCAACGACTGAACAACAACTTGTCCACGGTCACCGGTTTGATGACCAATGATCCCGGAGCCATCGCGCGAGCCGTCGACGACCTCAACGCCGCGATCAATGATGTCACCGGGTTCGTGGCAGACAACCGCGAAGCGCTTGGCACTGCCACCGACAAACTGGGCTCGATCACCAAGGCGTTGGTCGACAGTCTGGACGACGTCAAACAGACCCTGCATGTGCTGCCCAACGTGATGACCAACGTGAGCAGCATCTACGAGCCGGCCCATGGCGCTATCAGCGGCATCCTGTCGATCAACAATTTTGCCAACCCGATCTCGTTCTTGTGCGGTGCAATTCAAGCGGCGTCACGACTCAACAATGAGCAGTCGGCGAAACTGTGTGTCCAATACCTCGCACCTATCGTGAAAAACCGCCAGTACAACAACCTGCCTATCGGCATGGATCCGTTCGTCACCGCGCAGGCGCGGCCCAACGAGGTGACCTACAGCGAGAACCGGCTGCGCCCGGACTACCGGCCAGGCTCCCCGCCTGCCGCCGAGGCGCCGAGTCCGCCGCCCCCCACAGCCGCCCCAGCTGAGGTACCGATCCCGACCGATCCTGCTGGGGGTCTAGCCGGCCTCATGGTGCCCGCCGGAGGTGGACAGTGAACGCGTGCCGGCGAGCGCTCCGAGTCGCGCTCGCGCTGATGACTGTCGCGGCTGTTACGGCCGGTTGCGGTGGGTGGCACGGATTGAACTCGCTGCCGCTACCCGGTACTCAGGGGCAAGGCCCCGGTTCCTACGTCGTGCAAGTCCAACTGCCCAACGTGGTGAATATCCAGCCCAATTCACGAGTCCGAGTCAGTGATGTCAACGTCGGCACCGTGACCAAGGTCGAGCGCCAAGACTGGCATGCACTAGTCACAATGCGCCTCAACAGTGATGTCGTGCTACCGGCCAACACCACCGCCAAAATAGGCCAGACCAGCCTGCTGGGCACCATGCACATCGAACTGGCACCGCCCACCGACGAAGCCCCCGAGGGCCATCTTCATCAGGGGTCACTGATCCCACTGAGTCACGCAGGCGCCTACCCGACGACTGAGCAGACACTGTCAGTCGCGTCCACGTTCCTCAATGGCGGTGGCCTGGCCAAAGCCCAGGACATCACCCAGGCATTCAGCACCGCATTCGCCGGGCGTGAGGCCGACCTGAGATCGCTCATCCAACGGATCGACGAGTTCAGCGCACATGTCCAGGACCAGATTGGCGACATCATCGCAGCCAACGAAAGCTTCAACAACGTCACCACTCAGTTCGCCCAACAAAAGCCGTTGATGGACAACGCTTTACGAACCATCCCTGACGCCCTGGCCGTACTCAGCGACAACCGCAACAAGCTCGTCGAGGCATTCGATCAGATCGGAAAGTTCAGCGCACTCGCCGCAGACACGGCCGACAAGACCAAAGACGCCTTAGCTAAAGAGTTCCGGGCACTCGGTCCGGTATTCGATGCCTTGGCCAATGCCGGTCCGGCACTGACACGCTCGCTGAGTCTGCTGGCCACCTACCCCTGGCCCAAAGAGACGATGACCAAGTATTTCCGGGGTGATGCCGCGAACATCACGATGGTCATCGACATGACTCTGAGCAGGCTGGACACATCGTTCTTCACCGGAACCCGGTGGGAGGGCAATCTCACCGAACTGGAAATGCAGTGGGGCCGCACCATCGGCCAGCTACCCAGCCCTGTCACCGGCGGCAACCCGCTGGTGGTTCCGTACCACCTCGACCAGAGGCCGTGATATGCACCTCGCCTTGAGCATCAGGATACGGCTAGCGGTGTTCACCACCATCGCGTTGGTGGCCGCGGGAATTCTGATCGTCGGCTACATCGATTTGCCGGCAATGCTTTTCGGGATCGGACGGTATGACGTCACACTCCAATTGCCGCGTGCGGCCGGGCTCTACCCGCAGGCGAACGTCTCCTACCGCGGCACCGTCGTCGGGCAGGTCAAGACCGTGGCGCTTACCGATTCCGGAGTCCGGGCAGTGCTGTCGTTGGACTCGAAATACCAGATATCGTCGAAGGTGCGTGCCGAGGTACACAGCCAGTCCGCCATCGGCGAACAGTACGTCAACTTGATGCCGGAACCTGCGAACAGCGCGCCGCCGCTGAAAAGCGGCGACGTCATTGCCCCGTGGAACGCGACAGTGCCGCCCGACTTCGACGCGCTGCTCGACGCAACCAACCGTGGTCTGACTGCGATACCGCAACAGAACCTCGAGACCGTAGTCGACGAAAGCTACCTCGCAGTAGGAGGTTTGGGCCCGGAACTGACGCGGCTGGTCAAGGGGGGATCAGCGCTTGCGATCGATGCCGACAAGAACCTCGATTCACTGCTCACCCTCATCGATGACTCTCAGCCGGTGTTGGACTCGCAGGCCAACACTGCGGATGCGATCAGAGCCTGGGCCGCACACGTGGCCGACCTCTCCAAACAGTTCGCGATCAAAGATGCCTCCGTTGCGGGCATACTCCACAACGGAGCTGCCGCAGCTGATCAGGGCCGGCAACTGTTCGATCGGCTGAAGCCAACCCTCCCAATACTATTGGCCAACCTCGCCAGCATCGGCCAGACAGCGGTGATCTATCAACCGAACATCGAGCAGCTGCTCGTACTGACGCCGCAACTGGTCGCCGTCGCACAGGGGATCATGGTCGCCGACCACAGCATCAAATCGCCCTACAAGGGAATGTATCTCGACTTCAACCTCAATCTCGGCGTGCCACCTGTCTGCAACACCGGCTTCCTGCCGCCACAGCAACAACGGGTACCCAGCGAGGTGGACTACCCGGCACGCCCCGACGGGGACCTTTACTGCCGCGTGCCGCAGGATTCCCAGCTCAACGTCCGCGGTGCCCGTAACTTCCCCTGCGAAACCGTCCCAGGCAAGCGGGCGCCAACCGTGAAAATGTGTGAAAGCGACACGAATTACGTGCCGCTCAACGAAGGCTACAACTGGAAGGGCGACCCCAACGCCACCCTTTCAGGCCAGGCCGTTCCGCAGCAGCCGCCGGGAACGTCGTCACCCGCTGCACCCCTCTCTGGCGGCGCTCCAGCGAACGCGCAGGAACCGGCCAGCGCGCCACTTCCTCTTGTCCTCGCCGAGTACGACCCTGCCACAGGCAATTACGTCGGCCCTGACGGCAAGCTCTACACCCAGCTGGACCTATCGCCCAACGCCACGAAGGACAAGACATGGCAATCGATGTTGCTGCCACCGAACAACTAAACGACACCGACGATGCCGGTGACAGGGTCGTGGGGGACCTTGCTGCCGCAGCGGTTGAGGCACAGCATTCAACCACAAAGACGGCGATCGTGGCCGGAGCCGCAATCGCAGTCGGGCTGGTCGGCCTGGTCGGATGGCTTGGTTACCAGGACTACCGCCACCGGCAGGCTGATGACCAACGCAGTTCGTTCGTCGACGCGGCCAAACAAGAGGCGGTAAATCTCACCACCATCAGCCACACGGAGGTCGACAAAGACGTCCAGCGGATCCTGGACTCGTCCACCGGCACCTTTCGCGACGATTTCCTGCAGCGATCGCAGCCATTTATCGAAGTGGTCAAGAAGGTGCAGTCGACATCAACGGGCACCGTCACCGAGGCTGGACTGGAATTCCAACAGGGCAACCAGGCACAAGTGCTCGTGGCGGTCTCGGTGAAGACCGCTACCGCCGGCGCGCCGGATGAGCAACTGCGTCACTGGCGGATGCGGATCAGCGTTCAGCGCAATGGGACGGATACAAAAATCTCCAATGTCGAATTCGTGCTTTGAGGATGAAACCGCTTCCGGTCCATCGCAACTCACAGGAGAGCCACACACATGACTAGCGCCGATACACTGGACTCATCAAAAGACCTGACCGACGACGAACTCGATATCGCCGCGGTTCGCGTTGATGAATCGGCGGACAAGGCGGAAACGGCAGCAGAGTCCGACGCCGGGCATGCGGAGCGCCGGTGGAGCCGCCTGATCGCCTTCGGACTACTGCCTGCGGTGATCCTGCTCTTGACGACAGCTGCAGGATCACTGTCATACCGCGATCATTCGGCTGTCGAGGCCGATACTGCCCGGGCTCAAACCCTGCGCGCCGCATCGGACGGCACCGTGGCGTTGCTGTCCTACGAGGCGGACACTGCGGAGAAAACACTCCATGCTGCCCGAGACGGACTGACTGGGGCGTTCCGCGATTCCTATTCGCGGCTGGTTGATGACGTCGTCATTCCCGGAGCCAAGCAGAAGCACATCTCTTCGGTCGCAACAGTTCCTGCGAGCGCCTCAGTATCAGTAACTGACCGGCACGCGGTGGCGCTGCTGTTCGTCAACCAGACCACAACCGTCGGTGCCGGCGCACCCACCTCGAGCACCTCGTGCGTCAGAGTCACCCTCGACAAAATCGGGGACCGCTGGCTGATTTCCCAATTCGAGCCGGTCTAGACCGAGGGCCCGGCCATGCCCCGTCATCGGTTCACCTTCGTAGCTGCGATTGCTGGTGCGACACTCAGCATCGCTGCGATCAATATGCCTGCGGCGCAGGCCGATAGCCTTGGCTATCTGGTCAACATCACCGTCCGTCCGGGTTATCAATTCAGCGGACCGGAGGATGCGCTGCGCTACGGTTACCAGCTCTGTGCTGACGTCAGCGGCGGCCATTCGTATGCCGCGATGATCGGCCAGATCAAAACCGACCAGCAGACCACCGACGAATACCAAGCCGAATATCTGCTCAGCCAGGCCATTGACGAGCTGTGCCCCGCCCAGATCTGGCAACTGCGTCAATCCGCCGCCGGCTATCAACCGCCGCCAGGATAATGATGAAAACGATTGCTCTACTTAGCCTTACTGCCGTCGCATTGACGCTGGGCCTGTCGGCACGAGCCCGAGCCGACAATAGTCGGCTCAACAGCAGTGTTATTGCCAACGTCTACACCATCCAACGGCAGGCCGGCTGCACCAACGAGGTACGTCGCAACCCGCAACTTCAAATGGCAGCGCAATGGCACGCTGACGACCTCATGGCCAACCGGAATCTCGACGGCAACAACGGCGCTGACGGATCGACCCCTGCGCAGCGCGCGCACGCCGCCGGCTACCGGGGAACGGTGGCCGAAACCGTCGCGATCAATCCGGCCATCGCGATCAGCGGTATCGAAATCCTGAACCAGTGGTACTACAACCCCGCTGACATGGCGATCATGAGCAACTGTGCAAACATCGACATGGGCGTCTGGTCGGAAAACAGTATTGATCGCACGGTCGTCGTCGCGGTGTACGGCGCGCCGGCCTGATCGGCGATGCCCAACTACCGTCACTGTCGCCACTAACGCGCTCCGAGCAGGGTAAATACCCAAAGTCAACCCCTGGAATGGCTTGCATGAGTGATGTCAGCATTGTTACCGTTGAAGCGTGATAGCGGTCACTGTTCCGTATGACGCGACATAAATTGTTCACGGTTGACCCGCTGTTCGCGCTGAGAAAGGTGTCAGCATGACGGACGTCGTCGAAACCGGGCAGATCCCGGAAATGAATCCCACACGCCGGATACCGCCGCCGGATGGCAGGCGCGAGCCGATGAAAGCCAGCGTCTTTGAACGGATGGCCAAGTCGGCTGCGAACTTGATGCCGATTTTTCCGTACGACGAGGCCGGGGCGATCGTGCCGTGCGGCACGATCATGTTCGGCGGCCCCGACCGTGATTACGGCCATTTCTTCCACGGCAACAGCGTCTCCGAAGTGTGTGTGACGTTTGGGTCGAATGAAGCCATGCTGCAGTCGGGTTCGATCATGGCCTTGCAGAAATTCCATGGAGTCAACTCATTCCTGCGGGATCAGAACGACCCCGAGGCCTTCGTGGTTGCCACCATCACCCAGCGTCAGGGCGAAGAGGCAGGCCAGAACGAAGCGCTCGTTGCCAAGTGCAAGAAGTGCAAGCAGGAGATCGTCCGGCTCGAATACCCCGCTGGCCCGGCCGGCGCACCGGACTTTGATCCGACCCGTTTCGGCAAAGCAGACGATGTGTACCACCAGTTCTCAACACTGGCCGGGTCGTCGGAGTTTGTCGCCATCCGCAACTCCGAGGACGGCCGTACGTGTTCGAACTGCGGCCACGTCCACGATCTGTTCCCGAACGATCCCTGGGGTTGGCAACGAATGGTTGATCAAACCCGCGTGGTGAACGCTTCCTACCACCAACTTCGCGCCAAGGCTGAGGAGGCCCACGCATGACCAACCGCCGTCGCATGCTCGACTCACTGAAAGTTGGCGCCACAGTTGGCAACTACGCGGACCTAGCCGTCTTGCCCATGGACGTCGATCCCCAAGTAACGTTGGCGCGCAATTCGATTGAGCAGCCGTTCTATCAGATCTTTGCGGACGACACCGTGCTTGCGGTGATGTCCGGGGACGCAGTCGTACGCATGCGCCTGAGTTCGGTGAACACATTGCGTTTGCAAGTCGGCGATCACGCCTACGTGCCGGCGGGTACTCCGCACCGGATTGAGCCCAACGACGAGACCATCATGTTGCGCTATCTTTCTGGTGACACCTTCCTCGAAGGCGCTGCCTGGTTCTGCGAGCTCTGTGGGGATGAGCTATACCGCCTGGAGTGGCAGCACGATCATGATGCCGACGCTCCTCGGGTATACGCCGCGGCGTGTGCACGGTTCAACGCGGCAACCGATGAAAGGACGTGCGGCCGCTGCGGCACCGTGGCCGACAAGGTTGATCTGGATGCGTTTGGCTGGGGCTATACCGCTGACGCGAATTCCCAGTCCGCCGAACTGGTATCGACGCCGACGGCGTGATCCACAGACTGTCGGGCAGTGACCCCCTCAAGACGCCCGGCATGGACTCCCCGTAGTAGTACGACGCCGTTCGGGTGCGAGGAGTCTGCCAGTCGGCCAAGTCCTGCATAGTCGACGCAGCTTCTTCGCAAAGATGCTGCGCCGGAATAACACTCGGCCTGCATGTCAGCCGTACACATCTGCCTGTCCCAGAAAGAGCGTGATCAGTTGTTGCACCCGGTTTTTGCATCGCACCCCGATGATCGGATACCGGCGCCCGTTGACCGAACCGTAGAGCGGATAAAGCGATGACGCACAACGAGATGCACGACGTCATCATCGTCGGAGCCGGCCCGGTCGGGCTCTCGCTGGGACGCATGCTCGGACTCGCAGGTCACAGGGTGCTGATCCTCGAGCGGTGGCCCCAGGCGTATCCGCTGCCGAGGGCTGTCCACTTCGACGACGAAATCGGCCGCGTCTTCCAGTCGATGGGTTTGACCAACGAGGTCAAGGCGATCTCCGATGCGGTGCCCGACTCTTACGAATGGCGGAACGCCGCGGGTGAGGCGCTGGTGCGTATCGACTGGTCGGGCACGGGTCCGTGTAGTTGGCCGACCGCCAGCTTCTTCTCGCAGCCTGATCTCGAGCACGTGCTGGCCACCGCCGTCGAACAGATGCCGACTGTCACACTGCTGCGCGGCGCGCAGGTTGTGGACATTGTTGAACGGGCGGAAGAGGTCCAGGTCACATATGCGGACGAAGACGGTCAACTCCGTTCTACTGACGCCTATTTCGCCGTGGGATGTGATGGCGCCAATAGTTTCGTCCGCGAGGCTATGGGCGTGACGTTGCACGATCTCGGATTCTTCTTCGATTGGTTGATCGTGGATACCGTCCCCCTCGATCAGCGCGAATGGTCCCCACAGAACTGGCAGTTGTGCGACCCTGCCCGGCCAACCACCGTCGTATCGGGCGGTCCCGGCCGCAGGCGTTGGGAATTCATGCGACTGCCCGACGAAGACCGGGACGAGCTCAACACGCCAGAGATGGCATGGCGGCTCCTGGAACCGTGGGGCCGTACCCCGCAGAACAGCCGTATCGAACGCCACGCCGTGTACAGCTTCGCTGCACGCTGGGCTGACCGATGGAACCTTGGACGCGTCGCTATCGCGGGGGATGCTGCCCATCTCATGCCGCCATTTGCCGGTCAGGGAATGTGTTCGGGCATTCGCGACGCGGCGAACTTGTCGTGGAAGCTCGACCGGGTGCTGCGCGGGCAATCCGACGTCGCGCTACTTGATTCGTACACTTCTGAACGTAGCGCTCATCTACAACACGCTATCGCCATGTCAGTCGAACTCGGTCGGGTTATTTGCGTCCTGGATCCTCACGAGGCTGCTGAACGCGATCAACGAATGATCAGCGAGGGCGCAGATCCGGCACGGGTGTTGCCCGTGACCGCTCTGCCCGTCCTCGGTGCTGGGGTCACGGCCACCAACAATGACGTGCGCTCGCTGCGCGGCACGCTGCTTCCGCAATATCCCGTCATACACTGCGGCAGCACCGAACTTCTCGATGACGCAACAGGTCCGGGAGCATTGCTTCTTCTTCACCGAACCGCGGCTGACGTGCCCGCTAGTGCGCGTTCTGCCTTACGGCACGCTGGCGTCCAGATCGTCGCCCTCGGCAACGAAGGTGACTGCGACCTTGTCGACGGTGACGGTCATTGGGCAGAGTGGTTCGCACGCAACGATATCGCGGCAGTGCTGGTACGCCCAGACCACTACGTGTTTGGCGCAGTGGGCTCATATGCGGATATCCCAAGCCTCGCAAACCAGTACGCGGAAAAAATTCACGTGACGGACTCCGTGAAATCAACTGTCTGACAACCTATTCAAAACAACGTCTGTAGTAAAACGCAACGATTTGAGGAGTACAAGATATGCGACTTGCTAACTATGCGGAACGCGCCTGCGCTGTCCTGGGCGATGACGGCGCCGAATATCTTGTCGATATCGCCACCGCATCTAACGGCCGTTTCGGCCCCCGCATCGCCGACATCTATGACCGCTGGGACGAATTCGTGACATGGTTCGCGAAATCCGCATCTACTCAAACGCTCCCGGAGGACTCACCCGGTTCCCTCGACCGGCAAAAACTCGGTCCGCCGTCGCCATCGCCTCGCCAGGTATTCGCCATCGGTCTGAACTACGACGCCCACGCCGCCGAATCTGGTTTCGAGTCGCCCACCAACCTACCGCCGGTGTTCACCAAGTATGTGTCGAGCTTCTCCGGACCCGACTCCACGGTGGTCATGCCAGCCGGCGGCAACGTCGACTGGGAGGCAGAATTGGTGGTCGTCATTGGTCGAAAGGCGAGCAAGGTCGATGAGGACTCGGCATGGGCGTATGTTGCCGGACTGACTGCGGGCCAGGACATCTCGGAGCGCGTGTCCCAACTACGAGGTCCTGCACCTCAATTCGGTCTCGGCAAGAGCTTCGCTGGCTTCTCGCCTCAGGGGCCGTGGTTGGTCACACCTGACGAGTTTCCGGATGCTGACGACATTGAGCTGGGTTGCACACTTGATGGTGAAGAAGTTCAGAAGGGCCGCACCCGAGATCTGATCTTTTCGGTTCCGAAGCTGATCTCTACCCTGTCGCGAAACGTGGTGCTTTTCCCTGGCGATCTGATCTTCACTGGTACGCCGGCTGGCGTCGGGATCGGCCGACAGCCGCAGCGCTTCATTGCGCCTGGGCAGCGCCTCGACACTTGGATTCAGGGCATCGGCGAACTGCATCAGGTCTTTCAGCCCGAACGTCCGACCGTCTAAAGGAGCGTGCTCATGGCACTACACGGCCTGGCCAAAGTTACGCTCGGCGTTCCGAATGTAGCCGAAACCATCAATTACTATGCCGATTTCGGACTATCGCACAGGGGCGATGGTGTGTTCGCCACTCGCAACGGCGGAGACCAATTGAAGATCGTTCATGCGCCTCAACGCCGGCTGGTTGAACTAGCGATTGCCGCCGACGATCACGACGACATCGCTCGGATAGCCCGCCGACTGGAGGGCATCGGAGTCTCCGCGGAACGCGACGAAACCTCTTTGCGCACTACGGAAACGGCCACCGGCACCCCGGTATCAGTGGAAATACGGCCGCGAATCACGGTGCAGCCGAACGTCATGGCACCCGTCTACAACGGTCCGGGGCGGATCGACCGGTTGGGGCGCGCACCGTTCATTGCGCGCACCCAGCCGGTGCGGCCCAGCAAGCTCGGGCATGCGGTACTCGGCACGGTCGACCTCGCCAGCACCATGCGATTCTTCGTCGAGGGGCTGGGGTTTGAGGTCAGCGACTACATCAGCGACCACGGCGCGTTCATGCGATGCTCGACCGAACATCACAACGTCCTCGCGATGGCCGCACCCGTGAACTTCATTCACCACACCAGTTGGCAGGTCGATGATATCGACGATGTGGGGCGAGGTGCGCACGCCATGTTGGAGGACAACCCGGACCGCCACGTCTGGGGATTGGGCCGACACTACGCAGGTGCAAATTTCTTCTGGTACCTGAAAGACCCTGCCGGCAACTTCTCCGAGTACTACTCCGATATGGACATCGTGCCGCAGGACGAGATGTGGAGTCCTGAAGTGCTGCAAGGCATGAAAGGCCTGTACGCGTGGGGACCTCCACCGCCGCCCTCGTTTCTGTCACCTGACGACCTTGCTGAACTGATGACGGGTGCGCACTCGCCCTCGTCCCGCTGATGGCTGCTGTAGCGAGGTGGCCTGCGGCAAGGTCCTCCGATGGTCTAGCTGACCGGCCTCAACGAAATAGCTGGTGAGACTCGGCCGGCGGTGGGGCGGCTCGACCCGGCCCCGGCTTCGGTCAACTGGCACAACAGCCTTGGGCCATACAGCGTGGTTTCGAACTCGCGCTCGTATATCTAGTCGCTGCAGCGGCCCGCCTGCTCACAGGAGCCGGCAGCTGTTGCCTAGCTCAGATTCTGGGACTTGGCCGTCGGTGCTCGGCCTGGGTGGGTTTAGCCGTGATTCTGGTAGGTTCGCTCTCGGCGGTACCTGCTGTTCGTCACATGAGGCGTTCGGCGGACCTTGAGTTGTCGAGTTGGCCGTACTGTCGCCGAGATCAAATGGGTGGGGCAGTTCGGCTCAGGGTTGCTAGTCGAGGAAGCCCGAACTGCTTCTCCGCATGATCGAATGCGTCCGGGTCGGAGCCCCAACGACAACGCAGCTGGATTCAGGCGAGTTCTTCAATCCGCTTGACTCGAACCATATTGCTGATCCCGACGACCTGATGCGAACATCTCGCACGGCGAAATTGGACGTTGCCGTGCTCAGCTGCCCAGTAGCGGCGTTGAAGTTGACGTAGCCCTCGATCTTAATCGCGAGAGATGTTTTGTATCCCTGGGTCTTTCGGTAATTCCCGCTAGGCCTGCTCGTTTACGACTGGGCGGGGCGCCGAACTTAGGTATCGATACGTAAACGTTTCGATAAACCAGAAAACCTTTGCCTAAGAGCTTGAAAAATGCGTTTCTGATCGATACGATTACGTACACTATGGGCTACATCACTGGGGGCCGGCCACCGGCGCGAAGCCGCGGAGCCAGTCGCGCAGTCGTCATCTTGGACGTGACGCTGCAGCTGCTGGGGGAGGTGGGATACGGTGAGCTCACCATCGACGCGGTGGCCGCTAAGGCGGGGTCCAGCAAGACGACGATCTATCGGCGCTGGCCCGACAAGTCGGCTTTGGTCTGCGCCGCATTGATCAACGCATCGCAACGCCACCCTGAATTACCTTCGGGAGCGAGAACTTTGCGGGAAGACTTGCTTTCGCTGGTCGGTTTGATGGCCAAACTGGGGGCGACCGAGGATCCAGGGGCATTTGCCAGTTTGCTTGTGGCCGCACAGCGCGACCCATCGCTCGCCGATGTGGTGCGCATTGCCGCGGTGGAACCGCGCCGCCGAGATTGCCGGGACGTGATCCAGCGTGCGATCGGACGGGGTGAGCTGCGAGACCCCGCTCTCGCTACCACGCTTTTCGAGCTGGTCATGGGGCAGATCATGGTCCGCTACGTCCTCGCCGCTGACGGGTTCAATGAACAGGACCAGGTCGCGTTCGTCGACCACACAGTCATCCCGGCGCTCAAAGCCCAGGACACACAAGCAGAAACGGAAGGCATCAGCGGTGGCCATCACTGAACCAGGAACAGAAGAGGTCGAGTCGGCGATCGCCGAGTTGTTGCGAGAGCAGGAGATTGGCTCACTCGCCGTGCTCGGACCGGACGGAGAGCCGATGGTGTCGATGATGCATTTCGCATCCGACGGCCTCAGCGTCTACCTGCACACGTTCACATACTCGCGTAAGCACGAGGCCATCACACGTGATCCGCGAGTCAGCTACACGATCGCCGCAATGCCTCCCGATGGCTTTTATGGCCGCGGGCAATTGCGTGCGGTTCAAGTCGAAGGCAACGCCACGTTCGTAACCGACCCGGCCGAGATCGCGCGGGCCGTCGAAGTCAGTCGCGAACAGTTCGATTGGTTGAAAGACGTGTCGATGTTCGACACTTTCGCCAAGGGCACTGCCCACCACCAGGCGTTCTTTCGCATCGACCCGGTTGAGGCGGTGTGGAACGACAACCGCGTACGGTTGTTGTGGCGTCGGATCGTCACCTTCAGCTCCGATGGCAAACACGTTGCGGCGCTGGCGCCGTACGAAACCAAACTGCAACCGACGTCCGTGCAGGACGCGAATGTGGTTGTGCCGCAATGACGATGACGCAGATGTTCGCCTGGGTGATGATTGTGTTCGGCGGGTTGTTCACCGGCGCCATCTTCATCGTCGCGATCGAACGGGTCAACCTGTGGCAGCGCATGCCGGTTGAGCAATATGCGGTCGACTTCCGCCGATCCCTATACCGTTTGGACCCGTTGATTCCGATTCTCGGGCTGATCAGCATGATGGGCGCGCTAGCGTTCGCAGTTGGTAGCCAGGGCCGCTCTGCGGTCTTCGCGTGGGTCGGGATCGCGTTCATCTGTGTGATCATGATCGCCTCGATTGTTCGCGCCGAACCGATGAATTCGAAGTTCCGCAAGCTTCCCGAGGGCCAAGCGCCAGAGGGCATCGAACAGATTCGAACCGCTTGGCGCCGCTTCCACTGGGCTCGCACCGCGGTTGCACTCGGCGTCCTTGCCTGTTTCGCCGCTGCGATCGTCTAGCGCATGCACACGTCCAATTGGGCGGGTAGCCGACGATGACGACTCGCCTTAGTGACACGCTCGAACTCGATGACGCGGCCGTGCCGGCTGCTGACGCGTTCGCGGATAGGCACGCCCAGCGCAGCAAGACTGGCGGCGCCGCAAGGGTCGGGCAGACCCTCTTGCGGATCCGGTCGATACCCGCGAGATCCATAGCCACGGTAGGCCGAGGGGCGGCGTTGGGCGCCACCGTTGTCCGTTACGCGGTCCTCGACTCCGTCTCATTGCGGCTGCCCGTCGGCGAATTCCTGGTACAGGCATGGCTGTTGCTGAAAGTCACCGCGATACCGGCCGTTTTGATGGCTATTCCGTTCGGCGCGATGGTGTCGGTGGTTTCCTCTGGATTGGTCAGTCAGATGGGTGCAAGCTCGCTGCTCGGCGCGGCCAGTGGTACGGGCGTTGTCCGCCAAGGCGCACCGATCACAGCGGGGTTGTTGATGGGTGGTGCGGCGGCGTCGGCCATCGCCTCAGACTTCGGTGCACGGGCCATCCGCGAGGAATTGGACGCACTGCGAGTGATGGGCGTCGACCCGGTCCGCCGTCTCGTGGTGCCGCGCTTCCTGGCGCTGGTGGGCATCGCGCCGATCCTGATCACCGTCATCTTGGTATCGGGCACGACTGCATCGTTCATCCTTGCGGTCACGCTCAGCGATGTAACGCCCGGAAGCTTCTGGCAGTCGTTCGGGCTCTTCGCCCAACAGACCGATGTCTGGTTCGCGATGGCCAAGACGATAGTGTTCGCGGCGATTGTCGCCATCATCTCGTCGTTGCGCGGCATGGAGGCAACCCGTGGCCCCCGCGGCGTCGCTGACGCGGTGAGCTCGTCTGTAGTGCTCAACGTGGTGTTCATTGTTGTCGCCAACCTCGCCATCACCCAGCTGCAAGTGATGTTCTTTCCCACGGTGGTCGCCTAGTGGCCGCGCCGTCGGCGTTCCTTGAGACTCGTCGATCGGTGGTGCGGACCATCCGGCAGCCGCTGATCGAAGCCGGCCAGTGGGCGCTGTTCATCGGGACAACGCTGTGGTACCTCCCGTTGACGCTGCGCCGCTACTACCGACAAACGTTGCAGGCTATGAACAGTCTGGCCTGGGGGCGCGGTTCGCTTATCGTGGACGGTGGCACGATCAGTGTTCTGCTCTTCCTCGGTATCGCTGTTGGTGCCTCGGTTGCGATCGAAGGCTTCGCGATTTTGAACCTCATCGGGTTTGGCGCGATGTCGGGGATCATCGGCGGCGTCGGCACCGTCCGTGAGATCGGACCGCTGGTGGCAGGTATCGCCTTCACTTCTCAGGCCGGGTGCCGAATGACGGCCGAGATTGGTGCCATGCGGATTTCGGAGGAGATCGACGCCCTTGAGGTGTTGGGCCTTCGACCAATCCCGTTCGTCGTGGGCACTCGGCTCATCGGCGGCCTATTGGTAGTGATCCCGGGATACCTGCTCACCATGGTTGCGGCGTTCTACGTGCAAAGCACCTTCATCAAGGTGTTCTACGACCAGCCCGGCGGCACCTATGACCACTATCTGTCCATGTTTTTGACCCCGACCGATCTTGTCTATTCAGCGATCAAAGCCAGCACCTTCTGCATCGCGGTGACTCTGATCCATTGCTATTACGGGTATTTCACTTCAGGCGGGCCGGCCGGCGTCGGCCAGGCGTCAGGCCGTGCCGTCCGTACCAGCCTGGTGGCGGTGATGATTCTGGACTTTGCCCTCACTGTCGCTCTTTGGGGCCTGCAGCCCCAGTTCGTGTTCAGGGGATAGCGCATGTTGCTTAGAGGATCGCAGGATTCGCAGGACCGTACGTTGGCGGCCATTGGAGTCGTGGTCGTACTATGCGCTGCTGCTGCGGGTTTGGTCAGTGCACTGCTTCCTTCATCCGGCCCGGCACCCGACCGGATTTCGGTGTCCATCGATTCGCCGTACGTCGGTCAAGGCGTGCGCGCTGGAAGCGCCATCGTGATGCACGGCGTACAGGTCGGCACGGTCAAGTCCATATCGAACCTGCCTGGCGGCGGAGTTCGGATGCTCAGCGACCTACAGAAGGCTCCAACAGCCCGTCTGACCGACACCATGAAAATCGAGTTTCGTCCGGTCAACTACTTTGGCGTCACGGGCGTTAACGTCACCGCGGGACCTGGCGGCGGACAGCAATTGCGTGACGGAATGCAGATCACCACGCAGCCGCAGGCCAACGCAACTCTGCAGGCCGTTTTGTCTCGGCTTGGCGTGGTGTCCGTCAGCTCGCTGACGCCGCAGCTGATCTCCGTCCTCGATCGCGCGGTGCAATACACCGACGGACTCAATCCATTGATCGAGACAGTCTTGATCACCACACACGCCCTCGCCAACGTCCAAACTGTCTCCACAGCACGACTGTTGGCGACATCGACAGCCATCGCGGCCGCGTTCCCGTCCTACACCGACGCGCTTCTCGGGGCGGGTGAGGACTTCACGGCGATACCGCGAAAATACAACGACGAACAGTGGGTCAACGGCCTTCAAGAAGTGATGCGGGTCGGATCAACTGAACTGTTCGGCGGCTTCGGCCGGCTGGAGTCGAACTACGTCGACGATCTGCTGCCTTCGATCGACGCCGTCAAAGCCCTTACCGATCCGATACCCGCATTGGTCAGACCGGACGACTTCGCCAGCACCCTGGTGCAACTACGTACACGCCTGGAGAAGCTGTTCGCCGGCAACGGGGAACAGCGTGCCCTCCAGATGAAGATCGTCTTGGACAGCCTGCCCGGGGTGGCGGCCCCACTCGCCGCATTAGGAGGTCCGCAGTGAAGCCCCGAGGAGCCTTGTGGCGATTATCGATCAGTGCCGTCACTGCCGCAGTCCTGCTGGTGCTTCTTCTCAGCGGCATTTCGCGGCCCGTGAACGTGCAGACCCAGAGTTACACGGCCAAGTTCACCGATATCTCCGGTCTACATGGGGGAGCCGATGTGCGCGTTCGAGGCGTATTAGCTGGCCGGGTTGTCGAAACCGTGCTGGAGCGGCAACGGGGACAAAGTGTTGCGTCTGTGAACTTCACGCTCGACAAGAAGTACGGAGTGGTGGCAGCTACCCGAATCGCGGTCAAGTACCAGACCCTCACCGGGGCACGGTACGTCGATGTCCTCAATCCTTCCCAGGACTACGTCTCCGCCAGCCTGGTCACTTCAATCCCGGTCACGATGACCGAGCCATCCTTCGACGTCACCCGGCTGTTCAACGGCCTGCAACCCGTCCTCGCGACACTGAATCCAGATCAACTCAACACCTTCGCCGCCAGTGCCGCCAACTTCCTCTCGGGTGACGGATCCGGACTTGCGCCCGTACTGGACAGCATCCGCAAGCTCACCCAGTTCGTGTCCGACCGCCAGCAAGTGGTCGCCACGCTGATGCGCAACCTCGCCGACGTATCACAGGTCATGGGAGGCCACGGCAAAGACCTGATCACGATTGTCAACGGCATGAACACACCGATCGACAGCGCGTTGACGGTGCTGGACGAGTTCCGCAAATCACAGCTATACGGGCCGGAATTTGTCGAGCCGCTGCAACGTCTGCTGACCAATGTCGGATTCAAGCCTGACGCCGACATTGATACGGCCATGGACACGGCGTTCAACAACGTCGACAAAACCCTCGACACGTTCAAGCTCATACCCGTCATGTGGCAGAACATCCCACCGCCTCCTGCACCGGGGGAGCCGCAGCAGTGCTCACGGGGTCGCGCGCAGCTGCCCGAAACGGTGGACATCCTGCTTAACGGGCAGAAGGTCCTGCTATGCAACCGATGAAAGCAACTCGCCGCCAGACAATTTGGGGCATCGTAACGCTGGCACTGGTCGCCGTGGTGGCAGGGGCCGCGAGCTTGCTGTACGTCAGCCCACCCGGGCAGAAGACCGTCACCTTCTATACCGACGACACCGCATCCGTGCAGCCGGGAGACCAGGTGCGCATCGCCGGTATTGCAGTCGGGAAGGTCAAAGATGTATCGCTGGAGGCGAATCGGGTGCGGGTGAGCGCACGGGTGGATAACAGTGCGTTCGTCGGCAACAAATCAACGGTGGAAGTCCGCATGCTGACAGTGGTCGGCGGCTATTACGTCGACCTCATCTCCCTCGGCGACGTTCCGTTGGGTGCCGACGAAATTCCGTTGGAACGGGTGACCATGCCCTACAGCCTGATTCGCACGCTCAGCGATGTGACCAAAGTGACCGATAACCTGGCCGCCAAGCCGATCAATGAGTCGCTCAACGAGCTGCAGGCAGGCCTGCGCGGCGCCAATGTCGATACCTTGAGCACCATCGTCAATGCTGGTAACACGATCATGTCGACGATCGACAAGCAGCGCGGCCAAATCACCGCGATCCTCAACTTGAGCGACGAGTACATACAGCGGTTGAGTGATTTTCGCGAAGAGTTCAAAGCCCTCGTCGAGAAGCTCGCCATCATCCAGTCGATTTTGGAGCTGTACAGCAAGGGATTTGGCGGGGCGCTCAACGGACTTGGCGTCGCCATTGAGGCGCTGAAGCCGATTGGCGAGATGTATGACCATCATCGACCGGAGTTCATCGTGAAGGTGCGCGAACTTCTGGAAAAGGGCCGGCTGTGGGTTGACCGCAACGGAACAGTTGTCCGCGGGCTCAGAGATGTTCAGCGCCACATCGAACGGGTGCTGGACATTCAACAGGCGCCGCCGGAGTTGTTGGCCACGGATCTGTGTATGCCGATGCCGGGCGCACCATGTTAGGCGCACCGGCGCGGGTACATCGCGCGCTCAAGACGGGCACGGTGGTGGCATGCTGCTGCGCGGCAGCGCTGGTGACCGGCTCGTGGTCGCCCGCAACGCAGGAGCAACGTTACGTCGACTACTGCGCCACGATGCCCGATGCCGTCGGCCTCTATATCGGCAACCCGGTTACCCAGATGGGCTACAAAGTCGGCGAGATCAGGACGATCACGCCGGCTGCAGGCAGCGTCCGAGTCGATTTCAAAGTCATCACAGACCGTCCACTGCCCGCGGATGTGAGAGCGGTGACCAGATCGCCTTCGATCCTTGCCGATCGCGCCTTGGAGCTTGTCGGGAACTACACCTCCGGAGCCCGATTGGTCACCGACAGCTGCATTCCGCTGTCGCGATCCTCGACGCCGAAGAGCCTGTCCGACATCATCGGTTCGGCCACCAGTTTCCTCAATGCCATCAATCCCGAGGGTTCGACAAACGTCGGGGACGTCGTCTCCGAGCTCGACCGAGCAATTCAGAACAACGGGCCGGGACTCAATCAACTCCTCAGCAGATCGTCGGCGCTCTTGGATGCTCCCGATCAGGCAGTAAGCGACATCCGTTCCATCATAATCAATTTAGGCACGTTGACATCCACGCTCCGGGAGATCAGCGGACCACTGAAACACATTCTGGTGGCGACTTACCAGACCACGCCCGACGTGGAGCAGGCGCTGGCAACCCCCATCTTCGGCGGTGTCATTCCACTGGTCGGCCTGGCGTCGGACGTGGAGGTCGAGCTCGGCGATCAGATTGAAACCGTGCTCGACGATCTGGAGTATTCGCTCCGGAAAGCCAGTGCCCACTCCACTGTGATCGCCGACACCTTGAAGCCCTTCCCCGTCATCATCAACAAGCTGGAGAACTGGTTTAACCGCAAGCAGTTCAACATCAGATACCGACCACCGCTGTATCGCATCGCCACCCCGGTCGATGGACTGATCAGCTGCGGCGCGATGAACGCTGCCAGCCCGGGCAGCTGCACCGATGTAGCAGGAAAGCCGTATGCGATGGATGTCGCACTACTGCAATACGTCCTGACACAGGCGGCCAGCCGATGATGCGCCGAGCTAGAGCTGTCGTGGCAGCGATCGCGGCCATCGCATCAGTCTCATCCTGCGCTTCCATCGACGTGAACGCTCTTCCCGCGCCGGGTAATTCGTTCCCCGGCGGTTACCCCCTGGTGATGGAGTTCGACAATGTTCTCAATTTGCCTGCCCGCGCCAAGGTAACTCTGGACGGCATCACCGTCGGGATCGTCACCGGCGTCGCGGTTGTCGGCAATCACGTGAACGTCACGACGCGGATGGATTCTGCCGTGGCGATCCCATCAGACATTCACGCGAGTCTGCAGCAGGCGACGGTGCTCGGGGACATCTATATCGCGTTGGACCGGCCTGCTACCGGTAGCCCCGCGGCCGCGCCGCTATCAGCGGACGCGAGAATCCCCGTCGCACAGACGACCTCACCGCCGCAGCTAGAGGACACCATTGCCCATCTCGCAGATTTCACAGGAAGTGGTTCCCTGCAACGCATCCAGAACAGCATCATCGGCGTCAACCGGATAACACCGCCTCCAGCGGACGTACGCAAGATGGCCACACAGTTCGCCGCCGACCTTTCCGATCTGTCGAGCAACATCAACAACGTCGATCTGCTACTGAATGGGGTGGCTCAGAGCGCCCAAGTCATGCACGATCGCATGCCGATGCTCCAGACCTGGTTTTCACCGCAAGGGCTGCAGGGCTGGAAGAACGCCTACGGTTTGTACCAATACGCCGGCACCGCCTATCCAAGCGTCGGCACTATCTACTCAGGTGGGTTCTGGATGGTCCCGCTGCTGCGTTCGTTGGCCGACGCTACTGGCGCGATACAGAAGTCCAAGTGGGCGTTCGAGAGCGAAGTCCCCAAATGGAGAAAACTCTTTACTGACTACTACCTTCCGCAGGATAAATACCCCGCGATCAACATCACGTCCATTGTGGGACACGACGGGCGAGAGTTATCCGGCAACGTGCACGACGTGCTGCGAATCCTGGGGGCAATGCCATGATCATCAAAGGCGCGGTGTCCTTCATAGTGTTCGCCCTCATGATCGTGTTCTCCCTCAACGCTTTCAGGTCCATGGGAGCCAGCCCGGCCGCGTCGCCGCAGCGCACCCACATATCCATGGACGTGCACGACATCAGCGGCCTAGTCGTCGGGTCCAGCGTCCAACTGCGCGGCGTGCCGGTCGGTCAGGTCACCGATATCGCGACAACAGTGGAGGGCGCGGCGGTCAAATTCGACATCGACAGCAGATACACGATCCCCATAGACAGTGAGATCCGCCTGGAAACCCTGTCGGCGCTCGGCGAGGCCTATATCGAAGTGGCACCGCGCAGCGACAGCGGGCCCGCACTGCGCGACGGACAGCGGCTGGCCGCCGACGCCATCACCCAACCGCCAACGATCTCCGACCTTGCCACAACAGTGATTCGGATACTCAACCAGTTCGAACCCGCTGCCCTGGACCGAATCATCAAGGAAGCCGATGTGGCCCTACCGAATCCGACGACCGTTCTGCCGAACCTGACGCGCACGGCGACACTGCTGAGAAACACCGCGGCAGCCATGAATGGCAAGGGACGTGACCTGCTCGACAACTTTCAGGCACTGCTGCGCAACGCGCACTTCGTCGGCCCGGTCTTGGCCTTCAACGCCCCGTGGCTGACCAAGATGGGTCACGACATGGCAGCCATGAACGTGGCTTCTGAGGACCTTCATAACCGCGGAGCACCGCAAACCCTGCACAATCTCTCACACCTGGTCGGCAGGCTGGAACATTTCCTGGACCATTCGGGCGGAGACATCAAGGTCCTTACACAATCGATGTTGCCGTACCTCAATGACATGTCCGGCGCACTGATGAACCTTGACACCGGTCAGGTCTTCAACAACATGTTGGCTGCCGTTCCCGAAGATGGCGCTGTCACTGTGCATCTGACCATCCCTGACTCTCCGGCGCCCGCAGCACCCGCCGACAGCCATTGAGCGAGCCGGGCCACGTGAACTACCGGGTGACGACAGAGACCAATGAGAAAGGCCATCCATGACGACTGAGAGCGACAGCACCGATGCCGCGCACGAGCAATCGGTCGAACCTCACTCGGAAGACCCCGCCCAGACGTCAACCGAGGACTCCACCGACGATCACCAACAGGACGACACCACTGCAGGTAACCGACGCCTGTCTATCTCCGTCAGCGCTCGAACGCTGGCATACGGCGCACTCGTTGCGGCCTTGGTCGCGGCGCTGGCCACGTTCGTCTGGCTCTACATCGACGCGCGCCGGCAGATCGACGCGAAAGAACTTGTCGCGCAAAACAATGTCCACGCCGAGAAGGAATCTCTCGACTACGCGGTGAGTGCAGCGACGATGAACTACCAGGATCTCGGCGGATGGAAAGCCAAACTGGTCGCCGGTACCAGCCCCGAGCTGAACACCAAGTTGACCAAGGCCGCCGAATCCATGCAGCAGATATTGGTTCCGCTGCAATGGATGTCGAACGCACAGCCGCTGGTCGCCAAGGTGCGTTCAAATACAGGAGGCGTCTACGTCGTCGACTGCTTTGTCAGTGTTCAAACCAAGACGATGCAAGCTCCAGATCCGTTGCAGTCCACTGCGACCTACAGCCTCACGCTCGACAGCAACAAAAATTGGCAAATCACCGATGTCGGCGGAATCGGTGCCGTCGTCGGCCAAAAGTGATTCCGGAACGGCCGGAAGGAAACGACTGGTGAAGCCTCAGATGCGCTGCGCCACTAGATGCAGGGCCGACGTGGACGCCGCCAACCGGGACCGTCACGGCAGCCGGCATATGTGTGCGGTCGCGGCCGCGCTCCTCGTCGGCATCGTGGTGGCCGTCCCGACCGCGACGGCCGGACCGGAACAGCCTGCGTCCGACGATCAGCTCATCCAGCCGCTGCCGGTGGTCACACCGAAACCCACCAACTGGAAGCCCAAGTTTCCGTTTCCATACAGCCAAACGCAAAACGAGGTTACTGATGCGGACGTCCACGCTCAGGGCGAGATGTGCCAGTGGTACACCGCGCAATTCAAGGCGCTCAACGACCAGATCGGCAGGCTACAGTTCAACCGGATCAGCCCCGACGGAACGGATTGGGACTATAGCGTGGGCGATCTTCCGCGGCAGGTTGACATCGTCACCACCAATATCGATCAGTCTGTCGACTTTCTAGCCCCCCGAGCTCAAGCGCTCACCCAAAAGCAGGATTTCGCGGGCGACACCTACTTCCCGCTGTACGAAGGCGAAGCTTTCTACGGCCTGTGGCAACAACTGTCGAACGTCAGCAATGGAATCAAGGCCCACCAGCCCGACTGGTTCACCGGGCCGTCCTACCTACGGATGAAAAGGTTGGCAAGTGAGATCAACCGGTCGCATGTCTGCGACTAGCGATGCTGCGGTCACGCTTCCCATTGCCGCGCTGACTACGCTGCTTGCGGCGGCAGTCGCAACCACTTTCGCTCAAGCTCCTTCGGCGGTCGCGGACTACTCCGGCGATCTAAGAAGTGCAGTGGCCCAATCACGCAGCGGTGCGTCCTGCGGGCCATTGCGCGCCGAACCCCTTGCCGACCAAACGGCCGAAATCGCCGTCCATTCAACGGGCGCTTACCTTGATCACAACGCACGCGTTGTTCCAGTCTCCGACCCACTGCCGATCCTCAAGGACCTCGGCGTGCCCGCCGCCAAAGCAAAGTTGTTGCAAGGCGCCGGAAAATCCGAAGCCGACGCGATCAAGTCTATCTTGATAGCCGGATACAAAGACCTGCGTGACTGTTCTTACACAGCGTACGGATCGTCGGCGCTGCCGAACAGCAACACCGATAGCTGGTACCTGGCAACTGTCGTGTTGGTGGAGACATAGATGACGCCGTCGCGAAATTCACTGATGAGCGCGGCACTGATCGCTGGTGCGGCGATGCTGCTGCCTGGTCCGGCCGCCAGCGCCCGCGACAGCGTGACCTACGAGATCGTCTCGGACGGGGGAGACGTGCCACTGGCCGACGTCGAGTTCAATCAAGACTCTGAACGCAGTTCCCTGCAACAGGTTTCGCTGCCCTGGCGACTTACAGTCGACGTTCCCGATGCAACGAGTCCCACACGGGCCGGCGCGGAACTGCGGGCTGATTGGCGACCCTACCGCTGGCGAGACAAGTACGTCACGGTCCGCATCTACCTCGGCGACCAACTGCTGTGCGAAAGCACCCTCGATGTCGGCGACGCCACCTGCTACGGAAGTACACCGCACCGGAACTTCCCCGCAACGGGAGGGCAGCGGTCGTGACCGAACCCCGTGCCGTGCGACGTATGCTAGCGGCGATCTCCATCCTCGGATATCTGTCGGTGAATGTGCCCCCGGCACACGCTGATCCGGGTGATGAACCCATAGCCTCCAACCCGTATCCGAAAGACAGTCTTGTGTTAGCGGCCTACACTCGCCTTGACCCCGTCACCTACTTTCTACCGGGACTCTATGGGGTGTACTTTCTCTCTCCTAGTGGTCTCAATTGCGGGATCTGGTTGCGGGGTAGTTTCGGTTGCGCAGGCCCTCTGCCTGGAGCACCGGCTGGAACTGACCACATTGGCTGGTTCAACGGGGACACGCAGGTCCACGATGACTGGGCTATCGCGATCGGGTTCCCCAATACCCAAGCGCAACAGGTACTTCCACCACACAGCTATCTGAACTGGAACGAAACTACTTGCGTCACCATGGCGGACAGCAGCACATACTGTTACCGCGGCATGTTCCGATTTCTCGTGACGCCTGATGCTACTTACCTCAACGGTTGATACGGCGTGAGGCTCCGGCGGCCTGCTCGAGGTACGAACAGAGGAGCGCGAGGTGGGCCATATGGATGAATTCGGCGACGTGAAGAGCCGGAGAGCAGGTCGTTTCGACGTGCGGCGCATCTGCTCGCCATCGCGGTGTGTTCGTTCGGGGCAGGGGGGTGGCCAGTCTCGTCGCGGGTCAGAGAGCCCCTTCCTTTTGCAGCGCCTGACTCGCCGGGGTTCTGTCGGAGTCAGTTCAGAGTGTCGAGTACCCGGAGTGCGTTGTTGATCCCGGCGTCGAGCACTTCAGCGGAGACTTCGGGGTCGGCGATCGCTCGCGAGAGTTGCAGCGAGGTCACCAGAATGCTGAACAGGCCCCACGCTGCCTGCATTCGAACCGCGTCCGAAGCGAGAGTTGGCAGATGCGCGGCGATCTCCTGGACGATTGACTGAGCCCCAGCGGAATAGGCGTCTTTGACGACATCAGCGCAACGTCCGATCTCGCTCAGTAACGCCGCTGTCGGGCAGCCGTCGGGTGGGTTGTCTCGGTGCTCGGTGGACAGATATCCGCGGATATAGCCTTCCAGTGAATCTCGATCGGCTGGTAGGGCACTGATCGCGACACGCTGTTGCTCGAGTTGATCGGCGACGACGTTCGCCACCAGATCATCCTTGGAGCCGAAGTGCGCGTAGAACGCACCGTTGGTGAGGCTGGCGTCAGACATCACCGCCGCTATCCCGGAGCCGTCGATACCGTCCTGCTTGAGTCGCCGGCTGGCTGCCGTGATGATGCGCCGGCGCGTCTCCAACTTGTGCTCCGCCCCATACCTGGCCATGGCACTCACCTCCACCTGTATCTCGAACCGCCCTTGACGATGATAATACAGTCATAATATTATGACCATAATATCAAGTACCGCGGCGAGAGGCCCTGATGAACGCCCTGCATGAACCACTTCGCTTGCCCAGTGGTCTGGTGTTGCCCAACCGGATCATGAAGGCCGCGATGAGCGAGGCGCTGGCCGATGCGCATCACGCACCTGATCAGCGTTTGGTGCGGCTCTACGACCGATGGAGTCGCGGCGGTTATGGGCTACTCATCACCGGCAACGTGATGGTCGACCGCACCCAATTGGGGGAGCCGGGGAACGTGGTGATCGAGGATGATCGGGATCTGGCGGCGCTGGCGCGCTGGGTCAAATCTACTCATGATGCGGGCGTGCCGATCTGGGCGCAGCTCAATCATCCTGGGCGGCAATCCAATCCGCTGGCGATCGGCCATACCCCCGTCGCGCCCAGTGCGGTGCCGCTGAGTCTGCCGGGCTCGCCCACGCCGCGCGCACTGAGCGCAGCGCAGATCGAGGACATTGTCGAACGGTTCGTGACCGCAGCATCGGTGTGCGAAGCGGCGGGATTCGACGGCGTGCAGGTCCACGCCGCGCACGGATATCTGGTCACCCAGTTCCTCTCGCCGCTGACCAACCTGCGTGATGACGAGTGGGGCGGCGACAGCGATCGCCGGATGCGTTTCCTGCTCGAAGTGATCCGCGGTATCCGAGCCCGCGTCTCACCGGCATTCGCAGTGAGTGTGAAGCTCAATTCAGCTGACTTTCAGCGGGGTGGATTCACTGAAGACGACTCCCGTCTGGTGGTGAGCGCCCTCGCCGACGAGGCCGTCGACTTGATCGAAATCAGCGGCGGGAACTACGAATCGCCGGCCATGGCGGGATCGGCAGCAGCGAGCACACGAGCCCGCGAAGCCTACTTTCTGGAGTATGCACGCACCGTTCGCGCAGCGGCCGGACAGGTACCACTCGCGGTCACCGGTGGCTTCCGGTCGCGGGACGCGATGACTACGGCAGTCGAATCGGGAGATTGCGACGTGGTTGGCCTGGCGCGCCCGACCGTGACCATGCCCGATGCCGCCGAGGCCATACTGACGGGCCAGGCCGACGTCCTTCGGACGCGCGAACTCCACTACGGAATGCGAAGTCTGATAGGTCGATTCGTCGATGTCAAAGCGCTCGACGGTGTACTCAACATCAGTTGGAGCACCGATCAGCTCCACCGGCTCGGAGCCGGGCTCGAGCCGGACCTGCATCGCGGTCGGCTCGCCACCACCCTCGCGATGCTGCGGCGCAACGGAACCGGGTCGCTCCGTCCCAAACGCGGCATCCGGTAACACCTCCGAACTCCAAACTCCCACCAACACAACGAGGTTTGACATGCTCGACTGGAAAGACACACCGACCAAGACCATCGATGTCAACGGGGTGCCATTCGCATACCGGCAACTTGGCGTCGACTCCGACGTGCCCGTGGTGTTCCTGCATCACTTCACCGCTGTGCTCGACGACTGGGACCCGAGAGTCATCGACGGCATTGCCACCCGTCATCGCGTCATCGCCTTCGACAACCGGGGCGTCGGGGCCACCGGCTCGAAAGTGCCGGACAACATCGATCAGATGGCCGAAGACGCTATCGCGTTCATCCGCGCACTCGGCTTGACGAAGGTGGATCTGATCGGTTTCTCCCTCGGCGGCGCCGTCGCCCAGCTGGTGGCGTTGAAGGCTCCCCATTTGGTTCGGCGAATGATCCTGGCGGGCACCGGACCTCGCGGTGGCGGCGGAATCGACGCGATGCGCAGGATCGTCGCCGTTGCCTACACCAAAGCCTTCCTGTCGCGCAAAGACCCCCGCGAATACCTGTTCTTTCCCCGCACTGCGGAAGGCAAACGGGCCGCCTCCGATTATTTCACCCGTTTGCAGGAGCGGACCTTCGACAGGGACAAGAAGATCTCGATGCAGGCGCGGCTGGCGCAGCTCAAAGCGATCGTCAACGGCGGCAAGGCCGCACCGGACGATCTGTCGCGGATCGCGGTACCCGTTCTGGTAGCCAACGGGGATGACGACCTCATGGTGGCGAGCAGCCTGTCGGCGGATTTGGCGCGTCGAATCCCCAACGCGGAGTTGAAGATCTACCCACGCTCGGGACACGGCGGCATATTCCAGCATCACGCGACCTTCGTCCCTGACGCCCTCGATTTCCTCGCTGGCTGAGTGCCAGTTCGGTTGACGTAAATCTCCTGCCCAGCAGCACCATTGAAGAAACGAGTACCGCATGAACAACATCAGTGAAGTCATCACCTCCTACGCCAAGGCACCCTCGCGCACCGTGAGCGCCGGCGGCAGCACCTACGCCTACCGTGAACTCGGTCCCAAAGGTGGTGTTCCGGTGGTCTTCTTCGTGCACCTGGCCGCGACCTTGGACAACTGGGATCCCCGCATCATCGACCCGATCGCCAAGACCTGCCACGTGATCGCCTTCGACAACAAGGGCGTGGGTGCATCCAGCGGCTCGGTCCCGGGCACCATCGACGAGGCAGCCGACGATGCCTACACCTTCGTCACGGCCCTGGGCTTCAACAAGATTGACGTGTTTTCATTCTCGATGGGCGGCATGATTGCCCAGGATCTGGTGCTCAAGCATCCCCAGCTGGTGCGCAGGCTGATTCTGACCGGGACTGGGCCACGGGGCGGCAAGGGCATTGACAAGGTCGCGGGAGTCACCTACTGGGACACGCTGCGGGCCACGCTTACTCGTTCCGACCCAAAGGAGTTCTTGTTCTTCAACCGTGACGCCGTGGGCAAGCGGGCCGGAAAAGAGTTCGTCAACCGGCTCAAGGAGCGCACCACCGATCGCGACAAGGACATCAAAATCAGTGCGCTCCAGACCCAGCTCAAAGCGATCAATGCCTACGGCCGGTCCACGCCCTCGGACCTGTCGAAGATCACCCAGCCGACGTTGATCGCCAACGGCGACCATGACCGCATGGTGCCAACGGTGCTATCCGAGGATCTCCATCGCCGCATCGCGGGATCGGAACTGATCATCTATCCCAACTCCGGGCACGGTGGCATCTTCCAGCACTACGAGCAGTTCGCCCCGATCGCCGCGGCGTTCCTCGCCGACGGCGAACAATAGCAAGCCGTTACGGCAGAAAGAATTTCGCAATGGCTCACGCGCGTCAGCAGCCTTACTCATTGAACAGCAAGACCGTGTTCCTCACCGGCGCCGGCGGCGGACTGGGCGCAGCGACCGCTGCGGCTCTGACCCGGCGCGGCGCACGGGTGGCCCTTGCCGATATCGACGTACGTGCCGCGGAACGAACCGCTCGAATGCTGCCACCGGGACAAGTTCTTCCCGTGCACTGCGACGTCACGTCAATCGACTCCGTCCACGCTGCCGTCCGCGAGGTCGAGGACCGGTTCGGCCCCGTCGACGTCTCCATTGCCAATGCGGGCTTGATGGGACGCGGCGGAACATTGCGCACCTTGGCGACCGCTGAGGTCGACCGCGTGCTGTCGGTCAAGGTATCCGGCGTCCTCAACACGGTGTCGGCGACGATCGAGTCAGTCATCCAAAACCGCGGCCAGATCGCCCTCGTCAGTTCGGTTTTCGCCTATATCAATGGTGCAGGAGCCATGCCCTATGCGATGAGCAAGGCCGCGGTCGAGCAAGCCGGCCGCGCCCTCGCTGTTGAACTGGCCAACCACGGCGCAACGGCCATGACCGCATATTTCTCGCTCATCGAGACCGGCATGATCCAGCACGGCATCGATGAAGACCCACACGTACGGGCCCTGCTTTCGGCGATGCCGAAGTTCATTCTCAAGCGCATCCAGCCAAGCACGGCTGCAGCAGTCATTGTCAACGGTCTCGAGCAACGTCGACGGACTGTCGCTGCGCCGGCGCGCTGGCGCCCGGTCGCGGCATTGCGCGGTGTCCTTGGTCCGGTGGTCGATGCGCGACTGGCGCGTGACACCGGGGTACAACGCGCTCTGTCCGAACTCGATGCACGGCATGGGGCGTGACCCGGTGCATGGCTCGTTGTCGGCGAACGATATTGAGTCGCAAGCTATTCAGATCGGCTCACGGCTCGAGGCGGTGTGGCAGCTGTTGACCACGATCGCCGGTATCGGTGGTTGGTACGACACCTGGGTCACCGCCGAACGCGACGAGCTGGAGCAGCGAAGTCCAGTGACTCTTGCTCAGACTATAACTTCGTTATAGTCTCAATAGAACTTCGTTATAGAACATTCGAGAGGACGACGATGGCGCAGCAGGTACGAGGCGATCTGGTGATCGAGGATCGCGGGCCGGTGCTCGTTGCCCGCGTAGATGGTGGGCCGCACAGCTTGTTCGGCGTCCAGATCGCCAATCAGCTTGAGGCATTGGTGGATCGGGCCGATCGCGATCCGGGTGTGCACGCGGTGGTGTTCACCGGTGCCCGGCCTGGCCGATTCGTCAGCCATGCCGACGTCCGCTGGCTGCAGGCAGAGGGCGCTGCCGTACCCGAGATGGGTAGGCGCAGCGCGTCGGCGGCCTTGCGACTGGCCCGTGGCGTCGACCGCGCCCGGGTCTTGAATCCGGTGGTGCAGAAGACCCCACTGCGCGGCGTCGCACAGCTCGATCGACTCCACGCGACCTTTCTGAAGATGAACGCCAGCGGCGTCATCTTCGTGGCCGCACTCAACGGATCGGCGCTCGGGCTCGGTGCGGAATTCGCGTGGGCGTGTGACCTGCGAATCATGGCCGACGGCGATTTCTTCATCGGCCAACCCGAGGTGCTGCTCGGCATCATGCCCGGCGGGGGCGGCAGCCAACGACTGACCCGCCTCATCGGCACCCACAAGTCGTTGGTAGCCATTTTGGAGGGCAGGCCGTTCACTCCCGCACAGGCGTTGGCCAACGGCGCAGTTGACGAAGTCGTGGCCACCGAGGACGTCGTGACGCGGGCCATCGAAGTGGCTGAATACTTCGGCAGACGCACGAAAGGCTCGATCGAGGCGATCAAGAGATCGGTCTATTTCGGCGGGTCCATGCCGTTGGAGGAGGGCCTTCATATCGAGCGCACGGAATTCCTCGGCACCGATCAATCTCCCGAAGGCCAGCAGCTCATGCTGCAGTACCTCGCAGACACCGAATCTGTGGGGGAGCTGCCCCTCTACTACGAGGACACCTTCGACCGGGCGTTGGCGGCGGGCACGGTGCCGGCACTCGGCTCTCGCGGCGCCGCGGTGGCGCGAAAATGAGTTCTACACAGGCATTTACGCGCCAGGATATCTCGTTCACCTCCGGCAAGGACACCTGCGCCGGATGGCTCTACCTGCCCACGGGCGCGGCCTCACCGCCGGCGGTGATCCTGGGCCATGGCCTGGGCGCGACACGGGAGATGCGTCTGGACGCCTACGCGGAGCGCTTCGCGCAGGCCGGCATCGCGGCGCTGGCGTTCACCTACCGGCACTTCGGTGACAGTTCGGGCCAACCTCGACAGCTCCTGTCGATCAAACGCCAACTGGCCGACTGGGACGCCGCGATCGCCTACGTGAAGGGGCGACGTGACGTCGACGGCACCCGGATCGCGGTGTGGGGCAGTTCGTTCGGCGGCGGTCATTCCATCACGGTTGCTTCACGGCACCCCGAGCTGAAAGCCGCTGTGGCCCAATGCCCGTTCACTGATGGACTGGCCTCCGCGCTGGCTCTGGGCCCGGTAGCGACACTCAAGGTCCTGCCGGTGGTAGCCCGGGACTATGCCTCGATCCTCAGCCGGCGTGAGCCGGCGATGATTCCGTTGGCCGGTGCCCCGGGGACGCTGGCATTGATGAACGCACCGGATGCACTGCCTGGCTACCAGGCGCTCCTGCCGGCGGATTCCGCATTCCGCAACGAGGTCGCCGCTCGCGTTGCCCCCACGATCATGGCCTACCGGCCGGGACGCGCCGCCAAGAACATTGCGTTTCCGATCCTGTTCTGCATCAGCGACACCGATACCGTCACCCCGCCCGAGGAGACCGAACACTATGCGCGGTCGGCTCCCCGCGGTGAGATAAAACATTACAGCGCCGGGCATTTCGCGTTCTACCTCGGCGAACCGTTCGAGCAGTTGGTCACCGATCAGACCGAATTCCTGACCCGTCACCTGAAACCCGAACCAGCAGGACACCTATGAAGCTATCCACACTGCCCGACCGCCGTGCTGAGCACGATCCGCACGCACCCGCTGTCGCCGACGCCCGCCATACCCTGTCCAATACACAACTGCACGACCGTGTTCGGGCCGCCGCACAGCACCTGTGCGACTTGGGGATCGGCGTCGGTGACGTGGTGGCCGTTGCACTGCGCAACCGTGTTGAGTTCGTGGTGCTGTTGTTCGCGGCATGGCGGCTTGGCGCCGCGGTCACGCCGGTCAACCCCAGCCTCACTGACGACGAGGTCCGTCGCCAACTCGTCGACTCCGCGGCGCGGTTGCTGGTGATCGATGACGATGGCACGCCCGCGGCCGGGGTGCCCACTCTGAGTGTCGCCCGGTTGGCCTCCTCGCCCGTGGGGACAGATCACGTACCGCACGACGATCCCGCGGCGCTGGCGCTGCTGATCTACACCAGCGGCACTACCGGCACTCCCAAGGGTGTCATGCTCGACCACGCAAACCTCGACGCGATGGCCCAGATGGGACGTCAGGCGCTGCAGGTCGGGCCCGTCGACCGATGCCTGTTGATCCTGCCGTTGTTCCATGTCAACGGCATTGTCGTCAGCGTGATCACGCCGCTGCTGTCCGGGGCCAGCGTCGTCATCGCCGACCGTTTCACTCCCGAAACGTTCTTCGAGGTCATCGCACGCAAGCGGCCCACCTTCTTCAGCGCGGTACCCACCATCTACACCATGCTCGCCGCCTTGCCCGACGACGTCACCGCAGACACATCGTCGCTGCGGTTCGCGATCTGCGGTGCGGCGCCGGCGTCGGCGGAGTTGTTGAACCGCTTCGAAACGCGCTACGGGTTCCCTGTGATCGAGGGCTACGGCCTGTCGGAGGGGACGTGCGCCTCCACCATCAATCCGATCGACGGTTCCCGCCGCGTCGGCACAGTGGGCAAGCCCTTTCCGGGTCAACGGATTCGGATCGTTGACGCCCACGGACACGACGTTCCCACCGGGGACGACGGCGAGATCATCATTGCGGGACCCAACGTCATGCGCGGGTACCTGGGCCGCCCCGAAGACACCGCACGCACGGTCGTCGACGGCTGGCTGCACACCGGCGATATCGGTCACCTCGACGCCGACGGCTACCTGACTTTGGCCGGCCGCTCCAAGGACATGATCATCCGGGGCGGTGAGAACATCTATCCGCGCGAGATCGAAGACGTCTTGTCCAGCGACCCCGACGTGCTAGATGCAGCGGTCCTCGGGGCACCCGACGACAAGTGGGGCGAAGTCGTGGTGGCGTACGTCGCACCGCGCGCAGGAGCGACTATCGACATCAACGCCCTGCAGGCGCGGTGCGCACTCAACCTCGCCGGCTACAAGCGGCCAACCGAAATCCTGATCGTGGACGCCATCCCCAAAAACCCGGTCGGGAAGACCGACAAAGCCCCACTGCGCGCCGCCCGCATTGCGGCCACCGAGAACACCGAAAAGGCAATGCCATGAAAGCTTTTGCACTCGCCCGTTATGGCAAGAAGAATGGCGTCGCCGTCGTCGAGCGTGCCGTGCCGGAGCTGCGCGACGACGACGTCCTGATCCAGATCCACGCGACCAGTGTCAATCCACTGGACCTCAAGATCCGTAACGGCGAACTCAAACCACTACTGCCGTACAAGCTTCCAATTGTCCTCGGTAATGACCTGGCCGGCATCGTCGTCAAGACCGGGGCGCGGGTGCGGCGCTTCACTGTGGGTGATGCGGTGTACGCCAAACCAAGCCAGGACCGCATCGGCTCTTTCGCCGAATACCTTGCCGTCGACGAAAACGACGTCGCCCGGATACCCAAGACCGTCACCATGAACGAAGCCGCGGCGCTGCCGCTGGTCGGCCTGACCGCCTGGCAGGCACTGGTCGACAAGGCACATCTGCGGCCCGGACAGAAGGTACTCATCCACGCCGGCTCCGGCGGCTTGGGCACCATCGCGATCCAACTGGCCAAACACCTGGGGGCTACTGTGGCGACCACCACGAGTACCAAGAACGTCAAGTGGGTCAAGGCACTGGGCGCTGACGTCGTGATCGACTACAAAACACAGGATTTCGCCACCGAACTGAGCGGCTACGACGTCGTCTTGGACACTCAGGGCGGTGACACTCTGGAGAAGTCGCTGCAAGTCGTCAAGCCCGGCGGCTCGGTCATCTCGGTAGCCGGCCCGCCCGACCCCGCCTTCGCTCGCGAGTTCGGGGCAAACTGGCTGCTGGTCCAAGCGATGCGCGCTCTGAGTTTCTCGGTGCGGCGCAAGGCCAGAAAACGTTCGGTGAACTACTCGTTCCTGTTCATGACCGCCAACGGTGACCAGCTTCGTGAGCTGGCCACGTTGGTCGACGGTGGTGCCATCCGTCCGGTCATCGATCGGGTCTTCCCGTTCGACGCCACACTGGACGCGTTGGCATATGTCGAGAATGGCCGCGCGACAGGCAAAGTCGTCATCACGGTTACGGGTGATCGTGAACAGTCCTGACCATCACCGCCCGCTCGCCGAATACGCCATGGCGCAGATTCCGGCACACGCCGGGTCTGCCCGAGACGCCGACAACCAAGCGAAAAATGATCAAGGAAAAGGGCGCACATGACGAATCTCTCGGCGCAGTCGCTTGTACCCTCAACTGGCGACGTCAACTGAACGGAGGTACAGGAGGGCCATGCCCCGACCAGCCAAGGCCAATACCGCACCTAAGGCCGCAAAAGAGGCGGCGCCGCGGTTGGACCGCGCGCAGGCGGTCGCTCAGTTGGTCAGCGCCGCGACCGCACTGTTGGCCGAGCAAGGGCCTGCCGCGATCAAGGTACGCACCGTCGCTGATGCCGCCGGGCTCTCGACGATAGCTGTGTATCACCACCTTGGTGGCGTACCGGAATTGATCCAGGCCGTAGTGGATCGAGGCTTCAAAGATTTCGGTGACGTCTTCCTCGACGCACCCGCCAACGATGACCCGGTCGCTTCATTGTTCGCGATGGCACTGGAGGCCCGCCGGTTCGCCCAAGCCAATCCACACCTCTACGACCTCATGTTCGGTCTGTCAGCCCGCGGTAGTTACCGGCCGGCACCGGCCACGGACCGCGGCCGCTCCGCCGGTTTCGAGGACGCCTACGCGCATTTGGTCCAAGGCTGCCGCCGGTTGGTCGCCAGCGGCCGAGTCCGTCCGGACGAGGACCCCGAATTGATTGCGCCACAACTGTGGAGTGCCGTCCACGGGGTCATCACGCTTGAACTCGGCGGCCACCTGTCGCCATTCAAAGACCCTGTCCGCCAAGTATTCTCGCCGATGATGGTCAATCTCGTGGTGGGTCTCGGTGACGATCCGAAGAAGGCCACCGCATCCCACCTTGCCGCCATTGAGGCGTCGAGCCGGCCAGACCTCGACGCATCCTGATCTGGTCGTGTCTCACGTGGGCTGTGCTCGACGGTACGCCCACGTGCGGCCTATTGAACTGCAACTAGATTGGCGTTGGCGGTCGGGAAAGATCCCGACCGCCAACGACGGGCTTCGATCCTGCTACCGGCTCATCGCGGGCACGGTACCAGCGGCAGGCAGGGCGCGGGTGCGGGGCCGGGTCCTCCGAGGCCAGGGCCGACGGGACCGGGCCCGGCAGGGCCTCCGGGTCCGGGGCCTGCGGGGCCAGGGCCGCCAGGCCCCGGACCACCGACACACGGGGCGCCGGGCACACATGGCGGAGGCGGGGCGGCGTTAGCGACACCTGCGCCGATCCCGACGGCGCTCAGGCCAAGACCAGCACATAAGACTGCGGTGGTGATCAGGCCAGGCTGGCGAACTTTGGCATGCATCAATTTCCCTTTCGACGAAATATGTTGTGTCACAACAAACATAGCCAAACGCGCCGGTGCTGAAAAGGTCTTCGACCTGTGACCACCTTATGGATTCGAGTCTTTTTCTAGGAAGCTCGTGACGATAGTGCTACGTTGCGCGTGTCTTCTCGACACCAGCGCGACTGGCTGTTCCTGCGGTGCGCCTATCCTATCTCGCCGCCGAAAATGTCTTTTGGTGCAACATGTTCAGGTGCGCAAGACTGCGTCACCAGCCGATGCGACTTGGGCGGTATTCATTGTTATGACAGTGTTAAGTCGCTTACAGTAGGCGCAGAACTGACCCACGACACATTTCCGGGTCTGGCTTCGCCCGGTTCCAGGTCAAACCTGGGCAGTCCGTATGGATTTTCTATTGCGCAGGTATGGATGTAGAGCAGCGGGTAACTTTCCTGGCGTCGGTGGTCTAATCTTTGCCTGTCGGATTGTGCCAAAGCGCATGGCTTTCTGGATGAATATTTGGCTGCAGCAAAATCGCTTACGCATACTGCAGGCGCGGATGTCCCGTCCCTGCTGGCGTAAGTGCAAATGGTGGTTTGAAGCCGCTTCAGCGAAATTCAAGATATCGGCGCGATTCAACAACGTCGGATAAGGTCAGCGACTGTGAGCCAATTGCAGGGCGGGAGATGCGAATATGATCAAGCAGCACAGGACGCATCGCCGCGCCGGAATGGCATTGATGGTGGTCGCGCTGGTGAGTGCGGGCGCAGGCGTCGGCGCCACAGTTGCTCTCGTACTGATTCAGCGTGGTCCTGATGCAGTGGGGCACGGCCTGACGTAGTCAACCACGTGTCGGAGATTCGTCGTTCTTCGATGGTCCGGCAACAACATTGGAGGTTCTTGCCTATGCGGTGTTGCGCTGGGGCGCGGTGAGGTCGTAGTAGGTCGCGCCGTCGACGGTGGCATCGGTGAAGTTGTGCTTTACCCACTCGGCAATCTTGGCCGCCTCGGTCTGCGATCCGCCCGGCCCGCCGGGTCCGCCCGGCCTGAGGGCGAGGATGTAGTAGTGAATCCGGCCCTGGGCGACGTACTGCTGGAACTGCGTCAGGGTGGGCGAGGGGTCGCCTCCCGAGAATCCGCCGATCGGCATCACCGCGTCGCCGGTCGCCAGCTGGTAAGTTGCGGCGTCATTGGACCCGGTGGTGGCCGCCACCCACGTGTAGTTGTCGGCGTTCGCTTTAAGCAGCTGCTCCAACTCTGCGCTCGGTGCTGTATCGCCACCAGGCGGCAAACCGGGGAAGTGCTGTTCACTGAGCCGGGGGCCGGCCGTCACGATGCCGCCGCTGTGCGGGGTCGCCACCGTCTGCACGCAGTAGGCGAGGGGACCGGCCAGAACCGCGACGACAGCAAGTGGGGCCGCCCATGCCCCAAAGCGGATGCCGCGCAGCACCTCGGCCACGAGGAGCAGCGCCGCGGCGGCACCGATAGTCACCACTACCCAACGTAGCCACGGAACGAAATCCGCTGTGCGGTAAAGCAGTACCCAGGCCCAACCCGCGGTCAGCGCGATCGTCGCGGCAAGGGTGAGAGCGATCAAGGCGGTGGCCCGGCGTCGCCAGAGCTGGGTAGCTCCGATGCCGACCAGTGCGGCAATGGCGGGGGAGAGCGCCATCGTGTAGTAATCGTGATAGAGGCCGGACATGAAGCTGAAGACGGCGCCGGTGCCGAGCAGCCAGACGCCCCAGGCGAAGTACTGAGCTCGTCGTAGATCGGTTCTCGGCGCCTTGCCACATGAGATGATTCCCGCTGCGAGGAAGACCAGGGCGGCCGGCAGTAACCACGAGATCTGTGCGCCGGATTCGCTGGTGAACAACCGCAGGACGCCGGGATCGGAACCAAATGGGAAGCCGCCGTGCTCGCCGCCCGGAGGCAACTCTGCGCCGGCCGGAGGCTCCGGTAATCCGCCGTGGTTGCCACTGAGCCGCGATATTCCGTTGTATCCGAAGGTCAGGTTCAGAAAGCTGTTATCGGTCGAACCACCGATGTAGGGCCGGTCGGCACTAGGGAGCAACTCCACCAGGGCCACCCACCACCCAGCCGCAGCGACCATCGACAGCAGTGCTGCGATCAGTTGCAGCAGCCGGGTACGCAGCCGGTGCGGCCCCGCGACCACGTAGGTCACGGCCAACGCCGGCACCACCAGCAGTACCTGCAATTGCTTTGTCAGAAAACCGAATCCGATCAATGCGCCGCACAGCACCAGCCATCGCGTGCGGCCGTCTTCGACGGCGCGCAATAGGGCGCCGACCGAGGCGATCATGAGCAACACCAACAGAGCATCCGGGTTGTCATAGCGGAACATCAGGGTGGCCACCGGTGTCAATGTCAGTGCACCACCGGCGATCAGGCCCGCGGCTGCACCGAATTGCCGGCGCACGATCGCGTACAGCAGTGCGACCGAGGTGACGCCGATCAGCACTTGCGGTAGCAGGATCGACCAGGTGTTGACGCCGAAGATTCGGGCGCTGAGCTCCATCGGCCACAGCGATGCGGGCGGCTTGTCCACAGTGATGGAGTTCGCGGCGTCCGACGAGCCGAACAGGAAGGCCTTCCAGCTCTGGGTGCCCGCCTGCACGGCCGCGGCGTAAAAGGCGTTGGCCCAACCCATCCGGCCGAGAGTCACGGTCCACAAAGCGGCAGTCGCCGCCAACAGGCCGGCAAGCGCGGGGCGCGTCCACCGCTGGTCGGCCTGTGAACGCGCGGCCTGCGGCAGCCGTGCAGGATGCAAGGTCGGGTTTTGCAACATGATGTCATCGTCTGCGAGTCGGCTGGGAATTCTGTTGGTTGACTGTGGGGCGGAGCTATGACTGTGCGCCGCGCGCCGGCAGCGTCACCGTGAACGCAGACCCGTCCGGGCCGCTGTCGACCGCGATCGTGCCGCCGTGGGCATGGACTACAGCTTGAGCGATGGCCAACCCGAGGCCGGTACTACCCGCGGCTCGCGATCGGGATTCGTCGCCGCGGGCGAAGCGCTCGAAGATTTCTGGCAGGAGATCGGACGGAATTCCGGGGCCGCTGTCAGCCACCCTGAGTCTCGTTGACCCGTCGCTGTCCGCGGCGAGCGTGGTGGACACTGTGGTGCCGGCGGGGGTGTGGACGCGGGCGTTCGATAGCAAGTTGGCCAGTACTTGTTGCAGTCGCTGGTGGTCACCGAACACAACGACAGGCTGGTCTGGAAGGTCTAAGGCCCAGCGATGTTCGGGTCCGGCCATGTGGGCGTCACTCACGGCGTCGATCACCATTTGGGAAAGGTCGACGTCGTTGTGCTCGAGTGGACGGCCGGCGTCCAGCCGGGCCAGCAGCAGCATGTCCTCGACCAATTGGCTCATGCGCCGGGACTCGGCGTGGACTCGGGTGAGCGCGTAGACCAGATCTTCGCCTTGCTCATCTGAGCGGTGCGCAGGCGTCCCGATTACCAGACGCCGTGCCACCTCGGTGTAGCCCTGGATGGAGGCCAGGGGCGTCCGTAACTCGTGGCTGGCGTCGGCGACGAACTGGCGTACGCGGGTCTCGCTTGCGTGGCGGGTGGCCAAGCCGTCGGCTACCCGGTCGACCATACGGTTGAGGGCGGTGCCCAGCCGGCCGACCTCCGTATGAGCAGCGTCCGCGTCGACGGGCTCGATCTGGGACGGGAGTCGTACGTCGCCTTCGTGTAGCGGAAGTCCGGCAACGTGTTGTGCCGCTTCGGACATCCGTGACAGCGGGACGAGTTCGCGGCGAATCATTGCGCTCCCGGCGGCGATCGCCGCCGCCAGCGCTACCGCAGAAAACCCACCGATCATCCATGTGACGGACCCGAGCGTCTGTTGCACTCCCGATACTGGCAGGCCTGCCACTACAACCGCATCGTGGGACTGCTGCGCGGTGAGCCGGTAGCGGCCGAGTCCATCGAGGTCGACACTGACCTTGTGCCCCTGGGGAACTCGCTCGAGCTGCGTCAGAGCTGCAGGGCTGACAGAGCGCCGATCGCCGCTGGTGATGATCACTGCCCCCTGACTCTGCCCGGGCTGCGAAATGATTGCGCCGACGGTGCCCGCCGATTGGCCGGGCGCATCGAGAAACATCGGCCCGGGACCGGAGAATCGCAGGAATGGCGGCGGCCCGAACTCGAAGAACGTTACGGATCGGGATTCGGCGTCGGAGACTTGAGTATCGAGTTGGCCGATGAGGAAGTGCCGTAACGCAATCAGCGTGGCGGCGCCGACAGCGGTGCACAGACCTGCGCCGAGTACCGACACCACGACGATCAGGCGGCTCCGCAACGTCCAGGTCCGTGGTGCGTACTTGCGGCAGCGTCGCGACGGCGGGGGCGGTTCCGCCACCACGACGTCACTGAGGCTTGAGGACATAGCCGATCCCCCGAACCGTATGGATCATGGGAGTGCGGTCGGCATCGATCTTCTTGCGGAGGTAGGAGATGTACAGCTCGACCACGTTGGAGCGGCCCTCGAAGTCCCAGTCCCATACTGCGCGTAAGATCTGTGCCTTGGTCAGTACCCGTCGAGGGTTGTTCATCATCAGCCGAAGAACTTCGAATTCGGTTGCAGTCAAACTGATGTCGGTACCTGCTCGCGTGACTTCGCGGCTATCTTCGTCCAGTACCAGATCTCCCACGACGAGTTGCGCACTGTCGATGGCGACCCCGACGCCGGCCCGGCGGATCAGTGCCCGCATCCGGAGGACCATTTCCTCGACGTTGAACGGCTTGGTGACGTAATCGTCTCCGCCCGCGGACAATCCAGCGATGCGATCTTCGATGGTGTCTTTGGCGGTGAGCAGCAGGACCGGTAGTTCGGGGCGGATGCGGTGCAGCTCGTGGAGCACGTCGAGCCCATTCATGTCAGGCAGCATGATGTCGAGTACCACGATGTCGGGTTTCTCATCGGCGGCCTTCTTGATGGCCGACGCACCGTCGCTCGCTGCCGTCACTCGCCAGCCCTCGTAGCGCAGCACCATCGCGACCAGGTCGCCGAGTGCCGGTTCGTCGTCGACCACGAGAACCTCGATCGGGCTGCCGTCGTGGCGAGTCATCGGGGCCGGAGCCGCGGGGCCGGTGGCCTGGGGCCGATGGGCTGCCTCGTGAACATCTGCCGGGTATCGCATCGCGACATTGTTGCCAACCGGATTAGCGACCCTCTGTGGTTGGCCTATGGAGAACCTATGAAGTGCGGCATTTTGCAAGGTAGGGGCCACGTTTCTGGCGTAAATTCCTTCGGCTGGCGTTCCCGGCTTGGATCCAACTCGTTATGGGATACGCGCTGCGCCGCCCGCATCGTCGGGCATCGCCAGGGAGCTTTAGATGGTGGATGATGTCGCGCGCATCGCTGCGAAAATGACACAAAACGAACCCCGGCGGCGCAGCAAGGTACCCGGCAATCTCTGGCCTGGCCCCACGGCACGAATCCGATGCCTGTACCCCTCGGCAGTTGCCGGTTCAGTTAGTTCATGTTCCAAGGTTCGCCGTAGGTGGTGACCGAGTCGCCCGTCTTGGCGATCAGGCGAGCGAACGGACGCAGCAGCACGCCACCGGCCGCGC
>NZ_JARVRX010000023.1 GCF_030209435.1 Mycolicibacterium sp. lyk4-40-TYG-92 | reverse complement strand
GCCGGCGTTGAAGCCGCTGCCACCGAACGGGGTGTTCACGCCCGCGCCGCCGCCGAAGTTCGGCATGAAGTCAGCCGGGTTGGGCACGTTGAAGTCGGTGGCCGCGCCGGTGTTGAAGTTGCTGCCACCCAGCGGGGTGTTGACCGCCGCGCCGGTGTTGGTGTCGAAGCCCGCGCCGTTGATGCCGGCATCGGTGCCGGTGGCGGTGTTGAACTCGCCGCCGCCGAGCGGGGTGTTCACACCGGCGCCGCCGCCCGTGTTGCTGGACGCGTCGAAGGGGTGCCAGAAGGGGTTCTCCACGCCGAAGCCGGCGCCGCCACCGGCGTTGCCATTGCCGATCGGGGTAGCGACCGCGGCGCCGGTTTCACCGGAAACCTCGTCGTCGGCCCACGCCGGAGCCGCGACGGCAAGCGGGACCAGCGCGAGGGCTGATACCGCAGCAAATCCGATCAAACGTCCTGAGTTGCGCATTAGTGATACTCCAATCCTGGTTTTCTCGCGTGTGGCCAGGTGAACCTACAAGGTCGTACTCGGTTCATCCGACCACTACCGTGGTATCGCCGGCCGCGGCGCATCTGTTACAGCAGTGAACCAGCTGGTTGACACATACCTGTTTGCTATCAGTCTCGATTCGATCACTGATGCTGTGAATATGCTGGCAATACCTGCTTCTGGTGACCTTGCTGGCAGGCGAGCAACTATTCGTCGAGCAAAACCGCAGCCGCGTACCACTGGCACAGCAGCAGCGCCATCTCGATGTCCAGCCGGTCGTCGCCAAGGGGTCGGCCGCGGCGTTCGAGCGCCCTCCCGACGCGGTACTTGACGGTGTTGAAATGCACCACCAGCTCGTCGGCCGCGGCGGTGTAGCTACCGCCGTGCCGTAGAAACACCTGCAGGGTTTCGCGCAGGCGCGCGTCGTTGCCGCCGGCCCCGGCCAGCGGCCCGAGAACCGTGTGGACGAACTCCCGTGCGTCGTCCTGGTTCTCGCCCATCAGCGCGGCGGCGGCGAAGCCTGGGTCGTCGGCCGCGGTGACGCCCGTCAGGTCGGCCGTCACCGCGACGCTGTGCGCGCGCAGAGCCTGCCGGTGCGACCGGCGGAACCCGTCGACGCCCGGCAATGGGATGCCGATGGCGACGGCAGGGGCGTTGGGATGGGAGTCCGTGAACTGCCGCAGCTGTGCGGATGCTGCAGGTGCGGTCGCCCCGGACAACGGCAGCCAGCCCCAGCCGGTCCGTTGGTCGGCCGCCAGGAACAGCGGACTGCCCTGGGAGCCGACATGTTCGGCAGCCGCGCGCAGGAACTGCTCGAGTTTGGCCAGCGCGTCGTCGTGCCCGGTGACGTGCCCGCTACCGCTCGGCCACCACAACACGACGCCCAGATGCCGGCGGCGCATCGGATAGCGGATCGCGGCCGTGATGGCCTCGGGGTCGGAGTCGTTGCCGGACAAGACTTCCCGCACCCGCAGGGCCTGCGTGCTGTTGCGGTTGGCGAGCCAGCGGTCGCGTTCGTCCTCGTAGACCGTGACGACCTGTTGCGAGATCCAGTCGATGTAGCGGAACGTCACCGACGTCAGCCGCTCGAAGAAGGCCAGGCTGGTCTGCGGCGCGAAGCCGGCCCGGTTGATCTCCTCGCCGGCGACGTCGAGCACCAGGGCGTGGCCGATGCGGTAGGCCCGCGTCAAGGCGTTCATCGGCACGCCGCGCTGTGCGAGCCGGCGGGCGTACTCGAGGGCGGCGGTCGGCGCTTCGATGTTCTCCAGAGATATGTCGTAACGCAGCGCGTGGAATATGGTCTCGACGTTGCCGCCGACACTGGCGCGGAGCAGTTCGATGATCTCGGGATCGCCGCGCAGCTCGGTGATATCGCTGGCCAGACGCTGCCCGACGGAGCGCGCGACCTCGGTCTGCCGGGCGATGAGGCGGGTCATGATCGCGTTGTTGGCCTCGCTGACCGCCGGATCCATGTGCCGACTGTAGAGCCAAACTTTGTGCCGAACGTACAAATCGCTCGCCAAAGTTGATCGGCGCACGACGGAGTGGCGCACGCCACAAACTTCTACTTTTATGACATGAACCTCGCCACCCTGCCCGACCGTCGCGCTGCCGCGGCGCCACACGCACCGGCCGTCGCCGACGACCACACCGACCTCGACAACGCCGCCTTTCTCGATGCCGTCCAGCGCGCCGCCGGCGCGCTGCATCAGCGCGGTGTGCGCGCCGGCGACGTCGTCGGCATCATGCTCCCGAACCGCGCGGAATTCGTCGTCGCGCTGTTCGCCACCTGGCGACTCGGCGCCGTCGCGACACCCATCAGCCCGACCCTGGTACCCGCCGAAGTCGCCTACCAGGTGGCCGACGCCGGTGCTGTCGTCCTCGTCGTCGACCGTGACGTCGACTCCGACGTCACGGTGCTGCACGTCGACGACATGGGTGGCGAGCCCCGCCTGGCCGATCCCGTGGCCGGCAACGACCACGACCTGGCCCTGCTGATCTACACCAGCGGCACCACCGGCCGGCCCAAGGGCGTCATGCTCGACAACGCGAACCTGAACGCCATGTGCGCCATGGTGATCGAAGGCTTCGAGTTGACCGACACCGACCACAGCCTGCTCATCCTGCCGCTGTTCCACGTGAACGGCATCGTCGTCAGCGTGCTGTCGCCGCTGCTCGCCGGCGGCCGGACCACCATCGCCGGCCGGTTCAATCCAGCAACCTTCTTCGCCCGCCTGGAATCCAGCCGCGCCACCTACTTCTCCGCGGTGCCAACCATTTACACGATGCTGCTGGGTCTGCCGCCCGAGGTTCAGCCCGACACGTCCGCGGTGCGATTCGCTGTCTGTGGCGCCGCGCCGGCCAGCATCGAACTGCTGGAGGGCTTCGAAAAGCGTTACGGCATCGGCATGATCGAGGGCTACGGGCTGTCCGAAGGCTCGTGCGCCAGCACCGGCAACCCGCTGAATGGGACGCGCAAGGTCGGCACCGTGGGAATCCCGTTGCCGGGGCAGCAGATTCGCATCGTCGACCTGGCCGGTGCCGAAGTGCCCCAGGGCGAGCTCGGCGAGGTGGTGATCAAGGGACCCAACGTGATGCGTGGCTATCTGAACCGTCCGGAGGAGACCGAGAAGACCCTGAGGGACGGCTGGTTGTACACCGGCGACGTCGGGCGATTCGACGAGGACGGCTACCTGGTCCTGGTCGACCGGGCCAAGGACATGATCATCCGCGGCGGCGAGAACATCTACCCCAAGGAGATCGAGACCGTCGTGCACCAGATTGCCGGGGTCGCCGAGGCCGCGGTGGTCGGACGCCCGAGCGGGCTCTACGGGGAAGAGCCGGTGCTGTTCGTCTCCGCGCACCCCGGCGTCGAGCTCGACATCGACGGCGTCACCGCGCACCTGCGAGCGTCACTGTCGAAATACAAACTGCCCGTGGACATCACGGTTCTGGAGACGCTGCCGAAGAACCCCGTCGGCAAGATCGACAAGCCGTCCCTGCGCAAAACCCTCACCGCCACCGAACCGCGAATCTAGCCTGATACCAGCAAAGGAGCTCACCTCATGGGATTCATCAAACCGACCTTGCCGAAGGTCGATCTGGAAGAGTTTCTCCACATGCCGCTGCAGGAGCGGCTCCGCATCATGTGTCTCAAATGGGTGGACGAAGGGTACGGCGCACCGCGCATGATCCACGTCCTCTACATCGTCAAACTCACGTTCTTCTACGCCCTGGGTGGCGTTGCGATCGCCACCTCGACGTCGCATCTGCCGGCGTTCTGGCACGTGTCACAGTGGTGGGACCAGCCGATCGTCTACCAGAAGGCGATCCTGTGGACCGTCCTCCTGGAACTCATCGGGTTCGCGGGCTCGTGGGGGCCGCTCGCCGGTAAGACCAAGCCGATGACGGGCGGATTCCGATTCTGGGCCAAGCCCAACACCATTCGGCTCCGGCCGTGGAAGGCAGTGCCGTTCACGAACGGCGACCGGCGCACCTGGTTCGACATCGTCGTGTACCTGGCCCTGATGGCCACCGTGCTCATCGCGCTGGTGCTGCCCGGCGTGCCCAGTGAATCGCTGTCGAAAGCGTTGCCGGACAACACCTCCGGACTGGTCAACCCCGCCCTCTTCGTCGCGCCGATCATCCTGTTCGTGCTGATCGGACTGCGGGACAAGACGATCTTCCTGGCCGGCCGCGGCGAGCAGTACCTGCCCGCGCTGATCTTCTTCGCCACCCTGCCGTTCGTCAACATGATCATCGCCGGCAAGCTGCTGATCGGCACCGTCTGGATCTGGGCCGGTGTCTCGAAGTTCGGCCTGCACTTCACCAACGTCATCCCGCCGATGGTGAGCAACAGCCCCGCGATCCCGTTCAAGTGGCTCAAGCGGGCCCACTACCGCAACTTCCCCGAGGATCTGCGTCCGTCGCACCTGGCCACCTTCATGGCACACGGGCCGGGCAGCATCGTGGAAATCGCTGCGCCACTGGCACTTCTGTTCTCGCCGTGGCCGTGGCTGTCCATCGCGGCCGCCGCCATCATGGTCAGCTTCCACCTGTTCATCATCTCGACGTTCCCGCTGGCGGTGCCGGTGGAATGGAACGTGCTGTTCGCCTACGCCACCATCTTCCTGTTCCTGGGTTTCCCCAATGGGGACGGCTACGCGGTGTGGGACATGAACCCGGGCTGGCTGGCCATCGTGCTCGCCGCGGCGCTGTCGTTCTTCCCGGTCCTCGGCAACCTGCGCCCCGACCTCGTCTCGTTCCTGCCGGCCATGCGCCAGTACGCCGGCAACTGGGCCTCGGCGGTGTGGACCTTCACACCCGGTGCCGAGCAGAAGCTCAACCGTGTCACCCGGTCGTCGCCCAACTCGGCCGACCAGTACGTCGCCTTCGGGTGGGACCCGCTCACCGCCGAGGTGTTCACCCAGCAGGTGACGGCATGGCGGGCCATGCACAGCCAGGGCCGTGGTTTGTACTCGGTGCTGCTGAAATGCCTGCCCGACATCGACACCCGCGTCGTCCGTGAAGGCGAGATGTCCTGTAACACCATCATCGGCTTCAACTTCGGCGACGGGCACCTGCACAATGAAGACCTGATCCGGGCCATCCAATCAGAGGCGCAGTTCGAGCCGGGCGAGTTCGTCATCGCCTGGGTGGAGTCGCAGCCTATCCACAAGATGACGCAGGAGTACAAGGTGATCGATGCGGCACTGGGCGTCATCGAGCGTGGCACGTGGAATGTGAAGGACCTGGTCGACGAGCAGCCGTGGCTGCCCAACGGGCCGATCCCGCTCAACGTCACCTGGCAGCGGGCCGGAGTCCTGCACTGATGAGAGGCCGGCGAGTAGCGAAGGCGGATCGCGCATGAGTAATGCGGTTGTGGTCGGCGCCGGGCCCAACGGGCTCGCCGCCGCCATCACCTTGGCCGCCAAGGGGATCGACGTCACGGTCCTGGAGGCCGCCGACCGGATCGGCGGCGGCATCCGCTCCAGCGAGTACGTCATGCCGGGCCTGGTGTTCGACGATTGCGCGGCCATCCACGTGATGCCGGCCGGTTCCAAGTTCATCAGAGATCTCGGCCTGGATCGCTATGGCCTGCAGTGGAAGTGGACCGAGATCGACTGCGTCCACCCGCTCGACGACGGCACCGCCGGTTCGCTGTACCGCTCGGTCGAGACCACGGCGGACGGGCTCGGGGCCGACGGATCGCGGTGGAAGTTGCTGTTCGGCGGACCGTCGCGCCGGTTCGCCAAGCTGTCCGACGACATCATGGGCCCGCTGCTCCGGGTGCCGCGGCATCCGTTGGAGCTGGCCAGGTTCGGGGCGCCGACGGTGCTGCCCGCGGCAGCTCTGGCCCGGGTCTTCCGTACGCCGCAGGCCCGCGCCCTTTTCGGAGGCGTTGCCGCACATACCTTTCAGCCGCTGCACCATCCGCTCACCTCGGCGATCGGGCTGGGCATCATCACTGCCGGGCACGCCAACGGCTGGCCAGTGGCCGCCGGGGGATCGCAGGCGATCACCAACGCGTTCGAGGCGGTGCTCACCGAACTGGGCGGCAAGGTCGAGACGGGCGTGCGGATCACCTCGGCGGCTCAGTTGCCGCCCGCCGACATCACGGTCTTCGATCTGTCGCCCACCGCCGTCGCGGGGATCCTCGGAGATCGGCTGCCGCCGCGGGTGCGCCGCGCCTTCGAGCGGTTCCGTTATGGCCCCGGTGCTTTCAAGGTCGATTTCGCGGTGGAGGGCGAGGTTCCGTGGACCAATGCCGCCGCCCGCCGGGCCGGCACCGTCCACCTGGGCGGCGATTTCGCCGAGATCGCCACGACAGAACGGGACATTCACGCGGGCCGGATGCCGCAGCGCCCCTTCGTGCTGGCGTTCCAGCAGTACCTCGCCGACCCGGGGCGGTCGGTCGGCACGGTCAATCCGGTGTCGGCGTATGCGCACGTGCCCAATGGCTACAGCGGTGACGCCACCGAGGCGATCATCGCGCAGATCGAGCGGTTCGCGCCCGGATTCCGCGATCGCATCGTCGGGCAGGCCGTGCGGTCCACCACCGAGATGTCGGTCTACAACGCGAATTACGTGGGTGGTGACATCAACACCGGGGCCAAGGACATCCGGCAGCTGGCCTTCGGGCCGCGAACGACGTTGTCGCCGTACACCATCGGGGTCCCTGGGATGTACATCTGCTCGGCGGCCACGCCGCCGGGTCCGGGTGGGCACGGCATGTGCGGGGCCAACGCCGCCGCCGTCGCGCTGGCCCGGCTGGGGCGGTAGTTACAACTTCACCGCGCGGCGTGCACCATGGGAGCATGACCCGTTCGCTACGGCGCGCACTCGCCGCCGCGCTGCTGGCTGTCGCGCTGCTCGCGGTCGGCGGTTGCCTCGGCAGGCAGTCCGCGGTGGGCGCGCCAGGTAGTGGCATACCCGACGGCCCGTCCAGCAACTCGGTACAGGCGGGCGGACTGACGCGGACGTTTCAGGTGTACCGTCCGGCCGGGCTCAGCGCCGCGAGCCCACTGGTCGTCATGCTGCACGGCGGCTACGGCGACGGGGCGCAGGCCGAGCGTGCGTACAACTGGGACGCCGAGGCCGACTCGGGCCGGTTCGTTGTTGCGTATCCAGACGGGATGGATCGCGCATGGAACGCCGGAAGCTGTTGCGGGATACCGAAGAACCGCAATATCGACGACGTCGGATTCATCACCGCGATGGTCGGCGCCATCGAAGCGCAGGTACCCATCGATCCAGCCCGGGTCTACGTCACGGGTATGTCCAACGGCGCCATGATGGCGCTACGCCTCGCTTGTCAGACGGAGCTTTTCGCCGCGGTCGCTCCCGTTGCCGGCACGCTGCTGACCGACTGTTCGTACGCCGCCCCGACCTCGGTGCTGCAGATCCACGGCACCGCCGACGACCGTGTCCCCTTCGGTGGCGGCCCGGGCAAGGCCAGGACATTCACCGGCGCACCCAATGTCGACGGTCCTTCGGTGTCTGCGGTGAACACGATTTGGCGAGATATCGACGCATGCGCAGCCCCGGTGACGTCGAGCACCGGCGCCGTGACGTCGCAGACGGCCGACTGTCCCGGCGGCCGCACCGTGGAACTGATCAGCATCGCCGGTGCCGGCCATCAGTGGCCCGGCGGCGTCCCGAGCCCGCTGGTGCAACGGCTTGGTGACCTGCCACCGCCTTCGACCGCAGTGAACGCCACCGACACCATCTGGCAGTTCTTCGCCGCGCACCACCGCTGAGAACCGGTGAATGTACGGAATGTCGAATAATCAGACAAATAATCCCCAGATTGTCCGACCGAGGTACATGTGTCCTGGCGCACACTGATGCCGTGTGTGCCGATGGTGAGGTGAGATGAGTCGACATTGGCGGGTTGCGCTGGTCCAGGCCAGCCCCCTGCAAGGCGACGATCCGGTGGCCGAGCTGGCTGCCGAGCTGGCGGCGATCCTCGCCGAGCGGCCGGATACGCAGATGGTGGTGTTCCCCGAGATTCACCTGCTCGGGGCAAGCGATGGCGCCGACGATCCGCGGTCCTATTTCGACGCTGTCGCCGAGCCGCTTGCCGGACCGCTCGTGCAGGCGCTCGGCGCCGTGGCTGCCGCCGCCGGCGTCTGGCTGCTGCCCGGCTCGATCGCCGAGCGCGGCGCAGACGGCCGGGTGTACAACACCGCGCTCGTCTTCGATCCCGACGGCCGGCTGGTCTCGTCGTACCGCAAGGTGTTCCCGTGGCGGCCATACGAGCCGTGGGCGTCAGGGGCCGGTTTTACGGCCTTCGACGTACCCGGCGTCGGCCGGATGGGTGTCAACATCTGCTACGACAGCTGGTTTCCCGAGGCGACCCGGCAGATCGCATGGCTCGGCGCGGAGGTCGTGTTCAACATCGTCAAGACGACGTCCGACGACCGCGCGCAGGAGCTCGTCCTGGCCCGCGCCAACGCGATCACGAACCAGATCTACTACCTCAGCGTCAACGCCGCCGGACCACTCGGGCGGGGGCAGAGCATCTACGTCGGACCGGAGGGTGAGGTGCTCGCCCACGCGCCCCACGCCGAACCGGAGGTCACGCATCTGACGATCGACCTCGACCAGGTGACCGCGGTGCGGACCCACGGCACCGCCGGGGTCAACCGGGTATGGGAGCAGTTGCGCGCCGATGACGACCCGATCGAGCTGCCCGTCTACGGCGGCCAGCTGGTGCACCAGCGGTGGCAGCCGCAGCCCGTCGACCCCGAAGGACCGTCATGACCGAAACTGCCCAGCAGCCCAGCGAGGCCGGCCACCTCAACGCGACGCTCGGCCTGGGTGGCGTGACGCTGTTCGGCCTCGCCTACATGGCGCCCATCATCGTCCTGGGGATCTTCGGCGTGATCGCCGAGGCGTCCGCCGGCGCCAGTGCCGGTTCTTATCTGCTGGCCACCGTGGCCATGCTGTTCACGGCCGCGAGCTACGCGAAGATGTCGGTGCACTATCCGGTCGCGGGGTCGTCGTACACCTACGTCCGCAAGGCACTGGATTCGCGGCTCGGATTCCTGGTGGGCTGGACGATCCTGCTCGACTACCTGTTCTTGCCGCTGGTCATCTGGTTGATCGGTGCCGCCTACCTGACCGGTGAGTTTCCGTCGGTGCCGGCGTGGGTGTGGATCGTGGCGTTCATCGTCGTGACGACCGCGCTGAACATCATCGGACTCAAGGTGGCGGACAAGGCCAACTTGGTCCTGATGGCCCTGCAGTTCCTCGTGATCGCGCTGTTCGTCGGTTTCGCGGTGGCGCACATGGTGTCCCGCCACGGCGGCGGCTCGCTGGTGTCCGCCACCCCGTTCGCCGGTACCGGTGGCTTCCCGGCGATCGCCGCGGGCGCGGCCATCGCGGCGTACTCCTTCCTCGGTTTCGACGCCGTCAGCACGCTCACGGAGGACACCAAGAATCCGCAGCGCAACATCCCGCGCGCGATCATGCTCGTCGCTCTCGTCGGCGGGGTGGTCTTCGTGACGGTCGCGTACGTCCTGACGCTGGTCCAGCCCGGCGGCACCTTCCCGAACGCCGATTCGCTGGCCGCGGACACGGCCCGGACCATCGGCGGGGCGCTGTTCGCCGCGTTCTTCGTGACGGGACTGATCATCGGTCAGTTCACCTCGGGCCTGGCGGCGCAGGCCAGCGTGTCCCGATTGCTGTACGCGATGGGCCGAGACTCGGTGCTGCCCAAGAAGTTCTTCGGCAAGCTGTCGCCCCGGTTCTTCACGCCCGTCTTCAACATCGTGCTGTGCGGGCTCATCGGCCTCGGCGCGGTGTTCCTCAGCGTCGCCACGTCGACGTCGTTCATCAACTTCGGTGCCTTCACGGCCTTCACGCTGGTGAATCTGTCGGTCATCGGCTACTTCGTCCGGCATCGCCACGAGCAACAGCTGAATCCACTGACATATGTGGTGATTCCGTTGATCGGTGCGCTCGTGGACGTCTACCTGCTCACCCAATTGGGCAGTGCCGCACTGACTCTCGGGGTGATCTGGATGTCGATCGGCGTGGTGTATCTCCTGGTTCTCACGCGTGGTCTGCGCGTCCCGCCCCCGGAGTTGTCACTGGCTGAGTAGGCGCACTGCCGCGGGCGAGCGGGGAGCAGTGGACGTCGAAGCGCTTGGCGACGGTGTCGAGCGTGCGCTGCAGGTGCGGGCGGCGTCGGTGGTGGGTGGCCAGGAACTGGGCCATCCCGACGGCTTGGCGCGGCAGCGGATACCAGCGTGCCACGTCCACTCCGCAGTCCCGAAAAACGCTGAGGGGCAAGACATCTGAGATGAGACTGAGGTTGTGTACAGCCAGCGTCATCAGGGTGTGAGGGAACACCGCGTTGCACTTGCGGCGCAAGTCGATCAAGTCGAGCTCGTAGAGCGGGACCTCGGTGAGCTGGCCGGTGAACATCAGATGCGGCAGGAAGTAGCCCATGTACGTCGTCAGATGCAGCGTCGCGGCGCGAGCGTTCAGCGACAGCACCCGGCCACTGGGGGAGGCGTAGGGCTCATACGGTGGTGAGTGCTGCAGCAGATACCCGGTGCAGTTGACGATCCAGCTGTCGGCGTCGATCTCCCGGACCGCGCCGCTGCGCAGCTGCAGTTCGGTTCGGCCGTCGCGGTCGACGGCGTCCACGAAGTGGTCCATCACGATGTCGTTCAATCCGTCGGCGATGGCGTCGCGCTCGGCGGTCGACAGGAGCCCGAGCAGGAAGTTGCCGGTGCTGGGTGTCACCCAGACGCCACACCGCTCGCGCCAGTGGCGGGCCACTTGCTCTTCGTTGGTGCCGTCGAACATCTGGGTCACTTCGTCGGCGAAGGCATTGAACGTCAAGCCACCCCACCACCGCCTGCCCCCGGTGGGGAACAGGCGGTCCCGGTGCGCGAAATAGGTTCCCGAACCTGCCAGCAGATTCACCTCGCGTCCGGGGTGGCGGGTGATGAGGGCGTACGCGGTGTCCATCGCGGTCTTGCCGCTGCCGATCACCCAGACCGGAGCGTCGCTGGCATCGATGTCGCCGCTGCGCATGTCGCAGTAGTTCGGCGACACCGAATGGACGCTGGTGCTGGACACCGGTAGCGGATCGTTGGGCTCGACGTCGGAGGCGATGGCCTTGATCAGGCGCTTGGCTTCGACGACCATGCTGCGCCCGTCGCCCGACCGGCACTGCACGCGCACGACGCCGTCGGCCTCGGTGTCGGATTGTATTGTCCAGCCGTAATATTCGTCGATCGCGATGCGCTGCCGCAGCACGTCGAGGCAGTGGTCGACGTGCGCCAGCACTTCCTGTTTGGTGGCCAGATGGGACGGCTCGGCGCCGAGCGTCCAACCGATGTTCCCGACCGTGAAGAACGGGTGTGGCTGGTGCAGCCGCACGTAGTCATAGGTGTCGACCCACATGCCGCCCGCGCGCTGCCGGCGGTCCAGCAGGATCACCCGCTGGCCCGGCGATACGTACTGGGACGTCGTGAAGAGGGCGTTGAGGCCGGCGATGCCGGCACCGACGATGCAGACGTCACAGCGTTCGACTGTGGCGCTCATGGGTTCGGTCCGGTGGTGGTGATGAACATGGCGCCCTCCTTGTCCTTGGAGAAAGGATCCGGCATCGGCTCCGGGCAGTGCATCGGCCGATCGGCGTATTTGGTTGGCGCACTACAGCGATATGGCGAGCAGCGTGCGGACGAGCTCGGCCTGTCGGTGGGTGCCCGTCTTGTCGAAGATGTGCTGAACGTGAGTTCTGACGGTGCCGGCCGACAGGCACATACTCTCGGCGATGGGCTTGATACCGTCGCCCTGTATCAGCCTGATGGCCACCGCCGCTTCGGCCGTCGTCAGGCCGTACAAGCGGCGCAGCATCTCGGTGTCCGGTTGCGGGTGCTGCTCGGGATCGAGAATCAGCACCAGGGCCCGTGATTCGGCGAGCGGAGCCGTCACATGCTGGAACGGCAGCACGTGAATGACGTACGGGCGCAACCCCGATGGGCGCGGGCACAACAGCGAGGTGCCACCCCGCACGACCGCCCCGGTCTGCCCGAGTGCGGCGTTGATGCCGTGACGTAGGGCCGCGTCAGCGGGCGGGTGCGTGAACTCGAACGAGCCCTCGCGGAGGGTCAGACCGTCGTGACGGCGGACGATGTTCTCTGCCGCGGTGTTCAGGTATCGCACCGACAACGCGCAGTCCACGACCGCCATCCCGATGCGGGTGACGTTGTCCATCGCCGACGAGATGTTGCGGATCTGATGGCTGGCCGAGCTGAGGTCGTGCTGGATGCGCAGGGCCCGCTGGAAGTGCGGGACCAGCGCCTCGGCCAGGTGGACGCGTTCGGCGGTGTCGAACGGGTCGGCCCGTTTCTCGGTGGCCACCACCCAGGTGGCGGGTTCGGGGCCGCCCGTCAGCCGGACGAACAGCCCGTCATCGAGTCGGTGCGGTCGCATCCAGTCCATGTGGAACTCGGCGTTCGGCTGCAATGCGACGAGTTCCTGGCTGCCGCGCACCTGCCCGACAGGTCCGTTCTCGACGGCCTCGAGGAGGAAATCGATGTGGCGGTAGTACTCCGCGTATTCGGCGAGGGCGTCAGTCGGGATCGTGACGCTCTGGGGCGCCCGGCTCACGCCATCGGCCAACACCAGAGCCGCGCCGCCGGTCGCCTCGAACATGGTGTGGAGGTCGGCCATGGTCGCGGTCCACTGCTCTGGCTGGACCGCGGAATCGTAGATCGACGACACTACGCGTGAAAAGGCTTCGACCGTGACCACGGTCGGCACTCCCTGACGAATGTAGGGCTCACGCCTTGCGCCTTTCGCGACGTGATCTACCTGCGGCTGCGCCGCGGGCACTGCCGAAAGCGTAATTCAAGACCAATGGTATGTAAAGTGTTCCTTGGCGGTTGCTGAGAGTTGGATCGGCGCCGCCGGGCGTGCGGACAGATCGCGATTAGCGGGGGATCGCGATCTGTGCGCACCGCGCCTGGCAGCCGCTGGTCGCCGAACGCGAGTCAGGCTGCGGCCGGGCCGGACTCGCGTTTGGGGCCGTCCTTCGGTTCGGATGTGGGCCCGGCGGTCGACCCCGTCTGCACGTCACCAGCGTCCGTGGCGGGCGCGTTCTTCTTTTTCTTCGGCTTGGTGGTTTTGATCGGCGGGCTGTCCGGGTCGGTCTTCGGTTTGGTCGACTTCACCGGCGGCGTATCTGAATCCGCCTCCGGTTTGGGGGATTTGACCTTCGGCTCGTCGATGCCCGTCGGCTTCTGGCCGGGGTCGGTAGTCGAGGCCGTCGGTGCCTGCGGTTGCTCGGTCTTCGTGTCGGTTTTTACGTCGGTCTTCACGTCGGCCGGTGCGTCGGTCTTGGGGCCCGTCTTCTCATCGGCCTTCGTGGCCGTGTCCTGGACGGTCGCGGCCACCGGCGCCAGGACCGCGGGCTTCTTGGCGGCGGTGTCCAGCGGTGTCACGGGAGGCGAGACGGCCGATGTGGCCGCCAGAGGCGGCAGGTGCAGCTCGGACTGCAGGTCTGTGATGAAGTTGGTGGCGCCCTGTTGAAGTGCGCCCGGTATCGCCGTGAGGGCCTCGACGATCTTCGGCAGCGGCGTGAACAACGAGAACGGCGTCTTCTGTTCGGGACTCAGGTTTTGCCGATCGGTGTAGCCCATGTCGACCAGCACCCGCAGCAGTGGCTCGACAGCGTCCAGCAGCGGTTTGACCAACGGCGTCAACCCGATGGCGCCCGCGCCTTGGCGAAGCGGAGCCAACAACGGCAGATCGGGATTGGTGATGAACACATACGTGTCCTGGCCGCCGGCGCTGTTGGTCACCGAGGTGACGATGGCCGGCGTGGTGCCGGGAATGTAGGAGTCGTAGTACGCGTCCGGGTGCGCGTACATGACGCCCAGCAGACTGTTGGCCAGCGATAGCGGATTGAAGTAGGCCGGGAAGTCGGCGTACGGGTCGTACTCGTTGGTGATGAACGTGCTGTTGTACGCCGACGGCGCCGCCGGGCCCATGTTGCCCACGATGAATGGCACGCTTATGCCGGGGAACCGCTCGAAGATGCCGCCGTTCGGTGCGAACGGCGAGGCGATCATCAGGAACGACAGCTGAGAGGGCAAAGGGCCGGTGCCATTGGCAAGCAACCGCCTCTTGGCGAATTCGGCACCGAGGGTGCCCTCGGAATAGCCGGCCACGATGATCGGTTGCGACCGCGTCAGGATTTCGTCGTAGGTTTTCGGGCCGGAGATGGCCGTGCTGGCCGACAACTGGATCGAGGCCGGGTAGTTGATCGGGTCATAGGTGTAGCCGGGCGGCACCACGGTGTCGTTGAGCTTGGCCGGAATGTTGGCCGAGGTGGGATCGCCCCGCCCGCCGATCCCGATCACGGTACCGAGTGACGTGTGGATCAGGCCGAGGAATACGCCTGTCGTGATGTTGGTGGCCGGCCCCACGAGCAGTGCGCAGCACATCGCGAACAACAGGAAGACTCGCGGCACTCCACGAACGGCGGGACGGCTGGTTGGCAACATCTGCACGGACATCGACGCTCCCCCGGCTAGGCGTGAACCGGACGCTACTCCCGTGACCAGGCGTTTAGACGGGAATCTGCAACTTCCCCGGGAACGAAGAAACGGGTGGTGTTCCGGCATCCGGAACACCACCCGTATCTGTATCAGTACCGGCTAGGGGCAGGTCACCTCGATCTCGAAGGGCTTCTTGGTGGGCTCCATCGGGTTGGCCATGTCGACCCCGGTTGCGGTGCCGCTGATCTTGTAGGTCTTACCGTCCTTGGTGGCCTTGGCCTCGCCGCCCGGAACGCCGTCGGTGTAGCCCAGGGTGACGCCGTTGACGGCGCCCAGGCCGACGGTCTTGACGACCGGCGGGTCGGCGTCGGTCAGGGTGACGCCCAGGCCGCCCGAGGCGTTGCCGATGGCGATGACCACGTTGCCGGCCGCAGTGGTGCAGCCGATCTGGCCCTGGACGTCCTGGGCCTTGCCGTCGATGCTGACCTTCGCCGTGCCGGAGCCTGCAGTGGAGTTACCGTTGGCCGACGACGCCGAGGCCGTTGCGGAGGCCGACGAGCCGGACGACTTCTTGTCATCCTTGGAACAGCCGGTCAGACCGGCGGCCAGAACCGCGGCACCAGCGACCGCGACAACCAAACCACGCTTCATAACTTGTGCTCCTAATTTGTGCGAACCGTCCGAACGGCGGGTCATCCAGTGCATTATGAGGTTCGCAAACCGCCTGTTCACCGAATTCACAGAAAATCCCTGTAACCGTCCTGACCTGTTTGTTTCCGCGTTGTTCGCGGGCATTCGGGTATCGGGGCGGGGAATTGGTTGAATACAGCGGTGAGTCAGCAGTTCTTCGAAGTCACCGCGCAACTGCCGGACCGGCGCGGCCGGGCCGGGGTGATCCATACTCCGCACGGTGACATCCAGACCCCGGCCTTCATCGCCGTCGGCACCGCGGCGACGGTCAAGGGCGTCCTGCCCGAGACCATGAAATCGCTTGGCGCACAGGCGCTTCTTTCCAACGCCTACCACTTGTACCTGCAGCCCGGGCCCGATGTGGTGGACGCGGCGGGCGGGCTCGGCGCCTTCATGAACTGGCCCGGGCCGACGTTCACCGACAGCGGCGGCTTTCAGGTGATGTCGCTCGGGGTGGGCTTCAAGAAGGTGCTGGCCATGGACACGGCTCGGTTGCAGGCCGACGACATCATTGCCGAAGGAAAAGAGCGGCTGGCCCATGTCGACGAAGACGGGGTGACGTTCCGCTCGCACCTCAACGGTGACAAGCATCGCTTCACGCCCGAGGTGTCGATCGGCATTCAGCACCAGCTGGGTGCGGACATCATCTTCGCCTTCGACGAACTCACCACGCTCGTGAACACCCGTGCCTACCAAGAACGTTCGGTGGAACGCACCCACCGGTGGGCGGTGCGCTGCCTGGCCGAACACCGCCGACTGAGCATCGAACGCGCGGGCAAGCCGGCGCAGGCGCTCTTCGGGGTGGTTCAGGGTGCGCAGTACGAGGACCTGCGCCGCCAGGCCACGAAGGGGCTCGTCGGGATCGTCGACGAGGACGGGCACGGCTTCGACGGCTATGGCATCGGCGGCGCTCTCGAGAAGCAGAACCTGGCGACCATCGTCGGCTGGGTCACCGACGAACTGCCCGACGACAAACCGCGGCACCTGCTCGGCATCAGTGAGCCGGACGATCTGTTCGCCGCCATCGAAGCCGGCGCCGACACCTTCGACTGCGTGTCGCCGTCGCGAGTCGCCCGCAACGCCGCGATGTACTCGGCGACGGGCCGCTTCAACGTCACCAACGCCCGGTTCAAGCGCGACTTCAATCCCATTGACGCCGAATGCGATTGCTACACCTGCGCCAACTACACCCGGGCGTATCTGCACCATCTGTTCAAGGCCAAGGAGATTCTGGCGTCCACGCTGGGCACCATCCACAACGAACGGTTCATCATCCGGCTCGTCGACCAGATCCGCGCCGCCATCACCGCCGGTGAGTTCGACGAGCTGCGCGACCACGTGCTGGGGCGCTACTACGGGCCCCGATAGGGAGCCACCTGCGGCGATCCGGCGCTGTGCACAATTGCTTGTATGACTGGCGCACCGGGAGTGATCGACCCGCAAACGTTGCTTCTCGGGTTGATGGATCCGGGCAACCGGGCCGACCCGTACCCGCTGTACGAACGATTCCTGGCCAGCGGGCCGCTGGCGCTGCCCGACGCGAATCTCGTCGTGTTTCCCGGCTTCGCCGAGTGCGACGAGGTGCTGCGGCACCCGGCATCGGCCAACGACCGGCTGAAGTCGACGGTCACGCAGAAGCAGATCGCCGCCGGCCAGCGGCAGGCCCGGCCATTCGGCGAGCCGGGGTTCCTCTTCCTCGATCCGCCGGACCACACCCGGCTGCGCGGGCTGGCGCAAAAGGCGTTCGCGCCCAAGGTGATCAAGGCACTCGAGGCCGACATCGGCACCATGGTGGACGGCCTGCTCGAGGGCGTCACGGGCACCATGGATGTGGTGGCCGACCTGGCCTACCCGCTGCCGGTCGCCGTGATCTGCCGGCTGCTCGGGGTGCCGATGGCGGACGAGCCGCTTTTCAGCCGGGCCTCGGCGCTGCTGGCGGGCGGCCTGGACCCCTTTGTCGCGGTGAACGACGAGACGGCCGACGACACCGCCGACCTGATGGAGGCCGGACTCTGGCTGCGCGGGTACCTGCGGGACCTCATCGAGGAGCGGCGTAGTTCGCCGGGCGAGGACCTCATCTCCGCGCTGATCGCCGCCGAAGAGGACGGCGACCAGCTGACCTCCGAGGAGATCGTCGCGACCTGCAATCTGTTGCTGATCGCCGGGCACGAGACAACGGTCAACCTCATCGCCAACGCGGCGCTGGCCATGCTGCGGCACCCGCAGCACTGGGCCGCGCTGGCGGCGGACCCATCGCGGGCGTCGTCGATCGTCGAGGAAACATTGCGCTTCGACCCGCCCGTGCAGCTGACCAGCCGCGTCGCCGTCGAGGACATCCAGATCGGTGACATGGCGGTACCCAAGGGCGACATCATGATGCTGCTTCTGGCTGCCGCACAACGGGATCCGCGCATGTACGACCGGCCCGGCGAATTCGACCCGGACCGTGGCGTGATCAAGCACCTGGCATTCGGCAAGGGCCCGCACTTCTGTCTCGGCGCGCCGCTGGCCCGATTGGAGGCCTCCGTCGCGCTCTCGGCGCTGGCGGCTCGATTCCCGACCGCGCAGTTGGCGGGTGAGCCCGTCTACAAGCCCAACCTGACGCTGCGGGGTCTGGCCACCCTGCCGGTCACCGTCTGATCCCGGCCATTACCCTCGCGAACATGCCTTCAGTTCTCGTCACCGGTGCCGGCCGCGGTATCGGGCTGGCCATCACCCAGCACCTCGCCGCCACCGGGTGGGACGTCATCGCCGGGGTGCGCTCCAAGGACGACGCGGCGGCCGTCGTGGCGCAGGCGCCACAACGGATCTCGGCCGTCATCCTCGACGTCACGTCCGACGATGATGTCGAGGCACTGGCGGCCGCGTTGCCGGACCGGCTGGACGCCGTCGTCAACAACGCCGGCATCGTGGTCGCCGGCCCCGTCGAGACGCTGACCCCGGCGGACTGGCGCAAGCAGTTGGACGTCAACGTGGTCGGTCAGTTCGCGGTGACGGCGGCGGTGCTGCCCAAGTTGCGGGAGTCCCGCGGCCGCGTGGTGTTCATCTCCAGCGTCAACGGGCAATTGTCCTCGCCGATGCTGGGCGCTTATGCGGCATCGAAGTTCGCGCTGGAAGCCGGCGCCGAGGCGCTGCGAATCGAATTGCGGCCCTGGGGCGTTCCGGTCGTGGTCGTGGAGCCCGCGCAGACCGATACCGACATGTGGCGCAAGGCCGACGACATGGTCACCGAGCTCGAGGCCGGTGTCTCGCCGGCGCACCACGCGCTGTACGGCCGGCACATCGCCGGTATGAAGAAGATGATTCCGCTGTCGCAGAAGATGGCCGTCAACCCGGCGAAAGTGGTTGCGGTGGTGGAGGAAGCGCTCACCGCGCGGCGGCCCAAGGCGCGGTACATCGTCGGTCTGGGACCCAAGTTGCAGGCGGCGCTGCTGACGAACATCCCAGCGGGTCTGCGTGGGTTCATCCTGGCCAAGGTCTTCGGGGTGCCGCGGCGGGTGTAGGTCGCTGCAGTTAAGGCCGGAAAATCCAGGGCGCGCGTGGCAGCCTGGCCGGATCGAACTCGGCCAGCATGCCGTCGAGTGTGGTGGCGGTGTAGCCCAGCGACGCGGCGATCTGCGCCAACGCTGATTCTGCGCCGATCTCCGAAACCGTCACCGCGCCATCGCGTTTGGCCAGCCGCTTGCCGTCGGCGTTGAGTACGAGCGGCACGTGCGCGTAGGCGGGCGGCGAATGGCCCAGCAGCGCAGCCAGATACGCCTGTCGCGGAGACGACGAGAGCAGGTCGTCGCCACGGACCACCTGATCGATGCCCTGGGCGGCGTCGTCCACCACGACGGCCAGGTTGTAGGCCGGGACGTTGTCGCCGCGGCGCAGCACGAAATCGTCGACGACGCCGGTGTAGGTCCCGTGCAGCAGATCGGTGACGGTGTATTCGTTTGTGTCCGAACGCAATCGGATGGCCGGCGGTCGGCCGGTGGCTCGGCGCCGGGCGCGCTCATCGTCGCTGAGATTGCGGCATGTGCCCGGGTACGCGCCTTCCGGCGCGTGCGGGGCCCGCGGCGCCTGCAGGATGTCTTTTCGGCTGCAGAAGCATTCGAACGTCAGGCCGCGCTCGGTGAGGTCATCGACGACGGCGAGATGGCGGTCCTCGTGGGAGGCCTGGTATTCGGGCGGTTCGTCCCATGTCAGCCCGACGGCCGCCAGATCGTCCAGTTGGCGCTGCGCCACATCGGGGAACGTGCGGTCGTCCAGATCCTCGACGCGCAGCAGGAACCGCCGACCCGTGGACCGCGCGAACAACCACGCCAGCACCGCGGTGCGCACGTTGCCGATGTGCAGGTCGGCGGACGGGCTCGGCGCGAACCGGCCGGCGGGGGAATGGGACACGACCGCAATGTAACGCGCCGCGCGATGAGATTGCCCACCCGCGCCGGTCTACGTGAGTATGAAGAGTGTGGACCTACCTGTGCAGCCACCGATAGACCCCATGCTGGCCAAGGCCGCGGCGAAGGTGCCGGACGAGGCGGGGTTGTGGTCCTACGAGCCCAAATGGGACGGGTTCCGGGCTCTGGTGTTCCGGGACGGTGACGAGGTGGTGCTGCAGTCGCGCAACGGCAAAGAACTCGGCAGGTACTTCCCTGAGTTGCTCGCGGCGCTACGGGACGAGACCGCGCCGCGCTGTGTGCTCGACGGTGAGGTGGTGGTGCCGCGGGAGATCAACGGCCGCATCCGGCTCGATTGGGAATCGTTGAGCCAGCGCATCCATCCCGCCGCCAGCCGGGTGCAGATGCTGGCCGAGCAGACGCCGGCGCATTTCATCGGTTTCGACGCGCTGGCCGACGGCCACCGCAGTCTGCTGGCCGAGTCGTTTCGGGTCCGCCGGGCCGCACTGCAGGACCTGGTGGGTGAGAAGCAGTGGTGCCACGTCACCCGGACCACCGAGGACCCCGAACTGGGTGCGCACTGGCTGACCACGTTCGAGGGCGCGGGACTGGACGGCGTGATCGCCAAACGGCTCGACGGTGCGTACCTGCCGGGCAAGCGGGAGATGGTCAAGGTCAAGCACGCCCGGGACGCGGATTGTGTGGCGATCGGCTATCGCATCCACAAGAGCGGTGAGGGCATCGGGTCGATCCTGCTCGGGCTCTACACCGACGGTGGCGATCTCCACATGGTCGGTGGTGCAGCGTCATTCACGGTCAAAGACCGCATCGCGCTGCTGGCGGAACTGGAGCCACTACGCACCGGTGACGCCCAGGACGGTGAACCGAGCCGCTGGAATTCGGCCGCCGACAAGACCTGGATTCCGATCCGCCCCGAGCGGGTATGCGAGGTGGCATACGACCAGATGGAGGGGAACAGCGTGCATGGCCGACGGTTCCGGCACACCGTGAAGTTCCGGCGCTGGCGCCCCGACCGGGACCCGCAGAGTTGTACCTTCGATCAGCTAGACGCGCCGCTCAACTATGACCTGTATGACGTCCTGGAGAACGGCCGTGGCGAGCGAAGCGACGGGGTGGAGCACTGATGGCAAGCGCCGCAGAAGAACTCGACGTCGACGGCGTCGCCGTCCGGTTGACCAGCCCCGACAAGGTGTACTTCCCGAAGCTCGGGAGCAAGGGCACGAAACGCACGATGGTCGACTACTACCTGGCGGTTGCCGACCGGATGGTGACGCTGCTGCGGGACCGGCCCACTCACCTGCAACGCTTCCCCGACGGCATCGAGGGTGAGGAGATTTACCAAAAGCGGGTTCCGGCAAAGCATCCGGACTACCTGAAGACCTGCACGGTGACCTTCCCGTCGGGCCGCACCGCCGATGCGCTCAAGGTGACCCACCCGTCTGCCATCATCTGGGCCGCGCAGATGGGCACCATCACGCTGCACCCGTGGCAGGTGCGCTGCCCGGACGTCGAACATCCCGACGAGTTGCGCATCGACCTCGATCCGCAGCCGGGTACCGGGTTCAACGAGGCCCGGGAGATCGCGACCGGGGTGCTCAAACCGATCCTCGACGAGCTCGGCCTGATCGGATACCCCAAGACGTCAGGCGGTCGGGGCGTGCACGTCTTCGTCCGGATCAAGCCGGAGTGGGACTTCATCGCGGTGCGCCGGGCCGGCATCGCCCTGGCCCGCGAGGTGGAACGGCGCGCGCCCGATGCGGTGACGACGTCGTGGTGGAAGGAGGAACGCGGCGAGCGGCTGTTCATCGACTACAACCAGAACGCGCGGGACCGGACCTTCGCCTCGGCGTACTCGGTGCGCAAGACGCCGATCGCGACCGTGTCGACGCCGCTGTCCTGGACCGAGCTCGCCGACGCCGATCCCGATGACTACACCATGGCGACCGTGCCGAAACTGCTTGCGCAGCGCGACGATCCGTGGGCGGGCATCGACGACGTGGCGCATTCTCTGGAGCCGTTGCTCGACATGGTGCAGGCGGATGAGGAGGAGCGGGGGCTCGGCGATCTGCCGTACCCGCCGAACTACCCCAAGATGCCGGGCGAACCGAAGCGCGTACAACCGAGCAAAGACCGGGACCTCAAGGACTCCTAGGGCCTCACGGCGCGCAGGTGTGCGCCGCGCCCTGCGGGCTGGGCAGCGCCTGGAGGTCATCGGTGCCACAGCCGAGCGCCGATGCCGAGACCAGCAGTGCCAGCAGAGCGAGGTACCGGACCGGCTTTCCATGCCACGGACGGTTGTTCACCTGGCGCTCCGATGAGTCGCTGACGGCAACTGAAATATTTTGCTGCTGTCGCACGAAGCCGCCTCTCCAGTGTGAATATCACCTAGTAACTGGCAACCTACCGGTGTCCGCTGTTTGGTAGCTAGATTTCACTGAAATGGTTCGCTGAAATCGTGCACTGACGCATATTGACGATCACGGCGGCTCCGGGGCGATCGACTGGGTAGATTGCTGCCCATGACTGGAAGCTGGGGCACCGTGTTGACCGGGCTGGTTCCGCTCGGGCTGGTGGTGGCGTTGTCGCCCATCACCGTCATCCCGGCGGTGCTGGTTCTGCAGGCGCCGCGACCCCGGCCGACCGGACTGGCGTTCCTCGCCGGCTGGGCGGTCGGCCTGGCCGTGGTGACGGCCGTCTGTGTCCAGGCCTCACACCTGCTGGGAGGCGCGCATCATGACCACAAGTCGCCGCCCGAGTGGGCTTCGTGGCTGCGGGTGGTGCTGGGCGTCGCGCTCATCGTCTTCGGCATCTACCGCTGGTTCACCCGGCATGACAGCACCGACTCGCCGGGCTGGATGAAGAAGATCGCGACCGTCACCCCGGCCCGTGCGGCAGCGATGGGTGCGGCGCTGGTGGTGGTGCGCCCCGACGTCGTATTGATCTGTGTGCCAGCTGGATTGGCGATCGGCACGGCAGGCCTCGGCCTCGAGGGTGACTGGCTGGCCGCGGCCTTCTTCGTGATCGTCGCCGCGTCGACCGTGGCGATCCCCACCGTGGCCTACGCCGTCGCCGGCGCGCGCCTCGACGACACGATGCGGCGGCTCAAAGATTGGATGGAGAAGAACAACGCCGCGCTGATGGCGGTGGTCATGGTCGTCATCGGCGCGATGGTGCTTCACAACGGCGCACGTGCGCTCGGGTGGCTCTAGGGCGCGCCCGAGCGCAGGTGTTCCTGGCCGGAGAACCTCCGGTACTCACACAGTCGGACGGATGCCCAGGTCACAGGCCTGAGCATCCGCCGACGGCGTGGAGAAAGAATTGTGGGCTGGCGCGAAACGTTCCGCACCAGCCCGCTGAGCTTTGCGGCTCAGTTAGACCGCAGTAACTCCGGTCGCAGCCGGGCCCTTGCTGCCCTGACCGACCTCGAACTCGACTCGCTGGCCCTCATCGAGGGTGCGGAAGCCGTTGCTCTTGATCTCCGAGTAATGGACGAACAGATCCTTGGACCCGTCGTCGGGAGTGATGAAGCCGAAGCCCTTCTCACTGTTGAACCATTTCACAGTTCCCTGTGGCATATACCAACTTCTCTCATGTAGAGCGGACGTTAGGAAGAAACGTCCGCTCGGCATCTTAGCTCAGTTCGATGTTCCTCCGCACCCTGAACTGCACATATCGATGCCAGGTGTGAACCGGCATCCCGGCGGGTACGGGGACGGCAGGAGAGCGCCGGCCTCCGATGTCTGCCGGCCCCGGCCCGGAAGTGACGGACATGCGACTGGTTGCGGCGGTGCTCGCCGTCGTTTCCGTCGTCATTGTGACGGCCTGCGCGCCCGCGCAGCGCGTTGACCTGGGCCGGGACGCGGGATACCTGATCGCCGCGATCTCCGGCGAGCCCGACCAGCTCGACCCGCAGAAGACCAGCGCGTACTTCTCCTTCGAGGTACTCGAGAACGTCTTCGACACCCTCGTGGAGCCGGACGCCGATCTGCACATGCGGCCCGCCCTCGCGCAATCCTGGGATGTCACGCCTGATCAACTGGCCTGGACGTTCCACCTGCGGCCCGGGGTGACATTCCACGACGGCAGCCCGCTCACCGCGTCGGACGTCGTCTACTCCTACCGCCGGATCATCGACGGCAAGCTGGCCAATGCCGACAAGCTCAGCGCCATCACCGACGTCACCGCGACCGACGACTACACGGTCCGGATCACCGTGGCCCACCCGACGCCGAACCTGCTGACCAATCTCGGTGGGTTCAAGGGCGTGGCGATCGTGCAGCGGCGCAATGTGGAGGACGGGCAGATTGCCGCCCACCCAATCGGCACCGGGCCGTTCTCCTTCGTCAGCCAGCGCGGCGGAGATGCGATCACGTTGCGCGCAAATCCCCATTACTGGGCAGGAGCCCCACGGATTCCGGGCGTGACGTTCCGCTTCATCAGCGAGCCGTCGACGGCCCTGTCGGCGCTGCAGGCCGGTGAGATCGACTGGACCGACGCGGTGCCGCCGCAGCGGATCGCCCAGTTACGGGGCGACGATTCGATCCACCTCGCGGTGACGCCGAGCAACGACTACTGGTACCTGGCGCTCAACGAGGCCCGGCCACCCTGGCAGGACGTCCGGGTGCGGCAGGCCGTCGCGTACGCCGTCGACCGGGCGTCGATCGTGCAGGCCACCAGTTACGGTGCGGCGCAGGCAAATCAGCTCGCGATCCCGCAGGGCAACCCGTGGTACACGCCCTACGACAAGTACCGCTACGACATCGACCACGCCAAAGCGCTGCTGCGGCAGGCCGGCGCGGCGCCGACCGCCATGGACCTGTTGGTCACCAGCGAGTACCCGCAGACGGTGACCGCTGCCCAGGTGATCGCCGACAACCTTGCACCGCTGGGCATCCGGGTCACCATTCGCACCGTCGATTTCGGGACGTGGCTCGACGAGCAGCACAGCGGCCACTTCGACATGCTGATGATGGGGTGGCTCGGCAACATCGACCCCGACGATTTCTACTACGCGCAGCACCACACCGGGGGTGCGAGCAATGCCCAGAAATTCTCGGACCCGCGCGTCGACGCGCTGCTGGACGCCGGCCGTACCGAGATTGATCCGCAAGCGCGGCACCAGGATTACACGCAGGCGGCGACGCTCATCGCGGACCAGGTGAGCTACCTCTACCTGTACAACCCGGCTGTGGTGCAGGCCTGGTCGCCACGGCTCACCGGCTACGAGGCCAGGCGCGACAAGGCAATTCGGTTCCGGGACGCGGTACTCGGCGGTGACCGGCCATGACAATCCTGCGGTTCCTGGCCCGTCGGCTCGTCTACTCGCTGGTGGTTCTGGTGGGCGTCCTCATCGTGGTGTTCGCCCTGGCCCATCTGGTTCCCGGTGACCCGGTGCGCATCGCATTGGGGACGCGGTACACCCCCGAGGCGTACGACACCCTGCGGCATGCGAGCGGTCTGGACCGGCCACTGCCCGCGCAATTCGTCAGCTACCTCGGCCATGCTGCGACGGGGAATCTCGGCGTCAGCTTCCGCAGCGGCGACCCGGTGGCCCAGGTCCTGGCCGAGCGGTTGCCCGCCACCGTCTCTCTTGCCGTGGTCGGCATCGCGGCGGCGCTGGTGATCGCGCTGCCGGCCGGTATCTACGCGGCCTCGCACGAGGGCCGGCTCAGCGACGTGATCGTCCGGGTCACAAGCCAGTTCGGAGTGTCGGTTCCGGACTTCTGGCTGGGCATCCTGCTCATCTCGTTGTTCTCCACCACGCTGGGCTGGTTGCCGACATCGGGCTACCGGCCGCTGTTCGGCGATCCGGCGGGCTGGTTGCGCCACGTGATCCTCCCGGGCCTGACCGTGGGTCTGGTGGCGGCGGCGATCATGACGCGCTACGTCCGCTCCGCGGTGCTGGAGGTGTCCGCGATGGGCTACGTCCGGACCGCGCGCTCGAAAGGTCTGCCGCCACGGGTGATCACCCTGCGGCACGTCGTGCGCAATGCCCTGGTGCCCATCCTCACCATCACCGGTATCCAGCTGGCGACGATTCTCGGCGGCGTCATCGTGGTCGAGGTGGTGTTCGCCTGGCCGGGCCTGGGCCGGCTGGTCTACCTGTCGGTGGCTGCGCGCGACTATCCCGTGATCCAGGGCGCGGTGCTCCTCATCGCCGTCCTGTTCCTGACGGTCAACCTGGTGGTGGATGTGCTTTACGCCCTTGTCGATCCGCGGATTCGGCTGTCATGAGACGGCCCACGAATCCCGTCACGGCGCTCAGCGCCGCGGTCGTGGCCGCCGCCGTGGTCATCGCCGCCGGCGCCGGCCGGCTGGCGCCCTACGGCATCAACGACGTCGACGTGCCGCAGGCGCTGCGGCCGCCCAGCGGCGCGCACTGGTTCGGCACCGACGAACTGGGCCGCGACGTGTTGTCCCGGGTGCTGACGGGCCTGCAGGCATCGATGACGGTGGCGGTGGTCAGCGTGGCATGCGCGGCGCTGGTCGGGACCGCGCTGCGCGTCATGGCCGGTTACCGCGGTGGCTGGCTGGACACCGTGGTGATGCGGGTCGTCGACGTGATGTTCGCGTTCCCGGTGCTGCTGTTGGCCATGGCGATCGTCGCGGTGCTCGGGCCCGGGCTGGCGACGACGATCGCCGCGATCAGCGTCGTCTACGTGCCGATCTTCGCGCGGGTGACGCGGGCCAGCACCCTGTCGGTGCGGGAGGAGCCGTACGTGGCGGTGTCGCGCACCATGGGCACCGGCACGGCTTACATCCTGGGTCGGCACGTCCTGCCGAACATCACCGGACCGCTCATCGTCCAGACCTCGCTGTCGCTGGCGTTCGCCATCCTGTCCGAGGCCGCGCTGTCCTTCCTCGGGCTGGGCATCCAGCCGCCGCGGCCGTCGCTGGGCCGGATGATCTTCGATTCGCAGGGTTTCGTCACTCTGGCCTGGTGGATGGCGGTGTTCCCCGGCGTAGCGATCGTCGTCATCGTGCTGGCGTGCAACCTGCTCGGTGACGGGCTGCGGGATGTCCTGGATCCCAAGCAGCGCACCATGATCGAGGCACGGCGGCGGTCATGAGCGTCCTGGCGGTCGACAATCTGTCCGTCCGGATCGGGCGACGGGACATCGTGCGCGATGTGTCACTGGCGGTCGAGCCCGAGCAGACGCTCGGCATCGTCGGCGAGTCCGGTTCGGGGAAGTCGACGACGGTGCTGGCCGCGACCGGACTGCTCGATGCCCCAGGTGCGGTCGTGACGGGCTCGAGTGTCCTTGCCGGACAACAGGAACTCGTCGGCGCCCCGGCGCGGACCTTGCGGCGCGTACACGGTGGCCGGATCGGTTTCGTCTTCCAGGATCCGGGGACGTCACTCAATCCGCTGCTGACCATTGAACGGCAGATCACCGAATCGCTTGAGACGCACAAGAATCTGACTCGTCGCCACGCCGCCGTGCGTGCCCTGGAACTCCTCGATGCCGTCGGCCTACCCGACCCGCAACGACGGCTGCGCAGCTATCCGCATCAGCTCTCCGGCGGGCAGCGGCAGCGCGTGATGATCGCCATCGCGCTGGCGTGCGACCCCGAGCTGCTGGTCGCCGATGAGCCGACGACGGCCCTCGACGTCACGACGCAGGCCCAGATCATCGCTCTGGTGCGGGAGTTGCAGCGGGGGTTCGGCACCGCCGTGGTGTGGATCAGTCACGACCTCGGGGTGATCGGCGAGGTCGCGGACACCGTCACCGTGCTGCGCGGCGGCGAGGCCGTCGAACAGGCGCGGGTCGACGCGATATTCGAGGCACCGCAGCAGGCCTATACCCGCGAATTGCTGGACGCCAGGCCGGTTTTGGGGCATCCCGCGCGCGAGGTCCCGGACACCGCGACACTGCTCGACGTCGCCGATCTGGATGTCAGGTTTCCCGTCAGCACGCCGACCGGCCGGATGGTGGTCCACGCCGTGAAGGACGTGTCGTTCCGTATCCGCCGGGGCACGACGCTCGGGCTGGTGGGGGAGTCGGGTTCGGGGAAGTCGACCGTGGCGGCCGCGCTGACCGGTCTGATTGTGCCCGACGGCGGGCGCGCGCTGCTGGACGGCACCGATGTGCTCACCGTCAAACGCCGGGACCGCAAGGCCGTGCGCCGCCGCATCGGTCTGGTGTTCCAGGATTCGTTCTCGTCACTCAATCCCCGTATCCCGGTGGGCATTTCGATCGCCGAGCCTCTGACGGCCAACGGCAGGGACCGGCGGGCGCGGGTGCGCGAGCTGCTGGACTCCGTCGAACTGCCGGCGGACTACGCCGCGCGGTATCCGCACGAACTGTCGGGCGGCGAGCGGCAGCGCGTCAACATCGCCCGGGCGCTGGCCGTGCAGCCCGAGTTGCTGATTCTCGACGAAGCCACGGCATCACTCGATGTCTCGGTGCAGGCCAAGGTGCTCGACCTGCTGACGCGGCTGCAGCAGGAACGTGACCTGACCTACCTCTTCATCGGCCACGACCTGGCCGTGATCGAGCAGATGAGCCATGACGTGCTGGTGCTCCGCGGCGGCGTATCCGTGGAATACCGCTCTGCTGCTGAGCTGTTCGCGCATCCGGAACACGAGTACACACGCGCATTGCTCGCCGCTGTGCCTCCGGCACGTCCGGGGCGTGCAACGATGACCTGATGCGCGCGGTGATCTTCGAGCAGTTCGGTGGGCCGGTGGACGTTCGCTCGGTTGCCGATCCGACGCCGTCACCCGGCGGTGTCGTGGTGCAGGTGCACGCGACCGGGTTGTGCCGCAGCGACTGGCACGCCTGGGCCGGGCACGACGACGGCGTCGCCCTCCCACACGTCCCCGGACATGAACTGGTCGGAGAAGTGGTCGCCGTCGGGGCGGACGTCCGGCGCTGGCACGTCGGCGACCGGGTCACCACACCGTTCGTGTGTGGCTGCGGTACCTGCGAATGGTGTGCCTGCGGCCAGGCCCAGGTGTGCCCCGACCAGACGCAGCCGGGATTCACCCACTGGGGCTCGTTCGGTGAATACGTGGCACTGCACGCCGCGGACACGAATCTCGTTGCGGTGGGCGAAGATATCGACGACGCCGCAGCCGCCGCGCTGGGTTGCCGGTTCGCCACCGCCTACCGCGCGCTGCGGGCCCGTGCCGACGTCAAGCCCGGTGAGTGGGTCACGGTGATCGGCGTCGGGGGCGTGGGCCTCAGCGCTGTTCAGGTGGCGGCCGCCGCCGGCGCCAACGTCATCGCCGTCGACCGCACCCCGGCGGCACTCGACCTCGCGCGCAGCCTCGGTGCGGCCGAGACTGTCCTCGCGGGTGGCGCCGACGTCCCCGCCGCGGTGCACGAGACCACCGGAGGCGGTAGCCATGTCGCGGTCGACGCGGTGGGTACCGCCGGCACGTGCGCCGATGCGATCCACAGCCTGCGCAGACAGGGGCGCCATGTGCAGGTGGGGTTGCTGCCCAACATCGACGGGCATCCACAGGTGCCCATGGATCGCGTAATCGCTTGGGAATTGGATGTTTTGGGCTCGCACGGCATGGCCAGCGCGGACTACCCCGAGATGCTGGACCAGGTCGCGGCAGGCAAGCTGCGCCCGCAGGCGTTGGTCGAGCGAGTGGTGGGGCTGACCGAAGGCGCGCGTCTGCTGCCGGAGTTCGGCGCCGCGAGCCCGGTGGGGGTCACACTGATCGACCCCCGCCTGGTGTGACGGTCAGGGGACCGGCACACCTTCGCGCAGGAAGTACACGGCCGCGATGGTGCCATCGGGGTGAATCTTCACCCGGAACTGGCCGGGCATGCGGTCCATCTGCAGCGGGACGTTCACCACGGTGAGGTCGCCGCGCGTGGTGTCCTCGGGGCCGCCGTGTGACTGGTACGCCCCGAACGTGCGCTGGTAGCCGTCCCATACCTGCTGTAACGCCTTGGGGGACAACCGTTTCTGCAGCTCCGGGTCGAACCGGGCGGTGACGGCGGCATAGTTGCCCGCCGCGATGTCGTCGATGGTCGTCAGCGCCACCTGGTCGGGGGCGTCGGCCGCCGTCGCGGCTGGTGCCGCGCCGAATGCGACGCCGATCCCGAGCGCCGTGATCGCGGCTGCCACTGCGTTCCGACGCTGATGTCTGGACTGTTCTCCCCGCCACATGAGGGCCAGCCTATGCGCTCGCGCGCCTTTTGCCATTGACGAGACCCCGGGTACCGCCTAGTTTGACTACATACGTTGTCAATGGCGACAAGGAGTGCGCACGATGTCCCTGCCGATCCCGGCACGTCATCCCGACCGGCCGCAACCGGTGCCCGCGGCGATCAGTTCGTTCGCCACCATGCTGGCCATCGGGAAACCCGATGCGGCGCAGTGGCAGCGGCTGGGCGAGCGCCTCAACGTCGGGGACGAGCCCATGGATTCCCTGGTCGCCTGGATGTCGGAGACGGGGACGAAGCAGCTGCGGCCGCTGTTCGACCGCGCACTCGCCGACGGCATCGGCTCCGTTCCGGAGGCGCCGGAGCCACTGCGGCGGTTCTTCGAATCGATCGAGGCCACCCCTGACTGGGTCGACCCCGAAGCGCTGCGGGTGGGAGCACGGACCCTGCGCCGCGGCGGGGCCGACGGCATGTACATCGCCCGGGACGTGGCCCTGCTGGGCGGCTACCAGTTCTCCGGGTTCAACCAGACGCTGCTACGCACCGGCGCCCTGGAAAAGGGCTCCAACCAGCGCTTCGCCGAGACCATGCAGTGGGCGCTCGATGTGATCGACCCCGGCGGACTCGACAAGTTCGGCTCGGGATACCGGTCCACGGTCCGCGTCCGGTTCGTGCACGCGATGGTGCGCAGACACGTGCAGGCGATGCCGGACTGGCGCGTCGAGCAGTGGGGCCTGCCGATCAATCAGACCGACATGGCGGCGACCCTGGTCGGCGCCCTGATCGCACCGGTTCTCGGAGGCCTGGCCATGGGTATCGTGGCCACCCCTGCCGAATTGAGCGGCATCGCCCACCTCACGCGCTACGTGGGCTGGCTGATGGGCGTGCAGGACGAATGGCTGCCGCGATCCTTCCGGGACAGCGTGCGCATCCTCTATCACACGTCCACCGCGCTGGCAGTCTCCGACGAGACCACCCGACAGCTGTCGGTGCCGATGGCGCGTGACCCGCTGAGCTGGCATTACCGCGGTGCGGAAGGCTTGCGCCGACGGCTGGCGTGGGCTCAGCACCTGTCGGTCACGACGGCTTTCCTGGGCCCGCGGGTGATGCGCACGCTGGGGCTGCCGACCTACATGCCGCCGTGGTATCCGGTACTCAGAATCCCCGTCAACGGCGTCCGCAGCCTCGCGGCGCTGGTGCTGCCGGGCGGTTCGGACCGCGCCGCAGACCGCGGGCTGCGCGAGCAGAAAGCCCTGCTGCACACCATGATCGGGGACAACCAGGCCACCATCGGGGCTTCGGCGTCCCACCTGCGCGGGGTGGCTTGAGTCTTACGGCAGCGGCGCGACGGGAGCGACGCAGGCCGGCTCCACGGGCGCCGGGTCACGCCACGCGTGGCTACCGGACATCAACGCGACGGTGAACGCCTCCATGAGCCCGACCACGACGACGGGCCACATGGCTCCGGCGAGCACGCTGGTGATGACCTGATGGTCGGGTTGCTCGTCGTTGCTGAACCTGCGGCCGACGAGATAGGTCGCCAGAGTCACCACAGCCCAGATCGCTGTGTACGCCTCCACGTAGAGGTGGACCACTTGGCTACTCCCTTTGACCGGGTAACCGCCGCGTGAACAGCTGTGACCGAAGGCTCATTTACAACCGAATGTGTCGTCAATCTAACTCGCGAAAATGCGGCCGCCAAGGGCTTCCGTAGTCGGCAAAACGGCATTACGGCACGTCGGGGCTTGGTGGCAAATGGTCATAACGCCCATACCCGGTCAGTGCCGGTAGCCAGCTACTTTGACGGGCTAGTCGATTTTTTTGCCAGAAAGTTGCGTGTCAGGACGTCAGCACGGCTTTGGCGGTGTGCTGCTGGCCCGCGCGGTCGATCCAGAACAGTTCGACGACGTCGCCGGGGTAGTGCCGGTCCAGCACGCTGGTGAGCGCACCCGCCGAGCTCACCGTGACGGCGTCGATGCTCACCAGGACGTCGCCCGGGACCATCCCCGCGATTTGCGCGGGGCCGCCACTGATCACGTCGCGGATCAGCACGCCGGGCAGCTGCGACTGCTCGTCGGTGCCGCCGACACCGACGCCGAGCAGCGTCGGCTGGCCGATGTGGATGTTGTTCGATGTGGCACCGGAGCGGATCTGCGCGGCCGTCGCCAGCGCCTCGTTGATCGGGATCGCGAAGCCCTCGCCGCCCGGGCCCATGTGGAAGTTCAGCGTCGCGGCGACCGTCATCCCGACCACCCGGCCGTCCGCCGAGACCAACGGGCCACCCGAATCGCCCGCGCGGACGGGAGCGGCGAACTGGATCAGGCCCGTCACCTGCTCGGAACTGCCCGTCAACTCGTCCTTGGCGGTGATGGTGCGGTTCAGCCCGATGACGTGGCCGGCCTCATGGGTCAGTGAGTTGACGCTGCCGTCGGCGTTGCCCAGCGCCACGACCTCGTCGCCGACCGCGAGCGCCGACGAGTCGCCCAGCGGGGCGACCGGCAGGTCGGACGCGCCGCGCAGCTGCAGCACCGCGATGTCGCGGTGCCGGTCATAGCCGACCAGGTCCGCCCGGTACGGCCGGCCACCGATGGTGGCGGTGACCTTGTCGGCGCCCTGCACGACGTGGAAGTTGGTCAGCAGCGCGCCGCCTGCGTCGAGGACGAAGCCGGTGCCGGCGCCGATGGCGTGCTGGTAGTTGATGACGGTGTCGACGCGCGCGGTCGCGGGTTCGACGGCGGCTGCGGCCGCGGACGCGTCAGCGTGCGTGACAGGGGCGAGGCTGACGGAGCCCACGGCAACGGCTGCCGCGGTGACCGCGGTGCCGAGCCGACGGCAGAAGCGGAACCCGCCCATGTGCTGTCCTCCGGACTGCGAGGTGATGGCCCTGAGGTAGGCCCTTAGGCTCCGCGCCCGAACAAGCCGGAACCTTTGCCGGCGCGGCGGTTGCGCAGCTTACCGGCGGGGGCGTCATCAGTGACCGTTTCTTCAGCCTCGTCCTCGTTGGTGTCGGCGGTCTCTTCGCCGGACGTCTTGGCCGCTTCATCGGACTCGGCGGCCTCGGCGTTACCGGCGTCGTCGCCTTCGGTGGTTGCCGCCGCGTCGTCGTCGGCCGCTTCCGTGTCTTCTTCCTCGGCCTTTTCTTCGGCCTCGGCTTCCGTCTCGGGTGCGCTCTCAGCGACGGCCTCGTTGCCCTTGCGCCGGCCGCGGCGCTTGCCGTCGTTGACCTTCAGGGGCGCGGGCGGCGGGGGCGGCAATTCGGCGACGAAGGCCAGGTAGAACGCCAGGGCGGCGAGCAGCGCCAGGCCGGCCGCGCCGCCGTAGATGCCGAACAGCCAGGTGCCGGCCTGATCCAGGGTCAGCCAGATCTCGCTGATGGCGGCGCCGATGATCAGGACACCGGCCACGATGTGCAGGACGATCGACCAGGTGCGCAGGGTCAGCGCCAGTTGCGGGGTGCCGTACTCCGGCAGTGCGGTGCGCTGGCGGGTGAACAGCACCGGCAGCGCCGACAACGCGATGACCAGACCGCAGATGATGCGCATCGCGGTGCCGAGGGTGTGCGACCAGTCGCCGGTCAGCTCATTCCAGCGGGGCAGTGCGAAGAAGAAGTACAGCAGGGCTGCGAGCACCAGGAACGACGCGTGCCAAATGATCGCTACCGGCCGCCGCATGCTGCTCCTCGAGGGGTTTTGGCTTCGATGTGGATCCGGGGTGCGACCGGCTGATCAGCTGGTCGCACCCCGGACCGAGTGCGGAGGATAGGGGATTTGAACCCCTGAGGGCTGTTAACCCAACCCGCGTTCCAGGCGAGCGCCATAGGCCACTAGGCGAATCCTCCGTGGACAAGGGTACCCGACCCGGATCCGACGCCCTACTCGTGTGCCACTGGGTGGGTACTACACTCATGGCCGGACCCCGCGCGGCGTCCATCCTGTGAACTCCCCCAGGGCCGGAAGGCAGCAAGGGTCAATGGGCTCTGGCGGGTGCGCGGGGTCCCCTATGTTTTCGCGATCTGATGCGAAAGGCGCGCCGTGTCGTTTCTGTCCCTCGGCCGTGACGAATTGCAGGCCCAGCACGATCTGCAACAGCGCAATTACGCCGAACTGCAGGCCCGCAACCTGACGCTCGACCTGACCCGCGGCAAGCCGTCGGCAGAGCAGCTCGACCTGTCGAACGCCATGCTCGGCCTGCCGGGGGACACCCCGGGCTCCTACCTGGACGGCAATGGCACCGACACCCGCAACTACGGCGGTCTGCACGGTCTGCCCGAGTTGCGGGCCATCTTCGGTGAGCTGCTCGGCCTGCCCGTGCAGAACCTGATCGCCGGCAACAACGCCAGCCTCGAGTTGATGCACGACGTCATCGTGTTCTCGCTGCTGTACGGCGGGGTCGATTCGCCGCGCCCCTGGGTGCAGGAACCCGTCCTGAAGTTCCTGTGCCCATCGCCCGGGTACGACCGCCACTTCGCGATCACCGAGAGCTTCGGCATCGAGATGATCCCGGTCCCGATGCTCGAGGACGGCCCCGACGTCGACCTCATCGAGGAACTGGTCGCTGCCGACCCGGCGATCAAGGGCATGTGGTGCGTGCCGGTCTTCGGCAACCCGACCGGCGTCACCTACTCGTGGGAGGCCACCCGTCGGCTGGTCCAGATGCAAACGGCGGCACCGGATTTCCGGCTGTTCTGGGACAACGCCTATGCCGTGCACACGCTCACGCACGAGTCGGTGCAGAACGTCGACGTCGTCGGCCTGGCCACCACCGCGGGCAACCCCAACCGGCCGTACGTGTTCGCCTCGACGTCCAAGATCACCTTCGCCGGGGGCGGCGTCAGCTTCTTCGGCGGCTCGCTCGGCAACATCGCGTGGTATCTGCAGCACGCCGAGAAGAAGACCATCGGCCCGGACAAGGTCAACCAGCTCCGGCATGTCCGCTTCTTCGGCGACGCCGACGGGGTGCGGCTGCACATGCAACGGCATCAGGCGCTGATGGCGCCCAAGTTCGCGGCGGTCGCCGAGATTCTGGACGAGCGGCTCAGCGAGTCGAAGATCGCGTCGTGGACCGACCCCAAGGGCGGCTACTTCGTCAGCCTCGATGTGTGGCCGGGCACCGCTAAGCGGACCGTGGCGCTGGCCAAGGACGCCGGCATCGCGGTGACCGCGGCCGGCGCGTCGTTCCCGTACAAGAAGGACCCCGACGACAAGAACATCCGGATCGCGCCGTCCTTCCCGCCGTTGCCGGACCTGCGCCTCGCCATCGATGGGCTGGCGACGTGCGCGCTGCTGGCGGCGACCGAGGTGCTGCTCGAGGATTGAGCGTGGGCCGGCTCACAGCCGGTCGACGATGTCCTTCGCCTGTTTCAGGCCCATCCCGGTCTCCTCGCGCAGACGTTTGATGGCCTGGATCTTCTGGCCGGCCCCGGCCAGTCGCAGGACTTCGGGGCTGACGCCGGGGCCCGCGGACGGTTGCGGTCTGGCCGGCGGGTTCGGGCTGCCAACGTGGCCGGCACGTTCCAAGGTCGCGACCCGGCGCTCGAGTTCGGTGATCCGGTTCAGCAGGTCGTCGTACGAGAGGTCGCCGGAGCGTCCGAACAGTGCCATGCCTGCCAGTGTGGTGGATTGGCTCGGGTCTCGCGTTGACTGCGAACTGACGCCGTATTTGTGCGAGTAGCGGTCTGCGTGGATTCGCAGTCAGCAGGCACCAGAGCACGAGTCGGACCCGCTCGGTAGCCTTCTTCCGTGGCTCTCTACCGCAAGTACCGACCGGCAAGTTTCGCTGAGGTTGTCGGGCAGGAGCATGTCACCGAGCCGCTGTGCAACGCGCTGGAATCGGGCCGGATCAACCACGCCTACCTGTTCTCGGGGCCGCGCGGCTGCGGCAAGACGTCATCGGCGCGCATCCTGGCCCGCTCGCTGAACTGTGAGCAGGGGCCGACGGCCAATCCGTGCGGTGAGTGCCATTCTTGCGTGGCGCTCGCGCCGAACGGGCCGGGCAACATCGACGTCGTCGAGCTCGACGCGGCCAGCCACGGTGGTGTCGACGACACCCGTGAACTCCGGGACCGGGCGTTCTACGCGCCGGCGCAGTCGCGCTACCGCATCTTCATCATCGACGAAGCGCACATGGTGACCAATGCCGGTTTCAACGCGCTGCTCAAGATCGTCGAGGAGCCGCCGGAGCACCTGATCTTCGTGTTCGCCACCACCGAGCCGGAGAAGGTGCTGCCGACCATCCGGTCGCGTACCCATCACTACCCGTTCCGGCTGCTGCCGCCGAAGACCATGCGCGGTCTGCTGGAGAAGATCTGCGCGCAAGAAGACGTGCAAGTCGACGACGCGGTATACCCCTTGGTCATCCGGGCGGGCGGCGGCTCGCCGCGTGACACGTTGTCGGTGCTGGACCAGCTGCTGGCCGGCGCCGAGCAGAACCGCGTCGTCTACCAGCGGGCGCTGTCGCTGCTGGGCGCCACCGACCTGGCGCTGATCGACCGAGCCGTCGACGCGCTGGCCGCCGGCGACGGTGCGGCGCTTTTCGGAGCCGTCGAGTCGGTGATCGACGCCGGGCACGACCCCCGCCGCTTCGGCACCGACCTGCTGGAGCGCTTCCGGGATCTGATTGTCCTGCAAGTGGTTCCGGATGCCGCGGCCCGCGGTGTGGTCGACGCGCCCGACGACGTCATGGAGCGCATGCGGGACCAGGCCGCACAGATCGGCACCGCGACGCTGACCCGCTACGCCGAGGTGATGCACGCCGGGCTCGGGGAGATGCGCGGCGCGACGGCGCCGCGGCTGCTGCTCGAAGTGGTGTGTGCCCGGCTGCTGCTGCCGTCGGCCAGCGACACCGAAGCCGCTCTGCTGCAACGCATCGAGCGCATCGAGACCCGGATGAACGTCTCGATCCCGGCGTCCGAGGCAGCCGTGGGTGCGGTGACCGCGCCGCGTCCGGCTCCGGTAGCGGCCCCGGCGCCGGCTGCCGAGTCGTACGCGGAGGCGCCGCCGGCTCCTGCCGCCCCGTCGTCGTCGGCGGCGGCGGGCAGTCGGCAGTTCATGCGGAGAAGTCAAGCGCCGCAGTCGGGTTCGGTCGCGGCATCCGAGGTACCACCGCCGCCCGCACCCCCGGTGCCCCGGCCCGAGCCCCGTCCGGCGCCCGAACCTGCGCCGGTTCAACGTGAAACATCACCTGAACCGGTCGCCCCGCCGGCGCCCGAGCCGGCCGCACCGGCGCCCGTGCAGCCGGCCGCGGCGACACCCGGCGAGCCCGACGCCGCTGCGGTGCGGGCCATGTGGACCACGGTGCGCGAGAAGGTCCGTGCCCGCAGCCGCTCACTGGAAGCCATGCTCATGGAGGCGACGGTCCGCGGCATCGAGGGCGACACCCTGATCCTGGCCCATCCGGCGCCGCCGTTGGCGAAGCGCCTGTCCGAGCAGCACAACGCCGACGTCATCCGCGAGGCGCTCAAGGACGCGCTCGGGGTGAACTGGCGGGTGCGCTGCGACGCGGGTGCGGCGCCCGCGGGCGCGGCGACTCCGGCTCCGGCCGCCCCGCGCCCGGCGGCCCCGACGCCCGAGCAACAGGCCGCCGTGGAGCGGGCCGAAGAAGAGGACATGCTGGCCGACGCCGCCAACGACCGGGGCACCGACGTGCCGCGGCGCGACCCGGAAGAGGTGGCGCTCGAACTGCTCAAGACCGAGCTGGGCGCCCGACCCATCGGGGAGTAGTCAGGGCGCCCACCACGGCCGCAGCGGCAGCCCGCCGTCGGCCCCGTGCTCATCGAGCTTGACGGCCAGAACCTGGTGCAGCTGAACCACATTGGTCTCGAAGCCCACGCGTGAACCGGCCATGTACATGCCCCATACCTTGGCCGTGGCCAGGCCCACCTCAGCCACCGCGTCGTCCCAGTTGCGGACCAGGTTGGCGCACCAGTCGCGCAGCGTCAGGGCGTAGTGGTGGCGCAGGTTCTCCTCGTGCAGCACCTCCAGCCCGGTGTCCTGGGCGGTGGCGATGATCCGTCCCGAGCCGGTCAGTTCCCCGTCGGGGAAGACGTAGCGGTCGATGAATCCGCCGATGTTCCCGGGACGGTTGTGTGGCCGGGTGATGCAGTGGTTGAGGAGCAGCCCGCCGGTCCGGAGCCGGTCCCGCAGGAACCGGAAGTACGCCGGGTAGTTGGCGACGCCGATGTGCTCGGTCAGGCCGATCGAGGACACCGCGTCGAAGCCGTCCTCCCGCACGTCGCGGTAGTCACCGTGCACGACGCGGGCGAGGTCGGCCAGGCCCTCATCGGCGATGGCGCGCTGCGCCCAGCCGGCCTGCTCCGCCGACAGCGTCACCCCGGTGGCCCGGACCCCGTGCCGGGCGGCGTACCGGACCATGCCACCCCAGCCGCAGCCGACGTCGAGCAGGCGGTCGCCGGGTTGCAGCCGCAGCTTGTCGAACACCAGCCGGTACTTGTTCTCCTGCGCTTCCTCCAGCGTCGCGTCCGGCCTCGGGTAGCAGGCGCAGGTGTAGGTCATCGACGGGCCGAGCACGCGCTCGTAGAACGCATTCGACACGTCATAGTGGTGGTGGATGGCCTCGGCGTCCCGGATTCTGCTGTGCCGCAGTCCTTCCGCCATCCGGCGCCATCTCGGTAGGGCCTCCTGCGGTGGCGGGGCGATGGGCAGCAGGTGCTCGATTCCGATCGACCGCACGATGTTCGCCAGCACCCGGATCGGCGGACGCTTGAAATCGACCTTGTCGGTCAGCGCCTTGAGCAGCTCGTACGGGTCGCCCGGATGGACGCCGAGTGCCGCGAGGTCACCTGCGACGTAGGCACGCGCCAGGCCGAGGTCGCCCGGTGCGGTCGCCAGGTAGGTGGTGCCGCGGGGAGTGAGCAGGTTCAGTCCCAGTTCGGCGTCTTCGGGGCCGGCCGAACTGCCGTCGTACGCCTCGAATTTCAGGGGTAGCCGACCATTCGAGAAGCTCTCCAGGACCTCGGCCAAGGTGAGCTTGCCGTCGGTCGTGCCCCGGTCGTCAGTTGTCGTCATTGCCGTTGTACCGCCTTCGCATAGAGACCTAGTAGCCGCGATTCGGGGTCGTAAACGTCTTTGACCTTCTGGTATTCCGCGCCGCCGTAGCGCCGGTCGAATTCCGCGCGCGAGTAGAACGACTCGGAGTACAGGGATTTGTGGCCGCCGCACTCATCGACCTTGTGCTCGATGAGCCGGTTCGTCTCACCGGCCACCCGTCCGGCCGGGACCGAGGACCAGAACCCGACGTTGACGTAGTTGCGGTGCGGCTGGATGGGATACAGCGGCCAGCTGGTGTCGCCGCGTAACCGCAACGGGCACAACCAGATCGGGGTGATGGGCACGTGTGTCAGGAACCAGTCGAGAAAGTCGACGACGCGCTCGACCGGCACCTCGACGTCCTGCACCACCCGCTCGCGCAACGGCTTTTCCGGGGCGAGGATGCTGCGTCGCTCGATCCGGTCGGCGATGTGGAAGCGCTGGTCCAGACCGACGAGCTTCCAGTAGACGCTGCTGCGCCGGTACCGGCGGGGCCACAGCCGCCGGATGAGCGGGCGTTGCGCGCCGAAGGCCTCGGAACACCAGAACCAGTCGGTGTCCCAGCGCCAGAGATAGTCCTGCGTGGTGAGCCTGTCGTGCCGCTCGCCGGAGTCGTGCTGGATGGAGCGGTAGAAGATGTGCCGGCCGGTGTAATCGCTGACGGGGCCGTCGGTCCCGGTCTTCATGCCCAGGCACAGGTAGCTTTCGCCGGGCCCGAACACGACGCCGTCGAGGTAGTCCACCGGCACGCCGTCGTGGCCGCCGGTGTCGAGGATGCGCTGCAGCTCGTCGACCAGGTCGGCGACCCGGTGAAAGCGTAGGTGCCGGAGTTTTACGAATGGTCGTACGGGCTCCAGCTCGATGCGCAGCCGTACCGAATAGCCCAGCGTCCCATAGGAATTCGGGAACGCATGGAAGAGGTCGGGGTGCAGGTCGCGGCTGGCGGTGACCAGTTCGCCGGCGCCGGTGAGGATGTCGAGCTCCTGCACGGACTCGTGCGGCAGGCCGTTGCGGAAGGACGTCGATTCGATACCCAGCCCGGTGACCGCGCCCCCGAGGGTGATGGTTTTTAGCTGCGGCACGACCAGGGGCGCCAGGCCGAATGGCAGCGTCGCCGCGACCAGCGTCTCGTAGGTGCACATGCCCTGCACGTCCGCGGTGCGCGACTCGGTGTCGACGGCCAGCACGCCGTCCAGCCCCGAGACGTCCAGCCCCTTGGTCTTGGTACGCGTGCGCGCCCGGAACAGGTTCGACGTCGGTTTCGCCAGCCGCACCGTCGCACCCTGCGGGATGGCGCGATAGCTGTCCAGGAGTCGCTGAACGGCCGCCTCGTGGGCGGCCGTCGCGTCGGTCGCGACAGCAGTCACACATATACGCTAGACCGAGACCGCGGTCCTCGCGACCGCACAGTGAAGCCACGAACAGGAGTTTTGCCTGATGGGACAGGTCAGTGCGTCCAGCACCGTGTTGATTCTCGCCGAGCCGGAGAAGGTGCTTGCGGCAGTCGCCGACTACCAGACGGTGCGCCCGAAGATCCTCTCGTCGAACTACAGCGGCTACCAGGTGCTCGAAGGCGGACAGGGCGCCGGCACCGTCGCCACCTGGAAGCTGCAGGCCACCAAGAAGCGCTCGCGTGAGGTCAAGGCCACGGTCGACGTCGCCGGCAAGAGCGTCATCGAGAAGGACGCCAACTCGTCGATGGTGACCACGTGGACCGTCGCCCCGGCCGGCACCGGCTCGACCGTCACCGTCAAGACCGCGTGGCAGGGCGCCGGCGGTATCGGCGGCTTCTTCGAGAAGACCTTCGCCCCGCTGGGTCTGCGCAAGATTCAGGACGAGGTGCTGGGCAACCTGAAGAAGGTCGTAGAAGGCTGAGCCTTCAATCAGGTGGTAGAAGGCTGAGCCTTCGATCAGATAGCGAAGGCTAGGCCTTTCCTTGCGGCCAGTCGGTCGCCCGACGTTCCGTCGGACGACTAGGCTGGCTTGCGAACCCGATCATCGAAAACCTGAGGGGATCGTCATGCAACCCGGTGGCCAGCCCGATATGTCTGCGCTGCTCGCTCAGGCGCAGCAGATGCAGCAGCAGCTCATGGCGGCGCAGGAGGCCCTGGCCACCTCGTCGGTGACCGGTCAGGCCGGCGGCGGTCTGGTCAAGGTCACCATGATGGGCAGCGGTGAGATCACCGCGCTCACCATCGACCCGAAGGTCGTCGACCCCGACGACATCGAGACGCTGCAGGACCTCATCGTGGGTGCCCTGGGCGACGCCTCCGAGCAGGTGACGCTGATGGCGCAGCAGCGCCTCGGCCCGCTTGCCGGCGGCATGCAGGGCACAGGCCTGCCCGGGTTCTGATGTGTTTGAAGGACCCGTACAGGATTTGATCGACGAGCTCGGCAAGCTGCCGGGTATCGGGCCGAAGAGTGCCCAGCGCATCGCGTTCCACCTGCTGTCGGTGGAGCCGCCGGACATCGACCGGCTGACCGCGGTGCTGAACCGGGTGCGTGACGGCGTCAAGTTCTGTGCGGTGTGCGGCAACGTGTCCGACGACGACCGCTGCCGCATCTGCAGCGACCCGCGCCGCGACGGCTCCTTGGTGTGTGTCGTCGAGGAGCCCAAGGACGTCCAGGCGGTGGAGCGCACCCGCGAATTCCGCGGGCGCTACCACGTACTGGGTGGCGCGCTGGATCCGCTGTCCGGCGTCGGGCCCGAGCAACTGCGAATTCGTGAGCTGCTCAACAGGATTGGGCAGCGGGTCGACGGCGTGGACATCGTCGAGGTGATCATCGCGACCGACCCCAACACCGAGGGCGAGGCCACTGCCACGTACCTGGTGCGCATGCTGCGGGACATCCCGGGGTTGACGGTGACGCGCATCGCGTCCGGCCTGCCGATGGGCGGCGACCTCGAGTTCGCCGACGAGCTGACGCTGGGCCGGGCCCTGGCCGGCCGTCGCGCCATGGTCTGACTCGCGGCTCGCCGTGGTGGTCTGATTCTCGGCTCGCCGAGGTGGCCTGATTCGCGGCTGGGCCATCGTTTAACTCTCTTTCGCCGAAACTGCATTTGGTCTGGCTGCTCCTCCCATTTTCCTGCCGGCACACCGATTCTGCGGATTTGGCTAACGAGTTGATAAGGCCCGCGCGGTGCGTGTACTGGGAAGTCCGTACTGCTATCGGCATCGGGCAAAGAATCGCGCCAAAGTTGTTGATTCCTTGGGGATTTCGCGCAGATCGCGCGCGGTGAGCCATTGGCAAACACGAGTGTGGGAACACAGTGCGGGCATGTAGCATTCGCGCACGGGGCAACCGGGGATCGGAAGACCCAATTATCTTGAGCGTCAATTCTTTTGGGGAGCACCATGAGCACCAACCCGTTCGATGACGACAATGGCACCTTTTTCGTGTTGGTCAACGACGAGGAGCAGCACAGCCTGTGGCCCACGTTCGCGGACGTCCCTGAGGGTTGGCGAGTGGTGCACGGCGAAGCCGACCGTGCCTCGTGCCTGGAGTACATCGAGCGGGAATGGACGGACATCCGGCCCAAGAGCTTGCGTGACCGGCTGTCGGTTGGTCAGCGACTCTGAGCCTTCGCTAGTTCAGGGGTAATTCGGCATTTCAGTGTTTGGGATGGATCTCGGCGATTCGTCGTTGCCCGTCACGCGTGGGCAGTTGGACATCTGGCTCGCGCAGGAAACCGGTCAATCGGCTGCGGAGTGGCAACTCGGTATCTTCGTAAAAATTGACGGACCAGTTGATTTCGAGATCTTCGAGCAGTCGATCCGCCACGTCGTCGGCGAAGCCGATCCGGTGCGGGCGACGTTCTCGGAGTCCGGCGGTCAGGTACGCCAGCGGCTGCTCGATGTCGCCGATTTCGAGGTGGCCTTTCACGATCTGGCCCATGCCGGCCAGCCGATGGCCGAGGCGCGCGCGATGGCCTCGGCGGTGCAGCGCACGCCCATGCCGCTCGACGGCCCACTGCTGCGGTTCGCCTACTTCCGGGCCGGCACCGACGAGTCCTACTTCTTCGCCTGCTGCCACCACATCGTCGCCGACGGCATCGGACTGGCGCTGGTGCTGCAGCGCATCGCTGCGGTCTACTCGGAATCCGTTGCCGGCAAGACGATTCAGCCGTCTTACTTCAGTTCGCTGCGGGATCTGCTGGACTCCGAAGAAGCGTATGAAGCCTCCCCGGACTACGCCGAGGACGAGGCCTACTGGACGGCGAACCTGCCGGCACCGACGACGCGTGAGCTGTCGCCGGATGACGCTCCGGGTACCGACGACGGCTCGTCGGAGCCGATCCAGCTCGCCCCCGCGCTGCTGGCACAGGTCGAGCGACTGTGTGAGGCCTGGGACGTGCGCCGGTCCACGGTGCTCATCGCCGCGTGCGCACTGGTCCTGCGTGGGCGGGCGGCGGAGGGCCACGAAGTGGTGCTCGACCTGCCGGTGACCCGGCGCGTGCTGCAGGTCTCGAAGACGTTGCCCGGCATGGTCGCCGGGGTGGTGCCGCTGGTGTTGCAGGTTTCGCCCGATGCCACGGTCGCCGAATTCTGTGCGCACGTGCACACCCGCACCCGAGAAGCGGTGCGGCATCAGCGATTTCCCGTGCAGGCCCTGGAGCGCAAGATCCACGGCCCGGGTGGGGACCGGATCGTGGTGGACTTCCTGCCGTCAGGGTTCACCGTGCCGCTGGGTGCGGCCACCGCGGCGGCGCAGCTGATCTCCGGTCTCGGACGTGGCTCCGGGCTGGCGTTCTCGGGTACGGGCGACGAGCTGTCCGTCACGACGTTCGGCACCCGGCAGCTCGACGTCGTGGAGCTGGCCGACCAGCTGGACCGCGTGCTCGCCGCCATGACAGCAGATCCGGCGCAGCGCCTGTCGGCATTGCCGGTGCTCGGCGCACCTGCTGAGGACCGGCTGGCGGAACTCGGAAACTGGACGACGCTCGCCGCCGAAACGGCCCCGCCGCTGTCGATCCCGGCGCTGTTCGCCGCTCAGGTGGCTCGCGTGCCGGAGGCCGTGGCGCTCAGCGGTGACGGACGGCCGTTGACGTACCGCGAGCTGGACCGCGCGTCGAACGGGATGGCTCAGCGTCTCGCCGACCGCGGCGCGGGTCCGGGGCGGCGCGTCGCGGTGATGCTGCCGCGGTCCGCCGAGGCGATCGTGACGATCCTGGGCGTGCTCAAGACCGGTGCGGCCTATCTGCCGATCGACCCGGCACTGCCGGCGTCCCGAATCGCCTTCATGCTGGACGATTCCGCACCGTTCGCGGTCGTCACCACCACGGCGCTGGCCGACCGGTTCGATGGTTTCGACGGCGTGGTCATCGATGTGCGGGAGCCGTTCGACGGGCCCGACGACTGGCCGGCCGCGGCCGGGCCGGAGCCCGACGATGTCGCCTACGTCATCTACACCTCGGGCACGACCGGAACGCCGAAAGGCGTTGCGATCGCCCACCAGAACCTGACGCAACTGATCGCGTCGCAGGATGCCGGCCTGCCGTCCGAACAGGCGTGGTCGCATTGGCATTCGTACGCCTTCGATTTCTCGGTGTGGGAGATCTTCTCCGCGCTGCTGCGCGGCGGTCGGCTGGTGGTGGTGCCCGAGTCGGTGTCCGCTGATCCGGTCGAGTTCCATGACTTCCTGATCGCGGAGAAGGTCACCGTCCTCACCCAAACCCCCTCTGCCATCGGGATGCTGGACATGGCGGGCCTGGAGTCGTGCGCGCTGGTGATGGGCGGCGAGGCATGCCCGGCCGAGGTCGTGGACCAGTGGGCGCCCGAACGTGTGATGGTCAATGGCTACGGCCCGACAGAGACCACGATCTACGCGGCGATCAGCGCACCGCTGACGGCCGGCGACGGCGCGGCGCCGATCGGCGCGCCGCCGAGCGGCACGGCATTGTTCGTGCTGGACGGCTGGATGCGGCCGGTGCCGCCCGGCGTGATCGGCGAACTGTATGTGGCCGGCGCCGGTGTGGGTGTCGGGTATCTGCACCGGACCGCACTGACCGGATCACGTTTCGTGCCATGCCCGTTCGGCAAGCCGGGCGAGCGGATGTACCGCACCGGGGACCTGGTGTACTGGGGCGACGACGGGCAACTGCGGTATGTCGGTCGTGCCGACGCCCAGGTCAAGATTCGCGGCTACCGCGTCGAATTGGGCGAAGTCCAAACAGCTTTGGCCGCCATCGACGGCGTCGTGCAGGCAGCCGTGATCGTCCGGGAGGATCGCCCAGGCGACAAGCGCCTCGTCGGCTACGTCACCGGCGCCGTCGATCCGGTCGAGGTGCGGGCCGCGCTCGCCGAGCGCCTGCCGGCATACCTGGTCCCGGCCGCGGTGGTGGCACTGACCGAACTGCCGCTGACCACCAGCGGCAAGCTCGACACCCGCAGCCTGCCTGCACCGGAGTACACGGGCGACGACTACCGGGCGCCGGACAGCCCTGTCGAGGAGATCCTGGCGGCCATCTATGCCGAGATCCTCGGCCTGGAGCCGGCGGCCGTCAGCGTCGACGACTCGTTCTTCGAATTGGGCGGCGACAGCATTCTCGCGATGCAGGTGGCGGCGCGCGCCCGCGCCGCCGGCCTGGCGTGCCGTCCGCGTGACGTGTTCGTCGAACAGACGGTGGCGCGCCTGGCGCAAACGGTGACCGTGACCGACGACGCGGACGACGTCGTCGACGAGGGCATCGGATCGGTGCCGGCCACCCCGATCATCCGGTGGTTCGCCGGCATCGACGGGCCGGTAGACGAGTTCAACCAGACCCTGGTGCTGCAGGCGCCGCACGGCGCCACCGTGGCCGACGCGGTGATGTTGTTGCAGGCCTTGATGAATCGGCACGCCATGCTGCGGCTGCGGGTCGGTGCCGACGGGGATTTGGTGGTACCCGAGGCCGATTCGGTCGATGCCCGCGACTGCGTCGTTGAGGTCGGCGAGCTGTCGGAAGCCGCAGTCGCGGCGGCGCGGCGACGGCTGAACCCGGGCGCCGGGGCCATGGTCAGCGCCGTGTGGGTCGGACCCAGCCGGCAGCTGGTCCTGATCGTCCATCACCTCGCGGTTGACGGGGTGTCATGGCGAATCCTGTTGGAAGACCTGAACATTGCGTGGGCGCAGCATCGGGCCGGCCAGCCTGTGGAGCTGACGACGACCGGTACATCGTTCCGGCAGTGGGCCACGCTGCTCACCGAGTATGCGCACCATCCGGACGTCCGGGCGCAGGCGGCGGCCTGGCAACAGGTGGCCGCGGTGCCCGCGGCGCTGCCGGCCGCGGACCCGGATGTGGACACCTACGCCACTGCCGGCCGGCTGTCGGTGACGCTCGACGTCGAGCACACCCGGGCCCTCCTCGGCGAAGTTCCGGCGGCATTTCACGCCGGCGTGCAGGACATCCTGCTGATCGGGTTCGCCCTGGCGGTCACGGAATTCCTCGGCACCGGTGGCACTCCCGTCGGCATCGACGTCGAAAGCCACGGGCGCGACGAGGACATCGCCGACGAGGTCGACCTGTCGCGGGCCGTCGGCTGGTTCACCGCCAAGTACCCGGTCTCGCTGGCGATGCGTGAGCTGTCCTGGGCGCAGATCGCCTCGGGCGATGAGGCGCTCGGTGCGGCCGTCAAGGCGGCCAAGGAACAGCTGCGCGCACAGCCCGCGGGCCTGACCTACGGGCTGCTGCGTTACCTCGACGATGCCATCGTGCTGGACGGCGCGGAGCCGAGTATCGGTTTCAACTACCTTGGGCGTTTGGGTTTTCCGCAGATCGCCGGCGTCGAAGAGCTGTGGCGGCTGGGCCGCGAAGAGCTGTCCCTGGCCGGCGCCGCGGCCCCGCTGCCGTTGTTCCACACCGTGGAACTCAACGCCGGCACCGTCGACACCGACGCCGGACCGCAACTGCAGGCCGACTGGACCTGGGCGACATCGGTTCTCGACAGCGCCCAGCTGAACCGGTTGAGCCGGTTGTGGTTCGAGGCCCTGGCCGGGATCTGCGCACACGTCCGGGCCGGTGGCGGCGGCCTGACGCCGTCGGACATCGCGCCGGCTCAGTTGAGTCAGCGCCAGATCGACCAGTTGCAGCAGCAATACCGGGTCGCCGACATCCTGCCGCTGACGCCGTTGCAGCAGGGTCTGCTGTTCCACAGCAGCACCGCCCACGAGCGGGCCGACGTCGCGGCCGAAATGTACTCGGTGCAACTGGATTTCACGCTGACCGGCCCGCTGGACCCGCAGCGACTCCGCGACGCTGTGCAACGCACCGTCAGCCGGCATCCGCACCTCGCGGCCACGTTCTGCCAGCAGTTCGACGAACCGGTGCAGGTGATCCTGGCCGAACCGGAAATCGCCTGGAGCTTCCTCGATTTCGGCGCGACCGGCGTACTCGACGAAGACGAGATTCAGCGGCTGTGCGCCGCCGAACGCATCGCGGTCGGCGATCTCGCCGGTGAGCCGCCGTTCCGGGCCCTGCTGATCCGCATCGCCGAGGACCGGCACCGTTTTGTGCTGACCAATCACCACATCGTGCTCGACGGCTGGTCGCTGCCGATCCTGCTGCGCGAGATCTTCGCCGGCTATGCCGGGCACCGCCTGCCGCCCGCGGCGTCGTACCGCAAGTTCATCACCTGGCTCGCCGACCGTGATCTCGACGCGGCGCGCGCCGCGTGGAGTGAGGTGCTCGCGGGCTTCGGCACGCCGACGCTCGTGGGCCCGCAGGACCGGCTCCAGGACCGGTTGGGCCGGGGACAACGGGGCTTTGCGTCGTTCCAGGTTTCGGCCGACACCACCCGTGCCCTGTCAGAACTGGCCCGCTCCTGCCAGACCACTGTCAGCACCGTGCTGCAGGGCGCGTGGGCCGTGCTGCTGACGTCCTTGACCGGCAGGCATGACGTGGCGTTCGGGACGGCCCGGTCCCGCCTCGGCCAGCTCGACGTGGGCGACACCGAATCGATGGTCGGCCTGCTGATCAACACCGTGCCGGTCCGCGCCAACCTGACCGCGGGAACCACCGTCACCGGCCTCCTCGACCAGCTGCAGACCGCACACAACGACACCCTCGATCATCAGCACCTGGCGCTGGGCGAGATTCACCGCGTCGCCGGCCACGACCAACTGTTCGACACGCTGTTCGTGTACGAGAACTATCCGGTCGAGGCCGGCATGTCCGTCGGCGGTGAAGACGGTGCCGAGCTCACGATCTCGTCGTTCGCGAACCGCGAGTTCAACCACTACCCGCTGACAGTCGAGGCGTTCCCCGGCGATGAGCTCGGGCTGCACATCGAATACGACAACGAGGTCTTCACCGAAGCCGGCATCGCGTCCCTGATCGGCAGGCTGAGCCGGCTGTTGGTGGCGATGACCGACGACCCCACACGGAAACTGTTGTCCATCAACCTGCTCGACGCGGCCGAGCAGGACGAGTTGCGGCGCTGGTCGGGTGCCGGAGTGCAGGCGCCGATCGGACTCGGGCCCGAGTTGTTGGCCGCGGCCGTCGCGGTCGATCCGGCTGCCGTCGCCGTCATCGACGGGGCGCGCAGTCTGACGTATCGCGAACTCGACGAAGCCTCGAACCGGTTGGCGCGCATGCTGATCGAGAACGGGGTGGGCCCCGAACGCGCCGTGGGTGTCGCGATGGACCGGTGCGCCGAACTGGTGGTGGCCTGGTGGGCCGTGCTCAAGGCCGGCGGCGTGTATGTGCCGGTGGACCGCACCCATCCCGTCGAACGTATTGCCACGGTGCTGGATTCGGTCGCCGCTACGTGCGTGCTGGCCCGGGACACCGACCAGATGGGTGGCGCAGGTTCGCGGCCGGTGCTGCGGGCCGACATCGACCTGTCCGGCTACCGCGCCGAACCGATCGCCGACGCCGAGCGCTCGGCGCCACTGGTGGTCGACAACACCGCCTACGTCATCTTCACGTCGGGCTCGACGGGGGAGCCCAAGGGCGTGGCGGTCAGTCATGCCGGCCTGCTGGGCGCCGCTGCCGCACAACGTGACTCGTACGGCCTGACTGCCGACGCGCGGGTGCTGATGGTCGCCGCCCCGACCTTCGACGCGTCGCTGTTCGAGATGCTGATGGCGACCGGCGCGGCGGCCGCGCTGGTGGTGGCACCGCGGGACGTGTACGCCGGCGAGGCGCTCGTCGACCTGATGCACCAGCACGGGGTCAGCGCGACGCTGCTGACCCCGACCGTGGTGGCGTCACTGGATCGGGCGCGGCTCGACGGGCTGACCACTCTGATCACCGGCGGTGAGGCGTGCCCCGAGGAGCTGGTGCAGGCCTGGGCGCCCGGGCGCCGCATGTTCAACGCCTACGGGCCCAGCGAATCCACCATCTGGGCCACCGGCACCCCGTTGACGCCGGGGCGGCCGGTGAACATCGGGACGCCCATCGCGGGCACCCGGACGCTGGTACTCGATGCTCAGCTCAACCCCGTGCCACTGGGCGTGACGGGCGAGCTGTATCTGGCCGGCCCCGCAGTGGCGCTCGGTTACGTGGGCCGGCCCACGCTGAGCGCCGAGCGGTTCGTCGCCAATCCGCATGGTGGGCAGGGTGATTCCGGCAGCCGTATGTACCGGACCGGTGACCTGGCGCGCTGGAACGCCGACGGCACGCTGGACTACCTCGGCCGGGCCGACACCCAGATCAAGCTGCGCGGCCAGCGCATCGAGCTGGGCGAGATCGAGAGCGCGCTGCTGGCCTGCCCGCAGGTCAGCCAGGCCGCCGCCACCGTGCACCACGGCACCGGTGGTGCCCAACTGGTCGGCTACATCACGTTCGAGCACGCCACCGATGGCACCCGCGACACCGAACATGACGCGGAGATCGTCGGCGAGTGGCAGGACATCTACGACGAGTTGTACGCCGCCGCCGATGCGGAAGGTGAAGCGCCCGAGTTCGGTTCGGACTTCCGGGGCTGGAACAGCAGTTACACCGGCGAGCCGATTCCGCTCGCGGAGATGGAGCAGTGGCGGGCTGCCACGATCGACCGCATCATGGCGCTGCGCCCACGGCGGGTCCTGGAGATCGGTGCCGGGTCCGGCCTGATCCTGTCCCAGATCGCACCGCAGTGCGAGCAGTACGTCGCGACCGACGTGTCATCGGCGGCGGTCGACAAGCTGGCAGATTCGTTGCGGGAGTTGCGGATTCCGTGGCGGGACCGCGTCGAGTTCATGGCGCGGGCGGCGCACGTCACCGACGGACTGCCCCGTGGCCACTTCGACACCATCATCGTGAACTCGGTGGTCCAGTACTTCCCCAACGCGGCGTACCTGACCGAGGTCATCGACAAAGCGGTCGAGCTGCTGGCGCCCGGCGGCACCCTGTTCCTCGGCGACATCCGCAACCACAGCCTGCAGAACACTTTCCAGACCGCCATCGTGCTGGCCCGCAGTGCGGACGCCGGTACCGACGCCGCGGTTCTCCGGCAGCGCGTCGAGCATGCCGTACTCGGCGAGGCCGAGTTGCTGCTGGCACCCGAGTACTTCACGACCTGGGCCGCACGGCGGGAATCGGCTGTCGGACTGGCCATTCGGATCAAGCGCGGTACCGCGGACAACGAACTGAACCGGTACCGGTACGACGTCACCATCCACAAGGCGCCCGCGGCCGTCCGGTCGGTGGCCGACATCCCGTCCTGGACGTGGGACGACTGCGCCGACCTGGCCGGGCTGCAGCGCCGGCTGGCCGACCTGCGGCCGGCGACGATCCGTATCACCGACATTCCCCGCACGGGAGTGCGGATCGACGTCCGGCTGGAGCAGGAACTCGCCGGGATCCCCGTGGACACCGAAACCCCGGAGACCACAACGGAAGAACTGCACCGCGTCGGTGAAGACGCGGGATACCAGGTCGCCGTGACTTGGGGTGCGGCACCCGGCAGTGTCGACGCCGTCTTCGTCAGCCCAGGTGAAGCCGGTGCGGCGGAGGTACCGCTGACTGACCTGTACCGGCCGGTCGCGCACACCGGCAGCCACGCCAACGAACCGCACAGCAGCACGAAGATCAGCGCGGTCCGGAACCGGCTGAGTGCGTGGCTGCCCGACTACATGGTGCCGCAGCACATCGTGGTGCTCGACGAGATGCCGCTGACCACGTCGGGCAAGCTCGACCGTAAGGCGCTGCCGGCACCCGAGTACACCGATACCGACGGCTACCGGGCCCCGGCCGGCGTGGTGGAAGAGATCCTTGCGGACATCTACGCCCAGGTGCTGGGTGTGCAGCGCGTCGGTGTGGACGATTCGTTCTTCGACCTGGGCGGCGACTCGCTGTCGGCGATGCGGCTGATCGGCGCCGTCAATTCGAGTCTCGCCGTGGACCTTTCGGTGCGTGCGCTCTTCGAGGCGCCCACTGTGGCGCAGTTGGCCCCGCGAATCGGCGGCGACGCGACGCGCCTGGCCCCGTTGGCGGCGGGAGAGCGGCCCGAGGTACTGCCCTTGTCCTTCGCTCAGAACCGGTTGTGGTTCTTCGACCAGTTGCAGGGGCCGTCGGCCATCTACAACCTGGCCGTGGCGCTGCGGCTGCGCGGCCGCCTCGACATCGACGCCCTGGGCCGGGCGCTGGCCGATGTGGTGGCCCGGCACGAGAGTCTGCGGACCTTGTTCGTGGCGCCCGAGGGCTCCCCCCGGCAGGTGATCATTCCCGCCGACCGGGCCGACATCGGGTGGGAGACCATCGATGCCGCCGGCTGGCCCGCACATCGGGTCGATGATGCCGTGGGTGCGGCTGCCCGGCACACGTTCGACCTGTCGACGCAGATTCCGTTCCACGCCAAGCTGTTCCGCGTCACCGATGACAACCACATCCTGGTCGTGGTGGTACACCACATCGCGGCCGACGGCTCTTCCGTCGCCCCGCTGGTGCGTGACCTCGGACTGGCCTACGCCAGCCGATGCGCGGGACGGGCTCCCGACTGGTCGCCGCTGCCGGTGCAGTACGTCGACTACACGCTGTGGCAGCGTGCGCAATTCGGCGAACTCGACGACGCCGACGGGCCCATCGCCGCACAGCTCGACTTCTGGCAGGACACGCTGGCCGGACTGCCGGAGCGCCTCGACCTGCCCACCGACCGGCCGTATCCGCCGACAGCCGACCATCACGGCGCCCGGGTGACCGTGCAGTGGCCGGTCGCCCTGCAGCAGCAGATCCGCCGTGTTGCCCGTGAGCACAACGCGACCAGCTTCATGGTGATCCAGGCGGCGTTCGCCGCGCTGCTGGCGCGCATCAGCTCGACTTCCGATGTGGCGGTGGGCTTTCCGATCGCGGGCCGGCGCGATGCCGCACTCGACGATCTGGTGGGCTTCTTCGTCAACACGCTGGTGCTGCGCGTCGATCTCGGCGAGTTCCCCGGCGCCGATCCCACGTTCATCGACCTCCTGGCGCAGGTCCGCCGGCGGAGCCTGGCGGCGTACGAGCACCAGGACGTGCCTTTCGAGATGCTCGTCGAGCGGCTGAATCCCACCCGCAGCCTCACCCACCATCCGGTGGTCCAGGTGCTGCTGGGCTGGCAGAACTTCTCCTGGCAGGCCGGTGATGCGGCGGGGCTGGCCCTGGGCGACCTGCAGGTGACCCCGCTGACGGTCGATACCCGGACTGCCCGCATGGATCTGGCGTTCTCGCTCGGTGAGCGCTGGGACGGTGACGGTGAGCCCGACGGACTCGACGTCATGGTGGAGTTCCGCACGGACATCTTCGACGCGGAGAGCATCCAGGCGCTCGTCGGCCGGTTCGAGCGAATGGTGTTGGCGTTCAGCGCCGATCCGGAGCAGCGGTTGTCGTCGGTGGATCTGCTCGACGAGGTCGAGCAGGCCAGGCTGGACCGCTGGGGCAACCGGGCCGTGCTCGGCCGGCCGTCAGCGGCGACGACGGTGCCCGAGGTGTTCGCCGCCCAGGTCGCCCGCACCCCGGACGCGGTGGCGGTGGTCTGCGGCGAGCGGTCCCTGACGTACCGGGAACTCGACGAGGCGTCGAACCGGCTGGCGAACCTGCTGACCGAGCAGGGTGCCGGACCGGGACAGATTGTCGCCCTGCTGTTCTCACGCTCGGCCGAAGCGATCGTGGCGATCCTCGCGGTGCAGAAGTCGGGTGCGGCATACCTGCCGTTCGACCCCGCACTGCCGGCGGCGCGCATCGAGTTCATGCTCGGCGACGCCGCACCGATCGCCGTCGTCACCACCGCGGGACTGGCCGACCGGTTCGACGGATTCGGCGGCCCGGTCATCGACGTGGCCGATCCACGGTTGGCGGCGCAGCCCCACACTGCGCCGCGGGGACCGGCGCCTGACGACGTTGCGCACCTGATCTACACCTCGGGCACAACCGGGACGCCCAAAGGCGTTGCCGTCACGCAGTACAACGTCGTCCAGCTGTTCCAGGGCCTGGAGCTCGGCATCGAACTCTCCCCTGAGCAGGTGTGGACGCAGTTCCACTCCTACGCCTTCGACTTCTCGGTATGGGAGATCTGGGGCGCGCTGCTGCACGGCGGCCGCCTGGTGGTGGTCCCCGACGCGGTGGCCCGCTCGGCCGACGATTTCCACGACCTGCTGGTGCGTGAGCGTGTCACCGTGCTCACCCAAACCCCTTCGGCCGCAGCGGTGTTGTCGACTGAGGGCCTGGACGCGGCCGCGCTGATCATCGGCGCCGAGGCGTGCCCGCCCGAGATGGTCGATCGCTGGGCACCCGGCCGGACGATGGTCAACGTCTACGGCCCGACCGAGACAACCATGTGGCTGTGCAAGAGCCTGCCGCTCACCGCGGGCTCGGGGTCGCCGCCGATCGGCTCGCCCACCGCGGGCGCAGCGTTCTTCGTTCTCGACGAGTCGCTGCGGCCCGTGCCGCCGGGCGTGGTCGGCGAGTTGTACCTGGCCGGCCGCGGCGTCGGTATCGGCTATTGGCGCCGTTCCGGCCTGACGGCAACACGTTTCATGGCCTGCCCGTTCGGCGAGCCGGGCACTCGCATGTACCGCACCGGCGACCTGGTGTCGTGGCGCCCTGACGGGCAGCTGGACTACTTCGGGCGCGCCGACGAGCAGGTCAAGGTGCGCGGCTACCGCATCGAACTGGGCGATGTCCGTTCGGCACTGACCGAGCTGCCGGGCGTGGAACACGCGGCGGTGATCGCACGTGAAGACCGCCCCGGCGACAAGCGACTGGTCGGCTACATCGTCGGTCCGGCGGACCCGGCCGAGGCGCGCACCGCGCTGGCACACCGGCTGCCGGGCTACATGGTTCCGGCTGCCGTCATCGCGGTGCCGGCGCTGCCGGTCACCGTCAACGGCAAGCTGGACACGCGGGCGCTGCCGGCGCCGGACTACCAGGACACCGCGCGTTACCGGGCGCCGTCGGGACCGGTCGAGGAAGCCCTGACGGCCATCTACGCCGAGCTTCTCGGTGTCGAGCGCGTCGGCGTGGACGATTCGTTCTTCGACCTCGGCGGAGATTCGTTGTCCACCATGCGGCTGATCGCCGGCATCAACGCGGCGCTTGATGTCGAGCTGCCGGTGCGCACGGTCTTCGAGGCGCCCACCGTGGCTCAGCTCGCGGCGCGGATCGGGGACGGCGCGACGCGGCGCGCGCCGCTGGTGGCTGTCGAGCGACCCGAGACGATCCCGCTGTCGTTCGCCCAGAACCGGTTGTGGTTCGTCGACCAATTGCAAGGTGCGTCAGCGCTTTACAACATGCCGGTGCTGCTGCGGCTGCAGGGCCGGCTCGATGCCGAGGCGCTGCGTGCGGCGCTGGCCGACGTGGTCGGCCGGCACGAGAGCCTGCGCACCGTGTTCGCGGCGACGGGCGGCACACCCCGGCAGGTGGTCGTTCCCGCCGACCAGGTGGAGCTCGGCTGGGACGTCGTCGATGCCGGTGCCTGGACCGACGAGCAGCGTGTCGACGCGGTGCGTGCGACCGCGCAGTACGTGTTCGACCTCGCCGCCGAAATTCCCGTGCGCGCCAGCCTGTTCCGCCTGGCCGACGATGAGCACCTACTGGTGGCAGTGGTGCATCACATCGCGGCGGACGGCTGGTCGTTGCAGCCGCTGGTCACCGATCTGGGTACGGCGTATGTCAGCCGCTGTGCCGGGGAGGCGCCGGGCTGGGCGCCGCTGGCTGTGCAGTACGTCGACTACACGCTCTGGCAGCGCGGGCAACTCGGTGAACTCGAAGCGCCCGACAGCGAGATCTCGGCCCAGCTGGCCTATTGGACCGAGGCCCTCGCCGGCATCCCCGACCGCATCGACCTGCCGACCGACCGGCCATACCCCGCGGTCGCGGACCTGCAGGGCGCCACGATCGAGGTGGACTGGCCCGCTGAGTTGCAGCAGCAGATTGCCCGGGTGGCGCGCGAGCACAACGCGACCAGCTTCATGGTCGTGCAGGCCGCACTGGCCGTCATGCTCGCGAAGCTCAGCGCGAGTTCCGATGTCGCCATCGGCTTTCCGATCGCCGGACGGCGCGACCCCGCCCTCGACGATCTGGTCGGCTTCTTCGTCAACACGCTGGTACTGCGTGTCGACCTGGCCGGAAACCCCACTGTCGAAGAGCTTTTGGCGCAGGTACGGGCCCGTAGCCTCGCGGCGTACGAACACCAGGACGTGCCGTTCGAGGTACTGGTCGAGCGCCTGAACCCGACGCGCAGCCTGTCCCACCATCCGCTGGTGCAGGTCATGCTGGGCTGGCAGAACCTGCCATGGCAGCACATCGACGTCGCGAGCGGATTGGCGCTGGGCGACCTCACCGTCACGCCGCTGCCGGTGGAAACCCAGGCCGCGCGCATGGACCTGGCGTTCTCGCTGTCCGAACGCTGGACTGCCACAGGGGAACCCGCGGGTATCGGCGGCATCGTCGAATTCCGCACCGACGTGTTCGACGCGGCGAGCGTCGAAGCCCTGGTGCGCCGGATGCAGTGTGTACTGGCGGCCATGACCGCCGAGCCCGGCCGGCCGCTGTCCACCGTCGATCTGCTGACGGCCGACGAGCGCGACCGGATCGAGGCCATCGGTCATCGGGACGTCTTGACCCGGCCATCGAGTCAGCCGTCGATCCCCGAGCTGTTCGCCACCCACGTCGGTGCCGTGCCCGACGCGGTCGCGATCAGCGATGCGGGCTCAGCGCTGACGTACGCGAAACTGGACACGGCGTCGAACCAGGTGGCCCACCTGCTTGCCGCTCACGGCATCGGCCCGGGTTCGGTTGTCGCACTGCTGCTTCCGCGTTCCATCGACGCCATCGTCGCCATGCTCGGCGTACTCAAGGCCGGGGCCGCCTACCTGCCGATCGACATCACGTGGCCGTCGACACGTATCGATTTCGTCCTCGCTGACGCGGCGCCCGCGGCGGCGATTGCTGCCGACCCAGATCTGTTGTCCGGCTTCGGCGGGGCAGTCCTCGCGGTCGGAGACGATGCCGGACAACCTGATTCAGCGCTGCCGACGCCAGATGCGGGCACGCTCGCTTATCTGATCTACACTTCGGGCACCACCGGCGTGCCCAAGGGCGTCGGGCTCACCCACGCCAATGTGACACAGCTGCTCGGCACGCTCGACGCGGGCCTGCCGGCCGCCGGGGTGTGGAGCCACGCGCACTCGCCGGCGTTCGACGTATCGGTGTGGGAGATCTTCGGTGCGCTGCTGCGCGGTGGCCGCGTCGTGGTGATCGGTGACGATGTCGCCCGGTCATCGGCGGACCTGCACCGGACCCTGGTGGCCGAAGGCGTCACGGTTCTGACCCAGACCCCAACGGCGGCAGCGGTATTGTCGCCGGCCGGACTGGAGCACGCCGCGCTCGTCGCGGTGGGTGAAGCCTGCCCGCCCGAGGTGGTGCAGCGCTGGGCGACCGACGGTCGCGTCATGGTCAATGCCTACGGACCGACCGAGACGACGATGTGCGTCGCGATCAGTGCGCCGCTGACGGCCGAGTCGGTGGCGGAATCCGCTGTGGTGCCGATCGGTTCGCCGGTGGGCGGCGCGGCGTTGTTCGTGCTCGACAGTGCGTTGCAGCCGGTGCCGCCCGGGGTGATCGGTGAACTCTATGTCGCCGGTACGGGTGTGGGTGTCGGCTATCTGGGCCGCGCCGGACTGAGCGCAGCGCGTTTCGTGGCATGTCCGTTCGGGGCGCCGGGGCAGCGGATGTATCGCACCGGCGACCTGGTGCGGTGGGGTCGCGACGGACAGCTGACGTACCTGGGCCGTGCAGACGAACAGGTCAAGATTCGCGGCTACCGCATCGAACTCGGTGACGTACAAACAGCTTTGGCCGCGCTGGACGGTGTGCAGCAGGCCGTGGTGATCGCCCGGGAGGATCGGCCCGGTGACAAGCGTCTCGTCGGATATGTGACCGGCACGGTCGACCCGGCCGCGGCGCGGGCCGAACTGGCGAGACGGATCCCGGCGTACATGGTGCCCGCGGCGATCGTGACACTGGACCGCTTGCCGTTGACCGCCAACGGCAAGCTGGATACCCGTGCCCTGCCCGCGCCCGACTACGTCGCGGGTGACTACCGGGCACCGGCGACTGCGGTCGAGGAAATCCTGGCCGGCATCTTCGCAAATCTGTTGGGACACAGCCGTGTCGGCGTTGACGATTCCTTCTTCGATCTGGGTGGCGACAGCATCGCCGCGATGCGTCTGATCGCCGCGATCAACGCCACACTCGATACCGACCTGGCGGTCCGCACGGTGTTCGAGGCGCCGACCATCGCCGAGCTGGCGCCGCGGCTCGGCGCGTCGGCGCCGGGGCGGGACCCGCTGGTGGCCATCCCGGGTTCGGCGCGGCCGACCGTGCTGCCATTGTCGTTCGCGCAGAATCGCCTGTGGTTCCTGGAGCAACTGCAGGGCCCGTCCGCGACCTACAACCTGTCGACGGTGCTGCGGCTCACCGGAAACCTGGATGCCGAAGCGCTGCACGCCGCGCTGGTCGACGTCGTGGCCCGGCATGAGGCGCTACGGACCGTGTTCGTCGCCCCGGACGGTGTACCGCAGCAGGTGGTGCTGCCGGCAACGCAGGCCGACATCGGGTGGGAGAGCACCGATGCGACCGGCTGGACCACCGACCAGGTGGACGCCGCCGTGGACAGTGCGGCGCGACACGCCTTCGACATCGCCGCCGAGATCCCCTTGCGGGCCAGCCTGTTCCGGGTTTCCGACGACGAGCACATCCTGGTCGCCGCCGTGCATCACATCGCCGCCGACGGCTGGTCCATCACGCCGCTGGCGCGCGACCTGGGCGTGGCCTACGCGAGCCGGTGCGCCGGACTGGCACCGCAATGGCCCGAGCTGCCGGTGCAGTACGTCGACTACACGCTGTGGCAGCGTGGCCAATTCGGTGACCTGCACGACGGTGACAGCCCGATCGCGGCGCAGCTCGACTACTGGCAGGATGCGCTGGCGGGGCTGCCCGAACGGCTGCAACTGCCGACCGATCGGCCGTACCCGCTTGTGGCAGATCAGCACGGTGCGACCGTCGCCATCGACTGGCCGGCCGAACTGCAGCAGCAGATCGCGCACGTGGCGCGTGAACACCACGCCACCGGATTCATGGTGGTGCAGGCCGCCCTGGCCGTGTTGCTGTCCGCACTCAGCGCGAGTTCCGATGTCGCCGTTGGCTTCCCGATCGCTGGCCGGAGCGACCCGGCGCTCGACGACCTGGTGGGATTCTTCGTCAACACGCTGGTGCTGCGTGTCGACCTGGCCGGCGACCCGACGTTCACCGAGCTGCTGGCCCAGGTGCAGCAGCGCAGCCTCGCGGCTTACGAGAACCAGGACGTGCCGTTCGAGGTACTGGTCGAGCGGCTGAACCCCACCCGCAGCCTGACGCACCACCCGCTGGTGCAGGTGCTGCTGGCGTGGCAGAACCTCCCCGGACAACAGGGGCATGGCGCTGCCGGGCTGACGCTGGGTGACCTGGAGGTGACGCCGGTCCCGGTCGACACCCAGACCGCCCGCATGGATCTGACGTTCTCGCTCGGCGAGCGCTGGGCCCCGGACGGCACACCTGCCGGCATGGCGGGGACCGTCGAATATCGCACCGACGTATTCGACGCCGCGAGCATCGAGACACTGATCGAACGCCTACGGCGCGTCCTGTCGGCGGTCAGTGCCGACCCGACCGCGCCGGTGTCCGGGATCGAGCTGCTCGACGACGCCGAGCACACGCGCCTCGACGACCTCGCCAACCGTGCGGCGCTGCAACGGCCCGCCCCTGACGTGTCGATCCCGGCACTGTTCAGCGCCGTGGTCGCGCGCACGCCGGACGCGGTGGCACTCAGCTGTGCGGGCCGCAACCTGACCTACCGCGAACTCGATTCGCGGGCCAACCAGTTCGCGCATCTCCTCGCCACCCATGGTGCCGGTCCGGGACAGACGGTGGCACTTCTGCTGCCACGGTCGGCCGAAGCCATCGTGGCGATCATGGCGGTGCTCAAGACCGGTGCGGCGTACCTGCCGCTCGATCCGGCACTGCCGGTCTCCCGCGTCGTGTTCGTGCTCGCCGATGCCGCGCCGGTCGCGGTGATCACGTCGGGTGAGCTGGCGGACCGGGTCTCGGGCCTGGACCTCGCGGTGATCGATGTCGAGGACCCGACCGTGGCCGCTCAGCCCGACGCGGTATTGGCCGGCCCCGCAGCCGATGACGTTGCCTATCTGATCTACACCTCCGGCACCACCGGAGTGCCCAAAGGCGTTGCGGTCGAGCACCGTAACGTCACCCAGCTGATCGCAGCGCCGGACTCCGGCCTGCCGACCGCGGGTGTCTGGAGCCAGTGGCACTCGCTGGCGTTCGACGTCTCGGTGTGGGAAATCTTCGGTGCGCTGCTGGGCGGCGGCCGGCTTGTCGTCGTGCCCGAGTCGGTGGCGCGCGCGCCGGAGGACCTCCATGCCCTGGTGGTCGCCGAGCGCGTCACAGTGTTGAGCCTGACTCCCTCTGCGGCAGGCGCACTTTCGCCTGCGGGCCTGGACGGCGTCACGCTGGTGGTCGCGGGCGAGGCGTGCCCCACCGATCTGGTCGACCGCTGGGCAGGGCGCGTGATGATCAATGCGTACGGCCCGACCGAGGCAACCATCTACGCCGCGGTCAGCGCACCGCTCACGCCCGGTGAACCGACGGTGCCCATCGGGTCGCCGGTGCCGGGCGGCGCAACGTTCGTGCTGGACAACCATTTACGACCGGTTCCGGTCGGCGTGGTCGGTGAGCTGTACCTGGCCGGCGCCGGCGTCGCGGCAGGCTATCTGCGCCGCGGCGGGCTGACCGCCGCGCGCTTCGTGGCCTGCCCGTTCGGTGGACCCGGCGCCCGCATGTACCGCACCGGCGACCTGGTGCGGTGGCGCCGCGACGGCCAACTGGACTACCTCGGCCGGGCTGATGACCAGGTGAAGATCCGCGGCTACCGCATCGAACTGGGCGACATCCAAGCGGCGTTGGCGGACCTCGACGGCGTGGAGCAGGCCGCGGTGGTGGCCCGCGAAGACCGCCCGGGTGACAAGCGCCTCGTCGGCTATCTCACCGGTTCGGCCGACCCGGCAACGGTCCGCGCCGCACTGGCGGATCGGTTGCCGGCGTACATGATTCCGGCCGCGGTGATCGTGGTGCCGGAGCTGCCGCTGACCGCCAACGGCAAACTCGACACCCGGGCTCTGCCGGCGCCCGAGTACGCCGCGGGCGACTACCGCGCACCCGCGACCGCGATCGAGGAAACCCTGGCCGGCATCTACGCCGCGGTGCTCGGTGTCGAGCGCGTCGGTGTGGACGATTCGTTCTTCGACCTCGGTGGCGACAGCATTTCGTCGATGCAGGTCGTGACGCGCGCGCGGGCGGCCGGCCTGACGTGCCGGACCAAGGACCTGTTCGTCGAGCAGACCGTGGCCCGGCTGGCCCGGGTTGTCGAGGTCAGCGAGAATCCCGGCGGGGCAGCCGATTCGGGCGTCGGACCAGTGACGGCCACGCCGATCATCGAATGGCTGCGTGGCGTCGACGGCCCGACCGACCAGTTCAATCAGACGGTCGTGGTGCAGGCCCCGGCCGACGCTACCGAGGCCGACGCGGCAGTCCTGTTGCAGGCCTTGCTGGATCACCACGCCACGCTGCGCATGCGCGTCGCGGCGGACGGTGTGCTGAGCACCGCTGAGTCCGGCGCCGTGGACGCCCGTGACTGCCTGCATACCGCGGACACGTGGTCCGACGACGCGCTGACCGCAGCCCGCGCACAGCTGAATCCCGCCGCGGGGACCATGCTCAGCGCACTGTGGGTGGTGGACACCCGCCGACTCGCGCTCGTGGTCCACCACCTGGCGGTCGACGCGGTGTCGTGGCGAATCCTGTTGGAAGACCTGAACATCGCCTGGGCCCAGCACCGGGCCGGACAGCCCGTGGCGCTTCCGGCGGGCGGCACGTCGTTCCGGCGCTGGGCGGAAGTGCTCGCCGAGCATGCCCAGACCGCCGACGTCGCCGCGCACGCCGCGGCCTGGCAGCGGGTGACGCAGGCTCCGGCCGCGCTGCCCGCGGTGCAGCCCGCTGTCGACACCTTTGCCGCGGCGGGGCACCTGGCCGCCGAACTGGACGCCGAGACCACCGCGGCACTGCTGAGTGTCGTCCCCGCGGCGTTCCACGCCGGGATCAACGACATCCTGGTCATCGGATTCGCCTTGGCCGTGGCGGAATTCGCGGGCGCGCAGGGCGGGACGATCGGCATCGACGTCGAGGGGCACGGGCGCCATGAAGACCTCGCCCCTGATATCGACCTGACCCGTACCGTCGGCTGGTTCACCACCAAGTCCCCGGTGTCGATCACGCTCGGGGACATCAGCTGGGCACAGGTCACCGCCGGTGACGCGGCGCTGGGCGCGGTCATCAAGGACGCCAAGGAGCAGCTCCGTGCGCTGCCGGACCCCCTGAGCTACGGGCTGCTGCGCTACCTCGGCGCGGACACGACCGTGCCGGGGCCGGACCCGGTCATCGGCTTCAACTACCTCGGGCGCCAAGGTGGTACCGCCGAACTGTCCGAGGACCTCTGGCGCATCGGGGACCACACGCCCACCGCGGCGATGGCCATCCCGATGCCGCTCATGCACACCCTCGAGCTGGGGGCCGGCGCCGTCGACACACCTGACGGACCACGGCTGCATGCCAATTGGACCTGGGCGCCATCGGCACTCGACGCCGAGCAGGTGACCCGCCTGAGCCGACTGTGGTTCGAGGCGCTGTCCGGCATCTGCGCCCACGTGTCCGACGGTGGCGGCGGGCTGACACCATCCGACATCACGCCGGCTCGCCTCAGCCAGCAGCAGTTGGATGACCTCGAACAGCGCGGTGGTGTCGCCGACGTGCTGCCCCTGACGCCGGTGCAGGAGGGCCTGCTCTTCCACGCCACCACCGCCCAGGGCGCGCGAGACCTTTACGCCGGCCAGCTCGACATCGGCGTCAGCGGGCAGCTCGACGTGGACCGGCTGCACGCCGCCGTGCGCGCCGCGATCGCCCGTCATCCGCATCTGGTGGCGAGCTTCCACTCGCGGTTCGGCCAGCCGGTGCAGGTCATCCCGGCCGATCCCGAAATCGCCTGGCACTACCTGGAACTCGACGACGATGCGCAGGTTGCGCACGTCCGCGCGACGGAGCGGGCCGAGGTGTGCGACCTCACCGCCGGGCCGGTCTTCCGCGCCGCGCTCATCCGGGTCGCACCCGACCGGTACCGGTTCGTGCTGACGAACCACCACATCGTGCTCGACGGCTGGTCGATGCCGATCCTGCTGGCAGAGATCTTCGCCGGCTACCACGGCCACCGCCTGCCTCCGGCCATGCCGTACCGCAACTACGTCAGCTGGCTGGCCGCCCGGGACCACGAGGCAGCCGCCACCGCGTGGGGTGAGCTGCTCCGCGGCCTCGACACGCCCACGTTGGTCGGCCCCGCCGGCCGCACCGAATCGGGGCCGCGACGCGTCGAGACCGTCACGCTCCCCGTGGAAATCGCCATGGCGACAGGTGAATTGGCGCGGTCTCGCCACACCACCGTCAACACCGTGCTGCAGGCCGCGTACACCCAGCTGCTGTGTTGGCTGACCGGCAGCCACGACGTGGTGTTCGGGACCACGGTCTCCGGCCGGCCCGCGGAGGTCTCCGGTGTCGAATCGATGGTTGGCCTGTTCATCAACACCGTGCCGGTGCGCGCCAACCTCACCGCGACCACCACGGCGGCGCAGCTGCTCGACCAGCTGCAGGGCGGGTACAACGACACGCTGGAGCATCAGTATCTGGCGCTCAACGAGATTCACCGCATCACCGGTCAGGACCAGTTGTTCGACACGCTGTTCGCGTTCGAGAACTATCCCGTCGACACCGCGGCGCTGTCGAGCGATGCCGAGCTGGCCGTCACCGATGTCGCCACCCACGAATCCACGCACTATCCACTGACCGTGCAGGCGCAGCCCGGCCGTGAGCTGACCATCCGCGTCGAGTACGACACGACGGTGTTCGGCGCAGCCGACATCGCCACACTGATCGACCGGCTGCAGACCGTGCTGGCGGCCATGTCCGCCGATCCGGACCGGCCGCTGTCGGCGATCGACGCCCTCGAGCCGGCCGAGCAGGCCACGGTGGACCAGTGGAGTGGACGCGCCGTCCTGACCGAACCCGTTGCCGGGGAGACGGTTCCGGCACTGTTCGCCGCACAGGTGGCCCGGACCCCCGATGCGGTGGCCCTGACCTACCAGGACTCGGCCTGGACCTACCGGGAGCTGGACACGGCCGCCGCCCGGTTGGCCGGTGCTCTGGCAGCCCACGGTGCGGGCCCGGGACAGCGCGTGGCGCTGGTGTTCCCCCGCTCGGCCGACGCGGTCATCGCGATCCTGGCGGTGCTCAAGACCGGCGCGGCGTACCTGCCGATCGACCCCGCTCTGCCCGCGGAGCGCGTCGAGTTCATGGTCGCCGACGCGGCGCCGGTCGTGGTGCTCACGACACCGGAACTGGTTGCCGAGATGTCCGGACTCGGTGCGCCGGTACTGGACACGGCGACCGTCGCGCACCAGAAGAACGGCACGGCAACCGCGATTTCCGGACCGCGCCCCGACGACATCGCGCACATCATCTACACCTCCGGAACCACCGGGCAGCCCAAGGGCGTCGCCGTCACGCATCACAACGTGACGCAGCTCTTCGCCGGGCTGGACCTCGGTTTCGAGCTCGGTCCGGATCAGGTGTGGGCGCAGTTCCACTCGTACTCGTTCGACTTCTCGGTGTGGGAGATCTGGGCCGCCCTGCTGCACGGCGGGCGCCTGGTGGTGGTGCCCGACGCGGTGGTCCGCTCGCCAGATGAGTTCCACGCCCTGCTCGTTCGAGAAGGCGTCACGGTGCTGGCGCAGACCCCGTCCGCGGTCAGTGTGCTGTCGCCGCAGGGCCTGGAATCGATGGCGCTGCTGATCGGCGCCGAGGCATGCCCGCCGGAGCTGGTGGACCGGTGGGCGCCAGGGCGCGTCATGCGCAACGTCTACGGCCCGACCGAGACGACCATGTGGGTGTCCAAGAGCACGCCGCTGGCGGCGGGTTCCGGTGCGCCGCCGATCGGTGCGCCGGTCCCGGGCGCTGCGCTGTTCGTGCTCGACGACTGGCTGCGGCCGGTGCGGCCGGGTGCCGTCGGCGAACTCTATGTGGCGGGTCGCGGCGTCGGGGCCGGCTACTGGGGCCGATCCGCTTTGACCGCAACGCGTTTCATGGCGTGCCCGTTCGGCGCGCCGGGGACGCGCATGTACCGGACCGGTGACCTGGCGAGCTGGGGTCCCGACGGGCAGCTGCGTTATCTCGGCCGCGCCGACGAACAGGTCAAGATTCGTGGCCATCGCATCGAATTGGGTGAAGTGCGGTCCGCGCTGGCCGCCGTGGCCGGTGTCGAGCAGGCGGTGGTGGTCACCCGCGAGGACGAGGCCGGCAGCAAGCGTCTGGTCGGTTACATCGTCGGGTCGGTGGATCCGGCGGAGGTGCGTGCCACGCTGGCGCAGCGTCTGCCCGGCTACATGGTGCCGGCTGCCGTCATCGGCCTGCCCGAACTTCCCGTCACGGTCAACGGCAAGCTCGACACCCGTGCGCTGCCGGAGCCGGAATACGTTGCGGGCGTGTACCGGGCGCCGGGCAGCCTCACCGAGGAGATCCTGGCCGGCGTCTACGCGCAGGTGCTCGGCATCGAGCAGGTCGGCGTCGACGATTCGTTCTTCGATCTCGGCGGCGACTCGCTGTCGACCATGCGGCTGGTCGCGGCGATCAATTCCGCACTGGGCGTAGACCTTCCGGTCCGCGCGGTCTTCGAAGCACCCACCATCGCCCAACTGGCCACGCGCATCGTCACCGGCGAGCGCGGCCTGCAGCCGCTGACGGTGACGGAGCGGCCGGACGTGGTACCGCTGTCGTTCGCACAGAACCGGCTGTGGCTCGTCGACCAGGTGCAGGGCCCCTCGCCGGTCTACAACATGGCGACGGCCCTGCGGCTCGACGGAGACCTGAACGTCGACGCGCTCGGGGCGGCGCTGGCCGACGTCGTCGGCCGGCACGAGAGCCTGCGCACGCTGCTCACCGCGCCGGACGGCACCCCGCAGCAGGTCGTGATCCCGGCGGCGCGTGCCGATTTCGGCTGGGACCTCGTCGATGCGACGCAGTGGTCGGCGAGCCGGCTGCACGACGCGCTCGAGGCCACCGCGACGAGCACCTTCGACCTCGCCGTCGACATCCCGCTGCGGGCCCGCCTGTTCCGCATCGGGGACGGCGCACACGTCCTGGTTGCCGTGGTGCATCACATTGCCGCCGACGGCTGGTCACTGCGGCCGCTGGTCGCCGATCTGGGCCTGGCCTACGCGAGCCGATGCAGCGGGCAGGCGCCCGACTGGGCGCCGTTGCCGGTGCAATACATCGACTACACCCTTTGGCAGCGAGCACAATTCGGCCGTCTCGACGACAGCGGCAGCCGGGTGGCGGCCCAGTTGGCGTACTGGGAGGCCGCGCTGGCAGGCTTGCCCGAGCGTGTCCAGCTGCCCACTGACCGGCCGTACCCGCTGGTCGCCGACATGGCCGGTGCGACGGTCGCGGTGCAGTGGCCCGCCGAGTTGCAGGAGCGGGTGGCCCGGCTGGCCCGGGAGCACAATGCGACGACCTTCATGGTCGTGCAGGCCGCACTGCTGGCGCTGCTTGCCAAGGTCAGCACGAACTCCGATGTCGCCGTGGGCTTCCCGATCGCCGGTCGCCGCGACCCTGCGCTCGACGATCTCGTCGGCTTCTTCGTCAACACCCTGGTGCTGCGTGCCGACCTGACGGGCGACCCGACGTTCACGGACCTGCTCAACCAGGTCCGGACGCGCAGCCTGGAGGCCTTCGAGCACCAGGATGTGCCGTTCGAGCTACTGGTGGAACGGCTGAACCCGGCCCGCAGCCTGAGCCACCATCCGCTGGTGCAGGTCATGCTGTCGTGGCAGAACTTCACCGGATTGACCGACCCCGCTGCGGGTTCCGGGCTGAAGGGTGTCGACGTCACGTCGATCCCGCTCGGTACCCAGTCGGCCCGTATGGACCTGACCTTCTCGCTGTCCGAACGCTGGACCGCGACAGGTGCGCCCGCCGGTATCGGCGGCGAGGTGGAATTCCGGACCGACGTGTTCGACGCCGAAACGGTTGCCGCACTGGTCAACCGGATGGAGTCGCTGCTGGTGGCGATGACCGCCGAACCACGGCGGACACTGTCCTCGGTGAGCCTGGTCGACGACGCCGAACAGGCCCGCCTCGACGAACTCGGGCACCGCGCGGTTCTCACGACACCGGCCGGGGCTGCCGGCTCCATCCCGGAGTTGTTCGCGGCCCAGGTGGGCCGGACCCCGGACGCGGGTGCGCTCACCTGGCAGGGCCGGACCCTGACCTACGCGGAACTGGATAGGGCGGCAAATCGCCTGGCGCATCAGTTGATCGGCCACGGCGCGGGCCCGGGGCAGACGGTGGCGCTGCTGTTCCACCGGTCGGCCGAGGCGATCGTCTCGATCCTGGCGGTGCTCAAGGCCGGGGCGGCGTACCTGCCGATCGATCCCGCACTGCCGTCGGCGCGCATCGCGTTCATGCTCGGTGACGCCGCGCCGGTCGCCGCGGTCTCCACGGGCGATCTGGTCGAGCGCCTCGCCGCGTTCGACGGCCCGGTCATCGACGCCGCCGACACCGATATCGAAAACCAGCCGGCGACAATGCCTCCGGCGCCTGATGCGGGTGATATCGCATACCTGATCTACACCTCGGGAACCACCGGCGTCCCCAAGGGTGTTGCCATCACGCACCGCAATGTCGTGGGTCTGCTGGGACGGCTGAAAGACCAGCTGCCGACGGCACGTGTCTGGAGCCAATGGCACTCGCTGGCATTCGACGTGTCGGTGTGGGAGATCTTCGGGGCCCTGCTGCACGGCGGACGCCTAGTCGTGGTCTCCGAGACGGCGGCCCGGTCGCCGGAGGAACTGCACGAGCTGCTGGTCGCCGAGGGCGTCACGATGCTGACCCAAACCCCCTCCGCCGCAATGATGTTGTCGCCGGAGGGACTGGAGTCGACGTCGCTGGTGGTGGCGGGCGAGGCCTGCCCGCCCGAGCTCGTCGACCGCTGGGCGACCGACAGCGCCAGAGCGGCCCGCGTCATGCTCAACGCCTACGGCCCCACCGAGGCCACCATCTACGCCGCGGTCAGCGCACCGCTCACCGCAGGTTCGCCCGCCGTGCCGATCGGCACGCCGGCGTCGGGCGCGGCGTCCTTCGTCCTGGACGAACGGTTGCGGCCTGTGCCGATCGGGGTGGTCGGTGAGTTGTACGTCGCCGGCTCGGGAGTGGCGGCGGGCTACGTGCGCCGTGGCGGGTTGACCGCTTCGCGTTTCGTGGCGTGCCCGTTCGGCGCGCCGGGACAACGCATGTACCGCACCGGTGACCTCGTCCGCTGGGGCGCCGATGGCCAGCTGCAGTACCTGGGCCGGGCCGACGAGCAGGTGAAGATTCGCGGCTACCGCATCGAATTGGGTGACGTGCAAACGGCATTGGCCGGTCTCGACGGAGTCCGGCAGGCCGCGGTGATCGTGCGCGAGGACCGCCCCGGCGACAAGCGACTCGTCGGCTACATCACCGGTACCGCCGACCCGGCCGAGGCGCGGAACGCGGTGGCCAAACACCTTCCGCCGTACATGGTTCCGGCCGCCGTCGTCGCAATGACGACGCTGCCGCTGACCCCGAACGGCAAGCTGGACCGCCGCGCGCTCCCGGCACCGACATACGGCAATGTCGATCAGTACCGGGCACCGCGCACGCCGGTCGAGGAGACGCTGGCCGCGGTCTACGCCGACGTACTCGGGGTCGAGCGGGTCGGCGTCGACGATTCGTTCTTCGAACTGGGCGGCGACAGCATCATGTCGATGCAGGTGGTGGCCCGGGCGCGGGCGGCCGGTCTGAGCTTGCGGCCGCGTGACGTCTTCGTCGAGCAGACCGTGGCCCGGCTGGCACTCGTGGTCGGAACCGTCAGCGACGCAACCGGCGTCGTCGACGAGGGGATCGGCGCGGTGGTCACCGCCCCGATCATGCGGTGGCTCGCGGGCGTGGACGGCCCGACGGACCAGTTCAACCAGACCATGGTGGTGCAGGCCCCGGCGGGTGTCACCGAGACCGATGTGGCAATGCTGTTGCAGGCCTTGCTGAATCGGCACGCGATGCTGCGCCTGCAGGTCGGTGCCAACTGGTCGCTGCGGGTGCCCGACGCGGGCGCTGTGGATGCCCGGGAGTACCTGCGCACCGTCGACGAGCTCACCGAAGACGCCGTGGTCGCGGCGCGGTCGCGGTTGAACCCGGCGGCAGGCGTGATGTTCGGTGCGCTGTGGGTGACGACGTCGCGGCAACTGGTGCTGATCATCCACCACCTGGCCGTCGACGGGGTGTCCTGGCGAATCCTGTTGGAGGACTTGAACGTCGCCTGGCTGCAGTCCCGCGCGGGGCAGCCGGTCGAGATACCGGCGAGCGGGACGTCGTTCCAGCGCTGGGCGCAGGTCCTCGCCGAACACGCGGCGGCGCCCGAGGTGGTTGCGCAGGCGCAGACCTGGCGGGAGGCGGCGGCGACACCCGCGCTGCTGCCCGCCGTTCAGCCGGCGCGGGACACGTTCGCCACCGCCGGGCAGCTGTCGGTGACGCTGGACGACGTCGATACCGTGCAGACGCTGCTGCGCGAGGCGCCGGCGGCGTTCCATGCCGGCATCAACGACGTCCTGCTGATCGGATTCGCCCTGGCGATAGCCGAATTCGCGGGTGGCGATCGCACGATCGGCATCGACGTGGAAGGCCACGGGCGGCACGACGAAATCGGCGAGAACGTCGACCTGTCGCGCACCGTCGGCTGGTTCACCACCAAGTACCCGGTGGCCGTCACAGTCGGCGGCCTCTCCTGGACCCAGGTGACATCCGGTGACGCCGCGCTGGGCGCGGTGATCAAGGATGCCAAGGAGCAACTGCGCGCACTGCCGGACGGCCTGACCTACGGGCTGCTGCGGTACCTGAACGACGACGTCGACCTCGAAACACCAGACCCGGCAATCGGATTCAACTACCTGGGCCGGCTCGGCGGCGGTTCCGAGCTGTCCGACGAACTGTGGCAGGTCGGCCGGGACGGCTCTGCCGCGGTCACCGGTCTGGCGACAGCGGTGCCGATGCCGCTGATGCACACCGTCGAGCTCAACGCCGGCACGGTCGACACCGACGACGGCCCGCAGCTGCATGCCAACTGGACATGGGCACCGTCAGCGCTCGATGACGACCAGGTTCAGCGACTCAGCCGCTTGTGGTTCGACGCGCTGACCGGCATCTGCGCCCTGGTCCGGGCCGGCGGCGGCGGCCTGACCCCGTCGGACATCGCACCGGCGCGCCTGGACCAGCAGCAGATCGACGGCCTGGAACGCGAGCAGCCCGTTGCCGACATCCTGCCGATGACGCCGCTGCAACAGGGTCTGCTCTTCCACGCCGCGCAGGCGGGCGCCGATGCCGATCTGTATGCGGTGCAACTGGATCTGACGCTCGCGGGCCCGCTCGATGCGGCGCGGCTGGGGGACGCCGTGCAGACCGTGGTCGAGCGGCACCCGAACATCGCGGCCCGCTTCCACGCCGGACTCGATGTACAGGTCATCCCGGCGGTGCCCGAGGTCGCGTGGCGGGTGCTGGACGCAGCGGACGACGACGTCACGCGCATCTGCGCCGCGGAACGTGCCGCGGTGTCCGACCTCACCGACCAACCGGTGTTCCGGGCGGCGTTGGTCCGCACCGGGGAACACCGGCACCGGCTGGTGCTCACCAACCATCACGTCGTGATGGACGGCTGGTCACTACCGATCCTGCTGCGCGAGATCTTCGCCGGCTATCACGGGTACCGGCTGCCCGCCGCCGTCCCGTACCGCCGCTTCGTCACCTGGTTGGCCGAGCGGGATCTCGACGCCGCACGTACCGCGTGGGCCGAGGTGCTGGCCGGTGTCGACACCCCGACACTCGTTGCGGCGCGGACCGCATCGGGTGGCCGCGGCGTGAAATCCGTTGCCTTGTCGGCCGAAACCACACGTGCCGTCGGCGAGCTGGCACGGGCGCGCCACACCACTGTCAACGTCGTGCTGCAGGGCGCTTACGCACAGGTGCTCATGCAGCTGACGGGCCGGCACGACGTGCTGTTCGGGACCGCGGTGTCGGGCCGCCCGACGGACATCGCGGGCGCGGACGAGATGGTCGGCCTGATGATCAACACCGTGCCGGTGCGGGCCACCGCGACCGCGGTCACCACCGCGGCGGAACTGCTCGACCAACTGCGGGATGCCCACAGTCGGACACTCGACCACCAGCACCTGTCGTTGGCCGAGATGCACCGGATCACCGGTCAGGACAGGCTCTTCGACACGCTGTTCGCCTATGAGAACTACCCGCTGGGCGCCGCCGCGTCCGGCGGCGTCGGGGACCTGACCATCACCGAGTTCAACAGCCATGAGCAGAACCACTACCCGCTGACGGTGCAGGCCATGCCGGGCGACGAACTGGGTCTGCGGCTCGAGTACGACACCGAGGTATTCGGCGCGGCCGACATCGACAGGCTCGTCGAGCGGTTCGAACGCGTGCTCGTCGCGATGACCACCGCGCCCACGGGGCGGCTCGCGGCGGTGAATCTGCTTGCGGCCGAAGAGCTCTTCCAACTCAAACGCATCGGCAACCGCGCCGCCGGCTCAGACGCACCCGCATCGATCCCGGCGCTGTTCGCCGCGCAGGTCGATCGCACCCCGGCGGCCACCGCGCTCACCGAAGCAGACCGGTCGCTGAGCTACCGCGACCTCGACGAGGCCTCGAACCGGTTGGCGCACCAACTGATCGACGACGGCGCCGGCCCGGGCCGGACCGTGGCGGTGCTGTTCCCCCGGTCGATCGACGCGGTCGTGGCGATCCTCGCGGTGCTCAAGACCGGGGCGGCGTACCTGCCGATCGATCCGGCACTGCCGGCGGAGCGGCTCGCCTTCCTGCTGTCCGACGCGGCGCCCAGCGTCGCGGTCACCACCGAGGACCTGGCCGGCCGGCTAGACGGCTTCGGCGGCCCGGTGGTCGTCGGCACCGACGAAAACCGGCCCGCCACAAGGCTTCCGCTGCCCGATCCGGACAGCGTTGCCTACCTGATCTACACCTCCGGCACCACCGGAACGCCCAAGGCCGTCGCGGTGGCACACCGCAACGTGGCCCGGCAGTTCGGGGTGCCGCTCGCGGGCCTACCCGCCGATCCGGTGTGGACGCAGTGCCATTCGTACGCGTTCGACTTCTCGGTGTGGGAGTTGTGGGCCGCGCTGCTGCACGGCGGCCGTCTGGTGATCGTGCCGGAGTCGGTGACGGCGAACCCGGACGAGTTCCAGCGACTGCTCGTGGCCGAGCATGTCAACGTCCTCACCCAAACCCCCTCCGCGGCAGGCGCACTGGTGCCCGACGCGCTCGCGCCACTGGCCCTGTTGGTCGGCGGTGAGGCGTGCCCTGCCGAGCTGGTCGACCGCTGGACGTCGTGCGGCCATACGATGATCAACGCCTACGGCCCCACCGAGACCACGGTGTACGCGGCGATGACCGAACCGCTCACGGCGGCAACAGGTCCGGTGCCGATCGGAACACCGGTGCCCGGTACGGCGCTGTTCGTCCTCGACGGCTGGTTGCGGCCGGTGCCCATGGGCGTCGTCGGCGAGCTGTACGTCGCGGGCGACGGGGTGAGCGTCGGTTACGCCGGCCGGCCCGGCCTGACCGCCGGCCGGTTCGTGGCCTGTCCGTTCCCGGGTGCGGGGGAGCGCATGTACCGGACCGGCGACCTGGTGCGCTGGGATGGCGACGGCCATCTGCACTACGTCGGCCGGGCCGACGAGCAGGTCAAGATTCGTGGCTTCCGCATCGAACTCGGCGAAGTACAAACGGCTTTGGCGCGCCTCGACGGGGTGGACCAGGCGGCGGTGATCGCGCGTGGAGACCGCACCGGCGACAGGCGCCTGGTCGGCTACATCACCGGTACCGCCGATCCCGCGACACTGCGCACTCAGCTCGCTGACCTGCTTCCGGCCCACGCGGTCCCGGCCGCCATCATCGTGCTGCCGGCGCTGCCGGTCACCGTCAACGGCAAGCTCGACGTCCGCGCGCTGCCGGCACCCGAATACCGGGCCGGCACCTACCGCGCCGCGGGCACTGCCACCGAGGCGGCGCTGGCCGCCGTCTACGGCCGGGTTCTCGGCGTCGAGCGGGTCGGGGTGGACGAGTCGTTCTTCGACCTCGGCGGCGACAGCATCTCGGCCATGCGCCTCGTTGCGGCGGTCCGCGCGGACCTCGGTATCGAGATGTCGGTGACGACGGTGTTCGAGGCGCCGACAGTGCAGAAGCTCGGTGAGCGGTTGACGGCGGACGGCGCGGCGGCGCCGGGCATCGCCCCGGTGCAGGTACTGAAGACCGGTACGGGCGTCCCACTGTTCTGCCTGCACGCGGTCAGCGGCATCAGCTGGCCGTACCAGGTGCTGGGCGGGTACGTCGACGGCCCGATCGTCGGCATTCAGCAACCGGCCACGGACACCCCGGCATCGCTGAGCGAGATGGCCGCGACGTACGCCGACCGAATCCAGGCCGAGCAGCCGTCGGGCCCGTACCACCTGCTGGGCTGGTCGTTCGGCGGTGTCGTCGCGCATGCTGTCGCCGTCGAGCTGCAGCGGCGCGGCGCCGCCGTCGCCCGGTTGGTGCTGCTCGACGCCGAGCCGACGCTGCGCGTCGCGAACCAGGCCGTCGACCGGGACCAGCTGGCCGACATCGTCGACGACGGCCTGATGGACCTGTTGGTGCGCAACTTCGACACCAACGTCGCGCTGTACCGCGAGCACGAGGCCGGTCGCTTCGATGGTGACGCCGTGGTGGTCGCGGCTACCCGGGACGACGACGAGCGCGGCACCTTCCTCGCGCAGAGCTGGCGCCCGCACGTGGCCGGCACCGTCACGGTGCACGAGGTGGGGCGCGGGCACCATGAGATGCTGACCGTCGAAGCGCTTGCCGAGTACGGCAGGCATCTGGGCGGTGAGGCAACGTGAAGGTTCGGTCGGGCAAGGGTGTGTTCGCCGGGGCTTTCGAGCTGCTGGCACGCCTGGTGCTGCGGCGGCCGTGGGCCGTGATCGGTGCCTGGCTGCTGCTCGTCGTGGCGCTGTCGGTGGCGGTGCCGCCGCTGATGAAGCTGGCGAGCGACCGGAATCAGGAGCTGCTGCCGAGCAATTCCGCGGTCATGGCGGCGACGCGCGACATGACGACGGCGTTCCATGAACCCGGGATCCAGAACATCGCGCTGGTGGTGCTCACCGATGAGAACGGTCTGACCAAGGCCGACGAAGACGTCTACCGCACCCTGGTCGACAGCCTGCACCGCGATACCGCCGACGTGGTCATGGTGCAGGACTTCATCTCGCAGCCGCCGATGCGAGAAGTGTTGGCCAGCAAGGACAACAAGGCCTGGTTCATCCCCGTCGGTATCCGGGGTGAGCTCGGCTCACCGGAATCGAGCGAGGCGTACAAGCGGGTGGTCGGCATCGTCGACCACACCGTCTCCGGCTCGACGCTGACGGTCCATATGACGGGCCTCACCGCCACCGTCGCCGAACGCGAACAGCTCGGGTTGCGCGATCTGCGGGTCATCGAGACCGCGACGATCGCCATGGTGCTGCTGATTCTCTTTGTGGTGTACCGCAATATCGTCACCATTCTGGTGCCGCTGGCGACCATCACGGTGTCGCAGGCCGCCGCGACGCAGGGCGTCGCGGCCCTGGCAACCTGGGGCCTGCCGATCTCGCAGCAGACCGTCGTGTTCATGAGCGCCATGATGATCGGCGCCGGTGTGGACTACGCCGTCTTCCTGATCAGCCGCTACCACGAATACCTCAGGCAGGGACTCGATTCCGATGAGGCCGTCGCCCGGGCGCTGACCGCCATCGGCAAGGTGATCGCGGCGTCCGCGGCCACCGTCGCGGTGACGTTCCTGGGCATGAGCTTCACCACCCTCAAGGTGTTCTCCACGACCGGCCCGGCGTTGGCGGTCACGATCGTGATCGCGTTCCTGTCGTCGATCACGCTGCTGCCGGCGATCCTGACGCTCGTCGGCCGCCGTGGCTGGGCCAGGCCCCGGAAAGAATTGACCAGCCGCTTCTGGCACCGGTCCGGGATCAACATCGTCCGTCACCCGGTGCGCCACCTCGTGGGCAGCCTCGTCGTGCTGATCGCACTGGCCGCCGGCGTGGGCTGGCTGCACACCAGCTACGACGCCCGCACCGCACTGCCCGCGACCGCCGAGAGCAACGTCGGCATGGCCGCCATCGAGCGGCACTTCCCGGCGAGTGTGACGGCGCCGCAATACCTTTTCGTCCAGTCGCCGCATGACCTGCGGACGACCAAGGGGCTCGCCGACCTCGAACAGATGGCGCAGCGCGTCGCGCAGTTGCCCGACATCGCCGCCGTCCGCGGCGTCACCCGGCCCACGGGCGCCCCGCTGGAGCAGGCGACGCTGAGCTTCCAGGCCGGTGAGATCGGCGACAAACTCGCCGAGGCCACCAACAAGATCAACGGCAGCGTCGATCAACGACAGGCACTGGTCGGGGGTGCCGGCAAGCTCGCCGACAGCCTCGCCACCGTGCGGACCCAGCTGACCAAGACCATGGGCACGATCGACAGCCTCAACAAGAGCATGGCGAGCATCAAGGACCAGCTGGAGAGCTCGCAGGAATTCCAGGACGCGCAGCGGCAGTTGGATGCCGTGCGCAGTTCCGGTGACGTGCCGAACATCCCGCCGCGCTCGGGCACCCAGAACTTCCAGGACATGGTCGCCATGGCCGATGCCCTGCTGCAGCAGCGCAAGGACAACCCGGGCTGCGATACCGATCCGGATTGCGCGGGACAGCGGGACCAACTGCAGCGGCTCTCGGACGGTCTGCACAAGATGCAGCCCTCGCTGGACGCGGCGGCCAAAGCCCTTCGCTCCCTTGGTGGAAGTGGTGCGAGCAGTAGTCCGGGCGGCATGAAGCAGAACATGGCGTCCTTGCAGGAGGGCGCCAACGCCCTGGCCGAGGGCAGCCGTAAGATCGCCGAGGGGCTGCGCGTCCTCGACGACCAGACCAAGCAGCTCGGCGAAGGTCTGTCGCATGCGTCGGCATTCCTGCTGGCGATGAAACTGCATGCGTCCGAGCCAGGTGCCGCGGGCTTCTACATCTCGCCGGAGATCCTGGGTAACGACAAATTCAAGGATCTGGCCCGGGTTTTCATGTCGCCGGACGGGCATTCGGCGCGGTACCTGGTCGAGTCCAAGCTGAACCCGTACGACACCAAGGCCATGGATCAGGTCAAGGCGATTCTCGCCGCCGCGCAAGGCGCACAGGCCAATACGTCGCTGGCCGACGCGAAGATCGCGATGTCGGGCATGACGCCGTACTACGCGGAACTGCGCGACTACTTCAACAAGGACCTGCGGTACATCGTGCTGATGACCGTCATCGTGGTCTTCCTGATCCTGGTAATGCTGCTGCGGGCCGTCGTCGCGCCGCTGTATCTCGTTGGCACCGTGATTCTTTCGTGCCTGTCTTCGCTCGGCATCGGGGTGATCGTGCTGCAGATCCTGGGCGGACAGCCGATGGCGGCGAGCACCCCGGGCATGGCGTTCATCGTGCTGGTGGCGGTCGGCGCCGACTACAACATGCTGCTGATCTCCCGGATCCGCGACGAATCCCCGCACGGCATCCGCTCGGGCGTCATCCGCACCGTGCGCAGCACCGGCAGCGTGATCACCTCTGCCGGCATGATCTTCGCCGCGCCCATGTTCGCCATGCTGTTCAGCAGTATCGGCTCGATGGTGCAGGGCGGCTTCATCATCGGCGTGGGCCTGCTGATCGACACGCTGATCGTCCGTACCGTCACCGTGCCGGCGCTGGCCGTCCTGGTCGGCAAGTACAACTGGTGGCCGTCGCGAACCAAGCGGAGCCCAGCACCTGCCCTGAGCTAGCGTGGGGGACATGGCCGATCTGCTCGAGCTGACGCCCGCGTTGTACCGACTGCGGATTCCTGGTGAGCGGGCACATCTGCTCAACTGCTACCTGCGGCTCGATGCCGACGGCGTGACGCTCATCGATACCGGCTGGCCCGACAGCGCTGCGCTGATCGCCGACGCCCTCGCCGCGCTGGAGCGCGGGCCCGCCGACGTGAAACGTATTGTGCTGACGCACTTTCACGAGGACCACTGCGGCGCCGCCACCGAGATCGGCGGCTGGTCAGGTGCTGAAGTCATTGCCGGAGAGCCTGATTCGTCGTACATCACGGGTCACAGCGACGGGCCGATACCGGTGCTCACCGATGCCGAGCGGACGCTGCGGCCGGATTTCGCGGCCGCACCGCACGGTCCCGCCTGCCGCGTCGACCGCACGGTGACCGACGGTGACATCCTCGACTTCGGCGGCGGCGCCCGCGTCATCGCCGTCCCGGGGCACACGCCGGGCAGTATCGCGCTGTATCTTCCCGACGACGCTGCCGTCCTGACCGGCGACGCCGTTGCAGAGGTGAATGGTCAAGTGGTGCTGGGCGTCTTCAACACCGACCGGCCCGCCGCGGTCCGGGCGGTCGGCACCCTCGCCGCGACGGGCGCCCGCATCGCGGGATTCGGCCACGGTGAGGCGATCGTCGGCGATGCCGCCGGCCGCATCGCCGCGGCCGTCGACCTGTTCGCCTGACTATGCCGTGACGGTGAGTTCGACGCGGCCGTCGGTGCCGAGGGTCTCGCGCTCGGCCAGTGCCGAGGTCTTGGCGACGAGCCGGACCCGGTCCGCGCGGAACAGGTCCTCGGAGTATTCAAACGGCCGGCCGCCGGCATCGGAGGCGACGCGCGTCATCGCCAACAGGGGAGTGCGCGTCGGGATTTCGAGCCAGGAGGCTTCACGGGGATTGGCGCTGACGACCTCGATGCTCTCGACGGACGTCACCGGCCGCAGGTCGTAGCGGACGGCCAGGATGTCGTACAGCGACCCGCCGAGCGGTTGCTCCAGCAGGTCCGGCACGAGGTCGGCGGGAAAGTGCGCACAGTCGACCGACAGCGGAAAACCATCGGCGTATCGCAGCCGCTGCACGACGACGAGTTCGGTGCCGGGTTCGACGCTCAGGCGTTGTGCCTCGATGGGCGTGGCGCCGCGCAGGGCCGTCGACAACACCCGGCTGCGGGTCGTGGAATGACCGCCCTGCTTCAGCCGATTCGGCAGGCCGGACAGTTCGGCGACGTTGCGTTCCACGAGCACCGTCTTGATGAACGTGCCGCCCGCGCGGCCGCTGCGCCGTTCCAGGATCCCGGCGCGGCTCAGCGGCACGAGGGCGCTGCGCAGCGTCGCGCGGGAGACGGAGAACTGCTCGGCCATCTCGCGCTCGGAGCCCAGGCGGTCGCCCGGTCGCAGGGTGCCGGCGTCGAGCATCGCGACGATGCGGCGCCGCACATCCTCGGCTACCGGGCCACCCTCGGACTCGTCCATGCCGTTCACCGTACCGACCTGTTGTCAGCCGGCCACGGCGTCCAGCGATTCCGGCAGGATTTGCCCGCCGTCGACGACGATGGACTGGCCGGTGAGGTAGCGGGCCTCATCGGTAGCCAGGAACGCGGCGAGGTGGCCGATGTCTTCCGGCGTGCCCAACGTCCCGGCGGGGATGGAGCGGGCCATGCCGGCGATGTAGTCCTCGCCCATCTCCTGCAGCCCCTCGGTGAGGATGTTGCCGGGCAGGATGGCGTTGACGGTGATGCGCTTGGCGGCGAGTTCGATTGCGGCCGTGCGCATGAAGCCCAGCTGCGCGGCCTTGGACGCGCCGTAGTGTGACCAGCCGGGGAAGCCCGTCACCGGGCCCGTGATCGACGAGGTGATGATGACGCGACCGGCGCCGCTGCGGGTGAGCGCATCGAGACAGGCCTGCACGCTGTAGACGGTGCCCTTGACGTTGACGTCGAGCACTGTGGCGAGATCGTCGGGCGTCATGGTGGCCAGCGGTGCCTCGGGGAAGATGCCGGCGTTGGCGCACAACACGTCGATGCCGCCGAAGGCGTCGACGGCGGCCTCGGCCATCGCCTGGCACGACCGGGGATCGGCCACGTCGACCGCGACGCCGATGACCTTGCCGGATCCGAGCCCGTCGAGGCCGGCGACGGCGGTGTCGAGGTCGTGCAGTGAGCGTGCCGCGACGGCGACGTTGGCGCCCGCGGTGGCGAACACGGCGGCGATGCCGTAACCGATGCCCTTGGTGGCGCCGGTGACGATGACGTTCTTGTTGGCGAGATCGAACATGATGCGCGTGTCCTGTCAGTGGGTGGGAGCGGCCGCGGGAACATCCACGCGGAACCACGATGGGTCGGTGAGGTAGGCCTGTGCCAATTGTGCAGTGCCAGAGGCGTATCGGTGGCCGAGCGTCTGTGCCGGTCCGGATTCGGGATGGCTGCCGATCCAGGCGGTGAGCATCAGGCGGCGCAGCATGACGAACGTGGGGATCTCGGCGAGGTCGGCGGCGGCGATGTCGCGGACGCTGCGGTAGCCGGCCAGCCATTCGTCGATGATGCGGGTCGCGTCGGGGGTGTCCTCGACGAACGACACCACGGCGCCCAGGTCGGCGAGGTACCACGACCAGCCGCAGTCGTCGAAGTCGATGACGGTGATCTTCCCGCCCTGCACCATGAGGTTCGACATCCGCAGATCGGCGTGCACGAGTCCGAAGCGTTCGGGGCCCATGCCGTATTTGGTGAGACGGTGGATGACCTTGCGTTCGGCCTCGGCGATGACGGCGGCGTCCGCGGCGCTGAGCGCCGGGGCGTCGCGCCAGTCGCCCCACCGGCCATCCGGACCCAGCATCGCGTCGAGATCCCACCGAAACCGGGTGAAGGTCTCCGGCCGCTGCCAACGCTGGACGTGCTCGTGCAGCGTGGCGGTGATGGCGCCCAACTCACTGAAGCTGATGTCGGAGGCGTCGTCCTCGGCGATGGTGCCTTCCACGAACGTGAACAGGTCGACGAGGCAGGACTTGTCGCCGATGCGGGCCTCCACCACGCGGCGCCCGTCGGGGGCGGGAATCACCTGCGGCGTCGTGATGGCGGAGTCGCGACGGAGGCTCTCCATCCAGTCGAGTTCGGATTCGATGGCGGCCAGCGAGTGGTAGCCCGGCCGGTGCACGCGCAGGACCTGGCGTCCGGTCTCCGATTCCACCAGGAAGGTGCCGTTCTCCGAGTAGCTCAGCAGTGTCACGGTTGCCGAATCGAGCCCGTAGTGGGGGAGCGCGGCGCGCGCGAAGCGTTCGTAGTCGGTGGCGGCCATGTCGCTCATTGTGGCTCTCCTGAACTGGCGGTGTGGGCACGGTCACTATTTGGTCTGGTCAGTTGTATCGCACTTCGGCTCGAAAGTGAACCAAAACCGAAAATTGGTAACGATGGTTTTACGGGCCGGAAATATGGGGCGGGTTCGCACCTATGCACAGGAAGTGTGCAGGTAGTTCGGGTATTGACCGCGCTGGAGCGGTCTGGTACCAATAGCCGTGTGCCGATGGCGTGGGGGGTCCATTGGTCCATCGGATAGCTGAAGTGCCGCTCAGTAGAGCAGACCAAATAAACCCAAAACCGGCCAGCGTGGCCCGGACCCGTCTCCCATCAGATCGGATCGGTTAGCACCCATGAGTGAGATCGACGACCACCCACGAACTGCCCCAGCGACATCGGCGCCGCCCGACAGCGGCACCGCCGTGCAGCGCCTCAAACCCAACGCCGTCGGCTTGATCGGCGTGCTGTTCATGGCGGTGGCCACCGCCGCCCCGATCACCGCGATGGTCGGCAACGTCCCGATTGCCGTCGGGTCCGGTAACGGTGCGGCAGCCCCCGCCGGGTACCTGATTGCGACGATCGTGCTTGGCCTGTTCGCTGTCGGATATGCGGCGATGTCGAAGCACATCACCGCGACGGGGGCGTTCTACGGCTACATCTCGCACGGACTCGGGCGGGTGCTCGGTCTGTCCGCCGGCTTCCTGACGGTCCTGGCGTACGTGGTTTTCGAGGCGTCTCTGGTCGGCATCTTCTCGTTTTTCTCGCGGGATCTGTTCGCATCACTGTTCGGCGTGCACCTGCCGTGGCTGCTGTTCGCCCTTGTGATGATCGTCGCCAATGCGGTGCTCACCTACTTCGATGTCAACTTGGCCGCGAAAGTGCTTGGCGGACTGCTGATCACCGAGATCGTGATGTTGACGCTGATGGCGGGCTCGGTGGTCGTCAGCGGCGGTGGCCCGGAAGGCTGGTCGCTGTCATCTCTCAACCCGGTCAACGGGCTGAAGGGGCTCGACGCCGTTGTCCCGAACGTCAGCGGCGCGGGCACCATGGCCGTGGCCGGCTCCGCCGGAATCGGCTTGTTCTTCGCCTTCTGGTCCTGGGTCGGTTTCGAGTCCAGTGCGATGTACGGCGAAGAGTCCAAGAACCCCAAGAAGATCATCCCCGTCGCGATCATGTCGTCGGTGCTCGGCATCGGGGCGTTCTACATCGTGGTGTCGTGGCTGGCGATCGTGGGCACCGGTCCCAGCAAATCCATTGCGCTGGCGCAGGATACCAACACCGCCGGTGAAATCTTCTTCACCCCGGTGCGTGAGCACCTCGGCGGCTGGGCCGTGACCATGTTCCAGATCCTGCTGACCACGGGCTCGTATGCCTGTGGCATGGCGTTCCACAACTGCGCTGCCCGCTACATCTACGCGCTCGGCCGGGAAGACATCCTCCCCAGAACCGCGAAAACCATTGGCCGTACCCACCACACCCACGGATCCCCGCACATCGCCGGCTTCGTGCAGACGGCCATCACCCTGGTGATCGTGCTGTGGTTCGCGATCTCCGGTCGCGATCCCTACAGCGGGCTCTACGGCCTTGCCGCGCTGCTGGGTACCTCCGCCATTCTCATCGTGCAGGCGATGGCCGCGTTCTCGGTGGTCTCGTATTTCCATGTGCGCAAGCAACATCCGGAGACCGCACACTGGTTCCGCACCTTCGTCGCCCCCGGGCTCGGCGGTATCGGCATGCTGTACGTCATCTACCTGCTGATCAAGAACGCCTCGTTCGCGGCAGGAACGGCGAAGGACGACATCGTCTTCGCGTCGATTCCCTGGGTGGTCGGTGGCACCGCCATCGCCGGAATCGTGGTCGCCCTTGTGCTCCGGGCCAAGTCGCCGCAGCGCTACGACCGATTGGGGCGCGTCGTGCTCGACGAAGAACGCTGACAAACACCTGGACCCGGCGCCGATCGCTTTCTATCGCAAGGACAACGAACATGGCTTTCTCCACAATCATGGACTCCAACAGCTACACCGGCGGGGAAGAACTCGACCCCACCACCGGTGCCATGGTCGAGAAGCGGCGTAAGGCGCTGGGTCCGTCCTACCGGCTCTTCTACAACCGGCCGGTCCACCTGGTCAAAGGTTCCGGTGCGCATCTCTACGACGCCGAGGGCAACAAGTACCTCGACGCCTACAACAATGTGGCCAGCGTGGGCCACTGCAACCAGCGGGTCGTCGAGGCCGTGACCCGGCAGATGTCGGAGCTGAACACCCACACCCGCTATCTGCACGGCGGCATCCTCGACTACTCCGAGCAACTGCTCGCGACATTCCCGGCCGAGATCTCGTCGATCATGTACACCTGCACGGGATCCGAGGCCAACGACCTGGCCGTCCGGGTCGCCGAGCAGTACAGCGGCGGCACCGGGGTCATCGTCACCGAGGAGGCGTACCACGGCAACAGCGCACTGATCTCGGCGATGTCGCCATCGCTGGGTGTCGGGGTCCCACTGGGCGCCAACGTCCGCACGGTGCCGGCCCCGGACTCGTACCGCATCGACCCGGCCGTGCTGGGCCGCTGGTTCGCCGACCAGATCAGCGCGGCGATCGCCGACCTCGAACGGCACGGCCACAAATTCAGTGCGCTGCTGCTGGATTCGATCTTCTCCTCCGACGGCATCTACGTGGACCCGTCGGTGCTGGGGCCGGCCGTAGAGGTGGTCCACCGCGCTGGTGGCGTGTTCATCGCCGACGAGGTGCAACCGGGCTTCTCGCGGACCGGTGAGGCGATGTGGGGTTTTCAGCGGCACGGCGTGGTGCCCGACCTGGTGACGATGGGCAAGCCCATGGGCAACGGCATCCCCGTGGCGGCGATGGCGGCCCGACCGGAGATTCTCGACGTCTTCGCGCAGGAGACGCCTTACTTCAACACCTTTGGCGGCAACCCCGTCTCGATGGCCGCGGCGCAGGCCGTCCTCGACGTCATCGTCGGTGACGGGCTCGCCGAACACGCCGTCGCCGTGGGCGATCAATGGCGGTCCGAACTCCGCGTCCTGGCCAAGGAGTACCCGTTCCTCGGCGACGTCCGCGGCACGGGGCTGTATACCGGTGTCGAGATCGTCACCGACCCAGACACCAAGGAGCACGACAGGGGCACTGCCCAGCGCATCGTCGACATGATGCGGGATAACCGCGTTCTGATCTCTGTGTGCGGCGGGCATGGCAACATCCTCAAAGTGCGACCTCCTCTGGTGTTCTCGATGTCGGACCTCGACTGGTTCATGACGGTGTTCTCCGCCGTCGTCAAGGAACTCGCGTGAGTGCTTATCGCGAGGCGTTCGAGGCCGCCGCCGAGCGGCCCGACGACTTCTGGCTGGCGGCTGCGCAGGCCATCGACTGGACCGTCGCGCCGACCCGCGCACTCGACGACTCGGCGGCGCCGCACTACCGCTGGTTTCCCGACGGGCAGCTCAACACCTGCTACAACGCCCTCGACCGGCACGCCGAGGCCGGCAACGGCGACCGCACCGCGCTGATCTACGACTCGGCGATGGTCGGTGTGCAGCAGTCCTTCACGTACGCCGAACTGCTCGACCGCGTGGCACGCTTCGCCGGAGTGCTTGCCGCACAAGGCGTCACCAAGGGCGACCGCGTCGTGATCTACATGCCGATGATCCCCGAGGCCGTCATCGCGATGCTCGCGTGTGCCCGCATCGGCGCCGTGCATTCGGTGGTCTTCGGCGGGTTCGCGGCAGGTGAACTCGCGGCCCGCATCGACGACGCGCAGCCCGTGGCCCTGCTGACCGCCTCCGGCGGTCTGGAACCGGGTCGCACCGTCGAGTACCTCCCCGTCGTAGCCAAGGCGCTGGCGCTGACCGGTGCCGCCCCGGCCACCGTGATCGTCAAGAACCGCGGCGAGGTCGCCGGCGATGCCACCGACTACCCGGGCTACCTCGACTGGGACGAACTGGTGGCCGTCGCCGGGCCCGTCGCCCCGGTACCGGTGGCCGCCACCGACCCGCTCTACATCCTGTACACCTCCGGCACGACCGGCAGGCCCAAGGGCGTCGTGCGCGACAACGGTGGGCACGCCGTCGCGCTGGCCTGGTCGATGAAGAACGTCTACGACATCAGCGCCGGCCAGGTGATGTGGACGGCCTCGGACATCGGGTGGGTCGTCGGCAGCTCGTACATCGTGTACGGGCCGCTGATCGCCGGCGCCACCACGGTGCTCTACGAGGGCAAGCCCGTCGGCACCCCCGACGCCGGCGCGTTCTGGCGGGTCATCGAACAGCACGGCGTGGCAGCGCTGTTCACCGCGCCGACCGCGCTGCGCGCCATCCGCAAAGCCGATCCCGAGGCGTCGATGCTTGCCGGTCATGACATTTCGACGCTGCGCACGCTGTTCGTCGCCGGTGAACGCCTGGACCCCGACACCTATGAGTGGGCATCGGAGAAGCTGCACTGCCCCGTCGTCGACCACTGGTGGCAGACCGAAACCGGTTGGGCCATCTGCGCGAACCTGCGCGGCCTCGAACCCATGCCCATCAAAGCCGGCTCACCGACAGTGCCGGTGCCCGGCTACCGCGTCGGCATCGTCGATGCCTCGGGCAATCCGGTCGGACCCGGCGTCGAAGGCAACATCGTCATCAAGCTGCCGCTGCCGCCCGGCACCCTCGCCGGGCTGTGGCAGAACGAGAAAGGCTTCGTGCAGTCGTACCTGTCCGCGTTCCCCGGCTACTACCTGACGGGTGACTTCGGCTACGTCGACGACGACGGCTACCTGACCGTGCTCGGCCGTACCGACGACGTCATCAACGTTGCGGGGCACCGGCTTTCGACGGGCAGTATCGAAGCGGTGATCGCCGGGCACCGGGCCGTGGCCGAGTGTGCCGTCATCGGCATCCACGACGATCTCAAGGGGCAGCGCCCCAGTGGCTACGTTGTGCTCAAGTCGGGCCAGGACATCGATGCCGGGGTGCTGCAGCAGGAACTCGCGGCGATGGTGCGGGACCAGATCGGCGCGGTCGCCACCTTCCGGGACGTCACCGTCGTGGGCGCCCTGCCCAAGACCCGGTCGGGCAAGATCCTGCGAAAGACCATGCGGCAGATCGCCGAAGGCACCGACTACGTCGTCCCGTCGACCATCGAGGACAGCTCGGTCATCGACGCGCTGATCCCGGTCCTGCGCCCAAGCTAGCTCCACGCCGCGACCGGTAAGTTGGCGGCAATGTGGGGTTCTGTGGCGGTGCTGGCACTGCCGATCGCGTTCGACCCGGTGCGCCTCGGGGTCAACCTGTTGCTGATCTCCCGGCCGCGTCCGGCACAGAACCTGCTGGTGTACTGGGTCGGCTGCGTCACCGCCAGCGTCATGCTGCTGCTGCTTCCGCTGCTGGCGCTGCACTTCACCGACCTGGCGTGGGTGCACGACCTGGCCAACCCGCGCACCACCGCGAGTGCGACGATGCGGCATATCCAGGTGTTCGTCGGCGTGCTGCTGCTGGTCATCGCGGCGGTGACGGCAGCCCGGATGGTGGCGCGCCGGCGTGCACCGGATACGGACGTCTCACCCATCTCGAAGCTGCTGCAGCGCGACCCCGACGCGCCGCCACGCGGCGGATTGCTGGGACGTGCCCAGCGGGCCTGGGAGAGCGGGGCGCTGTGGGTCGCGGCGGTGATCGGCTTCTGGGCCGGCCCGAACCCGTCGCTGGTGCTGTTCGCCCTGACGACGATCCTGGCGTCGGGCGCCGCGATCGGCACACAGATCGGCGTCGCGCTGGTTTTCATCGCGGTGAGCCTCGCGGTCGTCGAGGTGGTGCTGCTCTGCAACGTCGTCACCCCGGCGAAAACCCAAGCGGCACTGCGGAAAGTGCACGACTGGGTCGGCGGCTACCGGCAGCAGATCGTGGTGCTGATCGTGACACTCGTCGGCCTGGCGTTCGTCGCGCAGGGCACGGGGTTGTTGGCGTAGGGTTGAACCGGCTCCAACTGGGAAAAGAGTCTGGATGACTGATCACGAGGTCCACCACGACGGATATCCGACCCATCGCCGAAAAGTCCGGTTCGACTGGTCGGATACGCCGCTGCACTGGGTCCCCGGCGACCCGTTCTCCACCCACATGCTGAACGTGCTGCATCTGATGCTGCCGGCCGGTGAGCGCTGGTTCATCCAGGTCGTCAACGAGGCCGAACCGCTCGTCACCGACCCGGAGATGAAAGCCGCGATCAAGCCGTTCGTGCAGCAGGAGGGCTGGCACGCGCAGGCACACCAGATGGTGCTGCAGCATCTGGCGGAGCAGGGCATCGAGAGCACACCGTTCACCGGCTCGATGCAGGAGGAACTGCCCGCCGTGGGCGACAAGCAGTCGCGACTGCCGCGGGTGGTGCAGCGGTGGTCGCTGTATCAGCGCCTGGCGGTCGCAGCGGCGCTCGAACCGTTCAATGCGGCTTTGGGGCAATGGACCATCCAGAACCGCGGACTCGACTACGCCGGCGCCGATCCGACCATGCTCGACCTGCTGCGCTGGCACGGCGCCGAGGAGATCGAGCACCGGGCGCTGGTGTTCGACATCTACCAGCACCTGTGCGGCAACTACGTCATGCGGGCGGTGACCATGCTGCTCACCGCGCCCGGGTTCCTGTTCACGTGGTACCGGGGCATTCGCTATCTGATGGAGAAAGACCCGACCATCACGGCCAAGCCGCGCTTGCGTGACTGGTTGCGCGCCTCCCGGGAGTACCGGGTACCGGGACCCTGGCTGCTCATGGTGACGGTGCCGCTGCGCTACATCCGGCCCGGCTATCACCCGAACGCCGAGGCGTCCACGCAGATGGCGCTGGACTACCTGGAGTACTCACCGGTGGCACGCGCGGCCCGGGAACGGGCCGAGGCGGCCGGTCAGTAGTCGATCTGCGCGTCCAGAGCGAATTCGGCGAGGGTGCGTGACACCATGTCGCGCAACGCTTCCCGGGTATTGGGCCGACCCGGAAGATAGGCAGAGATCCGGATCGACATCTTCCCCGCCACCCGGCTCGAGGACAGGAACAGCTGTCCGCCCATGGCCTCGAGCAAGCCCTTCGTGATGTCGGGTTCGATCGATCTCATCGACAGGTAGGCGGCGTCGGTGCCGTCGGGCCGGTTCACCGCGGGCGGCACGTCGCCGACGTTGGAGCAGGTGACGGGGAGGATGGCGCCGCCCGCGGCCATCGCGCCGAACTTCCTGACGGCCCATTTCGGCGTTATCGCCGCCAGCGCTGTCGGCGCCAGAGCCTCGTCGTCAGGGTTCTCGATGGTCTCGAGCGTGGCGCGCGTGACCTTGGCGCGGATCTCGCTGAGGTCCTTCGCCGCGTGCGTGGGGTCGACGACGACGTCGGCACTCGTCAGCGCGTTCGCGCGGGTATCGCCCTCGGTGCGCCGCGACAGCACGAAACGCAGGGTGACGGTGCCGTCCTCCTGCACGCGCCCCGCCGCCACCGCGAGTCGGCACGCGATGCCGGCGACGAGCGAGTTGCTGCCCCCGCCAAGAATTTTCGCGCGGGCATCCCATTCGGTGAGGTCGATCTGCGCGGTGAGTCCGGGGACGTCGACCGTCCGCTCGGCGTCGATCCCGCGCGGGGCAGCGGGTGCTGCCGTGGCCGGTGGCCGGAGCTCGCCCCGTTCGCGGCGGGCCATCCGAGCCACCGCGGCCACGGCGTGCGCCACGTCGGGCAGGTCCCTGACCGTCTGCCGCAGGTCCGCACGCAGCGCGCGGCCGCGGGGGCGTGACGCCGGGGGCAGATAACCCAGGTCGTGCGTCCTGCCCTCGACAGCGTCGGCGACGGCCTGCCCGAACGCGATGGCATCGACGATGAGGTGCGACGCCACGAGACTGATCGCGGTGGCGCCACCCTCGAGAGGGAGAACCCCGAGGTGCCATCCGGGGCCCCACTCGGGATCGAGGGGCAGGCGGGCGCGTTCGTCGGACCAGGCGCTCACGTCGGCGCGCGGCCGTGCCGTGGCGGCGAAGTCGATGTCGGGTGCCGCCGGAGACAGGACCCAGCGATCACGCGCGAACGGCAATGACGAGCGCTCGATCCGGCGTCCCAGCAGCCCGTGGCCGAGGTTGTGGTGAAACCGCCGCAAGGCGGCGACGTCGACGGCCCGGTCGTAGATCCACGTCATCTGCAGTCTCGTGCCGTGGCTCGCGCGCAGTGCCAGGAACGCGGCCTGGTCCAGATGGGCGAGCCGGTCGTCCACCGGGGCCTGGTCACTCGGGCCGACGTGAGTTGCCGCAGGCGCGCTGGTGCCGGTGAGCGACCCGGCCAGATGGGTGGCAAGCGCGCCGGGGCTGGGGTGGTCGAAGATCAGCGTGGGTGGCAGGGCCAGGCCGGTAACGGTTTTGAGGCGGTTGCGCAGTTCGACAGCGGTCAGGGAGTCGAAGCCCAGATCCTCGAACGTGGCATCGCGGTCGATCTCCCCGGGTGTGGGGTGGCCCAGAACCGCCGCCGCTTGCGCACACACCGTCTCGGCCAGCAGCGCATGTTGCTCGTCGCGCGCCAACCCGGCGAGGCGCTGCGTCAGCGCCGATGTCGACCCGGTGGGCTCGACGGGGTCGCGTCGCCGGGGGCTGCGGACGAGCCCGCTGAACAACGCCGGCAGATTTCCGTTGCGGGCCTTGGTGTTCAGTGCCGCGCGGTCCAGGCGGGCGGCCACCGTGACGGGGTGGTCGATCGTCAGCGCGTCATCGAAAAGTGTCAGCGCCTGCTCGGGGTTCATCGGTGCCAGCCCGCTGCTGCCGATCCGGGCCAGGTCGCGGTCGCTCAGATGGGCCGTCATTCCACTCGACTGTTCCCACAACCCCCACACGAGGGACGTGCCGGGCAGGCCCAGCGCTCTCCGATGGGCGGCAAAGCCGTCCAGGAAAGCGTTGGCCGCCGCGTAATTGCCCTGACCCGGTGAGCCCACGGTGGCGGCGATCGAGGAACACAACACGAACATCGCCAAATCCAGCTCGCGAGTGGCCTCATGCAGGTTCCAGGCCGCATCCACCTTGGCGCGCAGCACTTTTGCCAGCCGGTCCGGGGTCAGCGAGCCGATCACCGCATCGTCGAGCACCCCGGCGGCGTGGATCACTCCGCGCAGCGGTGGGCAGCACTGCGCCAATTGCGCCACCAGCGCCGTGACCGCGCCCGGATCGGATACGTCGCAGGCCACCAATTCCACGTGGGCGCCGGCACTTTCCAGCGCGGCGGCCAGCTCGGCGGCCCCTTCGGCGCGGTCCCCGCGGCGGCTGGCCAGCACCAGGTGCCGCACCCCGTAGGCGCTGACCAGATGGCGGGCCAGTTCCGCGCCGACCATTCCGGTGGCGCCGGTGATCAACACCGTGCCGTCGGCCAGCCGATCCGATAGCGCCGTCGGCATCGTCAGCACCACCTTGCCGACGTGGCGCGCCTGGCTGATGAACCGGTAGGCCTCCACGGCGCAGCGGACATCCCACGTGGTGACGGGCAGTGGCCGAAGCCGCTCGGTTTCGAAGAGTTTGGTCAACTCGCACAGCATCGCCTGCATCCGTTGCGGTGCGGCCTCGGAGAGATCGAACGCCTGGTACCGAACACCGGGATATCGGGCGGCGACGGACTCGGCGTCGCGGATGTCGGTCTTGCCCATCTCGATGAAACGCCCACCGCGGATCAGCAACCTGAGCGACGCGTCCACGAACTCACCGGCCAGCGAGTCGAGCACGACGTCGACCCCGCGACCCTCGGTGACCGCCAGGAACTTGGCCTCGAAGTCGAGGGTTCGGGAATCGCCGATGTGGTCGTCGTCAAAACCCATGGCGCGCAACGTGCCCCACTTGCCGGGACTGGCGGTGACAAAGACGTCCGCCCCGAAGTGGCGGGCCAGTTGCACTGCCGCCATGCCCACCCCGCCGGTACCGGCGTGCACCAGCACCGATTCCCCGGCGCAGAGCCCGGCCAGATCCGACAACGCGTACAGCGCCGTCAGAAATGCCACCGACACACCTGCAGCCTGCTCGAGCGACCAGCCCTCCGGCACGGTGGTGAGCAACTGCTGGTCGGCCACGGCTACCGGGCCGGTGCCGGCCAGCAGACCCATCACGGCATCACCGACTGCCAGACCCGATACGTCCGGGCCAACCTCGACCACCACACCCGCGCCCTCGGCGCCCAGTACCGGGGCCTGGCCGGGATACATGCCCAAGGCCGCCATCACATCGCGGAAGTTGACCCCTACCGCCGTCACCGCCACGCGCACCTCGCCGGCCTGCAGCGGTGCCTCCACTTCGGGGCAGTCCAGGATGACGAGATTCTCCAGCGTTCCGTCGCCGCCCACGGCTAACCGCCATGCACCCGCCGGCGGCGCCAAAAGTGCAGGGGCCGAGGCCAACCGGGCGGCGTACGCCTTGCCGGCCCGCACCACCAGTTGAGGCTCGCCGGCAGCGGCCACCGCTGCCGCGTCCAGTGTGCCGTCCGTGTCGAGAAGCATGATCCGCCCGGGGTTTTCGGCCTGCGCCGAGCGCACCAGACCCCACACCGCCGCGGCGGCCAGATCGCTGACATCCGCGCCGGGCAGTCCCACCGCGCCACAGGTCGACACCACCAGCGTGCCCGCCCGTTCCTCGGTCAGCCAGTCCTGCAACACCTCGAGGGCCGCGCGGGTGGCCTCGTGCACCGCACCCACCACGTCGTCGCCCGCCGCCGCGCATTCCCACTCGACCACCTGATCGTGGTCGATCACATTGTGGTTCAGCGCTATTGGCGTCCACACCACTTCAAGTGGCCCGGCGCCACCGGCTGCGGTGGGGAGCTGGCCGGCCGTGATCGGGCGGGTGGTCAGCGAGCGGACCGTCAGCACCGGCGAACCGGTGTCGTCGGCGACGTCCACCGACAGCTCGTCATGCCCCAGCACGGTGATGCGGGCCCGCACCCGCCCCGCGCCACCGGCATGCAGTGTCACGCCACGCCAGCAGAACGGCAGCGTCGTCTGGGATGTGTCGATGGCGAGACCTGCGGCATGCAGCACCGCATCCAGCACAGCCGGATGGATGCCCATCGGGTCGACCGCGCCGGCCTCACCGGGCGCGGTCACCTCGGCGAAGAGCTCCTGGCCGCGTCGCCAGAGCGCGACGAGGCCCTGGAATGCCGGCCCATACTCGTAGCCGCGGTCGGCCAGCCGCGCATAGGCGCCCGACAGGTCCACGCTTTCCGCGCCCGACGGTGGCCACCGCGTCAGGTCTCCGGAATGCGCTGCGGCGGTGGGCGTCAGCGTGCCCTCGGCGTGCAACAGCCACTCGGCTTCGGGTTCAGCTTTCCGTGAGTACACCGAGACAGCCCGGCTGCCTGATTCGGTGGCCGCTCCCACCACCACCTGAAGTTGGGTCGCGGCCTCCTCGTCCAGGACCAGGGGCGCCGCCAGCACCAACTCCTCGATGGCGCCGCAACCCACCTCGTCGCCGGCGCGGATGGCCAGCTCCACGAACCCGGTACCCGGAAACAGCATCACGCCGCCGACCTGGTGCTCGGCCAGCCAGGGTTGATCTGCCAAGGAGAGCCGCCCGGTCAAGACCACTCCGCCGGAATCGGGCCGCTCGACCACGGCGCTCAACAACGGGTGCTGCGCGGCGTCCAGGCCCAGCGCGGCGGTGCCCGCGGATCCGGCTGCGGTCGGCATCGACCAGAACCGCCGCCGCTGAAATGCATACGTGGGCAACTCGATCCGGCGTCCACCCGAGCCGGCGAACACCGCCGGCCACGCGACCGGGACACCGGTGGTGAACAACCGCGCGGCTCCGTGCAGCAGTGCCGCAAGCTCCGGCCGGCCCTTGCCCAGCAGTGACACCGTGACCGGTTCGGCCGCCGGCAGCGACTGTTCGACGGCGGCCGTCAGGCCGCCACCCGGACCGACCTCGATGAAGTGGGTCGCCCCGTGAGTCTGCAGGGTCTGGATGCTGTCGGCGAAACGCACCGGCCGCCGTATGTGCTCGACCCAGTACCGCGCCGAGCCGAAATCGCCGTCTGCGCACACTGATTGGGCCGTCACGTTCGAGATCAGCGGAATCTGCGGCGGTCGCGGCTCGACCCGAGCGGCGATCTGCGCGAACTCGTCGAGCATCGGCTCCATCAGCGGTGAGTGGAAGGCATGCGAGACCGCCAGCGGATGCACCCGGTGGCCGTGCGCGGCCAGCCGGTCAGCCGTTGCATTCACGGCGCTCCGCGGCCCCGAGATCACCACCGACTCAGGCGCATTGATCGCCGCGATCACCGCGCCCTCGGCCAGTAGCGGCGTCACCGCGTCTTCGGCGGCACTCACCGCGGTCATCGCACCGCCCGGCGGTAGGGCCTGCATCAGGCGTCCCCTGGCGGCGACCAGCAGTGCGGCGTCGGGCAGGGCGAGCACGCCCGCGACGTACGCCGCCGAGAACTCGCCAACCGAATGACCCATCACGAAGTCCGGGGTCACGCCCCAGCTGCGTAGCACCGCGAACAACGATACTTCCACCGCGAACAGCGCCGGCTGCGCGAATTCGGTGCTGTCGAGCAGACCGCTGTCGGAGCCCCAGAGCACCTGGCGCAGCGGCAACCGCAGATGCCGATCCAACTCGTCGGCCACGTCGTCAAAAGCCTTGGCGTACACCGGCAGTTGGTCATACAGCTGCCGGCCCATCCCGAGGCGTTGTGCGCCCTGCCCGGGAAATACGACCACCGACTTTCCCACGGGGCCCGCGCGGCCGGTCACGACTGCCGCGTCCGGCGCGCCGGCGGCCAGGGCGGCCAGTGCTTCCGCGAGCGTCTGACGATCGCTGCCCAGCACCACTGCTCGGTGCTCGAACGTCGAACGCCGAGCCAGCGAGTACCCCACGTCGACAGGCTCGAGCCGCGGACGAACGCGCAGATGTGCCGACAACCGCGCTGCCTGCGCGCTGAGCGCCTCGACTGATTTCGCCGAAATGACCCATGGCAGAGCCGATAAGCCACTCGGGTTCACCACTTCGGCGCTCGCCGGTTCATCCGGCGGGCCCTGCTCCAAGATCACATGCGCATTGGTGCCGCTGATGCCGAATGACGACACGCCGGCCCGGCGTGGGCGCCCGTCGAGCGGCCAATCCCGGGCGTCGGTCAGCACCGATACCGCGCCGCGGTCCCAATCGGCGCGCGGGGACGGGACATCGACGTGCAGCGTCGCCGGCATCACGCCGTGGCGCATCGCCTGCACCATCTTGATCACCCCGGCCACCCCGGCGGCGGCCTGGGTATGACCCATGTTCGACTTGATCGAACCCACCCACAACGGCCGGTCCGCCGGGCGCTCCTGCCCGTAGGCGGCCAAAAGTGCTTGCGCTTCAATGGGATCGCCCAACGTGGTGCCCGTCCCATGGCCCTCGACCACATCCACGTCGGCGGCCGTCAGCCTTGCGGCGGCCAGGGCGGCCCGGATCACGCGCTGCTGGGACGGCCCGTTGGGTGCGGTCAGGCCATTGGAGGCGCCGTCCTGGTTGACGGCACTGCCGCGCACCACCGCCAGCACCGGATGCCCCGATCGCTGGGCATCCGACAACCGCTCCAGCGCCAGGACGCCGGCACCCTCACCCCACGCCGTCCCGTCGGCGGCACCCGCGAAAGCCTTGCACCGCCCATCAGGGGCCAGGCCCCGTTGCCTGCTGAACCCGATGAAGGTCTCCGGCGACGTCATCACCGTCACGCCGCCGGCCAAGGCCAGATCGCATTCACCCGAGCGCAGCGACTGCAGTGCCCAGTGCAGGGACACCAACGACGACGAGCACGCGGTATCCACCGACACCGCGGGTCCCTGCAGCCCCAACACATAAGCCACCCGGCCCGAGGCCACACTCAACGCCGAACCGGTCAGCCCGTAGCCTTCCAGCCTGTCGGTCCCCGCGGCACCGTAGCGCTGCGCGAAGATTCCGGTGAACACCCCGGTGGCGGATCCGTGCAACGAGGTCGGGTCGATCCCGGCCTGTTCCAAGGCTTCCCACGAACACTCGAGCAGCAACCGTTGCTGCGGATCCATCGTCCGTGCCTCACTGGGGCCGATCCCGAAGAAGCCGGCGTCGAAGCCGGCCACATCGGTGAGAAAACCTCCCCAGCGGGTGTAGGTCTTGCCCGGCGCATCGGGATCCGGGTCGAACAAGCCGTGGGTATCCCAACCCCGGTCGGTCGGGAACTCCGACACGACGTCCCGGGCACCGGCGACCATTTCCCACAGCCCCTGCGGCGTATCCACCCCGCCGGGGAACCGGCAACCCATGCCCACGATGGCGATCGGTTCGTCGACCCCCGTTGACGGGGCCGGCGCGGCCGGGCTGTTGCCGGAAGACAGTTGGGCTTCCACATGCCGGGCCAGTTGCGCGATCGAGCCGTAATCCCAGCCGACGGTGTCCGAAAGGTGCAGTCCCGTAACGGCCGTCAGTCGATTGCGGAGTTCGACCGTCATCTTCGAATCGAAGCCGAGCTCGGAGAACGCGAGGTCCCGGCTCAGCGACTGCGGGTCGGCCAGCCCCAGCATCTTCGCGACCTCGGCACACACCGTGTCCGCCACGAGGCGGTGCTGTTCCTGCTGCAGGATGGCGAACCGCTCGCCGAGCGTCACAGCGTTCGGTGTGCGTTCGGGACTGGGCGCCGGCGCCACCGGTGGCGGCTCGGCGGCGGGGTTGTCCCAGATGGGCGGCGCCGGGCTCTCGGCGCGAAGCGCAGCACGGACGAGCTTGCCGGTCGGAGTGCGGGGGAGCTGCTCGACCACGGCGAATCGGTGCGGCACCTGGACCGCGGACAGCTCAAAGACCAAGCGCTGGTGGAGGTCTCGAACCGCGGATTCGTCGATGACCGCGTCCCCTGCCGGGACGAGAAACGCCTGCAGCGCCGATACGCCGGGTGACTCCGTCACCGCGACGACGGCCGCGTGGGCGACTCTGTCGTCCGCGGTGAGGAGGCGCTCGATATCGCGCGGATTGACGTTGACGCCCCCGATGATCTCGGTGTCGTCCGTGCGGCAGTGGTACGTCACCCAGCCGTCGGCGTCGATGGTCACCCTGTCCCGGGTGTCGAGCCAGTCGCCGTCGCACGCGAGCAGGCCGGCCGGCCGGTTCCAGTACCCCGGGGATATCGACGGGCCGCGGACCCAGAGTGTCCCCGCAACGCCGGGGCCCGCCGCCGCGCCCTCCGGCGTGACGACACGAATTTCGTAGGGCGGCAGAACTTTTCCGATGGTTCCGGGCCGCCATTGGTCGATGGTGTTCGACACGAAGGTCTGTCCGACCTCCGTCGAGCCGATGCCGTCGAGTATCGGGATGCCGCCGAAGAAGTCTGTCATCCGCGCGGCGAGCCGGATGTCCAGAGCCTCGCCGGCCGATACCACGCAGCGGAGCGAACGGAACGCGTCAGGGGAGCATGCCTCGATGATGCGCGCGAAAAACGTTGGCACGCCGTAGAGCACCGACGCGCTGAATGTGGCGCTCAGCTCGGCTGTCGCTTCGGCGGTCACCGGCCGTTTGACGATGATCGCGGAACTGCCTGTGGCAAGCGGGAACCAGACGGAGTTTCCCAGTCCGTATGCGAAATACATAGGTGCGCTGCATAACCCGGTGTCTCGGGCAGTGAGCTGCAACGCCCGGTCGCACATCGCTTCGACGTACGCCCACACGTCGGAGTGCCGATGGACGGCGGCTTTCGGCGCGCCCGTCGTACCGGACGTGTAGGTGGCGTAAGCAGGAGCATCACCGGACAGCTGCTCGTAGCCGGCCGGCTCGGCATGGGTGGCTTCGGCGACCAGGTCTGCGGCGGCTACCGCGGTTGACTCCCGAAAATGGTCGAGAAGCGTGCCGGACGTGATGACAAGTGCCGGCTCCGTGTCGTTTTCGGCGAAGCTGTGGTCGCGACGATTGAGCTCGGGGTTGGCCAGGAAGGCGACGATGCCACGGCCGAGGCACGCCAGTAGCAACTGAACGAGTTCAGGCGAATCCGGAAGGCACAGGAGGACGCGATCCCCGGCGGACAGGCCGCGTCGCCGCAACTCGGTTCCCAAACATGCTGCACCGTCGTGGATTTGGCCGTGCGTCACGAGGTTGGGACCATGGTAGGCGGGTCGGTCGCGCCAGCCTTCTTCGGCAGCTCGCTCGGCCAGCAGCGCTGCCACATTGCCATTCGGCAGTGTCATGATGACGTCGCCGCGAAATCGAGGAAGTACTCGGTGATGACGATGACGGGTTGCCCCTCGATGATGATGCGGTACCGGCGGCTGACGGTTCTCGGCTGCGGGGCCTGATCCGTTGCGGCGACAAGCCAATCGGGTGATTCCGCCACCCAGATGTCGGCCGGCTCCTTGTACGTTTCGAGGCGGCTGGCGGCCATGATCTCGCCGATGGGCGCACTCGTGCTCGTCAGGTCCGCCGCGATCGTCGGGGGGAGCAGATCGATGGCGATGAGTGACTCTGCCCCGACGAATCGGCGCCCCGACACGCCGCCGTTGAGCAGGACACGACGTTGCAGAATTCTGCTGTCCGACAGCTGCTCCGATGGGGCGAGTTCGCGCGGATGAATCTGCTGCTCGACGATCTGCACGACAATTTCTTCGCCGGTGACGACACCGAGAATCCGGGTGAGGGTGCCGTTTGTCGCGATGAGTATCCGTAGGTCCCGGTTGAGCTGGTGGATTTCTTCACCTGCCAGGAAGCACTCAGTCATATCGCCGTTCCTAGTCGAAGACGCCAATACTCAACGTGCCGCAGGCTCGCGAGACGCGACGAGCCGTGCGGTTCATGATGCGCCACGACCGCGGGCAGCGCACGGCGAACTCGCGGAAAACGCCTCCGGGGGCAGGAATTTCCACGGGCGAGAGGTTTGCCTAACCAACCTGGCAAGCCGTCGCGCGGTGTCGATTCGTGAGGTGAAAGCGGCACTGCAGCAGCGTCTTTCACGCGGACTGTGCGAGCTCCTGATCCGCCGACCCGTCACATCGCGCGCATGTGACCGTGTCGAAGATGAAATCGCCGCACGAGGGACAGAAGAAGTCAAGCATGGGGCGCGCCTCTCTAGCCGGACAGTGGTGGCTCGTTTCTACCCGGCCGTCCAAACGGCGAAACCGTGTCTGCACACGTTGACAGTCAGTTCACAGCAAAGGGTTGAGGCGCTCCGCTGAATCACGCCCGGCGCGGTGCGGCGAGGCGCTCGGTGCGCAGCAGGTCGACCTCGGGCAGCTCCAGAGGCGGCAGGTCGCCGACGACCTGCGACAGCAGATGGTCGGCCAACTCCGGGTTCCGGGCGAGGCACGGACCGTGCAGATACGTCGCGACCACACTGCCCTGTACGACACCGTCGTAGCCGGAGCCCGCGCGGTTACCGGCACCTTTTTCGACGCGCGCCAGCGGTTTGGCCAGCGGTCCGAGATCGGTTCCGCCGCGGTGGTTTTCGAAACCGGTGAGTTTCTGGGTGAGGCCGTCGATGACGGGCACCGATGTCACCTCACCGATGGTGCGTTCGGGCTGCGGCGAGGTCGTGACGTCCAGCAGGCCGACGCCGTCGACGCGCTCGCCCGAAGACGTTTCATACCAGTGCCCGAGCACCTGGATGGCTGCGCAGATCGCCAGCACCGGGGCACCGCGTTCGACCGCGCGCTGGAGGCCGGGGTACTGCAGCAGGTGGCGGGTGGCCAGGCGCTGCGCGTAGTCCTCGGCGCCGCCGAGCGTGTAGAGGTCCATCGAATCCGGCACCGGGTCGTCAAGGGTGATCTCGACGATCTCGGCGTCAATTCCCCTGAGTTGCAAGCGCTGTCGCAGCACGACGGCGTTGCCGCCGTCGCCGTATGTGCCCATCACGTCGGGCAGGACCAGGCCGATGCGGACGGGCGCGCTCATGCCAGCTCCCGGCTCAACTGCAGGAACGCCGTGTAGTTCGCGATGACCTCGACGTGCCCGGGCGGACAGGACTTGATGGCGGCCAAGGTGTCGTGCACCAGCGTGTGGTCGACGCCCGCATAGCCGAGGCGCACCGCGAGATCGGTGCCGCGCTCGCCGGCCGACACGATGGGCGCCGGGAAGTCCACGAAATGCTCGAAGTTGACGTCCCACAGCCACGACAGGTCCTCGCCGTCGGGCACCTGACCGTTCACCGAAATAACCGCTCCCGCAACATCACTGGAGACCATTGACAGCGCCTCCTGCCAGCCGGCGGGGTTCTTGGCCAGCAGCATGCGCACGGAGTGCTCGCCGACCTGCAGGGTCCGGTAGCGGCCCGCGACCTCATCGACCGTCGACACCGCGGCCACCGCGGCGGCGGGCGACGCACCCAGGGCGACCGCGGCGGCCACGGCCTGCGTCGCGTTGCCGCGGTTGACCGTGCCGGGCAGGGCCAGCGTCATGGGTGCGGTAAAGCCGTCGGGCCCATAGATGTTCGTCTCGTCGTACCACCACTGCGGCGCGGGGCGGGAGAAGTCGGTGCCGGTCGAATGCCAGTGTCCGTTCTCGCGGACGATCACCTCGCCGCTGCGCGGACAGCTCACCGAGTCGCCGGACCAGCCGCCGCCGGCGGCGACCCACACCACGTTGGGGCTGTCGTAGGCGGCCGAGGTCACCAGCACGTCGTCACAGTTGGCCACCACCACGGCCTTGGGGTGGCGGGCCAGTCCGGCCCGCAGCGTCCGCTCGATGTGGTTGATCTCGCCGACGCGGTCCAGTTGGTCGCGGGACAGGTTCAGCAACACGATCACCGACGGGTCCACCGCGTCGGACACGTGCGGCACATGCATCTCGTCGACCTCGAGCGCGGCCAGCGTCGCCTTGCGTGATCCGGCCAACGCGGCGATCAGCCCGGCGTCCATGTTGGCGCCCTCGCTGTTGGACGCCACCGGGCTGAGGGTTGCCAGCGCCGCGGCCGTCATCCGCGTCGTCGTGGACTTGCCGTTGGTTCCGGTGACGACGACCGAACGTCGTCCGGAGCCGAGCTGGCCGAGGATCGACGGGTCCAGCTTCATGGCGACGAGCCCGCCGATCATGGCGCCGGCACCGCGGCCCGTCACGCGCGACGCCCAGCGGGCGGCAGCGCCCGCGCCGAGCGCGACGCGTCCTCGTGCGGTGATCATCCCCGGAAGTCTAGGAGGGCCGCCGCAAATGTGACGACACGTGTGAGGGTGCCCACTTACGGCAGTCGGATGGTCGGCCGCTTGCGCACGATGCCGTCGTCGAGCATCTGCTGGAAGTGGTCGGTGACGGTCCGCTCGATGGGCCGATACACCAATCCGAGCTCGCTCTGGCTGCGGCTGGCGTCGAAGACCAGCGGATAGCCCACGTTGGTGTCGACGAACTCGCGCGTCAGCCCGATGACCGGCGCGACGGCCTTCACGGCCACCTTGGGCACGTTGAGCCACGGGAACGGATACAGCACGCCGAACTTGCCGCGGAGGATCTGGCCGATTTCCAGCAGGCTCAGCGAGGCGGCGTTGACCAGGTAGCGGTCGTGCGCCTCGGGCGTGTAGCCGGCCCGCAGGTGCGCGTCGGCGACGTCGCGGACGTCCACCACGCCCATGGTCAGCTCGGGCGAGCCGGTCAGCATGGTGCCGTCGGCGAACTGCTTCATGGTGGCCAGGCTGGCCGAGTCGCTGGCGCTTGTCAGGGACGGGCCGAGCACGAGGCCCGGATGGATGGTGACCAGGTCCCAGCGGTCTTGTGCCTTCTGGTATCGCCAGGCCTCCTGCTCGGCCACCGTCTTGGAATACGAGTACGGCTGGTGGTCGACGCTGCTGGTGGTGTTCCACTGGTCCTCGGTGAACACGCCGCCGGGGACGTCGCGAGATTCGCGGGCGTCGCCATAGATGGCGACCACGCTGCTGGTCAGCACCACACGCTTGACGCTCTCGGTCCGGTTGACCGAGTCCAGCACGTTGCGGGTGCCTTCCAGCGCCGGGCGGACCAGCGCTTCCTCCGGATCGGTGACGCCCTGGAGCAGGAACGGCGACGCGGTGTGCATGACGAGCTCGCAACCGGCCATCGCCTCGTCGAAACTGCCGGTGTCGAGCAGGTCGGCCTTGAAGAGCTTGAGCTTGCCGGGATGGTCGGCCGACAGCTTGTGCAGGTGCTCGAGGCCCTTCGGCTTCTGCGGATTGCGCACCGTGCCGTGTACGGTGTGCCCCGCCTCGAGCAGGTAACGGACGATCCAGCTGCCGATGTACCCGCTGGCGCCCGTGACGAGGACGGGGGCGTCGGGGTCGATCGTGGTCATGCCCGAGACGATAGCGTCGAGCACCCCGCCGAGGGGTTCATCTCCCACAATCCAGATTTGTTGCCGACCCGCCGCTGCCGCTACCGCGTCACGATGCCGCCGCCGGGACGTGGCGGGCCAGGAAGTCGAGCTGATCGGTGACGTTGCGTTCGAACTCCGCGCCGACATAGATGTCGAAATGGCCGGTGTCGTACAGCTTGATCTCACCCCGGGGTGCCTGCGCGGCGTACTTCTGGGTGGGCCCCGGCGGCGCGACGGCGTCCTGCTCGCAGATGGCGAAGAAGATCGGGCAGGTGACGTTGCGGGCCTGGCGGCCGGGGAAGTGGCGCACGATCTGCAAGGCGAAGCGCGCTGCGACGTCGCGCTCGATGTCGGCACCCGGCGGCAGGAGGTTCTGGATCCCGGCGACAGAGTCGGGTGAGGTCATCAGCGCCGTCGATCCGGGCGGACCGAAGGTCGAGATCATGACGGGATCGCGGCCGAGGAGAGCGCCGATCTGATCGCGCACCGCGAGGGCGGTGACCTTGGCCGATGTCAACGGCGGGATGGCGAACGTGGACGCGAACCCGTCGGTGAACGGGCACTGCGAGATTGCCGCGGCAATCCGCTTGTCCTGCGCGGCCGTGACGATCACGTGCCCGCCGCCGAACGAGGTTCCCCAGACCACGACGCGGTCGGGGTCGGCGCCATCGAGGGTGCGGGCGTAGGCAACGGCGTTGCGCCAGTCTTCGAGCTGCCGGTCGATATCGAGCAGTTGGCGCGGTTCGCCGGAGCTGGCACCGAAGTGGCGGTAGTCGAAGACGAGGCAAACGTAGCCGGCGGCGGTGAAGCGCTCGGCAAAGGCGTCGAGGCGCATCTCTTTGACGGCGCCGAGGCCGTGGGCCATCACGATGATCGGCCGTTTTTCGGCGGCGGGTGTTGTGGGCGTGTACAGCCAGGCGGCGCAGGTGGCGTCGCCCGAAGGGAAAGTCACATCGGTGCGGGTCATGAAGCGAGAATATGTAGGTACATCCAAAATTGTAAGTATTTCTAAAAGTGGTACCGGTTACACTCGGGGCGTGGCTGATCCCGGGATGACCAGAACGCAGCGACGGGCCGAGGCCAACCGCCGCTCCGTCGTCGACGCTGCCCGCGAGATCATCGCGACCGAAGGTGTACACGGGCTGAATCTCGAGGCCGTCGCCGAGCGAGCGGACGTCGCACTGCAGACCGTCTACAACCGCGTGGGTGGGCGGGCCGCGTTGCTCACTGCGGTCGCCGAGCAGGCAATGGAGGAGAACCGGGCGTACATGGACGCCGCGTACGCGGCGGACGGCACGGTGGAAGAGCGAATAATGCTGGCGGCCAATGCCTATGCTCGCTTTGCCCGCGAGCGCCCGCACGAATTCCAGATCCTCGTCGAACCGCCGGATGTCCCGGACGCGGTCGACCGCATCGCCGAGTTGATTCGTACTCAGAACGCCAAACTCGCGGCCGTGCTGCGCGCAGGTATCGAAGCCGGGTTGGTGAATCCGGCTCTGAACCCCGACGACCTCGCGACCGTCTTCTGGGCGACTTTCAACGGCCTGCTGGCCCTGTCCTGGCGTCCGGGCGCACTGCGGTCCGGTCCAGAGGAAATCGACCGATTGCTCGCGGCGTATATGGCCACGGTCGCAGACGGTCTGCGCGTCCGGGCCTGATCCGGCTCCAATCGGCGACACGCTGCGGGGGCCGCTGGGATCTGGCCGGACTTGTCGGCGGGCCGTGCCATTCTTGCCACGTGGACGAAACCAACCTCGGCTGGGGCCGACCGGCCACTGAGGCCGGAGCGGGTTGGGCTGTCGTCGACGTCGAGACATCGGGATTCGACCCCGGGCACGCCCGGGTCATCAGCGTCGCGGCGCTGGCGCTCGGGGACGACGGCAACGTGGAGCACTCGTTCAGCAGTCTGCTGAATCCAGGCGTCGATCCCGGTCCCACACACGTGCATGGATTGACCTCCGAGATGCTGGCGGGCCAGCCGACCTTCGGTGAGGTCGTCGGCGATCTTGCCGAAGTGCTGTCCGGCCGCACGCTGGTCGCCCACAACGCCGGTTTCGACTACGCCTTCCTGGCCGCCGAGTGCGAGCGCGTCGGCGCGGTGCTCCCGGTCGACAGCGTCATGTGCACCGTCGAGCTGACCCGCCGCCTCAACCTGGGCACCGAGAACCTGCGCCTCGAGACGCTTGCGACGCACTACGGCGCGACGCAGATTCGTCCGCACGATGCGCTCGACGACGCCATGGTGCTGGCCCAGATCCTCAAACCGGCGCTGGCCTCGGCGCGCGAGCACCGGCGCTGGCTGCCGATCCGCACTGTGGGGCGCAAGCGCTGGCCCAACGGCGCCATCACGCACGACGAACTGCGGCCGCTGAAAGTCCTGGCGTCCCGGCTGCCGTGCGCCTTCGCCAACCCCGGGCGGTTCGTACCCGGCCAGCCGTTGGTGCAAGGCATGCGGGTGGCGCTGTCGGGCGAGATGATCCGCACCCACGAAGAAGTGATCGAGCGCATCGTGCACGTGGGCCTTTCGTACTCCGACAGCGTGGATGCCCAGACCTCGCTGGTCATCTGCAACGCTCCGGCGCCGGCGCAGGGCAAGGGCTACCAGGCCAGGGAGCTCGGCGTGCCGCTGGTCTCTGACGCCGAGTTCATGGAGCTGCTGGGCCACGTGGTCGGCGGCTCGGACGTCGAGGAGTTCGTCGACCGGACGCCGGCCGGCGATCAGTTCATGTTGTTCTGAGCGGCCGCCCGCTGAAAAACTTTGGCCACTTTGATTTCGCTGGTCACGGTAGGTAACTAGGGTCACATTCGTCACGGGCATGTCATGTCGCAGGACATAGGTGACAGTTCTGCATCAGGACATCGGTGACAGTTC
>NZ_JARVRX010000012.1 GCF_030209435.1 Mycolicibacterium sp. lyk4-40-TYG-92 | reverse complement strand
GTGCAGGTGCCGAGAACCGCGACCGGGAAGCCGTTGTGCACCCCGCAGGTCCCAGCGGCCAGCATCATCCGGCCCACGAATTTGAAGGCGTCGTACTGCCGCTGGGCCACAGTTCTTGTGTCGTTGTCGATCTGTTCCTGTGTCGGCGTCCCGGAGCAGCAGGGGTGTGGGTCGGCGGGGTTGCACATGCCGGGGGCGGCGTACTTCTCGAACAACACTTCCCAGTAGGCCCGGCCTTCCGGATCCAGCTCGGCAGTGACGTCGGTGCGCCCGTCGGGTCGCTGCTTGCCCATGACGAATGAGCGTTTCGGGTCGGGCTCATCGTCGTTGGGTTCGGGCCCGTCCTGATCCAGCCGATACAACAAATCCGCTGCGACTTTGCGGAGGTCCTCGGGCGTCTTGACCCTCGCGTCGGCCACCAGATCAGCCTCGCACTGGGCCATGGTGACCGGATCGGCCGCCCACAGCGGCACCTTGATGAAGAAGTTGGTGATCACCGCGACGTGCTCGCCATTGATCGCACCCTCAGCCAGCGCGGCGGCCACCAACTCCCACACCGGACCCAACGCCTCGCCCGTGATCACCGACCGCGGGCCCAAATTATCCGTGTCGCGGACCCGGCGGCGGGCCTCCTCCCGGCTGATCCGCAACCGCACATGCAACACCTCAGGCCAGTCCTTGGCCCCGATCTCCTTAGCCGTGGCCTGGGTTTGTGCCGCGGCCAGGATCTGGTGATCGACCGCCTCGCCCGCACACCTCAACGTTTCGCGGCGCGACTGCAACGCCAACAGGACGTTGATGGATAGACCGCTGTAGTCCAGGGACGCGAGCCGAGCCTGCGCAGCCTCGTAGGCGGCGTACGCCTCCTCGATATCGGCCGGATCGGTCAATCCCATATTCGAACAATAGTTCGAACCACCGACAATTCGCTGTGACGAATGTGGCCCTAGCTACCCACAGTGACCAGCGAAATCAAAGTGACCAAAGTTTTTTCAGACGCCCGCGGGAGAACCGCTACGAGAACACCGGCTGCCCGTCCGCTCCGAGCAGATAGCGCTCGGTGCCCTCGCTGACCCGCGGCGCATCGCCGCCCAGCGCGACGGCGATCTTGTTGATCCCGTTCCGCATCACGTCCAGCGTGATCTCGGTGGCCTCGGCGTCGGAGAAGTGCGCTCGCACTCCCGCGGAGACGTCGGCCGGTATCCGCGACGGCGTCCACACCAGCGCGTCGACATAGCGGAGCGCCGCCTTCTGCCGCTCGTTGAGCAGCTCCGACGATTCGTACAGCTCGATCTCCGAATACAGCGACTCATTGCCGCCGGCATCGAGCGCCGTGCCCTCGCGCAGCGACTTGCACAGCCGGCAGTTGTGCGCGGCCGCGCCGCGCAGGCGCACGACTTCGGTCATCACCGGGTCCAACTCGCGTCGCGCCCCGACCGAGCTGGCGAACCGGTTCAGCAGCAGATCCACCGGATCAGTGGCATGGTCCCAGCCGTCGGGAGCCGCGACCGGGGGCAGACCCAACGCCGCGAATCCCGCCTGGACGCGCGGCACGAAGTCGGCAATGAACATCAGCGCTACGATGCGAAAACTATTGGCGCCCAGCGCCGCAGTGAGCTGCCCTCGCTGGGCCTCAGAGATCACCGAGACATCGGTGCTGAACTGCTCGGCGAAGTCAGCGACCAGCGGTTCGGCGTCGGACACGGGACCAAACACCGCTTCGTAGGGCAACGGCGCAAGGCCCAAGGTCTCGGCGGACGTCTGCCGCATCACCGCATTGAGCCGCCGATCAGCCGGCGGCGACAACGCGATCAGGGCAGTCAGTTGATCCTCCACACTTCGGATTATTGCCGCGATGAGACCATCGACGCATGGCTTCGACCGTCTCGGCCGCATTCGCCTCCGACAACGCTGCTGGTGCACACCCTCGCGTCATCGACGCCATCGTCAGGGCCAACCACGACAGCGTGAGCTCGTACGGCACCGACCCCAGCACCGAACGTGCAGCTCACAAGCTCAGAGCGGCCTTCGAGGCCCCCGACGCCGACGTGCTGTTCGCCCTGACTGGCACGGCCGCCAACATCATCGCGCTGGCTTCGGCGGTGCGGCCCTGGCAGGAAATTCTGTGCAGCGATATCGCGCACTCATTGCTCGACGAAGCCGGCGGGCCCGTGCGGCTCTCCGGCGCGCAACTGACTCCCCTACCCAGCGACGACGGCCTGATCGCGCCATGTGAACTGGATCGGCACATCGCCCGGCGCGGCGAGGTGCACCACTCCCAGCCGCGCATCGTCACCATCACCCAGTCCACCGAAAACGGGCGCGTCTGGTCGCCCGCCGCGCTGACGGAGTTCATCGACTACGCCCACCGGCACGACCTGCTGGTGCACGTTGACGGCGCGCGCGTCGCCAATGCCATTGCCGCGCTGGGCATCAGCCCAAAGGACGCCATCGGAGACGCAGACATCGTCACCGTCGGCGGCACCAAGAACGGTATGTTGTTCGGCGACGCGATACTGGTCCGCCGGCCCGAACATTTCCTTGGAATTCGCTTCCTACAGAAGCAGATCGGTCACCTCGCCAGCAAGCACCGCTTCATCTCGGCGCAATTCGAAGCCATGCTGCACGACGATCTCTGGTTGCAGACCGCCGCCCACGCCAACGGGATGGCTGCCGCCCTGAGCGCCGGGATGGTGGCGGCGGGATTGCAACTGGCCGCACCGACCGAGGCCAACGAGGTGTTCATCATCCTCGACGCCACGACCACCGCGCGCGTGCGAGAACAGTTCGCGGTCCACGCACCCGACCCGATGCGACCAGTCGTCCGGTTCGTCTGCTCCTGGGCCACCACCGACGAAGACGTCGCCACGGCGCTGAAAGTTATTGCGCCTGACTGACCGACGACATGTGCGTAGGTCCCACCATCTTGATCAGCGCCCGGTTTTCGATCGAACGTCTGTGTTCATAGATCGTGATCACCGGGCGAGAACCTGCATGTCCGGTGCCAGCAGACCAGCCAGCCGAGGCCATGGGACCGTGACCACAGGCAGACCGCGGGCGAATTGATAATCCGCGAAATGGATTTCGAGTCCCGCCACGGTCGGAGTCCAGTTGTGGAAGTTCTTCTCGACGGGTGCGTTGCTTGGCTCATCGCCCATCGGTCGCCCGCACACCCGGAATGCATCGAAGAGCACATCGCTGGTCAGTCCGGTGCCGTGGATGCGTATGGTGCCCTCCCCAGGCAGAATCGTTGCTGAGAACAACGCCCACTGCATCGCCGAACAACAGTTGGCCCCCGCGGGTATGACCCGGCGAACCTACTACCCGTGGGGGCGTTGAAAATAGCGGGCGGCATTCTGCGGGCGGTAGCCGGCCATCTCGTTCCAACGCACGAGTGCGGCGTCCGAGATTCGCTCCGTGGCCGGATCGGACTGGCAGATCGTGCGACGATACGATGGCAGCAGGCGCTCCATGGGATGAATGAGCGGCCTGTGCATAGTGCCGAGTGGATCGGCGTCGACGGCGTATTCCCGGAATGTAAGCCCTTGTTTCGTTGCCTTTGTCATCATCCAACGCCCCCGTCGACGATTCAGCCTTCCGCACATAGCGACGACCAACCGACCGACAGTGCAATGGCGACGATCAATCTCACAGTGCAGCCCCTGACTGCAATTCGCACAATCGTGAACCTGCCCGACACCGTGGTGAATCCGTGGACTACGCGGTCTTCGGCAGATGGAAACACGATCTACTTTGCCGCCACTCCGGCAGTGGCGGGCGTCGCCGTGACCGGAGCCCGCAGCGGGACATTTGGCTCTTCTCGGCAAAGTTCCATGTAGCCGGGAGTATTTTGGAGCCCATGGTCGGCACGTTCGCACCGCGGTCTTCCAAACCCGCCTCGTCCACCACGTCTCGCTCCGCTCCGAAAGAAGCGGGGCGGCACTCGAGTGCCGTCGCCGAAGTTCGCACGGCCCCAGCTTCAGTTCACCGCGCCCTCGCCTCGCCCGGCTTCACTATCGCCGTGCCAGGCGTCGTGGGGACTGCCACCAAGGATTCCGCATTCGCCCGGTTGCGGCCTTCACAAGTGCCGGCCGTCCCTGTCCCGAGCACGCTCATCGTCGGCCGGATCGATGCCAGCGAGGAACGCGTGGCCCTGTCTGAAACGACAAAGCCGACGTCGGTCGCCACAGGACTAGCTCCAAGCCATGTACGGGTCCACACCGGTCCGGTCGCTGAACGGTCTGCAGAGCTGTTGGGCGCCCGGGCCTATGCCTTGCCCGGGCACATTGTCTTCGGACGCGGTCAATACGATCCCAGCAGCGCTGTCGGTTCGCGGCTCTTGGCTCACGAAATGCATCACGCCACCGCTGAGCCGCTCGGCGGCAACGTCATTCGGCGAGCCACGGTCCACACCGACAAGGACCTGTTTGGGAAGATGCAGGAGTTCCGGAAGAAGAACGATCATCTGACCACCGAACAGCAGAACCTGATCTTCTGGTCGATCAAACACGCCACGGGCTCGGATGAAGTGGCATACGAATTCTTTGACTACTACTCGGGGTGGACTGGGCACAAGATTCTCGTCGCGGATGCGACAAAGGAGAAGCAGCTCCGGGACGCCGACCGTTATGCCGATACCAAGCCGAGCGATGACACCTACATCCGGCCCGATGTCCTCAGCTTCCCCGAGAGCCAGCTCGGACCGTTACTACTGCACGAGTTCAGTCACACGGGCCAGTCCGGAAACTGGATGGGGACAGGCGATTTCCAGGAGGGCATGTCCTACGGCGTCGAGTATCACTACGCCGAAAGCATGGGCAACACCGCCCGGATGACGCAAATCGAGGGCATCATGTCCAGCGCTGCCGCTCGCTTTGGCGCCAACCAGGGGGACGCGGCAAAACAGCTCTTTCGAACCACCTACGTGATGCTCAACGAGCTAGACAATCTCACCAAGACCGGATCGTCGTCGCTTCCACCGCTCAAGGGGAAGAGCAAAGACGACGGCCGGCTGATCGCGGCCAATTTCATGGCGAACTACTCCAGTATGTCGTCGGACGCCCAAGCTGTGTGGGACTACACCAAGGCGCACCTGGCGTCGTTCAAATACCCCTCGGTGTAGTGGCATGGTCTGGGCCACTCGGGTCGTGTTCCGCCAGCGATTCGGGGATCGGGGTGCGACTTGACCTATTTGGTGGGCCGATTGCGGTTCATCCCCTCACCCGAACCGCGAACACGACAGCACTCAAATACGACGGACACGGAAACATATCCGCCACACCATCCGCAGCCGAACGCCCCCAAAAGGTCGCCGCACCCTGCCTACTTCGCACGAATTCAGTGTCAAATGTACTGTGCCCTCACCGAATTGACCACAAATTCGGCGTAGCGGCCTACTCACGCAGCGTCACCACGCACACGCCACATCGTGGTTAAGCCCTCGGCGCAGTCGAGTTAGAGTCAGCGGCCTCTTGCATTTCAGTTGGTGGATCCGCCAACTTCGTCCAAGTTGGCACCCAATCGACCGCGGAGCCCGAGAAGCCCCCTCCATCGCCCCACCGTCGAGTGGGTGCGCTCACAACGTCTTCACGACCTGCTGCGCACGAGGCTCGCGTTGGGCCGACTCTGTTGGCATATGGTCAACCGCTTTGTCGCGCTGCTCGGAGCGCGATGTCGGCCTCGAGTCTCTGCCCCACTGCTATCGCATAGCGGGGCCGCATCAAACTGCGCCGCGTAGTTGACTCACGCGGCGAGCACAAACAACCAGCGGCGACGACGTCGCCGGCGGGCCGAAAGTTATTGCGCCTGACTGACCGACGACATGTGGAAGTCGGGAATCCGCAGTGACGGCATCTGTGCCCGCGTGGCCCAGTCGCCCCATTCCCGCGGCAGCGTGGTCTCGCTGACACCGGCCTCGGTGGCGCGCCGCAGCAGATCCAGCGGACTCTCGTTGAACCGGAAGTTGTTGACCGCGGCCGTCACTTCCCCATCCTTGATGAGGTAGACACCGTCGCGCGTCAGGCCGGTCAGCAACAGCACCGTCGGATCGACCTCGCGCATGTACCACAGCGTGGTCAGCAGCAGGCCGCGCTCGGTGCCGGCGATCATGTCGGACAGACTCACCGAGCCGCCGGTCATCAGCAGGTTGTCGGCGGGCACGGCTACGGGTGCATCGAATTCCGCTGCGGCAGAACGCGGATACGCCAGGGCATTCACGGCGCCGTCACGAATCCAGTCGACACGGCCGATGTCCAGTCCGTTGTCGAACACCGAGATGCGCTCCGACGAACTCGACGTCGCCACGAACGGCAGGCAATTCAGCCCCGGCGCAAAAGGATCCGAGTACAGCGTCAGCCCGAGGTCGGTGAGCTTCTCCCCCACCCGGGTGCCGCCCGGCGCCGACAGCGCGGTGCGGCCCTCCTGCGCGCCGCGGCCGTCCATGCTCCAGCCGAGGTAGATCATCATGTCCGCCACGGTCGACGGTGGCATCAGCGTCTCGTACCGGCCGGCAGGCAGCTCGACGGTCCGGGAGGCCCAGCCGAGACGCAGGCACAGGTCGTCGAGCATGGAATCGACTGGGACATCGGCGAAATCAGCGGTGCTGACGCCGGCCCAGGCGCTGGCGCCATCCCGTTTGGCGTTGATCTCCATGGAACCGGTGGGTTGAGTGAACCGCCGCCGGATGCCGCCGGACGTGGCGAGGTAGGTGGTGTCGAGTTCGTGCCGCGCGAATCCGTACAGTGCGTCGCTGCGGTGGAAGCCGTCGACCAGACGCGCAGCCACATTGCCGAACACCGAGGCACCCGTCAGCGGTGACGGCGCCTCCCAATCGTCCGAAACCGCGAGCCCGGTCAGCGCCGGCGCGCTATCCCGCGCCTCAGGCGCCGCCTGAGCGGCATCCTGCGACGCCGCCACCAGACCGGCGATGGTCTCGGGATCGACCTCGCTGGACTTCACCGTGCCGACGCGGGCCTTGTCCCCTTGGCGGACAATCGAAATGACGGTGGTCTCGCGGCTCACCGACTCGCCGTTGGTGGTCATGGTGTTGCGGGCCCAGCGCAATGACGCGGTGGACCTGTCGGTCACCAGGACGATGGTCTCGTCGGCCCGCCCCCGGCGGCCGGCTTCGGCCAGCACCACGTCGACAACTTGCGGTGCGCTGAGGCGAGCGAAGCGACGGGGAGTAGGACTGATCATCAACGCCCCGATTCAGTTCGTGTGTTGAGCACATTGATTCCGCGGAACAGCGCGGACGGACAGCCGTGGCTGACGGCAGCCACCTGGCCAGGCTGGGCCTTTCCGCAGTTGAATGCGCCGCCGAGCCGCCAGGTCGACTCTCCGCCAACGGCTTCCATCGATCCCCAGAAGTCGGTGGTGGTGGCCTGGTAGGCGACATCGCGCACCTGGCCGTCGAGTTTGCCGTCGCGGATCTTGAAGAACCGCTGTCCGGTGAACTGGAAGTTGTACCGCTGCATATCGATTGACCACGACTTGTCGCCGACGATGTAGATGCCGTTCTCGACCCGGCTGATCAGATCGTCGGTGCTCAGATCGTCGGTACCGGGTTGCAGCGAGACATTGGCCATCCGCTGGATCGGCACATGATGTGGTGAATCCGCATACGAGCAGCCGTTGGAACGGCTGACCCCGAGCTTCGGCGCGAACACCCGGTCCAGTTGGTACCCGACGAAGACGCCGTCACGCACCAGGTCCCAGCTCTGCGCGCGGACGCCTTCGTCGTCGAATCCGATGGTGGCCAAACCGTGTTCGACGGTGCGGTCGGCGGTGACGTTCATGATCGGTGACCCGTACTGCATGGTGCCCAGCTTGTCCGGGGTGGCGAACGACGTACCGGCGTAGGCCGCTTCGTAGCCGATGGCCCGGTCGTATTCGGTGGCGTGGCCGATGGATTCGTGGATGGTGAGCCACAGGTTGGTCGGGTCGATCACCAAGTCGGTGGGACCGGCCGTCACGCTGGGCGCCTTGACCTTCTCGGCCAGCAGCGTCGGCAGCTCCGCCAATTCGGTTGTCCAGTCCCAGACCTCGTCACCGGCGACGGCCTCCCAGCCGCGGGCGGTCGGCGGCGCCAGCGTCCGCATCGTTTCGAAGGCACCAGCTGCGGCATCGACGGCGACGGCCTCGAGCGTCGGCTGCACCCGTACCCGCTGTTGGGTTATCGACGAACCGAACGCGTCGGCGTAGAACACCTGCTCCTTGACGGCCTGCAGACCCGCCGACACGTGGTCCACCCCGTCGGCGGCGAGCAACCGGCCCGTGTACTCGCCCAGCAGCGCGATCTTGTCGGCAGCAGCGATCTCGAACGGGTCGACACGGTACGGCGACACCCATGACACGTCGGCGTAGACGGGCTCGTGAGCCAGTTCGATGCGCTCGGCGTTCAGCGGCGCCAGTGCCACCGCGACCTGCACGGCCCGCCGGGCGGTTTCGGCCGCGACCTCGGGGTTCAGCTCGGCGTGCGAGGCGAAACCCCAGGTGCCGTCCACGATCACCCGTACCGCCAGCCCGATCTCCCGGGTGACCACCGAGGATTCCAGCTCGCCGTCGCGTAGCTGGATGTGTTCGGTGGTGATCCGGTGTATCCGGAGGTCGGCGTAGCTCGCACCGGCAGCCAGCGCGGCCGACACCGCGGCATCGGCCAGCAAATGGCGCGGCAAGGCCAGGAAGTCGGCGTCAACCCGTCGCAGCGCAGTCACGGCTACACCGTAGTAGCACCACACGCTTTAATGATCCGGTGGCACGCCGCGGGTTACGGGACACGCTGACCGGCTACGCGCTGCTCGCCCCCAGCCTGTTCGGCGTGGTGATGTTCCTGCTGCTCCCCATGCTGGTCGTCGGCTGGCTGAGCCTGCAGCGGTGGGACCTCCTGGGGCCCATCCGGTTCGTCGGGCTCGACAACTGGCACGGCGTGCTGACCGACCCGACGTTCGGCCGCTCGATGGCGGTGACGCTCGGTTTCGTCGCGCTGGTGGTCCCCGTCCAGACGATTCTGGGTCTGGCCGCGGCCATGCTCTTGGCCCGCGGACTGCCGGGCACCGGGTTCTTCCGCACGCTGTATGTCCTGCCGTGGATCTGCTCGCCGTTGGCGATCGCGGTGCTGTGGCGCTGGATTCTCAGCCCCACCGACGGTGCGGTGAGCACCGTGCTCGGGCACCACATCGAGTGGCTGACGGACCCCACGCTGGCGTTGCCGCTGGTTTCGGCAGTCACGGTGTGGACCAACGTCGGCTACGTGACGCTGTTCTTCCTCGCCGGAATCCTGGCTATCCCGGGCGATGTTCACGACGCGGCTCGTATCGATGGAGCCACGCCGTGGCAACGGTTCCGCCGCATCACCCTGCCCATGCTGCGGCCGACGCTGTTCTTCGTGCTGGTGACGGGCATCGTGAGCGCGGCACAGGTCTTCGACACCGTGTATGCGCTGACGGGCAGCGGTCCCGAGGGCCGCACCGACCTGATCGCCCACCGCATCTACGCCGAGGCGTTCGGTTCGGCAGCGGTGGGTCGCGCCGCGGTGATGGCGCTGATCCTGTTCGTCCTGCTGCTCGGCATCACCGTGGCGCAGCACGCCTACTTCCGCCGGCGGGTCAGCTATGACCTCACGTAACGCGCTCATCTACACGGTGCTGGTGCTCGGCGCCGCGATCACCCTGGTGCCGTTCGGTCTGGGCCTGCTGACGTCGTTCACCTCGGCCCGCCAGTTCAACACCGAATCGCCGCTGTCCCTGCCGAATCCGCCGACACTGGCCAACTACACCGCCCTGTCCGATGCCGGCTTCGGGCGGGCCGCACTGGTGACGGCCCTGATGACCGCGGTGATCCTGGTGGGCCAGCTGACGTTCTCGGTGACGGCCGCGTACGCCTTTGCCCGGCTCGAATTCCCCGGGCGCGACACCCTGTTCTGGTTGTACCTGGCCACCCTCATGGTGCCCGCGACGGTGACCGTCGTGCCGCTGTACCTCATGATGGCCGAAGCGGGTCTGCGCAATACGTTCTGGGCGTTGGTGCTGCCGTTCATGTTCGGCTCGCCCTACGCGATTTTCCTGCTGCGCGAGTACTTCCGGTCCATCCCGGCCGACCTCATCCGCGCCGCCCGCATCGACGGCGCCGGCACACTGGATGTCATCGTGCACGTGGTGCTGCCGGCCAGCCGGTCGATTCTCGTCACCCTGGGGCTGATCACCGTTGTCTCGCAATGGAACAGCTTCATGTGGCCGCTGGTGATCACGAGCGGCTCATCGTGGCGGGTGCTGACCGTCGCCACCGCCGGCCTGCAGTCCCAGTTCGATGCGCAGTGGACCGTGGTGCTGGCGGCAACGACCGTCGCGATCGTGCCGCTGATCCTGCTGTTCAGCGTGCTGGGCCGGCACATCGTCCGCTCGATCGTCGTCACCGGCCTGAAATGAAGTTCTCGACGCGCTTCGTGACCGCCCTGGCCGTCACCATGGCGGTGCTGCTGGCGGCTGCCGTACTCCTGGGCCGGACGCAGGACTCCGGGAAAACCGTTGTCACGGTGCGGCTGTGGGACGCGCAGGTCGCTGCCGCATACCGGTCCGCGTTCGCCGAGTTCACGCGCCGGCATCCCGACATCGAGGTGCGGGTCGACGTCGTCGCCTATGCGTCGTACTTCGATTCGTTGCGCACCGATGTCGCCGGCGGCGGCGCCGACGACATCTTCTGGCTGTCGAACGCCTATCTGGCCGGGTACGCCGACACCGGCCGACTGCTCGACATCGGGAAACTGTTGGGGCGCGGCGCTTCCGACGCCTGGGACCGGTCGGTGAACCAGCAGTTCACCCGCGACGGGACACTGTGGGCGGTGCCGCAACTGACCGACGGCGGCGTCGCGGTGTACTACAACGCCGACCTCCTCGCAGCCGCCGGGGTCGAGCCCGCCGACCTGGACACGCTGCGCTGGTCCCCCGATGGCGATGACACGCTACGGCCCTTGTTGGCGCGGCTGACCCTGGACCGACAGGGAAACCAGGCCGGGACACCAGGTTTCGATGCCGGGCAGGTACGGCAGTGGGGCTACAACGCGGCCAACGCTATGCAGGACATCTATCTCAATTACATCGGTTCGGCCGGCGGGCAGTTCAGCGACGATGACCGGTTCACGTTCGACAACCCCGGCGCCCGGGAGGCTTTCGAGTACTTGGTGCGGCTGATCAACGCCGACCACGTCTCCCCCTCGGCGGCCGACACCAACGGCAACGGCGACTTCTCCCGCAACCAGTTCCTGCAGGGCCGCATGGCACTGTTCCAGTCGGGCACCTACAACCTCGCCGCCATCGCCGACCAGGCGCGCTTCCGGTGGGGTGCGGCGTTGCTGCCCAGCGGCCCCGCCGGCCGGGTCAGCGTCACCAACGGCATTGCCGCCGCAGCCAATTCGGCCACCCGCCATCCCGACGCGGTGCGGGCCGTACTGCAGTGGATGGGCAGCACCGACGGCAACGCGTTCCTGGGCACCAAGGGGGCTGCGGTGCCCGCGGTGCTCGGCGCCCAACCCGTCTATTTCGACTACTGGAAACAGCGCGGGATTGACGTTCTGCCCTTCTTTCAGGTGCTGGACGGCCCCCGCATCCCGGCCCCCGGCGGCGCGGGCTTCCCGGCCGGATTCCAGGCCATCAGGCCGCTTTTCGACGAGATGTTCCTGGGCCGCGCAGCGGTCGCAGCCACCCTGACCGCCGCTCAGCGGGCGGCCAACGCCGCCGCGGATCGCTAAAGCCGGTGGGTGGCCAGCGGGGTGAACGCCTCGACCCACAGCGACAGCGCACACATCGCGACCACCATTACCAACGCCACAGCATCGGCCCGTCCCGGTCGCGCCGGACTCGCGACGATCTGGCCCACGCCGCCACGCGCGGTGATGGCATCGCCCATCTCATCGCCGCGGCGCAGGGCCACGGTGATCGCGGCGGCCAGCAGGTCGACGATCTCGGCGCGACGTTGTCGCCCGCGCTCCCGGCGGGTCTCCGGCCGCACCTTCGGACGCAACCGGCGGGCCGCGAACAGCACACGGTATTCGTCGATCAGCATCGGGAAGGCGCGCAGCGCCAGGGCCAGCGTCACGGCCCACTCGTCGACCGGGATTCGCAGCCACTTCAGCGGGCGGCCCAAAGTGGCCACCGCAGGCGCGATTTCAGCGACATTGGTGGTCCAGGAGACCAGCCCACCCAGGCCGAGCAGCACGATGGACAACACCGTGATCTGCAGGAAGTTCAGCAGACCACCCAGTCCCAGATGGGCCGACGCGATGTCGACGAACGGCTCGCCGCCGGCCAGCGCAGCCGTCCCACCACCGAGCAACAGCAGTACCCACACCAGGCGCGGCACCGACGGCAGCACGCTGCGCGGGATGTGCGCCAGCCACGCCGTCAGCATCACGAGCAGGGCCACCAGGCCGATGGGCACCCACCCCGGGTAGATCGTGAGGACGATGCCGATCAGCGCCACCACGACGAGCTTGGTACCGGCCCACAGTTCGTGAATGGGTGACGTTCCGGGCACGGGACGCAGTAGCACCATCGACCGGCGCTGGGTGGCAGGAGCCGTCATGACCGTCCTCCCGCTGCTAGTGGCGCTTCCGTCGACTGGCCGGCGAGTTCGCCGCGGTGCAGCCGCAGGATGCGCGGACAGAGTTCGTCGAGCCCGGCGAAGTCGTGTGAGATGACGACGACCGTCAGCCCGGTGGTGCGCCGCAGTTCGGCGAGCAGCGTCACCAGACCACGCTGGCTCGCGGCGTCCAGCCCGGCCAGCGGCTCGTCCAGGATCAGGGCCCGTGGGCGGCGAGACAGCAACCCGGCCAACACCACGCGGCGCATCTGACCGCCGCTGAGCTGATCGATGCGTCGGTCGGCCAGTTCGGGATCGAGCCCCACCATCGCGAGCGCTTCGGTGATCCGGGCGGTGTCACGCTTCGAAAAGCCCGCGGCCGAGGCGATTTCGGCGCCGACGCGAGACCGCATCAACTGCAGCCGCGCGGCCTGGAACGAGATTGCCACGGCACCAACCTGATCGGACACCGGCTTGCCGTCGAGCAGGCAGCTGCCGGTCGTGGGCACGGTGAGACCGGCCAGGATCCAGGCCAGCGTGGACTTGCCGGAGCCGTTGAGTCCGTGGATCAGGACGCCCTCGCCCTCATGGACGGTGAAGCTGATATCGCGCAACGCCGTCGATTCCCACGGCGTCCCGCTGCCGTACTGGTGCCCGACACCCTGGACCTCGAGCACTGCCGGGCCGCCGGGTTCGATGCCGTCGGAGACGATCGGCACCGGTGCGGTCGCGACCATCTCGATGTTGTCGCTGGAGCCGTCCAGCCGGACGACCCGGTCGGCCGAGTCCGCTTCGTCGTTGTAGTGCGTGATGTGCACGAGCGAGGTGCGGTGGCGCCGGGTCAGGTCGGACAGCACCGAGAGCAGGACATCGCGGCCCTCCTGGTCGACCATGCTCGTGACCTCGTCGGCGATCAGCAACGCCGGTTCGCGGGCGAGCGCAGCCGCGACGGCCAGCCGCTGCAGCTCGCCACCGGACAGCCCGCCGGTGTCCCGGTCGGCCATACCGTTCAGACCGACCTCACCAAGCAGCCGTTCGACGTCGATGGTCGTCCCCGCCGGCAGGCCCCAGACCACGTCGTCGGCCACGCGGGTGCCGAGCACCTGGCTCTCCGGATGCTGCATGACCACCGCGGTGCCACCGGCCCGGCCGAGGCCGACCGCACCCGGCCGGTCGATGGTGCCCGCGGTCGGTGCACGGCCCGCGAGCGTGAGCATCAGCGTGGTCTTGCCCGATCCGTTGGCACCGGTGACGGCGACGTGCTCGCCCTCGTTGATGTCCATGCTCACCGGGCCGAGTGCGTCGCGATTGGTACCCGGGTACCGGAATCGGACGTCGCGCAAGCGGGCCGGGACCGGCGCGACCAAGCCGGCGGATTCGTCGGTGTCGAGCTTGTGCACGTCGGGAATGCCGAAGAGCCGCTTCAAGACCCGCGACAGCGCCCACCAGCCCAGCAGCGTGACGACGATGATGTGCAGGATCACCGAAATCATGATCGGCACCGGCCAGTAGTGCAGGAATGCGGCGAACCCCGTACGCAGATCCTCGGCCGCGCGCTCCCCGCCGGGCATCGCGGCGATGACGTTGGCGATGCCGTGGATGTTCGAGGTCATCGACGCGAAAATCAGCTCCCGCAGGCGCCCCACCAACAGCAGGATGCCGATGACGTAGGCCCCGAACGCCGCCCCCGCGACCACCGAGGCGCACAGCACGGTGACGATGCCGCGGCCCGTGCGCTTGACGATGCCGGTCAGCCCGCCGATGTAGGCGCAGAACACCACGGTCATCAGACCGCCCATGCCGGCGATCAGAAACGCGATGGTGCCGCCGGCGACGGTCGCGGCCACCAGCACCCGGAGCCGGTAGCGGTAGGCCAGCAGTCCCATCGGCACCGTGCCGAGCATGCCCAGCCCGGCGGCGAACGGCACGACGACGGCGATGATGGCGGTGGCCGCGCTCAGCGCCGCCATCACGGCGGCCTGGGCGTACTCGCCCGGATTGAGGGGACCGGCTTTGTCTCGGGTGCCGGCAGCAGTCATTGCACAATTCTGCCAGGCGTTTTGACGAGTAAACTCGTCGGTGTTGTGACCGTCACCACTCATGACGGCAGGTTCGACTACATAGAGAATCTATGGAACCATGTTGAACATGACAGCTGCACCGGCGTCCGAAACGACCCTCGCCTCGGATCTGCTCGCCGTCGTTGCCCGCATCAACCGCCTGGCCAATCAGCGCGTCCGGCTCCCGCTGCCCTTCGCCCAGGCCCGGCTGCTCTCCACCATCGAAGCCGAGGGCCGCGCCCGCATCTCCGATCTCGCCGCGCTCGACCACTGCTCGCAGCCGACGATGACGACCCAGGTCCGTCGCCTCGAAGATGCCGGACTGGTGTCCCGCACCGTCGACCCCGACGACGCCCGCGCCGTCCTCATCAGCATCACGCCGCAGGGCATCGCCACCCTGGCGCAGGTTCGCACCGACCGCGGCAACGCCATCGACCCGTTCCTGGCGGAACTCGACAGCAGCGACCGGGACACCCTGGCGGCCGCCGTCGAGATCATGCGCGGTCTGCTCGCCGCGCACTGACGCTCACGGCCCCGGAATCGGATCCAGCGCCTTGAGGGCGCCGCCGTCGACGGTGAACCGCACACTGCCGATACCTGTCGGCATCCCCGGCTGATCCTTGGGCTGCTGCCATTGGTACTGCACCGTCACGCTGTCCGGAGCGCTCGCGGTCACCGTGATGTACGGCCGCGCGTTGGGGGTCGGGGTGCCGATCATCGTGTTCTTGTTGAAGAACACCACCTGCTGCAGGCTGTCCGGCGTCGAATTGTTCTGCCCGACCTGCACCCAGTACAACGCGCAGTTGGCGGTGTGCCCGCTGCTCATCTGGGTCCACTTACCCGACGGCGGCGCCGGCAGCGCGTAAATGGATGCGGTCACGACGTTCTGCGCCGGCCCGTCGGCGGGTGTGCACTTGTCGGCCTGTGGGGCCGGGTCCGGACCTTTCGGACTCCAGCCGCACCCGGCGGTGAGCAGGGCCGATGCCGCAAGCAGGGCGAACGTTGAGGTGTAGTTGGTGGACCGCATGCGGCCAGCTTACGTCCAAGCGCACCAAGCCTTTTTGACCTGAACCTGGTTTGCCCACACTTTGCACGGGGCACCCAATCTAGGTCTAAGACGCCCGGCCGGGGTTAGCCGGGCGCGAAATCCATTGTGAATAGGGGTAATTCGATGTGGCATAGACAGAAGCGAGGTCAGCACACGAGGCCGGTGATCAAGACCGGTGTGACAGTGGCAATCTCGACGGCATTGCCTGTCGGGGTTGCAGGTTTACTTTTTGCGAGCACAGGCACCGGTCCGCGACCGGTGCCCTATTTGCTCTCGGCGGCAATCACCGATTCCAACACGACAGTGGGATTCGCCGACTCGGACATCATCGGCATGTCGACGGCCGACATCAACAAGACGCTCGACGAGATGCAGTCCCTCGGCGTGCAGAACGTCCGGATCCTGATCCCGTGGAACAACGTCGAACCGGCGCCGGGCTATTGGAACTGGAGCACCGTCGACACCCTGGTGAACGCTGCCGCCGCCCGCAACATGGGCATTCTCGGGGTACTCAACGCCACGCCGGCGTGGGCGGTGCCGCCGGGATCTCCGGCCGTGGCCTCGCCGCCGGCGGACAACGCGCAGTACGCGCAGTTCGCCGGCGCGGTAGCGCAGCGCTACGCCGGCAAGGTATCGGCCTACGAGGTGTGGAACGAGCCCAACGCGGCACCCTCCTGGTACCCGACGCCCGATCCCGCGGCGTACACCAGGCTGCTGCAGGCGGCGTATCCGGCGATCAAGGCCGCTGACCCGAACGCGACGGTGGTCGGGGGCGTGGTCGGCTGGGTCACGGACACGCCCGGCCTTGCCATCAACGCGGCCTCATATGTCCAGGGCATGTACGACAGTGGCGCCCAGGGGTATTTCGACGCGCTCTCGTTCCATCCGTACCAATACCAGGTGCCGTTCGGAAACGGCACGCCGTACGGGCCCATGGCACCGATCAACCAGCTCGCGACGATCCATCAGGAAATGGTCGCGGCCGGCGACGGCAGCAAGCAGATCTGGGCCACCGAGTACGGGGAACCGACCTCGGTCGTCGACAACAACACGCAGGCGGCGTTCATCTCCAACTTCCTGAACTCCTGGAGCAGCTTCAATTACACGGGGCCGATGTTCATCTACACCACCCGTGACCGGAACACCGGTAGCACCAGCGACCAGGACACTCTCGGTGTCTTCCAGACGGATTGGACGCCGAAGCCCGCCGCCTCCGTCATCGCCCAATGGACCGCGACGCATCCGCAGAAGCCGCTCGACCCGCCGGCTCCGACGGCAGTTCCGAGTCCGACGGCGACCCTGATGACGCTCAGTGGCACCGCCAAACCGCTTGCCGACCAGACGCAGTCGACGACGAACACCGTCGCGAATGACACCACAGCGGCGGCGAAGACGGCGGATGCAACGGCAACGCCGGCCACGGCCCCTTCGGCGACAGCGACCGCGTCGGCGACACCCGTCACCGCGGCCGCTCCGGCAGCAGCCACATCGGGTACGGCAACGCCAAACGCGTTGGCGCCCAACGCGTTGGCGCCCACAACCTCGGCGTCGACCACTACCGGCACCGCGGCACCGGCAGCGTCCACGCAGACGAAGCCGGCGCAACAGGCGCCGAAGACGAAGTCGGCGCCGACGAACTCCAGCCCGAAGAACACCGGGCCGAAGAACACCACGACGAAGTAGTTTCAATCCGCCTCATCCGGGGCGGTGCGCCTGCACCGCCCCGGATAGCTGTGCGTTTCGCGACATCGTCGCGTGGGTAAGTAATGTCCATGTCGATCACGGTCGGTGGTAGACCACCGGAGTACGACGGTGATTTGCCCGGAGGCGTCGCCGGTCTGTACGGCGGCGGCGCGTGGCCGACCACGGGCAACAAGGCACAACGTCGCGTTCTGGCCCTTGCCGTAGGCGTCCTCGTCGGATTGCAGCGGCGACGGTGGCAGGACGCGGCCGTCGAATTGATCGGGGTCGCCCACGACGCCGACATGTCGCCTTACGTACTTGCCGAGGCATTGGTCGAGCTTTCCGGTGGCCATTCCCTGCGACTGGCAGGTGGGTCCCGTCCCGATGCGATGCGAACCGCGCTCAAGCATTGGGGCGACTTGCTCACTCCCCTGGACGATTCCGGTGTCGAGCCGGGCTCAGGCCCGGACCACGTGGTCGCTTGGTGAGACGCCCGAGTTCGTCTCTATTCTGTGAATGTGACCACGACGCAAGACTTCTCACTCCGTCCCTGCCATGGACCCGCGGAATGGCCGGAGCTGCTACGCATCTGGCGTAGCGCGGTCGAAGCGACCCACGACTTCCTCACCGCCGACGACATCGACTTCTACCAGCGGCGCCTGGCCGAGGAGTATCTGAAGATGGTCGAACTCACCGTCGCCGAATCCGGCGGGGTGCCGGTCGGATTCTCGGGTGTCGCCGACGGGAACCTGGAGATGTTGTTCATCGACCACCGGCATCGTGGTCGTGGCGCGGGCTCCGTCCTGCTGGCCGAGGCGCGCGCCAAGAATCCGGGCCTGCTGGTCGACGTCAACGAACAGAATCCGCAGGCCGTCGGTTTCTACCACCGCCACGGCTTCGTCACTCTGAGCCGGTCGGAGACCGACGGCGACGGGCGGCCGTTTCCGATCCTGCACCTGGGCCCGGCGCCGTCGGCTCCGCTCGGCTGAGAAGGTCAGCGCCGATGACGCTCGACGCCCTCGGCATTGATCTCTTCGCGACGGACGTTCTCGGTGACCTGCTTGTTCTCGGTGACCTCGTCGACCGCCAAGCGAACCCGTTCGACTGGAACCGATTCCTTGCTCACGACGACCTTGTCCTCGTGCAGCGTCACTTCGCGTTGATCATCGGCGAGACGGCTGTCCCGGACCTGAGCCGGATCGGTGATGGCGGCGCGCTCCACGCGCACCTCTTCGTGGGTGACGGGCACCTGAACGGTGCGCTGCTCGGTCACCACATGCTTGTTGAGCCGGGCCGTGCCTGACGCCGCGCGCTCGGTGCCCACCTCGAGGCGCTCCTCAGAGCGGATCATCTCCGGCCCGGTGTGAGTGGTCGAGCCGGTCTGGCCCGACGTGTTCGCTGTCGTATTCGCAGAGGTCCCGCCGATGCCGCCGAGGGCCGGCGCTGCTCCCCGCAGGTGCTTACCGCCGTTCGAGGGCGCGGACTCGGTGTCGGGCTGCTGCGCCGACTGCGGCTTCGCGGCCGGGCTGGCGGACCGCAGGCCGTAGTACTGCATCAAGGTTGCTTCGTCGGCCGGGCTGATCCGGTCACCGATGTGTACGTGCGGGGCGTTCTTGACCGCCTCCTTCGCCACGGCTACGCGCACCGAATCCCCGCCGTCTGGCTGTGCACCCGCCAGCGGGACCAGCGACTCCGTGACGCCGAAGAGGCCGGTGTGCACCGACGCCCACTTGGGCTCCCTGCTCTTGCCGTCCAGGTAGAGCTCGTGGATCTTGCCGATCTTCTCCCCAGACGGGTCATAAGCGGTCGCACCCTTGATCTGCTCCAGAATGCTCGTCATAAATTCGCTCCTTTCGTCCGTTACTCGTGTTTCCCACTGCTCCGCGGACCCGATCGGGCCCACGGGGGCGTGTTGACGGCGATCTCGGGCGCCGTGCCGCGGCAGCGTCACACTGAAAAGGTGCTCAAATGCCTTTTTCTCAAATGCTTTTGGATTATGCCGACGGCTTTAGACGTGCCGGCCGTGCAGATGCTGGTGATGCTCGCCGAGCAGGATGCCGGAAAGCAACCACACCGCGCCGAAAGTCGCAGCGGCCAGCGAAACAATCATCGCCACTGCGCCGAACGTCAGATATCCGGCCACCATCGCGACGGCTCCGACGACCAGGGCCACGAAACTCGTGGCGATGGTCACCAGGCCCGGCACCATGGCGCCGGCCGAGGTACGCGATTCGTTCATGCCTAGCGGGTACCCGTGAGTGCGGGCACCAAACGCTGCGCGCGTACCGAGCGAGGGACTTTTCGAGGCGACGCGCCGACAGGATCACGTCAGGCCGCACGCTCGGCGCAGGGGCCTCGAACCGTGCGCGACGCACCCACCCCGGAATGCAAAATGACCAGCACCTGAGTGCTGGTCACTGTTGCTCCCCCGATTGGACTCGAACCAATAACCGCCCGATTAACAGTCGGGAGCTCTGCCAATTGAGCTACAGGGGATTGTGCTCCGGCCCTGGGCGCGTGTCCCTGAACCGAGGCATGACTCTAGCGTATGACTGCGCGGATCTTTGAATCGGCTGGTAGCTGCCGGTCGGGCCAGACGCATCGGCGATCGTGAGGCAGGATGGAGCCAAGCACCGTCATCAGGGAGGGGTCCAGTGATCCGAGCCGTCGCCGTCATGGCCGTTGGCTATGTTCTGGGAGCCAAGGCAGGCCGTCGCCGTTACGAGCAGATCGCCGGCACATACCGCGCCATCACCGAGAGCCCGAAGACCAAGGCGATGCTGGATGCGGGCCGGCGCAAGCTGGCCGACAAAGTGTCACCGGACCCGAACATGGTGCGGTTGACGGCGATCGACTCGCAGACCACGGTCCTGCATCCGGAGTCGATTCACGACTGACCCGACCGGTGATCGGGCGGTTATCGGTTCGAGAGAAGCGTCAGCCGAGCGGCTGGTTCCAGGACTGGCCCGGCAGCAGCGGTCCGCTGCTGATGCCGCCTTGCGGGCCCCAGACGCCCCACGGGGTGCCCACGTTCACGGGCTGACCATTGGACCGGCCCATGCAATTGCCGTCTTCCTTGTTGCCGAACCAGGCCAGGCAGCCGCCGTCAGCCGTCGTCTGCGACGACGGAGCGCTGCTCAGCGCCACGATGACGGGGGCGGCCACTGCGGTGGCCACGAGCGCTGCTGCGGCGAAAAGCCGGGTTGCTCCGATGGTCATGCTGGGCCTCTCCACTGGGGTCGGTTCTGCCCCACCATATCGCGGCGGGTGGCTCTCCGCGTTACTGCCGAGAAAAGCCTCAGCTGAGGTCGTCGCCGCTGGCCTGCTGCAACAGGCTGCGCCGGTACTGTTCCATGGCGACGAGGTCGCCGAACAACGCGTGGTACTCGTCGCTCTGTTCGACCGGCGACATGCGCTGCAATTTCGACTTCAACTCGGCGATCTCGCGGCCGACCCAGACCTCCTGCAGGCGGGCCAGCACACTCGCGATGTAGCGCGGCAGCTTGTCGTCTTCGGCCTGGAACGCCTCGACCGACAGTTCGTTGATCAGGTTCGCCGCCGCCGGTTCAGCCGTCCGGACCGCCTCGATCCATTCCCCACCGCCCAGACCGGACGACGTCCCGCCTGCCGTGGTGATCGCCTGCCGGACGACGGCGTACCCGGGATGGGTGAAGCTGTCGACCGGCAGCCCGTCGAACACCGGGCCGGCCATCGCGGGGTACTGCAGAGCCGACTTGAGCGCCTCGCGCTGCGGCCACAGCGTCGGGTCTTTCGGGTTCGGGCGCCCCACCGCCGCTGCCGGGGCGGTCGGCGCCGACGGACGCCGGGCATCCCGCTTCGACGTTGCAGGACCCGACTTGGCGGTCTCGCGCACCCGCGAGATCACCTGCGCCACATCGTCCCAACCCACCCAGCCGGCGAGCTGACGGGCGTACTCGTCGCGCAGGGTGGGGTCTTTGATCCGGGCCGTCAACGGCACGCACCGCCGCAGCGCCGCGACGCGGCCCTCGGCGCTGTCCAGGTCATACTCTTCCAGCGCGGTGCGAATCACGAACTCGAACAACGGCGTTCGGCGTGCCACCAGATCCCGCAGCGCGCCGTCGCCGGCCTTGAGCCGCAGATCGCACGGGTCCATGCCGTCGGAGGCCACCGCCACGAACGACTGGCCGGTCAGATTCTGTTCGCCCTCAAAGGCTTTCACGGCGGCGGCCCGTCCGGCGGCATCGCCGTCGAAAACGTAGATGAGCTCGCCGCGAAAGAAGTTGTCGTCCATCATCAGTCGCCGCAGCATCGACAGGTGCTCGTCGCCGAAGGCCGTACCGCAGGATGCGACCGCGGTGGTCACCCCGGCCAGGTGCATGGCCATGACGTCGGTGTAGCCCTCGACGACGACGGCCTGATGGCCCTTGGCGATGTCACGCTTGGCCAGGTCGAGACCGAACAGCACGTGGGATTTCTTGTACAACACCGTTTCCGGTGTGTTGACGTACTTGGCTTCCATGTGGTCGTCGTCGAACAGGCGGCGGGCACCGAACCCGATCACCTCACCCGTCGCACCCCGAATGGGCCAGAGCAGCCGGCGGTGGAACCGGTCCATCGGACCGCGGCGGCCCTCCCGGGACAGCCCGGCGGCCTCCAGCTCCTTGAAGGTGAATCCCTTGCGCAGCAGGTGTTTTGTCAGGGTGTCCCAGCCCGACGGGGCGAATCCACAGCCGAAGCGCTTGGCCGCGTCGGCATCGAAGTTCCGGTCGATCAGGTACTGGCGGGCGGCTGCGGCTTCTGCCGACTGCAGCGCCTCGGCGTAGAACTCCTGCGCGGCGGTGTTGGCGGCGAGCAGCCGGCTGCGGCTGCCCTTGTCGCGCTGCACATTGGTGGTCGACGACCCCTCGTAGCTGATCGTGTAGTTCAGCCGGTCGGCGAGCAGTTCGACGGCTTCGACGAAGGTGACGTGCTCGATCTTCTGCACGAACGCGTAGACGTCACCACCCTCGGCACAGCCGAAGCAGTGGAACAGCCCGTGGTTGGGCCGCACGTGGAACGACGGCGACTTCTCATCGTGGAACGGGCACAGGCCTTTGAGCGAGTCGGCACCCGCGCGCCGCAGTTGCACATGCTCGCCGACGATGTCCTCGATGCGGCTGCGTTCACGAATGGCCGCGATATCGCGATCAGGAATCCGGCCGGCCACGCGCCCAGTGTAGGCGGCGCTGGATTCAGTCCAGCGGCCGCGGCGAGCGCGCCTCGTGGACCCGTTCCAGCCGGGTCTCGGTGTACGACGCGATCTGATCGACGACCACCCGCAGGCGGGCACCGTCGTCGTCGGCGAGCGCGAACTCGGCGGCGAACTGCGGGTCGAGACTCGCCGGGGCCTGCCCCCACAGCGACAGCGCGACCTCGCGGACCATGGTGCGCTGATCGGCCTGAATCTGCAGGTGCTGGTGGTCGGACATGATGAACTGCAGGGCCAGCATCTTGAGCACCGCCACCTCGGCCCGGACCAGGGCCGGCACCGCGAGCTCGGCTTCGAAACGGCGCATCGTCGCGCGGCCCGCCTGCTTCTTGGTCTCGGTGACGGCGGCATTGGCGAACCGGCCGACCAACTCACTGGTGAGCCGCTTGAGCGCCACCGACGTCGCGACCGAACCGTCGTACTTGCCGACGGCGGTGACCACGGGCAGCTGCGACAACCGGGCGGCGGCCGCCAGCATGTCATCGTGCGTGACGGTCGGATGTGACCGGGCGCCCAGCTGGGCCAGGGTGTCTGCCGCGTCCGCGTCGGCGAGGACGCGCAGGTCGATGCGGCCGGAGATGATGCCGTCCTCGACGTCGTGCACGGAGTACGCGACGTCGTCGGCCCAGTCCATGACCTGGGCCTCCAGGCACAGCCGCTCGGCGGGCGCACCCTCGCGCACCCAGGCAGCGGCGGCCGCGTCGTCGTCGTAGAAGCCGAACTTCACACGGTCCTCGCGGAACCACGGGTACTTGATCACGGCATCCAGCGCGGCCCGCGTCAGGTTCAGCCCGGCCGAACGGCCCTCAGCGTCAAGCGCTTTCGGCTCGAGCCGGGTCAGGATGCGGAAGTTCTGGGCGTTGCCCTCGAACCCGCCGAACGGCTTGGCGATCTCGTCGAGCGCGCGTTCGCCGTTGTGGCCGTAGGGCGGGTGGCCGATGTCGTGGGCCAGACCGGCGAGGTCGACCAGGTCGGGATCACAGCCCAGCCCGACGGCCATGTGACGGCCGATCTGGGCCACTTCGAGCGAGTGGGTGAGCCGGGTACGTGGCGTCTCGCCCTGACGGGGTCCGACCACCTGGGTCTTGTCGGCGAGCCGGCGGAGCGCGGCGCTGTGCAGCACACGGGCCCGGTCACGCGCGAAATCCGTGCGGTGTCCGGCATCGGTTCCGGGCAGCGTGGCGCTCTTCGTGCCCTCCCCGACCAGCCGCTGCCGGTCGAAGTCGCTGTATCCGTCGCTTGCAATGCCCACGGCCGAAGTCTGCCAGCCCGGGCGCGCCCAATGGCCAGACACCCTCAAGGTGGGGCCACCTTAACTAGATTGACCGCATGCGCCTGGCTCGCCTTCTCAGTCTGATCGTCGCGGTGTTGTCGGCGGGGTTGCTCCTCGCGCCGACGGCGGCGGGCCGGCCTCCTTTCCGCCTACCCGGCCAGATCGTCGATTCGGCACATGCTCTCAGCGGCCAGGACATGAATCACGTCACCCAGGCCATCGACAAGCTCTATGCGGATCGGCACGTGCGGCTGTGGGTGGTGTACGTGGACACCTTCGGACAAGAACCCGAGCCCTGGGCACAAGCCACCCTGCGCGCCAGCAGCCTGGGGTCGAACGACGCACTGCTCGCGGTGGCCACGGAGGACCGGGCGTACGCGTTTCTGGCCGGATCGGGGGCGGCCAATGCCTCCGTGGTGAATTCGCTACGCCGGAACGCGATCGAACCGGCTCTGCACGGCGGCGATTGGGCCGACGCGGCGATCGTCGCCGCCGACGGGTTGCGGGCACGCGCGCCGTCCGGCGGCTCCTTCAACTGGGTCGGACTGGTGATCGCGCTCGCGGTGATCGCTGTCTTGCTCGCCGGCCTCATCTGGTGGGCCCGCCGGCGCCGCCGGCAGCGGCGGCAGGCCGATCTCAACGCCGCACAGCAGGCTGATGCCACCGATCCCGCCGTCCTCGCGAAGATGTCGCCGGGAACATTGGAGGACCTGTCCAAGTCGATCCTCGTCGAGGTCGACAACGCGGTGCGCACCAGCGACAACGAGCTGGCGCTGGCCGTCGGCGAGTTCGGCGAGCGCGACACCGCGCCGTTCACCGCCGCCGTGCAGAACGCGAAAGCCGCCATGGCACAGGCATTCAGCGTGCGCCAGCGGCTCGACGACGCGGTGCCCGAGACCCCGCAACAACGCCGGGACATGCTGACACAGGTGGTGCTCGCGGCGGCCCGCGCCGACAAGGAACTGGAGGACCGGCGCACCGCATTCCATCAACTGCGCGACCTCGTGATCAACGCGCCGGCCCGGCTGGATGCCCTGACACAGCAGATGGTGGCCCTGACGGCCCGCGTCGAGCCGGCCCAGCAGACGCTCGCCGGGCTGCACGGCCAATTCGCCGCTGCCGCACTGGCATCGGTGGCCGGCAACGTGAACAGCGCCAAAGAGCGGCTGACGTTCGCCGACCAGAACATCACCGCCGCGCGGGGGTTGGTCAGCAAGGCGGGCGACAGTCAGGCCGCGCTGGTCAACGCCATCCGCGCCGCCGAATCGGCGCTGGGTCAGGCACAACGCCTGCTCGATTCGGTCGACAGTGCCGCGACCGATATCGCCCACGCGATCGGCGCCCTGCCCGCCGCGATCACCGACATCCAGAACGGCATCACGGCAGCGGAGGCAGTACCGCCCGGGGCGCACTACGCCGAGCTGACGGCCGCGCGTACCGCTGCGGTACAAGCCGTTTCGAACGCCACGGCATCGGGCACGGCCGACCCGCTCAGCGCCTTCACCCAGTTGACCGCCGCCGATTCGCAGCTGGACAAGCTCCTCGCGGCCATCTCGGAGGAAACCGCTGCGCTGAACCGGCTCCGGCAGTCGTACGGTCAGGCGCTGCTGGCGGCGCAGTCCCGGGTGCGTGGCGTCTCGGATTTCATCGACACCCGCCGCGGCAGCGTCGGCCCCGAAGCCCGCACCCGGCTGGCCGAGGCGCAGCGCCGCATCGAAGCCGCACAGGCCGCGCAAGCCACCGACCTGCCGGCGGCCATCGACCAGGCCAACGCCGCAGACGCTCTGGCGTCCCAGGCCCAGAACCTGGCCGACGACGACGTCCGTGCCGCACGCCAGGCCTACGCCGGCAGCGGTACGAGTACCGCCGGCGACATCGGTGGCATCATCGTCGGCGGCATCTTGTCGGGCATGATCCGCGGCGGCGGCAGCCACGGGGGTGGTTGGAGCTCAACGAGTTTCGGCGGCTCCGGCGGCGGATTCTCCGGCGGTGGCGGCCGGTTCTAGTCCTGGACGGCCGCCAGGCGCGCACGCTCGCGCATCGAGGCGACCACGCCACCGTCGTTCAGGATGTCGGTGCCCGTGAGGTACCCGGCCTTGTCACTGGCACAGAACGCGAACAGCTCCGCCATCTCCTCGGCCTTGCCCCAACGCGGCACCGCGGCGTTCATGACCATCGCGCCGGCACCGGCGTCGGCCTCGAGCAGGCCCATCTCGGTGTCGACCGAGCCCGGTGACACCGAGACGATGCGCAGCCCTTTGACGTTGAAGCGCTCGGCCTGCGAACAGCTGTACCACTTCACGAAGTTCTTGCTCACCCCATAGGCCATGCCCGAGCGCAGTTCCTCGGGCGCGAACGCACAGGCCGCCGCGATCTCGGCCAGGAACGCCGCCTCGTCGGTGAGCGCCAGTGGGAACTTCGCCGTCGGGATGATTTCGTCGGGCAGCAGGTGCGCCGCCATCGACGCCACGTTGACGATCGCCGCACCGTCGTCCGCAACGAAGTGGAAGGCCTCGTTGACGTACACGGTGCCGACCGCATTGGTGCGCGCCACGTAATCCGCCGTCCCCATACTCGGACTGACGCCGGCCGCGTGGATCACCGACGCGAGTGGGCCCAGACCTGTTGCGGTAGCGAACAACTGGGCCACCGCGGCGCGATCGGTGACATCGGCGTTGACGACGATCGCGGCGATGCCGAGCTCGGCCAATTCGGCCGCGGCGCTGTCGAGCCGGTCCTGCCGGACGTCGGCCAGCACCACCATGTGGTCCCGCCCGATGATCTTGGCCGTCGCCAGGCCCATCCCGCCGGCACCACCGGTGATCACCGAAACTCGCGTCATGGCCGCCACGCTATACCGAAAGCGCAACGGGATCGGCGACGGGTGCTGACGAGCCGCTCAGCACCCGGGCTGGGCTAGGTCGTGTACAACGCGAGGTGGACGTACACCTCGTCGGGCCCGCGTTCGTCGACGACGACTTCGCGATTCACCACTTTGTGGTCCTCGGTGATGACCTTGTCCTGCAGTAACAGCGGTTCGGGTGCACCGGACAAGGCCGGGCCGGCGAGCCCCGTCATCGTCTTCGGAATGTCAGACGGTCGCGGCACCGCCGGGAACTGGCCCAGGAACTCGCGCAGCTGACCGTCGGTCAGCCGCAGTGCCACGCGATACCGGGTGTCGCGGCCCGCATCGGTGACGGTGGCGAGCACCTGGGCGCCCGACGGCAGTGTCAGGTCACCGAACGCCGCCGCCGTCTCCGCGGAAACCGGCGCCTTCTGCTCCCGGTCCACCGCGGTCGCGCATGCGGACAACGCGCACAACAGCAGGACGCCGGCCAACGCGCAGCGGCACCACCTCATCGCTGCGCACCGCGCCCGGCGAGTTCGTCATAGCCTGTGCCGATCTCGCGGATCCGCGCGGCGATGGTGTGCAGGTCCGCATTCGAGCGGCTGAGGATTTCGGTGATGTCGGCAGTGCCCTTGGCCACCACGGGAAGCAGCGCATCCTCCCCCGCTTCGGTGGACGGCGCACTGGCGGCCGCATCGATCACCCACTGCCTGACGGAGTCGAGATCGCGGCGGCCCGCCGTCACCACGGCCGCGGACCGATCGATCTCGGCGCCGAGGCGCCGGTCGAGTTCGGCGAGCTTGCCGATGGTCCCGGCATGCTTGCGATTTCGGCCGTCGTACGCCTCGGCAGCGGTGCCCGTCCACTCCCCTCCGGGCGCCACCGACAGGACCGTCCGCCGCAGTTCCCGGAACTGGGCGCTCATGTCGAAGTCGGCACCGCCGACCGGCGTGCCGGACCCGAACGTCGCACGCGCGTCGTCCCACGTCGAAAGAAATGCGCCGAGAATCGTCACTGTCGCCCCCTCCGGCGTCCCTTGCCCCTTTGGCTCACAAGCCTATTCGAGCCCCGGGCAGGTCCCCGTCGGCAATTTCTCCCGCACGAGCCCGCTCGCGGTAAACGCAGAACTGCCCCTCTCCCAAGGGAAAGGGGCAGTTTCAGGCCTGCGCCGCCAAGAGCTCAGCAACCCTTGAGGCGCACCGCGAGGTAGTCACTGACGGCGTCGATGGCGACGCGCTCCTGGGTCATGGCGTCCCGCTCGCGGATGGTCACGGCGTGGTCCTCGAGCGAGTCGAAGTCGACCGTGATGCAGTACGGCGTGCCGATCTCGTCCTGGCGCCGGTAGCGGCGGCCGATGGCGCCGGCGTCGTCGAACTCGACGTTCCAGTTCTTGCGCAGCTCGGCGGCCAGGTCGCGGGCCTTCGGCGACAGGTCGGCGTTGCGCGACAGCGGCAGCACCGCGGCCTTGACCGGCGCCAGGCGCGGATCGAGCCCCAGCACCGTGCGCTTGTCGACGCCGCCCTTGGCGTTGGGAGCCTCGTCCTCGCGGTACGAGTCGACGAGGAATGCCATCAGCGAGCGCGTCAGGCCGGCAGCGGGCTCGATGACGTACGGCACGTAGCGGGTGTCGGTGCCCTGGTCGTAGAACGACAGGTCGACGCCCGAGTGCTCACCGTGGGTGCTGAGGTCGAAGTTGGTGCGGTTGGCGATACCTTCCAACTCACCCCAGGGGTTGCCGGCGAAGCCGAACTTGTACTCGATGTCGGTGGTGCCGGCGCTGTAGTGCGACAGCTTCTCCAACGGGTGCTCGTACAGCCGCAGGTTCTCCGGGTTGATACCCAGGTCGACGTACCACTGGAAGCGCGTCTCGATCCAGTACTTGTGCCATTCCGGCGCGGTCGAGGGCTCGACGAAGAACTCCATCTCCATCTGCTCGAACTCGCGGGTGCGGAAGATGAAGTTGCCCGGCGTGATCTCGTTGCGGAAGCTCTTGCCGATCTGGCCGATGCCGAACGGCGGCTTCTTGCGCGCGGTGGTGACGACGTTGGCGAAGTTGACGAAGATGCCCTGCGCGGTCTCCGGACGCAGGTAGTGCATGCCCTCCTCGGACTCGATGGGGCCGAGGTAGGTCTTGAGCATCATGTTGAAGTCGCGCGGCTCGGTCCACTGGCCCTTGGTGCCACAGTCCGGGCAGACGATCTCGTCCATCGGCACGGCATCGGGGTCATCCAGCCCCTTCTTGAGGGCGTAGGCCTCCTGCATGTGGTCCTGGCGGTGCCGCTTGTGGCAGTTCAGGCACTCGACCAGCGGGTCGTTGAACACCGCGACGTGGCCCGAGGCCACCCACACCTGGCGCGGCAGGATGATCGCGCTGTCGAGGCCGACGACGTCGTCGCGCGAGGTGACGACGGACTTCCACCACTGGCGCTTGATGTTCTCCTTGAGCTCGACGCCCAGTGGCCCGTAGTCCCACGCCGACTTGGTACCGCCGTAGATTTCTCCCGACTGGAAGACGAGGCCCCGGCGTTTGGCCAGGTTGGCAACGGTGTCGATGATGGACGCCACGATGTTCGAGGACTCCTGTGTCAGGTGGGATGCAACCCGTCCAGCCTAAAGGCCCCACTCACCGGCCAATGTCGCACCCACCTTTGACATGCGTATCCGCGCATGGAAAGCTAAATGAAAACTATTTCCAATAGCCGGGAGTTGCCGGGGTGCCACCCACCACTACGCATGACGAGCTCGACCACCAGCACAGCGGTGCGCCGTTTCCGTCGTCCCCGCCGCGGGAGACGCTCGACGCCGCCGGCGACCTGCTGCGCGCCCTCGCCGCCCCCATCCGCATCGCCATCGTGATGCAGCTGCGGGAGTCCCAGCGCTGCGTCCACGAACTCGTCGACGCCCTGGGTGTCCCGCAGCCGCTGGTCAGCCAGCACCTGCGCATCCTCAAGTCAGCCGGGGTCGTGGCCGGTGAACGCGCCGGCCGCGAGGTGATGTACCGCCTGGTCGACCATCACCTCGCGCACATCGTGGTCGACGCCATCGCCCACGTCGAGGAGGAACGGTCGTGAGCGCCCCCACCCGTTCCACCAAACAGCGCACCGCGATCGCGGCGCTGCTCACCAACGTCGAAGAGTTCCGGTCCGCACAGGAACTGCACGACGAGCTGCGCCGCCGCGGCGAGGGCATCGGCCTGACGACCGTCTACCGCACCCTGCAGTCGATGGCCGCCGCCGGACAGGTCGACAGCCTGCGCAACGACAGCGGGGAGGCCCTCTACCGGCGCTGCTCGCAGGCCCACCATCACCATCACCTCGTGTGCCGGCAGTGCGGCGCGACGGTCGAGGTGGCCGGTACCGAGGTCGAGGCCTGGGCCACCGAAACCGCTGCCGCCCATGGCTTTTCCGATGTCAGCCACACCATCGAGATTTTCGGGGTGTGCGCGGCCTGCACCGGCACCTGAGTTCAGGGCTCGAGAGCCGGCCGGCTCCGCGCCCAATCCAGCACCGCCTCCGCCGTCAACGGCGCCAACTCGATGTCGCCGGGTGCGTGCGGATCGATCCAGGCCATCTCTTCGATCTCGGCGGCGATCTGCGGCGTGCCGTCGAGCCGCACGAAGAACAGCTCGGCGTCAACCGTGTACCCGGGTTCGTTGGCCGCAATCGCGGTGTGGTGCCCCAACTCCCGCACGTCGGTGATTCCGACCCCGAGTTCCTCCCGGATCTCGCGGGCCAGCGCGTCAGCCGGCGACTCCCCCGGTTCCAGCTTGCCGCCGGGCTGCATGAACGCTGTCGTCCCGCGCTTGCGGACCAGCAGCAGGTGCCCACGCTCGTCGGCCACCACCGCGGCGACGATCCGGATGACGGTCACTTCGACTTCACGACGTCAGGTCGGCCCGCACGTCGACACCGGTGGACAGCACCAGCATGACCAGGGTGGACAAGGCGTCGTCGGTGAGCCCGGCGGCCGGGAAGTTGTAGCGCAGCATCACGTCGCCGACCTTCTTGGCACCGTTGCTCTTGGGATCGCCGGCTCGCTCCACCATCACCACCGAGCCGAGCATGGTGCGGCCCGCGTGATCGGCCACGCGGTCACGAACCTTGTTGTCCAGCTTGATATCCCACGCCAGCGGCTGGGTGAGCGAGATCAGGTCGAGTCCCTCGCCGATGTTCACCACGCGCAGTGACGCCACGGTCCCGTCATGTGCGACGGTGAGCGCGCCGTCGTTCTCTTCGACGATGGTCAGGGAATCGGCGAGCACGGCTGCCAACCGCTGCAACAAGTCCGACATCAGGCCCTCCCGAACCTTCGGTTGCGGTTGACGTACTCCTCGCACGCGGCCCACAGGTCGCGGCGGTCGTAGTCCGGCCACAGTTTGTCCTGGAAGACGTACTCGGCGTACGCCGCCTGCCACAGCATGAAGTTGCTCGCGCGCTGCTCGCCCGAGGTGCGGATGAACAGGTCCACATCGGGAATGTCCGGGCGGTGCAGGTGCTTGGCCACCGACGCCTCCGAGATGCGGCTCGGGTTGATCTTGCCCGCGGCAGCCTGCTCGGCGAGTTCCCGCGCGGCTTCGACGATCTCGGTGCGCCCGCCGTAGTTCACGCAGTAGTTGACGGTGATGACGTCGTTGCCGACCGTCATCTGCTCAGCGATGTCGAACTCCTTGATGACGCTGCTCCACATGCGCGGCCGCGACCCGACCCAGCGCATGTTGACACCCATCGCGTTGAGATTCTCCCGGCGCCGGCGCACCACCTCACGGTTGAAGCCCATCAGGAACCGCACCTCTTCGGTGCTGCGCTTCCAGTTCTCGGTGGAGAACGCGTACACCGACAGGTGCTTGATACCCAGTTCGATGGCTCCGCAGGTGATGTCGATCAACACCGCCTCGCCCATCTTGTGGCCTTCTGTACGCCCGAGTCCACGCTGGGTGGCCCACCGACCGTTGCCGTCCATGACGACGGCGACGTGGTTCGGTACCTGGTCGGCGGGAATCTGCGGTGCCACGGCCTTGGACGGGTGCTGGGGCGGCCGCGCGAAACGGCCGTTGGAGTTCGGGGGGAGCTCCGGAAAAACCACCGGCCAGGTCGAAACGTCCGGGAAAACCGGATAGTCGTCAGGCGCCTGCGGCAGCTGCGGATAGCTGGTCTTGCGCGCCCGGTTGAGTGCCATGGGCCATATCCTGCCTGAACGTGGTTACGCGCTGCTCAATGAGTGCGGTATCGGGACGGTACGCACGCTCCACGAGCGGCAATGTCCGCAGCTTGCGCTCCAGATGCCACTGCAGGTGCGCGGCCACCAGCCCGCTGGCCTGGCTGCGATGCCCCGCCGGCGAGCCGTTCGCAAACTCCCAGTCGCCGTCGTGCAGCGCGGCCATCAGATCCAGCACACCCTGCGGCGGGGTGACCGACCCCGACGGCCGGCAGTGCACGCACACGCTGCCGCCGGCCGCGACGTGGAACGCCCGATGCGGACCGGGTGCGGCGCAGCGCGCACACTCGGTGATGGCCGGCGCCCAGCCGGCGATGCCCATGGCCCGCAGCAGATAGGCGTCGAGCACCAGTTCACGGGACCGGCTGCCGTCCGCGACGGCCCGCAGCGCGCCGACGGTGAGCCGCTGCAGCGCCGGCATCGGGTTGCGTTCCTCACCGGCGAGCCGCTCGGCGGTCTCCAGGATGGCGCAGCCACAGGTGTAGCGGCCGTAATCGTTGACGATGTCGGCGGCGAACGCGTCGAGCGACACCACCTGGGTGACGATGTCGAGGTTGCGGCCGGGATGCAGCTGCACATCGATGTGGGCGAACGGCTCCAGCCGCGAGCCGAACTTGCTGCGGGTCCGCCGCACGCCCTTGGCCACCGCGCGGACCAGCCCGTGGTCGCGGGTGAGCAGCGTGACGATCCGGTCGGCCTCGCCGAGCTTGTGCTGGCGCAGCACGACCGCTCGATCCCGGTACAACCGCATCGGGCGATTCTCCCATCGCGGACCGACAACTTCCGTTAGGCAGCGCCGGGCGAATGGTCACCACTATCCTCGGAATCGCCATGGCCAGCATTCCGAGACCGTCCGCTCCGCCCCGATTCCCGACACTGACCCAGCAGTTGTACCGACTCGCGAGCGGCGCGGTGACGTCACAGCAGATCGTGCGACAGTCGCTCGACGCCATCGCGGCCAGTCAACTCGAGCTCAATGCGTTCCGGGTGGTCTTCACCGAGCAGGCGCTGGCCGACGCCGCCGAAGCCGACCGCAAACGCGCTGCCGGACAACATCTTCCGCTCCTGGGTGTACCCATCGCGATCAAGGACGACGTCGACGTCGCGGGCGTACCCACCCGGTTCGGCACCGACGGCGACGTGCCCCCGGCCACCGCGGACGCCGAGGTGGTGCGCCGACTGAAGGCCGCCGGCGCGGTGATCGTCGGCAAGACCAACACCTGCGAACTCGGCCAGTGGCCGTTCACCAGCGGCCCCGGCTTCGGCCACACCCGCAATCCCTGGTCGCGCGCGCACACGCCGGGCGGCTCGTCAGGCGGGAGCGCCGCGGCCGTCGCGGCCGGATTGGTCACCGCCGCAATCGGATCCGACGGTGCGGGCAGCGTCCGCATCCCCGCCGCATGGACGCATCTGGTCGGCATCAAACCGCAGCGCGGACGCATCTCCACCTGGCCGCTGCCCGAGGCCTTCAACGGCATCACGGTCAACGGGGTGCTGGCCCGCACCGTCGCCGACGCGGCCCTGGTTCTCGACGCGGCGTCCGGCAACGCCGACGGTGATCTCCACAGGCCGGAACCCATCGCGGCGGCCGAGGCCGTCGGGCACGCCCCCGGCCCCCTGCGTGTCGCGTTGTCGACCAAGTTCCCGTTCACCTTGTTCCCGGCCCGGTTGCATCCGGAGATCCGGGCGGCGCTGAACACCGTTGCGGGACAACTGGAAGAGCTCGGACACACGGTCCGGCCGGACGACCCCGAGTACGGGCTGCATCTGTCGATGGACTTCTTGGCGCGCTCCACGACGGGACTGGCCGAGTGGCGTGACCGGGTAGGACCGGGCGTCAGCCTCGACCGTCGCACCCGCGCCAACATCCGGACTGGGTGGCTGCTGTCGGAGCACGCGCTGCGCGAGGCCCGGCGGCGTGAAGCCGCCCATCAGCGGCGGATCGGCTGGATATTCAACCTGCACGACGTGGTGCTGGCGCCGACCACCGCGCAGCCACCTCCCCTGATCGATGCCTTCGACCGGCTCGGCAGCACCGCAACCGACCGCGCCATCATCGCGGCCTGCCCGGTGTGCTGGCCCTGGAACGCGCTCGGCTGGCCGTCGATCAACATCCCCGCCGGCTTCACCGCCGACGGGCTGCCCATCGGCGTGCAGCTCATGGGGCCGGAGGGCAGCGAGCCTCTCCTGATCTCCCTGGCCGCCAGCCTGGAAGCCATCAGCGGCTGGGCCACCAAGCAGCCCGAGAACTGGTGGGCCGGCTAAAAACCTAGCTTGCCAAGCTGTTTCGGGTCACGCTGCCAGTTCTTGGCGATCTTCACGCGCAGGTTCAGATACACCTTCGTGCCGAGCAGCTTCTCGATCTGCGTCCGTGCCGCCGTCCCGACCTCACGCAACCGGGAGCCGCCCTTGCCGATCACGATGCCCTTCTGGCTGTCGCGCTCGACGTAGATGATGGCGTGGATGTCGCACATCTCGCCCTGCTCGGGGGTACGGCCTTCCCGCTCGGTGAACTCCTCGATGACCACCGCCAGTGAGTGCGGCAGCTCGTCGCGGACACCCTCCAGCGCGGCTTCGCGGATGAGCTCGGCGATGAGCACTTCCTCGGGTTCGTCGGTGAGTTCGCCGTCCGGGTAGAACGCCGGCCCCGGCGGCAGCTTGCCGGCCAGCACATCGATCAGGACGTCGACCTGTTCACCCGCCACCGCGGACACCGGCACGATCTCGGACTTGCCCTCGGTGAGCTCGCTGACCGCCATCAGCTGCGCGGCCACCTTGTCGCGCGGCACCTTGTCGGTCTTGGTGACGACCACCAGCAGCGTGGTTCTCGGTGCAACCGTACGGATCTGCTGGTAGATCCAGCGGTCGCCGGGCCCGATGGCCTCGTCCGCCGGGATGCACAGGCAGATGATGTCGACCTCGGAGTAGGTGTCCTTGACCAGTTCGTTGAGCCGCTGGCCGAGCAGCGTGCGCGGCCGGTGCAGTCCGGGCGTGTCCACCAGGATGATCTGGAAGTCCTCGCGGTGCACGATGCCGCGGATGGTGTGCCGCGTGGTCTGCGGCCGATTCGACGTGATCGCGACCTTGGTGCCGACGAGCGCATTGGTCAGCGTCGACTTGCCGGTGTTCGGCCGGCCGACCAAACAGACGAAGCCGGAACGGAATTCGTCACTCATCGGGTTCTCCTTCTTCAACATCCTCAGCACGTTCTGGCTCGACGGGTATCACCAGCACGGTGCCGATCCGGACCCGGCCGCGGTGGTCCCGCCCGCCCTCGGCCCGTAACTGGAGAGTCGCCGGGTGCTGCGACCGAAGCGACGGGAACGCCACCCGGACCTCGGCGCCCGGCAGCGGCACGCGCCCCAGTTCGTGCGCCAGGAGCCCACCGACGGTGTCCACGTCCAGGTCGCCGTCGACCTCGAAGCCACACAGCTCGGCCAGGTCCTCCAGCGGCAGCCGGGCCGACACCCGAAACCGGTCGTCGCCCAGTTCTTCCACCGGCAGCACTTCGTCGGTGTCGTATTCGTCGGCGATCTCACCGACGATCTCCTCCAGCACGTCCTCGATCGATACCAGGCCGGCGATCGCGCCGTATTCGTCGACCAGCAACGCCATGTGATTGTGGGTGCGCTGCATCTCGTTGAGCAGGGCGTCGAGTGGTTTGGAGTCCGGCATGAACACCGCGGGACGCATCACCGCGGCCACCTTGGTCTCGCGACCGCCGTTGGTGGAGTTGTATGTCTGTTCCACAAGGTCTTTGAGGTAGACGACGCCGACGACGTCGTCGACGTTCTCCCCGATCACCGGGAGCCGGGAGTGTCCGCTGCGCACGGCCAGTGAGGTCGCCTGCCCGGCCGACTTGTCGCTCTCGATCCACACCATCTCGGTGCGGGGCACCATGACCTCGCGGGCCGGGGTGTCGCCGAGTTCGAAGACGGACTTGATCATTCGCCGCTCTTCGGCGGCCACGACACCGCGCTGCTGGGCGAGGTCGACGACCTCGAGCAACTCGATTTCCGAGGCGAAGGGTCCGTTGCGGAAGCCCCGTCCCGGCGTCAGGGCGTTTCCGATGAGCACCAGCAGCCGGCTGATCGGGGTCAGCAGCGCGGCGATCACCTGCAGCGGAAGTGCCGACAGCAGCGAGATGGAATAGGCGTTCTGCCGCCCGACGGTGCGGGGGCCGACGCCGATGGCGACGAAGCTGACGACGACCATGATGGCCGCCGCGGACACCAGTGCCCAGCCCCGGCTCAGCTGTTCATCGAGGTAGTCGACGAGCATGACGGTCGCCGATGCCTCGCAGACAACCCGCAGCAGCACAACGAGATTGACGTACTGCGGCCGGTTCCGGACGATCTTCGCCAGCCGCACCGCACCGGGCCGCTCATCCCGGATCAGCTCGTCGACGCGGGCGAGGGAGACAGTGTTGATGGCGGCATCGATCGCCGCGAACAGCCCGCCGATCACGACGAGCACTATGGCGCCGATCAACGGCGTCAACCCGGTCACGGTTCGTCGAAGTACCGCGACTTGTCGAGCAGCCGGCGGTCTTTCTCGGTCTGCCGATCCTTGTGGTACGAGTGCACCTGGTCGGCGACCCACTCTTCGAGCAGCTGGCGCTGCAGGTCGAACATCTCTTTTTCTTCGTCGGGCTCGGCATGGTCGTAGCCCAGCAGGTGCAGCACACCGTGCACGGTCAGCAGGGCCAGCTCATGGCCCAGCGAATGTCCTGCGGCCTCAGCCTGATTCGCGGCGAATTCGGGGCACAGCACGATGTCCCCGAGCATCGAGGGCCCCGGCTCGGGCGCATCCGGACGGCCGCCGGGCTCGAGCTCGTCCATCGGGAAGCTCATCACGTCGGTGGGGCCCGGCAGATCCATCCAGCGCATGTGCAGGTCGGCCATGGCCGACTGGTCGACCAGCACCATCGAGAGTTCAGCGGCGGGGTTGACGTCCATCTTGGAGATGACGAACCGCGCGACGCTGATCAGCTCGTCCTCGGATACGTCGACACCCGACTCGTTGGAAACCTCGACCGTCACTCCGTCACCGCCTCGTCCGGCCGGTGGCTCTGCGGTGCGCGCGGTTGGCCAGGCCGTGCTCGCTCACTTTGGCTTCCGCCGCTTCGTACGCGTCGACGATCTCCGAAACCAGCTTGTGGCGCACCACATCTGCACTCGTGAGCTCGGCGATGTCGATGTCCTCGATGCCGTCGAGGACATCGATCGCGGTCCGCAGTCCCGACGTCTGGCCGCCCGGCAGGTCGATCTGGGTGACGTCACCGGTGACCACGATCTTGGAGCCAAAGCCCAAGCGGGTCAGGAACATCTTCATCTGCTCGGCCGTCGTGTTCTGCGCCTCGTCGAGAATGATGAAGGCGTCGTTGAGGCTCCTGCCCCGCATGAAGGCCAGCGGCGCAACCTCGATAACCCCGGCTGCCATCAGCTTCGGGATCATCTCGGCGTCCATCATGTCGTGCAGCGCGTCGTACAGCGGACGCAGATACGGGTCGATCTTCTCGTTGAGGGTGCCCGGCAGGAAGCCGAGCCGCTCCCCCGCTTCGACGGCGGGACGCGTCAGGATGATCCGGCTGACCTGCTTGGTCTGTAATGCGCTGACGGCCTTGGCCATTGCCAGGTACGTCTTGCCGGTACCGGCGGGGCCGATGCCGAAGACGATGGTGTGCGCATCGATCGCGTCGACGTAGCGCTTCTGGTTGAGGGTCTTGGGCCGGATCGTCTTGCCGCGCCGCGACAGGATGTCGAGCGTCAGCACCTGCGCCGGCGACTCGGCGTCGGCGCCGTCGAGCATGCCGACACTGCGGCGGACGACGTCCGGGGTCAGCGTCTGGCCACCGGCGGCGATCGTGATCAGCTCACTGACCACGCGCTCGGCCTTCGCCACGTCGGCAGGCGAGCCGGATATCGACAGGGAGTTGCCGCGCACGTGGATGTCGGCCGCCAGCAGGTTCTCCAGGGCACGCAGATTCTCGTCGGCCGAGCCGAGCAGGCCCACGACAAGATCCGGCGGAACAGTGATGCTGCTTCGAACCGACGGGTCGAGCTCCGAGGAGCGCGACGCGGCGGCGTTCGTATCGCGGGGCGTCACGTGGTTTTCGATGCCTGCTTTCCGGTGTCGAGCTGAGGAGCACATTCTACCGCCGGGCCGATGGCACGCCCAACGAGTTGGCTGGTCACGCAACCGCGGGCGGCACCTTTCGGTACCGCCCGCGGGTTGCGTAGTTGTAGGTCGCCGATTACCGACTCTGGTGCACGTTGGTGTCGACCGTGGGCGACTTGGCGCCCTGGTGCACATCGTCCAGCCAGTTCAGATGATCAACTCCCGTCGGCACCACGGTTGCCTGCACCCCTGTCGGGGCCGGTCCGGTGGCGGCTACGGCGGGAACGGCGAACCCCATGGCACCGGCGGCCAGGCCACCGGCGATAACTGCTGCAATTCCGAAATTCTTCATGGAGTGTTCCCCTTCGCGTCTTCAATCCGTCTTTGTCCCCTGGCGGCCCGAGCCGCTGTGACATCTATGTAAACAGGCAGGTCAACGGATTAATTCCGCTGGCAGAAAATTGATGTTTCTGGCAGGAATTGCTGTAACCCAGGACACACGGCCGGGCCCTTCCGACCGCCCACGGAGTTCCGAATTAGCGCACTGAAGGGGCATTCGCCGCTGTTAGGCTCGATTCACCGGCGAGGGTCCGCCGGGGCGATGAGGAATCGGGGAGGGTTCTGCATGGGTCGGCACAACCATGGCGGCGGTCACCACGGCGGATCGCACAATTCGCCCGGAACCCGCCATCCACGCCATGACGACGAGCCCACGGTACGCATCCCGCGGCCACATCACGACGACCGCAACAACCACCCGCGGCGCCACGACGATCACGACGGCAACTCGCACCGGCGCGACCACGACAGCGGCGACACCCCGAGCCTCGGCGAGAAGATCAACGACATCCTCGACAAGGCAAACGACGTCCTGGACACCGCCTCGGACATCGCGGACAACGTCAAGAAGCTGATGGAGGGCGACCCGATGGGCGCCGTCGGGCTGCTCAGCGACGCGGGCGACATCGCCAAGATGCTGCTGCCCGCGGCCGCGCCGACACCCATCATCGAGGGCGGCATGTGGGCCCTGAACATCGCGGGGCTCGGTTTCGGTATCGGCGATCCGGACACCGGAGAATCGTTCTCCGAGGGCGCCGAGCTCTTTCAGGCCGCCGGCGACGGACTCAGCAGCGCCTATCCGACCGTCTGGCAGGGCACCGCCTCCACGGCTTACTCCAATCGCAACGCCGAGCAGATCGGCAGCGCCGAACAGCTGCTGCAGGCCGACAATCTCGTCGTCGAAATCCTGAGCGCCGAGGCCGAGCAGGTGGACGCCGGACGCCAGCAGATGGACAACATCGCGACCTGCCTCGGTGCGATGATCCCCGTCTGCCTCGCACTGGAGGCGACCGTCGTCGGCGCCCCCGAGTCGCTCGCGCTGCAGGCCGCATCCGTCGCCGTCGCCGCCGCGGCCTCCGCCGTGACGATCAACAACATGATGGCCCAATCATCGAGCAACGCAGCGCAATTGAGCCGCGCGACGAGCATGTACCAGAGCGCGTCGCACGCGCCACCGCTGAGCACCATGCCGCCGCCCGCGAAGAAGCCGGGCGACGGGCCGGATTTCGGCAACGCCGACCCCAATGCGCCCGGCAACCCCAACCAGCCCGGGCGGCCGGGAACGGGCACGCCGTACGGTCCGCCCACGGGCAACCCGCCCGGCACCGGCAACCCGACGGGCTCGCCCGGCACGGGCACCGGAGGCGGCGGTTCGGGTGGCGGTTCGGGCTCCGGTGGCGGTTCGGGCTCCGGTGGCGGTTCGGGCTCCGGCGGTGGCGGCACCCCGAGCATGCCGAAGATGCCCGAAATGCCCGCCACCCCAGCGGCATCGGGTGCGGGCACCGGCGCCGGGTCCGGCATGGGCGGGATGCCGTCCCTGCCACAGATGGGCGGCGGCGGCTCCGGCAGCGGGGGCGGCGGCCTGCTCGGCACCCTCGCCGGTCTGGCCGGTCAGGCGGCACAGACCGCGACGCAGGCGGCTCAGGCCGCCCAGCAGGGCAAGCAGGATCCGAACGCACAGGACCCCAACGCACTCGGCACGGACAAGGACGGCGACGGCAAGCCCGACGACCCGGCCGCCGATCCCAATGCCCAACCCGCCCAGGAGAATCCGCCGGGTGCCGCAGCCGGGACCGAGTCGCCTGCGGGCCGCGCGCCCATCCAGGTGTCGTTCGATGACGGCGCCCACCACGTCGAGGTGGCCGTCGATCCCGACACCGCCAAGGGCCCGGTGCACGTGAGCCTCGACCCGTCGAATCCGACTGCGCCCCCGCGCATCACGACCGAAATCTAGCTTTCCGAAAGGAGCAACACATGGGCAGCAAGCTCACCGTCGAGACCTCGGAGTTGCAAACGCTCTCGACAAAACAGGACGATGCCGCCGCCACCTTCAGCGCTGCCGGCAACACGACGTCCTACGTCGAGGTCAAGGTGCTCGCGACCCACGGGCCGCTGTGCCTGTCGACGCAGTCGGCGCTGAGTGCCGCGAACAACGCGCGCAAGGCTGCCTGCGAACAAATGATGAACAAGTCGCGCAACCTCGCCGACAACCTGACCAAGGCCGCGTCGCAATACGACCAGACGGATGCGCAGGAAGGCTCCAACCTCGGCAAGCAGATGCAGATCTGATCGATGTCAGACCATTCCTGGGACGACCACGAAGACGAGCATCTCGCCGAATCCGAAGGCGGGCTCGACTATTTCGCCACGGACAGCGACGCTGACGCCGACCCGGACGACTCGGATCTCGATCTGCTGGTGACGTCGGATGCCGACGCTCCGGACGCCGATACGGCGGGCTCCTACGCGGAGGCGATCACGCCGGCAGCCGACACCGCGTCCGACGACGGCGAGACGCAGGACGACGACGCGCCGCGGGTGGTGGTGTTCGCGGTGTCCGATCCGGCCGGAAACGTCACTGCCGAGGCGTCCATCGCCGGCTCGATCCAGCGCATCAAGCTGGCCCCCAAGGCCACCTCGATGACCGAGTCCGAGCTCACCCGCAGCATCCTGGCGACCGCGAAGCTCGCGAACATGAAGGGCCGCGCGGTGCAACGGGCGCTCATCGAAGGCGTCCTCGCGGCCGAAGGACTGGACGACGAACGGGTCGAGGCCATCATCGAGATGAACGCACCCGACCTGCCGACACCGCGGCAGGCCGACGACGCCGTCGCCGAGGCGGAGGCGGCATACCTCCGCGGTGAGCACCGATAGCCGACGCGCGGGCCTGCCCGAACATGCCTGGGCGACTTGGCTGTTCGGCTGCCCCACCGCCGGCGGCCGCGGCTAGTTCCTAGACCTGCCAGCGCGGCGTCAGCACGCCCAGGGCGCCCAGTGCGACGGCGGCCGCGGTCGACGTCCGCAGCACCGACGGCCCCAGCCTGACAGCGATGGCGCCGGCGGCAACCAGTGCCGCCACCTCGCCGTCGGTGATGCCGCCTTCGGGCCCCACGATCAGCGTCACGGCCTCGGTGGCCGGCGAAATCACTTCGCGCAGTGACACTTCCGCAGATTCATGCAGGACCAACGTGACGAGGCCCTTCCCGTCGCTCCGCTCGCCCCTGCCGGTACCAATGGACGCAATCAGCTCATTGGTCGACACCGGGCCACTGACCGACGGCACGTAGGGGCGGCGGGACTGCCGCGCCGCCGACCGGGCCACGGCACTCCAGCGTCGTAAGCCCTTCTCCACCTTGGCCGTACCGTCCCAGCGCGCGACACAGCGCTCGGACTGCCATGCCACGAAGGCGTCGGCGCCGGCCTCGGTCGCCAATTCGATGGCCAGTTCGGAGCGTTCGGACTTGGGCAGGGCCTGCACCACCGTCACTGTCGGCACCGCAGCCGCGACGGCTGTGACCGACAACACCCGCGCCGTCAACCGGCCTTTCACGGCCTCCTCGATCACGCAGTGCGCCAACGTCCCTGCCCCGTCGGACAGGTCGAGTTCCTCACCCGGACGAATGCGTCGCACCGTCGCCGCGTGGAAGCCCTCGTCACCGTCGACGACGGCGAGCCCGCCGACCTCCGGTACCGCGTCGACGTAGAACAACGCCCGGCTCACCAGCAGCCCCGAAGGCTAACGGCCGCTGAAGGTTTCGCGCAGGCGGCTGAACAGGCCGCCTCCGCCGCCGGCCACGGCCTGCGTCGACCGCACCTCGGTGACGTCCCGCGACCGCTGCTCCTTGAACTTGCGCAGCAGCTCCAGGTCGCGGTTGTCGAGGCGCGACGGCACCACCACGTCGATGTGCGCGTGCAGGTTGCCGCGCACCCCGGACCGCAGGTGCGGCATGCCGTGGCCGCGCAGGGTGGTGATCGAACCAGGCTGGGTACCCGGCGCGATGGTGATCTCGGTGGGCCCGTCGAGAATGGCGTCGACGGTGACCGTGGTGCCCAGCGCGGCGTCGACCATCGGCACCGAGACGGTGCAGTGCAGGTCGTCGCCATCGCGCAGGAACAGCTCGTGCGGCTGCTCGTGCACCTCGACGTACAGGTCGCCGGCGGGTCCACCGCCCGGGCCGACCTCGCCCTGGGCCGCCAGGCGCACCCGCATGCCCTCACCGACCCCGGCCGGAATCTTCACGCTCACATCGCGCCGCGCGCGCACCCGGCCGTCGCCGCCGCAGCGGTGACAGGGGTCGGGAATGACCTCGCCGACGCCGCCACAGACGGGGCAGGGACGCGACGTCATGACGTTGCCGAGCAGCGAGCGCTGGACCGTCTGCACCTCGCCCTGACCGTGGCAGGTATCACAGCGGGCGGGCTGGGAATTGCCGTGCGTGCCCTTGCCCTGGCACACGTCGCACAGCACCGCGGTGTCGACGGTGACCTGCTTGGTGACGCCCGTCGCACACTCCTCGAGGTTCAGCCGCAGGCGCAGCAGCGAGTCCGAGCCCGGACGCACCCGGCCGATCGGACCGCGCGAGGACGCGCCGCCGCCGAAGAAGGCCTCGAACACGTCGCCGAGGCCGCCAAAACCGGCGAATCCCCCGGCACCGCCGCCGCCTCCGCCGCTCTCCATGGGATCACCGCCGAGGTCGACGATGCGGCGCTTCTCCGGGTCGCTGAGGACCTCGTAGGCGGTGCTGATCTCAGCGAACCGCTGCTGTGCGCCTTCGTCGGGATTGACGTCGGGGTGCAGCTCCCGGGCCAGCCTGCGGTAGGCCTTCTTGATCTCCGAGTCGCTGGCGCCCTTGCTCACGCCGAGCAGGCCGTAGTAATCGCGTGCCACGCCTAAGAACCTTGCCTAATCTCTCGAACTGCTGGACACCCTTAGCGGGTGCCCAGTACCTCGCCTATGTACCGGGCGACGGCCGCAACGTTGGCGATGGTGCCCGGATAGTCCATCCGGGTGGGGCCCACCACGCCCATGCCGCCGTAAACCTTGCCCAAACTGCCGTAGGCGGTGCTCACGACGGACGTCCCAGCCATCTGCTCGGCCTCGGTTTCGTGGCCGATGCGTACCGTGACTTTACCTGCCTCCTGTTGGGCAGCCAGCAACCGCAGGACCACGACCTGCTCCTCCAGTGCCTCCAGCACCGACCGCAGGGACCCGCCGAAATCCGCCGTGTTGCGCGTCAGGTTGGCGGTGCCGCCGAGCAACAGGCGCTCCTCCTGGTGCTCGACCAGCGTCTCCACCAAGACCGTGGCCGCGCGACCCACCGCGTCGCCCAGGCCGCCGTGGCCGTCCAGCTGCGATGCCAGGTCGGCCACCGCGATCGACGCGGCCGACAGCAGCTTGCCTTCCAGTGCCGCGCCGAGCCGCTCGCGCAGCTGCGACAGTTCGTGCTCACCGATGGGATCGCCGAGTTCGACGACGCGCTGGTCAACCCGCCCGGTGTCGGTGATGACCACCAGCAACAGCCGGGCGGGGGTGAGCGCCACGACCTCGAGGTGGCGGACCGTGGACCGCGACAGCGTCGGGTACTGCACGATGGCGACCTGCCGGGTCAGCTGGGCCAGGAGGCGCACCGCGCGGCGCAGCACGTCGTCGAGGTCGACGCCGGATTCGAGGAAGCTCAGGATGGCGCGGCGCTCGCTCTGCGACAGCGGTTTGACGTCGTCGATCCGGTCGACGAACTCGCGGTACCCCTTCTCCGTGGGCACCCGGCCCGAGCTGGTGTGGGGCTGGGTGATGTAGCCCTCGGCCTCCAGCACGGCCATGTCGTTGCGCACCGTGGCGCTCGAAACGCCGAGGTTGTGGCGTTCGACGAGCGTCTTGGAGCCGATGGGCTCCTTGGTGGAGACGAAGTCCGCAACGATGGCACGCAGCACTTCAAAGCGACGGTCGTCGGCACTACCCATTCGTCACCTCCGGTTTCACCGCCATTTTACGGTGACGATGGATTGGGGCGGGCGACAGACGTCATCTGGTGGTTGGATGCCTCGGCAAACCTCAAGTCGACCCGCTAGGGTCAGGTGTATGCCGACGCTGTCACCGCGGACCCGCTCGGCGCACGGGGTGCTTGCGGAGTGATCTACTCATGATTTTCAAAGGGGTGCGCGACGGAAAGCCGTACCCGGAGCATGGGCTGAGCTACCGCGAATGGGCGCAGATTCCGCCGCGCCAACTGCGTCTCGACGAGATCGTCACCACCACGACGGTGCTCGCCCTGGACCGGCTGCTGTCCGAGGATTCGACGTTCTACGGTGATCTGTTCCCGCATGCTGTGCGCTGGCATGGCACCATCTATCTGGAAGACGGCCTGCACCGTGCGGTGCGGTCCGCGCTGCGGAACCGGGTGGTGCTCCACGCCCGGGTGTACGACATGGATGTGCCACTGTCGCAGCAGCTTTCACCCGTCGGCGAATAGACCGCTAGCGCAGGTACGTGCCGGCCAGCACGACGATCACCAGCGCGACGAGCCCGATACCCAGGCACATCAGTGCCGTGACGACCCGGCTGCGGGCGTCGCCACCCAGCCGGTAGGTGCCACGGAACAACGTCGACATGGCGACGCTCGCGGCGCGCCAGCCTGGGGAGTTGCCGTTGTTCGTCGGCTCCGGCTGTGGCTGCGGGTAGCCGTAGGGCTGTGCGTACGGATACGGCTGCTGGGTATACGGCTGTTGCGGGTTCGGGTAGCCGGCCGGCGGATAGCCCGGCGGGGTGGGATGGCCCTGCGGATGTGGCCCCGGCTGCGGTTGTTGCTGCGGATACCGAGGATCCGGATACGTCATTGCTGCACTCCCCCTGGTCAGCGCCGGCTCTCGCGACTCTACTCGGACTGGTGGCCCTGCTGCGGATCGCCGAACTCCGATGCACTGCATGAACGCAACTGCACGGTGATTCCGGCCAGATATTCCGCCGCCCAGTTTCGGTCGAGCGGCGCAGCAGGCGCCAGGACACTCCACAGCGGAGTCACGCCGCGTAGCCCCGGGCACAAACGGCAGAGGCGGCTGCATTTCGCCGTGAATTCAGGGTCGACGGGCACCGCGGGCCGCAGTGCCGTTGACCCTGACGCCACGGCGGCGTCTACTCGGCTTTGCACACCCTGGGTACAGGCTCGACGGAAAGCCTGGCCGTGAGTTCACGGTCAACCCGCCCACGACGCCGTACCGCGTTCACCCTGAAACGTTGCCTCGTCATCCCGCACGCTCGAGGGCGCGGCTCAACCGACCAGCGAGTCCCGCAGCGTCTTGGGCCGGATGTCGGTCCACGTCTCCTCGACGTAGGCCAGACAGTCGGCGCGGGTGCTCTCCCCGAACACGACCCGCCAGCCGGCGGGCACGTCGGCGAACACGGGCCACAGGCTGTGCTGCTCCTCGTCGTTGATCAGGACGTAGAACGCACCGTTCTCGTCATCGAACGGATTGCTGCTCATGGCTTCTCCTTGCGGATGGTGTGGCATATTCGGCACCCAGCACGCGGTCGCTGAGCAGACCGAGGCAGCTGAGGTTGGGGAATCCTGGGCCCTGGGTGAGCCAGGACAGGCTGGGCAGGAACAACTTCGGCGTGACGCCGCTGACCGCGAGGTCGTAGCCGATGGCCTGCTGCAGCGAGTCGGCCGACAGCGGCGCACCGATACCGAGTTCCAACACGTCCAACGCGTCCTGGCTCAGCAACGGCGCGAACCACATGGAATCGGCTCCGGAACCGTCGATCACCAGATCGAAGCCGTGCACGGTCTCCAGGCAGCCGGAGTCACGTTCGGTCTGCAGCGTCAACCGGATTCGGTCTTCGCGGGGCACGGCATGGGCGACGCGGCCGCGCAGGTGCCGGATGCGGTCGTCGGCCAGGAGCGAGTCCTGAACGCGGGCGGAGAATACGCCGCGGTCGGTGCGGGCCATGGCATCTCGGCGCTCGGTGATGCTGAGCCCGGCCCAGCCCGTCGGGTCGGAGAACAGGGTGTTCTCGAAGTAGCCCTCGCCGCGGGTGAACAGGGTCACCCCCGGGGAGATCACCGTGATGGTCGAAACCCGGTGCGAGAACAGCTCATCGAGCATCGTTGCGGCGGTTTCGCCACCGCCGATGACGGCGACCCGCTCGGCGTTGATGCGCTCGTCCTGCGCGACGCGATGCCAGAACTGGGCGATCGACAGCACCCGCGGATGCCCCGGCAGGATCGACCGCTCGGCCTGCCCCGGCCCGGTGATCATCACGCCGTCGGCGCGCACCTGCTGATCGCGGCAGTGCAGCACCCACTGGTCGCCATCCACCGACAGCTGGGTGACTTCACCCGTGACCACCTGCATGGCAACACTTTCCGCCACCCAGGCGAGGTACTGGCTCCAGCGCCGGTGGGTGGGTGCGGGCCGGCCGCGGTCGATCCACTCGGCGAACTGTCCCGTCGAGATCAGATACGACTGCCAGCTGTGCCGCATCATCCGTTCGTCGAGTTCGACGTTTCGGCGCGGCACGAGTGCGGACCGGTACGGGAAACCCACGTCCTTCTCGGGTCCGGTGCCCAGCCGGTGCCTGCCGTCGGTCCAGCCGCCGGCGGCCTGCCAGTTGGCGCCGACGCCGAGGCGTTCCACCGCGATGACATCGGGCGCGTCCACGCCCATGGCGCGCAGTTCGGCGGCCTTGGCAGCCACGGCGACCGCTTTGGCCCCGGCGCCGATGACGGCCAAGGTGTTTCGGGTCTCAGTCATGCGCGATCTGCCTCCGGCTCCTCGCTGATGGTCATTTCACCACTTCCCTGAGCTGTGCTTCCCACAGCTGTTGCAATTCGGCAATGTCGTCCGCGCTGAGAATGTCTGGCACCGTGCGCCATTGGACACCGAGCGCAGCGGTGCCGGCGTGGTCGATGACCCCCGCCATCAGGGTCAGTTCGTGGTGCACCGCGTAGTTCGGTTCGGGTACCGGTGACGCGCCCGCCAGCAGCGCACCGTCGAGCTGGAGTGCGGCACCACTCGCCGCGAGGTGTACCCGGCCCAGGTAGTTCAACAGCACCTGCGGCTCCGGGTACGCCGACAATCGGTCCGCGGTGTCCGCGCGCAGATACCGCAGCAGCCCGAAGTCAATGCCATGGCCCGGGACGGCACCGATCTCGGCGCTGACCTGATGTGGCGCTTCGGAACTGATCCGCACCGGATAGATGGCGCTGAACAGGCCGACGGTGTCGCCGCTGTCGACGTCGTCCCCGGAGACAACGGTGTCCGCGCGGCCGTGAGTCTCCAGCGCCACCAGCGGAGCCGGAGTGTCCTGTCCGCGGCGCTGTCGCCAGCGGGTGATCGTGCGCGCGGTCGCGGCGGCCAGCAGATCGGTGATCGGCTGACTTGCCGCGAGCAGCCGTGCCGTCAGATCCGGATCGATGATCGCCATGGACATCACCACGTCTGCGGCGCAGTCGGTCTCGGGCTTCACGCGGCGGTTGCCGAGCGCAGGATCCGGGCCGGCGATCTGCGCTTCCCAGAAGTCCGCCGTGTCGAGGTGCTTCGCGCGTTCGGCGACCAGTCGGGACCAGGCCCGGTAGCTGGTGTGTTCTCGGATGACGGCGGGCTGGGTACCGGAATTCAATGCGTGCCAGCCATTTTCCAACTCGCCGAGCACAATTCGCCAGGATGCCGGGTCAACTGCCAACACGTGGGCACTGAGCACCAGCACTTTTTCGCTCGACTGTCCGGCACCGTCTTGCGAATGCAGCAGCACTGCCTGCAGCAGGCGCCCCTGCTCCGGGTCCAACCGCTCGACCGCGAGATCGGTCTGCTCGGCCACCGCGGCGACGAGGTCGCCGTCGACGGTGACCTCGGAAAGGACGTTGTCCACCGGATGGTCGACCAGAGTCATGGTCGTCCGGTCCAGCCGGCTGCACAGGGCGGGGTGCGCGGCAATGACGTGGTGCAGCAACGTGGTCAGTTGCTCAGCGGTGATGGCATCCGGCAGCCGCAGTGCCTGGGTCTGGGCCAGCCGGCGACCGTCGCCGTACTGATACAGCCAATGCACGTTCGGCAGCACCGGCACCGGGCCGGACTCCTCGACCGCTGTGGCGGCCAACTCGTTCTCCGCGTCCAGTTCCTCGGCCAGTTCGCGAATGCTGCTGCAATCCAGCATCATTCGCGCGCGCACCGCCAGACCGCGGCGGCGCGCGGCCTGCACCACCGACAGCGCGACGATGCTGTCGAGGCCCAGATCGAGAAAATCGGCGGTGACGTCGAGGCCGGCCGGGTCGGCCACCTCCAGGACGTCGGCGAACAACTCGGCCACTGCGAGTTCGGTCGCGGTCGCCGGCGCGGCTGCCTCCCCGGTGCCGGCGGCGGCATCGATGGCGGCCAACGCCGCGTCGTCCACCTTGCCGTTGACCGTCAGCGGAATCTCGTCGACGGCGATGATGTGGTGCGGCACCAGATATCTCGGCAGCCGGGACGCCAGCATGCGCCGCAACTCGGCGGCAGTTGCCGCTCCGGCGACGTACGCGACGAGCCGTGGCCCACTGGCGTGCCGCCGGACGGTGACGTGCGCGTGCCGCACCCCCGGATGCGCGTGCAGGACCGCGGCGACCTCGCCGGGTTCCACCCGGAACCCACGGATTTTCACCTGATCGTCGGAACGACCCTGGAACTGCAGGCCGCCGGTGACGGGATCGCGCCGCACCACGTCCCCGGTGCGGTACATCCGCGCGCCCGCTACGAACGGGTCGGCGACGAAGCGCGCGGCGGTCTCGCCGGCGCGGCCGAGGTAACCGCGCGTGAGCTGTCCACCGGCCAGGTAGAGCTCACCGGTGACACCGTCGGGTACCGGCCGCAGCCAGGCGTCCAGGACATAGGCGCGCGTCGCGGTGGTCGGGTGCCCGATCGACGGCGCGTCGTGCTCCGTGAATGCAGCCACCACAGCTTCGACCGTGGTCTCGGTTGGGCCGTAACAGTTGTAAGCCGACATGCCGGTGCGGTCGCACTCGCGGCGGATGGCCGCCCACGCGTTCGGGTCGACGGCTTCGCCGCCCAGCGCCAGCGCGGCCAGCGGCACCGTAGTCAGGAGGCCTTCGGCTTGCAGTTGCGTGAACATCGACGGCGTGGTGTCGATCAGGTCGACGGCGTACTGCCCGATGGTCGCCACCAGTGCCTCGGCATCACGCTGCACCTCGTCGCCGACGATGTGCAGACCGTGGCCGTCCAGCAGCGCGGCCAGTGGCTGCCAGGCCGCGTCGAAGGTGAACGACCAGGCGTGCGCAACCCGAAGTGGCCGGCCGGCTTTCGCCACCGCAGGGTGCAGCACCCGGGCCGCGTGATCGGCGGCATAGGCCAGCACCGCGGCATGGGTGCCGACCACGCCCTTGGGCTTGCCGGTGGTACCCGACGTGAACACGATGTAGGCGCCCTGGCCGGGATGTGTTGGCACCGGTGTGAATTCGCCGGCCGGGTGGTTGCCAGCGGCGGCCAGCAGGGAATCGTCCACGACAACCGATGCGTTGGTCTGGCCCAGGATCTCCGCGATCCGGTCGGCGGGCATCGACGGATCCAGCGGCACGATCAATCCACCGGCTTTGAGTACGCCGAGCATCGCGACCACGTAATCAGGTCCGCGGCGCAGCAGCACGGGCACCGGCGTCTCGGTCTCGACGCCACGGCGCCGCAGTTCGGCAGCGACGCGGTCGGACGCCTCGTCGAGACCGCGGAAGGTCAGTGCGCCGCCGTCATAGGTCAGTGCCATCGAACCCGGCTTGCTGCGCGCGGTGGCGGTGAACTTCTCGTGGATGCCGCCGGTTTCGGTGGTCGCGGGCGATGCCGCCATATCGGGTGCGGTCAGCTGAATGCCGACGTCGCGCAACGGCCGGTCCCAGCCGTCGACGAGGCGCTGCATCACCGCGAGCACCTGCCGGCCGATGCTCTGCGGTGAGACCAGGCCGGTGGCACCGTCTTTCGTCTCGACCAGGACGGTCAATTCGCCGTCGGTCAGGTGCGCTGCGACGGTGACCGGAAAATGCGCCAGGCTCTGGAGCGCCCGAGGCCGGAAAGTGGCTCCGCGGACGTCGAATTCGCCGCTGCCGACCAGGCCGCCCGGCGGGAAGTTCTCATAGACCAGGAGGCTGTCGAACAGTTCACCGACACCGCCGAGCGAGCGCAGTTCGGTGTGCGACAGGTAGCTGTGCTCGCGCAACTCGGCGGCGTCCCGCTGTAGGGACAGGCACTGCTCACCGACGCGGCGCTGCGGGTCCAGCCGGACCCGCAGCGGCACGGTGTTGATGAAGAGACCGACCATGGACTCGACGCCGGCCAACTCCCCCGGCCGGCCCGAGACGGTGACGCCGAAGACGACGTCGCGCCGGTCGGTGAGCACCGACAGGATTGCCGCCCAAGCCATCTGGGTGAGGGTGTTGACCGTGACACCACGCGCCCGCGCGGCCTCGACCAGACGGTGCGTCTCGTCGCGGGGTGCCGTGATCTCGGTGGTGTGGGGCAGGTCGTCGCCGAGTTCACCGGAGCCGAGCGCGGGAGCCAGCATCGTCGGGCCGTCGAGCCCGGCCAAGTGCTGCCGCCACAGGCGGCGGCTGGCCTCCGGGTCCCGGGCCGCGAGCCAGCCGATGTAGTCGCGGTACGGGCGCGGCGCGGCAGGCAGCACGGAGATGTCGCCGCCGGCGGCATACAGCGCGAGCAGTTCCCCGACGAACAACGGCAGCGACCACCCGTCGATGACGATGTGGTGCGCGACGACCGCGAAACGCCAACGCTGTTCCGGCATTTCGATGAGCAGAAACCGAATCGCCGGTCCGCGCTCCAGACTGAACGGCTGGCGCCGTTCCTGCGCTTCGAGGTCGTCGGCGGCGTCGGGCGACCCGGCGGTGAGCTGCCGCCACGGTAGGTCGACCGCGCTCGGAATCACCTGCACCGTGCGGGCTCCGGCCTGCACGAAGCCGGCCCGCAGGTTGGGGTGACGCACGAGTAGGGCCGCAGCGCAGTCCCGGAGCAGGGCGGCGTCGACGTCACCGTCGATGTCAGCCGACATCGCGATCAGATACGGGTCATCCGCCTGCTCGAGTTGAGCCATCGAGTACAGCCCCTGCTGCAGCGGGCTGAGCGCCAGCACGTCCTCGATGACCGGCACGGGTTGCAGTGTGGTCACTGCGGCTCCTGCGGTGCGGTCCACGATGTCGCGAACGACGCGGTCAGTTCGGCGAGTTCCTCGGCGGACAGCCCCGATACCGTCATCGGCGCGTGCTCGCGGTCCTCCCCTTGTCCCCCTTGGGCTTCCGCCGACGATCGAGCGTCAACCGCAGCGGCCAACTCGTGCACCGTCGGGTACTCGAAGACCATCCGCGCGGTCAGCTTCATGCCCGCGTCGCGACCTCGTGCCGCCAGCTGGACCGCCTTGATGCTGTCACCACCGAGGCTGAAGTAGTCGTCGTCCCGGCCGATCTCGGCATCGGCGTCGAGCACCTCGGCCAGTAGGGCGATGAGGGCGCGTTCGGTGTCGGTACGCGCGGGCTCCACCACGGTTGACCCGGTTCGGGCAGTGCGCAACTGGACGGCCTCGATGCGCTCGAGCTGTCCGTTGGCCAGCCATCTACCGCGTTCGCCGGTGGGTACCGACTCCTGGAAGATGTCGCCGACCACGCCGACGCCCACGGGCTGACGCCACTCGTCCAGCACGAGTATGTCGTCATTGCCCACTGCCACTTCAAAGGCTTCGTCGACCCGCAGGTCCCGCAGCCGCTGATCGGCGTTCTCGGCGATCCCCGTGATCACCCGGACGAGCCGATCGGCGAGGCGCTGTGCGGTCTCGGCCGTGTACAGATCGGTGCGGTAGATCAGGTGACCGCGGTAACCGTCCTGTGTGGCAAAGAAATTCACCGACAGGTCGGCGTGCGCCACATCGAACGTCGGCTCGAGCGCGGTGAACGTGGTGTCGCCGTCGGCCCGGGAATCGATGACGTGATCGGTGGGGAGGTCCTCGCGTACATGCACGACGACGCCGAACAGCGGGTTGCGTGACAGCGACCGGGCCGGGCTGACCGCGTCGACGACGTGATCGAACGGCAGGTCCTGATGTGCGTAGGCAGCCAGTGCGGTGTCCCGGGACCGGACCAGGATCTCGCGCAGCGTCGGGTCTCCGCTCAGGTCGTTGCGCAGGACCAGGATGTTGATGAAGAAGCCCACCAGCGCGTCGAGTTCGGCCTCGGTGCGGCCGGCCACCGGGGTGCCGAGCGGAATGTCCAGCCCCTCACCCGATTTCGCGAGCGCCACCGCCACCGCGGACTGCAGCAGCATGAAGTCGGTGATACCGAGTTCGCGGGTCAGCGCCGTCAGCTTGGTCCGCACCTCGGGATCGACGACGAACGGCACCGACGCGCCCTCACCCGAGAGCACCGGCGGCCGCGGGAAGTCGGGATGCAGACCCGGGTCGGCGGGCGGTTCGGTCAGCTGGCCACGCCAGTAGTCCCGTTGCGCGGCAAGCGTTCCCGACTCGTCGGCCAGCAGCGTGGCCTGCCAGGCCGCGTAGTCCGAGTACTGCACCGGCAGCGGCGCGAACTCGGGTGCCCGCCGCTCGAGGCGCGCCCGGTACGCGGTGACCAGGTCGGTGAACAGCACGCCGGCCGACCAGTGGTCGGCGGCGATGTGGTGCACCATGATCGACAGCACGTGCTGACCCGGGACGGACAGCACGGCGGCCCGGATCGGCCACTGCGCTTCCAGGTCGAACACATAGCGGCGTTCCCGGTCGAGTTCGGCCTGCAACCACGCCTCGTCGGCGCCGCGCGCACGGCGCACCGGCAGCGGAGCCGGGTCGTTCACGACCTGGTACGGCACGCCGTCGATTTCGGTGTATGTGGTGCGCAGCACCTCGTGCCGCTCGACCAGATCAGCGAGCGCGGCGACGAAGGCGTCGACGTCGCACGGGCCGGTGATGCGGGCCGCGAACGGAATGTTGTTCACCGGTCCGGGACCGTCGATGCGGTACTGGAACCACTGGCGCAGTTGCGATGCCGACATCTGCCGCGGGCCGGAGTGTTCGACCGCGATCAGCGGTGGCCGGTTGCGCGGCGCCCCGGTGTCGACCCGGGCGGCGATCTCGGCGACGGTGCCCAGCTCGAACACCTCACGCACACCGATCTCGGCGTTGCACCGCGCCCGGATCGCCGCGACCAGCTTCGTGGCCAGCAGCGAGTGTCCGCCGAGTTCGAAGAACGAGTCGTCGGCACCGACCTGCTCGATGCCGAGCAGGTTGGCGAACAGCTCGGCGACCTTCCGCTCGGTGTCGGTCGTCAGCTCACGGAATGCGGTGCGGGACTGGATGTCCGGATCGGGCAGCGCGCGGCGGTCGATCTTGCCGTGCGCCGTGATCGGGATTTCGTCGAGGACGACGTAGCCGGCCGGCACCATGTACTCGGGCAGGGCGGCCGCCACTCGCGCCTTGATCCGTTGCACGTCCACCGATTCCAGGTCTCCGCGCTCGGCCGGGGTGAGGTAGCCGACGAGGCTCTTGCCCAACCCGGGGAGGTCGCTCGCGACGACGACGGCCTGGCCCACACTCGGGTCCACCGCGATGGCGGCGGCGATCTCGCCGAGTTCGATACGGAAACCACGGATCTTGACCTGTTCGTCGGCGCGGCCGACGAACTCGATGTCGCCGTCCACATTGAGCCGGGCCAGGTCGCCGGACCGGTAGAGCCGGCCGCCCGGCGTGAACGGGTCGGCGACGAACCGCTCCGCGGTCAGGCCGGGGCGCTGATGGTAACCGTGCGCGACATGGGTTCCGCCGATGTAGATCTCGCCGATGACACCGACCGGAACGGGGCGCAACGCGTCGTCCAGCAGGTGCATCTGCGTGTTGATCTTCGGTTTGCCGATCGGCACGATACGCGTGCCCTGCTTGCCCTCGACGCGGTAGCGACTCGCGTTGATGACCGTCTCGGTCGGTCCGTAGAAGTTGTGCAGCAGCGCATCGAACGTGGCGTGGAACTTGTCGGCCACCTCGCCCGGCAGTGCTTCGCCGCCGATCGGCACCCGCTTGAGGCTGCGCCATTCGTTGACGCCGGGCAGGGACAGGAACAGCCCCAGCAGCGAAGGCACGAAGTGCATCGAGGTGATGCCCTCGGTGCGCAGCAGTCCGGTCAGGTACCCGATGTCGTTGAGGCCGCCCGGGCGCGGAATCACCAGGCGTGCACCGCATGCCAGCATGCCGAACACCTCGGCGATGGAGACGTCGAAGCTCGGCGAGGCCACCTGCAGCAGGCGCTCGTCGGCGTCGATCTGGTACTCGTCGACGAACCACACGAAGTACTCGGCGACCGGGCGGTGCGGCACCGGGACGCCCTTGGGCAGACCCGTCGAACCCGAGGTGTAGATCAGGTAGGCGGTGTTGGCTGCCGTGAGGGGCCGGACCCGGTCGGCATCGGTCGGGTTGTCGTCCCGCAGGCCGTCGAGGTCGGTGATCGGCTCGCGGATAACCAGTTTCGGATCACCGTCGCCCAGGATGAACGACAGCCGGTCTTCGGGATAGGTCGGGTCGACCGGGAGGTACACGCCGCCGGCCTTGACGATGGCCAGCGCGGTGATGACCAGTTCGGGCGACTTCTCCAGCAGGACCGCGACGCGGTCCTCGGTGCCGATGCCCTGGCCGATCAGCCAGTGTGCCAACCGGTTCGCCGTGGCGTTGAGCTCGCGGTAGGTGTAGTACCGGCCCTCGTATGCGACGGCGACCGAGTCCGGGGTGCGCGCGGCCTGGGCCTCGATCAGCGCTGCCAGCGTGGTGTCCGGGGTGCTGAACTGTTCACCGGTGGCCATGCGGCGCAGCCAGTCGGCGTCGTGCCGGTCCATCAGATCCAGCTCGGCCAGGGGCCGGCCCGGGTCGGCCAGCGCGGACTCCAGCAGCACCACGTAGTGCCGCAGCATCTGCTCGGCCAGTGCGGCGTCGAGGATTTCGGTCAGGTACTCCGCCTCGACCAGTGCCCCGTCGTCGTCGAACTCCACCATGAAGCCCAGCGGCAGCTGGGTCTGGTGCCCCCGGTACTCGGCGCGGCGGCACGTGATCCCGGACGGGCAGAAGCCCCGGCCGTCGGCCTCACGGGCGCCGAACGAGACCCGCGCCAGCCGCTCCACACCGTGGCGGCGGTCCGGGTTGAGCTCGCGCACCACCCGGTCCAGGTTGATCTGCTGATGGGCGAAGGCCCCGTGCGTGGTGTCCTTGGCGTGGCTGACGAATTCGGTGAAACTCTGGTGCGCTTTCGGGCGCAGGCGCAGCGCCACCGTGTTGCCGTAGTACCCCAGCGCGTCCTCGGTCCCCCCGCTGCGGTTGAGGACCGGGGTGGCGATCAGGATGTCGTCGGCGTGGGTGTAGCGGTGCAGCAAGGTGCCGAATGCCGCGAGCAGCACGGTGTACGGCGTGGCGCCGGTCTGGCGCGCCAGTTCGGCGATCCGTGCCACGGTGCCGGCATCGATGCGCCGGGTGACGCGCTGCGAGCGGTGGCCGGTGGGCACGAGGGAGCCGTGCGCACCCGGAAGTTCCAGCGGCTCGGGCGGATCGGCGAGGATCGAGCGCCAGTACTCGAGTGCCTCGGTGTGGTCGTCGGCGGGCAGGGCTGCCGGAATCACCTCGGGCAACGACTCGCCGGCCGATTCGTAGGCCCGCGTGAGATCGGCGAAGAACACCTGCCAGGAGGCGTCGTCCCAGGCGATGTGGTGTGCCGTGAGCAGCATGATGTGCTCGTCCGTCCCGGTACGAATCAGGCTGATCCGCAAGGGGGAATCGGTGTCGAGCTGGAACGGCGTGCCGAACTCCCGCTGTGCCAGCACCTCGAGCCGCAAGGCGCGCGACGCCTCCGACAGGTCGCTGAGGTCATGGGTGCTCCATCCCGGCTCCAGCTGGTCGTGGATCGTCAGGCCGGGCTCGCCCGTCGCGTCGGCCCGGTAGGTGGTGCGCAGGACCGGGTGGCGGCGGGCCACGGCATTGACCGCATCCTGCAGGCGCTGGTGGTCCAGCGTGCCGGTGATCGCAAACGACACACAGACATTGAGCAGTGCGCCCGCCGGTTCGGCGGTCTGCACGAACCACATCCGGCGCTGGCCGTCGGACAGCACCGGCACGACGGGCGTACCGTCGCCCGACTGCGCCTGGACCTGGGACTGCAGGCCGCGCTCGGCGAGCTTGCGCCGCAACAGCTCCAGGCGTGCGTCCTCTCCGTCTAGTCCTCGCGTGCGCAGGTCCCGGATGTCGGTCTCGGTCACGCTAGCTCTCCACCTTTTCTGATCTCTCGGTTAGCAAATCCACCAGTTCGGTACCGGTGATGCCGCTGAGCAGCCCGGCCAGCGGCACGGACCGGCCGGTACTCCGACGCAGTCGCTTGCGCAGGTCCAGTGCCAGCAGCGAATCCAGGCCCAGGTCGAACAGGGCCGCGGTCAGGTCGATGTCGGCGGGGTCGCCCAGTTTGAGCACCGCCGACAGCTCATGGCGGACGACGTCTTCGGTATCGGCACCGGCGCTGACTGTGGGTGGAACCTGTTGCGGTGCATCTGGTTCCACATCCACCAGGGGCGCACCGAGCAGCGTCGCCAGCCGCTCGGCGTCGGCGCTGAAGATCAGCGGTGCGGGCGCGTTGGTTCCGAGAGCCGCATCGATCGCGATGTCGGGATCCATCTCCCGCAGTCCGGCGCGCTCGATCCGTGCCACGTCGTCGGCACCGACGATGCCGGCACCCGGCCACAGCCCCCACCGCACGGCCACACAGTCGAGGCCCTCGGCGCGGAACTGCCCGGCCATCACATCCTGCATGCGGTTGACGGCCGCATACGCAACATGGCCGAGCCCGCCCCACAGACCGGACACCGACGAGCACACCAGGATTCGGGCTTCCGGACGCAGCGGCCAGCACTCGGCCAGCCGGGCCAGGCCACCGACCTTCGCGGCCGCGGTGGCGACGAATTCGTCCGCACCCACCGTGGTGCCGAACGTCGCCGCTCCGGCCGCATGGATCACGAGCGTCGCACCGTCACCGCAGTGGGCCGCTGCGGCGGCCGAAACCTGTTCGGGCGACGTGATGTCGCACTGCACCGAGAGCACCTCGGTGCCGGCGAATTCGGCCAATTGCTCTGCGCTGTTGCCGCTGCGGCTCACCAGCACGATGCGCCGGGCGCCCCCGGCGGCGAGGGTCCGGGCGAAGTGCAGGCCGACCGCGCCGTTGCCGCCGGTGATGACCACGTTGTCGAGGAGCCCGGGCGCTGGTGCAGCACCATCCGGCAGCGCGTGCAAACCGCGTCGGTACTGCAGCGAATCGCGCAGCGCCACTTCGGTTCCCGCGCCCAGCATGGTCTCGATGACAGCGGTCGCCGCCGGCGTGTCGAGTTCCCAGGATGCCAGGTCGAGGTGGCGGAACGACTGATCCGGATGGTCGAAACCGATGCTGCGGTGCATGGCGGCGAGGGCTGCCTGGGCGGGCAGCGCCACCGGCTCGTCGTCGCGCACGTGCTCGCCGCCGACGGTCACCAGCCACACGTCGGCGCATTGTGGCCCGATGGCATTCGGGTAGTCGCACAGCCCGCCGCCGATCAGCTCGGCCAGGTCGGTGACCGCCGCCTCGGTGTCGGGGTGGTCGAGCATCGGTGCGACCACGATGAGCAGATCGGCGTCGGCCGGCTCGACCAGTACCGTGCCGAGGTTGGCCCGCACGCCGTCGCGGAGATGGTCGGCGAGTGCACCGCGCGGTCCCGGCAGGTCGACCACGGCAGCGCGCCGGATGATCAGCGGCACGGTCTCGTCCGGCTGGGGAAGCCACTGTTCGGCGCCGACCGTCAGTCCGGCAACCGCGGGCAGCGGTTCCGGTGTCGCCCAGAGGTGCATCGCCGCCATCGGCGCATGCGGAAATCCGTGCAGCAGCGGTTGATCGGTCTCGATGTGCCCGGCCCAGTCGTAATCAGGGTCGGACACGGCAACCGTCGCGATGTTGTCGGAGAGTACGTCGACCAGCGTCTCGTCGCGGCGTCCCGAGCCGACGATGAGCGGCTCGCCGACCTGGTCGCTCGCACCGCTCGCGGCGTTATCGGCGAGCGCGTGCAGCAATGCGGGGTGTGCCGACATCTCGACGAAGGCCTCGACGCCGCTGTCCCGCGCCGCGGCGGCGGCCCGGTCGAACCGCACGGTGTTCCGTAGGTTCCGGTACCAGTACTCACCGAATTCGGTATCCGCACCGACGGCCTCGCCGGTGACGGATCCGATGAACGGCACGGTGCCCTGGACGAACCGCGCTTTCGGTACACCGGAAAGCATTTGTGTACGTAGCGGATCGAGCGCACTGGTGTGGGCGGGAAAGCTCATCGCGATGACGCGCGCGAAGCGGCCGTGGGATTGCAGGTTGGCCACCAGGTCTGCGACGGCGGTCCGCTCGCCGGACACCACGACCGACGCCGGCGAGTTGACCACGGACAGTTCCATCCACCCGGCGGCGTTCGAAACCGCCTGCTGCGCTTCGTCGATGCTCAGCCCCAGGCTCGCGGCGCCGAAATCGCCGACGAGGCCGTCCAGTGCCCCGGCCCGGGCGATGACCACGGCGACCGCCTCGGCCAGCGTCATGGCCCCGGCGACATAAGCCGCGGCGATCTCGCCGAGGCTGTGTCCCAGCGTGACGTCGGGCTCGATGCCCAGTGCCTGCCACACCGATGTGAGGCCGATGGCGTGCGTGAACTGCGCACTCTGACTGTGGATTTGGGTCCAGTCCCGGTCGGCCGGGTCGACCAGAAAGGCCAGCGGTGAGTCGATGCCCGCCGCGACGAACGCCTCAGCGCACCGGTCGGCGGCAGCGCGGTACACCGGCAGCTGCCGGTATGCGTCGGCGCCCATCGCCGGCCATTGGCCGCCATTGCCGGGGAACACGAAGGCCGTCCGGGGCGCTGCCGTCCGCGCGGATACCGCGACCAGCGGGTGCTCCTCCCCCGCGGCCAGCGCCCGCAGTGCGGCAGCCAGCTCGGCCGCGTCATGCGCCCGCACCACGGCCCGGAACCGGCGACGACGGCGCAGCCGCAACAGCATCGCAGCCACCGCACCGATGCTTACGGCACCACGACGGTCCAGGTAGTCGGCGACGCCGGTCGCCTCCGCGGCCAGCAGCGCTTCGCTGTGTGCGCTGAGCAGGACGGGTACGCGGCCGTCGGGAAAGTGCGAAAGGCTCATCACGCCACCAATCCCTCCGGCATCGCGACGACGACGTGCGCGTTGGTGCCGCTCATGCCGAAAGCCGAGACCGCGGCAAGGCGCTCGCCGCCCGCGGCGGGCCATGGGCTGTGGTTGGTGGCGAGCCGTAGTCCCTGTGCGCTCCAGTCGATTTCGGCGCTGGCCTGGGTGGTGTGCAGACTCGCCGGGATGACGGCGTGCTCGGCCGACACCAGGACCTTGGCCAGTCCCAGCGCACCCGCGGCGGCCTGACTGTGCCCGACGTTGGATTTCACCGAGCCCAGGACCGCGCCCCGGCCAGGTGCGGTGGCACCGTAGGTCTGGGCCAGCGAGTTCAATTCGGTCCGGTCACCGAGTGTGGTTCCGGTGCCGTGTCCTTCGATCATTCCGATCTGGTCGGGCCGCGCACCGGCGAGTTCGAGCGCGCGGCCGAACAGCCGCGCCTGCGCCGGCCCGCTCGGCGCGGTCAGGCCGGTGCTGTGTCCGTCCTGGTTGAGGCAGCTGGCGCGCACCTCCGCGAGCACGCGGTGGCCGTTGCGCTGCGCCAACGACTTTCGTTCCAGCACAAACATGCCGGCGCCTTCGGCCCACACGGTGCCGCTGGCCTGCGCGCTGTAGGGCCGGCAGTGCCCGTCGTCCGAGAGGGCGTGCTGTTTGGCGAATTCGACGAAGTATCCCGGCGATCCCATGACGCAAACCCCACCGGCCAGCGCCATGCTGCAGTCACCCGTGCGCAGTGCCTGTACGGCGGTGTGGAACGCGGTCAGCGCCGACGAGCACGACGTGTCGATCGTGAGCGCCGGACCATCGAGGCCCAACAGGTAGCCGATCCGTCCGGAGATCACGCCGAGCGATGTCCCGGTGATCAGATGCCCACTCAGGTCGGAGTAGTCGGCGAGATCGGGACCGTAGCCGGTGGCCGAGGCGCCGATGTAGCAGCCGACGTCATGCCCGGCCAGATCATCCGGGTTGATGCCGGCGTTTTCCAGTGCCCGCCACGTCACCCGCAGCGCGACGCGCTGCTGCGGGTCCATCGCCACCGCCTCGCGCGGCGAGATGCCGAAGAACGAGGGATCGAAAAGTGCCGCGCCGGTGAGGAATCCACCCCGATTGTGGATGCGTTTGAACCCGTCCCGGCGCGAGCCGGCGAGCAGGTCGCGCACGGCCCAGCCGCGGTCTTCCGGGAACGCGCCGAGCGCCTCTCGCCCGGAAGACAGCAGCTGCCAATAGCTTTCCGCGTCGTCCACGTCGCCGGGGGCTTCCACCGCCATCCCGACGATGACGACAGGATCGTCGGTTCTCGAGTCGGGGTCCGTCGGTTCAGCGCGCACTGATCACTTCCGCGATCGTGTCCAGCTGGTCGTTGAGGTAGAAGTGGCCGCCGTCGAACTCGGCCAGGGTGAAGCCGCCCGACGTGTGGTTCTCCCAGCGGCGCAGCATGTCCCGGTCGATGCGATGATCGTCGCGGCCGCCGAGGGCATGGATGTCGGCGGCGATGCGGCCACCGCCGGCGTACCGGTTGAGCGCTTCGTAGTCGGCCCCCACCGCCATCAGCAGCATCTCCACGAAATCCACGTCGGCGAGCAGCCGGGGGTCGGTGCCGCCGAGATCGACCATCTCGGCGAGCATTTCGCGCGGTCCGGTCGGCAGCGGCGGCGCGTCGACCACATCGCACGGCGCCTGGCCCGCGGACGCCCACAAGCTGTGCACGGTGGCCCCGCTCCGTTCGGCTACGCGCGCGAACTCGAAGGCCACCACAGCACCCATGCAGTGCCCGACGAGCCGCAGCGGGCCGACGCCCGCCCAGTCACCCGCCGCGAACAGATCGGCGGCCAGTTGCTCGACCGTCGGATGCGCCGGATGCGCCAGCCGGTCGGCGCGGCGCGGGTACTGCACGACGTACGTGTCGATCCCCTTGCCCGACACGGCAGTTGCGAGGTCCCGGTAGGCGACCGCGGCACCCCCGGCATGCGGGAAGATCACGACCGCGCCGGTGTCACCGGAACCCGGGTAGTGCTTGATCCAGGGTTCGAAAGTCGTTGTCATCTCGGTCATGAGACGGCCGCCGGGTCCAGCGCGGTGAGCACGTCGTCGTGGTTCATCTCGGCGATCTCCAGGTAGAGCTCGGCGACCATCTCGAGTCGCCCACTGCCGTCCTCGCGGCTGGTGAGCCGCTGTGCCAGCGTCCGCACCGTCCGGGCCGCGAAGATATCGGGCACGCCCACGGTCGGGGTGTCCAGCCACTTCCGGATCCGCGCCACAGTGGCGGTCGCGAGCACCGAGTCACCACCGAGCTCGAAGAAGTCGTCCTCGACACCTGCCTCGACGGCGAGCAGTTCCGAGACGATGGCGACCAACGCTCGCTCCAGCGTGGTCTCCGGCTGCGCCCGGTCGGCGCCGTCGGCCGCCTGCACCAGCGCCGCGAGTTGACCGGCAGCGGCCCGGCGGTCGGTCTTGCCGCCGACGGTGAAAGGAATGGCCGCAACCACCTGCAGCTGGCGCGGGATCATATGCGGCGGTACGAGTTCGGCGACAGCCGCGGAGATGCGCTCGGCGGTCAGCTCCGGGTCGTCGACCGAGACCAGGGCCGCCAGCACGTCGTGCCCTCGTTCCCCACCGGAGACCACACCGGCCACCGCGGCACGCACGCCGGGCACCCGCTGCAGCGCGGCCTCGACGTCACCGAGTTCGATGCGGTAGCCGCTGATCTTCACCCGGTGGTCAGCACGCCCGACGAACTCCAGGATGCCGTCCGGCCGGTAGCGCGCCAAATCTCCTGAGCGGTACCAGGTTCGGCCGGCGTAGCGCACGAAGCGGTCGGCGGTCAGATCTGCCCGGCCGCGGTAGCCCGAGGCGATGCCACGTCCGGTGAACCACAGCTCGCCGGCCACCCAGTCGGGGCAGTCCTGGCCCGCCTCGTTGACCACCCGGCACGCGTTGTTGGTGAACGGCACACCGTAGGGCACCGCCGACCAGGTGTCCGGCAGCTCGCCGGCCTCGAAAATGGTTGCGTGAATGGCGGTTTCGGTGGCGCCGCCCAAGCCGGCGACGCGGACGCCCGGGGCCTGCGCCTGTAGGTGCCGGACCATGGCGGTCCGGACCCAGTCGCCGCCGGTGAGCACCACACGGACCGACTGCAAACGGTCCGCACCGACTCCCTCATTTACCGAGACCAGCATCTCCAGCCAGCCCGGCAGGAAATTGAGCACCGTCACGCCGTGCTCGGCAATGAGGGCGGCCCAGCGGTCCGGGTCGCGCCGGTACGGCTCGTCGACCACCACGATGCTGCCACCGGTGGCGAGCGTGGCGAACATGTCGAGCACCGACAGGTCGCATTCCAGCGTCGCGAGCGCCAGGCAGCGGTCAGCCGGCCCGATGCCGAAGTGCCGGTACAGGAATTCCGCGGTGTTCATCGCCGCGTCATGGGTGACCTCGACGCCCTTGGGCTCACCGGTCGAGCCGGAGGTGAACAGCACGTAGGCCAGCTCATGGGGATCGGTGGCGGCCGGGACGAACGGTCCTTCGGCACGTCGGCCGATCCGCAGCGCCTCCGTCACGGTGAGCGACGGACGCCACGACGGCACCAGGTCACCGCAATAGAGCGCCATCCGGACGCCGCCGGTGGCGAGGATCTTCTCGGTGCGGTCGGCGGGCTGGTCCACGCCGATCGGCAGGTAGACCCCGCCGGCCGCCAGGATGGCCAGGAGCGCGATGATCTGCTCCGCGCCCTTGGGGCCGAGCACGGCGACGGTGTCGCCCGGCACGATGCCGGCGACCTGCAGCGCTGACGCGACAGCCGAAACTTCCTCGGCCAATTCGGCATACGTCCACTGCCGGGCCTCGCCGATCATGGCCGTGGCGCCCGGCCGGGCGGCAGCCGAGGCGAAGAAGCCGGTATGCAGTGCCGCACCGCTGGGCGCCGCGGTGCGGCTGTTTGCCGCGTCGCGGACCGCACGCTGGGCCGCCGACATGGGCTCGGGTGTGGGGGCCTCCCACGCCGTGTCGTCGCCGGCCAGCCGCTCCAACTCGGCGATGTGCCGGGCGAACATCGCGTCGATGACGCCGTCGGGGAACGCGTCCTCGCGCACATCCCAGTTCACCAGCACACCACCGTTGAACTCGGTCACCTGGGCGTCCAGCATCACCTGCGGTCCTTGCGAATTGATCCACCCGGGGGTGCCGAACGTCTCGATCACTGCCGAGCCGAACAGTTCGCCGAGGCCCAGGGCGCTGGTGAACACCACCGGTGCCAGCACCTGGGTGCCGCGATGCCGGCTCAGGTCCCGCAGCACCTCGAGCCCGGAATAGCCGGAATGTGCTGCGGCAGTGCGGAATGCGTCCTGCAGGGCGCCGCAGCGCGCGGTCGCGGTGGCCGCGTCGGTCAGGTCGACGTCGAGCAGCAGCGACGACGTGAAATCACCGACCAGTCGATCGACATCGGCGTGGCGTTGCTCGCGTCCGAACAGCGGCACATTCAGCAGGAAGCGCTGCCCGGCCGACCAGCAGGCCAGGGCATCGGAAAAGGACGCGGCCAGGGCCATCGCGGGCGTGATCCCACGCCGGCGGGCCGCGCCATAGAGCGCGTCCCGCACGTCGGGGGCCAGCCAGTGCCAGCGGCGGGTGGTGTGCCTCGGGTCGTTCTGCTCGGCGGTCGGAACCAGCGGCAGGCGCGGCGGATCGGGAAGTTCCGGAAGCCGCTCGCCCCACCACTGCCGATCGGCTTCGGCCTTGGGATCGGGCTGCGCCGCCGACTGCGCCGCAGCCACGCGGTATTCGCGGTACGTGTAGGTCAGGGGGGCGAGCTCGACACCGCGGTACAGGGCGGCGAGATCGGCCATCAGCGTGCGGTAGCTCATGGCGTCGGCGGCCTGCATGTCCAGGTCGACGTGCAGGCGGGTCTTGCCCTCCGGCAGCAGCGTCAGGCTCAGTTCGAAGACCTCGTCGGTCAACTGCTGGTGCGCCTTGCGGCACTGGGTGACGGCCAGCTGTTCGGCGATCTGATCCGCCGGCAGGTCCCGCAGGTCGGTGACCGTCACCGGGAAGTCTCCGTCCTGCGGGCGAATGCGCTGCGTGCCGTCGGCGCGGAACTGCACGCGCAGCATGGGATGCCGGACCGCCAAAGCCGTTGCGGCGGTGGTCAATCGCTCGACATCGACCCCGTGGCCGTCGAATTCGACATAGAGGTGTCCGGCGACGCCACCCAGTTGCTGGTCGTCTTCCCGGCCCACCCACATGGCGTGCTGCATCGGGGCCAGGCCGAAGGGCTGGTCGTGTTCCGAATCATCCTGCGGTACCGCGGTTTCGGCACGCTGCAGGCCGCCCGCCGCGGACAGCAGTTCCGACCACGCCACGATGGTCGGCTCGGCGGCCAGTGCGGCGAAGTCGATGTCGATGCCCTGCTTCCGCCAGCGTCCGGCGAGCGACATCATGCGGATCGAGTCGAGGCCCTGGCCGATGAGGTCGGCGCCAGGGTCGAGGGTGTCGGCACGGGTGCCCAGGAGTTCGGCAACCTCCTCGCGGATGGCCTGCGAATTCACTGCCACGACGCCCACAAAACCTCCCGAACACGTTAAAGACAGGCTGTCCTAATTTTGATTAGGCTACCCTATATTGCTGCTACCTCCATGCCTACCCCGAGGGATCCGCCGTGACGCGCACCACTGCCTCCGCTGAGGCTGAACAGCATTTGCTGGATGGTTTCGTTCCGTTCCCGCACGACCGCGCCGAGCGCTACCGTCAGGCGGGCTACTGGACCGGTAAACCACTGGACAGCCTTCTGTCCGACGCCGCGCGCCAATGGCCGGACCGCGTGGCCGTCGTCGATCCGTCCGCATCACATACGTTCGCTGCACTCGATCAGCTGGCCTCCGAAGCGGCCGCTGGGTTCGCGGCTCTCGGCATCGAGACCGGCGACCGGGTACTGCTGCAAATGCCCAATACCGCCGACTTCGCCATTGCCCTGTTCGGGCTGCTGCGCGCGGGTGCGGTGCCCGTCATGTGCCTTCCCGCCCATCGCCGCGCCGAACTCGGCCATTTCGCCACGGTCAGCGGCGCCGTCGCCCTCGTCATCGCCGACCGGTTCGGCGGCTTCGACTACCGCGACATGGCGCGCGAGTTGGTCGCCGCGCACCCGCGCCTCCGGCACGTGGTCGTCGACGGCGAGGCCGGCGAATTCACCAGCTGGACTTCCCTTTTCGGTCATACTCCGGTAACCGCGCCCACGGTCGACACAGCTGAACCCGCCCTACTCTTGGTGTCCGGCGGCACCACCGGGGCGCCGAAGCTCATCCCCCGCACGCACGACGACTACTACTACAACGCCACCGCCAGCGCCGCGCTGTGCGAAATGACCCATGACGACGTGTATCTGACGGTGTTGCCGGCAGCGCACAACTTCCCGCTGTCGTGCCCGGGGATGCTCGGCACGATGTCCGTCGGCGCCACCACCGTCTTCACCACCGATCCCAGCCCGGAGTCCGCATTCGCCACCATCGCCCGGCACCGCGTCACCGTCTGCGCTCTGGTGCCCGCGCTGGCCACCCTGTGGACGCAGGCCTGCGATTGGGAACCGCAGCGGCCCAGCACTTTACGACTGCTCCAGGTCGGCGGCGCCAAGCTGTCCGCACCGGATGCGGCGGCCGCCCGCGCCGCGCTGACCCCCGGCCTGCAACAGGTTTTCGGCATGGCCGAAGGGCTCATCAACTACACCCGCCCCGGCGACGATCCCGAACTGCTGGACCACACCCAAGGGGCACCGCTGTGCCCTGACGACGAACTGCGCATCGTCGATGACGAGGGCGCCGACGTGCCGGTCGGCGGCGAAGGCGAACTGCTGGTGCGTGGGCCGTACACGCTCAACGGCTACTACCGGGCCCCGTCCGACAACGAGCGGTCCTTCAGCCCCGACGGCTTCTACCGCAGCGGAGACCGGGTGCGCCGCCGGGCCGACGGCTATCTCGAGGTCACCGGACGCATCAAGGACGTCATCCATCGGGGCGGGGAGACCATCTCGGCGCTCGACCTCGAGGAGCATCTGCTCACGCACCCGTCGATCCGGGCCGCGGCCGCCGTCCCGGTGCCCGACCCTTACCTCGGCGAAAAGATTTGTGCGGTGGTTGTTTTCAGCGGACCCGCCGTCAGCCTCAGCGACCTCAACGGCTACCTCGACGACCGCGGCGTGGCGGTCCACAGCCGGCCCGACGCCCTGATCGCACAGCCGTCACTACCGGTGACCGCGGTCGGCAAGGTCGACAAGAAGGCCATCATCCGCGCGGTCACCACAGCCACCACCTGACAGCCCCTCGCGAGCAGCCGCAAAACTGTCGATTTCCGACCTATATCGACGGTTTTACGTCTGCCCGCGGGTTAAACCGACCCCCGCAAGGAGCCAGCCCCCATGTCCGATACTCCGAAGACCCTGCGCGAGTACATCGTCAACACCGCGATCAACACCGTGCCACCGCTGGTCGCGTATTACGTGCTGCGCGTGTTCGACGTCGAGCCGTACCTGGCGCTGGTCGGGGCCATCATCACCGCGGCCGCGCAGGGCGCACTGACCATGGTGCGCAAGCGGAAGGTCGAGCCCGCGAACGTCGTGGTGATCGTCGGCGCGGCGTGCTCGCTGGCCATCGCGCTCACCACCAGGAACCCGCGCATCGTGCAGGCCCTCGAGCTCGTCCCCATGTCACTGCTGGTGTGGTCCTTCGCCATCAGCGGGCTGCTGCGCAAGCCGAATTCGAAGAAGATGGCAGGCGTCATCTCGCCCGCGCTCGCCGAGGCGGCCCTGCCCGAACGCGGCTGGACCGAGCGGAGCATCCAGGGCTGGCACCGGTTGCACACGCAGCTGTGCGTCGGGCTCGGGCTCCTCTGCGGTTTCTATCCCGTCTTCGCGCTGTACATGATCTTCAACTACCCGGTCGACATCTCGCAGTTCGTCATCGTGGCGACCGGCCCCACGCTCGTGGTGCTGTGCATCGTGTTCGCGGTGGCCCGCATCCGCCGGTTCGTCGGGCAGCACGACGCTGCCGCCGACGTCGCGGTGATCGCCTCCGGGTCTGAGTAGTCACACTCATCCGCGCCGCCCGGCGCTGGGGCATCATCAGGTCATGCCGAGACTGCTGCCCGACTTCCACGCCGTGATCGACGGCACCGCACCCGACCGCGACCGGAGCATCGACGTGGCTCGGCTGAGTGCGCTGCTGGTGGTGATGTTCGGCCACTGCGCGCTGTTGCTGGCCACCATCACCTCCGACGGCGTCCAGATCGGCAACACGTTGGGTGCCGTCCCCAGTCTGCAACCGGCCACCTGGGTACTCCAGGTCATGCCGTTGTTCTTCTTCGCCGGCGCCGCAGCCGGCGTCTACAGCTGGCAGGACGGAACACCCTGGGGTACCTGGCTTTTCACCCGGGCCCAACGTCTGTGCCGACCGGCCCTGTGGTACCTGGGCGCCTGGACCGTCGCGCTGATCGCGGTGCGGTTCACCATGGGCGCCGAGTCCGCGGCGGCGCTGGGCAACGAGGCGGTCGCGCTGCTGTGGTTCCTCGGCACGTATCTGATCGTGCTGGCATTCGTCCCCGCGTTGGCCCGGTTGCGCTCTGGCCGCTCGGTCACGCTGGTGGTCATGGGCCTCATGGCGGCTGCCGCGCTCGGCGACTGGGCCCGCATCAGCACGCACACGATGGAGGCCGGCGCGGCGAATCTCCTTGTGGCCTGGCTGATTCCGATGGTCATCGGCGCGGCGTACGCGCACCGATTCATCGCACCCGGTACCGCGCTGGCCGTGGCCGCCGGCACGCTGGCCGTACAGGTGCTGCTGGCCGAGTTCGGACCGTACGACGTGTCACTGGTGGTCACCGGCACCGAACGCATGTCCAACGTCACGCCGCCCACGCTTCTGCTTGCGCTGCAGTGCATCTGGATGTCCAGTCTGTTCATCGCCTGCGCCGGTGCGGTGCGGCGGTGGGCCGAACGTCCCCGCATCTGGTATCTGATCGTGGTGGGCAACAGCGGGGCGATGACGCTGTACCTGTGGCACATCGCGGCCATCGCCATCGCGACGTTCGGCCTGCACGCGGTTGGCCTGGATGCCTACGACCCTGCGGCCCCGTACTTCTGGCGCAACATCGCGATCCGGGCACTCGTCTTCGCGGTGGTGATGACGGTCATGTTCCTGCTGCTGTCGCCGCTCGAGCACAACCCGCTGCGCTGGTGGGACGCGCGAGTCCGGGCGTCGGGGCGCGCGTCGACCGTGGCGGGCGTGCTGGTCTGCGTGGCCGGGGTGGCGCTGCTGCTGATGGCCAAGAACGGGCTGGGTACAGGCGCGGGCTGGATGCTGTTGGCGCTCTTCATCGGTGCGCTCGCCGGGGCCCGGCTCAGCGCGGGCCGACCGCCGGCGCGATGTGAGGAGGCGGAGCGGAACCCCGCCTCCGGGCTCAGTGCGCGCTGACGAACGTGACGGTCGGTGTCGGGGCGTCCTTGACCAGCGTCGGCCCCGACGCGGACATGACGTAGGCCTCGCTGCCCGTCGGGTAGCCGCCGCCGTTGGTCGAGATGTGCACGTGCGTGTAGTGGTTGGCGTCGGGCCCGCCGTAATCCGGCATCCGGTGCGCGGTGCCGTCCGGGAAATAGATCGCCTGCCGCCAGATCACATGATTCAGATCGAATCGGCGGGCGTTGGCCAGCACGTATGACAGGATGCGGTCCCCCAGCGCCTTGCCGGCGGACGACCCGTAGTCGGGCACCATCACGTCGAGCGCCAGGCCTTCGGGATGCCAGCGCAGCGAGTCGGGACGGACCCCGGTCATGGCGTGGATCTCCGGGAATGTCGCGCTGACGGCCCGCTCGGCGAGGATGGTGTCGACCTGCAGTCCGCGTTCGGCGGCGACGCCAACCGGCAAAGCGATGGTGCGCACCATCGCGCGTGAACTCTCGGCGGCCTCGGCGACGATCAGCGAACCCGGATGCGCAGCGGCCGGCTCGGCCAGGACCACCTGTGCGCAGCAGACGTCCACCTCAGTGGCGGTGGTGGCCGTGTGGGTCGCGGTGCCCGCGGTGACGAACGCCGCGGCCGGCATGACGAGCGCCGCCAGAGCCACCGACCAGCGGCGCCGTGCGCGCGCGTCGGCAGCTAATCCGGGCTTGTCCACCGGTGCACCATACCCCGCAGGTCACCGTTTGGTAACGACTTCCAAATTGACAAGACAGTAAATTTATACTTCCATCCAGGAGGTGACCCGGTGACAGCCTGTCCGAGATCCGCGGCCGTGCCATCGGCCGACGCCATCGCCGACGCACTCGTCACCGCATCACGCCTGCTCCTGGACATCACGGCCCGCTCGGTCGCGACCGTCGACGACGCGCTGACGGTTCCCCAGTTGCGGGTGTTGGCAATCCTGGCGGCGCGTGGCCCCACCAACCTGACCACGCTTGCCGCTCAACTGGACGTGCAACCGTCGACGATCGGGCGCATGGCCGAGCGTCTGGCCTCCGCCGGGCTGATCGACCGGCACCGACACCCGAGCTCAGGCCGCGAAATCGTCGTCGAACTGACTCGCCGGGGACGGGCCGTCGTAGATACCGTGACCGCTCGCCGCCGCGCCGAGATCGCCCGGGTCGTCGAGGTCATGCCGGCGCGTGAGCGCACGGGCATGGTCCGCGTGCTGCATGCGTTCACCGCAGCCGGTGGCGAACCGCCTGCCGAAGCCCCGGCCGGCCTGGGCTTCTAGCTCAGGCGCGGGGCACGAGGTACGGCGCGAGCGTCGTCAGCTTCTCGCAGGTCTCCTCGAACTCGCGGTCCGGAGTCGACTCGGCGATGATGCCGGCGCCGGCCCGCAGCCAGGTCTGGCCGTCAGCTTCGTAGGCCGAACGCAGTGTCAGCGCCGCGTCCATGCCGCCGTCGGCGCTGAACATCACGACCGCGCCCGAATACAGCCCGCGCGGCGCCTCGTCGAGCCGCATGATGGCGTCGACGCTCTCCGCCTTGGGGATCCCCGAGGCCGTCACCGCCGGGAAGAGCGCCTCGAGCGCATGCATCCGGTTCATCTGGTCCGACAGCTGCCCGGACACGGTAGAGCCCAGGTGCTGCACGCTGCCGCGCTCGCGCACCGTCATGAAATCGCTGACGACCGTGGTGCCCGGTTTGGCCACCTCGGCGACCTCCTCCTGCGAGCTGCGGACCGAAATGGCGTGCTCCACAATCTCTTTCGAGTTCGATTCGAGGTCCTCACGGGCCGCGCGGTCGTGATCGGCGCCGCGGCCGAACGCGCGGGTGCCGGCCAGCGGCTCGGTGACCACGGTGCCGTCGGCCCGCACCGCGGCGACGAGTTCGGGACTGAAGCCCAGGGCGCGAATCCCGCCGAGCCGCAACAGGAATGACCGCACCGGGGTGTTGTTCGCCCGGCCCACCCGGTACGTCGCCGGGAAGTCGACCGCGAACGGTACCTCGAACCGGCGCGACAAGATCACCTTCTGGTAGTCCCCCGCCACGATCTCGGCGACGGCGGCGGCAACCCGCGCCGGGTAGTCACTGCCGTCGACGCTCACGTCGACGGCGCGCGTGGCCCCGGCCGCCGGGATGCCCTTCTGCAGCAACCGATTCAATGTATCGGTCACCACGTCCGCATCGCCCGACACGCACACCTCACCGTCGGCGACGACGACCTGCGTCTGCGCACTGAAGACCCGCGCCAGCGGGGTCCCGGCGGGCAGGCGCTGCGCCAGCCCGAACCGGTAGGCGCCGAATTCGAAAGCGACCCAACCGAACAGCCGGTCTGTCTCCAGGAGCAGTCGGTCGACGGCGTCGCCGAGCACCTCTCCGGGCCGGCCGGTCCACGCGTGGCGGGCAACCGCGCCGCCGGCGTCGACGATCCGTAATTCGTCGCTGTCGAACTCGATGGCGGTGCGCACTCCGATGGCCAGCGCCCACTCACCCGAATGCTCGTAGCCGACATAGTCGGCGCCCGAACGCTCCGGTAGTTCGGCTGCCAGTTGCGCGATCAGATCGGCCGGGGCGACGTCGGCGGGCAAAGCAATGCGCGTCACCGACGCCGCGTCTATAGCTTCAGCAGTCACGAAAGTTAATTTAGCCTAACCTCACCCAAAAAACACTGCCCGCCCCTGTGATTCAGGCCCCAGCGTCAGCTTTTGCCTCCCGGGTCGCGACGGTCCACCCACCGGCCGACGTCCGTTGTGCCCAGAAATCGGCGTAGCGGCCACCGCGCGCCATCAGCTGGTCATGCGTACCGCTGTCATCCACCGTGCCGCTGTCGGACAGCACGACGATGTTGTCGGCGGCGGTGACCGTCGACAGTTTGTGCGCGATCACGATGACGGTGCTGCGGTCCGCCAGCTCGCGGATGGACGCGGCGACGTGGCGTTCGTTCTCGGGGTCCAGCGCGCTGGTGGCCTCGTCGAACAGCACCACCGGAGCGTTTTTCAGCAATGCCCGCGCGATCGAGACGCGTTGGCGTTCACCGCCGGACAGCGCCGAACCGCCCTCACCGACCCGGGTCTGCCAGCCGGCCGGCAGCCGGTCCACGACCGGCTGCAGACCAGCGGTGCGGGCCGCCTCCCTGATGTCGTTGTCAGATGCGGTCGGCGCACCGATGCGCACGTTCTCCCACAGGGTGTCGTCGAACAGGTAGACGTCCTGGAACACGAGGGACAGCTGGGCCATCAAGTCCGCCGTACTCTGGTCCCGGACATCGATGCCGCCGACCCGGACCACGCCGGCGTCCACGTCGTAGAAGCGCGCCAGCAGGCGGGTGATGGTGGTCTTGCCTGAACCCGACGGACCGACGAGTGCGGTCATGGTGCCCGGCGCCGCGATGAAGCTGACGTCCGCGAGCACGCGGCGGCCCGGATAACTGAAAGCGACGCCGTCCAGTTCGACCTGTCCCGGCGTCGACACCGATTGCGGCACAGCGGGTTCCGGCAGCGCTGGGGTGTCGAGCACCGACGTGATCCGGTCCAGTTCCGCACCGGCCATCCGCATCGCCGAGCCGTATTCGGCCAGTTCCGACAGCGGCGAGGTGAACCGCGCCGCCAGCCCGAGGATGGCCACCAGCGTCACCGGGTTGATCTCGCCACCGACGGCCAGCCAGACGCCCACCGTGATCAGTCCACCCAGCACCGCCTGCACGCCGACGCCGCTCAGCATCATGCCCGCCACCGAGGCCCACAGCGCGCGCCTGCCGACGTGCTCCTGCTCGGCCAATGCCCCGGTGAGCGGATCGAATTCGGCCCCCGTCCGCCCGAACGCCCGCAGCACCGGCTGGCAGCGCGCGAATTCGATGACCCGGGAGTTCACCTCGATCTCGGCGGCATGCGTGCGCGCCTCGGCCGACGCGATCAACGCGGCCGAGGCCCGGGTGGCGAGGATCAGGATCGCCCCACCGACCAGCGCGGCGACGCCGATCCGCCAGTCGAAGACGAACAAGCCGGCCACCACGGTCAGCGCACTGGTGGTGTTGACCACCAGCGGCGTCACCAGGTGCGCACTGCTCGTGCCGACGAAAGTCGTGCCCTTGACCGCGATCTGGGACACCTGGCCGACGCGCTCCCGGGTGAACCAGCCCAGCGGCAGGGTGACCATGTGGTCACCGATCCGGTGGTGCAGCAGCCGCATGGTGGTCAGCGCCATCCGCATCGACTGCGCGGCCTGTACGTAGTGTGCGACCGCGCTGAGCAACACCACCACCGCCAGCACGACCAGCCACCGGGTCGCCGTGCCGAAGTCACCGTCGAACAAGGCCAGCGAGATCGGCACCAGCAGCGTCATCGAAAGACCGTGCAGCAGGCCATAACCGACGGCCCACGCCAGGAAGCTGTACATCTTGCCGCGCTCGGGGCCGAGGATGCGCAGGAACCCGTTGATCATCGTCATCGCGCCGCCTCCAATTCACCGGTGGCCGTGTAGTTCTGCCACATGCGCGCGAAAACGCCTTCCCGGGAAAGCAGTTCGTCGTACCGTCCCTGTTCGGCGATGCACCCGTCACTCAGGACGACGATGTTGTCGGCACCGACGATCGACCCCAGCCGGTGCGCGATCACCAGCACCGTGCGCCCCTCGATCAGGGTCGACAGCGCGGCCTGGATCTGCGCCTCGGAGTCGGGATCGGCGAAAGCCGTCGCCTCGTCGAGCACCAGGATGGGGGTGTCGGCGAGCAGCGCGCGGGCGATACTGATGCGCTGCGCCTCACCGCCGGAGAAGTGCGCGTCCTCCCCGACCACCGAGTCATATCCGTTGGGCAGGGCCATGATCCGGTCGTGGATGTGCGCCGCGCGCGCGGCGGCGTGCACCGCGTCGTCGTCGGCGCCGGCGCGGCCCAGGCGGATGTTGTCGGCCACGCTCATGCCCAGCAGTTGCACGTCCTGCAGAACGAAGCCGACGTGCCGGTACAGCACCGCTGGATCTATCTGACGGACGTCGACGCCGCCGATGCGCACCTCGCCTGCGGTGACGTCGTGAAACCGCGGGACGAGCGTCGCCAGTGTGGATTTGCCACTGCCGGACGGGCCGACCAACGCCGTGATGCTGCCGGCGGGCAGGTCCAGCGAAATGTCGTGCAGCACCGTGTTGGTGCCATCGTACGAGAACTCGACGCCGGAGAAGCTGACCGAATTACCCTGTGGCACTTGGGGGTTCTCAGCGATCGGCAGTTCGGAGGCGGTCAGCAGTGCCGCCAGCCGGGCGGCCGCGGCGACCGCCTGGCGGCTCGCAGCAGCGGAGTACCCGACGGCCAGCACCGCGGTCGGGATCGTGACGGCGACGAGCGTCGACCCCAGCACCTCGATGGGCGTCACCCAGCCGGCGCGGATGAACCACAGACCGCCGGCGAGGTTCACCAGCAGCACCACCGGCGCCTCGACGAACACCGACGACACCGCCCGCAGCCGCACCATGGGTCCGACGAAACTTGCGAAGCCGTCGTTGAATTCGTCGGCGGCGTCGGCAAATCGCTTGTGCGCCTTGCCGGTTTCCCCGAACGTCTTGACCACCGAGATGCCGGCGATGAACTCGACGATGGTCGCGCTGATCTGGGCGATGCCCTCGTTCATCTGCGCCATGCGGGTCATCGCGCCACGCATCAAGGCGCCGTAGACCACGAGGTAGATCGGGATGGTGCCGATGGCCAGCAGCCCCAGCCGCCAGTCCAGGTACCAGCAGTAGGCCAGGCCGAACGCCGGGGTGGCGAGCGCTCCGGTCTTCTCCACCGCGGCGTGCGCGACCAGGTGGTGCAGTTCGCCGACGTCGTGCTGGACGGCCTTGCGTACCTCGCCTGAGGACGTCGCGCCGAACCAGCCCAGCGGCAACCGTCCGAGTGTGGTCACCAGCCGGCGGCGGAGCTCGCCCTGCAATTGGACGTCGGCGTGATGGGTCAGCGTCAATGCCAGACCGCCGGCGAGGGTGCGCACCGCCAGGCCGCCGCCGATGAAAACCGCGACGATGGTCCACACCCGCGCCGCATCGATCGGACCGGCACCGGGTTGAGAGCCCAGCAGGTACCGCCCCAACTCGACGATGCCGATGAACGGCACCACGGTCGCGGCCGCGGCGATCAGCTGCAACAGCTGCGCCAGCGCGGTGCGGCCGCGCACCGGGGCAAGCAACTCTTTGAGCGCCACGCGGTCCTGCGCCGCCGCGAGCTTGGCCTGCTTGCGCTGCTCACGCGGCGACGGTTCAGCGTTGGTCATGCGAATACCCACTCCACCCGACGACTAAGGTTTGCCTAACCATAGCGACAGGCTGTGAGGTAGGGACACCCGCCCGCTTCTCGCCGGATCGGGGTTCAGTCGAGGACGGTGCGCACCACGGCGTCGGCCAACAGCCGGCCGGACTCGGTCAGCACCAGTCGGTCGTCGGCGACCGCCACGAGACCGTCGGCCACCACCTCCTGCGCCCGGACCCGTTCGTCCGCGGTGAGCACGGCGACCGGTAAACCACTGCGCAGGCGCAACCGCAGCATGACGTCCTCCACGTGCCGGGTGGCGTCGTCCAACTCCTCGAAGTCCGCGACCGGCAGCCGGCCCCCGGCCAGCGCCTCGGCATAAGCGTTGGGGTGCTTGACATTCCACCACCGCCGCGCCCCGACGAAACCGTGCGCACCCGGCCCGGCGCCCCACCACTGGCCACCGTCCCAGTAGCCCAGGTTGTGCCGGCATTCGCCACCGGGCCGGCTCCAGTTCGACACCTCATACCAGTCCAGCCCGGCGCGGCTCAGGTGCGTATCAAGCAACTCGTAGCGGGCCGCGAGCACGTCGTCATCGGGTGCGGGAATCTCGCCGCGCCGGACCTTACGCGCCAGCGCGGTGCCGTCCTCGACGATCAGCGCGTACGCCGAGACGTGGTCGACACCGGTTTCGATCGCGGCGTCGGCGGACCGGCGCAGATCGTCGTCGGACTCCCCCGGCGTGCCGTAGATGAGGTCGAGGTTGACGTGCTCGAACCCGGCCGCCAGCGCCTCCCGCGCCGCCGCCGGGGCGCGGCCGGCCGAGTGGGTGCGGTCGAGTGCCGCCAGCACATGCGGCGCCGTCGACTGCATGCCCAGGGAAATCCGCGTGTAGCCGGCGTCGAGCAGCTCGGCGAAGAACTCGGGCGACGTCGACTCCGGATTGGATTCGGTGGTCACCTCGGCGCCGGGGCCGAGACGGAAGTTATCCCGCACCGCGTCGAGCACCGCCCGCAGCCCGGCACCGCCGAGCAGCGACGGCGTACCGCCGCCGACGAACACCGTGTCGACGGGACGGTCTACCTGCTCACCGGCCAGCGCCAGCTCTGTACGCAGCGCCGTCAGCCAACCCTCGGGACTGGCCCCGCCCAGCTCACTGGCGGTGTAGGTGTTGAAGTCGCAGTACCCGCAGCGGGTGGCACAGAAGGGCACGTGGACATAGATGCCGAACGGCCCGAGACGGCTGGCGTCGGCGTCACTCATGTGGACCAGTGTCCCACCACAGCTGGCGGACCGATCCGGGCGAGCAAAGCCGAGGCATGGTTTTTTGCTCGCGATGATTCGGAATCTGGCCCGGTTAGGCCGAATGTCCTGTTCATGGCAGAATGGCGGGGTGTCCGCCAGCCTCAACCGCACCCTCGGTTCCGCATTGGTGATGCGGCGGCATGTCGACTTCAAGCGTGTATGCAGCTGTTGCTGTCTGCCTTGATGCCTGCCTTGCTGCCTCAGCTCTGACAACCAGATCTTTCAGCCGGCACAGGATCGGCAGTGCCGGACAGCCCCCGGTGTACGCGTGATCCAACGCCTGCTCTTGCGCGAAGGAAACAACCCCGTGACGACAGCAAAACCCGCCAAGACCCGCGATGAAGGCCAGTGGGCGCTGGGCAATCGTGAACCGCTGAACCCCAACGAGGTGTTCAAGCAGGAGGACGACGCCCTCAATGTGCGGCAGCGCATCATCGATGTGCACTCCAAGCAGGGCTTCGAGTCGATCAGCAAGGACGATCTCCGGGGGCGCTACCGCTGGATGGGGCTGTACACCCAGCGCGAGCAGGGCTATGACGGCACCTTCACCGGCGACGACAACGCCGACATGCTGGAGGCCCCCTACTTCATGATGCGGGTGCGCTGCGACGGCGGCGCCCTGACCAGCGCGGCACTGCGCACCATCGGCGAGATTTCGGTCGAGTTCGCCCGCGACAGCGCCGACATCACCGACCGCGAGAACATCCAGTACCACTGGATCCGGGTCGAGGACGTCCCGGAGATCTGGCGTCGGCTCGAATCGGTCGGCCTGCAGACGACCGAGGCGTGCGGTGACTGCCCGCGCGTCGTGCTCGGTGGCCCGCTGTCCGGCGAGTCCCTCACCGAGGTGCTCGACCCGAGCTGGGCCGTCGACGAGATCGTGCGCCGCTACGTCGGCAACCCGGAGTTCTCCAACCTGCCGCGTAAGTACAAGACCGCCATCTCGGGTCTGCAGGACGTCGCGCACGAGATCAACGACATCGCGTTCATCGGCGTCAACCACCCCGAGCACGGGCCCGGCCTGGACGTCTGGGTCGGCGGTGGCCTGTCCACCAACCCGATGCTGGCCCAGCGCCTCGGCGCCTGGGTGCCGTTGGCCGAGGTGCCCGATGTCTGGGAGGGCATCACCAAGGTCTTCCGCGACTACGGCTACCGCCGCCTGCGCTCCAAGGCGCGCCTGAAGTTCCTGATCAAGGACTGGGGCGTCGAGAAGTTCCGCGAAGTTCTCGAGACCGAATACCTCGGCCGCAAGCTCATCGACGGTCCGGCGCCGGAGCAGGTTCCGCACACCATCGATCACGTCGGCGTGCAGAAGCTGAAGAACGGCCTGAACGCCGTCGGTGTCGCGGCCATCGCCGGCCGCTCGTCGGGCACCATCCTGACCAAGGTCGCCGACCTGGCCGAAGCCGCCGGCTCGGACCGGATCCGGCTCACGCCGTACCAGAAGCTCGTCATCCTCGACGTGCCCGACGACAAGGTCGAGGAGCTGATCGCCGGCCTGGACGCGCTGGGCCTGCAGACCCGCCCGTCGCACTGGCGCAAGAACCTGATGGCGTGCACCGGCATCGAGTACTGCAAGCTGTCGTTCGCCGAGACCCGGGTCCGGGCGCAGACGCTGGTCCCCGAGCTGGAGCAGCGACTTGCCGACCTGAACTCCCAGCTGGACGTGCCGGTCACGATCAACCTCAACGGCTGCCCCAACTCGTGCGCCCGCATCCAGATCGCCGACATCGGCTTCAAGGGCCAGATGATCGACGACGGCAACGGTCCCGAGGAGGGCTTCCAGGTGCACCTGGGCGGCAGCCTGGGCCTGGACAGCGGTTTCGGGCGCAAGCTCCGTCAGCACAAGGTGCTCGCCACCGAGCTGGGTGACTACATCGACCGTGTCGTGCGCAACTTCGTGAAACAACGCGAGGCCGGCGAGCGTTTTGCCCAGTGGGCCGTTCGGGCCGACGAAGCTGACTTGAGGTGATCGCAGACATGACGGGTGTATCCGAAGCCGACCTACGGGAACTTGCCGACCGCGGCGCTGCCGAACTGGCCGACGCCGGTGCAGAAGAACTGCTGCGCTGGGTCGACGAGAATTTCGGCGGCAACTACGTCGTGGCCTCCAACATGCAGGACGCGGTGCTGGTCGAGATGGCCGCGAAGGTGCGGCCGGGCGTCGACGTCCTGTTCCTGGACACCGGCTACCACTTCGCCGAGACCATCGGCACCCGTGATGCCGTCGAGGCCGTCTACGGCGTGAACGTGGTGAACGTGACGCCCGAACACACCGTCGCCGAGCAGGACGAACTGGTGGGCAAGGACCTGTTCGCCAGCGACCCGGCCCGGTGCTGCAACCTGCGCAAGGTGCAGCCGCTGTCCAAGGCGCTCAAGGGCTACTCGGCCTGGGTCACGGGCATCCGCCGGGTCGAAGCTCCGACGCGCGCCAACGCTCCGCTGATCAGTTTCGACGAGGCGTTCGGTCTGGTGAAGATCAACCCGATCGCCGCGTGGACCGATGAGCAGATGCAGGAGTACATCGAAGCCAACGGCATTCTGGTGAATCCGCTTGTCGACGAGGGTTATCCGTCCATCGGTTGCGCACCGTGCACCCAGAAGCCGGTCGAGGGCGCCGACCCGCGCAGTGGTCGCTGGGCCGGTCTGGCCAAGACCGAGTGCGGTCTGCACGCGTCCTGAGTTCGCCCTGGGCGAGCGCTGCGACGGGAGAGAACTAGTGCAGCTGATCCTCACCGCGCACGGCAGTGCCGATCCGCGGTCTGCGGCGAACACCCGCGAGGTGGCCCGAAACGTGGCCACCCTGCGGCGTGGCATCGACGTCAAAGTGGCGTTCTGCGAACAGAATTCGCCGAACCTGCGGGACGTGCTGGCCGACTCCCCCGCCGACGGTGTCGTCGTGCCGCTGCTGTTGGCCGACGCCTACCACGCGCGTGTCGACATCCCCGCGATGATCGCCGACGCCAATCCGGGGGTCCGGCAGGCCGCCGTGCTCGGCGAAGACGACCGGCTGATCCACGTGCTGAGTCAGCGGCTCACCCACTCCGGGGTGTCCCGGCTGGACGCCACCGTCGGTGTGCTGGTGACGGCCGTCGGGTCATCGTCAGCGGCCGCCAACGCGCGCACCGGCACCGTGGCCACCGGACTGGTCCTGGGCACCCACTGGCGGGCCACGACGGCGTTCGCCACCGGCCCGCACGCCAACCTCGCCGAAGCCGCCGCGCTGCTGCAGGATCAGGGTGCGACACGTCTGGTGATCGCGCCCTGGTTCCTGGCGCACGGCACCATCACCGACCGGGTCGCCGAATTCGCTGCCGCCCACCGGATTCCGATGGCACAGCCCCTGGGCTCGCACCGGCTGGTCGCCGAAACCGTGCTGGACCGCTTCGACGCGATCGCCGCAATCCCGCGTGCCGCGTAACCCGAATCCGTCCGAATCCCGGCAAGACCGCGGCCGGCGCCGTATGGATTGCGTATAGATCGTGGCACCCCGACGCCGGCGCCGGTTGACTCGCACTCATGCGAACACTCGGGACCGCCGATGTCTGACCTGCTGCAACTGCTGTCCATGATGGCGCTGCCCGCATCGGTCCTACTGCTGTGCCGACGCATCAACCGGCGCAACCCGCCGTCGCGCGCCGCTCGAACCTGACTGCGCACGGCGTCTCCGTCGCCTACGATCCGGACGGTCGGCCAACGATCCGGACGAAGGAGACACCGCGCGTGGGCACACACCCCGACACCGGTCGGAAAGGGCTGGGAGTGGGCCTGGCCGTCAGCGCGCTGGGCGTCGTCTTCGGCGACATCGGCACCAGCCCGATCTACACCATGCAGACGCTGTTCAATCCCGATGACCCACATCCGGTGCCGATCAGCCACGACAACATCTATGGCGTCGTGTCCCTGGTGTTCTGGTCGGTGATGCTGATCGTCACCATCACCTACGTCAGCTTGGTCATGCGGGCCGACAACGACGGCGAGGGCGGCGTCATGGCGCTGATCACCCTGGTGAAGCAGTCGTCGAACAAGCTCGGCAGGCGCACCGCGTCGATCCTCGCCGCACTCGGAATCCTCGGCGCCGCACTCTTTTTCGGCGATTCGATGATCACCCCGGCCATCTCGGTGCTGTCGGCCGTCGAAGGCTCGAAAACCATCGACCCAGGCCTTTCGGACTGGGTGGTGCCCATCACCGCCGTGATCATCATCGCGCTGTTCAGCGTGCAGTACCGGGGCACCGCGGTCGTCGGCAGGTACTTCGGTCCGGTGATGATCGTGTGGTTCACGGTGATCGGCGCCTGCGGTATCGGCGGAATCATCAGAGAGCCCGAGATCCTGCGCGCGCTGAATCCGTTCTACGCGCTCGGCTTCATGGCCGGGCACTTCCACATCGCGTTCTTCGCACTGGCCGCCGTCGTGCTGTCGGTCACCGGCGCAGAGGCCCTGTACGCCGACATGGGGCATTTCGGCCGCAAACCGATCACCTTCGCCTGGCTGCTGCTGGTGTTTCCGGCGTGCATGCTGAGCTACTTCGGGCAGGGCGCGCTGCTACTGCAGAACCCGACGGTCCACGACGCCCCGTTCTTCCTGTTGACGCCCGAATGGGGCCGGCTGCCCATGGTCCTGCTGGCCACCGCGGCGACCGTGATCGCGTCGCAGGCCGTCATCACCGGAGCGTTCTCCGTCGCGGCGCAGGCCGCGCACCTCGGCTACCTGCCGCGGTTGCGGATCCTGCACACGTCGGCGTCCACGATGGGCCAGATCTACGTGCCGTGGATCAACAGCATGCTGTTGATCGCCGTGTTGACGCTGGTCTTCGCCTTCCGCAGCTCCGCGGCACTGGGCTACGCCTACGGCATGGCGGTGACCGGGACCATCACCATCACGACCCTGCTGTTCCTCAACATCGCGCGCGCCAGATGGAACTGGCCCCTGTGGTCCGTGATCGCCATCGGCGCCCCGCTGCTCACCGTGGACCTGTTGTTCCTGGCCGCCAACCTCACCAAGCTGGTACACGGCGCCTGGCTGCCGCTGCTGATCGGCTTGATCGCGTTCACGGTGATGACGACGTGGCAGGACGGCCGCGCGGTGGTGACGCGGGCGCGCGACGCTGTCGAAGGCCCCCTGCGGCAGTTCGTCGACTCGATCGTCACCAGCGAGCCCCCGCTGACCCGGGTGCCGGGCACCGCGATCTTCCTCAACCGCGGCATCGAAACCGCGCCGCTGGCCATGCGCGCCAACGTCAAATACAACCGGATGCTGCACGAGCACGTGGTGGTGCTGTCACTCGCGACGGCGACGGTGCCGAGGGTCGCCGATGGCGCCCGGTTGGCGGTCGACGATCTGGGCTACCGCGACGACGGCATCATCCACGTCACCGCCACCTACGGATACATGGATCGGCCCGACGTGCCCGCCGCGCTGGCGCTGCTCGACTCGGACCGCACCGAGGGTCCCCTGGATCTGGCGGGCGCGACCTATTTCCTGTCAAAGGTCGACCTGGTCATGGGCAAGGAGCCGTCGATGGCCCCGTGGCGCACAAGGCTTTTCATCGGAACGTCGTACATCACATCCGACGCCGCGGCCTACTTCCGGCTGCCTCTCGACCGCACGGTGATCCTGGGTTCCCGCATCGAGGTATGAAATACCCACCCGTACGGCACGCGTTGTCTCAAGCAGATAGATTTTGTGATGAATGAAACCCTTGACGGGACACCCGCCATTCAGCAGATTCGGCAGGTGCCCGCGCGGGCATCACAGTTTCACCAAGCTAGCGCTGACGAGAGGTCACCAATGGGCAAGATCTACGCCGATGTCACCGAATTGGTCGGGCGCACCCCGCTGGTCCGGCTGAACCGGTTGACCGACGGCGCTGATGCCCAGGTTGTCGCGAAGCTCGAGTTCTACAACCCGGCCAACAGCGTGAAGGACCGTATCGGTGTGGCGATCGTCGACGCCGCGGAGCAGTCCGGTGAACTCAAGCCCGGTGGCACCATCGTGGAGGCCACCAGCGGCAACACCGGCATCGCGCTGGCCCTCGTCGGCGCGGCCCGCGGCTACAAGGTCATCCTGACCATGCCGGAGACCATGTCTCTCGAACGACGGGTGATGCTGCGCGCGTTCGGTGCCGAGATCGTGCTGACGCCGGGCTCCGAGGGCATGGCCGGCGCGGTCGCCAAGGCCAAGCAGATCCTCGCCGACACCCCGAACTCCGTCGCCGCCGATCAGTTCGCCAACCCGGCCAACCCCGCCATCCACGAGAAGACCACGGCCGAAGAGGTGTGGGCCGACACCGACGGTGAGGTCGACATCTTCGTCGCGGGCATCGGCACCGGCGGCACCCTGACGGGTGTCGGGCACGTCCTCAAGGAGCGCAAACCCGACGTGAAGATCGTCGGCGTCGAACCGATCGACTCCCCCATCCTCACCGGCGGCCAGGCCGGCCCGCACAAGATTCAGGGCATCGGCGCGAACTTCGTCCCGGAAATCCTCGACCGCGGGGTCTACGACGAGATCATCGACGTCGCGTTCGACGACGCCATCACCGTGGCGCGGGCACTGGGTACCGAAGAGGGCATCCTGGGCGGCATCTCGGCGGGCGCCAACGTCTGGGCGGCGCTGCAGCTGGCCAAGCGCCCGGAGAACGCCGGCAAGCTGATCGTCGTGATCGTCCCTGACTTCGGCGAGCGGTACGTCTCCACGGCGCTGTACGAGCACATCCGGGACTGACCGGGCGAGCGAAGCGACGGAAAAAGACAGGGATATGACGCTGTTCTCCACTCTCCGTGAGGACCTGGACAACGCGCGCAGCCACGACCCGGCAGGACGCGGAGACTTCGAGAACGCCCTGGTGTACTCGGGCCTGCATGCCATCTGGTCGCACCGCCTGGCGCACAAGCTGTGGGCCAGGCCGGCGGGACGCGGCCCGGCCCGCGTGCTGGCACAGCTGACCCGGTTCTTCACGGGAATCGAGATTCACCCGGGTGCGACCATCGGGCGGCGGTTCTTCATCGACCACGGCATGGGCGTGGTGATCGGCGAGACCACTGAGATCGGCGACGACGTCATGGTCTACCACGGCGTGACGCTGGGCGGCCGCAGCCTCAACAAGGGCAAGCGCCACCCCACCATCGGCAACCGGGTGACCGTCGGCGCCGGCGCCAAGGTGCTGGGCCCCATCCGCGTCGGCGACGACTCGGCCATCGGCGCGAATGCCGTTGTGACACATGATGTTCCGGCGGACTCCATCGCCACCGGCATACCGGCGATCGTGCGCCCGCGCACCGAGAAGCAGCGCGAGCCCGCCGTCGACCCGACGACCTACATCGACCCTGCGATGTACATCTGACATTCAACCCGGTGGCGTTGGCGCGGCACCAATCTCGTGTTGACGCTGTAACCACGGCGTCCACTACTCGCACTTTTACGCCCCCACTACAGGCTCAACGCAAAACACCGCGGCTCAGGCGCGCGCGAGAACCGCCTCGACTTCTTGCGTCTGTCCCGCGATCGGCGGGATGCGGGTGGCGCGGACGTACACGGTGTCGCCCTCGAGGAGCTGCAGCGCTTCGGCATCGCCGCGGGTGATCTGTGCGGTGAACGGCGTGTGGTCCGCAGCCGTCGTCAGCTCGACGCGAACTTCGAAGCCCAGCACCACAACGCGGTCGACCTTCGCCCGCAGCACTCCCGTGGCCGCGACGTCGTCGTCGGCCTGGGAAATGGCCATGTCGGGGTTGCGGCCCACGCGGATGTCGTGCGGTCGCACCAGCGTCCCGTTCAGCGTCGACACCGCACCCAGGAACGACATCACGAACGGGTTGGCCGGGCTGTCGTAGACCTCGGTCGGTGACCCGACCTGCTCGATGCGGCCCTTGTTCAGCACCGCGATCCGGTCGGCGACGTCGAGTGCCTCGGCCTGGTCGTGGGTGACGAGCACGGTGGTGACGTGCACCTCGTCGTGCAGGCGACGGAGCCAGCTGCGCAGGTCGTCACGCACCTTGGCGTCGAGGGCGCCGAACGGCTCGTCGAGCAGCAGCACCTGGGGATCGACCGCGAGGGCACGGGCGAGCGCCATGCGCTGACGCTGACCGCCGGAGAGCTGGCTGGGGTAGCGCGTCTGGAATCCGGCGAGGCCCACGACCTCCAGCAGGCTGTCGACCTTCTCCTGAATCTCGGCTTTGGGCTTCTTGCGAATCTTCAGACCGAACGCGACGTTCTCGCGCACCGTGAGGTGCTTGAACGCCGCGTAGTGCTGGAAGACGAACCCGATGCCGCGACGCTGGGGCGGCACGCCGGTGACGTCGTTGCCCTTGATGGTGATGGTGCCGGTATCCGGGGTGTCGAGGCCGGCGATGGCCCGCAACAGGGTGGACTTGCCCGACCCACTGGGGCCCAGCAGCGCGGTCAGCGAGCCCTCGGGCACGTCGAAGTCGACGTTGTCGAGGGCCGCGAAGTCGCCGTAGTGCTTGTTGGCGCCCCGCACCGTGATGGCGGGCGGGCTGCCCTGCTTCTGCTCGTCACTCATGATCGGTTCTTCCTATCGAAAAACTATTGTGCCGCCCGGACACGCCGGGCGTCGAGGATTACCTGCACGATCAGCACGATCACCGCGACGGCCATCAACAGGGTCGACACGGCATAGGCGCCGTACTCGGCGCCGCGGCTGTACCGGTCCGAGACCAGCAGGGTGAGGGTCTGGGATTGGCCGGGCAGATTCGAGGACACCATGATGACGGCGCCGTACTCCCCCAGAGTGCGGGCGACGGTCAGGACGATGCCGTAGGTCAGGCCCCAGCGGATCGACGGCAGCGTGATCCGCCAGAACGTCTGCCACCATTGCGCGCCGAGGGTGGAGGCCGCCTCTTCCTGGTCGGTGCCCAGTTCGTGCAGCACCGGTTCGACCTCGCGGATGACGAACGGCACTGTCACGAAGATGCTCGCCAGCACGATGCCGGGGAAGCCGAAGATGATCTTCAGACCCCAACTGTTCTCGACGAAGCCGAGCAGGCCGGCCGATCCCCACAGCAGGATCAGCGCGACACCCACGACGACGGGCGACACCGCGAACGGCAGGTCGATGACCGCCTGCAGCACGCTCTTTCCGCGGAACCGGTTGCGGGCCAACACCAATGCGGTCGGTACCCCGAACAGCACGTTGAGCGGCACCACGATGGCAACCACCAGCAGCGACAGCTGCAGCGCGGAAATGGCTGCAGGCGTGGTGATCTGAGCAAAGAACTCGCCCAGGCCGGGCTGGAATGTCCGCCACAGGATGAGGCCGACGGGCACGATGACGAGCACCGTGATGTAGGCCAGCGCAAGGTAGCGGGCAAGGTAACGAACCACCGGCGACAGTGTCATTTGTCCATCTCCGTCGGACGTGTCATTTGTCCATCCCCGTCAGACGTGTCATTTGTCCATCTCCGTCAGACGTGTCACGGGGCCAGCTCCTCACGCTTGGCCGCCCGCGATCCGAGGACCCGCAACACGAACAGCACCAGGAACGAAATCACCAGCAGCACAATCGAGATCGCGGCCGCACCCGTGCGATCGTCGTTCTCGATCAGTGTCCGGATCCACTGCGAGGACACCTCGGTCTCGCCGGGCACGGCACCACCGATCAGGACCACCGAACCGAATTCACCGATGGCCCGGGAGAAGGCCAGGCCCGCCCCCGACAGCAGTGACGGCAGCAGCGCCGGCAGGACCACCTTGGTGAAGATGACGAAGTTGTTGGCGCCCAGTGACGCCGCCGCCTCTTCGGTCTCCTGGTCCAGTTCGAGCAGCACCGGCTGCACCGACCGCACGACGAACGGCAGGGTCACGAACAGCAGCGCGACGCCGATGCCCCACTTGGTGTGTTGCAGATGCAGATCGACCGGGCTGGCCGGCCCGTACAGCGCCAGCATCACGAGGCTGGCCACGATGGTCGGCAGCGCGAACGGCAGGTCGATCACCGCGTCCACGAGTCGCTTACCGACGAAGTCGTCCCGGGTCAGCACCCACGCCACCAACAGTCCGAAGACCAGGTTGATGAGCGCGACGGCCGCCGAGACCTCCAGCGTCACACGAAACGAGGCGAGTGCTGAATTTGATGTGACCGCGGACCAGAAGTACCCCCAGCCGCCGCGGGCGGATTGGACCAGGATCGCGGCAAGCGGCAGCAGCACGATGACGGACAGCCAGATGCTCGCCGCTCCGACCCGCAACGACGTGGTGCCGAAGGCATGCCTCACGCCGGACCCCGGCCCGGCCGAGCCACCATTGGTGGACTCGGACCGGGCCGGGGTGCCGTCGAACGTGGCTGCGGATGTCATCCAGTGGCCTGCTTGTAGATCTTGGTGATGCTGCCGTTTTCCTTGTCGAACAACGCCGGATCGACCGTCTTCCATCCACCGAGGTCAGCGATGGTCCACAGCTTCTCCGGGGTCGGGAAGTCCTTGGCGAACTCAGCCGTCACGGCCGGATCGACCGGACGGAACCCGGCCTGCGCCCACAGCTTCTGCCCGTCCGCGGTGTAGAGGAAGTTCTTCAGCGCGTTGGCCTTGTCCTGATGCGGGCCCGACGTCACGACGGCCACCGGGTTTTCGATCTTGAAGGTCTGCGCCGGGTTGATGTGCTCGACATCCTTGCCCTGACGCTCGACGTTGATGGCTTCGTTCTCGTAGCTGATCAGCACATCACCGGTGCCGTGCAGGAACAGGTCGGTGGCTTCCCGGCCCGAACCCGGACGGGTCTTGATGTGCTCGACGACAAGCTGCCGCACGAAGTCGATGCCGGCCTGGCCGTCCTTGCCGCCATTGCTCTTCACGGCGTACGGCGCCAGCAGGTTCCACTTGGCCGAACCCGAGCTCAGCGGGCTGGGGGTGACGACCTCGACGCCCGGCTTGAGCAGGTCGTCCCAGTCCTTGATGCCCTTGGGGTTGCCCTTGCGCACGACCAGCGACACCACCGAACCGAACGGGATACCCTTCGTGGCGTCGGCGTTCCAGTCCTTGCTGACCTTGCCGGCCTTCACCAGGCGGGTGACGTCGGGTTCCACCGAGAAGTTGACGATATCGGCGGGGGCACCGGATTCGACCTTGCGCGACTGGTCACCCGAGGCGCCGTACGACGTGGTGACGGCGACGCCCTTGCCTTCGGGGGTGGCGGCGAACGCCGGGATGATCTTGCTCCAGCCGGGCTCCGGCACGGCGTAGGCCACCAGGGTGAGGGTGGTATTGGCACCCGACTGCGCACCGCCACCACCGGCGGTGTCACTCGCGCCGCCACCGCAAGCGGCGAGCACCGTGGTGCTGGCCACGACGGCAGCGACCGCGGTGGCGGGCCGCCAGTTCTTGATGATCTTGTGCATTGATGGACCTTCCTTGCTGGTTTACGGATGGATTACCCGTCACACGGCAAGGGTGATGAATCAGCACGTGGGCATATCAGAAGCCGACGCCGATCCCAGAAACCGCGGACGGAAACGGGTCAGCGACAACAGGCGACGTCAGCAACAGCGCGGGTACCCACGGCAATGAGTGCCAGGATGTGGCCCTCGGTTGTGCCGGACGCTGCGTGCATGGCGGGAAGAATATCAGAGGTTGCTTCGCAGTAACTGCTCAGCGAGTCAACAGCCACGTGACAATGACCAGCACCACCAGCAGCACCAGGATCAGCGTCACCCGCGACTGCGGCAATCCGTTCACAGTGCTTCCTCCTCGACGTGGCGGGCCCGGTGCAGCAGGGTGATGGAGTAGCCCAGGGCCACGTCGAGCAGCACTGCCAGGCCGTATGCGAGCGCCAGCACCACGGGCATCACGATGATCGTCTGCAGCACGAACGACAGGCCGGACAGCCACAGCTCAACGCCGTCCCACCAATTCAGAATGCCGCTCATCGATTCCAGCCTACGGTGCGCGGCGTTTCGGATCGCGATGGGTTGAATCAGGCGGGCCTTGTCGGGGCTTTCGGTGGACGGCAACCACAGATGCAGTCGATGATGTGCGACATGGTGCTGCCACACACTGACGAATCGGGCCCGTCGAGCGACCCAGGCCACATCCTGGCGAACGGGCACGGGATTCCTCACCTTGCCCCTGCGGGCGCCGATTCGCTGACGGGCGGAGCGATCTCCACTGCGGTGCGCACACCGTTTCCGCCGATCGCCGATTACGCCTTCCTGTCCGACTGCGAGAACACCTGCCTGATCTCGTCGGCGGGCTCCGTGGAGTGGATGTGCGTACCGCGGCCGGACTCCCCCAGCGTCTTCGGTTCGATCCTCGACCGCGGCGCCGGCCATTTTCGGCTGGCGCCGTACGGCGTGACGGTGCCGTCTGCGCGGCGGTACCTGCCGGGCTCACTGATCCTGGAGACCACGTGGCAGACGCACACGGGCTGGGCCATCGTGCGCGACGCCCTCGTGATGGGGCCGTGGCACGACATCGAAACCCGTTCCCGCACACACCGTCGCACCCCGATGGACTGGGACGCCGAGCACATCCTGCTGCGCACCGTCCGCTGCGTCAGCGGCACCGTCGAGTTCGTCATGAGCTGTGAGCCGTCGTTCGACTACCACCGCGAGAGCGCGACGTGGGAGTACTCGGCCGCCGCCTACGGCGAGGCGATCGCGCGGGCCGGCAAGAACCCGGAGGCGCACCCGACGCTGCGGCTGACCACCAATCTGCGCATCGGCCTGGAGGGCCACGAGGCCCGGGCGCGGACCCGGCTCACCGAGGGTGACAAGGTTTTCGTCGCGCTGTCATGGTCGAAGCACCCGGCGCCGCAGACCTTCGACGAGGCCTCCGACAAGATGTGGAAGACCAGCGAGGCGTGGCGGCAGTGGATCAACGTCGGCGACTTCCCGGACCACCCGTGGCGGTCGTACCTGCAGCGCAGCGCGCTGACCCTCAAGGGCCTGACGTACTCCCCGACCGGCGCGCTGCTGGCGGCGAGCACCACATCGCTGCCGGAAACCCCTCAGGGCGAACGGAACTGGGACTACCGGTACTCGTGGATCCGGGACTCCACGTTCGCACTGTGGGGCCTGTACACCCTGGGACTGGACCGCGAGGCCGACGACTTCTTCTCGTTCATCGCCGACGTCTCCGGCGCCAACAACGGTGAGCGCCATCCCCTTCAGGTGATGTACGGCGTCGGCGGCGAACGCAGCCTCGTCGAAGAGGAACTGCACCACCTGTCCGGGTACGACTACTCGCGGCCCGTCCGGATCGGCAACGGCGCCTACAACCAGATGCAGCACGACATCTGGGGCACCATGCTCGACTCGGTATACCTGCACGCCAAATCCCGCGAACAGATTCCCGAGATGCTGTGGCCGGTGCTGAAAAACCAAGTGGAAGAAGCGATCAAGCACTGGAAGGAACCCGACCGCGGCATCTGGGAGGTGCGCGGCGAGCCGCAGCACTTCACCTCCAGCAAGATCATGTGCTGGGTGGCGTTGGACCGCGGCTCGAAACTCGCCGAGCTGCAAGGGGAAAAGTCCTACGCGCAGCAGTGGCGCAAGATCGCCGACGAGATCAAGGAAGACGTCCTGACCCACGGCGTGGACAAGCGCGGCGTGCTGACCCAGCGGTACGGCGACGACGCCCTCGATGCCTCCCTGCTGCTGGCGATCCTCACCCGATTCCTGCCGGCCGATGACCCCCGGGTGCGCGCGACGGTGATGGCCATCGCCGAAGAGCTCACCGAGGAAGGTCTGGTGCTGCGCTACCGCACCGAGGAGACCGACGACGGATTGTCCGGCGAGGAAGGCACTTTCACCATCTGCTCGTTCTGGCTGGTGTCGGCGCTGGTCGAGATCGGCGAGGTGAGCCGGGCCCGGCACCTGTGCGAAAAACTGCTGTCGTTCGCCAGCCCGCTGCACCTGTACGCCGAGGAGATCGAGCCGCGCACGGGCCGGCACCTGGGCAACTTCCCGCAGGCGTTCACGCACCTGGCGCTGATCAACGCCGTCGTGCACGTCATCCGCGCCGAAGAGGAAGCCGACAGCAGCGGGGTGTTCCAGCCCGCCAACGCGCCGATGTAGCGCAAGCACGAGCAGTCGTGAAAACCCCCAATTCCGTTACGAATTGGGGGTTTTCACGTCTGTTCGGGTTTAGAAGGTGAGCTCGAAGTCGATGACGGTCGGGGTCGGCACCGCGAGCGCGACGGGCGTCAGGCTGCTGTCGTACGCCACCCCGGTGATGACCCGGCCGCCGAAACCGTTCTGTGCCGCAGGCACACTCGCGGTGATGGTCACCCGGCGGGCGTCCGGCGCGGGCCGCAGATAGACGTCGCTGCCCGGGACGACCGGGGCGGTGATCGGCTCCCCTGCCGCGTCGACGAGGGTGCCACCGACCGCGGTGAGCGTCGCGGCGTCGGTGGCCTCGAACCGGAACGGGCCCACGACGTCGCCGACCAGGGCGCGGTCCGCGATGAGCCGCGGCACGACCGTCAGGCTCCGGGCCGCCTCGGCACCGGCCACGAGGTAGTTGTACAGCGCGACAACGCGTTCGGCGTTGCGGTACTTGCCGGACCCGTCGAGGGTGAAGGTCACGTCTTCGATGTCGACGAATGCCCCGCTGTCGGCGAGAATCTGCAGCCGGTAGAAGCGGTAACCGCGGTGCTGGCGGCCCGGGCGGCTGTCCGACGCCGTGGCCCCGACGCCGATGCCCCGGCGGTGTCGACCGTAGCCGGCCGCGACGTTGAGACCCGAGGCGGCGACATCGCGCCACGACGTCCCGTCGACCGACTTCTGGAGTACCAGGGAGACGGCGGCGTCACTCGTCAACTCGACCGTGTACCCGCCCAATTGGGGTTCACCGTCGAACTCGAACGTGATGGCGCCCGGTTCCCGGGTGACCGTGACGGGCACGTTGAGGGGCCGGTTGTCGAGGCGCAGGCCGTTGGTGAAATGCCAGATCGCGGCCTGCGTAGCCGCGATCGCCTCGTGCTCGGCCAGGTGCGAGTCACCGCTCAGGTGGCCCGCCCCGCGCACCCGGCGGCTCAGCTCGACGGTGCCCAGGGTGGGGTACGAGTTGCGGATGATCCAGTCCACCTCGGCCTCGAAGGCGCGCGCTGCCACATTGGGGACCGCCGACCAGTTCGCAGGCCGGTACTGCGACGGCCGGGTGGGGGCCACGCCGAGGAAGTCCAGCGAGTACGCGTCGATGTTCGGATTGAGCCGGATCAGGTCGGTGCGGGCCGTCGTCCCGTCGGCGAACACCACGGTGTCGACCGTCGGCGAGTAGGTACCGCCGCGGTACCGGGTCATCCGGGTGATCTCGGCGTCCCGGCGCACGGTCCGGCGGACCGCGACGCCGCTGCGGGTGGCTGCGAGCAGAGAGGAGGACATTGCTGTGTTGCTTTCTGGAGGCTGTGAACAGCGCGTTTACGTGCTCCGCCAGAAGATGGGCGGGCAGAACGCAGAGGGCCGGCGTCAGAAAATCAACAACAACAACACGGCACGACGAAGCAGCGCCGCATGGGCATGCGCAGCGATCCGCCGTGGGTCATGCCGCCTACCATACGGCACTCGCGCGGAAAAGCCACGACCGAATTCGTCACACCGACTCATGGTCAAACCGGTTTCGGTCGCGATGCGCGCTAAGGCTGTGTGGGCCGCCATAAAGCCGTATCGTGGCCGCCGCATCCCCAAACACCAACCCGTCGGAGGTAGCCCCCCATGACGTCTGCGCAGAACGAATCGCAGGCCCTCGGCGATCTCGCCGCAAGGCAGCTAGCCAATGCCACCAAGACAGTTCCGCAACTGTCGACCATCACCCCGCGATTCCTGCTGCACCTGCTGAGCTGGGTACCGGTCGAGGCGGGTATCTACCGCGTCAACCGCGTCGTCAACCCCGAGCAGGTCGCCATCCACGCCGAGCAGGGCTCGGGCACCGAGGACCCGCTGCCGGAGACCTACGTCGACTACGAGACGAGCCCGCGCGAGTACACGCTGCGCTCCATCTCGACGCTGCTCGACGTGCACACCCGGGTGTCGGACCTCTACTCCAGCCCCCACGACCAGGTCGCCCAGCAGTTGCGGCTGACCATCGAGACCATCAAGGAGCGCCAGGAGTCCGAGCTGATCAACAACCCGGAGTACGGGTTGCTGTCGCAGGTCACGCCCGAGCAGACCATCCAGACGCTGCGCGGCACCCCGACCCCCGATGACCTCGACTCACTGATCACCAAGGTGTGGAAGACCCCCGCGTTCTTCCTGACCAACCCGCTCGGTGTGGCGGCGTTCGGCCGGGAAGCGACCCGCCGCGGCGTGCCGCCACCAGTCGTCAGCCTGTTCGGCGCCCAGTTCATCACCTGGCGCGGCATCCCGATCATCCCGTCGGACAAGGTGCCGGTCGTGGACGGCAAGACGAAGTTCATCCTGGTCCGCACGGGTGAAGAGCGCCAGGGCGTGGTCGGCCTGTTCCAACCGGGCCTGGTCGGCGAGCAGGCCCCGGGCCTGTCGGTCCGCTTCACCGGCATCAACCGGTCGGCGATCGCGTCCTACCTGGTCACGCTGTACTCGTCGCTGGCGGTGCTCACCGACGACGCACTGGCGGTCCTCGAGGACGTCGGAGTGGACCACTTCCATGAGTACAAGTGATGTGCCGCTGAGCGGGAGCGAACCGACGGCACTGAGCGAGGACGAACTGTCGGCGCTGGCCAGCCAGATCTACGCCACCAGCCTCCGCCCCGGTCCGGACAGCCCGCCGGTGACCACCCAGGTGGCGCCGCGCGGGGTGGCCCCGGATGCGACCACCGGGACGTCGGCGGCGGCCACTGCGGCCGGCCTGGCACACCCGGCCACGCCGGGCGAATTCGTGTCGGCCCCGGAGCTGTTCGCGCCGGCGCCGACTTCGCCTGGGCCGGAAGGGATTCCACCGGGCACGGCGCCGGTGGCACCGCGGGGTAACGCGGTGAGCCCGGTCGCACCGTTCGGTGGGCTGGAAGCGTTCGCGGTGCCGTCGGGTCTGGTCCCGACAGTGCCGGGCGTGCTGGCGTCGGCTCCGCCGTCGGCTCCCCCCGCTCCCCGCGGTAGCGCGCCGACCTGGCCTGGTGCCGTCCCCTCGGTGCCGCAGCTGAACTGGACCGGTGCGCCGGCGCCGTCGTCAGAAGATGCCGGGAATTACTATTTCCTGCAGTCCCCGGCGGCGACTGAACCGGTCGAGCCCGTCCCGTCCATCCCGGATGATCACGAGGTCTTCGACGTCCACGCGATCAGGGCCGATTTCCCGATCCTCAAGGAGACGGTCAACGGCAAGCCGCTGATCTGGTTCGACAACGCGGCCACGACGCAGAAGCCGCAGTCGGTCATCGACCGGCTGTCGTACTTCTACGCCCACGAGAACTCGAACATCCACCGGGCCGCGCATGAGTTGGCGGCGCGGGCCACGGATGCCTACGAGGATGCCCGTGAGGCCGTCCGCCGGTTCCTCGGCGCGTCGAAGACCGAAGAGATCATCTTCGTCCGCGGCACCACCGAGGCCATCAACCTGGTGGCGTACGCGTGGGGTGGCAAGCACCTGGGCCCGGGTGACGAGATCGTCATCACCCACCTGGAGCACCACGCCAACATCGTGCCGTGGCAGCTGATCGCCAAGCAGACAGGCGCGGTCATCAAGGTCGCACCGGTCGACGATGCCGGCAACCTGCTGCTCGGCGAGTTCGAGGATCTGCTGGGCCCGCGGACGAAACTGGTTGCGGCGACGCAGGTTTCGAATGCACTGGGCACGGTGACGCCGGTCAAGACGATCGTCGAACTGGGCCACCGCTACGGGGCCCGGGTGCTGATCGACGGTGCGCAGTCTGTCCCGCACATCCCGATCGATGTCGCCGAACTCGGTGCGGATTTCTTCGTGTTCTCCGGGCACAAGATCTTCGGGCCGACGGGCATCGGCGTGCTGTACGGACGCGAGGACGTGCTGGCCGAAACCCCGCCGTGGCAGGGTGGCGGCAACATGATCGCCGACGTGACGCTGGAGCGCTCGGTGTTCCAGGGACCGCCGAACAAGTTCGAGGCCGGCACCGGCAACATCGCCGATGCCGTCGGGCTCGGTGAGGCGATCCGGTACGTGGAACGCATTGGCATCGAACGGATTGCGGCCTACGAGCACGCCCTGCTGGAGTACGCCACCCCGCGGTTGGCGGCCATTCCGGGAGTGCGGCTCGTGGGTACGGCGGACGAGAAGGCCAGCGTGCTGTCCTTCGTGCTGGCCGGGCACGAACCGTTGGAGGTCGGCAAGGCGCTCAACGCCGAAGGCATCGCAGTGCGGGCCGGGCATCACTGTGCCCAGCCCATCCTGCGGCGCCTGGGACTCGAGGCGACGGTGCGTCCGTCGTTCGCGTTCTACAACACGTTCGAGGAGATCGACGTGTTCATCGACGCGGTCCGCCGCATCGCCGAGGGCTCGCCCTAGCCCCCTCACCACCAGTCGCAAATGCCCCTGACACGCCACGCGTGCAGGGGCGTTTGTGTCTGCCCGGCAGCCCGAGAAGACGTATCCACCTGCGGGTTTCCGTTCTATATTGGAAGAGTGACCAGGGGCTGCGGCACCGGGTATGACGTCACGGACCGGCGGTCTGCCGGCCCCTCATTCAGCGTTGCGGCCAGGCTGCCGCGCAGCACTCGTTTCCGCCATCCAGGCCGCGCCTAGGGCCTCCCCCGACGCTGCGTACGAGTCGACCGGTGCGGACGGCGTCACCGGAACATTTCCGAGAATCGGAGGACAGGATGAAGCGCTATCTGACACTTGGCTACGGCGCGCTGTGTTACGCGGTGTTCCTGGTCTCGTTCCTCTACGCCATCGGCTTCGTGGGCAACATCGTGGTGCCCCGCACCGTCGACCACGGCATCACCGCATCGATCGCTGAGGCGGTGGTGGTCAACCTGATCCTGCTCGGCCTGTTCGCGGTGCAACACAGTGTGATGGCGCGGCCGGCGTTCAAACGGATGTGGACGCGCATCGTGCCGCAGTCCATCGAACGCAGCACCTACGTCCTGATGTCGAGCCTGTTGCTGGGCCTGCTGTACTGGCAGTGGCGGACCATGCCACAGGTCATCTGGCACGTCTCCGCACCGGCCGGGCGCTACCTGTTGCTGACGTTGTTCTGGGCAGGGTGGGCGATCGTGCTGACGTCGACGTTCATGATCAACCACTTCGATCTGTTCGGCCTACGGCAGGTGTACCTCGCCTGGCGCGGAGAACCCTACCGCGACTTGGCTTTCCGGACCACGCTGTTCTACCGCGTGGTGCGGCACCCGATCATGGTCGGCTTCGTCGTGGCGTTCTGGGCCACCCCGACGATGACGGCGGGGCACCTGATGTTCTCGCTCGCCACCACGGGGTACATCCTGATCGCGATCCAACTCGAGGAGCACGACCTGGTGGCCGGCCTCGGCGACGCGTACCGCGATTACCGCGCCGAGGTACCGATGATGATTCCCGGGCTACACCCGCACCATCACTCGGCAGGACCGCGCCACGCGGTCTGACGCCACGGCGGCGGGCCGCCTAATTGCCTTGTCCCCCACGGCCCAGCGCGGCAAAGTTCGGGACCGGGTCGGTGCCGTTGATGAGGTGATCGCCGAGGATGCGCGCCTTGTATACCCGCGGGTTGTGTGAGGCCAGCGTGCGGGCGTTACGCCAATGCCGGTCGAGGCCACGCTCTTCGGACACCCCGGATGCACCGAGCGCGTCGAATATCGTCGTGGTGGCGCGCAAGGCAGCCGCGATGATGACCAGCTGCGCCTGGGACACAGCGACTTCGGCCGCGATCAGCCGCCGCCGGGCGCCGTCGTCGTCACCGGCGATCCGGTCGAGCGCCTCGCCGGCCTTGGCGAGCGCGGCCTCTGCCGCGAACGCATCGGCGGACACCTCACCGATGACGGCGAGCAACTGCGCGTCGTCGGAGGGCACCTCGGTCAGCCCCTGGGGATAGTTGCGCTTGCGGCCGATCAACGCCGCCGACCCGTCCCGCAGCGCCGCCCGGGTGATTCCGGTCAGCACCGACAACATCGCCGTCTGGTAGAAGTGCCCTTGATACGCGAAGCGTTCGGTGGCCGGGAACACGTCCCCGCGTTCGGCCCGCACCCGCTCGTAGCGGGCGGTCCCGCTGGCCGTGGTGCGCTGGCCGAATCCGTCCCAGTCGTCGATCAGGGTGACCCCCGGATCGTCGGCCCGGACGAGCGCGGTGAGCAGATCGCCGTCATCACCCCGGCCGAGCACATCGAGCCAATCGGCGTAAAGACTGCCGGTGGCATAGAACTTCGTGCCGGTCACCCGGTAGTGGTCGCCCTCCTCGGCAACGGTGGTGACCAGGTTGGCCAACGTGACATTGTTGGCTTCGGTCCAGCCGCCACCGACGAATTCACCGGCGCGGAACCGCCCGAGCCAGACGTCGTTGGTTGCCGATACCGGCGCATTCAGGCGGTCTTCGACGAACGCCAGATGGTTGCGCCAGATGTGGGAGACGTTGGCGTCGGCCTCGCCCAGATCGGCGAGCAGGAGGAACACCTGCTGCAGTGAGGCGCCGAAACCGCCGTGGTCCAACGGGATTCGCAAAGTGCCGAACGCGGCCTCGTTGAGCAGACTCACCTGCTCGTGCGGGAAGGTGCGGGTGTGTTCGCGGTCCAGATTCGCCTCGGCGATCTTGGCGAAGGTCGGTGCGAAGTGCGCTCGCAGTTCACTGAGGTCGGCGGTTGCGGGCCGGAGGTAGGTTGTGGCGGAACTCATTTGACGGCCCCTTCGGCGTCGATACGGTACGCGGACTGGTGCTCGACCGCGATGTATCCCAGTCGCGCATACAGCAGGTGCGCCTTGCTCGCGTTGTTGATGTCGGTGCCCAGTGACGCGATCGACAGACCGCGCCGCAACGCCGCGAGCCAGATTTTGCGGAGCAGGAACTCACCGATACCGCGTTTGCGTTGGTCCGCGCGCACGCCGATGTAGTCGGTGTGCGCGCTGCGCTCCTCACCGCCGGCGGTCAGGTGCGTGTAGGTCGAGCCGAGCACATACCCGACCACTTCGCCCGTGTCGTCGATCACCGCGCTGCTGAAATCCGGTGTGAAGGAACGGCTCTCGATGTGATGTGCGAAGGCTTCGGGGGTCTTGGACATGTTGCCGAAGTGTTCGAGGAACGTGTCGAACTGCAGGCTGCGCACCTGCTCGGTCAGGCCGCGCTCGATCACTTCCGGCCAGCTCAGCAAGGTCAAGCCGGGCAGCGCCAGGGCCTGCAGGTCGTCGACGTCTTCGGCGTCGAGTGCCTTGCGGGTCCGGATGAACCGGCCTTCCTCAGTGGCGCCCAGGCGGATGAGGGCGTCGAGTGCGGCCTGCTGCGTGGGCCCGATGAAGCTGCGCAGGAACGCATTCGGTACCGCGGCGGATTCGCGTTCGAACCTGGCCACGACCGCGGCGACGGTGTCGTCGACGATGGATGGGGCGGCGGCCGGATCGAAGACGAAGTCGGCCAGGAACTCCGGTTCCTGCCCGTGCGGCTCGTGCAGCGCCGCGTAGCCCCGTACGCGGCGCCCGTCATCGCGGACCACCACCAGCGCGTCGGGAAGTGTGTCGTCGAATTGCTCGGCGACATCGCGGGAGTCGGCCGCGAATTTCCGTCCGGCGATGCCCGCGGTGGTGGCGAGGAAATCGGCGATGAGTGGGTGATCGGTGGGCGTCGCCGGCGTCACCGCCCAGCTCGTGACGTCACGTTCTGCTGCCAGCGTCATGGTGCGACCGGCTCCTTGTCTCGTTGGGACTCAGTGCCCGCATCGGCACTCGCCTCATCGCCCTCATCGGCACTCGTCTCGGTGCCCGGCTGCTCGGGTTGGTGATCGAGCACCTCGAGGATGCCGGCGTCGATCAGCCGCTGCTGCTCGGCTTCGGACAGGGTTTGAATGCTGCCGATCCGGCGCGCGACCTCGGGCTTGGCACGCTTGAGGTACCAGTACCAGGCCAGCCCGGCCAGCAGGATGCCCCCGTAGATCAGCGGCAGGATGTTGAAGGGGAATTTGGGCGCGGGATAGAAATTGCTGAAGATCACGTACCCGATGGCCAGCGTCGCGGCCACCGAGACGGCCAATCGCAGCGGCGTCAGCGCCCGAATCTTGTACAGCCAGATCGGTGTTGCGACGACGACCAGCAGATAGCTGACGAGGAAACCCCAGTTGGCCACGAAGGCGCCGTAGACGTCGAACACCACGCGGCCGGCCGAGCTCACGGTGGCCACGACAGAGAAGACGAACGACAGCACGCCGATGAAGGCTATGCCGACCCACGGCGTCTTGTATTTGGGGTGCACCTTGGTCAACGCGGCCGGCAGCGCGCCCTCGTGGGCGAAGGTGAACAGCGACCGCGCCGCGGCGGTGGTCACCGCGGTGACGAAGACGATGAACGCAATCGCCACGGTTCCGCTGACGACGTGGTTCACCCAGTGCACACCGGTGGAGTCCGCGAGCTGCGGCAGGATCGCCTTGTCACCGTCGATGGAGTTGAACAGCAGGATCTGCGGGTAGGTCGACACGACGTACAGCACGCCCAGCAGCAGCACCACCCGCAGCAGCGAGCGGGCGATATTGCGGTGTGCGTCTTTGGCTTCCGCGCCCAGGGAGGCGACGCTCTCGAAGCCCGCGTACGACCCGACGGCGGACACCGCGGCGATGAAAGTCGCACTGCTGCCCAGGTGCGCCGGGTTCCATTGATCCCAATCGACGCGGAACCCATATCCGAGATACGCGGCGACGATGATCACCAGAATCGACGCGATGGCGATCAGTTCGAACACGAGCTCGTACTTCGCGGCGATCGACGCTCCGCGGAACGGCAGATAGGTCCCGACGCCGACGATGACCACCACCAGCAGGAGACGGAACCATGTTGCCTGCGAACCCAATCCGATGGAATCCAGGAACGCGTCGAGGTAGACGACACCGCCGAGGGTTCCGGTGGTGGCGAAACCGATGTAACCGACCAGCAGGCTGAAACCGGCGGCGTAGGCGAACCCCGGCCCGAGTCCGTTACCGGTGTAGGTGCCGAGTGAGCCGGACGACACGGTGCGTCTGGCCTGGAAGCTGATGGTCGCTGCGATCAGCACGGTGATACCCAGGCCGACCAGCACCGCCCAGGTCGCTCCCTTGCCCGCGGCCACGAACAGCGCGAAGGGCACGGAGGCGAGCGCGACGCTGGGCGCGGCGGCGGCCAAGCCTTGCGCGAAGACTCCCCAGAAGCCCAGGGCATCGCTCTGCAGCCCATGGCCTTGCGCGGAGGCCAGCCCGCGACCGGCCAGCTCTATGCGATTCGGTGTGGACACGGGTGCCCGCCTTTCCACCGTGCGGACCGCGTAATGCTTTGCCGCACAGTTCTTTACCGGATAATTAGCTGATTCTCAGCTTGCCCGATCAGCACCCGATGCGGCAGCGATCAAATCGACGGGATTCTTTGGCGGCGGAACGCGGCGCCCGGATGGTCGTCCGGCAGTAGCGCGGAACCGCCGAAAATCTGTTGCCGCAACGTGCCCGGATGGCCGGCCTCCCGTGCCCGGCCACGTTTGCGCAGTTCGGGGATCAGGTACTCGGCCACATCGGCGAAGCTGCCCGGTGTGACGTGATAGGCGATGTTGAAGCCGTCGACGCCGGCATGCTCCGCATACTGCTCCAGGTCGTCGGCGACGGTGCGGCCCGAGCCGACGAACAGTGCGCCACCGAAACCACCGAGCCCACCGGCATAGTCGCGCAATGTAAGACGTTGGCGGGCATCGGGATCGGCGACGGCGGCCAGGATCGACCGGCTCGCGTCGGTATCGAATTGTTCGATCGGCCGGTCCACTCCGTAGTCCGACCAGTCCACGCCCGACAGCGCCGACAACAGCACCAGTCCGGCTTCGAGATCGTGATAGCCCGCCAATTCGTCGGCCTTCGCCCGGGCGGCGGCATCGGTACTGTCGGTGACGACCTCGATCGAGGTCAGAAACTTGATGGCGTCAGGACGGCGCCCGTATTGCACTGCGCGGCGCCGGATATCGGCGATGTTGGCGCGCAACACATCCGGCCGGGGATCGCTGGCGAACACCAACTCGGCATTACGTGCCGCGAATTCCCTTCCCGCCGGCGATGTTCCCGCCTGGAACAGCACGGGAGTCCGTTGTGGGGACGGTTCGACGAGATGCGCGCCCGGCACACTGAAGTAGCGGCCCTGATGCCCGATGGGGTGGACCTTGCCGGCGTCGGTGTAGACGCCGCGGTCCCGGTCGCGCAGCACCGCTCCGGGCTCCCAGGACCCTTCCCACAGCTTGTAGGTGACCTCGAGGAATTCTTGAGCCATCGCGTACCGCTCGTCATGGGGAATCTGCCGGTCGCGGCCGATGATGTTGCGGGCGGCGCTGTCCAGCAGTGACGTGACGATGTTCCACCCGATGCGTCCACCGGTGAGGTGGTCGAGCGTACTGAACTTGCGCGCCAGCAGATATGGACTCTCGTAGGTGGTGGACACGGTGATGCCGAAGCCGAGATGCTCGGTGGCGGCCGCCATCGCCGACACGGCGAGCAAGGGGTCGGTGACCGGCGTCTGTACCGCGCCGGTCAGGGCCGCCTCCGCGCTGCCGCCGAAGACATCGAGCTGGCCGACCGCATCCGCGATGAAGAGCAGATCGAAGCCGCCGGCATCCAGCAGTTGTGCGAGTTCCACCCAGTACCGGAGGTCGGTATACCGCGACGTCTGATCCCGCGGGTGGCGCCACAAACCGAAATTGCCGTGCGACACCGTCGACATGGTGAAACCGGCCAGGACGAAGGGCTCGGTCATCGGCCCTCCGATGGCTGATGTGCCGGGGCACGAGTCGGGATCTCCAGGCCGAGGTGGGATCGCAACGTCGTGCCCGCGTACTCATGGCGAAACAGGCCGCGCTTGCGGAGCACCGGCACCACCTGATCGACGAACAACTCGGTTTGACCGGGCAATCCCGAATCACGAAGGACGAAACCGTCTGCGGCGCCTTGCGTGAACCACTGCTCGATCTCGTCGGCGATCTGTTCCGGCGTGCCGACGACCCCCGCGCCCCAGCCGTTGACGGTGCGGTACAGGAAATCCCGCACCGTCGGGCTCTCGGCGGCCAGGGCGCGATACCCGGCCAGCGCGGTCTGGTGGGTCTCGGTGGAATCGGGAAATGCCGAAGCGGGTACCGGCCCGTCGAGATCGGCGGCGGTGACGTCGACTTCGACCTCGAGCAACCAGGCGGCCTGATATTCGGGACTGAAGTACTCGTACTCATCGCGCTCGGCACGGCGCGCCTCGTCGTCGGTCGAGCCGATGACGTAGCGGAAGGACGGGGTGATCAACGGTGGTGTGCCACGCCCGAGACGCCGCGCCTCCTGGTGGATCTGTCGGTAGAACTCCTGCGCCCGGCCGCGGTTGCCGTGACTGGTGAAGATCACCTCGGCATGTTTGGCGGCGAAAGTCCGCCCGGTGGCTGACGCTCCGGCCTGGAAGAGCACGGGCCGGCCCTGCGCGGACCGTGAGGCACCCAGTGGACCTGCCACGTCGAAGTACTTGCCGTGATGGTCTGCGGTGCGAATCTTGTTGACGTCGTGGAACACTCCCGCGGCGCGATCCTCGATGATCGTGTCCTCGCCCCAGCCATCCCAGAGCTTGCGAACCACATCGAGTGCCTCCTCGGCGATCGCGTAGCGTTCGTCGTGATCGACCACGCCCTTGGCGCTGAAATTGTCGGCTGCCGCGCGGGCAAAGCTGGTCACCAGGTTCCAGCCGGCGCGCCCACCACTCAGGTGATCGAGCGAAAGCAGTTGCCGCGCAAGGTGGAAAGGATGCTGCAGCGTCGCCGAGCCGGTGACCACCAAACCGATGTGGCCGGTCACCGACGACAGCGCGGCCGTCGCAGTCAGTGGTTCGAAGTCCTCGGGAATCTTGTAGGCCCACGTGGCCGGCGGCCCGTAGTTCAGCCCGTCCGCGAAGAACAGCGCGTCGAAGGTTCCCGCTTCCGCCAGTTGCGCGTGCTTGATGAGCCGCCGGCGGACGCCGGCGGTGCTGTTGTCCGCATCGGGGTGCCGCCACGGTCCGGCGGATCGGGTGTTGCCGAAGGCGAGAAGGTGAAGTTCTTTCGACACACCCAGCAAGTTAGGACTCGACGCGCCCGGTACATAGCGTTGTGCTCAGAACGATGCAATGGGAACAACCCACCTTGTCGATCGCTCGGGTGTTGTTGCCGCTCAACGGGGTTGCTCTCGGGGCCCATCCCCCGGCGCCACCGCGTCCGAATGCCGGGAATACGGGAATACTTTCCGGGGTTGGCCCGTTTATGCGCGCACTCGTCTACGCCCCCGACGCTCCCGCCAATCTCCGGTTCGACGACGTCGCCGAGCCCGTCGCCACGAAATCTCAGGCACTGATCGCGGTGCACGCGATTGCCCTGAACTTCGGTGAGCTCCACTTCATCGATCAGATGCGCCGGCCGGGCGAAGTCCCGGGCTGGGACAGCGCCGGCGTGGTGGTGCAAGCCGCGGCCGACGGCTCCGGACCTCAGGTGGGAGCCCGGGTCGTCGGATTCGCCGGCGAGGCCGGCTGGGCCGAGCGACGCGTCGTATCGACCGACAATCTGGCCGAGCTGCCCGAGTTCGTCGAGTTCGAGGATGCCGCGGCGCTTCCGGTGGCCGGGGTGACGGCCCTGCAGGCCCTGCGCGCTCTCGGTCCCGTCGTCGGCCGACGGGTTTTGATCACCGGCGCGTCCGGCGGCGTCGGCCGGTTCGCGGTGCAACTGGCGGCGCGGGCCGGTGCCCATGTGGTGGCAGCCGTCGGCAGCGCGCCCCGCGGTGAAGGTCTGCAGGAATTGGGCGCAGCCGAAGTGGTGGTCGGACTCGACGCGGTGGCCGAGCCGGTTTTCGGCGTCCTCGACAACGTCGGCGGCAAGCTGTTGGCGCAGGCCTTCAGCCTCGTGTCCGACGGCGGCTCGGTGCAGTCCATCGGGATGGCCTCGAATGAACCCACCACCATCGACTTCGAGGCGCAGCGGCGCATCGGTAACCGGAAACGCTTGGAGCCGTTCACCGTCCGCGCGCCATTTCGCGCCGACCTGGACTACCTGCTGACTCTGCTGGCCGACTGTGAGATCGATCCGCAGATCGGGCTGCGGGATTCGTGGGAGAACATCGCCGCGGCCGCGCAGGCCCTGCTGGGACGCAAGGTCGCCGGCAAGGCCGTGCTGCGGGTCGCCTGACCAGTGTTTAGTGCACGATCTTCCGCGGCCACCGCGGGAAATCGTGCACCAATCGCTACTTCTTGGGCTTGTCGCCGGCCGCGTCGGTAGACAGCGCGGCGACGAAGGCCTCCTGCGGAACCTCAACCCGGCCAATGGTTTTCATGCGCTTCTTGCCCTCCTTCTGCTTCTCGAGCAGCTTGCGCTTACGGGTGATGTCACCGCCGTAGCACTTGGAGAGCACGTCCTTGCGGATGGCCCGGATGTTCTCGCGCGCAATGATTCTCGAGCCGATGGCAGCCTGCACCGGCACCTCGAACTGCTGACGCGGGATCAGCTCCTTGAGCTTGGTCGTCATCTTGTTGCCGTAGGCCGATGCGCCGTCCTTGTGCACGATCGCACTGAAAGCGTCGACGGCCTCGCCCTGCAACAGGATGTCGACCTTCACCAGATCGGCTTCCTGCTCGCCGGCCTCTTCGTAGTCCAGCGACGCGTAGCCGCGGGTGCGCGACTTCAGCGAGTCGAAGAAATCGAAGATGATCTCGCCGAGCGGCATGATGTAGCGCAATTCGACGCGCTCCGGGGACAGGTAGTCCATGCCCTGCAGCTCACCGCGGCGGGACTGGCACAGCTCCATGATGGTGCCGATGAACTCGCTGGGTGCGATCACCGTCGTCTTCACCACCGGCTCGTGGACGGCGCGGACCTTGCCCTCGGGCCAGATCGACGGGTTGGTGACGATCAGCTCGGTGTTGTCCTCCTTCTCGACCCGGTACACCACGTTGGGCGAGGTCGAGATGAGATCGAGGTTGAACTCGCGCTCCAGGCGTTCGCGCGTGATCTCCATGTGCAGCAGGCCCAGGAAGCCACAACGGAAGCCGAAGCCAAGTGCCACAGAGGTTTCCGGCTCGTAGGTCAGCGCGGCGTCGTTGAGCTGCAGCTTGTCGAGCGCCTCACGCAGGTTGGGGTAATCCGACCCGTCCACCGGGTACAGGCCGGAGTAGACCATCGGCTTGGGTTCGCGGTACCCGGTGAGCGCTTCGGTGGCGCCCTTGCGGGCCGTCGTCACCGTGTCACCGACCTTGGACTGCCGGACGTCCTTCACGCCGGTGATGAGGTAACCCACCTCGCCGACGCCCAGCCCCTCTGACGGCTTGGGCTCGGGCGAGACGATGCCGACCTCGAGCAGTTCGTGGGTGGCCCCCGTGGACATCATCGCGATCTTCTCGCGCGGGACGATCTTGCCGTCCACCACACGGACGTAGGTGACCACGCCGCGGTAGATGTCGTAGACCGAGTCGAAGATCATCGCGCGGGTCGGGGCGTCCGGGTCGCCGGTCGGCGCCGGGACCAGCCGGACCACCTCGTCGAGCAGCTCCGTCACGCCGGCGCCGGTCTTGCCGGACACCCGCAGCACGTCCGTCGGCTCGCAGCCGATGATGTGCGCGATCTCGGCCGCGTAGCGGTCCGGGTCGGCGGCCGGCAGGTCGATCTTGTTGAGCACCGGGATGATGGTCAATCCGCGATCCAGCGCCAGATAGAGGTTGGCCAGGGTCTGCGCCTCGATGCCCTGCGCGGCGTCGACCAGCAGCACGGCGCCCTCGCAGGCCTCCAGCGCGCGCGACACCTCGTAGGTGAAGTCGACGTGGCCCGGGGTGTCGATCAGGTGCAGGACGAACTCTTCATCGCCGACCTTCCACGGCAGACGGACATTCTGCGCCTTGATCGTGATGCCGCGCTCGCGCTCGATGTCCATGCGGTCCAGGTACTGCGCGCGCATCGACCGGTCGTCGACGACGCCGGTGAGCTGCAGCATGCGGTCGGCCAGGGTGGACTTGCCGTGGTCGATATGGGCGATGATGCAGAAGTTCCGAATCTGCGCCGGCGCAGTGAACGTCTTGTCGGCGAAACTGCTGATGGGAATCTCCTGGTGACGATGGGTCTACGCGTATCACGCGCAGCTACCAGGGTATCCAGGGAGGACCCCGGCGACTAAATCGTGGCCCGGAAACTCCCCTATGCTCGATGCCATGGCGTCGCAGTGGAAGACGTTCCAGCGTCTGGCGGAACAACTCGTGTTCAACGAGGCGCCCAAGCTCATCCGCACCTTGCAGCAGCCTGACGGGCTGCAGCGGACCATCCAGCAGGGCATCCGGTTCGGCATCGAGGTGGGTCTGACGGCGCTCGGCGCGGTTCCGTCGGAGCCGCAGGCAGCCATCACCGCCGGGCGCCCGGTCACCGAGACCATCGTCCCCACCGCGCACCGCGCCCGTCGGATCGTCTACGCCCCAGACCTGGACGGCCAGGCCGACCCGGGCGAGATCGTCTGGACCTGGGTCGTCTACGAAGACGACCCGACGCGCGGTAAGGACCGGCCCGTGCTGGTGGTGGGCCGCGACCGCAACACCCTGCTGGGCCTGATGGTGTCCAGCCAGGACCGCCATCAGGGCGATTCCAACTGGGTCGGCATCGGCTCGGGCAGCTGGGACTATGAGGGACGCGCCAGCTGGGTGCGCCTCGACCGGGTGCTCGACGTGCCGGAGGAAGGCATCCGCCGCGAAGGCGCGATCCTCGAACGCGAGAAGTTCGAGATGATCGCCGCCCGCCTCCGCGCCGCCTACTCCTGGCGCTGACCCCTCACCCCCTTCCGCGAGCCGCCCCTTTCCCGCGAGCGTGCGTGTTTGTACGGCAACACGCCGCTTCGATTCAAGGGTCTAGTGCAACAGCTCCTACCTGGGGAGTTGTTGCATGCG
>NZ_JARVRX010000001.1 GCF_030209435.1 Mycolicibacterium sp. lyk4-40-TYG-92 | reverse complement strand
TGTACCCGGACAACTCGCTGAACCTGGTCGAGAACTTCCTGCGCATGACGTTCGGTCTGCCGGCCGAGCCGTACCAGGTGGACCCCGAGCTGGTCCGCGCCCTGGACATGCTGTTCATCCTGCACGCCGACCACGAGCAGAACTGCTCGACGTCGACGGTGCGCCTGGTCGGCTCGTCGCAGGCCAACCTGTTCACCTCGATCTCCGGTGGCATCAACGCGCTGTGGGGCCCGCTGCACGGCGGCGCCAACCAGGCCGTGCTGGAGATGCTCGAGAAGATCCGCACCGAGCACAGCGACGTCCGCGACTTCGTCAAGAAGGTCAAGAACCGCGAAGACGGCGTCAAGCTCATGGGCTTCGGCCACCGGGTCTACAAGAACTACGACCCGCGGGCGCGCATCGTCAAGGAGCAGGCCGACAAGATCCTCGGCAAGCTCGGCGGCGACGACGAGCTGCTGGACATCGCCAAGTCGCTCGAGGAGATCGCCCTCACCGACGACTTCTTCGTCGAGCGCAAGCTGTACCCGAACGTCGACTACTACACCGGCGTGATCTACCGGGCCATGGGCTTCCCGACCCGCATGTTCACCGTGCTGTTCGCCCTGGGCCGCCTGCCGGGCTGGATCGCGCACTGGCGTGAGATGAGTGCCGACCCGAGCACCAAGATCGGCCGGCCGCGCCAGATCTACACCGGCTACACCGAGCGGGACTACCCCAATGACGATCGTAGCTATACAACGGCTTTCAATTCGGCAGACTTCGGCACCCTGGAATTCGGGGCAGTTTGAGTGGCGTGCCAGCAAGGTCATTTCCGCCCGCCCTCACGGCCTGCCTCAGTCAACCCCGCCTCCGTCGCACCTGGAGCTCAATGGCCTAGCCGCCTTGCCAACCGCGGCCGTTCGACATCGGCAGTTAAGCCCCAAGCGAAGGAAGCGACCACAGACATGCCCGTAGCCCACGTAGTCACATTCACTTTCAAAAGCAACACCCCACCTGAATCAATCGCCGAACTCAGTGCCGCCCTCGACGAACTCGCTTCAGAGACTGCGGCTCTGAGCTATAGGCACGGCGCTGATCTGAACATCCGGCCCGGCAATGCCGACTACTCCGTCACCGCGGTCTTCGAAGACGAAGCTGCCTTCAACACCTACATTTCGTCGGAACGACACGTGCAGATCTTGCACGGGCTGATTGAGCCGTTAGGCGAGAACCGGTCGGCGGTGCAATTCGCAACCACGCCCTACTCATTCGGACATCGCATCGCGTATGGGCCGGCGCGCCCGCGGGCGCTTCTGGACTGATCAGTCTCCTCCGTTGTCGGCGCTTGGCGCCACCGACAACTCCCGAGAGGAGGTGCGAAACCCATGGTAGGCAGAGTGATTGCCACTAGAGCCAGCATTTTGGTCGTCGTCGACTGGGTCGCCAGATGGCGCATCCGCACTGCGGTGGGCCGTAGGTGATGCCTCAGCTGACGGTGGCCAGACGGTCCGAACAATTCGATCCATGGCTAACCGGGCCTTACAGGCTTGGGGTGAACGCAGATCAGGGCGGCTCCGGCGACAGCCAAATGTTGACTCGATCGTGGAGACGATACTGGTTGCGGCGCATCGGAAACGCGCACGACACCCGCGCAGTCATGGTGCACCACAACGACAGGCGTGACCGTCACCTCGGCGAGAGCAGTGCCGATCTATCCCCGTAGCTAACTCGGACTACTGATGTGTTGAGTGTATTCGCCGCGGAACTAGACGCTCATTCTTGACGTTCGCAGCCGCCCCTGAGGCTCGGCAGCAACACATCGTCAACCAAGATCCGGATCGTCTCCTCGGTCGGTGGCCGGTCAGCAACCAGGGCACGGAAAACTAGATATCCCGGCAACAGATCGAAGATCTCCTCGTTAATAGCTGACATATCAATCTCGCCGCGTTCGACTGCCTCGGCAAGTACGCCGTCTATCACCAACTTGCGGAGGAGCACAAACTTCTGCTGCATTACTGTCTGAAAGCCAGCGCTATGTGACACCTCGTTCAGCATCGCTCGCATGGTCATCGTGCGTTCGCGCTCGTGCTCACAGACCGATCGGCCGATCTCGATAAGGTCTCCGCGCAGTGAGCCGGTTTGAGGCGGTACCGCAGAATTAGGGGTCCCCTCGATAAACGCCGCCAGCACCAAATCGGCCTTCGATGGCCAACGCCGGTACATCGTGGCCTTACTGGCCTTAGCCTCGGTTGCCACCGCTTCGACGCTCAGACGGTCATACCCGTGTTCCTGCAACAACTCCAGCGTGATCGCCAAGAGCTCAGCCTCACGATCACTCCAGGGACGGCAAGAAGCATCACCCATGTCATCGGCGGTCATGTCATCCCTTCCCTCGGCACATGCGAGCTACTCGCCATGCACTCCCGAATGTGATTACAGCAGCCGTTCCCGGCACTTCAACCTACGATGATGGGACCGCGTCTGTGAGTAACCTTGCGAACGTGCTCATCTGGCATCGGCACCAACTACTTTCCCACTGCCGCCGTACCGGTTCTCATGTGCCAAGAGCACGATGCCGTCGCGACCGGGCCTCGGCGCATCGTTCCAGAGCTCAGTGCTGTTGTGGCAACACGCGATCGGCATGCCTCTGAAATGCCGATGTGGTGGTCCTCCTGCCAGCCCTTGGCGCCAACCAAACCTGGCTATCAGTGTCCCAATCGAGCAACAAGGCCAGCGCCGGATTAAGCACCAACATCAGTCCGTTCAGCTGCCTGTAGCGGCGTGGCGGCGGCTCACCTTATGTCCCGGCGGCTGCCATTTCCATGCTCTCCTATGTCAGTAAGCCAGTTCATCTTCACTGGCCAAGTCGGCAAGCGATCGGGCTAGATCTGCTTGCGGCCACTCGACTCGATCTGGCTGCCGGCAATCAGCGCGATGGTCACGGCGATCCCTGCTGCCATGGCCCAGAAGATCGGGCCTCGCTTGCGTAGTGACGTCACGGCTTTTCTTCCGAGTTCCTTAGGTTTGTCGAGCACGCTTCCGAAATGTAGCGGCCGGGTTATCGGTGCCTGATGGCAGTGTTCCGACTTGGGCGCGCACGAGCTCGACTCCCTCTTACTCGGCCCTTACCTTCGGCACCCCGGGCACGCTCCCCACTTCTCTGGCGCGCCGTAGATTCTCGCCAGTCGCTCGTCCAGCAGTCGGTCCATCGTGGTGCTGGTGCCACCTACGCCGCCCAACGGATCAACTGCTCCGACGATGCTGCTCGTCAACCTATGGGCTGCGCAATCGGAAGGTGGCATGGGGCGACTCTGAACTGAGGCGACTCTCAACGACCCCCGGCATCTTGATCAGCACTACTTTCCCAGCACCAATAGCGTTGCTGCACTGAGCTATTCATGAGATCTGTGGACAGCGCCAAGCAGAACGAGTCGGGCCGGTACGACCAGAATCCACTGTAGAAGGCATCGAGGAGACCACGTGACCTCTCATAGAATTGGCAATTTGCCAAGTTGTGCCATCTCAAATGACGAATTGCCATGCAGATTGAGAAGTGATACCTCCATGTAGGTTGCATTTCTCCGTGTCATATCACGATGCCCTGACCTGCGCTTTCACGCGATTGCATCAGGTTTGGCGGACGAGTTTTTGCATTCTAGATGGCGAATCCTAGAACGGTACGGTGGTGCATGAATAGAAGTCCGGACCAGGTCTCCGCCGAACCCACCAGCGGCGACCAATTCGCTGGTGAAGTTGTTCGAAAAAGGCTTCCGCACAACAATATTCGATACCTCCACGCGGACCGTCCACTCGCACGGGACCCCGATGATTTCCAGCGACAACATGTTGCTGGCGGGGATGTGTTCGTGGGAACTCTGCCCCGTACGAGCGCGATGGTTCAGCAGACGTGACGGCAGTCCCGGTGGCGGTAAACCGCGGGGGCACCGGCCACGTGGACTGCGGCGCACACAGATTGCCACACCCGGCTGATGGTCCGCGAGAGACCCGGATCGTCAGTTGAGCTACCACCGGTGCGCTCAGTTACCGGCTGCCAGCGATGCCCGTAATTCTGTGAATGACCTGTAAATGAGGCGACAGGTCTATACGTAGACGGATTGTTCGGGTCGGATTGGTTTCACTACAGACTGCGAGGTCGGCGTGGTCGGCTGTCCGTGGTTCGACGGCAATCGTCACATCGCATGACCAATATTGGTGTGTCACGGCGGGGGTGTGCGAAATGACAACGGCGTCTGATGCAAACGATGTTTTCGAGCCGTTCAGCGAGCCGGAGTCTGCGGGGCCTTCTGCCGAGTTCGAAGGCTCCAATGTATGCCGCGCTGCCGCGCTGGCTGCGTTGCTTCAGGAAGCGTCGATCGCGCTGAGCGGATTGGCGGAAGAACAGCGTTCCCTTGGCTTTTCCGACGCCATGATTGAGCGAGCCGGCGCCGGGTGGCGCGAAGGTGACCCGTTTGCTCAGGACGGCATACGTGAAATTTCTGAAGACCCAGATGCCGCGCGGGTGGGCCGGTGGGTCACGCTCAACGAAGATTCCGATGCCCGGAGCGCAGTCAATTTTCTGATCGCGATGCTGGGAAGCGGTCTTGAACGTGAATCAACCGCCGCCGCAGCGGCCCTGTGGCAAGGGCTCGGCTTGCGGTCAAGGAGGCGATGGCCGCCACCGGGTCCGGATCGGTGGCGCATGTTGGGGCTCTTGGCCGATGACCCGAGCGACGTGCTTTCCAACGTTCCGTGGGGCCCATGGTCCTGGTGGTACGAACCCGACCCGGCCATAGGTGCTGGCGAGCCATTACAGCGCGAGCCGGTTTTTTGGGACGCTGGGCAATGGCGAGAGATCTACCGGCGCTTGCTGTCCAACACAGCCGACGATCAGTATCTGAATTCGTTTATTGTGACCGCGCTTTCACGCGGGAGGCTGGATGTGGCACTACGATCGCCCGACGCGATTTCGCGGTCGCTTGCGTTGGCTGCCGTCGGCGGCGTCGCCCCAGCTGATGATGTTCTACCGGCGCCGCCGGAACCGCTGCTGGCCCCGCCGCAGGCGGTGCCCGCCTCGACGATGATTCACGGCACGTCCGGGTGGAAAGGAAGTTGGTGGCGCCCGGGCGGTGCGTTCCATCAGTTTATTCTCGGCAACCACCGGCCGAATCTGTACCGCCTGGGAACGAAATACGGCTGGAGCGGAGCTCTTAGCGCCGGCGAGCGCGCATTGGCGGCAACCGATTTTCTGGAGTGGGCTGCTGAGGCGTCTCCCCCGGGATTGCAAACAGTCTTCGGTCACAGCTATGGGGGTGAAGTGGCTTGTCGTGCAGCCAATCTCGGTACACCAATTGATGAACTCGTATTGCTCAGCACGCCCGTCAGCCGACCCGTTAAAGACGCGGTCAACGCAGGGATCCGTATCATCGATATCCGGTTGAGGTTCGACCCGATTCTCGCCTTGACCCTTGAGCGTCAACGTCTTCCGAAGAGGTCGAACGTCACCGAAGTACTACTGCGACGGTGGCGGCTGGATCATTCAGCCAGCCACGAAGAACACGTCTGGCGAAGCGACGATATCGCTGCTCGTGCCCGACTATGACGCCACCCCGGGTGCAGGCAGTCGACCATGCCTGCGCCTGGCGACCGCCGGACGCAGGTGCAACGGTGATCGTAAATCTTTAGCGTCCACAGCCTCATTGGCTGCAACCGCCGATCTGGCCAACCACCGCGGATTGGCTCCGCAAAATTAGGCTGTCAGAACGCCAACATCAGCTCGCTGCACTCCGAGTCAAGTAACCCAACAGCCTCACGAGCAGCCTGATCGTCCGCCGAAAGATGGGGCGCCGCCAACGCGGCCTCACGATCTTCGGCACGGACACTCTGGTGACCCCGTTCGGTAGCGAATAGGCCGGCTTGTGCTACTGCCACACCTCGCACGTCGGCGATCTCCTGGTAGATCTTGGTCGCTTCGTCGAATTGCTGTGCCGCTAGGTCGAAATCTCCTGCGTACCGTGCACACACCGCGATCTTGCGGGTTAACACAGCAGCGGCCCAAGAATTGTCTTGCGCCGACATCTGGCCATGGAGCTCACGAAGCTTGACCAGCAGTTCCGCGGCGGAATCAGCGTCGAGATGCTTTTCGTGGCATTCGGCTTTTGCCACCTCCAGCGAGGCATACGACAGCGCCTGCCAATGTGAACTGCCGACAGACTCAAAATGCTCGGCGGCGGCGGTAAAGAGCTCCGTTGTCCGAGCCGTATCCAGATCGACCTCGGCGGCCCAGAATGAGCTTTCAGCGATCAGCCTCAAATAACCGTGCTTCCGGGCAAGGCGTAGTGCGCTTTGAGCTGTCTCGGCGGCGCAATCGCGCGCGCCACTCGAGTAATGCGATCGCGTCACCAACGTAAGCGCAGCCGCCTGGCCGTAGGCATACGCTGCATCGGAGAAGAGCCGAACGGCTTCGTCGCCGTGCTTAATGGCGCTGGGTATGTCCCGTCCCCCCTCTATCAAGCATCGGGTGTAGGCGCACCAACCGAGGCGTATCAGCCCAGCAGGACCGCTTACACGCCCGGCGAAGTCCTCGGCACGCTGCAAGTCAGCCAGATGCATGTCGCTCTGCTGCGGGAGGACAAACAAGCCTGCGCGGGCCCGGTCATAGGCTGCACGCGCGCGCAACAAATCCTCGCCCGATCGCTCGGCGATGGCCTCGGCGCTCTCGGCGAGATCCAACGCGTCCTCGCCAGCTTCAGCCGACCCTGACGAGCGCAGCAGCACACCCGCGACACCAAGCGCCGACACACGCAACTGCGGACTGAGATTGCTGTCGTTTCCTGCGCGCAACAGATCGGGCAAGAACTCCGCCGCGGTCCGGGCGTTTGTATGAGTGAGTCCATCCACGAACTCCACCAACTGGGCGGTATCGGCTAGCCCACGCGTGGCGAGGGCCGGAGCAGTCTCAGGGTCGGGTGCCGATCGAAGGTCAAGCGTGGCCGTGAGGTCGGTTTCAGGCTGCACGTCCAGTCGACGGTACAGGCGCTGGCGTTTGTCGCCGACTCCCTCGGCTCGTTCGACTAGACCTTCTGCGAGCAGTTGGCGCAGCACACGTGACACCACGGTGGTCGGCGAGTTAACGAATTCGCCGATGGCTGTCGGGTTCGCGACGCCAGCGTCGAGGGCACCCAGGACCTTGTCGCGGAGTGTCTCACTGCCAGGATTGAGGGCCGCCGCGGCGACAGTGCGGTTGTGTAGATGCTGACGCACCACACCCAACAACGCGGCGAGTGGCAGCGCCCAGTGCCCCTTGATCTCATCGGATTCCGCATTAGACCGTTCCGACTCGAGATCGGCGATGAGCTGCAAAATGACCGGTTCGGGCTGGTCAGTGTCGAGCACATCGGAGATCGCCTGCCCCAGCAGCGCCACACCACCGATGTCGGCGGGGCGGTTAAGCAACCGGGGCCGCACAGCAGTCAGCATCTGATAGGGCGACAAGGTGGAACCAGACATGAAAGTACAATACATGTCTAATACTGGTTGCGCTAGACGGCGCGGTCCACTGCGGTACCGTCGGGTAGCTCTTCCGGCCAGATGCTCAACCCACGCGCGGCGCTGTCGAATACCAAAATGTGGTCGCGGTCGGGGAAGTTCGCGGTCACGATGCGGTGTTCGTACTTCGCCAACGGCATCCCGACGAGCGCGCCCTCGACAGCGTTGCCGAACCAGTCAGCTGGGTTGTTCACTGCAACCGACGTCGTTTGGCCGGCCAGAACGAGGGCATTCGCGGCGGCCTTAAAGTCGCCGTTTTTCTCGGTCATGTTGCACACCAACGTCACGGAAGGTGCCAATGCCTCCAGAACGTCGAGCAACTGGCCCTCAAGCAAGTCCGCACAGATCACGACGACGGCTGACAACTTCGCGCCCAGGTAAAGCCTGACCTCGTTGGTTGCGACGATGTCCTCGCGGAATTCGACGGTATCGGTGGACGTCGTGCCACTTGCGGCCACGGCTGTCGGCTTGGGCGGCGACGAGTGGTCACACACCATGGCCTCCAGCACTGTCCGCGGCACGGTCAGGGCGAAGAACCCCGACTTCGAATGCTGCCGGTCGTTGACCGCACCGGCCCGAGGAAAATGGACCCGAACCGAATTGCGTTGCTGATCGGCGTCGACGTGATGGAAGCTGCCGGAAATGACGACGCGCAATGCGTGGGAGTCTGCTTTTGCGCAGACCACAGTGCCGGGCTCGGATAGGTGCCCCGCTATCGCCGCGACGGCTGACTCCGTCATAACGAGCTCGGGGAGCAGGGCGATCCCCGCCCCAGCATCAGCGGCATGTCGTAGACCGGTCAGCACGCGTTCGACTTGTGTGTCCTCGTTGTGCGGACGGATGCCGAAGAACCGGCAATCGGCGTCCGACGGAGCGGATAAGCTCTTTAAGCAGAGTTCGTCTAGCGATTGGTTGGGCTGAATAAGCGCCACTCTCAGCGAGCCCTCGTGATCAACGGAGCGGCTGAACTGCTCACCGCCTACCCGATCGATGATCACGTTGAAGGAGCCGGCCTTGCTACGGCGCCACAGGGCCAGGCCACCGACGGACGATGGATCATTGCGGCGACGTTCAGGCCTAGGCCGTGCAGACAATCCTTTTGTGCCGCCGTAGATCGTCGAGCATGCACCGGTCGCCACGGGAAATGGCTGCATGTCTTCGAGCGACTGCACCGAAGGCCCGTGGACCGACGCGGAGAAGTCCTGTGAAATCGCCAACGAAATACGGTGCGCCGCACACCAAGCGGCCATCGGGCGATCATTGGAGTCGGCGACGGCCTGAGCAATCGCGTCAACCTCCTCTGGAGCGAGAAACGTCCGGAGGTCGCCGCCAACAATCGTGCAGATGCGCCCGTAGACATCGAGGGCGCGCTCCCCCACCGAGTCGAACGCGTACCCGGCGTCAGTGCGCAAAATCGCATATCGCAGGCATGCGACGGCGACCTCGGCGGCGCCTACCGCGTCCGTTGTCAAAGATTTGTACAACAGTTCAAAGGCCGGGTCGCTCGGTTGGTTCACCCAGATCACCCCCCGTCGCTAGTAGCATAAGTCCGCCACGGTGCGCAGGTGGCAAATATCGAGACCCGAGTCGTTCGCGGCATCTGTCGACGCCAATTCGCCACCGCCCTTGGGCGGTCAATCATGTACTCGACACCGCGCCGACATCTAATAACCGTACCGGTCGGCCAGCCGAATCATCACACCGCACGAATGCGCGCAGAAGTAGCTGCCCCGCTTGCTCATTCGACAGGGCGGGCTGGGGCTCAGCGGCAGTCTTCACACAAGCCAGCGACCAGGAGATGCCTTTGGAACTTCAAATAACAACTCGTGCAAGACTCTTCGCGTTCAGCGCGACGATCGCAATTGCATCGCTTACACGAAGGACAGAACTGTTGGCCGCAGTCGTCGCAGGGATAACCACGTACTGTGAATGTGCGTCCACAGCACGTGATCTGGGAAGAGGGCCTGCGGTCGAATTCATTAGGTTGATCAATGTGTAGTTGTTCGGCGTTCCAAACATCCAGATCAGCCAGAATTGCGATCACGCGAGTGCCCTCGCACACCGCGTCCGCATAGTAGTCACGCTGGGTGCCCCATCGCGCTCTCCAGTAGCTGCGTCTAGTCCAACTATCTCCAGACCGCATGTTGAGGAACGGATGTCCAGCGGGCACCTCGTTGCCCGGCCATGGAAAGACGTTCGGCCAGCCTTCCTCGACGTCGGGTCTCAGGCTGGCATATGAAACAACGGCAGCAACTCTATCGATCAAAAGTACTGAACCGCAGCAGGTTAGGCGTCTGGCCAGAGCGATAGCACACACCGGCCCGCTTGCTTCGCTGCGGTTGAACAGATTGATCACGTGGGAGGCACGGACAGGACCTGCTCCAACGACAGAATCAATCAGCGCTTCCGGTAGCAGCAGGCGCTGTGCGATTCTGTCGCAAAGTGTTTCGAGCATGCGTTGCGGCTCTGGCTGATCGGCCAGCCAGTCATATAGCTCGTCCTGTTGCTCGATGAGCCAGTGAGCGAGTTCGTGGGCCAGTGTGAAGTTCTGGCGTTTGCTCCAACGTGTCGGTGCGTAGAGGATGACGCCGTCCTGCAGGTACGAAACTCCGTCGCATGCGCCTCCGTCGTCTCGTCGTTGGGCGAGATGCTCGACAGGTTGAACCTTCAGCTCTAAGGTGTTGCGAAGAGCATCAACAGGGTCGGCAGCGAATCTCGTGCGCACGTCAGCTCCCAGCAGCCCCAACGCAAGCTCTGTGGCGCGGTCAAGATCCATGATTTGGATTCTCTCGTTCTTCCATTGTGCTGATGAGTGCCTCCAGCGACTGCAACATCTGGTCTTCATCGGGTCGATCGCCGCGGTGGACGGTGGCAAGCATCCGCGATCGCAGTGCAGACGACGCCAACGCATTCGACACACCTTGAAGCCGCGCCCACCGCCGCGCCAAGCTTTCGAAACGAGCGGACCGCATGGTCGAGGCAAGTGTTTGACTGTCAGTTGACAAACTGCGGTCCATCGTGAGCTGGTCCGGCAGGACGCCGAGCACTTCGGCGATTGCCCTAATCAGTGCTGGCGCCACATCCGAATGCGTCTGGTTTTCCCATTGGAAGACGTCGCGCACAACGATGTCCCACCCACGACTCTGTAACCGATCTGCGATGTCGCTTGTCTTGAGCTTCGCATTCTTTCGCGCGCGAGACACGGCGCGAGGATCCAGGCTAATCCGCGGGTCCGGGATCAGTCCAAGCATGGCAGCAACTGGGTCGGTCTCTAAAGGAGGCGCTCCGTGGCCCGCCTCCCACAAAAGGTCTGCCACCTCTATTAGCGAAGCGATCTCGGCCCGTTTTTGCTCGGGCCAGTCCTCAATGAAGTACCGAACGTCCTTGTGTGATTTGGCTTCAAGGAAGTCCTGCAGAATCCTGTCACGATCTTCATTGGTCATCTGCTCCCTCCTGTCAAACCCATGGCGTCTCTTAATATCCGGATGGTTGCGGTAGAGATTTGACTCACGCGTGCCGGTGTGACACCCAATTCGGCGGCGACCTCAGACCGCGGACGATCACGCGCGACGTACTCCCACGCCACAAAACGTTGTTGCTCGGTCAGCAACGGAAAATACTGGGTCACCTGGCTCGCCTGCCGTTGCCGATCGATGGCCTCGTCGATGTCCTCAACTTGGTACCGGGGATCGGCGGTGTCGTGTCCCTCAGACGGCGGCGGCCCCGCGTGGCGGACCACCGCAGAGTCAACGATGTCGAGGGCGCGTCGTTGGGTGGTCCTAACTAAAACCGCTTCCCAGCTAACGACACCAGCTGGCGGCGATTTCATCAATGAGAACATGGCCGCTTGGACAGCGTCATCGGCCTGGTCAGCAAGTCCAACCTCACGCAGCACTTTAGCGGCGACCCTGTACATCGCGTCGCGATGCCTCTGATACAGGGCCGCCCAGTCTGGATGATCGGGCATCATCCAGACCTCACCGATGGCTGATCAGCACGGCGGCACGCCATTGCACCTCCAACTCGTCGGCTACCCGCGCCAGCCTGTTCTGGATCTTGGGCTTACAACATGTAGTCGATACAGACGCTCATCGGGTTAGAAACGCTGACAACGACCAGCCCCGGGACACGTCGGCACAAGCGCCCCGTCGCCAGTCCAGTGCTGACAGAGCTCAAGCTGACCTCACTGACGTGCAGTTTTCCTGCGTTCGGCTATGCCGGTGGCGGCTGAACTCGCCGCGGCAGCAGAGTCCACTAACTCAGTTGACGGCTGTGTCGACTACTAGGTGAGGACATGCTGCACCACAGTCGACGGTCGAGTCCTCGGGGAGGAGGTGAACATCATGGCGAAGAACACGGGGCGCGACTATCGCGTCGGAGCGGTCAAAGGCCGCAGCGAGTTCAAGGTCGGGCAGACCTGGTTCAAGCGGGACACAGCCACTGGACGAATCCTGGACGGCAGTCCGCACGAACACAAGGGCGTGCGCAACGAAAAGAAGTAGAGGTTTCTCGCCGGCGGCTGGTGCGTCCGGCCGCCGGCGCGCCACACGCAAGTTCGACAGCCTCAAGTAAGCGGGTGCCCTGTAGCTATCACTCATTTGCATGCGTCCGATCTCGGCACAGAACACTTCTATCAATGACGTATCAGGCTATACACCAACAGGATTCCGTACCGATCTACCGGGCATCCGGCTGGCGGTGTGGTGATAGGTGTCGATGCGGTTACAGGACAACCGCCTACCCCAGAGGAGACATTACGTATGGCGCTAGCCGATCTTGACCGCCGCATATTGTGGGTCCGAGCCGGAGGCCGCTGCACCCTGTGCAAGAAATACCTCCTCGAGGGCGGCCTCAGCAGCAAGGAAGTCCCGCTTGGGGAGGGCGCGCATATTGTCGGCGCAGTCGCGTCGGCGAAGTCAGCCCGCGGTCTTGATCCGCTGCCCGTTGAGCAGCGAGATGACGTCGACAACATCATGCTGGCGTGCTCGGGCTGTCATACCGAGATCGATCAGCAGAAGGTGGCGGGTCTACTTGACGTGGACTTCCTGAGACAACGCAAGCGTGAACACGAAGCCGACATCCGAATGCAAACCGGTCTGCTGAAGGACAAGCGCACCGCGATCGTGCGGATGGCCGGCGATATCCGTGGAGACGTGATGGAACTCCCTCGACCTGCGGCGGCTGAGGCCGTCATCCGTCATGCACAGCGATTCCCGAGTTTTCTGGAGTCCTACGATCGTCAAGGAGTGGAGATCGACCTGCAGAAGCTACCGGGCGAGCATCCTCTGACCCCTGCCTACTACGACGCGGCCATCACCACCATCGATAATGCAGTCGATCACCGCATCCGGCCGGGCATTGTCAACGGCGATATTTCGCATCTGAGTGTGTTCGCGATCGCTCGCCTGCCGCTGCTGATCTACCTGGGGTTCAAGCTCGACGATGGGGTACCGCTAGATATCTATCAGCGGCATCGCTACACCGGTTCTTGGATGTGGCCCCAAATCGACGATCCCGGAACCGATTTCCATGTATCGGTGATCAACGGCGAGACTTCAGGCACCGGGGGCGTACTGGTTACCAATCTCTCCGGAACAACACCTCCGAGCGACCTTCCCCATGACCTTCGCGAGTTGCCGATGTGGACCCTGCTGCCTACCGGCGAGCCCGCCGAGGACATCTTCTCTCACCCGGCTGTTCTCGCCCGGTACGTCGCCGCGCTACGGACCTACTTCACCAATCTGGAAGGTACACATAAGCAGCTGCGCAGTCTCCATTTGTTCGGGGCGTTGCCACTGTCAGGTGCACTCGCCTTCGGGAGCATCCTCAAGTCCGCCAATTTGCGACCGACCATCGTCACTTACGACCGGACCGGCGAAGGCTACCACCGGGCCTTGGAGGTATAGACCGTGTCCACCGACTTCGACGCACACTTCACCGCCTTCCTCGAGAGCACGGTAAATCTCAAGCAGCACCGCCTCGACCAGCTCGATGCACGTGTTACGGCAATTACCAACGCGTTCAAGCGAGATGGTGAAATGGGTGGCAGGTACAAGGAGCACCTGCCACAGGGCTCGTGGGCTCACCAGACCATCATCAATCCCGTCACCGAGTACGACGAGTTCGACGCCGACATTCTGCTGCACTTGGAGAACGTTCCGGAGTGGAACGACAACCCCAGAATGTATCTGCAGCAGGTGCGAGCCGCGTTCAAGCGCAGCAGCCAATACAAGGACAAGCTGCAGCGGAAAAACCGCTGCGTGCGCATCTCCTACGCCAACGACTGCCATGTCGACGTTGTGCCGGCCGTCACCCTCGAGGACGGCAGTCAAGCCATCATCTACTACCGCGACAACGTATTTGAAGAAACCAACCCGGTTGGATTTGCGGACTGGATGAAAGAGCGTGATGACATCAGCCGTGGTCAGCTGCGGCGAGCCATTCGATTGATGAAGTGGCTGCGCGACTTCAAGAACACGTTCACATGCCCCTCGGTCATCTTGACCGTGATGCTAGGCGGGCGAGTCCAGCTCTGGGACAGCCACAGCGCCTACACCGACATGCCCACTTCCCTCGTACATCTACTGGAGTCGCTGGATACCTGGTTGTCCACCTACGCCGGAAGTCCACCGCTGGACGACCCCAGCTGCCCCGGTGTCAGTTTCAACCACCGCTGGGACGACCCCGTCGTCATCGCCAACTTCAAGTCGAAGATCGCTGACTACGCGCGATGGGCACGCGAAGCCTACGACCTGCAAGGCGTTGACGACGCCGCCGCCCTAATCGCCTGGCAAAAGCTATTCGGGCCCGAGTTCGCGGCCGACGAAGTCAAGGCCGCCCGCAACGACATCGTGGCCGCCAAGATGACCCGGGAGCTCGCCGCACGCGTCACTGTCCTGCCGCCGGCCGACGTTGCACCAGACGAAGAATTCATCCACGACCGGTACCCGGTCAGCGCTCCGCGCTACAGCGCAAACATCGAAGCCACAATTATTGACTTGCCGCGCAACAGCTTTCTGCGCAAGGAGCGAAGAGTTGCAAAGCGTCGGGAATTGCAGTTCTACCTGCGCACCGACGCACCCGAACCATACGAAGTGCTGTGGAAGATCCGAAACCACGGACCCGAGGCGGCCCGTGTGCGCGGCGGGCTACGTGGCCAGATCCGCCCCGGAGGCAACAAATCCCGCAATGTACATAACGAATCAACCCTGTATCGAGGCTCACACTACGTCGAGGCATACGTGGTGAAAGATGGCGTGGTCGTCGCAAGCGACCACCATGCCGTGACGATCGAATAGGCAGTCGTACCATACATGTCGTCGGCATTTGGCTCGCGCCGGTACCAGCTGGTATCTCCAAATGCCGATAACACCCAAGTATGTTGGCCTCTAAAGGTATTCCCGGGGACGTGTTCCGGTATCTCCTACCCGTGGCGACGTTCATAACCAACGAGGTTCGGCGGGCGGTAGTCGACCATTATTTCCATACGCGATAGGGCAGCGTCCGCAACTAGCTCGTTGTCCGGATCTGTGTGGCCGATCTGGCGAATATATGGTGGCAGAAGACGATGTGTTCCAACGTGTGGGTTGTGCAGCGCACCAAGCGGGTCGGCGTTGATGGGGTATTCCCGGAATGTCAGTCCTTGTTCAGTTGCCTTGGTCATCATCCAGCGCAGGCTGAGACCGGCCAAGCGATTGTCGGCGTAGCCGCCGCCAACATCAGCATGTGAGCCGGGAAACCAGACCTGCTCAGCTCCGAGACCATCGTCCCAACCCCTGCTCCACAGCGTCGGTCGGTAGCTAGACCGTCGCTCGTCAATCGCGACTGCGTGACATGCGTGTCGCACGATCCGGCTCTTCGAAGTGTCGTGGAACATCAACCGGCGCCAGCGCAGGTCAAGCAAGTGTCGCTGAGTGAACGGGATACCCAGTGCACCAACCGTTTCCCACACTCCGAGAAAATGCACGTCGGGTTCACAGGCATAGCTGTGTCGAAAGTCGGTGGCCGCGAAGCTTCGCGGATGGTTGTGGGCAGAGCGGCCCCGATAGAGCGCGTAAGCCTGGTCAACACGATCAGCGAACTCCCGACGGAGTATCCCGGCCGTTCTGATCATGCCCACCACTGTCCTGGCCACGTAGGCGCCGCGGCTGAAGCCGAAGACGTAGAGCTGGTCGCTGGGCCGAAAATTCTGCACGAGGAGCCGATACGTGTCGAGTACATCGAGCTCGACGGCGGCCGGGCTATCGGCCGTTCGACAACGTTGGTGAATAGCCAGCTGGGTCTCGCCATCGGACGAAGTCCTCGCGACCGCTCCGGCAATCCTGGATACATTGGTCGTAGCCTCCCCCCGTTGTTCCCAGACGCCGTCGCAGCAAATGACCAGGTTCCGGCGGCTGTTTTGCAAATCGGTCGATCTCGCGCGTTTTGCAGGCTTCGGCAATTGTTCCGATACCGCCGCAGCCAGATCACGACCGAAGCCCTCCGGCAGCTTCGCCCGCCAAACTGCCGCAGAGTCCAGGTTCGCGTCCCGCAGTTTTGCCCCGCTGAGATCCGCCCACTGCAGCATCGCCCGGTAGAGGTTGGCTCCTTCGAAGTCCGCATAGCGCAGGTCGGCACGCTCAAGGTCGGCGCCGACCAGATTGGCACCTGGCAGTGCAGCTGCCCAGAGCTTCGCGTTGATCAGGCTGGCTGCCTGCAAATTCGCCGAACGTGCTCGGACATGCTCCAAATCGACGCGGTCCAAAACGGCGTCCGGCATGTTGGCGCTGTTCAAATGGGCGCGTCGCAGATTGGCATCGGTGAGGTTGCTGCTGTCGAGGCGAACGTCATCGAGTCGGGCGTCACCGAGGTTGGCGGAGCGCAGGCTGGTGTCCCTGAGGTCTGCTGCGGTGAGGTCTGCCTCGTCGAGTTGAGCTCCACGCAGGTCTGCGCCGTTCAGACGAGCGCCTCTCAGGTCGGCGTTGACCAGGCACAAATCACGCAGATCGGGCAGGTGCCCGTGCGCGACGCCGTGTTGGCATAGAACGGTCAACGCGGCCTGAATGTCGGGGCTGGGGTGCTTCGGGAGATCCGGCTGGTACGCCGTCGATGCGCCGGATTCAGGCTTGCGAGGCGCACGATGCCGGATGAATGATGCGAGGACTTCGAGAATGGCCAGGCGGTCGTCGGAGGAGTCGCGTACCAAGGCTTCAAGCGCTCGGATTGCGCCGACGCGTACGTATAGTTCGGTGCCGCCAAGTTGGGTGAGTGCATTGGCTACCTGGCTCGCCGTCTGACCGCGGCGTGCCAGGCGGTAGTTAAATGCCGTGAAGAGCAGGCCTCCGGCCACAACTAGGGCCGCGCCGGCCGAGGTTACCGCTACACGTGCATTCTGTTCCGCAGTGAGTTGCGCCTCGTGGGTCGGTTGGGTGCCGGTGAGGAGCGCAGGAACGAACACGATCGCCAGCAGGTAGCCGACAGCACCGGATACGAGCAGCGTCCCCAGCAATACACGCCGCGTGTTTCGTGAACGGAGGACAGTCCATCGACTCTGGTCTCGATTCGCGCTGCCAGCCGAGACGGACTTGCGAGACCGCTTAACCGAGTTCGGCTGCCAGCGTTGTTGATTCAACTCGAGGAACCCGAAATGTCTTGTTGCGGTTCCCGGTCGCCGTCGGGATGCTCGGCTACATCGTTCACCGTTCGCAACTTGCTTTCATCGACTGCGGTGTAGCCCAGAAGATGCGAGTTACGCGTGCGAAGACCCCAATATTCAGTTCGCTCGCCATCGACTACTTTGCGGCCGTCAAACGCCACCGCTCCGGCGCTTACCAACAGCTTCCGCAACTCATCGTCGGTGAAGCCGCGTATGTGGTACTTGATGATTCCGAAGCTGCGCCGAGTCCATTCCTTGTGCTGCAGAAGTTGGTTGATTGCCTCGCGGACCATGAACTCGGTTCGCATTTCTGCGTGGAGTCTCTCGCGCGCGGTTGTTGCAGTCATCCGGCCGACGCTGAAGGCTACTGCGGCGGTGATCAACGCTCCGATGGCGGTACCCCAAGCTGGCGACACCCGAACAATTCTATTTATCAAAGTCGCTGGACGACTGGGTTTCTACGAATCAGGCCACGTCCACGCGTCCTGTTCGAGTCAGCGTCACAATCCCACGCTGGCGACCGCGGTGTCCGTGTGCCTAGAAGCGCGGACTTCGTCGTCCGACTTTGTCTCTCACCCGCTCCGGCCCCGGCACAGACGCGTGGCAGCACACCTCTGGTGAAAATTTGGGCGACGGCGCATTACGCAGTTCGCGCGGCCTACGCGTCCAGGCCGTCGGCAGCCTGCGTCTCAGCAGACTTAGAGATGAGCTTGACAAGGTCGTGTAGGGGTTTTGTGCCGCCTCCGATGATCAGTCCGGTGGCCAGAATTTCCGCCCACCATGGCTTGGTCGCTGCGATTCCTACGGTGCTGAGAAAATATAGGTTCATCGATGCGGCGACGACCATGCCCGCGCATGTCGCGATCACCCAGAACGCGGTGGTCCTTGCCAGTTGCCGAACACTGAGCTTCTCAGCCTTGGTTGCAGCGCTTTTGATCGCCTGAGTCACCTCGTTGGTGTCAGCATCGCCGTCCGACGAGCTATCGCCGGTGTCCGCTTGACGCCTTTGGGCGCGGCTGTGCACGAACGCTGCGGTCTGTGCGCCCGCCTTCTTGAGCGCGGTTCCAGCTTCCATTTCGCTTGTCGCTGTCGGCAGGATGGCATCGCTGAATGGCTCCAACAGGCGCTCGATCGCTAGCGCGGCAACGAAGAACACGGCGAATATTGTGAGGCCGTCGACCGGCACAGCCGATCCGGTTGCCACAACCGCGGGGTGTGCGAAATGTGCATCGAGGAACCAGCATAGGAGCAGAACCGTGCCGACGCCCCCGAGCGCAATTCCCCACCGGCCGAAGGCTCTATGGCACTTTTGCGGTTCGAGCCCAGACAGGTCTTCTGTCTCGATCGGCGCGAGACTCTGGGCGATCTCGGGCGAGATGAGATGCTGACGACGGTCGGCGCCCGCGAACGCGCCCACTCCCGATTGCGGACGACGAAGATGTGCCGCGAGCGCATCCTCGGGCGTGACTATTGTCGCCATCGTGTGTCCTCCTAACCGTCCGCGGAACTGGGATGCGGAACTCATCTTCCGCCGAGAAACGAGTTCGGTTCGGCAGACAGTAACGTCCGCCAAATCTGCTCGCCAGACAACGCATCTGATGATCCAGGGATTAACTACCCGCCCACTCTGTCAGGCGTGAGTTTGGCGGCAGATGCGACGATCCACGCTAACTCGGGGTGGAAGATGTCGCTGTGAGCCCCAGACGGTGGATTGCCGTTCCTCACCACCGCGGACGAATCGATGTTGAGGATTGTGTTCTTGGCGAACGGGTAGCCGGTGCCGACCTGGTCGATGAATTGTGTCGTGCTGTCGTATGCGCCGAGGGAACCAATCGCGCGGTAGCGGAACAGCGGGTCGGTGACGCCGGCTGTGTCCTGCCCGGCGGCTGCCGAGGCCAGTGGGTAACTGAGGCTCAGCGCGGTGTCGTAACTGGAGAAGCACACGGTGAGCGGTCCGTCGACTCGGACTAGCTGACCCGCCAGTGCGCCCTTGGGGGGCGTGGCGTCGAACGGAAGTGTGTCCAAGAAGGCGAATCGGGAGAACGCACCTTCGAGCAGGGTGACCGATTTGACTGGCGACGGGTCACCTGCGGGCAGGCCGGCCAACGCGAAGGAGACCACGCGGGCGCCAAAGCTATGTCCGACCAGATGGATTCGCAGTGTCTTGAATTCGTCCTTGGCGGTGATCCGCCCGATGAGCGGGCCTAGCCCGCGTTGCCCCACCACGCCGGCGCGGTTCTTCATCTGCCAGTAGGACAGCCCTCGCAGTGCTTCCTTGGCTCCATGCCAGAGCTTCCCGATCTGGTCGAGGACGCCGGCGCCGCCGCCGGCTCCCGCGCCGGCGAGGTTGACTCCTGATGCGACCAGCGCGTTGGCGTAGGCGCCGAAGACCTCATTGGGGGTCTTGCCGTCTTTGAACATCGCCGGCCGTTCGGTCTCGGCCGCCTCGCCGTCGGCGGATTTGACGCTGACGGCGTCGTTGAATCGCTGCATAGTCGCCAGCAGCTCGTCGGCTTTTGCCTGGCTGGGGTCTACGGCGAGCAGCGAGGCGATCTCGTCGAGTTCCGTGGCTCCTTGGGGGAAGAGGGTTTTGAGGTCCTGTAGCTGCTGCGGGGTCAACGCCGGGCTGCCCGCGTTGGCGGTTGCGGTTGTGGTGAGCGCCGCGGCCCCGGGGGCCGCTCCCGGCGGGGGATCGAAGTCCGGGATGGTCACGTCACGCCACAGCTGCGATGGCCAACGAACGCCGAGGAAACCGACTTTGTGGTCGGGGTCCAGCTGAGCGTTGAGGAGGTCGACCCATTTCGCGTAGAGCGCTGTCGCCGCGGCTTCGTCGTTGTTCCACCCGTGGGAGAACACGACGAGGTCGGTGACCTGGCTGTCGGCCAGCTGATGGCCGAGATCCTGTTCGGCCGCTGGATCGGGGTCGCCCTGGTCGTCGAATGTGATTTTCCAAGGTCCTGAGATGGCCATAATTATCGTGGTCCTTTCGGTGGTTAGGGTGTCTGTAAGGCGCGCATCAGGTCGACCATTCCGGCACCCTGGAAACTCGGGTCGCGGTGCAGCGATGTGGCCGATGACATGAAGATCCGCTTGACCTCGTCGGGGTTTCCGACATACTCGCGCTGTACCGAAAGAAATGCTGCGATCGCTCCTGATACGTGGGGGGCAGACATGCTGGTGCCGCTGTCCTCGATATAGGCCGCGGCGCCATCGAAGTCGGGGAACTGGGCGCTCGTGATGCTTGTGAGGTTCTTTCCGGCAGCGGCGGAGGTGATGCGTTCGCCCGGTGCCACGAGGTCCGGCTTGCAGCGGCCGTCACCGGTCGGTCCGCGGGAAGAGAAGAAGGAAATCCCGTTGGTGTGAGGGGAATCTCGGTGTGTCGAGCCCACGGTGATGGCCTTTTCCGCGTTGCCTGGATCGTTGATCGTGATGCCGGCACTGAACTGGGTCACATCTGACTGGCTCTCGTTGAGAGTGACGTAGCCGGAGTTGCCCGCCGCGGCCACGACCACGACACCGGAGTCCACCAGCCGGTTCACTTCCAGGCACAGTGGACTCTGTCCGCATCCGAACCATTCAGCGAGAAATGCGTAACCCAGCGAGAGGTTGACCCCGTGGATACGGGTCAATTTGCCGGCCTCGGCGTTCTTTTGGCGGACGTAGGCGAGGGCGGCCATCACCCGGCCAGTCCTGGCGGTCAGGTCGCCAAACTCGCTGAGCACCTTGAGGCTGACGAGTTTGGTCAGCGGCGCAACGCCATTGAGCTGGTCGATGTCCACAGTGCGGGGTATCAGGATGGGGTCGCTACTGCCCGGTGCGCCGTTGTTTTGACGTTTCGCGACGGCCAGGGCGTGACGGGGCCGGTCGTCGTCAGGTTTCCAATCCCGTAGGCCACCAGCGATGATCCCTGCCACGTGCGTTCCGTGTCCGTCGTCGTCGATTAATGCCCGTTTGGGATCGTCACTGCCAGAGACGAAGTCGTGATGCAGATCGGCTACCGCCGGGTCGTCGAGCGTGTGATGGCCGAGAAAGTGCGGATGCGTCTCATCAATGCCGGAGTCGATGACCGCCCATACGATGCCCTCGCCGAAGGCAGCGAAAGACCGCTGCGCCGGCACCGCCTTCACCGTGATCGTCGAGGCGTCAATCTGGCGGTGCACTGGGAAGTCTGGCCAGATTCGGAAGATGGCGCGCTGGGGCCAATCTCCGGCAGCTGAGTCCGCGGTGGCAATGTTCTGCACCTGTTCGGTGGTCAGCTCCCCCGACAGGTAATGTTCGGCTACGACGACGGGTTCCCCGGCGCCGCCGACCAAGGTCCACAGCTGGCGTACCCGGGCAATAGCGCCGCCGATGCCGGTGCCTTGCGCGGCGTCGGTGCCCAGGCCGTATTGCAGATTCAGCTCGATCATCACCGGCTCGGGTGAATCTGGCTGATGAATCAGGCTCTGCCAGTCGATGGTCGGACCGACGGCGCCGTGGATCAGATAGCGGGACCGAAATGACGGCCCGGCCACCCCCGCGAATCGCTGAGTGTCCCTCCAGGGCGGCTCCTCATGGGAGGACTGTTTTACCTTGTCTTGCAACGACGCCACGACGACGCCAGAAATCACAGGACCCGCGGAGACAGCTGGTGGTGCGGCGGGCGCGGTGTCCTCGGCAACCAGCTGAGCAACATTGCAGGCCGCCTCGGATTGTCTGCGTCCGGCAGCCGTGGTCGCCAGGACCTGCTCGCCCGCGGCGGTATCCACAGCTCGTGCCGTGCTGCGGCGAAGCAGTTTTCGGGATACTAGTTTTGTCGCGGCTTCGTCGACACGCGACTCCCAACTTGGCCGCGCGCCCTGATATAACCGGTCGGCCGCCAGGAATAGGGAAGCGAACTTCGCGCCGACCATCTCCTTGATCGCCGTCGCCGTCGCGGGCCGCTCCTCGTCCTCGAGGGCCGTCACCGCGCACAGCACCCTGGCCTGCCACGAGCGTTCCGCAGACGGGGCTCCGATGTCATCATCGCGGGATTCGAAAGTCATCGCTGCCTGCCTGCCTGAGCCGAGGGTCCGCGCAGAAGGCGACGACAATCGTCGCCCACTTCTCGGCGATTGTGGCCGGCCGGTTCGCCTCGGCCATAGATGCACGTAGAACTGTTCTCCACCGTGGTGCCCCCAACGATGTCCGATCGGTATCGCTTGCGCGGCTACCTCGCAAGGTACGCCCGCACCGACACCCGCGCACCAATTTCGTCCGAAGAAAACACCCGCCAAGCTCAACCGTACTTAGGGCATACGGGCCATCGCCGGCACGAACCTAGAGTTCCGATCCCTTCTGTACACAGAGGCGAAGAGCAAATCACTAATTAGCCGATGGCTTGATCTTGATTCCGCAAATTGCCCACGCATTTCAAGATCGATATTTTCTGCGCGACCACCACACAAAAGCCGTGCCGTTGAACACAGCGACGCGACCTCTTGCCGTTGTGACCTTATGGTCATTTATGGTTAACACGAATGCCTTTGGTACAGTTGCGAGCTGACGCACAGCGCTAGAACCGGATCGTCGCGACAAAGACTGCCGAACTCCCCCAGGCTTGACCCACCACTCCTACAATGGCGATTTCGCGCCGATCTTGAAGGTCAACTCGCGAAATTTGGGGAACATCGCAGCAAATTTGCGAATCCTGGTCCGCTAACGCCCTCGCAGTGCTCCAATTGCCAGGAGGTAAAAGCAGGTACCGGAAGATGCGTGCGCCCTACGGCCACAGCGTTCGAAGGTGTTGGCACGGGCCCGTGGTGCGTATCGATGTCCGACTCGGTGAGGCTGAACTGGGGGGCGCTCACGTGACAGAGAAGAAGCTGCAATTTGACCCGTCCGTAGTGCCGCAGCGAGAGACGTGGGACTGCGGCCCGGCGTCATGCCAAGTGGTGCTGAACTCACGGGGCATCATTCGCACCGAGCCCGACCTGATCCAACAGATCCACACCACAGTGAACGGTACGGACTATGTCGGCCTCATCGAGCGGGTGCTCGACCTGATCGTGCCAGACGCGCGATATACGTCGATCTACATCGAGCACTACCCCGCCACCGACCAGCAGAAGGCTGAGTTGTGGAACAACATCGTCCAATCAATCGACGGTGGCTTCGGCGTTGTAATGAATTGGGATGCGCCACCGAACAACTACCCGATCGGGGTAAAGGGCTCGCCATCGCCTAGCTACCACGGCGGCGAGGTCTTTCACTACATCGCCTGCATGGGCTATGACGACGACCCGGCCGCGCGGGCACTCTGGATCGCCGACCCCGGCTTCCCCCCATTCTGCTACTGGATCACCTTCGACCAAGCAGCCAAACTCATTCCGCCGAAGGGCTACGCGTACGCCGACACCGGAGCCAAGCAGGCCGCGCCGATCGCACCGCCCGACCAGGCCGCCGACACACTGATGCGCGCAATGGGCGGCAGCGTGCCGTTCGACCGCTACCGCGAGCTGCTGCCGTCAGTGACCCAGGCGCTGCAGCAGTCCCAGTGCAACACCATTGACCGCGTCGCGATGTGGATGGCCCAGGTCGGCCACGAATCCGTTGGATTGAAGTTCATGTTCGAGCTGTGGGGGCCGACTGCAGACCAAGCCGGATACCAGGGCCGCGCTGATCTCGGAAACCTCCAGCCCGGCGACGGCTTTCGGTTCAGAGGCCGCGGTCCCATCCAAGTCACCGGGCGAAACAACTACACCAACCTGTCGCAGTGGGCATTCGGCAAAAAGCTCGTGCCCTCGCCGACGTTCTTCGTCGATGATCCCGACCAGCTGGCAACTGACCGCTACGCATTTCTCGGAGCCATCTGGTTCTGGACCACGCAGCGACCGATGAACGACTTCGCCGACCGCGCCGACATCGAGGGCGGATCAATCGCAGTCAACGGCCGAAACGAAAACACGGGGCGTGCCAACGGTATCGAAGACCGTATCGCCCGCTGGAACCGTTGCCGCGGCATGGGCGCGGTGCTACTTACCATCCCCACGACCACAGGAGTGATCAGCATGGCCGACGCCCAAGACATCAAGAACGCCACCGCCGGCGTAGACGGCAATGGGCTGCCGGAGCCCTGGCGGTGGGCCTACTCACGCTGGCCACGCGACTTCAACCAGGTCGTCAGCGATCAAGCTCGCGGACCGTGGAACCGCACCATGCCCGACGGCAGCGTGCACCCCGGCCACACTGACGCCTACGAGCAGATCGTGCCCATCAACGAGCAGATCGCCTGGACTCACGTGTTTTCCGATGGCATCGAACGCGATTCGGGCGATGTGTTGATGGAGTTGATGGAGTTCGCGATTCAGTGGCGCCAGGCCAACGGCCTACCCACGAGCGCCTTCAAACCGAACGGCAACGGCGGACCCGTGAAGACAGTAGCGGCAGTGAAGGCTGCGCGAAAGCAGCCGGCCAAGGCGGCGGCGAAGAAGCAACCCGCGAAGGCGGCAGCAAAAAAGCAGCCCACCAGGGCAGCGAAGAAAGCTCCCAGATAATGACCGACTTCGGCGACCTGCTTGCCGATATTCGAGGGGTCCGCCGGATCCGTCATGCGTGGCTGACCTGCTCGGGCACCTGGGCCGCGCCCGGCACCGGTTACAGCTCATGGGTGATCCAAAACGCTGACCCGGAACTGGTTTACGAGGTCGCGGTACAGGCACCGTGGTCGTTCGGCCCAGTCAACAGCCCTGACCCGATGGCGCCGAGCTATCGACAGAGCGTCGCGATCGGCAAGCAATGGGCGATGAACTGGATTAACGCACACCCGAACCAAACATTCGGACTGGGCGGCTACAGCCAGGGTGGCCAGTGCGCCAGCGAGATTTTCGTCGAGTTACTGCCGGGCGGCCAGCTGGAAAACCGATTCGACGACTTCATCGGAGGGTTCAGTTTCGGTGACCCGATGCGCCCGGCCGGCGTCACCGGCGGCGGTGCACCCGATCCCGGTGGTGCCGGTATCAGCCCAGTACGGGTCGACCATCCCGACCCGCGCTGGTGGTACGAATCCAACGGACCTGCCAACGGCGCCAACGGAATTGACCTCTATACGGCGACGCCGCTCAACGGCGCCGGCCGCATCATTCGCATCTTCTACGACATGGGCGTAGACATTGGACTCTCACCGACACCGTTGCCGATGATTCAGGCGATCGCCAAAGGCGTTATACAACTGCTCATGGACCTGTTGGGGCCACTCGGTGGGCTCGGCGGCCTCGCAGCACTCGGCGCGTTCGCAGCGCAAGCCGGGCAATTGATGAGCACCCCGGGCATTCCCTCGCTGCCCGCAGGCCAAGTTCAAGGTGTGACCGTGGTCGACGCCATCGAGGCCGCTGTGGTGGCGTTGCAGTTCGTCGCCGCCAACACCGCACCACACGTCACCTACGACACCACCGACGCCGTCCCCGGCGTGAACCACATCGCCCACGCAGTAGGCCACGTCAACGCTGTGTGCGCCTCGGCATCTGCCCATGCGGCCGCGTGAGGTCCGCAATCACGTCGTTTTCCAGATCGAAGGCAAAGCGTGCGATGTTGCGCCTCAGGGTGATACACGCTGTCAGCTTGTGTTCCTCGGGAAGGCATGTATGTACTCAAACAAGAAGCGCTTGACCCGCGCCGAGGAACGGGCTGTCGATCCGCGAATGGCCGCCAAATTACTTAGTTGGTCTTGCATTTGAAATGTCGAATTCGGCATCACTCAGACATTTCGTAATGCAATTTCGACACGGAGAAATGCAACCTACACCTTCCACTTTCAACATATAGCGCACCCAGGGGCTTGCGGCAAGACCCCCCTCATGATCCAGAATCGCTGGGCTGCAACGTAACTGCAGTTGATTCGTCTTGAGGGGGACGCATGACCGACACTGATGTGATCATCGTGGGCGCAGGGCCGACGGGCCTGACGCTCGCCACCGAACTCTGCCTGACCGGCGTCAAACCGCTTGTGCTGGAGCGGCTCACCGATATTCGCGGGGTCGCCAAGGCCGGTGGCATCGGCGGCCAGATCCTCAACCTGCTGCGCTACCGGGAACTCGGAGACCTCCTGACCAAAGCGGCCGGCGAGCCAGTCACTGCCAAGCTGCCGTTCGGCGGGATCCACGTCGACCTGACGAAACTCGACGAGTCGCCGATGCAGGTGCAGCGACTCCCCCAGCCTCAGCTGGAGGCACTCCTGCAGAACTACGCACAAAACCTCGGCGTCGAGGTGCGGCGCGGCCACGAGGTCGTCGGTCTGCAGCAGGACGACGACGCCGTGTACCTCGACGTTCAGGGTCCCGAAGGCCCGTACCGCATGAGCGCCAAGTACATCGTGGGTTGCGACGGCGTGCGCAGTCGGGTGCGCGACCTGGCCGGCATCGGATTCCCAGGCATCGTCTACCCCGAGATCCATCGGATGGCCACGGTGACGTGGTCGCCCGAGATCACCGTCCGCGACGACGGCGACTACGACGTACCGGGCTACGGCCGCCTCCCGTGGGGCTACAGCCAGACCGAAGGCGGCATCTTCGCCATCGCGTCGTCGGAGCCCGGGTGGCTGGGCCTCTACACCAGCGAGGCCCCGGACCACGAGTACGACGATGACGACCCGATGACGCTCGATGAACTCCGCGCCAGCGTCCGTCGCGTCCTCGGCGTGGACTTCCCACTCGGCGAGCCAAAGCGGTTGACCCGCTTCACCTATGCGGCCCGGCACGCCGAGCGTTACGTGGCGGGACGGGTGCTGCTGGCCGGTGACACCGCACATCAGATTCCGACAGGCGGCGTCGCGGTGTCGGCCGGGATGCTCGACGGGGTGAACCTCGCCTGGAAACTGGTCGCGACGCTGCAGGGCTGGGCACCGCCCGGACTGTTGGAGGCCTACCACTCCGAACGGCACCTCGCCGGCGAGCGCCTGCTGCTGCATTCTCAGGCCCAGGTGTCGTTGCGGCGAGGCCACGATCCGGCCGACGAGGCGCTGCGACAAGTGTTCAGCGAGTTGGTCTCCGATGCGCCCGCGCTCGCGCGCATCGGCGCGATGATCGCCGCGTCCGATGTCCGGTACCCGATGCCCGGCGCGCAGCCGCACGCACTGGCCGGGACATTTGCGTCGCACCTGCCCGACGCCGTCGTGGCGGCGCTGCGCGCGGCGCGACCCGTCTTCGTCGGGCCGGCAGAGCTGTGCGATGTCGCCGCACCGTGGGCAGATCGCGTCGACATCATCAGCAGCCAAACCGAGTCGCTGCTGCTCCGCCCCGACGCGCATATCGCCTGGGCGGGCGCCTCGGATGCGGGGCTGCGGGAGGCGCTGGCGTATTGGTTCGGCGAGCCGCGATGAGTATTCGGACCCGCGCTGGTCTACCCAGTGAACGCAATCTTCAGGAGGCAACATGACCGAGCAGACCGCCCTGCCGCCGGTGGTCGACCAGGACACCTGGCGCTCCGCTCTCGACGACCTGCGCCGCCGCGAAAAAGCTGCGACGCGCGAGCTCGACGCCATCGCGGCGCAACGGCGCCGGCTGCCGATGGTCGAGCTGCCCGACTACACCTTGATCGGCGCTGACGGTCCGACCCGCCTGGCCGACATCTTCGAAGGCCGGTCTCAGCTGATCGTCTACAACCACATGTGGACCGACGGCGCCGACTGGCAGTGCTCCGGGTGCACGGGCTTCACCTCACAGTTCACGCGCCTGGATTTCCTGGCGAACTACGACGCCCGCTTCGTCATCGTCACCAACGGTCCCATCGAGGAGGCCCTGGCCTACAAGGCCAAGGTGGGCAACAAGATGGACTGGTACTCGTCGTCGGAGAGCACCTTCGGGTCGGACATGGGCGCTCCGCCCGGCGCGGGTTTCGCTGTCAATGTGCTTCTGCGACATGGCGATACGGTGTACCGAACCTGGCACACCGACGGCCGCGGCTGCGAACAGCTGGGCCACAGTTTCGCGTTGATCGACGTTCTGCCCTACGGCCGTCAGGAGCAGTGGCAGGATTCGCCCGAAGGCTGGCCCCAGTCGCCGACGTACTCCAAATGGGCCAGTTCACAAGACATTGCCCGCGCATACGGGTCGAACGCAGAGAACGGACAGAACCGATGACCAGCAACTTGACCGCCCAGGAACGCTTCGTCGCCACCCGCACCATCGCCGCGCCGCCCGCAGTGGTGTTCGCCGTGCTGGCCAACCCGGCCCGGCACAAGGACACCGAGCCGGGCGACTGGGTCCGCGACGCCGTCGACACCGCGCCTATCACGAGTACGGGCCAGGTCTTCGCCATGAACATGTACCTGGACCAGGCCGGCGGCGACTACGTCACGTACAACCGCGTGACGGAGTTCGAGCCCGACAAGACCATCTCCTGGTCGACCGGCAGTCTGGACGAATCGGGACAGCACGTCCCGGGCGGTTGGTGGTGGCGCTACGACCTGACCCCGAACGGTGACCGCACCGATGTCGCCCTCACGTACGACTGGGCCGGAACACCGCAGGCCTTCCGCGACCAGATCGGTGGCATGCCGCCGTTCCCGATCGGGTTCATCGAGGAATCGCTGGCCGCGCTCGACCGGGCGGTTACGGGCTGACGGACCATTCCAGCACCCGCTGTCAGCGCCAATTCGCCATCAAGCGGCCGGGTGGCGGTGGACAATGTGCCGGTACTCACCAACCGTGAGTAACCATTCGCCGGTGGTGTCCACCGGGAAGGGGGTCCACGTGACGGCACCCGGTTGGTACGACGATCCGCACGACCGGAACGCGCTGCGTTACTGGAACGGTCAGCAATGGACACCGCAGCAGCAAAGAAAAGCCGCTGTTCCGGCGCCGCCCCCGCCGCCGCCGAATTACGGTGCGCCGCCCCCGTCACCGAGCCCGGGCGTGCCGCCGCCCGGCTACGGCACGCCAACTCCTCCGGTTCCGCCGGGCTACGGTCAACCACCTCAGCCGCCCGTTCAAGCGGGCTTTGGGGGCCAGCCGGCAGGTGCCGGTTCGCAAACGGCGTCGCAAGGTCGGAACTTCGCCGCGAACCTGTCGGTTCCGGGCTGGCTCATCTACGGTGGCTGCCTCGCCGCCTTCATCGGTGTCTTCATGCCGTGGGTGACGGTGAGCGCCAGCGTGATCATCCAGGTCTCGGCGAACGTCAGCCCATCCCAGCAGCCGGCAGTGATGATCTTCCTGCTGGCTGCCATCGCCGTCACAGCGGGGCTGGCGTGGGCGGTGCTTTCGGCGGCCCCCGCGATACCCGCTGGGCGACTCGCCGGACTCGCAGCGGGCGCCGGCGCTCTCATCCTCGGCGTCCTGCTGGGCATCTACTGGTACTTCAGCGGCGCTTCGGAGATCAGTAATCAGCTGGGTGGTTCCGGTACGGACTTGTCCAGTCTGGTCAGTGTGTCGTTGAACTTCGGGTTCATTCTGTACACCGCCGGCGTCGCAGTCGTCATCGCCGGCGTCGCCATGCTCTGGCGAAAGCGCCCTTCGGCATCGCCGCCGATGCAGCTACCCATTCAGCCCTACTAGCGCAAAAATTCACCTCCGAGCCATACTGCCGAATCCCGCACGATTTGTACCGGCAGCTATCCCGCGTATGCTTAGCTCTATCGGCGGTACTTCGTCGTATGGCTGATCATTGCCATGCCGTCGCCGATTCGAAGAAGGTTGACCGATTCGCGGTCAAGGCAGGAGCGTCGGAATGACGCCGCAAGAACATTGCAAACCCCAGTTAGAACGCACATCATCCAAGCCAACGCCGAGATTGCGGTTGAAGCCCAAGGCTCCCCACAGCGGATTCGTCGATGGCGCGTGGTGGCCGCACACGAGCAACCTCAGTGCTGAACTACCCGACCTCTTGACCGTGCTGTCAGACCGCCTCGGTCGGATCGACCGAGTGCTGTACAACGTCGACGACTGGTCGCAGACCCCATCCAAGCTCGCCACCGGCGGGCGACGGATCCACCTCGACGGATACCGGCGCCAGCCGGTCAACACTGTCGAGGTGATCGGCTTCGACCGCGGCAGGATCGTGCTGCTGGCGGTCCCCGCCACCACGTACCCGGCCGAAGCTCGTTCCGCGCTCATGAATGCAGCGCGCCCCAATGACCGATCGACAGCGGTGAACATCCTGCTGACCGCCCAGCACGCGGACTGATCACCACATCGTTTTATCCTGCACCCCAATGGATTTGGCTGCAGCAAATCGCAGCCATCAAGAAAGAAAGTAGTTATCGCATGAGCGAAGGAACCGTGAAGTGGTTCAACAACGAAAAGGGCTTTGGCTTCATTGCCCCGGACGGCGGCACGCCGGACGTTTTCGTTCACCACAGTGAAATCCAGTCCGGCGGCTTCCGCTCGCTGGAGGAAAACCAGCGGGTGAAGTTCGACATCACCCAGGGCGCCAAAGGCCCTCAAGCGGTGGGCGTCAGCGTCCTCTAGGCATCACGGAACCCTTGGAGCGAGCGGCGTTATGCCGTTTCACTCCAAGGGTTTTCCCATTCTCTGCCGTCGAGCGGCGGTCAGAATCTCCTCCGCCGTCTCCAACATGGCGACGTCCCCGCGACGTGGCTCAACCGGCAGACCGGCCGCACGTCGCAGCACCATGCCGGCCAGCGGACCGTTGGTCGCACTGGGCACGATGAGCAGATTCGCAGTGCCGTCACAACCGCCGACGGTGATGATGTGCTGAGGTTTGGTGCGCCAGTCCCGCCAGTTGAGGCTCGGCGGATTGTTGAGCGGCGACCAGTTGAGGCTGACCTCGACAACCTTGCCCAATTGATCGTCCAGCGCCGCGACCAAGCTGCTCAGCTCATCGGCAAGTGCCGACGAGTACGGCCACCACGCGCCGTCGATCCGACGACCGAGATCGTAGGCCACGCAAAGCCGCACCGGTCTGCCCGGACTGCGCCGCGGCACGGGATACGCCATCAGGTCACCACAAAACGGGGAAGCAAGTCGGTGCGCCATCTCATGGAAGATCCTTACGTCGATGCCGCGACCACTCCACCCGCCGGCACGACGAGCGGCAATCACACGACTCCCATCGCCAACGCTACCCCGGTTCGGTCGATGAACCCGCCCACCCAGATGCGCCAGGCGGCCGAGTCCTCAGTCGGCGTACTCCGCGGTGCCGTCTTCGAGCACCAGCCGGGCGTTACCACCGTCGGCTCCGGCGGCCTCCGTACGGAACACCGCATGCCCGGGCTCCGTGCGCCACACCGAAGTCGTCAACGTCTCGCCGGGAAACACCGGTGAGGTGAATCGCGCGCCGACGGCCTTGATCTTCGAGGCATCGCTGCCGGCCAGCTCGGCCACCAGCACGCGGCCGGCAACGCCGTAGGTGCACAGGCCGTGCAGGATCGGCTTCGGGAAACCGGCGAGGGTCTGCGCGAACCACGGGTCGCTGTGCAGCGGATTGCGGTCGCCGGAAAGCCGGTAGATCAGCGGCTGGTCCTCGGTCGTGGCCAGTGCGACGACGGCGTCGGCCGGGCGATCCGGGATTTCCGGCGCAGCTGCCCGCTCCCCTGGCTGCCCACCGAAGCCACCCTCGCCTCGGATCACCGCAGTCGACCAGGATTCGGCGATCACGTTGCCGCTGTCGTCGGTCGCGGTGCCCTTGAACGTCAGGATCGCGTTCTTGCCCTCGCCCTTGTCCTGAATGTCCACCACCTCTGAGCTGACGTTGAATCGGCCCGACGGCGGCAGCGGCGCGTGCAACCGAATCTGCTGACTACCGTGCAGCAGCTTGCCGAAGTTGAAGCTGCCGACCTCCCCGACGGCGCCCCATGCCGGGCAGCAGATCACCGCGTAAGTGGGCAGCACCTGTTGGTCGATGCCATGGCTGTTCTCCGTGGTGAACGCCAAATCCTTGGTGCCGCAACCCACTCCGAGCGCGTAGAGCAGAGTGTCGCGTTCGGTCCACTCGAAGGGCTGCGGTGCGGTCTTGGCTCCGATGGCATTGGGGTTGATCGGCATTCGGCGGTTCTCCCTCAGAAGTCGATGTGACAAATCGGACCCTACGCGCTATTGACCTTGGGCCGCGAGAGGTTCACGATGACTCGCATGCGATATGTCGTTACCGGCGGTACCGGGTTTATTGGCCGCCGCGTCGTCAGCCGGATTCTGGCTCTGCACGACGAAGCCGAGGTATTCGTTCTCGTCCGCCGGGCCTCGCTGGCCCGCTTCGAAGAACTGGCCGCGGAATGGGGGGACCGGGCGAAACCCCTGGTCGGCGACCTCACCTCCGCGGGTCTGGGCCTGGCCGATCTGGCCGATCTGGGTCCGATCGATCACGTGGTGCACTGCGCCGCGATCTATGACATGACCGTCGACGCCGACACCCAGCAGGCCGCCAACGTCGAAGGCACCCGCGCGGTGATCGAGTTGACGCGCAATCTCAGTGCCACGCTGCACCACGTGTCGTCGATCGCGGTGGCCGGCAACTACCGGGGGATTTTCACGGAGGACGACTTCGACGTCTCGCAGGAGCTGCCGACGCCGTACCACCAGACCAAGTTCGAAGCCGAGCAGCTGGTGCGCGCCACCCCCGGTCTGCGGCACCGGATCTACCGGCCCGCCGTCGTGGTCGGCGACTCTCGGACCGGCGAGATGGACAAGGTCGACGGGCCGTACTACTTCTTCGGCGTGCTGTCGCGCCTGGCCGCACTGCCGAAGTTCACACCGATGATGGTGCCCGACACCGGCCGTACCAACATCGTGCCGGTGGACTATGTGGTCGACGCCCTGGCGGCGCTGATGCATGCCGACGGTCGGGACGGGCAGACCTTCCATCTCACGTCGCCGAATCCCATTGGGCTCAAAGACATCTACCGTGGCGTGGCACGGGAAGCCGGGCTGCCGCCGCTGCGTGGCACGCTGCCGAAGGCCACGGCCGCACCAGTACTCAAGGCCACCGGGCGGGCCAAGGTCCTGCGCAACATGGCCGCCACTCAGCTGGGTATCCCCGGCGAGGTGCTCGACGTCGTCGACCTCGCGCCGTCGTTCGCCTCGGAGACCACTGTCGCGGCGCTGCAGGGCACCGGCATCGTGCTACCCGAATTCGCTTCGTACGCACCGAAACTCTGGCGGTACTGGGCCGAGCACCTGGACCCGGACCGGGCCCGCCGGGACGATCCGCGCGGCCCGCTGGTCGGCCGCAATGTGATCATCACGGGCGCTTCGAGCGGTATCGGCCGGGCCTCGGCCATCGCCGTCGCCGAGCGCGGCGGGCGGGTGTTCGCCTTGGCCCGCAGCGCAGACGCCCTCGATGAGCTGGTGACGGAGATTCGCCAATTCGGCGGCGAGGCCTACGCTTTCACATGCGATGTGGCCGACGGCGCGTCGGTGGAACACACCGTCAAGGACATTCTCGGGCAGTTCGATCACGTCGACTATCTGGTCAACAACGCCGGCCGCTCGATCCGTCGTTCGGTGGTCAACTCGACCGACCGCTTCCACGACTACGAGCGCGTGATGGCGGTCAACTACTTCGGCGCGGTGCGGATGACGCTGGCGCTGCTGCCGCACTGGCGGGAGCGCCGGTTCGGTCACGTGGTCAACGTGTCGAGCGCCGGCGTGCAGGCCAACAGCCCGAAGTACAGCGCGTATCTGCCGAGCAAGGCGGCGCTGGATGCGTTCTCGGAAGTGGTTGGCACCGAGACTCTTTCGGACCACATCACCTTCACCAACATTCACATGCCCCTGGTGGAGACCCCGATGATCGCGCCCTCGAAGCGGCTGAACCCGATGCCGCCGATCACCCCGGAGCACGCTGCCGCGATGGTGGTGCGCGGCCTGGTCGAGAAGCCGGCCCGGATCGACACTCCGATGGGCACGCTGGGTGATCTCGGAAACTACTTCACCCCCAAGCTGTCTCGTCGCGTGCTGCACCAGCTGTACCTGGGCTACCCGGACTCGGCGGCGGCGCGGGGGGTGACCGAAACTCCGCCGGCGGCGAACCCGGATCGCCCGCGTAGCCCGCGACGGCCCAAGCGGCCGCTCGCGGTCAGCAGGGTCCGGGTGCCCCGGCCGGTCAAGACCGCGGTGCGGTTGATCCCCGGCGTCCACTGGTAGACACCGCGCAGACGACGACACCTGGTCCGAGCCAAAGCTCCGACCAGGTGTCGCGGTGTCTTGCTCAGATCAATTCGTACGCGGGATCGCGGTGCAGGGTCGAGTCGATGCCCTCTTCCTCCTCTTCCGCCGAGATGCGCAACCCCATCATCTTCTTGATCACGAGGGCGATCACGAGGGCCACCGTGAACGAGTAGACCAGGACCGCCCCCGCGGCGACGGCCTGCTTGAGCAGCAGGTCTGCGCCGCCGCCGTACAGGAGTCCGTTGACACCGTTGGGCATGCCCGAGCTGGCGAAGAACCCGATCAGCAGGGTGCCGACGATGCCGCCGACGAGGTGGACGCCGACGACGTCGGTCGAGTCGTCATAGCCGAACTTGTGCTTGAGGCCGATGGCGAACGGGCAGAGCACCGCCGGGATGAAGCCGACGAAGATGGCACCGAGCGGGGTGACCGCACCGCACGCCGGGGTGATGGCAACCAGACCGGTGATCGCGCCGGAGGCGGCCCCGATGCCGGTGACGTGACCGTCCTTGAACTTCTCCACCAGGAGCCAGCCCAGCGTCGCCGCGCACGTCGCGACAAACGACGTCACCATGACAATGGCGGCCGGCTTACCGGCGGACAGCGCCGATCCACCATTGAACGCGTACCAGCCGGCCCACAGCAGGCCGGCACCGAGCAGGGTGAGCGGCACGTTGTGGGGCTTACGTGACGACCAGGTTGCCGACCGGCCGAGCACCAGCGCGACCGCGAGCGCGGCTGCTCCCGCGTTGATGTGGACGGCCGTGCCACCGGCGAAGTCGATGGCATGCAACTTGTTGGCGATCCAGCCGCCCTTCGCATCGCTCGTGACGACCCCGTCGACCGCGAAAACCCAATGGGCGACGGGGAAATAGACCAGAATCGCCCACGCTGTCGCGAACGTCATCCAGGCGGCGAACTTCATCCGGTCCGCCGCGGCGCCCGAGACGATTGCCACGGTCAGCGCCGCGAAGAGCGCCTGAAACAGCGCAAACAGACTGACCGGCAGGCCGTTGATGGTGGTCATCGGGTCCAGGAGGTCCTTCATCCCCGCGAACTCGGTGAAGCTCCCGACGAAACCACCGTAGGAAGTACCGAAGGTCATCGAGAAGCCGAACAACACCCACAGCACTCCGACGACCGCCACGGCGCCGTACGTCATCATCATCATGTTGGTCGAACTCTTCACACTGACCATGCCGCCGTAGAACAGCGCCAGTCCCGGGATCATGATGGTGAGCCCAATGATGCAACAGAGCATGAATGCTGTTGTTCCGGTGTCCATTTCGCCTCCTCACAGATTCGTGGGCATACCGCATGCCCGTCTCTGGACAGTAGACATTGTTTTCTTTGCGTAGACGAGACGGTGCGCGTAACAAGCTTGTGAACGACCTCGTAACGCCGAAGTTACGTAGATTCTGTTGCAATCCCCAAGTCAGCGATGTCTACTATTGAGAAACGATGATTCCTATCAGTAGTCGGGAGTTGGCATGACGAAGCCCCACGCACTAGCGGAACTGGCCGCGCAGGCGGGAACCAAGTTCATCCTCGCGCTCTTCGTCGATCTGAACGGCAAGCCGTGCGCCAAGCTGGTACCGGTAGAAGCAGTCGACGAACTCGCCACCAACGGAGTCGGGTTCGCCGGCTACGCGGTCGGCGCGATCGGTCAGGAGCCGAAGGATCCCGACCTGGTCGCCATGCCCGACCCGGCGTCGTTCACGCCGATCCCCTTCGTCAAAGAGGGCCTGGCCCTTGTCCATTGCGATCCGTACGTCAACGGCGCGCCGTGGCCGTTCGCTCCGCGAAACATCCTCAAGGCCATGATCCAGCAGGCCGCCGACGCCGGCTTCGAACCCTGGATCGGCGCCGAGGTCGAATATTTCCTGCTCAAACGGGACGCCAACGGCGCGTTGGTGCCCGCCGACGACCAGGACACCGCGGCTCAACCGTGTTACGACGCCCGCAGTGTCACCCGGATGTACGACCACCTCTCGTCGATCAGCACTGCCATCAACGGCCTCGGCTGGGGCAACTATGCCAACGACCACGAGGACGGATCGGGCCAGTTCGAACAGAACTTCAACTACGCCGAGGCGCTGACCACCTGCGACCGCGTGATCACCCTGCGTTATCTGCTCAACGTGATGGCCGCCGAGCGGGGCATGATCGCCACGTTCATGCCGAAACCGTTCGCGGACAAGACCGGATCCGGCCTGCACATGCACATGTCACTCACCAGTGGCGGCACCCCGGTGTTCCCCACCGAGCCCCGCGAGGACGACCGCGGCCTCGCGATGTCCGCGACGGCGTATTCGTTCATCGCCGGCATTCTCGATCACGCGTGCGCCATGCAGGCGGTGATCGCGCCAACGGTCAATTCCTACAAGCGAACCGGCGCCATCTCGACCGCGTCGGGTGCGTCCTGGGCGCCACGGTTTCCGACCTACGGCGGCAACGACCGCACCCACTACGTGCGGGTCCCGGACAGTAGTCGCATCGAGCTGCGCGGCGGCGACGGCTCCGCCAACCCGTACCTGGCAGCCGCCGTTGCCCTCGCCGCCGGACTGGACGGCGTCAAACGGGCTGCTGATCCCGGCGACCTGGGCACGGGACCGAAACACGAACGCCTCCCCGCCACGCTGTTGCACGCGATCGAACGGCTGGAGACCGACGACGTGATCACCGGTGCACTCGACGCCGCCATCGCACCCAACACCGACATCCCCAGTGTCGCCGCCTATTTCGCCCGCCTGAAGAAGACCGAATTCTGGGACTGGCATTCAGCGGTCGGCGCCTGGGAGCACGAGCGCTACCTCACCGCTTTCTGAGCACTGCAACAAAAACCTTGTCGGCCAACCACATCGGGGCCGCGACGAGAAAGGAACAGTACAACCATGTGCGGAATCGTCGGGTTGCACCTGCGCAACCCCGAGCTGTATCCCAGGCTGGGTGAACTGTTGACCGGCATGCTGACCGCCATGGAGGCGCGCGGCGCCGACTCCGCCGGAATCGCCGTGTATGGCGACCCCCAGTGGTCACCTCCGGGGCAGAGCACCATCTCGCTGATCGAGGTCGGCGAGTCCGCTGAACAGGTCGCCGCAGCACTCGGCGCCCGCCTGGACACCGAGATCACCGTCGTCACACGCGATGTGACCTATCTGGTATCGGCGCCCACGGCCCCCGAAGCGCTGCTCGCGGCGGCCAAGGCGGTGTACCCGCACGTCCTGGTCGGCGGATTCGGCACCGACGTGGCCGTCCTCAAGGGCGTCGGCACCCCCACGTCGCTGGTCGACAATTGGGGACTGGTCGGCGCGAGCGGGTGGCAGGGCGTCGGCCATACCCGAATGGCCACCGAATCGGCGGTCACCCCCAGCGGCGCACATCCGTATGCCGTCGGCCCGGATCAGTGTCTGGTGCACAACGGTTCGTTCGCCAACCATGCCGGCATCCGGCGCGATCTGCGCGCCGCCGGGGTCGAATTCGATTCTGAGAACGACACCGAAGTGGGGGCCCGCTTCGTGGCGCACGAGCTGGCCGCGGGATCCGACGTCGAGCAGGCATTGACTGATCTCACAACCACTTTCGACGGTTTCTACACGTTGCTGGTCTCCAACAGCGACAGCTTCGCCATCGTGCGCGACGCCATCGCGTGCAAGCCGGCGGTGATCGCGGAGACGGCGGACTGGGTTGCCATGGCATCGGAGTTCCGCGCCCTGGCACACCTGCCCGGGATCGAGGACGCCCGCATCTGGGAGCCGGAGCCCGAGGTCGTCTACGCCTGGAGCCGAGAGGCGGTGCCGGCATGAGCGACGCGCCAACAACTTTCGACCTGTCCACCGTGAGTCTGCGTGACGTCAACGCGGCGCTGCATGCCGACGGCATCGACGGCCAGTTCGTCATCACCAATCCGCAGGGCGCGCACAACGTGGCCGTCGGGGTCAACTCACCGGTCGAGATCACCGTTCACGGCCACGTCGGCTACTACGCCGCCGGCATGAACCAGAAAGCCGAGATCACCGTCAACGGCAACGCCGGGCAGGGCCTGGCCGAGAACATGATGAGCGGCGTCGTCCACGTCACCGGTGACGCATCGCAGTCGGCGGGCGCCACCGGGCGCGGCGGACTACTGGTCATCGACGGCAATGCCGCCGCCCGGTGCGGCATCTCGCTGAAAGGGCTGGACATCGTGGTGGGCGGCTCGGTGGGCCACATGAGCGCATTCATGGCGCAGAAGGGCCGCATCGTCATCCGCGGCGATGCCGGCGACGCCCTCGGCGACTCGATCTACGAGGCCCGGCTGTACGTCCGGGGAGAGGTGAAATCCCTTGGGGCGGACTGCATCGAAAAACCGATGACGGCCGAGCACCTCGAGGAGCTCGCGGGCCTGCTCAAGGCCGCGGGCCACGACGACGACCCGGCCACGTACCGGCGGTACGGCTCGGCGCGCAACCTCTACCACTTCCAAGCCCACAACTCCTACTGATTGAGGCCAGCCCATGACCTTCTCGGCAGACGACCGCGCGAACCGCGGTCTACGTGAGTCCGCGACCTTCGACCGCACAACCATCGCCGCCATCCACCGGGCCGCGGAAACCGGCATCTACGACATCCGTGGCTGGGGCGCCAAGCGCGCGCTCCCCCACTTCGACGACCTCCTCTTCCTGGGTGCATCGATGTCGCGCTACCCCCTTGAGGGCTATCGGGAAAAGTGCGGTACCGATGTGGCGTTGGGTGCACGGAATGCCAAATATCCACTGCACCTGGATATCCCGGTCACCATCGCCGGCATGTCGTTCGGGGCACTGTCCGGGCGGGCCAAAGAGGCCTTGGGGCGCGGCGCCTCGGAAGTGGGCACGTCGACCACCACGGGCGACGGCGGCATGACGCCCGAGGAACGCGGCCACTCCAAACACCTTGTCTACCAATATCTGCCGAACCGGTACGGGATGAATCCGGACGACCTCCGTCGTGCCGATGCCATCGAAGTGGTGCTGGGCCAGGGCGCCAAGCCCGGCGGTGGTGGCATGCTGTTGGGACAGAAGGTTTCCGAACGCGTCGCCGGGATGCGGGACCTGCCGCAGGGTATCGACCAGCGTTCGGCATCTCGCCACCCCGACTGGACGGGCCCCGATGATCTGACCATCAAGATCAACGAGCTCCGGGAGATCACCGACTGGGAGAAGCCGATCTACGTCAAGGTCGGCGCGTCGCGCACGTACTACGACGTCAAACTCGCGGTACACGCCGGCGCGGACGTCGTGGTGGTCGACGGGATGCAGGGCGGCACCGCAGCCACGCAGGAGGTCTTCATCGAACACGTCGGCATCCCCACCCTGGCCGCGGTGCCGCAGGCCGTGCAGGCGCTGCAGGAACTCGGCGTCCACCGCAAGCCCGACGGTGTGCAGTTGATCGTGTCCGGCGGTATCCGCACCGGCGCCGATGTGGCGAAAGCGCTGGCGCTCGGCGCCGACGCCGTCGCGATCGGGACCGCCGCATTGATAGCCCTCGGCGACAATCACCCCAAATATGAGGCCGCGTACGCCCAACTCGGTTCGGCGGCCGGGTTTTTCGACGATTTCCAGGACGGCCGCGACCCGGCCGGCATCACCACGCAGGACCCGGCATTGCAGCAGGCGCTGGACCCGGTCGACGGCGGCCGTCGGGTCGCCAACTACCTGCGGGTGCTGACCATGGAGGCCCAGACCATCGCCCGCGCCTGCGGCAAGGCACATGTGACGCACCTGGAACCCGAAGACCTGGTCGCCGTGTCCATCGAGGCCGCCGCCATGGCGCGGGTGCCGCTGGCAGGTACGTCGTGGATTCCGGGACACCCCGCGGCCGGGGCGTTCTGATGGCGTCGAAAGCCGTCATCGTCGGCGGCGGGCTGATCGGGCTGTCCATCGCCAACTCCCTCACCCAGCGCGGACTCTCGGATGTCGTTGTGCTGGAACGCCATCAGCTCGCCAGCGGTGGCACAGGCAAGTCATCAGGCATCGTCCGCGCCCATTACGGCGTGCCGTCGATCGCCGCGATGGCGTGGCGCAGCCTGCCGGTGATCGAACAGCTCGGAGACGCCGTCGGCTTCCGGCAGGTCGGCTACACCGTGCTCGTCGGTGACGAGAACGTCGACGCCTTGAGCGCGAACACGGCCATGCACCAGTCGCTCGGCGTCGACGTCGAACTGATCGACACCGACACCTTGCAGAAGCTGTGGCCGATGCTCGAGACCTCCGATGTGGCACTGGCCTCCTACGAACCACGGGGCGGATTCGCCGACGCGACGCAACTGGCCCTGCACTTCGGGCAGGCCGCCCGGGCCGCGGGTGCCCGGATCCGGCAGAACACGCCCGTCGCCCGTGTCGTGACAGCCGGCGACAAGGTCACCGGCGTCATGCTGGAGAACGGTGATCTCATCGACGCCGATCTGGTGATCGTGGCCAACGGCTGGTGGTCGGCAAAGTTGTTGGCCGCCATGGGTATCGACTTCCCGATCGAGGCCTACCGATCGGAACTGCTGATCGTGGATGCCGGGGAGCCGCTACCCGACCTCCCGGTGATCTCCGACCTGATCAGCCTGCAGTACTGCCGTGTCGAAGGCTCGGGCCAGTTCCTGGTCGGCAACAGCGATCACGCAGACTTCCAGAAGAAGTTCGTCGACCCCGACAACTATTCGAACGTCGCGGCCGAAGCTTCCGTCCTGGCCTACGGCGAGAAGGTGATGCACCGGTTCCCCGGCTTCCCCGAGCCTGCGGTGACCCACACCTATGCGGGCGTGTATGACGTTCCGCCGGACTGGAATCCGGTGATCGCCCCGATCGGCGGGGTCGACGGATTGATTCTGGCAGCAGGCTTCGCCGGCCACGGATTCAAAATCAGCCCCGCGGTCGGCGAGCTGGTCGCGGACCTGGTGTTCGAGGGCGACAGCACCGACCCGGACGTCCCGGCCGCGGACTTCCGGTTGGAACGGTTCGCCGAAGGCAAGCCGCTGAACAGTCTGCACCCGTACGTCGGTGCGGGCGAGATGCGCTGACTTTCATGCCCGACACCGTCACCTCATTGCTTGCCGAGATCGCCGGCACCGGCGCCGACACCCAGCGCGGCGGCTACACCCGGCCCGTCTATTCCACGGCCGAACTCGATCTGCGGTCGTGGTTCGTCGCGCACGCGGCTAAGCGCGGCCTGGACGTCCAGACCGACCGCAACGGCATCATCTGGGCCTGGTCGGGTGGAGTCGGTGACGATGCCGTCGTCACCGGCAGCCACCTGGACTCTGTCCCTGGCGGCGGCGCCTACGACGGGCCACTCGGGGTGGCGTCGGCATTGGTCGCCTTCGATCTGTTGGCCGCCCGCGGCGTCGGTGGGTGCCGGGCCATCGCAGTGTTCCCCGAGGAGGAGGGCTCCCGGTTCGGGGTCGCATGCCTGGGCTCGCGGCTGCTGACCGGAGCGATCGACCCGGACCGGGCCCGGTCACTCACCGACAACGAAGGCACCACGTTCGCCGAGGCAAGTCGTTGCGCCGGAATCGATCCGGCGCATCTGGGACCCGACCCCGAGACGCTCGGACGGATCGGCACGTTCGTCGAACTCCACGTCGAACAGGGCCGCGGTCTGGTCGATCTGGGTAGACCGGTGGCCGTCGCCTCGTCCATCCTCGGCCATGGTCGCTGGCGGCTGTCCTTCACCGGCGAAGGCAACCACGCCGGCACCACGCTCATGACGGACCGCGCCGACCCCATGGTGGCCGCCGCTCGGCTGATCACCGCCGTCCAAACACAGGCGCGGGCCATCAGCGGTGCGCGCGCCACGGTCGGCAGGATCGTCCCGGTGCCCGGTGGTACCAACGTCATCGCCTCACGCGTCGACCTCTGGCTCGACGTACGCCACCCGGAAGACACGGTGACCAAGTTCTTGGTGCACGAGATCGCGGAGGCGGCCAACACCGCCGCCGCGGGCGAAGGTTGCAGTGTCACCATGACAGAGGAATCATTCAGCGCCACAGTTGATTTCGATTCACAACTGCGGGACCGCCTGAGCACCACCCTCGATGACGCCCCCGTACTGGGAACCGGAGCCGGCCACGACGCCGGTGTGTTGAAGGACCACGTCAGCACCGCAATGTTGTTCGTGCGCAACCCAACCGGCGTCTCCCATGCCCCATCCGAAGCGGTCGAGGACGCCGATGCTGAAGCCGGCTCGATTGCGCTGGCCGACAGCCTGCAGCAGCTCATCGAGATCCGGTCGGCGGGGGCGGATTCCAACGCGCGTCGTCTACTGGCAGTGGACGTTGATGCGTTACGGTTGACAGGTGGAGAACGACGAAACGCTACTTCGCAATGCGGGCACCACCCGTAACCGCCGGCCCGAAGACAAGGTCGAAGAACTCGAGCTCGAGGTGGCCATCGCGCGCAATGTTCGTCAGCTGCGCCAGAATTCGGGTCTGTCCGTCGGCGAGATGGCGGCCCGTATCGGCATCTCCAAGGCCATGCTCTCCAAGGTCGAGAACGCACAGACATCCTGCTCATTGAGCACCCTCGCGCTGCTGTCCAAAGGTTTCGACGTACCGGTGACGTATCTGTTCCGCGGTGCGGACACCGAGCGGCCGGCGTCGTTCGTCAAAGCCGGCAAGGGCACCCCGATCGTCCGCAGTGGCTCACAGGCCGGCCACGAGTACGAACTGCTGGGCGGGCTGCGCGGCGAGCACAAACGCCTGGAATGTCTGATGGTGACGCTCAATGAGGACAGCGAGGTCTACCCGCTGTTCCAGCATCCCGGGACTGAATTCATCTACATGCTCGACGGCGTCATGGACTACGGCCATGGCCGTTCCGAGTATCGGCTCGAGCCCGGTGACTCGTTGCAGTTCGACGGTGAGGGCGTCCACGGGCCGACCCGGCTGATCCGGCTACCGATACGTTTTGTGTCGGTCATCGCATTCCCCGACGGCGCGATATAGATAACAGGCCCAGAGCCGGCGATCGGAATGCCCGTTACCGCGCGGCCCCTTAGGGTTGGCGACATGACAGGGGGCCTACTTCCCGCCGGCCGGGCCAGGGTGCAGCCGGTTTTTGCTGACGTCGACACCGGCGTGGACGATGCGATGGCGCTGGCCTACCTGTTGGCCAGCGCCGACGCCGAGCTGGTCGGCATCGCGTCGACCGCGGGCAACGTCCCGGTCGACCAGGTGTGCGTCAACAATCTGGGGTTGCTGCAGTTGTGCGGGGCGGGCCCCATCCCGGTGTCGCGGGGCGCGAGCGTCCCGCTGGTCGCACCGTTGCGGACCGCCGAGGACACCCATGGCCCGCAGGGGCTGGGTTATGCAGAACTGCCCGAGCCGAGTGCCGAGTCGGAGACCGGCGGCGTGCTGACCCAGTACGACGCCGCCGAGGCCTGGATTCAGGCCGCACGTGAATACCCCGGCGAGTTGATCGGTCTGGTCACCGGTCCGCTGACCAACTTCGCACTGGCGCTGCGGCGGGAGCCGTCGCTCCCCCGGCTGCTGCGCCGGCTGGTGATCATGGGCGGCGCCTTCGACTACCGGGGCAACACCACGCCGGTGTCCGAATGGAACATCAGCGTGGACCCGGAGGCCGCGGCCGAGGTGTTCTCGGTCTGGGGTGCAGCGTGGGGCCTGGAGGACCCCAAGCATCTGCCAATTGTGCTGGGGCTCAACCTGACCGAGAACATCGCGATGACGCCGTCGCTGCTGAGCCGGCTCGCGACCGCAGCGGGCGGCCCGTCATCGCCGATGAGCGTGCTGGACGATCGCGGGACGCGGTCGTCGTCGTCCAACCCGCTGATCCGGGTGCTGGAAGACGCCATGCGGTTCTACTTCGAGTTCCATTTCGACCAGGGCGAGGGATACCTGGCGCACCTGCACGATCCGCTCGCAGCGGCGGTCGCCCTGGACCCCGACATCGTCCGGTACCAGCAGGCGACGGTCGATGTGGAACTGCTGGGCACGCTGACGCGCGGCATGACGGTGGCCGACTGGCGCGGGCATTGGGGACGCCAGCCCAATGCCCACATCGGCGTCGAGGTGGACCCGGTGGCGTTCTTCGATCGGTTCATCGACCGGGTCGGGGCGTTCGCCTCCAAGCTATGACGCCGACGGAAGTTCAGTCGTCGGTGACGGTGATCTTGACGTCGATGTTGCCGCGAGTGGCATTGGAGTACGGGCACACCTGGTGGGCCTTGTCGGCCAGTTCCTGCGCGGCGTCGTGGTCCAGGTTGGGCAGGGTGATCTCGAGCTCGACCGCCAGGCCGAACCCACCGTTGTCCAGCTGCCCGAGCGAAACCCGTGCCCCCACAGACGAATCAGTGACGTCCGCCTTGGCTTCACGGGCGACCAGCCGCAGCGCCGAGTGGTAGCAGGCCGCGTAGCCGATGGCGAACAGTTGCTCGGGGTTGGTGCCGTTGCCACTGCCACCCATCTCCTTCGGGATGGCCAGGTCCAGGTCGAGCTTGCCGTCCGAGGTGCGGCCGTGGCCGTCGCGACCTTCGCCGGTGGCCAGGGCTTCGGCGGTGTAGAGCGTCTTCATGTCGATCTCCTTGTGGTGGTTGGTGCACGGTGACGCGGGATGCGTCGGTAAATCACTGCGATGCGGTGAGCGCTTCGGTCAATCGGCGGATCGCATCGCGCAGGTCCGCGGCTTCCTGCTCGGTGATGCCGCTGCGGGCGCCCAGTTGCTCGGGAATGCACTGGGCACCGGCTTCGAGCTTGCGGCCGGCCGGGGTGAGGCTCACCTCGACCTGACGCTCGTCCTGCTGCGACCGTTCACGACGGATGAATCCATTGGCCTCCAGCCGTTTCAACAGCGGTGAGAGGGTTCCCGAATCCAACTGCAGCCGCTCACCCAGCCGCCCGACCGTGACCCGATCCTCTTCCCACAGCACCAGCAGCACCAGGTACTGCGGGTAGGTGAGGTTCAGCTCGGACAGGATCGGCCGATAGGCCGCCGTCATCGCCCGCGACGCCGAGTACAAGGCGAAGCAGAGCTGGCGGTCCAAGGCGAGTGCGTCCACGTGAAGTACTGTAGCCCACAATTCAATTGTGCACAACTAATATCTGGAAGACAGCACGCCGGCCTTTCAATCGAGGTGCTTTTGGAGCCAATCGACGCTGGTGGCGAGCCATTCGCTGTAGTGCCCCATGGCACAGTGATCGTCATTCGGGTACAGGATCAGTTCGCCGTTCGGCACGGCGTCGGCGAGGTCGACGGAGTCTCGCGTCGAGACAAGGGTGTCGGTGTCACCGTTGATGACGAGCAGCGGCACCGTGATGTCTGGATAGCGAGCCTTCAGAGACAGCGCATGCAGTCGCCGGCCCAAGTCGATCAGGCTGGTTGCGCCGGTGGTGTTGCGCAGAGTTTCCAGGATGATCGCGGGCTTACCGAAGGTGGACGCCGGCGTGAAGCTGCGGTGGTAGAGGCCTCCATTGCAGACCACCGCCTTGATTCGTTTGTCACGCGCAGCCATTCGCGCCGACCAATGCGCGCCGAAGCTGACGCCGACCATGCCGATCCTGTCGGCGTCCACGCGAGGGTGTGCGGCGATGTGATCAAGCATTGCCGCGTAGAGGTTTTCAGACTCAGGCGAGAGCGGCTTGCGGTAGGCGTAGGTGCCGGGCATTTCCATCGTGACGACCGCCATGCCGTTGTGGCGGTACTTCAGGATCGGGATGGCAACCTCCTGGCTGGCGCCCTCCAGGCCATTGGTGATCAGGACCGCGGCAGTGGGTTCACTCCCCGCCGGGAACGCTGCGTAGCCCTTGATGGCCTCACCCTCGACGTGCAGTGTGACGACCTCGACGTCGATACCCATAGCCGGAGCCAGCGCGCGGATCAGGGCTTCGAACAGGCATTGCGACTGGGCATAGGCCTGCAGTCGGCTCGGCGTCCAGCCCGGCCATGACGCGACGAACAAGTAGGTCATGGCTTTGACCAGTTCGTCGATGGCAATGGCGGCATCAACGTGGTCCGGGTTGTCGGCGATGAACGACGTAACCAACTGCCCGACGGTTTCCGGGGCGCGCTCGGCGAACACGTCCACCGCCGGCGCCAGCACAGCGCCGAGCCGGGCGATGAGTCCGTCGTCCGCCGGCGCGAGCAACTCACCCGGGGCGGGACCACCCAACCGTTCCAGCGCGGGTGCGGCGGTATCGAGGTGCTCGACAGCGAACCGCCGCCAGTAGTCCGCCCACGCTTCGTCGTCGAACGAACGACATTCCTGCAGCTGGATTGCGAAGAGCCGCTTGTCGATTCCGCCCATGTTCGCGAACCGGTCGACGGTCAGTTCCGGCAGGAAGTAGCCGACGCCGAACCGTCGCGCGGCTTGTTCGGTTGTTCCGGTCAGCGCACAGAGGCTGACGATCAGATTCTTGGCGATGCGTGACATGAGGAGCCTCCGGTCGGCGTGTGGCAGTGCGCCGATAGTAGGCAGACAATTCCTACTAACGCAATTATCTTTGCGTTACACTGACGACATGGAGGAACGGAATGAGGTCTCACGCCGACCCGGTGGCCGCTCCGCGCGCATCCGCACGGCCGTCCTCGAAGCGGCGCTCGAGCTGCTGGAAACCGGCGTCACTTCATCGAGCCTTCCCGAGCTGGCTGCTCACGCCGGGGTGGCGCCGTCGTCGATCTATCGCCGTTGGGGCACCTGGGAGAACGTCATCGCCGACGCGCTGCTGGCCAGCAGCGAAGCCGCTATTCCCGTCCCGGACACCGGCAACCTGCGCCGGGATCTGATCGAATTCGCCACGTCACTGGCGAGATATCTGGAGTCGCCGCGTGGATACGCGTTGACCCGCGCGGCCAGCTCCGTCAGCGCGGACTCGCCCGACATCGCTGATGCCCGAACGCGATTCTGGACCGAGCGATTCCAGGTTGCCAAGGCGATCATCACGCGCGGCATCGACCGCAACGAGCTGCCTACGACCGCAGATGCGGCACTCATCATCGAAACCATCATCGCGCCAATGCATTTCCGGCGTCTGGTTACTCACCATGAGGTCACGCACGGGCTCGCCGCACGGATCGACATGGTGTTGAAAGGAGCACAGACCACATGATCGACGAAACCCGAGTACAGGCCATGCGACGACGGCAGTCCGACGGTGCCGTCGTCGTCGAGGTGCAGTCGGACAATGGCTGGCACCAATGGACGGATGCTCAATTACCCTTCGGGCTTCCACCAGTTCCCGAGTGGCGTGACGCGGCGGCGGACGGCCTCACGACCGATGCGCGATTGCCGTTCGCTCCCATATCGTTCCGCGACTTCATGCTCTACGAACAACACGTCATCGATGCGTCCCGCGCGATGGCACGCCGATATCTGCCCGGCCGCTACCGCGTCACCGCGGCGTACGAGCGCATCACCGGGTCGACGTTTCCGATGTTCAAACCGAACCGACTGTGGTTCGAGCAGCCGATCTACTACATGAGTAACGCACTGACGTTCGTGCCCAGCGGAACACCGGTCACCACACCGGCTTACGCCCACGACCTCGACTATGAGCTCGAACTCGGGTTCGTCATCGGCCGCCCGCTCCGCAACGCCACGCCGGCCGAAGCGGCCGCGGCGATCAGCGGCTACGTCGTTTTGAATGACCTGTCGGCCCGCGACGTCCAAATCGCCGAGATGCGTAGCGGTTTCGGACCACAGAAAGCCAAACACTTCGCCAACTCCATGTCCGATACCGTGGTCGCCGCGACACCGGACATCGACCCATGCGCCCTGGAAGCCGAAGTCAAGATCAACGGTGTCACCGTGACGCGAAGCTCCACGAGGGGCATGCGGTACTCACTCGGCGAAGCCCTAGCCCACGCGTCCAAGAGCGAACAGCTCTACCCCGGAGAGCTTTTCGGCACCGGGACCTTGCCGGGATGCTCGGGCATCGAGTCCGATCATCTTCCTCAAATGGGAGACAGGATCGAACTGACCATCCATGGCATCGGCACCATCACCCACGAATTCCGATCCGGCGCCGAAAGGCACCGCGCATGAACACGTCAAACTGGGCGCAGCGTCAGCCGCCCAGACAAACTAATTACTCATAAACCCCCTCCACATACCACCGCCGCTGCCGGTAGCACAGCAGCAGCGCACGGCTCTCCCCCTCACCTCCGAGCAGCACCTGGGCCCGTGCCGTGCGGCCCTTCCCCCGCTCCGGATCCCACCAGCGTTCGTCGACCGGCCACGGCCCCGCCCACCAGCGCAACACCCCGCGATACCCCGAACCCGTCAGCCCCACGGGATCGGTGGAGAACATGCCCCGGTCCGTCACTCGAACCGAATCACCGCGTACGTCAACAAGTTCCACCGGGTCATCCAGCAGGACCACCGGAGCCGGCTCCGGCAGCCGCCCCGGCCACGGCTGGGTGGGGTCGCGACGCGGCACCACCTCATCCCCCAGCGGGGTGAGCGTGATGCGCTCGGCCGGCCCGCGCCCACCACTGAGCACCGGCACCTGTACCGCCTCCGGCCCGAGCAGACCCTGGACCCGCACCAGCGCCCGCCGGGCCCGCATCCGGTCGTCATCTCCGGACGATCCCCACAACGGCAACTGCAGCGCGGCGGCAGAGACCACCTCGACCGGATGCAACCGCAACACCGTGATGGGTCCGGTGGGTCCGGCCCCGCCCAGTCCCCGCCTGGTCAACCAACCGTCCAGCTGCCAGCGCACCCGGTCCGCGGTGGCGTCCTCGGTCAGCGGCTCGGCGCACCGCCAGACACGTTGCAATTCTTCCCCGTTGGCGGTCACCGCGTCGATGGCCAACCGGGTGCATCCCACTCCGGCAGACTCCAGGCTGCGGTGCAACTGGCCCGCCAGCGACCGCCCGGCGAACGCCGCCGCGTCGACCCGGTCGATCGGCGGGTCGCAGTCCATCACGGCATCGAGGTCCGCCGGCGTCTCCGGCCCCGCCGGGCGGCGCGCCGGTTCACCCCGCGAAAACCGGTGCGCGACCACGGCATCCGTCCCGAACCGGGATGCCACGTCGGACCGGGACAGCGCGGCGAACTGCCCGATGGTTCGAATACCCATGCGCCACAACAAATCCGCCAGCTCTTCCCGGCCCTCGCCGGACAGGCTCGGTTCCGTGGCCAACTGCCGGATGGACAATGCGGCGAGAAATTGCGCATCCTCACCTGGCGCGAGGATGCGTCCCGCCCGGGCCGCGAAGACCGCGGTGGGCAACTGGTCGGCAATGCCCACCTGGCATTCGACCCCGGCCGCGCCCACCGCGTCGACCAATCGCTCGGCCGCGGTCTGCTCCGACCCGAAATAGCGGGCCGCTCCACGCACCGGCAACACCAGCAGCCCCGGCCGCAGGACCTCCGCGCGCGGCACGACCTCGTCGACCGCGGCCGTCACTCCCTCGAAGTGCCGGGCGTCCCGCGCCGGATCGGCTGTGGCTACGTGCAATTGGGCGCAGCGGGCCTGCGCCTCCCTGCGCCGCAACCCCCTACGCACCCCCGCCGCCCGGGCCGACGCCGAACAGGCCGCCACCCGGTTCGCCAGGGTGACCGCGACCGGCTCGGTCACCGGAATTCCGGCCGCCACTGCCGCCGCCACCGCGGGCCAGTCCATGCACCAGATGGCCAGGACCCGGGACATCTCAGCCACCCACCGCTCGCAGCGGGCGCATCGAGCGGCCCCGGGCCCGCGTGTCCAGCCGCACCCGGCCGATCCGTCCGCACCCCGGCACCGGGTCCCCGGCACCCGCGCCGACCACCTCGTACCCACGGACCCGGGCCTCCAACCGGGCCGTCGCCCCGGGCCAGTCGCCATCGGTGACCAGCAGGGTGCACTCGCGCTGCCGGGCCCGAGACGCCACCACCCGTGCCCGGCCGGCCGGAACAGACTTGCCGCCCAGACCGAGCAGCACCAAGTCGAGCCCGTCCATGAGCACCGCGGCCACCTCCACCGGATCCGGGCCCGGATCCGGGATCAGCGCGATGCGTTCCAGGTCGGCCCCCATCTCCACCGCGGCCAGCAGCCCGACCCTGGGCTGACCGACGATGGCCGCGTACCCACCGGACGCCGTCACCGCAGCCACCATGCGCAACGGCAGCGAGCGGGCTCCAGAGAGCACCGCGACCGTGCCGCGGGGCAACATGTCAGGCAGCAGCTCAGACTGGGAATCCGGGGATTCCAGCAAACTTTCCGCAGCGCTCGGGGCCGGTTCCGGCCGCCCTCGGTCCCGGCCGCGCAAACCTGCCGGCCCGGACATCTCGGCGATCTTGCGCCGGAGCTGTTCCAGCTGGTCAGCACGGTCAATCCGACTATCCGCCAGACTGGTCACAGCCGCCACAACAACACCTCCCGCACCATCAGACACTCCCCATATTCGAATATTTGTTCGATATCGTGAGTAAACACCCACCCACCGACAGGGTCAAGCCGCCGACGCCCCCCAACGCCGCCGTCACAGCGCGCTGACCTGTACGCTCATAACTGGAATAGGTCTGGAATCCCGCTCGGGGCTTGGCGGACCGCTGCGCTAGTGGAAGGGCATGCATCATGCGTTCGAATCGTCTGGCCCACCGCCTCACCGCCGCTGCCGGCGGCGCCGCACTCATCGCGATGATCGGCCTCACCGCCGGCTGCGGTGAAGAGAAGAAGACCCCTGAGACACCGTCATCGACCACCACGACGACGACCACGACCACATCGGCGGTCACCCCGACCGAGAAGTCGCTCAGCCCGAACGGCGGCAACCTGTTCACCCCGTCGATCACCGCCAACCCGGCGCCCACCGCCACACCGGGCACCCACCGCAACTGACAACCGACCCCGGTAATCCAAGGGCTCAACAGGATCCGGTTTGGCGCTACCGTTGCTACATGCCATCGCCGAACCGGACACCGTCAAAGCGATGGCTGATGGCTCTGGCCCTCATCGCCACCTCGGTTCTGGTCTTCAACCTGCCCACCCCGGGCCGGCCGACCACGGCGCCAGCACAACCGTCGGGCACCATCGACGGCCCCTTCGCGTCGTTACTGGCGTCGTCGACCGACCTCGGACTCGCGCATCCGCAGCGCGTCCAGCTCACCGCCGCCCTCGATGACGACTACCGGCCCGATGCGCTGATCAACTGGGCTGAGCTGCAACGGCTTTCGGTGCGCTGGCGGCCGGGCGACAACTGGGCCGTCGTCGAGGGCGAGCCAGATCGCATGGGCGCGGCCTTCGGCGTCGAGGTACACGACTACCGAAGCCGGCGGGGGCAGGAGTTCTACGCCGCACCGCAACAACCCCGGATTCCCACCGAGTTGCACGGCACCGTCAGCGAATTGGGCCGGATCCTCAGCTATACCCCGCACCACAATTCGACACCGCCGGACCCGCCGCTGAGCGCCCCGGAACGCGGTCTGACGCCGAGCCACCTCCTCAGCGCCTACCACGCCGACAAGTTGGGCGCCGCCGGCTACACCGGCAAGGGCACCACGGTGGTGGTCTTCGCCTTCAACGGCTACGACCAAGCCGACCTGGACCAGTTCTCCACCACCTTCGGCCTGCCCAAATTCACCCCGATCCTGGTCGGCGGGCAGCCCGGTGACGAGCGGGGCGAGACCACCATGGACCTCGAGGTGATCCATGCCATCGCCCCCGACGCCCGACTGGTCGTGGTCAACGCCCGTCCCACGGTCACCGGCGACGGTGCGTATCTGAAGATCGGCGAGATGTTCGAGAAGACCGACCGCGATTTCCCCGGCGCGGTCTGGAGCCTGTCGATCGGCTGGGGCTGCGACAAACTGACCACCGCGGCCGACCTCGCACCCGTCCGGTCCGCGTTGGCCGCCGCAGAAGCGCACGGCACCACAGCTTTTGACGCCAGCGGCGACCTCGCCGGACTGGAATGCAAGGGCGGTGACGACTGGGATTCCCCGCCCGGCCCGAGCGACATCGGGCTGGATTCAGTGGCGTCGCTGCCGGAGATGACCAATGTCGGCGGTAGCACCCTGTCCACCGATGCCGACGGCAGGTGGGTGGACGAACAGGCCTGGTTCAACGTCCCGCTGTCTCAGGGCACCGGCGGCGGCGTTTCCGCCCTGTTCGACCAGCCCCGCTGGCAGGCGGCCGCGGCGACCCAGGTCGACCCGAAACGCAGCGCCGGCAAGCGCCTGACGCCGGACATCTCGGCGGTCGCCGATCCGTACACCGGCGTGCGGATCGTGGTGGACAAAGAGGTGGTCGTCGGTGGCGGCACCTCGCAGTCCGCGCCGATCTGGGCCGGGCTGACCGCCGTCATGACGCAGTACCTGACCGCCAACGGCGGACGTCCGATCGGCGCGCTCAACCCGCTGCTGTACCGGATCGCCACCGGCGCCCCACGACCGGCATTCCGCGATATCACCCTGGGCGGCAACGCCGTCGACACCGCTGGGCCGGGCTACGACCTGGTCAGCGGTCTCGGCACCCCGAACGTGGAGAACCTGGCAGAAAACCTGTTGTTGCTGCAGAAGGTGACGCAATGACCACCCAGCTCGAAGACCGGCCGATGATGGAGTGCGAGGTCTGCCAGCTGGACGTCCCGGCCGGCGAGTACTGCGGGCTGTGCGGCGCACCGCTCAGCGAACACCGCCGCGACGGACCACACTGGTTGCGGGCGCGATCGTTCAGCGCCGCCCCCGGCCAGCATCTGCTTCGGCTGTCGATCACCAGTTCCCTGTTCCCCCACCTGTCCCCGCGGTCGCGCACGTCGTTCATGCTCGGGCTCATCGCCCTGGTGCTCGCACTGGTCGCAACCGCGATGCTCCGCCTGCCCGGCGCACTGGTCGCGGTCGCCGTCCTCGGGCTGCCCGTCATCTTCGGGATCTATCTGCGGGAATCCGAATTCAACAAGGACGCACCCCGCGGCAACCTGTGGCTGACCGCCGTCCTCGCCGTCGCCCTCGGCGTCGGCTGGGCACTCCTCACCGGAGTGGTGGCCGCCCGGTCCTACGGCATCCCGCTCGGCGCGGGCATCGCGGCCGCCCGCATGCTGCGCACCGGTGTGGGTGTCACGCTCGGTGGGCTCCTGCTGATGCAGGTGCCGACGCTGGTGATCCGCCTGGTCCGGCCAGGCCATCGAGAAGCCTTGCACGGCTACGCCATCGGCGCCCATGCCGCCATCTACTTCACCGCGGCGGCAACCCTGACCCGGCTGGCCCCGCAGTTCGGCACGGGCATGGTCAATCGGGATCGACCATTGCAGGGCCTGTTGGTCGAAGCCGGCATCCGCGGTTTGGCGACCCCCATCATCGCGGCCACCGTCGGCGGTCTGATCGGTGCGGCGCTGTGGTTCACCCGGCCGCCCAACAAGGCACACCAACATCGCGGCTATGTCCGGCTGACGCTGACCCTGATCGCGGTGGCCGTCGCCGTGGTCTATGCCCTGCTCGGCCTGATCGATACGGTCCAGCTGCCCCAGTTCGTCCAACTGGCAATGTACTTCGGGCTCACCATGATCGCGCTGCTGGCGTTGCGCGTCGGGCTGCACCTGGCACTCCTGCACGAGGCGCACGACGACTACAACATGGACGAGCCGCTGCTGTGCACCCAGTGCGGCCACGTGGTGCCCGACGCGCCGTTCTGCGCGGCCTGCGGTGCCGCCACCCGCGCCTCCCCACGCGCCACACGGCATGGCCAGCGCACCGACCGCCCGGCACCCGCCGACACCATGGCCGTCGGCCTGCTGCCCGGCTATTCGCTGCACGCCCCCGCTTACTCGGCACCGCCCACCCGGACCACGAAACGCGTTCAGGTGGCGCTGATCTTCGCCCTCGCCGCCGTGGTGGTGGCCGCGCTCCTGGTCGGGGTGTCCGGCCTGCTGGAGAAACCGGCCGTGCGGTACGTGTGCCCGCCGGAATGCGGCCATCCGCCCATGGGCCAACCGGTGACCATCAACCCCCGGTTCACCGCACCCGACGGCTCGTTCAGCGTCGCCTACCCAGCAGTCGGATCGGCATACGACGTCACCAAGGACGACCATGGCGTGCTGGCGAAACTGCTCGCCGGTGACGGCGGGATGCTGCAGTTGTTCAGCCGGCCCGCGACCGGGCGTAAGCCGAAAGACATTGCGGCCCAACTGGTCTCGTCGACCTATCCGGACGCCAAGACCGCGTACGAGATTCCGAACGCCATGGTCGGATACCAGTCGGGCTACGGCATCGTCGCCGACTGGTATCCGCAGGGCGCGAGCCGCCAATACACCCGGATGCGGCTGCTGGTGCTCGTCGCCGTCAAGAACGACTTAGCACTGATCGCCGCGGCGGCGGGTCCGTACCACCGCTTCGGTCCGGACTTCGGCTCCGGGAAGCCGTCCGCCGTCGGCCTGCAACTGGCCCTGGACATGGGCCAGTACGTCAACAGCTTCGCGTGGCGGGGCGACCCGCCGCGCTAGCTCACTCCCACTCGATGGTGCCCGGCGGCTTGCTGGTGATGTCCAGCACCACGCGGTTGACCTCGGGTACCTCGTTGGTGATCCGGGTCGAAATGCGTTCCAGCACTTCGTAAGGAACGCGAGTCCAGTCGGCGGTCATGGCGTCCTCGCTGGACACCGGGCGCAGCACGATCGGGTGCCCGTAGGTCCGCCCGTCGCCCTGCACGCCGACCGAGCGCACGTCGGCGAGCAGCACCACCGGGCACTGCCAGATGCTCTGATCCTGGCCGGCCGCAGTGAGCTCCTCGCGGGCGATCGAGTCGGCGCGGCGCAGGGTGTCCAACCGGGAGCCCGTCACCTCGCCGACGATCCGGATACCCAGGCCGGGCCCCGGGAACGGTTGGCGCCCAACGATTTCCTCGGGCAGGCCGAGCTCGCGGCCGACGGCACGCACCTCGTCCTTGAACAGCAGCCGCAACGGCTCGACGAGTTTGAACTTCAGGTCCTCGGGCAGACCGCCGACGTTGTGGTGGCTCTTGATGTTGGCGGTACCCGTGCCGCCGCCGGATTCGACGACGTCCGGGTAGAGCGTGCCCTGCACCAGGTATTCGATCTCGGACTCGCTCGATCCCAAGGTGTCGCGCACCGCGCCCTCGAAGGCCCGGATGAACTCGCGGCCGATGATCTTGCGCTTGCCTTCGGGGTTGGTCACCCCGGACAGGGCGTCGAGGAACCGGTCGGCTTCGTCGACGGTGACGAGCTTGGCGCCGGTCGCGGCGACGAAGTCACGTTCGACCTGCTCGCGCTCACCCGCGCGCAGCAGGCCGTGGTCGACGAACACACAGGTCAGCCGGTCGCCGATGGCGCGCTGCACCAGTGCCGCCGCCACCGCCGAGTCGACGCCGCCGGACAGGCCGCAGATGGCCTGGCCGTCGCCGATCTGCTCGCGCACCTGCTCGACCAGCTGGTCGGCGATGTTGGCGGCGGTCCAGGTCGCGCCGATGCCGGCGAAGTCGTGCAGGAAGCGGCTGAGCACCTGCTGGCCGTGCGGAGAGTGCATCACCTCGGGGTGGTACTGGACGCCGGCCAGCTTGCGGGCCCGGTCCTCGAACGCGGCGACCGGGGCACCGGGGCTGCTGGCCACGACGTCGAAGCCGGCGGGCGCCGCGGTGACCGCGTCACCGTGGCTCATCCACACCGGCTGCGTGGCCGGCAGGCCCGAATGCAGTTCTCCGCCGGCGACTTTCAGCTCGGTCCGGCCATATTCACTGGTGCCGGTGTGCGCCACGGTGCCGCCGAGCGCCTGGGCCATGGCCTGGAAGCCATAGCAGATACCGAACACCGGGACGCCGAGATCGAAGATCGCGGCGTCCAGTTGCGGGGCGCCGTCGTCGTAGACGCTGGACGGGCCGCCGGACAGCACGATGGCCTGCGGATTCTTGGCCTTGATGTCCTCGACCGTCGCGGTATGCGGCAGCACCTCGGAGAACACGCGAGCCTCGCGGACCCGGCGGGCGATCAGCTGCGCGTACTGCGCACCGAAGTCGATGACCAGAACGGGCTGTGAAGCTGGTGTTTGCACCCGCCCAGTCTAGTGGTGGGCGGCCGGCGGCTCTGCCAGCCGCTCGGCCGCCGCGCCCACGGCGGCGCGCACGTCGTCGTCGGTCATCTCACCGAGGCCCAGCGCCGGCCGCAGGAATGGCCCGAGCAGTCGCCAGCCGAGTTGCAGCGCGATGATGTTGCCCACCGCGAGCCGGGCCTGGTGCTCGTCGGCGTACCGCGGCAGGAATTCGTCGAGCAGGCGCGCCATGTTGGGAAATGTCGTCTGCAACTCCCCGACCGGGTACCCATCGAGCGCGGCCCGCGCGATCACCCGGAGCTGCCGGTCCAGCGCCGCCTCGATCACGTCGGCCGGCGCAGCGGTGTCGATCAGCTCCTTGAGCCGTTGCCCCAGATGGTCCAGGACCGCTCCGACCAGCTTGTCCTTGGAGCCGAGGTGCCGGAACACCAGTCCGTGGTTGACGTTCGACTTGGCGGCGATGTCCCGGATCGACGTAGCCGCGGGACCACGGGCGGCGAACAGCTCCGCTGCCGCCTCGAGGACGGCCGCGACAACCTCGTCCCGGCCCACTGGCACACCCGTAGTCATGCGGCTACACTAGCGTCCACGTGCTGTAGTCAAGTGACTACAGTGCTTTCGCTGAAAGGAACGTCATGCTCACTGCCACCAAACTGACCAGCAAGATCGGCGCCGTCATCGACGGCGTGCGACTGGGCGGTGACCTGTCCCCCGAGACCGTCGCCGAGATCCGCGCCGCGCTACTGGAGCACAAGGTCATCTTTTTCCGCGGCCAGGACCACCTCGATGACGACCAACAGCAGGCCTTCGGCCGACTCATGGGCGAACTGGTCGGTCACCATGCCATGAAGCGAGACGGTGCGCCGATCATCACGCCGATCGACTCCGAGTACGGCAAGGCCAATCAATGGCACACCGACGTCACGTTCGCCCCCGACTATCCGTCGGCGTCGATCCTGCGGGCTGTCACCCTGCCCGCCTACGGCGGCTCGACGCTCTGGGCGTCCACCGCCGCGGCGTACGACGCGCTGCCCGCGCCCTTGAAGTCGCTGGTCGAGAACCTGCGGGCCGTGCACTCCAACCGGTTCGACTACATCAAAGAGGTCGCCATCGTCGCGCGGGAACTGAGTGACGAGCAGCGGGGCTATATGGAGGCGTTCCAGAAGCCCGACTTCCGCACCGAACACCCCGTGGTCCGGGTCCACCCCGAAACCGGCGAACGCACCCTGCTGGCCGGCAATTTCGTCCGCGGCTTCGTCGGCCTGGACAGCTACGAGTCAGCTGCGCTACTCGAGCTGCTGCAACGCCGAATCACCATGGCGGAGAACACCGTTCGCTGGGACTGGCAGCCGGGCGACGTCGCGATGTGGGACAACCGTGCCACCCAGCACCGCGCCGTCGACGACTACGACGGCCAGCACCGGCTGATGCACCGCGTCACGCTGACCGGCGACGTCCCGGTCGACGTGCACGGAGCGCCGAGCCGCGTGATCAGCGCGGCATAGCGCCGACGAATAACCGGGCCGAAAAGCGGGAAAGGACACAGCAGAACCGCTCCCGATCGAAAGAGCAACAATGCTGGGTCTCCCCGAAGCTGTGCACGCCTGCCTGTTCGACCTCGACGGCGTCCTGACCGACACCGCGAGCGTGCACAAGAAGGCCTGGAAGGCGATGTTCGACGACTACCTGCGGCAACGCGCCGACCGTGACGGCGAACCATTCGTCCCGTTCGACAGCCACGACGACTACCTGCGGTACGTCGACGGCAAGCCGCGCCAGGACGGCGTCCGCTCGTTTCTGCGCAGCCGCGGCATCGACCTCCCCGACGGCGGCCCGGACGACCCGCCGGACGCCGAGACCGTCGCCGGGCTGGGCAACCGCAAGAACGAGATGTTCCAGAAGGTGCTGCACGACGACGGCGTCGAGGCGTTCAGCGGCTCCCGGCGATATCTGGAGGCCGTGGCCGCAGCAGGACTCGGCATCGCGGTCGTGTCGTCGAGCGCCAATACCCGCCAGGTGCTCGACGCCACGCGGCTGTCTCGGTTTGTCCAGCAGCGGGTCGACGGGCTGACCCTGCGCGACGAGCACCTCGCGGGCAAGCCGGCACCGGACTCGTTCCTGCGGGCAGCACAACTCTTGGGTGTCGAACCGGCGGCGGCTGCCGTCTTCGAAGACGCGTTGGCCGGCGTCGCGGCGGGCAGAAACGGCCGCTTCGGGTACGTCGTCGGGGTGGACCGGGCCGATCAAGCCGCGCAGCTACGTGCCAGCGGCGCCGACGTCGTCGTCAACGACCTGGCCGAGCTGCTGTAGGCCGACGATGATCACCCAGGAATCATTTCCCGTCGAGCCATGGCAGGTCCGCGAGACGCAGCTGGACCTCGACCTGCTGGCGCAGTCGGAGTCCGTGTTCGCATTGTCCAACGGGCACATCGGGTTTCGCGGCAATCTTGACGAGGGCGAACCGCACGGGCTGCCCGGCACCTATCTCAACTCGTTCTACGAGACCCGTCCCCTGCCGTATGCCGAAAGCGGATTCGGCTATCCCCAGGGCGGCGAGACCATCGTCGACGTCACCAACGGCAAGATCATCCGCCTCCTGGTGGACGACGAGCCCTTCGACGTCCGCTACGGCGAACTCATCGACCACGAGAGAATCCTGGACCTGCGCGCCGGCACCCTCTCCCGCACCGTGCACTGGCGGTCGCCGGCCGGAAAGCAGGTGCAGGTCAAGTCGACTCGGCTGGTCTCACTGGCCCAGCGCAGCGTCGCGGCCATCGAATACATCGTCGAGGCCGTCGGCGAATTCGCCCGTGTCACAGTGCAATCCGAGCTGGTCGCCAACGAGGATCAGCCGAAAACCACATCAGATCCCCGCGTCGCGGCCGCCCTTGCCAACCCACTGCAGCCGATACACCACGAACACAATCAACACAGCGGCCTGCTGATCCACCAGACCAAGCGCAGCGGCCTGATGATGGCCGCCGCGATGGACCACGAGATCGAGGTCCCGGGCCGTGTCGAGGTGGCCACTGACGCCCGCCCGGATCTGGCGCGCACCACCGTGATCTGCGGGCTGCGACCGGGCCAGCAACTGCGCATCGTGAAGTATCTCGCCTACGGCTGGTCGAGCCTGCGGTCGCGGCCCGCGCTGCGGGACCAGGTCGCCGGTGCGCTCGCCGGCGCGCACTACAGCGGGTGGCAGGGCCTGCTGGACCTGCAGCGCACCTACCTCGACGACTTCTGGGACAGTGCCGACGTCGAGGTCGACGGTGACCCTGACTGCCAGCAGGCCGTGCGGTTCGGGCTGTTCCACGTGCTGCAGGCCAGTGCCCGCGCGGAATGCCGCGGTATCGCCGGCAAGGGGCTGACCGGAACCGGCTACGACGGTCACGCGTTCTGGGACACCGAAGGTTTCGTCCTCCCGGTACTCACCTACACCAAACCGCATACCGTCGCCGATGCCCTGCGATGGCGCGCCTCTACCCTGGAAATGGCGAAAAGCCGTGCGGCCGAACTGGGTTTGCGCGGCGCGAGCTTCCCGTGGCGCACCATATCCGGCCCCGAGTGCTCGGCCTACTGGCCTGCCGGCACCGCGGCATGGCACGTCAACGCCGACATCGCGATGGCGTTCGAGCGCTACCGCAACGCCACCGGGGACGACTCCCTGGAACTCGACTGCGGCCTGACCGTCCTGGTGGAGACGGCACGGTTGTGGATGTCGTTGGGGCACCACGACCGGCACGGGGTCTGGCATCTCGACGGCGTCACCGGCCCCGACGAGTACACCGCGATGGTGCGCGACAACGTCTTCACCAATCTGATGGCGGCACACAACCTGCGCGTCGCCGCGGACGCCTGCACGCGGCACCCCGACAACGCCTACGCCATGGGCGTGACCAACGAGGAGACCGCTGCCTGGCGCGATGCCGCTGCCGCCGCGCACATCCCGTACGACGACGAACTCGCCGTGCATCCGCAGTGCGAGGGCTTCACGACCTTCGCGGAATGGCAGTTCACGCCCGACACCGCCTATCCCCTCTTCATGCACCACCCGTACGTACGGCTGTATCCGGCGCAGGTGATCAAGCAGGCAGACCTCGTACTGGCCATGCAGTGGCAGGGCCACGCCTTCACCGCCCGACAGAAGGCACACAACGTCGACTACTACGAGCGGCGCACGGTCCGGGATTCGTCGCTGTCCGCGTGTAGCCAGGCGGTGATGTGCGCCGAGGTCGGTCACCTGGAATTGGCGCACGACTATGCCTACGAGGCGGCCCTGATCGACCTCCGCGATCTGCACCACAACACCCGCGACGGGCTGCACATGGCGTCACTGGCCGGCGCCTGGATCGCCCTGGTCGCCGGTTTCGGTGGCCTGCGCGATGACGAAGGGGTCCTGGCGCTCGACCCGCAGCTGCCGGACAGCCTGGCTCGGCTCCGATTTCGATTGCGGTGGAGGGAATTTCGGATCACGGTCGATGCGACGCACCGCGAGGTGACCTACACCCTGCGCGACGGCCCCGACTCCACCCTGGTGATCAGGCACGCCGGCGACGACCTCACGCTGAGTACGCGCGAACCGACCGTCGTCGACGTCAAGCCGCGGCAGTCGCTACTGCCCCCGCCACCGCAACCGCCGGGCCGGGAGCCCACGCACCGGCGGTTCAGCTCCGCCTGACCTAAACCGGGGTGATCGGCAGCCGGCGCAGCGCGCCGGGTGCGTCAGCCGGGACCACGGGACGGTCCGGGGCGACCGGTTCGATCCGCCGGTAGGGCTCACCCTGGGCCGGACGCAGGTCGTCCTGCCCCTTGTTCGGCCACAGCGACGCCGCGCGCTCGGCCTGCGCCGCGATCGAAAGTGACGGATTCACACCGAGATTCGCCGAGATCGCGGCACCGTCCGTGACGAACAGCGTCGGGTAGTTGTAGACGCGGTGGTAGGGGTCGATGACGCCCGTCCGGGCGCTGTCACCGATCGCCGCACCACCCAGGAAGTGGGCGGTCAGCGGGATGTTGAACAGCTCGCCCCAGGTGCCGCCGGCGATGCCGCCGACCTTCTCGGCCATCCGCCGGGTCGCCTCGTTGCCGACCGGGATCCAGGTCGGGTTGGGCTCGCCGTGGCCCTGCTTGGACGACATGATCCGGATGCCACCGGGCCCACGCTTGGTGAACGTGGTGATCGAGTTGTCGAGGTGCTGCATCACCAGCGCGATCACGGTGCGCTCACTCCACCGCTTGGGGTTGAGCAACCGGATCAGCTCACGCGGGTCCTCACCGGCCTGGTTCAGGAACTGCTTCCACCGCGGCACGTCGGTGCCCTGCGGGCCGGCGCCGTCGGTCATGAGCGTCTGCAGCATGCCCATGGCGTTCGAGCCCTTGCCGTACCGCACCGGCTCGATGTGGGTGTCCGGCGTCGGGTGGATCGACGACGTGATGGCCACGCCGTGCGTCAGGTCCATGTCGGTGGGCACTTCGCGGGTCTGCGCGCCCACGATCGACTCTGAGTTGGTACGGGTGAGCACGCCGAGCTTGTCCGAAAGCTTGGTCAGCTTTCCGGTGTCGCGCACCTTGAACAACAGCTTCTGCGTGTTGTACGTACCGGCCGCCACGATGAGGTACTTGGCGGTGAAGGTCCGCTTGCCGCGCCGCACCCGGCCGTTGGTGCGTCGGGTCGACACCTCCCACAGCCCGTCGCCGCGCTGCTCGAAGCTGGTGACCGTGGTCAGCGGATGTACTTGTGCCCCAGCCTTTTCCGCCAGACCGAGGTAGTTCTTCACCAGGGTGTTCTTGGCGCCATGCCGGCAGCCCGTCATGCACTCACCGCATTCGATGCAGCCGGTGCGGGCCGGGCCGGCCCCGCCGAAGTACGGGTCGGGCACCGTCTTGCCCGGGGTCTTCTCACCATCCGGTCCGAAGAACACACCGACGGGCGTCGCGACGAAGGTGTCGGCGCACCCCATGTCCTCGGCGACCTCTTTGATGATCTTGTCCGCGTCGGTGAACGTCGGATTCTTGACCACACCGAGCATGCGCTGCGCCTGCTCGTAATGCGGCATCAGTTCGGCGCGCCAGTCGGTGATGTTCTTCCACTGCGGGTCGTTGAAGAACGGGTCCGGCGGGATGTAGAGGGTGTTGGCGTAGTTCAGCGAACCACCGCCGACGCCCGCACCGGCCAGGATCATCACGTTGCGCAGCAGGTGGATCCGCTGGATGCCGTACATGCCGAACTTGGGCGCCCACAAGAACTTTCGCAGGTCCCATGAAGTCTTTGCGAAGTCGGCATCGGAATACCGGGGGCCGGCTTCCAACACTCCAACGCGGTACCCCTTCTCGGTGAGCCGGAGGGCGCTGACGCTGCCTCCGAAACCCGAGCCGATGATCAAGACGTCGTAGTCAGGCTCCATGGCAGAAGTATGGACCTACCGCTCGGTAACCAGCTACAAAGGTAAGCCTAACTCGCTACCGCCGGTACTAGCTACCGACGGTGAGGCCTACCTTCTGGAACTCCTTGAGGTCGCAGTACCCGGCCTTGGCCATCGACCGGCGCAGGCCACCGACCAGGTTGACCGAACCGAAGGGGTCGTCCGACGGGCCGCCCAGCACCCGTTCGAGCGACGGCCGCTCGCCCAGCGCCACCTGCAGCAGCGCGCCACGCGGCAGCGACGGGTGCGCCGCGGCAGCCGGCCAGAACCAGCCGTCACCAGGCGCTTCGGCCGCCGCGGCCAACGGGGTACCCAGCAGAACCGCGTCGGCGCCGCAGGCGATGGCCTTGGCCAGGTCACCCGAGGTGTGGATGTCGCCGTCGGCCAGCACGTGCACGTAGCGGCCACCGGTCTCGTCGAGGTACTCGCGCCGCGCGGCGGCGGCGTCGGCGATGGCGGTGGCCATCGGCACACTGATGCCCAGGACCTCGTCGCTGGTCGTCGCGCCGTAGGTCGAGCCGTAGCCGACGATGACGCCGGCCGCGCCGGTACGCATGAGGTGCAGCGCGGTGCGGTGGTCGAGCACGCCGCCGGCCACCACCGGGACGTCCAGCTCGGAGATGAAGGTCTTGAGGTTGAGCGGCTCGCCGTCCTGCGCCACCCGCTCGGCCGAGATGATCGTGCCCTGGATGACCAGCAGGTCGATCCCGGCCGCCACCAGCGTCGGCGTCAGGGCCTGGGCGTTCTGCGGGCTGACACGCACCGCGGTGGTGACGCCGGCTTCACGGACCCGCGCGACGGCGGCACCGAGCAGCTCCGGATCCAGCGGCGCCGCGTGGAGTTGCTGCAGCAGCCGGACGGCGGCCGACGGGTCGTCTTCCTTGGCCGCAAGCTCGACCACCTGGGCGAGCTTGTCCTCGACATCGCGGTGCCGGCCGATCAGGCCCTCACCGTTGAGCACCCCGAGGCCGCCGAGGCGGCCCATCTCGATGGCGAACTCGGGCGACACCAACGAGTCCGTCGGGTGCGCCAGGACCGGAATCTCGAACCGGTAGGCGTCCAGCTGCCAGGCGGTGGAAACGTCCTGGCTGGAGCGGGTGCGCCGGGACGGCACGATGTTGATGTCGTCGAGTTCATAGGTACGACGAGCGGTCCGGCCCATGCCGATTTCGACCATGTCACGCATGTGTGTTCTTGACTTCCCTGTCAGTTAGCGCGAGGAATAGTTCGGTGCTTCGACTGTCATCGTGATGTCGTGCGGGTGGCTTTCCTTCAAGCCCGCCGCCGTGATCTGCACGAACTGCGCCTGCTGCAGTTGCTCGATGGTGGCCGAACCGGTGTAGCCCATGGCCGCCCGCAGGCCGCCGGTGAGCTGGTGAATGACCGTGGACAGCGGACCGCGGAACGGCACCCGACCTTCGATGCCCTCGGGCACCAGCTTGTCCTCGGACAGCACGTCGTCCTGGAAGTAGCGGTCCTTGGAGTAGGACTTGCCCTGCCCGCGGCCCTGCATGGCGCCGAGCGAACCCATGCCGCGGTAGCTCTTGAACTGCTTGCCGTTGACGAAGATCAGCTCGCCCGGCGATTCCGCGGTACCGGCCAGCAGCGAACCGAGCATGGCGGTCGAGGCGCCGGCGGCGAGGGCCTTGGCGATGTCGCCCGAGTACTGCAGGCCGCCGTCGGCGATGACCGGGACGCCGTACGGACGGCACGCGGCGGTCGCCTCGAGGATCGCGGTGATCTGCGGGGCGCCGACACCGGCGATGACGCGGGTGGTGCAGATGGAGCCGGGGCCGACACCCACCTTGACGGCGTCCGCGCCGGCCTCGCACAGCGCGGCGGCAGCGGACCGGGTGGCGACGTTTCCGCCCACGACCTCGATCTTCTCGCCGACGGCCTTCTTGAGGCGCGCGACCATGTCCAGCACGCCGCGGTTGTGGGCGTGCGCGGTGTCGACGATCAGCACGTCGACACCGGCGTCGGCCAGTGTCATGGCGCGGGTCCAGGCGTCGTCACCGACACCGACAGCGGCACCGACCAGGAGACGGCCGTCGCTGTCCTTGGTGGCCAGCGGGAACTGCTCGGTCTTGACGAAGTCCTTGACGGTGATCAGGCCGGTGAGCTTGCCGTGGCCGTCGACGATGGGCAGCTTCTCGATCTTGTGCCGGCGCAGCAGGCCCAGCGCGGCCTCGGCCGAGACGCCCTCCTGGGCGGTGATCAGCGGCGCCTTGGTCATCACCTCTGCGACGGCCTTGTCCTGGTCGACCTCGAAGCGCATGTCGCGGTTGGTGATGATGCCGACGAGCTGTCCCGAGGTATCCACGACGGGCAGGCCGGAGATCCGGAATCGGGCGCACATGGCGTCGACCTCGGCCAGGGTGTTGCTCGGCGAGCAGGTGACCGGGTCGGTGACCATTCCGGCCTCGGACCGCTTGACGGTCTCGACCTGCGCGGCCTGCTCGCTGAGCGGCAGGTTGCGGTGCAGCACGCCCATACCGCCGGCACGGGCCATCGCGATGGCCATCCGCGACTCGGTGACGGTGTCCATGGCCGAGCTGACCAGCGGCACCCGCAGCCGGATGTTGCGCGTCAACTGGCTGGACGTATCGGCGGTCGCCGGGATGATGTCGGACGCCGCAGGCAATAGCAGAACGTCGTCGAAGGTCAGCCCGAGCATCGCGACCTTGGTCGGATCGTCACCGCCGGTCGGCACCGGAACGGAGATGGGAACGCTGCTTTCAGCGATCGACATGGGTGGGGCCTCCAGGGCAGACACAGGGATCTAAAAATCCATCCTATCGGCCCAGACCTCGTGCGCCGAACCACACTCTGTGGCGGCTCGCCGGGGTAACGGCTGGCGCATCGTCGGGGGTGATAAGTAGGGTGGACCTGTGCGTGACCACCTGCCGCCGGGCTTGCCACCCGACCCGTTCGCCGACGATCCCATGGACCCGTCGGCCGTTCTGGACGCGCTGGAGCCCGGACAACCCCTGGACCCGCAGGAACGCATGGCCGTCGAAGCCGATCTCGCCGATCTGGCAGTGTACGAAACCCTGTTGGCGCACAAAGGCATTCGCGGCCTCGTCGTCTGTTGCGACGAATGTCAGCAGGACCATTACCACGACTGGGACATGCTGCGGGCGAACCTGCTGCAGCTGCTGGTTGACGGCACCGTCCGTCCACACGAGCCGGCCTACGATCCCGAACCGGATGCCTACGTCACGTGGGACTACTGCCGCGGGTATGCCGATGCGTCGCTCAACGAAGCGACTTCGGAACACGACGGCTACCGCTGATTCTTTCTGTTGACGTGCCCGACATCACGTCGGCGTGTTGATATTGCGCTGAGGGCGAAATTCGCCGAGTAGCGAGCGCCGCCATTACCGACTCAACGGCCAAACCCAGGCGAATTGCGTTGACCCTGCGCGCAGGGCGCAAAAAGCCGAGTAGGCAACGCCGCCTTTACAGGGTCAACGGTCCGGCAGCTCACGACCGGCCGGTCGCCGCATGACTTCAGTGCTGCCCGTGTCCCGATCCTGATCCCGATCCCGACGGCGCTTGCGTCGTCGTCACGACCGACCGCTCCCGTGTCGGCTCCGGCTGCGCTTCCTTGGTTGTCGGCGCGACGGTCGGCTGCACTGCCGGGACCGTCGGTGCCGGTGTGGTCACCGAGGGCACTGCGACAGTCGGGGCGACGGTCGTGACCGTCTGCGCGGGAGCCGGGCTCTGCGTCGGCGAGGGCGCGACCGTGGCCGTCGGCGTGGCGGTCGCCGTCGGCGGGTTGGTGACGACGGGCTCGCTCGAGGGCACGGTGGCCGTGGACACGGCGGACGACGGCGTCGACGTGGCGGTCGTGCTGCTCGGCGACGACGAACTCGCGGTCTCGGTCGAGGAGGTCGCGGACGTCGTCGTCGACGAGGCCGACGTGGTCGACGAGGCCGACGTGGTCGTTGTGGTCGTCGGCTCCGAGGACGAGGTCGACGTCGCGGACGTGTCCGTCGAGGTGGCCGTCGTGGCTGACGAGGTAGTCGTCGACGTGCTCGATGGCGAGGTCGACGACGTCGTCTCGACCACCGGGACCGGCAACAGCGTCAGCGGCGAGGACGGCAGGACCGGCATCGGCTCCCCCGGCGGGGGCAGCGTCGCGGCAGGGTTCTGCTCAACCACCTTGTAGGTCAAGGCATTCCACTGCTGGATCAGCTGCTGCTTGTGTTCGGGCGCGTCGACGCTCTGCACGGTCGGGCCCAGCGCCTGGAGCTTCTCCTGCGCCTGCTGCCATTGGCCGTTGTCGATGAGCTGCTGCACCTGCTGCATCTCAGTCTGCGCAGCCAGCATCACCTGGTCGTCGCGGCTGGCCTTGTCGGAGCCGAACATCGCGGTGTGCAAGCCGTACAGCGACGAGTTCGGCCCGGCGGCGTAGATCGCGGTGCCGAAGCCACCGAGGCACAGCAGCGCGGCGGCAACCGAGCCGACGATCGTCAGCGATGTCCGGGATTCCTTGCGGTGCAACCCGTTCTGCAAAGCGGCGACGGCGTCACGAGCCGTGACGGGCGTCGTCACCGCGGGTTCGCGGATGCTGTCGCGCCAGTCGGCGAGCAGGAACGCCAGCTCGGCTTCCGTGGAATCGGTCGAGTACGCGTGCTGGTCGGCGGCGAGCGCGTCGAAGAATCGGTCGACGCGTCGAATCTCGTTGAGCGAGGGGTCGCCGCCGCCCGGCGGCCATTGTCCGGAGTCAGGCATGGCCGCGCTCCGTCGAACCGATCTCGGTCTTCAACCGTGCCAACGCACGGTGCTGCGCGACGCGGACCGCGCCGGCGGTGCTGCCGACGGCCTCGGCGGTCTCCTCGGCGCTCATGCCGACGACGACGCGCAGGATCAGGATTTCGCGCTGTTTCTCGGGCAGCACCGAGAGCAACCGGTTCATCCGGGCCGCCGAGTCGGCGTCGATGGCCAACTGTTCCGGGCCCAGCTCGGTCGACGCGCGGTCCGGCAGATTGTCGGTGGCTTCAGCACGGTTGCGGCCGGCGGCACGATGCGCGTCAGCAACCTTGTGAGCGGCAATGCCGTACACGAAAGCCAGGAACGGCCGTCCCTGGTCCTTGTACCGCGGCAGCGCCGTGATCACAGCTAAACACACCTCCTGAGCCACATCGTCTGCGGAAACACCCTGTCGTTCGCCGACCCCGAATCGCGCACGGCAGTACCGAACGACGATCGGGCGGATGGTTTCCAGCACCTTGCGGAGCGCATCACGATTGCCGGCAACTGCGTCAGCAACAACAGCATCGAGACCATCTCCCGAAAATGTCATCGTGGGCGCAATCTCCAGCGTTACGGACGAGGCAGTGCCGTGGTTGGTATGTCAGGACAACAGTAATGACTGGTGCGGGCTACCAGATTCATCCCGCCCATCGCCCGCCGCGGTCGCGCACGGCGGCCGCCGCCGCGTCGCGGACCTGTGCCATCGCTTCCGGACTGTGCCCGGCGCTCCCGATATCGCTCAACAAGCAGCCCAATGCCCAGGTCAGCGGCACCAACCCGAAGTGCTGGGTGCGTTCCAGAGCAGCGTCGGCGACGCGGCGGGACTCGTCGAACCGGCCGGCGCTGCACAGCGCGGCCGAGTACACGACGTCGGTTTTCACGGCGTGGCGCGGCGAGCCGAGGTCACCGACGAGCGCACGGGCGCGTTCGGCATGAGCGACGGAGTCCTCGCCCCGGCCACTGACCATGGCCAACTCAGCGCTCACCCAGGCCAGCCGGACCCGCTGACGCGGTATCCCGCTGTTGTCGGTGTCGACCGCGGCTCGCTCGAGCAACCGCTGCGATGCCGCGAAGCGGCCGATCCCGAGGGCGTCGGCGGCCAGGCCGACGAGGGCGTCGGCCCGCGCTTCGGTGGCGTCCGGCCGATGGGCGACCAGGGCCCAGGCCCGGCCGTCGGCAACCCGGGCGAGGCGATGCCAACCGAGCTGCCGGAGAAACGACGCCCGGGTGCTCTGCGCCAGCGACAGCAACGGACCGCGACCTCGCCGCGCCACGTCATCGAGATCGGCGGTGGCGGCGGCGTATCGACCTTGACCGCCCGCGGCCACGGCGCGCAGCCACAGTTCGTCGATCGAACGCGCCGCAGGCAGCGGCCAGCACGGCAGGTCGTTGCCGAAAGCGGCGTCGTACAGATGGACGGCTGGCGGGTCGGCAGTGCCCGTCCTGGTACCGGTTGCGGTCATCGAGTCAGCACGGTATCAATGTCGCCGCGCCACATGGCCGCGTCCTCTCGCCGTGCGAGTTCGGCAGCTTTCGTTAATAATTAATGCTGGCCGTGTTAACAACATGTCAACGACTTCCAATTCCGCCACATATTGACAAACGTGGCGAACTGTCGCGAACTGCCGAAACAGGTGGCTTCCGACAATATCGCCACCACTAGTTTCGTTTCCAAAGCATCGCGCAGATGAACGTGATGTAAATTCTTGACCTGCGCTTATGGTGTTTCGCACAGGGCGTGGCTATTGACGGAATTTGCCGAATCCTTCTACTTTGTGTGCACGAGTTGTCATCGGCGACAAGTTCTCGGGTCATTTGCAGATCAACGCGCATCCACAGATTTTCGAATCGGACGCGCGGGGAGGAGTCATTCCCAATGCCACAGCCGCAGCAGCTTCCCGGACCCAACGCCGATATGTGGGATTGGCAGATGCACGGCGTTTGCCGTGGCGTCGACTCAGCGGTCTTTTTTCATCCCGATGGCGAGCGCGGCCGGGCTCGGGCCCAGCGCGAAATGCGCGCCAAGGAAATGTGCCGGGCCTGCCCGGTGATCACTCAGTGCCGGTCGCACGCACTCGCGGTCGGCGAACCGTACGGCATCTGGGGCGGGCTCAGCGAAGGTGAGCGCGAACTGTTGCTCAAGCGGGGCATCCGCCGCGCGTCGTAGCAGTCAGTCCGGCTCACCGTATTCATCGAACCAATAGGCAAGTTTCCCGCGGCGGCTCACCGCGCGCAGTCTGCGCTCGGTGGCCTCCCGCGTGGTGCTGGTACTCACGATGAGCAGTTCGTCGCCCGCCTCGATGCGGGTATCGGGCTGCGGCACGAAAGTTTCGCCCTTGCGGATGATCAGAGTGATGACACTCGGATCAGGCAGCCGCAGCTCGAGCACGGTCACGTTGTGGAGCCGTGACTGCGGCAACACCGTGAGCGTCAGCAGCTCGGCGTCGAGCACGTCAAGCGGCGCTGATTCCACCTGGAGCTCTCGGGTGACGTCGCGGCGGATGAGTCCGAGCCAGTGCGCTATCGGCTTCAGACTGGGGCCCTGGAGCAGTGTGAAGACCACGACCAGCACGAACACGATGTCGAGCAGCCGGTGGCTGTCGGGCACCCCGGTGACGATGGGATAGGTCGCCAGCACGATCGGCACCGCGCCGCGCAGACCCGCCCACGACAGGAAGGCCTGTTCGCGCCAGGGCACTCGAAAGCCGAGCAGCGACACCACCACTGAGAGCGGTCGGGCCAGCAGCAGCAATACGAGACCGACAAGGATGGCCGGGATCAGGTCGCGGCCGAGCTCGCTCGGGTTGACCAGCAATCCGAGCAGGACGAACAGCCCGATCTGCGCCAGCCAACCCAGCCCCTCGGCGAAGGACCGCGTGGCCGCCCGGTGCGGCAACCCGGAATTCGCCAGCACCAGGCCGGACACGTACGCGGCGAGGAACCCGCTCGCGTGCAGCACGCCCGATGCCGCAAACGCCACGGTGCCCAGGCCGAAAGTGGCCAACGGGTACAAACCCGAGGCCGGTAGTGCGATCCGGCGCAGGGTGACGGCACCGAGATAGCCGCACAGCACACCGATCCCGGCGCCGGCGAGCAGTTCGTACACCAGGCTCAACAGCGCCTCCCCCGCGGCGAAATGCAGCGGGACCGCACTGAACATCAAGACCAGGATGACGGCCGGCGCATCGTTCAGACCGGATTCGGCTTCCAGCAGACCAGCCACCCGTCGTGGGAGTGGCAGCACCCGCAGCACCGAGAACACCGCCGCCGCGTCGGTCGACGAGACGATCGCGCCCAGCAGCAGCGCAAGCTGCCAATGGAGGCCGAGGAGCAGGTGCGCGCCCACCGCGGTGACCACTGTGCTGATCGCCACGCCCAGGGTGGCCATCACCGCCGCGGGCGCCATGCTCTTTCGTACGTCACTGAAATGGGTGGTGAGACCACCTTCGATGAGGATGATCGTCAAAGCCGCCGTGCCGAGGTCCCGGGCGAGCGTGACATCGTCGAACCTCAGCCCGATGCCGTCTTCCCCGAGCAGAACCCCGACCCCCAGGAACAGCAGCAGACTCGGCAGGCCGGCCCGGGTGGCCAGTCTGGTGGCGACGATGCTGGCCAGCAGCACCAGGGCCCCGACGAGCAGTACCCGGTTCATCTCCTCCAGCGTCATCCGCTCCCCGTTCAGTTCTGTGGCCACGGCCGAGCCAAATGTATCGGCCGGTAGGTCACAATGACTGCGTGAGCACCCGGGGCATGCGCGTGGCGATCGCCGGCGCCGGCGCGGTCGGCCGGTCGGTGGCACAGGAACTCGTCGCCAACGGGCACAAGGTGCTGCTGATCGAGCGCGACATCCACAAGTACGAGCCGCACACGGTCCCCGAGGCCGACTGGCTGTGGGCCGATGCCTGCGAGGTGGCCTCGCTCGAGGAATGTCGCATCGAGATGTGCGACGTCGTGATCGCCGCGACGGGCGACGACAAGGCCAACCTCGCGATGGCGCTGTTGGCGAAGAGCGAGTTCAGTGTGCCGCGCGTGGTCGCGCGCGTGAACAACGTGGCCAACGAGTGGCTGTTCACCGACGATTGGGGGGTCGACGTCGCGGTGTCCACTCCGCACGCGATGGCCGCGGGAGTCGAGGGCGCCATCGACGTCGGCCACCTGGTGCGGCTGATGGGACTACGTCAGGGGCACGCGAACCTGACGAAGTTCACGCTGCCACCGGACAGCCCGTTGATCGGACACACCATCGGGGACATGACCTTGCCGACGAACACACTGTTGGTGACGGTGCAGCGCGGCAGCAGGATCATCGTGCCAAAATCCGGGGACAGCTTCGAGGACGGCGACGAATTGCTTTTCGTCGCAGACGAATCTGCCGACGGCGACATCCGCGACCTCATCCACGGCAGCTAGCGGCCGGTGCTCACAGGTCGTCGATCAGCTTCACGACGTCAGCCATGCTTGGCGGCCATCGGCTCGGCCTGCATGACGCCGCCGGCCTGCAGCCACTCGCCGACGGCACGCGGCGCGTCCCGGACCGGGTTGTAGACGTCCTCTTCCGAGGAGAACAGGTTGTCCCCTGCGTAGACGAGGCGGGTGATGTTGGGGAAACCGAACACCTTGCCGGGCTCTGTCGGGTGGTCGAGGGCGTTGATGATCTCGGTGACGATGGCACCGTTCTCCTCATCGATCGCAACCCAGGTGTGCGGGAATCGCATGTGCGGAAACGGCTTCATGACGCCGACGATCCATTCGCGGACCGCCTCGCGGCCGTGCATCTCGCCGTAGGCGTGCTCGACGTAGTGAACGTCCTCGGTGAACAGATCGGCGAACGGCGCCCAGTCCCCCGTGCTCGAACAGACCTCGACGACCTTGGTGTAGTGATCGAGCGCGGCCATCAGCTCGTCCCGGGTGAATCGCGGCATTGCAACCTCCAAGCGGACTAGAATCAATTTCAGTTTTTGGGACTCTACCGAACAACTAGAATTCACTCCAGACCCAAAAAGGAGCTGCACCTTGGCAAGAATCGCCGACCCCCGCCCGGCCGCCGAGCCCAGCTCCGCCGTACAGCAGCAGCGGCGGGACGCGATCCTCAAGGCCACCGCGGCCCTCGCCGCACAGAAGCCCGCCGACCAGGTGCAGATGAACGAGGTCGCCCGCGCCGCCGGGGTTGCGCTCGGCACGCTGTACCGCTATTTCCCGTCCAAGACCCATCTGTTCGTCGGCCTCATGGCCGACCGCGTGGACAAGATGCAGGACGGCATCCAGCGCCGGAAAGCCCCGGCTGGTACCGCGGCCGATCGCGTGTTCGACGTCCTGTCGCGCGCCACTCGCCCGATGCTCCGTCAACCCCACCTGACCGCCGCCATGCTCAATTCCCTCAACACCGCCGATGCGACGGCCGTGGCCGAGGTGGGACACATCGACCGCCAGGTCCGCAGCATGCTATTGACTATCTGCGGCGTCGACGATCCAGGGCCACAAGATGTTTCGCTGATGCGACTGGTCCAGCACACCTGGCACGGCATCCTGCAGTCCAGCCTCAACGGACGGATCGACGCCGACGAGACCGAGGACGAAATCCAGCTGGCCTGCCGGTTGATCCTGGCCCCGCTGTCCTCGGACCAATAGCCTCATCGGCATGATGACACCAGAGCCCGAGGGCACCGTCACCGTGGCCGAGAGCGGCGCGGGGACGTATACGCAGGAGATCATTGCCGGTGGGCACCGGTTGATCGCCGACGAGCCACGGCCTTTCGGCGACGACGCCGGGCCGTCGCCCTATGACCTACTGCTGTCCGCCCTGGGCGCCTGCACCTCGATGACGGTACGGATGTATGCCAACAAGAAGAGCTGGCCGCTGGAGCAGGTACGAGTTACCTTGCGACACTCGCGGATTCACGCGCAAGACTGCGCAGACTGCGAAACCAAGCAGGGCATGATCGACCACATGGACCGCGAGATCGAGTTGATCGGCGACCTCGACGATGACCAACGGGAGAAGCTGCTGGCCATCGCCGAGCGCTGCCCCGTCCACCGGACCCTGACCTCGGAGGTGCACGTCTCCACGACGTTGCGGTGACCGCTCACGCGTGGCGCGCCGCTTCCTGAACCAACTGGACACGCGAATCAAGTCCCAGTTTCGCGTAGACATGGGTCAGATGCGTCTGCACTGTGCGCGGCGAGATGAACAGGTGCGCCGCAATGTCCTTGTTGGACAATCCATCACTGACCTTACGTACGACGTCGTGTTCGGTCGGCGTCAGCGAATCCCACCCGGCCGTCGGGCGCTTGCGGGCACCACGGCCACGCTGCGCGAAGGCGATCGCCTCGTCTGCCGATAGTCCGGCCCCCTCTGCCCATGCCGCCTGAAAGCCCGCTTCCCCGAGCCTGTCTCGGGCTGTCGCCACGGCGGCAGCGAAGTCATCGTCGTAGATTTGGTACCGCACAATGCCTTTGCGCCGGCGAATCGAGTCCGCAGCCCCGAGGAGCCGGGCCGCGTATTGGCCTTCGCTGCTGCCAACCGCAAGCTGAGCCAGCCGCTCGAGGATATCCGGCAGTCGGATGAATCCTCGGGTATGCGCTGCGAGGGCCAGGGCGTCATAGGCATCACGCTCAGCTTGCTCCAATTCGCCCTGGGCGATGGCGACGCGAGAGCGGGCGTGCAGGGCAACCATCTTGTGCCAACCCGAAACGACTGCGACCGTGTCGTCAGCCCATCTTCGGGCCGCGGCGAGCTCACCACAGGCCAGCAAGGCGTCGGCCATCGGATTGAGGCCACGGATAAAGATTGCCCGCTGCGGCACGGTGTGTTGCCAGCTCCGTTCACACGCCGCCCGCGCAGCGGCGCCGTCGCCGGCTGCCAGCTCGGTGAAGGCGATAACCGTATGAATGGCATCCTCGGCCCACCCACCCATGGCCGCTGAGGTTTTCAGTGCGATCTCGTTGCACGCTCGAGCATCATCGAGCTTGCCCTGAAAGGCATGCACATGAGCCAAGCCGATATTGGCCAAGCAGATCCTGAAACGCTCGTCGCCGGTGCCCTCGGCCGTCAGCGGACGATAGGTCCGCTTCGCCTCGTCGAGCTCACCCAACGTGAACAGCGTGATGCCCAGCCAGCACCGAATGTTCCATGAAATGAAGCGGTCCCCGAGTTCGTCTGCCAAGTCGCGCCCCGCCTCGGCGACTGCCCGGCTGCCGGGGTCTCCACTGAAGGGCCCCGCGAGCGCCTGGGTAAGCCGGATGTCACACAGCGCCCGCCGATCACCGCATTCCTGCGCGAGATCGGCAGCCTCCTGCAGGTAGTTGCGGCAGGTGTCGGTATCGATCACGGTGAGGTTCCCGCAGGCGTTCAGCGCGACCGCCACCAGCGCTGGATTGCCGAGGTTCCGCGCGACGGATACTGCCGCATGAACCCGGTCCGCATTGACCGGCGCCACCGCCCACAATGCGAGCACTGCATGGTCAGCGACAGCACGTACCCAGAGTTCAGCGGGCACGCCGTCGTCGGGCTCCTCTGACAGTGCCAGGTCGAACCACGTCAGCCCTTCATGAAAACGGGCCTGCGACTGCCAAAACGGTTGCAGCGCGCAGGCAAGACGCAGCACTCCCCGGCGGTCAGCGGTTTCATGACTCCACGCCAGAGCCGCGCGAATATTGTCGAATTCGTCATTGGCCCAGTCAGATAACAGATGCCGAGCAGTCCCCGTGGTCTTTTCCGTGTAGTAGTCGCGGTGCCGGCCGCGGACCGCAGCGGCTTCACCGGACTCACCGAGCTGCTCAAGGGCATACTGCCGCATCGTCTCCAGGAGTCGGTATCTCATGACACCGGAGACATCCTCAGCCACGACCAAGGACTTGTCGACCAGCAGACCGATCTGGTCGAGCACCTGGTATTGCTCCGCGGTGCTCGCCCCGCCGACCGCTTGGGCAGCATCCAGATCGAATCCACCCATGAATACGGCCAGCCGACGGAACAGCACTCGCTCTGGCTCAGTGAGCAGCCCGAACGACCAGTCCACCGACGCGCGCAGAGTCTGTTGTCGGCGCACTGCGGTGCGCGCGCCGCCGGTCAGCACCCGGAAGCGGTCCTGCAGGCCTTCGACAATCTGTGCGAGCGACAAGGCTCGGACGCGGGCGGCCGCGAGCTCGATGGCCAAAGGCATGCCGTCGAGCCGGCGGCAGATGTCACGCACCTGTTCACCGGCATCCGCCATCTGGAAACCCGGGCGCGCCTGCCGGGCACGGTCGAGGAACAGCTCGACGGCCTCTACCTCGATCCCGAGTGAAGGAACCCGCCAAATCACTTCTCCCGCAAGACCGATGGGCTCTCGACTGGTGGCCAGAATAGTCAAACAGGGGCACGCAGCGAGCAAAGTCATCGCCAGATGACCGCAGCTGTCCAGCAGATGTTCACAATTATCGAGAAGCAACAACATTTTTCGGTCCGAAATGAATCGCACAGCGATCTCCACGGGCGACCGACCGGGCTGATCGGGTAGCCCCAGAGTGTGCGCGACGGTCGCCGCGACAACGGCCGGGTGTGTGATCGGAGCAAGGTCCGCATACCAGACGCCATCGGGGAACTCGTCGACGAGTCGCGCCGAGACCTCCACGGCAATCCTGGTTTTCCCGGCACCGCCGGCTCCGGTAAGTGTCACCAGCCGGTGCTCGGTGAGATTCCTCCGCAAGGCGCTGAGCTCGGCAGCGCGGCCAATGAAACTTGTCAACTGAGCTGGAAGATTGTGCGCGCGAGCCGGTTTCGCCGTCCGAAGTGGCGGAAATTCGGTCTGCACTTCCGGGTGACACAGCTGCGTCACGAGTTCGGGCCGTGGTAGGTCGCGGACGGGATGTCGACCGAGTTCCGCCAGCCACGCGTCGTCCGGCAAGTGATCGATGACGAGATCCGCCGTGGTCCCGGACAATACGGTCTGGCCGCCGTGTGCCAGATCGCGCAGCCGGGCGGTGCGGTTGATGGTGGGCCCGATGTAGTTGGCCTCGTCGCGCAGCTGCACTTCGCCGGTGTGAATGCCGATGCGCAGCCGTATCGGGTCGAGTTCCGCCCGCTGCAGATCCAGTGCGCAGGCAACAGCGTCACTGGCCCGGCCGAAGGCAATGACGAAACTGTCCCCCTCGCCCTGTTCGAGGGGGCGCACCCCGTGGTGGGGATCCACCAGCCGCGCGAGCGTGCGGTCGAGCTTCGTGAACGCGGCCGTCATGTCGTCGGGCTGAGTCTCCCAGAGGCGGGTCGAACCCTCGACATCGGCGAGAAGCAGCGTCACCGTGCCGGTCGGTATCAGCTCGCCCATAGCCAGGTCTCCGCAGTTCAGCAGCTCCGCATCAGTGTCGATCATGCTATCCAGCGTGCGGCCTCTGCACTGCCGGAACATCGACACAACGGCGTAGAACGCGACCCAAGGGAGTCGTATACGACCCCCTTGCCCACGAAGATGCGCGGTTACACCGATGGTGGTCAACTGTCTTCGGCCAATGCTCGGTGCCATGACCATCGACACCTTGAACTACCTCCAGGCCCGCGATCCTGAGGATGCGCACCGCGCCATCGCCTCGGCACGGCGGCATGGCCCGATTGCTCTCGGCCCGCTCGGGCCCGAGATCCTCGGCTATGACCTTGCGCGCGCAGTCCTGCGCGATCCGCGCTTCGCCGTCGCTCACCGTGCAGCGGCCGAATCCCAAGGTGTCAGCGAAGGTCCTCTGTGGCAACGGATTACCTCGCTGATTCTGGCCATCGACGGTGAACGGCACCACCGGCTGCGCCGGCTGGTCGCCAAGGCGTTCACACCCCGTGCGGTGGCCCGGCTGGACGCCGCGATCGTCGAGATCATCACCGAGCTCCTGGACGAGTACACGCCCGCCGGCCGGTGCGACGTGGTCACCGACATCGCGCGACAGTTCCCCATCCCGATCATCTGCACGCTACTCGGCACACCCCGAGCGGATTGGCGCCTGTTCTCCGACTGGGTAGGCGACATCAGCAAGATGTTCGAGTTCAACCTGGCCACCGACGGTCCGCGCATTCTGCAGGCATGGCAGGAGCTCGACGCCTATCTGGAGCAGATGATCGCACGCCGTCGCAACGAGCTGACCGATGATTTGATTTCGGACTTGATCCGCGTCGAAGTTGACGGCACCGCACTGGATCACGACCAACTATTGATACTCGCCGTGACGCTGCTCGGGGCGGGCACCGACACCGTCCGCAACCAGCTCGCGGCGGCCATCGACGTCTTCTGCGACCACCCCGATCAATGGGCGCTGCTGAGTGAGCATCCCGAACTCGCGGCCGGCGCCGTGGATGAGGTGATGCGTTACCACCCAATCGGATTCAGCTTGGCCCGGCTGGCCACAGAGGACGTCGAACTGGCCGGAATGCGGGTTCCAGCAGGGACTCTGGTGTTTGTGAACACCGCTGCCGCCAACCGCGATCCCGAGGCATTCCCCGAACCGGATCGATTCGATATCGCGCGCGAAAACCGAAGCGGAATAATGACTTTCGGCGGTGGTGCGCATTACTGCCTGGGGTCACACCTCGCTCGGCTGGAGCTCACACAAGCACTGACCGTGATGGCCCGACGCATGCCGAACCTGCGCCGAACCGGACCGGCGCCGTGGCCGTCGATGCTGGGCGTGACGGGTCCCAGCACCCTGCCCGTGGCCTTCGACTAGCTCGCCGCCTGCTCGATGATCTCATCGACTTCCGTTGCCCGGACGGCCATCTCGGCGTGGGCTTTGTCCAGCGCCTCGGCCTGATCCTCGTCGGCCTTCATCAGCGCCTCGATATCCAGGCCCGCCATGTCCAGGACGCCCATATCCGCGAACGCCGCCTGCACCTTGGGGCCCCACAGCCCGATGTCCTTGACAATCGGCACGATACGGCTGAACAGATGCGCCCGGAATTGCTTCATCATCGGCGCCGAGGTGTCGACCCACTCAGAGCACGCCTTGACGTCAAGGCCGAGGGTCTCGAAAACCTCCTCACCACGGAACCGGTCCCGCATCAGGTAGCAGGCGTCCACGACGAACTCTTCACGCTCGGCCCGTTCCGCGTCGGTGAGCTGAGAGTAGTAGTCCTTCAATGAAATTCGACCGAAGGCGACGTGCCGCGCTTCGTCCTGCATGACGTACGCCAGCACCTGCTTGGCCAGCGAACCCGGCGCCGCCAAATCGCGCTGCACGCCGAACGCGGCGAGCGCGAGTCCCTCGATGAGCACCTGCATGCCGAGGTAGGGCATGTCCCAGCGCGAGTCGCGCAGGGTGTCGCCCAGCAGCAGGTTCAGGTTCTTGTTCATCGGGTAGACAAGGCCGACCTTCTCCTGCAGGAACCGGGAGAACGTCTCGACATGCCGGGCCTCGTCCATGGTCTGGGTCGCCGCATAGAACTTCGCATCCAGGTCCGGGACCACCTCGACGATCTTGGCCGCACACACCATCGCGCCCTGCTCACCATGCAGGAACTGCGAGAACTGCCAGGCCTGCGAGTGATGGCGCATCTCGGCACGACGCTTCTCGTCGGCCGCCTCCCACATCGGGCTGCCGAACAGCGGATGGAACTCGTCGGGCAGTCCTATCGGGTTCATCGGGTCGACGTCCTGCGACCAGTCGATACGCGACTGCGCATCCCACTGTTTGTCCTTGCCCTTTTGGTACAGGGACAGCAGACGGCCGCGCCCGTCGTCATACTCCCAGGTGAAGCGCGCATCGCCGCCACTTGTGGTGTCCCACGAGTACGGATCGGGCACCTCGGTGTACTTATCCTTCGTGGTCACGAGCGGCCGCCTCTCTGCGCGCATATGTCCGGACGGAAATATGACCTGTATCACAGTGCGCCGTGGGCGGCCGAGCCGTCAACTACCGGGCGGGGCGTTTCTCGATGAAGGCCAGCACGCCTTCGAGCGCGCTAGGGTCCATCATGTTGCAGGCCATCGTGCTTCCGGCGTCGGCATACGCGGCGTCGATCCCGACTTCGATCTGTCGGTAGAACAGCGACTTCCCCATCGCGACGGCGACGGCGGGTTTGGCGACGATGCTCGCCACGATCGACTCGACCTCGTCGTCGAGCGCTTCCGGGGCCGCCACCCTGTTGACCAACCCCAGCGCCTTGGCCTCGTGCGCTGAGATGAATTCCCCGGTCACCAGCATCTCGAAGGCAGCCTTCCGCGGGATGTTGCGTGACAGCGCGACTCCCGGTGTGGCACAGAACAGTCCGACGTTGATGCCACTGACCGCGAAGCGCGCATCGTGGCTCGCCACCGCGAGATCGCACATCGCGACCAGCTGACAACCGGCAGCGGTCGCCAGGCCGTGAACCCGCGCGATCACCGGGACCGGCAACCGCTGGATCGCGAGCATCACCGCCGTGCACTGCGCGAACAGCGCCTGGTAGTACGCGAGTGAGGGTTCGGCGCGCATTTCCTTGAGGTCGTGGCCGGCGCAGAAAGCTTTGCCCGAGGCCCCGAGCACGACGGCCCGCACCGTCGCGTCACCGGCGAGTCCGGCGAACGCCTCCCCCAATTCGGTGAGCATCGCCTCGGACAACGCGTTGAAGGCCTGTGGACGGTTCAGCGTCAGCGTCACGACACCCCGGTCATCGCGGTCGCGGCGCAGCAGCGGTTCGCTCATCGTCCGGACGTTAACACCGATTTTCGACCACGAAGGCGGCCGCGGCGCGATACTCGATTCACGGGCGGACGGAGACCACTATGGCAGGTCAATTCGAAGGCAAGGTCGCTTTCATCACCGGCGCCGCGCGGGGCCAAGGCCGCTCACATGCCGTTCGTTTCGCCGAGGAAGGCGCTGACATCATCGCCGTCGACCTGTGCGATCAGATCGCAAGCGTCGGCTATCCGATGTCAACCCGCGAAGATCTCGACGAGACCGTCAACCTCGTCGAGAAGACGGGCCGCCGCATCGTCGCCGAACCGGGTGATGTCCGCGATTTCGACAAGCTGAAAGCCATTGTGGCCGAGGGCGTTGCCGAGCTCGGTCGGCTCGATTTCGTGCTCGCGAACGCCGGCATCCTTCCGGGCTTCGGGGAACAGCGGCACGAGATGGCCGCCTTCGACGATTCCGTCGCCGTGCTGCTCAACGGTGTCTACTACACCATCGAGGCCGCACTGCCGTACCTGCTGAACCGGGACGACGGCGGCGCCATCGTGATCACCAGCTCGACCGCCGGCCTGAACAGCCTGTGCCCGACGCTCACCAGCCAGAGTCGCGGCATGGCCGGCTACCACGCCGGCAAGCACGGTGTCGTCGGCCTGATGAGATACTACGCAACCTCGTTGGCGGAGAAGAACATTCGAGTCAATACCGTGCATCCCACCGGCGTCGCGACGCCGATGATCCTCAACGAGGGGTTTGCGGAACTGGTCGCCGAGCACCCCGAGGACGTCACGGGACTGCAGGCACCCTTGCCGGTCGAGCTCATCGATTCCTCCGATGTCACCGAGGCGATGGTCTACCTCTGCGGGCGGTCAGGTCGGTACATCACCGGAATCACCCTGCCGGTGGACGGCGGCATCTCGGTCAAGTAGGACGCGTCCTCACCGGACGCCTTCGAGGAAGTACGTCGTCATCGGCCCCTTGCCCTTGACCTCGACCACCTGCGGGTCGCTGAACTCGTAGCGCTGCGCGAGCAGTGCGTGCGTGGCCGCGGACACCTGGATGCGGTGCGGACGCCCACTGGACTCCATGCGGCTCGCCGTGTTCACGGTGTCGCCCCACAGGTCGTAGATGAACTTGCGCTGTCCGATCACGCCCGCCACCACTGGACCTGACGAGATACCGATCCGCATCGAGATCGGACTCGGCCAGCTCGAGGACAGGACGGTGACGGTGCGTTGCATGTCGAGGGCCAGCTCGGCCATCGATGCGGCGTGGTCGTCATCAGCGTTCGGCAGGCCCGCAACCGCCATGTACGCGTCACCGACCGTCTTGATCTTCTCGATCCCGCGCCGATCGCAGAGCTCGTCGAAGGCGCGGAACATCGTGTCCAGCAGCCGCACCAGCTCCTCCGGGGTCAGCGTCTCGGACAGTGGCGTGAAGCCCACGATGTCGGAGAACAGCACGCTGACGCTGGGCGCCGAGTCGGCGATGGTCAGCGCCCCGTCGCGCAGCCGGTCCGCGATCGGTGCCGGCAGCACGTTGTACAGAATCTCCTCGGTCCGGGCCCGCTCCCTTTCGACTTCACGCTGGCGGAGGAAGTCGATACGCCGTAGCCGCTCCAGTGCAAAGGCGATCAACACGCTGATCGCGGCCAGTCCCGCGATCTGTGGCGTCATCGTGCCGAGCTCGTCCAGGCTCCCCCGCGCGCTCGGCAGCTCCAGGCACACCGCCACGAACACCACGGTGTTGGCCAGCGCGGCGTGCATGCGCAACCGCAGCAGCCCAACGGCGCCCAGCAGCGTGACGGTGGCCGAGGTCATCAGGTACTGGGTCGGGAAGTCGCCGACGCGCGACAGTACCGGCACCAGCAGCACCTGGACGACCGTCAGTTGCGCGACAGTGCCGACCTGCAGATTGCTCTGGAGCGTCCGAATCCGGCGGATCGCCACGATACCCAGCAGGAAGATGCCGATGGTGACGGCGCGGACGATCAGGGCACCCGGTACGAAGCCGCGTAGGACCAGGAAGTCGACGACCGCGTAGACGACGGTGAACAGGATGCCCACCACTTGCGCGAAGGTCGCCGCCCGGAGCCCGTTCGCGTCGTCGTGTGCCCGGAATTCGCGCTCGACGTCGGCGTCGTCGAACTCCAGCATCCATTTGCGCATATGAAGCTGGGCATGCCGCTGCTGTACCCAGCACCGCACTCCTTGCGCGTCCACAGGGCGAAAATAGCCGAGACCGGGGTCCGGTGTACTTGAGTTCTGCTCGAGTCCGATCACAATGTCGGCCTGAGAGCGCCGTTGAACGTATATAGCCTCAGCGGCGCTCTCAGGCCGACATTGTGTCCGTACCCGCCATCGACCGACCTTCGGCAACCTCGCTATTCGACGATGTCGCCGCGGTAGCGCTCGAAAAGCGCCAGGAATTCGGCTCTTTCGGCATCGGCGACGCCGTTCTTGATCAGCGCGGCGTCGGCGTACTGCATGTTGGTGTCCCATTCCTCAGCCGAGATCGCCAGGCCCGCATGCGAGGTCTTCATGTCACGCCCGATGTAGTGGCACGGGCCGCCGGTGAGCTCACCCATCTGATCGACGAGCAGCTGCCGGGCCCGCATATGCGAATCGGTGCTGCGGCCCGAACCGAACCGCGCAAAAGCGGGGTCGGCCAACAGTGTCGCGAACAGGTCGTCGATGACGGCCGCGATCACGTCGTAACCACCCAGCCGTCGATAGAGCGATGGCGTTGTCTCGGTCATCACACAAGCATCGCGCCGACGCGAGGCCTACGTACAGAATCGGCCAGATTTCGCCAAAGAGTTAATCCTGCCAACCGTGCATCAAATCCTGCCGATCGGAATCATTGTGCCCCACAACCGGTTTCAACGATCAGAGCACCACAACAACCGAAGAAGGGGTTCAAAATGAAGAAGTTCGGCTTTGCCACTCTGATCGCATCGAGCATGACCGCCGCCGTCCTGGGTCTGGCCGTTCCGGCTCAGGCCACCACCGGAACCCCGATCGGTCCCCACTACGGCGTCGATAACCACGACACCGTCAACACCAGCAACGGGTTCTACGACCAAGCGTTCTGATCGCCCGATGAAGGACCCCCGATCCGCGCGGATCGGGGGTCCTTCATATTGTGAGTTGGTGGCGGTCAGGCGTATCGACATCGGCGGCACCGCCCTACGGGCGATCGAAGACGACGGCGTGGTCATCGCGCGCGGCGTCCCCTACGCCCGCGCCGACCGGTTCGCCGCCCCGGTGCCGGTCACTGTCGGCGGCGCGGAAGTGATCGACGCCACCGCGCGCGGCCCCGCGTGCCCTCAGTTGCCATCCCGTCTGCGGTCCGTCACGGGCGCCGTCGTTGACGACCTCGCGGTGAGCGAGCAGTGTCAAGTGCTCAGCGTCACGGCACCCGCGGATGCCGAAGGACTGCCGGTGATGGTGTGGTTCCACGGCGGGGCCTACGTGTCGGGTGGCGGCGAATCCCCGAAGTACGATCCGCAGGCACTGGTCGCCGAGGGACAGGTCGTCGTGGTGACCGTCACCTACCGGCTCGGCATTTTCGGCTACCTGAACATCCACGACCCCGATACCCAGAACCTGGGTCTGCGCGACCAGATCTGCGCTCTGCAATGGGTCCGCGACAACATCTCGGCATTCGGCGGCGATCCCGATCGCGTCACGGTGTTCGGTCAATCTGCCGGCGGCGATTCCGTTCTGTCCCTGATGTTGTGCCCGGACGCAGCAGCGGGACTTTTCACCCGGGCCATCCTGCAGAGCGCCCCGCTGGGGCTGCCCCGCGACCGGTCGGCCATGGCGGCCGCGATGAGCAAGGCGGCGCTGGCGTCGTTGGCGGGCGTGCCGCCCACGGAAGCCGACATCGACCAGCTGCTCGAGGCACAGCTTGCCGCGCTGGCAGCCGCCCAGCCGTTCGGCCGGCTCGGCATGATGGCCTTCGCACCGATTCTCGGTCACGCTCCGCTGGTTTCCGCCGAACACTTTGAGCCGCAGATCGCCGCTGCCGCAGCACATGTCGAGATCCTCGTCGGCTACACACGCGACGACGGCCGGCCCTTCGTGTCGATGGATCCACGCGGCGCCCGCGTCCAGCGGTTCGGTCCGCTCGGCGGCGCGCTCACCGCGATCATCGGGCGCAACCTGACCCGCTCCGAGTTCGGCAGGCCAGCAATCGAACTCGCGCGCACCTGGGAACGAGCGGGTGGACGATCGGCGACCTTCCGCATCGACTGGGCACCACCGCAAGCGCCGCTGGGCGCATGCCATTGCATCGAGCTCCCGCTGCTCCTGGGGGCCGCCGGCTCATGGCGTGACGCACCGATGCTCGGCCCCGAGCCACGCACCATCGATGAAGACCTCGGGCGTGAGATGCGTTCGCTCTGGGCGGGTTTCGCGCACGACGGCGTCGCCGCCCTCGAGCAGAAACGACTTGTCTTCGGCTGAAACGAAAACGCCCCCGGCCCATCAGGACCGGGGGCGTTTTCGTTGCAACTACCTAGTGGGCGTGACCGTGGTGGCCGTGCCCGTGATCGGCTTCCTCAGCCGGCTTCTCCACGACGGCCGTCTCGGTCGTCAGGATCATCCGGGCCACCGAAGCAGCGTTGAGCACCGCGGACCGGGTCACCTTGGCGGGGTCGACGACACCGTCGGCCAGCAGGTCACCGTAGGTCAGGGTGGCGGCGTTGAAACCGTGGCCGGCGGGCAGCTCCGACACCTTGTTCACCACAACGGGGCCGTCGAGGCCGGCGTTGGTGGCAATCCAGTACAGCGGGGCCGACAGCGCCGAGGAGAAGACCTCGAGGCCGAGCAGCTCGTCGCCGGACAGCGAGCCACGCAGGCCGTCGAGAGCGGTGCGAGCGTGGACCAGAGCGGCGCCACCACCGGTGACGATGCCCTCTTCCACCGCAGCCTTGGCGGCGGCGACGGCGTCCTCGACGGCTTCCTTGCGCTTCTTCAGGTCGGTCTCGGTGGCAGCGCCGACCTTGATGACGGCGACGCCGCCGGCCAGCTTCGCGAGGCGCTCTTCGAGCTTCTCGCGGTCCCAATCCGAGTCCGAGGCCTCGATCTCGCTGCGCAGCTGCGCCTTGCGACCGTCGATGGCCTCGGCGGTGCCGCCGCCGTCGACGATCACGGTGCTGTCCTTGCTGACCACGACGCGACGGGCAGTTCCCAGCACGTCCAGGCCGGCCTCGCGCAGAGTCAGGCCCACGTCGGGGTTGACGACCTGGCCACCGGTCACAACGGCGAGGTCCTCCAGGAACGCCTTGCGGCGGTCACCGAAGAACGGCGCCTTGACCGCGACGGCCTTGAGGGTCTTGCGGATGGCGTTGACGACCAGGGTCGACAGGGCCTCGCCCTCGATGTCCTCGGCGATGATCAGCAGCGGCTTGCCGGCCTGGGCGACCTTCTCCAGCAGCGGCAGCAGGTCGGGCAGCGAGCTGATCTTGTCGCGGTGCAGCAGCACCAGCGCGTCCTCGAGGACGGCTTCCTGGGAATCGAAGTCGGTGACGAAGTACGCCGACAGGAAGCCCTTGTCGAAGCCGACGCCCTCGGTGACCTCGAGCTCGGTGTTCAGGGTCGAGGACTCCTCGACGGTGACGACGCCGTCGGTACCGACGCGGGTCATGGCCTCGCCGACCAGCTCGCCGATCAGTTCGTCGCGAGAGGAGACGGTCGCGACCTGGGCGATGGCGGTCTTGTCGGACACCGGAGTTGCCGCCTTCAACAATGCCTCAGAGACCGCATCGGCGGCCTTCGAGATGCCCGTGCCGAGCGCGATCGGGTTGGCACCGGCAGCGACGTTGCGCAGGCCGGCCTTCACGATGGCCTGGGCCAGCACGGTGGCGGTGGTGGTGCCATCGCCGGCGACGTCGTTGGTCTTGGTCGCGACGGACTTGACCAGCTGGGCACCCAGGTTCTCGAACGGGTCTTCCAGGTCGATGTCGCGGGCGATGGTGACGCCGTCGTTGGTGACCTGCGGGCCACCGAAGGCCTTGGCCAGCACCACGTTACGGCCGCGCGGGCCGATCGTGACGCGGACCGCGTCGGCGAGCTTGTCGACACCGGCTTCCATGGCCCGCCGCGCAGCTTCGTTGAATTCAATCAGCTTGCTCATCAGAGCCTTTCGCTAATACGCATACCGCCCCGGACATCACCCGTGCGGGCACGGTGATTTCCGGGGCGGGACACGAGTGCTTACTTGGAAACGACAGCCAGCACGTCGCGGGCCGAGAGGATCAGGTACTCCTCGCCGTTGTACTTGATCTCGGTGCCGCCGTACTTGCTGTAGATGACGGTGTCGCCCTCGGCAACGTCCAGGGGGATCCGCTTCTCGCCATCCTCATCCCAGCGGCCGGGGCCAACTGCGACGACGGTGCCTTCCTGCGGCTTTTCCTTGGCGGTGTCAGGGATGACCAGACCGGAAGCGGTCGTGGTCTCGGCCTCGTTGGCCTGAACGAGGATCTTGTCCTCGAGTGGCTTGATGTTGACTGCCACGATGGAAGCCCTCCACTTGGTTGGTATGTCGATCCAGGGCCAATCCCCGGATGCAGGTTGTTCGGCAAGCGTCCTGGCCGCACACCGTCGTCGCGGGTGCCGGAGCGCGGTTGGCCGCGTGCCACCTAGCACTCTATACACGCGAGTGCTAGCGCTCAAGGGTGGGGCAGTGCCGGATTCAGACGAACTCGCTGAGAGCAGAAACGGCGGGCATCGTCGGTGCTTAGCCAGGCTGCGGAATTCCGGGGATACCTACCCGCAAACGCACCCGAGTTCAGGAACGCCGCGACCGCATCTACCGAGAGCGGCGCCTCAACGACGTCCGCATCATCGAAGAACTCTTCGATCAAGAAATGGCCGCCGACGCGGACCCGGCACCGTTCTAACTACCGGTATTGACCAGGAGCAGGTTGGAGGTCGCGCGATGAGTGATGGTGTTGGCCGTCGACCCGAGCACCCGGGCGAAGCCCGCCATGCCGCGGTTCCCGATCACAAGAAGGTCGTATTCGGCAGCTGCGAGCACGTCGGCCGGGTCGCCGGTCAGCGCCTGCCGCTGTAACGGCTCGGTGTTCTCCAGTTGGCTTTCGACGTTGTTCAGCGTCTCCTCGGCCGCGGCGGTGTCGCCGGCGACAGTGACCAGGATCGGCCGGGCGCCGAGAGCGCCCGCCAGGTCGTACCCGGCACGCACCGCCCGCACCGAGGTGTCCGAGCCGTCGGTGGCCAGGGCGATCGTCTGTACTGCGGCAACCGGCTGGCGCACGAACAACACATCGACGGGGCTGTGGTGCGACAGTTCGTTGGAGGTACTCCCCCACAAGCGGCTGGAGGTCTGGCCGAGGCCTGCCGCACCAACGACGATGAGCGGCCGCTCGGACTGAGCCGCGGCGTCGACCAGGGCGTCGAACGCACTGCCCTTCACCGGAACCTTGTCGATCGCCGTGACGCCCAGCGCGGTGAGATCGACGTCGGCGCCCTCGGCCGTCAGGTCCGCCCACGGCTGTTCCCGTCCACCCGGCACCGAGACGCTGGGCTTCCACGCGGTGACGACGGTGACCGGCGCCCCGAGGGCGGCAGCCACCACGCCGGCGACGGTGACTGCGTCGGTCGCCTCGTCGGACCCGTCGGTGCCGACGATGATTCTGGAATAGGTCGTCATGGTGGTCACGCTCCGAAGACGAGGATGTGGACGGCGCCGACGAGGATGCCCAGGAGTCCACCATGGGCGTACAGCAGCCAGGCGTCCTGCTCGATGGCCGAATACAGCATCTCGCCGAACTTGTCGGGCGGCAGCGCCCGGAACTTCTCGGTTGCGAACGTCTCGATCTTCTTGGCCTGGGTCTTGTTGAACCCGGGGTCGTAGAGGACGCTCGGGGCGAAATCGACCAGCTTGTCACCGGCGCCGCGTTGCAGCCCTTCGACATCGACGACGCCGAAGGAGTTGCGGGCGACGACGAGGTACGGGCCCAGGATGCGCTCGGCCTCTTCGCCGACCGCGGACTGGATGAGCGCCCGGGTCTTGTCGGCGCTGGCGCCGTTGAGTAGTTCGTGTGCGAAGTTCTTGACCGTCAGGACCTGCAGCGACAGCATCGTGGCGAGTTCGTGGGCGGCCTGGTGCTGCCTCTTCGCGAAAAGCCCTTGCTTCCAGAGGTATTTGTAGCGGGGCTGCGGTTCGCCGGGCTCGAACACCACCTTGATCGCGATGATGTTGACGACGATGCCGATGACCGCGGCCCCGCCGAGCACCCACAGCCAGGTGGGCAGGAAATGCAGGATCGAGTCGAGGAATCCCGGCAGGTGGATCGCGAAACCGCCATGGGCCGCGGCGTGTTCGCGCGCCTCGTCGCTGGAGTAGTAGATCAGCGAGAGCCAGAGCGCCAGCAGCACACCGAACGGAAAGCCCAGCGCGCCGATGCGCACCATGAAGCGCAGTTCGGGCACCGCCATGCCTTTGATGATGTCCCGCAACACTTCTGGGTTGCGACGCAGGAAGTTGACGGTCATCAGCTTGACGTTGAGCAGCTGGTCGATGTTCTCGCCGATCTTGGCGAAGGCCCGCTTGGAGATGGTGGGCAACTCCGTGTCGACGGTCTGCAGCACCTCGTCCTTCAACGGCTGCGGCAGCGACCGCCACATCTGTGGGTGCCGGGCCTCGATGATCTCGGTGGTCAGCCGGCCGATATCCGGCCTCGCCGCCACCGCAATGGCTTTGGCCAGTTTGTCGGGATTGAGTTGTTCGTAGAAGTCCGAAATCTTGCCGATCCGGGCTATCGAGGTGTCGACGATCAGGCTGGCCATCTTCTCGGCGCGACACGGAATGAATCCCTGGAAGCCCAGAATTCCGTTGGGCGCGAAGGTGGGCAGAATCTGGACCTTGCGGGGCAGAAAGGGAAATATCCGTTTGAGGCCCGGCACGTAGAACCCGGTGAATCGCACGGGCGCGAACAACATGATGACGCCGGTCCAGTTGGTGATCAAGCCGGCGATCGCGCTGAAGATCGGCACGCTGATGATGTCGACTATGAATTTCGATTGTCCGGTGAGCTCCTCCCAATCAAGAAAGGGCCCGGCGGCGAGCGTTGTCATGGAATTGTCCTGGGCTGGTTGGGATCGGGGGTCAGTGCTTGTGTTTGCGCGCGGGATCGGGCGGGCCTTTCCCGATGATCTTGTCGCCGCGCTCATCAGTGGCCCAGCCACCGGCGTTGTAGCCGTCGGTGTCGATGCAGACCTCGCAGAACTGTTTGCCGAATTCCGACAGATAGATGCTGCGGTACACGCTGATCGTCTTGGGTATCACCTCGGTCACCTCGAGCGCCCGAGGTTGCACCTCGAGCAGCGCGTAGCGTCGGTAATCCGCGACGGGCTCCGACGAAAAGCGCACCAGGCCAAGTCGATTGAGGTTCGCGAGATAGCGTCGGTCAGCCTCGGGCCACCGGCAACCGGCCATGTCCGCGATCATGTTCACACCACTGACGAGTCGCTCCGAGCCGACCTGGAACATCGTCTTGGTCCGGATGTCGATGGACGGCTGGGTGCCCGCGACGGCCAGGAAGCGCAGCATCCGAACTTCGTCCGGCGCAAGTTCATTGAGGATCTGCTCGAAAGCCGGATGACGGTGCGCCTGCTTACGTGTCGGCTTCTGGGACTTGGCAATCAGTTCGTCACCCCAGTGGCGCAGATCGGCGTCACTGTCCTGCTTCGCGCCCTTCTTGTCCCCGTCGCGGGGATCGGACTTCTTGCGGACCGGTGTGACGGCGCGCTTCAGTCCGCCGAAGATTCCGGAGTTCTCGACCGGCGACTCATCCGGCGCTACGACGGGCAGCACAGCGGTTGCGGCAGTGGCATTTTCGTCGTCATCGTCAATATCGTCGCTGATCGCTGCCGGCGACGGGTGCGTCTCGCGTCCGGGCAGCCGGCTCAGAATGTTGACGACCTTCAACAGGTCGCCGGCAGCGGCTCGCGTCGATTGCACGGCAGCCGCAATGTCACGCGCGGTGTCGATGCCCAACTTGGTGAGCGGATCGACTATGGCGCCCAACGGATTACTGCTCTGCTCTCGACCGCGATCGTCGGATTTCGGATCGTCGCTCATGATTGGCCTCCGTCGGACTGTGCGAGTAATTATCCAAAGGACCGGCTCGCTCACATGCGTTTCGCAGTGATCCAAAAACTACTGACGTCAGCGCGGGCGAACTACGTCGCAAACAGCCAAAGTTCGTACCGCACCCAGGGCGCAGGTTGTCGACGGTCCACAAATGCCCTGTCGCGGCGAATTGTCAGTTCAGAACTGCCTGACCGAACCAGTGGCACAGCAGCAATGCGACCTCGACCTCGATGCGGTCGTCGACGATCGGCGCGCCCCGGCGACTGATGGCGCGGTTCACCCGGTACTTGATCGAATTCGAATGCAGATGCATTTCATCGGCGGCGGCCTTGAAACTCGACCCGGTCCGCAGAAACACACGCAAGGTCTCGCGGAGCCGCTCGTCGTTCTCGGTGTTGCTCGCCAGTGGACCCAGGATTTCGGCCACCCACGCGCCGACCGATCCGACGTTCTCGCCCAGCAGCGTCGCGACGGGTAGTCCCGGGTCGCTCGCCGCGGTGATGCGACGTTCCACCGAGCCCGACACCACTGACACCGCGCGGGCGTCGACCGCTTGTTCGTGCGAACGCCGGAAGCCCTCGATGCCCGGTAACGGGTTGCCCATCGCAACCCACGGCGAATCCTGTTGCGCCGCAGTGAATTCGCGGATCCGATCGGCCGCGTCGTCGGCGCCGTGTGCCGACAGCGGCAGCCAGACCCAGGCGGTGAGGTGGTCGACCGACAGAAACAGCGGTGGCTCGTGGGTGCCGAGCGACGTGGCGAGGTGGTCCGCGAAGCGCTCCATGCGCACGAGCTCGTCGCCGCCGTTGTCATCCGGGTACCACAGCGCCAGCGCCAGGTGCACGCGCTGCAGCGGGTAGCGGATCTCCTCGGTCAGTTGGTCGACGTCACCGCTGCCCGCGGTGAGGATGGCGCGAACCCGTTGGGCCCGCATGCTGTTTCGGTTCTCCACCCACAGGTCGTACTCACGCTGGTACGTGGTGAGGACCTGTTGCGAGATCCAGTCGATGTAGCCGAACGAGACCGTCTGGAAGTACTTGAAAACGTCGAGACCCCAGCGCGGATCCATGTCCGAGGCCGCGATCTCGTCGAGCACGAAGTTCAGCACTTCCTTGTGTCCCAGCCGGTAGGCGCGCACCATCGCATTTGCGGACACTCCGCGCTGCGCCATGCGGCGAGCGTGTTCGAGCGATTCCGTCGGCGGTACGACAGCCTCGATGGGAATGCGGTGCCGAATCGAGGCGAAAACGGTTTCGACATTGGCCGCCACCGTGTGGGCCTGCAATTCGAGCAGTTGCGCGTCCTCGTTGAGCTCGGCGATTTCGGTGAGCAGGATCTTCTGGATCGACTGCGTGATGTCACCCAACTTGCCGTCGAGGGCACCGATCATCTCCGCTGCGCGCGCAACGACCGCACTCTCGTCAACGCGTCTTTCCGGCATGAAACGACCGTAGATCACGAGGCGCCGGCGTTGCTGCAAATCGGGCTTTGTCGCCGCGCGACAACGACGCTGCGCAATCACCCCGAGAGTTGGTCGTCCCGAGACGTCGATCCAAACCGCCCTGGTGAATAGCTTTCATAACCACCAGACCGATAGGGAGGCCACAGTGACTACTCGCGCCGCAGCCGAAGTGGACCTCGCCGCTGTCGACCTCGCCGACCCCGCGGTATGGGACGACGGCCCGCCATACGAGTTGTTCGCCCGAATGCAGCGCGAAGACCCCGTGCACTACAGCCCGCAGCGAAACGTCCCCGGCGAAGGCGGCTTCTGGTCCATCACCCGGTTCGACGACGTCCGGACCGTCAGCCGCGACCACCGCACGTTCTCGTCGGAGAAGCGCGGAGTGTTCAACGTCGACGACATCGGTGTCCCGCTGGATATCCAACGCCTCCAGCTGATTTCGATAGACCCACCGCGACACGACCGGCTAAAAGCCCTCGTCGTCAACGCCTTCACCCCCGAACGCGTCGCCGCCCACGAAGAGGCCATCAAGCACATCATCAACGACGTCCTCGACAGTGTGGCCGACCGCGAGAGCTTCGATCTGGTCCGCGACATCGCCCGCCCGGTGCCGGCCCGCGCGATCGGTTCCATGCTCGGCACGGCCGCAGAGGACGACGAGCACCTCGTCTACTGGACCAACGTGTTCAGCGCGTTCGAAGACCCGGATATCCGCAAGCAGTGCGATGACGCCGGCGCCATCGTCACCGAGATCATCAGGTACCTGGGCGATCAGCTGAATCAGCGCCGGGAGAACCCGCGCGACGACCTGATCACTGCGGTGATGAACGCCGGCAACGACTCGACGCGGGCGACCTACAGCGCGACGATGCTGGCCCTGATGCAGAACCCGGATCAGCTGATCCTGCTGCAGGAGAACCCCGAACTGCTCGAGGCCACCGTCGAAGAGGGCCTGCGCTACGCACCCGCCTTCGCCTTCATGGCGCGCGCCGCCACGACGGATGTCGAGCTGCATGGCAAGCAGATCAAGGAAGGTGACAGATTGATGCTGTGGTACCTGGCGTCCAACCGGGACGAGACCGCATTCGAGAATCCGCACGAGTTCGACATCACCCGCGAGGGGCTGGCGGACAAGCACCAGGCCTTCGGTGGTCCCGGCGAGCACTTCTGCCTCGGCGCCAACCTGGCGCGACTGGAACTGAAGGTGTGGATTCAGGAGACCATCCGCCGGTTTCCCGATCTCACGCTGGACGGTGAGCCGATGCGCGTGCGCGCCCTGTTCCGCAACCAGTACAAGTCGATCCCCGTGCGGCGGTCAGCATGAGTAACGCCGCTTACCGGGAAGTCGAGGTCGACCTCGAGGTACGTCGACGCGAGCAGTCCGCGGACGGTGTCGTCACGCTGACGCTCGCCGACCCCACCGGCGCCGACCTGCCTGAGTGGACCCCCGGCGCTCACATCGACCTGGTGATGTCGCCGTCGCTGACGCGGCAGTACTCCCTGTGCGGCAGCACCGCCAGCCGCACCGAGTGGCAGGTGGGCATCCTGCTCGACCCGAACAGCCGGGGCGGCTCGCGGTACGTGCACGACAAGCTGCACGAAGGCACCACGGTCCGGGTACGCGGCCCGCGCAACCACTTCGCGCTCGCGAACTCGCCGCGCTACCAGTTCGTCGCGGGCGGTATCGGCATCACGCCGATGCTCCCGATGATCGAGACCGCCGAGGCCACCGGTGCCGACTGGCAACTGATCTACGGCGGCAGCTCCCGCTCGTCGATGGCGTACCTGGATGCGTTGGAGCGCTTCGGCGACCGCGTGACCGTATGCGCGCGCGACGAGCACGGCGACGCGTTCCGCACGAAGCTGGCGGCGGTGCTCGCGGCTCCGCAGGACAACACGCTGGTCTACTGCTGCGGCCCGGAGGGTCTGCTGGACGCGGTCGAGAACGGCTGCCAGGCCTGGCCCGGCGGCAGCCTGCACCTCGAGCGCTTCTCGGCGAAGACCATCGAGGAGCCGGCCGACGCGCTCGACACGTTCGAGATCGAGTGCCAGCGTTCCGGCATCACGCTGACCGTCCCGTCGGACAAGACGATCTACGACGTCGCCGAGGAGGCCGGGCTGGACGTGCTGGGGTCGTGCATGGAAGGCGTCTGCGGCACCTGCGAATGCGAAATCATCGCCGGCATCGGCGATCACCGTGACTCCGTGCTGAACGACTCGGAGAAGGCGGAAAACAAAACCATCATGATCTGCGTCTCGCGCTCCCGGTCCGAAAGGCTGGTGCTCGACCTATGAGAACCAACTACCCGTTCAACTGCTGGTATGTGGCCGCGCTCAGCGATGAGGTCGGCGACGGACTGCTCGCCCGGCGGCTGCTGGACAAGCACGTGGTCCTGTACCGCCGCGCGTCCGGCGAAGTGGTCGCCCTCGAGGACCGCTGCGTGCACCGCGCATTCCCCTTGTCGGAGGGCCGGCTCGACGGCGACCGTGTGGTCTGCGGCTATCACGGTTTCAGCTACGAGCCCGACGGATGTCTGGCCGACGTACCGTCGCAGGAGAACGTGCCGCCCGGCGCCCGGGTGCCGGCGTACCCGGTCGTCGAGACCGCGCCGTTCATCTGGATCTGGCTCGGCGAACCCCGCGCCGCCGCCCTGCGCCCGCCGCCGCGCATGCCTTCCGTTGGCTGGACCAGCACCACCGAGGTCCTGCGCGTCGAGGCGAATTACCTTCTGTTGCACGAGCATTACCTCGATCTGACCGATGTCTTCGTGACGCATCCCGAGGTCGTGCCGCCGGACATCCAGCAGTTGCCACCGCTCAACGAGGTCGAGATCTCCGAACGCTCGGTGGCCTACACCCGCTCGACTCCCCCGAGCCGGCTGGCGCCGTGGGAGTCGGCGATCACCGGGTTGCCGGAAGAAACCGTGGCCACCCGGCGCGAAGAGGGCACCTTCGTATCACCCGCGCTGCACACGCAGCACTACGCCATCGAGCTCGCAGACGGAGAGTCATACGGACTCTTGCGCATTCACGGGTTCACGCCCGAATCGCCAGGCTCGACGCATGTCTTCCTGCAGATGGCCCGCAACTACGCCGGCGTCGAGGACACCGTCACCGAGTATCTGCGGATCATGTTCCACGAGTGGGCCGTTCGCGACGCCGCCATCTTGGAGACGATCCAGCGGCGACTCGATGAACCCGGCGCCCGCCGCCGCGATATCAACGTCAAGGCCGACCGGGCCGCGATCCGGGCCCGGCGCATCGCCATGGACATGGTCGACGACGAAACCAGCCGTTTCACCGCCAATTGAGGAGAAGTACATGTCCAATACCGACTATGACGTGATCGTCGTCGGGTCCGGATTCGGGGGCAGCGTCACGGCGTTGCGGCTGACCGAGAAGGGGTACCGCGTCGGCGTCCTGGAGGCGGGTCGCCGGTTCACCGACGACCAGTTCCCGAAAACCAGTTGGGACGTCCGGAAATTCGTGTGGGCGCCGAAGCTGGGATGCTTCGGCATACAGCGCATCCACATGCTGCGCGACGTCGTCATCCTGGCCGGGGCGGGGGTCGGTGGCGGGTCACTGAACTACGCCAACACCCTCTACAAGCCGCCCGCGACGTTCTTCAACGACCCGCAGTGGGCCCACATCACCGACTGGTCCGACGAGCTGTCGCCCTTCTACGACCAGGCCCGGCGCATGCTCGGCGTGGTGATCAACCCGAGCATGACCCCGGCCGACGACATCATGAAAGCGGTCGCCGAGGACATGGGCGTGGGCGACACGTTCGTCCAGACTCCGGTCGGCGTGTTCTTCGGTGAACCCGGCAAGACTGTCCGGGACCCGTTCTTCGGCGGCGTCGGACCGGACCGCACCGGGTGTATCGAATGCGGGAGCTGCATGACGGGCTGCCGCTACGGCGCCAAGAACACGCTGCTCAAGAACTACCTGGGCCTGGCCGAGAATGCCGGCGCCACAGTGCATCCGCTGACGACAGTCGATTCGGTGCGGCAGAGCGCCAGCGGCATCTGGGAGATCGACACCGTGCGCACCGGCCGAACCCTGCGCAAGAACCGGCGTACCTTCACGGCGCGGCACGTCGTCCTGGCCGCCGGTACCTGGGGCACCCAGAACCTGCTGCACAAGATGAAAGACAGCGGCACGCTGCCACAGCTGTCGGACCGGCTCGGCGTGCTCACCCGCACCAACTCCGAATCCATCGTCGGCGCCATGAAATACAAGGTCGACCCGGCGCTGGATCTGACCCGCGGGGTGGCCATCACCTCGTCGTTCCACCCGACCAGCGACACCCACATCGAATCGGTGCGCTACGGCAAGGGCTCCAACGCGATGGGTCTGCTGCAGACCGTGATGACCGACGGCAGCGGGCGGTGGCCGCGGTGGCTGAAGGCACTCGGCCTGGCCGTGAAGCATCCGCGCGCGCTGCTGCGCGTGCTGACGGTCGACCATTGGAGTGAGCGCACGGTGATTTCGCTGGTGATGCAAAACCTGGACAACTCGATCACCACCTTCACCAAGCGCGGATTGCGCGGGCGACACCTGTCGAGCAAGCAGGGCCACGGCCAGCCAAACCCGACGTGGATCCCGGTCGGCAACGACGCGACCCGGCGGGTTGCCCAGAAAATCGACGGCGTCACGGCCGGCACCTGGGGTGAGCTGTTCAACATCCCGATGACGGCGCACTTCCTCGGCGGTTGCGCCATCGGCTCGGATGCTGAGCACGCCGTCATCGACCCGTACCACCGCGTCTACGGCTACCCGACCCTGAGTGTTGTTGACGGGTCGGCGGTTTCGGCGAACCTGGGCGTCAACCCGTCGCTGACCATCACCGCCCAGGCCGAGCGTGCGGCGGCGATGTGGCCCAACAAGGGCGAGGAAGACCTGCGTCCCGAGCAGGGGCTGCCCTACCGCCGGGTGGAGGCTGTCACGCCGGTCAAACCGGTTGTACCGGAAGGCGCCCCGGGGGCGTTGCGGCTGCCCCTCATCCCAAGGTGATGTTCAGGTGGTCGGACACGTCGCCGACCATCTGAACATCCACGACGCGTTCGGTGAAGTACCAGCCGGCGGCGTCGCGCGCGAACGTATCGGCGTACCGGCCGACCACGATGGGTTGCAGCGGCACGGTGTCCGTCTGCTGGACAACGCAGAACGTCGACCGCGCGCGGGCGGCGTCGCCGTCGAGGTCGACGATCGGGTTGAGCACCAGATGCCTTGTCCGCGGTGTGTTTCCGTGGTCGGGGAACCGGCGGGTGGTCTTGGCGAACAGCGCCGCGATGCCCTCGGCACCGGCGACCCCCATGAAGTTGCCGCGCCCCAACAGGTTTCCCACGCCCTCGAAGTCGCCCGCGTCGATCAACTCGGCGTACCGGTACAGCAGCTCGGTGATCTCCAGTTTGTCCGCGGCGGCCGCCAGTGCGCTCACGCGATCTGCCCTTTGACCACCGGCAGTCCCGGGTCGCTCGGTACGTCGAGGCGCGACGGCTTGGCTCCCGCCGCGATCAGGTGCGCGGCGAACGAGGCGATCATGGCGCCGTTGTCGGTGCACAGTCGCGGCCGTGGCACCCGGAGCGTCAAACCGGCCTCGGCACAACGTTCTTCGGCCAGCTCGCGCAGCCGCGAGTTGGCCGCCACGCCCCCGGCGATCAGCAGCGTCGACACGCCCAGGTCGGTGGCCGCGCGAACGGCCTTGCGGGTGAGCACATCCGCGACCGCCTCCTGGAAACCGGCCGCCACGTCGGCGTGCGACGCGTCCGGGTGTTTCTCCATGTGGCGGGCGACCGCGGTCTTGAGCCCGGAAAAACTGAAGGCATACGGGTCATCTCGCGGTCCGGTCATGCCGCGCGGGAACACGATGGCATTCCGGTCGCCTCGGCGGGCCAGCTCGTCGAGCACCCGGCCGCCGGGGTAGCCGAGGCCCAGCAGCCGGGCCACCTTGTCGTACGCCTCGCCGGCCGCGTCGTCGACGGTGCTGCCGAGTTCCTCGATGGGCTCACCGAGCGAGCGGACGTGCAGCAGATGCGTATGACCACCCGACACCAGCAGACCGACGCTCTCGGGCAGCGGGCCGTGGTCGTAGACGTCGGCAGCCAGGTGCCCGCCGAGGTGGTTGACGCCGTAGAACGGCACACCCCACGCCGCCGAATAGGCCTTGGCCGCAGCGACACCCACCAGCAACGCACCGGCCAGGCCCGGTCCGATGGTCGCCGCGACGACGTCGGGCCGCTCGATGCCGGCGGTCGCCAGCGCCCGGCTCATGGTGGGGCCCAACGACTCCAGGTGCGCGCGCGAAGCGATCTCCGGCACCACACCGCCGTAGCGGGTGTGTTCGTCGACGCTGGACGCGACCTCGTCGGCCAATAACGAAACGCGTACCGACCCGTCCTTCTCCACGGCCAGCTCGCAGATGCCGACGCCTGTTTCGTCACAGGAACTTTCGATTGCCAAGATGACTGTCATGAGCCTGAATTGCTCCTCACATCCGCGTCGCGCCGCATGGTGTACGCGTCCGCGCCACTGATCCGGTAATACCGTTTGCGCACACCCATCTTCACGAATCCGGTGCTTTCGTACAGGCCGATCGCTGGCTCGTTGTCGGTGCGCACCTCCAGGAAGACGGTGCCGCCGTCGGCGATGGTCAGCAGCCGGTCCAGCAGCTCGCGGCCGATGCCCTGGCCCTGGTATGCCGGATCGACACCGATGGTGTGCACCTCGTACTCGAACGGCGGTTTGCGGCCCAGCCGGCTGATGCCGGCATACCCCACCAGGAGCTTGCCGTCCCGGGCCGCGACGTAGTGGTTGTGGTCCGACTCGAGTTCGCGGATGAAAGCCACGGCCGGCCACGGGTCGTCGCCGGGGAACAGGATCGCTTCGAGTTCGCCGCACCGGTCTGCGTCGCCGACGGTCAGCGGCCCGTATTCGGCTGTCACGAGAGTCCCCGCTCAGCAAGGGTTTTCGCGTCGGGGCGGCGCAGGTACAGCGGCACCAGGGCGGCGGGCGGCTGGTGCCAGTCGGCAGCCGCCACGAGGCCGGTCACCGTCGGGTACTCCACCGCGAGCGACGGCAACGGGAACAGCGCGGCCTGCGCCGCCGGGCCGGCCACCGAGCCGGAGCCGGGCTCCACGTCTGCTGCCGCGCTGACGGCCGGCCCGTCGACGCGCACACCGTCGCGGTACCGCGTCCAATACACCTCGCGGCGACGGGCGTCGGTGACCACCAACAGTTCTCCCGGCGTCGCGGGGGCTATGGCATCCAAGCTGCACACCCCGTACACCGGGATGCCGAGCGCCTGTCCGTATGCGGCTGCGGTGGCCATGCCGACGCGCAGCCCGGTGAACGGGCCCGGCCCACAGCCGACGACCACGGCCTCCAGGTCGGCGAAGGTGATGCCGGCATCGGCAACGGCGGCAATGACATTGGGCGTCAGCTGCTCGGCGTGCGCGCGGGCATCGACGGTGATCCGTTCGGCCAGCACCTCGACGCCGGTCGGGGTGCGCCGGGCGACTCCCGCGGTCACCGCCGGGGTCGCGGTGTCGATAGCGAGGATCATGCGCGGCTCCAATGCCAGACAGCGGTACGGGTGTCGTCGTCGGCGCGCTCCAACCGGATGTCCAGATGGCTGGCCGACAGGCGCTCGGCCAGACCCTCGCCCCACTCGACGACGACCACGGCGTCATCGAGGTCGGTGTCGAGATCGAGCGAGTCGAGTTCTCCGAGCAGGTCGGTGCTGCCCGAGTCGAGCAGCCGGTACATGTCGACGTGCACCATCGCGGGGTACCCGGCACGACGGGCCGGATGCACGCGGGCCAGCACATACGACGGTGACGTCACCGCACCCTCGACGTCCATGCCTTGCGCGATCCCCTTGGCCAGCATGGTCTTTCCGGCACCCAGCGGGCCGGTCAGCACCACGACGTCACCGACCTTCAGCTCGGCGCCGAACCGCGCGCCGAGGGCCCTGGTGTCGGCCTCGGTCGGCAGGTGCACGGTGCCGTGCGAATCATCCATTGCGCTTGGCCTTTCCACGCAGATGCCGGGTCAGCGCCACGAGCCGTGACGGCGTGGCGTGTTCGACGAAACGCTCGAGCGCCTCGTTGATCAGTTCAGGTTGCTCCATGTGCACCATGTGTCCGGCGCCTTCGACGATGACCAGCTCGGATTTCGGGAGCTGCCGCGCCATGGCCTGCGACTTGGCAAGCGGCGTGAGCAAATCCTGGTCGCCACAGGCGATCAGGGTGGGTACGTGTTGCAGCACCGGCAATGCACCTGCCTCGTCGTGGGTTTCGAGTGCGTGCAGGAACTCGACAGTGGTCCGGATCGACGTGTTGTGCGTCATCTTCTCGACGTACCGAGCCACCGACGGGCTGACCGCGTCATCGCCGAACGACGCCGCCTTGAGTACGGGACCGATGACAGCCTTGGCGGCACCGCGGCCCGCACTGACCGCGCCGGGCGCGAACCGCACTGCGACCTTCGCCGCTTCCAGGGCCGGATTCTGAAGCACCTCACCCAACGGCGAACGGGTAACCCCTTGTGCCGCAGAGGCGAAGATCGCGACGCCGCATACCCGCGCCGGGTAGTTGTGCGGAAACTGACGGGCGTGGGACAGCACCGCCATGCCGCCCATCGAGTGACCGACCAGCACGACCGGACCACGCGGCGCCATCACCCGCATGACCGATTCGAGATCCTGACCCAATTGCGGGACGGTATACGAGTCGGTCGGGCCCGGCGACGACCGGCCGTGGCCGCGCTGGTCGTAGAACACCATGCGGACCTGGTCGCCCCACCGCTCGGCCAGCCGGGCGCGCTGAAAATGGAAGGAGCCCATGCTGTTACAGAAACCGTGCGCGAAGAGCACCGTCAGCCGGGCGTCTTTCGGGCCGACCTCCCGTACCGCCAGCGGCACACCGTCGGTGGCCGTCACGACGCAGCCGCGGTCGGCGTCGAGCGTGGTGAAATCCTCACCGGCGTAAGGATCTTCGCCACCACGCCGACGCAACGAACGAGCCACGCTGATCCCGGCGACCGAACCCACGGCAGTGAGACCGGCCATGCCCGCCAGCCACCGGGCATTCTTGTTGTCGCTCATGGGCGTCAGCCTGTCGACTCGCGGTAGGTCCGGGCGATCCTGCCCCGGGGGCTGGTCACCACCTCGTAGTTGATGGTGCCCAGCAGTTCGGCCCAGTCCTGCGCCGTCGGCTCGCCGGCGGCACCCGAGCCGAACAACACCGCCTCGTCGCCCACCTTGACGCCGGCACCGTCGGGACCGAGGTCAATGACGAACTGGTCCATACAGATTCGCCCGACGTTGCGGTACCGGGCACCGTTGATGCTGACGTCGATGCGTCCGCTCAGGCCGCGGAACACCCCGTCGGCATACCCCAGCGGGACCAGCCCTACGGTGGTGTCGCGGTCGGCGATCCACGTGTGGCCGTAGGACACACCGTCGCCGGCCTTGATCGAACGCACCGCGGCGACAGGACATTTCAGCGTCATGACGGGCCACAGGCCGAAATCCCCGAGCGCGGGGATCGGGGTCTGCCCGTAGACCGCGATACCCGGCCGCACCACATCGAAATGCAGATCTGGCCGCGTCAGCGTTGCGGGCGAGTTGGCCAGGTGCGCCACCTCGAAGTGCACGCCGGCACCTGCCGCCTGTTTCCGCGCAGCGGTGAGACGGGCGGCCTGCGTGTCGTTCATGGGGTGCTGCGGATCGTCGCCGCACGCGAGGTGACTCATGATGCCACGCGGGCGGACCGCACCCTCGGCTGCGGCGCGGGCGATGGCGTCGAGCAGGGCCGGGTACTCGGCGGGGCTGACGCCACCCCGGCTCAGGCCGGTGTCGACCTTGACGGTGAGAGTGGCCGGCGCGCCGCTGCGGCGCACGGCGTCGAGCACGTCGTCGAACTGACGCACCGAGGCCACAGCCACCTGCACGTCGGCGGCCAGCGCGGGAGCGAAATCGGTGCCCGGCAGGTTCAGCCACGACAGCACCGGCGCCGTAATGCCGGCCTGTCGCAGCGCCAGCGCCTCGGTGATGTTGGTGACGCCCAGCTCGGCAGCGCCGGCGGCCAGGGCGGCGCGAGCCACCTGCGGCGCACCGTGCCCGTAACCGTCGGCCTTGACCACGGCCATCACCGCCGCGCCGCCTGCGCGTTCCCGCAAAAGCCGCACGTTATGCGCAATTGCGCCCAGGTCGATGACGGCCTGGGCAGCAGGTTGGAGGTCCGGCGAGCTCATATCGCCTCCGATTCTCCCAGACCCGGTCGGGGCCCGCGCCGAGCGTGCTCGGCGGCTAGTGGGCGAAGGGCTGAACCTCGTCGAACTGGCCCTTCGGTTTGAGATCGTCCAGGTCGTTCAACACGGTGATCAGATCGTCGCGCAGGGCGCGGGCCAGGTCGGCCGAGAACCCCTCACGAACCACCACACGCAGCACTGCGATGTCTGTCGCACCCTCGGGCATGGTGTAGGCCGGCACCTGCCAGCCGTAGGCACGGAGGGCGTGCGACACGTCGAATTCGGTGTAGGGCCGTTTGCCCTTGAGTCGGCACGCGAGGACCGGGATGGCCGAGCCGTCCGTGATGACCTCGAAGTGCTCGCTCTTGCGCAACTCGTCACCGATCCACCGGGCGGTGTCCGACAGGCAGTGCATGATCTGCGAGTAGCCGGCGCGGCCGAGGCGAAGGAAGTTGTAGTACTGGCCTACCACCTGGTTTCCGGGACGGGAGAAGTTCAGGGTGAAGGTCGGCATGTCGCCGCCCAGGTAGTTCACCCGGAACACCAGATCCTCGGGCAGGTGTTCCCCACTGCGCCAGACCACGAAACCGATGCCGGGGTACGTCAGCCCGTACTTGTGGCCGCTGACGTTGATCGACACCACCCGCGGCAACCGGAAGTCCCACTCCAGATGCGGATGCAGGAACGGCACCACGAAACCACCGCTGGCGGCGTCGACGTGGACAGGGATGTCCAGGCCCTTGTCCTGCGCGAGCTGATCAAGTGCCGCGCAGATCTCGGCGATGGGTTCCAGCTCACCGGTGAACGTGGTCCCCAGGATGCCCACCACCCCGATGGTGTCCTCGTCGACGTTGGCGAGCACCTGCTCCGGAGTGATGACGTAACGGCCCTCGGCCATCGGCAGGTACCGCGGCTCGACGTCGAAGTAGCGGCAGAACTTCTCCCACACCACCTGCACGTTGGCACCCATCACCAGGTTGGGCGTGCGTCCCTTCCAGTCGCCCACCTTCTCCCGCCACCGCCATTTGAGGGCCAGGCCGGCCAGCATCACGGCCTCACTGGAACCGATGGTGGATACCCCGCACGCTGACGACGGGTCGTCGTCGCGCAGGCCGTCAGCGTGGAACAAGTCAGCCACCATGGACACTGTCCGGGCCTCGATCGCCGCGGTGGCGGGGTACTCGTCCTTGTCGATCATGTTCTTGTCGAATGTCTCGGCCATCAGCTTCTCGGCCTCAGGGTCCATCCACGTGGTGACGAACGTGGCGAGGTTCAGGCGGGAGCTGCCGTCGAGCATCAACTCGTCGTGGATGAACCGGTAGGCCGCTTGCGGGTCCATCGGATCGTCGGGCAGCCGCAGCGACGGAATCGGTGCAGTGGAGAGCCTGCCGGTGTAAGCGGGGCTCATGACCGATGCGCGAACATGCTTGTGCGACACAAAAGTTCCCTTCCTAGAGCGATGCGATGGCGGCCCGGACATGGGCCAAGATGCGGTGCGCCGACGTCGGCGCGGGACGAGGACCGGGATCGTGTGCGGCGAGATCGGCCGCCCGGGCGTGCACGAACGCCGCCATCGCCGCAGCCTCTCCCGGCACGATGCCCGACGCCAGCAGGGCGCCGATCATGCCGGACAGAACGTCACCGGATCCCGCTGTGGCAGCCCAGGATTGGCCGGCAGGACTGAGATAGGTGGGGCCGCCCGGGTCGGCGACGATGGTGACGTTGCCCTTCAGCAGGACGGTGGCACCCAGGCGGTCGGCGAGTTCACGGGTGGCCGCCACCCGGTCGGAGCCTGGCGGATGTCCTGCGAGCCGGGCGAATTCACCGGCATGCGGGGTCAGCACCGTGGGTGCCGTGCGGTCCGCGACGAGGTCGAGGTCGGCGGCCAACAGGGTCAGCGCGTCGGCGTCGACGATCACGGGCAGGTCGGTGGCCAGCGCGAAGCGCAGCGCCTCCTCGCCGGCGGTGTCGGTGCCCAGCCCCGGGCCGACCACCCACGCCTGGACCCGCCCCGCAGCCGTCGCATCCGGCGCCGCAACGACTTCCGGCCAGTGCGACACCACTTCGGCGTGCGCGGAGCCGGCGTAACGGACCATGCCGGAGGTGGCGGCGACGGCAGCGCCGGTACTCAGGATCGCCGCACCCGGATAGGTCGCCGACCCGGCAAGCACGCCCTTGACGCCCTGGCTGTACTTGTCGTCGGACGGGTGCGGCACCGGCCAGCGGGCGCGGACGTCGTGCGCTTCGAATCCGAGGAACGCCGGCTCCCGCAGGTCGAGTCCGATGTCGATCAGCCCGACGCGGCCGCAGTCGGCCAGTCCGTGCACCGGTTTGAGCCCGCCGAAGGTGACGGTCAGTGCGGCGCGGACATGGGGCCCGTCGGCGGCACCGGTCTGCACATCGATGCCGCTGGGGAGGTCGACGGCGACGACGGGCGCGGTGTTCGCCGCGAACACGGCGGCGGCGTTGGGCCGCAGCGGTCCGGTGGCGCCGATGCCGACGACGCCGTCGATCACCAAATCTGTTGCCGTCGGGACATTCTCGACGACTCGTCCGCCGGCTTTGCGGAACGCTTCGAGTGCCTTGGTGTGGGTGCGGTCCGGGCTGAGGAGCACGGCGGTTGCGGTGGCCCCGCGCCGGCGCAGAAACGTGGCCGCCCACAATGCGTCACCGCCGTTGTCCCCGGACCCGACGACAGCGCAGACCTGGCGACCCGAGACCCCGCCCGTGCGGGCCTTGAGTTCGGTGGCAATCGCCGTCGCCAGCCCGTAGGCCGCCCGGCGCATCAACGCGCCATCGGGCAGGGAAGCCAACAGCGGCGCCTCGGCCGCGCGAATCTGCTCGGCGGTGTAGTAGTGCCGCATAGCTCCGAAGGTTACGCAGATCCACCGGGCCGGGGTTGGCATGTGCGTCAAATTCGGGCGACGAACGTGGGCTGATGTCCGAAAACTCAGCGGAAGTTCGCACACGAGCTCACGTTCGGCGCGGATAACATCCCGCCATGACCTACGGCTATCTGCCGCCGCAACCGGCCAAGCCGCCGATCTCGGGTGGCGATCTCGCCGCGTCCATCAGCGCGCTGGTGCTCACCTACGTCGGCGGCGGCGTGGCCGCATTCTTCGCCGTGTTCGCGATGGCGTTCACCGACTACTGCCCGCCAGCCACGTGCCACATCGACGCCGGGATCAACGCCATGGCCGCGGGCTTTATCGCCGCCATGGCGGTCGCCCTGGCCGGCACCGTCGTCACCGTCATCCGCCTCGCGAAGCGCCGCCCGGCATGGCCGTTCGCCGCCGGCACGCTGGGGCTGTGTGCGTTCCTGTGCGCGCTGGCGATCGGCGGCTACATCGCGGCCGTCGGCGGCTGAGGCTCAGACGAGCACCGCGCTGGGCTCCACCGTCACCTTGATGGCCTCGCCGTTCTGGACGATGCCGAACGCGTCGAGAACCTCGTCGAGCGCGATGTGCCGCGTGATCAAGTCCTTGACCGGTACCTGACCGGTCGAGATGTACTGCAGCGCGCGCTTGTTGTGCTCGGGTGCGGACCCGTTCGCGCCGTGGATGTGCAGCTGCCGGTAGTGCACCACGTTGGAATCACAGGTGATCGTCGGGTTGGTCTTGGGCAGGCCACCGAAAAACGAGATGCGGCCATTGCGCGCTGCCATCGCGATGGCCTGTTCCTGAGTGATGTTGGCGGCGGTCGCGGTGATCACCACATCGGCGCCACGCCCGTCCGTCAGCTCCAGGACCCGTGCGACCACATCGGTATCGGCCGCGTTGATCACCTCGTCTGGGTGCACCGCGTCGGCGGACATCTTCAGCCGGGCGTCGTTGACGTCGACCAGGTACACCGGCCCGCAGTTGTGCACGCCGCGCGCGATGCGGATGTGCATGCACCCGATGGGGCCGGCACCGAACACCACGACGGTGTCACCCGGCTCGATGCCGAGCAGATCCTGGGCGTTGATGGCGCAGGCGAAGGGCTCCGCCGCCGATGCCTCGTCGTAGCCGACGTTGTCCGGAATCCGGTTCAGCCCATCGACTTTGAGAACCTGACGGGGCACGATCATGTACTCGGCGAACCCGCCGTCGTACTGGTAACCCATGGACGTCTGGTTCTGGCACACCGCCATCCAGCCCTTGGCGCATTCGTGGCACTCACCGCACGGCACGGCAGCGATCACCTGCACCCGGTCGCCCGGCGCCCATTCGGTGCCGTACGTGGGATTCACCTCGGCTCCGACCTCGACGATGTCGCCGGCGATCTCGTGCCCGATGGTCCGCGGCGGGGTCAGGTTCTGGTGCCCGTTGTGCAGGATTTTGACATCGGTGCCGCAGGTCGAACAGTTGCGCACCCGAATCTTGATCTCGTCGGGCCCGCACACAGGTTCGGGCACATCTTCGAGCCGGACGTCCTCGGGTGCGTAGTAGCGCAGCGCTTTCATGGCGTTCCTTCCGGTTCTCCGGCCTGGCCGGCGGGTGTGTCGTGGTTCACTCTGCGGCCACTCTAACCGCAATTCGGGCAGAAATCCAAACAATTCTCTGCCCACTTTTGCCCATTTTCTTGCCAACGTGCCCACTTGTGGGCTTTACTCGTATCACACGGTGATGTGACGGGCATCACCTTCACGGTGGGTCAAGCGGAGGTCCAGCACAGTGACTGCAACGACGGAAACACCCCAGCGCGTCAGCCTGCGCGTGCGGATACAGCAGCTCGGCACCGCGCTGTCGAACATGGTGATGCCGAACATCGGCGCCTTCATCGCGTGGGGCCTCATCACCGCACTGTTCATCAAGACCGGCTGGCTGCCCGGCCTCTTTCACTCGCTGCAGAACCCGGATGGCTGGGTGGCCCACATCGGCGGTTGGGGCGCCTACGAGAAGGGCGGCATCGTCGGGCCGATGATCACCTACCTGCTCCCGATCCTCATCGGATCCACCGGCGGCCGGATGGTGTACGGAACCCGCGGAGCCGTCGTCGGCGCCATCACCACCATGGGAGTGGTTGCCGGATCCGATGTTCCGATGTTCATGGGCGCAATGCTCATGGGCCCCTTGGGCGGCTGGGTCATCAAGAAGCTGGATGCGTTGTGGGACGGCAAGATCCGCCCCGGCTTCGAGATGCTGGTGAACAATTTCTCGGCCGGGATCGCCGGCCTGGTGATGGCCGTCATCGGATTCTTCGGCGTCGGCCCGGTGGTGTCGGCGTTCACCCGCGGTGCCGGCCACGTCGTCGACTTCCTCGTCGGGCACGACCTGCTGCCATTGACCTCGATCTTCATCGAACCCGCCAAGGTGCTCTTCCTCAACAACGCCATCAACCATGGCGTGCTCACCCCGCTGGGTACGACCCAGGCGCTCGCCACCGGCAAATCGGTCCTGTTCCTGCTGGAAGCCAACCCCGGGCCCGGCCTCGGAATCCTCTTGGCGTTCATGGTGTTCGGCCGTGGCGCCGCCAAGGCATCGGCACCGGGCGCCGCGATCATCCAGTTCCTCGGCGGCATCCATGAGATCTATTTCCCGTACGTACTCATGAAGCCGAAGCTGATCGCCGCCACCATCCTCGGCGGAATGACGGGCATCTTCATCAACGTGCTGTTCGGATCCGGCCTGCGCGCGCCCGCCGCGCCCGGTTCGATCATCGCCGTCTATGCCCAGACCGCGAGCGGCAGCTACCTCGGCGTCACGCTGTCGGTGCTGGGGGCGGCGGCCGTCTCGTTCGCAGTGGCGGCCGTACTGCTCAAGACCGACCGCGCCACCGACGAGCCCGATCTGGCCGCCGCCACAGCCGAAATGGAGGCACTTAAGGGCAAGCGGTCCAGTGTCGCCGCGGCGCTGGTCGGCGGCTCGACCGCTCCCATCTCCAACATCGTGTTCGCCTGCGACGCCGGCATGGGTTCGTCGGCGATGGGCGCCTCGGTGCTGCGCAAGAAGATCCGGGACGCCGGGATCACCGGCGTGACAGTGGTCAACCAGGCGATCTCCAATCTCACCGATACCTACGGCCTGGCGGTCACCCATCGCGATCTCACCGAGCGAGCCCGCCAGAAGACCCCGTCGGCGCTCCACGTCTCGGTCGACGACTTCATGAACTCGCCCCGCTACGACGAAATCGTCGAACTGCTGGGACGTACCAATGGCGCCTCGGGGCCTTCGGGTGAATCGGCCACGGCCCCAACCGAACCCGCCTCCGACGCCCAACCCGACGATGTGCTCTCGCTCGATTCGATCGTGCTGGCCGGCTCGGCTACCACCGCTTCGGCCGCGATCACGGAGGCCGGCCGACTCCTGGTCGCCGCCAGGGCCGTCGACGAAACCTACGTCGACGCCATGCACGAGCGGGAGAAATCGGTGTCGACGTACATGGGCAACGGCCTGGCGATCCCGCACGGCACCAACGACGCCAAGGGCGCGATCCGCCATTCCGGGATCTCGTTCGTCCGCTATCCCGAACCCATCGACTGGAACGGCAAGCCCGCCGAGTTCGTAGTGGGTATCGCCGGCGCCGGCAAGGACCACATGGCGCTTCTCACCCGGATCGCCCACGTGTTCCTGAACAAGGACGAGGTCGAGCGGTTGCGCCGGGCCAGCACCCCCGAGGAAGTCCGGGCGGTGCTGAGCGAAAGCCCATAGACGACGACCGTAAGAATGTCTTCCGTGGATTCAGACAGCCGTCAGCGCCGCATCGTCGAGTTCGCCCGCACCCGCGGGCGGGTCGAGGTGTTGGCTCTGGCCGAAGAACTGAACGTGGCGTCGGAGACCATCCGTCGCGATCTGAAGGTGCTGGCCGGGCGGCGCATGCTCAAACGGGTCCACGGTGGCGCCATACCGCTGGAGACAGCAGCGTTCGAATCGACGGTGGAGTTCCGCAGCCAGGTCGACCTGGCCCAGAAACACCGGATCGCGGCAGCGGCCGCGGATCTGCTGCACGGATCTGAAACCGTTTATCTGGATGAGGGTTTCACTCCGCGACTGATCGCCGAGCGGCTCGCCGACCAGGAGCTGACAGTGGTGACGTCGTCGCTGCTGGCCGCCGAGGCGCTCGCCCACAGCGAGACCGTGACGGTGTTGTTGCTCGGGGGACGAATGCGCGGACGAACCCTGGCGACGGTGGACAACTGGGCGGTGGAGCGATTGCGCAGCCTGGTCATCGATGTCGCCTACCTCGGCACCAACGGCATCACGCCCGAGCATGGGCTGACCACTCCTGATCCCGCCGTGGCCGCGGTCAAGCAGACAGCGGTGTCGGTCGCGATGCGGCGCATCCTCGTGGCCGCCGATTCCAAGTTCGGTGAGACCAGCTTCTGCCGGTTCGCCGAGGTATCCGACTTCGAGGCGATCGTCACCGGCACGGAACTACCGGCCGCGGAGGCGGCCCGCTACGAAGCCCTGGGGCCGTCGATCGTGCGCGCCTGAGCACGCCACACCACGGAGTCGCCGGCGTCTCCGTCTGGTGTATACGTTTGTCTACCAAGGCGATCCCGCGGCAGCGATGCCCACCTGACGCGGGCGCATGGCCGGCATGAGCACATGGGCCAACAAAGAAGCCGGCCGCCGGATGGAGGCGGTAGGTGTATGGACGGCCGCCTCCCGCGCTTGTCACCAGAAGTTCCCCACCAAGATCACCCGGACCGCCACCGGCGTCCCGACATGTAGCCGGAAAATTGCTTGCTGTTCGAACATTTGTTCGATACAATTGGGTATGGGAATCGCACCGGATCTCCACCCCCTTCTCGACCACCTTCGTGACGTGGTGGTCCCCGACGAGATGGCCGGGGACGACGCGCTGGAGGTGGCGCGGTGTCTGTTGAGGATGCGGAATGTGGTCGATCATCTGGCGGCGACGCTGGCCGGGGTGTTGGACCGCTGTGGTGTTGCCGCTACGCAGGGGCGGACGCTGCGGGAACTGCTGATGTCGCTGGGCTGCGCACCGGCGGTCGCTGAGCGGCTGGTTCGAGTCGGTGCGGCGCTGCCGTTGCTGCCGACGCTGGCGGCGCACGCGTGCGATGGGGCGGTCTCGGGTGAGCATGTCGATGCGATCGTCAAAGGCATCAACCACATTCGAGCCCGATCCCCCGGCGAGGTGGACGAGGAAGCCCGATTCCGCCAGGTGACGGATTTGTTGGGGCAGTTCTTCTCCGGAGCCACCCCGGCCGCGATCGCGGACCGGGCCCGAAAGTTGGGCAACCGCGCCGCCGCCGCCGAGGGTGGGTTGCCGGCGGCGGAGGATCGGTCGGTCAACACCCTCGACCACCGGGTCACCTCTGACGGGCGGCTGCAGGTGCGGGCGGATCTGGATGCCGAAGTCGGCGCCAAGCTGGTCGCCGCAGTGGAAGAGCTGTCGGCGCCGCGACCCGAACCCGACGGCAGCCCCGACACCCGATCCGCCAGCCGGCGCCGCGCCGATGCCCTGGAAGCGATGCTCGACATCGCCGCCCGCGGCGGAGATGTCGCGTCCGCGCCACGGACCCAACTGTTGGTGACGGTGCCCGCCGACACCCCGGACATGGGTCAGCTCGAGTTCATGGGGTCGATCAGCACCATGACCCTGGAACGGATCTGCTGCGACACGGCTGTGACGACCGTCGTCGTGGACGACGAACAGGTGCCCCTGGACATGGGGCGGGAGAAACGGCTGTTCCCGCCGCACCTACGCAAAGCCCTCTACCTACGGGACCGGTGCTGCATCAAATGCGGCGCACCCCCGGGGCGCACCCACGCCCATCACATCGTGCACTGGACCCACGGCGGCGAGACATCACTGGGCAACGGATGCCTGCTGTGCCCGGCCTGCCACGCCAACGTCCACCACGACGGCTGGGGCGTCGTCATAGGGCTGGACAAACACCCCTGGCTCATCCCACCAGCCACCGTCGACCCACAACGGAACCCGGTACCGGCCTACAACCGCCGCACCATGCGACTCGACCACGCCGCATAACACACAAAGCTTTGCGCACCTTGACAACTCAACAGTGAACACATCACGGGCCTGCCGCTTCGACGGCGGAGCGGCAGGCCCGCGCACCAGCCGAACGCAACGGGGCTGCCATGGTGTGTGGTGTCCGGTCAGCCCTGGGAATGCGGCAGCACCGGATCCCGGTGGCCGCCTGGAGAGCCGGTCAAACAGTGTTGGGGCCACCGGCGATCCGAGTCGGGCCACCGCGACCGAGCGGCGCTCGCGCGTCGGCGGATCGCCAATAGTTCACTACGGTGTCCGAACCGCGTCGGGCATCGACGGCAGGTAGCTGACGGCATTGCCGCCGCTACGCTTGGCCACGAACATGGCCTCGTCCGCGCGTGCGACCAGATCGCCGAGCAGTTCCGCGTGGTCGCAACCCAATTCAGCGAAGTGCGCAATCCCCGCGGCGGTGATCCCGATACTCGCCGTGATCGGCGCGTGGTCCCCGCGGCCGGACAACGCGACCCGGATCCGGTCGGCCACGGACGCCCAGCCCCCCGGCTGCAGGACATCGACGACGACGAACTCCTCGCCCCCGACTCGCGCCACCAACGCACCGCCGTGCACGGCGGACTCCAGACGGCGGGCACACCGGACCAGCACCTCGTCGCCGACGCTGTGGCCGAACCGGTCGTTGACGCCTTTGAACCGGTCCAGGTCGATAACGATGACCACGACGTCGGCCGCGCGCTTGCGGTGGCCGCGCAGCAGGTCGTCGATGTGGAGATTGAGGCCGCGGCGGTTCAGCAACCCCGTCAGCGGGTCGTTCGAGGCCTCGTTGGCTTCGTTACGCAGGGCCCAGATGCCGAAGTGGGCAGCTATCGGCGCCACCGCGAGCGCCCCGCCAGACAACAACTTCACGAACGCCAGCACCAGATCGCCGCCGCCCATCACCGCGATCTCGGCAGCCATCGCCGCGATCGACAACACCGCCCAGAAGCTGTGTATGGCATGCGCTTTCGGGCCGTCGAAGAAGATGATGTAGAACGACACCAGCATCAGCGCACTCAGCCCGAACATGCCGGACAGCACCTTCTGGTTGAGCAGGGTCACCACGGTGACGCCGATGTCGACATTGATGATGAACGCGTGCGACAGCCGGTACGACGGCCACGGCCCCAGCCACCACACCCAGCTCCACACGTACATCGCCGTGATGAACACGATCGACACGGCCCGGACGGCCACGCCGGCGGGTTGGTCACCGGACCACTGGGCGATCATGACGATCAAACCGACCATGCCGACGCCGAGCCCGACCAGGAACTGGATCAGTCCGGTCAGCGACCGCTTCGCGAAGTACTCGACCTGCGCCTCGTAGTCGGTCGGCGTGCGCCACCATTCGCGGACCATTCGGACCGTCGCGTGGCGCACAGCAGCATCCAGCAACAATCCACGGCCCTCACAACGAACACCTTCGTCTGACACTCACCCGCACTCAACCGCTTCTCCGCAGCTAATATTTCAGCGGAATCTGACGATACGGTTGACCTGCGATTTCCCATGCTAGGGCATAGGCATCGTTCATGCCAGCGAACGAGTCGATACGGAGCTACTCCACAGTGACGGACTTCGCCAGGTTCCGGGGCTTGTCCACGTCATATCCGCGCTCGCGGGCCACCGACGCGGCAAACACCTGCAGCGGGATGGTCGAGAGCAGCGGCTGGAACAATGTCGAGGTCGAGGGCAGCTCGAAGATGTAGTCCGCGTACGGACGCACCGTCTCGTCGCCTTCCTCAGCGATGACAATGGTGACCGCGCCACGGGCCTGAATCTCACGGATGTTGCTCAGCAGCTTGGCGTGCAGCATCGACGCGCCCTTGGGCGACGGCATCACCACGATGACCGGCAGGTCGTCGTCGATCAGCGCGATGGGTCCGTGCTTGAGCTCGCCGGCGGCAAAGCCCTCGGCGTGCATGTACGCCAGCTCCTTGAGCTTGAGCGCGCCCTCGAGCGCCACCGGGTAGCCGACATGTCGTCCCAGGAACAGCACCGTCGGCGACTGCGCGAACTGCCGGCCCAGATCGGCGATCGGGTCCAGCCGCTCGAGCACCTGCTGGACCAGCGCCGGCATGGCCTCCAGCTCGCGGTACTCGCGGGCGACCTCGTCCGGGTACTTGGTGCCGCGTGCCTGCGCCAGCGCCAGACCCACCAGGTAGTTGGCGGCCAGCTGGGCCAGGAACGTCTTGGTCGCGGCGACACCGATCTCCGGCCCGGCCCGGGTGTAGAGCACGGCGTCGGCCTCGCGCGGAATCTGCGAGCCGTTGGTGTTGCAGATGGCCAGCACCTTGGCCTTCTGGCCCTTGGCGTGGCGGACGGCTTCCAGGGTGTCGGCGGTCTCGCCCGACTGGGAGATGGCGATCACCAGCGTGCTGCGGTCGAGCACCGGGTCGCGGTACCGGAACTCGCTGGCCAACTCGACCTCGACGGGCAGCCGGGTCCAGTGCTCGATGGCGTACTTGGCCAGCAGGCCGGAGTGGTACGCGGTACCGCAGGCGACGATGAAGACCTTGTCGACGTCGCGCAGCTCCTGGTCGGACAGCCGCTGCTCGTCGAGCACGATCTTGCCGTCGACGAAGTGACCGAGCAGCGTGTCGGAGACGGCGGCGGGCTGCTCGGCGATCTCCTTGTACATGAAGTAGTCGTAGCCACCCTTTTCGGCGGCCGACAGATCCCAGTCGATGTGGAACGGGCGCGCGCGGTCGGACGCGTCGTTGCCGTCGAAGTCCAGCACCTGGTAGCCGTCCGCGGTGATCACCACGGCCTGGTCCTGTCCGAGTTCGACGGCTTCGCGGGTGTACTCGATGAAGGCTGCGACATCGGAGCCGACGAACATCTCGCCGTCGCCGACCCCGACCACCAGCGGCGTGGACCGGCGGGCGGCAATGATGGTGCCCGGATCGTCGGCGTTGGTGAACACCAACGTGAAGTGGCCCTCCAGCCGGCGCAGCACCGCCAGCACCGATGCCACGAAGTCACCGGCCGTCGGCCCGTTCCGGTAGGCCCGTGCCACCAGGTGCACGGCGACCTCGGAGTCGGTGTCACTCTGGAACTCGACGCCGGCGGCCTCCAATTCGGCACGCAGACCGGCGAAGTTCTCGATGATGCCGTTGTGGACCACCGCGAGCTTGCCGCTGGCATCGCTGTGCGGATGCGCGTTGCGGTCGGTGGGACGCCCATGGGTCGCCCAGCGGGTGTGCCCCATGCCGGTGGTGCCTTCGAGCTCGGCGGCATCGGTTTCGGCCAGCGCCTCTTCCAGATTGGCCAGTCGGCCGGCGCGCCGCCGGATGGTCAGACCCCCGTGGCCATCGGCCAGCGCGACACCGGAGGAGTCGTAGCCGCGGTATTCCATCCGTCGCAGCGCGTCGACCACGATGTCGCGAGCCGGCCGTTGCCCGACATAGCCGACGATTCCACACATGGTTATCCAGGGTAGTGCAGCCTCCCGGGTGCCGGACCGTGCATGCGTGGCGCACAAACCAGGGCCACTGCGCTAACGTCATCGCGTGGCCAAGACGAAGAAGCTCTTCGGCGCCCTGACGCGCCGCGGCCCGCACCGCGTTCTGCGTGGTGACCTGGGTTTTGCCGGCCTGCCGGGCACTGTCTACACCCCCGAGTCCGGGCTGAATCTGCCCGGCGTGGCGTTCGGCCACGACTGGCTGCAGGGTGTCGGACGTTACAACGGCACGCTCGAGCATCTGGCGTCGTGGGGCATCGTCGCGGCCGCGCCCAACACCGAGACCGGCATCGCACCGTCGGTGCTGAACCTGGCGTTCGACCTGGGCACCACCCTCGACATCATCACCGGAGTCCGGCTGGGCCCTGGCAAGATCAGCGTGCACCCGACCAAGCTGGGCCTGGTCGGGCACGGTTTCGGGGCATCGGCCGCGATCTTCACCGCCGCCGGACTCGGCTCGTCGGCCAACCCGCTCAAGGCCGTGGCCGCGGTGTTCCCGACCGCCAGCAAGCCCGACGCTGATCAGCCCGCAGCTGGTCTGCGCGTACCCGGCCTGATCCTCAACGCGCCAGGTGCCGAGGTGACCATCCAGTCAAACGCCACCGAGCTGGCCGCCGCGTGGCCAGCGGCGACGGTGCGCACCGTCGCCAAAGCTGTCCCGGGCGGGCTGGCCGAGGGCTTCCGGCTGTCCAAACTGGTCGGGATGGCCGGCGCGGATCGCCGCACCCAGAAGACGGTGCGCGCCCTGCTGACCGGTTACCTGCTGTTCCAGCTCACCGGCGACAAGACCTACAAGGATTTCGCCGACGCCGACGTGGTGCTGCCGAAGACCGTCGCCGCTGATCCCGACGCCGAGAGCCCGGCGCTGGAAGACAAGGTCGCCGCCCTGCTCAAGGGCTAGGAATCACTCGCCCACATTCGGTAGTTCGTCCGCCGCGATCTCGCACGGCGTCCTGGTGGTCGGATCGGATTGCTCCGCGACCGGTTCCACCGCCGGCGTGGTGGGCGCCGGATCGGCGACCGGTTGGTCGGGCACGGGCTGCTGGGGTGGCGACGCCGGGGCTCCGGCCGGTGCGGACTCGGCATCCTCGGCCGTATTGCTCTCCCCCGCGGCGGCCTCCTCGCCGGCGTCCTCGGCCTCGCTGTCGTCCCGCTCGTCGTCGCCATCTGCCTCGTCGTCCGCCTCGTCGTCCGCCTCGTCGTCCGGCTCGTCGTCCGACTGTGGCTCGAGATCAGCGTCGGTATCGGGGTCGTCAGCGAGCGCGTCCCTGATGTTCCCGAGCTCACCCAGACCTGACGCGGCGGGCGCCAGACCGGCCATGGAACCGAGCGCTCCCCCGATGGCATCGGTCAGCTGCCGACCCAAACCGCTGATACCCGAACCTGATCCGAGATCCCCGGGCAGACCGGCTGGGGTCGCCGCCGCGGCTCCGAGCGCCGGTTCGGGCAGCGGGGGCGTACCGGTGGACGGCGCCGGGGCGGATGCGGCAGGCCCCGACGGAACCGACGGTGCGGCAACGGGTTCGGCCGGCACCGGCGGGGTCGAAGGGGTCGACGGTGTCCAACCCGCAGCGGCACCCAACGTTGCGAAGGGCGCTGCCGCCGCCGCGGCCGGAGGCGCCCATTCCGGCGTCAGCACGACGGGCACCGCGAACGACAGCCCAGCCGGGGTGACCGCGGCGACGGCCGAATCGTACGCCGCCGCAACGGCATCGGAGGCGCTCTGCAGCGTGGGCAGCAGGTCCCCGGAAACTGCCTGAAGGACGAAGGGCCTGACCTGACGGTCGACGATCTCGCTGGCGGTCGCCAGGTCTCCGGCCCCGACGAGGACCGCGCGGGCCGCCGCGCTCCACTGGTCACGGTGCCCGGCAGCCTGCGCATCGGCCCGCAACACCGCGTCGACCTTGGCGTCGACTGCGCGCCACAATGCGTCCCGCAGCGTCGTCAGTGCCTGCGCGCTCCGCTGCAGATGCGCCACCACATCCTCGGCCGCGACCGTCAACGTCCGCAGGAACCCGCCGGCAGCGTCCCCGCCGGAGCCCGACCACTGCGCCGTCAGTGCCCGATATCCGTTGCCCTGCAACCGCAGTGCATCCTGCGCGACCACCACGGCAGCGTCGAGTGAGCGGGCGTCCGCGGACAGCGCGTCGAGGTTCAATCCGCTCTCGGCGCGATACAACTCCGCCAGCGGCCCCGGAGACGGCAGGCCCAACACCTCGCACGCTGCCACGTACTCGTCGAGAACCGTCAGCGCGCGGTCGCCTTCGGAGAGCCGCCCGGCGACATCGAACGCAGCGGCCATCATCAGACCAACCGGCCGGCGAGGTCGGCGTCAGCGTCCTCGTAACGCCCCGACGAAACCCGCAGTGCTGCTGCGGCTTCCGTCGACGCCGACGCCCACGCCCGAAGCTGGTCGGCCGACTGGTCCAGCGCGGCGCGCAGAGCGGCCGCACGCGAGGCATGATCACGCCCGCCACAGAAGCCGTCGAAGTACCACCGCAGGAGCGGCGCCACCGCGGTGCCGAGCATGTCGGCGACCGATTCGCACCGCTGCGCGATGTCCCGCACCGCCGAGAGGTCTATCCGAGCGACGTCACGTTCTCCCATGCCTAGCTATGACGCGCAGCACGACCGTTCGGTTCCATCGAAGGGCAAAATACTCGGCACCCGCCCCGCCAAAACGTGCTTCCCGAACGGCCGACGGCACTAGCCTTCCTACGATGAAACCGCTGGTCTTCCTGGATACGGAGACCACCGGCCTGCACGCCGACCGGCAACCCTGGGAAATTGCCATGCTTCGGCGCGACGATGCCGGTGAGTCCCGCATCGTGATGTACATCGATCTGGCCGACCTCGACCTCGACGCGGCCGAGCCCGCGGGCCTGCGGATCAGCCGGTTCTCGAGTCGCCACCCCCAGGTCGTCTACGGGCCCATCCATCTCCCGTCGGTGCACCGGGAACACGAAGCCGCTGAGATCGTTCGCGAGTGGACCATGGACGCCACCATCGTCGGCGTGGTGCCGAGCTTCGACACCCAGTGCCTGTGCGCCATGCTGGCGCGTCATCAGCTGACCCCGGGCTGGAGCCCCGAACTCGTCGATGTCGTGACATTGGCCGCCCGGTACGTCCTCGACTACGGCCGCACGCCGGAACGGGACTCGGGACAGCTGTCGCTGCAGTGCGGAGTCCGGCCTCCTGGTGCCGGCTGGCGTCACACCGCGCTCGGCGACGCACGCTGGGCGAGGCGTTGGTACGACCAGCTGTCCAACCGTCTGGTGTCGCGAACAGCGCAGTAGGTCAAGCGAACTCAGCGCAGTCCGGGATGCGTTCCCGATTGCCGCGCCCGCCGCTGGACCGCGGCGATCTCGCGCAGCCCGTCACCGAGCAGACTCCGGTTGAGCGGGGACAGATCACCGACGGTGACGACGTCGTTCGGGGTGCGGCCGTCGGCGATCAACTCGACCTGATGCGCCAACCGCATCCGCTGCAGCATGACGAAAACCTCTGTGAGAGTTCTGGCGTCGCGTTCTGTCAGCGCTCCGGTGGCGGCCGCCGCCGCGAGCCGGGCCGGGGTCGACGCCGACGTCATGTCGGCGGTGAGGCCGCCCCAGCGGGCCAGGTTGACGATCGGCGTCACCGCATGCGTCTTCAGGTCGAAGGTGCCGCCGCGCCGCGACAGCACATCGCGCAGCGACCAGGTGCGCACCTTTCCCGACAAGGCGTCCAGCAGTTGCAGACGCAACGCGTTCGGATGTTCGTCACGCATCCGGTGGAACACCGTGGGCACGGTGTGCAGCGCCCGGTTCCCCCACACCACGCGGCCGTCGATCAGCAGCGAGGACAGGATCAAACCCTTGCCGCGCAAGGGATCATCGAGCCAGCCCGCGGCGGCCTGTGCCCAGTCCGAGGCTGACCGTGCGAACGCCTTGTGCGACGCGATGGCACCGTTGCTGTCGGCCGGCAGGCCGCAGCCATCGAGAATGGCGTGCGTGCGGGCCGCGATGGCACGCAACTGCGCGCATTCGGAATCGCAGCTGTCGGCCCAACTGAGCGCGCTGTCCACGTCGGAGGACGGCATGGCCTCCCGGCGGGCGATACTGCCCAGCGTGAGCCAGGCGAACTGGTCCTGCGTCGGCCCCGGCCCCGCTTCGGTCAGGGCGAGTTCCAATGCCTTGCGTACCAACGCATCCAGCACGATCGACGCGATGCTGCTCGCAGCCGAGGCCTTGGTCCCGGTGCGAAACAGATCGACGGCGATCTGGGTCACCTCGCGGCCGTGCCGCTGTAGCGCAGCGGCGTCGGGCGCCTGCGCGATCGCCCGGCGCAACACGAAGCTCTGGCGGGCCGAGGCGGCCAGCAGGTCCATGTCCTCCAGGACGCCCAGCACCTCACCGCGCGGCGACAGCACCGGCATATGGCGCATACCGCGCTCCAGCATGTCCAACAGCACCGTCTCTGCGGTGCGATCAGCGGTCACCGTCTGGGCGGGCGCGCTCATCACCTCGGCGATCGGGACGTCGACCGGTAGCCCAGCGGCGACCACGCGAGACCGGAGGTCGCGGTCGGTGAAGATGCCGACGCCGCCCTCGCGCAGCCGGACCAGCGCGTAGGACACCCGCTGTTCGCTCATCTGCACGACGGCGTCGCGTACCGAGATCCCGGGCTCCACGATCAGCACCGTGCCGTGCACCAGATCGCCGACCGGCCGCGAATCGCTGGCCGTGATCAGCTGCGACTGCGACGACGGCGTGGCGGACAACGCCAGGAAACGCAGCCCCGCCGGTTTGGCGAACTGGGCCCGCACGAGCTCACCGGGCAGGCGGATGACGGTGGCGGGTTCCGTTGTGCGAGCCAGGAATTCGATACCGCCGCCGGTCAGCATCGGGACGTAGCCGAAGATTTCGCCGGGCTCGATGGTGTCGAACACCTGCCCGTCACCGACCTCCTGCAGGTTCACCGCGCCGGTGAGGACCATCCAGATGTCATCGGGAACATGGCGGGAGAAGTCCGCGATCACGGTGCCGGCACCGTAGTGCTCCAGCGACGAGGCGGCGACGAGGTCGTTCAATTCGGTGTCAGTAGCCGTCTGAAACGGGGGACGCGAACCGAGGAAGTTCACCAGCTCCGGAGAGGTCACCTCGCCATCGTGCCCTACTTCACCCGTTGCGAATGAGGTCAGCACATTTCTCGGCCATCGTCATCACCGTGATGTTGGGATTGACCACCGGCAGCTTCGGCATCGCCGAGGCGTCCACCACCCGCAGGTTGCGCACCCCCTTGACCCGCAGCTGAGGGTCGAGCACCGCCATCGGATCATCGACCGCACCCATCCGTGCGGTACCGGCCGGGTGATACACGGTGTTGTGCGTCTTGTAGATGTACGCGAGCAGCTCCTCGTCGGTCTGCGCATCCGGTCCGGGCGCGAGCTCACGGCCGATCCACTCCTGGAGGGGTTCCTGCTCGGCGATCTTGCGGGCCAGCTTGATTCCGGCCAGCATCACCTTCTCGTCGTGCCCCTCGGGGTCGGTGAAATACCGTGGGTCGACCTTCGCCCGGTCCCGGAAATCGCGGGACGCCAAGCGCACGGTTCCGCGCGAACGGCCTTGCGTCACATTGGGAGTCAGGCAGAATCCGTTGTCGGTGGTGGGGTACCCGTGCCGCAGCGTGTTCATGTCGAACGGGACGCTGCCGTAGTGCATCATCAGGTCGGAGTGGTCGGGATTGTCGCCGGCGACCTCGGTGGTCGCGAACAGCCCGATCTCCCACCACTGGGTGGACTCGGTGACCATCGGCTTCGCCGCTTCCCAGAACACCAGGCCCTCGACGTGGTCGTCGAGGTTCTCGCCGACGCCGGGCGAATCGACCCGCACCGGTACCCCGACCTCGTTGAGGTGGGCTGCCGGCCCGATGCCGGACAGCATCAGCAGTTTCGGGGTATCGATGGCGCCGGCCGTGACGACCACCTCGCGGGTCGCGGTGACGACGTCGTAGCCGGTGAGGTCCGGGCGCTGGTACCGGACGCCGATGGCCACCGGCTGGTCCCCGGAGTCGTCGAACAGGATCTCGGCCACCCAACAGTTGGTCAGCACCGTGAGGTTGGGCCGTGACTGGAGGATCGGGTGCAGATACGCGTGCGAACTGGACATCCGCTCGCCGGCCTCGTTGGCGTTGATCTGCAGCCAGCCGGCCGCGTTGAGGGTCCAGTCGCCGCGGTTGAACTGCACGGTTTCCAGCCCCACCTTGGCCGCCGAGTCGATCACCGCCTGGCCGCACGGATCGTTCGGCGGCACGTCGCGCAGCCGGACCGGACCCGAATCACCGTGCGGCACACCCTGATAGGTGCCGGTGGCGGTGTTGTTCTCCACCTTGGCGGTGAACGGCAGTACGTCTTCGGGACCCCATCCGGTCGCGCCCATGGCCTCCCAGTCCCGTAGGCCCTGCGCGAGCGGCCAGAACGCGATACAGGAATTGTGCGACGAACAGCCACCGAGCACCTTCGCGCGGGCGTGCCGCATGAAGCTGTTGCCCTTCTCCTGCGGCTCCACCGGATAGTCCCAGTCGTAGCCGGAGTCCAGGAGGTGCATCCACTCCGACAACTCGAGGATGTTGCGGTCATCCACATCCGATGGCCCGGCCTCCACCAGACACACGGTGACGTTCGGGTCCTCGGACAGCCGCGCCGCGAGGACGCAGCCGGCGGTGCCGCCGCCGGCGATCACGTAGTCGTAGGTCTGATCGGACATGATGCGAACTCCTCGAAAAGTGGGCAGGCAGAAGGGAATCAGCTCAGCGGGTCAGTCGCCGGTGAGCGCCGAATGGGAGGCCAGGGTGCCAATGTGGTTGCGGCCCTTGACGAAATACCAAAGCAGGCCCAGACCGAGGATCACGCCGATGTAGACGAACGCGCCCCAGGTGTTGTACCACGGGTCACCGTAGATGGCGACGCGCGGCCAGGCCAGGTTGATCGCCATCGCGACGCCCCACAGCACCGCGAAGATGTTGACCGGCAGGCCCCACTTACCCATCGTGAAGTAGCCGCCCTCTTTCAGATCCTTCGGCGGCCACTGCCCCTGCAGGCGCTTCTTGAGCAGCGGGCCGGTGACCATCAGGTAGGCCAGGTAGATCATGATGATCGCGATCGAGGTCAGCACGGTGAAAACCTTGGGCTGTCCGAGGTTTATCACCAGGATCAGCGCCGCGATGATGCCGATCACCACGGCCGGCACGATGGGCGCCTGCGTCTTGGGGTGCACCTTGGCCAGCTTCTCCCCGAACGGCAGTGCGTTGTCGCGGGCCATGGCGAACGTCAGCCGGATCGCCGCGGTGTGCACGGCCAGCGAACAGACCGTCACCGCAACCACGATGCAGATCAGGAAGATGGTGCCCAGCGGACCCCACATCACCTTCTCGACGATGGACTGCAGGCTGCCGTCGGCACTACCCAATGCCGGGTCGTTCAGGTCCGGCGTGGCCATGATGGCGCCCGCCAGGATGGCGCCGCCGATCACGAACGAGGCCAGGATCGCGCGCAGGATGGCCTTGGGCGCGGTGCGACGCGGTTCGACGGTTTCCTCACCGAGCGAGCTCGCGGTGTCGAACCCGTACATCACGTACAGCGACGCCACGGACGCCACCAGGAACGCGCCGAAGTATCCGCCCGGCAGCCCGGCGCCGTGGCCCTGGGTGTCGAAGAACACGCTCGGCCCGCGCTTGATGTTGAACAACAGGATGACCGCAATCAGCACGGCCGCAATGAGTTCGATGAAGACGCCCGCGCTGTTGATCATCGCCATCAGCCGCACCCCGAAGGCATTGATGACGGTGGTGAACACGATGAGGACGGTGCCGAGCACGATGGCGTTGGCGGCGAAATCGTACGGGCCGGTGCCGTCACCGATGACCTGGAAACCATGCCAGAGCCGCGGCAGGTTCAGTTGCAGAGCCAGCACCACCGCCGACAACGTGACGATGGACGCGGTCAGCATCAGCCAACCCGAACTCCACCCCACGATGCGACTACCCAGCTTCTTCGACCAGTTGTAGACCGATCCCGCGACGGGATATTTGGCGGCGAGTTCCATGAAACACAACGCCACCGCCATCTGCCCGATGAACACCATGGGCCAGGACCAGAGATACGCCGGCCCGCCGTTGCCGTAACCGACGTAGAACAGCTGAAAAGTACCGGTCAGGATCGAGATGTAGCTGACCCCGGCCGCGAAGCTCGCGAATTTTCCGATGCTGCGGTCCAGCGATTCCTTGTAGCCGAAATCTTCGAGTCCGCCGCTGTCTGTGTCAGTGAGGTTCTGAGTCATGAAGTTGTGTCCCTAGCCTTCGCTGGCAGCGTCAAACCAGCCGGCCGGCGTTGGCGCGGTGTTGTGCCAGATATGTTTGAGCTCTTGATATTCCGCGAGGCCCGAGGGACCGAGCTCGCGGCCGTTGCCCGACTTCCCGAATCCGCCCCACTCCGCTGCCGCGGTGTAGTAGCCGAAGTCGTTCAACCACACCGTGCCGTGCCGTAATGCGCGCACCACACGTTCGCCCCGCGCCGGGTCAGAGGTTCGCACCCCTGCCGCGAGACCGTACTGCGTATCGTTGCCGAGCCTGATCGCCTCGGCCTCGTCTGTGAACCGCTCCACCGTCATGATCGGTCCGAAGGTCTCCTCCGTGACGATCCGCATCGAGCGGTCGCAGCGGTCGAAGATCGTGGGAAGGAAGAAGTAGCCGTCCGCCAGCGCCGGATCACGGGGCCGGGTCCCACCGGTGATGAGCTTTGCGCCCTCGGAAATGCCCAGGGCGACAAACGCTTCCATCTTGTCCAGCTGTTGCTTGGACACCAGCGGTCCGGTCTCGCTACGCGGGTCGGTGCCGTCGCCCATCCGGATTTTCTCGGCACGTTCGGCGAGCTGGGCGACGAAGTCGTCGGCGATCGACTCCTCGAGGATCACCCGGGTGCCCGCCGAACAGACCTGACCCGAGTGCAGGAACACGCCGGTGAGGACCTGGTCCACCGAGCTTTCCCAGTCGGCATCGGCGAAGACGATGTGCGGGTTCTTCCCGCCGAGTTCCAGGGCCACCTTGGTCACGTGCGCGGCGGCGCTCCTGGCGATGTGCTGGCCGGTGCTCAGGCCACCAGTGAACGAGATGAGGTCGACGTCGGGGTTGTCGGTGAGGGCCGCACCGACGGCGGCCCCGCTGCCCTGGATCAGGTTGAGCACGCCCGGGGGCACGCCCGCTTCCTGCGCCAGCCGGACGAAGGCGATGGTCGAAAGCGGTGTCACTTCACTGGGTTTGGCCACCATGGTGCAACCGGCCGCCAGGGCCGGCGCGATCTTCCAGGAGATCTGCAACAGCGGATAGTTCCAGGGGGCGATCAGCACGCATACCCCGATCGGCTCGTGCACCACGCGGCTGATGACGGTCGGGTTACCCACGTCGACCAGTCGATCGGACTGCGTCGCCACCAGGCGCGCGTAGTAGCGGAACACCGAGATCACGTCGTCGATGTCAATCCGGCTCTCCGCCAGGGTTTTTCCGGTGTCGGCGGTCTCCACCGCGGCCAGCGACTCCTTGTCGCGCGCCAGCAGGTCGGCGATGCGGTCGAGCAGCGCGGCACGCTCGGCGACCGGCGTGGCCGGCCAGTCACCGGCGTCGAAAGCCGCCCTGGCCGCGGCGACGGCAGCCAGCGCGTCGTCGTGCGTGGCCTCGTCAACCGTGGCGAACACCTTGCCGGTTGCGGGATTGATGACCTCCCGGGTACCGCCGTCGGCAGCATGTCGCCACCCCGATCCGATGAGCAGATCCGGTACACCGTCCACGTTGCCTCCTCGTCGCAAACTAATATATTACAAGTTGATCAGAAATCCGCATGTTTTAGATTTTGATTTGACGATTTCCGGGCTCTACCTGACTTTCCTCGACGGCGACCCCGGCTGGCCGCGTTTGACCAGTTCGGCACCGGAATTCATATGCGCGACGCGGCCCATGCGGCGCTGCACATCGGCGATCTCCTTGACGGTCTGCTCGATGGTGCTGCGGTCGATGGGTGAGAGCTCGTCGAGGTCGATGATGTCGTCAGGACGCTGGCCCGCTTCGATCTGACGCAACTGGTGCTCCAGCCGGAGCAGTTGGAGTGCATCGAACGCTTCGATCAGTCGGCTCGCGGAACGGTCCGTGAGCACCTCCGACCCCGCGGCGACGCGAAGCCGGTCGACAGTGTGCAGCTCCGGGGAGCCGGCGCTGAGCGAGGCCCACCTGGCGATGTTGACGATCGGCAGCAATCCGCGACCCTTGATGTCGAACTTCTCGTCACGCCCGATGATCCGGTCCCGCACCGAGAGCAGGCGAGCACGGCGCGAGAGCGAATCCTGCAGCAGCAGTTCGACTGTCGCCGGATGGCGATTGAAGTCGCGGAAGACGCGCGCGGGCTCCGGCAGCGCGGGGTCGCCAAAGATCGGCCGGGCGTCGACCAGGAGCGAGGCCATGATGGTGCCCTGGTTCTGCTGGGGCTTGGTGAGCCAGCCTTGCGCCGCCTCGCGCCACTGCGAGTCGGTACGCGAGAACCCCGGGTGCGACGGGAACGCATGGTGCGCGTCGACGCCGATGCCACAGAGCTGGAGCACGTCCCCCACGACGCTGAATGCTTCGCGGTAACGCGGGATCTGGCCCTCGTACGAATCCGCGAAAGTCACTGCGGCATCGACGTCAGACGAGGGCACCGCTTCCCGCCGGCCGATGCTGCCGAGGGAGAGCCAGGTGAAGGCGTCGATCGACAGGTCGTTGAACTCCTCGTGGTCGAAGACCAAGAAGATCGCGCGGCGAGTGATCGAGGCGATCAGCGCCGAATGGACGGCGATCACCCGATCGGCCGTCAGTCCGCGCGCCAGGATGTCGGCAAGCATCGCCGGAACCCGAAGCGCATGGGTGATCAGGCCATCGATGCTCCGGGCCTGCCGGATCTGTGCGTTCAGGCTGACACCGGCAGTGGTGGGCGCGAGCATGAAGTCACGCTCACCCACCGCACCTTTCAGGCGGCCGTCATCACCGGTGACGAGCAGGAACGAGACGCTGTAGTCGAGCAGCATGATCAGGGCATCGGCAGACGACATGCTCGCCGACGCGGTGATCGCGGGAAAGTCCATCACCGCACTCGCGGGCGACTCCCGCGGCAGGCCTTCCCCAATTACCTTGCGTCGCAAGGCTTCATCTGTCACCAGACCGAACTGGCCGGCATCGGTCTCGACGGCTGCGTACGGCAGGCCCAACTCGGTCATGCGCGCTGCCAGTGCGGTCACCGACTCGTCGGCCCGTACGACCAGTGGGTCTCGGTAGACCAGGTCGGACAGCAGTGTGTACCGCGGCTGAGCGGCAGTGAGCCCACGCACGTGCGCGATTTCGTCAGCCAGGAAACGTGCGCCGCTGCGGGACGCAAACGCCGGAAGGACGATCTCGGACGGCAGGCTCGCAACGACCACCTTGGTCTTCGCCTCAACCCGCGGGCCGACCGGCCGCCCCGCCAGCGCTGAAGTGAACCCGATCGGCGCGCCACGGGTGAACTTGTCGGCGGGCCCCTCACCGATTCGTTCCGGGTCGAACCAGAGATTGATCTCTCCCGACATCACCAGTCCGATGCTCGTCGGCATCGTGGCGAAGGCATCCAGGATCAGGTCGCCCGGTTGGTACTCCTCGATTCGCGCCCCGGCCACCGCGCCGGCGCGAACGGCCGGGCTCAGCGAATCGAACGGCGGGCAGTGCGCCAGCAGCTCGGCCAATTCGGCCAGCTCGGTCTCGGGCTCAGGCGCCATGCGCAGTCCTCTCAGGAATCGCTCAAGCGACGGTGGGCCGGGAGCCCGTCGTGACGACGAAGGCGCCCCACACCGGGTTCGCTTCGACGAGGTGGCCGGGATCGATGCCGATGAGACGACCGCCCGGGAAGCGGGTCTGCTCATGATGCAGTCGCGCATCGTAGGTGGTTGCCGGGTGGTCGGACGCGCCGTGGGAGCCGCTGTGCCCGTGCACCTGACTGAACGGGAGCGTCGCGCCTTCCCACCCTGGCACCAGCTCATCAGTGCGGCTGGCCCACAACGGACCCGCCATCGGATTCGGCGGCCCGAGCATGGCACCGCCGCCGTACAACGTCGGGCATCCCGTGCGGGCGAGGCTGTTGATGCGGCGCGCGGCCTGCCGCGCGGTACCGGGGGCGAGCAGGTGCTCGCGCCAGAACTGCTCGGTGACCCCGGCGTGCGTCACCAGGAAATCCTCTTCGTCGGTCTCGACGGCGACCGCGGCGTGCATCTTGCCGTCGGCCCACCACTTCTTCAGGATGCGCTGTTCCAGGTAGCCGATCCGGTCCTCCCACAGAAAACTGTTCGGCCGCAGATACAGGGCCTCGTGATTGCCCACAAGCTGAATCCACTGCCCGGGACAAGTATTCAGGTAGTGGTGGACCAGACGAACGACCCCTTCAGAGTCAGGGCCGCGGTGCACCAGGTCCCCCACCTGGATCACCACCAAATCGTCGGGTAGTACCCCGGTTTCGCAGGCGCCGAGGGCCCGCAGTTCTCGGCGCAACTCCTCGACGTGCCCACCCACGTCACCGATCACGGCCACCCGGATCACGCTCAGTGGCTCATGTCCAATTCGCTCAGCGACTTGCCGCTGGTCTCCGGAGCCAGGATCTGCGACACGATCGCGCCGGCGAAGGCGATGATTCCCGCGAAGACCATGGTCCAGGTGAAACCGAGGTGCTTCATCGAGAGCGGGATCAGGAACAGACCCGCAGCAGCACCGAGGCGGCTGATCGCCGCCGCGAACCCGGTACCGATCGCCCGGACCTCGGTCGGGAAGACCTCCGCGGGATAGATTTGGGTAAACGCGGTGTACATCGCGTTGACGAACGAGTACGCCAGGAACAGCGCCAACATCAGCATCGACATCACACCGACCTGCTCCACCGGAAGCACGAAGCTGCCGAGGGCGGCGATGGCGACCAGCAGACCGCCGGCGATCCACTGGGTCGGAACGGTCATCTTGCGGCGCCCCCACCGATCGATCATGAACATCGTGAAGATCACCCCGAACCAGGCGACGACTGAGAGAACCACTCCCCTCATCAGGCCCTTCATGCCGATATCGCCCAGCAAGCCGTCGGCGAAGGTCGCGATGGCGAAGTACGGTGTCACCGAGCAGGCCCAGAACACGGACATGAAGACCGTCGAGCGCCACACCGCCGGCGAGAACAGCATCTTGAAACTGCCCTTCGCGCCGCCCGCAGCGGCTTTCATCATGTCGGTCTGGTACGCGGTGTCCAGATACCCGACGACCAGTCCGTGCGCCTCTTCGGTCCTGCCCTTTGCCCACAACCAGCGCGGCGACTCGGGCAACCCGATCCGGCCGACGAGCAGCGCGGCGGCAATGAATGTGCTGGTGCCGATGGTCACCCGCCAATCGATGCCGGCCTGATCCATGAAGTAGCCGATGATGAACGCGATCATGAAACCGCCGTACCAGGCGACCAGGGTCAGGGCCAACAGTTTGCCGCGGAGATGGGTCGGCGCGAACTCCGCCAGCATCGGCAAGCCGACCGCGTACTCGATGCCGACGGCCAGGCCCATCAACAGACGAACGGCGAAAAGCTGTTCTGGTCCGTCGACGAAGAACTGCAAAGCCGAAAAGGCCGTGAATAGCGCCAGATCCCAGAACAGAATCGGCTTACGGCCGAACTTATCGGCCAGCCACCCACCCACAGGCGAGCCGATGAGAATGCCGAACATCGCCGAGGCGGCCTCCAGCCCGATCCAGACGGTGGTAAACCGGGGGTCCAGTTCGATGGTGTGCGTGACCGGACCGATGCTGCCCAGGATGTAGCCATCGAGGAACATGCCGCCGACCAACACGACGATCATCCGCGTCATGAACCGGCGCTTACGCGCCAGCACGGCGGGGTCGTCGGAGAACGTTCTCTCAGCGCCTTCGCTCACGGACATGGCACAAGCTCCTCAGGAATCAGTGTGTAGGCCATCGTTACTCCTTTGATTGGCGGGTTCCGAAATGGCGGACGTCGTTGGCCTGGATCGCGTTGCAATACGTGGTGTTGAAAAGACTTGGCGTTGAAAAGAATTGGTGTGGTGTCCCGGCCCGCCAGGGCCGCCTCTCCAGCCGGTCCGGCGGACCGGGACACCGCGCCGACTCCGCGAGTATTCGACGCCCGGCCGGTTGCCGGGAGCCGAATGCCTGCATCTAGTCGGCGAGTTTGTTGCGCAACCAGTCATGGAAGTGCCCGAGGTGGTGTTCGCTGGGTACCAGCACACCGCCATCGCGGTAGACGCGTGAACTCATGGCGGGCTGGCACCGCTCACACGCGTCGAAGTCCTGCTGATTGACGCGGTGGAACAGCTCCACCGACTTGCTGACGTCGCGCCCGGATTCGACAACGCCCGGCAGGTACAGCCAGTCGCATTCGACGATGGTGTGGTCCGCCGCCATCGGGAACATCCGGTGGATGATGACGTGGTCGGGCACCAGGTTGACGAACACCTGCGGACGTACCGTGATGGCGTAGTAGCGCCGGTCCTGGTCCTCGGTGACCCCGGGAATGTGCTCGAAACCCTCTGAGCCATCGATGGTGAAGCCGGCGACGTCGGCACCGAACTCCGCACCGTGGCCGACGTAGAACTGGGCGGCGTAGCCGTCGGCGAACTCCGGCAGCACCTCGGTCAGTTCGGGGTGGATGGTGGCGCAGTGGTAGCACTCCATGAAGTTCTCGATGATGAGCTTCCAGTTGGCCTTGACGTCGTAGACGATCCGGCGACCGAGGCTCAGATTGGCCACCGTGTAGTGGTCGATCGACTCGACATCGCCGAGTCGATCGACGACCTCCTGCATGACGGTGTCTTCGAACGACGGTGGCTCGTCGGCCAAGCACACCCAGACATAGCCGAGCCACTCCCGTACCGAGATCTTGCGCAGGCCGTACTCGACGCGGTCGATGTCGGGCATCTTGGTCAGGTTCGGCGCCGCGATGAGCTTGCCGTCCAGATCGTAAGTCCATGCGTGATAAGGGCATTGGAACGCGCGCTTGACCTCACCGCTGTCCTCGGTGCAGAGCTGCGCGCCGCGGTGCCGGCACAGGTTGAAGAATGCGTTGATGTCGCCCTTGCGCGACCTGGTCACCAGAACGCTTTCGCGACCGACCTGGACGGTCTTGAACGCACCCGGCTTGTCCAGATCCGCGGCGCGCACAACGCAGAACCACATGGTCTCGAAAATCTTCTCCTGTTCGAGGGCGAAGACCTCCGGATCTGTGTAGTAGTGCCCTGCCAGAGTGGAAATGAGGCTTTCCGGCAGACTTGGCACGGTGGCGGTCATCGAGCTCCTTTGCGGTGTCATGTCGTGAGTTGTATTGGGGTTCAAGAATTTCGGCCTAGACCGCGGTTGGCGTCGGCACCAGTTGGCGGCGCCACCGGGTGAAGAGCCGGGGCTGGTCGATACCGAGGACCGCGACCAGGCGGCCGTCGCGCCGATAGGTGGCGAGCAAGCAACGGTCCTCGCAGCTGCCCTCCTCGATGGTGATCTCGTCATCAGGACGGGCGAGGCCGGCGAACTGGATGCGGGATCCGTATTGATCGGACCAGAAATACGGCGGCTTCGCCGTCGCCTCCTGATGGGCACCCCCCGCCAGCAACGAGGCGACCGCCAGCGCAGGACGCTCCAGTGCACCGGTCCAGTGCTCGACGCGATGCCGCGCGTTGGTGGCGGGGTCGAGCCAGGCCGCACAGTCTCCGACGGCGACGACGTTCGGCAGAGCGGTCTGGCCGTGGGTGCCGCAGAGCACGCCGTTACCCAGCTCCAGACCGCTTCCGTGCAGCCAGTCGATGTTGGCCACACCGCCGATTCCGACGACGACGACGTCGGCCGGCAGGTGGCGTCCGTCGGCGAGGTCGACGCCCGTCACCCGGCCGATGCCGCCGGGCACGCGCAGTGCCCGCTTCTCACCGACGAGTCCGGTGACGCCGACACCGCAGATCAATTTCGTTCCGTTGGCGGCGTGCGCGCCGGCGACCACACCGCCGAGCCACCCGCCGAGCTGCATCTGCAACGGGGTGGGCGCGGCCTCGACGACGGTGACATCCAGGCCCAGCTTGCGGGCAGTCGAGGCGACCTCGGCCCCGATGAATCCGGCCCCGATGACAACCAGCGCAGCGCCCGGAACCAGCTCTTCGCGGAGGGTCACGGCGTCGTCGATGGTGCGGATCACGTGCACGCCGGCCATGCCCTCGGAGCCGGGCCAGCGGCGCGCGCGGGAACCGGTGGCGATTACCACGCCATCGGCGTCGATGCGCGTCCCGTCCGCGAGTTCGATTGCGCCGCAGCGGCTATCGAGCTTGGCCGCGCCAACTCCCAAACGCCAGTCCGCCTGCAGATCGTCGTCGTCGGATTCCAGGGCGAGGTCGGCTTCGGAGACGTTGCCGCAAAGGAATTCCTTCGACAGCGGCGGGCGGTCATAGGGCCGCTGCGCCTCGTCGCCGATGACGGTCAGCCGTCCGTCGAAGCCCTGCGCCCGCAGCGCCCTCGCGGCGGACAGGCCCGCGAGCGACGCCCCAACAATCGCGACGTGCCTCATCACTGCCCCGCGCCCAGTCGAGCCCGGATGTCCGGCGGCAGGTTGGGCTTCTCGGTGCTCAGTTCGACGTGGATGACGCCGTCGGAGATCACGACGGTGTGCGTGCGGACCGGCAGCTTGGCCGGCGGCGCGTCGACCGCTCCGGTGCGGAGATTGAACCGCGAGGCATGCAGCGGGCACTCGACGTCGCACCCCTCCAGCCAGCCGTCGGCCAGTGACGCGTCCTGGTGCGAACAGGTGTCGTCGATGGCGAACACCTCGCCGTCCTCGGTGTGGAAGACCGCGATGGGCGGGTCGGATTCCACCCGCCGAGCCTCGCCGGGCGGGAGGTCGGAGAGCGGACAGATTTCGAGCATCAGGTGTGTGCCCCTCTCAAAGAGTTTGACGCGACTGGCGCAACACAATTCGTAATATGCAACAGTGTGGCGGCAGTCACAAGCCACTGTCAAGAGAGAACCGCACCGTTTACAGGGAGTTTTCAATTGCCTGTCGACGGGAGCTGCCCATAGCCTCGCTACCCGCGAAAACCCACGTCATCCGCGGTTGCGGTCAGATTCGGTAGCCCATACGCCGACTGACGTCGTCAGCCCCCGCGACCACCACCGGCGCGATCTCCAGCGCCCGCTCCACGGTGAGTCGATACGCCGGGCCGGAGACGCTCAGCGCCGCGATCACCCCACCGATGTGATCGCGGATCGGCGCGGCGACCGCGTTGAGCCCGTCCTCGAGCTCCTCCAGAGACACCACGTAACCGTTGCGGGTCACGTCCCGCAACTGCGCTTCCAGGCGCTCGACCGAAGTGATGGTGTGCTCGGTGAACCGCGGCAGCCCGGCCGCCGACAACAGGTCCCGGCGGGCATCCGCAGCCATGAACGCCAGCAACACCTTGCCGCTCGACGTCGCGTGCAACGGGGTGAGTTCACCCACCCAGTTGTGGGTACTGATAGCGGCAGGTCCGCGGGCCTGGTCCACGTTCACTGCGTACTCCGAGCGCAGTACCGCGATGTTGACGGTCTCACCGACCTCGAGCGCCAGCCGCTCGCAGATTTCCCGACCCTGCCGGGTGACGTCGAGCCGGCCCGACACCGCGTTGGCCAGCCGCAGGATGCCGAATCCGAGTCGATACTTGCCACGCTCGAAAGCCTGCTCGACGAGTTCACGATCCTCGAGCGCCGTGAGCAGGCGCGAGACCGTCGACTTGTGCACGCCGATATCCGACGCCAACTCGGTGACTCCGGCTTCGCCGCGGCGGGCGAGGAGTTCCAACACGTGCAGAGCGCGGTCAACGGACTGCACGCCGCCATTGCCGGAATCAACAGCGCTGTTGCTCATTACGCAACGATACCCACATAGCGCACAGGTTTGGTGCGCTAGATCCATCCGGTTCGGCAGCAGTGAATTGACCACTGGCGATACTCCCCATAGGCTTGGTATATCAATTGTCGATCACTTAGTCGGCCGCCGCTCGACCAGGAGGACCACGCCCATGGGATCACCGCGCGTTGTGATCATCGGAGCCGGCATCGTCGGCGCGAACCTCGCGGATGAACTCGCCGCCCGCGGTTGGCACAACGTGACGGTGCTGGACCAGGGACCGCTGCCACTGACCGGCGGATCCACTTCGCACGCACCGGGTTTGGTGTTCCAGACCAACTCGTCGAAGACGATGACCGCGCTGGCGAGCTACACCGTCGAGAAGTTCCTGTCGCTGGAGTCCGACGGCCAGTGGTGCTTCAACCAAGTCGGCGGCCTCGAGGTGGCCACCACCGAGCAGCGCTTGGCCGACCTGTACCGCAAGCAAGGCTGGGCCACGTCGTGGGGTGTCGACGCCGCGGTGATCGACGCGCAGGAATGCGCCAAGCTGCATCCCCTGCTGGATCGCGATCGCATCCTGGGCGGGCTCTACGTGCCGAGCGACGGGTTGGCGAAGGCCCCGCGCGTCGTCACGGAACTGATCCGGCGCACCGAAGCCGTCGGCATTGAATTCCGGGGTTCGACAAAGGTGATCGGCATCGAGCACAGTGGCGGCAGGGTCACCGGCGTGGCCACTGACAACGGCGTCGTGCCGGCCGACATCGTGGTGTCCTGCGGCGGATTCTGGGGACCGGCTCTCGGGGAGCTCGTCGGCATGCGGGTGCCACTGCTGCCGCTGGCGCACCAGTACGCCAAGACCGACCAGATCCCCGAACTCGTCGGCCGCAACACCGAGGTGGCCGAGGCCGGCCTGCCCATCCTGCGGCACCAGGACCAGGACCTGTACTACCGCGAACACGTCGACCGGCTCGGCATCGGGTCCTACGCGCACCGTCCCATGCCGGCGGCGCTGGACGAGCTGCCGGACGGCGAAATCACCGCGGACGCAATGCCTTCCATGCTCGCGTTCACCGACGAGGATTTCGCGCCGGCCTGGGAGCAGGCCAAGTTGCTCCTGCCGTGCTTGCAGACCGCGAAGGTCGAATCCGGCTTCAACGGCATCTTCTCCTTCACCCCCGATGGCGGTCCGCTGATCGGCGAATCCCCCGACATCGCCGGATTCTGGATCGCCGAAGCCGTATGGGTCACGCACTCGGCCGGCGTCGCCCGGGCGGTGGCGCAGCTGCTGATCGACGGACGCTCCGAGGTGGCGCTGCAGGGCTGCGATGTGCACCGCTTCGAAGAGGTGCAGCTCGATCCCGACTACGTCAGCGAGACCTCGCAGCAGAATTTCGTCGAGGTCTACGACATCCTGCATCCCTTGCAGCCGAAGGAATCACCGCGCAATCTGCGGGTCAGCCCGTTCCACCGCAGGCAGACCGAACTGGGCGCGGTGTTCCTGGAGACCGCGGGCTGGGAGCGCCCGCACTGGTTCGAGGCCAATGCGTGCCTGCTCGACGAGCTGCCGCCGGAGTGGCAGCCCCCGGCGCGCGACGAATGGTCCGCGATGTTCCACTCCCCGATCGCCGCCGCGGAGGCGTGGCGCACCCGGACCGCGGTCGCGATGTACGACATGACCCCGCTGAAGCGGCTGGAGATCTCCGGCCCCGGCGCGCTCGATCTGTTGGAGCGCACCACCACCGGCAAGATGGACAAGTCGGTCGGCTCGGTGACCTACACCCTGGCGCTGGACAACGCCGGCGGGGTGCGCAGCGACATCACGGTGGCCCGGCTGTCCGAGGACACGTTCCAGGTCGGCGCGAACGGCAATATCGACCTGGACTACTTCCGCCGTCTGGCCCCGGCCGACGGCACCGTCGCAGTGCGCGATATCACCGGAGGCACCTGCTGCATCGGCCTGTGGGGCCCGCGCGCCCGCGACGTGGTGTCCGCGCTCAGCCGCGACGACTTCTCCAACGACGCGTTCAAGTACTTCCGCGCCAAGCAGGTCCGCATCGGCGGGGTCCCCGTCACCGCGATGCGGCTGTCGTATGTCGGCGAATTGGGTTGGGAGCTCTACACCACCGCAGAGAACGGCCTGCGCCTGTGGGACGCGCTGTGGGCCGAAGGGCAGCGCTACGGCGTCATCGCCGCCGGCCGTGCCGCGTTCAACAGCCTGCGGCTGGAAAAGGGCTACCGCTCGTGGGGCACCGATATGACCACCGAGCACAACCCCTTCGAGGCCGGCCTCGGGTTCGCGGTACGCGCCCAGAAGGACGGCTACATCGGTCACGACGCGCTGGCCGGGGTGTCCGACGACACCGTCACGCGGCGCCTGGTGTGCCTGGCCGTCGACGACAAGACGTCGACGGTGCTCGGATCCGAGCCGGTGTACTTGGACGGCAGCCCCGCCGGGTACGTCACCAGCGCGGCGTTCGGGCACACCGTCGGTGCCCCGATCGCCTATGCCTGGCTGCCCGCCTCGGCCGCGCCGGGTACCGGCGTGGAGATCGAGTACTTCGGTCGCCGTATCCCGGCCACCGTGGTGGCCGAGCCGCTCGTCGACCCCGAGATGTCCAAGATCCGCGCGTAACGACCGATCGGGAAACCATGCCGCACACCGTCACACTCACCCTGAGCTGCCCGCAGCGCCCGGGCATCGTCCATGCCGTGAGTTCGTTCCTGTTCTCGCGCAACTTCGACATCGCCGAGCACCAACAGTTCGACGACACTCGCAGCCAGGCGTTCTTCCAGCGCACGACATTCGTCTGCACCACGCACAGCGCCGACGGCAACGCTGACGTCATCTCCCAATTGACCGACGAGTTCGCCCCGGTGGCAACCGAATTCGGGATGACGTTCCGCTTCGTCGACACCCGTCGCAAGCCCAGGGTCGTCGTGATGGTCTCGAAGCTGGGCCACTGTCTCAACGACCTGATCTTCCGCTGGCGCGCAGGCACTCTCGGCGGTGAACTGGTAGCGGTGGTGTCCAACCACGAGGTGCTGCGCCCGATGGCAGAGGCGGCCGGGCTGCCGTTCGTGCACATCCCGGTGACCCCGGACACCAAGCCCGAGGCCGAACGCGCATTGCTCGCGCTGGTCGACGAACTCGAGGCGGACCTGGTGGTGCTGGCGCGCTACATGCAGGTGCTCTCGGACGAGACCTGCCAGAAGCTGCGCGGGCGCGCCATCAACATCCACCACTCGTTCCTGCCGGGATTCAAGGGCGCCAAGCCCTACCACCAGGCGTTCGACCGTGGCGTGAAACTCGTTGGCGCAACCGCGCATTACGTGACATCAGACCTCGACGAGGGACCGATCATCGAGCAGGAAGTAATCCGGATCGATCACTCATTCGACGCGGCACGGTTGGCCACCGTCGGACAGGACGCCGAGGGGCTGGCGCTGTCGCGGGCCGTGCGCTGGCATTGCGAGAACAGGGTGCTGCTGCACGGACATCGCACCGTCGTCTTCAGCTGACGCGTCAAACGATGGCGCGGATCGCTTTCTCGAATCCCGTGACGTGGTCGAGGGCAATCTGCGCAGCGGCATCCCCATCGCCACCGGCAATGGTCCGCAAGAGTTCGGCGTGCTCTCCGACGTGTTGGGCCACGGTCGGCAAGCGGTCGAGAAACAGGCAGAAGATGCGGGTCGCAAGGTTGTCGTAGCGGATCAACACGTCTTCGAGATGCGGGTTTCCGGTGGCCCGGTAGATCGCTCGGTGTGCCCGCAGGTCCCAACGCATCAGTTCGTCGCGGTGAATGTTCTCGACATCGAGCGCTTCGGTGAGATCGGCCAGCTTGAGCAGGCCCGCACGCACGTCGGCAGAGGCGCCCTCGGCGGCCGCGCGCGCAGCGACCGGTTCCAGATTGACCCTAATCTGCGAGATATGGCGGAGGTCGGCGACGTCGACCCCCGTGGCAAACGTGCCCCTGCGCGGAAAGGACACGACCAGGCGGTCCACTTCCAAGCGTTTGAGGGCCTCCCGGACGGGCGTACGGCCCAGTTCGAGCTCCGCGGCCAGATCGTTCTCCACGATGGCGTCATTGGGGCGGATGTCCAGCATGATGAGCTTGTCGCGGATCACCAGGTACGCCCGGTCGGCAAACGACATCTCCTCGGAGACAACGTCGTCGAGCTGTTCCACACCCGCAACACTCATGCCCGCCCCGCCTTCCCGACATCACCGACCACACCAATCGGCAACTGACCTGATCTGGTCAGGTCAATGATATATCAGGGCCGGTGGTCTCCAGGGACGTCGGGCTGCGGGCGATCGGCAACACCCGGCGGAGACGTCACAGCAACGCGCGAATCGCTTTCTCGAAACCGCAGACATGGGCCAGCGTCAGCGCCGCCGCCGTGGCCTCGTCGCCTCCGACGATCGCCTCCAACAGCTCGATGTGTTCGCGGACATGGCCGGCAACGCCCGGCAGCCGGTCCAGGAACATGCACCAGATCCGGGTGGCATGCGCGTCGAGGCTGACGAGGATCTGTTCCAGATGCGGATTGCCCGAGGCCCGGTAGATCTCGCGGTGCACGTGGACGTCGTGACGGAGGACCTCTCGGGGGTCATCGGCGTCGTCGATCCCGGCGATCGCCTGCGCCAGTGCAGTCAGGCGGGCGCGAGTGTCCGGCGTCGCGACCCGGGCGGCACGGGCGGCCGCCGTCGGCTCCAGCAGCTTGCGAATCTCGGAGATATCGGCCAGGTCCGTCATGTCCACAGCCGCGGCGAACGTGCCCCGGCGCGGGTAGGCGACGACGAGACGGTCCCGCTCAAGGCGTTTGAGGGCCTCCCGCACCGGAGTACGGCCGAAGCCGAGCTCGGCCGCCAGGCGGTCGTCGTTGATGGGCTCACCCGGCCGGATGTCCAGCATCACCAGGCGTTCGCGCACGATGTCGTAGGCGCGATCCGCATTGGTCTCGGTACCAGCCGGTGCGCCGTCGGGCTCGCCGAACGACAACTCCGTCAGGGTCATCGTCACTCCTCCACAAGTATCTGCGGCCCAGCTATTGACGCGGCCACGAGCTGATCTTAATCTAACCGACAGCTGATATATTAGTCCACAGCACACTGCAATGTCAGAAAGGTCCACATGACCCTCGACACCGCACCGGCGGCCACGAACCCCACGCTGAGCGCGAGCCTCGCCGACCTGGATCCCCAAGTACACCGGGCCATCGCCGCCGAATTGCACCGGCAGCAGAGCACCCTGGAAATGATCGCCAGCGAGAACTTCGCGCCCGTCGCCGTGATGCAGGCGCAGGGCTCGGTGATGACCAACAAGTACGCCGAGGGTTACCCGGGCCGCCGATACTACGGCGGCTGCGAATACGTCGACGTCACCGAGCAACTCGCCATCGACCGGGTCAAGAGCCTCTTCGGCGCCGAATACGCCAACGTGCAACCGCATTCGGGCGCGCAGGCCAACGCCGCGGCCATGTCGGCGCTGCTCTCCCCCGGCGACACCATCCTCGGTCTCGACCTGGCGCACGGCGGCCACCTCACGCACGGCATGAAGCTCAACTTCTCCGGCAAGCTCTACGACGTCGCGGCCTATCACGTGGGCGAGCACGACCACCGGGTCGACATGGCCGAGGTCGAGCGCATCGCCCGGGAGCGCCGGCCGAAGCTGATCCTGGCCGGCTGGTCGGCTTATCCGCGGCAGCTCGATTTCGCCGAATTCCGGCGCATCGCAGACGAAGTCGGCGCCTACCTGATGGTCGACATGGCCCATTTCGCGGGCCTCGTGGCGGCCGGCCTGCACCCCTCGCCCGTGCCGCACGCCCACGTCGTCACCTCGACCACGCACAAGACATTGGGCGGCCCCCGCGGCGGCATCATCCTCACCAACGACCAGGCGCTGGCCAAGAAATTCAATTCCTCGGTGTTCCCCGGCCAGCAGGGCGGACCGCTCGAGCACGTCATCGCCGCCAAGGCAGTGTCGTTCAAGCTCGCCGCCACGCCGGAGTTCCGCGAGCGGCAGCAACGCACGCTGGACGGCGCGGCGATTCTGGCCGCGCGCCTGCTGCAGGAGGATTCCCGCGCGGCGGGCCTCAACGTCGTCTCCGGCGGCACCGACGTCCACCTCGTGCTGGTCGACCTGCGCGAGTCCGAACTGGACGGCAAACAGGCCGAGGACCGGCTGCACCGCGTGGGAATCACCGTGAACCGCAACGCCGTTCCGTTCGACCCGCGGCCGCCGATGGTGAGCTCGGGCGTGCGCATCGGTACCGCGGCGCTGGCGACCCGCGGCTTCGATCTGGACAGCTTCCACGAAGTCGCCGATGTCATCAGCCACGCGCTGCGCCCCGACGCCGACGACGCCGCCCTGGACGCGCTGCGCGCCCGGGTGGACGTACTGGCCCACCGCTTCCCGCTCTACCCCGACCTCACGGAGGCCTCGCTGTGACCGCACCGACGACCCCACCGGGCGCACATCTGCCCGACCACCCCGAATTTCTCTGGCGCACACCCGAACCCAAGAAGACGTACGACGTCGTCATCGTCGGCGGCGGCGGGCACGGCCTGGCCACCGCGCACTACCTGGCCAAGAACCACGGCATCACCAATGTCGCGGTCCTGGAGCGGGGCTGGCTGGCCGGCGGCAACATGGCCCGCAACACCACCCTCATCCGGTCCAACTACCTGTGGGACGAGAGCGCCCGAATCTACGAGCACGCCCTGAAACTCTGGGAGGGCCTGGAAGAGGATCTGGACTACCCGATCCTGTTCAGCCAGCGCGGTGTGCTCAACCTGGCGCACAGCCTGCAGGACGTCCGCGACAGCGTGCGACGCGTCGAGGCCAACAAGCTCAACGGCATCGACGCCGAGTGGGTGGAACCCAAAGAGGTCAAGGACCTCTGCCCGATCGTCAACATCTCCAGTGACATTCGGTATCCGGTGCTGGGCGCGACCTACCAGCCGCGGGCCGGCATCGCCAAGCACGACTACGTCGCCTGGGGCTTCGCGCGCCGGGCCGACGAGGCCGGCATCGACATCATCCAGAACTGCGAGGTCACCGGATTCGTCACCGACAGCGACCGGGTCACCGGCGTGCGCACCACGCGCGGCGACATCGGGGCCGGACAGGTGGCGCTGTGCGCGGCCGGGCATACCTCCACGCTGACCGACATGCTCGGCATCCGCACGCCACTGCAGAGTCACCCGCTGCAGGCGCTGGTGTCCGAACTCCTCGAGCCGGTGCATCCGACCATCGTGATGTCGAACGCCGTGCACGTGTACGTATCTCAGGCCCACAAGGGCGAACTCGTGATGGGTGCCGGCGTCGACTCGTACAACGGCTACGGCCAGCGCGGCGCGTTCCACATCATCGAACGCCAGATGGCCGCTGCGGTGGAGTTGTTCCCGGTGTTCGCCCGGGCGCACCTGCTGCGTACCTGGGCCGGCATCGTCGACGTCTGCCCGGACGCGTCACCGATCGTCGGCCGCGTCGGCTACGACAACCTGTACCTCAACGCCGGTTGGGGCACCGGCGGGTTCAAGGTGACGCCGGGCATCGGCTGGTGCCTGGCCGACACCATCGCCACCGGCCGCGAACACGACTACGTCGCCCCTTTCAGCCTCGACCGCTTCGTCACCGGAGCCCTGGTCGACGAACACGGCGCCGCCGGCGTGGCGCACTAGAACCGAGGAGCCCCAATGCAACTCATCGACTGCCCGTGGTGCGGGCCACGTGAGGAAACCGAATTCCACTATGGCGGCCAGGCGCACGTCGCCTACCCCGAGGACCCGCAATCGCTGACCGACGAACAGTGGGCGCACTACGTGTTCTTCCGCGCCAACCCGAAGGGGTCGTTCGCCGAACGCTGGACCCACAGTGCCGGCTGCCGTCGCTGGTTCAACGCCATCCGCGACACCGCCACCTACCGATTCGACCGTGTCTACCGACTCGACGAGCAGAGGCCGACCATCTCATGAACCTGCGCACCTCCGACGGCGGTCGAATCGACCGAAACACCGTCCACACCTTCACATTCAACGACCGGGAGTACACCGGACACGCCGGCGACACGCTGGCGTCCGCGTTGCTGGCGAACGGCGTGCATCACGTCACCTCGAGCATCAAGATGGGCCGGCCCCGCGGCTTCACCTCGGCGTGGGCCGAGGACACCGGCGGCCTGGTCCAGATCGAGTACCCCTTCCCCGAGCCCATGCTGCTCGCCACCACCGTTGAGCTGTACGACGGACTCGTCGCGCGCGGTATCCCGGGGCAGGGCCGGCTCGCTGAGATCGCCGACACCGCGCGCTACGACTCGACCCACGTGCACGCCGACGTTCTGGTCGCCGGAGCCGGCCCGGCCGGTCTGGCCGCCGCGCTGACGGCCGCCCGCGCCGGCGCCCGCGTCGTGCTGATCGACGAGCAGAGCGAGGCCGGCGGTGCCCTGCTGGGCAGTGCCGACACCATCTCCGGCCGCCCGGCACTGGAGTGGGTCGACGACGCGGTCGCCGAACTCGCCACCTATCCCGACGTGCTGCACCTGCAGCGCACCACCGCATTCGGACACTACGACGACGGCTTTGTCCTTGCGCTGCAACGGCGTACGGATCACCTCGGCGCCGCCGCGCCCGCCGGGGCAAGCCGCCAGCGCGTGTGGCGGATCCGGGCCCGGCACGTCATCGTCGCCGCCGGCGCGCATGAACGTCCGGTGGTGTTCACCGACAACGACCGGCCCGGCATCATGCTCGCCGCCGGCGCCCGTACCTTCCTGCACCGCTACGGCGTCAAGGTCGGTGAGCGGGCCGTCGTGTTCACCACCAACGACAGTGCCTATCAGGCCGCGCTGGATCTGTACGACGCCGGCGTGGCGATCACCGCGATCGTCGATGCCCGGGACGCGGTCGCCACGGACCTACTTGCGGCGTGCGCTGATCGGGGCATCGAGCTGCGGACCGGGTCGGTCGTCAGCGGCACCCGCGGTGAGAACCGGGTCAGCGCCGCCGTCGTCACCGGCGCGGGCGGTACATCCGATGAGCTGGCGTGCGACGTGCTGCTGATCAGCGGCGGCTGGAATCCGGCGGTCCACCTCTTCAGTCAGGTGCGCGGTCCCCTGCGGTACGACGCCGCCCTCGGCGCGTTCGTTCCGGGTGCCGAGCTCGATGAAGTGAGTGTCGCCGGTTCGGCCGCAGGTACCTTCAACCTGCCCGGTTGCCTGCGCGACGGTCGCGCCGTCGCCACCCGCGCCCTGGCCGGTCTCGGGTTCACCGCTGAGACCGAACCGCTTGCCGGAGAGTCGGATTCGATTCGGGCCTCGGGTGCACCCGCGGTGCTGTGGCGGATTCCCGATGCCGACGGTGCCACGCAGTTCGTCGACGTCCAGCGGGACGCCACGGTGGCGGATCTGGTCCGCGCGGTCGGCGCCGGCATGCGCTCGATGGAACACATCAAGCGCTACACCACCATCGGCACGGCGCACGATCAGGGCAAGACCTCCGGCGTCATCGCCTCGGGCATCACCGCCGAACTGCTGGGTGTGCCCGTGGCCGATCTCGGCGTCACCACGTTCCGGCCGCCGTACACCCCCGTCGCGTTCGCCGCCCTGGCCGGCCGCAGCCGGGGACGCATGTTCGACCCGGAACGCGTTACCGCAGTGCATGATTGGCACGTCGCCCGCGGCGCGGTGTTCGAGGACGTCGGCCAGTGGAAGCGTCCGCGCTACTACCCGCTGCCCGGAGAAGACATGGACACCGCGGTGCTGCGCGAATGCGCCGCTGCCCGAACGGGTGTCGGCATCCTCGACGGCTCGACGCTGGGCAAGATCGATGTCCAGGGCCCCGATGCCGGCGCATTCCTGGACCTGCTCTACACCAACCTGATGAGCACGCTCAAGGTCGGCATGCTGCGGTACGGCGTCATGTGCGGCGTCGACGGCATGGTGATCGACGACGGCACCGTGATGCGCCTGGCCGACGACCGCTTCCAGGTGTTCACCACGACGGGCGGTGCCGCCCGCATCCTGGAATGGATGGAGGAATGGCTGCAGACCGAGTGGCCGCACCTGCGCGTACGCCTCACGTCGGTCACCGAGCAGTGGCACACCTTCCCGGTCGTCGGTCCGCGCTCGCGGGACGTCATCGGCAAGGTCTTCCCGGGAGTCGACGTCAGCAATGACGCGTTCCCGTTCATGGCCTGGCGCGACACCCAGCTCGACGGGGTCCACGTCCGGATCGGCCGGGTCAGTTTCTCGGGCGAGCTGGCGTACGAGGTCAACGTCATGGGCTGGTACGCAACGGCGTTGTGGGAGAAGCTGATAGCGGCGGGCGAGCCGTACGGCATCACACCCTATGGCACCGAGACCATGCACGTGCTGCGGGCCGAGAAGGGCTACCCCATCATCGGGCAGGATACCGACGGCACCGTCACGCCGCAGGACCTCGGGATGAACTGGGTGGTGTCGAAGAAGAAGCCCGACTTCGTCGGGAAGCGCTCCTTCACTCGCGCCGAGAACCTCAACCCGCTCCGCAAGCAGTTCGTCGGACTCCTTCCGGTCGATGCGCGGACCGTGCTGCCCGAAGGCGCCCAGATCATCGAGACCCCGGCCGACGGCACGTTGCCACCCCCGCCGGTTCCCATGCTCGGCCATGTCACGTCGAGCTACCGCAGCGCCGAGCTGGGCCGGCCGTTCGCACTGGCGTTGGTCAGGGGCGGCCACGCCCGCATCGGAGACACCCTCACCGTGCCGGTGGACGGCGCCCTGGTGGCCGTCGAGGTCACCGGTTCCGTCCTCGTCGATCCCGAAGGAGCACGCCGCGATGGCTGAAACCCTCACTCGCCGTAGCCCGTTGCAGGGCTGGGCCACCCAGTTCGCGGCCACGCCGTCCGCGGCCACGCCGTCCGCGGCGCGCCTCACCGAGGAGCCGTTCGAAACCATGGTCGATCTGTGGGTCGACCCGACTGGAGCCGGTGGCACCGAAGCCGCCCAGGTCCTCGGCGTGGCCGCGTTGCCGACGACACCCGAAACATGTGTCACCGGTCCGGATTCGACGGTGATCTGGTTCGGTCCGCAGGAGTGGCTGGTGACGTCGACGCAGCGCGGTGGTGAGGCACTCGAGGCGCAGCTGCACGAGGCGGTCGCCGCGGCCGGCGGTGCAGCCGTCGACGTGTCGGCGCAGCGCACCACGGTGCGCCTGCGCGGCGCCCATGCCCGCGACGTACTTGCCAAGGGCTGCTCACTGGACCTGCACCCGCGCGGGTTCGGCCGGGGTGCCGCGGCCCAGACGATGCTGGCGCTGGCTGCCGTCGTGCTGATTCCGTTGAACGACAGCGGAACCGATTACCGGGTCATCGTCCGGTCGTCGTTCGCCGGCTATCTGGCCGACTGGCTGCTCGATGCTGCCGAGGAGTTCGGCAGCGCCTAGGTCGCCTTGCCGTGCCCTGAGTGCAATCGCCGTTGTGATTCTCCGCGGTTATTGCGCTCAGGGACTTCTCGTGCGCCGAAGGTGGACGGGCGTTGAGTGCGAACTGAGGTCGAAAAAGTTCGAGTGAGCGTGTGCGTACGTTCGCAGTCAATGCGATCGCGATCACCTCGACCGTCCGACCCACAGATTTGCCAGAAAAATCCGCCAGAAATGCCACGTGAAAGCCACTGTGCGGCGGCAACTCAGCAGAGTTGCCGCCGCACAGTGCTTTTGAATCAGTGGCCGCGGGCGATCCACTCCGCCAGATGCGGGGCCTCGGCACCGACTGTGGTGTGGTCGCCGTGGCCGGTGTGCACCCGGGTCTCGTCCGGCAGCGTCAGGATCGAATCCCGGATGGAGTCGATGATCGTCGGGAAGTCGCTGTAGGACCGCCCGGTGGCACCGGGCCCGCCGTTGAACAGGGTGTCGCCGGAGAACAGCGCACCGGCCTCCGGCAGGTACAGGCATACCGATCCCGGCGAGTGTCCGGGGGTGTGGATGACTTCGATCTCGGTACCCGCGACACCGATCCGCTGGCCGGCGTCCAGGTTCCAATACTTCTCATCGGGATGGCTTGCCTGCCAGAGCATGTCGTCGCCGGGATGCAGCAGAATCGGCGCATGCAACTCGTACGCCAGCTCCGGGGCGACGGTGACATGATCGTTGTGCCCATGGGTGACGACGACCGCCACCACGTTGCGGCCGGCGACGGCCTCGACGATCTGGGGCGCGGTGTGGGCGGCGTCGACGATGACGACCTCGGAGTCATCGCCGATCACCCACACGTTGTTGTCGACGTCCCACGTGCCGCCGTCGAGACTGAAGGTCCCGGAGGTGACGACGCGGTCGATGCGGAGCTGTCCGCTCACAGCACGACCACCGAGCGCAGCACGTTGCCCGCGTGCATGGTGTGGAACGCGTCTTCCACCTCGTCGAGCTTGATGCGTTCGGAGACGAAGCGCTCCAACGGGATTCGCCCCTGCTGGTAGAGGTCGACCAGCATCGGGAAGTCGCGCTCGGGCAGGCAGTCGCCGTACCAGGAGGACTTGAGCGACCCACCGCGGGAGAAGAAGTCGACCAGCGGCATCTCCAGCGTCATGTCCGGGGTCGGCACGCCGACGAGGACGACCGTGCCGGCGAGGTCGCGGGCGTAGAACGCCTGCTTCCAGGTTTCCGGGCGACCGACGGCGTCGATCACGACATCGGCACCGAAGCCGCCGGTGAGTTCCTGTACCGCCTCGATGGTGTCGGTTTCGGCGGCGTTGATGGTGTGGGTGGCGCCGAGTTCCATGGCCCACTCCAGCTTTCGCGGATCCCGATCGACCGCGATGATCTTGCCCGCGCCCGCCAGCCGCGATCCCATGATGGCGGCGTCGCCGACGCCACCACAGCCGATCACCGCCACCGAGTCGCCACGGGAGACATTGCCGGTGTTGACTGCCGCGCCGAGCCCGGCCATCACGCCGCAGCCCAGCAGGCCGACCACGGCCGGATCCGCGGTGGCGTCGACCTTGGTGCACTGCCCGGCGTGGACCAGCGTCTTGTCGGCGAACGCTCCGATACCCAGCGCCGGGGTGAGCTCGGTGCCGTCCTCCAGCGTCATCTTCTGGGTGGCGTTGAAGGTGTCGAAGCAGTACTGCGGACGGCCGCGCTTGCACGCCCGGCACTGCCCGCACACCGCGCGCCAGTTGAGGATCACGAAGTCGCCGACCGCCACCGATTCGACACCGGGCCCGACCTCTTCGACGATGCCGGCGGCCTCATGGCCGAGCAGGAAGGGGTATTCGTCGTTGATGCCGCCCTCGCGATAGGTCAGGTCGGTGTGGCAGACGCCGCACGCCTGGATGTTCACCACCACCTCGCCGGGACCGGGGTCCGGAATCACGATGGTCGTGACTTCGACCGGGGCGCCCTTGGAGCGGGCGATGACACCTCGAACTTGTTGCGGCATAGGGATACTCCTTGTTTGTCAGGGACGTTTCAGGGGACGTGGGCGATCAGAGAACGAGGCAGAGCCGGAACGCGTCGTAGATCGCGGCGTGGATGTTGCGACTCGCGACGGCGTCACCAATCCGGAAGAGCTGGTAGCCGCCCTCGGCGTTGCGCACGACGGTCTGCGGCTGCAGGCTGAGCAGCGCCTGCTGGTCGACTTCGCCGAGATTGGTGGAACCAGGGACCAACCCGAAGTACAGCTCGTCGGACGGCAGCGTGCCGTGTTCGACGACGACGTGGTCGACCATGCGTTGCCGGGTGGCGTGCGCGTATTCGTTGTAGAGGTCCACTTCGAGGCGGCCGTCCTTGCGGCGCACCCCGGTCAGCCGCTCGTTGAGCGTGACGCGCACGTCGTGCTCGGCGAACACCTTGAAGTAGCCGGGGTAGTTCACGCCGCCGACGTCGGGCGCCAATGTCCGCTCGGGAGTGACGAATTCGACGGCGACGCCGCTGCGGGCCAGCACCTCGGCGGCATCCAGTCCGGGGTGACCGCCATTGTCGTCGTAGAGCATGACCTCACCGCGCGGATGCACCGCACCGCACAACACATCCCACCCATCGGTGACGAGATTGGCGCCCTCGGTGAGGAATTCGGTGTTCGGCACCCCACCGGTGGCGACCACCACGATGTCGGGGTTCTCCGCCAGCACCTCGTCGACATCGACGTAACGGTTGGTGCGGATGTCGACGTCGAGCAGCTTGCACTCGTCCAGCCGCCACTCGATGATGCTGATCAGATCGCGCCGGCGCGGAGATGACGACGCGATCCGGACCTGGCCACCGGCCACGTCGGCTGCCTCGAACACCACGACACGGTGGCCGCGCTCACCGAGCACCCGGGCGGCCTCCAGACCCGCCGGCCCGGCCCCGATGACGACCGCCGTCCGCGCCGGCCCGGCCGCCTTGTCGACGCGATGCGGCAAGCGGTCTTCGCGTCCGGTGGACGGGTTGTGGACGCACTTGGCGTCACGGTTCTGGTAGATCTCGTCGAGGCAGTAGGTCGCGCCGACGCAGGGACGAATCCGATCCTCCTCGCCCGCTTGAATTTTCGCGACGATGTGGGGGTCGGCGATGTGCGCACGGGTCATGCCGACGAGGTCGAGCAGGCCGTCGCGGATCGCATGCCGGGCGGTGGCCACGTCATTGATCCGGCTGGCATGCATGACCGGGATCCCGAGATCCTTCTTGACCTGCCCGGCGAACGACAGGTGCGGGGCGACGGGGGTACCCATCGGCGGGATGACGCGCGAGAGTGCCTCGTCGCTGGCCATGTAGCCCTTGATGACGCTGATGAAGTCGATACCTTCGGGTACGAGGCGTTTGGCGATCTCGATGCCGTCCTCGTACTGCAGCCCGCCGGGCAGGTCCTCATCGAGTGACATCCGGATACCGACCGCGAAGTCCGGTCCGGCGGCCTCGCGCACGGCGCGAATCACCCTGAGCGGGAAGCGAAGCCGATCCTCCATGCTCCCCATGCCGTACTCGTCGTCGCGGTGGTTGGTCAGCGGCGACCAGAAGGCGTCGAGCAGGTGGGTGTAGGCCTCGATTTCGATGCCGTCCAGGCCGGCCGCGCGGCAGCGCTCGGTGGCGTCGGCGTATGCCTTGACGATGCGGTCCATGTCCCACTCCTCGGCGACCTTCGGGAAGGACCGGTGGGCGGGTTCGCGGATGGCCGACGGATACACCACGGGCAGCCAGTCACCGTCGTAATTGCTCGTGCGCCGGCCCAGGTGGGTGATCTGGCACATGACGGCGGCACCGTGCTCATGGACGCCGTAGGCGAGCTCGCTCAGCCAGGGCACGATCTCGTCCTTGTAGACGTGCAGATTGCCGAAGGCCGAGGGGCTGTCTGGCGCGACGACCGCGGAGCCGCCCATCATGGTCAGCGAGATACCGCCCTTGGCCTTCTCCTCGTGATACAGCCGGTAGCGGCGCTTGGGCATGCCGTCTTCGGTGTAGGACGGCTCGTGCGAGGTGCTCACCACGCGATTGCGCAGGGTCATGTTCTTGAGCCGGAAGGGCTGCAGGAGCGGATCGATGAGCTGATGCGCCATGGGCGAGTCCGTTTCTTTCTGCTGGTTCGGACGTTGTTCACACGTCGTCTGCGACCCCACAAGTACCGCTTGACCAGGTACAAATGCTGATCTACCGTATGTGATGTAACTAATATATCACTCGTCTATCAGGCCGTCTATGGACATCGAAAGGGGAAATTCCGATGACCATCAGCGTGTTCGACCTGTTCTCCGTCGGCATCGGGCCGTCGAGTTCGCACACCGTCGGTCCGATGCGGGCCGCCGCCCGATTCGTCGACGATCTGCACACCATCGGCGCCTTCGGCGGCGCCGCCGGGGTCGCGGCCGTCCGCGTCGACCTCTACGGCTCACTGGCCGCCACCGGCGCCGGCCACGGCACCATGACGGCCATCCTGCTCGGCCTCGAAGGCAACCGCCCCGAGGAGATCCGGACAGATGTCATGGAACGGCGCGTCGAGGAGATGCGGGCGAGCGGCCACATCATGCTCGGCGGGCTGCGCCCGATCGCACTCAGCGAGGCCGACATGGTCCTGCGCCCGTTGACGGTGCTGCCCTTCCACCCCAACGGCATGACGCTGACCGCACTGGACGCGCACGGGGCCGAGTTGCACGTGCAGACCTACTTCTCCATCGGCGGCGGCTTCGTCGTCACCGAGGCCGAAAGCCTGCAACCCGCCACCCGGACCGCCACCACCCACGCGCTGTCGTTCCAGTCCGCCAAGGAGATGCTGGAACTCTGCCGCCAACGTGATTGCAGCGTCAGCGATCTCATGCTCACCGTCGAATGCGAGACCCGAACCGCCGATGAGATCCGGGGCCGGCTGCTGCACATCCGCGACGTGATGGTCGAGTGCGAAGTGCGTGGCATCTCCCGCGACGGCTATCTGCCCGGGCCCATGCGCGTGCGCCGCCGGGCCCGCGACTGGTTCGAGCGCCTCAACGCCGAGGACTGGAACAAGCAACCCGAGTTCGCCGAGGACTGGGTCAATCTCGTCGCGCTGGCGGTCAACGAGGAGAACGCGTCCGGCGGCCGGGTCGTCACCGCGCCCACCAACGGCGCCGCCGGCATCGTGCCCGCGGTGATGCACTACGCCGTGCACTACACCCGGGCAGGCAAGCAGGATCCCGACGGCACCGCAGTGCGGTTCCTGCTGACCGCGGGAGCCATCGGTTCGCTCTACAAGGAGCGCGCATCCATCTCCGGCGCCGAGGTCGGCTGCCAGGGCGAGGTCGGCTCGGCCGCGTCGATGGCGGCGGGTGCCCTTGCCGAAATCCTCGGTGGCACACCGGAACAGGTCGAGAACGCCGCCGAGATCGCGATGGAGCACAGCCTCGGACTCACCTGCGATCCCATCCAGGGGCTCGTCCAGGTCCCGTGCATCGAACGCAACGCGATCTCGGCCGGCAAGGCCATCAACGCCGCCCGCATGGCACTGCGCGGCGACGGCGCCCACTACGTCTCACTGGACCAGGTCATCGAGACCATGCGGACCACCGGCGCCGACATGCTGTCGAAGTACAAGGAAACCTCCACCGGCGGCCTCGCTGTCAACGTGCCGGTGAACTACGTCGAATGCTGAATCATGTTGCAGGAGAGGGAGACAACGATGCACCTTGATTGGTACGACCGCGGCATCCTCACCTTCGTGCTGGGCTGCGCGCCGGATGCGGAACCACCCAACGACGCATCCCTGGCGCGGTTCGGGATCACCACACCGCGGGTCATGCGCCGCTTCGACGCCGTCCTCGACGCCGTGCGCTCACACCAGTTCCCGCTCGACGACGCCGACCTCACGCTGGTCCACCAGGCCGTCGACCATCGCGACCACATGCCGCGCACCGGATAAGGCGCGCTAGGGCTGTTCGCTGACGGACTCGGCGACGCGGAACGCCACCATCCGCGCGGTGTCCTCGTCGGCAGCCTCCACCATGACCCGGACCACCTGCTCGGTCCCGGAGGGGCGCAACAGGATTCGGCCGGTGTCGCCGAGCTCAGCCTCGGCTTCGGCGACGGCGGTCTGCACCGCCGGCGCCTGGGCCACCGTGGCCTTGTCCGCGACCTCGACGTTGATCAGCACCTGCGGCAACGTCTTCATGGGTGCACACAGCTGCGCCAGATTCGACCCGGTCTGCGCCATGCGCGACATCAACCGCAGCCCGGTGACGATACCGTCGCCCGTGGTACCCAGCTCGGGCATCACGATGTGGCCGGACTGCTCGCCACCCAGCGAGAACTTTCCGGCACGCAGTTCCTCGAGCACGTACCGATCGCCGACGCCCGTCGTGCGCACCTCGATACCGGCCTCCCGCATCGCCAGGTGTAGACCGAGGTTGCTCATCACCGTCGCAACCAAGGTGTTCGAGACCAGCTCGCCCGCGTCGCGCATGGCCAGCGCCAGCACCACCATGATCGCGTCACCGTCGACCAGGGCGCCCGACGCGTCGACGGCCAGACATCGGTCGGCGTCACCGTCGTGGGCCAGACCCAGGTCCGCGCCGTGGTCGACGACGGCCTGCTGCAGCTGCGCCATGTGTGTGGAGCCGCAGCCGTCGTTGATGTTGAGGCCCGTCGGCTCGGCGTTGATCGCTACAACTGTGGCGCCGGCCGCTCGATATGCCTGTGGGGCCGCGGCCGAAGCCGCGCCGTTCGCGCAGTCGACGACCACCGTCAGCCCGGCCAGCGGCGCTACCGCGGCCTTGGCGGCGTGGGTGAGGTAGCGGTCCAGCGCGTCGGCGGCGTCGAGCACACGCCCGATGCCGGCGCCCGTCGGCCGGGTACCCGGACCGGCAGCGACCAGTTCGGCGATCCGGTCCTCGGTGTCGTCGTCGAGCTTGTGCCCGCCGGTACCGAAAATCTTGATGCCGTTGTCCGGCATGGGGTTGTGCGAGGCGGAGATCATCACGCCGAGCTGCGCGTCATACGAGGCGGTCAGGTAGGCCACGGCAGGGGTCGGCAGCACGCCGGCCCGGAGCACGTCGACGCCCTCGCTGGTGATGCCGGCGATGACCGCGGCCTCCAGCATCTCGCCGCTGGCCCGGGGATCTCGTCCGACGACCGCGACACAACGGCCGGCTCCCGAGGTCGAGCAGAGCCGGCGGGCGGCAGCTGATCCCAGCGCCAACGCCAACTCCGCGGTCAGATCACGGTTTGCGACGCCACGGACGCCATCGGTGCCGAACAGCCGACTCATGGACCTTCTTTCTCCCAGCGAGACCCTCATGAAACGCCGAAGGCGGGCGTGTCCAGACTGCGACACGCCCGCCCACGAGCAGAAACGATCAGCGCTTGCTGTACTGAGGCGCCTTGCGGGCCTTCTTGAGGCCGTACTTCTTGCGCTCGATGGCACGCGGGTCACGGGTCAGGAACCCGGCCTTCTTGAGTGCCGGACGATCCTCGGGCTGAACCAGGATCAGCGCACGGGCGATGGCCAGACGCAGCGCGCCGGCCTGACCCGAGGGGCCGCCACCGTCGAGGTGGGCGTAGATGTCCACCGTGTCGACGCGGTCGACGGTCACCAGCGGGGCCTTGATCAGCTGCTGGTGCACCTTGTTCGGGAAGTAGTCCTCGAGGCTGCGGCCGTCCAGGTTGAACTTGCCGGTGCCGGGCACCAGGCGAACGCGGACGACGGCTTCCTTGCGGCGGCCGACGGTCTGGATCGGGCGGTCGATGTAGACGGGCTCGCGCGGAGCCGACTCTTCGGTCACCTCGAACTCAGGAGCCTCGGTCACTTCGGTCACTTCAGTCACGTCAACTTCAGTCACTGGGCCACCTGCTTGATCTCGTAAGGAATCGGCTGCTGCGCGGCGTGCGGATGATCCGGGCCGGCGTACACCTTCAGCTTCTTCTGCACCTGGCGGGACAGCTTGTTGTGCGGGAGCATGCCGACGATCGCGTTCTCAACGGTGCGGGTCGGGTGCTTCACCAGCTGTTCGCCGATGGAGCGCTTGCTCAGACCGCCCGGGAAACCCGAGTGACGGTAAGCAAACTTGTCGGTGAGCTTCTTGCCCGACAGGGCAATCTTCTCGGCGTTGATGATGATGACGAAGTCACCCTCATCGGAGTTGGGCGTGAACGTCGGCTTGTGCTTGCCACGGAGCAGCTTGGCTGCTTCCACGGCGAGCCGGCCGAGTACCACGTCTTGGGCGTCGATGACGTACCACTGACGCGTGGTGTCACCCGCCTTCGGCGTGAACGTAGGCACAGCTATACCTCTTCTTCTCGGGTTGAGTCCCGGTGCTATCCGGGTGCCGGTCAAGTACGCGACCTGCGAATTCCCGGCGACCGACGGTGACCCGGGAAGCATTGACCTGACGGCCTGCAGCGCACCAACGTGGGAGCTTACCCGGGTGCGTCACCGCAGGTCAAAACGCGGAGCAGGTCAGTACACCCGGTCCTGCTGGTCGGGCACGACGCTACCGTCCGGCCGGTGCAGCGGGCCCTTGGCGCCCGACGGCTCGATGTACCCCTTGGTGGCACAGGCGTAGGGTTCGCCCTGCTTCTTGGGATCGATGAACATCGGGTTGACCAGCCAGTTGCCGCCCGCGTTGTCGTAGGCCGTGCACATCAGCTCGGTCTTGTTGCGGTTCAGCACCAACCGCAGCGCGGTCGCGTCGGTGAGGAACGTGACGTCGGTGTCGGAGTCACCCGCGGCGAAGGCGGCACGCTTGGGCTCGGGTTGTTGGGTGAACGCGGCGGGACCGGTCACCCCGAACACCTCTTCGTTGACGCGGCAGCGCTTGCCCTCGATGTAGGTGATGGCGGGTTCGCCGCCACACGGCACCAGGCGCGACGTCAGCACATCGCCGTCGCGTTCGGTCCGCACACCCATCACGTGGTCGGCCGGGATGTTCAGTTCCTCGGCCCACACCCGCGCCACCGGTTCGGCCGAGGCCGAGATGATCCGCACGTCGAAACCGTTGGCGTGCAAGGTTTCCACCAGGTCGCGCATCTGCGGGTAGTACCGCACCCAGCCGGTCTGCATGCCGCTGCCGACCTTCTGCTCGGTGCCCGCCGGGGCGTCGAGGTTCTCCTTGCGGGCCGTCTTCGCGAACTCGACCACGTCGGCTTCGCGCCACCCGGCCTGCATCTGCGCGGCCCAGGCGTATGCCGGTTCCATCCGCCGGGCGTTGAACCCGGCGAATGCGGTCTCCCCCGCCTTGGTCTTGGCGTCGGTGTAGACCGACACGAGTTCGTCGGCGCACGCGGTGTCGGTGTCGGTCGGCATCGGCTGGCCCGGCTTGGCCGCGGCGCAGGCCCGGGCCAGGGCCGCGACGGCCTGCGGCGTCAGGAACGGGCTGGTGGACGCCCAGTTACCGTCGGCCGGGGCCCGCAGCTTGCCGTTGCGCACCATCCAGAAGAACGTGGCGTCGCCGATGTCGTTCTTGACGATGGTGTTGTCCCAGTCGAACAACGCCAGGGGCGCGCCCGCGTGCACCGAACCGGCGGCGCCGCAAGTGCCCAGTTTGGCGAGCATGGCGTCGATCCGGTCCCGGTTGTCGCCGTACCAGGCGGAGTTCTGCGCCAGCGTCCGGCACGAGGCCTTGGTGGTGGTCGGCGACTGCGCAGCCGGGGTGCTGTCGTGGCTGCTACAGCCGGACATGGCGAGGAGGCCGGCCAGCGCAGCGGCGAAGGCCAGTCGGGTGATGCGGGGCACTGTTCTCCTGTGTGGTCAGGTGAGCTCGGCGGCGCCGGGCGCTTCCAGGGACGTGTCGCGGGACGTGTCCTTGAGGTCGACGCCGGACCGGCCCAGAGCGCGAGCACCGGACACCAACCCCGCCGCGACCGTCGCGGCCTCGGTGTAGCCGAGCCCCTCGGGCGGGTGGATGTTCGAGATGCAGTTGCGGTCGGCGTCGGTGCGCCCCGGCATCGGCAGATGAGTCAGGTAGATGCCCAGGCTGTCCGCCACCGACAGGCCCGGCCGCTCCCCGATGATCACCAGCAGGGTCCGCACCTTGGCGGCCGCGCCGATGTGGTCGCCGAGGGCCACGCGGGCCTGCGTGGCGATCACCGGCGGCGCCAGCGTGTATTGGTCACCCAGCCGCGCCACGAGCTCGGCGAGCAGCGCCGGACCGTGCTTGGCCAGCGCGTAGGGCGAGAGCCCGTCGGCCAGGACGAAGCCGATGTCGGCCGGGGTTTCCGGGACGTCCATGGGCGTAGCCGGCAAGCGGCCCAGGTCGGGGCGGCGCAGGTACTCGCTGCGGGACTCGGCCTGGCTGCGCACCACCGCGGGCTCGCCGATCCCGATCTCCCGGACGCGGGCTGCCAGGGCCTCGACGTCGAGCGGCTCGTGCACAGCGTCGCGGGCGGCGGCGTGGGCCGCGGACAGCTCGAGGACCTCCCGGGTGGGCAGCGCGTTACCGGCGCGGCCCAGCCCGATGCGGGCCTGCGTCGTCTTGCGGAGCTCATCCCAGAACTCTTGGATTGCAAGATCTTCCGTCATCATCATCCCGCCGCGGTGAGCGCCCGCAGCGCCGAGCGCTGCAGATCGAACTTGGTCAGCTTGCCGGCATCATCGGTCATACCGACCTTCTTGAGCCAGGCCTCGAACTCCGGAGCCGGCTTCAGGCCGAGCGTCCGGCGGACCGCCACGACGTCGTGGAACGACAGGCTCTGGTAGCCCAGCATGACGTCGTCGGCGCCGGGCACCGTGATGACGAAGGCGCATCCCGCCGCGGCCAGCAGCGTGAGCAGGGTGTCCATGTCGTTCTGGTCGGCTTCGGCGTGGTTGGTGTAGCAGACGTCGACGCCCATCGGCAGGCCGAGCAGCTTGCCGCAGAAGTGGTCCTCGAGCCCGGCCCGGATGATCTGCCGGCCGTCGTAGAGGTACTCCGGTCCGATGAAGCCGACGACGGTGTTCACCAGCAGCGGGTCCAGCGCGCGGGCGACGCCGTAGGCGCGGGTTTCCAGCGTCTGCTGATCGACGGGCCGGCCACCGGTACCGAGGTGCGCGCCCGAACTCAGCGCCGAGCCCTGCCCCGTCTCCAGGTACATGACGTTGTTGCCGACGGTGCCGCGGTTCAGGGACCGGCCGGCCTCGTTGCCTTCGCGCAGCAGCGCCATGTCGACACCGAAGGCCTTGTTGGCGCCTTCGGTGCCCGCGACGGACTGGAACACCAGGTCCACCGGAGCGCCGGCCTCGATGAGGCCGATGGTGGTGGTGATGTGCGACAGCACGCAGGACTGCGCCGGGATGTCGTAGCGGCTGCGGATGTTGTCGAGCAGCTGCAGCAGGTCGGCGGTGGCCTGCGGCGAGTCGGTGGCCGGGTTGATCCCGATGACGGCGTCGCCGCAGCCCATCAGCAGTCCGTCGAGCACGGCAGCGGCGATGCCGCGCGGATCGTCGGTCGGATGGTTGGGCTGCAGCCGGGTCGCCAAAGTGCCCGGCAACCCGATGGTGCTGCGGAAGGCCGCATGCACCTGCGTGGCCGCGGTGACGGCGATCAGATCCTGGTTCCGCATGATCTTCGAGACCGCGGCCGCCATCTCCGGCGTGATGCCGGGTGCGACGGCCGCGATCTTCGTGGCGGCATCGTCGCCGGCCACCGCGTCCAGCAGCCAGTCCCGGAAGCCTCCCACCGTCAGATGGGAGATTTCCGAAAACGCTTGCTGGTCATGGGAATCCATGATCAGGCGGGTGACCTCGTCGGTCTCGTACGGCACCACCGCTTCGTTGAGGAAGGTGTCCAGCGGAAGCTCGGCCAGTGCCCACGCCGCGGCAGCCCGCTCGGCGTCGTTGTGAGCCGCGCACCCGGCGAGTTCATCACCGGAGCGCAGCGGCGTGGCCTTGGCCATCAAATCCACAAGCCCGTCGAAGGTGTGGTTCACCCCCGAAATCCGCTGGTGGTACTTCATTTCAGCTCGTCCTCGGCTTCTGCGAGCATCGCGAACTCTTCATCAGGAGAGTTTGCCACCAAACGGTGCCGGCTGTAGACCGCAAAGTAGAGCATGAAGGCTGCGAACACCGCGAGGCACAGGCCCACGGCGAACGGGTCGACCAGGAAGGTGGCGATGACCGCGACGACCGCAATGACGAGCGCGAAGCCGGTGGTCGCGATGCCGCCCGGGGTGCGGTACGGCCGCGGCATGTTCGGCTCGCGGCGGCGCAGCACGATGTGGCTGACCATCATCAGGACGTAACTCACGGCGGCACCGAAGACCGCCATGTTCAGCAGCAGGTCGCCCTTGCCGGTCAGCGACAACAGGAAGCCGATGACGCCGGGGACGATGAGCGCCAGCGTCGGCGCCTTGCGGGAGTTGGTCACCGACAGCTGGGTCGGCAGGTAGCCCGCCCGGGACAGGGCGAACAGCTGGCGGGAGTAGGCGTAGATGATCGAGAAGAAGCTCGCGATCAGGCCGGCCAGGCCGATGTAGTTGACCAGCTTGGCGCCGAAGCCGCTGCCGAGCGCCTCGACGAGCGGGTTGCCCGAAGCCGACATCTGTTGCGCGCCACCGACACCCGTGGTGAGCACCAGCACGACGCCGCAGGTGACCAGCAGGACCGTCATCGCCGCGATGATGCCGCGGGGCACGTTCTTCTCCGGGTTCGCGGTTTCCTCGGCGGCCAGCGGCACGCCTTCGATCGCCAGGAAGAACCAGATGGCGAACGGGATGGCGGCCCAGATGCCGAGGTAGCCGTGCGGCAGGATCGCCGAAGACCCGGCCGCGTTGACGTCGACGGCGATGGTGGTCAGGTTGGAGACGTCGAACTGGCCGATGGCACAGACCGCGAAGATCAGCAGGCCCAGCAACGCGATGGCGGTGATGACGAACATCACCTTGAGCGCCTCACCGACACCGGACAGGTGGATGCCGATGAAGAACGCGTAGGCCGCCAGATACACCCACCAGCCGTTGTGAATCCCGAAGAGCCCCAACGATTCCACGTAGGCGCCGATGAACGTCGCGATGGCGGCGGGGGCGATCGAGTACTCGATGAGGATCGCGGTGCCGGTGGCGAAACCGCCCCATGGGCCGAGGGCGCGACGGGCGAAGGTGTAACCACCGCCTGCGGCCGGCAGCGCCGAGGACAGCTCGGCCATGCCCAGCACCAGCGCGAGGTACATGCCGGCGATGATCACGGCGGCGATGGCCAGGCCACCGAAACCGCCGTGTGCCAGACCGAAGTTCCAGCCGGAGTAGTCCCCGGACACCACGTAGCTGACGCCGAGTCCGGCGAGCAGCAGCCAGCCGGCCGTGCCCTTCTTCAGCTGACGTTTCGCGAGGTATTCGTTGCTCTCGACGTGCTCTTCGACACCGTGAGCGGAGTGCTCACTGGGTGGGTTGGTGATGGACACTGCAGGACTCCTGGAAATGGGATGGCTGATGCCGAACTGGCCTGCCTCCAGGAACTATCTGGTGCCGGCCGTGATCATTAAGTCGCCGAACGCATTCGAGATGCGCCGACCGAAGAAAGGAAGCGAGCGCCCGCGCATTCGGGGGGTACGCGGGCGCTCGCGGTTCGTGGGAGCTACGCGCGTGGCTTCCTCGCGCGCATGCTCATCAGAGTGCTCGTTTCCTCGCGCGAGCGCTCGTCAGAAGAACCCCTGGGCCTTCGTCGAGTACGAGACGAGCAGGTTCTTCGTCTGCTGGTAGTGGTCCAGCATCATCTTGTGGTTCTCCCGGCCGATGCCGGACTGCTTGTAGCCGCCGAACGCGGCGTGCGCGGGGTACATGTGGTAGCAGTTGGTCCACACGCGGCCGGCCTTGATGTCCCGGCCCGCCCGGTACGCGACGTTGCCGTTGCGCGACCACACGCCGGCGCCCAGACCGTACAGGGTGTTGTTGGCGATCGAGATGGCGTCGTCGTAGTCCTTGAACGACGTCACCGACAGCACCGGCCCGAAGATCTCCTCCTGGAAGATGCGCATGCCGTTGTGGCCCGAGAAGACCGTCGGCGTCACGTAGTAGCCGCCGTTGAGGTCGCCGCCGAGCTCGGCCCGCTCACCACCGGTGATCAGCTGTGCGCCTTCGGACTTGCCGATCTCGATGTAGGACAGGATCTTCTCCAGCTGGTCGTTGGAGGCCTGCGCGCCGATCATGGTCTCGGTGTCCAGCGGGTCGCCCTGGCGGACGGCCTTGGTGCGGATGGCGGCCAGCGCGAGGAACTCGTCGAAGATGTCGGCCTGAATGAGGCTGCGCGACGGGCAGGTGCAGACCTCGCCCTGGTTCAGCGCGAACATCGTGAAGCCTTCGAGCGCCTTGTCCTGGAAGTCGTCCTCGGCGGCCATGATGTCGCTGAAGAAGATGTTCGGGCTCTTGCCGCCCAGCTCCAGGGTGACCGGGATCAGGTTCTGACTGGCGTACTGCATGATCAGCCGGCCCGTGGTGGTCTCACCGGTGAAGGCGATCTTGGCGATGCGGTTGCTCGACGCCAGCGGCTTGCCGGCCTCGACGCCGAAACCGTTGACCACGTTGACAACACCCGGCGGCAGCAGGTCGCCGATGAGCGAGAACAGGAACATGATCGACGCCGGGGTCTGCTCGGCGGGCTTGAGCACGATGGCGTTGCCGGCGGCCAGCGCGGGGGCCAGCTTCCACACCGCCATCAGGATCGGGAAGTTCCAGGGGATGATCTGGCCGACGACGCCGAGCGGCTCGTGGAAGTGGTAGGCGACGGTGTCGTCGTCGATCTCGGAGATCGAGCCTTCCTGGGCCCGCAGCACGCCCGCGAAGTAGCGGAAGTGGTCGACGGCGAGCGGGATGTCGGCGTTCAGGGTCTCGCGGACCGGCTTGCCGTTGTCCCAGGACTCGGCGACGGCGATGGCCTCGAGGTTCTGCTCCATGCGGTCGGCGATCAGGTTCAGCACCCGGGCGCGGGCTGCCGGGGAGGTCTTGCCCCAGGCGGGCGCGGCGGCGTGCGCGGCGTCCAGCGCCTTGTCGATGTCGGATTCGTCCGAGCGGGCAATCTCGATGAACACCTCACCCGTAACCGGGGTACGGTTCTCGAAGTAGCGTCCGGCAGCGGGTGCCACCCACTCGCCGCCGATGAAGTTGTCGTAGCGGGCCGGGTAGGTCATCACCGAACCCTCGGCACCGGGACGCGCGTAAACAGTCATGGGTTCACTCCTCCAATGGGTGACAAACACAGGTGTGCTGCTGGTCACTAACACTACGGAGAAGTGGGTTGCAACACAGTTGCATCGTTGAACCCGCTGGGCCGCGCCCGGGATCAGCCGAGGTCGGCGTCGAGCCCGGCCAGGTGCCCGACTGCCTGCGCCCGCACCACCGCGTCCGCTGACGGGTGGTTGCGCAGTAACTGCCAGCCGTGCCGGTCGTCGCGGCCGTCGGGCAGGGCCAGCCAACGGCGCAACAGGCCGACGTGACCGGCCGCGGACGCCGACAGCACCGCGGTGCGCAGGCTCTCCCCCAGCTCGGTGCGCAACCGGGCGATCGCCGGTGACACCGACTGCGGCAGCAACGCACCCGTGTAATGGGACAGTGCGGCGTCGACGTCGCCGCGGTGCAGCGCGGCGAAGACGTCGGCGACGTCGCTGTCGATCGGGGTCAGTAGCCGGTAGGGCCGCGACGCCACGTACTGCGCGCCGATGACCCGGCGCAGGCGGGACATCTCGACGCGGATGGTGACCGAGTCAAGATCGTTGTCGTCCAACAACATTGCGAGATGGTCAGCGCTGAGGCCCTCGGGATGACGGCTCAGCAGGACCAGGATGTCGGCGTGCCGGCCGCTGAGGGTGTGCTGACGCGGTTGTCCGTCGTCGCCGGTGGCGACCCAGCGCGGACGATCACCGCCGAGCACCGTCAGGCGGGCCTTGGTCACCGGGTTGGGCGCGGGCTGCAGCAGCCGTTGCAGGGCCAGGTGGTTCTCGATGGCCATCACGGTCGCGCGCACCAGTCCGAGGGTCTGGGCCGAGGCGATCTGGCTGTCACCGGTCAGGTCGACGCAGCCGATGAGCTCGCCCGTCGTCGGATCGTGCACCGGCACCGCGGTGCAGGTCCAGGGCTGCACCAGCCGGGCGAAGTGCTCGGAGCCGTGGATCTGCAGTTCCCGGTCCAGGGCCAGCGCGGTACCCGGGGCGTTGGTGCCGGCGCTGCGCTCGCTCCAGTCGGCGCCGGGCACGAAGTTCATGGCCTCGCCCCGGCCCAGAGCCGTCTTGTCGCCCTCGACCCACAGCAGGGTGCCGTCGGCGGCGGCCACCGCCACCATGACACCGCTGTCCATGGCGTCTTCGACCAGGAGTTTCCGGATCACCGGCAGGGCGGCGGCGATGGGTTGTTCGGCGCGCAGCTGATCCAGGGTCTTGGGGACGACGGGCGTGAACTGCGCGCCGCCGAGGTCCGGGTCGACGCCCGTGGCCAGGCTCCGGCGCCAGCTGTCGGCGATGACGGGGCGGACGGCGGCGGGGTCGAGGTGCTGGGCGTCGATCTCGCCGGTGACGAACCGCTGGTGTACCGCGCGCAGCGTCGAGCCGGCCGGCGACCCCTCGGTGCGGCTGGTTCCCACGACACTCACACTCCTCGCAGGTCGGATACACACCTGCGTGGCCGCCAGGGTAGTCGACCTGGGTGTTCCAAGACACAAGTTGGTCCTGAGCGCGGCCATGACTGTGTGGCCCCGCCCCCGGCTCTCCTCCGGGGACAGGGCCACACAGGGCTTGAGGTGGGGCTAGAAGATCCAGTCGCCCGCCGCGCGGCGGTCGGTCGCCGCGATGTCATCGGCACCGTCGCGGACGGCGTTGCCGAGACTGTGCAGGATGTCGTTGAGGGCGGCCGCCGACTGATTCCAGCGGGCCTGTTCGGCCTGGAACGCTTCGGCCGCCTCGCGGGTCCACGTCTGTTGTAGGGGTGCGACCAGGTTCCGGAGCTCGTCCAGCGACGTGTTCATCCGTGCCGATGTGGCATGGATTTGTTGACGGACGGTGTATTCGATCTCGCCGAAGTGGTACGACAGTGCCGGTTGCATGTGTATGTCCCGTCAGATCGCGTGGCCGGTGGCGCCGATGCGCTGGGCATGGTCGTCAGCCGCCTGACTCAGCACCGCCGCGTTCGAGCGGATGGTCTCGGCGATACGTTGCAGTGACGCATGAAGTTTCATCGATTCGCCGTTCCACCGGTTCACCACGTCCTGGAATCGGGTCGCCGCGGCACCGCCCCACACCGTCGGCGGGATGGCCGTCATCTGACCGATGAAGTTGCCGAGCATGGCCCGAATCTCCTCGTTGCGGACCTCGACCTTGCCGGCAATCCCCGTCATCAGGTCGAAATCTGTAGTCAGAGCGCCATTTTCCGGAGCTGTCATGATTTCCTCTCCATTGGGTTTGATTGTTCAGACGTTTGCGGCGGGCGTTCGGTTCCATTGCCGCCCAAGTTTTTTCAATCTGCCCGGCGGGCCGAACGAATCGCGGTGTCACATGCCGGCCGGACGGCCGCCCCCTGGCACCCGACGGCGATCCGGACCGGTCCGTCGATCAGCACCGACCACTCGACGGTCCGCCCGTCGCGCACCTCGCGGTATCGCACGGCCGCGCGTCCGGCACTGACACCGGCCTCCTGGAAATCCAGGATGACCCCGTCGGGCAGCTTCGTCGCCGCCTCCCGCAGCGACCGCGCCGCCACGTCGAGCGTCTGCTCCCGCGGCACCACCGATTGGGTGAGGTGAATGATCTGGCCCCGGTCATCGGGCGAAATGATCTGCAGCCGAGCCGATCCCGCACCCGCGAGGGCCCGATCGACCGTCCAGCGCACCGGGACCTGTAGCGCCACCCGGCCCTCCACGAGCCAAGTGAACTCCGGGTCAGCGGCAGCGGCGAGCGCCGACGTGGGGGCGTCGCGGTTGGACAGCCCCAGTCCCCCTGCACCGACGACGGCGAAGGCCGCCAGGCCGGCGATCGCGGTCCGCGCCCGCGCCGGACGTGGTCGCGCCGTGGCCGGTGGCGGGTGAGTGTCGGCGGCGGCGCGCAGGTCGGCGCAGCTGAGAATCTCTGCCCCGACGCCCTGATCCTGCAACAGCGCTTGGATTTCGGCGGCCAAGGGCGCGGCGCCGGGAACGCCGATCGGCGCGTCGATCACCACGCGGGCACCCCACGTGGTTCGAGCATGGACAGCCTCAGCGGTGGCACTGCCCGTGCGTCGCACGACGGATGCGGCGTCCCCCGGACGGGAGATCGTTACCAGGCCCTCCCCCAGTTCGACGACCGCACAATCGGGTTCGCCGCCGGCCGCACGGAGTGCGTCGGTTCTGCGCTCTATGACGACGCGGGAAACGCTGGTGGGGACCGCGGCCCGGACGCGCTCGATGCGCGACAGTGGCCACCATGTCGGGCACACCACCGTGATGGCCGATGCGGCGCCTGTCACCGCGGCCATGGCGTCGCGCCAGATGCGGTCGGCGGGAAGGACAGCCGCACCGAGCAGGCCCAGCTGCTCGTCGATGCACTCCAGTGCGGACGAGGCCAGTTCGGCGCCGACCTCTTCCGGTCCGATGATGGTCGCCGGGCCCACCACCACGACTGTCATGGCGGGTCGGTCCAGCCGATCTGGACCAGCTGGTCAGGTTGGCCGCGACGCACCACGACGGCCCGGCCGGGCGGCAATGCCCTCGGCCGTGCGGCGCCGAGCAGCGGCCCTTCGTCCGGGCCGGCACTCATGATGAGTCCCGTGGCGCCCAGGTCGCGCATGCGCGACAGGAGCGGGTCGAACATGGCGCGTGCGGCACCGCCGGAGCGGCGGGCGACCACGACGTGGAGTCCGATGTCCGAGGCGTGCGGCAACAGGTCGAGCAAGGGCCCCAACGGATTTCCCGTGGCACCCGCCACCAGGTCGTAATCGTCGACGACGATATGGATTTCGGGTCCGGACCACCAGGATCGGTCGCGCAACTGCTGTTGCGTGACACCGGGTCCCGGCAGCCGGGCGGTGAGCAGCGACAGCGCGGCGGCGAGCTCGGCGGCGGTCGTCGCGGCCGACATCGCGTAGCCGCACAGGTGCGGCGGTTCCACCACTCCCAGCAGCGACCGCCGGAAATCGACGATCAGCAGTTGGGCCCGAGCGGGATCGGTCTGTCCGATGATTGCGCGGCACAGCGTCCGCAGCGCCGCCGTCTTGCCGCACGCCGTGTCGCCCAACAGGATCAGGTACGGTTCGGCGCCCGTGTCCAGTGCGAACGGTTGCAGGTCTTCTTCGGACAGGCCGATGACGTACCGCGGCGGTCGTTCGGCAGTGGCCGGCAGCGCGGCGTAATCCACATGCTGCGGAAGCAGTTCGATGGCTGGTGCCGGGTCCGGCTGATGGGTGGTGATCAGATCGAGCTGCGGTCGCGCGACCACGAACTCCTTCCCGTCCCTGGTGAGGCCGCGGCCGGGCGGGCAGGTGGCGAGCAGATGCGCGCGGCGGCGGTCCATTTCGGACTCGGTCGGATCACCGAGCCGCAATTCGATTCGGGTGCCGATGTGGTCTTTCAGCATCGGCCGCAGTTCTGCCCACCGATTGGCGGTCAGCACCACGTGGACATCGACCGACAGGCCCTGTGCCGCCAGAGTCGTGATGGGGTCTTCCAGTGCGTCGAATTCACGACGCAGCGTCGCCCACCCGTCGACCGCCAGGACGACCGCACCGTAGTTGTCCGCGAAAGGCACCTCGGGCCCGTGTTGCTGCCGAAAGTCCTGACGCCGGCGGCACAGCGACAGCAGTTGGGACACGATGCGCCGCAGCAATTCCGGCTCGCTCCGGCCGGCAACGGTGCCGACGCGAGGATGCCGCCGCAAGGCCGTCAAACCACCGTCACCGAGATCGAGCCCGTAGATGCTGAGCCCGCCCGCAGGCGCCGTCGCGGTCAGGCCGAGCAACAGTGTGTGCAGCGCAAGCGATTTCCCCGAGCGTGGACCGCCGACGATGGCCACATGGCCTCCGGACCCGTTGAGGTCGACTACCAGGGGGTCGCGGCACTGCTGGAACGGGTTGTCCACCAAGCCGATCGGGACGCGCAGCGGACGGTGTTCGGTGTCGGCCGCCAGCAGCTCGGACAATGCGGGCGAACCCGTCAGCGGCGCCAGCCAGACCGGATGGGCGTTCGGACCGAGCCCGGCCAGTCGGCGCAGGGTCGTGTCCATCAGCGTCGGCCCGGCTGACGGGTCAGGCGTCACGGCCGGGACATCGATGGTGAACAGGCGCGGAACCGGAGGTTCGTCGTGGTCCAGCAAGACCGGCCCAGAGACGAACTGGGTGTGAAACCGCACCAGCTTGCCGTCCGCGGTGCGCAGCAACCCTGCGCCCGGCGTGCCCGGCAACTCATGTGCATCGGTGACCCCGAGGACGGCACGGGACTCTGCCGCCGAGAACGTCTTGAGACAGACCCGGTACGAAAGGTGGGTGTCCAGTCCACGTAGGCGGCCCTCGTCGAGCCGCTGGCTGGCCAGCAGGAGATGCACGCCGAGCGATCGGCCGAGCCGACCGATGGCGGCGAACAACTCTGCGAAATCCGGATGCTGACTGAGCAATTCGGAGAACTCGTCGACCACGATGAACAAGGCGGGCAGCGGTGCCAGGTCGGCGCCGGCCGCGCGCGCCCGCCGATAATCGCCGATACCGGACATATTGCCGGCCGCCCGCAACAGCCCCTGGCGCCTGGTCAGCTCCCCGGCGAGGGCGTCGTGCATCCGCGCGACGAGATGTGCTTCCTGCGCCAGGTTCGTGATGACGGCCGCGACGTGGTTGGCCTGTTCGAAGCCGAGAAACGTGGCGCCCCCTTTGAAGTCGACGAGGATCAGATTCAGCTCGTCCGGCGAATGCGTGCTGATCAGACCCAACGTGAGGGTGCGCAGGAACTCGGATTTGCCGGAACCTGTTGCGCCGATACACAAACCGTGCGGACCCATGCCGTACTCGGCCGGTTCCTTGAGGTCGAGCTCGACCGTCGCCCCGGTGTCGTCGGTACCGATCGGCACCCGCAGCCGATGCCGGGCCGGACGGATGGGCCACGTGTCCCCGGCACCATCGGCGCCGACCAGCGGGCGATCATGGTGCCGCCGGGTGTTGTCCGGACCGCCGGCCAGTCGGTAGCGCGCCACCCGTCGTGCGCAGGTCTCGGCTTGTGCGGCCGTGAGCACATCGACCGTCGAGCACGGCGGCAGCGTCGATGTCGTACCCGGCGCGCCCAGGACCAGCAGTGTCACCGCGTCGGTGTCCACGAAGGCGGCGGCCACCGGAGTGTCGACCAGCACCACCAGATGACACCCGGCGATGGCCGCGACCGCACCGAGTTCCGCAAACCGCAGCGGCTGCCCGCCGATGCGGCCCGAGCGATAGTGGTGCGGCAGCCATTTCAGCCAGTCCCACTCGGCCGATCCGCCGACCACGGCGACCTTCAGTTGGTCGGGCCCATGCCACAACGCCAGCTGGCACACCATGGCGCACGCCTGTCCCCGCGGATCGTCGCCACCGACGTCGATACGCCGATGCCGATTGACGACGAGCGTCACCGGGACATCGGGCACGGTCGCGGCGGTGCGCAACAGCCGATCGAACGCCGACGCAGTCAGCGGATCCGTCGTCCCGTCACCGGTGGCCGGTGCGGTCACCAGTCTGGTGCGCAGGGGGCGCGCGCCGATTCCCACACGGATCTCGGTGAAATCGTCGTCGCTCCAACGGCGTTGCCACATCCGCTCGGTGCCGACCAGGGTCCACAGCGCATCGGGCGGCGGGTGGTTCTGATGGAGCCAGCGATGCTGTTCGACGGCGGTTCGGTCTGCGCATCCGCCGACCGCGTCGAGGTACACCAGGTACTCGCGCCGGTCGGCGTCGATCTCGCCCGCCCGGCGCGCACCGCGCGAACCGAGGACCGTGCTGCCGACCATTGACAGCACCATCATCGCCGGAAAAAGCAGGAACATCGGATTCCGGCCCGCCGCCGCACCCGAGCGGAAGTAGAACACCATCATGCCGGCCATCGCCAACAACATGAGCACGGGTGCGATGCGGCTGACGACATTGCCCGACGACAGTCGCGGCACCGGTGGTGGCGTGCGGACCTCGATGTCTCCCGCGGCCGGTTGGGCCACGGGAGGTCGCACGACTCTGGTGAATTCCATCGAATTATCAGACGTACCCGGACGCCTTTCGGTTCCATCGATTTTCGTGTCGGGCGGGGTGCCGGTGTGCGGTTACCGTGGGATCGGGCATATCGATCCGGGGGGTGCGATGTCCGATTCCTTGTGTCGGCTTTCGGTGCGGTCCGACGGTGAACACACCAGCGAGACAACCGATCTGGTGCTGCCTGCGGGTGCCACGGTGGACGCGCTGCTCCCCGACATCGTGGCGCTGGCACATCCTCGAGCGTCCGAAGGCGTGAGTTGGCGGCTGGGCCGGGCTGCCGGTGATCCGATCGACGGGTCGTTGTCGTTGCGGCAAAACGGGGTTCACGACGGTGACGTCCTGGAACTGCTGCGCGGTTCGATTTCGGAGCTTGGTATGCCGCGGGCGCAGGTGGCGACGATGGCCGCCGGCCAGACCCCTTCTGATTCCACGGGTCGCCTCGTCGGACCTGCGCTCGTGTTGTGGGCCATGACTCTCGCGTCCGTGCTTCTGATCTGGTCCGCTGTGTGTGGTGATCACGTTGCGGCAGCCGCGGTCGCTTGCGGTGGCATGCTGGCGACCCTGGCGGCGTCGTGGCGGTCCGCCCGTGTGGAATGGCCTGCCGCCGCCGTCGTACTTGCCTTCGCGGCGGGATTCTCAGCCGTGCCGGGTGGACCGGCGGCGCCGAATGTCCTACTCGGAGCGGCGATGGCGTTCGCGGTGGCTCTCGTCCTCCTGAGAGTGGGCGCACAGGGCGTATCCGTTGCGGCTGCGGCATTTTCGGTGCCGACGATGGCGGCGGCCGCGGCTGCGAGCGCGTGGTCGGTGACGCTGACCAGCGCCGGGGTGGCCGTTACCGTTTCGGCATTGGTAGTGCTGTCGGCTGCGCCGCGCTGCGCCGTTGCGGCTGCGGGGCTCACGCCGCGCTCGGCGACAGTGGCCGACGGTGACGGGCAACGCATCGAGCTGGCGCAGCGCGTGCTCACGGCGATGGTCATGGGTGCGGCCGCGGCCGCGGCAGTCGGCACGGTCGTGGTGGCGGGGGGCGCCGTCGACCGGTCCGGGGCGCCGACAGTGGTGTTCAGCTGGGTGGCGACCGCGGCGATTGCGCTGCGGGCACCGTCGTATCGGGATTCGGCACGGCGGTGGGCCGTCCTGCTCGCGGGAATGGTCTGTGCCACTGCGGCTTTGGCCGTCACCGCGATGGCGTTCCCCGGCGCGACGGCCTGGCTCGGCGGCGGCGTCATCACGGCAGTCGTGGTCGCCCGGCGGATCGGACGGGTCGGCGACACGGCGGGCCGTTACCTGGTGCATCTCGAATACGCGGCACTGGCCGCCGTGCCGCCGTGCGCGCTCTGGGCCGCAGACGTCTTCCGCCTGGTGCGTGGTGGATGAGTACCCTGCGACAGGTCATCGCCGCAATCTTGACGAGCACAATGGCGTCGGCCGCTCCGTGTGCCCATGCCATCGCACCCAAACCGGTTGATCACGGGCAACTTCCCGGGCCTGCGGCCCCGGCGCCGCCCGGCAGGACCGAGCAATCGGACCGGTGTGCGACGGTGAAACCGGCCGACGCCCGGTCCGCGCACCAGCTGGACATACTCAATCTTGCTGCGGTGTGGCCGCTTTCCCGCGGCAGCGGACAGTTGGTGGCGGTGATCGACACCGGCGTGGCCCGGCACCGCTTGTTGCCGCATCTGGTCGCGGGCGGTGACTACGTCTCGTCAGGAGACGGTACGCAGGACTGCGACGGCCACGGCACCGCGATCGCCGGCCTCATCGGCGCCGACACTCGCGACACCGGTCCCGGCAGCTTCAGCGGCGTCGCGCCCGAGGCGACGATCATGGCGATTCGCCAGTCCAGCAATAAGTTCCGGCTGACCGATGATCACGAGATATCGGGTGTCGGCGACGTGGAGACGCTCGCCCGCGCGGTGCGCTCGGCCGCCGACGCGGGCGCCACCGTCATCAACATCTCGTCGGTCGCCTGCATGCCCGCCGCGGACCCGCTCGATGACCGGTCGTTGGGCGCCGCCCTGGCGTATGCGGTCGATGTCCGCAATGTCGTCGTCGTCACCGCAGCCGGAAATACGAATGGTGAATGTGCACAACAAAATCCGCTGTCCGATCCCAAGCATTCGGGCACACCGGACTGGGACACCGTGCACACCGTGGTCAGCCCAGCCTGGTACGACGACTACGTCCTCACGGTCGGGTCTGTCGGCCCGGACGGGGCGCCTTCCCAATTCAGTCTGGCCGGACCATGGGTCGACGTCGCCGCGCCCGCAGAATCCGTGGTGTCACTGAGCGCACAGGGCGACGGACTGGTCGACAGCCGGCCCGACGGACGCCCGCTGGCAGGCAGCAGCTACGCCGCGCCCGTCGTCAGCGGTGTTGTCGCACTGGTGCGTTCGCGTCTGCCGCAGTTGTCGGCACGGCAGGTGATGGCACGCATCGAAGACACGGCGCGCCATCCGGCCGACGGCTGGAACCCCCAGGTGGGACACGGAGTCGTCGACCCACTGGCCGCGGTGAGCGGCGGCGCACCGACACCCGCCCCGGCGCGGGTGGCCTCCGCAGAGGTTGCACCCACCGCCCGTCCCGATCATCGGTCGGCGCACCGCGTCGCCTTCCTCGGCACCGCCCTCTGCATCGCGGTGGCAGCTGTCGCGGCGACCGGGCGGCGGAGGTCACGGCACACGATCCGCTGATCGACTTCTTCGCGACTACGAAGAGCGATGAAACGCCAGCGGCCGCCCGTGTTCGCCATGATCGGTAGATTGTCACATCAACCGCGAGGGTCGTAGCCCGTCGCCGCTCGGGCATAGCTGCACAGGGCCGCGATTACGTCGTGGCGTGCGCGGCGACCCGCCAGAACTTCCATCTGGTATCCGTCTTCGAGCGCGACAAGGTTGGCGGCGAGCAGGCGCGGCGGGTCGGTGAGGATGAAGTGGCCCTGCGCCTCGCCCATCGCCAGAATCCTGTGGTAGACAGCGATTTGTCGCTCAGTGAGCGCACTGTCCAGGGCTGCCGCCTGCGGGTCACGCAAGCACCGCGGCCAGTATTCGAAGAGCAGCCGCACGAGACTGTCCCCCGGGCCACTGGCGACGCCGGCATCAATGCAGACGCGGAGTCGGTCGCGCGCGTCGGAGTACTGCTCGGCTAGCTCCTCACGCTCCTCACTGAAGCGGTCGATGGCCTGCTGATAGGTCTGATAGATCAGGGCATCCAGGTCACCGTAGTAAAGGACCGCCGCCGGGGTGATTCCGGCTTCTTCGGCAACGTCGCGCAACCGGACGCCCTCCAATCCGCGAGCGAGGACGGCTCGTTGGACGGCCTCGGTCAGCTCGGCACGTCGGTTCAGTTGATCGCGCTTGCGTGCCACCAGGGCTCCTTTGCATGACTCGGTTTATATCGCGATTCAAATCATAGTCGATTAACCGTTGACGAACAGGCCACACTTTTCTTAAACTCCGATTTAACGAATTTCGAACCGTGCCAAGGAGCCTGCGTGTCGAGCCATCCCGCCGTAGCCAAGACCAGCCCCGACCCGTCGTTACCCCCGTCCGGAGGCAAGGGACTGCAGACCAATTCCGTCGGCTTGCTTGCCACGGTCACGCTTGGGCTGGCCAGCGTCGCGCCGGCGTACAGCATTGCCGTGACTCTCGGCTTCGTGGTGATGGTCGTCGGCCATATGGCTCCGGCCTCACTGCTCCTCGGTTTCGTACCGATCCTGTTGACTGCGTTCGCATTCCGTGAACTGAACCGGGAGATGCCAGACTGCGGGACCACGTTCGTCTGGACTACCCGGGCGTTCGGACCGTATGCGGGGTGGCTCTGCGGAGGCTGGGTGGTGCAAATCGCCACGCTGATCGCGATGAGCGCGCTGGCGAAGGTCGGTGCCACGTACCTTCTGGGTCTGGTCGGCCTGGGTTCGCTCGCCGCAGACGGCACGGCGGTACTCGTCACCGCCATCCTGATCCTGGCCACCGTCACCGCCGTCGCGTACCGCGGCCTGAAGCTGGCCGCCGGTGTTCAATACCTACTGCTCGTGCTGCAACTGGTCGCCCTTTTCGGTTTCGGCATTGCCGCTTTCGCACGTGGGAGCGCCGAGCCGCCACATTTGGCCTGGCTCAACCCTTTTGCGCTCGGCGGACTGGGACCGGCCGCCGAAGCGGTGCTGCTGTGCCTGTTCATCTACTGGGGTTGGGATGCGCTCATCACCGTCAACGAGGAAACCGTGGACAGTAAACACACCCCGGGTAGAGCCGCGGTTATCTCAACTCTGGTGCTGTTGGGCACCTATCTTTTCACCGCGTTCGCCGCAATCAGTTTCGCCGGCACCGGCACCACAGGGTTGGGCCTGGGCAACCCCGACAACGCGGCCGACGTACTGGCCACCCTCGGCCGCCCGGTGCTCGGAACTGCGTTGGCCAAGGTGGTCCAATTGGCGATCTGCGTCTCGGCGATCTCGGCCCTGCTGACCTGCCTGGTGAGCAGTCCCCGTGCCACCTTGTCCATGGGCAGCCACGGCGCGCTGCCCAAAGCGTTCACCCGAATCCACCCCACACACCGCACGCCGGCATTCGGCACGATGTTCTTCGGTATCGCCACCGCTGTGATGCTCAGCGTGCTCACCGGTGTCTCGCAGCACTTCCTCGGCGACGCCATCCTTTCGATCGGCCTGCTCATCTCCCTCTATTACGGCGTCACCGGCCTCGCCTGCGTATGGCATTTCCGGCACCGGCTACGCCTTGGCACCCGCGCATTGCTGTTCAAAGGAGTGCTGCCGGCGGTGGGCGCACTCATGATGCTCGCGGCCTTCGCCCGCAGCACTCACGACACGCTCGACCCCCACTACGGCGGCACGTCGTTCCACGGCATCGGCGGCGTCTTTCTCCTGGGCATCGGCTCCATCGTCATCGGCGCGATCGTGATGATGCTCGCGCGTCTCCGCTTGCATTCCTTCTTCCGCAGCGGCCGTACAGCAGTCACCGAACCGCCCATCACCGAGGAATGATCATGCGTACCCTGACCATCGCCGCCATCCAAAGCGCTCCGATCCCCTTCGATCTGGACGCCACCTGGCAACTTTTCGCCGACCAGATCCGCGCGGCGCGGGACACGTTCCCGCACATCGAACTCGCCGTCGTCCCCGAGCTGTTCCTCGCCGCCGAGGCACCTCTGCTCCAAGCCCGGAAAGACTGGATGAGCCATACCGCGTGGCCGCTCGACACTTCGCACATCGACCGAATCCGGGCCCTGGCCAAGGAAACTCGACTGTGGCTGATTCCGGGCAGCATCTACGAACGCGACGACGAGCGCATCTACAACACCGCCCTGGCTATATCGCCGCGCGGTGAAATCGTCGCCCGGTACCGCAAGGTCTTTCCCTGGCAGCCCTTCGAACAGACCACCCCCGGCCACGAGTTCATCGTCTTCGATATCCCCACGGTCGGTCGGATCGGCCTGGCAATCTGCTACGACGGCTCCTTCCCGGAGACCGCCCGCCAACTGGCTTGGATGGGCGCCGAAGCCATCATTCAGCCGACCCTGACCACGACACGCGACCGCGAAATGGAACTGGTTTGCGCCCGCGCCAACGCCTGGACCAACCAACTTTACGTGATCAACGTCAACGCCGCCGACCCTGCCGGAGTCGGGGCCAGCGCCATCGTCGACCCGGAGGGGATCATTCGCCAACAGGCCGGCTCGGGCGAGGAAGTACTCATCGACACGCTCGATCTCGACACGGTCTCCCGCATCCGCGCCAACGGCACCTTCGGCCTCAACAGACCGTGGGATCAGTTGGCCCGCTACGGCACACGAATTCACCTGCCGATGTACGGCGGGTGCATCCAAACCCCCGACTGGCACGAGGCCGCCGACACCTCTCCAGCGTCGAAAACGCTCGCAACACGCGCATCGCTCGGCTGATAGGCCATGAGTAGTCACCGGCGCGGACGGACCCGGACGCTCACGCCCTCCCAACGGCGGCGCGGTTCGGGTGTGCGCAGAAGCTGACTTGCATAAAAGTAGCCAGCGTCTGCTACGGTCATTCTGACTTGCCTTAAGCAAGCCATCTATGGCCCGGGGGGAAGCGGAGACATGACCACACCAAAACGGGACGGAAACACCCTGGGATGGATCACCGGGCTGTGCGTCGCAGTCCTGTGGGCGAGCGCCTTCCCTGCAATCCGCGTCGCCGCACCGGAACTCGGGGTTGTCGGCTTGACGCTGGGGCGATTGCTGATCGCGACGGCGACCCTGGTCGCGATCGGAGCATGGCGCGGCGCGCGCCTTCCCCGTGCCGCCGACCTGCCCCTGATCATCAGCTGCGGCATTGTGGGGATGGCGGCGTATCAGCTACTGCTCAATTGGGGTGAGCTCTATGTACCAGCCGGCACCACCAGCATGATCGTTTCAGCCTCGCCCATCGTCAGCGTCACGATCGCAGCATGGTTGCTCCGGGAGAAGCCATCCTTGATGACGATGATCGGCAGCGCGGTAGCCGTGTCGGGTGTGGCGGTCGTGTGCTTCGCGCGCGCGGGAATTGCTTTGTCATCGGCAGTGTGGATCATTGTCTTGGCAGGTCTGCTTCTAGGAATTTACATCCCTCTCACCAGGCCGCTCCTGAGCACGTATACAGGATTGGAAGTAGCCATCTACTCCACGTTCTCTGGCACCGTCATCACCCTTCTGATGACGCCGTGGGCCTGGGCGAACATGGTTTCCGCGAGCGGATCAGCCTGGCTGGCGGCCGCATACCTCGGAGCACTGCCATCAGCGCTGGGCTATGCGTTGTGGGGATATGCGTTGTCACGACTGACCGTGGCCGCGACAACGTCGTTCCTGTATCTGGTTCCCCCGATCGCGGTCATTCTCTCGTATGTCTGGCTACACGAGACACCAATGGTCAGCGAAGGCGTCGGTGGTGTGATCGTGTTGCTCGGCGTGGTCCTGTTGAACCATGGACGACTCCCCCGAAGACGAGCACAAAACATCCAACCATCCATCGGCCAGGACGAAATCGTCGATCCGGTCGCCTCGAGCTAACACCTTTCGATACACCGCACTGATGGAGAGAATCATGGTCCTTCGATCCGACTGGTCAACACGCCCCTGCCCAATCGCCAGAGGTATCAACGAGATCGGCGACCCTTGGGTGCTATTGATTCTTCGCGAACTATTGTCGGGCATTCATCGCTTCGATGAGATTCGCGAGCACGTCGAGGCAGCTGACAACGTGCTCGCCGACCGGCTCAAGAAGATGGTTGCGAACGGGCTTGCCCAACGGATCCCGTATCGGGACGGTGGCCGTACACGATACGAGTACCACCCGACACAATCCGCAGCAGACGCGCTTCCGGTGTTGCATGCGTACTCGATCTGGGCGCAGCAGAACACGCCGAGCAAGCAACCAAACCGACGTCTGAGCATCATCTGTCGCGAATGCGGTTCGCAAAGCGACACCGGGGAATCATGCAGTGCTTGCACCGCACGTCTGACCGTAGACAACGTGGCCTGGATCAGACCGATCTTCATCGACGAACCGCCGCGGCCCCTGGCACCGGCGCAATGAACCGGGACCTACCCGCGTCTGCCCGTCGACAACGTCGGGTGATTCGCTTCGTATGACCGCGCTCCAGGATGTCGCCGGTCCCTGGCCTATTGGACGGCAACGCATCACACGCGGCTACGCCAAACCTCCGCCGACGACAAGGATTTCGCCCGTGATCCATGAGGCAGAGTCAGAGGCCAGGAACGTCACCGCAGGCGCGACGTCCTCGGGCACACCGATGCGACCAAGCGGAGTGATCTTCTCGATCTCACTGCGGAACTGATGGCTGGAGAATGCGCTCGCGTGCATCCCATCAGTAACGGTCAATCCAGGATTGACCGAATTCACCCGAATCCGGCGCGGGCCCAGTTCCTTTGACAGCGTGCCGGTTATCGCGTCCACCGCCCCCTTGGAGGCGGTATACACAAGGGAATCAGCCGGCGTGAAGCTGGACACGCTGGATCCGATATTTACGATGCTCGAACCGTCCTGCAACAATCCGTCAAGTGCTTCCCTGATGGTGATGGCCAGCCCGAACACATTCAACCCGAACTGACGCTGAAATTCATCCGGGGTCACTGATTCAATTGCGCCCATCTCGTATATTCCGGCGTTGTTGACGAGAATATCGAGATTTTCGATCCGCCCTCTCAGTTCGACGAACATAGCCTTGACGCTCTCTGGGTCCGCGATGTTGGCCTGTATCGAAAATGCATGCCCACCTGCATGATTTATCGACTCAACGACCTGTTCGGCGCCACTGCTGCTTGAGGAGTAGTGCACGGCAACGTGTGCTCCTGCAGACGACAGGTCACGTGCAATAGCCGCTCCAATACCTTTCGATGCTCCCGTGACGAGTGCGGTCTTCCCCTGCAAAAGTCTGGTCAAATTCGCTTCCTCTCCAACGCGCGCGGCCTGTGAAGTACAACCCGCGGACAACAAACCTCTTTTCACCGTAGGTACGCCGTTGTCACCGCGGGAGGGTGCGGCACTCCCAGTCAGACCTCCCAGCACCTGCGGAATCTTTCGAATACGTCAGACCAAAGCTGGGTGTCGTGCACCCTGGTTAAGACAAGTCACTATGCGTACGTTGAAGACATGGATCGGCGAAATGAGTTGGGCGCCTTCTTGAGGGCCCGTCGCGCCTCTCTGTCGCCGCGGCAGGCGGGAGTACCGGCCGACCTGCCGCGCCGAGTATCGGGTCTGCGCCGGCAAGAAGTCGCAGAGCTTGCCGGCGTCAGCACCGACTACTACACCCGGCTTGAGCAAGGGCGTGAACAGCATCCATCAGATCAAGTGCTGCAGGCGATTTCGCGTGCCCTCCAGTTGGACGCGCATGGCGAAGAACATTTGACTAACCTCGCCCATACGGCGACGTCGCTCAGCAGAGTTCCCGTAGTGCGTGAAGCCAGCGAGGGGACGCTCAGAATCGTCAATGACGTCGTGCACGCCCCGGCTTTAGTGGTCAGTCCGGCCTTGGATGTTCTCGCGATGAACGTCTGTGCGCGCGCTTTGTACAGCGATCATTCCGGGGTGGACAACCTCGCCTACATGGTTTTCCTCGATCCCATCGGTGTGGAGTTCTACGTGGACTGGGACGAGGTTGCCCGCGATACCGTCCGCAATCTGCGGGCGGCGTCGGCCAAGTTCCGTGACGACCCCCGCATCGCTGAAGTGGTCGGCGAGCTGACGATTCAAAGCGATGCTTTTACCTTCGTCTGGATGCGACACGACGTCCGTCCGCGCACCAGTGGCACCAAACGATTTCGGCACAGCCGGGTCGGTGAAATGAGTCTTCGATACGACACCTTCTCCGTCGGCGACGCACCCGGACAACAGCTACTCATCTACTCCGCAGAACAAGGAAGCGCCGACGCTGACAGCCTTGAACTGCTGGGCCGTCTTGCCGCCGACCTGTCGCCCGACTAGCAGGGGCGTTCGACCCAAAACGATTAGAGGCGGCCACTTTTCGGCTGCCATCAGATTTCACCCGTCCTCGGAGCCGTTCGGGCCGCGCACGGGGCGGACGATGTAGGGAGAATTGTATGCACGTGGGAATCTTCACCTCGATCACCGATGAGAGCATGGCGCCCGGGGAACTGGCGGTCGAAATCGAGGCACGCGGCTTCGAATCCCTGTTCGTGCCCGAACACACTCACATCCCGGTGAGAATTGGGGCCATCCACCCCGGATGGGATGAGATTCCTCGCGACTATCGCCGCAGCTTCGACCCCTTCGTCGCACTCTCCTTTGCCGCCGCGACGACTACAGACCTGAAGATCGGGACAGCTGTGACACTGCTTGCGCAGCGCGACCCGATCACGTTCGCCAAAGAAACCGCGACGCTGGACCGGGCGTCGGGCGGGCGCCTGGAACTGGGAATCGGCGTTGGGTGGCTCCGCGAGGAGATGCGCAACCACGGGACCGATCCGCGGACTCGCACCGCCTTGCAAACCGAGCGAATTCAAGCGGTGAAGAAGATCTGGACTGAAGAGCAAGCCGAGTTTCACGGCAAGTACGTGGCGTTCGACCCAATCTATTCGTGGCCCAAACCCGTCCAGGTTCCGCACCCACCGATCTGGCTAGGGGGTTGGGGTCCGTCCACCCCCAAGCGGGTACTCGCCCACGCAGATGGCTGGATGCCACCGACCATGCTTGAGCTGGCGGAGTTGCAGAAAGGGATGAGCGAACTCGGCGTGCTGGCAGAACGACACGGCCGGGCGCCGGTTCCGGTCACCTCGGTCATCCTTGACCCGCAGCCCGGTGATATCCAACGCCGCGCCAACCTCGGCGTACACCGTGTTCTGCTGGCGCTGCTACCGGTAGCTTCCCGTGACACAACGCTGCGCACACTCGATCGCTTTGCCGCCCTCACGACGTGAAATCCCCACAGCTTCAAGGACCGCGCGTGGTCGCCCGCATGCCAGGAAGCCTCCATCAGCGCGAAAGGAGCGACGCATGTCCTCGCTGATTGAGTTCGTAGCATTGGTGACAGTCCTCGTTGCGCTTCCAGGTCCTGCCGTTTTGTTGACGCTCAAGCACAGAATGACCCGCGGGCGCGCTGATGCACTCGCAACAGCCGCGGGAGTCTTGACTGCCGACCTGTTGTGGATAGCCGCGTTATGTGCGGGATTGACTGCGTTGTTGATCAAGCACCCAGCGGCGTTCGAGATCGTTCGGTATGCCGGAGCAGCATTCCTTATCTACGTCGGACTGCGACTAGCGCTGGCGCGAGGCGATTCTGGCGTAGCTGCGAAGGGTTTGCGGGTACCTTCAGCCGAACCCGGGGCCATGCCGATGGACAAAACGCACATTTCCGTTGGCGCGTGGAGTGCCTACCGCGACGGCGTCATATGCGACTTGTCGAACCCCAAAACGATGATTGTGTTCACCAGTGTCATACCCCAGTTCATGAACGCAGGCAGTGGGCCGACGGAGGCGCTCACACTGGGACTACTTTTCGCGTTTATAGGGCTTCTGTCGCTGTTCAGTTACATCGCGCTATTCGGCGCAAGCTCGCAGGCATTGCAGAACCGTGTCGCGACGTCCATCACATTACGTGTAAGTGGGCTGGTTCTGGTGGCTTTCGGCGCCAACCTGATCGTCGAACGACCCACAATCGCATGAACATCCGTACGAGCAACCGCTGACGCATCTTGTCCGTGTCGGCATCCTTCGTCAGCATTGCGGTGCGCCACCGACGGTCACGGTAATGAGCGTTCGAACGTCGTTGTCGCCGTGGCTAATTCGGAGATGACATCGGCGACCTCTTTGCGCCCTCGCCAAGCCCGGCGTTGTCGCATGGCCCCGTTGCCCTGCTCGGCGATGCGGGCCAACTCGTCGCGCGCCATGTCATAGTCACCGAGTGCTTCGAGGGCCGGGCGGAGATGCTCGATGAATCCGGCGAGCAGCACCCGGGCGGGCGCCACCGAACAGTCGCCCGCCAAGTCGATCGCGTCACCGTCGAGGCCGTCATGCGCCGCTTTCCAGTGCGCGGCACGCAGCGTCCAATCGGCAAGGCGCGGAACGGGTTCCCCGCGCTCATTCTCGTCCAGCGCCATCATCACCGCGGCCCGGATGAGCGTGGCCAGCAACACCGTCTCGGCCACGGTTGCCGGCACGTCGGCCACCCGTACCTCGACAGTCGGAAAGTTGGCCGACGGCCGCACATCCCAATAGAGCATGCCATCGTCGAGCACGGCGCCGGCCCGCGTCAGGGCGTCGGTCACGGCGTCGTAGGACTCGACGGAGTCGAAGTGCGGCGGGGGCCCGGCGCTCGGCCAGCGCGTCCACAGCACGCCGCGGAAGCTGGCATAGCCGCTGTCGGTGTTGCGGTAGATCGCCGAGTTCGCGCTCAGCGCGAGGAGCAGGTGCAGGTAGGGCCGGAGCCGGTTGCTGACGTCGATGGCGGCCGCCCGGTTGGGCACGGCGACATGCACGTGGCACCCGCAGATGCCCTGTTCATGGGCGATCATGCCGAATCGGTCGGCGATGCGGCCATAACGCTCTTTGGTGGTCACCGGGAACGCGTGCGGCACGGTCGGCGGTAGCCCGACAGCCAACAGCCGTGCCCGCTGTGCCTCGGCCGACTCGATGGCGACGCGACGCAATCGAGTCAGTTCTGCACGCAGATCATCGCTGGTGCTCATCACGGCGGTCGTGGTCTCGACCTGGCACCTGGTCAGCTCGAGCTGTAGGTCCACACCACGTGCGGCCGCATACTCCGCGACCGCCTGGTTGCGCGGAACGGGCGCGCCGTCATGGGGGTCGACGAGGAGGAACTCTTCTTCAACCCCGAAAGTCGGCAGGTCGGTCATGGCACCTGGGATGCCCCAGCGGCCACCAGGGCAAACCCGCCGGGGCGCTACCGCGACAGGCCGTCGCGCTGCACCTCGGCCGCCGCCACACTCAATTCCGGACCACCTGGCAACCGCACCAGCAGCGGCCAGGGCGCGGCCAGCGGCGCACCCTCCACCCCGAGATATTTCGCTGTCTCGGCGTCGTGGATGCCGTACCGCACGCCGCTGTCCGACACCAGGTACAGCGGGCCCGTCACCGATCCCCCGGTGACCCCGGTGGCATGCACGTAGGCGTACCGACCCGGCGGTACCGCCACGGCGTCGATGTTCGGCCCGTCGCCGTCGTCTTGCGCCAGCGCCACCGCGGCCGCCCCCGGTTTCCCCTGTCCGACAACGGTATCGGCGCGGCCGTCGTCCGAGCGCCATCGTGCGCAGACCGGAGCCTCGCTCGGCAGCGGCGGTTTCGCCTGGTCCGGAAACGTCGACACCGCAAGGTCATGGACGGCGGGAACGGCCGCGATGGCCGCCGGCGCCGCGATGTGGAGGTCACCGTCGTCCACCCCGTGGGTGAACCGGATGACGTCGGCCGCGACGTCGCCGACGCGCTGCAGGCCGCCGCTGAGGACCACGTGGTGTTCCGGTGCGTCGGCGCGGTTCACCCGCAGCACCTGACCGACGACAAAACCGCCGGGCCCCTTGGTGCCCAGGCCCGGGATCGCCGGCGCCGTGATGGCGGGAAGTTCGGGCAACAGGTCGAGAAATGACCGCGACACCTGCCGGGGCGTGACGCCGTCGAGCCGCAGCGCCCTGACCACCGCGAGGTCACGCAGATCCACCGCGGCGCGCTTGCCCCCGTACAGGAGATAGGCGGTTGCCAAGTGCTCGCCGGCTGCCGTCGCGAGGATCGGCCGCGCACCGTCCGGTCCGACGGCGTCCGCACCGGCGATCAGCGTCGTCCGCCCACTGTCACACACCTGCCACGACGCCGCCGCGATCGGCCGGCCCAATTCGGCTGGGGCACCCGGAATTCCGACGAGAGGACCCCGCGGTGCGCCCGCGATCGCATCGGCGTCGACCGGTATCGGGTTCGCCGCGGACTTGGCGACGAGCCGGGCCGACGCCAGATTCAGCGCCGGATGCCACCTCGACCCGATGCGCACGTACAGCGCGCCGGTGTCCCGGACCATGACGATCGGCGCGTCACCCAGCCGGCCCGCCGGAGACGCGATCGCGATCACCGCGCACGCCGCCACCCCCAGCAGCCCGGCGAGCCATCCCGCCGCATACGAAATCGATTGCGCGCGAATCGGTTCATCAACCATCGCGGCGTCACCACGCACCAGCGCGTGGATCAACCGCCGCGTCTGAAAACGCCGGCCACTGGCCTCCAGTTGCGCACCCTGCCCGCGAGCCATGTCCATCCCCCGGCTAGCAGCCTAACCGCGAGCAGAGACCCGCCCCGACGCCAGTTTTCCTCGGGGATTTGTGCACGATTTTCCGCGCCGACCGCGGAAAATCGTGCACAAATCCCTAGGAGACGTCGACCCAGTCCAGGGTGCGGCCGACGGCCTTCTGCCAGCCGGCATACCCGGCGGCGCGCTGCCCGTCGTCCCACGACGGCGCCCAGCGCTTGTGCTCCAGCCAGTTGGCGCGCAGCTCGTCGGGGTTCGACCAGAACCCGACACCGAGCCCGGCGGCATAGGCCGCGCCGAGCGCAGTGGTCTCGGCGACAACGGGTTTCACCACTTCGACGCCCAGCACGTCGGCCTGGATCTGCATGCACAGTTCGTTGGCGGTGATGCCGCCGTCGACCTTCAGCACCTCGAGGTGTACGCCGGAGTCCGCGGCCATGGCGTCGACGACGTCGCGGCTCTGGTAGCAGATGGCCTCGAGCGTGGCCCGGGCGATATGGGCGTTGGTGTTGAACCGCGACAGCCCGACGATCGCGCCGCGCGCATCCGAACGCCAGTACGGCGCAAAGAGTCCCGAGAACGCGGGCACGAAGTAGACGCCACCGTTGTCCTCGACCTGGCGGGCCAGCGTCTCGCTGTCGGAGGCACCCGCGATGATGCCCAACTGGTCCCGCAGCCACTGCACCGCCGATCCGGTGACGGCGATCGAACCCTCCAGGGCGTAGACGGGTTTCGCGTCACCGAACCGATAGCACACCGTCGTCAGCAGACCGTGCTCCGAGCGCACGATCTTCTCGCCGGTGTTCAGCAGCAGGAAATTGCCTGTGCCATAGGTGTTCTTGGCCTCGCCTGCCGACAGACACACCTGCCCGACCATGGCCGCCTGTTGGTCGCCGAGGATGCCGGTGACCGGTACCGGCGCGCCGAGCGGGCCGTCGGCCGCGGTCAGTCCATAGGGCTCCGACACCGACGACGACGCGATGGTCGGCAGCATCTGGCGCGGAATTCCGAAGAACGACAACAGTTCGTCGTCCCAGTCGAGGGTCTCGAGATTCATCAGCATGGTGCGACTGGCGTTGGTGACGTCGGTGACGTGCACGCCGCCGCGCGTACCGCCGGTCAGGTTCCACAGCACCCAGGTGTCGCAGGTTCCGAAGATCGCGTCACCGCGCTCGGCGGCTTCGCGCACGCCGTCGACGTTCTCGAGAATCCACTGGATCTTGCCGCCGGAGAAGTAGGTCGCCGGCGGCAGGCCGGCCTTGCGGCGGATGACGTCGCCGTGACCCTCACGTTCCAGCGCCGAGGCGATGCGGTCGGTACGGGTGTCCTGCCACACGATGGCGTTGTAGTACGGGCGGCCGGTGTGCTTGTTCCACACCATGGTCGTCTCGCGCTGGTTGGTGATGCCGAGCGCCACCAGATCCGATGCCGACAGCCTCGTGCGGTTGAGCGCCGACTGCAGCACCGAGCCGGTGCGCTCCCAGATCTCGACGGGATTGTGCTCGACCCACCCGGCCCGCGGCAGGATCTGCTCGTGTTCGAGCTGGTGGCGTCCGACCTCACGACCTGAGTGATCGAAGATCATCGCCCGGGTGCTGGTGGTGCCCTGGTCGATGGCCGCTACGAATTCGGCCAATGGCCCGTCCTTCCGCTCGAACACTGTGGTGTCGGACATCACGGTAGGAGACGCGGCCCGGTCCCGCGATGCATTGCGGCATCCGACGCCGGGCGCGTCGGACCGCCGGGCGTCAGTTCTCGCGGGCGCGGCGCTCGCGGTACGCCGCGACGTGCTGACGGTTGCCGCAGTTGCCGGTGTCGCAGAAGATGCGGGATCGGTTGCGCGACATGTCGATCAGCACCGCGGTGCAGTCCGACGCCGCGCAGGTCTTGAGCCGGCGCAGTTCCCCGGCGCGGATCAGGTCGGCCAGCGCCATCGCCATCTCGGCGCCCATGCGCTGGACCAGCGGGTCCTGATCGGCCGCCAGGTGCAGGTGCCACTCCGGATTCTCGGGGTGGCGCGTCAGCCAGGGCATGGCGCGGTTGTCGATGAGCAGGGCGTTGACCTGGCCGACCACCGCCTCCTCGTCGTCCGCGGCAGCCCACAACAATCCGAGTCGCTCCCGCAGGCCGTGCACCGCGGTCAGCTCCGCGGTGTCGCGGTCGCGTCGCCCCGTCCAGCCGAAGTGGTTGAGATACCCGTCGAGGGCCGCCAGATCGGCCAGCTGGTCGCCGTCGACCCGGTCGCTGTTGACCAACACACACGCCGCGCGCAGCGTGAGCTCCGTGTCATGACTGAAATTCATTTGACTCGTTACACCCACCCTCCGTAGCGTCATGACCAATCCCAACTTCACTCATTACATCATCGGAGGTGGCCCGTGACTGCGTCGAACGGCACCACGGCCGGCCACTTCCGGACCGGCATGATCTTCGCCGTCGCATCTGCCTTCACCTTCGGGATGGCGGGCGCCCTTGGCAAGTCCCTGATCGAGGCCGGCTGGAGTCCCACCGCCGCGGTGGTCGCCCGGCTGACCGGCGGTGCGGTGGTCATGGCCGTCGTCGCGACGATCCTGCGCAAAGGCTGGGTGCGCGAAGCCCTGAGCCACAAAGGGACGGTCGTCGCCTACGGTGCCATCCCGATCGCGGGCGCCCAACTGTGCTACTTCAATGCCGTCACCTACCTGCCGGTCGGTGTCGCACTGCTGCTCGAGTACGCCGCGCCCCTGCTGGTCGTCGGCTGGGTGTGGGCCACGACCCGGCGCCGCCCCAGCACGCTGACCCTCACCGGCGTCGCGATCGCCATCGCCGGCATCACGCTGGTGCTCGGCCTGGTCGGGCCCGGGAGCCACACCGGGGTCCAGATCAGCCTGGCCGGGATCGGCTGGGGCGTGGGCGCCGCCGTCTGTGCAGCCTGCTACTTCGTCATGTCCGACAAGGCCAGCGCCGACGGCACCGGCCTGCACTCGATCACCCTGGCCACCGGCGGGCTGATCGTCGGCGCCGCGGCCGTGGCCCTGCTGGGCGTCTCCGGCGTCATGCCGCTCGCCTTCACCAGCCACCCCACCACGCTGGCAGGCCTGACGACGTCCTGGCTGGTACCTGTCATCGCGCTGGCCATCGTGCCGACCGCGATGGCCTACACCTTCGGCATCATGGGCATCGCCCGCCTGCAGCCCCGGTTCGCCTCGCTGGTCGGCCTGTCCGAGGTGATGTTCGCCGTACTGGCGGCCTGGGCACTGCTTGGTGAGGCCGTCACCGGCGTCCAATTGCTGGGCGGCGTCGTGGTGCTGGCCGGCCTGGCGCTTGCCCGCCAAGGCGACCGCGGCGAAGCGACCTGGCACGACGATTGGCCCGACAGCCCAGAGGGTTTGCCAGCAGGTCAAACAATTGGCCGTAGCTGAGCACCATATGTGAAGATGGCCCGCGTGACCTTGCTCAGCACGTCGGTCCGAGTGGCCGTACTCGCCGCCACCGTCATCTCCGGAACCGCGCTGCTGCCGTCGGCACCCGCCCAGGCGGACCCGTGCCCGAACATCGAGGTGATCTTCGCCCGCGGTACGCACGACGACCCCGGTATGGGCCGCGTCGGGTCGGTTCTGGTCGACGCGCTGCAGCCCCTGGTCGGCGGCCGCACCGTCACCGGCTACGCCGTGGATTACCCGGCGTCCTACGACTTCCTCACCGCGCAGGACGGCGCGACGGACGCGCAGAACCGTATCGCGACCATGGCGCAGCAGTGCCCCAGCACCAAGATCGTGCTCGGTGGGTACTCGCAGGGCGCCGCAGTGGTCGACATGCTGGCGGGCGTGCCTCCGCTGGGCGACCGCGTCGGCGATGTCGGCTCGGCACCGCCGCTGCCCCCGGAACTCGCGAACCGGGTCGCGGCTGCCGCGGTTTTCGGTAACCCGTCGGCCAAGTTCAGCCACCCACTGGACTCCATGGGCCTGTTCTCGAACCGCTCGGTCGATCTGTGCCTGTGGGGCGACCCCATCTGCTCGCGCGGCCGAAACCCGTTCGCGCACTCGCGTTATGAGTCGTCCGAGTACATCGGGCAGGCCGCGCAGTTCATCGCGTCCCGCGTGTGACCTGCCGCTGAGCGTTTGTCGCGGAACCGCATCTGCCAGGCGCGGTTAGGATTCGGTGTGATCATCAGTGCACTGCGCCGGGCCTTGGCCGGCACCGCAACCACCGTCGTCATGGCCGGCATCACTGTGCTGACGCCGCCGTCCCTGGGTGCCGTCGGCACCGCCGCCGCGGCCAACTGCCCCGACATCGAGGTGACGTTCGCCCGCGGCACGTCCGAAGATCCGGGCCTGGGCCGGGTCGGCGGGGCGTTCGTCAACCAGCTGCGCAACAAGGTTGGCGGCCGCTCAGTGGGGGCGTACGCCGTCGTCTACCCGGCCTCGTACGACTTCCTGGCCGCCGCCGACGGCGCCAACGACGCCAGCGCCCACATCCAGTGGATGGCCGAGAACTGCCCGGGCACCCGGCAGGTGCTCGGCGGCTACTCCCAGGGCGCAGCGGTGATGGACGTCATCGGTGCCATCCCGGTTCCGGGCATCGGCTTCAACAACCCGCTGCCGCCCGAGGCCGCCGGCCACGTCGCGGCAATCGCGGTGTTCGGCAATCCGTCCGCCAAGTTGGGTCTGCCGTTGACGGCGAGCCCGGTGTGGGGCGGCAAGGTCATCGACCTGTGCAACCCGGGCGATCCGATCTGCCAGACCGACGGGGACAGCGTGCCCGCGCACAAGACCTACGCGGGCGGCCCGACCAACGACGCGGCTCACTTCGTCGCCGGATTGTTGTAAGGCTGGCATCTTTTCTCGACGAGACCGTCAATTCGTCGGGATACCATCGGATTTGTGATTGGCCGCCGGACGCTGTGTGTGCTGATCACTGTCCTGACTGTCGGCGTCGCACCAATGTCGGTGCTACTCACTGACATTGGTGTGGCGAACGCCGCCGCCACCTGCGCCCCCGCGGAAGTGGTGTTCGCGCGCGGCCGGATGGAGCCGCCCGGCCCCGGGCAGGTCGGCGCCGCCTTCGTCACCGCGCTGCGTCAGCTCCGCGGCCCGAATATCGGTCTGTACCCGGTGAATTACCCCGCGGACACCCAGGTCGACGTCGGCGCCAACGACATGAGCCGGCGCGTGCAATGGCTCGCCCGCAACTGCCCGGCGACCAAAATCGTGCTCGGCGGTTACTCATTGGGCGCCGCTGCCACCGATCTGGTTATCGCGGTGCCCATTTCGGCCTTCACGTTCAACAGTCCCCTGCCCCGGGGCGCCGACCAGCACATCGCGGCCGTGGCGCTCTTCGGCAATGGCTCCAACTGGGCCCTGCCCATCACTGCACTGAGCCCGACGTATCAGAATCGGACCATCGATCTCTGCCATTCCGACGATCCGATCTGCAACCCGAGCAGCCCCTACAAATGGCGTTCCGAATGGCAGGATCACCTCGCGCCGGGCTACATCAAGTCCGGCATGGTGAACCAGGCCGCGAAGTTCGTCGCGGCGCGGCTCTGACGCGCAGCTAGACTCCAGCCATGACCCCCCGCTCCGTCATGACGTCCGTCCGGTCTGTCGTCGCCCTGGTCGGCGCGGCAGCGTCGGTTGCCACCGGACTGGTGGCGGCAACGGCCGCAGCCCCTGCAGACGTCATCGGTGCCGCAGCGGCTGACCCCTGTCCCCAGGTGGAAGTGATCTTTGCGCGCGGTCGCAACGAACGACCGGGCACCGGCCGGGTGGGAACCGCATTCGTAGATGCGTTGCGCGCCAAGACACCCCTGAATGTCGGGGTCTACGCGGTGAACTATCCCGCCAACGTCGAAATCGCGCAGGGCGCCAACGACATCAGCTCGCGTATTCAGGACATGGCGGCGCGGTGCCCCGACACCCGCTTGGTCATCGGCGGGTACTCGCTGGGCGCCGCATCGGCGGCCGTGGCATTGACCTCCGACGGCCCGGGTTGGGGATTCAACAGGCCGCTACCGCCGGGGATGGACTCCCATATCGCGGCGGTGGCGCTGTTCGGCAACGTCACCCACCGCATGGGCGGCTCCAACATCGGCCCGGCCTACCTGGATCGCACCATCGACCAGTGCAACGGCGCCGATCCCGTCTGCATGGACGGACTTCCGCAAACCATCACCCAGCTGCAGGGCGACTGGCAGAACCACCTGCAGGACGGCTATATCGGGTCCGGCATGGTCGCTCAGGCCGCCGACTTCGTCGCCGCCCGCCTGGCCCCGCCCCCACCGCCGGCCCCGTGAGTCGTCGCTCAGTCGAGCGTGCGTAAATCCCGGGTGACGGCGATCCGGGACGCCAGCTGATCGTCGGGCGGGTAGTCCACCGACACCAGGGTCAGGCCCCGCGCCGGAGCGGCGGCGTACTCGCTGGACCGGCTGTCGGCCGCCAAAAGGCCTGCGATCCAACCGGGTTCGCGACGACCCTCCCCCACAGCGAGCAGCGCACCGACGAGCGACCGCACCATGTTCCAGCAGAAGGCATCAGCCGTCACGTGGGCGGTGACCAGATCACCCGAGCGCTGCCAATCGAGGCGCTGCAGATCCCGGATGGTCGTCGCGCCCTCCCGGAATCGGCAGAACGCGGCAAAATCCTGCAGCCCCAACAACTCCTGCGACGCCGCCGTCATCGCCTCCAGATCCAGCGGCCGCGACCACGGCATGATGAAGCGGGCCTGCTGCGGCTCGACCCCGAAAGGCGCCAACGACAACCGGTATTCGTAGTGCCGCCGCAACGCGGAGAACCGGGCGTCGAATCCCGGTGCAGCCCGGCCGATCTGACGCACCCGCACATCGGCGGGCAGGAACCGCGCGAGCCGGCGCACCAGCGGCAGGAACTCCGGATCGTCGGGGCGGGGCGTACGCGGATAGACGAATCTCAGCGCGGCAGCAGGCACGTCGACATGCGCAACCTGTCCGGTGGCGTGCACCCCGGTGTCGGTCCGGCCTGCCGTGACCAGACGTACCGGCTCACGGAACACCGTCGACAGCGTCTCCTCGATGACACCCGCAACCGTGCGCTGCCCGGCCTGCGGTGCCCAACCGGCGAATTCGGTGCCGTCGTAAGAAATATCGAGCCGCAAACGAACATGCCCGCTACCTGATTCGGTAGCGGGCATGTCGTTCACAGCGTGATTAGGACTTGGCCTCATCCTCGGTCGCCTCAGCCTCGGCCTCAGCGGTCTGAGCGTCGGCGATGCCCTCGTCGGCAGCTTCGACCTCAGCAACCGGAGCCTCGACAGCGGCTTCCTCAGCGGGAGCCTCGGCCTCGGCAGCCTTCGCCTGAGCGGCGGCCGCGCGACGCGCACGGTCGGCCTCGGAGACGACGGTCTTCTCCCGGACCAGCTCGATCACGGCCATGGGGGCGTTGTCGCCCTTACGGTTCTCGACCTTGATGATGCGGGTGTAGCCGCCCTCGCGGTCCGCGAAATGCGGTGCGATCTCGGCGAACAGGGTGTGCACCACGTCCTTGTCGCGGATCTTCTTCATCACCTCGCGCCGGTTGTGCAGCGCGCCCTTCTTGGCGTGGGTGATGAGCTTCTCGGCGTACGGACGCAACGCCCGGGCCTTGGCATCAGTGGTCTTGATGCGGCCGTGCTCGAACAGCGAGGTGGCCAGGTTGGCCAGGATCGCGGCCTGGTGCGACGACGACCCGCCGAGGCGAGCACCCTTAGTGGGTTTGGGCATTGCAACTTCTCCTAATTGGGGCCGGCCCCCGTATCAGGTAGGGCCGGGACGGAACTTCTTGTTTACAGCTGTTCGGTTTCGGCGTAGTCCTGGTCGGCGTCCAGGTCGTAGCTGGCATCGCTGTTCCAGGTGCCGGTGGCCACGTCGTAGCCGGCGACCTGCGACGGGTCGAACGTGGCGGGGCTGTCCTTGAGCGACAGACCCAGCTGGTGCAGCTTGATCTTGACCTCGTCGATGGACTTCTGACCGAAGTTACGGATGTCCAGCAGGTCCGACTCGGTACGCGAGACCAGCTCGCCGACGGTGTGCACACCCTCGCGCTTGAGGCAGTTGTACGACCGCACGGTCAGCTCCAGGTCGTCGATCGGCAGCGCGAACGAGGCGATGTGGTCTGCCTCGGCCGGCGACGGGCCGATCTCGATGCCTTCGGCCTCGACGTTGAGCTCACGGGCCAGACCGAACAGCTCGACCAGCGTCTTGCCGGCCGAAGCCAGGGCGTCGCGCGGGGCGATCGAGTTCTTGGTCTCGACATCCAGGATCAGCTTGTCGAAGTCGGTGCGCTGCTCGACGCGGGTGGCCTCCACCTTGTAGGTGACCTTCAGCACCGGCGAGTAGATCGAGTCGACCGGGATACGGCCGATCTCGGCACCCGAAGCCTTGTTCTGCACGGCCGGGACGTAACCGCGGCCGCGCTCGACGACGAGCTCGACCTCCAGCTTGCCCTTGTCGTTCAGGGTGGCGATGTGCATGTCCGGGTTGTGCACCGTCACACCGGCCGGGGGCACGATGTCACCGGCGGTGACGGCGCCCGGGCCCTGCTTGCGCAGGTACATGGTGACCGGCTCGTCCTCTTCCGAGGAGACGACCAGGCCCTTGAGGTTCAGGATGATGTCGGTGACGTCTTCCTTGACCCCGGGGACGGTGGTGAACTCGTGCAGGACACCGTCGATGCGGATGCTGGTGACCGCTGCGCCCGGGATGGACGACAGCAGCGTGCGCCGCAGCGAGTTGCCTAGGGTGTAACCGAAGCCCGGCTCCAGCGGCTCGATGGTGAACCGCGACCGGTTCTCGGCCAGCACGTCCTCGGACAGGGTGGGTCGCTGAGAGATCAGCATTTTTCCATCTCCTTCTCGGCACCCGCTATTTGATGCCGGTTGGTTGGTGCCCGCCCGGGATTGGGCGGGCCACCAGAACTCGAATTACTTCGAGTAGAACTCGACGATCAGCTGCTCGGTGAGCGGCACGACGATCTGGGCGCGCTCGGGCAGCTGGTGCACGAGGATGCGCTGACGCTCGCCGACAACCTGCAGCCACGACGGCACCGGACGCTCGCCGGCGACCTCGCGCGCGATCTGGAACGGCAGGGTGTTCAGCGACTTCGGCTTGACGTCGATGATGTCGTACTGCGACACCCGGTAGCTCGGGATGTTCACCTTCACACCGTTGACGGTGAAGTGACCGTGGCTGACCAGCTGACGGGCCATCCGGCGGGTACGGGCCAGGCCGGCGCGGTACACGACGTTGTCCAGACGGCTTTCGAGGATCTGCAGCAGGTTCTCACCGGTCTTGCCAGCCTTGCGGTTGGCTTCCTCGTAGTACTTGCGGAACTGCTTCTCCATGACGCCGTAGGTGAAGCGAGCCTTCTGCTTCTCCTGCAGCTGGGTGCGGTATTCGCTCTCCTTGATCCGCGCGCGGCCGTGCTGGCCGGGCGGGTAGGGGCGCTTTTCGAACGACTGATCGTCACCGACGAGGTCGACGCCGAGACGGCGCGACTTGCGGGTGGCGGGTCCGGTATAACGAGCCATTTTTCAGATCCTCCCTAGACCCGGCGCCGCTTGGGCGGACGGCAGCCGTTGTGCGGCTGCGGCGTGACGTCGGAAATCGCGCCGACCTCGAGGCCGGCAGCCTGCAGCGAACGGATCGCGGTCTCGCGGCCCGAACCCGGGCCCTTCACGAAGACATCGACCTTCTTGACACCGTGCTCCTGCGCCTTGCGGGCAGCGTTCTCGGCGGCGAGCTGCGCGGCGAACGGGGTGCTCTTGCGCGAACCCTTGAAGCCGACGTGACCGGACGAGGCCCAGGCGATGACGTTGCCCTGGGGATCGGTGATCGAGACGATGGTGTTGTTGAACGTGCTCTTGATGTGAGCGGCGCCGTGCGGGACGTTCTTCTTTTCCCGGCGACGAGTGGGCTTGCCGCGCTTGGCCGCAGCGCCGGCTTTCTTGGTGGGTGCCATTTACTTACCTGGCCTTCTTCTTGCCGGCGATGGTGCGCTTCGGTCCCTTGCGGGTGCGCGCGTTGGTCTTGGTGCGCTGGCCGCGCACGGGCAGGCCACGACGGTGGCGCAGGCCCTGGTAGCAACCGATCTCGATCTTGCGACGGATGTCGGCCTGCACCTCGCGGCGCAGGTCACCCTCGACCTTGAGGTTGCCTTCGATGTAGTCGCGCAGCTGGGTCACCTGGTCGTCGGTGAGTTCCTTGGTGCGCAGGTCCCGGTCGATGCCGGTGGCGGCCAGGATCTCCTGGCTGCGGGTACGGCCGATGCCGTAGATGTAGGTCAGCGCGATCTCCATGCGCTTGTCGCGCGGGAGATCAACGCCCATGAGGCGTGCCATCAGGCAGTGTTCCTTTTCGTTGCGGAGGTCTGATCCCAGTCCGTTCCCCGTCTTATCGGGGTCCGGCCTCCGTGCCGGACGTGGTTGAGAGCCGTATGCCCTCAGTGGTACTGGGAGGTCTGCATTCAGTTTTGGGGTGGCGGCTCAGTAAGACTGAGCGAGTTAGCCCTGCCGCTGCTTGTGCCGCGGATCAGAGCAGATCACCATGACCCGGCCGTGACGGCGGATCACCCTGCACTTGTCGCAGATCGGCTTGACGCTCGGGTTCACCTTCACGACTTAGCGATCCTTTTCTCTGTTCTGAACTGGTGGTGCTACTGGGCGCTTACTTGTATCGGTAAACGATGCGGCCACGGGACAGGTCGTACGGAGACAGCTCCACCACGACACGGTCCTCCGGCAGGATGCGGATGTAGTGCTGCCGCATCTTGCCGCTGATGTGGGCGAGCACCTTGTGACCGTTCTCCAGCTCAATGCGGAACATCGCATTGGGCAGGGGCTCGATCACGCGACCCTCGACCTCGATGGCGCCGTCTTTCTTGGCCATACTCTTTGGTAATCCTCTGGTTCTTCGGTTTCGTATCTCATACGCCCGTGCTTGGCGCAGAGCCCACCCCGGCTACAAGAACGTGGACTTAATGCCAGGAAATTCCGGGGAACTTCAGAACAGAGCACGCAAAGAGCCGGCGCAGAACCTGCACCGTTGGTCCACGATACCCGCTCGGACGCCAGGTACCAAAATCCGCGGAGCAGCCGGGCAGACCCCAGGTGGGCGCACCGTCTCCGCAAGTCAGGGCGCATAATGATCAGCGATGACTGGACCCGCTTCCCCGGCCCGCAATCCGGTGATTCTCACCGTGGACGACGATCCTGCAGTGTCCCGGGCGGTAGCCCGCGACCTGCGGAAACACTACGGCGAACGCTACCGGATCGTACGCGCCGAATCTGGACAGGACGCGCTGGTCGCGATCAACGAGCTGCAGCTGCGGGGCGACACCGTGGCGATGTTCATCGCGGACTACCAGATGCCGGAGATGAACGGCATCGACTTCCTGGAACTGGCCATGGACGTGTTTCCGCTGGCCCGCCGCGTACTGCTGACCGCGTACGCGGACACCCATGCCGCGATCAACGCCATCAACCTGGTCGACCTGGACCACTACCTGCTCAAGCCGTGGGACCCGCCCGAGGAGAAGCTGTACCCGATCATCGACGGCCTGCTGGAGGCCTGGCATGAGGTCGGCGACCGCGCCGTCCCGCACACCAAGGTGATCGGCCACCGCTGGAATCCCCGCTCGTGGGAGGTCCGGCAGTTCCTGGCGCGCAACCAGCACTACTACCGCGCCTATTCGACGGACGAGGCCAAGGGCAAGCAGCTGTTGACCGCCGCCGGCCTCGACGGCCTCGAGCTGCCGGTGGTGATCTCCGAGCAGGGCGAGACGCTGGTCCAGCCGACCGATGCCCAGCTGGCCGAGATGCTCGGACTGGCCACCACCCCGTCGCTGGAGATGTACGACCTGGCCGTCATCGGCGGCGGACCGGCCGGCCTGGCGGCCGCGGTGTACGGCGCGTCCGAGGGCCTGCGCACGGTGCTGATCGAGCGCACCACCACCGGCGGACAGGCGGGCCGCAGCTCGCGCATCGAGAACTACCTGGGCTTCGAGACGGGCATTTCGGGCGCCGAGCTGACGACGTCGGCACGGCGGCAGGCCGAGCGCTTCGCCGCCGAGGTCATCACCACCCGTGAGGTCGTCGGGCTCGACGTCTCGTCGCTGGCCAGCAAGACGCTGACCTTCGACGACGGCCGGAGCATCACCGCGCGGTCGGTCATCCTGGCCACCGGCGTCGACTACCGGCATCTGCAGGTGGCCGGGTGCTGGGAGGACCCCGACAGCGTCGGCAACAGCTATGTCGGCAACGGCGTCTTCTACGGCGCCTCGGTGTCGCAGGCGTCCGAATGCGCGGGCGAGGACGTCTACATCGTCGGCGGCGCAAACTCCGCCGGCCAGGCCGCGATGTTCATGTCGCAGCAGGCCAAGTCGGTGACGCTGCTGGTGCGCGGCAAGTCGCTCGAGGCGTCGATGTCGTACTACCTGATCCAGCAGATCGAGAACACCCCGAACATCAACGTCCGGACCTGTACCGAGGTGGTCGACACCTGCGGCGAGGACGGGCATCTGACCGGGCTGTGGCTGTTGAACAACGCCACCGGCGAGCGCGAGCACGTCGAGTCCACGCGGCTGTGCTGTTTCATCGGCGCCACGCCGCGCACCCAGTGGCTGGAGAACGCCGGCATCGCCCGCGACGACCACGGCTTCATCCTCACCGGCCCGGATCTCAAGGACGTCTGCGGCTGGAACCTCGACCGGCCGCCGCACCACTTGGAAACAAGTGTGCCCGGTGTGTTTGTTGCAGGTGATGTCCGCGCTGAATCGGCCAAACGGGTCGCAGCCGCGGTTGGCGAAGGCTCGATGGCAGTGATGCTGGTGCACCGGTATCTGGCCGAGACGTAGGAGGAGACCGGTATGGGCGAGACGTGCGCGCGAAGTGAACTGAAAACGCTGTTCCTGTTCGAGGCACTGACCGATGAGCAGTTGGACACGCTGTGCGCCAACGGTCACATCGCGACGTTCGAGCCCGGCCCGGTCTGCACCGAAGGCGAGCCGGCCACCTGCTTCTACGTCATGCTCGACGGTGAACTGGTCATGTCGATGAAGTCCGGCGGCATCGACATCGAGACCAACCGCACCTCGATGCGCGGCGTCTACTGCGGCGCCTGGTCGGCCTACATCCCCGACGAGCAGCCGGTGTACGAGGCGTCGGTGCGGGTGACCAAGCCATCGCGGTTCTTCGTCCTGGACGCCAACGCCTACGCCGACTTCATGCGCAAAGAGTTCCCGATGGCGGTGCACCTGCTGGAGGGTCACAAGGTCGGTGGCCGCCGCGGACGCCAGATCGTCGGGCAACGCGAGAAGCTCCTCGCCCTGGGCCAGCTTTCGGCGGGTCTGACCCACCAGCTGAACAACCCGGCCGCCGCGACCGCCCGCGCCGTCGCCGACCTGCACGACCGCATCGGCAAGATGCGGCACAAACTGGCCATGCTGGCCGACGGCCAGGTCAGCCCGCAGTCGCTGCGGGTCCTGGTCGGTATCCAGGAGGGCATCGCCGAACAGGTGGCCAAGGCCAGAACCCAGGAGCTGTCGGCCATCGAGGCGTCCGACCGCGAAGACCAGATCGGCGAATGGCTCGAAGACCACGGCATCGCGGCCGCCTGGGACTACGCCCCCACTTTCGTCGACGCCGGCCTGGATGTCGCTTGGCTGGAAGGCATTTCGTCGTCCCTCGGTGAGGGCGACTCGTCCGCGACGCTGCAGGGCGCGCTCGGCTGGTTGAAATACACCATCGATACCGAGTTGCTGATGTGCGAGATCTCCGAAGCTAGCAAACGGATTTCGACGCTGCTGGCCGGCGCCAAGCAGTACTCCCAGATGGACCGAGCGCCCTACCAGAGCGCCAACGTGCACGACCTCCTGCGCAGCACGCTGATGATGTTCGGTGACCGCATCGGCAAGGACGGCACCACCTGCGTCAAGGTGGTCAAGGAGTACGACCCCGCGCTGCCCGAATTGCAGTGCTACCCAGCCGATCTCAACCAGGTGTGGACAAACATCATCGACAACGCACTGCAGGCCATGAAGGGCTGCGGCGTACTCACGATCCGGACCAAGCGCGTCGGCGACGACACCGTCCGGATCGAGATCAACGACAACGGCCCGGGCATCCCGCCCGACGTCATCGAGCGCATCTTCACCCCGTTCTTCACGACCAAGCCGTTCGGCGAAGGCACTGGGCTCGGACTCGACCTGGCGTGGCGCATCATCTGCGAGAAGCACCACGGGAACATCTACGTCGAGTCCAAACCGGGCGACACCACATTCATCGTCACGCTGCCCGTGCACGCGCCCGCGCCCGAAGAGTTCCCGGCCGCGGCAGCGGGATAGTTCAGCTCACCGCGCGCCGAACGGAATAGCCGCCCGCGCCCCGGAGTTGCCGCAAAGGTGACCAAACCAGACCTTGGGCGCTACGGCGTATTCGGGCGCGGCGCCACGCCGCAACAGGCAGCAGAAATCGAGGCGCTGGGCTACGGCGCCATCTGGGTCGGGGGCTCCCCGCCCGCGGAACTGGACTGGGTCGAGCCACTGCTCGGCGCGACGGAGCGACTGAAGGTCGCGACCGGCATCGTCAACATCTGGACGGCCGCCGCCGGACCGGTGGCCGAATCGTTCCACCGCATCAACACCGCCTATCCGGGCCGCTTCCTTCTGGGCATCGGCGTCGGGCACCGGGAGGCCATCGCCGAGTACAAGAAGCCGCTCGATGCGCTGAACGAGTATCTCGACAAGCTTGACGAGTACGGCGTGCCGAAAGAACACCGGGTGGTGGCCGCGCTCGGTCCGCAGGTGCTGAAGCTTTCGGCCCGGCGCAGCGCCGGTGCGCACCCGTATCTGACCACTCCGGAGCACACCGCCGAGGCGCGGGAGTTGATCGGGCCGGACGCGTTCCTGGCGCCCGAGCACAAGGCGATCCTGACGACCGATGCGGAGAAAGCCCGGGCCGTCGGCCGCCAGGCCCTGGAGATTTACCTCAATCTGAACAATTACCTCAACAGCTGGAAGCGGTTGGGGTTCACTGACTCTGACGTCGCCAAGCCCGGCAGTGACCGGCTCGTCGACGCGGTGGTCGCCTACGGCACCGTCGACGCGATCGCCGCCCGGCTCAAGCAGCACCTCGACGCCGGCGCCGACCACGTACCGGTTCAGGTGCTGACGTCGCCCGAGAAATTGGTACCCGCACTGACCGAACTCGCCGGCCCGCTGGGCCTGCGGTAACTGGAAGGATCGCGCATGAGCAAGCTGGATCTGGGCCGTGTCGGGGTGTGGACGTTCGGCGCCCCGACGCCCGAGCAGGCCGCCGAGATCGAGAAGTTGGGTTACGGCGCGGTGTGGCCGGGCGGCTCCCCCGCAGGCGACTTGGCGTTCGTCGAGCCGCTCCTGGCCGCGACGGACAAGCTGCAGGTCGCCACCGGCATCGTCAACGTGTGGACGGCGCCGGCCGCGCAGGTCGCCGAGTCGTACCACCGGATCGAGGCCGCGTACCCGGGCCGGTTCGTGCTGGGCGTCGGCATCGGCCATCCCGAGCACACCAAGGAATACCGCAAGCCGTACGACGTCCTCGTCGAATACCTGGACGAACTGGACGCGGCGGGTGTTCCCGTCGGGCGCCGCGTGGTGGCGGCCCTCGGCCCGAAAGTGTTGCGGCTGGCGGCCGATCGCAGCGCCGGCGCCCACCCGTACCTCACCACACCCGAGCACACGGCTGAGGCACGCAAGCTCATCGGACCGGAGGCGTTCCTGGCGCCCGAGCACAAGGTCGTGCTCACCGACGGTTCGGCCGAGGCGACCGCGGAGGCCCGGGCCATCGGCCGGCAGACCGTCGACTTCTACCTGAATCTCAGCAATTACCTGAACAATTGGCGCCGGCTCGGCTTCTCCGAGGACGACATCGCCAAGCCCGGCAGCGACGCGTTGATCGATGCGGTCGTCGCGCACGGCACGCCCGATGCCATCGCGGCGCGGCTGACCGAGCATCTCGACGCGGGCGCCGATCACGTGACCGTCCAGGTACTCGGCGGCGGGGACAAGCTGTTGCCGACGCTGACGGCGCTGGCGGGTCCGTTGGGCTTGCGCGGATAGCCTGGCGCTCAGCGCTTTTGGCCTTGGCCGTCCTGCTGGTCGTGCTGCCCGTCCTGGTGCTGCCAGATGCGGCGCGGCCAGTTCCAGTGCGGCCCGTGCTGCGTCGGCTTCGGGGTCTCGGCGGCGGGCGGCACGGCAACCGGCTGCGGCGGGGCGACGGCCTTCGGCGCGACGGCGACGGGAGCGCTCGCCACGCTGGCGACCGACGCCGGTGCCGGACCGGCCACATGGCCGGCGGTCGGCAACGGGGCCGGAGCCGGCGCGACATACGGAGTTGACCGCGTGTGGTCGACGACGGCGACGGGTGTCGATGGTTCGTCGTTGCCGCCGAACAGGATCGCACCGAGCGCGGCGACGACGGTGACCCCGCCGAACACCATCGCAACGAGCGCGACCCGCGTGCGTTTGGGCGTCCGCGTCGACGCGTCGGGTGCGGCCGGCCGCGGACCCGGGGCCACGGGTTCTTCCGGTTCTTCCGGGTCGGCCAGTGACCAGGCCAGCGCATCGACCGGCATCGTCGGCGACCCGTGGAGGTTGCCGCTGGCCGGGTCGGACGAGTACTCCAGGTTCGGCAGCGTGGCGGTCATGGCAGTGGACATGGCGTGCTCCTTCGTCGTTCTTGCGGTCCCGGTCGGGCGGCTCTCACAGGTAGGAGTCGCGCGGCACCCACGACGGGACAACTTTTTGCGGGCTTTTGCTTTTCGGCTCGAGATCGGCCGGACTAGTAGATGATCGGCGGCTGCGTCGTCGTCACCGGTGCCGGCTCGATGGGCCCCACGGGGCCCGTGGGCAACGGCCGCGGCCGGGGCGGCTTGGGCGTGCCGACCGGTGTCGTCGGGGTCGGCGATGGGAGCGGCTCGGTGATGATGGGCGGCGTCTGGCTGGGCGACGGCTGTTCGGAGACGACGGGCGGCCGCGGATGGTGCGGCGGCAACGGCCGCGGCGACGGCTGGGGCGTCACGACCGGCGCGGCCGGCGGTAGCGGCACTGGCGCCGGCGACTGCTGAGGTGGCGGAACCGCCTGTGGCGGAAGGACCGTCGTCGGCTCGACGGGAGCCGTGACGACCGCCGTCGGGCTGGGCGGCGGCGGGGGCGCGACGGTCGTGGTCACCGGGTTTTCTGGCGTGGTGCTGGGCGGCGCGGTGACCGAGGTGGTGACGCCTTTCGGACTGACGGGCGCGTTGGTTTCGTATCGCCAGGCGATGGTCAGTGCCAGCACGATCAGCGGAACGCCGATCAGCAGGGACATCGTCAGCATCACTCTGCCGTTGGGCTGACGTGTGGCGGGTTCCGCATCGAGACCGCCGGCCGCGGCGAACTGCTCGGTCGGCGCATCCGGCAGCCCACCCTGCGCCTCGGTGGGTGCGCTGCCCAGATCGGCCGAGGCCGAGGTCAGCTGAATCCGGTTGAGGGTGTGGTCCCGAAGCCAGGCCGGCGCGGGGATGAACAGCGGGGTGCCGCCGAGCAGCGCGACGGGGTTGACCATCCGGCGTCGGTCCTGATCGCACGTCGGGCAGCTCTCGATGTGCCGGGCGATCCGCTTGCGCATCAGGATGGTGAAGGTCCCGTCCCACCCGTCGAGGATGGTGCCCAGCTCCGCGCAGCTGTTGCCGCTCTGCCCGCGCCGGGCTACCAGCAGCGCGCCCAGCGAGCGTTCCATGGTGTCGCGCAACCGCTGCATGATCTTCTTGGCGCTGGCGGTACTGACGCCGAGCGCCTCGGCAAGTTCGGGCCCCTCGAGTCCGTGCCGGTAGCCCAGCTCCAGCACCGCGCGGTCCCGGTCGGACAACCCGCCGGCCGCTTCGGCGACCAGTTTGGCCAGTTCGTTGCGGGCTGCCAGGGTGTCGGGCCCGGCGTCACCGGACGCCTCGTCGGGCAGTTCGTCGGACGGTTCTTCGCGGCGCCGCTGCCGGATCCGGCGCAGCGCCTCGTTCCGGGCGATCGCGTACAGCCAGGGGCGCAGCTTGTCGGGTTCCCGCAACTTGTCCAAAGCTGTTGCGGCAGTGCAGAACACGTCCTGGACACAGTCAGCGGCGGCATCGCGATCCCGGACCATGCCCACACAGAAGTCGTGGAGCCGGTCGGCATAGCGGTCATAAATACCGGCAAATGCCATGCGGTCCCCGGCGAGCGCGGCGCCGACCAAGTCGGCGTCGCTGACGATGTCCCAATCTGGCACTGCGGTCATGAGACGGGCTCCCGTACCGAATCGATCGCCGGTATGCGCTGATGTTAGTCCGGCGAAGGCGAGCTGGTTTGCCGAATCAACGAGCATCGGCGTCGGCTTCCATGTTGGCTTCGATGTTGGCTTCGATGTTGGCTTCAACGAGGAGAACGAGAGCAGCCCGGACCCGGTTCAACACGGGACCCGGCTGCGTCTCGAACCCGCGCAGGCGGTGTGCCGGCACTGCCAGTCAGTGGTGGTCGTGGTCGTGGTCGTGGTGCTTCCAGTCCCAGTCGTGCCAGTAGTAGAAGTCGTGGCAGTGGTCCCAGTCCCACCACGCCCACGAGCAGTACTCATAACCCCAGTGCTGGGGCACCGGGGCGATCGGCTGCGCCTGTGCGGTGCCCGCCGTCATGCCCAGCGCGGCGAGGGCCATGCTGCCGGACAGCATTGCTGCCGCGGCGGCCCGCTTCGCAAGAGACTGCCGCTTGGCAGGGGTGTTGTTGACGCTCATTTCGTGCTCCTTGTTCGGTGTCGCAGACGCCCCGTGCGGGCTCTGTCACAGGTAGGAGCGCGACCCCCGGACAGCGGGGACACTTTTTTCGGAGGAATCCGAATTGCCGCGAAAAAACTTGTCAGACTCGGCTTCCGGCAGTGCTCATACCAGCATGAGCAACCATTCACATACCCCGTGGAACCCTGACACCGACAACACCATCGCAGCTGACGCCATCGACGCCGGCCCGCGTTCGGTGACCTTCCCCAGGCTCGCGTACAGCGACCAACTCGACCTGCTCGATGCAGCGGACGACGAGGCCACCGTCGCCGTGGGCACCGACGACGGCCGCTGGGCCAGGCGCCGCGTCGCACTTGCCCTGGGCGGCGCGGCCACTGTGATCGTGGCCTCGGCCGCCGTGGCATTCACCGCGATCAGTTCACTCGACGCCGGCACCTCGCTGGCGGCCGCCGGCGGCTCGACTGCCGTGCCCGCGGCCGCGCCGGCCGTCCTCGTGCCGCCGCCGTCGGCGCTCCCCGCGCCCCCGGCCCCGCAGGCGGCACCGGCCGCTCCGGTGATTACCGACCACGTGCCGGCGGCCGTCCCCCAGCGACCGGCAGCACCCGTCGTCACCACGGCGCCGGCGGCCGGTCCCGCCCCGGAGGTCGCGCCGCCGGCGCCCGCACCAGAGGTCGTCCCGGCACCGCCCCTACAGCCGCCAATGCCCACGTTCCCGCCGATCGTCATCAACCTGCCGGTGCCGCCGGCGGCACCGCCGAAGGAGCCGCCCACCAAGCCCGAAGGGCCCGTGGTGAAGGGCCCGCTGGCAATACCCAGCCCCGGGAAAACCCCTCCGATCAACCCGAATCTGCCCCTGGACGCCGGCTGACACCCGTCCGATACAACAAGCCCGCCACGGTGGTCATCGCCACCGTGGCGGGCTTTCGCGTTGACCCTGCATGGAGGGCGTACTTGTTCGAGTGGGATACGCCCTCACGTCAGCATCAACGCCTCGGCGCACCCGACCCACGCTGACCCTGCACCCAGGGCGCAGTTGAGCCCGCGCCGTTTATCGCCGGCCGCCTGAACCCGGATCACCGGTGGGTGGCGGCGGCGCTTCGAACGAGGGCGGCGCAACCGACATCGGCGGACGCGTCACCGGCCCGGGCCTGCTGACCGGGTGATCCGGCGGTGCCGGAGGTGGCGCCGACGTCGGTTCGGCAGCCGGCGAATCCTGTTGCGGCTGAGGTTGCTGACTCGGCGCCAGCACCGGAGGTGCAACAGATTTGGTCGAGACCGGGGCCAGCGTCTCTGGCGCACTGGACGGCGGCGGCGTGCTCGGCGGCGCGGAAAGCGGCGTCGTCGCGGGCGTTTCCAGGGGAGCCGTGATGCCGCTGTCGACCGGTTCGCGGCCGTGACGCCCCGGCCCGGCCAATGTCCAGACCAGACCCGCAACCAGCAGCACCAGCGCGCAGGCAGCCAGGCTGATCGGCAGGACCGGTCGACGGCGCCGCGCCTCGGCCGGCGCGGTCCCGGCACCGACGTCCGCCGGTGCGGTACCGGTGCCGTCGACCAAATCGGTTGTCCAACAGACCAACTGAATGTCCGCAAGCGTCGTGTCCCGGAGCTCCTTCGGGGCCGGGATGAAGGGCATGGCGCCCAGCAGCGCTGCCGGACTCACCCGGCGGCGCCGTTCGGATTCACACTCGGGGCACGATTCGATGTGCCGGGCGATGCGTTTACGCATCAACACCGTCATCGTGCCGTCCCAACCCTCAAGCACCGCAGCAAGATCCGGGCATCGCGCCGGATCCTGCCGGGTCTGCCGCGCCACCAGCAACGCACCGAGCGAGCGGCCGACCATCTCCCGGGCCCGGTGGGTCAGGGTGTTGGCAGTAGCCGGGCTGACGCCCAGTGCCTTGCCGAGTTCCGGTCCGTCGAGCCCGTGGCGGTAGCTCAGTTCGATGACCTCACGGTCGCGATCGGAGAGGCCACCGCAGGCCTCGCGGATCAATCGGGCCAAGTCGTCCTGCTCGGCCAGGGCATCTGGGCCGGCGTCGACCGATGCACTGTCGAGGTACTCGTCGTCGGCCGGTTGTTCGAGCTTGCGGCGCTGAATGTGCCGCAAGGCCTGAGAGCGCGACACCGCGTACAACCACGGCCGCAGCTTCTCGGGCTGACGGAGCTTCGACAGCCCGGTCGCCGCGGTGCAGAACGCCTCGTGCACGCAGTCGGCAGCGGCGTCACTGTCACGGACCATGCGCACGACGAAGTCGTTGAGCCGGTCGGCGTAGCGGTCGTAGATCGCGGCGAAGGCCGCGCGGTCGCCCGAGGCGGCCGCGCGGGCGAGTTCCTCGTCGGGTGCTTCGTCCCAGTCGATAAGCGCGCTCATCGGCGCGGTCCCCTCGAATCAGTAGTAGTAGTTGTTGTAGAAACCGCTGTCGCCGTTGTCGCAGTTGACATTGACGTCCCAGGTCCTGTTGAGCGGAACGCCCGGTACGAAGAAGGTCGCTTTGCCGGCCGGGTCCTGGTATGCCCTGGTGGTGAACCAGTCCGACGTGTACGTGCACCAGGTGCCGCCGCTACCGCCCTGCCAGCTGATCCAGATGCCACCGATCTTCGGCACGAAATTCAGTCCGACCTGGTTCGCCTGCGCGGTGCCGGCACCCATCAGCGCAACCGGAATCGATACCGCCGCGACCATTCCAGCAACGAGGCGCTTCAGCCTGGCAGTCGACATGTGCTCCACCTTTCCTCTGCTCGGCCCGGTTGGCCTCGCTTGTATGTAGGAGCATTTCGCCGCATCAATCCTGACAACTTTTTCGGCAATTGGTCGGGCATCCGCAAAGAAGTTCCGGACCTTGCAAACGCCGCGGAGCAACCACAGCGGGTAACCGCGCCCAGTGCGATGCCGGCAACCCCTTGCCAACACCGGTCCGCAATTACTAGGATATGCAAGTATCTCGGCACGCGAGTCGAGACTCCCGAACTCTCCATAACTTTGGACGGACGTCATGACCACCCAGATTCCGCACTTCATCAACGGCCAGCGCACCACCGGCGAATCGACCCGCACCGCCGCTGTGCTCAACCCCAGCACCGGCCAGACCCAGGCCCAGGTGCTCCTGGCGTCGGGCGCCGACGTCGACGCCGCCGTGGCGGGTGCCGTTGTCGCACAACGGGAATGGGCGTCCTGGAACCCGCAGCGCCGGTCGCGCGTGCTGATGAGGTTCATCGACCTGGTGAACCAGAACAAAGACGAACTGGCCCGCCTGCTCTCGCTGGAACACGGCAAGACCTTCGAGGACTCCCTCGGCGACATCCAGCGCGGCGTCGAGGTCATCGAGTTCGCCGTCGGCATCCCGCACCTGATGAAGGGTGAGTTCACCGAGGGCGCCGGCGCCGGCATCGACGTCTACTCGATGCGGCAGCCGCTGGGTGTCGTCGCCGGCATCACGCCGTTCAACTTCCCCGCGATGATCCCGCTGTGGAAGGCCGGGCCCGCACTGGCCTGCGGCAACGCCATCATCATCAAGCCGTCCGAGCGCGACCCCTCGGTGCCGCTGCGCCTGGCCGAGCTGTTCATCGAGGCGGGCCTGCCGGCCGGCGTCCTGCAGGTGGTCAACGGTGACAAGGAGGCCGTCGACGCCATCCTGGCGCACCCGGACATCAAGGCCGTGGGCTTCGTCGGCAGCACCGACATCGCGCAGTACATCTACTCGAACGCCGCCGCCAACGGCAAGCGGGCGCAGTGCTTCGGTGGCGCCAAGAACCACATGGTCGTGATGCCCGACGCCGACCTGGACCAGGCCGTCGACGCCCTGATCGGCGCCGGTTACGGCAGCGCAGGCGAACGGTGCATGGCGATCAGCGTCGCCGTCCCGGTCGGTGAAGAGACCGCAAATCGCTTGCGCAACAAGCTCGTCGAGCGCGTCAACCAGCTGCGGGTGGGGCACAGCCTGGACCCGAAGGCCGACTACGGCCCGCTGGTCACCGGGGCCGCACTCGAGCGGGTGCGGGGCTACATCGCGCAGGGCGTGGAGGCCGGCGCCGAGCTCGTGGTCGACGGCCGTAAACGCGCCAGCGACGACCTCACGTTCGACGATGCCGACCTGTCCGGCGGCTTCTTCCTCGGCCCCACCCTGTTCGACCACGTCACCCCCGACATGTCGATCTACACCGACGAAATCTTCGGCCCGGTCCTGGTGATCGTCCGCGCCCACGACTACGAGGAGGCGCTGCGCCTGCCGTCGGAGCACGAGTACGGCAACGGCGTCGCGGTGTTCACCCGCGACGGCGACACCGCCCGCGACTTCGTCTCGCGCGTGCAGGTCGGCATGGTCGGCGTCAACGTGCCGATCCCGGTTCCGGTGTCCTACCACAGCTTTGGCGGCTGGAAGCGGTCCGGCTTCGGCGACCTCAACCAGTACGGGACGGCGTCGATCCAGTTCTACACCAAGGTCAAGACCGTCACCGAGCGCTGGCCGTCGGGCATCAAGGACGGGGCCGAGTTCTCGATCCCGACCTTCAAGTAAGGGCCTGCGTTGAGCATCGACCTCTTCGGACTGGACGACGACGAACGCGTGATCGCCGAAACGGCGGCTGCGTTCGCCGAAAAACGCCTGGCACCAAACGCTTTGGCGTGGGATGCCGACGAGCACTTCCCCACCGACGTACTGCGGGAAGCGGCCGAGCTGGGGATGGCGGCCATCTACTGCAATGACGACGTCGGTGGCAGTGGGCTACGGCGGCTGGACGGCGTGCGTATCTTCGAGCAGCTCGCCACCGCCGATCCGACCATCGCGGCGTTCCTGTCGATCCACAACATGTGCGCGTGGATGGTGGACAGCTACGGCACCGGCGAACAGCGCAAGACGTGGCTGCCGAAGCTGGCCTCGATGGAGGCCATCGCCAGCTACTGCCTCACCGAGCCGGGCGCCGGCAGCGACGCGGCGGCCTTGCGTACCAAGGCCGTTCGAGACGGCGACCACTACGTGCTCGATGGGGTCAAGCAGTTTATCTCGGGCGCGGGTGTCTCGGACGTCTACGTCGTGATGGCCCGCACCGGGGCCGACGGGCCGCGCGGCATCTCGGCCTTCATCGTCGAAAAGGACACGCCGGGACTGAGTTTCGGCGCCAACGAGGAGAAGATGGGCTGGCACGCCCAGCCCACCGCCCAGGTGATCCTGGAAGGCGTGCGGGTTCCCGCTGAAGCCATGCTCGGCGGCTCGGACGGCGAGGGCGCCGGCTTCTCCATTGCGATGAACGGCCTCAACGGCGGCCGCATCAACATCGCCGCCTGCTCCCTGGGCGGCGCGCAGGCCGCCTATGACAAGGCGCTCGGCTACCTGGCTTCGCGTGAGGCCTTCGGCGGGGCGCTGATCGACGAACCGACCATCCGGTTCACCCTCGCGGACATGGCGACCGCCTTGGAGACCTCGCGAAACATGTTGTGGCGGGCGGCAACCGCACTCGACACCAACAATCCGCGCAAGGTCGAGCTGTGTGCCATGGCCAAGCTCCACGTCACCGAGGCCTGCTACACCGTGGCCGACCAGGCGCTGCAGTTACATGGCGGCTACGGCTACCTGCGCGAGTACGGGCTGGAAAAGATCGTCCGCGACCTCCGGGTGCACCGCATCCTGGAGGGTACGAACGAGATCATGCGCGTGGTCATCGGTCGGGCCGCTTCGGCTGCCGCCCGCAAGTCCGCGTAACTCCGTCGGCGCGCCGGCACAACACACTGACTTAGGGAGGACCATCCGATGGCGACGATTGCATTCCTGGGCCTGGGCCACATGGGCGGCCCGATGGCGGCGAACCTCATCGCCGCCGGGCACACCGTGCACGGCTTCGACCCGGTCCCGGCCGCCGCGCAGGCGGCGCGGGAGCACGGCGCGACGACGTTCGACAGCGGCCCCGAGGCGGTGGCCGGCGCCGACGTCGTCATCACCATGCTGCCCAACGGCGACCTGGTGAAGAGCTGCTACGCCGACGTCCTGCCCGCCGCGGCCCCCGGCGCGCTGTTCATCGATTCGTCGACCATCTCGGTCGACGACGCCCGCGAGGTCCACCGCCTGGCCGGCGAGCACGGCTTCGCCCAGCTGGACGCCCCGGTGTCGGGCGGCGTGAAAGGCGCGACGGCCGGCACGCTGGCGTTCATGGTCGGCGGCGAGCCCGAGGCCTTCGAACGCGGCCGCGCGGTCCTCGAGCCGATGGCCGGCAAGATCATCCACTGCGGAGACTCCGGGGCCGGCCAGGCCGCCAAGGTCTGCAACAACATGGTGCTCGCCGTCCAGCAGATCGCGATCGGTGAGGCGTTCGTGCTCGCCGAGCACCTCGGCCTGGACAAGCAGTCGCTGTTCGACGTGATCACCGGGGCGACCGGCAACTGCTGGGCCGTGCAGGTGAACTGCCCCGTCCCCGGACCGGTCCCCACGTCACCGGCCAACAACGGATTCCAGCCCGGTTTCGCCACCGCCCTGATGAACAAGGACCTCGGTCTGGCGATGGCTGCGGTGCGCTCGACGGGATCGTCGGCACCCCTCGGCAGCCATGCCGCGGACATCTACGCAAAGTTTGCCGCCGAGCACGCCGATCTCGACTTCAGCGCGGTAATCAATCTGCTGCGTCAATGAGGTCGCATCACCATCACCGCACGTCACAGTGGTATTCGTTAGTTAACTGTGACATCGCGCGCATTAGGGCTTAGGATGCGTGGGACGCACAGGGAGGATTCGCGCCGCATGACTTTCAAATATTCCGCCACGGGGGCAACAGCCTCGGCTACGGCGATTGCTGTGGCGTTTTTCGGGGCGGGCGTCGCCTTCGCTTCGCCCGGTCCGTCGAACCCCAGCAACCCGGGTACCGACCCGGCACAGCCGACGCAGACGCAGCAGGCCAGCAAGAACAATGAGTCGGCGACGACTCCGTCGAGCGATGTCGGCACGGCCGGCAGCAAGACCGTCTCCAGCTCGCACTCGAGTTCCACCGCGGGCAGCACCGGCAAGACGGCGCGCAACAACGACAACGGTCTGGACTGGGGTGACGACTGGAGCCTGGGTGGCTTCCCGCCGATCAACCTGTCGAGCATGCAGCCGCCGGAGGCCACCGTCGCCGTGCCGCTGTCCCTCGGCCTGCCCGGCCTGAGCCTGCCCAGCCTGGTGCTCGACGCCGGTCTTGGCGGTCTGGTCAGCGGACTCGCAGGTGCCCTCGCGGGCGCCGCAGCGAACGCGTCTCCGCTTGCAGCAACTGCACCCGTCGTGGCTGCCGCCGCAGCCCCCGCCGCGGCTCCGGCCGCGACCGCTGCCACCTTCGGCACCCTGTCCGCCGTCGGCGACATCGCGAAGGTCTCCTCCGCGGCCGCCGCTCCGGCCATCGCGGCTCCGGCTCTCGCGGCACCGGCCGTGGCTGCGCCGAGCCTCGGCGGCCTGCCCGCCATCGGTGCACCGGCCATCGGTTCGCTCAGCGCCCTGGCGGCGCCGAAGCTGCCGGGCGTCGGCCTGCCGAAGCTCCCGTCTGCCGGTCTGCCGGAACTGCCGGACTTCACCAAGCTGGGCACCCCCAAGCTGCCCAAGCCGGAAGACGTGCCGCACCCGGAGATCGGCCTGCCGAAGCCGCCGAAGATCGGCTTCCCGCCGCACCCGCGGATCCTGCCCAAGATCGGTCTGCCCAAGCTTCCGTGGCCGTTCTGATCTGAACACGCAAGCGAGGCGGGACAACCGCCCGCCTCGACAATTGAAAATCTGTGGAGAACTGGTGGTCAGCCCTGGGCTGACCACCAGTTCTTGTGTAGGCGCTCGCACCCGGCGGCCAGCAGGCCGTCGTACTCGGCGCGCACCTGGACCGCCCCGGGAAATTCGTGGCCGGCCGAGTAACCGGTGGTGACCACCAGCGTCGCCAGTTTGGCGGCCCGTGCGGCGCGGAAGCCGCGGGTACCGCCCGCCACCGCCAGCGCGCTCTCGGGTCCCAGGCCCAGCTCCCACAGGGCGTGGCCGTGCAGGTCGGGTTCCCGGGTCGGACGCGGCAGGTCGTCTGGCGTCACGATGGTCTCGGCGATGCCGTCGCCCAGCAGCTGCCGGACCAGCGGCTCCACCCACGACCGGCTACCGGTGCTCACCACAGCCACCGCGATCCCGGCGCCGAACAAGCCGGCCGCGAGATCGGCGAGGCCGTCGCGCGGGCTCACGTCGCCATCCAGGACCGACGCCTCGAACAGGTCGGTCTTGGTGCGGTACACGTGCGCCGCGATCTCGTTGCTGACCCGCCCGTATCCGCGCCGGCGCAGAGCCGAGGCGACGCGACGCTGTTCGTCGGCGATGCGGACCAGCCGGCCATATTCGGCCACCGACCAGGAGATATCCAGCCCGTGTTCGGCGAAGGCGGCGTTGAACGCCACGCGGTGTGCGTCCCGCTCCACATCGGCCAGCGCCCCGTCCAGGTCGAAGATCACCGCACGCAGCGGATCGATCACGGCGTGGGCCGGACGCGCCACATCCCACCAGAACGTGCGCTCAACACAACTCACCGACATGAGTACCAGGGTGTCCTACGTCACATGGCCGGGGCCTCCCCCCAACGGGGGATTGGACGGGCGAGATTGCCGGGGAACATTCCGGGGCAGTCCAGCCGGTCCTCCCGACCAGCACCGAATCGCGGCTCTAAGGTGATGCCATGAGCACCAGCGAGAAGCCGGAGGCGGATCGCGCATGACGGCCGAGCCCGAAGCCGACGCCGCTGCGCCGGTGCGGCTGATCCTGGTCGACGACCACGAAATGGTCATCGAGGGACTCAAGGCCATGCTGGCCGCGTTCAGCGACCGGGTGCGGGTGGTCGGCCAGGCCGTCGGGGCCGAGCGCGCCGCCGCCGTCGTCGACGAGCTGCAGCCCGACATCGTGCTGTGCGACGTCCGAATGCAGGGCGCCAGCGGCCTGGACCTGTGCCGTGAACTGCGCGAACGCGACCCGGACCGCAAAGTGGTCATGCTCTCGGTGTACGACGACGAGCAGTACCTGTACCAGGCGCTGCGGGTCGGGGCGTCGGGCTATCTGCTCAAGAGCATCAGCAGTGACGACCTGGTCCGTCAGCTCGAGTTGGTGCACGGCGGGGCGACCGCCATCGACCCGAGCATGGCCGCCCGGGCCGCCGACACCGCCGCGCGCATGCAGCGCGACGAGTTCTGGCCCGGCGCCCGGCAGGGCCTCACACAGCGCGAAAGCGAAATCCTGTCGTTCGTGGTCGACGGCCTGTCCAACCGCGGCATCGCGACGCGGCTGGTCATCGGTGAGGAGACCGTCAAGAGCCATCTGCGGTCCATCTACCGCAAACTCGACGTCAGCGACCGTGCCGGCGCGGTGGCCACCGCGCTGCGGGAGGGCATCTACCGATGACACCGCGCAACGAGGTGCTGACCGCCGACCGCGAGCTGGCCCTGCTGCGCGAGCTGATCCAGGCCGCCTCGAGCGGTCCCGGCGTCGAGCCGCTGGCCGCGGCGGCCGCCCGGATGATCACGGCGGCCACCGGCACGGACGTCTGCTTCGTCCACGTCCTCGACGACACCGAGCGCTCGCTGACGCTGACGGGCGCCACCCCGCCGTTCGACCAGGAGGTCGGCAAGATCCGGCTGCCGCTGGGCGAGGGCATCTCGGGATGGGTGGCGAGCAATCGCGAACCCGTCGTGATCCGCGCCGACAAGGAATCCGACCCGCGCTACCGGCCGTTCGAATCACTGCGCGGCAGCGACTTCGCGTCCATGGTGTCGGTGCCGATGGAGACCGACCCCGGCGGGCTGGTCGGCGTGCTCAACGTGCACACCGTCGACCGCCGGGAGTTCACCGACCGCGATGTGGAGCTGCTGCTGGTCATCGGCCGGCTGATCGCCGGGGCCATGCACCAGGCCCGGCTGCACCGCCAGCTCGTCGCCCGCGAGCGTGCCCACGAGAACTTCGTCGAGCAGGTCATCGAGGCCCAGGAGATCGAGCGCCGCCGGCTGGCCGGCGACATCCACGACGGCATCTCGCAGCGGCTGGTGACGCTGTCGTATCGGCTCGACGCCGCGACCCGGGCGGTCGGGTCGGATACCGCCGTCGCGGCCGAGCAGCTGGCGCTGGCCCGCGAACTGGTGGACCTGACGCTCGGCGAGGCGCGTGCCGCCATCGGGAACCTGCGCCCGCCCGTACTCGACGATCTGGGGCTGGCCGGCGGCCTGGCCAGCCTCGCGCGCTCCATCGGCCAGCTCGACGTCGACGTGGAGCTGACCGACATCCGCCTGCCCGACCACATCGAGCTGGCGTTGTACCGCATCGCGCAGGAATGCCTGCAGAACGTCGTCAAGCACGCCCACGCCAGCAATGCGCTGCTGAAGTTCTCGGCCGACGCCGAGCACGCCCGGCTCGAGATCATCGACAACGGCATCGGTTTCGACACCTTCGAACGTCCACTCGGCGCCGACGAGACGGGCGGCTACGGATTGCTGTCGATGGCGGAGCGCGCCGAGATCGTCGGCGGCCGGCTGAACATCCGGTCCCGGCCCGGCTCGGGGACCATCGTCACCGCCACGATCCCGCTGCCATCGACGAACTGACGACTGTCGGCTCTAGCCCCTACCGTTGCTAGATCTCACCCGCCGTGCAGAAACTGATCAGTCCGGCAAATTTTGACAATGCCCGAAGAATCCCGAACCATCGAGTCTGACACGGGGGTTTAGGTGCGCACAGGCAACACCAATGCGATCATCGGCGCTGCTGCCGCTATCTTCGCTGTGTTCGCCTATCTGGTGTTTTCCGGTGACCGCGGCACGGCGGCGGCACTCGTCACCAATGACATCGGGCTGACAGTCTTCAGCAGCTTCGCCTGTCTGGCTGCCGTCGCGGCGTACCGGGCCAACCGCAGCCGGCGTCGGCGCATCTGGCTGGCGTTGGCGATCGGCATGGCGGGCTGGGTGGTCGGCAATCTGATCCTGCTCTATCACCACGCCGTACTCGGATCGCCGGCCCCGTTTCCGTCGGTCGCCGATGGCGCGTTCCTCCTGCTGCCCTGCACCGTGATGGTCGCCTCGATCTGGTCCGTGAGAGCCGACCGCATGTCGGCGCTGCGGCCGGTACTCGACGGCGTCATCATCGCCTCCGCGCTGTTCCTCGTGTGCTGGGTACTGATCCTCGAGGATCTGTTCGCATCCACGCATTCCAGCTGGATGGCGGCCGCGGTGTCCGTCGCGTTCCCGATCTCGGACGTCGTCATGATCACGCTGGCGGTGCTGACGGTGAGTTCGACGGTGCCGGGCGAACGCCAGGCCGTCATCCTGGTCTGCACCGGCCTGATGGTCGTCGCCGTGGCCGACACCATCTGGATTTACGTCCTGGCGGAATCGAATTCGACCAGCCCGCTGGCTGTCGTCTGCTGGGCGGCCGGCTTGGTGCTGTTCAGCGCCGGCGGGCTGATCGATGCGCACAATCCACCGTCCGCCGCGGGGCGGAAACGGCGGCAGCCCCTGTCAGACCCGTTGCTCTGGCTTCCGTATTCGCCGCTCGTGGCCGCAGTGGTCGTCGGCCTCATCGACCTCTGGCCGATGACCGACGACAAGCCGATACTGATCGCCGCCGCGGTGCTCGTGATGACGGCGCTCGTCCGGCAGCTGATCGTGCTGATCCAGAACCGGCGGCTGCTGTTCGACCTGGCCGACCAGACCAGGCGCGATCCCTTGACGGGGCTCGGCAACCGGCTGATGTTCAACGACCACCTCGATGAGGCCATCCGGTCACACGGAGACGACCGGCTTCCGGTCGCCGTGCTGGCGCTCGACCTCGACGACTTCAAGATGGTCAACGACAACCTCGGGCACCCGAGTGGCGACGAGCTGTTGATCGACGTCGCGGATCGGCTCAAGAGCACGGTGCCGGCCGAGCACACCGTGGCCCGGCTCGGCGGCGACGAATTCGCCGTTCTCATCCGGTCGGTGCCCAATGCGGCCACCATCATCGCCGAGCGCATCATCGAAGCATTCGACGCACCGTTCTCGCTCAACAGCGAGAAGGTCTTCATCCATCCGAGCGTCGGGTTGGCGATTGCCCCCGCCGACGAAGCAGACGTCACCGCTGACGATCTGATGCGGCAGGCCGACGTTGCGCTGTACGCCGCCAAGCGGACGGGCATCGGCGGCGTCCAGACCTTCTCCGCGGACATGCGCCAGGTTTCGCCGCTGGACCCGCAACGGTCGGGCGACAGCGGCCGGGTCCGGGTACCGGCCCAAGCCGGTGTACAGCTGCTCGGGCAACTGCGCCGCGCGATCGGCGACTCCGAGTTGAAACTGGTGTATCAGCCCAAGGTGCTGCTGGCCACCGGCGAGATCGTCGGTGTGGAGGCGTTGCTCCGCTGGCCCCATCCCGAGCTCGGCCTGCTGACCCCGTCCGAGTTCCTGCCGTTGATCCGGCGCAACGGCCTGATCGGCTCGGTCACCGACACGGTGCTCAAACAAGCGGTCCGGGACGCCTCGACCTGGTTCGGGACGGGACACCGGAATGTGCCGGTCGCGGTCAACCTCTTCGCGCCGTCGCTGACCGATATCGATCTGGCCGATCGGATCGGGGCCATCCTCGCCCAGCATTCATTACCGGCGAGCGCCCTGACCGTGGAGATCACCGAGCAGATGCTGCTGTCGAACATGAGCCGGACACAGGTGGTGATCGATCGGCTGCGGAAGTCGGGGCTGCGGGTGTCGATCGACGACTTCGGGTCCGGCTACTCGACCATGAGTTACCTGCGGGATCTGCCCGTCGACGAGCTCAAACTGGACCGGGAGTTCGTGCTGCCGATGATGCACAACCCCCGCGCCGCCGCCATCGTCCGGTCGGTGATCAACCTGACCCACGCCCTGAACATCGCAAGTGTCGCCGAAGGAGTCGAAGACGCCGCGACCGCCGAGCGGCTCTCGGCGTACGGCTGCGATATCGGCCAGGGTTACTACTTCGCCAAACCGATGTTCGCCGAATCGCTGCGGCCCGTGATCGAATCGCGGAACCCGCTACGGCGCTGAGCCGGTCAGAAATCTCCGGCGGTGCGGCGCAGGGTCTCGATCGCATCGACCAGAGCCGCGGACTGCTCATCGGACATCCCGACGTCGGCGAACACTTCCTTGTTGAGGGTCACCGTGGCGTCCTCGACCGTCGAGCGGCCTACGTCGGTCAGCCGTACGAGGGTCGTCCGCCCGTCCGTTGGGTGTGGCACCCGCTCGACGAGACCGTCGGCCTCGAGCCGCCGGATGGCGTGGGTGACGCTCGTGACGTGCACCTGCAGCCGGTCGGACGCCTTGGTGATCGGCAGCGCGCCGCTACCGCTGAACGCCAGCAGTCGCAGCAGTTCGTAGCGGGAAAAGCTCAGGTCATAGGGCCGTAGCGCAGTCTCCACGCGAGCCAGCAGAATCTGGTGTGCCCGCATCACCGACGTCACGGCGACCATGCCGTCGGCGACGTCGCCCCAGCCGGCCCGCTCCCAGTTGGCCCGGGCCCGGGCGATGGGGTCACTGCTCACCGCTCATTCATACCGCACCGCATACGCGCCGTCGCTGCGCTCGCCCAGTTGGCCACCGATCCGATGCGGTCAGCCTCCGACGCTCGTCCCGTCCACCGCTTTACGGATGGCCGCGAGCACCGCTCGCGACGACCTGCGGTCCCCGACCGTGATCCGCACGCCGCCGTCCGCATAGCTGCGGACCCGCGGGCCGTCATCGCCGAAGGTCCAGGCCCGCGCCCCACTCGGGAGGTAGACGAAGTTGGCGTGGCTGTCAGTGCAGTACACCCCCATCGACCGCAACCGTGCCCGCAGGAATGCTCCCTCCGCGGAGATCATCTGGATGCGTTGCCGCAGTTGATCTTCCGCATCGTAGGACGCGGCGACCGCCACCAAACCGGTGATACCGATGCCGAACGGCAGCTGCATCCCCCACAGCTGGCTGGCCAGCGACGGGGCACACACGCCGTAGCCGATGCGCAGCCCGGCCAGCCCGTAGGCCTTCGAAAATGTCCGTACCACAACCAAATTGGGGTACCGCTCCACGAGCGAGGGGACGTCCAGGCACAAGTCGGGCGTCAGGAACTCGACATACGCCTCGTCCAGCAGAACCACCGTGCCCGACGGCACCCGATCCAGGAACCGGTACAGGTCGGCGGGCGACTCGACGGTCCCTGTCGGGTTGTGTGGCCGGCACACCACCACCACCCGTGCCCGTGCCGCAGCGTCTGCCATGGCATCGAGATCGTGGTGCCCATGCCGGTCCAGCGGCACCGTCACCGACCGCAATCGCGCCATCTGCGCGAAGATCGGGTAGCCGTCGAACGTCGGCGTTGCCGTCACCATCACGTCACCGGGGTGGGTGACGGCCTGCAGCACCTGCATGATGACGCCGGTGGCACCGGCGCCGACCACCACCTGTTCGTCGGCGACCCCGACGCGCCCGGCGATCAGCGATCGCAACCGCTGCGGCAGGAACTCCGGGTACCGGTTCAGCACCTCGATCGACGCGGTCAGCGCGGCGCGCACCCCAGGCAGCGGCGGAAATGGATTCTCGTTGAGCGACAACGCCAGCGGGTCGTCCGCGGCGGGCAGCGAACCGACCGCGTCGGCCAACGCGCACGTCGGTGTCATCGTTGTCCGCCCCACCGCACCGCGGCCGCGCCGGCGAAGTCACCGGCGTGCGCGAACGCCGCCATCATCACCACATCGCCCTTGCCTACCTGGCCGTCGGTGATCGCCCGGTCCAGGTTGATCGGCACGCCCGCGGCGAACAGGTTGCCGCACTCTTCAAAGGTGTCCCGGTGCCGCTCGGCGGGCAGTTCCAGCGCCTCACGCCAGTTCCGCAGGAACACACGGTTCGGCTGATTGGTGACCAGCAGGCCGATGTCCTTGGGCGCCAACCCGATCCGGTCGCACACCGCGTACGCCACCTCGGGCACCTGGCGGTTGCCGCGGGCCAGCACCTTGGTGATCTTGCTCTCGGTGAAGCCGATGCACCCCTCGCCCGGACCGGCCTGCCACCATTTGCGCGGCGGATCGACCGACATCGTCATGTCACCGGCGTATTCGCCGTAGGTGCGGCATTCGATGTCGAGGATCGGCGAAACATCGGACGCCGCAACGAGTCCCACCGCGGCGCCGTCACCGGGCACCGCGGCCTGCGCCTTGGGCCGGATCGTGACCTGGTCGAAGACCTGGCCCGCCGCGTTCTGCGCCACCGCCACCAGGGCGGTACGCCCCTCCCCCGACGCGATCAACTGCTTCGCCAGATTGAGGCCCAGGATGAAGGCCGCACACCCGCCGTTGTGCAGGTCGACCACCCAGTTCGGTTTCATGCCGAGCCGATTCGCGATGCCGCCACCGCCGCCGTAGAACGGCATGTCGGGCAGCTGGGTGTGGGTGATCAGGATGTCGACGTCGGCGAGCGCATCAGAGCCGTGCCGATCGACGATGCCCGCGGCGGCGCGCTCGACCATATCGATGGCCGTCTCGTCGGGTGCCACGTGATGGCGGAACTTCGGCGCCCGGAACATCAGGTTGTCCCGCAGGTCGTCGGAATCGGCGAACTGCGCGTAGTAGTCCGCACCTATCGGCTCGCCGGGAAGGTACGTCGAAACATCAAGCAGGCTCACAACTGGTTGGCTCATGTGTCGCTCACTTCATCCAGGCCGGGGTGATCGGCAGGCCGTTGCGGTGCCGGTATTCGGCAATCGCCTTGAGGTTGTCCAGTTCCAGGCGGTGGCCCGCCCCGAACATGTCCCAGAAGTCCCCGACCCACACGGGTCGTTGCGCGGGCGCGGTCTCCGGGTACGGGTTCTTGTCGTAGAACGGGTGGTGGCAGTTGGTCCACAGCACCACCGAGCCGGGCTTGTTGAGCACGACCTGGGCGTCGACGACGCGCATCAGGTAGATCATCCAGAGGTGCCGGCCCTGATCCCAGGCGCAGTGGTAGTCCACGGTCATCGCGTCACGGTTCGCCACTGTGCGCGTGTAGATTTCGGTCTCCGAGCCCAGCCGGTCATAGGCCAGCCAGAGGCCCGGCTCCTCCGTTTGGGTGAAGCCACGCAGGCTGTAGGTCCACTCCTCGAGGCTGCGGGTGTCCGCCAGGTACTCGAACAGTTCGTCCGGCGGGCAGTCGATGTAGTCGTTGACGGTGCAGTAGTCACCGAAGACCACGTCGTGCGGGTACACCGACCGCATCATCTCCATGATGATGGGCGTGGCCTTCTCCCGGGGCGCGTTCTCGATGCGGGTCACCCCGGCCAGTGCCTCCGAGTTGGGTAGGGCGATGTCTTCAAGCGCGGGCAGCGACATGCTGGGAGCTCTCTTTCTGCGTCTGTTGAGTTGCGGTATCGAGAAATGGTGCGAACGTGGGGATTTCGTCGGCGGAGCATTCGACGCTGACCACCGACGGTCCGTGCCGGCTGAACGCCTCGGACAGCGCACCGGCCAGCTGCGGCAGCTCGGTGACGTCCGTCGCATGCAGGCCGGGGAACATCGCGGCCAGACCGGCGCCGAGCCGGGCCGGGGTGAAGCGGTTGTAGCTGTAGCGGTCGCCGTAGAACAGCTGCTCGCGGGTGACGCACATGGCGTGGGCGTTGTTGTTGAACAACACGAAGGTGATCGGGAGCCGGTACTGCACCGCCGTGTGCAGCTCCATGCCGTGCATGAAGAATGAGCCGTCGCCGGCCACCACCACGGTGCGGTATTGCGGCCCAGCGGTTTTCGCCCGGGCGAAGCACATTCCGATGCCGGCACCGAAGCTGTATCCCATGCCGCCCATCCCGAGCGCCACCACGAAGCGCCCGGCCCGGCGCACCGGCAGCCCATGCACCGTCGAAGCCCCGGTGTTGCCGGCGTCGACCACGATGTCGGCGCCGTCGGGCAGCAGGTCGTCGAGCAGCGCGACGGTGTCGCGGTACCGGATACCGGGGCCGTCGTGCGGCGGTGGCTGAAGTTCGGTGTGCGGCAACGGGTCGAGGACGCGGATACCGTGGGGCCGGCCGGCTCCGGTCAATGACTGGGTCAGCGCGGTCAGCGACGCCCGCAGGTTGGTCGAATTCACGTGTGTCGTCGGGACATACGGGCGTTCCGCACCGAGCGAGACGGTCTGTACGCCGGCCAGTGCGCCGTCGAGACCGGCGCGCGCCGTCACCGACAGGCGGGTCCCGACCACCAGGCACACCGCGCTGCGGGACACCGCGTCGACCACCCGCGGATGACCCATCACGCCGGTGACCCCCAGCCACGACGACTGCCCCAAACCAGGCGAGCCGCTGACGTCCTTGGCATCGGGCACCGTGGCAACCCAGGCCCGCAGCACCGAGCGCAATTCCTCGAGTTCCCGGCGGGCGTCGTCGCGGGCCACCTGCTCGCCGGCGATGATGGTGACCGGGCCCAGTGCCCGGCGCAGCACCTCGGCGATGGGACCCGGGTCGGACAGCAGCGAATCCTCAACGACAGCAGTAGGATTCACCACGTCGATCATCGCCTGCTGAATGTCCTTCGGCAGCAACAGGACCGCCGGGCCGCCGCTGCCGGCCGCGGCCAGCGCCTCCGCCAGCGCGGGCACGATCTCCTCCGGCTCCGTCACGCGACGGCAGTACACCGACACCGCCGAGAACAACGCCACCGCGTCCAGCGATCCGGACCGTCCACTGGTGTCCTGGAAGCTGCCGCGGCCGTCCATACCGGTCGGCGCCTGCCCCACCAGGGCCAGCACCGGAACCCGGCTGGCCAGTGATTCACCCAGTCCTGCAACAAGATTCAGCGATCCGCCGCCCGACGTCGCAGCCACCACCCCGATCCGGGACACCGCGCGGCTGTAACCATCTGCCATGGTGGCCGCGGAGAACTCGTGCTTGGCGAGGATCGGGGTGACACCCTCGGCGAGGAACGCCGCGTCGAACAGGTCCTCGATATTGGCCCCGTCGACACCGAAGAAGTACTCGATGCCCGACGCCGCAAGTTGCGTGATGATGTGGTCCACCACCCGATGCCTGCCGACCATCTGCCACCTGCTTCCGCTCGTCTCACCAAGGACACGAAGCGGATCGGCGGATGGTTCAACGCCGCGGGAAATTCCTACAGATTGCGCTCCAGCAGCACCTTGCCGTTGTCTGCGGAAACCAGTTGTACCGCAGCAATTTCCGAAACCTGCATGGGCGTGTTACCGCTCGGCAACGCAGTGGCTCCCGACATGCCGAACCACGTGGCGATCTGGCTGCGACTGCCGTCGCGGCCCACCACCACCATACCCAGGTTGGTCGGCGGAGCGGCCGGTCCACTGGACCAGTCGCCGTAGCTGCAGGCCATGTCGATCCGCGTACCCCAGCCGAAGCTGCTCAGCGCGATGGTGGCGTTGAACGGCGTGGGTGCGACGTGCTGCATGGGCAGCTGCGCGACCTGCTCCTGGCTCTGGCCACCGCCGAAGAACTCCGGCCGGACCACGGCCACCGCACCGACGGCAAGGACCGCCGCGGCCAGGCCGGCCACTGCCGTCGTCACCCAGCGGGTCCGGCGCCGGCGCCACCGTACCTTGGCCAAGACCGAATCGAGCACCTCGGGCCGCAACGGCGGTTCAGGCTGCTCGGCGCCGATCTCCTGCACGTCGGCCAAATCCAGCAGGCCCAGCAGGGCCGGCATGCCGCTGAGCTCACCGACCGCGTCCCGGCACCGGGAGCAGGTCTGCAGGTGCGCTTCGTACTCGCGGCGTTCCGCACTCGACAGCGAACCCAGCACGTAGGCGGCGTCCCAGGTTGCGTACCGGTCGCCGTCAAAGGGTCCGACGGACTCGACAATGTGAATGCTCACCGAGTCACCCCCATTTCCTGCAGATTCAGGCGCAGCGCCCGGACCGCGTAATGCAGCCTCGATTTCACTGTGCCCTCGGCGATCTGAAGCTCTGCCGCGATCTGCGCGACGCTCAGCTGCCGGTAGTACGCGCGCTCGATGACGGCGCGATGGTCGACGGAGAGCTGACTCAGGGCGCCCCCGAGCAGCATCCGATCCAGGGCGGTATCCACCTCATCGGTGGCTGCCGGATCCGTCCGGTCGTCGGCCTCCACCACCTCCGACGACGTCGTTTCGTGCCGGCGCCGAGCGCTGCGCTGCTCGTCGATGATGAGGTTGCGAGCGACGGTGTAGAGCCAGGCCCGTGGGGACTGGTTGGTGTCGGACACGACATCGGGGTGCCGCCACGCCCGCAGCAACGTCTCCTGTACGACGTCCTCGGCGCGCGCCGAATCCTGTGTCAGACGCAGGGCATAGCGCCAAAGGGCGCCTGCGTGCTCGTCGTAAAGCACCCGCATCATGGCGGCCTCCGGATCGCTCATGCATAACCTCCGTCATTGACACGAGATCAGGGGCGATCCGGTTCACCGGGTCAGTCGTGCAGCAGCGTCAGGATTCGGGGTCCATCCTCAGTGACAGCAACGGTGTGTTCCCAGTGTGCGGCACGGGAGCCGTCCTTGGTAACCACTGTCCACTCATCTTCGAGAATGACCGTCTTCGAGGTACCCAACGTCAGCATCGGCTCGATGGCCAGCACCGAGCCGGGCTCGAGGAACGGGCCCCGCCCGGGCGATCCCTCGTTGGGCAGGAACGGGTCCATGTGCATCTCTTGACCGATGCCGTGACCGCCGTAGCCTGCGACGATGCCGAACTTGCGGTCGTAGCGGGCGGACGCGGCGTGGGTCGCCACTTCGATGGCGTGCGAGACGTCGGTCAGCCGGTTACCGGGCACCATGGCGGCGATACCGGCCTCCATGGACTCACGGGTGGCGTCCGACAGTTTCTGGTCGGCGTCGATCAGCGGGCCGACGCCGAACGTCACGGCCGAGTCGCCGTGCCAGTCGTCCAGGATGGCGCCGCAGTCGATCGAGACCAGATCACCGCTGGCGAGCACCTCATCGGCGGTCGGAATCCCGTGCACCACGCGGTCGTTGACCGACGCGCAGATGGTCGCCGGGAAGCCGTGGTAGCCCAGGAACGACGGGATGCCGCCACCGTCGCGGATGACGGACTCGGCGATCTGGTCCAGCTCGAGAGTGGACATCCCCGGTGCGGCGGCGTCACGAACCGCTTTCAGCGCTGCCGCCACCAGCGAACCGGCAGCCGCCATCGCGTCGAGTTCGCCGGGTGTCCGCTGCGGGACGACCTTGCGGCCGCGTCGGGGTAGACCAATCATCGATAACTACTTCAGCCAGAGCGGCGGTGTCAGCTGCCGAGCGCCTGCAGGGCGCGGGCGAAAACCTCGTCCAGGCTGCCGACGGCGTCGACCGACACGAGCTCGTCCCGGTAGTAGTCCAGCAGCGGGGCGGTCTCGTCGCGGTACACCTTCATACGGTTGAGGATGACCTCTTCGGTGTCGTCGGCGCGGCCGCGGCTCTTCAGCCGGGTCAGCAGCTCGGACTCCGAAACGCGGAACTCCAGCACGGCGTCGAGCTTCAGGTTGCGCTTGGCCAGCATGTCGCGCAGCGCGACGGCCTGCTCGACCGAGCGGGGGAAGCCGTCCAGGATGAACCCGGCGGCGGTGTCGTCGGCGTCGAGGCGGTCGTCGACCAGCGCGTTGGTCAGCTCGGCCGGGACCAGGTCGCCGGCGTCGAGGTACTTCTTGGCCTCGACACCGAGCGGGGTGCCCTTGCTGATGTTGCTACGAAACAGATCACCCGTGGAGATCTGCGGGATGCCGAACTTCTCGGCCAGCTTCTCGGCCTGAGTGCCCTTGCCTGCTCCCGGCGGTCCCAGCAGAACCATTCTCATTTGAGGAACCCTTCGTAGTTGCGCTGCATGAGCTGGCTCTCGATTTGCTTCACCGTGTCCAGACCCACGCCGATCATGATCAGCACGGCCGTACCGCCGAACGGCAAGTTCTGCACGCTACCGGAGTTGCCGATCTCGAGGAACAGATTGGGCAGCACGGCGATGATGCCCAGGTAGATCGAGCCCGGCAGGGTGATCCGGCTCAGGACGTACCGCAGGTAATCCGCCGTCGGCTTGCCCGGGCGGATGCCGGGGATGAAGCCACCGAACTTCTTCATCTCGTCCGCCCGCTCATCGGGGTTGAACGTGATGGACACGTAGAAGTAGGTGAAGAAGATGATCAGACCGAAGTAGATCGCGATGTAGACCGGGTCGGCCGGGTTGGTCAGGTACTTGGCGATCGCCTTGGACCACCAGCCGTTGGATGCGTTCGGATCACCGGCGGTGACCAGCTGGGTGATCAGGTGCGGGATGTAGATCAGCGACGACGCGAAGATGACCGGGATGACGCCGGCCTGGTTGACCTTCAGGGGCAGATAGGTCGAGGTACCGCCGTACATGCGGCGGCCCACCATGCGCTTGGCGTACTGCACCGGGATACGGCGCTGGCCCTGCTCGACGAAGACGACGCCGACGATGATGATCAGCGTTGCCGCCACGACCGAGGCGAAGACGACGCCGCCGCGGCTCTCCAGGATGGACTGGCCTTCGGACGGGATGCGGGCGGCGATGCCGGCGAAGATCATCAGCGACATGCCGTTGCCGATGCCGCGCTCGGTGACGAGCTCGCCCATCCACATGACGAGGGCGGCGCCGGCGGTCATGACCAGCACGATCACGACCAGGGTGAAGATGCTCTGGTCCTGGATGATGTTCAGGGTGCAGCCCTGCAGCAGGTTGCCGCTGGCAGCCATCGCGACGATCGACGTGCCCTGCAGAACCGCCAGCGCGATCGCGAGATAACGCGTGTACTGCGTCATCTTGGCCTGACCGGCCTGGCCTTCCTTCTGCAGCTGTTCGAAGCGCGGGATGACCACGACCAGCAGCTGCACGATGATGCTCGCCGTGATGTAGGGCATCACGCCGACCGCCAGCACCGACAGGTGCAGCAGCGCGCCGCCGGAGAACAGGTTGATCAGCGAGTAGACCTGCGCCGAGTCACCGCCACTGACCTGCTCGATGCACTTCTGCACGTTCGGGTAGTTCACCCCGGGGGACGGCAACGCGGCACCGGCCCGATACAGGACGACTACACCCAGCGTGAAGAGGATCTTGCGTCGCAGATCGGCCGTCCGCATGGACGAGATGAAAGCCGAAAGCACTCTTCCTCCTGCGCAGCCGAGCTCGGGCCGCGGCGTGCTGATGGGGCTGGTCAGGTCCAGCGTTTGGTTATTTCCGTGCGTGACCACAGCAGGTACCCGACCTGCCTGGACGCGCCGTCAAATCAGTCTCCGAGAATAACAGTTGCCGTCCCCACGACCTGCATCCGCTCGGCGCCGAACCCTTCCTACCCAGCCCGGACACGTCGAAACGTGCCGTCACCCGGCATTTCTGCCGCATTCAGGAACGGCGCGTACAGTCGCCGACAGGTTGTTACATGAGCTAACTACCGGCCCGCGTACCGGGCCACGACGACAGGAACGACGCGATGGCACGCACTGACAACGACACCTGGGACCTGGCATCGAGCGTGGGAGCGACCGCGACCTTGGTCGCCGCCGCCCGCGCCCTGGCCACCAATTCCGAAGACCCCATCATCGACGACCCGTTCGCCGCTCCCCTGGTCCGCGCCGTCGGGGTCGAGTTCTTCACCAAGCTGGTCGACGGTGCCACCGATCCCGCCCAGTTCGGTGCCGGCTACGGCCCGACCATGACGCAGCTGACCAACGGAATGGCGGCGCGCACCAGATTCTTCGACGACTTCTTCCATGACGCCGGCAAGGCCGGGATCCGGCAGGCCGTCATCCTGGCCGCGGGCCTCGACTCCCGGGCCTATCGCCTGTCGTGGCCGGCGGGCACCGTCGTCTACGAGATCGACCAGCCCGACGTCATCGAGTTCAAGTCCAAGACCCTGGCCGATCTGGACGCCGCGCCCACCACCGAACGGCGCACGGTGGCGATCGACCTGCGTGACGACTGGCCGGCGGCACTGCGCGCCGCGGGTCTCGATCCCGCCAAGCCGACCGCGTGGATCGCGGAGGGCCTGTTCGGGTACCTGCCGCCCGAAGCGCAGGACCGGCTGCTCGACCAGATCTCCGAACTGTCCGCACCGGGTAGCCGGATGGGCGCCGAAGGCGTGCCGGCCACGCCCGACCTCGACGAGGACGCCGTGCGCGAGCGCATGAAGGCCGCGTCGGAGCACTGGCGCGACCAAGGCTTCGACCTCGACTTCAGCGATCTGGTCTATCTCGGTGACCGCGCCGACGTGGACACCTATCTTCAGGGCCACGGCTGGCACACCACCGCCGTCACCTCCAACGAACTGCTGGTCCGCAACGGCCTGCCGGGCGTCGAGGCCGACCCGAACGGCCAGCCCTCCATGGGCGAGGTCAACTACGTCACCGCCCTGCGCTGACCCCATACCCCTACCGACGGACAGGACTCACGCGATGACCCGCACCGACAGCGACACCTGGGATCTGGCCTCGAGCGTGGGCGCCACCGCCACGATGGTGGCCACCGCCCGCGCCCTGGCGACGAAGGAAGCGGAGCCCCTCATCCGCGATCCGTACGCCGACCCGCTGGTGCGGGCCGTCGGCGTCGACTTCTTCATCAAGCTGCTCGACGGGCAGATCGACCTCGCCGGCGAAGCCGGAACGGCCGCCGCGATGATCACCAACCTGATGGCGGTGCGGACGAAGTTCTTCGACGACTTCTTCATGGACGCCGTAGGCGTCAGTTCGAGCGGGGCCGCCGGGTCCGCTGAAATCCGGCAGGCCGTCATCCTGGCCGCCGGCCTGGACTCGCGCGCCTACCGGCTGGACTGGCCGGCCGGGACCGTCGTCTACGAGATCGACCAGCCCGAGGTGATCGCCGCCAAGACCGGGACCATGGCACAGATCGGCGCCGAGCCCACGTGCGAACGCCGCACTGTCGCCATCGACCTGCGCGAGGACTGGCCGGCCGCACTGCGGGCCGCCGGATTCGACCCGTCGGCGCCGACCGCCTGGATCGCCGAGGGCCTGCTGATCTACCTGCCGCCGGAAGCGCAAGACAAGCTGTTCGACAACATCACCGCGCTGTCGGCGCCCGGCAGCCGGCTGGCCACCGAGTTCCACACCGATCACGGTGCCGGCATGGCCCAGCGCGGCGCAGCCATGAGCGAGCGGTGGCGCAGCGCGGGCCTTGACCTCAACCTGACCGACCTCTGGTACCAGGGCGACCGGACCTCGGTGGTCGAGCACCTGGATGCCAGTGGCTGGAATACCACGGCCCGCCCGCGCCTTGAAGTTTTCGCCGAGTACGGCCGACCCCTCGCGGAGACCGAAGACACCGCGGCGCTGCGTAATTCACTGTCCGTAACGGCCATCAAGAACTAGGAGCTGCACCCACATGACACGCACTGACGGAGATTCCTGGGACCTCGCCTCCAGCGTCGGCGCCACCGCAACCATGGTTGCGGGGCAGCGCGCGCTGGCGCACCGCGAGCAGCTGATCGATGACCCGTACGCCGAGCCGCTGGTCCGTGCCGTCGGACTGGACTTCTTCACCAAGGCGCTGGACGGCGAGATCGACTTCGGCGACGTGAACCCGGCCTTCACCCCGCGGCGCGCCGCCGAGGGCATGACGGTGCGCACCCGGTGGTTCGACCAGTTGTTCCTCGACGCGGCCGCCGCGGGTGTCCGGCAGGCGGTGATCCTGGCCGCCGGTCTGGACGCACGCGCCTACCGGCTACCGTGGCCCGACGGCACGGTCGTCTTCGAGGTCGACCAGCCCGAGGTCATCGAGTTCAAGTCCACGACGCTGGCCGACCTCGGCGCCGCACCCGCCGCGACACTGCGCACCGTCGCCGTCGACCTGCGCGACGACTGGATGCAGGCGTTGCGGGACAACGGCTTTGATCCGTCGGCACCTACGGCGTGGATCGCCGAGGGGCTGCTGATCTACCTGCCGCCGGAGGCCCAGGACCGGCTGTTCGACAACATCACCGCGCTCTCGGCGCCCGGTAGCTTCGTGGCCACCGAGCAGGTGGGCGACCTGAGTTCCGCGTTCGACGACGAGCGGATGCAGCAGATGCGCGAACGAATGAAGGCGCTCGGATCGAACATCGAGATGACCGACCTCATCTACGAGGGCGACCGCAATCACGTCACCGACTACCTGACGGGCCTCGGCTGGGACGTCACCGCGCGGTCGGTCGAAGAAGCCCACGGCGACAACGGTTTCCAGTACCCGGATGACGAATTGTCCCGGGCCTGGACGCAATTGAAGTACGTGCGCGCAGTCCTCGGCAAGAAGGCCTGACCGCCATGGCACGCGAGCACGGGGACACCTGGGACCTGGCGTCGAGCGTCGGCGCGACGGCCACGCTGGTCGCGACCGGGCGGGCCATCGCCAGCACCCATGATCACGGTTTGATCGACGATCCCTTCGCGGCGCCGCTGGTGCGCGCCGTCGGAATCGAGGCATTCACCAAGATGGTCGACGGTGAACTGGACCTGGCCGTCCTCGACGCCGTCGCGCCGGATGCGGCCGCGCGCGCCCGCGCCAACATCGACGAAATGGCCGTGCGTACAAGGTTTTTCGACGACTACTTCGCGACGGCGGCCGACGGCGGCATCCGGCAGGCGGTGATCCTCGCATCCGGCCTGGACTCGCGCGCCTACCGGCTCGCGTGGCCTGACGGCACCGTCGTCTACGAGATCGACCAGCCCGACGTCATCGAGTTCAAGACCCGGACGCTGGCCGGACTCGGCGCGGAGCCGACGGCGCAGCGCCGGACCGTGCCGATCGATCTGCGCGAGGACTGGCCGGCAGCGCTGCGGTCGGCCGGTTTCGATCCCGGTCTGCCGACGGCGTGGCTGGCCGAGGGTCTGCTGATCTACCTGCCGCCGGAAGCCCAGGACAAGCTGTTCGACGACATCCACGAGCTCAGCGCTCCCGGTAGCGCCGTGGCCACCGAATTCGTGCCGGGGCTCAAGGATTTCGACCCGGACAAGGCTCGCGAAGCCGCGGCCGGATTCCAAAAGCTCGGCTTGAACATGGACATGCCGTCGCTCGTCTACCACGGCGAAAGGCATTCTGCCGCAGACTATCTGGCCGCCAAGGGCTGGCAGACGACCGGCATCGGCCGGGTAGATCTGCACGCCCGGCACGGGTTGACGGCGACAGTTGTCGACGACGACCCGATGCGCGAAATCATCTACATCAGCGGCACTCTGGGCTGAACCTTTCCTAGAAGCGGTAGTCCCCCAGCCACAGCGCGCTGACCCCGGTCAGCGACCGCTCGGCCTGGCCGAGCGCACCGACCAGGGAACGACCGAACAGTGCCGCAACCGCTTCCGGCAATGACGCCGCGGCCGGCTGCGAGGAGGCCTTGGGCCGCACGTGGTCCAGCAGCGACGAACCCGGGTAGTTGACGGTTCGGACGGGAGCTTCAACTTCGATACCGGCCAGCACCTTCGCCCGGCGTACGGCGGTGCGCAGCCCACCGAGCTCGTCGACCAGGCCGTGCTCGAGCGCGTCGGCACCGGTCCAGATGCGGCCGCGGGCCACCTGCTCGACGGCCGCGACCGGCAGATTGCGGCCGTCGGCGACGCGCTCGACGAAGTCGGTGTAGAACAGGTCGGCCTCAGCCACGACGTGCGCGTGCTGCGCTTCGGTGAAGGGCTGGTTGGCCGACCAGGCATCGGCATTCTCGTTGGTACGCACGGCATCCGACCCGACACCGAGCCGTTCCTTGAGGCCCTTCGTAACGAGCTTTCCCGTCACCACGCCGATGGATCCGGTGATGGTGCCGGCGTTGGCGACGATGTGGTCGGCCGCCATCGACACGTAGTAACCGCCGGACGCGGCGACCGCGCCCATCGACGCGACGACAGGTTTGCCCGCCTCTCGTAGTCGCGCCACCTCGCGCCAGATGGTCTCCGAGCCCGTGACCGCGCCACCGGGGCTGTCCACGCGGAGTACGACGGCCGCGACGTCGTCGTCCGCGGCGGCTTCCCGCAGGGCCGCGGCGATGGTGTCGCCGCCGACGCTCGACGGTCCGGGCGGGAACGCGCTCGGGCCACCACGGCCGCTGACGATGGGCCCGGCCATGGTGACGACGGCGATGGTCGGCTTGTGTTTGATACCCGGCAGCGGCGGCACCTCGGGCAGGGTGTGGCCGGCGGTGGCCTTGGCGTACCGGGACAGGAACAGCCGTGGCGGCGCGTCCTTGCTGTCAGCTTCGGCTGCGCCACCGGTCAATTCGCCGATCCGGGCATACGCCTCGTCGCGGAAACCGATGCGGTCCACCAGGTTCGCGGCCAGCGCGTCGTCACGCAGCAGCGGCGCCCGGTCGACCAGGGTGTCGAGTTCGCCGGCGTCGACGCCGCGGGATTCCGCGATGGCGGCCAGCACCTGGGCGTGCAGGCTCTCGATGAGGCGGCCGTCGGCCTCGCGGTGCGGCTCGGTGTAGCGGTCCTGCGTGAACATGTTCGCCGCCGACTTGTACTCACCGCGCGCGACGAACTGCGCCTCGATGCCGGCCTTGTCGAACGCATCGCGCAGGAACAGCGCGTTGGTGGCGAAACCCACCAGCCCGACGGTGCCCGAGGGCTGCATCCACACTTCCCGGAACGCCGAGGCCAGGTAGTACGACATGGTGCCGGGGTAGGTCTCGGCCCAGGCGATGGACGGCTTGACGGCGCTGAACGCGGCGATGGCGTCACGCAGCTCCTGCACCGGACCTGCTGCGGCAGCGGGCAATTGAACCCGTGCGATCAGACCGGCCACCCGCTTGTCATCGGCCGCGCGGTGGATTGCGGCGACGGCATCGCGCAGCACAAGCGGCCGCGGGTTGCCCATCACGAAGGCGATCGGGTCGAAGCCGGCGGTCTCCGGCGGCACGGCCTGCAGGTCGAGTTCCAGTACACAGCCGCCCGGCACGCCGTGGTGACGCGCGGTGTCGACCTTGCGGACCAGGGCACGCAACTCATCGGGACCAGGAAGACCGGGCAGGCTGGGCCGGAAAGCAAACATGCTCCGAGCGTACCGACTCGCCACCGAGTGCCGAGCAGACGCAAAACTGTCCACTCCTTGCCGATTTCGACAGTTTTATGCCTGCTCGCGGGTGATGATCGACCCCATGGTGCTGAAGGTCTCCGTCTCTCCCGACATGGTCCACGGCGATGCCGACGACGGCTACGGCAAGGTCGCCGATGCGTTCCGGGCCAACTTCGCGGCCGGCGGCGAGGTCGGCGCCGCACTGTGCGTCTACCGTGACGGCCGCAAGGTCGTCGACATGTGGGGCGGTTACCGCGACGGGATCAGCAGGGCGCCGTGGCAGGCCGACACCATGGTCAACATGTTCTCGTCGACGAAAGGGGTGGCCGCCCTCGCCGTCGCGCACGCGGTGTCCAAAGGGCTTTTCGACTACGACGAGCGGGTCAGCACGTATTGGCCAGAGTTCGCCGCGCAGGACAAGGGCGACGTCACCGTGCGTCAACTGCTGGCGCATCAGGCGGGCCTGTGCGTGCTGACACCCAATCCCCTGCTGTCCGACATCGCCGATCCGGTGCGGCTCTCCGCCATCCTCGCGGCGCAGAAACCCGCGTGGACGCCCGGCACCCGGCACGGCTACCACGCCATCACCATCGGCTGGTACGAGTCGGAGCTGATCCGTCGCACCGACGGCCGCACGCTCGGCCGCTATCTCGCCGATGAGATAGCCGGGCCGTCGGGCCTCGACCTGTACATCGGCCTGCCGGACTCGGTCGATCGCAACCGGATCGCCACGTTGCACCATTGGCAGCGGTACGAGTCCTTGCGGCACCTCGACGTCATGCCGGCCGGGTTCCTGATCGGCAGCCTCAACCCACGCGGGTTGTTGGCCAGGACCGCCGCCATCCCCGCAGACATCGACCCGTACGCCGGTGACTACAACACCGACAAGGTGCGCCGCGTCGAGATCCCGTCTGCCAACGGCACCGGGACGGCCCGCGCACTGGCCGGCCTCTACGGCGCCGCGGCGACCGGCGGGAGCGAAATAGGTTTCACCCCAGAGACTTTCGATGCGTTGATCGCGCCGCCCCGCAATCCGTCCGGCGGCACCCGGGACAAGGTGATGCGCGCCGAGATCGCCTACGCACTCGGCTTCTGCAAGCCGATCCCGACGTTCGCCTTCGGCTCCTCGGGAAAGGCGTTCGGCACGCCCGGGTTCGGTGGCTCGTTCGGCTTCGCCGACCCCGAAACCGGCGTGGGGTTCGGCTACGTGATGAACCGGCTGGGCTTCCACCTGGTGAGTGATCCCCGCGAGCTGGCCGTCCGCCAGGCACTCTTCCGCGACGTCCTCGGCGCCCGGTCCCAGAGCTAGCTGCAGGACCAGGGCCGCCGAAACCGAGCTTGTGTGCCAATTCCGCGACGAACTCGGCACACAAGCTCATTCTCGGCGGACACAAAAAAGAAGGGCCCCCGCCGAAGCGGAGGCCCTTCTCGGTAGAGCTCTTACAGCTCGGTCGCGCTACCACCGGCAGCGGTGATCGCCTCACGGGCGCTACCGCTGAACTTGTTGGCTGTGACGTCGAGCTTGACGGCGAGCTTGCCGTCGCCGAGCACCTTGACCAGGTTGTTCTTGCGAACCAGGCCAGCGGCCACCAGCTCGTCCACACCGACGGTGCCGCCCTGCGGGAACGCCTTGGCGAGGTCGCCGACGTTCACCACCGCGTACTCCGTGCGGAAGCGGTTGCGGAAGCCCTTGAGCTTCGGCAGACGCATGTGGATCGGCATCTGGCCACCCTCGAACGTCACGGGGACGTTCTTGCGGGCCTTGGTGCCCTTGGTACCGCGACCAGCGGTCTTACCCTTGGAGCCCTCACCACGACCGACGCGGGTCTTGGCCTTCTTGGATCCCTTGGCCGGCTTCAGGTCGTGCAGCTTGATGACACTCATTTACGCCTCCTCGACGGTGACGAGGTGGTTGACCACCGCGAGCAGACCACGGGTCTGCGCGTTGTCCTCGCGAACGACGGACTGGCGGATCTTGCGCAGTCCCAGCGTCCGCAGGCTTTCGCGCTGCTTCCACCGGGCACCCACGGTGCCACGCACCTGGGTGATCTTCAGTTCAGCCATGATTATGCCGATCCTTCACGCGCTGCCGATGCGGCCAGCGCTTCTGCCTCACGCCGGGCCCGCAGCATGCCGGCCGGCGCAACATCTTCGATGGGCAGGCCACGACGGGCCGCCACTTCCTCCGGACGCTGCAGCTGCTTCAGCGCGGCAACGGTGGCGTGCACCACGTTGATCGCGTTGTCGCTGCCCAGCGACTTGGCCAGGATGTCGTGCACGCCGGCGCATTCCAGCACCGCGCGAGCCGCACCACCGGCGATCACACCGGTACCCGGGCTGGCCGGACGCAGCATCACGACACCGGCAGCGGCCTCGCCCTGAACCGGGTGCACGATGGTGCCACCGATCAGCGGAACGCGGAAGAAGCCCTTGCGAGCCTCCTCGACACCCTTGGCGATGGCGGCCGGAACTTCCTTGGCCTTGCCGTAGCCGACGCCCACCATGCCGTGGCCGTCACCGACGATCACCAGCGCGGTGAAGCTGAAGCGCCGACCACCCTTGACCACCTTCGAAACGCGGTTGATGGTGACAACGCGCTCGATGTAGTTGCTCTTCTCACCGCGGTCGTCGCCGCGACCACGGCCACCGCGGTCATCGCGGCGACCACGGCCGTCGCGGTCACCACGACCGCCACGGTTGTCCTGCGCCGAAGCGGCGCCAGCCTGCTCGGCCATCATGCAGTCCTTCCGGTCATCTTCAAGTCAGTCATTAGAACTCCAACCCGCCTTCGCGAGCGGCGTCGGCGAGCGCGGCGATCCGGCCGCCGTAGCTGTAGCCACCGCGGTCGAAAACGACCTCGGAGATGCCGGCAGCCTTGGCACGCTCGGCGATCAGCTGACCCACCCGGGTGCTGACGGCCTTCTTGTCGCCGTCGACGGCACGCACGTCGGCCTCGATGGACGACGCGGCGGCCAGCGTGGTGCCGGTCAGGTCGTCGATCACCTGGACGTGGATGTGCCGCGAGGAGCGGTTGACCATCAGGCGCGGACGCTCGGCGGTGCCGGCGACCTTCTTGCGCAGACGGGCGTGACGACGCAGACGCGCCACCCGACGGGTCTCAGAGATGTTCTGGCCCAACGGCTTACGCTTGTCAGTCTCAGTGTTGGCCATTGCTACTTACCTGTCTTTCCGACCTTGCGGCGGATCTGCTCACCCTCGTAGCGAATGCCCTTGCCCTTGTACGGGTCGGGGCGACGCAGGCGGCGGATGACTGCCGAGATCTGGCCGACTTTCTGCTTGTCGATGCCGGACACCGAGAACTTCGTCGGGGTCTCGACTGCGAACGTGATGCCCTCGGGGGCCTCGATCAGCACCGGGTGGCTGTAGCCGAGCGCGAACTCCAGGTTCGAGCCCTTGGCCTGCACGCGGTAACCGACGCCGAAGATTTCCATCTTGGTGGTGTAGCCCTGGGTCACACCGGTCACCAGGTTGGCGATCAGGGTGCGGGACAGCCCGTGCAGCGAGCGGTTACGACGCTCGTCGTTCGGACGGGTCACCACCACGGCGCCCTCGTCGTTGCGCGAGACCTCGATGGGCTCGGCAACGTCCAGCGTCAGGGTGCCCTTGGGGCCCTTGACTGCGACGTTCTGGCCGTCGATGGTCACATCGACACCGGCCGGGATGACAACCGGCTGCTTTCCAATACGCGACATGTTTTCTGCCCCCTACCAGACGTAAGCGAGGACTTCGCCGCCCACGCCTTGTCGAGCTGCCTGGCGGTCGGTGAGGAGGCCGGAGGACGTGGAGATGATCGCCACACCCAGGCCACCCAGAACCCGCGGCAGGTTGGTGGATTTCGCGTACACCCGCAGACCGGGCTTCGACACCCGGCGGAGGCCGGCGATGCTGCGCTCGCGGCTCGGGCCGTACTTCAGGGATACAACGAGGCTCTTGCCCACGCGGGCGTCCTCGGTGCGGTAGTCGGTGATGTAACCCTCCTTCTTGAGGATCTCGGCGATGTTCGCCTTGATCTTCGAGTGGGGCAGGGTCACCTCGTCGTGGTACGCCGAGTTGGCGTTGCGCAGACGTGTCAAGAAGTCTGCGATCGGATCCGTCATTGTCATGACAGCGTTGATCAACCTTTCTCGCTGCGGTTCCCATACATCACGCCCGTGTCGGTCCCACCTTGCGGTGGCTCGGCACGTCACATCGTGGGCCTGCTACGAAGTGTTTTCCCGTATCTGACCGAGGTCGGTCAGGGGTCGTGCATCAGCAGTGCAATCCAGCTTCAGAAGGCACATACCGATCGGCCATCGGGCAAAACCGCCCATGGCAACCTGCCCAGTGTAGACAATGCGCAGCTCAGGGCCAAATCCGTGCAGGTCACCCGCCGAGCGTGGGGGTTGGCGCGGTTTTCCGGCCGGATTTCCGCGTAGTCCCCCACCCTCGACGCACCGGCTATCGGCGCGCCTCAATGAGATGCCGTGTCGAATGCGCGACGAATGGCGTGCCGCCGCGCATCCGGCGGTCGAGCTCGACGAGCTGTTCGCCGTACCGGTCCACCGAGAAGTCGGGAATCCACCACGGACATTTGCGCAGGATCCAGACGACGGCGCCGACGTCGTGGAACTCCATGCGGCAACGTGCCTCCCGGAGATCGGTGACGACGAGACCGGCCTGTTCTGCTGCTGCGGTCTCGCACTGCGGGTCCCGCTGTCTGCGTTCTGCGGGCAGCGGCCCGAGGAAGTACTCGATGAGCTCGAACGCCGACCCCGGCCCGACGTGCTGTCCGAAGTAATGTCCGCCGGGCCGGAGCACCCGGGCGATCTCGGTCCAGTTCGGCGCAACCGGGTGGCGGGCCGAAACCAGGTCGAAGGTGCCGGCGTCGAACGGCAGTCGCCGGTCGTCCACGGTCTCGATGACCGTCACACCCCGCGGCGCAAGCCGTTCGCGTGCGGCGCGCGCATTCGGCGGCCACGCCTCGGTGACCACCATGTGTGGCGGCAGGGTCGGCATCTCACCGATGACCTCGCCGCCGCCGGTATCGAGGTCCAGCGCGGCGGCCACGCTTGCCAGCCGGCGCGCCAACAACGTGGCGTAACCCCAGGGCGGCCGCTCCTCGGTCGCGCGCCCGGCCAGCCAGTCGAAGCCCCATCCGGTCACGTCGGCGTTCGCGGCTTCGCGCACCAGCTCGTCGAAACTCCGCATGTCAGCTCCCAGCCGAACGCAAAAGCCGCCCCGGTCACGAGGACCGGGGCGGCTTTCTACAGCGTCATGAGACGGGCAGAGTCACCAGCTGGACTTCTGCACGCCGGGCAGCTCGCCGGCGTGAGCCATCTCCCGCAGGCAGATTCGGCACAGGCCGAACTTGCGGAACACCGAGTGCGGGCGACCGCACTTGTTGCAGCGGGTGTAGCCACGCACCGCGAACTTCGGCTTCTTGTTGGCCTTGTTGACCAGAGCCTTCTTTGCCATTGTCAGTTCTCCTTGAACGGGAAGCCCAGGGCCCGCAGCAACGCACGGCCTTCGTCGTCAGTGGTGGCCGAGGTGACGACCGTGATGTCCATGCCGCGGGGGCGGTCGATCGAGTCGACGTCGATCTCGTGGAACATCGACTGCTCGTTGAGGCCGAAGGTGTAGTTGCCGCTGCCGTCGAACTGCTTGGCCGACAGACCGCGGAAGTCGCGGATACGGGGCAGCGCGATGGAGATCAGGCGGTCCAGGAACTCCCACATGCGGTCGCCACGCAGGGTGACGCGGCAGCCGATCGGCATGCCCTCACGCAGCTTGAACTGCGCGATGGACTTGCGGGCCTTGCGGATTTCCGGCTTCTGGCCGGTGATCAGCGTCAGGTCGTTGACCGCGCCGTTGATCAGCTTGGCGTCGCGGGCGGCGTCACCGACACCCATGTTGACGACAACCTTGACCACGCCGGGGATCTGCATGACGTTGGCGTAGTTGAATTCGTTGTTGAGCGCGTCGCGGATCTCTTCGCGGTAACGCGTCTTCAGCCGGGGCTGAGTGTTTTCCACAGTGGTCATCTCAGATGTCCTTGCCATTGCGCTTAGAGATACGGACCTTCTTGCCGCTCTCCTCATCGACGCGGTAGCCGATGCGGGTCGCGTTGCCGTCGGAGTCGACCACCATCACGTTCGAAACGTGGATCGGCGCCTCCTGGGTGACGATGCCACCCGACGATGCACCGCGCTCGTTCTGAGACTGCGCAGTGTGCTTCTTGATCCGGTTGACGCCCTCAACGAGCACCTTGTTGCGGGTCGGGTAGGCCTCGATGACCTTGCCCTTGGCACCCTTGTCCTTGCCGGCGATGACCAGCACGGTGTCGCCCTTGTGCACCTTCATCACAAAACCTCCGGGGCCAGCGAGACGATCTTCATGAACTTCTTCTCGCGCAGTTCGCGACCGACCGGCCCGAAGATGCGGGTACCGCGGGGGTCATTGTCGTTCTTGATGATGACGGCGGCGTTCTCGTCGAACTTGATGTAGCTGCCGTCCGGCCGGCGGCGCTCCTTGACGGTGCGCACGACGACGGCCTTGACCACGTCACCACGCTTGACGTTGCCGCCCGGGATGGCGTCCTTGACGGTCGCCACGATGATGTCGCCGATGCCGGCGTAGCGCCGCGACGAGCCACCGAGCACGCGGATGCAAAGGATTTCCTTTGCGCCCGTGTTGTCGGCGACCTTGAGTCGCGATTCCTGCTGAATCACTCGATCTCCTGACCTGGGTTTTGTATGCACGCCAGATACCGACCTGGACGTGCGCGGTCTTGTTGTCCAAGGGCACGCAGAGTCAGCGTGTGACCGGGGTCTGCCCTGGGCAACCCCTACATACTAGGCGAGCAGCCAGAACGCTCCAAATCGCTCTGCGTAGGCGCCAACCCACCGCCTACCCAGCCCGGTGCGTCACGCCATTCTGACGCGAACAACGTTGCGATTGCGGCCCTTCTCCTTCGCCTCATAGAGGGCCTCGTCGCACTCCCTCAGCAGCATCGTGGGAGTCAGGTCGTGACAGGAATAGAACGTCACGCAGCCACAGCTGACGGTGACCTGTCCGTATGGCGACAAGTCATGCGGAATGGCCAGGTCCAGCAGAGCCGCGTGAAGCCGGTCGAGCATCGGGCCGGGTTCGGCGCCGTCGGCCAAGACGAACGCAAACTCCTCGCCGCCGTATCGAACCACCGTGTCGACGCGCCGCACGGACGCCCGGAGCAATGTGGCGATCTTGCACAGCGCAGCATCTCCCTCCAGATGCCCGTAGCGGTCGTTGAACTCTTTGAACAGGTCGACATCGATCATGCCGACAGTCACCGGATGCCGAGTCCTGTTGGCCTCGAGGCAAATCCGTTCAAGTTCTTGGTCCAACACCCGCCGATTGGCGATGCCGGTGAGGGGGTCCTGCAAGATCTGCCGCGCCAGCCCGGCCTGAGCTTCCCGGAGAGACTCATTCGCGTGCCGCAGCGCCATCTCGTTGCGCCGGGAATCGGTCACGTCGACGATGAAACCGATTGCCCGGGTCGCGACTTCGCGCGAGTCCGTGATCAGGCAGGCGGTGGAGCGCACCCAGCGGATCTCGCCGTCGGGACGGATGATCCGGTACTCCATGGAGTAGTCCAGCCCCGACTCGAGGAGTTCGGCGGCTGTGTGCACCACCTCGGTCGCCTGATCGACATCCTCTGGGTGGATGAACGGGCGAAAATCTGTGATCGATCGAACTGGTTCAGCAGGGTCGCGCCCCACGATGCGGTACCAGGTGTCGTCGCAGTAGAGCGCGTCGCGCGCGATGTCGTAGTCCCATATCCCCAGTCCGCCGACGCGAGCGGCCAGCGTCAATCGCTGCTCGCTGCGCCGCAGGACGTCGCGTTCACCTGTGCCGTTCGGCCGTCGCCGATTGACCAGCCGGACCCCGATCCACGGCCCAACCAGAATGTCGTGAGCCGACGCAACAGCATTTCGAATCCCCCGACACGAAACGATATTATTTGCCATAGTTGCCAACCCCCGTTAATGCAGGGCCAGACTAGTCGGTCATCAGCAACGAAAACTAGGCACTTTCTAAGTCATCAGGAAATCCACAGCCAAGAATATATGTTTGCCACGAACGGACCGTTCCGTCGTATTACGTGGTCTACGCCCCGAAAACGACGAAATGGTCGCTGCCGATTCGTTGGCAGCGACCATTTCGTCGTTTTCGCGGTATCGGTCAGCCGACGACACCCCAGCCCAGCACGCGCGACGTCAGCAGCACCAGCGCCAGCGACACCGTCGCCACCACGACCAGGCCGATCACCGCGACCACGAGCGGGCGCCAGCCGGTGCGCGCGATCTGCCGGAAGTCGGTGGACAGCCCGACCCCCGCGAAGGTCAGCAGGAACGCCCACTTGGACACCGCGGCCAGGTTCGCGATCTGTCCCTTGCTCAACAGCCCGGCGGTGACGACAGCCGAGACCGCGAGGAAGCCAAGCACGAACTTCGGGAACTTCTGCCAGACGAATGCGGCCTTGGCGCGCACGCCGGACGCCACGGCGTCGGCCTCGCCCTTGGCTGCCCAGTAGATGGCGAAGCCGAGGACGACGAAGCCGATCAGCGCGTTGCGCACCGACTTCACCAGGACCGCGGTCTTACCGGCCTCGTCGGAGAACAGGTAGCCGGTGGCCGTGGTCTCGGCGGTGTTGTCGACCGCGAGGCCGGCCCACAACCCGAACTCGTGGTCGGTCAGCCCGATGGCGTGGCCCAGCGGCGGCAGCACGAACAGCGCGACGGCGCCGAGCGCCAGGATCGAGGCGATCGCGTAGCTGACGTCGGAGTTGCGCGCCCGGATGGCGCCCTTGGCCGCGATGATCGCCGAGACGCCGCAGATCGACGTCCCGATGGCCAGCAGGGAGCCGAGCTTTCCGGACAGGCCGAACCAGCGGGCCGCGGCGATGATGATGGCGCCCGCGACCGTCATGTCGATCAGGATCTGCACGAGGCTGGTGGCGCCGAGCTTGAGGACGTCGCCGAGGACGAACCGCGCGCCCAGCAGGACGATGCCGACCTTGAGCCAGAATTCGTACGTGGCGACACCGGGGCGGAAAATCCGGTGCAGACCAACGGTATTGGTGATGATCAAACCGAAGACGATGGCCCACAGCACGTATTCGATGTCGGGTACGCGCCAGTGCTCATGCTTGGCCAGGGCCAGCCAGCCGATCTGGGCGTATTTGCCGGCCAAGCCGACCGCCACCAGCAGCAGGAGGCCGGGCAGGTAATCGAGGAATCTCCGGGCCCCGGTGGATTCGCTGTGATCGCCGCCCGATTCGACGTGGTCGGCGGTATCAGCCGCATCGACGGTCATCGCGTCACCAACCGATCTTCGGCAGCACGCCGGCCACGGCCAGTGCCGTCACGGCCAGACCCAATATTGTTGCCCACCAATCAGTCCCGACACGGCTCACCCAGCCGTGCGTCGCCTCGGTCTCAGTCATCACGCCTCTCCCGTCACCCGATGTCGGCTCATCGTTGCCGGTGCCGCGACGCCTGCACAGGGATCTGCTCGCGCTGAATCTGAAGAGTCGTCAGCCGAGCATCGCGTACGCCAGCCGGGTCAGCGCATCACTGATCTGGGTGACGGACAGTCCGCGTTCGCGTTGATGCAGGAAATTCTCGGCAGCCAATGGCGCCAACAGGATGTCCACCAGCGCGTCCGGATCCTCGACTTCGCCCTGCACCAGCAGGGCGCGAACGTGCGCGGCCCAGAAACCGTAGGCCCCGGTGCTGAAGCGGGCGCCGCCGACCTCAGCGCCGAGCGCGAGATCCACGTGGCGGTCGAGAAGGTCGACCATGGCGGCATAGAACGCCGAAAGCCGTTCGGCCGGAGCAGCTCCCGGTCCGAGCGGGGGTTCTCCGGAGATCAGTTGGCGCTGCAGGGCGCGTTCATGTTCGTCGAGCAGTGCGACGGCGATGGCCGCGGTGTTCGGGTAGCGGCGATAGAGCGTGCCCCGTCCGACGCCGGCCGCAATGGCGATGTGTTCCATCGTGACGCTGCGTGGGTCACGACCGGCGAAGACTTCCGCGGCCGCAGCCAGTATCCGGGCGCGGTTGCGTGCGGCGTCGGCGCGCTCGGCGCCGGCGTCGCCAGTGCCGAGCAGGTCCGCACCGATGTCCACCTCCGCACGATAGCTCACCAATGGAATAAGTGGACACAACGTCCGGTTGCTTCCATCATTAACCGGACATTGTGTCCATTTTGAGAGGATCATCATGACCACGTTGCTTCACCTCGATGCCAGCGCCCGGAACACCTCGATCAGCAGGCAGGTCAGTGCCGCGTTCGCGCAGGCCTGGCGTGCGGCGGCGCCCGACGGCACCTACCGCTACCGCGACGTGGCGGCCGAGCCGGTGCCGTTCATCGACGCCGGCTGGACCGAGATCTGCGATGCGGCACTTGCCGCCGGAGTCACCGACCTCGGCGAGTTGGCGGGCCTGGCACGCACCCCCGCCCAATCCGCGGCCTGGGCCGTCGTCGAACCATTGCTGACCGAATTGCGCTCGGCCGACGTCGTGCTGATCGGTACGCCGATGTACAACTATTCGATTCCGGCCGCCCTGAAGGCCTGGCTGGACCAGGTGACGTTTCCGCGAATGTCGTTGGCACCCAGACGGTTCGTGGTTGCCACCGCACGGGGCGGCGCCTATTCGCCGGGCTCGCCCAAGGCGGCCTTCGACTATCAGGAGCGATTCCTGCGTGACTTCTTCGCCGGGCATTTCGCCGTCACCGACACCGTGTTCATCAACGCCGAACTGGCCAACGCCCGGGTGGATCCCACACTCGCCCAGTTCCGCGACGGGCACGACGCATCCCTGACGGCGGCGCTGAGCACCGCGCGCGCGTTGGCCGCGGAGTATGCGAAATGAGCTGGCTGATACTCGCTTTGGCCGGCGGCGTGGAGATCGCGTGGTCCCAGAGCATCAAACCGACCGACGGGTTCACCCGGCTGCTGCCGACGATCGTCTGCGTCCTCGTCGGCGCGTTGTCGGTGTACCTGTTGTCGCTGGCGATGCGGACCCTGCCGGTCGGCACCGCCTACGCGGTGTTCACCGGCATCGGTGCCGTCGGTGCCATCGCCATCGGCGTACTGGTCCACAACGATCCGCTGAACATCGGCCGGGCAGTGGCCCTGTCAATGATCGTCGGCGGAATCGTCCTGGCGCGGTTGACCAATCCCGAATGATGAGCCGCAGCAGTCAGCCCATCTGGATACCGAAGTCCCCCAGCAGCACCGGCTTCGCCGCATCGATGCCCTTCGAACCGGCGGGTCCCTGCAACTGCAGCGCGATCAGGTAGTTCCCGTTGTTGGTCCACACGTGCACGATGCGGTCGACGTAGTCGCTGCCGCCGCCGGGCTTTTCGGCAAGGACGCCCATCAGCTTCTGCCCGCTGTAACCGCACAGGTCGCCGGACAGGATGCTGACGCTGTTGAACTCGTGGCCCGCGGTGCGCGCATCGGCGTACTGCTGGAACGCAGCACCGGCATCGAGGGGCGTCGGGCTGATCTTCACGGTGCCGGCGACGCCGTCGGGTCCGGCCAGGTTGAGAGCAACATCGCCCGATGCCGGCGCCCCTTGGCTGAATCCGTCGGGAACCGCGACGACGACGCTCGGCGAGCCGGGCGCTCCGGTGGTCGCGGTCATGGTCTGCGCCGGCGGGCCAGGCGGGTCGCAGACCTGCTCCCCTGCCGCGAGGGGACGTTTGGTGGTCTCGAGCACGCCGTACGCTGGCAGGTCGGGCAGCTTCGACCCGGACGCCGCCGTCGACGACGTAGCCGACGTCGACGACGAACTGATGGCCGTGGTCGTGGTGCCGTCGGATTTGGTTGTACTGGTTGGCTTCTCGTCGGCCTTGCCGCCACAGCCCGCCATCAGCATCGTCGCCGACAGCACGGCGGCGCACCGGATGATCGTTCCGCTCATCTCGGTCCCCTAGTCCTTGCAGAAGGCCTTGGCCAGCTCCTGTTCGACGTCAACATACGGCGTGCCCGAGATGTCGACGACGACTTTGGCGATGGTGCCGCCGACGAAGGGGTAGGGCGCCCGGTAGCGGTTGGACACCGGTTGGCCGGCGTTGCGCCCGACCGCGACGCCGCCACCGGCGAGGCCGAAGGTACCCGGGTGTGCGCGGACGTCCGGTCGGGCTGCCACCACTGCGTCGTCGATGCGCAGTTCGATTGTGCCGAGCGGTGTGTGGCTGCCGTCGACGGTGCCGGTCCGCTCGTATCGCACGCCGAAGACATGCCGCCCCAAGGGCAATGGATCGAGCGCGGATACCAACTGCTCGTCCTCGCCCATGAAGTTGTAGACGTACTGCAGCCGGCCATCCTGTACGAACAGCACGTGTCCGCCGTGGCCGGCGCCCTGTTTGAAGAGCACCCCTTCGGCGGCCGACGATTCGACGTCGACCTCTGCCAGCACCGAGAACGACTGTCCCCGCAATTCGACGCCGGCACCGATGCCCACCTCGGCGGTGCCCGGGTAGTAGGTGAAGGTCTTCCGGTCCTGCATGAGGTAGGGGCGGTCGCGCAGCAGCGTCTCGAACACGTTGAGGTCGGCCAGCGGCAGGCCGTTGTACTTTGCCGCCTCGGCGAACCAGAGTTCTTGCATTTCAGCGAGTTTCGCGGGATTCTCCGCGGCGAGGTCATGGCACTGGCTGCGGTCCGATTCGATGTGGAACAGCTCCCAGCGGTCCTTGTCGAAGTGCGACCAGCCCGACGGGGTGGCAGCGTGCACGGTGTTGGCGAACCAGCCGTCGTACCAGATGCCACGCGTGCCGAGCATCGCGTAGAACTGCGTCGTCTTGCCGGTGTCGGCAGCCGAGTCTGCCAGGGCCGCTTTGAAACTCACGCCCTCGAGCGGCCGCTGCGGCACGCCGCGCACCTCGGCGGGCGGTTCGATGTCCAGCAGGTCGTAGACGGTCGGGGTGATGTCGGCGACGTTGACGTAGTTGTCGCGCACTTCACCATGGGCGGGGATTCCGTTGGGCCAGCTGATGATTGCAGTGTCGGCGATGCCGCCCTCATGGGAGGCATAGCGCTTGAACAGCTTGTAGGGCGTGTTGAAGGCCATCGCCCAGCCGATCGGGTAGTGGTTGTAAGTGTCCGGCGAGCCCAGGGTGTCGAAGTACCGCATGCTCTCTTCGACGGTGTCGATATAGCCGTTGAAGAATTTGTTCTCGTTGACCGAGCCGTTCGGGCCGCCCTCGCCGCTGGCCCCGTTGTCGGAGATGACGACGATGAGCGTGTTATCCAGCTGTCCCGACTCCTCCAGGTAGTCGAGAATCCGGCCGATCTGCGCGTCGGTGTACGACAGGAAGCCCGCGAACACCTCGGCCATACGGGCGAACAACCGCTTCTCGTCGTCGCTGAGCCCGTCCCAGGGACGCACGGTGTCCTGCAATGGCCACGGCTCGCCGTTCGGGCCTTTGACGTCCAGATAGGGATTCATCGGCGAGAGCTCGGTGTCGGGCGGCACGATGCCGAGGCGCTTCTGGTTCTCCAACACCAGGTCGCGGTACGCCTCGTAACCCATGTCGAATTTGCCGGCGTACTTGTCGGCCCATTCCTTGAACACATGGTGCGGCGCGTGCCCGGCGCCGGGACAGACGTACGAGAACCACGGCTTGTCCGGTGCGATGACCTTCGCGTCACGGATGAACTCGATGGTCTTGTCCGCCAGGTCTTTTGACAGATGGTAGCCCTCTTCGGGCGTGGCCGGTGGCGCGACGGGATGGTTGTCGTACACCAATTCCGGGTACCACTGATCGGTCTCGCCGCCCATGAACCCGTAGAAGCGTTCGAAGCCGCGCGACAGCGGCCAGTGCCGTTTGGTGGACGCGAGGTTCGATTCCTCCAGCGGCGTCAGGTGCCACTTTCCGACGCAGTAGGTGTTCCAGCCCCGCTCGGCCAGCACCTCGGACAGGAGTGCCGTCTCAAAAGGTATGCGGCCGTGGCAATTCGGGAAGCCGTCGGTGAACTCCTCGATGGTGGCCATACCTACCGAGGTGGCGTTGCGCCCCGTCAGCAGCGACGCCCGCGTCGGCGAGCAGAGCGCGGTGGTGTGGAACTGCGACAACCGGACGCCCTTGTCGGCAATGCGGCGCATGGCCGGCATGTCGACGAGGCCGCCGAAGCAGTCCCAGGTGGCGATGCCGGTGTCGTCCCACACCAGGTACAGCACGTTGGGCGCACCGGGTGGGGCGGTCGGCGCGGCATACGGCGCCCAGTCGGGCTCCGAGTCGCGGATGTCGAGTTTGATCGTGCCCTGAAATTCAGTTGCCATGACGCCTCGTCCCAGTCAGCATTCGCCCGATATCGGCGACCCGCCCGGAGATTACACCCCGCGGCTGAGCCGCATCCGCGATATTGACGTTCACGACGAGTTCCGCGCCGGCCCAAGTCTAGGGCAGCACGACCCGCCCCACCATGTCGCCTGGAGGCGAATCCCCCGTACGCCCCACCGGCTCAACGGTCACGCCCAGCGCCGTCGCCCGCCTGATGTTCGGCACCATCATGGTGCGCAGGCTGGAAACCGCCGGCCCCGAAGCGACCGGGACACCGTCCATCATCAGCCAGACCTGATAGGCCATGCCCGGGGGCGGCGCGGCAGCCCCGTCGAACACCACCATCCCGTCGCCGCGCTGCCGCGAGTAGACGACGGTCGCCGTCCCACCGGAGCGCAGAGCCGTCGAAACGGAGCGAACGTCCGGTGCCGTCATCACCTGTTCGGCGACCGGCGGCGCCGACGGCGGGCGCAGCATCCAACCCGCGGCGAACGCGCTGCCGCCGACCGCGAGAACCGCGGCCGCCGCCAGAACTCCATTGCGCCAACGGTGTTCACGGACCCGGCCCCGATGGCCATGCAGAACAGCATCTCTGAGCGCCGCCGGCGGGTGGACGGCCGTGGCGTCCGACAGCGTCGCCAGCGTCTCCCGGGTCTCGGTCACCTGCCGGCGGAACGCGTCCGCGACGGACACCGGGGCACCCGCCAATCGCCGCTCGATGTCGGCGCGCTCGGCATCAGAGACGGCGTCCAACGCGTAGGGCACCGCAAGCTCGAGCAGTTCGAATTCGGACGGAACGCTCATGACTCCCCCAGACAATCACGGAGCTTGCGCAGCCCATCGCGCATCCGCGATTTCACCGTGCCGAGACTCGTGGCAAGCCGCTCGGAGACCTGCACATGGGTCAATCCGTCGTAGTAGGCCAGCTCGATCGTTTCACGCTGCGAGTCGGTGAGGGTGCCGAGACAGCCCACGACCCGACGACGGTCATCGCCCCGCACCGCCTCCTCCGCCACCACATCGGACGGCCGATCGAGATGCGTTGTGCCGTAGTCCCATTCACGCCGGCTGCTCGCGGCCTCCGCACGTACCCGATCGACGGCGCGGCGATGGGCCAGCGTCATCACCCAGGCCAGTGCCGAACCCTCGCCCGGGTCGAACGCGGCAGCGGACCGCCACACCTGGGCGTACACCTCCTGCGTCGTCTCTTCGCTGTAACCGCGGTCCCGCAGCACCCGCAGGATCAGACCGAAGACCCGGGCACACGTCGCGTCGTAGAACGACGCGAACGCGGCGGCATCCCCGTCGGCGACCCGGCGCAACAGGGCGCCGAGATCCGGAGTTCGCTCAGACGACGGGGCCATCGTCGAGCAGCCTAGCGGCATCGGTCAGTGCTTCGCCTGGGCCAGCAGCTCACGGATCATGCCTTCAGTGGCGTCGTAGTCACCTTCCCCGAATTTGATGTGCCGCACCACACCGTCGGCGTCGATCAGGTAGCTCGCCGGCCAGTACTGGTTCTGGTAGTTGTTCCAGGTGTCATATGAATTGTCCAGAGCGACCGGGTACTTGATGTGCAGGTCGGCCGCACCCTTGATGACGCCGTCGCGCTCGTGCTCGAACTGGTACTCCGGTGTGTGCACACCGATGACGGTGAAGCCTTGGTCCTTGTACCGGTCGTACCAGCCGGTGACGTGCTCGATCGCCCGTTGGCAGTTGATGCAGGTGTAGGTCCAGAAGTCGACCAGAACCACCTTGCCGCGCAAGGCTTTCAGATCGAGCGGTGCGTCACCCGGAGTGTTGAACCAGCTGTCGATGCCGACGATGTCCGGCGCGGTGCCGCAGTTCTGCAGGACGCTCGCGCCCTCCGCGCAATTCGCCAAGCCGACGCCGGCCGGCGCGATGCGCGCCTGCAAGGTAGCGGTGTAGTCGGGGATCTGCCGTTGCACCGTGGCGGGCAGGTTCAGCGCCAGGGCCACTGCCGCCACCAGCATGACCACCCCGGCGGCGACCCGAATCTGCCGCTGCCGGTGCTGAAATGCCTTGACCCGCTCGGCAACTCGCTGCCCACCCACCGCGAACAGCAACAACGGTAGTGCGGTGCCGACCGCGAATGACGCGGTCAGTGCGACGGTGTCCAGCCCGATATGACCGGTCGCCCCGGCCACGACGATCGCCGCCAGCACGGGCCCCGCGCATGGCGCGTAGAGCACGCCCAACGCCAGACCGAGGCCGAAACCCTTACGGCTGCCGGCGATGTCCCGTTGCGGGATGCGCGCGAACGGCGCCTCCAGCAGGCGCTCGACGCGCGGGAAGATCAAGCCGACACCGATGGCCGTGAGCGCCAGCAGGCCGACCCAGCGGATGATGTCGGCCGGTAGGTGCAACTGCTGCAGCACGACGGTTCCGACGAGGGTCACCACGCTGAAGCTCAGCACCAGTCCGGCGATCACCAGGTAGGGGCGGCGGCTGGTGCCGGAAAACAGAACCACGGGCAGGACCGGCAGGATGCACGGCGAGATGCCGGTGATCAGTCCGCCGAGGAAACCGATGAGGACGAGGGTGTGCATGCCCCGTATTCGGAGCCGACACCGATCCGGATTGGATTGCGGCGGCGGAATTCTCCGCGCAAGACAAAACTGCCCCTCTTCCGAAGAAGAGGGGCAGTTCCATGTCTGTCGAAAGCCTTACTTGGCCTTCTCGAGCACCTCGACCAGACGCCAGCGCTTGGTCGCCGACAGCGGACGGGTCTCCATCAGCGAGACGCGGTCGCCGATACCGGCATCGCCGTTCTCGTCGTGCGCCTTGACCTTGGTGGTGGTCCGGATGATCTTCCCGTAGAGCGGGTGGCTCTTGCGGGATTCCAGCTCGACCACGATGGTCTTTTCCATCTTGTCGGACACCACGTAACCGATGGCGGTCTTGCGGCTGCCGCGCTCGGTCTCGGTGGCCGGCGTGTGCTTGGGGCCTTTAGTTTCTGCCATGACTAATCCTTACCAACCGGCCCGGACGCCAGGCCCAACTCGCGTTCACGCAGGATCGTGTAGACCCGCGCGATCTCCTGCCGCACGGTGCGCAGCCGGCGGTTGTTCGACAGCTGACCGGTGGCCATCTGGAAGCGAAGGTTGAACAGCTCTTCCTTCGACTCACGCAGACGGGTGGTCAGCTCTTCCTCGGTCAGCTCGCGGAGCTCACCGGGCGTAGTTCCAACTGACATCAGAACTGCTCCTCTCGGGTGACGATCCGAGCCTTGATGGGCAGCTTGTGGATGGCGCGGGTGAGCGCCTCACGAGCGATCTTCTCGTCGGGGTAGCTGAGCTCGAAGAGCACGCGACCCGGCTTGACGTTGGCGACCCACCACTCCGGCGAACCCTTACCGGAACCCATGCGGGTTTCGGCAGGCTTCTTGGTCAGCGGGCGGTCCGGGAAGATGTTGATCCAGACCTTGCCGCCACGCTTGATGTGCCGGTTGATGGCGATACGAGCGGACTCGATCTGCCGGTTGGTGATGTAGGCGTGGCCCAGGGCCTGGATGCCGTAGTCACCGAAGCTGACCGAGGTGCCGCCGCTGGCGATACCGCGCTGCTCCGGGTGGTGCTGCTTGCGGTGCTTGACCTTGCGGGGAATCAGCATGCTTAGCTCTCCGTTGCTTCCGACGGCGCATCGCCGGCGGGGGCCTCAACAGCGACGTCCACAGCGCGGCCGGCCTCGGTGCTGGTCGCCGTGGTGCCCGACGAACCGCTGCGACGCGGACGGGTACCGGACGGACGATCCCGACGGGGACGGTCGGCGGCGGGAGCGGCGGCGGCGAGCTCACGCTTGCCACCGACGATGTCGCCCTTGTAGATCCACACCTTCACGCCGATACGGCCGAATGTGGTCTTGGCCTCGAACAGGCCGTAATCAATGTCGGCGCGCAGCGTGTGAAGCGGCACGCGACCTTCGCGGTAGAACTCCGAGCGGCTCATCTCAGCACCGCCGAGGCGGCCCGAGCACTGCACCCGGATGCCCTTGACGTTCGGCTGACGCATGGCCGACTGGATGGCCTTGCGCATGGCACGACGGAACGCGACACGGTTGCTCAGCTGCTCGGCGACGCCCTGCGCCACCAGCTGCGCGACGCTCTCGGGGCTCTTGACCTCGAGGATGTTCAGCTGAACCTGCTTGCCGGTCAGCTTCTCCAGGTCGGCGCGGATGCGGTCGGCCTCGGTGCCACGGCGACCGATGACGATGCCCGGACGTGCGGTGTGGATGTCCACCCGGACGCGGTCACGCGTGCGCTCGATCTGCACGTCGGCGATGCCGGCGCGCTCCAGGCCGGTGGCCAGCAGCTTGCGGATGGCGACGTCTTCCTTGACGTAGTCCGCGTACTGCTTGTCGGCGTACCAACGGGACTTCCATTCGGTGGTGATACCGAGGCGGAAGCCGTGCGGGTTGATTTTCTGGCCCACTACTCCGAGCCTCCCTTCGAGTCAGCGGACTTGGCAGCTGTGTCCGATGCCGCTGCCTTCGCAGCGGCCGAAGCCTTGCTGCCCTGCGCACGACGAGCACGCGCGGCACCAGCCGTTGCGCCCTTCGCGCCCTTGTCCTTGGCCGGACGGCTCTCGACGACCACAGTGATGTGGCTGGTGCGCTTGCGGATTCGGTACGCACGCCCCTGGGCGCGCGGCCGGATGCGCTTGGCGGTCGGGCCCTCGTCGGCGAAGACCGTGGCGACCACGAGGGTCGTCGGGTCCAGGCCCTCGTTGTTCTGCGCGTTGGCGGCAGCACTGGCGATCACCTTGGCGACCGGCTCGCTGGCAGCCTGCGGTGCCCACCGCAGGATGTCGAGCGCCTCTTCGACGCTCTTGCCACGGACCAGGTCGATGACCCGGCGGGCCTTGCTCGCCGACACACGCACGAAGCGCGCTTTGGCGCTCGCGGACGGGTATTCAGTAACGGTAGTCATTAGCGGCGCTTGCTCTTCCGGTCGTCCTTGATGTGACCCTTGAAGGTCCGCGTCGGGGCGAACTCGCCGAGCTTGTGCCCAACCATCGCTTCGCTGACGAACACCGGCACGTGCTTGCGACCGTCGTGGACGGCGAAGGTGTGGCCGATGAAGTCGGGGATGATGGTCGACCGACGGGACCAGGTCTTGATGACCTGCTTGGTGTTCTTCTCGTTCTGCGCGTCGACCTTCTTCAACAGATGGTCGTCGACGAACGGACCCTTCTTGAGGCTACGAGGCATCGTCTATTCCTTTCCGGCCTAGCGCTTCTTGCCGGTGCGCCGGCGGCGGACGATGAGCTTGTCGCTCGGCTTGTTCGGCTTGCGGGTACGGCCCTCGGGCTTGCCCCACGGGCTGACCGGGTGACGACCACCGGAGGTCTTGCCCTCACCACCACCGTGCGGGTGGTCAACCGGGTTCATCACGACACCACGGACGGTCGGGCGCTTGCCCTTCCACCGCATACGGCCGGCCTTACCCCAGTTGATGTTCGCCTGCTCGGCGTTGCCGACCTCGCCGACGGTGGCGCGGCAGCGCACGTCGACGCGACGGATTTCACCCGACGGCATACGCAGCGTGGCGTAGGCGCCTTCCTTACCGAGCAGCTGGATGCTGACACCGGCCGAGCGGGCCAGCTTGGCGCCGCCGCCCGGACGCAGCTCCACGGCGTGGATGACGGTACCGGCCGGGATGTTGCGCATCGGCAGGTTGTTGCCCGGCTTGATGTCGGCGTTGGGGCCCGACTCGACAACGTCGCCCTGCTTGAGGTCCTTGGGGGCGATGATGTAGCGCTTCTCGCCGTCCACGAAGTGGAGCAGCGCGATGTTCGCGGTGCGGTTCGGGTCGTACTCGATGTGCGCGACCTTGGCGTTGACGCCGTCCTTGTCATGGCGACGGAAGTCGATGACGCGGTAGGCACGCTTGTGACCGCCACCCTTGTGGCGAGTCGTGATGCGGCCGTGGGCGTTACGACCACCAGTGCCGTGCAGCGGACGGATCAGCGACTTCTCCGGAGTCGAACGAGTGATCTCGGCGAAGTCGGAGACGCTCGAACCGCGACGACCCGGGGTCGTCGGCTTGTACTTGCGAATTCCCATTATCAGTTAATCCCTTAACTCCCGGCCGATCAGGCCGGAGCTCCGAACAGTTCGATCGGCTTGCTGCCGGCGGACAGGGTCACGATCGCGCGCTTGGTGCTCTTGCGCTGGCCGTAACCGGTGCGGGTGCGCTTGCGCTTGCCCTTCCGGTTCGCGGTGTTCACCGAGTCGACCTTCACGTCGAAGATCTTCTCGATAGCGATCTTGATCTGCGTCTTGTTGGACTCCGGCGCCACGATGAACGTGTACGTGTTGTCCTCGATGAGCCCGTAGGACTTCTCCGAGATGACCGGGGCCAGGATGATGTCGCGAGGATCAGTCACGGTAGCCATCAGGCCGACACCTCCTCTTTCGTGTTGGCGGTGATGTAGGCATTGAGCGCCTCCACCGAGAACACCAGGTCGTCGGCGTTCAGCACGTCGTAGGTGTTCAGCTGATCCGGCGAGATCACGTGCACACCGGGCAGGTTGCGGACGCTCTTGGCGCCGACCACATCGCTGCGGCCGATCACGACGAGCACCTTCTTGTTGTCGGTCAGCGACGACAGGAACGACTTGGCGCTCTTGGTCGACGGGTTCTGACCGGCCACCAGCTCGGTGATCGCGTGGATGCGCTCGTTGCGGGCCCGGTCCGACAGCGCGCTGCGCAGGGCAGCAGCGATCATCTTCTTCGGGGTCCGCTGGCTGTAGTCACGCGGCTGCGGGCCGTGGACGACACCACCACCGGTGAACTGCGGGGCGCGGGTCGAACCCTGACGGGCGCGGCCGGTGCCCTTCTGGCGGTACGGCTTCTTGCCACCACCGGACACCATGGCCCGGGTCTTGGTGGCGTGCGTGCCCTGGCGAGCGGCGGCCAGCTGGGCCGTCACCACCTGGTGCATCAGCGCGATGTTGGGCTCGACGTCGAACAGCTCGGCGGGCAGCTCGACAGAGCCGTCCTTCTTGCCGTCCGGGGTCTTGACGTCAATCTTGAGAGTCATTACTTCTCGCCTCGCTTAACTGCGGTGCGGACAACCACCAGTCCACCGTTGCGGCCCGGGATGGCGCCCTTGATGAGCAACACACCGTTCTCGGCGTCGACCTTGTGAACCTTCAGGTTCTGGGTGGTGACGCGGTCACTACCCATGCGGCCGGACATGCGGGTGCCCTTGAAGACACGGCCCGGGGTGGCGCAGCCACCGATCGAACCGGGACGACGGTGCACAGCCTGAGCGCCGTGCGCGGCGCCCTGGCCCTTGAAGCCGTGACGCTTCATCGTGCCGGCGAAGCCCTTGCCCTTGCTGGTGCCGGTCACGTCGACGTACACGCCGTCGGCGAAGATCTCGGCGGTCAGCTCCTGGCCGACCTCGTACTCAGCAGCGGCGGACTCGTCGTCGAGACGGAGCTCGGCCAGGTGCCGACGCGGGTTGACGCCTGCAGCGGCGAACTGGCCGGTGACCGGCTTGTTCACCTTGCGCGGGCTGATCTCGCCGTAGGCGAGCTGCACGGCGCTGTAGCCGTCGCGCTCGGTGGTACGGATGCGGGTCACCACGTTGGGGCCGGCCTTCACGACCGTGACCGGGACGACTTTGTTGTTCTCGTCGAACACCTGCGTCATGCCCAGCTTGGTGCCCAAAATGCCTTTGCGTGCCATTTTTCTGGGTCTCCTACTGGATGTTGACGTCGACGCTCGCCGGCAGATCGATGCGCATCAAGGCGTCAACGGTCTTCGGCGTGGGGTCGAGGATGTCGATAAGGCGCTTGTGGGTACGCATTTCGAAATGCTCCCGCGAGTCCTTGTACTTATGGGGAGACCGGATGACGCAGTACACGTTCTTCTCGGTCGGCAGCGGCACCGGGCCGACCACGCTTGCTCCCGTACGGGTGACCGTCTCAACGATCTTGCGCGCCGAGGCGTCAATCGCCTCGTGGTCGTAGGCCTTGAGCCTGATGCGGATCTTCTGTCCCGCCACGCTTCTCCTACCTAACTTTCACGGGCCCGTGCTCGGGCCTGGTCTTCAATACGCACGCCTCGGGAATCCGAATGCGCGCGCTGGCTATGCCGCCGCTCTTTACGTTTCTGTGGTTCACCGACCCCCGCGCTCGGGCGTGTCGCCTTTGCGCACAGTCGTCCGCGCTGGAAATTCCATCGTGGGCGATGCTGGGACCGGATGCGCCCGTGATGGGCGCCGGTCGTATGCCCGCAGCGGGCGAACCCGGCGCAAGGCAACCCGAACAGTATGCCCCAGATCCGGGCTCGCTCCAAATCCGCTGGGGAACCGTTCGGCGCGCCCGGGTTCTGCGGCCCGTCCTGCGGTGATTCCGGTTCATTCTGCCTTGATTCTGCGGTGGGGCGCTGACGTCGCGCCCTGGTTAGCGAGTTGGCCGAGACGTCCGGTTGATCCCGCGGTGGTGGCGCAAAAAGTGCGAGTGGAGTGCGCCCCAGGTACAGGGTCAACGCGTATGCAGCCACGCCAGTCGTTGACTCTGTACTGGTGGCACAAAAGTGCGAGCAAGGAGCGCCCTGGGTACAGCCTCAACGCACGCCTAGCCGGTCCTCCCGTTGACTCTGAACTGGTGCCGCAAAAGGGCGAGTGGACCGGGCCGCCGACGCAGAATTGGCGTCGGCGCCGAACTTACTTCCGAGTAAGATAGAGCCATGTCGACACTGCGCCCCACTTACCGTGCCTGGAAGCAGCTCTCCGGACGGCCTGGCGGCAGTCTGATGTTCTCCGCGGCCGCCATGGTGCGGGTGCCGTACTTCGCGTCGGTGCTGCCCCGCGTGGTGACGATGGAGCCGGGCTACGCCGAGGTGGCGGTGCCGAAGTGGTTCTTCGTCTACAACCATCTGCACACCGTGCACGCGATCGCGTCGTGCAACGCGGCCGAAGCCGCGATGGGGATGGCGATGGAAGCGACGGTGCCGACGAGCCACCGCTGGATTCCCAAGGCCATGAACGTGCAGTACCTCGCGAAGGCCACCACGTCGCTGCGGGCGCACGCGCGGGTCGATGTCCCCGACTTCGGGACCCTGACGAAAGGCACCGACGTCGTGGTGTCGGTATCGGTGGTCGACGCCAGCGGCGAGGAGGTCGTCCACGCCGACATCACGACGTGGGTGACGCCCGCCTGATCGCGGCCTCAGTCGAGATAGGTGCCGTGGCCTTCGCGCACCAGGTCACCGTCGAAGATCAGCACCTCGTTGACCAACTGGCCGCGGTGGTTGCGGTAATTGATGACGAGCGTCTGCGTCCCTATATAGGTGGCCACGATCTCGAAGTGCAGCTCAGGGTGCGCCGTCAGCGCGGTGGTCCAGTACCGGCGGAGCGCGTCTTTCCCCCGCACCACTCCCCCGGATTCGGGCACGACACGCGCCGCGACCGGTGAGGTGAAGACGACGTCGTCGTGGAAATGCGACAGGACCGCCTCGACGTCGTGTGCGTTCCAGGCCGCGCACCACTCGTGGGCGAATCCGTCGGCATCGGGAAGCGTCATGCCGCCCCATCGAAGTGGACACGCGCCTGGATGGGCAAGCCATTTTCCGTGCGCCGAACGTGCGGCTTGCCGAGAAGACACGCCGTTGACGACACCAGGATCCCCCACGTTCGACGTAGCAGTCAGTGCTGCAGAGTCCCCCAGAACGCGCATTGGTGCACCTGGTCGTAGTCCGTGACCAATCGACTTCCGTCGGGACGCAGCGACATGCGGGGGTCGTGGTCGCCGCCGGCCAGCGGTGGCCAATCCGGCGCACCCTCCGCGCTGGGCCGACCATCGCGGACGAACGAGCTCCAGTAGTCGATCATCTGATCCGAGAGCGCGATCTGCGGCGGCGTCGGCGGTGGCGCTCCACCCATGTTGAAGATGTAGCGCAGGTCCAGCGAGTGGCTGGCACCAACAGGGAAAGGCAAGTGGCGCAAAGGATCCGGCGTCGGTGGCGCCGGATCGGCGAACTCGTACCCGTACACCGGCGCGTCGACACCCAATTCGTCGCCGATGCGGTCCGCCACGCACGCGAACGCCCCGTCGGTGACAGCCGTCGAATAGGCGACCGCGGCGCTGCCGCCGTAGCGGTCCAGCGGGTAGCGCTCGGCCACCGCACCGGCGTCGGCGCCGAATGTCGACTCCAGCAGGTGGGGGTAGGCGTCGGCATGAAACCGCTTGCCCGCGCGTAGATACTGCAGCGCCACGAAGAGGGTGAACTCGTCGCGGGTGGTGCCGATCATTACCGGAACCCGTGCCGCAGCACCGTCGCTGATGGCCCGCATCGGATCGACCGGCAGGAGCGTCGTCCCGGACACGGGCCCGCTCAGCATGTTCTCGCCGATTCCGTAGTACCACACCGGCTTTCGCAGTTTGTCGAGCGGCAGATTGCGTAGACAGTCCGCCGCGACTGCCGGATCGCCGCAGCCCGCGGCCTTCGCATAGGCCAGGCTGGCGCGGGTGGCCTCGGGCAGCGCGCCCTGCGCCTGGCACGGCCCACTGGCGATGATGGCACCGCGGAAGAGACCGGCCGAGTCGGGAGCGACGAGGTGGTCGCACACCGACATCCCGCCGGCGGATTCGCCGGCGATGGTCACCTTGTCGGGGTCGCCGCCGAACGCGGCGATGTTGTCGCGCACCCAGCGCAGCGCCGCCTGCTGATCGGCCAGTCCGTAGTTGCCGATGTCGGGTCCGGCACCCAACGCGGGATGGGCCAGGAAACCCAGTGCGCCGAGGCGGTAGTTGACGGTCACCACCACGACGTCACCGCGCGTGGTCAGCCGGGTCGAGTTGTAGATGCTGCTGGAGCCGTTGATGAACCCGCCGCCGTGGAGCCACACCAGCACCGGTCGACGTTCGCCGGAGGCCCGCACCGGCGGCGTCCAGACGTTGACCGTCAGACAGTCCTCGCTGGTGTTGCGGCCCATCTCGAGGTCGCCCTTGGGGTCCTGGATGCAGCGAGCACCCGGTTTTGCGCCGTCTCGCGCACCGTCCCACGCGAGCGCGGGAGCCGGCGGGCGGAAGCGCAGCGCACCCAACGGTGGTGCGGCATAAGGGATTCCACCGAAGAAACGGAGGTCGGGGTTGACCAGCCCGCGGACGGTCCCCGACGCGGTGTGCACAAGCGCCGGATCAGTTGTCACCGCGTCGGGCACGCCGGACGTGGCACCCTCGCTGTGGGAGTCCAGGCCGCAGCCGGCCACCAGTAGCACCGCGGCAACCACTGCTGCAGCGCGCTGCAGCAGTGTGCGCGGATGGGCGGACGACACGAGCACCCAGCGTACTGAACACCCGCCGAAATACAGCTCATAAATATTTCCGGCGACCCCCTCCCCATCGGACATCGAACGCCCTACACTCCACTTGACAGCTGTCAAGTTTGCGTCCGTGCGAGGAGTTCAATGACTGCACCCACCACCGACGAGGCCGCCAAGGTCCTTGCCGACCCCACCGCCTACGCCGACGACCACCGGCTCCACACCGCACTTACTCATCTCCGCGCAACCAATCCCGTTGCCTGGGTGGACAATCCGCCGTACCGCCCGTTCTGGGCAATCACCAAACACGCCGACATCATGGCCATCGAACGGGACAACAACCTGTTCATCAGCGAGCCCCGTCCACTGCTGATGCAGGCCGACGCCGAGGATCTGTTGAAGGCCCAGGCCGAGGCGGGCATGGGGCTGCGGACCTTGATCCACATGGACGACCCGCACCACCGCAAGATCCGCGCCATCGGCGCCGACTGGTTCCGACCCAAGGCCATGCGCGACCTCAAGGTCCGCGTCGACGAACTGGCGAAGCGGTACGTCGACCGGATGCGCGATGCCGGCCCGGAATGCGACTTCGTCGAAGAGATCGCGATCCAGTTCCCGCTCTATGTGATCATGTCGCTGCTCGGCCTCCCCGAGGAGGACTACGACCGCATGCACACGCTCACGCAGGAGATGTTCGGCGGCGATGACGAGGAGTACTCTCGCGGCCAGTCGCCCGAAGAGCTGTTCGCCGTGCTTCTCGACTTCTTCCAGTACTTCGCCGCGCTGACCGCATCCCGGCGCGCCAACCCCACCGACGACCTGGCATCGGCCATCGCGAATGGCCGTATCGACGGCGAACCCCTCAGCGACATGGACACCGCGTCCTACTACGTGATCGTCGCCAGCGCCGGCCACGACACCACCAAGGACGCCATCTCAGGTGGGCTGCACGCGCTGATCGAGAATCCCGGTGAGTTGGCCCGCCTGAAGGCGAATCCCGACCTGATGCCGACCGCGATCGAGGAGATGATCCGGTGGAGCACGCCGGTGAAGGAGTTCATGCGCACCGCGACCGCCGACACCGTCGTCCGCGGGGTGCCGATCGCTGCGGGCGAATCCGTCTATCTCGCTTACGTTTCCGGCAACCGCGACGAAGAGGTGTTCACCGATCCGTTCCGGTTCGACGTCGGGCGCGAGCCGAACAAGCACCTGGCGTTCGGTTACGGCGTGCACTTCTGTCTCGGCGCCGCGCTGGCGCGCATGGAGATGAACAGCTTGTTCTCCGAACTGCTACCTCGGCTGGACTCGATCGAATTGGCCGGCCCCCCGGAGCTTTCCGCGACGACATTCGTCGGCGGCTTCAAGCACCTGCCGATCCGGTACTCGCTGCGCTGACGCGATGAGTCGCGAGGAATCCGTCGACGGCGGCGACGGCGATCTCGCGGTAATCGAAGTCGGGCAGCGTACTGAGCTTGCCGAGCACGATCGGGCCGAGTAACAACGCCGCCGCGCGGACCCGGTCGACGTCACCCAACTCGGCGACGGCCTCGGGACTGGACAGCACCGCCTCGAACGGGACGGCGTACTGCTCGGCCACCCGCTCCCGCAGGTTACGGACCTCGGCGCTCTCGGTCGCGGCCGCGCCCCACGGCAGGTGTTCGAGATTGCCGCCGAGCGCCAGCCACGACATGGCCGCCAGGCTGACCGGCGCCTCGGCGATCAGTTCGGCCTGCGCGCGCACCAGCGCGATCAACCGATCGCGCAGCTCCCCCTCGGCGAGCGGCACGGGCGCCGGCGGGATGAGCGCGTGAAATGCCGCTGCCAGCAAGTCATTTCCGCTGGCATAGTGCCGATAGAGGGTGGCCCTGGCCACATTGGACGCACGGATCACCGCATCGACCGTCACGGCGCTGGGGCCGCCGGAACGCAGCAGAGCGGTCGCCGCCTCGAGAAGCCGCGCCCGCGAACGGGCCGGCCGCGGGTCACCATGTTCGCTGGACAACGCCAATCACCTCCGGGCGACAAACGAGACTGTTAGTCTCGTTTGAAGATCATCAGTCTTGAAACTACCGGAAGGTGACCGCATGGCCGACAAGGCGAGCGCGGTGAGCCCCGCCGGCGCGGACACCAACCCCGAGATCGCCCCGACGACGGACCCCGCACCCGCCTCGCGGCGCCGCGCCTGGACCCTCTGCGTGGCGTGTTGCAGTGTGCTGATGGTGATTTCGTCGATGGTGGCGCTCAACACCGCGCTGGGTGACATCGCCGTGGCGACATCGGCCAACCAGACCCAGCTGACCTGGATCATCGACAGCTACACGCTGGTCCTGGCCTGCCTGTTGCTGCCGGCCGGAGCCATCGGCGACCGCTACGGGCGGCGCGGCGCCCTGCTGTTCGGCCTGGCCGTCTTCGCGCTGGCATCAATCGTTCCGGCGCTGAGCACCGCGCCGACACACATCATCGCCGCCCGCGCGGTGGCCGGCGCGGGCGCCGCGTTCATGATGCCCGCGACCCTGTCCTTGATCACCGCGTCGTACCCGGCCGACGAGCGCCCCAAGGCAGTAGGTATCTGGGCGGGCATCTGCGGCTGCGGTGCGGTGGTCGGCATGCTGGGATCCGGTGTGCTGCTGCACTTCTGGCCCTGGCAATCGATCTTCTGGGCCTTCGCCGCCGCGGGCCTCACCCTCGCCGTCCTGACCACGACCATCACGAGCTCCCGTGACCCTGAAGCCAAGCCGTTGGATGTCGCCGGCGCGGTCGTCATCGCCGCCGCGGTCGCCGCGCTGGTCTACGGCATCCTGGCGGCGCCCGATCGAGGCTGGACGCATCCGGTGGTGCTGGGCGGCATCGCCGGCGGCCTGATCCTGGGGACGGTGTTCGCGATCATCGAGCTGCGGGCCCGGTACCCCCTGCTGGATGTCCGACTGTTTCGCGTTCGTCAGTTCGGCACCGGAGCCGCAGCCATCACGGTGCTGTTCATGGTGCTGTTCGGCTACTTCTACCTGGCGATGCAACTCATGCAACTGGTCATGGGATACAGCCCGATCGGCACCGCGTTCGCCTTGACGCCGCTCGCCGTCCCGTTGCTGATCCTGTCCCCGCTGTCCGCGTGGTATCTGCCCAGGCTGGGCTTGCGCGTCGTGGTGTTCACCGGCCTGTTGCTGCTGGCGACCGGCCTGTTGCTCACATGTCAGGTGCATGTCGACTCGTCCTACTGGTCGCTGGCGTGGCCCATGCTCGTGATCAGCACGGGAGTCGGATTATTCACCGCACCAACGACTTCAGCGATCATGACGTCCGTGTCCGATGACAAGCAAGGCGTCGCGTCAGCAGTCAACGACACCACCCGGGAGGTGGGCGCAGCCATCGGCATCGCGCTGACGGGATCGCTCCTGGCAGCCGGATACACCAAACACATCGGGCCCGCCGTTTCCGGTTTTCCGGCTCCGGTACAGGACGCCGCGCAGGGCTCGCTGGCCGGCGCGCTGGCCGCCGCGCCCCATCTCGGCCCGGTGGGTGGTCAGCTCGTGAACGTGGCCCGGGTGGCGTTCCTGCACGCCATGCAGACGTCCCTGGTGGTGCTGGCATCGATCACCGCGGTCGCCGGCGTACTGATCGCCTTCTGGGCTCCCGGCCGCGAGCACACCCCGCCCAACAGCTAACTGCGGCAAACGTTTTCGACGTTTCGCGCCAGAGCCGGCAGCTAGGCGGTCACGATGCGATGAACTGCGCGGCCCGGTGCGCCAGCATGACGATGGTCGCGTGCGGTCCCCGGCCGGTGATACCGGGCAGCGCGGCGCCGTCGGCCACCCACAGTCCGTCGACCCCGCGCACCCGGCACTGCGGATCGAGGACAGCGCGTTCGTCGCCGTCGGCGCCCATCGGGGCCGTGGCCGACAGATGCTGCGCGGTGGACCAGGCGGGCTCACCGCCGGCGACAGCGCCGCCGAACAGGTCGCGACACAGTTCGTGGCCGATGTGCAGCGCGGCGGCATCGGCCGGGTCCGCGTCGTAGCGGTGTTCGATGATGGGACGCACGTCTGGATCGTCCGACACCAGCAGTACCCGGCCCTGCGCGCGCGGCCGCATGAGCGAGATGCCTATGTGCACCGGGTCCGCGCCATCGGTGACCCCGCCGGTCATGGCCGCGAAACCCCAGGTGTAGGGCCGGATCTCCAATTCGCCGGTGGTGAGCACCAATTCGAGCGGCGGGCGCCCGGGCTCTGCCGGCCAGGTGGTCGGCACCACCCATTCCGGATGATCGGCGCACGCGGCTCCCACCGGCAGGTCCGCCACCACCGGTACGCCGACGCGCCGCAACTGCGCAGCCGGACCGATCCCGGACAGCAGCAACAGATGCGCGGATTCAATTGCCCCGGCGCACAACACGATCCGGTCGGCATACCGGTCGACCACGCCCTCGGGACCGAGACACCTGACACCCACCGCACGGCCACCGTCGAACAACACCCGCAGCGCGCGGGTGCCGGCAAGCACCGTCAGGTTGTCCCGGCCGCGCGCGGCCGTCAGGTAGACCTCGCCGGGACCGTGCCGGTGTCCGGTGTCGTCGATGTTGAGCGGCACCGCACCGAGGCCCGGCCGCACCCCGGCCGCGGCATTGAGATCGTCGATCCAGAGGTACCGGGCACCCGCCGCATCACGGAAAGCCTGTGAGGATGCTGCGAATTCGCTGATACGGCGTACGGGGACCGGCCCCGACGAACCGTGTTCGGTGCCCCCGAAGTCATGGTCCGTCTCGATGGCACAGTAGTGCGGCAGGACGTCGGACCAGGACCAGCCCGGCACTGCCCAGTCCGCGAAATCGGCCGGCCAGGCGCGACAGAAATAGCCGCCGTTGATGGCCCCGGAGCCACCCAGCACCCGCCCGCGCACGATGTCCACGGACCGGGCCGGATTCTGCGTCAGCGTCGTGCGGTGCTGTCGGGCCACGGCGCTGTCGACTCCGATGGGCAGCACCCAGCCCGGCTCCGGGCGGACCGTGCCGCCGGTCTCGAGCAGCGTCACCCGGCAGGCGCGATCGACCGAAAGACGCTCGGCCAGAACGCAGCCGGCGCTACCGGCACCGACGATCAGGACGTCGTCGTGGCGTGGCCTCAAGTCCGGATCTGCGGCTTGAGCGCACCCAGATTGCGCTCGCGCACCACGCCACCCCACAGCCCGAGACCGTAGGCGATGTCGTCGAGGCGCTTGAGCAGCAGGTAGGCCAGCAGGCCGACGCGCTGGGTGTCGTCGTCGACGGTGTGGTGGCGGCGGGCCCAGTCGACGACACCGTCCACAATCGCGGCGATCAGCACCACCTGCCGCCAGCGCCGGAAACACACCGCCAGCACCAGCGCCACCGGCCAGTAATGCCGGCACAGCGCCGCGGCGAGTTGCAGGGCCGCGGCCCACAGTCCCTGGGCGGCCACCGCGGCGACCTCGCGCGGTTCGGTATCGACCGATCGCAACGAGTTGGCGATGCGCCGGCCCGTGATGGCGGCGGCGACGGTCGACGCCAGGTAACCCACGCCGGACCCCATGGCCAGCAGCACCCAGACCACCAGGGTCCAGCCCGAAATGACCAGCGGCGCCGTCTTGCCCGGGTGCCGCACCGACAGCGGCGCGGCAGAGGAACCGTAAAAGGCCTTGCGGGCGAACCATTCTCCCAATGCGGTGCGGTGATCGTGGCCGACCAGCGCGATCGGTTCGTACCGCAGCCGGGCCCCGGCCTCGATGAACCGCCAGCACAGGTCCACGTCCTCGCCGGACTGCAGCGACTCGTCGAAACCGCCCACCTGGTCCAGCGCCGCGCGCCGGCAGATGATGGCCGCACTCGGGACGTAGGCCACCATGCCGTACGGCACCACCGGGGCTTCCCGCATCCCCAGGTCGAGAGACGAGCGCACGGCCTCGTAGCGCGCGATCAGGTTGTCGGGCTCGTGCAGGCCGACGATGCGCGGCGCGACCAACGCGACGGCCGGGTCGCAAAAGTGCCCCAGCAGCGCTTCCAGCCACCCGCGACGTGGCACCACGTCGGAATCCAGGAACGCCACGAAATCGGTCTCGCAGGCGGCCAGCCCGGTATTGCGCGCCGCGGCCGGGCCCCGGCTGACGTCGTGCCGGAGGACCCGGACATCGCAGTGGCCGGCCAGATCGCAGAAGTCCGCGGCCTGCAGCGGCACCACGGAGCCGTCGTCGACGACGACGACGCGCATGCCGCGCAGGGAGCGCACCAGCCGGGCGACGCCAACGGCGTTGTCACGTACCGGGACAACGACGGTCACGTCGCGGTGCGACGGCCCGGTCGCCGGCCGTGGGTGCGCCACCGTGGCGTCGAGCAGCGTGCGGGCCAGCTGCGCGCTCTGCGCGTCGTGGACCTCCAGGCGGCCGCGGTCGAGCATGGTCTGCGCCGCCGGAGCCAGCCGCAGCAGTCGTGTCGGCGAGCCACCGAGCAGCGCGGCGCCCTCACCCAGCACCTTGACCCGGCGATCTACTTGGACGGCAAAGCCGTCAGGCAGCCGCGGCCCAGTCACTGTCCCACCCCCGTCATCACGCGAGCATCCCCCCAGAGCTCGGCTGCCATGCGCTGATCCGGCGCACGGAGCCTTCGACCATTTCTGCAAAGATACGGGACCCATCGGCGGCGGTGGCAGTCGTCGGATCGCCCAGCACCCCCACCGGGCTTACCGCCGCCACTCCGCCGCGGCGCAGGGCCGGCAGCAGCTCCGGCAGCGGCGCGGTGTTGCCGACGACGCTTTCGTCGACCCAGACGTCGGCCGGTGAAAGATGCAGCAGTACAGACGTTTCGGTATGGCCCGCGTGGGCGTCCGCCCCGGCGGCGGTGCACGGGCACCAGGCCACGTCGCGCCCCTCGGCCCGCAGCAGCGTCGTCGCCGCCGTCAGCGCCGCCACATTGCCGCCGTGACCGTTGACGAACACGATCCGGCCCGCCCAGTTACCGGCCGACCGCCCGAATTCGACCAGCAGATGTTCCAGCGCGGCCAGGCCGATCGAGATGGTGCCGGGGAAGCTCTCGTGCTCACCGCTGGCGCCGTAGCTGATGGCAGACGCGACCAGCCATGTGGGCTGACCGACGCCGGGCGTCGCCTCACGCAGCCGGGCCGCCACGGACCGCGACACCGCCTCAGCGATCCGGGTATCGGTATCCAGCGGCAGGTGCGGCCCATGCTGCTCGGTGGAACCAACCGGGACGATCAACGAAGGCCGCATGGCTTGCAACTGCCTCGACGTCGAGTTCCCGAGCTCGCTGGGAAAAGGCACCCCGCGATGGTAAGCCGAATTTGCCCGCTGTGCGCCAATTGTTGCCGTATACGCAACAATTCGTAGCGAATGGTCAAATCGCCCCGGTTGTCAATACCCCGGCGACCATCACGTCAGCCACGTCAGCACCGCGCGTATCAGCGGACCCGTCGAATCCCGCCGGGCCGCCCGCAGGCTCAGCCGCCGAGCCGCCGCGTGAAGCCTTCCGGCACCAGGATGTCGTCCGGTCCGAGGTCATGGATCGAGGCCTTGCCCAGGCCACGCAGCGCGGAGTCGATACCGCCGTGCATGATGTCGAGCACGTTCTCGACGCCGGCCTGACCCTCGGCCGCGAGCCCCCACAGGTAGGCCCGGCCGAGCATGACCGCGCGGGCACCGAGCGCCAGCGCCTTGACCACATCGCTGCCGCGGCGGATACCGCCGTCCAGCAAAACCTCGACCTGGTCGCCGACGGCCTCGGCGATGGCGGGCAGCGCCCGGATGGACGCCGGGGTGCTGTCCAGGTTGTTACCGCCGTGGTTGGACACCGAGATGGCCGAAACACCGGCATCCACAGCACGTTTGGCGTCGTCGATGCGCATCACACCCTTGAGCATGAACGGCCCGCCCCACAGCTCGCGTAGCCAGGCGATGTCCTCCCAGGTCGGCGCCGGAGTGCCCATCCATTCGCCATAGGCCTGGAAGAACGGCGGCGGGGCCTGGCCGTTGACGGCCTGGTTCGGCACCGACAGAGCCGGCGGCCGCATGGTCTTGGCCCACTGCAGCAGCCAGCGTGGCTTGGTCATGACCTCGGGGCTCATCTTCACGATGGTCTTGAGATCCATCTTCTCCGGGATCTTGGGGCTGCCCCAGTCCCGGCCGTGGCTGAAGCTCCAGTCGGTGGTGACGATGAGGCCCTTGGCACCGGCGTCTTTGGCGCGCTGCGCCCGCGCGGCGATGTCGTCGCGGCTGCCGAGCCAGTAGATCTGGAAGAACGTCCTGGGGTTGGCCGCGATGACCTCTTCCATCGGCTTGCTCGCGAACGACGACAGGCCCATGGCAGTGCCGCGCGCCGCGGCGGCGCGCGCGACGGCGACCTCGCCGTCCGGGTGGATCGCCTGCACGCCGGTCGGAGAAATGATCACGGGCAGCGAAATCTCTTGACCCATAACCGTTGTGGCCATCTCACGCTTGTCCAGCGCGCCGATGACGTGCGGCGCGAAGCCGAGCTCGCCGAACGCCGCGACGTTGTCGGCGACCGTCAGGCCCTTCTCGCTCGCGGAGATCAGCGACGAGTAGGCGGACTTGGGGAGCCGCTTCTTCGCGCGCTCCTGCGCGATGGCGACGGTTTCGAACCAGGTATCACGGGCCATGATCAGACGGGGCTTTCGTTACAGAATTTCTGGGGAGCCTTGGCCGGCATGGCCAGGAGTTTGAGCGGGATGGGCCCCTTGCGGCCACCACTGCGCGAGTGGTCGAGGTGCGACTTGGGCTTGTCGCGATCGAGCGCCAGTGCGGGTTCGCCGTAGCCCTGCACGCACTCGGGGTCCGGGCCGTCCATGGGCAGGCCCGTGAAGAACTTGGCCGCCATGCAGCCGCCGCGGCAGCTGTCGTAGTGCCCGCAGCTGTTGCAGGCGCCGGCCGACTGCGGTTCCCGGAGCTCACGGAACAGCGGGGCGTTCTGCCAGACGTTCTGGAAGCCGGCGCCAAAACCGGTGTCGCTGAGGATGTTTCCGGCCAGGAAGCGCTCGTGGATGGCGAACGGGCAAGCGTACACGTCGCCCACGGGATCGATCAGGCACACGACGCGACCGGCGCCGCACAGGTTCAGGCCGGCCAGCGCACCGGGCTCGCCGAGGCCCGACAGGTGGAAGAACGAGTCTCCGGTGAGCACCCGCTCGCCCTTGGCGACCAGCCAGTTGTACAGCTGCACCTGCTGCTCGGCGGTGGGGTGCAGGTCGTCCCACACATCGGCACCGCGGCCGGACGGACGCAGCCGGGTGATGCGCAGGGTAGCGCCGTAGTTGTCGGCGAGGGCCTTGAAATCGTCGAGCTGGTCGACGTTGTGCCGGGTCACCACGACCGAGATCTTGGCGTCCTTGAAACCGGCGTTCTTCAAGTTCTCCAGCGCCCGGATCGCCATGGCGAACGAGCCCGGGCCGCGCACCGCGTCGTTGATCTCCGCGGTGGCGCCGTCGAGCGAAATCTGAACGTCCACATAGTCGCTCGCGGCCAACTTGGCGGCGACCGCCTCATCGATGCGCACACCGTTGGTGGAGAACTTGACGCCGACGTGGTGCTCGGTGGCGTAGTCGACGAGCTCCCAGAAATCGGACCGCACCGTCGGCTCGCCGCCACCGATGTTCACGTAGAACACCTGCATGCGCTCGAGCTCGTCGATGATGTCCTTGCACTGCTGCGTGCTCAACTCGCGCGGGTCGCGCTTGCCCGACGACGACAGGCAGTGCACGCAGGACAGGTTGCAGGCGTAGGTGAGTTCCCAGGTGAGGCAGATGGGCGCGTCGAGGCCGTGCTCGAACTGCTCGATCAGCCGGGGCACGGGTGCCGTTGCGGTCATGAAGCGGAGGATCCTTCGGGGCTGTTCTGGTCTGCCGGGATCAGCATCTTGGACTGGACCAACACGCCGAACGCGTGCAGATACGGCCCCTGCTGGTCATCGTCGATACCGGCGGCACGGCAGGCGCTGCGGACGTCCGGATGGTCGGCGAGCGAGTTGACGATCTCGACGATGATGCGATTCTTCAGGAACGAGAGTTTGCGCGTACCAAAGTGATACAGGAGGGCGCCGAACGGTTCCGGTCGGACGGCGACCTGGTGGTGCAGCTTCCAGCCGCGGTCAGGATCGAACGCCGCCTCGGGCCCGATCCGGGCCGCGGCTGGTGCAGACACGGTCAGTAGACCCCGCACATACCGTCGATCGAGACCTCTTCGACGAGCGTCTCGGTGACCAAGTGGCCGTCATGCGCAGTGTCGGTTCCAACTTGCTGATTCGAGTCCATGGATCGCCCCTTTCGCTACCGTGGCAGTTGCCGGAACTCGACAACTGTGATCCAGGTCGCAAGAATATGGCATCGAGTGCCGAAAAGGAAGGGCGGGTCTGATGAGGTCCGAGACTGAGCGTCCCGCGCGCGATGCCGGGACCGCCCCTCAGCACGGCCGGGTGGGCCGTCGCCGCTCCACCACGCGCGACCACATCACCCATGTGGCACTCGAGCTGTTCGCGACCCGCGGCTTCGACGACGTCAGCGTCGACGACGTCGCCCATGCCGCCGGAATCTCCCGGCGCACCCTCTTCCGGTACTTCTCCTCGAAGAACGCCATCCCCTGGGCCGACTTCGACGCGAGCCTGACCGACCTGCGGGACCTCTTGAATGCCGTCCCCCACAACGTCCCATTGGACGCCGCCCTGCGCTCGGCGCTGCTGGAATTCAACAGTTTTGACGAGTCCGAGACGCCCCGGCACCGGCGCCGGATGCAGGTGATCCTGCAGACCGACGCGCTGCAGGCCTACTCGATGACGATGTACGCGGGGTGGCGCGGCGTGATCGCGGCATTCGTCGCGCGCCGGCTGGACACCAAGCCGACGGCGCTGGTGCCGCAGACAGTGGCGTGGACGGTGCTCGGAGTGGCGCTGACCGCCTACGAACAGTGGCTCGCCGACGAGACCGTCTCCCTGCCCGACGCCCTGGGCGAAGCCTTCGACATCGTCCGCGAGGGACTTCGTTCGGTGTGATTTGTGCACGGTTTTCCGCGGTCAGCGCGGAAGACCGTGCACCAATCACAGAAATTTCCGTTTGGCCCGTCGGAAAATGACCGCCCGGCGCGACGATAAGGGTGTGAGGGGCGAATCAGACGGAGATGCTCCGCAGACACTGCTGGCGCTGTACGACTCGGCGTTACCTGTGGTCTACGGGTACTTCGTACGGCGCTGCGGTGATCGGGGCACCGCGGAGGATCTGACGTCAGAGACGTTTCTTGCGGCGATGGATGCTGCCCGTCGCGAAGCGCCACCGGCGATCTCCGTGCCGTGGCTGATCGGTGTGGCCAGGCACAAACTGGCCGATCACTACCGCCGCAGGCACGACAGATTCACCGTGCCCGTGGCCGAAACGCCCGAGCCTGCAGAGCCTTTCGACGACTGGGATGCCGAACTGGATCGCCTGGTCGCCGAGGCCGCGCTGGCCCGGCTACCCGAACAGCACCGGATGGTGCTGACACTGCGATATCTGGATGACCGCCCCGTGCCCGAATGCGCCGAGTTGATCGGACGCACCGTGCACGCCACCGAAGCCCTGCTGGTCCGGGCGCGGCGGGCATTCCGAACCGAATACCAGGACGGAGGTGCGTCATGACCCAGCACAACAGTCACGACCCGCTGACCGTTCTGGCCGGCGGTGAACTCCCCGTGCCGCCCGATCCGGTTTTCGCGGCCCGGCTGCGCGCGCGGCTGGAAGCCGCCCTCACCCTCCCGAAAGGAATCGACATGAGTGGAACAGACACAGCCATCGCCGAACTGAACACGCCTGCCGCCGCTGCGACCGAGCTGCCACGTCCGGCGGCTCTGCCCTACTTGGCCGTGGCCGACGCGCGGGCCGCGGTCGCCTGGTACGTCGACGCGCTCGGCGCCGTCCTGGTCGGGGATCCGATCGTCATGGACGACGGCCGGATCGGCCATGCCGAGCTGACGCTGGCCGGCGGCGTGCTGTACCTGGCCGATGAGTTCTCCGAGATCGGCCTGAAAGCACCACAGCCCCAGGCTGTTTCGGTGAGCCTGATGCTCGCGGTGCCGGACACCGACGCCGCTCTGGCGCAGGCCCGGCAACACGGTGCGCAGGTGCAGCGGGAACCCTACGAGGCCCACGGCTCGCGGACCGCGGTGGTGATCGACCCGTTCGGGCACCGCTGGATGCTGACCGGTCCGATCCCCGGACTCGCGGCACCCATCCAGCACGGAGATGTCGGCTACGTGTCGGTGCAGACACCGGACGCCCAGCGGGCCGCCGCCTTCTACGGGCACGTGCTCGGCTGGGTGTACGACCCGGCCACGCGCCAGGTGACCAACACCCGCCTGAGCACCGGCATCGTCGAAACCACCGGCCCGCAGACGTTGTTCTGCTGCTACGCGGTGCGCGACCTCGACACCGCACGGGAGGCGATCGTGGCCGCGGGCGGCCGCGTGGGCACGCCAGAGACCCACGAGTGGGGTGCGACGCTCGACGCCACTGACGCGCTCGGCACCGAGTTCGCGGTGTTCCAGCCGACGCCGGGTGTGCCCCGGCCGGAGCTCAATGGCGCAGGGCCAGGCGAACTTTCGTACCTCACCTATGAAGTCACCGACTCAGCCGCCTTCCGGGACTTCTACGGCCAGGTGCTTTCCTGGACGTTCGAGCCGGGCCGGATCGACGACGGCTGGGGGGTGCAAGGCTGCCACCCGATGTCCGGTGCCGCCGGCGGTGCGGCGCAGACCGTCGCCGTCCCGATGTGGGACGTGACGGACATCGACGCTGCCGTGGCGCGAGTCCGCGAGGCGGGCGGCACCGTCATCGACGAACCGAGCCGCCAGCCGTACGGCATGTCAGCGCTGTGCACCGACGACCAGGGCGCCCGGTTCTACCTCGGCTCCATGTGATCTGTGTACGAAAATCCGCGGCCGGCGCGGATTTTCGTGCGCGGATCACGGCAAAACGTCGGCGATCGGGACGGCGGCCGCGACCTTGGCGCGGTTCTTCATCACCTTGCCCGGCATGCCACCGCCGACCACGCCGCTCACCGCGCCGTCGCGCTCGTAGAACGCCAGGAACTTGCGGCCGTCGTCCTCGACGATGTGCACGGTGTCGCCGGCTTTGGGCTCACCCAGGCACTGGATCTTGACGTCGTACTGGTCGCTCCAGAAGTAGGGCACGACCACGGCGGCGGTGGCATCCTGGCCCAGCATCGCCGGCACGATCACCCGCGCCTGTTCGGCCACGTTGCTCCAATGTTCCACGCGCACTTGGTGTCCCGCCGCATCACGCCAGGAGGCGACATCACCGATGGCCCACACGTTCGGCACGCTGGTACGGCCAGCGGCGTCGCACACGACACCGTTGTCGACGGCGATGCCGCTGCCGTCGAGCCAGTCGGTGGACGGGCGCGACCCGATCCCGACGACGACGACGTCGGCGTCCAGTTCGGAGCCGTCGGCAAGCTGCACCTTCTCGACGTGGCCGGTGCCGGTCACGCCGGTGACCCCGACGCCGCACCGCACGTCGACGCCTTCGGCGCGGTGCAGCCGTGCCACCAGTTCACCGATCTCGGTACCGAGCACCGACGCCAGGGGCGTGGGCTGCGGTTCGACGATGGTCACCTCGACACCGATCTTGCGCAGGCTGGCCGCCACCTCGCAGCCGATGAACCCGGCGCCGATCACCACGGCGCGCTTGGCCGAACCGGCGTGCGCGCGCAGCGCCAGCGACTCGTCGTAGGTGCGCAGCACCCGGATGCCCTCGAGGTCCGGCAGCGACGGGATGGTGCGGGGCACCAGGCCCGTGGCGATGACCAGCTCCGCGTAGGCGACGACCTCGCCGTTCGCGAGGGTCACCGTCTGGGCATCGGTGTCGAGCTTGACCGCGCCCGAACCCAGCAGCAGCGTGATGTTGTTCTCGTCGTAGAACTCCGCGGGCTTGAGTGTCGTGTCGTCGACCTCGGCGCGCAGCACGTCCTTGGACAGCGGCGGCCGGTCGTACGGCAGATGGACCTCGTCGCTGATCAGCGTGATCGGCCCGGCGTACCCGGCTTTGCGCAGTTGCTCAGCGGTACGCGCGGCGGCCAGACCGCCACCGACGATGACGATGCCTCCGTTTGTAGTCACGTCGGCTTTCTTACACGATGCGGCCGGTGGGAGGTAGGCCACCCTGTGCTTGCCTGCTCAGCAGGCCGGCCGGGACTCAGGCCTGGCCCCAGCCCCCGACCCGGCGCTCGACGATGTTCGACAGCACCACGATGCTCTCGCTGCGTTCGATCGCCGCACTGCCCCGGATGCGCTCCAGCACCGCCTCCAGATGCCGCATATCTCGCGTCAACAGATGCAGGATCGCGTCGGACGTGCCGGTCACCGTGGCGGCCGAGACCACCTCGGGGATACCCTCCCAGGCCTCCCGCAGCTGCGCCGGCGTGATGGTGCCGTGACAGTACACCTGAACGTATGCCTCTGTGCCCCAACCGATCACATTCCGGTCGACGACGGTGGTGAAGCCACGGATGACGCCCGTGGCGAGAAGCCGGTCGACGCGCCGCTTGACCGCGGGCGCCGACAGGCCCACCCGCTCACCGATCTCGGCGAACGTGGCGCGCGCGTTGTCCGCCAACTCCGCCAGGATGCGCTCGTCGGTCTCGTCGACGCTTTCCACCGGCCGCACACCTCCGTCACGCAATAGATTGTTGAATCGCGGGCAATCAAACAATAGATCTGTTACATATGCGCAACAAGCATCGATTGCTTGCACGCGAGAGTGCTTCTACCATCGAATTATGACGATTACTGATGTCGTCAAGATGGCGACACCGAACTCAGGTTGGCGACCGGACCGGGTGGCCCGCCCCCGGCACTATGTGATGACCCGGCCGACGCATTTCGCCGTCGAATATGCGATCAACCCGTGGATGGACCCTTCCGCCCGCGTTGACACGGCGTTGGCGGTGCGGCAATGGGAGCAGCTGGTCCGGACGTACCGGAGCCTCGGGCACACCGTCGAACTGGTCGACCCGATTCCCGGACTGCCCGACATGGTGTACGCCGCCAACGGCGGACTGGTGCTCGATGACGGGTTCGAGAAGGTGGCCATCATCGCCCGGTTCGCCTACCCGCAGCGGACCGGAGAATCGGTGGCCTATGCCGGATGGATGATGGACCACGGCTACTGCCCGCTGTATACCGAGCACACCAACGAGGGCCAGGGCGACCTGCTGATCATCGGATCGCAAATCCTGGCCGGCTACGGATTCCGCACCGACCGCCAGTCGCACGACGAGGTCGCCAAGCTGTCCGGGCTGCCGTTGGTCAGCCTGCAGCTCGTCAACCCCCGCTTCTACCACCTCGACACGGCACTGGCCGTGCTCGACGACGAGACCATCGCGTTCTATCCCCCGGCCTTCGGCGCCACGTCGGTGGCGTTGCTGCGCAAGATGTTTCCGGGCGCCATCGAGGTTTCCGACGCCGACGCCCACGTCCTCGGCCTGAACGCGGTGTCCGACGGACTGAACGTCGTACATCCGGCCGCGGCCACCGGCTTCGCCGCGCAACTCGCCGCCGCCGGTTTCCGGCCCGTCGGTGTCGACCTGTCCGAGTTGCTCAAGGGCGGCGGTTCGGTCAAGTGCTGCACCCTGGAGGTGTACTCGGCGTCATGCTGAAAGCCGTTGCGGGAACACCGCAAAGCACGGCTCAGCTGATCGCCCTCGACGACCGCTACGCCGCGCACAACTACGCCCCGCTGCCGGTCGTCGCGGCGTCCGCCGACGGGGTGTGGATCACCGACCCCGAGGGGCGCAGCTACCTGGACTGTCTGGCGGCGTATTCGGCCGTCAACTTCGGCCACCGCAATCCCGAAATCCTGGCGACCGCACACGCCCAACTGGATGCCGTGACGCTGGTCAGTCGCGCCTTCCACTCCGACCGGCTGGGCCCGTTCTGCGCCGCACTCGCCCAGCTGTGCGGCAAGGACCTGGTACTGCCGATGAACAGTGGCGCCGAGGCCGTCGAGAGCGCGATCAAGGTCGCGCGCAAATGGAGCCGGGACGTCAAAGGGGTGACGGCGCCGAACATCATCGTGGCGCGGGGCAATTTCCACGGCCGCACGACGACGATCATCAGCTTCTCCGACGACGACACGGCGCGGCACGGTTTCGGCCCGTACACACCGGGTTTCCGGTCCGTGCCGTTCGGCGACACCGACGCGCTCGCGGCCGCCATCGACGACGACACCGCCGCGGTGCTGATCGAGCCGATCCAGGGCGAGGCCGGAATCATCGTGCCACCCGACGACTATCTGCCCCGGGTACGCGCGTTGTGCACCGAGCGCCGCGTGCTGATGATCGCCGACGAGATCCAGGCCGGCCTGGCCCGCACCGGCCGCACCTTCGCGTGCGATCACTGGGGCGTCGTGCCCGACGTGTACGTGCTGGGCAAGGCGCTGGGCGGCGGGGTCGTGCCACTGTCCGCCGTGGTGGCCGACCAGGATGTGCTCGGCGTGCTGCACCCCGGCGAACACGGCTCGACCTTCGGCGGCAATCCGCTGGCCACGGCCATCGGCACCACGGTGGTCAACATGCTCCAGCGCGGCGAATTTCAGTCCAGGGCAACCGAACTCGGTCGGCACCTGCACGCCCGCCTCACAGCGATGATCGGCCACGGCGTGACGGCCGTTCGCGGACTGGGCCTGTGGGCGGGCGTCGACCTCGATCCGGCCGTCGGCACCGGCCGGGAGGCCAGCCTGCGGCTGGCCGAGCGCGGCGTACTGACCAAGGACACCCACGGCCCGACCCTGCGGTTCGCCCCGCCGCTGGTGATCACGCGAGACGAAATCGACTGGGCGATGGACCGATTCACCGAGGTACTGGCCGAGCCGCCGGGCGTGCGGTGGTAGATCCATAGGATGCGCTTCAATCCGCCGCCCAACTGGCCGCCATTTCCGCCCGACTGGCGGCCGGGCCCGGACTGGCAGCCGGATCCGTCCTGGCCGCCGCCACCGCCGGGGTGGGCGCTGTGGGTCGACGACCAATACCGTTACGCACCAACAGAACCGGGCCCGCCGCACCGGTCCGGCGCGCGGAGATGGTGGCTCATCGGCGGTGCGGTGCTCGCGGTTGTCGTCCTGGTGGCAGGCGGCACGGTGATCGCCACCAAGGCCCTGCGCGACACCACGGCGTCGACGAACGGGACGACGACACCGTTCAACGGCCTGACCATCGTGCCGACGCACCCACCGGAGCCGACGGACTTCACCAGCTGGACCCGCGTCGGTGGCGTCGACGCCACATTCACCGACAACGGCCGGACCGTGCGCCTCGAGGCGAGTGCCCCGACCGCGTGGGCGGGACTGAGCCAATCCGGTGATCCCGCGTGCTCACTGCGATTCACCGGACGCGTCCGCACTGCGGCGGGTGGCTACACCGTCGGGCTCACCACCGCCGCCGGGCCTGCCGGCACCGATTCGGGCCCGATCCCGGCACCGCCCGGCAACGACTGGCACACAATCGATGTGACGATCACGAAGGCCGGCGAGGTCTCGGTGGACCTTGACGGTAAGTCCGCGTTCCGAGGCACGACGGCACCCGGCTGCGGCCGGCCGGCAATCAGAATCTCAGCGGGCGCAACAGAATTCACGGACGTCCTGGTCGGGCAGGTGGCCCCGTAGCTAGTACTTCATGACGCCGCGGTCGACGGCGATCTGCGAACCGGAGATGGTCCCCGACCCCGGCCCGGCCAACCAGGTCACCACGTCGGTGACTTCTTCCGGCGTCATGAATTCCTGCAGCCCGGCCTTGCCGTCATGCGAGACGGGCTTGTACGGCATCGGCGCGAAGCTGTGCAGGTAAGTGGGGTACTTGGAGAAGATCGCGCCCATGGCCTCCGGCTCGATCATCGGCGTCATGATCGAGTACGGGTGGATCGAGTTGACGCGGATGCCGAACTCGCCCACCTCGAGTGCCAGTGCGTTGGCGAGGCCGACGAGACCGAACTTCGAGGCCGCGTAGTGGCCGTTGCCCGGCGTGGCCTTGAGACCCGCCGAGGAACTGACGATGATGATCGACCCGCCGTTACCGGCCTCGATCATCGCCGGGACCACGGCCCGGATGGTGCGCCAGGTCCCGGACAGGTTGACGTTGACGACGCTGTCCCACTGATCTTCGTCCATCTCGAACAGGCGGCCCCAGCTCAGGACGCCCGCGTTGGCCACCAGGATGTCCAGCCGACCGAACTGCTCGACGGCGTCGGCGACGACCTGCTTCTGGGCGGCGAGGTCGCGGATGTCGACCTCACGGGCGAGGACCTTACGGCCTTCCGCCTCGACGAGCCGCGCAGTCTCGGCGAGGTCCTCCGACGTGGGCATCGGATAGGTGATGGTGTCCGAGACGGGACCGCAGATGTCGATGGCCACAACGTCGGCGCCTTCGCGCGCGAACCGGATCGCGTGCGCGCGACCCTGGCCCCGGGCGGCCCCGGTAACGAACGCCACTTTGCCTTCGAGTGCTCCGCCTGCCGCCATTGCCAGTCCTTCCATCACAGTTCGCGCGAGTTCTTAGCCAGGCTAGCAGCAAAACTGAAACGTGTTCTAGCAATGTCCGGACACCGGGATGGCTACAACTCCGCGATGATCTGCGCGCGTTTGGCGGTGTACTCGGCGTCGCTGATGGTGCCCATCGCGCGCAACGTCTCGATCTCCTGCAGCCGCTGTGCCGTCGACGGTGCCGGCGGCTGCGGTACGACGGGCGGCGCCGCCGCAGCGGGCGCCCCGGCCGGCTCACGCTCGGCGGCCGTCGCCCGCCGAACCACGTCCATGACCCGTTGCCGCACCGCCGGATTCGACCGGAGGTCGGCGATCCCCTCCAGCGGCACCCCGTTGACCTTGAGGATCTGCAGGATGTCCATGATCGGGCCCGCACGTCCGGTCAGGTCGTACGTCCGGCCGTCCTGCTCCGACGTGAGCCGGACCGGCATCATGCCCGACACCAAAGCGCTTCTCTGCCAGTCGATGTTGAACTTGTTGGTCGCCGGATCGACCAGCACGACGAGTTTGCGGCCGGTGAGCATCGGTAGCCGGCTCACCGATGCGAGCACCTTGTCCTGCGCGTCGAACGGGGCGAGACCCGGTCCAGAGATGTGCAGATTGAGTTTCACCAGCGGCTGGTCGTTGATACGGGTGCCGGTCTCGCCCATCCCGGTGACCTCGGCCAGCCCGAGCACACCGCTCGCTTCCAGGGTCTGCAACGCCGCCGACTGCTTGGCGCCGAAGCCCGCCAGCCCCAGCGCGACCAGGACGTCGATGGCGGTGACCAGCAGGCCCGCCCAGAACATCCACTTCAACAATTCGTCCTGCCCGGTGTAGAAGTACACCGCCAGGAAGATCGGGCCCACCAATCCGCCGCACAGCAGCACCATGACCTGAGCCTTGAGATAGCGCACCAACATCTCAGCCACGCTCCTTGATCAGCAGAACCGTTGCGAGAGACTCTAGTGCGCCTCAGTCTGCGAGGACGTCCAACAGGACGAACGAGAAATTGTCTGCGGCACCGTTGGCCCGGGCCGTCCCGATGATGATGGCCGAACCGTCGCCCCGGTCGTTGCACGCGGTGGCCGCCTGCAGGTCGTGATGCTCCATCTGACCGTGCACGCCGTCGGAACACATCAGGTAGCTACCGGGTTGCAGCGGCGTCGCGGTGAGGTGGGCGGCGATGGGCACGCCCTGTCCGAGCGACTGGGTGATGATGTTGGTGGGCCGGCCCGCGGCGTCGAGGACGGCGTCGTCGACCGACACCTGGGTCAGCGTCTCCCCGTCGACCGAGTACACCCGGCTGTCCCCGACATTGAAGACGATCACCTCGTCGGCGGTCAGGCAGACACCGGCGATGGTGGTACCCATCCCGGCCAGTTCGGTGTCGCGGCCCATGTCGTACAGCCAGTCACTGACGTACGACAGCGACGACGTGATGTCGTCACCACCGGTCCAGCCCGGCGACATGGTCGCGATCATGCTCAGCGCCGTCCGGCTCGCGACGTCGCCGCCGACGTGCCCGCCCATCCCGTCGCACACCGCGCAGACGAACGGGGACCCCGGCTGCATCCGCATCTCCACCAGGACGCCGTTGTGCGTCTGGCTGACCCACCCCCCGACCATCACGGCGTCTTCGTTGCGCTTGCGCCGTAGTCCGGTGTCGGTGAATGCCCGCACGTTCACCCGCACGACAGGCCACCCATCATCGCGTTCCCCTCCATCGCGAACGATCCTGCCATCTTTCCCGCAAGTACCACGCGTCGACACCTCTTTCTCGCGGCAAACGCACGTCTTAAAAAAGCAGAGCGCCGCCCACCCTTTCGGATGAGCGGCGCTCCGCTTGGAAAAACTAGATCACTTGATGATCTTGGTGACGCGGCCGGCGCCGACGGTACGACCACCCTCACGGATGGCGAACCGCAGGCCCTCGTCCATGGCGACCGGCTGGATCAGCACGACGGAGATGTCGGTGTTGTCACCGGGCATAACCATCTCGGTGCCCTCGGGCAGGGTAACCACGCCCGTCACGTCCGTGGTACGGAAGTAGAACTGCGGACGGTAGTTGTTGAAGAACGGCGTGTGGCGGCCGCCCTCGTCCTTGGACAGGATGTAGACGCTGCCCTCGAACTCGGTGTGCGGGGTGGTGGTGCCGGGCTTCACGACGACCTGGCCACGCTCGACCTCTTCGCGCTTGATACCACGAACCAGCAGACCGACGTTGTCGCCGGCCTGGCCCTGGTCGAGCAGCTTGCGGAACATCTCGACACCGGTGACGGTGGTCTTGGTCGTGGTCGGGCGGATGCCGACGATCTCGACCTCTTCGTTGACGTTGATCACGCCACGCTCGACACGGCCGGTCACCACGGTGCCACGACCGGTGATGGTGAAGACGTCCTCAACGGGCATCAGGAACGGCTTGTCGGTCTCGCGAACCGGGTCCGGGATGGACTCGTCGACGGCCTCCATGAGCTCCTCGACCGACTTCACCCAGGTGGCGTCGCCCTCGAGCGCCTTCAGCGCCGAGACGCGGACCACGGGGGCGTCCTCGTCGAAGTCCTGAGCGGCCAGCAGTTCGCGGACCTCCATCTCGACGAGCTCCAGGAGCTCCTCGTCCTCAACCATGTCGGACTTGTTCAGCGCGACGAGGATGTAGGGCACGCCGACCTGGCGGGCGAGCAGCACGTGCTCGCGGGTCTGCGGCATCGGGCCGTCGGTGGCGGCGACCACGAGGATTGCGCCGTCCATCTGGGCGGCACCGGTGATCATGTTCTTGATGTAGTCAGCGTGACCGGGGGCGTCCACGTGGGCGTAGTGGCGCTTGTCGGTCTGGTACTCAACATGCGAGATGTTGATGGTGATACCGCGCTGACGCTCCTCGGGCGCGTTGTCGATCTGGTCGAATGCGCGCGATTCGTTCAAATCGGGGTACTTGTCGTGCAGAACCTTGGTGATTGCTGCAGTCAGCGTGGTCTTGCCGTGGTCAACGTGACCGATGGTCCCGATGTTGACGTGCGGCTTCGTCCGCTCGAACTTCGCCTTCGCCACTTCTGTGTCCTCCTGGACTTGTTGGTGCTTTGGTTAAGCAGGTGTGTTAACAGTGTTCAGTTGTGTGGTCTGCCGCAGCAGAACGGGTCAGAGACTACTGGCCCGTCGCCTTGGCGATGATCTCCTTCGACACGTTCGCCGGAACTTCGGCGTACGAGTCGAACACCATGGAGTAGTTCGCCCGGCCCTGGGTCTTCGACCGGAGGTCGCCGACGTAGCCGAACATTTCGGACAGCGGAACCTGTGCCTTGACGACACGAGCACCACTGCGCTCCTCCATGGCCTGGATCTGGCCACGGCGGGAGTTCAGGTCGCCGATCACGTCGCCCATGTAGTCCTCGGGCGTGGTGACCTCGACGGCCATGATCGGTTCCAGGATGACGGGCTGCGCCGCAGACGCAGCCTTCTTCAGTGCCTGCGAACCGGCGACCTTGAAGGCCATTTCCGACGAGTCGACGTCGTGGTAGGCGCCGTCGAGCAGCGTCACCTTGAGGTTGACCAGCGGGTAGCCGGCCAGGATGCCGTACTGCATCGCGTCCTGCGCACCGGCATCCACCGACGGGATGTACTCACGCGGGATGCGGCCACCGGTGACCTTGTTCTCGAATTCGTAGGTCGCACCGTCTTCGCCGATGAAGGGCTCGACGTTGATGATGACCTTGGCGAACTGACCCGAACCACCGGTCTGCTTCTTGTGGGTGAACTCCACGTTCTGCACGGCCTTGCGGATGGTCTCGCGGTAGGCGACCTGCGGCTTACCGACGTTGGCCTCGACCTTGAACTCGCGACGCATGCGGTCCACCAGGATGTCCAGGTGGAGCTCGCCCATACCGCCGATGACGGTCTGGCCGGTCTCCTGGTCCAGGTGCACCTTGAAGGTCGGGTCCTCTTCGGCGAGCTTCTGGATCGCCGTGCCCAGCTTCTCCTGGTCGCTCTTGGTCTTGGGCTCGATGGCCACCTCGATGACCGGGTCCGGGAAGGTCATGGACTCGAGCACGATCTGGTTGCTCGGGTCGCACAGGGTGTCACCGGTGGTGGTGTCCTTGAGGCCGATGACCGCGTAGATGTGACCGGCAGCGGCCGACTCGACCGGGTTCTCCTTGTTGGAGTGCATCTGGAACAGCTTGCCCAGACGCTCCTTCTTGCCCTTGGTCGAGTTGATGACCTGAGCACCGGAGTCGACCTTGCCCGAGTACACGCGGACGTAGGTCAGCTTGCCGAAGAACGGGTGCGTGGCGACCTTGAACGCCAGGCCCGAGAACGGCTCGTCGGCCGACGGCTTGCGCGAGATGATCTCGTCTTCCTTGCCCGGGACGTGGCCTTCGGCGGCCGGCACGTCCAGCGGGGTCGGGAGGTAGTCGATGACCGCGTCGAGCATGGGCTGCACACCCTTGTTCTTGAACGCGGAACCACACAGCACCGGGTAGGCGGCACTGGTGACGGTCAGCTTGCGCAGGCCGCCCTTGATCTCGTCGATCGTCAGCTCTTCGCCGCCCAGGTACTTCTCCATGAGCTCGTCGTCGGTCTCGGCGACGGCCTCGATCATGGCGGTGCGGTACTCGTCGGCCTTCTCCTGAAGGTCGGCCGGGATGTCGATGGTCTCGTACTTCTCACCGAGCTTGGTCTCGCCGCGCCAGACCTTGGCCTTCATCTCGACCAGGTCGACGACGCCCTCGAAGTCACCTTCGGAGCCGATCGGAAGCTGGATTGGGATGACGTTCGCGCCCAGGCGGTCCTTCATGGTCTGGACCGAGAAGTAGAAGTCGGCGCCCAGCTTGTCCATCTTGTTGACGAAGCAGATGCGCGGCACGTCGTACTTGTCAGCCTGACGCCACACCTGCTCGGACTGCGGCTCCACGCCTTCTTTGCCGTCGAACACGGCGACGGCACCGTCGAGCACACGGAGCGAACGCTCCACCTCGACGGTGAAGTCGACGTGTCCCGGGGTGTCGATGATGTTGATCTGGTTGTCGTTCCAGAAACAGGTGGTCGCAGCGGAGGTGATGGTGATACCACGCTCCTGCTCCTGCTCCATCCAGTCCATGGTGGCCGCGCCGTCATGAACCTCACCGATCTTGTACGAGATACCGGTGTAGAAAAGGATGCGCTCGGTCGTCGTCGTCTTGCCGGCGTCGATGTGCGCCATGATGCCGATGTTGCGGACCTTGTTCAGGTCGGTCAGCACGTCCTGTGCCACGGCTAGATTCCCACTCTTTCAGTTGCTTTAAGTAAATCCGCGTCGCCCGGGAGGGCGGTCAGTTGTGAATCAGATGCGCCGGCCGCCGACATTGGCGGCCGGCGATTGAGTCACCAGCGGTAGTGCGCGAAGGCCCGGTTCGCCTCGGCCATCTTGTGGGTGTCCTCGCGTCGCTTGACGGCGGCACCCAGGCCGTTGCTGGCGTCCAGGATTTCGTTGGCCAGACGCTCGACCATGGTCTTCTCGCGGCGAGCCTTCGAGAAGCTGACCAGCCAGCGCAGCGCCAGGGTGGTCGAGCGGTCCGGACGAACCTCGACCGGCACCTGGTAGGTCGCGCCACCGACGCGGCGGCTGCGGACCTCGAGGGACGGCTTGACGTTGTCCATGGCGCGCTTCAGGGTCACGACGGGGTCGGTGCCGGTCTTCTCACGAGCCTGCTCAAGGGCGCCGTAGACGATGCGCTCGGCCAGCGACTTCTTGCCGTCCAGCAGCACCTTGTTGACCAGCTGGGTGACCAGCTGCGAACCGTAGACCGGGTCGTTGACCAGCGGCCGCTTCGGCGCGGGGCCTTTGCGTGGCATTAGCTCTTCTCCTTCTTGGCGCCGTAACGGCTGCGTGCCTGCTTGCGGTTCTTGACACCCTGGGTGTCCAGCGAGCCGCGGATGATCTTGTAGCGCACACCGGGGAGGTCCTTCACACGACCGCCACGCACGAGCACCATCGAGTGCTCCTGCAGGTTGTGGCCTTCACCCGGGATGTAGGCCGTGACCTCAACCTGGCTCGTCAGCTTCACGCGGGCGACCTTGCGCAGCGCCGAGTTCGGCTTCTTGGGGGTGGTGGTGTACACGCGGGTGCACACACCACGACGCTGCGGGCTGCCCTTGAGTGCCGCGGTCTTGACCTTGGCGGTCTTGTCGTGGCGACCCTTGCGGACCAGCTGGTTGATGGTTGGCATCTATCGGCTTTCTGTGTTGCGTTCGTACTTCGGTTTAAGTCTCTGTACTGCGGTTTTCGTCCGATCGCATACCCCGCGTCCGGGCGTGTCGCACGAGGCCAGGCACAAACCTTGCGGTGCACCACGGACATGCGAATTGGCCCGGCGTGCAGGCTTGCCCACAAACACAATGAATGTAAGCGCCCAGTCGGCCAGGCACGAACCACCACGATACCAGTACGGACCGCCACGATCCAAACCCGCACAGAGGACTCAAACCGCAGGTCAGAGCGGTGCAGCCGGGAGCGTGATCAACACCTTATCGGTGGCGCGGCCCCCATCGGGTCATCACAACCACTCCGAGGATGACCGCGAAGATCACCACCACCCCGCCACCGACCACTGCGATTCGCGATACCGACCAGAATGCCGGAGCGAGCTGATCCACCTGTACCGACTGTACCGATATCGGCAGCGGCAGGGCGCCGCCGGCCACCACCGCGGCGAACGACTTCGCCGAATCAGCGGTGAACTGCCCGTGGATCTGGGTGCGCCCGGTGGTGATGGGTTCCAGCAGCGCCGGCGCGCTGACGACCTGGGTATCGACCGTGAAGGCGGTCCGGGCGCCGGTGTTGGCCGCGGTGAATGTCGACCACACATCGGCGGCCTTGTCGTCGAAGGTGACGAAGACGACGAAGTCGCCGCGTTGCCCGCCCTGCCGGGCCGACGCGTCCTTGATCTGGTCGCCGCTGATGATCGACTTGTCCAGCAGATATACCTGCTTACCGTCGTCGGAGCAGGTGACGAGCGGCAGCGTGGGGTCGTCATGGTCGGCGAGCGCGTCCGGCTGACCGCAGCGCGTGGCCTGGAACTGCAGTGACAACACCTGAATCTGGGGCTGGGTGCTCTGCCGCAGCGCCTTTTCGTCGGCGATGCGCTGGCTGTCGGCCGCCTGCGGGGGCGCCGGGGCCCGCACCGGATACGTCGAATCGGGTTTCGCCGGAATCGTGTGGATGACCGGCCTTATATAGAGGCGGCCGATGGCGGTGACGCCGCGCAGCTGTGCCTCGGTCACGTCGGTGGCGTTGACCTTGAGGGTGTTCCCGTCCAGCGCCACCGCGACGTCGTGTCCACCGAGGTGGCCGATCCGGGATTCGACGACCTTGCGGGTCTGCGCGAGGGCGTCCGGCGCTGTGCCAGGTGGCGCCTCGATCTCGACCGTCGCGTGGACCACCGGGCGGGGCTCGCCGGCACGCCAGATGTCCCTGGTCACAAAGACCGTCGCGCCATAGCTGAGGATCAGCACCGCCAGCACCAGGGCGACGAGCCACCGGGGCACGCCGGACTGCGCGGCCACGGGCTGCTGCGGCGGCCAAGCGGGTGGCATTCCCGGTGGCGTTCCCGGCGGTAGGAAGCCCGGTGGGGGCGGCTGCCAGCCGGTGCGGTCGTCAGACATCACGCGCTCCCCTGATCAAGCCGAGTCGCGCTCGTTCATCCCTCGTGCGAGCCGTACCACCATGTCGGTGAACACCACGTCGGTGTCGACACCGTCCATCACGCCCGTCATCTCCAGCAATACGAAACCGTGCAGGGCCGACCAGAACTCCAGCGCCGCGTAGAAGGCGTTCTCCCCATCGAGTCCATAGGACGCCAGGACGGCGATCACCGGGCCGGCCGCCGCGTGCGTCGCCGCGGTGTACTCGGGGTCGTCACCACCCAGCGGCATCCGGGTGAAGGCCGAGTACCGGCCCGGGTGGTGATGGGCGTAGCTGCGGTAAGCGCTGGCCATGGCCATCACGGCGTCATCCCGGCTGCGGCCCTCGCCGACGGTATTGAGCATGCCGATGATGTCGTCGATGACGCGCATCCGAACAGTGCGGCGCAGGTCGTCGAGGCTCTGCACGTGGTTGTACAGCGACGGGCCCTTGGTGCCGAGCTGGTTGGCCAGGGCGTTGATGGTCAGGGAATCCCAGCCCTCGCGGTCCAGGAACGTCAGGGCCGCGCTGACGATAGAGTCCCGGCTGAGCTTGGTGGCGCGTGCCGTCGCCCGCGACCGCACCGGCGCAGCCGGTCGGGCATCCCCAACGGCTTGCGACTCTGGCCGAGGTGCCATCTGCCCGATCCTCCGGTGTTCTATCTCGAGTTCCACCGGCCGCGGCGCAGCCAGTTAACTAATGACTCTAACCTCTGGACGCTGCAGATACGTTGCCATTTGGGCGAATCTTGTAACCGCGTCTCATGACAAGTCCCACAGAACGGACCAACCTCCTCCGCAGCACCTACCCCGCAACGTAGGCTCCCAGATACCGCACCCCGGTGCACGTCATCGCCAGACCCAGAACGAAGGGGACCATCGTGATTCGCAAAGCGTGGGGAACCGCATTGGTTGCCGGCCTGCTGATGGTCCCACTCGCCGTCGGTGCACCCCACGCCGCCGCGGTCAACGACGACACCCACATCGTCGGCACGGGCATCACCCAGACCCTGGACTGCCACGGCGGCACCCTGTTCGTCAACGGGAGCGGCAACACCGTCACCGCGTTCGGCACCTGCTGGGCCGTCACCGTGCAGGGCTCGTCCAACACCGTCATCGCCGACACGATCGTCAATGACGTCACCGCTTACGGCTTCAATCAGACCGTCATATTCCACAATGGGGATCCGGCACTCATCGACGTCGGTCACCAACTGGGATTGGGCAACCGGCTCAACAAGATCCCCTGACCGGGTTCCGCTCCGGGTGCCGGTAACGCCGACTGGGAGGGACACCGAATGAACCCCAACCGAATCGCGATGGCCGCGGGCATCGTCGCCACTGCCGCTCTGGTGCTGACCGGCTGCGGTTCGCAGGACAGCAAATCGGGCGGCAACAGTTCGAGCGCCGCGGGCACAGCAGGCACCTCGGCCGCGCCGACGACGGCACAGGTCGAGGTGGGCAACACCATCAATTACAGCGCCGTCGGCACCACCCGGGAAATCGATTGCGGCACCGGCAAATCGCTGACCGTGGGCGGCGCCAACAACACGCTGACCGTCAAGGGCACCTGCGCGAAGGCCAACATCGGCGGCACCGACAACAAGGTGACGTTCGACAAGGTCGACCAGGAGCTCGACGTCGTCGGCATGCACGCCACCGTCACCTACAAGGACGGGTCACCGAAGGTCACCAACACCGGGACCGGCAACACCGTCACCAAGGGTTAGCCCTCAGGCCTGCGCGCCGTGCCGGCCTGCTCCGCCGGCGAACCGCTGCGCGCCCGCGAGCGACTCCTCGGCCACCTGCACCAGGCTGGCGAACTCGAAATCCATTGCGGATTCCTCGGATTCGCCCCACTGCCGCAGCGCGGACATGCGGTCGGCGCGCAGACACAACTGCGGCAACGCCGCCAGCTGATGGGCCAGTTCTTCGGCCTTCTCCCGGGCCTGCCCGTGCGGCACGACCCGGTTGGCCAGACCGATCTGCAGTGCTTCGGCGGCATCGACGGCACGCCCGGTGAGAATCAGGTCCATGGCGCGGCTGTGTCCGATCAGCCGCGGCAACCGGACCGTGCCACCGTCGATGAGTGGGACACCCCAGCGCCGGCAGAACACGCCGAAGGTCGCGTCCTCCTCGACGACGCGCAGGTCGCACCACACCGCCAGCTCCAGTCCCCCGGCGACGGCGTAGCCGCTGACCGCGGCGATCACCGGCTTGGACAGGATCATCCGGCTCGGGCCCATCGGCCCCGGCCCCGTGCGGTGCGTCTGATTCATCTCCGGGGTGCCGAACGCCTTGAGATCTGCGCCGGCACAGAAGGTTCCGTCGGCGCCCCACAGCACCGCGACGGCGGCGGAGTCGTCGCGGTCGAACTCGTCGAACGCCTGGTACAGCGCGGCTGCCGTCGGCCCGTTGACGGCATTGCGGGCGCCGGGCCGGTCGATGATGACCGTCGTCACCGGTCCGTTCTTCTCGACGCGCACGGGTTCGGTCATGATGCCTCCATCGGTTCGTCGCGCCGCGCCACCAGTTCGGCGGCGAAGTCTGCGTAGGCCTGCCGTAGCTGCTCGCCGGGCCAGTCGCGCGGGAGCAGGTCTGCAGGTAGTACGGGGTCGGCCAGCAGGTGCCGGACGATCGCGGCCGCGGCCACGAACCGACCGGGGATGTCTGGCGCCGAGCCGATTTCGTCGAGCAATTGCCGTGCGGTGGCGGCCCAGGCGGGCAGGTCCCACAGCAGGGCGGCCAGGCCGGCGGGGTCGTCGTCCCGGCTGGTCAGGAGGCGGGCGTTCGCCGTGATCTCTGCCGGAAAATGCGTGTCCAGATTGGCCGGGCGCAGCCACAAACCCTCGCGGAGCTCACCGAACCTGTTCTGCAGCAGGTCATTTCGCAGCTCGGCCCGGGTCCGGGCATCGGCGCCGACGGTGGTGATGACGACCGTCGTCCACTCGCCGCGCCATGGCCGGGTTTTCGGGTCGATGGCGGCATCCTGCCGTCGTTGCCGCGCCAGCAGGCGGTCGGCAAGGCGGTAGCCGTCGGCCGAGCGCACCAGGTCGCCGGCGCTGACCATCCGCGTCAGCGCCACCCGCAGCGTCTGCTCCTTGATGTCGAAATCCGAAGTGAGCCGGACCAACTCAGCCGCGGACGCCCACGCCGGGTGGGCACCCAGCAGAACGCTGAGCACCACCGACCGGGCGGTCATCCGCTTCAGATCAGGCATGGCCGTCAGACCCCGGAGGCCACCCGGCCTGCATCACCGAACGGATCGTCGCGGTGCCGCACCGCCTGCCGGAAGCCGTGCTCGACAGCGTCGGCGACGAAGGCATGCCCCTCGGGCGTGTGCCGCGCGATGCCGTCGAACACCGTGCTGACCATCCTGCTGGTCGCAATCCCCTGCTGCAGCAGCGAGGTGTTGCACGCGAGCTTCGCCATGATCAGCTGGTTGACCGGCATGGCCGCGATGCGCGCGACGAGCCGCTCGGTGCGTTCATCCAGGTCCTCGGGCTCCGGCGCCTCGACCGCCAAACCCCATTCGGCGGCCTGCGCCCCGGTGATGCAATCGCCCGTGAACAGCAGGCGTTTCGCGCGCTGGTCACCCAGCCGGTGGGCCCACAACCCGCCCGCCGGCACGCCCCACACCCGCATCGGCGGGTAGCCGATCTTGGCGTCGGACGCCGCGATCACCTGATCGGCGTGCAATGCGATGTCAGTGCCACCGGCCACGCAGTAGCCGTGGATCTTCACCACGGTCGGCTTGTCGCAGTGCATCAGGCTGGAGAAGCCACGGACGAACCGGCTCATCATCTGGTAGTCGATCATCGGATCCCAGGGCTGATTCGGCAGGTGGTTGACGGCCTGCGTCTTGCCGTCCAGCACCGTGCCCTGGTGCTCAGCTCCGCCGGCGGCCCCGGTGCCGTCGGCGTACGCGCTCAGATCGAAACCGGCACAGAAGCCTTCGCCCCGGCCGGACACCAGGATGACGTGCACGTTCGGATCGAGGTCGGCCCGCTCGACGCAGGCCGCCAACTCCAGCGGCGTGTCCGCGACGATCGAGTTGCCCTTCTCCGGACGGTTGAACGTGATCCGGGCGACGCGGTCGGCGACCTCGTAGGTCATGGTCTTCAGATTGTCGAAATCCACCAGCTCAGCCTTCCCGCCAGCAGACGCAAAACTGTCGAAAACCGCGGTTTTGGGACAGTTTTGCGTTCCCCCACAAGTGGGAGGTGCCCCCAGCTCGGATGTACAAATCAGCCCTTGACGAGGGCGCGTTCGATGATGGGCGCCAGGTCGAGGCCCGTCGGCAGCGTGCCGAATGCGCCGCCCCACTGGCGGTCGAGACGGCTGACGAGGAACGCCTCGGCCACCGCGGGGTGACCGTGCCGCACCAGCAGCGCGCCCTGCAGCGCCAGCGAGATGTCCTCGGCCACTTTGCGTCCCCGGTATTCGAGGGTCTGCGGATCGGTGAGCTGCGCCTTCAACGCGTTCACATGGGCGTCCAGCCGGGGGTCCTGCGCCTGCGTCAGTTCGTCGAACAGCACCTCGACGCACTCGGGCTTGGTGGCCATGGCGCGCAGGGTATCCAGCGCGCTGACGTTGCCCGAGCCCTCCCAGATGCCCATCAGCGGGGCCTCGCGGTACAGCCGCGGCATGCCGGATTCCTCGGCGTAGCCATTGCCGCCGAAGCACTCCATGGCCTCCGCGGCGTGCGGCGTCGCGCGCTTGCACACCCAGTACTTGGCCGCGGCCAGACCGATCCGGCGGAACAGGCTTTCGCGCTCGTCGCCGCGGACGGCGCGGTCGGTGGCACCCGCCATCCGCATCGCCAGCATCGTGGCGGCCTCGGCCTCGACGGCCATGTCGGCGAGCACGTTGCGCATCAGCGGCTGGTCGATCAGGTAGGCGCCGAACGCCTTCCGGTGCTGCGCGTGGTGCACGGCCTGCGTCAGGCCGGTGCGCATGCTGGTGGCGCTGCCGAGTGTGCAGTCCAGGCGGGTCAGGTTGACCATCTCGATGATGGTCGGCACACCGCGGCCCTCCTCGCCGACCAACCACACCGTCGCGCCGTCGTATTCGATCTCACTGGAGGCGTTGGCGTGATTGCCGAGCTTGTCCTTGAGCCGCTGGATGAACATGCGGTTGCGGGTTCCGTCGGGCAGGACGCGGGGCAGGAAGAAGCACGACAGCCCACCGGGCGCCTGCGCCAGAACGAGGAACACGTCGCCCATCGGCGCCGAGGTGAACCACTTGTGGCCGCGCAGCGAGTAGGTGCCGTCGCCGTTGGGCGTGGCCTGCGTGGTGCCGGCGCGCACGTCGGAGCCGCCCTGCTTCTCGGTCATCGACATGCCCGCGGTGATACCCGCTTTGGTGGCAGGCACTTTCAGCTCGGGGTCGTAAACGCGGCTGGTCAGCAGCGGTTCGTAGACCTTGGACAGGTCGGGGTTGAACCGCAGCGCCGGGACGACGGCGTAGGTCATCGAGATCGGGCAGACGTGGCCGGGCTCGGGGGTCCAGGCCGACATCTTCGCCGCGCGGACGACGTGGGCGCCGGGACGGTCGTCGGCCCATGGTGCGCCGTGCAGGCCGTGCGTCACGGCGGCGTTCATCAGCTGGTGGTAGGCGGGGTCGTACTCGACCTCGTCGACGCGGTGCCCGTACCGGTCGTGCGTGTGCAGGATCGGGACGTTGCGGTCCGCCAGCTCACCCCAGCGCTGCGCCAGCCGGCTCCCGCCGAGCGCGCCGACCTCGTGGACCTCGTCGACGCCCCAGTCCCCGCCTTCGCGAATCAGTGCCTCGGCGAGCGCCGGGAAGGTGGCGGGGTTGTAGTTCTCGAGTGGCGGAACCTGGTTCGTGACGACATGCGTATCACCCATGTCCCCACTATTACACTTTCACGACAGTCGCACAAGAACTGTATATAGCGGCTAGTGGCGCGTCACGACCTCGGTGGCGCGATCGCCGCGGTGCACGAAGTAACCCAGCGTCACGATGACGAACCAGATGGCACCCACCAGGATGGCGGTCCGCCCGTCGTCGGTGAAGAACAGCAGCACGACGACCAGCGCCAGGAAGCCGAGCGCCAGGAACGTCGTGTACGGCGCGCCTGGCAGGCGGTAGTCCGACGCCGGCAACACGCCCGCGGCGACCCGCTGGCGATAGATGAAGTGCGACACCAGGATCGAGCCCCACACGAAGATGATGCCGATCGTCGACACCGAGGTGATGTACGCGAACGCCTTGTCGGGCGACAGGTAGTTCACCAGGACGCCGACGCCCATGGTCAGGGCCGAGAAGCAGATGGCGAGCATCGGCACGTGCCGGCTGCTGAGTGTCTGCAGACCGGCCGGGGCATCGCCGCGCTGGGCGAGGCTCCGCACCATGCGGCCCGTCGAGTAGATACCCGAGTTGCACGACGACAGCGCCGCCGTCAGCAGGATGAAGTTCACGATGCCCGCGGCCGCCGGGATGTTGAGGTATTGGAACACCGCGACGAACGGGCTCTGGCCGGCGTGGTAGTGCCGCCAGCCCTGGATCGACAGGATGACGATCAGGGCGCCGACGTAGAACAGGCCGATGCGGAAGGGCAGCGTGTTGATGGCCTTGCGCAGCGTCACCTTGGGGTTCTCGGCCTCACCCGCGGTGACACCGACGAGCTCGACACCGACGTAGGCGAACACCACGATCTGCAGGCTCAGCAATGCCGAGCTGAAGCCCGTCGGGAAGAAGCCGCCGTCGTTCCACAGGTTGGTCAGGCTCGGACCGGTGGCCGGGCCGAATCCGGCGATCGGCAGCAGCACACCGATGCCGATGATGATCATGCCGATGATCGCGGTCACCTTGATCATCGAGAACCAGAACTCGGCCTCACCGAAGATCTTCACCGAGATCAGGTTCGCGACGAACAACACCACGAGGACGACCAGCGCCGTCACCCACTGCGGGACGTCATGACCCCACGGCCAGTACTGCACGTACTTGCCGGCCACGGTGATCTCGGCCATGCACGTCGTCGCCCACACCGCCCAGTACGTCCACCCGTTCGCGAACCCGGCGAACCGGCCCATGAACTCCTCGGCGTACTCCGAGATGCTGCCCGACACCGGGCGGTACACCAGCAACTCACCGAGCGCCCGCATGATGACGAAAACCGCCAGACCGGCGAGCAGGTACGCCAGGATCAGCGCGGGGCCGGCCTTCTCGATGGCCCCGCCGGCGCCGTAGAACAGACCGGTACCGATGGCCCCGCCGATCGCGATCATCTGCACGGTTCTGGCGGACAGACCACGCTCGTAACCGGCGTCGGGTGTCTCTGCTACCTCAGTGTTGGCGTCTCGCACCCGTGGTGTCTATCACAATTGGCGGCGGTGACTAAACATTGTCGCGGAGGAACGCGATGTCGTCTTTGCGACCGTCCTCGGACGTCTCGCAGATGACCGGAGCGTCCGCGGCGCGCACCACCGCTGCCAGCAACTGCGGGTCGATCTGGCCCGAACCGAAGTTGGCGTGCCGGTCGGCCCCCGAACCGGCGGCGTCGCGGGAGTCGTTGCAGTGCACCAGATCGATCCGCCCGGTGATGGACTTGATGCGCTCCACCGCGTCGACGAGCGCCTCGCCGGCCGCCCAGGCGTGGCAGGTGTCCAGGCAGAAACCGATGCCCTTGTCGCCGATGCGGTCCCACAGCCGGGCGATGGTGTCGAAGTGCCGCGCCATGGCGTGATCACCGCCGGCGGTGTTCTCCAGGTACACCGGCATGTCGGTCTTGAGCGCGTCGAGCGCCTTCACCCACCGCTCGAAGCCGGCTTCCATGTCGTTGTCGTCGGCATGCCCGCCGTGCACGATCACGGCCGTCGCACCGATCTCGGATGCGGCGTCGCACGTGTCCTGCAGGATTTTGCGCGACGGGATGCGCACCTTGTTGTTGGCCGACGCGACGTTGATCAGGTACGGCGCGTGCACGTAGAGCGGCACCGTGGACGCCCGCAGCACCTCGGCGTCCTCGCGCGGCGCGGGCTTCTTCCAGCTCTGCGGGTTGCCCAGGAAGAACTGCACCACATCGGCACCGTCGGCAGCGGCCGCGGCCAGTGGATCGGTGTTGTCGACGTGAGAACCAATCAGCATGTGGCCCAGCCTAGTTCGTAGCGGCGGTGAACCCGGCACGCCTCGATCTCGTGGTCTGGGCAGAGGAGGGAACATGAGCGTAATCGCAAGTGTCCGTAGCGAACTGCCGCCCCACCGATACACCCAGGAACAAATCACCGATGCGCTGCTGGAGCTGCCCGGCTACCGCGAGCACGAGGACGCGATCCGCAAACTCCACCGCAGCGCGAGGGTCGAAACCCGCCACACGGTGCTGCCGCTGGCGGACTATCCGGATCTGACGGACTTCGGCCGCGCCAACGACGTCTTCATCGAACACGCCGTGACACTCGGCTGCGCCGCGATCCTCGGCGCCCTGGACGATGCCGGGCTGACACCCGCCGACGTCGACATCATCTACACCACCACCGTGACCGGGGTGGCGGTGCCGACACTCGATGCCCGCATCGCCGGCCGGATCGGATTGCGGCCCGACGTTCGGCGGGTGCCGCTGTTCGGCCTGGGTTGTGTCGCCGGCGCCGCCGGGGTGGCGCGGGTCAACGACTACCTGCGCGGAGCGCCCGACGCCGTTGCGGTACTGCTGGCCGTCGAGCTCTGCTCGCTGATGCCCAAGACCCAACCCTCGATGGCGACCGTCGTCGGCTCCAGTCTATTCGGTGACGGCGCCGGCGCCGTCGTCATGGTCGGAGACCGGCGCGCCGCGACCATCGACGCGATGGGGCCGGAAGTGCTCGATTCCCGCAGCCACCTCTACCCCGACTCGGAACGGACGATGGGCTGGGACATCGACTCGAGCGGCTTCCGCCTGGTGCTCTCCCCCGACGTGCCGAAAGTCGTCGAGACCTACCTCGGCGACGACGTCTCCGGCTTCCTCGCCGCGCACGGCCTCGAGACCGCCGACATCCGCACCTGGGTCAGCCATCCCGGCGGCCCCAAGGTGATCGAGGCGATCACCACCACGCTCGGCCTGCCCGACGACGCCCTCGAGCTGACATGGCGCTCGCTGGCCGAGGTCGGCAACCTCTCATCGGCCTCGGTGCTGCACGTCCTGCACGACACCATCGCCAAGCGCCCGCCCGCGGGGAGTTTCGGGTTGATGATGGCGATGGGACCGGGGTTCTGCTCTGAACTCGTCCTGCTGCGGTGGCGCTGATCGCGTGGCCTGGTACCTGACGCTGATCGCGGCCGTCGCGGTCGAACGCCTCGTCGAGCTCGTCGTCTCCAAACGGAACCTGGCGTGGTCGCTGGCGCGCGGCGGCACCGAGCACGGCTTCGGCCACTACCCGGCCATGGTGGTGCTGCACGTCGGGCTGCTCGCGGGGTGTGTACTCGAACCCGCCCTGCTGGACCGCCCGTTCCTCCCCGCGCTCGGCTGGCCCATGCTCGCCGTGGTGCTGGCGTCGCAGGCCCTGCGGTGGTGGTGCATCGGCACGCTCGGCCCGCAGTGGAACACCCGCGTCATCGTCATCCCGGGTGCGGCGCGGGTCGTCGCCGGTCCGTACCGGTGGCTGTCGCACCCCAACTACGTGGCGGTGGTGGCCGAGGGAATTGCGCTGCCCCTGGTGCACACCGCGTGGCTGACGGCCACGGTGTTCACCGTGCTCAATGCGGTGCTGCTGCGCATCCGGCTGCGCGTCGAGAACACCGCGCTGGCGAGCCTGTCGTGATCGACCTGCTGGTGATCGGCGGCGGTCCGGCGGGACTCGCGACGTCACTGCATGCGGCGCGCGCGGGTCTGAAGACCGTCGTCATCGAGCGCCGGCCGGGCACGCTCGACAAGGCCTGCGGCGAGGGCCTGATGCCGCACTCCCTTGTCCAACTCGACCGGCTCGGCGTGACGGCGCCCGGCCCGACGCTGCGCGGGATCAGCTATCACGCGGGCACGACGCGGGTCGAGGCACCGTTCCGGGGCGGCGTGGGCCGCGGGATCCGCCGGACGACGCTGCACGCGGCGATGTCCGACGCGGCCCGCGCCGCCGGGGTGAAGTTCGTCCACGCCGCGGCAGGCGAGATCACGCAGGACGCTCGTGGCGTCTGTGCGGCGGGGATCGAGGCCCGCCATCTGGTGGCGGCCGACGGGCTGCACTCGACGATCCGCCGTGACCTCGGGCTGGGACGACCGGCGACCGGCCCGCGCCGCTGGGGTATCCGCAGGCACATCCAGATGGCGCCGTGGACCGACCACGTCGAGGTGCACTGGAGCCCCGAGGCCGAGGCGTACGTGACGCCGGTGGCCGACGACTGCGTCGGCATCGCGATCCTGTCCGCCGGTCGCGGGGGCTTCGAAGCCAAGTTCGCGGCGTTCGACGAACTGCGACAGCGCGTCGAAGGACATCACTTCGGGCCCGACCTGGCAGCCGGGCCGCTGCGGCAGCAGGTGCGTACCCGGGTTGCCGGCCGGGTGCTGCTGGTCGGCGACGCCGCCGGCTATGTCGACGCATTGACCGGTGAAGGACTCGGGTTGTCGTTCAGCGCCGCCGAGGCGCTGGTCGACTGCGTCGTCCACGACCGGGTCGACGAGTACGACCGCCGCTGGCGCGCCCTGACCCGCCGCTACCGACTGTTGACCGAGGCGCTGGTGCGCGCCGGCGCCGTCCCGGCCGTGCGGTCCCGCATCGTGCCCGCCGCCGCGGCACTGCCGCGCGTATTCGGTGCGGCCGTGAACCTGCTGGCGAATTGATCCCCGCGAGCAGACGTGAAAACCCCCAAAAATCGCCACATTTGGGGGTTTTCACGTCTGCTCGCCAAGTTATCCACAGGCTCCGGCGCTCGGGCATTCCACTTTGCCGCCCGGTCCGCAACCATGCGGCATGTGGGGGTTGACGATCTGCACGCGCTATTTGCGGCAAATGGTGGCGTGGTGGCCAAACAGCAATTGCTGACTGTCTTGTCGCCGAAGGCCGTTGAAGTCCAAGTCCGCGCCGGGCGGCTGATTCGGGTGCGTCGTGGCGTTTATGCGTTGCAGACGCCCGACCGAGCCCAGCGCCTGGCTGCGCTGGATGTTGCCTGCGGCAAAGAGATCGTCATGTGTATGCACACAGCCGCTGAAGCCTATGGATTCGCCACCGAGCCAGACGAGCGGCTCCACATCCTGGATCCGGGCGTTCGTGTTCGACCCATGCGTGAGCTGATGGTTCATCAGAGGATTGGTGCGCCCCTACAACGCGTCGACGGCCGGCTGGCGACAGCGCCGGCCTGGACCGCCGTCGAGGTGGCTAGGACGTTGAGGCGGCCGAGGGTGTTGGCAACGCTCGATGCGGCGCTCCGAAGTGGCTCCTGTTCGCGGGCCGAACTCGACGCCGCGCTTCGTGAACAGTCCGGACGACGTGGCGTCGTCAAAGTGCGTGAACTGTTGGCCCACGCTGACGGCCGGGCCGAGTCGCCGATGGAGTCCGAGATGCGGCTGGTCTTCATGGACTGGGGACTGCCGACCCCGGAATTGCAGCACGAGATCGTAGATCGCCACGGACAACTGTGGAGAGTCGATTTCGCCTGGCCCGACTACCGAGTGGCTGCCGAGTACGACAGTGTCGACTGGCACGCCAACCCGGAGGCCTTCAAGCACGACCGGATGAAGACGGCGCGCCTGCACGAATGTGGTTGGGTGTCTATCCCGGCAGTGATCGAAGACGTTCGGCGGTATCCAGCGGAATTGTGTGCGCGAATCCGACACCACCTGGACACCGCACTACTCGCGGGGTGAACAGACGTGAAAACCCCCAAAACCCGAAGGTCTTGGGGGTTTTCACGTCTGTTCGCGGGAAAGGTGATCCCGCTAGCGACTAGCGGTAGTCGCTGTAGCCGTAGTCATCCAGCGGCACGGCAGCACCAGTGGCCTGACCGAAGTCCGGGCTGTAGTACTGATCCTCGTAGGACGGGATCGTGTACGCCGCAGCGCGGGCTTCCTCGGTCGGCTGGACCTGGATGTTGCGGTACCGGTTGATGCCCGTACCAGCCGGGATCAACTTACCGATGATCACGTTCTCCTTCAGACCCTGCAGCTTGTCGCTACGGCAATTGATGGCCGCATCGGTCAGCACGCGCGTGGTCTCCTGGAACGACGCCGCCGACAGCCACGAGTCCGTGGCCAGCGATGCCTTCGTGATACCCATCAGCACCGGACGTCCGGCCGCGGGCTCGCCGCCCTCGGCCACGACGCGACGGTTCTCGGTCTCGAACTCGCTGCGCTCGGTCAGCGAACCGGGCAGGAACTCCGTCGAGCCCGAGTCGATGATCGTCACGCGACGCAGCATCTGGCGAACGATGACCTCGATGTGCTTGTCGTGGATCGACACACCCTGTGCGCGGTAGACCTCCTGGACCTCCTTGACGAGGTGAATCTGCACCTCGCGGGGGCCCTGGACGCGGAGCACCTCGTGGGGGTTCGCCGAACCCTCCATGAGCTGCTGGCCGACCTCGACGTGGTCACCATCGGCCAGCAGGCGCTCGGTGCCGTCGTCGTGCTTGAAGACGCGCAGGCGGCGGTTACGACGCGGCAGCTTGTCGTAGACGACTTCCTCGCCACCATCGTCGGGAACGATGGTGATCTTGTAGAACTTGTCGTCCTCCTCCAGCTGCACCCGGCCGGCCACGTCGGCGATCGGAGCGACGTTGCGGGGCACGCGGGCCTCGAACAGCTCCTGCACGCGCGGCAGACCACCGACGATGTCGGCGCCACCGGTAACACCACCCTGGTGGAAGGTACGCATCGTCAGCTGGGTGCCGGGCTCACCGATCGACTGGGCGGCGACGATACCGACGGCCTCGCCGATGTCGACCAGCTTGCCGGTGGCCATGCTGCGGCCGTAGCACTTGGCACAAACACCGGTGCCGGTGGCACAGGTCAGCACCGAACGCACCTTGACGTTGGTGATGCCCGCGGCCAGCAGGGCCTCGATCGCCGGGTCACCGAGATCGTGACCACGCTCGACGATGACGTTGCCGTTCGCGTCGACCGCATCGGTTGCCAGGGTCCGCGCGTAGGCGGACGTCTCGACGTGGGCGTCGCGCACCAGCGAACCGTCGGCCTGAACCTCGGCCAGCGTGACCATGACGCCGCGCTCGGTCTCACAGTCGGTCTCACGGACGATGACGTCCTGCGACACGTCGACCAGACGACGGGTCAGGTAGCCCGAGTCGGCGGTACGCAGAGCGGTGTCGGCCAGACCCTTACGAGCACCGTGGGTGTTGATGAAGTACTCCAACACCGTCAGGCCCTCGCGGAAGGACGACTTGATGGGCCGCGGGATGAACTCACCCTTCGGGTTCGTCACCAGACCCTTCATGCCGGCCAGGGTGCGCGTCTGGGTGAGGTTACCCGTGGCGCCCGACTTCACGATCGTGATGATCGGGTTGTCCGCCGGGTAGTAGTCCTCCAGCGCCTTACCGACCTCTTCCGTGGCCTGCTGCCAGATCTTGACCAGCGACTCGTTGCGCTCGTCGTGGTTCAGACCACCGCGCTGGTACTTCTTCTCGATCGCGTCGGCCTGGCCCTCGTAGCGCTCCAGAATCTCCTGCTTCTGCGGCGGCACCAGAACGTCGGCCATCGAGACCGTCACGCCCGAGCGGGTCGCCCAGTGGAAACCGGCATCCTTCAGCTTGTCGACGGTCTGCGCCACGACGATCATCGGGTAGCGCTCGGCGAGATCGTTGATGATCGCCGCCTGGACCTTCTTGTGCATCTGCTTGTCGACGAACGGGTAGCCCTTCGGCAGCAGCTCGTTGAAGAGCACGCGACCCAGGGTGGTCTCCGCGGTCCACGCGTCGCCCGGCTTCCAGCCGTTCTCGAACAGCTGGGCCTCGATCTCGGCCGGCGGACGCAGGTGCGTCAGGCGGACCTTGATCTTCGCGCGCACCGACAGCGCACCGCGGTCCATGGCCATGATGGCCTCGGCCGGGCTGCTGTAGACGCCCTGCTCGGCGCTGTCCTTCGTGGCGGCCACGAACTCGCCGGTGTCCCCGGGGATTTCGGTGGTCAGGAAGTACAGACCGGTCACCATGTCCAGACGCGGCATGGCGAGCGGACGGCCCGACGCCGGCGACAGGATGTTGTTCGACGACAGCATCAGGATGCGTGCCTCGGCCTGCGCCTCCGCCGACAGCGGAAGGTGCACGGCCATCTGGTCACCGTCGAAGTCGGCGTTGAACGCCTCACACACCAGCGGGTGCAGCTGGATGGCCTTGCCTTCGACCAGCTGCGGCTCGAAGGCCTGGATACCCAGGCGGTGCAGCGTAGGTGCACGGTTCAGCAGCACCGGGTGCTCGGAGATGACCTCTTCGAGGACATCCCACACCTGGGGACGCTGACGCTCGACCATGCGCTTGGCGCTCTTGATGTTCTGCGCGTGGTTCAGGTCGACCAGACGCTTCATCACGAACGGCTTGAACAGCTCGAGGGCCATCAGCTTCGGCAGACCACACTGGTGCAGCTTGAGCTGCGGGCCGACCACGATGACCGAACGGCCCGAGTAGTCGACGCGCTTGCCCAGCAGGTTCTGACGGAAGCGGCCCTGCTTGCCCTTGAGCAGATCGGACAGCGACTTGAGCGGACGGTTGCCCGGACCCGTGACGGGCCGGCCACGACGGCCGTTGTCGAACAGCGCGTCCACAGACTCCTGCAGCATGCGCTTCTCGTTGTTGACGATGATCTCGGGCGCGCCGAGGTCGATCAGTCGCTTCAACCGGTTGTTGCGGTTGATGACGCGGCGGTACAGGTCGTTCAGGTCGGAGGTCGCGAAGCGGCCACCGTCCAGCTGGACCATCGGGCGCAGCTCCGGCGGGATCACCGGAACGGCGTCGAGCACCATGCCCATGGGCGAGTTGCCGGACTGCTGGAACGCGGCGACGACCTTCAGACGCTTGAGGGCGCGCAGCTTCTTCTGGCCCTTGCCGTTCTTGATGGTGTCGCGCAGCGACTCGGCCTCGGCGTCGATGTCGAAGGTCTCGATGAGCTTCTTGATCGACTCGGCACCCATGGCACCGGTGAAGTACTCGCCGTAGCGGTCCTGCAGCTCGCGGTACAGCACCTCGTCGACGATGAGCTGCTTCGGGGCCAGCTTGGTGAAGGTGGTCCAGATTTCGTCGAGCCGGTCCAGCTCACGCTGGGCCCGGTCGCGAAGCTGACGCATCTCGCGCTCGCCACCGTCGCGCACCTTGCGGCGGACGTCGGACTTGGCGCCTTCCTTCTCCAGCTCGGCCAGGTCCTGCTCGAGCTTCTGTGCGCGCTCGGCCAGGTCCAGATCGCGCTGATCCTCGACGGCCTTCTTCTCGACGACCATCTCGGCCTCGAGCGTGGACAGCTCGTTGTGCCGCATCTCGGTGTCGACCGAAGTGATGACGTAGGCCGCGAAGTAGATGATCTTTTCCAGATCCTTCGGGGCCAGGTCCAGCAGGTAGCCCAAACGCGACGGAACGCCCTTGAAGTACCAGATGTGGGTGACCGGCGCGGCCAGCTCGATGTGGCCCATGCGCTCACGACGCACCTTGGCGCGAGTCACCTCGACGCCACAGCGCTCGCAGACGATGCCCTTGAAGCGGACGCGCTTGTACTTACCGCAGTAGCACTCCCAGTCGCGAGTCGGTCCGAAGATCTTCTCGCAGAACAGGCCGTCCTTTTCCGGCTTGAGCGTGCGGTAGTTGATGGTCTCCGGCTTCTTGACCTCGCCGTACGACCAATTACGGATGTCTTCCGCGGTGGCCAGGCCAATGCGGAGTTCATCGAAGAAGTTGACGTCTAGCACGTAACTCCCTTTCCCCTTGCGGGTGTATGAATCAGAAAAAGCTGACTACGGGCGGACGGTTTAGGCGAGGTCTTCAACAGACGCGGATTCGTTCCGCGACAGGTTGATACCGAGGTTCGCGGCGGTGCGCTCGAGGTCCTCGTCATCGCTGTCGCGCATCTCGATCGCGGCGCCGTCCGAAGACAGCACCTCGACGTTGAGGCACAGCGACTGGAGTTCCTTGAGCAGAACCTTGAACGACTCCGGGATGCCCGGCTCGGGGATGTTCTCGCCCTTGACGATCGCCTCGTAGACCTTCACGCGACCGACGGTGTCGTCGGACTTGATGGTCAGCAGCTCCTGCAGCGTGTACGCCGCACCGTAGGCCTGCATGGCCCAGCACTCCATCTCACCGAACCGCTGGCCACCGAACTGCGCCTTACCACCGAGCGGCTGCTGGGTGATCATCGAGTACGGGCCGGTCGAACGCGCGTGAATCTTGTCGTCGACCAAGTGGTGCAGCTTCAGGATGTACATGTAACCGACCGTGACCGGGTACGGGAACGGCTCACCCGAACGACCGTCGAACAGCTGCGACTTGCCGTCCGCGTCGACCATGACGTCACCGTCGCGGTTCGGCAGCGTCGCGCCCAGCAGGCCCTGCAGCTCGTTCTCGCGGGCACCGTCGAACACCGGGGTGGCGACGATGCTGTCGCGCGGGGCGCTGTGCATGCCCTCAGGCAGGTTCCGCGCCCACTCCGGATCGCCCTCGATGTTCCAGCCGGCCTTGGCGACCCACCCGAGGTGGGTTTCCAGAATCTGGCCGATGTTCATACGACGCGGCACACCGTGCGTGTTCAGGATGATGTCCACCGGGGTGCCATCAGGCATGAACGGCATGTCCTCGATCGGCAGAATCTTGCCGATGACGCCCTTGTTGCCGTGGCGGCCGGCGAGCTTGTCACCGTCGGAGATCTTGCGCTTCTGGGCCACGTAGACGCGGACCAGCTCGTTGACACCGGCAGGCAGATCGTCGTCGTCCTCGCGCGAGAACACGCGGACACCGATGACCTTGCCGGACTCACCGTGCGGCACCTTCAGCGAGGTGTCGCGGACCTCACGGGCCTTCTCACCGAAGATGGCACGCAGCAGGCGCTCTTCCGGCGTCAGCTCGGTCTCACCCTTCGGGGTGACCTTGCCGACCAGGATGTCGCCATCGCGGACCTCGGCGCCGATGCGGACGATGCCGCGCTCGTCGAGGTCAGCCAGCACCTCGTCGGAGACGTTCGGGATGTCCCGGGTGATCTCCTCGGCGCCCAGCTTGGTGTCGCGGGCATCGATCTCGTGCTCCTCGATGTGGATCGAGGTGAGCACGTCCTGCTCCACGAGCCGCTGGCTCAGGATGATGGCGTCCTCGTAGTTGTGGCCTTCCCACGGCATGACTGCCACGAGCAGGTTCTTACCGAGGGCCATCTCACCGTTCTCGGTGCAGGGACCGTCGGCGATGACCTGGCCGGCCTCGACGCGCTGCCCCGAGTCCACGATCGGGCGCTGGTTGGCGCACGTGCCGTGGTTCGAGCGGTTGAACTTGCGCATCCGGTAGGTGTGCCGCGAGCCGTCGTCAGCCATGACGGTGACGTAGTCGGCGGACACCTCTTCGATGACACCCGACTTGTCGGCGACGACGACGTCACCGGCGTCGATGGCGGCACGCAATTCCATGCCGGTACCGACCAGCGGGGCCTCGCTGCGCACCAGCGGAACCGCCTGACGCTGCATGTTCGCACCCATGAGGGCGCGGTTGGCGTCGTCGTGCTCGAGGAACGGGATCATCGCGGTCGCGACCGACACCATCTGGCGCGGCGAGACGTCCATGTAGTCGACGTCGTTCGCCGAGACGAACTCGACCTCGCCGCCCTTACGACGGACGAGGATCTTCTCCTCGGTGAAGTGGCCGTTCGCGTCCAGCGGCGAGTTGGCCTGCGCCACGACGTGGCGGTCCTCCTCGTCGGCGGTCAGGTAGTCGATCTGATCGGTGACGATGCCGTCGACGACCTTGCGGTACGGGGTCTCGATGAAGCCGAACGGGTTCACCCGTGCGTACACCGAGAGCGAACCGATCAGGCCGATGTTCGGGCCTTCCGGGGTCTCGATGGGGCACATGCGGCCGTAGTGCGACGAGTGGACGTCGCGGACCTCGAGGCCGGCGCGCTCACGGGACAGACCACCGGGGCCCAGCGCCGACAGACGACGCTTGTGGGTCAGACCCGACAGCGGGTTGTTCTGGTCCATGAACTGCGACAGCTGCGACGTGCCGAAGAACTCCTTGATCGCCGCCACGACGGGACGGATGTTGATCAGGGTCTGCGGGGTGATCGCCTCGACGTCCTGCGTGGTCATGCGCTCGCGGACGACGCGCTCCATCCGCGACAGGCCGACCCGGATCTGGTTCTGGATCAGCTCGCCCACGGTGCGCAGACGACGGTTGCCGAAGTGGTCGATGTCGTCGACCTCGACGGGGACCTCCACGCCGCCGGGGGCGGTCATGGTCTTGTCACCGTCGTGCAGGCGCACCAGGTACTCGATGGTGGCGACGATGTCCTCTTCGGTCAGCGTCGTCGCGGTCACCTGGGCCGGGTTGCCGTCGTGCAGGCCCAGCTTCTTGTTGACCTTGTACCGGCCCACGCGGGCCAGGTCGTAGCGCTTCTCCTTGAAGAACAGGTTCTCCAGCAGGGTCTGCGCCGACTCCTTGGTCGGCGGCTCGCCCGGGCGCAGCTTCCGGTAGATGTCCAGCAGGGCCTCGTCGGGACCGGCGGTCGGGTCCTTCTCGAGGGTGCCCATCATGATCTCGGAGAAGCCGAAGCGCTCGCGGATCTGCTCGTTGGTCCAGCCGAGTGCCTTCAGCAGCACGGTGACGGGCTGACGGCGCTTGCGGTCGATGCGGACACCGACGGTGTCGCGCTTGTCGACGTCGAACTCCAGCCAGGCGCCACGGCCCGGGATGACCTTGACGCTGTGCAGGGTCTTCTCGGTGGCCTTGTCGATGGACTCGTCGAAGTACACACCGGGCGAACGGACGAGCTGCGACACGACGACGCGCTCGGTGCCGTTGATGATGAAGGTGCCCTTTTCGGTCATCATCGGGAAGTCACCCATGAAGACCGTCTGGCTCTTGATCTCGCCGGTGGTGTTGTTGATGAACTCAGCCGTGACGAACAGCGGGGCCGCGTACGTCTGGTCCTTTTCCTTGCACTCGTCGACCGGAGCCTTGACCTCGTCGAAGCGCGGGTCCGAGAAGCTCAGCGACAGGGTGCCGGCGAAGTCCTCGATCGGCGACAGCTCGGCGAGGACCTCTTCGAGGCCACCGACCGGGTTGATGTCACCGCGATCGACTGCCTTCGAGCGCCAGCGGTCCGAGCCGATCAGCCACTCGAAGGAATCCGTCTGCACGTCGAGCAGGCCCGGAACCTCAAGCGGTTCGCGCAGCTTGGCGAACGAAACTCGGTTCGGCGCTCCTGGGACGGAGTTGTTGGAATCTACTGACTTGCTCTCGCGAGAGACTGCCAAGATGCGTCCTTCCAGCACCTGATGCGACCACTCCAGTGCCGGTCGAAACCGGTCCGAAATGCCGCTCTATCTGTGTCGGTCCGGCTGGCGTTCTCACAGTCCGGGCCTTACAAGACACAGGGCACGCGTCTAGATCACTGAGAAAGACTCAGGCTAGAAGGTGTCAGGTGCGGGTGAGGTGGGCAGGATGCAGCCAGCGCAACGTCCAACATTAGCGTAGGACGGCGCATTCCTCAACCACGGCATGCCTGGAGAGAGTTTTAACGGATAACGCTGGCTGGCGTCTGAACCCATTAACAAAACCCTCGAATACATGCTGCCCAACAGATTGGCCCGTTTGCGGGCGTCAGTCAAGACTTGCCACGGTGTTTGGTGTGGAGTTTTGCCGGTAAATCGCGAACCGGGGCGCTCTCATCGTGACGCAGCAGGCGCCGCGGCGCCACCCGCACGGCGCCGCCGGCGGATGCGCCGTGACCAAGATCACCGACCGCCTACGCCCTCGGAACCCCTCGAGTGCGCCCTCAGCGCCCGCGGAGTGGAGATTTCGCGGTCTGTGCGCACGCTCGCCGAAACAAATCGCGCCCGGGCTGGTATCAGCCCGGGCGCGATTTCTCTGGTTCTGCGGATCAGGCCCGCGGAATCTGAGCGGTCACCGGGTCGTCTGCGCCGCGGCCGCTCTTGTTGAGGTCCTCGAGGATGGCGGCCTGCGCGGCGGGCGGCAAGGTGTGGAGGATCGAGCGCACGCGAGCCTGACGGCGGGCCACCGCCTGGCGGACCGGCATTCCCGGGGTCACCTCGATCTGCGGCGGCACACCCTCGATCTCCTCCACACCACCGTCGGAGTGACCGGCGTCGATCGCGGCCTGCTCGGCGGCCGCGGTCGCGGCGTCCTTCTCCTCGGACATACCGATGGGGCCGATACGACGACCGTTGAGGAACTGCTTGACCGCGGGCTCCTCACTGGTCAGCAGCACCTCGCGGGGGCCGAACATGACCAGGTGCTTGCGGTAGAGCATGCCGATGTTGTCCGGCACCGTACGCACGATGTTGATGTTGTGCGTCACGATCAGGACCGTGGCGTCGATCTGGGCGTTGATGTCGATCAGCAGCTGGGACAGGTAGGCGGTACGGACTGGGTCCAGACCGGAGTCCGGCTCGTCGACCAGGATGATCTTGGGGTCGAGCACGAGGGCGCGGGCCAGGCCGGCGCGCTTGCGCATACCACCGGAGATTTCGCCCGGGAACTTGTGACCGTCGTTGGGCATACCCACGACGTCCAGCTTCTCCATGACGATCTTGCGGATCTCGGACTCGGACTTCTTGGTGTGCTCGCGCAGCGGGAAGGCCGTGTTGTCGTAGATGTTCATCGAGCCGAACAGCGCGCCGTCCTGGAACAGCACACCGAACAGGGTGCGGATCTCGTAGAGCTCCTTGGCCGAGCACTCGATGATGTTGGTGCCGTCGATGACGATCGAGCCGCGCTCGGGGCGCAGCAGGCCGATCAGCGATTTCAGGAACACCGACTTACCGGTACCGGACGGGCCCAGCATGACGCTGACCTCGCCGGCGGGGATGGTCAAAGTGACGTCTTCCCAGATCTTCGACGAGCCAAAGGACTTACTCAGTCCCGTTACGTCGATTTGGACGCCCATATGAGATCCCTTCCGCCAGCGCTCGCGCGCCATTTGCTGCCCTGCCTGTGGCTTGAGTCACTGTAGCGCATCGATAGGGAGCTGTTGCACCTTGTTCCAACTATCGGACGGCCCGCCGAAAAGTCACCCCGATGGGTGCGGAGCCAACTCCCCCATGGTCCCCCGGACGGTCCGAAATGCCCCGATTTATATCCCTGAAAAGCGAAATCCCCCGGAGTCCGTGATGGACTCCGGGGGAAAACGTCAGTTCTGGCGAACTTACTTGACGGACACCGAAGCGCCGGCGGCCTCGAGCTTGGCCTTGGCGTCCTCGGCGGCCTCCTTCGAGACCTTCTCCAGCAGCGGCTTGGGGGCGCCGTCGACCAGGTCCTTGGCTTCCTTCAGGCCCAGGCCGGAAACGATCTCGCGGACGACCTTGATGACGCCGATCTTCTTGTCGCCGGCACCCTCGAGGATGACGTCGAACTCGGACTGCTCTTCGGCGGCCTCAGCGGCGGCCGGAGCGGCACCAGCGGCGGCAACGGCGACCGGAGCGGCGGCGGTGACGTCGAAGGTCTCCTCGAACTGCTTCACGAACTCCGAGAGCTCCAGCAGGGTCATTTCCTTGAACGCGTCGAGCAGTTCTTCGGTGGACAGCTTGGCCATGTGAATGGTCCTTCCTTAGTTCTTTATGGGTGGTGGTGGGGTTGGTCAGGCAGCCGAGTCTTCGGCGGCCTTCTTGTCCTGCAGAGCGGCCGCCAGGCGCGCAACCTGGGACGCGGGCGCAACGAACAGCGCCGCGGCCTGGGACTGCTTCGCCTTGAGGGCGCCGGCCAGCTTGGACAGCAGCACTTCGCGCGACTCGAGGTCGGCGATCTTCTCGACCTGGGCCACGGACAGCGCAGCGCCGTCCATGTAGCCGCCCTTGATGACGAGCTGCTTGTGATCCTTCGCGAACTTCTTGAGTGCCTTCGCGGCATCGACCGGCTCGCCGGTGATGAACGCGATGGCGGTCGGACCTGCGAACAGGTCGTCGAGGCCTTCGATCCCGGCCTCCGAGGCGGCGCGCTTGACCAGGGTGTTCTTGGCGACCGTGTAGGTCGTCGAAGCACCGAGGGAACGACGCAGCTCGGCGAGATTGGCAACCGTCAGACCGCGGTACTCGGTCACGACAGTGGCCGTCGAGGCCTTGAACTGTTCGGCGATGTCAGCGACCGCAGTGGCTTTATCAGCCGTGGCCATACATGCCTCCTTGTGGTGTATTCATCGGCCCACTGGAGACTGCCGGGGATTGCGGCCCTGGAAATGCAAAGCGCCCCGACACAGAAAGGTCGGGGCGCGCAGAATCAAAACTCTGGAAACCTCGTCCTCCTGCGTGGGCCGCCAGGCGTTGCCTGGACCTTCAACCGATTGCCGAGCTGCTTACTCTTCGCGCAAGCGGCTCATCGGTGACCGACGGTCTTCGGTGGAACTGGACAAGAGTAGCCGATGGCTTGCCGATCAGCCAAAACGGCAACAGACGCGGCGGGGCTACGGCTGCCCGCGGCGCACCTGGTCCGGTGTCGGCAGCCGCCACTGCCGGCCCTGCTCGAGGTCGAAGCTCATCGGCTCGTACCGCAGCATGCCGGTACCGGGATAGGGCGTGTACTCGCCGAACCACACGTCGCCGTCGACGGCATAGAGGTCGACGCGGATGAAATCCCAGTCGGCGCCCAGCACGCTCGCGATCTCCAGCATCTTGTCCAGCTCGAGCGGGCGTTCTTCGACGGCGACGGGATGGATGCGCCACCGCACCGGCAGTTGGCGCCAGCCGGCGTCCAGGAATGTGGTGGTCTGCTTCTTCCCGAACCGGCCGCGGTTCACCTGGATGAGCTCGACACGGCCGTCGAAGACGAAGAACTTGTAGTCGACGGGCGCTTCGCCGTCCGGGGTCGGGATGCGTTCCTCGAGCAGCAACAACGGGCGGGCTTCGCTGTAGCCCCACTCGCCGAGCTCCAGCGGCGTCTCCTGGAACCAGCTTCTGGTCTGGTCCCGCAGGGCCGTCAGGTCGGTCTGCGGCTCAGGGCCGAACAGCGCCCGTCCGCTGCTGGCATTGGGCTTGAGCACCCAGGGCGGCAGGGACGCCAGGTCCGGCGCGTCCCGCAGATCGGTACCGGACCAGTACGTGGCGGGGATCCGGAGGTCGGCGCCGGGATACGCCGCGCGGGCCATCTCCTTCATCCACATCTTGTCGCAGGCCCGCACGATCCGGTCCCGGCGATCGTGGAAGATGCGCCAGTTCACCTTTTCGTTGAAGGTCGCCGGCTCGCGGAAGTTGCCCGGCTTGCGAATCATCAACAGATAGAGGACGTGGCGCAGGAATCGGACCGGAATCAGCGCGAGCATCCGGCGACGGATGGACATGAGCCACGGCGGCGTCGCGATATATGTCAGCAGCGGCACGGGTTCACGCCTCGCTGGTGAGGTAGCCGCCGCGGCGGAAGAACTCCGTTCCGTCGTGCTCGACCCCGTCAGCCGTGCGGAGCCGGGTGATGACCAGGCCGCGGTTCCCCCCGCGGTGGGCGTTCGGCCCGCACACCACCGCGCCGCCGCCCTCCTGCACGATGACGCGGCCGGGGGTGCCGCCATAGCGGATTTCGGACACCTTGGCCGCGAGCACCTCGATCCGCTCACCGCCGTAGAAGGTGAACGCGGGCGGGTAGGGGTCCGACAGCGCGCGGACGAGGCGCTCCAGATCGTCGGCCGGCCAACTCCAGTCGATGAGGCTGTCGCGTTCGGCGCGCTTGTGGAAATAGGTCCGCTCGGCCTTGTCCTGCGGCCGCCACTGGACGGTGCCGGCTTCCAGCGCGGTCAGCGCCTCGTCGAGCGCGCCGGGAATCAGGTCGATGCCGCGCATCACGAGCTCGGTGCCGGTGTCGTCGGGCCCGATGGACATCGAGCGCTGGACCAGGATGTCGCCGGCGTCGAGCTCGGCGTTCATGCGGTGGATCGTCAGGCCGATGTGCGATTCACCGCTGATCAGCGACCAGATGACCGGCGAGAAGCCGGTGCCCTTCGGCAGCAGGGAGTCGTGCAGGTTCAAGGTGCCGTACGTCGGCAGGTCGTAGAGCTCCTCCGTCATCCGCGTGTACCAGCTGTTGACGACGATGACGTCGGGTTCGGAGCGCTTGACCAGGTCGATGGTCTCGTGGTCGGCCCGCATGGTCAGGTGCACCGGAATGTCGTGCGTCATGGCAAGTTCCTCGACCGAGTCCGAGAAGATCGCCTTGTACGACTCCGTGCTGGTCGGGTGCGTCACGACGAGCGGGACGTCGTGTCCCAGATCGATCAGCGCTTGCAGCGTCTTGACCCCCCACGTCTGGAAACCGAAGAAGACGACGCGCATGCCACTACCTCACTAAGTCTGATTCCGCTGCCGATCGGAGCGATGTTCACCGACCGTCCATCAAGATCAACTTAGCTAAGTCTTACCTAAAATTGTGAGCTACCTGTGAGCACGGCCGCCCCGCGTCATCCGGACATCGCCACGAGGACGAATATCGCCAGCAGCAGCGCCACCCGCACCCAGTGCAACCGGTCCCAGCGGCGGGCGAGGTCCCGACTCGTCGGCGCCTCGTCGGAACCGGCACCCGCCCACGCCGCGACGCGGTTGTTGATCGGGACCAGGGTCGTCAGCGTCAGCACCATCACCACCGCCATCAACACCACCGCGGCGATGGCGCCCGTCGCGGGGGCGAGTACCGCGTCAGCGACCAGCAGTGCGGCCGCGGCCGCGTACCAGAACGGCATCACCGTGCCGAGGATCCGGCTACCGGCGGCGCGCGCCTGGCGGTAGGCCTCGTCGGGCAGCCGTTCCAGGACCGGATTGGTGAATGCGGCAACCCCGAACTCCACGCCGACGAGCGCGCCGACGACGACCACGGTGAGAACTTGCGCAATGTGCTCCATGACATCGAGCCTGGTCACTACACTGACAAATAACAAGGTACTGACAAATTAGTCAGCACTGGAGCTTTGAGGAGCGCAGTCATGGCGGTGTCGAAAAAAGAGATCGGCGAGTGCCCGATCGATGCCGCCCTGTCGGTGATCGACGGCCGGTGGAAGGGCACCATCCTGTGGCGGCTCTCCGACGGGCCGATGCGCACCGCCGAGCTCCGGCGCAGCATTCCCGATATGACGGAGCGCATGCTCATCCGGCACCTGCACGAACTGGTGGCCGACGGCATCATCGAACGCCACGACGCGGGCACGGTGCCGCCGTGCGTGCACTACTCGATCTCCGAATACGGCAAGACCCTGGCGCCGGTGCTCGGCGCGCTCTGCGACTGGGGCCGAAAAGACATGGCGCGCCGCGCCGCTCAGGTCCGCCACAACGCGGCCGCGCCGACGAGCCCGGCATCCCCGCCGAGTTCGGCGGGCACCACCCGCAGGCCGCGCAGGAAGCTCAATCCGGCGTAGCGGGGCAACGCCGCCCGCAGCGGGCCGAACAGCACCTCCCCCGCATTCGCCACGCCGCCGCCGAGCACCACCAGATCCAGGTCGCAGACCGCCGCTACCGAAGCGATGGCGACGGCGATCGCCTCGGCACCACGCGAGAATGCCTGCACCGCAACCGGATTCCCGTGCGCCGCAGCCTCGGCCAGCGCCCTCGCGTCGGCATCCGGCGGCGCGTCCCAGCCGTGCTCGTGCGCCCAGCCCGCCAGGTGCGGACCCGAAGCCACCGTTTCCACGCAGCCGTGGCCACCGCATGCGCACCGCGCGCCGCCGGGTTCCACCACGACGTGCCCGATGTGTCCGGCATTGCCGCTGCGGCCGTGGTACGCCGCGCCATCGAGCACCAGGCCGCCGCCGATACCGGTAGAGACGACCATGCCGAGCATGAAGCGGGCGCCGCGGCCGGCACCTGCCCACCATTCACCCATCGCCATGCACAAGCCGTCACCGCCGAGACGCACCGGCAGGCCGGTGCGATCAGCCACCCGCTGCACGATTGGAAACTGTTGCCAGTCGGCGATATTGATGGGGCTGGTGGTCCCTGCGGGCAGATCGATCGGTCCGGCCGAACCGATGCCCACCCCCTGCACCGCGCGCCCGGCAGCCGCGGCGAGAGCGTTACCGATCAACGCATCGACTGTCGCCCACACACGCTCGCCGTCCGTGTGCGGGGTCGGGAGCTGCTCGCGATGCACGAGTGCGCCGTCGTGGTCGACGAGGGCCGCGGCGATCTTGGTGCCACCGATGTCGAGGGCGAGGGTCAGATCGGACATCACGCGCCTTCAGTGCCGGTGGACGTGGTCGGGCTGACGCGGGTCGCCGGGGTGTTCATAGCCGGGCTCCAGGTGCACCGACTCCGCGCGGCGGGCATCGAGCCAGTGCCGGAAGGCCCGTCGGCGCGCGGACGCGATCAGGTGAGCGGCGATCTGCCGCCGCACCTGAGCCAGTTGCGGGCCGACCGTCGGCGCGGTGGACCAGCCACCGGGGACGGGTACGGGCGGCGCGAACCGCAGGGGGTTGCGGGCGTGGTAGCGCTCGATCTCCTCGTCGGCGATCCGGACCTCGGCGGTCACCCGGACGAACAGCGCCCGCGCCAGCGGCTGTTCGAGCGCGGCGGCGGCGATACTGCCGAGTTCCATCCGCGCAGCGGCGTCGGGGAGTAGGTCGGCCTCCGCCGGCGCCTCCCCGTCCGTCACGCCGAGTTCGTCCGCCGCCACCCGCACGATCTCGTCGGCAACCAGCAGCTGCGCCAACCAGCGCCGCAGTTGCCGGCCCTCACCGGTCCCCGGCCGCGGCAGCGATGACGCCAATGTGCCGGCGCGCAAACGTGATTCACGCTCGTCGAGCGCATCGACCGGAATTTCCCGCCCCGCGACGGTGGCGACGCGGTTCATCGGACCCGCACCGACACCGCCGGCGTGTAGAGCACCCGGCCGGCCGCGGCGATCCGGATGAGCGCCCACCACTGCCCCGGCCCCACCCACGACGGCGGCGCCACGTCGAAGTCGAATGCGACGGTGCCGCCCGCCGGGACGTCGGCGCCGAGCACATTGGGCCCCAACCATTCCCACGTTCCCCACGGACTGATCAGGTGCGCCTCCAGGCTCAGCGGCGCGCCGGCGGCAGAGCCGACGACGACGCTCAGGTCGGCGTGTTCACCGGCGACGACGTCGACGGCTTGAGGTTCCTCGACCAGCCTCAGCAGCGGGGCGTCGCCGGGTTCGCCGACCGTGACGACACAGACGTCCTCGACCATCTGCCGCCACGCGGCCGGAATCTGATGATGTTTGTCGCCGCCGGTGACCGCCAGCTCGACCCGCACCGGATACCGGCCGACGGGGACATCGGCCGGAAGTTCCAGCCGCACTTCGGTTTCCAGATAGCCACCCGGAGGCAGCACGAAGGGCAGTTCGTCCGGGGTGGCCCGCCATCGGTCGGGGCTCAGCACCCGAACGCGGCCGTGGAGTGCGGCGTCGGTGCAGTCGCTGGCGGCGGTGACGCGCAGCCGCAAAGGCGTTCCCGGTTCGACCGACATTTCGGTGGGGTGCACATGCGCCACCGCGGGCAGTCCGCCCAGCGGCGCCGGGCCGCGGTTATGTAGCCAGTATCGGGCGTAAAGCGGTTGGGCGATTTCGGCATCCGGGGCGAGGGTGTCGTTGTCGCCGTTGAGCACGTGCGGCAGGTCGAGCCGAGCCCGTACGGTGGCGATCTCGAAACCGTGCAGCCGCAGGTCATTTCCGGGGGCAGTGACCGGTTGTTCGAGCAGGTCCAGTCGTTCGACGTCCTCAAGGTGCCGCAGCCCTGAGGTGACGTCGACCGCCGTCGGCCGGCCCGAGGTCTGGACCAGGCGCAGGGTGATGCCCGACCTGGGGTCGACGGGAGCGCTGTGGCCCGTGGCGATCGGGTTGCCGGTGGCCTTCAGCGCGGCCAGCGTCACGTCGGACGCGGGTTCCACGCCCAGCAGGGACCCGGTGCCCGGCAATCCGCCGGCCACCGCGGGATGCGCCGTGTGCACCGCGAGCAGTGGCTGCGAGTACTCGGCGCTACGGCCCGGGATGCCGGCGGCGCGCCAGTCTCCGTCGCCGGCGGCGATGGCGTAGTCGAAGGTGTGGGTCCAGTGCTGCAGCTGGAAGTTCGAGCCGTCGGGTGCCGTGCGGCGCGGTGGGTCGATCCAGGTGCCCGACGGCCAGCCGGTGCACGACCGCATCAACGAGGTGTGCAGGGCGCCGTCCGGTTCGACGGCGAAACCCGGTACGCCGCGGTTCAGCAGAGCCACACTGCGGGCCTCGAAGGGTCCGATGCCTGCTGCGACATCCTGCTCGACAGCGATGTCGGCGGTGGCGAGCGCGGCGATCAGCTCGTCGATGGCGCCGGGTCCGGCGACGATCAGCACCGGCAGTGCCCGCACTCCGGTCAGGTCGGCGCCGGGGACCCAGCGCCGTACCAGGTCGGCGTCGGCGGGCACCCAGAGCCGGGCGCTTCCGGTCGTCAGGCGGCGCCGTAGTTCCGCACCGTAGGCCGGGTCGGCCGCGGCCAGAACCGCTGCGGTGAAAGCATTCTCGTCGGGGCCGCCGAGAGAGATGCGGGCGTCGGGCAGGTTGGAGTCGACGGCGAGATCGCCGTAGCGCGGCCTGTCGGCACTGCTGCAGGTGGCCGTCACCCCGGACCGGACGAGCGCGACCATCAGCTCGCGGGCCGGCGTCTCGGGATCGGTATGGGAGTTCCCGGCCGCTGGTACAACCACTTCGGCCACCGACACCGCCCGCACGCTCTCACCCTCCGCGTCGCGGACCCGGGCCCGCACCGCCGAAGACAGCCCGAACCATCCGTAGGCGGGGTTGTCCAAGGTGTAAGGGTGATCGGCCGTGTCGACGGCGTCGTGCGAATCCCGTTGGTGGAGTAGCCCGAAACCCCGGCCGATCACCGCGTCGCCGACCTCGCTGACCGGCAACGCGCCCGGCACCGGGCAGGGCCAGCGCAGTCGCAACAGCTTGTCGGCGCCGGCGAACTCGTCGATCACCGTCCGGCAGTCCACGCGGTCGATGCCGTGCCACAGCGTGATGGTCTGGGTGTAGCGCAGCACGTCGCCGATGCGCCCGGTGACCACCAGCCGCTCCCCCAGCGCGCTGCGGTAGGCCTGCACCGACTCAGCCGCGCGGTCGGCAGAGCCCACCACCGGCCCCTTGGGCAACAGGTGCCAGGGCCCTTCGTGTTCGGTCGGATGCGCGGAATGTTCGTCGTAGACGGCGATCTCGTTGCCGACCCGGCCCGTACCGATCAGCTCGAGGCCATCGCGCACCAGCGACGTCACCGCGCCGCCGCGGGCGGCGTCGACGGTGCAGCCGTACCGATCGTTGCCGATTGTGGTGCCGGACAGCGGTTCCCACGAGCCCGCCGCGCCGGGCCGCACCGCGGCTGCGCCGATCGTGTATCCCCGCCAGCCGAGCGACGGCACGTCGTGAGCCAGCCAGGTGACGGTATGGCCGTCGTCTTCGATCAGGACCGGGACGGGCGTGCCGTCCGCGTCGAGGACCGGCCCAGCCAGTGGTTCGTCGAGGTGGACGGTGACGATGTCGGTTCGGCTGTGCGCCAACGGGTTCCATACCACGATGTCGCCGTCGACGGCCCGCGACAGCAGTGCCACCGCATTGTCGCGGGCGGTCCTGCCGAGTTCCCAGGCGTCGCGCCAGCCGGTGAGCAGGTCGAGGTACACCTGGTCGGATTCCGACCCCGTGATGGCGTCGTGGTGTGCGCCGTAGGCCAGTTGCACCCAGGCTTTGGCCAGGGCGGCCTGCGGATACGTGGCGCCGGTGAGCAGTCCGGCGAACACCGCGAACCGTTCGGCTTCCAGCACGACGTTCTCCGCGGCCCGGTTGGCCTGCTTGGTGTCGATGTACGACACGTCCTTACCCGTGTAGATCGGGTTCATATCCCGCGTCTGTGGCGACGGCTGCGCACCACCGGCCGCGAGTTCGGCACGCACGGCGGCGAAGAACTCCCGCGGCAGCGCACACACGAAGCGGGGCCAGGTGTAGCGCGCCGCCCAGTCGCGGTGAATCTCGGTCACCCATTTGTTCGGCGGGGTGTAATCGGTACCCACCGGAAGGAGCACGTTGCGGGTCAGCGCAACCTTTTTCAGCTTCGCGAACGTGGCGTAGGTGGCCTCCTCGGCCTCCTGCAGCGAAGCCGACGAGTCCATCCACCAGCCGGCCGCGTAATGCGCAGGCATGTAATGGGTCAGCAGCCCGCGGCCCGACGGTGCGATCCAGTCGAATTCGCTCGCGAACTGCATGCGCTCGGGGTCGCCGTCGCGGTGCATCGGACCCCACTGGTGGTGCGGACCGCGGGCCCACGAGCTGGAGGTCAGACCGGCGTCGGCGGCCATACCCGGGAATTGCGGATCGTGGCCGAACACGTCCAGCTGCCAGGCCGTCGCCGGGTCGGCGCCCATGACGTCGCGCTGAAACCCGATGCCGTGCACGAAGTTCCGGATCGCCGTCTCGGGACTGGTGAGATTGGTGTTCGGCTCGTTGTACGTGCCGCCCATGATCTCGACGCGTCCCTCGGCGAGCAGCGCGCGCAGCTGGGCGCGCTGCTCGGGGTGGGTGTCCCAGTAGGGTTTGAGATAGTCGACCTCGGCGAGGACGAACTTGTATTCGGGCTCGCGCCTTGCCATTTCGAGATGCGCGGTGACCAGCTCGAAGCCGTTGGTCTGCCGGCACCGGCCGGGCGGGTCCTCGGTCCACACGCTGGTGTAGGCGGCCTGGGTGTTCCACCACACCGGGTCGTAGTGGAAGTGGCTGATCATGTGCATGGTCCAGCCGGGTTCGGCGACGGCGAACTCGAAGGGCATCTGCTCGCCGCCGATCTCGAGATGCGCGGCCCGGATCTGGCCCGGTTGTCCGCCCTCGACGACCACCGGAATCTCCACGAAGCCGTCGCCCGGTCGAGTCATGGCCTGGCCGCTGAGCCCGTCTCCGGTGACCCGGACCTCGGTGGGCTGCGCGCATCCGGTGTAGTCCACCCGGACGATCTGCAGCGGTTCATCGGCCGGCCCGACGAACAACTCGGTGGAAACTACCGCCGTCACTTGCAGGAGTCGTCCCGTCGACACCCCTGCCACCATACGGCGCATCGGCATCAGCTGGGCGGCATTGCCGCACGCAACCGGTCGGCCACCACGCCGGCCGCGGCGACCACCTCGGGCGGTTCGAGCACCTCGAACCGATAGCCCGGCATCGCAAGATGCAACACGATGCGTTCGGGTTCGTCGCCCCCGGCGGTCACGATGCAGCGGTCCGGCCCGTCCGCCTCGATCTGCGCCGATGACGCGGAAAACACCTGCGCCAGTTGGCTTTCGGATGCCTCATACCGAACCCGCGCGACGTAGCGGTACGGCGAAGCCGTGATGGCATTCCGGACGAACTCAGCCGGATCCGGCGCAGGCCGCGGAGCGAACGTCGTCCCCGCTGCGGTGACGTCAGCCATCCGGTCCAGCCGCAGCGTCCGCCAGTCCTGCTTGTCGCGGTCGTACGCCAGCAGGTACCAGCGGCGTCCGGTGGTGACGAGTTGATAGGGCTCGAGCCGGCGCTCGGTGCTGTTGCCGCGGATGTCGGTGTAGCCGAGTCTGACGTGTTCGCGGTCCCGGCAGGCACGGGCGAGCGTCATCAGGTAGTCAGGTGACACTGTCTCGACCGAGCCGCCGGTCAGCGTCACCGTCGCGTCGTGCACGGCGGACACCTGCGACCGGAGCCGCGCCGGCATCACCTGGTCGAGTTTGGACAGTGCGCGCAGCGCCGATTCGCCGACGCCCGCGACGCTGCCGCCGGCCGCCAGCCGCAGGCACACCGCCATCGCGACGGCCTCCTCGGGGTCGAGCAGCAGTGGCGGCAACGCGGCACCGGCGCCCAATTGATAGCCGCCGTCGCGGCCCTTGCTGGCATGCACGGGATAGCCCAGGTCACGCAGCCGTTCGACATCGCGGCGGACGCTACGGCCGGTGACGCCGAGCCGGTCCGCCAGCTCCTGGCCCGTCCACACCCGGCGCGCTTGCAGCAGCCCCAGCAGTTGCAGCACGCGGCTCGTCGTTTCGGACATGACAACACTCTGCCGCACTCATAGGACAAAAACAGTCCTAATTAGATGTCAGGCTTTCCACGTGACCGAAGAACTGGCCGACCAACTCGACTGGCACTGGCAACACCAGCTGCGTCCCCGTCTCGAGGGACTGACCGACGACGAATACTTCTGGGAGCCGGTACCCGGCTGCTGGACCCTGCACCCCGACGGATCCATCGACTTCAGCTATCCGCCACCACAACCCGAGCCGTTCTCGACCATCGCGTGGCGGCTGGCGCACGTCATCGTCGGCGTCCTGGCCATGCGGAACCATTCACATTTCGGCGGACCACCGGCCGACTACGAGTCATGGCCGTACGCGCTCGACGCCCGCACGGCACTGGAGCAGCTCGATGCCGCCTACGCGAACTGGATCACCGGGGTTCGCACGCTCGACGACGCCGCTCTGGCCCGGCCGTGCGGACCGGCCGAGGGCCCGTACGCCGACTTCTCAATGGCCACCCTGGTGCTGCACATCAATCGCGAAGTCATTCACCACGGAGCGGAAATCGCCTGCATCCGTGACCTTTACACCCACACCCAGAAGGAGAACTAAGCATGCCCGGACAACCCGCACCCGCCGGTGACGAGCGCCAGACCCTCATCAACTTCCTGGCGTTCCAGCAGGATGCCTTCGCGGCCGTCGCCCACGGCCTCACAGACGATCAGGCCCGTTCCACCCCGTCGGTGAGTGCGTTGTCGATCGGCGGCCTGATCAAGCACGTCACCGGCGTTCAGGCCGGCTGGATCGCGCGTGCGGTGGCCGCCCCCGACTTCCCGCCGCGCGACACGCGACCGATGGCCGAGATCATGGCCGAGTACGCCGACCAACACGTCATGCGCGACGACGAGAAGCTCGGCGACCTGCTGGACGCGCTGCGCGCACAGAACGCCGAGACACTGCGGGCCTTCGCGGAACTCGATCTGGACACCCTGGTCCCGATTCCGCACGACGTGCCGTGGTTCCCGACCGACATCGACCACTGGACGGTGCGCTGGGTCGGCATGCACATCATCGAGGAGCTGTCGCGGCATGCCGGCCACGCCGACATCATCCGCGAGTCCATCGACCGCGCGACCATGTACGAACTGCTGGCCGCCGAGGAGGAATGGCCGGAGACCGAGTTCATCAAGCGGTGGCGGCCCGCCGGCACCTAGCGCGAGATCGACGACATGGCTGCCCCGCGGTACCGCGGGGCAGCCATGTCGTCACTCTCGGCGCAGTACCAGTGCCAGCGCGGCGTCGACCACCACGTCCAGATCCGACCCCAAGGAACCGGACAGCCACTGCTGGGCCAGTTCGGCCATGGCGCCGGTGTACATGGCCGCGCCGACGCGCGCGGCGACAGGGTCCGAACCGGGATGTAGCCGGCCGCCCTCGGCCAGCACGGCGTCGAGCAGCAGGTCCTGCGTGACGGCGCGGCGCGCCGCCAGCACGGGGTTCGCGCGAGCTTCGGTGAACAGCACCCGCCCGCGGCGCGGATCGGCCGAACCGAAGCCCAGGACCGCGGCGATGCCCGCCCGGGTCCGGTCTCGCACCGAATCGCCCGCGACGGTGATCGCGGCGTCGACCACGGTGGCCAGTTCAGTGCTGACCTTGTCGTAGACGGCGCCCAGCAGGTCGTCGATGCCGTCGAAGCTCTCGTAGAAGTAGCGGGTGTTCAGTCCGCACTCGCGGCACACCGAGCGGACCGACAGCGCCGTCTCCCCACCGGAGCCGAACAGCTCGAATGCCGCGTCGACCAGTAATCCGCGCCGCTCGGTGCGGCGGTCGTCGAGCGGAACCCCCGCCCACCTGGTCGGTGTCGACATCCCCACAGCCTAGGTCTGGTCACACCCGTCACCAAATACTATTCTGGTTACGACCGTGACCAGAAAGGGTTGACGTGTACCTGCCGCACCAGTTCATCGAGCACCAGCTTCAGCACCGGTTCGACCAGACCATCCGGCGGAACTACTTCCGCGGCATGGAGTTCGCCGGCCCCGCGGGAGATCCGGGCTGGTTCGGCCCCGGCAGCGCCGTCTGGCATGTGCACTCCCACACCGAGGCCCTGATCTTCGGCCTGCAGTGCGCCGCGTTCATCGAGCGCCTCGACCCGTCCATCTACTGGATGGGCATGCACCACTCGCGCCTGGTCCAGCGCGACGAGAACGGCGATGCCGTCCCGGTGATCGACCCGAAGGGCGCGGTCGTCCGGCTGGGCCACTCCATCGCGTTCTTCATCGGCACCGCGTACGGCAGCACCGAAACCGCCGAGAACCTGGCCCGGACCGTGCGCGCCATGCACCACACCATCAAGGGCGTCCGCCCGGACGGCGCCGCATACGACGCCGACGACCCGGACTGGCTGCGCTGGAACTACGCCACCGTCGTGTGGGGCCTCGCGACCGCGCACGAGCTCTACCACCCGAACCCGTTGCGCGGCAAGAAACTTGACCGCTACTACGGCGAGTTCATCCGCGTCGGGCACGCCCTCGGCGGCACCGACCTGCCCACCACCAAGGCCGAGACCCTGGACTGCCTGAAGTCCTATCTGCCCAAGCTGGCACTGACGCACGGCGCCGCCATGGCCACCGGCCCGAATCTGCCGATGCCGCAGAGCGCCGTCGACTGGGCAGTCCGGGACACCATGCCGAAGTGGGCCAAGCAGCTGCTGGGCCACACCGACCCCAACCCGCTCGAGCGCACCGCCCGCCGCGCCGTCGTGTGGTCGATCATCAACGGCCTGCACACCGCTGCCGGACCGTTCCCCGAGTTCCGTCAGGCGAAGGCCCGCGTCAAGGGTGGGGTCGACCCGGAGCTGGCGCCGCACACCGTCCCGACGTACGTGCCCGGCAGCGACCCGGTCCGCAGCCGTGCCGACATCGAGAGCGTCTTCGTCTGATCAGCACCGACGAAAGAGAGTGACGCCGGGCACACCTTTTTGGCGGTACTCGCGGTTTTGAGACACTTCACCAATGGGTTCGAAGACACCGCACCGTGAGGGCGCCCGGCTGGACCGGGTGCCGCTGCCCGTCGAAGCCGCCCGCATCGGTGCCACCGGGTGGCAGCTCGCCCGGACCGGCGTACGCGTCGTCGGCAGCGCCTTCGCCAAAGGCAGCCTGCAGCAGAAGGTGATCAAGCAGGTCCCGAAGACCTTTTCGGACCTGGGCCCGACATACGTCAAGCTGGGACAGATCATCGCATCCAGTCCCGGCGCCTTCGGTGAGCCCCTGAGCCGGGAGTTCCGCAGCCTGCTGGACCGTGTCCCACCCGCCGACAAGGGCCAGGTCCACAAGCTCCTGCGCGAAGAGCTCGGCGGCGATCCGGCCGACCTCTTCGCCAGCTTCGACGACGAGCCTTTCGCCTCCGCTTCCATCGCCCAGGTGCACTACGCGACGCTGCACTCCGGCGAAGAGGTCGTCGTCAAGATCCAGCGCCCGGGCATCCGCCGGCGCGTGGCTGCCGACCTGCAGATCCTCAAGCGCGGCGCGCAGATCGCCGAACTGGCCAAGCTCGGCCAGCGCCTGTCCGCGCAGGACGTGGTCGCCGATTTCGCCGACAACCTCGCCGAGGAACTCGACTTCCGGCTCGAGGCGCAGTCCATGGACGCCTGGGTCGCGCACATGCACTCCTCGCCGCTGGGCCGGAACATCCGGGTGGCGCAGGTCTACTGGGACCTGACCAGCGAACGCGTGCTGACCATGGAGCGCGTGGAAGGCGTCCGCATCGACGACGCCGCCGCGATCCGCAAGGCCGGCTTCGACGGCGAGGAACTGGTCAAGGCCCTGCTGTTCAGTGTCTTCGAAGGCGGCCTCAGGCACGGCCTGTTCCACGGCGACCTGCACGCCGGCAACCTGCACGTCGACAAGGACGGCAAGATCGTCTTCTTCGACTTCGGGATCATGGGCCGCATCGACCCGCGGACCCGGTGGCTGCTGCGCGAACTCGTCTACGCCCTGCTGGTCTCGAAGGATCACGCCGCGGCCGGCCGGATCGTCGTCATGATGGGCGCCGTGGGCACCGTCAAACCGGAGGGCCAGGCGGCCAAGGATCTGGAGGCCTTCGCCACGCCGCTGACCATGAAGTCGCTGGGCGACCTGTCCTACGCCGAGATCGGCAAGCAGCTGTCCACCCTCGCGGACGCGTACGACGTCAAGCTGCCCCGCGAGCTGGTGCTGATCGGCAAGCAGTTCCTCTACGTCGAGCGGTACATGAAGCTGCTGGCGCCGCGGTGGCAGATGATGAGCGACCCCCAGCTGAAGGGCTACTTCGCCAACTTCATGGTGGATATCAGCCGCGACCACAAAAACGCCGAGGAAGCCGAGGACTAAGCCCATGCAGCCCGAACGAGACACCGACACCGAGGTCCGGACCGGATTCGCCCGCTCGGGCGACCTGGACATCGCCTACGAGGACATGGGCAATCCGGACGATCCGGCGGTCCTGCTCATCATGGGTCTCGGCGCCCAGCTGCTGCTGTGGCGAAAAGGCTTCTGCGACAAGCTCGTCGAGAAGGGCTACCGCGTCATCCGGTTCGACAACCGCGACGTGGGCCTGTCCAGCAAGATCGAGGGCAAGCGCTCCGGTTCCGCGCTGTTGCCCCGGATGCTGCGGTCGTACGCCGGTCTGCGCAGCGACGCGGTCTACACGCTGGAGGACATGGCCGACGACGCCGCCGCACTCCTCGATCATCTGAACATCGAGCAGGCGCACATCGTCGGCGGGTCGATGGGCGGCATGATCGCGCAGGTCTTCGCAGCCCGCTACCAGCACCGGACCAAGACGCTCGGCGTCATCTTCTCCAGTAACAACCAACCGCTGCTGCCGCCACCCGGCCCGAAGCAACTCAAGGCCATCACCACCCGCCCGCAGGACACGTCCCGCGCGGGCGTCATCGCGAACGCCGTCAACGTCGGCCGCATCATCGGCAGCCCCGGCTACCCGACGCCGCGCGAGCAGGCCGAGGCCGACGCCGCCGAAAGCTACGACCGCTCGTATTACCCCGTCGGCGTCGTCCGGCACTTCGGGGCCATCCTCGGCAGCGGCAGCCTGCGACGCTACGACGAGATGATCACCGTCCCCACGGTCGTCATCCATGGTCGGGCCGATAAACTGATGCGACCGAGCGGTGGTCGAGCAGTGGCCAAAGCAATCCGGCGCGCTCGGTTGGTGTTGTTCGACGGCATGGGTCATGACCTGCCCGAGCCCCTCTGGGACGACATCGCCGGCGAACTGGCAACCACATTTGCCGAAATCCCATAGACGTATCAGTCCGGTCACAGCCGCCGCCACGCTGGGGGAATGAACGCGGTTTCCGGCCTGAAGGTGGTTACGTTTGCTGTCCGGACTGACCGTGACGGCGCGTTACACCAACGTCAAGGAATCGGTCGGCTGCCAGGTATTGTGCGGTCACGATTGTGATTTAGTGACCGGCATCACCAGTGAGTGAGGAAGGTCAAGTTAGGTGTTACAGATGATTCAGGATTCGACTGGGGCCAAGGACATGCGGCCGCATTTCGAGGACATCCAGGCCCACTACGACCTGTCTGACGATTTCTTCGGGTTGTTCCAGGACAACTCCCGTAAGTACAGCTGCGCCTACTTCACCGGTCCGTTCGTCACGATGGAAGAGGCCCAGCTCGCCAACGTCGACCAGCATCTCGAACAGCTCGACCTCAAGCCCGGCATGACGCTGCTGGAGATCGGCTGCGGCTGGGGCCTGACGATGCAGCGCGCCATGGAGAAGTACGACGTCAACGTCATCGGCCTGACGCTGAGCAAGAACCAGCAGGCGTTCTGCACGGAACTGCTGAGCAACGCCAAGTCGGACCGTTCGCACCGGGTGCTGCTGAAGGGCTGGGAAGAGTTCCACGAGCCGGTGGACCGCATCGTGTCGATCGAGGCCTTCGAGCACTTCGGCTTCGAGCGCTACGACGACTTCTTCAAGAACTGCTACGAGATCATGCCCGCCGACGGCCGCATGACCATCCAGAGCAGCGTGAGCTACCACCCCATGGACATGGCCGCGCGCGGTAAGAAGCTCACGTTCGAGATGGCCCGGTTCATCAAGTTCATGGCGACCGACATCTTCCCCGGCGGTCGGCTGCCCAGCACCCAGATGATGATCGATCACGGCGAGAAGGCCGGCTTCAACGTCCCGGCGCCACTGTCGCTGCGCAACCACTACATCAAGACGCTCGGCGTGTGGGCCGCCAACCTGGAGCACCACAAAGAACAGGCCATCGCGATCTCCGGCCAGGTGAACTACGACCGCTACATGAAGTATCTGACGGGTTGCCAGTACTACTTCCTGGACGAGGTCCTCGACGTCAGCCTCGTCACCTACACGAAGGAAAAGGAAGCCGCGTAGGCATTTTCGACGAGTAGCGCCCCCGACCCGAGGTCGGGGGCGCTATTTTTTCGGGCTCAGTTGGCGGATGCCGACGACTTCGAACTCACGTCGCGGTGACCATGTGAGCGCTTCCCGACGACGGGCGAGGTCGGGTCGGACGCCTCATCGCCCGACTTGTCGGGTTTGGCCGCCTTGCCGTGCGCGCCCTTCGAGTGCGAGCTCGATCCGTCACCCTTGCGGGGTTCGGCGGTGTCCGAGGCTTTGTCGGACGGGTCGGCTGCCGCGACAGCGCCCGAAGCCGGGGTCTTGCCATCGGCGTCGATTGGCGAAGTGGTTGGCGCCGACGTGGTGTCGGCTGTCGCCGACGTGGTTGCCGCGCTGCTGCCGGTAGATACTTTCGGGTGCTTCTTCGTCGCCTTGGCGTCCGTCGACGTCGTCGCGGCTGCGGTGGTGGCCGTCGTGATGGTCGCGGCGGCGGTCGTGATGGTCGCGGCCGCGGTGGCGATGGCGGCCGCCTTCGCCGCGAGCGGCGTGGAGACCGGCAGGGTTCCGGTCAGGTGCGAACTGACCGCAGTCATCCAGGCATTGATGGCCTTGCCGAGCTGCTGGAATTCGCCCTGGATGGCCAGGCTGATCGACTGCAGCAGGCTCGCCAACGACTGGGCGATCGCGGTGACTCCCGAGACCACCCCACCGACAGTGGAGCCGATCCCGCCGGCCACACCGCTGGAGTACTGCTTGATCGCCGCCGCGATGACGGCGACTGCCAGCTTCGGCGTCCAGTCGGCGTTGTAGATGCCGTAACCGTCCGCGCCCGCGACACCGTCCTGCGCGGTGTAGATGAACACCGGACCGGCATACGCGATGGTCTGCCAGGTATCGATGAGGTTCTTGATCAGGTCGGCCTGGGTCTGCTGGCTCACGTCGTTGGTCGACGCGCCGAACTCGCTGATCCAGATCTTCAGGTTGCCGTCGCCGTACTGCTGCAAAAGCTTATAGATCGAATTCAACTGGGTCAGTGGGGAATTCGCGACGCCGGCGCCCGACGAGAAGGGCAACGACTCCTGATACGGGTGGAATGACAACGCGTCGAAGTAACCGGAAGCGCCGGCGGCCAGCATCTGTTTGACGAAAGTCACCGGGTCGAGCGTGATGCTGCCGAAGCTGATTACGCTGCCGAGTGCGCCGGCGACCACGGTGGCAGTGGGGTCGACGGCCTTGATCGCCGGGTATGCCGCCTTGAGCAGCGCGGCGTAGGCGGTGGCGTCGATCGGGTCCGAGGACAGTACGTAATTCGGCTCGTTCCAGATCTCGTATGCCGAGATGGTCGACCCGTAGCGTTTGGCCACCGCGGCCGCGAACGCCGCATACGTGGCGGGGTCCGGTGTACCTGCGCCCGTGATGGATGTGGACGAGCCCGCCCACGTCGGCGTGCTCGCGATCTCCGCCATGACGCCCATGTTCCGGGCCGCGGCCGCCTGCATGACCATGTCCATGTACGACCAGTTGTAGGTGCCCTGAGCCGGTTCGACAAAAATCCACGGGACGAAGACGCGAACATCCTGGACACCGATGGATTGCAGCGTGTCGAGCGTCTGGTCGATCTGAGCCTGGGTCTCGCCGTACAGTCCCGAGTCGGCGATGCCGATGGTCGACGGTGCCGACACGATCTCGGCAGTGTTCTCGACCTGGGCCGTCATCAGATTCGACGGCCCGGTCGACGGCGGGGCGTATGCGCAGATGATCGCGACAGGGAGTGCCGCGATAACGCCACGAAATGTGCAAGCCCGAAGAGATCCGCGCAGCGACCGATACATACCTGCCTCCTCACCCCGAACGACTGGCCAGCGAATTATTACGCGACCGTCGATGAATGGCGAAGACGTTACCGGTATTGCACGCGATAAATCTTCAGAACCGTCACATAAATAAACATACCTATGGTCAATAACCAGGTAGAGAGCTAATATCCATCCACAGTCTACAGAAAGGCGCCTAACAGGAAATACCAATGGTTTGACACAATTGCGATGCATAGCACACGTAATTACCGAATTCAGCAAATACTGATTATTGTTGCCAAACTCGCCGGCGCAGGCGTGAACACACGTCCGGTACATTTTCGAAATAGTTCGGCCGGCGCCGGTGCACATAACAACGACAGGGGCGGTCCATCGCGATGTGGCAGTCAGTTCTGACGTACGCGGGCGCGTTCTCGCTGTGCGCCGCCGTGGCCGGGCTCGCGGTGCGGTGGATTCCGATCGTCAACAGGTCGTTGTTGGCACTCGCGGCCGGCGCGCCGTACGCGCTCCTCGGCGCCCCGGTGGCGGCCATCCTGTTCGGTGTCACAGGAGACTGGCCACTGACAGCGGTCGCGGTCGCGACCACCGTCACCGCGGCCGTCATACAGCTGCCCCTGTTCCGGCGCGCGAAGGCGCCGTCAGGCACCGCGCTGCGGTTCCTGTCGGCCAATCTGCGCTACGGGCGGGCCGACGCCGAAGCCATCGTTCGGTATGCCGAGGATGGCGCGGATATCGTTGCGCTGCAAGAACTTACGCCCGCGGCGTTGACGCGGCTGGAGGCCGCCGGGCTGGACCGGCTGTTCCCGCACCGCGCCCTGCGCGAGATGGACGAACCCGGTGGCGTCGGACTCTGGAGTCGCCACCCGATCAGCGACATCCGCATCGACGACGGCTTCTGGCTGGGAATGCTGGCCGCTGACGTCCACCTGCCCGCCGCACCCGCCCCCACCCGGGTGCTCACCGTCCACCTGTCCGCGCCGTGGCCCGACCCGCTGCAGGGCTGGCGCGACGATCTGGCGCGACTGGCCGGCACGTTGCTGACGGCGGCCCGGGCAAGCACCGGCCCGGTGCTGCTGGCCGGCGACCTGAACGCGACGCCGGATATGCGCGAGTTCCGCCGGCTGCTGCGCCAGGGCTATCAGGACGCGGGCGCGCAGGCCGGCGCCGGCGTGGTGCGCACGCATCCGTCCGACATCGTCGCGCCGCCCGTGTTCGCCGTCGACCACATCCTGACGCGCGGCTACGTGGCCACGTCGCTGCGGACGCTGCAGGTGCCCGGATCCGACCACCGGGCCCTGCTGGCCCAGTTGGTCGCCGGCTGACTCAGTTCACCGGCACGTCGAGGATCGGGCGCGGCTCGGACGCCCCCGGCCCGTTGAAGTGCCACCACTCCCCCGGATACACGCTCAGCCCGCCGGCGACCATGGCGTCACGCAGCCGGGCCCGGTTGGCCTGCTGCTGCGGGGTGACTCCCGTGGTCGCGTAGGCCGTCGCGCGCGGCGTGAAGTCGTCGAAATCGGTGCCCATGTCGACGCCGGTGATGGTCACGTCCACCGACCGACCGGACTCGTGACTGCGCGCGAACTGGCTGGGTTTGGCGACCCAGTTGGGGTCCGGCACGGCCTGGAACATCCGGACCTGCACGTCATGCGGGCGGTAGCAGTCCCAGAACGTCAGCACCTCGCCGCGCGCGCGCAGAATCCGGGCGGCGGTGGCCAGCCCGGGCGCCATGGACTCGTGGATCAGGCAGCGGGCATCGGCCGGATACAGCGGGACCCCGACGAAGTTGTTCGGGGTGGCGTACCGCAGGTCGATCACCGCATCGGGGACGACGGTCCGGACGTCGATCAGTCCGGCCGCGGCGGCCTGCGGTGACACCGGCGGCGGGGCGGGCTGCGGCGCCGCCGAGGCGGCACCGACATCACTCACCGCGAGCGCGGCGCCCAACAGCACCGCGAGGGTTCGCACGAACATGTGTCGAGGTTGCCAGATCCCGGTGCCGGACAACTACCGGATCAGAGATGCGCCGTCGGCGGCGTCGACCGGAAACGACGGAACCCCGCACGACCGTGGGTCGTGCGGGGTTCCGGTGCGAATGCGGATTCGGCTTACGCCTCTTCGGTGAAGTTCCGGGTGACGGCCGGGTCGACCGGGATGCCCGGGCCGGTGGTCGTCGAGAGGGTGACCTTCTTCAGGTAACGGCCCTTCGACGACGACGGCTTGGCGCGCAGCACCTCGTCCAGCGCGGCACCGTAGTTCTCGGCGAGCTTGGCCTCGTCGAACGAGGCCTTGCCGATGATCAGGTGCAGGTTGGCCTGCTTGTCGACGCGGAAGTTGATCTTGCCGCCCTTGATGTCGGACACGGCCTTGGCCACGTCCGGGGTGACCGTGCCGGTCTTCGGGTTCGGCATCAGACCGCGCGGGCCGAGGACGCGGGCGATCTTACCGACCTTGGCCATCTGGTCCGGCGTCGCGATCGCGGCGTCGAAGTCGGTCCACCCACCCTGGATACGCTCGATCAGGTCATCGCTACCGACGGCATCGGCGCCGGCGGCCACAGCGGCCTCGGCTTTCTCACCAACCGCGAACACCACTACGCGGGCGGTCTTACCGGTGCCGTGCGGCAGGTTGACGGTGCCACGCACCATCTGGTCTGCCTTACGAGGATCGACACCCAGCCGGATCGCAACCTCGACGGTCGCATCCTGCTTCTTCGACGACGTCTCCTTGGCCAGTTTGACGGCCTGGAGCGGGGTGTACAGGTTGTCGCGGTCCACCTTCTCGGCAGCTTCGCGGTATGCCTTGCTGTTCTTGCTCATTCAAATCTCCAGTTCAGAGGTTGTGGTTAGCGAGCCGAAGCGGGCTCTTCCACGTATTGCTTGGGTCGAACTATTCGACGGTGATGCCCATCGACCGGGCAGTGCCGGCGATGATCTTGGCGGCGGCGTCGATGTCGTTCGCGTTGAGATCTTCCTTCTTGGTCTCGGCGATCTCGCGGACCTGGTCCCAGCTGATCTTGGCGACCTTGGTCTTGTGCGGCTCGGACGAACCCTTCTGGATACCCGCAGCCTTGAGCAGCAGCCGGGCGGCCGGCGGGGTCTTCAGGACGAACGTGAACGTACGGTCCTCGTAGACGCTGATCTCGACGGGGATGACGTTTCCGCGCTGGCTTTCTGTCGCGGCGTTGTACGCCTTGCAGAACTCCATGATGTTGACGCCGTGCTGGCCGAGCGCCGGACCCACGGGCGGGGCGGGGTTGGCCGCGCCGGCCTGGATCTGAAGCTTGATCAGCCCGACGACCTTCTTCTTCTTCGGGGCCATTGGTGTGGTGTTCCTTTCTAGGTAGTCGCGGCGCGACTACGTTCCTGCTAACCGGGAGCCGAGGCTCACGATTAAATCTTGCTGACCTGTGTGAAGGTCAATTCGACCGGTGTCTCGCGTCCGAAGATGGACACCAGCACCTTGAGCTTCTGCTGTTCGGCGTTGACCTCGCTGATCGACGCGGGCAGCGTGGCGAACGGGCCGTCCATGACGGTGACCGACTCGCCGACCTCGAAGTCGACCAGGATTTCCGGACGCGCCAGGGTGGCTTCGCTGTCGGCAGCCGCGGCGGCCGCGGTCGCCTTGGCGGGCTTCTTCGCGGCGCCCTGCGGCAACAGGAACTTCACGACGTCGTCGAGCGACAGCGCCGACGGCTTCGAGGTCGCACCGACGAACCCGGTCACACCCGGGGTGTTGCGCACGGCGCCCCACGACTCGTCGTTGAGGTCCATGCGCACGAGGATGTAGCCCGGCAGCACCTTGCGGTTGACCTGCTTGCGCTGGCCGTTCTTGATCTCGGTGACCTCTTCGGTCGGCACCTCGACCTGGAAGATGTAGTCGCCGACGTCCAGGTTCTGCACGCGGGTCTCGAGGTTGGCCTTCACCTTGTTCTCGTAACCGGCGTACGAGTGGATGACGTACCACTCGCCTGCCTGACGACGCAGCTGCTTCTTCAGCGCGACCGCCGGATCCTCGTCCTCGGGCTCCTCGGCGGCGGCTTCCACGGTCTCGTCGACGACCACGTCGGTCGCCTCGGGCGCGTCAGCGGCATCGGCCGTGTCCACGGTCTCGGCCGCTTCTTCGGTGTCGGCCGCTTCTTCGAAGGTCTCCACCGACTCGACTGCCTCGGCGGTCACGTCGGACTCGTCCGAAGGTGTCTCGCCATCGAAAGTCACGGTAGTCAGTCCTCTCTTACGTTCTTGAGCTCGTCCCGGCGGGCGCTCGGCGTCAGCCGAACACCCACATGACGAGCTTGGCGAGACCGAAATCGACCCCACCGATCAGCGCCACCATGAAGACCAGGAACACCAGCACGACGGTCGTGTAGCCGATCATCTGCTTGCGGTTCGGCCAGATGACCTTGCGCAGCTCAGCAACGACCTGCTTGAGGTAGTTCCAGACGAACACGAACGGGTTCCGAGTGGGGCCCGTCTTCTTGGACTTGTCAGCCTTCTTCGGCTTGGACTTCTTGCCGGCGTCGGCTGCGCTGTCTTCGGCGTCGGAATCCGTGTCGCCGGTTTCGACGTCCGATTCGGACTCGTCGACCTCGACGGCCCGCCGGGCCCGCTTTCCGGTCGGACGCGCCGGGCGCGTCACAACTGCGGTCTGGCCCTGCGACTCGCTTTCGCCCGCGTCGGTGCCCGCACCAGTACCGGCGCCTGCGGAGCCGGCACTATCGCGCTCGTCGCTCACCGCATGCCTTTCGTCTGTTCCAGGTGGTCACAATTCCAGTGTCCACATCGGTATTCAGTTGAGCAGGGGCGACAGGACTTGAACCTGCAACCTGCGGTTTTGGAGACCGCTGCTCTGCCAATTGAGCTACGCCCCTTCAACACCGACCAGGTCGGCGCTTCCGGTTGGGTCCTCACACAATTCGCGCGCTCCCCGATCGGTCGATGTGTAACCGACGGACAGCGCGCTGAAAAGGGTGGATCCCCGAGGACCGAGTGTACAACGGCCCCAGTCTGAGTTACTAATCCGCTCCGGCGGCCGAGCGCAGCACCTGGCCGCTCTCGCGGTCGTACCGCACCGACACGGAGTTGTCGCCCTCGTGGCCCATCAGCGTGGTGAAGGCCTCCATGATGATGGCGCCATCATCATCGGCAAGGGTGTTGCGGGTGACGACGATGTCGGCGTTGAAGCGGTTGTCCACCGACATGACTTCAAGTTCGGCGTGCAGCCGGTCGCCCACCTTGATCGGGCGGCGGTAGACGAATTTCTGGTCCACCTGGATGATCTGCATCGTCTCGATGCCGACGTCAACATTGCGGAAGAAGTCCTGCTGCACCAGGTTCGCCACGATCGATACGAACGTCGGGCCGGCGACGAGACTGTCATGACCCAGTTCCGCCGCGGCAGCCTCATCGAGGGATGCCGGATCCTCGGACTTCACCGACTTGGCGAACTGCTTGACCTGTTCGCGGCCCACCACGAATACCTCGGGGTACTTGTAGACCATCCCGAGGATGTTTGCTTTCAAAGCCATGTCAGGCCAACTTCGCGGTGGCGACAGCGCGGCCGAAGATCTTCTTTCCGCCGGTGGTGGCCGAAAGCGCGATGGTGACCGACTTGGACTCCTCGTCCACCGACTTCACGCGACCGGTGAAGACAAGTTCGGCGCCGATGCCGTCGTTGGGGACCGGGACCACCGCAGTGAAGCGGACGTTGTACTCGGTGACGGCAGCCGGATCACCGACCCACGAGGTGATGTAGCCGCCACCCAGACCCATGGTCAGCATGCCGTGGGCGATGGCGGTATCGAGGCCGACCTGTTTGGCGATCTCGTCGTCCCAGTGGATCGGGTTCAGGTCGCCGGAGACGCCGGCGTAGTTGACCAGGTCCTGCCGGGTCAGCTTGATGATCTTTTCGGGCAGCTCGTCGCCGACCTTGACCGAACCGAACTCACGAAGTGCCATCTGAGAATCCCTTATCTCCGTCGTCGCCCGACCGACCCGCCAGGGTCGTGTAGGCCTCCTGCACAACCTCACCACGATCGTTGGTGATGATGTTCTTGGTCACGATGATGTCGGTGCCGTGCGCCTGACGAAACGAGTCGACGTACACGTCGTAGAACAGCTTGTCCCCCGCCTTGATCGGCTGCAGGAAAGTCAGCGACTGGTCGATGTGAATGATCTTGGCGTCGGAAATGGCGATACCGGCGTCCTGGAACATCGCCAGCTGCGCCTGATAACCGAAAATGCTGATGAACGTCAACGGTGCCAGCAGCGCGTCATAACCGAGTTCGGCGGCTGCCGACTCCCGGTGGAAGCAGGCGTCGTCGTTCTGGACGGCGATCGCGTGCTCTCGGATCTTCTCGCGACCGACCTCGTAGCACTCGGGATGCCGGTAGTGGTACCCGACAAGTTCCGCCAGACCCACGACGAGTGGCTAACGCGACTCTTTGTGCGGCTGGTGCGTACCGCAGTTCGGGCAGAACTTCTTGATCTCAAGACGATCCGGGTCGTTGCGACGGTTCTTCTTGGTGATGTAGTTACGGTGTTTGCACACCTCGCAGGCCAAGGTGATCTTCGGCCGTACGTCGGTACTCGACGCCACGTCTCTGCCTCTTTCGCTTCGAATCTCTGTTGTGCTGGTAGCGGTGGGGAGGCTCGATCTCCCGACCTCACGATTATGAGTCGTGCGCTCTAACCAGCTGAGCTACACCGCCCCGACAGACACAGGCGGCGCAGCGGCGGCTTTTTACTTCCGTCGCTCCGCTCGCCATATGTCCACCGAGCCCCCTAACGGAATCGAACCGTTGACCTTTTCCTTACCATGGAAACGCTCTGCCGACTGAGCTAAGGGGGCCTGACCCTCGGTTTCGGACTGCCGGTTACGACCGTCTGCCCCGTGGGCCTTAAAGAGGTTACCGTCTCGCTGTTTCACCTGCCAAAACGGCAGCTCAATCACACTATTTTGGCTCGTTGGGGCGTACCTGCGACGGGTTTGCTCCTGGTTTTCCACTTGGCTTCGGCCACGACATGTCGCGCTGTTGCCGACAACTCCGGCCAGTCGGTGCCAGGTGTGCCCGGAAATCAGGTGCGAAAATCCCTGGCTTCCATCACGACCCGCGTTGTCACGCGCCGATTGAAGCCAGGTACTTCTGCGGCGCCGAAACGATCCCTGGGCTCAATCACCGTTCTTCATAGCCGTGCTGATTGCACTCAGGTACTGCTACGCCGCTCGCCACCCACGGCGGTACAAGGCCGCCGACACCCGGGCCAGGACGTCATCGTCGGTGTCCTCCTTGAGCACCTTGATGACGATCCAGTTTCTCGCCTCGAGCTTGGGCAGCGCCTTCACGTCGCGCACATACTGCTCGCGATCGGTCTGATGGTGACCTCCGTCGTATTGCACCCCGACCAGAAGCTGCTTCCACCCCATGTCGAACTTGGTGATCAGGCAATTGCCGTCATAGACCGGGATCTGAGTGTCGGGCGGGCGCATCCCCGCATCGGTGAGGAGCAGGCGCAGCCGCGACTCCCGCGGCGACTCGGCCCCGTCGTCGGCCAGCTCCAGCGCCGTTCGCAGCCGGCCGAGACCGCGCGCCCGCGGATACCGGGCGGCGATCGGCAGAACGTCACACACGCCGACCCGACCCACCCACAACAGTGCGTCGATCCGCGCGACCGCCTCATCGCGGTCGAGGTGCCGACCCAGGTCGAAGATCGTTCGAGCCGGTGTGGTGAGTGGAATGCCGTCATAGGTCGTGACCTCGGCCGCGGTGTACGCCTCGTTCCGGACGATCAAGCCACTCGGCGCATGGCCGTTCGCCCAGAGCAGCTCGATAGGGACGTCGTCGTCGACGTATTTCGCCCAGTGCAGCGCCGACGCCGCCACCCCCGTGACGACACCCCGGCGGCCGGACCACAACCACGCGCCCCGCGCCCGGTCCCGGATGGTGGGCTCAGGCGGTCCGTAGACGCCCGGGAACATGCGCCGGTAGTGCCGCCGCAGGTCATTGCGCGTGACCTTTCCCGCGGCCAACGCCTCGCTGCCGACGAATACCCGCATAGCGCGATGTTGTCGCCGGCCGCCGACACTGCCACGTTCACCGGCTGTCGCCGAGTCCAGACTGTGGATGAACGCCGGACTGTGAATTGCCGGTCCGTCGCGTAATCCCTGGCTTCAATAAGCAAGCGGCCCCACCGCTCCTGATTGACGTCAGGTACGCCGTGAGCCCGAAATCGGTACGCGGTTTCAATCGGCATGCGAAATGCGCCGCGAGATTGCCGCCACGCACTTCAACGCGCGCCGACCACCCTCCTAGGCTGTCGGCATGCCTGATGACCGCCTGTATTTCCGCCAGTTGCTCGCCGGCCGCGACTTCGCGGCGACCGATCCCATCGCGGCGCAGATGCGCAACTTCGCCTACCTCATCGGCGACCGCGAGACCGGCGACTGCGTGGTGGTCGACCCGGCCTACGCCGCGGGCGATCTGGTCGACGTCCTGGAGGCCGACGGCATGCACCTGTCCGGTGTCCTCGTCACGCACCACCACCCCGACCACGTCGGCGGCTCGATGATGGGCTTCGAACTCAAGGGCCTGGCCGAGCTGCTGGAGCGGATGAGCGTGCCGGTGCACGTCAACGCCCACGAGGCGGACTGGGTTTCGCGGGTCACCGGCATCGCGCCGTCGGAGCTGACGTCCCACCAGCACGGCGACGTCGTGCAGGTCGGGGCTGTGCCGATCGAACTGCTGCACACGCCCGGACACACGCCGGGCAGCCAGTGCTTCCTGCTCGACGGGCGATTGGTCGCCGGCGACACGCTGTTCCTGGAGGGCTGCGGCCGCACCGATTTCCCGGGCGGGAACGTCGACGACATGTTCCGCAGTCTGCAGGCACTGGCCGCGTTGCCCGGCGATCCGACGGTCTTCCCCGGACACTGGTACTCCGCCGAACCCAGCGCGCCGCTCGACGACGTCCGTCGCACCAACTACGTCTACCGGGCGCGCGACCTGGACCAGTGGCGCATGCTCATGGGCGGCTAGCGACGCAGCTACCTTTTGCGCTCCGTTGTACAAGTCAACCAGCGAATATTAGTCTCAGTGTCGGATAACCGATCGGTGACTTGACGACTGGATGGCGCGGTGGACTGGATAGCGCAACGCTGGGACGACCTGACAGGGCTGGGATCAGGCAGCTGGCTGGCCATCGCGGCGTGGGCCGCACTGGCATTCGGCATCGTCGTACTGATCGTCGTGAACCGGCAGCTGTCCAAGAATCGGCAGCTCAAGCAGGATCAGGTCCGCCCGCAGGTGACCATGTTCATGGAGCCGCACGCGTCGGACTGGCATCTGATCGAGTTGGTGGTCCGCAACTTCGGGCAGACCGCGGCGCACAACATCTCGTTCGAATTCACCAATCATCCGACGGTCGCCATCTACGAGGATTCCGATCACGACGGCGAGCTCGACGTCACCGAGCTGCGACTGCCCAGCGAACTCTCGGTCCTGGCCCCGGGGCAGGAATGGCGAACCGTCTGGGACTCGGCGATCAGCCGCGAGGAGCTGGGTGGGTCGATCCGGTCCCGGTTCGAGGGGACGCTCACCTACTACGACATGCCGGCGCCTGCGCAGGGTAAGAAATCGCGGTTCGGGCGCAAGCCCCGCGAGTTCGAGTCGAAGGCCGTGCTCGACTGGGCCGCGCTGCAGCCCGTGCAGCGGTTGGAGCTGATGACGACGCACGACCTCGCGAAGCGCGAGAAGCAGAAGCTCGAGCTGCTTCGCAGCGTGCTGACGTACTTCCACTACGCCTCCAAGGAGACGCAGCCCGAAGTCTTCCGCGCCGAGATCGACCGGATGAACCGGGCCGTCCGGGAGACGCAGGACCGGTGGCGCAGTCGCGCCACCGACGAGACCACCGAACTGGAAATCCAGTGGTTCGACGACGGCCCGAAGGGCCGGCACCGCAACGCCGTCCACTGACCGGACGCGACCGACGGCACGTCTAGCATCGGCTCACACCCGTTCCCGGCCCGGGAACCGACCGAGGGAGAACCGATGAGCACCGTCACCTACTCCGTGACCGATGCGGTTGCCACGATCACGCTGGACGACGGCAAGGTCAACGTCCTGAGCCCGACGATGCAACAGAACATCCACGACGCGCTCGACCGGGCCGAGCAATCGGACGAGGTCAAGGCCATCGTCATCGCCGGCAACAACCGCGTGTTGAGCGCCGGGTTCGACCTCGCCATCTTCGGCTCCGGTGACGCGGCAGCCGGGCTGGCCATGCTGCGCGGCGGCGTCGAGCTGAACGTCCGCCTGCTGCGCTTCCCTGTGCCCGTGGTGGTCGCCGCCACCGGACACGCGATTGCCGGCGGCTCGTTCCTCCTGTGCTCCGGCGACCATCGGGTCGGGTCGCCCACGGTGCGCTGTCAGGCCAACGAGGTGGCCATCGGCATGACGGTGCCGCAGTCCTGCATCGAAATCCTCCGCATGCGGCTGACCAATTCGGCCTTCCAGCGGGCGGTCGGCCTGGCCGCGACGTTCACCGGTGAAGAGGCACGCGCCGGCGGCTGGCTCGACGAGGTCGTGGCGCCGGAGGACGTGCTGAGCCGCGCGCAGGAGGTGGCCGCCGGATTCGCCGCGACGCTGCACACCCGGCACCACCTGGCGAGCAAGCTCAAGGCCCGCGCCGACGGACTGGCCGCGATCCAGGCCGGCATCGACGGCCTGGCCGCCGAGTTCGGCGGGTAAGGCCACACATCGACAAAGCTGTCGGTCGCCCGGCCTAGGGTGAGCCGATGGCGCTACACCTGCACCGAGCCGAAGACACCGGCGCGCTGGCCGCCGGGCTGGGTGCGCTGCTCGCCGAACCGCTGTCCGACCCGTTCGCGGCCGAGCTCGTGCTGGTGTCCGCGCGCGGCATGGAACGCTGGCTCAGCCAGCAGCTGTCACATGTGCTCGGCAGCGGCGCGGCGCACGACGGCGTGTGTGCGGGTATCGAGTTCCGCTCCCCCACATCGCTTCTCGCCGAGATCACCGGCACGGTGGATGACAACCCGTGGGAGCCCGACGCGCTGGTGTGGCCGCTGCTCGAGGTCGTCGACGCCGCGGTGGTGAGTCGTCCGGCGTGGGCGAACACCCTCACCGCGCATCTCGGCTGCGCAGAACTGGGCAATCCCGAGGAAACCCAGCTGCGGCAGGGCCGCCGGTACGCGGTGGCCCGGCGGCTGGCGGGCCTGTTCGACGCCTACGCCAAGGCTCGGCCGGCGATGCTCGCCGACTGGCTGGCGGGCGGCGACTCCGACGGCGCGGGCGGCCGGCTGGACGACGACCTGCTCTGGCAACCGCAGCTGTGGCGAGCGACCGCCGCACACGTCGACGCCGACCCGCCGCCGGTACGGCAGGCGAAAACCCTGGCCCGGCTGATCGATTCGCCGTCCGAGCTGCCACCGCGGCTGTCGCTGTTCGGGCATACCCGGTTGCCCGCGGCAGACCTCGAACTGCTCGGGGCCTTGGCCACGCATCACGATCTGCACCTGTGGTTGCCGCACCCCAGCGACCCGTTGTGGCAGTCGCTGTCCGACCTGCACGGTCAGGAGCCGCGGCGCGCGGACACCAGCCGGTTGCGGGTGGGCCACCCACTGCTGCAGACCCTCGGCCGCGACCTGCGGGAGCTGCAACGCGGCCTGCCCGCCGCACAGACCGATCAGTTCCACCCCCGTACCGGATTCCCGGACACGCTGCTCGGCCGGCTGCAGTCCGACATCTCGGCCGACGCGGTGCGTCCCGGCGGCCGACAGCTCGCAAAGGACGACCGGTCCGTGCAGATCCATCGCTGTCACGGCGCGGCCCGGCAGATCGACGTCCTGCGCGACGTGCTGCTGGGTCTGCTCGACGACGACGAGACGCTGCAGCCGCGCGACATCCTGGTGATGTGCCCCGACATCGAAACCTACGCGCCACTGATCACCGCGGCGTTCGGGGCGGGTGAGCATGCCGACCTCGGCCACCCGGCGCAAGGCCTGCGGGTCCGGTTGGCGGACCGCGCGCTGACCCAGACCAATCCCCTGCTCGGGGTGCTGGCCGAACTGCTCGACATCGCCGACGGCCGGGCCACCGCCAGTGCGGTGCTGAGCCTGGCGCACAGCGAGTCGGTGCGCCGCCGCTTCGCGTGGGGCGACGACGATCTGGTGGACCTCACCGAATGGGTTGGCGCAGCCGGTATTCGGTGGGGTTTCGACGCTGCGCACCGCACCCCGTACGCGCTGCAGCGGTACCCGCAGAACACCTGGCAGTTCGGGGTCGACCGCCTGCTCGTGGGCGCGGCGATGTCCGACGACTCGCAGGACTGGCTGGGTACCGCGTTGCCACTCGACGACGTCGACTCGAACCGCGTCGAACTCGCCGGCCGGCTGGCGGAATACGTGCAGCGGTTGTGCGGCGTCGTCGACCGCCTCACCGGCGCGCAACCGCTGGACAGCTGGGTCGAGGTCCTGCGCGACGGCGTCGCGCTGCTCACCCGGGTCGGCCCCGACGAACAGTGGCAGCAGGCGCAACTCGACCGCGAACTGGCGAAAGTGTTGTCCCACGCGGGCTCTCGGTCCGGCACGACGCTGCGGCTACCCGATGTGCGGTCCCTGCTGCACCGGCAACTGGCCGGCCGCCCGACCCGCGCCAACTTCCGCACCGGCACGCTGACGGTGTGCACCATGGTCCCGATGCGCTCGGTGCCGCATCGCGTGGTGTGCCTTGTCGGGCTCGACGACGGGGTCTTTCCGCGCACCAACATCGCCGACGGCGACGACATCCTGGCGCGTCGTCCGCTGACCGGTGAACGCGACATCCGTTCGGAGGACCGGCAGTTGCTGCTCGATGCCATCTGCGCGGCCACCGACACCCTGGTCATCACGTACACCGGCACCGACGAGCACTCCGGTGAGCATCGGCCGCCCGCGGTCCCGGTGCAGGAACTGCTCGACGCGCTGGACCGGACCACGACCGAACCTGTCCGCAACCGCATCGTGGCCGATCACCCGTTGCAGCCCTTCGATATTCGCACCGTCAGCGCCGCGCCTGACGGGCTGGTGCCGGACCGGCCGTTCACCTACGACCCGGCAGCGCTGCGCGGGGCCAGGGCCGTCCTCGGGGAACGCCGGCCGAAGCCGCGGCTCATCGACGGCCCGCTCGAGGAATCACCATGCGGAGACGTCGAACTCGCCGAGCTATTGAGGTACTTCGCGAACCCGGTGAAGGGGTTCTTCCGGGCGCTGGACTACACGCTGCCGTGGGACGCCGACGAATTGTCGGACGCCATCCCGGTCGCCATCGACGGCCTCGGTAGGTGGGAAGTCGGGGAACGCATGCTCGACGACCTCAAGATCGGCCGGGACCCCGACTTCGTCATCGGTGCCCAGTGGCGGCGCGGCACGCTGCCGCCGGGCCGGCTCGGCTGGCGTCAGGCCAACGAAATCCGCGGTGAGGCCATGGAACTGGCGACGGCCGCCCGATCGTTGCAGCGGGGCGAGGCGAGCGCGCTGGACATCAGTGTCGACATCGGCGGCGAACCGGGCATGGGCCGCCGGCTCACCGGCACCGTCGCCCCGTTGTGGCAGGACCGCACAGTGACGGTCACCTATTCGAAACTGGGTGCCAAACATCGGCTGCAGGCCTGGGTCACCCTGGTGGCGTTGGCGGCGGGTGTACCGGGGCGCGCGTGGGAGGCGTACTGCATCGGGCGTGGCCCGCGGGGCGGCGTGCATGCCACGGGGTATCAGCCTCCCGAGCAACCGCTTTCGGTGTTACGGGACCTGGTCGCGATCTACGACGCGGGTCGCCGCGAACCGCTGCCGCTGCCCTTGAAGACGTCCCTGGAATGGGCCCGGGCACGCCAATTCGACGACCCGGCACCGGAGCGGAGCGCCGAGTCGGAATGGCGGTTCGAGAAGGACGGCGCCGAAAACGTCGAGGTCTGGGGTCCGGCGGCGCCGTTGCACATGCTGCTCGATCCGCTGCGGCCCGACGAGGTCGCCGTCCGGGGTGAGACCACTCGACTGGGCGCCTACGCGCGCCGGCTGTGGCAGCCGCTGCTCGACGCGGAACGGCGGATCTGATGGACGCGTTCGACCTGCTCGGCCCGCTGCCGGAACGCGCGTCGACGACCGTGCTGGAAGCCAGCGCCGGTACCGGCAAGACCTATGCCCTCGCCGGTCTGGTGACGCGGTATATCGCCGAGGGCGCGGCCAAGCTGGACGAGATGCTGCTGATCACGTTCAGCCGGGCGGCCACTCGGGAACTGCGGGAACGGGTGCGGGCACAGCTTGTGAAGACCGTTGCCGCGCTGGATGATCCGTCCGAGGACGACGACGACCTCATCCGTCACCTCGCGACCGCGGGGCCCGACGAACTCGTGCTGCGCCGGGCCCGCCTGCGCGACGCACTGTCGGATTTCGACGCCGCGACCATCGCCACCACGCACGAGTTCTGCGGGCTGGTGCTGCGTTCCCTCGGCATCGCCGGCGACACCGATTCCGGCGCCCAGTTGGTGGAGAGCCTCGACGATCTGGTGGCCGAGATCGTCTCCGACCTGTACCTGACGACCTACGGTGACCAGCGCGAGGAGCCGGCACTGAGCTTCGCTGATGCGCTGGACCTGGCCAAACGGGTGGTCGGCGATCCTGGCGCGCAGTTGCGGCCCACCACGGCCGACCCGGACAGTGTTGCGGCGCAACGCCTGTCGTTCGCCCGGGCGGTGCTCGAGGAACTCGAACACCGCAAGCGCCGGCTGGGGGTGCTGAGCTTCGACGACCTGCTGAGCCGGCTGGCCACCGCGCTCGAGGACCCCGACGCGCCGGCCCGCGACCGGATGCGCCGGCGCTGGCCGATCGTCATGGTCGACGAATTCCAGGACACCGACCCGGTGCAATGGCAGGTGATCTCGCGGGCCTTCGTCGGGCACAGCGCCGTCGTGCTGATCGGGGACCCGAAGCAGGCCATCTACGCGTTCCGCGGTGGCGACATCGTCACCTACCTGGATGCCGCGCGCAGTGCCGACCAGCGACTGACCCTGGCCGAGAACTGGCGCAGCGACAAGGTCCTGGTGGACCGGCTGCAGACCGTGCTCAAGGGTGCGGCGCTCGGCGACGACGACATCGTGGTGCACCCCGTCGAGGCCCGCACCGACCGCCACCGGCTCACCGGGGCCCCGCGCAACGACCCGTTCCGGCTGCGGGTCGTCGCGCGCACGGAGTTCGGCACGCCGCAGCGCCGGATGGTCCCGATCGGCCAGTTGCGGCCGTACATCGCGAAGGATCTCGCCGCCGACATCTCGGTGCTGCTGGCCAGTGGCGCACAGTTCGACGGCCGCGCGCTGACCGCCGGTGACATCGCGGTGATCGTCGACAGCGGCCTCGATGCCATCCCGTGCCGGGATGCGTTGCTGGACTTGGGCATTCCGGTGGTGTACTCGGGCGACACCGATGTGTTCGCCTCGACGGCGGCGGCGGAGTGGCTGCGGCTGCTCGACGCTTTCGACACCCCCAACCGCAGCGGCGTGGTGCGGGCTGCCGCGACCACCATGTTCTTCGGCCACCGCGCGGCCGATCTCGCCGCCGGCGGTGACCAGCTGACAGACCAGATCACCACCACCATCCGGCAATGGGCCGGCCTGGCCAGGGACCGGGGCATCGCGGCGGTGTTCGAGGCGGTGGTGTCGTCGGGCCTCCCGGAGCGCGTACTAGGACAGCGGGGCGGGGAACGGCACATGACCGACCTGGCGCACGTCAGCCAACTCCTGCACGAGACCGCCCATCGCGAGCGCTATCACCTGCCCGCCCTGCGGGATTGGCTGCGCCGCCAGATGAAGGACCGCGGCGGTCCCGCCGAACGCAACCGCCGGCTCGACAGCGACGCCGCGGCGGTCCAGATCATGACGGTGTGGCGCAGCAAGGGACTGCAGTTCCCTGTCGTGTATCTGCCGTTCGGGTTCAACCGCTTCACCAAGACCGACACGGTTTTGCGGTTCCACGACACCGATGGCACGCGATGCCTTCATGTCGGTGGTGCCGGGGCCACAGACCGGGCCGCAGCCGAGGAGGCGGGCCTGGCCGAGACCGCCGGGGACAACGTGCGGCTGACGTATGTGGCGCTGACCCGGGCACAGTCGCAGGTGGTCGCCTGGTGGGCACCGTCGCGGGACGAGCAGAACGGCGGGCTGTCGCGGCTGCTGCGGGGCCGCCGGCCCGGCGCCACCGCGGTGCCGGATTGCGCCACGCCCCAAACACTTTCCGACGACGACGCGCTGGCGTGCTTCACCGCGTGGGAGCACGCGGGTGGCCCGGTGGTCGAGGCGGCCGAGCCCGTCACGCCGATGGCGCCGCCGGCGCCCGAGGCACCGGTGGACCTGGACGTGCGGCATTTCCATCGCAGCATCGACACGCATTGGCGACGGACGTCGTACTCGGCGCTGGTGCGCGTCGTGCACGACGACGGGCACGCGGTGAGCAGCGAACCGGACACCGCGCTGCGGGACGACGAATCAGCCGACGTCGTCCCCGAGGCGCCGCCGCCGCTGCCCGGCGACCTGCCGTCGCCGATGGCGCAGCTGCCCGCCGGCGCCGCCTTCGGCTCGCTGGTGCACGCCGTGCTCGAGCGTGCCGACCCGCTGTCCCCAGATCTGACGGCAGAACTGGCGGCCCGGATCGACGAGCAGGCCGGGCTGTGGAACGTCGAGGTGCCGACCGGTGAACTGGCTTCGGCCCTGGTGCCGATGCACGACACCCCGCTCGGTCCATTGGCGCCGGGCCTGACGCTGCGGCAGATCGGGTTGCGAGACCGATTGCGGGAACTGGATTTCGAGATGCCACTCGGCGGTGGCCAGGACCGGCCCGACGCCGCGCGGGACATCCGGCTCGGCGACGTCGGCGCGCTGGTGAGCGCGCTGCTGACGGCCTCGGATCCGCTGGCCGCCTACGGCGCGCGACTGCAGGCCGAACCGCTCGGGCACCAGCGGTTGCACGGCTATCTGTCGGGTTCCATCGATGCGGTGCTGCGGGTGCCGGACAAGGGCGGCCATAAGTATCTGGTGGTCGACTACAAGACCAACCGGCTGGGCGACTTCGGCACCGAGAACACCGCGGCGGACTACACCGCACCCCGCCTCGCCGAGGCGATGATGCATTCCGACTATCCGCTGCAGGCGCTGTTGTATTCGGTTGTGCTGCATCGGTTCCTCCGGTGGCGGTTGCCCGGCTATGCGCCCGCCCGACAGCTGGGTGGCGTGGCCTATCTGTTCGTCCGGGGCATGTGTGGCGCGGCGACTCCCCTGGTCGACGACCACCCGTGCGGTGTGTTCAGCTGGCAGCCCCCGGTCGAGCTGGTGACCCGGCTGTCCGATCTGTTGGACCGAGGAACGGCAGCATCATGACGACACCCATGGCAGCACCGGACCGGCTCCCCGATCCCATGGACTGGCGGCAGGTGCCCGCGGCCACCGGACTGCTGGCGGCGTTCAACGCCGCCGGCGTGCTGAATGCCGCTGATGTGCATGTGGCCCAAAGGTGTTGCGCGTTGGCGGAGGAGGCCCGCGATGTGGTGGCCCTCGCGGTCGCGCTGGCGGTCCGGGCGTTGCGGGAAGGGTCGGTGTGCGTCGACCTCACCACCGTCGCCGACGACATCGGCGGTGACCTGCCCTGGCCGGCACCCGGAGAGTTGATCGCCGCCGTCGCGGATAGTCCGTTGACAGGCAAGGCCATCCGGCTGGACCAGGAACGGTTGCTGTACCTGGACCGCTACTGGCGCGAAGAACAGCAGGTGTGCACCGACCTGCTGGCGCTGTCGGCACAACCATCGCAGCCGGTCAGTGACGCCGAACTCGAACGGCTCTTCCCACCACCGGGTTTCGCCGAGCAGCGCGCCGCCGCACAACTCGCGCTGACGCAGCCGGTGACCGTCCTGACCGGCGGTCCCGGCACCGGCAAGACCACGACCGTGGCCCGGCTGCTCGCGCTGCTGGCGCAGGCCGCGCACCCGGGCCGGCTGCGGATCGCGCTCGCGGCACCGACCGGAAAAGCTGCCGCCCGGCTGCAGGAGGCCGTCTCGGCCGAGGTGGCCAGACTCGAGCCCGCAGACCGGGAGCGGCTCAGCGGGCTGCGGGCCGTCACGCTGCACCGGTTGCTCGGCGGGCGGCCCGACAGCGCCTCGCGGTTCAAGCACCACCGCGGCAACCGGCTGCCGCACGACGTCGTCGTCGTCGACGAGACCTCGATGGTGTCACTGACACTCATGGCCCGGCTGCTCGAAGCCGTGCGGCCCGACACCCGGCTGCTGCTGGTCGGCGACCCCGACCAGTTGACGTCGGTGCAGGCGGGCGCCGTGCTGGCCGATCTGGTCGACGGCCTCACCGACCACCCATCGATCAAGATCGCCGCGCTGCACACCACGCACCGGTTCGGGGCGGCGATCGGCGCTCTGGCCGAAGCGATCCGGTCCGGTGACGCCGATCAGGTGCTCACCCTGCTGCGGGCCGGCGATGCGGCCATCGAGTTCATCGAGGATTCCGAGCCGGCCGCGTTGCTGCGCCCGGTAGTGGTGGGCCACGCGCTTAAGGTGCGCGCCTGCGCACTGTTGGGTGCGGGCGCCGAGGGTCTCGCGGCCATGGACGAACACCGCCTGCTGTGCGCACACCGCGACGGGCCCTACGGGGTACGGCACTGGAATCGTCAGGTGGAGCGCTGGATCACCGACGAGACCGGGCAGGCCACGTGGTCGCCGTGGTACCCCGGCCGCCCGCTGCTGGTCACCGCCAACGACTACGCGCTGGGCATCTACAACGGCGACACCGGCCTGGTCGCCGCGGAGCCCGACGGCGTCCAGGTGTACATCGCGGGTGCGACTGCGACGCAACGGTTCTCGCCGAGCCGGATCGCCGAGGTCGAGACCATGTACGCGCTGACCATCCACAAGAGCCAGGGCTCGCAGGCCGACGAGGTGACGGTGATCCTGCCGCCCGCCGACTCCCGGCTGCTGACCCGCGAGCTGTTCTACACCGCGGTGACGCGCGCCAAGAAGAAGGTGCGCATCGTCGGATCCGCCGACGAGGTGCGGGCCGCGGTGCAGCGGCAGGCGCTGCGCGCGTCAGGCCTGCGGGACCGGCTGCGCGCCGACGCCTAGGGCCGCACCGGGTGCCGGCTCAGGATCGACACCCGGTTGAAGGCGTTGATGGCGGTGGCGACCCAGATCACCGCGGAGATCTCGTCGTCGTTCAGTACCGCTCGCGCACTGGCGTATTCGCGTTCGGCGGTGTCGTGGTCGGGCAGCGTCGTGGTGATCTCGGCCAGCCGCAGCGCGGCCTGTTCCGGCTCGGAGAACAGATCGGTGTCCCGCCAGGCGCGCAGCGTGGCCAGCTGCTTGTCCGTCACCCCGGCCTTCACCGCACGGCGGTGGTGGATCTCCAGGCACGACGGGCAGCCGTTGATGAGTGAGACGCGGGTGTTGATCAGCTCGACCAGCGCCGGCGATAACCCGGCCTCGGCAGCGGTCTTGGTGACCGCGGTCGCGACCGCCACCAATGTCCGGTAGGCGTGGGGTGACTGCTTGTCGATGTGCACGTGCGCGAGGCCCGGTTCGGTGGTGTCCATCGCCTACTTTCAGGTTGTGGCCAGGACGGCGCGGGTATGGTCTGAGCGAACGCGACGATGGTACGCAGCCGGGAAGGCGAATCGTGAGCAATCTTGAGGCAGACCCCGTCGAATACGACTGTGCCGCCGGGCCTCCCAACCGAATCGAGATTCTGGAGCCGCGTGAGGTGCCGCTGGGCGGGCCGCGCGCCATGATGGTCCGTCGCACGTTGCCGCAGCGCGACCGCTCGCTGGTCGGCGCGTGGTGTTTCGCCGATCATTACGGTCCGGAAGACGTGCGTACCAAGGCCGGGATGGACGTCCCGCCGCATCCGCACACGGGTCTGCAGACGGTCAGCTGGTTGTTCAGCGGCGAGATCGAGCACCGCGATTCGCACGGCATCCACGAAATGGTGCGCCCCGGCGAGCTGAATCTGATGACGGCCGGTGCCGGCATCTGCCACTCCGAGGTCTCCACGCCCGAGACGACGATCCTGCACGGTGTCCAGTTGTGGGTCGCACTGCCCGAGGCCGCCCGCCACGGTGCCCGCGACTTCGACCACTATGCGCCCCAGCCGGTTTCATTCGGCGCCGCCACGGTGTCGGTGTTCCTGGGTGCGCTGGCCGGGCAGCAGTCGCCGGTGCGCACGCACACGCCACTGCTGGGCGCGCAGGTCGATCTACCGGCCGGCGCGACCGTCGAGTTCGAGGTCGATCCCACTTTCGAGCACGCCGTGCTGCTCGACCAGGGCGCGCTGACCGTCGCCGATACGCCGGTGCAGCCGTACGAAATGGCTTATCAGGGCGTCGGATCCACGCGGCTCACCCTCGCCAACACCGGCGGTGAGCCGGCGCGCGCCGTCATCCTCGGCGGCACGCCCTTCACCGAAGAGCTGCTGATGTGGTGGAACTTCGTGGGGCGCACCCACGACGAGATCGTCGAATACCGCAACCAGTGGCAGGCCGAGTCCGCCCAGTTCGGCGAAGTCATCGGCTACCAGGGCGAGCCGGCGCGGCTGCCCGCTCCCCCGCTACCGACCACCCGCCTGGTTCCGCGGAAACCACCCACCGGAGGAAAGGCCCGAGTGATGCTCACCGACAAGAACGGCGAACCTGTCGAGGTTGCGCAGGAAGCCGACCGATTCAGCATCGCGGTCGACGGAAAGCCCGTGGGGCTCACCGCCTTTGTCGAGCACGGCGAGCAGCGGGTGTTTTACCACACCGAGGTCGACCCGGCGTTCGGCGGACGCGGACTGGCCAGCGTCCTGATCGCTCAGGCGCTGGCGACCACGCGGCAGCAGGGCAAGCGCATCGTGGCGGTCTGCCCCATGGTCAAGGCGTACGTCGAGAAGCATCACGACTTCGACGACATCCTCGATCCGCGGACGCCGGAGATTCTGCGGCTGCTGCCGCACTAGGCCTTCGAACGGTCAGCCTGCGTGCAGGCGCCGTTCGGGATGTTCGGCCAGCCACCGCTGTTCGACTCGCTTGACCCGCAGGTGCTCGAACGTGATGATGAGCGCCCCCGCGGTGACCAGCGCACCGGCGATCAGGCCCAGCGGGAGCTCAAGTCCCGTGTGGCCGAACGCGGTTGCGAAGACGAAGCCGGCGATGGTGACGATGCCGAGTGCGATCAGGCCCAGGCCAGGCAGCCACAACGTGTCGATGAAGGATTCACCGGCATGTGGTTGCGTGGTTCGGGAATGGTCGACCGGATCATGAAACGCGCCCTTCATGTCGCATCTCCCTCCTTGCCGAAGATGCCCTAAGGCTACGCCCGAATCCCGGCCATTGTGAGATAGTTCACACTTGCCTGGCGCTGTTCCCGCGAACACGTCCGGCAGTTCCCGCGAGGGACAGGTGCGCCCAGTTCGCGACTGGAACGTGCCCTCAGTTCGGCGGGCGACTAGCGCGGGGGCAGCGGCGCGGCGACGGGCGTGGCGGGCGCGGGCGGCGGGGGCAGCGCGGAGCCGCGGACCCATTGGTCCCACGGCATGCTCCAGTCACCGTTCTGGCTCAGCATCTGCGGCGGGCCACCGGTGAACTTGACCTCGACGACGTCGCCGGGCACCGAGAAGTCGTAGAACCACTTGGCGTTCTCGCTGTTGAGGTTCAGGCAGCCGTGCGAGGTGTTCTGTTTGCCCTGCGCCCAGATGGTCGCATTCAGCTGGTGCAGGTAGATGCCGTCATGGCTGATCCGGGTGGCCCACGGGATCGTCTCCTTGTAGCCGAGGCGGCTACTGGTCGGCAATCCGAACGTCGACGAGTCCATGATCACCGGGTTGGCCTTGTCCATCACGGTGTAGACACCGGGCGGCGTCCAGAAGGAGATGACCGTATTGCCGATCGTCTCGGTGCCGCCCATGCCCATCGAGGTGGGCATGGTGCGCACCAGCTGGCCGTTATCGAAGACGCTGACCTGGTGCGTGTGGTCGTCGGCGACGGAGACGTGGGCATTGCCGATCCGGAACGAGACGCGCTCGTCCTGCTGGCCGTAGGTGCCCTCGCCCAGCCGCACGCCGTAAATCTTGGCCGCGACGGTGACAGTCGTGTTGGGTGCGTAGTACTTCTCGGGCCGCCAGTGCGCGTTGGCGTCGTCGACCCAGTGCCACGAGCCGGGAACCGGCGGGTTGGTGGTGACGACGAGGTTGCGCTCTGCGGCGGCCTTGTCCTCGATCTTCTCGTCGAAGTGTGCGGTGACCACGACGCCGACGCCGTAGGTGCCACCCTCCTGCAGCTGCGCACCGGACACAGTGTTGAGGTACACCGCGGTCTGATACGTGGGGTCCAGCGTGGTGAAGCTCGACGTCTGCCGCGACGGCATGCCCGAGGGGCCCCGCGCCTCGATGGTCATCGTGTACTTGCGGCCGTAGCCGAGCTGCTCGGCGGGCGTCCAGGTCTTGGCGTCGGCTGCGAGCGTCCCGGGAATCTCTTTTCCGGCGCCGTTGACCATCGACACGGCGGTGATGGTGCCGGTCGCCGCGGTGACGTTCACGGGCGCCGCGGGGCTGACGTCCTTCGCTCCGCCGGCCGGCGTGACGCGCACGACGGCGGGCTCCGGCGCGGCCGGCTGCGAGACGGACAGATCGCGCGACGCGGCGACCACCTTGCAACCTTCCTGGCAGCGCGACGTCGACGACACCACGGTCCCACCGAGCACGGCAAGGACGGCCAGCGCAGCCGCCAGCCAGGCGCCACGGACACGGCGGGATGAGGTCAACACAGCTCCAAAGTTCGGCGTCGGCCAGGGATTGTCGGATGGGTGTACTCGAGGTACTGCATCAGGGTAAGCGGTCGGCCGGGCTCTTTGCACGTCGGATCAGGCTCGTCTCGATTTCGCCACGGCGCCGCTTCGGCGTGTCGGCTGGCAAACGCCCGCGATTGTGTGATAGGCGTCGATTTCCGGCGAATTCACCGCCACCGGACGGCGACGCGCTGACCTGCAATTTCGGTCAAACATAGTGCCCGCCAACAAGTTTCGGTACCCCAGCCGCCCTCACAGCTGAATATGTTCCAGCACAACGCAATTCACGACACGAAGTGGACTCCGCGTCGTGAATTCAGTGCCGGACCGCGGGCTACTGCGCCGCGAATCGCCTGAGGGTGCCGCCGTGCATCGCGCGTCCGGCGCGGGCTTGCCGGAAGCCGATCAGCCCACCGGCGCCGGTCAGCACCAACAGGCCGGTGAAACCCGGAACCGCGACGGCGGCGACCTCACTGAGGCCCGCCGCGCGGAGGTCGTCGGAGTACCCGGCCCGGTACGGCGCTGCCGCGACGATGGCGTTGTCGGCCGCGAAGACCTTGTCAGCCGGTTCGGGTCCCCGTTCCGGCAGGTCCCCGGTGACGCCGGTGTGGCCGGCGAAACGTGAATCCGTCTGCGCCCCACCGGATGCCGGGGCCTGGACGCGGGCCGGGAGGTCCCGGCCGACGGACACGACGCGTGGCACTCCGGAGGGCGTGCCGGCCGCGGACGACAGCTCGGCCACCGCGGAGGCCCACCCGTCGACGACCGACGACGCCTGCGCGACAGCAAATCCGGGCAACGCGGCCACGCTTCGGATCGGATCACCCACTGCCGCGGGCAACGGCCCCGTCAGCGCGGTCACCGGCGCCAGCGGCGCATCCGCCACGACGAGGGCTGCCTGACCGGCCGCGGCGGTCGCCGCGACGAACGGGGCGGACACCGACTGGACCGAGGGCACGGCGGCAGGCGTTGCGGCAACGGACTCGGGTTCGCTGACAGGCGCGCTCTGGGTGGTGTTGACGACACCCGAGGGCAGGCCGGACGACGCAGTCGAGGACGACGTCGCAGACGAGACGTTGGAGCCGTTGCGGCCGTCGCCGAACTTCGGCGTCAGTTGCTGGCCGGGCGACTGCGTCACGCCGAAACCGGTGAGGGCACCGGTTCCGACGGTGGTCGCGGTGGTCGTCAGCCCGCCGAGCGCCTTGCGCAGATCCCCGATGGAGGACAACCCCGGATGCGACGTACCCGAGCCGTCCCCACCTGCATCACCAGAAACACCAGGCGAAAGCGGCACATCGATCGGTGCAGCGCTCGCCATACCGGCGCCGATGATCGGCGCGGCAACCAGCCAGGTCACCGCCGCCATGCGCAGGTGCGTCGCCACGCTGCATCCATCCTCTCGATGCCGCCTTGTCGGCGGCCTCAGTCCAGTTTGCCACGAGAATTTGCTATTGCGAAAATTTCATTGGCACCAGTAACCATATTAGGGCAGTCGGCGCCAGAAATCAGAACGGCACAGTCGGCAGGTACTTGCCGTCCAGTGTGATGACAGCGCGTTCGCCACCGTCGGGATCAGCAACCTTCTTCACATCCAGCCGGAAGTTGATGGCGGAGATGATGCCGTCACCGAACTGCTCGTGGACCAGCGCCTTGAGTGTGGTGCCGTAGACCTGCAACATCTCGTAGAAGCGGTAGATGGTCGGGTCGGTGGGCACGCCACCCGGGATCGATCCACGGGTCGGGATGGTCTGCAGCAACCGCACCGCGTCGTCGTCCAGTCCCAGCAGGCTACCGACGGCTTCGGCCGACTCCGCCGGAAGCGCGTGCTGGCCGAGAACGGCGGCCGTTGTGAAGGCCACCGACAGGCCGGCGGCGTCGGCGATCTGCTGCCAGGACAGGTCCTTGCGGGTCTTGGCTTCGACGGCCGCAGCGGCGAGGAGCTGACGAGCGGTCGGGTCGAACTGGGCGTGGATCATGATGAGGTTCCTTTCAGGGGGCGGTCGATGATTGGGAGTGGATCGCTGTGCGGATCAATGCTGCGCCCAAGTGCCGTACGGCACCATCGGGCTGGTCCCGAAGGGCACGTACGGGTTGGCGCCACCGAGGAACGTGTCCTGCGCATAGACCGGAGCCGGCCCGGGCAGCGCCACGGATCCGCCGGTGTCGGCCGTCGCCGGGGCGGCCAGTCCGATCCCGAGTGCGGCGAGCGCGCCGGCTGCCATTCCGGTGGTCACGGCGACGAGTTTGTTCTTCTTCATGATGGTGTCCTTTCTTGCTGCACTCACCATGTACGAACAGCACCTATAACGTCCAATAGCTGTTTTTCGCATCACCCATAGACAACATCTATATTTGAGGTCATGGCTGGACTCGAGCTCCGTCACCTGCGGTATCTCCTCGCCGTCGCCGAACACGGCAACTTTTCCCGCGCCGCCGAAGAGCTATATGTGTCGCAACCCACGCTGTCCCAGCAGATCAAACAGCTGGAAACAGCGCTCGGCGTCCAGTTGCTCGACCGGGGCGGGCGTGCCGTGCGGCTGACGGATGCCGGCGCCGCGTTCGCGGAGCGTGCCCGCGGCGCACTTCGCGAACTGGCCGCCGCCGAACGTGCCATCGAGGACGTCCAAGACCTTTCCCGCGGGCACCTGCGTCTGGGCATCACCCCGACGTTCATCACCTATCTGATCGGCCCGCTCACCGCCGAACTGCACGCCCGCCATCCCGGGATCAGTCTGACCGTGGTGGAGACGTCCCAGGACAGCATCGAAGCGGGCCTTCTCGCCGACGACCTCGACGTCGGCGTCGCGTTCGTCGGCGCCCCCGTCGCCGGCATCGACTTCGTCGCCCTGTTCACCGAGCACCTCGGGCTCGTGACCAGCGACCCCCGGGCCCGGAACCTGGCGGACCCCCTGCCCGTCCGTGCGCTGGAAGACGTCCAGCTGGCGCTGCTCACCAGTGACTTCCTCACCCGGACCCACGTCGACACCTATTTCGCCGCGCACCATGTGGATCCGCGGATCATCGTCGAAGCCAACTCCGTCCAGGCCCTTACCGAGATCGTGCAGCGCACAGCGCTCGCGACGGTCCTGCCGGACGCCGTCACCCACGACCATCCGCACTTGACGCCGGTGCCGCTTGACCCGCCCATACCGACCCGAACCGTCGCTCTCCTGCGCCGCGCCGGCGGCTTTCACAGCGCCGCGGCCTGCGCGTTCGTGCAGCTCACCCAGGAACTCGTCGCGGCTCGCGGCTACGCGCCGCCCGGGTGATCTTCAGAAAGCCGTGTCGCGCAACGAGATTCGCGTGCCGACCGTACCGGGGAACGTCGCCGTGGGCGTTCCTCCCACTCTCAATTTATGGCAGATACCGGGGCTTGCCGCAAGACCCCGGTGGTGCCGCACAATCGTCCGGACCTGGTGATGAGACGAATGGGGAAGTCATGACCAACACACCGAAACCTTTCGAACCGCACGAGTCGGGCGCACTGCTGCACGGCACCAAGGCCGATCTCGCGATCGGGGATCTGCTGGTGCCCGGACGCGCGTCGAACTACGAAGAGGGCCGGGTCTCGAACCACGTCTACGTCACGCGGACGCTGGACGCCGCGGCATGGGGAGCCGAACTCGCGGCCGGTGACGGCCGGGGCCGCATCTACATCGTCGAGCCGCTCGGCGAGGTGGAGGACGACCCCAACGTGACGGACAAGAAGCTGCCGGGCAACCCGACTCACTCCTACCGGACCCGGGAGCCGGTGCGTGTCGTCGGGGAGCTCACCGATTGGGTCGGGCATTCACCCGAGCAGATTCAGGCGATGTGCGACGGGCTGGCCGACCTCCAACGGCGCGGCCTCGCCGTCATCTACGACTGATAGCGGGCCCTTCCCATCGGAAATCCGTAAGTCTAAACTTACCGTTAGTGACCACTTACGAAACTGCTGACCCCTGGGGCGCTCTCGCCGACCGCACCCGGCGGACGATCTTCAAGCGATTGGCCGCCGGGCCCCTCGCGGTCGGCGAACTGGCCGAAGGGCTGCCCGTCAGTCGACCGGCGGTGTCCCAGCACCTCAAGGTGCTGCGCTGTGCCGGACTGGTCACCGACCGACAGGTGGGCACCCGACGCCTCTACCAGGTCGATCCCCGCGGGGTCGAAGCCCTGCGGGCCGAGCTGGACGGGTTCTGGGACCAGGCATTGACGGCCTTCAAACAGATCGCCGACGAAGAAGGGAAGCAGTCATGACCGAGGTGGCACCGATCCGCAAGAGCGTCGTCGTCGCGGCACCGATCGACAGAGCGTTCGCGTTGTTCGTCGGCCGCTTCGACGCCATCAAGCCCCGCGACCACAACCTTCTCTCGGTACCCATCGTGGAGACGGTGTTCGAGACCCACGTGGGCGGCCACATCTACGACGTGGGCGCCGACGGCAGCACGTGCCGGTGGGCGCGCGTGCTCGCCTACGAGCCACCGAGCCGGGTGCTGTTCTCGTGGGACATCGGGCCCACGTGGCAAGTGGAATCAGACCCCGGCAAGACCAGTGAGGTCGAAGTGCGGTTCACCGCCGAATCCGACGGGCGCACCCGCGTCGACCTGGAGCACCGGCACCTGGAACGCCACGGCGCCGGCTGGCGGTCGGTGGCCGACGGCGTCGACGGCGACGCCGGCTGGCCGTTGTACCTGAATCGGTACCACGACATCGTCGCCGCAGAGGCGTGACGATGCCGGCGCAGCGTTCCCTGATGGACCTCGCACACGACGAGCGTCGCGACCTCGCCGCCTATCTGCGGACACTGTCCGACGCTGACTGGCAGGCCCCCACGTTGTGCACCGAGTGGTCGGTGAAAGACGTTGTCGCACATGTCGTGAGCTACGAAGAGCTCAGCGTCCTGGGACTGTTGCAGCGCTTCGCCCGAGGCCGGATCGTGCGCGCCAATGAGGTCGGCGTGCACGATTTCGCGGCCTGCACTCCCGCGCAGTTGATGGACTTCCTCGAGGTCCACCTGCGTCCGCAGGGCCTGACGTCCGGATTCGGCGGGATGATCGGGCTGGTGGACGCGACGGTCCATCACCAGGACATCCGCCGGGCGCTCGGCCACCCGCGCACCATTCCCGCCGAACGCCTCGAACGCATCCTGCCGACGATCCCGGGCAATCCGAGACTCGGCGCAGGCAGGCGGATCCGCGGGTTGCGTCTGCGGGCCACCGACGTCGCCTGGCAGCACGGCAGCGGACCCGAGGTGACCGGAACCGGAGAGGCCCTACTCATGGCGATGACCGGACGCCGCGACTCGCTGGACGAATTGCGCGGTCCCGGCCGTGCGCGGCTCGCGCTGAGGCTGTCCTAGTGCGCGTGCTCGTGGTGGCCCTCATGACCCGCGTCGGGTGAGCCGCCCATCATGCGCAGCATCGGGATGCCGCCGGTGCGCACGAAGCGGATCACCAGCACCGCGGCCAACAGTAGGAAGACGATGTTGAGCCAGGTGGTGTAGTTCCACGAGATGCCGCTCTCCATCACCATGGCATTGCGCTGGGTCGGGATGAGACCCGTTGCACCGAAGAGCAATTCGACGAGATAGCCCGCCGCGACCATCGAGATGTAGAAGGTGGCCAGCAGCGTCAGCATCATCCGGGTGCCGTAGTACTTCCGGTAGATGTTGAGGATCGGCAGGATGAGCAGGTCGGCGAAGATGAACGCCACGACACCGCCGAAGCTGATGCCGCCGTTCCACAGCACCGCCGCCAGGGGCACGTTCCCGATGGAGCAGACGAACGACACGACCGCCACGGCCGGCCCGACGAGCGGTCCCCAGACCGCCGCCCAGGTCGGGTCGTCGGCGAGGAAGAAGTTCTCCCAGAACGTATTTGGCACCCACGCGCCGATGGCGCCGGCGATGAGCAGACCGAGGACCAGATCCCGCAGGATCGCCGCCCACTCCATGACGAACACGTGCGAGACCGATGTGAGGCCGGGTCCGGAGAACAGGCGCTTGGCGAACGAGCCCTCGCCCTGCACCGACATGTCCATGGCGGCATGGCCTTCCATCGAGCCGGCGATGCCGTGATCCGCCTGCACGCGGGCCTCGTCGATGAGACGACTTCGGACGAACAAGCGGAACAGCACCGCCAGGACGACGATCATGATCGGGCCACCGACGAATTCCGCCGCGGTGAACTGCCAACCCATCAGCAGGGCCAGGATGATGCCGAGTTCGACGACGAGGTTGGTCGAGCCGATCTCGAACGCCATCGCCGCGGTGAAGTTGGCGCCTTTGCGAAACAGTGAGCGCGCCAACGCCACTGCCGCATACGAACACGACGACGATGCCGCGCCGAGTCCCGCGGCCACCGCGAGGGTTTTCGGCTTGTCGTCACCGAGGAGGCGGACGATCGTCGACTTCCGGACGACGGCCTGCACCACCGCCGACAGCGCGAACCCGAGGATCAGCGCCCAGAGAATCTCCCATGTCATCGAACCGGCCAAGGCCAGGGCATGTCCGATCGCGCTCATCGCGGAGTCCACCCCAGTGACGTTAACCCGTCAGCGCCGTTCCGAATCGATCAGGCCGGGCTGCCGATGAAATCGATGCCCGCGTTGATGGCCGGGCGGTGCCGCAGCATGCGGTAGTGCGCGAGCTTGCCGAGTCCCTTGGTGGTGAGCAGCTCGGACCCGGGCCACGAAGCGGCGAGCTTCTCGCTCGACGAGTACGGACTGTCGGGGTCGTCGGGGTCGTGAATCAGTAGCAGCGGCGGGTGGCCCGCCCGGGCGCCGAGGTTGACCATGTTGGTGTCTTCCAGCGACATCCCGATCCGGCGGACCAGGCGAGTCTGCAGGCCGGCGCGAATCCGCGGACCGAAGTTGTGCCGCGCGGCGAACAGGTCCAGGTACATCGGGTAATCGCCCATCGGCGCGAGCAGCACCAACCGGCCCACCTTCGCGCCGTTCACCGCGGCGGCCATGGTGGTCGCGTTGGCCCCGAGAGAATGGGCGACGACCGCGTGCGCCGCCCCGTGCTCGCGGATGACGGCCGCGACGGCGTCGGCGCACTCGATGGCCGTGGTGCGTCCCGGCTTGAGCGCACCCGGATCGGACTCGTTGTGGCTGGGCAGATCGAAGGCGATGACCCGGTAGCCGGCGGCCACCAACGGTTTGATGAACATGCCCAGGTGGGGTCGGCGGCCGCCCCAGCCATGTACGAGGTACACCGGCGGACCGTCACCCCAGGACTCCCCGGCGATGCGGTGACCGTCCCAGTGCGCTTCGAGCGGAGTGCCCGGCGCGACGCCGGGCGGCATCCGCAAGCTCTGCTCGATGATCGGCGGCGTACACCACAGCTCGGTGGCCCACCGGGATCCGATAGGCGGGGCGAACCGCTCGAGCAGCGCGAACTGCTTGCGAATCTTCGGGTCGACCGGCGGTTGCACACCGGAGCCCTCGACGTCGAGCACGACGTTCTGATCCGAAGTGGACTCGACCATGCGTGAAATCCTAACCAACCCCGAAAACACGTCAGGCCCCCTCGAAAGGGGGCCTGATCAGTGTGGCAGATGCAGGATTCGAACCTGCGTAGGCTTTCGCCGACGGATTTACAGTCCGCTCCCATTGGCCGCTCGGGCAATCTGCCGGGATTCGCACCACCGGGGACCCCGGGTTTGGCGCGAGTAGCAGAGTACAACGAAGATGTACCGAACACGAAAACGGGACCCCTACCAGGGGCGCAGATACGGAGGGCAATCCAATGGCGGATTCATCGTTCGACATCGTCAGCAAGGTCGACCGGCAGGAAGTCGACAACGCGCTGAATCAAGCCGCCAAGGAGCTGTCCACCCGCTTCGACTTCCGCGGTACCGACACCACCATCGCCTGGAAGGGCGATGAGGTCATCGAACTGGTCTCCTCGACCGAGGAGCGCGTCAAGGCCGCGGTCGACGTGTTCAAGGAGAAGCTGGTCCGCCGCGACATCTCGATGAAGGCGTTCGACGCCGGCGATCCGCAGCCCAGCGGTAAGACCTACCGGGTGTCGGGCACGCTGCAGCAGGGCATCAGCAGCGAGCAGGCCAAGAAGATCACCAAGATCATCCGTGACGAGGGCCCCAAGGGCGTCAAGGCGCAGATTCAGGGCGACGAGATTCGCGTGTCCAGCAAGAAGCGCGACGACCTGCAGGCCGTCATCGCCCTGCTCAAGGGCGCCGACCTGGACGTGGCGCTGCAGTTCGTCAACTACCGGTAGCGCTCACGAGTCGTTGTTCAACTCGTCGGTGAGGTCGCGGCCGACGGTGCCACCGTCGTCACGGTGGTTGGTCAGGTCGCGACACTCGCCGTAGATCGTGATGGAAAGGCGGCTGGGCGCGTGGGCCACGCCGCCCATCACCACCATGACGCCGCCCTGGTGGATCACGGTGCCGTACAGGGACTTTCCGGGTGGGGCACCCGCGGTCCAGCCGGCGGCGATCATGGCATCGGCGACCTGCCGGGCGTACGCGTCGGCCGTGGCGCCCGGCGGCAGCAGCGAACTCATCTCGAGGTATCCCCGGTACGGCGGCGATCCCACGTCGTCACAGGACTGGAAGTGACCACCGCCCGAGACGTCTTCCAGCCGGGCCACCTTCCTGAGCTGACGACCGGTACCGACGACCTGCGCCATGGCCTGGTCGGGGGTCATCGAGTTGGCCTGTTTGTCGGCACCACGACCGGAGCCGAAGTGCGGCAAGGGAATCACGCCACATCCTCCTAACATCACCGAACACAGGACTGCCGCAACGACCGTGCGGCACCGACTACTTGTACTCATGGCCCCCCGTTACTGTGCTGCCGGGACGGTCTGCTTCCGGGTCGTCGATCGCGGGGAGACCGGGAACAGGGATGTCCGCATGCGGCACCGGTAGGTCGATGCCGAACGGCAGGTCGATGTGGTCCGGCGTCGAGATGACGGGCTTCTCACGCTCGGCCGCCAGCAGCCCGTCGGTCGCCAGTCTTTCGGAGTGCCCACTGGCGATATCGGTCATTGCCCGCAGTGACTCGCTACCCATGTCGTAGTAGCGCGAATGATCGCCGAACGCCCAACCGTCCTGACCGGCCACCTCGGCGCGGAACCGGGTGGCGCCGAAACCGTCTGCCGCCGGGTCGGAGCCCAGACCGGCGACGGGCCCGACCGGATAGCCCAGCTCCGAATTGATCCATTGCGCCGCGGCCGGCCCGGGCGAGCCCAGCCAGGTGACCGGGTCGGTCGACGCCGCGCCCACGTACACCTGCCCGCCGTTGACGTGGAAGTCGGCCGCGCTCTTGGCGAGATCGGTGCCCGGACTACCGATCAGCACCACATCGTTGGCCCGCATCCCACTGCCCGCGCAGGCGTCGGCGACGGTGGTCGACCCGTACGAATGCCCGATCACCGTCACGTGCGACGTGCCCAGATGCGTTGCGGACAAACCATTTACGTCGGCAGCCAACAGATCACCACCCTGGCGGGCCAGTGTCGGGTTGGCGATCCGGGGGTCGGAGAAGGCGTCGGGCGCGTCGTAACCCATCCACATCATCACCGCGGTCGAGCGACCCGGGTCTGCCCGCGCGGCCTGCTCGTACATCTTGATCGCGTCGTCGTGGCCGTCGGCGAGCCAGCCGTCGCGCACACTGCTGCCGGTGCCGGGCACGATCACCGTCGTGTTGGTGGCGGTGTCGGGGTTGCCGATGCAGATCGCCGCCCGGCCCTGACCGTTGTCCGCCTCGGGCTGGTAGCCCCACAGCATGACCGGTCGCGGCGTTTTCGGGTCGTCGCCCCGCTGGTGCGCCAGCCCCTCACTGGTCCGCCGGGCGTTGTAGAAGCGGGTGGCGTCGGTCTGGGTCAGCCCGTAGCGCCCCGGGTCCTTCAGCACATCGTCTTCGGAGACGTGGTTGCGGTTCGCCACATCCCGAACCCGGTTGAGGTCGTCGTTCATGACCTGCTGGTTGACCTGGTCGCGGACCGTCGCCCCGATGCCGTTGAGGTTGCCCAGCTCCGGTGGGTGACGGGCGATCAGGGCCTGGCGTTGTTCGGGCGTCAGCGAGCTCCACCACTTGGCGACGTCCTCCGGTTTGGTGTCCGGGGACGGAATCTGGATCGGCTGTCCGTCAACGGTGACCTGCGGGCCGGGCTTGGGTCCGGTGGCCGCCGCGTCGATGGCCGCGGCCGCCGCCGCATCGGCGACGTCGAACGTCTGCAGCAGGCCCTGGATCGCCTTGGTCATCCCCGCGGCCCATTCCTTCAGCTGCGACAGCTGCCCGATCAGCCACTGCTGCGGCGTCACCACGCCGTCGTCGGACACGCCGAAGCCCAGTTTCATTGCGGTGTCGACCAATTCGAGCAGGGTCGTGCGCACCGCGCCGAGCTGCTGACCGCCTTCGGTCAGCGCCTTCGTCAGCTTGTCCAACCGGGACCGGTAGGCCTCCTGGTCATCGATCAGCTGTTGCGCCTTGGCGGCCGCGGCATCGGCTGCCTGCCCCTGCCAGTGCGCTTTCAGGTCGGCCAGCCGGCCGCGCTCGACGCCGATGACGATCTCCAACGCGGCTGACGTGGTCCGGACGTCATCGGCGGCGTCGAGCATCGTCCCAGGCTTGGCCGCGCGCACGCGCGACACCGTCACCGTCACTGCTGCCGCACCCCCTCGGCGATCGCTCCTTCGATCGTCGCACAGCTCGGGGGTGCCAACTGACACAACATCCAAATCGCACCATCGAGCGGACACTCCGCCAATCCCGCCGCTCCGCTCGCCCAGGCGACATAACCTGTCGCCATGGCATCAGCGCAGCGCGTACCGACCGTCGTCGTCCTCGGTGGCGGATCCTGGGGCACCACCGTGGCCTCGATCTGCGCGCGCCGGGGCCCGACGCTGCAGTGGGTGCGGTCCGAAGAGACCGCGGCCGACATCAACGAAAAACATTGCAACAGCCGCTATCTGGGCGACGGTGTGGCTCTCCCCGAATCGCTGCGGGCGACCACCGACTTCTCGGAGGCGGCAAACCGCGCCGACGTCATCGTGATGGGGGTGCCATCGCACGGCTTCCGAAACGTGCTGGGCGAGCTGGCCAAGGAACTGCGGCCGTGGGTGCCGGTGGTCTCGTTGGTCAAGGGCCTGGAGCAGGGCACCAACATGCGCATGAGCCAGATCGTCGACGAGGTACTGCCCGGGCACCCGGCCGGAATCCTGGCCGGGCCCAACATCGCCCGCGAGGTCGCCGAGGGATACGCCGCCGCCGCGGTGCTCGCGATGCCGGACCAGCACCTCGCCGCCAACCTCGCGGGCCTGTTCCGCACCAGGCGTTTTCGCACCTACACCACCGACGACGTGATCGGTGTCGAGATGGCCGGGGCGCTCAAGAACGTGTACGCCATCTCCGTCGGCATGGGCTACTCATTGGGCATCGGCGAGAACACCCGCGCCATGGTGATGGCACGCGCGGTCGCCGAGATGTCCAAGCTCGGCGTGGCGATGGGCGGCAACCGCGACACCTTCGCGGGCCTGGCCGGGATGGGCGACCTCATCGTCACCTGTACCAGCCAGCGCAGCCGCAACCGGCACGTCGGCGAGCAGCTGGGCCAGGGCAAACCCATCGACGAGATCATCGCCTCGATGAACCAGGTCGCCGAGGGCGTCAAGGCCGCCAGCGTGATCATGGAGTTCGCCGAGACGCACGGGCTCAGCATGCCGATCGCCCGCGAGGTGGACCGGGTGATCAACCACGGCTGCACCGTGCAAGACGCCTACGCCGGCCTCATGCTCGAGAAGCCCGGGCACGAGGTGCACGGCGCCGGGTTCTGACCTCGGCGGCTCAGTTGAAATAGGGATTGCGGTCTTTGGGCCTGTCCAGCAACGGATTCGACTCGTTGACGATGAAGCTGCCGGACGGGCTGACGACGAAACCGGACTGGTCGAAGCTGTTGACGCAGGCCGTCATGGTGCCGTCGGTGCCGCATGTGATGTTGCGGTAGGTGATCCGCGAACCGGCCGGCAGGGTCTGCACCGCACCGGGCATCTCGCCGACGTACTTCGGGCCGTTCAAGGTGTTGAACGCCGGCGCGCCGACCTGCTGGCCGACGACCACGTTGGAGCCCTCCGGGGCGCCCGGCATCGGGCCGCTACAGCCGTACTCGCCTTCGTTGCGGCGCATGATGCACGTCAGACCGCCGGGCGCCTGGAACATGTAGAACGTCCCGTCCTTGCTGGCGTAGGTCGACGGGGTCACGGGCTTGAATCCGTTCAGATTCGGCGCGGCGGGCCCGGGCGGCGGGGGCACCGGCTCGGGCGGCGGCGCCGCCGCGGCAACGCCCGGCACCAACGAGATCGCCCAAACGGCCGCGACCCCACCGATCAGGAATCTGCTCAACATCCGCCCAGAGTAGAACCCGGTGGGCGCACCTCGCAGCGTCAGCCGCAAATCACTTGCAGCCGAGGTCGACGTAGACCGTGGTGCTCTGCCCGCGCAGCTTGCCCTCCTGGCTCGAAAGCTCGCGGCCGTGCCGGACGGCGGTGACAGTGCACTTGTCGATGGATCCGCTGCCGACGCGCGACTCGATCACCCGGAAGCCTTCGCTCTGCAGCCGATGGATCGTCTGCGTCGCGGACTCCCCGGGGGCCGGCGGCACCACGGGCCGAGCCGCGGCCGGTGCGGCCAGCGCGACCGTCAGCGCCAGCACGATTCCTGTGGCCGCTGAGATCTTGGTGGCACTCTTCATGGTTTTCCCTTTCCGCATCCAGCGCCGAAAGCGCCGGATCAATAACTCCGACGGTAGTCGCGGAAATGGGTGAGAAACGGATTCTCAGGCCGAACACATACGGATATCCGCATGAATCAAATCGAATTCAGGCGAAACTCATACAGTCGATTCGGACGCATGCGGGTTGTACGACTCGCTCATGGTCACGTACTCCCCGACTTCCCGGAGCATCGGCAACCGCACCCGGAAAACTGTTCCCGCAGTGTTGGATTCGACTTTCACCCGGCCGCCGTGCGCTTTCACGATCGTCGACACGATCGCCAGACCGAGCCCGGTACTGCCGAGCGCGCGCGAACGCGATTTGTCGGCGACCACAAATCGGTCGAACAAATTCGGCAACAATTCCTCGGGAATTCCGGGGCCATCGTCGGCGACGGTCAATTCCACATATCCGGGACCAGGAGTCAGGCTGGTCGTGACCGTTACTCCGGCCGGCGTGTGAACGCGCGCGTTGGCCAGCAGGTTGCCGATCACCTGATGCAGCCGGGCCGGGTCGCCGCGGACCCAGATCGGTACGTCGGGCAGGCGCGAGCGCCAGCGGTGCGCGGGCGACGACACCGCGGCGTCATTGACCGCGTTGATCACCACGTCGCACAGCTCGACGTCGTCGGTCTCGAGGTCCTGATGCTCCTCGAGACGCGAGATCAGCAGCAGGTCCTCCACCAGACCGGACATCCGCTGCGCCTCGGACTCGATGCGGGCGAGCGCGTATTCGGTGGTCTCGGGCAGTGCGGCACTGTCCTGGCGGGTCAGTTCGGCGTACCCGCGGATGGCGGCCAGCGGGGTCCGCAGCTCGTGGCTGGCGTCGGTGAGGAACTGCCGCGTCCGGCGGTGCGATGCGGCGAGTTCGGCCAGCGCGCTGTCGACGTTGTCCAGCAGCTTGTTGAGGGTGTCCCCCACGATGCCGACCTCGGTGCGCGGGTCGGTGTCCTCCGGCCGGACCCGTTCGGTGATGCGGTGGTCCTCGCTGCCGAACTGGCGGGTCGCCACCTTCGCCGCGGTCGAGGCCACGCGGCTCAGTGGCCGCAGCGCGTAGTTCACCACCGCGATGGTGCCGACAGCCGTCAGTGCGATGGCCAGCAGCGTCATGACCGCGACCGCGACGGTCTTACGCGCCACCACGCTGTTGGCGTCCTCCATGGACACGCCCGAGACCAGCACGTCGCCCCCGCCGGCGTCCTGTCCCGCCATCCGATACCACCCGAGTCGCGGCAGCTTCACCGTCCGCGGCCCGAGGTTGGTCCACTGCTGTCCACTGACGGCCTTCACGACGTCGGGCTGGACCGGCTTCGGTTCGCCGTCGGGGAAGACCGCCGACTGCACGACGACACCCTTGTGCAGCACCGCGATCAGATTTCCCGGCGCCTGGCCGCCGAACGCGGTCAGGCCGTCCTCCCCGGCGTCGATCGGATGGGCCGGATCACCACGCTTGATCTCGAGCCGGTCATAGGAATGGCCGAGGGCGTCGAGCGAACGCTCGAGTTCCGCATCGCTCATCGCCGACACGTAGCTGTGCAGGCTGTACACCGACAGCACCCCCACCGCCAGCAGCACCACGGTGACCAGAGACGTGACGCCGAAAACGAGGCGTCGGCGCAGGGTGCGCGGACGCCACCAGGGCGCCCGAACCGGGGTCCGGGCGGGTACTCGAGTCGGCACCCGGGTCACACGCGTCACCTCGGGCAGGTTAGTCCTCCGTGCCCGCGGGACGCAGCATGTAGCCCACGCCGCGCACGGTGTGAATCATCGGCTCGCGATCGGTGTCGATCTTCTTGCGCAGATACGAGATGTAGAGGTCCACGATGCTCGACTTGCCGCCGAATCCGTAGTTCCACACCCGGTCGAGGATCTCCGCGCGGGCGATGGCGCGGCGCGGGTTACGCATCAGGTACCGGAGCAGTTCGAACTCGGTGACGGTCAACGCGATCGGCTCACCGGCCCGGGTCACCTCCCGGCTGGCGCCGTTGAGGACCATGTCGCCGACCTTGAGCACCTCGTCCGACTCCGGGGCGAGCTGGCTGGACCGGCGCAGCAGTCCGCGCAGCCGGGCCACCAGCTCTTCGAGGCTGAACGGCTTGGTCATGTAGTCGTCGGCGCCGGCGGTCAATCCGGTGACCCGGTCCATCACGGAGTCCCGCGCCGTGAGGAACAGCGTCGGGGTGTAGCCCTCGGCCGCCCGCACGCGCTGCAGCAGCTGCAGGCCGTCGGTGTCGGGCAGCATGATGTCGAGCACGACGAGGTCCGGTTCCATCTCACCGAACTTGGTCACCGCGTCGCGGCCATTGTGGGCAACCTCGACGACCCAGCCCTCGTAGTGCAGTGCCATCTTGACCAGGTTGGTCAGCGCCGGCTCGTCGTCAACCAGCAACACCCGGATGGGAGAGCCGTCGGCACGTTCCATGCGCGGCAGCTGGCCGAGCACGGCGGCCCGGGGGTGACGCTCTCGTGGTGGTACCGACATCGTTGTCATTCTTCCATTGTGTTGAGAACACAGAAACTTGTCACTGCGTTCATGCCGAGTTCAAATATTAGCCCCTGGATATGACCCACGTCACTTACATGGACCGATGTGATGCACGAGAATCGTTGCAATACAGTCCTTTTGACCGGCCGGACCACCAATTCCGAGCATACCGACCCGAATCGGTTCGAGCCCGTATCCCAGGTCGCCGAATGGATCAACCCTCCGGCCCACGAAGAAGATTTGCGTTCTCTATGGGAACTCCTCCTCGCCTTGCGACCCCGTCTGGCGATAAATACTCTCGCACTTAGCAATTGACGCCGCCTCTCCTCGGCGATCGTCGAACAGTTCGGAAACATGTTGTCTCGCAACATGTTCAATCGACAATGGCGTCGGCGGGTGTGCGGACCGAAACTCGCGCAGCGCATCTGCACATGTGTCCATCGGACAACAATCGGAGAACGGAAACTTAGTCATGCTGGAAACCGCCCCGCCGGCAAAGGGTTTACGCGCAATACTGCGCTACGACCTGCCCGCGTCACTTGTCGTATTCCTGGTGGCACTGCCACTGTCGCTCGGCATCGCCGTCGCGTCCAACGCCCCCATCCTGGCCGGCATCATCGCCGCCATCGTCGGCGGCATCGTCGCCGGTGCGCTCGGCGGCTCGCCGCTGCAGGTGAGCGGACCGGCCGCCGGCCTCACCGTCATCGTCGCCGGACTGATCGCCGAATTCGGCTGGGCGGTCACATGCGCCATCACCGTCGGCGCCGGCATCCTCCAGATTCTGTTCGGCCTGAGCCGCGTGGCCCGGGCCGCGCTGGCCATCTCGCCGGTCGTCGTGCACGCCATGCTCGCGGGCATCGGTATCACCATCGCGCTGCAGCAGCTGCACGTGCTGCTGGGCGGCAAGTCCAACAGCAGCGCGTGGGAGAACATCGAGCAACTGCCGGCCGGGCTGATGAACATCCACGGTCCCGGATTCCTGCTCGGCATGCTGGTCATCGTCACGCTGGTGGCGTGGCGCTGGGTGCCCGCCCCGATCAACCGGGTCCCCGGTCCGCTGGTCGCCATCGTCGGCGTGACGGCGCTCTCCGTCCTGTTGCCGTTCGACGTCAAGCGCATTCAGATCAACGGCTCGCTGCTGGACTCGCTGTCGTTGCCGACCCTGCCCACGGGCGACTGGGACGGCGTCATCGCCGGCGTGCTCACCGTCGCGCTGATCGCCAGCGTCGAAAGCCTGCTGTCGGCCGTCTCGGTCGACCGCATGCACAACGGTCCGCGCACCAACTTCGACCGTGAGCTGATCGGTCAAGGCACGGCCAACGCCATCTCCGGTGCCATCGGCGGCCTGCCCGTCACCGGCGTCATCGTGCGCAGCTCGACCAACGTCGCCGCCGGCGCCAAGACCCGGGCTTCCGCGATCCTGCACGGTGTCTGGATTCTGCTGTTCGCGGTGCCGTTCGCCGGCCTGGCCCAGATGATCCCGACGTCGGCGCTCGCCGGCCTGCTGATCGTCATCGGCTGCCAGCTGGTCAAGAAGGCGCACATCGAAACCGCCCGGCGCACAGGCGATATCGCGGTCTACGCCATCACGGTCCTCGGCGTCGTGTTCCTCAACCTGCTCGAGGGCGTGCTGATCGGCCTCGCGCTGGCGGTGGCCCTGACGGTGTGGCGCGTGATCCGGGCCAAGATCGTCACCGAGCACATCGCCGGCAACGACTGGCGCATCGTGATCGAGGGCTCGGTCAGCTTCCTGTCGCTGCCGCGCCTGACCTCGGCACTGGCATCGGTCCCGACCGGTTCCGACGTCACCGTCGAGCTGTCGGTGGACTTCATCGACCACGCCGCCCACGAGACCATCGACGCGTGGAAGCGCCAGCACATCGCCGGTGGTGGCTCCGTCGAGATCCATGAGCACGGCACCGCCGAACTGCACAGCGCGGCCGCGGGTCCGCCGACCCGCACGTTCACGCCGTTCGACAAGCGTTCGGGTGTCGTCCCGTGGAAGTCGCAGCCGCAGACCTCCTCGGTGATGGAGGGCCTGGAGACCTACCACCGCCGCACCGCGCCCGTGCTGCGTCCGCACATGGAGGACCTGGCCCACGCCCAGAAGCCCGAGACGCTGTTCATCACCTGCGTCGACTCGCGGGTGGTGCCCAACGTCATCACCAGCAGTGGTCCCGGTGACCTGCTGACGGTCCGCAACGTCGGTAACCTGATCCCGGAGGGCCGCGCCGACGCCTCGGTCGAGGCGGCCATCGCGTTCGCCGTCGAGGTTCTGGAGGTCTCGTCGATCGTGGTGTGCGGCCACTCCAGCTGCGGCGCCATGACCACGCTGCTGAGCGGCGATCAGCAGCACGACGAGCACCTGCACACCTGGCTGGAGCACGGCGATGCGACGCTGCGCGCCTTCGACGAGGGCCGCCACCCTGTGGCCGTCGCGGCGGCCCAGGAAGGGTTCGGCGTCGTCGACCAACTGTCGATGGTCAACGTCGCCTTGCAGGCCCAGACCCTCGCCTCCCACCCGTTGGTACGGGCCCGGCACCGCGCCGGTGACCTCGAGGTGATCGGGCTGTTCTATGACATCGGCACCGCGGCCGCCCTTCGGGTGACGCCGGTCAGCGTGGACCGGCTGGTCGAGGTTGCCGAGTAGTACCTGATTGATCCTGCGCCCAGGGCCATACGCCGCGAGAGCGGCAGGCCCTGGGCGCAGTGTCATTTCCGGGTCCTGTTCAGCTCAGCCGCAGCAGCATCCGCCGGCCGCCTGCGCGCCGGACGGTAGCTCGACGTTCGGCAGTTCGCCGTCGGGTCGCCAATCGAACGGGAAGTGCTTGCTGGAGGCGCCGAGGTACTCGTGGGAGAAGTCGAAGCCCACGGCGTCGGCCTTCTTCACCACGCCCCACGTCGCGACCTGACCCGGCCCCACTTCCGCACCCGGGGCGTTGACAATCGTGACGCGGCGGTTCGGGTCGGCCGTCGGCCCCGTCAGCGCGTCGACCCGCACGTCGACCTTGCCCGGAATCTCCGCCCGCCAGTAGGCGAGGTCATCGGCGGCGGCGAAGTTGATCGGCGCGTACTCGATACCCCGCAGCTCGCTGATCAGGCTGCCGAACTCCCCCGGCCAGCCGCCCTCGTCGCCGCGGAAAATCCGCTCCAGGGCCGCGCGCTGGTCGGCGTCGGCCTTCTCGTCGATGTAGAACATCAGCTTCATGGTGGCGTCCGGGTCGCCGATCCACATGTTGCCCGCGAACTCGCCCAGGGCCACCACCCCGAGACCGCTCAGATCGGTTGTGCCGTAATGACCTTCGTGCACCTGCCAGACGAGCGTGAACAGGCAGTCGCCGTGCGTGGGCTCCTGCGCGAAGCTGCACGGGCAGGGCAGCTTGCAGCTGCACACATCGAACCACTCTCCGCGTAGATGCCAATCGGCTTTCGGAGTCACTGCCACCGTCATCGCTGAATCCCTTCTCATTTTTATACCCCCTGGGGGTACCTGACGAGAATGACGGTACGCAGCGGGCAGCGGCGCGGTCAAGTACCCCTGGGGGGTATCTTTCTATGAGTTTCGTAGACGCGGCCCGCGGCGCCCGTTGACCCTGAAACCAGGGCGCAGAAGTGCGAGTACCGACAACCCTCAGCACAGGCTCAACGCCGAATCCACCGCCGCGCCCGTTCGCCCTGAAACCAGGGCGCAAAAGTGCGAACAGCCAACGCCCTCATCGCGGGCTCAACCGCGGCGACCGGCCAATACCGACCAGCCTCTACCGCCCGGCCATGCGCTCCAGGCGCGCGATGCGGTCCTCGATGGGCGGATGTGTCGAGAACAGCTTGCCGATCTTCTCGCCGGCCCGGAACGGGTTGGCGATCATCAGGTGGGCCTGGTCGGCCAGTTGCGGCTCAGGGGGCAGCGGAGCCTGCTGCACACCGGCGGTGATCTTGCGCAGCGCGCTCGCCAGCGCCAGCGGGTCGCCCGTCAGCTCGGCGCCGGACTGGTCGGCCTGGTACTCGCGCGAGCGCGACACCGCCAGCCGGATGATCGTCGCGGCCAACGGTCCGACGATCGAAAGCACCAATAGGACAAAAGGATTGGGCCGATCGTCGCGGTCGCCGCCGAACATCCCGATGAAGTAGGCGACGTTGACCAACGCCGTCACCACCGACGCCATGGCGCCCGCGACGCAGGAGATCAGAATGTCGCGGTTGTAGACGTGTGAGAGCTCATGGCCCAGCACGGCGCGCAGCTCGCGCTCGGTCAGGATGTTCAGGATGCCCGTCGTGCAGCACACCGCGGCATTGCGCGGATTACGACCCGTGGCGAAAGCGTTGGGCGCGGCGGTGTCGCTGATGTACAGCTGCGGCATCGGCTGTCGCGCCGTGGTGGCGAGCTCGCGGACGATGCGGTACATCGCCGGCGCCTGCATCTCGCTCACCGGCTGCGCGTGCATGGCCCGCAGCGCCATCTTGGCGCTGTTGAAGTAGACGTAGGCGTTCATGCCGATGGCGAACAGCACAGCCAGGTACATGATGTTCTTGCCGAACAGCGAACCGATCAGCACGATGAGCGTCGAGAAGCCCGCCAGCAGCGCGAACGTTTTCGCGGTGTTCGCGTGCGGATTCCACGTCATCGGCTACCTCCTCCAGCGCAGTCAAACTCACTGAATTGAACGCTCGGCAACTGGTGCCTGGTTCCAGGGTGTCCCGGCGGGAGGTCAGCCGTCGCGGTCAGCGGTGTACTCGACCAGGTTGAGCAGCGCCAACCGGCCGGGCAGGTCCGGCAGGTTGTTCAGCTCGGCGCGAGCGTCCGCGGCGAAGCGCTGCACGGTGCGCTTGGCCTCGACCATGCCCTGCGACGCGCGCAGCAACGTCAGCGCCTCGGCGAGGTCGGCGTCGTTGTCGATGGGCTTGGCCAGCAACACCCGCAGCCGGTCGGCGTCGGGTCCGGTCTCCTGCAGCGCGTACAGCACCGGCAGGGTGTGCACGCCTTCGCGCAGGTCGGTGCCCGGCACCTTGCCCGATTCGTCGGGATCACTGTCGATGTCGATGATGTCGTCGGAGATCTGGAAGATGGTGCCGACGATGCCGCCGAGCCGGCTGAGCCGCTCGATCTGCTCTTCGTCGGCACCGGAGAACGTCGCGCCGAACCGGCCGGACGCCGCGATCAGGCAGGCGGTCTTCTCGTAGACCACCTTCAGGTAGTGCTCGACGGGGTCGGCACCTTCGGCGGCGCCGCGGGTCTCGCGCATCTGGCCCGTCACCAGCTGGGCGAAGGTGTCGGCGATCACGCGGACCGCGTCCGGCCCCAGCCGGGACACCAGGCGTGATGCGGTGGCGAACAGGTAGTCACCCGCCAGGATCGCGATGTTGTTGCCCCAGCGGGCGTTGGCGCTCTCTGCGCCGCGTCGCACCTGGGCCTCGTCCATGACGTCGTCGTGGTACAGCGTCGCCAGGTGCACCAGCTCGATGACGGCGCCGGCGATCGCGACGTCGTTGTTGTCGGGGTCCGGCCCCAGCGACGCCGACAGCACGGTGAACAGCGGGCGGAACCGCTTGCCACCGGCCTGGAAGAGGTGCTGGACCGCCTCGGCCATCAGCTCGTCGGCTTTGCCCAGCTCGGTCGACATCAGGTCTTCGATACGCGCGACCGCGTCACGAACCTGCGCGGCGAAGTCGGCGTCACCAAAGTCCACGCCCGCGACCACTGTCGCTGGTGTCTTCATGGGTCCAACATACTGGGCGGCATGGTCGTGCACGCAGATGTGGTCGTGGTCGGAGCCGGGCCGGCAGGTTCCGCCGCTGCCGCCTGGGCGGCACGCCGGGGCCGCGATGTCCTGGTGATCGACTCGGCGCAGTTTCCCCGCGACAAGGCCTGCGGCGACGGGCTGACGCCGCGCGCCATCGCCGAACTGCGTGACCTGGGGCTCGGCGAGTGGCTCGACGGCCACGTCAGCCATCACGGGCTGCGGTTGGCGGGCTTCGGCGCGCAGCGCGAGGTGCGCTGGCCCGGGCCGTCGTTCCCGGCCACCAGCAGCGCCGTGCCCCGCACCGAACTCGACGACCGGATCCGTCAGGTCGCCGCCGACTCCGGCGCGAAGATGCTGCTGGGCGTAAAGGCCGTCGGTGTCTCCCACGATGCCTCCGGCCGGGTGACCACATTGCAGCTCGACGACGGGCAAGAAGTGAGCTGCACCGAACTCATCGTCGCCGACGGCGCCCGCTCGACGCTGGGCCGGGTCCTGGGCCGCGAGTGGCATCAGGAGACCGTCTACGGGGTCGCGATCCGCGCCTACATCGCGACGCCGCGGCACGCGGAGCCGTGGATCACCTCACATTTGGAGTTGCGCTCCCCGGAAGGCATCCGGGGCGAGCGAAGCGACGGGAAAGGCATCCGGGACGAGCGAAGCGACGGGAAAGGCGAGGTCCTGCCCGGCTACGGCTGGATCTTCCCGCTGGGCAACGGCGACGTGAACATCGGCGTGGGTGCGCTGGCCACCGAGAAACGTCCGGCCGACGCCGCACTGCGCCCACTGCTCGCCCACTACACCAACCTGCGCCGCGACGAATGGGGCTTCGAGGGTCAGCCGCGGCTGGCCAAGTCGGCCCTACTGCCGATGGGCGGCGCGGTGTCCGGGGTGGCGGGACCGAACTGGATGCTCGTCGGGGACGCGGCCGCGTGCGTCAACCCGCTCAACGGCGAGGGCATCGACTACGGCCTGGAGACGGGCCGGCTGGCCGCCGATCTGCTGGGCTCGGGTGATTTGAGCGCGGCCTGGCCCGCACTGCTGCAGCAGCACTATGCCGCCGGGTTCTCGGTGGCCCGCCGATTGGCGATCCTGCTGACCGTGCCGAGGTTCCTGCCGCTGACGGGGCCGGTCGCGATGCGGTCGCAGTATCTGATGACGGTCGCGGTCCGGGCCATGGGCAACCTGGTGACCGAAGAGGACACCGACATGATCGCCCGCATCTGGCGCCGGGCCGGACGGGGCTCGCGCCGGCTGGATCAGCGCAAGCCGTTCAGCTGACCGACCGCGCGAACCCGACGATGTCGCGGACGGTGGCCGCGAAGACCTCGGGCATGGCGCCGGCCAGCAGGATGTCCCCGGCGTGGCAGGTGCCGGCGACGATCCGGCCGACGACACTGACACCGGCCGCCGCCAGCCTGCGGTAGTAGATCAGGCCCTCGTCCCGCAGCGGGTCGAGCTCATTGACCGAAATGACGTGCGGCGGAAGGCCTTCCAGCTCCACATCGGTTGCCACCCCGGCCCAGCAGGTGCCGTCTTGCGCGTGCTGCCGGTCGGGGTCATAGATGGAGCCCAGCAGCGCCAGCTGCAGGCAGCTGATGAAGTACCCGTCGTTCTCCCGCAGCGACGGCAGATCCTCGGCGTCCTCGAGCCACCGGTTGGAGAGGTACGGGCACTGGGCGTAGACGCCGGCGATCTCGTCGATCCAGCCCTCCCGATTGGCTTTCAGCGCGACCGTCAGCGTCAGGTTCCCGCCGCCGGACTCCCCCGCCACGATGAGGTGGCTGATGCCCAGCTCGTCTTTGTGCGCCGCCGTCCAGCGCACGGCCGCGGCGCAGTCGTTCAGCCCGGCCGGGAACGGGTGCGGGCCGAGCGCGCCGCCCGAATTGCGGAACTCGACACCGACGACCACGAGCCCTGCGGCCGCAAGGTTCTCGCGGAGGCGGACGTACTGGACGTCCGCGGCGCTGAGGATCGCCATGCCGCCGCCGTGCAGGTGCACGAGACCGGGCAGGGGGCCGTCGGCGTCAGTCGGCCGGCTGATGAACAGCGTGATCTCGTTGCCGTCGGCACCGGTGATGGTGGTGGTCGTGGTGGTGACGCCTTCAGGCGCGGGGGCCTGGTCACCCAACATCTTCAGCACGGCGCCGGTCCCCTGCTCGGCGAACGCGCTGAACTCGAGGCGCTGGGCCAGCGGCGCGTCGACCGTCAGCGGCGGTTCCGGGAGGCGGCCGTCCATCCTGAACGCGGCGAGGGCCTTGATCATGCGCGGGTCGGAGCGGCGGTCGGTGCCGATGGTGGAGTCGGGATCAGCGAGGCGTCCGTAGGGCATGGATCCATCTTGGTGCCGTATGCGAACTTGGTCGCGACTTTGGGAAAAGTCGCGACCAAGTTCACCGTGGGCGGAAAGTTACCGGTATTCGCAGAGGTAGGCGGTCTCGACCTCGACCCGGACACCGAACTTGCTGTCGGCTGGGACGGTGAATTTCGTTCCGGCAGCGAAGGTTTCCCATTCGTCGCGGCCGGGCAGCTTGACGGTCAGGGCACCGGACACCACGTGCATGATCTCGAGGCTCGAGGTGCCGAATTCGTATTCGCCGACGGCCATGACGCCGACGGTCGCGGGGCCCTCGGCGGGCGCGAACGCGATCGATGCGACCTTGCCATCGAAGTACTCATTGACCTTGAACAACACATCTCCTCGAACTCAGGTGAGGGGTCAGGATATGTCAACGCCGACGTACCGCCGGACCGGTGGTGAACACAACGTCGGGCTGAGAGCGTCGTTGAAGCTATATACGGTTAGCTGCACTCTCAGGCCGACGTTGTGGACGAGCCACAAGACCGCTGCTGCCTAGACCACGTACTTGTGCACTCCGAGGATCGCGTTCTCATCGGCTGGTTCGGTGGTGCACTCGTGCAACGCCGCCCGCACCTCGTCGGTGTCCATGCCGGTGCCGATGCACACCAGCTGGGTGCCGGTGCCGCGCCGCTTCTGGAGCCGTAGGGAGCCGCCCACCAGTTGCAGCAGGTAGCGGTGTCCGGCGCCGAAGTCGACGAAACCCTTTGCGCGGTACAGACCTTCGGGCCGGTCGCGCAGCAGCGCCAGTAAGCGGCGGGGGTTCAGCACGTCGCCGGTGGTGTATTCGACGGACTGGTACACGGGGTGCTCGTGGTCATGCTCGTCGTGCAGCAGCTCGTCGAACGACAGCTGGGCCTGCGGGGCGCGCTCCGGGATATCGATCAGCAACGTCGGATCGATCCGCGCGAAATCGGTGGGCTGCACCGGAACTCGCGGATTCTGCGCGCGGATGCGGGCCACCACGTCGTCGATGTCGGCGGTTTCACTTGCCCGGTTCAGCACCACCAGGTCGGCGACCGGCAGCCCGTGCCCGAACTCCGGCTCGCATCCGTTGACCACCAGGATCAGTCCGGCGTAATGGAAGTCGGCCGAGTCGGCCGTCATGATGGTCCGTGCTACGGCGGGCGGCTCGGCGACGCCGCTGGCCTCCACCACGATCAGATCCAGGGCCGGGCGAACGGCCGCCAGTTTGCCCAGCATCTCGGCGACCTCACCGTCCTCGGCGACGCAGCAGATGCACCCGTTGGACAGTGACGCCATGGCGTCGACCTGACCGGCGACCAGCATGGCGTCGATGTTGACTGACCCGAAGTCGTTGACCAGCACGCCGATTCGCGCGCCGCGGCCGCCCCGCAGCAGGTGGTTCAGCAGCGTGGTCTTGCCCGCACCGAGGAAGCCGGCGACGGCGAGGACGGGAACGCTCACGGCTTGACGGCGGCGTGCAGCGCGACGATCCCTCCGGTCAGGTTGCGCCAGCGCACCTGCGACCAGCCGGCCGCCTCGATCCTGCGGGCCAGGTCGTCCTGATCGGGCCAGGCCCGGATGGACTCGGCCAGGTAGACGTACGCCTCGGGATTGGACGAAACCGCGGTGGCCATCGTCGGGAGCGCCTTCATCAGGTACTCCTTGTAGGCCGTCGCGAACAGGCCGTTGGTGGGTGTGGAGAACTCGCACACCACCAGGCGGCCGCCCGGCCGGGTCACCCGGGCCATCTCACGGAGGCCGGCGCTGAAGTCGACGACGTTGCGCAGGCCGAAGCTAATGGTCACCGCGTCAAAGACGCCGTCGTCGAACGGCAGCTTGGTGGCGTCACCGGCCACCTTCGGGACGTTCCGGCCCGCTCCGGCGGCGAGCATGCCGACCGAGAAATCACAGGCCACGCACCAGGCGCCCGACGTGGCGAGCTCGACGGTCGACACCGCGGTCCCGGCAGCCAGATCCAGAACCTTGTCACCTGGGCCGATACCGAGCGCGGCACGCGTCTGCCGCCGCCAGAACCGGTCCTGCCCCAGGGACAGCACGGTGTTGGTGATGTCATAGCGACGGGCCACGCCGTCGAACATCGACGCAACCTCGTGCGGATCCTTCTCCAATGACGCGCGACTCACGGATATGACGCTACCGGCTGGTCCCGCGCCCCGCGTCTGCGGCGGGGCGGGAATGGAACGGCCGCCGCGGGAGCTGTAAGCCGCATGGGTGAAAAAGTCTGGTTCATCACGGGGACATCGCGCGGCTTCGGACGCGAGTGGACAGCTGCGGCGCTCCAGCGCGGCGACAAGGTGGCCGCCACGGCTCGGGACGTGTCGACGCTCGACGACCTCGTCGCTGAATACGGCGACGCGCTGCTGCCCATCGCGCTCGACGTCACCGACCGCGACGCCGACTTCGCCGCGGTGAAAACAGCGCACGAGCACTTCGGCCGGCTGGACGTCGTCGTCAACAACGCGGGCTACGGCCAGTTCGGTTTCATCGAGGAGCTGTCGGAGGCCGAGGCGCGGGACCAGATCGAAACCAACGTCTTCGGCGCGCTGTGGATCACGCAGGCCGCCCTGCCGTACCTGCGGGCGCAGGGCAGCGGGCACATCATCCAGGTGTCCTCGATCGGCGGCATCAGTGCGTTCGCGGGCCTCGGCGCGTACCACGCGTCCAAGTGGGCGCTCGAGGGCTTCTCGCAGTCGCTGGCCGCCGAGGTGGAGCGGTTCGGCATTCACGTCACGCTCATCGAGCCGGGCGGTTTCTCGACGGACTGGGGCGGCGCATCAGCGCAGCGGTCCACGCAACTGCCGGAGTACGACGGACTTCGGGCAGATGTTGCGCGCTGGCGCGGCGAGCGGAATGCGGTGCCGGGCAACCCGGAGGCGTCGGCGGCCGCGGTGCTCAAGATCGTCGATGCCGAGAAGCCGCCGCTGCGAGTCTTTTTCGGCAGCGCACCGCTGAACATCGCGAAGGCCGACTACGAAAACCGGTTACGCACTTGGGAAGAGTGGCAGCCGGTGTCCGAGCTGGCGCAGGGCTGAACGAAGGAACTCCGATGGCGGGATTGAAATTCGTCCGACGGCACGACGGGTTGACCTACGAGTTCGCCGAAGACGGCGAGGCGCACGGGTTTCCGTCATACAAGCGGGTCGACCTCGACATCTGGTGCCGACGGCTGCCGCACTTCGGCTGGGTGGTGTGCACGGAACTGGGCGCGGTGTCGAGTCGTCCGTTCGACCACGCGGGTTTCGGCTACCTGCCGCCCGAGGGTACGTGGGTGAGTCGCAAAGACGACCGCTCGTACGTGTACGACCTGGTGCACGTCGCCGCATAGCGGACACCCATCCCCACCGCGAGCGTGCGTGTTTGCACACGAAACGCCGGTCAGGGTATGTAAATATGTCGCGCTCGCCGGCCGCGAGAGGCACGTTTATGTACACCAAATACGGTGTGTTGCCGTACAAACACGGCCGCTCGCGGGAGGTAGCCGCAAAGGGGGCTCGCGGGAGACAACTAGGCCGCGAGGGCGCGGCGCTCGCCGAGCACGGCGGCGTAGTGGCCGAGCAGTTCGTCGCACACGGCGGGCCAGGTGCGGCCCAGCACGCTGCGCCGCGCGGCGAGCGAGTAGCGCGACCGCTCGGCGAGCAGGTGATCGACGGCGGCCGGCAGCGACCCCTCGAAATCCGCTACCGGCAACAGCAATCCGGTGTGCATGGGTGTCACCAGGTCGCGCGGGCCACCCGCGTCCGGCGCGATGACCGGCAGGCCCGACGCCATGGCCTCCTGGACCGCCTGACAGAACGTCTCGTGCTCCCCCGGGTGCACGAAAACGTCCATGCTGGCGTACGCCGTGGCCAGTTCCCTGCCGTACAGCGCGCCGGTGAAAACCGCTGTGGGCAGAAGTTTTTCGAGCTTGGGCTGGTCGATGCCCTCGCCGACCACCACGAGCTGCAGGTCGTCCCGCCCGGCCAGCGCGGCCAGCCGTTCCACATGCTTCTCCGGGGCCAGCCGGCCGACGAAACCCACCACCGGCTTGCCCTCGGGCGACCACTGCGCCCGCAGCGCGGCACTGCGCGCCGACGGCGCGAAACCGGTGACGTCGACGCCGCGGCCCCACTTGTGCACGCGCGGAATCCGATGGGTGACAAGGTCTTCCATCGTCGCACTGGACGGCGCGAGGGTCCGGTCGGCGCGCGAGTGCAGATGCCGGTTCCAGGCCCATGCGGTTTTCGTCATCATGCCGACGCCGTAGCTCTGCGCGAAACCGGCGATGTCGGTCTGGAACACCGCGACGGTCGGGATACCGAGGAAGCGCGCGGCGTGCAGCCCGCCGTAGCCCAGCAGTGCGGGCGAGGCCAGGTGCACGACATCAGGCCGAAAATCGCGCAGTACCCGCACCATTCGCGGCCGCGGCACCCCCAGCGGCAACGACGTCACCTTCGGGAACATCCGGGACGGAATGCGGTGCACGGGCACATCGCCGTGGAAGGTGTCTGCGGGCTTTTCACCCCGAGGCGTGTCGGGCGCGATGACCAGCGCCTGATGGCCATTCCGGTGGAGGTGCTCCAGCACCCGGAGCACCGAATTGGTGACGCCGTTGACATTCGGGAGAAAGGACTCCGCCACGATCGCAACTCGCACACCTGCAGGCTGGCAGCGCAGCCTGACCGACAGGTGACCGACAGGGGTACGCGACGCGAAGACCCGCACAACTCGGGTACCCCCGGTATCGTCTTCCGGACCGGGGTGAGAAAGGGGCCGGCATGCGTCTACCTCGGCTGATCCCGGTAGTAGCCAGCGCCTTGGTCGTGCTCCTCGTGTTCACCGGCTGTGGGCGCACCGTCACCGGATCGGCACTGCGGGACCCGGATCTGCCGGGCGTGTCCATCACCGCGGACGGCTTTGGCATCATCGCGGGCCGGCCCGACGCCCCCGCGCAGATCGAGGTGTACACCGAGCCGCAGTGCACCCACTGCGCGCACCTGCAGGACACCGACGGGCCGGAGATGAAGAGCCTGATCACCCTCGGCTTGCTGACCGTCACCTACCGCCCGGTGACCTTCCTGGACACCGGGCAAGGCTATTCGGCCAAGGTCGCCAATGCGATGTTCCTGGCCGCCGCACACGGCACGTCCGCGCCGGCACTGCAGGCTTACGTCGAGACGCTGTGGGGCCACCAGAATCCGGGCGGGTCGGCCCCCTCGGACGGTCAGCTCGCGGGCTGGGCCGCCGACGCGGGCGTCAGCTCCGAGGCCGTGGCCACCATCCAGGTCGGCGAGAAAGCCGTCGACACCGACGCGATGACGCAGGCCAATGAGACCCGGCTGCAAGAAATCCGCGATGGTGACGCGGGTACGCCCACTGTGTATGACCTGACCGGCAACACCGTGGTGGACATCCAGGAAACCGGGTGGCTGGCGAAGCTCACCGGAGGCGGGCAGACCCTCTAACCGAGCCGGCGCTGCACGAGGGTCACGATGCCGAGCAGCGCACCGGCGACCAGCCAGCCCACCACGGCGATCGATCCGGCCGGGATGACGGCCAGCGACGCGTTACGGTTCTGCACCCGCACCAGGTCCGGGTTGCTGCGGTCGTACTCGACGTAGATGCGCATCCCGGTTTCCAGCTCGGACGGGTACAGCACGCCGAGCTCGGGCCGGTAGGTGACGCGGTCGGGGGTGACGAACTCGATGGTGGAGCGCCGCGGACCCGCGGACAGCACCTCCGCGGCCGCCGTGCCCATGTTGTGCTCGATCTGCTGGTCATTGCGCCACGCACCGAGCACCAACAGCACCGACTGCAGGGTCACCAGGCAGGCCATGATGACGATGCCGATCCGGATCCGGCGGATGACGCGCTGCGACCGGGTCTCCTTGCCGTCGCCGAAGAGCCGCAGAATCAGGTTGTCCCACAACGTGTTCAACCTGCAGCGCAGGTGTTCGGAGATCACGGAGCGGCCTTGATCGCCGCCCGTATCGAAGCGTGCAGCGACCGCAGCGTGGACCGGTCGGCCTTGACCTCCAGCACGCGCATCCCCTCGAACGGTTCGCGCAGCGCGGCAGCCAGCCCGTCGGCCTCCACCTGCCGGCACTCGACGTGGTACGCCCGGCACAGGGCCGCGACGTCGACGTCGTGCGGGGTGCCGAAGATGCGCGACGACACGTCGGAGAACCGGGGATCGCCCTGCTCCAGCAATTCGAAGATGCCGCCGCCGTTGTCGTTGGAGACCACGATGGTCAGCGCCTTCGGCGTCGGTTCGGTGGGGCCGATCAGCAGCCCCGAGCTGTCGTGGACGAAGGTCAGGTCACCGATGAGCGCGACGGTCCGGCCCGAGGTGTGGGCGAGCGCGGCGCCGATGGCCGTCGACACCGTGCCGTCGATGCCGGCGACGCCGCGGTTGGACCGCACCGAGATGCCGTGCGCGTTCAGCCCGACGAGCGCGGCGTCCCGCACCGGGTTCGAGGCGCCGAGCACCAGCTGGTCGCCGGGCTGCAGTCCGTCCGCGACAGCGGCCGCCACGTGCAGGCCGGTGGTCAGTTCGTAGGCCGTGAGCTGGTCACGCACGGCGTGCTCGGCACGGCTGTTGGCTTCGGCACACTTCTCGAGCCAGGACGGATCCGGCGTCCCCGACGTGATGGCCCGGGTGCCGGTGGCCTGCGAATTGCCGGACACGTCGGGCCAGCGCGGGCCGGTGGTCAGGGCGTAGACGGGCACCGACGGGTCGGCGAGCAGCGCCGACACCGGCCGGTGCAGCGTGGGCCGGCCCAGCATGATCACCTGGTGCGGCCGGACCAGCGACAACGCCAGCGGGTGCAGTGGGTTGTCGGCCGGCGGCGCGGTCGGTTCGGCGACGGTCGGCAGGTGCGCGAGGTTCTCGTGGCGGCCCGCGCCGTGGCCGGCGATGACGACGGTGTCGGCCGTCAGGTCGATCTCGAGGGGCTGGTCGAACGTGACGGGCGGGGTGTAGGTCCAGGGCCGGCCGTCGGGACGGCCGTCAGGGCAGTACGGTTCGTCATTCCCGGTGTCGGGCACCAGCGGCTCCCGCAACGGAATGTCGAACTGCACCGGCCCGGCGTTGGCGGTACGAGAACCCTTGGCGGCCGCCAGGACCCGACACGTCGCCGACCGCCACTGGGCGTTGGCCGCGGCCACGTCCGCCGTCGACTCGGCCAGCCCGAGGCTGATGGTGGCCCGCACCTGGTTGCCGAAATAGCCGAGCTGCTCCATGGTCTGGTTCGCGCCGGTGCCCAGCAGTTCGTAGGGCCGGTTGGCGCTGAGCACGATCAGCGGAACCCGGGCGTAGTTGGCCTCGATCACAGCCGGACCGAGGTTCGCCACCGCGGTGCCCGACGTCATCGCGATGCACACGGGCGAACCGGCGGAGACCGCGAGGCCGACGGCCAGGTAGCCGGCGGTGCGTTCGTCGATGCGGACATGCAGCCGCAAGCGGCCGGCGCGGTCGGCGTCTGCCAGGGCGAATGCCAGCGGCGCGTTACGCGAACCGGGGCACAGCACCACATCGCGGACGCCGCCGCGAATCAGTTCGTCGACGACGACCCGCGCCTGAATGGTCGACGGGTTCATAACTACAGCGTGTCACACCGGGTTGGCGGCGAAGAATTCCAACATCGCGGTGTTCACCGCGTCGGGACGCTCGATGAAGCCGAGGTGCCCGGCATCGGGGATTTCCAGGTAGCGGCCCAGCGGGATCGCGTCGGCCACCTCCTTGGACAGGTGCGGCGGCAGGACGACGTCGTCGGCGAACCCGATCACCTGCACGGGCACCGCGATCTGGCGGTAGGCCGGCAGCCGGTTGGTCTCCGGTGCGACGGCAAGCTGAGCCCGCAGGCCCGGCGTCGGCTTGGTCGGCCACATGGTGAACATCTCGATCCAGTCCTGGACGGCGCGGTCGTCGTTCAGGGTCTTGGGCGAAAAGTTCTCCAGCAGCCGGTTTTTCGCGTCCACCTCGGGTGGCAGCTCGATACCCGAGGCCAGCAGCGCCCGTTCGGCCTCACGGAAGAACGTGCGGGCCCGGTCCTCCCGGCCGCGCGTCGCCATGAGCACCGCCGAGGACACCAGCTCGGGCCGGGCGACCATGAGCTCCTGGGCGATGAACGACCCCATGGACACCCCGACGACGCGCACCGGGCCGCCGACGACCTTGTTGATCAGCGACGCCGTGTCCGCGACCGCCTGATCGGTGGAGAAGCCGATGGCGTTCTCGGTGGCGCCGATGCCGCGGTTGTCGAAGGTGATGCAGCGGAAACCGGCCCGCTGGAACGCCGGCACCTGATGGAGGTGCCAGGTGCGGCCGGCGCCGCCTCGGCCTGCGATGAACAGCACCGGATCGCCGGTACCGCCGCGGTCGTCGTATGCCAGATTCACCCGGCCGAGGTTACTGGACCCGGGATTTGTGCACGATTCTCCGCGGCCGGCGCGCACAATCGTGCACAAATCGCGAGGTCAGCGGCGCGAACGGACCTTTTTGAGCGCCTGGTCCCACAGCAGTGCCGTGGTGTGCTTGAGTGCCGTCGGTTTGAGGAGCTCGCGGGACATCAGGGCTGCCGCACTGGCCTTGGTGGCCGCCGAGGCCTTCGACATGTGGCCGGAGTCGAACGGCGGCTGCGGGTCGTACTCCATGGACAGCTGGATGGCCTTGGCCTTCTCCTCGCCGCCGATCTGCGCGGCCAGCCACAGGCCGAGGTCGATGCCGGCCGAGACGCCCGCACAGGTGACGATGCGGTCGGCCGACTGCACGATGCGCTCATCGGTGACGGGTTCGACGCCGAACGTGCGCAGCAGTTGCACGGCCGCCCAGTGTGACGTCGCGCGCTTGCCCTTCAGCAGGCCCGAGGCGCCCAGAATCACCGAACCCGAGCACACCGAGGCCGTCCACGTCGTGGTCTCGTGGGCCCGCCGCAGCCAGTCCAACAGCGTCTCGTCGCGGGCGTGCTCCAGGGTGCTGAAGCCGCCCGGGATCAGGATGATGTCGGGCGACGGGGTCTCGCGGAACGCGTGGGTGGCACCCACGAGCAGCACGCCGGAGTCGGCGACGATCGGGCCGGGCTCGTGCCAGACGAACCGGACCTCGGTGTCCGGCAGCCAGCGCAACGACTCATAGGGCCCGATGAAGTCGAGGGCCGTGAACCCCGGGTACAGCACGATGGCGACCTGCATGATCTCTCCCTAAGCAACTGTTTCGGTGCGTCTCGCGTGCGCGAACGACTTGCGGTACTGGTCCGGTGAAACCCCAACGCGCCGAACGAAACTGCGGCGCAGCGTCTCGGCGCTGCCGAAGCCGCAGCGGGCCGCGATGGCGGTGACGGTGTCGTCGGTCTCGGTGAGCTGCCGGCGGGCCGCGTCGGTGCGGACCCGCTCGACGTAGGCCGCGGGCGGCTCCCCCACCTCGGCGGTGAAGGTGCGGGTGAAGTGCCGCGGGCTCATCGCGGCGGCGCGCGCCAGCTCCGGAACACTGTGTGCCCCGGCGGGTTCGGCTTCGATGAGCTCCTGCACGTCGCGGATCGGCTCCCGCTTGGCGCGCGGCATCCAGACCGGCGGCGCGAACTGCGTCTGCCCGCCGGGCCGGCGCAGGTACAGCACCAGCCAGCGGGCGACGTTCTGGGCGACGTCGGTGCCGTAGTCGTCTTCGACGAGCGCCAGTGCCAGGTCGATGCCCGCGGTCACGCCCGCCGCCGTCCACACCTGCTCGGAGCTGCGGACGAAGATCGGATCGGGATCGACGGCGATGCAGGGGAATTCGCCGGCGAGCTTGTCCGCCGAGGCCCAGTGGGTGGTGGCCGAGCAGCCGTCGAGCAGGCCGGCCTCCGCGGCCAGGAACGCGCCGTTGCAGACGCTGACGATGCGGCGCGCGTGCGGTGCGGCGGCGCGAATCCAGTCGATGACGGCAGGGTTCGCCCGGGCTTCGTCGACCCCCATACCGCCGGGCAGCACGATGGTGTCGATCGGTTCGGTCGGGTCTGGCGGCGGCTTAGCCACGAACTCGAGCCCGGTCAAGGTGGCGACGGGTCCGCCGTCAACAGCGGTCAGGACCGGCGCGTAGCCGTCGTTCCCGCGTCCCATCGCGGCCAGCTGCAGCGTCGCCCCGGTGAACACCTCGAACGGGCCGACGACGTCGAGGGCCTGCACCCCGCGAAAGCCGAGCAGCACCACAGATCGCGTCACGCCTCTATCGTGCGACGCCTCACCCCATGGCGTCTACGCCACGGGGCCCACAAATTAGGACAAGCCTGTCAGTGGGACGACGTCCGGCCGAGCAGGCCGCCGACGAGCCGTTGCAACGGGCCGCGCGTCGAACCGGCCACCACGGGTGCCCCGGCGCGCGGGGCGGCGCCGTAGCCCGCTGCCGCCACGGCGTCGCACAGTTCGACCGGGCTGACGTCACCATTGGTCTCGACGGTCGCGGTCTTGGTGGCGAAACTGACCGATGCGTGCACGCCGTCGATCTTGTTGAGCGCTTTCTGCACGCGCCGGGAACACATGCCGCACGACATTCCGGTGATGTCGAGATGGATGGCGCCGGTGCTCGGTGCCTCGTGCCCGGCCGCGGTCACATCAGTCAATGTCCATACCTCACAATCTGATCAGCGCCAAAGACACCGCGAAGCGACTCAGGCGCACTGGTGCATTCCTCGATAGCTGCGAAATCGACGTCCACAGTGGGATATTCGGCCAGATAGTCGGCATACGTGCGGCCGCGCAACCTGGTACCCAACCCGACCCATGCATCGAGGACCGCCCATCGCTGCGGGTTCCGCGTGACCCACGCGCTGCGATCCAGCCGGTCCTTCCACTCCACGAGCTCGATGGCCTCGAACCCGAGGCTGCTGAGAAACGCGGTGTAGGGCACCTTTTCGCCACGCAGGACCGCCATGCCACGACCCAGCTCGACCGCGGGCGACAGCCTGGGAAGCAGCCCGAGGATGCTGTGTGCGGCGGCCACGCCGGTGGTGACCTCTTCCGTCACCGGCACCGCCGGGCACACCCCCAGCGCGGTGCAGGCATCGATCATCGCGACCAGGATGTCCGAGGAGCGCGCGAGTTGGTGGGCATCGCCGAGCACCCTGGGCAGCCGCACCACCGTGAAGTCCAGGTCCCCCGAGGCGCGGGATACGGCTATCTCCGCCAACGACTTCGACGCGGCATAGGGGTAGGGCGCATGGCGGGGGTCGGTCACGCGGGCCGCAGTGACGTCGGCGTTCACCACGAAGGTGGACAGCTGCACCAACCCGACGCCGCGCCGCGCACACGCATCGGCGACGGCGGCCACCGCGGAGACGTTGGCGGCCCGCAGCCGAGGGTAGGGCACCAACACATTCGTGTTACCGATGCAGTTCACCACGGTGCGGGCGCCGACACCGTCGAGAAGGGCATCCAGGTCTGCGGCGGTCGGGTCGGCGGGTATCCGCACGATGTCGACACCGTCGGTCGATTGCAGGCCCGACCACGGGTCGTGTTCGGGCAGTGGCGATCTCGCGGCGAACACAACATCGGGGCGGTCGAGGCCGGCACGGGCCCGATCGAGAATCGCCTGCGCGAACCCGGTGCCCAGGATGCCCGAGGCACCGAGGATCACGACGGTCTGCGCACTGCTGCCGCGGACGGCCCGAGCCGAGCCCGGTCCCGGCTGCCCCAGCGCGGCCAGATCGTCGGCGATCTGGGCCGCGGTCTCCTTGTCCATCCAGCTGTCGGTATCGGGTCGGCGGGCGACGATGCCGGCGGCGCAGTCCGCACCGATCAGATCGAGAATCGACAGCTGCCAGTCGAGGAACCGTCGGGTCTCCGGCAGGATCCGAATCAGGTCGAGTGACCCGATGCCCTCGTCCAGCAGGGACGAGTCCGGCCCGAGCGGGCGGCCGAGTCGGCGACTCCACATCTCGGCGAGGTCGACTGCGCGCGGGTCCACCCCGGCGTCGGCGCGCGGAACCTCGATCTCCACAGGCAATTTCGCCCGGTCGACTTTGCCGTTGGGCTGTCGTGGGATGCGTGGGACGCCGTAGACGTGGAATGCCGGTGCCCCTTGGGCTCTCGCCACGCTCCGAATCCTGTCGCGGGCGGCCGGATCGTCGTTTCCGGTGCGGGTTTGTGGGGATTGGAACCAGATACCCAGGCCGTTTCCGGTCAGTTCCACCGCGACGTCGGATATCTCGGGGCCGGCCGCCAACCGGCGCAGCAGTTCGGCGGTGTCGAACCGCTTGCCGGCGATCTTGACCACGGCATCGCGGCGTCCGGCGAGCACGGGATGGCCGGCGTCGTCTGTCGTCACGCGGTCGCCGGTGGCGAACACCCGGTGCCGGGACCCGTCCGGCGCGCGCACCGTGCCGAAGCTCGGACCATCCAGCCCGAGGTATCCGGCCGACACCAGCTCCCCGACGACGACGATTTCCCCGAATCCGACGAACACCGAGCCCGGCACCAGCGGATGACCCAGCCGGGCCCTCGTGTGCGCGAGTTCGCCGGCGCCGATCGGCAGTTGTGTGACGACCACCGTCGTCTCCGTCGGGCCGTACGTCGAGACCAGCGAGATACCTTGGCCGGCAAGCGAATCCAGCCATTTGTCGACGGCGGCGGGACGGACGGCCTCCCCGCCGATGACCACCTGGCGCAGCGCCGAGTCTCCCAGCGCCACCAATGCCGCGTCGTCATCGCACAGCAGGTGCCAGACCGCGGTGGGCAGGTCCAGGACGGTTGCGAGGTGCGCCGCGACATCGCGGGTCAGTGCAAGCAGGTCACCGGCCCGCATCGCGGCGGACCGCACCACGCGCGCACCGCTCGACAGCGCGCCGAACACTTCTTCCACGCTGATGTCCGACGTCAGTGGGGCGCACTGCAGGATGGTGTCCGATGGCCCCCAGCCGTACGCATCCCGCGCCGCGGCACAGAAGATCGCCAACGAACCGTGCGTCACCGGAACCAGTTTGGGTTGCCCCGTCGAACCGGACGTCGGCATCACATACGCGAGCCGGGAACCCAGCCGGGGATCTCGCGCGACCTGGCCGATGCGGTGTTCGACGAGTTGCCTTGTCGCGCTGCTCAACTCGGCGGGCAGTGCGGTGAGCTCGACCGCGAGGGCACGGGTGGACCAGTGCTCGGTGATGGCGCCGACCCGTTCGGCCACTTCACCGGGTGTCGCGCAGACGCTGTACCCGCAGCCCGCCAGGTGGCACGCGACCAGCAGCTCGACCGCGCGCTGGGAATCGTCGTCGACGAAGACCAGCACAGCGCCGGGATCGACACCGCGGCTGATGATCTCGGCGACCCATTGGTCGACGCCGGGTCCGCGGCACTGGCCGAGATCAGCGTCCAGGAACCAGGCACCCGGACCGGACGAGGGCTGCGCCGGTATTCCGGTTGCGGCGTCGAGTCGGCCGTCGGCGCCGAGCCCGGACCACTCGCCGACGGTCAACGCGATCGGTAGGTCCCAGTGCGCGTCCATCGATCGCAGCGCCGCGACGATGCGGTCGGCGACGTCGGGTCGGCCGGCGCCTTCGGGCTGATCGTGCCGGGTCCAGATGGCGACGTCGATGGTGCGCCGCGCTTCATCGTGGACGCAGGCCACCGTGATCCCCTCCACCGGTCCGATGTCGGTGACCACCGGCGGTTTGGACAGGTACGGGCCCAGCTCCGCGGCGGACCGGCCGCGCATGTAGTTGACCGTCAGGGCGTCGACGGGCGCGCCGCGGGTGATCGCCAAATGCATGCGGCGGTACCGCTCTTCACGAAACCACCGGCGCCGCAGCGCCTTCACGTAGTCCCGGTCGATCGCGGTCACCACGTCCCGGACCGTGGCGAACGGCCGGAACCGAACGGGGTGGGCGACCGAATTCACCAGGCAGGTCGCAACATTCAGCTCGGGCGCACCGAAGCGGTTGTCCACCGGGTGCACCAGGAGCGCCTCGGTGTTCTGGCGCAGGCTCGCGTGCACCGCCGTCGCCGCGGCAGCGACCAGAATGTTCAGCGGAACCTGCCTGGCTTCGGCGAGCGCGACGATCTCGTCGTACGCCCTGTCGGTTACTCGACACGACGCCCGCAGCACGCCGCGACCGGCGGAGCCGAGCACCGCATCAGCCACACCCGGCGCGGAATTGCCACGCAGCGCCTCGTCGGTCAGCTCACGGCGCACCGCGGCGACATGGCGTTCGGTCGATTCCGCCACGTTCACGTGCTCGCTGTGGTGCGCCGCGGCCAGTGCGGTCAAACCCGCGCCGGCGCTGGGCTTCTGCCCGGCATCCCCCAGGTGCCGGGCCAGGTCGGCCTCGATGATGGCCGTCGCCGCGCCGTCGAGCAGGATGTGGTGGGTCTGCGCGTCCATCCCCACGACCTGGCCGTCGGCGTCGGTATGCACGACATAGCGCACCAGCGGGGTGCCGAGGATGCCGTCCGTCCACGTCTCGGACAGCGTCCGAGATGACCCGGGCTGCACGCAGGCAATGTCTCCGAATCGCAGCCGGGCGACAAGCTCCGGATAGCCGTCGCCGGCCGTCGGCGGCGCCAGCACGCAAAGCTGGATCGGGTTGTCCAGCACCGTCGCTTCCAGTGCGGACAGGAATGCCGCCGGCGCGAGCGGCCGGAACCGGTAGCTCTTGCCGATCAGGTACAGCGCGGGATCGGGGTCCTGCAGCACCCCGTGGTAGATGTTCTGCTGAGAGATGCTCAGCGGAATCCGGCCGTCGTCAGACGCCGCCACGGACGCCCTCCAGTTCCCGGACCCAGCCGTCGATCGTCAGCTCCTGCGCCAGCCGCTTCAGCAGGTCCGATTCCCGCTCCACCCCAAGGCGTTTCATGAGCAGGACGAACCGCACCGAGTCCAGCCCCAGCTCTCGCAGATCGGTGGCGTAGCCGTCGAACAGATCGGATTCGTCGACGTAGAGCACGTCGGCGACGGCGGCCAGGACACGTTCGCGGAGCCCGTCAGCCATGAACCGCCGCTGCCAGTGCGGCGCGAATGACCTTGCCGGACTGCGTCCTCGGTATCTCGGACACCAGGGTGATGGTCGACGGCCTGGCCATCGACTCCGACTCCGCCCGGTAGCGCGCCGCGATGGCCTGCTTGAGCTTGCGGGCCTGGCTGTCGTCGAGTGCGCCCGACGGGATCACCGCCAGGCCGATCAGGGCACCGAATTCGGCGTCGGGGATTTCGAAACAGGCGGCCGCGCAGACGCCGGGGACGCTCTCAGCGATGCGGTCGACCTCGTCGGGTGCGACGTTGACGCCGCCGGAGATGATCATCTCGGCTGACCGGCCTTTGATGTAGAAGTAACCGTCCGCACCGCGCTCGAAGATGTCGCCGGTGTTCACCCAGCCGTCGACCAGGACCTCGCCGGTGCGCCCGGGATTGTTCCAGTACCCCAACATGTTTGCCGGCGACTTGATCCACAGGGTGCCTGACGCCGCGCTGTCACCGCCGGCCAGCCGGACCTCGACGCCAGGGTAGGGCCGGCCCACGGCCCCGGCCTCGATCCGGGCGATCGATCCCGCTGACGTCGGCAGACACAATGCGGTACAACCGGTTTCACTGAGGCCGAAGACCTGCGCGGTGTGCACGCCTGCGGCTTCGACGAATTGCACGTCGGCCGCGATGGCGCGTGACCCCCCGTACCCGATCATCCGCAGCGGCGGCAGCGCCGCACCGGCCTTGACCTCCGACACCAGCCGCGTCAGCAGGGTGGGCACCAAACAGGTCGAGGCGATCTGGTTGGCGTTGAGAATCTCCGCCAGCGACGTGGAATTCTCACCGCCGGTGACACATTCGCTGCCGTGCATGAGGCAGTTGAGGATCCACCACAGGCCGCCGATGTGGCTGGCCGGCAGCGGCGAGTACGTGGCTTCTCCCGCGACCCAGCTGATCCAGGTCAGGTTCTCGCGGGCCAGGATGTCGGCCACCGCGAAGAACGTCCGGTTGGGCAGCAGCACGGCCTTCGGCTCGCCGGTGGTCCCGCTCGTGAAGATCATCGCCAGCGGATCGTCGGCGCCCACTTCCGGTGATGCGACGGCCGGCGCGGCGTCGATGTCCTCCGCGGCGCCGTCGGTGACGTCGACGGCGATCACCGGGATGGCGCTCAGCGCGCTCGGCAGCGCCTTCGGGTCGGCTCTGGGGGTCAGGAGAACCGCACTGGGGCTGGTGATCTCACCGAAACGTGCGACCGTGGCGGCCGGGACAGCACGATCCACCAGGACGGCGATGGCACCGAGTTGTGCGCACGCCAGCACCGCGATGTAGGTCTCGGGACCGTTGTCGGACATCACGAATGCCCGGCATCCGCGCGCAACCCCGTGGTCCCGCAACTCGGCGGCCAGACGATTCACGACGGCGGGGAGTTGGCCGTATGTGACGGCGCTGGTTCCGTCACAGCGCCGCAACGCGATGGCCTGCGGATGCTGTTGCGCTTGCGCGAGCAGCCGGCCCAGCACGGTGGTCACGGCGCTCACGGGATGTTGAGGATCGCGAGTTCGAACTCGCCGAATGCGGATCCCCCGTCGTCATCGTGGAACTCGATGGCGCACGGCACTTTCAGGTACCGCCAGCTCCGCTCGACGACCTCGATGCCTTCGCACGTCAACCGGGCGGAGAACTTGCGGGCATCGATCTGTCGCTTGTAGCGCGACGCGGTGGACCGGATCAGCATGCTGGACAACTGGTTGTCGAAATAGTCGTCGAGCGTCCAGCCCTGGAACCCGTCGAGCTCGCCGTGGCGGACCGCCGGTGCGAACGCGGAGTAGGCGAGCTGGTTGAAGCACAGCACCAGTTCGACAGCGTTGAAATGACCGGTGCTGCGAATGTACACCGACTCGGGAATGCTGAAATTCCCCGTCGCGACCAGCGAATCGCCGGTGGCCCGGTACGTGGCGTCCGTGAGATACCGGCAGCCCTTGTAGGAATAGGGTTCCAGCACTCTGGCCAGGAGGTCCTCAGGAATCTGCTCGGTATCAACCCATTCCGCGACGGGCGCGGTCAGCTCGGTGGCGCTCATGCCGCGAACCCCGGCGTCGCCAGGCCGTCGAGCATGGTCAGCCGATACGTCGTCAGCGTCCCCGTCGCGGTCCCGTGCTTCGCCCGGTGGATCAGGGCCCTGTTGTCCCACAGGATGATGTCGCCGACCTCGTAGTGCTGCGTATGGATGAACGGTGACGCGAAGTCGGCGTCGAGCTGGCCGGTGGCGGCGAGCAGTTCCTGCAGCACCGACGGGTCCAGCACTTCGCCGTCACCGTCTTCGATCGTGCTGGTACCGGTGGAACAGATGTACAGGATCTCCTGGCCGGTGTGCGGGTGCCGGATCACCGTGGGCCACTTGATCGGTGGCGTGACGCGGTTGATCTCGTCCCACACCTCACCGATCGGCTTGTAGACATCACCGGGCCGAATCTTGATGTGGCGCCGCGGATCATGCGTGCTGAAGGTCCCCCGCACCGACGCCTGCTGCGCCGGCGGCAGGGATTCCCACACCTTGTTGAGGTCGATGAAGTACGTGCCGCGGTCGACGCCCGGCACCGTCAGTGGCATCACCATGGAGAACGCGAACGGTTCGGGCATGAACATGTAGTCGATGTGCCAGAATGCGCCCGTGCGGGGCACGCCCTGCCCTTCCTCCGTGGATGACACGAAGATCTCCGGGTGCTCGTTGTGGTGGTACACGGGCTCGTAGTACGTCACGATCTCACCGAGAATGCGGCCGAGCTCGATGAACTGTTCGGGCGACGGCTTGACTCCCTTGAGGACGACAAGCTTGTTCTCGTAGACGATTTCGCGGAGCTCGTCGGTCGAGATGTTGCCCAGATTGTTCGGATCGATTCCGACGACCTGCGCTCCGAGCCCTCGTCCCTGCACATTGAGCGTCATCGACGCGCCTCCCCAAGTTTGCTGCACCGCGCCGCGGTGGCAGCGAAATCCATTGCCCCACAACGCAGAAAATCGTTCAAATGTTGCCTTCAATTGATGTAGTCGTCAGAACATCGAGAAAAGTTCCGCGCCCCTTCACAATTCGTGCTATTGCTGTTCAGGCCCGTCGTCGTCACCGGCGAGCCAGGTCGCCGGCAGCAGGGGCGCCGATGGTCGCACACCCGCGGGCATCCGCTCCACCATGCCGTTCGGCGCGGTGCCCGCTGCGGTCACCGCGCCGGTGAACCCCACCGGTCCGGCGCCGCGCCCATTGGCCGTGGCGACGGGCGCGCTCGACGAAATATCCCCGGCACCAGTCAGATCGGCTTTCATCTCGGGAAGCTCATCGCGATGGCCGCGTGCTCCGCGCCGGGCTCGACGCACTCGTTTGGCCCGGTCACGGACGCCGGCTTCGGCACGGGCAGCCGCCGCGGCACCGACACTGTCGGTGGTGGTGTCCGGTGATTCGCTGCCTGATTCGGGCCCCGGCCCCGCGCTCGTGCGTGGCAGCCCGGGCACGGCATAGGCGAGGTTGGCGGTGGGCGCGGCACCGCCGGCGCCGACGGTGGTCGGTGCCGGCGCGGACGGACCGGAAGCCGGCGTCATACCGACCTGAATCCCGGGAACTGCAGACGCCTCGTGGGGGCGCGGCGTGGCGGCCGCAGGCTGGACGACGGCAGGTTCGGCAGGCACCGGTGCCGCGTCCATGGCCGGCGGCACAGGCGATTTCACGAGCGCCAGCGCCGCGAGCGCGCTGAGCGCCGGCGCGAAGAACGGGGCCAGCAGCAACCCATAGGAGGCGTAGTACGGGTACCAGAGCATGTCGTAGAGCGTCAGCGCCACCAGGGCCAGCACCGCGGAGGTGGCCGGGTTGAAGCCCAACTGCTCGAAGAAGCGCGTGAAGTTCTCGAGCAGCTGATCGATCTGGCCGGTGGTGCCGAGCTGCGAGATGAATTGCCAGAGATCGCGCAGCGGTTGGCTCGGCGCGGGCGTGTTCGACATCGGTTGCCGGGCTTCACCACCGGGCGCGACGATGGACGGCGCCGGCTGCGCGGGCGGTACCGCCGCCGTGGCCGCGTCGGCGACCGCCTGATAAACGATCATGGTGTCGGCCGCCTGCATCCACATCCGCGCGTAGTCGGCCTCGTTGACCGCGATGGGAATGGTGTTGATACCGAAGAAGTTTGTCGCCACCAGTGCGGCGTTCGTCACATGGTTGGCGGCCAGCTCCACCAGTGTCGGCATGGTCGCGACTGCGGTGCCGTAGGCGGCGACCACCGTTTCATGCTGCGCCGCCGTGGCAGCCGCCGCCAGGGCAGACTCCTCCAACCAGGCCAGGTAGGGCACGTGCGCGGCGACATACCGGACGGCACTCAGCCCCTCCCAACTGCTCCCCTGCACGTCGGCCAGGATGGCCGACAGCTCGGCCGCCGCCTCACGGTATTGCAGGCTCAGCTGTTGCCATTGCGCGGCGCCGGCCACCAACGAGCCCGGCCCCGGCCCGGCCGTCAGCAACGCTGAGTGCACCTCGGGTGGCACAGCCATCCAGATCGGCACAGTCACGTCGCGGTCTCCTCGCACGGCACAGCAGGCCGCGCACCGTCCTGGCGCGACCGCCCCGGATACCCCCACGGCACCCCTACTTCTAGCTAGTCGGCGGACGCATCGAGAAAGTTCCCGGCCTGGGGGCCCGGGTGAAATCGACTATGCGACAGCCGGTTATCGCGGTACTGCGGTGTGGGTGACTTTTGCGGCCGGTTTTGACAGCCACCCGATCGGTGGACGTACGGTGGCGCCATGTCAGTCATCGACGCCCGTCATCTCGACGGCGTATCCGAAACCGCGCTCCTCACCCTGCACCAGCGCGCCACCGAGGCCGCCCGCCCCGACGGCATCATCGACGACCCGGTGGCGATCGCGCTACGGGACGCCCTCGATTACGACTACCAGGATTTCGGCCGCACCCATCAGGCCACCGCACTGCGGGCACTGGTGTTCGACGAGGTCACCCGCGACTATCTGGCCGCCCACCCCCGTGCGACGGTCGTGGCGCTGGCGGAGGGTCTGCAGACCAGCTTCTGGCGCGTGGACAACGGCGAAATGACCTGGCTGTCAGTGGATCTGGAGCCGATCATGGCACTGCGTCAGCAGTTGCTGCCGACGTCCGACCGGCTCGGCCAGTGTGCGCAGTCCGCGCTGGACCACTCCTGGATGGACGCCGTCGACGCCTCCGGCGGCGTGGTGATCACCGCCGAAGGCCTGTTCCAGTATCTGACCGAGGATGTCGTGTTCGACCTGGTCGCCGCGTGTGCCGAACGTTTTCCCCAGGGGCAGTTGGTTTTTGACAGCGTGCCGTGGTTCCTGAGCGAATATTCGCAGCGCCGCGGCTTCCGGCTCAGTGCGAACTACACCGTGCCTCCGATGCCGTTCTGGTTCACCGCCCGTCAATACCCGCGGTTGCAGTCCATTCCCGGTATCCGTGCGGTGCGCGAACTGCGCTATCCCGCCGGCCGCGGCAAGCTCGTGCCATGGGTCACCCGGCAGTCCTACCGCCTCTCTGGATTGGCCCGTTTTCGCGCACCCGTCACGCTCGTCGAATTCAGTTGACGGACAAGGTCTCCAACAGCGGATAGCACTCCCGGACGCGGTCGATCCACCAGGCCCGCCGCACGGGAGCGGCCGCCAGGCCGGCCAACCGCGCCGGGTCCGGCGCCACCGGACCGACCGGCAGGAATCCGTCGACCGAACGCGCCACGTCCGCAACATCTTCCACGAACAACCCGCCGGTGCCCAGGCCACAGGCGTGCTGCAGCGTCGGCAGACAGCCGGCGGCCAGGAGCCCGCGCGTCATCCCGACCGCGGAATCCAGCGCGCTCGAGACCACGATCGGGATGTCGATCTGACGGGCCACGTCCAACAGCCGCGCCACCCCGCCCAGCGGCGCGACCTTGACCACCGCGACGTCGGCTGCGCGCTCGCGGACGACACGCAGCGGGTCGGAGGCCTTGCGGATGGACTCGTCGGCCGCCACCGGCACGTCGACCAGACGCCGCAGTTCGGCCAGTTCCGGCACCGTCGCGCACGGCTGCTCCAGGTATTCGAGGGGTCCCGAGGCGGTCAGGGCCCGCGCCGCGGCCGCCGCTTCGGCGACGGTCCAGCCGCCGTTGGCGTCGACCCGCACCACCGGCACCAGGGCCCGGACGGCCTCCACACGTGCCACGTCGTCGGCCAGCGTCTGACCTGGCTCGGCCACCTTCACCTTGGCGGTGCGAGCACCCGGGAAGCGGGCCAGCACCTCGGGCACCCGCGCCGCGTCGACGGCGGGCACGGTGGCGTTGATCGGGATGCGGTCGCGCACCGGCTCGGGCGACGGCAAGTACGCCGCCTCGATGCCGGACGCCAGCCAGTGCACCGCCTCGGCCGGGCCGTACTCGACGAACGCGCCGAATTCCCCCCAGCCGCACGGTCCTTCGATCAGCGCGACTTCACGGACGTCGATGCCGCGGAACCGGACCCGCATCGGCAGCGAGACGACGCGCAGGCGCTCGAGCAGTTCATCGAGGGTGGGCAGAGCGGGCGGCACCCCTCCATCGTGCCTCACACAGTGGCGCGGTCCCGACCCTCCCAGTAGGGCTTGCGGAGTTCCTTCTTGAGGATCTTGCCGGTGGGGTTGCGCGGCATGTCGTCGACGAAGTCGATGGTCTTCGGACACTTGTAGGCGGCAAGGCGTTCGCGGGCGAAGGCGATGAGGTCGGCGTCCGACACCCTTTCCCCCGAACCTTCCAGCGTCACAACGGCTTTCACCGATTCGCCCCACTTCTCGTCGGGCACGCCGATGATCGCGACCTCGGACACCGCCGGGTGTTCGGCGAGCACCCGCTCCACCTCGATGGAGTAGATGTTCTCGCCGCCGGAGATGATCATGTCCTTGAGCCGGTCCTCGACGAAGATGTAGCCGTCGGCGTCGACGCGGCCGATGTCGCCCGTACGGAACCAGCCGTCGGCCGTGATGGCCTCGGCCGTGGCGTCCGGCCGGTTGAGGTATTCCTTCATCAATGTCGGTGTCCGGAACCACAATTCGCCCTGTTCACCAGCCGGCGCGTCGTCGAGGGTTTCCGGGTTGACCACCCGCACCTCGGCCTGGGGAATCAGCACGCCGGCGCTGACGAGCCGCTCCTCGTTGTCGGCGCGGTGGTCCTCGGGCATCAGCCGGCTGACGACGCCACAGACCTCGGTCAGGCCGTACACCTGGATGAACTCGGTGTCGGGCCAGGCCGCCAGGGCCTGGCGCAGCAGCGGCAGCGGCATCGGGGAGGCGCCGTAGGCGTAGGTCTTCAACGCGCTGAACAGCTTCACCGCATCCGGGCCGGACTCGAGCACCTTGGCGAGCACGGCCGGCACCAGGAACGTGCGGTTCGCACCGTTGAGGATGCCGCCGGCGAGCGAGGCCCCGTCGGCGTCGCGCGTCATGTAGCTCGGTACCCCGTTGTGCAGCCCGTACTGCATGTACGACGAACCGCCGACGTGGAACAGCGGCATCGCCACGAGGTTCTTGTCGTCGGGGGTGCTCTCCCAGCCTTCGAAAGCGTTGATGGTGTGGGCGATCATGTTGGCCTGTGTGAGCGCCACACCCTTGGGCCGGCCCGTCGTGCCCGAGGAGTACATGATGATGGCCACGTCGTCGGGCTGGACGTCGAGCGACCGATCCACCGGGGTCGCGCCGGCGAGCAGTGCTTCGTACTCGTCGCCGTCACCGCCCTCGGGCGTCACGCTGACGACGTGCTCGACGGCCGTCAGCTTGGCCGCGATGGCATCGACCGCCGGACGCAGCTCGGCGCCGACGATGAGAACCTTTGCGCCGCAGTCGTTCAGCACGAAGTCCAGCTCGTCGGCGGCCAGCCGGAAGTTGATGATGGCGGTGGCAGCACCCAAGGACGCCGCCGCCAGCGTCAGCTCGACGCAGGCCGGGTGGTTCTTGTCCAGGAACGCCACGACGTCCCCGCGTTTGATGCCCCAGGCGGACAGCGCACCGGCCAGCCGGCGGACGCGGTCGTTCCACTGCGACCAGGTCCAGGTTCTGCCCAGATAGGTGATCGCTTCGTCATCAGGCTTCGTCGCCGCCCAGTGGGCAACACGTTCGTCGAGGAATCGGGGTGCCGGCAATTCAGTCATGCGCTGAGCCTGCCACGTGGCGCCGTCCGGTCAGCCGGATTTGGCAAACACTTGTTGTCCCGCCAGGTAAGTCGCGAGCACCTCCAGGTCGGCGACGGCTTCCGGCGGCACCGAACGTGGATCGGCGGACAGCACCACGAGGTCCGCGTACTTGCCGATTTCCAGCGAACCGATCGCGTCGTCCGAGAACAGCTGCCAGGCCGCGTCGATGGTCTGGGCCCGGATGGCCGCCTCGACGGTGAGCCGCTCCTGTGGCGCCAGCACGCGTCCGCTGGGCGCAATCCGGGTGGCCGCGACGCTGATATTGCGCAACGGCTCCTCGGGCGTCACCGGTGGGTCGTTGTGCAGCGAGATGCGCATGCCGGTCGCCACAGCGGACCCGGCCGGCATCCACACGTCGCCGCGCTCCGGGCCGAACAGCCCGTCGACGATGATGTCGCCCCAGTAGTGGATCTGGTCGACGAACACGCTGCACGTGACACCGAGATCGTGGGCGCGCCGCAGTTGTGCCGGCGTGATGGCGCCGACGTGCTCGAGCCGCAGCCGGTGATCGTCCCGCGGCCAGCGCTGCAGCGCTTCCTCGTAGATATCCAGGATGGTGTCCACGCCGTGATCGCCGTGCACGTGGCAGGCCATCTGCCAGCCCTGCGGGAAGAAGGTGTGCACGATCTCGGCAAGCTGCTCGCGGGTGTAGTTGGCATGCCCGCACGACCCGGGCACCACGCCGATGATGCGGGTGGCGTCGGTGTCGAGGTACGGAAACGTCAGGTCGATGTTGCCGACCCACGGGGAACCGTCGACCCAGATCTTGATACCGGCCTGCCGGACCATGTCGTCGCCGTTGTCCGGAGACGCATCGGTGTGCAGGGCCGCGGTGGACATCTCGTAGGTGCGCAGCCGCACTGTGAGCTTGTCGCGCAGCTGTTCCAGGACGGGCCGGAACATCGGGTCGAACGCCATCTCCGAACATGTCGTCAGGCCGGCCCGGTTCAGCCGGGCGCATTCGGCGAGCAGCAGTGCCGGATAGTCGGTGGGCGTCAGCACTCCCGCCAGCAGCGGGAACACCGCGCCCGTTTCCTCCGCGGTGCCGTCGATCTCGCCGTCGGCGTCGCGGCCGTACTTGGCGCCGTGCGGGTCCGGGGTGTCCCGCGTCAGCCCGGCGTCCCGCGCAGCGGCCGAGTTGAAGTACGCCTTGTGCCCCGAGTTGTGCACGATCACCAGCGGGCCATCGGGCGCCACCTCGTCGAGCCAGGCCAGCGTCAGCTCCGGGAGCCCCCGCTGCAGCAGCGGATCCCAGCCGTTCAGGTAGGCGCCGTCGGCGCCACGGGCGGCGACCTCGGCGTGGATCGCGGCCACGACGTCCGCGGCGTCGGGCATCGTGACCGGCCGGATGTCGACCATGCGGCCGCCCAGGACCACGGCCTCCATCAGCGGGTGGCCGTGCGCCTCGACGAAGCCCGGCAGTACGCAACCGCTGATCTCGCGAACCTCGGTGTCGGCGCCGATCCACGGCTGTACGTCGGCACGCGTTCCGATGGCCACGATCCGGCCGTCGGTGACGGCGAGTGCCTCGGCGGTCGGCCGGTCGGGATCGACCGTCAGGATGTTTCCGGCAATGACGACGTCGGCTGGAGTGGCCATGAGGTGGATGCTAGACCGCAGGGCTTGACCTACGGACTAGAACACGTTCTAGTCTTAGGCTATGAGTGACGAGCTGCTGCGCCATCCCCTGCATTCCGGGCACTTGACCGTCGGCGCCCTTAAGCGCAACAAAGACAAGCCGGTCCTGTTCCTCGGCGATACCACGCTGACCGGCGGCCAGCTCGCCGACCGCATCAGCCAGTACATTCAGGCCTTCGAGGCGCTCGGGGCCGGCTCCGGCGCCAGCAGCGGCCTGCTGTCCCTCAACCGGCCCGAGGTGCTGATGATCATCGGCGCCAGCCAGACCCAGGGCTACCGCCGCACGGCACTACACCCTCTCGGTTCGCTGGACGATCACGCCTACGTCCTGACCGACGCCGGCGTCACGACCCTGATCATCGACCCCACCGAGGCGTTCGTGGAGCGGGCCATCGGCCTGCTGGAGAAGGTGCCGTCGCTCAAGCAGATCCTGACCATCGGCCCGGTGCCGGATGCGCTGATCGGATCAGCGATCGACCTGGCCGCCGAGGCCGCCAAGTACGAGCCGCAGCCGCTCGAGGCCGCCGACCTGGCGCCCGACCACGTCGGCGGGCTCACCTACACCGGCGGCACCACCGGCAAGCCCAAGGGCGTCATCGGCACGACGCAGTCCATCAGCACCATGACGACCATTCAGCTGGCGGAATGGGAGTGGCCCGAGCACCCCCGGTTCCTGATGTGCACGCCGCTGTCGCATGCCGGCGCCGCGTTCTTCACGCCGACGATCGTCAAGGGCGGCGAGCTGATCGTGCTCAAGAAGTTCGACCCCGCCGAGGTGCTGCGGGTCATCGAGGAGCAGAAGATCACCGCGACCATGCTGGTGCCGTCGATGATCTACGCGCTGATGGACCACCCCGACTCGCACACGCGGGATCTGTCGTCGCTGGAGACCGTCTACTACGGCGCCTCGGCCATGAACCCGGTGCGCCTCGCCGAGGCGATCCGCCGGTTCGGCCCGATCTTCGCGCAGTACTACGGCCAGTCCGAGGCGCCGATGGTCATCACGTACCTGGCCAAGGGCGAGCACGACGAGAAGCGGCTGACGTCCTGCGGGCGGCCGACGTTGTTCGCGCGGACGGCACTGCTCGGTGACGACGGCCGGCCGGTCAAGCAGGGCGAGGTCGGCGAAATCTGCGTGTCCGGCCCGCTGCTTTCGGGCGGCTACTGGAACCTGCCGGAAGCCACCGCCGAGACGTTCAAGGACGGCTGGATGCACACCGGTGACCTGGCCCGCGAGGACGAGGACGGTTTCTGGTTCATCGTCGACCGCACCAAGGACATGATCGTCACCGGCGGCTTCAACGTCTTCCCGCGTGAGGTGGAAGACGTTGTCGCCGAACATCCTTCGATCGCCCAGGTCTGCGTCGTGGGCACCCCCGACGAAAAGTGGGGCGAGGCCGTGACGGCCGTCGTCGTGCTGCGCCCGGAGGCCGACCGATCCGAGGAGGCCATCGCGAAGATGACCGCCGAGATTCAGGCCGCGGTCAAGGAACGCAAGGGCTCGGTGCAGTCGCCGAAGCACGTCGTCATCGCCGACGCCGTGCCGGTGACAGCGCTCGGCAAGCCCGACAAGAAGGCCGTCCGCGCCCAGTTCTGGGCCGGCTCGGAGCGTTCCGTCGGCTAGCTGTTTGCTCCGCGAGCAGACGTGAAAACCCCTAATTTCCAACGAAATTGGGGGTTTTCACGTCTGCTCGCGAGTCGGAGGTTCCCCCTCCTCACGCTAAGAGGGCAACCCGGCCAGGAGTCGGTCGAAGAGCACCGCCGCCGCGGCGGCCGCGCCGTCGGGATCTCCGGCGACGACGCGGTCGAGCAGCCGGTGATGGTCCTCGAACTCGGTCTCGACGGGCGTCTCGTTCATGACGGACACGCTCGCGGTGATGACCTCGATGAGCCCGAGGTACAGGTCGATGAGCATGGTGTTGCCCGACGCCCGCATGACGGCGCAGTGGAATTCGGTGTCGGCGTGGACGAATTCGTCGTGGTGCCCGGCGCGCTGTTCGTCGTCGCGCCCGTCCAGCAGCCGCCGCAGCGTGGCGAGGTCGTCGTCGGTCCGGTTGGTGGCGGCCAGCCGGGCGCCTTCCACTTCCAGCCCGCGGCGCACCTGCAGCACGTCACGCAGCTCGTCGCTGCACAACCTGCTCAGCGCGCCTGACACCTCACTGGTGGCGCGGACGTACGTGCCGTCGCCCTGCCGCACCTCGAACAGCCCGGCATGCGCCAGTGCCCGCACGGCCTCGCGCACGGTGTTGCGGCCGACCCCGAGCGCTTCGACGAGATCGGTCTCATTGGGGATTCGATGCCCGACGGGCCATTCCCCGTCCGCGACCGAACCCCGGAGCTGCTCGATGACCTGCTCGACCAAGCCGGCCCGGCGGGCTGTGTTCAGCGCCACGCAATCATCCTTTCAACCAATCATAGGATGTATGGCATCCTAGCAGGATGAGTGCTGCCGTGAACGGAACCAAACACACCCGTTACGAAGATGAATTGGCACTCGAACTCGACGGCGCCATCGAGATCGCGGACGTCCCGGCACGCCCGAACACCCGCCTGGCCAGTGGCGTCCTGCTGGCGCTCGCCGTCGTCGTCACCGCGCTGAATCTGCGGCCGTCGGTCACCAGCGTCGCTCCCCTGCTCGGCGAGATGCGCACCGCACTCGGGGTGTCGTCAGTATGGGCCGGCATCCTGACCACCCTGCCCGTGCTGTGCTTCTCGGCCGCCGGCGCCACCGCGCCGTTGCTGTCCAAGCGGATCGGCCTGGGCCGGACCGTCACGCTGGCCTTGCTGGCGCTGGCCGTCGGGCTGGCGGTGCGACCGTTCGGCGATGGCGGCCTCATGCTGGGCGCCACCCTGCTCGCCTCGTCGGGCGTCGCGCTGGCGAACGTGCTGATCCCGGTGGTCATCAAGAGTTCGTTCCCCGCCCGCGTCGGCCTGATGACCGGCGTCTACACCAGCGCACTGCAGGCGGGCGGAGCCTTCGGCGCCGCCGTCACGCCGGCCGTCGAACACAGCGTCGGCGGTTGGCGTCCGTCGCTGGCCATCTGGGCGGCCCTCGCGCTGGCGGCCCTGCTCCTGTGGGTGCCCGCGGCCCGTCGCCATCGCACCGACTGGGCCGCCACCGCGGCCCAGGCCACCAGGCGCCGCTCGCTGCTGCGTAACCCGCTCGCCTGGACGGTGACGGTCTACATGGGCAGCCAGTCATTCCTGGCCTACGTCATGATGGGTTGGCTCCCACAGATTTTCATCGACAACGGCATGGACAAGACCAGCGCCGGCGTGATGTCCGGGGTGATGTCCCTGATCGGCGTCCCGATCGCGCTCCTGATCTCACCGCTGGCCGCCCGCAGCACGCACCAGAGCCTGTGGAACGTCGGCCTCGGCGTGCTGGGCGTGTCCGGCACCATCGGCCTGCTGATCGCACCGATGGCGGCGCCGGTGCTCTGGAGCACGATGATCGGCATCGGGTTGAGCGCGTTCTCGCTGGCGCTGACCATCATCGCCCTGCGCGCCCGCAACGCCGAGGACACCGCACAGCTCTCGGGTATGGCGCAGGGCTTCGGCTACCTGTTCGCCAGTACCGGCCCGTTCCTGTTCGGACTGCTGCACGACGTGTCCGGCGACTGGCACGTCCCGTTCGTGTTGTTCTTCAGCGTGTACGCCGTGCAGTTGACGGCCGGCTGGTTCGCCGGGCGCAACCGCTACGTCTAGCTAGTACTGCTGCGGGTAGCCGGGGTAGCCGACGGGAGCGACGGGCGCCGACTGCGCGCTCTTCCACCGGCACCACTGCTGCGTCGAATTCAGCGCAGCCAGTACACCGGTGGCGAGCGCGAACACGATCGGTATCGCGGCGCTCAGCACCGACAGGCCCGCCATGCTCTGCATCCCCTGGTAGCCGCCGCCCAGCGTGGTGTCGAGCCGCTTGAGGATGGTCAGCGCCGCGAACAGACCGATCAAATTCGACAGCACCACGACCGTGCAGCCGCCCATGACGATCCAGCGGCCCACCCCGCGCCCGAGAACCAGCAGCACACCACCGACGAGCAGCGCGATCGCCACGATCGTCTGGACGACGGCCATGCCGCTGGTGAGGCTCATCAGCCCGGATCGGGCGTCGCTGTCGTAGGAACCGGACAGCTCGCCCAACGTCGCGACCACGTACCAGCTGGAGAACGCCTGGAAGGCCGTCGACACCGCGCCGAGCATGCTCAGCACCGCGGCGATGATCGCCGTCACGCCCGACGGTCCGGACGGCCCGGGCAGGGGCGCGCCGTAACCCGCGGGTTGGGGGTATTGCGGCTGGGGGTACTGCGGGTAGGGCACGTTCGGCGGCACGCCTGGAGCACCGTACGGGTTGGGTGGCCCATACGGTTGACCCGGTGGTTGACCGGGTCCGAACTGCCCAGGCCCGTATTGCCCGGGGGGCCACTGATTCGACATCGAAACCCCTCTTTCAGCTGGGCGAACATAGCACGCCAGCGCGGTTTCGGCCCCTCGTCTAGCCTCGGGTCATGGCCCAGGACAGCGACGCGAATCTCAAGCCACCCTGGTGGCTCAAGCCCATGAACAAGGTGATGATGGCCGTCATGCGGGTGGTCCCGATCAAGGGTCCCGTGGTGCTGACGGTGCCCGGCCGCACATCCGGTGAACCGCGGTCCACGCCCATCACCCCGTTCGAGGTCGACGGCCGGCGCTACGTGGTGGGCGGGTTCCCGAACGCCGACTGGGTACGCAACGCGCGGGCCGCAGACACTGCCACCGTCACGCACGGCCGGCACCGTGAAGCGGTCCGGCTGTTCGAGGTACCCGCCGAAGAGGCCCGGCCGCTGTTGCGGCAGTTCCCCATCCTGGTGCCGACAGGTGTCGGCTTCATGAAGAGCGCGGGCCTCGTCACCGGACCCAACCCCGACGAATTCGAAGCGCTCGCCGGCCGCTGCGCGGTGTTCCGCTTCGACCCCGTCTAGACACCGACGAGCGTGGGGGTTGACGAGAAATTCTGGACGAATTTCCGCGTCAACCCCCACGCTCGGGCAGCCGTCTAGATGTGCGGCGCGTTCTTGATCGGGGCGTCCTGCTGGCCGACCGTCTGACACCACGCCAGCGCCGACGCGCGCGTCCCCGACACCTCGAGCGACGACGGATCGGCGCCCTTGCGATCCTTGATCATCTTGTTGACCGCCTCGTTCTGCGTCTTCTCGTCGGCACCCACGAAGTCCTTGCACTTGGTATCGCCACCCTGGACGGCCGGCGAGCATCCGACCAGCATCAGTCCGGCAATGACTCCCGACACCACCACGCCTGCTGACCGCTTCATCAAGGACCTCCCTGTATTTGGGCCGCGAACGGCCGCTGATTGTGTCCGATCTAGTACCCCTGGGTGGCGCGCACCAAACACAGTCGGCTCTAAGGTCGAGGCGTGAACGCAGACAATCCATTTGACCCGCAGCTCTGGCAGCCGGTGACCGAACTCGGGGAACTCACCGACATCACCTACCACCGCCATGTGCGCGGCGGTGAACCGCAGCCGACGGTCCGGATCGCCTTCGACCGGCCCGAGGTCCGCAACGCCTTCCGGCCGCACACCGTCGACGAGCTGTACCGCGCCCTCGACCACGCCCGGATGAGCCCCGACGTCGGTGTCATCCTGCTCACCGGCAACGGGCCGTCACCGAAGGACGGCGGCTGGGCCTTCTGCTCCGGTGGCGACCAGCGCATCCGCGGCCGCAGCGGCTACCAGTACGCCTCCGGCGAGACCGCCGAGACCGTCGACCCCGCACGCGCCGGCCGACTGCACATCCTCGAGGTGCAGCGGCTGATCCGGTTCATGCCGAAGCCCGTCATCTGCCTCGTCAACGGCTGGGCGGCCGGCGGCGGCCACAGCCTGCACGTCGTCTGCGACCTGACCCTGGCCAGTCGGGAACATGCCCGGTTCAAGCAGACCGACGCCGACGTCGGCAGCTTCGACGGTGGCTACGGCTCGGCGTACCTGGCCCGGCAGGCCGGGCAGAAGTTCGCCCGCCAGATCTTCTTCCTGGGCCGCGCCTACGACGCCGAGACCATGCACAAGATGGGCGCGGTCAACGAGGTCGTCGACCACAAGGACCTGGAAACCGTTGCGCTGCAATGGGCTGCCGAGATCAACGGCAAGTCGCCGCAGGCCATCCGGATGCTGAAGTTCTCGTTCAACCTGATCGACGACGGCCTGGTGGGTCAGCAGATCTTCGCCGGCGAGGCCACGCGACTGGCCTACATGACCGACGAAGCCGTGGAAGGCCGGGACGCGTTCCTGCAGAAGCGCGACCCGGACTGGAGCGAATTCCCGCGCTACTTCTGAGCGCGCCGACGTCGGTTCGGCGTCCTGTCGGTCGGACGGACGACAGCACGCTGTGTGCTTTCCCATGAGTGCGCTGTGTATCCGCTTGGGCGCGTGTCGATGTGGCGCGCCTCGCGTCACACTTGGCACGTGGACGTCGGGGCACATGCGCGGATCGGCCGGTGGGCGCTGGGGGTCGAGGGTTTCGCGCTGGGCGTCTTCGGCGGCACCGGCCTGGCCTGGTCCATGGCGAACCCGCATTTCGGTGCCGCCGGGGCGCCGATCATGTGGCTGCGCGTGACTCCACTGCACTGCTCCCTGCTGCTCGTGGTCGGCGTGCTGACCGTCTTTGCCGCGTTCGGCCGGAGCGCGGCGTTGTTCAACCGCATCGCCGCCGTCGGCTGGTTCATCGTGACGGCGGTGTGCATCGCGGCCACCTCGAGCCACAGCCCGGGACCGCTGGGCTTCGACTCGCGTGACACCGTGCTCTACGCGACCCTCACCGGATACAACGTCGCGCTGGCGGCGTGGTTCGGCTTCCCCAGACGAACCACATCCTCCGAGCACCCGCCCCGCCGGTTCCACCGGCGGCACTCCGACGCGATCGGGTCCCGCTGATCCCTGTTAGCCTCCCGGGGTGAGCGAGCCGAGTTACTCCGACGCCGAACGCGCAGCCATCTACCGCGTCATGTCCGAGCGACGGGACATGCGGCATTTCACGCCCAATTCCAAAGTGCCCGAAGATGTTCTGCGCCGCATCCTGGAGGCCGCGCACATGGCACCGAGCGTCGGGCTGATGCAGCCGTGGCGCTTCCTGCACATCACTGACCCGGCCACGCGGACCGCGATCAAGGAACTCGTCGACGCCGAGCGGATCCAGACCGGGGAGGCCCTCGGGCCGCGCGAGGCGGAGTTCCTGGCGCTCAAGGTCGAAGGCATCGGCGACTGCGCCGAGCTGTTCGTGGTGGCACTGGGTGACGACCGGGAACGCCACATCTTCGGCCGGCGCACCATGCCGCACATGGACCTGGCGTCCGTGTCGTGCGCCATCCAGAACATGTGGCTGGCGGCCCGCGCGGAAGGCCTTGGGCTGGGCTGGGTTTCGCTGTTCGAACCGGCAGCGCTGGCCGAACTGCTCGGCATGCCCGGGGGCGCCGACCCGATCGCGGTGCTGTGCGTCGGCCCGGTACCGGAGTTCCCGGACCGCCCCGAACTCGAGATCGTCGGCTGGACGACGGCACGCCCACTCGACGACCTGGTGTACACGAACATCTGGCCCGCCTGATCGCCGTGCCCCCTAAGCTCAGGGCGTGAGTAAGAGTCCACTACAGCGCGTCAGCGAGAGCCTGCTGCTCGCCGGCATGCGACCACCCCTGATCGAGCGGTTGTCGGGCCACGGCGAGGTCGACCTGGCCGGGAAACGCATCGTGCTGACGGGGGCGTCGTCAGGCATCGGCGAGGCGGCCGCCGCCAAGTTCGCGCGCCTCGGCGCGACGGTCGTCATCGTCGCCCGCCGGGCCGACCTGCTGGACAAGGTGGCCGCCCGGATCACCCACAGCGGCGGCGACGCCATCGCGCGGCCGTGCGACCTGTCCGACATGGACGCCATCGACAAACTGATCACCGACGTGCAAGCCGAGCTGGGCGGCGTGGACATCCTGATCAACAACGCCGGCCGGTCCATCCGCCGGCCGCTGGCCGAGTCCCTGGACCGCTGGCACGACGTCGAACGCACCATGACGCTGAACTACTACTCGCCGCTGCGCCTGGTCCGCGGCTTCGCCCCCGGCATGCTCGAGCGCGGCGACGGGCACATCATCAACGTGTCCACGTGGGGTGTGATGAACGAGTCGTCGCCGCTGTTCGCGGTCTACAACGCCTCCAAGGCGGCGCTGACCGCGGTGAGCCGGGTGATCGAAACCGAGTGGGGCGCGAGCGGAGTGCACTCGTCGACGCTGTTCTACCCGCTGGTGAAGACGCCGATGATCGCGCCGACCCGCGCCTACGACGGACTCCCCGGACTCTCCGCAGACGAAGCCGCCGACTGGATGATCACCGCGGCCAAGACCCGCCCGGTGCGCATCGCGCCCCGGATGGCGGTGACGTCGCACGCGCTCAACAGCTTCGTCCCCGGGCTGGTCGACAAGATGATGAAACGTCAACGCGCACAACCGGCCGGGTGACGCGATGGAGATCCTGGCCAGCCGCATCCTGATCCGGCCCGTCGACTACGCGGCGTCGGTGGCCTTCTACCGCGACGCGATCGGCCTGGCCATCGCCCGCGAATACGGTGCCGGCACCGTGTTCTACGCCGGGCAGTCGCTCATCGAACTCGCCGGCCACGGCCGCGACGACGACGGGCCCGCGGTTCCGTTCCCCGGCGCGCTGTGGCTGCAGGTGCGCGACGTCTATCAGACCCAGGCCGAGCTCGAAGGCCGTGGAGTGCCGATTGCCCGTGCGGCGAGGCAGGAACCGTGGGGCCTGCACGAGCTGCACGTCACCGATCCCGATCAGGTCGCCCTGATCTTCGTGCAGGTACCCGACACCCACCCACTACGACGAGACACCCGGAGCTAGCGCTCCGGGTGTCTCAGGTGGTGAGTGTCTGTCAGCGCGCCGGCGTGGCGAGCGGCCAGCCGACCAATGCCAGCCGCGCGGACACCTGGTGGATGTCGTCAGCGCTGGGTTCCTGGTTGGTGACTGCTGCGATCGCGGCGTGAATCTCGGTCTCGGTGACCGGGGTCTCGCCGTCGTTGCTGCGCAGGATGGACCGCGCCGCCTCGACGACCTCGTCCTCGGTGAGCGAGCGCTTCAGCAGCGCCAGCACCGGGTAGTAGTCCTTGGGCGGCACACCGTCGGGGTATCCCGCCCGCAGCCAGCGCAGGACATTCTCGAACAATCCGTTGGATTCGGTCATTTTCGCAAGCTCACTTCTTCAGGAAGGGGAAGAGGTCGACGCCGGTGTGGTGGATGATCGTCGACCGGGTGATCCACAGGATCGCGAGCAGGACCACCGCTCCGACCAGTACGAACAGCGTCAGACCCAGGTACTTGAGGATCGGGTTGGGGGCCGCGACCGATCCGTCGGCGTGCTCGCCGCCGGCTCCGTTGGAGTAGGCGACCAGGCCGCCCGCGAACACCGCGGGCAGTCCGGCGCCGAGGATGAGACCCACGACGAGGACTTTGAGGATGGCTTCCACGTAGTTCATCAGTGATTCCTTTTCGTTCAGTTCGCGGGGAATCAGACGCCGGCGGATTCGGGCGACTTGGCGGCGGCGTCACGGACGTCGGCCGGCACCACGGAGTTGGTCGAGTCGTCCCAATCGGCGTTGACGTTGCTGCTGTCGACCTTCTGCTGCTGCGCACGCCAGTACATGAAGCCCGACAGCGCGACCAGGATGACGAAGATCGTGCCATCGCCGACCAGCGCCGAACCGGTCGCGGACTTCAGGCCGTAGGACAGCCAGTACGACAGGGCACCGACCAGCGCCGCGGCCGGCAGTGTGATCAGCCAGGCCATGGCCATGCGTCCGGCGACGGCCCAGCGGACCGACGCCCCCGGCTTGCCGACGCCACTGCCCAGGATCGAACCCGTGGCGACGTGGGTGGTGGACAGCGCCATACCGGCGGCGCTGGAGCTCAGGATGATCGCGGCCGAGGATGCCTCGGCGGCCAGGCCCTGCGGGGACTCGATCTCGACGAGGCCCTTACCCAGGGTGCGGATGACGCGCCAGCCGCCGATGTAGGTGCCCAGACCAATGGCGAGGGCGCAGGAGGCAATGATCCAGAACGGCAGGCCGTCCTTCTTCACATCACCGGTCAGGTGGCCGGTGGTGATGAGAGCCAGGGCGATGACACCCATGGTCTTCTGCGCGTCGTTGGTGCCGTGGGACAGCGCGACCAGCGACGCGGTGGCGATCTGGCCCCAGCGGAAGCCGTCCTCACGGCGCTTCTTGATGACGTTGCGCGTGATCCGGTACACCAGCCAGGTTCCGACAGCGGCCACGAGGCCGGCGATGAACGGAGCTGCGACGGCCGGGATCAGAACCTTCTGGATGACACCGGACCAGTTGATGCCGGCAGTCCCGAGCGCGGCCAGGCCGGCACCGATCAGTCCGCCGAAGAGCGCGTGCGACGAACTGGAGGGGATGCCGAACAGCCAGGTGAGGAGGTTCCACAGGATGCCGCCGATGAGGCCGGCGAAGATGATGGTGAGTCCGGTCGACGCATCGATGGACTTCAGGAGGTGCCCGGACTTACTGTCCTGAATCTTCAGCACCGAGGTGGTGACGGTGACGGCGACCTCGACTGACAGGAACGCGCCGACCAAGTTCAGGACGCCGGCCAGCAGCACCGCGGTCTTGGGCTTCAGCGCGCCTGTGGCGATCGAGGTCGCCATGGCATTACCGGTATCGTGAAATCCATTCGTGAAGTCAAATGCCAGTGCTGTTGCGATCAACAGCCCCAGGATGACTAGCTCTGCGCTCATGGCGCTCATTCTGGTGTAACCGCGCCGTTTTTTGCGAGTTACAGTTACCCCGAAATCAGACCACGACCTGGGTCTTTGCGGAGCTGCTCAAGGTGTTCACTGAGAGTTCATCCGCTCGTGAGGCGCGGTTCTACCGCCAACGCGCTGCTCAGGGCGGTGAGGACTACCGTGTCGGTGAACCCGCCGCAACCGCGTCTACCGTTTCGGGGCGCTGGATTGCGACTATCGATGTGGACAACGCCCGACGTCCAGAACCCGGAGGAGGTGACGCCATGAACGTTTTTCTCAGCAAGATTGTGGCGTGGCTGCAGGCCGGATATCCCGACGGCATCCCGGCCACCGATCGGGTACCGCTGCTTGCCCTGCTGTCCCGGCGGCTGACCAACGACGAAGTCAAGTCTGTCGCACGCGGGCTGATGAACCGTAGCGAATTCGACGACATCGACATCGGCGTACTGATCACCCAGATCACCGACGAGCTGCCCCGCGGCGAGGACGTCGAACGCGTCCGCGAACGCTTGGCCGCGAAGGGCTGGCCCCTCGACGATCCCCGCGACCCGATCGACGGCGAGCCTGGCGGCGGAGGCCCAGGCAATGGAGGCCCGACATAGCCGTCCTCCGTACCGTCGCCGTCGGTTCCGGTGACGCGGCCCTCGCCCTGATCCCGGAATTGGCGCAGGCCCTGGACGGCCGCGGCGCGCTGCTGCCGGTGCCGGCCGACGATGACCGTCAGACCGCGCTGCTGACCGAGACGTTGCGGGCCGGCGAGCCCGTCGACGACGACGTGGCGGTGGTGGTGTCGACGTCGGGTTCCACCGGAACCCCCAAGGGCGCCTTGCTTTCCGCCGCGGCGTTGCACGCGAGTGCCGACGCCACGCACGACCGGCTCGGCGGCCCCGGCCGGTGGCTGCTGGCGCTGCCGGCCTACCACGTCGCCGGAGTGCAGGTCCTGGTGCGGAGCCTGCGGGCCGGCACCGTGCCCGTCGTCTTGGACCCGGGTTTCGACGCCGGCGAATTGCCTTCTGCCGTAGCAGCTCTGGGCCCCGGTCGGCGTTACACGTCACTGGTTTCGGTACAGCTGGCCAAGATCCTGGCCGATCCCGCCGCGACCGCGGCCCTGGCCGAGTTGGACGCCGTCCTGATCGGCGGCGGCCCCATGCCGGCGGGCCTCGGCGAAAAGGCCTCGGCCGCAGGCATTTCCGTGGTCCGCACCTACGGGATGAGCGAAACCTGCGGCGGCTGCGTCTACGACGGAAAACCGTTGCCCGGCGTCCGACTGCGGATCGACGACACCGGACGGATCGCGTTGGGCGGCCCCACGCTGGCGTCGGGTTACCGGAATCCCGTCGACCCGTCGCCGTTCGTGGACGGCTGGTTCGTCACCGATGACATTGGCGCGGTGGATGATTCGGGTGTGCTGCGGGTGCTGGGCCGCGTCGACGACGCGATCGCGACGGGCGGGCTGAAGGTGCTGCCCGCGCTCGTCGAGTCGGCCTTGGCCGGCCATCCGGCCATCGCCGAATGCGCGGTGTTCGGCGTGCCCGACGAACGACTGGGCCAGCGGGTGGCCGTCGCCGTCGTCCTGCACCCGGACGCCGACGCACCCACCGTCGCTGACCTGCGGGAACACGTCGGCGCCACCCTGGCCACCACCGCCGCTCCACGTGAGGTGCACGTGGTCGCCGAACTCCCCCGCCGGGGCATCGGCAAGCTGGACCGGCGGGCGCTGACGCTGCAGTACCAGAAAAACGCCTGATCGGCCCGTGATGCCGGTCACAGCATCGGCGCTTGATTCGGTGGCGGGCCCGGCTCTCTGGGACCCTGGAATGCGGACCGGAAGAGTTGGAGTTTCCATGCCTGCCCACAGACAGCCTGACAACCACCCGGCGGTGACCGCCCTGACCTGGTCAGGAGGCGTGCTGGCCTGGCTCGTCGCCGCCGCCGTCGCGACCCCGTCCACCGGTTTGCCACTGGCCGTCGTGCTGCCCGTGACCCTGATCTTCGGTGCGCTGGTCGTCGTGGCCATCCGCAGCACCGTCGCCAGTGCCCGCGGGACCGCGGGCCGGGTGGCCCTCGCCGTCGCGATCGGCCTCCTGGTCGGCGAGCTCGCCGCGATGACGCTCTTCAGCAATGCCATCACCCAGCGCATGGACGCCGAGGCCGCGGCCCGCGCGGCGAGCACGCCGGCGGTGGCCACCGCGCAGGGCCAGTTGGATGCGCTGCGCGCCGGCCGCGGCGCGCTCGACGCGGCCGTCGACTCCGCCCGCCGGCGCCGTGACGACGCCCAGGTCGTGGCCCGCTGCGAGTACCACCCGACGCCGGCCTGCGCCCAGCAGCCGGTCACCGGTGTGCCCGGTGACGGCCAGATCACCCAGAACACCCAGGACATCCTCGAACACGACCAGCGTGAGCTCGACGCCGCGCTGGCTGCCCGTAATGACCAGGCTCCGAGCCTCGACGCGCGGATCGCCGGCGCCGAGCACGCGGTGACGGCGGCGCGCGACGCGGCCGGCACCGACGCGGACCGTGGGTTCGGCGCACGGTGGGTCGCGATGAACGGCTACACCGTCGAGACCCCTGCCGCGCTGGTGGCGCGCATCGCCGTGATCGGCGTCTGCGTCCTGCTGTACCTGCTGCCGATGCTGCTGCACGCCCGGCAGGACCGAACCCTGCGCGAGCGCCACGACGAGTCCCGGCTGCGGGCCGAGTTGCGCGCCGAGACCGCCATCGCCGTCAAGCAGGCCGAGGTGCGGGCCGAAGCCGAGATCCTCAAGGCCGAACACCAGCTGGCCGCGATGCGCCTGGCGCTGGAATCCGACGCCGAGATCAACCGCGAATATCACCGCCAACGCGTGGCCGAGGCCCTGACCGGCGAACCGGCACAGCCGGCGCTCGCGGCCCCGACCGCAGAGGTGCTGCGGCCGGCCGAGCCGAAGCCGCAGCCCCTGTACTCGGACTGGGATGAACTCATGGCGTTCCCGGACCCGCAGCGACGCTCATTGAGCGCGGCACCCGCGCCGGCGCCCAAACCCGAACCCGAACCCGCCGAACCGATCGCCGCGGCCGAGCTCGTCCCGGTCGACGAGAAGCCCGCCGAGAATCTGCCGGTGCCCGCGACGTCGCAGCCCGCCGGCGGCCTGACGCTGCCGCAGCTGCCCGACCTCACCAAGGTGGCGGCGCGCCTGCTGCGTCCGCTGATGGCACCGGTGGCGCCCGTCGTCGACCGCGTGATCGACACGTCGGTGCAGCAGCTGCGCTCGGCGCAGAAGGTCATCGAGGAGTTCGAGGAGATCACCTTCACGCTGCGGCGGACCTCCCGGACGACGGTGAGCGAGAGCGAGCATGAGCAGTCATCGGGCCCGCGCACCGCGGAGCCGGGCCAGGCGCTGGGACCGGGCCAGGGCGTGCATCCGCGCGTCGAACCCCAGTGGGCCGCACCGCAGATGAATGCGACGTTCGCACCGACCACCCCGCTGCGCGGCGTCGATCAGCACACCGCGCTGAGCGGTGCCGACACCACGATCATCGACGCCGCCGACGAGCGCCGTCAGCTCAAGGAAGGCCGCCGCGCCATCGAGCCGTAGCCGCGAAGAACCGCTCTGGGCGGCATCTTCGATCTGGAGCTGTCGCGAAACGCGACATTGTCAGCCGATGCTGACAGCTTCAGATCGCACGTGCCGCGGGAGAGCCCCCACGCCCGCTCCAAACCAGGGACGTTCTCAGGACGCCGGAGGTCCCTGAGTTCAATCTCCAACGGTAGATCGCCAACACGATTGAGCCCAGGCACTTTCGACCACGTCTGTGCGGGCGACCACTTTCGTTACCAATGGCCGTCGCCGCGCACCAGCCCCTAGGGCAGCGAGCGGTTCAGGCGCTCGGTGGCGGCGAGGTAGTCCTCGATGAACTCACGGACGACCTCGCGCGCGGGCTTGACCTTGTTCATCAGGCCGACGCCCTGGCCGACGAAGTAGGTCGCCAGTTGCTGGGCGCCCGGATGCCCCTGCGCGGCCAGCCGATCGATGCGCCGGATCACCGGCTCGCTCAGCATGTTCTGCAACGGTAGTGGAAGTGGCTTGCGGCCACCGTCTTTCGGCGCCCACGCATCCGTCCAATCCGAAACCAGTTGACGCGCAGGCTTTCCGGTGCGGCCCGCCGACCGTACGGTGTCCCGTGACGTGGCCGCCAGCATCTTCTGCTTGGTGGCCGGCGCGGTCTCGGCCTCCTCGGTGGTCAGCCACACCGAGCCGGTCCAGGCCCCGGCGGCGCCGAGCGCGACCGCAGCGGCCATCTGCCGGCCGGTGACGATGCCGCCCGCCGCCAGTACGGGAACCGAATCATCAATGGCCTCAATCACTTCCGGCACGACGACGAGCGTCGACACCTCGCCGCAGTGACCGCCAGCCTCGGTGCCCTGCGCGACGATGAGGTCAACCCCGGCCGCCACCTGCTTGACGGCGTGCTCCTTGGCGCCGACCAGCGCGGCCACCGGAATCCCCCGCTCGCGGCCTGCCTCGATCATGTAGTCCGGCGGCACCCCGAGGGCATTGGCGATCAGCTTGATGGGGTGGCTCAACGCCACGTCGAGCAGGTCATGCCCGGTGTTGCCGGACAGCACCGAGCCGCCGGTACGGACGCGTTCCTCCGGCTCGATACCGTGGTCGATGAGCAGCTGGGTGACGAATTCCCGGTATTCCGAAGGGATTCGGTCGGCCAGCTGGCCGTCGGACAGATTCTCGCCCTTGCCCTCGAATTTCGCCGGCACGATGATGTCCGCGCCGTAGGGCCGGCCGCCGACGTGGTCGTCGATCCAGTTGAGTTCCCGGTCGAGCTGCTCAGGTGTGTACGCCGTCGCGCCGAGCACGCCGAATCCGCCGGCATTGGTGACGGCGGCGACCACGTCGCGGCAATGACTGAAGGCGAAGAGCGGAAAGTCGATACCGAGCTGTTCGCAGATGCGGGAAGTCACCCGTCAGTTCTTCCACCCCGACTTGACGGGTGTCAAGAGCGGGCCCGATCAGGGCAGTTCAAACGGCAGGTTCACCCCGGCGTGGGCCAGGCAGTGGGTGCAGGTCCGCTCGGCGGGGACGGTCGCGAGGGCCTGCTGCACCAGCGCCTTGAACATGGGGGTGTTCCGCTCGAACTCCGCGAAGACGTCGACAGTGGTGACCCCGGCCCCGGCCTCGATACCCGCGTCCAGGTCGGTCACCAGAGCGATTGCCGCGTAACACATCTCGAGTTCGCGGGCCAGCACCGCCTCGGGATAGCCGGTCATGTTCACCAGCGTGAACCCCTGGGTCGCGAACCACTGGCTCTCGGCGCGGGTGGAAAAGCGCGGCCCCTGGATGACCACCATGGTGCCGCCGTCGATGACGCCCGGCTGCTCGGACGCCACGGCACGCAGCGTCGGACAGTACGGATCGGCGAAGCCGACATGGATCCCGCCGGCGTCGAAGTAGGTGTCCTCACGGCTACGGGTCCGATCCACCAGCTGGTCCGGCACGACCACAGCGCCGGGGCCGAGGTCGGCGGTCAGGCTGCCGACGGCGCACGGAGCGAAAATCCGCCGCACCCCGAGCTTGCGCAGCGCCCACATGTTGGCCCGGTACGGCACCGTGTGCGGCGAGTACTCGTGCTTGAGCCCGTGCCGGGGCAGGAACGCCACCTCGTGTCCGCCGACAGCCCCGATGGTGATCGGCGCGCTCGGCGCGCCGTAGGGCGTGTCGACGGAGACGGTGCGCGCGTCGTCCCCGAAGAACGTGTAGAAACCGCTACCGCCGATGACTCCCAGCATCCGTTATTCGGCGTCGGTCGCCGGATTGGTCGTGGCGGTGTCCGCTTCTTGCGGCTCCACGGCCGTGGCGGGCGTCGGCGCGGGCACGTCCGCGTCCTCCACCTCGTCGGTGTCCTCGATGTCGTCCTGGTCGAGTTCCAGCTCCGCGCGGGCGCGCCGGGCGCCGTCGCGGATCTCGAATGCGTCGGTGGCCAGGGCGCCGATGGAGCTCGCCACGTCCTTGACGGCGGTGACGACGATGTTCATGACCTCGCCGACGGTGCCTGCGACGGCTTCGACGGATTCCTGCACGACGTCTTTGCGAATCTCGTTCTTGCTGAGCCGATCCTTCATGCCGATAAGTGTAGGGGCGTGGGACGATTGCGCGCGTGGCCAGTCTTTCGCAGTGGATAGAGGGCGCCCGACCGCGGACCCTCCCGAATGCCGTCGCTCCCGTGCTGGCAGGCACCGGTGCCGCCGCCTGGGTCGGCGGTGAGGTGTGGTGGAAAGCGGCTCTGGCCCTTGTGGTTTCGATCTCGCTGATCATCGGAGTCAACTACGCCAACGATTACTCCGACGGCATCCGCGGCACCGATGACGACCGGTCCGGGCCGGTCCGCCTGGTCGGCGCCAAATTGGCGTCACCACAGGCGGTGCTGGCGGCGGCCGTGATCAGCCTGTCCATCGGCGCAGGTGCCGGCCTGGCGCTGGCCCTGGTCAGCCAGCCGTGGCTGATCGCCGTCGGCGCGGCGTGCATCGCCGGCGCCTGGTTGTACACCGGTGGCACCAACCCCTACGGCTATCGGGGGCTCGGCGAGGTCGCGGTGTTCGTGTTCTTCGGGCTGGTCGCCGTGCTCGGCACGCAGTACACCCAGGCGCTGCGGGTCGACTGGGTGGGACTCGTGCTCGCTGTCGCGGTCGGGTCGTTGTCGTCAGCGGTGTTGGTGGCCAACAACCTTCGCGACATCCCTACCGATCAGGTGTCCGGCAAGATCACGCTGGCGGTGCGCCTCGGCGATGCCCGCACCCGGCAGCTGTTCCAGGTGCTGACGTTGCTGCCGTTCGTGCTGACTGCGATCCTGACGCTCGCGACCCCCTGGTGCCTGGTCGGCTTCGCGGCGGCGCCGCTGGCGGTCCGCGCGGCCAGGCCGGTGCGCACAGGTCTCGGCGGCCGCGAGCTGATCCCCGTGCTCAAGGACACCGGGCTGACGATGCTGGTGTGGGCCGCCCTGATCACCGCGGTGCTGGTGATCAAGCCGTAGCGCCGCGGCGTCAGTCGCCGGCGGAATCCTCGCCGTGCAGCCGGGCCCGCAGCTGCTCGCGCTCGGCGCGGCGGCGCTCGTCGACGGCGGCGATGCCGGCAGTGGCCCGGCGGCGCAGCGGTGCGAACAGCCAGATGCCCAGCGGCATGCCGAGAACCAGTGCGAACAGCAGCGCCACCATGGCCGGGAAATCACGGATTCCCAGCAACGCAACAACGCCGAAGATCGCGCCGGCAATCACCGCTACCAGCAGCAACCGGGCGAGCGCGTAGAGAAAGACGTCGAGCAGCAAACGTGGCATGGACGGGGTGGCGGGCGCATCAGACACCGCACGAGTTTACCGACGGACGCGTATATTCGAATAAAGGAGGTTTTACGTGCAGTTCCTGCTCCTGATCGCGCTGTTGGCTCTGTTGGCCTATGTGGGTTGGCGCGCCACTCGTGCTACTGCCGCGCGGCCGACAACCCGCGTCATCGGCCCGGACGACGATCCGGAATTCCTGCGCCGGCTCGGTTCCTAGCGACTCTCTACAGCGACAGCGGAAATCCGTCGGCGACTGCCACGGCCAGTTCCAGCAACGCATCCCTGGTATCCGGCCGGAGCCGGTCCAGACTGATCTCGGCGCCCTCCTCCAGGTGCGGATCGAACGGCACCAACTGCACTGCCCGGCACCTGCGGCCGAAGTGGTCGACCACCTTGCGCAGATCGACCTTGCCGGATCGCGGACGCACCGCGTTGACCACCGCGACGGCGTTGCGCACCAACTCCTGATGACCGTGCGCGTCGAGCCAGTCGAGCGTCGCGGCGGCGCTGCGGGACCCGTCGACCGAGCCTGAACTGATGACGACGAGCACGTCGGCGTGGTCCAGCACCGCGCCCATCGCCGAATGCAGCATGCCGGTGCCGCAGTCCGTGATCACGAGCCGGTAGTAGGGCTCCAGCACCGCCAGCGTGCGGGCGTAATCCTCCGAGCTGAACGCCTCCGACACCGCCGGATCGCTCTCCGAGGCCAGCACCTCGAGTTGGCTCTCACCGCGCGAGGTGTAGTTGCGGACGTCGCTGTAGCTGGCGATGCCCTCGGCGTCACGCAGGAGATGGCGGACCGTCGCCGGCGTCTCCAGCGGCACCTTCTGGCTCAGGGTGCCCCGGTCCGGGTTGGCGTCCACCGCGATGACCCGGTCGCCGCGGATCGACGCGAACGTCGCCCCCAGCGTCGCGGTGATGGTCGTCTTACCGACGCCGCCCTTGAGGGACAGCACCGCGATCCGGTAGCAGTCCCGCAGCGGGCGGTTGATCTGCGCGGTCAGCCGGTTGCGGTGCAGGGTCTTGGGACTGTCACCGGGGTTGAGGAGCGTGCCGGTCGCGTAGTACAGCGCCTTGCGCCAGCCGGACGACGGTGCACGGCTCGGCCGACTCAGCAGCGCGACCGTGGCGGGGTCCAGACTCCGCGGCTTCGCGGGCTTCGGCGCCACGACAGGGGTCACCGCATGCGCGATGACGATGCGGGTCTCCGGCGCCGCGGTGGGCGTGGTGACCGCGACGGGGTCGGCCGGGTCTTTGAACCGGCCCTGGGCGCGGAAAGAAGGCACGATCAGCCCCGACATCTGTCCGGCTCAGCCGACGCCGGCGTACGAGTGCAGGCCGACGGTCACCAGGTTGATGAAGAACAGGTTGAAAACCATCGCGACGAAGCCGACGACGTTGATCCACGCGGCCTTCTTGTCACGCCAGCCTGCGGTGGACCGGGCGTGCAGGTACGCGGCATAGACGACCCACGCGACGAACGACACCGTCTCCTTGGGGTCCCAACCCCAGTAGCGGCCCCACGCCTCCTCGGCCCAGATGGCGCCGAAGATGACGCCGAATCCGAAGATCGGGAACGCGAAGATCGTGGTCCGGTAGGCGATGCGGTCCAGGGTCTGCGCATCCGGCAGCCGCTGGATCATCCGGCCGAACCCGTTGTCCTGAAGAGCCAGCGGCGACATCTTGAGCAGGAAGAGAATGCTCGCCACACCCGCGACCAGGAAGACGCCGGAACCCAGGCTGACCACCGAGACGTGGATGGGCAGCCAGTACGACTGCAGCGCGGGCATCACCGGGGCAGCGTTGGTGTACAGGTACTTGACCGACACCGCCAGCAGGATCAGTTCGGGCACCAGGACGAAGACCCACAGCGCGCGGTATTGCGGCTTGCGCAGCACGATCGAGGCGGCGACCAACCCGCAGAAGCTGGTCAGGTTGATGAACTCGTACATGTTGCCCCACGGCACGCGCATGGTGGCCAGGCCGCGCAGCACGATGCAGACGAAGAGCATCGCGATGCCGACGTACACGAGCGCCAGCCCGACGCGGCCGATCCGCTCGTCAACCGTGCGGGTGGGTTCGTCGACGATCACGCCGGGGGTGGCGCTGTTGGCGCCCACGCCCGCGCCGACCAGCTCCCGGGTCTCGACCTTCCGGCCACGGCTCGACGCCAGTTCGACGGCCAGCAAGACGAAAGCCAGGCACAGCACCGTCCAGGAACTGAAGAACGCCCAGTCCGAGTACCGGGCCAGGTCGATGTCGATGTGCTCTGTATTCATCGCTTGTCCTCAATCAACCGCTCTGTGAGCTTCTCGAACTCGTCGCCCCACCCCGAGTTGTCCGTACGTGCCAGGCCGCCGAGCTCGACGTTGACGGTACCCGGCCCGGCCGACACGATCCGAATCCAAACGCGGCGGCGCCGCACCACCAACGACACCAGCAGCCCGGCCATCATCGTCAGCGCGAACACCAGTACCCACACCTGCGCCGGGTCGTGGGACACCTGCACGTTGATGAACGGCACCGCGCCGTCGAACTTGATGACGGTGCCGTCGTCCAGCTTCGTCTGCTCGCCGGCCTTGAGGTTGACGCGCGCCTGCTTGGTGAGCCGCTTCTGCTCGATGAGGCCCGGGTCCAGCGAGAACAGCGACTGCGGCTTACCGCTGTCCAGGCCGCTGTCACCGCGGTAGATGTCGATGGCGACCGCGGGCGCGTTCATCGCCGGGAAGCTCGAGGACAGCAGCTTGCCGTCGAGTTCGGCGGTCGGGGCGAAAAGCCCCTGGATGGCGATCTGGTGCTTGCGCCGCTCGCGGTCGTCGGGATAGCTGCCGCCCGGCGGGTCGACGCGCGCGACGCCCGAGGACAGCAGCGTCAGGGCGTTCTCGGGCTTCCACTGCACCGTCGACGTGCGGGTCTGGCCGTTCGGGAACGTGACGGTGAAGGTCGGCGCGTAGCCGTGGCCCTGCAGGTAGATGCGTTCGCCGCCGATCCGCAGGGGGTGATTGACCTCCAGCCGGTACGGCCGCCAGGTGCCGCTGACGAGGTCGGCGCCGTCCTGGTAGTCGATGTTCGCCGCGAACGCCGTGGCCTGCCCGCTCGGCAGGTAGCGGGCATCGAAGTCGTGCACGCGCAGGCAACTGGGGTGCAGTGCGGTGCCGTCGACGACGTTGCCGGCGCGGAACGAGTCGAACGCGGCCGGCGAGGCCGAACAGAACCCGGGCCCGCCGTCGGCGATGACGATGACGTTGCCCTCGTAGCCGAACATCTTGCCGAACGCGATGGCCACCAGCAGGCCCAGCAGCGAGAAGTGGAAGACGATGTTGCCGAACTCGCGCAGGTAGCCCTTCTCGGCCGAGATTTCGCGCGTGCCATCGTCCAGCGTGCGGGTGGTCTGGCGCCAGCCCTTGAGCCGTGTGGTCACCTGCGCGGCGACCGCGTCCGGCTCGCCCGGGACGGTGGCTGCGGCGTGCTTGGGCAGCCGCGCGAGGTTCCGCGGCGCGGGCACCGGGACGGCGCGCAGGCTGCGGATGTGCTCGATCATGCGCGGCGTCAGGCAGCCGACGAGCGAGATGAACAGCAGCACGTAGATCGACGTGAACCAGAAGCTCGAGAACACCGAGAACGCCTGCACCTTGTCGAGCCACGGCCCGATCGTCGGATGCTGCGCCAGGTACTCGTCGACCTTGCCGGCGTTGAGGGAACGCTGCGGCAGCAGCGCGCCCGGGATGGCACCGAGGGCCAGCAGGAACAGCAGCACCAGCGCGGTGCCCATCGACGTCAGCGTCCGCCAGGTGTTGCGGAACAGCGCGAAAACACGTGCCATCAGATCGGGAGCCTCACGTTGCTGACGAAGGCGTCGCGCACCCACGAGGTGAAGTCGTTCCACACGCCGGTGACGAGCGCGGTGCCGACGACGATCAGCAGCAGGCCGCCGAAGATCTGGATGGCGCGGGTGTGCCGACGCAGCCAGCCCAGCCCTTGCACGGCGCGGGCCGACCCGAAGGCCAAGAGCACGAACGGGATTCCGAGACCCAGGCAGTACGCGACGACGAGCGCGATGCCGCGGGCGACGCTGGCGCCGTCACTGGCGGAGGCCACTGCGATGACGCCGGTGAGTGTCGGCCCCAGGCACGGCGTCCAGCCCAGCCCGAACACCGCACCCAACAAGGGGGCCCCGACGACCGTCGACACCTGGCGCGGCGTGAACCGCACCTGACGCTGCAGCGCCGGCACCAGCCCGATGAACACCAGGCCCATCAGCACCGTGATGACGCCACCGATGCGTTGCAGCAGAAGCTGATTGGCGATGAGCGTCGTGGTCAGACCGAGCACCGCGACCGCGCCCATCAGGAACACCGCGGTGAAGCCCGCGACGAACAACGCCGCCGCGCCGGCCACGCGCCAGCGCGCGGTGCGGACTTTCGTAGACCCGGCAGTGACTTCCGATTCATCCACACCGACCACCGCGGCCAGATACGACAGATACCCAGGCACCAGCGGCACCACGCACGGCGACGCGAACGACACGAGCCCGGCCAGCACGCTCACCCCCAAGGCCACCAACAGCGGTCCGGCCGCTGCGGTTTCGGTGAAGGAGTTCATGCCTTGCCCTCTTTGGCGAGCCGCTCGACGACGGGCTCGAGGTCATCGGCCAGCAGCTCCCGCAGGAACACCGCGGCCACCCGGTGCTGACGGTCCAGCACCAGCGTCGACGGGATGACCGTCGTCGGGTACTTGCCGCCGAACGCGATCATGGTGCGCATGGCCGGGTCATAGATGGACGGGAACGTCACCTTGTGGTCGACGACGAAGTCGACCGCGGCCTGCCGGTTGTTGTCGCGCACGTCGATGCCTAGAAAAGCCACGCCGCGACTCCTTGTGGCGTACACCTTCTCGAGCTCGGCGATCTCCGAGCGGCACGGGCCACACCACTGGCCCCACACGTTGATCACCACGACCTGATCCGAAAAGTCCTCCAGCGACAGGGTTTTCGAGGGATCCGTGAGCGACGGACCGCGCACCGCGCCCGGCTTGCCGCGGCTCGCCGGCGGGTCGTAGAAGATGTCGGTCTTGCCGCCCGGCGCCACGAACTCGAAGGTGCCGCCCTGCGCGACGGCGTCGTCACCGGTGGAGCAGCCGACGAGCAGCACGGCCGTCGTCAGGACGGCCGCCATCACTGCCCCGGCACGGGCCACCAACGAGGTCACTGTCCGGCCAGCTCCGAATATCCCCAGCCGACCATCTGGTCGCCATGGAAGTAGAACGACGTCACCGACGCCAGGTTGCACATCCGCTTCGTCGGGAAGTGGTGCAGGTTCTTGCCGAGCATCGCGCGCCGCAGCGTCTCCACCGGCAGCTGATGGCTGACGCACACCGCCTCGTGCCCCATGCCCTTGATCCGGGCGCGGTCCACGGCGCCGGTCATCCGTTCCGCGATGTGCTTGTACGGCTCGCCCCACGACGGGGTCTTGGGGTCGCGCAGGTGCCACCAGTTCCGCGGGTCGCGCAGGGCCCCGTCACCCGGCGAGACTCGCTGTCCCTCAAACACATTCGTCGACTCGATGAGCTCGGGATCGGTGTCGATGGGCAGGCCGTGCCGGGCCGCGATGGGCGTCGCGGTCTCCTGCGCGCGCTCCAGCGGCGACGCCACGACGTAGACGATGTCGCGCTCGGCCAGCCAGCCGGCGACGGCCTCCGCCTGCGCCTGTCCACGCTCGGACAGATGGAAGTTGGGCTTGCGGCCGTACAGGATCTTGTCCGGGTTGTGGACCTCGCCGTGCCGCATCACGTGCACGATCGTCTTGTCGGTCATGCGGGCTCCTGAGCTTGGGCGGCGGCCTGCGCGGCGGCGGGCAGCGCGTCGGCGATCCGGTCGAACGCAGCGTCGTCGAGTGCGGCCGAGACGAACCAGGTTTCGAAGGCGCTGCACGGCGGGTAGACCCCGGCGTCCAGCAGGGCGTGGAAGAACGCCGGGTAGCGCCAGGTCTCGGTGGCCTTGGCGGACGCGAAGTCGGTGACGGGCGCATCGCCGAAGAACACCGTCAGGAAGTTCCCGGCGCGTGAAATCCGGTGCGCGACAGACGCTTCGGTGAGCGCTTGAGACAAGAGCCCCGACAGCCGGTCTGCGTTACGGTCCAGGGCGGCGTACACCGCGTCGTCGGCGGCGCGCAGCGTGGCCAGACCCGCGGCCATCGCGACCGGGTTCCCGGACAGCGTGCCGGCCTGGTACACCGGCCCGAGCGGGGCCAGCCGTTCCATCACCTCGGCGCGGCCACCGAACGCGGCGGCGGGCAGGCCGCCGCTCATGACCTTGCCGAAGGTGAACAGGTCGGCGGCGACCGGGTCGAGGCCGTACCAGCCGCCACGGCTGACGCGGAAGCCCGTCATGACCTCGTCGATGATGAGCAGCGCGCCGTGCTCGGCCGTGATCTGCCGCAGCGCGGCGTTGTAGCCCGCGGCCGGCGCGACGGTGCCCATGTTGCCCGGGCTCGCCTCGGTGATGACGCAGGCGATCTGGTCGCCGGCCGCGGCGAATGCCTGGCGCACTGCCTCGACATCGTTGTACGGCAGCACGATGGTGTCGGCGGCGGCCGCGCCGGTGACACCCGGCGACGACGGCAGCCCCAGCGTGGCGACGCCCGAGCCGGCGTCGGCCAGCAGCGCGTCACTGTGGCCGTGGTAACAGCCGGAGAACTTGATGATCTTGGGCCGGCCGGTGAAGCCGCGGGCCAGCCGGATGGCGCTCATGGTCGCCTCGGTGCCGGAGTTCACGAAGCGGAGCAGGTCGACAGGAGCCACCCGGTCGATGATCTCTTTGGCCAGGTCGGTCTCGGCGGGCGTCGGCGCGCCGAACGACAGGCCGTTCACCGCGGTGGCCTGCACAGCCTCGACCACGGCGGGGTGCGCGTGGCCCAGGATCATCGGCCCCCACGAGCACACCAGATCGACGTAGCGGTTGCCGTCGGCGTCGGTCAGCCAGTAGCCGTTGGCCGAGGTGATGAAGCGAGGGGTACCGCCGACCGAGCTGAAGGCCCGCACAGGCGAGTTGACCCCGCCGGGGATCACGGTCGACGCGTCGGCGAACAGTTTCGCGGAGACGTCGGTAGAGCGCATGGCCACCAGTGTCCCAGCCCGCTGCCGCAGCACCAACTACAGGGTGTAGGAGGGGGCCGGTGACAGCGGCCCGATGACGGGCGCCGGCCACCGACGAGCCGTCGCGAATGTAACCGGAGGGCGGAAAAACGGCCGATTCTCCGCCACGGCGTTACGCTCGCGAGCCGTCGCTGCCCGCCACTGCGGCCGCCGCCTACTGCTGCGGCGTCAGCTTGAAGACCGGGTGGTCGGCATCGTCGGGCAGCTCGCGCCAATACTGCTCGACCACCTTGCCGGCCAGCGGCCGGTACGCCGCGATGATGGGCGCCCGGTCCGCGACCGGTACCTCACTGGCCAGGTAGTTCTTCTTACCCAACGCCACCACCGGGTTCTCCCGGACGTTCTTCACCCACGCCGACTCACCGCGCGTCGACACCAGGTACTTCACCCCGTCGACCTCCGGTACGACGACCGGGATGCGCTGCGGCAGATGATTCGAGCTTCGGGTGACCGTCAGCGTCTGGCTGCCACCGATACCGGTCAGCCGCGCAATCGGGTTGAAGACCTTGACGACGAACCACGGCGGCTTGAGGTAGGCCATGGCCAAAAGCCTATGGCTATACCGCGCTCAGCGCATCGTCCAGAATGTCCAGCCCGCGCTTGGCGTCGTCGATGCTGATGTTGCACGGCGGCACCAGGTGGAAGCGGTTGTAGTTCATGAACAGCAGCAAGCCGTTCTGCTTGGCGCGCGCGTTGATGGCGCCCATCTCGGGAGACGACCCGCCGTACGGTGCCAGCGGCTCCTTGGTGGCGCGGTCCTTGACCAGTTCGACGGCCCAGAACACACCGAGACCGCGGACGTCGCCGATGATGTCGTGCTTCTCGGCCAGCGCCGCCAGGCCCGGACCGAAGACGTCGGTGCCGATCAGTTCGGCGTTCTCGACGATCTTCTCGTCGTGCATCGCGGTGATGGTCGCGACGGATGCCGCACACGCCAGCGGGTGGCCCGAGTAGGTGAGCCCGCCGCCGTACGGCTGATCCAGGAAGCGCTCGAGGATCTTGTCGCTGACGATGACGCCGCCGAGCGGGACATAACCGGAGTTGACGCCCTTGGCGAACGTGATGAGGTCTGGGGTGACGCCGTAGTTGTCCAGCGCGAACCACTTGCCGGTGCGGCCGAAGCCGGCCATGACCTCATCGAGGATCATCACGATGCCGTACTGGTCGCACAGCTCGCGCACGCCCTGCAGGTAGCCGGGCGGCGGCGGCATGATGCCGACGGTGCCGGGCACCGACTCGAGGATGATCGCCGCGAACGCGGTCGGGCCCTCGAACTCGATGACCGACCGCAGGTGCGCCAGCGCGCGCTCGGACTCTTCCTCCTGCGTCAGCGAGTTGAACTGGCTGCGGTACAGGAACGGGCCGAAGAAGTGCGTGGTGCCCTCGGTGCCGTAGTCGTTGCCCCAGCGGCGGACGTCGCCGGTCAGGTTCACCGTCAGCGCGGTACCGCCGTGGTAGCTGCGGTACGTCGACAGTGTCTTGTAGCGGCCGGAGTACACGCGGGCCATGCGGATGGCGTGCTCGACGGCGTCCGCGCCGCCGTTGGTGAAGAACACCCGGTTGAAGCCCTCGGGAGCGACCTGACAGATCAGGTCGGCGGCCGTGGCACGGGCCTCGTTGGCGTGCTGCGGCGCGATGGTGCACAGCTTGGCGGCCTGCTCGGCAATGGCGGCGACGACCTTGGGGTGCTGGTGACCGATGTTGGTGTAGACGAGCTGGCTCGAGAAGTCGAGGAGACGGTTGCCGTCACCGTCGATGAGGTAGCTGCCCTCGGCGCCGGTGAACACCATCGGGTCGAGCTTCCCCTGGGCCGACCACGAGTGGAATACGCGGCTGCGCTCCAGGTCATAGATCCGGCGGGCGTCAGCGTTGGCGGGCGCAGGCATGCATTCCTCCTCGAAGATGGGATCAGCGGGTTACGGGCTGGTGTGCGACACCACGTCGTCGCCGCTACCGGTCGGTAACTTTACTCGCTCCCCTGGCCGCCCCAACCACGATGGCGCACGATGGGGACATGCAGATTCCGCAGTCGGTCGCACGATTCAATCGCCGGGTCACCAACCCCATCCAACGGCTGTGGGCCGGCCGCGCGCCGACCTTCGGCATCCTCGAGCACGTCGGGCGCAAGTCCGGCAAGACGTTCCGCACGCCGCTGACGGTGTTCACCACCGCCGACGGCTTCGCCGTCCTGCTGACCTACGGCCCCGACCGTGACTGGCTCAAGAACATCACCAAGTCCGGCGGCGGCAAGCTCACCCGGCGTGGTCAGACGTACAACGTCGTCGACCCACGCGTGGTGAGCAAGGAGGACGCCGCCCCGCTCATCACCGGATCGCTGCGTAAGGTGTTCCCGCGCTTGCCTTTCGAGCAGGCGGTGCTGTTGCGCCGGGCCTAGTCCGGGCGCGTCTCGTCGAGCACCTGCTGGACGACCCGCATCGCGCTCAGCGCCGCGGGTGCCCCGCAGTAGCCCGTGGCGTGGATTATCGCCTCGACGATCTCATCCCGGGTGAGGCCGTTGTTGAGGCCGCCCCGGACGTGTCCGGCGAGTTCCTCGTGGGCGCGCAGCGCCGTCAGCATGCCGAGGTTGAGCAGGCTGCGGTCGCGACGGCTCAGGCCCGGACGGTTCCACACCGCATCCCAGACATGCTCGGTGACGAAGCGCTGGATCGGTTCCGACTCGGTGCCGGCGGTGCGAGCCAGTGCGCGGTCGACGAACTCGTCGCCCATCACCTGGCGGCGGGTGGTGATTCCGGCGTCGAATGCCGAAGCTCGCTCGCTGGTCATCTCTGGGCCTTTCTCTCGAGGTCGCTGCGGCCGACCGTAGCGCAGCGCCGCGGCGACCGAATTCGGTGAACAGAACGCGATACCGGTCGCGAGTGACCCAGCTCTCAATTAGGTTCATGCCCGATCCACCCTCACAGCCAACTGTCAGGAGCCCTCGGTGCCCGAAACCGACCGTCCCGAGAGGGTTGCCCCCACCGGGGAGCAGTTCCTCGCCATGCAGGCCAGCCCCGAGTTCCAGGCATTGCGAACCAGGCTGCGCCGCTTCGTGTTTCCGATGACGGCGTTCTTCCTGCTGTGGTACGGCCTCTACGTCGCGCTGGGCGCCTTCGCCCATGACTTCATGGCCATCCGGGTGTTCGGCAACATCAACGTCGGACTGCTGATCGGGCTGGGCCAGTTCCTGACCACGTTCGTGATCACCGGGCTGTACGTGCGCTTCGCGGGCCGGGAACTCGACCCGCGGGCTGCGGCCATCCGGGAAGAACTCGAGGGCGCCTGATGAACAACACGGTGCTCGCCGCCGCAACCGTCGGCAATCCCGCCGCCAACATCGGCATCTTCAGCGTGTTCGTCGTCGTGACGATGGTCGTGGTCATCAAGGCCAGCAAGCGCAACGCCACCGCCGACGAGTTCTTCACCGGCGGCCGCGGTTTCTCCGGCCCGCAGAACGGCATTGCCATCGCCGGGGACTACCTGTCGGCCGCGAGCTTCCTCGGCATCGCCGGTGCCATCGCCGTCTACGGCTATGACGGCTTCCTGTACTCCATCGGCTTCCTGGTCGCCTGGCTCGTAGCGCTGCTGCTGGTCGCCGAATTGCTGCGCAACACAGGCAGATTCACCATGGCCGACGTGCTGAGCTTCCGGCTCCGGCAGCGCCCGGTCCGGTTGGCGGCGGCCACCTCGACGCTGACGGTGTCGCTGTTCTACCTCCTGGCCCAGATGGCCGGGGCGGGCGGCCTGGTCGCCCTGTTGCTCGACGTGAAGAGCCGCGGCGGCCAGTCGATCGTGATCGCCGTCGTCGGCGTCCTGATGATCGTCTACGTGCTGGTCGGCGGCATGAAGGGCACCACGTGGGTGCAGATCATCAAGGCCGTACTGCTGATCACGGGCGCCGCCCTGATGACCGTCATGGTGCTGAGCAAGTTCGGGTTCAATTTCTCCGACATCCTCGGCTCGGCGCAGTCGGCGATCTCGCACGCCACCACCAAGGGCGTCTCCAGCCGCGATGTGCTGGCCCCCGGTGCGCAGTACGGCGGTTCGCTCACCTCGAAGATCAACTTCATCTCACTGGCGTTGGCATTGGTGCTCGGCACCGCGGGCCTGCCACACGTGCTGATGCGCTTCTACACCGTGCCGACCGCGAAAGAGGCTCGGCGGTCGGTGGTTTGGGCTATCGCACTGATCGGCGCCTTCTACCTGTTCACGCTGGTGCTCGGCTACGGAGCCGCCGCGCTCGTCGGCCCCGACCGGATTCTCAAGGCGGCCGGGGGCGTCAACTCCGCGGCCCCGCTGCTGGCATTCGAACTCGGCGGGGTGGTCCTGCTCGGCGTCATCTCGGCTGTCGCGTTCGCGACGATCCTCGCGGTCGTCGCAGGCCTGACCATCACGGCGTCGGCGTCGTTCGCGCACGACATCTACGCGTCAGTCCTCAAGTCGCACAACGTGACCGAGCAGGAGCAGGTGCGGGTGTCCCGGATCACCGCGGTCGTGCTGGGCGTGTTCGCGATCGGCCTCGGCATCCTGGCCAACGGTCAGAACGTGGCGTTCCTGGTGGCGCTGGCGTTCGCCGTGGCGGCCGCCGCCAACCTGCCCACGATCCTGTACTCGCTGTACTGGAAGCGGTTCAACACCCGCGGCGCGCTGTGGAGCATGTACGGCGGCCTGATCTCGACCATCGTGTTGATCGTGTTCTCCCCCGCGGTGTCGGGCAGCAAGACCGCGATGATCCCCGATGCGGACTTCGCGTTCTTCCCGCTGGCCAACCCGGGCATCGTGTCCATCCCGCTGGCGTTCGCCCTCGGCATCGTCGGCACGCTCACCTCGTCCGACACCGGGAATCCCGAAATCGACGCCGAAATGGAAGTGCGGTCACTAACCGGGGTAGGCGCGGAAAAGGCGATCACGCACTGAGTTTCGACCGGGTGTCACGGTCGCGGTGCGGACCTCAGCCGGCGACCTGCGCCACCTCAGGACGGGCAACCGTCTCGCCTTCCGACTGCCAACGCTGTTGTGCGGTGGCCGCCTCGGCGCGCCTGTCGCGGTCTTGCGGACTGATCATGAGCAGCCCGTCGATGGTGGCACCGTTGTCCGACTGGGCCGCGGCCATCATCGTGGTGTGGGCGTCGTCAGGGTCCGTGCGTGGCGGGATCACCAGCAGTATCAGGCGGTCACGGTCGTCGTCGAGGCCGCGAACCTCAATGGTGTTGCGCGGCTGCAGCCGGTATCCGTCCAGGCGTACCGCGCGACCACCCGTGGTGAGTTTGCGCGGTGCATTCGCCCAGGCGCCCAGGCGATACGACACGCGATCGATGCGGCCCAGCCGCACCGACAGCACCGCCAACAGATCCGGCAGCTCGCCGGCGAGATCGTCGCTGTGCGGCCACCATGCCCCGTCAACGTATCCGCCATGCGGCGCTTTGGCTTTCAACCGCAACCTCGGCGTGTGCGCAGGCACGGTGCCGTTCTGGTCGTTCTTGCGAGTTTGTGGCGTCATGGCGACGTTCCTTTCGTTACTTCTCTGGTGTCGGCGCGATCCCACTGGGTCGTTGAGCTGTCCAGCGCGGACTGACGCCCCGCTGTGGTGGATGCCGGGCGGTCATCGCCGACATCAGCCGGCGTCGACTCCGGCTGCGCTCTGGGTGACGCAGCACGATGCTTGTTGCGGTTGCTGCCCGCGGTCCACGCGAAACCCGCGATGAGGACCATCGCCACGAAGACCACGAGAGCCGTGAAAACTGTTTTACTGGTAGCCATTTCGGCTCCTAAGGGTTGGCGGCCGGGACGCGCACGCGTACCCGCATCATCGGCAATCTGCCGTGGGTCTCACCGGACCCACGTCCACCGCCACAAGCACCACGGCCGATCCAACGATGACGATCATGACGGCGCCTCAATCCGGTGCTGTACGTCCAGTAGACGCCCTATTCGCACCAATGTCAACAGCGTAGACCTACGTTATAGGCTTACACTGGAGCGATGCCGGAGAGATGCGTTCCAGGAGCGGTGCTTCAGCCATGACGCCACCGCCGAAAGATCCCACGCGTCCGGGGCGCGCGACCCAGGGCACCGCCTCGATCACCGGAGATGGCGCGAGCCGGCCGATCACCCGCGCGGCGGTGCTGACCAGCGCCCTGGAAATCATCGACCGTGATGGCGTCGACGCACTGTCGATGCGCCGCCTGGGCGAGGCGGTGGGCCGCGACCCGATGGTGCTCTACCGGCATGTGTCGAACAAAGCGGCGGTGCTCGACGGTGTGGTCGAGATGATCTTCGAGCAGCTGTCACTGGAGACGCCGGCGACGGACTGGGCTGCCGCCTTACGTCAACTCGGCCACGACTTCCGCGACCTGGCGCGCGCGCACCCCAATGTGGTGCCGTTGTTGGTCACCCGTCCCCTGTCCACACCGCTCGGGATGCGGCCACCGGGAATCCTGCGGCACCTCGAAGAGGTGCTCACACTCCTGACCACGGCGGGTTTCAGCGGAGACGACGCGCTGCATATGTACCGGACGCTGTTCGGGTTCCTCTACGGCCATGTCCTGACCGAACTGCAGGAGATCGTCGAACGTCCCGAGGAAACCGATCACGTGTTGCGGCTCGGGCTGTACCGGCTCCCGATCGACGAATTCCCCCACTTGCGAAACCTCGCCCCGACCTGGGCCCGCTACGACGGGCGGGCCGAGCTCGACCGGGGACTCGACATCTTGCTCAGCGGGCTGGGTGCCCGATTCGGTGTACCCCGGCCTGTGGCCGAGTCACCATAACCACCTTGAATGGAGGTGATCCGGATGGCGATCACCCAAGTAGCTGAATACGCCCATCTCAGCGTGGCAGACCTGGACGCACTGGGAGCCGCGCTGGACGACATCCGTCGCGACGTCGAGAATTCGCGTGGCGCATCCGACCGGGCATACATCGTGCGCACCATCGTGTTTCAGCGCTGCCTGGAACTGTCCGCCCGGCTGGTCATCGCCGTCAGCCGCGGCAAGGTCGGGTCCACGCTCGGCACCACCGCATTGGCCACGGCCAAGGCCATCGAGAACATGGAACTCGGCCACAACATTTGTCACGGTCAGTGGGATTGGATGAACGACCCGGAGATCCACTCGAGCACGTGGGAGTGGGACATGGCCGCCGCCTCCGCGCAGTGGCGCTATGCCCACAACTACCGCCACCACGTGTTCACCAACGTGATCGGCATGGATGACGATCTCGGGTACGGCATCATGCGGGTCACCCCGGACCAACCGTGGGGACCTGGCAATCTGCTGCAGCCGCTGCGAAACATCTTGCTGGCTGCCATGTTCGAATGGGGCATCGCACTGCAGGGCTGGGAGTCCGGGCAAAGAGCCGCGGCCACCGGTGCCGAGAAATCCGCCCACACCCGGGCGCTGATCCGCAAGATCGCCCGCCAGGCCGGAAAGGACTATCTGTTCTTCCCCGCGCTGAGCGTTCGCCGGTGGCGCCGGACAATCACCGCGAATGCGGTCGCCAACCTGGTACGCAACGTCTGGGCCTACGTGGTGATCTGTTGCGGTCATTTCGCCGATGGCACACAGAAATTCACGCCCGCAGCTTTGGCCGGCGAGACCAAACCCGAATGGTATCTACGCCAGATGTTGGGCACCGCGAATTTCCACGCGGGGCCCGTGTTGGCGTTTCTCAGCGGAAACCTCTGCTACCAGATCGAGCATCACCTGTTCCCCGACCTTCCGAGCAACCGCTATGCCGAGATCGCCGTTCAGGTTCGGGCCGTGTGCGCTCGATTCGGCCTGCCCTACACCACCGGACCACTCGCTCTTCAATATCTCCGCACCCTGCGCACCATCTTCACCCTCGCGCTGCCGGATCGCGTTGCGCGCGAACAGGTCTGCGTGCGGGCTAGTCCGTAGGCGAGCCGGTGGGGTGCAGCGCGCAGCCGGCGCCAGGGCGATCGCACCGCCGTTGGTGTGCCAGCCGGTTGTCACGGCAGCAGTCGGCGAACCGGACTCGGCGGCGGATCTTCTCGGCGGCCCGGCGCACGTCGGCTGCTCGGCTCGCCGCGGGTTCGCCGGTCACCAGAAACTGCCTCAGCGCCACGCAGAGCTTCACCGCGGACATCAGAGCCGCACAAGCGCGGCAGCCGAAACGATCATGTCATCGACATCGTGGACGGTCATTTTCCGACCTCACCTATCCCCGATATCCAGTACACGCCCGATTCGACCGCGCTGTCAACCAGCCCTCGACCCCGCCGCTCTATCGCACCGACCCGGCGGACGGCCGGGCCGGCTGATCTCGCAACGCCGGCGGCAGACTGGGCACGAAATGCCTTGCGGCAAAACCGCGAATCTCATCGGCACTGTCCAGTGACTCGACGCTGGGCAGCAGCAGCACCATCGCGGCGTAGCGCAGGATGGTGTCGGCCAGGTCGTTGACCGCCTGCTCGCCGATCCGGTCGGCGAAACCGTCCGGGAAGATCACGCGCAGCGCCGCCGCCATCCGGCCGACCGCCGCCCCGTAATGCCGTTGCATGAGTTCGATGACGAGCGCGGGTTCGTCGGTCATCATCCGGTTCAACACGCGGTGCCGGCGGAAGCGCAGGATCGACAGGGTGAACGCCTCGACGTACAAATTCGATTGCGGTCCAGCGGTTTTCAGCTCATTGGCGATGTCGTCGAACAGCACCACGTTCTCGCGTTCGACGACGGCGGCCACCAGTTCGTCGCGGTTCGCGAACCGCCGGTAGATGGTGGTGCGGCTGACGCCGGCGCGGCGCGCCACGTCGTCGAGGGCAACCCGACGGAAGCCGTGTTGCTCGAACTCGACGAGCGCGGCGTCGAGGATGGCGGCCGTCGCGTCAGCGGGCACGCGCGTACCCCTGCTGCGCAAATTTGTTGTACCGCAACGACATCGGCAACCGGTCCCACACCCAGTTCACCGGCCTGGTGCGCCAGGCGGCGGCGAACAACTGGTAGGCACGCTCTTGCCGGTCGGACCAGGGCAGCTCCAGCAGGTCCCGCGCTCGCGGCGGGAGTCCACCGGTGGTCAGGAACGCCGCGACGGGGTTGAACACCACGGCGATAACACGCCACACCGCCGGGTTGACGGCCTTGGGCGCCGGAAAGCCCTTGGTCACATAGCCGACGCCGTACCGCGCCGTCTTGTGCGGCACCGCAACGTCGTTCAGCATCCGCTCCCAGTACTCCTCGAATTCGGCGTAGGTGGCCGGCATCGGCCGGTCACTGACGCCGTAGCGGCGGTACCAGGTCTTGGACTCGAGGTAGATCTGTTCCTTCTCGGCATCGGTCAGCCGCTTGACGAAGGTGTCCGCGAAATACAGCACCTGCTCGACGAACGTCGCGTGCGCCCAGTAGTAGGTCTCCGGGTCGAGCGCGTGGTAGCGGCTGCCGTCGGGCATATCGCCTTTGATCTCGCGGTGGAAGTCGCGGACCTGGGTGCCGGTATTGGCGTTGTCGGTGCCGTAGACGGTGCGGAAGATCGGCGGCAGCGAGCGCTTGATCCGCGCCGAGGTGTCGGCGAAGAACACCGAATGGTCCAGCACACCCTGACCGAGCTGGGCGAGCATGTTCTGCAGCACCGCCGGCCGCGGGCCGATCAGGTACATCCGGTTGTCGCCGAAGTACTTCCACACCAGCGAGTCCGGCCCCAGTGGCAGCGCGTCGGCTTTTTCCGTCGCTCCGCTGGCCCCGTCGACCAGCTCAGACTGTTCCGCAAGTTCGGTCATGCGGAACAGTGTTACAAATTTTGCACTCTGTAACAACCCCTGCGGCAAATGACTCTCTCGCGAGCCGCAGAACCTATTTGAGCGGCAACCCCGTGATCGCGCGGGACATCACGAGCCGCTGAATCTCGCTGGTGCCCTCGAAGATCGTGAAAATCTTGGCGTCGCGGTGCCACCGCTCCACCGGGTAGTCGCGGGTGTAGCCGTTGCCGCCCAGAATCTGGATGGCCTCGTCCGTCACGTAGACCGCCGTCTCGCTGGCGACGAGCTTGGCCATCGAGCCCTCGGCGTTCTCGAACGGCTGGTTGTTGCGCGCCATCCAGCCCGCCCGCCAGACCAGCAGCCGTGCCGCGTCGATCCGGGACTTCATGTCGGCCAACTTGAATGCGACAGCCTGGAAGTCACCGATCTTGCGCCCGAACTGCTCGCGCTCCTGCGCGTACCCCAGCGCGTACTCGTACGCCGCGCGGGACACGCCCAGCGCCATGGCGCCGACGGTCGGACGCGTCCGCTCGAACGTCTTCATCGCGACCTGACCCGCCGAGCTCTTGCCCTCGCGGGTGCGGGCCACCCGCTCCTCGAACTTCTCCCGGCCACCGACGATCAGGCGTCCTGGCAGCCGGACGTCGTCGAGCACGACCTCCGCGGTGTGCGACGCCCGGATACCGTGCTTCTTGAATTTCTGGCCCTGGCTGAAGCCCTTGGTGCCCGGCGGGATGATGAAGCTCGCCTGCCCGCGCGAGCCGAGTTCCGGGTACACCGACGCGACGACGATGTGCACGTTGGCGATGCCACCGTTGGAAGCCCAGGTCTTGGTGCCGTTGAGCACCCATTCGTCGGTCGCTTCGTCGTACCGCGCCCGGGTGATGATCGACGAAACATCTGATCCGGCACCGGGTTCCGACGAACAGAACGCGGCCAGCTTCGGCTCGTTGATGTCGCCGTACATCTGGGGCAGCCACTCGCCCAGCTGTTCCAGGGTGCCGTTGGCCGCCAGCGACGCGGCGGCCAGACCGGTGCCCATGATCGACATCGAAATTCCGGCGTCGCCCCAGAACAGCTCTTCGACGGCGACGGGCATGCCGAGCCCGGTTTCCTCGGCAGTCTGCGCAGCAAAGAACTCCATGGAGTACAGGCCGACCTTGGCCGCCTCCTGCAGGATCGGCCAGGGCGTCTCTTCGCGCTCGTCCCACTCTTCGGCGGCCGGACGGATCACGTCAGCAGCGAACTCGTGAACCCAGTCCCGGACCTGGCAGACGTCAGCGGACAGTTCCAGCGAAAAAGACATGGGCGACACACTACTTGGCGCGCCGCCACCTCGCTGTACCCACTACGGCGAGCACCCCGGCCAGGGCCGCCAGCAACAACGACAACGTGATGAACGACGGGTCATAGAGCACCGACGTCTTCACCGGCTCGCCGGGGATCACCGGCGCCACGTCCGCGATCGACGATGCGGCCAGCCAACTCACCACCGAGCCGACGGCCGCCAGCACCGCGACCACGAGCGCACCGGCGGCCACGAGCCTGTCGCGGCTCATTCGTCGTCATCCTCACCGAGTTCGCGCACACCCAATGCCTCCAGCTGGGCCCGCAACCCCCGATGACGGCGCGCCCACGCCTGCCCGCTGCGCTCACCGGTCAGCTTGACGCCGATCCCCGTGCGCCCGCGCGGAACGCCCGTCAGCTCGCCGAACGCCCGGTACGACTGCCAGCGCGGCACGTCGGCGCCGCGCGCCTCCGGGAACATCCCGACCATGTCCGCGACCCGGACGGACTCGGTGCCCTGCCGCAGGTACTCGGGCGTCAGCTCCACCGAGGTGTGCAGCCGCGCGGCCTTGACCTGCAGCCCCAGGAACCCGGTGACCAGGACGAGGAACACCACCGGCACCAGCGGGTCCAGCCGGTGCGCCGACCACAGCTGCATCGCCGCGATGGAGGCGCCGGAGAACGGGCCGAGGACGAGCCACCACCAACTGGCACCGACCTCGTGGAAGAGAATCTGCTCGGCGTCGGTGTCTGCCGGCGCGTCCGTCATACATGGGCCTTTCCGTCGAACCAGGTCTGCGCCGCCGGCCGCGTGATCGACACCGTCCCGCCGATCAACGGCAGCAGCGCCAGCAACGACAGCAGCTGCGCCACTCCCAGCAGTGCGAGAAGGCCGACGACGATCACGATCGCCATGGACAACGCCACCGCGGCCCGACGAAACCGGTTGTCCCCCGACCGGGCACGGCCGGCGGAAAACGCCATGGCTGCGCCGGCGAGGGCGGTGATGGCACCGAAGCCCAGCACCAGCGCCCGATACCCGGACGGCACCTCGGCGGTGGCGGTCAACATGCCGCCGACCATCAGCAGCACGGCGGCCACCACCCAGCACCAGAAAGCGACGGTCACGGCCTGCGGTCGGACCGGCGAAGAGGGCGTGGGCTCAGTCATATCCGGGCCAGCCTAGCGGGCCACGTGCACATCGACGTCGACCTGGGCACCCACGAGTGGCCCCGAACTGCACGCTCCGCGCGGCGTGTTGCCGGGCAGACGCGGCCGCTCGCGGGGGCTCGCGCGGGGGGATGGGCACTAGCGCACGAAGTAGGCGTTCGAATCGGGGCGGTGCAACAGGTACACGCCGCCGCCGATCAGCACGGCACCGCCGATGCCGCACACCGCGTAGCCCAGGGCCGCCGCCGCGCCGTGGTAGTTGGCGAACAGATTGGTGGTCAGGTACAGGATCGTGGCCGCCGACCCGCCCGTGAGAATGCTGCGCGCCCACCGGTAGCCCTGCCGCAACAGCACCAGGAACGTGGCCACCAGGACCGCGATGATGAACAGCATCAGACCGGACACCGCGTACGCGTAGCCCGACACCTCGCGCTCGGGCGTCGTCAGCAGGTTGATGACGTAGCCGATCACCGACAGCGGCAGCGCGGCCGTCCACAGCCAGAATCCGGTGGCGACGTCCTGCGGCATTTCGTGCGGCCCGGAGCTTGGCCCGTCCGGCCCCGGACCCTGATATGGCGGGTACTGCGGGTTGTGGGGCTGGTGCTGCGGGTCGTACGGGTTGTGTGGGTTCACCGCAACCAGCCCGCGACGTCCGTCGCCCAGTACGTGAGGACGATGTCGGCGCCCGCGCGCCGGATGCTGAGCAGCGACTCCAGGACCGAGGCCCGCAGATCGATCCAGCCGTTGGCCGCCGCCGCGCTGATCATCGCGTATTCACCCGAAATCTGATACGCCGCAACGGGTACCGGCGAGATGTCGGCGGCGGCGCGCACCACGTCCAGGTAGCTCATGGCCGGCTTGACCATCACCATGTCGGCGCCTTCGGCGAGGTCCAGCTCGATCTCGCGCACCGCTTCGCGGGCGTTGCCCGGATCCTGTTGGTAGGTACGGCGATCGCCCTGCAGGCTGGAGCCCACCGCCTCGCGGAACGGGCCGTAGAACGCCGACGCGAACTTGGCGGCGTAGGCCAGGATCGCGACGTCGCTGTGCCCGGCGTGGTCCAGGCCGTCGCGGATGGCCGCGACCTGACCGTCCATCATGCCGCTGGGGCTGACCACATGCGCGCCGGAATGCGCTTGCGCCACAGCAAGTTTGATGTACTGCTCGTTGGTGGCGTCATTGTCGACCTTGCCCGACGCGTCCAATACGCCGCAATGCCCGTGGTCGGTGAACTCGTCCAGACAGGTGTCGGCCATCAGCACCGTGGCGTCACCGAGGTCCGAATTCAGGTCGCGCAGCGCCACATTCAGGATGCCGTCGGGGTTGACGCCCTCGGAGCCGGTGGCGTCCTTGTCACCGTCACACGGGACGCCGAACAGCATCAGCCCGCCGACACCGGCCTCGACGGCTTCCGCCGCGGCGCGGCGCACCGACTCCCGGGTGTGCTGCACGACACCGGGCATCGAAGTGATCGGACGCGGCTCGGAGAGCCCGTCCGCCACGAACATCGGCAGCACCAGATGCCGTGGCTCCAGCGAGGTTTCGGACACCAGACGCCGGAGCGCCGGGGTGGTACGGAGTCGCCGTGGCCGATGCCGTGGGAATGCCATATAACGGATTTTAGCGACCGCTATCTTCTGCGACTCTTCTTACGCGGCGGCGGCAACGCACCCTCGGCGCGCAGCCGGGCAGCGTGCTCGGCCAGCGCCTCGACCAGCGGGCCGACAGCGGCGGTCTCCGGCTGCACGTCCACGCGCAGACCGAATTCGGCTGCGGTTTCAGCGGTTTTCGGGCCGATGCAGGCGACGATCGTCCGGGCGTGCGGCTTGCCGGCGATACCGACCAGGTTGCGCACCGTGGAGCTCGAGGTGAAGCAGACAGCGTCGAAACCACCGGTCTTGATCATCTCGCGGGTGTGCGCCGGCGGCGGTGCCGCCCGGACGGTGCGGTAGGCCGTGACGTCCTCGATCTCCCAGCCCCGCTCGCGCAGGCCCTCGGCCAGCGTCTCGGTGGCGATGTCGGCGCGCGGCAGCAGCACCCGGTTCACCGGGTCGAAAATCTCGTCGTAGTCCGGGAATTCGTCCAGCAGGCCCAGCGACGACTGCTCACCGGCCGGCACCAGCTCGGGGTTGATGCCGAATGCGCGCACCTTGTCGGCGGTGGCCTGACCGACGCACGCGATCTTCACGCCGGAGAACGCGCGGGCGTCCAGACCGAACTCGTTGAACTTCTCCCACACCGCACGCACCGCGTTGGTGGAGGTGAACACGACCCACTGGAAGCGGCCGTCGACCAGACCCTTGACGGCACGCTCCATCTGGGCGGGGCTGCGCGGCGGCTCGACCGCGATGGTCGGCACCTCGATCGGCAGGGCGCCGTGGCCCACCAGCCGGTCACTCATCTCGCCGGCCTGGTCCTTGGTGCGCGGCACCAGCACGGTCCAGCCGTACAGCGAGCGGCTCTCCCACCAGTTCAGCTTGGCCCGGTGCGCCACCGTCTTGCCGATGGTCACGACCAGCGGACCCGCCAGCGGGCCGACCGGCTCGGGGCCGACCGGCTTCTCCAGCACGGCCTTGTCCAGCAGCCCGGCCAGCGTGGTCTCGATGGACCGCTGCTGGCAGGTGGTGCCGTTGGCCGTCACGACACACGGGGTGTTGTCGGTCAGGCCGTATTCGATCAGCGTGCGGGCGGCGTCCGGCAGGTGCGACACCGTCGCGTGCAGGATCAGCGGCCCGGGGGCAGCGGCCAGCGCGGCCCAGTCGACGTCACCGCGGACGTCGGCCACGGTGTGCGACGAACCGACGGGCAGGCCCGCGTAGGTGGGCACCGCCGTCGACGACGGCAGGCCCGGCACCAGTTCGAAGTGCGCCGCGGTCTTGGCCAGCGCATTCACCTCGGTGATGACGGAATCGACCGACAGCGGGTCGCCGGCGACCAGACGCACCACGTCGACGCCGGTCTTCGCCTCGGCGATGAGCAGCTTGGCCACCTCGGTGGGGTCACCCAGCGCGGGGCGCACGTCGACACCGTGCGGGAACGTCATGGTGGGCGCGGCAGCCGGAGCCGGCGCGGCAGCGTCGTCGGTTTTGGCCTCGGCGGCCGGCTCGACGTCGGCCGGATGCGGCCCGGACGTCGGCGGCAGGTCGGTACCGATCAGCGCCAGCACCGCATCGGGCACATCAGGATCGGTGAAAACCAAGGCCGCATGCGCCAAAACGTTCCGCGCACGCGTCGTCAACAGACCCGGGTCACCGGGGCCTGAACCGACAAAGGTGATGCGGCCGGGCTTGTGCTTACGCACTCGGGTCGTCATCTCTCACTCCCGCTCTACAGTCCGCTGATCCAACACGTCGCGCGCACCCAGGTCGAACAACTCCGCGGCCAACGAGAGCCCCAGCTCCCGTGCCCGTTCGGGGGTTCCGATCCCGGACGCCCGGATCACGTCGGATCCGTCCAGCGCCGCCACGCAACCGCGCAACGACAGCTCTTCGAAGACCCGGCCGTCCTCGTCGATGGACTCGACCACTTCCGCGATCGCACCCACCGGCGCGGAACAACCCGCCTCCAGTTCGGCCAACAGGACTCGTTCGGCAGTGATCGCGGCACGCGTGTCGGGATCGTCCAGCTTTCCCAACAGCATCGCCAGCTCGGTGTCACCCACCCGGCACTCGACCGCGAGGGCGCCCTGCGCCGGCGCTGGCAACATCTGCACCGGCTCGAGGCTCTCGGTGACGGCGTCGAGCCGTCCGATACGGGCCAGACCCGCTCGGGCGACGACAACAGCGTCGAGATCACCACTACTTACCCTGTTCAACCTGGTATCTAGGTTGCCTCGTAGGGGGCGGATTTCCAAACCGAGACCCAGTGCTCTAAGCTGTGCCGCCCGTCGCGGGCTCGACGTGCCGATCACCGAGCCGGCCGGCAACTCCCCCAGCACCAATCCGTCGCGCGCCACAAGGGCGTCACGCGGGTCCTCGCGCGGCGGCACGGCGGCGATGACGAAGCGCTCGTCGGGCGCCGTCGGCAAATCCTTGTACGAGTGCACCGCGACGTCGATGCGGCCGTCGGCCATGGCGTGCCGCAGCTCGGCGGTGAACACACCGATGCCGATGTCGGCGACGGGCGCCTGCGACCGGTCGCCTTCGGTGCTGATGATGACCAGCTCCGCGGGCTGCCCCAGAGCTACCAGAGCGTCGCGGATGGTGCCCGCCTGCGTGGTGGCCAGGAGGCTGCCCCTGGTGCCGATCCGGACAACGTTTTCGAGGGTAGTTACCAAGTGTGGTTACTCAGCCTTGTCGTGGTGGGAATGCGGCTCGCCTGCCGCCAAATCTGGTGCCACCAAGGGCAGTTCGCCGGCGGACACGGCGTCGATGGCCTGCGGATCGAGCTCGAACAGCTCACGCAGTGCCTCGGCGTAGGTGTCACCGCCGGGCGCGCTGGCCAGCTGCTTGACCCGCACGGTCGGCGCGTGCAGCAACTTGTCCACGACCCGGCGGACGGTCTTCGCGACCTCGTCGCGATGGGCGGCGTCGAGTCCCGGAACACGGTTGTCGAGCCGCAACAACTCCGCTTCGACGACGTCGGCGGCACGCTGGCGCAGCGCCGTGACGGTCGGGGTGACCTCGGCCATCCGCTGGCCCGCCAGGTAGCTGGCGACCTCCGCAGCGACGATCGAACGGGCCGCTTCGGCGTCCGAGGCCGCGGCCCGGGCCGACGGTTCCCGCTGGATGCGGTCCATGTCGATCATGTGCACGCCGGGCAGGCCGGCAATCGCGCCGTCGACGTCGCGGGGCATGCCCAGATCGCAGATCACCAGCTGACGGTGCTCGGGGCGGTTCATCAGTCCGCGGTGCGCGTCGGCCAACGACACCACCGGACGCACCGCGCCGGTACATGCGACGACGACGTCCGCGTTGCCCAGCGCGACGGCGATGTCATCGAGCGTGTGGGCGGCCGCGTCGACACCCTGTGCCTTCAGGTTCTCGACCATGCGCTCGGCCCTCGGCAGCGAGCGGTTGACCACCTCGACGCGGGCGATTCCGGCGCGCGTCAGATGCGCGGCGGCCAGGGCTCCCATGGAGCCGGCGCCGATCACGGCGGCCGTGAGCCCGGTGAGCGACGCCAGCTTGTTCCTGGCCATGTCGAGCGCCACCGACACCACCGAGGCACCCGCGGAGTCGATCCCGGTCTCGGAATGCACGCGCTTACCGACCGACAGCGCCCGCTGCGACAGCTCGTGCAGGGTCCGGCCGACGGTCTGGTGCGCCTCGGCGGAGGTGTAGGCCCGGCGCACCTGGCCCAGCACCTGCGCCTCGCCGATGACGGCCGAGTCCAGGCCGCTGGCCACGGCGAACAGATGCTCGACGGCTGCCTCGGCGTACCGCACGTAGGCGTACTTGGTGAGATCGTGCAGCGACATGCCGGACCGCTCGGAGAGCACCGAGCCGATGACCGAGAGGCCGCCGTGAAATGCGTCGACCACGGCGTACACCTCGACCCGGTTACAGGTGGAGAGCACCATGGCCTCGGTGACCAGTGACGACTGCAGCAACAGCTCGACGATCTTGGCCTGCTCTGCCTCGTCGGTGCTGAGCTGCTCCAGCACGGAAACCGGTGCACTGCGGTGCGAAACCCCGAACAGCAGTACGCTCACGGCCTCTTCACCTCGTCGCACCTCCGTCGCGCAGGCAAGTGTCCCGGGCCTCGTCTGACCGCAGGAACGTATTCAAAGCTAGCCGCTCACCAGCCCGCCGACCAAATTTGCTATACGCACGCCGGGCCCCGGGACACGCCCCCCGATCGACCTGGCCGGAAGGTCAACCCGCTGCGTCAACCCGCCAAATCGGCGCGCAGCTGGTCCTCGTCGACCTCCCAGTAGCTGTGCTCAACGTCATCCAGGAGCACCACGGGCAGCCGATCGCCGAATTCCGCGCGCAGGGCGGTGTCGCCGGCCGCGGCCAGGACATCGACATCCGTGCTCGTCAGGACGAATCCGAGTTCGCCGGACAGCTCGACAAGCTGAGCCGCCGCGCGCTCGCACATGCTGCAGCCGGCCCGGGTGAGCAATGTCACGCGGTGGCTGTTCCCTGATCGATCCACGCGCAACAGTATGGCGTGACCTACTGTTGAACCGTGTCCGAATCCAGCCCCGTGACTGCCGACGAGCCCACGGGCACGCCTGTGCCCTCCGGAGCTGATGACGCCGCTGAACTCGATGACTCCGAGCGTGATTCCGGAGCCGACGAACCCGCTGCCCCGGTGCTCCCGCCGCCGCCCGACCTCACCGCAGCCGCGTTCTTCGACGTCGACAACACGCTGGTGCACGGCTCGTCGCTGGTGCACTTCGCCCGCGGCCTGGCCGCCCGCGACTACTTCAAGTACTCAGACCTCGCCCGTTTTGCCTACGCGCAGGCCAAGTTTCAGGTCACCGGCAAGGAGAACAGCGACGACGTCGCCGCCGGTCGGCGCAAGGCCCTGTCCTTCATCGAGGGCCGGCAGACCGCGGAGCTGGAAGCCCTCGGCGACGAGATCTACGACGAGATCATCGCCGACAAGATCTGGCAGGGCACCCGGGCGCTGGCGCAGATGCACCTCGACGCCGGCCAGCAGGTCTGGCTCGTCACCGCGACGCCGATGGAGCTGGCCCAGACCATCGCCCGCAAGCTCGGGCTGACCGGGGCGTTGGGCACCGTCGCCGAGTCGGTCGACGGGGTCTTCACCGGCCGCCTGGTCGGCGACATCCTGCACGGGGTCGGCAAGGCGCATGCCGTTCGCCAACTCGCAATCAGGGAGGGCCTGAACCTGCGCCGCTGCACCGCCTACTCGGACAGCTTCAACGACGTGCCGATGTTGTCGCTGGTCGGCACCGCGGTCGCGATCAACCCCGACGCCGCGCTGCGTGCCGTCGCCCGCGAACGTGGCTGGGAAATCCGCGATTTCCGCACCGCCCGCAAGGCCGCCCGCATCGGCGTGCCCTCGGCGCTGGCCCTCGGCGCGGTCGGCGGGGCGCTGGCGGCCGTGGCGTCACGCAAGGGCAACTGAGGCCGACGGGCTACCCGCACCCCGCCGCGGTGTGCAGGTCAGCGACCCGGACGCTGATAGGCTCACCCGCCATGGGCATTGCGGACGACATCATCGGAACCCACTTCCGGTACCCGGATTACTTCGAGGTCGGCCGCGAGAAGGTCAAGGAATTCGCGCAGGCGGTCCAGGACGATCACCCGGCCCATTTCTCCGAGGAAGCAGCCGCTGAGTGCGGCTCGGACACCCTGATCGCGTCGCTGACGTTCATCGCCGTCGCGGGCCGTCGGGTCCAGCTCGAGCTGTTCAACCAGTTCGACGTGCCGATCAACCTGGAGCGCGTGCTGCACCGCGACCAGAAGCTGATCTTCCACCGCCCGATCAAGGTCGGCGACCGGCTGTGGTTCGACTCCTACCTGGACTCGGTCATCGAGTCGCACGGCACGGTGATCGCCGAGATTCGCGCCGAGGTCACCGACGACTCCGGTGAACCGATCATGACGAGCATCGTCACCATGCTGGGCGAGGCGCAGAACGACGATGAAGCCGGCGAGGTCAGCGCGCAGATCGCCGCGGCCCGCGACGCCGCCATCGCGAAAATGGTTGCGGCGCAAAAGGGCTGAGCCTTTTGCCGCGCACCGCGAGCCGGATTACAGGAACGTGCCCCGGCGGTTGGCCAGCAGCTGGTACAGCGTCTGCTGAATGGTCGCGCGCACCTGGTCGGTCAGCTCGAAGGTGATCATCGGGTCGTCGGCGGCGGACTCGTCGTAGTCGGCCGTCGAGATGGGCTCGCCGAACTGGATGTACCACTTCGACGGCAGCGGCAGCAGGCCGATGGGTCCGGCGAACGGGAACAGCGGCGTCAGCGGGAAGTACGGCAGCCCGAGCAGCCGGGCCAGCAGCTTCACGTCGCCGATCTTCGGGTAGATCTCCTCGGAACCGACGATCGAGCACGGCACGATGGGCGCCCCCGAGCGCAGCGCCGCCGAGACGAAGCCACCGCGGCCGAACCGCTGCAGCTTGTACCGGTCCTTGAAGGGCTTGCCGAGGCCCTTGTACCCCTCGGGGAACACGGCGGTCAGCTCGCCGGCCTCGAGCAGCCGGTGCGCGTCGGCGGTGCAGGCCATGGTGTGTCCGGCCTTGCGCGCGGCCTGTCCCACCATCGGCAGGTCGAAGACGAGGTCGGCGGCCAGCAACCTCAGGTCGCGGTGTTTCGGGTGTTTGTCGTGCACGGCGACCGACGTCATCAGCCCGTCGAACGGCAGCACTCCGGCGTGGTTTGCCACGATCAACGCGGCGCCGTCATCCGGAAGGTTCTCGATACCGGATACCTCGACGCGGAACCATGAGTTGAAAAGCGTTCGCAGCAAAGGAAGAAACACCGCGTTGTTGAGATGCGGGTCGAATCCGAACTCGTCGACGCGGTAGTCACCGGTCATGCGCTTGCGAATGAAATCCGAAGCGGCACCGATGCGTTGGGCCAGTTCGTTGGGCTCGTCGGCGGCCGGAGGGCCGGACGCAGCAAACCGATGCTGGTCGATCTCGCGGACCACGGCGGCGATCTGCTCGGCAGATGCGCGGGTCCCCGGGTCGGTCAACAGCGAAGGATGTCGCAGCGTGGCATCGCGTTTCGACGCCCGCCGCTGGGCAGCGGCACGTGTCGAATTCGAATGTAGCGGAATGACTTTGGCTTTAGATTCGCCCGCCACGTCAATATCTCCCACCATCAAAAACTTGCGAAATCAGCGTCCCCACCGCTGCGCTGCGGCCACTGCACGACGCTCCACTGAGCGTACCCACCCTGGGTCGATAATGGGCGTCAGCGCGCGGCCTGAAACGTAATCGTCAAAAGCCTCCATGGTCGTCCACTTTGGGGTATAGCCGAGTTCCCTCGTCATCCGCGTGGTGTCCATGACCCGGCCATAGCGCATGTAGTCGGACTGTTCGCGGTCCAATTCGACGCCCGCGGTCGCCCGGCGCCAGGCGTCCAGCACCCACATGGTGGGGCCGGCGAGCGGCAACCCGATCCGGCCGGACCGGCGAATGGCCTGGCTCATCAGGATGATGCCGGGCGCCCCGATGTTGAAGGTGCCGGCCCGTCCCACCAGGGTGGCGCGCTCCAGCGCCCCGAGAGCGTCCTGCTCGTGCAGCAGTTGCAACCGGGCGTCGTGCCCCAACGCGGTCGGCACCAGCGGACCCGCCAGGTACCGCGACAGCGCGGTGTCCATGGCCGGACCGATCATGTTGGCCAGCCGCAGGATGGTGACCGCGATGTCGGGTCGCCGCCGCGCGAGACCGCGGGCATAGCCCTCGATGTCGATGCTGTCCCGGGCGAAGCCCTCCCCCGGTGGCCGGCGGGCGCTGCTGTCCTCGGTGAACATCACCGGATCGCGCGGGCTGGCCCCGTAGATCTCCGATGTCGACTTCAGGATCACCCGCCGTACCGAAGGCGCCTTCTGACAGGCCGCGAACAATTGCATCGCGCCCATCACGTTGAGCTCTTTGAGCGCAGCGCGACCGGATTGCGGCACGTATGACGCCGCCGCCGCGTGGACGACCGTGTCGACGTTGCCGTTCCGGATCACCTTGGCGATGAAGGGGTTGCGAATGTCCGCGCGGACGAACTCCGCGCGGCCCATCCGCCGCAACATGTCCTTGCTCGGCGTGATCGCGTCGACCGCGATCACGTGCTCGATGAGCTGGTTCTGAGCGAGTCTGGCTGTCAGATATCCGCCCAGGAACCGGCACGCACCCGTGACCAGAACCACCTTGGGGTGGTGCAGGGTCTCGGGGATGTCCGGGCCGGAATCGCTTCCGCCCGGCGTTGTGGGCCGGCTTCCGGGGCGTCCGTCGGCATCCATTTGGTCAGCCTAGTAGGCGACGCAAACGAGCGCTGAGAACTACTTACCGAGTTTTCTGCGCTGAACCCGGGTGCGACGAAGCAGCTTGCGGTGCTTCTTCTTCGACATGCGCTTACGCCGCTTCTTGATGACTGAACCCATAGACTTTGAAGTCTCCGCTACTAGACGTCGATCCGTGAAGATCGGTGTGAAACCAACCCCGCCACTTTACCCGGCCGGGTTTCCCGTCACGAAAACGCCTGCTGGATACGCCCGCTCATCAGCGATTTCGGCGTGCCCTGCCGCGCTGTCCGAGGCAATTCACGCCGAAGTCGCCGATGCGGTGCTGCGCACGCGAGGTGCGCAGCACTCAGCCGGGCGCGCGGAGACTAACCCGCGTCGTGGTAGGACGACTCGAGGAGGTCGTGCACGGCCTTGGCGTGCACCCGAAATGAGCGGCCGACACGCACCGCGGGCAGCTCTCCGTTGTGCACCAGCCGGTATACCGTCATCTTGCTCACCCGCATAAGGCTCGCAACCTCGGCAACAGTCAGGAACTGCGTTCGTGGCTGATCGCCACCGTCACGCGCCGATGGCCCGTTCATAGACGTCATCGCAACCCAATCAATCAGGCACGGCCAGCTCCAGCGGCTTCCCCTCCGCTGGCACCAACGCGTGCTTACGAGAAGGAGAATAGCGTGGCCAATGTGGTTATTGCGACGGGTGTGGGGTAATCAATCTGAAATCTTAGAACTACTCAGATGTAATTCTTAGCTGCTCAGACCGTGTTTTTGCGGCTTCGACCGCACTTGCGACGGCAGACCGCAGCCCACCCCGTTCGAGTTCCCGCAGCCCAGCGGCCGTAGTGCCCCCCGGAGACGTCACCGAGGCCCGCAATTGCGCGGCGCTGGTGTCCAGCGGACCGACCGCGGAACCCGGGCCGGATTCGGTCATCCGGTCGAGCAACATGGCGGCCGCACCGGCCATCGTCTGGGCCGCCAACTCGGTTGCCACGGGCCGCGGGAGGCCCGCCGCGACACCCGCGTCGACGACCGCCTCGACCATCAGGAAGAAGTACGCAGGACCCGAACCGGACACCGCGGTCACCGCATCCATCTGCTTCTCGGGCACCGTCAGCACGGCGCCGACGGCGGAGAAGATCTCCGATACCTCGGCCAGCTGCGCTTCGTTCGCGAACCGGCCCCGCGACAGCGCCGTGATGCCCGCACCGACCAGCATGGGCGTATTCGGCATCGCCCGGACCACCGGCGCACCGGCCGGCAGTTTGGCTTCGTAGAAGGCCGTGGGGACGCCCGCAGCCACCGACACCACGACCTGCTCGACGCTGCTGCTGTCGGCGTCCGCGGCGGCGTCGGCCAGGACCTCGACGACGCCCTCGACGGCGTCGGGCTTGACGGCCACGATCACATAGGCCGCGTTCTCGGCGGCGTCCGCGACATCCGTGACCCGGACGGAGTACTTCTCGGCGAGCTGTGCGGCGCGCGCCGGATAGGCCTCGGCGACCACCAGATCCTTGACCTGGCGCCCTGACTGCAGCAGCCCCGCCAGCAGGGCCTCGCCGATATTTCCGCCACCGATGATCGCAATTCTCGCCACGGGAGACAGCATGCCAGGACGGCGCGGGGTCAGCGCAGCAGGTGCCGACGCGCGAATTCGAGCGACTCGACGAGCAGCGCCTCCCGCTCGGCGTTGTTGCGCGCCGCCGACGTGGTGACCTCCAGGATCACGTGTCCGGAGAACTCACTGGCGGCCAGCATCTGGCAGATCTGCACCGTCGGCTGGCTGCCGCGCCCGGGCACCAGATGTTCGTCGGTGGACGCGCCGTTGCCGTCGCACAGATGCAGGTGCACCAGCCCCTTGCCCATGCGCCGCGCCATGTCGACGGCATCGGTGCCCGCCGTCGCCGAATGCGACAGGTCCAGGGTGTAGTGGGCGTGATTGCCGTCCAGCGGGTCGTAGGACGGGGCGAACGCCGAGATCCCGGGTCCCGGGGCCCCGCCGCGCTTACGCATCCGCTCGATGGACGGCGCTCCGGTGCCGAAGAACCGGTCGGTGCGGAACGGGAACATGTTCTCGACCGCGACCAGCACCTCGCTCGACGCCTCGAGCTCGGCCACCTGGTCGGAGAAACCCTCGGCGTACCGCCGCTGCCACCGGAACGGCGGGTGCACGACGACCGTCTGCGCACCCAGCTGCTCGGCGGCCCGCACGCTGCGTTCCAGCTTCGGGATCGGATTGGAGCCCCAGACGCGCTGCGAGATCAGCAGGCACGGCGCGTGCACGCTCAGCACCGGGACGCCCCAGCGCTGCGACATCCGCTCGATCGCGTCGATGTCCTGGCTGACCGGCTCGGCCCACACCATCAGCTCGACACCGTCGTAGCCGAGTCGCGCGGCGTACTCGAAGGCAGCCTCGGTCCGCAAGGGATAGACCGACGCGGTGGACAGACCTACCTTGATGGCGGGACGCACAGGCCTCCGGTTCAGGCTGAGTAGAGCAGTGCCAAGGGTCCGAACGTCACCAGACCGCCGACCAGAATCGCGATCAGCGTACTGGCCAGGTCGTGATCCTTCCGGATCACCCGAATGCCGGCGACCAGGCCCAGGATCACCAGCATCGACAGCATGAGCGCCACGATCTGGTTCCAGCGCCACAGCTGGTCGAACGCGAAGAACATGCCGGCACCGAACGCGACGGCCAGCAGGCTCTGCCCGACGACCCACGCGCCGCGCTTGAGGCTGGACCCGGACTTTTCGTCGGCCTCGTCGTCCTCGTGGTCGGCTTCGTCATGGTCGACGGCTTCGTGGTCAACGGCTTCGTTGTCGATGTCCTCGTCGCGCACATCGTGGTCGGCGACGAGCTCCTCGCGCCGGGTGTCCACATCCGCCGCGAAACCACCGAACAGGGCGTCGTAGCGCTCGCTGCGCCCATTGCGCGACGTCTGACGCGGTGGCTCGGGGGCGGCTTCGGTCGCCACGGCGTCGTCGGCGACGGGGACGGCCCCGGTGTCGAGCTTGGCGACGGGCTCCGCGTCCGTGAGCGAGAGCAGATCGTCGTCGATGTCGGCGTCGGCCGGCACGTCGTCGTCGACCGGGTCGGGGCTCATCTCCTCGGCGCCCCGGACCGGCTTGAACGACCACCGGAAGGCGGGCTTGCGCGACGGCGCCACGAACTCCAGCGGGTCGGCCTCGGCATCGCGACGGCGCAGGTGGTCTTCGTAGTCGTCGACCACCGCGGTGTCCGCGGGTGCGGGCTCGACGATGTCGGTGTGCAGCATCTCGTCGTCGACGACGTAGTGGGCCCCGGTGTCGTCGGGCTCCATCTCGTCGGCGGCGGACGGCGTCTCGTCCTCGACGGCGGCAGCCGCCTCCTCGACAGCGGCTTCCGGTTCCGCGGCGGCCTCGGGCTCAGCGACGGGCTCGGGTTCGGCGACCGGCTCCGGAGCGGTCTGCGCCGGGGCCTCAGCCGGCTCGGCGTGCAGCGTCTCGGGCCGGATGATCGGGATTTCGCCGGTCAGTTCGGCGACGGTCACCGCGTCGCTGTTGCCCCGCCGGCGGCGCCGGCGGCCGCCGACCGGCGGCGCACCGATGGTGCCGTTCTTGGCCAGCAGCTCGGCGACCGAGATCGGTCGCGTCGCCGAGAAGTCGTCTGAATCTGTCATCGTGTCTCGCCTTTGGCGGGAGCCAATCCCGCGAACGTTTCCACCAAGTCGGTTCCATCGGCTTCACTGTCGAGTTTCCGCAGGATCACACCCTCCCGCAACGCCCACGGGCAGATGTCCACGGCGTCGAGCGACAGCGCTCGCATGGTTGCCTCGGCCACCAACGCACCGGCCACGATCTGTGGCGCACGGTCGGCACTCACCCCTTCCAGTTCGGCTCTGTCGGCCGTGGTCATCCTAGAGATGAAAGATATGAGCTGTCTGAGGCCGGCGGCGGTCAACGTGCGCTTCACGCGCGGCCCGGCGCCCGACGGCGCCGCTCCGGTGAGCCGCGCCAGCGACCGGAAGGTCTTCGACGTCGCGACGGCCAGCTCCGGCGTGCCCGCCGCGAGCACCTTGGCCGCCGAGGCGGAGATCTCGTTGTCCAGCCAGTCGCGCAGCACGGCCACACGCCGGCGGCCGGGCGGATCCTCCTGCAGCCATTCGCGCGTCAAACGGCCCGCACCCAGCGGCATCGACAGTGCGACGTCGGGTTCTTCGTCGATGCCGCCCGAGAGCTCGAGCGATCCGCCGCCGATGTCGAGGTTGATGATGCGGCCCGCGCTCCAGCCGTACCAGCGGCGCACGGCCAGGAACGTGAGCCGGGATTCGTCGACGCCGGACAGGACCTGCAGCTGGACGCCGGTCTCGGCCCGCACCCGCGCCAGCACGGCCTCGGAGTTGGTGGCATCCCGGACCGCAGATGTGGCGAACGCCATAAACTCCGCGCACCCCGAGCTGGTGGCGATCTTGGCGAACTCGTCGACGGTCGCGACCAGGCTGTCGGCGCCCTTGCGGGTCAATTTGCCGGTGTCGTCGATCGCCTCGGCAAGGCGCAACGAGGCCTTGGTGGAACTCATCGGTGTCGGGTGCCCGCCACGGCGCGCGTCGACTACCAACAGATGAACGGTGTTACTGCCCACGTCGAGGACGCCCAATCGCACGGAAACCACGGTAACGGGTCTACGGTTGCGTGCTGTGACCGCATCGCAGATCAGCCCCGGCGAGCCTTCGAAGCCCGGTTCCCACGAGGTGGGGCTGGACTTTGCCCGCGAGTGGGTGGAGTTCTTCGACCCCGACAATCCGGAGCACCTGATTGCCGCGGATCTGACGTGGCTGCTGTCGAAATGGACTTGCGTCTTCGGGACGCCGGCGTGCCAGGGCACCGTCGAGGGCCGGCCCGACGACGGCTGCTGCAGCCACGGCGCCTTCATGGCCGATGACGACGACGTCGCGCAGCTCGAGGAGTCGGTGAAGCTGCTGACCGACGAGGACTGGCAGTTCCGGGACAAGGGCCTGGGCCGCAAGGGCTACCTCGAGATGGACGAATACGACGACAAGCCCAATCTGCGGACCCGCAAGTACAAGGGCGCGTGCATCTTCCTGAACCGGCCGGGTTTCGCCGGCGGCATCGGCTGCGCGCTGCACAGCAAGGCCCTCAAGCTCGGCGTCGAGCCGCTGACCATGAAGCCCGAGGTCTGCTGGCAGCTGCCGATCCGCCGCACCCAGGACTGGGTGACGCGGCCGGACGGCACCGAGATCCTGCGGACGGTCGTCACCGAGTACGACCGGCGCGGCTGGGGCGAGGGCGGCCACGACCTGGTCTGGTACTGCACGGGCGACCCGGCGGCGCACGTCGGCGCCAAGCCTGTGTGGCAGTCCTACGGGCCCGAACTGACCGAACTGCTCGGTGCGAAGGTGTACGCCGAACTGGCCGCCCTGTGCAAGCGGCGGACCGGGCTGGGGCTCATCGCCGTCCACCCGGCCACTGCGGCTGCCAAGGCGGCCAAGAAGTAACCGCGAGGAATCAGCCCTCGAGCTTGTAACCCAGCCCCCGCACCGTGACGAGGTGCACCGGGTTGGCCGGGTCGGCCTCGATCTTGGACCGCAGCCGCTTCACGTGGACGTCGAGGGTCTTGGTGTCGCCGACGTAGTCGGCGCCCCAGACGCGGTCGATCAGCTGACCACGCGTCAGCACCCGGCCACTGTTGCGCATCAGGTACTCGAGCAGGTCGAACTCCTTGAGCGGCAGCGTGATGGCATCGCCGTTGACCGACACGATGTGCCGCTCGACGTCCATGCGGACCGGGCCGGCCTCCAGCACCCCGTCGGCGCCGACGGTGTCGTCGGTCTCGCCACCGCGGCGCAGCACGGCGCGGATGCGGGCGATGAGCTCGCGGGCCGAGTACGGCTTGGTGACGTAGTCGTCGGCGCCGAGTTCCAGGCCGACGACCTTGTCGATCTCGCTGTCGCGCGCGGTCACCATGATGACCGGCACGCCGGACCGCGAACGCAGCTGCTTACAGACGTCGGTGCCGCTCATGCCGGGCAGCATCAGGTCCAGGAGCACGATGTCGGCCCCGGCCCGGTCGAATTCGGCCAACGCCGACGGACCATCGGTCACGACGGTCGCTTCGAAACCTTCCTTGCGCAACAGGAACGCCAAGGGATCGGCCAGGGACTCCTCGTCCTCCACGATCAGCACACTGGTCATTGGTTCGGTCGCCCTCCTTGTGATGGCAATGAGTGGTCGTCTCCCTCGTCGACATCCGCGTCGTCCGAGTCGAGATAGGCCGGAATCGACAACGTGAACGTCGATCCGGTTCCCGGCTGACTCCACAGCCGGATGGTTCCGTTGTGGTTGGCCGCAACGTGTTTGACGATGGCCAACCCCAGCCCGGTGCCGCCGGTGGCCCGGGACCGCGCCTTGTCGACGCGGAAGAATCGCTCGAAAACCCGTTCCTGATCGGCTTTTTCGATCCCGATGCCGCGGTCGGTCACCGCGATCTCGATGTTGTCGCCGTAGCGGCGCCGGCTGATCGACACCTGGGAACCCTTGGGCGAGTACGAGATTGCGTTGGATACCAGGTTCGCGAGCGCCGTCGCCAGCAGCGTCTCACTGCCCAGCACCTGGTAACCGCGGGGCGCGTCCGTCGTGATCGCGATGTCGGCATTGTCGGCGGCCACCTTATGCCGGGAAACCACCTCGGAGACAACGGAATCCACGTCCACCGCGTCCAGGTGCGGCAGCGGCTCGGCGCCCTGCAGCCGGGACAGTTCGATCAGTTCACCGACCATGTTGGCCAGCCGGGTGGATTCGGTGACGATCTTCTCGGCGAACCGGTTGACCATGTCCTGGTCCTCGGACGACGCCAGCAGCGCCTCGGCCAGCAGCCCCATGGCCCCGACGGGCGTCTTGAGCTCGTGGCTGACGTTGGCGACGAAGTCGCGGCGGCTGGCCTCCATGCGGGCCTGCTCGGACTGGTCGTTGACGTAGACCACCGCGAAGCGGCCGTCCTCCTCCGTCAGCTGACGCGCCAGGCCCCGCACCGCCAGCCGGGAGCGGCCCGGATTGGCCCGCTTGGCCGGCGACAGGTCGAACTCGACGTCCTCGCCGGTGGCCAGCGTGCGCTGCGCGGCCTCCCAGGCCCGGTCGTCGAGCAGCCGGTCCCGCACCAGGCCGAGGTCCTTGGCCAGGCCGTTGGTGTAGACGACGTCGCGGTAGGTGTCGACGACTGCCATTCCCAGGGGTGACATCGACACGATGTGGGCGAACATCTCGGACACCGTGAGGCCGGACTGCTCCGCGGTGCGGCGCTCGCGGCGTTCGCTCAGCCGCGGCGCCCACCGCAAGCCGACCGCGATACCCACAGCCAACGCGAGCAGCGCCGTGGCGGCCACCAGAGGCAGCGCGGACGACAAGCTCACGGGCAAATCGTACGCATCAGGTGAACGTCATCCCAGCAACGAGCGGCCAGATCGATACAAGTCACACGCACAAATCCAGGTGTTTCACTGGAGTTAACCGCAGTTCACCGGTTGTTCGCGACGTCAGTGCTGTTTGGCGCCCTGTGCGGCAACGGCGGCGGCACCCGCGGCGGCGGCCTCGGGGTCCAGGTACTCACCGCCGGGCACCGTCGGCTTCAGGTTTTCGTCCAGTTCGTACTTCAACGGGATGCCCGTCGGGATGTTCAGGCCCGTGATCTCCTCGTCGGACATGCCGTCGAGGTACTTCACCAGGGCACGCAGCGAGTTGCCGTGCGCGGCGATCAAGACGGTCTTACCGGCCCGCAGGTCCGGCGCGATGGTCTCCTCGAAGTAGGGCACGAACCGCTTGACGACGTCGGCGAGGCATTCGGTCAGCGGCGCGTCGATGCCGGCGTAGCGCGGGTCGCCGTCCTGGCTGTAGGTGCTGCCCCTCTCGATCGGGGGCGGCGGGGTGTCGTAGCTGCGGCGCCACGACATGAACTGGTCCTGGCCGTACTTGGCGAGGGTCTCGGCCTTGTCGAGGCCCTGCAGCGCGCCGTAGTGCCGCTCGTTGAGGCGCCAGTCGCGCTGCACGGGAATCCAGTGCCGGTCGGCGGCGTCGAGCGCCAGGTTGGCGGTGGTGATCGCGCGGCGCAGCAGCGACGTGTACAGCACATCCGGCAGCACACCCTGCTCGACCAGCAGCTTTCCGCCGCGGACGGCTTCGGCCCGGCCCTTGTCGGTGAGGTCGACGTCGACCCAACCGGTGAACAGGTTCTTCTCGTTCCACTGGCTCTCGCCGTGGCGCAGCAGGATCAAGGTCGGCATGGCCTGCATCTTCTCACGTGCGGGTTTGTCGGGGGCGGCGCACCCGGGACGTCCTACTCAGGCCGCAAGTGCTCGAACGCCTTGAGGTTCTTCAGCGACTCCCCGCGGGACAGCCGCCACTTCCACTCCTTCTCGATCGACGAGCGGAAGCCCAGCTCGAGCAGCGTGTTGAAGTCGAAGTCGACGGCCTCGATCACCTGGCCCATCAGGCGGTCGATCTCGTCGGGCGTCACCGCGTGCAGCGCCATCCGGCCGACCAGGTAGATGTCGCCGATGTTGTCCAGCGTGTAGGCCATGCCGTACAGCCGCCGGTTGCGGCGCAGCAGGTACTTGTAGACGCCTTCGAAGTTCTCGTCGGGCTTGCGGCAGACGAATGCCTCCAGCCGCACGCCGTGCTCACCGACGCTGAGCAACGTATTGGTGCTCAGCCGGCGCTCGCCGGGCAGCGCGACGACGATGCCGGCCCGGCCGCCCACTCCCCCGTCGTGGTGCGAGAAGTCGAGCTCGTGCGCGCGCAGGGTGTCCTCGATCAACTGGGTGACCGTGGCCGAGGTCGTCATGCCCGCACGCCCCGACGGATCGAGAAACGGCGGCTGCGGCGTGCCGTGGCGTCCCGCCGGGGACGACGGCCGCGGTAGTCGGCGATGGCCCGCGTGTAGCCGGCGAGCAGCGCATCCACGGTATGTGCCCACGAGAACGTCGCGGCGTGCCGCAAAGCGCCCTCCCGCAACGACTCCGGTCCCAGTTCCAGTGTCCGTCCGATAGCATTGGCCCAGTCGACCGGATCGTGGCCGTCGACCAGGACACCGCTCACGCCGTCGCGCACCGCGACGGGCAGCCCGCCCACCGCAGCGGCCACGACGGGCGTCCCGCAGGCCTGCGCTTCCACCGCGACCAGGCCGAACGATTCCGAATAGCTCGGCACCGCAACGAGATCCGCGGCACGGTAGACATTGACCAGCTGTTCGCGGGACTGCGGCGGCAGGAACGTCACGCGGTCGGTGATACCCAGCTCGTCGGCGAGGGAAACCAGGCCGTCGGGTACGGCCAGGCCACTGCCCGACGGACCGCCGGCGACCACGACGCGCACGTCGGGCAGCTTGGCCGCCGCGCGCAGCAGGACGTCGGGGGCCTTCAGCGGCTGGATGCGGCCGACGAAGGCGACCACCTGTTCGTCGAGCGAAAGCCCCAGTGCGGCACGGGCTCCGGCCTTGTCTCCCGGCGTGAAGGTCGTCAGGTCGACGCCGGGGTAGGCCACGTCGATGCGGGCCGGGTCCGCGTGGTGCAGCGAAACCAGTTGCTGCGCTTCGTCTTCGGTGTTGACGATGAGGCGGTCGGCGGCGTCGACCACCTGCTGCTCGCCGACGGCGCGCAGCGCCGGCTCCGGCGTATCGCCCTCGGCCAGCGACAGGTTCTTCACCGCGGCCCAGGTGTGCGCCGTGTGCACCAGGGGCACCGCCCACCGGTCCGAGGCCAGCCAGCCCACCTGCCCGGACAGCCAGTAGTGCGAATGCACGATGTCGTAGTAGCCCGGCTCGTGGTTGGCCTCGACACGCAGGACACCCGCGGTGAAGGCGCACAGCTGCGTCGGCAGGTCGTACTTGTCGAGGCCCTCGAACGGGCCCGCGACGATGTTACGGACCAGCACGCCGGGCGCCACCCGCACGACCGGGGCGTCGGTCGACGACGTCGCCCGGGTGAAGATTTCCACCTCGACGCCGCGGCGGGCCAACTCGAGCGCACTTTGCAGGACGTAGACATTCATACCGCCGGCATCGCCGGTGCCCGGTTGAGCCAGCGGCGAGGTATGGACCGACAAGACGGCGACACGCACGCCCTCCATCCTTACACCGTCGCTCGGACCGCCCGCCGTCCGGTGGTCCGAGCTGGGCATTCAGGGCCCCTTGCCGGCGGCGAATAGCCGCGGAATGCACGGCTGACACGGCGTGTCGGCGTGCAGACTGCCCCCGCAAGCGGGAGGTACCCCCAGGCCGGCTCGCGGGAAGAGGCTAGGCGGCGCGGAGGGCGCGGCGCATGGCGCCGATCGGGTCGGCGTACAGGCCGCCGAGCGAGACCACTCCGGCACCGGCTTCCTGCACGCGGTTGCCGAAAGAGGTGATGCGAATGTCCTTGATGCCCAGCACCGTTCGCTCCGCGAAGGCCTGCTCGACGAGCGGCAGCCCCTCGGGGTACTCCGAGAACGCCTGGCCGCCGACGACCAGGTCATCGGGGTTGAGCAGGTCGCGCAGCAGCGCCACCGCGCCACCGAGCACGCGGGCCCGCTCGGCCAGCAGCTCGACGGCCGCGGCGTTGCCGGACCGCGCGGCACGCAGCACCGCAGCGATGGTCGACGACGGCCCGTCAGCCGGCACGATGCGCTGCTTACGGGCGGCGGCCAGCACGGCCTCGTCACTCACGGTGGTCTCGAGCCGGCCGCTGCCGCCGAGCAGTTCGGAGTGCGCCGGGAGTCCGGAGATGGTGCCGGGGCCACTGACCGGCGAGTGCACCTTGCCGCCGATCGACAGCGCATAGCCGACCGTTTCGCGGGCGTACACATAAAGGCTGGTGGCGGACTCCGCGGCCGCCGCGGAGCGGCGCGCACCGAGGAGGAGTTCGGCGCCGGCCATCGCATCGACGTGCGACGCCAGCGACACCGGCAGCCCCAGCGTCTGCGCGAGCACCGGGCCGACGGGGGCGTCCACCCAGCCGAGGCGCGGGTGGTCGACGTGACCGGTGGCGCTGTCCACCACGCCACCGGCGGCGACCCCGACCCACAGCGGGCGGCGCCGGTGCCAGCGGCTCAGGTAGCGCTGCGCGCTGCCGGCCAGCGATGCGAGCGCGGCGTTCTGGTCGCCGCGCGGAGTGGGCGTCTCGACCACGTCGAGGGTGCGGCCGAACAGGTCGGTCGCGACGATCGCCGTGGTGCGGGCGCCGACGTGCAGGCCGAGGGTCAGGAACGGTTCGTGGTTGACCTCGACCGGAATGCGCGGACGGCCGATGGCGCCGGCGACGGCCAGGTCGGCCCGCTCACGCAGCATGCCGGCGTCCAGCAGGGCCGTGACCTGCCGGTTCACCGTGGCGATGCTCAGGCCGGTGGCCTGCGCGATCACGTCCCGGGCGATGGGGCCGCGCAGCCGGGCCGCACTGAAGACCGAGCCGGCGGCCGCGTCGGCGACCCGGAGCGACGGCGCGACGATGTGGTGCCGGGCCAGGAGGGTGCGCTTGGCGTGGGCATTGGAGTGAACAGCAGCACGGACGCCGGGACGGTTGGCGACGGTGGAAATGGGAGCAGGCATTTGGGTGTCCTAGGGAAGAAGTCGGGCTGGTGGGTCCTGGGGCCACACCTGCCGACAGCTAGGACGAAGAGATCCGTGTCGTGAGTCAGGCGCAGCGCGAAGCGCGACAACAACAACACGAACGCCGCACAGCGACGCCGGATGCCTGACTGATGATCACGAGAGGAAACTTAGCACGCCCAGGGCACAGCACAACGGCCGTGATGAAGCGTGCGGTCAGTGACTAAGGTCGGTCACATGTCAGCTGACGAACGCTCCGTGCGCGTCGCGGTGGTCACCGGTGCCAGTTCCGGAATCGGCGCCGCTACCGCGAAAACCCTTGCCGCCCTTGGCTTTCACGTAGTCTGCGCGGCCCGCCGCGCCGATCGGATCACCGCCCTCGCGGCCGAGATCGGCGGCACCGCCGTTGTGACCGACGTCACCGACCAGGCGTCGGTGGACGCGCTCGCAGCCCGGCTCGACGACATCGGGCCGGTGCACGTCCTGATCAACAACGCCGGCGGCGCGAAGGGACTGGCGCCCGTCGCGGAGGCCGATCTGGAGCACTGGGACTGGATGTGGCAGACCAACGTCCTGGGCACCCTGCGGGTGACGCGCGCACTGCTGCCCGCCCTCATCGACTCGGGTGACGGACTCGTCGTCACCGTCACGTCCATCGCGGCGCTGGAGACGTACGACAACGGCGCCGGGTACATCGCCGCCAAGCACGGCCAGGGCGCCCTGCACCGCACGCTGCGTGGCGAACTGTTGGGAAAACCGGTGCGGCTCACCGAGATTGCGCCCGGCGCCGTCGAGACGGAGTTCTCCCTGGTGCGGTTCGACGGGGATGCCGAGCGCGCTGACGCGGTGTACCAGGGCATCACGCCACTGGTCGCCGAAGACGTCGCCGAGGTCATCGGTTTCGTGGCGTCACGGCCGCCGCACGTCGATCTGGACCAGATCGTCATGCGGCCGCGCGACCAGGCGCCCTACAGCCGCTTTAACCGCCGGCCGAAGTAGTCGTCGGCGCCGACGAGGTCGAAGTCGCAGTCGACGCTGCCGTCGATGTCGTCGTCGAGGTGGACGACGACGTCGACGGAGTGGTCGAGGTGGTGGCCGGACCCGTCGGCGGCGGGGTCGTCGTGGTCGTCGGTGTACCCGAATACGTCGGGGCGTCGGTCGGGGTGGCCGGCGCGCTCTGCGGGATCGACGTCTCCGGCCGCGGGGCGTTCGGCCGCGGCAGCGCGGACATCGACAGCCAGGTGTCCCAGTCGACGGCCCAGTCCCAGATGTCGCCGTCGGCGTACGACAGCTGGATCGACGTGCCCGTCACCTCGACCGGATCGCCGTAGATGGCGGTCTGGAAGTACTGCTGGGCGTTGTCGGTCGACAGGTTGATGCAGCCGTTGGTGACGTTGGTGTTGCCCTGCGCGCCCGAGCTGGCCGGGTTGGCGTGGATGAACTCGCCGTTGTTGGAGATCCGCACGGCCCAGCGTTCGTGGACGTTCGAGTACCCGGCGGCCGGGTTGGACATCCAGAAGTCCGCGTACTTCTCGGTCACGACGTGGGTGCCGCTGCGCGTCACGTTGCGCGGCTTGTCGGCCTCGCCGTAACTACACGGGAAGTCGAACAGCACTCCACCGTCGGTGATCACCTGGATGCGGTGGCTGGTCGCGTCGGCCTTGACCACCTGGCGCCGGCCGATGTTGATCTCGAGCGTGCTGTCCTGCGCACCGTAGGCGTCGTCGCCGAACGGAACGCCGTACAACTTCGCCGAGACGCTGACCTTGGTGCCCGGCGGGTAGTACTCGCGGGGACGCCAGTGCATGCGCGCGCCCTCGCGCTCGTCGGGCAGCCAGGCCCAACTGCCCTCGACCGGTGGTTCGGTGACGACCTTGACGTTGCGCTCGACCGAGGCCTTGTCGCTGATCGACGAGTCGAATTGCAGGATGATCGGCGCCGCGATGCCGACGGTCTGCCCGTCGGCGAGCTGGAACTGCCCGTTGACCTGCTTGGTCGGGTTCACGGTCGTGAACGTCGCGGACACCGGCACCGATTTGCCGTCACGGCCGACGACGGAACCGGTGAACGTGTACGTCGCGCCGAAGCCGAGCGGCTCGGCGGTGTTGAACGACGTGCGGTCCTTGTTGAACACCGCGGCGACGACCTTGCCGTCGCCGTTGGTGAGGGTCAGCTTCTGGAACCAGCCGTCGGTGACGTCGACCCCGATGCTGCTGGTCGGCACCACGTCGGTGGCGCCGTTGGCGGGACGGTAGGTGATGACGGGCGCCGCGGTCTCTTTGGCAGGGGCCGAAGAGCCAGATCCGTTCGATTTGTCGGAGCACGCGGCGAGCACGCCGGAAGTGCCGACGGCAATCGCGGTCAGCATCTGTCGCCGGTTCACACTCACAGGTTCGAATTTACCTACAGCGAACAGCCGATTAAGCACGGTTCCGGTGTGAGATCTATCCCGAAAGCGGCCTTGACGCCGTCCCGAACGGCCCTGGCCAGCGCTAATACGTCCGCGCTGCCAGCAAATCCCCGGTTGGTCAGGGCCAGCGCATGTTTGGTCGACAGCCTGGCCGCAGCGCCGTCACCGGGGTAGCCCTTGCCGAAACCGGCCTGCTCCACGAGCCAGCCGGCGGCCAACTTGACCCCGTTCGGAGCCGGGTAATTGGGCACGGGACCGTCGGTCGCGGCCTGGATCCGTTCGAACACGTCCTGCGGGACGACGGGGTTGGTGAAGAACGATCCGGCGCTCCAGGTGTCGTGGTCGGCCGCGTCGGACACCATGCCCTTGCCGCGCCGCAACGCCAGGACGGCCTCGCGGACCGCCAGCGCGTCGACGCGCGTGCCCGCCTCGGCGCCGAGCCGGGACGCGAGTTCGCCGTACCGCAGCGGGGCACTGAGCCCGTCCGGGTTCAGGGTGAACTCCACCTCCAGCACGACGGCGTGGTCGGAGTTCTTCAGCACGCTGTGCCGATAACCGAAATCCAGCGTCTCGGGACCGACCCAGCTGTCGGCGCCCGTCCGGCGGTCGAACAGCCGGACCCGGGTGATGGTGTCGGCGACCTCGGCGCCGTAGGCGCCGACGTTCTGCACCGGTGTCGCCCCGGCCGAGCCCGGGATTCCGGACAGGCATTCCAGGCCACCGAGCCCGTGCGCCAGCGACGCCACGACCACGTCATCCCACAGCGCACCGGCCTCGGCCCGCACCACGTTGCCTTCGACGGTGACCTCGGTGTTCGCCAGCAGCACGACTGTCAGGTCGCGCAAATCGTCGGCGACCAGCACATTCGACCCGCCGGCCAGCACCAGCAGCGGACCCGGGTCGTCCCGCAGGGCGGTGAGGACGCCGACCACCTTCGCGGTGGTATCGCAGGTGATCAGGCGGGCTGCCACCGGTCCGACCCGGAACGAGGTCAGGGGTGCCAGCGGCACCTCATAGTCGACCGCCGCGCCCCCGATATCCGAACTGACCACGGCCGCTAACGGTAGCGTGCCGAGTATGGCCCGCTCTTTCGACATGGTTGCCGAATACCTCGGGACCGTGGCGCAGGTGCACAGCGCGTTCTGCAGCAAGGATTACTGGCTTGACCGGCTGGCAGAGGGCCGTGCCGATGTGGCGATGCTCGACTCGTTCGCCGAGGACGGCCAGGGCGGCACGGACATCACCACGACGCAGACCATGCGCGCCGCGGGCCTGCCCAGCATCATCACGCAGTTCCACTTCGGTGACCTCAGCCTGGTGCGCGAAGAGCATTGGGGCCCATTGACCGACGGGCGGGCCGTCGGGACGGTGCGCAGCCGCGTCCCCGGCGCGCCGGCGACCATCACCGGCAAGGGTGTCCTGACGTCCACCGGAGACGGTGCACGACTGGACTTCTCGGCGAATGTCGAGGTCCGCATCCCGCTGGTCGGCGGCAAGCTCGAGGCGCTGCTGGGCCAGCAACTCGGATATCTGATCGAGTTGGAGCGGAAATTCACCAACGACTGGATCGCCGCGCGCGGGGTGTGAACCCGCCCGTCGGCAGCTCAGACCACCTCGGCCGGGTCATAAACTCAGCCCATGCATTCGCCCGTCGGCCGGCCACAGGGCGCACCTGTCGGCCAGCCGACGCGCGGCACAACCGGCTACAACCGGCTGCGCCGCAGCGACCGCTGGCTGGTGCACTCGCCGCGCGTCCGGGCACTGCTGCGGGCCGCGCCGGACCCCGTGGTCGTCGACCTCGGGTACGGCGCGCTGCCGGTGACCACCGTGGAACTGGCGTCCCGGCTGCGCACGGTCCGGGCCGACGTTCGGGTGGTCGGCCTGGAGATCCACCCGGAACGGGTGCGACTGGCCCGGGAACTGGCCGGCGACGTCGTCGAATTCGGTCTCGGCGGTTTCGAATTGGCCGGGCACACACCGGTTCTGGTTCGCGCGTTCAATGTCTTGCGGCAGTACGACGTCGCCGACGTACCCGCCGCATGGGCGGAGATGACGGGCCGGCTGGCACCGGACGGGCTGCTGGTCGACGGCACCTGCGACGAATTGGGACGGCGCTGCTGCTGGGTCCTGCTCGACGCCGACGGACCGGTGAGCCTGACGTTGTCGTGCGACCCCTTCGCCATCGAACGGCCGTCCGATCTGGCCGAGCGATTGCCGAAAGTGCTTATCCACCACAATGTTCCGGGTCAGCCGATCCACCAGCTGCTGCAGGACGCCGACCGTGCCTGGGCCACCACGGCCGGACACGGGGTGTTCGGCCCTCGTGTCCGGTGGCGCGCCATGCTCGACCTGCTGGTCGCTGAGGGCCAACCGCTCGAGCCGCCGCGGCGCCGGCTGCGTGACGGCGTCCTGACCGTGCCGTGGTCGGCCGTCGCGCCAACACCGTGACGACGAGCGCATAGGGTTCGCCGTATGCCGTCACCCCGCAGCCGACTGCGATCGCCGGTCGTCCTGGCCTCGGCCGCGGCGGTGATCGTCGTCGCCCTGATCGTCGCGGCCGTCGTGAGCAAGCCGCGGCCCGTCGACGCCCCGCCACCGGCCCCCGAACACCCCGCCGCGGCCCCGCCTCCGGTGCCCTGCCGGCTGGACACCGTCGTGACAGCCCTCAGCGTGCGCCAGAAGCTCGCCCAGCTGCTGATGGTCGGGGTCAAGAACCTGGCCGACGCGGAGGCCGTCGTCCGGCAGCAGGAGGTCGGCGGCATCTTCATCACCAGCTGGACCGACTACTCGATGCTCGGCGCTCCCCTCGCCGCGCTGGCGCAGGAACCGCGACCCCTGCCGATCGCGGTCAGTGTCGACGAGGAGGGCGGCCGGGTGCAGCGCCTGAAGGGCCTCATCGGCAGCCAACCGTCGGCGCGCGAGCTCGTCGCCGCCGGCAAGACGCCGGAACAGGTTCGGGAGATCGCCCGGCTCCGCGGCCAGGCGATGAAGGAACTCGGCATCACCATCGACTTCGCGCCGGTCGTCGACATCACGGACGCGGCCGACGGCACCGTCATCGGCGACCGGTCCTGGGGCAACACCGCCGACACCGTCACCGCCTACGCCGGCGCGTACGCCGACGGCCTGCGTGACGCCGGCCTGCTGCCGGTGCTCAAGCACTTCCCCGGCCACGGCCACGCCTCCGGCGACTCGCACCAGGGTGGCGTCGTGACCCCGCCCCTGGCCCAGCTGGAGACGCTCGACCTGGTGCCTTACCAGGCTCTGACGACCCAGCAGCCCGTCGCCGTGATGGTCGGCCACATGCAGGTACCCGGCCTCACCGACAGCGATCCGGCGAGCCTGTCCCCCGCCGCCTACGACCTGCTGCGGCGCGGCACCTACGGCGGCGGCCCTGCGCACCCGTTCCACGGCCCGGTGTTCACCGACGACCTGTCCAGCATGGGCGCCATCACGCAGCGCTACAGCGTGCCGGAGGCGGTGCTCAAAGCCCTGCAGGCCGGCGCCGACACCGCGCTGTGGATCACCACCAAAGAGGTGCCGGAAGTCCTCGACCGGCTGCAGCAGGCCGTCGACTCGGGAGAACTGCCCACCGACCGCGTCGACGACGCCGTGCGCCACATGGCGGTGACCAAGGATCCGTCGCTGGCCTGCGCCCGCTGATTACGCTGGGGCTCATGCGCATCGCACTGGCCCAGATCGGCGCGGGCACCGACCCGGAAGCCAACCTGGAACTGGTCGCCGACCACACGGCGCGCGCCGCCGACGCGGGTGCCGACCTCGTGCTCTTCCCCGAGGCGACGATGTGCCGGTTCGGGGTGCCCCTCGCGCCCGTGGCGCAACCGCTCGAGGGCCCGTGGGCCGATGCGGTGCGGGACGTCGCGGCACGCGCGGGCGTCACCGTGGTGGCGGGGATGTTCTGTCCGGCCGACACCGACGGCCGCGTCACCAACACCCTGCTCGCCACCGGCCCGGGGCTTGACACGCACTACCACAAGATCCACCTCTACGACGCCTTCGGATTCGCCGAATCACGCACGGTGGCAAGGGGTTACGAGCCCGTCGTGATCGACGTCCCGACCGCGGACGGCGCCGTTCCCGTCGGCCTCACGACGTGTTACGACGTCCGATTCCCCGAGCTGTACCTCGAGCTCGCAGAGCGTGGCGCCAAGGTGCTGACCGTCCACGCGTCGTGGGGGTCGGGCCCGGGCAAGCTGGACCAGTGGACGCTGCTGGCCCGCGCCCGCGCGCTCGACACCAGCTGCGTCGTCGCCGCGGTCGACCAGCCGTACCCCGGTGACGAACTTGCCAGGAAGGGACCGACCGGCAACGGCGGCAGTCTGGTGGCCTCCCCCACAGGCGACATCGTCGTGCAGGCCGGGCTCGACGCGGAACTGCTGGTCACCGACATCGACCTGGCCGCGGTCGAGCGCGCCCGCGAGACCATCGCCGTGCTGCGCAACCGCACCACGATTCCGCGTAAGGCACAATCGCAAGGGTGACTGACCCCTGGGCCCGCCCCGCCAATGAGGACGCTGCACCATCCGCCGAGCCCGCGCCGCAGGCGCCGGAGGCTCCGGGTGCCCAGCCGACCGAGGTGCTGACGGCCACCGAACAACCGGCACCGGCCGCCGCCGACGTGCCGCCCGCTTACGGCGCTGACGCTCCGGCCCCGCCGGCCTATGGCGGTGACGTGCCGCCCACGTCGTACCCCGCTCCGCAGCAGGTGCCCGCCACCGACCCGCCGAAGAAGCGCCGCGGCGTCATGGAACTGCTGCGCGACCCGATGTCATTGATCCTGATCATCGTGATCGCGCTGGCGCTGTCGGCGGCCGGTGTCGTCGGCGGCGAGTTCTACGCCCGTAGCCGCGGCAACAGTGTCGTGTCGCAGTCCGTCCAGTGCGTGGTCCAGGACAAGGTCGACGTGCAGTTCGGCGCGACCCCGTTCCTGTGGCAGGTCGCCAACAAGCACTATGACCACATCACGGTGACCACGGCCGGCAACCAGGTGCGGTTCGCCAAGGGCATGAAGGCCCAGATCAAGATCGACGACGTCAAGCTCGAGAAGACGGCCAAGTCGGCCGGCACCATCGGGGCGCTCGACGCGACCGTCACCTGGTCGGCCGACGGCATCAAGCAGACCATCGCCGACACCGTCCCGGTGCTGGGCGGCCTGGTCTCCGACGTCACCACCGACCCGTCGTCGGGCACCATCGTGCTGGACGCGCCGATGACCCAGATCGTGGCCAAGCCGACGCTGTCCGACGGCACCATCTCGCTCAAGGTGGAGCAGCTGACCGGCCTGGGCTTCCTGCTGCCGCGCGAGTCGATCCAGCCGGCGCTCGATATGTTCGCGTCGCAGCTGACCAAGGATTACCCGATGGGCATCCGGCCGGAAGGCCTGCAGGTGACCGGTACCGGCGTGACCGCGCAGTTCGGCACCAAGAACGCGACCATCCCGCTGGGCCAGCAGGACACCTGCTTCTCCGGCCTCTGATCCCAGCGATTGGTGCACGATTTTCCGCGGTGACCGCGGAAAATCGTGCACAAATCGCTAGTTGAGCCCGTCGAGAACGGCGCGGGTGCCGGACAGGCCGAGCCTGGTGGCGCCGGCGTCCAGCATCGCCACGGCGTCCGCGGCCGAACGGATGCCGCCGCTGGCCTTGATGCCGAGCGCCGGGACGGTCTGGGCCATGATCTCCACGGCCTGCACTGACGCACCGCCCGCAGGGTGGAATCCGGTGGAGGTCTTCACGAAATCGGCGCCGGCGTCGGCGGCCGCACGGCAGACCTCGGCCAGCGTCGGCACGCCGGCCATGGTGAGCAGCGCCGCGGACTCGACGATCACCTTCAGCACCGCCGTGGGGGCGGCCCCACGGACCGCGGTGATGTCGGCGAACACCGCCGAAATGTCGCCGGCGATGGCGGCGCCCACGTCGATCACCATGTCGACCTCGTCGGCACCGCGCCGGCCGTCGGACCCGACGACCGACAACGCCGCCTCGCGGGCCTTGATCTGCGAATCATGCTTGCCCGACGGGAATCCCACGACGGTGGCGATCTTGACGCGCTCGGGTACCTCGACCGCGCCGAGCATCGACGGCGACACACAGACGGCGCACACGCCCAGATCGGCGGCCTCCCAGCACAGGCTCGCCACGTCGGCGGCGGTCGCCTCCGGCTTGAGTAACGTGTGGTCGACCAGTGCGGCCACCTGCCGGCGGGTCCAACTCATCAGAACGGCTCCTCTGCGCCACCGGGGTTGCAACGTGTTCTCACCATCTGGTTGTCGTCGACCACCGGGCGCCACGGCTCGAGATTCCAGCTGGTCTTGCCGGGCGCGCCCGCTTCGGCGAAATACCAGTGGCACATGAACTGCGCGCGCATGCCGGGGGTGTCGGCGTCAGGTGCCAGGTTGAGTACCTCGGACCAGGCCTCGTCTCCCGGCTGCGTGGCGCCCAGGCCGGACGCGCGCCGGCCGGCCCACGTCGGGTACACCTGCAGGCTTTTCGCACCATCCCACTGCGTCCACCGGGTGTGGTCGACGTAGGGCGGCGACGGAACGGGTTGTGGGGCGGGGTCGATGGGATCAGCTGAGGACAGTGGGGCGGGAGCCAGCGTCAATGCCGCGGCAACCAGCACCCCGAACCGGATCGAACGCACCGACTACCGGGATTTCCCTTGGACCTCAAGGAGTTTGGGCTTCACATCGACCAGGTACACACCGGTGGCGCAGGCGGCGATGGCCGCACCGACAGGCGGCCCGATGATCCAGCCCAGGACGGCGCCGCCGCCCAGGATCGCCAGCCACACCGGCTTGGTCAGTTTGTCGACCGCCGTGTAGGCGTCCGGCCGTTGCATGGCGGCATGCACGAACGCATAAACGGTCGTGGCCAGCACCGCTATCTGCAATGCGAAAAGGACGTAACCCACCAGGCTTCCGAGGTACACGCCCTCAGCCTATGTGGGTTACGTCCCTGGCGTCTAACTGTCCCGGCGCTTCGCTCGCGCCGGGAAACCTGACTACTTCTGGGTGACCTTCTTGGCCGGAGCGGCCTTCTTGGCCGGAGCCTTGGCAGCGGCCTTGGCCGGGGCGGCCTTGGTCGCAGCAGCCTTGGCCGGGGCCTTCTTGGCGGCCGTCTTGGCCGGAGCAGCCTTCTTGGCCGGCTTGGCCGGGGCCTCGTCCTTCTCGGGCAGCTCGACGCCGACCAGCTTGGCGGCGCGCTCACCGACGGCGCGGGTCTGGCTGGCGACGTTGCCCAGGGCGTCCTGGGTCAGCTCGGTGACCTGCTCGGTGTAGTTCTCGACGCGGCCACGGACGTCCTCGACGCGCTCGCGGACGCTCTCGATCGACGACTGGGTGCGCAGGCGCTCCAGCGCGGCTTCGCCACGCTCGACCAGCTTGTTGTAGGTGTTCTGAGCGTTCTCGGCGTAGGCCTCGGCGGCCTTGCGCAGCTCTTCGGTGCTGAACTTCTCGCGCAGCTCCTCAACCTGGCCCGGCAGTTCTTCCTGCAGCTTGGTCAGGCGGGCACGGCCCTCTTCGACACGCGCGTTGGCATCGGTGCGGGCCTCTTCGGCACGCTCACGCAGGCTCGCGACGATCTCGTTGACGGTGGCCAGCGCCAGGTCCGCGGCGCCGACGGCGGCGAACAGGGGGGCCTTCAGGTCTTCGATGGTGGGCTGGGTGATCTCTTTGTTCTCTGCCATGGTCTTGTTTCCTTTCTCGGGTACTGCGTTGGTCAGTTCGCTACTTGGTGAGTGTCAGTCGTCGTTGTCTGCTCCTCACTGGCGGCTTCCAATTCAGGCTGATCAGGAAGCGGTTTGGACTCGGCATCGTTCTGCTGCCGGAAGGACGTGTAGATGTCGAGCAGCACCTGCTTCTGCCGCTCGGTGATCGAGAGGTCGGCGATGATGGCGTCACGCACCTCGCCGGCAACGCTGGGCTCGAGAATCCCGGCCCGCACGTAGAGCACCTCGGCCGAGACCCTGAGCGCCTTGGCGATCTGGTTCAGCACATCGGCCGACGGCTTGCGCAGGCCACGCTCGATCTGGCTCAGGTAGGGGTTGCTGACGCCCGCCTTCTCAGCGAGCTGGCGGACCGAGACCTGCGCAGCCTCCCGCTGGGTGCGGATGAAGCTGCCGATGTCCTGGGCTGCATTCGACATGACGGCGGCGATATCTGCATCCTGCGCCATGTCGTGCCCCTGTCTCCGTCGACCGCATTTGGTTGGCGGTCCGTACCAAAACAACGGTACGAGGGGGTGCTAACTATTGCAAGCGCTAGCAAGCGCCAGCTAGCACTTTCAGACGAACAGCTCCGCGATGGTGTAGATGACGAGGCCCGCCAACGAGCCGACGACGGTGCCGTTGATGCGGATGAACTGCAGGTCACGACCCACGTGGAGCTCGATTCGCCGGCTCGCCTCATCGGCGTCCCAGCGCTCGATGGTCTCGGTGATGATCGCTGTGATCTCCGTCCCATACTGCGCAACAAGGTGTTTTGCGCCCCTGACGAGCCAGTTGTCGACCTTGTCCCGGAGCTCCGCGTCGTCCCGCAGGGACTCCCCGATCCGCACCACCGAGTCTGCAATCCGGGTGCGCAAAACTGACGACGGATCGTCCACCGATTCGAGGATGATGCGCTTGGCGGTACTCCACGCGGTCTCCGCCGCGCGGGCCACCTCGTCGCGCGCCAGGATCTGTTCCTTGATCCGTTCCGCGCGCGCGATGGTGCCTTCGTCGTTCTGCAGATCGTCGGCGAAGTCGAAGAGGAACTTGGTGGCCGACATCCGCAACTCGTGCTCGGGGTTGCGGCGCACCTTGTCGGTGAAATCCATCAGCTCGCGGTGAATCCGGTCGCCCACCAGGTGGTCGACCCAGCGCGGCGACCACGTCGGCGAATCCCGCTCGATGACGCGCTCGATGGTCTCGCCGGCGTTGAGCGACCACTGGAACGCGCGGTCGGCCAGCAGCTGCAGCAGCGCCTCCTGCCGTCGTTCCGCCAGCAGGCTCTCCAGCACCCGGCCGATCGGCGGACCCCACTGCGGTTCGGCGATGCGCTTGACGATCATCCGGTCCAGGACGTGCTGGACGTCTTCGTCACGCAACAGCTCCACCAGCACCCGCAGCACCGTCGACGCCTCGGCGGCCACCCGCGCCGCATGCACCGGCTCCGACAGCCACTTACCCAGCCGGCTGGCCACCTGGGCGTCGCGCAGCTTGGTCTCCACCACTTCCTGCGACATGAAGTTCTCGCGGACGAACGTGCCGAGACCCTCGCCGAGCTGGTCCTTCTTGCGCGGGATGATCGCGGTGTGCGGGATCGGGATGCCCAGCGGATGCCGGAACAACGCGGTGACGGCGAACCAGTCGGCCAGCGCGCCGACCATGCCGGCCTCCGCGGCGGCCCGGACATACCCCACCCACGGCCCGGTCCAGCTGTACGCACCGCCGCGGGCCTGCAACCACGTGCACACCGCAAACAGCACCGTCGCGCCGAGCAGGAAGCTCAGCGCGACCGCTTTCATCCGGCGCAGATTGCGGCGCCGCTCTTCGTCGGCAGTCTGGTCGGCGCCGGCAAACGACTCCGCGAGGCTGACGGGCGGTTCGGGGGGTGCCTGGTGCCTCGGATGAGGTTCGGTTCCCGGCCTGGGTCGGTGTGCCACCATTCCATCATCCTGCATGCCCGACATGGTCGCCCCGTATTATTAAGCGGACCTAGCGGAATGGACTACTGCGACCGTGGCACAGCAAAACGCACCCTCGTCGGCAAAAGCCGACGGGCGTAAACGACGCTGGCACCAACACAAGGTCGATCGCCGCAACGAACTCGTCGACGGCACCCTCGAAGCCGTCCGGCGCCGCGGCAGCAACGTCAGCATGGATGAGATCGCGGCCGAGATCGGCGTGTCGAAGACCGTGCTCTACCGCTACTTCGTCGACAAGAACGATCTGACGACCGCGGTGATGATGCGGTTTGCGCAAACCACGCTGATCCCGAACATGGCGTCAGCGCTGTCGTCCGACCTCGACGGCTTCGAACTCACCCGCGAGATCATCCGCGTGTACGTCGACACCGTCGCCGCCGAACCCGAGATCTATCCGTTCGTCTTCGCCAACAGCTCGGCGAGCAAGAGCAAGGCCATCGCCGACTCGGAAAAGATCATCGCGCGGATGCTCGCCGTGGTGCTGCGCCGCCGGATGGCACATGCCGGTATGGACACCGGTGGCGTCGACGCCTTCGCGTTCCACACCGTCGGCGGTGTACAACTGGCCACCCACTCGTGGATGTCCAATCGCCGGATGACCGCTGAGCAGCTCATCGACTACCTGACCCTGCTGTCCTGGAGTGCACTGCGCGGCATCGTCGAGGTGGGCGGCTCACTCGCGCAGTTCAACTCGCAGCCCCATCCGTCCCCGGCCCTGCCGAGTCATCTGCTTCACTGATCGCGTGACCTCCGATCTGCCGTCGTTGTGGACCCACGAACCGCACAAGCACCTGGAGTTCAAACCCGGCCTTCGGGTCGCCGACATCGACCCGGACGCCACCCCCGGATTCCGCGGCAGCAAGGCCGACGCCCCGGAGCTGCAGATCGAACGCAACGAGCGGTTCGCCGAACTGCAGGAGATGCTGTACGCGGGCAGCCGCTCCGGCGATACCCGCTCGATCCTGCTGGTGTTGCAGGGCATGGACACCGCCGGCAAGGGCGGCATTGTCAAACATGTTGTGGGAGCGGGTAATCCGCAAGGTATCCGCTATGCCAGCTTCGGCAAGCCGACGGAGGAAGAGCTGTCGCACCACTATCTGTGGCGGATCCGCAACGCCCTGCCCCCGGGTGGTCACGTCGGCGTTTTCGACCGGTCCCACTACGAGGACGTGCTGATCGTCCGGGTGCACAACCTGGTGCCGCCGCCGGCGTGGGAAGGCCGGTACGACGAGATCAACGCGTTCGAGCGCGAACTCGTCGACGCGGGGACGACGATCATCAAGGTGGCGATGTTCGTATCGCTCGACGAGCAGAAGAAGCGGCTCGCCAAGCGGCTGAATCGGCCCGACAAGTACTGGAAGTACAACCCCGGCGACATCGACGAACGGCTGTTGTGGCCCAAGTACGAGGAGGCCTACCAAGCCGTACTCGACCGCACCTCCACCGACTACGCGCCCTGGCACGTCGTGCCCTGCAACCGCAAGTGGTACTCCCGGCTGGCCATCACCGAGTTGCTGATCGAGGCGCTCGAACAACTCGATCTTTCTTGGCCGCCGGCAGATTTCGATGTCGAGGCGGAGAAGAAGCGGCTGGCCGAGGCTTAGGGCCCCAGAGCGCGGACAAACGAAAGCCGCCCCCGACCATGTCGGGGGCGGCTTTCGGAAAAGCTACTTGACCAGCGTGAACTGGCCGATGTTGGTGATGCCGCGACGGAAGAAGTCGGCGCACCCGGTCAGGTACTTCATGTACCGGTCGTAGACCTCCTGGCCCTGCAGGGCGATGGCCTCGTCCTTCTTGGCGGCGAGGTTGGCCGCCCACATGTCCAGGGTGCGCGCGTAGTGCGGGCGCAGCAGGTGGATGCGCTCCAGCGTGAAGCCCGAGCCCGCGGCGAGCTGCTCGATGTCCTCGACCGCCGGCAGCTGCCCGCCGGGGAAGATCTCGTCGCCGATGAACTTCATGAACTTCAGGTCGCTGATGGTCAGCTTGATGCCGTTCTCGCGGAAGAACTGCTGGGTGTGCGCGAGGATCGTGTGCAGCAGCATCCGGCCGCCGTTCTCCGGCAGGATGCTGTAGGCCCGCTCGAAGAAGATCGGGTAGCGCTCCTGCTTGAAGGCCTCGAAAGCGCCGATCGAGACGATGCGGTCGACGGGCTCGTCGAACTCTTCCCAACCCTGCATCCGGATCTCGATGCTGCGGTTGGTGTCGATCTTGGCGAGGCGCTCGCGGGCGTACTCCGACTGCGCCTTGCTCAGGGTGATGCCGATGACGTTCACGTCGAACTGGGTGATGGCCCGCTCCAGCGCGCCACCCCAGCCACAGCCGATGTCGAGCAGGGTCATGCCCGGCTTCAGGTCGAGCTTGCCCAGCGCAAGGTCGAACTTGGCGTTCTGCGACTCCTCGAGAGTCATGTCCTCGCGCTCGTAGTAACCGCAGGTGTACCCCATGGTCGGTCCGAGCCACAGCGCGAAGAACTCGTTCGAGATGTCGTAGATCGACTGCGACTCCTCGTAATGGGGGGTCAAATCGATGTCGGCTTGTGACATTTCGGTATCTATCCTTTGCGTTTACGTCCGCTGGCGCGGGCGGCGCTACCGCGTGTTGCGGTCAGCTGGCAACCCGTACGTGCGCAGCCCTGACGGGCCCAGCGAAAAACAACCCGCACGCAAGGTTAACGAAAATTACTGCCAGGCTCCAACCCGGCGTCTGTCAATAGGTGTAAAAGCCCTTGCCCGACTTCTTGCCGAGCTGGCCGGCCTCAACCATACGCAGCAACAGCGGCGGCGCCGCGTACAGCGGTTCCTTGTACTCGTCGTACATGGAGTCGGCGATCAGCTTCATGGTGTCCAGGCCCACCAGGTCGGCAAGCTTGAGCGGACCCATCGGATGCGACAGCCCGGCGACGACCGCGGTGTCGATGTCCTCGACGGTGGCGAAGCCCGACTCGGCCATCCGGATGGCCGCCAGCAGGTAGGGAACCAACAGGAAGTTGACAACGAAGCCCGAGCGATCCGACGCCCGCACGACCTTCTTGCCCAGCACCTCGCCGGCGAAAGTCTCGACGCGGGCGGCGGCCTCCGGGGCGGTCGTCACCGAGGAGATGAGCTCGACCAGGGGCAGCACCGGCACCGGGTTGAAGAAGTGCAGACCGAGCACCCGGCCCGGGTTCTTGGTGGCGGCCGCGATGCGCATGATCGGGATGGACGACGTGTTCGACGCCAGCACCGCGTCGGGGTCGGTGATGATCTCGTCGAGCTGAGAAAAAACCTTCGCCTTGACGTTGACGTCTTCGACGATGGCCTCGATGACGAGCTGACGGTCGGCCATGTCGGCCAGGTCGTTGGTGAAGCTCAGGCGACCCAGCGCGGCGTCGCGGTCGGCCTCGGACAGCTTGCCCTTCTTGACCGCGTTGTCCAGCGACTTGGTGATCCGCTCCCGACCGGCGGTCGTCAGCGCCTCGGTCGGCTCGAACGCCAGGACCTGTGCGCCTGCCTTGATACAGACCTCGGCGATGCCGCCGCCCATCTGCCCGGCCCCGATGACCCCGACTCGTTCGATTGCGTTGCTCACCGCTGTCCTCTCCTCGTGATTACTTCTGAAGATATGCGACAGGCCCCGCCCAGTTTCTGAGCGGGGCCTGCCGTATCTGGCTCGTGGCCGACTTAGTGGAACTGACCCTCTTCGGTCGAGCCCTTCAGAGCTGCGGTCGAGGTGTTCGGGTCCACGGTGGTGGCGATCTTGTCGAAGTAGCCGGCGCCGACCTCACGCTGGTGCTTGGTGGCGGTGTAGCCACGCTCCTCGGCCGCGAACTCGCGCTCCTGCAGGTCGACGTAGGCGGTCATGCCCTCGCGGGCGTAGCCGTAGGCCAGGTCGAACATGGAGTAGTTCAGGGCGTGGAAGCCGGCCAGGGTGATGAACTGGAAGGTGAAGCCCATGGCGCCCAGTTCCTTCTGGAACTTGGCGATGGTCGAGTCGTCCAGCGCCTGCTTCCAGTTGAAGGACGGGCTGCAGTTGTAGGACAGCAGCTGGTCCGGGAACTCGGCCTTGACGGCCTCGGCGAACTTGCGGGCGACCTCGAGGTCCGGCACACCGGTTTCCATCCAGATCATGTCGGCGTACGGGGCGTAGGCCTTGGCACGCGCGATGCAGGGCTCGATGCCCTTCTGGACGTTGTAGAAGCCCTCGGCGGTGCGCTCACCGGTGACGAACGGCTTGTCGCGGTCGTCCACGTCCGAGGTGATCAGGGTGGCGGCCTCGGCGTCGGTACGCGCGATGACGACGGTGGGGGTGCCCGCGACGTCGGCAGCCAGGCGAGCCGAGGTCAGGGTGCGGATGTGCTGCTGGGTCGGGATCAGCACCTTGCCACCGAGGTGGCCACACTTCTTCTCCGAGGCCAGCTGGTCCTCCCAGTGGGTACCGGCGGCACCCGCGGCGATCATGGCCTTCTGCAGTTCGTAGACGTTGAGGGCGCCACCGAAGCCGGCCTCACCGTCGGCGACGATCGGGACGAGCCAGTTGTCGACGCTCTTGTCACCCTCGACGCGGGCGATCTCGTCGGCGCGCAGCAGGGCGTTGTTGATGCGGCGGACGACGGCCGGCACCGAGTTGGCCGGGTAGAGGCTCTGGTCCGGGTAGGTGTGGCCGGAGAGGTTCGCGTCACCGGCGACCTGCCAACCCGACAGGTAGATGGCCTTGAGGCCGGCGCGGACCTGCTGAACGGCCATGTTGCCGGTCAGGGCGCCCAGGGCGTTGATGTAGGAGCCGTCGCCCTTGGTGACGCCTTCCCACAGGATTTCGGCGCCACGACGCGCGAGGGTGTTCTCCTCGACGACGCTGCCCTGCAGCTCTTCGACCTGGGCTGCGGTGTAGTCGCGGGTGATGCCCTTCCAGCGGGGGTTGGTGTCCCAGTCCTGCTGAATTTCAGCGGCGGTACGTGGCTTTCCGACGTTGGACATTGTGCTCCTTCGTATGGGGAGGGTTAGCCGCGTCGCCGGGGCGCCAAGATTCAAGCTGATTGTTAACGCTTTGGCGACTTCGCTTGTGTGCTGCCAACGACGATGACACAGCACATACCCGCAGGTCCAGCGGTTACAAGTGCCAACTTTCGCCAACACATGTAGCGAAGTTGCGAAGATTGCGAAGTTGCTGGGGTGCTTGACCGGTTCAGAAGCTACCGGGCGGTAACCGATATGCGCTGGTCAGTACGTTCGTACTGTTAAATCGGTGCACTCAGAGCGCGAACAGGCAGGCGACCGCTTTGACCTCGTCACCGACCACATATGTGAGCGTTGTAACACTGCGGTCACATAGCTCGGGACCGAATTTCTCGGTCGATCCGGCCGGGTACTCGTGCGTGATGATCTCCAACCGCTCCCCGAGCGCCACCGCGGCGTCGTGCTCGATGGTCACCCGCAGCGGCGCCTCGAGCAGCTCGGGCCGGTAGGTCTGCAGGTAGTCCTCGACCACCGACCAGTAGACGGAGTTGTTCATGTGGTCGAACAGGTCGATATCGCTGACCCGGACCGGGAAATCGGCGATCCGGACCGCGTCTTCGCGAGCGCCCGCCTTGAGGTAGCCCTTCCAGCGCAGCCGGTCGGTGGAGGCGGTCCGCTTCAGACCGGCGAGGAAATCGTCCGAGATCCGGGCCGGACCCTGCGTCTCGAGGTTCATGTTGATCCAGAACGCCTCGGACTCGATCAGACCGCCCTTACGGCCGTCGATGCGCACCCGCATCTCGCACCACCGGTTCGACGTGCCCGAACACCAGCGCCGCAGCCGCAGGATGTCGCCGCGCGCGAACGGACGGATCAGATCCACCATGGTGCGCCGGACGACCCAGGCAGGGTGGACGTCCTCGTAGCCCATCTGACGCAGCTGGTCCTGGCCGATGTCCTGGATGTGCCGGCAGGCGCCGTCGAATCGCAGCCGGCCGTCCCGGTCGACGTCGGCCATCCGCAGTGGCCAGCTGGTGTCGAACACGTCGGGGTGACCCTCCGGTACCGGCATCAGGGCCTTGGTCAGCCCGGTTACACCTGCGGCCGTGGCCTTCTTTTCAGTGGCGTTCTCGGCAGTCTTCTCCGCGGTTTCGACAGTGCTCATGGCGTCCCTTCGACACGGGTCCCCTCGGCTGGATCGCCCAACTCACCCGCGGCCCGATCCTGCCACAGGGCCAATTTGCCAATTATGCGAAGACGGTATTCACATGATTGTTAGGCTGGTCTCATGGCGAAGACCTTCGTTGGCTCACGGGTGCGTCAGCTCCGCGGCGAACGCGGCTTCAGCCAGGCCGCGCTGGCGCAGATGCTCGACATCTCCCCCAGCTACCTCAACCAGATCGAGCACGACGTCCGGCCGCTGAGCGTGGCCGTGCTGCTCCGCATCACCGAGGTGTTCGGGGTCGACGCGACGTTCTTCGCCTCCCAGGACGACACCCGACTGGTCGCCGAGTTGCGCGAAGCACTGATGGACCGCGACCTCGGCGTCGACGTCGATATCCCGGAGATCGCCGATCTGGTCAGCACCCACCCGACGATGGCCCGCGCGATGGTCGACCTGCACCGCCGCTACCGGCTGTCGACCGCGCAGCTGGCAGCTGCCACGGAAGACCGCTTTTCCGACGGCAGTGGCAGCGGGGCCATCACCATGCCGCACGAAGAGGTGCGCGACTACTTCTACACGCGGCAGAACTATCTCCACGAACTCGACACCGCAGCCGAGGAGTTCATCCTGCGCATGCACATGCGCAGGTCCGAGCTGTCCCGCGAGCTGGCCGAGCGCCTGAGCCGCGTGCACCATGTGCGCATCGTGCAGCGGCTCGAACTCGGCGACAACGTGCTGCACCGGTACGACCCCGAAACCAGGACGCTGGAGATCGGCAGCCATCTGTCGTCGGGGCAGTACGTGTTCAAACTGGCCGCCGAGCTGGCGTACCTGGAATTCGGCGACCTGCTCGAAAGCCTGGTGGCCGAGGGCAATTTCACCAGCGAGGAGTCGGTGAAGCTGGCCCGCATGGGGCTGGCCAACTACTTTGCCGCCGCCGCGGTGCTGCCCTACGGCCAATTCCACGCTGTCGCAGAGGAATTCCGCTACGACGTCGAGCGGCTGTCGGCGTATCACTCGGTGAGTTACGAGACCATCGCACACCGGTTGTCGACGCTGCAGCGGCCGTCGATGCGCGGCGTACCGCTGTCGTTCGTCCGCGTCGACCGGGCCGGAAACATGTCGAAACGACAGTCCGCCACCGGTTTTCACTTCTCCTCGTCGGGCGGCACCTGTCCCCTGTGGAACGTCTACGAGACGTTCGCGAACCCGGGAAAGATGCTCGTGCAGATCGCCCAGATGCCCGACGGGCGCAACTACATGTGGGTCGCGCGCACCGTGGAACGACGGGCCGCGCGCTACGGCCAGCCCGGCAAGACGTTCGCCATCGGACTGGGTTGCGAACTGCGTCATGCCAATCGGCTGGTCTACTCCGAGGGACTCGACCTCTCGGGCGGGGCCGCGACACCCATCGGCTCGGGCTGCCGCGTGTGCGAGCGTGACAACTGTCCCCAGCGCGCGTTCCCCGCATTGGGCCGGGAACTGGACCTCGACGAACACCGCAGCACCGTGACGCCGTATGTGGTGAAGCGGGTAAATCAGTGACGAGCAGAGTGCCGTTACGCAGCGGGACTTTCTGACGCCTCGCCGGGCAACTGCTCGATCGCCGGCGCCGGGGTGCCCGGCGGCGCGAAGAACGTGCCGTAGAAGCCGTAGACCAGTGTCGCGAGCGCCCCGATGATGAGCAGCCCGAACATGATCGGATACTGCGCCATCCACCCGGACAGGTAGCGAACGCACAGCATCACGCCGACGATGACGGCCGCGCCACCGGCAATCAGCCGTAGCCGGGCATGGGCAGCGGGCCGGACGGGTTCCCGCAGAGCCGATTCCACGGTCAGGCACAACACCGCACCGACGACCAGGTCGACGCCGTAGTGGAAGCCGAAGCCCAGCGTCGCGGTCAAAGTGCCCACCAGCCAACAGGTGCCACCGATGCGCAACCACCGCGGGCCGGACCGCGAATGGATGAACACCGCCAGCGCCCACGCGGTGTGCAGCGACGGCATGCAGTTGCGCGGGGTTGACGTGTCGAACGCGAGCGGCACAGCCGACCCGTCGACCGGCGGCAGCAGCGCCGGCCAGAAGTCGCCGACCTGAAAGCCGCCACCTGCCACGCCGAACGCATAGGTCGGCCCGACCAACGGGAACACCAGGTAGATCAGCGGGCCGATCAGACCGAGCACGAGGAAGGTCCGCACGACGAAGTGCCGCGGCCACCGTCCACCCGTGGTGACGTTGCGCAGCTGATAGATGGCGACCACGGTCGCGGCGGCGGAGAGTTCGAGATACACCCAGTGCAGGACGAAGTAGAGCACCGAGTGGTGCTGCACCAACTGGCCCAGCACCCAGGACGGCTGCCCCAGCGCAGCGTCGGCCCGCACCGCGAACTCGTCGAGAACCGTGGGACGCGTCAACGACGTGATGGTCAGCCAGGCGTCGCCGGCCTTGGTCGCGAGGACCAGCAGCAGACCGGTGGCGACACCCTTCAGCGCGGTGTCGCGCTGCGGGCCGGTCCACCGCGCCAGCGCGAACACGCCCAGCCCGGTGAGCGCGACCAGTGCGCCGCTACCCATCGCTGACGGCAGGCCGAGAAAATCCCGCCCCGCGACAAAGGCGACGTCGAGCCCCAGCGCCGCGGCCGCGGTGGGCAGCCGGAACTGACGCGGTACGGCGACCAAGGCCACCACGAGGGCTGCCCAGGGCACCGTGAACCCCGCAGGCGCTCCGACGTAATCGCTGATCAGCCGCTCGATCGGGCCCCGGAAACCGCACAGCATCGCCGTGATTTGCAGTGCGCACATGAACGTCGCGACCAGCGCAATGCCGATCGCGACCTTCGTCCGGGGCGGTACACCCTCCTTAAGAAAGGGTGAATGTTCGGTGAACACGCATAGACGATAGGCCGTCGGCCGCCGCTACCAGCAATTTGCGACCAAACTGCGACGCATCGGTTTCACCGCATCGCTGGACCCTATGTCCCCGTCGCCTGTGCCAGACTCGGGAATTGTGAACAGCATCGAGCCGGCCCGCATCGAACCCGGCGGCTTCCGTGAACTGGGGCCGCTCAACTGGGTCATCGCCAAGATCGGCGCCAAGACCATCCGGGCCCCGCGGTTCGCGCTCTTCAACGTCCTCGGCCAGCATCACCTGCTGTTCCTGACGTTCCTGCCCTACTCCGGCATGCTGCTCGGCCGCAGCAAGCTGGGGCTCCAGGACGCCGAGCTGGTGATCCTGCGTGTCGGGCATCTGCGCGGCAGCGAGTACGAGTTGCAGCAGCACCGCCGGCTCGCCCGCAGCCGCGGCGTCGACGCCGAGACGCAGGCCCGGATTTTCGAGGGCCCCGATGCCGAGGGCCTCACCGACCGGCAGCGCGTGCTGATCACCGCGACGGACGAGTTCGTCATCACCCGGTCGGTGTCCGACCAGACCTGGAAGGCACTGGCGTCGTACCTCGACCGCAAGCAGCTCATCGACTTCTGCCTGCTGGCCGCGCACTACGACGGGCTCGCGGCCACCATCGCCACGCTGCGCGTGCCGCTGGATTTCCCGGACTAGCTAGAGATAGGTGACGCCGAGCACCGCGAGCGTCATCAACACCGGTGCGACGGGCAGGCACCACAGGAACGCGGACTTCGCAAAAGCTTTGCGCTCCTGGAACTTTCGTGCAAAGAACACGGCGACGCCGGCCACCACGAAGACCACGCCGGACATCACCAGCACCCAGAAACTGATGCTGGTGGTGTCCATCGCGAGCGAGATGGCCAGCAGCCACAACATGTGACCGACGACCAAACCGCCTATCGCGGCAACGACATTCGCGCGCAAAACCGACTCAGAAGTTGATCATGTGGCCGGCCAGGCCGTGGATGGCCTCCTGCAGCGCCTCCGACAGCGTCGGGTGGGTGTGCACGTTGCGGGCCAGCTCGGTGGCGGTCAGGTCCCACTTCTGGGCCAGCGTCAGCTCCGGCAGCAACTCGGACACGTCGGGACCGATCAGGTGTCCACCGAGCAGTTCGAGGTGCTTCTTGTCGGCGATCAGCTTCACGAAACCGGTCGGATCCGCCAGGCCGTGTGCCTTGCCGTTGGCGGTGAACGGGAACTTCGCGACGACAATGTCAGACCCTCGCCGTAGCGCTTCTTCTCTGGCCTGCTCCTCGGTGAGCCCGAAGCTCGCGACCTGCGGCTGGCAGAACGTCGCGCGCGGCATCATGCGGTAGTCGCCGAGCGTCTGGGTCTCGGCACCGGCGATGGTCTCGGCAGCGACGACGCCCTGCGCCTCGGCGACGTGCGCGAGCTGCAGCTTGCTGGTGACGTCACCGATGGCGTAGATGTGCGGCACGTTGGTGCGCATGTTGTCGTCGATCGCGATGGCCCCACGGTCGGTGAGCGCGACGCCCGTCGTCTCGAGGCCGTAGCCGTCGACGTTGGGCCCGAAACCGATGGCCTGCAACACCTTGTCGGCCTTGAGCTCCTGAGTGGCGCCGTCCTTGCTGACGACGACGGTCACTTCGGACCCGTTGTCCTCGATCGACTCGACCTTGGTACCGGTGAGGATCTTGACGCCCAGCTTCTTGTACTGCTTCTCGATCTCCTTGGACACCTCGGCGTCCTCGTTGGGCAGCGCGCGCGGCAGGAACTCGACGATGGTCACGTCGACGCCGTAGTTCTTCAGCACGTACGCGAACTCCATGCCGATGGCGCCCGCGCCCGCGATGATGATCGAGCCGGGCAGGTCCCGGGTCATGATCTGCTTCTCGTAGGTGACGACGTTCTCGCTCAGCGAGGTGCCGGGCACCAGCCGCACCGACGAACCGGTGGCGATGATCGCGTTGTCGAACGTGAGGTCTTCGGTACCGCCGGCGTTGAGCGCGACGCGCATCGACTTGGGGCCGGTGAAGGTGCCGTAGCCCTCCAACTCGGTGATCTTGTTCTTCTTCATCAGGAAGTGCACGCCCGCGACGCGGCCCTCGGCGACCTTGCGGCTGCGGTCGAATGCCGCACCGAAGTCGAACGTGGCCTCGCCGCTGATGCCGAAGGTCTTGGCTTCCTTGTTGAAGATGTGGGCCAGCTCCGCGTTGCGCAGCAGGGCCTTGGATGGGATGCATCCCACGTTGAGACAGACGCCGCCCCAGTACTTCGGTTCGACGATGGCGGTGGTCAGCCCCAGCTGGGCTGCACGAATTGCGGCGACATATCCGCCGGGACCGGCTCCGAGAACGACGACGTCATAGTGAGTCACATGCACACCTTATAGGCGCGGCGACGGGGAGGGTCGGGAGACCGATTCAACTTCGCGAAACTGGGTATCCGGCGGGGACCCGTCGTCAGAAAGGGTCGATGCCCCATGTCCAATTCCCTGATGCCGCACTTCAGCGATGTGCAGGCGCACTACGACCTGTCTGACGAGTTCTTCCGGCTGTTCCTCGATCCGACCCAGACCTACAGCTGCGCCTACTTCGTGCGCGACGACATGACACTGCAGGAAGCACAGCTGGCGAAGATCGACCTGGCGCTCAGCAAGCTCGGCCTCCTCCCGGGCATGAAGCTGCTGGACATCGGCTGCGGATGGGGGTCGACGATGCTGCGTGCCATCGAACGCTACGACGTCGACGTGATCGGCCTGACGCTGTCGAGGAACCAGGCGGCCCATGTCCAGCGCACCTTCGACCGGATGAACACCGCCCGCAGCCGCGAGGTCCGATTGCAGGGCTGGGAGCAGTTCGACGAGCCGGTCGACCGCATCGTGTCGATCGGCGCCTTCGAGCACTTCGGCCCGGACCGCTATCCGGAATTCTTCCGGCGGACGTACGCGGCCATGCCACCCGACGGCGTCATGCTGCTGCACACCATCTGTGGTTTCGACTTCCGGGACGCCAAGGAACTCGGGATACCGCTCACCTTCGAATTCGCCCGCTTCGTGAAGTTTCTGCTGACCGACATCTTCCCCGGCGGCCGACTGCCGATCATCCCCGTCGTGGAGGAACTCGCGACCGCCGCCGGATACACCGTCAGCCGGAAACACTCACTGCAGCCGCACTACGCCACGACCCTCGACATCTGGGCGCAGAACTTGGCGGCACACCGGGACGAGGCCATCAGAATCCAGTCTCGGGAGGTCTACGACCGCTACCAGCGGTACCTGACCGGGTGCGCGGAACTGTTCCGCAACAAGCAGGCCGACGTCGTCCAGTTCACCTTGGAGAAATAGCTCGTCGTGGCGGCAGGTGTCACCTACGCCAAACCCTGACGCGCGGCCGGCACCGGGCACGCCTCCTCGGCGTGATCGACGATCAGCGTGCCATCCCGCACCGGCCTGATGCCCTGCGCATACTGCGCGCCGGTGACAGGCGGCTGCGCGGCCAGCTCGGCGTTCTCCGCTTCGGTGAACACCCGTCCGCGCGACAGGAAGCGCTTGCCTTCGGGCGCCTCCAGGCTGAACCCGCTGCCGCGGCCCGCGACAACGTCGATGATGAGCTGGGTGTGCTGCCAGGCCTCGAACTGCGGTCCGGAGATCCACACCGGGACGCCGTCGGGGCCGACGTCGAGTACCGCCAACAGGACGTCCCGATCCCCGACGATGAAGTCGCCGTCGGGGTAACACATCGGCGACGAGCCGTCACAGCAGCCGCCCGACTGGTGAAACATCAAGGGGCCGTGCTGGTTCTGCAGCGCGCGCAGCAGCTCGGCGGCCTCGGCGGTGATCAGTGCCCGAGATGGCATACGGCCACCCTACGCCGGGGAGTAAGAATGACCAGGTGAGTTCTGAATCCCCAGTTGATCCCGTCGCTGCGCTCGCCCAGTCCTCCGAAGACCCCTACCTCTGGCTCGAGGACGTCACCGGTGACGACGCCCTCGCCTGGGTGCGCGAGCACAACGAGCCGACGATCGCCGAGTTCGGCGGCGAGCGCTTCGAGCAGATGCGCGCCGACGCCCTCGAGGTGATGGACACCGACGCCCGCATCCCGTACGTCCGGCGGCGCGGCGAGTTCCTCTACAACTACTGGCGCGACGCGGAGAACCCGCGTGGGCTGTGGCGGCGCACCACGCTGGACAGCTACCGCACCGACGCCCCCGAGTGGGACGTGCTGATCGACCTGGACAAGCTCGCGGCCGACGAGGACGAGAACTGGGTGTGGGCCGGCGCCGACGTCATCGAGCCCGGGCTGAACCTCGCGCTGATCGCACTGTCACGCGGCGGGGCCGACGCCACCGTCGTGCGCGAATTCGACATGGAGACAAGGCAGTTCGTCGAAGACGGGTTCAACCTGCCGGAAGCCAAGTCCAGCGTCTCGTGGGAGACACCCGACACGGTGTTGGTGGGCACCGATTTCGGGCCGGGCGCCATGACCGAGTCGGGGTACCCGCGGATCGTCAAGCGGTGGCACCGCGGGCAGCCACTGGCCGAGGCCGTGACGATCTTCGAAGGCGCGGCGTCCGACGTCAGCGTCGGCGCAGGCTACGACAGCACACCGGGTTTCGAGCGGCTACTGGTGTCGCAGTCCACCGACTTCTTCAACCGTGAACGCTACGAGGTCCGCGGCGACGACCTGGTCCGCATCGACGTGCCCACCGATGCCGCGATCTCCATTCACCGGGAATGGCTCCTCATCCGGCCGCGCGTCGAATGGACCGTCGGCGAGACGACGTACGCCGCGGGCACGCTGCTGGCCGCCCGCTACGACGACTACCTCGCCGGAAACCGGGAACTGAGTGTGGTTTTCGAGCCCGACGACCACAGCAGCATGCAGAACTTCGCGTGGACCCGCGACCGGCTGCTGCTGCAGACGCTGGTCGACGTCATCGGCCACATCGAGCTCGTCACCCCCGGCACGTGGGAACGTACCGACATCCCGGGCGTGCCGAAGCACGCCACCACGGTCATCGTCGACGTCGACGAGTACGGCGACGAAATCTTCCTGGACTCAAGCGGATTCGACAGCCCGTCGCGTCTGCTCTGGGGACACGCCGGTGGCGCGGTCACCGAGATCAAGCGCGCACCGGCGTTCTTCGACGCCTCCGAGGTCGAGGTGTCGCAGCATTTCGCGACGTCCGCCGATGGCACACGGGTGCCGTATTTCGTTGTGGGACAACGCGGCGTCACCGAGCCACGCAAGACGCTGCTGAGCGGATACGGCGGCTTCGAGTCATCGCTGCTGCCCGGCTACGCCGGGGTGCTCGGCCGGTTGTGGCTGACGCAGGGCGGTACCTACGTCGAGGCCAACATCCGCGGCGGCGGCGAGTACGGGCCGCGCTGGCACACCCAGGCGATGCGCGAGGGCCGTCACCTGGTGTACGAGGACTTCGCCGCCGTCGCAGCCGATCTGGTGCGCCGCGGCATCACCACCGTCGAACAACTCGCGGCCGAGGGCGGCAGCAACGGCGGGCTGCTCATGGGCGTCATGCTCACGCGGTATCCGGAGTTGTTCGGCGCCCTCGTGTGCAGCGTGCCGCTGCTCGACATGAAGCGCTACCACCTGCTGCTCGCCGGGGCGTCATGGGTGGCCGAGTACGGCGACCCCGACAACCCCGATGACTGGGAGTTCATCTCGAAGTACTCGCCGTACCAGAACATTTCGACCGACCGGAAATACCCGGCGCTGCTGATGACCACGTCGACGCGCGACGACCGGGTGCACCCCGGCCACGCGCGCAAGATGACGGCGGCCCTCGAGGCCGCCGGCCACCGCGTCAGCTACTACGAGAACATCGAGGGCGGACACGGTGGGGCCGCGGACAATTCGCAGGCTGCGTTCAAAGCCGCGCTGGTCTATTCGTTCCTGGAGCGCACCGTCGGGTCGTGATTTGTGCACGATTTTCCGCGCCCACCGCGGATTTTCGTGCACAAATCACTGTCAGGCGGTGGGAGCTGCCACCGGCTTGGGCTTGCGGACCACGCGCCGGCCCAGGTTGCCGAGCAGCGTGACGAGCACGCCCAGCACGACCAGTCCGCCGCCGATCGCGAGGGTGATGTTGAGCCACTGGTGGGCGTTGGCGATCGCCGTGTCGACCATGACGTCGGCCACTTGCCGCACGTTGCCGGTGGTGCGGTTCAGCGCGTCGTTGATGTAGCGCCGACCCGCCTCGATACCGGCCCAGCCCGCAGCGCCCACGACCATGGTCGAGATACCCAGGGCGGCAACGGTTTTCCCGCGCGAGCGGGTCACCGCCAGAGTCAGCAGGGCGAACGCGCCCGTCAGGACGCAGATACCGACGCGCGCCCACGGCCCCCATGTCGTCGCGGCGCGGAACTGGCCCGGCCGCAACGATTGGGCCGAATCGGTGATCGGTACCTCGATCTTCGACGGGACCCGGATCCCGAACGCCGCCAGGGTCGCCTTGAACGACCGGTCCGACAGCATCGGCGACAGGTCGATGGTCCAGCGGCCGGACGAGTCCGAGTGGGCCATGGTGTCGGTGAACAGCCAGTCGTGCGCATAGCCGTTCGCGGCGCCGAACTGGCCCGGGAACGCCGAGCTGGACGTGTAGATGCCGGCGGCGTTCGACACGGTGCTGGTGCTCAGGTCGTATCCCGCACTCGTGGCCAGTCTGTTGACCTGGATGCCCAGCTCGCTGGCCGTGGCCTTCTGCAGCTCATGGTTCTTGGCTGCCGTGGTGGCCAGGGCGACGTAACCACCCCGGTCGACGAGTGTGTGCTGCGCCCAGCAGACCGGCACAGCCACCGCCACAGCGACGGTGGTGACCAGCCACAACAGCAGTGTCGCGACGAATCGCAAGCGCCCTCCTACGTTGGTGGGCGCCGCTCAGTCGGACAGCGCCCGTCCCACGATCAGCGGATCGGCGTGTCCGACCACCTCATGGTCCTTGTTGTCGTAGTCGAATTTACCGAGAACATGACGCATCGCGTTGATCCGGGCGCGCTTCTTGTCGTTGCTCTTGACCACAGTCCACGGCGCGACCTCGGTGTCCGTCCACGCGAACATCTCTTCCTTGGCCGCGGTGTAGGCGTCCCACTTGTCCAGCGAGGCGAGATCCGTCGGCGAGAGTTTCCACTGCCGCACCGGGTCGACCTGGCGGATGGTGAAGCGGGTGCGCTGCTCGGCCTGGGTCACGGAGAACCACAGCTTGGTGAGGCTGATGCCGTCGTTGGTCAGCATCTGCTCGAAAAGCGGTGCCTGGCGGACGAATTCAGCGTGCTGCTTGGGCGTGCAGTAGCCCATCACACGTTCGACGCCGGCCCGGTTGTACCAGGAGCGGTCGAACAGCACGATCTCGCCGGCGGCCGGAAGATGCGTGACGTACCGCTGGAAGTACCACTGGGTACGTTCCCTCTCGGTCGGCTTCTCCAGCGCGACGACGCGGGCCCCGCGCGGGTTGAGGTGCTCCATGAACCGCTTGATGGTGCCGCCCTTGCCGGCGGCGTCGCGGCCCTCGAAGACGATGACGTGCCGCAGCCCGTTGGCCTGGCTCCATTTCTGGAGCTTCAGCAGCTCGATCTGCAGCAGGCGCTTCTGCTCTTCGTAGTCGTGCCGGCTCATCCGCTCGTCGTACGGATAACCCTCGCGCCAGGTGTCGACCACCTCTCCACTGGGCAGCAGCACCAGCTCGGGGTCGTCGTCATCATCGTCGCGAACGGCGTAGCCATTAACGGCAGCACTGTCGAGGGTCACTGGCCGAAAATAGCTGGCAGGCCGAACCTGCCGGTGACGCGCCGGTGAACAACAGGTGCTACTTGGCGGTGCGCTTGGGCCGGATCAACGACACCTTGGTCAGGACCCTGTTCATGCGGGCCAGGGCCTTCATGGAGTTGTGGTAGTAGTTGCCGCCCGCGCCCTTGCTCGTGCGCGGCTCGACGACCGTCTCCTGGCGACAGAACTTGCGGATGCCGTCGGCTCCGCCGAACCGGGCGCCGATGCCCGAGGTCTTCCAGCCACCCATCGGGGCGGTCGTGCACATCAGGTTGGCCAGCACGTCGTTGATGTTCACCGCACCGCAGTCGAGCTGCAGCGCCACATCTTTGGCCCGCTGCACATCGCCCGAGAACACGGTCGCGCTCAGACCGTACGGGCTGTCGTTCGCCAGTCGGACCGCCTCGCCGACGGTGGCGACCTTCATGATCGGCAAGGTCGGGCCGAACGTCTCCTCGGTCATGCAGGCCATCGAATGGTCGACGTCGACGAGCACCGTCGGCGGGTAGAAGCTGCCCGGGCCGTCGGGGCGTTTGCCGCCGGTCAGGGCGCGGGCACCGGCCGCCACGGCCTCGTTGACGTGCCGCTCGGTGATGTCCACCTGGCCGGCGTCGATCTGGGCGCCCAGGTGATAGCCCTCGCCGGCGCCCACCTTGAGGTTCTGCACCGCTTTGACGACGGCTTCGACGAACGCGTCGTAGGCCGGTTCCAGCACGTAGACGCGCTCGACGGACACGCAGGTCTGCCCGGCGTTGAACATCGCGCCCCAGACCGCGGCGTTGGCGGCGAGCTCCACGTCAGCGTCCTCGAGGACGATCATCGGGTCCTTGCCGCCGAGTTCGAGGCTGACCGGGGTGAGGCGGCGCGCCGCGCGCTCCATGACCTTGCGGCCGGTGGCCGTCGAACCGGTGAACTGGATGAAGTCGGAGTTGTCGATGACGGCCTCGGACACCTCGCGGGCACCCTGGGCGAGGGCCAACACCTCGGGCGCCCCGGAGTCGGTCCAGCCGCGCAGCAGCAGTTCGGCGGTCAGCGGGGTGCGCTCGGACGGCTTGAGCAGCACCGCGCACCCGGCGGCGAGCGCCCCGATGGCGTCCATCAACGCGTTGGCCACCGGGTAGTTCCACGGCGCGATGATGCCGACCACCGAGCGCGGGCGGTAGTGCACGGTGATCTTCTTGACCGACAGCATCGGCAAGGGGGCCGGCCGGGTTTCGGGCGCCAGCGCCTTCTCCATGGTCTTGACCACGTAAGAGATGATCAGGATGGCCAGCGGGATTTCGACCTTGGCGTCGACCATCGACTTGCCGGTCTCGCGGATCAGCAGGGCCTCGACCTCGTCGCGGTGATCGTTGAGCCATACCGCAAAGCGAGCCAGCACCTTCGCCCGGCCCTGGGGCCCCCGGGCCTCCCACTCACGCTGCGCCGCGCGCAGGCCGGCGGCGATGCGCGGCACATCGGCCGGGTCCGTCCAGCTCACGGTCCCTGCGATGGCACCCGTGGCGGGGTCGAAAATGGTGCCGGAGCCGGGCGATCGGACATCAGACGTAGCGGTCATACCGCCATCGTAACGACCAGGTGTGACGCGGGTCGCACCTGGCTTGACGCGTGTCAAAAATGGCTCGCCCGGGACCCGGCGCTGGCGAATCAGACCGCCGCTTCTCGCCGCGCCGGCACCGCGAGCAGCCGGGCCGCCAGGCACACCAGACTGGACCCGAACAGCAGGGCGCCGATGGTGTCTGTGAAGTAGTGGTACGTGAAGGCCTGGCCGAGCATGCCCAGCGGAACGAAGACGCCGGCCAGCACGCGTGACCACAGCACGGCCCCGGCCGCCACGACGATCACGCCCAGCACCGTCACCATCAGCACGGTGTGTCCACTCGGATAGGCCAGCGCCCCGCCCTTGTGCCGACCGAACAGTTCCTTCAGCCCGCGCTCGATGAACACCGCCAACTGGGGCGTCAGCGCGATGACCGCGGCGAGGCGCCAGCGCCTGTGCCACAACGCGATTCCCACTGCGATCACCAGCATCGCCATCAGCACGCGCGGGTCGGTGAAGAACAGCAGCCAGCCCGTATACGGCCGGCCGGCCCGACCTGCGTCCTGGAAGACATCGTCGACGGGCGTCGAGGCCTTGCCGACGCCCCAGCCCAACAGGGCCATCAGGCCCAGCCCGACCGGCGGCCACCAGCGGACGAATGTCTCAGCCGTCATCTGTGCGCGGCGATGCCCTGCACATACGCGGCCTGTCCCAGGTGCTGCGCACAGTCGTCGACGATGCTCACCAGTCGCGCACTCGCGGTGACCGGGGGATCCCAGCGTCGGTCGACGATCCGCTCGAGGTCCTCGGGAGTCACGCTCGCGACATATTCGAGCGTGACCTTGTGCACCGCGCGGTAGTAGCCGACCAGCAGCTCGACCGGCGGCCGCACCTTGCCGACGTCCTCGGGGGTGTGCCCGTACCCGATGTCGTAGCCGGGCGCGTCACTGTGCGGCAGGTCGAGCGCGAACCGCTGCTCCCAACCTTCGCTCGTCCACACCTGCTCGATGCCCGCGACATCGCACAGCTGCATGTCCTGGCACCGGGCGCTGTGCCACAGTAGCCATGCAATGCTGTTGGCCTCCGGCGTCGGCCGCCAGCACGACACCTCTTCGGTCAGACCGTCGGCCACCTCGTCGACGTGCTCGATGAGCCGAGTGAATGAGTCGCGCAACAATTCTCGCGCTGCAGCGGTGTCAGACATGGCGCCGACGCTACCCGACTTGACGGTCGCTGGCCGAGCCGTGGAACACCGCTTCCACGTTGTTGCCGTCGGGGTCACGAACGAATGCGCCGAAGTACTCGGGGTGGTATTCGGGCCACAGCCGCGGCGCGTGCAAGGACTCGGCGCCGAGCGCGACCGCGGCATCGTGGAATGCGGTCACCGTCGCAGCGTCAGCAGCGTGGAAGGCGATGTGCACCTCGCGGTTCGGCCCGGATGCCTCTCCAGCACTTGCGTCGGCAATCCAGAACTCAGGCCTGCCGTTGCTGCCGTAGCCGATGGCGATCCCGAAATCCATCTGCCGGCTGAACCCGAGCACGCCGAGCACAGCGTCGTAGAACTGCTGGGACTTGGCCCAGTCACTGCAGTTGATGCCGAAGTGGTCGATCATGCCCAGATCGTGCCACGCGGTACCGACAAGAAATCGGAGCGACGAACCCGGGGGTCCGCCGCTCCGATTTGGTCAATGACCGATCAGTTGTCGGCAAGGGTGCGGTAGAGCGCCTTCTTGGCCTCCGCGACCGCGGCCGACAGGGTGGCGACGGCCGCCGTCAGGTCGGCCTTCTGCGCGTCGTTGCCGGTGAACTTGATCGTGCGGGCCAGCCCGGCGAGCTCGAACAAATCCTTACGCAGCTTGATGACGTCGCCGAACTTCCCCGCCTGTCCGAGGAACGCCTGTACCGTCTCGCTGCTGACACCGCGCCAGGCGAGCAACTGCTCACCGAACTCGGTCAGCGTCGCGACGCCGTCCTCGACCGTGGCCACGCCACGAGCCGCGAGCAGCGAGAGGACGAACTCGACCTTGTCCACCGGCGGCTCGAACGCGCCGTCGGTGATCTCCGAAACCCGCTGCGAGAGCTGCTCGGCCGTGGCCGGGCCTTCCTGTAGTAGCGCGGCCGCCGCAATCGCGGCACGCTTGATACGACCCTTGACGAAGTGGTGTCCGGGCCCGGCTCCGAAGCCGCCGCCGAAACCACCACCGAAGCCCGGGCCGCACGCGCCGGGACCACCCGTGCCGGGACCGAAGCCCCCGAATCCGGGACCGAAGCCCCCACCGAAACCGGGGCCGAAACCAGCTGAGAACATCGCTATTCCTTTCGTTGTGTCGATGCATCTTGTACCTATCACGATACATCGGTTTTGCAATGCCTAGTCGTTCTAACTTCAACTCAAAGCCAACTCACAGATCTGATGACGGCCTGAGTCGTACGTTGTTCACATGAACGCAGCGGGCGCCGCCTACGACATCGTCATTCGCAACGGACTCATCGCCGACGGGTTGGGCGGCGCGCCCTTCCGGGGCGACGTCGCAGTTCAGGACGGGTTGATCGCGGCGGTCGGCGCCGTAGACGGGACCGGCGCCCGGGAGATCGACGCCACCGGCCTGCTCGTCACCCCGGGCTTCGTGGACCTGCACACGCACTACGACGGACAGGCCATCTGGTCCGACCGGATGACCCCGTCTTCCGCTCACGGCGTAACCACCGCGGTGATGGGCAACTGCGGCGTCGGCTTCGCACCCTGCCGTCCGGACGATCACGACGTGCTGGTCGACGTGATGGCCGGCGTCGAGGACATCCCCGGCGTGGTGATGGTCGACGGCCTGCCCTGGACCTGGGAGACCTTCCCCGAATTCCTCGACGCCGTTGATGCCGGACGCCGCGACATAGATGTGGCCGCGTTCCTCCCGCACTCGCCGCTGCGCGTGTACGTGATGGGCCGGCGCGGCGTCGACCGCGAACCCGCCACCCCCGAGGACCTGGCACTGATGCGCAAGCTCGCGGCCGAGGCCGTCGAATGCGGCGCCCTGGGCTTCGCGTCGTCGCGGCTGACTCTGCACAAGACCTCGGGCGGGCAACCCATCCCCAGCCACGATGCGGCACAGGTCGAGATCGAGGCCATCGCCCGAGGCGTCGAGGACGGCGGCGGCGGACTGATCCAATTCGTGCCCGACCTACTGGCCGGCGACTACGAGGTCGCGCTGAAGACCGTGTTCGACGTCGCGGCCGACGTCGGCCTGCCCGTCACGTTCACCCTGGCCGTCGGCAACGCCGGGCCGGCCACGTTCGAGGACGCGCTGCGCATGGTCGAGAAGGCCAACAGCGATGGCGGCAGCATCAGCGCCCAGATCTTCCCGCGGCCCATCGGCCTCGTCATCGGCCTCGAACTGTCGGGCAATCCGTTCGTGCTGTATCCGTCGTACCGCAAGATCGCCGACCTGCCGTTGGCCGAGCGCGTCGCCGAGATGCGCAAACCCGAAGTCCGCCAACACATCCTGAACGACACGGCGGCCGCCGACGGCCACCCCCTGATGTTCGCCGCGCAGGCATGGGACTACATGTTCCCCCTGGGCACTCCCCCGAATTACGAACCGGCGCCGTCGGATTCGATCGCCGCCCGCGCCGCCGCCCGCGGTGTCAGCCCGTTGGAAGAGGCGTACGACCGCGTCCTCGACGACGACGGCCATGCCATGTTGCTGGTGACCCTCGCCAACTTCCGTGACGGATCCCTCGACACCGTGGCCGAATTGATCCAGCGCGACGACGTCATCCTGGGCCTCGGCGACGGCGGCGCACACTACGGAATGATCTGCGACGCATCGTTTCCGACGTACCTCCTGACGCACTGGGTGCGTGATCGCGCCGCCGGCCGGCTGGACCTGGCGCACGCCGTGAAGGAGCTGACGTCGGTGCCGGCACGCGTCGCGGGCCTGCACGACCGCGGCCGAATCGCGGTGGGCTACAAGGCCGATCTCAACGTGATCGACCAGGACGCGCTGACACTGCACAAGCCGACCATCGAGCACGACCTGCCCGCCGGCGGGCGCCGGCTGGACCAGACGGCCGACGGCTACGTCGCGACCATCGTGTCCGGCGAGATCATCGCGGAGAACGGCGCGCCCACGGCGGCCCGGCCGGGTCGGTTGGTGCGCGGGCGGCAACCCGCACCGGCGTGAGCGGCGGCGACCTATCCTGGCCACATGAGCGTGAAGGTGGATCTGGAAAAACTCGGCGACACCCTGGCCGACTTCCCGGTCGGCTTTCTGATCACCGTCGGTGACGACTTCCGTCCGCACACGGTCGCCGTCGTCCCGGCGTTCGACGGTGGCGCGGTGACGATCGAGCCCATCGGCAACACCACCCGGCGCAACACCGGCGCCCACCCGGCCGTGACGGTGCTGTGGCCGCCGCGGGAACCCAGCGGCTATTCGCTGATCGTCGACGGGACTGCCGACGCCACCGATTCGGGCCTGCGCATCGTGCCGACACGAGCAGTGTTGCACCGCAGCCCTGAAGGCGTCCACGACTGCGTGTCACTCAAAGAAACCTGAGTTATCCACAGGCTGACGCCGCGGGGACTGTCGCCGGCTGCCTCTTTCGGCTGCTATTGAGCGATGGGGGAAATCGAACTGGTGCTTGCCGCGAACGGTGGGGTGGCGTCCGCGGTGCAACTGCGCGAGGCGGGCTGGTCGCGTCAGCAGATCAAGAAACAACGGTGGCAGTCGGTACGGCGCGGTTGGTACGCCGGCCCGTCCGCCGACCCGCAGGTAGTGCGCGCGGTTGCCGCCGGGGGCGTGATGGGATGCGCCTCCGTGCTGCGCCGCTTCGAGGTGTGGGTTCCCGATTCCGGTTTGCACGTCCGGTATGCCGAACGTGCACGCCGGTCACGACCCGGTGTCCGGTCGTGCCATCCGTACCGACTTGATCCACCGATCACCGGGGCCGTCGATCCGATCGATGTTGCAATTGCATCGGCAGCGAACTGCCTGAACAGCGAGGGCCTCATCGTGGTCCTGGACTCGATGCTGAACAAGCGCATGATCCAGATGGCCGACGCGCGAGACATTGTCGCCGCATCGCGCTTCGCCCGGCTACACCTGGCCGAGCGATGTGATGCCAGGAGCGAATCCGGCACGGAGACCATGATCCGGTTACGACTTCGAGCACTGCGAATTCACGTACGCATCCAAGTCCGCATCCCTGGAGTCGGGCGAGTCGACCTGCTCGTGGGCGACAGACTGATCATCGAAGCCGACAGCCGCGAACATCACGTACCCCGATATCAGGCCGACCGGGACAGGGACAGAGCGGCGACGAAGATGGGGTATCTGGTGATTCGACTGAGCTACGAGGATGTTGTGTACCGCTGGGACACGGTGGAGGCGGACATCCTGGCCATCATCCGGCGAGATCGACACCTCGGCCCGATCACAACGTCGGCCTGAGAGCGTCGATAACCGTATATAGCCTCAACGACGCTCTCAGCCCGACATTGTGTCAGGCATCGTCATCGTCAGGCAGCTGCATCCGAGCCCGTCGAACCCGAGGTGGCACCGCCGGCAGGCTTGTCGGTCCCGGCGGGCGCCGATACGGAAGTCGTTGACTTGTCGGCTCGGCCGGTGGCCGCGCCGGTCGGAGCGGACTTGGTACCCGGCCGAACCTTGTTGCCCGACTTGACTTTTCCGGCCTTCTTATCCGGCGTGCCGGTCGTGCTGCCCTGCGTGTCCGGCTTTGCCTCCGGAGTGTTCGCGGTCTCCTGAGACTTCGCGGTCTCCTGAGACTTCGCGGTGTCCTGAGTTTTCGAGGCATCCGGAGCCTTGGGGCTATCCGGGGCGGTCGGCGCTTCCGGTGCTTTCGAAGTGTCCAGGGTCTTGGGCGCTTCCGGAGTCTTCGGGGCCTTCGGGCTGCCCGCGACGGTGAGCGTCACCGAGTTCGCGCTCGGCCCGTCGGCCGCCGGGATGTCGCCGGCGGCCACACCGTGGACCGCGGCAGTCGGCGCCGGCCCGCTCACCACCACAGTTTTCGCGGCCGCGGTGCTTGCCAGGGCCGGCGGTACCGGCGCCGGCAGATTCGCCAGCAGATTCTCGAGCCCCTGTTGGAGGTTGGCGACGACGCCCGTCGCGAATTGGCCGACGGGCCCCGGGAGCGTGGTCAGCGGGTAGGTGAGGTCGTGGATCAGGTAGCCGGCCAGTCCGCCTTGGGTGTCGGAGCCGAGAAGTCCGTACACCAGATTGCTGATCAGTCCGGGAATGTCCTGCGGGTTCTTGATGGCCGACTCGACAGTGGCTGCGACGTTGTACGGCAGGAAGCCGACATAGTCGACCACATCCCACGCCGCCCACACCGGCGCGAGCGGCACATTGTTCAGCGAACTCACGATGCGCCCGGGTGTAGTGGCCCAGAAGGCGTCGGTCGCGGCGACACCGGTCGCCGGGTCGGGCAGCCCGCCGAGGGCGGCGCCGATGACGTTGGCGATGCCGTCGGCGATGCTGTTGATCAGGCCCGGCTGAGTAGCGCTCGGGCCCACCGGATAGGGCAGGCCGAAGGCGATGTTGCCGATCGCGTTTGCCTTGAAGTCCCACGGGAAGGTGTAGTTCGGGTAGGACTCGGCCGGGTTGGCATATCGGTTGACCAGCCAACTCAACACCGAAGGTGCGTAGTCCGGACGCTGCACCGAGATGGCGATGGCGGTCAGCGCGTCGAACGGCAGGGAGACCACCGCTTCGATCGGAATGGCGACGCTGCCCGCGAGGCCGTCGACGATCCAGCCCGCGCCCGCCAGCGCATCGGTGATGAGCGACGTCGGGACGACGTCGGCCTTGATGGTCGGGACGCCGCGTTCCGCCGCACCGATCGATGCGCCGGCAGCGACCACGCCGGCCGCCAGGGCCGCAGCAGCCAGTTTGGTCGGCATCAGTCGAATAGAAGCACTCATGAGACCGCGACCCCCTCGGCGGCGTGGCGAGCAACGAGAAGATGCTGCACCAGGAAGCCGTTATTGACTTCTCTGTAAATAACTAGCAGATTCCCAGCCCCCGCGTAGCCGATTCAGCAACCAAGCCGACGAAAAGGCCCCGGCGTGCAGAGCGCGCGCCGGGGCCTTTCGTAGAAGAGCTGGACTTAGAAGTCCATACCGCCCATGCCACCGGTCGGGTCGCCGGCGGGAGCCGCGGCCTTCTCCGGCTTGTCGGCGACAACGGCCTCGGTGGTGAGGAACAGCGCCGCGATGGACGCCGCGTTCTGCAGCGCCGAGCGGGTGACCTTAACCGGGTCGGCAACGCCGGCGGCCAGCAGGTCCTCGTACACGTTGGTCGCGGCGTTCAGGCCGTGACCCGAGGGCAGGTTCGACACCTTCTCGGCGACGACGCCCGGCTCCAGACCACCGTTGAAGGCGATCTGCTTCAGCGGAGCCGACAGGGCGACACGCACGATGTTGGCACCGGTGGCCTCGTCACCCTCGAGCTTCAGCTCGTCGAGAGCCGGAGCCGACTGCAGCAGGGCCACGCCACCACCGGCAACGATGCCCTCTTCGACGGCAGCCTTCGCGTTGCGGACGGCGTCCTCGATGCGGTGCTTGCGCTCCTTGAGCTCCACCTCGGTGGCGGCGCCGGCCTTGATGACTGCAACGCCACCGGCCAGCTTGGCCAGGCGCTCCTGCAGCTTCTCGCGGTCGTAGTCGGAGTCGCTGTTCTCGATCTCGCTGCGGATCTGGGCCACCCGGCCGGCGATGGCATCGGAGTCACCGGCGCCCTCGACGATGGTGGTCTCGTCCTTGGTGACGACGACCTTGCGGGCGGTACCCAGCAGCGTGATGTCGGCGGTGTCGAGCGAGAGGCCGACCTCTTCGCTGATGACCTGGCCACCGGTGAGGATCGCCATGTCCTGCAGCATCGCCTTGCGGCGGTCACCGAAGCCCGGGGCCTTGACGGCGATGGACTTGAAGGTGCCGCGGATCTTGTTGACGACCAGGGTCGACAGGGCTTCGCCCTCGACGTCCTCGGCGATGATCAGCAGCGGCTTGCCCGACTGGATGACCTTCTCCAGCAGCGGCAGCAGGTCCTTGACGGTCGAAATCTTCGACGAGACCAGCAGGATGTACGGATCCTCGAGGACCGCTTCCTGACGCTCGGCGTCGGTCACGAAGTAGCCCGAGATGTAGCCCTTGTCGAAGCGCATACCCTCGGTGAGCTCCAGCTGCAGGCCGAAGGTGTTGGACTCCTCGACGGTGATGACACCCTCGTTGCCGACCTTGTCCATGGCCTCGGCGATCAGGTCACCGATGGACTGGTCACCGGCCGAGATACCGGCGGTGGCGGCGATCTGCTCCTTGGTGTCGATCTCCTTGGCGGACTTGAGGAGGCTGGCAGTGACTGCTTCCACGGCCTTCTCGATACCGCGCTTCAGGCCGAGCGGGTTGGCACCGGCCGCGACGTTGCGCAGGCCTTCGCGAACCAGGGCCTGAGCCAGGACGGTGGCGGTGGTGGTGCCGTCGCCGGCGACGTCGTCCGTCTTCTTGGCGACTTCCTTGACCAGCTCAGCGCCGATCTTCTCGTACGGGTCCTCCAGCTCGATCTCCTTGGCGATGGACACGCCATCGTTGGTGATCGTGGGGGCGCCCCACTTCTTCTCCAGGACGACGTTGCGGCCCTTGGGGCCCAGCGTCACCTTTACCGCGTCGGCGAGGGCGTTGAGCCCACGCTCGAGGCCACGGCGGGCCTCTTCGTCATACGCAATTGTCTTGGCCATTGCGAAGTAATTCCTCCGGTTGGGAATTGCACGTCTTTGGTCAGGCGCAGCGCCCGCGACGGACGGCCTGGGCTGTGCTCGCAGATGCGGCCCCGGCCTCACTGTCCCGACCTAGCACTCACCTATCGAGAGTGCCAACGTCTTTTTAGCACTCTGACAGGGCGAGTGCAAGGTTGTTCGCCATCCGCGCAAGCACCCGGCGACGCCGATTCGCAGCGGGGGTCAGGACGCCGACCGGTAGCGCGCCACCTGCGCCGTGTATTCATCGAGCAGACGCAGCGATTCATCCTTGTCGACCGACGGCAGGAACAAGCCGATCTGCCCATAGCCCAGGTCCTCGGCGGCATGCCAGTAGTCGGGCTTGACGGGCGCACCGAACATCGCCAGCGGGACGTCGTGTCCGGCTCCGTCACGCATCTGACCGATGCGTTTGGCCAACACGTCCCGGGGCAGCGGGTTGGAAATCCAGCCGGCGCGGTGCCGGATCACTCGCTTGACGGTGGCGTCGGAGTTGCCGCCGATGTAGACGGGCGGGTGTGGTTTCTGCACCGGCTTGGGCCGGCAGTACGACGAATCGAAGCTGACGTGCGTGCCGTGATACTCGGCAGGTTCGGTGGTCCACAGCGCCTGGATCGCCTCGATGCTCTCGTCCAGCCGGGCGCCGCGGGTCTTCGGGTCCGTGCCGTGATCGCGCATCTCCTCGAGGTTCCAGCCGGCTCCGACACCGAAGACGAAGCGACCACCGGAGATGAGGTCGATGCTCGCGGCCTCCTTGGCCGTATGGATCGGATCGCGCTGGATGAGCAGGGCGACACCGGTGAAAAGCTCGATCGAAGAGGTCACGGCAGCGGCCGCGGCAAGAGTGACGAAGGGGTCCAGCGTGTTGTAGTACCAGGGCGGCAGGTCACCACCGTTCGGGTACGCAGATTCCCGGCTCGCCGGAATGTGACTGTGCTCGGCGACGATGAGCGAGGCGAAGCCGCGCTCTTCGATCGCCCGCGCCAAGCTGACCGGATCAATGGTGTCGTCATCGACGAAGGTGGCGATTCCGAACTTCATGCCGCCGACGCTACTCCCGACGCGGCCGAAGGCCGTCCATCATGAGCTCGACGACCCGGTCGGCGGCGTCGGCGTTGTAGCGCTGCGCGGCATTCGCGGCCACGAGCAGTGTCTTCACATCCGCCGGCGTGACGTCGACACGAACGGCACCGGCCCCTTGGGCGGCAGCCAGCAGCTGGCCGAGGAGCGCCAGGAATTCCTGTTCGACATCGGGCACCAGGGTGTTGACGTCGATCCCCAGGCCGGCGAGCGCGTCGACCAGACCCTGATCGGTTTCACCCCAGCGGACCATCGAGCGCAGGAAGTCGAACAGCGCCTCGCCCGGCGCGTCCGACGCCAAACACGCCCGGCCGGCACCCATCACGGACTCCAGCCGATCCTCGATCACCGCGCGGTAGAGATCGTCCTTCGTCGGGAAGTGCCGGTAGACGGTGCCTGCGCCGACGCCGGCCCGGCGGGCGATCTCATCGATCGGCACCGCGAGGCCCTCGTCGGCGAAGGTTTGGTAGGCGACTTCCAGCACGCGCGCGCGGTTCCGGGCCGCATCGGCCCGCAGCGGCCTCTTCGGTTTGCAGATCATCATGCTCCCGGGAACAAATAAAACGGGGCGACCGTTCCGGATAAGTGAAACATCCGGGGCGCTCGCCCCGGTTCAGGCCCAGGCTACCGAGGAACCGTCATGACCAAGTGGACTACCGCCAACATTCCCGACCAGACCGGACGCACCGCCGTCATCACCGGCGCCAACACCGGCCTCGGCTACGAGACCGCAGCCGCACTCGCCGCCAAGAACGCACACGTCGTGCTCGCCGTCCGCAACCTCGACAAAGGCAAGGAAGCCGTCGACCGCATCCGGCAGGCCACGCCCGACGCCGACGTCGCTCTCCAAGAGCTCGACCTGAGCTCGTTGCAGTCGGTTCGGGAAACCGCCGAACAACTGAAGGCCGAATACCCGGCGATCGACCTGCTGATCAACAACGCCGGCGTGATGTGGACGCCCAAACAGACCACCGCCGACGGCTTCGAGATGCAGTTCGGCACCAACCACCTGGGACACTTCGCGCTGACCGGCCTCCTGCTCGACCAGCTCCTGACGGTGCCCGGCTCTCGCGTCGTGACGGTCAGCAGCCTGGGCCACCGCATTCGCGCCGCCATCCACTTCGACGACCTGCAGTGGGAGCGCCGCTACAACCGCCTGGAAGCCTATGGCCAGTCCAAGCTCGCCAACCTGCTCTTCACCTATGAGCTGCAGCGCCGGCTGACGGGCGCGGAGACCGTCGCCCTTGCCGCACACCCGGGCGGATCGAGTACCGAGCTGATGCGGCACGTTCCCGTGCCGCCCGCCGTCGCGGCACCCGTCGTCGAGCGACTGTTCCAGAGTGCGGCCATGGGCGCCCTGCCCACCTTGCGCGCCGCGACCGACCCGGCCGCGTTCGGCGGCCAGTACTACGGGCCGGACGGACGGTTCCAGCAGACCGGCTACCCGAAGGTCGTCGGCTCGAGCGACCAGTCACATGACACCGAACTGCAGCAGCGGCTGTGGGCGGTGTCCGAAGAACTGACCGGGGTGACGTTCCCGGTCTGAGCAAAAAGAAGTCCTGTGGGTTGTGCGACAGGAGGTTTCGCACAACCCACAGGACTCCGGGACCGCGAGCGGCTAGTGGGGGTAGCCGATGTTCAGCAGGCCGTTGCGCCCGTCGCCCACGGTGACGACACCGCCGCTCCCGTTACCGATGTTGAGGATGCCGGTGCTTCCGTTGCCGATGTTGGCGACGCCGGTGCCCCCGTTGCCCAGGTTGAGGATGCCCTTGTTTCCGAAACCGAAATTGAGGACGCCGGTGTTGCCGGCGCCGCCGTTGAGCACGCCGTCGTTGCTGCCCGGCCCGAGGTTGATACCGGAGTCGGCGGAAGCCGCGCCTGCGCCGAGCAGCGCGATTGCGCCGGCACCAACCACCGCCGCTCCCACGAGGACGGTTGAACGGATCATCGACATGACTTCTCCTTCGCTAGCCCGAATGTTGATAACCAAGAATAGACAGCATCCGGTCGAATGAGAAGCAATTCGAGCAAATACGCTACCCAGTTACGCGTATCCGCACTCCGAAGGTCGGTCACCGACTCGCGCAGCCCCTGCACCAACGGCGACCACATCCAATACTCATCCAACTGGATTAATTACCAACCATATTCGTCGACAGCTCACTGGTCGACAATTTACCGCGCGATTCAATTTCCAACGCTTGCCGCAACGGCTTTTTGCGTATACGGGCCACAATTACAACGTGTGTGGCAAATTTTATGCGCATCGTAGTATTTACGCTGTCGAGTGATTACGTAACGCCGTCGACGCCCGATAGGAATTTGCTACCGACTCACGACCGGGCTGCCCCCGGCCCCGAGTTCGAGGACCCGTCGCGACGCCCAGATTGGTTGCGCACCAGGAGAATGAACGTGTTCTAGATTTGGTCCGGGCAGCGACCCCGTCAACTGCTCAACGGCGTACCGCGATCACCTCTCCCAGAGCCGGCCGCACCGGCCGAACTATGCACGACAGCCGACTTTCCGCAGGTGAGAATCACTTTTTCGCAGCGATTCCGGTACCCGCGGTCCGCCGATATGAACGGACGCACACTTTCCCCAAGATGTTCACAGTTTTCGATTACAGGTGTTAACCTCGCCACGTTTATTTACGGGGGTGCTGTTTCTCACACCCGACGCGCGAGGAGGATCGTGGGCAAGCACAGGGCAGTGGGGACGAACAGTTGGTGGAGCGCGGCGGGACCGCTCGCGGCCGCGGGGTTGACGAGCGCGGCATTCGCCAGCGCCGGCGTCATGCTGCTGCTGGGCCCTGATTCTCCGACGATGCAGTCGGTGACAGCGGACATCAGGCTCGTCAACACCGAGAGCTCCACGGGCGACAGTGGCGCCAAGTCGGGCAACTCCGGCGCCACCAAGGCGACCGACGGCAAGAGCACGAACCCGAGCAAGCCCAAGCCGTCCACGAAGCCGTCCACGAAGCCGTCCACGAAGCCGAAGCCGTCGGCGGAGACCGGCGGGACGCCGTCGTCCGGCACCACGCCCGACACCCCTCGCACCCCACGGCAACAGGCGCAGGACCGCATGCGCCAGTACGCGGACGATGCCCGAAAAGCCTTGAACGACCTTGCCAAGGGCGTCAAGCCGCCGAAGCACGCCGCTCCCGGTACGGGCAGCGACTCGGGCGCCGGCGCCGGCAACACCGGCACCCAGCAGCCCCGTCACTCGCGGGGTCCGCGGCCGACGGGCGCCCTGACGGACAAGACGAGTTCGACCTCGGCGGTCGGTCCCAAACAGCCTCACACCGGCGCAACCACGGGGCACACCGCCACCGAACCGGGCACCGCGGCAGGTGCCACGGCCCCGGCGGCTCCGAGTGGCCCGTCCACCTCTGCCCCGGCGGCCCCGGGGACGGGGACGGGGACGGTCATCACGGCCCCCACGACCAAAACGTTCAACCCCATCACCGGCCTGCTGTCCGCGGTCGGGCTGGGCACGATGCTGGCCCCCGACGCGCCGACCCACCCCGACCAGATGCCCGGCGTCTGGGCCGTGATGGCCTGGGTGCGCCGCCAGGTCGAGTACGGCACCCCCAAGCGGTTGCACCCGAGCGCCCCGCATTCGGTGGCTGCCACCGCCCCGCCCACGGCCAACCCCGTGGGCACCGTCAACCCACTCGCGGCGACCACCCAGACGGCCACGCCCGCTCCCCTGGCAGCCGTCAACCCGCTGGCCGCCGTCAACCCGCTGGCTGCGATCGGCCCGCTGGCACTGCCCACGTTCGTCGACCCGACGGTGATCGTCGCCAACTGGATTTACCAGAACGTGCACTTCGGCGTGCAGGCCTGGATCAACAGTCCCATCGGCTTCGTGGTCGACACCGGGATCAACCTGTTGGCCGGCCAGTACCTGATCGGCAACGGCGCCAACGGCAACCTGATCAACCCCAACGGCGGCAACGGCGGCCTGTGGTTCGGTGATGGCGGTAAGGGCTACTCGAGCGGCCTGCCCGGGGTGAACGGCGGCAACGGAGGCAATGCCCGCGGCTTCGGCAACGGCGGCGCGGGCGGCGGCGGCTACTCGGGCTTCGGCATCTTCACGCCGACTGCCGGTGGCAATGGTGGCAACGCCGGAGGGATCGGTCACGGCGGCGCCGGCGGCAAAGGCGGCGACGGTGCCAATGGCGCCGACGGCCTTGCCGCGCTGGGCCAGAACGGCGGCAACGGCCAGACCGCCGGCAACGGTGGCGACGGCGGCAATGGTGGTCACATCTTCGGCATCGGTGGACGCGGTGGTGCCGGCGGAAAGGCCGGTAACGGCGGTAACGGCGGCTCGGGCGTCCTCGGCGGCGGAGCCCTCGGCGGTGGCGGAAACGGCGGCAACGGCGGTAACGGCGGCGTCGGCGGCAAGGGCGGCAAAAAGGTCGGGTTCATCGGCACGGTCGGCGCCGGCGGCACCGGTGGCGCGGCCGGATACGCCGGAAACGGCGGCAACGGTTCGGACGGCAGCTCGTCGCTGATCCCCGACGGCGGCAAGGGCGGTGACGGCGGCAATGCCGGTACCGCGGGTGTCGGCGGGTTCAATGGCAACGGCAAGAAGCAGGCCGCGACCGGTAACGCCAGTGCCACCGGCGGCAACGGCGGTAAGGGCGGCAACGGATTCGACACCATCACCGCCATCGGCGTCGCCGGCAATGGCGGCGCGGGCGGCAACGGCGGCTCCGGCGGGACCGCGGGCAACGGCGGTAGCGGCGGTGCGGGTGGCACCGGTGGCAACGGCGCCAATGGTCTTGCCGCACTTGGCGAGAACGGCCCCAACGGCGGCCACGGCGGTGCCGGCGGTAACGGTGGCGCGGGCGGCACGCAGTCCGGAAATGGCGGCAAGGGCGGTGTCGGTGGCGATGCCGGCACCGGCGGTAACGGCGGCTCGGGCGTGCTCGGCGGCGGCGCCTTGGGCGGCGGCGGTAACGGCGGCAACGGTGGTAACGGCGGCGTCGGCGGTAAGGGCGGCGCGGCCGCCCACGGCACCGTCGGGGCCGGCGGTCAGGGCGGTGCCGCCGGTAACGGCGGCGACGGAGGCAACGGCTCCGACGGCAGCTCGTCGCTGATCCCCGACGGCGGCAAGGGCGGCAACGGCGGCAATGCCGGTTCCGCCGGCGCGGGCGGCCTCAACGGCAACGGCCAGAACCAGGCTGCGACCGGCAATGCCAGCGCGCACGGCGGCAACGGCGGCAAGGGCGGCAACGGGTTCAGCACCATCACCGCCATCGGCGTCGCGGGTAACGGCGGCGCGGGCGGCAACGGCGGTACCGGTGGAACCGACGGCAACGGCGGCAACGGCGGTGCGGGTGGCACCGGCGGCAGCGGCGCCAATGGTCTTGCCGCACTTGGCGAGAACGGCCCCAACGGCGGCCACGGCGGTGCCGGCGGCATCGGTGGTGCCGGTGGTACCCACGCCGGCAACGGCGGTACCGGTGGGACCGGCGGCTCAGGTGGCAACGGCGGCAGCGGCGGCTCGGGTGTCCTCGGCGGCGGCGCCTTGGGCGGCGGCGGTAACGGCGGCGTCGGCGGCAACGGCGGCGTCGGCGGCAAGGGCGGCGCGGCCGCCCACGGCACCGTCGGCAACGGCGGCAAGGGCGGCAAGGCCGGAAACGGCGGCACCGGTGGTGCCGGTTCGGACGGCATTTCGTCGATCCAGCGCGACGGCGGCAAGGGCGGTACCGGTGGCGCCGCAGGCAACGCCGGCTCCGGCGGCTTCAACGGCAACGGTGTCAACCAGGCGGCCAACGGCGCCGGCGGTTTCGGAGGTGACGGCGGCAAGGGTGGCAACGGCTTCGACGCCCTCACCATCCTCGGCACCGCCGGCCGCGGTGGCGACGGCGGCACCGGCGGTTCGGGCGGCCTGACCGGCGACGGCGGTGCCGGTGGGGCCGGCGGGACCGGTGGCAACGGCGCCGACGGGACCATCGGGGCGTCGCTGGGCGCCACCGGCCTGTCCGGGACCAGCGGTGGTGCCGGCGGTAATGGTGGCGTCGGCGGGGCCGGCGGCACCGTCTCGGGCGTCGGCGGTGGTGGCGGTGCCGGCGGCACGGGCGGCACCGGCGGGTCCGGCGGTGTCGGTGGGCTCCCGGCCTTCGGGTCCAACAACGCGGCCGGTATCAGCGGCGGCGGTGGCTTCGGTGGCACGGGCGGTGCAGGTGGCGCCGGCGGCAACGGGGGCGCCGGCGGATACTCCGCGAACGGCATCGACGGCGCCGGCGGTGCAGGCGGCACCGGCGGCAATGGTGGCCTCGGCGGCGACGGCCAGACCGGCGCGAACGGCATTCCGTTCATCAACGGCAATGCCGGCGCCACCGGCGGTGTGGGCGGCCACGGCGGCGCCGCGGGCGCCGGCGGTAACGGCGGAAGCACCGGCGACAACGTCGGTGGTGCCGGCGGTAAGGGTGGCGTCGGCGGTGCCGGCGGCACCGGTGGCGACGGCGGCAAGGGCTACAACGACAACGTGACCCAGTGGGGCAACGGCGGCAACGGCGGCGCCGGTGGGACCGGTGGCACCAGTGGCAATGGCGGTGACGGCGGCGCCGGTTCGATAACTGGCGCCGGGGGCGACGGTCCCGCCGGCGGCGCAGGCGGCGCAGGCGGTTCGGGCGGCGCCAATGGCGGCCACGGCACCCACGACGGCACCGGCGGCGCCACGGGAAGCTCCGGCGCCAGCGGTTCCGGAGGCACCGGCAACCCGGCCGGCGGCACCGGAATCCAGCTCTAGCCACAGGAAGCGAATGCGGTGTGGCACCAATCGGTGCCACACCGCATTCGGATGTTCAGGACTGCCGCTGGAAGCTGTCACCTCCGCAGGTCGAGTAGCTCCTCCTGGAACCCGCCGAACCGCCGGCCCGGCTCGACAAGATGGACCTCGAGAATCCAATGGCACTGTCGCCCTTGGGAATCCAGGCGCCGCATCGGCAGGTCCGAGCCGGGCGCCACATAGGAGTCGATCTCGTGGCCACGGATCTTCTCGTGCGGGAACTCCCCCACGAGGTGGCCGGCGATCGCGCCACCGAATTCCCAGCCGGCAGCTCGGCTCAACCCGACGACGTGATCGAACAGCTGCGCGCCGGTGATATCCGGAGTCGATTCGAAGTGCGTCCGAGCCGCTTCCCACACTTCCGGTAAGTCGTTGCGCAGGGCCAGCTTTCGCGGGTCGTCACCGAGCACGAAGGTACGGCCGAAGTCGGCCTCCCACTCCTCGAAAAGCGGGCCCAGGTCGACGAACACGATGTCGTCGTCGGCGATCAGCCGGTCGGGCGGGTTCTCCCGCGCGGTCGCCAGCGTGTTCTCGCCGCCATGCACGATCCGCTTGTGCCAGTGCCGCGTGACGCCGAGGATTTCGGCCGCGAGATCACGGATCTCGTCGGTCACCTGGCGCTCGCCGACACCGGGCCGGATCAGTCCACGTTCTTCGATGGCGACGAACAGTTCCGCCGCTTTGTCCTGAGCATCCAGAAGCCGCGCGGCGCGCATGCCCTCGTCAAACTTCTCCACCGCACCGATGCTAGGCGGGCCGCACGAACTCCCACCCTGCCGCCCGCATATCGGCGATGGCCCCGGCGTAGCCGGCCGCGGTGCCCGAACCCGGATGGTTCATGTGGGAGATGACGACGGAACCGGGCTGCGCTCCAACGAGATTCGCGCGTACCCGGGCGGCCGGCAGCGTGGCGCCGGAGTCGCCGTTGACGCTGAAGCCCAGCGGCTGTAACCCGAGGTCGTGCACGATCTGCACGGCGACGTCGTCGTAGTGGGCGGTGCCCGGGCGGAACCAGGTGGGCGCCCGGCCGGTGAGCGCGGTGAGCTTCATCTGGTTGCCCCACACCTCGTCGACGACCTCGGCGGCCGTGCGCGTGCCGACGATGCCGTAGGCGGCACGGCCGGTCACCGACAGCGGCACGTGGCGGGTGCCGTGGTTACCGATCTCGAAGAGGGGGTTGGCGGCCAGTTGCGCGGCACGGTCCGGGTGCTGGTCGACCCAGCGGGAATTGAAGAAGAGCACCGCCGGCACGTTGTTGCGCTGCAACGTGTCGAGCAGTGCCTCGTCGACCCCGCCGCGGCAGGCGTCGAATGTCAGGGCGAGCTGGCGCCCGCTCGCCGGGACCGAGGTGACGATCCCTGGCAGCGCCATCCCCCACTGGGTGGGCACCCGGCGCTCGTACTGGCCGGCGACGGCGCTCGGATCCTGCGCAGCGGCGCTCCGCGCGGCCAGCGCCAGCGAACCGGCGGCTGCGGCCCCAGCAGCCAGGAAAGCGCGTCTGGTTATCACCGGACGGACGCTAGGCCCGGACTCTGAACAACGAGTGTCCGGAGCCTGTGAGTTCGCCGCGAACCATGTGAACGGCGGGCCGCCCTATGGTTGAGAATCGAGGAGCCGATGCTCGATGACCACCAGGAGTCGATCATGTCGTTGGTAGTACCGCCTTATCCCCCAGCCCGGTACACATCCGATCAGCCAGAAGTCAGCGCCACGCTGCGGCGCGGTGACGAGCCTCCCGATTACGACTCACACGGCGTCATCCAGTACCACTACCTCGCGAACCAGCAGAAGACCGCGGGCGACTACGGCCTGTACCGCGTCGACATCGCGCCGCGCGGCGGTGGCCCTGGCCCGCACTTCCACCGCGCGATGTCCGAGGCGTTCTTCGTGTTGTCCGGCACCATGACGCTGTACGACGGCACCGACTGGATCCAGGCCGGCCCCAACGACTTCCTCTACGTCCCGCCGGGCGGCATCCACGGTTTCCGCAACGAGGCCGACGAGTCCGCCTCGGTTCTGATGCTGTTCGCCCCGGGCGCACCCCGGGAGGCCTATTTCGAAGGCTTCGGCCACCTCGCCGACATGACCGACGACGAACGTCGCGAGTGGTTCATCAAGCACGACAACTTCTTCGTGGAGTGACGCGGGGCGGCCGGTCCGGACCGGGCCCCCTCGAACCGTGCACATTGAGTCATTTGTCTCTACCGGCCAGTAACACAAACATCCCATGATGTGCGTTGCCGTCAATATTTGTTCGATCCGTGATCGAACCGACGGAAAAGTCAGGTAGGCGCTGCCGCCACTGTCCGGCCGCAGCGAATGAGAGGAAACCCATCTTGCACGCCGCCGTTCGATCGTCCGTCCTTTCTGGAGCCACACTGCTGACGGCGGGAGCCATCGCAGTCACTCCCATCCAACCGCTGGCTCACATGCCGTCGCTCCCGTCGATCAGTCACGCGGTGTCGACTGCCGCTGTGAACCTGACCAGCAGTCCGTTCGACCTGTACGGCCAGGTTCTGAAGACCGCCGCCGGCAACCTGCAGGCGGACGTCAAGTCCTACCTGGACATGGGGCTGTTCCCGATCCTGCGCCAGATTCTGACCAACCAGGTCGGCACCATGACCGGTCTGGTCAATGCCCTGGGTGAGAGCGGCAAGGCTGTGGTGACCGCGCTCACCACGCAGGTGCCGGGCTACCTCGGCGCCGCCTTCGGCGACCTCGGGAAGGCCAACATCGAGGGCGCGCTGAACAACCTCCAACTGGCGATCGTGCTCCCGATCTTCGCCGCGATCAACCCGATCGGGCCCCTGCCGAAGGCCCTGGGCAATCTCATCTCGCAGCCGCTGCAGAGCGTCATCAACATCGCCAATGACCTGCCGAACATCCTGCTCGAGCTCGGCGTCGGACTCATCGGACCGGTCGCCAGCACCGTGGGCGCGATGGGCACCGCGGTCCAGAACGTCATCAACGCGGTGAAGGCCGGCGACCTCGGCAAGCTGGCGACGGCCATCATCCAGGCGCCCGCGACCGTCGTCGACGGCCTGCTCAACGGCGGCTACGGACCCAATCTCGGTGCGCTGCTGGGACTCAACATCCCCGGCTTCAACATCTACGGCGGCGGCCTCTTCGGCGGCGGGGCAGCCGTCCCCGGTGGCACCACGATCGCCGGCACGTTGCAGGCGATCGTCGCCGTCGTGAAGTCGATCCTCACCGACATCACCCCCGCCAAGCCGGCGGCGGCTGCGGCAACGACCACCACCAAGGCCGCCTCCGATGTCGCTTCCGTGCCGTCGACCACGGCTGCGACGGTGACGCTGAGCACCGCCGCGACGACCAAGGCCGTGTCGACCGACACCGCGGGCACGGACAAGACCAAGGCGGCCGGCTCGACGAGCGAGTCGGCAGGGTCCACCGGTGCGGCAACCGACGCCACCACCAAGCCCAGCGGCTCGGCCGGCGACACCACCGGTTCGACCACCGAAACATCGAGCGACGGCAAGTCACCCAGTTCGACCACCGACGGCACCACCAAGACCGGCACCTCGTCCGGCTCGGCTACCGACGGCTCGACCACTGGCTCGACGTTCGCCGGCGGCACCAAGACCGGTGACACCAAGGCCGGCGACACCAAGACGGGTTCCGGCAGCTCCAGCTCCGGCAGCTCGTCCTCGTCGTCGTCGTCGGCCTCGTCCTCGTCGGCCTCGGGCAGCGACGGCACCAAGACGACCACGCCCGGCCGTAAGGGCCATCAGGGCAAGTCGGGCTCCGACTCGGGTTCGGCGTCCGGATCGGACTCGGGTGCCAAGGGCGGCAGCACCAAGGGCTCGCACACCAGCTCGAAGTCGAAGTCGCACAGCGCGGCCTGACGCGTGAGACCAGTCGGCGGCGGCGGATTTTCCGTCGCCGCCGACTTTCTATCTATCTGGGGCGCTCACTCGCCCGCCCAGGTCGCCGGGCGCGCCACGTCATGAATCTGATGACGGCTGGTGACGCCGAGCTTGGGAAACGAGCGATACAGGTGGTTGGACACGGTCCGCACCGACAGGTTCAGGATGGTCGCGATCTGCGGATTGGTGTAGCCCTCGCTCACGAGGTAGACCACGTTGTGTTCCTGCGAGCTCAACGTGCCGGGCTGCACCGATGACGAAGGCGGACGCACTCCGGCCGCCCGCAGTTCACGGTTGCACAGGTCGACCCACGGGCCCGCCCCGAGGTCCTGCATGACGGTCAGCGCCGCCGCCAACTGATGCTGGCAGTCCCGGCGCCGCCGGTGCCGGCGCAGCCACCCGGCATAACTGATGCGCAGCCGCGCCCGCTCGAACGGCCAGCGGTTGCCGGCCGGATCGGCGAGCGCCTCGACATAGCGCGCCCCTGCGGTGTCCGGATTGAGTACAGCGTCCGCGTGGGCGACCAGCTGCGTCAACCGCGGTGACACGGCTCTGGGCAGGTGACTCACGATCCGGGTCAGTTGTTCGCGCGCCTGTTGCGTTCGGCCCGTCAGCACCGCGGCGTCGGCGTAGTCCGGCAGGGCCAGATACGACGCATACGCGTGCAGCGGCAGTCCGGACTCGTCGAACAACTCGGCCAGTTCGGCGTAGGCGGTGGTGTCCTGGTTCTCGGCCAGCGCGATCGAACCCGCGACGTTGTGTATCCACGCCGCCAGCGCGGGCCGGTCCCGAAAGTCGGCCAACTCGACGGCCGACTTGAGGCGCGCACGGCTGGTGGCGATCTGACCGCGTCGGGCCGCCACCGTCGCGATCACCAGATCCGCGATCCGTGCGACGACCGGGACGTCGGCGACGGCCGCCGAACAACTCATGGTGGTCGCCGCGTCGACGGCCTCGTCCCAGCGGCCCGACTCGACGAAGGCCCAGCACAGGGCGGTCGACGCCAGACCGCCGAAGCGCGGCGCCAGCGCTCCGGTGTGCGCACCGCGCAGGCAGCGCACTGCCAGGTCGGGCTTCCCGGCGAGCCAGGCCGACGCCCCGACCGCGGTGAGCCCGATGGCGTCACCGACCCGGCCGGCCAGCCCGATGATCTCGGGCAACTTCAGATGAGCCAGGTGCGGATCGGTGGCGGTACGGATCCAGAGCTGGTCGGCGAGCGCGGACACGTCCGCCGGCGCCGCGGCGTCCTCCAACTGTCTCAGCAGGCGGATGACGCCGCATCGCCCCGCGGCGTCATCCGCGATGAACGTGACCGTCGCGGCGACCCGAAGCGATTCCCACGCGACTGCGGGGACGATGTCGACCGCCAGGCCGGCCGATTCGAGAAGCATGTCCAGAACCGGCTGACTGTCCGCATCCCAGCAGCGCGCCGACCCCAACTCGGTGTGGGCGCGCAGCCGAGAGATGAGGTCGGCTACGCCGTCGAGCGCACACCGGCTCAGCGCCGCGGCCCAGTGCGGGTCGCCGGCGTTGCGCGCCAGGGGCGCCGCGCGCACCAGATGCCGGGCATGCTCGCCGACATCGGTGGTCAGCTTCGCCGCGCGTTGCATGGTTACCGCGGCGGCCAGATAGCCGTCCCGGCGCAGCACCTCGTCGCAGGTGTCGGCCAGCTGCGCGGCCAGCGCATCGTCGGGTTTGAGCGCCGCTTGCGCGCGATGCCACACCTGCCGGTGCGGTAGCGCTGCCAGTGCATCGGCCAGGCGCAGATGCGCCGCCGAGCGGGCCGCCGCCGGTGCCCGGTGATACGCCGCGGATCGCAGCAGGGGATCCAGGAACCACACGCCGCTCGGCTCGACCCGGACGATCCCGGCGACCTCGGCCGGCGCGAGCGTCTGTGGATCGGCCAGCACCGCGGGCAGCAGATGCCGCAGGTCCTGGTCGGAGGCCGCGGCGAGAACGAGCAACGCGGCCCGGGTCGCCCCCGGCAGCAGAGCGAGCCGCCGGCTGTAGATACCGAGGCTGGCGGCGGGCAGCGCCAACGGTTCGGCGACCGGACCCACTGTGAGCCCATCGGCCGCCGCTGTCTCGGCGAAGGCGATGACGGCCGCCGGGTTACCCGCGGCCGCCGTCAGAACCTGCTCCCGGCGCAGACCGCGCGGCACCGCTGACTGCCGGTCGAGCAGCAGGGCGGCATCGGCCCGCTCCAGCGGGGACAGTTCGATCTCGACGGCGCGGCCGTCGCCACCGAATACCTTTCCGGCGGTGGCCGGGATCGCCAGCACGACGGTCAACGACCGCCCCGCGCTGCGCCGGGCGGCGAACATCATCGCGTTGCGCGACGGCGCGTCGAGCCACTGCGCGTCATCGATGCAGACCAGGACCGACTGCTGTCGCTCAACGGCGTCCAGCAGCCCGAGCAGCGCCATCGCGACGCGGACGACGTCGAGCTGCTCACCTGTCGGCGAGCGCAGCGCCGCGTCGATGATGCGGTGGTACTGCTCGGCTTCGTCATCCCAATATCCGAGCGCGTGGATCAGCTGGTGAACGCCGGCGAACGGGGTATCGGACTCGCCCGGCGTTCCGGCGATCGGCACCACCCGAAAACCGATATCGCAGGCATGGCGGCGGGCCATGTCGAGCAGTGCGGTCTTGCCGGACCCGGCAGCGCCGGACACCACCACTGTGTGGCCGCGCGGGGTATCGCCGATCGCAGCCATCAACCTCGAAAGTTGTTCGCCGCGGCCGACGAGCTCCGGCGGCGGCGTGGCCGACTGCGGCTGACAGGGCTCAGCGACCACACCACCTCCTGTGATCCACATCCCACCCGATGCCGAACGTTAGGCAGGCCTCACTCGGCTGTCAACTAATTAGTTAGTTAGCAAACGCCTGCCTACCAGCTAAAATCTCCGAAATGGGCCACCCGCGGGATTCCGACGCCACTCGGGCGCGGCTGCTCTGCGCGGCGACCACCGAATTCGCCCAGTACGGCATCGCCGGAGCCCGGGTTGACCGCATCGCCGCCAACGCGGGCGCCAACAAGGCGCAGATTTACCATTACTTCGGCAGCAAAGATCAGCTGTTCGACGCCGTGTGGGCCGCGATGACGCAGCGGTTCTTCGCCGACAGTCCCGTGGTCGCCGACGACCTGCCGGGCTACGCCGCCCACCTGATCGACGTTTACGCGAGCCAGCCCGAAGTCGGCCGGCTGATCGCCTGGCACCGGCTCGAGCGCGCCGACGATTCCGCCGCGGGCTTTCCCGGCGAGACCATGCACGAGCAGATCGCCTCCATCGCCGCCGCCCAGGCCGACGGCAGGCTCACCGGCGAGCTTCCCGCGCCGGTGCTCTTCACCCTGGTGCTCACCATCGCGTCGATGTGGCACAACCTCAGCCCCACCCTGCTGGCCGTGGTCGGCATCGACGACCATGCCCAGCGCAAGGCCATCGTCTGCGACGCGGTGACGCGCCTGATCACCGCGACGGCCGCCGACACCGCCGGGCCGAGCACCAGGACACGCCGGGCAAATGTGCATCCGCCAAACCCGTTGCCCTAGACTGCCCTTCGACCAAGGAGGAGTCTTCGGGTGCGGGCTTATGCAGCGCCCAGCACCCAGGCTTTGCGGGGCTGGCAACGTCGGGCTTTGGTGCGGTATCTGACCGCCAAGCCACGTGATTTTCTTGCTGTCGCAACCCCGGGCGCAGGCAAAACAACCTTCGCCCTGCGGATCGCCGGCGAGTTGCTGACGGAGCGCACCGTCGACCAGGTCGTGGTCGTCGTCCCGACCGAGCACCTCAAGACCCAGTGGGCGGAAGCCGCGGCGCGCGTCGGCATGGCGCTCGACCCCAAGTTCAGCAACTCCACCGGGCACACTTCCGCGGATTACCACGGCATCGTCGTCACCTATGCCCAGGTCGCCAGCCACCCGACCAGGCACCGGGTGCGCACCGAGAACCACAGGACGCTGGTGATCTTCGACGAGGTCCACCACGGCGGCGACGCGAAGAGCTGGGGCGAGGCCATCCGTGAGGCCTACGACGACGCGACGCGGCGCCTGTGTCTGACCGGGACCCCGTTCCGGTCGGACGACAGCCCCATCCCGTTCGTGCAGTACGAGCCCGACGGCAGCGGCCACCAGCAGTCGGTGGCCGACCACACCTACGGCTACTCCGACGCGCTCGCCGACGGTGTGGTGCGTCCGGTGGTGTTCATGGCGTACTCGGGTGAGGCCCGCTGGCGCGACAGCGCCGGCGAGGAGCACGCGGCCCGCCTCGGCGAGCCACTGACCGCCGAGCAGACCGCCCGGGCCTGGCGTACCGCGCTCAACCCCGAGGGTGAATGGATGCCCGCGGTGATCGCGGCCGCCAACAAGCGGCTGGGGCAGCTGCGGCAGAGCATCCCCGACGCCGGCGGCATGATCATCGCCACCGACCAGACCACAGCCCGCGCCTACGCCAAGCTGCTGCACACCATCACGGGCGAGGAGGCGACGGTCATCCTGTCGGATGACCCGACGGCGTCGGCGCGCATCTCACAGTTCTCCGAGGGCACCAGCCGCTGGCTCGTCGCGGTCCGCATGGTGTCCGAGGGCGTCGACGTGCCGCGGCTCGCGGTCGGCGTGTACGCCACGAGTGCGTCGACCCCGCTGTTCTTCGCGCAGGCCATCGGCCGGTTCGTGCGCCTGCGGCGTAAGGGCGAGACGGCCAGCATCTTCCTGCCGTCGGTGCCGAACCTGCTGGAGCTGGCCAGCGAGCTGGAGCGCGAGCGCAACCACGTGCTCGGCAAGCCACACCGCGTGTCCGACGGGCTCGACGACGAACTGCTCGAGCAGGCGCAGAAGAAGGAAGACGAGAAGTCGGAGCTGGAGAACGGCTTCGAGATGCTCGGGTCGGACGCCGAGCTGGATCAGGTGATCTTCGACGGCTCGTCGTTCGGGACCGCGACCGAGGCCGGCAGTGACGAGGAAGCCGACTACCTGGGTATCCCGGGTCTACTCGACCCCAATCAGATGCGCGATCTGCTGAGCAAGCGCCAGGACGAGCAGCTGCAGAAGCGCAGCGCCAAAGCTGCGGCCACCGGCGCGCCGCCGCCACCGATGACGACGCACGGTCAGCTGCGCGAGCTACGCAAGGAGCTCAACCTGCTGGTGGCCGCTTTCCACCACCGCACCGGACGGCCGCACGGCTGGATTCACAACGAGCTGCGGCGCCGGCACCCCGGCCCGCCGGTGGCCGCCGCGACCCGCGAGCAGCTGCAGGACCGCATCGCCGCGATCCGCAACATGCAGCGGGAGCTGACGGCCTGAGGGTCAGAGCCCCAGCAGCTCCGGCAGATCCGCGACGGAGTCCACGACGTAGTTCGGCTGCATCGCGAATTCGTCTGCGGCCCAACGGTTCAGCGTGTCCTGGCGGAATTTGCCGGTGCGCACCAGCACGCCGGTCATCCCGACGACCTGGGCCGCGAGTACGTCGTTGTTGAGGTCGTCGCCGACCATGTACATCTCTTCCGGCTCGACGCCGAGCCGCGCGGCCGCGGCCAGGAACCCGGCCGGCGCGGGCTTGCCGACGGCGGTGCCCTGATAGCCGGTGGTCTGTTCCAGGCCGGCCAGATAGAGCCCGGTGTCCACCCGCAGCCCGTCAGCGGTGTTCCAGGCGTTGCTGCGGTGCATGGCGACGACGGGGACGCCGCGGGCCATCCAGTCGTAGACCCAACTGAGGGTCAGGTGCGTGTATTCGGGCCCCGCGCCGCCGAGGAGCACCACGTCCGGCGTGTCGGGCTGCTGCGGGCCGGCGAAGTCGGAGGCGTAAACCAGCTCGACACCCGGCATGTCCGCGCCGATCTGGCCGCTGTTGACCAGGAAACATCGGGCGCCGGGGTAGCGCTCCCGCACGTAGTCGGCGGTCAGCACCGCTGCGGTGACGACCTCGTCGGCGGCGACCTCGATGCCTGCCGCACAAAGCAATTCGGCGATCTGCACCCGGGTCCGGGTGGTGGTGTTGGTCAGGAACGAGCGGGCGATCTGACGCTCCTCCAGCGCCCGCAAGGTCTCGGCCGCACCGTCGATCGGACGCCACGAGGTCACCAGGACACCATCGATGTCGAAGAGCACCCCGCCGATTGCCATGGTGCCGACAGTAAACGCCCGCCGCTCCCGCGCAACTCAGGCGGTCCGCTCGGTAGTGTCTTCGGCCATGACCACCAAATGGACCGCCAATGATGTGCCGGACCAGACCGGGCGGGTGGCGATCGTCACCGGCTCCAACACCGGGCTCGGATACGAGACGGCGCGGGTGTTGGCGGGCAAGGGCGCTCGCGTGGTGATGGCGGTGCGCGACACCGCCAAAGGCGACGACGCGGCCGCCCGGCTCCGGGCGAGCACCCCGAACGCCGACGTCGTCGTCCAGAAGCTGGACCTGGGTTCACTGACCTCGGTCCGGGCGGCGGCCGACGACCTGCGGGCGGCCTATCCGCGGATCGACCTGCTGATCAACAACGCCGGCGTGATGTACCCGCCCAAGCAGACCACCGCCGACGGTTTCGAATTGCAGTTCGGCACCAACCATCTCGGTGCCTTCGCGCTCACCGGCCTGCTCGTCGAGAACCTGCTGCCGGTGCCGGGCTCGCGGGTGGTGACGCTCGGCAGCATTGCGCACCGCATCCTCGGGAAGATCGACTTCACCGATCTGCAGTGGGAGAAGCGCCGCTACAACCGCGTCGCCGCCTACGGCCAGTCGAAGCTGGCCAACCTGATGTTCGCCTATGAGCTGCAACGCCGCCTCGTGGCCACCAACGCCGCAACCATCTCGGTCGCGGCCCATCCGGGCATCTCCAACACCGAGCTGATGCGCCACATCCCCGGCTCTGACCTGCCCGGCTTCAACGCACTCAGCGGGCTGGTCGCCAACAGCCCCGAGGTCGGCGCGCTCGCCACGCTGCGGGCCGCCGTCGACCCGGTCGCGCGGGGCGGCGAGTACTACGGCCCGTCGGGTATCCGGCAGCTGGTCGGCCACCCGGTGCTGGTGCAGTCGAGTGCCCAGTCGCACGACGCCGGCATCCAGCGCCGGCTGTGGACGGTCTCCGAAGAGCTCACCGGCGTCACCTTCCCGATCTAGCGCCATGCGGACCGTCGAGGAACATCAGCAGGTCGTCGCCGGGTTGATCAGCGCCCGGCCGGCCGTCGCCGTGCCGCTGGCCGACGCCCTGGGGCTGGCCCTTGCCGAGGACGTGGTGGCTCCGCTGTCGCTGCCCGGCTTCGACAACTCGGCGATGGACGGTTACGCCGTCCTGGCCACCGACGTGGCCACCGCCTCTGCCGAGAAACCCGTGAAACTGCCTGTCGCAGAAGACATTCCAGCCGGCCGCACCGACCTGCTGACGTTGGCGCCCGGCACCGCGCACCGGATCATGACCGGCGCCATGCTGCCGGCCGGGGCCACCGCGGTGGTCCAGGTCGAGGCCACGGACGGGGCGACCGACGTCGTGTCGATCTACTCGGCGGTCCCCGAAGGCCGGAGCATCCGGCGCGCCGGCGAGGACGTCACCGCGGGGATGACGGTACTGCCCGCCGGCGAGGTGCTGTCCCCCGCGGCACTGGGCCTGGCCGCCGCGCTGGGTCTGGCCGAGCTGAAAGTGATTCCGCGGCAACGGGTTCTGGTCCTGTCCACCGGGACGGAGCTGGTCACGCCGGGCACCCCGCTGCAGCCCGGCCAGATCTATGAGTCCAATGCCGTGATGCTGGCCGCCGCGCTGCGGGATGCCGGCGCCGACGTCACGACCGCACCGGCGACGTCCGATGACGTCGCGCTGTTCCGGGAGACCCTGGCAGGTCATGCCCGCGACGTCGACCTGATCGTCACCACGGGCGGCGTCAGTGCCGGCGCCTACGAGGTGGTCAAGGACGCCCTTTCCGGGGACGTCGAGTTCGTGAAGGTCGCCATGCAGCCCGGTATGCCGCAGGGCGCCGGGACCGTCAACGGCACCCCTATCGTCACGTTGCCGGGCAACCCGGTCTCGGCGCTGGTGTCGTTCGAGGTGTTCATCCGGCCACCACTGCGGGCGGCGATGGGCCTGCCGTCGCAGCGACCGCGGCGCTCGGCGACCCTCACCGAGAAGCTGACCTCTCCGGCCGGGAAACGCCAGTTCCGCCGCGGCGTGCTCGGCACCGATGCGCAGGTGAGCAGCTACGGCCCGCCGGCGTCGCACCACCTGCGCTGGCTGGCGACGGCAAACTGCCTGCTGGACATCGGCGAGGACGTGATCGAATTAGCGGCTGGATCGCCCGTGCCCGTCTGGGATCTCAGTTAGAGCCCCGCAAACCGTAGAATCGAGTCCCCATGGCCAGACCTGCGCGCCCCCCAGCTGACACTCCAGAGTCCGAACTGTCACGTTTCGTCGACCTGGTCCGTTCCACCGTTCCCCCGATCCATCCGGCCGGGCTGCCGTTCGTCGGCGGCGCCCTCGGTGTCGCCGCGATCGGCCACCGTAAGCGCTGGGTGCGGGCGGCCGGTCTCACCGCGGCCGCCGCGTGTGCCGGGTTCTTCCGGCATCCGCCGCGGACGCCACCGAGCCGGCCCGGCGTCGTCGTCGCCCCGGCCGACGGCCAGGTGACGCTGATCGACGAGGCCGTCCCGCCCGCCGAACTGAACCTGTCGGACACGCCGCTGCCGCGGATCAGCATCTTCCTGTCCTTGTTCGACGCGCATGTGCAGCGCGCGCCGGTCGCCGGTGAGGTGATCACCGTCAAGCACAAGCCGGGCCAGTTCCTGTCCGCCGACAAGGCCGAGGCCAGCGAGGACAACGAACGCAACAGCATCTGGCTGCGCACCGCCGACGGCCATGACGTCGTCGCGGTGCAACTCGCCGGGCTGCTGGCCCGCCGCATCGTGTGCAACACCCACCCGGGTGCGCAGCTGGCCCTCGGCGAGACGTACGGCCTGATCCGGTTCGGCTCCCGCCTGGACACCTACCTGCCCAAGGGCTCGGTGATGGGCGTCGAGATCGGACAGCGCGCCATCGGTGGCGAGACGGTGCTGGCAGAGCTGCCGAGCGGGTCGCCGGCATGAAACCCCGGATCAAGACTCCGCAGGTGAGCCTGCGGAAGCTGGTCCCCAGCGCCCTGACGGTCGCTGCCATCTGCCTGGGTCTGTCGGCGGTCAAGTACGCCCTCGATCACCGCCCCACCGAGGCCATGGCGCTGCTGGCGGGTGCCGCAATCCTCGACGCGCTCGACGGTCGCGCGGCCCGCATGCTGAACGCCACGTCCAAGATGGGCGCCGAGATCGACTCGCTGGCCGACGCGGTGAACTTCGGCGTGGCGCCGGCGTTCATCGTGTACGCCACCCTGCTGGCGCACAACACCTCGCCGCTGGCCTGGATCGTGGTGCTGCTGTACGCGGTGTGCATCGTCCTGCGGCTGGCCCGCTTCAACGCCATGCTCGACGTCGAGGGTCCGGCGTTCGAGAAGGAGTTCTTCACCGGCATGCCGGCACCGGCGGGCGCGATCGGCGCCATCGGCCCGCTGGCGGCCAAGATGCAGTTCCCCGGGCCGTGGTGGGATTCGCACTGGGGTCAGATATTCATCTGCCTCTGGCTGATCGGCGTCTCGCTGCTGGTGGTCAGCACCGTCCCGATGCGCAAGGTGCACACGTTCGCCATCCCGCCGAACATGGCGTTGCCCCTGCTGGCGCTGCTGGCCATCCTGGTGGCCGCCTCGGTGATGTACGGCTACATCGTGATCCTGGTGATCATCGTCGCGTACGTGCTGCACATCCCGTTCGCCATCCGCACCAAGGCCTGGCTGCGCGCGCACCCCGAGGTCTGGGATGACAAACCCAAGGAGCAGCGACAGGCACGCCGCGCGATCCGCCGTGCGCAGCCGCGTCGCACCGACCGCGGACAGCGCCGGTCCACGGCCCGGCTGCGGTTGCGTAGGCCGGGTCCTCGTCGATGACGCCCCCGCAGGCACAGGCCCTGCAGGGCGCATCCGACCCGTCCGGCGCGCAGCTTCAGCTCACCGCCCGACTCAACACCTCAGCACTGGACGCCCGTCGCGGCGTGGTACTGCTGCACCCGGAAGCGATCGCCGCCCTCGGCATCCGCGAGTGGGACGCGGTGTCGCTGACCGGCACCCGCACCACCTGCGCGGTGGTCGGGGTGGCCGCCGCGGGGACTCCCCCGGGCACCGCGCTGCTCGATGACGTGACGCTGTCCAACGCCGGCATCCGGGCTGACGCCCCGGTGCTGGTGTCCCCCGCGACGGTGTACGGCGCCCGCTCGGTGACCGTCAGTGGTTCGCGACTGGCCAGCAGCTCGATACCGCCGGCGACCTTGCGAATGGCGTTGCTGGGCAAGGTGATGACGGTCGGCGACACGGTGTCGCTGCTGCCGCGGGACCTGGGTCCGGGCACCTCGACGTCCGCGGCCACGGCGGCGCTGGCCACCCAGGTCGGCATCACCTGGACCTCGGAACTGCTCACGGTGACGGGCGTCGACCCCGCCGGCCCGGTCAGTGTGCAACCCAATTCGGTGGTTTTTTGGGGCGACGGCATCACTCCGGCATTGTCTCAGCCGGTGGCGATCCCGTCGGAAACCACTGCCGTCCAAGCCCTTTCGATCGACGACCTGAAGGGCATGACCGCCCAGGTGACCCGGCTGACAGAATGGCTCAAGCTGGCTCTCGATGAGCCCGAACTCCTCGAAACACTCGGCGCCACCGCCAATCTGGGCGTCCTGGTGTCCGGGCCCGCGGGCGTCGGCAAGGCCGCCATGGTGCGCGCGGTGTGCACGTCCCGCCGCCTCGTCGAGCTCGACGGGCCGGAGGTCGGGGCGCTGCGCGCCGAGGACCGGCTGGCCGGGGTCGCCGCGGCCGTCAGTTCGGTGCGGGATGGCGGTGGTGTTCTGCTCATCACCGACATCGACGCGCTGTTGCCCGCCGTCGCCGAGCCCGTGGCCACGTTGATCCTGACCGAGCTCCGCAAGGCCGTCGCCGGCCGCGGTGTGGCATTCATCGCGACGTCCGCCGTGCCCGACGGCGTGGACGCGCGCCTGCGCGCGCCCGACCTCTGCGACCGCGAGCTGGGACTGACCCTGCCCGACGCCGCCACCCGCAAGGCCCTGCTGGAAGTGCTCCTGCGGTCGGTTCCCGCCAAGGAGCTGAACCTCGATGAGATCGCCGAGCGCACACCGGGATTCGTCGTCGTCGATCTCGCAGCTCTGGTGCGCGAGGCCGCGCTGCGAGCGGCTGGCCGCGCCAGCTCCGACGGTGCCGCACCGGCGTTGACGCAGGACGATCTGACCGGCGCGCTGTCGGTGATCCGGCCACTGTCCCGGTCGGCGACCGAGGAGGTCGCGGTCGGTTCGGTGACCCTCGACGACGTCGGCGACATGGTGGCCACCAAGCAGGCGCTGACCGAGGCGGTGCTGTGGCCGCTGCAGCACCCGGACACCTTCGCGCGGCTCGGCGTGGAACCGCCCCGCGGGGTGCTGCTCTACGGTCCACCCGGCTGCGGCAAGACATTCCTGGTGCGAGCCCTCGCCAGCTCCGGCCGGTTGTCGGTGCACTCCGTCAAGGGCGCCGAGCTGATGGACAAGTGGGTGGGCTCCTCGGAGCGCGCCGTGCGCGAATTGTTCCAGCGCGCACGCGATTCCGCGCCGTCGCTGGTGTTCCTCGACGAGATGGACGCCTTGGCGCCGCGCCGCGGGCAGAGCTTCGATTCCGGCGTCACCGATCGCGTGGTGGCCGCACTGCTCACCGAGCTGGACGGCATCAACCCGCTGCGTGACGTCGTGGTGGTGGGCGCCACCAACCGGCCGGATCTGATCGACCCCGCGCTGCTGCGACCGGGCCGGCTGGAGAAGCTGGTCTTCGTCGAGCCGCCCGACGCCGATGCCCGTCGCGAAATCCTGCGTACCGCAAGCAAATCCATCCCCCTGGCACCCGATGTCGACCTCGGCCGGCTGGCCGGTGAGCTCGACGGCTACAGCGCCGCGGACTGCGTCGCCCTGTTGCGCGAGGCTGCGCTGACCGCGATGCGCCGGTCCATCGACGCCGCCGATGTCACCGCGGCCGACGTCGCCAAGGCCCGCGAGACGGTCCGGCCGTCACTGGATCCCGCTCAGGTGCAGTCACTTCGGGAATTCTCCGAGGGACACTAGGACCCTGCCAGCCCCACGACCGCCTGCACCGCGGCCCGGACGCGGTGTTCCAGCGCACCGGAATCCGCGCTGTCGAACTTGCCGTCCAGGAACAGGAATGCCAGGCCGTGCACCAGCGCCCAGACGGCGTCGCTCAACGCGTCGGGATCCGCGTCCGGAAACACCCGCACGATGTTCGCTCTGAGATAGGCCGAGATCGCCGCGACGGCTTCGACCCGCTCGGGGCTGCCGGCATCGCACTGCTCGCTGAACATCGCGCGGAAGAGCGCGGGGCGCCGCAGTGCGAACCGGACGTAGGCGATGGCGACGTCGGCGATCTCGTCGGCCGTCGACGGGGATGGGCTGACGGCTACCAGGTCCGCGGCCAGCTCGCGATAACCCACGGCCGCGACGGCTGACATCAACGCGTCCCGGTCCTGGTAGTGCCGGTAGGGGGCCGCCGCCGTGACGCCGGCATGCCGCGCGACGGCGCGCATCGACAATGCCGCGGCGCCCTCCTCTTCCAGAAGCGCCAGCGCCGACTGCACCAGGGCGGTCCGCAGATCGCCGTGGTGGTACCCCGGCTTGGACACCGCTTTCGACGTCATTCTGAGTTCCGCCTCACAAATGTTGACACTGTTTACATTGCCCACTATAAATGTGAGCAGCGTTTACATCATACCGACCCGAAGGCAACCGATGTCTCCCACACTCTTCACCCACTTCACCCTCGCATCCGGTCAGACGCTCCGAAACCGCATCGCCAAAGCCGCGATGGAGGAAGGACTCGCCGGCCCCGGCCAGGCTCCCGACGATCGGCTTATCGCGCTGTACCACCGCTGGGGCGTGGGCGGCGCGGGCGTACTGATCACGGGCAACGTCATGGTCCATGCCGAGGCCCTCACCGGCCCGGGCGGCGTCGTCCTCGACGCGAACTCGCCACTCGAACCGTTCGCGAAGTGGGCCAAGGCCGGCAAGGCAGGCGGCGCGAAGATGTGGATGCAGATCAGCCACCCCGGCCGCCAGGTCAACGCCAACATGCCCGGCGTGGTCTGGGGTCCGTCGGACGTCGCGGTGGACGTCGGCAAGCACAGCAAGCGATTCGGCCGGCCGAGCGCGATGACGCCGCAGCAGATCGGCGCCACCATCGCGCGCTTCGTCACCACCGCGGCCCGCGCCGAGGAAGCCGGCTTCGACGGTGTCGAGGTGCACGCGGCGCACGGCTACCTGCTGTCGCAGTTCCTGTCGCCGTTGGTCAACACCCGCACCGACGAATGGGGTGGGCCGCTGGAGAACCGCGCCCGTCTCCTGCTGGAGATCGTCCGCCAGATCCGGCTGGCCGTCAGCCCGGAGTTCGCGGTCGCCGTCAAGCTGAACTCGGCAGACTTCCAGCGTGGCGGCTTCGACACCGACGATGCGCTGCGCGTCATCGAGATGCTCGCACCACTCGGCGTCGACGTTGTCGAGCTGTCCGGCGGCAGCTACGAGAGCCCGGCCATGACCGGCCGACCCACGGACAGCCGTACCGCCGCCCGCGAGGCCTATTTCCTCGAGCTGGCCGCAGAACTCGCCAAGACCAGTCCCATCCCGCTGATGCTCACCGGCGGCGTCACCCGGCAGGACACCGCGAACACGGTGCTCGCCAACGGCATCGACATCGTCGGCATGGGCACCGCCATCGCCGTCACGCCGGATCTGCCGAACCGCTGGAGCCGCGGCGAGGAAGCCACCCGGCAACTCAAGCCGGTGACGTGGTCCGACAAGACGCTGGCGTCCGCGGCGAGCATGGCGCTGGTGCGCTACCAGATGCGGCAGATCACGCAAGGCCTCGAGCCGACGGCCCGTACACATCCGTTGTGCGCCCTCATCGTCGACCAGCGGGTACAGCGCAAAGCCCTTGCGCGCTACCGCAAGTGGCTGCCCGCGCAGCCGTCCGACCTGAAGTCTCCCATCGCACTCAAGGATCACCGATGAACCAGCTCGTCCCCCACAACCACGTCGCGATCATCGGCACCGGATTCGGCGCCCTCGCCACCGCCGTCCGGCTGCAGCAGTCCGGGATCGATGACGTCGTGCTCATCGAGCGCGCCGGCGACGTCGGCGGCGTGTGGCGCGACAATGCCTATCCCGGCGCGGCGGTCGACGTGAAGAGCCACCTCTACTCGCTGTCCTTCGCCCCGAACCCCGGCTGGCACAACGTCTTCGCCAAACAGCCCGAACTTCACGCATACCTGAATCGCGTCGTCGACGACTTCGACCTGCGCCGGCGCCTGGTACTGGACACCGAGGTGACGGCCCTGCAGTGGCAGGCCGGCCGGCAGCGTTGGCACATCTCGACCGCGGACGGCGAGCGGACGGCCGCCCACGTCGTCGTCGCCACCGGCGCCCTGGCCGAGCCTGTGATCCCGAACCTGCCCGGCCTGGACGAGTTCGAGGGCGAGAAGTTCCATTCGGCCCGCTGGAACCACGAATTCGATTTGCGCGGAAAGAAAGTCGCGGTCATCGGCACCGGCGCCTCGGCCATCCAGTTCGTGCCGGCCATCCAGCCGCACGTCGGCAAGCTGACGCTGTTCCAGCGCACGCCGCCGTGGATCATGCCCCGCCACGACCATGCGATCTCAGCCCGCCGCCGCGCCATGTTCCGGAAGTACCCCGCCCTGCAGCGCCTGGCGCGGACCCGCATCTACTTCCAGTTCGAATGGATGATCCTGGCGTTCCGTAACCCCGGCCTGATGCGGGTGCCACAGCGGCGCGCCCTCAAGCACCTGAAGAAGCAGGTGCCGGACCCTGCGCTGCGCGCCAAGCTGACCCCGGACTACCGGATCGGCTGCAAGCGAATCCTACTGTCGGACAACTACCTTCCCGCGGTATCGCAGCCGAACGTCGACGTCAACACCGACGGCATCCGGGAAATCCGGGCCCACAGCGTCGTCGACAACCAGGGTATCGAGCACGAGGTCGACGCCATCATCTTCGGCACCGGCTTCGAGACCCGGCAGCTGCCGCTGACCGACCGGCTGTTCGGCACCGACGGCATCTCCATGGCCGAGAGCTGGGACGGCAACCCGGCCGCCTATCTGGGCACCGCCGTCCACGGCTTCCCCAACTGCTACCTGATGCACGGCCCGAACATCGGCCTCGGGCACAACTCGGTGGTGCAGATGCTGGAGGCGCAGGCGAACTACATCGCCGAAACCGTGACCTACGCACGCGACTTCGGCTTCGCCGCTGTCGAACCGACGCAGGCAGCCCAGCAGAACTACGACGACGATGTCCAGCGCCTCAGTCAGGGCACCGTGTGGACCGCCGGGGGCTGCCAGAGCTGGTACGTCAACGAGCACGGGCGCAACGTCAACATCTGGCCGAGCAGCACCATCGACTTCCGCCGCCGCACAAGCCGCTTCATCCCGGTCGACCACCTGGTCCAGCGTCCGGTGCGCGAACTGGTCGAAGCATGACAACGGCCGGGGCCCTGGTCGCAGGCGATCCCGAAGCGCCGCTGGTCGTGCTGATCCACGGCCTCGCCGGATCGCACCACACCTGGGACCGCGTGGTGCCACTCATCGAGGACCACGCCCGGGTGGTCGCCGTGGACCTGCCGTCGACCCGGTCCATCGAAGGCGAGGCCGACGCGGTCGCCGCCTTGATCGACAGGCCGGCAATCGTGGTCGGACACTCGCGCGGCGGCCTGATCGCGACGGCCGTCGCCGAACGTCACCCCGGCCGCGTAGCGAAGATCATCGCGCTGTGCACGCCGCACTCCATCGAAAGTCGGCTCGGCTCAAACCGATTGACAGAGCGTGTCCTCAGGGTTCCGGTTGTCGGCGACCTGGCCTGGGCGCTGGCCGGAGACGGCCGCCGTCGCGCCGGGTTGGCATCGGCCTTCGCTCCCGGGGTGGTTGTCGACGACCGATTCGTGGCGGCGCTCGAGCAGGCCGGCCGCCGCGGGCTCAACGACGCGTCCGCGGCAATCGATCGCTACCTCACCAAAGCGACACTTGCCCAACGCATTCGGACGCTATCCGTCGATGTCGAACTGGTCTTCGGTGACCGCGATGCGCGCGTCAGCCGCCCCACGCCGGGCGAGCCGGACCACCGATTGCTGACCGGCGTCGGCCACACACCGCCGTGGGAATCCCCGGAGGATGTCGCCCGGATGATTCTCACCGACGTCAGCGCGGCGCCTCGTCCCGCCACCGAAAGCTGTTGACGTACTTGCCCATATCGGCAGCGAGTTCCAGGCTGGCCCCGGTCGGCGGGCCGGAACCGGGGCCGAATTCGCTGAACGGCCCGGCCGCCGCGGCGACGAGCGCCAGATCATCCTTCACCGCCACCATGATCAGGATGCGGGTCCGCGAGGCGACGACGTTCTGGCCGTCGGGCCAGTCGTCGGCAGCGACGCCGTAACCCGGGTGATAACCCACCAGCGTGTTGGGTATCTCGTAGGCCACTCGTGAATCCGGGAACTTGTCGAGGAGCAACGCCGTCGTGATGTCCTTGGCGTCGCGGCCCTGTGCCGGTTCGCCCCACAGCCGCATGATGCCGCCGGTGCCGCCGGTGTATTGGGCCGTCACGCCGGTGTCGTTCATGGTCACCTCGTACGCGGTGCCCGGCGCCGGGTAGGAGACGCTGAAGGCTCCGTCGGGGGCGGTGAATCTGGGGTTGATCACGACGGGCTTGCCCATCGGCGGGTGACCGCAATTGGGTGGGCACTGATACCGCGCCGCCGGTCGGGACGTCGCAGCGGCGATCCCGACCAGCCCGAGCGCCAGCACGGTGACCACCGCGGTCCAGGTCGCGACCAGGCGTGGTGCGGACAGCGTGCGCACGTCGCGGTCCGAGCCGTCGGCGTCTTCGTGCTGTACCGCCAACCGCAGGACCAGCCACAGCAACAGCAGCCCCAACACGGCGAATGCGATATGCCACGCCAGCTTCGCCCACTGCGAGATGTCGGCGGAATCCTCGTCGCCGAGCCAGACGTGCGCCAGCACCGGCACGACGGCGATCAGCAGTACCTGCCACCAGATCCGGCGGCCGCGGGGGCGGAACCACAGTGCGGCACCGAGCATTCCGGCAGCGGCGGCCGCGGTGACCGGCATGGTGATGCCACGGATCGCGGCCTCGATGAGGAAGTCCGCCAACGGTTGGTCGTGGTCGACGAGGCCCGAATCCAGCTGCGCGAACATCCGCACGATCGTGGTCGCGGCAGTTGCGCCCAACGCGCCGCTCGCGCCGATGACGTAGCCGTACAGCGCCTTTCGTTCTCCTGGGCTGAACACCCGGATGAGCAGCGCGGGCGCTATCACCAACAGCGCCTCCACCGCCGAGAGGCCGGCCTCGACGGTCCGCAGATGCACTGCGGCAACGCCACTTTCGAGGGGGACACCGTAGGCGCGCGCGACCACCGCGCCGGACCCGAGGGCGAAGGCCACGCCGAACGCCATACCGAGGCCCGTGCCGACGAGCAGCCGGACCTTCGCCGGCCCCGGGTAGTCCAGCTGCCGGACGTACAGGACGAACAGCAGCGGAATCCCCACCGCCACAGTCGCGATGAAGAGGCCCGGCAGGCGCAGCGCCGCCGCAGCCGCCAGCCAGGCGACGAAGAAGGCGAGACCGATTTGGAACGTCCGGCGGGTGCCCGCCGGGAGCTGCGGGAAAAGTATGCTCACCACCCCGATGCCGCTCATCCGGATGTCCCCTGTGCCACGAGCAGGCTGCGCGCGAGCCTGTCGACATCGGGTGTACCCAGGCCGGTGACGGAATCGAAGCCGGGGCCGGCCATCGCCACCGCGTTGCCGCCGACCGTCACGTCGTGAAGCGCCGGCAGCCGACCGGCCCGCTGCACCCGGTACAGCAATGGATTCAGGTCCCCGAGCAGCCGTCCGCCGTGATCGAGCAGGTACTGGTCGATCACGGCCGCCATCCCGGCCCAGACCGGCGCCGACATCGAGGTGCCGCCGGCCAGCACCGTTTCGCCGCCGAAGACCATGCGGGCCCCGGTGAAGAAATCCGCGACCGCGGAAACGTCGGGGATGAGCCGCTTGTTGCGGCCGCGATCGGATGGCACACCTCGCTGCCACGCCGGACGGTCGAACAACGCCGACACTCCGCCGCCACTGCCGTGGGTCAGCGGCACGTCGAACCAGGCCAGCTCTCCGAGCCACTGGCCGTGTTCGTCGGTCGACAGCGTGGTGCCGCCGACGGCGGTCATCTCGGGCACCGAAGCCACCGAGTCCAATCCGATGTCGTCGATGCTCGGCGGTGCCGACCAGTCCTGCCCGCCTTTGCATTCCAGCCCCGCCAGGTCGCCGCTGGCGTCGAACGCGGTGGTGCCGCTGCGGTGCGCCCGCGTCAATGCCGAGCGCACCGGCGCCAGATCGGCTGCGGTCAGCATCTTGTCGCAACCCCAGCCGATCGACAGGCTCCACTCGGCGCCGGGAAAGCGCCGATCAGCGTCGGCCATCATCTCGCCGATCTTGCGGTAGGCGCCGTCGCCGGACACCGTCGGCCGGGCATTGACGTAGACGGTCTGGGCATCGGGAGCGATGGCGTGGGCCATCTGGAGATCCATCGTCGTTTCGCCGGTGCGCTCAGATGGCATGTCCCCCACGACGATGGGAGTGAAACGCGGCAGCTGGTTCAGCTCGGCGAACTTGTCGAGATCAGATTGATCGAAGCCGTCGAAACCGAAGATGACGATGGTGCGGCCCTTGCCGGTGTACCCCTGGTCGGTCAACGGCATGACGTTGTACGCCCGGCGCAGATCCTGCGCGGACAGTCCGCCGGCGGGGACATCGCGCGGCGCGATGAGCGGCCGCGAATCCCGGAACGGCGTGTAGCCGAGGAGCCTGCCGAAACCGCTCAACTCGGACACCAGCGACGGCGGCAGTTCAGGCTGACTCGTCGCGGCATAGAAGGTCTGCCCGCGCCGCCCGCGGTAGTCGCGGACATCGACGCGCAACGCCCGCGCCATGGCCCGGGCGTTGCCTTCGACGGTGGCCCAGTCGTCGCCGGGCCGCCACTGCACCGAAAGCCCGGCAGCTCTTGCCCATTCGATCAAGCCATCGGGCCGGGTGGCACGTGCCAGCGCAGCGGTGAGTTCGACGTGAACCGCCGCCGACGGGCCGAGATCGACCGAAGCCGACAGCAGGTGGGCCAGTGGGCCGGACAGGGCCAGCCGGGCACCCCGGTCGGCCGGCGGGCCGGCGGACGCCAGCGCCGTCAGCCCGGCCGCCACCAGTACTGCGCCGATGCGCCGTACGGCGCATCGGCGGCCTACTGGGATGGGGCTCCCGTTCCTAGTGCGGAGCGGTGATGACGTTGCCCGGCAGCGCAGTCTGCGGTCCCGGAGCCTTCACGGTCGGGGAGAACGAGTTGCCACCCTTGGTGGGCCCGCCCTTCTCGCTCGGCGTCACCGGCGACGACGAGGCAGGTGCCGACGTCGTGGTGGTGGTGCTCGTGGTGGTGGTCGGCTCTTCCTTGGCCTTCTCGCCGCAGGAAGACAGCAGGCCCATGGCAAGTCCGGCGGTCACGGCAAGGCCGGCCACCATCTTCTTGCGGGTCGAGTGCCGAACGGTGGTCATACCGGTTCTCCTTTTGTCCATTCCGTTCGCCCCGACGGCCGTAGCCACGAAGAAACGGGCATCGCGATCGTAGTCTGATTCGCTTCTCACAGCATACCGACATGCAAGTTCCACTGATGGGATATCTAGCCCGAAATTGGGACATCACACTCTGCTGGCAAACAACGGGACCGCCCTGCGAAAGTGGGGTGACCGCGACTACTGAGACAAATGAGGCGGCAGTAAACCAAAACCACCGAAAATTCCCGCAAAGTAGTACGTGCCGTACCAGTAGCTAATACGGTCGAAAGCGTTCGGACTTCAATGGCGAAGTCGTTTCACCTGTCGAATTCATAGAGGAAGTCTCACGTGAAAAACGAATTGCTCGTCCGCCGTACCGCCGCCACCATCGGCATCGCCGCACTCACCGGAGCTGCCGTCGTGGCCTGCTCACAAACCAAGGACATCGGTTCCACCGCTTCATCGGCCGCCAGCTCGGGCGCCAGTGCGGCTTCATCGGCTGCCAGCTCTGGCGCCAGCGCAGCATCGTCCGCCGCCAGTTCCGCCTCGAGCGCCGCATCGTCAGCGATCGCCGGCGCACCCTCGTCCATCAATGTGCCGGGTCTGGGCGAGGTGCAACTGGATGGCCCCATCGCCGACGCGTACCACAAGGCCGGCGGCGAGGCCGCCCTCGGCCAGCCGACCGCGCAGCCGCAGAAGGTCGGCGACGGCACGGTGCAGGCCTTCGCCAACGGCACCATCTTCAGCTCGCCCGCGACGGGCGCACACCTGGTGCAGGGTGAGATTCTGCGCGAGTACACGGAAAAGGGCGGCGCCGGAGGCGAATTGGGCTTCCCGACCACTGACGAAGCCCAGACCGCCGGCGGACCGGACGTACCCAAGGGTGGCTGGATCAGCGAGTTCCAGAAGGGCACCATCACCTGGCTAAACCAGGGTGACGGCACCTTCAAGGCCACCATCACCCCCAAGCCGTAGTCACTGCTCCTCGGCGAGCGCGGCGAGCCGGGCCAGTGATGCCTGCAGCCAGTCGGCGGAGGTCTGCCTGGCCCGGTTCAGCCGCTTCTCGTCGGTCAGCGCGGTCCAGTCGTAGGTATGCGTGACGCGGGTGTGCCCGTCGTCAATGGGTTCGAGCTCCCAGCGCCACAGGTGCCCCGGCTGCGGCTGCCCGGGTTCGGACGGCTTCCATGCGATGCGCCGGCCCTCGGCGAATTCGACGACGTGATTCTCCCGGGTGGCGCCCACGGTCAGGCCCATCACGAACACGTCACCCACCGCGCGGACGCGTTGGCCGGCGGGCGCCTCCGCCAGGTTGTCGTTGCCGTCCCAGCGCGGCTGCTGTGCGGGGTCGGCGATCAACTCGAAGATGCGCGCCGCCGGGGCGGCGATGTCGCGACTGGCGCTGACGACCCGAATTTCGTTGTCCACGAGTCGTATTCAACCCGACAGACCCGCAATGCGCGAGCGGTTACGTCGGCAGCCGCCGGTTGATCAACAGCGCGGAGATCACCGCACAGGTCAGGGCGAACACGCCGAGGCGCAACCATGCGGTACCACCGGGCCCGCGGATGATCTCGTAGCCGATCTGCTGCTGGATGGCGTCGTAGCTCTTGTTCAGGTCCTCGATCTTGGCGGCCGTGTACATCTGCCCGCCGGACAGCTCGGCGACCCGCTTCATGGTGGTGTCGTTGACCGGGACGTTGACGCTCTGATTGTCGACCTTGATCTTGCCGCCCTTGGTCCCGAACGCGATGGTCGAGATCGGGGTGTCCGATTCTTTGGCGGTCCGCGCGGCGGTGTACGCGCCGTGCGGGCTGTCCGGGTTGCCCGGCCGGTTCTCCGCGCCATCGGACAGCAACACGATGCGTTTCGGCGGCTTGTCGGTGTTGCCACTGCCGCCGAGCACGTCCGCCAGGGTCGAGATCGCGCGCAGGGCCGCGAAGATGCCGTCGCCGGTCGCGGTGCCGTCGTCGACGGTGAGGTGGTCCAGCGCGGTGATGGTCGCGTTGTGGTCAGGGGTCGGCGACACCAGCAGGTTGGTGTTCCCGGAGAACGTGACCAGGCCGAGGTTCACGCCGGGGGTCAGCTTCTTCGCGAACTGCTTGGCGGCGTCTTTCGCCGCGGCCAGCCGGCTCGGCGAGACGTCGTCGGCCTCCATGGACCGGGAGACGTCCATCACCAGCATGATCACCGCGCGGTTGCGCGGGGTCTTGATCTCATGGGTGGGTGCGGCCAGTGCGACGGTCAGGGACAGCAGTGCGGCCACCGAGAACACCATCGGGACGTGCCGCCAGCGCGTCGGCTGCAGGGGTACGACGTCGGTGCGCGGATGGTCGCCGGCATAGCTGCGTAGCCGGCTCGCGCGGTTGCGCTGTGCCGCGAGATAGGCGGCCACCAACGCGATGGGCAGCAGCGCGGTCAGGAGCAACCAGGGGTGGGCGAAGCCCGACAACGACACCGATCCGATTCCCGGAAGACTCATCGGCTCCCCGTCGCGTTCGTCACCATAAGTGAAAAGTGTAGGAGTCGGCGCATCGTGCACCCGGTAGCGGGGCTGTGGCCTGCGAGAACCACGGGACCACGGCAGTCACAGCCGCCCCGTAAGCTGGCCGGACCCTCTCCCGTCGCTACGCTCGCCCCCAACGGACCGCCCCCCGACGCCTGCCGGAGGCCCATGCTCACCGTTCTGTACGTACACGCGATCGCCACTGTGCTCGCTCCACTGTTGGTACGACGCTGGGGACGGCGGGCGTTCTATCCACTCGCGCTGGCACCCGCCGGCTCCCTGATCTGGCTGGCCCTGAACTGGCCCGGGACCGGCGAGCAGACGCTGCACATCGACTGGGTGCCGCAGCTGTCCATGGACATCACGCTGCGGCTGGATTCACTGTCGGCGATCATGTCGGTGCTGGTGCTGGGCGTCGGCACGCTCGTGCTGCTGTACTGCGCCGAATACTTCCACCACGCCGACGGCCACACCGAGAACCGGCTACCCAGCTTCGCCGCCGAGCTCGTCGCGTTCTCGGGCGCCATGTTCGGCCTGGTCTGCAGCGACAACACGCTGCTGCTGTATCTGTTCTGGGAGCTGACGACCATCCTGTCGTTCCTGCTCGTCGGCCACTACGCCGAGCGCGTCGCCAGCCGGCGCGCCGCCACCCAGGCGCTGCTGGTCACCACGGCCGGCGGCCTGGCCATGCTGACCGGCATCATCATGCTGGGCACGCTCGCCGGCACCTACCGGCTGTCCGACCTCGTGGCGAACGCACCGACCGGCACCACTTCCTCGGTCGCCGTCGTACTGGTGCTGATCGGCGCACTGTCCAAATCGGCCATCGTGCCCATGCACTTCTGGCTGCCGGGCGCCATGGCGGCGCCGACGCCCGTCAGCGCCTATCTGCACGCCGCGGCCATGGTGAAGGCCGGCGTGTACCTGATCGCCCGCATGACACCCGGTTTCGCCGACCACCAACCGTGGCGGCCGACCGTCGTCACGCTGGGTCTGGTGACGCTGCTGCTGGCCGGGTGGCGCGCCGTCCGTGAGTACGACCTCAAACTGATCCTGGCCTTCGGCACCGTGAGCCAGCTCGGGTTGATCACGGTGATGGTCGGCGCCGGCGGTGGCGATCTGATGCTCGCCGGCCTCGCCATGCTGTGTGCGCATGCCATGTTCAAAGCCACGCTGTTCATGGTCGTCGGCATCATCGACCACGCCACCGGCACCCGCGACATCCGGAAACTCGCGTGGCTCGGCCAGCGCAGCCCCGTACTGCTGGCCATCGCCGTCGCCGCGGCCGCCAGCATGGCCGGGCTGCCGCCGTTCCTGGGCTTCGTCGCGAAGGAAGCCGATTTCGAAACCCTGTGGCACAGCCCCACGTTGGGTGCCTCGGCCCCGTTCGTGCTGGCGACCGTGGCGTTCGGTTCGGTGTTCACCACGATCTACAGCCTGCGGTTCCTGTACGGGGCGTTCGCCCGAAAAGGCAGGGAGGAGCCGACCGTCCGCGTCACCGAGATGCACCGTCCCGGCCTCGGTTTCCTGGTCCCGCCGGGCATCCTGGCCGTTGCCGGGCTCGGCTTCGGGCTGTTGCCGAACGCGCTGGACCACGCCATCGCCGACTACACCGCGACCATGCCGGGCAGCACCGGCTACCACCTGGCGCTGTGGCACGGCGTCAACATGCCACTGCTGCTGTCGGCCGTGGTCCTCACAGCCGGCGCGGCGGCATTCGTGCTGCGGCACCGCCTCGAACGCATCCGCGTGCCCTATCTGCCGCTGGGCAACGCCGACCGGATGTACGACGCGGCCATCCGCGGCGCGGACCGCTTCGCCGTGCGGTTGACGGCGTTCACCCAGCGCGGCTCGATCCCGACGACCCAGGCGATGATCCTGTCGACCCTCGCCGTGCTGCCTGTCGCGGTGCTGCTGCTGGGCGCGCGCGACGAGCCCGACCTGAAGCTGTGGAACTCGCCGCTGCAGGTGGTCGTCGGCCTCATCGTGCTGGCGGCGGCGATCAGCGCCACGGTGATGCGGAACCGGTTGGCGGCCGTGCTGGTCGTCGGGGTCACCGGCTACGGCTGCGGCACGCTCTACATCTTCTACGGGGCGCCGGACCTGGCACTGACCCAATTCCTGGTCGAGACACTGACTCTGGTGGTCTTCCTGCTGGTGCTGCGCACCCTGCCCGCCGAATCCGACGCCGCCCACATGAAGCGGCACCGGCTCCCCCGGGCCCTGCTGGCCACCGCTGTCGGCGCGTCGGTGACGGCACTGGCCGTCTACGCCATGGCCGCCCGGAACACCCGGCCGCTGGCCGAACTGCTGCCCGACGCGGCGTACTACCGCGGGCACGGCGCCAACACCGTCAACGTGCTGCTCGTGGACATCCGGGCCTGGGACACGCTCGGCGAAATCTCGGTGCTGCTGGTCGCTGCGACGGGGGTGGCGTCAATGGTGTTCCGGCACAGGCGTTTCGGCTCGGCGCCCCGGGTACCGAAGGATCACCGGCCGACACCCGACATCACCTGGCTGCGCGGCAGCGACCTGCGCGATCCGCGGCACCGCTCCCTGGTGCTCGAAGTCGCGACCCGGATGATCTTCCCGCTCATCATGGTGTTGTCGGTGTACTTCTTCTTCGCCGGACACAACACGCCCGGCGGCGGTTTCGCCGGCGGGCTGACTGCCGGTCTGGCGCTGGTGCTGCGGTACCTGGCCGGCGGCCGGTACGAATTGGGCGAGACGCTGCCCCTGGACGCCGGGAAGATTCTGGGCACGGGCCTGGCGCTGTCGGCCGGGACGGCGACGGCCTCGCTGCTGCTCGGTGCGCCGGTGCTGTCCAGCGCGGTGGTGAAATTCACGCTGCCCCTACTGGGTTCGGTGAAGGTGGTGACGGCGCTGTTCTTCGACCTCGGCGTGTACCTCATCGTCGTGGGCCTGGTGCTGGACATCCTGCGCAGCCTGGGCGCGAAGGTCGACGAAGAGTTGTACGCACCACGTGAGGCGGCCGCCCGATGACGACCTATCTCGTACCGCTCGTGCTCATCGGCGGTCTCACCGGCACGGGTGTGTACCTGCTGTTGGAGCGCAACCTGACCCGGATGCTGTTGGGCCTGTTGCTGATCGGCAACGCGGTGAACCTGCTGATCCTGGTGATGGGCGGCGGCTCCGGCAATCCGCCGGTGCGCGGCCGCACCAGTCACGGCCAGACGGGCACCGCCGACCCGCTGGCGCAGGGCATGGTCCTCACGTCGATCGTCATCACCATGGGTGTCGCGGCGTTCGTGCTGGCGCTGATCTACCGGGCCTACCGCCTGACCACCATCGAAGAGGTGGGCAACGACCCCGAGGACAGCCGCGTGGCGCAGTTGTCGACCACCGACGCCCCGGCGGTCGAGGAGGACCGCGGCGAACCTGCCGTCGTCACCGACGCCGACGCCCCCGCGGCACTCGACGCACTGCCCTCCGACCCGGTGGAGCAGGCGTGACGGCGGGTGCGGTGCTGGCGCCGCTGCCCGTTCTGATCCCGATCCTCGGCGCTGCCGCGACCATGTTCGCGGGTCGCCGGCCCCGGCTGCAGCAACTGGTCGCGCTGGTGGCGCTCGCCGCGGTGACGGCGGTCTGCGCGGCGCTGGTCTACGTCGTCGACCACAGCGGCACCGTCGCCGTCCACGTCGGCGGCTGGGGGCAGACCGAACCCGGGATGGGACCGCTCGGGATTGTCCTTGTCGTCGACCGGCTTTCGGCCCTGATGCTGGTGGTGTCCTCGATCGTGCTGCTGGCGGTGGTCTGGTACGCCATCGGGCAGGGTATCCGCGACGGCGGTGACGAGCAGCCGGTGTCGATCTTCCTGCCGACCTATCTGGTGCTGTCGGCGGGTGTGTGCATCGCGTTCCTCGCCGGTGACCTGTTCAACCTGTTCGTCGGCTTCGAGGTGCTGCTGGCCGCGAGCTTCGTGCTGCTGACCGTCGGCGCCAGCGAGGAACGTGTTCGTGCCGGCATCGGCTACGTCATGGTCTCCATGGTGTCGTCGGTGATCTTCCTGATCGGCATCGCGCTGATCTACGCGGCCACCGGCACCCTCAACCTCGCCGAACTGGCCAACCGGCTCGACGGCATCACGCCGGGCACCCGGGCTGCGCTTTTCGCGGTGCTGCTGGTGGCGTTCGGCATCAAGGCTGCGGTGTTCCCGCTGTCGGCGTGGCTGCCGGACTCGTACCCCACCGCCCCGGCGCCCGTCACCGCGGTGTTCGCCGGCCTGCTCACGAAAGTCGGTGTGTACGCGATCATTCGGGCCCACACCCTGCTGTTCCCCGGCGGCGCACTGGACGGCGTGCTCATGGTCGCGGCGCTGCTGACCATGGTGATCGGCATCTTCGGCGCCATGGCCCAGAGCGACATCAAGCGGCTGCTGTCCTTCACCCTGGTCAGCCACATCGGTTACCTGGTGTTCGGCATCGCGGTGTCCAACCGGATCGGCATGGCCGGCGCCATCTACTACGTGGCCCACCACATCGTCGTGCAGACCACGCTTTTCCTCGTGGTGGGGTTGATCGAACGACAGGCCGGGGCCTCGACCCTGCAGCGCCTCGGCGGCCTCGCGGCGGCCAGCCCGCTGCTGGCGTTCGTGTTCATCATCCCCGCACTGAATCTCGGCGGTATTCCGCCGTTCTCGGGGTTCATCGGCAAGGTCGCGTTGCTTCAGGCGGGAGCGACGAGCGCGTCGGTCCTCGCGTGGGCGCTGGTCGCCGGCTCGGTCATCACCAGCCTGCTGACGCTGTACGTGATGGCGCGGGTGTGGACGCTCGCGTTCTGGCGCGCCCGCGCGGACGCGCCGGAGGGCACGCTGTCCACGGCAGCCCCGGCCGGCCTGTTGGAGCCGGTGGCGAACGTGGCCGTCGATGACCGGCCGGACGTCGGCCGGATGCCCGTCAGCATGCTGCTACCAACCACGGTTCTCATCGCGGTCGGGCTGGCCCTGACGGTGTTCGCGGGGCCCATCTTCGGGTTCGCGGAGCGGGCCGCCGACCAGGTCACCGACCGCGGCCAGTACATCTCGGCGGTGTTGACGCCATGAGGCAGTGGTTACCGCGGGTGGGCATCCTGGTCTGGCTGACGGCCGTGTGGATTCTGTTGTGGGGCAACATCTCCGTCGCCAACATCCTCGGCGGGCTCGCCGTCGGTTTACTGATCACGGTGCTGCTGCCGCTGCCGCAGGTGCCGGTCGCGGGCCGGCTGCATCCGCTGTCGTTGGCGTGGCTGGTGATCAAGGTCGCCTACTACCTGGTGCTGTCCTCGGTACAGGTCGCCTGGCTGGCGATCAGACCCGGGCCGCCGCCGCTGACGGCGGTGCTGCGGGCCCGGCTCGCCCTCAAGTCCGATCTGGTGCTGGCCGTGGCGGTCAACGTCATCAACCTCATCCCCGGTTCGATCGTGCTGGAGATCGATCAGGCCCGCCGGATCATCTACGTCCACGTCCTCGACGTGGGGTCCGAACGTGCGGTGCAGCAGTTCTACCGCCAGATCGCGGAGGTGGAGCGGTTGATGATCGACTCGTTCGAGCGCGAATCCCATTGGCAGCCTTTGGAAGCGGACACGGCATGAGCACGGTGTGGATCATCGCCGGCGTGATGCTGGTCGCGGCCGCCGCCATCACGATGTTCCGGCTGCTGGCCGGTCCAGGGACCCTGGACCGGCTGGTCGCGCTGGACACCTTCGTCGCCGTCACCATGTGCGGTATCGGCACGTGGGCGGCGTACAGCCTCGACACCACGGCGACCTACAGCTTGACGGCGCTGGCCCTGATCAGCTTCGTCGGCTCGGTCAGCGTGGCCCGGTTCCGCGTCCGCGACACCGATCGGGAGCCGCCGCAATGAACGTATTGGATGTGGTCGCAGGCACTTTGGTGCTCTGCGGTTCGGTGCTGGCGTTGACCGCGGCCATCGGCGTGGTGCGTTTCCCCGACACGTTGTCGCGGATGCATTCGGCCTCCAAACCCCAGACGCTGGGGCTGCTGCTGGTGCTGACGGGCGCCGCGCTGCGCCTGCGCGGGCACGCCGACGTCGGCATGCTGATCCTGGCCGGTTTGTTCACCCTGATCACCGCACCCGTGGTGGCCAACCGGGTGGGCCAGCTGGCCTATCGTGAGCAGAGTTTCCGCGACGACCTGCTGATCCGCGACGAATTGGACGACTATGGCGCGCACTGACGACGACTCCTGGGACATCACCGAAAGCGTGGGCGCCACCGCGCTCGGCGTGGCCATGGCCCGGGCCGCCGAATCCGCTTCGGAGAGCCCGCTATTCGATGACCCCTACGCACAGCTGTTCATCGATGCCGCAACCGCATCGGGCTGGTCCTCACCGTTTTCCGGCGGTGCCGCCGGTTCAGCGCAGGCCCAGCGCAGTCGCATGGTGTGGGCGTACGCCGCAGCGCGCACCAGGTGGTTCGACGAGTTCTTCGCCACGACCAGCGCCGACGGCATCCGGCAGGTGGTGATCCTGGCTGCAGGCCTGGACGCCCGCGCCTGGCGACTCCCCTGGCCGGATGGCACCGTGGTTTTCGAGATCGACCAGCCGAAGGTGTTGGCGTTCAAGGAGAAAACCCTGGACGCCCACGACGTACAGCCGGCCGCCCGGCACATCGGCGTACCCGTCGACCTCCGGCAGGATTGGCCGGAAGCGTTGCGGCAGAGCGGTTTCGACCCCGCCCAGCCGACGGCCTGGCTCGCCGAGGGGCTCCTGCCCTACCTGCCCGCCGAGGCCCAGGAGCTGCTGTTCGAGCGCATCCACGAACTCAGCGCGCCCGGTAGCCGCATCGCTGTCGAGGGCTTCGGCCCCGACTACTTCAGCGAGGAGAGTCAGCGCATCCGCAAGGCCCGGATGGATGCGATCCGCGAGGAAGCCGCCAAGGCCGGTCAGCAGGTGGCCGATGTCTCCGAGCTGTTCTACCCAGAACCGCGCGAGGACGTCGCCGAGTGGCTGACCCGCCACGGCTGGCAGGCCAGGGTCAAGACCTCCGCCGAGGTCACCGGCCGCTACAAGCCCGAGATCGCCGGCGAGGTGCCGGACATCGGCAGCGAGTTCGTCGACGCCAAGCTCAGTTGAACTTGATCTTCACCTGCTCGCCGCTGACGTCGGCGGTGGTGCCGGTGACGTACGAGGTCAACGTGCCGCGCTTGGTTCCGCCGTTGCGGCCCTGCCCGCTCACGTCGTAGTGCACCTCGCCGGAAATGCGTACCTCCATGCGGTATTCGTCCAGATCACCGACCTTGACAGCGCTCATGTCGGGCGGGCTCCACGTCACGGTGCCGTCGACCAGATCGCGGTCACTGATCTTCACCGGGCAGGGTGCCGGCGGGACCAGTGAGCGCGACGACGAGCAGCTGCCGTAGGCCGCCTCCAGCAGCTTGGTGATGGTCTTGGTGCCGGAATCGTTGAGCGCGAATTTGGGCTGCAGGTAGGCGCTCGACGAGTAGCCTTCGACGGCGTCGAGCAGCAGCGGCTTGGTGGTGGTGACGGACACGTACGGGCTGGTGCTGCCGAGCTCCAGGAAGCCCGGGAACACGTAGATCGCCGATTCCTCGCTGATCTCCTTGCCGAACACCGTCATCGTCTTGCGTGCGGCGTTGTCGGTGCTGCTCAACGACGACAGATCGAGCTTGACGGCGGCATGGGCCAGCTGCCACTTGCCGCCGTCCTTCTTGACGTGGATCGTCGCGTCCGAGTTCTTGTCGCCGAACTTGGCCGCGACATGGACGTCGGCGCGACCGATGGACTCCATGGTCTTGTCTTCGTTCAGGATGCGGATATCACTGATGGGCCATTCGGCGATCTGCTTCTTCAGCACGTCGCTGGAGAGGAACTCCTTGGACGCCGGCTGGTCGTTGCTGAAGGACAGGGCCGTGTCGGCATTGCCGTTCGACAGCGCTTCCAGGTAGCCCTTGACGACCTCGCTGGCCGAACCCGAGCTGCTGCCCTCCCCTGAGCCGAACGAGTCGTAGACGTAGTAGATGCCGCCACCCAGCACGACGAGCACCACCACGATGGCGGCGATGATCAGCGGCACCTTGTTCTTCTTCGGCGGGGTGACGAACGGCTGCGCGCCGTAGCCGCCGGGCGCGGTGGGCGGTGCCGGCGGTTGACCCCAACCGCTCGGCGGCTGGCCCCAGCCACCGGTCTGCGGCGCGGCCGGCTGCCCCCATGCCGGCGTCTGCGGCTGACCTGCCGGAGGCTGGCTGGGCGGCGGCGCCTGCGGCGGCCATCCCGGCACCGCCGGCGGCGTGGTCTGGTGAATCGCCGTCTCTTCTTCATCGGACGACCTACCGGCGCCCCCACCTGGGTTGGGACCGTTGTAGTTGGGACCGTTGTAACCGCTCCCCTGCCAACCCGTCATCGTGAACCCTCCCCCTGGCGCAACAAGCTGTGTCCAGGATAAGCGGTGCCGCACCACCCTGCCTGCACGGATCGGCCGCCGCTACTCCTCGGTCAGCTGGAATTCCACCATCGCGGTAAGACTTTCGACCGCTTCTTCGAGCGCGTCCAGCCGGGCCGCGGCGTTCGGCGCGGCCAGCACCGAATACTTGTCGGCCTGGCCGATCGGCAGTAGTGCCGCCAGAGCATACAGGCGTTGTCCCACATCGGGTTTGACGGTCCTCGCCAGAATCGAGTCCCGGCCCCGCAGACGCGCACCCTGCGCCGAGGCGATGCGTTCGAACAGCGCGATGATCCGGTCCTCGACCGCCACGATGGACGCCTCGGGGACCACCGGCCCCGGCTCGTCGGGCCACCTCTCGATCTCGGCGCGCGGGTACGGATCGTCGTTGTGCCACTGCACGATTCGGATGCGGTCGGTCACGCTGCAGCTCAACATGTACTGGCCGACGCCCTGTGGCTGACACCGGTCGATGTGGGCGAGCGCGCCGACAGAGCACCGGACGTCGCCGCCGCCGACCTCACGGCCCGCCGAGATCAGCACCACACCGAACACCTGCTCGGTGGCGGCCATACAGTCCCGCACCAGTTCGCCGTACCGCGGCTCGAAGATACGCAGCGGCAGTTCGTCGCCGGGCAGCAGCGCGGATTCGAGCGGGAACATCGGCGTGATCGGCACGGCTACAACTCCAGCTCCGACACCAACGCGTCGACGACTTCCAGCAGGTCCCCGTCCGTTTCCTCGGCGACCCGCCGCTGCCGTTGATAGGAGCCGCCCAGGTTGTAGATATCGGAGACCCGAGCCAGTTCGTCGGCGCAATTCAGCGACGCCGCAACCGGTTCCAGCCGGTTCAGCAGGTCGTCCAGATCTTCGGTGACCAACCGCTCATTGCTGTCGGCGTCCAGGATGATCTCGGCGTCCAGCCCGTAACGCGCTGCGCGCCACTTGTTTTCCTGCACATGCCAGGGCGGCATGGTCGGCAGCTGCTCGCCGGCGTCCAGCCGCCGGTCCAGGTCGACGATCAGGCAGTGCGTCAGCGCGACCAGCGCACCGAGCTCGGCGATGTTGGACACGCCGTCGAAAATCCGGACCTCGATCGTGCCCAGATGCGGCGACGGCCGGATGTCCCAACGGATTTCGTTCATGTGGTCGATGATGCCGGTCTTGCGCTGGTCGTAGACGAAGCGCTCGAAGTGCGACCACTTCTGGAAGTGGAACGGCAGACCCGCGGTCGGCAGCTGCTGGAACATCATGGCCCGGTTGCTGGCGTAGCCGGTGTCCTCACCGTCCCAGTACGGCGACGACGCCGACAGCGCCAGCAGATGCGGGTACTGATTGAGCAGCGACGTGATGATCGGCATCACCTTGTGCGCCGACGAGATCCCGACGTGCACGTGCACGCCCCAGATCAGCATCTGCCGGCCCCACCACTGGGTCCGTTTGATCAGCTCGGCGTACCGCTGTCCTTCGGTGAGCTGCTGGCTCTCCCATTCCGCGAACGGATGGGTGCCGGCGCAGAACAGCTCCATGCCGCGGTCGCGCACGATCCGGCGTACCGGGCCGAGTGTGGACCGCAGATCATCCATGGCCTCGCCGACGGTGTCGCACACACCGGTGACCACCTCGACGGTGTTGCGCAGCAATTCCTTGTGCACATGCGGTGTCTCGCCGATCTCGGCGATGACCGCGGCGGCCTCGTTGCTCAGGTCACGCGTGCGGGCATCGACGAGGGCGAACTCCCATTCGACGCCGAGGGTCGGTCGTGGCGACCCGGCGAAATCGATCCGCGGTGGGGTGTGGCTGTCCGCGCTACCCGGCAGCGATGACACCGCACGCCACGCGCTTACCGGAGTCACCTGTGTTCAGCGAGGCCTCGTCAGCGCCGGGGGCAGCGCCCTGGATCTGCTGGTACCGGTCGGCCGGGATGTTGCCGAAGTTGTCGGCCTTCTCGTGGATGATCAGCGCCGTCTTGTTGCCGGCGAGCAGCTGCTCGGCAGTGAAGGCGTCGGTGGTGGTCACCAGCGAGCCGGTGCCGTCGGCCTTGACCTGCAGTGAGGCGAGGTCGCCGCTCATCGGGTAGCCGGTGTGGCCCGGAGCCTGGAAATGTCCACCGGCGGACAGGAAGTCGCCGGGGGCGCCGCCGGCCGGTGCCACCGAGTTCGGCTCACACTTGCCGGCCGAGTGGATGTGCAGGCCGTGGAAGCCGGGAGTCAGCACTCCGCTGCCGGTGGTCTTGACCGTCAGCGTGGCAAACCCACCGTTGAACAGGAACTCGGCGGTCGCGACCGTCGTGCCCTCGGGGGTCTTCAGCTCGGTGACCAGCTTCTCGCCGATCGGAGCGGCCTGCGGGGCTGCCTTTTCGCCGGCCTTTTCACCGTGGCCCTGCGGGGCGTGCTCGACGCCGGTCCACACCGCGGGCGTGGTGCCGGGCGTGGTTGCGGGGACCTGTCCGGGAGGGGCACACGCAACGACGACGGGGGCGATGACCGCAGCGGCGGCGAGGAAGCGAATCGGAGCTGAGATCGGCATGCCGGAGAGCCTAACCGGTCACCAGAACGATGACGCCCGGTCCCTTGTCATTGAGCGCCGGGATGCGCGGTTCGACCGGCGCGTCGAGGATTTTGCCGACCGCTTCGGCGGCTTCCTTCTCCCCCGCGGCCTCACCGAAGTACACGGTCGTGGCCGGCGGTGGGGCGTCGACGCTGAGGTTGTCGGTCTCGGTGACGTTCCACTGCGCGTCGTGCAGCTTGTTGGCGACGGTCTGCGCGGCGCCGGCAACCTCAGAGATGTTGAACACCTTGACGTCGGCCTTGGCGGGCGCGGGCGTCGCCGACGTCGTGGTGGCCGTGGCGGACGTCGCGCTGGTCGAGCTGCTCGACGAGTTCGAGTCGGAGCTGCTGTCCGAACTCAGCGATTGGAACGCCACCAGCAGGAACACGACACCAAGGAACAACAGCACCATGACCATGGCGCGCAGGGGTAGTCCGGAGGACTCTCGCTGATTCATTGCTCCCCACCTTATCGAGGCGGACCCTCAGGGCAGAAAAGCTAGGTGATTTCGAAACCGAGACGACGCGCGGCCTTGGCCTTCTGCCGGCTGGCCCGCTGGCGGCGCAGTCGCTTGACCAGCATCGGGTCCGCGGCCAGCGCCTCAGGCCGGTCGACCAGTGCGTTGAGCACCTGGTAGTACCGGGTCGCCGACATCGAGAACAGCTCCTTGATCGCGTCCTCTTTGGAACCCGCGAATTTCCACCACTGACGTTCGAAACCAAGAATGTCATGTTCGCGGCGGGTCAACCCGTCGGCGAGTTCAGAGTCGTCCCCGGATCGCTCAGTACGCGCCATAGCGCCGTCCATTTCGCCCCTGGACCCTTTCTCTGATCTCGGTATATGCCAGCCTGTTTCGTGCGTCACAGCGGATCTGGGACGCAGGAAGTGGTTCGGCGCTCATTCAACCACGGCCGACGGTATTGAGCCGTGATCGTTACCCGCGAGTCGGATCATTAAGATTGCTCGTCATGGCTGTCCGTCCAATCTGCATCGTCGGTGACCCTGTACTGCACACCGCGACCACTCCGGTGGCCGTCGGCGCCGACGGCTCCCTCCCTTCCGATCTCGCCGAGCTGATCGGCGACATGTACGAAACGATGGACAAGGCCAACGGCGTGGGCCTGGCCGCCAATCAGATCGGCGTCGGGCTGCGGCTGTTCGTCTACGACTGCGCCGACGACCGCGGCCAGACCGCGCGGCGTCGTGGCGTGGTGATCAACCCGGTGCTGGAGACGTCGGAGATCCCCGAGACCATGCCCGACCCGGACTACGACGACGAGGGCTGCCTGTCGGTTCCCGGCGAGTCGTTCCCGACCGGCCGGGCCACGTGGGCCAAGGTCACCGGCCTCGATGCCGACGGCAAGCCTGTCGAGCTGGAAGGCACGGGCCTGTTCGCCCGCATGCTGCAGCACGAGACCGGCCACCTCGACGGCTTCCTCTACCTCGACTGCCTGATCGGCCGCAACGCGCGAGCCGCCAAGCGGATGATCAAGTCGAACAAGTGGGGTGTGCCGGGGCTGAGCTGGATGCCGGGCGAGGTCGACGACCCGTTCGGGCACTGATGCCTTCGGTCGGTAGCCGCGTCTCACTGCGCTACCGGTTGCCCGCGCCGGACGTCGGCCCCGAATCCGAGGCCTTCACCGACGTCGTCGGCCACCTCGAGGCGCTCACCCCGCTGGTGGTCGTGCGCACCAAATCGGGTGAGCGCATCGAGATCAGCCCTGCCGCTGTGATGTCGGTGCGCGAGCTGTCGCACGCCCCGGTGCGCAATTCAGAGATCCGCGCGGTCGAACACGCCGCCGCGCTGGCCTGGCCCGGTACCGAGCAGCACTGGGTCGACGGCTGGCTGCTGCGCGCCGGCGGCACGGGCATGCACACCAATTCGGCTGTGCCGCTGCTTTTTTCGTCGGACCTGACGGCCCTGCCGGCAATCAACGACTGGTACGGCGCACGCGGGCTGCAACCGTGGGTGGCGCTGCCGGAGCGGCTGCTGCCGGTTCGCTCCGAGGGTATCGAGCCCAACCGCGTGCTGACTGTCGAGTTGCCGGGCGGCGCGGGTGCGGCACTGCCGTCGCACCCGGATGCCCGGTGGCTGCAGATTCACGGACAGGACGTGCCCGTCGACGTGCTCAGCGCCGTCGTCGACGGAGACGTGGCGTTCGCCACGGTGGCCGACGCCGCCGTCGGGCGGGTCGCGGTGACCACGGCGCCCGACGGCAGGGTGTGGGCCGGACTGTCCGACGTCGTGGTACTCGAACCGGAGCGCCGCCGCGGACTCGGCCGCGCCGTCTGCGCGGAGTTGCTGACGTGGGCCGCCGGCCGCGGTGCGACGCACGCCTACGTCCGGGTTCCCGAAGCCAACGCACCGGCGATCGCACTGGCCGAGGCGATGGGTTTCCGGCTGCACCACCGGTCTCGGTACGTGCTCCTGTAAACGCCGAAACCACGGCCTCCCGCGCGACATCGTCGGCGCCCGGGAAACCGTGGCCTCGGCAGGTACCGGTTAGTGCGAGTCACTCCCACTGTGGTCCGAACCACCCTGGCCTGCAGTGGATTTCGCCGACGCCGGCTTCTTCGCAGGCTTCGGCTTCTCGGACTTCTCCGACTTCTGCTTGCCCGGCTTCTTCGACTCGGACTTCTTGGTCTCCGACTTTGTCGTCTCGGACTTTGTCGTGTCGGGCTTCGTCGTGTCGGGCTTCGTCGTGTCGGGCTTCGTCGTGTCGGGCTTCGTCGTGCCGGGCTTCGTCGCGTCGGGCTTCGTCGCGTCGGTCTTCGTGTCATCCGACTTCGACGGAGTCGCGGGCGTGGCCGGAGTGGCCGGTGTCGCGGGAGTAGCCGGGGTGGCCGGTGTCGCGGGAGTCTCCGACTTGGCGGGCGCCTCAGGCTTTGCCGCCGTCTCCGGGGCCTGCGCCGAGGTCGCCTTGGCCGGCGACACGGCCAGCGCGGGCTGCGGGATCGAGGTGATCGAGTTGTCGGTAGCGGCCTTGGTCACCGAGACCTGGGTCGTCGCAGCAGCCGGCTCGGCAGCAGCCTTGGGGGCCAACGGATTACCGGTACCGCTCCAGCCGATGGCCTTGGCCAGGATGCGGCCGAGCGACACCATGGCGCCGATAGGCCCGATGCCCAGACCGTCGATCTGCAGGTCCGTCCCGATGATGTCGGCGTAGACGGTCTGTCCGAGTGAGTTCAGGATCGAGCCACCGAGGCCCATCTGGTCCCAGCCAGTCGAACCGGCGGTGAACAGGCCGCCGAACTGGATGTTGAGCGCCTTGACGACGGCATTGTCGCTGAGGGGGATCGTCTTGTTGATCACCTGCGCCACCAGGTCGAGATTCAGATTGGCGCCGTTGAGGAAGCCGTTCACCATGGCCGCCGGAATGTTGATGGCGGTCTGCAGCGCTTTCGCCGCGTCGCCTTGCGACAGGGACGCACCGATGCTGGTGAGACTGTTCGCCAGCGCCACCGCCGGGCTGATCGCCGGTCCTGCCAGGCCGATCAGGACCCCGCTCAGCGGCGATGCCAGGAAGTTGAACACTTCCTGCACGACCCGGTTGGCCATGGCGTTCGATGCCGTCGGAAGCAACTTCGGAATCACCTGCAGCAGGATGAAGTGGAAACCATCGTTCGAGTCGACGGACTGCGAGTTGTTTCCGGGGTCGGTGCCCAGCAACGTGGCGGCGGTGATCGCCGACTGCACGTTGTGCCCGATCTCGCCGAGCACGGCGCCGATGTTGCCGGGGTTCTGCAACACCGCTCCGACGTGGTTGATCTGATTCGCCAGGAACTGCTGCAGCAGCACCGCCGGAGCCTCGGAGACGGCATCACCGATGCGTCCCGCGTTCGCTGCGGCGGTCTTGAACGCGTCCTGCCACGGCTGCAGCGGGTTGTATGCCGCGGTCAGCTGCACTGCGGCGGTGCTGACCGACGGCAGCGCCGGAAGCTTGACGGAGGCAGGTGCCGACGCCAGCAGTGGGCTCACCACGACGGCCGCCGTGGTCGCTGCGCAGATACCGGCCTTGGTATGGCGACGGACCGCTGAATCCATGAGAACGACTCCCTCTACACGAGTTGATTGGCTTGATTTGGGCAGGACAAAAGTGCTCGGGTGATCGGCGGAGGATTTTCCGGCGGGAACCGGCGGGCCTCCCCCGAGCAGGCAGGCGCACCGATCGTTGACTTACTTGCTCGCAGCGCCCGAGGTGTGCGACACGGCGCCACCGTCGGCGCCGTGAGTCGAACCACCTTGGCCGGCAGTTTCTTTCGCCGGCGCCGGCTTCTTCACGGGCTTCGGTTTCTCCGACTGCTGCTTGCTCGGCTTCTTCGATTCGGACTTCTTGGCCTCGGACTTCGTCGTCTCCGGCTTCGTGTCCGCCTTCGTCGTCTCCGACTTGGTCGACTCCGTCGTCTGGTCATCCGACTTCTGGTTGTCGGTCTTCGCCGGGGTCGCCGAAGTGGCCGGCGTCGCGGGCGTCGCTGGAGTCGCGGGCGTGGCCGGCGTGGCCGGCGCCTCCGACTTGGCCGGAGCTGCCGGCTTGGCGGAAGTTTCCGACGACTCCGACACCGTGGTCTTCACCGGAGTCACCGCCAAGGCAGGCTGCGGGATCGAGGTGATCGAGTTGTCCGTCGCTGCCTTGGTCACCGAAACCTGCGTAGCAGCAGGATCGGCGGTGGTCTTGGGCGCGAGCGGATTGCCGGTGCCGCTCCAGCCGATGGCCTTGGCCAGCAGGTGGCTGAGGTTCACGAGCGCACCGATCGGCCCGATGCCCTGGCCGGTGATCTCCAACGGAAATCCGGGGGCGAGCACCGTTTCGGCCGTCAGTCCCAGAGAGTTCAGGATCGAGCCGCCGATGCCGGTCATGTCCATGCCCGTCACCCCGGCGGTGAACAGGCCACCGAACTGGATGTTGAGTTTCTGCAGCTCGTTGCCGGCAGGCATGGTCTTGGTGATCAGCGGCGCCAGCACATCCAGGTTCAGGTTGGCCCCGTTGAGGAAGCCGTTCACCATGGCCGCGGGAATGTTGATGGCGGCCTGCGCTGCGGTCATCGCGTCACCTGCGGCGAGCGAGGTCGCGATCTTGGTGATGCTGTTGACCAGCGCCACCACCGGGCTGATGCCGGGGCCCACCAAACCCATCAGCACGCCACTGAGCGGTGATGCCAGCACGTTGACCACCTGCGTGACGATCGCGGACGCCTGCGGATTGCCGGCGGTCGGGAGCATGTTCGGGAGCATCTGCGCGACCAGGCCGTGCCAGACGTCATTCGAACCGGCGATGGTCCAGTCCTCAGGCTTGGTGCCCAGCAGCGTCGCGGCGGTGATTGCCGACTTCACGTTCTGCCCGACGTCCTGGATCACGGCGCCGATGTTGCCGGGGTTCTGCAGGATGGCCCCGACATGGCTGATCTGATTCGCCAGGAACTGCTGCAGCAACACGGCCGGCGCCTCGGAGAACGCCTCGCCGATTCTGCCCGCATTCGCCGATGCGGTGTGGAACGCGTCGAGCCACGGCTGCAGCGGGTTGTACGCCGCAGTCAGCTGCACCGCCGCGTTGCTGACCGAGGGCAGCGCGGGGAGATGCGCGGCGGCGGGAACTGACGGCAACAGCGGGCTGACCACAATGGCTGCCGTTGTCGCCGCGCAGATACCCGCCTTGGTATGGCGACGAACCGCAACATTCATGAAGTGACTCCTCGGGTCGGCTTGCTTACTGGCGGGTAATTTACCGACGAGTAACCGAGTTAATCCAGAGTTTTTGACGAAGTCGTAACGAATCGATAGCGACGACACGGCGCTCACAGGCTGCACCAAGCTCGTTTGCGTATTAGCCGGTAAGGCACCGTTCATAGGCACGCTAACCTTCCGGGCAAATGGCCAGTCGGCAAACCCATTTACGCCGTCGAACCCACCCTCGGCGCAGCGGCGGATCCGCCGCTGCGCCAGCCAGACATATTCCGATTAGTAATGCTCAGACGCGATTTTTTGTCGTGACCGAGACCACATCGAATGATGATCGTGACCGGAATCTCACAGAGACCGGTGCGGTCCCGTGAACTCGACCGGGACGGCCGATGCCCCTGCCGGGCAAATCGGACACCGAGCCCGCCGACACATCAACGCAATTGCTGCGGCCACCCGCATGACAACCGGCCGAGGCCTCGGCCGGCGTCCACATTGTGAGACAACATGTGGGACTGCCGGTCCCGGGCAATCTCGGCAATCGGCTTTCGGGGCCCCGCGGGGCACGACCGCCGATGCCGGCCGCCACTTCGCCAAGTATCTTGGATCGGCATTGGAAGGGGTTGCGGGTGCAAGAGAATGCGGCGCTGTCGGCCGCCGAGTTGCTCGAACTCAACCGTGACGTTCAGGGCTCGCGCGCAGTCCGGCTGCTGGCGACCAACAACCTCGGCGTCTACGCCACTTTGATGGAGCGCCACCTCAGTGGCGGCACGATCGCCGAGACCGACTTGGTGGTCCGGCTGGAGCGCGATCTGGCGACGCTCGGCGAGACCGACGACCAGCTCGGACAGTCCGGCCTCGCACTGATCAAGTCGTGGGCCAGCCAGGGCTGGGTACACCGGGTCGTGGATCAACGGAGCGGCTCGGGCGATTTCGCCCGCAACGTCTGTTACCTGACGCAGGACGCCCGTCGCGCCCTCGACTTCGTCCGCGGCATGCGCCGCGGCGACAGCATCGCCACCGGTGGATCGATCGCGGGCATCGCGTCGCGCATGCGTCAGATCGCCACCCGCGCCGGCAATGACCCCGACCGCATCCGGGCCGGCATCGAAGCCGAGATCGCCGCGCTGCACCGCGAACTCGACGAGCTGGAAGCGGGCCTGCGCCCCGAGCCCGACGTCACCGACATGTACGACGAAGCCCGCGCCATTGCGCTGCAGATGGAACGGCTGATCACCGACATCGGCCTCTACGGCACCATGATCGAGCAGGCCACGCAGGCGCTGGACGATCCGATCGACACCAACATCGAGTACCGCGACCGGCAGCGCCAGATGTACGCCGACTACCAGGCGGCATGGGATTCGGCGGGCCGCGATTCGCACCGGGCGTTCCTGCGGATGATCAACGACCCCGACCAGCGCAGAGAGTTCGAATCGGATATCGCGGTTGTCGCCTCCGCATTGCCCGACCTGGACCCGGCGCTGCGCAAGGTGATGGCCGGGTTCTTCGAGTTGATCGGCCACCAGATCGACGAGGTCGAACGCATCCAGCAGCGCTGCGCGCAGCGGGTCAAGCGATTCACCGCGTTCGGCACCATGGAGTCCAGCCGTGGTGTCGCCCGCCAGCTGGGCGAGGCCATCGGCGCGGCCCGGACGCTGCTGAAGTCGTCGCTCACCGACTCCCGGCTGGACATCGAGGTCCCACTGGCCCGGCACACGATCAGCTCGATCGGCGCGCTGAGCTTCAAGATCGGCGACCTGTCGGCGCCCAAGACCGCCGAGGCGGCGCAGGGCGACGTCGACCTGTCCACCTTCGCGGCCCTGACCACCCAGGTCGACGCACCCGCGATGTCCGAGATGCTCAATGCCGCAGTCGCGCGCCGCCCGGTGTCCCTGGCCGAGGCGGTCGAGATGCTCGATTCGGCGTACCTGGGCCACGTCATCGTGTTGTGGTCGTGGGCGCTCAAACAACCCGGAGGGCCAGGAGACCCGAGTGACGACACCATGTCGGTGCGTTTCCGTTCGCTCGACGGTCGCGACCGCGAGATCGAGGTGCCGTATCTGATGTTCACCGAGCCTGTTGCCGTGGCGGGAGCCCTTCATGACTGACTCACCCATCGATTTCGCCTCCCTGCCCGAGGTCGACGGTGCCAGCCGGGTGGCTGGACAGCGTCGGCCGCGGTTCGACGGCGATGTGAGCGCCATGCCGGACCGCGCCTGCTGGGCCCTGCAGCACCTGCTGACGCGCCGCTACATCAGCAGCGAGTCCGACCGCGACATCTACAGCTGGATCCTGGAGTACCGCAACGAATTGTCGGTGCGGTTGTCCGAACTCGACCTGCAGCTGCGCATCTCCGAAGGCGTCGACATCGCGTTCATCGAGCAGGCCCGTTACGAGTCGGCCAAGGGCATCAAGCTGTTGCGCCGCGAGCCCCTGGGCACCTACGACTCGATTCTGGCGCTGCACCTGGCGCAGCTGATGCGCGCCGGCGGCGACCAGAGTTTCCTGATCACCCGCGACGAGATGCACGGCATGTTCAGCGGCGTGCTGAACGAAACCGACCGTGACGCAGTCACTTTCACCGCCCGCATCGACGCGGCCATCGCCCGGCTGACGGGTCTCGACATCCTTCGCCGCAGCCGTGACGACGAGGACAGCTACACCGTGAGCCCCGTCATCACAGCCGTGATGACGGCCTCGGTGATCACCGAGCTGCAGCAGCAGTTCGAACAACTCACCGGCGGAGGTACTGAAGCCGATGTCTGAGCAGTTCCATCTGTCCCGGCTCCAGATCATCAACTGGGGCGTGTTCGACGGTTATCACAGCATTCCGTTCAGCGCCGGCGGCTCATTGGTCGCGGGCGGCTCCGGCAGCGGCAAATCGTCACTGCTGGATGCCATTTCACTCGGTTTCCTGCCGTTCAACCGGCGCAACTTCAACGCGTCCGGCGACAACACCGCGGCCGGCTCGAGTGCGGGCCGGCGCACCGTCGACAAGTACGTCCGCGGCGCCTGGGGCCAGCGCAGCGAGGCCGGCACCAGTCAGGTCATGTACCTGCGCGGCGAAGGCACCACCTGGTCCGCGGTCGCCGTCACCTACACCAGTAACACCGGCCGCACCATCACCGGCCTGGTACTCAAATGGCTGACCGGAGAATCGCGTTCGGACTCGTCGAGCCGCTTCGTCATCGGCGACGGCGACCTGGACATCGAGGACGTCTGCAACCGGTGGGCCGCGGGCCGATTCGATGCTGGGGTGTTCAAGGGTGTCCGGAGCGAGCGAAGCGACGGGGAAAACCAGGGCTGGCGGTTCACCACGAAGGTCGAGTCGCAGTACCTGGCGCAGTTGTACGCCTCGATCGGCATCCGCGCATCGGACGCCGCGCAGCAGCTGCTCGGCAAGGCCAAGTCGCTGAAAAGTGTTGGTGGGCTTGAGCAGTTCGTCCGGGAGTTCATGCTGGACGAGCCGGACAGCCTGGCCCGGCTGCCCGAGGCCCTCAAGCAGATCGATCCCCTCGTCGAGGCGCGTGAGCTGCTCGCGGTGGCCCAGCGCAAGCGCAAGATCCTCGGTGACATCGAGGCCATCCAGGTGCGCTACGCCTCCGAGTCAACCGATCTCGGCATCATCGATCTGGTCGACCTGCCGATGGTGCGCGCCTACACCGACCACGTGCGGCTGCGGCACTGCCCCGCGGAGATCGAGACGCTCGACGCGACCATCGACCAGCTGGAGAACGAGAACGCCGACCTGACCCGCCAGCTGAATCTGGCCAAGGCCGAAGGCGATTCGCTCAACGCCCAGATCAACGGCGCGTCGGCGAATGTCGGCCCGCTGCAGGCCCAGGTCAATGCGGCCGAGGCACAGGCCGACGACGTGGCCCGCCGACGCGCGGCCTACGAGGAGATGGTCGCGGCGCTCGGCGTCGAAGTGCCCGACACGGCCGACGAATTCTGGAACCTGCGTGAGGAGCTCACCCGGCAGGCCACCGAGATGCTGGGCAAGCTGGAGTGGGGCCGCGATGCGTCCACCGACGCGGAATACGCCCAGAAGTCGGCGCGGATCCTGCGCGACAACGCGGCCAAGGAGTTCAAGCGCGTCGAGCACGTGGGCTCGGCGCTGCCCGAGTCCGCCGTGACGATGCGCGACCACATCTGTGCCGGCGTCGGCATCGATCCCGCCGAATTACCCTATGTTGCTGAACTTTTCGACTTGCAACCCGAGCACTCTCGCTGGCGGCTTGCGGTCGAGAAGGTGCTGCGCGGGGTCGGCCTGCGGCTGCTGGTGCCCGATCAGCACTACGCCAAGGTGCTGCGGTTCGTCAACGAGACCAACATGCGCGGACGGCTGGCGCTGCACCATGTCCGGGCCGGCGCCTCGGGACGCGAGGCCGAGCCGAACACGTTGGCGGGCAAGCTGTTCCTGGTCAAGCCCAAGCATCCCTGTGCCGCCGAGGCCGCCGATGTGATCGCCGCGGCCGGTGACCACATCTGTGTGGACACCCCCGACGTGTTCGTGCGGTTCCGCCGCGCCGTCACCGACACGGGCCTCTACAAGGACTCCGACCGGTTGGCCATCAAGGACGACCGGCGCCCGATCAAGCCGTCCGAGTACATCTATCAGGGCGACATCAGCGCCAAGCTGGAGGCGCTGCACGCCGAGCTCACCGAGGCCGAGGAGGCGTTCAACTCCGCCCGCCGGGCCGCGGATGAGATTGCCGCACAACGACAGCGCTGGCGTGACCGGGCCGCGGCCTGCAAGGCCGTCTACGAGCAGTTCCCGCAGTGGAGCCAGATCGACACCGACACCGCCGAGGGCCATGCCGACCGGCTCCGCGAGCAGTACGAGCTGCTGCTGGCCGACCACCCCGACATCGAGGCATTGAGCGCCCGCGCCGAGGAATGCTGGGTCGACATCCAGACCCTGATGACCCGGCGCGGCGCCATCCAGACCCGGCGCGACGACCTCGACGCCCGCCGGACCAAACTGATGGACCTGCAGGACCGGCTCTCCCCGGCCGTGGTATCAGATCAGGCCACAGATCTGTTGCGCCGCTATGCCGCTGACGTTCCCGTGCCGCTGGAACTGCTCAACCCGGAGCCGCACCGCGAGGCGCTGTTCGCGGCCATCCGGCGCGAACGCGACCAGCTCACCGAGAGCCGTCGGCGTTCCTACGAGGAGCTCTCCCGCATCGTCGCGACGTTCGACGCCTCGTTCCCGGATGCGATTCCGAACGACTCGGACGACTTCGACGAGCGCATCTACGACTACGTCGGGGTCTGCCGGCACATCGACGAGCGTGAGCTGCCCGACGCCTACGACCGCATGATGCGGCTGATCACCGAGCAGGCGCCCGACGCGATCCTGACCCTGCACCGCGTCGCCGAGCAGGAGACCCGGCGGATCAGTGAACAGATCGAGCGCGTCAACACCGGTTTAGGCGCGGTGGAATTCAACCGCGGCACCCGCCTGACGCTGCGCGCCAACCCGCGCAGCATGGTCGCCGTCTCCGAACTGACCGACATCGTCAAGGCCATCTCCCGGCGCATCGCCGAGGTGGGGCTCGGCGATAAGAAGGCGATCCTCGAGCAGTACGCCGACATCCTGCGGTTGCGAAACCGGTTGGCCGGCAACAATCCCGAGGACCGCGCCTGGACCCGCGATGCGCTCGACGTGCGGAACCGGTTCACGTTCGACTGCGCCGAGTGGGACGTGGCGAGCGGCGAACTGATCCGCACGCACAGCAACGCCGGTGACAACTCCGGTGGCGAGCAGGAGAAGCTGATGGCCTTCTGCCTGGCCGGGGCGCTCAGCTTCAACCTGGCGAACCCCGAAAGCGGCGACAACAAGCCGGTTTTCGCGCAGTTGATGCTGGACGAGGCGTTCTCCAAGTCCGACCCGCAGTTCGCTTCGCAGGCGCTGCAGGCGTTCCGCAAGTTCGGCTTCCAGCTGGTGATCGTCGCGACGGTGCAGAACGCCACCACGATTCAGCCGTACATCGACGGCGTGGTGATGGTGTCCAAGTCCGAGGCCACCGGCCGCAACGCCCGGCCGGTCGCCAATGTCGCCACCAAGACCATCACCGACTTCACCGCCCTGCGTCGGGAACTGAAAGTCCCCGAGCCCGTCTGATCGGAGCGTCATGCGTATCGCCACCTGGAACGTCAACTCCATCCGCACCCGGGTCGACCGGGTCACGGACTGGCTGTCGCGCGCGGACGTCGACGTGCTCGCCATGCAGGAGACCAAGTGCAAGGACGAGCAGTTCCCGACGATGCCGTTCGCGGCACTCGGTTACGAAGTCGCGCACGTCGGGCACAGCCAGTGGAACGGGGTGGCGATCGCGTCCCGCGTCGGACTCGAGGACGTGCAGATCGGCTTCACCGGCCAGCCGCAGTGGCAGGACGCCGACGAGGCACGCGCCATCGGCGCCACCTGCGGCGGGGTCCGGCTGTGGAGCCTGTACGTGCCCAACGGCCGGACGCTCGAAGACCCGCATCTGCCCTACAAGCTGAAATGGCTTGCCGCCCTGCGGGACACCGCGACCGGCTGGCTGGCCGACGATCCGTCGTTGCCGTTGGCTCTGATGGGCGACTGGAACATCGCGCCGACCGACGAGGACGTCTGGGACATGGCAGTGTTCCAGAACTCGACGCACGTCTCCGAGCCCGAGCGTGCGGCCTTCCGCGCCATCAACGACGCCGGCTTCGCGGACGTGGTGCGGCCGTTCACGCCGGGTCCGGGCGTCTACACCTATTGGGACTACACGCAGCTGCGGTTCCCCAAGAAGCAGGGCATGCGCATCGACTTCGTACTCGGCTCGCCGGAGTTCGCGGCACGCGTCACCCACGGCGAGATCGTCCGCGAGGAACGAAAAGGCAAGCAGCCCAGCGATCATGCGCCGGTGCTGGTGGAGCTGGCACCGTGACCGCGATCGTCCATGCCGGCGAGCCGGCCAGCCTGCGTGCGCGCATCATTCACTTCTTCGCGTCATTGCTGTTGGCCCGCATCCTGATTCGCGCCCTGACCACGGCAGAGTACGAGGCCACCTCGCTCCGGATCGTACGAGTCGGACGCAACGTCAACCGGCTCGCCAGCCTGCAGCGGCGCCGACCGCCGCGCGGCTTCCGATTGGTTCCCGAGATTTGGAACGGTCTGCGCGTCGAGTGGGTGGCGCCGTCCGACCTCGACGCGCCGATCGAAGATGGGGTCATCCTGTACTTCCACGGCGGCGGATTCGTTCTCGGGGATCTCAACACCCACCTCCGCGCCGTCGCCGCCCTGTCCCGCGTCACGCGACTGCCGTTGGTACACATCGAGTATCGGCAGTACCCGGAGGTCGATCTGGAGACGACCATCCAGGACTGTCTGGGTGCTTACCACCACCTGCTGAGCTCGGGCGTCGACCCGGCCAAGGTCATCATCGCCGGCGACTCGGCCGGCGGCTTCCTGGCGTTCGCCACCGCGCAGCAGGCCCCGAAGCACGGGCTCCCGAGCCCCGCAGGCGTGGTCGGCATCTCACCCCTGCTGGAATTGGACAACGTTGCGCGCGCGGCGCATTCGACCGCGTCGACAGACGTCTTCGGGATTGCCACGGGCCTACCGGTTCTCACCGAACGCATCTGCCCCACTGGCAATCTCGACCAGTTGGAGCCGATGTCCGGTCCGATGGATGCGATGCCGCCGTCTCTGATCGTCGTCTCCGCGACGGAGTCACTGCTGTGCGACGCCGAACGGATGCAGGACAGGCTGATCCAGGCCGGACGCACGTGCGATGTCGCCGCGTGGCCCAGTCAGGTCCACGCGTTCCCGGCCATATTTCCCGGACTGCCCGAGAGCCGTCGGGCATATGCGCGCATGGCCGGTTTCATCGCCGACTGCCTGTCAGGCACTGCCACCGACGTACCGCCCGCCCAGACCGCCTAATTCAGCAGCTGTTCCACCGATTCGACGAGCGCTTCCTCGACGCGGCGTAGCGGCAGTTCCGACTTGGTTGCCTGTGCCATGACGATGGCGCCCTCTATCGCGGCGACCGTCAGCGTCGCCTGCCGGGCCGCGATGTCGGGTGCGAGCCCGGCGGATTCCAGGCCGGCCGCGATCCGGCTCTCCCAGTCCAGGAAGACGCCGCCGGCGGCATCGGCTGCCGCGGGTGCTTCGCTGCGGCCGAGCGCGGCCGCGAGGATCGGACATCCGACCTCGAAGTCGCTGCCGGTCAGATTGGCGATCCACATCGCGACGAACGCCCGCAGCGCTCCGACCGGACCCTGTTCGGCGAACAGCAGGTCAATGCCGTCCGCCAGCGTCTTCCCCGCCGTCACGGTCGCATCGGCCACGAGTTCGGCCTTGCCGCCCGGGAAATTCAGGTAGAGCGACCGGCGTGCGGCGCCACTGCGTTCGAGCAACTGGCTGAGCCCGGTTCCCGCGACACCTTGGCGTCGGATCAGATCAATGGCTGTGACGACGAGCCGATCCCGGGCACTCATGTGACGTAACTCCCTGTCCTTCAGCATTGTTTGTATACCAAGTGGTCTACTAGCGTCTGCCCTCAATAGTAGACCGAACGGTGTAGTTCGGGTCTCGAATCGAGGGGGTCCGGGGTGGGACACAACAGTAGGTTTTTCGCCGCCACCAGCAGTTTCTGTGCCAAGTGGGCATGGGTCGTCATCGGCTTCTGGGTAGCGCTGGCCGGAATCCTCAACGTCGCCATCCCCCAGCTCGAGCAGACGGTCGCCGAGCGCTCCGCGCCGTTCATGCCGGCGAACATCAAGGCCGCGCAGACGCTGCGCGAGATGTCCGACGCCTTCGGCGTCCCCCGCTCATCCGCTGTTGGCAGCGTCGTGCTGGTCGACGAGCGCGGCATCAACGCCGCCGACGAGGCCCTGTACCGGGATATCGTCGCCACCCTGCAGCGGGACAAGTCCAACGTCGCCTACGTGCTCGACACCTACGACAACCCGCAGCTGCGCGACATCGCGCTCAGCCCGGACCACAAGGCGATCAACCTGGTCCTCGCCGGCACCGGCGACGTCGGGTCCACCAAGGCACACAAGAACACCATCGAGATCCGCGATCAGCTCAAGGCGCTGCCGAAACCGCCCGGAGTCGGGGTGTACCTCACGGGGCCGTCACCGACATTGGCCGACCTGTTCAGCGCCATGGACTTCTCGCTGCTGATCATCACCGCGGTGTCCGTACTGCTGATCACGCTGGTGCTACTGATGGTCTATCGGTCCCTGCCCACGGCGATGGTCCCGTTGTTGACCATCGGCATCGCCCTCGGCGTCGCGCGGCCGATCGTGTCCCTGCTCGGCATGACCGGCGCACTCACCGTCTCGAACTTCACCATTTCCCTGATGACCGCCATGCTGCTCGGCGCCGCCACCGACTACGCGATCTTCATTTTGGCCGGCTATCACGAGGCCCGGCGTAGTCAGGTGCCCGTCGCCGACGCGATAGCGCAAGCCGGACAGCGGGTTTCGGGCATCCTGATCGCGTCGATGTTGACCATCGCAGCGGCCGCCACGGCGATGGGGTTCACCGAGCTGGGCATGTTCAAGGCCGCGGGTCCACCGATCGCCATCGCGATCGTCGTCGGCCTGGCCGTCTCGATGTCCCTGCCCTACGCCCTGCTCTCGCTCCTGGGCAAGCGCGGACTCGCCCAACCGCGACCACTCAATGACCGGCGGTGGCGCCGGATCGGGTCGACCATGATCCGCCGGTCCGGCGTTCTGGTGACCGCGTCACTGGTGCTGTTGCTCAGTGCCGCATCGGTTCTCACCACCTTCCGGGTGAACTTCGACGAGAACGCCATGCAGCTCGACGACACCGAGAGCGCCATCGGTTACCAGAAGACCTACGCCCACTGGGGTGTCAACGAAGCGGCACCGGAATACCTGATCGTCTCGGCTGACCATGACATGCGGAACACCGACGACCTGGCTGTGCTCGACCGCGTCGCGGGTCGCCTCTCGGGGATGCCCGAGATCGCCTATGTCCGCTCCATGACCCGCCCGGCGGGAAAGCAGTTGCCGCAGACCACCATCGGCTACCAGGCCGGGATCGTGGCGGACCGGCTCGGCGATGCCAAGAACCAGGTCAACAAGGCTGTCCCCGACATTCACCGGCTGGACTCCGGTGCGGCCCAGTTGCGCGACGGCGCCGCCTCCGCGGTGACCCAGATTCCCCAATTGGTTTCCGGCATCAAGCAAGTGACCGGGCTGGCCCATCAGGTGCTCGACGGGTACCAGGCCGCCGGTGCCGGGCTGTCCACCCTCACCGACGGCACGGTGGACGTCCGTTCGGCGTTGGCCGATCTCAGCTCCTCCACCGGACTGCTCGACGCGGCGCTGCAGGCCATCGACGGCAACGCGCAGGTCGCCGACGCCGGTCGGTTGGTGAGCTCGGCACTCGGATCGGCGCTGGATCCGCAACCCGGCTCCGAGTGCCTGATGAACCCGGTGTGCAGCCGGGCCCGCGCCGACATTGCCGATCTCGACGCCATCTCCAACGGCGCGGTCAGCCGCGCGCTACTGCAGGCTCAGCGGCTCTCCGCGGTCCCGCAGGTGACCGTCGAGAAAGTTCGGGCCGCCGAGCCGGCCATCCGAAATGCGTTGGCCACGTTGCAGAAAATGGTGTCGAACCTGCCCGGCGGTTCGCCGGCGCAGGCCCGCACCCAGCTGACCGACCTCGTGCGTGGCGCCGACCAGCTGAGCGCCGGCATGACCCGGCTGGCCGTCGGGCTCGATCAGGTCAAGGGCGGCGTGGACCAGGTGGCCAACATGTCCGGGCGGCTCACCGACGGCCTCGGCCAGGCGACGGACTATCTGGCGACGTTGAGCACGCACACCGGCGACGGCCCGGCCTCGGGCTTCTACCTTCCGCCGCAGGGCTTTTCCGACCCGGCATTCCGGGCCGCACAGGACCTGCTGTTCTCCCCCGACGGTAAGACGGCGCGCATGCTCGTCATCTGGAAGATCAACCCGTACAGCGCTCAGGCCCTGGACGCCTCCCGCGCGCTGGCGCCGGCGGCGACCGAGGCCGCCTCCGGAACCTCTTTGCAGACGGCACGTTTCGCGAGCACCGGCTTGGCCTCACTGTCGGCAGACATGCGCGACCAGGTGTGGCACGACTTCGCCGTCTACGGCATCGTCGCGATCCTCGGTGTGCTGCTGGTGTTGATCGCGCTGCTGCGCAGCATTCTCGCGCCGGTGTTCATGGTCGCGGTCGTGACGCTGTCGTTCACCGCCGCCGCCGGAGTCAGCGTCCTCGTGTGGCAGCACCTCATCGGGGTCGACGTGGACTGGTCGGTGTTCCCGGTGTCCTTCATGGCGCTCATCGCGGTCGGCGCGGACTACAGCATGCTGTTCGCCGCCCGCATCCGCGACGAGTCGGGTGACGGCATGATCCGCGGCATCATGCGCAGCTTCGGCAGCACCGGCAGCGTCATCACGACCGCCGGAATCGTCTTCGCGCTCACCATGTTCGCGCTGATGACCGGGCGGGTGATCAACCTGCTGCAGATCGGGTTCACCATCGGCGTCGGCCTGCTGATCGACATCACCCTGGTGCGCACCGTGCTGGTACCCGCCGCGATGGCCATGATCGGCAACCGCATCTGGTGGCCGAGTAAGCCGCACGCCGAGAGGCACTCCGCGATGACCAACTCGGAGCGCGAACCCGTGACCGTCGACGGTTAGGTGGGCTCGGTAAATCGCGGGCGGGTTTTGTGGTCCCGCGATTGCTACCTGTTCCCATGGCGGCGGCGCCTGGCGGATCGACGACGGTTAGGTGGCCTAGCTGTCCTTGATGGGCCATGCGGCCCGGGTCGCTTCGGCGCCCGGAGTTCTCTAGTCGGGTCTCGGACCTTCGACGGTTAGGTCGGCTAATCGCTGCTGCGGCGCCGTGTTGTTGGCTAGTTGTTCTAACCGTCGAGGATTGGCGCCACCCCGGGAGCTGGGTGGCTAGTCGACCTAACCGTCGACGATCGGCGCCTGGGCCAGTCGCGGGCCTCAATCATGCTGCGGCGCTTCTGTTTAGGTGCCCTAATCGTCGTCGATGGGTCGCGCTTGCGGCTGCCGATCCGTGTCGGTGGGCAGGTCTATATTCGAACGCATGAGCGAACTAAATAGTGATCCCCACGCCGCGGCCGCGGCGGTCGACGCGATCACCCTGGCCACCTGCGAGGAGAACGCCGCCGGCGCCCGCCGCCTGGCGGCGATCGGTGATCTGTGGGAGCTGCGGGCCCCCGACGACGACATCGAGAAGCGGTACTGGGCGATCGACGGGTACTCCGGCCTGGTGGTCGAGGTTGCCGCCGCACTGGGGGTGTCCCGCAAGCGGGCCCAGGCCCAGGTGGATCGGGCGGTGATGCTGCGCACCCGCCTGCCCAAAGTCGCGGCCGTCTATGCCAAAGGGCTGATCGATGCGGTGCTGGTCGCGATGATCGTCGCACGCACCGACCTGATCATCGACGACGACGTCGCCGGGCAGGTCGACGCCGACCTCGCCGCCAAGATCGTGGCCTGGGGACGGTTGTCGAAACCGAAGGTGGAACAACGCATCGACGCGATCATCGCCGCCTCCGATCAGGCCGGGGTGCACCCGCCAAAACCCCCGTCGCAGGCCCGGTACCTCGACATCCGTGCCTGCGGTCCCGGCACCGCGAGCGTCTGCGGGACGCTGGATGCCGCGGCCGCCGCCGTGCTGGACGCCGCGCTCGACGGGCTGGCCACGGGGGTGTGCCGCAACGACGGACGGTCCCATGATCAGCGCCGCGCAGCTGCCATCGACGCCCTGGCCCGCGGTGGCCGGTTGCGGTGCGAGTGCGGGCAAGCCGACTGCCCCGCCACCGTGGGCGAGCTATCGGCGCCGACCGTCGGCACCCGCGCCGTCATCCACGTCATCGCTGCACCGGAGGCAGTGCACGGGCAGGCTCCGGGGTTCCTGCCCGGGTACGGGCAGATCCCCGCCGAGCAGGTAGCCCGCCTCGCCGAGGGGGCGACCATCCGCCAGGTCGACCTGCCACCGGATACGGCCGAACCGCGGTACCGGCCCTCGGTCAAACTGGCCGAGTTCGTCCGGTGCCGGGACCTGACCTGCCGATTCCCGGACTGTGACCGGCCCGCCGACGCCTGCGACATCGACCACACGAGGGCGTATCCCGCGGGGCAGACGCACCCGTCAAACCTCAAATGCCTGTGCCGGTTCCATCACCTCCTCAAGACCTTCCATAATTGGCAGGATCAGCAGTTCCCCGACGGGACCGTCGTGTGGACCGCCCCCACCGGGCACACCTACATCACCAAACCCGAAGGCGCCCACTGGTACCCACAACTGGCCACACCCACCGGAACGCCCGAAGCCACCCAGGAACCGGAACGCACACCCGCACGCGGTCACTGCATGCCCAAACGCAAACGCACCCGCGCACAAGAACGCCAGCAATGGGCGAACCAAGCCCGCATGCTCAACGAAGAACGCATTGCCAGCGAGGAATGGCACCGGTGCCGCGAACTCGAAATGGCCTTGGCAGCAGAGCAGTGGGATGAACCCGCACCGTTCTGAAATGCGGAAAACGGCCAGGCTGTGACTAGACCAGTCCCGGCACCCGCAGGGGGCGACGACCACCCCAGCTAAGGGCACCCCAGGAATTGGCACGTCGCGTTGGTGTTCTCGCCTGCGACCAGTCGGTAGTGCGGGTGGCCGCCGTACCAGCCGTCTTCCGCCGTCATGCCAACGATCTGAGGCGGATTTCCGCGGTGCACCAGGTTGTACCGATGACAGGTCGTCCAGTCCCAGTCAACCTCGGTGAAGCCGCCGGGGACCGGCTGGCCCGGACACCAGGTTCCCGAGGAGGGTTCGGCCTGGGCGGTGCCGGCGCTCAACCCGAAGGCGGCCAGACTCATCCCGCCGGACAGCAGTGCCGCCGCGGCCAGTCGTGCGATTCGTCGCGTCATTGGACTCAACCTCTCTATTGTTGGTCGACAGCATGCAGCCCGGCGCTTGGGAGATTCTTGGCTTGCACCCACGGGGGCAGCCGAACACGACCCGGCACCGTTCTAGTTCGGTCCTCGGGTCGGTTCGGCGCCGGTGGCTAAACCAGTTCCGGCACCCGCAGGTGCGCGAAGGCCACGTCGAATTCGGCCTCGTCGAGCTCGGTCGCACCGGCTTCCGGAAGTCTCGATTCTTTGATCGTCTGTGCCTGGGCCCGGTTGCGCGCCATGGCTTCTCGGCTGTCGAACGTCGTGCAGGACACGCCACGGCCGGTGGCCCGATCGACCAGCAGGCTGACGCTGCAGAAGCCTTCGAGGGCCTCGGTGTCGGGCACGATGTTCGACCGGAAGTAGTCGATCGCGGCATCAGCGTTCGCCGGATCGGCATGCCCCCACGTCACCCGCGCGCACGCGCCCTGCGGGATCTGGTGAGCGCGGTGCATGACGGCGATATCCCACTCGTCGACGGTCGCGGCGCCGCCGAACATGTCGATGGCCTTTTCGCGGATCGGTCGAACTTGGTCGGCGAGCGCACTCATCGCCTCCTCGGACTCCCATGCCGTTACGGCGATGCACCGACCCGATTCACGGTCGGTGAGCAACGACATGCCGACGAACCCGTCCAGCTCTTGCAGTTTGGGCATCACTTCATCGCGGAGGTGAGCCACTCCTGCGTCGATAGCCGAGGGTTGTGCATGAATAGTGGTAGAGCGTGCGTACACGACCCACCCCCTCTATATCGGGGCAGCGCCCCAGCGGCGCCGCCGGTCCACCGATATACGTTCCTCCGATGTCCGGCGGGTGGCAATAGCCGATCAACACAGGTGTCGATATTGACGACTCCGGACGAATTCCGTTCTGCGAGAACAGGAATTGACGACTAGTTTCGCTTTCCGCCCGGAAGCCGGTCGACGAGCCAGCCCAGCCGGGCGACGGTGTTGTCCAGGGGCTCGACAACTTCGGCGAGCCGCTTCAAGCTCGGCAGGGTCGCGGCGATGGAGTTGGCGCCGTGGGCGATCTTCTCGGCCGACGTGTCGATGCCTGCCGCGGCCTCGGTCAAGGTGGTGATCTGGCTGGCGATCAGTTCGGCATGCCGGTCGATGCCCGCCGCGCTCTCGCTCAGGGCGGCGATGTTCTCGGCGATGAACTGCGCGGACTTCCGAAGCTCGGCGACGTCGTCCATCAGGGCGAACACCGCTTGCACGAGGGTCCTCGGCCCGCGCTTGCGTTTGCCGGGGGAAGCCTCAGCTTCGTCTGCCTGCGCCATGACTCACGCCTTCCGTTCGACAGGAGCCCCCTTGTCCTTGGCTTCCTGCTGGTACTGCCGCAGCTCGGCTCGCACCGCTTCATCTAACGCGCGGTCAAGGCTAGCGTGGGCCGAACGGCGGGATACCCGGCGCATGGCATCGATCAGATCGGCGGCCCAGGCAAGTTCGACGTCGTTGCTGGGATACCAGCCCGTGCCCCGCTGCCGAACCACCTCGGTGTGCCCGGCCCGGGTCATGGCCCGGGCGGCTTCGTCGAGCTTCTTGTCGACGGCCGTGGTGGTCTTGAGGATCGCGGTCAACGGCATCCCGCGAGAGATCAGCCGGCCGAAGTCGTCGATAACCCGCCGGTCAGGTACCAGGTAGGAGTCCTTGTCGTCCGTCAGCTCGATGATCCGGCCCGCAACGAGCCGGCGCAGCGTCGCGCCGTCCAGCCGGCCCAGCTGCATCTCCAGCTCCTGGCGCGTCAGGGTCTGCGACTCGGGGTTCGACCACGGCGAGATCACCAGCTCCTCGAGCTCCGCCAGGTCCAGCACCTCGACGAGCCCCTCACCGCGCTGCAGGCCGGTGAGGAACTTCAGGATGTGTTTGACGGTGAAGCCCTCGCTGAGCAGCCGGACGATCGCCTGGAGCTGACTCAGGTGCCGGTCGGTGTAGATCGCGACCCGGCCCCGGCGCTGAGGCCGGGGCAGCAGGCCGTTCTCCTGGTAGACGCGGACGTTCCGGGTTGTCGTCCCCGCTTCGCGCGCGAGGTCGTCGATCCGGTACTCAGCCACCAGCGGATTCTATGCGGTCAGGACCGAGGCACCGCTGGTCTGCGCAGCAGTGATCTTGAAGTCGTGCAGATTGACCGTCCTCAACTGGTTGACGTACTGGGTGGCGAACCCGGGGAACATCGTCGCGTTGAAGCCGTCCTCGGTCAGGTACCAGCTCTGGCAACCCGAGTTCCACGTCGTGGACTGCAGGCGCTGCTGGATGTCCTCGTTGTAGCGGGCCTGCACCTCGGGCCGAACGTCGAGCGACTTCCACCCGAACTGCAGCAGCTTGGAGATGGCCTCGACGATGTAGTCGATCTGCGCCTCCATGTACACCAGCGCCGAGCTGTGGCCGGGGCCGGAGTTGGGTCCAAAGGTGAAATACAGGTTGGGATAGCCGGAGACCGCGACACTGCGGTAGGCGTACGCGCCCCGGCTCCATTCCGCGGCGAGCTCCCGGCCATCGATACCGATGACGGGGAACGGGGTACCGGCCTTGGACACCTCGAAGCCGGTGGCGAACACGATGGCGTCGAATTGGTGCTCGATGCCTTCGACGGTGCGAATTCCCTTGGGCGACAGCCGGGCAATGGGCCACGTGACCAGCTTGCAGTTGTCGGCTTGCAGCGCCGGATAGTAGTCGGCGGTCATCAGCAGCCGCTTGCAGCCGGCCGAGAAGTCCGGGGTGAGCTGGCGGCGCAGCCACGGATCCTTCACCTGCAGGCGCAGATTCGCGAGGCTCAGCGCTTCGACCACCCGGGTGAACGGGCTGTCCCACACCACCCCGAGCGCGACAGACTCATGGCCCCAGAACCAGGCCGACCGCGCGATCTTCTCGGCGAAGGGCACGTCTTTGTAGATTCGCTTCAGCCAACCCGACGTCGAACTGTTGACCCGCGGGATCACCCAGCCCGGCGTGCGCTGAAACACCTTGACCGACTTGGCGACCTTCACCAGTTCCGGGACGATCTGCACACCACTGGCGCCGGTGCCGATGACCGCGACCTTCTTGCCGGTGAAGTCGTAGTCGTGATCCCAACGGGCACTGTGGATCTTGTGGCCCTCGTAGTCCTCGATGCCCGGAATCTTCGGGAAGCTCACGTTCGCCAACGGCCCCGAGGCGACGATGACGGTACGTGCCTGCACCGGCTCGCGACCCTCGAAGTTGACGGTCCATTCCCCCGCCACCTCGTCGTACTCCACGCCGGTCACGTTGTGGCCGAAGCGGATGTGCGGCGCGATACCGAACGACTCGACCATGCTGTCGATGTATCCGAGGATCTCGTCGCTACCGGAGTAGGTGTGTGACCACTCCGGGTTCGGCGCGAAGCTGTAGGAGTACAGGCGCGACGGAATGTCACACGCCGCACCGGGATACGTGTTGTCGCGCCAGGTACCGCCGACGCGGGTGCCGCGCTCGAAGATCTCGAACTCGGTGATGCCCTGGTCTTTGAGCCGGATGGCGGCGCCGATACCGGCGAACCCGGCACCGATGATGGCTACAGAAATCGTCATTCGTGAGTTCCTTTTACGCGACCGGCTCATAGGTCATCTCGTCCGACCAGCTCGGCGTGTTCCGAATCAGCGGCATCGGGATGGCGCCGGTGACCACCACCAGGGAATCGGCCAGCCAGTGGTACTTCGAGGTCCGGTCGATCACCTTCTTGGCGTGCCACGAGACGAACCGGTACATCGGCACCCGGCGCGCGAAAGCGCTTCGCTCACCGACACTTTGGAACCGGCGCATCGCCTGGTACAGGCGCTCTTCGTTGACGCCCATGGCGACGATGTTGTCGCGCATCTTGTTGAGCAGCGGGAAGTAGCTCAGCGTGCCGATCACCAGCGCCGGGTTCAGCCAGCTGCCGACGAAATCGACGGCCAGCTTGCGCAGGTCGGCGTGGCCCAGGATGTCCATCACCTCGAAATCGACCGCGAGGTGCCGCGACTCGTCGGAGTTGATGCGCTTGAACACTTCCTGCGCCACCGGGTCTTTGACCTCATCGGTGATGAATTTGATGAGTGCGCCGTCCAGGGCCACCTCCAGCATGGGGATGACGGTGCCGAGGATCGACAGCGACATACCGTCGGAGAACTTGTCGAGCCAGGTGATCACCAGCTGCACGTTGACACTCGGCGGCGGCACCTCGTCGTTCTCGAGCATGCCCCAGCGCCGCATCAGGGCCAGCTCGGCGTTGGCGTGCTTCTGTTCTTCGGCGTGGAAGTGCTCATAGATGCTCTTGAGCGTCGGGGTCGGGGCCTTCCTGGCCAGCGCGGCGAAGCCACGGGCGCCCACGTTCTCGATCCACATCAGATCGGTCATGAACGGCTTGAGCTTGGCCCACAGTTCCGGCTCGATCAGCTCGGCACCCGGTGCGTCCCAGTCGATGTCGGCCAGGGCCCACTGCTTGTCCTTGATCCGCTGCAGCATCTCGTCGAGATCCATTGCCATGATGAGTTCCTTTCAGTCCTTGGGAAGTACGCGTCCGAGCAGTCCGGCGCCGCGGACGTACAGGGCGGGGAAGTGTCGCTTGAGGTGCCAGATGACGGTGGCGTCGAGTTGGGGCACCACGTAGAGCCGGCCACCGTCGTGCGCGTCCAGGGTGCGGGCGGCGACGTTGTCGGCGGACAGCCCGGTCCAGCGGGCCAGCTGTTGGCTCAGGCTCATCGAGCTCGGGGTGATGCGGCCGTCGGTGAAGACGTTGGTCTTCACGAACGTCGGGCACAGGACGGTGACGGCGATGTCGGTGCCGTCGAGTTCGGCGGCGAGGGTTTCCGACAGCGACATCACGCCGGCCTTCGACACGTTGTAGGCCGCCATCGACGGCGCGGCGGCGAACCCGGCCGCCGAGGCCACGTTGATGATGCCGCCGCGGCCGGCTTCCCGCAGCAGCGGCGTGAAGACCTCACAGCCGTACACCACGCCCCACAGGTTGATGCCGAGCGCCCAGTCCCAGTCCTCGAAGCCGATGTCGCCCACCGGTTTTCCGCCGATGCCGACGCCGGCGTTGTTGATGACCAGCGTCGGCGCGCCGCCGAAGATATCCTGCGCCTGCTTGGCGAGCAACTCGATGGCGGTGCGGTCGGCGACGTCGCACTGCACGGCGTGACCCTTGCCGGTCGGGAGCTGGTCGATCAGTGCGACGGTCTCTTTGGCCCGCTCCAGGCTGATGTCCGCACAGATGATCTCGCCGCCGCGGCGCGCGAGTTCGAGGGCGAACGACCGGCCGATGCCACTGCCGGCACCGGTGACCACCGCCTTCGCTTTGTCCGAACGGCGCTGGCCGCGAAAGATATTCAGGATCGTGTCGATGCCGATCATCAGCACACCTCTTCGAGTTCGTTGGATCGCTTGTAGGCATCGGCGATGAAGGCCGCGGCGCGACGCAGCGCGGGGCCGGCTTCGGGCGCCAGATGCGGCAGGGCCTGGAAGACGTGCACCATGCCGGGCCAGACCTCGAGCGTGCTGACACCACCGGCGCGGCGAAGTTCGGCGTCGAGGTAGCGTGCGTCGGCACGCAGCATCTCGAAACCGCCGACCTGAATCAGCATGGGCGGCAACTGGTCCGCCTTGGCGAAGTCGAGCTGCAGTCGCGGATCGGCCAGGTTCTGGCCTTCGGTGTACAGCCCGACCATGCGCGCGGCCGCGGTGGCCGACATCGCCGGATCGCGGTACGTCGCCTTCTCCTGTTCGAGCGCGAGCCCGAGCGTGACGTCGATCAACGGCGAGAACAGCACGACGCCCGCGGGCCGGAAGTCCGCGTCGCCGGCGTGCGCCAGCAGCATGTCGCAGGTCAGGTGACCACCGGCCGAGTCGGCGCCCATCACGATGTCCGAGGCCGCATAGCCTTCCGACAACAGCCACCGGTATCCGGCTTCGACGTCCTCGGCCGCAGTCGGGAAGCGGTGCTCGGGAGCCAGGCGGTAGTCCACGACGAACATCGGCAGTCCGGTCGCTTCGGACAGGCGGGCCACCAGCTTGCGGTGGGTGCGTGCGGAGCAGATGACGTACGCGCTGCCGTGCACGTAGTAACCGGCGCGGCGACCGAACTCGACGCCAGGTCCGAGGACCCATTCGCCCTGCAGGTTCGGCGTGCGCACCGGGATGATCCTGGTGCCGCCGGGCATGGAACCGAAGGTCTCCATGATCGTGGCGATCAGGCCGCGCCCGAACCAGACACCGGGGGTGTTCATCGGGATGACGCTGGTCAGATTGCCCAAGGTCCAGCGGGTCACCGTGGCCGAGAGCGCGGCACGCAATGTTGCGCGTGTGGGTACTTCGGGCAGCGTTGCCCGGTCGGTTTCCGTCACGGGAAGTAGGACACCATCGACTGTGCCATTTGTCAATGGCACAGTTAGCGGCGACAATCTGACCTGGTCCGACGACGGAAGGCAATCCCCATGACCGCATCGACAGCGTCCAGGTCACACGAGTTGACCGTGGTCGAGGTGATCACCGAGACTCCCGACGCCGTGTCGCTGGTTCTGGCCGCCGCGCACGACGCCCGCGAGCACTTCACCTACCAGGCCGGACAGTTCCTTACGCTGCGCATCCCGGCGACGGACGGCGCGGTCTCGCGGTGCTATTCCCTGTCCAGCAGCCCGTCCGCTGACGAGCACCTGAAGGTGACCGTGAAGCGCACCTCCGGTGGCCTCGCATCCAACTGGCTGTGCGACCACGCCACGGCCGGTATGACACTGGAATCACTCACGCCCGCAGGCGCATTCACGGTACGCCCGGCAGAGAGCGAGCTGATTTTCGTGGCCGCCGGCAGTGGCATCACGCCCGTCATCTCGATGATCCGCGCCGTGCTCCTGCAGTCCGGCCGCCGGGTGACACTCGTCTACGCCAATCGCGACCGCGAATCGGTCATCTTCGCCGCCGAGTTGACGGAACTGCTTGCGGCGCATGATGACCGGCTGACCGTCGCGCACTGGCTCGAGTCGGAGTCCGGCCTGCCCACCCCAGCCGCGTTGCGCACACTGCTGCCCGCGGCGCCGGGGGCCGAGACCGCCGCCTATCTGTGCGGCCCAGCGGCATTCATGGACGTGGCCGCGGCCGCCCTGCACAACGCCGGCGTCGCCCGTGAGCACGTGCACCGAGAGGTCTTCGTCTCACTGGCCACGGATGCCTTCGCCGCGCCGGAGCCGGCGGCCGGCAACGCCTCAGCCGCCGACTCAGCGACCGCGACCGTCGAGATCGACGGTGATACCCACGAGATCAGCTGGCCAAGGGGCGAAGTGCTGCTCGATGCCTTGCTGAACCAAGGTATCGACGCACCCTACGCCTGCCGCGAAGGCAACTGCGGCGCCTGCGCGTACACCCTCCGTCAGGGCGAGGTGAGCATGCGGGTCAACGACACCCTCGACGACTACGAACTCGGCATCGGCGTGCGGCTGGCGTGCCAGTCGTTACCCGAATCCGACCGTCTGACAGCTGTTTTCGACCGCTGATCGGCCGTCAGGCCGCGTTGTCGGCGCCGGGTTCGGTGGCGTAGGTGCCGGGGTTGAACATCGACGCCACCGCACCGAGCAGCATCATGACCGCGGCCGCGCCGAACACCACGACCAGGCCGGAGTGGAACGGTTCGGTGATGAGCTGCGGGAAGAAGCTCTGACCTGTCAACGTGGCGGCATTGACGCCGGGCTGTTGCAGGGTGTGGAACGGCGCCAGCAGTTCGCCCATGGGGTTGTAGCCGAGGAAGGCCGCGAACAGGCTGCCCACCGGCGGCAGTTCGGCCACCTGCTGGGCGACGTCGGCCGAAACCCCTTGCTGCTGCAGGCCACTGGACAACGCGGTCGGCAACGTACCGGCCAGGCCGACGACCATGAGCGAGAAGAAGATGCCGATCGACAGCGAGCTGCCGGCGTTGAAGAACGTCGACCGCACCCCCGATGCGGCGCCGCGCTGCGCGGCCGGCACGCTGGACATGATGGCCGCGGTGTTCGGCGCGGTGAAGATACCGCCGCCGACGCCGTTGAGGAATACCAGCAACGCGAATTCCCAGTACTCGAAATTAACCGGGATGAGCAGCAGCGCAACGAAAGTCACCGCCATCAGCAGCATGCCGCCGACCGCCAGCGGCCGCGCGCCGAAGCGGTCGGACAGGGTGCCGGCAACGGGTGCCGCGATCAGGAAGCCGATGGTCGCCGGCAACAGGTAGATGCCCGCCCACAGCGGCGTCGATTCGAAGTCGTAGCCGTGCAGCGGCAGCCAGATGCCCTGCAGCCAGATGATGAGCATGAACTGGAGGCCGCCGCGGCCCACCGACGACAACAGGCCGGCCAGGTTGCCCATGCCGAATGTCGCCGACTTGAACAGGCGCATGTCGACCATCGGCGACTCGACCTTGAGCTCGATGATGCAGAACGCGACCAACAACAGCAGCCCCACACCGATGGAGCCCAGGACGGCGGGGCTGCCCCAGCCGGTCGGCGAATTGCCGTACGGCTGAATGCCGTACGTGATGCCGAGCAGCAGCACCGTCAGCCCCAGACCGAACGTCACCGTGCCGGCCCAGTCCAGTTTGCCGGGTGACCGGGTGCCCAGTTCGCGCAGCGAGCGGTAGCTCCAGATGGCGCCGATCACGCCGATCGGGATACCGACCCAGAACACGGCCTTCCACTCCCACTCCGAGAGGAATCCGCCGATCAGCAGGCCGAGGAACGAACCCGCAACGGCAGCAACCATATTGACGCCCAGTGCCATGCCGCGCTGGTTCGCGGGGAAAGCGTCGGTCAGGATCGCCGACGACGACGCCATCAGCATCGCGCCGCCGACGCCCTGGATCACCCGCCAGGCGATGAGCCAGACGGCGCCGCCACCGAGGTGGAACGGATCGAACGACAGCGCGACAGCTGCCAGCGTGAAGATGACGAAACCCAGGTTGTAGATGCGGACCCGGCCGTACATGTCCCCGAGCCTGCCGAACGGCACCACGAGCACGGCCGTCACCACGAGGTAGCCCATCAGCATCCACAGCAGGTAGCTGACGTTGCTCGGCGCCAGCGGGTTCAGCCCGATACCGCGGAAGATGGCCGGCAGGGAGATCAGCACGATCGACGCGTTGATCGTGGCCAGCAGCGTGCCCAGCGTGGTGTTGGCCAGGACGATCCACTTGTAGCGGGGGTGGTCGTGATCCATCTGAACGCGTCGGCGTGCGGTTGCCGTGAGCGCGGTGTCGCGCGGCCCGGTGAGCTCGGTGTCAGTCGTCATCAGTCGGTCTTCGCTCCAATATCGAAAAAACATATGTTAGCTATACAAACGACCTCATGACAATTCGATTCCCAGTCACCGAACAGCCGAAACCGGGGGCACTGCGCACCCTTGCCTTCCCGCAGCGATCGGCTACGGTGAACAACGTCCGCGCGGGAGCGCACACCTTGGTGCGCTGAGAGGACGGCTGAATGGCGCCGTCGACCGTATGAACCTGACCGGGTAATGCCGGCGTAGGGAGTAAGCAGATGACTGCAATTGCTGTATTCAACGACCTTTCCTGCGGCCCGATCCAGGGCAGCGCCAAGGTCTACCGGGAGCTTCCCGACGGCGGAAAGGTCCCGTTCCGACGGGTCAACCTGACCACCGGCGACCACCTCGACCTGTACGACACCTCGGGTCCGTACACCGACGAGAACGCCACCATCGACCTGGAGAAGGGCCTGCCCGCCCGTCCCGGCGTCATCAAGGACCGCGGCACCCAGCTGCAGCGCGCCCGGGGTGGCGAGATCACCGCCGAGATGGCGTTCATCGCCGAGCGTGAAGGCGTGCCGGCCGAGCTGGTGCGCCAAGAAGTGGCCGCGGGCAGAGCTGTTATCCCGGCCAACCACAACCACCCCGAGCTCGAGCCGATGATCATCGGCAAGGCGTTCGCGGTGAAGGTCAACGCCAATATCGGCAACTCTGCCGTGACGTCCTCGATCTCCGAAGAGGTCGACAAGATGGTGTGGGCCACCCGCTGGGGCGCCGACACGATCATGGATCTCTCCACCGGCAAGGACATCCACCAGACCCGCGAGTGGATCCTGCGCAACTCCCCCGTCCCGGTCGGCACCGTGCCGATCTATCAGGCGCTGGAGAAGGTCAACGGCGATCCCACCAAGCTGACATGGGAGCTGTACCGCGACACCGTCATCGAGCAGTGCGAGCAGGGCGTCGACTACATGACGGTGCACGCCGGCGTACTGCTGCGCTACATCCCGCTGACGGTCAAGCGCGTCACCGGCATCGTCTCCCGCGGTGGCTCGATCATGGCGGCGTGGTGCCTGGCGCACCACCAGGAATCGTTCCTGTACACGCACTTCGAAGAGCTCTGCGAAATCCTGCAGCGCTACGACGTCACCTTCTCCCTCGGTGACGGTCTGCGCCCCGGCTCGATCGCCGACGCCAACGACGAGGCGCAGTTCGCCGAGCTGCGCACCCTGGGTGAGCTCACCAAGATCGCGAAGTCCCACGGTGTGCAGGTGATGATCGAGGGCCCGGGCCATGTCCCGATGCACAAGATCGTCGAGAACGTCCGCCTGGAAGAAGAGCTGTGCGAAGAGGCGCCGTTCTACACGCTCGGCCCGCTGGCCACGGACATCGCACCCGCGTACGACCACATCACCTCGGCCATCGGTGCCGCGATCATCGCCCAGGCCGGCACCGCGATGCTGTGTTACGTCACCCCCAAGGAGCACCTGGGCCTGCCCAACCGCAAGGACGTCAAGGACGGGGTGATCGCCTACAAGATCGCCGCGCACGCCGCTGACCTGGCCAAGGGGCACCCCGGCGCGCAGGACCGCGACAACGCGCTGTCCCAGGCCCGCTTCGAGTTCCGCTGGCACGACCAGTTCGCGCTGTCACTCGACCCGGACACCGCCCGCGAGTACCACGACGAGACGCTGCCGGCCGAGCCCGCCAAGACGGCGCACTTCTGCTCGATGTGCGGTCCGAAGTTCTGCTCGATGCGCATCACGCAAGACATCCGGGACGCCTACCCGGACGGCGTCTCCGATGAGATCGCGCAAGGCATGGCAGACAAATCTCAGGAGTTCGCCGACCACGGGAACCGGGTGTATCTACCCTTGGCCCCGTGATGTCGAAGTGAACTTCTTGCCCTTGGCCCCGCCGGGCGAAACGCCGCTGCGGGTGATGACCATCGCCGGCTCGGACTCCGGCGGCGGCGCCGGTATCCAGGCCGACCTGCGCACCTTTGCGATGCTCGGCGTGCACGGGTGCGTCGCCGTCGCCGCGGTGACGGTGCAGAACTCGGTGGGGGTCAAGGGTTTTCACGAGCTGCCGCTGGACATCATCAGCGGGCAGATCACCGCGGTCGCCGACGACATCGGCATCCAGGCGGCCAAGACCGGCATGCTGGCCTCGGCCGAGATCATCGGGGCGGTCGCCGATACCTGGCAGAGCCTCGACGGTGATATCCCGCTGGTCGTCGACCCGGTGTGCGCGTCGATGCACGGTGACCCGCTGCTGCATCCGAGCGCGCTGGATTCGGTTCGCACGCAGCTGTTTCCGATCGCCACCCTGGTCACCCCGAACCTCGACGAGGTACGGCTGATCACCGGCATCGACGTGGTGGACGCCGCGACGCAACGCGATGCCGCCAAGGCCCTCCACGACCTGGGCCCGAAGTGGGCCCTGGTCAAGGGCGGCCATCTGCGGTCCAGCGATCACAGCCCGGACCTGCTGTACGACGGCAGCGAGTTCTACGAATTCACCACCGAGCGCATCGACACCGGGCACGATCACGGCGCGGGTGACACGCTCGCGGCATCCACGGCTTGCGCACTGGCGCATGGCTTTTCGGTGCCGGACGCGGTGGCGTTCGGCAAGAGCTGGGTGACCGAATGCCTGCGGGCGGCCTACCCGCTGGGCCACGGCCACGGTCCGGTCAACGCGCTGTTCCGGTTGCAATCGTGAGTCTCGAGGACATCGCGGGCATCGCGCACGAGCCTGAAGGGACGCCGACGGGCGTCGTGCTGCTCACGCACGGCGCGGGCGGCAACCGCGACGCCCCGCTGATCATCCGGATCTGCGACGAGTGGGCCCGCCACGGCTGGCTCGCGATCCGCTACAACCTGCCGTACCGGCGCCGCCGGCCGAAAGGGCCGCCGTCCAACTCGGCCGCGTCGGACCAGCAGGGCATTATCGAGGCCATCGAACTGGCGCACACGCTCACCGATGGACCGGTCATCGCCGGCGGCCATTCCTATGGTGGCCGGATGACGTCGATGGTGGCGGCGCAGGGCGCCGACCTGGCGGCACTGACGCTGTTCTCATATCCGCTGCACCCGCCCGGCAAGCCCGAACGGGCGCGCACTGAGCACCTCGGCCAGATCGAGGTGCCGACCGTCTTCACGCACGGTACGGCCGACCCGTTCGGCAGCATCGACGAGCTGACGACCGCCGCCCAGCTGATCCCGGCGTCCACCGAGCTCGTCGAGATCACCGGCGCCCGCCATGACCTGGCATCCAAGACCCTGGACGTCCCCGCGTTGGCAGTCGCCGCCGCGATTGTGCTGCTGGCTCAAAGCGGTACCTGAGGTACCGTCTGAATATGACGACGCAGCAGTTCGACGCGGTCATCGTCGGCGCGGGATTCGCCGGTATCGGTGCGGCCATCCAGCTCAAACGCCTCGGGATCGAGAACTTCACCATCCTGGAGCGCGAGGACGACCTCGGCGGCACCTGGTACGTCAACCACTACCCCGGCCTCGCGGTCGACGTGCCCACCACCACCTACTCGTACTTCTTCGAGCCCAACCCGAACTGGTCGCGCCTGTTCACCCCAGGTCCCGAGATCAAGCGGTACGCCGACGACGTCGCCGCCAAGTACGACGTGCGGCGCCACATCCGGTTCAACGTCGTCGTCAACGGTGCCCGCTGGGACGAGGAAGCCTCGCTCTGGCGCATCAACATCGCCGACGGTGAAACCCTCAGCGCCCGCTACCTGATCACCGCAACCGGCTTCCTGTCGCAGCCGAACATCCCGGCGATTCCGGGCATCGAAACCTTCGCCGGTCGCGTCATCCACACCACCGACTGGGACGACGACTACGACCCGGCAGGCAAGCGAATCGCCGTCATCGGCACCGGTGCCACCGCGGTGCAGCTGATTCCCGAGCTGGCCAAGACCGCCGCCGACCTGACGGTCTTCCAGCGCACGCCGATCTGGGTCGTACCCAAGATCGACCCGCGCTTCGGCGCCCGGGCCAAGAAGATGTTCGCCCGATTCCCGTTGACTCAGCGCGTACTTCGCTGGCTCACCGACTCGATCTACGAGGTCATGGTGTCGGTCGGGGTCCGGCACTACGGCATGTTCCGCGGCCGCTTCAACATCTCGGCCTCCGACCTGTCGAAGATGCACCGGTTCTTCGTCATCCGCGACAAGGACCTGCGCCGCCGACTGACCCCGGACTACGACTTCGGTTGCAAGCGGCCGACTTTCAGCAACGGCTACTACCAGGCCTTCAACCGGCCCAACGTGCACCTGCAGGACGCCGGCATCGACCGCATCGAGGCCGACGGCATCCTCGGCAACGACGGCGTCAAGGTCGAGATCGACACCCTGGTGCTCGCCACCGGTTTCGACTTGTGGGAGGCCAACTTCCCGGCCATCGAGGTGATCGGCCGCGAAGGCCGCGATCTCGGAAAGTGGTGGCGCGAAACGCGTTTCCAGGCCTACCAAGGTGTGTCGATGCCGTACTTCCCGAACTACCTGAGCCTGGCGAGTCCGTACGCATTCCTGGGGTTGAACTTCTTCAACACCATGGAGTACCAGATGCGGCTGATGGACCGGCTTTTCACCGAGGTCAAGCAGCGCGGCGCGACGACGTTCGAGGTCACCGAGGAAGCCAACACCGCGTTCCTCGACCGGATGACCGAACTGCTCGGCGACTCGCTGTTCACCCTCGGCAACTGCGCCAGCGCCCACTCGTACTATTTCAATCCCGCGGGTGAGCCCACGCTGCTGCGCCCGTCGTCGACCGAGACGGCGATTCGGGAAGCTTCCGAATTTCCGTTGAGCGACTACAAGATTTCGTGATGAGAGGGGACCACAGGTGACCGACGCCGCTGAGAACACCGCTGGAACGAAGGGCCTGCTGGCCGGGATCGGCCTGGCTCTGGCCGGACTGGCGCACTTCGTCAAGCCCGACCTGTTCAGGGGTATCACCGCGACGGCGTTTCCCGAGGACATCGACAAGCACCTCAAGGTCAACGGATCGATCGAGACGGCGCTGGGCGTCGGCCTGATCGTGCCGCAGACCCGCAAGGTCGCGACCGTCGGCGTGATCGGGTACGTCCTCTACCTGGCCGCCAACGTCTTCCGTAACCGCTAAGCGCGGGCCGGCAGGTGCTTGGACCAGCCGGCCGCACAGATCACCGTGCACACCGCCGCCAGTAGGCCGACCACGGTGAGCATCGCCGGGTAGCTGACGTAGTGGGCCAGCGCGGCGAGCACTGCCGGCAGCAGGAAGCCGACGTACGCCAGCGAGTAGTACACGCCCGACATCCCGGCCAGCTCATGGGGTTTGGCGATGCGCTGAATCTCCAGCAGCCCCGACACGATGGCGATGCCGTAGGCGCTGCCCAGCAGCATGGCCACCAGCACCGCGATGGCCGGTGAGCGCGTGACCGCCGTGGCGACCGCGGCGAACACCCCGGCGGACATCAGCACCATGGACACCACCACGGCGCGGGCGCTGGAATGGTCGTCCAGCCGGCGGGCGAGCGGCTGCACCAGCACGCCACAGGCCAGCGTCAGCACCGTCAGGCCGGCGGTGTACAGCAGCGCCCAGGGGCCGAGCCGGTCGGCGACCAGAGCCGGCACGATGGCATACGCGATGGCCGCCGAACCGAACACCCACGGCGCCATCGGGGCCACCACACGGATGAAGCGGCGGTGCGTGGCGGCCGGAACCCGCAACTGGGACAACAGGTCTCCGCTCACCCGGGCGCCCCGGGTCTCCACAGTCCGGGTCAGCACCAGCCAAAGTGCCGGTGCGCACAGCGCCGCCTGCACCAGGTACGTCAACGTCAGCGGCAACGGCGCGAACTGCGCCAGCAGGCCCGAGGACAACGGCCCGATCGCCAGGCCGAGGGACAACCAGATCGACGCCCGGCGTGCCCCCGCCCCGGCCGCGGCGGTGTCATACGGCGGCGCCGACAGCTCCGCGATCCAGGTCGAGCCGACAGCCATTGCGACGCCCACACTGAGCCCACAGAGCAGCCGGCCCACGAAAAGTGCTGGGAATCCACCCAATTCACCAGTCGCCAAAATCAGGCTGCCCAGCGCCGAGCTGATCAGCCCCGCGATCATCAGCGGGCGCCGGCCGTAGCGGTTCGACATGGCCGCGGCGACCAGCAGCCCGGGGATCAGTCCGAGCACATACGCGCCCAACAGGACGTCGACGTCCACCCGGGAGTATCCGGCGCGGTGCACGTACTCGATCAGCATCGGGGTGAACTGGTTTCCGCCCCAACCGATGCAGAAGACTCCGGCGGCGACGGCGAGCCACGGCTTCATCGCAGCACCACCTCGTACGTCGACTCGAGGTGCGCCAGCAGACGGGCGTCGAACGCCGACGCGTCGCGGGCGTCGATGGTCTGGGCCAGCTCGGCGTGCTCGGCGATGAGCCGGTCCACCAGGGTCCGGTCGGCCTGCACCGCGTCAGCCATCATCCGGCGCTGCCGGTCCCCCAGCGAGCCGTAGAAGCGTTGCGCGATGCAGTTCCCGGCAGCGTCCACGATGTGCCGGTGAAAGGCGTCATCAAGCTCGGCGAAGCGTTGCAGGTCGGCAGCGGCGCCGCGCTGCTGGTCGATCAGACGGGCGAGTTCGGCGGCCGCCGCCTGTGCAGCGGCCTCGGAGCGGCAGAGCCGGCGCACCGCGCTGCCCTCCAGCGCCAGGCGCATCTCGAGCAGGTCGGTGGCTTCCCGCGGTGGGATCGGTACGACGACGGCGCCGCGCCTGGGCAGCAGGTCGAGCAGGTCCTCGGCCGCCAGACGCAGGAAGGCCTCGTGCACCGGTGTCCGGCTCACGCCGAGCTCTGCCGCGACCTCGACCTCACTGAGCAGCTGTCCGCCTTTGACGGAGCCGCCCAGGATCTTGGTCTTGGTGTCCCGGTACGCGCGCTCGCCGGCGGGGGTGTGCTCGATGGCCATGCATCGAGATTAGCAACTTGCATGCAAGCTTGCATACAAGATGCGGCTGAGATCACAGCGAGCTCTAGCAGGGCTAGTCCGACGCTTCGCGCGATTGGGCTCAGCCGGTGTTTGCGTCGGCGAGTTCGTCGGCGACGCTGCGGGGTTCCCGTCCCAGCAGCTCGGCGAGCAATGGATGGACTCCGGCGAAGCGGCCCTGGCGGGCCGCCTGGAAGGTGGTGAGCGTCATTCGCGCGATCGCCTCTGGGGTGCCGGCGGCGACCTGGTCCGCGACCCACGCCTCGTCGTCCACTGTGATGCGATTGATCTCCCGACCACTGACCTTCGACGCGATGACGGCGACGTCGTCGAAGGTCACGGCCTGGCGCGCGGTGAGCGTAACCGGGCCGTCGAAGGTGTGGTCGCCGGCAAGGATGACCGCTGCCCCTTCGGCGACGTCCGCCCGGTGGGTCCAGGAAACCGGACCGTCAGCCGGTGCGGCGATAGTGCCGGTCTGCTGCCACGGGCCCAGCAGCCAGGTAAGGCTATGGGCATAGAAGCCGTTGCGCAGCGCGGTCCACGCGACGCCCGAGTCGGCCAGAAGCTGTTCCGTTGCGGCGTGGTCGCGTGCCGGGTGAAACGGACTGTCAAGGTCGGCGCCCTGGTGACTGGTGTAGAGGATGCGCCGAGCTCCCGCCGCGACGGCGGCCTCGATGCCGACGCGGTGCAGCGCGACCGCATCGGCATGGGGATCGTTGGATGAGACGAGCAGAACCTGCTCGGCATCCTCGAAGGAGCGTTGCAGTGCGGCCGGCTCCTCGTAAGAGCCCTGGCGCACCCGCACGCCGCGGTCAGCGAGGTGCTGTGCCTTGGCGACATCGCGGACGCTGACACCGATCTGCTCGGGGGACAGGCGCTCAAGAAGGTGTTCGACGGTGGCACCATTGAGAGCGCCGGTCGCTCCAGTGACGACGATCAAGAGGGCTTTCCTTTCGTTTCCCCGCACACCCGACGCGTGCGCCTTGTGTCATTGGCTGCGTAGGAGCGGCAGGAGGATGTCGTCACCGCGAGCGGGACGACTGACCGTGATTGCCGCCGGCCGGTGGGGCCGGCCCCGCACCCGATTTCGCGACCATAACCGCTAGTGCGAGGGCTGCTGTTGCTGCGGCCCGAAGTTGCTGGAGCCCCATCGCTCGCGCGGCTGCGTCTGATAGACGGTTGACGTCTGCACCGACGTCGAGGTTTCCGTGGAGGTCTGGACGGACGTCGAGGTCTCGGTCTGTGTCTGGGTGGCCGTCTCGGTGTTGGTCACCGTCTCAGGAGCCGGCGCGGGCGCCTGCTCCTGGCCGCCGCCACCGTTCCCGCCGCCACCGCCACCGCCGTGGCGCTCCTTGGCAGTTGTCGTCGTGGTGGTCGTGGTGCTCGACGGGGTGACCGTGACGGTGGCCGGGGCGTTGTTGCCCTGCGAACCGCAGGCCACGGTCAGCCCGCCCATGGCCAGGACGGTCAGGGTGCCGGCAGCCGCCGACCAACGGCGATAGGTGCTCTTCATGGGCACCATTACTAACGCGGCAACCTGGCAACCCGACTCTCAGAAAACGCGATTCCGCTTATGAAGTCGCTGTGAAACCCGACTACTTGCCTGCTTGCCGGTGCCGCTGGTCGTGCAGCGGCACGCCGTTGGGCCCGGTCAGCGACTGCGCATAGGTGCCGACCGCAAACGCGACGGCCGGCCCGGTCACCGCAAGTGCGGATCGGTTCAGCTGCTCGACGGTGTCGCCCGTCGGCCCGTACCCGGGGTCGAAGGCGGCGCCCGCCTGCCCGCCCCACAATCTGGCCTGGATCGGCGACTTGCGTTGCGACGTCCCGGTCGAGATGCCGCCGACCGGAATCCCGGCGGTGAGGAACGGGCCGTAACCGCCACCCAGATCCATCGTCATGTCCGCGGGCCGCTTCCCGGCGAGAGACAGGTATCCGGCGAGGGTGCGCTCGATACCCGCCGACCCGGCCGGCACCGCGTCGAGTGGGATCTCAGGGTTCGCCTGGCCGGACTGGTCCCCGTCGAACGTGAAGAACCCGGCGTTGGGTGAACCCAGAATGTCGAAATCCAGATACAGCGCAATGTCATTCAGCGGTTCTGCGGCCAACGCGCGCACGTACTTGGTGGCGCCTTCCTGACCGACGGCGCCCGAACCCCAGAAGGTGAACCGCACCGCGTTCTCGACCTTGGGCGAGCCACCGAGCGCGGCGGCGGTCTCCAGCAGTGCCGACACTCCGGTCGCCGCGTCATTGATGCCCGCGCTCGTCGGCGCACTGTCGAGGTGTGCACCTGCCAACACGACGCTGTGCTGGTCGCCGGTCTTGGTCTGGGCCAAGACGTTTCGCGATTTCACCCCGGTGTTCTTGGCGTCAAGGGTGAGTTTCACCGGGGTGCTGGTTTTCAGCAGGACGGCATCGGCGTCCTTGCCGATGATGCCCACCGGCGTGTTGAGGTGCTCGTAGTAGCCGGGGCTGAACAGTCCGCGCGGGGCGCCGTTCTGGGTCGGCGGGCTGACCACCAGCACCGCGACCGCGCCGCGGGCCACCGCGGCGTTCTGCTTGTCGACCACTGAGCACACCGCGTCGTCGACCACCGCGATGGCGCCGCGCAGGTTGAGGGTGCCGTAATCGTCCGGCGCGCACCCGGCCGGCTTGACCGGATGCAACGTCGGCGCGGTCAGGCCACCGGGCGCCGTGGAGGTCAGCAGTGACGCCTGCACGACCCCCCACCGGCGGCCGCCGACGTCGAGCACGGGATTGCCGGGCGCGCCCCGTTCCACGCGCACGTACTCCGGGGTCTGAACGTCGAACCCTTTGTCCCGTAGCAGGTTCGCGACGTAGTCCACGCTGGCCTGGTAGCCAGGCGTGCCGTCGGCCCGGGTGCCTTTGTTCTCCGCGGCGATCGCGGCGAACTTCTTCAGATGGGTGTAGATGCCGTCGGTGCCGACCTTGCCGGCCAGGTCGCGAGCGAGGTCAGGGGCAGGCGGCGGCGGTGGGGCCGGCGGCTGGGGCGGTGGTGCACACGACGCCAGGACAGCGGTCAGCAGGCCGGCGGCCAGTACCCGCCTCATGATGCCGAGACCACGTGCCGGGTCCGGTCAGCGCGGACCGGAACTCCGTTGCGGCCGCCCAGATCCTGGGCGTACCGACCCACCCCGAAAGCCACTCCGCGGCCCATGATGTCCATTGCCGTGCGGTTGATGTGCGCCAAGTCGTCCGTCTTCTTGTGGTAGTTGGAGTCGAAGGGTTTTCCCGCGGTACCGCCCCAGAGCCGGGCCTGCTCGTCGTTCATGCTTTCCTCGTCGCCGGTGCCCAACCCGCCCGCCGGGATACCGGCCTTGGTGAAGGCGTCGTAGTCCGACCGTCCGTTGAACGGATAGTCCTGAGGCGGCTTCCCGGCATCGGACAGATATGCCGTGAAGGTGCGATCGATACCCGCCGAGCCCTCCGGGATACGCGGCACCAGGTCGTCGGCCCGTGGCGGGCCCGAGAGGTTGCCGTCGTAGCTGAAGTAGCCGGCGTTCTCCGAGGCGAGCATGTCGAAATTCAGATACATCGCAATGTCTTTGAGCGCCTCGACGTCGAGGGATTCGATGTAGCGGTCGGAGCCGATCGTGCCCTCCTCCTCGGCACCCCAGAACGCGAACCGCACCGCGTTCGCGATTTTCGGAGCGCTGCCCAACTGCAGTGCCGTCTCTAGGACCGCGGCCACGCCCGACCCGTTGTCGTTGATCCCGGGGCCGTCCTTGACGCTGTCGAGATGCGCGCCGACCATGACGACATCATGCTCGGACCCCGTCTTCGTCTGGGCGATCACGTTGCGGGTGTGCTCGACCCGCACACCGGCGTCCAGCTTGAGGGCCACCGGGCCCGGTGCGGCCCGCAGTCGAGCCCCGGCTGCCTTCGGGATCAGTACCGCGGGAATCTTCACCGTCGCCTTGGCGCCGAGGGTCCCGCCGCGCGCGGGGACGCCCGCCTCGTCGACGTCGTCTTTGTTGTCGGCCACCACCAGCGCGACCGCGCCGTGGACTGCCGCGGTCGCCTCCTTCACCGCGAAGGGGCACGTGCCACGGTCCACCAGCGCGACCGCGCCCTTGATCGGCAGGCCGTCGTAATCGGCGCTGTTGCAGCCTGATCCGGGGCCACCCTTGACCGGCACCAGCGGCGCGGTGAGCCCCGGCGTGCCGACCGAGTACTCCAGCGCCCGCGTCGGTATCCGCGTGCCGGAGACTGTCAGCTCGGGCGTGTTGTTGTACGCCACCTTGACTTCCAGGTCCGGAGTGGTGACATCGAAACCCTTGGCGCGCAGTGCATTCACGACGTAGTCCACGCTTGCGTCGTAGCCCGGCGTGCCGAATGCCCGGTTCCCACCGTTGGCGTCGGCGATGGCCTGCAACTTGGCCAGGTGACCGGTCGTCGCGTCGACGGTCACGCTCTTGGACAGCTCCCCGGCGAAGTCTTCAGCCGCGGGCGCCGACCGCCCACACCCCGAGATCCCGATCGCCAGCACGAGCGCGAGCGCGACGGGGGTACGGGCCATGGGCACCACCGTAGCGTGAACACCAAGCGCTGGGGCTCATCCCGCTATGGGCGCCGTGCCTCCGGTTTCCTCAACACGTACCGCAGGAGGGTCGCCTCCGCGTCACCCGAGCTCAAGCCGTACTCGGAGTGCACCGTGATACCGCGAAGCGGTTCGTTGATGATGCTGCATTCGATGATCTCGAAGCCGGCTTGAGTGAAGATCGAATCCCACTGGCGGCGCTGTACCCGGTTCACGTATTGAACGGTGCTGTTGAACCACCGCTCCCAGGTGCCGGGTGAATACCGCAGGTAGTTCTTGGCGGGCATCGCCGGATCGAAATACGAGAGATGGTCGGCCAGGTCGATCTGGTGGATCGCGTACCCGCCGGGCCGCAACAGCCGGTGCGTCTGCTGGATGACTTCCGGAAGCACTCCGCGTTCCACGTGTTCGAGAGTGTCGGCACTGACAACCAGACCGTAAGACTCCGACGGAAGCGGGGCCAGGGAAGCATCCCGTTGCAAGCAGTACTCAGCGCCCAGCACCTGGTAAGCGCTGTCGAACGACTCGGCAGCCAGCAGATTGTCGATGAGTTCTGCCGCCACCGGACGCCGTTCGTCCGGTAAATTCAGTTGGGGCAGCACATTTCGCAGGCTTGTCAGGTAATGACGGAACACTGGCCAGAGCCGCATGTCATCGACGTCGAACATCGTGGGTCGCACGTCGGCGAGCAACCTGACGAGCACAGACTCGAAATGCACCCACCCGGTCCCCAACTCGAGGACACGATCACCCGCGACGACCGGTTGATGCACGGCGATGAGGTCCGTCAGCGCGATCGCCCTGTCCAAGTAGCGATCGGGCAGACCGGAGCGCATCCGGCGGCGTGTCTCGACGGCGTTCCCGAGGCGGCGGTACGCCGTCCGGGTCTGCGGGGTGAGCGAGAATCCCTTGGCCGCCGTGGCGACGAGTGCGTATCTGATCATGTCGGTGCCCCTACTTTCGCTCGGCGGGATCGCCAACGACTCACGCCATAAGCCAACGGACCGGACAGCATGCCGAGCTTCTCCCATCGGGCCAGTTCGACCGGCCAGTCGTCGGACTGCTTGCGGTCGCGCGATGACATCGACGAGGCGGCGAAGGCGACGCCTGCGGGCAGACGACGCACCAGGGTTCCGAGCATCCTGGGCTCGTGCACGATCGCACTGGTCATGTACGCGCCGAATCCGACGCCGTACCGAAAAGCCTGCTGGCTCAGGGCCGACATCTCCCGCGGGTGGCGGTGCCACACCACTGCGGCAGGCTGGTACACAAGTTGGTGCCGCACGACCACGCGGAAGAACGAGGCGAGGTCATCGCCGCCCTTGGCTGTCGTTCCGATCCCGATCGCCGGGTCGAAGCCGCCGAGCCGACGGAGCACATTTGTATCGAAGGCCATGTTGGCTCCCGACCCCAGCCGCCCGATTGCGAACGGAAACAACGGATCGTCGGGGCGATTGTCCCGCATGTCGTAGGTACGCCGGGCGAAACCTTTGGAGAATCCGCCGTGCCATTCCAAATTCAACTGGGCGGGCGTTTCGAGTTCCGACGGAAGGATCAAACCCGTCACGCATCCGACGTCCTCACCCGATGCGAACCCCTCGGCGATGGCCGTCAGCCAGCCCGGATCGACGATGACGTCGTCGTCGGCGAAAGCGACGATGTCCGTTGTGGTTTCGTTGAGTCCCCGGTTGTGCGCCCACGACAGGCCACGTCGATCCTCCCGCACGTAGCGCACGCGGCGAGCGAACTCGTCGGCGATGAGTGTCTGTGTCTCATCGCTGCTCGGATCGTTGTCGACCACCAACACTTCGAATTTCGGATAGTCAACCGCCAGCAAGGTCCGCAGACACGTTCGGAGGGGGTCGGGCCGATCACGAGTGGCCACGATGACGGTAATCGCAGGCGGGTCGGCCAGGACCTCGGCGCGCTCCTGCAAGCAGCGCGGCTCGGCTGTGGTTTGCAGACCGAGAGCATCGATGCTGTCCACGCGCGGCAGGCCGTCTGCGACGAGGTGAGCGTTGATCTGCTCGTGCAACGATTCCCACACCGCAGCGCTGTGCGCCTGCCAGGCAATGCCTTTGGCACCGTCGAGGATCACCGTGCCGAGGGGATGTGCGTGCAGTCTGATCAGGGCGTAGATGTTCTGACACGTCCGACGCGCGTTTGTCAGCTGAAGATCTGTCGGTGGATGGCTCAGCTCAATCTCGGCGCGGGCCAAGGGTAGTTCCTCCGGGCTGACCGAGCGCAGGGCAAGGTGACAGTCGGCGGCCGGCCCGGACAGGTCCTTGCGCATCGTCGCCTCTTCCCCGTCTTCCTCGTCCGGCGAACGCAGCATGGCGTAGCCGTAACCGATCGTCGTGGCAAGGAGGCCGGCCAGCACCACGGCGCTGCGTGCACAGGCAGCACGCCGACTGCCACGACCGACGACCGCCTCGAGCAGCCCCCGGAAGAATGCCGACGGCAGCACATTGACCACATAGTGACGTTCGGTACTCAGGGCGTCGGACGACCCGACCATGCCGCTCACCCGGTACTTCGACAACCCCTCCGAGAAGCACCTGTCGAGGAAATACCTGAGTCGTGTGCGCTCCGGGGTGACGGCATGCCGGACTGCAATCGTTGGATCGAACAACAGCCTGGCGGTCGGTTGTGCCTGCGAAAGCCGTATGCACAATTCGGTTTCTTCACAGCCGATCGGCCGCGATCCCACCCGTCCGACGTCGGCGTTGAACTCACCCACTTCCGCGAAGACGGAGTGGCGAAAGGACATATTGCAGCCGATGAAATTGCGGACCCGGGTGACCGCGACGGGCAGCCCGCGATGACTGCAGCCGACCACCCAGTCGTACTCGACGGGGAACCAGTCCGGGCGGCCGGCCGCGGGCCATACCGGTTCCGCATAACCCCCGACGCCCGCGACCTCGGGATCAAGGTAGTGCGTACGGAGTCTGTCGGCCCAGCCCGGCTGAATCTCGGCGTCGTCGTCCACAAAAGCCAGCACCTCGCGACTCGCGCGGGCGATGCCGCTATTGCGCGCGCCCGACAGCCCGCGCGATCTCGTGTTGGCAATCACGCGGTCGCCATAGCGATCCGCCATGATTTCGTACAGCTGCCTGTTGTGATCGATCACGACAATAATTTCATCGCCAGAATTCATCTGCCCCAGCAGAGCATCCACACAATTGCCGAGCTGAGAAATCCTTTCGGTCGTATAGGCGCACACGATGATGGACAATGACACATCGCGGGCGCTCCAGGTCGCCGCGGACGCTGGCAAACCACGGTCGATGCTCACCATCAACGCTCACCGCCAGCTTCCAACACACACATCCCCAACCATCGCCCTGCCACCGCATGTCGATCGGGAGCAGCCGTCGCCGCACCGTCCTGGCTATCACATCGGATCACATCGTAGCTATAAACAGCGATAATTGCGCGATACCGGCAAATGTTACGGAAGGTGTTCGTGAGTACATTTGACTCCGATCCACCCCCGCCGTACGCCCCCTACCGCACCGCCGACGATGGTAACGTCAGCCCGAACGCGATAACGGAGCCGGATGAATGCAGCAAACTTCAGCCATCCTCGGTCGGCGCAGCGCCATGCGGCACGGCCCCCAGCCGAAATCGACCTTGGCAAATACTCCGGTCGCATTTTATTTACAGATTAGTTGTAATTCATGACGAGCCTGCGTGCGCAACTGCGTGACATTGTCCGCCGCTTTCTGGATACGCACGTTGCCGTCCATTCCGCAGCATTGATCACCACCTGGATCATTACTGCCGCGACCGGAATAATTTTCTGGTCAATCGCCGCGAGAGTGATGCCACCGCAGCGGCTCGGCGTCGACACAGCGATCATTTCGTTGATATCGACCGCGGGCATTGTCGCGGCGACAGGCACCGGCAACTCGTTTGTGGCGCTACTACCCGTCCCCGGATGCGACCGGCAGGAACGGCTGGCCGACGGATACTTCATCGTCGGCGTTCTCTCGACCGCCATCGGTGCGGCGACAGGCGTCGTCGCCGCCGCGACGCTGCACCTTGAAGTGATCACCGCCGTCTGCTGGACGACAGTCGGCTCGGTGGCAACCGCCGCGTACATGTTGAAGGATTCGGCACTACTCGGACTCAGCGGAACGCCCAAGCTCCTCGGCCAGAACCTCGGAGCCAGCATCGCGAAAATCGCGCTGGTCGTGGTTCTCGCGTCTCACGTATCGCACCCAGCAGTCGTAGCGACAATCGCTTCTTCGGCCGCGGTGGGCGCCATCGCCATCTTTCTTGTGATTCCCAGGCTCCTCGCGACAAGCCCCTTGGCACCACCGGCTACGCCTAGCGATGGCCCGACCAGAAGGGATCTCGCGATCTTCTCGCTGCGCGACGGGGCCGGCAGCGCGATGGCGAACGGCGTGTTCTTGATATTGCCGTTTCTCACCACCTGGATAGCCGGAGCGACCCAGGGCGCCGTCGTGGCCCTGACGCTCTCGTTCTCGCTGTCGCTGGAGCTGGTCTCCAGCGGGATCGGAGCGGCGTTGACGGCCGGCCTGTCCGCATCACCCGAACGGTTGTGGGAGCGTGGCCGCCAGGCATGGCTCATTACCCAGGCCATCGTGATCGTCGCTGCCCTCGGGCTCGTGCTGGCCGGTCCCGCAGTTGTCGCGATCCTCGGGTCCCAATACCAGAACCTGCCAGTCATTTCTGTGTTGGTCATACTCACCGTCGGCTCTGTTGCACGCGTCGCGTTTGTCATCTGGTTGTCGGTGATGCGTGCGATCAGCCGTACGGGGGTGATCTTGGCCGCGAACGCATTTGGAACAGTGCTTGCGATACCGCTCATCGTTTTGTGCACTGCGCGCTGGGGTGCGGTAGGAGCCGCTGCGGCCTTGAGTGTCGCTTCTGCCGCGACGGGAGCCATCGGCGCCGTCGGAATTCTGAGCAGAAATCGGTCTGTGGTCCCTACCTTGAAGGACAGCACATCAGGGGGTTACCCGTGACGAAATCCAGTCTGTTGGCGCGGATATGGCGCTTCTTCAACAAGCCCGATCCGCCATGGTGGGTCCCCGCTACTACGACGGCGTTGCTCGTGGCGGTGGCAGTGGTCGGTGCCACCGCGGTCGTCGAACATCAACGGGCCGAGCGCGACAACGTGCAGCACGATGCCGACATGAACCAGGCCCAGGTGCTCGAGAACCTTCGATTCGTCCGCGACTACGGCAATTTCCAACGGCAACTCGCCAGCACGCAGACGGGCGGTACGACCACCAGCGGTGGCACCTGTTCGCCACCCCGACATGCCAGTGCGGCCGTTCGGCAATCGTTCGAGAGCATCAACCTATCGGGCCAGAATCTGTCATTCCTTCAACTGCCGAACACGAACTTTGCGCGAGCCAACATAGACGGCGGGCGTCTCATCGGGGTGGTGCTGACACCCAATACCGACCTGTCCGGCGCCTCGCTTGTCGAGGCATCTCTCGTCGACGGCGACCTCAGCGAAGCCAGCTTGGTCAACGCAGACCTGACCAACGCCGATCTGCACGGGGCCCGCCTGTGTGGCGCGAACCTCGCCGGGGCGAAACTTGCGGGGGCAAACCTGAGCAATGCCGTGCTCACCGGCATCGATTTCAGCGACGCAAATGGCACGTGGATCGCGCCGGACGGCGCACCGGATTCCGGTTTCGTCGTCCACGGGAAAGTGAACCTGAGCCGCGCCGACCTCGCAGGCGCCGACCTCACCGGCGCGGCCAACCTGGACGCCGCAATGCTCTACGACATCTACTACGACAACTCGACGAAGTGGCCTGCGGGCTTCGCGCCGCAGCCTAGTCGCGAAAAGCGTTGCGTCCGTGACGATAAGTTCAGCAATCCAGGCAGTCCGTGCCTCGAGGGTGAAGAGGGGGCCTCCCGTTAGCGCGGAACCCGACCAGATACGCCGACCGCCGTTGCGGCCGGGGCAAGGCCGACACCGCTCCATATCTGCCTCGGCACGCCAGCCACAGATACTCGCGCAGCTGGCAGTGATTGCCGGCGCCGCCGGAGCCCTGTCCGCCATACCAACCACCCCGCTGTTGCAGGCATTGCTTCTCGTCATCTTTTCGGTAGCTGGTATTGGCAGTGCCGCGTTGTGTTGGCTGGATCTGCCGACACCGGCAGCCATTTCCGGCGTGATAGGGCTCAGCGTAGCCGGCGTCATCGCACTGACGACCTCGATCACCTGGCTGAAAATCTGGGCGCCGATCCCTTCCTGTTTGGTGGCCTCGCTGACGGTTGCCGCAGTTGGACTACTGCGGCTGCGGAAACTGAATGGTGAAGGTGACAATCCACAGCCGTCGAAAACCGTTGTAGCACAGGAGGTGAACTTTGGGCTGGGCACATCTGCGCGACCGCCACGTCTCGGTGGGATCACCGGAATCTATGTCGTCCCAGCGATACTGATGGTTTCGCTCTGTATTTGGGTGGTGGCCCTGCCAGGACTACGCCGAGTGACGGCAGGACAGTGGGGACTGATCTTCTCCTCGAGCGGAGTGCTCCTGATGATCGCGCTCCTGCTCGCTGTCACCGGCTTCGCCGTCGCTATCGTGGTCCACCGCGAAATCATCGCTGCCGTAGCTATTCTGGTCACACTGACGATCGACCGGGTGACCGTTCCGATGATCACCGAAGTTCCCATCTACACGTGGACCTACAAGCATATCGGACTTGTCGACTACCTCGTCAAGAACCATGAGCTCCCACCGGCCGGCGTCGACATCTATAACCAGTGGCCGGGTTTCTTCACCGCCATGGCGTGGTTCAGTTCAATCACGAAGGCAGACTTGGTCATCACTGCGCAATGGTTCGGAATTGCCAGTGACGCGCTGCTCATTGTCTTGGTGACAGCGCTCGCGTTGAGTTTCCAGGCAACGTTGCGCTCCGCGTTGGTGGCGGGAATGCTCGCTCTGCTCGTCAACTGGGTTGGCCAGGACTACTATTCACCGCAAGCCACCGCGATCGTCCTTGCCGCATCGATACTCACCCTGCAGTCATGTTCCAGAACGGTACCTGCAGCGGGCTATGTTTCGGTTCCCATCTTCGCAGTACTGGTGCCGACTCATCAGCTCACGCCGGTCTGGATCGTGGCGGTGACTGCAGCCCTGGCCCTTCTCAAACAATTTCGGCCCCCATGGCTGTCGGCCGTGTACATCACGATCTTGGCGGCATATCTGATTCCCAGACATCACGTCATCCTCAAGAATGGTGGCCTCGCGAGCTTCAACCCGTTCAACAACACCAAAGCCGTTGGGCAGGGCCGCGGATCAGACGGACGCGTCTTCAGCGTGATCATCGAGCAGGGGCTGTCATTATCGATCTGGGTGGCTGCCGCGGTCTGCTTTATCCTGATCTGGCGCCGCGGCCGCCCGCCCTGGGAGCTGGCCCTGGTGGCGTTCTCGCCTCTCGCACTGATCTTCGCTCTCAACTACGGCGGCGAGGCCATTCTCCGAGTGTTCCTCTACTCGTTGTTGGGATCGTGCGTTCTGATTGCTCCTTTCATCGCCAGGGCACTGGATTTTCGGCCACCGCAACGCATAAGGGGGATGGTTCTCGCATGGCTGGCCATAGTGATCGCAGGAGCAGCCGGAATGCAGGGCTACTACGGCAGCTGGACCTACATCACGGTAACGCGCCACCAACTGGAACAGAGCCGCGATCTGCTCAGCAGGAACGAGCCCGGTATCACCGTCACGGTCATGGCACCGCCTGCGGGCTGGCCGGAACGCAGCAGCGCCGACTACGTGAAATTCGCACTGGCCCAAGGTAACTACGACAATCCCCTGGACGATCTGCGCACCTCACTACTCAAGGGACTTCCGACGCCGGAGGCTATCGACAATCTCGAAGCGGTTCCAGCCAACGGGGCGCTCTATATCGTCCTGCCCAAGCAAGTCTGGGCTTACAACGCCTATATCGGGCTGTTTCCCCCAGGAGCACTGGAAAGCCTTGTCGAACAGCTGTCCCAGCGTCCGAACTGGGTCCGAGTCATCGAAGACCAAGACACCTTGGCCTTCAAGTACATGCCGCCTCGGAGATGATTGGAGTGCATCATGGGTGACCGATACGCGCGAAGCGCCAGGACCGTGCTTCTCGTGATGGCTCTACTGGTTGTGCTGTTCGTATCACTTGGAGTCTACGATGCCGTCGTCGGACACTGACATCCGGCGGACGTTCCGGGTGATGCGCCATGCGGCGCTCCTCGCGGTCACCCTGCTGACATCAGCATGCCTGGCCGATCCGACGCCGAGTGATCCGGTGACGACCAATCCGATCAACAGCACCACCTTGTCCAGCCTGCTGTCGAAACTCACGCTCTCCGACGAGGACGACTTCAGTGGAGGGGTGAATGCGCCTCCCGACCCGCGCATGTGGAACATCGACATCGGCAATCGGTGGGGCAATGGCAAGGAAACACAGGCATATACCGCCGACCCGGCCAACGTCCGCCAGGATGGCGCGGGCCACCTAGTCCTGGAGGCGACCACCACGGACGGGCGTGTCACGTCTGCGCGCATAAATACCGAAGGCAAGACGCAATTGACGGATGGATTGATCGCAGCGCGCATCAAAATGCCGGCGGGGCAAGGTCTTCATCCTGCGTTCTGGATGCTCGGAAGTTCTCTGCGCACCGCGGGATGGCCCGCGTGCGGTGAGATCGACATCGTGGAGTTCATCAACGATGGCTCGTTGGCGTATTTCACCATTCACGGTCCCCCCAGTGATACCCGGCAGGCAGGACCTGACGGCGATGTCCAATTGCAATCTACGAAGGCATCCCGCAACTTGGTCGACGAGTTCCACACGTACTGGATGTACAAGCAATCACGGCGAGTGATCATGGGTATAGATGACAACCAGGTCGCCGGCTTCAGTGCGGATCATCTCCGGCAGGGTTGGAAATGGGTGTACGACGGGCCGTTTTTCGCTGTCCTGAACGTGGCTGTCGGCGGCGACTGGCCTGGTCCACTCACGCCCGGTGTACTGCCCAAACAGATGGTCGTGGACTGGATCAGGCTCTACCGATGAGCTTGCGGCGATCATCAACTGGGCGGCGCAGATTCAGATAAAGTTGCCATCGTGCCCGCCGATCCGCATCCGTGGTCGCGCGCGTGGGCTGACCTGCGAGCGGACCTGGACAGATACCGCGTAACCGACCGCCGACCGACGGCGGCGAACCTCTACCTTTCGCCGGGAACGGTCGCTTCGGTGCATTTTCGAGTTGCTCATTGGGTGTGGAACGGCCGCGGTCCGCTTTATCTCGCTGCCCGCATACCGCTGCTGATCCTGCAGAGATTCGTGGAAATGTGGTCGGGCATCTCGATCGGACCCCGGGCGCTGATCGGTCCTGGCCTGCATATCGACCACTTCAGCGGAGTGATCGTCAGCGGTGACGCGGTGCTCGGCAGCAATGTCAGCCTGTCGCAGGGCGTGACGATCGGTGTCGCTGGCCGCGGTGAGCGCCGCGGTACACCCGTGATCGGTGACCGGGTGTTCGTCGGGGCCGGCGCCACCGTGTGCGGACCGGTCAAGGTAGGAAACGACGTAGCGATCGGGACGAACGCCGCGGTCACGCAACATGTTGCCGACCGTGCCGTGGTCGCCGGGGTACCGGCGCGGGTGATCAGCTTTGCCGGCAGCTTCGATTTCATCGCTTACCGCGGCATGGAAATCGACGTGGCCCGAGCGGAATCGCTGGCTCTGGCCGAAACAGAGATGCCGGCCGGGCCCCGCTGATCAAGGCGCTTCCACACGTCACACAGTGGCTTCCACGATCAGCGATTCCACCCGGTTGGGTGTGTCGCCGACCAACGCGGCATGACGATCCGCACCGAGAAGCTCCGTGTGCTCCGACATATCGGGTCCGCAGCGTCTGATCTCCTGAAATCCTGATCGCTGCAACGCATTCCGTAGTGTCGCTTCGTCGTAGATGTAGCTGTGTCCCCAGGCCCGCATCACCCGATTCAACGTGTGCACAGGGCTGTCCATGTCGGCGCGCTCGGCGGGTGTGCCGAAAGTACGGTTACTCCACCGAACGTATTCCAGCACGTCAGCCTCAGTCGAATCTGGCAGCGAACGAACGACGTTCAAGTCGGGCGTCGACAGTCGGAGCACGCCACCCGGTTGCAGGACACGCCGGGCCTCTCGCAGAACCCGTAGACCGACATCATACGGTACCTGTTCAAACATGTGCTCGCACAACATGTATCGAAATGACGCCGAGGGAATGGGCCACTGCTTTGCGGCATCGAGGTACATGACCGACGGCTTCACGGGCACGAGATCCGTACACAACCAGCCTGGAAGCGTCATCGCGCCCGCGCCGAGCGACAACTTCCGCTTGTCCGGCGGCACAGCGCGCAGGTATCGAGCCAACTGACCTGGCCGTCGCGCGCGCCCGGCAAGCTGTAGCCCCAGCACCGCCACGCCATGCGCGGCCGGGATCTTCTGAAGCGCTTGCCCGGCTCGCTGCACCGCCGTTATCTGTACGTCGCTTTGCACTCGAATACCTTTCATCCAAGACCTTCGAGACGGCTGGTGTATTGGCCGGCGAGCGGACGCGCGCGGCGGTGTTGTCGGCGCGACCGTGCATAGGCCAATGGCCCGCGCAGCAATCCGGCAATCTGCGTGCGCCGCAGCCCGGCAGGTTGCTCCACGCCTTCGACTTCTGGGGCGCTCATCATGCCGCGCATGTGTAATGCCACGTCCCACATCCGTTTCAGGGCCATCGGCCGCAACTTGCGATCGCACGCCACCTTGGTGAGCCAGGCACCTAGTCCAAGACCGTAACCATGTGCCTGGGCAGCGAGCGCGGCCAGGTCGGATCGGTGGCGGTGCCATGCGATCACGGCCGGCTCGTAGATCAGCGGACGACCATCGAGTAGTACGCGAACGAACATGTCGATGTCTTCGCCACCGCCGGCGGGTGATCCGATCCCCAGACCCTCATCGAAACCGCCGAGTTCCAGAAGCACCGACCGTGGCATCGCGAAGTTCGCGCCGGCGCCGTACACCCCGACCTGGAACGGAAAGAGTCGATTGCCCGCAGGTGGCGCGGACATGTGGAAGCGTTCTCTCGTCAGATTCGACCAGTGCACCTGCTTCTCGAACATCCACTGGGTGGGTGTTCGCAACTCCCCGCTGGGCACGAGGCCGGTCACACAGCCGACCTCCGGCTCGGATCGCATCGCCATGTCGAACCACAGCAGCCACATCTTGTCGACGACGACATCGTCGTCGGTAAAAGCGATCAATTCCCCACGGGCAGATTTGATTCCGGCATTCCGTGCGCCCGAAAGCCCTGGCACAGGCTCTGAGATGGCTCGGACACGCGGGTCGGCAAGTCCGTCGACGTACCGCAGCGTGGAGTCATCGTCCGACGCGTTGTCGACCACGATGACTTCGAAGTTCGCGTAGTCGCACATCAACACCGAACCGAGAGCTTCCTTCAGGAGTTCCGCGCGATTACGCGTACAGATCACCACGGAGACCAACGGAGGATGGGCCGGCCCCCCGGAGAAGTGTTCCGACGACGGCCCGGAGTTCCATACCGACACCAGCGCGTCAAGTTCGGCACCGTCGATCTGACTGTCGGCGATACCGATCTCCAAGAAGGCGACCGGCCGGCGGTCTCGTCGGACCAAGAGCCGCGCGGTGCCGTAGCCATCCCCGTCAACGAGTTTGATGGATGGCGCGAAAGTCGCCGGAAGATCCAGCGCCCCAACCCACTTCGCCGATTCCCACGTGGGTGCCTCGCGTGCTTTCATTGCGGGCTCCAGGGCCGAAACTACACCAGGTGTCACACGATCACCGCCCTCGACCAGCGCGCATCGGACGCTTGCCAAGGACTGCGATGTCGGTCATCGGCCCACCGAGTTGTCGGCCCCACCGCCACAGCGTCGTTCGCAACGTCTCCCGGTAAGGCGCGATCCGTGCTCCGCCGCCGGAGAGCCAGGCCGCCATGCGCTCGGGGGTCGTCGTCGCCGCTACCGTCAGCCTGGCGAGCGCGAAGATGTCGTCGCCGTCAGAGCTGAATGCGTTCATCACCGCGCATGCCGACGCGTGGCCGGCCGCGGCGACCAACCTGCGGGTCTGTCGGCTCTGAAAGCCGTGCGGGTAAGCGAAACTCGGTATGGGCCGACCACAGGCCTGCTCGAGCATGTCCTTCGACTGCCGGAGCTCCTCGGCGACCTCACCTGCGCGCAGGGTGTCCAGCTGCCGGTGGGTATGGGAGTGCGCACCGATTTCCACACCCAGTTCCATCAGGTGGTCGAGCTCGGCCCAGTCCAACATCGGAGCGGGTGGAAGCGCCATTTTCGCGGGGCGCGGGCGTCCCTGGAGTGCACCGGTCGTGACATACAGCGTGCTGCGCAGCCCCCGCTCCGCCAGAATCTCCGCCGCACCCACGAAGTCGGCGAAACCGTCGTCGAAGGTGATCACCACCGGGCGCTGCGGCAGGCTCGCGTGCCCCGACAACGCAGCGCCCAACTCTGACACCGTCAGCGCCGTGCGGCCACTCTCCGCGACGAGGTTCAGGTGTTGAGCGAACGTCGCCGGCGAAACCGCATACGGCGCGATCCACGGTTCCGGGGCATCGGAAATCGAGTGGTAAAGCAGGATCGGTATCACTGTCACCGTCTCACTCCGACACTCTCCAGCAAATTTGGCTACATGCGCGATCGTAGCGTGACAGCATGGCATTCATCGCCAGCTCGCACAATTGATGCCAAAAATCAGCGAGCTGCCGGCCACGATGGGAGAGCTTGTGGCAACCAGAGAAAGCCGCATCGTCGGGCCATCGGCAGACGCCCGGCCAGTCCCCGCAGCTCCCGGTCCGAGCGCCACTGCGGGGCCGTCGGAGAAGTCGCCAACCGTCGCGTTCCGCAAAGATATCCACGGCATGCGCGCGGTGGCGGTGGCCCTGGTCGTCCTGTGCCATGCACACGTCCCCGGATTCTCCGGCGGGTTTGTCGGCGTCGATATCTTCTTCGTGATCTCGGGGTTCGTCATTACCGGTGTGCTGGTGCGCGACAACGGATTCGACCCGCGGAAGATGTTGGCGCGCTTCTATGCCAGGCGTGCTCGGCGCATTCTGCCGGCCGCTGGACTCGTCACCGTGTTGACCGTTGCCGCGACCTACGGCGCACTCGGGTTCGTTCGCGGATTCGCAACCGGCAGAGACGCGGTTTCAGTGGCCTTCTTCGTGTCGAACTACCACTTCATCGCCATCGGCACCGATTATGCCCAGGCGCGGATGCCTGCGTCCCCGCTCCAGAACTACTGGTCGCTGGCTGTCGAAGAGCAGTTCTATCTCGTCTATCCCGCCCTGTGCCTCCTCGCTCTCCGATTCGGCCGGCGCCGCTTCACACCGGCGCTCGCCGGCATGATGGCCGCGGTGATCATCTGTTCGTACGGTTGGTCGGTCCACCTGACTTCCGCCAATGCGACGGCCGCCTACTTCTCCAGCGCGGCACGTGCCTGCGAGCTCGGCGTCGGTTGCCTGACCTTTCTCCTCGGACCCAAACTCCGCAGCCTCCTCAGCGACAAATGGACGGCACCCCTGGGCTGGCTTGGAATGACATTAATTGCTTGGGCTGCAGTGCAATTCGATGCATCCACGCCTTACCCTGGCACGCTCGTCGCGCTACCGACGATCGGCAGCGCGTTGCTGATCGCCTCGGGTGCGTCTCCCAGCCGGCGCACGCCCGGTGTCCTGTTGGGCAACCGCGGCTTCCAGTGGATCGGGTCAATGTCCTACAGCATCTATTTGATTCACTGGCCGGTGTTCACGATCGCCGAGCAGTACTGGGCGACGCCGCTGACGGCTCCGGTGCGCACCGGACTGGTCGGAGCCACGCTGCTGTTGGCGTTGGTCAGCTATGTATCGGTCGAAAAGCCGATTTGGAAATCTCGGTACTTGTCGACACGCCCACTGCTATCGCTATGCATCTTCCCCGTTTTCGTGGTGACGATTCTCGCGGTCGTGATCGCGGAACAGGCTTGTGTCGGCTTGCCACTGCGCCTCTTTTGACCCCGACGCGCGACCGGCGGTCACTCCATCGCAGTTTGCAGCGCAGCGGCTAGCACACCCGACAAATAACGGGCGTAGTCGTGGGTCGTGTGATAGATGCCCGAGTAGGCGACTATGCCCTCGATCACCACCGGGCAGGTCTGCGCGCAGAACCAACGGGTGACGTCGATATAGAGGGCACCCGTAGCAGCGGCCGCAGCTTTGAGGGCATCGTTGGCATAGGCCGGAACAACGTCGCCCGCTTTCTCGGCGCAATGAGAAATATTGCCCGAGTTCTGTGCCAGGCACTCCCCGGCAGGTTTGGTGATGTGCGGAATATCCCCGAACAGAACCGTTCTGACGCCGGGCGGCACCTGGTGGATGGTGTCCACCAACGCGTCGCGCCAAATCTCTGGCGTGAACGTCCGGTCCGGCCCGGCGATGCCCTTGTCGCCGTCGTACCAGCCCGCCAGGAGCACCACATCAGGCTTGAGCGACCTGACCTGATCCATCCGCCACCGCTGCCAGTCGTTGCACTCCGTCAAGTCTCGCTTTAGCTGCCACTGGTAATAGGTCATCGTCGCGGGACCGCAATTGTCCTTGGCCAACACGATGATTCGCCAGCCTGTGCGTCGGCCGACGAAGTCCAGCCCACGTGCCCACATCGATGCGTTCGAGTCACCCAACACCACCATCGTCCGCGTTCCGGTGACTGCTCCGAGAGTGCACGACTTGATATCCGCGAGCGCGCTGACTTCGTAATCGGGGTTACAGCCAGGAACAGCCCACAAACTGCTGTCATCCTCGGCCGATTTGACGAGCTGCTCAGGGGTGATCCACGGCGGGATGTCTTTCGCGATTTCCGCTTCCTTCACCGCGGCGGTGACCTGGCTATCGGTGGCCGGAATGCTGTCGATCGTTACTGACGGTGGCCTGGCCGCACTCCCTGATCGGCCGCAGCCAGCAATCATTGTCACCAGAGCGATGCTGATGACAATCCACAAAGCCAGACCTCGCACAGGGGATTTGCTCACGCATTCCTTCCTGAAAACAACACCGTGTGGGTAGTCTATGCGGATGCCGGCATATCGCCTACTCCGGCTTCATATCAACGCAATTCGCCGATCATGTGGTGTCGGCACTGCGTATTGAGCCGTTCCCGGCAGCGATGGGCGATACCGAGGAAAGAGACGTCGGTGCAGATTCTCGAGAGGATTGCCAACACCCAAGCGACGGCCGAAGTACTGGCCGTAGCAAACCGCGTACTGGAAAGACGAACCAGCCGGGCCGCCCTCAACCTTCCGGGCGCCGAGGACTACGTTTCATATTCACGAACGGTTCCCGGTTGGTTCTCCGCGACAGACTTCCGGCTATTCGATTTCATGCTGGGTCGTCAACTCTCCGAGGCAACCAAGGGAGACATCCTCGAGATAGGCTGCTATCAAGGTCGAAGCACGATTCTGCTGGGATATGCACTCCGAGATGAAGATCAGTTGGTGGTCTGCGATCTGTTCGGGGCGGATCCCGACAATTTCGGAGCCCCACAGGAGGGCATGGCGGCCTATGACGGGCTGACAGCCGACCGCTTCTATCACCACTACGGCCGGTTTCACGAAGACCGTCCGCAAGTGGAGATCTGCCCTTCCACACAACTTCGGGACCGGATCACGAGCAGGTCATTTCGCTTTCTCCACATTGACGGAAGTCACGCCTACGACAGTGTCTGCGCAGACATCGCGTTGGCCGTCGCACACGCCACGGCTGGAGCCGTCGTGGTGCTCGACGACTACAGGTCACCACATACCCCCGGTGTGTCCGCCGCAACGTGGGAGGCCGTCGCCGCAGGCCTTCTCTACCCGTTCTGCATATCGGAAATGAAGTTGTACGCCACCGTGTCCGCAAGCGAACACGCGGCGTGGATGGCAGCCTGCAGCCGACTCAGCACCGACCGCGCGTGGGACTCCGAGGTGCATGAGGTGCGCGGTCGCGGGCTGGTCCGCCTGAGTTACCGCAGCCGAATTCCGAGCTAGGGCTCTCCGACCCCGCCAACGCCGTGTCGTTCGCATTGCGAGATTTCTCTGTTCGCGGGGGTAACTTTGTCTTGGTGAGCGTCGGCGTCTGCATCTGTGGCCATGAACGCGCCTGCCACGAGCACTACCGAGCGGGCACCGAATGTGTCCGTTGTGACGACTGCCGCCATTTTCGACCGGCAGCTGCGGGCAAGCAGCGCTGGAGGTGGGCGAACCTGCTCACGCGGCCTCGCCGCTGAGATCTCCAGCCGGGGAACCGCTCTCACGCACCGCGGACAAATGCGAGGTCACCTGCGTCTGGCGGCTTCACCGACTGCAATCTTGCAACCGTGGCCGGCGCGCTATCGCGCGAAGCTCGACGGTTGCGAAATTCCGAGCCGATTGTGCTCAACACTCGCAATCCGTCAGATACCGCATTGAGGTTGCTGATGCCGTGGATCCGGCTGTATTCATGACTGCACACTTCGATCACGTTCAGCTCGCTGCCGGCAACGCGCACATTGATGAGGGTCTCGATCTCGAACCCGTCGCCCCATTGCGCGCAGTCTGCAGCGATGCTGGGCAACTGCATTGCGTCCAGGCACCGACGCCAGAACGCGTTGTACCCGTAACACAGGTCGGTGTACTTGGTACCGAAGAGAAAGTTCACCAAGCCATTGAGCGCCTTGTTGCCGACTCGACGGAGTTTCGTGATGTCCTCACTGCCGCCGCCCTGGATGAAACGGGATCCTTTCGCGAAATCCGCACCTGCCATCAAAGCGCCCACGTAACTGGGAATCTCAGCGGGATCGGTGCTGCCGTCCGCGTCGATCATCACGATGATGTCGCCGGACGCGGCTGCGAACCCGCATGCCAGCGCGTTACCCTTCCCGGTCCGAGTCTGATCGACATGTACAGCAGTGGGCCATAATTCACGCGCAACCGCGGCGGTGTTGTCGACCGACCTCCCGTTCACGAAGACGATCTCGTCGATATCGAACGGCATCCGCGATGCCACGTGTGGGAGATTTCGTTCTTCGTTCAGCGCGGGAATGACGACCGAGACCGTCGGCCGGACCGACGGGGGCGACGACGCGTCGCGAATGCAGCTGACGTTATCCATCGAGATCTCCTGAGTGACGTCGCAGGTACACGTTCCGAGGTGCGTGCATCAAGCCGAGGGCTGGCGCCGCGCGACCGACCAACGAGACTTCCGTCCCAACTACCGCTTGCGGGCACTCGTAGCGACCCGCTGAGGAGGTAGCCGAGAAGGCGGCCTCAAGCTCCGCGCCCACTGAGCGCGTCGGGACCGCCACATACCCATCGAATATCGATGAGAGGAAGTCAATTTCAGTCATCATCAGACCTCTTTTCCGACCGCCCCGATGCAGCCGGTGAACTCATGTTGATCCTATTATGCGATTAAGTCAATGTTCGCTGAATGCGGAAAATTGGCGGCCTTATCGACATAGCTCAGGCGGCGATTGCCACATTTTAATCAACTTCAGAGAATAATTTTCACGACAGCAAGATCGCAGTACCACATACCCGCCTTGAGCATCGCGCCACCGCCGCCCGATGGCTACTATCTGCGCACTTCAGAGGAGTGCCGCGTGGTTCTTTGACGGACGTGATGCATTTCAAGTATTAGGTACAGAATTTTACGGGAGCAACAAAAAATCAGATTGGCCGATATACATCCGCCGTCGAAATTTATTCGATCTGACTATTAACGCATTTGCTGTATTTGCGGATGTCACAAATATTCATACCTTCGGACTACCCCTTGCTTTCACAATATCGATCACAAAAGCAATCGACGGGCGCCGTGCGAAGGTTGCCGGCGAGCGGGATCAGAGCAGAAAGCGTGCCGTCGACACAAACCCGCACAGACACTCGGAAATCCTATGCGCTGTATTTGCCGGGTAAGCACTCAGATGAAATCGCGAACCATGCCGCCGGCAGAATGGTCCAGACAGCACCGGCCGCCGCCACAGACGCGCCGACCGATCAGTCGCGCTGCAGGATCGAGAGGGCCTCGTTGCCGTTCACCTCAGCAGGAGAGGTGGCGTCACTCGCGGCGTGCCGGCCGGTCGGCAAAACGTTGTTGTCTCCTTCGGCCGCAGGCGATTCCGTCGTTCGCTCGACACCAGCAACGGCGCCGTCATCAGCCACAGGTTTGGCGGTGACCTCGCGGCGAAGGATTCGTTGCGCAACCGAACTGAGCCATCTGTGAACGTCGTCCACCAGCGCCTCGGACCGCTGCCACGGCATGAACGAGAGGTACAGCACAAATATGGCCAGCGAAAAGAACCCCACGACCATGGTCAGGAGGATGGTCAGGTGCAGGAACACACCGGCGAGCAAAACCTTTGTGCGCCAACGTTTGTTCCATACGAAGACACCGAGCGAGAACTCCACCAGCAGAGTGCCCCACGTCATCGCATTACCGATCAACGGGCTGGTGGATATCCATGCCGGGCTCGGCAGCAAGAGCATGTCGTCGAGTCGCAGCGTGTAGGACACAGCAGAGCCGTTCTGCCATGTATCGCCGTGCAACTTCGCAATGACCGTGGTGATGTAGATGATCGATATCTGGACCTGCATCAGACGCAGCGGCCATATCTTGATGTCCTGAGCGGACCAGAAGGATCCGAAGCGACGACGCTGGTCCAACGACAGCGCCGCACCACACGGTGACAGCGCCAAATACAGTGACAGGATTCGGATCAATCCATCGCCCGAGTTGAAGATCCAGGGATTGCGGCGCTCGAACGACATGATCATCACGAACACCAGGAAGGTTGCCAGTTTGGTGTGCCAGCCGACGATCATGACCAGCGACGCCACCATCAGCACGATCCAGCCGGCCAGCAAGGCCGTGTCACCCGGCCAGCGGTAGAACACGCCCCACAGGAATTCATACGTCGGTGGCTGCGGCACAATGCCGTTGACGCTGAACTTGTCGTAGAGGCCCATGCCGAGCTCGAGCGACCACAGGAAAGCCAAGAGGCCGAAAGCAATCCGGATTATCCCCAGCGTGTAGGCCGGCTCCGTACTGAACCAGAAAGTCCGCCAACCCTGCACCGCGTTGCGGCCCGATTCCCGCAACATTGCCACCGGAGCGATCATGACGCAGCCCCAAACTTCCAGTCGTACAAGATCTTCTGCTCATGCTCTTCTGGAGCATTGGATCCGGGAGGCCGGAGCTTGCGGGTATCGGAGAAGATCGTCACGCCGACCGGGTGCTCCCCCGGCTGCATCAATTTTCGAACGACCCACATCGCATATGCAGGACGGGTAACCGGCTCGTTGATCAATTGTTCTTTGAACTTGCGCCACCGATCCCAGTAGAACTGGCCTACCAGTGACCGGTCGCCTTCAAGTTTCCAAACCCGCCGTGCGCCACTGTCATAGAGCACGGCAGTCTCTACTTCCGGCACCGACAGTGGCGGGTTCGGTGAGAACATTCCCCACGTCTGATCCAAGCCGGTGAACCGAGCTATCGGCTGCAACTCCGGCATCATCACGTCCTTGACGGGCGAGGCGGGGATGGTCCAGATCACCGCCACCGTCAGCATGATGATGATGCCGAAGCTGGCGAAAGCCTCCCGCAGGTTGGACCTGCGGGAGGCATGCCGCCCCAGCGACTTTTCTGCAAAACGTCGCGACCGGGACATTCTCAGCATCGTAGAACCGGCAAACCCTAGATCTGGACGTTTCCGCCAGTGAGGATGCCCAAGATGCCGTTACCGACGTTCACCACGAAGTCCAGGATGCTCTGCAGGAGACTGAAGAGGAAGCTGAACAAGTTGCCGCCAGGCGCGGGGGTCCCGGTCGTCGAACTTGCCGTGGTTGAACTTGCCGTGGTCGAGCTCGCCGTGGTTGAACTCGCCGTGGTTGAACTCGCCGTGGTCGTCGGGCCGGTGGTCGACGAGTTGCCGTTCGACGAGTTGCCGTTCGAGTTCCCGTTTGACGATTGGCCGTTCGAGCTGGACGACTGACCATTGGAACTCGACGACTGACCATTCGAGCTCGACGACTGGCCGTTCGAGGACGACGACTGACCGTTCGAGCTGGACGACTGACCATTCGAGGACGACGACTGGCCGTTCGAACTCGAGGACTGACCGTTCGAGCTCGAGGACTGACCATTCGAGGACGACGACTGACCGTTAGAACTCGACGACTGACCATTCGAGGACGACGACTGACCATTCGAGCTCGACGACTGGCCGTTCGAGCTGGACGACTGACCATTCGACGACGTACTGCCAGTCGAAGTCGAACTCGACGACTGACCGTTAGACGACGACGACTGACCATTCGAGCTGGAAGACTGACCATTCGACGACGAGGACTGGCCGTTCGAGCTGGACGACTGACCATTCGACGACGTACTGCCAGTCGAAGTCGAACTCGACGACTGACCGTTAGACGACGACTGACCATTCGAGCTCGATGACTGACCATTCGAGGACGACGACTGACCGTTCGACGAAGACGACTGACCCGTAGTGGTCGACTGGCCAGTGTTACCCGTCGTAGTCGACTGCCCGTTGGAGCTGGAAGATTGTCCGTTCGAGGACGACGACTGACCGTTCGACGAAGACGACTGGCCATTGGTGCTCGTCGACGATGTCGACGAACCACTCGAACCAGTCGAGCTGGACGACTGGCCGTTCGACGAAGACGACTGACCATTCGACGAAGACGACTGGCCATTGGTGCTCGTCGACGATGTCGACGAACCACTCGAACCAGTCGAGCTGGACGACTGGCCGTTCGACGAAGACGACTGACCATTCGAACTCGACGACTGGCCGTTCGACGACGACGACTGACCATTCGTCGACGTACTCGGGGCCAAGGGAAGGTCGGCGACCGTCCCGTAGCCCGCTGAGGCAAGCTCCACTCTGTAGTCATTGGTTGGCAGCTGGCAGTAGACGCCAGCGGTGATTGCTAGAGAGCCGGCGAGCAGCCTGGCTCCCGCTCGGCGAATCGGGTACGTCGGCCGTACCTTGGATCCCGCCGAAGTTGAATCTTTTTCACTCATCATCAGGCTCCTCTCCGGCCGCCCCGATGCCGCCGGAATTCCAATGTTGGACCTGCATATGCGAATAGTCAACGTTCGCTGAGAAAGCAATGTGATATCTACCACTATGGAATATTTCCGCCGAACGGGCGTGAATTCGACGCTCTCGACTAATCAAGATCGAGAAATAGAAATAATTTACAGCAACAGATAATTAACGTACGAGCAGTATGTTCTATACTCACTTTCCATCATATATGCAGGTCAAACGCGCATTTTTTCGTCGAAATGACGGACTTGACGCATTAATAGCAACTCTCCAGCTGAACCAATGCTGACGCCCAGCTCGCCATCGAACGGACCAAACACAACTCAGAAGCAGCACCCGAAGGCGATAATTGACCTCATTGCGTAAATGTTTGCAGTTCGCGAGAAATTTACCCGCATTGGTCAGCTGTTGCGTAAATAAACTGTTCGAATACCGGCTCTTGCACCACGGTGACCCGTGCCCGGAAGTCGAGCCGCCCCGAGGCCGGCAGGCCCGCACGCCGCCCGTAAACCGATACAGGCCGTACCAAGAGAGAGAATTTGCTGAAACCGACCGATGGCTACGGATCGCGGCGGGTGACCACCACGAGCGCCAGCAGGAACACCGCCGCGGCAACGGCGGCGAAGTAGAGGACCGCACCGACCGGTCCCCACCACAACGAGAACGTCTGGAACCAGGGGGTCTTGGTGAAGGTGTAGGCGTTCCCGAAAGGCAGCCACGGTCCCACCCGTGCGCCGACCTGAGGCAGCGCACCGAGCACCGGTTCCACGACGAACGGCATCAACAACACAACCGCGACCACCGCCGCGGCGTGCCGCAACAAGCCGCCCAGACCGACCGCCAGAACCGCTCCCAGCACGGCATACAGGGACATGGCGCCGATGGCGCGCCACACGTCGGCGCTCGCGAAGGACAACTCCGCCCCCTGCTCGGCGGTCACCAATGACGCCGCGAACGCGATCGAACCCGCCACCATGAGCGCGGTGACGACGGCGGAAAGCGCCGCCATCACAATCGCTTTCGCCGCCAGCGCCCACGCCCTGTTGGGGGTGGCCAGGAACGTCGTGCGGATCATGCCGGAGCGGTATTCACCGGTGACCGACATCGCGGACAGGATCATCAGCACCGGCACACCGAAGACACTGACGCCGATGGCCGCCCGCTCCGGCTTGAGCACCCCGTGGGGACCCAGCGCGGCCGCCTGTATCGCGGCGAAACCCAGTCCCAGAACCACCACCGCCAGGATGAGCCAGATCGGCGATCGGGTGGTCTGCAGCTTGATCCGTTCGGCGTTGATGGTCATGGCGCACCCACTGCCCGGTAGTCGACGGCGTCGTCGGTCAGTCGCATGTACGCCTCCTCCAACGAGGCCTGCTGGGCGGCCAGTTCGTGCAGCACGATTCCGTGGCTGGCAGCCAACTCCCCCACCTGCTCCGTCGAAACTCCGCGAACCAGAAGTACGCCACCGGAGAGTTGAGCGGAAGCATCCTGCGCCGTCAGCAGCTCTTGAAGACGCTCGACCTGCGGGCTGCGCACCCGGATGGTGTCGCTCCCGGAGCTGGTCAGGAACTCCGCCATGGTGCTCGAGCTGATCAACTGTCCCCGCCCGATCACCAGAAGCCGGTCCGCGGTGTTCGCCATCTCGGCCAGCAGATGACTGGACACGAGCACCGTCCGGCCCTCAGATGCCAAGTCCCGCATGAGCGTCCGAATCCACCTGATGCCCTCGGGGTCCAGCCCGTTCACCGGTTCATCGAACAGCAGCACTTCGGGATCACCCAACAACGCCACGGCGATGCCCAGCCGCTGCGACATCCCGAGCGAGAATGTGCCGGCCTGTTTACCCGCGACATCGGTCAATCCGACGATGTTCAGTACTTCATCGACGCGGGCCTTCGGCAGCTTGTTGCTGGCGGCCAGCCACCGCAGGTGGGCCCGGGCCGTGCGGTTGGGATGCACCTGCCGGGCATCGAGCAGGGCACCGACGCTGCGCAGCGGATGCTTCAGGTCGTGATAGGTCTTGCCGAGCACCGTCGCGGTGCCGGAGGTCGGCCTGTCCAGTCCGACGATCATGCGCATCGTGGTGGACTTGCCGGCGCCGTTCGGTCCGAGGAAACCGGTGACGAAACCGGGCTCGACGGAACAGGTCAAATCATCGACGGCACGTTTGCGCCCGAAAACCTTTGTCAATCCCGTCAGCTGGATCATCGCCGGCCAACCCCCTTGCCTGATGGCACCGCCATCAGGCGCACGATACGCGTTTGATCACCATCTGCGCGACGGCGCGCATACCCGCGGCATTGGGATGTAATGGCGCTACCCGGCCCGGTAGCGGCAGGTGGAACGCCGTGGTCCAGGGATCGGCAGACCACGCGTGGTGCGCGCGGCTGGCATCCGCGACCGGCACCAGTTCACAACCGGTGTCCGCGGCGGCCGCGGCCGTCAGCTCGGCGAGCCGAGCGGCGAGGTGCCGGCCCAGATCGGCATCGACCGCACCGATCGGTGGCGCGGGCACGCCGGCCGGTGGCAGGAGCGTCAGGTAGTCGACGAACAACACCCGGGCCTGCGGCGCACGTCGACGCACCTCTCGCCCAACGCTTTTCAACGACTCACCCACGACGTCGAGGGCCTGGTCCCGCGCCGCCTGGTCGAGCAGTCCGCGCAGCCGCCCGCCGGCGAAGGGTACCGACCGCAGGAATCGGGGCAGACAGGCGGCCCCGAGCATCGGCACATAGCCGGCGTCGTTGCCGCCGATGGTGATGGTGACCAACGACTCCGATCCGTCGAGCGCGTCCACCTGCGGCGGCGCACCGAACTGCCGATCGGTGAGCACGTGGGCGGTGGTGGCGCCCGAAAAGGTCACGTCGACAAGGTCGTAACCGAGACGAGCGGCCACCAGGTGCGGGTAGTTGACTGCCGATCTGCCGGATCGCTTGGGCGCGTCGGGGGCGCCCGGCGCGATGCCGGGCCCGGCAGCCATCGAACTACCGAGGGCGACGTACCGCGGCGTCACAGCGCCGGACTGGATGCCTGTGCCCAGAACCGCTTGGGCACGCGACCGGCCCGCGACGCCAGCCGGCCTGCGGTGACCGCGGCGGCCATGGCGGCGGCCATCATCGGCGGATCCGAGGCCCGGGTCACCGCGGTCGCGAGAAGCACTGCGTCACAACCCAGTTCCATGGCCAATGCGGCGTCGCTGGCCGTGCCGATGCCGGCGTCGAGCACCACCGGCACCCCGGCTGCCGCGACAATCATCTCGATGTTGTGCGGGTTGGAGATGCCCAGCCCCGTGCCGATCGGGGCGCCCAACGGCATCACCGCCGCGCAGCCGGTGTCCTCCAGCCGCCGCGCCAACACCGGGTCGTCGTTGGTGTAGGGCAGGACGACGAAGCCGTCGTCCACCAATTGCTCTGCGGCGCGGACCAATTCGATCGCGTCCGGCAGCAGCGTGCGCTCGTCGGCGATCACTTCGAGTTTCACCCAGTTGGTCTGCAGCGCCTCGCGCGCCAGTTGAGCCGTCAGCACGGCTTCGGCCGCACCGCGACAGCCAGCGGTGTTCGGCAGGGCCGCGATGCCGAGCTTGTTCAGCAGATCGAGTACGCCGGTGCCGGTTTCGGCGTCGACGCGCCGCATCGCGACAGTGGTCAGCTCGGTACCGGAGGCGACGAGCGCCTCCTCCAGAATCGACAGATTCGCCGCACCGCCGGTGCCCATGATGAGCCGGGAACCGAACTCCCGGTCGGCGATGCGCAAGACGTCAGCTGACGTACAGACCTCACCCACCTTGCACCGCCGTCACGATCTCGATCTTCGCGCCCTCGGCGAGGACGTCGTCCCACTCCGACCGGGGCAGCACCGTCCAGTCGACGGCGACGGCGATGCCCTTGTCCGGAAAGCCCAGTGCGCCAATCAGTTCGGCCACCGTAGTGCCTTCGCCAATCTCCACGCTCTCATCGTTGACTGTGATCAGCACAGTGCCACCTTCTCTTTCGCATCGCCGGCCAACAGTTCTGAAATCCGTTGTGCCGTCCACGCGGCCAGCAAGAAACCGTTCCGCCCGTGCCCGGTCGCCGACAGGGTGCGGTCGTCGAGCCAGCCCACGATCGGCAGGCCGTCCGGGGTCATCGGCCGCAGTCCCGCAGCGCATTCGGCCAGTTCGTATTCGCCGAGCGCAGGGATCACCGCACACGCGTCGTCAAGGATGTCGCGCACGCCGGTGACGGCGGGCGCGGTGTCGCGGCCGTGCTCGTACTGCGTGGCCCCCGCGACGACACCGTCCGCGCGTGGCACCAGATACACCTGCCGCCCATGCACCCGGGCACGAATCACCCGCTGCGGCACCGGCATACAGCCTTTGCGCCACCGCAGCCGCAGAATCTCGCCCTTCACCGGACGCACCGGCAGCCCGGGCCACAGCGCCGGAGCGTCGATCCCGTTGGCCAGCACAGTGATATCGGCGTCGCGCGTCTCGTCCAGCGAACCGACCGGTCCGGCCCATTGCACACCGAGGCGATCGCAGTGCGCGATGAGGCCCTCGACCACCAGCCGGTTGTCGACGGCCAATTCGGTCTCCGCACGGAAGCCGTGCCGAATCCCCTGCGCCAGCAACGGTTCGACGTCCCGGGCAGCGGTGGTCACCGTGACGGGGTGCCCCTGCGCCGCCAGCCACTCGGCGACCGTGCGGATGTCGGCCGCGTCCGCCCGGTCGACCGCCACGACCAGCGAGTCGCGGGCCGTCACCGCGTCGTCGGGCAGGCCGTCGAGAAAGCCGTCATGCCACAGGGCCAGGGAGTCCAGCCCCAGCTGCAACTGATCCTGCTCGCCCGGCCAGCCCTCGGAGTGCGGGGCGAGCATGCCGCCGGCCACCCACGAGGCGCCGAACGACCCGGTCCGGTGCACGCGCACCGACCACCCGTCGAGCGCCGCGCGCCGGGCTACAGCCAGACCGATGACGCCGCCGCCGACGACAGCCAGCGATCGCATATTCCTATCTCCCTTCGCCGGCATGATCCGGATCAGGTGTGACGGTAAGGGTAGGACGACCCCACTCTCAGCCCCCGGTCCTGGGACTCCCGTGTGTGCGGCGTCCACGGTAGTCGCTACCGTCGCGCTGTGTCTAAAGCCTTCGAGCGTCTGCAGTCCGCGTCCCTGTACCTGTGCACAGACGCCCGCCGGGAGCGCGGCGACCTGGCTGAATTCGCCGATGCGGCACTCGCCGGCGGGGTCGACATCATCCAGTTGCGCGACAAGGGCTCGGCCGGAGAGGCACAGTTCGGTCCGCTCGAAGCCAAGCAGGAGCTGGAGGCGCTGGAGGTGCTGGCCGACGCGGCACGGCGGCACGGCGCGCTGTTCGCGGTGAACGACCGGGCCGACATCGCCCGCGGCGCCCGCGCTGACGTGCTGCACCTGGGCCAGGACGATCTGCCGCTGTCGCTGGCCCGCGACATCGTCGGGCCGGATCCGCTGCTCGGCCGCTCGACGCATGACGAGCAGCAGCTGGCCGTCTCGGTGACCGAGGACGTCGACTACTTCTGCGTCGGCCCGTGCTGGCCGACGCCGACCAAGCCGGGCCGCACTGCGCCGGGACTGGATCTGGTCCGGGCGGCGTCCAGAGCAGTCACAGCGTCGGGCTCAACCAAGCCCTGGTTCGCCATCGGCGGCATCGACCTGGCGCGCGTCCCCGAAGTGGTGGCCGCCGGCGCACGGCGCATCGTGGTGGTCCGGGCGATCACCGCCGCCGAGGACCCGGCCGCCGCGGCCCGGGCGCTCAGGCAGGCGCTTCCTACGAGCTGAGCGGGATACCCGCCGTCACGCTGCGCAGCTGTTCCCAGCTGGCGGCGAACCCGGGGTGCAGCGGCAGCGAGGCGACGTCATCCTCGGAGACCCAGCGCAGCTCGACGCTCTCGCGGTTGGGCACCGTCTCGAGTTGTTCGGGCGCGTCGGCGATCACCGTGGTGTAGGTCCACACCTCGCCCATCGCGATCGCGGTGACGACCGTGGTCCGGACCGTCAATTGATGCGCCTCCAACCCAGCTTCTTCATAGGCCTCGCGGACCGCGGCCTCCTCGACGGTCTCGTGGCTGTCGCGCGCCCCGCCGGGCAGTGCCCAGGTGCCGCCTTGATGGCTCCACGGCGCGCGGTACTGCAGCAGCACCGCCGCTCCGCCGCCCGGCTGCGGCGCCCGCAGCAGAAGTCCGGCCGCACCGTGGCGACCCCAGAAGTGGGAGCCGTCAGCCGCGAGCACCCATCCGTCACCGTCGCCCTGCACGAAACCCACAATAGGACTCTCCCAATTGATGCCAAGTCCGATGTTGGCTGAGTCGGCACGTCGGGCTTGGAATCTCGAAGATTTGCGCACCGGGCCGACCGGGAATCCACCCCCTACGCGCCGCAAGCTCTTAGACTTCTTTTAAACGAGTTCGGCAGGGCCAACGGGTCAGGAAAGTTGAGGTCGGCGCACACGTGACGGTGGAGTTGGCGCACCCTTCGACCGAGCCCGTGGTTTCTCGGTCCGCCGGGACTCCCGCGCACACTCGATGGTGGTTCATGTGGACCACGCCCGGCCGCATCCTACTGATCGGGTTGATGCTGGCCAGCCTGGTCCTCGCCTGCGCCTTCGCCACCTCGACCACGATCCACGCCCGCCAGCAGGGGCTGACCACGGTCCTCGATCACACCGAGCCGCTGGCGTTCGCGGCCGGCCAGCTCTACACCACGCTGTCGGTCGCGGACGCCGCCGCTGCCACCGCCTTCATCGCCGGCTCGGAGCCGGTGGATCTCCGGCAGCGCTACGAGCAGGCGATCACCGACGCCGCCGTCGCTGTCACCGCCGCGTCCAGTGGCCTGACCGACGAGCCCATGGTGAAAGTGCTCGGGCACATCAATGCCGAGCTGGCGGTCTACACCGGCCTGGTGGAGACCGCCCGGACCAACAACCGCGCGGGCAACCCGGTGGGTTCGTCGTACCTGTCCGAGGCGTCGTGGCTGATGCAGACGCAGATCCTGCCCGATGCCCAACGGCTCTACGAGAACACCTCGGCGCGCGTGAACTCGGAGACCAGCGGCTCGTCGCAGGTGCCCGCGCCGGTGCTCCTGGTGGTGGCCGCGACGCTGATGTTCGGCTTCTTCTCGAACCGCTGGCTGGCCCAGCACACCCGGCGGCGCGTCAACATCGGTTTCGTCGCCGGCGGCATGGCGGTGCTGATCATGATCATCTGGATCGGGGCGACCCTCATCATCTCGACCACGGACACCCGGCATGCGCGCAACGCCGCCTCGTCACTGCAAACCGTGACGAGTATGGCGATCACGGCGCAGCAGGCGCGGGCAGACGAGACGTTGTCGCTGATCCGGCGGGGCGACGAGAGCGTGCGCAAGCAGTCCTACTACCACCGCGTCGACGACCTCCAACAGCGGCTGGCGGAGTACATGCGGCGCCCCGGTGCGATCGGCAAGGACGACCTGACGGGCGCCGACCAGCTGATCCGCCGCTGGCGCGCCGCCGACGACCGGATCAACGCCTACATCTCCACCGGCAATTACCAGTCCGCCACCCAGGTGGCCCTGGGCACCAGCGAAGACGATTCGACGCCGGCCTTCGACAAGCTCGACGAGGCGCTCGCAAAGGGCATCGACGAGAGCCGCAAGCAACTGCGCAGCGACATTCTGAACGGACGCCAGGCGCTGTCCGGAGCGACCGTCGGCGCGGCGGCACTGAGCCTCGCCGCGGCACTCGCGGTGGCGCTCGGGCTGTGGCCGAGGTTGAGTGAATACCGATGAGTTTCACGATGCGTTCTCGGTTGATCCCGGCGTTGGTCGCGGTGCTGGTGGCCGCCGGCTGCAGCGAGGCCCCACCGCCCGTCGCACCGCAGAGCATCACCATCGCACCGCCGACACCGGCGGGCATGGAGGTGCAGACCGCGGTTCCGGACCTGGGCCCCGAAGACAAGTCGGACTGCACCGCGAGCCTGCGGCCGTTCCCGACACCCGAGGCCGCGGCGGCGGCCGTCACCAACATCAAGGAGCGCGGCCGGCTGATCGTCGGGCTCGACATCGGCAGCAACCTGTTCGCGTTCCGCGATCCGATCACAGGGCAGATCACCGGATTCGACGTCGACATCGCCGGTGAGGTGGCCCGCGACATCTTCGGCACGCCGTCACAGGTCGAGTACCGCATTCTGTCGGACAATGACCGGATCTCGGCGCTGCAGCACAACCTCGTCGACATCGTCGTCAAGACCATGAGCATCACCTGCGACCGGCGCAAGCTCGTCAACTTCTCGGCCGAGTACTTCTCCGCCAAACAGCGGATCCTCACCACCCGGAGCTCCGACATCCGTAGGCCCACGGACCTGCCGGGGAAGCGGGTGTGCGTCGTGAAGGCCACCACCTCCAAGGCCCGGCTGCAGCGCATCACCCCGCCGCCGGTCCTCGTGGAAGCGGTCACCTGGGCGGACTGCCTGGTGGCATTGCAGCAGCGCCAGGCCGACGCCGTGTCGACCGATGACGCGATCCTGGCCGGCCTCGTGGCGCAGGACCCGTACCTGCACATCGTCGGCCCCAACATGGCCGAGGAGCCGTACGGCATCGGGATCAATCTCAACAACACCGGGCTGGTGCGGTTCGTCAACGGGACGTTGGAGCGGATTCGCCGCGACGGCACATGGAACACCTTGTACCGCAAGTGGTTGACCGTGCTCGGCTCGACGCCGAACCCGCCCGTACCGAGGTACAGCGACTGATGTCCGAAAGCGAAGCGACGACAGGTCCCGTGGAGCCGGGTCCTGTGGAGCCGGGCCCCGTGGAGGCGGGTCCTGATACCGACCCGGGCACCCAGGCCGTCGAGGTGACATGGGATTCGCTGGCCACGTTGCGGCCGATGGGCACGCAGGCGGTGTTCCGGCCACTGTTCGACGACTCGATGAGCATCCCGGTACCTATTCCGCCCGAACGCGATTCGGCACCAACCAACCTCGTCACCGCGACCACCCGGGTCTCCCCCATCCGGCGCCTCGGCGGCGGCCTGGTCGAGGTACCGCGGGTGGTGGACCAGGATCCGCTCGCCGCATTGATGACCGATCCCGTGGTGGCCGAGGCCAAACGGTTCTGCTGGTCCTGCGGCAAGCCCGTCGGCCGCTCCGAGAACGGCGAACCCGGCCGGTCGGAAGGATCATGCCCGCACTGCGGCGCCGCGTATTCGTTTCTGCCGCAACTGAGTCCGGGCACCATGGTGGCCGACCAGTACGAGGTCAAGGGTTGCATCGCCCACGGTGGACTGGGCTGGATCTACCTGGCACTGGACACCAACGTCAACAACCGGCCGGTGGTGCTCAAAGGCCTCGTGCACTCCGGCGACGCCGAGGCGCAGGCCATCGCCATGGCCGAGCGGCAGTTCCTGGCCGAGGTCACCCATCCGGCGATCGTCAAGATCTTCAACTTCGTCGAGCACGCCGACAAGCACGGTGACCCGGTGGGCTACATCGTGATGGAGTACGTCGGCGGCACCTCGCTGAAGCAGGCCAAAGGTGCCAAACTGCCGGTGGCCCAGGCCATCGCCTACATGCTGGAGATCCTGCCGGCGCTTGGCTACCTGCATTCGATCGGGCTGGTCTACAACGACCTCAAGCCCGAGAACATCATGCTGACCGAAGAGCAGCTCAAGCTCATCGACCTCGGCGCGGTGTCACGCATCAACTCGTTCGGATTCCTCTACGGCACACCGGGCTATCAGGCGCCCGAGATCGTCCGCACGGGGCCGACGGTCGTCACCGACATCTACACGGTCGGCCGCACCCTCGCCGCCCTGACGCTGAACCTCAAGACCGACAAGGGCCGCTACGTCGACGGGCTGCCCGAGGACGATCCGATTCTCCTCCAATACGATTCGTTCGCCCGGCTGTTGCGCCGCGCGATCGACCCGGACCCGCGCCGGCGGTTCGGCAGCGCCGAGGAGATGTCGGGGCAGCTGCTCGGCGTGCTCCGCGAGGTCGTCGCCCGGGACACCGGGACGCCGCGCCCGGGCCTGTCGTCGGTGTTCAGTCCGTCACGGTCGACATTCGGGGTCAACATGCTGGTGGCCCACACCGACGTGTACATCGACGGACAGGCGCACACCGAAAAGATCACGGCCCCAGAGATTGTTCGCGCACTGCAGGTGCCGCTGGTCGATCCGGCCGACGTCGGTGCGGCCGTGCTGTCTGCCAGCCTGCTGAGCCAGCCGGTACAGACCCTGGATTCGCTGCGCGCAGCCCGCGAGGGCTCCCTCGATTCGGAAGGGGTGGACCTGTCGACATCGGTCGAGCTGCCTCTGATGGAGGTACGCGCACTGCTCGACCTCGGCGACGTGGCCAAGGCCAACCGGAAGCTGGAGAACCTGGCCGACCGGATCGGCTGGCACTGGCGGCTGGTGTGGTTCCGCGCGGTGGGCGAACTGCTGTCCGGCAACTACGAATCCGCGACAAAGGATTTCACCGAGGTACTCAACACCTTGCCGGGCGAACTGGCGCCGAAGGTGGCTTTGGCGGCCACCGCCGAACTGGCCGGAACGGAAGCCGAGCGGCCGTTCTATCAGACGGTGTGGAACACCGACAACGGCATCATCTCAGCCGGTTTCGGCCAGGCCCGGGCGCAAGCGCTGGCCGGCGACCGGGAGGCCGCGGTTCATACCCTCGACGAAGTTCCGGCCACCTCGAGGCATTTCACCACGGCGCGGCTGACCAGCGCCGTCACACTCCTGTCGGCGCCGACGACCGCCGAGATCACCGAACGCCAAATCCGTGATGCCGCACGGCGAGTGGAGGCACTGCCGGAAACCGAACCGCGCGTGCTGCAGATCAGGACACTGGTCCTGGGCACGGCTCTGGACTGGCTGGCCGACCACACCGCCAGCACCAACCACATCCTGGGTTTCCCGTTCACCGAGCACGGTCTCCGCCTCGGCGTGGAGGCCTCCCTGCGCGCGCTGGCCCGGGTCGCGCCGACCAAGGCGCACCGCTACGCGCTGGTCGACCTGGCCAACAACGTGCGACCGATCAGCACGTTCTAGCTCAGCGTGATCAGCGGTAACGGTCCCGCAGCTGCGGATCGTTCTGCCACCAGAGTCCACTCGACGGTGCGTCGATCTCGGGGTCGTCAGCAGCGGCCGACGGCGGGGTGGCCACAGCCGCGTCGAGTTCGGCATCGACCTCGGCCGCTTTGCGTCGTTCGTCAGAACCCAAGGCGCGCATCAGCAGCAGGATGAACGGCACGCCCACGACGTCGCCCAGAATCCACAGGATGCCCGCGCCGTAGCTCTGGTCCTGGCGGATACTCGGCCCGAAATCACGATGTAGTGCCGCGTAGTAGTCGTAGGCGACCACCGGGCCCAGCCACAGCACCAGCCCGAGTAGGCCGTCCCCCAGCCCCTCGGCCACGCTGATCCCAATGGACAGCAGCGGCGGGTAACGCCGGGGCACCGGGTCGACCTGGAGACGGGCGTAGAAGTAGCCGAAACCGATGCCCAGCAGGACAAGTCGGGTCAGCGACGCGAGCGGGCCGGTCATCGAGGCGACGTACCACGGCGTCAGGTACAGCAGCCACGGCGTCGCCAGCATCAACACCGACGTCACCGGAGGCGACAGAAGTACCCGCGCGACAACGGAATTCAGCACCGGGTCGAGCACTGCGCCCAGCATCGAGACCGGACGACTCAGCGCCAGGAAGAACGGCACCACGTACAGCAGGAGCAGGACCTGCAGCGCGCGGACCCAGAACAGCAGTGGCGCATAGACCGCGACGGCGCTGAGGGTCGCCAACGCCCACACCGCGACGGCGATACCGAAACACCACCATTGGGCACGAGACGCGCGCCGGCGCAGCCGCAGCAGCGCGCCCGTGCCGAGCAGTATCAGCGCCACGGCTACAGGGTCGAACGTCCCGGTCAGTAAGGGCACGAGCGCAAGCTACGCCCCCACCCTGGCAGGTTCCTTCAAGAAACCTTGCAGACCTCGACGCAGGCCCGCGCGATTGCCAGCTCTTCGTTGGTGGGGATTACCAGCACGCTCACCGGTGAGGTGTCGGTGGAGATCCGCCGGGCGCCGCGCACCGGGGACAGATTGCGCTCCTCGTCGACCTCGATCCCGAGCGCCAACAACCCGGCAAGCGCGTCGCGGCGGACGGCGGCGTCGTTCTCGCCCACCCCGGCCGTGAAGGTGATGACATCGGCCCCGCCCAGCAGCGCCAGGTAGCCGCCGATGTACTTGCGCAGCCGGTGGATATAGACGTCGTAGGCCAGCTGGGCCGCGCTGTCGCCCGCGTCCATGCGCTTGTGCAGCTCGCGGAAATCGGTGGCACCGCCCAGTCCCGATACGCCCGAGTGGCGGTTCAGGAGGACATCGATGTCCTCGACCGACATCCCGGCGGTGCGCGACAGGTACATGATGATGCCGGGGTCGACGTCGCCGGAGCGCGTCCCCATCACCAGACCCTCCATGGGCGTCATGCCCATCGAGGTGTCGATCGGCCGCCCGCCGGCGATCGCCGAGGCCGACGCCCCGTTACCCAGGTGCAGGACAATCTGATTCACCGATTCCAGGGGCAGGCCCAGGAACTGCGCGGCCTGTTCGCTGACGTACTGGTGTGACGTGCCGTGGAAGCCGTAACGGCGGATGTGCCACTTATCGGCCACTTCCCGGTCGATCGCGTACTCGGCAGCAGCCGCGGGCAGGTCGTGGAAGAACGCCGTGTCGAACACCGCGACGTGGGGAACGTCGGGCAGGAGCTTGCGGGCCGCGTTGATGCCCAGCAGCCCCGGCGGATTGTGCAGCGGCGCCAGCGGGGCAAGCTCTTCGAGTTCGGCGACCAGCTCATCGCCGATCAGAGTCGGCCGGTAGAACCGCCGGCCGCCATGGACGACGCGGTGCCCGACGGCCGCGACGTCGTCGACCGACACCCCGGCCGCACTCACCGCATCGAACACCTGCTGCAAGGCCTTCGGGTAATCGTCCACCCGCTCGATCACGCCGTCGGCCAGCGAATCGCCCGAACCCGGTTGCACCAAACGGTATTTCACCGACGACGAGCCGCAGTTGAGTACCAGTACCGGCCCGCTCATCTCACTCCTTGAGCCTGAATCGCCGTGATGGCAACGGTATTGACGATGTCCTCGACCAGCGCACCCCGGGAGAGATCGTTCACCGGCTTGTTCAGCCCCTGCAGCACCGGGCCGATCGCGATGGCACCGGCGCTGCGCTGCACTGCCTTGTAGGTGTTGTTGCCGGTGTTCAGGTCCGGGAAGATCAGTACCGTCGCCCGGCCGGCCACCGGCGAATCCGGCATCTTGGTCGCCGCGACCGACGGCTCCACCGCGGCGTCGTACTGGATGGGCCCTTCGACCAAGAGCCCGGGATCCCGCTGGCGGACCAATTCCGTTGCCGCCCTGACCTTGTCGACGTCGGCACCGGTCCCCGAGTCGCCGGTCGAGTAGGACAGCATCGCCACGCGCGGCTCGATGCCGAACTGCGCGGCGGTCTGCGCCGAACTGATCGCGATGTCGGCCAACTGCTCGGACGTCGGGTCCGGCACGATCGCGCAGTCGCCGTAGGCCAGTACCCGATCCGCCAGGCACATCAGGAAGATGCTCGACACCGTCGAGATGTCGGGAGCGGTACGGATGATCTCGAATGCCGGGCGCACGGTGTGGGCGGTGGTGTGCGCGGCACCGGACACCATGCCGTCGACCATGTTGTTGTGCACCAGCATGGTGCCGAAATATGAGACGTCGTGGATGATTTCGCGGGCCTGCTCAAGGGTCACGCCCTTCTTCTTGCGCAGTTCGGCGTACTGCGCCGCGAACTGGTCACACAGCTCACTGGTTTTCGGATTCAGCACCACGGCATCGGACAGGTCCAGGCCCAGCTCGGCAGCCCGCGCCCGCACCGTCGGCTCGTCGCCGAGGATCGTGAGGTCGGCGACCGAACGGGCGAGCAGCCGGCCCGCCGCCCGCAGAATCCGGTCATCGTCGCCTTCCGGCAGCACGATGCGCCTGCGGTCCGCCCGGGCGCGGTCCTGCAGCTGGTGCGTGAACATCTGCGGTGTGACGACCGACGGGATCGGAACCGCAAGCTGAGCAAGCAGATCCGCCACGTCGACATGTTCGTCCATCAGGGCCAGCGCGGTGTCTACCTTGCGCAGTGACGTGGCCGTCACCCGGCCCTTCGCCGTCGACGCGGCGCGGGCGGTGTCATAGGTGCCCAGATCGGTGGCCACGATCGGCAACCGCAGCCCAAGGCCCGCAACCAGTTTGGCGATCGACGGATGCAACGGCAGGCCGCCGTTGAGGATGAGGCACGAGATCGACGGAAACCCCTCCGCCGCATGGGCGCTGGCGATGGCCAGCACCACGTCGGAGCGGTCGCCCGGCGTGATGACGGCCATGGAATCGCGCAGTCGCTCCAGGCAGTGCTCGGCCGTCATGCCGGCGACCATCATGCCCATGACCTCGCGGGTCAGCAGCTCTTCGTCACCGCTGATCAACGTGCCCTGCACCGCGTCCCGCAACTCCGCCACCGTCGGCGCGGCCAGCAGCGGCTCCTCCGGCAGCACATAGCTTTTCGGCGTGAACCGCTGCAGCGCGGCAGCCACGTCGGCGAGCTCGTCCGGCGCACACCGGTTGGCGACCACCGCAGCGGTGTGCGCGTGCTGGGCCGCGAGCTCGGCAAGGCACAGCTCCACCACGTGCGCCACCTCGGCCGGGGTGCGATCCGCGGCACGCACCGAAAGCAGCACCGGTGCACCGAGATTCACGGCGATGCGGGCGTTCATCGACAACTCGCTGGGCGAGGCGACGTCGGTGTAGTCGCTGCCGACGATCACCACCGCACCACATTTGTCCGCGACCCGGTGGTAGCGGTCGACGATGTCGGCGATCGCCGCATCGGGATCGTCGTGCAACTGCTGATAGGTGACACCGGCGCAGTCGTCGTACTCCAAGCCCGCGGTGCTGTGCGCGAGCAGCAGGTCCAAGATGTAGTCACGGCCCGTTCCCGCGCGCACGATGGGGCGGAACACCCCGACATTGGCGACCGTGGCCGCCAGGCGGTGTAACAGCCCCAGCGCAATGGTCGACTTGCCGGTGTCGCCCTCTGGTGAGGCGACGTAGATCGCGGATGAGGGCTTGCGCGAAGACCATGTTTCGGTGGCGTCTGGCACTGCGTCAGCCTACCGAGCCCGGCCGCACGTCAGCCGAGTTTGCGGAGGCGCGGTTCCAGGTCGGTCTTGAACAGCTCCAGGAAGCGGCGCTGGTCCTGCCGCGGGTCGTGGAACACCAGGTGGTTCAGGCCCCAGTCGACGTACTGCTTGACCTTCTCGACGGCCTCGTCCGGGTCCGACGCCACGATCCAGCGCTTGGCGACCTGCTCGATGGGCAGCGCATCGGCGGCCGCTTCCATCTCGATCGGGTCATCGATCGAGTGCTTCTGCTCGGCCGTCAACGACAACGGCGCCCAGAACCGGGTGTTCTCCAGCGCCAGAGCGGGATCGGGGTCGTACGAGATCTTGATCTCGATCATCCGGTCCACGTCGTCGGGGTTCTTGCCCGCCGCCTCGGCGCCCTCGCGCATCGCCGGGATGAGCTTGTCCTTGTACAGCTCTTCACCCTTGCCCGAGGTGCAGATGAACCCGTCACCGGCGCGGCCGGCGTACTTGGCCACCTGCGGCCCGCCTGCGGCGATATAGATCGGGATGCCACCCTCGGGCACGTCGTAGATCGAGGCGCCCTTGGTCTTGTAGTACTCGCCCTCGAAGTCGACACGGTCGCCGAGCCACAGTTCACGCATCAGGCGCACCGACTCACGCAGCCGCGCGTAGCGCTCCTTGAACTCGGGCCATTCGCCCTCGTAACCGGTGGCGATCTCGTTGAGCGCCTCACCGGTGCCGATGCCCAGGAAAATCCGGTCCGGGTACAGGCAGCCCATGGTCGCGAATGCCTGCGCGATGACGGCCGGGTTGTAACGGAACGTCGGGGTCAGCACCGAGGTGCCCAGGATCAGCCGCTCGGTGCGCTCACCCACGGCAGTCATCCAGGCCAGGGAGAACGGTGCGTGGCCGCCGGTATGACGCCACGGCTGGAAGTGATCGCTGACGGTGGCGCTGTCCATGCCCGCCGCCTCGGCGGCCACCGCCAGCTCGACGAGTTCACGCGGCGCGAACTGCTCCGCCGATGCCTTGTATCCCAGTCTGAGTTCAGCCATGAGTCCCGTTCCTGTTCGTCGCCTCTGCAATTCCTTTTCTACTCTGCCTAGACTCGCGGCATGGCGGCAGCCCTGAGCGCGATCACAGACAATGTTCACTTCGCCCAGACCGACCTGGTGAACTGGACCCTCGTCAGCGACGACACCGGGGTCATCCTCATCGACGCCGGCTATCCCGGCCAGCGCGACGACGTCCTGCGTTCCCTGCGTGAACTGGGTTTCGATGCCGGCGACGTCCGGGCGATCCTGCTCACCCATGCTCACGTGGATCATTTCGGCGCCGCCATCTGGTTCGCCAAAACCCATGGCACGCCGGTCTTCTGCCACGGCGCCGAGGTCGGCCACGCCAAACGCGAATATCTGGAACAGGTTTCACCGACGGATCTGCTGGCGCGGGCCTGGAACCCGCGGTATCTGGCGTGGTCGATGCACATCGTCGGCAAGGGCGGGCTGGTGCGCGAGGGCATCCCGACGGCGCAAGCGCTCACCGAGGACGTCGCGGCGACACTGCCGGGCAGCCCGCAACTGATCCCGAGCCCGGGACACACCGGCGGTCACTGCTCCTACGTGTTCGGCGACGTGCTGGTCGCCGGCGATGCCGTGGTCACCGGTCACCCGCTGATCACCAAGGGCGGTCCCCAGTTGCTCCCGCACATCTTCAATCACGACCAGGCGGCGTGCGAACGCAGCCTGTCCGCGCTCGGTCTGCTCGACACCCAGGTGCTGTTGCCCGGCCACGGTCCCGCATGGCGGGGGCCGGTTCGGGAGGCCACAGAGCTCGCTTTGCAACGGAGCTGACGCCTGCGGCGTCACACGCCGTGTTTGACCAGTTCCAGGAACAGCACGAAAAGCCCCGCCAGCACCAGCCCGCCGGCCACGACGACGGCCGGGAGGAAGAACATGTGGTCCAGTTCTTCGTCGTCAAAGGTGTTGTTGCCCTGGGCATCACGGTTGATGGGGCCGTAGAAGACCTTGCCGAAAGTGGACCAGCGCACCGCGCGTGCGCGCCGGCGATGCGGATTGTCGTCGGCCATCCGGCCGAAGCGTGCCCGCGCCACCATGCCCGCAGCCAGCACGAACACCGCGGCTACGAGCAGCAGACTCCCGACGGTCCACCCGGAAAGCACAAATCAAGCGTATCCACCTGAGCGCCGGAGCGACCCGGTTTCGCAGTCTCAGTGGATGTCGGGGGTCCGCACGTGCTCGGGATGGAAACCGCGGCCGACGAGTAGCGGCGGAATGTATTGCAGCGGGCCCTTTCCCACGAACGACGGCACCTGGATCGGGGACAGGTCACCGGCCAGGTTGGGTTCGATGAACTGGTTCTGCGCCAGCACCTGACCGGCCTGGATGATGCGGGTCGGCAACTCACGGCGACGTTGCACCTTGGCCAGGTCGGAGTCGGCGAGCAGGCCGTTACGGAGCGGGCCGCACAGGATGTTGGCGGCGGCGACCGCGTCGGCCACCGCCAGGTTGATGCCGACGCCACCGGCGGGCGACATCGCGTGCGCGGCGTCACCGATGCACAGCAGCCCAGGCCGCCACCAGGTCTTGAGCCGGTCCACGCGCACATCGAGATGACTGGTGTCGTCCCAGGACTTCAGATCCTCGACATGCTCACGCAGCTGCGGGCGCACCGACACCAGCCGGGCCTTGAAGTCGTCGAGTGAGCCGCCCCGCGGATTGGCGCCCTTCGGCATCAGATACGCGACCTGCCAGTAGTCGCCGCGGTAGATCATCGCCATCAGCAGACCCTTGCGGACGATCCCGAACAGTTCCCGCGGATCACCGGGGCGCCAGCCCAGCCGGAACCACAGCACGTCCATGGGGCTGTGCGCGCTCGCCATGGCGAGCCCGGACGCCTCGCGTACCGCGGACTTGCGGCCGTCCGCGGCCACCACCAGATCGGCGCGCACCTCCAATTCCGGTGTGCGCACACCCACGACGCGGTCGCCCTCGACGATCAGGTCAGTCACCTCGGCGTTGCGGATCAGCGTGAATTCCGGGTAGGCAGAAGCCTTTTCGGCAAGGAAATCCAGAAAGTCCCACTGCGGCATGAGCGCGATGTAGGGCTCGGGGAACCGCAGCAGTTTCAAGGCCCCGAAGTTGCCGAACGTCCGGAGGGTGCCGTCGGCGTCCATACAGATCCGGTCGATCTTGGTATGCGGCAGCTTCAGGAACTCGTCGATGAACCCCAGCTCGTGCATGATGCGCAACGTGGTGGGGTGGACGGTGTCGCCGCGGAAGTCGCGCAGGAAGTCGTTGTGCTTCTCCAGCACGACGACGTTGATCCCGGCGCGCGCCAGCAGCAGTGCATGTACCAGCCCCGCGGGTCCACCACCGGCTACACAAACCTGAGTCCGCAGCACGCGCGTCATGCCCCGACAGTAGCCCGCCCGGGTGTCCGAATCAGGGCTTCATTTCAAAACTTGACACGTGTAAAGTTTGCGGCCATGGACAACATCCGCGGCAAGACCATCGCGATCACCGGGGCTGCACGAGGCATCGGCTACGCCACCGCCAAGGCCCTTCTCGCCCGCGGCGCGCGCGTCGTCATCGGCGACCGGGACGTCGCGGTACTGGAGTCAGCCGTCTCTGAACTGGTCAAACTCGGCCCGGCCACCGGATACCCGCTCGACGTCACCGACCGCGAATCCTTCGACGTGTTCCTGGACAAGGCCCGCAGCGACGGCGCCGGCCACCTCGACGTCCTGATCAACAACGCCGGCGTCATGCCGGTGGGTCCGTTTCTGAATGAGACGGAGCAGTCGATCCGGTCGTCCCTCGAAGTCAACGTGTACGGCGTGTTGACCGGCTGTCAGCTCGCGCTTCCCGAGATGGTCCGCCGCCGCAGCGGTCACGTCATCAACATCGCCTCGCTGTCCGGCCTCATCCCGTTACCCGGCCAGGTGGTTTACGTGGGCGCCAAGTACGCCGTCGTCGGACTGTCCACCGCGCTGGCCGACGAGATGGCCCCGCACGGCGTCAACGTCTCGGTGATCATGCCGCCGTTCACCAACACCGAACTGATCTCGGGCACCAAGTCCAGCGGAGCCATCAAACCGGTCGAGCCCGAGGACATCGCCGCGGCCATCGTCAAGACTCTCGACAAGCCGAAGACGCACGTGGCGGTGCCGCCGCCGCTGCGCTTCACCGCACAGCTCGCCCAGTTGCTGCCGCCGAAGGGCCGCCGCGGGATGAACAAGATGCTCGGACTGGACAAAGTTTTCCTGGAGTTCGACGCCGCCAAACGCAAGAGCTACGAAGATCGGGCCCGGACCGCTCAGGGGGTCATCGAGAAGGACTAGGCCTAGCACCCAGCCGTTGCCGTCGGGATCCTCGAACGAGGCGTACGACGCGTAGCTGCGTCGCTCCGGGTCGGGACCGCCGATCAATTCCCGCGGAGCCTGGGGCCGAGGGGGCCAGGCTCTCCGAAGTGAATTCTGCGAACGTGGTGCTCACATCAGCAGAGCCCTGCCAGAGGAGCAGCCATGCCAGAAACCACCGCGCCCGCACCCGCACTCAGTCTCGAGGAGGTGAACAACGGCAGCCCGTTCCTCACCGCGGCCGGGCTGCAAGTGACCGAGGCGACGGGCCAACTCGTCGTCGGCACCATCGAGCTGGGTCCCGAGCACCACACGCCGTGGGGCGTCGTGCACGGCGGCGTCTACACGACCGCGGTGGAGTCCGCGGCCAGCATCGGCGCCAGCGCGGCAGTGGCTGATCGCGGACAGTTCGCGGCCGGGGTATACAACAGCACAGACTTCATCCGTTCCGCCACCGGCGGAACCGCCACCGTGCGAGCCGTCCCGGTGCAACAGGGTCGTACCCAGCAACTGTGGGACGTGACGATCACCGATGCGCACGGCAGCCTGCTGGCGCGCGGCAGCCTCCGCCTGCACAACCTCGACCTGCGGCGCTGACGCCTACCGTTCCCTCAGCGCCGCGAGGGCTTTGGCGGAGTCGCTACCGGGATCGGCACGAAATGTAATCACGTGCTGCCCACCGGAATGCGGCAGATTCAGCCGATTTCGATGCAGGAAGAGTTCACCGACCACCGGGTGCCGCACGTGGGTGACGCCTTGCCGGTAACCGACATCGGCCCGTCCCCAGAGTTCCCGGAATCGCGCACTGGCAGCAGACAATTCACTGACCATGCGCTGTAGGTACGGGTCGTCGGGATGATCGCCGGTCACCTCGCGCAGACCACCGACCGCAATCTCCGTCGCCTCGTCCCAGTCGACGAAGAATTCCTTCGCCGCGGGATCCAGGAGCCGCCAGGCCAGAAGGTTCTGCCCCGGCCGGAAACCGGGCGCCAGTGCACAGGCGAGCTGGTTCGCGGCGAGCACCACCTGGTAGCGGTTGGCCACGATCGCGGGCATCGGGAACTGATCGATCAGCTCGTCCAGCCTATCGGCGACCTGCTCCAATTCCGATTTCCCCCAACGAATTCCGCTGGGACTGGCCAACCGGTACAGATACTCCGTGCCGTTGATGTCAAGCTGCAGCGCCCGCGCCAAGGCATCGAGCACCTGCGGTGACGGGTTCGTGTCGCGGCCCTGCTCGAGTCGCAGGTAATAGTCGGAACTGATACCGGCCAGCAGCGCGAGTTCTTCACGGCGCAGGCCGGCGACCCGGCGGCGCGCACCGGCGATCAGTCCGACGTCCTCAGGGCGGATCTGTTCACGGCGAGACCGCAGGTAGTCGCCGAGCGCGTTCCCCTTCACCATCTTCTGAGAGTAATGGCCGCACTCCGCGCCGCGGCCCTTCTTCACCGCCTCTCTCGGCTGTGGCTGACCCTGCCGATACCAGGATCACCGCGGCGTTCCCACCGAACGTGTCGCGCCCTGATCGTGGATATGAGCAGAAAACGTCGGGCCCGTCTGGTACAGCCCTGGCCCTCCTGTCCTGAAAGGCATTCCCCATGGTCATCGACCCCACCGATCTCGATCCCACCTCGAGCTACAAGCTGCTGATCGGCAGCGTCCTGCCCCGGCCCATCGCCTGGGTCAGCACCGCCTCGACCGAAGGCGTCGGCAACATCGCGCCGATCTCGTTCTTCACCGTCGTCGGCCGCATGCCGCCGATGCTGTCCATCAGCCTGCAGCCGCGGTCCGACGGTGTCACGCTGAAGGACACCTTCGTCAACATCCGCGACACCAACCAGTTCGTCGTGAACATCGCGACAATCGACAACGCGGATACCGTGCATCGCTCCGCATTCGAATTCGACCACGACGTGGATGAATTCGATGCCCTCGGCCTGCACAAGGCCGCCTCGGAGACGATCGCGGCACCGCGCATCGCCGAGGCGCCGATCTCGTTCGAGTGCGAGGTGGACCGCATCTTCGAGATGCCGCCACTGCCCGATCACGTCGTGTGGGGGCGGGTGACGAAGATCCACATCCGCGACGAGCTCTATCTGCCGAACGGACGCATCGACGTCGGCGCGCTGGGCGCGTTCGGGCGCCTGGCCGCCGAATACTCGTTGATCGACAACATCTTCACGACGCCACTGCCCGACGACGTCGTGCAGATCCTCAGCGCCCGGCGGGCCGGCCGTCTCGACGGCAAGCCGACCGACTTCTCCCCCATCGACACCGCCGCCTGGTCCGCGTCCGGAGCGACGAAATGAGCGGCCGGCAGGCGCCATGAGTCTGTGAGGCAATTCCTCACAGCTGTAAGAAGATAGGTCGTGGCGGGTGACGTCCTCGCCACGCACCATGGGGCATGCCCAAGTCCGCCTGGCTCTCGATAGCGCGCGCCGCGGCAGCCCTGGCCGCGGCGATGGGCATCGGCCGGTTCGCCTACACGCCGATCCTGCCGCTGATGACGGCCGATGCCGGCCTCACCGCGCAGGCCGCGGGGCAGCTGGCCACCGCCAACTACGTCGGCTACCTGATCGGTGCGGTCGGCGCCGCAGTCTCGCCACGGCTGGCCCGGTCCGTGGTCGCCTGCCGGGTGTCCCTCGTGATGCTGGTCGCGACGCTCGCGGCAATGGCGCTGAGCACCAATGTCATCGAGTGGGGCGCCCTGCGGCTGGTTGCCGGGATCGCCAGCGCGCTGGTCTTCGTGATCGCCGTGAACACGCTGATGGATCACGGCCATCCGGCTCACCACGCCGGTTGGGCGTTCAGCGGCGTCGGCATCGGCATCGCCCTGTCCGCGGCGCTACCCGCCACCAAGGACTGGCAGGTCGCCTGGTGGGCGGCGACGGCCATGGCCGCACTGCTCGGTGCGTTCGCCTGGAACATGCATCCGGGGACCACCGCCGACACCGCGAATGTTCCCGCCGGGCACCAGGGCCGCGCCGCCCGTGGTCCGCTCGCATTGCTGATGGCGAGCTACACCCTCGAAGGTGTCGGCTACATCATCGCCGGCACGTTCCTGGTCGCCGCGGTCGCGCAGCAGTCACCGGGCGGGCTCGGCAGCGCGGTGTGGCTGTTGGTCGGCCTGGCCGCCGCACCGTCGGCCGCGCTGTGGGCGCGCTTCACCGGCCGCTTCTCGTATGCCACCCTGCTCGTCGCGGCGTTACTGCTGCAGGCCGCCGGAATCGCTTGGGCGGGAACCGGGAACAGCACCGCGGCACTGGCCGGCGCCGTGCTGTTCGGCGGAACGTTCATCGGTATCAGTACCCTGGCCCTCGCCGCAGGGCGCGCATTGCAGTTCCCGGGCGCCGTCGCACTGTTGACGACGGGCTACTCCGTCGGCCAGATTGTCGGACCGGTCGCGGTGGCGCCACTGCTGCACAACGGGTTTCAGCAGGCGTTGCTCGCCGGCGCCGTCGTCGTGCTACTGGCGGCCGTGGCCGCGCTGTTGATGTGGATCAGTGGCCGGCAGCCACGTCGCGTCATCGATCCCCAGGGCGGCGGCGTCCCGCGTGAGCGCCTCGACGACAGCGTGCACGGCAGGGTTGTCTTCTCCCCGCCGCCACACCAGTGACCAGGCCCACAGCGGAGTCGGTTGAATCACCGGACGGCGCACCAGGTCTCGCGGCAGGACGTCAGTCTGGCCCCTGGGATTGTTGAGCACCGGACGGCCCAGCTGGCGGACATGCTCGAAGAACGTCGGGCCCGTGACGCCGCCATCGTCGGTGCGCATCACCCGCGCGCCGGTGTCCGCGGCGAACTGCTCGCCGTAGCGGTTCCACGACTCCCAACTCGCCGTGTCCGAATCCACCAGCACCAGTGTGTCTTTCGCCTGCACGGGAGAGTCGTCGGAGCCGACGCTCAGCGCGAAGAGCCGGTCCACCCCCATCAGCCGGGCTTCCAGCTCCAGCTCCGCCAGATCGTCGGTCTGCACCCAGCAGATGGCCAGATCGAGGATGCCCTCGGCGACCCGGGCCGCCTGCGCGTGCGACGGCATGACCCAGGTGTCGACGCGCAGCTGCGCGACGCCGGCCGCGCGCTCGGCCAGGTCGGTCGGGCACCAGTTGACGTATCCGATCCGGATGGGTTCGGAGTTCGACAAACCGATTGCCCGCCTGCGGAATTCGTCGGCCTGGGCCACCAGGGACCGGGCGTGCGGCAACAGTGAGGCCCCCGCTGCCGTCAGGCGCACCGACCGCCGGTCACGGTCGAAAAGTTCCACCTTGAGGTCGCGTTCGAGCGCCTTGATCTGCTGGGACAACGATGGCCCGGCGATGCGCAGCCGTTCGGCGGCCCGCCCGAAATTCAGCTCATCGGCAACGGCGACGAAGTACCGAAGTTGCCGTAGCTCCATGCCGACAGCGTAGTAGGCAGGGCCTCTCAGCAGAAAGCGAATAAGTCCCGTGGCAGCGGCATCGACGCGGGCCGGCTGAGGTTGTGAAGGGCAGCAACGTCAACCGAAAGGACCACCCCGATGAGCACCACAACCCGCGTCGCCATCGTCACCGGCGCATCCCAGGGCATCGGCGAGGCCCTGGTGGCCGGCTACCGCAAGCTCGGGTACGCCGTCGTCGCCAACTCGCGCACCATCTCCCAGAGCGACGATCCCATGGTCGTGGCCGTCGCCGGCGACATCGCCCAGCCAGGCGTCGGCCAGCAGTTGGTCGATGCCGCGGTCGAGCACTTCGGGCGGGTCGACACCGTCGTCAACAACGCCGGCATCTTCATCGCCAAGCCGTTCACCGAGTACACCGACGCGGACTACGACGCCGTCACCGGCGTGAATTCCCGCGGCTTCTTCGAACTGACCCGCGCCGCCATCAAGACCATGGAGGCCCAGGGCGACGGCGGGCACGTCGTCACCATCTCGACAAGCCTGGTGGATCAGGCCAATTCGCAGGTGCCTTCGGCCCTGGCGTCACTGACCAAGGGCGGCCTCAACGCGGCGACGCGAGCGCTGGCCGTCGAATACGGCAGCCGTGGAATCCGGGCCAATGCCGTCGCGCTGGGCATCATCCGCACCCCGATGCACGCACCTGAGACCCACGAGTTCCTGTCGGCGTTGCACCCGGTCGGCCACATGGGTGACATCTCCGACGTCGTCGACGGCGTGCTGTATCTGGAGAACGCCAAGTTCGTCACCGGTGAGATCCTGCACGTGGATGGTGGTCAGAGTGCCGGGCACTGAAGTCATTCGTGAGGTCCTGGACCGGTGGCAGGCGGGCATCGCCGCCCACCGGCCGGACCAGGTCGCGGCGGTCTTCGCCGAAGACGCGATATTCCAGGGACTTCGGCCCTACAGCGTCGGCCGCCAGGGGGTCGTCGACTACTACGCATCGCAGCCGGTCGGCCTGACGGTCGACTACCGCATCAACGAGATCCGGGAACCCGCAGCCGGCGTGGTGCTGGCCTACGCCCGGGCCGACTTCACCCGCCCCGGCGGTGAGGTGACCAGCCTGAACCTGAGCGTCCTTGTCACACAGGGGGACAGCGGCTGGCAGATCGCGCACTACCAGGTCTCGCCCGTCGGCTGAGTCAGTGGCCACTTCTGGCGCACGACAAACATGCATACTCCCCGGAGTGCTACGACGAATGTGCAGCTTTGGACCGGAACCAGCGGCTCGAGCAAACGCCGAGTGTCGGCTGACGGGGGCGGAATCAGAACTGCGGGACCGGGTCCCCGAGGCGGTACGCCTCGATGACGTCCAGGTTCGCCATCAGCTGCTCGACGGTGAAGCTGTAGATGTCGCCGTCCTCTTCGGTGCCGACGAGGATGAGCTGCGGCTGGTCCGGATCGGCGACCCAGATCCTGGTCACCAGCTCCCGCGGATCGTCCTCGGTGGATTCGAAGCCCGACGGCGGGTAATACCAGATCAGGTACTCGTCGTTGGAGTAGTCCGAATCGAAAACCCAACCGCGCGGCAGGATTTCGCCGGCAATCCGCCCGACGGCCTCGACTTCGGCATGCACCTCGTCGGGCAGCCAGTTGGCATTACGCGTCGTCTGCCGCTTCTTGCGACGGGCCTTCTTGGCCGCGGTCTGCTTGGACATCCGGGGCCCCTAGCCCAGCGCCTGGTCGAGGTCGGCAATCAGATCTTCGGTGCCCTCGAGCCCAACGGAAATCCGTACCACGCCGTCGCCCAGACCGATCGCGGCCCGGCCCTCCGGCCCCATCGCGCGGTGCGTGGTGGTGGCCGGGTGGGTGATCAGGGTCTTGGAATCGCCGAGGTTGTTGGAGATGTCGATGACCTTCAGCTTGTCGAGCACCTCGAACGCCCGGTCCTTGCCACCGTCGAGCTCGAAGGTGACGACGGTGCCGCCACCGCGCATCTGCCGCTTGGCCAGATCGTGCTGCGGATGTGACTGCAGGAACGGGTATTTCACCCAGTTCACGCCCCGCACACCTTCCAGGAACTCGGCCACCTGCTGCGCGGAACGGTTCGAGTAGTCGACCCGAACCGCCAACGTCTCAAGGCCTTTCAGCATCGTCCAGGCATTGAACGCGCTCATGGCCGGGCCCGTGTGCCGCATCAGCTGCTGCACCGGTCCGGAGATGAATTCCTTGTCGCCGAGGATCGCCCCACCGAGCACGCGGCCCTGGCCGTCGATGTGCTTGGTGCCCGAGTACACGACGACATCGGCGCCCAGCTCCAGCCCCTGCTGCAGCAGCGGTGTCGCGAAGACGTTGTCCAGCACCACCTTTGCGCCGGCGGCATGTGCCAGCTCCGAGACCGCGGCGATGTCCACCAGCGACTGCATCGGGTTGGACGGCGTCTCGAAGAACACCGCGGTGGTCGGCACCGACAGCGCCTCCTCCCACTGCGACAGGTCGTCACCGTCGACGAAGACGGTCTCGACACCCCAGCGCGGGAGGATCTCGTTGCACACCACGAAGCAGGAACCGAACAGGCTGCGCGCCGCGACCAGCCGGTCGCCGGCGGCGAGCAGCGCGCCCAGGGCTGTGAACACCGCGGCCATGCCGGTGGCCGTCGCGAAAGCGGCCGGAGCTCCTTCGATGAGCCGCAGCCGTTCCTCGAACATCTGGATGGTCGGGTTGCCGTAGCGGGAGTACACGTACCGGTCGATCTCGCCGGTGAACGCCTGCTCCGCGGCAGCCGCCGACTCGTAGACGTACCCCGAGGTCAGGAACATCGCCTCGGCGGTCTCCTCGAACTCGGACCGCAGCAGGCCGCCGCGTACACCGATGGTCGCCTGGCTGACACCGTCGGGGAGCGCTGCGGGTACCCGGACCGAGGGGACGCCGTCCGCGTTCAGGCCCCTCACGACTGCACCCACGGCAGCCCGATGGCGCGCCAGCCGCTGCCACCGCGATGACCCTGCTCGTCGAGATGCCCCTCGAAACCGTCGAGCACGTTGTACGACGGGCCGATGCCCGCCGCGGTCGCCGCCTCGGCGGCACCGATCGAACGATTACCCGAGCGACAGAGGAACACCACCGGCCGCTCGCCGGGCGTCACGCCCGCAGCCAGCAGGTCGTCGACGAAACCGGTGTTCCGCTTGCCGTCATTCGACACCCACTCGATGTACACAACGTCACGTCCGAGGCTGGAGATGTCGGGCACGCCCACCCAGCGCCATTCGGCGTCGGTCCGGCAGTCGACAAGCACCGCCTCGGGGTTCTCGCTCAGCAGATCCCAGGCCTGCTGCGGCGTGATATCTCCCGCGTAGCTCACGGATGCGAGTCTGTCACAAACTAGCTCGGGACCGGCGAGCACACCTTCCATGCGCCGTCCTCGTTCACCAGCACCACGGGCGCCGTGGGCTTCTGGTCCGGTGTCTTGTCGAAGTGGTACATCAGCACGGCGGTGGCCTTCTGACCGTCGAATTTGATGTCGCGCACCTCGTCGACGTAACGCTGTCCGTTCTTGGCCGCCGAATCCTCTTGCTTGGCAAGCACATCGGCTTCGGTACCGGCCTGCGCCTTGCAGGTATAGGACGAAAAGCGCGCGTAGTCCTTGCGCTGCAGCCCGTCGTTCTGGCCGACGACCGCAGTACGTACCAACTGCTCGGGCGTCGGATCATTCCGGCCGAACACCCCGATGGCGTTCAGGACGGCAATTATGACCACGAGGACCACAATCACCGCCAGCGCGGCCAGGAACGGGCCCAGCGTCTGCCGCGGGTGCGATTCCGATTCGGTCATGGTCACGTCCCTGCCTGATTGGTCGCCGCCGACTGGTTGAGCACAGCGGCCACCTGATGCGCACGGTCCCGTGCCCGCACGACGTCCGGCGCCGTCGCCAATGCCACGCACACCTCACCGGAGAGCCGCACGTCGCTCTCGGCGATGGCCAGCGCATCCGGCAGGGCGCGCACGAGCGCAGCCCGGTCCGGCGACGGGCGGCTGACCTCCCCGGCGGCCGGCGAGATCATGATGGTGTCGACCGGCAGCCCGAGGATCGCCCGCGCGTGCAGGTCGAACTGCGACAGCCGCTGCGAGCGTGTGGTGACGAAGCCGGCGCCGGTCAGCATCGGATGGACCGTCGCGAAATACACCTCCTCGACCCCCGACTCCGGGTCGGCGCCGAGCAGCAGATCGACCGTGAACAGCCCCGTGCCGCCGAGCTTGCCCGCGATCCGGGCGGCAATCGAGCGCGCCGCGTCCAGCGCCGACTCCGACAACAGATGCGGCTGCCACAACTCCAGCGGGCCGCCGGTCTCGTGGCGATGACCGATCGGCTCGCAGAACTGCACCACCGGACCCGCCTGGCCCTGTGTCCGCACCGTCAGCATGGTGAACTCGGCGACCACATCGATGGCCGTCTCGGCCATCACCCGATCACCGCCCGCGGCCACCGCGCGGTGCCACGCAACGTCGACGTCCTCGAGACGCGACAGCACCGACCGGCCCGCACCCGCGCCGGCGGCATGTGTCACCGGCACGATCGTCAAAGGCAGGCCCGCGTGCTCGGCCACCGCGGTGAGCTCGTCGGCCGACCCGGCGAACCAGAACGGCGTCGTCGGCAGCCCCAGCTCGTCGGCGGCCAGGGTGCGCAGCGCCTCGCGATCGGACGCGAGCCGCAGGGCACCCGGCGTCGGGAACACCGCGACCTCGTCGAGCCCGGCCAACGCCTGCACGACGTCGGCGCCGAGATCGGCTGCCGGGGACTGGACGACCACCACCTGTGGGGAGAGCCGGTCGATCAGGGTCCGCAACGCCTCCCCGCCGGTCGGCGTGGGCACCGCGGTCGCGCGCGTCCCCAGCCGTTGGAAGGACAGCACCAGTTCACTGCTCAGCTCACCGGTGCCGAGCACCAGAACCGTTGTCCGGTCTACCAAGTCACCAACCTCCCCCGTCGCTCGCTCGCCCCGTCGGCCACTCTCCCGTCAACCCAACTTGATGTCGACGTAGCACCACCGCCAGCTCTCCCCCGGCTCGACCGAGCGCATCACGGGATGACCGGTGCGACGGTAATGCTCGTTGGCGTGTTGGTGCGGACTCGAATCACAACAGCTGACCTGTCCGCAGGTCAGACACATTCGAAGGTGCGCCCACGTATCCTCCCCAAGTGCCGCACAGTCACCACAGCGCCCGGGCGTCTGCGGCTCCGGTTCAACTTGGCCGACAGCGTCGGCGAGGTGCGTGCAGGTGGTCGGGGAATTATCTTCACGCGGACGCGTTGCCCGTGACTGCATCCATTTCCCCAGCATGTTGAACAAGGATAGGGCCGGCTGATCGAGGAGGTTTGAGGACATGGGTGCCCCACTGCTGGCAGTGCTGGTGGCCTCGGTGTTGTTGGCGGCACTGGCCCGCCGATATGACGTCTCCGCGCCACTGGGACTCGTCGTCGCCGGACTGGCCGTCGGGCTGATCCCCGGGGTGCCGGCCATCGAGATGCAGCCGCAGTTGGTCATGTTCGTCGTGCTGCCGCCGCTGTTGTGGTCGGCCGGGCTGGAGAGCAGCTATCTGGCCCTGCGCAAGAACGTCCGTCCCATCGGGCTGCTCGCGGTCGGGCTGCCACTGGCCACGACGCTCGTCGTCGGGTTCGTCGCGTTTCACACCGTCCCGGAGCTGACGGTCGCCGCGGCCCTCACCCTGGGCGCCATCGTCGCGCCGCCCGACGCAGTATCCGCGGCAGCCATCGGCCGGCGCCTGGGGTTGCCGCGCCAGATCATGACGCTGCTGGGCGGCGAGAGCCTGCTGAACGACGCCACGGCGCTGACCGCGTACAAGGTCGCGCTGGCCGCTGCCATCGGCGCGGCGGCGACGTGGCAGGGCGCGCTGGGCACGTTCGCGCTCGCCGCGGTGGGCGGAGTCGTGATCGGCGGGCTGATCGGGTGGCTCATCGAGTTCATCCGGACCTGGCTGGACGACCCGCTGGTGGAGAGCGCCATCGGGCTCGTCGCACCGTATTTCATCTACTGGCTGGCCGAGGAGGCGCACGGCTCCGGCGTGATCGCGGTGGTGGTCGCCGCGCTGTTGCTCGGACAACGCGCGACGCGGGCGTCGTACGCCACCCGGCTGCAGGACGACGCGGTGTGGAAGTCGATCCAGCTGGTGCTGGAGTCCTTCGCGTTCCTGATGATCGGGCTGCAGCTGCCGACGGTCATCGACGAGCTGACCGGCATCCGCGCCGTCACCCTGGCCGTGGCGTCGGCCGCGGTGCTGGCGACGGTGATCGCGGTCCGCATCGTCTGGGTGTACGTCATGGCCTACACGCCGCGGATGCTGTTCCGCGGCATCCGGAAGCGCGAACCCACGCCGACCCCTGCGCAGGTCTTCATCGTCGCCTGGGCGGGTATGCGCGGCGTCGTGTCACTGGCCGCGGCGTTCGGTGTGCCGATCACGACGCTGGCCGGCGAGCCCTTCCCGGGCCGGCCGCAGCTGGTGTTCCTGACGTTCGTCGTGGTGGTCGGGACGCTGCTGTTGCACGGCCTGACGCTGCCGTGGCTGATCCGCACGCTGGACGTGCGCAGCGAGGCCGAGGCCCACCAGGATGCTCTCGAGCAGGCCGCGGCCTCGAGTCGCGCGGCGCAGGCGGCGGCCGACCGGCTCGACGAATTGCTGGCGCGCAGTAGCGATTCCAGCGCCCAGCAACACGTCGGCGAGGTACTGCAGAGCTGGAACGACCGGCGCCGCAACGCGGTGTGGGAACGGCTCGGGCGCAGTGACGAAGACATCGGCGAAAGCCCGGCAGCGGCCATGCGCCGGCTGCGGCTGGAGATGCTGGCGGCCGAGCGCGAGACATACATCGCCGAACGCGATGCCGGAAACATCGACGACGAGGTGCTGCGGTCGGTGCTGCACGGCCTGGACCTGGAAGAAGCTGCGCTCAACCGGGAGTAGTTGTCGGGTCCCGCGCCAAGAGTGCGGGAAATGGCCTTCATCTCGGCGAATTCGCGGCCATATCGCCCACTGTCGAGGTGACCTGACCGAACCCTTGTGCCCTGAGTTCAGGGTCAGCGAGGTCGAGCCGCCGATTCAAGTTGATCCTGCGTCCACGGCGACACCTACTTGCACAAGTACGCCCTAGGTACAGGATCAACCGGTCTGCACGCCGATCCCGGGTTGAGCCTGTAGTGAGGGCGCAACCTACTCGCGCAAATGCGCCATAGATACAGGGTCAACAGGTCACAGTGCACTTTCGACGCAACTCGCCCTTGACGCCGCGATCCGCCCCGCCTAATCTACAACCAAATGGTTGTAGATACTTTCCCCGAGGCGTTCACCGATGCGGAGATCGACCGGATCTTCCACGCATTGGCGGACGCCACCCGCCGCGACATCGTCGCCCGCACGATGCGCAGCGACCAGTCGGTGAGCGCGCTCGCACGTGGCTACGACATGAGCTTCGCCGCGGTGCAGAAACACGTCGCGGTACTGGCCGGAGCGGCGCTGGTGCATAAAGAGCGCCGCGGCCGGGAACAACTCGTGCGTGCGGTGCCCGAAACCCTGCATCGTGCGGGCGTGCTCCTGGAGCGGTACGCGGCACTCTGGCACGACCGTGCCGCGTCCATCGAGGCGATCCTCGCCGAAGACGGTTATCCGCCACACGAAACATCAAGCAGCACAACACCCCACAACCGAAAGGACCACCGATGACGGTGATCAGCAGCGCCGCCGACCCGCAAGCCCTCACCATGACCTTCGTGGCCGAGTTCACCGCGCCGCCGGCGCGGGTCTGGCAGGTGTGGGAGGACCCGCGTCAGCTGGAACGCTGGTGGGGTCCGCCGACCTGGCCGGCCACCTTCACCCGGCATGAGCTCACCCCGAGCGGGCAGTCGCGGTACCACATGACGGGTCCCGAAGGCGAGAAGGCGCCGGGCTGGTGGACGACGCTCGAGGTCGACGCACCATCGCGGCTGCTCATCGAGGACGGCTTCTCGCAGCCCGACGGCGAGCCCGACCCCGAGATGCCCACCATGCGCCTGGAAGTGTCGTTCGACGCGATCGACACCGGCACCCGGATGACGATCGTCACCCGGTTCACCGACCTCGAGCAGCTCGAGAAGGTGACCGCGATGGGCATGGTCGAGGGCATGACCGGCGCCCTCGGCCAGATCGACGCGCTGCTGGCTGCCTGACCGGACCGAAAACCACTGAAAGACAAGGGGAACGACATGCCGACCGCGATCCAGCCGTGTCTCTGGTTCAACGACCAGGCCCGCGAGGCCATGAGCTATTACGTCGAGGTGTTTCCGGACTCCCGGATCATCTCCGTCGAGGAGTACCCGGACGAGGCCCTCGATGAACATTTCAAAGGCATGTCGGGCAAGGTGCTCAACGGCCGATTCAGTTTGAACGGTGTCGATTTCGTCTGCCTCGACGGCCGACCGCTGTTCACGTTCAACGAATCCATCTCGTTCGTCGTCGAATGCGCCGACCAGGACGAGATCGACCACTACTGGTCCAAGCTTTCGCACGTGCCCGAATCCGAGCAATGCGGTTGGTGCAAGGATCGATTCGGGATCAGCTGGCAGATCATCCCGGCCAAGATGGATCAGCTACTGGGCCGGCCCGAACAGGTCCAGACGATGATGCGGCAGAAGAAGATCGTCATCGCCGAGTTGGAGAACGCCTGACCGACCCCGGCCGCGAAGATCGCGCTATCGTGGAAAGTGCCCTTCGACAACGAGAGTCAACAAGAGTCGGACCTCGAGAATCGAAGCGGGACAAGGCCTCCACGGCAGAAGGCGAGGATTTCGCATGAACACCGCAGGCAAACCCGAAACACTGGGCGAGGTGTATGAACAAGCCGGCGCGATCGCCACGGCAACCCACGACGCCGACGGCCGGTTGCAGTGGACGGTGCAGTCGCACGACGGATCCAGCACCGACACAAAGGCTTTGGCGAGCACGACGAGCTGGACGCCGGCGAATCCGGAGACGGTACTGTGACCCTCTACGGACCGGACACGTCGAACAACAACTTCCGCTCGGCTGCCGATGCCATCGCCTTCGTCTCCCAGCTACCCGGCCAGGGCTTCTCCTGGATCGAGCAGAAGGTGTCCGAGGGCAGCTATTACCGGGACCCGTACTGGCCGGTGATCGCACAGTGGTGCCGCGACAACCACTTTCCCCATATCGGCTATCACTACGTCACCACCAACAGCCCGGCAGCGCAGGCGCAAACGTGGCTCAGCAACAATGGTGGCAAATATGCGATGCTGGACTTCGAGGCGAATTCCGGTGACATCCAAAACTTCTGGGCCGTGGTCAACGCCTTCAATGCCGCCGGGGTGACCATCTCGCTGTCGTACATCCCGCACTGGTACTGGCAACAGATCGGCTCGCCCGACATCTCTCAGGTACCGGGCCTCATCGCATCGAACTACGTCAACGGCACCGGCTACGCGTCAAACCTCTATCCAGGCAATGACAATCAGCGTTACTGGTTCCCCTACGGCGGCGCCACACCGCAGATCCTGCAATTCACCGACGCGGCCGTGATCGGGAATCTGTCGGTGGACTGCAACGCTTTCCAGGGGACGCTCGACCAACTCATCTCACTGCTCAACGGAGGAACCGTGACTCAGCCGGACCCGACCACCGCGACCCTCAATCAGATTCTCGCCATCGTGCAGGACATCCAGACGCAGTTGCGCGGGCCGAATCTGAACGGCTGGCCGCAACTCGGCCAGAACGCCACCGGCCAGAACCTGACGATGGTCGACGCGGTGGCCGCCCTCAGAGCGGACGTCTACGCCCTCAAAGCCGCCTCGTCGGTGTGATCACGGCTCGCCGGGTGATCACAGCTCGCCGGGTGCGGGTTCGGCGCGGAAGGTCCGCATCGCACCGGTGAGCGCCACGAAGACCCGGTGCGCCGCCTCGAGGTCCGCGTCGGGCAGGTCGGCCAAGGCCTGGGTGTTGAGCTGAGCCAGCGGACTGAAGAACTCCCGGCCGACGACCAGGCCCTTGTCGTCGTATCGCAGAATGACCTTGCGCCGGTCGGCAGGGTCGGCGTCGCGGCGCAGATGGCCCGAGCTGATCATCCGCTCCACCAGGTAGGTGATGGCCGCGCCCGAGGTGCCCATCAGCTTGCGCAGCTCACCCGCAGTCAGCGGCGTCCCTGCCGATTCGGCGACCATGATGTGCAGCAGCGCCCGGAAGTCATTGGCCCCCAGATCGTTCTGCACCGCAAACGCGCGGCCGATCTGCTCGGATTCGGCCGTCAGCGCCCGCACGTCGGCGGAGATCTGCGCCTCGAGGTCGGCACGGTCCGGCGGCTTTGGCACGCGGAGAGCATAACGCCCACGAAATTCATTTGATTAATATTTAAGTATCTGAAATATTCTCCGGGTGTCCACTCGAGTCGCCTGGGCAGTGGCCCTGATCGTCCTGATGCTCTCCGGCGCAGCCATGGCGCTGCTCGGCGCCGGGGATTCGTCGTCGCAGTCGCCGGTGGTCGTGCCGGCCGGCGCGGAATCCGCCCGCGCCGACGCCCTGCGCACGCAATTCCCCGGCGGCGGGACCGCGCCGGCGATCATCGTCGTCACCCGCACGGACGACGCGCCCTTGACCCCGGCCGATATCACCGCCGCCGGCGCGGGCGCCCGGGTATCCGACGACGGCAAGGCCGCGGTGCGGGTGGCGCCGCTGGCTGCCGACCTGTCCGGCTTCGCTCTCCGCGACGCGGTCCAGGAACTGCGGTCGCAGGTATCGGCGTCGATGCCCGACGGCTTACGGGCTCAGGTCACCGGCGGCCCCGCGTTCGGCGCCGACATCGCCAATTCCTTTGCCGGAGCCAACTTCACGCTTCTCGCGGTGACTGCCACCGTCGTGGCGCTGCTGCTGATCGTCACGTACCGCTCCCCCATCCTCTGGCTGATCCCGCTGCTGGTGATCGGCTTCGCAGATCAGGTGGGCGCGGTCGTCGGCACCGCGGTGGCCGCCGCAACGGGGCTGAGCCCGGACGGTTCGACTACGGGCATCACCAGCGTGCTGGTATTCGGCGCGGGTACCAACTATGCGCTGCTGCTCATTTCGCGCTACCGCGAGGAACTATCCCGGCGCGGCGACCACCGGGACGCCCTGCGAGTGGCCTGGCGCGCCGCGGCACCGGCGATCATCGCCAGCAACGCCACCGTCGTCCTGGCGCTGCTGACGCTGCTGCTCGCCTCGGCGCCGAGCAACCGCAGTCTCGGGGTGCAGGCCGCGTCCGGCCTGGTGGTCGCCGCGGTGTTCGTCCTGTTGGTCCTGCCACCGCTGCTCGGGTTGTTCGGCCGCCGGCTGTTCTGGCCCTTCATCCCCGAAACCGGATCGCACACCATGCCGCTCACCGAAAGCGGTGTCTGGCACCGCGTCGCGGCGGGTGTGTCCAGCAGGCCGGGCCGCGTCGCCACGGTGGCGCTGGCCGGCTTGGCCGCACTGTGTGTGGGGCTGGTGAATCTGCCCGTCGGGCTGTCCCAGACCCAGCAGTTCCGGGTGCAGGCCGAGTCCGTCGCCGGCTACGACACCCTGGCCGCACACTTCCCGAGCGGCCTGACCAACCCGACCACCGTCATCGCGTCCGTCCCCGCGGTGGGCGAAGCCATCACCCGCACGCCCGGCGTGGTGTCGGTGACCCCGGCCGGGCGCTCGGCGTCGGGCCTGACGCAGTGGTCGGTGGTCCTGGCAGCCGCACCGGCGTCGCCGGCGGCATTCAAAACCATTGACGCCCTTCGGGATTCAGCGCACCAGCTCGACGCCGGCGCCGTGGTCGGCGGCCCGGACGCGCAGGCCCGCGATGCCGCGGAAGCAGCTCAGCACGACCGGAAGATCGTCATCCCGGCCATCCTGCTGGTGGTCCTGGCCGTCCTCTACGTCCTGCTGCGCTCGGCCCTGGCACCACTGATCCTGGTCGCCGTGACGGTGCTCAGCGCGTTGGCCGCGCTCGGCGTCGGCGGCTGGGCCAGCGTGCACCTGTTCGGTTTTCCCGCACTGGACAACGGGACCCCGCTGTTCGCGTTCCTGTTCCTCGTCGCGCTCGGCGTCGACTACACGATCTTCCTGGTGACCCGCGCCCGCGAAGAGACCCCGGAGTTCGGCAACCGGCAGGGCATCGTGCGGGCCGTCTCGGCGACGGGCGCCGTGATCACCAGCGCCGGCATCGTGCTGGCGGCGGTGTTCTGCGTGCTCGGCGTGCTGCCGCTGATCGTGCTGACGCAGCTGGGCATCATCGTCGGCCTCGGCATCCTGCTGGACACCTTCGTGGTGCGGACCGTCATCATCCCGGCGCTGTTCACCCTGATCGGCCCACGCATCTGGTGGCCCGCGCTACGCGCCGAGCCTTAAGGCTGGCCGGGCAGCAGGCTGACCATCAGGCCGTTGGCCTCGGCCAGCAGATTGCCCTCGGGGTCGAACAGCTCGGCCGCGACGAACGTCTTACGGCCGGCGACCTCGGTGACGTGCGCCTTGGCGGTCAGCACCGTGTCGATCGGGGTGACCTTGCGGTAATCGACGTGCAGATACGCCGTGCGGCTCATCGGCCGGTTGACGGCGTGGATCAGCATCCCGAAGGCCTGGTCGAACAGCAGCGGCAGCACCCCGCCGTGGACGGCGTAGTTGCCGCCCACGTGGTACCGGCTGAACTCGACCTCCATCTCGACGCCCTCGGGCGAGAACTTCGTGACGGTCCACGGCGGCATCAGCAGACTGCCGGCACCCGGCAGCGACGGCACCCGGATGGCCGGGCCGACGCCTTCGGCCGCCTCGAACGGAGCCAGCAGCTTGACCAGTTCCTCGACGCGGTCGGCGGCGTCGTCCCAGGTGTCGCTGTCCGGGTTGGCCGAGACCGCCAGATCCTGCAGCCGCCTCATGCCCTCGAGGAAACGGCCGAACCCCGGGCCGGGGTCGGCAACCTCGAATCGTGGGAAGCCGCCGTGCTGGTCGATGAAGCCTTCGACTTTCCCCGTCGCTTCGCTCGCCCCTGGGGTTTTCCCCGTCGCTTCGCTCGCCCCTTGGGTCACCCGAGGATGTCCCGGCGCACGATCGTCTGGTCCCGGCCGGGACCGACGCCGATGCACGACACGTGTGCCCCGGACAGCTCCTCCAGCCGCAGCACGTAGTCCTGCGCCTTGGCCGGTAGGTCGGAGAACTCGCGGGCCCCGGAGATGTCCTCCCACCAGCCCGGCAGTTCTTCATAGATCGGCTCGGCACGGGCGATGTCGGCTTGCGTCATCGGCATCTCGTCGGTGCGCTTGCCGTCGACGGTGTAGCCGACACAGATCGGCACCGTCTCCAGGCTGGACAGCACGTCGAGCTTGGTCAGGAAGTAGTCGGTGATGCCGTTGACGCGGGTCGCGTACCGGGCGATGACGGCGTCGAACCAGCCGCAGCGCCGGGCCCGGCCCGTGGTCACCCCGACCTCGCCGCCCGTCTTGGACAGGTAGGCGCCGTACTCGTCGAACAGCTCCGTCGGGAACGGGCCCGAACCCACGCGGGTCGTGTACGCCTTCAGGATGCCCAGCACCGTGGTGATGCGGGTGGGGCCGATGCCCGAACCGACGGCCGCGCCGCCCGCCGTCGGATTGGACGACGTCACGAACGGGTAGGTGCCGTGGTCGACGTCCAGCAGGGTGCCCTGCGAGCCCTCCAGCAGCACGGTCTCGCCGCGCTCGAGCGCCTGGTTGAGCAGCAGCCGGGCGTCGGCGATGCGGTGCTTGAAGCCCTCGGCCTGCTGCAGCAGGCTCTCGACGACCTCAGCTGGGTCGAGCGCCTTGCGGTTGTAGATCTTGACGAGGACCTGGTTCTTGAATTCCAGAGCCGCCTCGACCTTGTTGGCCAGCTGCTCCTCGTCCAGCACGTCGGCTACCCGGATACCGATGCGCGCGATCTTGTCCTGGTAGCAGGGACCGATGCCGCGACCGGTGGTGCCGATCTTCTTGCTGCCCGCGTACCGCTCGGTGACCTTGTCGATGGCCACGTGGTACGGCATGAGCAGGTGCGCGTCAGCCGAGATCATGAGCTTCGAGGTGTCCACACCGCGGTCCTCGAGCCCGGAGAGCTCACTGAGCAGCACACCAGGGTCGACCACGACACCGTTGCCGATGACGTTGGTGACCCCGGGTGTCAGGATGCCCGACGGGATGAGGTGGAGAGCGAAGTTCTCCCCCGTGGGCAGTACCACCGTGTGCCCGGCGTTGTTGCCGCCTTGGTAGCGGACCACCCATTGCACACGTCCACCGAGTAGGTCGGTGGCCTTACCTTTGCCCTCGTCACCCCATTGGGCCCCGATGAGCACGATTGCCGGCATCGTTTTGCCTCCCGCATTACCTGCCTGAATACAGTGGCAGCCGGTGAGCAACCTTATCCCAGGTGAACGGAAGGAATGGCCTTGACCGCCAGAGAGGTGTCCGGCAGCGTTCCCGGGGCAGTCGTGGTGCTGGTCTTCGGCGGCCGGCGGACACCCCGCGCACTGGCGGATCTGACGGCCCTCCCGGTGCCCCCGGACGGTGCTCCGACGATCCCCGACGGCACGGTGCGGGCCATCGTCGTCGGCGACTACGCCGACCTGTCGGCCACCCTGGCCCGGCTGCTCCGCGACGACCGGCTCGACGTCGAGGTCGGCTTCGTCCCACCCCTGACGCGGGGCGGACTGGGTGCCGCACGGCGCGCCAGAGACGGTGTCGCCCAACGTGTTCCGCTCATCCGCGATGAGACCGGCGCAGTGATCGTCCGCTCGGCGCGCTGGTTGCCGTCGGGCGGTGACGCCATCACCGGTGAGGCCGTCGTCGACGACACGGTGCTGTTCGACGGCGAGTCGGCGGGCGTCGTGATCGAGCCCCTGCCCGACATGCCGGGGCTGCGCGCCCGGGCCCTCGGGGCCGGGCCTTCGGGACCGGGACGGGGCTGGGTCGCCGGCCGCGCCGCGCAACTCGGCAGCACCGGGGCTCTGGTTGAGCGCGACGGCGTGGCGGCCGCCCGTCCGGCGCGCCGGTCGGCGTTCTACCGCCACATCCAGGGTTGGCTGCGGGTCGGCTAGTTTGCAGTCATGACCATGCCAGTGCGGCGCGCAGTCCGTCCCAGCCCCGTCTTCTGGGCGATCGTGGCCCTGACCGTCGCCGGCGGCGCCCTGGCCTGGTACTGCGGCGCCGAGGTGCGACCGCTGGCCTACGCCGGCGTCTTCGTGTTCGTCATCGCGGGCTGGACGGTCTCGCTGTGCCTGCACGAATTCGGCCACGCCTACACCGCGTGGCGGTTCGGTGACCGCGACGTCGAACTGCGCGGCTATCTGACCCTGAACCCCGCGAAGTACGCCAGCCCGCTGCTGTCGCTGGGCCTGCCGGCGCTGTTCATCGCTCTCGGCGGCATCGGCCTGCCCGGCGGCGCGGTGTACGTGCGCACCGAGTACATGACACCGCGGCAGCGCACCCTGGTCAGCCTGGCCGGACCGTTCGCCAACCTGGTGCTCGCCGTCATCCTGCTGGTCGCCACCGCGGTGCTGTTCGACAACGACCATCCGGTGTTCTGGGCAGGGCTGGCCTTCCTTGGGTTCCTGCAGGTGACGGCACTGTTCTTGAACCTGCTGCCCATCCCCGGCCTGGACGGCTACGGCGCGCTGGAGCCGCACCTGAGCGCCGACACCCAGCGCGCACTGCTGCCCGCGCGGCAGTGGGGCTTCCTGATCCTGATGCTGCTGCTGATCGTCCCCGAGCTGAACCGGTTGTTCTTCAACGTCGTTTATTCCGCCGTCAGCCTGACCGGCGTGCCGCCGCGGCTGGCGATGATCGGCAGCGCGCTGACGCGCTTCTGGTCCGCCTGGTAGCACCCCCGCGAGGCGTAGGCCTTGCGACATATGCGTAGTTCTGCATATATTGCAGACATGGGTGCCGGACACGATCACAACCATGGTTCGAACGCACGCGCCAGCCGCATGATCATCGCCGCAGCCGTACTCAGCGTCTTCTTCGTCATCGAGCTGACCACCGCGCTGCTGATCAACTCGATCGCGCTGCTGGCCGACGCCGGCCACATGCTGACCGACCTCGTCGCGATGTTCATGGGCCTGGGCGCCGTCCTGCTCGCCCGCCGCGGGTCGACGTCTGCCGCCCGCACCTACGGCTGGCACCGCGCCGAAGTCTTCACCGCGGTCGCCAACGCCGCCCTACTGATGGGCGTCGCGGCATTCATCCTCTACGAGGCCGTCGAGCGTCTCGGCAACGCGCCGGAGATCCCCGGGGTGCCGATGATCGTCGTCGCCCTCGCCGGACTGCTCGCCAACCTGGTCGTGGTGCTGCTGCTGCGCTCCGACGCCGACAGCAGCCTCGCCGTCAAGGGCGCCTACATGGAGGTCGTCGCCGACACCGTCGGCAGCTTCGGCGTCCTGATCGCGGGCATCGTCACCGTCACCACCAGCTGGCCGTACGCCGACGTCGTCGTCGCCGTCCTGGTCGCGCTGTGGGTGCTGCCCCGGGCCATCGCGCTGGCCCGCGCCGCGCTGCGCATCCTGTCCGAGTCCTCCCCCAGCCACATCGACGTCGATGAACTGCGCGCCGCCCTGTCCGCCGTCGACGGCGTCACCGATGTACACGACCTGCACGTGTGGACCCTGGTCCCCGGCAAGGACATGGCCACCGCGCACCTCACCTCGGCGGCAGACTCGGCGCGCGTCCTCGAGTCGGCACGCGCCGTCCTGGCCGCCCGCGGACTCGACCACGCGACCGTCCAGGTGGAGCCGCCGGAAGCCGACGGCTGCCACTGCGAAGCGGACTAGAGACCCAGCTCGCCGCGGGCCGCGGGATCGCAGTCGTCGAGCAGATCCAGGCAGCGCAGGTGCTCGTCCTGCTCGCCGATGGAGTCCGCGGCCTTGGCCAGCACCGCCACGCAGCGCAGGAAACCCTGGTTCGGCTCGTGCGCGAACGGCACCGGGCCGAAGCCCTTCCAGCCGTTGCGGCGCAGCTGATCCAGGCCGCGGTGGTAGCCGGTACGGGCATAGGCGTAGGCGGTGATCGTCTGACCGTCGGCCAGCGCGGCCTCGGCCAGGGCGGCCCACGCGACGGAGGCCGTCGGATGCGCCGCAGCAACGTCGGTCGCAGATTTACCGGCGGCGAGAGCGTCCTCGGCCTCGAAGTTGGCAGGCAGCAACACCGGCTCCGGACCCAGCAGATCACCCATTCGCGTCATGGCCGCCATTGTGCCGTGCGGCCGCTCGCTGAGATCCCGCAGGCGGGAGATTAAGCTCCGGGTAGGACGTCGCGGCCTGCTGAAGGACGCATCGGCCCCAGTGCGCGATCTGATCTCGGGAGGACAGTCACCCCCATGTCGAACCCAGCCGCCATGTCGAACCCGACGGGACCGGACAGCCGTCGCGATGCCGATCAGCGCGCTGCCTCGACAGGCGATGACGCCGCGGCGGCAACCGAAATCTTCGAGCCCGCGGATCCGGCGACCGATCCGACCATCCCGGTTCGCCGCTTCACCGCGCCGTCGGGCTTCGACGGCAAGACGCAGATCATCGCGCCGCTGCCGGACCCGGAAACCGAGCTGATGCCGCCGGCCGCACCACAGCTGATCCCCGGCGACGTCAAGCCGCAGAAGGACCGGCGCAGCTGGGGCTGGGTCATCGCACTGGTGCTGGTGATCGCGGCCATCGCCGCCGTCGCGGTGCTGGGCACGGTGCTCCTGACGCGCGGCCATTCGGCCATGAACGCCGAATGGCCGGTCACGACACAGGAATTCGCGATTCCTACGGCATGACCGGCCAGTGGGCGGTGCTGTCTATTTACCCAGCCCCGCGGAGACGCTGCGGCCCGTGCTGTGCAGGTCGTTGCACGCTTCGATGACACGCTGGGTCATCGAAGCCTCGGCCTTCTTCAGGTAGCTGCGCGGGTCGTAGACCTTCTTATTCCCAACTTCCCCGTCGATCTTCAGGACACCGTCATAGTTGGTGAACATGTGCGCCGCCACCGGACGGGTGAACGCGTACTGAGTGTCGGTGTCGACGTTCATCTTCACGACGCCGTAGCGCAAGGAGTCCTCGATCTCGGACTTCAGTGAACCCGACCCACCGTGGAACACGAAGTCGAACGGCTTGGAACCAGCGGGCAGACCGAGCTTTGCGGCGGCCACCTTCTGTCCCTCGGCCAGTACCTCGGGCTTGAGCTTGACGTTGCCCGGCTTGTAGACACCGTGGACGTTGCCGAAGGTGGCGGCCAGCAGGTACTTGCCGTTCTCGCCCGAGCCCAGCGCGTCGATGGTCTTCTCGAAGTCCTCGGAGCTGGTGTACAGCTTCTCGTTGATCTCGGCTTCGACGCCGTCCTCTTCACCGCCGACGACGCCGATCTCGACCTCGAGGATGATGTTCGCGGCCGACGTCAGCTTCAGCAGCTCCTGTGCGATCTGCAGGTTCTCGTCGATCGGCACCGCGGAGCCGTCCCACATGTGCGACTGGAACAGCGGGTTCTCGCCGCGGGCGACGCGCTCGGCCGAGATGGCCAGCAGCGGCCGGACGAAACCGTCGAGCTTGTCCTTGGGGCAGTGGTCGGTGTGCAGCGCGACGGTGATGTCGTACTTGGCAGCGACGACGTGGGCGAACTCGGCCAGCGCGACGGCACCGGTGACCATGTCCTTGACGCCCAGGCCTGACGCGAATTCCGCACCGCCGGTGGAGAATTGGATGATGCCGTCGCTACCCGCATCGGCGAAACCCTTGATGGCGGCGTTGACGCTCTCCGAACCCACACAGTTGATCGCGGGGAACGCGAAGGAGTGTTCCTTGGCACGGGCCAGCATCTCCGCGTAGACCTCGGGCGTGGCGATGGGCATGTTTTTCCTCTCGGCGAACCTGCAGTCTGGGCCAGTATGTCAGTCACGCGTAGCTGAAGTGCGGCACCCGGGGACACCCGGTCAGACGGTCAAGACCATCCGGTAGCGCGCGTGGCCGCTGTTCATCCGCTCGAAAGCTTCGGCGGCCTGCGCGAGAGGTCGTTCCTCGATGACGGGCCGCACACCCGTCAGCGCGGCGAAGTGCAAGGTCTCCTCGATGTCGCGCGAGGTGCCCGACGGGTGCCCGGTGACCGAGAAGCCGCCGTTGATGAGATCGAGCGGGCTGATCGGCAGTGGCTCGGGCGTGACGCCGACCGTCACGAGTTGTCCCTCGGGCGCAAGCCCACCGACGGTGGCTGCCATCGCCGTCGAACTGGCGGCCGTCGCGAGCACGACCGTCGCCCCGCCGAGGCGCTGCAGTTCGGCGGCGACGTCCGCGGCGTTCGAATCGATGTAGTGATGGGCGCCGAGTTCCTTGGCGGCGGCCTCGCGCTCCGGCCCGCGAGCGATCGCGACGGTCTCGAAGCCCATCGCCCTGGAGAACTGCACGCCCAGGTGGCCGAGGCCACCGATCCCGATCACCGCGACCAGATCACCGGCTTTGGCGCGCGTCCTGCGCAAGCCGTTGAACGTCGTCACGCCGGCGCAGCCCATCGGGGCCGCCTCGGCGAACGAGAATCCCTCCGGGATTCGGGCCAGTGCCGTCGCGGGCGCCGTGACCGACTCGGCGTATCCGCCGGGATAGTGCCAGCTGGGCACCTCCATGCGAACGCACTGCATGAAATGCCCCTGGCGACATGGCACGCAGCGGTTGCAGTTGCCGCCGAACCAGCCCACCGCGACGCGATCACCGACGGCGAAGTCTTCGACGCCGTCGCCCAGTTCGGCGACGGTCCCGGCGATCTCGTGGCCGAGGGTCAGCGGCCACGAGAGTCCCGGGAAGTGCCCCGCGTGGAACTCCCGGTCGGTGCCGCAGACCCCGCACGCGGCTACCGCGATGCGGACGTGATCGCGCGGCGGCGAGACGGTGTCGACGTCCGCAAGTGCGAGCGGGCCGTCGGCCTGCGCTACGTGAACTGCCCTGTGAGTGGCCATGCGCCGACCCTATTGGCGATGTGCGGTTAAGGGAACAGTCAACAGACCCCGGTATGTTGACCCCATGATCAGCACCCTTTCGCTCATGCCGGACTTCATGGATCCGGTGAAGCTCATCGCCTATTTCGGCACGTGGGCATTGGTGGGGCTGCTGGTCGTCATCTTCGTCGAGTCGGGCGTGCTGTTCCCGATCCTGCCCGGCGACACCCTGCTGTTCGTCGCGGGCATGCTGGCCGCGGGCACTGCCGCCCAGGCCGAGGTCGCCGCCCAGGCCAACTTCAACATCTGGCTGCTGATGGTGACCATTCCCGTCGCCGCCATCCTCGGCGGGCAGGCCGGCTACCTCATCGGACGCTTCCTCGGCACCTCGATGTTCAAGCCCGACGCCCGCGTCCTCAAGCAGAAGTACCTCGACGAGGCGCACACCTTCTTCGAGGAACGCGGGCCGTTCGCGATCCTGCTGGCCCGCTTCGTGCCGATCGTGCGCACCCTGGCGCCCATCACCGCCGGTGCCGCCAAGATGGGCTACGCCGCCTTCACGCTCTACAACGTGATCGGCGCGATCGTGTGGGGCTGCGGCATCACGCTGCTGGGCTACTGGCTGGGGCAGTTCCCCATCGTCCAGAAGCTGCTCGAGCCGATCTTCATCCTGATCCTGGTCGCGTCCATCACGCCGATGATCTGGCACTGGTACCAGCGGCGTAAGGCTGCCGCGACGGAAGCCTGAGGCGCGCGGCTACAACCCCAGGGCGCCCGCCAGGTCACGCAGACCCGGCCGCGGGTCGGCGGTCGGATGTTCCGCGAGCACCTGCACCACGACGTGGTCGGCGCCGGCATCGAGGTGCGCCGTCACCTTGGCCGCGGCGTCTTCGACGCTGCCCATCCCGACCAGGGCGCGGGCCAGTCGCTCGGACCCGCCGCGGACCAGATCGCTCTCATCGAAGCCCTGGCGCAGCCACGAGTTCCGGTAGTTGGGCAGGCCGCTGTAGACGTTCAGGTGATCGTGGGCGCGGCGCAACTGGTCGGCGTCATCGCCACCGATCGCCACCGCCTGCTCGGAGACGATCCACTTGTCCGGTCCGAGGATGTCCCGCGTCGTCGCGGTGGCTGCCGGCAGGACCAGGTACGGATGCGCACCGTCGGCCTGGCTTCCCGACAGCTCGATCATCTTGGGGCCCAACGCCGCGAGCAGTCGCGGTGGTCGGCCGACACCGGGTTCGATGGCGTCCGGCACGGCGGCCATGCGCTCCAGGTAGCTGCGCATGGTGGCGAGCGGCTTTTCATAGGTGCCGCCCATCCCGCGCTCGACCAGCGGCCCGTGGCTGACGCCGAGGCCCAGCACGAACCGGCCCGGGTGCAGCGCGGTCAGCGTGCGCGCGCCGGCCTCGGCGGCCGACGGCAGGCGCACGTGGATGTTGGCGATGCCCGTGCCGACCACCAGCCGGTCGGTGGCCGCGAGGAACGCTGCCGACTCGGTGAGGCATTCCTTGCCGACGGTCTCGGGCAGGAACAGCGAGCCGTAGCCCATGGCTTCGATGTCGCGGGCCACTGCCTGCGCGTCCGGCATGGCCCAGCTGTCGCTGGCCCACCAGACGCCGATGCGGGACGGAAAGTCGATGCGCGCGCGTTCAGTCACCGTTCCACAATCGCCTACCGCTCCCCGCGCCGCGACGCGGGGTCACCCCTGCAGCCGGCCCGACAACTCGTGGGCCTGGTCGAGAAGGAGCCGCCCCAGTTCTCGTCGACGCCCGGCCCGGAATCGGGTCTCGACACCGGTGAGGCTCAAAGCCCAGCCGGGCAGGCCGCGCCGGTCGAACACCGCGGCCGCCATGCCCCAGCTGCCCTCGACCAGCAGTGCGGGGTTGACGGCGTAGCCGGCACGCCTGGTCTGCTCGATGCGCTTGCGGATGGCGGCTTCGGAATGCGCAGGCCCCCAATTGGTTTCGGGTTGCTCGCGGGAGAAGTACTCGTCGACCTCCGCGGCGGGCAGATGGCTGAGAATGGCGAGTCCCGCGCTGGCCACGCCGAGCGGAAACCGGATACCGACCTGCAGGACGTGCGAGCGCAGCGGGAAGCTGCCCTCCTCGCTGAGCACGCACACGGTCTGATCACCGCGGCGGGCGGAGAAGAACGCACTCTCGCCGGTCTCGCGGGCCAGTCTCGTCACGACGGCACGCGCCTGATCGGTCACGTCGTGGTGTTGGGCCGCGCCGACACCGAGCAGATACAGCTCGGGGCCGAGTGACCAGCGGCCGGTTTTCTGATCCCGGCTGACCAGATGTTCGTCGGCCAGCGCCGTGAGCAGCCGGTGCGCGGTGGGCCGGGCCAGGCCCGCCAGCTTCCCGAGTTCGGTGGTCGAGGCGCCGTCGGGTTCGGCGGTGGCCACGGCCCGCAGCATCGCCCCCACCCGAGCGACGACATTCGGACCGGTCATAACCACATCCTAGGCGTTCATTGAATGAACGCACATGACGTCGATGCTCATTCCGTGAACACTTTTGACCGGCTTTGAGCAGAGACTTGCCCTGTCAGCGGCGTGCCGTGAAGAGTGGGTCCCGCGTTTACTGGATGAACGGAGTGCCATGACATCGAAGGTGTACGCCTCGGCCGCCGAAGCGGTCGCCGACATCGGTGACGGCGCCACGCTGGCCGTCGGCGGATTCGGTTTGTGCGGCATCCCCGACCAACTCATCGACGCCATCGCCGCGTCGAGTGCCACCGACCTCGAGGTGTTCTCGAACAACTGCGGCGTCGACGGCGTCGGCCTCGGCGTGCTGCTCGGCCTCGGCAAGGTCCGCCGGGTCACCGCGTCGTACGTCGGGGAGAACAAGGAGTTCGCCCGTCAGTACCTGTCCGGCGAACTCGAGGTGGAACTCACCCCGCAGGGCACGCTGGCCGAGCGCATGCGCGCCGGTGGCGCCGGCATCCCGGCGTTCTACACCCCGGCCGGCGTCGGCACCCCGGTCTCCGACGGCGGTCTGCCGTGGCGCTACGCGGCCGACGGTTCCGTCGCGGTTGCCTCGCCCCCCAAGGAGATTCGCGAATTCCACGGCAAGCGCTACGTGCTCGAGGAGTCGATCAACGCCGACTTCGCGCTGGTGCACGCACTGCGCGCCGACACCGCGGGCAACCTGGTCTTCAACAAGACCGCGCGCAACTTCAACCCGCTGGCCGCGATGGCCGGCCGGATCACCATCGTCCAGGTCGAGGAGCTGGTGCAGCCCGGCGAGATCGACCCCGACGACGTTCACCTGGCAGGCGTGTTCGTGCAGCGCATCGTGCACACCGGGCCGCAGGACAAGCAGATCGAGAAGCGCACGGTCAGCGAGGAGCGCAGCGGATCGCGCATCAGCACCAGTGAGGAGTCCGTTAAATGACCGGCTGGAACCGTGACCAGATGGCTGCCCGCGCCGCGGCCGACATGATCGACGGCGAGTACGTCAACCTCGGCATCGGTCTGCCCACCCTGATCCCCGGCTTCCTGACGGGCGACGTGCACGTCACGCTGCACTCGGAGAACGGCATCCTGGGCACGGGCCCCTACCCCACCGAGGACAACGTCGACGCGGATCTCATCAACGCCGGCAAGGAAACCGTGACGGTGAATCCCGGTGCGGCATACTTCGATTCGTCGTTGTCATTCGGCATGATCCGCGGCGGCCACATCGACACGGCGGTGCTCGGCGGCATGGAGGTGTCGCGCACCGGCGACCTGGCCAACTGGATGGTGCCCGGCAAGATGGTCAAGGGCATGGGCGGCGCCATGGACCTGGTGCACGGCGCGTCGCGGGTCATCGTGCTGATGGAACACACCGACAAGGCCGGCAATCCCAAGATCGTCCCGGTCTGCACGCTGCCGCTGACCGGTCAGGGTGTCGTCGACCGGATCATCACCAACCTGGCCGTCATCGACGTGCCCGGCGACGGCACGCTGATCCTGCGCGAGACGGCCCCCGGTGTGAGCGTCGACGACGTCATCGCGGCGACCGGAGCCGAGCTGACGGTACAGCTCGACTAGGCAGTCAATTACGCCGTTCGGCTGATGTGTTGTGGCCGCCCCGGCCCGATAGTGACTTCTATCGGAACCGAGGGAGACATCGATGACCATCGCCGCCGGCAACCCCGTCAACGTCCTGGACGCGAGCCTGCCCGTCATCGACTACGAAGTCGTCGACGACCCGGCGACAGCGCACCGGATGATCAAGGAGGTCCGGCGGCAGTCGCCCGTGGTGATCGGCCCGCACGCACCGGAGGTACTCAGCTACGAATTGGTCCGTACGGTCCTGCGCGACTCCCGCTTTCATCAGCCCGGCGTGCGCGGACTGGTGCCACGAGGTGTCACCGCAGGTCCGTTGTGGGATCGCATCGGTAGCGCGCTGCTCAGTCTCGACGGCGACGAGCACACTCGGCTGCGGAAGCTGGTGTGCAAGGCGTTCACCGGCAGGGCCGTCGGCCGGCTCGATCCGCTGATCGACTCGATCCTGGCCGAGTTGATCGATCCCGTTGCCGCCGTGGGACATTGCGACATCGTCGCCGACGTCGCCCAGCCCTATCCGATCCCGGTGATCTGTGCACTGTTCGGTGCACCACGCACCGACTGGCGGATGATCTCGGATTGGACCGACGACATCTTCAAGATGTTCTGGTGGGATGTGGCCGCCCACGAATCCGAAATCCTCACGGCCTGGCAGAAATTCGACGACTACATCGACGCGATGATCACCGAGCGCCGCACCACTCTGACCGACGATCTGCTGTCAGCCCTCATCCGGGCGGAGGACGACGGCGACCGGCTCAGCCATTCCGAAGTACTCATGCTGTCCATGGGGATCCTTGCGGCCGGCACTGACACCACGCGCAATCAGTTGGCCGCTGCGGTGGACACCTTCTGCGATCACCCGGACCAGTGGGCGCACCTGGCAGCACATCCCGAGCTGGTGCCGCAGGCGGTCGACGAGGTGATGCGCTTCGCGCCGATCGTCCTCAACGTGCCACGGTATGTCACCGAAGACGTGGAACTGTCGGGGTACTTCTTTCCGCGGGACTCGCTCGTCATCGCCAATACCGCAGCGGCGAACCGGGATCCGCAGGTGTACGACGATCCCGACCGGTTCGACATCAGCCGGCATGATGCCGCGCCGATGCTCACGTTCGGCGGCGGTGTGCACTACTGCCTCGGCTCGCATCTCGCGCGCCTGGAACTGGTCCGCGCGCTCACGGTGCTGACGCAGCGGATGCCGAACATCCGCCGCACGGGCCCGGCGCCATGGAAACCGCTGATGGCGGTCAGTGGGCCGCAGACGCTGCCGGTGGAGTTCGACGCCGGGCACTGATCATGTGAGTGGTTGCGATTCTTCCGCGCGGGCACACCGAGTTCGGCAGGCTGTCAGGAGCCGCCATCGGGGTCACGACGCAGAAGAGGAGCACTTCATGAGGATCGGCATCATCGTGGGATCGATTCGAGATGGGCGCGCCGGCGCCGGCGTCGGCGCCTGGGTGGCCGAACAGGCGGCCGGGCGCGACGACGCCCAGTTCGAACTCATCGACCTGAAAACCTTCGACGTGCCGCTGCTCACCTCGGCCACGGTCCCCGCCGCGGCCAAAAAACAGTACGAATCGGAGAACGTGCAGCGATGGAGCGCGGCGATCGACGCCTGCGACGGCTTCATCTTCGTCACCCCCGAGTACAACCACGGCGTCCCGGGTGCCTTCAAGAACGCCGTCGACTCCCTCGGTTCTGAATGGTTCGGCAAGACAGTGGGTTTCGTGTCCTACGGCGCCGACGGCGGGGTGCGCGCCGTGGAGCAGTGGCGACAGATCGTCGCCAACTTCCAGATGCTCGACGTCCGCGCCCAGGTGTCGTTGTCCCTGTTCACCGAGTTCGGCGCCGACGGCTTCACCCCACTGGACCGGCGCCCCGGCGAATTGGCAGGGCTGTTGGACCAACTGATCACGTTGACGGCGAAGGTGAGCAGCTGACCGCGGGTTGAGGTCACCCCGCGGCGCCCCGCAGCGCATCTCGGCCCGGCGTCGTACCGGCGATCAACGGCAGGTCCCGCCGAGGCCGCGCCGGCCGACGCGTGAACGTCCGGGACAGCACACCGCGCACGAGCGGCACCGGCGACCACCAGAACCACCGGCCGAGCAGCCCGGCGATGCCCGGCACCACGAAGGTGCGCACGATCAGGGTGTCGATCAGCAGGCCGACGCCGATCGTGGTGCCGACCTGCTCGATGCTCAGCACGTCACTCGACAGCATCGCGAACATGGTGATGCCGAAGACGAGCCCGGCCGTGGTCACCACGCCGCCGGTACCGCCGAACGTCCGGATCATCCCCGTCCTCAGGCCGCCCGAAATCTCTTCCCGCAGCCGCATGGTCAGCAGCAGGTTGTAGTCCGCGCCGACGGCCACCAATGCGATCAACGCGATCGACGGCACCGCCCAGTGCAGCTCCTTGCCCAAGAGCGCCTGCCAGATGAACGCACTGACGCCGACCGCAGAAACGTAGGACACCACGACAGTGCCGATCACCACCGCGGCCGCCACCGGGCTGCGGAGCATGATGAGGATGATCAGGAACACGAGCGCCAACGCGACACCCGCGAGCAACAGGAAGTCGTCCGACACATAGCCCCGAAGCTCCGCGGTGCCGGTGCCGAAACCGGTGACGTAGACACTGTTTCGGACCAGCGTGCCCTCTTTCGTGGACTCCCGGACCGCGGCCAGAATCTCGGGCGACCGCAGCGCCCCGTCCGTGCCGAACACCTTGCCGTCGCCGTAGACGAGCAGCCGCGTCGAGCGGCCGTCGGGCGCGAAGTACAACCCGGCCGCGCGCTGAAAGCGCGGGTCCTGCCAAGCGCGCTGCGGCAGATAGAAGCCGCCCTCGCTACTGTCCTGGAAGTCCGCCCGCACACCGCGCAGATAGTCCGTCAGCCCGGAGAACATCCCGCGCGTCTCGCCGACGGTCTTGGTCAATTGTGCTGTCACCGAACCGAGTTGGTCGACGGCGGCCCGCATCGAGCGCACCGACGCCTGCGCGCCGGTGAGCGACCTGGCCATGTCGGTGGTTCCGGCGCCGAACTGCCGGGTGCTGTCGGTCAGCGTGCCGGTGGCCGCCACCACGGAATCCATGGGCTCGACGACCTTGAGCACCAGTGAACAGATGGCGTCGCCCGCGCAGTTCGGGTTCGCGGTGGTGAAGCCGCGCAACGGATCCATGTACTGCGACACCGACGTGACGTTGTCCCGCAACTGCTGCATACCGCCGTGCATGGCGTCGATCCCCGAGCCGAGCTGCCCGAGGCCACGGACACTGCCACCCAGCCCGTTCTGCAATTGCGTTATCGCCGAGGAGAATTGGTCCAATGTCGCGGACAGCTGGTTGACCGCGCCGAGCCGCTTGCTCAGCTGGGCCACCCCGTCGTCGAGCTGGTCGGCGACGGTACCGGCCTGATCGGTCAGTGCCGCCTGCTCGGGCAGCGAGCCCGCCGGCCGCGACGCCGACTGCACCATGCGAATCCCGGGAATCTCCATGATCTTCCGGGCCACCCGTTCGACCGCGATGACGCCCGCCGGGTTGCGCAGGTCGTGATCGGTCTCGATGGAGACGATCTCGGGGAGCAACCGGTTGGCTGGGAAGTGCCGGTCCATGGCCTGGTAGCCCCGGTTGGCGGGCGTGGAATCGGGTTGTGCGGCAAGCTCATCGAAGCCCAGGCGGATGCCGGCCACCGGGAGTGCGCAGACGAGGAGTACCACCGACGAGGCCACCAGTACCGGACCCGGCCATCGGGCGACGACAGTGCCGACACGGCGCCAGCTCCGGCCCGGCACCTTCACCGCGGCGCGACGGCGCGGCTGCGCCAGACCATGCCGGCCGGCCAGCCCGATGAACGCCGGCAACAACGTCAGCGACGCGACCATCCCGGTGAGAATGCCTATCGCACAGGGCAATCCGGCACTACGCAGCATGCCGACCTGAGCGAACAGCAGGCACGACAGCGCCGCCGCGATGGTCAGTCCCGACGCGGCGATCACCGGTGCGACGCTTCGGTTCGCGATGGCCAGCGCGTCCTGGTGATCGACACCGGCGCGCCGCTGTTCGTGGTAGCGGCCCAGCAGGAAGATGCCGTAATCCGTTGCCGCCCCGAGCACCATCGCCGCCAGCAGGGACACCGAGAAGATCGACACCTCGATCAGGTCCCGCTCCCCCAGGAACGCCACGACGCCCCGCGCGACCCCGAGGCCCAGACCGACCGTCAGCAGCGGAATCGCCGCCGTGATCACCGACCGGTACACGACGAACAGCAACACCGCGATCAACACCACGGTGACCCCGGTGATCATCAGCATCTGCCTGTCGATGGCGCTCAGCTCGTCGGCGATGGTGGCGCCAGGGCCGGTGACGTAGGCGTGCAGGCCTTGTGGTGCGGGTGCGGCCGCGACGATCCGCCGCACCGCATCCAACGCGGCGTTCGCCTTGGCGGCGCCGAGCTCGCCGCGAATCCGCAGCATCGTGTAGACGGCCTTGCCGTCGGTGCTCTGCGCGCCGGCCGCCGTCACCGGGTCGGACCACAGGTCCATCACCGAGTCCATGTCCTCGGTGTCGGCGCGCAACATGCTCAGCAGGCGGGCGTAGTAGGCCCGCTCCGGCGCACCGAGCGGGTGATCGCCCTCCAGCACCAGGTAATTGAGGTTGCCGCCGGAGCCGTCATGGAACTGCCGGTTCATCTGGACACCGGCGAGGTTGACCGGGGCGTCCGCGGGCAGGAACCCCCGCGCGTGGTTGTGCGCGGTGGTTTCCACCTGCGGCACAAGGAGATTGCCCGCCGCCGCGGCCAGCACCCACAACCCGATTATCAGGACCGCGAAGCGGCTGCAGAATCTTGCGATGACGTCCCACATGGACTCCGAAACTACGAGCGACGACAGTCCGGAAGCGTCGTGCTGCAGGCGAGACCGGGCCTCCTACCGTGGTAGGAGGCCCGAGCCGTCCCGCGAATGATGTGTAAATCCCGGCACCGGCTCTACGCTGGCGGTATGGCCTGGCTGCGCGACTTTGCGATGCGTCGACGCGGCTTGATGAATTACCAGTTCCCGTTCACTGTGCCGATCGTCATGTACAGCGGTTCACTTCTGGTCGCCGGGACCGCCGCGGTGCAACGTGATTTCAGCCGGCCGTGGCTGCTCGTGATCGCCCTTGCGCTGGTGTTCGCCCCGATCGTCGCGTTCATCGCGTTCGGTCACAAGCCGGCGACGTTGACCACGGCGGCTTCGGTGCTGGCCGGCGTGGCCCTGCTCCTGCTGTGCTGGCCACCGGTCTTCCTCGACGCCGCGCCGTTCCTGCTGATGTTCATGCTGGGAGAAGTGTTCGCGCTGGGTTCGGTGCGGCACGGGCTGGTGGCCGCGACGGGATGCGCCCTGCTGTTGATCGGGGCCTCGCGCACCGGGCACCTCACCACGTTCGTGCCCTACCTGCTGTTCTTCCTGGCCATCGCCGCGATGATCGGCCACATCTTGCAATTGCAGCAGCGCCTGGTCATCGAGGAACGCGCGCGCCAGGCCGCCCGCTCCGAACAGGCCGCCTCCGACGAACGCCGGCGGATCGCCCGCGAAGTCCACGACGTGATCGCGCATTCGCTGTCGGTGACGATGTTGCACCTGACCGGCGCGCGGCGGGCGCTGCAGGAGGACAGCGACATCGATGAGGCGGTGGACGGTCTGCTCGACGCCGAGCGCCTCGGCCGGCAGGCCATGTCCGACATCCGGCAGACGGTCGGCCTGCTCGGCGCACAGGAGGCCAGGCCGCTCCGTCTGACTCCCGAGCCCGGGCTGGCCGACATCCCGGACCTCGTCGGAAGCTTCGCCTCGGCGGGCCTGCGGGTGGACTCGCGCCTCGAGGCCGACGCCGCGGACCTCACCCCGGGAGTCGGGCTCGCGTTGTTCCGGGTGACGCAGGAGTCGTTGGCCAACATCGCCAAACACGCACCGACATCCGCCGTCCAGATGCGCTTGCGCCTCAACCAGGGTGTCGCCGATCTGTCGGTGCGCAACTCTCTGCCCGGTCCAGTGACCCCGGCGAAGCAGGGCGCAGGCCTGCCCGGCATGAGGCAGCGCATCGAAGCCCTCGGCGGGGAGTTCGAAGCCGGACCGGGGCCGGACGGCTGGACGGTGCAGGCCCGCATTCCGGTCGCGACGGCGGTGACGGGGCACTGCGCCATGCACCGAATCCTGATGCCACGCAACGGAACCCACAATGTCTGACGGCACCATCCCCAAAGACGGCGCGACCGTCGACGTCCTGCTGGTCGATGATCAGGAACTCGTCCGCTCGGGCCTGCGCCGGATTTTGCGCCGCAAGGATGGCTTCTCGATCGTCGGCGAATGCGCCGACGGCGACGAGGTGCCGCGGGAAGTGCTCCGCTGCGGTCCCGACGTGGTGGTGATGGACCTGCGGATGAAGCGCGTCAGCGGCGTCGACGCGATCCGCGCCCTGCGCGCCGGTGGCGGTCCACCGGCCTTGGCGCTCACCACTTTTGATGACGACGACTTGTTGTCCGCGGCGCTGCGTGCCGGAGCGTCGGGCTTCGTCCTCAAGGACTCACCGGCCGAGGAACTGATCCGGGCGGTGCACGCCGTCGCGCGCGGTGAGGCGTACCTGGACCCGGCCGTCACCGCGCGCGTGCTGAGCGGCTACCGGCGCGCGCCCGGCGCGCCGTCCGACGACGTCGCCGACCGGTTGACGGCGCGCGAGCTCGACGTGCTGCAGTTGATCGGCTCGGGCGCGACCAACGCCGAGATCGCCGGGCGGCTGGTCATCTCGGAGGTGACGGTGAAGAGCCACATCGGGCGCATCTTCACCAAGCTCGACCTCCGCGATCGCGCGGCCGCGATCGTCTACGCCTACGACCACGGCGTGGTCGCGCCGAAATAGCCGATGCACCCGCTCAGTCGGCGAAAACCCCGCGCATGGCGTCGGCGCCGAACATCGGCTCCATCATGGCCGAGAAGTCCGGACCGCGGCGCAGCTTCTGACCGCCGTCGACGTTGATCAGCTGGCCGGTGATCCACTGCGACGCGTCACTGAGCAGGAACAGCGCCAGGTTGGCGACGTCCTCGACCTCGCCGGCCCGGGGCAGCGGCGTGCACTGCTTGTAATCCTCACGCAGCGGCTCGAATTCGAAGATGCTGGCCGCCACCAGATCGGTGCGGATCAGGCCGGGCCGGATGCTGTTGGCGCGCACCCAGGAGGCACCGAGTTCGTCGGCTGCCAGCTGGACCAGGTGATCCAGCGCGGACTTGGTGACGCCGTAGGGCCCGAACCAGCGGTGCGTGTTGCTCGCCGCGATGGACGAGATGCCGACGAACGATCCGCCGCCACCGCGCACCATTTCCCGCGCGGTGTGCTTGACGACGTACATGCTGCCGTTGACGTTCAGGTCGACGGTCTGGCGCCACATCTCCGAATCCAGGTGGGTGACAGGTCCGACGGTCAGCGAGCCACCGGCACAGTGCACGGCGCCGGAGAGCTTGCCGTTCCATGCGGCCGCGGCCACGACGGCGCCGGCGACGTCGTCCTCGTTGGTGACGTCGGCGGTCTGGAAACGGATGGCACCCGGCCCCCCAGCGGCGGAAATCTCGTCGGCCGCGGACTGCAACGTGGCCTCGGTACGGCCGACGATGAGCGCGTTGCCGCCCGCGGCCACGACTCCTGCTGCGATGGCCTTACCGATGCCGCTGCCACCGCCGGTGATCAACACCGTCCGGTCCGTCAGCCAACCCTGGACTGAAAATTGCACCGACGTACTCCTCTGGACAAATCGACGGGGACACGTCCTGTATACACTTTTCAAAAGTTGTACACAATGCTGGTAGGGCGGCGAATTCGCCCGCTCGGTGCACAGCACCTGGGCGTACGCTGAAATTTCCCCGACGAAAGCGGTGACGCCATGAGCAAGCGGCGCCCAGCCAGCTCGGCCAGGTCGACGGCATTCCCTGCGCCGGGCGAAGCACACCCGCACGCGTCGGTGAGTTCCAGCCCGTAACAACAGTCGCCTAAGGTTGTGTAATGCCTGCAAAAACTGATCCCGCAGATATCGGCGACGTGGAGCCCCTGGCCGACAGCACCGCCCGTCAGGCCCGCCGCGTCGTAGCCGCGTACGCCAACGACGCCGACGAATGTCGCATGTTCCTGTCGATGCTGGGTATCGGGCCCACGAAGCTCGACGCGTGACGGCCCGCGGAGGCAACGACGCTTCTGCGGCGTCCACCGCGAGTCCCAAAACCTCCAAGGGCGGAAAGTCCGCCGCGAAGCCCGTCGGCAACTCCGACTTCGTCGTGGTCGCCAACCGGCTGCCCGTCGACATGGAACGTCTGCCCGACGGTTCGGTCACCTTCAAACGCAGCCCCGGCGGGCTCGTCACCGCACTGGAGCCGCTGCTGCGCAAGCAGCGCGGCGCCTGGATCGGCTGGCCCGGCGTCGCCGACAGTGACGAAGACCCGATCGTCCAGGACGAGTTCACGATGTGTCCGGTCAGCATGTCGGCCGACGACATCGCCGATTACTACGAGGGCTTCTCGAACGCGACGCTGTGGCCGCTGTACCACGACGTCATCGTCAAGCCCATCTACCACCGGCACTGGTGGGACGCCTACGTCGCGGTCAACCGCCGCTTCGCCGAGGCCGCGGCCCGCACCGCAGCCAAGGGCGCGACCGTCTGGGTGCAGGACTATCAGCTGCAGCTGGTCCCCAAGATGCTGCGGGCGCTGCGTCCCGATCTGACCATCGGGTTCTTCCTGCACATCCCGTTCCCGCCCGTCGAGCTGTTCATGCAGATGCCGTGGCGCACCGAGATCATCGAGGGCCTGCTCGGCGCCGACCTGGTGGGCTTCCACCTGCCCGGTGGTGCACAGAACTTCCTGGTGCTGGCCCGCCGGCTGCTCGACGCCAACACCACCCGCCACACCATCGGCGTCCGGTCCCGGTTCGGCGAGGTGAACCATGACGATCGCACCGTCAGGGTCGGCGCGTTCCCCATCTCGATCGACTCCGCAGCGATGGACGCCCAGGCCCGCAGTCGCACCATCCGGCAGCGAGCCCGTCAGATCCGCGATGAGCTGGGCAACCCGCGCAAGATCATGCTGGGCGTGGACCGGCTGGACTACACCAAGGGCATCGACGTACGGCTGCGCGCGTTCTCCGAACTGCTCGCCGAAGGCCGGGCCAACCGGCACGACACCGTGCTGGTCCAGCTGGCCACCCCGAGCCGCGAACGCGTGGACAGCTACAAGGTCATGCGGGAGGACATCGAGCGCCAGGTCGGGCACATCAACGGCGAGTACAGCGAGGTCGGTCACGCGGTGGTGCACTACATGCACCGGGCGATCGGCCGTGAAGAACTCATCGCGTTCTTCGTCGCCGCCGACGTCATGCTGGTGACGCCGCTACGTGACGGCATGAACCTGGTGGCCAAGGAGTACGTGGCGTGCCGCAGCGACCTCGGCGGCGCGCTCGTACTCAGCGAATTCACCGGCGCCGCAGAGGAATTGCGCCAGGCATACCTGACCAACCCCCACCACCTGGACGGGGTCAAGGACGCGATAGCCGACGCCCTCACGCAGTCCCCCGAAGAGGGCCGCCGCCGGATGCGTGCGCTGCGTCGTCAGGTGCTGGCCCACGACGTCGACCGCTGGGCCCGGGCGTTCCTCGACGCCCTGGCGCACACCCGCGACTGACCGACCCAGAATTCAGGCCCCGGAGCAACCGCTCCGGGGCCTGAATCGTGTTCGATCTAGACCTTCGCCATCTCGTCGATCAACCACTTGCCGTTGATCTTGCGGTAGTCGACCCGCAGCCGGCTGCCCTCGTAGTTGGGTTGCTTGCGTTCGTCGGTGACGACCCGGTTGACGAACACCAGCACCGAGCCCGAATCGCGGTGCGACGACATCATGCCCGCGCCAACGACATTCACCTGACTGACGAGCTTGCGCTTGGCCGCTTCGCTGAAGATGTTGTTCGCAGCGGTCAGTTCCTCGTACCGCTTGCGGAACTCCGGCGTCATCAGGGTCAGCGCCTTGGTCGTGGCTTCCTGGATATGGGAGTACTCATAGCCGAGGATCTGCGGGATCTGCACCTTGGCCAGGTCCGGCAGCTCGGCAGCGGTCTCCTGCTCACCGGTGAGCTGAACATGGTTCCAGAACGTCGCGCCGCCGACCGCACCGAGCGCCACCACGGCAACCGCCAACAGGGCGCCGAGCGCTACCAGCAACCGCTTCATCAGTTGCCTCCGTCCGGGTACTTGATGTCATAGGCCGCCATGTGACCGCTGTCGTCCTCGCGGATGAACACGCGCTGCCGGTAGGGCGACGACGGCTGCGGTACCCCGTTGAGGTCACTCAGGGTCACGCGGACCGTCACCAGCACCTTCGCGATGTTGGAGGTGTTGTCGACGCTCTCCAGCGCCGCCGCGGTGATGACGGCCTCCGAGTTGGCCTGCGTCTGCTTGAACAGATATTTCAGGTTCTCGGCGTTGTTGCTCTGGTTCATCATGTCGCGCAGCGGGCCGGGGCCGATGCCGTTGACGAATCGGTTCACGCTCTCGTCGACGGTGTTCTGCGTGTAACTGAACATGTTGACCACGGTCTGCTTCGCGGTGTCCACGAACCGCTGATCACGGTCCTGCGTCGCCTCGATCTGCCCGTTGCCGTGCCAGAGGAACCAGGTGCCGCCGGCCAGGGCCGCCACAAGCACGGCGACGACTGCCAGGCCGATCGTCATGACCAGCGACCGGTGCGGTTGCCGCCGCAGCGCCCGGACCGCGGGCCGTGCCTTGGTGGTCGCCGATTCGGTTGCTGATGTCCTGCTCGTGGTCGACGGAATCGCCACGTCGAGCACTGTTGCCTCTGCTGAACCGGCGGTGCCGGCGGGCCGTGAGGCCCGCCGACGCACGCGGGTTACCGGCGGCTCCGACGTCTTGTCCGTCGCAGCCGGTTCGTCACTCATCAAACCTGCCTTGGATCCTTCATCAGGTCGACCCAGGACTCGCCTGTGTCGCCGTTACTCGAGCCGGCGTTGAACACTCCCGTACCGCCGGCAGGGTCAACGAAGACCCCGGTATTCGCATCGTACGTCGTACTCTGCGGCCCCTTCGGCCCGCTTGCCTGCGGCTGGCCCTCGGGGCCGGGCGCCGGCGGGTTGTTGATCGCGTACGGCGGAGTCACCTGATCCGGCGGCGCGAAGAACGGCCAGGGCAGGGGCTGCGGACCCGGATCGCTCGGCGGATACGGCAGCGGGAACGGCGCGTTGGGCGCAGGTCCCGGCCCAGCGGGCACGCCCGGCGGCAACTGCACCGACGGTGGGCCCGGGTCGTAGTCGGCTCCCGGCGGGATGTTCGGGAACCGGTTCGGCGGCGTGATGTTCCGCGGGTCGGTGACCGGGACGTCGTACGGCACCGGCGGGCCACGCCACGGGTTGCTGCCGATCGGCACGTAACCACGCGGGTCGCGGCAGAGCTGGACCGTGGGGGCACGCTTGCCCGGGTACTCCATGCACGGGTAGTTGCGGGCACCGCGGACGGTGCTCGGATCGTTCTGCGCCGTCTTGCAGTACAGATCCTTCGGCAGTTCGCGCAGGGTGGTGTCGGCCGGCGTCCGGATCTCCGGGGCCGGAACGAAGCCCGTCATGCACGGCGGCTGGCCGAGGCTGATCTTGAAGTCCAGCTTGCCGCCCTCGTCGATGGGCAACTGGCCGGCGTCCGTCAGCAGTGCCGCGATCAGCGCCGGGAAGATCACCAGGGCCTGCTCGATCGACTTGTGATAGATCACGCCGATCCGGCCGAAGTTGGCGAGGTTCGCCGCCAGCACCGGGAACGTCGGACGGATGCCGTCGAACGTCTCATTGACGGTGTCGACGGCGCCCGGGACGGTCTTGAGCACCGACCGAATCTGCGGGTCGGCCTGGGCGGCCTCACCGGTCAGCGTCGCGAGGCTGCTCGCCATCGTCTTCAGATCGGCACCGGCGCGGATCTGCGCCTTCAGCAGCGGTCCGGCCTGATCGAGCAGCTTGTTGATCTCGTTGGTGTTCGCGTTGGCCTCGTCCACCAGCAGTCGCGACGACTGGATCATCCGCGACAGTTCCGGGCCCGATCCGTTGAACGCCTTGAACGACTCGCGCAACAGGTCCTGCAAGCGGGTGTTGCTGATGCTGCTGACCAGACTCTGGGCCTGGTTGAGCAGGTCCACGATGTCCTGGCCGACCGCGGTCCGGTCGACGCCGATGGTGGCGCCGTCCTTGAGTGTGTTCTTCGAGGGGTTGGCGGGCGGCACCAGGTCGATGTACTGCTCACCGATCGCGGACACGCTCTTGACCGTGGCGGTGACGTTGTCCGGCACCGAGGTGTCGGTGTTGAGCCGCATCCGGGCCGTCACACCGTTGTCGGTCAGGCCGACGTTCGTCACGCGGCCGACCGTCACGCCGCGGTAGGTGACGTTGGCGTTCTGGTAGATGCCGCCACCGACGACGAACTTGGCGTCGACGTTGTAGACACCGAGACCGAGCGCGGCCGGCAGGTGCAGGTACGACGTCGTGATCAGCGCGAGGCAGATGACGGTGACGACACCGAAGATCGCCAGCTGGAAACGCGCAAGACGGGTCAACAACATTACGGCTTCACCCCTCCATGTTGCGTCGCTGTGCCTGCTGGAATCTGGAACGGATCGGCGGCCTGTCCGGACAGGTTCGCCAGCGCACCCAACAGGAAGTCCGGCGGGTTGACGATCTCGTCCAGGTGCCGCATGTTCGGGTCGAAGGCCCCCGAGGTGGTGAAGACCGTCTCGCCGAGACGGCGCAGCGTCAGATCGAACGTCACGTACACGTTCAAGTAGTCGCCACGCACCGCGTTGCGGAAGTACTTGTTGGAGAACGGGAACGTCGGCAACAGGTCAAGGTCGTGGATGAATTCGTCGGCGTTGTCGTTGAACGCCTTGATCACCGGGAATATGTCCTTGAAGTCCGCCGCGAAGTCATCCTTCGTCGCGGTCATGACCTTCGCGCCCACCACCGCGAGCTTCCGCAGTGCGGTGAACGCATCCACGATGTTCTTGCGGTTGTCGTTGAGGACCTTGATCGCACCCGGCAGCGTGTCCAGCGTGCGGCCCAGGCTGTCCTTGCTCTTCGCCAAGATCGAGGCGAAGCGGTTCAGCCCGTCCATGGCTCCGATGATGTCGGTGGTCTGCTTGTCCAGGGACTGGGTGAGCTCGGCCAGCCGCGGGATGAAGTCGACGAACTGACCGGCCCGCCCGGCGACCGCGGCGTAGGCCTCATCGGTGATGTCCTGCAGCGCACCGAGATTGCCCTTGTTCACCACCAGACCCAGCGACGACAGCACCTCTTCGGTGGTCGGGTAGCGGCCGGTGTGTGCCAGCGGAATCTCCGAGCCCTGCTTGAGCCGGCCTTGTGGGGCCTCCCCGACCGGTTCCGACAGCTGGACATGCTGCGAACCCAGCAGCGAGGTCTGGGCGACCTTCGCTCTGGCGTTCGCCGGCAGCTTCACATCGCCGTTGATCGACAGCTTCGCCGCGGCGTAGAACGTGCCGTCGGGGCGCTGGACCGCATCCAGGCCCGACACGCTGCCGACGGTGACGTCGTGGACCATCACCGGCGAGTTCTGCGGCAACGTCGCGACGTCGGGCAGCTGCACGGTGATGGTGTACGAACCGGCGCCGTGGCCCTGGGTGCCCGGCATGTCCAGCGAGTTCAGGCCGCCGAACTGGCAACCGGCGAGCACCACGGCACTCGATCCGAGTGCCAGGACTTTCACAACCGTCTTCATCAGTTGCCACCTCCGGCTTCAGCGGGCAGCGGTGCGCCCGCCGGAGCTGCGGGCGCCGGGGCGGGCCCGGGCAGCGGGCCCGAACCGTTCAGCGGCGTCGAACCCGGTCCCATCGGCGGCGCGGCCGGCGAAATCTGGCCCGTAACGGCCGGCGGCGGCAGGATCAGGTCGCTGAGCGTCCCATCCGGCTGGACCTTCGGCGGGATGACGCCCGGTGCGGCATTCCACTGCAGGTACGGCACCGGGGTCTGCGCCTTGGCCTCGGTCTGCGGGGTGTCGTAGATGACCTGGCCCTTGTATGCCGTGATGCTGTTGATCGGGTGGAACAGCACCGGCGGGTAGTTCATCGCGATACGACGCAGCACGGGGCCCATACGCTGACGGCAGATCTCCGACCGCTTGTAGTTGTCCGGAGTGGCGCCGACGTCGAAGTTACCGCCGCACAGGAACTGCACCGGGTTGGAGAAGTTCGGCAGCGACAGCAGACCGTCCAGGGAACCCTGCGCCGGGTTGTAGATGTTGTAGAAGTTGGCCAGACCGTTGGGCGTCACGTGCAGAATCTGCTCGATGTTGTCGCTGTTGTCGGTCAGCACCTGGGTGAATTCGGCCAGCTTGCCAACCTGGTCGATCAGGGCCTTGTTGTTGTCCTTCAGCAGGCCTTTGACATCACCGAGCGCCTGGTTGAGGGCACCGAGGGTCTGGTCCAGGCCGGCCGAGCTCTCCGCCAGCACCTGTGAGACCGATGCGACGTGATCGGTGAACTGCACGATCTGTTCGTTGCTGTTCGACAGCGCGTTCACCAGAATCTGCAGGTTCTTGATCGTGCCGAACACGTCCCCGCGCGAATCGCCAAGGCGCCCAGCGGTTTGCGACAGCTCACGCAACGCGCTGCGGAACGAGTCGCCCTTGCCGTCGAGGGTGTCGGCGGCCTGGTTGATGAACGCACCCAGCGGGCCCTGCGGCGCGCCGTCCTGCGGACCGAGCTGCGCGCTGAGCTGGGTCAGCTGCTTCTTGACGTCGTCCCACTCGACCGGAACACCGGTCCGGCTCAGCGGCACCTCGGCGCCGTTGGCCAGCGCCGCACCACCGTTGTAGGCCGGGGTGAACTGCACGAACCGGGCCGCGACCAGGTTCGGCGAGATGATGATCGCCCGCGCGTCGGCCGGGATCTTCACGCCGTCCTGCACGGTCATGGAGACCTTGACCGAATTGGGCTGCGGCTCAACCGAATCGATGGTGCCGACCGGAACCCCGAGCACCCGCACGTCGTCGCCCGCGTACAGGCCGACGGCATTGGTGAAGTAGGCCACCACCTTGTGGCCACCACGCGACGGCCAGAGCAGGTAGGCGCCGGCAGCCACCAGCGCGACTACCAGGGCTACGACCGCAAGGATCGCCCCACGTGACATGTTCTTCATCATGGCGACTTCGGCCTCACGACGATCCGTTCAGAGATGTAGCCCTTCAGCATGTCGCCGAGGCTGGCAGGCAGCTTGCCCGGCTGGAAGTACGTGTCGAGCAGGACTTCCGACATCGTCGCCGGCGGCAGGCCGTACAGGTTGATGTTGAAGCCCGGGCCGTTACCGACCACCTCGCCCAGCGCCGTGGCGTAACCCGGCAACCGCTTGAGCGCCTCACTGATGTGCTCCTTGCGCTTCAGCAATTCGTCCATCACCAGGTTCAGCTGCTTGAGGGCCGGACCGAACTCGCGCTTGTTGTCGGCGACGAACCCGGAAAGCTGTTGCGAGACACCACGGATACCGGAGATCAGCGTGCTCAGGGACTGACGCCGTTCATCCAGTGCGGCGAACAGCTGATTGCCGTCGATCACCAGCTTGTTCACCTGGTCGGCGCGCTGCGCCAAAGTGTCCGACACCTTCTTGGCGTGGCCCAGAAGCTGTTCGAGCGCCTGGTCGCGCTTGTTGAGGCTCCGCGACAGGGAAGCCACACCGTCGAGCGCGCCACGAAGTTGCGGCGTCGCGTCGTGCAACGTGTCGGTCAGCACCTTGAGGGCCTGCTCCATCTGCGGCTTGTCCAGCTCGCTGGTGTTCTGCCCGAGGTCCTGCAGCGCGGTGTTGATCGTGTACGGAGTCGTGGTGCGGCCCAACGGGATAACCGTTGATTCCTTCGTACCCTTCGGGGTCACCCAGAGGGACTTCTGACCCAGCACCGTGTCGGTCTTGATCGACACCAGCGACTGGTCGCCGACCCGGATCTGTCGGTCGACGGTGAAGTTCACCTTCGCCGACGTACCGGCGAGCTCCACGGTGCCGACCTTGCCGACCCTGATGCCCGAGACCCGGACGTCGCTGCCCGGCGTGATGCCGCCGGCGTCGCTGAAGAACGCCGAGTAGTTCTTGCCCTGCGGAAAGAACGGCAGTCCGGTGTACCCGAACGAGATCAGCACGAGGCACGTCACGAGGAAGACGCCGAGTACGCCGGTGCGGACCGGATCCTTTTCCGGCTTAGCCATTTTCGGAGCACCTGCCCTTCGACGGATCCGCAGGACCACCGAACGGCACGATCAGGTCGCTGCCCGCGGGGCCGCTCATCTTGATCTTGACCGAGCAGTAGTAGATGTTGAAGAACGCGCCGTACGCACCCAGGGCGTTGAGCCGCAGGTAGTTCTCCGCGAGGTTCTCGATGACCGGGTTCACTTCAGCTCGGCGCTCATACATGCGCTGCGCGAACGGGCGGGCGTTCTCGATGACGCCCTGCACCGGGCGCCGTGACTTCTGCAGCATCTCGGTCAGGTCGTTCTCGGCCGAGGCCAGCGGGCCGATGGCACCGGCGATCGGGTCCCGTCCCTCGGCCAGGCCGGTGATCAGCTGCTGCAGCTGGTCGATGCTCGTGTTGAACTGCGAGCCCTTGGAATCGACCGTGGCGAGCACCGTGTTGAGGTTGGTGATCGTGTCGCCGATCAGCTGGTCGCGGTCGGCCAGGGTCTGGCTGAACGAACCGGTGTTGGACAGCAGGTCGGAAAGCGCGCCGCCCTGCCCTTGCAGGGCCTCGATCATGGCGGCGGTGATCTCGTTGACCTTCTTGCCGTCCAGACCCTTGACGACCGGGCGCAGACCACCGAGCAGGGCGTCGAGGTCGAGCGCCGGCTGGGTGTTGGCGAGAGCGACAGTGCCGCCGGCGGGCAGCTTGCGCAGCTCGCCCGGACCGGAGGTGATCTCCATGTACCGGTCGCCGACCAGGTTCTGGTAGCGGATGACGGCACGGCTCGAGCTGTACAGCTGGTAGCGATCGTTCAGCGTGAACGTGACGTCGACGGTGTTGTCGTTCTTGAGCTTGACGCTCTTGACCGAACCCACCTGCACGCCCGCGATGCGCACGTCCTCACCGGCCTTGAGCCGGGACGCGTCGGAGAAGGTGGCGTGATAAGTGTTCGTCGAGGCGAACCGGAACTGGCCGAACACGACGACCAGACCGGCGGCGACCAGCAACATCACGACGGTGAAGATCGTGACGTTGATCATCTCGCGTTTGTGTCTCATGGGCGGCCCCAGTCACTCGCGGACATCAGTAGCGGTCCCTCTCTGCGTAGGCACCGGAGAACAGGAACTGCAGTGTCGAGGGAGCGTCGAACTGCAACTCGGTGTTGGGCTGGAACGGGATGTAGGCGTTGTCGGTCACCAGGAACGGCGAGTGGTACCAGGAGCCGCCGAACTGCTTGGACGGCAGGTCCGGAAGGCCACGGCAGTTCGGGCCACCGGAGGCGTTCACCATCGGCAGGCTCTCGGGGTAGGTGTAGTTCGGCGCACCGGGGAAGAAGTTCGACGACACGAACAGACCCGGCTTGACACCACCGAACACCGGACCGAAGCGGTCCACGGCCTTCGACACACCCTGCAGCAGACACGGCAACTCCGGTGAGTAGTCGCCCAGCACCTTCAGCGGCGCGCGCAGCCGCTGGATGGCGGCGATGTAGTCGTCGGCGGCCGGCGAGATGGTCGCGTACGCATTGTTGGCGAACCCGGTGGACGCCAGCAGCGCCGCGTTCAAGTCATCCCGCTCGTCGGTCAGCGTCTTGCTGACCGTCGGCGCGTTCTGGAAGACCTTGGCCAGGTCGGGCGCCGCGTCACCGTAGATCCCCGCGACCGTCGCGGTGTCCTTGAAATCCTGCTGCAGGGTCGGCAGCTTCGGGTTGAAATACTGCAGGTACCTGCTCAGCCCGGCCGCGGCCGCACCAGCGTCATCGCCGCGGCCCCGCAGGCCTTCACCCAGCGCGGTCACCGTGGCGTTCAGATTGACCGGATCGATCTTGTCCAGCAGATCCGTCAGCGTCTGGAAGACCGTGTTCATCTCCAGCTGGACATCCTTGGCCTGCACCTGCGCGCCCGGACGCAGCGACTCCTTCGACGGCTGCTCCGGCGGCAGAAACTCGACCGACTTGGCGCCGAACACCGTCGTGCTACCGAGCCGGACCCGCGCGTTCGAGGGGATGTAGCGCATCTGGTCACTGAGAACCGCCAGCGTCAGCTTCGCCTGGTCACCGGCATAGTCGATCTGCTCGACCTTGCCGACCTGGATGCCGCGGTACTTGACCTTGGCATCGGGATCCATCACCAGACCCGCGCGCGGTGCCAGCACCGACACGGTGTCGGTCGGGGTGAACGCCGCGGTGTACGACAAGTAGGTGAACACCACCGCGGCCAGCATGATGCTGATCAGCACCGCTGCCGCCAGCCTCACATGACTGCGTTTAGGACCGCCGGAAGACATCGTCGTGCACCCCCTATCCGGAGAGGTTGAAGTTGCCGGACGCGCCGTACACGGCCAGGGAGATGAGCAGGACGATGGTGACGACCACGATCAGTGAGGTCCGCACGGCCTGGCCGACCGCGATACCGACGCCGACCGGACCACCGCTGGCGTTGTAGCCGTAGTAGGTGTGCACCAGCATCACCGCGACGGACATGACGATGGCCTGCAGGAATGACCACAACAGGTCGGTGGGCACCATGAAGGTGCTGAAGTAGTGGTCGTAGAGGCCCGCCGACTGACCGTTGATGTAGACCGTGGTGGCGCGCGCCGCGAAGAACGACGCCAGGACCGCCAGCGCATACAGCGGGATGACGGCGATCAGGCCCGCGATGATGCGCGTGGACACCAGGTAGGACACCGAGTGCACGGCCATCGATTCGACGGCGTCGATCTCCTCGGCGACGCGCATGGCGCCCAGCTGCGCGGTACAGCCGGCGCCGATGGTGGCGGCCAGTGCGATACCCGCGATGATCGGCGCGACGATGCGCACGTTGAGGAATGCCGACAGGAAGCCCGTCAGCGCCTCGATACCGATGTTGCCCAGCGACGAGTAGCCCTGGACCGCGATGACGCCACCGGAGGCGAGCGTCATGAACGCCGCGACACCGACGGTGCCGCCGATCATCACCAGCGCGCCGGTGCCCATGGTCATCTCGGCGATGAGCCGGATGGTCTCGCGGCGGTAGCGGGTCAGTGCGTTGGGGATGTACCGGAAGGACTCCCCGTAGAACAGCGCCTGCTCACCGATGCCGTCGAAGATCCCGGGCACTGCCCGGAACATCCGTTTGAAACGGAGGGTTGCGTCGTAACTCATGGCCGAATCACCTCACCAGTACCCGGACGCCGATGGCGGTCATGATCACGTTGATGACGAACAAGCAGATGAAGGCGTAGACCACGGTCTCGTTGACCGCGATGCCGACGCCCTTGGGGCCGCCCTTGACGGTGAGGCCGCGGTAGCAGCCGACCATGCCGGCGAGCAGGCCGAACAGCACGGCCTTGATCTCGGCGAGCATCAGTTCACCCAGGCCGGTCAGCACCGTCAGGCCGTTGATGAACGAACCCGGGTTGACGCCCTGCAGGAAGACGGAGAAGACGTAGCCACCCGAGATGCCGATGGCACACACCAGGTTGTTCAGCAGCACGGCGACGAAGGTCGACGCGAGGACGCGGGGCACGACCAGCCGCTGGATCGGATCGATGCCGAGCACGCGCATCGCGTCGATCTCTTCGCGGATGGTACGGGCGCCCAGGTCGGCGCAGATGGCGGTCGCACCGGCGCCGGCGACCACCAGCACGGTGACGACGGGACCCAGCTGGGTGACCGTGCCGAACGCGGTGCCCGCACCGGAGAGGTCGGCGGCGCCGATCTCACGCAGCAGGATGTTCAGCGTGAAGGCGACCAGCACGGTGAACGGAATGGCGACGAGCAGGGTCGGCACGAGCGATACGCGGGCGATCATCCAGGTTTGTTCGAAGAACTCCCGGAACTGAAAGGGGCGACGCCACATCTTTGTGAATGTGTCGAGGGCCATCTCGAAGAACCCGCCAACGGCCCGGGCCGGAGCCGCAAGCTGTTCGATCAACCTTCGACTCCATTCTCGGTCCGGGTTGAGCAGACCCGGCGAAGAGTGGGGTTTCCCTCTTCCACAGCGGCCTGATCACCAGGTTGTAATGCACGGCTCTTGTGAGCCGGCTCATAGTAGCTAGAACATGTTCGCAGTGGCAAAAGAACAGCAAAATCACTGGGAAACGACATATAATCGCAGTTCAGCCGATATTTTTACGTTGCCGTCACTGTAACAAGTTCTAGTGCTGACGCGGCGCCTTCGACGCCGCGTCAGCACGCGATCCGGGACGTTCAGTCCCTCGACTCCATCAGGGCAGTCGCCGAGAAATTCCGCTCCGGATCGCGGTCAGCAAAATATCCGCGCAACGTGGAACTCAGTTGTGTCATGTCCCACTCAGCGGACGACGCTGTGAAGTGGCTCTCCACGGTCGGGGCTGCTACCAGGGTCACAGTCGGACCATAAACGATGAAGAGCTGGCCATTCACGTTTTCCGACGCGGGCGAGGAAAGGAAACGCACCAATTTCACGACGTGCTCGGGCGACAGCGGGTCGACCTCTCCTTCACCAGGAGCCGCACCGAAAACATCCGCCGTCATCGCGGTACGTGCCCGCGGGGCGATCGCGTTGGCACGGACGCCGTAGCGCTCGAGGCCACGGGCCGCGGTCAGGGTCAGGGCCGTGATACCGGCCTTGGCGGCGCCGTAGTTCGCCTGCCCCACCGGACCGGCCAGACCGGCCTCCGACGAGGTGTTGACGATCCGGCCGTACACCTTGCCGTCGGCCGACTCCTTGGCCTTGGCGCGCCAGTAGGTCGCGGCGTTGCGGGTCAGCAGGAAGTGGCCACGCAGGTGGACCGCGATGACCGCGTCCCAGTCCTCGTCGGTCATGTTGAACAGCATCTTGTCGCGGGTGATGCCGGCGTTGTTGACCACGATGCCGAGCCCGCCCAGACTGTCCGCCGTGGCGACGAGCTCGTCGGCGGTGCTGCGGGCGCTGATATCCCCGGCCACCGCAATACCTTTGGAGCCGGCGGCCTCGATCTCGGCGAGCACGTCCGACTTGTCCAGTGCGCCGGCCATGTCGTTCACCACGACGGTGGCGCCGGCCTGCGCCAGTCCGATGGCCTCGGCGCGGCCCAGTCCCGCGGCGGCACCGGTGACCACGGCCACCTTGCCGGAGAGGTCGGTGGAGTCGATTTCGCTAGTCAATTTATGAATACCTCTAGTCTTTGCGGAGAAGGGCGGCGCGGGGGCATTCCGCGATGGACTGCTCGGCCAGTTCTTCCTGGTCGGCAGGCACGGGATCAGCCTTGACTACCGCATAGTCGTTGTCGTCCAGATCGAAAAGGTCCGGCGCAATTCCCACGCAAACCGCGTTTCCTTCACAGCGGTCGTGATCAACTACAACCCGCATGACACCCTCCTGACAGCCCGGATTTCGACGGTGAGGCCAACATAACGACCCCGCCATGGCGATGCCAGTGTGGCACGCTCTGGACCCCAAGACTAGAACGTGTTACAAGTTTGAGTAGGCATGGGTCGGTGAAAGCGGCCTCAGCAACGCGACAAACGGACCGAAGACCTACCCCAATTCAACTGATAAAGGATGAGTTCGATGCGGATCGGCTACACGCCCGAGCAGGAGGAGCTGCGGCGCGAACTGCGCTCGTACTTCACCAAGCTCATGACCCCGGAGCGCGCCGAGGCGCTGGCGTCCAACGACGGTGAGATGGGACGCGGCAACGTCTACCGCGAGACCGTCGAGCAGATGGGCAAGGATGGCTGGCTGACGCTGAGCTGGCCGAAGGAGTACGGCGGCCAGGCCCGGCCGCCGATGGACGGCCTGATCTTCAACGACGAAGCCGCCATCGCGAACGTCCCGGTGCCGTTCCTGACCATCAACTCGGTGGCGCCGACGATCATGCACTTCGGCACCGAGGAACAGAAGAAGTTCTTCCTGCCCAAGATCGCCGCGGGCCAGCTGCACTTCTCCATCGGCTACTCCGAGCCCGGCGCCGGCACCGACCTCGCGTCGCTGCGCACCACCGCGGTCCGCGACGGCGACGACTACGTCATCAACGGCCAGAAGATGTGGACGTCGCTGATCGCCTACGCCGACTATGTCTGGCTGGCGGCCCGCACCAACCCCGAGGCCAAGAAGCACCGCGGCATCTCGATGCTGATCGTGCCGACCACCGCTGAGGGCTTCTCCTGGACCCCGGTACACACCATGTCCGGCGTGGACACCAGTGCCACCTACTACCAGGACGTCCGCGTCCCGACCTCCAGCCTGGTCGGCGAGGAGCACGGCGGCTGGAAGCTCGTCACCAACCAGCTCAACCACGAGCGCGTGGCGCTGGTGTCGGCGCAGCCGATCTTCGTCGCGCTGGACGGGGTCCGGGAATGGGCCCAGAACACCAAGGACCACCACGGCAGGCGCCTGATCGACTCCGAGTGGGTGCAGCTCAACCTGGCCCGGGTGCACGCCAAGGCCGAAGTGCTGAAGCTCATCAACTGGGAGCTGGCCTCCACCGACTCCGCGCCCTCCCCCGCCGACGCATCGGCGGCCAAGGTCTACGGCACCGAGCTGGCCACCGAGGCCTACCGGTTGCTCATGGAGGTGCTCGGCACCTCGGCGACCCTGCGCCGCGACACCCCCGGCGCGCTGCTGCGCGGCCGGATCGAACGCTGGCACCGGTCCTGCCTCATCCTGACTTTCGGCGGCGGCACCAACGAGATTCAGCGCGACATCATCGGCATGGTGGCTCTTGGCCTGCCCCGAGTGAACCGGTAAGGACTGACATGGACTTCAAGACAACCGAAGCATCTGAGGACCTCGGCGGCCTGGTCCGGTCCATCACCGAATCGGTGGTGACCCCGGAGCGCCAGAAGGAACTGGACAAGCAGGGCGAGCGGTTCGACCGCGAGCTGTGGGCCAAGCTGATCGACTCCGACATCCTGTCCACCACCGCACCGGAGTCGGTGGGCGGCGGCGGTTTCGGTCCGCTGGAGCAGTCTGCCGTGCTCGTGGCACTGGGCCGTCAGCTCGCGGCGGTGCCGTACCTCGAGTCGACCATCCTGGCCGCCGGCGCCATCGCCGAATTCGGTTCGGCCGAGCTGCAATCCGAGTGGGCCGCCCCGGCGGTCGCCGGCAGCAAGATCGTCGTGCCCGCGCTCGACGGTGAGATGGGTCAGGGCCCGGTGCAGGCCACCGGCTCGGATCAGTCCGGGTACAAGCTGACCGGCACCCGCACCCAGGTCGCGTACGGCCCGGTCGCCGATGCCTTCCTGGTGCCTGCCGAAAGCGATTCCGGCGTCAAGGTTTTCCTGGTCGCCGCTGCTGATGCGGGCGTCACCGTCACCTCGCTGGACACCACCGGACACGGCAGCGTGGCGCATTTGGATCTGCAGGGCGTGACCGTCACCGCCGACCGCGTCGTCGGCGGCTCGGAGGTGCTCGCCTGGCTGCAGCTGCGGGGTGCCCTGGGCCGCAGCGCATTCCAGCTCGGCGTGGTGGAACGCGCGTTGGAGCTCACCGCACTGTACGCCCGCGAGCGCGAGCAGTTCGACCGTCCGATCGGCAGCTTCCAGGCCGTGTCGTCGCGGTTGGCCGACGGCTACATCGACGTCAAGGCGCTGCGCCTGACCCTCACCCAGGCCTCCTGGCGCGTGGCCGAGGGCCTGCCCGCCGAGGTCGACGTGAACACCGCGGCGTTCTGGGCCGCCGAGGCCGGACACCGGGTGGCACACACCGCCGTACACGTGCACGGTGGTGTCGGCATCGACATGGATCACCCGGTGCACCGGTACTTCCTGACCGCCAAGCAGACCGAGTTCGCGGTCGGCGGTGCCACCGGGCAGCTGCTGCAGATCGGGCGCGAACTGGCGGACACACCGGCCTGATTCACGTCTCCGACATGGCATGCCTGAAGTCCGACCGGCCCACCGTCAGCGACCTGCTGCGTCCGCTGGTCGGCGTCACCGACCGCGGGTTGTACGACTGCGTTGCGGCGCCGGACGATTCACCGGTCGGCCCGGCTGATCTGATCAGCTGGGCCGACCACATCGCCGCGGGCGCACAGTTGGCCGCGGCGTTGAAGGCGCGACTGGACCCGGCCAGACCGCCGCACATCGGTGTGCTGCTGAGCAATACGACGTTCTTCTCGTCGCTGCTGGTGGCCGCCGCGCTGGCGGGGCTGGTTCCCGTCGGCCTCAACCCGACCCGCCGCGGGGCGGCGCTGGTCGGCGACGCCGAACGCTCCGACTGCCAGTTGGTGCTCGCCGACAACCCCGACCTGGTCCCGGCCGGTCTCGAGGCCGCGGGCATCGCCGTCATCGACGTCGAATCCGATTCGTGGGCAACCGAACTCGGCGGATTCGCCGGCGCGCCGGTGCAATTCGCCGACGTCGATCCCGACGACCTGTTCATGCTGATCTTCACCTCGGGCACCAGCGGTGACCCGAAGGCCGTCCGGGTCACCCACGACAAGGTGGCGTTCCCGGGCCAGATGCTGGCCGACCGCTTCGGCCTCGGGCGCGACGACACGTTCTACCTGTCGATGCCGCTGTTCCACTCCAACGCGGTGATGGCCGGCTGGGCGGTGGCGCTCGCGGCGCAGGGGTCGATCGCGTTGCGCCGCAAGTTCTCCGCCTCCGGGTTCCTGACGGATGTCCGGCGCTACGGCGCCACCTACGCCAACTACGTCGGCAAGCCGCTGTCGTACATCCTTGCCACTCCGGCCCGGCCGGACGACGCCGACAATCCGCTGAAATTCATGTACGGCAACGAGGGTGCCCCACGTGATCTGGACCGGTTCGCGCAGCGCTTCGGTGTCATCGTCGTCGACGGTTTCGGGTCCACCGAGGGCGGCGTCGCGATCGCCCGCACCCCGGACACCCCGGCCGGCGCCCTGGGACCGCTGACCGACGAGGTGGCCATCGTCGACGTGGAGACCGGCCTGCCGTGCCCGCCGGGCGTCGTCGGCGAACTGGTGAACCCGACCGGCCGCGGCTGGTTCCGCGGCTACTACAACAACGACGGCGCCGAGGCCGGACGCATGGCCGGCGGCATCTACCACACCGGCGACCTCGCCTACCGGGACGAGGCCGGGTTCATCTATTTCGCTGGGCGCCTTGGTGATTGGATGCGGGTCGACGGTGAGAACCTCGGCACCGCACCCATCGAGCAGGTGCTGCTGCGGCATCCCGATGTGGTCGAGGCGGCCGTCTACCCGATACCCGATCCCGCCGTCGGCGACCAGGTGATGTCCGCGCTCGTCCTCCTCGACCACGCGGAGTTCTCGGCCGACGACTTCAGCGCCTTCCTTGCCGCACAGGAGGATCTGGGCCCCAAGCAGTGGCCCCGGTTCGTCCGCGTCGCCACGACGCTGCCGCGGACCGAGACGTTCAAGGTCATCAAGCGGCAGCTGTCGGCCGAGGGCACCGACTGCGCCGACCCGGTTTTCGCGATCGCCCGTTAGTCGTGGACCGGGACGGCCTCGACGAGCGACATCGGCCCGGCTGTCTGTACCACCCGGGTCTGCCGAAAACCGGCGCGCGCCAAGAGGTCCGCGTATTCCGAACCGGTCCGCTCCCGGCCCCCGGCGGCCACCAGCATCTCCAGGTCGAGCAGCATGCCGGGATGACTGGGCGTGCCTTCCGGTAGCACCAGTTCGACGAGCGCCAGGGTGCCATCGGGGTCGATCGCCTTGCGGACGTTCCGCAGGATCACCAGTGCGCTGTCCTCGTCCCAGTCGTGGATGATCGTCTTCAACAGGTACGCATCCCCGCCTTCGGGGACGGCATCGAAGAACGAGCCACCGGTGACGGTGACCCGGTCCGACACGCCGGCTGCCTTCAGCACCGGGCCCGCACCCGCAACCACCGACGGCAGATCGAACAGCACACCGCGGGCGTCGGTGGCCTGCTGCAGCGCCGCACTCAGCAGTGCGCCGTGGCCGCCTCCGACGTCGATGATCGTCTTGAAACGACTGAAATCATATGCGGGCATGAGGGATTCGATCGCCATGGCCGACACCGCGGTCATGGCGTTGTTGAACACGTCGGCCAGGTCGCGATCGTTCTCGAGGTATTCGAAGATGGGCATGCCCCGGAGCATCTCCGCGGACGTCTTGCCGGTCTGCACCGAGTACAGCAACTGACCCCAGTGTTCCCAGTGCTTGGGGTGGCCGATGAACAGCAGCATGGGTGCCAGCGAGCCCGGCGCATCGGAGCGCAGGGCCTGCCCCAGGCGGCTCAGCGCGAACCGGCCGTCGCGCTCCTGCTTGAGCAGCGAATTGCTCGCCAATGCCCGCATGAGCCGGGCGGTGGCCTCGGGGTGCGAACCCACCCGGCGGGCGATGTCGTCCGCCGACGCGGGGCCGGCGGCCAGGGCGTCGAAGATGCCCAGCTTGGCGCCGACATACATGGCCTGGGTCAGCCAGGCGCCCTGGCCCAGCTCGAAGAGTGCGACGTTCGCCGGGACGACGGACCGGCGCAACTGGCCCAGTCCGTCCCGAACCCGGCCGATGCCGTCGATGAGCCAGCCGGGAGGCGGTTTCTGTGCGTTTGCCACGGGGCACACAGTAATGCCACAGCTAATACCCACGCTAGAGCCGGTTTCGGGTAGGTCCCCGCCCGGCTCACAGGATCACCGCGAGTGTTGTCGATTAGTCTCGGCCGTATGAGAACGTCCGCGATCACCGGCCTCGTCGCGGCAGCGACCGCACTGTCTGTGGTGCTGGCCGGTTGCGACTCCGGCAAAGACGCGAGCGCGTCGTCCGACAACGCGACGAGCGCGGCCCCGACCGCGGCCGATGCCGGCAACAACAAGGGCGCCGACGGCCCCAACCCGACGATCGCCAGCTACATCAAAGAACACAAGATCACCGAACAGCAGGTGCACCGGACCGACCCCGGCGAACCGAAGGTCGATCTACCGAAGCCCGATGGCTGGAAGGCCACCGGCGACGACAATCCGCCGTGGGCATACGACTCGATCATCTACAACGGACCGGTCGACCCGGCGAACTACGCGCCCAGCGTGGTCGCGCTGCTGTCGAAGCTCACCGGTGACGTCGACGCCAAGGCGCTGATGGCCACCGCGCCCGGGGAGATTCAGAACCTGCCGGGCTTCACGCCGTCGGGCCCGGGGAGCGAAACCAAGGTGCGCAATTACCCCGCCTACCGGATCGCCGGTACCTGGGTCTCCGACGGCAAGACGAAGTTCGTCGCACAGCAGACGGTGATCTTCCCGTCTGACGGGGCGACCTATGTCCTGCAACTGAATGCGGACGGCGCGGCAGATCAGACGCCCATCATTCAGACAGCCACCGATGTGGTGGCGCAGCAGGTGAAGATCACGCCGTAGCGCTGATCGTCACCTGCCGCGCGGCGAAATCAGTTGTCGCGGATAGCATCCAGGCGCTTGGTGGCAGCCTCGAACTCGGCGACCAACTCGGCGATGATGACCTCGACGGGGCGGATCTCGTTCATCCGGCCGACGATCTGACCGACCGGCATGGCGACCGCGGTCGGGTCACCGGACTCGTTCATCCGCTGGTGGGCCTCGCTGACCAGGATGTTCTGCAACGGCATCGGCAGCGGATCAGGAGCACCTTCGGCGTCCCAGGCATCGGTCCAGCGGCTCTTGAGCAGCCGGGCGGGCTTGCCGGTGTAGATCTTGCGGCGGACGGTGTCGGCCGACGTCGCATTCAGCATCGCCTGCTGCACAACCGAAACGCCCGACTCCAGACGCACCCCGAGGTCGTATTCGGCCGACGTGAGGAACGCCGAGCCCATCCAGACCCCCTGCGCGCCCAGCGCCAGCGCGGCAGCCAGCTGCCGCCCGGTACCGATGCCGCCCGCGGCCAGCACCGGGGCCGAACCACCAAGGGCATCAACGATTTCCGGCCACAGCACCACGGAACCGATCTCACCGGTGTGGCCACCGGCCTCGTGGCCCTGGGCGACGACGATGTCGACGCCGTTCTCCACGTGCCGCGCCGCGTGTTTGGCGGAGCCGGCCAGTGCGGCCACCGGAACGCCAGCGGCATGCGCCTGGTCGATGACGTCCTTGGGCGGCGAGCCGAGTGCGTTGGCGATCAGTTTGATCGGGTGCTTGAGCGCCACCTCGACGTGGCTACGGGCGACCGAGTGCAGCCAGCCGAGCACGCCTTCGTTCTTCTCTTCGTCCGCCGGCAGTGGCGGCACCCCGAGATCGGCGAGCGTCTTCGCGACGAAGTCCTTGTGGCCCTGCGGGATCAGCTTGTTGATGTCGACGCTGGTGCCCTCGGTCGGGACCTTGGCCGGCATCACGATGTCGACGCCGTACGGCTTGCCGTCGGTGTTGGCGTCCATCCACTGCAGGACGTCCTCGAGGTCGTCGGCGTCATTGAACCGGACGCAACCCAGCACGCCCATGCCGCCGGCACGGGTCACGGCCGCAGCCACCTTCTCCGACGGCGTGAACACGAAGATCGGGTATTCGATCCCGAAGCGTTCGCAGAGTTCGGTTTTCATTCTCTTGTCCCTAACTAGGCTTGTGCGCCTGCGTGTTTCGCGTGCACCTCATCGGCAGGACGCGCCTCGGTCTGCTCTTTGGCCCAGCGGTAGTCGGGCTTGCCTGCCGGGGAGCGCTTGACCTCGTCGACCAGCCACAGGCTGCGCGGCACCTTGTAGCCCGCGATCTCGCTGCGGACGAACGCATCCAGGTCGGCCAGCGCCGGCTTGGTGCCGTCACGCGGCTGCACGACGGCCGCGACGTGCTGCCCGAAGCGTGCGTCCGGAACGCCGACGACCAGAGCGTCGAACACATCCGGGTGACCCTTGAGCGCGGCCTCGACCTCTTCGGGGTAGATCTTCTCGCCACCGGAGTTGATCGACACCGAGCCGCGGCCCAGCATCGTCACACTGCCGTCGGCCTCGACCTCGGCGTAGTCGCCGGGGATGGCGTAACGAACCCCGTTGATGGTCTTGAAGGTTTCCGCGGTCTTCTTCTCGTCCTTGAAGTAGCCGACCGGGATGTGCCCGCACTTGGCGATGATGCCGCGCACGCCCGACCCCGGCACCACCTCGTTGCCGTCCTCGTCCAGGACCTTGGTGTTCTTGTCGATGGTGACGCGCGGGCCGCCGGTGTGCGACTGGCCTTTCGCCACGATGCTGGTGCCGCCGAAGCCGGTCTCCGACGAGCCGATCGAGTCGGTGATGACCCGGTTCGGCAGCAGCTCGAGGAACTTCTCCTTGAGGCTCGTCGAGAACAGTGCGGCGGTGCTCGCGAGCAGGAACAGCGACGACAGGTCGTACTCGTTGCCCGCATCCTGGTGGGCCAGCAGTGCGTCCAGCAGCGGCCGCGCCATCGCGTCACCGGTGAAGAACAGCAGATTCACCTTGTGCTCGTGGATCATTCGCCAGGCGGCGTCGGCGTCGAACTCCGGCATCAGCACCACGGTGTGGCCGGTGAACAGCGCCATCCAGGTGGCCGACTGCGTCGCGCCGTGGATCATCGGCGGGATGGGGAGCCGGATCATCGGCGGGTTGGCGGCGGCCTGCTTGGAGAGGTCGTACTCGTCGGCGATGGGCTCGCCGGTGGCGAAGTCGGTGCCGCCGAACAGCACTCGGTAGATATCCTCGTGGCGCCACATGACGCCCTTGGGGAATCCGGTGGTGCCACCGGTGTAGAGCAGGTAGATGTCGTCCTCGCTGCGCGGGCCGAAGTCACGCTCGGGCGAGCTGTCGGCGATGGCGGAGTAGAACTCGACGCCGCCGTACCGCTGGAAGTCGTTGTCGCTGCCGTCTTCCACCACCAGGATGGTCTTGAGCAGCGGGAGTTCGGGCAGCACGTTGGCGACCCGGTCCGAGTACTGGCGCTCATGGATCAGGGCGACCATGTCCGAGTTCTCGAACAGGTACTTCAGCTCGCCCTCGACGTAGCGGAAGTTGACGTTGACCAGGATCGCGCCGGCTTTGACGATGCCGAGCATGCCGATCACGATCTCGATGCGGTTGCGGCAGTACAGCCCAACCTTGTCGTCCTTCTGCACGCCCTGCGACTGGAGATAGTGAGCCAGGCGGTTGGCCTTCTCCTCCAGCTGGGCATAGGTCAGCTTTTCGTCGCCACAGATGAGTGCGACACGGTCCGGCACAGCATCGATGGCGTGCTCGGCGAGATCTGCGATGTTCAGAGCCACGTTACATAAACTAGAACGTGTTACATTTTGTGACAAGTCTAACGATCTCGAGACCGGAAGTTGGTACCCGTGAGCGAACCCGAAAAAGGCCCCGACGCCCTGATTGAGCAGCGCGGACACACGCTGATCGTCACCTTGAACCGGCCCGAGGCCCGCAACGCCCTTTCGGGCGAGATGCTCTCGATAATGGTCGAGGCCTGGGACCGCGTCGACAACGATCCGGAGATCCGCACCTGCATCCTCACCGGTGCCGGCGGCTACTTCTGCGCGGGCATGGACCTCAAGGGCGCCACCAAGAAGCCGCCGGGCGACTCGTTCAAGGACGGCAGCTACGACCCGTCGCGCATCGACGGTCTGCTCAAGGGCCGCCGCCTGACCAAGCCGCTGATCGCCGCGGTCGAGGGCCCGGCCATCGCCGGCGGCACCGAAATCCTGCAGGGCACCGACATCCGCATCGCCGGCGAGAGCGCCAAGTTCGGCATCTCCGAGGCCAAGTGGAGCCTGTACCCGATGGGCGGTTCGGCAGTGCGCCTCGTGCGCCAGATTCCGTACACCATCGCGTGCGACATGCTGCTGACCGGCCGGCACATCACCGCCCAGCAGGCCCTGGACTACGGGCTGATCGGATATGTGGTTCCGGACGGCACCGCGCTGGAGAAGGCCCTCGAGGTCGCCGAGGTGATCAACAACAACGGTCCACTGGCGGTACAGGCCATCCTGAAGACCATCCGCGAGACCGAGGGCATGCACGAGCTGGATGCCTTCAAGCCCGACACCGCCAACGGCATCCCGGTGTTCCTGTCCGAGGACGCCAAGGAGGGCCCGCTGGCATTCAAGGAGAAGCGCGCACCGCAGTTCAAGATGCGCTGATGCACATCGCCGTGACGGGCGGCACCGGCTACGTCGGTGCCCACACCGTCCGCGCACTGCTGGCGGCCGGGCACACGGTTCGCCTGTTGGTGGTTCCCGGCGGCAGCGATGACCCGGTGCTCGACGTGCTGGCCGAGGTGGGTCCCGTCGAGGTTCTGGTCGGCGATATGCGCAATCCCGCAACGGTTTCCGAGCTGCTGGCCGGCTGCGACGCCGCGCTGCACGCGGCCGGTGTCGTCGGCACCGACAGCCGGCGCACCCAGCTGATGTGGGACATCAACGCCTACGCCACCGAGGCGCTGCTGACGCGGGCGTGTGAACTGGGGTTGGACCCCGTGGTCTCGGTGTCGTCGTACAGCTCGCTGTTTCCACCGGCCGACAGTGTCATCGGCCCCGACACTCCCCCGGCACCCGGCCGCAGCGACTACGCCCGCACCAAGGCCTACGCCGACAACGCGGCGCGGCGGCTGCAGTCCGCGGGCGCACCCGTCGTCGTGACGTATCCGTCGTCGGTCGTCGGGCCGGCGTTCCACACGGCAGTCGGTGTGACACAACGTGGTTGGGACCCGATTGTGCGCTACCGCGTCGCCCCGCGCCTGCGCGGCGGCATGCAGATGATCGATGTGGGTGACGTGGCCCGGGTGCACACGGCGCTGATGCGGCCGGGCCGCGGCCCGAAGCGCTATGTCTGCGGCGGGGTGATGCTGACGTTCGATCAGATGGTCGACGCCCTGCAGTCGGCGCTGGGCCGGCCCATCCGGCGGATTCCACTGTCACCCGGCCTGTTTCGCGGCGTGGGTCGGGTGTCGGACTTCGCCGGACGCTGGCTGCCCCTCGCGGACGGCCTGAGCTACGAAGCCGCCCTGCTGCTGACGGCGGCCGTCCCCACCGACGACAGCCTGACTTTGTCCGACCTGAGCCTGACCTGGCGCGACCCCCGAGAGTCGATCGTCGAATCTTTTGCGTGATTCGTGCACGATTTTCCGCGGCCATCGCGGAAAATCGTGCACAAATCGCGAACGCCGGGGGGACTCAGATGCCAACCACCGACACCTCACTGGTGCGTGGCCTCCTGCTGCAGTTCGCCCTGCGGGCCCTGCTGGCGGTGTTCGTCGATTTCGGCCTCCTACTGGAGCCCCCGAACGCGAACCTGCGGCTGCACTGGGGCATCCTCGCCGGCTACGTCGCGATGGTCGCGGCATGGGGCTGGTGGGGACGACGCGCGGCCGACCACTCCGACCGCCGCACCCAGCGCGCCGTGGCGCTGCTCATGCTGTGCGCGGATCTGACTGTGGTGGCCGTCATTTCAGTGGACAGCGGTCTCAGTTCGCCGGAGACCTGGACGTCCGACGTGATGCAGCACGGGCTGTTCCTGATCCCGCTGATCGCGGCGGCGCAGCTCGATCCCGCCGTCAGCGCCATGATCGCGATCCCCACCGTCGCCACGTTCTTCGTCGTGAACTGGATCGACCGCGAAGCCAACGGTCACGAACCCTGGGCCTCGATCCTGTTGCGCACCGCCATCGTGTTCGGCCTGGCCGCCGGTTCCGTCGCGCTGTCGTGGGTTCAGCAAGCCAAGACCAGGACCATCGCCGGGCTGGCTCAAGAGCGGGCCCGTCTGCTCGAAGAGGTGATCAGCCTGGAGAAGCGCGAACGCCAATCGCTTTCTGAGCGCCTGCACGACGGTGCGCTGCAGTACGTCCTGGTGGCGCGGCACGACATGGAGGACGTTCGCGACGGGTCGGTCGAGGGGATGGACCGCGTCGACTTCGCGCTCGCGGAATCCTCCCGGCTGCTGCGCGACGTGGTGCGTGAACTGCATCCCGAGGTGCTGGCCCGTTCCGGGCTCAAAGCGGCGCTCACCGCCCTGGCCGACGGTATCGCCGCGCGGACCAGCATCACGGTGCATCTGGACGCCCACGACTGGCCCGACACGCTGCGCACCGATGCCGACCATCTGCTCTACAGCGCTGCCCGGGAGTTCTCGACCAACGCGATCAAGCACGCGCACGCCGACAACCTGCGATTCCGGCTGGCACACAATGGAAGTCGGGCCGAGCTGCGCATCGCCGACGACGGTGTCGGCATCCCGCCGGACCGACTGGCCCAGAGCGTCGAGGACGGTCATATCGGGTTCGCGTCGATCTGCACGAAAGTGCTTGCCACGGGCGGCGAATTCACCGTCACGGGGTCGCCCGGCACCGTCATCTCGATCGCGGTGCCGGCCGCGCGAGCGTGAACCTGCTGTCACGCTCGCCGCATCTGATCGCAATGGCTTCACACTGGCGGGCTTGTCAGTGCGCGGCGGCACACTTCCGGCATGGGGGAACCATTTATCGGCAGCGAAGCGGTGGCGGCGGGGAGGCTGTCACCGTACGCGCTGCGCAGCAAGTTCGTCGCTCTCGCGCCGGACGTCTACCTCTGCGGCAATGCCGAGGTCGACGCGCGCATCCGGGCAAAGGTCGCGTGGCTGTGGTCCCGGCGGCAAGGCATCCTCGCGGGCCGATCGGCAGCGGCCCTGCACGGCGCGCGCTGGGTCGACAACGCGTCACCAGCGCAGATCATCTACGAAAACCGGCATCCTCCGAGGAGCATCGAGACCTGGGCCGACCGCATCGAACCGGACGAGATCGTCGTCGTCGACGGCATCGCGGTAACCACACCCGCGCGCACCGTTCTCGATCTCGGTTGCCGGAACAGGCTGGCGACGGCCGTTGCCGCCATCGATGCCCTGACTGCCGCCACGCACGTCTCGACCCGTGATGTCGAAGCCCTGGCGTCCAGATATCGGGGACGTCGTGGCATCAAGACGGCCCGGCGCGCGCTGTCCCTCGCCGATGCCGGTGCCGAGTCGCCGCGCGAGAGCTGGCTGCGAATGCTCATCGAGCGCAACGGCTTTCCACGTCCCCAGACGCAAATTCAGGTGTACGACGCCTACCGCCAATTCATCGCCCGGCTGGACATGGGGTGGGAAGAGCACCTGATCGCCGTCGAATACGAGGGCGACCACCACCGCACCGACCGTCGGCAGTTCAACAGGGACATCCGCAGGTACGACGACCTCGCCGAGCTCGGCTGGCTCGTCATTCGGGTCACCGCGGAGGACACCGAAGGGACGATCGTCCGCCGGATAGCGGCCGCATTCGACCGCCGCAGCCCACGAGTGTGAATCTATTGCCTACGTTCACGTCGACCGTGACACCAGATTCACACTCGCGGAAGCGAAGTCAGAGCACGCGGGCCGTCGGGGTGAACACCACCGGCATGGCCTCGGGGCCGCTGACGAAGTTGGCGGCGCGCAGCGGGATCTCCGCACCGTCGGCCAAGCGGAGGTCGGGCAGGCGCTGCAGCAGTCGCTCGGTCATCAGCCGCAGCTCCAGCCGCGCCAGCTGGTTGCCCATGCAGAAGTGCGTGCCGAATCCGAAAGCCAAGTGGCTGTTGGGGTTCCGGTCGATGTGGAATTCGTCCGGGTTCTCGAACTGGTCGCCGTCGAAGTTCGCCGACTCGAACATCAGCATGACCTTCTCGTCCTTCTTCAGCTCGGTGCCGTAGAAGACGGTGTCCGCGGTCAGGGTGCGGCACATGTTCTTGATGGGCGAGGTCCAGCGCAGCATCTCCTCGACCGCACCCGGCATGAGCGACGGATCCGCAGCCAGGCGGTCCCACTGATCGCGGTTGCGCATCAGCTGTTCGGTACCGCCCGACAGCGTGTGCCGGGTGGTCTCGTCGCCGCCGATCAGGATCAGCAGGGTCTCCATGACGATCTCTTCGTCCGCCATCCGCTGGCCTTCGACCTCGGAGTTGATGAACACCGAGAACAGGTCATCGGTGGGATTGGCCCGCCGGTCCTTGATGACGTCCATCGTGAAAGCGGTATACGCCGCAAAGGTTTCCATCAGCTTCTGGATCGACGTCTCGTCCAGATGCGACGACAGCCCCGACACCAGCTCGTCCGACCAGTTGAGCAGCATCTCGCGCTCTTCCGGCACGACACCGAGCATGTCGCCGATGACGGCCATGGGCAGCGGGGCCGCCAGATCGTTGACGAAGTCGGCCTCGCCCTTCTCACAGACATTGTCGATGAGCGCGTCGACCAGCCGCCCGATCGACGGGACCTTGTCCATGACGCGCTTGCGGGTGAAGCCGGCGTTGACGAGCTTGCGCCGCACCAGGTGCGCCGGGTCGTCCATGTCGATCATGTACGGCATGCCGGGCTGGTCGGGGCGGATGCCGCCGGCGTTGGAGAACAGCTCGGCGTTGCGCTCGGCGTCGAGCACCGACTGGTAGGTGGCCACCGCGGCCTGGCCGTTGCGGTCGCGGAACACCGGCTCATTGGCCCGCATCCAGCGGTACGCCTCGTGCGCGGCCGCCCGGTCGGCATAGAACCGGCCGTCGGCCAGATCGACGTCGGGGCGGGTGATAACACTGGTCACTTGATCTCCTGAGCATCGGCGAAAGTCATGTCTACGTTGTCAGCGGAACCCGAGAGCATGGCGCGTTTCGGCAATCCGAGTGCGGCCAATTCCCGGGCGTACGGGTGGTCACCGAGGCGCACCGTCACTCCCCCGGGCCGGTAGCGCACCCCGGACGGCCTCATCACGCCGACGGTCTCGCGGGTGACGCCATCGAGGTGCGAAAACGTCGGCGGCGCTTGTGGTTTGGACGGCGCGGGCACCTTGAATCCGGGCCGGAAATCCATCCCGACGGCAAACTGGCCGTCGATGGTGACGTCGAAGCCGAAGTGCTTGCCATCTCGAATAGCAAAGTCCGCCATCACCTTCGGATAGCCCCAGATGTTGCGACCGGCTTCGAGGGTGAAGGACTGGTCGACCGGCAGGTGATGGATGAAGGCGCCGGCCGACTGCAGGGCACGCAGGCCCGAGGCGGTGGAGCCGGGCGGATTCACCATGATGTTGGTGCCGTACTCGTAGTACTGGCCGAGGTCGCTGTCGACGTAGTGCATGAGCATCAGCACGGCGACCGCGCGACGCGGGCGGAACCGGCACACCCGCAGACCGCTGTAGTCGATCAGGCGTTGTGCGGCATCGGCGTCGACCGAGAACATCGCCATGTGCTGCGTCGCCTTACGGACGCGCACGGGCATGGTCAGCACGGTGCCCGCGATGGTGTGCTGCGAGGGCGTCGAGCCGGTGGCGTCAGTCACAGCACGAATCTAGAACACGTTGTAGACACTCCGCAATAAGTGTCTACTGGCAGCTCCGCGGAAAGCCGCAAAACTGCACTTCAGAGTGCCAAAATGACAGTTTTGCGTCCGGCCGCGAGAAAACTAGACCAAGTCAGCCAGCTGGTTGATCTGCTCGACCGACTTGGCCCCGACGACCATCATCGTGACGCCCGAGGCCTCCCAGGCCTTGATCTGTTCCTTGACGTAGTCGAGGTTGCCGACGATCGCGGAGTCGTCGACCAGCTCGTCCGGAATGGCCTTGGCAGCCTCGTCCTTGCGGTCGCTGCGGAACAGCTTGGTGACGTCGTCGACGACCTCGGAGTAACCCATGCGGCGGTACACCTCGGCGTGGAAGTTGGTGTCCTCCGAGCCCATGCCGCCCACGTAGAGCGCCAGGTGGGGCTTCATCATCTCCATGACCATCGGCCGATCGTCGGTGACGATGATCTGCGCGGTGGCACAGATTTCGAACGTCTCGCGGGTACGACGGGCGCTGGCGCGCGCGAAGCCCTCGTCGAGCCATTCGTTGTACATGCCGGAGATCCGCGGCGAGTAGAAGATCGGCAGCCAGCCGTCGGCGACCTCGGCGGCCAGCGCGACGTTCTTGGGGCCTTCAGCGCCCAGCATCACCGGGATGTCCGCGCGCAGCGGATGGGTGATGGGCTTGAGCGGCTTGCCCAGGCCCGTGGTGCCTTCACCCGACAACGGCAGCGGGTAGTGCGGACCGGCGCTGGTCACCGGGGCCTCGCGGGCCCAGACCTGGCGCAGGATGTCGATGTATTCGCGGGTGCGCGCCAACGGCTTCGGGAACTTCTGCCCGTACCAGCCCTCGACGACCTGCGGTCCCGAGACACCGAGGCCGAGGATGTGCCGGCCGCCTGACAGGTGATCGAGCGTCAGGGCCGCCATGGCGCACGCCGTGGGTGTGCGTGCCGACATCTGGATGACCGAGGTACCCAGCCGCATCCGCGTGGTTTCCCGGCCCCACCAGGCCAGCGGGGTGTAGGCATCCGAGCCCCAGGCCTCTGCGGTGAAGACGGTGTCGAAACCGGCTTCCTCCGCGGCGGCGACGAGCGTCGCGTGATCGGTGGGCGCCTTCGCGCCCCAATATCCGAGCTGCAAACCGAGTTTCATGGGGCCGCCTTTCCGAACGTGCTTGCCACGATTGTTAGAACCTGTTCTACTCGATGCCGTGAGCGTTAGCCAAAGCAGCCCAGCCCAGATGGCAGGCCATGAGCCGCCCCTTTCGGCTCCGCTGAAACTGTCATTCGACTACACCCGTTCAGTCGGTCCGGTCCTGAGTCAGTTCTTCACCGCGCTGCGCGGACGACGCATCGTCGGCACCCGCGGTTCAGACGGCCGGGTACACGTACCTCCCGCCGAGTATGACCCTGTCACGTACGAGGCCCTGACCGAGGTGGTTCCGGTTTCCAGCGTCGGCACGGTGGTGTCGTGGACCTGGCAGCCGGAGCCTTTGGAAGGCCAGCCCTTGCCGCGCCCGTTCGCCTGGGCGCTGATCAAGCTCGACGGCGCCGATACTCCGCTGTTGCACGCCGTCGACGTCACTGAGGGCGCGCTGAAGTCCGGCGATCGCGTACGTGCGCACTGGGTCGACGAGCCCGTCGGTGCCATCACCGACATCGCGTACTTCGTGCCCGGCACAGAAGAAGAGGCCGCGGTGTCCTCGTCCGTCGCCGATGACCGCGACCCGGTGACCATGCTGGTTTCGCCGTCGTCCATCGAAATCCAGCACACCGCTTCACTTCCCGAGAGCACCTTCCTGCGCGGTCTGCAGGAGGGCAAGCTGCTCGGTGCCCGTACCAAGGTCGGCCGCGACGGCAAGCCCGGCCCGGTGCTGTTCCCGCCGAAGGAGGCCGACCCGGCCACCGGCATGGTTCTCGACGAGTTCGTCGAGTTGCCCGACCGCGGCACCGTCACCACCTTCGCAATCATCAACATCCCGTTCCCGGGCCAGCGCATCAAGCCGCCGTACGTGGCCGCCTACGTGCTGCTCGACGGTGCCGACATCCCGTTCCTGCACCTGGTCACCGAGATCGAGGCAGCCGACGTGCGCATGGGCATGCGGGTCGAGGCGGTGTGGAAGCCCCGCGAGGAGTGGGGCCTGGGCATCGACAACATCTCGCACTTCAAACCGTCCGGGGAACCCGACGCCGACTACGACTCGTACAAGCACCACCTGTAAAGGGCCACAATGACTTCCAGCGATGTAGCGGTCGTCGGGTTCGCGCATGCCCCGCATGTGCGCCGCACCGACGGCACCACGAACGGCGTCGAGATGCTGATGCCGTGCTTTGCCAAGCTGTTCACCGAGTTGGGCCTGCAGCAGACCGATATCGGGTTCTGGTGCTCGGGCTCCTCGGATTACCTTGCCGGACGCGCGTTCTCGTTCATCTCGGCCATCGACTCGATCGGCGCGGTGCCGCCGATCAACGAGTCGCACGTCGAGATGGACGCCGCCTGGGCGCTGTACGAGGCCTACATCAAGATCCTGACGGGCGAGGTCGACACCGCGCTGGTCTACGGCTTCGGTAAGGGCAGCGCAGGCACCCTGCGCCGGGTGCTGGCCCTGCAGACCGATCCGTACACCGTCGCGCCGCTGTGGCCGGACGCCGTCTCGATGGCGGGCCTGCAGGCCCGTTTCGGCCTGGATGCCGGCAAGTGGACCGCCGAGCAGATGGCTCAGGTGGCGCTCGACGCGTTCGCCGCGGGCGGCCGCACCGACCGCGAAGAAGTCACGGGCAGCATCGACGACCTGTTGTCGCGGCCGTTCTTCGCCGATCCGCTGCGCCGCCACGACATCGCCCCCATCACCGACGGCGCGTCCGCGATCGTGCTGGCGTCGGCCGACAAGGCGCGGGAACTGCGTGAAAACCCGGCCTGGATAACAGGTTTCGAGCACCGTATCGAGACCCCGATCCTGGGTGCCCGCGATCTCACGGTCTCGACGTCGACCGCCGCCTCGGCCGCTGCCGCCACCGGCGGTGACGCCGGTTCGATCGACATCGCGGAACTGCACGCGCCCTTCAGCCACCAGCAGCTCATCCTCACCGAGGCGATCGGCCTGAAGGACTCGACCAGGATCAACCCGTCGGGTGGCGCCCTGGCCGCCAACCCGATGTTCTCGGCCGGCCTGGAGCGCATCGGCTTCGCCGCCGAACACATCTTCAACGGCTCGGCGAACCGCGTGCTGGCCCACGCCACGAGTGGTCCTGCGCTGCAACAGAATCTGATTGCCGTCCTGGAGGGTAAGTAGCCATGGCCAAGAATCTCGCTGCGGTCCTCGGTACGGGACAGACCAAGTACGTAGCCAAGCGGCTCGATGTCTCGATGAACGGTCTGGTTCGCGAAGCGATCGACCGCGCGCTGGCTGATTCCGGGTGCACCATGGCCGACATCGACGCCGTCGTCGTCGGCAAGGCGCCGGACTTCTTCGAGGGCGTCATGATGCCCGAGCTGTTCATGGCCGACGCCACCGGCGCCACCAACAAGCCGCTGATCCGCGTGCACACCGCTGGTTCGGTGGGTGGCTCGACCGCGATCGTCGCCGCCAGCCTGGTCAAGTCCGGCAAGTACCGCCGCGTCCTGACCATGGCGTGGGAGAAGCAGTCCGAGTCGAACGCCATGTGGGCGCTGTCGATTCCGGTGCCGTTCACCAAGCCCGTCGGCGCCGGCGCGGGTGGCTACTTCGCCCCGCACGTGCGCGCCTACATCCGCCGCTCGGGCGCGCCCGAGCACATCGGCGCCATGGTGGCGGTCAAGGACCGGCTCAACGGCGCCAAGAACCCGCTGGCGCACCTGCACCAGCCCGACATCACCGTCGAGAAGGTGATGGCATCCCAGATGCTCTGGGACCCGATCCGTTTCGACGAGACCTGCCCGTCATCGGACGGCGCGGCCGCACTCGTGATCGGCAACGAGGAAGTCGCCGACGCCCGCGTCGCCGAGGGACATCCCGTCGCGTGGATCCACGCCACCGCGCTGCGCACCGAGCCGCTGGCCTACTCGGGCCGCGACCAGGTGAACCCGCAGGCCGGCCGCGACGCCGCCGCCGCCCTGTGGCGCGACGCCGGGATCACCAGCCCCATCGACGAAATCGACTGCGCCGAGGTCTATGTGCCGTTCTCGTGGTACGAGCCGATGTGGCTGGAGAACCTGGGTTTCGCGCCCGAAGGTGAAGGGTGGAAGCTGACCGAGGCCGGCGAGACCGCCATCGGCGGCAGGATTCCGTTCAACGCCTCCGGCGGTGTGCTGAGCTCCAATCCCATTGGCGCGTCGGGGATGATCCGCTTCGCCGAGTCGGCCATCCAGGTCATGGGCAAGGCCGGCGACCATCAGGTCGAAGGTGCCCGCAAGGCCCTCGGCCACGCGTACGGTGGTGGCGCACAGTACTACTCGATGTGGGTGGTCAGCAGCGACAAGCCGGGAAAGGACTGACATGACAGTTTCCGATCCGAATCACCCCGCGCACCTGGCCGGCAAGCGTTCGCGCGATGCCGTTGCCGCCCGCGACAAAGAAGCCTGGCTGGCCAACTTCGCCGAAGACGCCGTCGTGCAGGACCCGATCGGGCCGTCGTTCCTCGACCCCGAGGGCAAGGGGCACCGCGGAAAGGAAGCCATTTCGGCCTTCTGGGACAAGGCGATCGCTCCCACCGACAGTCTCGTGTTCAACTTCGAGACCACTTACCAGTGCGGTGACGAAGAGGCCAACGTCGGGAACATCGTGACCACCATCGGTGGCCACGACTTCACCACCCACGGCGTCTTCACTTACCGCGCCAACGAAGCCGGCCAGCTACTGGCGCTGCGCGCGTTCTGGGAAGCGCCGCGCTCCACGTAATTTCAGAAGATCCACGACCCCGACGGCTGCAGCACGAAGCCATGGCCGCCGTCGGTGGTGTCGATACACGCGGTGACGCCACCGGCCACCACGCCGCACGTCGTCGTCGTCAGAGTGACCTTCTCCCCGGGCGCCAGCAGCGGTGCACCGGCCAGGTCGGTCGGGTAGTCGCCGTGGTAGTTGCTGATCGTGCCCTCGTTGGCCGCGTGCAGCTGTGCCACCCCGAAATCGCGAGGCGCCTTGGCGTTGGGATCGCTGGTGACAGCCAGGCCCGTCGTCCCCGGCACCGGGCCGTAGCACCGCACGCTGGGCGCCACTCCCCCCAGCGCGCTGACGAGGCACGCCAGCCCGTCGGGCGTCGAGAACTTCAACACCTGCTGAGCGGTGCGCTGGTAGGTCGCCAGATGGGTGGACGTGACGACACTGAAGCCCGCGAAGTCGGGAAAGTTGGGCGGCGGCGCGGCGTGCGCGAGCGGGGTCGTGAGCACCACGGCGGCACCGGTCAGAGCGATGAGCGGCAGCTTCATGCGCCCAGTCTTGGCCGAACGCCGGCCGGAATGTCAGATTTCCGCGAAATCCGGGGCTACAGCTCCTCCAGGCCGGCCAGGTAGCGCTCGGCCAGTTCCCGGTACGCCTGCGGGTTCGCGTTGATCCAGGTCTCCGCGCCGGTCCCGGCGATCGGGCCGCGAATCTTGGCGGGCGATCCCACGACGAGCACCTCATCGGGAATCTTCGTCCCGGCGACCACCAGCGAATGGGCCGCGACGAGCGTGCGCCGGCCGATCACCGCGCCGTCGAGCACCGTGCTGTTGTTGGCGATCAGTGCCTCGGCACCGACGTGAGCGCCATGGACGACGCACAGGTGGGCGATGGTCGCGCCGGGCCCGATGTCGACCGGGATGCCGGGCGGGGCGTGCAGCACGGCCCCATCCTGCACGTTTGCGCCGTTGCGGATGACGACAGGCGCGTAGTCGGCGCGCAGAACCGCGTTGAACCACACCGAGGCTCCGGCTTCGACGCGAACATCGCCGATGAGCACGGCGGTGGGGGCGATGAACGCCGTGGGGTCGACGACCGGGCTTCGGCCCTCGAAGGAGTAAAGCGGCATGACATAGATATACCGCAGGTCGGGACGCTTGCATTGCGCTGCACCGAGGAAAAACTGTAACGTGTTCTAGTTACTAGGCACAGATTGGGAGGCCAAGGTGAGCACCGAAACCGCGGGGGTTCGCGAGATCGATACCGGCGCGCTGCCGGACCGCTTTGCCCGTGGGTGGCACTGCGTGGGTCCTGTGAAGAACTTCCTGGACGGCAAGCCGCACTCGTTCGAGGCGTTCGGCACCAAATTGGTGGTGTTCGCGGACTCGAAGGGCGACCTGAAAATCCTGGACGGCTACTGCCGGCACATGGGCGGCGACCTGTCGCAGGGCACCATCAAGGGCGACGCCGTGGCGTGCCCGTTCCACGACTGGCGCTGGGGCGGCGACGGCAAGTGCCAGCTGGTGCCCTACGCCAAGCGCACGCCGCGCCTGGCCCGCACCCGCGCCTGGCACACCGACGTCCGTGGCGGCCTGCTCTTCGTCTGGCACGACCACGAGGGCAACCCACCTCAGGAAGAGGTGCGGATCCCCGAGATCCCCGAATTCCACAGTGACAACTGGACCGACTGGCAGTGGAACTCGATGCTGATCGAGGGCAGCAACTGCCGCGAGATCATCGACAACGTCACTGACATGGCGCACTTCTTCTACATCCACTACGGCCTGCCGACGTACTTCAAGAACGTCTTCGAGGGCCACATCGCCAGCCAGTACCTGCACAACGTGGGCCGGCCGGACATCGGTGGCATGGGCACCCAGTACGGCGAAGCGCACCTCGACTCGGAGGCCTCGTACTTCGGGCCGTCGTTCATGATCAACTGGCTGCACAACAACTACGGCGGCTACAAGGCCGAGTCGATCCTGATCAACTGCCACTACCCGGTGAGCCAGGACGCGTTCGTGCTGCAGTGGGGCGTCATCGTCGAGAAGCCCAAAGGCATGGACGAGAAGACCACCCAGAAGCTGGCCGACGCCATGACCGACGGTGTCAGCAAGGGCTTCCTGCAGGACGTCGAAATCTGGAAGCACAAGACCCGCATCGACAACCCGCTGCTGGTCGAGGAAGACGGCGCGGTCTACCAGATGCGCCGTTGGTACCAGCAGTTCTACGTGGACGTCGCCGACATCACGCCGGACATGACCGACCGCTTCGAGCTGGAGATCGACACCACGGTCGCCAACGAGAAGTGGCAGGGCGAGGTGGCCGAGAACCTGCGCTTGCAGGCCGAGGCCAAGGAATCCGCAGAGCAGTCCAGCTGATGACCCAGCACGACGAACGGGCCCAGGCTCCCGATGCCGAGAGCCTGGCCCGTTCGATGCTGCAGCTGATGGGGCACGGCGACGAAGACGAGGGCCACGCCCATCCGACGTCCGATGCGCCCGCCAACGGATCCTGGTCCAAGGCACCGGATTTCGCGGGCGACCCGGTGCGCCTGGCCGCGGTTCGCGAGGCCACCGCTGCCGACCGTCAGCGGTACCTGACCGCAGGTCTGGTACCCGTGGACTGCCGGTTCTGCCACTCCACGGTGGCGGTCAAGAAGCTGGGCCCGGAACACACTGCGGTGCAGTGGAATTCGGAAGCGACGGCGCGGTGCGCGTATTTCAGCGAAATCCGCGCCGAAGGCGGCGACCCCAGCCGCAGCCGCTCGTGTCCGAAGATGTCCGACAGCATCAAGCATGCGGTCGCCGAGGGATGCCTGGAAGAGTTCTCCAGCGCACCCTCCCCCGGCGACGGTTAGGCATACCCACAGCGAAAGCCCCCTGAATCGGTTGACTCAGGGGGCTTTCGCTACTGCACGGGCAGTTACAGGTTGGCGAAGCGCTCTTTGACCTGTTCCTCGGTCAGTCCGTAATCGGACAGCGAGTAGGTGTGCTTCGGCGCACGCGGGCCCTGCTGGCTCTGGGCATGGCTCTCGTTCATCGCCTGCCGTGCGGCGTCGGTGAACTCGATGCCGAAGGTGCGGTAGATGCCCTCGACGGCGCCCACCGGGTCCTTGATGAACTCGAAGTAGTCGACGTCGCAGAACTGCTTGGGGTCATGCTTGGCCCGCTCGGCATTGAACAGCTCGAGGCCGCGTGACCACGTCTCCATCGAGTCGTCGCCGATCACCTTGCCGGTGAACGTGTTCGACCAGCCTGCCGTGGTGTGCTGCGCCAGCGAGCACATCGAGGCCATGATGGTCTCGGCCGGGCGGTGGCACTGCACGACGAGGGCGTCCGGATAGACCTTGAGCAGTGCGTCCAGCGCGAACAGGTGGCTGGGATTCTTGAGCACCCAACGCTTTTCGGGCTCGTTCAAGCCGATCAGCTGCAGGTTTTTACGGTGCCGTTGGTAGGACTTGGTCCAGTCCTGCTGAGCCAGCCATTTGGCGTACGACGGGACGTGCGCCAGCGTCTCGTAGGACACCGAGTGCAGCGACTGACGCAGCAGCTGCCAGCATTCCTCGACCTCGTCGGCCGTCATGAAGTGCAGGCCGGTGTAGTCCGGGTTCTCTTCGTGTGCCTGCTTGAACCGCGCATCGAGCGCACTGAAAACCGGGTTGTCGGCCCAGGTTTCGCGTGGCGGCCGCGGCTGCGGGAACTCGGCCAGCCACATCTGGAGACCTTGGTGCGCCGGGTCGGCCGTCAGCAGCCGGTGGATCACCGTGGTGCCGGTGCGCGGCAGTCCGGTGACGAAGATGGGCCGCTCGATCGGCACGTCGGCGTGCTGCGGATACTGCTTGAACGCGGCGTTGGACACCAGGCGGGCCACCAGCGCGTTACGCGTGAAGAACCGCTGCATCTTGCTGCCGAGCTCGGTCAGGTCGGCCTCACGCTGGTACGAATCCAGCAGCACGCCAAGGGCTTCCAGGTAGTTGTCGTCGTCGCCGCCGAAATCCTCCAGGCCACACGCCTTGACGGCCGAGGCGTGCAGGTCCTCGACGGTGCCCACGTTCGTGCGCGTCATGCCTTGTACTCCCCGCAGTTGACGTCGAGCGACTGGCCGGTGATGCCACTGGACAGGTCGCTGGCCAGGAACAGGATGGCAGAGGCCACCTCGTCCTCGGTCGGCAGCCGCTTCAGATCGGAGCCGGCGGCCGACGCCGCGTAGATCTGCTCGACGGTGGTGCCGTACTTCTGCGCCTGATGGCTGAAGTAGCCCTCCAGCGTCTCGCCCCAGATGTAGCCCGGCATCACCGAGTTCACCCGGATGCCCTTCTCGCCGAGCTCGGTCGAGAGGGTCTGAGACATGGCCAGCAGCGCCGACTTGGCCATCTTGTAGGCGCCGTACTTGGCCTGCGAATGCCGCACCACCATCGAATTCACGTTCACCACAGAACCTTTGGCGGTCTCGAGCGCCGGGGTGAAGCCCTGGGTCATGCGCAGTGCGCCGAACACCGTCAGCTCGATCGCGTCCCGCATGTGCTCGAAGGTCGTGTTCGCAAAAGGCTTCATCGACGGCACCCGGAACGCGTTGTTGATCAACACATCAGCCTTGCCGAACTCCTCCGTGGTGCGGGCCACCACATTGGCGACCTGCTCGTCGTCGGTGATGTCGGCGCCCACCACCAGTGCGCGCCGGCCCAGCTCCGTCACCTCCTTGGCGACGACCTCGAGTCGCTCCACGGTGCGGGCGACCAGCACCAGATCGGCACCGTTGTCGGCACATCGCCGGGCCAGCGTCGTCCCGAGCCCAGGCCCGACTCCGCTGATCACCACTACCTTGTTCGTCAGCAGTCCGCTCACGATCAGCCCACCATCCTCTCGCCGATAAGCTTCTGCCGCAGCGCAATCCGCGCGCGCCAATCATCTTCGGAAATCTTGTTGCTCTCGTAGAACGGCAGCTTCGACGGCACCTCGTCGAGGCTCACGATCTCGCACGTCGGGCCGTCCTCGGCCGTCAACTCGCGGGACACCCGCTGCCAGCGGAACTGCAGGTAGCCCTTGGCGTGGCCCAGTGTCTCGCACCAGTTGGTCACGCCGGGGTTGTTCTCGGACACCACGATCCGGATCTTGCCGTCCGGATCCGCCTGTGCCTGAGTGCCGTTCAGCGAGGTCTGGTGATTGATGTAGTCCAGCGAGATGTACCAGAGGCTGCCGAGCTGGAAGCCCAGGTACGGCGCGTCTGTCACCGGCAGCGTGATGACCATGGCCTGGTCCGGCGTCATGTCGTAATGCCCGACGGACGAGTACTGCGTGGCCAGGCCACCCGGGGTCAGCCGCGGCGCGGTGAGCGTGTTGACCGGCAGGTTGTCGTAGAACCACTTCGGGAACTGCAGCCAGGTCTTGACCCGCTGCACCAGCTGCTTGCCGGCGACGGCGTAGCGCTTCTCGATCAGCTCACGGGTCAACGGCTCCGGCGCGGTGCCCGCGGTGTCGGTGCGGGAGATGGCGAACGAGCCACGCTGCGCCGACCAGTCGTTGTAGACCTCGCGGATCACCAGCTGCGCCGGGGTGGCCGGGGTGAACCGCCACTCGAACGTGCCGTCATCGGCGATGTCGAGCTTGCGGTCGTCGAATGCCGTTTCGCTGTCCGGCACGTTGGCGTCGGTGTACTCACCGCCGAGCAGCTGGAAGCTGACGTCGGTGGTGGTGCCGCGACGACCGGTGACGACGTACTCGTGGCCGGGCTGCACGCGGGTGCCGAAGTACATGGTGTCGGGGTTGTCGAGGCCCATCTTCTCGAACGGGCCGGTGCCGCTGTGCAGGAACGGGTGGTCCTTGTCGAAGTCGAATGCGACGTGCGTGCACGACGCGATGCAACCGGCGAGGTATTGCAGGCCTTCGAGCAAGTCGGCCTCGGTTTCGATGAACGGCGCCGCGGCGACGAGGCGCTCCGCCTCGGCGACGGCGTCGACGAACGACTGCGTGAACATACGGTCAACGCCCTTCCGTTCCAATATTGGAACACATCGGTAGATATTCCGAATGAAGACTAGAACGCGTTGCAGTCGTCGTCAATGCCGCGCAGCTCGGTCGCGCCAGACGACCTGCGGCTTCGTCCCGATCAGTCCCGACATTGGCGCGCCGACTGGACGGTCCATATTTGGACCGATGTCGTACATTCCTTGCCATGACCGACACCGGACGCGCGTCGCCGCCCACCGCCCGCGTCGTCGCGGTGCTGGATTTCCTGGCCAGTCATCCCCAGGAACAATTCGGGCTGTCCGAGTTGGCGCGCCGGCTCGGTCTCAGCAAGCCCACCTGCCTGGGCATCGTCACCACGCTCGCCGACGCCGGCTATCTGGTGCGTGACGCAGCCGAGAAGACCTACCGCCTGGGGCCGCGGTTGATCACGCTTGGCCACACCGCGCAGGAGTCCATGCGCATCAGCCCGGCCGCGCGGGCGGAACTGCGCCGGCTGTCGGAGGCCTTCAACGCCACGGCGGCGCTGTCGGCGGTCGTCGACGACCGCATAACGCTGCTGGAACTCGTTGCCCCGCACGGCAGTCCGGAGCCGGTCCAGGTCGGGCAGAGCTATCCGTTCGCCCCGCCGGTCGGCCTGATGTTCGTGCTGTGGGATGAGCGCGCGGTGCGCGACTGGCTGGCCAAGGAGCCGACGATCCCGCTGCGCACCGACAGCGCGCGGCTGGAACGCGTCATCGCCGAGTGCCGCGAATCGGGCTACCTCGTGGAGCGGCTGACGCCGGGCGGGCGGCGGCTGTACGCCATGATGGCCGGCATGTCGAGCAACCTGCCCGACGAATTACGAGTGCTCCTGGGCGAATTGGTCTCTGACATCGGTGAGCGCGTGTACCTGCCCAGCGAATCGAGCGCGGCGCCGGGCGGGCGGGCCAAACACGACATCAGCGTCATCGCCGCACCGGTGTTCGACCATCACCAACGCCAGGTGATGGTGCTGTCACTGCAGATCGGCCTTGCCCTGACCGACGCGGAGATCAGTAAGCGAGCGCGCGGACTCGTGGCCGCCGCCGCGACCCTGACGGCGCAACTCGGCGGGTCCCCGCCCGGCCGAACGTGAGCTCGGGCGCGAAACCCGTTGCGGAATTGGCACATTCGCTCACGTTCGGCGCGTGAGGACTAGACGCCGTTGAGGACGGCCAGCGCGTCGGTCGGCGCGACCTGCAGGCCGCAACGGTCCTTGAAGGCGGCCAGCGGAGCCTGGATACCGCGCAGCGCGTCGGCCTCGTCCGGGTGTGCCTTGAAGTAGTTGTCGAACTGGCTCATGGCCGTGAACGCCGGCTGGCGCGTGGCATCGAGCAGCGAGCTGTCGGCGTCCGGGTGGGCAGCGAAGTAATCCGACAGCTGCAGCGTCACCGAGCTGATGGTCTTGGCGAGCGTCGCGGTGCTGCAGTCGGCGACGGTGGCGGCCGGAGCCACCGTGGTCGTCGTCGTGGTGGACGGCGCCGTGGTGGACGTGGTGGGCGTCGCCGAGGTGGTCGGGGTCGCGGCGGTGGTCGCGGTCGAGGTCGGCGACGCGGTGGCCGACGTCGTCGGCGACGTCGGGCTCACGGGATCGGCCGATGCACGAGGCACGACGACGGCGGCACAGGCTGCACCCAGGGCGATGAAGCCGAGGGTGGAACGGCCGAACGTAACGGCACGAGTCATGGAATCCTCCTTTGTTCTGGCCGCATCCGTCTTCCCCGGCCTCTCGGTGCATTTCGCTCGGCACAGCACTGCCGTTACACACACGGCCAAAGTTGCAGGTCAACATGGCTCTACACAGCAAATATTCACTTTCGTCGATTAGCTCGCGTGTGTTGGTATTGGGCATGCGCCCTTCGCCCTGGCCACTGGCGGAACTGGAGGTGATCACTCCGGTCCTGCGGCTGTGCCATGTGACCGACGCACTGGCCGACGAGCTCGCCCAACTGGCCGCCGAGGGCATTCACGATCCGGCCACCATGCCGTTCTCCACCCCGTGGACCGACGCCGTCTCCCCCGAGCTGGAGCGCAACACCGTCGCGTACTTCCGGCAGACCCGTGCCGAGGTATCGACGGAGCACTGGGATGTGCCAATGGCCGTGCTGGTTGCCGGCACCGCTGCCGGCGTCTGCATTGTCAGTGCGGACGGCTTCCCCGCCCGGCGGACCGTGTCCACGGGCTCCTGGCTGGGCCGCCGCTATCAGGGCCGCGGCCTCGGTCGGGAGATGCGCACCGCGGCGCTGCAACTGATCTTCGCCGGATTCGACGCGGACGTGGCCCGCACCGCCGCCTGGCACGACAACGCGGCGTCACTCGGTGTCACACGGTCGCTGCCCTACGTGCAGACCGGATCCTCTCGGCAGTCACGGCGCGGGGTATTCGACACCATGCTGGAGTTCACCATGTCGCGCGCGCAGTGGGACCCGGTGCGCCGTAGCGATATCCAGTTGATCGGCGTCGACGCGGTGGTCGATCAGCTGGGGCTCGGCCGGGATTGACCCAGCACCCGGCTGAAATTGGCGTCCGGGAGTTACCCGCCACCCTCTTAGGCTCGAAGCATGACGTACGACGACGCCGAGTGGCACTACGACAGCGTAAGTGAACTCGGCCTCGATGCGACTGCTGCCAGCACGCACATCGGGATGTTCATGGCCTGGTCGGCTTTGCACGGCCTCGCCCAATCCGACTGCAATCCAACCGAATTGCATACCCGAAGCATGACTCCGGGCGACTACCTACGCCGATACTGCGTCAGTCAGATCGACCCGTCCATGCTGACCGATACCGGAAACGCCTTCGCCGCGGCGGGTTACCGGACCTATCTGTCGCGGTATCGCAACGTCCCGGCCGTAGCTCGTCATGGCGAGAGCTACGGCGAACCGGACACCTGGGAGACCTACGACGAGGTCGCCCAGATGATCGACGGACTCTACGCAGAATGGCGGTCCGTCAGCTGACCGACGCGATCGCGAACGGCAGCACGGCCGGCGCCCCGGCGGTGCGCAGCACCTGCGTCGCCATGGTCAGGGTCCAGCCGGTGTCGACCAGGTCGTCGACCAGCAGCACCGGGCCACTCACGTCCAGCGTCGGCACCTCCCACGAATCCACCAGCGCCGCAACCCGATACGCCGAGTTCGCGGCCGTCACGGGGCGCCGCTGCGGCCGGTAGTACAGCGTGCCCAGATTCTGCAGCCGGCCCAGGTCCGCCAGGCGGTTGACCAGCGAGCCGATCAGCTGAGGATGGCGCTCGGAGTCCAGGCCCATCACGGCCACCGGACGTTCCTTCCAGTTCCACGCCTTGAGGACCGCAACGGCCGCCTGCACGACGGCGTCGGGCACCGCACCGTCGGGCTCGTCGAGCAATTGACGCAACCGGGCGCCCCACCCGAGGTCGGTCAGCCGGCCGATCACCCGGCCGGGCTCGGCACCGCCGGATATGCGTCCGGACAAGCCGATACCCAGGGAGCCCAGCCCCGTCGGCCACTGTTTCCGCGGAGCGACCTCCACACCGGGCCGCATCAGCTGATCGCGCACCGTCGATGCGGCCTCGGCGTCGACGTCCGCGGTGTAGCGCGCACCCGCGCAGTTGTCGCACCGGCCGCAGCCCCGGCCGTCGAGCTCGGGATCGTCGAGTTGGCTGCGCAGGAACACCATTCGGCACTCGGTCGTCGACTGGTAGTCCAGCATGGCCTGCTGTTCGCGCTGCCGCGCGGCATCCAGATTGCGGTAGCGCTCCTCGTCGTACGACCAGGGCTGGCCGGTACTGATCCAGCCGCCCTTGACGCGGCGCACCGCACCGTCGACGTCCAGCACCTTGAGCACCATCTCAAGCCGGGACCGGTTCAGGTCGACCAGCGGTTCCAGGGCCGCGGTGGACAGCGCCCGGTCCGGCTCGAGTTCGCCGATCACCTTGCGCACCAAGGCTTCCGACGGGAACGCGACCGACGCGAAGTACCGCCAGATGTCGGCGTCCTCTTTGCCCGGGAGCAGGATCACCTCGGCGCTGGAGGTGGCGCGGCCGGCACGGCCGACCTGCTGGTAATACGCGATCGGCGACGACGGAGCACCCAGGTGCACGACGAAGCCCAGGTCCGGTTTGTCGAACCCCATGCCCAGCGCCGACGTGGCGATGAGCGCCTTGACCCGGTTGCCCAGCAGGTCGGCTTCCAGCTGCTCGCGTTCGGCGGTCTCGGTGGAGCCGGTGTAGGACGCGACGGTATGCCCCTGCTCGCGCAGGAGCGCCGCGACGTCATGTGCCTGCGACACCGTAAGGGTGTAGACGATGCCCGAGCCCGGTAGCGAATCCAGATGCGCGGCAAGCCAAGCCGCCCGCTGCGCCGGTCCCCCGGCGTGCACCACCGACAGGCGCAGTGACTCCCGATCCAGCCCGCCACGCAGCACCAGGGTATCCCCGCCCCCGACGCCCAGCTGTGCGGCGACGTCCTGCACCACGCGGTCGTTGGCGGTCGCGGTGGTGGCTAGAACCGGTATGCCCGAACCCAACTCGCCGATCAGAGTGCGGATGCGCCGGTAGTCGGGGCGGAAGTCGTGCCCCCAGTCGGAGACGCAGTGCGCCTCGTCGACCACTACCAGCCCGGCGTCGGCGGCCAATGCGGGCAGGACGGCGTCACGAAAGTCCGGGTTGTTCAGGCGCTCCGGGCTGACCAGCAGCACGTCGAGATCGCCCGAGGCAACCCGCTGGTGCACCTCGTCCCATTCGGTGACGTTGCTGGAATTGATGGTGGCAGCTCGGACGCCCGCGCGTTCGGCAGCCGCCACCTGGTTGCGCATCAGCGCCAGCAGCGGCGAGACAATGACCGTCGGGCCGCGCCCGGCTGCGCGCAACAGCTTGGCGGCGATGAAGTACACCGCGGACTTGCCCCATCCGGTGCGCTGCACCACCAGCGCCCGGCGGCTCTGGACCACCAGGGCCTCGATGGCCACCCACTGGTCGTCGCGCAGCACGGCGCCGGGGCCGGCGAGTTGTTCGAGCAGGGCCTGCGCGTCAGTACGCGTAGGTGTTGCGGGGCTTGGGGATTGGGTCGGCACTGGTCACTTCCATGGTCGGGACGAAATTCGTGGACGGATTGGACGTCCCGGCTACCACCCTGCCCTGCACCTTCAGCCAGGTGTCGTTCGGGTGCGGACCGAGGGCGCCGGTCAGGTGGATGCGCGCCAGTTGCGCGTCGGCGGCACAACACACGATCACGACCCGGGCCAGATCGTCGCCCATGGTGAATCCGGTGACGGTGATGGTCCGTCCCTCAAGGCTTTTCGTGGAGTCGGCGGCGGCCCGCAGCACGACCTCCGGCAGCGACACCGTCCCGTCGGCCGGCAGCGGTGGGAACGCCCGCTTGGGCGGCGCCACCGCCGCGGTGACCGTCTCGGCGCCCACCGCGCTCATCGGCGGCACGCTGACAAACGCGGTAAGGGCCACCGGGACGAGCAGGAGCCAGGCCAGCAGGCCCCGGTGGTGATGCCCGCCCGGCGGCCCCTGGCGCAGATCGCGCACCAGGCACACCACAGCGAGCGCCACCAGCAGAACGGCCGCCACCACCAGCCACGGGAACAGCGCCGGTTTCACGAAATTCAGGTAGGTGCCCTTCACCGCGATCAGGCCCGTGCTCAGCCCGATCAACAGAATCAGGATGTTCTGTGTTTCCCGGCTCACGACGCGCCCCCGAGCACCAGCAGCCCGACGACCGTCGCACACACCGTGGCCACCAGCAGCGTCACCGGCGCGAACCGCACCGCGAACGGCCGGCCGAACACACCGGTCTGCATCGCGAACAGCTTGACGTCCACCGCGGGGCCGACCACCAGGAACACCAGTCGCGGCACCAGGGGGACCATGGTCAGGCTCGCCGCGACGAACGCGTCGGCCTCCGAACACAGGGCCAGCACGACGGCCAGCAGCGCCATGGTCACCACGCCGACCACCAGATTGCCGGCCACCTGCTCGAAAACCCACGGCGGCACGGCCGCGCGCAGCACCGCGGCCGCGCCGGCGCCGACCACGAGGTAGGCAGCCGACTGCAGGAAGTCGTGGCGGGCCGCCTCGGTGAACACGGTGAAGCGCGAGGCGCCCTCGTCATGGTGCGTGGGCAGCGTGCGGGTCACCCATTCGGTGCGGCCCCACCGCTGCCACAGCAGCCCCATCACCACCGCGGTCAGCAGCGACGCCACGCAGCGCGCCACCACCATCTGCGGCTGGCCGGGGAACGCGACAGCCGTCGCCACCAACACCACCGGGTTGATCGCCGGTGCCGACAGCATGAAGGTCAGTGCCGCCCCGGCCGTCTCCCCGCTGAACAATCGGCGCGCCACGGGCACCGAACCGCATTCGCATCCGGGCAGTGCTGCACCACCGACGCCCGCCACCGCCACCGCGAGCGCCGGCCGGCGCGGCAACCGGCGGGCCAGCCGCTCCGGGGTGAGGTACGCCGCGACCAGACCGCTGACGATGACCCCCAGCACCAGGAACGGCAGCGCCTGCACGAAGACGCCGCAGAACACCGTGGCCGCGGCTGCCAAACGGGCGTGATCGGTCAGGACACCGCTGACCCAGGAACCAGACAGCGCCAGCGCGGTGAGGGCGATGAGCAACAGCTCCATCGACCCGGCCCGCCGGCGGCGGTCCGGCGCCAGTGTGGATTCGTCCCCGGCCATGCGCCCATCTTGCCGGGGAAGTCTGACAAGTCGCTCGCTACGCCGGCACGACCGGAATCCGGCCGGCGCTCGCGCCGCCGTCGACCGCCAGATCCGCACCCGTCATGTACGACGACGCATCCGACGCCAGGAACGCCACCACCTCGGCGACTTCTTCAGGGGCACCGACGCGCGTGAGCGGCGCACCGGGGTGCCCGCCGGGGCCGCGTTCGATCGGCAGGTGCGCCACCATCGGGGTGTCGATCATCCCGGGATAGACGGTATTGACCCGAATCCCCATGGGGCCCAACTCGATTGCGGCAACCTTGGAGAAGCCACGCAGGCCCCACTTCGAGGCGCCGTAGGCGCTGTAGCCGGCCAGCCCCTGCAGTCCGGCCTGCGAGGACACATTGATGATCGAGCCGCCGCCGAGCGCCCGCATGGGTTCGACGACGGCCTTGGTACCCAAGAAGGGGCCGATCAGATTGACCCGCAGCTGCCGTTCCCACGACTCGGCGGTGTGTTCCATGAGAGGTTCGACGGTGCAGATCGCCGCGTTGTTGACCAGCACATCAATGCGGCCGAATTCGCTCAGCGCCAGCTCGACCGTTGTCAGCCAATCACTTTCGCTGCCGACGTCGTGCCGCTGGAAGCGGGCGGCGTCGCCGATCGACGCGGCGACCGCTTCCCCCTCGGCAACCAGGACGTCGGTGAGCACGACCTGCGCGCCGCGGGCGGCGAACAGCCGCGCCTCGGCCTCACCCTGACCGCGCGCCGCGCCGGTGATGATCGCGACCTTGCCGGTCAGGTCCCGCACGCCACCCATGGTCAGTCGCTGTCCTGGTCGATACCGGTCAGCATCAGTTCGGAGACCCGGCGCGGGGTCTCGGTGAGGTAGGCCATCGCCGCGATGCGCTTGGGCAGGATGACATGCTTCTTTTCCTTCTCGACGGCATCGGCGATGGCCTCGGCGACCATGTCGGCGTCCAGCGGTTCCTGGGGGATCATCCGGAATTTGAGCGACCGTTCGATGGTGCGGCGTGCCGGCCCGAACGACCGGATGTGATCGATCATGTCGGTCTTGACCTCACCGATCTGCACCAGCGTGGTGTTGACCGGCTTGCTCCGCAGCTCGGAGCGGATGCCTGCGGTGAAGTGGCTGAGGCCGGCCTTGGAGGCGCCGTACAGCGTGACGCCCGGCCCGGTGGAGATGGCGCCCATCGAGGACACGTTGACGATGTGCCCGCGGCCGCGCTTGATCATCCCCGGCATCACCTGGCGACACAGTTCCATCGGAGCGATCAGGTTGACCTGCAACAGGTCTCGCACGTCCTGTGACGACGCCTCGTAGAAGCGGCCGACCCGGTCCACCCCGGCGTTGTTGACGATGACGTCGACGGGGCCGTCGGCCTCGACGCGGCCGAGCAGCTCTTCGACCGCCGCCGGATCCATCAGATCGGCGGGATATGCCTTGCCGCCCAACTCTTTCGCCAGCTCTTCGAGCTGCTCGGCGTTCCGGGCGACGAGCGCGACGTCGGCGCCGCGGCGCGCCATCGCCTGCGCGATGTTCCGGCCCAGGCCACGACTGGCACCGGTGACCAGAACCCGGCTGTTCCTCAGTTGCATATCCCTACTCCATTCACGATCGTGCCGACCCGGCGGAGCCCTCCGGCTCCGCGTCGCGACGCCGAGTCAGCTCATGGTGAGCACGCTAAACGCGGGACGAGCCGAAATTCAGAGGTAGTTCCCGATCACCGAGACAACATGTCCGCTGGCTCACATTTCTGGCTTCATAGTGATGTATGCGACGTTTATCGGGCGAGGACAACAGCTTCCTGGCGTGGGAGAGTGCCGTCCAGCCGCAGCACACCATCAAGGCCGTCGTGCTCGATCCGGAACAGGGCCACGAGCCCATCACCTTCGAGGCCGTGCGGGCCGCGCTGCCCGGCCTCGTCGACCGCGTCGAACCCCTGCAGTGGCAGCTGCTGTCGCCGCGCTTCGGCGCCGGCCGGCCGTGGTGGATCACCCGCGCCCGCGGCGATCTGAACTACCACATGAAGCGCGCGACGGCCGCCGCGCCCGGAACCGACCGCGAGCTGGGTGCGGAGATCGCCAAACTCTTCGAAGAGCCGCTCGACCGGAACCGGCCGGCCTGGCAGCTGTGGTACATCGACGGACTCGCCGACGGCCGCGTCGCGCTCGTGCTCAAGATCCACCACGCGGTGGCCGACGGCATGGCGTCGCTGAGCCTCCTCGAGCAGTTCTACAGCCAGGACCCCGCAGACCGGTTGCCCGAGCCGTCGGCCCACCCGGTGCCCGACGAGCACCGGCCGCCGACCGCCGAGTGGCTGCCGATGGTGGCGCGCCAGCAGGTCAAGTCGCTCATCAGGTTCCCGAAGGTCCTGGCCCGCACGGCCAAGGTCACCCGCACCATCCAGAACCGGCAGAAGGCGGGCAAGCCCGGCTACGCCGAGGCCTTCATCCCGCCGGCCCTGCCGTTCAACGAGCCGCTGACCGCGGCCCGCGGCTTCGCGTTCGTCAACGTCGAGATGGATCAGATCAAACGGGTGTCGAAGGCGTTCGGCGTGAGCGTCAACGACGTCTTCCTCGCCATGTGCAGCACCGCCCTTCGCGAGTATCAGGCCACCCGCGGTCCCGTCGGTGACGACACCATGACCGCCGTGGTGCCCGTGTCGATGCGCCCGCAGGACGGCGACCGGTGGGGCAACAAGGTGGCTCGGTGGAACGTCGAACTCGCCACCAACGTCGTCGACCCGGTCGACCGGTTGAAGACCATCTCGGCGAACACCACCACCGCCCGCGAGGTGCAGAGCGAGCGCGATGCCTGGCTGCAGCACGACTGGATGGAGTACTGGCCGCTGTTCAAGGTCTACTCCCGAGTGCTGCCGACCATCGGCGCACAGGTCAAGAAGCGGCCGATGTTCAGCATGATCGCCTCGAACATGCGCGGCCCGCAGCAGAAGCTGTACTTCGGCGGCGCACTGGTGGAAAAGCTCATCTCGACCGGCCCGCTGGTCTTCCCGATGGGTATGAACATCACCGGCTGGAGCTACGAGGGCGGCATGCAGATCTGCGTCCTCACCTGTACCGACCAGGTCCCCGATCCGCACGCCATCGCCGACCGGCTGCCGGCGGCGCTCGCCGAGTTGGTGGCACGCTGCGAGACCCCGGCGGATTCCGTCAACAGCTGACCCGGCTGCGCAAAAACGCCGGCCGCCCCTTTCGGGACAGCCGGCGTTTTTGCTTGCGACAGTTAGGCCTTGCCCTCGGCCCGCTCGCGCTGAATCTCGAGAGCGATGTCGATCAGCTGGTCCTCCTGGCCACCGATCAGCTTGCGCTGGCCGACGCGGAGCAGCAGCTCGTGGGCGGGCACGCCGTAGCGTTCGCCTTGGCGCACCGCGTGCTTGAGGAAGCTGGAGTACACGCCCGCGTAGCCCATCACCAGCGCGTTGCGGTCCAGCAGGCACTCGGCCGGCATCGCCGGGGCGACAACCTCTTCCGCGGCATCCGCGATGTCGAAGAAGTCGATGCCGGTCTTGACGCCGATCTTGTCGAACACCCCGACCAGCGCCTCGACCGGCGCGTTGCCCGCACCGGCGCCGAACCGGCGGCACGAGCCGTCGATCTGCTTGGCACCCGCGCGCACGGCCTCGACCGAATTGGCAACGCCCAGACCGAGATTCTCGTGTCCGTGGAAACCGACCTGCGCGTCGTTGCCCAATTCGGCGACCAGCGCGCCGACGCGGTCGGCGACACCTTCGAGCACCAGCGCACCCGCGGAGTCCACCACGTAGACGCACTGGCAGCCGGCGTCGGCCATGATGCGGGCCTGCGCGGCCAGCTTCTCCGGGGAGATGGTGTGGCTCATCATCAGGAAGCCGACGGTCTCCAGGCCCAGCTCGCGGGCCAGACCGAAGTGCTGGATCGAGACGTCGGCCTCGGTGCAGTGGGTGGCGATGCGGCAGATCGAGCCCCCGTTGCCCTGGGCTTCCTTGATGTCTTCCTTGGTGCCGACACCCGGCAGCATCAGGAACGCGATCTTGGCGTTCTTCGCGGTGTCGGCCGCGATCTTGATGAGTTCCTGCTCCGGGGTCTTGGAGAACCCGTAGTTGAAGCTCGAGCCACCGAGGCCGTCACCGTGCGTGACCTCGATGACGGGGACGCCGGCGTTGTCGAGCGCGCCGACGATCGCCCGCACCTCGTCACCGGTGAACTGGTGGCGCTTGTGGTGCGAGCCGTCGCGCAGGGAGGTGTCCGTCAGGCGGACGTCCCACGCTGCGTCGAAGAAGATGTCTCCGGGTTCCAGTGCGGTGCTCATGCCTTAACCTCCAGCTGTGCGATGCGATCGCGCGCAATTTCCTCGCCCACCTTGGTGGCCGCGGCCGTCATGATGTCCAGATTTCCAGCGTAGGGCGGCAGGTAGTCGCCCGCACCCTCCACCTCGACGAAGATGCTGACGACGTGCTGGCCACCGTTGACCATCGATGGCTCGTCGAACTGCGGCTCGTTGAGCAGTCGGTAGCCGGGCACGTAGGTCTGCACCTCGGCGACGACGTCCTTGACGGACTGCGTGATGGCGGCGTGGTCGGCATCTTCGGGGATGGCGCAGAAGATGGTGTCGCGCATGATCATTGGCGGGTCGGCCGGGTTCAGGATGATGATGGCCTTGCCGTCCTTGGCCCCACCGATGTCGCGCACGCCCGCGCTGGTGGTCTTGGTGAACTCGTCGATGTTGGCGCGGGTGCCGGGGCCGGCCGACGCCGACGACACCGACGCCACGATCTCGGCGTAGGGCACGTCGACGACGCGCGATACCGCGTAGACCATCGGGATGGTGGCCTGGCCACCGCAGGTGACCATGTTGACGTTCATCGAATCCAGGTGCGCCCGCAGGTTGGCCGGCGGGATCACGCCCGGGCCGACGGCGGCCGGGGTCAGGTCGATGGCGCGGATGCCGGCTTCCTCGTACCGCGGCGCGTAGGCCTTGTGCACGTAGGCGCTGGTGGCCTCGAAGACGAAGTCCGGCTTCTCGCTCTGGGCCAGCAGCCAGTCCGCACCCTCGTGGCTGGTCTCCAGCCCGAGCTTGCGGGCGCGGGCCAGGCCCTCGCTCTCCGGGTCGATACCGATCATCCAGCGCGGCTCGAGCCAGTCCGACCGCAGCAGCTTGTACAGCAGGTCAGTACTGATGTTTCCCGAGCCGACGATCGCGACGCTCGCTTTGGACGGCATGCTCACTCCTCTACAGACACTTTGGGTATTACGCGAAAGACAGGCGGACAGAACCCAATCCGGCGAATTCGGCGACGAAGTCGTCACCCGGCTTGGCATCGAACGCCCGCATGCAGGCCCCCGGCAGCACCACGTCGCCGGCCTTGAGCCGCACGCCGAACTGGTCGACCTTGCGGGCCAGCCACGCCACCGCGGTGACCGGATTGCCGAGCACCGCATCGCTGCGTCCCTCGCCGACCACCTCGCCGTTGCACCGCAGGACGGCCGGAATGGCTCTGATATCTATGTCCTTGGGCGACACCCGCTCCTTGCCCAGCACCCAGCCGGCCGAGGAGGCGTTGTCGGCGATGGTGTCGCACAACTTGATCTGCCAGTTGGTGATGCGGGTGTCGATCAGCTCGATGGCCGGGGCGAAGGCTGCGGTGGCGGCCAGCACGTCGTCCTCGGTGCAGCCGGCACCAGGCAGATCATCGGCCAGCACGAAACCGACCTCGACCTCGACCCGCGGCGACAGGTAGTTCGACGTCAACACCGGCTTGTCCTCGAATACCTGCATGTCGTCGAGGAGGTGCCCGTAGTCGGGTTCGTCCACATTCATCATTTTCTGCATGGCCTCGCTGGACAGACCAACCTTGTGTCCCACCACGCGGGCACCTTCTGCGACCCGCTGGCGAATGTTGAGCAGCTGGATCTCGTACGCGTCGACGACATCGATGTCGGCGTAGGTGTCGGTCATCGGCGACATGGCGACCCGGCTGCGCTCAGCTTCGGCCAGCGAGGCGGCGAGCTCGGCACGCACGTTGTCGGACAGCATTCGTGAATTCCCCTAACTTCATGGACCGGCGCAGTTGTCCACAGGCCGGGCAATTCTATAACGTGTTCTACATGACTGGACAGGAGTACGACGTTGTCGTCGTCGGCAGCGGTGCAGCCGGTATGGTCGCCGCCCTCACCGCAGCCCATCAGGGCCTTTCGACAGTAGTCGTTGAAAAGGCCCCACACTATGGAGGTTCCACTGCGCGGTCAGGTGGCGGCGTCTGGATCCCGAACAATGAGATTCTGCAGCGTGCGGGGGTGAAAGACAGCCCGGAAGCGGCCCGCACCTACCTGCACAAGATCGTCGGCGACGTGGTGCCCGCAGAGAAGATCGACACCTATCTGCAGCGCGGCCCCGAGATGCTGTCGTTCGTCCTGAAGAATTCGCCGCTCAAGCTGTGCTGGGTGCCGAACTACTCCGACTACTACCCGGAGACCGAGGGCGGCCGCGCCGGCGGACGGTCCGTCGAACCCAAGCCGTTCAACGCCAAGAAGCTCGGGGTCGACGAGAAGGGCCTGGAGCCGGCATATGGCAAGGTCCCGCTCAACATGGTTGTGATGCAACAGGATTACGTCCGGCTCAACCAGCTCAAGCGCCACCCGCGCGGTGTGCTGCGCAGCGTCAAGGTCGGCGTCCGCGCCACGTGGGCCGGCCTCACCGGCAAGAACCTGGTCGGCATGGGTCGCGCCCTGATCGCCCCGCTGCGCATCGGCCTGCAGAAGGCCGGTGTCCCCGTGCAGCTGAACACCGCGCTGACCGACCTGTACTACGAGAACAGCCGGGTTGCCGGCATCTATGTTGTTGATGCCCGCGACGCGAACAATGCTGAGCCGCAACTCATCCGGGCCCGCCGGGCGGTGATCCTGGGCAGTGGTGGCTTCGAGCACAACCAGGAGATGCGTACCAAGTACCAGCGCCAGCCGATCACCACCGACTGGACCGTGGGCGCCAAGGCCAACACCGGCGACGGCATCCTGGCCGCCGAAAAGCTCGGTGCCGCACTGGAGATCATGGAAGACGCCTGGTGGGGCCCAACGGTCCCGCTGCCCGACAACCCGTGGTTCGCGCTTTCCGAGCGCAACTCCCCCGGCTCCATCATCGTGAACATGAACGGCAAGCGGTTCATGAACGAGTCGATGCCGTATGTCGAGGCCTGCCACCACATGTACGGCGGCCAGTACGGCCAGGGCGACGGTCCGGGTGAGAATGTGCCGGCGTGGCTGCTCTTCGACCAGCAGTACCGCAACCGCTACATCTTCGCGGGTCTGCAACCGGGACAACGCATTCCGAAGAAGTGGACCGAGGCCGGCGTCGTCGTCAAGGCCGACACCGTCGAGGAGCTGGCGGAGCTGACCAAGCTGCCCGTCGATGCCCTCAAGGCCACCATCGAGCGCTTCAACGGCTTCGCCCGCAGCGGCGTCGACGAGGACTTCGGTCGCGGCAACAGCGCCTACGACCGGTACTACGGCGACCCCACCAACAAGCCGAACCCGAACCTGGGCGAGATCAAGCACGGCCCGTTCTACGCGGCCAAGATGGTGCCCGGCGACCTCGGCACCAAGGGCGGCATCGTCACCGACATCCACGGGCGCGCGCTGCGCGAAGACGGCTCGGTGATCGAGGGCCTGTACGCGTCTGGCAACGTCAGTGGACCGGTCATGGGTCACACCTACCCCGGCCCCGGCGGGACCATCGGCCCCGCCATGACCTTCGGATACCTCGCGGCACTGCACGTGGCAGGAAAGGGCTGACATGCCGATCAATCTCGATGAGGCCATCGGCGCCGAACTGGCGCCGGTCGAATTCTCGTGGAGCAGCAGCGATGTGCAGCTGTACCACCTGGGCCTGGGCGCGGGCGCGGACCCGATGAGCGAGCGCGAACTGCGCTACCTGATCGACGACAAACCGCAGGTCCTGCCGACATTCGGCAACGTCGCGCAGAGCTTCCACGAGACCAAGGCGCCGACGGTCAAGTTCCCCGGCATCGACATCGAGCTGAGCCGGGTGCTGCACGCCAGCGAGGCCATCTACACCGATGCACCGATCCCGCCGTCGGGCACGGGCCGCGCCGTCACCAAGTTCACCGAGATCTGGGACAAGGGCAAGGCCGCGGTCATCTGGTCGGAGACCACCGTGACCGCCCTCGACGGTGCTCCCCTGTGGAAGCAGAAGCGGTCCATCTTCGCCCGCGGCGAGGGCGGCTTCGGCGGCGACCGTGGCCCGTCGACCTCGGCGGCCGAACCCGACCGGGCACCGGACCTGCAGATCGCGCTGCCCACGCTGCCGCAGCAGGCACTGCTGTACCGGCTCTGCGGTGACCGCAACCCGCTGCACTCGGACCCGGCGTTCGCCAAGGCCGCCGGCTTCGACCGCCCGATCCTGCACGGCCTGTGCACCTACGGCATCGGCTGCAAGGCCATCGTCGACAACGTCCTCGACGGCGACGCCGGCCGGGTCCGGTCCTACGGCGCGCGCTTCGCCGGCACCGTCATCCCGGGCGAAACCCTGCAGGCCAACCTTTGGCGTGACGGTGAACGAATCACCGGCGTGCTGACGGTGCCGAGCCGGGACAATGTCGTCGTGCTTGCTGGAATCGAACTCACCGCGTCCTGACCAGGACGTATTTGGAATCGGCCGCCCAAACGGCGGCCGATTCCGGCAAACTAGAGGCAGCGGCCGGGTCACCGCTGAGGCGTCAACCTGCATCCACAGCTGACGCTTAACCTGCTAGCTTTCGTAGTAGTCAGTAATTGTCCAATTACTCGTGACTCAACTTCCGTGGGGGAAGCCGCCCGTCGGACGACTTGGAGACAAAGGAGCCACATCATCATGAGTACCCGCAAGATCACCACCGCCATCGGCGCAGCCGCCGCATTCGGCCTGATCGCGACGCCGTTCGCGGTGGCCGACTCGACTCAGCCCGCAGGTCAGCCCGCAGGCGTGGCGCCCGCTGCCACCACCATTGCGTTCGGCAAGGACGGCAAGCTCGTCGACGGAAACACCGTCGCGGAATGGGAGATCAGCAATCTCAAGCCCAGCACCGACGTGCTGTCGCAGCACATCAACGGCACGCTCTGGGAAGCAACGGCGGAGTACTCGGCTGAGCGCGGCAGCTCCCAGCCGTTCGTGCCGAACCTGAACGCCCGTACCGCCGACGGTGAGAACTACCGGGTGCTGTGGGGCGCTGCGACCCCGCAGGGCATCAACCCCGCCGGCCTCTCCGAGGGACAAGAGTCCAAGGGCAAGATCTACTTCGACGTGACGGGCGCCGCTCCGACCAGCGTGGTGTACACCGACGGTGACCGCGAGCTGATCAAGTGGCAGGGCACTGAGGCCGCCACCGGCACTGCTCCGGCGGCCGCCCCGGCCCGTGGGTCCGCTCCGGTCGCCACCACCCCGGCGCCGGCTGCCGCTCCCGCCGCCGCTCCTGCTGCAGCCCCGGCCGCTGCGCCTGCCGGTCTCGGCAGCGCCGTTCCCGGGGCCACCCCGGCCGGCGCGGTTCCGTCCGCCACGGGCACGCAGCCTCCGGCCGGCACCACCACCGGCGCGGTTCCGGCGGCGACGCCGAACGGTGAGACCCCTGCTGCCACGCCGGCCGGTACCCCGGCGGTTGCTCCGGCCCCGGCCGGCACCCCGGCTGCTGACGCTCCGGCTCCGGCCGGCGCCCAGGTTCCGGCGGGCACTCCGGCCGGTACCCCCGCGGGGACCCCGGCGACGGCTCCGGCCGCCGGCCAGGCCCCGGAGGCCGCTCCGGTTCCCACCGCCGCCGAAAGCGGCCCGGGTACCGCTGCCACCGCCGGTGGCGCCGTCTCTCAGGCTCCGCTGACTCCGGCGCCGGCGCCGGCCCCGAGCCAGGCCATCGCCGGCCAGCCGGCCTCGAGCGCGGGTCAGGGCACCGCGGCCCCGGCCGGTAACCAGCAGGCCGCTCCGGCGGCTCCGGTCACCCCGACCCCGGCCCCGGCTCCGGCTTCCTGACGGTCAACCATCGAATTGGGGCCAGTCGCGATATTCGCGACTGGCCCCAATTTCGTTGTCTGGCTTGTTGTTTCAGCAGCTACATCTGACGGCCGACGTCACCGCCACGCTGCGGCGGCGGGGCCACCGGGGCAATCGGCGCCGGACCGGCGCTGTGCGATCCCGTGCTGGGGCCCGCCGCCGGCGGTGCCGCTTGGGCCGGAGCGGACGTGGGCCGACGGGAGTCGCGGGCGTCCTGCTGGGCTTCGCGCCGATCCTGCTGCGACTGCCGGTTGTCCTGCTGTTGCTGGCGGGCGTCCTGCTGGGACTGCCGGTCGTTCTGCTGGTTCTCCCGGGCATCCTGCTGGGACTGGCGCTGCTCGGGTGACATGGGGGCGCCGCCGCCGGCCGGCCCGCCGGGCTGGCCCTCCGGGGGTTGTTCCCCGCCCGGCATGCCGCCTTCCTTACCGCCGCCCTTGCCCATGGCCTGCTGAATCATCTGGCCGAACTGCCCGGCCTGCTGGCCCATCTGGCCCAGACCGCCGCCCTGGCCGGCCATCTGGCCTGCCTGCTGACCCATCTGACCAAGCTGGCCGAGCATCTGGCCCATCTGGCCGATGCCCTCGCCGCCCTTGCTGTCGGCGTTGTCGTACGCCGACTGCGCCATGCCCACCTTGCCGGAGAACATGCCCTCCTTGGCCTGCAACGAGGCCACATTGGCGGTCATGTCGGCAGCCATGGCCGGCAGGACCGCCGCGATGGTCGCACTCATGGCGTCCTCGCCGGGCTGGATCATCGGCATCTCGGGCAGCTCCACCGAGGCTGCATTCCAGCTGATGTTCTCCGGTGTCTGCAACGGTGAACCCATCAGAAATCCCCCCTACTCACCAGTCGTCGTCGACGTCTTCGTCATATGAACCGTGGTCCAGCGCTTCGGGAACCGCCAGCTGGCTGATGCGTCCCCCGCCGCCACCTTCGCGGTGCCCCATGCCACCCATGGCACCCATCGCGCCACCGGCACCTGCCGCCGCGGCGACCGGAGCCAAGCCGCCGGCACCCATCCCTGCCGCGGCGCTCGCCGGCATCACACCGGGTCCGGCCGGGCCGGGGCCGACCATCTTCGCCAGGAGCGGCGTCTGCACGGACGCCGCGCCCACACCGCCGCCGCCACCGCCGGGCATGCCGCCCTTCATCAAGCCGGCGCCGTGGGCGGCCCCGGAACCGCCGGCCAACGGATGGTTGGAGAACGCGCCGAACGGCGAGGCGCCGAGACCGGCCTTGCCCTGGCCGCCGCCGGAAAACAGGGACGTCAGCTGCTGCAGCGGCTGCGAAAGTTGTTGCAGCGGTTGCATGGCCTGCTGCGGCAGCTGCCCGAGCATCTGCGGGAGCTGACCGGCCATCTGCATCATCTGGCCCATCATCTGGCCCATCTGGTCGCCGCCCTTGCCCGCCGACTCCGCGGTCTTCTGCGCGGTCTGCGCCACCTGCGGCGGCATGCCGGCGGTCGGGATGCTCGGCGGCGCGCCGACGACGTTGGCCACCTCGGTGGCGCTGGCCGTCACCGCGGCAATGTTCTGAGACAGGCCCATCTTGATCCGGCTCTGGATGAGCTCCTGCACGTTCGGGAACGGCGCCGCCGAGAGGGCCATGCATTCCTGCTGCACTTCTTCGGCGGTGGCATTGACCAGGTTCTTGGTCTTGACGACCGCGGCCGCCATGGACTGCAGCTTGGCAGCGATGGCCGCTGCCTGCGCGCCGTTGGCCTCATGGCCGCCGATGATGGTGGTCGCCTCACCGGCGGCGGCCACCGAACCAGCACCGGTCCACTGGCCGGTCAAATTCATCAACTGGCTGGTCTGCTGTGGCACCACATGACCGGTGATCTTCGTTGCCAGCTTCGTATAGTGCGCAGCCGCTTCTTCGAGCTGCCCCTCGTCAACGTTGGGCCACCCCGGCCCCGTCACCGTCTGCGATCCGAACGGACTGCTGTCCGGCTGAATCCCCATGGACACGGCCCCCTTCCCCAGACATACCGCGTCGCTTCGAGCCTACCGCCCCGACGGCTACCCACCCGACGCAAACTGACGGTGCCGCCGGGCTACGGATTCGGCAGATCCTGCCGGGCGAGCAACCGGGCATAGCCCGTCCCCATGGCCAGCAGCACGAGGCCGACGACGATGAACACCGCCACCCGGAACATGCCGTTCAGGGTCCCGAGATCGAACAGGAACAGCTTGGCCATCGCGGCGGCCACCAGCGCCAGGCCGCCGCCGATGGGCAGTGACCGCTGCGGCTTCGGTTGACGCGCCGCGTATCCGAACAACGCAGCCGCCACCACGATCCAGCCGATGGTCGCGACCATGTGACCGGCGAAGAACCCGCCCTTCACACCGCCGATCAGCACGCCCGCGGTGACGGTCGCCATGGTGGACGCGTACGCGACGACCACGACCGCGCCTGCCCACATCAGCCGCACCTCGTCGTCGTCACGCCTGCCGGCCCACGACCACGCGACGGCCACCGCTCCGGCCACCGCCAAGATGCTGGAGACGATGGTGGACACGGCACTGTGAGTGTTCAGCTCCACCGCGCGGAACAGCAGGTCCGGCGGGGAGTAGCTGACGTACACGGCACCGCCGACGGCCCCGAACCCGGCGGCCACCCAGCGGGCGATGGCGTCGCGACGCCCGGCGACGGCCACCACGACGGACATCGCGAGCAGCACCGCGCAGCCGGTCCGGCCGTCGAAGGCCACCAGTACCGCGACCAGAGCACAGACCGCCGACGCCGCCGACCAGGTCCGCGCCACCACGCCGGCGACTCCGGGCAGCCGGCTGCCGGCCAGGACGATGGCCAGGAACAACGCTGCCACCGCAGCGATGATCGACGCGGCGATCAGCGGACGGACCACTGCCGAGACGAACAGCACCGGCACCGCACCGCCCGCGGTGGCCAGGGCCAGCAGCGGCCGGTTGGTCGTCTTGGGCAACAGGACCAACGCACCGACGACGGCCAGCCCGGCTGCCGCCGCGCAGGCACCCGCAACTCCCGGATTCCTGTCGGTGCCGAACGACGCCGAGGCCAACGCCACCAGCAACGGCAAGGTGCAGACGCCGGTCCGAGCCACATACATCCAGACCCAGTCCCTACCGAGTTGCACGGGCAGCGATGCCGCGGACAGCGCCAGCATGAACCCGATCAGCAGCAGCGAGACGCCGTCGGCCACCACAGGTGCCAGCACGGCCAGTGGCACCAGCACCAACAGCGCGAGCTGCTGCGAATCCCAGCGCCGCGCCAGGGTCAGGCCGCCACCGCCGATCACCGCCGCCAGCACCAAACCGACCGGCGCAGAAAGCCATTCATAAACCGTGGTGACCGCGACGACGTCGATGTACGCCGCGGCGATACCGGTGGCGGCCAGGGCTACCGCACCCACCGTGCCGCCGGGCCGCGTCTTCAGGCGAGTCGCGCCGACCACCAGGCCTGCCGCCAGAACCGCCCCGGCGCCGACGCGGAACTCGGGCCGCAACAGCCCGGCCTGCGCGGCGAGGACCAACAGGAGGGCGACGCCGATCAATGTCACCGCGACACCGGCGGCGGCCAGCGCCTTGCCGATCCAGCCGTCCGAGCGCTCGGGTCCCGATTGCGGTGCCGGCTGCGGTGCCGGCTGCGGTGCCGGTGCCGCGGCCGGCGCGGCCTGGGGCGGCTGCCAATACTGTTGCGGCACGGCGTATGCGACGGGCTGCGCGGGCGACTGCTGGTACGCCATCGACCGATCGAGTTCGGTGAGGCAGGCCGACACCCATGCCAGATGATGGGATATCGCTGCGACATCCTGGGAGAGCCGGGCAACCATCGCCCGCTGCGGTTCGGTCATGCAGGTCATCATCGCGCCGCGCCACGCGAGTCCGGATGAGTAGGACTACCCCTGTTTGACGCACAACTGCCCCTCTTCAGGCGAAAAGGGGCAGTTTGCGAAGAGGAGAACTCAGCCCAGGATCAGGCCTGACGTCGGGACTCCGGTGCCGGCGGTGACGAGCACGTGCTCGACATCGGGCACCTGATTGACCGAAGTCCCGCGCAGCTGCCGCACGCCCTCGGCGATGCCGTTCATGCCGTGGATGTAGGCCTCACCGAGCTGACCACCATGCGTGTTGATCGGCAGCTTGCCGCCGAGCTCGATCGCGCCGTTCGCGATGAAGTCCTTGGCCTCGCCGCGGCCACAGAAGCCGAGCTCTTCGAGCTGGATCAGGGTGTACGGGGTGAAGTGGTCGTACAGGATCGCGGTCTGAATGTCATTGGGCGTCAAGCCACTCTGGCCCCAGAGCTGCTTGCCGACCAGACCCATCTCGGGCAGACCGAGCTCGTCGCGGTAGTACGAGTACATGGTGAACTGGTCTTCGCCGGCAGCCTGTGCCGCCGCCTCGACGACGACCGGACGCTGCTTGAGGTCCTTGGCGCGCTCGGGCGTGGTCACGACGATCGCCACCCCACCGTCGGTCTCCTGGCAGCAGTCCAGGAGGCGCAGCGGCTCGGCGATGAAGCGCGAGTTCTGATGATCTTCGATGGTGATGGGCTTACCGTAGAAATGCGCCTTCGGGTTGGTCGCCGCATGCTTGCGGTCGGCCACCGACACCACGCCGAAATCGGCACTGGTGGCACCGTATTCGTGCATGTAGCGCTGCGCGACCATGGCCACGGAGGCGGCCGGGGTGCTCAGCCCGTGCGGGTAGGACCAGCTGTACTCGACACCTCGGGAGTCGGCGTTGACGGTCAGACCCGTCATCACCTGGCCGAAGCGATGCTCCGAGCGCTCGTTGAAAGCCCGGTATGCCACCACGACTTCCGCGATACCGGACGCCACCGCCAGCACCGCCTGCTGGACGGTCGCGGCCGCGGCCCCGCCGCCGTAGCCGATCTGGCTGAAGAACTTCAGCTCACCGATACCGGTGGAGCGGGCCACCGCGGTCTCCAGATTGGAATCCATGGTGAAGGTCACCAGACCGTCAACGTCCTTGGGCGACAGGCCCGCATCGTTCAGCGCGTCGGTGACCGCTTCGGCGGCCAGCCGCAGTTCACTACGGCCGGAGTTCTTGGAGAAGTCGGTGGCGCCGATACCGGCGATGGCCGCCTTACCGGAGATGCTCACTGGGCTTCTCCCATCGTGAGGGTTGAGGTGGCGATGACGTGATCACCAAGGCTGTTGCTGCCCACCACTTTCAGCGTCACCAGGTCACCTTCGACTGCGGTCACCTCACCACGGAAGGTGATGGTGTCGTAGGCGTACCACGGCACACCGAGGCGCAGCTTGATCGACTTGATGATGGCCTTCGGGCCGGCCCAGTCGGTGACGTAGCGTCCCACCAGACCGGTGTCGGTCAGGATGTTGACGAAGATGTCCTTGGAGCCCTTGGCCTGTGCCTTGTCCCGGTCGTGGTGTACGTCCTGGTAGTCCCGCGTGGCGATGGCCGTCGAGACGATGAACGTCGGGTCGCCGTAGATGGAAAGCTCGGGCAGTTGCGTGCCCACGGCGGCATTCACAGCAGTCGTCACTTGGCCGCCTCCCATGCGTACAGACTCCAGGCCGGACTGACGTCGCTGTCCGGGAAGTCGAGAAATGTTGCGGAGACCGGCATTCCGATCTTCACGTCGTCGTGCTCGACGCCGCGCAGCTCACCGAGCATGCGCACGCCCTCTTCGAGTTCGACGAGCGCGATGATGAACGGCAGGCTCCGGCCGGGCACCTTCGGTGCGTGGTGCACGACGTAGCTGAATACCGTGCCCCGGCCCGACGAGACGACGTAGTCGATGGGGGCATCTTTGTCCTGCCAGATGGCAGGCACCGGCGGATGCTGCAGCGAGCCGTCGGGTCGCTTCTGGATTCGCAGTTCGTGGGCGCTGACGCCATCCCAGAAGAACTGGGTGTCGCGCGACGATGCCGGGCGCATCAGCTTGTCGGGGTCCAGATCGGCTGGGATGGCACCGGTTTCAGCGGCCGCCTTGCCCTGCTTGTTGGCCGGCAGGAACTTCATGATGCGCCAGTCCATGTCGGCGACCTCTTCGTCACCGACGTGCCACCGGATCTTCTGGTTGACGAAGTAGCCCTCGCCCAGCGCAGTCTGCTTGGGCCCGACCACATCGGTGACCTCCGCGCTGATGCTGACGCGCTCGCCCGGCTGCAGGTAGCGGTGGTACGTCTGATCACAGTTGGTGGCGACGACGCCGACGTACCCGGCGTCGTCGAACAACTTCATGATCCGGGCCAGCGGATCGTCGTCGGACCGGCTGCGGCCCAGGCCCATCATGGTCCAGACCTGGATCATCGCCGGGGGTGCCACGATGCCGGGATGCCCGGCCGCCTTGGCGGCCTCCTCGTCGACGTAGATCGGGTTCTTGTCGCCGATCGCGTCCACCCAGTGGTGAATCATAGGCTGGTTCACCGGATCCCGGCTCAGGGTCGGCTTGCTGCGTCCGGTTGCGACGATCTCGTCGATACCGGCCTGAAGATCAGTCATTACGGCCCCTCCTGCCGAAGTCGTTGCGATTCGCGCAAGCGCTCATCGGGAAACCCGCGGCACCTTGAGGCCCGATGCCGCGATCATCTCGCGCATGACCTCGTTGACTCCGCCACCGAAGGTGATGACCAGGTTGCGCTTGGCCATGGTGTCCAGCCATTGAAGGATCTTGGCTGTGCCCGGATCCGCGGGGTTGCCGAAGCGTCCGACGAGCTCTTCGGCCAACCGGCTCACTTCCTGGATGCGCTCGGTGGAAAAGACTTTCGTTGCGGCCGCGTCGGCGACGGCGATGTTCTCGCCGGACGAGGCGACCTGCCAGTTGAGCAGTTCGTTGAGCCGCATGATCGACTTGATCTGGCCCAGCAGCCGCTTGGCCTCCGGATTGTCCAGCGGGACAACGCCGTCGGAGCCCGGCTGCGCAGCCCACGCATGCACCTGCTCGTAGATGCCGGCCACGCGACCGGCCGGGCCGAGGCCGACGCGCTCGTGGTTGAGCTGCGTGGTGATGAGCTTCCAGCCGCCGTTCTCCTCACCGACCAGCATGTCGGCGGGCACCCGCACATCGTTGTAGTACGTCGTGTTGGTGTGGTGGGCACCGTCGGACAGGATGATCGGGGTCCACGAGTAGCCCGGGTCCTTGGTGTCGACGATCAGGATCGAGATGCCCTTGTGCTTCGCCGCGGTCGGGTCGGTGCGACAGGCCAGCCACACGTAGTCGGCGTCGTGGGCACCGGTGGTCCACATCTTCTGGCCGTTGACGATGTACTCGTCGCCGTGCCGCACCGCGGTGGTCCGCAGCGACGCAAGGTCGGTGCCGGCCTCGGGCTCGGAATAGCCGATGGCGAAATGCACTTCGCCGGCGAGAATTCCGGGCAGGAACTTCTTCTTCTGCTCCTCGGTACCCAACAATTGCAGGGTGGGGCCGACGGTCTGCAGGGTCACCATCGGCAACGGGATGTCGGCGCGGTTGGCCTCGTTGATGAAGATCTGCTGCTCGATGGGCCCGAAGCCCAGGCCGCCGTACTCCTTCGGCCAGCCCACGCCGAGCTTGCCGTCGCTGCCCATGCGCTTGATGACGGCGCGGTAGGCCTCGTTGTGCCGGTCGGTCTCCATCGCCGCCGCCTCTTCGGGCGTGATCAGCGTCGAAAAATACTCGCGCAGTTCGGATTGCAGCTTGCGCTGTTCTGCCGTCAAGTCGATAAACATCAGGCTCCCACCAGATCGAGACGGTGCGACGGACCACCGAGCAGGCGGTTCAGGTCCTTGACCGAGGAGTAGTAGCGGTCCATCGGATAGGTGATGTCCATGCCCATGCCGCCGTGCAGGTGATGGCACAGCCGCATGGCCGGCGGGGCCTGCGAGGTCAGCCAGTAGCCCAGGATCGCGAGGTCCTCGGCTGCGTCGAGTCCCTCCGACAGCCGCCACACCACCGAGGTGGACACCAGATCGATTGTCCGCGAGGCGATGTAGACCTCGGACAGCTGCGCCGCCACGGTCTGGAAGGTGGACAGCGGCCGGCCGAACTGCTCGCGGGTCGCGGTGTAGTCGGCGGTCAACCGCAGCGCACCGGCCACCAGACCGGCACCGAACGCGCCGATCATGGCCAGCGCCAACTCGTTCACCCGCGCCACCGTGGCGCCGGCCAGCACATCGTCGTCGGCGACCGCAACGTCGGCGAAGGTGACGACGTACTCGTCCGATCCGTTGGCGGTCGGCGTCTTCTCGACCGTCACACCGGCGGCCTTGGGCGACACCACGACCACACCGTTGTCGGTGGTCACCAGCAGCCACTGCGCCGTATCGGCATACGGCACACCGATTTTCGTGCCGTTGAGCTTGCCGCCCACATAGCTGGTCGACGGCTTCTCCGGCAACTGGTTACCGGCTTCGTTCAGCGCGGCGGACAGCACCGCACCCGTGGCGACACCCGCCAGATACCGGTCCTGCTGCGCTTCGGTAGCCAGGTCGACCAGCGGGACCAGGGCGAGCCCGATGGTGGCCAGCGCCGGTCCGGTGGTACCGCGTCGGCCGATCTCGGTCAGCGCGGTGGCCGCCTCCGGCAGCCCCAGCCCGTCACCGCCCAGGCGGTCCGGCACCGCAAGCGCCACGACGCCACCGGAAACCAGTGCGTCCCAAGTATTTTCCCGCTCGAGCACAGATGTCACCACATCGGCGACAGCCTGCTGCTCGGGGCTCGGTGTGAAATCCACCCGAATCCTCCTTGATTCGTGTTACCGGTCTACTGCAGTCAGTCGCCGTCAGTGCTGAACGGGGCACTTACCCGTGTAGTCAACCTGCCAGTGCTTGATGCCGTTGAGCCAGCCCGACATGAGCCGCTCGGGCTCACCGATCGAGGTCAGGTCGGGCATGTGGTCGGCGATGGCGTTGAACATCAGGTTGATGGTCATGCGCGCCAGGTTGGCGCCGATGCAGTAGTGCGCCCCGGTGCCGCCGAAACCGACATGCTGGTTCGGCGTCCGCATGATGTTGAAGGTGTGCGGGTCCTCGAACACCTCTTCGTCGAAGTTCGCCGAACGGTAGGACATGACGACCCGGTCGCCCTTCTTGATCGTCACGCCGCCGAGCTCGGTGTCCTCCAGTGCGGTGCGCTGGAACGCGGAAACCGGGGTGGCCCAGCGGACGATCTCGTCCGCGGCGCTCTCCGGGCGCTCCTTCTTGTACAGCTCCCACTGGTCGGGGTTCTGCGCGAAGGCGATCATGCCGTGGGTGATCGAGTTACGGGTGGTCTCGTTGCCGGCCACCGCGAGCATCACGACGAAGAAGCCGAACTCGTCGTCGGACAGCTTCTCGCCCTCGATGTCTGCCTGCACCAGCTGAGTGACGATGTCCTCGGTCGGGTTCTTCGAGCGCTCGGCAGCCATTCCCATGGCGTAGGTGATCAGCTCGAACGACGATGCCGCCGGATCGATGTGCGCGTACTCCGGGTCTTCACCGGCCGTCATCTCGTTGGACCAGTTGAACAGCTTGTCGCGGTCTTCCTGCGGCACGCCGAGGAGTCCGGCGATGGCCTGCAGCGGCAGCTCGCAGGAGACCTGCTCGACGAAGTCGCCGGTGCCGGATGCGGCCGCGGTCTCGGCGATCTTCTGGGCGCGCTCGCTCAGCTCGGCCTGCAGGCGGCCGATGGCACGCGGGGTGAAACCACGCGAGATGATCTTGCGCAGCCGGGTGTGCTGCGGGGCGTCCATGTTCAGCAGCACGGCGCGCTGCACGTCGACGGCCTCACGTGTCATGGCCTGCGGCCACACCGGAATCGCGCCGTCGGGTGCGCTGCCGAAGATGTCATTGCGCTTCGAGACCTCTTTGACGTCCTCGTAGCGGGTGACGATCCAGTACCCCTTGTCACCGAAGCCACCGGTGCCACCGGGCACGTCCACCCAGTGCACTGGCTCGGACTTACGCAGTGCGGCGAGCTCCTCGACAGGCAGACCTTGGAGGTTCAGGTTCGCGTCCAGCAAGTCGAAGTCGGACGGGATCGGGCAGGGCATGGTGTCTCCTCGGGGAATCCAACGCCTCAGAACCAGGTTCCGAGACAAATCCTTCTAGTTCGGCGTTGCGACCATTGAAACACGCCTTCACCGCAGATAAAAGGCACGTCCCGATCGTTGCTTGTCAGAGTAATGAAACGTGTTCTAGCCTGAGCTCATGGGTAATCCTGTCATCGTTGAAGCCACCCGCAGCCCCATCGGCAAGCGAGGTGGCTGGCTGTCCGGCCTGCACGCAACCGAACTTCTGGGCGCCACGCAGAAGGCTCTCGTCGAGAAGGCCGGGCTGGACGCCGGCGACATCGAGCAGCTCATCGGCGGCTGCGTCACGCAGTACGGCGAACAGGGCAACAACATCACCCGGCAGTCCTGGCTGGTCGCCGGATTGCCCGAGCATGTCGGCGCCACCACCATCGACTGCCAGTGCGGCAGCGCCCAGCAGGCCAACCACCTGATCGCCGGTCTGATCGCCACCGGCGCCATCGACATCGGCATCGCCTGCGGCATCGAGGCCATGAGCCGGGTACCGCTGGGCGCCAACGGCGGTGGCGCGCGCGCCGCGTCGTGGGACATCGACCTGCCCAACCAGTTCGAGGCCGCCGAGCGCATCGCGAAGCGCCGCGGCATCACCCGCGAGGACGTCGACGCGCTGGGCTTCGCCTCGCAGGCCAAGGCCAAGCAAGCCTGGGCCGAGGGCCGCTTCGACCGCGAGATCTCGCCCATCGAGGCGCCGGTCATCGATGAGAACAAGCAGCCGACCGCCGAGCTGAATCTGGTGAGTCGCGACCAGGGCCTGCGCGACACCACCCTGGAGGGCCTGGCGTCGCTGAAGCCCGTCATCGAGGGCGGCATCCACACCGCCGGCACCTCGTCGCAGATTTCCGACGGCGCGGCCGCCGTGCTGTGGATGGACGAGGACAAGGCCAAGGCCCTCGGCTTCACGCCCCGTGCCCGGATCATCGCGCAGGCCAACGTCGGCGCCGAGACCTACTACCACCTGGACGGCCCCGTGCAGTCGACCGCCAAGGTGCTCGAGAAGGCGCGCATGTCGATGGCCGACATCGACCTGGTCGAGATCAACGAGGCGTTCGCGTCCGTCGTGCTGTCCTGGGCACAGGTGCACAAGGCCGACATGGATAGGGTCAACGTCAACGGCGGCGCCATCGCGCTGGGCCACCCGGTCGGTTCCACCGGCTCGCGGCTCATCACCACCGCGCTGCACGAGCTGGAACGGACCGGCAAGTCGACGGCGCTGATCACGATGTGCGCCGGCGGCGCGCTGTCCACCGGCACGATCATCGAACGGATCTAGTTCTAGGAGCAGGGTCGCCACATGGCCGACAGGGCAATGAACGACAGGCAGCTGAAAATCCTGAATTCCAAGGGAATGCAGGTCGGCTTCAAGTGGATGTCGCGGATCAACACCTGGGCGTTCCGGGCCACCGACGGCCGGATCGGCGCCAAGTGGCGCCTGGGCTCCAAGCCCGTCGCCACTCCGCCGCCCGTCGGGATTCTGACCACGATCGGCCGGAAGTCGGGCGAGCCCCGCGACAGCCCGCTGCTGTACCTGCGCGAAGGCGACCGCATCGTCGTCGTCGCCTCGCAGGGCGGTCGTGACACGCACCCGATGTGGTACCTGAACCTGGTCGCCAACCCGAAGGTGCAATTCCAGGTGCGCGGCGAGAAGCTGCAGTTGATCGCCCGCGAGGCCACCGATGCCGAACGCGACGAGTACTGGCCCAAGCTCGACGCCATGTACCCCGACTTCGTCGACTACCGCTCGCACACGGACCGGAAGATTCCGATCATCCTGCTCGATCCGGCCTGATCACGAACCCAGAAGCTCCCCTGGCACGCACGTCGTCCCAGGGGAGTTTTTTGCTCGCGGGACTGAACCGATCAGCGCCGACGATCGTGATCCACAAGGGGGCTCGCACGATCGGAGATTTCTCATGAAGCGCTCCACCATCCTGCCTTGCGTGGTCACCGCATTCGTTGCTCTGTCGCCCGCCGGCATCGCGTTCGCCGACAACCCGCACGCTCCCGGCACCACCGGCCAACCGGGCAAAGAGGCCAGCGACAACCCGGCCCTGAAGCCGCCGGGCTTCAGCAGCAAGGGCTTCGCCAATGCGGAGCAGCACTACGCGGGCAGTGAACTGAATCCGAACCGCGGCAACACCGACAAAGCCGTCAGCCAGTACGACGTCGCCGGATTCCAGTGGGAGCAGCATCACCCGGCAGGTTAGGAACGGCACCTTTGGTGCGCCAGCAAAGTTTCTCCCCTAATTGACGGTAGAGACTAGACAGATTCATAGATGTGTACATAGTGTGGCCCTGCACACATCCAGGGCAACACTATGGAGCCGTCTATGTCATCAATGGTCCGGCCGTCGCACAGCCGAACATTCAAACGCGGGGCGCGAGGCGCGGCCGTGCTGGTCGCCGCCGTCTTCATGTTCCTCACCTCGGCCTTCTCGGCCTGGGCCGCAACCAACATCACCATTACGTTCGTCCGCCACGGTGAATCCGAGGGCAATGCCTCGGGCCTGATCGACACCAAGATCCCGGGCCCCGACCTGACGGCGACGGGTCAGACGCAGGCCCAGACCGTGGCCGGCGTCCTCGCCAATGACGGCCTGGCGCACGACGCCATCTTCGCCTCGGACATGGTGCGGACCCAGCAGACCGCTGCGCCGTACGCCACCGCGACGGGCCTGCCGGTGACGGTGCTGAGCGGTCTCCATGAGGTCCAGGCCGGCATCTTCGAAGGCCAGTCGCAGGACTCCGGCTTCGCCCGCATCCTCTACGCCCTGATCCCGCTGTCGTGGGCCACCGGCAACCTCCTGATGCCGATGCCCGGTTCGCCCGACGCAAACGGCGCGGTCTTCCAGGACCGGTTCAACGGCGCGGTCGACGATATCTACGCCAGCGGCGCACAGAACCCGGTCGCCTTCGCGCACGGCATGTCGATCATGGCGTGGACCCTGATGAACGTGGAGAACCCCGACCTCACCCTGATGCTGAAGCACCCGCTGGGCAACACCGAGATCGTCACCGTGACCGGCAACCCCACCGACGGCTGGACGCTGGAGGATTGGGGCGGTATCGCCGTCACGCAGAACCCGGCCCTGCCCACCAAGCTGTTCGTCAATGTCCGCGACACTGTCAAGGTGCCGCAGATGGCGCTCTACAACGTGGCGAAGGCCCTTCGCAGCGGCAACATCTCGAACATCGCCAACGCCATCCGCGACGGGGTGTTCGATACCGCCAAGGCCGTCGTCAATCTCCCGGTCAATGTGGTCAAGAGCGTCGTGAAGTCCGTCCAGACCGGCACCGTGTTCAAGGCGGCACCGCCGCCGGCATCGGTGCAGGCCGTCACCCCGAATGCCACCGCGGCGAAGGAAACCCACAGCGCCGACAAGCCGGCGGTGACGCCGACGCTCGCCAAGCAGGTTTCTGCCCTCAAGCCTGCCGTCAACGGCACCAAGGACAGGACCGCCAAGTCGGTCGAGGGGACCAAGGCCCCACAGGTCGACACCACCAAGGCTGACGACGCGACAGCGGGAGACACCAAAGCCGACACCAAGGGTGCCGAGGACAAGGCCACCGCGGTCAAAAAGGACAAGCCCAAGAAGGACAAGGCTGACAAGCCCAGGGCCGAAAAGCCCAAGAAGGCCGAGAACCAGAAGAAGGACAAGGCCGCGAAGGCCGAGGCCGCGAAGGCCGAGGCCGCCAAGTAAGCATCTCAAAAAAGCTCCCCCAGAACGACTTTCGTTCTGGGGGAGTTTTTCTTCCGGTGGCGGAATCAGCGGCCCGGCCCCGGTGGTTGTCGTTGATATGCCGACCGGAGTTGTGCTCGATCCCGACCGTAGTGCCACCAACCACGTCGCTGCCGCGATCGACCAGGCCCGCCGCGCCTACAACGCCGGCGTGGCTCAAGTGTGGATAGCCCAGCAGTTCGACCATGACGCCATCTCGCTGGCCGGATACGTCGGTGCCGCGGTGCCGGGCCTTGCCGTCGGCACTTTCGTCGTACCGATCAACCCGCGCCACCCCCTGACGCTCGCCTCCCAAGCGCTGACCGCCCAAGCCGCCACCGGCGGGAACTTCAGTCTCGGCCTCGGTTTGGGGGCGCATGCTCCCGAGCAGGTGGCGTTCGGAACCGCGTGGCCGAACACAATCGGTCGGCTGCGCGAACATCTGCAGATACTCCGATCGATCCTCGACACCGGCACCGTCGACTTCCACGGCGAAGAATTCACCGCAGCCCCGCAATGGCCGGTAACCGTCGCCGGCGGGACTCCCCTGCCGGTCTATGTCGCAGCCATGGGGCCCAAGGCATTACGTGTGACAGGGGAACTGGCGGACGGGACGCTGCCGTATCTGGCGGGGCCGCGCACCATCGAGGATTTCGTCGTGCCGACCATCACGGCAGCGGCCAGCGCAGCCGGCCGGCCCGCACCCAAGGTGATCGCCGCGGTGCCCGTCCTGGTGACCGACGACGTCGACGACGGCAGGGCCCGCGCGGCCGAGGCCCTCGAGTTCTACGCCACCATCCCGTCGTACGCGAAGGTGATCGAACGCGAAGGCGTCGACTCCGTCATCGATCTCGCGGCGGTCGGCACTGCCGCGCAGGTGTCCACTCAGCTGCGCCGCTACCTCGCCGCGGGCGCGACAGATATCGTGCTGAGCCCCCTCGTCCGCACGGGGGTCGCGGCGCTGGAACCGATCTGGGATGTCGCCGCGGCACTGTGAGGAAGGACCAAAAAAGCGTCCCCGCAACGCGATTCGCTGTGGGGACGCTTTCGATGGTGTCGGCTACGAGCCGTAGACCGGCACCGCGGGACGCGCCTTGGCGAGCAGGCCGGCGACCACGGGGCCCAGCTCGGCCGGGTCCCACTTGGCGCCCTTGTCGATCTCGGGTCCGTGCGCCCAGCCCTCGGCGATGCGAATCTTGCCGCCCTCGATCTCGAACGTCTTGCCGGTGACGTCGCGCGACTCGACGCTGCCCAGCCACACCACCAGCGGGGAGATGTTCTCCGCGGCCATGGCATCGAAGGCCTGGTCCTGAGTGGCCATCATGTCGGCGAAGACGGTCTCGGTCATACGGGTGCGGGCCGACGGCGCAATGGCGTTGGCGGTGACCCCGTAGCGGCCCATCTCGGCCGCGGCGACCAGCGTCAGCGCGGCGATGCCGGCCTTGGAGGCGCTGTAGGTGGCCTGACCGACGCTGCCCTGCAGCCCCGCGCCGGAGCTGGTGTTGATGATGCGCGCATTGAGAGTGTCGGGGCCGGCCTCTCCGCTTTTAACCTTGGCCCGCCAGTACGCGGCGGCGTGCTTCATGGTGGCGAAGTGCCCCTTGAGGTGCACCGCGGTGACGGCGTCGAATTCCTCTTCCGTGGCGTTGGCGAACATGCGGTCGCGAACGATGCCCGCGTTGTTCACCAGCACATCGAGCGTGCCGTAGGTGTCGACAGCCTGCTGGATCAGCGCCGCGGCCTGGTTCCAGTCGGCGACGTTCGAGCCGTTGGCCACGGCCTCGCCACCGGCGGCGACGATCTCGTCGACCACGTTCTGCGCGGCGCTGCCGCCACCTGCGGGCGAACCGTCCAGGCCGACGCCGATGTCGTTGACCACGACACGGGCACCCTCGGCGGCGAACGCGAGCGCGTGCTCACGCCCGATTCCACCACCGGCACCCGTCACGATGACCACGCGGCCGTCGAGCAATCCCATTTGATATCTCCCTTTACTTGTTGGCGCTTGACGCTTCGAGATAGTGCGGCGGCTCGCCGCCGCCGTGCACTTCGAGGGACGCACCGCTGACGTACGACGCGGCCCCGGAGGCCAAAAATGCTGCGGCCCAGCCGATATCGGTCGGTTTGGCCAGCCGCTTCAGCGGCACGGTCGCGGCGACGGCGGCAACCGATTCGGCGTCGCCGTAGAACAGCTCGGACTGCTCGGTCTCGACCATGCCGACGATGACGGAGTTCACCCGGACCTTGGGTGCCCATTCGACGGCGAGCGTCGTGGTCAGGCTGTCGATGCCGGCCTTGGCCGCACCGTACGCGCCGGTGCCCGGGGTGGGCCGGTGGGCGCTGACGCTGGAGATGTTGACGATTACGCCGCCGGAATCCTGCTGCTGCATCACCGCGTTGGCGCGCGTCGAAACCAGCAGCGGCGCAATCAGGTTGAGCTCGATGATCTTGGTGTTGAACTTGGCCGAGGCATCAGCGGCCAGCGCGAACGGCGAGCCGCCGGCGTTGTTGACCACGACGTCCAGGCGGCCGTGCTTGGCGACGATGGCGTCGATCATGGCCTTGACCGCGGCGTCGTCACGAACGTCGCAGGCATGGAACTCATAGGGCAACCCCTCGACTTCGCGCCGCGCGCAGGCGATCACGGTGGCGCCCTGCTCGGCGAACAAGGCGCTGATGCCCGCGCCGACGCCGCGCACACCACCGGTGACCAGCACCACGCGACCGGCCAATTGCAGATTGATTCCAGCAGTCACTGTGCTAGCGTACCAAGCAAGTGCTTGCTTAGGTACCCGTCCCCCAGGAAGTGACTGATGACCATCACCACCAAGACAGTCGAACCGGGCATCGTCTCGGTCACCGTGAACTACCCGCCGGTCAACGCGATCCCGTCGGCAGGTTGGTTCGAACTGGCTGACCAGATCACCGCCGCCGGGCGCGACAAGAGCACCCACGTCGTGATTCTTCGGGCCGAGGGCCGCGGCTTCAACGCCGGCGTCGACATCAAGGAAATGCAGAACACCGAGGGCTTCGGCGCGTTGATCGACGCCAACCGCGGCTGCTACGAAGCGTTCCGCGCGGTGTACGAATGCCAGGTCCCGGTCATTGCGGCGGTCAACGGCTTCTGCGTCGGTGGTGGCATCGGCCTGGTCGGCAACGCCGACGTCATCGTCGCGTCCGACGACGCCAAATTCGGCCTGCCCGAGGTCGAGCGCGGCGCCCTGGGCGCGGCCACCCACCTGTCGCGCCTGGTCCCGCAGCACATGATGCGCCGGCTGTTCTTCACCGCCGCCACCGTGCCCGCCTCGACGCTGCAGCATTTCGGTTCTGTCCACGAGGTCGTGCCGCGCGAAGAGCTCGACGAGGCCGCCCTGCGCGTCGCCCGCGACATCGCATCGAAGGACACCCGGGTGATCCGCGCCGCCAAGGAGGCACTGAACTTCATCGACGTGCAGCCCGTCAACGCGCGCTACCGCATGGAGCAGGGCTTCACCTTCGAACTGAATCTGTCCGGCGTGTCCGACGAGCACCGCGACGAGTTCGCGGGGACCAACAAGGGGTCGAAATAGAATGGCAGACAAGATAACAACTCTCGAAGCCGCAGTCGCTGAGATCGAGAGCGGCATGACCATCGGCATCGGTGGCTGGGGTTCGCGCCGCAAGCCGATGGCCTTCATCCGCGCGCTGCTGCGTACCGACGTGACCGACCTGACCGTCGTCACCTACGGCGGTCCGGACCTCGGATTGCTCTGTGCCGCAGGCAAGGTCAAGCGCGTCTACTACGGCTTCGTGTCGCTGGACTCGCCGCCGTTCTACGACCCGTGGTTCGCGCGCCGCCGCACGGAAGGCGCCATCGAGGCCCGCGAGATGGACGAGGGCATGCTGCGCTGTGGCCTGCAAGCTGCCGCACAACGCCTTCCGTTCCTGCCGATCCGCGCCGGCCTGGGCAGCGATGTCCGCGCCTTCTGGGGTGACGAACTCAAGACCGTCACCTCGCCGTACGAGACCGACGGTGCGCACGAGGAACTCATCGCCATGCCCGCGCTGAACCTCGACGCCGCGTTCGTGCACATGAACCTCGGCGATGTGAAGGGCAATGCCGCCTACACCGGCATCGACCCCTACTTCGACGACCTGTTCCTGATGTCGGCCAAGCGCCGGCACCTGTCGGTCGAGAAGATCGTCTCCACCGAGGAACTGGTGAAGTCGGTTGTGCCGCAGCAGCAGATCATCAACCGCATGATGGTCGACACCGTGGTCGAGGCCCCGAACGGCGCCCACTTCACCACCAACGAGCCGGACTACCGGCGCGACGAGAAGTTCCAGCGTCACTACGCCGAGGCCGCGGGCTCGGACGAGAGCTGGGCCGAGTTCGTCAAGACCTACCTGTCCGGAACCGAGGCCGACTACCAGGCCGCGGTCCGTAAGTTCGCTGAGGCCCAGAAGGAGGCCGCCAAATGAGTGACGCAACCCGCGCCGAGGTCTGTGCTGTCGCCTGCGCCGAATTGTTCCGTGACGCAGGGGAAATCATGGCCAGCCCCATGACGACCGTCGTGCAGATCGGCGCCCGCCTGGCCCGCCTGACCTTCTCCCCCGACATCGTGATCACCGACGGCGAGGCCCGCATGCTGGCCGACACCCCGGCGATCGGCGCCCCGTTCGCCGTCGAGGGCTGGATGCCGTTCAACCGCGTCTTCGAGACCCTGGCCTGGGGCCGTCGCCATGTGGTCATGGGCGCCAACCAGATCGACCGGTACGGCAACCAGAACCTGTCGGCGTTCGGCCCGATCCAGCAGCCGACCCGCCAGATGTTCGGTGTCCGCGGCGCGCCCGGCAACAGCATCAACCACGCGACGAGCTACTTCGTGGGCAACCACACCAAGCGCGTGTTCGCCGAGTCGGTCGACATCGTGTCCGGAATCGGTTGGGACAAGGTCGATCCGGACAACCCGGCGTACCGTTTCCTGAACGTCTACCAGGTGGTGTCCAACCTGGGCGTGTTCGACTTCAACGGCCCCGAGCACCAGATGCGCGCGGTGTCGCTACACCCGGGTGTGACGGCCGACGAGGTCGCCGACAACACCTCATTCGAGGTGCACGGCATGGACACCGCCGGCGAGACCCGCCTGCCGACCGCCGAAGAACTGCAGCTGCTGCGCGAGGTGATCGACCCGAAGTCGTTCCGCGACAAGGAAGTCAAGTCGTGAGCAAGCTCAAGACGGCGCTGACCGAACTGGTCGGCATCGAGTACCCGGTGGTGCAGACCGGCATGGGCTGGGTGGCCGGCGCGCGACTGGTCGCGGCCACCTCCAACGCCGGCGGGCTCGGCATTCTGGCGTCGGCGACGATGACGCTCGAAGAGCTGCAGACCGCCGTCACCAAGGTCAAGGCGGCCACCGACAAGCCCTTCGGCATCAACATGCGTGCCGACGCCGGTGATGCGGACGCCCGCTGCGACCTCCTGATCCGCGAAGGAGTCAAAGTCGCCTCCTTCGCCCTGGCTCCCAAGCCCGAGCTGATCGCCAAGCTCAAAGATGCCGGTGTCGTGGTGATCCCGTCGGTCGGTCTGGCCAAGCACGCCAAGAAGGTGGCGAGCTGGGGCGCCGACGCGGTGATCGTGCAGGGCGGTGAGGGCGGTGGCCACACCGGCCCGATCGCCACCACGCTGCTGCTGCCTTCGGTGTTGGACGCGGTCTCCGGCACCGGCATGCCGGTGATCGCCGCGGGTGGTTTCTTCGACGGCCGCGGGCTGGCGGCCGCGCTGTCCTACGGCGCCGCCGGTGTCGCGATGGGCACGCGGTTCCTGCTGACCTCCGACTCGACGGTGCCTGATGCCGTCAAGCAGCGCTACCTGGAAGCCGCACTGGACGGCACCGTGGTATCGACCCGCGTCGACGGCATGCCGCACCGGGTGCTGCGCACCGGTCTGGTGGAGAAGCTCGAAAGCGGTTCGCCGGTACGCGGTTTCGTCGCCGCCGTCGGCAATGCCCAGAAGTTCAAGAAGATGTCGGGCATGACATGGCGGTCCATGATCAAGGACGGCCTGGCCATGCGGCACGGCAAGGACCTGACCTGGTCGCAGGTCGTCATGGCGGCCAACACCCCGATGCTGCTGAAAGCCGGTCTGGTGGAAGGCAACACCGAGGCGGGCGTGCTGGCGTCGGGCCAGGTGGCGGGCATCGTGGAGGATTTGCCAGCCTGCTCCGAACTCATACCGCGGATCGCTGCCGAGGCCATCGAGCATCTGCAGGCGGCCACCAGCTACATCGTCTAGCTCCTGCGGTTAGGCGCGACAGCCCTCAAATCGTTTTGGATTTGGGGGCTTTCGCTTGTCGCGCGTCGAGGCGGTTCGTGGCGACGTGACGTTCTGGTGTGGCCAGGCGGTGAGCTGGACGCGATGCGCAGCTGGCGCGACCGTGACAAGGCGATCCTGGCCGGCCGCAAGGGCTTTGTGAAGCAGGCGATCCGGTCCGGTGTGCCGATCGTCCCGGTGGCCACGATCGGTGGACACGACACCGTCTTCGTGCTGAACGAAGGCAAGTTCCTGGCCAAGTGGAGCGGCCTCGGAAGGCGCTTGCGCGGCGCCAACATGCCGATCATCGCCGGTTTCCCGTTCCCGCTCGCGGTCGAGGTCCTGCCGATGCACCTGCCGCTGCACGCGAAAATCCGCACCGAGCTGCTCGACCCGATTTACGTGGACACCGACCCCGCGCGCGCGAACGACGCCGCCTACGTCGACAAGGTGTACGACGAGGTGCAATTCGCCATTCAAGCCGGCATGGACCGGCTGGCCAAGCGCCGCAGCTTCCCTGTACTCGGGTGATCCCCCGATAGGCGCCGCCGATCACCTGCTCGGCATTTCCACTTTGACGGCCGCTCCCCGAGTACGACAGCCTGATTGAGTCAGTCGTTCATCGATCGGAGTGAGCCCATGCGCACCGTCTATATGCGCGTGCGCCGGGCCATGACCCCGCCGATGGAAGACCACCGGCCGGCAATGCGGGTCGCGCTCGGGCTCGCCATCCCGGGCGTCGCGCTGCTCGCGGCGGGACGTCCCGACCTCATCATCTACGCGATGTTCGGTGCGATCACCGGCATGTACGGCCGCACCGAAACCCGCTCCCGACGGTTCGCGCATCAGACCCAGGGCGGAGTGATCCTGGTCCTCGGTGTGGCCATCGGCGTGCTGCTCGCCAATTCCCATGCGCCACCGGCGGTCCTGGTCATCGCTGCGGTGACGTTCGCCGCCGTCGGATCCGTGGTGACCGACTACCTCGCGCTCAAGCCGGAGGGACCGTTCTACGGCGTCTTCGCCCTGGGCGCCATCGCCACAGTGCCCGCCGGCCGGGTGGCGCCGTCGTCGGCGATCTTGCTCTGTGCCGCAACAGCTTTGTTGTGTGTCCTGCTGGGTGTGCTCGACGCGCCGCGGGCCATCGAGCCGGTCACCCGGCTCACTGTGCCGAACCGGCGCGAAGTGCTGATCCACGCCGGCCGCTACGGGCTCGCCATCAGCGCCGCGGGCACCGCAGGTCTGGCACTGGGTGTCGACCATGCCAACTGGGCCATCGCCGCGGCCGCCGGACCGCTGGCCGCCGCGGACGCCAGCGGCCGCATCAAGCGCGGAATCCACCGCCTGGGTGGCACTTTCATCGGGCTGGCCGTGGCTGCGGCTCTGCTGGTGCCCCAGCCCAGCCAGTACGCGCTGGCAATCTGCGTCATGGTGCTGTTGTTCCCCACCGAGTTGTTCATGACACACCACCACGCCGTCGCGCTGGGCTTTTTCACGCCGTTGATCATGCTGATGACCGACCTCGCCGCGCCCACCGAACCGCTTGTGCTGCTGACCGCTCGTGGCATCGACACCATCATCGGCGTCACCGCCGCCATCGCGGTGTCGATGCTGTTGCCGGGCACCCGGGAATAGAGCCCGACGCCAGTTCTGCTGGCGCCCAGCCTAGTTGGCTGACGGTGTGGGTGGCGGTTCGAAGGGTTGGTACCACCACCATTGAGCACGCTCCCCGGTCGGCCCGTGGCACGGCGGCACCTCGGGAAAGGGCGTCGTCGGTGGCCGCGCGAGTGACCCGCCGTCGAGTTGTCGGCCCGCGGCGTCAGTGACGACCAGCCGATCGGCCGGCCCGGTGATGGTGATGCCGCCCTGGTGGTGCAACCGGTGGTGATATGGGCACACCAACACCAGGTTGTGCAGCTCGGTTTCCCCGCCGTTCTCCCAATGAATGATGTGATGCGCATGCAAGCCCCGGGTCGCCCCGCACCCGGGCACGACGCAGCAGCGGTCCCGATGCTCCAGAGCCCGGCGCAGCCGCCGGCTGATCGTGCGCGTCGACCGACCGGCACCGAACGGCTGACCATGCTTCTCGAGCCACACCTCGCACGTCGCGTCGCACAACAGCAGACGGCGTTCGTCGTCGGTTAGCAGCGAACCCAGATGCAGAGTTGCTTTGTCGTGGTCGATGTCGAAGTGCACGACGACAGTGGTGTGCTGACCGTGCGGGCGGCGCGCGACGTCGGTGTCCCAACCGGCCTCGACCAGGCTCATGAACGCATCGACCTGGTTCGGAAACGGCGGCGCCTCGTCGGAGGGTTGATCATCGTCGTGGTTACGTTTCCAGTCCGCGACCAACGCTTCCTGATGCGAGGCCAGCGCCGCATCGAACTTCGCGGCTTCCAGTTTCGGCAGCCGGATCTTGTAGGTGACCGAGCCGTCGTCGTGGCTGGCCTTGGAGATCGACCGCTGCGGCTCCGGCTTCGATTCCGGCTCGGGGCCCGGGCGCGGCTCGAGCTTCACTGCGGTCCGTAGTTGGGTGACCGTGGCGCTTTCGGCGAACTGCGCGTAATGCTCATCCGAACCCTCGCCGGCATGCTCGGCGACCACCCCGACCTGATCCAACGACAACCGGCCCTCCCGCATCGCCTCGGCGCAGCGCGGGAACTCCTCGATCCGGTGCGCGACCGCAACCATGACTTCCGCATTACGCGGCGACACCCCGGTCTTCCACGCCACCAACGACGACAGCGACCGGGCCCCCGTCGCGCCCCACAGTCCGTCACGGTCGATCTCGGCCACGATCTCCACCAGGCGCCCGTCGATCGCATTGCGCTGACCGATCAACTCACCGATCTCCACGACGAACGCATCAAGACGCTCACACGGCGACGGCGACTCAACATCGAAAGCCGTTGCCGTGGTGGACATAACACCATCAAAGCAGAAGGGTCCGACAAGTTTCCGACGCCGCAGACGCGGTAGCCGAGGCTCTCAGGCCTGTCCCCTATACCACCGACTTCGTCACGGTGACCTTCACGTTCTTCATGATGGGCTGGTCGCTCTGCGTGCTGAAATCGCCGATGGCGCACAGCACATTCATCTCGGGCATGTACCCGGCCGCGTTGCCGCGCGGAATGCTGTACGGCACCGCCTTGTAACGGTGCAGTGATCGGACACTACCGTCGCGTGCGGTGGCGACGATGTCGACGTCGTCGAACTCCTTGATGCCACGGTCGGCCATGTCGCGCTCGTTCATGAAGATCAGCGTGCGCAGGTTCTTGATGCCGCGGTAGCGATCATTGTCGGAGTAGACGGTGGTGTTCCACTGATCGTGCGACCGCAGCGTCGCCAGGATCAGGGTGCCTTCACTGACGGTGTCGTCGGGCAGCTCGACGGCCGAGAACTCCGCGCGGCCCGACGGCGTCAGGAAGATCAGTTCGCGCGCGGGCTGCTTGATCCGGAAGCCCAGCGGCAAGCGGACCCGGCGGTTGAAGTCCTCAAACCCGTTGAGCACCTTGGCCATGGTGTCGCGGATGCGGTCGTAGTCCTCGACGTACCACTGCCACGGGGTGCGGCTCTCGGGCAGCGCCGCAGCGGCGATACCCGCGATGATCGCCGGCTCCGACAGCAGGTGCGGTGACGCCGGCTTCTTCATGCCGACCGACAGGTGCACCATGCTCATCGAGTCCTCGACAGAGGTGGACTGAATGCCCGCCTTCTGGTGGTCCTTCTCCGTGCGGCCCAGGCACGGCAGGATCAGCGCCTGCCTGCCGTGAATCACGTGGCTGCGGTTGAGTTTTGTGCTGACCTGCACGGTGAGGTCGCATTTCTGCAGGCCTGCGAACGTGTACGCGGTATCCGGTGCGGCACTGGCGAAATTGCCGCCCATGCCGATGAACACCTTGACTTTGCCGCTGTGCATGCCCTCAATGGTGTGGACGGTATCCAGCCCGTGCGCCAGCGGCGGGTCGATGTCGCAGACCTCGGCAAGGCGTTCCAGGAACTCCTCAGTCGGCCGGTGGTCGATACCGCAGGTGCGGTTGCCCTGCACGTTGCTGTGCCCGCGCACCGGCGACGGGCCGGCGCCCTCGCGGCCCAGATTGCCGCGCAGCAGAAGCAGATTCACGATTTCCCGCACGCTGTCGACGCCGTGCTCGTGCTGGGTGACGCCGAGGCACCAGCTGATGATGCTGCGGTCCGCGTCGCGGTAAATCTTGGCGGCCCTGCGGATGTCGCGTTCCGAAACTCCGGACTTGTAGACGATCTCATCCCACGAGGTGGCCTCGACCGCGGCCCGGTAGGCCTCGAATCCGCTGGTGTACCGCTCGATGAATTCGACGTCGAGCGCCTTCGGGTCCGTTTCCGTTTGTTCCAGAACAACTTTGGCGATACCGCGGATCAGGGCCATGTCGCCGCCGATCCGGGGCTGCAGGTTCAGCGTGCTGGTCTTGGTGGACTTGAACGTCGCCATCCGCAGGAAGTCGTGCGGGATGATGGTCCGGGTGGCGCCGGCCTCGACGAGCGGGTTGATGTGCACGATCTGCGCGCCGCGGCGATAGGCCTCCGACAGCGCCGTGAGCATGCGGGGCGCGTTGGAGGCGGCGTTGACGCCGATGACGAACAGCGCGTCCGCGGTCTCCCAGTCCTCGAGGTCGACGGTGCCCTTGCCGGTGCCCAGCGCGGCCTGCATGGCGCGGCCGCTGGCCTCGTGACACATGTTCGAGCAGTCGGGCAGGTTGTTGGTGCCCAACTCCCGCGCCAGCAGTTGGTAGAGGAACGTCGCCTCATTGCCCAGGCGACCCGAGGTGTAATACGACGCCTGGTTGGGATCGTCCAGATCCGCCAGGGCCCGGCCGACGAGGTCGAAGGCATCGCGCCAACTGATGGGCTTGTACTTGTCGGTCGCCGCGTCATACACCATCGGCTCGGTGAGCCGGCCCGTGTCTTCCAGCGCGAAATCGCTCCACTCGGCGAGTTCCGAAACCGTGTGCTGGGCAAAGAATTCCGGCCCGCAGCGCTTGTGCGTCATCTCCCACGTGACGTGCTTGATGCCGTTCTCGCAGATGTCGAGCTTGAGGCCCTTCATGTCGTCGGGCCAGGCGCAGCCCGGGCAGTCGAAGCCACCGTCCTCGTGATTCATCTTCATGATCGCGTGCGGCCCGCTGATGGGTTCGCGCTCGCGGGCCAGGAACTTCGTGACACTGATCGCCGCGCCCCAGCCGGCGGCGGGATGGTGGTAGGGATGGAACTCGGGCTCGCCGTGTCCCTCGGTATCGACTCGCTGCTCAATGCTCCGGTCGGTCATGGGACAAGTCTGCTCGGCAAACGACGCCTGCGTCCAAGGGCAATTTCCGTGAGCCTGATAAGCAAGGCCTATCACCCGTGGTCGAATAGTTCATGCTGTTCCGCCAGCTCGAATACTTCGTGGCGCTCGCCCGCGAGAAGCACTTCGCGCGCGCCGCTGCCGCCTGCTACGTTTCGCAACCGGCGCTGTCCGAGGCGATCCGCAAGCTCGAGAACGAACTCAAGGTTCCGCTGGTGCGGCGCGGGCAGAGCTTCGAGGGCCTGACGCCCGAAGGCGAACGCCTGGTGTTGTGGGCGCGCCGGATTCTGGCCGATCACGACGCCCTCATCCACGAGGTCACCGCGTTGCAGACGGGCCTGACGGGCGAGCTCCGACTCGGTGTCATCCCGGCCGCGTCGGGCACGGTGGCCCTGCTGACCGATCCGTTCTGCCTCGAACATCCCTTGGTACGGGTGCAATTGGAGAGCAGCCTGCGCTCGGCGGGCATCGTCGAGCGCATTCGCCGGTTCGAGCTCGACGCGGGAATCATCTACCCCGACGGCGTCGACACCACAGGTCTGACGGTCACGCCGCTCTACGAAGAACGGCAGGTACTGATCGCCGGCGCCGAACTGCTTGCCAGCCAGCCGAATCCGCTGACGTGGTCCGATGCCCTGGAACTGCCGCTGTGCCTGTTGAACACGGGGATGCGGGGCCGGCAGCTGCTCGACGACGTCCTGGCCGCGCACAGCCTGACGGCGACGCCTCGGCTCGAAGCGGATTCGGTGGTGTCCCTGCTGGCGCACGTCAGTGGTGGCCGCTGGGCGAGCATCGTCCCGCAGACCTGGCTGCACACGTTGCGCCCGCCGGACGGGGTGCGGGTGGTGCCGTTGGACGAACCCCAGGTGACAGCGACGGTCGCGCTGGTCACCGGCGCCGCCGAGCCCGGTTCGGTACTGGCGCGCGCATTGGTCGCGACGGCACATCGCGCGCCGATCAATCCCGGCTAGCGGTACCACTCGGGCAGCTCGGTGGGACGCAGATCGGTGGTGTCGCCCGGCCGCGTCAGCGTCAGCACCGCCCGCACAATCTCGGGGCGCGCCGCCAGCGCGTCGGCGATGGCGTTGAGCCGCGCCGCCACGTTCGACTCGGCCGCGTCACCGACGAGGTCGACGGCCGCGACCAGATAGATCCGGTTCGACCCGACCCATTCCATGTGCAGATAGCTGACGCGCTCGATGTCGTGATGGTCGAGCAGGGCCAGCAGCGCGTTGTTGCGCGCAAGCGGCGTGACGGTCTCCCCCGTCAGGAAATCCATGTTGCGCCCGATGAGGAACAGCGCCACGACCCCGAGCAGCAGACCGACCAGGATCGAGCCGATGGCGTCCCAGACCGCATTGCCGGTGAGTTGGTGCGCCAAGATGCCGCACGCCGCAATCACGATGCCGATGAGGGCGGACAGATCCTCGGCGAAGACCGCGCGCAGCATGGGGTTCGACGTGACACGGATATAGCGCAACGGGTGGATCCGTCGCTCGAGCGCGCCGGACTTCGTCTGCGAGAACGCTTGCAGGAACGACGAGCCCTCCAACACGAACGACACCGCAAGCACCGCATAGGCCCAGCCGTAGGACGTCGCCTCGGCCTCGCCCTTGAGGGACTGGATGCCGTGCCAGATCGATACCACCGCGCCGACCGTGAACAGCCCGAAGGCCGCGAACATCGACCAGATGTAGCCCGCCCGGCCGTAGCCCAGCCGATGTTCGGCATCGGCCGGCTTGTCCGACTGGCGGGTGCCGATCAGCAGGAACACCTCGTTGCCGGTGTCCGCCCAGGAATGTGCGGACTCGGCGAGCATCGAGGCGCTCCCCGTGACGACGGCGGCAACGGTCTTGGCCACCGCGATCAGGGCGTTGGCACCGAGCGCGACGATGACTGTCAGAAAACTCTCGTCACCCGAACCGCTCATCCTTTGAACATTAGAGCCCGTCAGTAGGCGTCGCCGGGCTGAACTACCCGCACCGGGCCGCGCCGCGGCGGCGCGGGTTGCGGCTCCTGCACCCATTCGGCGCCGCTGGCCGCCATCAGCCGGCCGATCTCGTCGATGTGCATGTCCGCCAGGTCCCACACGTCGGGCACCAGTTCGCGGTCGACGATGAAGCCGAAATCGAGGCGGTCGAGATAGCTCACCACCGTGATGTTGAGCCCCTGCCCCTCGGTGACGATGGATACCGGGAACTGGTGGACCAGCTGGGCGCCGGCGAAGTACAGGGGCTTGCGGGGACCCGGCACATTCGAGATCACGAGGTTGAACGGCGTGGCCGCGATCCGGTGCGCCAGCCCGAAGCGGGACGCCAGCCGCATGGCGGACGTCGACAGCACCGGAGCCGACACCTGCGCCATGTCGCCGAGCTGACTGGCGGGCACCAGGTCCAGCAGACGCTTCGCCTCGAGCATCGCCTCACGGCAGCGGGCCACGCGCTCCAGCGGGTCCGCACAGTCGGTCGGCAGTTCGGGGAAGATCGCGGACACCCGGTTGGTCCATGGGTCCTCTTCGTCGCCGGTGCGGATCGACACCGGAACCATGGCCCGCAGTGGGCCGTCGGGCAGCGCGTCGTGGGCCTGCAGATAGCTGCGCAGGCCGCCGGCACAGATCGCCATCACGATGTCGTTGACCGTGCCGCCGGTCGCGGTCTTGAGCTGCTTGACGTTCTCCAGCGACGCGGTCCGCATGGCGAACCGGCGATGCCCGGTGATGGGCTTGTTCCACGGCGTCGGGGGCGCGGCCGAGGTCGGCAACGGAATCCTCGGGCCGTCTTCTTTGCCAAGGCGCGCAATGGCTTTGATGGCCGAGCCGGCCTTGCTGGCGGCGCTGCCGATGCTGTCGATACCGGCGGCGTCGGCGAGCTGGCCGACCAGCCGGGTCTGGAACCGCAGCGCCTTGACCGGGTGGCCCGCCAGGTTGATGACAGCCTTGCGCAGGAGGTCGAAGTCGCTGGGCAGTGGTTCGGGTTCCCAGGCCGGGCCGGGACCGGGCGGGGTGGCATCCGGTTCGGTGTCGGTCAGGATGTTGAGCATCAGCTGTCCGGCGGCCCCGTCGATGGTGGCGTGGTGGTACTTCGTCAGCATCGCCCAGTTGCCGTTGTCCAGCCCGTCGATGACGTAGACCTCCCACAGCGGCCGACTCCGGTCCATCGGACGGCCGACGATGCGCGACACCTGGTCGGCCAGCTGATCGACCATTCCCGGTCGGGCCAAATGGATTTCGCGGATGTGGAAGTCGAGATCGAAGTTCGGATCGTCGACCCAGTATGGATGGTCGAGACCCAGTGGCACCTCGACCAGTCGCCGGCGCAACGGTTCGAGTTCACCGATGAGGGACGCGTACTTCGCGTGCACCGCGGTGTACGGGTCGAACTCCTCGCTGGGCCGCTCGAAGATCATCAGCCCGGTGACGTGACCGAACGTGGTCGGCGTCTCCAGGTAGAGGAAGGTGGCGTCCATGCCGCTGAGCTGCTTCACGAGTGTTCTTCTCCTAGTTGATTTTCGGCGCTCAGCTGGTGAGCAGGCCGCCCTCGACGGGCAGCGTGATTCCGGTGACGTAGCTGCTGGCATCGCTGGCCAGGAAGATCAGCGCGGCGCTGAGTTCCTCTGTGCGCCCGAGCCTTCCGGCCAGAGTCCGGGGCAGGACGGTGGTCTCGAAGTAGCCGTCTTCGTACTGCTCGGTCATCTCGGAGGCGAAGAACCCCGGTGCCAGGGCGTTGACGCGGATGCCCTTGCGTCCCGTCCACTGCTGGGCGAGGTCACGGGTCAGACCGATCAGGCCCGCCTTCGACGACGCGTAGGCCGCCTGCGGGAGGCCGGCGGTGGTGAGGCCGAGGATGCTGCTGACGTTGATGATCGAGCTGCCCGGCTGCATGTGGGCGGCGCATGCCTGCGCCATCCAGTAGCACCCGTTCAGGTTCAGGTCGATGACGGACCGGAACTGCTCGGGCGTTTCGCGCGTCGCCGGAACGGCCGTGCCCACTCCCGCATTGTTCACCAGAATGTCGAGCCGGCCGAAGGAATCGGCGGCAGCAGCTGCGAGGGCCTTGCAGTCGTCGGGATCGGTGACGTCGGTGCGCACGGCGACGGCCTTGCGGCCGGTGGCTTCGACCAGCGCCTTGGTCTCGGCGAGCCGGTCTTCACGTCGCGCACCGAGTACGACGTCGGCGCCGGCCTGGGCCAGTGCCTGCGCGAATCCGACGCCGAGGCCGCTCGAGGCGCCGGTGACGACCGCGACGCGGCCATCGAGACGGAAGAGATCAAGGATCGACGAGGGGTTGCTCTGGGTCACTCATGCATCATATTCAAATATGTTGCATACTCGAGACCTATCGAGATATATCTCACTCGAACATCGGGTCGCTACCATGATGCGAGGGCCGCGAGATGAACAGGAGGTGCGCCATCAGCGACACACCGCTGGGACGCATGCTGGCGTCGACCGACCGGCGCCCCGACCCGCTCGAGGCATTCCGCATCGCGCGCCGCTGGTTCCTCGAGGGCCGCCGCATCGAAATGCAGGAACTGGCAACCGAACTCGGGATCAACCGGGCCACCCTGTTCCGCTGGGTCGGCGGACGCGACGAACTCCTGGCCGAAATTCTGTGGTCACTGGCCGAACCCACGCTCAGGGCCTCGATCGCTGCGTCACCCGGGCACGGCGCCGCGCACATCGCGCGGGCCGTCGGCCACTACGCCACGGTGATCGATGAAGCCGGTTTCTTCCAGGCGTTCCTGCGCCGTGAACCCGAGCGCGCGCTGCGCATTCTGGCCACCCGCGCCGGGACCTTGCAGGGCCGCCTCGTCACCGCGATCGAAGACCTACTCAACGACGAGATCGCCGCGGGTCAGCTGGATCCCCCTCTGCCCCCGCGCGACCTCGCGTTCCTCATCGTCCGAATCGTGGAGTCGTTCCTCTACGCCGACATCATCACCGGTGAGCCGCTCGAGGTCGGCAAGGCCGAGCAGGCCATCGGCGCGCTGCTGGGTCACCGACCCGGATAGTCAGCGTCCCACCCCGGGCGGGGCCGGCATGACCGGCACCGGCGGCGGATTCGGAATCGTCACGCTGGACGGCGGCACGGTGACTGTGACCGTGCTGGTGCTGGCCCGCGTCGACGGCGTAGTCGGCGGAGTCGACGGACCGACCGGGACGCCCGGGATGATCTCGGTCGAGGTCACCGTCGTCGAGGTGGAGCTGGAGGTCGAGGGAACCGACGGCGGAGGCGACTGCCTCGAACACGCACTTGCGCCGAGGACAGCTGCCACGGCCACTACGACGATGGACTTCAACATGATTGCCGAATGCCCATTGATTTGAACCGGTAAACCCGGACACATACAAAACTGCCCCTCTCCCAAGGGGAAAGGGGCAGTTCCGGCGTGCTGATGTCAGAGGCGCTCGATGATCGTGACGTTGGCGGTACCGCCGCCCTCGCACATCGTCTGCAGGCCGTAGCGGCCGCCGGTGCGCTCCAGCTCGTTGAGCAGGGTCGCGAACAGCTTGGCACCGGTCGCGCCGAGCGGGTGGCCCAGCGCGATGCCGCCGCCGTTGGGGTTCACCTTGGCCAGATCGACGCTGAGGTCCTTGGCCCAGGCGAGCACGACGGATGCGAACGCCTCGTTGATCTCGACGACGTCGATGTCGTCCATGGTCAGGCCGGTCTTCTCCAGCGCGTACTTGGTGGCGGGGATCGGACCGGTCAGCATCTTCACCGGGTCGTCGCCGCGGCAGCTGATGTGATGGATACGGGCACGCGGCTTGAGGCCGTGCGCCTTGACCGCAGCCTCGGAGGCCAGCAGCGTCGCCGACGCGCCGTCCGAAATCTGGCTGGCCAGCGCGGCGGTCAGCCGGCCACCCTCGACCAGCACCTTCAGCGAGGCCAGCTTTTCCCGGGTGCTCTCCCGCGGACCCTCGTCAACCTTGAAGCCGTCGATCGGGATGATCTCGTTGTCGAAGCGGCCCTCACGGATCGCGGTGAACGCCCGCTGGTGGCTATTGAATGCGAACTCTTCCATGTCCTCGCGGGAGATGTCCCACTGCTCGGCGATCATCTCGGCGCCGCGGAACTGCGAAATCTCCTGGTCGCCATAGCGTTCCACCCAGCGCTTCGACTCGTTGGTCGGCGAGGTGAAGCCGAACTGCTCGCCGACGATCATGGCCGAGCTGATCGGAATCTGGCTCATGTTCTGGATACCGGCGGCCAGGATCAGGTCGGCGGTACCGGACATGATCGCCTGCGCGCCAAAAGAAATAGCCTGCTGCGAGGAACCGCACTGCCGGTCGACGGTGGTACCGGGGACGCCCTCGTCGTATCCGGCGGCCAGCCAGGTCAGGCGACCGATGTTGCCGGCCTGTCCACCGACGGCGTCGACGCAACCGACGATGACGTCGTCGAACGCTGCCGGGTCGATGTCGTTGCGCGCGAAGATCCCGCGGTACGCCTCCACGCCGAGGTCGATCGGGTGGTAACCGGCGAGGGCACCGCCCTTCTTGCCGACGGCGGTGCGCACAGCGTCGATGACGTACGCCTCAGATGCGGCCATTTCTCATCTCCTTGTTGTTATGAAACCTATGTTGTTGCAATGCTTTTGGTGGAGGTGGTAATTCCTCCGAGGACGATCGCGAGGTACTGCGCACCAACCTGCTGCGCAGTCAGCGGGCCGCCGGACTGGTACCAGCGCACCGACACCCAGGTGGTGTCACGGATGAACCGGTAGACAAGGTCGACGTCCAGGTCGGAGCGAAAAACCCCTTGCCGCACACCCTCGTTGAGGATCTCGATCCACATCTTGCGCTGCTCGCGGTTGCGCTCGTCGACGAAGCCGAACTGCGGCAATGAGCCCAGCCTCTTCGCCTCGTCCTGATAGATGACGACCTGCGCGTGCCGGTGCTCGATGGCGTCGAAGGACGCCATGAACAGGCCCTTGAGCCGCTCCATCGGATCGGACTCGGTCGAAATGATCTGTTGGTACTTCTCGAACAGCCAGTCCAGGAAGTCGCGGAGGATCTCCTCGACCATCTGCTCCTTGGACTTGAAGTGGTGATAGAGACTGCCGGACAAGATGCCCGCGGAGTCCGCGATGTCGCGCACCGTGGTGGCCTTCAGCCCGCGCTCGGCGAACATCGCCGCGGCAAGCTCGAGAAGCTCGTCGCGCCTGCTGGCCTGTGGGCTGGGCAATTCAGACACCATCGGGACAGCATAGCAACCAAGCGCTTGTTAGGTCGATATCAGCCCTGCTGGCGGCGCGATTCGCGGGTCCGCCCGTCCCCCGACGCAGCCTAGACGGCGGCCGCGATCGAAGACACGACCCGGCCGGTCGCCGCTATCATCTTGTCCGCCACCACTCAAGGCGTTGACCCCTCGGGAGGAGAGATGACCGGTCCATCGAGTCCACTGGGTGACAACAACCCGGGCGATCTGGCGCCGCCGGCGTGCACCATCGGGCACCATCGCATCGGGCAGGTCACCGTGGTGGCGGTGACGGGAACCGTCGACATGCTCACCGCACCGCAGCTTGCCGCCGCGATCCGCGCCGCGGCCGGGGACAACAACCCCGCCGCCATCGTGATCGATCTGACCGAAGTGGAATTCCTGGCCTCCGCCGGGATGGGGGTGCTGGCGGCCGCCAAGGACGAACTGACGCCCGATGTCAGGTTCGTGCTGGTCGCCGATGGACCCGCCACCAGTCGCCCCTTGCAACTCGTCGGGATTTCCGAGATCGTCGAGCTTTTCGCGACCCTCGATCAAGCCCTTGCCGCCGTTGCCACATAAAGCGCCGCGCCAGTGGGTACTCACCAGGTCGACATGATCGATGCACAGGAGCCGGCCACCAGTTTCACCAAGGCCAACATCAGCGCGGACCCGGTGAGTGCCGCGCTGCTCCGCGACGAATTCGCAGCCTGGCTGGGGCACACGTTCACGCTGGACCCGGGCAAGAGCAACGACGTCATCCTGGCGGTCTACGAGGCCATGGCCAACGCGGCCGACTGCGCATACACCGAGGCTCCCACCGCGGGAGCCATGCACATTCACGCCGACTACAACCGCCCCCAGGCCACGCTCACCGTGGAGGTGAGTGACGACGGTGCCTGGCGGGCCCCCGATCCGCAACTGCGCGGCGTGGCCCACGGGCGCGGCATTCCCCTGATTCACGCGCTCACCGACCGCGCCGAGATCACTGCCACCCCCACCGGAACCCGGGTGCGCCTGCAATGGCGCATCGAGGCCCCGGGTTAGTCGGGCCCGGACTCCGTCGACAACGACGCGGCCTCGATGGAGACCAGTTCGGTGAGGCCACTGACCCGAAAGACGCCCATCAGATGCGGATGAGCGACGATGTCGATGCGGCCGGCTCGGCTGAACAACGCGGAAATCGCGGTGCTGTCCAAGTACTTCACAGCGCTGAGGTCGACGGTCAAATTGTCTCCGCTGCCACCACACTCGGCGATCGCGGCGGTAAGGCCTTCGCTGAACGCCTCGACATTGCTCATGTCTATTTCGCCGGCCACAACCAGGACGAAGGTCCCGTCATCGCGATACGCGCTGTCCAGGGTGAGCGGCGTGGCCATCAGATGATCCTCACAGATAGGTGGACCGCCGTTCCGGCGGTGTTGCGAGTGATGACGAGGTCATCCATGAGCTCTCGCATGAGTCCGATGCCCCGACCGCGATCGGAGCCGTCCTCGGCCGGCACGGACTGCCATGACCCACTGTCGGTGACCGCGAGCTGAACCTGATCGGCCAATGCCGTCGCGGTCAGTCGGATCGTGCCGTCAGAACTGTGGCGATACCCGTGCTCGATGCCGTTGGCGATGGCCTCCCCGGCAGCAACCAGCACGTTCATGGCCTGCTGGGGGTTCACCCCCGCTCGGGAGAGCCAGTCGCGCAACGTTGTGCGAGCGTGAGCCAGCTGATCGGCATCGGCCGGGAACTCCATTTCCAGAGCGGCCGGCTGGCGATAGAGCAGGAGAACGACGTCATCCTGATAGCCGTCGGACGGCGCGAGGTTGGACATCACGTGATCGGCCAAATCATTCAGCGGGAACGTCTTGGCATCGCGAATGAGGTCGGCAGCAGATGAAATCCCCTGCTCCAGAGGATGATTGCGACGTTCGACCAGCCCGTCGGTGTACAGCGCCAGAGTCGCCCGCGCAGGCAGGGTGACCGTCGCTTCGGGACGAGGCCAATCGTGGCGGAGCCCCAGCGCGATGGTGTGACCGCCATCGAGTGTTCGGCGCTCGCCATCAGCCTGGATCAGGATGGGCGGCGGATGCCCGGCGCTGGAGTAGACCAGCTCGCCGGTGTCCGGGTTGAGCACCGCACACACCGCTGTCGTGCATTGGGCACCCGGCAGTCGAGACGCGAAACGGTCCAGTCCCGCCAGTGCGACAGCGGGGCTGGGATTCTCGAAGAGCAGCGCGCGGCACGCACTGCGGATCTGCCCCATCACGGTGGCAGCGGCCAGACCGTGGCCGACGCAGTCGCCGACCACCATGGCGATGCGTCCGTCATCGAGCCTGACGACGTCATACCAGTCACCGCCCACCTGCAGAGGGCGGCTGGCAGCTTGATAGCGGACTGCGAAACCACCCGGTAGGTCAGCGGGTCCGAGAATCGCGTGTTGCAGCGCCAACGCGGTTTCGCGCTGCTGATCGACCCGATGTACGCGCTGCAAACCTTGGCCGAGGCGGCCCGCGAGCACCGTCAACAGGGTCTGGTCCTCGAGGGTGAAGGGTCGTTGCTCTCCGAGCTCGATCCAGACGACAAGCACCCCGTCGGGGTGCTGCAGCGCGATGCCCGCCGAACCCGGCAGCGCAGCGTTGGGCGTCAAGAAGTCTCCGTCGCGCAGTGACACGAGAAGCCGCCGGGTCTCGGTCGGCAGGTCAGACCACCTGGCGGAGTCGCCGGCCGCAACGATGTGCGGGTCACCGTATGCGGTCCCCGCGGACGAACTGTACGTCGGGAAAGTCACGGCCAGGACCTGATGTGCCCGCCACAGCCGGCGCAGTTCCTCCGCCGCGGCGATCAACGCTCCGTCGACAGTGTCCGCTTGTGCCAGCTCCTGGTTCAGCGCGTGTTCACGGCCCGCGGCCAGCGCCAGCGCGATGGCGGCGTGCCGGGCAAAGTCATTGACCAGATCCAGGTATGCCTCGTCGAACGCCGCCTGCTGTGGTCGACGTGCCACCGCGATCACGCCGAGCACCGCGTCATCGGCGATCAGCGGCATGACGATCGCCGACCGCTCACCGACATCGGTGAACCCCTCGATCGGATACTGGAATGAATCGGTGATCAGCGGCAGACCGCGCCGCGCGACACTGCCGGTGGTGGAGCCGTCCATCGGAACCTGCCGGCCGATCACCTCCGACGAGTAACGCCCCGCGGTAGCCGCCACGACAAGGGTGTCGGCGCCACTCGAGGTGAGCTCGGGTTCGTCTGGAACCAACAGGATCGCCTGCTCGGCATCAGCCAGCTCGAGCGCGCGGTTCACGATGAGTTGCAGCGGTCTGGTCTGTGGATTTCCGGACAGCAGCGCGGCGATTATCTCGCGGCTGGCTTTCATCCATTTGGCGGATTCACGTTCCCGCTCGAAAAGCCTGGCGTTGTCGATAGCGGCCGCCGCTGCCATCGCCAATGCACGCACCGCCGCCTCCTGGGAAGACGCGAAGGCGCGATCAGGCCGGTCGTCGATCAGGTAGAGGCTGCCGAAGTCACTGCCGCGGACCGTAATCGGCAGCCCCAACAGGGCGCGCAAGGGAGGTTCGTGTGCCGGCAGCCGCGCAGCCAGCGGGTGAGCTTGCAGATCATCGATGCGCAGGCCCTCGCCTACAGGTAGGTCAGCCAGCTCACGCATCGTGTCCGCGTCGATTCCCGCACCGACGAACACGCCGAGGCTGCCATCGGCTGCCCGGGTGCCGAGCGCCCCGTACTTCGCCTCGGCGAGTTCCAAGGCCGCACCGACGATGCGCCGCAATGTCATATCCAAGTCGAGGTCAGAGCCGACGTCCACGATGAGCCGGACCAGTTGCTCCATGCGGTCCCGGGCGGCCACCAGTTCGTCGAGCTCTGCGTGGACGCGGCCCACAAGCTCGCGCCAACCTTCTCCGCTGAACGCCGCTTTGTCCTCACCGACCACGGCTACCAAGCTATCGGGCGCGCGTCGACGGCATGCCACTTCGGCCGGTCGGCGGGCCTGGGCACAGTCAACTCGGCCTGGTCGGTCATGTGCCGCGCGGTCGACGGCCGCGATTCCCTCACGTTCGGCGAACCACTAGTCGCGATACGTCCAGTACTGCCGGCAGTGTTCGGGCAGTTCGGTTCCCACCGGCCTGTCCGCGTTCGACCGGGACAGGTTGAACAGGTACCAGGGGTCGTCATGCGAGTGGTCCGATCGCACGCAGGCGCGGAGATGCTCGGGCAACCGGTGCAGCGCTGGGTCGATGTCCGACGACAGGCGGGACAGGTACTCGGCATCGAGCTGGCCGGTCTGCTCGAAGCGGTCGATGTTGCGATCAGCGACGAGGCGCTCGGGGTTGAGGGCCGCCAAGCCCAGCAGAGCGACCACACCGGCGGCCAGCACCGTGTGCGGCAGCCAGCGCCCCGACATTCGCACCCCCGCCACCGCGACGAGCAGGAATACCGCGCCCAACCAGAGTTCGATGGTGATCACCATCAACCGGTCGGTGCTGAATCCGTACGCCTGCTGATACAGCCACATCCGGTGGATCGCCGAAATAACCACGACAACCGAAGTGGCGCAAAGGATTCCAGCCAGGATTCGAAGCGCCCGGCGGTCACCGGCAGTTACACGCCCCGCCACCCGGATCACCCCGCTCAGCACCAATAGGGTCAGCGCCGACACCCACAACAACTGCCAGAAGCCCTGCCGGGCGTACTCGGCGTAGGTGAGCCCCTCGGTTTCCAGCACGTGGGTGTGGCCGCCGAACAGCACCGCGGCCTGCACCGCCACAAACGCGATGAACAGCGCGTCGAGCACCCCTAGCGGCACCGCCCACTCCCAGCGCGGCACGGGCTTCATCGGCTTGGGCGCAAGGACATCCAGCCGTGGCGCGAACCGGGTCAGGTACGCACCGCCGAGAACGAACGCGGCCACCATACCGAAGACCACGATGCGGGCGACGACATCGACACCGGCGAAACGTGGCATCAGCTTGCCCACCAGATGGGCGAAGGCCGCGTCCGCCGAGGCGAACAACGCACCGAAAACCAAAGTCAGTGCCACGGTGAGACCGACGACGACGGCAACGCGAACCGGGTTGGCAATGCCCACCCGACCCGAGAATCCGCGGCGTGCCCAACCGAGTACCCGTGCCGGCAGCGCCCACGCCAGGAACGGCGCAGTCAGGACCGCGGTCCAGGTGCGCCCGCCGAACAGCGTGCACCACCCGACGATCCAGGCAGCCATGATGCACAGCACGCCCAGCCAGTCGGCAGCCAGTAGGCCGGGCACCGCAAGCAGCGCCAACGTCAGCGCCATACCGGCCCATTCCGTACGCGTCGGCCGGCGTTCGGCAGTGCCGAACACGACAGCGAAGACCATTACCCCAACTACCAGGTAGCCGATACTCAGCGCCGACGGCCGCCACAGGGCGGTGCCGAGCAGACCGGCCAGCACCGCGAGGAGCACGACCCGGTGTGGCGCTGCGGCCAGTGGGCTGATCGGCCACACCCGCCGCGGCAGCATCGTCCAGCCGGGCTCACCGCGCCGCGGCAGTGCCGGCCCGATCAGCGGCGCGACCATCGGCTGCCCTGGAATACCCATCAGCATCGTCATGCAGACCGCTCCTCTGATTCCGGAATGCTCACTCTGAAGCGGCATCCCACCTTCGCCTCCACCACGTCGATCACACCGCCGTGCAACTCAACTGCCCAGCGGGCGATCGCCAGACCCAGACCGGTACCGCCGTCCGAGGTGGCACCGCGCGTGAACCGTTCGAAGACGCGCTCGCGCTCGGCCGGCGCGATACCCGGCCCTTGATCGGCGACCTCGAGCCGCAAGCCCGACGCGTCGCGCGTCGCCCGCACCGTCACACTGCCGCCAGGCGGGCTGTGCCGAATTGCGTTGTCCACCAGGTTGACCACAACCTGCCGCAACCGCGCCGGATCGGCGAGCAACGTCAGGCCGGGCGGTGACACCTCGACCACCACTGCCACGTCACCGGCTGATGCCGAGACGTGCTCGACGGCATCGCGCAGAAACGCGTCGACGTCGAATCTGTTGACCCGCAGAGGAATTACGCCGCCTTCGAGGCGGGACAGGTCCAGCAGATCGGTGACCAGCTCGCCCAGACGCTCGGTCTGGGACAGCGCCAACCGCATCGTCTGCGCGTCGGGCTCGACCACACCGTCCACCACGTTCTCCAGTACCGCCTGCAATGCGGTGATGGGCGTACGCAATTCATGAGAGACGTTGCCGATCAGGCCGCGGCGGTACTCGTCGGCAGCGCCGAGGTCAGTCGCCATCTGATTGAATGCCGTTGCCAGCTGACCGACTTCATCACGCGACGTGGCACGAACCCGAATACTGTAGTCGCCCTTGGCCATAGCGCGGGCTGCGGTAGTCATCTGCCGCAGCGGGGAGGTCATCCCGTGCGCCATGAACTGGGTGAACAGCAGCGAGGTCAGCAGCGCAGACAGCAGGGCGTACCGGAACTGCCAACTCGCACCGATCCAGAAGGTGAACGAAGCCAACAGGATTGCTCCGCCCACCAGTAGCCCCATCTTGATCTTGAAGGAGGCGAAGGGGTCAAGCGGCCTGGGCAAACGGTCCCACAGTTCACCGAAGGCACTCATCGCGGCACCTCGAGCGCGTAGCCGACCCCGTGCACGGTTCGGATGAGCTCCGCACCGAGCTTGCGCCGCAACGCCTTGACGTGACTGTCGACCGTGCGGGTCTCGGCGCCCGACCCCCAGCCCCAGACGTGCTCCAGCAGCGTCTCGCGGGCCACCGCGGCCCGCGGTCGTCCGGCGAGGAAGGCCAGCAGATCGAATTCTGTTCGGGTGAGATGGATTTCGATGTCGCCCTGGTGCACGCGACGCTCATTGAGATCGACGCGGTAGTCCCCCACCGACACCGGTTGGTCCGCGGTCGCGCGCTCCACTCTCCGCAACAACACCCGCACTCGCGCAACCAACTCGCGCATGCTGAACGGCTTGGTCAGATAGTCGTCGGCACCGATCCCCAGACCGATCAGCATGTCGGTCTCGTCGGTACGCGCCGTCAACATGAGCACCGGCACCGGACGTTCCGCCTGGATGCGCCGGCACACCTCCAGCCCGTCGAAGCCGGGCAGCATGACGTCGAGCACCACCAGGTCGGGTTGCGACGCGGCGGCTACGGCCACCGCCGAAGGCCCGTCGACAGCCGTCTCCACCTGGAACGATTCAGCTCGCAGCCGCGTCGCCACCGAGGACAGGATGGTCGGCTCGTCGTCGACGACCAGGATTCGCTTCACGCTTTCCGACTGTAAGCGCGGTTTGTGGGGCTTACCGGCAGCGATCGTGAAGAAACTGTGGAGACTTGAGACCGCGAACAGAACCCCCGCCTCCAGGGAGACCAGTACATCTTTACGTTGCAGGTAGAACATTAAAGTTCTACATTTGGCACATGACTGAGGTTTCGATTCGCACGCTCAATCAGCAGACCTCGCGAGTGTTGGCACGCGTCAAACACGGAGAAGAAATCGACCTCACCGAACGGGGTAAGGTGATCGCCCGCATCGTTCCACTTCATCCCAATCCACTGGCCGCGCTGGTCAGCGCTGGGCGCGCGCAACCCGCCACCCTCCACGGCCCAGCACCTCGCCCTTCCCGCAGCCGCTCTGGAAATTCGGTCAGCGCCGCTCTGGAACGCCTTCGAGACGAGGAAAGGTAAGCGATCGCCGATGATCTATCTGGACACATCGGCGTTGGTGAAGCTCATCTGCGAGGAGACCGAATCAGCGGCGTTGGCTGACTGGCTCGATGGGCGCCCCGACATCTCTTGGGCCACATCCGTATTGGCCGAGGTAGAACTCACCAGGGCTGTGCTGGCCAGTTCCCCGGACGACCTACCGGCCATTCCAGCACTGGTGGCTCGGCTGATCCGGCTGGAGATAGACGCGGCGGTGCGCGCAACCGCCGCGGCCTATCCTGACCCCAACCTGCGATCATTGGATGCCATCCACTTGGCCTCCGCGCACATCGTCGGCTCGTACGCGCAGTTGACCGCACTGGTCACATACGACAAACGCATGATGGCGGCGGCAACCTCCGTGGCCATGCCCGTCATCGCACCTGGTGCGCTCGACGCTGATTAGCGGGCAGCCACCACGCTCAGCGAACATCGCCGCGGCGAGCTCCAGAAGCTCGTCGCGCCTGCTCGCGGGTTGGCCGGGCGATTCGGGCGCCATCGTCACACCATGGCAACCAAGCGCTTGCTAGGGTAGGTCGGGCCGGTGTTGACTTGGCCACTACGTACACAAAGATCGCGTGCTCACCTGGGTCGCGCACGTTGAGGCGATCGCGGCCCTGAGGGCGGGCGAGGTCACGTGCGCGGTTGTCGACCGCGACCGATAGATGGGGCACGATGTGAAATGGATGAGTATCAGGAGATCATGAGCACGACACAGCTTGCCCTGGAGGGCATCCGGGTCATCGACATGACCCGCGTCTTCGCCGGCCCGATCAGCGCGCAGATACTGGGCGACCTCGGCGCTGACGTCATCAAGGTGGAGCGACCGGGCAGCGGTGACGAAGGGCGCGGTTACGGTCTTGCCTCGGTCGAGGGCAAGGATGGCAAGGACCTTCGCCAGTCCGGCTTCTTCACCGCGTCGAACCGCAACAAGCGGTCGATCACGGTCAACCACTCCAAGCCGGAGGGGCAGGACATCCTGCGTGCCCTGGTCAAGACCGCGGACATCCTGATCGAGAATTACAAGGTCGGCGACCTCAAGCGGTTCGGGCTGGACTACGAGAGCCTGAAGGCGATCAATCCCCGCCTCATCTATTGCTCGATCACCGGCTTTGGCCAGACCGGTCCGATGGCGGCGCGCGCGGGCTACGACGGGTTGTTCCAGGCGAGCGGCGGCATGATGGCCGTGACCGGAATCCCAGAAGGCCAGCCCGGCGCGGGCCCGGTGAAGGCCGGTCCCAGCCTGGTCGATTTCGTGACCGGCCACAACAGCGCCATCGCGATCCTCGCCGCGCTGAACCATCGCAACAACACGGGCGAGGGCCAGCACATTGACATGGCGCTGCTTGACAGTTCCGTGGCGATGATCTGCCACATCATGCAGGACTATCTCATCAACGGCGTCCAGGCGGAGCGGCTGGGCAATGGCGGCAACGGCGGCGGCCCCGCTGACCTCATCCATGCGAGCGACGGCATGACGTACATAACGGCCGGCAGCGACGCCCACTGGCGGCGCATGTCGGAGTTGATGGGCCAGCCCGAGCTCTACGACGACCCGCGCTTCGACACCAACGCCAAGCGGGCCAAGATCAATCGCGCGGAGTTGATCGACATCATCAACGTGTGGAGCCGGCAGTTCACGACGGCGGAGCTTCAGGCGAAGTTCGACAGCGTGGGCATCCCGGCCGCGCGCTATAACGATCTGGCGGAGGTCTGGGATGATCCGCAGGTGCAGCATCGGGGCCTGCGCGCCACGACTCCGCACATGTGGGCCGCCGCCGGATCGGTCGACCTGATCGGCAGCCCGCTGGCGGGCATGGGTGCGACGCCTGCGACGATCCGCCGCCCGCCGCCGCTGATCGGCGAGCACAGCGCAGAGATACTGGGCGAACTGGGCTATGACGCGGCGCAGATCGCGAGCTTGCAGGAGCAGGAGATCATCTGATCGAGAGGGTCCGCCACCAGGTCATGCTCGCGAGATCGCGATCCAGCCACACATGAAAATGCCCGCCTATTTGCGACAAACTTGTCGCAAATAGGCGGGCAAGTGCATATATCCGAACCTCGCGGCCGGATGAAAACTACGCCCGCTGGCTCGACACCGAAATGATCTCACCGGTCAGGTAACTGGAGTAGTCACTGGCCAAATACGCGATGGTGGTGGCGATTTCCCACGGCTCGGCGGCACGGCCGAATGCCTCGTCGGAGGACAGCCTGTCCAGCAGCGCGGCATCGGCCGACTTCTCCAGGAACTTGTGCCGCGCGATGCTCGGGGACACCGCGTTGATCCGCACCCCGTACTCGACGGCTTCGATTGCGCTGCAACGGGTCAGGGCCATCACCCCGGCCTTGGCGGCGGCGTAGTGCGACTGCGAGTGCTGGGCGCGCCAGCCCAGGACGCTCGCGTTGTTGACGATCACACCGCCGTGCTCGACTCCGCGGAAGTAGCGCAGCGCCGCGCGGGTCGCGCGCATCACGGAGTTGAGCGTGACGTTGAGGACGCGGTCCCATTCGTCGTCGGTCATGTCGACCAGCGGGGTTTCCCCGCCGAGACCGGCGTTGTTGACCAGGACGTCCAGCCGGCCCATCTTCTCGACGGCCGCGGCGATCAGGGCGTCGACGGCCTCGGTCGAGGTCACATCGCAGACGACGGCCTCGACCTTGCCCAGGCCGAGTGCGGCCAGCTGATCGCGGGTCTCGCCCAGGCGACGCTCGTGGTAGTCGGACACCACGACGTCGGCGCCTTCCAACAGCGCCCGACGGGCGGTGGACGAGCCGATGCCGGTGCCGGCGGCTGCCGTCACGAGGACGACCTTGCCCTTCAGCAGGCCGTGGCCTTCAACCTCGGTGGGTGCAACTGAAAGATCCATCAGCCCTTGGCCTCTCGGGGTAGGCCGAGCACCCGCTCGGCGATGATGTTGCGCTGAATTTCGTTGGAGCCGCCGTAGATGGTGTCCGAACGGGAGAACAGGAACAGGCGCTGCCACTCGTCGAACTCGCCACCGGGCAGCGTCAGCCCGGCCATGCCCTGAATCTCCATGGCGATCTCGCCGAGTTCACGATGCCAGTTGGCCCACAACAGCTTTGACACGTTGTCCTGGCCAGGCTGCTCGACGTCCATGGTCGCCATGGCGTACGACCGCATGGCCTGCAGGCCGGTCCAGGACTCGGTCAGCTTGTGCCGGATCAGCGGATCCTCGATGGCGCCGGTGCGCTTGGCCACGTCAATCAGGCCTTCGAGCTCACGCTTGTAACGGATCTGCTGGCCGAGCGTCGAAACGCCGCGCTCGAACGTCAGCGTCGCCATCGCCACGCCCCAGCCCTGCCCGGGCTCACCGACCACCAGCGACGCGTCGGTACGGGCGTCGTCGAAGAACACCTCGTTGAACTCGGAGTCACCGGTCAGCTGAACGATCGGACGGATCTCGACGCCCGGCTGGTCCAGTGGCACCAACAGATACGACAGGCCGTGGTGGCGCTTGGAGCCCTTCTCGGAGCGGGCCACCACGAAGCACCACTGCGCCCAGTGCGCCAGTGAGGTCCACACCTTCTGGCCGTTGATCACCCATTCGTCGCCGACCAGTTCAGCCGACGTCGAGACGTTGGCCAGGTCGCTACCGGCGCCGGGCTCGGAGTAACCCTGGGCCCACAGCTCGGTGACGTTGAGGATGTTCGGCAGGAAGCGCTTCTTCTGCTCTTCAGTGCCGTACGCGATGAGCGTCGGCCCGAGCAGTTCCTCACCGAGGTGGTTGACCTTGTCCGGGGCGTCCGCCTTGGCGTACTCCTCATAGAAGGCGACGCGGTGCGCGACGGACAGGCCGCGGCCACCATGCTCCTCCGGCCAGCCCAGGCAGGTCAGCCCCGCCGCAGCCAGATGCTGGTTCCACGCACGTCGTTCTTCATAAGCCTCGTGCTCACGACCGGGGCCACCCAGGCCCTTGAGAGCTGCGAATTCACCGACGAGATTGTCTGCGAGCCATTGCCGAACCTCAGCCCGGAACGTCTGGACCTCTATCACCCTTGTAGGCTAACCTACCAAGCACTTGCTTTGTTAGAGGGAGTTCCGATGAGTGGGTCCGACGGCACCCAGCAGCCCGGTCGGCAGACCCCACCGCAGACCTACACCGAGGAACATCTGGCTAACTTCAAGACGCCGCGTTCGGTGGCGTTCCTCGAGACGCTGCCGCGCAACCCTGGAGGCAAGGTCGTGAAGCCCCTGCTCAGGGCGAGCGAAGCGACGGGAAATACACACGGAGAGACGAGTCGGTAACGCATGGATCTGACATTCGACGACGAGACCGAGGAATTCCGGGCCGAGGTCCGCGACTTCCTGGCGGCCAACCGGGACAAGTTCCCCACCAAGTCCTACGACACTCTCGAGGGCTTTGAGCAGCACCGCGTCTGGGACAAGGTGCTTTTCGACGCCGGCCTGTCGGTCATCGCGTGGCCCAAGGAATACGGCGGCCGCGACGCCACCATGCTGCAGTGGGTGGTGTACGAGGAGGAGTACTTCAAGGCCGGCGCCCCCGGCCGGGCCTCGGCCAACGGCACGGCAATGCTGGCGCCGACGCTGTTCGCGCACGGCACCAAGGAGCAGCTGCAGCGCGTGCTGCCGAAAATGGCCTCCGGCGAAGAGATCTGGGCCCAGGCCTGGTCCGAGCCCGAGTCCGGCAGCGACCTGGCGTCGCTGCGCTCGACCGCGACCAAGGTCGACGGCGGCTGGAAGCTCAACGGCCAGAAGATCTGGAGTTCGCGCGCCCCGTTCGGCGAGCGCGGCTTCGGCCTGTTCCGCTCCGACCCCGAAGCCGTGCGGCACAAGGGTCTGACGTACTTCATGTTCGACCTGAAGGCCGAGGGCATCACCGTCCGGCCCATCGCCCAGCTGGGTGGTGAGACCGGCTTCGGTGAGATCTTCCTCGACGACGTGTTCGTCCCCGACGAGGACGTCATCGGCCAGGTGCATGGCGGCTGGACCGCCGCCATGAGCACGTCGAGCAACGAACGCGGCATGTCGCTGCGCAGCCCGGCCCGTTTCGTCGCCCCGGCCGAACGTCTTGTCGCGCAATGGAAGGTCGACCAGAACCCGGCCTACGCCGAGCGCGTCGCGGACGCCTGGATCAAGGCCCAGGCCTACCGCCTGCACACCTTCGGCACCGTGACGCGGCTGGCCAACGGCGGCGAACTGGGCGCCGAGTCCTCGGTGACCAAGGTGTTCTGGTCCGACCTCGACGTCGCACTGCACCAGACCGCACTGGACCTGCGCGGCGCCGACGCCGAGCTGTACGACAATTGGACCGAAGGATTGCTGTTCGCCCTGGGCGGCCCGATCTATGCCGGTACCAACGAAATTCAGCGCAACATCATCGCCGAGCGCCTGCTGGGCCTGCCCCGCAAATAAGAGGGATTGTTCACGTGTTCTTTGAATTGGACGAATCGCAGCGCGACTTCGCTGCGAGCATCGACGCCGCGCTGGGCGCGGCAGACGTGCCCGCCGCCGTTCGGGCGTGGGGCGGGGTCGAGAAGGCGGCCGACGCCGCCCCCGGCCGCAAGGTCTGGTCGACCCTGGCCGACCTCGGCGTCACCGCACTGAACGTGCCGGAGGAGTTCGACGGCATCGGCGCGCATCCGGTGGATCTGGTTGTCGCCCTGGAGCGACTCGGCTACTGGGCCGTGCCCGGTCCGGTCACCGAGTCGATCGCGGTGGCCCCGGTGCTGCTGGCATCAGAAGCCGGAGCCAAGCGGTCCGCAGAATTGGCCTCCGGTGAGCTCATCGCCACCGTGGCCATGCCGCCGCTGGCCCCGCGGGCGGTCGACGCCGACACCGCCGGGTTGATCCTGCTGGCCTCAGCTGGTCAGGTGCAGGACGCCGTCGCCGGCCAGGAGCACCAGTCCGTCGACCCGGCCCGGCACCTGTTCGACGTCACCGCCACCGGTGAAGCCCAATCAGCCGACACCGCAAAGGCTTTCGAGTTCGGTGCGCTGGCGACCGCGGCGCAGCTGGTGGGCGCCGGCCAGGCGATGCTCGACATGGCAGTCGCGTACGCCAAGCAGCGCACCCAGTTCGGCACCGTGATCGGTTCGTACCAGGCCATCAAGCACAAGCTGGCCGACGTGCACATCGCCGTCGAGCTGGCCCGCCCGCTGGTCTACGGCGCGGCCCTGGCCCTGGCCGACGGGTCGTCCATGCTGGCCCGCGACGTCAGCGCCGCCAAGGTAGCCGCCAACGAGGCTGCGCTGCTGGCCGCGCGGTCGTCGCTGCAGACGCACGGTGCCATCGGTTTCACGCAGGAGCACGACCTGTCCCTGTTGCTGCTGCGCACGCAGGCGCTGCGCTCGGCGTGGGGCGACTCGACGTGGCACCGGACCCGCGTGCTGGCAGGCTTGTGATGAGCGCTTGCGCGAAGAATCGAGGAGTGAGCGAGCGATGAGCGAAGAACGGGAGATGCTGCGCGCCACCGTCGCAGCGCTGGTGGAGAAGCACGCGGGGCCTGAGGCCGTGCGCGCCGCCATCGAGACCGAGAAGGGCTACGACGAGAAGCTCTGGCAGATGTTGTGCGAGCAGGTCGGCGCCGCGGCGCTGGTCGTGCCCGAGGAGCTCGGCGGCGCCGGGGGCGAATTGGGCGACGCCGCCGTCGTTCTCGAGGAGCTGGCCAAGAACCTGGTCCCGACGCCGCTGCTCGGCACCACGCTCGCCGAACTGGCTCTGCTCGCCGTCGGCGACGAAGAGCCACTGGAAGGACTGGCCGAGGGAACGTCCATCGGCACCGTTGTTTTCGACGCCGGTTACGTCATCAACGGCGACGTCGCCGACCTGGTGATCGCGGCGCAGGACGGCCAGCTGACCCGCTGGACCGACAACACCGTCACGCCGGCCACCGCGATGGACCCGACCCGTCGGCTCGCCGCGGTGTCCCCCGGCAGCACCACTGCCTTGGGCACCGACCCGGGCCTCGCGGGCACCGCCGCCATCCTGATGGCCGTCGAGCAGGTCGCCGCCGCGAGCCGCTGCCTGGACCTGACCGTGGCCTACTCCAAGGACCGCGTGCAGTTCGGCCGCCCGATCGGCAGCTTCCAGGCGCTCAAGCACCGCATGTCGGACCTGTACGTCAAGGTCTCGGCGGCCCGCGCGATCGTCAACGACGCCATCGCCGACCCCACGCCCACGAATGCGTCGCTGGCCCGCTACCTGGCCACCGAGGCGTTCAATGCCGTTGCCGGCGAGGCGATTCAGATGCACGGCGGCATCGCGATCACGTGGGAAAGCGACATCCAGTTCTACTTCAAGCGGGCGCACGGCAGTGCGCAGCTGCTGGGGTCCTCGCGGGAGCACCTGCGGCGGCTGGAAGCTCAGATCCTCTGACCCGAGTGCACCACATCGCGGATCAGCGGCACCCCTGGCCGGTACGCGAGATGGATGTACGACGGCGCGTCCAGACACAGGAAGTCGGCGCGCTTGCCGCGCGCCAGCGTTCCGACATCTTCGCGGCGTAGCGCTGCCGCGCCGCCGGCGGTCGCCGCCCACAACGCCTCGGCGGGTGTGAAGTTCATGTCGCGGACCGCCACTGCGATGCAGAACGGCATGCTGGTGGTGAAGGAACTTCCCGGGTTGCAGTCGGTGGCGATGGCGACGGTCACTCCGGCGTCGATCATCCTGCGGGCGTCCGGCCACGGTGCGCGCGTGGAGAATTCGGCTCCGGGCAGCAACGTGGCGACCGTACTGCCGGACGCCAGCGCCTCGATGTCCGCGTCGGTGGCGTACGTGCAGTGATCGACCGAAGCCGCCCCCAGTTCTACCGCGAGTTGAATGCCCCCGCTGGGACCGAGCTGGCCGGCGTGCATGCGCGGTTGCAGTCCGGCCCCGATGCCCGCGGTGAGGATGGCGCGGGATTCGTCGACGTCGAAAGCTCCCCTGTCGCAGAACACGTCGATCCAGCGTGCCAGCGGCGCGCAGGCATCCAGCATCGGCCCGGTGACGAGGTCGATGTATCCGGCACGATCGTCGCGATATTCGGCGGGGACGACGTGGGCGCCGAGAAATGTTGTCTCGCCGGTGTATTCGCGGGCAACGAGCAGAGAACGCGCCTCGTTCTGGATGTCGAGGCCGTATCCGCTCTTGCATTCGAACGTCGTCACCCCCGCGGCGGCCAGTTCACCGGCGAGGCGGCCTACGCCCCCGGACAGCGTGGCATCATCGGCCGCGCGGGTCGCCGCCACCGTCGTCGCGATACCGCCCGCCGCGTAGGGCTGTCCGCTCATCCGGGCGGCGAACTCCGCCGACCGTTCGCCCGCGAAGACCAGGTGAGCGTGGCTGTCGACGAACCCTGGCACGACGCTGACCCCGCCGCAGTCGACACGACGGTCGGCGGCGGGCGCATCGCGACGCCGGCCGACCCACTCGACAGTGTCACCCGAGACGAGCACCGCGCCGTCGGCGATCACACCGAGAGCGCTGCCGTCACCCTGTTCGGGGTCGTTGGTGACGAGCTCGGCGATGCCGGAGTACAGGACGGTCATGAGTCCCCCAAGAGATCTGTGATCGCCGCGTGCAACTCGGCGGCCACATCGACGCGGACGTGTCTACGGTCGGCGACCACCAGCTGGCCGTCGATCACCACATCGGTGACATCAGCGGCGGAGGCGGCGAACACGATGGTCTCCACGGTGGCCCCGCCACCGGCTGTGCGTACCGAATTCAGGTCCACCGCAACCAGATCGGCGCGCGCACCGACCTGCAGCACGCCCGCGTCGGTCCAGCCGATCGCGTGGTGACCGTCGGTGGTCGCGGCGCGCAACAAGGTCGGCGCGCCGATGATGCCGCGCTCCTGCCGGGCCAACCGTTCATCGAGCTCGACGGCACGAGCCTCCTCGAACATGTCGATCACGGCGTGGCTGTCGGAGCCCAGGCTGAACGGCCCCGGCATGTCGAGCAGGGCGGGTGCCGGCCCGATTCCGTCGCCCAGGTCCCGTTCGGTGGTGGGGCAGAAGCAGACACCGGTGGCCGAGGCACTCAGGTCCGTGATGTCGCCGGGTGTCAGGTGGGTGGCATGGACGGCGGTGGTCCGCGGGCCCAGCACACCGGCGTCCCGCAACACCGCGGTGGGGGTGCGCCCGTGCACGGCCTGGCACTGCTCGATCTCGGCCCGCTGCTCCGACGAGTGCACATGCAACGGCGCCGAGTGCGCGGATGCCCACCCGACCACATCGGGCATCTGGTCGACCGGGACGCCGCGCACCGAGTGCAGCGCCGCGGCAACGAGAACCCCCGAGCTGGCATGGGTTTGGGCACGTAGCGTTTCAACCCGGTCTGCCCAGCCCGCCCCACTGCCGTCGCCGAACCGCTGCTGGGGCCCGTCCTGCAAGGCAGTGCCATCCGGCGCGGAACTGAGATAGCAGGTATCGAGCAGGGTGAGCCGTGGCCCGGCCTCGGCCGCGGCCTCGATCAGCGCGTGCCCCATCGCGTTCGGGTCGGCATAGCGCCGGCCGCCGGTGTCGTGGTGCAGGTAGTGGAACTCTCCGACGGAGGTGATTCCAGCCAGCGCCATTTCGGCGTACACGGCGCGGGCCAACGCACGGTAGCGATCGGGATCCAGCCGGTCGGCCACTCGATACATGAGGTCACGCCACGTCCAGAACGATCCTTGGTCGCGCTGCGTGCGGCCGCGCAGCGCACGGTGGAAGGCATGCGAATGGGCGTTGGCCATACCGGGTATCACCAAGCCGTACAACCGTTTCGACGCACCCGAAGCCGGCGCGCCGACGTTGATCGACGTGATCCGCCCGTCGTCCACGGTGATCAGCACACCCGGCTGCACCGTGTCACCCAGCCAGGCGTGCTCACACCACCAGGTGACCGTCACGGCGAAACCCACTCGGCCATCACATCGGCGAGAGCGACGGCACCGCGATTGCAGTCGGCGGGCTCCGCGTACTCGACGGGCGAGTGCGACACCCCCGTCGGGTTGCGCACGAACAACATCGCCGTCGGCACCTGGGCCGCAAGGATTCCGGCGTCGTGGCCGGCCGCCGTGGGCAGCACCGGGATGTCCCCCAGGTTGTGCAGGGCCTTCGTCAGCCGCGCGCGCGGACCTTCGGGGAATTCGACAATCGGCGTGATCGATTCGGCGATCACGTCCAGAATGACCGACTCGCGGTCGGCATGCCGGCGCGCCTCCGCCGAGATGGCCTCGACCAGCGCGCCGAGGGTGGCCTCGTCCGCGGCCCGGGCGTCCAACCACGCGCGGATCTGCGACGGTATCGCGTTGGCCCCGTTGGGGGCCACGATCACCTTGCCGAAAGTCGCCACGGCATTGTGCGCGGCGGCCTGCGCCCGCGCGGTGTGCACCGACGACGCGAAGGCCAGCATCGGGTCACGACGATCGACCAGACGGGTGGCACCGGCATGGTTGGCCTCACCGTCGAACGTGAACTCCCAGCGGCCATGCGGCCAGATCGACGATGCCACCGCGATGGGGGCGTCGACCAGATCCAGCGCCCGGCCCTGCTCCACGTGCAACTCGACGAACACGCCGACCCGCTCTGCCAGCCGTGGATCGGGGCCGAGGTGCCCGGGATCACGGCCCGCCCGAATCAGCGCCTCCGCCAAGGTGATTCCGTCGATGTCGCGGAGCCCGCGGGCCCGGTCGGCACTCAGCGCGCCGGTGGACAGCTGCGACCCGACGCAGGCCACCCCGAACCGTGCGCCTTCCTCATCCGAGAACGCCGCCACCCCCACCGGGATGGCGGGCACCACGCCGCGCTCCCGCACGATGTCGATCGCAGCGAAGGCCGAGACAATGCCCAGCGGCCCGTCGAATGCACCGCCGTCGGGCACCGAGTCCAGATGCGAGCCGGTCACGAACGCGTCGCGCGGGTCACCGGACCAGCCCGGCGGCAGCCACCAGGCCCACAGGTTGCCGTTACGGTCGACCTCGACATCCATGCCGCGCCGCTCGGCCTCGCCGGTGAACCACTCCCGCAGGGTCAGATCGGCGTCGGTCCACGCGAACCGGCGATAGCCGCCGTTGGCCGGGTTGCGGCCGACATCGAGGATGGTCGGCCACAACGTGTCGAACGACGTGTCAGACGATGTCACACGTTCTCCCACATGGGGATTCGCACGCCCCGTTCGCGTGCGACATCGGCAGCGTGCTCGTAGCCGGCATCCACGTGCCTGATGACGCCCATTCCCGGATCGTTGGTGAGCACCCGCTCGAGCTTCTGCGCGGCCAGTTCGGTGCCGTCGGCCACACACACCTGGCCGGCGTGGATCGAGCGCCCGATGCCCACGCCACCACCGTGATGGATGGAGACCCAGGACGCCCCGGAGGCGGTGTTGACCAAGGCATTCAGCAGCGGCCAGTCGGCGATGGCGTCGGAACCGTCGAGCATGGACTCGGTCTCGCGATACGGCGACGCGACCGACCCCGAGTCCAGGTGATCACGGCCGATGACCAGAGGCGCGGACAGTTCACCGGAGGCCACCATCTCGTTGAACCGCAGACCGGCCCGGTGCCGCTCGCCGTACCCGAGCCAGCAGATCCGGGCGGGCAGGCCCTCGAACGCCACCTTCTCACCGGCCATGGTGATCCAGCGCCGCAGATGGTCGTTGTCCGGGAACAACTCCAGGATCGCCCGGTCCGTGGCGGCGATATCCGCCGGGTCTCCGGACAGGGCCGCCCAGCGGAACGGCCCCAGCCCCTCCTCGAACTGCGGGCGGATGTACGCCGGGACGAAACCGGGGAAGGCGAAGGCACGGTCGTAGCCGGCCTTACGGGCCTCGTCGCGGATCGAATTGCCGTAGTCGAAGACCTCGGCGCCACGGTCCATGAAGCCGACCATGGCCGCGACGTGCTTGGCCATCGACAACTCGGCCTGCTCGGTGAAGTAGGCGGGATCTTTATCCGCCATCTTCTTCATGTCCTCGAAATCCACGCCCAGCGGCAGATAGGACAGCGGATCGTGGGCCGAGGTCTGGTCGGTGACGATATCGATCGGGGCTTCGCGTGCCAGGAGTTCGGGGAACACCGCCGCCGCGTTACCCACCAAGCCGATCGACAACGGCCGTTTGGCATCACGGGCTTCGATCGCCATCGCGAGGGCTTCGTCGATATCGGCGGCCTTGGTGTCCAGGTACCGATGAGCGATGCGCCGGTCGATCCGGCTCTCGTCGCAGTCGACGCAGATCGCGACGCCCTCGTTCATGGTGACCGCCAGTGGCTGCGCACCACCCATTCCGCCGACGCCGGCGGTCAGGGTGATGGTGCCGGCGAGGGTACCGCCGAATCGTTTGCGCGCCACGGCACCGAAGGTCTCGAAGGTGCCTTGCAGTATGCCCTGGGTGCCGATGTAGATCCATGAGCCGGCCGTCATCTGGCCGTACATCATCAATCCTTCGGCCTCCAGCTTGCGGAACTGTTCCCAGGTGGCCCAGTCGCCCACCAGGTTCGAATTCGCCAGCAGCACACGGGGAGACCAGACATTCGTCCGGAAGACGCCGACCGGCTTTCCGGACTGGATGAGCATGGTCTCGTCATCCGCCAGCGACCGCAGCGTGTGCACGATGGCGTCGAAGGCCTCCCAGTTGCGCGCCGCGCGGCCGGTGCCGCCGTAGACGACGAGGTCCTCGGGATGCTCGGCCACCTCGGGGTCGAGATTGTTCATCAGCATGCGCAGTGCGGCTTCCTGTTGCCAACCGCGACAGGAGATTTCGGTGCCGCGCGGGGCGCGGACGGGGCGTGGACCGGTGGTCACAGAATGGGTCATGAGAGAAGAGATCCTTTGCCGAATGAGTCGTTCACTGTCCGCTGATGCCGGCGCGGGCCAGCCATTTCTTGGCGATATCGGAGAGGTTGGCGCCGGTGGCGGCATCGGCGTTCATCGAGATCAGGTCGTCGGTGGTCAGTTTCGCCGAGACCGCGTCGAGGGTCTTGGTGACAGTGTCGTTCTGCTTGCCCGCCTTGATCAGCGGCACCACGTTCTCCGCTGCGAACAGGTTCTTGTTGTCCTCCAGGGCGACAAGATGATTCGACTTCAGGCCCGGGTCGGTGCTGAACAGGTCACCGGCCTGGATCTGGCCGTTGGTGAGGGCTGTCATCGTCAGCGTGCCGCCCGCGTCGAGGCTGACGAAGTCCTTGAAGTTGAGCCCGTACACGTCGCGCAGGCCGACGACGCCCTGTTGTCGGGTCTTCCATTCGGCCGGGCCGCCCAGCACCAGTTCTCCGGCAACCAGTGTCAGGTCGGAGATCGTCTTGAGCTTGTATTTGTCCGCCGTCGCCTGCGTGACCGCGAGGACGTCCTTGTCCTCGGCGGCCGACGGAGTCAGCATGGCGATCCCGGCGGGCAGCTTGCTCTTGAGTTCAGTGGTCACCGCATCCTTCGTCGCGGCGGTGGACTTGGGATCGAGATAGCTCAGCAGCGCTCCGGAGTATTCCGGCACCAGATCGATCGATCCGTCCTTCAGCGCCTGGAGATAGACCTCGCGGCTGCCGATGTTGAACTGTTCCTTGACGGGGATACCCTTGGCCTGCAACGCCTGTGAGTAGATGCTGGCGACGAGCTGGCTTTCGGTGAAGTCCGCGGATCCGATGATGATCTGCGAACCTGCGGACCCCTTGTCGCTCCCGCCTCCGGAGAGTGGGTCGCCTCCACCTCCACCGCACGCGCTGAGCGCGAGCACGGCGGTGGCGGCGACGATCGAGAGGATGCTGCGCTTCTTCATGGTGCTTTCTCCAATGTGACGGTGGTTAGTGAGGTTTCGACGGGTGAGGTGGATTTGCCGGCGGCCCGGCGCAGGCCGGGCGACACGATGAGCCGGCCGATCCAGGCGAAGGTGAATTCGAGCATGATCGCGAGCAGGGCGACGAGAATGGCTCCGCCGGCCATTTCACTGAAACTTGCCGTTGCCCGGCCGTCGAGGATGAACCTGCCGAGGCCCTGCAGACCGAGATACGCCGCGATGGTGGCCGTCGAAACGATCTGCAGTGTCGCGCTTCTGACACCGGACACCATCAGCGGTAGTGCACACGGCAGCTGCACGCGCAGCAGGATCTGGCTTCTGGTGAAGCCCATACCGCGGGCCGCGTCCACCGCATGCGGATCGGCGCTCTGGATGCCGGAATACGTGCCGGTGAGAATCGGCGGCACGGCCAGGAGCACCAGCACGACGATGGTGGGAAGAACGTACACCAGCTTGCCGGCCACCACCGGCGAGATGATCAGGAACAGCAGCACCAGCAGGCCAAGGGATGGCAAGGCGCGCAAGGCATTTGCGAACCCGGCGACCACCACCTCGCCACGGCCGGTGTAGCCGATCACGATACCGAGCGGGACGGCGATCGCCAAAGCGGCCAGCAGTGCGATGGCGGAGTACAGCAGGTGGTACCCGACCTGCATGGGGATGCCGCTCGAGCCGGACCAGTTGGCCGGGTCGGTCAACCAGCCGATGATGTTCATGACGTCACCGTCCGCGGCCGCCACGGGGTGAGCAGTTTGTTCAGCCACATGATCAGCCCGTCGAAGATGATCGCGAGCACGGCGCACAGCACCACGCCGGTGATCAGCGGAACATACAGCCGCAGCTGAAATCCTTGCGTGAACAGCGATCCGAGCTGCGGGATGCCCAGCAGGGCGGCCATCGTGACGATGCTGACGTTGGACACCACCGCGACGCGCAGCCCCGCGGCGATCACCGGCACCGCGACGGGAAGTTCTACCAGCAGCAGGCGCTGCCAACCGCGGTAGCCCATCGCCTCGGCGGCGGCAACGGTGTCGTGCGGTACCGAACCGAGGCCATCGGCGACGACGCGGACCAACAGCGCCAGGGTGTACAGCGTCAGTGCGACAACGATATTCACCGGATCGAGAATCTTGGTACCGAGAATCACCGGCAAGATGATGAACAGGGCCAGGGACGGGATGGTGTAGAGCAGGCCGGCGGTGCCCACGATGGCGGCGTAGCCGCGCCCCGAGCGGTGCGCCCACCAGCCGAGCGGCAGGGCCAGCAGCAACCCGAGAACCGTCGGCACCAGCGTCAGCCAGGTGTGGCTGACGGTCAGCGAGATGATGCGGTCGGCGTTCGACGAGATCCAGTTCATGCCGAGACCGTCGCTTCCTTCGCCCGCCGGATCGCGTCGATGACATCGTGGTCGGTCGCGGTGCCGAGCAGCACACCCGATTCATCAGTGACCACGCCTCGTCCGCTCGGGCTGGACAATGCGGCGTTGAGCAGGTCGCGCAGCGGGTCGCCGCGGCGTGCGGTGGTGCACAGGTTGATGTCGGTGTCGAGCACGGTATCGCCGGACAGTGTGGCGGTGTCGACCCAGCCGATCGGTGACCGGTGCGCGTCGACCGCGAGGACCCACCGGCTCGCGTCCGTCGGGATCGCCGAGATCGCCTGTCCCACAGTAACCGTCGGCTCCTGCTGCAACGGCAACCGGTCGTCGCCGGTGTGGAAGCCGAGCGCCCGGTAGCCGCGGGCCGACCCGACGAAGTCGGCGACGAACGCATCCTTGGGCGCGGCCAGCAGTTCGGCCGGCGTCGCCGCCTGCGCGAGGGTGCCGCCTTCGCGGAGCACCACGACCTGATCACCCAGCTTCAGTGCTTCGTCGATATCGTGGGTGACCATCACGATGGTTTTCGAGATATCGGCCTGCAGCCGCAGGAATTCGTCCTGCAATTGGCTGCGGACAATCGGGTCCACCGCGCTGAACGGCTCGTCCATCAGCAGGAACGGCGGATCGGTCGCCAACGCCCTAGCCACCCCTACCCGCTGTTGCTGCCCACCGGACAGCTGCCACGGATACCGGCGGGCGAACTTCGCGTCCAGCCCGACGCGCTCCAGCAGTTCCATTGCGGCCGAACGGGTTTCCTTCTTGCCGCCGCCGAGCAGCCGGGGTAGTGCGGCGACGTTGTCGACCACCGTGCGGTGTGGGAAGAGCCCGGCGTTCTGGATGACGTAGCCGATCTTGCGGCGCAACGCCACGCGGTCCAGGGACTGGGTGTCCACCCCGTCGAGTTCGATGGTGCCCGAAGAGGGTTCGATGAGCCGGTTGATCAACCGCATCGAGGTGGTCTTGCCACATCCCGACGGTCCGACCAGCGCGGTGATCTTCCCGCCGGGCGCGGTGAGGGTCAGCTTGTCGACGGCAACAGTGCCGTCGGGGTACACCTTGGAGACGGTGTCGAAAGTGATCATGAAAGTCTTTCCAGGGAGCCGTGTTTCGTGGGTCCGCTCAGTCGGGCGGAAACCTCCGCGGCGGCCGAGACCAGCATGTGGCCGTACCGTGCCGTTTCCGGCGCGGTGAGCCGATAGCTCGGGATGACGAGGCTGAGCGCCCCGACGATGCGAGCCTCCGAGCGCACGGGGCATGCGATCGCGGTGACATCGGTTTCCACACCGCGTTCCACCACGACATAGCCGTCGGCGGGGATGTCGCCGCGCAACGCATGCCCGGCGGCCGAGGTGTCCAGCGGGACGGTCCGGCCCACCCAGTTGGCGTGCCGAACCGAATGCGTGCCCTCGACGATGTTGAGGTAGAGCGCGGTCTGGCCGTGTCCCCGCACCGACAGGTACGCGGACTCACCGGTTTCGGCGACCAGCGCGTCCATGGTGGGTTTGGCCAGATCGATCAGGGACTCGCTGCTCAATGCTCGAGCACCGAGCTGGACCATCCGACCGCCCGGCCGGTAGATGCCGGACTCGTCTCTGCTGACGAAGCCGGTCGATTCCAGCGTCCGCAGCAGCCGCAATGCCGTGCTCGGGGCGAGTTCGCATTCGCGGGCGCTGTCGACGAGGTTCGTCGCGCCGGTCTCGCAGACCGTCGCGAGCAGTGCCAGTGCTCGTTCGACGGTTCGCGTGGACGCTTCGGCCACCGTGACCTCCTCTCCTCAACGCCGAAATCTAGGGGTCCGACGTTTCGGTTAACTCACCCAGCGTTGCCATCAAGTAAAACTTGCTTTCCATCTAGCGGAAAGATGCGGCTTCGGCGATGATAGGACTGATCGCCCGCCCGCGGTAGAGAACAAGGAGAATTACATGATTGTGCTGACCGGAGCGGGCACGATTGCCGACGTCGTGACGCTCGCGGACCGGCGCGACCAGGTGCGTGTGGCACCGCCGGTGCTCGACGCGGTGACCCAGGCGCACCGGCAGGCGGCCGACCTGAGTTCGCGGTTCGCCACCTACGGCCGCACCACCGGAGTCGGGGCGAATCGCAGCACACCGGTGGCACCCGATGACGACGACTACGGCTTGCGTCTGTTGCGCAGCCACGCCGCGGATGCGGGTGATCCGCTCGACGACCGGACAGTGCGCGCCATGCTGGCGGTGCGCCTCATTCAGCTGTGCAATCCCGGCGCGGGACTGGATCCGCACATCCTGGGCGGTCTGGAGCGCATGCTCAACGACGACACCTTGCCCGAACTGCGCCACTACGCGTCCATCGGAACCGGCGATCTGGCCGCTCTGGCCGGCACCGCGCTCACCTTGATGGGCGAGCGCCCGGCCAGCCGCCCGCTGACGCCCATGCCGCGGTGGGGCGCGGACAGCGCACTGCCCTTCATGAGCAGCAGTGCCCTGACCGTCGGCCGCAGCTGCCTGGCCGCCGACGAATTGATCCGGCTGGAACGCGCGTCGAGCGTCATCTACCTGCTGAGTTTTCTTGCCCTGGAAGGTAATCCATCGGCTTTCGCGGCAGCTGCGGCCCGCGCGGCGGCCGCGCCGGAAGTGGATACACTGGCCGCGCGCCTGCGGTCGTTGTTCATCGGCGCCGGACACCCCGATCACCGCCCGGCGCGCATCCAGGATCCGTACGGCTTGCGGGTCTACCCCGTCGCCCAGGCGAGCGCCGTTGCGACACTGAAATCCCTTGTCGGACAGCTCGAACGGACACTCAACACGGCTCAGGAGAACCCGCTGTTCGACATCGACGGCGATCAGGTGGTCCATCACGGCGCGTTCTACCAGGCGTCGTTGTCATTGGAACTCGACGGCACCACGTTGGCGTTGGCATTGACCGCGCCGATCACCCACTCCCGGATCAGAATGTTGAACGACCCGGAAACCAACGGCCGCAATGCTTTTCTGGCCGACGCCGAGGACGGCTCGTCCGGACTCATGATGGTCGAGTACGTCGCCGCCGGGGCGATCGCCGAAATCCGGGCCGCCGCGCAACCTGCGTCGGTCGGCACCCTCGTGCTGTCCCGGGGTATGGAGGAGGACGCCACATTCGCCTCGCAGAGCGCACTTCAGTTGGAACGGTCGGTCGCCGCCTACCGGGTGCTGTTGTGCTGCGAGCTGGTCGGGGCTGTGCGCCTGCTGCGGCAGCGTGGTCTGCACCACCGCTTTACCGGCGTCGCCGGGCAGGCCGTCGCCCTCGCGGCCGATCTGCCGTGGGACGACACGGACCGGGATCTGCGCGGTGACCTCGCCGCGGCCGAGGCCCTACTGGACGACCTCGGCCGCCTCGTCACCGATGCCGATCAGCTCAGCTGAGACTGCCGACGACTGCCTCTGCCGCGGCCACCAGCGACCCGTCCCGCGCCAGCTGGACGACCGCGTCGATCTCGGGTGCCAGGTAGCGATCCGGTCCGGGGCCGGGGACCCGCTCCCGCAGGACACCGATGACGGCCGCGGTGCCCGGCGCGGGACGCAATGGCGCCCGCATCTCGATTCCTCTTGCCGCGGTGTGTATCTCGATGGCCAGGACCCGCGTGAGCCCGTCGATCGCCTTGCGGAGTTTGCGGGCGGCCGACCAACCCATGGACACGTGGTCTTCCTGCATCGCCGACGACGGGATCGAGTCGACGCTGGCGGGCTGTGCCAGGCGTTTGAGTTCGGAGACGATGGCGGCCTGCGTATATTGCGCGATCATGTGGCCGCTGTCCACGCCGGGATCGTCGGCGAGGAACGGGTTGAGGCCACGGCTGCGGGCCGCGTCGAGGAACCTGTCGGTGCGCCGTTCGCTGATGCTCGCCAGATCGGCCACGGCGATCGCCAGGAAGTCCAGCACGTAGGCGACGGGGGCGCCGTGGAAGTTGCCGTTGGACTCGACGGTACCGGCAGCGGTGACCACGGGATTGTCGACGATGCTGGCCAATTCCCAGTGCGCGACATTGCGGGCGTGCGCCACGGTGTCGCGCACGGCGCCGGCGACCTGCGGCGCACACCGCAGTGAGTAGGCATCCTGCACCAGTGGACAGTCCGGCCCACTGTGACTGGCGACGATGGGCGATTCGGCGAGGATCCGCGTCATGTTCGCGGCCGCGACAGCCTGACCGGGTTGCGGCCGTAGTGCCTGAAGGTGCGGCGCGAAGACCCGGTCCGTGCCCAGCAGCCCTTCCACGCTCATCGCCGCCGCGATGTCGGCGAGCACCAGCAGCCGATCGAGGTCGGCAAGCGCCAGCACCAGCTGGCCGAGCATCCCGTCGGTCCCGTTGATGAGCGCCAGTCCTTCCTTCTCCGCAAAGGTGACCGGTTCCAGCCCGTGTTCGCGCAGCGCTTCCGCGGCGGGCCGGAGGACGCCGTCCGCGCTGCGGACCTGGCCTTCGCCCATGACCGCGAGCGCGACGTGCGACAGCGGCGCGAGATCCCCGGAACAGCCGAGGCTGCCGTATTCATAGACAACCGGCGTCAGCCCCGCAGACAGCAGCGCGGCGTAGGCCTGCGCGACCTGTGGTCGGACTCCGGTGCGGCCGGTCGCCAGCGTCGACAGCCTCAGCAGCATCATCGCCCTGACGACCTCGCGTTCGACTTCCGGGCCGGATCCCGCTGCGTGCGAGCGAATCAGGCTGCGCTGCAGTTTCGTTCGCATTTCGCGTGGGATGTGCCGGGTCGCCAGTGCGCCGAAGCCGGTGGAAATCCCGTACGCCGGGGCCGGGTTCTCGGCAAGCGCGTCGATGCGGGCCCGACTCGCCGCGATGGCGGCCATCGCGTCATCGGTGAGCACTACTTCCCCATCGCCGCGTGCCACGCACACGACGTCGTCGACGCTGACGGGGCCGACACCCACTGCAACCTGGACCATCCGACGATTGTGCATGCCGCCACCGGCCGGCCGGCCGGTATTGAGGCCCGGTGTTCTAGCCTGACTCAGATGACCAACCCTGTGGCGCTACGTGCAGGCATCCCACCGTTCTATGTCATGGACGTGTGGCTCGCCGCGGCCGAGCGCCAGCGCAGCCACGGCGACCTGGTGAACCTGTCGGCGGGACAACCCGCCGCACAGGCGCCGGCGCCCATCCGGGCCGCGGCCGCCGACGCGCTGGCCCATGACAACCTCGGTTACACCGTCGCGCTGGGCATTCCGGAGCTGCGCGAGGCCATCGCCAAGTCGTACCTCGACCGGTACGGCGTCGAGGTGGAACCGGACGCCGTCGTCATCACCACCGGATCCACCGGCGGCTTCCTGCTGGCGTTCCTGTCGTGCTTCGACATCGGCGACCGCGTCGCGGTGGCGAGTCCGGGCTACCCCTGCTACCGGAACATCCTGTCGGCCCTCGGCTGTGAGGTCGTCGAGATACCGTGCGGCCCGGAAACCCGTTTCCACCCAACCATTTCCATGTTGGAGCAGCTGGACCCGCCAGTGAAGGGTCTGATCATCGCCAGCCCCAACAACCCGACAGGCACCGTGCTGCCCGCCGAGGATCTGGCCGCCATCGCCACCTGGTGCGACGACAACTCGGTGCAGTTGATCAGCGACGAGCTGTACCACGGCCTCATCTACGACGACGCTCCCGCAACCAGCTGCGCGTGGGAGACCTCCCGCAATGCCATTGTGGTGAACAGTTTTTCGAAGTATTTCGCCATGACCGGCTGGCGGCTGGGCTGGCTGCTGGTGCCCGAGCCGCTGCGCCGCGCCGTCGACTGCCTGACCGGCAACTTCTCCATCTGTCCGCCGACGCTGCCGCAGTACGCGGCCGTCGCGGCGTTCACGCCCGAGGCCATCGCCGAAGCCGACTCGCTGGTGCACCATTATGCGGAGAACCGGTCATTGCTGCTCGCCGGGCTGGCCGAGGTCGGGCTCGACAAGCTGGCCCCCGCCGACGGCGCGTTCTACGTGTACGCCGACATCTCGAAGTACTCGACGGACTCGCTGGCGTTCTGCGAGGAGCTCCTGGCCGACACCGGTCTGGCGATCGCACCGGGCGTGGACTTCGACACCCGGCACGGCGGATCGTTCGTTCGGTTGTCGTTCGCCGGACCGAAGTCCGACATCGAAGAGGCGCTGCGACGCCTGGGTCCCTGGCTCGCCGCGTACCCGCAGGGGTAGCTGTCGCGTTTGCCACACAAGAGGCAAGAACAATCCGCAGGCCGGTACCATCGGTCCGCAATGTCCCAGGAAACCGACAACCCAGAACCGGAAGTTACCGACGACTTACCGGTGAACCGCGAGGGTCTCGAACGGCACGGCATCAAGCTGTCCACGCCCATCGGTGAGATCGCCATCGCGATCTCGACGCCGCGCGGTGGTTTGGCGATCCCGAAGCGATTCGACCCGCTCGGCCTGGCCAACCGCGCCCTCGGCGTCGCGAAATTCGGTTTCAAGCTGGCCGCCTGGGGTGGTGAGCAGATCGCGATCGCGACCAAGACCACCGTCGAAGCCATCGAGATGGCCCCCGAACGCACGCCGGCTCCCGCCCCGCAGAAGCAGCCCACCAAGGAGTCCCTGCACGGCAAGCTCGGCAGCCTGTTGGACCGCGCTCTCGACCAGAGCACCGCCGACGGTAAGACCGAGCTCTATCACCGCCTGCTCGATCAGCTGGTTGCCGACGAGGCCCGCATCATCGGTGCGCTGTCCGACAACGAGTCGTCACCGCTGGTGAACGTCTACCCGCGGAACCGCAGCGTCGCCACGCTGGAGAACGCGTGCCTCATCGGCCGCACCGCCAACGTCGCCCTGCCACAGATGGTGCCGCAGTACGTCAGCCACCTGCTGGCGCTCGGCCTGGTCGAGACCGTGCCCGAGGACCCCGACCTGAAGGCCGAGTACGAAATTCTCGGCGCGGAGTCGATGGTGCTGAAGGCCATCAAGGACGCCTCGCGGGGCCCGTTCCCCGCCCGCGTCGAGAAGCTGGCGCTGCAACTGTCGGAGCTGGGCCGCGGGCTGTGGGAAGCCGCGATGCAGGACGGGTCGTAGCTCACCCCGCCTGCGGCGCTACGACGCGAAGGTCACCGCTGCCGATGCGTGCGTGACACCACTACCGGACACCACCGCCAACTCGGCGCCGTCAGCCGTGGGGCTACCTTCGACGCGCACGACGTCGCCCAGAAACACCGGTCGCTGCAGCCGGAACGTGACTGCCGCCACCGCTCGGCCCGCCGCATGGATACGCACCAGCTCTGCCATGTGCACGGCGAGCAGTGGGCCCTGCACCACCAGCGCCGGGAACCCTTCGACAGCGGTGGCGTAGTCGGCGTCATAGTGAATGCGATGTGCGTTGGCCGTCAGTGCGCTGAACCGGAACAGCAGTGGCGGAGAGAATCGCGGCAACGATGACCACGGAGTGGTCAACTCCCCCAACGGGTTCCGGTTGACGTCTACCGCCGGGGCGCCGCTGGTGTCACTGCGGTACACGAGCTCCTGTTCCTCGATGATCCGAACCACACCGCGCTGCCGATACTCGTGGCGGACGGTGACGAACAGCATCTCACCGCTGCGACCGTGCTTGACGGCGACATCAACGGTCTCGGCCCGGCGGTGGACCGGCTCGCCCACGGTCAGTGGCGCGGTGACGTTGAGTCGGCCGCCCGCGAACATCCGGCGCCGATGTGGAATCGGCGGCAGAAACGGGCCATCGGCGGGGTGCCCGTCCTCCCCGAGATCGTCGGTCGCCGGCCAGGGTGACTGGCAGTACAGCCAGTGCCACAGGGGCGGGACCACGTCGACCGGAGTTTCGGCGAGGTCCAACGTGGCGGCGAGGGCATGCAGTCGCGCTGGGTCGACATGGTCGGCCACCTCTTCCCGGCCTGGCTGCCAGTTCCCGATCCAGTCGCGCATCGATGGCGCCATCGGCATCACACCTCTCACATTCTCACTCGATATTCGGCATTGCGCCTCGACAATCGTTGCGCGACAACAGCTTGCGATCAGGCGAGGCCGAGAAACAGGCCGATCAGTGCTGCGGCAACGACGACGATCCACGCGTCGAAGACGGCGACCAACCCGAGCGGCGCATGGCGCAGCTCCATGAAATAGCGACCGACGAACCGCACCTTCACGAACGCGATGAGCAGAATCGTCACCCCGGCGGCGGCTGCGCCCAGTCGATGCCCGGCGCCGAGAAACCAGGACATCAACGTCGCCGCGATCAGACCGGACCACACCAGTGTCGTCTTGTTGCGAAAGATGCTGAAAGCCATCACTTCACCAAGTAGAGGAGCGGAAAGATGATGATCCAGAGCAGATCGACCATGTGCCAGAAGCAGGCCGCGCCGTCCAGATAGGAGTGCTGCCATGCGGTCAGTTCGGGTCGCCTTATCAGCGTCAGCATGAACCACAAGAGCCCCATCCCGACCACGACGTGAACCAGGTGCAGGCCTGTCACCACGTAGAAGTATGTGAAGAACTGATCGGTGGCAGGCAGATAACCCTGGGATATCTTGTGCCCGTACTCAATCCCCTTGTTCACGACGAACAGCCCGCCACACACCATGGCACCGACGATCAACCGTGCCGCAAGCGCATTCTCCCGCTGCCGCACCGCACGCACCGCCGTGGCGACCAGCAGAGAACTGGTCAGCAGGACAAGGGTGTTGGCCACGCCGAACGTCTGGTTGAGCCGGGCCTGCGAGCCGTTGAACAGGACTGGGTCGGCACTTCGGTAGTAGAGATAGACACCGAACAACACGGCGAAGACCGTCATATCGCCGAAGATGAACACCCAGGTTCCCTCTTCACCCGGCAGCCTCCGCGTCTGCCGGTCGGCCTTCCCGATCGCCACCATGCTCAAGAATTTAACATGGAATAGATTTTTGTCTATGCTGGTCACATGACCACGCTCAGCGCTGAAGAGGCTTTCCTGATCCAGACGGTGCGGGAGTTCATCGACCGCGAGGTGAAGCCGACCGTGCAGGAGGTCGAGCACGCCAACGAATACCCCGACAAGTGGATCGAACAGATGAAGGCCATCGGGATCTACGGCTTGGCGGTACCCGAAGAATTCGGCGGCGCCCCGGTGTCGATGCCCTGCTACGCCCAGGTCACCCAGGAGTTGGCACGGGGCTGGATGAGTCTGGCCGGGGCGATGGGTGGCCACACCGTCGTCGCCAAGTTGTTGACGCTGTTCGGCACCGAGGAGCAGAAACAGACCTACCTGCCGAAGATGGCCACCGGCGAAGTCCGCGCCACCATGGCACTCACCGAACCCGGCGGCGGATCGGACCTGCAGGCCATGACCACGGTTGCAAAGACCGATGGCGATGACCTGGTTATCACCGGCGCAAAGACCTGGATCTCCAATGCCCGGCGCTCGCAGCTGATCGCCCTGCTGTGCAAGACCGATCCGACGGCACAGCCCAAGCACAAGGGCATTTCCATCGTGTTGGTCGAACACGGTCCGGGGTTGACGGTGTCACGAGACCTTCCGAAGCTGGGCTACAAAGGCGTCGAATCCTGCGAGCTGGCCTTCGACAACTACCGCATCAGCGCCTCGGCGATCCTGGGCGGGACACCCGGAAAGGGCTTCGGGCAGATGATGAAAGGCCTCGAAACCGGCCGCATCCAGGTGGCCTCCCGGGCCCTCGGCGTCGCAACCGCCGCACTGGAGGACTCGTTGGCCTACGCGCAGCAGCGGGAGAGTTTCGGCCAGCCCATCTGGAAGCACCAGTCGATCGGAAACTACCTGGCCGATATGGCCACCAAGCTGACCGCGGCGCGTCAACTCACCTGGCACGCCGCCGAGCGCTACGACAGCGGAGACCGGTGCGACATGGAGGCCGGGATGGCGAAACTGTTCGCCTCCGAAACCGCCATGGAGATAGCCCTCAATGCCGTGCGTATCCACGGCGGGTACGGCTACTCCACCGAATACGACGTGGAACGGTATTTCCGGGATGCCCCACTCATGATCGTCGGCGAAGGCACCAACGAAATCCAGCGGAACGTCATCGCCGCCCAACTGGTGTCCCGCGGCGGCATCTGACGGTTCGCCCATATCATCGGACAATGGCCCGAAGCACCAGCAAAACCCGAACCCCGGATGACGCCGACAGCAAGTCGCAGCGCACGCGGGCCCGCATCCTCGATGCCGCCGCACATGTCCTGAGCGCCAAGGGTTACGCCGGCACCAGACTGACGGACGTGGCGAAGCACGCCGAACTGCAGGCTCCGGCCATCTACTACTACTTCCCGTCCCGCGAGGACCTCATCGAAGAGGTGATGTTCGCAGGCATCAGCGATATGCGCCAGTACTTGCAGGAGGTACTGGACAAGCTGCCCGAAGACACTGAGCCGATCGACCGAATTCTCGCCGCAGTCGAGGCGCACCTGCGTCACGAACTGGAATTGTCCGATTATGCGACAGCGTCCATCCGCAATTCAGGGCAGGTGCCCGAGCATCTGCGCGCCCGCCAGGAGAAAGAAACTGCGGCGTATAACCGAATCTGGCTGCGACTCTTCACCAATGCCGCGGACGAAGGCCAGATCAGGAGCGATCTCGACACCCGCGTCGCCATGAACCTTGTACTCGGCGCGCTGAACTGGGCCGCCGAATGGTGGAACGCCAGGCGGACGTCCATCGATACCGTCGTCGCCAACGCCCAGAGCATCGTGCGCGCCGGAATCTGCCCGCCGGAGCCACCGCGCCGAGGGCGAAGCACCAAGGCGTAACCGCCGAATCCGCAGGCCCGGCTCGCTGCTGGTGACAGTTTTGATTCTATGTTAAATTAATTTCCATGACCGAGGCTTACATTGTTGATGCTGTCCGCACCCCCGTCGGGCGTCGCCGCGGCGGGCTGTCCGGCGCACATCCCGCTGATCTGGCGGCACACGTCATCAAGACCGTTGTGGGGCGCCACGATATCGATCCCGCCGCCATCGACGACGTCATCCTGGGCTGCCTGGACAACATCGGTGCGCAGGCCGGGGACATCGCGCGCACCGCGGCACTGGCCGCGGGGCTGCCCGAGTCGGTCCCCGGCGTCACCATCGACCGTCAGTGCGGATCCGCCCAGCAGGCAGTGCATTTCGCCGCACAGGGCGTGATGAGCGGCACCGTCGACCTGGTGGTGGCCGGCGGGGTGCAGAAGATGAGCCAGTTCCCGATCCTGTCGGCGTTCGCCGCCGGCGAGCCGTACGGTTCGACCGATCCGTGGACCGGCTGCGAAGGATGGCAGGCCCGGTATGGCGATCAGGAAATCTCGCAGTTCCGCGGCGCCGAGATGATCGCCGCCCAGTGGAAGCTGTCCCGCGAGGACAACGAGCAGTTCGCGATGACCAGCCATCAGCGCGCACTCGCCGCCATCGAGCAGGGTTACTTCACCCGCGAGATCACCGAATACGCCGGCATCAGCACCGACGAAGGGCCGCGCGCGGACACGTCACTGGAGAAGATGGCAGCACTGCCCACCCTCGTCGACGGCGGCGTCCTCACTGCCGCGGTGGCCAGCCAAATCTCTGACGGCGCAGCGGCGGTGCTCGTCGCCTCCGCTGATGCGGTGGAACGGTTCAACCTGACTCCGCGGGCCCGCATCCATCACATGTCGGTGCGCGGCGCGGATCCGGTGATGATGCTCAGCGCACCGATCCCGGCCACCCAGCACGCGTTGAAGCGCGCGGGCATGTCCATCGACGATATCGATGTCGTCGAGATCAACGAGGCGTTCGCGCCGGTGGTGCTGGCCTGGATCGCCGAACTCGGTGCCGATCCGGCGAAGGTGAACCCCAACGGTGGGGCCATCGCACTCGGACACCCGATCGGCTGCACCGGAGCCCGGCTGATGACCTCGATGCTGCACGAGTTGGAACGCACCGGCGGACGCTACGGGTTGCAGACCATGTGCGAGGGCGGTGGACAGGCCAACGTCACCATCATCGAACGGATCTGAGCGGTGCGGCGCGACCTTTACTCCCCCGATCACGAGGCCTACCGGGAGACGGTCCGGGAGTTCCTCGCACGTGAAGTCGTTCCCCACCAACAAGGTTGGGACAACGAGCGGTGGATCGATCGCGGTGTGTTCGCACGCGCCGCCAAAGCCGGTATCTACGCGCTGCAGATCGGGGAACAGTACGGTGGCTCCGGCGAACCCGACTACCGCTATCGCATGGTGGTGTGCGAGGAGATCGCGCGGATCAACGCCTTGTCTTTCGGCCTGACCGTGAGCCTGCAGGACGACCTGGTGCTGCACTACCTGCTCGATCTGACCAACGATGAGCAGAAGCAGCGCTGGCTACCCGGTTTCGCCACCGGCGAGATCATCGGTGCTCTCGCCATGACCGAGCCGGGGGCCGGCAGCGACCTGCGTGGCCTGCGCACCACTGCGCGCCGCGACGGCGAGCAGTGGATCCTCAACGGGCAGAAGACATTCATCTCCAGTGGCATCATGGCCGACCTGGTGGTGGTGGCCGCGCGCACCGGCAACGGCGGCGGTTCAGGCGATCTGAGTCTTTTTGTGGTGGAACGTGATACTCCGGGATTCGAACGTGGCCGCAAGCTCGACAAGATCGGGCTGCCGGCTCAGGACACCTCCGAACTGTACTTCCGCGACGCCCAGGTGCCCGCGGCCAATCTGCTCGGCGAGGAGGGACGCGGGCTGCAGTACCTGATGAGCCATCTCCCCCGCGAACGTCTCGGGGTGACCGCCAAAGCCATCGCCACCACCCGGGCCATCTTCGAGATGACGGTCGAGTACTGCAGACAGCGTCACGCCTTCGGTGCTCCACTGTCGGACAAACAGCACGTCCGCTTCGAACTCGCCGAGATGGCCACCGAGATCGACATCGCACAGTCCTACGCCGACCGGTCGGTATTGGCATACAACGCAGGCGAACTCACCGCGGTGGACGCGGCGAAAGGCAAGTGGTACGTCAGCGAGCTGCAGAAGCGGGTGATCGACCGCTGCCTCCAGTTGCACGGCGGCTACGGCTACATGACCGAGTACCCGGTTGCCCGGGCGTATCTGGATACCCGCATCCAGACCATCTACGGTGGCACCACCGAGATCATGAAGGAGATCATCGGCCGCGACGTGGTCGCCTGACATGGGCGCCGACATCCAGGACATCGTGGGAACGCGCCGCTCGACAGGGCTTCCGGCAGCCGCTGCCGAGGTGCTACAACACCTGCTGGCCGTTCGAGTCAGCCACCGCGCCTTCACTCCGGAACCGGTGCCCCGCAACACCATCGAGAAGATCCTGAGCGCCGCTCAGCTGACCGCCTCGTGGTGCAACAGCCAGCCCTGGCAGGTCACGGTCACCAGTGGCGCCGGCACCGACCGCCTGCGCGATGCGCTCCGTGCCGCCGTCGAGTCCGGTCAGCCGGCGGCACCCGACATCGCGTTCCCGCGGGAATATCGTGGTGTCTACCGTGACCGCCGGCGCGAGAGCGGATTTCAGCTGTACACCGCGCTCGGTATCGAACGCGGCGACCGCCGGCGTCAACGCGAACAGACCGAACAGAATTTCGCGTTCTTCGGTGCGCCGCACGTGGCAATCATCCACGCCGACGAAGCGCTGGGACCGTACGGCGCCGTCGATTGCGGCGGGTACGTCAACAATTTCCTGCTCGCCGCGACCGCTCACGGTGTCGGTAGCGTCACCCAGGCGGCGCTGGCCATGTACCCGAGTGTGTTGCGCCGCGAGCTCGGGCTCGGTGACGACCGCAACATCGTCTGCGGCATCTCATTCGGCTACCCCGACCTCGATCACCCGACAAACAGTTACCGGACCACCCGAGCACCGATCGATCAGGTCGTCGAATGGGTCACCGCGTGATCACCTTTCGAAGAGATCGGTGATCAACGCGCGCCGCTGATCCCAGTCAGCGCCACGGAGATCCGCATGCCCACGCTCGGTGACGATCACATCCACGTCGTGTGCCGGCGTCGATGCCGGTCGGCTCAACTGATCCACGAGTGGTGACCGGCCGTCGAATCGGCTCGTGACGGCGATGATCGACAACCCGCCGGAGCTCAACCGCCCGGCAGTGCAGTAGTCGGGGTGCCCACCGATGCCGCCGACGACGCGATCTCCGACTCCTTCGACATTGACCTGGCCGTACGGGTCGATCTCGATGGCGGTGTTGACCGACACGAACGGCCCGCCGCCGGCGAGTCGGGTCACGTCGTGGGTGTGTTCGATGCCCCGCAGAATCGCTCGCCCATCAGCCCACGAGAACAATTCCTCGCCGCCCAACAGATATGCGGCAGAAGGAACTCCGACGAGCAGACCTCGACGATCGAGGTCTACCACAGCGTCGGTGAGCAATCCGGTATCGATGGCCAACGGATTCTCCGCACGCCGCAGGATGGCCGTGCCCAGTTGTCCTGGCCCATACTGCAATCGGGCCCCGGGCGGTACGAGACGGAGCACGTTGTCGGCGAGTGCTTCGTGGACCGCCTCCGGCGCGCGTGCCGGCATCGGCATTGGCCCGTCAGTGCACAGACCCACGACGTCGATGTCAGCGCCCGCCACGCCACGGTGTGGCGCGCCGGCCGCGGGAGCGAAGCCGTCAATGACGGCCCAGACCGGGACGCCGGCATCGATCAGCCCCTGCTGCCACGACACCTCGGTAGAGAACGCCAATACCCCTGCGCGCGTGACCATGCGGGTGATCAGCAGGTCAGGCCGGAGCGGACCGGCGAGCAGCGCCGGGATGGCCGACATGCTGGTCGGGATGGAACGCGTCGCCGTGAGTGCCCGCGCACCCCAGCCCGGCATCAAGGTGATCACCTGAGCGAAGGCGTCCGGCCGCAGTCCTGTCAGCGGCAGCGGCGACCAACCGAGGATCAGTCGTATTCCCCCTACTTCTGTTGCTGCGCTGCTGATCTCGCCGAGTACACAGGTTCCGTCGTCAAGTGTGCGGAGGCCGCCCACGCCATCACCGAGAGCGACGGTCATGCCCGGGCGTAGTGTCCGGCGCAGCCGCGAAGCGAAGCCGCCGGTCACGCGTCGTGCGCGTCGAGATCGACGTTGCGCATCGTCACTCCCATGACGACGAGGAAGACCGCGTAGGTTGTCAGAGCGAGCCAGAACACCAGGATGCCGTTCCAGGCGAGCGGACCGCGGTGGAAGAAGAACGCCAGCACATCGGGCACGAACGACGCCGCCACCCAGAAGTTCACGTACCCGACCCAGCGCGGGACCCGGCTCAGTGGGTCACGCAGGATGGTCACGCCGATCACGATGTTCTGAATCATGAACGGCGCGATGGGCGTGAGAAACAACAGCCAGGCGATGTCATTGAGCGTGACGGTGATCTCGGGGTTTCGGTCGGGCCGGAAGGAGATCACCGCCATCAGCAGCATCGGAATCAGCAGCAGGACTCCGGTGGCCGCACCGACGACGATTTGCATGACGGCCAACAGCGGTGCGCGGCCCTCGATCCGGGCCATGACCAGACCGATGAGCGCGACCAGCGGAAACACCAGGCTGACGCCGAGCGATGCGATGACCAGACCAGCGAGAACCCGGGTGTCGTGACCGTAGAAGGCGACGACTTGTTCGGTTGTGCTACTGGGCCCCAACGGAATCGGCAGCACTCCGGCGATCAGCCATCCGATGAACGACACCCCGACGGCGGCCGGGCCGGACCAGGCGCAGACGCCCTGGAGAGTTTTGGACATGGGTCACCTTTCGAATGGTGGCGAGGACGAGTTCTCGGGCATCGCACTATTGGCGCTCCACGGACTCAACCTGGGACAAGATCTTGCGAGCGCGTTCCAGCACCGGCCGGTCGAGCATCCGGCCGTCCAGCACGGCAGCGCCACCCGCGCCGGCAGCCGTGACCACAGCGCGCGCCCACTCGATCTGGTCATCGGTCGGGCTGAACATCTCGTTCACCACGCTCACCTGGTTCGGGTGCACACACAGCTTCCCGCCGAAGCCCAGCCGTGCCGCGGCAGCCGCATCCTTCCGGACTACATCGGTGTCCCGGACATTGACCGTCACACCGTCGAGCGGCGCGGGCCGACCAGCTGCCGCTGACGCCAGCACCATCGCACTACGCGCTGCGCTCAGCGCGTCATAATCGTGTGCGTCGATACCGATTTCAGTGCTCAGATCGATACTCCCGAAAGCCGCCCGGGTTACGCCGCGGACCGCGCAGATTGCCGAGGCAGCGAGCACTCCTGCGGCGGTCTCGATCAGGGCGATGACGGGCGCGGTCAAGCGGGCCGAGCGCAGCGTCTCCGGTTCCGCCTTGGGCACCATGACCGGACATCCATACTCGGCGACCATCGCGAGATCGTCGGTGTACCAGGGTGTCTCCGCGCCGTTGATACGGACGAGCCCGGTGCCGCCGCTTGCCAGCCAGTCGGCGACATGGCGGCGGGCCGCGCACTTCCGAGCCGGCTCGACGGCGTCTTCGAGGTCGAGCACGATCCCATCCGCGCCGCAGCCCGCAGCCTTGTCGAACCGTTCGGGCCGGTCACCCGGCACGAACAGCAGGCTGCGGGCCGATGCGACGTCAGGCGCCTTCAGCGCAGCACCGCCGGGCGGTACGCGGCAACAATCTTGTCCACCACCAGTTTTGCCGTCTCCGCGCAGGCGGTGGTGCCCCCGTTGGCGTACTCCTTGACCCCGTCTCCCACATTCCACAGTCCGGCGAACGGGGTGTCGTGGGGCAGGTCGAAACCGGCGACGGCCCGCTGCGGCGGCCAATCGTCGCGGGTGATCGCGATGTTCAGGATCCGTGCCCGGGTGTCGAAGTCCTCGATGGTGTCACGCAAATCCTGCAGGAGGAACTCGGTTTCGGCAGCCTCGTCGAAATCGCCCGTCGGATTCTTCGGCACCGATGTGCCGACGTAGAGGTGCCAGCCTTCCGGAGCCATCTCCGGGCACACCCCGGTGAAGTTGGCGATGTAGGCCAGCCGCCGCGATTTCGCGAAGCTCAGCATGCCGGGCGCCTCGATGAGGCTCTCCCGGCTGGCGAAGTTGACCGAGATCATCGAGGTGGGACGGTCCCCCGCCTTGACCAGTTCCTGGTAGTCCAGTGGGACATTCTCCGCGCCGATCAAGGCCACGGTGGCGGCGGGCCCCACATCGCTGACAACGACCTGGGCGTCGATCCGCACAGAGTGACCGTCGCGGAGCACCTCGATGCCGGTGGCCTTGTCGCCTTCGGTAAAGATCTTGGTCACCGGCGTCGACAGCCAGATTTGACCGCCGTCGCGCTCGATCGCACCTGCCAGGGCCTTCCACAAACCGATGGTGCCCTCGGGATGGAAGCCGAACCGCTTGAACGCGCTCTTGCGGGTGAAGTACGTGAGGAACACCCGGGCCGGCAGATCTTCAGAGCCAACGGCGAAAACCGAAGCGCACATATTGCGGAAAATGCCGTGCACACCTTCATTTTTGGTGTATTTCGACACCCACTCGGCGGTGGACAGTTCATCTTCGGGCAACCCGGAGTCGTTGCGTGCGGCGCCGATCCCCTTCACCAACTTTGCGCCCTGCCGCGTCAACTTTCCGAGCAGGAACCCCCAGCCACCGCCGGTGACGTCGACATCCTTGCCGGCGATGCGGTACAGGATGGGTGGTTGCGGTTCGCGGATATCGAAGGGCGCGCCCACCTCTTCGCAGGTCTGCTGAGTGATGCCACCGACCTCGATGACGATGGCCCCGTTGTTGACCTTGAAGCCTTCGATGTCGTCGGTGGAAGCACGGCCGCCGACCTTGTCGAGACGTTCGACCACCAGGGTGCGGTAGCCCTGGTGCGCGAGCCGGGCGGCGGTGCACAGGCCGCCCGCGCCGGCACCGATGACGACCACGTCAAACTGATTGTCTGCCATATCTTTTCCTTCAGTAGGAGCGGGGCAGGCCCAGCGAGGTCTGCGCGATGAAGTTGAGAACCATTTCCCGGCTCACTGGAGCGGTGCGCATCAGCCGCGTGACGAACCACAGCTCCGAGAGCCCGTACTCGTGCGACAGCCCGTTGCCGCCGTGGGTCTGGATGGCCTGGTCGAGCGCCTTCAGGGCAGCCTCGGACGCCGCGAATTTCGCGATATTGGCTGCCTCACCGGCGGATTCGCCGGCGTCGAACAACTCGGCACTGCGTACCGTGGCCATCCGGCCCAGTTCCACCGCGATGTGGGACTCTGCCAGGGGATGCGCCACTCCCTGGTGGGCGCCGATCGGAGTAGACCAGACGGTGCGCTCCTTGGCGTAGTCGGCGGCCTTGCCGATCGCGTAGCGACCGATGCCACTGCACAAGGCGCCGACCAGGATTCGTTCGGGATTCAGCCCGTCGAACACCTGCCGAAGGCCGTTGCCTGCCGTTCCGATCAAGGCGTCCTCGCCGACCTCCACGTCGTCGAGGAAGACCGTGAACTGCTTGTCCGGTGACACGATCGAGGTTTCGATCTGCTGGAAGGTGAGCCCCCGCGCATCGGTGGGGACCACGAACAGGGACAGCTTCGGCTTCTCCGGGGTGGAGTGCTCTGCGTCGCGGGTGACGACCAAGACGGCGTCACACTGATCGATCGCCGAGATGTAGTACTTGGCGCCGGAGATCTTCCAGCCGGTCGCGGTGCGCTCGGCGGTGGTCTTGACGTTGTGACTGTTGGATCCGGCGTCAGGCTCGGTGAGCCCGAAGGCCATCTTGCGGGTGCCGTCGGCGATGGCGGGCAGCCACCGCTGCTTCATCTCGTGTGAACCGTGATGCGCCAGGATGCTGCCGCAGATGGCCGGTGAGATCACCCAGATCAACAACGGCATCCCGTGGGCGGCAAGCTCTTCCACCACGACGACAGCCTCCGACATGCCGCCGCCGCCACCGCCGTACTCCTCGGGCAGGTGCAGGCCCAACAGGCCGGAGGCGCCGAGGTCCTTCCACAGCTCCTCGATATCTCCGCCGGAACGGCCGCGGTCCAGGAAGTACTGGGGGCCATGGCGTTCCGCGATACCGGCAACGGTTTCCCGAATGGCGCGGTGCTCTGCGCTGTCAGATGTCAATCCGGGCATGTGTCTACCTTCCGATGAATTCGGGTGTGTGCTTGTTGGCGAAGGCAGAAATCGCGGTCGCCGCGTCGGCGCTGTCGCCGGTGAACTTGATGCCGCGGGATTCGGCGGCGAATTGCGCGGACAGGTCGTTACCCCACGTCTCGCGGAGCAGTTGGCGCATCCGGCCGAAGGCAGCCGTCGGCCCGTTGGCCAGTTCGGTGGCCAAAGCCATTGCCCTGTCGCGCAGTTCGGCGGCGGGGACGATCTCGCTGATCAGGCCCCAGGCCAGCGCCTCGGTATCGGTGATCGGTCTGTTGCGCAAGTAGGCCTGCGCGGCGCGGCGCGGCCCGATGAGTCGCGGCAGGTGCCAGGTGCCGCCGCCGTCACCGGACAGCCCGATGCCGGCGAATGCGGTGACGAACCGCGTGCCTTCGGCTGCCAGCACCAGATCGGCGGCGTACACATAGCCCAGCCCGCCGCCGGCCACCACTCCGTGTGCCGCGGTGACAATCGGAACATTGACCCGACTGAGGATCTCGAAGGCCTGGTGAAACGGATCGGTCATCTTCTGGAAGAGGTCACCGAACGCCTCGGAGCGGCCGCCCAGGAAGTAGCCGATGTCCCCGCCCACGGTCAGCGCCGGCCCGTTCCCACAGATCAGCACCGCGCGGACGGTGTCGTCGGCGGCGATCCGCCGGGCCACTTCGAGGGTCTCCTGCCCCATGCGCAGGTCGATCGCGTTGCGGACCTCGGGCCGGTTGAGGCACACGATCGCCACACCGCCGTCGACCGCGTACTCGATGGTCTCCAGCGGTACCGGACCGTCGAGCGCCGCATGCCATGCCGCGGTGTCGGTGAGCTGGCGCAGACCGGCGATGCGTCCGTCTGGCGCGAACGCGAGAATATGGATGAATGCGGCGTCGAGCGCCTTGCCGGTGCGCCGGGCCGTGCCGACGTAATTGCCGCCGACCAGCAGCCGCCCGTCATCGAGCCCGTCGAAGTGCCTGGGCAGGGCGCGGACCCGGAAGTGTTCGCCGATGCGCCACCACAGGTTGGCCTGCATGGCCTGCGGGCCGAGATGTTCGCCACCCATGCCGAGCGGCATGCCGTCAGCCGCGTGGCCGACGAAATCAGGGTGCAGCAGGGCATTCAGCGCATCGCGATCACCGGTTGCCAGGGCCGCATACAGCTGCTGCGCGGCGACCACCCGGGCGTCGTGTGCGGTCTCAAGCGACATAACGGATGATCGATTCGATGACGGCGGCGGGTTTGTCGGCACCGTCGATCTCGATGGTGGTGGTCATGATGGCCTGTGCGCCACCGCCGACACCGGAGACCTCGCCGACGACGGCGCGGGCGCGGACTTTCGCCCCCACCGGCACCGGGGATATGAAACGCACCTTGTTCAGTCCGTAGTTGATCGCCATGGTGATGCCTTCCACCAAGTACAGCTGGTGCATGAAATGCGGCAGTAGGGCCAGGGTGAGCAGCCCGTGGGCGATGGTGCCGCCGAACGGGCCCGATGCGGCCCGGTGCGGGTCGACATGGATCCACTGGTGGTCGCCCGTGGCTTCGGCGAACAGGTCCACCCGGTCCTGCGTGATCTCCAGCCAATCGGTCGGTCCGAGCTCCTGGCCGGCCGCCGACACGAACTCGTCAAGGCTGCCAAAAACTTTCATTCCGTCTCCCTGGTTGTGTGCGGCTTTCGCCCAGCGGGCGCCGCGTCGCGATCCGGATCAGCGCTCGACCCGGTCATCCTCGAATTTAATCTCGATTTGAATATTTATCAACCAGCAAGTGGTGGCGCGCAACACACTGTCAAATTTTTCTATTTCCTGTTAAATTAGTTGACGAGGCGAGGAGACGATGTGACAGCGCAGGTCCAGGGTTCATCGTGGTGGCCCGGAACAGTCGAGACGCTCGCAGTCACCACACAGCACACCATCGCCCGGATTCCACTGCCGCTACCGCTGCCCGACCTGACGGTGGTCAACGCGTATGCGGTCGGCACTGATGCCGGAGTCACCCTCATCGATCCGGGGTGGGCGACCGCCGATTCGGAAGCCGCGCTGATCGACGGGCTGCACGCCCTGGGATACGAAGTCAGCGATGTGCGCCAGATCCTGGTCACGCATGCTCATTGGGACCACTACACCCAGGCCGTGAAGTGGCGCGACGATCTGGGCATCGAACTCATGCTGGGCGCCGAAGAGCGGCACAGCATCTCAGCGTTCGACGCGCTGGCCGGCGTACATCCCAACCAGGTGCCGGTGCTGCACCGGGCCGGCGCCCCCGCGCTGGCCGAAGCCGTGGCCGCACTGCAGTGGGAGACGTACGAACAGGGTATGCCGTTCACGGCTCCGGATCGCTGGCTGCGGGGCGGGGACGTCGTCGACGCGGGTGGGGCGTCGATCACCGTGCGCGCCACACCTGGTCACACCCGCGGCCACATGGTGTTCGAAATTTCCGGGATGGCGTTCACCGGTGATCATCTCCTGCCCCGCATCACGCCGTCCGTCGCCTTCGAACGCGCCCCTGAGAAACTGCCACTGCGGTCGTTCCTCCAGTCACTGCAGCTCTTCGTGGAGTTGCCCGACGCCCGGATGCTGCCTGCCCACGGAGGCACCGATCACTACACCCGCCGCCGCGCCCAGGAGCTGCTGGACCATCACGACGAACGGTTGTCGATCGTCGCCGACCTGGTTTCCTCGGGTGCCGCAACGGCTTTCGAGGTCGCCGCGCGGATGCGCTGGACCCGCCGGGACCGTGCCCTCACCGAGTTGGAGACCGTCCATCAGATGACGGCGGTGCTGGAGGTGCTGGCACACCTGGAGCTGCTGGTCACCCAGGGGCTGTTGTGCGTCGACGAGTCCGGCGACGTGAACAACTTCACCGTCAGCTGAGCGCCTGTATCAGCCGGAACTTCTGCACCTTGCCGGTCGGGGTGGTCGGCAGCTCGTCCGCGTCGAAGAACACCACCCGCTTCGGCACCTTGAAGCGCGCCAGGCCGGTGCGACAGATGTTCAGCACATCGCCTTCACTCAAGGTCGCGTCCGCGACGGGAACGACCACAACACAACCGATTTCACCCCACCTGTCGTCGGTGAGTCCGAACGCGAAAGCCTGACTGATGGCTGGGTGCGCCTCCAGCAGGTCCTCGATCTCCTTGGGCATCACGAGCTCGCCGCCGCTCTTGTAGAGCTCCTTGCTGCGCCCCGTCACCTCGAGATAGCCGTCGGGTCGCACGGCCCCCAGATCACCGCTGAACAACCGCCCGTCGCGCAGGGCCGCGGCGGTCTCGGCGGGCCTGTTCCAGTAGCCGACCATGGTGGCCGGCCCGCTCGATACCAGTTCGCCGCCCACAACCTCGTACCGGACCAACGCGTCGGTCCCGGGTACCGACGCCGATCCGGCAAGTTTGGGGCGGCCGACGGTCTCCGACGTCAGGTACAACGGGTCTTCGGGCAGAGTCAGGGTCATGGCGCCGCCGCACTCGGTCATCCCGTAACCCGTGACGATCTCACTGACCCCGAAGTCGTGCTGAACCGTCTCCCACAACCAGATCGGGGCGGGCGCCGACCCGCAGAGCACCGCCTCCAGCGAACTGAGGTCATAGTTGTGGCGGGCCGGTGACTGCACCATGGCCACCGCCATGGTCGGCACACAGAGGATGTCGGTCGCGCGGTGCCGCTCGATGCCCGCGAGATAGCCGTCGGCCGAGAATGACGGCTGCGGGATGATCGCCCCACCCACGAACATCGCCGAAAGCACGCCTTCGACATAGCCGAACATGTGATAGCACGGCAACGAGAACAGGATTCGTCGCCCGTTCTGATAGGCGCGTGTCAGCGCCGAGGCGTATGCGGTGCGCAGCACGGCGTCGTGGGTGACCAGGACGCCCTTGGGCGAGCCGGTGGTTCCCGACGTGTACAGCATGTCCCCCGGAACGTCGGGCGCGACGGCCACCGGCGGCCGCGCCTCGATCGTGGCGGCCAGGTCGGCCACGGTCCGTACGCCCTGGCGGGCGCGGCCGTCGGTGTCGAGCACCACCACATGCCGCAGGTCTGGCATGTGGTCCGGTGCGCGGTGCGCGAAATCTGCTGAATCCCAACGCGGCACAATCTCATCGAGCATGCCCTGGTAATCCAGGGCGCCGAATCCGGACATGGTGATCAGCACGCGACAACCGGAGTCGGCGAGGACGAATCCGAGTTCGGCGGTCCGGTACAGAAAATTGAACGGGACGGCGATGGCGCCGGCGCGGGCGATGGCGAATTTGATCGGGACGAACTCCGGGTAGTTGGACATCAGCATGCCGACCCGGTCACCCGGCCGCACTCCGAGTGCGATCAGGCCGGCGGCCATGCGGCGGGACTGCTCGGCGACCTCGGCATAGCTCAGCGTCACCTCATCGGTGACGACGAAAGACCTTGTCCCGTACTGCTCGGCACAGTCATCGAGCCAGTCGGCCAAGGTGCGGGGCCGCCACACCGGAAACCGCGCGCGCAGCGCTTGCCGGCAGGCCTCGATCTCTGCCACGGTCCTCACAGTTCCCGGAGCTCTCCGCGCAGGATGGCGTCGCGCAACGCGAACTTGCGAACCTTGCCGGTGGGAGTTACCGGAAACTCGTCGGCCACGAACCATCGGGACGGCACCTTGTACGGGGCCAGCACCGACTGGGCCTGGGCAACAAGGTTCTTCGCGATGTCAGCTGGATCGCCAACGGCGCGCAGGACCGCGGCGACGATCTCGCCCCACCGGTCGTCGGGGAGTCCGAGCACCGCGATGTCGGTAATCCCCGGGTGTCCGGCCAGCTGCCGCTCGACGTCGGCGGGCGAGATGTTCTCACCGCCGCGGATGATGACGTCCTTGAGCCGTCCCGTGACGGTGAGATAGCCGCGCTCGTCCATGGCGCCCAGGTCTCCGGTGTGCACGAAGCCATCCGCGTCGACAGTGACGGCTGTGGCAGCCGGGTCGTGGAGGTACCCGACGAACTGCTGATAGCCGCGGGCACAGATCTCCCCCGGTTCGCCGACTGCGACCACCGCACCCGACGCCGGGTCGACGATCTTGCACTCCACCTGTGCCAGCGGGCGGCCGACCGTCGCGAGCCGGTCTTCACGTGAATCGCCGGGGCGGGTCATCGACAGGACCGGCGCGAGTTCGGTCTGTCCGAAGAGGTTGAGTACCGTAGCACCGAAAACCTCTGCGGCGCCGTCGATCAGCTCAGGCGACACGAGCGCCGCGCCGCCCATGATGATCGGAATCCGTGGCGCCGGTGGCCGTTCCGCACGCTGTACCGCCAGCAGCGCCTCGAGGATCGCGGGCACATAGAACAGCACATCGGGTTGCTCGGCGCGCAGCACCTCCAGTGCGCCGGCCGGCGTGAAGCGGTCGATGAGGACAGCTGTGCCAACCAGCCACAGCGGGCCCAGCGTGGCGATCACACAGCCGGCGGTGTGGAACATCGGCAACGGATTGACGCACACGGCCCCCGTCCGGGCATCAGCTGTTTCCAGGGTCAGCCTGGCCACGTTCACCAAGGCCCGATGGGTGAGCGCCACCCCTTTCGGTCGCCCGGTGGTACCGGAGGTGTACTGCAGCATGGCCACCGCGTCGGGACTGACGTCCGGAAGCGCCATCGCCTGATCTGTGTCTGGGGCGCGCCAGCGATCCTCGGACAGCGAGATGCGTTGCAGGCCAGGGATGCGGGCAGTGACGCGGGAAGCCACCTCTGCCATCGGATAGTCCCGGCTGACATCGGCGTGCAGCAGCACCGCGGCACCTGAATGAGTGAGGGCGTACTCCAGCTCGTCATCCCGCAGCACGGGGTTCAGCGCGACCAGCACCAGACCCGCGAGCGCCGCCGCGTACTGAATGACGGTCCACTCCACCACATTCGGGGCCCACACCGCGATGGACCGACCCGGCTCGGCGAGGTGGGACAACGCCGCCGCCGTCTGGACGGCCTCGGTGTACAGCTGCCGATACGTCAGCCGCACCCGCTCCCCGGTACCGTGCCGAGTCCCGACCAGCGCCACCCGGTCGGGATGCTGGGCACACCGCTGTGCCAGCAGCATCCCGATCGGCATGTCGACCAGCTCGGCGCTCGTGTCCGCGGGCCGATAGGACTGCTGAAGCCCGGTCATGGCCTAGACGGGGTTGCTACCGAGCTTGGCGTTGGCCATGTCGCTGATCTCGCCCCACCGGCCGGTGATCTCGGCCAGCGTGGGCGGCGCGGCGAAGGTGACGCCGTCGTTCTGGAACTGGGCGACACGCTGCACGAGTCCGCCACCGACGACGAAAACCGATGCCGTGTCCTGGTTTTCCTCGGACACCAGGTAGCCGACTGCGGGCGCGACCAGCTCGGGGTCGAGCTTGTCCAGCACTTCCTGCGGTGCGATGTCGGCGGTCATCCGGGTGGCGGCCAACGGGGCGATGGCGTTGGCGGTGATGTTGTACTTGGCCCCCTCGATGGCAAGGGTGTTGATCAACCCGACCAGGCCCGCCTTGGCGGCACCGTAATTGGCCTGCCCGAAGTTTCCGTACAGCCCGCTGGTCGAGGTGGCCACGACGATCCGGCCGAACTGCTGTTCCCGCAGATGCGGCCAGGCGGCCCGGATCACGTGGTAGCCGCCGTAGAGGTGGACCTGCAGCACCGCATCCCAGTTGTCGTCGGACATCTTGTGGAACGCGCCGTCCCGCAGAATGCCTGCGTTGCTGACGATCCCGTGCACCGCCCCGAATTCGTCGAGCGCGGTGGCGATGATCTCCGCGGCGCCTTCCGCGGTGGCCACCGAGGAGTAGTTGGCGACAGCCCGGCCGCCTGCGGAGCGGATCTCGTCGACGACGGTGTCGGCCATGCTGGTTCCCGCGCCGGATCCGTCGCGGGCGCCGCCGAGGTCGTTGACGACGACGAGCGCGCCGTTGGCAGCGAGAAACCGGGCGTAGGAACGTCCCAGCCCGCCGCCGGCTCCGGTCACGATGACGACCTCGTCTGCTACACCTGTCATGTACTCAACTCCCTTGGTTCTTGGTGACGATCGATACGAAGGACACGCAGCCGCCGGGGCGGCCGCCGAGATTGTGGGTGAGGGCGGTGTGCGGGTCGGCCAGCTGGCGTTCACCGGCTTCGCCGCGGAATTGCAGCCACGCCTCGTACAACATGCGCAGACCGCTGGCTCCGACGGGATGTCCGAAGCTCTTCAGCCCGCCGTCCGGGTTGACCGGTAGGCGGCCGTCGGCGTCGAATTCACCTGCCATGACGTCTTTTACCGCCTGTCCGGACCCACTGAAGCCGAGGTCTTCCATCAGCACGATTTCGGTGGGAGTGAAGCAGTCGTGGACTTCGGCGAAAGACAGTTGCGTGCGGGGGTCGGTGATGCCGGCCTGGGTATAGGCGTCCTTGGCGGAGCGAACAACTTCAGGGAAGGAGGTGTAGTCGTAACCGGGATCCATGGCGCCGCGCCCCGAGCCGGCCGTCAGCGCCAACGCCGACACGTACATCGGCGAATCGGTGTAATCGTGGGCCCGGTCAGCAGGCACGATCAAGGCGCAGGCGGCGCCGTCGGAAACTCCCGAGCAGTCGAACACCCCGAGCCGCCCGGCCACTTTCGGGGCGCCGTCGATGGTGTCCTTGGCCACCGGAGAGCGGAACTGGGCCTTCGGATTTCGCGAACCGTTGACATGGTTCTTCCAGGCGACGTGGGTCATCGCCGCGCGCATCTCGTCGGCGTGCACGCCGTACTTGGCACAGTAGGCCGGGTCCAGCAGCGAGAACGCCGCGGGCGCGGTCATCGAGATCTCCGGCGCGGTGCCGTCACCGGGCGGGTCCTGACGAAGCAGGCCGGAGAACCCGGAGTCCTTCAGCTTTTCCACGCCGACGGCCATCACCACGTCATAGGCACCGGCCGCGACCGCGTAGCAGGCGTTGCGGAACGCCTCCGAACCACTGGCACACATGTTCTCCACGCGAGTGACCGGCTTGTCGTCCGAGCCCAGGGAACGGCTCAGGGTCAGCCCCGACATGCCGGAACTCAGTGTCCCGAGCCAGTAGGCGTCGACGTCGTCGCGCCCGATGCCCGCCGACGTCAGACACTCGGCGTAGGCCTCGAGGATCAGGTCCTCGGTCGACACGTCCCAGCGTTCACCGAACCGGCTGCAGCCCATGCCGATCACCGCGACCCGGCCGGCGATACCGTTGCTCGCCATCAGATCAACACCGCTTTCCAGAAGTAGTCGTGGATGCCGCCGGCGGTGAAGAGACGCCGGAAGCTGAACCGCACCCGGGCGCCGACCTGCAGCCGGTCTGGTTCGGCGTCGGCGATCTCGACGGTGAAGCGCCCACCACCGTCGACGTCCACCACCGCCTGCACCATGGGCGGTGACGGTGAGTACGCCAGGCGGTCGACGGTGAAGGTGGCCACGGTTCCGGTCAGGCCGGCGACCGGCGCCGGACTCATCCGGTCGGTGGCGCCGCATCCCCGGCATACCCTGGACGGCGGAAGGTGCACGAAACCGCAGTCATCGCAGCGGGTTCCGGTCAGACCGAATTTCCACGACGCAGATCGCGACGCCGGCGGCGCGCCCACCCGGTCGGGTTCTGGCCGCCGGGGTGGTTCCAGCTCGACGAGTCCGCGCCACGACAGATAGGGCAACGGTGTCACCGGCAGGCCGCCGGTGAGTTGTCCCGCCAGCGGTTTGCCCTGCCGCCTACGTGCCAGCTGTGCTGTCGCGCGCAGGACCAGCGCGTCGCAGCCGTCGGTGGCCGAGAGCACCAGGATGCTGTCCCCCGCATCGGCCGTATCGAGGACAGCACACAACGCCATCATCGCGTCGGCGCTGCCGCTGAACCCGATCGGTGAAACCTGCACCGACTTCTGGCCTTTCACCAGGGCACCGGCGCGCTTGGTGACGGCGGCGTTGGGACACGCCAGGACGACGTGGTCGGCGTCGGCCACCCCGGCGGCGTCCTGTGCGTCGGCCGCGGCGGCGCGGACGAGCCGGCTGTACCGCTCGAAGCCGAAGCGTTCCTCCCACTGCTGACCGGTCACCGCGCCGGAGGCCCGCCACCGGTCGAGGAATTCCTCGGTACGCGACGCGCGGGCCAGGACATCGGCGATCACCGGGCCGTCACCGAACACCAGCGCCGCCGCACCGTCACCGCCGAGTTTCTCGTCAGGTGAACCGGGCCGGCCGACCCGCACATCGGCGGCCACGGCCACACCGCCGGTCTGCGCGGCCAACGTCATCGCGGCGAAGGCGCTGCGGCCGGTGCCGCACAGATCGGCCGCGACCGCGGTATCTGGCAGGCCCAGAGCGGCATGGACGGACGTCGCATTCGTCTTGTCGGCATATGCCGGGGTACTGGTCGCGAAATACAGTGCCGGCGCGCCGGTTCCATGCAGGGCCGCGGCGGTGGCCGCAACGGCCATGGTGGTCGAGTCCTCGTCATAGCCGGCGACCACCCGTTTCCCCAGCCGATGTCTGGGTACATACGCCGCGTAGCCGAGCAGGCCGGTCATGATGCGCCCCGGAACACCGCGGCGATGCCCTGCCCGCCACCGATGCACATGGTCTCCAGCGCCAGACCGCCACCGCGCCGACGCAATTCGTGCAGCATCGTGGTGAGAATCCGGACACCGGTCGCGCCGATCGGATGCCCCAGCGAGATGCCGGAGCCGTTGACGTTGAGGCGGTCGTCGACATCGGCGAGTTTGACGCCCCACCCGGACAGCACGGCGAGCACCTGGACCGCAAATGCCTCGTTGATCTCGATGAGGCTCAGCTCGTCGAACGTCAATCCTGTTCTGCTGAAGAGCTTCTCCACGGCGCCGACCGGCCCGATACCCATGCGAGAAGGCTCGCAGCCGTACGCCGCCCACCCTTCCAGGTATCCGATGGGTTCCAGACCGAGGTCGTCCAGTCGGTCCTCGGCAACCACCAGGCATGCGGCGGCGGCGTCGTTCTGCTGGCTCGAATTGCCGGCGGTCACGGTGCCGCCCGGCACGATGGTCCGCAAGGCGGCCAAGCTCTCGGCGGTGCTGTTCGCGCGTATCCCTTCGTCGCGGTCGAAACGCACTGCCGCACCGCGGCGTTGGGGTACGTCGACGGGGATGATCTCGTCGGCGAACAGACCGGATTCCTGCGCCGCGGCCGCCCGCTGATGACTCCGCGCCGCGAAGGCATCGGCCTCGTCGCGACCGATCCCGTAGTCGGCCGCCAGGTTCTCCGCAGTCTCGATCATTCCGCTGATGGCGCCGAATCGCCATGCCGGCTGCGACATCTCGCGGCCGCGATCGAGCCGGTCATAGAGGGTCTGGTTACCGGCCCGCGCACCCCAGCGGGCGGTGGTGGTGTAGTGCTCGATATTGCTCATCGACTCGACGCCACCGGCCAGCACCACATCGGCGGCCCCGGTCTGTACCGTCATCGCCGCCGTGATCACGGCCTGCAGGCCACCGCCGCACCGGCGGTCGATCTGCAGCCCGGGCACCGTAACGGGCAGCCCGGCGTGCAGGGCCACCCAGCGTCCGATGCACGGTGCCTCGGAGTTGGCGTACGACTGCGCGAACACCACGTCCTCGATGCGGTCGGGGTCAACGGCGCTGCGCGCGACCACGGCTTTGACGACCTGCGCGGCCAAATCCTCTGCACGCAAAGGCCGCAGTGCACCACCGAATGCACCCACCGCGGTGCGCAGCGGCGCGACGATCGCGGCCCGCCTCATGATTCGCCCCGCCATCGGTCCGCGGACGGATCGAGGAGACTGCTGAGCCGCTCGTCGGGAAGCCAGGTGATGGTTTCCAGTTCCAGCGCGTCGAGGAACCGCACCCGGCCCGTGCGCATGTCCTCCAGACGCAGCCGCGGCGAGTTACCCTGCACATCGAAAGCCACCGCCACCTCGGCAAATTCACTGCCGACAACCGGACCGTGTGTCGGATCGAAATGAATTCCCATGTCGGGCCTCAAATCAGGAAGCTCATGGTCGGGATGGCCTTTTCGTTGTCGACGAGGACCACCTTCTTGTACGCCAAGTGCAGCTCGGCACCGTCGCGACGCAATCGATAAGTGATTCGCCCGCCCCATAGTTCGTTGCCACGGGCCCGCGATTCGAGCGCCAGGAAGTTCGCGCCGAGCTCCAGATCGACACCGCCGGCCGAGTTGGGGCGCCCGCCGAGGAACTCGATGTTGGAGATGAGCCGGCGCAGGTGCGACCGTGGTGCCTGCGCATACCGGCGGCCGGTGCGCAGCTGCTTGAGCCGCGTCGAGATTCGGCTGCGGTTGTCATAGATGATCGACATCTGCCGGACGGGGTCGATGTCGGCCCCACCGGCGGGCACCCAGTACAGCGCATCGTCGGTCCACAACGCCTCCCAGGCGTCGTAGTCGCTCTCGTCGGCGAGGCGGGCCTCCCGGTACAGGAACTGCTCGACCTCATCGCGGTCGAATCCCTCTGGTACAGCGACGAGTTCGTCGCTCAATGCGGTGGTCATGGTGTCTCCATCAGGGTCTTGTAGTGCGACCAGAACCCGCGCATACCGGTTTCGTCGGTGGCGCTGCCGACGGGATGGCCCTTCTCGTCGACGGTTTCGCGGTGGATGCCGCGCCGGACGTCCAGCCATTCCGGGTTCAGCGCCGCCAGGCCCTGTTGGTTGCGTTCGTACATCTCGGTGTCGTCGGCCAGCAGCATGCCGGCCGGTCCGACCGATCCGACGCACTGGGAGACCATGCGCTGGTTGAGTTCCGGCGCCCCGGCCAATTGCACCGCGGTGGAGTATTGGACGCATTCCCCAACCGATACCGGCTGGATGTTGAACACCTGAATCTCGGCGATGAACAGGTTCGGGAAGATCATCACGTGCGGGCCACCCTCGATGAGGATCTGTTCGGCGTCCGCGCCGTGTCGGGCCCTGATGGCGGCGACATAGTCGGGAACCCGCGACTCGGTGGTGCCGAACCACCGCATGGGCTCACCGAATTTGCGGAACTCGGGACGCAGATCGTTTTCGCTGTGACCGTTACCGAGGTCCCGGGTGACGGCCGTCGAGGAATCGCTGTAGAGCGGTCCGATGGTGCTACCCGTGACGCCGAAGATCGAGCCGTGCACGAACTGCGGGTGGTAGCCGTCGGTCTCGTTCTCCGCCAACAGCTTCCAGTTCGCCAGCGACGTGTGCTGCAACCATCCGGCGGTGAGCTCGACCCGGCCTTCCGGGGACAGCCGGGTCAGCCGGTCGATCTCGCCGGCCGCGTCGCCCAGATGCTCGATGAGGCTGGGACCGTCGGCGGCGAAGCTGCCGAAGACGAATCCGCCGTAGGAGTCCACCCGCGGCACCCGGCCCATGGCCAGGTCGAGCTTCCGTTCTCCGTAGCCCTTGAAGAACGGGAACCCGATCAGCTCACCGGTATTGCGGAACGTCCAGCCGTGGTACGGGCAACGGAACGTGCCGGAGTTGCCCTTGGCGTCATCGCAGACCTGGTTGCCGCGATGGGCGCACCGGTTGAGCAACAGGTGGATCTGGCCCTCGCGGTCCCGGGTCATGATGACGTCCTGCAGCCCGAGCTTCTTGCGGACGTAGTCGTTGGGTTGGGCGACCTCGCTTTCGTGTCCGACGAAGACCCAAGTGCGATACCAGATTTTCTCCAGCTCCTCGGCGAAGATCGAGGGATCCGTGTAAAGCGACCCATGGACCCGGTCGCGGTGGATCAAGTGGTCGTACCGGCTTCCGATGACCGATGTCATGGGCGTGCTCCTAGAGTTCCTCCGAATACGGGACGGCGCTTCTCCCGGAAGGCGGAGATGCCTTCGGCGAAGTCGTCGCTGTCGAACAGCCGGGCCTGATGGGCGGCCTCCTGATCGAGGGCATCCAACGGGTGCAGCCCCGGCGCTTCCATCAACATTTCCTTGATGACGCCGAGCGCCTCGGCGGGCCCCTCGGCCAGTCGCCTCGCATCGATGAGCGTGGCCTCCAGCACCGTGCCGGGCTCGACGACGGCGTCGGCGAGGCCCCAGGCCTGGGCTTGCTCCGCGCTCACCGGGGTTCCCATGGTCAACATCTGTCGCGTCCGCGGGATGCCGATGCGGCGCGGCAGTGACACGAAGGTGCCCATGTCCGCGGCGAGTCCGACGTTGGTGAATGTGGTGGCGAACCGGGCGTCAGCGCCCGCCACGACGCGGTCGCAGGCTGCAGCAAGTGCGACACCGGCGCCGTATGCGGCGCCTTCGACGGCGGCCAGCACCGGCTTGGGCGTGACCCAGATGGCTCGAATGACGGCCTGCGCCAACCGCGCTCGCGCCAGTGCGACATTCGGCTCCATGCGCTGCATGGTCGAGATGTCCCCGCCGGAGCAGAACACCGGACCCGCACCGGTCAGCACGATCGCCCGGACCGCCGAGTCACCGTCGGCCTCCTCCAGCGCTTCCCGCAGAGCGAGCCGCAGCGGAATGTCGATGGCGTTGCGTACCTCGGGCCGGTTCAGCGTGAGAATCCGGACCGCGCCGTCGTCGGTGATCAGTACCGTCATTTTCCGGTGAACCTCGGGGTCCGGCGTTCCATGACGGCCCGCAGGCCTTCCAACGCGTCGGCAGTACCGGACAACTCGGAGACGGTGCGGGCCTCCTCGGCCAGCCGTGCCTCGACAGGTGCGCCGAGCCCCGACCACACCAGGCGCTTGGTGGACGAAAGAGCCTGCGCCGGAAGCGCAACGAGTTGACCGGCGATCTCATCGGCGCGTTCGGCCAGCGACTCGTCGTCGACCACCTCGGTGATCAATCCGATGTTCGCGGCCTCGTCGGCCGTCAGCGTCGGATTGGTCAACAGGATGCGCAGGGCGTGGCGCAGACCCACCAACTGCGTGAGCGTCACCGAGGATCCGCCGTCGGGTGCCATACCGACGCGCACGGCGCCGGAGAAGAACTTCGCAGAGCGCGCGGCGACCACAATGTCGGAGGCACACACCAGCCCGAGCCCGCCCCCGCCGGCGGCAAAACCCTGCACGGAGGTGATCACCGGCGCTTTCAACTGGATCAGGGCCGCGGCCGCCAACTGCAGCCAGGCCGTGGCTTCCCGCAGGTAGTCGGGCAGGTCGGCGCCCTTTGACTCGAATGTCTTGACGTCACCGCCCGCGCAGAAATGCCGTCCGGCACCCGACAGCCGCACCACCCGCACCCGCGGATCGGCGTGGCACCGCAGGATGCCGTCGTGCAGCGCCTTGAGCATCTCGACGTCCAGCCCGTTGGAGGTGTCCGGCCGGTTGAGCCGAAGCTGCGCGACGCCGGCGTCGTCGACGTCGAGCAGTACGGGAGCATCGATACCGATCGTCATGACCTGACCTCTCTGGATTCGAATGCCGCAGCACTAGCTGCGCCATTGCCGATGATGTGCCGCACCACGGCATCGATCTCCTGCGTCAGCGCGGCATCAAGTGAGCCTCGTAGCCCGGCGCCGACGAGCCGTTTGATCGTGATGACGGCCTGTCTACTGCGCCCCGCCAGTTCGCGGACAAAGGCTTCGACCTCGTCATCGAAATCCGTTGGCGGGTAGGACCGGTAGGCCAGGCCACGGGCCACCGCATCGCATCCGGACCATCGATCACCGGACAGCAGCGCGGCCATCGCCTGCTGGCGACCGATGAGCCGTGGCAACCGGGCGGTGCTACCGCCACCGGGGATCATGCCGAAGCGGATGTGGTTGTCACTGATTCGGGCGGTGTCACTGACCAGGACGATGTCTGCGGCCTGCATGAGCTCGAAACCGCCGGCGGCAGCGATGCCGTCGACCGCGGCGACGACGGGGACGTCGACCTCGGCAATCGTGTCGCAGGCCCGCCGGAACTCGGTGAACAGGACCTTCAGCGCCGCGGGTCCCTCCGCGCGCAGCCTCTCGACTTCATCGAAATCGCCACCGGCGCAGAATGTTCCGCCAGCGCCGCGCAGCACGATGACGTTGACATCCTGGCGTGCGCCGAGAGTCCGCAACGCCGCGGCCAATTCGGTCGCCAGCGCGACGGTGACGGCGTTCATCCGCTCCGGCCGGTTCAGGGTGATTCGCCCGATACCTCCGTCGATGCGCGTTGCCACCACATATTCGGGACTCACATGTACCTCCCGCCGCCGACCTCGATGACCGTGCCGGTGACGTAGCTGGACAGCTCGGATGCCAGAAAGACCACTGCGCCGGCGACTTCGGCAGGCTCACCGGCCCTCTTCATCGGCACGGCAGCCTCGCGTTCGGCAAAGACCTCGGCCGGCATCGCCGCAGTCATCGCCGTGCGGATCAGACCTGGCTGGACCGCGTTGACTCGCACGTTGTGGTGGGCCAGTTCTTTGGCCGCGGCTTTGGTCAGGCCGACCATCCCCGCCTTCGCGGCGCTGTAGTTGGTCTGACCGGGATTTCCGGACTTGCCTGACAGCGAGGAGATGTTGACGATGCTGCCGGCTTTCTGTTCGCGCATCACCGCTGACGCCTCCCGCACACCGAGCCAGGTACCCCGGAGATGGACGGTTACGACGGCGTCGAAATCAGCGACGGACATCTTCTTCAGCGAGGCGTCCCTGGTGATGCCGGCGTTGTTGACGAAGAGATCGAGACGGCCATGGTCCCGCACCGTGCCGGCCACCAGGGCACGGACGTCGTCTTCGGACGTGACATCGCACGCCACACCGGAGGTGCCGAGTTCGGCCGCAACCGTTTCGGCCGCGCCGCCATTCAGATCGGCGATCACCACGCGCGCGCCGTGTGCCGTCAACACCCGGGCAATCTCCGCACCGATCCCCTGGCCCGCGCCGGTTACGACTGCGACCCTGCCGTCGAGCAGCGGCACCATCATCCGACCTCCCAGTGATTGTGGACAAATTTAATCACAATTTCTAATCTAGGTTAAATCAGCGATCGGCGTTTGATCAACCACCGAGCAAGGAGCAGGCGGCATGGATCTGGGACTGGGCAACGCACGGGTGGTGGTGACCGGTGGCGCCTCCAACATCGGCCGCGGCATCGTGCACGAGTTCGCGGCCGAGGGGGCCCGCATCGTGATCAGCGATATCGACGGGCCGCAGGCCGAGAAAGTACGCGGCGAAGCGCTGGAAATGGGTGCGGCAGAAGTCGAGGTCGCAATCGGCGATCTGACCACGGCCGAAGGCGCAGACGCCGCCATCGGAACCGCGCTTCGCGCCTGGGACGGTATCGATGTGCTGGTCAACAATGCCGGGTGGAGCGTGCCCGGGTTCGTTGCCACCGACACCGACCGGGACAAATGGCAGCGCACCATCGAGATCAACCTGTTCAGCGCCATCGGCGCCACGCAGGCCGCCATCGGGCCGATGAAGCAGGCCGGCGGTGGCGCGATCGTGTTCATCGCGAGCGACGCCGCGTTCGGGCAGATCCGCCAGGGCGTCTATGGCGCGTCAAAGGCCGCAATGGTGGCACTGGCCCGCACCACCGCCCGCGAACACGGGCGGCACGGCATCCGATCCAACATCGTCTGCCCCGGCCTGGTCATCCCCGACGGTCCCGACGCCGTCGGCGCGGACAGTCTGTGGTCCGTCGGTCAGGACAAGGTCTTCAACCAGAACCAGATCGACTTCATGATCAAGGACACTCCGACACGGCAGCTCACCACCGCTGCCGACGTCGGGCGAGCGGTGCTGTTCTTCGCCTCACCCAGGGCTGCCAAACAAGTTACGGGACAGCTGATCTCGGTCAGCGGTGGCTACACTATGCCGTGACGCGCTCACTGTCGGCCCGGTCGACGGCCGCCAGGTCGATCCCCTTGGTCTCCTTGGCGAAGGCCAGCGCCACCAGCGTCACCACACAGGCCCCGGCCAGGTACAGCGCGATCGGCACCGACGAGTGGTAGTCCTTCAGCAACCGCACCGCGATGATCGGCGCGAGGGATCCGGCGAAGATCGCCGTCACCTGATAGCCAAGGGACACACCGGAATAGCGCATTCGGGTCGGGAACATCTCGGACATCAACGCCGGTTGCGGCGCGTACATGAACGCATGCGCCACCAGGCCCGCGGTGATGGCCGTCATGATCACGAAGTAGTGCTTGCTGTCCATCATCGGGAACGCGACGAAGCCCCAGGCGGCGGTGAGCAGGGTCCCGATCAGGTAGACGGGCCGGCGGCCGATGCGGTCGGACAGCTTGCCCACCAACGGAATCGCCACCAGATGCACGGCGTGCGCCACCAGCAGGTACCACAGGATCAGCGAAGTGCTCACGCCCGCATGCACTTTCAGGTACGTGATCGAGAACGTGACCACAAGGTAGTACATGATGTTCTCGGCGAACCGCAGTCCCATGGCGGTCAGGACCTTGCCCGGGTAGTACCGGAGCACCTCGATCACGCTCAGCGACGACGCTTTGACGCGCTCGGCTTCTTCTTGTGCCGCAACGAAAATCGGCGCATCGGTGACCTTGGTGCGGATGTAGTAGCCGACCAGCACCACGACCGCCGACAGCCAGAACGCCACCCGCCAGCCCCACGACAGGAACTCCGCCTCGGGCAACGTTCCCGTCAGTGACAGCAGCACGACGGTGGCCAGGATGTTGCCGACCGGCACCCCGGCCTGCGGCCAGCTGGCCCAGAATCCGCGGCTCTGGGCGGGGCTGTGCTCGGCGACCAGGAGTACCGCACCACCCCATTCGCCGCCGACCGCGAAGCCCTGGATGAACCGCAGCACCACCAGGAGGGCCGGCGCCCAGTAGCCGATCTGGCCAAAGGTCGGCAGGCAACCCATCAGGAACGTCGCCGAGCCGACAAGCAGCAGCGAGAACTGCAGCAGGGTCTTGCGGCCGAACTTGTCGCCGAAATGACCGAACACCACGCCGCCCAGCGGACGCGCGACGAAGCCCACCGCATAGGTGACGAAGGCCGCGAGGATGGCATCGAGGTCGCTGCCGCTCTGCCCGAAGAACACCTTGCTGAACACGATGGTGGCAGCGGTGCCATACAGGAAGAACTCGTACCACTCGACGACGGTGCCGGCCATGGAAGCCAGGACTACCCGCCGCAATCCGGACCGGATCGGCGCGCTCATGGCGCGACTATAGCCAGGTGTCCTCGGTCGTCGTGGTCAAGAACGCTTCCAAATCGTCGCGCCATTGCGCCGGGGTGTTCTTGTCCGGCTCGATGCCGGTGTACTCGCCGCGGTAGAACAAAAGCGGTCGAGGTTTGACGGCCTGCGGTTCGGACATCGACTGCACCGCGCCGAACACCACGAAGTGGTCGCCGCCGTCGTGCACCGAGTGCACCGTGCAGTCGATGTGGGCGAGCGTGTCGTCGAGCACCGGGGAGCCCAATCCCGAAGGGCTCCAGCCGATACCGGCGAATTTGTCCTCGGCCTTCGAGCCGAACTGCGCCGAGACGTGCTGCTGGTTCTCGTGCAGCATGTTGACGCAGAACTTGCCGCTGGCCTCGATGGCCTTCCAGGCCCGTGAGTGTTTCGTCGGACAGAACAGCACCAACGGTGGGTCCAGTGACAGGGCGGCGAACGACTGGCAGGCGAAACCGACCGGCACACCGTCATTCACGGTGGTGATGACGGTGATACCGGTACAGAACTGCCCGAGCACATTGCGGAATGTGCGGGGGTCGATCTGCGGGGGCTGGGTCATGCCGCGCGTGCCTACTTGAACCCGACGCTGAAGTCGTGGCCCCAGAGGCTGATGCCGACGCTCTCGCGGGCGATCCAGCTCTCGTCCTCGACTTCGAGTCCCTCGCAACCGAATTCCATGTCGAAGCCACCCGGCGTCTTCATGTAGAAGGACAGCATCTTGTCGTTGATGTGCCGGCCCAAGGTGGCCGACATCTTGACCTTCTTGCGGTTGGCGCGGTCCAGGCAGAGGCCGACGTCGTCGGAGTTCTCCACCTCGACCATCAGGTGCACGATGCCCGTCGGGTTGGGCATGGGCATGAACGCCAGGGCGTGGTGCCGCGGGTTGCAGCCGTAGAACCGCAGCCACACCGGGTCGCCATCGGCCGGACGGCCCGCGAGCTGCGGGGGCAGCCGCATCGAGTCGCGCAACCGGAAGCCCAGCACGTCCTGGTAGAACGCCTGTGCTGCGGCGTCGTCGTTGCAGGTGAGCACGACGTGGCCCAGGCCCTGCTCGGCGGTGACGAACTTGTGGCCGTATGGGCTGACAAACCGGCGACCCAGGTACTGGATGCCGTAGTACACCTCGAGGGTGTTGTCGGCCGGGTCCTGGAAGCTGATCATGCCCTCGACCTTGCGGTCGAGCAGCTCTTCCTTGGTACCTTCCTTGAACGGGACGCCGTGGGCGCTCAGGGTTTCCTTCAGCTGCTCGAGGGCAGGCGCGTCGGCGACCTCCCAGCCCGACGCCAGCAGCCGGTCCTTCTCACCGGGAACGATCACCAGACGCGCCGCGACGTCGTCCATCCGCAGGTAGAGCGCATCGGGATTGGTGCCCTCGCCCTCCATCATGCCGAGCACCTTGAGCCCGAACTCACGCCAGGCCGCCACATCGGTGGCCTCGATGCGCATGTAGCCGAGGGCCTTGATGGGCGCTTCCTTGATCACAGCCATGAAACCGAATATCCCCTTAGACCATGGTGTCTGCGGGCGGCAGACCGAACTCGTTATTACCGAAGATCAGGTAGGCACGCTCGGGCTCGTTGGCGGCGTGCACGCGACCGGCGTGGGCGTCCCGCCAGAAGCGCTGCAGCGGCGTGCCATTGGCCAGCGCGGTGGCGCCGGCGGCCTCGAAGAGCCGGTCGACGGACGCGATGGCGCGGCCGGTGGCGCGCACCTGGTCACGACGGGCGCGGGCCCGCAGCTCGAAAGGGATCTCCTTGCCGGCGACCAGCAGGGCGTACTCGTCCGCGACGTTGCCGATCAGCTGACGCCAGGCGGCGTCGATATCGCTGGCGGCCTCGGCGATGCGGACCTTGGCGAACGGGTCGTCCTTGGACTTCTCACCGGCGAACGCGGCACGGACCCGCTTGCCCTGGTGCTCGACGTGGGCCGCGTAGGCGCCATAGGCCATCCCGACGATCGGCGCCGAGATGGTCGTGGGGTGCACGGTGCCCCACGGCATCTTGTAGACCGGGGCGGTATTGGTCTGGTAGCCGCCGGCGGTGCCGTCGTTCATGGACTTGTACGACAGGAAGCGGTGCCGCGGCACGAAGACGTCCTTGACGACGATCGTGTTGCTGCCGGTGCCGCGCAGGCCGACCACGTTCCACACGTCGTCGATGGTGTACTCGGTGCGCGGGATCAGGAAGCTGCCGAAGTCGACCGGACGCCCGTCCTTGATGACCGGGCCGCCGAGGAACGCCCAGGTGGCGTGCTCCGAGCCGGAGGACCAGTTCCAGGCGCCGTTGACGATGTAGCCGTCGCCGGTCTCGGTCACCACACCCGCGCCCATCGGGGCGTAGGACGAGGAGATCCGGACGGTCGGATCGTCGCCCCAGACGTCTTCCTGGGCCTGCTGATCGAACAGCGCCAGGTGCCAGTTGTGCACGCCGATGATCGACGCGACCCAGCCCGTGGAACCACAGGCGCTGGCGATGCGGCGGACCGCCTCGTAGAACACGGTGGGGTCGGCCTGGAGGCCATCCCACTGGGCGGGCTGCAGCAGTTTGAAGAAGCCGATCTCGTTCAGACTGTCGATAGACTCCTGCGGCACCTGGCGCAGGTCCTCGGTCAGCTGTGCGCGTTCGCGCAGCACCGGCAGCAGGTCGTCGATACCGGCCAGCACGGCCTGCACGTCGAGTTGTTCAATTGACGTCACGGATTGCCTCCCGGGGAGTGGTCGTCTAGACAGAAGATTAGAACACGTTACGATTTGTGTCGAGCATGGCGGTACTACAGCAGGTAGACCCGCATAACTGCACTTTTGTAACCTGTTCTAGTTACTGGCCGTCAGGCCGGTTCGAACGAAGGGTGATGGTTGTGGACGAGCCGCTGGGCAGCCACGTTCTGGAACTTGTGGTGGCCGACGTCGTCGCCGAGACCAACGACGCACGCGTCCTGGTGTTCAAGACGCCCGATGGCAGCGATATCCCGCCAGAGCGACTGAAGTACTCTCCCGGTCAGTTCCTGACCCTGCGCGTCCCGAGCACCCGCACCGGATCGGTCGCCCGCTGCTACTCGCTGTGCAGCTCGCCGCACGCCGAGGAGGCGCTGACCGTCGCGGTCAAGCGCACCGCGGGCGGCTACGCGTCGAACTGGTTGTGCGACAACGCGCACGTCGGCATGCGGATGCACGTACTGGCACCGTCCGGCACGTTCGTCCCCAAGAACCTCGACACCGATTTCCTGCTGCTGGCCGGTGGTAGCGGCATCACCCCGATGCTGTCGATCCTCAAGTCGGCACTGTCCGAGGGCACCGGCAAGGTGACGCTGTTCTACGCCAATCGCGACGAGAAGTCGGTGATCTTCGGCAAGGCGCTGCGCGAGCTGACCTCGCTGTATCCCGACCGGTTGTCGGTCGTGCACTGGCTGGAGTCGGTGCAGGGCCTGCCCAACCCGAGCATCCTGGCCACGCAGCTGGCGCCATACACCACGCGCGAGACCTTCATCTGCGGCCCGGCCCCGTTCATGGCCGCCGCCGAGGAGGCGCTGCTCAAGTCCGGCGCCGACAAGAACAACGTCCACCTCGAGGTGTTCCAGTCACTGGACTCCGACCCGTTCGCCGCTGTCGTGCTCGCCGAAGATGACAGCGATGAGGGCCCGGCCACCGCAATCGTCACGCTCGACGGCCAGACACACGAACTGCGGTGGCCGCGCAACGCCGTACTGCTCGACGTGCTGCTCGACAAGGGACTGGACGCACCGTTCTCCTGCCGCGAGGGGCACTGCGGGGCGTGTGCGGTGCTGATGAAGAAGGGCGACGTCGACATGGCGATCAACGACGTGTTGGAGCCGTCCGACCTCGAAGAGGGCCTCATCCTCGGTTGCCAGGCGGTGCCCAAGACGGATTCCGTCGAAGTCACCTACGACGAGTAGCGAACGGATTAGTTTCTTGACTGTGAACCGGCTTACTGCAGCAAGCGCGGCCGCTGTGCTGACCGCGACCGCTCTGATGTCCCCCGTGACGGCTGCTGCCGCGGTCAATTCGGCCGACGCCTTCGTGCCCGTCGACGACGCCACCAAGATTCAGATTCACGTGACGGCGCAGTGCTCGGGAGGTGCGTGCACCTTCAACACCGCCGCCAACCTGGTGGTCGGCGGCAATCCGGTTCCGCTGCCGCCGAACACCTGGGCGCGCGAGAACATCACGCTGCGCAGCGCCAACCGCAATGTGTACCAAGACGTCTCGTACAGCGCACCGACCGGAGCCCCGCCCATCAACCGCGGCTCGTGGAACGGCCCGGTGAACTCGCGACAGCTCAAGTCGCAGAACAGTGCCCTGGTCTCCGTCACGTTCAACGGTGGCGGCACGTTCGAGGAGTTCGCGGTCGACGGCACCTCCCTGACCCTCGACGTGCGGACCGGTCAGCCCAACACCGAGGCGAATTTCATTGCCTGCGCGGATATTCAGGTCACCTACCCGGGCGTGAACCTCACGACGCCGACCGCCTGCGCGACGACTCACTACAACTGAGCACCGCCGAACGTGAAGTAAATCGCGAACTTTCGCGGTTTTCGGCAACGACTTCACGCTCGGCCGGCGGATCCGTCGAGCACATCACTCAGCCGCTGCAGCGCGTCGACGACACCGTCGACCTCGTCGGGCCCAATGGCCTCGTCGAGGTAACCGTTGACGGTGGCGAGCGCGGCCTCCAGCCGCCGTAGCGCGTCGGTGCCGGCGTCCGTCGGCCAGAGCTCCCAAGCGCGGCCGTCGCTCTGGCTGGCCCGGCGCTCGACGAAACCGGCCGTCTCCAGCCGGCCGACCATCGCCGTGACCGCGGACTCGCGCTGTCCGAGTTGCGCCGCGACGAGCGACTGACGACACCCGGCATGGCTCGCGATGAGCGTCAGCGCGGCGGCCTGCGCCGTCGAGATGCCGGCCTCGTCCATGAACAGCCGGTCGGCAGTCGTACGGAGGCGCTGCGCGACCATCTGAAGCTGGAAATACGCGCGCCGCCGGGCCGCCGGCGACCGGTTCTTCGAATCCACCCTTGCATTATTACTTCACTAGTGAAGTAATTGAGGAATGACACGAGTGATCGACGCGTGGTCCCAGCAGCCCAACGAACTGTTCATGCGTCAGCCGTGGCTGCGGCCACTGCTGCGGTGGACCCGCCAGGACAACCTGCCGGCCCTGCCCATCGACGTCACGTTGAAAGCGATGGATGATGCCGGGGTCGAGAAGTCGCTGCTGTGCGCGTGGGTCGGGCCGCACGGCGCGCTGATCGACAATGACGAGACGGCGGCGCACGTCCACGCGCACCCTGACCGGTTCGCCGGCGTCGCCTCCGTCGACCTGACCCGTCCGGTCGACGCCGTCCGCGAATTACGCCGTGCGGTAACCGATCTGGGCATGGTGGCGCTGCGCGTGGTGCCGTGGCTGTGGAACCTGCCGCCGAACGACCGGCGCTACTATCCGCTGCTGCAGACCTGTGCCGAACTCGGTATCCCGTTCTGCACGCAGATCGGGCACACCGGCCCACTGTGCCCGTCCGAGCCCGGCCGGCCGATCCCCTATCTCGAGACGGTCCTGCTCGAATTCCCGGAACTCGTGGTCGTCGGTGGCCATGTCGGCGCACCATGGATCGACGAAGTGCTGTTCCTGGCCAAGAAGTTCCCGAACTTCTACATCGACACCTCGGCCTACGCCGCGCATCGCCTACCCCCGGCACTGGTGGAGTACATGCGCGGATCCGGCCGTACCCGAGTGCTTTTCGGCACGAACTGGCCGATGCTGTCCGCGCAGCGGTGCCTCGAGCGGCTTGATGAGCTGGGCCTTGATGCCGAGGCGCGCGATCTCTATCTCGGCGGCAACGCGACCCGGGTTTTCCGCCTCTGATGCCGCGTCTGATGCCGCGGCTGGGCTCGGCGGGTTGATCTGCGGCAGCGAATCACTCGCTGCCGCAGATCCAAAAGCCTCCCGTCAGGACTTGCCGTCGTCCCCATCGAGCGACCGGACGGCACCAACCAACGCGTCTGCAGCCAAGATGCCGAGATTGTTCGACGCCAATGGGCTGTCACCCGTGAGCAGCTTGCGGTCCTGGTGGACCTTGCCCGTCATGTCAGCATTCACGACGGTCAGCCCCTGCTTGCCCAGCAGGTCGGCGACGAGCCACTGCAAATGCCCTGGCAGGTAACCGATCTCGATATTGGGCCCCTCATCGAGCGCGTCAGGGAACACACAGACCTCATAGCCCTTGAACGGCGAGACCTTGCCGCCCTGTCCGACGGACAACAACGCGGCCGGGCCGTGACACAGGGTGACGATGAACTTGTCGTTGGCCAACGCCCATTCCAGGGTTTGCGCCACCGCCTCGGCGGCCGGCAGGCCGACGACGGCCCCGTGCCCGCCGGGGATGAAGACCGCGACGTAGTCCGAGTCGGCACCGAGCTCGTTTGCGACGACATCGGCGAGCTTCTTCGGTTGTTTGAGCTTCGGCTTGAGTGCTTCGTAGGTCTGCAGCACGGCCTCATCTTCGTTGGGCATGGCCCACAGTTCGAGTTTGGCCGGGTAGCCGGCGACCGTGGCGACGTCGACGTCGAAGCCGGCCGCCATCATGTGGTGCAGAGGCAGCAGCATCTCGACAGGATGATTGCCGGTGGAGAACATCTTGCCGTTCTCGCACAGCACATACCGTTCCTCGGCGGCAATCATGAGCACCTTCCACCTGCCCCCGGTGTAGGCGTTTTCGTGCTTGACCCCGTCGAAGTCCGTCTTCGACTGGGTGTACTGGCTCAACGAATACGGCGAGGGCAGAAATGCGTTGTCCTCGACCAGATCTGGCGTCGGGTCCTTGCTGAGGCCATCTGGATTGTGCGACATGTCGTGTCCCCGTTCCTTTGCGGTTTCGCGGATTCTGGGGCCGACACCGGCACCCAGATTCAGGTGCGGCGGCTTTTTCTCAACCGCCGATTCCTCGGTACCGGGTCTCCTCTGGTCTCAAACGTCTTCGCTGGAAATGGCACGCACATTCGTCTCATCGCGCGCCTGGCGAGCCACCCGTGACAGCAGCGACCTGAAGAGCAACTGCTCATCCGGATCCAACGCCGACAACACGGCCTGTTCGGCTGGGACAACCTCGTCCTGTAACCGCTGGAACGTCTCGACTCCGCGTGCGGTGGCGACAACCTTCCTGGCGCGACGGTCCGCCGGGTCCGGCTGCCGTTCGACCAATCCGGCCTTCGCCAAATCGTCGATCACGTACGGCAGGACCGTACGGTCGATACCCAGGTACTCCGCCATCTGCAATTGATTGGGCAAGCTCTTGCAGATCACGGTGTAGAGCACCTGGTATCCACGTTCACCACGGGGCAAGTCGGCAACACGCGGCTGAACCTGCGCCCGGTAATGCCGCATCAGCATCCCGGCCGACCAGCCCAGATCGCAATCAGCCTCCTCGCCGTTTACCGCATCTTCCGTTGAAGCCATGGCCTCGACACTAGAGGCCCCGGTGGAACCACCATAACCCAAAAATCGTTGGTATTACAAATCAATTGTTCTACATATCATTCCGAGTGCGACGGCGGTCAAGGTAGAGATCAGGGCTGCCCCTACGGGGTAACCGACCGCGCAGGCTCAGCTCTGCACGACCGCGAGGTCTCCTTCTTCTGCCTCGGCGTCGGCCTGCCGTCCCCAGCGGCCAGCCAGCATTGCGCAGGTGATCAGCTGAATCTGGTGAAAGACCATCAGCGGCAAAACGATCAGGCCCACCGGATGTCCGGCGAAAAGCACCGTCGCCATCGGCAACCCGGTCGCGAGACTCTTCTTCGATCCACAGAAGACGATCACGATGCGGTCGGCGCGATCGAACTTCAGCAGCCGCGCCACCCCTGCGGTGATGCCGAGGACCACGGCGAGCAGCACGACGCTGACGGCAATCACCGCGAGCACGTTGCTCACCTTCATACCCGTCCAGATGTGTTCGGCCATGCCGGCACTGAACGCCGCGTACACGACGAGGTAGACCGAACCGCGGTCGACGACCTTGGTGAGCGTCGTGTGCGACAGCACGCGGTGCAGCTTGGACCGCAGCAGCTGGCCGGCGACGAACGGCAGCAACAGCTGCACGACGATCTCCAGGATCGAGTTCGCCGAAACCGTGGCAGCGCCGGTGGTCTGCATCAGCAGCGTCACCAACAACGGGGTGAGGAAGATGCCCAGCAGGTTCGATGCCGACGCACTCACGACAGCCGCCGCGACATTGCCGCGGGCGATCGAGGTGAACGCGATGGACGACTGCACCGTGGACGGCAGCAGACACAGGTACAACATGCCGGTATAGAGATCGTTGGTCAGGACCGACGGCACCAGCACCTTCATCGCCAGCCCGAGCAATGGGAACAACACAAAGGTCGCGGTCAGCACCGTGGTGTGCAGTCGCCAGTGCTTGAGCCCTTCGAGGGCTTCGCGCGGCTCCAGCCGGGTGCCGTACAGCAGGAACAGGACCGCGATCGCGATCTTGGTGGCCGTCTCGACGGCCTGACCCGCGTCGCCATGGGCCGGTATCAACACACCGATCGCCATCGCGACGAACAGCCCCAGCAGGAAGCCGTCGATGCGGAGCTTGGCGAGCAGGTTCACCGGAAAAACGTACTGCCGCCGCGACTCATAGCGCCAGGCGATAGATGCGATATCTCTAACCGGATATCGTGATGAATGTGTTGGACCCCGACCTGCTGCGCACCTTCCTTGCCGTCGACCGTGCCGGCGGATTCACGGCCGCCGGACGGCTCCTGGGGCTCCGCCAATCGACGGTCAGCGGACACATCGCCCGCCTGGAGCAGGCCGTCGGCCGCGAGCTGTTCCGGCGCGATACCCGCAATCTGGCTCTGACCGCCGACGGCGCCGCAATGGTGGGCTTCGCGCACGACATCCTGGACGCACAGGCCAAGGCCGACCGGTACTTCTCCGAATCCCAACCCACCGGTCTGATCCGGCTGGGCGCCTCCGACGATCTGGTCGGCCGGATGCTCTCCGACGTGCTGGTGGAGTTCAGACGGTCCTACCCCGGCGTCGACCTGGAACTGGTGGTGGGGCTCAGCGAAAATCTCAAAACCCGAATGGCCGCAGGCGAATTGGACCTCATGGTGGCCAAACGACTGCCCGGCGAGCAGCACGGCGAACTACTGTGGCGAGACCGCCTTGTCTGGGCCGGCCGTCCCGGGCTGACCGACATCACCGACCCGGTGCCGATCGTGACGTACCCACCACCGAGCCTGACCCGCCACATCGCACTACGCGAACTGGAACGCGAGCACCGCAGCTGGCGCATCGCGTGCGTCAGCGACAGCCTGCTCGGCCTGCAGGCAGCGGCGCTCGCCGGCCTCGGCATCATCGCGCATTCGGAATCGGTTCTGCCGCAGGGCCTTCAACCGATCATCGACAGCCGGCTCCCGATTCTGGGGCACCTGGAATTCGTCCTGTTGCACCGGCGGAACACGCCATCGGAAGCCGAGGTCGCGCTGCACGACGCCATCGTCGCCGGTGCACACCGCATGCGTCGCTAGCCGAGATCGGCGAAATGGCCGCTTCCGCAACCATTTCGCCGACCTCGTCCCCCCCTTAACCAGCGTTGACTGACTGCGGCGTCGATGACGCTTTCTTCGGCTGCTTGGCCACCTTCGGCGTTTTCGGCGCCTTCGGCGCCTTCTGCGCCCTCGGTGCCTTCTCATTCTCCTGCGCCTTCTCGGCGGGCTTGTCCGACTTGTCCGGCTTGCCGGCCGAATCGGAATCCGACGAGGTGGCGCCCGTCGCCTTGGTACCCGGCTCGGACTTGGTGCTGTCCTTCTGGACCGGTTTCGTGGTCCCGACCTCGGCCGGTTCGGCCGACACCGGGTCCGCAGCGGGTGTGGACGTCTCGACCTTCGTCGGCTGCGTCTCCGGGGTCTCGGCCGCGGTCGCGACCGGGGCCGCAGGTTTCGGATCATCCTTGGCCGCAGGCGCTTTGACCTTCACCGGGGTCGGCGACTCTTTCACTGTCGCGTCGGTCTCCACCGCAGCGGTGGCCGACGGGGCCAGAGCTTTGGTCGCCGACGCCGGAACGGCCGCCGGACCAGCCACGGTTGCCGCCACCGGAGCCTCAGGAGCCGGCGGCTTGATGGCGTCGGCGATGGTCTTGAACCCCTGCATAACCGCGGCGACGACCCCGAACGACCCGAAGATGCCGTACATACCCTTGCTGCCTTCGCCCCACCCGTTCAGCACGGCTCCGGTGAGATTTGCCGGCGCATTGATCAATTCGCTTGCGGCGGTGACGATATCCCCGACCTTGGCGGCATTGTAGAAGTTCTGGGCGATGTCGCCAAAGGCATCGGTAGCCTGATACATGGTATTCAGCACCGCGAACCCCAACTGCGCCACGACCGGGGTGATCGCCTTGACCACATTGGCCATGTTCTGCGCGACCTGCTGCGGGATGTCGAGTTGCAGCACCGGGAACAGAACGCCTACAACACCATTCACGAAGATTCCCCAACCCGACATCACCGCGTCGGAGATCTGACCGGCAGCGAGCTGTTGCGCCATGGTCCGCAGGGAATCCGGAACGGTGTTGGCCCAGTTGACCACGCCATTGCCCACGCCCTGGGCGATGGTCATGAGCTGGGTCGCGTAGCGGACCTGATTGGCGATCACCTGCTTCGCGAGGGGGAACGGATCGGCGGCGAACGCCTGGCCCAGATTCCCGATATCAGTGACGGTCGTCGTCAGCACATCACCCCACACCGCGAGCGGGTTCACAAACGCGGTGAGGTCCACGGTCCGGGTCGATGCGACGGTCGTCGGTGCCGGTAGATGAAGGTCCGGCGGCGGAATCGTCAGCGGGCTGAGGGCGATGACGCCGGCGGATGCCATGGCGATTCCCGCAGTCGAATATCGGCGCAACTCGAATGCCATACGTTCTCCTTGGGCTCTGAGGTGTCAGCACTTCTGGCCGCGCAGACGGTAGCGACCAAGTCGAGAACAAACATTCGAAATCTGCAACAAGTTCTAATTTCTATTGACGCACTCGCTTATTTCTCACAGGATGTTCGGAGAATGCCGCCACGAACCCGGGCTCCGGGGCGCATGATCGTGGTCAAGCTGGACACCCGGAGGTTCCACATGGCCGTCAAGCCATGGAATGACGACCGCCCCATGAAGCCACGCGTCGTCGTGGGCGAACGGTCCGTCGAGAGTCGCGGTATGGCGCTGCGATTCGCCACCGAGCGCATCGAGCAACCCGCCGACTGGTGTTGTCACGATTCGAGCCGCCACCTCATCTACATCCACCGGCACGGCGAACTCCGATCGATGGAGACGAACCTGGACTGGGGCCCGACTGATCGCACGCTGCCGCGCATCGGCGATACCTGGGTGGTGCCGGCGGGTGTGCGCTGCACCTCGGTCGTCACGGGCGACATCTCGGGCTTCTGTGAGATCTCGATACCCGAGAACGCACTGGGCGAGGTCGTGCACGTGCCGCGGCGCAAGCATCACGACCCACTGATCCTGCAGCTGGTGACCAAGATTCGCAGTGTCGCCGGCCGCGACGACGCGCTCGCCCGGCTCCTGCTCGATTCCGCCGGCGAGACACTGCGATTGCTGATCCGGGACACCTACACCACGACACCACCGGCCACGGAATCCGAGCGTGACACCCTGCCCCCGTCGGCGCGCGAGTCGATCGTCGAATTCCTGGAGACCAGCCTCGAAACCGACATCAACCTGGAATCGCTTGCGCACCTTGCCCAGATGTCCGTGGCGACGTTCATCAAAGCGTTCCGGGGCGCGTTCCACACCACGCCGTACCAGTTCCTGCTCGACCGCCGCATCGACCGCGCCAAGACGCTGCTGTCCTCTACCCGATTATCCATCACCGAAATCAGTGCGGCAGTTGGTTTTTCGACACCCAACCACTTCGCGACCACATTCCGGCAGCGGGTCGGCCTGACCCCGAGGGACTTCCGCAGGGGCCGCTAGCGCGGCAGACCCAGCAGACGCTCACCGGCCACGGTCAGCAGAATCTGTTCCGTGCCACCGGCGATCGACAGGCAGCGGGTGTTGAGGAAGTACCGGACATCCGGCGAATCCTCGATACCGGAACCGTCGTGCGCGTCCATGATGGTCTCGGCCAGCGTCTGGCGGTAGCGCACGCCGATCAGCTTGCGCACGCTCGACGGCGCGCCGGGATCGTGGCCACCGACGGCCATCTGGGCCGTCAGCTGATCCAGCAGGGAACCCACCTGCGCCGCAACGATAAGTGCGCCAAGGCGTTCCGCTTCAGCGGCGTCGAGTTCGCGGTCACCGAGCACGTCGAGCAGGTGCTCCATGCCCTTGTCGAGCGCGCCACCGGCGGCCATGGCGACGCGCTCGTTGGCCAGCGTGGTGCGGGCCAGGGCCCAGCCGCCGTCAACGGGACCGATGACGCAGTCGTCCGGCACGAACAGGTCGTCCAGGAAGACCTCGTTGAACAGCGCCTCGCCCGTGATCTCGCGCAGCGGACGGATATCGATGCCGGGCGAGCTCATGTCGACGACGAAGTAGGTGATGCCCTTGTGCTTCGGTGCGTCAGGGTTGGTGCGCGCCAGGCAGATTCCCCAGTTGGCGCGGTGCGCGTTGGAGGTCCACACCTTCTGGCCCGTCAGCTTCCAGCCGCCGTCGACCTTGACGGCCTTGGTACGCAGGGCCGCCAGGTCCGAGCCGGCGCCCGGCTCGCTGAACAGCTGGCACCAGTACACGTCGCCGGTGAGCGTGCCGGGGATGAAGCGGTCGATCTGCTCGGGTGTGCCGTGCCCGAGGATGGTCGGCGCGGCCCACCAGCCGATCGAAATGTCCGGGCGCACAACGCCTGCGGCGCTGAGCTCGTCGTCGATCACCAGCTGCTCGCCCGGCGACGCGGAGCGGCCGTACGGCGCGGGCCAGTGCGGCGCCATCAGACCGGCCTCGGCCAGCGCGGCCTGATGCTTCTCGACGGGCAGCGCGGCGATCTGGGCCACCACGGCGGCGATCTCGGGACGGATCGTCTCCGCGGCACCGGTGTCGACGTGCAGTTGGCGGCGCAGTCCGGAGCGGGTCAGCGCAGCCACGCGGCGCAGCCAGCTGCCGTGGCCGCCGAGGATCTGCGAGGTGGCGTAGGCACGCCGCAGGTACAGGTGGGCGTCGTGCTCCCAGGTGAAGCCGATGCCGCCAAGCACCTGAATGCAGTCGCGCCCATTGTGTTTCGCGGCGTCGATGGCGGCCGCAGCAGCCACTGCGGCGGCGATGGACAATTGGGCGGGATCACCCGCCGCGGTGGCCTCGATGGCGGCCTCGGCCGCGTCGCTCGCGGCGACCGCCACCTGCTGCGACCGCAGCAGCATCTCGGCGCACATGTGCTTGACGGCCTGGAAGCTGCCGATCGGCTTGCCGAACTGCTCACGCACCTTGGCATATTCGGCGGCCGTCTCGAGCTGCCAGCGGGCCAGCCCCGCAGCCTCGGCGGCCAGCACGGTCACGGCCAGGTCGGCCACCGGCGCGTCGAGGACCGTCGCCGCGGCGCCGCTCAGCTCGACCCGGGCCAGCGGGCGCGAGAAGTCGGTGGCCTCGAGCGGTGTGACGGTGACGCCGGCCGCGGTGGCGTCGACCAGCAGCCAGACGTCGCCCGCGGGCAGGATCAGCAGGCCGTCGGGCAGGGCACCCAGCACGAACTTGGCGGTGCCGGTGGCAGCCTGCCCGTCGAAGGCGATATCGGAACTCAGCGCCAGGCCCGCGGTGCGCTGCCCGGAGGCCAGCGCCTCCAGCAGCGCGGCGTCGGTGATCACGAGAGTTGCCAGGGCGGTGGTGGCGACGGGGCCGGGCACGAGCGCGGCCGCGGCTTCGTCGACCATCACGCACAGATCGGCGATCGACCCGCCGGCGCCGCCGAGGTCCTCGGGCACCGCGACGCCGAAGGTCCCTAGTTCGACCAACCCGCCATACGGCCCACGCCAGGCGTCGGCGCCATTCTCTTCGGCAGCGCGCACCGCGGCGATGGAACCCGACGCGACAGCCCAGCTACGGACCATTTCGCGGACCTCGGCCCGCTCCGAGTCGATAGTTGTGGAAGTGATGGACACCATGCGCTCCTAGCGTTTGGGCGAGAAGAACACGCTTCTCACTAGAACGTGTTCTAATGGTGACAGCAATCAGACGTCAAGTCGATCGCCATTACAGCAGGACACTCGGGTGTCCCGGGGCGCCTGGAGGTGGGAAATTACCGATCACTTTGCGTATCGTTTTCACCCAATGCGCGACCCGAAGGAGCTGACCGCCGAATGCCGACGCCAGCAACACCCGAATCCGATTCCGCCGTCCGCCCGCGGGAGGTGACGAACATGGCCGTACTCACCGAATCCGAGCTCGGTTCCGAAGCGCAGCGCGAGCGACGCAAGCGCATCCTGGACGCCACCCTGGCCATCGCCTCCAAAGGCGGCTACGAGGCAGTTCAGATGCGTGCGGTGGCAGAACGCGCCGATGTCGCCGTCGGCACGCTGTACCGCTACTTCCCGTCAAAGGTGCACCTGCTGGTGTCCGCGCTGGGCCGCGAGTTCGAGCGCATCGACGCCAAGACCGATCGGGCGTCGCTCACGGGCGGCACGCCGTACCAGCGCCTCAACGTCATGGTCAGCAAGCTGAACCGGTCGATGCAGCGCAATCCGCTGCTGACCGAGGCCATGACGCGCGCTTTCGTGTTCGCCGACGCGTCCGCGGCCGGTGAGGTTGATCACGTCGGCAAGCTCATGGACTCGATGTTCGCGCGCGCCATGAGCGACGGCGAACCCACCGAGGACCAGTACCACATCGCCCGCGTCATCTCCGACGTGTGGCTGTCGAACCTACTGGCCTGGCTGACCCGTCGCGCCTCGGCCACCGACGTCAGCAAGCGGCTCGATCTGGCGGTCCGACTGCTGATCGGTGACGGGGAGCACCCTAAAGTCTGACCGGTGCTCCCGGCTGATCTGATCGCGGCGCTCGACACCGTCGCCGCCACCCCCCGACTGCTCGTCACCTCCGATTTCGACGGCACGCTGTCGCCGATCGTGAACAACCCTGCCGACGCGCGGGCCTTGCCCGCCGGCTCCGCCGCCCTGCTGGACCTGGCGGCCCTGCCCGACACCTTCGTCGCGCTGGTGTCCGGACGTGCCCTCGACGTCCTGCGCGAGCTGTCCGGCATGCCACCGTCGGTGCACCTGGTGGGCAGTCACGGCGCGGAGTTCAACACCGGCTTCACGCAGACCGTCAACAGTGCGCTGCTGGGCGAGATCGTGGATTCGCTCACCGAGATCGCAAGCCGATACCCGGGCTCCGCGGTCGAGACGAAACCCGCCAGCGCCGCGCTGCACGTCCGCAACGCCTCGCCCGACGACGGCGAGGCCGCGCTGGCCGCCGCACGGGCGGCCGGGACGCAGTGGGCCGCCGAGCCCACCGAGGGCAAGGCGGTACTGGAGTTCGCGGTGGTCACCACCAGCAAGGGCTCGGCCATCGACGTCCTGCGGGAGCGCGATGACGCGACCGCCGTGGTTTTTCTGGGCGACGACGTCACCGACGAGAAGGCGTTCGCCCGACTGCGCGACGGTGACGTGGGCGTGAAGGTCGGTCCGGGGCCGTCCGCCGCGCAGTACCGGGTCGACTCCCCCGAAGACGTCGCCGAGGCGCTGGCGTACCTCGCGGCGCGCCGCGCGGGCTAGGCGGGTGGGCCCGAGGTGCGGCCGCGGACCAGTTCGGTGTCGAGCACCTCGACCACCGGGATCCCGGACCGCGGCGGATTGTTCAACAGGTATCCGGCCCGTCGGCCCTTCTCCAGGCTCGGCTGCGCGACGGTCGTCAGCCCGCGCGCCAGTGCCTCGGGGACACCGTCGAATCCGGTGACGGTCATCTGGCCGGGCACGTAGATGCCCCGCGACCGGAGATGGTCCATGGCCGAGAGCGCCAGCACGTCGGCGGTGCACATCAGCGCCGTGATGCGCGGATTGGCTTGCAGCGCAACCGCGGCCGCCGCCCCACCGGAACTCGGTAGGTGCTCGAAGGTCTCCACCACAGTCAGACCATCGGGGTTCAGGCCGGCATCGGACATCGCGTCGCGCACTCCGAGAATGCGTTCGCACTGCACGTGAAAATGCTGTGAGGTGAGCCGTTCCGGATCCACAACGGCAGACTGCGCCTCGCCGTGCGGCCAGTCCCGGCCGAGCCGCATGGTCAGCAGACCGATCTCCCGATGTCCAAGGCCGACAACATATTCCGCGATACCGCGCATGGCTGCGCGATCGTCGATGCAGACCCGGGAGGCACCCTGAAGGTCCTTCGGCTGGTCGACGACGACGATCGGGACGCCCCGCTGCTGCACGACGGGCAGGTACGGGTCGTCGTCGGAGGCCGCGTACACCGCGAACCCGTCGACCCCGGCGGACAGCACGGCCGCGGTGCCGTCCTCGACCGACCGGTTCGGCCCGGCCGCCACCAGCAGCAGGCCCTGCCCGGCGTCTTCGCACGATTCGGCAAGTCCGGCAACGAAATCCAGCGCCGCCGGATCGCGGAATGAGTAGTTTAGGGGCTCGGTGATGATCAGCCCGACGGCGCCGGCCTTTCGGGTGCGCAAGGACCGCGCCACCGGGTCAGGCCCCGGGTAGCCCATCTCCTTGGCCGCGGCGAGCACGCGCTCCCGCAACTCCGGCGAGAGCTGGTCCGGCCGGTTGTAGGCGTTCGAGATCGTGGTGCGCGAGACCTTCAACTCGGCAGCGAGCGAGGCCAGCGTGGCCCGACGCCTCGGGTTGGGACTCCTCGGCATATTTGTGACGCTAGCGCATCCGATTCGCGCGGCACGGCAACGGTGCACTAGATTTATTGCAAACGGTTTTCATTAACACTAACCCGCAGGAGCACACATGACCCGGACCAGGCTCATCGCACTGTCCGCCCTCACCGCGTTGACCGTCGCCGCTTGCGGGTCACAAGGCGACTCCGGCCACGCCAACGGCGCCGCCAAGGTCGTCGCCACCACCAACGTCTGGGGCAGCGTCGCCACCGCGGTCGCCGGTGGGCACGCCAACGTCAAATCCATCCTCACCAACGCCGCCGCCGACCCGCACTCCTACGAGGCCACTCCCTCCGACGCCGCCGCCATCGCCGACGCCAACCTGGTCGTCATCAACGGCGGCGGTTACGACCACTGGGCCGACGACGTGTTGAAGAACCACAAGAACGTCACCACCGTGGACGCCTACTCGCAGCTGCCGCACAGCGCACCCGGCGAGGCGAACGAGCACGTGTTCTACAACATGGCCGTGGCCAAGGCCGTCGCCGCGAAGATCGCCGACGACCTGGCCGGCACCGATCCCGCGCACGCCGATGCCTACCGTGCCAACGCCGCGGAATTCGGCAAGCAGACCGACGCCATCGCCGCTACCGAACACACCATCAGCCAGAAGCATCCCGGCGCCGCCGTGGTCGCCACCGAGCCCGTCGCGCACTACCTGCTGGCCGCCGCAGGTGTCACCGACAGCACCCCGCACGGGTTCGCCGCCGCCGCCGAGGAAGGCCACGACCCCGCCCCCGCCGACGTGGCTGCGATGCTCGACCTGATCAACGGCCACAAGGTGGAAGCCCTGGTGGTGAACAAGCAGACCGAGACCGCCGTGACCAAGCAGCTGCAGGATGCGGCCACCAAGGCCGCGCTGCCCATCGTCGAGGTCACCGAGACGCTGCCCGACGGACAGGACTTCCTGACCTGGCAGCGGCAGACCGCGGAGGCACTGGCACACCAGCTCGATAGCGCCGCGGCGCCAGGTCGATAATCAGTAACCGTGACTTCTGCTGCGGTCGCCGAACTCACCGGCGCACGACTGTCGTTCGGCGACCGCGTGCTGTGGGACCGGCTGGATCTGACGGTGCGCCGCGGTGAATTCATCGCGGTGCTCGGCCCGAACGGCACCGGCAAGACGTCGCTGCTCAAAGTGCTGCTGCGCCAACAGCCGCTGACCGCCGGCCGGATGACCACCACCGGCGCCATCGGCTATGTGCCGCAGCACCGCTCACTGGACACCGGGCTGACGTTGCGCGGCCGCGATCTCGTCGGCCTCGGCTGCGACGGGCACCAGTGGGGTTTCGCCGGTCCGCGGAAGCGGGCGCAGCGGCGCGCCGTGGTCACCAGGGCGCTCGGCCAGGTCGACGGCACCCGCCTCGCCGACGTCCCGGTGTCGGTGATGTCCGGCGGTGAACTGCAGCGCGTCCGCATCGCACAGGCCCTGGCATCCGACCCGGCGCTGCTGCTGTGCGACGAACCGCTGCTCAACCTCGACCCGGCCAACGCGAAACTTGTGTCGAGCCTCATCGACCAGCGCCGCAAGGACGCCGGTACCGCGGTCCTGTTCGTCACCCACGAGGTCAACCCCGTGCTGCCGTACGTCGACCGCGTGCTGTACCTGGTGGAGGGCCGCTTCCGGATCGGCACCGTCGAGGAGGTCATGACGTCCGAGACGCTGTCGGCGCTGTACCGCGCCGACATCGAGGTCGCCCGGATCGGCGGCCAGTACGTCGTCGTCGGCCAGGACGGTGCCGGCGTGGACAACTCCGAGCATGCGAGTGGGCACTGTTGTGAATAACTTCTTCGACACGGCGCTGACCGCAGACCTGCTCGGCCGCGACTTCGTCCAACAGGCCGTGCTCGCGGCGGCGCTGCTGGCGCTGCTCGGTGGTCTGATCGGACCGTTCATCGTCATGCGGCAGATGTCGTTCGCGGTGCACGGCTCCAGCGAACTCTCCCTCACCGGCGCCGCCTTCGCCCTGCTGACCGGGCTCAACGTCGGTCTCGGTGCCCTCGTCGGGAGTGCCCTGGCGGCAATCCTTTTCGGCATCCTTGGGCAACGCTCACGCGAGCGGGACTCGGCCATCGGCGTCGTGCTGGCCTTCGGCCTCGGCCTGGCCGTGCTGTTCATCCATCTCTACCCCGGCCGCACGGGCACCAGTTTCGCGTTGCTCACCGGGCAGATCGTCGGCGTCGGCTATTCGGGTCTGGCGCTGCTGGCGGTGGTGACCGTGCTGGTGGTCGCGATCCTGGCGGCCTGCTACCGGCCGCTGCTGTTCGCCACCGCCGACCCGGAAGTGGCTGCCGCCCGCGGGGTTCCGGTGCGGGCGCTGGGCATCGTGTTCGCCGCACTGGTCGGCGTCGCGGCCGCGCAGGGCGTGCAGATCGTCGGGGCACTGCTGGTGATGTCGCTGTTGATCACCCCCGCCGCCGCGGCCGGCCGGGTCTTCAGCTCCCCCGTCACCACGATGGTGGCGTCGGTGATTTTCGCCGAGATCGCCGCGGTCGGCGGCATCGTGCTGTCGCTGGCCCCCGGCGTCCCGGTGTCGGTGTTCGTGACGTCGATCTCGTTCGGCATCTACCTGCTGTGCTGGGGCGCCGGAAAACTCAGTCGCCGGTAGCGGGAGCACCCACCCGTCGCTACGCTCGCCCCACCGGTCGCCCGGGCTCGTTGCTCCACTGCGACCACGAGCCGGGGAACAGCGCCACGTCCCGGCCGGCGGCCGCCAGCGCGGCCACCGCCACTGCCGCGGTGACGCCCGACCCGCAGTAGACGCCATCCACGTCCGCACCGTCGGCGCGCAGCGTGCCGTCGGCGGCGAGCACGCTCGGCAGATTGATCGCACCCGGAATGTGCCCGGCGACGGGGTCCATGGGTTCGACGTCGCCGCGGAACCGCTCCGGCGCACGGACGTCACCCAGGCGCGGGCCCAGGGCCGCGGCCTCGTCGGCGGTCAGAGTGGGCATGGCGCCCGCATAGAGGTCCTGGTGGGCGACCGTGGCGTCACCCGGTGCCGGTTGGACCTCACCGCGGTCCAGCGGGCCACCCGACGTCGTCCACGCGGCCAGCCCGCCGTCGAGGATGCGGACGTTCTCGATCCCGGCGGCGCGCAGCACCCACCAGGCGCGCGCCGACCCGGCGCGATTCCAGTCGTCGTACACGACGGTGGGCACGCCGTCGCGCACGCCCCAACGGCGCGCGGCCTCCTGCACCGCAGCGCCCGACGGCAGCGGATGACGGCCGCGTCCCGTCACGGTGTGGTCCGAGAGCTCGTCCTCCAGCGAGACGTACACCGCGTCGGGAATGTGCCCGGCCAGGTAGTCGTCGCGGCCGTCGGGCTTGGCCAGCTGCCAGCGCACATCGAGCAGCGTGACGTCGCCGGCGGCGATCAGCTGGGCGAGACCGAAGGCGGTGATGAGAATGTCGTCACGAGTGGACATGTCCGCCAGCCTAGGCTGGCGGACATGTCTGCTGTGGACCTCAACGCCGATCTCGGCGAGAGCTTCGGGGTGTGGCGCCTGGGCGACGACGACGCGATGCTCGATCTGGTCACCAGTGCCAACATCGCCTGCGGCTTCCACGCCGGCGACCCGGCCGGGCTGCTGCGGGTCTGCCGGGCCGCCGCCGAACGCGGCGTCCGGATCGGCGCGCAGGTGGGCTATCGCGACCTGGCGGGCTTCGGCCGCCGCTACATCGATGTCGGCTCGGACGACCTGACCGCCGACGTGATCTACCAGATCGGCGCGTTGCAGGCCCTGGCGCACGTCGCCGGATCGACCGTCAGCTACGTCAAACCCCATGGCGCCCTGTACAACACGATCGTCACCGATCACGTGCAGGCGCGCGCGGTGGCAGCGGCCGTCCACGCCGTGGACCCCGCACTGCCCGTATTGGGACTGGCCGGTTCGGCGTTCTTCGCCGCCGCAGACGAACTGGGATTGCGCACCGTGCCCGAGGCCTTCGCCGACCGCTCGTATCGCCCGGACGGACAACTGGTGCCGCGTACACAACGCAATGCGGTGCTGCACAACGTGTCGACCATCGCCGACCGGGTGGCCTCCATGGTGACCGCGGGCCGCGTCGGCGCCGTCGACGGTTCCACCATCAAGATCACCGTGAAATCAATTTGCGTACATGGCGATTCGCCAGGTGCCGTCGACATCGCCCGGGCGGTCCGCGACCGGCTGACCACCGACAACGTACAGATCGAGGCCTTCTGCTGATGCGACTCAAACTCGGCCGGCCCGACCTGGCCGCCTACACCCGCTACTTCGATCAGCCCGCGGCCAGCCCCGGCGCTCCGCTGACCGTCACGTGGGCCGGCGTCACCACCATGCTGGTGTCCGACGGTTCGTCGGCACTGTTGACCGACGGCTTCTTCTCCCGGCCGAGTCTCTTGGCGGTCGGATTGGGCCGATTGACCCCGGCGCTAGCTCGCATTGATGGCTGCCTGCACCGGCTCGGCATCGACCGGCTCGATGCGGTGCTGCCGGTCCACACGCACTTCGACCACGCCATGGACTCCGCATCCGTCGCCGCGCGGACCGGCGCACAGCTGGTGGGCGGAGCATCGGCCGCTCACATCGGCCGGGGCGGCGGACTGCCCGACTCGCAGCTCACGGTGGCCACCCCGGGCGAGCCGATCACGTTGGGCGCCTTCGACGTCACGCTGTTCACCGGCCACCACTGCCCACCCGACCGTTTCCCCGGCACCATCACCGCACCCGTGGTGCCGCCGGTGCGGGCGTCGGCCTACAAGTGCGGCGAGGCGTGGTCCACGCACATCCACCACCGCAGCAGCGGCCGGAGCCTGCTCGCCGTCGGCAGTGCCGGCTTCGTACCGGGCGCCCTCGCCGGGCAACGCGCCGAGGTCGTGTACCTCGGGATCGGGCAGCTCGGCCTGCAGCCCGAGAAGTACCTCGTCGACTACTGGAACGAGACGGTCCGGACCGTCGGTGCGCGCCGGGTGGTGCTGACGCACTGGGACGACTTCTTCCGGCCCCTGCACGAGCCGCTGCGCGCCCTGCCCTACGCCGGCGACGACCTCGACGTCTCGATGCGGGTGCTGAGCCGGCTGGCCGCCGACGATGGCGTCCCGCTGCATCTGCCGACGCTCTGGCAACCCGCCGATCCCTGGCTGTGAACACCGCGCTGCACGAGATCGGCCGCTTGCTGCCGGTCGTCGGGTTTCTGGCCGCCGTCCTGGTACTGGCCAAACTCTGCGACGACGAAGGGCTGTTCCACGCGGCCGGCGTCTACATGGCCCGGCACAGTTGGGGCGCAGGGCAATCCGGACAGGCCAGGGCCCGCCGGCTGCTGGTCACCGTCTTCCTCATCGCGGCCGCGACCACCGCCGTGCTGAGCCTCGATGCCACCGTCGTGCTGCTGACGCCTGTCGTGCTGTCGACCGCACGAACACTGGACGTACCGGCGCGGCCACACGGCTATGCCGCTGCCCACCTGGCCAACACCGCGTCGCTGCTGCTGCCCGTGTCGAATCTGACCAATCTGCTGGCGTTTACGACCGCCGGCCTGAGCTTCACCAGATTCACCGCCGCGATGTCCCTGCCCTGGCTGCTCGCGGTCGCCGCCGAATATGTGTTGCTGCGGTGGTTCTTCCGGCGTGAACTGCGGGTCGGCGCCGTGGACGGGCCGGCTCCGCCCGCACCGGAGGTCCCGTATTTCGTCCTTGCCGTACTGGTCCTGACGTTGATCGGCTTCGGCGCCACGTCGCTGCTCGGCCTGGAGCCGGCGTGGGCCGCGTTCGCCGGTGCTGCGGTGCTCGCGGTACGGGCCGTCGTGCGCGGCCACGAGACGCCGCTCGGCATCGTGCGGGCGGCCAACGTGCCGTTCCTCGTCGCGGTGCTGGCGCTGGGCGTGCTGGTGAGCGCGGTACTGGATCTCGGGCTCGGCCGGGTCGTCTCGCAGCTGTTGCCGCACGGCAGCACCCTGCCGGCGCTGCTCGGCATCGCCGCCGTGGCGGCCGTGCTCTCGAATCTGATCAACAATCTGCCCGCCGTGCTGGTGCTGCTGCCACTGGTCGCGGCCGGTGGGCCGGTCGCGGTGCTGGCGGTCCTCATCGGGGTGAACATCGGCCCCAACCTGACCTACCCCGGATCACTGTCGAACCTCTTGTGGCGCAATGTGGTCCGCGACGAGATGCCCGCGCGGGCCCGCGAGTTCACGACCGTCGGACTGGTGACGGTGCCGGTCACCCTGGTTCTGGCCGTGACCGGATTATGGTTGAGCTGTTCGATGCTGGGACTGCGCTGAGCGCGGTTACCGCAGCGAGAACAGCGCACGTCGATTCGTCGGCGGCCGGCGTTGCCGCCGGGCCGATCGTCCGCATCGCGGGCAAGATGGCTGTCGTGGACGTGAGCCGCAGAACGCTGATCGTGGGAGGCACGGCGGCTCTCGTCGGCGCGGGACTCGGAGCGGGCGCCACCGGATACGTCGCGACCAGGCGCACCGGCCCGATGCTCTGGCAGCGTGCCGACCGCAGCGGCGCACCACCGGTCACCGGACTGCACACCCAGTTCGGTTCTGACGCGGCGACCGAGGTCGTGGTGTCCTGGCACACCGCCGTCGCGGTCGAGAACCCCCGCGTGATGGTGGGTACCCCGGACGACGGTGTCGGCAACGCCGTCGCAGCCGAGACGGTGACCTACCGGGATGCGCAGTCACACAGCGAGATTCGTGTCCACCATGCCCGGCTGACGGGCCTCGCGCCCGATACCGACTACGTCTACGCCGCCGTCCATGACGGCACCGATCCCGAGCTGGGCTCGGTGCGCACCGCACCTCGGGGCCGGGCACCCATCCGGTTCACCAGCTTCGGCGACCAGTCGACCCCCATGCTCGACGCCAAGGTGGCGGCATCCTTCGGCAACGACCACGTCGGCTCCCCGGCCGCCGGTGACATCACCACCGCCGTCGAGCGGTTGGCCCCACTGTTCCACCTGGTCAACGGCGACCTCTGCTACGCCAACCTCGCTCACGACCGGGTGCGCACGTGGTCGGAATGGTTCGAGAACAACACCCGCTCCGCGCGGCACCGACCGTGGATGCCGGCGCCGGGAAACCACGAGAACGAGCGCGGCAACGGCCCGATCGGCTACGGCGCCTACCAGGCCTACTTCGGGCTGCCGGACTCCGGATCCGACCCCGAGCTCCGCGGCCTGTGGTACGCCTTCACCGCCGGCTCGGTGCGCGTGATCATCCTCGCCAACGACGACATCTGCTACCAGGACGGCGGCAACTCGTACGTGCGCGGCTATTCCGGCGGAGCCCAAAAACGTTGGCTCGAACAAGAACTCGAACGCACCCGCAGCAATAAGGACATCGACTGGGTCGTGGTGTGCATGCACCAGACGGCGGTCTCCACAGGCAACAAGACCAACGGCGCCGACCTCGGCATCCGCGAGAACTGGCTGCCCCTGTTCGACCGGTTCAACGTCGACCTCGTGGTCTGCGGGCACGAGCACCACTACGAACGCAGCCATGCGATCCACGGCACCTTACCGACCGACACCCTGACGCCGAATCCGGTTGACGCCCAATCCGGTTCGATCGATACCAGCAAGGGCACCGTGCACCTCGTCATCGGCGGGGGCGGCACGTCGATTCCGTCGAACACGATGCTGTTCCCCGAGCCGCGCTGCCGCGTCCTCATGTCCGTGGGCGAGGTGAATCCCGGCACCGGAAGGAAGACGCCGAACTACATCGAGGAAGCCGCGCCCTGGTCCGTCTTCCGGGATCGGGACAACCCCTGCGGTTTCGTCGCTTTCGACGTCGACCCCGGCCGGCCCGGCGGCAACACCTCGATCGACGCCACCTACTACGCGGTGAGCGGTCCGTTCGGCGAGGTGCGGGCGGTCGACAGATTCACCCTGACGCGGCCCCGCACAGACGGCTGATCAGCGCCGCTGCCGGGCGATCTCGGCCAGCACCACACCGGCGGCCACCGACGCGTTGAGCGACTCGGTGGGTCCGGCCATCGGGATCGAGACGATGTGGTCGCAGTTCTCCCGCACCAGTCGCGACAGGCCCTTGCCCTCGGAACCCACCACGACCACCATCGGGCCCGATGCGTCCAGCTCGTCCAGGGTGGTGTCGCCGCCGGCGTCGAGCCCGACGACCGTCAGGCCCTTGTCGGCCCAATCCTTCAGGGTCCGATTGAGATTCGTCGCACGGGCCACCGGCAGTCTGGCCGCGGCACCGGCGCTGGTGCGCCAGGCCACCGCACTGACCGACGCCGAACGCCGCTGCGGGATCACAACGCCGTGCCCGCCGAACGCCGCGACCGAGCGCACGATGGCGCCGAGATTGCGCGGGTCCGAGATGTTGTCCAGGGCCACCAACAGCGCCGGGGTGGCATCTGAGGTCGCCGACTTGAGCATGTCGTCCGGGTGTGCGTACTGGTAGGGCGGCACCTGCAACGCAATGCCCTGGTGCATGCCGTTGCTGGTGATGCGGTCCAGATCGTGGCGCTGCACCTCCATGATGGCGATACCGGCATCGGCCGCACGCGTCACCGATTCGGTGAGCCGCTCGTCGGCCTCGGTGCCCAGCACGACGTACAGCGCAGTGGCCGGGACGCCGGCACGCAGGCATTCCACGACAGGGTTGCGACCGACCACGACCTCGACGTCATCGGTCTTCTTGTGCCGCCCCTGGTTCGATCGGGCAGTCTTCTGCGCGATCTTGTACGCCTTGTGGTTCGGGCGCTGGTCGGCACGCGGGGTCGCGCCCTTGCCCTCCAACCCACGGCGACGCTGGCCGCCGGAACCGACCTGCGGCCCCTTCTTGGTGCCCTCTTTACGAATTGCGCCGCGGCGCTGGGAATTTCCGGCCATCGTCAGGCCCCATCAGTCAGGGCCCACTGCGGGCCGTCAGCGGTATCGGTGACCTCGATGCCGGCCAGCTTCAGCTGGTCGCGGATCGCGTCGGCGGCGGCCCAGTCCCGGTTCTCCCGGGCCTCGGCGCGGCTCTTGAGCGCCCACTGCACAAGGGCGTCAACAGCATTCAGTGCTGCCGACGTCTCATCGCGGGTTTCCCAGCGCTCGTCGAGGGGGTCGCAACCCAGGATGCCCATCATGGCCCGGATCGACGTCGCCGCGGCCATCGCGCCGGTGTGGTCGCCGGCGTCCAGTGCGCGGTTGCCGTCGGCGCGGGCGGCGTGCACCTCGGCGAGTGCCGCGGGTACCGCCAGGTCGTCATCCAGTGCGGCGGCGAACTTCTCGGTCCAGGTGCCGACCTCGACGGCGCCCACCCGGGTGCGGACCCGGTGCAGGAATTCCTCGATGCCGGTGTAGGCCTTGGCTGCGTCCTGCAGTGAGTTCTCGGAGAACTCCAGCATGGACCGGTAGTGCGCACTGCCCAGGTAGTAACGCAGCTCGGCGGCCCGAACCCGTTGCAGCACAGCGGGAATCGCCAGCACGTTCCCCAGGGACTTGCTCATCTTCTCGCCGCCCATGGTGACCCAGCCGTTGTGCAGCCAGAACCGTGCGAACTCATCGCCGCAGGCGTTGGCCTGGGCGGTCTCGTTCTCGTGGTGCGGGAAGATCAGGTCCATACCGCCGGCATGGATGTCGAATACGGAGCCCAGGTACTCCTGGCACATCGCGACGCACTCGGTGTGCCAGCCGGGGCGGCCCCGGCCCCACGGCGTCGGCCACGACGGCTCACCGGGCTTGGCGCCCTTCCACAGGGTGAAGTCCCGCGGGTCCCGCTTTCCGGTCGCCACGCCCTCGCCCTGGTGCACGTCGTCGATGCGGTGGCCCGACAGCCTGCCGTAGTCGGGCAGGCTCAGGACGTCGAAGTAGACGTCGCCACCGGCCGCATAGGCATGCCCGCGCTCGATCAACTTCTCGATGACCTCGACCATCTGCGTGATGTGTCCGGTCGCCCGCGGCTCGGCCGACGGCGGCAGCACGCCCAGCGCGTCGTAGGCGGCCGTGAAGGCCCGCTCGAAGGTGGCGGCCCACTCCCACCACGGCCGGCCGGCTTCGGCGGCCTTGTTGAGAATTTTGTCGTCGATGTCGGTGACGTTCCGGATGAACGCGACGTCGTAGCCCTTGGCCGTCAGCCAGCGTCGCAGCACGTCGAACGCGACGCCGCTGCGCACATGGCCGATGTGCGGCAGGCCCTGCACAGTTGCGCCACACAGGTAGATGGATGCGTGCCCGGGCCGCACCGGGGTGAAGTCCCGCACGGCACCGGTCATGGTGTCGTAGAGCCGTAGGCCCTCGAGACGGTTTTCGGTCACGACGGGCCAGCTTACCGGCCTAATCGAGCGAGACCACCAGCGCCGTCGCAATCGCCGCCAGACCCTCGCCCCGCCCGGTGAGCCCGAGCCCGTCGGTGGTGGTCGCCGAAACCGAGACAGGAGCGTCCAGAAGCGCCGACAGCACCTGCTGGGCCTCTGCCCTGCGGGGCGCGATTTTCGGGCGGTTGCCGATCACCTGGACCGCCGCATTGCCCACCCGAAAACCGGCACCCGTCAGCAGAGTAGAGACATGCTTGAGCATGTCGGTACCGGTGACGCCGCGCCATTCGGGACGGTCGGTCCCAAAGACACTGCCCAGGTCACCCAGGCCGGCAGCACTCAGCAAGGCATCACAGAGTGCGTGCGCGGCGACGTCGCCGTCGGAATGCCCGGCACAGCCGTCAGCATCGTCGAACGACAGGCACAGCAGCCAACACGGCCGCCCCGCCTCGATGGGATGTACGTCGGTACCGAGACCGATACGAAAGTTCACTGCTGGAGTAGAGACGGCGTTCAGGACGCCGCGGCGAGAACCTCGTCCAAGATGGTGGAAGCCTTCGCGTCATCGGTGTTCTCGGCGAGAGCCAGCTCACCGACCAGGATTTGACGAGCCTTGGCCAGCATGCGCTTCTCGCCGGCGGACAGACCGCGCTCCTGGTCGCGACGCCACAGGTCACGGACGACCTCGGCGACCTTGTTCACATCACCGGAGGCCAGCTTCTCCAGGTTCGCCTTGTAACGACGGGACCAGTTGGTCGGCTCCTCGGTGTGCGGGGCACGCAGCACCTGGAACACCTTGTCGAGGCCTTCCTGGCCCACCACGTCGCGAACACCGACGTATTCAGCGTTTTCTGCGGGTACTCGAACGGTCAGATCGCCCTGCGCAACCTTGAGGACGAGATATTCCTTCTGCTCGCCTTTGATGGTCCGGGTTTCAATCGCCTCGATCAATGCTGCACCGTGGTGTGGATAAACGACGGTGTCTCCGACCTTGAAAATCATCAGATTCGGGCCCCTTTCACATAGCAATGTTAGCACGGGCGTCAGACACCTGCGGATCAACAATGCAGGTCAGGGGCCATACAGATGCGCGAAAGGGGTTGACAGGGCGGCGTTTACGTGCAGTGGCGGGGGCCACAATCCGGCCGAATTCCCCCGTATTCACGTTCCATTCAGCGGTCATTCGCGGCCGGAAAGACACTCGAACCAGGCCGATAGCGGGCCTCCGCTACCGTCGTCCACCGCCACCTACTACTCTGCATAGTCGAACGCCGGACCCGTCCGGGGAGCACAGCAGGACATACCCGAGGCCGTCACGCGCATCGCCGCTGGCGCCCAAGCAGGAGGCTTGAGTGAACCGCATGAAATCGCGCACTTCTGCCGTCACGCTGGCCGCCTTCGGGCTGGCCACCGCGGTGACGCTCACCGGCTGCAGCAGCGGCCAGGTCTCGCAGAGCGCGAACCAGCTGCCTGCGGTCAACGGCACCGCCACCACCATCGGCAACGAGAAGGCCGGAGTGGACCTGCGCAACGTGTACCTGCGCGCCCCGCAGACCCGCGACTTCGTCAAGCCCGGCACCATGGTCGAGCTGCTGTTCGTCGCGACCAACAAGTCGCCCGACAACGCCGACAAGCTGGTCGGCATCAGCTCCGACGCCGGCGAGGTGCTGGTCAACGGCGGCACCACGGTGCCCGCGGGCGGCGTGCTGCTGGTCGGCACCCCGGACGGCCAGAAGCAGACCCTGCCGCGGTCCGAGGACGCCACGACCTCCATCGCGATGGTCGCGCTGACCAAGCCCATCAGCAACGGCCTGAACTACAACTTCACGTTCAAGTTCCAGAACGCCGGCGAGAAGACCATCTCCGTCCCGATCTCCGCCGGCGATGCCCCGCGCCGCGAGGCCGGCGAAGCCGCTCCGGCACCTACCGGCGGCGGCGAGGGACATCACTAAGCCCTTCCGCGGCGCCTACCGGATTCTGTCGGTGCCTGCGACTACCGTCGCGGCATGGCCAGAACCGGTTCGAAAGTACGTTCGCAGTTTCGCTGCTCGGAGTGTCAGCACACCACGGCGAAATGGGTGGGCCGCTGCCCCGACTGCGGCACCTGGGGCACGGTCAACGAAGTCGCCGTACTCAGCTCTCTGACTCCCGCGACGCACCGCGCCGTCGCACCGGCCTCGCCCGCCGTGCCGATCAGCTCCATCGATCCCGGCACCACCCGGCACTTCCACACCGGGATCAGTGAATTGGACCGGGTGCTGGGCGGCGGTGTGGTGCCGGGTTCGGTGACGCTGCTGGCCGGTGATCCCGGCGTCGGCAAGTCGACGCTGCTGCTCGAGGTCGCACACCGCTGGGCCATGTCGGGGCGGCGTGCGCTCTATCTGTCGGGCGAGGAATCGGCCGGGCAGATCCGGTTGCGCGCCGAGCGCACCGGCTGCACGCACGACGACGTCTATCTGGCGGCCGAATCCGATCTGCAGACCGCACTCGGCCACATCGAGGCGGTTCAGCCCACGCTGGTGGTGGTGGACTCGGTGCAGACCATGTCGACCGCCGAGGCCGACGGTGTGACGGGCGGCGTCACGCAGGTCCGCGCCGTCACCACCGCCCTCACCATGGCGGCCAAGACGACGGGCATGGCGATGATTCTGGTCGGCCACGTCACCAAGGACGGCGCCATCGCCGGGCCGCGCTCACTGGAGCATCTGGTGGACGTGGTATTGCACTTCGAGGGCGATCGCGCCTCGGCGCTGCGCATGGTCCGCGGCGTGAAGAACCGCTTCGGCGCGGCCGATGAGGTCGGCTGTTTCATGTTGCACGACAACGGAATCGAGTGCGTCGCCGACCCATCGGGGCTCTTCCTCGATCAACGGCCGGCGCCGGTGTCCGGCACCGCCGTGACCGTCAGCCTCGATGGCAAGCGGCCGCTCATCGGTGAGGTGCAGGCGCTGATCGGCTCGCCGTCGGCCGGGTCACCGCGCCGCGCGGTCAGCGGCATCGACTCGGCCCGGGCGGCCATGATCACCGCGGTGCTCGAGAAGCGGGCGCGTCTGCCCGTCGGCACCAACGACATCTATCTGTCCACCGTGGGCGGTATGCGGCTGACCGATCCCTCCTCGGATCTGGCGGTCGCGCTGGCCATCGCATCGGCGTACACCGACCTGCCGCTGCCGGCCACCGCGATCGCCATCGGCGAGGTCGGCCTGGCGGGTGATCTGCGCCGGGTCACCGGTATGGACCGCCGACTCGCCGAGGCCACCCGGCTCGGCTTCACCACTGCGGTAGTGCCCACCGGAATCGAGTCGCCGCCACGCGGACTTCGAGTCCTGCCGGCCGAGAACATCACCGCGGCGTTGCGGGTGTTACGCAAGATCACAGAGAATGTGGACCGGACCGGGTAGAGCCCGGCCGGAAAACCACCGAGGAGTGCACCGATGTCGGTGAAAGCGGGAACCCGGGCCGGGCGCAGCAACGTCGTGCATCTGGCCCGACCGACACTGCGCGAGACGTTGGGCAAGCTGGCGCCCGGCACGCCGCTGCGGGACGGCCTCGAGCGCATCCTGCGCGGCCGCACCGGCGGGCTGATCGTGCTGGGCTACGACGACAGCGTGGAGGCCATCTGCGACGGCGGCTTCCCGCTGGACGTCAGGTTCGCACCGACCCGGCTGCGGGAGCTGTCGAAGATGGACGGCGCCGTGGTGCTCTCCAGCGACCTCACCCGCATCCTGCGGGCCAACGTGCAGCTGGTGCCCGACCCGTCCATTCCCACCGACGAATCCGGCACCCGGCACCGCTCCGCCGAGCGCGCAGCCATCCAGACCGGCTTCCCGGTGGTGTCAGTCAGCCACTCGATGAGCATCGTGACCGTGTACGTGGCCGGCGAGCGGCACGTCGTGCCGGAAACTCCGACCATCCTGTCGCGCGCGAACCAGACAATCGCCACGCTGGAGCGATACAAGTTCCGGCTCGACGAGGTCAGCAAGCAGCTGTCGATGGCCGAGATCGAGGACTTCGTGACGCTGCGCGATGTCATGACCGTCGTGCAGCGCATGGAGATGGTCCGTCGGATCAGCCTGGAGATCGACGCCGACGTCGTCGAGCTCGGTACCGACGGGCGTCAGCTCAAACTGCAGCTCGATGAACTGGTCGGCGACAACGGCGCGGCCCGCGAACTGATCGTGCGCGACTACCACGCCAACCCCGACCCGCCGACCGCGGATCAGGTGACCGCGACACTCGAGGAGCTCGACGCGCTCAGCGACAACGAACTGCTCGATTTCACCACGCTCGCAAGGGTTTTCGGCTATCCATCGACGCCCGAAGCACAGGATTCGGCGATGAGCTCGCGCGGCTACCGGGCCATGGCCGGCATTCCGCGCCTGCAGTTCGCACACGTCGACCTGTTGGTGCGGTCGTTCGGATCGCTACAGGGCCTGCTCGCCGCGAGCGCCGACGACCTGCAGTCGGTGGAGGGCATCGGGTCCATGTGGGCCCGCCACATCCGCGAGGGTTTGTCGCTGCTCGCCGAGTCGACGATTGCCGACCGGCTGGCCTGAGATCAGTTGGCGGGGCCGGGCAGTGTCGGCTCGCCGGGTGCCGGTGCGGCCGGCGCCGGTGGCGGCGCCTCGCCTGCCGGCGGTGCACCCGGGCCGGGCTGCTGAGCCTCGGACAGCACGAAAGGCACCGGAGCAGATCGCAGGTTCCCCAGCTGGACGACCAGGTTGTAGGTGCCCGGCCCGATCGCCTGACGCGGCAGCGGGCAGTTGGGCGCCGAGCCCATGCCGGTCCAGGTGACCTCGGTGGTCACCTGCTCGCCGGGCTTGAAGGCACGGACCAGGGTCTCGTTCGACGGCGCGCAATCCAGGTTGGACCACAGCCGGTTGTTGTCCAGCGAATAGACGTATGCCGCCAGCACCGCGGCACCGACGTCACGCTTGCACTCGACGAGGCCGATGTTGGTGACCACCATGGTGAACTTCGGCTGATCACCGATCACGTAGGTCGGCTGGTTGGTGATGCCCTTGGCCGCCAGCGTGGTGTCCGGGCAGTCGTCGCCCGCCTTGAGCACCGGCGGCGGGGTGACCGCAGTCGTCGGGGTGGGCGTCGGAGCCGGCGCCGCGTTCGGCGGCGGCGCGATCGGACTCTTCACCCCGGGCGTCTCGCCGGGGAGCGGCGTCGCAGACGTCGACGTCTTCGCGGTGGGCTGAGCCTGCTTGGAGTCGTCGGTGCTGTTGCTGAAGACGACGACCCCGATGATCACGACGAGGAGTACGACGACTGCGCCGACACCGATGGCCAGCATCCGCCGACGCCAATAGATCTGGGATGGCAGCGGGCCATGCGGTTCGAGATCCGGCACATTGTCACGGTAAGGGCACAAAACGCGGTGCGCTCTGACCTGGTGCGGCGTGTCGTCTGTGAACTGGGGTGGTATTCGCCACCCCAGTTCGAGGACTATTCGCCGATATCGCCGACGTGGTCGCGCTTGGTGACCCGACCCTCGGCCAGGTGGTAGGTGGCGCCGACGATCGCGACCTTGCCCGACTGCAGCCGCTCGGCGATCACGCTGGACCGGGTGCTCAGCAACCGCACGGTCTCGTTGACGTGCTTTGCCTCGAGCTCGTCGACCTCTGTGAGGCCCTCACGGCGGCCGACGAGGATCGACGGGGTGACCCGCTCGACGATGTCGCGGACGTATCCGCCCGGCACCGCGCCGTCGTCCAGCGCCGTGATGGTGGCTTTGACGGCGCCACAGCTGTCGTGGCCGAGTACGACGATCAGCGGCACTTCGAGGACCGCGACGGCGTATTCGATCGAACCGATCACCGCGGAGTCGAGGACGTGGCCCGCGGTGCGCACCACGAACATGTCGCCGAGGCCCTGGTCGAAGATGATCTCGGCGGCGACGCGGCTGTCGGCACATCCGAACAGCACGGCGGTCGGCTTCTGGCCGCCGGCCAACTGCGTCCGACGCTCGATGCTCTGGCTGGGATGCGCTGGTTCACCGGCAACGAATCGCTCGTTACCCTCTCTCAGTGCTTTCCACGCGTTTATCGGGTTCGAGTTGGGCATGCCGCCCATTGTGCCCTGCACGCATAGCGGATGCGCAATGAGTTCAGGGCAAATTCTCATACCCGCCGACGAGCTGCTGGGCTGGTATCGCACCGCACGACGCGACCTGCCGTGGCGGGCCCCGGATGTCACCGCGTGGCAAATTCTGGTCAGCGAATTCATGTTGCAGCAGACCCCGGTGTCGCGCGTCGAACCGATCTGGCGGGACTGGATCGCCCGGTGGCCCACACCGTCCGCGACCGCCGCGGCCGGCGCCGCCGACGTGCTGCGCGCGTGGGGCAAGTTGGGCTACCCGCGCCGCGCCAAGCGGTTACACGAGTGCGCCGAGGTCATCGCCACCGAACACGGCGACGAAGTCCCCCGCGACGTGGAAACACTGCTGACATTGCCGGGCGTCGGCGCCTATACCGCAAGGGCCGTCGCATGTTTCGCGTATCAGCAGGACGTCCCGGTGGTCGACACCAACGTGCGCCGGGTGGTGGCACGCGCGATTCGCGGCGTGGCCGACACCCCGGCCCGCGCCCGCGACCTGGACGACGTCGCCGCACTCCTGCCCGAAGATGGCACGGCACATGTGTTTTCGGCCGCCTTGATGGAACTCGGCGCGATCGTCTGCACCGCCCGCGCACCGAAATGCGGACTGTGCCCGCTGACCATGTGCGCGTGGCGCAGCGCAGGCCATCCGGAACTGGACGCGCCTACCCGCCCCGTGCAGAGATATGCGGGGACCGACCGCCAGGTCCGCGGCCGGCTGCTGGATGTGTTGCGCGGCAGCGCAACTCCGGTGACGCGGGCACAGTTGGACGTGGCGTGGCTCACCGATACCGCGCAACGCGACCGGGCTTTGGACTCACTGCTGGTCGACGGCCTGGTCGAGCAGACCGCGGACGGCCGGTACGCGCTCGCCGGTGAGGGCGAGCGCTAGAACCCCGTTTCAATGAGAACGGTATGAAACCGCGCGCTTTCCAATGAGAACGGCATGAGTCGCTACCACATGCCGTTCTCCTCGGATAGAACGGAAGCATGACCGCATACCGAATTTCAGGTGAACAGAAAGCAAACAACAATCGCCGCGGCCTCGTCATCGCCGGAGCTGCCGCAGCGGCAATCGCCGCCGCGACTCTCGCCCCGGCCACTGCCTCCGCGCTGCCGACCGGTGGCGGCTCGGCCGTCGACACCATCAACGAGCTGCAGTCCCGCGGCTACCACGTCCAGGTCAACACCAGCACCTCCGGGCCGCTGTCCGCATGCTCGGTGACCGACGTGCACGGGCTCACCGGCTCCAACATCGACGGCCGGGGCCAGCGCATCAACTCCGGCCAGTTCGACACCGTGTACGTCAACGTGCAGTGCAGGCCGCAGGGCTAGTCAACCGGTTGCGGCGCAATCAGATTGGGACAGGCGAAGCGCCGCCGGTAGTCGGACGGGTTGACGCCGACAACGCGCCGGAAATGGTGCCGCAGCAAGGTTGCGGTACCAAATCCGGCCTTGTCCGCCACCCGATCGACATCGAGATCCGTCTCCTCCAAAAGCCTGCGGGCGTAGAGCACGCGTTGATCGGTGACCCACTGCATCGGGGTCCGGCCGGTCTCCTCGACGAAGCGCCGCGCGAACGTCCGGCCGGACATGCTGGCGCGTTTGGCCAGGCTGTCCACCGTGTGCGGGTGGCGCAAGTTGGTCAGAATCCAATCGAGATGCGGCGCAAAGCCTTCCGAACACCGCACCGGGATGGGCTGCTCGATGAACTGCCGCTGACCGCCCTCGCGCTGTGGCGGCACCACCATGCGGCGCGCGATCTTGTTGGTGATCTCGCTGCCCATCTCGCGGCGCACCAGGTGCAGGCACGCGTCGATACCGGCCGCCGTCCCCGCGCTGGTGATCAGATTTCCGTCGTCGACGAACAGCACGTCACGATCGACGCGGGCGGTGGGAAACATGCGGGCCAGCTTGTCCGCGTGCATCCAGTGCGTGGTGCACGCACGGCCGTCGAGCAGCCCGGCTGCGCCCGCGACGAACGCCCCTGAGCAGATGGTCAGGATCATCGAGCCGGAATCGGCGGCGTTGCGGATGGCGTCGAGCGCCGCCTGCGGATAGACCGGGCCCGCCACCGCCGGAATCGCGACCAGGTCGACCCCCAGGAGTTGGTCGATGCCGTGGTCGGGCACCAGTGAGGCTCCGACCGACGTCCGCACGGGCCGCCCGGCTTCCGGTCCGCACACCTTGAAATCGAAGTTCGGCACACCGTCGGCTGACCGGTCGATACCGAAGACCTCGCACACCACGCCGAACTCGAACGGCGCCACTCCGTCCATCACCAGGACCGAGACACTCTTGATCATGGCAGTATTTTATCGAATGCCGTCCGAACTGCCACTGTTTATTCGGTTGCCCCCGATTCGACAATTGACGCATGAACACCATCCTGACCCTGGTAGCGATGGTCGCGATCATGGTGGCCCCCTTCGCACTCGGCGCCGTGTTGAGCACCATCACCCGAAATCCCGGTGCGCGCAACGGTTTCGGCAACTTCGACTGGACCGATGTCGGGGATTCCCGCGACCTGGACCGCGCCACGCACGATCTCGCCGCGGCGCGGTCCCGATTCGAGTAATCAGACGGACGCGAGAAAATCCTCGACCGCGCGGCGGTAGATCTCGGGTGCGTCGTCGTGCACGAGGTGGCCGGCTCCGGGAACTTCCAAATACGTTGTCCGGTACCCGATCTCGGCCATCTTGCGCATCTGCCCCGGCGGCGCGACCCCGTTGCCGGCCTCGATGAGCAGCGTCGGCGCCCGCACTGCCGTCCATTGCTGCCAGTAGTCCCGGGTGCCCCACTCCGCGGCGATCGCCACCCAGCGCCCGGCCTCGCCGTGCAGCCGCCAGCCGGTTTCGGTGCGATCGAACGCATCCAGGAAGTATTGGCCGGCGATCGGCCCGAAAAGATCCAAAACCTGCTGCGCCGAATCGAATTCGACCGGAATCGAATGGGTCCACGGATCCCAGGCACCGATGGTGAAGCCGACGAAATCCGCTGCCATGTCCTCGACGACGAGAGCGGTGACCAGCTCCGGACGGGCGGCGGCCAGACACCAGCTGTGCAGCCCACCCATCGAGTGCCCGATAAGCCGCGCGGGGCGCCCCAGCGAACCGACCGCGGCGGCCAGGTCGGCGACGAACCGTTCGGTGCTGATCGGCTCGGGGTCGTCGACGCCGCGGCCGCGGTGCCACGGCGCGTCGTACGTATAGACCTCGCCCAATTCGGTCAACCAGGGCAGCTGCCGGTCCCACGTCGTCCCGCGGCCCATCAACCCATGCACCAGCACAATGGGCTCGCCGGTGCCGCCCCGGGCGGCGAGCAGGTCGGTCGTCATAGCCCTATATTGCCGCCCATCCTGCCTGGCGCGGCAGCGCGGTAACCTGAACCACATGCCTGTGGTGAAGATCAATGCGATCGAAGTTCCGCCCAACGCCGGCCCGGAATTGGAGAAGCGGTTCGCGAACCGCGCTCACGCAGTGGACGGCCAGCCCGGCTTCCTCGGATTCCAGCTGCTCCGCCCGGTCAAGGGCGAGAACCGCTACTTCGTGGTGACGCAGTGGGAGTCCGACGAGGCGTTCCAGGCCTGGGCCACCGGCCCGGCCGTCGAGGCCCACGCCGGGCAGCGGGCCAACCCCGTCGCCACCGGAGCGTCACTTCTCGAATTCGAGGTTGTGTTGGACGTTGCTGGTTCGGGCCAGCAGGCATAAGACCCCCACTGCGCTGGCCGCGGCCGGCGCAGTCATCGTCGTCTTGGGTGGCTGTAGCACCACGCCCGCAGCCGTCGCGCCACCATCGAGCGATGCCTACGGCGCGCTGATCGACATGAGCACGCCGCAGGGCATGCGATCGCGCCAGACGATGGACATGCTGAACTCGGACTGGTCCATCGAGCCGGCCGGGGTGAAGACGCTCGCCGCACCCGACCAGGTGGACGACATCACCTACCGGATGAAGTGGATCTGGTGGGACCGCCCGTTCAAACTCACCGGCATCGACATCGGCGCCGGGCAGTCGACCCTGCACGTCACCAACTCCTACGGCGTGAACCAGGACATCCAGCTGCATGTCGACGGCAAGGGCACCGTCGACCGCATGGAGGTCTCGCTGCGTCCGCCGCCCGTGAAGTCCTGGGCCGACGTCGATGCGGCGATCGCGAAGTCCGGCGCCCACTACTCGTACCAGGTCGCCAAGGTCGTCGACGGCAAGTGCGTCAAGGTCGCCGGCACCAACGTCGACGAGCCGATGCCGCTGGCGTCGATCATGAAAATCTATGTGCTGCTTGCCGTTGCGCGCGCAGTGTCGGCCGGCACCCTCAACTGGGACGACAAGGTCACCGTCACCGCTGAAGGCAAGAAGCTCGGTTCGGCCGGCATGGACAACCTGGCCCCGGGCACGCAGGTGACGGTCCACGAGGCGGCCCAGCAGATGATCTCGGTCAGCGACAACATGGCCACCGACATGCTGATCGACAAGGTCGGGCCGGCCGCGGTCGACGAGGCGCTCGTGGTCGCCGGACACCACGACCCGGCGAGCCTGACGCCGTACCCGACCATGCACGAACTGTTCTCCATCGGCTGGGGCAAACCCGACGTGCGTGACCAGTGGAAGAACGGCGACAAGGCGCAGCGCACGGCGCTGCTGCAGCAGGTGAGTTCGCGCCCGTACGAGCCCGACCCGTACCGTACCCGCACGCCGGCGTCCAGCATCGGCGCCGAGTGGTATGGCACCGCCGCCGACATCTGCCGCGAGCACGTCGCGGTGCAGGCCGCCGCTGTCGGGGCCGCCGCGCCGGTCCGGGACATCATGTCGAAGGTCGCCGGCATCGACCTGGATCGCACCAAGTGGCCCTACCTGGGCTCCAAGGGCGGCAACCTGCCGGGCGACCTCGGCTTCAGCTGGTACGCCGTCGACCACACCGGCCAGCCGTGGGTCGTGAACTTCCAGCTGACGTGGCCGACGTTCAAGGGTCAGACGGCGGCGCAGTGGCTCCTGAGCATCATCAAGCAGGCGTTCGATCTGATCCCGGTGCGGTGAGCACGCAGTCACCGCAGCACGCCGCCTTGTCGCTTGCCAGTCGGTAGATCAGGCAGCAGCTGTTGCGCCGGAACTCCGGCCCGGACCGCAGCACTCCCCCGTCGATCCTGGGGTCTGCGAGCACCGCGTCGGCCGCTCGTCGCGCCGCCTCCGCCATGTCCGGCCGGGCCCGGCCGATCTGCTGGGCCGCACTGTTGGCGGCCGATCCCACGTTGCCCCACAACACTTTCGGGCTGACACCGAACCGCCCGAACGCGTCCGTGAGCACCTCCACGGCAGGGGCGCCACCGGACGGCTGCGCGGCGATCGACAGCGGATAGGGGCCACCCAACTGGTCCTGCCACGCCAGGTCGGTCAATGACCAGGACACCGGCTCCCCGAGGGCGGCGGTAGCGATCATGGGTGCGATCAGTCGAGCCACCAGTCCCAGGTGCGCGACGGACGCGGCAACGCGCAGCTCCGGCTCGCCGTTACTCATCAGCGCGGCCCGGACCTTGTGCACCCGGGCGGCCAACGCCTCCGGATCGTCGCTGAGCTCGGCCATCGGCCGCCACGGCGCCGTCGGCGAATCAGCGTGCCGCTGCGCGGCAAAGAAAGGACCGAACGCGGCCAGGGGGTCCGTCACCGCGGGGGTTGCTGAACCAAGCGACGAGCAGCTTCAGCGGCAGCGGCCCGACGTTCGGCGATGGTCTCCGCTGACATGGGCTGGTCGACGATGCGATCGATACCGAACCCGCCCGCCGCCAAGGCGTATGTCATGTCGTTGAGCAGGACCAGCAGGTCCATCGGGCGCCACGACGGATCGATGATGCCCGTCTGCTGCGCCTCCGCGATCCGGTCGAGTTTCGACTGGAAGATCCGCCGCAGCACGTGGTCGCCGAACATGCCGTCGGCCGCCTCCAACTCGATCCAGCGCTGCAAGCGGGCCCCGGCCGGATCGGCCACCATGTAATCGAAGAGCGCGACGGTGTACCCGGGGACGTCGTCGGGCTTGAATATCGTGTCGTAGGGGGCGTCCTGAATCCACTGCTCCACGACGGCCTCGAACAGCTTCTGCTTGCTCGGGAAGTAGCTGTACAGCCGTTCCTTGCTGGCATTGGCTTCGGCGGCAATGCGATTCAGCCGCGCACCGGCAAACCCGAGGGCAGAGAACTCCGCTTTGGCGGCAACCATGATGCGCTCACGTGTTGCATGTCCGGCCGCCCTCATAGCGCCTAACAGGCTAACACCGGCGCGTGCTCAGGCGTCGCGTTCGAGGATGAAGTACAGGAAGTCGGCGCCGTTGCGCTGGCGCTTTCCGTTCATGATGCCCATCAGCGTGTTGGCGTCGACGCGCTTGAAGTGATCGAAGACCGGCTGCCCGTCGTAGACCATGGTCGCGGTGGTCTCGCCGCGGAACTCGATGTCCCACAACGACGCACCGCCGCGGCTCAGCTCATGGTTCGAGAACAGCTGCCCCGATTCGTCATAGCAGACGATCGGCTCGACGTCGTTGACCGAATCGAAGAACTTTCCGTACCAGCGCGCAGCCCGGAGCTGACCGTTCATCTTGTGCCCGGTGTTGAACTCGTCGCCCTTCCAGTGCCCGACCACGTCCTCGGCACGAACGGCGTCCAACGCCGACCAGATCTCGTCGAGTTCCGCGGTATCGACAACCGACTGGCCCCGAAGTTCGGCAAAACGGCTCCGTGCGGTTTCGATGTTCACGAGCACTCCCAAGTCAGTTGGTTCGGATAACCAACCGTACTTCCAAACCAATTGGTTCGGCAAGGGGTGTGTCGGCGAAGTTCAGGGCGCCCAGCGTGAAGAAAAATGAAAGGCGACTACGCCGGCCCGGCGGGCGAGTACGGCAGGTCGCTGCTGTTGTGGGGATCGACGTGCACGGGACGGCCGACATAGGGAAAAGCCCGCTGCGGGCACGCCGGGCGGTCGCAGATCTTGCAGCCCGCCCCGATCGGCACCGCCGCGTCCGGGTCGGTCAGATCGATTCCCGCCGCGTAGATCAGCTTCTCGGCATGGACCAGGTCGCAACCCAGTCCGATGGCAAAACGCTTGCGGGGGCCGCGATATCGGCTCGGGTCAGACGACGTGGTGCGGGCGATCCAGAAGTACGACCGGCTGTCGGGCATCTGCGCCACCTGGGTCATGAACTCGCCAGGCCGCTCGAACGCATGGTGAACCACCCACAACGGACAGTTGCCGCCCACCCGGGAGAAGTGAAATGCGGTGGCGGACTGCCGCTTCGAAATGTTCCCCGCGCTGTCGGTGCGGACGAAGATGAAGGGCACACCACGTGCATCCGGCCGCTGCAGCGTCGAGAGACGGTGGCAGATGGTCTCGAAGCCGACCTCGAACCGGCGCGCCAATTGATCTACGTCGTAACGCAATTCTTCGGCCGCACCCAGAAACATCCGGTACGGCAGCAGCAGGGCGCCGGCGAAGTAGTTGGCCAGCCCGATGCGTGCGACTTCTTCTGCCTCGGAGCTGAGTTGGTCGGCAGTGGCCACGATGGCGGAGATCAGATCGGAATGGCGCAGCAAGGCCACCTGGGTGGCCAGCTGGAAGGCCCGTTGCCCGGGATGCAGCCAGCGCGCGATGTACAACACGCCCGTATCCGGCCGGTAGGACCGTTGGGTATTGGGGCCCAAGGCGTCACCGTCGTCGATCACCACGGTGACGCCGAAGTCGTCGGCCAGCAGGCCCGCCAGCTGAGCGTCGAGACCGCCGAGGCGCATGTGACGTTCGGCGAACAGTGACTCCGCTGCCTCATCGAGCTCACCGACGTAGTTCTTGCGGTCGTAGAAGAAGTCCCGCACTTCCTCGAACGGCATCGGCTGTTGCACGGACACCGACGAATCGACGTTGGCCCGGGTGTGCATCGCGTCGAGTTCCGTTGTGGTGTCGAACAATCGGCGATTCATACTCACCAGCATCTGCCCGACGGCCGGCATCCTGGCCACGAGTTCTTCGATCTGACCGGCGGTCGCCGATGTGTCGGCGAGAATCTCGCGCAGGTCGGAAACCAGCCGGGCATCCGAATCGGGCGCGAAGTAATTGGTCGGCAGGTCGAACCGTTCGGCCAGCGTCAGCAGCACCGGCACGGTCACCGGCCGCTGGTCATTTTCCAGCTGGTTGACGTAGCTGGTCGACAAATCGAGGGCGCGCGCCAGCGCGACCTGAGTCAGGCCTTGTTCCTCGCGCAGCCGTCGCAGACGGGCGCCCACGAATGTCTTTGCCACTGTGGTCAGCGTAACCCCGGCCACTTACACAAAGTTCGCAAACTTCCGGGTACAAGGACACAAGATTACGCATTTACAGGGACTTTCGACCGACCGTGACACTGCGTAGCGTGCGAAACATGCAGACACACGAGGTACGGACCCGACGCAGTGCCGAAGACTTCCCCCGTTCGGACCACCTGGCCTGGAAGATCGCCGAGATCGCGGCCGACCCCGTCGACGTAGCTCCCGAGGTCGAGGCGATGGTCATCAACCGCATCATCGACAACGCCGCCGTCTCCGCTGCGTCGGTCATCCGGCGTCCCGTCACGGTCGCGCGTACCCAGGCCCAGGCGCACCGCACCCAACGCGGCGCCACCGTGTTCGGCATCGACGGCAGCTACTCCCCCGAGTGGGCCGCGTGGGCCAACGGGGTCGCCGTGCGCGAACTCGACTTTCACGACACCTTCCTGGCCGCCGAGTACTCGCACCCGGGCGACAACATCCCGGCCCTCGTCGCGGTCGCCCAGCAGCTCGACGTCCGCGGCAGTGACCTGATCCGTGGCATCGCCACCGCGTACGAGGTACAGGTCGACCTGGTCAAGGGAATCTGCTTGCACGAGCACAAGATCGACCACGTCGCCCACCTCGGACCCGCGGTGGCCGCCGGCATCGGCACCATGCTGCGGCTATCTCCGGAGACCATCTACGACGCGATCGGCCAGGCCCTGCACCTGACCACCGCAACCCGGCAGTCGCGCAAGGGCCTGATCTCCAGCTGGAAGGCCTACGCCCCGGCGCTGGCCGGCAAGGTCGCCATCGAGGCCGTCGACCGCGCCATGCGCGGCGAGGGCTCGCCGGCTCCGATCTGGGAGGGCGAGGACGGCGTGATCGCCTGGCTGTTGTCGGGTCCCGAGCACACCTACCAGGTGCCGTTGCCCGAGGCCGGTGAACCGAAGCACGCCATCCTGGACACGTACACCAAGGAGCACAGCGCCGAGTACCAGAGCCAGGCGCCGATCGACCTCGCTCGCCGGATGCGTTCGCGCATCGGCGATCTCGACCAGATCGCCACCATCGTGCTGCACACCAGCCACCACACCCACGTGGTGATCGGGACCGGCTCGAACGATCCGCAGAAGTTCGACCCGGATGCCTCGCGCGAGACCCTGGACCACTCGGTCATGTACATCTTCGCGGTCGCGCTGCAGGACGGCGAGTGGCACCACGAGCGGTCGTACGCCCCCGAGCGCGCCCACCGCCCGGACACCATCGAGCTGTGGAACAAGATCTCCACCGTCGACGACCCGGAATGGACCCGGCGCTACCACTCGAATGACCCGGCGGAGAAGGCTTTTGGCGCTCGTGCCGTGGTGACGCTCAAGAGCGGTGAGGTGATCGTCGACGAACTGGCCGTGGCCGACGCACACCCGTTGGGCGCCCGCCCCTTCGAGCGCGAGCAGTACCGCAACAAGTTCACCACTCTGGCCGACGGCGTCATCGCCGAGACCGAGCAGCAGCGGTTCCTGACCGTCGTCGACGGCCTCTCGACCCTCAAGCCCGGCACGCTCGACGCGCTCAACCTGCGGGTCGAGCAGGTCGTCTTGGACAAGGCTCCGACGATCCCATCGGGGATTTTCCGATGAGCGCGGGTCTGCTGGGTTCGACGGTCTCGGCCGCTGCCAAACGCACGCAGCTTCGGACCGGCCTGAACTCCGGCCAGCTGCAACGCTATCCGGGTGCTTTCTCGCCGCTGGTGGCAAAGCTGGTGTCCGAGATTGGATTCGAGGGGGTCTACGTCTCGGGCGCGGTGCTGTCGGCCGATCTGGGGCTGCCCGACATCGGGCTGACCACCCTGAGTGAGGTGGCCGGACGCAGCGCCCAGATCGCCGCTGCCACAGACCTGCCCACGCTGGTCGACGCCGACACCGGCTTCGGCGAACCGATGAGTGCCGCCCGCACCATCACCATCCTCGAGGATGCCGGGCTGGCCGGTTGCCACCTCGAGGACCAGGTGAACCCGAAGCGCTGCGGCCACCTGGACGGCAAGGCCGTGGTGCCCGCCGCCGAGATGATCAAGCGGCTGCGTGCGGCGATTGCTGCCCGCCGGGACCCCAACTTCATCATCTGTGCCAGAACCGACGCCGCGGGCATCGAGGGCATCGACTCCGCCATCGACCGGGCGAAGGCCTACGCCGATGCCGGCGCCGACCTGATCTTCACCGAGGCGCTGTCCACCCCAGATGAATTCGAGCGCTTCCGGGCCGCGGTCGATACCCCATTGCTGGCCAACATGACCGAGTTCGGCAAGTCCGAACTGGTCACGGCCAAGCAGTTGTCCGACATCGGCTACAACATGGTGATCTACCCCGTCACCACGTTGCGCCTGGCGATGTACGCGGTCGAGGTCGGCCTAAGCGAAATCCACTCCGCCGGAACACAGGCCGGGCTGCTCGGCCAGATGCAGCACCGCAGCCGGCTGTACCAGCTGCTGCGCTATGCCGAATACAACGAATTCGATTCAGACATCTTCAACTTCACCCTCCAGGACGTGAAAGCATGACCACCACCGCACCTGAGGCGCCGCGCATCTACAAGGGTCTCGCCGGCGTCGTCGTCGACACCACCGCGATCTCCAAGGTCGTACCCGAGACCAACAGCCTGACCTACCGGGGATATCCGGTGCAGGATCTGGCGGCGCGCTGCTCGTTCGAGCAGGTTGCCTACCTGCTCTGGCACGGCGAGCTCCCGACCGACCAGGAGCTGGCGATGTTCTGCCAGCGCGAGCGTGCATCCCGCCGGGTCGACCGGTCGATGTACTCGCTACTGGCCAAGCTGCCGGAGAGCTGCCACCCGATGGATGTGGTGCGCACCGCGATCAGCTACCTGGGTGCCGAAGACCCCGAGGAGGACGTCAGCACGCCGACTGCCAACTACGCCAAGTCGCTGCGGATGTTCGCCGTACTGCCCACCATCGTCGCCGCCGATATCCGGCGCCGACAAGGACTTTCGCTCATCGCGCCACACAGCCATCTGGGCTACGCCGAGAACTTCCTGAACATGTGCTTCGGTGAGGTGCCCGAGCCGGCGATCGTCGAAGCATTCAGTCAGTCGATGGTGCTGTACGCCGAACACAGCTTCAACGCGTCGACCTTCGCAGCCCGGGTGGTGACCTCGACCCAGTCGGACATCTACAGTGCCGTCACCGCTGCCATCGGGGCCCTCAAGGGCTGCCTGCACGGCGGCGCGAACGAAGCCGTCATGCACGACATGCTGGAGATCGGCTCCGCCGACAATGCCGCGAAATGGTTGCACGGCAAGCTGTCCCGTAAAGACAAGGTCATGGGCTTCGGGCACCGGGTCTACAAGAACGGCGACTCGCGCGTGCCGACCATGAAAGCCGCCTTCGAGCGGGTGGTGCAGGCCCGCGGAGGCCAGCAGTGGCTGGACATCTACAACGTGCTGGAGCGGGAGATGTTCGCCGCCACCAAGATCAAGCCGAACCTCGACTTCCCGACGGGCCCGGCCTACTACCTCATGGGATTCGACATCCCCGTGTTCACCCCCCTTTTCGTGATGAGCCGCATCACCGGCTGGACCGCGCACATCATGGAGCAGGCGGCGTCGAACGCCCTGATCCGTCCCCTGAGCGAATACTCGGGCCAACCGCAGCGATCCATTGCCTGAGCACGCGATCCACAAAGTCCTCGTCGCCAATCGTGGTGAGATCGCGATCCGGGCCTTCCGGGCCGCCTACGAAATGGGCATCGCGACCGTGGCAGTGTACGCACACGAGGACCGGAACTCCCCACACCGGCTGAAGGCCGACGAGTCCTACCAGATCGGCGAACCCGGCCACCCGGTACGCGCCTACCTCACGGTGCCCGAGATCATCCGCGTCGCCCAGCTGTCCGGCGCCGACGCCGTCTACCCCGGGTACGGATTCCTTTCGGAGAACCCGGAATTGGCGTCGGCCTGCGCTGCCGCCGGCATCACGTTCGTCGGCCCCAGCGCCGACGTGCTGGAGCTCGCCGGCAACAAGGCCAGCGCCATCGCGGCGGCCCGCGCCGCCGGGCTGCCGGTGCTCACCTCGTCCGAGCCATCGGCATCGGTCGACGAACTGCTCACGGCCGCAGCCGATATGGATTTTCCGCTGTTCGTCAAGGCGGTCTCCGGCGGCGGCGGCCGCGGCATGCGGCGCGTCTCCGAGCCCGCCGATCTGGCCGAGGCCGTCGAGGCGGCCTCACGCGAAGCAGAATCGGCATTCGGCGACCCGATGGTCTACCTCGAGCAGGCAGTACTCAATCCCCGCCATATCGAGGTACAGATCCTGGCCGACGGCACCGGCGAGGTGATCCACCTCTTCGAGCGCGACTGCAGTGTGCAGCGGCGACACCAGAAGGTCATCGAACTGGCGCCGGCGCCGAACGTGAGTGACGAGCTACGGGCCCGTATCTGTTCGGACGCAGTGGCATTCGCGCGTCAGATCCGGTACTTCTGCGCCGGCACCATCGAGTTCCTGCTCGACGAGCGTGGCCACCACGTGTTCATCGAATGCAATCCCCGGATTCAGGTGGAGCACACGGTGACCGAGGAGATCACCGATGTGGACCTGGTGGCATCCCAGTTGCGGATCGCGGCCGGACAGTCGCTCTCGGACCTCGGGCTGAGTCAGGACAGCGTCCGGATCCGTGGCGCGGCCATGCAGTGCCGAATCACCACCGAAGACCCCGCCAACGGGTTCCGCCCGGACACCGGCCGGATCACCGCCTACCGCAGTCCCGGCGGCGCCGGAGTCCGATTGGACGGCGGCACCCATGTCGGCGCCGAGATCAGTGCGCATTTCGACTCGATGTTGGTCAAACTCACCTGCCGGGGTCACGACTTCGCGACCGCGGTCAGGCGCGCTCGCCGTGCTCTTGCCGAGTTCCGCATCCGCGGGGTGTCGACGAACATCCCCTTCCTGCAAGCGGTTCTGGACGACCCTGACTTCGCCGCGGGCCATGTGTCGACGTCGTTCATCGACGAGCGGCCGCAGCTGTTGACCGCGCATATCCCAGAGGATCGCGGCACCCGCATTCTCAACTACCTCGCCGATGTCACCGTCAACAACCCACACGGCGTGCGGCAGTCCGCGGTGTATCCGCGGGACAAGCTCCCGGCGATCGACCTGTCGGCTCCGGCACCGGCGGGCAGCAAGCAGCTGCTGACCGAGTTGGGTCCGGGGCGATTTGCAGCAGCGCTGCGGGAATCGCCGCGACTGTGGGTCACCGACACCACATTCCGCGACGCCCACCAGTCGCTGCTGGCCACCCGGGTACGTACTTCGGGCCTGGTCAAGGTGGCCCCCTACGTGGCGCGGATGATGCCCGAGCTGCTGTCAGTCGAATGCTGGGGCGGCGCGACTTACGATGTGGCACTTCGGTTCCTGAAGGAGGACCCATGGGAACGCCTCGCCGCACTGCGGGAGGCAATGCCCAACATCTGCCTGCAGATGCTGCTACGGGGGCGCAACACCGTCGGCTACACGCCCTATCCGGTGTCGGTCACGTCGGCGTTCGTGCAGGAAGCCACGGCCACGGGCGTCGATATCTTCCGGATCTTCGACGCGCTGAACAACGTGGAATCGATGCGCCCGGCGATCGATGCCGTGCGTGAAACCGGCTGCGCGGTGGCCGAAGTGGCGATGTCCTACACCGGCGATCTGTCCGATCCGAACGAGACGCTGTACACGCTGGACTACTGGCTCAAGCTGGCCGAGCAGATCGTCGACGCCGGCGCGCACGTGCTGGCCATCAAGGACATGGCGGGTCTGCTGCGACCGCCGGCGGCGGCAACCCTGGTGTCGTCGTTGCGGTCCCGGTTCGATCTGCCCGTGCACGTCCACACGCACGACACCCCGGGTGGCCAGCTGGCGACGTACCTTGCCGCCTGGCAGGCAGGCGCCTCGGCTGTCGACGGTGCTGCGGCTCCCCTGGCCGGCACCACCAGCCAGCCTGCGTTGAGTTCGATCGTCGCGGCAGCGGCACACACCGAGCACGACACCGGGCTGTCGCTGGCCAATGTCTGTGAACTGGAACCCTACTGGGAAGCGCTACGCCGGGTGTACGCGCCGTTCGAAGCCGGTCTGCCGGCGCCGACGGGCCGCGTGTACTCCCACGAGATCCCGGGCGGGCAGCTCAGCAATCTCCGCACCCAGGCCGTCGCGCTCGGGCTGGGCGGCCGGTTCGAGGACATCGAGAACGCTTACGCCGGAGCGGATCACATCCTGGGCCGACTCGTGAAGGTGACCCCGTCGAGCAAGGTGGTCGGTGACCTGGCGCTGGCGCTGGCCGGCGCCGGGATCAGTGCCGAGGAGTTCGCAGCCGATCCCGATCGCTACGACATTCCGGAGTCGGTGATCGGCTTCTTCCGCGGCGAACTCGGCGATCCGGCCGGTGGCTGGCCGGAGCCGTTGCGCACCAAGGCCCTTCAAGGTCGCGCACAGCAGAAGCCAAGTGCCGAACTGACGCCCCAGGACTACACCGAACTCGCCCAACCCGGACCAACCCGCCGCGCCGCCCTCAACCGCTTGCTGTTCCCCGGGCCGACCCGCGAATTCCTCTCGCACCGAGAGCGGTTCGGCGACACCTCCAGCCTGAGCGCCAACCAGTTCTTCTACGGGCTGCGGCGCGGCGAGGAGCACCGGGTCAAGTTGGAGAAGGGCGTCGAACTGCTCATCGGGCTGGAGGCCGTCTCCGAACCCGATGATCGTGGGATGCGGACCGTGCTGTGCCTGCTGAACGGACAGCTGCGCCCGATCCAGGTGCGGGACAGGTCGATCGACAGCGCCGTGCCCGCTGCGGACAAGGCTGACCGAGGCAACCCCGATCACATCGCCGCGCCCTTCGCGGGTGTCGTGACGATCGGGATAGCTGTCGGGGATGCCGTGAACGCCGGTCAGACGGTGGCAACCATCGAAGCGATGAAGATGGAAGCCGCGATCACGTCGCCAAAGGCCGGCACCGTCGAGCGGATTGCGGTGGCGCCCACCGCAAGTGTCGAGGGCAACGACCTGCTTGTGGTGGTCAGCTGATCCAGGCCACGGTCACGGCACGATGGCGATCTTGCCGTGACCATGACCCGTCATGCTTGCGGACAGCGCGGCCGCAGCTTCGGTCAGCGGGAAAGTCTGGCTGATCGGGACGACGAGCCGCGCCTGGCCTGCGAGTGCGGCAAGTTCGCGAAGGGCCGCGCCGAGTTCGCTGCCCGAGCCACCGGCGTGTACTTGAATACCGGTGGCCGCGGCGTCGAAGGCCACCAGGGTGAGAACGCGCCCCGGATTGCCGGTGAGTTCTATGGACAGTGGAATCTCCCCGCGGCCGGAGGCGTCGAGAACGGCATCCACGCCACCGGGAGCAGCAGCGCGGACCCTTTCGAGCAGGCCGTCGCCGTAGACGACCGGCGTCGCGCCGAGCGAACGCAGGTATTCCTGATTGGATTCGCCTGCCGTACCAATGACATTGACGCCTTGGGCCTTCGCGAGCTGAACGGCGAACGTTCCCACTCCGCCCGCAGCCGCATGGATGAGCAGCGTCTCACCTGCTTTGACGCCGAGCTTCTTGAGCACGGCATACGCAGTGCCACCGGCACCCGCCAGTGAGCCCGCCACGTCCCAAGACACACCGGCGGGCTTGCGGACGACGTCGGCCGACTCGGCGAGCGCGTAATCAGCGAACGCGCCGGTGGTCGATCGGCCCAGGACCTCGTCGCCCACAGCCCACTCAGTGACCTCGGAACCGACGGCATCAACGACACCCGCGACATCGGAGCCCACACCTGCGGGTAGTTCGAGCGGAATCAGTTCACGCATGTACCCGGCGACGATCTTCCAGTCGATCGGGTTCACGCCCGCGGCGCGCACCGCGATCCGTACCTGGGTCGGCCCGGGTACCGGTGGCTCGGCGTCGACCACTCGCAAGACCTCAGGTGTGCCGTATTCGGCGAACTGCACAGTTCTCGACATCTATCTGTCTCCGATCGGGTTCCGATACCAGCCTAAGGAGCAAAAGGCGCCGACCGTCCGATTTATTTCTGTTGCCACCGCAGGCAACTGTGCCCCGGAATCTGAACCGGATTCCGGGGCACAGCGTTTGCATTGCTACGTGGCGCGGACCAACTGCGCTGCCTGCACCAGGTTCCGCAGTGACTCGGTCACCTCATCGGTCTTCCGGGTCTTCAGACCGCAGTCCGGGTTCACCCACAGCCGTTCCGCCGGAACGGCATTCAGCGCATGGCGCAGCGACGTCGCCATCTCGTCGACAGTGGGTACCCGCGGCGAGTGGATGTCGTACACCCCGGGCCCGACGCTGCCCGCGAACCCGATGCCATTGAGGTCGTCGAGCACCTCCATGTGCGAACGCGCCGCCTCGATCGACGTCACGTCGGCGTCGAGGTCTGCGATGGCGCCGATGACCTCACCGAACTCCGAGTAGCAGAGGTGGGTGTGGATCTGGGTCTCGTCGCTGACCCCCGAGGTCGACAACCGGAACGCGTCCACCGCCCACTTCAGGTAGGCCGCCTTGTCGGCGTTCCGCAGCGGCAGCAGCTCACGCAGCGCGGGCTCGTCGACCTGGATGATCGCGATACCCGCCGACTGCAGATCGACCGTCTCGTCGCGGATGGCCAGGGCCACCTGGTTGGCAGAGTCGGCCAGCGGCTGATCGTCGCGAACGAAGGACCACGCCAGGATGGTCACCGGGCCGGTGAGCATGCCCTTGACCGGCTTGTCGGTGAGCGTCTGTGCGTACTTGGCCCACTCGACCGTCATCGGCTGCTGGCGCGTGACGTCACCGAACAGCACGGGCGGACGTACGCAGCGGCTGCCGTACGACTGCACCCAGCCGCTCTTCGTGGCGAAGAAGCCGTCCAGTTGCTCGGCGAAGTACTGCACCATGTCGTTGCGCTCGGGCTCGCCGTGCACCAGCACGTCCAGGCCGAGCTCCTCCTGCAACCGGATGACCGTCTCGACTTCGGCCTTCATCCGATCGGTGTACTCGGCTTCATCGATCTCGCCGGCCACCAGTGCAGCGCGCGCCTTGCGGATGTCGGCGGTCTGCGGGAACGAGCCGATGGTGGTGGTCGGCAGCGACGGCAGGTTCAGCCGGGCATCCTGCGCCTGACGGCGCTCAGCAGCCGGCCGACGCTCGAGGCCTCCGGACAGCACCGACGCCAATCGTGATCGGACCGCGGCGTTGTGCAGCCGCGGGTCGTGCGTCCGCGACGCGACCGCCTGGTTGGACGCCTCGAGCCGAGCGGCAACCGAGTCTCGTCCCTCGCGCAGCGCGGTGGCCAGCGTCGCCACTTCACGGACCTTCTCGGCGCCGAACGCCAGCCAGCTGCGCAGGGCGTCATCCAGATCTGTTTCCAGCTCAAGGGAATACGGCACGTGCAGCGTCGAGCACGACGTCGACACCGCAACAGCCTTCGCCGACCCGGCCAGCGCACCCAACCGCGCCAGCGCGGTTTCCAGGTTGGTGCGCCAGATGTTACGACCGTCGACGATGCCCGCGACCAGGAGTTTGTCCGCCAGGCCCGCTATCGGCTGGTCTCCGCCGGCGACGAAATCAACTGCTATACCGTCGATCTGGGTACGGGCCAGTGCGGGCAGCGCGGCACCCAGCTCACCGAAGTAGGTGGCGACCAGGATCGCGGGGCGTTTGGTCGCGCCCGCGAGCGTCGTGTAGACCTGCTCGGCCAGTTCGGCCCCATTGTCGAGGATGTCGGTGACCAGCACCGGTTCGTCGACCTGCACCCACTCGGCACCCGCATCCGCGAGTTGACCCAGCAGGTCGACATACAGCGGTAGCAACTCACCGATGCGCTCGATGGGTGCCGCGGCGCCGTCGACTGCCTTGCTCAACGCCAGGAAGGTGACCGGCCCGACGAGCACGGGCCGGGCCGAAACACCCTGTTTCTGAGCTTCTTTGAGCTCGGTCAGCACCTTGGCCGGGTTCAGTGCGAACGCGGTGTCCGGACCGATCTCCGGGACGATGTAGTGGTAGTTGGTGTCGAACCATTTGGTCATCTCCAGCGGTGCGATGTCCGCCGTGCCGCGAGCCGCGGCGAAGTAGCGATCCAAGTCGTCACTGACGCCCTGAACGCGGGCCGGCAGCGCACCGAGCAGTACCGCGGTGTCGAGAACCTGGTCGTAGTAGGAAAACGTGTTGACCGGAACGGAATCCAGTCCGGCGGCCGCCAGCGCGGCGAGGGTGTCGCGGCGCAGGCCCGCGGCGATCTCGTCGAGCGCGGCCCGGTCGATCCGGCCGGCCCAATAGCGTTCGACGGCCCGCTTGAGTTCACGGTTCGGGCCGATGCGAGGCGCACCCAGAATGGTTGCGGTGAATGGTGTTGACAACTGACGTCCTTCACATGCGACGGAAGTGCGCACCGCCCAAGGACATCCATCGAAGGCAGCGCAAACCGCCCTCGGCGACTGCCCATTCCACGAGGCGATGCACCGCCGGACGCGGCGCATCCGGCACAGCTGGCAGGTCTTCGGACTCGCAGGCACGCACCCTCGGGTGCACCTAGTGGCCGTCGCTTCCCAATCCGTGGATCAGTGCGGATGACGGCGGTCGTTCCTGCATACCGCTGCGGGACAGTCCCGGATTCCCACCGGGTTCCCTCTCATGGCGATTCCCCGCCATTCGACGCCGCAGACGCCGAAGCGTCATTGGCAAACCAGCTGCGCCGAGGAGATTACCCTGTCGGGCCCTGCGCCGGGCCCGGGCCGCCGCCGTAACCCAACTGCTGTGCGGTGTAGCGGGCCGCGTCGGTGACCGGAACTGCTTGCACCGCAGTGCCATACGCGCAGATCTCGGTCCACACATCGCCGATCTCGGTGGTGTCGAACCGCATTCCGATGATGGCATTGCCGCCGCGGGCCTGACATTCCTGAAGCAACCGGCCCATGGCCTCGTTGCGGCTCTCGGCGAGGTTCTTGGTCATGCCCTGCAGCTCGCCGCCGAACATCGCCTTGAAGCCGGCGCCCATCTGTGCGAAGGCGTTCCGGGACCGGACGGTGAGGCCGAACACCTCACCGCAGACCCGCTGAATCTCCCACCCGGGCAGGTCATTCGTCGTGACAACCAGCATGCTGTCGCCTTTCTGTGTCGGTACGCCTCGAACTGTAGTGCGCGGCAACCGCAATCGTCAGACGGCGGCTGTCACGTCCTGCGCCGGAACGGGCTTCCTGGCGCCACCGAGGTAGCGGTCGACGAGCCCGCCGAACACCAGCCCGATGACGGCCCAGATCAGCGCCTGGTCGATCAGCGAGTACCACCGGAACTTCCACAGCAGGTCGGCGTCGAAGCCCGGGTAGATCAGCTGCCCGGGGGCGTAGACCTTGCCGTCGACGGTCACCGGCGCCGGGAACGTGTTGGTGATCGGCTGCGGCGTCTCGGTCGCGGCGCGCGCGAAACCGAACTCACCGGAGTGCTCGACGTTGGCGGCCAGATCGCCCAGCGACGGCAGGGCCGCCAAGAGGCCGCCGTACAACACGAAGAACCCGAGCACCGCGATGCCGACCGCACGCGCCCAGCCGACCTTCCCGGACAGCTTGCGCGCCGCGAACACCGCGAGGCCCAGCAGCGTCAGCGACCCCCACACCATTCCCAGGTACAGGAAGCCGCGGGCTTCCATGGTGAATTCATGGCCGATGGCGGGTGGGTTCGACGGGTACTTCACGAACGGCAGCAGGTAGACGCCCAGGAAGCCGAAACCGGCCACGGTCCAGCCGAGCACCTTGGGCCGGACCCCGAACCGGCCGTGCAGCACCAGGTATGCGACGGCCACCAGCGCACCCATCGCCACAGAGAACGCGATGATGCCGGTGGCGGCACCGACACCCGACTGGATGGATCGACTGAACAGCTCCGGCCCGTCCGGCTCGACCGGATGACCCATGGCCGTGTGGACGGTCGAGAGCACGTTCATGCGGCCGGACTCGTAGTCGATGGCCTTGTCGATGGTGGGTTCAGCAAAAATCCAGGCAAACAGGAACCCCAGCATGCCGGCGATCAGGCCGGCGAGGGCTCCGCGCCCGATGACGCGGATTTCCACGAAAGTCCCCTGGGGTCAGTGGCAGGGGAAGCCGAGGAAGTGCCGCGAGTCGTGCACCCACTCGTGGACCACGACGGTTTTGCCGAACATCGACATCATGCCCTCGTCGATGCCGACGAGGTAGTAGGCCAGCATCGCCAGGAAGATCGTCACCCCGAGCAGCACTGCCACCCGCGTCGCCGATAGCGCCTTGGTCGATACACCCGGCTTCGAAACCGCGATACTCGTCATGGTCAAACCTCCTACGGGGTCACGCGCCCCTACATTGTTCGGTTCTGCACGACGGCGAAAGATCTGACTCGCCGCGAGGGCTCACAGTGGCGCAACCGCGCCGGATTTTCACCGGCTTCCATACACCGTCGTACGGGATGAAGATACACGCCCAACGAAAAATACCCTCCCCCGATGTCCGGGAGAGGGTATTTTCCGCGATCCGTTACTCCGAGACAGTCGCCGCGGCCTCGGCCAGATCGGCCGATTCCTTGCGACGGCCGGCGAAGGTGAACACCGCATCCTCGGTGTTGTTGCTCTCGCCGTCCCAGTTGTCGACGTCCACGGTGACCAGCTGACCGGGGCCGACCTCCTCGAAGAGAATCTTCTCGGAGAGCTGGTCCTCGATCTCGCGCTGAATGGTCCGGCGCAGCGGGCGGGCGCCCAGGACGGGATCGAAGCCGCGCTTGGCCAGCAGTGCCTTGGCCTTGTCGGTCAGCTCCATCTCCATGTCCTTGGCCTTGAGCTGCTTGCCGACCCGGCCGATCATCAGGTCGACCATCTGGATGATCTCTTCCTGCGTCAGCTGGTGGAACACGATGATGTCGTCGATTCGGTTCAGGAACTCCGGGCGGAAGTGCTTCTTCAGCTCGTCGTGCACCTTGAGCTTCATGCGCTCGTAGTTGTTCTCGCCGCCACCCTGCGTGAAGCCGAGGCCGACCGCCTTGCTGATGTCGCTCGTACCGAGGTTCGAGGTGAAGATCAGCACGGTGTTCTTGAAGTCGACGGTACGGCCCTGACCATCGGTCAGGCGGCCGTCTTCGAGGACCTGCAGGAGGCTGTTGTAGATCTCCTGGTGGGCCTTCTCGATCTCGTCGAACAGCACGACGCTGAACGGCTTGCGGCGCACCTTCTCGGTGAGCTGGCCGCCTTCTTCGTAGCCGACGTAGCCCGGAGGGGCACCGAACAGCCGCGACGCGGTGAAGCGGTCGTGGAACTCGCCCATGTCGATCTGGATGAGCGCGTCGTCGTCACCGAACAGGAACTCGGCCAGCGCCTTCGACAGCTCGGTCTTACCGACACCGGACGGGCCGGCGAAGATGAACGAGCCCGACGGACGCTTCGGGTCCTTCAGGCCGGCGCGGGTACGCCGGATGGCCTTCGAGACCGCCTTGACGGCGTCGACCTGGCCGATGATCCGCTTGTGCAGCTCATCTTCCATGCGCAGCAGACGCGTGGTCTCGGCCTCGGTCAGCTTGAAGACCGGGATACCGGTCCAGTTGCCCAGGACCTCGGCGATCTGCTCGTCGTCGACCTCGGCGACCACGTCGAGGTCACCCGAACGCCACTGCTTCTCGCGCTCGGCGCGCTGGGCGACCAGCGTCTTCTCCGAGTCGCGCAGCCGGGCTGCCTTCTCGAAGTCCTGCGCGTCGATGGCCGATTCCTTCTCCCGGCGGGCATCGGCGATCTTCTCGTCGAACTCGCGCAGGTCTGGCGGAGCGGTCATCCGGCGGATGCGCATGCGGGCACCGGCCTCGTCGATCAGGTCGATGGCCTTGTCCGGCAGGAACCGGTCGTTGATGTAGCGGTCGGCCAGCGTCGCGGCCGCGACCAGCGCACCGTCGGTGATGGAGACGCGGTGGTGCGCCTCGTAGCGGTCGCGCAGACCCTTGAGGATCTCGATGGTGTGCTCGACGGTCGGCTCGCCCACCTGCACCGGCTGGAACCGGCGCTCGAGGGCGGCGTCCTTCTCGATGTACTTGCGGTACTCGTCGAGGGTGGTCGCACCGATGGTCTGCAGCTCGCCACGGGCCAGCTTCGGCTTCAGGATGCTGGCGGCGTCGATGGCGCCCTCGGCGGCACCCGCCCCGACGAGCGTGTGCAGCTCGTCGATGAACAGGATGATGTCGCCGCGGGTGTTGATCTCCTTGAGCACCTTCTTCAGGCGCTCTTCGAAGTCACCGCGGTAGCGGCTGCCGGCGACCAGCGAGCCCAGGTCCAGCGTGTAGAGCTGTTTGTCCTTGAGGGTCTCGGGGACCTCGCCGTGCACGATGGCCTGCGCCAGGCCCTCGACGACGGCGGTCTTACCGACACCGGGCTCACCGATCAGCACCGGGTTGTTCTTGGTGCGGCGGCTCAGCACCTGCATGACCCGCTCGATTTCCTTCTCGCGGCCGATGACCGGATCGAGCTTGCCCTCGGCGGCGGCGGCCGTCAGGTTGCGGCCGAACTGGTCGAGCACGAGCGACGTCGACGGGTTGCCCGTCTCGCCACCGCGCCCACCGGTGCCGGCTTCGGCGGTCTCCTTGCCCTGGTAGCCCGACAGCAGCTGGATGACCTGCTGACGCACCCGCGTCAGCTCGGCGCCCAGCTTGACGAGCACCTGCGCGGCGACGCCCTCGCCCTCACGGATCAGGCCGAGCAGGATGTGCTCGGTGCCGATGTAGTTGTGGCCGAGCTGCAGCGCCTCGCGCAGCGACAGCTCCAGCACCTTCTTGGCGCGCGGCGTGAACGGGATATGGCCGGACGGCGCCTGCTGGCCCTGGCCGATGATCTCTTCGACCTGGCTGCGCACGCCCTCCAGCGAGATGCCCAGCGATTCCAGCGACTTGGCAGCTACGCCCTCGCCCTCATGAATGAGGCCAAGCAGGATGTGCTCGGTGCCGATGTAGTTGTGGTTGAGCATCCTGGCTTCTTCTTGAGCCAGGACGACGACCCGACGGGCCCGGTCGGTGAATCTCTCAAACATCGGTGGTTACCTGCTCTCCCTCGTAGCCGCAGCTCCTGCCGCGTCACTTCGCGTGTCGCGACGCTGTGCGCCTACCGTCCACTCTAATGGGCGGCGACCATGCGTGCCCTGCGGTATCCCCTAGCTCGCAAGGCCACTCAGCGCTGCGAAAAGGCCAACGCCCTGCGGCTATGAATCGTTTCCCGGATCAGCCCGACCGGGCTACGCCCAAAGCGAACAGAGAAACTGCGGGCAACCCTGAATTCTGTTGCCCGCCGGCTCAGGTGGCGGCGTGGAACGCGTCGATGATCTCCGCCGGGATACGGCCCCGGCTGGAGACATTGTGACCGTTGCGGCGCGCCCAATCCCGGATGGCGGCGCTCTGCTCACGATCGATGGACGCGCGACCCCGCCCCGTCGAGCCGGTGCTGGCGCGTCCGCGGCGGCGACCACCGACACGACGGCCGGCCTCGACCCATTTCTTCAAATCATTCCGAAGCTTGGTTGCGTTCTTGGTGGTGAGGTCGATCTCGTAGTTCACCCCGTCGAGAGCAAATTCGACCGTCTCATCCGCCGCACCTTCACCGTCGAAATCGTCGACGAGCGTGACAGTCACTTTCTTTGCCATCGGCCCACACTAACCCTTCTGCCTCGGAAAAATGCAGAATCGACTCTGCCATAACAATGCTGGCATAGGACTCGAATTCCTTCAACAAGTCTCAGGGTCAGCTCAGTTTTCAGTCGCCCTGACGGCGAACAATCGGGAACAAAACCGTGTCCCTAATCGTCAACCCCGTCAACGCCATCAGCAAGCGGTCGAGCCCCATTCCCGTTCCGGTCGTCGGCGGCATCGCATACTCCAATGCGATAAGGAAATCCTCATCAAGTCGCATTGCCTCGTCGTCACCGGCAGCGGCGGCACGCGCCTGTGCCTCGAAACGTTCGCGTTGAATGACCGGATCGATCAACTCCGAATATCCGGTGGCGAGCTCGAACTTCCGGACATACAGATCCCATTTTTCCGTAACGCCCGGAATAGAGCGGTGGGCGCGCGTGAGCGGCGTGGTCTCCACCGGGAAATCCCGTACGAAGGTCGGCGCCCAAAGGTGATCACCGACGGTGTGCTCCCACAGTTCCTCGATCAATTTCCCGTGGCCGTACCCCCGGTCCCGGGGAATCTCGGCGCCGAGCCGTTCGGCCACCTTCCACAGGTACTCGACGGAAGTCTCCGGAGTGATCTCCTCGCCCAGCGCTTCCGACAACGACGGATACATTTCGACGGTCGCCCATTCACCGTCGAGGTCGTAGGTGGAACCGTCCGGCAGTGGGACCATTCGAGTCCCAATGGCCTCGTCGGCAACCTCCTGAATAAGCTCACGCGTCACAATCGCGGAATCGTCATATGTGCCGTAGGCCTGATATGTCTCCAACATCGCAAATTCCGGTGAATGCGTGGAATCCGCGCCCTCGTTACGAAAGTTCCGATTAAGCTCAAAAACCTTCTCGAAGCCACCGACCAGGCAGCGCTTCAGGAACAACTCGGGCGCGATACGCAGGTACAGATCCGCATCGAGCGCGTTGGAGTGCGTGATGAATGGGCGCGCCGCGGCACCACCGGGCAGCGTCTGCAGCATCGGGGTCTCGACTTCGAGAAAACCGCGACGCTCCAATGCCGACCGCAATGCCCGCACCACGGCAATGCGCTGGCGGGCGACATTGCGGGCCTCGGGCCGCACGATCAGGTCGACGTACCGCTGCCGGACCCGGGTCTCTTCATTCAATTCCTTGTGCGCGACGGGAAGCGGTCGCAGGGCCTTCGAGACAATTTGCCAGTTCTGGGCAAGCACAGATAATTCACCGCGCCGGGAACTGATGACCTCGCCCTCGATGAACACGATGTCACCCAGGTCGACGTCCGACTTCCACGAATCGAGCGACTCCTGGCCCACCTTGTCCAGGCTCAGCATGGCCTGCAGTTGGGTGCCGTCGCCCTCCTGCAGCGTCGCGAAGCACAGCTTTCCCGAGTTCCGGGCGAACACGACGCGCCCCGCCACGCCGACGATGTCGCCGGTCGCGGTGTCCGCGGCGAGCTCCGGATACGCCGCCCGCAGCTCGGCCAGGGTGTGGGTGCGCGGCACCTCGACCGGATACGGGTCACGCCCCTCGGCCAGCAGCCGCTCACGCTTGGCCTGGCGGATGCGGAACTGCTCGGGAATGTCGGGGCTGTCGGCTTCGCTCACGAAATGCCAGCTTAAATGAAGCCCATGGCCACCAGTTTGGAGCAGTCCGCCGTAGACGCGCTGGACCACGAGCCGATCGACTGGAGATTCAAGGGTCTGCCGGCCTCGTGGTGGGGCCAGACCCCTGCTCAGGTGTGCCGCCGGCGCCCCAGTCTGTTCGACGACGGCGCGGTATCGCCGGTCGCCACGCTGCGTACCCAGCCGCTGGTGCACAACATGGTCACCATGGCGCGCTGGTGCCGCCGCCGGGGCGTAGAGCTCGCGCCGCACGGCAAGACCCACATGTCTCCGCAGCTCTTGGCCCGCCAGCTGGGCGCCGGGGCCGTCGCGGTCACGGCCGCCACCATCAGCCAGGTCCGGGTGTTCCGGGCCTTCGGCGTCCGGCGGATCATCCTGGCCAACGAACTGGTCGACGTCACCGGGCTGCGCTGGCTGGCCGCCGAACTGGACGCCAATCCCGACTTCGAGCTGACCTGCTGGGTGGACTCGGTGCGCGGAGTACAGCTCATGACGTCCGCACTGACCGGCAGGCGCCGCCAGGTCGACGTCTGCGTCGAGATCGGCGAGCCGGGCGGCCGCACCGGATGCCGCGGCGCCGAGACCGTCGACGCCGTGGCGCGCGCGGTGGTCGACTCGGACCGGCTGCGGCTGGTCGGCGTCGCCGGCTATGAGGCGGCGACCGGCCATGACGTCGGTGCTGCCGCGGTGGCTGCCGTCTCCCGGTACCTGCAGACGATGCGAGATGCCGCGATCCGGTTGCACCCGCTTTTCGAGACCGACGAGATCCTGGTGACGGCCGGCGGCAGCACATACTTCGACCTGGTCGCCGACGTCCTGACCGGCTGGCCGGCGGGCATGTCCGTGCGCACCGTCCTGCGCAGCGGCTGCTACCTGACGCACGACGACGGCCTGTACGCGCGGACCTCACCGCTGGGCCGGAGCGACGACGGCCACCTCGAACCCGCACTGAGCGTGTGGGCGCAGGTGCTCTCGCGGCCCGAGCCCGACCTCGCCATCGTGGGGATGGGCCGCCGGGACGTGTCGTTCGACCAGGACCTGCCCGTGCCGTACGGGCGGCCCGACAGCCGCGTCGAGAAACTCAACGACCAGCACGCCTATCTGCGGCTGGCACCGGGCGACCAGAGCGTCGAGGTCGGCGATTGGCTCGAGTTCGGCATCTCGCACCCATGCACCGTTTTCGACAAATGGCAGCTGATCCCGGTGCTCGACGCCGGCCACCGGGTGGTCGAGCTGGTGCGGACCTTCTTCTAGCCGCGGCGGGCGTTGCGCTGGTTGCGCTCGAAGACCAGCCGGAGGCCGTCGAGCGTGAGGTTCTTCTCGTAGTGCTGCACGGTGCGCAGATCCGGCAGCACCAGTTGCGCGGTGTGCCCGGTTGCCACGACGGTGACGTGATTTCCGTCGGAACCCCGCGCGTCCTCCAAGTCCTCGCGTACCCGGTTCACCAGACCGTCCACCAGGGCCGCAAAACCGAACACGGCACCGGCCTGCATGCACTCGACGGTGTTCTTGCCGATCACCGACCGCGGCCGGGTCAGCTCGACACGGCGCAGCGCCGCCGACCGGGCCGCCGCGGCGTCCGAGGACACCTGGACACCCGGCGCGATGGCACCGCCGAGGAACTCACCCTTGGCCGAGACGACGTCGACGCAGATCGACGACCCGAAGTCGACGACGATGGCCGCGGTGCCGTACTTGTGGTACGCCGCAAGGCAGTTGACGATCCGGTCGGCCCCGACCTCTTTCGGGTTGTCGACCAGCAGCGGGATGCCGGTGCGCACACCCGGCTCGATCAGCACATGCGGCACCTTCGGCCAGTACTGCTCCAGCATCACCCGGATTTCGTGCAGCACCGACGGCACCGTCGACAAACCCGTTGCGCCGAGCAGGTTTTCGGCGTCGTCACCGATCAGGCCGTCGATGGTCAGCGCGAGCTCGTCGGCCGTCACCTCCGACTCGGTACGAATCCGCCAGTTCTGCACCACTTTTGCGTGATCTCCAGAACCGGAGATCAACCCGACGATGGTGTGGGTGTTGCGGACATCGATTGCCAGCAGCACCGGCGTTACCGCGGTGACAGCAGGCCGTCGACGCCGTCCGGGACATGCGCGGCGTCGTGCGAGAAGTCGATCTGCCGGTTCTGCGCGTCGACGAAGATGACGTTCGGCTGGTACGTGCGGGCCTCGGCGTCGTCCATGGTGGCGTAGGCGATGAGGATCACCAGGTCACCGGGGTGGATGAGATGCGCTGCGGCACCGTTGATCCCGATGATGCCGGTACCGCGCTCGCCGGTGATGGCGTAGGTGACGAGCCGGTTGCCGTTGTCGATGTCGACGATGGTGACCTGCTCACCCTCGAGGATGTCGGCGGCATCCATCAGATCGGCGTCGATGGTCACCGAACCCACATAGTGCAGGTCCGCCTGCGTCACCGTGGCCCGGTGGATCTTGGACTTCAGCATGGTGCGAAACATCAATTCCTCCAAGGTAATTCGTGGTTGCCGCCGTCGGCTCCGTCATGGTCGATGGCGGACCCGACATTCGGGTGACCGTCGATCCCTGCGGATGCGCCGATGTCGATGGCGATGTTGTCCAACAATCTGGTCGTGCCGAGCCGGCCCACCACCAGCAGCCGGGCCGGGCCCGAAGCCGGTGCCGGACCCAACCAGGGGTCCCGGACTTCCAGATAGTCGACGTCGATGGCGGGGACCTCGTCGAGGACCGCCCGGGCCGCATCGAGTGCGGCGGCCGCGCCGTGCGACGCGGAGTACTTGCCGGCCAGCAGTGCCGCGGACAATGCCCCGGCCTGCTCGCGCTGTTCAGCATCGAGGTAGCGGTTGCGCGACGACATGGCCAGACCGTCGTTCTCGCGCACGATCGGCACCGCCTGGATGCGCACGTCGAGGTCGAGGTCTTCGACCATCTGGCGCACCAGAACCAGCTGCTGGTAATCCTTTTCGCCGAAGAACGCGCGATCGGGGCGCACGATGTTCAGCAGCTTGAGCACGACGGTCAGCATCCCGGCGAAGTGCGTCGGCCGGGACCCGCCCTCGAGTTCGGCGCCCAGCGGACCCGGCAGGACCGTGGTGCGCTGACCGTTGGGATACATGGCGGCGGCACTGGGCGCGAAGACGATGTCGACGTCCTCGCCGCGCAGCAGCTCGACGTCGGAATCCAGGGTGCGCGGGTAGGCGTCCAGGTCCTCCCCCGCGCCGAACTGCAAGGGATTGACGAAGATCGAGACCACGACGACGGCGCCGGGCACCTTCTTGGCGGAGCGCACCAGCTCCAGGTGCCCGTCGTGCAGCGCCCCCATGGTCGGCACGAGCATCACCCGGCGCCCGGTGGCGCGCAGCACCCGCGACACATCCGACACGTCGGTCGGATTGGTGTAGAGGTTCAGCTCGCCGGCGGTGAACTTCGGCGGCCTGCGATCGGTCACTGCGCTCTCCCTGAGTCGTTCAACACGGCGAAAACCTCGATGGGTGCGTGGGCACGTTGTGCGGTGCGCAGCGACATGGCCCGATATGCCTGCGCCACTTCGGGATTCAGTTCTTCCATCGCATTCAGGTGGGCCGCGACGGCAGCGCCGTCGCCGCGGGCCACCGGACCCGTCAGCGCGCTCTGCCCGCGCTGCAGCGCGTTCTCCAGGGAGGCCCGCGCCAGCGGCGCGAGGATGCGTTCGGCGATGCCGGCAGGGTCGCCCGTGACCAGTTCCTGGCCCAGCAGCTCCTGGCCGGCCAGCGCGCCGCGCAGGGCTTCGACGGCGTCGAGAACGACGGTGATGACGTGATTGCCGGCGTGCGCCAGGGCCGCGTGGTACAGCGTGCGGGCGTCTTCGCGAACCCGGAACGGTTCGCCGCCGATCTCGAGAACAAGGGACTGGGCGATGGCGTAGCCGATCTCGTCGGCCGCGGTGATACCGAAACAGGTCTCCGACAGCCGGGTGATGTCTTCGTCCGAGCCGGTGAACGTCATGGCCGGGTGGATGGCCAGCGGGATACAGCCCTGTTCCGTCAGCGGCGCCAGCACGGCGATGCCGTTGGCGCCCGAGGTATGCACGACGATGGTCCCGGGGCGGACCGATCCGGTGGCCGCCAGGCCCGCGACGACGGACGTCAGCTCCGCGTCCGGCACGGCCAGCAGCAGGAGTTCGGCCTTGGCGGCGACGTCGTGCGCGGGCAACACCTGGGTGTCGGGCAGCCGGCGCTCGGCACGGCCGCGCGACGCATGGGAGATCGCGCTACAGGCGACGACGACGTGGTCCGCACGCTCCAGCGCAACACCCAGCGCACTGCCGACCCGCCCTGCGGAAATGATTCCGACAGTGAGCCGGGCCGGACGCAGTCCGTCGAGCTGCTTCATTGCAGCGACCTCACATTTGGTGGTTTCTCAACGTTCCGGTCCTGCCTGCAGGTACCGGACGGTCACCGCAGAGCGTAGCTCAGTCCTCGCGGCGACGTCGACGGCCGCCGCCGCTGGTGTTGGCCTGCAGCCGCGCCAACAATTCTGCCGCGGGCTGCCCGCCAACGTGCTGACCTGCGGGTTCGTCTTCGGGTTCGGCTCGGCGCCGGCGACCGGATGTGACAGGGGTCTCTGTCGCGGGCGGCTCGGTGGCCGGTTCCGCGGGGGCCCCGTGACGACCCCGGCGCGGCGGTTCGGAAGCCGGCTCGGGAGCGGGCGGGACGACCGGCAGCGTCATCGTCGGTTCGGGGCCACGGTCCGGTTGGGGCGGCACGGGAGCCCAGTTGCTGCCCGGCTGCCCGGCCGGGATCCACTGGCCTTCGGCCGGCGTCGGCTGCCAGTCGGACGGTCCCGGCTGCGGCGGACGACGGTGCGCGCCGCCGAACGGCGGCTGCGGCGGCGGGGGTGGCGGCGGTGGTGCCCACGGGTCCGGCGGCACATGCGGCTCGGCCGCCACGTCGATGATGGGGCTCTCTTCGGTGTTCGGCTCCGACATCAGGTCCGGCCGGTCCTCGGTGTCGATCCGGCTGGCGACGACGCGGCCGACCGGCGCGGACTGCCCGCTGCGGTCGGTCTCGAGCGCCGGGCGGTGTGCCAGATCGGTGTCGAAGTAGAACTCGAGGTTGGCGCGCAGCGCGGCAAGCTCCGCACGCAGCGCCGCGACCTCGTCGGCCGACTGGGCGCGCAATTCGGAGGCCAGCTCGCGGCGCAGATGCGATTCCAGCGACAGCTCGTACTCGCGGCGCGCCGCGATCTCGCGGTCCAGCTGCAGGTCGTAGACGAGCTTGAGGTCCCGGGCCCGGGCCTGGTCCAGATCAGCCTGGCGCCGGTAGATGAACGAGGCGAACGCCGCCGCCACCGCGGCCCACAGGGCGATCACCACAGCGAGCTTCAGCAACTCGACCTGATCGGTGAACACCAGCGCGGAGCTGGCGATGATCGCGAGCACCAGCAACGCCGTCAGCAGCAACCAACCCGGCCTGCGGTTCGCACGCCTGCCGCGCGCAGCCCGGGTCGGATCGATCATGGGCTGACTGTACCGTTTTGCCTTCCCCTCGCAGGTCGACCGACACCCCGTCCGGGCGGATCGTTACCTATTCGGTTGCGCCGTCGGACTTCTCCGGCGGGTCCAGCGGCGCGCGGCAGCAATGCTGCAACCACAAACCTGCCACCACCAGGGTCAGCGCACTCACCGCCGCGACCGTCGCACCCGGGAAATCGGCCGCGGCCACCCGCAGCACGCCGCGCCGCGGGAGCACGTAACCGAGCACGCCGAGCCACCAGCCGAGGGCCACCGCCCCGACCCAGGCCGACGCCTTGGCCACCACGACCGACCGCGCGACCGTCAGCGGATGGATGCGGCCGGCCCCCACGCCGATGGCGCCGGCGGAGATCTTGGCCCGCAGGAAGAACGCCCAGCCGGCCTCCACGGCGGCAAAGACCAACAGCGACAAGCCCGTCCACACCGTGATCGGCGGGAACCAGCGGTACACCAGGATCACCAGCAGGTAGGCGACGACCGTGGCGAGCACCGTGCCGATCGCCACGTCCCGCTTCCGGGTGGGTCCCATCAGGGCACCAGCGCCAGGTCGGTACGGCGCACCCCGTCGCGTTCGCCGGCGTCCAGCGCGGCCAGCAGCTCGGCGACGGGGACGCCCCCGAGTGTCGCCGCCGGGTCGGCGGCCAGCCACGGCACCAGCACGAAGGCGCGGTGCTGCGCCAGCGGGTGCGGCAAGGTGAGGACCGGATCATCGGAGCGCACTTCGACGTCGCCGTCGTGGCAGCTGACGATGTCGACATCGAGAGTTCTTGGACCCCAACGCTGTTCGCGCACCCGCTCCGCCGCGTGCTCGAACTCGTGGGCCCGGCGCAGCCAGCTCGGGCCGTCGAGGCCGGGATCGTCGGCCAGCAGCACGGCATTCAGGAACGGACCCTGGTCGACCCCGCCCCAGGCGTCCGTCTCGTAGACCGGGGAGACAGCCCGGACCGCTCCACGCAACCCCGAGACCACCGACTGCAGGTGGGCGAGCCGGTCGCCCAGGTTGGAGCCGATGGACAGGACCACGCTAGCCACGGCCACCCCGTCTCGACCGCCGCGCCACGACGGCAACATCGTTGAACGTCAACGGGATCGGCGCGCTGGGCTTGTGCAGCACCACCTCGACGGCGTGGACGCGCTGGTCGGTCATCACCGAATCGGCGATCTCGGCCGACACCGTCTCGATCAGATTCCGCGGCGGCCCGGCGATGATGTCCGCGGCCTGCTGCGCCAGCGCGCCGTAGTCCAGGGTGTCCGACAACTCGTCGCTCATTGCGGCGGCAGCCAGGTCGATCCACACCGTGATGTCGACGACGAACTCCTGGCCGTCCTCGCGCTCGTGGTCGAAAACCCCGTGATTGCCACGAACAGTCAAGCCGCGCAACTCGATTCGATCAGCCATGCCAGCTACTCACCACTTTCACCGCATCCACCGAAGCCCGCACATCATGCACCCGCACTCCCCACGCGCCCTGCTGCGCCGCCAGCGCCGAGATCACCGCGGTGGCCGTCTCGCGGCCGTCGGGCTCGCGCGGCGTGCCGTCGGCGTCCGCCAGCAGGGTGCCGAGGAACCGCTTGCGCGACGCCCCCACCAGCACCGGGATGCCGGTGGCCACCAGTTCGGGCAATGCCCGCAGCAGGGCCCAATTGTGCTGCGCCGACTTGGCGAAACCCAGACCCGGATCGATGATCAGCTTGTCCGGCTCCACCCCGGCGGCGACCGCGTCGTCGACCGCGGCGAGTAGTTCTGCCCGCACATCGGCCACCACGTCGGAGTACTCCGGAATCCGGTGCGGCTGCTCGGCGTCGACCTCACGCCAGTGCATCAGCACCCACGGCACCCGGGCGCCCGCCAGCAGCGGGGCCATGTTCGGATCGGCCCGGCCACCCGACACGTCATTGACGATGTGCACGCCGCAGTCCAGGGCGGCCTCGGCCACGTCGGCGTGCATGGTATCGACGCTGACGGTGATGCCTTGTGCGACAAGCTCTCTGATCACCGGCAGGACGCGGCCGCGTTCAACGTCGGGATCCAGCCGGGCGGCGCCGGGCCGGGTGGATTCCCCGCCGACATCGATGATCTGCGCGCCCTGAGCTGCCAAAGCCAGACCATGCTCGATCGCGCGGTCGTGGTCGAGGAAGCGTCCGCCATCGGAGAACGAGTCGGCCGTGACGTTGACGACGCCCATGACCTGCGTAGGGAGTGTCACTTCCGCAGGATCAGATCCAGCGCCTCGGCTCGCGACGACGCGCAGGTCTTGAACTGGCCGCGCACCGCCGAGGTGGTGGTCACCGCGCCCGGCTTGCGCACCCCGCGCATCGCCATGCACAGGTGCTCGGCCTCCACCACCACGATGGCGCCCCGCGGGTTCAGCTTGCGCATCAGGGCGTCGGCGATCTGGCCCGTCAACCGCTCCTGCACCTGGGGCCGCTTGGCGTACAGGTCAACGAGGCGGGCGATCTTGGACAGCCCGGTGACCCGGCCGTCCTCACCGGGGATGTACCCGACATGCGCGACGCCGTGGAACGACACCAGGTGGTGCTCGCAGGTCGAGTACATCGGGATGTCCTTGACCAGCACCAGCTCGTCGTGGCCCTCGTCGAAGGTGGTGTCGAGTACCGCATCCGGGTCGGTGTACAGCCCGCCGAAGATCTCCTCGAAGGCGCGGGCAACGCGGCCGGGGGTGTCCCGCAACCCGTCGCGGTCCGGGTCCTCGCCCACCGCGAGCAGCAGCTCACGCACTGCGGCTTCGGCTCGATCGTGATCGAACTTCGGCGGGGTGAGCCTGGCCGAATGGATCTGCGACCGCGTCATCTATGCGCCTACTCGTCGTTGGGTTTGGCCGGCGGAGGTGCCGGCTGCTGCGGATACGGCTGGTAGCCCTGCGGCGGACCGGGCTGGCCCCAGCCCGGCTGCGGGTACCACTGGCCATGCTGGCCATGGCCATGGCCATGGCCATGCTGCGGCGGCCAGCCCGGGGCCTGCCAGCCCGCGGGTGCGCCGTAGTTCGGCTGGGTCTGGCCGTGCTGCGGCTGACCGTTGGGTGCGGCGTGTGCGCCGTTGGTGCCGTTCACTCCGGCCGCGGCCTGGCTCGCGGCGGCAATGGCCGCCTTGAACGCCGGCTCCTGGACCGGCGGCGGCCACGGCTCGCCGCGCTCGATGGCTAGCTCGCCCGGCGTCTTGATGGGCGGCTTCTCCGACGGAATCCGGCCACCGAAGTCGTCGAACATGGTCAGGCGGGGACGCTTCTCGACGTCGACCAGGATGCGCTCCAGGTCGGGGCGGTGCAGCGTCTCCTTCTCGAGCAGCTCGCCGGCCAGGGTGTCCAGCTGGTCGCGGTACTGGGTCAGCACGTCCCACGCCTCGGTGTGGGCGGCCTCGATGAGCTTGCGCACCTCGTCGTCGATGAGCTGCGCGACCTCATGGCTGTAGTCGGCCTGAGTGCCCATGGTGCGCCCCAGGAACGGATCACCGTGTTCGGTGCCGTACCGGACCGCACCCAGCCTGGCGCTCATGCCGAACTCGGTGACCATGGCACGGGCGATCTTGGTGGCGTTCTCGATGTCGGACACCGCGCCGGTGGTGGGCTCGCGGAAGATCAGCTCCTCGGCGGCGCGGCCGCCGATCGCCATGACCAGGCGCGCGATCAGCTCGGAACGGGTCTGCATGCCCTTGTCGTCCTCGGGGACGGCGACAGCGTGCCCACCGGTGCGGCCGCGGGCCAGGATCGTCACCTTGTACACGGGGTCCAGGTGCGGCATGGCCCAGCCGGCCAGCGTGTGCCCGGCCTCGTGGTACGCGGTGATCTTCTTTTCCAGCTCGCTGATGATGCGGCCCTTGCGGCGCGGACCACCGACGACGCGGTCGACGGCCTCTTCGAGCGCCGGTCCGGTGATCACCGTGGCGTTCTCGCGGGCGGTCAGCAGCGCGGCCTCGTTGATGACGTTGGCCAGGTCGGCGCCCGACATGCCGACGGTCCGCTTGGCCAGGCCGTCGAGGTCGGCGTCAGGCGCGATGGGCTTGCCGGCGGAGTGCACCCGCAGCACGGCCTTGCGGCCGGCCAGGTCGGGCGCCGACACCGGGATCTGCCGGTCGAAGCGGCCGGGACGCAGCAGCGCGGGGTCCAGGATGTCGGGCCGGTTGGTGGCGGCGATGAGGATGACGCCCTGGCGGTCGCCGAAGCCGTCCATCTCGACCAGCAGCTGGTTCAGCGTCTGCTCGCGTTCGTCGTGGCCGCCGCCCAGGCCGGCGCCACGCTGGCGGCCGACGGCGTCGATCTCGTCGACGAAGATGATGCACGGGCTGTTCTGCTTGGCCTGCTCGAACAGGTCGCGCACACGGGACGCACCGACACCGACGAACATCTCGACGAAGTCCGACCCGGAGATGGTGAAGAACGGCACCCCGGCCTCGCCGGCGACGGCGCGCGCCAGCAGCGTCTTACCGGTACCGGGCGGGCCGTAGAGCAGCACGCCCTTGGGGATCTTGGCGCCGAGGGCCTGGTAGCGGCTCGGGTTCTGCAGGAAGTCCTTGATCTCGTAGAGCTCTTCGACGGCCTCGTCGACACCGGCGACGTCGGCGAACGTCGTCTTCGGCATGTCCTTGCCGAGCATCTTGGCGCGCGACTTGCCGAAGCCGAAGCCCATCCGGCCGCCGCCCTGCATGCGGGAGAACATGAAGAACAGGCCGACGAGCAGCAACAGCGGCAGCAGGTAGATCAGCAGCGAGCTGAGGACGCTGCCCTGGTTGACGACGGTCTTGGTCTTGACGTTCTTGGCGTTGAGCGCGTCGAACAGCGGGACCGCATAACCCGTCGGGAACGACGTGATGATCTTGTTGCTGTTGTCGGTGTCCGGCGTGACGCTCTTCAGGTCCAGCCGGACCTGCTGTTCACGGTCGTCGATCTGGGCGCCGGTGACGTTCCCGGCGTTGATCTGGGCGACCGCCACAGACGTATCGACCTGGTGATAACCACGCGTGTCATCACTGAAATAGAAGAAAGACCAACCCAGCAGCAACACGACCGCGACGACGGTCAGGGTGCGGATGACGTTTTTTCGCTTCATCGACATATTTCGGCCGGCGATTACTCGTCGGCCAGGTCCTTCCGAGACACAGATGCGGGATAGTTCACAGGTTACCGCTATGCAAACGATCGGCAGTTCCCGGCAGCGGAACCTCTTCCCGGCCGGACCGCCGCTGTGCTTTGGTGAGACGGTGTTCACGTCCACCAAGCGGTCAGTCGAGACGGGCGGCGTGCAGTTGCAGGTCACCGAAGCCGGGGACCGCGGGGCTCCCGTCGTGGTGCTGGCACACGGCTTCCCCGAACTCGCGTATTCCTGGCGGCATCAGATTCCCGCCCTCGCCGCGGCCGGCTACCACGTATTGGCCCCCGACCAACGCGGCTACGGCGGCTCGTCGCGGCCGCCGGCCATCGCGGACTACGATATCGTCCATCTCACCGGCGACCTGGCCGGACTACTCGACGACGTCGGCGCCGAGCAGGCGGTGGTTGTCGGGCACGACTGGGGCTCGGTCGTGGCCACCGGCTTCCCGCTGTTCCATCCGGACCGGGTACGCGGCGTGGTCGCACTGAGTGTGCCGCCGATCCCGCGGCCGCCGGAGCCGCCGACCCAAATCTGGCGTCGGATCTTCGGCGACGAGTTCTGCTACCCGCTGCACTTCCAAGCCCCGGGAATTGCTGACGCCGAGTTCGGCCGCGACGTCCGCGAGTCGCTGCTGCGGACATTCGCGATGGAGGTCATCGCCGCACCTGTCGACGTCCTGGCGGGCCGACCACTGCCGCCGCTGCCGGACTGGCTCACCGAGGACGAATTCGAGCAATACGTTGCCGCGTTCACCGGGTCGGGATTCACCGGTCCACTCAACTGGTACCGCAACTTCGACCGGAACTGGGAGCTGACGGAACGCCCACCGGCGGCGTCGATCACCGTGCCGACCCTGTTCCTGGGCGGCGACGCCGATCCGCTGATGGCCTCGACACCGCGCGACCGCGTCCGCACGGTGGCCACGGGTGAGTATCGAGAAATCCTGTTCCCCGGCGCCGGTCACTGGCTGCAGCAAGAACGCCCCGGCGAGGTCAACGCGGTACTCCTCGAGTTCCTCGAGGGCCTGAAATGACGCCCCGCCCACTGGATTTCGGGGCTTTCCTCACACCGTTCCACCCGATCGGCCAATCTCCCACCACCGCACTGGAATACGACCTGGAACGCACCGTCAAGCTGGACCGGCTGGGCTACGACGAGGTCTGGTACGGCGAACACCATTCCGGCGGTTACGAATTGATCGCCTGCCCGGAGGTTTTCATCGCCACGGCGGCCGAGCGCACCAAGAACATCCGGTTCGGCACCGGCGTGGTGTCGCTGCCGTACCACCACCCACTGATGGTCGCCGACCGCTGGGTGCTGCTCGACCATCTGACCCGCGGCCGGGTGATGTTCGGGACCGGCCCGGGGGCCTTGCCGTCGGACGCCTACATGATGGGCATCGACCCGGTGGATCAGCGCCGCATGCAGCAGGAGTCCCTCGAGGCCATCCTGTCCCTGTTCCGCGCCGGCCCCGACGAACGGATAACCCGCGAGACCGACTGGTTCACCCTGCGCGACGCCGCCCTGCACATCCGGCCGTACACCTGGCCCTATCCCGAGATATCCACGGCGGCAATGGTTTCCCCCTCCGGGCCGCGCCTGGCCGGGCAGCTGGGCACGTCACTGCTGTCGCTGTCGATGTCCGTGCCCGGCGGCTACGCCGCCCTGGAGACGACCTGGGACCTGGTGTGCGACCAGGCCGCGAAAGCCGGCCGGCCCGAACCGGACCGGCGGAGCTGGCGGGTGCTGGGCGTCGTGCACCTGGCCGACACCCGGGAACAGGCGATCGAGGACTGCACCTACGGGCTGGAGGACTTCTCGAACTACTTCGGCGCGGCCGGCTTCGTCCCGCTGGGCAGCCGGACCGGACCGGCGCCGACATCCCGCCAGTTCGTCGAAGACTATGCGGCCAAAGGCAATTGCTGTATCGGCACATCCGCCGACTGCATCGGCTACATCCAGGACATGCTGGACCGTTCCGGCGGATTCGGCACGTTCCTGATGCTGGGCCACGACTGGGCGCCGCCCGCCGCCACCATGCACTCGTACGAGTTGTTCGCCCGCGAGGTGATCCCGCATTTCAAGGGTCAGCTCACCGCGCCGCACGCCTCGCACGAATGGGCAAAAGGCCTGCGCGACCAGCTGTTCGGCCGGGTCGGCGAGGCCGTCGGCAACGCGATCGCCGAGCACACCGAAGACACGTCGGTACGCTGAAAACCATGCCATTTGCGCCCCGACGTATTGCCGCCCTGACCCTTGCCGGACTAGCGATCGCCACCGCCGTCGGCGTCGCCGGCTGCGGTTCCGACGACACCAAGCCCGAGAGCCGACAGGTCACCGTCGTCGGCAACGGCAAGGTCCAGGGCACGCCGGACACCCTGAACGTCACCGCGTCCATCGAGGCGACCGCACCCGACGTCACTGCCGCCATGAACCAGACCAGCAGCCGTCAGCAAGCGGTGATCGATGCCCTGAGCGGGGCCGGCATCGACAAGAAGGACATCGCCACCAAGCAGGTCGAGCTGCAGCCCGACTACCGCGACGCCGTCATCACCGGGTACCGGGCCAGCAACACCATCGACATCAAGGTCCGCAAGCTCGACACCGCGTCGCAGGTGCTGGCGAAGATCGTCAACGCGGGTGGCAATTCCACGCGGATCAGCAACGTCGCCTACTCGATCGACGACGACTCCCAGCTGGTCAAGGACGCCCGCACGCACGCCTTCGACGACGCCAAGGACCGGGCCCAGCAGTACGCGCAGCTGTCGGGGTTGAGCCTGGGCAAGGTGGTCTCCATCTCCGAGGCCACCGGCGGCACCACGCCGACGCCCATGCCGGCCCCGCGGATGGCGATGGCCGAGGCCGTACCGCTGTCCCCCGGCCAGCAGACCGTCAGTTTCTCGGTGACGGTCATCTGGGAGCTGGGTTAACCCGCTGCCGAGATTTCGACCGGAATCCCGTTCAGCACCGCGGTGCCCGACAGCCGGTCCAGGTGGGTGCCGTCGTTGAGCTGGTTGACGTTGACGCCCGGGTGGCTGCTCGCGAGCTGCTGACCGGTGCCGCCGCGGTTGTGACCCCAACCGTGCGGCAGCGACACCACGCCGCGCCGCATCACGTCCGTCACCTCGATCGGGGCGAGCAGTTCACCGCCCGGGCCCTTGATGATCGCGACGTCGGTGAGACCCAGATCGGCGGCGTCGTCGGGGTGAATCTGCAACGTGCAGCGGTTGGAGCCACCCGACAGCGCGGGCAGGTTGTGCATCCAGCTGTTGTTGGAGCGCAGGTGGCGCCGGCCGATGAGCAGGAAGCCGCCGGCCGAGCGGCTCAGCGCCTCGCGTAGCCGCGCCACGTCGGTGACGATCGGTTCCGGCGCGAGTTCGATTCTGCCGCTGGGGGTTCGGAGCACCTCGGGGATTCGCGGCCGCATCGCGCCCAGATCGATGCCGTGCGGATTGGCCTTCAGCTTCTCGAGGGTGAGGCCGTCTGGCTTGGTACCGAACGCGTCACCGTAGGGCCCGAGCCGCAGCATCATGTCGAGCCGGCGCTCATAGCCGGGGCCCGCGGGCAGCATGCCGGTCAGTTCGTCGACATCGCGTCCGGCGACCGGCGAATCGGGGTCCTGAGTCTCCTTGGCCAGCGTCATCGCGATCACCTGCGCATCGACCAGGCCCGGATCACCCTGTGCCCCAACGCCATACAGAACCAGGGCGATGCGCGAGAGAATCTCGGCCTCGTCCGGCCGGTTGTCCAGCGGCAGCACCGGCGGCGAGTAGCGCGCGTTGTTGCGCACCGCGAGGTTGTTCAGCAGAACGTCGAAATGAGGACTCTGCGACGGCGGGGGCGGCGGCAGGATGACGTCGGCGTGCCGCGTGGTCTCGTTGAGGTACGGGTCGACCGACAGCATGAATTCGACACTGTCCAAGGCCTTGTCGAGCCGGTCGCCGTCCGGTGCGGACAGCACGGGATTCCCGGCGATCGTGATCATCGCCTTGATCCGACCGTCGCCCGCGGTGTCGATCTCCTCGGCGAGCGCGGCGGCCGGAAACTCGGACATCACCTCGGGGTAGCCGGACACCCGGCTGGCCCACCGGCCCGTCCGGAATCCGCGGCCGGGCTTGGGTGGCCGCGGTGCCGGGACCGCCGCGCCGAGCGGGAACATCACCCCGCCAGGTCGGTCCAGGTTGCCGGTGAGGACGTTGATCACGTCGACCAGCCAGCTGCCGATGGTGCCGAACTCGACGGTGGAGGTTCCGATCCGGCCGTACACGGCGGCGGTCGGCGCCGCCGCGAGTTCACGGGCCAGTTCACGGATCTCGTCGGCGCCGACCCCGCAGGCCTGTTCGACGGCTTCGGGCGCGAAGTCGGCGGCCAGCGAGCGGACCTGCTCGACGCCGACGACGTACTCGGCGATCGCACCGAGATCGACGAGACCTTCGTCGAACAGCACGTGCACGACGGCGAGCAGCAGTGCCGCGTCGGTCCCGGGGCGCGGCGCCAGGTGCCGGTCGGCGAGCTTGGCGGTCTGGGTGCGCGCCGGGTCGATCACGACGAGCTTGCCGCCGCGCTTCTTGAGCGCCCGCAGCTTCCCGGGGAAGTCGGCGGCCGTGGTCACGCTGCCGTTGGATACCAGCGGATTCGCGCCGATGATCACGAGATGGTCGGTGCGGTCGAGGTCGGGCACGGCGAACGCGCCCGGACTGCCGAACATCAGGCCCAGCGCAACGTGTTTGGGCATCTGGTCGAGCGTGCTGGCGCTGAACACCTGGCGGGTGCCCAGGGCCTTGACGATCAGCGGGGCATACAGTGCGCCCGCGATCGTGTGCGCGTTCGGATTGCCGAGGTACACCCCGACCGACGCCCCGCCGTGCGCCGCGATCACCGCACCGAGGCGTTCGGCGACGACGGCGTAGGCCTCGTCCCAGGTGGCCTCGGTCAGCACACCGTCCCGTCGGACCAGCGGGTGGGTCAGCCGGTCGGGATCGTTGTCGAGCTCAGCGAAGCTCGCGCCCTTGGGGCAGATGAAGCCGGCGCTGAAGACATCGTCGAGGTCACCGCGCGCGGCCGTGACACGGCCCGCATCGATGGTGAGGGTCAGCCCGCAGGTGGCTTCGCAGAAGGGGCAGATCCGGAGCGCGGTAGGCATGCCTGCGATTCTGCGCCGCTTCGCGCCCTTTGGTAAGTGCCGCTCGCGAAAGCTCCCGCTCAACCGGCGCGGCGAAGTTCGTACTCGCCGCCGAATTCGACCGACTCGATCCGATCCCCGCCGGCTCGTTTGGCTGTGTACATCAGCTGATCGGCAACGCGCAGCAGGTGCTCGGTGAACCATTCGGTATCGCCGGTCTGACCGGCGAGCAGTGCGGCCGAGGCGATACCGAAGCTCGCTGTCAGGCACCACCGGCTGTCGAGGAGTTGCTTGCGGATGTGTTCGGCGATGGTCGGCGCGATGCGGCTGTCACCGGCATAGGCGATGACGAATTCTTCCCCGCCGATGCGGGCGAACGTCGCGCTGCCGCGACAGGACCGCCGCAGAATGTCCCCGACCGCGATGAGTACCTCGTCGCCGACCGTGTGGCCGAAAGTGTCATTGATCGACTTGAAGCGGTCGAGATCGATCATCACGAAGGACAGGTCCGTGGTCTGCTCGGGTTTGATGCTGCCGACCAACTGTCGAACCGCCCGATCGAAGCCACGCCGGTTGAGCAGCGCAGTCAACGGGTCGAAGTCCGAATCATCGGCATCGCTGCTGAGCAGATACACCATGTACTGGAAGCACAACGGAATGAGCACGATCGCCACCAGATAGAACATGCAATCGCTCAGTGCCCGGATCAGACCGCCTTCCGCCGTCACCCGCGCGAAGTACACGGCCACGACCGCCACCCCGATCGCGATCGGCGCAGCGAGAAACCGGCGAGTGTGCACGCACGCGGCGTAGCTGTTGATGAACAAGAAGCCGACGATGCCGGCGCCGTCCACCGGGTGTTCCGGCCGGGACAGAAACAACAAGGCTCCGAGTACCGCCAACACGAGGACAAAGGCCTTCGACGCTCCGCACCCGGGCCACCGCACCGCCCACAAGATGCTGAAGCTCGTACAGCTGATCGCACTGCCGACTGCGACGACGACCCCGAGCGGCTCCATCCGGTGCGTTTCGCCGATGACCATCAGCGACTGCAGCAGCGCGCAAGCCAGCATCAGTGCTGCCGCGGAGTGGCGTGCCATCCGTTCCAGGCCGCGGGCTGCCAAGTAATTGCGCAGCCAGTCGTACCGGATCGACAGGTCCGACCATTCGCGGAGCCAGGCTCGGTACGTGGTCTGCTGCACACCTGGATGCTAGTGGAACAAGCACGCCCAGCAAAGGGTCAATATCGTGCATGCCAGGGCTTTCACAGGCGCTTTAATGCGCTGACGCACATAAAGCGTCAATTATGGCTAACTCAGCCGAGCTACGTTTCCGTGCTGTAAACCTTCGGATCGAGCGTGCCGATGTACGGCAGGTCGCGGTAGCGCTCGTCATAGTCCAGGCCGTACCCGACGACGAACTCGTCGGGGATGTCGAACCCGATGTGCGCGACCTCGATGTCGGCGCGCATGGCGTCCGGCTTGCGCAGCAGCGTGCACACGCGCAACGAACGCGGGCTGCGGGTGGCCAGGTTGCGCAGCAGCCACGACAGCGTCAGCCCGGAGTCGATGATGTCCTCGACGATCAGCACGTCGCGGCCGGTGATGTCGCGGTCGAGGTCCTTGAGGATGCGTACGACGCCCGACGACGAGGTCGACGACCCGTACGAGCTGACGGCCATGAACTCCAGCTGGGTCGGCAGCGGGATCGCGCGGGCCAGATCGGTGACGAACATGACCGCGCCCTTGAGCACCGTGATCAGGAGCAGGTCCTGGTGGCCGGAGTCGGCGCGGTAGTCCTCGGCGATGAGCGCGGCCATCTCGGCGATGCGCGCCTGAATCTGCTCCTGAGACAGGAGAACCGACTTGATGTCACCCGGATACAGATCCACGGCAACAGCGTGCCATGCCTCCTCGCCGAGTACCAAGACCGTCCCGCTCGGCGGTCGCTCACACGGGCCGGGAGGCGACTGTGAGCAGGCCGGCGCGGCGGGTGACGATCAACCGCTGGTACCGCAGCGGTGAGCTGACGGCGACGCCGCCCTGCCCGTGCCAGTCCGCCACGAGCGCGTCGACGGCGCGCAGCTGGACGTCGGTGAGCAGGCTCGCACCGACGCTCAGCAGCCAGCCTCGGATCACCCGGCGACGCAGCGCGGCGGGAAGGTCCTCGAGCCCGGCGACCGGGAGGCCGTTGTCGGTGCACAGAGCGGCGAGGTGCCCGGCCGCCAGGGCGTCGAGGGCGTCGTTGTCCTCCCGCAGTGCGGCGGCGGTACGGGCCAGGGCCGGCGCGACGCCGCCGGCCAGCACCTCTTCGAGCAGCGGCAGCACCTCGGTGCGCAGCCGGACCCGGGTGTAGCGCGGGTCGGTGTTGTGCGGGTCCTGCCACGGCGTCACCCCCAGCTCGGCGCAGGCGGCTTCGGTGTCGGCGCGCCGCACCGCCAGCAGGGGCCGCCCCCACGGCGGATCCCAAATCTGCATGCCGGCAAGGGATCTCGGGCCCGAGCCGCGTCCCAGCCCGAGCAGTACCGTCTCGGCCTGGTCGTCGAGAGTGTGCGCGAGCAGCACGGGAGCACCACCGCGGGCGGCGTCCAACGCGGCGTAGCGCGCAGTACGGGCCGCCGCCTCCGGTCCACCCTCGATGCCGACGTCGACGGAGATCACCTGTGCGTCAACGCAACCCAGCTGCCGGGCCTGTGCCGCCGCAGCGGCGGCCACGTCGGCCGATCCGGTTTGCAGACCGTGATCGACGATCAGCGCGGCGGTCGGTTTGAGCGCGGCGGCGACGGCGGTCAGTGCCAGCGAGTCCGCGCCACCGGAAAGCCCGACGCACCACCGGTCGGCCGGGTGCCGACGTGCGAAACCGGCCACGGCCGCGCGCAGCGGTGTCAGAGCACTCGATCGATCCATCGCCGCGGCTCGTCGATTTCGGTTGGCAGCGGCAGGGTTTCGGCGTCGGTCCAGATCGCGTTGAACCGCTTCATGCCGACGGTCGACACGACCTCGTCGACGAACTTCTTGCCGCGGGTGTACTGGGCGATCTTGGCGTCGACCCCGAGCAGGGCGCGGACGATCCGTTGCAGCGGAGACTGTTTGCGGTGCCGGCGCTCGTCGAACCGGCTACGGATGGTGGCCACCGACGGCACCACCGCCGGACCGACGGCGTCCATCACGTGGTCGGCGTGTCCTTCCAGCAGCGTCCCCAGCACCAGCAGCTGATCCAGCGCACGCTGCTGCTCGTCGGACTGCATGATGCGCATGATGCCCAGGATGCCTTGCGAATTCGCGTCGGCCTCGCCGTCACGCTGCGCCCGCACGTACTCGGCCAGCCGGCCGACGACGTCGCCGGCGTCGAGACCGGACTCGTCGGTCAGTACCGCCAGCGCCTGCGACATGTGCTCGGTGAGCCAGGGGTTGGCGCGGAACTGCACGCGGTGCGTCACTTCGTGCAGGCACACCCAGAGCCGGAAGTCGGCGGGGTCGACCTTCAATTGCCGTTCAGCGGCAAGCACATTCGGGGCGACCAGCAAGAGCTCCCCACCATTGGTAGCGAACGGGTCGTACTGCCCGAGGATGCCCGACGACACGAACGCCAGCACCGCGCCGGTCTGCGCGCCGGTGACGCGGCCGGCCAGCTTGGCGGCCAGGCCTGTGGGACTTGAGGTTTCGCCGCCCGTCATCACCCGCATGGATTCGGTGGCGGCGCGTACCCAGTCCTGCCGGTCGACGACGCGGGCTTCGGGCACCTCGGCGCCCTCGTTGAGCAGCGTCACCTCCCGCACCGGGAGCTCGGCCCGGCGCGCCGAATCGGCGAGCTGCTCGCGCACCTGGTTGCGGGTGTAGTCGGTGGTCGCCGGTTCCGGGCGGGTCAGCTTCGCCCCGACCGTGGCGGCGAAGCCCCAGTCGACGGCGCGGCCGACGGTCGGCTTCCGGCTCACGTGCCGCACCCGCAGGACCGGAACGCCGCGGCGAGGGCGTCCAGCGCGGTGCGTCCTTCCGGACCGGCGTTGTTGGAGATGAGCGCGAAGGTCAGGACCCGTCCGCTCTGGTCGGTGACGATGCCTGCCAGCGCGTTGGTGCCGGTCAGCGAGCCGGTCTTGGCGCGCAGGTATCCGGCCGACGAGGTGTCGGCGTAGCGGTTCCACAGCGTGCCGCTGCCGCCGGCGATCGGCAGGACATCGAGCAGCGGACGCAGGCGGAGCTCGCTGGTGCCCGCGGCGGCGTTGACCACGTCGTCCAGGACCGTCGCGGTGAGCCGGTCGTTGACCGACAGGCCGCTGGCGTCGAACAGCGTCGCACCCGAGGTCGTCAGGCCCGCCTTCGCCAGCTGTCCGAGGACGGCGCGGACGCCGCCGTCGAAACTCTGCGGCTGGTTCACCGCGGCGGCAACCTCACGGCCGATCGACTCGGCCATCACGTTGTCGGAGGCGCCCATCATCTCGCGCAGGCGCTCGATCAGCGGCGGGGATTGCACCGCGGCGACCTGCTGGCCACCGGCGGGGGTGGTGCGGATCGTCACGTTGGCGGGGTCGACGCGCAGCGCTGCCGCCAGGGCGCGGCCGGCATCGAGGGCCGGTGTCGTCGAGCGCTTGGACTCGACGGTGGTGGGCTGCACGCGCCCGGCGTCGATCATCACCGACTGGATCGGGGCCCAGTCGCCGCCTTCGATGTCGGCGACGTCCCAGCCCGGCGCCATCGTCGGGCCCGAATAGAGGCTGATGTCGACCTGGATGGCCCGGGGAGTGACGCCGGCCTTGCGGACCTGGTCGGCCAGGTCGGAAATCCGGGCCGCGTCGCCGTACCAGGTGTCGGTGCCCGGGGGCGCCGCCGACAGCGTCGGGTCGCCGCCGCCCTTGAGCACCACGACGCCCGGGGTGTCGCCGGACACGACCGTGGTGGTCAACCGGGCGTTGCGGTCGAGAGTCAGCAGGGCCGCGGCCGCCGTCAGCGTCTTGTTGGTGGACGCGGGCTGCAGCGGAACGTTCTCACCAAGCCCCCACAGCTGGGTGCCGGTGATCGCATCGGTGATCCGGCCCCCGAGCTGGCCGAGATTCGGGTTGGCGGCCAACGGCGCCAGCACCGCGGCGAGCTGCGCGGGCACCACTTGCGCCGCGGCGTCGGAGACCGGCTGCACCGCAGGTCGCGGCGAGACGAGCGCGGGTTGCGGCTTGACCGTCGCCCCGGCCGCCGGGACAGCGTCGTGCCGCGTCATCACCGCGGCGGCCGCCACCAGCGCGGCAACCAGCACGAGAACTGCCACACCGATCACCAAGTGGGTCGATCGGCGCCACCGGGTGGGCCGCATGTTGCTCCTGAACTCGTACGGGTCACTCAGCAGGGTATCGCTCGTCTAAGGTGTAGCCCGTTATCAGCACAGAGCTAAGGAGTCTCCCGGTGGAGCACGAAGTCGTCATCGAGATCCCCAAGGGTTCGCGGAACAAGTACGAAGTGGACCACGAGACCGGGCGGGTGAAGCTCGACCGCTACCTCTTCACTCCCATGGGTTACCCCACCGATTACGGGTTCTTCGAGAACACCCTCGGCGAGGACGGCGACCCGCTGGACGCGCTGGTGCTGCTGACCGAGTCGGTCTTCCCGGGCTGCATCGTCGACGCCCGCCCGGTCGCCATGTTCAAGATGACCGACGAGGCCGGCGGCGACGACAAGCTGCTGTGCGTGCCCGCCGGTGACCCGCGCTGGGAGCACATCCAGGACGTCGGCGACATCTCGGAGTTCGAGCTGGACGCCATCAAGCACTTCTTCGTGCACTACAAGGACCTGGAGCCGGGCAAGTTCGTCAAGGCCGCCGACTGGGTCGGCCGCAAAGAGGCCGAAGAAGAGCTGGCCCGCTCGATCGCCCGGTTCGAAGAGCAAGAGCACTAGTCTTCCGCTTCCGTCGATCCTGACCCGCCGTATCCTGGAGACCAGCGGCGGGTCAGGAATTCGGCGATGGAATCGTTCACAGCACCCGAGTACTGGTTCAGCCGGCTGGTGCTCGAGCGCGGCATCGCCGGCGTCTATCTGATCGCTTTCATCTGCGCCGCAAGGCAATTCCGCGCCCTGCTCGGCGCGCAGGGCATGTTGCCGATTCCGCGGTATCTGGCTGCGGTGTCGTTCTGGCAGGCGCCCAGCATCTTTCACTGGCATTACTCCGACAGGTTCTTCGCGGCCGTCGCGTGGTCGGGTGCCGCACTCAGTGCGGCTGTGGTCGCAGGCGCCGGCGATCGCGTGCCGCTGTGGGCGGCGATGCTCATGTGGCTGCTGCTGTGGGGGCTCTACCTCTCGATCGTCAATGTCGGGCAGCGCTGGTACGCCTTCGGCTGGGAATCACTGCTGCTGGAGGCCGGCTTTCTGGCGGTGTTCCTCGGCAACGACTCTGCCCCGCCGCCGGTGCTGGTGATCTGGCTGGCGCGGTGGCTGGTTTTCCGCACCGAGTTCGGTGCGGGGCTCATCAAGCTGCGTGGTGACCGGTGCTGGCGCGATCTGACCTGCCTCTACTACCACCACGAGACCCAGCCCATGCCGGGCCCGCTGAGCTGGTTCTTCCATCACCTGCCCAAGCCGTTCCACCGCGTCGAGGTCGCGGTCAACCACGTCACGCAACTCGTGGTTCCGTTCGGGTTGTTCGCGCCGCAGCCCGTCGCCACCGTCGCCGGCGTGATCGTGGTGATCACCCAGCTCTGGCTGGTGATCTCCGGCAACTATGCGTGGCTGAATTGGCTGACGATGGTGTTGGCGTTCAGTGCGATAGCCGGGCCGATACCCACCTCCACCGTGGCCGCACCGCCGACATGGTTCGTGGTGCTCGTCATCGGGTTCGGTGTCCTGGTCATGGTGCTGAGCTACTGGCCGGTGCGGAATCTGCTGTCGCCGCGCCAACGCATGAACGCATCATTCGACCCACTGCACCTCGTGAACACGTACGGCGCCTTCGGCTCGATCGGCCGCATCCGGCGGGAGGTGGTGATCGAAGGCACCACCGACGCTGACATCACGGACGAAACTGCCTGGCGCGAATACGAATTCAAGGGCAAGCCGGGGGCTGTCGGCCGGCTGCCGCGGCAATGGGCGCCCTACCATCTGCGTCTCGACTGGATGATGTGGTTCGCCGCGATCTCCCCGACCTACGGCCGTCAGTGGTTCGCCGGCCTGCTGGAGCGCTTGCTGCGCGGCGACCCGGCGACACTGAAATTGCTGCGGCACAACCCGTTCCCGAATTCGCCACCCCGTTTCGTCCGCGCGCAGGTGTTCCGCTACCGCTACTCCACTCCCCACGAGCTGTGGCACGACCGCGTGTGGTGGCACCGCACCCCCGAAGGTCAGTACTTCCCGCCGGTCACCTTGCCGGACTAGCGCGCCGCTTCGATCCGGCCGGCCAACATCGCCGTCCAGTCCGCGATGTACTCGTCATCGGGGGTGTCCGACTGCGGGGCGTGAAAGACGACGCGCGTCGCGTGCTTGCCCAGCAGCGCGTTGACCCCGACCACCGCAATCCGCCTGGCCTCGTTCCGATCGAGGCCGGGCGCGCAACCCTGAATCCAATCGGCCAGCTCGCTGTACAGGCCGTCGACCAGGGCGGCATAGGCCGCATTGACGCGGTCCGACTGATCGGCTGGTGTGCGGGCTGCCACCTGCAGGAACTGACTCTCCTGGTTCAGTACGCTCAGCACGTACCGGCCGAGCAGCGTGAGTTCTGTCCGCAGCTCTCCTTCACCGGCGAACAGCACGCTGATGTCGTGCATCGCGCGCCGCCGGTCCAGCTGCCTGTCGATCCCGGCCGCGAGCACGGCCTCTTTGGTCTTGAAGTGGTTGTAGAGGGCGCCGCAGCCCGGCACCAGGCCGGCGGCTTTCTCGATCTGAGTGATGCTGGTGGCTTTGTAACCCTGCTCGCTGAACAGCCGCATGGCCTCGGTGACCAGCCGTTCCTTGGTCGATGTCTGCACTCTTGACCGCCTATAAGAACTGTCATATGTTTCGTACTAGGTCACCATACAACGCTGGGAGGCGCAATGACCGGGAATGTGCCGCGCGGACGCATCCGCCGCACCATGCCGGTCGCCGGCTTCACCGCACGCGCTGCCGGCGGACGGATGGTCGCGGCGCTGCGGGAGAAGGCCGGCCAAACGGGAACGCTCGCGAAATTTCATGAACGCACCGCCGAGCAGTACGCCGAACTCCTCGGCCACTCCAAGGGCGTATTGATGAAAGCTGGTCAACTGGTGTCCATGGTCGACGCCAATGCCATTGGCGCCGGCGAACTCTCGCCCTACCAGCGGGCGCTGACCCGGCTCCAGGCCGACGCGCCGCCGATGGACTCGGCACTGGCCCGAGAGGTCGTCGAGGACGACCTGGGACGCCCGATCTCGGCCGTCTTCGCGTCGTTCTCCGACGAACCGATGGCGGCGGCGTCCATCGGACAGGTCCACCGGGCCGTCCTGCACGACGGCCGCGACGTCGCTGTGAAAATTCAGTATCCCGGTGTGGCACAAGCCATTCGCGATGATCTGTCGAACACCGAGTTGCTGGCGACAATGTTCCGGTTCGCGGCCGGGGCCGCCGGCGCACTCGGCGCGTCACTGCCCGACGTGGCGGCGATTTCCGCGGAGATTTCCGAACGCATCTCCGAGGAGGTCGACTACCGCCGCGAGGCCGCACACATCACCGCGTTCCATGAGCTGTACCGCGATCATCCGTTCATCCGGGTACCTGAGGTCGTTCGCGAGGCATCGGGTGACCGCGTCCTCACAATGACTTACCTGGACGGATTGGACTGGGCCGCAGCGCAAGACGTCGATCAGAATTTGAAGGACACCTGGAGCGAGGTGATCACCCGGTTCATCGCCGGAGCGTACCGGCACGGCAACCTGTTCCACGCCGACCCACACCCGGGCAACTACCGGTTCGGCCTCGACGGCACAGTCGGATTCGTCGACTTCGGCTGCGTGAAGGTACTCACCGAACGCCAACGCCGCCTGATCGTGCAAATGCTCCGCTCCGCGGTGGACGGACAGAAGGACCGTCTGCGAGCAGGCATGGTCGAAAGCGGTTTCTTCACAGCAGATTCCGTACTCACTGCCGATGACGCTCACCGCTGGTATCAGCAGATCATCTACGAGTTGCTCGCCCCGCAACCGGTGACCTACACCGAGGAGACCTCACGGCGAGCCATCGCGTCATTGCTCGATATCCGCGACGCCGACCACCTCATGCGCCACATCACGGTGCCCGCCGATTTCGTGTTCTTCTCCCGGCTGAACCTGTCGATGAACGCCATCTTCACCGCCTTGCACGCGACCTTCCACGCCCGTGCCGCGGTCGACGACATGGACGGCGTCGCGGAGCCGATCACCGAGTTGGGCCGCCGGCACGTGGCCTGGGTTCGCGGCCGCGGCTTACCTTTCGGAGTGGACGGCCGATCATGAGCACCGCTGACGTCACCGCGGCGCGGCTGCCCTGGGACGCCGCCGACCCGTACCCCTTCTACGAAGCCCGGCGGCTCGACGGAGATGTCGTGTGGGACAACGCCGCACAGGGCTGGCTGGTGCTGGGCTACGACGCGGCCCGGCAGGTGCTCGGCGGGTCCGGCTGGACCAGCGATCCGCTGGCCAACCCGGTGGCCCGCGCGTCGATGACCATGATGGCGCCGGACTTCGCCAAGGCGTCGCTGCTTTTCACCGACGGCGCCGACCACGACCGGCTGCGCGGTGCGGTCCGGGACGCGTTCACCCGCAGCACGATATCCGGGCTGACCGAAGGCGTGGAGACGATCGCCGCCGAGGTCATCGCGCAGGCACCCAGCGGTGAGACGTTCGATTTCATGTCGCGGATCGCGCTGCCGCTGCCGATCGCGGTGGTCGGCGAATGGCTCGATCTCGACCCGGCCCACGCGGAGTCGCTGCGCGAACTGTCGCCGTCGATCATCCGCATGCTGGGCACCCTTGCCGATCCCGTGGAGGTGGCCGAGGGGTTCGGCGCCGCCGCCGCGCTGATGGCGGACTTCCTGCCGCTCGCCGCCGATCGGCGGGCCCACCCCGGCGATGACCTGTTCAGCTTCATCGCCACCGATCCCGAGCTGTCCCTCGAAGACGTCGTGGTGACCGCCATCCTCATCGCGGTCGCCGGGCACGAGACCACCGCGAATCTCCTTGGCGCCGGCCTGATTCGACTGGTGAACGAACAGATCGACACCGTCGACGGCGCCGTCATCACCGAGCTGTTGCGGCTCGACGGGCCGGTGCAGTCGACGGTGCGCACCGCGACCGAGGATCACACGGTGGGCGGCGTCGACGTCGCCGCCGGCGACAGCGTCGTCGTCGTGGTGGCCGCCGCCAACCGCGACCCGGCGGTGTTCGACGAACCCGACCGCTTCCGGTTGGGCCGCGCCGGGCCCGCTCCCGTGGCCTTCGGATACGGCGCGCACTACTGCCTGGGATCGGCGCTGGCCCAGCTGGAGCTGACGGTCGCGTTGCGGGAAGTCCTTGCGCGCCAACCTGTTATCCGCGGCGCCGTCACCTGGCGCGACACACCCGCCATCCGGGGACCGCAGACGTTGCCGGTGGCGTTCCGCTGATGCGGGTGTTCGTCACCGGCGGGACAGGGGCCGTCGGCGTCCACACCGTGCCGGCTCTGGTCGCGGCGGGCCATGCCGTCACCGCATTGGCCCGCAGCGACGCGAAGGCCGCCTGGTTGCAGCGCCACGGCGCCGTGCCGGTCGCCGTCTCGCTGTTCGACCGTCGCGGGCTGGCCCACGCGTTCGCCGGCGATGACGCGGTGGTGAATCTTGCGTCAGCTCTGCCTTCAACAACGGCGTTCGTCCGCAAATCTGCGTGGGCGGAGTGTGAGAGGGTGCGCGTGGAGGGCTCGGCCGCCGTTGTCGACGCCGCCCGAGATGCCGGCGTCCGGCACCTGATTCAGGAATCCGTGGTGATGATCTACCGCGACGGCGGAACCGACTGGGTCGACGAGGACCAGCCTGTCGACCACTATCCGATCACCCGCGGCAACCACGCTGCCGAGGCCAGCGCGCTCCGGTTCCCCGGCGCTGCCACCATCCTGCGTTTCGGTGTGTTCTACGGCCCGCACGCGGCCCACAGCGAGCAGATCCTCGACATGGCCAGGTGGCACATCGGGTTTGTCCCGGGCCGCAGCGACACCTACCTGTCGTCGATCCACGTCGCGGATGCGGCGGACGCCGTCGTCGCGGCACTCACCGCTCCCGGCGGTACCTACAACGTCGTCGACGACGAGCCACTCACCAAGCGCGAATATGCCGAGGCCTGCGCTGCCGCCGTCGACCGCCGCCTCTGGATCAGCGGGCCGGGACGGTTGGGGCTACTACTCGGTGACCGGCTCACTTCTATGACCAGGTCACTTCGCGTGAGCAACAAGCGCTTTCGCGATGCGTCGGGTTGGCGTCCCCGCTACCGCAGCGCCGTCGAGGGTTACCGTGCGATGGCGCAACTACGCTGAAACACATTCCGACGGCGCGGATTCACACCATGGAGTGACACCACGGAAGTGGTAGCGGTGGGTGGCGACCCAGCGGTAGACCCATTCTTGGAGCGCGCCGATCCCCGGAATGCCGTAGACCCACAACGGCAACCGGGTCCCGAGTGCCGCGGACACCGCCGCGTTGGCCGCCTTGGCGCCACCCAACACTTCACCGGTGGCGTCCAGCCACCACACGGATTCCATCAAGTGCTCGGGTGCCACGCCGAGTCGTTCCGCGGTGCCGGGCTTCTGCAGCGGCTCGGTGCGGAGCCGGCCGGTTCGATTCATCCGCAGCAACTGATTGCGGGCGCGGGTACACATCCCGCACTTGCCGTCGAAGAACAGCACTCCGTCCATGACTTCATCATGCGCCGCCGAGTGCCGCCGCAAACCGTGAGTCGCCACACATCTGGGCTGGTCACGCATGACCCGAGGGCGCGATGCCTCGTCGATGATCGCGAGTCGGCATCGGCGGTCCGGTTGAGGCGTAGACCGCGCCGGTAGGTGTGATGAGTTCGGTGGTGCGCGGCGACCAGACCTCTGCGCCGTTCGAGTTCAACGAGCTGATCCCGCAGTGCCGCCTCCCCGGCGTCGGGAGCGATCTCCATCAAGAGGCCGAACATATGTTCGACAACACCGGACACATGTGATGCACGCCAGACCCCAGGTAAATGAATTTGCCCCGCTGTAACACGAGGAAATCTCCCTGTACCGTGCGGATTCGATGATGTCTGTGTGTTGATGCATCAGGGAATCGGTCTCGACGCGTTCAACGCCATGCCGAAGCAGCGGGCGGTGCACGCACTGTACGAATGCTGCTACAGCGTGCCGCTGGCCGGCAGCCTGGCCGACGGACGCGCCTACGACGACCACGACCACCTGTTCCGGCGCGCCGACGACCTGCTCTTCGCGCTGGCGGACTCCTCGGTGGACGCGATCCTGCAGGCCTATCCCCAGCTCGGACGCCGGCCCGGCAGCGCCCGCTCGCAGTTCGAGCAGTGCGCAGTGTGCGACCGCGACCCCGATCTCATGGCCACCCTGACCGCGCACGCCGCGACCTACCGGGACCACTTCGGCTTCGACTTCGTGATGTTCGTCGGCGCCATGAGCGCCAACGAGGTGCTGACCCACATGGCCGACCGCATGCACAACGACCACGAGACCGAGCGCAAGGTGGTCCGGAACGAGCTGGCCCGCATCAACCGGACCCGGCTGGAACGCATGCTCGGACCCGAAGGCGGCTACAACAACTGGTAACGAAGCCGCCACGGCGTGCCCGCCGCCAGGATCCGTTCGCCAAGCCTTAGTAGTTTGTACCCGTGCATCAGGAGATCCCCCCGCAGTACGTGCTTTCAGCGAAGGCACCGCAGGCCCGGACGCTCATCGACATCCTCTACGCGACGGCCGACCAATATCCCGATGCGCCCGCCATCGACGACGGCACCGTCCAGCTCACCTACGCCGAGCTGATCGCCGACGTCGAGGAAAGCGTGGCCTGGCTGGCCGCGCGCGGCATCGGCCGCGGTGACCGCATCGGCATCCGCATGCCGTCGGGCAGCTACGCGCTGTACGTGTCGATTCTGGCCACTCTCGCGACGGGCGCCGCATACGTCCCCGTCGACGCCGACGACCCCGAGGAGCGCGCGGCGCTGGTTTTCGGCGAGGCCGGCGTGGTCGGCATCATCACCGAGGCCGGCCTGGTCCGCGGTCCCGGCTCGACCCGGGGTTGGTTGGCCGGCCAACCGCTGACCCGCGATGACGCCTGGATCATCTTCACCTCCGGCTCCACCGGCACCCCGAAGGGCGTCGCGGTGACGCACCGCAACGCCGCCGCGTTCGTCGACGCCGAAGCCGAAATCTTCCTGAAGGACAACCCGTTGGGCCCGGGCGACCGGGTACTGGCCGGACTGTCCGTGGCCTTCGACGCGTCGTGCGAAGAGATGTGGCTGGCCTGGCGCCACGGTGCCTGCCTCGTCCCGGCCCCGCGCTCGCTGGTGCGCAGCGGCATGGACCTGGGCCCGTGGCTGGTCTCCCGCGACATCACCGTCGTCTCGACGGTCCCGACGCTGGCCTCGCTGTGGCCGGCCGAGGCCCTGGAGGCCGTGCGCCTGCTGATCTTCGGCGGCGAGGCCTGCCCGCCCGAGCTCGCCGAGCGGCTGGCCGTCGAGGGCCGCGAAGTATGGAACACCTACGGGCCCACCGAAGCCACGGTCGTCGCCTGCCTGGCGCCGCTCGGCGGCGGCCCGGTCAGCATCGGGCTGCCCCTGCCCGGCTGGGATCTTGCGGTCGTCGACAAGGACGGCCTGCAGGTCGGCTACGGCGACGTCGGCGAGCTGGTGATCGGCGGCGTCGGCCTGGCCCGCTACCTCGACCCCGAAAAGGACGCCGAGAAGTACGCACCGATGGAGACCCTCGGCTGGGGCCGCGCGTACCGCAGCGGCGACCTGGTCCGGCTCGAGGCGGACGGCCTCTACTTCCAGGGCCGCGCCGACGATCAGGTCAAGGTCGGCGGCCGGCGCATCGAACTCGGCGAGGTCGACGCCGCACTCGTCAACCTGCCCGGTGTCAGCGGCGGCGCCGCCGCGGTGCGCAAGACCGCCACCGGCACTCCCCTGCTGGTCGGCTACATCGCCAGCGCCGACCCCGAGTTCGACATCGCCACGGCGCGCAAGACATTGGCCGAGTCCCTGCCCGCCGCGCTGGTGCCACGCCTGGTACTGGTCGACGAATTGCCCACGCGCACATCAGGAAAGGTCGACCGCAACGCGCTGCCCTGGCCCGTCGACTCCGCAGGCGACGACAGCCCCGACCTGGACGGCACGATGGGCTGGCTCGCCGGTCTGTGGCGCGACGTGCTGGCCTCCCCGATCGACGGACCCGGCGCCGACTTCTTCGCCCTCGGCGGCGGGTCTTTGTCCGCCGCGCAACTCGTCTCACTGCTGCGCGAGAAGTACCCGCAGGTCACCGTCGCCGACCTCTACGACCACCCGCGCCTGGGTTCACTGGCCGGTTACCTCGACGAACTCGACCCGCCACCGCTGGTCGAAACCCGAAGCGTCACACCGGTTCCGCTGACGACGCAGCTGGTCCAGACCCTCGCCGCCATCCCGCTCGCGACGCTGGCCGGTATGCAGTGGGTCGTCTGGCTGGCACTGCTGAACAACGTCGCCGCCGCATGGCACCTGCTGCCCTGGGCCCACACCGTCAACTGGTGGACGATCCTGGTCGGGTTCCTGGTGTTCGTCACACCGATCGGCCGCATGGGCATCGCGGTGTTCGCCGCACGTGCCCTGCTGTCCGGTCTGGAACCGGGCACCTACAAACGCGGCGGCTCCGAACACCTGCGGGTCTGGCTCGCCGAACGGCTCGGCGAGGCAAGCGGCGCCGAAAACCAGGCCGGCGCACCGTGGTTGGTGTACTACGCCCGCGCGCTGGGCAACCGCGTCGGCGACGGCGTCGACCTGCACTCGGCACCGCCGGTCACCGGCATGCTCACGCTCGGCGACCGCTGCTCGGTCGAGCCGGAAGTCGACCTCACCGGGCACTGGATCGACGGCGACCTGTTCCACGTCGGACCCATCAACATCGGCAACGACGCCACCATCGGCGCCCGCACGACGCTGCTGCCGGGTGCGGTGGTCGGCAAGAACGCCGACGTCGCACCGGGTTCCGGTGTGATCGGCAAGGTCAAGGCGGGGCAGTACTGGAAGGGTTCGCCGGCGGTGAAGTCCGGCAAGGCCCACCACCCGTGGCCGAAAGAGCGACCGGGGCGGGCCCCGATCTGGGTGGGCATGTACGGGCTGACGTCGGTGCTGCTCGGCGGACTGCCGATCCTGGCCCTCGCCGCCGGACTCGCGGTGCTGATTCTGCCGGTGCGCCATACCCATTCGCTGCCGGAGGCAGTCCTGCCGGTCACGCTGTGGACGCCCGTCGCCGCGGTGGTCGCGATGGCGGTGTACGCCGCGCTGACGGTGATCGGCGTGCGCCTGCTGGCTCTCGGCCTGACCGAGGGCTACCACCCGGTGCGCAGCCGCGTGGGCTGGCAGCTGTGGGCCACCGAGCGCCTGATGGATGCCGCCCGCAACTACCTGTTCCCCATCTACGCCAGCCTGTTGACGCCGTGGTGGCTGCGCATCCTCGGCGCGAAAGTCGGTAAGGACACCGAGATTTCGACGGCCCTGCTGACACCGAAGTTCACCGAGGTGCTCGACGGCGCGTTCCTGGCCGACGACACCATGGTGGCGTCGTACGAACTCGGCGGCGGCTGGATCCACGTGGCCAAGGCGACCGTCGGACGGCGCGCGTTCCTGGGCAACTCCGGCATCACCCAGCCCGGCCGCCGCGTCCCCGACGACGGGCTGGTCGCGGTGCTGTCGGCGACCCCGCACAAGGCCAAGGCCGGTTCGTCGTGGCTGGGCAGTCCGCCGATCCGCTTGCGCCGCCAGCCAACCGAATCCGACGCGGTGCGCACCTTCCACCCGTCAGCGCGCCTGAAGGTGATGCGGTCCACGGTCGAGACCCTGCGGATCGTCCCGGTGATGGTGACGTTCGGCATCGGTGTGGCGGTCCTCGGCGTCCTACAGGCCCTGGCCGGCGAATTCGGTTGGCTGTGGGCGTCATTGGGCGCCGGCCTGGTTCTGCTGAACGCGGGCGCCATCGCCGGCGCCATCGCCGTGGTGGCGAAATGGTTGATGGTCGGGCGCATCCGGGCCGTCGAGCATCCGCTGTGGTCGCCGTTCGTGTGGCGCAACGAGGTGTCCGACACCTTCGTCGAGACCGTCGCCGGCCCGTGGTTCGCGCGCGCCGCCAGCGGGACCCCGGTGATGAACCTGTGGCTGCGGGCCCTCGGTGCCGCCATCGGCCGCGGCGTGTGGTGCGAAACCTATTGGCTGCCAGAGGCCGACCTGGTGACACTGGGCCGCGGCGCGACGGTGAACCGGGGCTGCGTGGTCCAGACCCACCTGTTCCACGACCGCATCATGCAGTTGGACACCGTGGTGCTGGAGGAGGGCGCGACGCTCGGCACGCACTGCGTCGCACTGCCTGCAGCCAGCATCGGTGCCGGCGCGACCGTCGGCCCGGCCTCCCTGGTGATGCGTGGCGACGCGGTGCCGGCCTCGACCCGCTGGCAGGGCAATCCGATCGCCCCGTGGGTCGGCAAGAAGCGCAAGTCCGGCAACCGACAGAAGGCGCAGGCCGCGTGACCCGGAGCAACAAGAAGGACCGCAAAAGTGTTGCGCCGGTGATCGATCCGTACCTACCGAACAACGGCAATTTCGGCTTCCGGGTGTCCCGCTACGAGCTGAGCCTCGAATACAAGGTGGAGAGCAACCGGCTGACGGGCATCGCCCACATCACCGCGGTCACTCTCGCGTCGCTGAACTGGTTCACCCTGGATCTGTCCGATGACCTGTCGGTGGCCAAGGTCGAGGTCAACGGCCGGCGCCCGGCCAAGTACCGCACCGTCAACGGCAAGCTGCACATCACGCTGGCCGACCAGCTGCCCGCCGGCGCCGCGCTCACCGTGACGGTGCGCTACGGCGGCAACCCACGCCCCATCAAATCCATGTGGGGCACGGTCGGTTTCGAAGAGCTGACGGAGGGGGCGCTGGTCGCCGGGCAGCCGAACGGTGCCGCGTCCTGGTTCCCCTGTGACGACCACCCGAGCAGCAAGGCGAGCTATCGCATCGCGATCAGCACCGACAGCCCGTATCGGGTCGTCGCCAACGGCGAGCTGGTGAGCCGCAAAACCCGTGCAGCGCAGACCATGTGGGTGTACGAGCTCGCCGAACCGACGTCCACCTACCTGATCACACTGCAGATCGGCCGCTACGAGTCGGTGCGCCTGACCAAGTCGCCGGTGCCGATGTCCGCCGCCCTGCCGCAGCGACTGATCCGAAACTTCGAATACGACTTCGGCCGGCAGCCCCAGATGATGCAGTTGTTCACCCGCCTGTTCGGACCGTACCCGCTGTCAAGCGGCTACACCGTCGTCGTCACTGACGACGAGCTGGAAATCCCGCTTGAGGCGCAAGGTATTTCGATCTTCGGCGCCAACCACTGCGACGGCCGCCGCAGCGCCGAGCGATTGATCGCACACGAGATGGCCCATCAGTGGTTCGGCAATTCGGTGACGGTGCGCCGCTGGCGCGACATCTGGCTCCATGAGGGATTTGCCTGTTACGCCGAGTGGCTGTGGGCCGAGGAGTCGGGCTGGCGCACCGCCGACCAGCTGGCCGCCCACAATCTCCAGAAACTCAAGGGCCTTCCGCAGAACCTGCTACTGGCCGATCCGGGACCCGAGGACATGTTCGACGACCGAGTCTACAAGCGCGGCGCACTGACCTTACATGCGCTGCGGCGCACGATCGGTGACACGAATTTCTTTGCCCTGTTGCGGGATTGGACCACCCGGTATCGGCACTCGACCGCGCTGACCGACGACTTCACCGGCCTGGCCGCGAACTACACCGACCACTCCCTGCGCGGACTGTGGAACGCGTGGCTCTACACGACGGAGCTACCGACACTGTGAAACCCAGCGGTGTGGCGCGGGTCGCGGTCGCGACAGTGCTCAGCGCGCTGTGCGGCTACGCGATCCTGTACCTCGCCGCACGCGACCTGGCGCCCGCCGGATTCTCGGTGTTCAGCGTCTTCTGGGGCGCGTTCGGGTTGTTCACCGGCGCGGCCAACGGGCTGCTGCAGGAGGCCACCCGCGAGGTCAGGGTCGCGCGCATCGCCGAGCCCCAGCCCGGACCGCACCTGCAGCCGCTGCGGGTCGCCGCGCTGGTGGCCGTCGCCGCGGGCCTGCTCATCGCCGGCACCGCCCCACTGTGGGCGGCACATGTATTCGTCGAATCCACCCCGCTGAGCGTGACGCTGCTGAGCGTCGGCCTCGCCGGCTTCTGCCTGCACGCCACCCTCCTCGGCGTGCTGGCCGGGGCCGACGGCTGGACCCAGTACGGCACGCTGATGGTGACCGATGCCGGTATCCGGGTCGCCGTCGCGGTCGCCGCGTTCGTCCTGGGCTGGGGACTGGACGGCTACCTGTGGGCCACGGTCGCCGGCTCGATGTCATGGCTGATCCTGCTGCTGGCCTCCCATGTGGCCCGGTCCGCGGCCGCCATCCACACGCCCGGCACCCCGCGGACGTTCCTGACGGGGTCGGCGCACTCGATCGCCGCCGCGGGCGCCAGCGCCGTTCTGGTGATGGGTTTCCCGGTGCTGCTGCAGGCCACGTCCCGGGACCTGGGCGCCACCGGCGGCGTCATCATCCTGGCCGTGACGCTGACCCGCGCGCCCCTGCTGGTTCCGCTGACCGCGATGCAGGGCAATCTGATCGCCCATTTCGTCGACAACCGCAGGCTGCGCGCCCTGCTCACGCCGACCCTGGTGCTCGCCGGCCTGGGCGCGCTGGCGGTGCTGGCGGCCGGGCTGGTCGGGCCGTGGCTGCTGCGCACGCTGTTCGGGCCCGAGTACGCCGCGAGTGGCGCGCTGCTGGCGTGGTTGACGGCAGGCGCGGTCGCCATCGCGTTCCTGACGCTGACCGGGGCCGCCACGGTCGCCGCCGCACTGCACCGGGCCTACGCGGTGGGCTGGGTGAGCGCCACGGTGGCCGCAGCCCTGTTGTTGTTGCTGCCGCTGGACCTGCAGACCCGCACCGTCGTCGCGCTGATGTGCGGGCCGCTCGTCGGAATCGTCGTCCACCTGGCCGCGCTGGGCGCGATCAAGCGCCGCTGAGCGTGTAGTTTCGGCTGCAACATGTCCCTTTATCGCGATGTCTGGATCGTCATCCCCGCGTACAACGAGGCGAGCGTCATTGCCGACGTCGTCGCCGACGTGCGCACCGTCTTCCCGAACGTCGTCTGCGTCGACGACGGCGGCCGGGACGACACCGGCGACCGCGCCTTTGCCGCCGGCGCCCACGTGGTGCGTCATCCGGTGAACCTCGGGCAGGGCGCGGCCATCCAGACCGGCGTCGAATACGCCCGATCCCGCCCCGGGGCACAGTTTTTCGCCACGTTCGACGCTGACGGTCAGCATCAGGTCAAGGACGTCGTGCAGATGCTCGACCGGCTGCAGACCGAGGACCTCGACATCGTGATCGGCACCCGGTTCGCCGACCGACCACCGGATCGCATGCCGATGCTCAAGCGACTACTGCTGCCGATCGTCGCCAAACTCAGCCGGTCCAGCCGCCAGCTGAGCCTGACCGACGCGCACAACGGGCTCCGGGTGTTCAACAAAACGGTCGCCGACGGCCTGAACCTGACCATGAACGGCATGAGCCACGCCAGCGAGTTCGTCGCCCTCATCGTGGAGAACAACTGGCGGATCGCCGAACAGCCGGTCCAGATCCTGTACACCGACTATTCGATGTCGAAGGGTCAGCCGCTGGTCAACGGCGTCAACATCGTCGTCGACGGGCTGCTGCGCGGGAGGTTGCGCCGATGATCTGGACCAAGGCGTTACTGATTGGGGCGGTGGTCCTGCTGCTGGCCTACCTCTTCTCGTCGCGGCGCAACGCGCAGTCGCGGGCCTGGGTCAAGGTCGGCTATGTGCTCTTCGTGCTCGGCGCCATCTACGCGATCCTGCGGCCCAACGACACCACTGTGGTGGCGCACTGGCTCGGCATCGGCCGCGGCGCCGACCTGCTGTTGTATGCGCTGGTCATCGCGTTCCTGTTCACGACGATCAGCGCGTACATGCGGTTCAAGGACCTGGAATTGCGGTACGCCCAACTGGCCCGTGCGGTGGCGCTCGAGGGCGCGCGGGTGCCGGAAGCCGACCCGCCCACCCGTCAGGTCTGAAGGTTTCCCAGCATCGCGGCCAGCAGCTGGATGCGGCCGTCCTCGAGTTCGGGCTGCGGCAGTACGGCGCGGATCAGCGCCGCGCCGTCGAAGGTGTTGACCATGACGGCGACGATCAGCATCAGCAGTTCCGGCGGTAACTGATCGGCGCCGGGCATCTCCTGCGCCGTCTCGTAGATGTTGCGGCCGTATTCGACGAGGGCGCCCTGCAGCGTCGTCCGCAGTTTCTCGTCGGTGCGTGCCGCCACCATCAACTCGTACATCACCGCGTTGGTGGCGTTGCCGCTGATATCGCGCAGCGCGATCAAGGCGCCTTCGAGAGCCGGCCGGTCGGAAGGGATTTCGGCGACCTGCTTGCTGAACTGCTCCAGCTGCCGGCGCATGACTTCCAGCGCCGTGGCCGCCATGAAATCGCCCATGGTGGCGAAATGTTTGAACAGCGCGCCGTCGGAGACCTCGGCCCGGCGCGCGATCACCGCCGCCGAGGCGCGGGCATAGCCGACCTCGACGATGGTCTCGATCGCGGCGTCGAGAAGCCGGGCCCGGGTCTCCTCCCGGCGCTGCTGTTGGGTTCTGGCCATGTCAGACCGCTTGCGCCACCGGCAGTTTCGCGCCGCGCGCCGGCAGGTAGTGGCCGGACTTCACGGTCTGGCCGTAACCCTCGACGAACTCGCCGTCGCGGAACACCACCTGGCCACCCACACCGGTCGCCACGACGGCGGCATCGCTGCGGTTGACCATACGGCTCAGACCGCCGTAGAACTCGACCGAATTCTCGTGGTACGCCTCGAGTTCGGCGTTCAGCCCGGCGGGGTCGATCACCACGAAGTCGGCGCGCTCACCCTGCCGCAGCGTGCCGGCCTCCAGGCCGAACCAGTCGGCGACCTCACCGGTGAGCCGGTGCACGGCGTGCTCGATGGTCATGAACGGGCGGCCGGCCTTGTCGGCGTCCTGCACGCGGCGCAGCATCCGCAACGCGTAGTTGTAGAACGCCATGTTCCGCAGGTGCGCACCGGCATCCGAGAAGCCCATGTGCACCGACGGCTCCGTCGCCAGCTTGTCGAGCTGCTTCGGGCGGTGATTGGCCACGATGGTGGTCCAGCGGGTGTTGCGCTCGCCGTGCTCGACCAGGACATCGAGGAAGGCGTCGAGCGGATGGATGCCGCGCTCGTCGGCGATCTGGCCAAAGCTCTTGCCGATCAACGACTTGTCCGGGCATTCGACGATGGTCGAGTCGTGGAAGTCGCGGTGCCACAGCGTCGGGCCCAGCACCTTCTTGTCGAACGACTTGCGGAACCGGCGCCGGTACTCCGGGTCGGCCATCAGCTTGTTGCGCTCCAGCTGGTCGCGCAGATGCAGCGCCGCGGTACCCGCGCCGAACTCCTCGAAAACCGGGAGATCGATTCCGTCCGAATACAATTCGAACGGCACCGGCAGGTGCTGGAAGCGGACCTTCGAGTTCAGGACCTTGTTGGCCAGGCGGGTCACCGGGCCCAGGAGGTACACGGCGCCGGGAGACGACTTGGCGTCGGCGGCCACCAGCAGGCTCATGCGCACGCCGGCACGACGGCCGAACCAGCCGCTGCTCTCGAGGAAGAAGTTCAGCGCCTCTTGCAGTTTCGCGACGTTGGGCGCGCTCTGCAGGATGCGGCCCCGCTTGCGCAGCACCTTGATCAGGCGGCGGCGCTCCCGCCAGGTGGCGAACGTCGACGGCAGGGCGCGGGAGCGGAAACGGTCACCGTCGAGCTTGTCGATCGCGGCGTCCATGCCGGACATGCCGAGCATGCCGGCGTCCAGGGCCGCCTCGAGCCGCGCCGCCATGGCCTCGAGTTCGGTGTTGGTCGGGGTGACGTTCGGGGTGGTCGCGCGGTCGAGGCCCAGCACCGAGGTCCGCAGATCGGAGTGGCCCAGCAGCGAGCTGACGTTGGGGCCGAGCGGCAGCGCTTCGAGCGCCTGCACGTATTCGGCGGGCCCGGACCACGACCGGTTCTGCTCGAGCGCGCCGACGACGAACTTGCGCGGCACCGCCTCGACGCGGCTGAACAGGTCGGCGGCGTCGTCGTTCTCGGCGTAGACCGTCGAGAGCGAGCACATGCCCAGCAGCACGGTCGTCACGCCGTGGCGGACGGACTCACGCAGGCCCGGATCGAGGAGCACCTCGGCGTCGTAGTGGGTGTGGACGTCGATGAAGCCCGGGGTCACCCACTTGCCCTTGGCGTCGATGACGTCGGGGCAGCCCGTCTCATCGAGCGGCTGTGCCGTCACGGTCGCGACGACGCCGTCGCGGATACCCAGGTTGCGCAGTTGCGGCGTGCGGCCGGTGCCGTCGAACCACAAGCCGCCAGAGACGATCACGTCGTAGGTCATGAAGCGACGCTAACCCAGAAAGTGAGTACTTACAATCTTTTTCTGCAAAGTCGCAGGTCAGGCGCGGAAGAAGTCCACCGTCCGAGCGACGCCCTCGGCCAGCGCCACCTTGGGGCTCCACCCCAGCACCTGCTGCGCACGGGTGGTGTCGAGCTGCGAACGCCGCAGGTCACCGAGGCGCGGCGGGTGGAACTCGGGGGCGTCCGGCACGCCGACAGCCGCGGCGATCGCGGTGTGCAGCTGCGCCACCGACGTCTCCACCCCGGTGCCGACGTTGAACCGCTGCCCGCCCCCGGCTTCGCCGCCGGCACGCACGAAGGCGTCGACGACGTCGTCGACGAAGACGTAGTCGCGGGTGTCGGTGCCGTCACCGAAAATCTTGGTGGGCCGGCCGGCCAGCAGCGCCTGGCTGAAGATCGCGACCACGCCGGCTTCACCGTGCGGGTCCTGGCGCGGGCCGTAGACGTTGGCCGGCGCGATGTGCGAGCAGTCCAGCCCATACAGGTTGCGGAACATGTTGAGGTACACCTCGCCGCACACCTTGCTGGCGGCGTACGGCGACGACGGGTCGACCGGCATGTCCTCGTTGGTCGGGTAGCCCGGCGGCACGCCGTAGATGGATCCGCCCGACGAGGTGTGCACGATCTTGCGAACGGCGTTGCTGCGGGCCGCCTCCGCCAGCCGCACCGTGCCGACGACGTTGACCCCGGCATCGAACGGCGCGTCGGTCACCGACCGCGCGACGGAGATCTGCGCGGCGAGGTGGAAGATCACCTCGGGCCGCTCTTCGGCCACGATGGCGTGCAGGTCGGCGTCGACGATGTCGGCTTTGACGAACTCGAATCGCTGGTTCTGCTCGGCTTGGGCGAGGTTGTCGACCTTGCCGCTGCTCAGGTCGTCGAGCCCGACGACGTCGTGTCCTTCGGACAGGAGCCGGTCGACGAGCGTCGACCCGATGAACCCGGCAGCACCAGTGACAAGTGTTCGCACGGCGCAACCATACCGATGGTCTCAGTCCTTCGCCCCGTACAGTCGACAAGAGTGAACTGGGTCGCCCGAACCACCGCTGCGCTGGTGGTGCTGCAGCTGATACTGCGGGCGGTTCTCGCATTCGGCGGCTACTTCTACTGGGACGACCTGATCCTGATCGGCCAGGCGGGCACCCACTCGCTGCTTTCGCCCGACTTCCTCTTCAACGATCACGACGGGCACGTCATGCCTGCCGGGTTCCTGCTGGCCGGGCTGCTGACGCGGCTGGCGCCCTTGACCTGGATCTGGCCGGCGCTGAGCCTGGTGCTGCTGCAACTGGTCGCGTCGGTGGCGCTGGTACGGGCCCTGCGGGTGATCCTCGGGTGGCGCCCGGTGCTGCTGGTGCCGCTGACGTTCGCACTGTTCACGCCCCTGGGCGTGCCGGCGTTCGCCTGGTGGTCGGCCGGGCTCAACGCGCTGCCCATGGCGGCGGCTATGGCCTGGGTCTGCGCCGACGCCATCCTGTTGGTCCGCACGGGGAACCCGCGGTATGTGTGGACCGGCTGCCTGGCCTACCTGGGCGGGCTGTTGTTCTTCGAGAAGTCCGCGGTGATCCCCTTCACCGCCTTCGCGGTGTGCTGGTTGCTGATGTACGTGACGGGCACCCGGGTCTCGGTGTGGCGCCGGGGCCTGCGGCTGTGGCTCGGTCTGCTGACCATCACGATCGGCTGGGTCGGGGTCTACCTGCTGGTGGTCAACCAGAAGCGCTGGACGCTGGACCTGGCGATGACGTGGGAGCTGCTGGCCCGGTCCGTCACCCACGGCCTGGTGCCGACGCTGGCGGGCGGCCCGTGGGACTGGCAGCGCTGGGCGCCCGCGTCGCCGTGGGCGACGCCGGGCTCGGTCGTCATGGTGCTGGGCTGGCTGGTGCTCGCCGCGGTGGTCGCGGTGTCGGTGCTGCGGAAGCGGCGGCTGGGCCCGGTCTGGCTGGCCGCCGTGGGGTACGTGGTGGCGTGTCAGGTGCCGATCTACCTCATGCGGTCGTCGAAGTTCACCGCCCTGGAGCTGGCGCAGACATTGCGCTACCTGTCCGATCTCGTCGTGGTGCTGGCACTGCTGGCGGCCGTCGCGTTCTGCGCACCCAACCGGACCAGCCGGTTCGACGACTCTGCGCGCCGGCGCGTCGTGGTGGCTTGCGTCGCAACACTATTCGTGGGCAGCAGCCTGTACTCATGGACGACGTTCCTGCCCAGCTGGCGCGACAACCCCACCCGCGCCTACCTGGTAAACGTCGAGGCATCGCTGGCAAACGCGCCCCGCGGCCTACCCCTGCTGGATCAGGAAGTCGATCCGCTGGTGCTGCAACGCGTGGCCTGGCCGCAGAACCTGGCGAGCCACATGTTCGCCCTGCTGCGCGACCGTCCTGAATTCGCTTCCAGCACAACGTCTTTGCAGATGCTCACGGCGACCGGCCAGCTGGTGCCGGCCAAGGTGACCTGGACCCGCACCATCGTGCCCGGCCCGGCGCCGAACTGCGGATACCTGGTACAGACCGACACACCGGTGACCATGCCGCTCGACGGCCCGCTCCTGCCCGCCGACTGGACCGCCGAGATCAACTACCTGGCCAACAGCGACGGGTCCCTGACGATGTCGCTGCCCGAGGGACGCGAAGCCCGCGTACCGGTGCACCCCGGACTGAACCGGGTATTCGTTCGGCTACCCGGCGCCGGGGCGACGATCCAGGTGAAAGCCAACACGTCGGCGCTGTCGGTGTGCATCGCCTCCGGGCCTGTGGGTTTCCTGGCGCCGCGCTAGGCGCCTGCCTGAAAAGCCTTCCAAAAAAAACTGTCCCCCGCAGGGACGGTGCGCACTCCTACCTGTGTCAGCAAGTCCGCCCGGGCCTGCGACCACCGGAAAAGGAGAACACCATGGACCGCACTGCGAACGGCAGGCGCATCGCACTGGCCGCCCTCGTCGGCACCGCCGCGCTGTACGTCGCCCCGCTGGCGCTGAGCACGCCGATGGCGGGCGCCGAGTCTTTCGCGTTCAACTGCGGAAAATCCGGTGGCACCTATGCCCAGGGCACCAGGTCGAACGGGTCGATCGTCGAAAGTTGCACGACCGTCGACAAGAAGGGCGTCAAAACACAGTGCTCCGAGGTGGACGGCAAATCGCAGGGCTGCATCACCGTGCCGCGGACGGTCGTGAAGGGCACCCACGCCCCGACCGGTGACCTCGCCCCCCGTTCAGCTCGATCGCGCCTGAGGAATCACGACCATGACCACCACCATCCGACCGGCCAAGTCCGCGGCATTCGCCGCCCTGCTGAGCGCTGCCGCGCTGTACACAGTGCCGGTGATCCTGACCGCCCCCAGTGCCCACGCCAGCGTCAGCAGCGACTGCATGGGTTCGAACCAGACCTACGAAAACCGCGCCGGCAACGGGCACCTGTACGAGGCCTGCACCACGACGGACAAGAACGGCGACAAGACGAAATGCTCGTACGTGGACGGAAAGGCTCAGGGCTGCATCGCTGTCCCGATGCGTAAGCCGAAGTTCAACGTGGACCCCAGCGTGATCGCGCCGGTTACCGTAACGCCGTCGGCGGATGTGGGCGGCCGGACGCCTGCCCCGCGTCGGTAGGCCGACGCGAAAGTTGTGGAGCCACCCAGGGGAATCGAACCCCTGACCTATTCATTACGAGTGAATTGCTCTACCGACTGAGCTAGGGTGGCGTGCCCCACCGAGGCGGGGCGGGACGAGTCTACGGGACGGACTCGCAGCCTCCAAAGTCAGTTCCGTTGTCCGGCGCGCAGGGCCTGACCCATGGTCGCCACCATGGCGTCGACCGCGAACTTCGGCTTGACGTTGGTGGCCAGCGCCTCGCGGCACGCCAGCACCGCCTCGATGCACCGCAGCAGCTGGTCGGCGGGCACGTGAGCGGCCATCGCGGCAGCCTTGTCACCCATGTCCGGGTGGTTGGCCGCAGCCACGCCCGTCGCCCCCGACGACACCAGCAGCGCATCGCGGAAATAGGTGGCCAGGTCGATCAGAGCCCGGTCGAGCGCGTCGCGCGATGCCCGGGTCTGCCGCGACTTCTGCCGCTTCTCCAGGTCCTTCAGTGCCCCCGCGGCGCCCCGCAGTGCCCCCGCGGCGCCTTTACCAGTGCCGCCGGCGCCCAACGCGGTCCTGAGCTCCTCGGTCTCGGCCTCGTTGCGCCCGGCCGTCAGGGCCACCGCCTCGGCTTCGGCCGAGGCGACGAGCTCCTCGACAGCCGCGTAGGCCCGCGCCGGCGTCGCCGCGTCCCGGGCGAGGCTCAGGGCCCGTTCCCGGCGGGTGCGGGCGTCCGGGTCGGTCGCCAACCGGCGAGCCCGGCCGACGTGTCCCCCACTGACCGACGCCGCCCAGCGCGCGTCGGCCTCGGACAGTCCGTCATTGTCCATGAGCACCTGCGCGATGGCGTCGACCCGCGGCGTCGTCAACGCCACGTGCCGGCACCGCGACCGCAGCGTCACCGCGATGTCCTCGGGGTCCACCGACGGCGCGCACAGCAGGAACACCGTCGACGGCGGCGGTTCCTCGACGACCTTCAGCAGCGCATTGGCGGCGCCCTCGGTGAGCCGGTCCGCATCTTCGACGACGACGATCTGCCAGCGCCCGGTCCCGGGCCGCCGCGACGCGGTCTGCACGATGGCGCGCATCTCGTCGACGCCGATGGACAGCCCCTCCGGAATCACCCGCCGCACGTCGGCGTGAGTGCCCGCCATGGTCGTCGTACACGCGCGGCAGGCCCCGCAGCCCGGACCGCCCTCCGCGGCCTCCGCAGTGCACTGCAGCGCCGCAGCAAAGCACACAGCGGCAATGGACCGGCCCGAACCGGGCGGCCCCGTGATCAACCACGCATGCGTCATGCTGCCGGTTGTGAGCCCGCTGTGAGCCGAATCACCCCGGGCCGCCCGCGCGGCGGCCACCAACTCGGCTTCCACGGCATCCTGGCCGACCAAACGCGAGAAAACTCCGCTCATCGCGCCCCACAGTAACCGTCGCGGGCGACACGAACCTGCGCGCAGCGGCAATATCCGTCGCCCAGGCCCGATACGGTTAGCGGGTGGCCACCGATGTAAAGCACATCGGGCGAATCAGGGGGTTCGTCCGATGGGTGGCGCGCACGCCGTGGCCGGTGTTCACACTGAGTCTGCTGCAGGCCGACATCATCGGCGCCCTGTTCGTTCTGGGCTTCCTGCGGTTCGGGCTGCCGGCCGAAGACCGCATCCAATTGCAGGACCTGCCGGCGGTGAACCTGGCGGTGTTCCTGACCGTCCTGTTCGTCGCGTTCGTCGTGGCGGCCTGGCTGAGTCTGCGGCTGCTGATTCCCGTGATCCGCTGGCAACGGCGGGACACCCTGCACGGCGACGCCGACCCCGCATTCACCGAGCTGGCCCGGACCCGGGCCCTCAAGATGCCGTACTACCGGACGCTGATCAGCGTCGGGAACTGGTTCCTCGGCTCGGTGGTCTTCATCATCGCCAGCTGGCCGGTGGCGAGCCGCTCGGCACCCTTCGTCGCCGTGGCCAGCGCGCTCGGCGCCACCGCCACCGCGATCATCGGCTACCTGCAGTCCGAGCGGGTGCTGCGGCCCGTCGCGGTCGCCGCGCTCCGCGACGGTGTGCCCGAGAACTTCCGGGCCCCCGGCGTCATCCAGCGCCAGGTGCTGACCTGGGTGCTGTCGACGGGCGTGCCGCTGCTGGCCATCATCGTCGCCCGGCTGGCCGGCCAGTACACGACCTTCATCGCCCAGAATGACCAGCTCAACACCCCCATCCTGCTGCTGGCGATCACCGCGCTGGCCGTCGGCCTGGCCGGCAACGTACTGGTCGCCATGTCCATCGCCGACCCGCTGCGCCAGCTCCGGTGGGCGCTGGGTGAGGTGCAGCGCGGTAACTACAACGCGCACATGCAGATCTACGACGCCAGCGAGCTGGGCCTGCTGCAGGCCGGGTTCAACGACATGGTGCGCGACCTGTCCGAGCGGCAACGCCTGCGCGACCTGTTCGGCCGCTACGTCGGCGAGGACGTCGCGCGCCGCGCCCTCGAGCGCGGCACCGAGCTGGGTGGCCAGGAGCGCGATGTCGCGGTGCTGTTCATCGACCTGATCGGATCGACGCAGCTGGCGTCGACGCGGCCCGCCGCCGAGGTCGTGTCGATCCTCAACGAGTTCTTCCGGATCATCGTCGACACCGTGAACCGGCACGGCGGCTTCGTCAACAAGTTCCAGGGTGACGCGGCGCTGGCGATCTTCGGCGCCCCCATCGAACACCCGGACGCCTCCGGTGCAGCGCTGGCCGCATCGCGCGAGTTGCACGACGAACTCGTGACAGTGCTGGGCACCACCGAGTTCGGCATCGGGGTGTCCGCGGGCCGGGCCATCGCCGGTCATATCGGCGCGCTTGCCCGCTTCGAATACACCGTGATCGGCGACCCCGTGAACGAGGCCGCCCGCCTGACCGAGCTCGCCAAGCTCGAAGAGGGCCATGTGCTGGCGTCCGCGATCGCGGTCAGCGGCGCGCTGGACGCCGAGGCGCTGTGCTGGGACGTCGGCGAGACCGTCGAGCTGCGCGGCCGGTCGGCGCCGACACAGCTGGCGCGGCCGCTCTCGCTGGCCTCACCACGGCCGGCTCCCGAGTCGGAAGCCGCCAGTTAGGCCTTCTTCGCAGCGGCCTTCTTCGCCGGCGCCTTCTTGGCAGCGGTCTTCCTGGCCGCCGTCTTCTTCGCGGCGGTCTTCTTGGCGGCCTTCTTCGCCGGGCCACGAGCACGCCTGTCGGACAACAACTCCGAGGCCCGCTCGTCGGTGATCGACATGACGTCGTCGCCCTTGCGCAGGCTGGCGTTGGTCTCACCGTCGGTGACGTACGGACCGAAGCGGCCGTCCTTGATCACCATCGGCTTGCCCGACACCGGGTCGGTGCCCAGCTCGCGCAGCGGCGGCGTGGCCGCCCCTTGACGCCCACGGCGTTTCGGCTCGGCGTAGATCTTCAGCGCCTCGTCGAGCGTGACGGTGAACATCTGCTCTTCGGTGGCCAGTGAGCGAGAGTCGCTGCCGCGCTTGAGGTATGGACCGTAACGGCCGTTCTGCGCGGTGATCTCTTCCTTGCTCTCCGGGTCGACACCGACGACGCGCGGCAACGACAGCAGCTTGAGTGCGTCGTCGAGAGTCACCGTCTCGAGATCCATTGAGCGCAGCAGAGATCCGGTCCGCGGCTTGGGGCCGACGGGCTTCTTGGTCTTCTTCGCGCCGGTGCCGGCGTCCGGCTCCTCCGGCGGAGCCGGCAGCACCTCGGTGACGTACGGGCCGTAGCGCCCGTCCTTGGCGACGATCTCGTGCCCGGTCTCCGGGTCGACACCCAGGACCCGGCCCTCTTGCGGTGTGGCGAAGAGCTTTTCGGCCAGTTCGAGGGTCAGCTCGTCGGGCGTCAGGTCGTCATTGAGGTTGGCGCGCTGCGGTTTCAGCTCGCCGGGATTCTCGTCATCGGCGATCATTCGCTCCAGATACGGCCCGTTGCGGCCGACGCGGACGTTGATGGCCCGCCCCTCGGCGTCGTCGAACAGCTTGATGGAGTTGACTTCTCGCGCGTCGATGCCTTCGAGATTGACGCCGACAAGTCTCTTCAGGCCACCCTCGCGGGCCACCGACCCCTCGACGCCGTGGTCGCCGCCGAAGTAGAAGTTGGTCAGCCAGTTGGTGCGCTGCTCGTTGCCGGCGGCGATCTCGTCGAGTTCGTCCTCCATGGCGGCGGTGAAGTCGTAGTCGACCAGGCGCCCGAAGTGCTGCTCGAGCAGCCCGACGACGGCGAACGCCACCCAGGCCGGCACCAGGGCACTGCCCTTCTTATAGATATAGCCGCGGTCCTGGATGGTCTTGATGATCGACGAGTACGTCGACGGGCGACCGATGCCAAGGTCTTCCAGCGCCTTGATCAGCGAGGCCTCGGTGTACCGGGCCGGCGGGTTGGTGGTGTGCCCGTCGGCGGTGAGCTCGGCGGCATCCACCCGCTGGCCCTGCGTCAGGTTCGGCAGCCGGCTCTCGGCGTCGTCGGCCTCGCCGCCGGCCTGCTCGTCGAGGCTCTCGACATAGGCCTTGAGGAAGCCGGCGAACGTGATGGTGCGACCGGAGGCGCTGAAGACGACCTGCTCACCCGTCCGCGCGGTGCCCGAGATCCGCAGCGAAAGCGTGGTGCCGCGCGCGTCGGCCATCTGGGACGCGACGGTGCGCTGCCAGATCAGCTCGTAGAGCCGGTACTCGTCGGTCTCGAGCTGGCCGTGCAGCTGGCCCGGGGTCTGGAAGACGTCTCCGGCGGGGCGGATGGCCTCGTGTGCCTCTTGGGCGTTCTTGACCTTGCGGGTGTACTGGCGCGGCGTCGGGTGGACGTATTCCGGGCCGTACAGCTGCCCGGCCTGGGTGCGCGCGGCGTTGATGGCCGACTCCGACAGCGTCGTCGAGTCGGTACGCATGTAGGTGATGTAGCCGTTCTCGTACAGCCGCTGCGCGATGCTCATGGTGCGCTCCGAGGAGAACCGCAGCTTACGGCCGGCCTCCTGCTGCAGCGTCGACGTCATGAACGGCGCGTACGGCTTGCGCGTGTACGGCTTCTGCTCCACCGAACTGACGGTCAGCGACTCGCCGCGCAGCCCGGCGGCCAGCGCGCCCGCGGCCGCCTCGTCGAGCACCAGCACTTCGTCGGGCTTCTTGACCGCACCGAGGGAGTCGAAATCGCGGCCCGAGGCCACGCGCCGGCCGTCGACGGTGTTGAGTTTGGCGGTGAACTTGGGCGGGGACGCATCGGCGTCGGAGACGCTGGCGTCCAGCTCCGCGGTGACGTCCCAGTAGCCGGCGCTGCGGAACGCCATGCGTTCGCGCTCGCGCTGCACGATGATCCGGGTCGCGACGGACTGCACGCGGCCCGCCGACAGCTTCGGGGCGACCTTCTTCCACAGCACGGGGCTGACCTCGTAGCCGTAGAGGCGGTCGAGGATACGACGCGTCTCCTGCGCGTCGACCAGGGCGATGTCCAGGTCACGCGGGTTCTCGGCGGCGGCCAGGATCGCGGGCTCGGTGATCTCGTGGAACACCATGCGCCGGACCGGCACCTTGGGCTTGAGCGTCTCGAGGAGGTGCCACGCGATGGCCTCACCCTCGCGGTCACCGTCCGTCGCGAGGTAGAGCTCGTCGACACCCTTGAGCAGGTCCTTGAGCTCGGTGACCGTGGCCTTCTTATCCGGGCTGACGATGTACAGCGGCTCGAAGTTGTCGTCGACGTTCACGCCGAGGCGCGCCCAGGCCTCACCTTTATATTTGGCCGGCACGTCCGCGGCGTTCCGCGGCAGGTCGCGAATGTGTCCGCGCGACGATTCGACGACATAGTTGGAGCCGAGGTAACCGGCAATCTTGCGCGCCTTGGTAGGCGACTCGACTATGACGAGTCGCCGGACCCGGCTGCCGCTACCGGCACCATCGAGGTCAGCCACCGTATCTATACGCTCCACTTCTTGGTCGGCACTAGGACACCGAATGAATGCCTAACGGTCATCCGGTTCCAAGGCAAGTCACAATTTGACACTCCGCGCGAGCCTACGCAAACCGGATGCGGCCAAAATATACGGGCTGCATCCCCTAAATCCGGGGCCATTGGAGAAACGCCTCCGTGAACCCGGGCGGCTCGCCCACGTTCTCTACCAGGCGCAACAGCCTCCGACGGCCGCTGATCCGCAGGGCCGGATGATGACCCCTGGTGCCGATCAAGGTTGGCGCGATCCCGACTCGCATAAGTGCCGACGCCAACGTCGAATGGGTATCCGGTGCGTGCGGATCCAAACCCAAAAGGTACCCATTCGGTTCCGCGACACCTGCGGCGAGCACCCAGGCGCGCAGCTCGCGGGGGCCCGGCAACCACCCGTCGGGCACGGTTTTGACCGCACCGCGGGTCCAGTCCCCGGCCATCCGGGCCAGCCTCGCGTCGGCCTCGGTGCGCACCAGCGGGGTCTTCTCGTCGGTGTGGGTGATCTCGGGCTTCAGTCCGGCCTCGGCGATCATCTCGGCCAGCGCCTCGGCCCGCCACAACGCGTCGACGACGACGGACAGGCGGACTTTTCGGCCGTCCGCGCCATCGCCGGCCCGGACGACCTGTCCCGGCGCGGCGAGCAACCCAGTCAGGTCGGCGACCGCAGGCGGCACCGACTCGGCCGAGAAGAAGGACAGCTGACTCACTCTGCCGACAGTAGGCCAGCCCAGACCAAAAGGCAGGGAGGCCGGGCGCGACTACCCGCTGATACGAAACGCCCCCACTTCGTCGCAGACGATGCGGGGGCGTTGTGTCAGTCTCTGAGCCTCAGATGGGGCGGACGTTGAGAGCCTGCGGGCCCTTGGCGCCCTGCTCGACCTCGAAGTCGACCTTCTGATTCTCTTCCAGGGTGCGGAACCCGTTGGACTGAATCTGCTTGTAGTGGACGAAGACGTCGCCTCCGCCACCTTCCTGCTCAATGAAGCCGTAACCCTTCTCCGGGTTGAACCACTTCACAGTCCCCTGTGGCATTTGTCCTTCATTTCCTTCTGTTACTGCGGGTGCGATCCACCGAGTCTTCCGGTGTACCGGGAACGCAGGCGACGTTCCCGGGTGTTGACACACGAACACAGAAGCTGCGACCAAGATCAGTCAACCATGTTCCACGCCGTCGCGACAGTCGCACAGCGATCTGTGGTTAACAATTCATCTTGTGACGCAGGGAGAGTCGAACTTCGGGCGCGAGCTGTTGTCGGCGGCGCTGGACGGCACCCCGGCCGACGAGCAGCCGCTGCGGCACGTCGCCGACCTGGCGCCGCGCCCGGCGCGCCGAATGCCCTGGCCCGCTTGGGTTGACGCCGACGTCGTGCGGGCCTTCACCGATCGTGGTGTGGCGCAGCCGTGGTCGCATCAGGTGTCCGCGGCCGAATTGGCGCACGCCGGACGGCATGTGGTGATCGCGACAGGCACCGCATCCGGTAAGTCCCTGGCCTACCAACTGCCGATCCTGCACGCGCTGCGAACCGACATACACGCCCGCGCCCTCTACCTGTCCCCCACCAAGGCGCTGGGCCACGACCAGCTGCGGGCCGCGCAGTCGCTGTGCGCCACGATCCCCGGCCTCACCAACACGACACCGTCCGCCTATGACGGCGACAGCTCTACCGAGGCAAGGCAATTCGCGCGGGAGCGGTCGCGGTGGATCTTCTCGAACCCTGACATGGTGCACCTTTCGCTGCTGCGCAGCCATTCCCGGTGGGCGGTGTTCCTGCGTCAGCTGAAGTTCGTGGTGATCGACGAATGTCACTATTACCGAGGCATTTTCGGCTCGAACGTGGCGATGGTGCTGCGCCGGCTGCTGCGCCTGTGCGACCGTTACGGGTCCTCACCCACAGTGGTGTTCGCCAGCGCGACCACGGCCGCCCCGGCGCAGACGGCATCCGAGCTGCTCGGCCACACCGTCACGGCCGTCACCGAGGACGGGTCGCCGCACGGCGGCCGCACGGTGGCGCTGTGGGAGCCCGCGCTGCTCACCGATCTCATCGGCGAGAACGGTGCCCCGGTCCGCCGCGCCGCGGGCACCGAGGCCTCCCGCGTGATGGCCGACCTGATCGCGGAAGGCGCCCGCACCCTGACCTTCGTCCGCTCGCGCATCGGTGCCGAGTTGACCGCGCTCGGCGCGCGGGCGCGGCTGGAGAACGTCGCACCCGAGTTGGCCCCGCTGGTGGCGTCGTACCGTGCCGGGTATCTCGCCGAGGACCGCCGGGCGCTGGAACATGCTCTGACAGAAGGCGAATTGCGCGGCCTGGCGACCACCAACGCCCTGGAACTGGGCGTCGACATCGCCGGGCTCGACGCGGTGGTGCTGGCCGGGTTCCCCGGCACGGTGGCCTCGTTCTGGCAGCAGGCCGGCCGGGCCGGACGGCGCGGTCAGAGCGCGTTGATCGTGCTGATCGCCCGGGACGACCCACTCGACACCTACCTGGTCCACCACCCCGCCGCGCTGCTCGACAAGCCCATCGAGCGGATCGTCATCGATCCCGGCAATCCCTACGTGCTGTCGCCGCAATTGTTGTGCGCGGCAACCGAACTCCCACTGACCCCGGCCGAGGTGCGGATGTGGGACGCCGAAGCGGTGGCCGAGTCCCTCGTCGACGACGGCCTGCTGCGCAAGCGTCCCGCCGGCTATTTCCCGGCGCCCGGCGTGGATCCGCATCCCGCCGTGGACATCCGGGGCTCCTCCGGCGGGCAGATCGCCATCCTGGAGTCCGGCACCGGCCGCATGCTGGGCAGTACCGGCGCCGGGCAGGCGCCGGCCTCGGTGCACCCGGGGGCGGTCCACCTGCACCAGGGCGAGACGTTCCTGGTGGACGCACTCGACTTCGAGGCCGGGGTCGCCTTCGTGCACGCCGAGAATCCCGGGTACACCACGTCGGCCCGCGAGGTCACGGACATCAGTGTGCGGGGTACCGGCGAGATCCACCGGTTCGGCTCCGTCGCGATGGGCCTCGTGCCGGTATCGGTGTCCAACACCGTGGTGGGTTTCCTGCGCCGGGCCATGGACGGCACCGTGCTCGACTTCGTCGACCTGGACATGCCGACCCGCACCCTGGACACCATGGCGGTCATGTGCACCATGACCCCGGAGATATTGCTGGACAAGGGAATTGACCAGCTGCGCGTACCCGGGTCACTGCACGCCGCCGAGCATGCCGCGATAGGTCTGCTGCCGCTGGTGGCCAGTTGCGACCGGGGCGACATCGGCGGGGTGTCCACCGCATCCGGCCCCGCTCCCGGCGATTTATCCGGTCTGCCAACGATTTTCGTGTATGACGGCTATCCGGGCGGTGCCGGTTTCGCCGACCGCGGGTTCCGGCAGCTGTCCACCTGGTGGTCCGCCACGGCCGCGGCGATCGAGGCATGTGAGTGCCGTCACGGTTGCCCCTCCTGTGTGCAATCGCCCAAGTGCGGCAACGCGAACGATCCTCTGGACAAAGCCGGTGCTGTCCAGGTACTTCGCCTGGTAGTCGACACTTTGGCGGCCCACGGGAAGTAGGCCCGCCGGCCGACACCGGGCAGAGCAAAGTGCGGCAAAACGGATAAACTTACGGCCATGACGGACGACTGGCTCCTCGTCGAGACCCTCGGCGCCGAACCTGCCGTCGTCGCATTGGGGCAGCAAACCCAGGACATGGTTCCCATCAGCACTTTCCTGCGGCGCAACGCGAGCCTGATGGCCATCCAGTCGGCCATCGGGGAAACCGTGCGCGCCGGCCTGCCGCTGACGAGCATCACACCCAAGAGCGACCGGGTGATCCGGACCGAAGTGGTACAGATGACCGACGGCCGCATCCATGGCGTCCACGTCTGGGTCGGCGCACCGGATGCCGATCCGCCCGACCGGATGATCCCGGGCCCGCTGAAGTGGGACCTGACGGGCGGCATCGCGACCGACACCATGGAGTCGCTGGCCAACAGCGGTCTCAACCCGGCAGCCGAGGCCACGCACGGCCGTGCGTTCGCCGACGACCTGCAGACCCGCAAGCTCAACCCGAACGAGGCGCGGGTCATCTCCGCGGTGCTCAAACCCGAACCCGGCCAAACCTTCACAAGCACTTGGGAAATGACCGATTTCCGGGGCCGGCCCATCAGCGTCGGGTTCGCCGCGCGGGTACTGAACGAGCCCGACGAGGACGACCGGGATCGGCTCATCTGCCGGGCCATGAACTGGCGCGGTGTCCGCGACAATCCGACGGCCACCCCGCTCGACCGCGCGCAGCAGATCGCGGGCGGCCCGGGGGTGCCCGGCGTGTACCGCGCCCTGGTGGACCTCAACACCTGGAAGTTGATCAAGTGGATCGACGGGCCCTGTCCGCTCTTCGACTGGAGCGCCGACGCGACGTCCGAAACGGTGGTGCACCCGAACGAGATCGCCGAGATGGCCGTCATGACGGTCGAATTCGGCAGCGGACCGACGTCGCGAGTGCTCCGGTTGCGCGCCAACGACGGCGGGTGGGTGCCGATTCACGTCACCGCACACCGGCTCCAGGTCGCCGACGACACCTTCGCCGGCCTGCTGTCGCTGCGGCTGCCGACCTACGGCGAGCTGGTGGCCGCCGGCGACCGGCTGAACGACGACCTGCCGGAATCCTGACGGCGAATCCTATTCGGCACCAGCCGGATTCGCTCCGTCGAACGGTAGCAGTCGCCGAGCTCCGGGCCCTTCGGCGGCGAGTGTGTCGCCGGGGTTGATGACCAGACAATGGTTCAGCGAGATGCACCCGCACCCGATGCACTGGTCCATCTCCGACTGAAGCCGCTCCAACTCGAGCTGCCGTTCGCGCAGTTGCGCCCGCCACCGCTTGTTGAGCCTGGTCCAGTCCCGCAGTGACGGCATCCGGTCGTCGGGCAGCGTCCGAAAGTGCTCGGCCACCTCGCTGAGCGGAATCCCGAGCCGCTTCGCCACCTGGATGACGGCGATGCGACGCTCCAGGTGACGCGGGTACAGCCGCGTCCCGCCCGACGTGCGCTCGGGGTGGATCAGCCCTTTTCGCTCATAGAAGTGCAATGCGGACGCGGAGACTCCCGTCCGCTTCACGATCTCCCCGATGGTCAGGAGGTCGGTCGGCCCCATGCGCTTGATCTCAACCATCGTTGAGATTCTACGGTAGCGACATGGCAAGGGACACAACGACCGATCGCCCCGGGTGGGGTGATCTGTTCTTCTGCGGCCTCCTCATCGTTGTCACCACCGTATTACCGTCAGCCTGGCCCGGCACGGGCCCGGCCGTGCGCGTCGCCCAGGTGCCAGCGACCGAATCGCACCGGCACCTCCACGTCGACCACCACATCCAGCCGCTCCACCGAGCAGTGCTCGACCCGGCTGTCCATGGCTTCGGCGATGGCGGCCGCCCGGCTACAGGATCGGCCGGGTCCGGCAGCCAATGCGCCCGCGGCGGCGAGTGCGGCCAAGTCGGCCGCTGACTGCGCCCGATGCCGACCGATCACCGCGGCGCCGACTGCGGCCACGCCGGTCAGGATCCCGATCAACACCACAATCAGCGCGACCGCGAACACCGTCGCCGAGCCCCGCTCGTCAGGCCCCAGGTTCGGGTGCCGCGACGGCCTCGGCCCCCACCGTGACGCCGGGCAGCAGCGGCGCCCGAACCCGGACCCGCGCGACGATCCGCCCGCCATCGCGCCGCACCTCGACCGAGGCTCCGTCGGGTCCGGTGCGATGGCGGGCCGTTTCGACGGCGGCACCGTCGTCGCCGCGGGCCGCGAGTCGCGCCGCTTCCCTGGCCGCGTCGATGCAGCGCACCTGCGCCGCGACCGCACCCAGCCCGCCGACACCGAGGACGGCGACGGCGACGAGCGCCGCGACGGCGAACGCCGCCTCGACCGTGACGCCGCCGCGGTCATCGGTTGGTGGTGAGAGCACGCGAGATGATGTTGGTCAGCGCACTGACGATCGAGTCCCCCGTGACCACCGTGTAGAGGATCGCGCCGAACGCCGCGGCGGCCACGGTGCCGATGGCGTACTCCACCGTCGACATTCCGCTCTCATCGGTGAGCAGCAAGGTCGCACGCGCCTCGAGCGCGCGAAAGCTGGTCATTTTCATGGTTTTCCTCCCCTTGTTGTGATCAGAACACCCCCGACCGGAACACGTCACCGGCGAGGCCGGCGACCACCGGCACGATGCCGAGACAGACGAAGGCCGGCAGATAGCAGAGCCCCAGCGGACCGGCGATCAGCACATTGGCCCGCTCGGCGGCCGCGTCCGCCGCGTCACCGGCGTCGGCCCGGGCCTGCTCTGCCAGTTCGGCGACGCCCCGGGCCAGCGCGGCGCCCGACGACGCCGACCGCCGCGCCAGCCGGAGCAGTGCGATCACGTGCGGATCGCTACCGCGACCCGGCTCTGCCCAGGCCGTCGCCGGGCCCGCACCCAGAGCCAGGAGTTCGGCCGCGCGACGCAGCACGCCTGCCAGACCGGCCGGTGCCGACGGCACCGCCGCCCCCGCGGCCGCACCGGTCGCCATGCCCGCCGAGAGGCAGGCGGCCAGCACGTCCAGGCTCGACGGCACCGCCAGCGGGTCGTCCGGGTGCGCGGCCGGCGCGGAGCGGTCCGGCAGACGGGGCCGGATTCGGTGCGTCGCCGCGCCGGGGATCAGCAGGACCGCCACCGCGAGCAGGAGAATCGGCACCGCGCTCATCGTTGTGCCCGCGCGATGATGCGGTCCGACCACAGCAGGCCGAGGCAACACAGCACCACGCCGACCGCCAGTACCGCCGCGCCCTCACCCAGCAGGAAGCGCACGGGATGCGCACCGATCAACTGGCCCAGGACAATTCCGAGCGCGGGCAGCCCCGACAGCACCGCTGCCGTCGTTCGGGCGCCGGCCATGCCCGCCCTGATCCGCGATGAAAAGCGTTCGCGCGCGACGACATCACGCTCGGCAGCGCGCATCAGCGGGGCTATCGCCAGACCGTGGTCGAGCGCCAGTTGCCAGTACACGGCGAGGCGCTGCCAGTGGGCGGGCAGCGCCGACGATCCCGCGACGGCGCGTAGGCCGGCCGAGACATCGGCACCCAGGCGGGCCCGCGCCGCGACCTCCCCCAACGCCGCAGCGACCGGCCCGTCGACTTCCTGGGCCGCGGCATCGAAAGCCGCCACCGGATGCGCCCCGGCCCGCAGTTCCCCGACCAGGATGCCCAGCGCGCCCTGCAAGGTCTGCGCTTCACGGGCGCGCTGTGCCGCTTGCCGTGAGCGCCGCCACCGAAGCCCGGCAGTGCCGACCACCGCCGAGCCGGCCAGCAGCACCGGCATCGGCAGCACGACGAGCGCTGCCACAGCGGCCGCTGCCGCTGCCGGCCAGAGCAGCCGCGGCCGGAATCCCACCGGCCGTTTTCGATGCACGAGGCGCCCGGCGCCACCCGCCGGGGGCGCGACCAGCACGGCCAGTGCCAGCAGCAGCGCGGAACTCACGACCGGCCCCGCGCAGCCAGCAGCTCGCGCAGCGCGGGCATGCCCGCACCGGCTCCCCGGCCGACGTGCCACGCGGTCACGACCGTCACGGTCCCGTCCGGGGCGCGGCGCAGCACCGCGATCTCGCTCAGGTGCCGACGCCCGTCGCGGGCCCGCGCGGTGTGCAGCACCACCTGGCACGCGGCCGCCAGTTGCGAATGCAGCGCCGCCCGGTCCAGCCCGCCGACCGCCGCCAACGCCTCCATGCGGGCCGGCACCTCGGCGGGGCTGTTCGCGTGCACCGTCCCGGCCCCGCCCTCGTGGCCCGTGTTGAGCGCGGCGAGCAGGTCCACGACTTCCGCACCGCGGACCTCACCGACCACGATGCGGTCCGGGCGCATCCGCAGTGCCTGTCGCACCAGGTCACGCACCGTCACCTCGCCGACGCCCTCGACGTTGGCGCCGCGCGCAACCAGCCGGACCAGGTGCGGATGGTGCGGAGCCAGCTCGGCGGCGTCCTCGACGCAGACGATCCGCTCGGCGGGGTCGACCGCCCCGAGGAGCGCGGACAGCATGGTGGTCTTGCCGGCGCCGGTGCCGCCGGAGACCAGGAACGCCAGCCGCGCGGCGACGATGTCGGCGATGAGCGCCGCGGCGGGTGGCGCGATGGCCCCGGATCCGACGAGGCCGGCCAGGTCCTGCGTCGCCGGACGCAGGACCCGCAGCGAGAGGCAGGTGCCGGCAGCCGCGATCGGGGGCAGCACGGCATGCAACCGCACGGTCAAGCCACCACCGATGCCAGCGAGGTGGCCGTCGACCCAGGGTTGCGAATCGTCGAGCCGGCGTCCGGCCGCCAGCGCGAGCCGTTGTGCCAGGCGCTGCACGGCGTTCTCGTCCGGGAACCGGATCGTGCTGCGGCGCAGCCCGTTTCCGTCGTCGACCCATACCTCGTCGGGCGCGCTGACCAGCACGTCGGTGGTACCGGGCGCCCGCAGCAGCGGTTCCAGAATTCCGGCACCGGTCAGTTCGGTCTGCAGCAGCCGCATGCCGGCCAGCACGTCGCTGTCGGCGAGGACCCCGCCCGACTCGGCGCGGATGGCCGCCGCCACCGCGTTCGGATGCAGGGCACCGTTGGTCTGCGCAGCCAGTCGCTCCCGGACACGGTCTACCAATGACGATGTCATGCGCGGTCCGCCTCCGGCTTCTCGCTGGGCGTCACGCCGCCTCCCCCGGCTGCTGGCGTAGCACCGCGAGTACGCGGCGGGCGGCCACGGCCAGCGGTGACCGGTTGCGCAGGCTCCCGCCGAGGCCGCCCCGCTCGAGCGCACCGTCGAGGTTGCTCTCGGCCCGCATGGCCGCCAGCAGCGGCAGCCCGAGGATCGTCGCCATCTCGGCCGCACGGAGCCCACCGGGTGCGGGACCCCTGACCACCAGGCCGACGTTCGGGTTGACCGCCGTCACCCAGTCGGCCACGACCCGGGTCGCCGCACAGGCCCGCACCTCGGCCGGCGCCACCACGACCACCAGATCGGCCGCGGCCAGGACGGTCTCCGCCGCAGCCGACGTCTGCCGCGGCACGTCACAGATGACGGTCACGCCGGCGCGGCTCCCGGCGTCGATGACCGCGGCGAGCGCCGTCGGCGTCAGCTCGGCGCCGGTGCGTCCGGTCGACAGCACCGCCATGCCGCGCCGGCGCGGCAGCGCATCGCGCAGGGCCGGATAGCTGAGCCGTCCCCCGGCTGCCGCCAGGTCCGGCCAGCGCAGGCCGGCATCGCACTCCGCACCGAGGGCGAGATCGATGCCGCCGCTCCAGGAGTCGACATCGACGAGCAGGCACTCGCGGTCCGGTTCACCCGCGGCCTGTGCCAACGCGATCGCGAACACCGACGCGCCGCCGCCGCCACGTCCGCCGATCACCGCGACCACGGCGCCGCGGCGGCCTTCGGATTCACCGGCGGCGGCATCGGACAGGACGGCGACCAGCCCCGACTCCTGGCCGGGCAGCGTGATGACCTCCTGCGCGCCGATCACCATCGCGGCCTCGAACTCGCGGGTGCCCGGCGCATCGGTGGCGATCAACAGGACGGCGGACCGTCGCGGCATCCCGAGCTCGCGACAGCGCCGCGCAGCCGCGACGTCGAGCAGCACCGCCGCGGCACCGAGCCACACCTTCCGGCCCGATGGCTCTGCGGCGTACACCACCCTGATGCCCGCCGCCGCGGCGACGCGCTCGATCTCGTCGCGCAGTCCGGCGTCGTCGATCAACGCCAGGGCCCCGTTCGTCGTCATGGGATCCACCGTGAGGCGCGGCAGGCCGCGCCGCCAGAGCCCGCACCCAGAATGTGGATGAATCGCAAACTGTGGACAACTTTATTGACGGCCTGGTGAGAATGTCGTTCCGCAACTTTTCGCGGGCTGCGCGTGACAGTCGACCGAGCGGGACCGTCACAGCTCTGCCGCACAAGGAGACGAGGAATCCGGCGCCGGCGAAAACCGCGCCGAAGAAGCCATGCCTCGAGGAATTTGACCGACCCCGAAAAAGGGACGACCCCCGCCAGGGGGGGAGGAGGCGGAGGTCGTCGTGGATCAGCCCCGGGGGGTCGGGCTGATGCACACCCGGCGCTGGCCGGGTAATGCCCACTATACACACGTCAACAGGGCTGTGCGCAACTGTTGATTGTCTGTGAAAGGGGCGTGTCAGCACGTCAATCGCCACGACGGCCGCCCCACCGGCGACCGACACGGCCACACCGCCACCCACCCGGCACCGGCGTTCCGGAGCATATGCTGGGAGCCGTGACCGCATCCGATCCGGCCGCCCAGGCCGCGGCCGCGCCGCGTCAGGAGGCCGAGTCGAGCGCTCCGGTGCGCACCGCAGCCTTCTTCGATCTCGATAAAACGGTGATCGCCAAGTCCAGCACCCTCGCTTTTAGCAAACCTTTTTTCAACCAGGGGCTGCTGAACCGGCAAGCTGTCCTCAAGTCCACGTACGCACAGTTTCTGTTCCTGATGTCCGGCGCCGATCACGATCAGATGGACCGCATGCGGTCGTATCTGACCAACATGTGCACCGGCTGGGACGTCGAACAGGTCAAGTCGATCGTCGCCGAGACGCTCCATGACATCGTCGACCCACTGGTCTTCGCCGAGGCCGCCAACCTGATCGCCGACCACAAGCTGTGCGGCCGCGACGTCGTCGTGGTCTCGGCGTCCGGCGAGGAGATCGTGGCGCCCATCGCCCGCGAACTCGGCGCCAACCATTCGATGGCCACGCGCATGGTCGTCGCGGATGGCAAGTACACCGGCGACGTCGATTTCTACTGCTTCGCCGAAGGCAAGGTCCAGGCGATCGAGGAGCTCGCGGCCCGCGAGGGCTACGTGCTCGAGCACTGCTACGCCTACTCGGACTCCATCACCGATCTGCCGATGCTCGAGGCCGTCGGCCACCCCGCGGTGGTCAACCCGGATCGCGCCCTGCGCAAGGAGGCCGTCGCCCGCGGTTGGCCGGTACTGACCTTCACCCGCCCGGTCTCACTGCGGGACCGGCTGCCGGCGCCGTCGGGCGCCGCGGTGGCCACCACCCTGGCCGTCGGAGCCAGCGCCCTCGCGGCGGGCGCCGTGACGTACTCGCTGCTGCGTCGGCTGAGCTTCTGAAAAGCTACCGACGAGTTGCTGAGGCCACCTCAGTAACAATCACAAATCGCCGGTGATTGACCCTTGATGTGACTGCGGTCACGTAGTACAAAGGAAGCACGGAAGCCCCCGAGGCCAAGACCGAACCGGAAGAGAAGGTTCGACCTCCCGAAGAGGGCATCCCAGCACGGAATACCGGCACCCACGCGGAGCACATACCGCGACAATGGTAAAAGCGTTGTGGGCCTGCGTAGTTGCGAAGAGCGAACGACTAAGAGGACCCCTTGGGTGGGGTTGTAGTCGCAGCGCATCGCAGGGACGCCGAGGCCACCCACACAACCCGAAAAGCACGCTTGGTAACCGGGGTTCCGTGCTAGCGGGCGGCGAGCCGAGTCAGATGCACTCTGACGACGGAGCGCCGCCCGCTTTTATGTGTTCACGTTTGCTGGCGACGGTTCTGGACGGACCGCTACTTGGCGGACGCCTGCGCAATCGACAGCGCCTCACGCGCCCCCGAATGCAGCGCACGGCTGCTGCAGATCAACCACGCCGTCAGCCCGTCGGCGGTGCCCGACGCGAAGCCCCGTGCCGCGGCACGGTATTCGCCGACCTGACGCATCCAGTACATCTCGGGAACGCCGAGACCGTGCGGATCGAGTCCACTGGACATGGTGATCAGCCGGGACACCGCACGCGCCACCACACCGTCAGCCACCCCGAATGGAGCCAGGCTCAGGAGTTCGCCATGAGCGACGGCCGCGAGCACCGTCGCCGGCACTCGGCTCCCACCGCCCACGATCTCGCCGAGCAGCTCCAGCCGCCGGCCCACGTCTGGGTCATCGGTGCGGGGCCGGCCGAGCTGGTCCGGGTCCGCCAGATCCGCGGCCGCCAGCGCGTGCAGCCGGGCGATCGCCTGCAGCGGCGCCCGCTGCCAGACGCCGACGAGCGCTGTCGCGCCACCTTCGAGAGCCTCGGCCACCCGCAGCGCGCCGGCCAGCACCGCGTCGGCACGCTCACCTTTGGCCGGCGCCTCGCCGTCTTTACTGAAACTCAGGGATCCGCCGTCGAGCACCGATGACGCGCGGGCGGCCCGCATCGAAGCCTCGGCCGCGGTGGCCGGCCAGCCACGCAGGTTCACCTTGTGCCGATGGGCCCTTCCGAGCGCTTCGCGCGCCTCGTCTCCGGCCTCGGCCACGCCGGGCAGTTCGGCCAAGGGAGCCAGCGGGTCAGGTGCAGCCACGTCCGCACAATGTAGTGCCACCGGGTGGCCACCTCCAACGTCACGGTGGCGGGCCACCACCAACGTCATTGCAACGTGCCAGTGACTACGCTCACAGCCATGACACAAGACACCGCTGTGCCACAGGCTTACCCGCCGCCTGCCGAGTTCGCCGCGCAGGCCAATGCCACCGCCGCGCTGTATCAAGAGGCCGACGCCGACCGCCTGGATTTCTGGCGCCGCCAGGGCGAGCGGTTGTCCTGGACGACCCCGTTCACCGAGGTCCTGGACTGGTCAAATGCCCCGTTCGCCACGTGGTTCGGCGACGGCAAGCTCAACGTCGCCTACAACTGCGTCGACCGCCACGTCGAGGCCGGAAACGGCGACCGTGTCGCGATCCACTGGGAAGGCGAGCCGGTAGGGGATGCCCGCGACATCACCTACGCCCAGCTCAAAGACGAGGTCTGCAGGGCCGCCAACGCCCTGACCGCCCTGGGCCTGGTCGCGGGCGACCGGGTGGCGATCTACATGCCGATGGTCCCCGAAGCCATCGTGGCGATGCTGGCCTGCGCGCGCCTGGGGGTCATGCACTCGGTGGTGTTCGCCGGCTTCTCCGCGACCGCGCTGGCCGCGCGCGTCGAGGACGCCCAGGCCAAGCTGGTCATCACCACCGACGGGCAGTACCGCCGCGGCCAAGCCGCCTCACTCAAAACGGCGGTTGATGAGGCCGTCGCAGGCCAGCCGAGCGTCGAGCACGTCCTGGTGGTCAAGCGCACCGGCATCGACGTGGACTGGACCGAGGGTCGCGACGTGTGGTGGCACGAGACCGTCGAGACCGCCTCGCCCGACCACACTCCTGTGGCGTTCGACGCCGAGCAGCCACTGTTCTTGCTGTACACCTCCGGCACCACCGGCAAGCCCAAGGGCATCGTGCACACTTCCGGCGGCTACCTGACCCAGGCGTCCTACAGCCACTACAACGTTTTCGACATCAAAACCGACACCGATGTGTACTGGTGCACCGCTGATATCGGCTGGGTCACCGGACACACCTACATCGTCTACGGGCCGCTGTCGAACGGTGTCACGCAGGTGGTCTACGAAGGCACCCCGACCTCGCCGAATGAGCACCGGCACTTCGACATCATCGAAAAGTACGGCGTCACCATCTATTACACGGCCCCGACGCTGATCCGTACCTTCATGAAACTGGGCCACCAGATCCCCGCCGCGCATGACCTGTCGAGCCTGCGAGTGCTGGGCAGCGTGGGTGAGCCCATCAACCCCGAAGCCTGGCGCTGGTACCGCGAACACATCGGCGCCGGCATCACCCCGATCGTGGACACCTGGTGGCAGACCGAGACCGGCGCCATCATGATCTCGCCGTTGCCCGGCGTCACCGCGGCCAAGCCCGGCTCGGCCATGACCCCGCTGCCCGGCATCAGCGCCAAGATCGTCGACGACGACGGCAACGACCTGGTGCCCGGCGCCGACGAAGACGAACACGTCACCGGCTACCTGGTGCTGGACAAGCCGTGGCCGTCGATGCTGCGCGGCATCTGGGGCGACGACGAACGGTTCAAGGACACCTACTGGTCCCGGTTCGCCGAGCAGGGCTGGTACTTCGCCGGTGACGGCGCCCGCTACGACGCCGACGGCAACATCTGGGTCCTGGGCCGCATCGACGACGTCATGAACATCTCCGGGCACCGCATCTCCACCGCCGAGGTCGAATCCGCCCTCGTCGGGCACTCCGGGGTGGCCGAAGCCGCCGTGGTCGGGGCCACCGACGCCACCACCGGGCAGGCCATCTGCGCGTTCGTCATCCTCAAGGCCTCCGCGCACGGCGGCTCAGAGAACATCGTCGAAGAACTGCGCGCCCAGGTCGCCACGGAAATCTCCCCTATCGCCAAACCTCGGGAAATCCACATCGTGCCCGAACTACCCAAAACCCGCAGCGGCAAGATCATGCGCCGCCTGCTGCGCGACGTCGCCGAAGGCCGCGACCTCGGCGACACGTCCACCCTCGTCGACCCCAGCGTCTTCGAAGCCATCCGCGCCAGCAAGTAGGCGCAATACGCGAAAGGCCCCCAACGACATGTCGGGGGCCTTTTCGTATGTGGTCAGGCGGTCGGCACGTAACCCGCGCCGGGCCGGCTCTTGGCATCGAGATCGGCGATCACCGCGTTGATCGACACCGTCACGGCCGGGGTGTGCAGCGGCACGTACTTGACGACGCAGGTCGGCAGGTCGTCGCTGAACGCGCCGTGAATCATGCCGACGAGCTTGTTGTTGACGGTGACGGGCGCACCTGAGTCACCCGGCTGGCCACACACCTGGTCCACGATCGTGCCCGGGTCCTGGCCGGGGCCCCAGGTGACACCGCAGGTGTAGCCGGTGGTGCGGCCCAGCTTGCACGCCACCTGACCGAACGCCGGGTCCGGACCGATGCCGTCGATCTGGAAGCCGTTGACGTTAGCCAGGGGCTGCACCTTGGCCGGGTCGAACTCGATGACGGCGTAGTCCAGGGGCTGGCTGCCGGCCACCATGACGCCCAGCGGGCCGCGGTTCTCGGCGCCCTCGGCCGACACTTCGTGGCCGGGCCCGCCGCAGTGCGCCGAGGTGAAGCCGACCAGCTTGCCGCGGTTGTCGTGCCCGATCGTCGTCAGGGTGCAGAAGGTGTCACCGTCGACGACGATGCCCGAACCGCCGCCCAGTGGCACCGGTGCGTCGGCGTGGGCCGGTATCCCGACCGATGTGCCGAGCAGAGCAATGGCGATCCCAGAGATCGCAGCAATCACGGGTGCCGAACGCATCGGGGCAGTGTATCGCTGGGCCGGATCGTTAAGCGGCGCCCCACGTGGCAACATATGCCAGGACTACACCGACGCCGGGAGGACGTGTTCGTGAGCAATGGCGACCGCAAGAATGGCCCCGTTCCAGCCACGGTGACCTCGATCCCGCTGGTGGATCCGCATGCGCCCAAGGCTGATCCGTCGATCGGCGACCTGGTCAAGGAAGCCACCGCGCAGATGTCGACGCTGGTGCGTGCCGAGGTCGAGCTGGCCCGCGCCGAGATCACCGCCGACGTGAAGAAGGGCCTGACCGGCAGCGTCCTGTTCATCGCCGCCCTCGTCGTGCTCTTCTACTCGACGTTCTTTTTCTTCTTCTTCCTCGGCTCGCTGCTGGAACTGTGGCTGCCGAGCTGGGCGTCGTACCTCATCGTGTTCGCGCTGATGGTGCTGACGACCGGTGCCCTCGCCTTCCTGGGCTTCCTCAAGGTCCGCAAGATCCGCGGCCCGCGGGACACCATCGCCACGGTCAAGGAGGCCAAGGTGGCGCTGACGCCGGGCGGTGACAGGTCATCGGGCCAAGCCTCCATTCGCACGGCTTCTAGCGACACCTCAGGCTGGTAGTGCCGCCACCTGATCCGTCGGTCGTCCGGATCGACGGTCCGTGGCGACACCTCCAGGTGCACGCGAACGGCATCCGCTTCCACGTGGTGGAGGCCGAGGGCTCGGAGCCTGCCGACCGCAACGCGGACGGCTCCTCCAACGCCGAGCGTCCCCTGGTGATCCTGCTGCACGGCTTTGCCTCGTTCTGGTACTCGTGGCGGCATCAGCTGCGCGACCTGCGCGGCGCGCGCGTGGTCGCGGTCGACCTGCGCGGCTATGGCGGCAGCGACAAACCACCGACCGGCTACGACGGCTGGACGCTGGCCGGGGACACCGCCGGCCTGGTGCGCGCGCTGGGACATCACTCGGCGGTACTGGTGGGACACGCCGACGGCGGCCTGGTCTGCTGGGCGACGGCGATGCTGCATCCGCGGGCGGTCCGGGGTATCGCGCTGGTCAGTTCACCGCATCCCGTGGCGCTGCGATCTTCGACGCTGACCGACAAGGGCCAGCGCGCGGCCCTGCTGCCGGCGATGCTGCGCAACCAGGTGCCGTGGTGGCCCGAGCATGTCCTGACCCGCCGCAGTGGCGCTGCCGTCGAGCAGCTGGTCCGCAGCCGCGCGGGCGCCGCCTGGCCGGCGTCGGAGGATTTCGCGCGGACCGTCGCGCATCTGCGCACCGCGATCCAGATCCCGTCGGCCGCGCACTCGGCGCTGGAGTACCAGCGGTGGGCGGCGCGCAGTCAGGTTCGCGGCGAAGGCCGGCGCTTCATGCGCGCGATGAAACAGCGCACCGCGGTGCCGGTCCTGCATCTGCACGGCACCGCCGATCCGTACGTGCTCGACGACCCGGTCCGCCGGACCCAGCGTTACGCCCCGCAGACCCGCTTCGTATCCGTCCCCGGCGCAGGCCACTACGCGCACGAGGAGCAGCCGTCGACCGTCACCTCGGAGCTGTCGACGTTCCTGCACCAGCTACCCGGCTGAGATGCACTTTCCGGTCGGCACCGCGTCCTGGTTGTCGACCTTGGCCATCTGCTTTGCCACCTCGTCGGCGGTGAGGACGAAGCCCGTGTCGGCGTCGTCGACCGCGGCGCCGAACACGACACCGAGTACCTTGCCGCTGCCGTCGATCAGCGGCCCGCCCGAATTACCTTGGCGGACATTGCCTCTGATGGTGTAGACCTCACGCGTGACGGTCGTGGAGTGGTAGATGTCCGGACCGTTGAGCTTGATGACCTCGCGGATGCGCGCCGGGGTCGCGGCGAACTCACCGCCACCGGGGTAGCCCATCACCACCGCGCCGGTCCCGGTCGCAGCCTCCTGCATGTCGAACTTCAGCGGCGCCGCGGGCAGGTCGGGCGCGTCGAGAATCGAGATGTCGGCCTCGGGGTCGTACGACACGACCTTGGCGTCGTAGCTCTTGTCGTCGACCTGGACGGTGACGCTGTTGGACCCGGCCACCACGTGGGCGTTGGACATCACCCGGCCCGGGGCCACCACGAAGCCGGTGCCCTCGAGTACCTTCTGGCAGCTCTGCGCGACGCCGCGGATCTTCACGACGCTGCCCTTGGCCGCGGCGACCGCCGGGTCGCCGACGAGCGCGGGATCGGGCGCCGAGACGCTGACGATCGGGGTGCGGCCGAACGGCTGCAGCACCGACGGCAGGCCCGACGTGTTCAGCAGCGCCGACAGCCGCGTGGGCACGCGCTTGAGCCAGGCCGGCGCGAGATCGTTGACCTCGGACAACACCCGGGAGCCGTTCACCGCGGCAGCGAGGTTCGGCTGGTCGGACGACGTCAGTGGGGTGGCCAGCAGCCAGGCCGCGACCAGGACCGCGACCAGTTGCAGGGCCATGCCGACGACCGAGTCGAAACCGCGCACCACTTCATTGCGCATGGCGCCACGGACGGCGCGGCCGAGCACGACACCGGCGATCTCGCCGACCACGACCAGGCCGAGGATCAGGAACAGGGCGATGAAGAGCTTGCTGCGGGCGCCGTCGACGTGCGCCACCACGTGCGGCGCCAGCAGCACACCGGCCACCGCGCCGAGCACCACACCGAGAAAAGACAGCAGGGAGCCCAGCGCCCCCGACCGCCAGCCCGAGACGGCGGCGACGAAGGCGACGGACAGAACGGCCAGATCCAGCCATTGTGAAGGTGTCATGGTTGATCCACACGGTAGCCGCTGGACTCGCCCAGCAGCGCCATTGCCGCGTCCAGTTCCTCGACGACGTCGGTGTTCCACGGCTCGGCCCAGCCTGCGACGTCGAGCATCGCGGAGATCACCTGAGCGGTGAAGCCCCACACCAACATCTGGTTGAGCAGAAATGCCGGGCCGGCGAACCGGCTGGTGTTCTCCTTGCGGTACACCATCAACCGGTTCTCGGGATTGACGAAGGCGCGCACCGGAACCCGGGCGACGATCGCCGTCTCCCCCGGGTCCACGGCGAGCACGGGGCCCGGGTCAGGCGAGTACGCGAGCACCGGAACCACGTGAAAACCCGAGGGCGGGATGAACATTCGGTCCAGCGTGGTCAGCACGTGCAGCCGCGAGGCGTCGAGACCCGTCTCCTCGGTCGCCTCGCGCAGCGCGGTGCCGATGGGACCGTCGTCCCCGGGATCGGATGCGCCGCCGGGGAACGCCGCCTGCCCGGCGTGGTGCCGCAGCGTCGACGCGCGCACGGTGACCAGCAGGTCGGCGTCGGGGGGCAGAGCGCCGGCCGGGGCGTCGGGCGCACCCGAGAACAGCACCAGGACGGCGGCGTCGCGTTTGGTACCGGTCAATGTCGCGGTGGCGCCGGCCGCGGTGATGGCCGCCAGCACGCTCTTCGGCACCCGGCGCCGGTAGGCCTGGGGCAGGTCTGCCGCGTTGTCGACGAGGGGCCGCAGCCAGGCCGGGGCGGCCTGCGGGTCCAGCACATTCACCCCGACACTCCTAACTGTGGGTTCACTGCACTGGCGATCTCATCGGCACTGGTGAACGGCCGGGGCAGGACCTGCGCAACGCTACCGTCCGGGCGCAGCAGCACCGTCGCAGGCATGACGTTGGGCACGCGCAGCGCGGCCGCAACCAGCCGCCGGCCGTCCTGCAGCATGGGCAGCTTGACGCCCAGGTCGGCCAGCCGCAACAGCCCGGCGGTCTCGTTCTCGTCCTGGTGCACCGTCAGCACGGTCACCCGGGCGCCCATGCGGCGCTGGTACTCGGCCAGCGCGGGCAGCTCGTCGGCACACGGACCACACCAGTAGGCCCACAGGTTCAGCACCACGGCCCGGCCGGCGACGGCCTTGGCGACGTCGACGAGGGTGCCGTCGGCGGCGCAGTCGACCGTGATGCCCTGCAGGGCACCCGGTCCGGGCCCGCCCTGGGGCGCCGGACAGGGCGGCAGGGCCGCCTTGGCACGGGGTCCGGCCAGCGCCGCCGGGGTGTCGGCGTCTCGATGCGCCCGGGCCCCGTTCAGCTGGCCGGACTGCTGGCTCGACGGCCCCGACGGCTGCTCACCGAGTTGCCGCCACAGCGCCACGCCGAGAACGACGAACACGGCCAGCACCACCACGGTCCAGCGGGCAGACCGACTCACTCGGTGATCCCGGCCAGGGCCAGCAGGTGTTCGGTTTCGGGTCCCTTGACCAGCGCCGCGGCAGTCGCCAGATCCGTCGGCCCGAGGCCGTAGGACGGGCAGTCTTTCGCGAGTACACAGACGCCGCACGCCGGCGTCCGGGAGTGGCAGACCCGGCGGCCGTGGAAGATCACGCGGTGCGAAAGGAGGGTCCACTCCTTGCGCGGGATCAGTTCCCCGACGGCATGTTCCACCTTGACCGGGTCCTCTTCGGCGGTCCAGCGCCAGCGCCGCACCAGCCGGCCGAAGTGGGTGTCCACGGTGATGCCCGGGATGTCGAAGGCGTTGCCGAGGATGACGTTGGCGGTCTTGCGTCCGACACCGGGCAGCGTGACGAGCTCATCCAGGGTGTCCGGCACCTCGCCGTCGAACCGGGTGACCAGTTCCTGGCCCAGCCCGATGATCGACGTGGCCTTGTTGCGGTAGAAGCCGGTGGGCCTGATGAGCTCCTCGAGTTCGGTCCGGTTGGCCTGCGCATAGTCCAGCGCCGTCGGGTATTTGGCGAACAGTGCCGGTGTCGTGAGGTTGACCCTCTTATCCGTGCACTGCGCCGACAGGATGGTGGCCACCGCGAGTTCCAGCGGATTGGTGAAATCCAGCTCGCAATAGACGTGCGGGAATGCTTGCGCCAGTTCACGATTCATTCTCCGAGCGCGACGCACCAGACCCAGGTGGGTTTCGCGGTCGTATTTTGCGGTGGATCGTCGCGCAGGCACGCCGGTAAGCGTACTGAGAGAAGTCGGTAAGGATACTTTGACCGGCGTCGTTTCGTGATCACCCTGAGACATTCGGCGTGTTTACTTCTGCGTGTGTCGTGGTTGCTCGTAGTGTGCATTCCCGGGTTGCTGATGCTCGCAACCTTCGGGTTGAGCCGCCTCGAAGCCATGCTCGATACGTCCAAGGAGACATACACCGCGGCCGACGTCAAAGCGTTCGTCGACAAGGTCAAAAACGCCTGGTCGGAGCAGTCCGCAGCCGCCGGCACCCTGCCGCACCGATCGGCGCCCCGATTCGAGGAACCCCGCGCGCTGGCGGCCCCGTCGCCGACACGCGACAACCCGCTCGGAGCCTTCGGTGAACCCGAATTACCCAGCCGTCCGTATGCCCACTATGCGAGCAATCCGCAATTTCGCGAGACTCGCCAGGCGAATCGTGTGTAGCGTGGCTGGTTGCGAAACGGCTTACCACTAGACTGACTTTGTTAACCAGTTCACTGGCTAGCTTGCGCGCGTTTTTTATCACTCACCAGCCTTAGGGAGCAACGTGGACGAGATCCTGGCGAGGGCCGGAATCTTCCAGGGTGTCGAGCCCACCGCGGTATCCGCACTGACCAAACAGCTGCAACCTGTCGACTTCCCCCGCGGACACACCGTGTTCGCCGAGGGTGAGCCCGGCGACCGCCTCTACATCATCATTTCCGGCAAGGTGAAGATCGGCCGCCGGTCACCGGACGGCCGCGAGAACCTGCTGACGATCATGGGTCCGTCGGACATGTTCGGCGAGCTGTCGATCTTCGACCCGGGCCCCCGGACGTCGAGCGCCATCACCATCACCGAGGTGCGCGCGGTCTCGATGGACCGTGAAGCACTGCGGGCGTGGATCGCGGACCGCCCGGAGATCGCCGAGCAGCTGCTGCGCGTGCTCGCCCGCCGGTTGCGCCGCACCAACAACAACCTGGCCGACCTCATCTTCACCGACGTCCCCGGTCGCGTGGCCAAGCAGCTGCTGCAGCTGGCGCAGCGCTTCGGCACGCAGGAAGGCGGCGCCCTGCGCGTCACCCACGACCTGACGCAGGAAGAGATTGCCCAGCTGGTCGGCGCCTCCCGCGAAACCGTGAACAAGGCGCTCGCCGACTTCGCGCACCGCGGCTGGATCCGCCTGGAAGGCAAGAGCGTGCTGATCTCCGACTCGGAGCGGCTGGCCCGCCGAGCGAGGTAGTTCTGCCGCAGATGCCCCCGCACGCAGCGCGTGTCGGGGGCATCTGTATTCGGGCGGACTACGCAGTCCGCAGGTAATCCAACTGGGCCTGCACCGATTTCTCGGCGGCGTCCCACAGCTTCTGGTCGACGTCGGTATAGACGTGCTCGACCACCTGCCGCGCCGACGCCTCCTCGCCGAGCACCTGCAACGCGCCGCGCACCTGGTCCAGCCGTTCCTCGCGGTGCGCGAGGTACATGGCCGTCACCGCAGACAGGTCGGCCAGATCGGGGCCATGGCCGGGCAGGACCGTCCGCTGCCCGAGGCCCTGCAGCCGCCGCAGTGATTCCAGGTAGTCACGCAGGCTGCCGTCCTCGGTGTCGATGACGGTGGTGCCGCGGCCCAGGACCGTGTCGGCGGTCAGCACGGCATCGTCGACGACGAACGACAACGAATCCGCGGTGTGCCCCGGCGTCGCCATGACCGTGATCCGCAGGCCCGCGGCGTCGATAACCTCGCCGTCGGTGAGCGGCCCGCCGAGACCCCGCAGGAATCCGCTGCCGACCGAACGCACCACCGCACCCGTCATGCCGACCAGCTTGTCGATGCCGCCGGTGTGGTCGTCGTGCTTGTGACTGATCAGTACCAGCGGGATCCTGCCCAGCGCCGCGATGCGCTCGAGGTGCGCATCGTCGTCGGGTCCCGGGTCGACGACGACCATCTCGTCACTACCGCGCCCGCGCAGCACCCACGTGTTGGTGCCGTCGAGCGTCATGATCCCCGGGTTGTCGCACAGCAGGACCGAGGCCGATGGGGTCACCGGCCGCAGCACGCCATACGCCGGATGGGTCATGCGACTTCGACTATCAGCTCCACCTCGACCGGCGCGTTCAGCGGCAACTCCGAGACGCCGACCGCCGAGCGGGCGTGCGCGCCGGCCGGGCCGAACACCTCGCCGAACAGTTCGGACGCGCCGTTGATCACCGCGGGCTGACCGTTGAAGCCCGGCGCCGAGGCGACGAAACCGACGACCTTGACGACCCGCACCACCGCGTCGATGCCGACCAGCGCGTGCACGGCAGCCAGCGCGTTGAGGCCGCAGATCCGGGCCAGCGCCTTGCCGTCCTCGACACTGACCTCGCCGCCGACCTTGCCCTCGGCCGGCAACTGGCCGCCCTGCATGGGCAGCTGGCCCGAGGTGTAGACGAGGTTCCCGGTCCGGACCGCGGGGACGTAAGCGGCAAGGGGCGCAACGACTTCCGGCAGCTCGATGCCCAGCTCGGCCAGCCGGTCGGAGACGCTCACTTCGGCCGCTTCAGGTACGCGACGTGCTGCTCACCGCTCGGGTTGGCCAATACCGACACCAGCTCCCACCCGTCCTGGCCCCACTGGTCCAGGATCTGCTTGGTGGCGTGGATCAGCAACGGGACGGTGGCGTACTCCCACCGGGTCGGTTCGCTCATGCCGCCGAGCTTATCGGCCGAGGGGTACCGCATGGTTAACATGCTGGGGTGACCTCCGCATCGACGGGCCAAACCCACATCGGTTGGCCCGCGCGCCTGGACCAGGCGCGCCTCCATTTCGTCACCGGCAAGGGCGGTACCGGCAAAACCACCGTCGCTGCCGCGCTGGCGCTGGCGCTGGCCGCCGGCGGCCGCAGCGTCCTGCTGGTCGAGGTCGAGGGGCGTCAGGGCATCGCCCAGCTTTTCGACGTGCCACCACTGCCGTACGGGGAGCAGAAGATCGCCACCGCCGAGGGCGGCGGGCAGGTCAACGCGCTGGCCATCGACACCGAGGCCGCGTTCCTGGAGTACCTGGACATGTTCTACAACCTCGGCATCGCCGGCCGCGCCATGAAGCGCATCGGCGCGGTCGAGTTCGCCACCACGATCGCCCCCGGCCTGCGTGACGTCCTGCTCACCGGCAAGATCAAAGAGGTCGTGGTCCGCAACGGCAAGACCGCCAAGGAGCTCAAGGGGCAGCGTCCCTACGACGCCGTCGTGGTCGACGCCCCGCCGACGGGCCGCATCTCCCGCTTCCTCGACGTCACCAAGGCCGTCTCGGACCTCGCCAAGGGCGGGCCGGTGCACTCCCAGGCCGACGGCGTCGTGAAGCTGCTGCACTCCGAGCTCACCGCCATCCACCTGGTCACCCTGCTGGAGGCGCTGCCCGTGCAGGAGACCCTGGAGGCCATCGAGGAACTGCGGGAACTGGACCTGCCGATCGGCAGTGTCATCGTCAACCGCAACATCCCGGCGTACCTGTCGCAGGACGATCTGGCGAAGGCCGCCGAGGGCGTCGTCGACGCCGACGCGGTGCGTGCCGGGCTGGCCGACGCCGGAATCACGTTGTCCGACACCGACTTCGCCGGACTGCTCACCGAGACCATCCAGCACGCGACGCGCATGATGGCGCGCGCCGAGAGCGCCGAGGCGCTCGACGCCCTCGAAGTGCCCCGCCTCGAACTGCCCGCGCTCCCCGACGGGGTCGACCTGGGCAGCCTGTACGAACTCGCCGAAGCACTCGAACTGCAAGGGGTTGGCACCAAATGAGCGGCAAGCCGGGCCATCAACCCTTGAAGCTGGACATGCACGCCATCCTGTCGGACAAGGCGAACCGCGTCGTGGTGTGCTGCGGCGCCGGCGGCGTCGGCAAGACCACCACCGCCGCCGCGATGGCGCTGCGGGCCGCCGAGTACGGCCGCACCGTCGTCGTGCTGACCATCGACCCGGCCAAGCGGCTGGCGCAGGCCCTCGGCATCAAGGATCTGGGCAACACCCCGCAGCGGGTGCCGCTGGCGCCCGAGGTGCCCGGCCAGCTGTTCGCGATGATGCTCGACATGCGCCGCACCTTCGACGAGATGGTGCTGCAGTACTCCGGCGAAGACCGCGCCGACGCGATTTTGGAGAACCAGTTCTACCAAACCGTCGCGACGTCGCTCTCGGGCACGCAGGAGTACATGGCGATGGAGAAGCTCGGCCAGCTGCTGGCCGAGGACAAATGGGATCTGGTCGTCGTCGACACCCCGCCGTCGCGCAACGCGCTGGACTTCCTGGACGCGCCGAAGCGGCTGGGCAACTTCATGGACAGCCGCCTGTGGCGGCTGCTGCTCGGACCGGGCCGCGGCATCGGCCGCCTCGTCACCGGGGCCATGGGCCTGGCGATGAAGGCGCTGTCCACCGTGCTGGGTTCGCAGATGCTCTCCGACGCGGCCGGCTTCGTGCAGTCCCTGGACGCGACGTTCGGCGGGTTCCGGGAGAAGGCCGACCGCACCTACGAACTGCTCAAGCGCCCCGGCACGCGGTTCGTGGTGGTCTCGGCCGCCGAGCCCGACGCGCTGCGCGAGGCGTCGTTCTTCGTCGACCGGTTGTCGCAGGAGCAGATGCCGCTGGCCGGCCTGATCCTCAACCGCACCCACCCGATGCTGTGCGACCTGACCGCCGATGCGGCCGACGAGGCCGCGGGCAAGCTGGAGCAGTCCGGTCAGGACACCGATGCGCTGGCCGCGGCGACGCTGCGGATCCACGCGAACCGCACCGTCATCGCCAAGCGTGAGGTGCGGCTGCTGTCGCGGTTCACCGGGGCCAACCCGCACGTGGCGCTGGTGGGTGTGCCGTCACTGCCGTTCGAGGTGTCCGACCTCGAGGCACTGCGGGCCATCGCCGATCAGATCACGGGTGACGTCGTCAAGGCGTGAGCCCGGCGTCATTCGCTGCAACGGCAGTCCGCAGAAAACCGCGGACTGCGTTGCGCGAGAAGGAATTCAGACCGCGTTGCGGTGCTTGCGCTGGGTCGCGAAGAACTCGGCCCAGGACACCACCTCGGGGTGCTGCTTGAGGAGGGCGCGGCGCTGACGCTCGGTCATGCCGCCCCACACGCCGAACTCGACGCGGTTGTCGAGGGCGTCGGCACCGCACTCGACGATCACCGGGCAATGTCGGCAGATGACCGCGGCCTTGCGTTGCGCGGCGCCGCGGACGAACAGCTCATCGGGGTCAGCCTGCCGGCATCGGGCCTGGGAGACCCAGGCGATTCTGGCTTCGGCTTCAGGTTGGACCACACCCTGCATCGCGCCGTTTCCGGCCTGGGGAGCGATTGTCGCGCGAACTACTGGCTGTGTACCGGCCACCAGCGATCCCTTCGTCACACCGTCTCCCGACGGCCGAGTCCTCCCGAGTAAATCGCTGATGCGATCTACGCCACATTGCGGCTAGTAGTGTTACCTAGATCGCATTGTGTGTTCAAGTTAGGTGGTCAGGGGCCTATTGCGCAATGGGTCCGGGGCCGCTTTTTTGGGACGTGTGTCCAAACGTTAATTTTTGCCCGTGTCGCAGCCCCCTAGATGCCCTAAGGACGTGGTAATCGACCAGCACTCAGCTGCCGGCCACCACGGTCGCTAGGCTGTACCCCATGTCCGAGCGACCGCAGAATCGTCCGCCGACCGCGGTCACCGTCATCAAGTTGACGTGGTGCGTTCTGCTCGCCAGCGTGATCCTCGCCGCGATGATGTTCCCGCTCATCGGGGGTGTCGGCCTGATGTCGAACCGGGCATCCGACGTCGTGGCCAACGGTTCGGCCCAGCTGGTCGAAGGTGACGCACCCGCCGTATCGACCATGGTGGACGCCAAGGGCAACCCCATCGCGTGGCTGTATTCGCAGCGCCGTTTCGAGGTCCCGAGCGATCAGATCGCCAACACCATGAAGCTGGCCATCGTCTCGATCGAGGACAAACGGTTTGCCGAGCACAACGGGGTTGACTGGAAGGGCACCCTGACGGGCCTGTCCGGCTACATGTCGGGATCGGCGGATACGCGCGGTGGATCGACCCTCGAGCAGCAGTACGTCAAGAACTACCAACTGCTCGTCGTCGCGCAGAGCGATGCCGAACGGCGGGCCGCCATCGAGACCACCCCGGCGCGCAAGCTGCGCGAAATCCGCATGGCGCTGACCCTGGACAAGACGTTCACCAAGTCGGAGATCCTGACGCGCTATCTGAACCTGGTGTCTTTCGGTAACGGCGCGTTCGGCATCCAGGACGCCGCCCAGACGTACTTCGGCGTCAACGCCAACCAGCTGAACTGGCAACAGGCCGCGCTGCTCGCCGGCATGGTGCAGTCGACCAGCGGGCTGGACCCCTACGTCAACCCCGACGGCGCCCTGGCACGCCGAAACCTGGTGCTGGACACCATGATCCAGAACGTCCCCCAGGAAGCCGAGGCGCTGCGGGCCGCCAAGGCCGAGCCGCTCGGCATCCTGCCGCAGCCCAACCAGTTGCCCCGCGGCTGCATCGCCGCGGGTGACCGCGCCTTCTTCTGCGACTACGTACTCGACTATCTGTCGAAGGCCGGCATCAGCAAGGACCAGGTGGCCAAGGGTGGCTATCTGATCCGCACCACGATCGACCCGGACATCCAGAACGCGGTCAAGTCGTCGATCGACGGCATCGCCTCCCCCTCCATCGACGGCATCGCCAGTGTCATGAGCGTCATCCGTCCCGGCAAGGACAACCACCAGGTGGTGGCGATGGCCAGCAACCGGACGTACGGCCTGAACACCGCGGCCGGGGAAACCATGCAGCCGCAGCCCTTTTCGTTGGTCGGTGACGGCGCGGGCTCCATCTTCAAGCTCTTCACCACAGCCGCTGCTCTCGACATGGGCATGGGCATCAACGCGCAGCTGGACGTGCCCGGACGGTTCGAGGCCAAGGGCCTCGGCAGCGGTGGCGCCAAGGGCTGCCCGAAGGACAAGTGGTGCGTCGAGAACGACGGCCGCTACAAGGGCAGCATGAACGTCACCGAAGCGCTGGCGTCGTCGCCGAACACCGGCTTCGCCAAGCTCATCTCGCAGATCGGTGTCCCGCGCACCGTCGACATGGCGGTCAAGCTGGGGTTGCGGTCCTACGCCGCGCCGGGCACCGCCCGCCCGTACGACCCGAACAGCAACGAGAGCCTGGCCGACTTCATCAAGCGGCAGAACATCGGCTCGTTCACCCTCGGACCGTTCGAGGTCAACGCCCTCGAACTGTCGAACGTCGCGGCCACGCTGGCGTCGGGCGGCACGTGGTGCCCGCCCAACCCGGTCGACAAGGTGTTCGACCGGCACGGCAATGAGGTCTCGGTGACCACTCAGACCTGCGAGCAGGCGGTCCCCGAGGGTCTGGCGAACACTCTCGCCAACGCGATGAACAAGGACGCCATCAGTGGCACCGGTGCCGCGGCCGCACAGTCGGTGGGCTGGAACCTCCCGGTATCGGGCAAGACCGGCACCACCGAGGCCCACCGGTCGTCGGCGTTCTTGGGCTTCACCAGCGCCTACGCCGCCGCCAACTACATCTACGACGACTCGCCCACACCGTCGGACCTGTGTTCGTTCCCGCTGCGGCAGTGCGGCCGCGGTGATCTCTACGGCGGCCACGAACCGGCCCGAACCTGGTTCACGGCGATGAAGCAGTACACCCCGCCCAATGTGGTGATGCCGCCGACCGACCCGCGCTACGTCGACGGCGGGCCGGGCTCGAAGGTGCCGAGTGTCGCGGGCATGGACCTCGACCTGGCACAGAACCGCATCAAGGAGGCCGGCTTCCAGCTGTCCGCGCAGCCGTCGTGGGTCAACAGCACCGCGCCGTCGGGCCAGGTGGTCGGAACGTCGCCGTCGGGCCAGACCATCCCCGGATCGATCATCACGATCCAGGTCAGCAATGGCATCGCGCCGCCGCCTCCGCCGCCACCGCCGGTGGGCATTCCGGGCATCGACGGCCTGCCGCCGGTGCAGATCGGGTCGACGGTCGTCGAGATTCCTGGCCTGCCGCCCATCACCGTGCCGGTTCTCGGTCCCCCGCCACCATAGGCCCGGCCGAAACCTCAGAACGACCTAAGTCAACCCTGTGGGCTTTCTAACGATGACCAGCGACAACGGGCCAATTGCTGCGCTGAGCAAGTAGGCTGCCTGCATGTCTGCCATCGTCCGCAACGCTGCCGTCACCGTCGCCGGAACACTGGCTGCGGGCCTCGCCTACGCGTCGCTCATCGAGCGCAACGCGTTCGTGGTCCGCGAGGTCACCATGCCGGTGCTGACGCCCGGATCGTCGCCGCTGCGGGTGCTGCATCTGAGCGATCTGCACATGATGCCGGCGCAGCGTCGCAAGCAGGCGTGGCTGCGCGAGCTGGCCCGCTGGGAGCCGGATCTGGTGGTCAACACCGGCGACAACCTCTCGCACCCGAAGTCGGTGCCGGCCGTGGTGCAGGCGATGGGCGACCTGCTCGCGGTCCCCGGTGTGTTCGTGTTCGGCAGCAACGACTACTTCGCGCCGAAGCCCAAGAACCCCGCCAACTATCTGTTCAGCAAGCACAAGCGGATCACCGGACGGCCGCTGCCGTGGCAGGACCTGCGCGCGGCGTTCACCGAGCGCGGCTGGCTGGACATGACCCACACCCGGCGCGAGATCGAGATCAACGGGCAGCTCGTCGCCGTGGCCGGGGTCGACGATCCGCACCTGGCCCGCGACCGCTACGACACCGTCGCCGGGCGGCCCAACCCGGCGGCCAACCTGTCGCTGGGCATCACCCATGCGCCGTACACCCGCGTGCTGGACCGGTTCGCCGACGACGGTTACCAGCTGGTGCTGGCCGGCCACACGCACGGCGGGCAGCTGTGCGTGCCGTTCTACGGCGCGCTGGTGACCAACTGCGACATCGACACCTCCCGGGTGAAGGGGCCGTCCCGCTGGGGCGCACACACGCAGCTGCACGTGTCCGCCGGTCTGGGTACCTCGCCGTACACGCCGGTGCGTTTCTGCTGCCGGCCCGAGGTGACGCTGCTGACGCTGGTGGCCGCTCCGACCGGCGGCGGGCACGCCGGTATCAGCGCCGACATGACGCAGCCGGCCGTTTCGGCACGGTGACCCCGCCGGTGGCGGCGCGCGGCGTCGACCGCGGCTGGGTGGCGGGCGCGGTCCGGTTGATCGAGGCCGACGCCCGGCGCAGCGCCGACACCCACCTCCTGCGCTATCCGTTGCCTGCCGCGTGGGGTGCGAGCGTCGACGTCCAGCTGTATCTCAAGGACGAGAGCACGCACATCACCGGCAGCCTCAAGCACCGGCTCGCTCGGTCGCTGTTCCTGTACGGGTTGTGCAACGGCTGGATCGGACCGCAGACGACGGTCATCGAGGCGTCGTCCGGGTCGACCGCGGTGTCCGAAGCGTATTTCGCGGCGCTGCTGGGGCTCGAGTTCATCGCGGTGATGACGGCGTCGACGAGCCCGTCGAAGATCGCGCTGATCGAATCACAAGGCGGCCGTTGCCATTTCGTGGAGCAGTCGTCAGAGGTGTACGACGAGGCGGAACGCCTGGCGCGCGAGACTGGCGGCCACTACCTGGATCAGTTCACCAATGCCGAACGGGCCACCGACTGGCGCGGCAACAACAACATCGCCGAGTCGATCTTCTCGCAGCTGCGCGACGAGGCCCATCCGATTCCCGAGTGGATCGTGGTCGGCGCGGGCACCGGCGGCACCAGCGCCACGATCGGACGGTTTCTGCGCTACCGGCGCCACGCCACGCGGCTCTGTGTCGTGGACCCGGAGAACTCGGCGTTCTATCCGTCGTGGGCCACGGGCGACCGCGACGTGTTCACCGGGGCGTCGTCGCGCATCGAGGGCATCGGCCGCCCGCGGGTGGAGCCGTCGTTTCTGCCCGGTGTGGTCGACGCCATGGTCTGCGTCCCGGACGCGGCCTCGGTGGCCGCCGCTCGGCACGTGAGCAAGGTGCTGGGCCGACGCGTGGGCCCGTCCACGGGCACGAATATCTGGGGTGCGTTCGGGCTCCTGGCCGAGATGGTGGCGCAGGGCCGCAGTGGGTCGGTGGTGACGCTTCTGGCCGACAGCGGTGACCGCTATGCCGATACCTACTTCGACGAAGCGTGGGTCAGCAGCCGCGGGCTGGAGTCCGCCGACGCCGTGGCGGCACTGGCGGAGTTCGAGCGTTCCGGGCGCTGGGGCTGACCCTGGCGGCCCAGCCAGGCCGCCCGGTAGTCAGAGGTCGCGAACAGCCATAGCGCAGCCAGCCCGAAGAATCCGCAGTAGAGCAGAGCTCCCAATCCGGTCATGTTCGGTCCTCGCTTTCTCGCTGTCGAGCTGTCGTTGATTACAGTTACCCGCTTCAACGCACGATGAGCAAAAATCCATCCCGTCAGCGGACGTGATCTTCGCCGCCAAACCCGTCTACCTGCGGCTACCTCACCTCGCGAGGGCCGTTTGGCTTCTGAGGGCCCCGGTGCGATACGCTGTCGTGGCTTCACGCGGGGTGTGGCGCAGCTTGGTAGCGCGCTTCGTTCGGGACGAAGAGGTCGTGGGTTCGAATCCCGCCACCCCGACAAGTGAGCAAGGCCCTGACCAGGGAAATCTGGTCGGGGCCTTCTTGTTTCAGACACCGCGGCAGATCGCGCGCACGACCCGCGTCGCCGATCCGGCCCGGGATACTCGCGCGCAGATGTCTTATGCGCAGATGCTGACGAACGGCACGGTCACACATGGCGGCGGCCACCCGGGGCCCCAGCCACGGTCCTCGCCCCAACCACGATGGCCCCAGCCCCAGCCGTGGTGGTCGTCCCAGTCGCCGCCGCCCCAACCGTGGTCCATCGGGATCATGCCCGGATCGTGCGCCGGCGCGGCGCTCGCACTTCCCGAACCGATACCCAGAACCGCGGCCACAAGGCCTGCCGCGAGTGCTGTTGTCGATGCAATCTTCCTGTACGTGGCCATGGCCCGCCTCCGGAAACAACCCAACAAAATCAGTAATAGATACCGTCAAGTGTAGTTTTCTGACGCTGCAGATGACATCGGCCGAGTACCCCGGGACAACCGGGTTGAACCCAATTTCGCAGGCCCATCACCACGCGAAAAGCTTGTTCGACCTGCATCATCCGGTGTTTTGAGACACATCTGTCCCATTTTAGGTCGCGGTACGCTATCTTTGATGCATGGCTGAGTTGAAATCGTTCGACACCGGTGTGCGTTCGCGCACCCGTAAGGCGATTCTCGATGCCGCCACCGCCGCCCTGGCGACCAATCCCGCGGCGTCGTTGAGCGACATCGCCACTGCCGCGGGCGTTGGCCGCAGCACCCTGCACCGGTATTTCTCCGAGCGTTCCGAGCTGATCCGTGCCGTCGCCCTGTACGTGCATGAGATGTGCAACGCCGCCATCGACAAAGCCGAGCCCGCGTGCGGGCCCCCACTCGCTGCGCTGCGCCGGGTGGTCGAATCCCAGCTGGACCTCGGACCCATCGTGCCCTTCGTCTACAACGAGCCGACCATCGTGGCCGATCCGGAGTTGTCCGCGATCCTCGATACCGGCGACGAGGCGATAGCCGAAGTGCTGGCGCGGGTTTCGGCACGACCGCAGACCAGCCCACCGGAGTGGCCGCGCCTGGTTTTCTGGGCCCTGCTCGACGCCGGGTACGAGGCACTGCGCCGGAACATCGCGCCGCGGGTCGAGATCGTCGACGCCATCATGGCCAGCCTGACGGCCGGCACCATCACGCCGGATCAATCCTGATCCCCACGAATTTGCTTTCATCTCAACAAGTTAGGTAATTCCCATGTCCACCAGTCTCGTCACCAACGAGGTGACGAACCGGACCCCGCAACGCCATTGGTGGGCGCTGGCAGTGCTGATGCTGCCCGTGCTGCTCGTCTCCATCGACAACACCGTGCTGGCCTTCGCGCTGCCCCGCATCGCCGAGGACTTCCGCCCGTCAGCCGCCACCCAGTTGTGGCTCGTCGACATCTATTCGCTGGTGCTGGCAACGCTTTTGGTGACGATGGGCAGCCTCGGCGACCGGTTCGGCCGGCGCCGGCTGTTGCTCATCGGCGCCGTCGGATTCGCCGCCATCTCGGCCGCGGCGGCGTTCGCGCCGAGCGCCGGGTACCTGGTTGCCGCACGTGCCGCGCTCGCCGTGTTCGGCGCCATGCTGATGCCGTCGACGTTGTCGCTGATCCGGAACATCTTCACCGAGGCCACGGCACGCCGGCTGGCCATCGCCATCTGGGCCTCGTGCTTCGCGGCCGGTTCGGCGCTGGGGCCGATCGTCGGTGGTCTCTTGCTGCAGCACTTCCACTGGGGCGCGGTCTTCATGATCGCGGTGCCGATCCTGCTGCCGCTGCTGGTACTGGCGCCCAAACTCGTGCCGGAATCGCGGGACCCGAACCCGGGCCCAATCGACGCGCTGAGCGTGCTCCTGTCGCTGGTGGCCATGCTGCCGGTGGTGTGGGCCATCAAGACCGCCGCGCATGACGGCATCTCGACGCTGACGCTGGCGGCCGTCGCCTTGGGTGTCGGCGCGGGAGTCTGGTTTGTGCGTCGGCAGAACCGCAGTGCCACACCGATTCTCGATATGCGGCTGTTCGGTCACGGACCCTTCACGGCGTCGATCCTGGCCAACTTCCTGTCGATGGTGGGCCTCATCGGGTTCCTGTTCTTCGTCTCGCAGCACCTGCAACTGGTGCTCGGACTGGACCCGCTGACCGCCGCGCTGGTCATGCTGCCGGGCGCGGCGGCATCGATGATCGCGGGCATCGCCGTGGTACGGCTGACCAAGCGGTTCGCGCCGCAGACGCTGATCGTCACCGGGCTGCTCCTGGTGGCCGCAGGCTTCGTACTGATCCTGCTGTTCCGTCATGACCTGACCATGGTCGGCGTCATCGCGTCGTTCACCGTGCTCGAGCTGGGTGTCGGTGTGTCGCAGACGATCTCGAACGACACCATCGTGGCGTCGGTACCGCCGGAGAAGGCCGGCGCGGCGTCCGCGGTGTCGGAGACCGCCTACGAGCTGGGCGCGGTGATCGGCACCGCCGGATTGGGCACGATGTTCACCGCGTTCTACCGCGCGAATGTCGAACTGCCGGGCGCTCTTTCACCCGCACAGTCGGCTGACGCCGGCGAGAGCATCGGCGGCGCCATCTCGGTGGCCCGAACCCTGCCGACCGAGCTCGGCAATCATTTGATGAAGTCGGCACGCGTCGCCTTCGATTCGGGGATCGGCGCCACTGCGGCGACCGCCGCGGCGCTGGTTCTGATCGCCGCGGCGATCGTGGCCGCCGCCTTCCGCCGCCGGCAATAGTCCCTGAATGCACTGTGGCCCCATCGCCTTTCGGCGGTGGGGCCACAGGTCGCCGAGCGACTACTTGCTGCCGGTCTTGCCCTTGCCACCCTTCGTGGCGTTCTTGATGGCACCAGAGATGGCCTTTGCCACCTTGGCACCGGGGTTCTGCGCCTTCTTGGTCTTGGGCGCGGTGTCCTTGGGCGTCGTCGCCGTGTCAGTGCCCTTGGTGTCAGTACCCTTGGTATCGGCGTCCTTGGTCGTGTCCTTGGTGTCGGTCGCCTTGGTGTCGGCGTCCTTGGTGGCACCCTTGGTGTCGGCGTCCTTGGTGTCAGCAGCCTTGGTGTCAGTGGCAGCCTTCGTATCCGAAGCCTTGGTGTCGGCGGCCTTGGCGTCGGCGGCCTTGGCGTCGGCATCCTTGGCGGACGTGTCCTTCGCCGCATCGGTCGACGTCGCCGCGGTGGCGGTCGCCGTCTTCTTCGTCGTCGTCGCGGTGTCGGTCGATCCCGCGGCAGACGAGTCCGTGGCCGTCTTCTCGGCCGCCGGCGCCAGCGCGGCAACCGTCGTCGCAGCGGCGGGAACGGTGACGCCGCCCGGTGCATTCGGGTTCACATTCAGCGCGGTGATGATCCGATTGACGATGTACGGAACGGTGCCGGTTTCAAAATCCGTGACATTCTTCTGAATGTTCTGCACGAGGCTCACCACGTTGTTGAGCACACCGTTGTAAATGGTGCCGGGATTGAGGGTGAGCACCGACTGCAGAATTCCCGTCACGCTCTTGACCACCTGCTGAACGACGGGCGTGGTGCCGAGGCACGAGCCGCAGCCGATTCCGACGGTCGAGATCGCCAGGCCGGCGACCAGAGCGGTCACCGAATCCAGCACTGCGGGCACCATCGCCTCCGCCACTGCCAACGGTTGCTGCAGGATGTTCTGCACCGGTCCGTTGATGCCGGTGATCAGCTGCAGACCGCCCGGGAGCAGACCGCCAACCAGCGAGTCGATGGCGCCGTTGACATTGAGCGTGCCGAGGTTCCCCAGCACGTTTGCGAGAGTGCCCGGCAGCGCACCACCGAGGGTGAACGTCGCGCCGGTGATGTTGCCGATCAACTGCATGCCCTGCTGCACGCCGTAGTTCGCATCGAGCACCACCTGGCGCACCAGCGGATTGACGCTGGTCTCCACCATGTAGCTGGTTTGCCCGACCGTCTCTGCCAGGGCGTTGTAGATGTTGCCCAGTGCCACGATCGGGTTGACCAGTGCCGTCAGATGCACATCGGAGACCTGCACGTGCGAAACCGCAGGCAAGTGGGGTTGCGTCTGCGGCACCACCGGCGCCACAGCAATCACACTCGCTCCCGCGAGGGCAACGCCCGCAGTGATATACGGCTTCATTGTGAGCTGCATTTGAGTCCTCCCAGTTATCGCGACACTCGTGTGGTCGAGAAATTTACCCCTTGTAAATAGGCATTTTTTACCAACCCACACATTTCCCAGCTAACCAAAATCGGACTGTCAGTAAATTGTCAATCGCGTTAGATTGCTGCCCTGACGGGCAAGTTAGTTGCGCTACCGAATCAGCAAATTTGGCTAGAAGGACCGCCCAAATCAGCATCATTTGTCTCACAGGTAGTTCACAGCGTGACGAGACGCACGTCACACCTCGGATTGGCCCGATTAGCCGGCACGCCCCAAAGACGATGTCGCGGAAATTTGCAGTTTCAGCAAATTACGCTACGCATAACTTGCGCGCGCGTCAGTCGTAGCCGCGGAATGCTTGGCGGGAGTGCGTCTTACCACTGGAGTGTCCACATGGTGAGACAGTGGGTCGAGCGGGACCGGGCGGCGGAACTCAGGCCGTCGCAGTTTGCCGGCGCTGGGCGATCCCGCCGGCCGAAGACGTCGCCACGACGGTCAGCAGCGCACCGAGAATCAGTGCCGACGGCTCGCCCGGACTCAGCAGATGCTGCTGGGTCCCCAATGTGGCAGCGGCCACCGGAACGCCCAATTGCGCTGCCGCCAGCACCCCCAGCGCCAGCGGTTGCCCGAACAACCTGCCAGTGAGATGTGCGAGCACCGCTCCCACGCCCAGGGCCACACCCAGCCCGATCAGACCCGGATGCTCGCCGAGCTCCCGCACCTGTAATGACGCGCCGAGCCAGACGAAGAACAACGGCGCGAAGAATCCCTCGGTGATGCCGAACAGCTGGCGCGCCAGCCGACGCGGTTCACCAATCGCGGACAGGCACAGACCCAGCGCAAAACCCGCCAGCATGATCGACACGTGCGTCGACTTCGCCAACGCCGCCAGGCCGAACAGCACGATCAGGCTGATCCTCAGTTCGAGCGCCAGATGCCGGCGGTGCGAATACCTGTGCATCCGCTTGAGCCACCCGCGCTTGGCTTCATATCGCAGAAAGAAGTACAGGAGGACGGCACAGGCGGCGATCGCCAGCACCCCCACCACGGCGCGTGGGGCACCCGCTGGATTGATGACCAACGGCAACAGCACGATCGACGCCGCGTCGGCTATCGCGATCTGGGCGGTGACCGACAGCACCGGCGGCCCCGTCAATCCAAGCGACTGGATGACGGGCAGCGCCAGCGCCGCCGAGGACGAAGCCATGAGGACGGCGTACAACGGGGCGTGACCCGTGCCGAACAGATGCGCGATGACCACACCGAACACCGCGGCGAACGCGCCCACCACAACCGCTCGCAACAGCGATCTGGGCAGCTCACCCCGCAATGACTTGTCGCGCACCGGAACATGGGTCCCGACGATGAACATCACGAGTGCAAAGCCGATGTCCGCCAGGAGCACGAACGTCGGGTTGTCCGCGTCGACGATGCCGAACCCGGTGCGCCCCACAACGATTCCGGCAGCGAGTTCGCCGACGATCAAGGGCACCCGCAGCTTGGGCACTGCCGCCAGCAGCGGCCCGACCAGGCCGATGACGGCCACCAGCGCCAGGGCATGAAATCCGAAGTCGCCCATCGGTCAGCCGGACACCACCTGGGCCGGATCACCCAGCCACGTCACCATCATCGCCACACCCTAGACGCGGACGTTCAGATGCGGGCCGCACCGCAGCCAACTCTCAGCGGACTGTTGCATCCCGATAGTTTCCGATATATCGTTAATGCATCGGAGGCGCACCAGGCGCCTCCCGCCGAAAGAGAGCACACATCTATGGAAACCCCATTCACCCCACCCGGCCGCCCGTTCGACGGCGGCCCCTTCGATCGCCCCTCCCACGGAGGTGGCTTCGGTTTCGCACCTGGCGACCGTTCACCGTTCGTCGGCCCTGCCGACCGCCGCGCTCGACATGACGAACGCCGGGCGGCCCGGAGGGACATGCGCGAACAGTTCCGCGACCACGTGCGGGACCACCGCGGCGAGGGCGGCTTTGGATTCGGACCGGGATTCGGTTTCGGTCCCGGCTTCGGCCAGGGCTTCGGACCTGGCTTCGGCGCCGGCCCGTTCGGACCCGGCGGTCCCCGCGGACGGCGTCACGGTGGCCGCGGACGCGCCAGTGGCCGCAGCCGGCGCGGCGATGTCCGCGCCGCCATCCTCAAGCTGCTCACCGAGCGGCCGATGCACGGCTACGAGATGACGCAGGAGATCGCCGCGCGTAGCGACGGCCTGTGGAAGCCCAGCCCAGGCTCGATCTACCCCACCCTGCAGCTGCTGGAGGACGAAGGTCTGATCACCCCCGCCGAAAGCCAAGGCAGCAAAAAGACTTTCGAGCTGACCGAGGACGGCCGCACCGCCGCCGACGCGATCGAGACCGCCCCCTGGGAAGAGATCACCGAAGGCGCTGACCCAGCCGCCCTGAATCTGCGCAACGCGCTCGGCCAAATGTTCGGCGCCGTCGCACAGTCGGTGCACTCCGCGAATGCCGAACAGCAGCAACGCATCCTGGACATCGTGAACAACGCCCGCCGCGAGATCTACCAGATTCTCGGCGAGTCCGACTAGCGTTAGCCTGGCTACATGACGACGTACGCGCTCGGTCAGTACCAGGTCCACCGGGTCGGATTCGGGGCCATGCAGATCCCCGGCCCGGGCGTTTTCGGCCCACCGCGGGACCACGACCAGGCGCTCGCCGTGTTGCGACGCGCGGTGGAACTCGGCGTCAACCACATCGACACCGCGCAGTTCTATGGCCCTGACGTGGCCAACCAGCTGATCCGCGAGGCCCTGCACCCTTATCCGCAGGGCCTCGCGCTGGTCAGCAAGGTCGGTGCGCGCCGGGACCAGACCGGCGGCTGGCTGCCCGCGCAGCAGCCCGACGAGCTGCGGGCCGCCATCGAGCAGAACCTCGAAACCCTCGGCACCGACCGGCTCGCAGCGGTGAACCTGCGCATCATGGGTCCCGACGGTGATCCCAGTGCGCCGGGCAAGGTCGACCGGGAACTGTTCGACCGCCAGCTCAGCGCCATGATTGCCGCGCGCGACGAGGGGCTGATCGACGGCATCGGGCTGAGCAGCATCTCCCTCGAGCATCTCGCGATCGCGCTGCAGCGCACCGACATCGTGTGTGTCCAGAACGCGTACAACCTCCTCGACCGGTCCTCGCAGCCGGTGCTGGACACATGCGCCGCACGCGGCATCGCGTTCGTCCCATTCTTCCCGCTGGGCTCGGCGTTCGTACCGGACAACCCGGTGCTCGGCCACCCCGAAATCCGAAAGGCGGCAAGCGAACTCGGCCGCACGCCCGCGCAGGTCGCGTTGGCCTGGACCCTGGCCGCGGCACCCAACATGCTGCTGATCCCCGGCACGTCGTCCGTCGAGCATCTCGAGGAGAACCTCGCGGTTGCCGACATCGAGGTACCCGCCACCCTGACCGCGGCGCTCGGATGAGCACCGACATCGATCGCATGCCGCGCGGCGGTCCACGGGCGTCATGCCTCGATCGCGCGCTGCAGACCGACCAGCCCGAATACCTCGACCGCGACGACGTCGACCCCGCCGTCAAGCGCAGCGTCGTGCGCGCGCTGGAACTCACCGGCAACTGGTTCGGCCTCCACGAGCGCTTCGCTTCCATCGTCATGGACGAAGTCGCCGACGTTCCCGATCCACGCATCCTCGAGCTCGGGGCCGGCCACGGGGGCCTGTCGAAAAAGGTGCTGGAGATGCACCCCACCGCGACACTCACCGTCACCGATCTGGAGCCCGACTCGGTCGCGGCCATCACGGCCGGCGATCTGGGTTCCGATCCGCGCGTGACGGTGCGCCACATGGACGCGACGGCCATCGATGCGGCCGATAGCGCTTATGCCCTGGCCGTTTTCGCGTTGTCGTTCCACCATCTGCCCCCGTCCGCCGCAGTCCGGGTGCTCGTCGAGGGCACCCGGGTGGCGGACAAGTTGCTCATCATCGACCTGCCTCGGCCACCGTCACCGCTACACCTGATGCGGCTGGCCACGATGCTGCCGCTGGCCCCGTTCGTGCCGTTCGTGCATGACGGCGTCATCAGCTCACTGCGGGCCTACAGTCCGTCCGCGCTGCGGGCATTGGCCGACGCCGCCGGCGTCGACATCGAGTTGCGCAGCGGCCTGTACTCGCCGCAGATCGCCATCGCCACCCGGCGACCGCCCGCGTAGGTTGGACGCATGACCGACTCGTCGAATGAAGTGATGGATTGGGACAGCGTCTACCGGCAGGAGGGCGGGTTCGACGGTCCGCCGCCGTGGAACATCGGTGAGCCGCAGCCCGAACTGGCTGCACTGATCGACGCCGGTCAGGTCACCGGCGAGGTGCTCGACGCGGGCTGCGGCCACGCGGAACTGGCCCTCGCGCTGGCCGCGGCGGGCCACAACGTGGTGGGCATCGAACTCTCCCCCACCGCGGTGGCTGCCGCGAAACAGGCTGCCACCGAACGGAATCTGACCAACGCGACATTTGTCGAAGACGACATCACCTCGTTCACCGGATTCGACGGACGGTTCGACACCATCATGGATTCGACGCTGTTCCACTCGATTCCGGTCGAGGCACGCGACGCCTACCAGCAGGCCGTGTTCCGCGCGGCCGCGCCGGGCGCCAAGTACTTCATCCTGGTGTTCGCCAAGGGCGCGTTCCCTGCCGAGGCCGAGATGAAGCCGAACGAGGTCACCGAGGACGAGCTGCGCGAGGCCGTCGGCAAGTACTGGGCCATCGACGAGGTCCGGCCGGCGTTCATCCACGCCGGCATGGTCGCGCCACCTTCGATGCCAGGACAGCCCCCGCTCGAGATGCCGCCGCACGCCCTCGACGAGAAGGGCCGGCTGAAGATGCCGGCCTTCCTGCTCACGGCACACAAGGCCTGACGGTCAGGTCGACGCGGCAGTCAGCGCACCGGCGAAGGACTCCAGTTCTTCGTCGGTGACGTCGACGTGCGGTGACACCCGCAGCACCGGAACCTTCATCTCGAACGGGGCCCGCTCGATGCCGGCCACGGTCGTGACGACGTGGTGTTCGGTAATCAGCTTGGTGCGCACGGAGTTCGGGTCGTCGCCGCGCGTCGGCTCCAGCGTGGTGATGGCCGTCGGTTCATCGACGTCCTCGACCACTCGCCATCCGGGCAGCCCGGCCAGCGCGGTGCGCGTCAGGCGCCCCACCTCGGCCAGCCGCGCCCGCACCAGTTCCGGACCGGCCGCCAGGTGCTCCTCTAGGGCCTTCGAAAAGGCCACGCGGGCAGCCACATTGGCCTCTCCGAGGTCAAGCCGTTTCAGCACCGGCAACGGCGTCCCCCAATCCGGCAGCGGGATGCGCGGCCGAAGCCGATGCGACACAGACGAACTGATCGCCAGCACGCCGACCCCGCGCGGCCCCGCCAGCCACTTACGCGACGACGCATAGATCACGTCGGGAGCCACCGCGCAGTCCAGATGGCCCAGCGCCTGTGCGGCGTCCACCGCCACCGGCACCCCGATCGCGTGGCAGGCCGCAACGAACTCCGACAACGGCTGGGCCACCCCGCGGTGACTGCCGAGCGCCGTCAAATGAGCCAGCGCCGGCGGGTCGCCCTGCATCAGCGCGACCGCCACTTCGACATCGAGCCGCCCCTGACCGTCGACGGGCAGCTCGCGGACCGTGAATCCGTTGGCCGCCATCACCACCAGATTGGGTCCGTACTCGCCTGGCAGGCAGGCAATGGTCTTCTCGCCGTCCCAACTGCTGAGCAGTAGGTTGAGCGCGTTGTTGGAGCCCGTGGTGAACACCACGTCGCCGGCGGCCATCCCCGTCAGCTCGGCCACCGCCGCCCGGCCGCCCTCCAACACGGGTTCCGCGGATTCGGCGGCGACATAGCCGCCGACCTGAGCTTCCTGCCGGGCGTGCTGAGCGGCGGCGTCGATGACCGCGAAGCTCTGCCGCGAGCAGGCGGCGTTGTCGAAATGCAGGCCCAGCGGTTTGGGCCGGGCAGCGCGCCAAAGGTGCGCGACGGCGGAATCGGCTCCGGTCACGTCCGCAGGTCCGGCTTGACCGCCAGTGAAAGCCCGAAGTCCCCCGCGGGGTCGGTCCACCAGTCGGTCTGCCGCAGTCCGGCGGCCGCCAATTCAGCCGAGACGCCCTCGGGGCGGAACTTGCACGACACCTCGGTCAACATCTCCTCACCCGCCTCGAACTCCACCGACAGTTCCAACTCGCGTATCTGAATCCGTTGCGCGGCAACAGACCTCAGCCACATCTCGATACGTTCGTGTTCGGGGTTCCATCGTGCCACATGTTCGAAGCGGTCGAGATCGAAATCGGCATCCAGCTCCCGGTTCACCACCGCCAGGACATTGCGGTTGAACTGCGCGGTGACCCCGGCGCTGTCGTCGTAGGCGGCCACCAACCGGGTGGTGTCCTTCACCAGGTCGGTGCCCAGCAGCAGTGTGTCGCCCGGCCGCATCGCCGCGGCCAGGCTCGCGAGGAACTCCGCCCGCGGGCCGGCCGTCAGGTTGCCGATCGTCGATCCGAGGAACACGATCAGCCGACGGCCCACGACGGGCAGCTCGCCCAGGTGCTGCTCGAAATCACCTCGCACCCCGCTGATCTCGACGCCGTCGTACTCGTCGGACAACTGGGTGAGCGCGGCGCTGAGCACGTTCTCGTCGACGTCGAACGCCACGAACCGGCGCAGGGCCGCGGCGTCCCGGAACGCGTCGAGCAGGATGCGCGTCTTCTCCGAGGTGCCACTGCCGAGCTCGACGAGCGTGTCCGCGCCGGAAGCCGCCACGATCGCGCCGGCGGCTTCCTGCAGGATGTGCGCCTCGGTGCGCGTCGGGTAATACTCGGGCAGGCGGGTGATCTGATCGAACAGGTCACTGCCGACGGCATCGTAGAACCACTTGGGCGGCAACGATTTCGGCGACTGCGACAAGCCGTCCCGGACGTCGCGCCGCAGCGCACGGGGCGCCCAGTCGGCGGCGAGATGGTTGGTCAGCAGCGGTGCCGTCTTGCTCGGTGTCATCGTGGTCCCTTCGTCAAGTCAGTGGCGTCAGTGCGACGCCGGTGGCCGTCACCTCGACGAGGTGACGGTCCGGGATGTCCTGCCAGTCCGGGTGATCGTCGTAGGGCTCGCTGGCCAGCACCACGCCGTCGGGCCGGCGCAGTATCGACAAGGTGTCGCCCCACACGGTGGCCAGCATCCGGGAACCGTTGGCAGCCAGGATATTCAGCCGTGCCGACGGGTCGGACTCCCCGACCCTGCACACGGTGTCCCCCAGGTTGTCCAGGCCCTCGGCGAAGATGTGGGCGGCCAGGACCGCACTGTCGACCGTCGATTCCGCGGCCCGGGACACCGGCAGCACCGCCCGGTCGACGACGCCGTTGTGCGACAACAGCCACTCACCGTCGGTGAACGGCGCCGACGCCGACGGCTCGATCGGCATCCCGACGGTCGCGGACCGGACGGCGGCCACCACGCACCCGCTGCGCAACGCCGGCGCCACCGACGCCAGCGACGCGTCACCCCACAGGGGTGCGGCGCTGCGCCAGCGGCGCGGTGTCGCGCCGTCGAAGAAGCCGACACCCCAGCCGTCGGCGTTGAGCAGACCGTGCTTCTGCCGTCGGGGTGAATACGACTGCACCAGAAGCCCGTTCGCGGGTTCCAGGATCAGCGACGACACCGAGACCGGATCGCCGAGCCAGCCCAGGTGGCGACACATCAGCCGCGCTCCTCGGCACAGGACCAGGCCAGCCGCACCCCGGAGAAGATCTGGCGGCGGATGGGGTGGTCCCAATTGCGGAAGCTGGGCCGCAGGATGTCACCTGCCACCGCCCAGGAACCACCGCGCAGCACCCGGTAGTCGCCGCTACCGCTGCCCTCGAAGAACGGCTGCGAATAGCGGTCGTAGATCATCGGTGTGAATCCCGGCCACGGCCGCAGCGGGGAGGTGGTCCACTCCCACACATCGCCGAGAAGCTGCTCGACGCCGTAGGCCGACGCGCTCCCCGGGTATGCCCCCACCGGCGCCGGCCGCAGCGCGCCCCCATCGAGGTTGGCCCGACGCGCATCGGGTTCGGCTGCGCCCCAAGGGAATCGGCGCCGTGCTCCGACCGCGGGATCCCAGACGCAAGCCTTCTCCCACTCGACTTCAGTGGGCAACCGCGCACCGGCCCAGGCGGCGTACGCCTCGGCTTCGTAGAAGCTGACATGTTGCACCGGTTCATCGGGCGGCAGTTCCTCGACATGCCCGAACCGGACCCGAGTGGTGCCGTCGGCACTCCAGAACTGCGGCGCCACCAGGCCCGCCTGCAGCCGATGCTCCCAGCCCGCGGCAGACCACCACCGGGGCTCCCGATAGCCACCGTCGGCAATGAACTCCCGCCATTCGGCATTGGTGACGGGCACCCGGCCGATCCGGAACGACGGCACGTCGACGACATGTGCCGGACCCTCATTGTCGAGCGCGAAAGGCTCGTCGGCCGCGTCGACGCCGAGCACGAATGGACCGCCGGGCACCAGCACCGAGGTACCGGCGACCCCGTCACGCCCGCGCGGCAACGCGGCGCCCGGTCCCAGCAGCGGCGGGCCGCTGCGCAGATTCAGGGCCTGCAGCATGGTCTCGTCGTGCTGGTTCTCGTGGCTGATCACCAAGGCGAACGGGAACTGGGCATCAGGCTCGTCGGGCGCCCGATCAAGGGCGTCAAGAGCTTTGGACCGGATGGTGCGGCAGAAGGCGCGCGCATCGGTCGGCGGCAACAGCGGCAGGGACACCCTGCTGGCGCGCGAATGCACGAACGCGTCGTACAGGCCGTCGACGTCGGGCGGCAGCAGACCGGGGCGGTTGAGATCGCCGCCGCGCAGCAGCCACAGCTCTTCCTGCTGGCCGATGTGCGCGAGGTCCCACACCAGCGGGCTCATCAGCGGGTCGTACTGGCGCAGCAGTTCGGCATCGTCGAACTCGACAAGGGCCAGGGTCCGGTCCCGGGCCCTGGTCAGCCCCCGGGCCAACAACTCACGCGTACTCACACCCCACCTTTCAGCCGGTCATCAAGTGCCAACCCGGTGATGGCCGAATCGATTCCGTGCGCGACCACCCGGTCCGCGAAATCGTCGGCCGCACTGCGCCCCTGCGTCACCTGCCGCAGCAACCGGTCCATCGAGTCCGCCACATCGTCCGGCGCGACCTCGGCGGCCGCTTGCACACACTGCACCGCGGACGCCCGCAGCCGCGGATCGGCCAACCCGACCCGCGCCGCCTGATCCCAGGCGGTGGCGACCAATTCCGTTGCCTCCCAGGCGATCTGCGCAAGACGCGCGTCGTCCAGCAGCGTCACCAGCGTGAACACCACAGCCGGCCACAGATCGTCGGGCACGGCGTCGAGGTAGCGGATCTCCAGCCACCGCCGCGGCCGGACCGGCGGGAACAGCGTCGTCAGGTGGTAGTCCAGGTCGGCCTCGGTGGGCCGGCGGCCGCCGAGCAGCGTCCGCCCGTCCGCCCAGTCGGCGAACGGCACCCACTCGGTGACCGGCTCCGCCTCCGGCGTGTGCACCAGCATCACCGGCGCCTTGAGGGCATAGCGCGCCCAGTCGCTGGCCGGGTCGTCACCGCTGGCACCGAGAACGGGCCCGCAGCGGGCGGTGTCCAGCTGACCCCAGATGCGCTGGCGCGTGCTCTGCCATCCGGTGAATTCGCCGCCCAGCATCGGCGAGCTCGCCGACACCGCGATCATGGTGGGGCCGAGCGCGTGGGCCAGCCGGACGCGGTCGGCCCAGCCGTCACGCGGGCCGGCATCGACGTTGATCTGCAGCGAGGCGGTCGACGTCATCATCGCGGCCCCGGCGGCTCCGGTTCCGCCTGCCGTGAAGAACGCCTCCATGGCCCGATACCGACCGCCGGGGTTCACCCGGGCCTGGGGCCGGAGCGGATCCGCGCCGACCTGCAGCAGGCCCAGTCCGCGGCGCCGCAACGCTTCCCGCAGGACGGCTTGATCGGCCTGCATCGCGACGATGGCGGCCCCGGCACCATCCAGCGGCGGGCCCGACAGTTCGATGGCGCCACCGGGTTCGATCGTGATCGCGCTGCCACCGGGCAGCTGCGGAACGGACTCGACGGCTTCGGTCAGTTCATCCCAGCCGGGGCGCCGCGTCAGGTCGGACAGGTCGAAACAGTGCGCCTCGAGTTCGAGGCCGACGCGGCCCACCGGCCCGTCCCGCAGACACCCGCCGCCGGCCAGCAGCGCGGCGCCGTACGCACTCGACAACTCAGGGTATTCGGCGTGCGGCCGACGCACGGCGGTAGCGGTGCCCATCTGAACATCCCCTTCCGAGACTCGGGGCCGATGCCCGCATCCGTTGGTTGGTGTTCCCGGACCAGGCCTAGTTGAGACTCGTCCCGAGCGATACCTGTTCGTCCGACGATGCCATGAGGCACCGACAAAAATCTGCGCAATATATGTGCGATACCTGACTCAATTCGGGCATCGTCATTGCCCCAAGGCGTTCTGCATGGCTCCGGCCAGCACGTTGACCGCGAGACCGGCGTTGCCGGACTGGCAGACTTTCGCCTGCAGCAGAACGTTCTCCCGCAGCCTGGTCTGTACGAAACAGCGGCGATCGGTACCCGCTTCCTGTTTGACCCACGCCTCGTCCGTCGGGCCGGCCTGCGCGCCCGCGAAGCTCCAGACCTCGGTCCGGCCGTCCTCGAGGTGCAGCGCGGTGGTCTGCCCCGAGCATCCGGTGGTGCGGTCGACGACGCGGTGGAACGCACGCGACGCGGCTTCGGCGGTGGCGAAGACGCCCACGACCTGCTTGGCGGCGTGGCTGTCGTCCGTGGCCGTCGTCTGCGCCACGGCGCCGTTGAACGACGCGAGGTCGGGGTCGCCGTACACCTCGGGCAGACCGATGTCACCCCAGTTGTTGCACGCCGGGAGGTCGACGAAGAAGCCCTGGAACGGCGCGGTGAAGGTCGACTCCCAGCCCATCGGTGCGCCGACCACATTGCCCACCGAGCCCTTGCCGAGGACCGCGTACGACACCACACCCGGGTCCGACGGCTTGGCGACCGCGGCCGGCGCCAGGGCGAGGGCAGCGGTGACGCAGGCTGTGGACCAGATCAGGCGCGCAGTCATGGCTTCGATGATGCCAGCTGCGGCCCTGTTGTCAGCCGGTGAAGCGGGCGGTGGCCCCCGCATCGACCGGCAGGACCGTCCCGGTGATGTGGGTGCTGTCCGGGTGCGCCAAAAACATGACCGCGCGCGTGATTTCAGCGGGCTTCAGGAAGGGCACCGGCTGCAGGTGCAGCGACGCGAACACCGATTCCACGTCGGCGAGCGTGGGCTGCTCCAGGTCGGGTCGCATAGCGCCGAACAGCGCACCGTTGACGGTCATCGGGGTCTCGACGTTGCCGGGCGCCACGGCATTGACGGTGATGCCGTGGCCGGTCAGGTCGTGCGCGGCGACCTTGGTCAGTCCGATGACGCCGAACTGCTCCAGCGCGCCGCGGTCGGCCGTCGACAGTTTTGCTGTGAGACAACGCCTTCCGGTTGCCTCGGCCAGAGCCACCGCGTGCGATCGGCCCATACCCCGTGCCCCGCCGGCGATCAGCGCAACGAGGCCAGCAAAGTCGCCCATAGATGTCTCTATCTCAGTTCGGTTTGCCGGTGACCACGCAGTGGGTTCGGCTGTAGATGGTGGGCATGCACAGATTGCAGTGTGTACAGCCCGATTTGGTGGTGCTGTCCGCCTGGATGCGGCTCAGGAGGTCGGGTTCGGCCAGCAGGGCCCGGCCCATCGCCACGAACTCGAACCCTTCGGCCATGGCCAGATCGATGGTCTCGCGGTTGGTGATGCCACCCAACAGGATCAGCGGCATGTCGAGTTCGGCGCGGAATTGGCGGGCGGCCTTGAGCAGATAGGCCTCCTCGTAGGGGTATTCACGGAAGAACTTGTGCCCACTCATCCGGATACCCCAGCTCAACGGCGGTTTGAAGTTCGCGGCGAATTCTTTGACCGGAGCGCCGCCGCGGAACAGGTACATCGGATTGACCAACGAGCTACCCGCCGTCAGCTCCAACGCGTCCAGGGCGCCGTCCTCTTCGAGCCACTGGGCGGTCTGCAGCGACTCCTCCATCGGGATGCCGCCGCGGACCCCGTCGCTCATGTTGAGTTTGGCGATGACGGCGATCTGATCCCCGACGGCCTCTCGTACCGCCTGCACCGTGCCGCGCGCCACCTTCGCCCGATTGGCCAGGGAGCCACCGAATTCGTCGCGGCGCTTGTTGATCAACGGCGACAGGAACGACGACGCGAAGTAGTTGTGCCCCAAATGGACCTCGACGGCATCGAACCCGGCCTCGATCGCCAACCTCGCGGCGTTCGCGTGGGCGGCCATCACCGCGTCGATGTCGGCGCGGGTGGCTTTCTTGGCGAACCGCATCGACAGCGGGTTGAAGAACCGCACCGGCGCCAGCGCTGGGGCCTTGTTGGTGCGCGGATTGGCGACCGGGCCGGCGTGCCCGATCTGGGCGCTGATCGCAGCGCCTTCACCGTGGATGGTGTCGGTGAGCTTGCGCAGCCCGGGGATTGCTTCCGGGCGCATCCACAACTGCCACCCGTCAGTGCGCCCACCCGGAGACACTGCGCAGTACGCGACCGTGGTCATGCCGACCCCGCCCGCGGCGGGCAGCTGGTGGTAGCGGATCAGGTCGTCGGTGACCAGCGCATCGGGGGTCGCCGCCTCGAATGTCGCCGCCTTGATGACGCGGTTGCGCAACGTGATCGGACCGAGCTTGGCCGGCTGGAAGGGATCGGGCATAGCGGCGGTGATCCTCTCGGTAAATCTCGATGCGACAGCATCTTTCGGCTCCCGCGGCACGGCACAGCCGTCAGCGGCAGCAGCGATAATTACGGTTCCAGTGGTACACTAATTCTCGCATGAGGTCAATCACACCGCCGCCGCTCGCGTGCTGTGATGATGGACCCGTGAGCAGTCAGTCAGGCCCCGGCCGGCCCCGGGACGCGAGTATCGACGACCGCGTACTCACCGCGACCCGAGAGCTTCTGTCGGAGGTCGGATTTCAGCAACTGAGCATGCGACTGGTCGCGCAACGCTCCGGAGTCACCCGCGCCAGCCTGGCCCGGCGCTGGTCGTCGAAGGCCGCGTTGGTCATCGACGCGGTAATGGGCGTGACGCCCGACCTGACGCCGTTTGATGGCACCGACGTCTACGGCTGGATCGATTTCGTCGTCCGGGGCAGCCGCGCACTGTTCAATCGCCCGGACATGAAAGCGGTCGCGCCCGACCTGACCCAGGCACTCCTCGAAGACATAAATCTGGGGCGATCGCTGTGGAATCGCTTCACGGGGCCGGCGGTGGCACTGTTCGCCGACGACGTCGAAGCACAGACCGCCGAGGAGCGGCGCAGTGCGGAACTGGACGCGCGCGCCGTGCTGATCATGGCCGCGGGTGCCGCCATGTACGTGAGCACCATCGCGTCCGACGACGACTCTGCCGAACTTGAAGAGCGGATCGTCGAACTTCTCACCACCGGGTACCGGGCCGCGTCCGCGAACCGCCTGGCGGCCGACGGGCAGGCCTAGAGCAGACGACAGGCCGCACCCTGGTCGGGCACGGCCTGTCGCTTGATGCGGGACTGGATGGGTCAGCGGCCGGGCTGAGCCGGGCCGGGCTGACCAGGTGCTTGCGGCCCGGGGCCACCCGGCCCCTGTCCACCCGGGCCCTGTCCGCCGGGGCCCTGCCAACCGGGGCCCTGCCAACCGGGGCCGTTGGGGCCCTGCCAGCCCGGACCGCCGGGGAACATCGGGTGCCACATACCGCCACCGCCGCCACCACGCTGGCCGTGGTGACCCTCGCGGTATTCAGAGGCGTCCTGGCCGTGGTGGTGCTTGTGCCAGCCGTGATGGCCGCCGCCGGAATGCGCGCCGAGGATGAAGCCGGAGAAGAAGATGGTCGCGACGATGAACACGATGCCCGCGACGATGCCGACCCAGGCCAGCACCTTGTTCAGCTTGCTGGGCTTGTGCTCGGCGGGCGGCGCGGCCACCGCGGTGGCCGTTGCTACGGGCGGGAACGAGTCCGTCGGGGTGTCCGGCGTCTCTGGTGTTTGGTTAGGGGTTTCCTCACTCATGTCATCGATGATCCGTCCGTCAACCACTGCTGTGGCTAGGTTGCGCGTAAGAATCAGCTATGAGGCGCGCAGCGCGGTAGCGTGGCCTGTGTAGCGGAGCTTCGGCCGGGCTTTGGGGGCCGGCCGACGCTCCGATATCAGAACGCGGCAGAAAAGGTGCGATGTCCAGAACCACCCGGCGCGCCGCGGCCCTCGCCTGCGGCACCGCGTTGTTGCTGACCCTCGTCCCGGCGTGTGCGAAGAATTCCGTCACGCTCACCGGGCCGCCTCCGACAGCCGCCTCCCACGTACCGTCGCCAGGACCGTCACCGACCCAGAGCAAGTCCGGGTTGCCCGTCTGCCAGTTGTCGTCGCTGCCGGCCGAGACGGCCACCACCGTCAACCTCATCCACCACGGCGGGCCGTTCCCCTCTTCGCGGGACGGCATCGTGTTCGGGAACTTCGAGCGCCGGCTGCCGAACCAGCAGCGCGGCTACTACCACGAGTACACGGTGCCCACTCCCGGCGCGAAGACCCGCGGCACGCGACGGGTCATCACCGGCGGCGAGCCACCGACCAACCCGCCCGAGTTCTACTACACCGGCGACCACTACGAGACGTTCTGCCAGATCGGAGGAGCGTGAAGACGTTCACCGTGCGGGGTGCGCGCATCCATTCCCGCGCAGACCTTTTCACCGAGATCGGCCACGCCGTCAACGGTTCCGGCGGCTACTTCGGCAGCAATCTCGACGCGCTCGCCGACTGCCTCGGCGGCGGCTTCGGCACGCCCGAAGACGAGCCGTTCCGCTTTGTGCTGACCGACAGCGCAAAAGCCGAGAAAGCCTTGGACTCCCGCACGTGGACCGGGCTGCTCGACGTTTTCGACAGCGCCGGAGTGGATTTGGTGCTGCGCTGACAGCGCCTACGGCTTCACCGGATTCACCGCGAACTGGATGACGCGGTACGGCGCGGTGTCGCGTGGCGTGGTGTTCCACTGGCTGACGAGGATGCGCAGTTCGTCGAGCGTCGAGCCCGGCGAGATGTAGCCGCCGTACGGCTGCGCCAGCTGATTGTCTTGCGGCTCAGGCAGTTCGTCTGCCTGCTCCGGCCAGCCGCCGGCCACGACGACGGTCGTCACCGGCGCGGTGCCGAGTTCCGTCGGCGTATTCGCGACGCGGACCTCCATGTTGCCGGTGCTGCTGTTGAAGTAGGACAGCACCGTCTTGCCGTCGACCTGCTTCATGCTCATCTCGCCGATCAGGTCGCCCCACAGCGGAATCGGCGGTTTACCCCAGCCCGCAGTGGCAGACCAGCCCTGCCAGCCGGCCCGGTCGGTGAACGACTGCGGCGTGGCCCGGTAGAGGTAGGCCGGGCTGCTGCGGTCAAAGTTGTTGGCGACCAGGTAAACCCAGCCGCGTGGCGAATCCGCGGTGGGCACCGGGTCGTAGTAGCCCGTGATCTGACTCTGCGCTCCCCTGGCATAGCCGGCCGGCCGCACAGACCCCGGCACGGTGGGCCACGCCGCGCGCGCCGGGTCGGCCCTGACCAGTCGCGAGCTCGCCGGCTTCAGGTCGCGCGTGGTGGTGATCAGCAGGTAGTTCTCCCGGTTGATGCTCACCACGCCGGCCGGAAGCTGGGACGTGCCAGGCACTTTGGCATCAGCCAGCAACGGCTTGTCGACACCCATGACGCCGCGGTACCGCAGGCCGTCCGGCGAGTTGATGGAGTCGGTCTCGACGTGCAGCGCGACGGGCGCATACCAGCCACCGAAACCGACACCCTGCCCCGCGAAGCTGTCGCCGCAGATCTGCAGGATGCCGCTCGGGAATTCCATGAACTCGCAGAGGTCGGTCGCACCGATGCCGTAATCGGCTGTCGGCGTACCGGTTCCGGCCACTGGACCGATGCGTGTCACCTGGCCGGCAACCAGCGGTTTGAGCACCGGAGTCGGCACCGGCGCAGGCGGATCTGCCTGCGCCGTCGGCAGTTCCAGGCCGAGCGCGAGCATCAGCGCCGACACCGACGCGATGGCGGCCCGCAAGATCAGCGCGTGGCGAGCAGTTCGGCGATCTGAACAGTGTTGAGCGCCGCGCCCTTTCGCAGGTTGTCACCCGAGACGAACAACGCGAGGCCACGGCCGTCGGGAACCCCCTGGTCCTGGCGGATGCGGCCCACCAGCGAGTCGTCGGCACCGGCGGCAGCCAGCGGCGTCGGCACGTCGACCAGCGACACCCCGGCCGCGTCGGCCAGCAGTTCGCGGGCTCGCTCGACCGAAAGCGGCCGTGCGAATTCGGCATTGATCGACAGCGAGTGGCCGGTGAAGACCGGCACGCGCACGCAGGTGCCGCTCACGGCGAGCTCCGGGATGCCGAGGATCTTGCGGCTCTCGTTGCGCAGCTTCTGGTCTTCGTCGGTCTCGCCCGAGCCGTCGTCGACAAGCGAACCGGCCAGCGGGATGACGTTGAAGGCAATGGGCGCAACGTATTTCACAGGCGCCGGGAACTCGAGTGCCGATCCGTCGTGCACCAGTTGCTCGGCGCCACCGATGACGGCGCGGGCCTGCGAGGCCAGTTCGTCGACGCCGGCGAGTCCGGAACCGGATACGGCCTGGTAGCTCGACACGATGAGCCGGATCAGCCCGGCCTCGTCGTGCAGCGGCTTGAGCACCGGCATGGCGGCCATGGTGGTGCAGTTCGGGTTGGCGATGATGCCCTTGGCAAGCTGCTTGCCGCGGACGTCGCGGTCGAAGTTGACCTCCGAAACCACCAGCGGCACATCGGGATCCTTGCGCCACGCCGACGAGTTGTCGATCACCGTGACGCCGGCGGCGGCAAAGCGCGGGGCCTGTACGCGCGACATGGTCGCACCGGCGGAGAACAGGGCGATGTCCAGACCCGACGGGTCGGCGGTCTCGCTGTTCTCGACCTCGATCTCCTGGCCGCGGAACGTCAGCTTCTTGCCCTCGGACCGCGCCGAGGCGAAGAACCGCACCGACGTCGCCGGGAAGTCGCGCTCCTCGAGGAGCTTGCGCATGACCTGACCGACCTGACCGGTCGCACCCACCACACCGATGTTCACCATGCTATTTATCCCGTCGCTTCGCTCGCCCCATGACTAGCGCCCCGTCCCGCCGTATACGACCGCGGCCTCTTCGCTGGCGAAACCGAAGGCCTCGTGCAGCGCGGCGACAGCCTTGTCCAGCTCGGTGTCCTTGACCAGCACCGAGATTCGGATCTCGGAGGTCGAGATCAGATCGATGTTGACGCCGACCTCGGCCAGCGTCTCGCAGAACTTGGCGGTGACGCCCGGGTGGCTGCGCATACCGGCGCCGACCAGCGACACCTTGCCGATGTGATCGTCGTACAGCACCTGAGAGAAACCGATCTCGTCCTTGAGGGACGTCAGCTTCTCGACGGCGCCCGGGCCGTTCTCGCGCGAACAGGTGAAGGTGATGTCGGTCTTGCCGTCCTCCACCTTCGAGATGTTCTGCAGCACCATGTCGATGTTCACGTCGGCATCGGCGACCGCGCGGAACACCTTGGCGGCGTAGCCCGGGACGTCGGGCACGCCGACGACGGTGACCTTCGCCTCGCTGCGGTCGTGGGCAACTCCGGTGAGAATGGCGTCTTCCATGGGGATGTCCTCGATCGATCCTTTGACGATGGTGCCGGCCTTGTTGGAATACGAGGACCGAACATGAATCGGAACGTTGTAGCGGCGCGCGTATTCCACGCAGCGCAGCATCAACACTTTGGCTCCGCAGGCCGCCATCTCCAGCATCTCCTCGAAAGAGACGGTGTCCAGGTGGCGGGCGTTGGGCACGATGCGCGGATCGGCGGTGAAGATGCCGTCCACGTCGGTGTAAATCTCGCAGACGTCGGCCTCCAGCGCGGCGGCGAGCGCCACGGCGGTGGTGTCCGAGCCGCCGCGGCCCAGCGTGGTGACGTCCTTGCTGTCCTGGCTGACGCCCTGGAAGCCGGCGACCAGCACGATCAGGCCCTCGTCGAGGGCGTCACGCAGGCGGCCCGGGGTGACGTCGATGATCTTGGCGTTGCCGTGCGTCCCCGTGGTGATCACGCCGGCCTGCGAGCCGGTGAACGACCGGGCCTGCGCGCCGAGGGACTCGATGGCCATGGCGACCAGCGCGTTCGAGATGCGCTCACCTGCGGTGAGCAGCATGTCCATCTCCCGGGCCGGTGGTGCCGGGGAGACCTGACGGGCCAGATCCAGCAGATCATCTGTGGTGTCGCCCATGGCCGAGACCACGACGACGACGTCATTGCCGGCCTTCTTGGTTTCGACGATTCGCTCGGCGACTCGACGGATTCGCTCGGCGTCAGACACCGAGGATCCGCCGTACTTCTGGACGACGAGCGCCACTGTTCGCGTTCCTTCTCTGAATTGGCAGCAAGCATTCGCATCAATGCTGCCCACAAGGATAAGGGAGGGACGAAGCCGTTTTTGTTGCCCGGTCACCTGCCGACCTGCAACGCGCGAGACGTTCGTCACTCTCGCCCGGGTCAGAAGATGTCGGTGAGCTTCCGCTGTGCCGGGCAGGCGTCGGTCAGCGCCTTCATCTGTTCGGTGATCTGCGCGTTGATCGCCGACAGCTGGTAGGCCTCGGTCGGTGCGGGGGCGCCGGGCGCGCGGCCCTGGGCGGCGATCCGGTAGGCGTCCAGCGCCGAGGTGAACTGCGAGGCCAGGGCCGCCAGCTGCACGGCGTTGGCGGCGACCTTGTCACCGGTCACCTTCTGCGCCCGGTCGGCCATGCCGTCGGCCCACGCCCGGTAGGCCGTCTCCTCGGCGATGGTCGGGACGCCACCGGAGTTCTTGTCGATCTTCGACTCGATCTGCACGGCCTGCGCCTTGTTGTAGTCGAGCATGTCGCGCACCGGTTTGCACTCCGGCGTCGGCCCGCGGAACTCGGTCTGCCAAACCACCAGGCCGATGACGACGGCGAGCGCGACCGCGATGCCGATCTTCCAGCTGCGGTCCAGGCTCAACAACCATCTCGTCAACACGGTCGAACTGTATCGGCACAGTGAGTGCGCCGCCCATTGCCCCTGGCCAGGAGCTTGGCTCGGGACAACATGACCGGGTTTTGGGGAACTACTGGACCGGAGTAAACTGGCCGGTGATGTATAGCGCGCGGGTGCTCCTCCTCGGACGCCGCGACGGGGTCTGATCCGACCGGCCTCCCGTCGCGGGTGTTTGAGATGTGCCGGTCCTGACCTTCTAGGTCCCATCCAGACAGACCGGAGCAAAAAACCGTGACCACATACTCTCCCGATTCTTCTGCCGACTCCTTCTCGTCGGTACGCGCCATCACCACCCCGTCCGGCCCGCGCCGCGAGGGCCAGCCGTCCTGGAACACCCAGCGCAACTCGTCGATGCCGGTCAGCCGCTACCGCAGCTTCGCCGACGAGGTCGAGCAGATCTCACTGCCCGACCGCACCTGGCCCGACAAGGTCGCCACCGTCGCCCCGGGTTGGTGCGCCGTCGACCTGCGTGACGGCAACCAGGCCCTGATCGACCCGATGAGCCCCGAGCGCAAGCGCCGGATGTTCGACCTGCTGGTCCGCATGGGCTACAAGGAGATCGAGGTCGGCTTCCCATCGGCCAGCCAGACCGACTTCGACTTCGTCCGCGAGATCATCGAGCAGGGCGCGATCCCCGAGGACGTCACCATCCAGGTGCTGACGCAGTGCCGGCCCGAGCTGATCGAGCGCACCTTCGAGGCCTGCAACGGCGCCCCCCGCGTCATCGTGCACTTCTACAACTCGACGTCGATCCTGCAGCGCCGCGTGGTGTTCCGCGCCGACCGTGACGCCGTCAAGAAGATCGCCACCGACGGCGCGAAGCTGTGCGTCGCGGAGGCCAAGAAGTACCCGGGCACGCTGTGGCGGTTCGAGTACTCGCCGGAGTCCTACACCGGCACCGAGCTGGAGTACGCCGTCGAGGTGTGCAACGCGGTCGCCGAGATCGTGCAGCCCACCCCGGACTGGCCGCTGATCGTCAACCTGCCGGCGACCGTCGAGATGGCCACGCCGAACATCTACGCCGACTCGATCGAGTGGATGAACCGGCACCTGGCGCCGCGCGACTCGATCATCCTGAGCCTGCACCCGCACAACGACCGCGGCGAGGGCGTCGCGGCCGCCGAGCTGGGCTACCTGGCCGGCGCCGACCGCATCGAGGGTTGCCTGTTCGGCAACGGTGAGCGCACCGGCAACGTCTGCCTGGTGACGCTGGGCCTGAACCTGTTCAGCCGCGGTGTCGATCCGCAGATCGACTTCTCGAACATCGACGAGATCCGTCGCACCGTCGAGTACTGCAACCAGCTGCCCGTCGCCGAGCGCCACCCCTACGGCGGCGACCTGGTCTACACGGCGTTCTCCGGCAGCCACCAGGACGCCATCAACAAGGGCCTGGACCAGATGAAGGCAGATGCAGATGCCGCCGACGCCGATGTCGACGACATCCTGTGGCAGGTGCCCTACCTGCCCATCGATCCGAAGGACGTCGGCCGCACGTACGAGGCCGTCATCCGCGTCAACTCGCAGTCCGGCAAGGGCGGCGTCGCCTACATCATGAAGGCCGACCACGGGCTGGTGCTGCCGCGCCGGCTGCAGATGGAGTTCAGCCAGGCCATCCAGAAGATCACCGACGGCGAAGGCGGCGAGGTCTCCCCGAAGGAGATGTGGGACGTCTTCAACGAGGAGTACCTGGCGCCCATCACCCCGCTGGAGCGCATGCGGCAGCGGGTGGACGCGTCCGAAGAAGACGGTGGCACCGACACCATCACCGCCATCGTCAAGATCGATGGCGAGGAGCGCGAGATCGTCGGCGCCGGTAACGGCCCGCTGGCGGCCTTCACCGACGCACTGGGCGCCGTCGGCTTCCACGTCAACGTGCTGGACTACTCGGAGCACGCCATGTCGGCCGGCGAGGAAGCACAGGCCGCGGCCTATGTCGAGGCGTCGATCGGCGGCAAGACGGTGTGGGGCGTCGGCATCGCGCCGTCGATCACCACGGCGTCGCTGCGGGCCGTCGTCTCGGCGGTGAACCGCGCCGCGCGCGGCTAGCCGAAGACCGTCAGCTCGGTGCGCGCGGGTCCTCCGGTACCCGGAGGACCCGCGCGCACCAGCCGACCACCTGTTCCGCAAAGTCTTGCGCCGTAACCGTTTTCGTGTCGTCAAGAAGCCGTTCGTTGATCAGGGTGGCCACACCGCCGACACAGAACAGTGCCGCGTCGAAGCTCTCCTGATCGGCGTCGCGGTCGGGCTGCAGCAACGCCAGGATCGCGGCAGCCACCCGATGTTGCGCGATCCGGATGTGCTCGGAGACCGAGTCGATGTGCCGGGCGTCGGTCAGGAAGATCCGAACGGCCAGTGGGTCGCTCTCGGCATGCTCGATGAACCCGGCCAGCCCCAGCGTCAGCCGGGTCTGGACCGTCGCCGACTCGGGCGCACTCCCTCCGGCCAGCATCGCGGCGAAGGGCCCCTCCAACACATCGTCGATCACGGCGCCGATCAGCGCACCGAGGCCGGCAAACTGCTCATAGAAGTAGCGATCGGTGAGTTTGGCACGGGCCGAAACCGCGCGCACGCTCAGCGCCGACAGCCCGCCTTCGCGCCACAACGCCTCGGCCGCGTCCAGCAGCAGCCGTCGCCGATCGGCCCGTCGCTCCTCCGCCGACCTGCCGGAATACCTGCGCTGCGGTGCGGTGCCCGAACCCGTGCCCGATCCGTCATCAGCCATCTGGCGCAACCCCTCCCTCCGACTGCCACATGATGTCAAAATCCGGAGAAGGAAGACGGACTCCCGTTTGAAACGCGGTCTTCTGGCAATATTACCGACGAGTAAGGTTCAGGGTTCATCTACACAGTGGGGTGGAACATGGCAGCACAGCTCGCCGAGCAGGTCACCGTGGTGGCCGCGGCCGGAACCGAAGGCGGAGGCGCTGCCCTCGATCAGGTCATCGGGATGTCGGTGGCAACGGGCATCATCACCGCAGGCCTGTTGTGGATCGGCTACCTGCACCGGCAACGCCGCATCACCTGGCTGAAGGACCTGGCAGACAAGGCCGGCCGCAAGATGAACCGGCCCAGCTGGGTTGCGCTGCCCTCGCTGCTGTTCATCTCGACCATCATCTGCGCGATGTTCGGCTTCATCTGGGACGTCAGCCTGCACATCGGCAAGGGCCGCGACGCCGGCCCGCTCGCAAACCCCGCGCACTACTTCATCCTGGTCGGCCTGTTCCTGCTGTTCATCGCCGGATCGCTGTCGATCATCCTGCCGTACGACAAGCCGGGCCCGGCAGCCATCAAGATCACCAAAACCTGGTACGCGCCCGTCGGCGGCGTGCTGATGGCCGGTTGCGGCCTGTACGCGCTGATCGGTTTCCCGCTCGACGACATCTGGCACCGCATCTTCGGCCAGGATGTGACGCTCTGGGGCCCAACACATTTGATGCTCATCGGCGGCGCCGGGCTCTCCCTGGTCGCCACGCTGCTCCTGGAGCGCGAGGGTGACATCGCGATGGGCGCCGACGCCCCGGCCGCTCGCAACAAGGTGCTGCCCTACCTGGCCTTCGGCGGTCTGGTGATCGGCCTGTCGGTGTTCCCGGTCGAATACGACTTCGGCGTCGAACAGTTCCGGCTGGTGCTGCACCCCATGCTGATCGCCGCCGCAGCGGCCATGTCGCTGGTGGCCACGCGACTCACGCTGGGCCGCTACTCCACGTTCGGCGCGATCGCGTTCGCGTTGTTCATCCGCGGTCTGGTCGCTCTGATGGTCGGGCCCATCCTCGGCTCTCCCTACAGTTGGTGTGCGCTCTATCTGGGCTCGGCGATCGTGGTGGAACTGGTCGGGCTGACGCCGCTTGCCAAGCGGCCCATCCTCTTCGGCGCCGTGGCCGGCCTGGGCGTCGGCACCATCGGCATGTGGCTGGAATCGTTCTGGGTCGACGCCATGTTCCGCACGCCGTGGCCCAGCAGCATGTGGGGTGAGGCGCTGACGATGTCGACGCCCGTCGCGATCGTCATGGGCATGTGTGGTGCGTTGCTGGCCCTCGTGCTCACCGGTCAGCGCCTGCCCGCCCGCCCGGTCGGTATCGGCATCGTGGTTGCCACGGTCCTGGTGATTGCCGGCGGGGTCGCCAACGGCCTGCACATCACAGTGCCCGAGCATGCGCGCGCACAGATCACCCTCACTGACGCGCCGAGCCCGCAGGGGCAGCGGCTTGTGAACGCAGACATCCAGATCACGCCGGCCAACCTCATCAGCGATGACCCGGAATGGGTGACGCTGATGGCGTGGCAGGGCAAGCTCGAGCACGAGCGCGGTCTGGTGGTCGACCACCTGAAGCAGGTCGGCCCGGGCCACTACCGGTCCACCCGGCCGATCCCGGTCTGGGGTACGTGGAAGACGGTGCTGCGCGTGCAGGACGGCCGCACCATGGCGGCGGTGCCGGTGTACCTGCCGGCCGACCCCGGTATCGGTGCCGAAGAGACGCCGGCGATCTCGACGACCCGTGACTTCACCGAAGAGATCAAGGTCCTGCAGCGCGAACGCAATCTCGATGTGCCCACGTGGCTGTATCCCGCGGCGTCCCTGATCGTGCTGGTGTGCTCGCTGATCCTGATCGCACTGCTCAGTTGGGGTGCGGGACGGATCAATTCGCGTGAGCAGTTCAGCGCCACCGAGGCCAGGGAACCCGTCGGACAGCCGTGACCTATCTGGCCGATCACTCGCTATTGTTGGCACTGCCCGCGTTCGCCCCTGCGTTCGTCGTGGCCGGGGTCGTGGCCTGGGTGGCCATGAAAGACCGGCGGGCACACGACAGTTCCAGCTCCGATGGTGTCGAAACCGAGTCGGAGACAACAGGTTCGACCGAAGAGGATGGTTCCGCGTGACCTTTGTGAAGACTTTCGCCGTGGCCGGCGCTGTCGCACTGGCGCTCGTCGGCTGCAGCAAGAACGAGTCGGCGCCCAGCAGTTCGTCGAGCGCCTCCGCAACGGGCACAACGCAACTGAGCAACCCGCAGGCGCCGCCGGCGCGCGTCTACATCGACGTGACCATCGCGGGCGGCACCGCGACGCCGCTCGACCAGCAGGTGCAGGCCAAGCTCGGCCAGCCGATCATCGTGCGCGTCACCAGTGACGCCGCCGACCAACTGCACGTGCACTCGAACCCCGAGCACACCTTCAACGTCAAACCGGAGAAGGGTCAGGAGTTCCAGTTCACCGTCGACGTGCCGGGCAAGGTCGACGTCGAATTGCATCACCTGGACAAGACGGTCGCCACCATCACGGTGCAGTAGCCATTGTGCGTCCCGACGCAGTGACCTCCACAGTCCTGGCCCACGGGCTGGGCGGGTCAACCGATCTGCCCATCCCCGTGACCTACGCCCTGATCGGCGCGGCGTGGGCGTTGACCTTCACCTTCGCAGTGGTGGCGCTGGCTTGGCGCAAGCCGCGGTTCGACCCGGAGGCACCGGGACGGGCATTGCCGCGCTGGGTGACGACGGCCGTCGACGCGCCGGCCACCCGGTGGACGGTCGGGCTGCTGGCCCTGGCGTTCGCCGCATGGGCTGTCGTGGCGTCCGTCGTCGGACCACCCGGGTCCGGCAACCCGCTGCCAGGCGTGTTCTACGTGCTGCTGTGGGTCGGAATCGTCGCGCTGTCAGTGCTTTTCGGCCCGGTGTGGCGGGTACTGTCGCCGGTACGGACCATTGCCCGGCTACTCCGACTGAGCCGGAACGCATATCCCGCGCGGCTCGGATACTGGCCCGCGGCGGCCGGCTTGTTCGCGTTCGTCTGGCTCGAGCTGGCCAGCCCCGACCCGGGTTCGGTTGGCGCCGTGCGCATCTGGCTGATGATCTATCTGGCGGTGACACTGACCGGAGCGGCGGTGTGCGGCACCCGCTGGTGCTCGCACGCCGACCCGTTCGAGGTGTACAGCGTGGTGGCCTCACGGTGCGCCCCGTTGCGGCGCAACGCCGATGGACAGATCGCCGTCGGGAATCCGTTCAACCACCTACCCACGTTGCCGATCCGGCCCGCCACTGTGACGGTGCTCGCGGTGCTGCTGGGCTCGACGGCCTTCGACAGTTTCTCGGCGACGCCGGCGTGGCGCGGGTTCGTCCAAGCGCATACCGACGGCACCTGGCAGGCCACGGGGCTGAAAACCCTTGGGCTGGCGGTATTTGTCACGACCGTCGCCGTGTCGTTCAGCCTCGCCGCCCGCGCCACCGGCGGGGTGGACCGCGCGCGGCGCCGGCAGCTGCCCGGATTGATGGCGCATTCCCTCATCCCGATCGTCATCGGCTACGTGTTCGCGCATTACCTGACCTACCTCGTCGAGAAGGGCCAGCAGACCGTCTACCAGCTGGTGGGCCTGCACGACGCGCACGTGTACTACGTACTGTCGATGCACCCTTCGGTGCTGGCCACGACCAAGGTGCTGTTCGTGGTGGCCGGGCACATCGCCGGCGTCGTCGCAGCACACGACTGCGCGCTGCGCATCCTGCCCAAGCGACATCAACTCACCGGTCAGCTGGCGATGATGCTGGTGATGGTCGGCTACACCTTCACGGGGCTGTACCTGCTCTTCGGCGGATAGCCCGTGAAGTCTTGACAGCACGCCACCTCCAGGCCAAAACTGAGGACACACGTCCTCAGATGGAGATTGCATGACAGCCACAGTGCCCGCGGAACCGACGCTCAAGCAGCTGCACGGCCGCGCCTTCGCGTCCCTGTACGACGAGATGGACTACCAGGTCACCCACATCGACGGTGCCCTGCCGCCCGAGCTGACCGGCACGTTGTTCCGTATCGGCCCCGGCAAGTTCGAGGTCGGCGACACCGTACTCAAGACCATGTTCGACGCCGACGGCATGGTGTCGCGCTTCGTCCTCGACGGCCGGGGCGTCCGCTTCACCAACCGCTATGTCCGCACCAGGCAATACCTTGGCGGCGACGTGATGAGCCAGCGCGGCATCACCACCAATGCCCCCACCCTGCGCGGCAATCTGCACCCACCGGCCAATACCGGCAACACCAACATGGCGACCATCTGTGGCGACCTCCTGGCCATGTGGGAGGGCGGGCCGCCGTACAAGATCGATCCGGACTCGCTGGATACTTTGGGCTACAAGCGCTTTGACGGCGACCGGCTCGGCTATCTCGGGTCTTTCTCCGCCCATCCCAAGTGGGATCCGCACACCGGCGACGTCTACAACTTCGGCCTCGACCTGCTGCCCACGCCGCGGCTGCGGTGCTTCAAGGTGGACCGCGCCGGCCGCAGCCACCAGATCAGCTCGCTCAAGTTGTGGGACATGGTGTGGAATCACGACTTCGCGCTCACCGAGAACCACATGGTTTTCGTCCTGGATCCGTTGCGCCCCAACATCCCGACGCTGTTGCGCACCCGGTCGCTGGCGAAAGCCCTGGAGCACCAGACCCGCAACGGTTCAACCCGGTTCGCCCTGGTGCCGCGCGACGGGTCCAAGCCCCGCATCATCGAGCACGAGGCGCTGACGCACATCCACGTCACCAACGCGTTCGAAGACGGCTCCGACACCGTGGTGGAGTTCTTCCGGTTCGAGGACTCGGATGTCTTCGGCAAGCTCGGCAAGGCCTGGCAGGATCCGTCGGACCCGGCCGATCCCCGCGCGCACCTGACCATCGACGAGTGGCCCCGCGGGCACCTGTCGCGGTTCCGGATCAGCAAGTCCGGGCGGATCACCGAGACCGTTTTATCAGCAACGGCCCCAATGGAATTCCCGCAGTACGACTGGCGTCGCTCGACGCTGGAGCACAACGTCACCTACGCCTGCAAGGCCACCGAGGACGTGGGCCACTACAACGCGGTGACGCGCATCGACCACCGCACGGGCGTCCAGACCACGTTCGATTTCGGCCTGGCACAGACAGGCGAGCCGTTGTTCGTGCCGCGCTCCCGCACCGCCGCCGAGGACGACGGCTGGCTGCTGGTGCTCAATCACGATCTGCGAAGCCATCGTTCGCAACTGGTGATCTTCGATGCCCGCACCATCGAAGACGGCCCATTGGCCACCGCGCATCTGGAACACCATCTGCCGATCGGGTTCCACGGCACGTTCACCCGGCGTATCGCCGGCTGACGCCCACTCCGGGCGCTCGGCGGCCCGCGCCGCGCAACGTATGCGGTACCGCCGCCGCAGCTGGTCGGCGTGGCCTTCCAGCGTCGCTGGCGCCGGATCAGCTTGCGGGACTGTCTGTTTCACCGTCATCGCCTCCGCTCTCGGGTGGGTAGAGCGTCGGGTGGTGGTACCGATTGGTCCTGGGTTGGCCGACGTCCAGGAGCGGTGGTGGGGTCCAGTGGGCGCGGCCGTTTTTCATGGTGGTGCTCCAGCCGCCGTTGTAGGCCAGAACGTTGTCGCAGTCACACGCCAGGGCGAGGTTGCCGATGTTGGTCAGGCCGCCGTCGCACCAGTCGGTGTCGACATGGTGGGCTTGCGAGCGCGACGCCGGGGCTGTGCAGTTGGGTTTGGTGCAGCCGTGGTCGCGGGCGAACAGCGCGAAGCGTTGGGCGACGGTGGCGGTGCGCCGCGCTCGGCCCATATACAGCAGCTGTTCACTGTGCCGGTCGAACACCGCGAGGTAGTGGTCGGCACCGTTGGTGGCCGCCATCTGCAGCAGATCCTTGATGGGCAGCTTGCTGCCGGTGTGGGTGAGCGCGACCCCGGTGCGCTGCTCCAGATCGGTCACGGTACAGGTGGCCACGACACCGATCGGCACGCCCTTGTGCTCCCCCAGCGTCCCGGAGGCCAGCAGCATCCGCAGCAGCGCCGTGCACGCGTCATGACGACGCTGGGCCGCGGTGCGGGTATCCCCGGCGATCTGCTCAGCTGACGGGGTGCCAGAGAAGCAGGGCGGCCGATCAGCGGGATTGCACATGCCAGGGGCGGCGTATTTGTCCAACAGGGCATCGAGGTAGGCCCGCGCTTCCGGGGTCAAGGTGCCCTGCAGATCCGACATCCCGTCGGGTCGTTGTTTGGACACGGTGAGGCCGCGCTTGCGGGCACGGTCGGCATCATCGGGCAGCGGCCCGTCCTGATCGAGCAGGTAGAGCAGCGCCTCGGCCGCCGCCCGCAGTTCTTCCGGGGTCTGGTGCCGCGCCCCGGAAACCAGGGACCGTTCGAACTGCCCGCAGGTGGTGGGGTCAACCCACCCGGGGAGTTTGTTGATGAACTGGCCGATCACTTTCACGTGCTCGGTGTTGATCACGCCCTCGGCCTGGGCCGCGGCGGCGAACTCCCACAGCGGCGGCAACGGCTCCCCGGTCAACCCGGCGCGGGGCGCCAAATTCAGGGCATCGCGGACCCGACGATTGGCTTCAGTGGTATCCACGCGTAACCGGATACGCAGCACCTCGGCCCAGTTCTTCGCCCCCAGCTCCCGGGCCGTGACCTGAGACTGCGCGGCGGAAAGAATCCGGTGATCGACCACTTCGGCGGCGCACTTCAGGGTTTCGCGGCGCGACTGCAACGCCAACAATGTCGGCACGTCCAGACCGCTGTAATCCAGGGAGGCGAGCCGAGCCTGCGCAGCCTCGCAGGCGGCGTAGGCCTCCTCGACAGCGGCCGGATCGGCGAATCCCATAATCGAACACTAGTTCGATTCACCGACAAGTGCCCGTGACGAATGTGTGATGTATCAGGACTTCGGTGACAGTTCTGCATCAGGACATCGGTGACAGTTG
>NZ_JARVRX010000018.1 GCF_030209435.1 Mycolicibacterium sp. lyk4-40-TYG-92 | reverse complement strand
CATGCAACAACTCCCCAGGTAGGAGCTGTTGCACTAGACCCTTGAATCGAAGGCGACGATTCTCTGCATATCCCTCACGCTCGCCTGCCCGGTCAGCCCATCAACGTCGCGGCGACCGTAGCCCCCAGGTTCCAGCACGCCTCCAGATCGGCCTTGCTGGGCTTGCCCGAAACCACCACGTACTCAGCCGCTTTCGTCCAACCGAGCCCGGTGGTGATGGACGTGACCGCCTTCTCGGCGCCTTCGGTGCCCTCGTTGCCGTGCAACCACAGACCGAACGGCCGGCCACGCGTGGCGTCCAGGCATGGGTAGTAGATCTGGTCGAACGCGTGTTTCAAGGCACCCGACATATAGCCGAGGTTCGCCGGCGAGCCCAGTAGGTAGCCGTCGGCTTCCAGCACGTCGGCCGCGGACAGCGTCAGCGCCGGCCGGCGCACCACGTCGACGCCCTCGATCTCGGGATCGGTCGCCCCGGCGAGCACCGCCTCGAACATCTCCTGGCAGTTCGGAGACGGAGTGTGGTGCACGACAAGGAGTTTCATACTCGTGATGACTTTTCCAGCGCGACAGCCTTGCGGATGGTCTCGCGGGCCCGGGTGCGGTCCCCCGCATAGTCGTACGCGCGAGCCAGCCGGTACCAGCCGCGCCAATCCTCTGGTGCGGCCTCGACCTCGTCGCGGACTGTCTCGAACAGCGCGTCGGCGGCGTCGCGTTCGATGCGGCCCGACGGACGCTTGGGCAGGTCACTGATGTCGAGTTCGACACCCTCGTCGTGGGCCAGCCGGGCCAGCCGCTGGTGCGCGAACCCGGCCCGCAAGGTGGCGACCATGGCCCACAGGCCGATGAGCGGCAGCACGAAGATGCCGATGCCGAGCCCGATCGCGGCGGGTTCACCGGACTTCATCAGGATGACGCCGGAGCGGCCCATGATCCAGAAGTAGACCACCAGCGCCACGCACAAAAAGGCCACGACCAGTTGGATGCGCAGCACCTGCGAGCTCGGTTTGGTCATGACGGACTCGTCAGAGGCCCATCAGCTTCTCGATGCCGATGGTCAGCCCGGGGTACTTGGCGACCTCACGGACACCGAGCAGCACGCCCGGCACGAACGACGTGCGGTCGATGCTGTCGTGCCGGATGGTCAGCGTCTCGCCCTGGGTGCCGAACAGCACCTCCTGGTGCGCCACCAGACCACGCAGCCGGACTGAGTGCACGGGGATGCCGTCGACGTCGGCGCCGCGGGCGCCTTCCAGACCGGTGCTGGTGGCATCGGGATTGGGCGGCAAGCCTTTTCGTGCCTCGGCGATCAGCTGGGCGGTGCGGGTGGCGGTGCCCGACGGCGCGTCGGCCTTCTGCGGGTGGTGCAGCTCGACGACCTCGGCCGACTCGAAGAACGGGGCGGCCAGTTTGGCGAAGTGCATGGACAGCACCGCGCCGATGGCGAAGTTCGGCGCGATCAGCACCGCGACGCCCGGCTTGGCGGCGACCCACTCGCGAACCTGGGCCAGGCGCTCCGCGGTGAAGCCCGTCGTCCCGACGACAGCATGAATACCGTTGTCGATGAGGAATTTCAGGTTGTTCATCACGACGTCAGGGTGGGTGAAGTCGACGACGACCTCGGTGTCACTGTCGGTGAACAGGGTCAGCTCGTCACCGGCGTCGACGCCGACGGTGAACGTCAGATCGTCGGCGGCTTCCACACCCTCGACGATGGTCGCACCGACTTTGCCCTTGGCACCCAGAACTCCGACTCGCATATGATCAACCCTAGCGGCCCCCTACTATCAGCCCCATGCGCGGCGCCAAGATCCTCATCACCGGAGTCACCGGCCAGGTGGCCACCCCGATCGCCACGGCGCTGGCGGCCGACAACGAGGTGTGGGGCGTCGCCCGGTTCAACAACCCGCAGGCCAAACAGAACCTGGAACAGGCCGGCGTCCGGTGCGCCGCGGTCAACCTGGCGGCCGGTGACTTCAGTTCTCTGCCAACTGATTTCGACTACGTCGTCAACCTGGCGGTGGCCAAGACCGGCCGGTGGGACAAGGACCTCGCGGCCAACGCCGAGTCGGTGGGGTTGCTGATGGCGCGCTGTCGCGACGCCAAGGCGTTCCTGCACACCTCGTCGGCCGCGGTGTACGACCCGCCCGGCGACGAGCCGCGTTCCGAATCAGCGGCGCTGGGCGACAACCACAAGCACCTCTTCCCCACCTATTCGATCTCCAAGATCGCCGGCGAGACGGTGGTGCGCACCATGTCGCGCGCGCTGGATCTCCCGGCCACCATCGCCCGATTCAACGTGCCCTACGGCGACAACGGCGGCTGGCCGTACTACCAGATGGAGATGATCCTGGCCGGCATCCCGATCCCGGTGCCGCCGGGTGGTCCGGCGCAATACAACCCGATCCACGAAGACGACATCCTGGCGACCCTGCCCAAGCTGCTGGACGTCGCGTCGGTCCCGGCCACCACGGTGAACTGGTGCGGCGATCAGACCGTCAGCCTGCAGGAATGGTGCGCCTACATCGGTGAGCTGGTCGGCCGTGAGCCGGTGTTCACCGAGGACCCGAACGCGTTGCGCGGCGGTCCGACCGACACCACCCGCATGCACGAGCTGATCGGCGGCACGAGGGTCGATTGGCGCGACGGCATCCGCCGGCTGGTGACCAAGTTCCACCCGGAGCTCGTCAGCCGCTAGGCCCAGAGCGGTGGCGTTTCCCGCAGGTTCTCGAAGTAGTGACCGGCCTTGAGGTCGTCGAGCAGGGTGGGCTGCACGGGTTCCCAGCCGAGCAACGCCCGCGTCCGTTCACTGGATGTCGGGTTGTCCAGCGCGGCGAAGCCGGCCAGAAAACCGAAGTGCGCTGACGCCTCGTCCGCCGGAATCTGTTGCACCGGCAGACCCAGACCATCCCCGATGGCCTGCGCGATATCGCGGAAGGCGATGCCCTGTTCGGCCGCCCCGTGCAACACCGAGCCGGCCGGCGCCGACTCCACTGCCAGCCGATAGAGCCGCGCGGCATCGACGGTGTGCACCGCGGGCCACCGATTCGAGCCGTCGCCCAGATATCCGGATCGTCCTGCCGCACCGGCGAATTGGATGAGGCTGGGGATGAAGCCGTGGTGATCGGTGTCCCCATGCACTGTCGGCGCGAGCCTGATCACCGATGACCGCACGCCGCGGTCGGCCAGCGCCAGAGTGGCGAGTTCGGATGCGACCCGCGGGCCCGACCGATCGACCTCGGCGTCCTCTGTACCGAGCCGGCCCGACTCACCGAACGCCAGCATCAGCGTGCCCGAGGTGTTCACGAACGGCTTGCCGGAGCCCGCCAGGGCCTCTCCCATGGCCTCGACTGCCCGCAGGTCCGACCGAAGTGAGTCGGCGTAATTGGAGAAGTCGTGCTTGAAGGCCAGATGAATGACACCGTCGGCGGCAGCAGCCGCGGCGGCCAGATCGTCAGGATCATCGAGCGAGCCGCGATGCACCTGGGCGCCGGCGGCTTCCAGGGCGCTCGCCGAGGCGTCCGACCTGGCCAGTCCGGTGACCTGATGACCCGCCTGTTGCAGCTCGCGGACGACGACGGACCCGATGTGCCCGCTGGCGCCGGTGACGAATATGCGCATGGTTTCAGCTCCTCATGTGATGTCAGTCCATGACATCACCGAACGTACACCTCATGTCAGCGACTGTCATCACTCGTGGTGACAGTCACTGACATCGCCTACAATCCGCCCGTGGGCCGTTGGGAACCGAATGCGCAGGGCCGCCTGGAGCAGGCCGCCCTGGAGCTGTACCTGGAGCAGGGCTTCGACGAGACGACCGTTGCCGAGATCGCCGCCCGAGCAGGCCTCACGGAACGCACCTTCTTCCGGCACTTCGCCGACAAACGCGAGGTGCTGTTCCGTGGCCGCGAGCTCGCCGATGCCCTCGAGGCCGCCATCGACGACGCACCGGCAGCCGCCGCACCACTCGACGCCGTCGCCGCGGCGCTGGAATCACTGTCCGGCTTCTTCGCCGACCGTCGCCCACATGCCCGCCGGCGCCAGACCGTGATCGCCGCCAACCCCAGCCTGCAAGAACGCGAACTCATCAAACTCGCATCACTGGCGACCACCATTTGCGACGCATTACGCCGCCGCGGCGTCGCCGACCCCGTGGCGAGCCTGGTGGCCGAGACCGGCGTCGCGGTGTTCAAGGTGGCATTCGAGCACTGGCTCACCGATCCGGCCGAAAGCAGCCTCGCCGAGCACATTCGCGAGACACTCTCCGAACTCCGGGCCGCGACCCAATCCTGATCCGCGACAACCGATCAGAGCGGCGACGCACCCCGCAGATGCTCGAAGATGAGGGACGTCTGAGTGCCGGCCACGTCCGCATCGGCATTGAGGTGCTCGACCACGAACGCACGCAGGTGCGGGGTGTCGCGCGCGGCGACGTGCAGGATGAAATCGTCGGCGCCGGCCAGGAAGTAGACGTCCATCACCTGCGGCAGGCGCCGCATGTGGGCGATGAAGTCGCGGATGCGCGCCCGCGCCCCCGATTGCAGGCTCACCGAGATCATCGCCTGCAGGCCCAAGCCGATGGCCGCGGGATCGATATCGGCATGGAAACCGCGGATCACCCCGAGCTGCTGCAACCGGCGGACGCGGCCGTGACAGGTCGACGCGGCAATCCCGACCAGCTCCGCCAACGCACTGTTGGGTATGCGCGCGTCAGCGTGCAGCGCGGTCACGATCTGCCGGTCGACGTCGTCGAGTTCAACGGGCTGAACATCCTTCGGCCGGGAGGCCTCTTGGACCGCCGATTTCGAAGATCGTTCAACTGAGGGTGCCATATTGAGAATTATAATCATAGATATTGCAGGTCAATCGACGTTTATTCACACTTAGGGCATCACCTGATCCGCCCTGAGGAGAACCCCAGATGCACGTCGGTATCCCGACCGAAATCAAGAACAACGAGTACCGGGTGGCCATCACCCCGGCCGGCGTCGCCGAACTGATCAAGCACGGCCATGAGGTCCTGATCCAGGCCGGAGCCGGCGAAGGATCTGCGATCGCGGACAACGACTTCAAGGCCGCCGGAGCACAGATCGTCACCACCGCGGACCAGGTGTGGGCGCAGTCCGACCTGCTCCTCAAGGTCAAGGAACCCATCGCGGCCGAGTACCACCGCATGCGCAAGGGCCAGACCTTGTTCACCTACCTGCACCTGGCCGCCTCGCGCGAATGCACCGACGCCCTGCTGACGTCGGGCACCACCTCGATCGCCTACGAAACCGTCCAGACTGCCGACGGCCGCCTGCCCCTGCTCGCCCCGATGAGCGAGGTCGCGGGCCGACTGTCGGCCCAGGTCGGTGCCTACCACCTGATGCGCAGCCACGGCGGCCGCGGCGTCCTGATGGGCGGCGTGCCCGGCGTGGCCCCCGCCAACGTCGTCGTCATCGGCGGTGGCACCGCGGGCTTCCACGCGGCGCAGATCGCCTGCGGCATGGGCGCGCAGGTCACCGTGTTCGACGTCAACCTGGATACCCTGCGCCGGATCGACGCCGAGTGGGGCGGGCGGATCCACACCCGGTACTCCTCGAGCCTGGACCTGGAAGACGCCGTCAAGCAGGCCGACCTGGTGATCGGCGCGGTGCTGGTCCCCGGCGCCAAGGCGCCGAAGCTCGTGACCAATTCGACTGTGGCCCACATGAAGTCGGGCTCGGTACTGGTCGACATCGCGATCGATCAGGGTGGCTGCTTCGAGGACTCGAAGCCCACCACGCACGACGACCCGACCTTCGCCGTGCACGACTCGGTCTTCTACTGCGTGGCCAACATGCCCGGTGCCGTGCCGCGCACGTCGACCTACGCGCTGACCAACGCGACGCTGCCGTACGTGCTCAAGCTCGCCGACCAGGGTTGGCAGGCGGCGTGCCGCGACGACGCCGCGCTGGCCAAGGGCCTGTCGACGCACGACGGTGAGCTGCTGTGCAGCCAGGTCGCCGCGGACCTCGACATTCCGCTCGGCCGCGTCGCGCTGTAACCCACGAACCCGATACCCATCGCCCGGTCAGCGCAGTGTCGCGCTGGCCGGGCGATGACTTTCCGCCCGCCCGCACTGCCATTCTTGACACGTGTCAAGTATCGTCGTGACCATGCTCCTGCAGGAACTGTTGCCCGCCCCGCCGTCCACGACGGCCGAAGCCCTCGAGATCTTCGATGCCGCGCCGGCCGTCGAACCCGACTTCATGATCGGCACCTGGCACGGCGCAGAAGTACCCACCGGACATCCGATGGACGGACTGCTGGAAGCCAGCGGCTGGTGGGGCAAGCAGTTCGTCGACAGTGAGACGGTGCATCCGCTGCTGTTTCCCGACGCGTCGGGCGAGGCGCTGTGGCCGCTCAACCCGGCCCTGGCGTTCTCCGGCGTCGGACTTGCCGCCAAAATGCCGGCGTTGCACCGACTTTCAGTGGCCAAGCCCATCGCCGCCCTGCGGCCGCTGTTGCAGGCCCGTTCGGCCAAGGCCCGGCTGCGCACCACGCGCTACCGCGGAGTCGACACCGCGACAATGGTTTACGACCAGCTGCCCATCAACGACGTGTTCCGCAAGCTGTCCGACGACGCCGTCCTGGGTGCCATGGACCTGCGCGGCCAAGCCCAGCCGTACTTCTTCGTGCTGCGCCGCGACAACTCGCTGCGCCTCAGCCGTTGAGGTGATTTGTGCACGATAATCCGCGGTCAGCGCGGAAAATCGTGCACAAATCCCTACTGGCCGATGGCGCGCAGCTGCTTTGGCAGTGAGCGTTTGGACTGCGGCCCGAGTACCGCGGCACCGAAAGGCCGCGTCAGCAGGTCGCGTGCAACCGTGTTGACCTCTTCGAGGGTCACCGCGTCGATCGACGCGAGGGTGTCCGAGATCGACTTGTGGTTGCCGTAGTTCAGCTCGGCGCGTCCGATGCGGTGCATCCGGGAACCGGAATCCTCCAGGCCCAGCACCAGACCGCCACGCATCGAACCCTTGGCGATGCGCAACTCGTCGGCGGTGATGCCTTCGCGCGCAACATCTTCCAGCACGTCGGTGGTCACCCGGACCACCTCGTCGAAGCGGTCCGGCAGGCACGCCGAGTACACCGACAGCGCACCGGCATCGGAGAACGTGTCGATCGTGGAGTACACCGAATAGGCCAGGCCGCGGTTCTCCCGGATCTGCTGGAACAGCCGGGAACTCAGCCCACCACCGAGCGCGGTGTTGAGCACCGACAGGGCCCAGCGGTGCTCCCAGTTGCGGCCCGGCGTGCGCACACCCAGGTACATGTGGGCCTGCTCGGAGTCACGTTTGACGAATTGCAGCGTCGGGGTCCCCGGTACGCGGCCGGTCCCCTTGCGCGGCGGCACGGGCTTGCGGCCACGCACGAGATGCGGCCGAAAGTGCTTGCGCACCATGGACACAACCTCGTCGTGGTCGACGTTTCCGGCGACGGCGACCACCATCCGGTCCGGCGTGTACCGGCGCACGTGGAACGAGTGCAGCTGACCCCGGGTCATCGACGTGATCGATTCGACGCTGCCGATCACCGGCCGCCCCACCGGATGTGTGCCGAACATGGAGCCGAGGAAGACGTCCGCGAGGGTGTCCTCGGGATCGTCGTCGCGCATGGCGATCTCTTCGAGCACCACGTCACGTTCCAGCTCGACATCGCTTGCGGCACAACGGCCGTTGAGTACGACATCCGACACCAGATCGATGGCCAGCCCGAGATCGCTGTCCAGCACGTGCGCGTAGTAGCAGGTGTGCTCACGCGCGGTGAACGCGTTCAATTCACCACCGACGGCGTCCATCGACTGGGCGATCTCGACAGCGGAGCGCGTCGGAGTCGACTTGAACAGCAGGTGTTCCAGGAAGTGCGCGGCCCCGGCGACACTGGGGCCTTCGTCGCGCGAACCGACGTTGACCCACACGCCCACCGACGCCGAATGCACGTGCGGCAGGTGTTCGGTGACGACCCGCAGCCCACCCGGGAGATTGGTCTTGCGCACAGCAGCCGGGGCCTGCAGCGAAGTTGCTGCAGGACCCCGGCCGTTGCGCAGATTCTTACTAGGAGTTTGCAGGCGCGGCATCTGCCGGTGCAGTCTCCGATTCGGACCCAGCGTCGGCGGCGTTCGAATCCGCAGCCGCTGCGCCGTCTTCATCTACCAGGATCAGCGAGATCTTCTGACCCTTGCCACGGTTGTCGGCGGAGATGTCCGCGATCTCCACGCGCAGCTTGTCGCCGACGTTCACGACGTCCTCGACCTTCGCGACGCGCTTGCCCTTGCCGAGCTTGGAGATGTGCACCAGACCGTCCCGGCCCGGCAATAAGGACACGAAGGCGCCAAAATCAGTGGTCTTGACCACCGTGCCGAGGAACCGCTCACCGATCTTCGGCAGCTGCGGGTTGGCGATGGCGTTGATCTTGTCGATCGCAGCCTGTGCCGCCTCGCCGTTCGAGGCGCCGACGAACACGGTGCCGTCGTCCTCGATGGAGATGTTCGCACCGGTCTCCTCGGTGATCTGGTTGATCACCTTGCCCTTGGGCCCGATCACCTCACCGATCTTGTCGATCGGCACCTTGATGGTGGTGATGCGCGGCGCGTACGGGCTCATCTCGTCGGGCTCGTCGATGGCCTCGGCCATCACGTCGAGGATGGTCAGACGCGCGTCCTTGGCCTGGGCCAGGGCACCTGCCAGCACCTTGGACGGGATACCGTCCAGCTTGGTGTCCAGCTGCAGGGCGGTGACGAACTCCTTGGTACCGGCGACCTTGAAGTCCATGTCGCCGAAGGCGTCTTCGGCGCCCAGGATGTCGGTCAGCGCGACGTAGCGGGTCTCACCGTCGACCTCGTCGGACACCAGGCCCATGGCGATACCGGCGACCGGGGCCTTCAGCGGCACACCGGCGTTCAGCAGCGCGAGGGTCGAGGCACAGACCGAACCCATCGAGGTGGAACCGTTGGAGCCCAACGCTTCCGACACCTGACGGATGGCGTACGGGAACTCCTCGATGCTCGGCAGCACCGGCATCAGGGCCCGCTCGGCCAGCGCACCGTGGCCGATTTCGCGGCGCTTCGGCGAACCGACACGACCGGTCTCACCGGTCGAGAACGGCGGGAAGTTGTAGTGGTGCATGTAGCGCTTGCTGGTCTCGGGACCGAGCGAGTCGATCTGCTGAGCCATCTTGACCATGTCCAGCGTGGTGACACCCATGATCTGGGTCTCGCCGCGCTCGAACAGCGCGCTGCCGTGCGCCCGCGGAATCACGGCGACCTCGGCCGACAGGGCCCGGATGTCGGTGATGCCACGGCCGTCGATGCGGAAGTGGTCGGTCAGGATGCGCTGGCGCACCAGCTTCTTGGTCAGCGAGCGGAACGCCGCGCCGATCTCCTTCTCGCGGCCGGCGTAGGTTTCGGCCAACCGGTTGAGCACCTCGACCTTGATCTCGTCGGTGCGATCGTCGCGCTCCTGCTTGCCGGCGATGGTCAGCGCCTGCGACAGCGCGTCGGTGGCCACGGCGGCCACAGCCTGGAAGGCGTCGTCGGCGTAGTCCGGGAACACCGGATACTCGGCGGTCTCCTTGCCGGCGGCGTCGTGCAGCTCCTGCTGCGCCTTGCACAGTGCGGCGATGAACGGCTTGGCGGCCTCCAGACCCTCGGCCACCACGGCCTCGGTGGGAGCACCGGCGCCACCGGCGATCAGGTCGATCACGTTGTCGGTGGCCTCGGCCTCGACCATCATGATCGCGACGTCACCGTCGACCACGCGACCCGCGACGACCATGTCGAACACAGCGTTTTCCAGCTGCTCGACGGTCGGGAACGCGACCCACTGGCCGTCGATGAGGGCGACGCGGACGCCACCCACCGGGCCGGAGAACGGCAGACCCGAGATCTGGGTCGACGCCGATGCGGCGTTGATCGCCAGCACGTCGTACAGATCCTTGGGGTCCAGGCTCAGGACGGTGACGACAACCTGGATCTCGTTACGCAGGCCCGAGACGAACGACGGGCGCAGCGGCCGGTCGATCAGGCGGCAGGTCAGAATCGCGTCGGTAGACGGCCGACCCTCGCGGCGGAAGAACGAGCCGGGGATGCGGCCCGCGGCGTACATGCGCTCTTCGACGTCGATGGTCAACGGGAAGAAGTCGAAGTGATCCTTCGGGGTCTTGCTGGCCGTGGTGGCCGACAGGAGCATGGTCTCGTCGTCCAGGTAGGCGACGACAGAGCCGGCGGCCTGACGTGCCAGGCGGCCGGTCTCGAAGCGGATGGTGCGGGTGCCGAAGCTCCCGTTGTCGATGACGGCGGTTGCTTCGAACACGCCCTCTTCAATTTCAACTGCAGACATGGATGTCGCAATAACCTCTCTGGGCCCGCCCTATGCGGGTTCCGTTTTCTGGTTCCTCTTTGTTACAGCTGTCGCATCGTCACACGCGCGCATCCAGAAAACCCGAAAACCATCCCGCTAACTGCTGACGGCCGTCGATCGAAGCGGCCGGGGGTCATGCCCCGGCAGCCACTACCGAAGACCGCCCCACGAGGTTCAGGCGGACGCTGTGTGACGTTCCGACGTCCTGGGCGCTGGGCCCAAAACAGTTTTATGTTACTACCCGTACCAATGCCCATCGCCAGGCCTGCCGGAGCAGACCTGGCGATGGGAGTGAATCAGTGGTGCGTCAGCGACGCAGACCCAGACGCTCGATCAGCGAACGGTACCGCGCGACGTCGACCTGAGCGACGTACTTGAGCAGCCGGCGACGACGGCCGACGAGCAGCAGCAGGCCACGACGGCTGTGGTGGTCGTGCTTGTGCTCCTTGAGGTGCTCGGTCAGGTCCGAGATGCGCTTGGTCAGCAGGGCGACCTGAGCCTCCGGCGAACCGGTGTCGGTCTCATGCAGGCCGTACTGACCCAGGATCTCTTTTTTCTGTTCGGCAGTGAGTGCCACGAAACAACTCCATCAATTCGGTCCGCGAAGAACAACGAGGGCGCGGCCGCCGCGAACTGCAGCACGCGCATCGGGCAGTTTATCAGGAAGCTACTGCGGAACCAGAATCGTGCGAGCTCGCTGGGTATCGCGGTCCATGGCCACGATCAGGTCGTCCACCGAATCGAACTTCTCCTGGCCGCGGATGCGCGAGACGAAATCGACCGCCACGTGCTGTCCGTACAAATCTGCCTCGGTGTCGAGCACGAAGGCCTCGACTGTGCGGGTGCGGCCGGAGAACGTCGGATTGGTCCCCACCGACACCGCGGCCTGGTAGCGCTCCCCCGGCGTCACGGTGCCCACGGAAGGACCGTGCCCCAGGACGGTGAACCAGGCGGCGTAGACGCCGTCGGCGGGGATCGCCGAGTGCATCGGCGGGGCGACGTTCGCCGTCGGGAAGCCGAGCCCGCGCCCGCGGCCGTCGCCACGGACGACGACGCCCTCCACACGGTGCGGCCGGCCCAGCGCCTCGGTCGCGGCCGCCATGTCGCCGGCGTCCACACAGGACCGGATGTAGGTGGAGGAGAACGTAACCGTCTCGGCCTGGTGATGTTCGGCCACCAGCGAGATGCCCTCGACGGCGAAGCCGAAGCGCTCGCCGGCCTTGCGCAGCAGCGGCACGTTGCCGCCGGCCTTCTTGCCGAAGGTGAAGTTCTCGCCCACCACGACCTCGAGGACATGGAGGCGCTCGACGAGCAGCTCGTGCACGTAGCGCTCAGGGGTCAGCTTCATGAAGTCGGTGGTGAAGGGCATCACCAGGAAGACGTCGACGCCCAGTTCCTCGACCAGTTCGGCCCGGCGCGTCAGCGTCGTCAGCTGAGCCGGATGGCTGCCCGGGAGGACCACTTCCATCGGATGCGGATCGAAGGTCATCAACACGGTGGGTACTCCGCGGGACCGACCCGCCTTCACCGCGTGACTGATCAGTTCTGCATGTCCACGATGTACGCCATCGAACACCCCGATGGTGAGCACACATCGGCCCCAGTCCGTGGGGATCTCGTCCTGCCCACGCCAGCGTTGCACGACCGCAAGCCTACGGCGCGCCGCCGCGGCAGGCACCGTGAGATCCCCGGATGAGGTGACGATTGCCTAAACTTTGTGGTGTGAGTCCTGCAGAAGACGGCGGCAACCCGCCGGATCTATCCCCGGTTGCCCAGGACTACCTCAAAGTCATCTGGACCGCGCAGGAGTGGTCGCGCGAGAAGGTCAGCACGAAAATGCTGGCCGAACGCATCGGGGTGTCGGCGTCGACTGCGTCGGAGTCGATCCGCAAGCTCGCCGACCAGGGTCTGGTGCACCACGAGAAGTACGGCGCGGTGACGCTGACCGACATCGGCCGCAGCGCGGCGCTGGCCATGGTCCGCCGCCACCGGTTGATGGAGACGTTCCTGGTGCGCGAACTCGGCTACGGCTGGGACGAGGTACACGACGAAGCCGAGGTGCTCGAGCACGCGGTGTCGGACCGGATGCTGGACCGCATCGATGCCAAGCTCGGCTTCCCCACCCGCGATCCCCACGGGGACCCCATTCCCGCGGCCGACGGCCAGGTGCCGACTCCCCCCGCCCGGCAGCTGTCCGCGTGCTCGGACGGTGACGCCGGCACGGTGGCCCGGATTTCCGATCACGACCCCGAGATGCTGCGATACTTCGACAGCGTGGGGATCACGCTCGATTCACACCTTCGCGTGGTGGCCCGGCGAGACTTCGCCGGGATGATCTCCGTGGCGGTCACGGCCGCGGACGCCGTAAACGACGACACGACAACCGTCGACCTGGGCAACCCAGCGGCAGAAGCGATCTGGGTCGTCGCCTAGCCGATCAGCGAGTGGTCACCAGACCGGCCATCAGGAGGTCGAACATCCGGCCGCACTGCTCGGGCGAAGCACAGGCGAGCATGATGCCGAGCAGTCCGGTGACGACGTCATCGGCCGGCACGTCCGTGCGCAGGCTCCCGTCGGCGGCGCCGGCGGCGAGCAGTGCGCCTACCGCGCCGACGATCCCGGCCCGGGTGTCTCCCGCCGTCACCGCACCAGAATCGAAGATCGCTCTCAGTGATTCGGCCATGCCCCGCTTGGCTGCCACGAACATCGCATAGCGATCCATCCACAGCCGCAGCGCCTCGACCGGCGGATGGGTACGTAACAGCTCCTGGGCCGTCGCGGCCACCTCCGCCAATTCGGCGCGGTATACCGCTTCGACCAGCGCCTCACGGCTGGGAAAATGCCGATAGAGCGTGCCGATGCCGACGCCGGCGTCGCGCGCGATCGCCTCGAGCGACACGGCACCTCCGGCCGTGCCGAAAGCCAGCGCCGCCACATCCAGAATGCGTTCCCGGTTGCGACGGGCATCGGCGCGAATAGCGTCAGCCATAGCGGAGGACCCTCCGTTTCTGTTACGTTCAATCTAAGCGGAGGTACCTCCGAATCTCTTCGAGTATCGCAGAACGCCCACGTTTCAGGAGTGACGATGACCGATACAACATGTCCCGGCGGCCTCGGCTCGATCGGCGGCCGGGCAGTGGCCCGGATCGGCTACGGAGCCATGCAACTGGGCGACGCCGGTTCGCCTGACGACGCGGTGGCGGTGTTGCGTCGCGCGGTCGAACTCGGCATCAATCACCTCGACACCGCATCGTTCTACGGCGGCGGAACGGTAAACACCCTCATCCGGCAGGCCTTGCGGCCGTACCGCGATGACCTTGTCATCGTGAGCAAGGTCGGCGCCGTGCACGTGCCGGACGGACCGGCGCCGCTGGCGGCTGCCCAGAAGCCCGCGGAACTGCGCGCGGCGGTCGAGGCGGACCTGAAACAGCTTGGCCTGGAACAGATTCCAGTGGTCAACTTGCGCCGGTTGGATCTGGGCCCGGGACTGCGGGCCGCGCGCGATCAGCTCGTCGGCATCGATGACCAGCTGGCAGAGATGACCGCGCTGCGCGACGAGGGCAAGATCGGCGCCATCGGGCTCAGCGCGGTGCCTGTCGACACCGTCCGGCACGCACTGCCGGCCGGCATCACCTGCGTCCAGAACGCCTACAGCGTGCTGGACCGATCACAGGAGGACACCCTGAGGCTGTGCGCCGAAGAGGGCGTCGCGTGGGTTCCGTTCTTCCCACTGGGATCGGCCTTCCCGGGGTTCCCCAGTGTCACCGCGAATCCCTCGGTGCGAACAGTGGCTGAGCGAATCGGCGCCACGCCGGCCCAGGTCGGCCTGGCCTGGCTGCTGGCACACTCGCCCAATACGCTACTGATCGCCGGGACCCGGTCAGTGACCCATCTGGAGGACAACGCCGCCGCTGGGGCGATTCAGCTCGATGCCGAAGCGCTCGCAACCCTGGACCCTATCGGCACCGTGCCCGCAGACAACACCGTCCACCAGCACGGCGCCGAACCGCATCTGATCGAAAACGACTGACGCCGTTCAGTTCACAAGTCTGCGGTGGTACGCCGCGCGCGAACAGCAGGGTCGGCGTGGGCGCATCGTACGTGGCCGGCGGGTCAAATCTGGCGACAAATCATGCCAACCGGTATGCAAATGGGCGATCTGAGGACGCTGCTACAACGTCGCGGGACGCAGGACCACGACACTGGTGGTGCGTTTCGGTCCGTCCGCCAGCAGCGCGATGACCCGTCCATCAGGAGCCGTCGCGGCGTAGATGCCGTCGATGCCGGCCGGCTTCAGGGCTCTCCCGTGCCGGGTGTCTTCGGTCTCGTCGTCGGTCAGGTCACGCCGCGGAAAGCCCAGCAGGCAGGCCGCGTCCAGCGAATAGCTCAACTCCGCCGCGTCGGTCAACTGCTCCAACGTGCGCGCCTCATCCAGGCCGTAGCGGCCGACCTTGGTGCGCCGCAACGCCGTCAGATGCCCGCCGACGCCGAGCGCGGCGCCGACGTCTCGGGCCAGCGCCCGGATATAGGTGCCCGACGAGCAGTCCACCGTCACATCCACATCGACGAAGTCGTCGATGCGTCGCGTGGCGTCGATGGCGAATCGGGAGATCCGCACCCGGCGCGCCGCCAACTCGGGCGCCTTGCCTTCCCGAACCAGTTTGTACGCGCGCTCCCCGTCGACCTTGATGGCGCTCACGGCCGACGGCACCTGGTCGATCTCACCCCGCAGCGCCGCAACCGCGGTTTCGATCTGTCCGTCGGTCACGTGGGAAGCCGAAACCGTCTCCAGCACTTCCCCTTCGGCGTCCTCGGTCGACGTGGTCTGGCCGAGACGGATGGTCGCGACGTACGTCTTGTCGGTGGCGGTCAGCAGGCCGAGGATCTTGGTGGCCCGTTCGATGCCGACCACCAGCACGCCGGTGGCCATGGGGTCCAGCGTCCCGGCGTGCCCGACCTTGCGGGTGCCGAACAGCCGCCGGCACCGCCCCACGACGTCGTGGCTCGTCATTCCGGCCGGCTTGTCGACGATCACCAGCCCCGGCGGCGGGGCCGGCCGCGAACCTTCCTTCACAGCGAGATCGCCGTCAGGACAAGACCATTCGACACGGTGAAACGCCCGGGCAATTCGGTCAGCGGCGGCCCCGACTCGGCTGTCGGATCGATGAGAATGCGGGACAGGAACCTGCCCGAAGTCCCCGACGAATCCAGCTCGAAAGTGATGTGCGCGTCCTCGAAACCCAGCCAGCGGTGCGTCAGCGGGAACCAGGCCTTGTACGTCGCCTCCTTGGCGCAGAACAGGATTCGGTCCCAGTGCAGGTCGCCTTCCAGCGTCGCGACGGCGTCCTGCTCGGCCGGCAGGGCAACAGCGCCAAGCACACCTTTGGGCAGCACCCCGTGCGGTTCGGCGTCGATACCGACCGATCGCACCTGCGTCGACCTGGCCACCACGGCGCCGCGGAAACCCTCGCAGTGCGTCAGGCTACCGACAATTCCTTCCGGCCAGCACGGCTCGCCCTTGTCCCCCTTGAGGATCGGGACCGGGCCCACATCGAGCTTGCCCAATGCCTCACGGGCACAGTGCCGCACGGTGATGAACTCGTTGCGGCGCTTGGCGACCGACCGCGCGATCAGCGGCTCTTCCTCGGGCAGCGGGGTAAGGCCGTCCGGATCGGAATACGTCTCGGCGGTGGCCACCACGTCAGGCAGCACCTGAGTGAGCAGCGCATCAGTCATCACAACCGCCTCGAATTGATCCGGTCCTGCATCTTCTGGGCGTGCTCCCGCATTTCCTGGGTGATCTCGAAATGGCCACCGAAGTCGTTGAGGTAACCCGGCGGGTACTGGGGGTCGGGCAGGATCTGGCGCATCCACCGATATGGCTTGCGGCGCCGCCACTCTCGCGGATACCCGACGGACACTTCCTCGAATCGCACCCCGTCGTAGTAGGTGGTGCGCGGGATGTGCAGATGGCCGTACACCGAGCAGATCGCGTTGTAGCGGGTGTGCCAGTCCTTGGTCGCGGTGGTGCCGCACCATAGCGCGAACTCCGGGTAGAACATGGCGTCGCAGGGTTCGCGCACCAAGGGGAAGTGATTGACGAGGACCGTCGACTCCATCCAGTCCAGGTCGTCGAGCTTCTTGCGGGTGACGTTGAGCCGGTCGCGGCACCACGCGTCCCGGGTGGCGTACGGCTCGCTCGACAGCAGGAACTCATCGGTGCCGACGACGTTGCGCTCCTTGGCCAGCGCCAGCCCCTCGGCCTTGGTCGCGGTACCCGCGGGTAAGAAGCTGTAGTCGTACAGCAGGAACATCGGCACGATGGTCGCCGCGCCACCCGGGCCGGTCCAGACCGGGAACGGATGCTCGGGGGTCACGATGCCCATCTGGTCGCACATGTCGACCAGGTAGTCGTAGCGGGCCTTCCCGAAAATCTGCATCGGGTCCTTGTTGGTGGTCCACAGTTCGTGGTTGCCCGGTACCCAGATCACTTTGGCGAAGCGCTTGCGCAGCAGGTCCAGGGACCACCGGATGTCGTCGGTGCGCTCGGCGACATCGCCGGCGACGATCAGCCAGTCGTCCGGTGAGGCCGGGTGCAGCGACTCGGTGACCGGCTTGTTTCCGGTGTGCCCGATGTGCAGGTCACTGATTGCCCAAAGGGTCGGCTGGGTCGACACAAAAATCCAGGGTACTTGGCTGGCAGCAACGCCCGCTGGAGTGCCAACCGTCCCGCGCAGCGGGAGAAACTAGAACAGGTTCTCCCATCCTGTCCGGTGTGACGCAGGCGACTTGTAGACTCCCCGCAGTATTGCTCGGATCTAAGGGGTGTCATGGCAGCGATGGCCGGGAAACTGCGGCTCGTGTCCGCGCTGTGTGCGCTCGTGACGGCGGGCGTGGTGGTCACACAGACCAACCCCGTGACGCCCACCGGCGGCAACAACGTGGAGTTGCGCTCCACCTCTGCCCCGATGGCCCCGATCAGCAGCACCATCAAGTCGCCGATCATCTCCACCACGAACCCGAGCCCCTTCGACCCGTGCGATCAGATTCCGCTCGACGCCATCAACGCCATGGGCCTTGGCTTCACCCCGCCCGACCATGAAGACGGCCTGCGCTGCCACTACGACGCCGGTAACTATCAGATGGCTGTCGAGCCGATCGTCTGGCGCACCTACGAGCAGACGCTGCCTGCCGACGCCGTCGAGCTGAACATCGCCGGACACCGCGCCGCGCAGTACTGGATCATGAAGCCGACCGACTGGAATGACCGGTGGTGGGTGACCTGCATGATCACCTTCAAGACGAGCTACGGCCTGATCAACCAGTCGCTGTTCTACTCCCCGATCGAATCACCGGACCGCCCGGACTGCCTGCAGACCAACCTGCAGCGCGCCAACCAGCTGGTGCCGTTCTACAAGTTCTGATATCCGGCCGCCCCAGCCGCCACGGCGCCGACCGGTACGGATCGGTACCATCCGAATGGTGAGCTCCCGAATCGCCCATCTCGGCTCCCGGTTGCTGAGCCGCGTCCTCGACGTCCCGCCCCCGACAACCGACTACACCGTCAGCCGCGTCACCACCCCGATGCGTGACGGCGTCGAACTGGTCGGCAGCCACTACGCCCCCACCGGCACCGCCGTGGGCACCCTGTTGGTGCGGTGCCCCTACGGTCGCGGCTTCCCGTTCGGCCCGGTATTCGGTGCGGCGTACGCCCGCCGCGGGTATCACGTGCTGCTGCAGAGTGTGCGAGGCACGTTCGGCTCCGGTGGCGACTTCGAACCGATGGTCAACGAGATCGCAGACGCCGTGGACACCGCCGACTGGTTGCGTGACCAACCGTGGTTCACCGGATCCTTCGCCACGATGGGGTTGTCGTACCTGGGCTTCACCCAGTGGGCGCTGCTCACCGATCCCCCGCCCGAAATGAAGGCCGCGATCATCATGGTCGGCCCGCACGATTTCGCCGAATCAACCTGGGGTACAGGAGCATTCACGCTCGACAACTTCCTGGGCTGGAGCGACATGATGGCGCACCAGGAAGATCCACCGCTGGCCGTGCTGGCCCGGCGGTTCCTGGCACCGCGCCTGGTCGCGCGTACCCACACGCAGGCACCCGCGGGGGCCGCCGCACGTCGGCTACTCGGTTCCGGGGCGCCCTGGTACGAATCCTGGCTGAGCCATCCTGACGGCACCGACCCGTTCTGGGAGAAGATGGCGTTCAGCGACATGCTCGACAAGGTCGACGTGCCGGTGCTGCTCATCGGCGGCTGGCAGGACCTGTTCCTGGAACAAACCCTGACGCAGTTTCAGCGCCTGAAGTCGCGCGGCGTGCCGACGGCGGTCACCATCGGCTCGTGGACCCACACACAGGTGATGACCCGCGGTGGCGCGACCGTGCTGCGCGAATCGCTGGCCTGGCTCGACGCGCATCTCGTCGAGACCACGCCCGCGCCCGAGCGGCCCGCGGTGCGCGTCGAGGTCAACGGGCAGGGCTGGCTGGCGATGCCGGACTGGCCACCGGCGGCGACCGAACTCGAGCTGTACCTGCAACCCGCACACCGGCTCGGCGCCACCGCGCCCGCCGTCACGGCGCCCCCGTCGCGGTTCACCTTCGATCCGGCCGCGCCGACGCCCACGTTGGGCGGTCGGCTGTTGTCGTCGGCTGCCGGTTACCAGGAGGACTCCGCGCTGAGCCGGCGACCGGACGTCGTCGACTTCACCGGTGAGCCGCTCGTCGACGACCTGTACCTCGTCGGCAACCCGGTGCTCGAGCTGGTCCAGTCCTGCGACAACCGATACCGGGACATCTTCGTCCGGCTCAGCGTCGTCGACGCAAAGGGCAAGTCCCACAACGTCAGTGACGGATTCCGCAGGCTCACAACCCCTTCGGACGAGCCCGAGACCCTCCGACTCGAGCTCGACGCGGTCGCGCACCGTGTCCCGGCCGGGTCGCGGCTGCGGGTGATCATCGCGGGCGGCTGCCACCCGAGGTATGACCGCAACCTCGGCACCGGCGAGCCCGTCGTCTCCGGTGAGCGCATGGTGCCGGCGACGCACACGGTGCATCACGGGGCGGGCGGGGTGTCCCGGCTGCTGCTCCCGAAGGTCGTGCTGTCAGCCGACTGAGTCACGCACCCGCTCGGCGACGGCGGCCAGCGCCTCCTCGTCGTACACCGGCGGGCCCCACTCGGGCGTGACCGGCAGGTCCACCCAACTGCGGCAGCCGGCGTAATCCGGCGTGCGCGGCAACCGCACCGGTGCCACGAGCGGTTTCGCCTGCACCACCAGGACGGTCAGCCGGTGCCGGGGCCGGAAATCCAGCCGGTCGTTCTGCACGGACCGCGCGGTCCAGATGTGCAGATCGGCGATGGCATCCAGCTGCTCCGGACGTTCAACTGCCACGGCGGCAACGACTTTCGCGCCGCCACGCAGTACCACCTCGGCTTCGGTGCTGTCCCCCGCGGCGCGGTCCAGAAGATCGGTGAACTCGGGCCGGACCCGTTCGGCGTGGCTGTGCTCGACCGTCGGGAAGAACACGAACTCCGGCGCCGATACCTGAAAACGCTTCTCCCCGATCCCGCCCTTGCGCAGCAGCACCGTCTGCCGACCGTCGAGCAGCGCCTGTACCGCCGCGCCCCACTCCTTGAGCGCGGGCGAATTCACTTGGCTGCCAACCTCGCCTGCACCTCGGGCCGCCGCAACGGCGGCACGGTCTTGGGTGGCTGCCGCCGGGCCGGCAGCTGGTTCAGCAGCCTCTCGGTGACGGCCGTGACCTCCGCGACCGCGGCTTCGAAGGCGTCGACATTGGCGGCGGTGGGACGCGTGATCCCACTCACCTTACGGATGTACTGACGCGCGGCGGCCTCGATCTCCTCGGCCGTGGCGGCCGGCTCCAGGCCACGCAGTTCGGTGATGTTGCGGCACATGCCCTCCACGATAGGCGCGTTCGGGCCGCAAGTTACGGTGTCGGAGGGTGACCGCCAAGCAAGGAGCCAACGTGACCGACGTTCTACTGATCGACACCACCGACCGGGTTCGCACCCTGACGCTGAACCGGCCCAAGTCCCGGAACGCGCTGTCCTACGAGCTGCGCGATGCGTTCTACGGCGCCCTTCGCCACGCCGAGGCAGACCCGGACGTCGACGTGGTGATCCTGACGGGCGCCGACCCGGTGTTCTGCGCCGGACTCGACCTCAAGGAACTCGGCGAAGGCGCGGACCTGCCGGACATCTCGCCCAAGTGGCCCAACATGACCAAGCCCGTGATCGGTGCCATCAACGGCGCCGCCGTCACCGGTGGCCTGGAACTGGCGCTGTACTGCGACATCCTGATCGCCTCCGAGAACGCGAAGTTCGCCGACACCCACGCCCGCGTCGGGCTGCTGCCGACCTGGGGTCTCAGTGTGCGGCTGCCGCAGAAGGCCGGTGTCGGGCTGGCCCGCCGGATGAGCCTGACCGGCGACTACCTGTCAGCGACTGAGGCGCTGCGAGCCGGCCTGGTCACCGAGGTGGTCCCGCACGACGAGCTGCTCCCGACCGCGCGCCGCGTCGCGGCCTCGATCGTCGGCAACAATCAGAACGCCGTGCGGGCGCTGCTCGACTCGTACCACAAGATCGACGGTTCGCAGACCGACGCCGGCCTCTGGATCGAAGCTGCGTCGGCCCGCAAGTGGATGGACGCCTCCAACGGCAACGACATCGCCGCCAACCGCGACGCCGTCATGCAGCGCGGCCGCAGTCAGGTCTAATACCTGTTCCTCGCGCTTCCCCGGCGAGCGTGCGTGTTTGTACATCGACACTCCGCAATCGGCGTACAAGAACGTCCCGCTCGGCGAGCCCGAGCGGGACGTTTTTGCGCGGAACCCACGGCGTTTCGTGCGCAAACACGCACGCTCGCGGGCGACCTGGTCAAGTCCAGCGGCCGGACAGCGCACGCCCGCCGACGAACACCAGCCGCAGCACCAGGAACGTGCTCAGCCCGGACCAGATACCGGCCAGGCCCCAGCCGAACGCCAGGGACAACCAGATCAGCGGCAGGAAGCCGACGAGCCCGCTGATCAGGGTGGCGTTGCGCATGAACTTCGCGTCACCGGCGCCGAGCAGCACCCCGTCGAGCGCGAAAACGATTCCGGCGATGGGCAATTGGGCCACCATGAACCACCACGGGATGCCGATCTGCGCCCGCACGGCGTGATCTCCGGTGAACACTGCCGGAAGCACGCCGGAGCCGAGTGCGAACACCGCCGCCAGCACCGTCGCCGCGGCGGCCGAGTAGACCGTCACCCGCCGCGCCACTGTCTTGGCGTGCGCCGGCTCCCCCGCACCGAGAGCCGCACCGACCAGCGACTGCGCCGCGATGGCCAGCGAATCCAGCACCAGGGCAAGGAAATTCCACAGCTGCAGCACCACCTGATGAGCGGCGACGGCGGCCGCGCCGAACCGGGCTGCCACCGCGCCGGCGGACAGGAAACACACCTGAAACGCCAGGGACCGCAGCACCAGATCGCGGCCCATGGTCAGTTGCGCGCGCAGTACGTCGGGCCGCAGGCGCAGCGAAACCCGTTCGGACAGCAGCGCATACCCGAACAGCGCCGCGGCGATCCACTGCCCCACGAGGTTCGCCACCGCCGAGCCCGTCAGACCGAGCCGTGGCAATCCGAGCCACCCGAAGACGAGCAGCGGGCACAGCGCCGCCGAAATACCTACGCCGACAAGCACATACCGCAGCGGCCGCACCGTGTCCTGCACGCCCCGCAGCCAGCCGTTGCCGGCCATGGACATCAGGATCGCCGGTACGGCCAGGATCGCGACCCGCAGCCACGGCAGCGCGGTCTCGGCGATGCCGCCGCGCGGCCCGGCGATGGCCGTGAGCAGAAATGGCGCCAGCGCCTGCACCACCGCCACGATCAGGACGCCGAGGGCCAGCGCCAGCCACGTGGCCTGCACGCCCTCGCCGACAGCACCGGCCCGGTCCCCGGCGCCGAAGCTCCGGGCCGACCGCGACGTCGTGCCGTACGACAGGAACGTCAGCTGCGACCCGACCAGGCTCAAGATCAGCCCGCCGACCGCCAGCCCGGCCAAGGGCAACGCACCCAACCGGCCGACGACCGCAGTGTCCAGCAGAAGGTAGATCGGCTCGGCGGCCAACACCCCGAGCGCCGGGAACGCCAGCCCAGCGATGCGACGGCCGGTCACCTCAGTGGTCATGATGCGCACCCTCGTGGCCGACGAGCGGCCCCGAAATGCCCACAAATCACGGCGTGTCGGCGTACAAACACGGCCGCTCGCGGGAGGAAGACCATCAAGGCAGTGAGACGATCAAGACAAGGCGGCGACAAGGGCCGCGACGACGTCGTCCGCGGTGCCCGTCGACGAGTAGCCCGCCGCGAAGCGGTGACCGCCGCCGCCGAACGAGCTCGCCAGCACCGACACGTCGACCTCGGTCTTGGCACGCAGCGACATTGACCACTGCCCCGGCTCGATCTCTTTGAGCACCGCGGCCACCTCGGCCTCGGACGTCGTTCGCACGATGTCGACGATGCTCTCGACCTCTTCCGACCGCGCAGCCGCGTATTCCTGGTGCGACACAACGGCATACACCAGGCCTTTACCGCCGGCGGCCGCGGGCACCAGGCACGCCGTCGACAGCACGCGAGACAGCATGGGCAGCCACGAGTACGGGTGCGTGTCCAGCAGCGCGCGGCTGACCGCGGCGTTGTCGACGCCGATGTCGAGCAGCCGCGCCGCGAGGCGATACGCCCGGGCACTGGCCCACCGGAACGAACCCGTGTCGGTGGTCAGCCCCGCGTACAGGCAGTGCGCCACCGGTAGCTTGATCGGCTTGCCCCAGGCATCGAGCAGCTCGGCCACCAACATGGTGGTCGAATCTGCCGATGGGTCAACATAATTCGCGGTACCGAACAACCGGTTCGAGGCGTGGTGATCGATCACCAGCACCTGCCTTCCGGGATCGGCCAGCTTGGCCAGCGACCCCAGCCGGTTCACACTCGGGATGTCGACGGTGACCACCAGGTCGGCGTCCGGACGCATCTGGTCCGGCGGCACCAACAGATGCCCACCGGGCAGGGTCTGCAGCGAATCCGGCACGGTCGCAGGAGCGGCAAAACCGACCTGCACGTCCTTACCGGCTTCGCTGAGCACCAATGCGAGCGCCAGGCCCGCCCCGATGGTGTCGGCGTCGGGGTAGACGTGGGCAACCACGCTGACGCTGTCGACCGCACCGAGTAAGTCGGCCGCACCGCGCGCGTCAACCCGCGCGCCCTGCGGCCGAATCTCAGTCGTCGGTTCGATCGCCGTCACCTGCATCCTCGGAATCGCTGTCCCCCACCACACGGTACGGATCGGCGTCACCGGCGTGCTTGGCACCCTCGCGGATGCGAGCAACGTCCTCGTCAGCGGCACGGGCCCGGGCGAGCAGCTCTTCCATCTTCAGAGCCGCATCGGGCACGGTGTCGCGCTGGAAAGTCAGCGTCGGAGTGAACCGAACTCCGGTCCCCGCGCCGACTTTCGTGCGCAACGCGCCCTTGGCCTTCTCCAGGGCAGCCGCGACGCCGGCGTAGTCCGGCTCCTCGTCGAGGCTGGTCCCGATGACCGTGTAGTACAGCGTGGCGTCGTGCAGATCACCGGTCATCTTGGCATCGGTGATCGTCACGCCGTCCAGCCGTGGATCCTTGATCTCGTATTCGATCGCCGAAGCGACGATCGTTGAGATGCGCTTGGCCAATCGCTTGGCCCGTGCTGGATCCGCCACCTACGTCCGAGCCTTTTCTACGAGCTCGTACGTCTCGATGACGTCGCCTTCCTTGATGTCGTTGTACGTCAGCGTCAGACCACATTCGTAGCCTTCGCGCACCTCGGTGGCGTCGTCCTTCTCGCGCTTGAGCGAGGACACCGTGAGGTTCTCGGCGATGACGATGTTGTCGCGCAGCAGGCGGGCCTTGGCGTTACGCCGCATGATGCCCGACTGCACGAGGCAACCAGCGATGTTGCCGATCTTCGACGACCGGAAGATGGCGCGGATCTCGGCGCGGCCGAGCTCCTTCTCCTCGTAGACCGGCTTGAGCATGCCCTTGAGCGCGCTCTCGATCTCGTCGATGGCCTGGTAGATCACCGAGTAGTACCGAATCTCGACACCCTCGCGGTTGGCCAGCTCGGTCGCCTTGCCCTCGGCACGGACGTTGAAGCCGATGATGATGGCGTCCGAGGCCGAAGCCAGGTTGACGTTGGTCTCGGTGACACCACCGACACCGCGGTCGATGACGCGCAGTTCCACCTCGTCGTCGATCTGGATGCCCATCAAGGCCTCCTCGAGCGCCTCGACGGTGCCCGAGTTGTCGCCCTTGAGGATCAGGTTCAGCTGGCTGGTTTCCTTCAGCGCCGAATCCAGGTCTTCCAGGCTGATGCGCTTGCGCGAACGTGCGGCCAGCGCGTTGCGCTTACGCGCGCTGCGCCGGTCGGCGATCTGCCGGGCGATGCGGTCCTCGTCGACCACCAGCAGGTTGTCGCCGGCGCCGGGCACCGAGGTGAAGCCGATCACCTGGACCGGACGTGACGGCAGCGCCTCGTGGACGTCCTCACCGTGCTCGTCGACCATGCGGCGGACGCGACCGTAGGCGTCACCGGCGACGATCGAGTCGCCGACGCGCAGCGTGCCGCGCTGGATCAGCACCGTGGCGACCGGACCGCGACCGCGGTCCAGATGCGCCTCGATGGCCACGCCTTGGGCCTCCATGTCGGGGTTGGCCCGCAGGTCCAGCGAGGCATCCGCGGTCAGCAGCACTGCTTCGAGCAGGCCGTCGATGTTGGTGCCCTGCTTGGCCGAGATGTCCACGAACATGGTGTCGCCGCCGTACTCCTCGGCCACCAGGTTGTACTCGGTCAGCTGCGCCCGGATCTTCTGCGGATCCGCGCCTTCCTTGTCGATCTTGTTGACCGCAACCACGATCGGCACATCAGCGGCCTGAGCATGGTTGATGGCCTCCACCGTCTGCGGCATGACGCCGTCGTCGGCGGCGACCACCAGGATCGCGATGTCGGTGGCCTTGGCACCACGGGCACGCATGGCGGTGAACGCCTCGTGACCCGGGGTGTCGATGAACGTCACCAGACGCTCGTTGCCGTCCAGCTCGGTCAGCACCTGGTAGGCGCCGATGTGCTGGGTGATGCCACCGGCTTCGCCCTCGCGGACGTTCGCCTTGCGGATGGTGTCCAGCAGTCGCGTCTTACCGTGGTCGACGTGGCCCATGACGGTGACCACCGGCGGCCGGCTGGCCAGGTCGTCCTCGTCGCCGGCGTCCTCGCCGTAGGTCAGGTCGAACGACTCGAGCAGCTCGCGGTCCTCGTCCTCCGGGGACACGACCTGCACGACGTAGTTCATCTCGCCGCCCAGCAGCTCGAGGGTCTCATCGCCCACCGACTGGGTGGCGGTGACCATCTCGCCCAGGTTGAACAGCGCCTGCACCAGCGAAGCCGGGTTGGCGTTGATCTTCTCGGCGAAGTCGCTCAGCGACGCGCCGCGGGCGAGGCGGATGACCTCGCCGTTGCCGTGCGGCAACCGCACGCCACCGACGATCGGCGCCTGCATGTTCTCGTATTCGGCGCGTTTCGCCCGCTTCGACTTACGGCCACGACGGGGCGCGCCACCGGGACGCCCGAAGGCACCCGCGGCACCGCCGCGCTGACCGGGACGACCGCCGCCACCACCGGGGCCACCGCCACCGGGAGCGCCGCCGCCACCGGGACGACCACGGAAGCCACCACCGGCACCTGCGCCGGCACCAGCACCACCGCCGGCGCCACCGCCGCGGTAGTTACCGCCGCCACCGGCACCGCCGGGACGAGGGCCGCCACCGGGACGCGGACCGCCACCGGGGCCGGGACGCGGACCACCCGGACGACCGACGGCACCCGGACGGGCACCCGGCGGACGCGGGGGCATGTTGCCCGGCGTGACACCCGGACGCGGGCCGCCGCCAGGACGGGGACCGCCGGCGCCGGGACCCGGACGCGGGCCACCGGGACCGGGAGCCGGACGCGGGGCCGGGCGCTCGACCGGCTGCTGGGAAGAGAAGGGGTTGTTGCCGACGCGCGGAGCCCGCGGGGCCGGCTTGGGTGCGCCAGGTCGCGGGCCCGGGGTCGCACCCGGGGTGGCCGGACGCGGCTGAGCCGGAGCGGCCGGGGCCGCCGACGCTGCCGGAGCGGCGGGCGCAGCCGGAGCCGGGGTCTGGGGCTGCGGAGCCGCAGGCCGGGGTGCGCCGGGCTTGGGTCCACCGGCGGCGGGAGCCGCCGGTGCGGGTGCCGGAGCTGCTGCGGCCGGGGCGGCCGGAGCAGGCGCGGCAGGTGCCGCGGCGGGAGCCGGCTTGGGTGCGCCGGGCTTCGGGGCACCCGACGGCTTCGCGGCCGCCGGAGCGGCCGATGCCTCGGACTTGGCGGGCTTGCCGCCGCCGAACGCCTCACGCAACCGGCGTGCGACGGGCGCCTCCACAGTGGAGGACGCAGATTTCACGAATTCGCCCTGTTCGCTCAGTCGGGCGAGCACTTCCTTGCTGGTGACACCGAGTTCTTTTGCCAACTCGTGTACGCGTGCCTTACCTGCTGCCACTTCTCTCCTCGTCGTGAGGCGTCAGCGGTGGGTAGGCCGCGCCTCGGTTTAGCTATGACGCATGGTCATCGGGACTTCACGGTGTGCTCATGTTCTTCGCTACCTGTTCTCTAGCTGTGGTGTTCAGGGTCCGTCAGGCGGGTAAGGCACTGAAGAACTCTTCGACCGCAGAGGTGTCCGGCGAACCGGTGATGCGCAACGCTCGGGCGAATGCTCGCCGCCGAACTGCCGCGTTGAGGCACTGCTGAACCGGGTGCAACCACGCACCCCGACCCGGCAGGTTACCCGCTGCATCGACCGAGACGGCGCATTTACCGTTCCCGTCGCGTACAGCTGCCACTCGAAGCAAGTCGACGGCCAGCTCTCGTTTCCGACAGCCGATGCAGGTACGCACCGGAGCTGTCGGAGTCTCGCGCTGGATCACAGTGCAGTCTACCGTCTCGGGGCCCATGAACTTCAATCGCGGTCGCGGCCCCGACACGCCGCCGGTAACTGCGGGTTTTCGCCTCAGCGATCGTGGCCGCCGCTGCGGCCGCCCTGGGCGGCGGGCGCCCCCTGACCGTCGGCGTCGCTGCGGATGTCGATGCGCCAACCGGTGAGCCGCGCCGCCAGGCGGGCGTTCTGGCCCTCCTTGCCGATCGCCAGCGACAGCTGGAAATCAGGCACCACGACCCGCGCCGCGCGCTGCGCCTCGTCGATCACCGTCACCGACACGACCTTGGCCGGCGACAACGCGTTCGCGACGAACTTCGCCGGGTCCTCGTCGTAGTCGATGATGTCGATCTTCTCGCCCGAGAGCTCGCTCATCACGTTGCGCACCCGCTGACCCATCGGGCCGATGCAGGCGCCCTTGGCGTTCAGCCCCGGCACCCGCGATGCCACGGCGATCTTGGACCGGTGCCCGGCCTCGCGCGCCACGGCGACGATCTCGACCGACTCGTCGGCGATCTCGGGGACCTCCAGCGAGAAGAGCTTGCGCACCAGGTTCGGGTGGGTGCGCGACAGGGTGATGACGGGTTCGCGCGCGCCGCGGGTCACCCCGACGACGTAGCAGCGCACCCGGTCGCCGTGCACGTAGCTCTCCCCCGGCACCTGCTCGGCGGCCGGGATCACGCCCTCGGACCCCTTGGCCTCGGTGCCGACCCGCACCACCACGAGACCGCGGGCGTTGGCCCGGGCGTCGCGCTGGATCACGCCGGCGACGATGTCGCCTTCGCGCGCCGAGAACTCGCCGTAGTTCTTCTCGTTCTCCGCATCGCGCAACCGCTGCAGGATGACCTGGCGCGCGGTGGTCGCCGCGATCCGGCCGAATCCCTCGGGGGTGTCGTCCCACTCGTGGATGACGGTCCCGTCGGTGTCGGTCTGGCGGGCGATCACCCGCACGCTGCCCGACTTGCGGTCGATGTCGATGTACGCGTCGGGCTCGTGCCCTTCGGTGTGGCGGTACGCGGTCAGCAGCGCCGTCTTGATGGTGTCGACGACGACGTCGACGCTGATTCCCTTGTCCGCCTCGATGGCATGCAGTGCCGCCATGTCGATGTTCATCCGTCGGCCCCCTCTCCGGTCATACCCGCCAGCTCCAGTTCCCGGCGATTGGGTGGTGAAAATTCAACCTGTACAACAGCTTTCGTAATATCTGCGAGCGCGACGGGCTGCACCGACAGCTTTCCGCGGTTGGCGACGACCAGTTGGATCGCGCTGCCGTCGTGCTCGCCCAGCCGGCCCGTCAGCGACGTGCCGTCGGCCAGGGTCAGCTCGACCTTGCGACCACGGGCGCGGCGGTAGTGCCGCTCCGCGGTCAGCGGACGCTCGACGCCGGGCGAGGTGACCTCCAGCACATACGGCTCGGAGTCGGCCGTCTCCTGGTCCAGCAGTTCGGATGCGACGCGGGACAGGTCGGCGACCGCATCGAGGTCCAGACCCGAGTCGCCGTCGGCCACCACGACGATCCGCGGGGGCCGCGCGGCAGCGTCCACCCGCACATCTTCGATGTCGTATCCGGCATCCGCAAAAGCACTGCTGAGCAGCTCAAGCACCTGGCCTGTGGTCGGTAACCGACTGGGTGGCAGCGGTCGTTCCGGCGTGTCCCGGGCCACGGCGAGCTCCTCATCTTGAGTTGTGCGGACAGGGCCCCCAGAAGGGTGAACCCGGTACCAACGATACGCCAGCAGCGCATGGCCGAATGGCAATCGCGACCGCAGCACCCGAGAACACCCGGCGCCGCGGTGCCGGGAAGCCAGCGCAGGCAATGGCAGGATGTGCCTGTGCCGCACACCGAAACCACCGTCAGCCGACGGCGTGTCCTGTTGGGCACGGCGGCTCTGGCGCTGCTCGGCGGCGCGGCGTCGGCCTGCGGGTCCGCACCGCAGCGCGATCCCGCCCTGGACATCCTGACCGCCGAACTCGACCGGGCCCGGCGCGACAGCCAGCTGGCCACGTCCGCCGTGGCCGGCGTACCGCCGCAGCTGGCGCCGGCACTGACGTCCGTCGCGACGCTCCGGGACGCGCATGCCCGCGCGCTGTCCGACGAACTGACCCGGATGGGCAGCCCGCCGGCTGCACCGTCGTCGTCCACCACCGAGACCTCGGCTACGAGCGCTGCGCCGACGCCGGGCGCCACCCCCGCGCCCCCGCCCCCCACACCTCAGGAAGTCGTCGCGGCGCTGGAGCAGGCCGCCGACAGTGCGGGCCGCGCCGCGGCCGGCAAATCGGGCTACCGGGCCGGGCTGCTGGCCTCGATCGCCGCCGCGTGCACCACTGCGCACACCGTCACACTCGCTGGACAGGCCGCGCCATGACCAGCCCGCAACCCACTCCGACCCGCCCGGGCAGCGCCGCCGACGCCGCGCTGTACGACGCCATCGCCGCCGAGCACGGCACCATCTACGGCTACGGCCTGGTGTCTGCGCACACCACACCCGACGACAACGATCTGGTGGCCGAGGCCATGGCCAAGCACCGGGTGAACCGCGAAGCGGGCATCGCCGCCCTCGCCGCACGATCGGTGCCGGCGCCACTGCCGGCCGCGGGCTATCAGCTCCCCATCGACGCGAACAACCCGACCGACGCGAGCAAGCTGGCACTGCAGATGGAAGAGGACACCGCCGTCGCCTGGCGCGCCGTGGCCGAGCAGGCCACCACCACCGAGGACCGGACCCTGGCCGTCAAGGCGCTCACCGACTGCGCGGTGCTGGCGGCCCGGTGGCGCGTGGCCCTCGGCGTGACGCCGGCAGTCGTGGCGTTCCCCGGCGGCGCCGAGTAACGCAGCGCGAGGCTCGGCAGGCAGACTCGGAACCGGCACCAACGCCGAGGATTGCCGCCAGATGGTGACCACAGTCCTCGGCGTAACTGGGTTATCCACAGGCTGGTGACCGGGCGCTGGTTCAAAAAGCGACGATCGGCCAGCATCGGTGGCGTGGACATCGATGAATTGGTTCGCCATCAGGCGGGCGTCATTTCGCGTCGTCAAGCCATCGATGCAGGGCTACGGGACCACCAGATCCGTCGGCTGCTCAGACGTAACGAATGGGCACGGGTCCACGCCGGCGTATACATCGACCACACAGGTCCGCTGACCTGGCTCCAACGGGCCTGGGCCGCAGTTCTTTACGCGGCGCCGGCGGCATTGTGCCTTGAGTCCGCCTTATCGATCGAAGGCCCGCTCATCCACATCGCGGTCTCGCGGCATCGAGCGATGCTGGTCGAACCGGAAGGCGTACGTATCCACCACATCGATCACCTGGACGGACGGGTGCTCTGGAACGTCGGGCCGCCACGGCTGCGTTATGAGGAGGCCGCCCTTGACGTTGCTGCCCGCGCCACGGGTTTCGATGCGATCGCGGTACTGGCCGATGCCTGCCAGTCGAGGCGCACCACCGCAGACCGTCTTCTGCGAGTATTCGACTCCCGCCGACGTATTCGCGGTCGGCGGTGGCTGCGCGCAGTTCTGGTCGATATCGCCGAGGGAACCTGCTCTGTTCTCGAGTACGGATACCGCAATCGCATCGAACGCGCGCATGGCCTGCCGCGGGCCAAACGGCAGACCCGTTTCGTGTCCTCGCTTGGTGTGGTCTATCGCGACGCCGAATACGCGGAGCGGCTCGTGGTCGAACTGGACGGCCGCCTGTTTCACGACTCGGCATCCGCCCGGAACAAGGACTTCGAGCGCGACCTCGACGCCGCGGTAGATGGCCGGTCGACCGTCCGGCTCGGCTATCGACAAGTGTTCGACCGACCGTGCCAGACTGCCGCCAAGATCGCTCAAGTGATGCGACAGCACGGTATCGACGTCAGTGGCCATGCGTGCGGGCCGGCCTGCGGATACACCCGCCTCGACCTCGCAGCCTGACCGCCGCCATACGCCAACGCCGAGGATTGCCGCCAGATAGTGACGACAATCCTCGGCGTAGCGGATGGTTGTCCGCGTGGAGGCCGCCGACCGGGCTACCCCGCCAGCGCCGCCGTGATCGCCGCTGCGGCGCCGTCGACCGGCACTTCGGTCTTCTCGCCGGTGAAGCGGTTGCGCAGCTCGACGGTGCCGTCGGCCCAGCCGCGGCCGACCACGACGATCCACGGCACACCCAGCAGCTCGGCGTCCTTGAACTTCACGCCCGGCGATGAGGTGCGGTCGTCGAGCAGCACGTCCAGGCCCAGCCGGTCGAGCTCGCCGGCGAGCTCGGTCGCGCCCGTACGAGCTTCCGCGTCCTTGTTGGCGATGACCAGGTGCACATCGAACGGCGACACCGAGGACGGCCAACGCAGCCCGAGCTCGTCGTGGTGCTGCTCGGCGATCACCGCGACCATGCGCGACACCCCGATGCCGTAGGAGCCCATGGTCAGCCGCACCGGCTTGCCGTTCTCGCCGAGGACGTCGGCGCTGAAGGCGTCGGTGTACTTGCGGCCCAGCTGAAAGACGTGCCCGATCTCGATGCCGCGCGCCGACACCAGGGGCCCGGCGCCGTCGGGCGAGGGATCACCGTCACGGACGTCGGCGGCCTCGATGGTGCCGTCGGCCACGAAGTCCCGGCCGGCCACCATGCCGACGATGTGCTTGTTGGGCGCATCGGCACCGGTGATCCACGACGAGCCGTCGACGATCCGCGGGTCCACCAGGAATCGAATGCCGTTGTCCAGCAAGGCTTTCGGACCCACGTACCCCTTCACGAGGAACGGGTTGGCGGCGAAGTCGGCATCGTCGAGCAGGGCGAACTCCGCCGGCTCGAGCGCCGCGCCCAGACGCTTCTCGTCGATCTCGCGGTCGCCGGGCACACCGATACCCAGCAGCTCCCACTCGCCGCCCGGCTGGCGCACCTTCAGCAGCACGTTCTTCAACGTGTCGGCAGCGGTGATCTCCCGGCCCAGACCGGCCGTGTTGGCCCAGTCCACCAGGGTCGCGATGGTCGGGGCGTCGGGCGTGTCGTAGACGACGGCCTCAGGCTGGCCCTCGATCGGCAGCGACTCGGGAACCGCGGTGACGACGGCCTCGACGTTGGCCGCGTAGCCCGACTGCAGGCAACGCACGAAGGTGTCCTCGCCGACCTCGCTCTCGGCCAGGAACTCCTCGGAGGCACTGCCGCCCATGGCGCCCGACACCGCGGACACGATGACGTACTTGACCGCCAGCCGGTCGAAGATGCGCTGGTAGGCCTCGCGGTGGGCGTGGTAGGCGTCCTTGAGTCCGCTGTCGTCGATGTCGAACGAGTACGAGTCCTTCATGATGAACTCGCGGCCGCGCAGGATGCCGGCACGGGGACGCGCCTCGTCGCGGTACTTGGTCTGGATTTGGTAGAGCCGCAGCGGGAAGTCCTTGTACGACGAGTACTCCCCCTTGACCGTCAGCGTGAACATCTCCTCGTGGGTGGGCCCCAGCAGGTAGTCGTTCTTGCGGCGGTCCTGCAGCCGGAACAGGTTGTCGCCGTATTCGGTCCAACGGTCGGTGGTCTCGTAGGGGGCGCGCGGCAGCAGTGCCGGGAACAGAATCTCCTGGGCGCCGATGGCGTTCATCTCGCTGCGGATGACGTCCTCGATCTTGCGCAGCACCTTCAGCCCCAGCGGCAGCCAGCTGTACAGGCCGGGCGCGATCGGGCGGACGTAGCCGGCCCGGATCAGCAGCTTGTGGCTCGGCACTTCGGCGTCGGCGGGGTCGTCGCGCAGGGTGCGCAGGAACAGCTCGGACATGCGGGTGATCACGGGGGGCCAGCTTAATCGCGGCCCTGCCAGGTGCAGACACACACCTCGTTGCCTTCGGCGTCGGCGAGCACCCAGAACGCGGGTGCTTCGTTGTCGCTCAGCAGTGTGCCGCCCGCAGCCAGCGCGGCCTCGATGCGTGCCGCAGCCTGGTCGTGCGGCACATCGACATCGAGGTGGATGCGGTTGCGTTGTGGCCGTGGCACATCCATCTGCTGGAACCACAGGGCCGGGCCACGGCCGGCCGGGTCGACGAGTCCCCCGCTCACATCCGACGGCCCCACTTCGTCGACGTAGCCGGTGACGGCCTTCCAGAACGGGCGCACCGCCGGGATGTCGATGGCGTCGATCGCGACTTCGATCGCCTGGACCGACACGTCGCCCGGCGTGGTCGCCGCGCCGCGATCGCCAAGTGCGTCAGAGATGTGCCGTGCCAGCGAGATGTCGTGCGCGGTGACGCCATCAGCCGAGCGCAGCCGCATGACGACGCGGTCGGCGCGGATGTCGAGGGTCAGGTGTCCCTGCGCCTGCGGTCCGCTCGCCTCGACCACCGCGGCGGCCAGCGCTGCCGAGGCCGCCAGGCCGGACGTCAGCACCTCCGCGGAGACAGCGCCGAGCACCAGACGCCACCCCAGCGGGGTCACCGCATCCGAAATCTCCTGACGCCGCATCATGATTCGGCCCCTGCGACCATGTCGCACCCCCTGACGGTCATGCCTCAATGCATAGCACTGCGGCGCTGAGGCGTCCTCAGAGCAGCTCTTTGTTCACCACCTGCTCGTACGCGGTCTTGTCTGTCGCGGTGACCGTCGGACCGAACTGCAGGACGATGTTCATCGCCTGGAACGTGCTCGGCGTCGCGCCCGCATAGCCTTCGGCGGCGCCGGTGGTCGAGAAGATCAGCACAGTGATCGGGTCCGTCTCGATGGCCTCGATGCACTTGATGTCGGGGCATTTCTGTTTGGACACATCCCGCGGGTGGGCCACCGGCAGGCCTGCGGCGCCCACGTCCCGCACCACGGCCTGCGCGGTGACGGTATTGAGGATCGGGGCGCCCGTCAGCGCACCGGCCTGTGGCCCGGGAGCCGGTGGGCGCTGGCATCCCGTGATCGCCGTCGCGGCGAGCACAGCCGCCGCGATCACAGCCCGGGCGCGCAATGCAGTCATGCACCATGAATAGCAGCGAAACCTGGGGCGCCGACCACCGGGCGACGCCGACGATGCGCTAGAGCGTCGGAACGGTGTGCGGGCCGGCCGCCGCACTCCCCGCGTCCGGGGTGGTGGACGTCACCGGCGCGCCCGGCCGCCCGGCCGGAGTCGCGACTCCCGGCGAATGCAGCTTGCCGGCCACCCACGGCAGCGAATCCGCGAACGCCTCGTTGGCGAAGCCCCAGTCATGGAGTCCGAGCAGCGCACGAATCTCGGCGTTGATGCCGTGCTGCCGGGCGATTTCGCACAACGTTCCGGCCGCGATGTCCTGACCCTCCGGATTCGCCCGCGCATCGCGCGGCACTCCGGGACCGGGCGCGTTGCAGGCCGCGACGGTGCCGGGGATTTCGAACAGCGCGGAGATTCCGCGGTACCGGCCGTACTGCCGCATCACGGTGCTCGGATCGAACTCGGCCCATTTGGCCGCGTCACCGCCGTACAGCTTGGCGATGGTCTGGTCCTTGCTGCCGATGTTCGGGCTCAGATCGCCGGCGATGTCGACAAATGCGCTGAACAGGTTGGGATGTCGCGCGGTCAGCTGCACCGCGCAGGTGCCGCCCATCGACCAGCCGACGATGCCCCAGTTCTCGGGCTTAGGGCTGACGCCGAAGTTCGAGATCAGGTACGGAACGACCTCTTTGGTCAGGTGGACCGACGAATTGCCGTGGCTGCCGTTGACGCATTCGGTGTCGTTGTTGAAGGAACCAGTGGCGTCGGCGAAGACGAACACCGGCGCCGCACCGCCGTGCGCGGCCGCGTAGTCGTCGATGGTCGCCTTGGCATTGCCCGCCCAGATCCAGTCCGCCGGGGTGTTCAGCTGCGACCCGATCATCATGACCGTCGGCAGCTGCGGCGGCGGATTGCTGGCGAACCAGGCCGGCGGCAGGTAGACGAGCTCGGCGCGGTGCGAGAAGTTCGATTCCTGCGAGCTGGTCGAGATGGGTACGACGACTCCGCGCGGCGGCCGGATGCCCTTGAGCTGCATGGCCGTCACCGTCCAGCGGTCCACCTCGTCGGGCACCTTGCCGACGGTGAACTTGTGCCACGCCACGTACGCGGTCGGGAAGTACCCGACCCACACATTCATCATCAGCAGCGCGCAGACTGCGCACAGGGGCACGGCGAGCACTGCCATCCCGCGGCGCCGCCAGGGGGATCCGCGCCAGCCGAGAATCAGGACCGAGACGGCGAACCCGCCGAGCGCCGTCCAGATCCACAGCCACACCGGGGCGGGGTCGCCGGCGATGCCGAGCGAGGTGATGTACCAGTACAACCCGGCGGCACACGCGACGCCGACAGCGAGCGCCCACGGCAACCGGCTGACGCTCCACTGCCGCGACCGTCGTCCGACCGCGAAGCACAGTGCGGCGAAAGCCACGACCTGAACCAGAAACGGCAGCCACCCATGCGTCAGCGACGCATGGGTGGCAAACGAGGGCACGCCGATCCTCCGGGAGAACTACGCCGAGCTGGAGCGTCAGAGCTCGCCGGCGTCCAGCGCTTCCTTGGTGTCCTGTGCCGCCGCGACTTCGTCGGCGGTGTAGGTGATGAACAGCGCCACCACACCGACGATCACCGCCACTGCGGCGACCCAGAGCAGGCCGTAGGTGTAACCGTGGTCGAGTGCCGTGTGCTGCGCGGCGTTCATCTTCGCGACCGGACCGGTGGTCCCGCCGAGGTACAGGGTGCGCGAGGTGATGACGGCCTGGATGACGGCCAGCACCACCGGGCCGCCGAGGTTCTGCAGCATCAGCGCGATGGCCGACAGCGGGCCGATGTCGCTGAGCGCGACGCCGGCGATGGCCGAGACGGTCAGCGGCACCACGATCATGCCGATACCGAAACCACCGACGGTGATCGGGATGACCAGGTTCGGGAAGTACGGGATGCCGCCGTTGAGGGTGGAGCCGTAGATCATCGCGGCCAGCACCAGGACGCCGCCGGCGATCACCAGCACCCGCGGCGAGAACATCGCCACCAGTTGCGAGGACAGGCCCAGCCCGATGCCGAGCGCGATGACGAACGGGATGAAGCCGATACCGGCCTTCAGCGCGCTGTAGCCCATGATGTCCTGCACGTACAGGCCGATCAGCACGGTCAGCGTGAACATCACGCCACCGGCCAGGAAGACCGCGGCGAAGGTGGCCACGCGGTTGCGGTCCCGGAACAGGCTGAACGGCACGACGGGGTGCTCGGCGCTGCGCTCGACGAAGAGGAACGCCACGAACAGCACGGCTGCCGCCGCCCCGGAGCCCAGCGTCAGCGGGGACATCCAGCCCTTCTCCGGACCCATCGAGAAACCGAACACCGCCGCGGTGCAGGCCAGGGTCGCCAGGATGGCGCCGGCCGCGTCGAGCTTCATGCGCTCGCGGGAGGTCTCGGTCAGCGTGGTGCGGGCCAGGTAGATCATGACCAGGCCGATCGGCACGTTCACGAGGAACGCGTAGCGCCACGAGAAGACGGTCAGCGCGCCGCCGACGACGAGGCCCATCACCGAGCCGACGCCGGTCATGGCCGCGAAGATCGCGGTCGCGGCGTTGCGGGCCGGGCCCTTCGGAAAGGTGGTGGCGACGAGCGCCAGGCCTGTCGGTGAGGCAATGGCCGAACCGACACCCTGCAACAGCCGGGCGATGACCAGGGTGGTCTCGTCCCACGCAACGCCGCACAGGATGGAAGCGATGGTGAAGAGAGCGACGCCGACGATGAAGGTGCGCTTGCGGCCGATGGTGTCGCCGAGGCGGCCACCGAGCAGCATCAGACCGCCGAAGGTCAGCACGTAAGCAGTGATCACCCAGCTGCGGCCGGCATCGGAGAGACCGAGCTCGTCTTGAATCTTAGGAAGAGCAACGATCGCGACAGTGCTGTCCATCGTGGCCAGTAGCTGCATGCCACCGATGGCGATAACCGCGGAAATGAAGCGAGGGGACGGAAGCCAAGCCGGGTACCAGCTCTTACGCTCGTCCTCGGTTTGCCCTACGTGCATCGTGAGCGGTTCGCGGCGGCTATATGCCATGGCGGTGCGCTCAGCGTCGTTGAGAGCCGTCATGGAAAGCTACCTTACAGTAATCTTAAGATTTCTTTAACCCTGCGAAGGCCGCGACGTCCCCGATCACGATGATCGCAGGAGGTCGAATGCCCTCCGAACGGATGTCCTCCGGCGCGTCGGCAAGCGTGGTCTGCAGCGTCTGCTGTGCCGCCGTCGTCCCGTGCTGGACCACCAGGACCGGCGTTTCCGCAGGTCGGCCGCCTTGCAGCAAAACCTTGGCGAAAAGCTCGATGCGCTCGACGGCCATCAGCAGCACGATCGTGCCGCGCATCGCGGCCAGTGCGTCCCAATTCACTAACGATTCCGGATGCCCCGGCGCCACGTGGCCGCTGACCACCACGAATTCGTGGGTCACGGCCCGGTGCGTGACGGGAACACCGGCGAGGGCCGGAACCGCTATGGCACTGGTCACACCGGGTACGACGGTGACCGGAATGCCCGCCTCGGCGCATGCCAGCACCTCTTCATAACCGCGCGCGAAGACGAACGGGTCGCCGCCTTTGAGACGAACCACGAACTTGCCGTCCTTGGCCCGGTCGATCAGAACGGCGTTGATGGCGTCCTGGGCCATCGCCCGGCCGTACGGAATCTTGGCGGCGTCGATCACCTCGACGTGCGGGCCGAGCTCGGCGAGGAGCTCCTGCGGGGCCAGCCGGTCGGCCACGACCACATCGGCGTGGGCCAGCAGCCGGCGGCCGCGGACGGTGATCAGCTCGGGGTCGCCCGGACCGCCGCCGACGAGCGCGACTCCGCTGTAGCTGTCGGGTTCGGCGGCGTCGCCGATGGCGCCGCGGTGCAGCGCCTCGTGAATGGCGGTGCGCAGCGCCGCCGAACGCCGGTGTTCGCCGCCGGCCAGCACCCCAACCGTCAGGCCGTCGTATTCGAAGGACGCCGGCGTCACGGCTGTGCCTTCGGAGCCGGCGTCGGCGCGGACGCAGAAGATGCGGCGGCGGTCGGCCTCGTCGGCCACCGCGGCGTTGACGGCCTCGTCGTCGGTCGCGGCCAGCACGTACCAGGCGCCGTCGAGGTCGTCGTTCTGGAATTCGCGAGCGGTGAGGGTGATGCCGGTGCCGTCGGGGTTGTCGACCAGCGCCTCGACCACCGGGGTGGCCGCGGGTGCGACGACGTGGACGTCGGCGCCGCTGGCGATCAGCAGCGGCAAGCGGCGCTGGGCGACACTGCCGGCACCCACCACCACGACCTTCTTGCCGGACAGATGCAGCCCCACGAGGTAGGCATGCTGGGACGTCATTTTGCTCCTCGCGCGCGCAGTATCACCCGACGAGTTTAGTTGCCGCCGATACGAACCGACGCACCGAGTGCGGATGCGCGGCCGGATGGGTGTGCAGGTAGCCGGCGTGCACGCCGCCGCGGACCGCGCCGTCATGCACCGTGGCCTGCCCGGCGCCCCGGAAGACCCACGCCGGCGGCTGCTCCTCGGCGAATTCGACTGTGGTGCGGTGAAATTCGTGACCGGTGACGCGCTCGCCCGCGGCGTGCATGCTCGAGTCGGCCAGCGCCACGGCATCCCGGTAACCCAGGGTGAGTCGCTCGGTGAAGCGCGCCGAGCCCGGCAGCACGCCACACATGGGGTGCCCGTCGAGGTCGTCGACCAGATAGGTGAGCCCGGCGCACTCCGCGTGTACCGGTGCGCCGGCTGCCGCCAGTGCGGCAATCTGTTCGCGCACAACGGCGTTGGCCGACAATTCGGCGGTGAACTGCTCGGGGAACCCGCCGGGGATGACGAGCGCCTGCGTGCCGTCCGGCAGCGGTTCCGTGAGCGGATCGAAGGCGACGACCCGGGCACCGGCCATCTCGAGCAGCTCGGCGTGCTCGGCGTAGCCGAAACTGAACGCCTTGCCCGCGGCGAGCGCGACGGCTACGTTCGCCACCGGCTCCAGTTCGGGGGCCCACGCGGGTGCCAGCGCACCGATGCCGGCGCACCGCGCGACGGCTTCGATATCGACATGCCGGGCGACCAGCTCGGTCATGACATCGACGGCCTCGTGCGCGCGGCGGCCGTGCTCGACGGCCGTGACCAGGCCGAGGTGCCGGGACGGGATCTCCAGTCCGCTGTTTCGCGGGATGGCGCCGAATACCGGGATGCCGGCCTGCTCGCAGGCCTGCCTCAATACCTGTTCGTGGCGCGGCGAGCCTACTTTGTTGAGGATCACCCCGGCGATCCGCACCGGCGATATACCCGTCGCTCCGCTCGCCCCGGCCTGGCCGAACGTCGAAAAGCCGTGCAGGAGAGCGGCAATGCTCTGGCTCTGTCCCCGGGCATCGACGACCAGCACGACCGGCGCGCCGAGCAGCCCGGCGACATGCGCCGTCGACCCGGGTGCCGGGGACATCGGCTGATCGGTGATGCGGCCGTCGAACAGGCCCATGACGCCTTCGACGACGGTGATGTCGGAGCCCGCACTGCCGTGCCGGTAGAGCGGACCGATCAGATCGTCGCCGACGAGGACCGGGTCCAGGTTGCGGCCCGGCCGGCCGGTGGCCAACGCGTGGTAACCGGGGTCGATGAAGTCGGGACCGACCTTCGCAGCGCTCACCGTGTGCCCGGCGCGGCGCAGGGCACCCATCAGACCGGTGGCCACCGTGGTCTTGCCGCTGCCCGAGGACGGCGCCGCGATCACGACCGCCGGGGCGGGGTGGGTGGTCACACCGCACTCACCATTCGATGCCGCGCTGGCCCTTACGGCCGGCGTCCATGGGGTGCTTGACCTTGGTCATCTCGGTCACCAGGTCGGCGGCCTCGAGGAGCGGCGGCGGGGCGTCGCGGCCGGTGATGACGACGTGCTGGGTGCCGGGACGGGATCGGAGCACCTCGACCACCTCTTCCACGTCCAGCCAGCCCCACTTGAGCGGATACGTGAACTCGTCGAGGACGTAGAAGTCATGCTGCTCGGCGGCCAGCCGCCGCGCGATCTCGGCCCAGCCTTCGACGGCCGCGGCGGCGTGGTCCTCGTCGGAGCCCTGGCGGCGGGTCCACGACCAGCCCGAGCCCATCTTGTGCCACTGCACCGGTCCCCCGACGCCCTGCTCGTCGTGCAGCCGGCCGAGGGCCTGGAACGCCGCCTCCTCCCCGACCTTCCACTTGGCGCTCTTGACGAACTGGAACACCGCGACGTCGAACCCCTGGTTCCAGGCGCGCAGCGCCATACCGAAAGCGGCAGTGGACTTTCCCTTACCCGGGCCGGTGTGCACCGCCAGGATCGGCGCATTGCGGCGCGCTTTGGTGGTCAGTCCGTCGTTGGGGACGACGAGCGGTTGTCCTTGTGGCATGACGTTCTTCCTCTTACGCCGCGGCTTGCCCGGCCCGGACCACACGGGCCAGGTTGTCGGCGCGCAACTGCGCCAGTTGCACGGCGGGGGCACCGAGTTGACCGGCCAACTGCTGTGCCAATCCCAGTCGAATGTAAGACGTTTCGCAGTCGACGACGACGGCGGCAGCACCTTCGGCGACCAGCATTGCGGCGGCGGTCCGGGCCCGGCCCAGCGGATCGGGACCGCCCGTCGCGCGGCCGTCGGTCAGCACGACCACCAGCGGACGGCGGGCCCGGTCCCGGGTCTTCTCCCGGAGCACCACGTCGCGTGCGGCCAGGAGCCCTTGTGCCAGCGGGGTTTTGCCACCGGTGTCGAAACGCGCCAGGCGCCGGCTCGCGATGTGCACCGACGAGGTCGGCGGCAACAGCAGCGTGGCGTCGGCGCCCCGGAAGGTGACGACGGCGATCTTGTCGCGGCGCTGGTAGGCGTCGCGCAGCAGTGACAACGTTGCCCCGCTGACCGCGGACATGCGGTCACGCGCGGCCATGGAGCCCGAGGCGTCGACCACGAAGATCACCAGATTGCCTTCGCGCCCTTCGCGAATCGCGTGGCGGACGTCGGTCGGGGCCACTTTCAGGCGACCCGCCTGTGGCCGCCGGTCGGCCGCGGCCAGCAGCGTGCCGAAGACGTGTACGCCGTGTCCGGCCCGGGCATCGTCGGTCAGCGAGATCGGGGTGCCGGTGCGGTTGCGTGCCCGCGACCGCCTGCCGGGCGCACCCTCCCCGACGCCGGGCACCACCAGCGCCCGGGTCCGGAACGTCGCCGACGGCGGCGCGCTGGGCCGCGACGCGCTACCGGGTCCGGCAGAACTTCCTTGCGGCGCAGCCTCTTCCGGGCTGTCCGCGGAGACCCCGCCGCCCGGCGGATCGGGATCGGGATCCGGCTCTGGCCGGGACTGCGATTCGGCGTCGGCCTGCGCCATGGCGTCGTCGAGCTGCTGCGGGTCCAGGCCGGGGTCGTCGAAGGGATCGCGACGGCGCCGGTGCGGGAGCGCGAGTTCCGCGGCTATCCGGATGTCTTCCTCGGTCACCACTAGGTCATTCCCCGTCGCTTCGCTCGCCCCGGTCGCGCCGCGCCACGCGGCATGCGCGACGGCCGTGCGGGCGACCACCAGATCGGCGCGCATGCCGTCGACGTCGAAGGCCGCGCACAACGCCGCGATCCGGCGCAATTCGCTGTCCGGCAACGACACCGACGCCACCGCGGCCCGGGCCTTGGCGATCCGGCCGGCCAGCTCGGCATCGTCGACGGCGTACTGCTCGGCGAAGCCCGTCGGGTCCGCCTCGTACGACATGCGGCGCCGGATCACCTCGACACGCACGTCGACGTCGCGGGAGGCGTATACGTCGACGGTCAGCCCGAACCGGTCCAGCAGCTGCGGACGGAGCTCGCCCTCCTCCGGATTCATGGTGCCCACCAACATGAATCGGGCCTCGTGCGAATGCGAGACACCGTCGCGCTCGATGTGCACCCGGCCCATGGCGGCGGCATCCAGCAGTACGTCGACCAGGTGGTCGTGCAGCAGGTTCACCTCGTCGACGTAGAGGACGCCGCCGTGCGCGCGCGCCAGCAGGCCCGGCGAGAAGGCATGTTCGCCGTCCCGCAACACCTTCTGCAGATCGATCGAGCCGACGACGCGGTCCTCGGTGGCGCCGATGGGCAGCTCCACCAGCCGGGCTTCGGCGTCCACGGCGGCCAGCACCTCGGCAAGACCGCGCACCGCAGTCGATTTCGCGGTGCCCTTCTCGCCGCGGATCAGCACGCCGCCGATGTCGGGGCGAACCGCGCAGAGGATGAGCGCGAGGCGGAGCCGGTCCTGGCCCACCAGCGCGCTGAACGGATAGGTCACTACTGCTGCCCCGCTCCCAGACCTGGTCTGATCATCGGCACATGCGGAATGCCGTCCTCCAGAAATTCCTCACCGTCGCGCACGAATCCGTGGCGGGCGTACATCTCCTCGAGATAGGTCTGGGCATCGATCCGGCACGGATAGGTACCCACCTCGGCCAGGGCCGCCTGCATCAACCGGGTGGTGTGGCCGTGACCGCGGTCGCTGCGCTTGGTACACACCCGGCCGATCCGGAACACCTTCTCGCCCCCGGGATGTTCCTCCATCAGCCGCAGCGTCGAGATGACTTGTCCGTCAGGACTTTCCAGCCAGAAATGCCGGGTCTCGGCCAGCAGGTCGCGGCCGTCGAGTTCGGGATACGGGCACGCCTGCTCCACCACGAAGACCTCGACCCGCAACTTCAGCAGCTCGTAGAGCGTTGCGGCATCGAGATCCTTGGCCCAGCTGCGCCTCGGCGCGACGGTCATGCGGCCTCCCGAAATCAGGCCGGCTGGTCGAGCTTGAGCACCTTGGTCCCCCAGTCCCACACCTCGCGGTACAGCTTGGGTTCGCCGGACAGGTTGACGCCCAACGACGGCACCATCTCCTTGAGCTTGGGCAGCCAGGTCTGGTAGCGGTCGCCGAAGCAGCGCTCGAGCACCTCGATCATGGCCGGCACGGCGGTCGAGGCACCCGGCGACGCACCGAGCAGACCGGCGATCCGGCCGTCCTCGGCGGTCAGGACCGTGGTGCCGAACTCCAGCACGCCACCGATGCCCTTGCGGCGGATGACCTGCACGCGCTGGCCCGCGACATCCAGCTCCCAGTCGGAATCGACTGCGCTGGGCGCGAATTCGCGCAGCGAATCGACGCGCTCGCCCTCGCTGAGGGCCAGCTGCTCGAGCAGGTACTTCACCAGGCCCAGTTCGGTGACGCCGACGCCGAGCATCGACGCGATGTTGTTGGGCTTGACCGACAGCGGCAGATCGGTGATCGAACCCTGCTTGAGGAACTTGGGCGACCAGCCGGCGAACGGCCCGAACAGCAGCCAGGACTGACCGTTGATGATGCGAGTGTCCAAGTGCGGCACCGACATCGGCGGGGCACCGACCGATGCCTGACCGTACACCTTGGCCTGGTGCGCCACCGTCAGGTCCTGGTTGTCGGTGCGCAGGAAGGCACCACCGACCGGGAACCCGCCGAAGCCCTTGGCCTCCGGGATGCCGGCCTTCTGCAGCAGGTGCAGCGCGCCACCACCGGCGCCCAGGAACACGAACTTGGCGTTGATCTTCTGCCGGTCACCGGTGCGCCGGTTCACGACGTTGAGCTTCCAGCTGCCGTCGGACTGCTTGCTGAGGTTGGTCACCTCATGGCCGAACAGCGTTTCCATGCCACGCTGTGCGGTGAAGCCGATGAGCTGCTTGGACAGCGAGCCGAAGTCGACGTCGGTGCCGTCGGTGGTCCAGTTCAGGGCGACCGGCTCGCTGAAGTCACGCTGCGCGGCCATGAATGGCAGGCGCCGGGCGAACTCGTCCTTGTCGTCGATGTACTCCATGGTCGAGAACAGCGGGTTGGTGACCAGCGACTCGCGACGCTTGCGCAGGTAGTCGATGCTGTCGGCGCCGTGCACGAAGCTCACGTGCGGGATGGGGTTCAGGAAGCTCTTGACGTCCGGCAGCACCCCGTTCTCCACGGCGTGGGCCCAGAACTGGCGCGTCACCTGGAACTGCTCGTTGACGTGGACGGCCTTCTTGATGTCGATGGTGCCGTCGGAATTCTGCGGCGTGTAGTTGAGCTCGCACAGCGCCGAGTGGCCGGTGCCCGCGTTGTTCCAGGGATCGCTGCTCTCGGCGGCGGCACCGTCGAGGCGCTCGATCATGGTGATGGACCACTCCGGCTCCAGCAACCGGATCAGTGCCCCGAGGGTGGCGCTCATGATTCCCGCGCCCACGAGGACGACGTCGGTCTGTGCGCTCCCAGCTACGTTTGCATTCGACACGTGATCGCTCGTCCTTCGCACTCGGGTTACCCGCCGGTATTGGCGGATGCTCGGTGCTCAAGGTTATCGCGACCGTGTTCGCCGCTTACGCGCTATCTCCTCCCATCGACCATGATGTTGGTCGCAGTTAGGGTTGAGCACGTGACGCCGCAGGAGCCACAGGGACAACCCGAGTGGCAGCCGGACGTGCTGCCCGGGTACTGGCAGCAGACCATCGCACTGGGGCCCGACCCCGACGGAGAGGGCGACTTGGTCGCCACCGTCGTGCGGCGCGGTGAGCCGGGACCGGCCGAACACGCCGTACTGGTGGTCCACGGCTATACCGACTACTTCTTCCAGACGGAGCTGGCCGATCACTTCGCCGCCCGCGGCATCGCGTTCTACGCGATAGACCTGCACAAGTGCGGACGCTCGCGGCGCCCCGGCCAGACGCCGCACTTCACCACCGATCTGGCGTCGTACTACGACGAACTCCGCCGGGCGCTGCAGCTCGTCGCCGCCGACACCGCCGGTGCCCGCGTCTGCCTGTACGGACATTCCGCCGGCGGCTTGATCGCGACGTTGTTCGCCGATCAGCTGCGCCGCGACGGCGCGCTCGGGACCCACCGGGTGACGGGCCTGATCCTCAACAGCCCGTTCTTCGATCTGCACGGGCCGGCGGTGCTGCGCTCGTCGCCGGTGTCGGGCGCCTTGCGGGCCCTGGCCCGGTTCCGCAAGCTGGCGGTGGTCCGGCAGCCCACCGAAGGCGGCTACGGCACGAGCCTGCACCGCGACCACGGCGGGGAGTTCGACTACAACCTGGACTGGAAACCGTTGGGCGGGTTCCCGGTCACCGTCGGCTGGATCAACGCCATCCGGCGCGGACAACTGCAGCTGCATCGCGGGCTCGACGTCGGGGTGCCCAACCTCATCCTGCGGTCGGACCACACCGTCGCCGAGACGACCACCTCGGTCGGGATGGAACGCGGCGACGCGGTGCTGGACGTCAGCCAGATCGCCCGGTGGGCGGGATGTGTCGGCAACCGCAGCACGATCGTCCCGGTCACCGACGCCAAACACGACGTATTCCTGTCCCTGCCGGCGCCACGTGCCGCCGCGTTCGGCGAGCTGAACCATTGGCTGGATTGGTATCTCCCACAAGCGGTCTCCCCTACAACGCAACACGAACAGGCCTGAGCAATGGAGCACTACGACCTCACCATCATCGGAACCGGCTCGGGCAACAGCGTGCTCGACGAGCGGTACGACGGCCTGAAGGTCGCGATCTGCGAGCAGGGCACGTTCGGCGGCACGTGCCTGAACGTCGGCTGCATCCCGACCAAGATGTTCGTCTACGCCGCTGACGTGGCCCAGACCATCCGGCACAGCGCCACTTTCGGCGTCGACTCCCACATCGACGGCGTCCGCTGGCCGGACATCGTGGACCGCGTCTTCGGCCGCATCGACCCGATCGCGGCCGGCGGCGAGGAATACCGCCGCGGCCTGCCGAACGTCACGGTCTACGGCAGCCACACCCGCTTCGGGCCGAAGTTGCCGGACGGCACGTACACCTTGCGGACTGCCGCGGGAGACGAGTTCAGTTCCGACCGGGTGGTGATCGCCGCGGGCTCGCGCAGCTGGATTCCCCCGACCATCGCCGGTTCCGGCGTCCCGTACTTCACCAGCGACGACATCATGCGCATCCCGGCGCTGCCCGGGCATCTCGTCATCATCGGCGGCGGCTTCATCTCGGTGGAGTTCGCGCATGTGTTCTCGGCCCTGGGATCGAAGGTGACCATCGTGCTGCGCGGCGACCGCTTACTCCGGCGCTGCGACGAGGAGATCTGCCGGCGGTTCAGCGCGGTGGTCGGCAAGAAATGGGATCTGCGCACCCAGGAGAACGTCGTCAGTGCACGGCGCGATGGCGACGGCGTGGTGCTCGAATTCGACGACGGCGAGACCCTGCGCGCCGATGCCCTGTTGGTCGCGACGGGCCGGGTGCCCAACGGCGACCTGCTCGACGTGCAGCTCGCCGGAGTGGATCTCGACGATGACGGCTACGTCGTCGTCGACGAGTTCCAACGCACCACGGCGCGTGGGGTTTTCGCGCTGGGCGACGTGTCGTCACACCACCAGCTCAAGCACGTGGCCAACCACGAGGCGCGGACGGTGAAGGAGAACCTGCTGCGCGACTGGGACGGCGAGCTGGTGGCCAGCGACCACCGGTTCGTGCCCGCCGCGGTGTTCACCGATCCGCAGGTCGCGATGGTCGGCATGAACGAAGCCGAGGCGCGCGCAGCCGGCTTCGACGTCGTGGTCAAGGTGCAGGACTACGGCGACACCGCGTACGGCTGGGCCATGGAAGACACGACCGGCATCGTCAAACTCATCGGCGAGCGCGGCACCGGCCGGATCCTGGGCGCGCACCTGATGGGCTATCAGGCGTCGTCCCTGATTCAGCCTCTGATCCAGGCGATGTCGTTCGGACAGACGGCGCAGGACGTGGCCCGCGGCCAGTACTGGATTCACCCGGCGCTGTCCGAGGTGATCGAAAACGCGCTGTTGGGCTTGATCTGACGCCGCGCCAGTCGCGGCGCGGAATGGCTAGATTGTGCTGATGAGCGACGCAGCCGCAAAGGCCGATTCGGCGAAAGTCGATTCGGCGAAGTCTGCGCGCGCCGACGTCGACACAGCGGCATGGTCGATGCGGTTCGAACTCCTCTCGGACCCGCATCGTCTGGACATCCTGCTCGCACTGCACCGCGTTCCGGGAATCTGCGTGGGCGATCTCGCCGCCGCGGTCGGCCGATCTGAGAACTCGGTCTCCCAGGCACTGCGCGTTCTGCGCAGCCAGCACTGGGTGACGGCGACCCGGGTGGGGCGCACCGTCAGTTACCGGCTGGCCGATGACACGGTGCACGAACTGCTGCACTGGCTCGGCGCCCAGCACGGCTGATTTCAGATATCTGTTCACGTGGACAGGTGAACAGGTCGTGGATAGCCTGATCCGAAAGTGCTCCTGAGCCCCGATCGTGGGTGCCCACACGGACACACCACGATGGGGGACGGTCATATGACAACCAGCGGCGTGACCGATCGAACCCCATCCGGGCTGACCCAGTTCCGCCGCAGCCTGTCACCGGGCGACAAGAAATCCCTTTGGGGGATGTACGGATTCATCGTCGCGCTGCACGCGGTGGGCTTCGTGGTGCTCTTCGCGTTCGTCGCGCCCAACAACTATCACCTGGGCGGCGACCATCCGGTCTTCACGGTGGGCGTGGGAATCCTGGCCTACACCCTCGGGCTACGGCATGCCTTCGACGCTGACCACATCGCAGCTGTGGACAACACCACCCGCAAGTTGATCGCCGACAACCTCGACAAGGGGGTGGATCGCAAGCCGCTCTCGGTGGGGTTCTGGTTTTCCCTCGGGCACTCGACCATCGTGTTCGCCCTGTCCCTACTGCTGGCACTGGGAGTCAAGGCTCTCGTCGGGCCCGTCGAAGACGAACAGTCGACGCTGCACACCGTCACCGCCCTGATCGGTCCGTCTGTCTCGGGCATCTTTCTGTGGATCCTGGGCATCCTGAATCTCGTTGCCCTGGTGGGCATCATCAAGGTCTTCCGGGACATCCGCCGCGGCCAGTACAACGAGGCGGCCCTGGAAAAGCACCTCGACTCCCGCGGATTCATGAACCGCTTCCTCGGTGGGTTGACCAAATCCGTGACCAAGCCCTGGCACATCTACCCGATCGGCGTGCTCTTCGGGCTCGGGTTCGACACCGCCACCGAAGTCGGCCTGCTCGTCCTCGCGGGCGGCGCTGCGGCGTTCAACCTGCCGTTCTACGCCGTCCTGGTACTACCGATCCTGTTCGCGGCCGGAATGTGCCTGATGGACACCACCGATGGCGTGTTCATGAACTACGCCTACGGCTGGGCTTTCGCCAAACCCGTACGCAAGGTCTTCTACAACCTGACCATCACCTCGATCTCCGTGGCCGTCGCGCTGGTGATCGGCACCATCGAACTGGTCGGCGTCATCGCCGAGCGCCTGGGAATCGACGCAGGGCCCCTGGCCTGGATTGCGAACATCAACCTCGACTTCGTCGGCTACGGCATCGTCGCCCTGTTCGTGCTCGCGTGGCTCACCGCGCTGGCCGTGTGGCGCTTCGGCAACGTCGAGGAACGCTGGTCGGCAAAACTCGGCAACGAGGCCGCCTTCGCGGACTCCGCGTAACGGTGACAGAACCCTATGGCGGGTAAGGCAATTCGGCTCTCCAACCTGTCGGCGAACAGGTCACGGGTTCAGCCCAGGAGTTCGCGAATGTCGGAGGCGGTGATTGCGGTGCCGAACATGTCGCCGTCGTCGATCACTGCGGCGAACAGCGCGCGCTTGCGCTCCTGCAGGGCGATCACCTTCTCCTCGATGGTGTTCTCGGACACCAGCCGATAGACGTTCACCGGTCGCTGCTGGCCGATGCGGTGCGCACGGTCGACAGCCTGCGCTTCGGCGGCCGGGCTCCACCACGGGTCGCACAGGAAGCAGTAGTCGGCCGCGGTGAGGTTGAGTCCGAAGCCGCCGGCTTTCAGACTGATCAGGAACACCTTGGTCCGCCCGCCGCTGAATTCGTCGATGGCCTGCGCCCGGCTGCGCGCGTCCACCGACCCGTCCAGGTAGCTGTACTCGATCCCGGCCGCGTCCAGGCGGTCACGCAGAATCGCCAGAAAACCGGTGAACTGGCTGAACACCAGCGCGCTGTGGTCCTCGGCGACCAGCTGGTCCAGTTGTTCGATCAGGAAGTCGACCTTGGTGGACCCGGCCTCCATGGTCTCGGTATCGACCAGCCCGGGGTGCAGGCTGAGCTGCCGCAGCAGCGTGAGCGACCGGAAGATCTGGAAGCGGTTCTTCTCCCACTCGCCCAACAGACCGAGCACCTTCTGCCGCTCGCGGGACAGCCGGGTGTCGTAGATCTTGCGGTGTTTGGCCGACAGCTCGATGGCCAGCACCTGCTCCTGCTTGGGCGGCAGCTCTTTGACGACCTGATTCTTGGTGCGGCGCAACAACACCGGCTTGATCCGCCGCCGCAGCAGGGCCAACCGTCCGGGCTCGCCATCGGACTCGATGGGCTTGCGGAAGTAGCGTTCGAAAATCTTGGGGCTGGGGAACAGACCCGGCACCGTGATCGACAGCAGCGACCACAGCTCCATCAGGTTGTTCTCCATCGGGGTGCCGGTGATGGCCAGTTTGAACGGCACGTCGAGGCGACGCGCGCATTGATGCGTCTTGCTGTGATGATTCTTGACGAATTGCGCCTCGTCGAGAATCATTCCGGCCCAAGCAATTTCCCGATACTTGTCGTTGTCGATCCGCAGCAGCGTGTAGGTCGTGACGACGATGTCGGCCGCGGCGACCTGCTCGGCGATGGACACCGCGCCGCGGGCTTCGGTGCTCGACACGACGACGGTGGTGAGCCCCGGCGCGAACTTCGCGCACTCCGCGGCCCAGTTGGAGGCCACGCTGGTCGGCGCCACGACGAGAAACTTGCCGGCGCCCTGCTCGACGGCCCTGCTGATGAGGGCCAGGGTCTGGACCGTCTTGCCGAGGCCCATGTCGTCGCCCAGCACACCGCCGAGTCCGTTGTCCCACAGGAACGCCAGCCAGTCGAGCCCGTCACGCTGATAGTCGCGCAGCTCGGCCTGCAACCCGCCGGGCGTCGGCACGGGAACGGGCGGGTGCGCCGCGGCCAGCCGCGCCATGTTGTCCCGCCACTGCGCCAGTTCCCGGTCGACGACGCCGAGGCCCAGCAGCTCGTCCCACAATGTCGCGTTCAGCGATGACGCGTTCACCCGGTCGCCGTCGAGCTCCCCCAGCGCCTGGGCCTCCTCGATCAGGGCCCGCAGCTTGAGCAGTTCCGGGGTGTCGAGCCGGAAGTACACGCCGTTCGACAGCAGCATGTGGGTGGCGCCCGTTGCCAATTCGGCGATGACAGCCGACAGCGCCACCGGGTAGCCGTCGACATCGATGGTGATGTGCAGGTCGAACCAGTCCTGCGCCGGCGGCTCGTCGGCGGACGCGGTACCGAACCCGAGTTGCGCACCGGCGACCGAGCGCCGGAATGCGGCGGCCCGCTCATCGATTTCGATGATCAGCTGTTCGTACCCGGCGAGCTGCGGCAGCACCTCGTGGCACAGCACCGCGATCTGGGGCAGGGACAGCCGGCGCGACAGCAACAGCGAGGCCAGCGGGTCATCCGCCGCAGACAGTCCCGAAATCAGTTCCAGCGCCGGCGCTATCGCCCGCCACATCGCATCCTCCGCGGCGTTGTCCCGGATACCGCTCGTGCGCGTGACGCCCACCGCGTCGAACTCCTGGCGTTGCCCGTTCACCTGGTAGCGGGTGCGCCACTGCACGCGGCCGTCGACCTCGTCGGCCGTGATGCACAGGACCGGCAGCGGCCCCACGATGTCCGGTTCGGCGAACAGACCCTCCGGCATGTCGACGGGCACCGTCCGGCGCAGCCGCGGCAGCACGTCCGCCGCGAACTCGGACAGCGCCTCGGGCGGAATCTGCACCTTCTCGCGACCGGCGATCAGCCTGAGCAGCGTGGGACCGGGCACCGGCGCGAAGGCGCCGAGATGCAGGATGCCGTCCACCAACTGGTGGAAGCCGTGCGGGGTGGGTGTACCCACCAGCCCGACGCCGTCGGGGGCCCGCGGTTCACCATCGACGACGAGCACCGTCGACATCTGCGCGCCGCCGGTGTCGGACACGGTGAAGTCCAGCCGCAACTGCACGTCCTTGGCGAGCTCCACGGCCCGGATTGCGGGCCCGGGAAGCAGGGTGACGCCGGCTTCGACCGCCAGGTCCAGATCGTTCCAAAAGCTCTGTCCCACAGCGGAAAGCACGATTTGGTCGCTGCTGTACGGGTAGTAGCCGGGCACGGCGAGCACCAGCGCCCGCAGCGCGCTGTACTGGTCCCGGTCGAACTCGCCCGGGTCTGCCGTGTCGAACAGGCGCCGCCAGTTGATGCCGCTCTTGATCCAGTTTCTGCGCTTGCCGACCGTCAGCGCACGGAGCGTCGCGATCGGCGTCGTGTGGTACCGGCCCGCCGGCAGCATCCCGAACTCCAGGGCCAGCGGTTTGGCGTCGGTGACGGTGTCGGCGTCGGTCATCTCGTCGAGCAGCGATCCCAGCACCACCTGCCAGCGTTGCGGGGCCGCCCGGTCGGGTGCACTCGGGATCGCCGCCAACAGCAGCGCGACGGCATGCTTGCAGTAGCGCCCCACCGGGCAGGTACATACCGTGTACTCGATCTCCAGGCCGGTGCGGGGACCCGACAACGCCACTTCGACGTCGTAGTACTCGGATTTCGAACCCAGGCACGAGCCGGTGAGCGTCCCGTCGACCGGGTCGTACCTGGCGGCGACCACGCGGCCCTGGTTCGCGTAGGTCTCGCCGCGGGCCAGCGTCTGTGCGTTGAAGCCACGAAGCAACTCGTGTGGCGCGAGCGCTAGCCCGGCCGTCGAGTCCGTGCCTTCCATGTCGTCACGATAACGGCCGGGACCGACATGGTCCTGCCCCGTCGCTTCGCTCGCGCCGAGCGGCGGGTCACCAGGTGCTGCTGCGCAGCACGATCTCGTTGGCCACCTGGGCGGTGAACTCGTCGGCACTGCGGCGGCCCATCAGCTCCGACATCCGGAATTCGCCGTAGATGAAGCGTTGTCCGGCTTGCGCCCGCGCGCGGGCATCGGCACTGGTTACGACGACGGTGGTGTTGATCTCGACCGGCGGGCACGCGTCGCCCGAGTCCCCGTCGGCCCGCGGATGGCTGCCGTCGATGGCCACCAGGGCGGTGAACCGGTCCAGTCGAGTGGCCGCCAGCCGCCAGGCCAGCTCGCCCGCGCCGCCGTCGGTGAACAACAGCGCCCACTTCACCCCGAGCGTATCCAGAATGCCGACAACCGAATTCACGGTCAGCCGGTCGTCGGCCTCGATCACCACGGTGCGCAGCGAGGCGGTGTGCAGCAATTCGCACAAGGCGCCCGTCGCGGGTTTGGTCGTGAGCATGACGACTGTCGTGGCGGCGTCGGGGCCAGACACGTCGACGGTGGCGCCGAAACCGTCGACGGTCGGGATGATTGGCATGACGCCACCGTAGCGAACACCACCGGACCGCCGGTACCGATATTCAGCACCCGCCACCACCGCCGCAACCACCACCACCCCCGCAACCGCCGCCACCGCAACCCCCACCACCACCGCAGCCACCGGCGCCACCACCGTCCGAGCACCCGGACCCGCCGGCATCCCAGCCACCACCGGAGCTGGTGTACCCGTAGCCGTAGGCACCGGCCGCCCCCGCGCCACGGCCCGTCCCCGCGCGGCGGCGGGGCCGGCGCCGGCCCATCAGGATGGCCATGCCGACGATGATCCCCACGACCGCGATGCACACGATCATCGGGATCCACGAGGATTCCTGGTTTGCGGCGGCTGCCACCACGGAGACCGTCGCCCGGGAGAAATCGGTGTTCGGGTACATCGTGACCTCCTTGTGCCTGTTGCTGAGCACATGGTTTCCGCGCCCCGGGTCCACCGGAAGACTCCGCGGTCCCCGCCGGGCCTTTCCTTGCACGATCCTCAGATTCACCGCGAAATCAGCGGGTCCGCCACCACGCGCCCTACCATCGGCCCATGCGCGTGCTGCTCGTCGAGGACGATCAGGGGGTCGCCGCTGCGCTGGTCGAGCTCCTCGAACAGACCGGGCTCACCGTCACCCACACCACCCGCGGCGACGACGCACTCAACCGCGTCAAGGGCTGTGACCTGGTGTTACTGGACCTGGGCCTGCCCGATATGGACGGGCTGGACGTGCTGCGCACGCTGCGCCGGGCGTCGACCGCTCCGGTCATCATCATGACCGCGCGCGACAGCGACGGCGCCGTGGTGCTCGGACTGCGCGCCGGGGCCGACGACTACCTGGTCAAGCCCGTCCGAAAGGCGGTGCTGCTGGCCCGGATCGAGGCCGTCATGCGCCGCGTGCAGCGCGGCACCGGCCCCGCCGCGCGCCCACCCGTGGTGGCCGGACCGGTGACCATCGATCGCGACCGGCACGAGGTCACCGTGGCCGGACGGACGCAGTCTCTGACCAAGACCGAGTACCAGATTCTGGCCACGCTGGCCGCCCGTCAGGGCGAGGCGGTCAGCCGCGAAGAGGTGATGCTCGACTGCTGGGGCACCGCGGTGGTGGGCCGCTCGCGGTCCCTGGATTTCTTCGTCGGCCAGATTCGGTCCAAGCTGGCGGGCATACCCCTGCACACCGTGCGCGGCTTCGGCTACCGGTTGGACCACTGAGGTGGGTCTGCGGGTTCGTGCGCTCCTGATGACGCTGCTGCTCATCGCGACGGCGGCGCTGGCGATCCCGCTGGCCCTGAGCCTGGCCGACCACCGCACCCAAATCCTGCACACCGAACGCGAGCGCCAACTGACGACGCTGGCCGACATCGCCGCCGGCGCGGGCGCACTCGACACCGAATTGGTCGAGCGTTACCACCGGGTGTACGGCGAAGGCGCGGTGATCGTCGACGCGGACGGCCGGACGCTGGCCGCCGCGGGGTTGTCCGTCACCGATCCGGGCGTGACGACCGCCGCGGAGCGGGCGTTGTCCGACGCTCCCGCCGCGCCCCGGACCCGGATCATGCCGTGGAGCCGGCGACCGATCCTGGCGGCCAAGGGAATCCGGCGCAACGGCGAACTGGTCGGGGCGGTGGTGCTGGGCATCGACCCGGCCACCGCCGCACACGACATCACCGTGGACTGGTTGTGGATCGCGGCGGGATGCATCGTGTTGCTCGGGGTTGCCGCCGTCACCGCGCAGAGCGTGACCCGGTGGGTGCTGCGGCCGCTGGTCGGGCTCGAGCGCGCCGTCGAAGACATGGCCGGCGGCATCGCCGGCCAGCCGGCTCACGTGTCGGGGCCGCCCGAGTTGCGGCGCTTCACGTCGGCGTTCAACGCCATGGCACAGGCCGTGCACGCCTCGCTCGATCATCAACGCCGGCTCATCGCCGATGCCTCGCACCAGTTGCGCAACCCGCTGGCCGCGGTGCGGCTGCGGGCCGACACCCTCGAAGACCACGTCGCCGAATCGGGGCGCCCGACCTACGACTCGATGTCGGCGGAACTGGACCGCTTGGAGAACCTGCTGGCCCAGTTGCTCCGGCTGGCACGCGCCGAGGAGGCCAGCCACAGCCACCGGTCCGGTCTGGCTGCGGCAGTTCACGATTCGACAGATCTGGACAGCGTCGTGGAGCAGCGACTGGACTTCTGGCAGACCACCGCCGAACCCAACGCGCAGCAACTGCGCTTCCGAACCGTCCACCGGCACCTCGCGGTGCAGATGCCGCGCCACGATGTGGAGCAACTCTTGGACATCGCGCTGGACAACGCGTTGCGCTACTCCGGGACGGGAACCACCGTCACGGTGTCGACGGCGCCCACCGACACCGGCATCGAACTCACCGTCAGTGACAACGGCCCCGGCCTGCCCGCCGACGCCGTCCCGCAGGCGGCCACCCGGTTCTGGCGCGGGCACGACGACAGCCAGGGCACCGGCCTCGGCCTGGCCATCGCCACCGAAATCGCCGCCGCACACGGCGGATTGGCGTCGGTCGACCGGTCCCCCGACGGCGGTCTCGCGGTCCGCTATCACCTGCCGGCGAGCACATCATGAACCTCACCCGGCGCGCATTCCTCGCCTCCTCGGGCGCGACGGTCCTCGCGGCCTGCCTGCCGAACAACACAACCGGCGCAATCCGGCTGGCCGCGGGTGATCGCGGCGGTCTGTACCTGGCGGTCTGCGAAATCTTCGCCGAGCGCCTCCGGGTTCGGTATCCGGGTATCACGGTCACCGTGCTGCCCACCGCCGGCAGCGTCGACAATCTCGATCTGTTGCGGTCCGGCCAGGCCGACATGGCGCTCGCGCAGGCGGACGTGGTCGAGCAGCGGTTGCACGCCGCGCCGGCCACCGACGCACCGCAGGCGGTCGCGCGGGTCTACGAAAACTATGTGCAGTTGGTCGTCCCCGACCACTCGGCCATCCGCCAGGTGAATGACCTTGCCGGACTGACGGTTTCAACCGGGCCGACGGGCTCCGGCGTCGCGGCCGTCACCACGGTGCTCTTTCGCGCGGCGAATCTGACCGATCGGGTCCGGCGGGTCGAGATGCGCCTCAACGATGCGGTGGCCGCGCTGGGCAACCGCACCATCGACGCGCTGGTCTGGTCCGGCGGTATTCCGACGCCCGCCATCGCCGAGCTCGACAAGACGCTGCCGCTGCGCATTCTGGATCTGACGCCGTGGATCGCACCGATGACCGAACTGGCGTCCTACCCGTATCTGCTGCTGCGCGCACCGGTCGGCGCATACGTGCCGTCGAGCGTGTACACCATCGGCTCCCCCGATCTGCTGTTGTGCCGGCCCGGCCTGCCGAACCCGTTGGTGGCAGCCGCCGTCGATGTACTGGCGAACGACGCGACGCAACTCATGCCACCCGAAGTCCGTGGGCTGCAGTACCTGCAACCGCCGTCCATGATCCAGACCGGCCGGACCCCGTTGCACCCCGGCGCCATCGAGGAATACCGGGTGCTACACGGCTGAGAGCGGACCGAAACATCGCCGAAACGAAGGCATCGGTTGGCCAGCGCGAAACCCGGACGCGCCCTATTGTTCTTCAGCATCCGGGGCGCCTAAGGAGGCCGCAGTGCCAGAAGGACACGAAGCACTTACCGAGGACGAGCTGCTACTGGCCAAGCTCGGATACAGCCAGGAACTGCAGCGTTCCTGGTCCGGCTTCAGCAATTTCGCCATCTCGTTCTCGATCATCTCCATCCTGTCGGGGTGCTTCACCTCGTTCGGGCTGGGCTGGAACAACGGCGGACCGGCCGCCATCGCCTGGGGCTGGCCGATCGTCGCGACCTTCATCCTCGTCATCGGCCTCTGTATGTCCGAACTGGTGTCGGCCTTCCCGACGTCTGGCGGAATCTATTGGTGGGCAGCGAAACTCGGTGGCGCAAAGGCCGGCTTCTATGCCGGCTGGCTCAATCTCATCGGCCTGGTGGCCATCCTCGCGTCGGTGGCCTACGGCTGCGCGACGTTCATCGACCTCACCTTGGGTACCCTCAGCGCCGACTGGCTGGCGGGTTACAGCCTCACCCGGACGTTCATCATCTTCGTGGCCATTCTGGGCATCTCGGCCCTGATCAACATCTTCTCCAGCCACCTGCTGGCGATCATCAACAACGTCTCGGTGTGGTGGCACGTCTTCGGCGCGGCCGCCGTCATCGGCATCCTGATCTTCGTACCGAGCCACCACGCCAGTTTCTCGGACGTCTTCGCCAAGACGATCAACAACAGCGGCATGTTCGGTGGCGCCACCTCGGGCGCCGGCTGGCTGTTCGTGGTGCTGCCGATCTCGGTGATCCTCACGCAGTACACCATCACCGGCTACGACGCCTCGGCCCACCTGTCGGAGGAGACCAAGAGCGCGGCGGGCGCGGCCGCCAAGGGTATCTGGCGGTCGATCTTCTACTCGGCCGTCGGCGGCTGGGTTCTGTTGCTGGCCTTCCTGTTTGCGGTCCAGGATTCCGACGGGGTGTCCAAGGGCGGCGGCGCCGTGGCGGCCATCTTCAACCAGGCGATGAGTTCGAACTGGGCGACGGCGGTGCTGTTCATCTCGACGGCCGGCCAGTTCTTCTGTGCCGTCGCCTGCCAGACCAGCGCATCCCGGATGCTGTTCGCGTTCAGCCGGGACCGCGCCGTGCCGGGCCATCGGTGGTGGTCGGAGGTCAACAAGCACCGCGTGCCGACGCACAGCGTGACGATCACCGCGGTCGTCGCCGCCGCCCTCACCCTGCCGGCGCTGGTGAAGGTCGATATCAACGGCACCCCGACTCCCGTGGCGTTCTACGCCGTGGTCTCCATCGGGGTCGTCGGGGTGTACCTGTGCTTCGCGGTACCGATCTACTACCGCTGGCGGGCCGGCGATGAATTCGAAACGGGCAGTTGGAATCTGCGCGGCCACCACCGGTGGATGGCACCCGTGGCGCTGGCCGAGATCACGATCACCTCGATCATCGCGATGTTCCCGACATCCCTCGGCGGGGTGCCGTGGGACCCGAGTTTCGAGTGGAAGTTCGTGAACTACACGCCGTTGCTGGTCGGTGGCGTCCTGTTACTGCTCTACATCTACTGGCATGTGTCGGTGAAGAACTGGTTCACCGGCCCCATCAAGCAGGTCGAGGAGCCGCTCGACCCTTTGGAGCCCGTGGGCGAACCCGGCTGATCACGGGAGCAAGCTGCCGGTGATGACCGGCCGGGCCGGCGCACCGGATTCGACGAGGTCCAGCATTGCGTCGATATCCACATGTGCGGCAAGCAGATCGGCCATCACGTCGAGTTGCGCGTCGCGCAGGCCGGCGACGTTCACGTCGTCGGACACCACGAACCCGCTCCTACCGGCACTGGTCGCCACCTCTGCGAGCCAGGCGCGACGTACGGCGTCGTTGTCCAGCAACCCGTGCCAGTGGGTGCCGTACACCGGACCCCGCCGGATGCCGACGCCCAGCCAGTCCGGCTCCGCGCACCGCGCGACCCGGCCGTGGTGAATCTCGTAGCCGTACAACGGCATATCCCAGTGTTTGAGGGTCTTGTCGGCGTCGAACTCGATGTCGGCGTCGAGCAGCCCCAGGCCGGGCACCCGGCCCGCGCCCGATTCGACGGTGTCGTGGATAGTCGTGCACAGCATCTGGAACCCGCCGCAGACGCCCAGCACGGCGCGACCCGACCGGGCATGTGCCACAACGGCTTCCGCCAGTCCCCGGTCGTTTAGCCAATTCAGATCGGAGACCGTCGCCTTACTGCCGGGCAGCACCACCACATCGGCACCGGCCAGCTCGGTCGCGGTGTCGACCCAGCGGACGTGCACACCCGGCTCGCACGCGAGGGCCTCGACGTCGGTCGAGTTCGAGATCCGGGGCAGCCGGACCGCGGCGACGGTCAGCGTCTCAGAACCCCGCGGCGCCGTCGGGCGGCCCAGCTGACCGCGCGGCGTGACCGACAACGAGTCCTCGGCGTCGAGCCACAAATCGTCGCAGTACGGGATCACCCCGTAGGTCGGCCGGCCGGTGAGCGACTCCAGTTGCCGCAGACCGGGTTCCAGCAGCGCCGGATCGCCCCGGAACTTGTTGACCAGGAATCCCGCGATCAGTTTCTGGTCCGCGGGCTCCAGCACCGCGACCGTGCCATACAGGTGCGCCAGTAGCCCGCCGCGGTCGATGTCGCCGACGACGACCACGGGCAGGTCCGCGGCACGGGCCAGGCCCATGTTGGCCACGTCGGTGGCCCGGAGGTTGATCTCGGCCGGCGAGCCCGCGCCTTCACAGATCACCACATCGAATTCGCTTCGCAGTGCGGCCAATTCATCCGCCACGACGCCCGCCAGCTGCGTCCGGCGGGTGAAGTAGTCCCCCGCCGCGACCGTGCCCGACACAACGCCGCGCACCACGAGCTGCGATGTCCGGTCGCCACCGGGCTTGAGCAGGACCGGGTTGAACCGCACGCTCGGCGACAGCCCGGCTGCGCGCGCCTGCATGGCCTGGGCCCGGCCGATCTCACCACCTTCGACCGTGACGGCCGAGTTGTTGGACATGTTCTGCGCCTTGAACGGCGCCACCCGCACGCCCTTGCGGGACAGCAGCCGACACAGCCCGGCCACCACCATCGACTTACCGGCGTCCGACGTGGTGCCGGCGACCAGCAGAGCCCCGCCGGTCACGTCACGGCAGGGTCAGGATTTCGGCGCCGTCGTCGGTCACCACGAGGGTGTGCTCGAACTGCGCCGTCCATTTCTTGTCCACGGTCGCGACGGTCCAGTCGTCGTCCCAGATCTCGTAGTCGAGCGACCCGAGGTTGATCATCGGCTCGATGGTGAAGGTCATGCCGGGCTCCAGCACGGTCTCGACCTCGGGCTTGTCGTAGTGCAGCACGATCAGCCCGTTGTGGAAGGTCTCCCCGATGCCGTGTCCGGTGAAGTCGCGAACCACGTTGTAGCCGAACCGGTTTGCGTACGACTCGATGACCCGGCCGACCACCGACAGCTGACGCCCCGGCTTGACGGCCTTGATGGCCCGCATGGTGGCTTCGTGGGTGCGCTCGACCAGCAGCCGGTGTTCCTCCGAGACGTCGCCGGCCAGGAAGGTGGCGTTGGTGTCGCCGTGGACGCCGTCCTTGTAGGCGGTGACGTCGATGTTGACGATGTCACCATCCTCGATCACCGTCGAGTCCGGGATGCCGTGGCAGATGATCTCGTTCAGCGAGGTGCAGCAGGACTTGGGAAAACCCTTGTAGCCCAGCGTCGACGGGTAGGCGCCGTGGTCGAGCATGTACTCGTGCGCCACCCGGTCCAGGTGGTCGGTGGTGACGCCGGGTGCGACGGCCTTGCCGGCCTCGGCGAGCGCCTGCGCCGCGATGCGACCGGCGACCCGCATCTTCTCGATCACCTCGGGGGTCTGCACCCAGGGCTCGCTGCCTTCGCGCACCGTCGGCTTCCACGCGTACTCCGGACGCGGGATCGACTTGGGCACTGGCAGGGTCGGAGATACCTCGCCGGGGCGAAGCGCGGTACGAACAGACATCGTCCCAGCTTAGCGAGTGCGGCTAACCGCGGTCGCCGCGCCCGAACAAGCCCCGTCGCGGTCCGCGGATGTCGACCGAGCCGAAGACCACCCGCCCGGTCAGGATGACGTGCGGCGTGCCGTCGGCGGGTGCGTCCTTGCGGTGGTCGGTAGCGCTTCCGACGGCCACCTCGACGTCGTCGATGGAGGCGCTGGCGCCCTCGGGCAGCCGAAGGTCCAGAGAGCTGAACTTGAGGTCGAGTTCGATGACGACGATGGGTCCGCCGAACCGGGCCCGGGTCAGGTCCAGGTCGATCGAGCCGACGCGGCGGACCAGCGCGAGCCGGGTCGGCACGACCCACTCCCCCTGGCGCTTGAGCGAGCCCATGACACCGCGCAGCTCGACGCGGTCGGCCGAGCCCGTCACGATCGCGTTGGGCGCAGGCAGGTCGCCGACCAGTACCGCCAGCTCGGCCTGCTGCCGGGCCAGGGCGACCAGCGCGGACCGCTCGGAGAACTCGTCCATGTCGATGAGCCCCAGGGCCACCGCGTTGTGCAGCCGCCGGAGCGTGCCGTTGCGGTCGGCGTCGGAGACGCGCAGGACCGCGATCTCGTCGCTGTTGGTCACCCAAACAGGCTACCCACGTCGGGGACTCCGGTCAGGCCAGGTAGTCGGGCGGCAATCCCTTGAGCATGTCCCGGCACATCCGGACCGCGGTTTCCGAGCTGCCGCCCCCGACGACCAGTGCCGCGAAGGCCATGTCGCCGCGGTAACCGGCGAACCAGGCATGCGATCCGCCCTGGAATTCGGCCTCACCGGTCTTGCCGCGGACGTCGCCGCTGCTGCGCAGATCCTTGGCCGTGCCGTTGGTCACCACCAGCTGCATCATGGGCCGCAGGCCGTCGAGCATCTTCGGCGTGATCGGCGCGGTGTTGCCGGACACCGTGGTGGGGCGGCCTTCGATCAGCTGCGGCAGCGGGGTTCTCCCGGCGGCGACGGTCGCCGCCGCCAGTGCCATGCCGAACGGACTGACCAGCACCTTGCCCTGGCCGAAGCCGTCCTCGGTGCGTTCGGTGAGATTGACGGTCGGCGGCACGTGCCCGGTGACGGTGTCGATGCCGGCGACCTGGTAGTCGGCGCCGATGCCGTACTGGGCGGCGGCATTGGTCAGTGCCCGCGGCGGCATCCGGCTGGCCAGCTCGGCGAAGGTCGTGTTGCACGAGTTCGCGAAGGCCCTGGACATGGGGACGACACCGAGGTCGAAGCGGTCGTAGTTCGGGATGGTGCGCTGCCCGATGTCGATGGTGCCGGGGCAGCCGAGCAGCGTGTTGGGCCCGGCCATGTCGGTTTCGATGGCGGCGCCGGCCGTGACTATCTTGAACGTCGACCCCGGCGGGTACAGGCCCATGGTGGCGGTCGGCCCGTCGGCGTCGGCTGCCGCGTTCTGGGCCACCGCCAGGATTTCGCCGGTCGACGGCTTGATCGCGACGATCATCGCCTTGCGGCCCACCATGTTCACCGCATCCTGGGCGGAGTTCTGCACGTTGCGGTCCAGGCTGATGGTGATCGACGGCGCCGGCTTGCCCGGCACCTCGTTGAGGATATCGATGTCGGCGCCGTTCTGGTTGACGCTGACGACGCGCCAGCCGGGCTGGCCGACCAGCTGATCGGCCACCTGCTTCTTGACCTCGGTGACGATGGCCGGCGCGAACCGGGGATCGGTGGGCACCATTTCCGGCTGCGGCGTGATCACCACGCCCGGCAGGTGAGCGAGGGCCCCCGACACTTTGTCGTTGTCCTCGCGGCGCAGCGTGATCAGGTTCAGCGGTCCGGTGGAAGAGCTGGCCTGCTCTGCGAGTCGCTGGGCGTCCAAGGTGTTGTCGAACTGCCGCAGGACATCGGCGACCACGCGGGAGGTCCGCATCAGGTCGCCCGCCGCGGACCGTGCGTTCAGCGCGTAGTTGTAGTGGTACCCCGGTACCAGAACATTCGTGCCACCCAGTTCGTTGACCGAGGCGCGGATCGGTTGGTCGGCGCGCAACTGGAAGCTCTGGTGCTCCCCCAGGTTGGGATGCAAATCCGTGCTGCCCCAACGGACTTGCCACCGGCCGTCCTGCCGGATCATGTTGAGCTGCCCGGTGTAGGCCCAGGTGCGGTCCTTGGGCAGGTGCCAGGTGTACCGGTAGGTGATCTTGCCGGTGTCCTGGGTGTACTTGGAGCCGAGCACCTGCGCGTCGAGCTTGGTCGCCTGCAGGCCCGACCAGGCCTGGTTGATCGCGGTGCGCGCGTCGTTGGGTTTGTCGGCCAGGTCGGCGGCGGCACCGGTGTCGCCGCGGCCGAGCGCGGCGAAGAACGCCTGCGCGGTGGGCTCGGGGCCGTTGGGCTTCGGGGTGCAGGCCGTCATCGCTCCTGCGACCGCCACGACCGACAACAACGCGGCCGAGCGTGAAACGGATGATGTGTGCGTTGCCATTGTGGCTGATGTTAGAAGTGTGACTACCGCATGGCGCGGAGGCACACCGAGACAGAACCGTGACAGTTTTGTGAGATCCGGGTGGACCCGGATCGCGAGTGGTCAGTCCAACAGGACCGTGGCGTAGGTGCCCAGCTGACTGAACCCGATGCGCCGGTAGATCGCCCGCGCGGGGCCGTTGAAATCGTTGACATAGAGACTTGCGGTCCGGCCGCTGCGCAGCACCGCCGACGCCAACGTCGCGGTGCCCGCCGCACCGAGGCCGCGTCCCCGCCAGTCCGGGTGCACCCACACGCCCTGGATCTGACCGACCCTCGACGTCTGGGCGCCGATCTCGGCCTTGAACACGACCTGGCCGTCCTCGAACCGCGCCCAGGCCCGCCCCGCGGCGATCAGCCCCGCCAACCGGCGGCGATAGCCGCGGCCGCCGTCGCCCATGCGCGGGTCGACCCCGACCTCGCCGATGAACATGTCCACCGCCGCAACGACATACGCGTCCAACTCGTCCATCCGGACCGGACGCACCGCGGGATCGACCGGGCACTGCGGAGCGTCGGACAGCGTCAGCAGCGGCTGACAGTCCCGGACCTCACGGGCCGGACCCCACACCTGGGCCAGTTGCTGCCACATCGGCAGCACCAATTCGGCGCGACCCACCAGCGACGAACACCGCCGCGGCGCACTCATCACCTTGTCGGCGAACACCATCATGTCGGCCGCGGTGCCCCGCATCGGGATCAGGTTCACCCCGGCAAAGCACAGCGACTCGGTCGGCTGGCTCCGGGTCCACAGCTCGCCGCCGATGGCCACGGGATCGAGGCCGTGGTCGCCCACCCGGGCGGCAACCATGCAGGTGCCGACCGGATCCTCGTCGAAGACCTGCTGCACCTGGGCGACTTCGCGCACCACTGAGATCCGGCGCGCATCTGCGATCCGGAACAGTGGAGGTGCCGACATTCACCGACCTTCTGTGAGTGTGACCTGGTGTGCTAGTGGGATATGTCCGTGACGGCAGTCACAAGACTGTGCTCAGCTTACGGTTACGACGGGCGAACCGCTCGCATCGGTGCCGGACTCGGCGGCGATTCGCATGGCCTCTTCGATCAGCGTCTCGACGATCTGCGACTCGGGCACGGTCTTGATCACCTGGCCGCGCACGAAAATCTGGCCCTTGCCGTTGCCCGACGCCACGCCGAGGTCGGCCTCGCGCGCCTCACCCGGACCGTTGACGACACAGCCCATCACCGCGACCCGCAGCGGCACGTCGAGCCCGTCGAGGCCCGCCGATACCGCGTTCGCGAGCTTGTAGACGTCCACCTGGGCCCGGCCGCACGACGGGCACGACACGATCTCCAGGCCGCGTGGCCGCAGGTTCAGCGACTCCAGAATCTGGTTGCCGACCTTGACCTCTTCGACCGGCGGTGCCGACAGGGACACCCGGATGGTGTCGCCGATGCCCTCGCTCAGCAGCGCCCCGAACGCGACGGCGCTCTTGATGGTGCCCTGGAAAGCCGGACCGGCCTCGGTCACGCCGAGATGCAGCGGGTAGTCGCACTTGGCGGCCAGCTGGCGGTAGGCCTCCACCATGATCACGGGGTCGTTGTGCTTGACGCTGATCTTGATGTCACCGAAGCCGTGTTCCTCGAACAGCGAGGCCTCCCACAGCGCCGACTCGACGAGCGCCTCCGGCGTGGCCTTGCCGTACTTCTCGAGCAGCCGCGGGTCGAGGGAGCCGGCGTTGACACCGATGCGGATCGGGATGCCCGCGGCACCGGCGGCCTTGGCGACCTCCTTGACCCGGCCGTCGAACTCCTTGATGTTGCCCGGATTCACGCGCACCGCGGCGCAGCCGGCATCGATAGCCGCGAAGATGTACTTGGGCTGGAAGTGGATGTCGGCGATCACCGGGATCTGGCTGTGCCGGGCGATCTCGGCCAGCGCGTCGGCGTCCTCCTGCCGTGGACAGGCCACGCGCACGATGTCGCAACCCGACGCGGTCAGCTCGGCGATCTGCTGCAGCGTCGAGTTCACGTCGTGGGTCTTGGTGGTGCACATCGACTGCACCGCGATCGGATAGTCGCTGCCGATGCCGACGTCGCGCACCATCAGCTGACGGGTCTTACGGCGCGGCGCGAGCGTCGGCGGGGCCGGGGGTTCGCTTCCGACGCCCGGCATACCCAAACCGATGGAGGTCATCACGGTCTCCTACTGGAAAAGTCGAATGGGGTTGACGAAGTCAGCCGTAACGGTCAACAGCATGTAGCCGCCGACCACCACCAGCACCACATAGGTGGCCGGCATCAACTTCAGGTAGTTCACCGGAGCCGCGGCGACTTTGCCGCGGGCCGCGCGAATCATGTTGCGGATCTTCTCGAACGTCGCCACCGCGATGTGGCCACCGTCGAACGGCAGCAGCGGTAGCAGGTTCACCGCGGCCAACACGAAGTTCAGCTGCGCCAGGAAGAACCAGAACATGACCCAGATGCCATGCTCGACCGTCTCCCCGCCGATGCGGCTGGCACCGACGACGCTGATGGGGGTCTCCGGATCGCGGGTGCCACCGGCGAGCGAATGGACCAGCGCACCGATCTTGGTCGGAATCTTCGCCAGGGACTTACCCAGCTCGACAGACAGGTCACCGGTGAAGGTGAAGGTCGCGGGTATCGCGGTCAGCACGTTGTACTGCGTCGGTCCGGGCTGGGGTGGCGCAGTGACGCCGATGGCGCCGACCGTCGTGGCGGTGTCCGAGTCCTTGACCGTGAATCGCTGGGTCTGCTCGATGTTGACAGTGGTGGTGAATGTCTGCCCGCCGCGCTCGTAGACGACCGGCACCGCGCCGCTGAGGCCGCGGATGGTCTTCGCCATCTCCTCGAACGTGCTCACCGGCTTGTCGCCGACCTTCACCACGGTGTCGCCGGCCTTCAGGCCCGCCGCCGCCGCCGGTCCGGCACCCGGACGTGGGCAGGGGCCGAACGGGTTGTCCCCCGTCTTCGCGATTTGCGGTGCCACACAAGCGGTTTCACCGATCACCGCACTGGTCGGTGCGTGCAGGTTCGGCAGACCCCATGCCACCGCTATTCCGTAGACCAGCACCAGCCCGATGATGATGTTCATCGCGGGTCCGGCGAACAGCACGGCGACGCGCTTCCACACCTTCTGCTTGTACATCGCGTAGGGCTCGTCCTGCGGCGCGATCTCATCGACCGACGTCATGCCCGCGATGTCGCAGAACCCGCCCAGCGGCACGGCCTTGACGCCGTACTCGGTGGAGCCCAGCCGGTTGGGCCGATGTGTGGACCACAGCGTCGGGCCGAAGCCGACGAAGTACCGCCGCACCTTCATTCCGGTGGCGCGCGCCACCCACATGTGGCCGCACTCGTGCAGGGCCACCGATATCAGCAGACCCAACGCAAAGAGCACGATGCCGATCGCATACATCATCGGGCGGGCACAACCTCCTGTGCGACGATGCGCCGCGCCCGGTCCCGGGCCCAATCCTGCGCATCAAGCACGTCATCCACGGTACTGGGTTCGGCGGCCCATTGATCCGCAGCGCCCAGGACATCGGCAACGGTCCGCACGATCGCCGGGAATCCGATGCGGCCGTCGAGGAACGCGGCCGCGGCCTCCTCGTTGGCGGCGTTGTACACCGCGGTCAGGCAGCCACCGCGGGTGCCGGCCTCACGGGCCAGCCGGACCGCCGGGAAAACGTCGTCGTCCAGTGGCTCGAACTCCCAGGTCGAGGCCGTGGTCCAGTCGCAGGCCAGGGCCGCGCCCGGCACCCGGGCCGGCCAGCCCAGCGCCAGCGCGATGGGCAGCTTCATGTCGGGCGGGCTGGCCTGCGCCAGCGTCGAGCCGTCGGTGAAGGTGACCATCGAATGCACGATGGACTGCGGGTGCACCACGACGTCGATGCGGTCGTAGTCGATGCCGAACAGCAGATGGGTCTCGATGAGCTCGAGCCCCTTGTTGACCAGCGACGCCGAGTTCAGGGTGTTCATCGGTCCCATCGACCAGGTCGGGTGGGCACCGGCCTGCTCAGGGGTGACGGCCTCGAGATCTGCGGCTGCCCAGCCACGGAACGGGCCGCCCGACGCGGTGAGCACCAGCCGCGCCACTTCGTCCGCTGTGCCGCCGCGCAGGCACTGTGCCAGCGCCGAATGCTCGGAGTCGACGGGCACGATCTGGCCGGGCTGCGCCGCCTTGAGCACCAGTGGCCCGCCGGCGACCAGCGATTCCTTGTTCGCGAGGGCAAGCCGGGCGCCCGACTGCAGCGCGGCCAGCGTCGGCTTCAGGCCCAGCGCGCCGACGAGAGAGTTCAGGACGACGTCGGCCTCGGTCTCTTCAACGAGTCGCGTTGCCGCGTCGGGTCCGCGGAAGGTGGCCTCGACCGCAGCGTCCGGGTCGGCCACCGCGACATTGGTGACGCCCGTCTCGGCCCGCTGCCGGGCCAGGAGTTCGGCATTTCCGCCGCCGGCCGCCAAGCCGACGATCTCGAACCGGTCGGGGTTGGCGGCGATCACCTCCAGGGCCTGGGTACCGATCGACCCGGTACTGCCGAGCACCAGGACTCGTAGCCGCTCACTCACGTCTCTATTGTGCCGCCCCTGCCGGGCGTCAGCGTCAGTGGTGGCACATCCGGTTCAGCAATGAGCGAACACCCCGACGAGGCGCACCGCGTCAGACAGGCACGGTCGTGGCGCGCCGGATGGCAATGTCGCCCGATGCGGTCCGGGCGTGTACGGCCAGCCGCCGATCGTCGCTCTCGGGGCCTGCGGCGGGAGCCAGGTCGCTGCGCACGTCGCCAGAGCGGCTGTCGAGGTCGAGATTCGCGGCGGTCCCCTGCCGGACGCCGACCTCGACGTCGCCGCTGGCGGTCGCGGCAGACACTGATCCCGCCTCGGCGTCCGTCACGGTCAGCGAGCCGGATGCGGTTCGGCTGTGCACAGTCCCCCGCAACGTCCCGACGGTCACCGAGCCACTGGCCGCCTGAAACTTCAGGCCGCCGTCGAGGACGTCGATCGACACTTCCCCCGAAGCGGTGGACACGTTGGCGTTGCCCAGCAAGCGCCGGACGGCGATGTCACCGGACGCCGTGGCGCCCTTGAGGTTTCCCTCGACAACGTCGAGGGCAGCGCTGCCGCTGGCGGCGTCGAACCGGCAGTCGGCCACGGTTCCGTCGACCCGCAGGTCCGCCGACGACACCGCGACCGCGAGCCGGGACGACGACGGCAACGCGACGTCGACGTTGACCGCACCGCGCGATAGCGCCAGCAGCCTCTTTCCGACGGTCACCGTGAGCACGCCATTGGCGAGATCGACGTGCGCCTGCTCGGCCGCGCGGACGTCGGCAGCCCGCAGCGGGTCACGAGGTGTGACGCGCACCTCGGTGTCATTCCGGTCGGCGGCGGCGATTCGCACCGAGCCGGCCCCCAGTTCGATCGTTGCGGCGATGGGGTCGGGCGTTGGAAATGTTCGCATTCTTCTCTCCGATCGGTTGGATGGGTTCTGTTCTGTTCGGTGTCGTCAGCGGACCCAGCCGGTGACCGAACTGCCTCGCTTTCGATCACGTGGCGTCGAGCCGCCGAGCGCGGCTCCGACGGCACGAACCAGCCAGGCGTTGACCGACAGGCCGTCGCGTCGGGCGGCGGCATCCACACCGCCGCGCAGCCCCTCGGGCAGGCGAAGGGTCACTCGCCAGGTCCCGCCGTCGTCAGTCACCGCGACGGCGCCGTCGGCATCCGCCACAGCCGACGGAGCGGGTTCGGCATCGGCCTGCGCTCCGGTCACCGCGAATTCCGGGTCGCGGCCCCTCAGACGTACGTCGACCGACGCGGGGGCCAGCTCGCGGGTGATGTGCTCGGCCGCTTCGGAGAGCGCCTCGAGCAAGGCCAGCCGCAGGGCGGAGTCCAGTGGCGCGGTGAGCCGTTCGGCGAGTTCGGCAGCCTCCTCGCCACCGGCGGCGGCGGCGATTTCCAGCTCCAGCCGAACTCCGTCGACATACGGTTGCAGATCCATGACGCCATCATGACACCACTATGGTGTCACAGCAAGTGTCAATCCGATGCCACGCTCGGGTGGGTCGACTGAACAAGCGCGGTGACAACCCGGTCACCGACAAATACGACCGAGCGTCGTATGTAAGAATGTCGGCAATCCATCGGATCGTTAAGGAGTAGTCGTGGCCACCACCGAGGTCGAACGAAGCACCGGCATCGACGTCGAGGACGTCCCCTCTGCAGAGTGGGGCTGGTCCAAGATGAACCGCGGCGTCATCCAGGCCGGTGGCATCCTGTCCGCAATCTTCTTGCTGGTGATGCTGCGCGGCAACCACGTCGGCCACGTCGAGGACGCCTGGCTCATCGGGTTCTCGATCCTGCTCTTCACCATCGTGATCCGCGGCTGGTGGCTGCGTCGTCGCGGCTGGATCCGCTGACCTCAGTTTTCACGACAAAGGCCACGAACTCCTTGCGAGTTCGTGGCCTTTGTCGTCAGCGGGTTCTAGGCCGCGGCCTCGGGCTCGCGGTGCCTCTTGTCCGAATGGAAGAACGTGACGAGTGTCGTTGCGCCGCAGATCAATCCGACCGTGCCGATGAGCTGCGGGCCGGTGATGCGGTCGGCCAGTCCGCCGCCGACGCCCGCGCCGATCATGAATGACCCCAGGAGCGCGAGGTATCCAAGCCAGTCATAGACGGTGCCCTTGCCACAGATATGGCGCTCCAGCCCCTGCCCCAGCTTGACGACCGTTCCGGTGACGTAACTCAGTGGCACGGCCACTTCACCGTTCTTGACGAAGCTGGTGTTCAGCGCGCCGACCGAGAAACAGATGATGAGGATGCCGGTGAAGTTGACGTCCTCGTAGTACCAGCCGTCCTCGTACAGCTCGACCACCGATGCGACCACCAAGCCGACCGTGACCAGGGCCGTGGCACCGTGCGGATGGTTCTGCCAGTACCTGCGTCGCAGGAACGACGCCACGAACACCCCCGCCAGGAAGCACGCCATCAACCACAACGCCGCCTGCGGCCCGGCTCCGGACACCTTCTGCCGTTCCGCGACGTCGAACCAGCCGAGCACGGCGCGTTCGGTGTTGCCCGTCATGAAGGTGACGAAGTATCCGGCGCTGTGCAGGAACGCGACGGCGCCGATCATGCCGGCCAACCACGACAGCAGCCACGACAACCGGGCCTCCGGTCCGATGGCGGCTTCCTTGCTCACAACCCTGTCGGGCGACTGCTCATCCACCGGCACATTATGTACGGCACCGGTCGGCGGACGGCTCAGATCGGTCCCGGCGCGGTCACCGGTCCTGCGCCCGGCAGGTGAAGCTGAGGCGGAACTTGCCGATCTGGATTTCGTCACCACTGGTCAGCGGGAGCGACTGGACCTGGGTCCCGTTCACGTAGGTGCCGTTGAGGCTGCCGGCGTCGATGATCCAGTATTCGTCGTCGAGCCAACGGATGTCGGCATGGTGCCGGCTGACGGTGACGTCGTCGAGAAACACGACACTGTCGGGATGCCGGCCGGCGGCGACGACGCCATCGGCCAGCAGGAACTGGCCGCCGGGTCCGGGGCCGCGGGTGATCGCCAGGACACCCGAGCCCGGGCGGACCTCGGATGACTGCCGGCGGGGGGCATGGTCGTCAGCGCGTTCGTCGATCACGCGGTGGATGACGGTCGCGTCGACGGCAGCATCGTCGCTGGGGCGCGCGTGGTCGGTCAGGCTCATATCGGGTTTCCTTTGCCTAGATGGGTTTTCGAAGCGCTACCGGGGGCGGTGTGGCTGCGGGCGTGGGCGACGGCGTCATCCAGGTTCTCGACGAGATGCTTCTCATGGCGCAGGGCGTCGATGATGCCGACACCGGCGAGGAGGTCCCGATGCTCGGGCCGGATGCCTTTGATGATCACGGTGATGCCCCGCGCCTCGAGGTCTTCGACGATCTGCGTCAGGGTGTGCGCGCCGGTGGCGTCGAGCATGCCGAGCTGCGACAGCCTGATGATGACGACCGACGTCTCGGGGTGGTTGCCGTCGGTGATCGTGGTGGAAATCCGTTCGGCCGCACCGAAGAACATCGCCCCGTCGAGCCGCAGCAGCGCGATGCGCTCGTCGCCGGCCACATAGGGTCCCGGCAGGTCCTCGCGCGTGACGCTGCTGCGCCGAGCCAGCGCACGCAGCGCGAACAACGCCGTGGCCGCGATGCCGATCTCGACGGCCTGGATCAGGTCGAAACAGACTGTGACAGTTGCGGTCAACAGAAACGTCACCGCGTCCGAACGCGTCGACCGCAGAACCCGCGTGACGGTGTGCGGCGAGATCATCCGGAACGCCGTCACCATCAACACCGCCGAGAGCGCCGCCAGCGGGATGGTCCCGACCAGTCCGCTGATCAGATACACGACTGCCAGCAGCACCACCGAATGCACGATGGCCGCGACACGCGTCCGGGCGCCCGATCGCACATTGACCGCGGTGCGGGCGATGGCCCCGGTGGCCGGCATGCCGCCGAACACCCCGGAGGCAACCGACGCCAGCCCCTGGCCCACCAGTTCGCGGTTCGGGTCGTAGGGACCGGTCGGGGACATCGTCGCCGCGACCCGCGCCGACAACAGCGACTCAATGGCGGCCAGTGCGGCGATCGCCAGTGCCGCGCCGAACAGCGAGTGCAGTACCGCCAGGTCGGCATGCGGCCAGATGGGCGCGGGCAGCCGCGACGGCAGCGCCCCAATCCGGGTTGCGGACAAGCCGGTACCCGACACCAGGGCAGTCGCCGCAACAACGGCCACCAGCGACGCCGGCACCGCGGGGTGCAACCTGGGCAGCGCGATCATCAGGACCGCCACCAGGACAGTGACGACAAGGGCCGGCCGGGCCGCACCCATGTCGATGTGCGAGACCACGACGCCGGCGGCCGCCAGCGGCGACCGCCCGGCGGGTGCCGCCTGCCCGAATGCCGCCGGGACCTGCTGCAGGAAAATGATGACGGCGATGCCGAGGGTGAATCCTTCGATCACCGGCCACGGAATGAAGGTCACCGCGCGCCCCAGGCCGGTGATGCCGGCCACCACGACGATGACGCCGGCCAGGATGGTCACTGCGGCGACGCTGCCGAGTCCGTACTGGGCCACGATCGGGGCCAGGACCACCGTCATCGCCCCGGTCGGCCCCGACACCTGAACATGGGATCCGCCGAACACGGCGGCCACCAGCCCCGCCACGATCGCGGTGACCAAACCGGCCGCCGCACCGACACCCGAGCTGATACCGAAGGCCAGCGCGAGCGGCAACGCGACGACCCCGACCGTCACCCCGGCGAGGACATCACGCCGCCACGACCTCCCCAGGCCGGCATAGTCCGCGCGGGACGGCAGCAGCCGGGTGATGCGCGGGCCGGCGGCTGTGGTCATCGGTTGGTGCCGATCGGCGGCAGTGAGCCGACGGCATCGAGCTGATCACGTTGGGCGGCAAGGGTATCGGCGAGGAAGGTCCGTGCGATGAGCAGCAGTTCGGCGATCTTCGGATGCGCCAGCGTGTAGTACACGGCGTTGCCGGCCCGATACCCGCTCACCACGTGATGACGCTTGAGCACCGCCAGGTGCTGAGAAAGCAGCGTCGGTTCGATATCGCTGGCCGCGAGGATGTCACTCACCGGCGTCGGCCCGTCAGAGGTCGACAGGATTTCCAGCACCCGGATACGCGCCGGATGCGCCAGGGCCTTGAAGAGGTTCGCCTTGATCTCGTACAGCGGCCGTTCGGGACCATCGAGCACGCTGTCGACCACGTGTCACACCTTTAGTTGATGGATTGAAGAAATTATCAATCCACTATAGCGCGTCGGGCCCCATCCGACCGATCGCCGAGATCAGCTCCCCCAGACAACCCACAGGCTCGCGCAGCGAAATGTTGTGGGCTGGGTAACATTCGCGGCATGACCGTAGCCGACAACACGATCGACCTGGGAGATCAAGCCTCCTTCACCGGCTTACGGGCATTGGGCCGCGGCCCGCTCATCCAATACACCTGGATCTACGACCACCCCGTCGACCTGGATGGCCTGCGCCGCCTGCACCGCAATCTGGGCAGCGGCGGCCTGCTGGGCCGCCGGATCGAACGCTCGCCGCTGCCGTTCGGCCGCCACCGGTGGGTCCGCTCCACCGGGCCGGCGGACCTCGACGTCTCTCCCGGGACACGGCCGGTCGCCGAGGTGAACGACTGGGTCAACGAGCGTGGTTACATCCCGGTCGACCCGGAACACGGCCCGCCGTGGCACCTCGGCGTGCAGCAGCTCGAAGGCGGCGGCGCGGCGGTGTCGCTCGTGGTGTCGCACACCGTCGGTGACGGCCTGGCCATCGCCGAGGCCGTCGCCGACGCGGTCAACGGGTCGCCGCGCGATCTCGGTTACCCGATCGCCGGTGCCCGCACCCGGCGCGATGCGCTGCGCGAAGACCTCCGCCAGACGGTGCGCTCGGTGCCCAGCTGGTTCAAGGCCGTCGTCGGGGCCGCCAAGATCGCCCGCGATCAGAAGGGCGACCTCGCGGCGTCGGCCAAATCGGTGAGCGCGCCGGTGTCCAGCGGGATCACCACGCCGGTGACGCTGCCGTTCGTCACGGTCCACGTCGAGATCGAGGAGTGGTACCAGCGCGCGAAAGCCCTTGGCGGCACGAGCAACGTCCTGTTCGCTGCGCTGGCTGCCCGGGTAGGCCAGGTGGTGGGACGGTTGGGCGAGGACGGCAAGGCCATGCTGTCGTTCCCCGTCAACATCCGCACCGAAGGCGACACCCGGGGCAATGCGCTCAGCACCATCACCGTGATGGCCGACCCGGAGAAAGTCAGCACCGACCTGTCCGAGCTGCGGGGCGACATCAAACGTGAACTCGCCGGTGTCGACGAGTGGACCCGGATGATGCTCACGCCGCTGCCGCTCACACCCCTGGTGCCGAAGTTCGCGGTGCGGCGCCTGGAGAAGATGGTGCTCAAGGTCGGCAAGCCCATCGGCTGCTCGAACCTCGGCCTGTTCCCGCCCGCCTTCAACCGGCCCGACGGCACCGACGCCGACAACTTCCACGCCCGCCTGGTCGAGCCGGGACTGACGCCGGTGGACCTCGAACGCCTGAACGGCCATCTGTTCCTGGTGTTGTGCCAGACCCCGACGTCGATCATCGTGACGGTCACCGCATGGGAACCGGGCGAATCGAACACCAAAGCGGCGCTGGCAGATTCCACCCGTCAGGCGCTGGACGAACTGGGTCTCACCGGAACCGTCGACTGAGTTACCGGGTAGTACCATCGGTTTCGTGGACAGCGCGGCGAGCAATCAGGGCAGCTCCGTCGAGGACGCCTCGACCCCGAGCCGAATCCTGGTGGCCACGGCGGAAGTGCTTGCCCGTCAGGGCCAAACCAAGCTCAGCCTGTCCGAGGTGGCGACGCAGGCCGGGGTCTCCCGCCCCACCCTGTACCGCTGGTTCGCGTCCAAGGATGAGTTGCTCGAATCGTTCGGGCGGTACGAACGCGACTTGTTCGTCGACGGCATGACCGCGGCCACAGAAGGACTGCGGGGCAACGAAAAGCTGGACGCCGCACTGCAATTCATCGTGCAGTACCAGAAGACCTATTCCGGCGTGCGCGTCATCGACATCGAGCCCGAGGCGGTGCTTGCGCAGCTGCCCAACGTCGTCCCGATCATGCGGAGCCGGTTGCAGAAACTGCTGTCGGGACCGAACGCCGAAGTGAAGGCCGCGACGGCCATCCGCATCGCGGTGTCGCACTACCTCGTCCCGAGCGACGACACCGAGCAGTTGCTGGCACAGCTGCGGCACGCGGTCGGCCTGCGCTAGCCGACTAGCCCTCGGCTGCCAATTGCCCACACGCAGCAGCGATTTCGCGGCCGCGGGTGTCTCGCACCGTGCAGGACACGCCGGCAGCCTGTACCCGGCGCACGAACTCGCGCTCGACGGGCTTGGGGCTCGCGTCCCACTCGCTGCCCGGCGTCGGGTTCAAGGGAATCAAGTTCACGTGCACCAGCGGACCGAGCGCGCGGTGCAACTTCTTGCCCAAAAGGTCTGCCCGCCAAGGCTGGTCGTTGACGTCGCGGATCAGCGCGTACTCCACCGACACCCGGCGACCGGTGACGTCGGCGTAATACCGTGCGGCCTCGAGTACTTCGGAGACCTTCCACCGGTTGTTGACCGGAACCAGGGTGTCGCGCAGCTCATCGTCGGGGGTGTGCAGTGATACCGCCAGCGTCACGCCAAGCTTCTCGTCGGCGAGTTTGCGGATCGCCGGCGCCAGACCGACGGTCGAGACCGTCACCGAACGGGCGCTGATACCGAAGCCGTCCGGCGGTGCCGCGGTGATCCGGCGCACCGCCGCCACCACCCGGTTGTAGTTGGCCAGCGGCTCCCCCATGCCCATGAAGACGATGTTGGACAGGCGGCCACCGCCGACGGTGCCGGCAATTCCACCGAAGTGTTCGTTTCGTAATGCCGCCGACGCCGCGCGTACCTGCTCGAGGATTTCGGCGGTCGACAGGTTCCGCTTCAACCCGCCCTGGCCGGTGGCACAGAACGGGCACGCCATGCCGCAGCCGGCCTGCGACGAGATGCAGACGGTGTTGCGCTGCGGATAGCGCATCAGCACCGACTCGAACGTCGTGCCGTCGACCGCGCGCCACAGCGTCTTGCGGGTTTCCCCCGCGTCGCACTGAATCTGCTTCGCCGGTGAGATCAACTCCGGGAACAACGCGTCCGCGACCTGCGCGCGCACCGAGGCGGGCAGATCGGTCATCTCGTGCGGATCGGCGATCAGCCGGCCGTAGTACTGGTTGGCCAGCTGCTTGGCCCGGAATTTCGGCAATCCCAGCCCGGTGACGGCCTCGACCCGGCCGTCGGCGTCGAGGTCGGCCAAGTGCCGCGGCGGCATGCCGCGGCGCGGTGCATCGAACACCAGAGGAAGGGAAACGGCCATAACGGGGTCCAGTATCGCATCGACCGGACGCCGTGGACGAAATCACAGCCGAAAATCATTGGACCCCAGCCCGACAAAGACGGACCATGGCCCCATGCCACCCCGTCCCGCGTCGCTCCTGGCCTTCGTCTACGCGTTGGGTTATCCCATTGGCGCCCTTGCCGTTTCGGCCCTCGCACCCATGGCGACGCTGGTGTTCCGGTTCGGCCTGGCGGCCGCGATCCTGACCAGCTGGGCCCTGGTGGCTCGTGTGAAATGGCCCACTGGCGGCCGGCTGGTGCACGTCGTGATCAGCGGCCTGCTGACGCAGGCCGTGCAGTTCATCTGCCTGTACCTGGCGCTGATGCACGGCGCCCCCGCGGTGCTGGGCGCCGTCGTCATCTCGATGAACCCGGTCGCCACCGCGCTGTTGGCCGCCGTCTTCCTGGGCGAGCGACTGACCGCGATGCGCGTCGTCGCCCTGATCCTGGGTGCGCTGGCGGTGCTGGCCGCGTGCGCCCAGCGGCTGCTGATGGTCGGCGGCGTCGACGCCGTGATCGTGTTGCTGGTCGTCTCGCTGCTGGCCCTGGCCTCGGGCGGCGTCTACCAGCAGCGGTTCTGCCGCGGCGTGGATTTCCGTGCCACCGCGGCGCTGCAGAACGCCGCGTCATTGGTGCCGGTGGCGATCATGGCAGCGTTCATGCCGTGGACGGTGACCAACCTGCACACCGCAGTCCTGGCGGTCGGGGCCGTGGTGCTGCTCAACGCGACGTTGTGCATGACGATGTACGTGCGGGCGATCGATCGCTACGGCGCCGCCGCGGTGGCCATGCTGTTCGCGGTCATCCCCGCGATCGCCGGTGTGCTGTCGTGGCTGCTTCTGGGCCAGCGACCGGACCTCGGCGTGGTGGTCGGCCTGGTCCTCGGCGCGCTGGCCTGCTGGCTCAACTCGCGAGCCGTGGCGCGGACCGTCAGGACGCCAGTAGCTCCAGGACCAGCCACGCTGCCACCCCGGACGGCAGAATCGAGTCGATCCGGTCCATCAGACCGCCGTGACCAGGCAGCAGAGTGCCCATGTCCTTGATGCCGAGGTCCCGCTTGACCTGCGATTCCACCAGGTCGCCCAGGGTGCCGGTGATGACGAGCATGATGCCGAGTGGCACGCCCACCCACAGCGGCCGGCCGGCCAGGTAGTGCACCGACAGCACCGAGACGGCGATGCTGAACAGCAGCGACCCGCTGAAGCCCTCCCAGGACTTCTTCGGGCTGATCGCCGGCACCATCGGGTGCTTGCCGAACAGCACGCCGGCGGTGTAGCCGCCGATGTCGGAGGCCACGACACCCAGCATCATGCAGAACACCTGCATGGCGCCTTCGTGGTAACTGCCGTGGTGCGGGTAGATCAGCAGCGCCGTGAAGGCGCCGAACAGCGGCACCCAGGCGGCCAGGAAGATCGTCACCGAGACGTCGCGGGTGTAGTTGACCGGCGCGGCCTTGAGCCCGCCGGACAGCAATCGCCAGATCAGGCACAGCGCCACCGTCGCGCCGAACGCGCCGAGGGCACCGGCCTCCCGATAGGGCCACGTCAGCCATATGGTGGCCTGCCCGCCGATCAGCAGCGGGATGACCGGGACGGCGTAGCCGCCTTCCCGCAGCCGGCGCACCACCTCGTGCGTGGCCAGCGCGATCGCCAGCGCCACGAGCGCCACCCATAGCTGCGGGGCCCACAACAACGTCGCGATGACGGTGCCGCCGAGGACCACGCCGACGGAGATGGCCGCGGGTAGGTTGCGGCCCGCGCGCGATGTCTTCTTGGGCTCCCCGGTCGGGGCGGTGTCGGTGGTCACGAAAGTCACTGCTGGGAGGTGCTAGACCTCCAGCAGCTCGCCTTCCTTGTGCTTGACGAGATCGTCGATCTGGGCCGTGTAAGTGGCGGTGGTCTTGTCCAGATCCTTCTCGGCGCGCGCGACCTCGTCCTCGCCGGCCTCGCCGTCCTTCTTGATCCGCGACAGCTCGTCCATCGCCTTGCGCCGGATGTTGCGCACCGACACCTTGGCGTCCTCGCCCTTGCCCTTGGCCTGCTTGACCAGTTCCTTGCGGCGTTCCTCGGTCAGCTGCGGGATGGAGATGCGGATGACGCTGCCGTCGTTGCTCGGGTTGACGCCGAGGTCCGAGTTCCGGATGGAGTCCTCGATGGCCTTGAGCTGGCCCGCCTCGTAGGGCTTGATGACGACCAGGCGCGCCTCCGGCACGTTGATGCTCGCCAGCTGGGTGATGGGCGTCATCGAGCCGTAGTACTCGATGTTGATCCGGTTGAACATGCCCGGGTTGGCCCGTCCGGTGCGGATCGACCCGAGGTCGTCGCGGGCCACCGCGACGGCCTTGTCCATCTTCTCTTCGGCATCGAAGAGGGTTTCCTCGATCACTTCATTTCTCCCGTCAGTCCCGCTCGCCCCGCCCCAGCTCTAGCTGGAGACCAGCGTTCCGATCTTCTCACCCGCGACGGCGCGCGCGATATTGCCTTCGGTCAGCAAATTGAAGACCAGCATCGGCATGCCATTGTCCATGCACAGGCTGAACGCGGTGGCATCGGCGACCTTCAAGTCGCGTTCCAACACCTCGCGATGGGTGATGGCGGTGATCATCTGGGCGTCGGGCACCTCACGCGGGTCCGCGGTGAACACGCCGTCGACGGCCTTGGCCATCAGGACCACCTCGGCGCCGATCTCCAGCGCGCGCTGCGCGGCGGTGGTATCGGTGGAGAAGTACGGCAGGCCCATGCCGGCGCCGAAGATGACCACGCGGCCCTTCTCCAGGTGCCGGCGCGCCCGCAGCGGGATGTACGGCTCGGCGACCTGTCCCATGGTGATGGCGGTCTGCACGCGGGTGTCGATGCCTTCTTTCTGCAGGAAGTCCTGCAGCGCAAGGCTGTTCATCACAGTGCCGAGCATGCCCATGTAGTCACTGCGGGTCCGCTCCATGCCGCGCTGCTGGAGCTGCGCGCCGCGGAAGAAGTTGCCGCCACCGATGACGACCGCGACCTGAGCACCGGCGCGCACCACCTCGGCGATCTGCCGGGCGACCAGAGCGACGACGTCGGGGTCCAGACCCACCGCACCGCCGCCGAACATCTCACCACCGAGCTTGAGCAGCACCCGCTTGTATGCCGGCCGGATCAAACCCTGACCACCGCTGTCTGCCTCGTTGTCTGGGCTGGCCATCAGACTCCTTCGGTCCCCACACGTCACAGCTGCCCCGGCGATCGGCAGCGGCTCCATCCTGCCTCATGGCGATCGAGCCGGAGGCAAGGAGGGTGGAACCCCGTGGAAGCCGGTTACCCGGCGGACTACCCCAGGTGCGCCTGCAACAACCACGCGCGAACCGACTTGAGTCCGCTGGGCTCGTCCCTGACGTCGACGTCCGCGAATCCCGTACCGGGCGCTCCGGCGGCCCCGAAGCCCGCGGGCATGTTGCCGTGGATGCGGGCCGGGGAGATGTCGTCGATCACCCAGTACCTGCCGACGACGTCCCGGAGCTCATCCTCGGTCACCGGGTTTGCCGGACCGGCAGGCATGCCGCCGCGGTCGAAGACGAGAACGATGTAGGTGGCGCCGGGCGCGGCGGCCCGCACGATCGAGCGCTGGTAGCCGTCCCGGAGTTCGACGGGCATGGAGTGGAAGAGCGTGCTGTCGATGATGGTGCCGAAGCGGCCGTCGTATCCGGTGAAGTCGCTGATGTCGGCGACCTCGAAACTGGCGTTGTGCGCGCCGCGCCGGGCGGCCTCGGCCCGGGCCAGCTCGATGGCGGTGGCCGACTGGTCCAGACCCACGGTGGTGAAGCCGTGCTCGGCCAGGTAGATCGCGGTGGCGGCCTCGCCGCAACCGGCATCGAGGACCTCGCCGTGCACTTTGCCGGCGTCGATCAGCGCGGCGATCTCGGGCTGCGGCCGTCCGATGCTCCACGGCGGCCGGGCACCCATCTCGGGAGCCTCGCCGCGGTACGCGCTTTCGAACATCTCATCAGTGGGTCTGGTCATACCTCCGGTCTATCAACGAGGTTGATATATGTCAATATAATTGACATGTTCGAAGGTGAAGACGCTCCCCTGGGCTATCTGCTCAACCGGGTCGCCACTGCTCTGCGCGCCGAGATCACCGCCAATGTTCTTGATCCACTGAGCCTGACGTTCCCGCAGTTCGTCTGCCTGCGAATGGTCGACAACCGCCCCGGCATGTCCAACGCCGAGATGGCGCGGTTCGTCGGGGTATCGCCCCAGGCGATGAACATCGTGGTGCGCGCGCTGCAGGACCGCGAGCTCATCACCCGGCCGTCGACGGTCGCGGCCGGGCGGTCCCGGCCCACCGAACTGACCCGGTCCGGCCGCACCCTGCTGAGCAAGACGGTCGCCGGAATCCGCGCCGCCGAGGACGCCCTGCTGGCCGACCTGAGCCCCGCCCAGCGCCGACAGTTCCGCGAGACGCTGACGAACCTGGTGCCGCCCGAATAGCGGTCAGAGAATCGCGGCAGCGACGATCAGGCCGAACGCCAGGTACGAGGCCGCGACGTCGAGCACGACCGGCGAGAACTTCTCCTCGTGGAGCATCTCGCCGATGTCCAGGCCCTTGACGGCGCCGATGAGGCGCACCGAAAGCGCCTGTGCGGCAATGCCGACCAGGCCGAAGACCAGCGTCTTGATCAGACCTGCCGCCAGGTCACCCGAAGCGCTGTAGATGGCGAGCACCACGATGAAGGCCATGGACACCACACCGGAGGCGGCCACCGCCGCGGCGTTGGGCCGGCCCGAACGGACCAGTTCGCGCAGTGGTCCCGGCGTCGTCCAGTCGATCACGAAGAAGCCGAGGATCATCAGCGCGCCGCCGACGATGGCGTACAGCGCAATGGCCGACGCGCCGTGCCCGACGATGGACCAGTAGTCGTTACCGAGAGCGGTGAGGGTCATGAAGTTCGTTTCCTTCCGGTCACTGCGGGATGCGATGGGGCACAAAGGCTGCGCCGTTGTCGGTGACCAGACCCGAGGTCTCGCGGATTCCGAGTCCGGCCGATTCGTCGCCGACGATCCAGGCACCCAGCGCGGGACGCATGTCGTCGAATTGCGGTAGCGGGTCGAGCAACTGGTAGACGTAACCCTCTTCGCCGTATACGCCGCCGGTCTGCGTCTCGAACCCCGCACCGACGATCGTCACATTCGCCCCCTCACGGCCGAGCTTCGGCTTACGGACGTATTCGGTGAGCTCGTGCGGATCGTCGATGTATGCCGGAAGCAGGTTCGGGTGCCCCGGGTACATCTCCCACAGCACCGCCAGGATGGCCTTGTTGCTCAGCAGCGATTTCCACAGCGGCTCGATCCACATGGTCTCCGGCAGGGATTCGGCTGCGTACTTGCCGAACTCGTCGTCCAGCACCCATTCCCACGGGTAGAGCTTGAACAGCGTCGAGATCGGGGCGTCTTCGAGATCGACGAACCGATTCAGGTCCCGGTCCCAGCCCAGTTGCTCGATGGCCAGGCCCACGGTGTGCAGTCCGGCCTCGGCGGCGCACTCCTGCAGGTAGGCCAGCGTGACGTTGTCCTCGCCGCTGGTGTCCGCCGACGACCACGTGAAGTGGGTTTCGTTGCCCGGCAACCGATCCCGGATTTCCTTCCACCGTTCCACCAGCTTCTCGTGCAGCGAGTTCCACTGGTCGTCGGCAGGAAAGACGTCGGTCTTCCAGTACCACTGCAGGATCGCGGCTTCCAGCAGTGACGTCGGGGTGTCGGCGTTGTACTCCAGCAGCACCGGGGGCCGGCGGCCGTCGTAGCGCAGGTCGAAACGGCCGTAGAGGTGCGGATCGCTACGGCGCCAAGACTTTTCGATGTGCGGCCAGCTCCACTCCGGGAGCCCGAAGTCCCGGTAGCGCTCGGTCAGCACGATGTTCTCGACGGCTTCCAGGCACATCGAGTGGAGCACCTCGACCGACGCCTCGATCGAGAGCACCTCGTCCATGTCGAACACGTAATGCACCGACTCGTCCCAATATGGGCGGTCATTGCCGTGCGCATCGGTGGCAGGGGTGTCGAAGCACATGCCCTGACTGGCAACGATCTGTTGCCACCCCGGCCGCGGGGCGTGACGTTCGCGCCGCATCAGCTTCCGGAGCTTCCGTGGCTCGACGAACCGAAGCCGCCGCGCGACACCGACGACCCCGACTTGGAGATCGAGGTGCCGGATTTCGTTGTCGCCGTAGTGCCTTTCGGCAGAGTCAGGGTGCCACCGTGCGCGATGCTGCCGACACCGGAGTTGGAGCCGCCGTAGTAGTAGCGGTACGGCGATCCCATGTACAGGAACGTGCTGCCGCCGCCGTAATTGGTGCCGCTGCTGCAGTAACTGTCCGGTACCACTTCGTTGGAGCCGTCCTTGACGCAGGAAGCGCTGATCTGATCGTCGCGGTGGAAGATCGCATAGCCGGCGGCGACGACGGCGACCACACCGACGCCGACCGCCGAGCCGATGAGCACCTTCTTGCCGGTGGCCGCGCGCTTGCGGGCCTTCTCGGCCTTCACGCGCTCGATCTCTTCTTCGGCTTCGCGCGCCTTCTGCGCCTTGTCCCGGGCCCGCGCCTCACCGAGGGTCGGCTGCCGCGGCTTGGCCGTGGCCGGGTCCTGCCAGCGGACGGAACCCTGCGGCTCTTCCGGTGGCGGACTCGGCTGGAACTGCTGAGATTCCGGGGTGGGATTGGGCGCGGGGGTCGCCGGCGGCACCGGCGGCGGGCTCGGCTCGGACCCGGGCGCAGGCTCCGGCCCGCTACCCTGCGCGGCCTTCTTCCACGGCTGCCTTTCAGCCCCGTTCTCGGGCCCGACAGTCATGCACACCCCCAATTGACGCAACCTGTGAGACAGCATAAGGCTGGCTGCCTGACAAAGCGGCCGTTGCCGCTGCTTCCGCGGTGCAGAAGTTCGACTGGCCGCAGCCCTCCGGGCAGCGTCAACGCGCCGCGAGCGACGGCCAGCCGATCTCCCGCTCGAGTTCGAAGGCCAGCTCCAGCAGCGTCGCCTCCTGCCCCGCCGCCGCGCCGAACATCATGCCGACGGGCAGTCCGGCGGCGGACTGGGCCAGCGGCAGCGAAACCGCCGGTGCTCCACTGGCGTTCTGCAGAGGTGTGAAGCCGACCCAGTCGATCAGCCGCGACATGACCTGGTCGTAGTCGGCGGTCGGGTCCAGGTGCCCGATCGGCGGGGTGACCTCGCTGAGGGTCGGGGTGAGCACCACGTCGTAGTCGCGGGCCAGGCGTGCCGGAATGCGCCGCGACGCGGCCAACCGGGCGATGGCGCCAGGCACTCGGTGCAGATTGCGGGCCGCCTTCGCTTCCAGCCCCAGCGTCAGGTTGTCCAACTTGGCGCGATCGAAGCTGGGCCCGAAGGTGCGCTTACCGGAACGCACCAGCGCGAAGGCCAGGAAGGACCAGTAGAGCAGGAAGTCGTCGCGGAACCGCTCCGGTGCCGGGTTGCCGATCTCGGTGACGCGATGGCCGAGCTCCTCGAGCCGGGCCGCGGTCTGCATGGTCAGCTCCCGGATTTCCGGGCTCGCGTCCCGCCCGATCGAGCTGGTACACACCGCGATGCGCAGCCGGCGCCGTCCGGGCGCGGTGACGTCGCCGATCGTCGGCAGTTTCGGGTTGCGGTAGACGCGCTCGGCTTCGCGGTAGAACGCCGCGGTGTCCCGGACACTGCGGGTGAGGACGCCGTTGGCGACGATCTGCAGCGGCATCCGGGTCTCGCGGTCCAGCGGCAACCGGCCGCGGGTGGGCTTGAGGCCGACCAATCCGTTGCAGGAGGCCGGGATTCGGATGGAACCGCCACCGTCGTTCGCGTGTGCGATGGGTACCACGCCGGCCGCGACGAAGGCGCCCGACCCGGACGACGACGCCCCCGCGGTCACCATGGTGTCCCACGGGTTGCGCACCGGGCCCAGCCGCGGATGCTCGGCAGCGGCGCTGAAACCGAACTCCGACAGCTGCGTCTTGCCGAGCGCCACCAGCCCCGTCGACAGGTACAGCCGCGCCCACTCCCCGTCGGCCGACACCGGCCTGGGCACCCAGGCATCGGCGCCCTGCATGGTCGGCCAGCCGCCGACCGCGACGTTGTCCTTGATGAACGTCGGCACCCCGTCGAAGAATCCGCCGAACGGTCTTGGCGCCCTCGCTTTTTCGAGCGCCTGGTCGAAGGCCTCGTACGCCATGCCGTTCAGTTCGGGCTGCGCCTTCTCGGTACGGGCGATCGCCGCCTGCACCGCCTCGGCCGCCGACACCTCGCCACGGCGGATCGCGTCGGCGACACCGACCGCGTCCAGGTCGCCGAGGGCGTCGTCACCGAAAGTGCTGATGCGTGTCATGGCACCCACGGTACCAAGCAGTACCGCCAGCTCGCCTTACCCCCAGATTTCGCATTGTGAGCCCGGACACCGACTTCAGGCGCGCGCGAATGCGCAGTGTAAACAGGTAGTTTCCCGGCCGTAACGTTCCATTTGGACTACTGCCATATGGAAGTAACTGGTGCTAATTTCCGTTCGACCCGGCTGCTGCAGGTCGCACCGGTCCGGTCATCGGCGCCCGCATCCGACCTGCCTGCCTTCCTGATGCATTGCATCACTGGCGATTACGACGGATTCGACAGGAAACGCGTACATGACTACCGAGCAATCACTAGAGGAAGTGCACGGCCAACCGCTGGCCGCGGCACGCGTCGGCCCGTGGTCCCGTTTTGTCACCTGGGCCAACCAGGACACCATCGAGGACTTCTCACTTCGCTACGCGCCCAAGTCTTTTCGCAAATGGTCACCGATGGCATGCGCCGTGGCCGCGTTGGGTGGAATCGCATACCTCGCCGACTACTCGATCGGCGCCTCGATCGCCGTCACCCACGGCGCGGCCAACGCGGTCGTCGCCATCCTCGTCGCCGCGGTCACCATCTTTCTCACCGGCATCCCGATCGCCTACTACGCCGCCAAGTACAACATCGACATGGATCTGCTCACTCGCGGAGCGGGTTTCGGATACTTCGGCTCGACCCTGACCAGCCTGATCTACGCCAGCTTCTGTTTCATCTTCTTCGCGCTCGAAGGCGCCATCATGGCGCAGGCGATGAAATTGGCATTCGGTCTTCCGCTGGCACTGGGCTACATCATCGGCTCGCTGATCATCATTCCGCTCGTGCTCTACGGCATGACGGCGCTGGCCAAATTCCAGGTCTGGACCCAGCCGTTGTGGCTGATCCTGTTCGTCGCGCCGATCGCGTTCATCGCGACCGCGGATCCCGCGGGCTTCCACGGTTTCCTGAGCTGGGCGGGCAACGGTGGCAGCGAACAGGTGACGGCCATCGGGGTCGGTGCGGGTGCGGGCGTGGCACTGTCACTCATCGCCCAGATCGGTGAACAGGTCGACTATCTGCGCTTCATGCCCGAGAAGTCCGAGACACCGCCACTGCGCTGGTGGGGTGCGGTACTCGCCGCGGGGCCCGGCTGGGTGATCCTCGGTGCGGCCAAACAGATTTGCGGCGCCTTCCTGGCCTTCTACGTCGCGGGCAAGGTCGGATTCGCCGCCGCTACCGAACCCATCGAGCAGTTCCTCGGCGGTTTCGGTTCGGTCATCCACAACGACGTCGCCGCGCTCGCTCTGGCAACGCTGATGGTGTTGCTTTCCCAGGTGAAAATCAATGTGACAAACGCCTATTCGGGATCGTTGTCCTGGTCGAACTTCTTCAGCCGCATCCTGCACGTGCACCCGGGACGCGTGGTGTACCTCGGTCTGCACATCGCCATCGCGCTGGCGCTGATGCTCAGCGACATGTTCGCGGTGCTCAACACCATCCTGGGGTTCTACTCCAACGTCGCGATCGCGTGGGTCGGCGCGATCGTTGCCGACCTGGTGATCAACAAGCCACTGCTGAAGCTCAGTCCGTCCTACGTCGAGTTCAAGCGGGCCTACCTCTACAGCATCAATCCGGTCGGATTCGTCTCGATGCTGGTGGGTTCGGTGTTCTCGATCCTGGCCTTCTATCACGCTTTCGGTGATTTTCTCGCGGCCTGGTCGCCCTATCTCGCGCTGACGCTGGCGTTCGTCCTCTCCCCGGTGATCTGTATCGCGACCAAGGGCAAGTACTACCTGGCCCGCCGCAATCCGATTCGTGAGGAGATCGAGAAGGAGCCGCTGTGGGCAGGCCAGACGCTGCTCGACGTCGTCGACCAGAAGCGGTACGAACTGCCGGACATGGTGCACGACTGCCCCTTTCATCACGGCACCGTGTCCTCGTTGACCTGCACCCTGACGAAGGACTGCCATGACATGTGCAAGAAGGACGGTTACACCGACGCCACCAGCACGGAGCTCCTGAAAACCGCGACGACACCGCAGTCGAGCTGACGAACCGCCGTGGCCTCGTCCAGATCATCGGGCGGGGCCATGGCTGTCGGTCAGGGCGTCAGCTCGGCAATCACATCGAATTCGAGTTGGTCGGCGCTGGCGAGGTACACCGGTTGACGAGTATGAGCACCACGCATGACGACCTCACCGCGCGGCCCCTGATAGGCGACATTGGCACGCGCCCGGTCGATCGCGGCCACCTCCAGGCTGCGGGCCGTCTGCGCCAGCGCAGTGAGCAACAGCAGTCCCTCGTAACAGGATTCACCGATGTTGTTGAGCGCCGGGGCCGCGCTACCGAACCGTTGCTGATAGTGCGAGCCGAATCCCATGTTCACCTCGGTGGGCAGGCTCTCGAAGTAGCCGCAGGCGGTGTACAGGCCGGTGGTCGCCCCACTTCCGCTGGCGCACAACACATCCTCACCGATCATCAACGACAGGCGCACGACACTCTGGTCCAGGCCGGCACGGGCGAACGCGCGATTGAACGCCGCGTTGTCCGCACCCACCATCAACACCAGCACCCCGTCGGCCTCCGAGCTGGCGATGACGTCGAGCATGGGCCGGAAATCTCGTCCGCCCAGCGGCACGAAGGCCTCACCGACGAATTCGAGGCCCGATCGCCACATGTATTCCTTGGTCACCCTGGCGGTCTGCCGCGGCCAGATGTAGTCGTTGCCGACGATGCACCAGCGCTTGAGCCCCAGGTGCTCGCGCAACCACGTCAACGCCGGAAACAGTTGCTGCTCTGGCGTTTCCCCCACCATGTAGACGCCGTCGGTGCTCTCGCCGCCCTCGTAGAACGTGGTGTACACGTAGGGCACCCGCCCGGCCGTCTGCGGCGTGATGACACGCCGGGCATTGGACAGGTGCCAGCCCACCACCGCGTCAATCCGCTGCTGGGCGACCAGGCGGCCCAGCTCGTCCGCCAGATCGCTCAACGGCGCCCCGGCGTCGACCGGATGAATCCGGACCGGCCGGTCCAGTATGCCGCCGGCGGCGTTGATGTCCTCGGCGGCGAGTTCGGCGCTCGCCTCGCAGGAGGGTCCGAACATGCCGGCGGGCCCGCTCAACGGCACCACGAGCGCAATGTCGACCACATCACGGTCGGGGCGCGCGGGAGTCGTCGCAGGTTTCGGGTTCACCATCACCTCACCTTGGGACACCGGCCCAGCCATGCCACACCGGTCGCGACGACCACGACGTCCGCCGCCCGGGTGACCAGAATTCAATTTGAAGATACCTGCCGATCAGCGCTGTTTCACGGCGAGACGACAGGTCCCGCCACGGTAGGCTGGGCGCCACCATGGATATGAAGCCCGGCGCCCGTGCCGACACCATCGAGGAGCTCGCTCGATTGGTGAAGTCGGTCGCGTTCGAACTCGACCGCGTCGTGACCGATCACCTGGCCGGGTTGACGGTGCGCCAATGGCATGTGCTGGCCGCGCTCGAAGGCGGCGCCGGAAAACCGATGACGGCGCTGGCCGAGGTGACGCTGCTGCCCGGGCCGAGTCTGACCCGGCTCGTCGACGGGATGGTCGACGACAATCTGGTGCTGCGCAAGGCCGATGTCGTCGATCGCCGCCGGGTGCTGGTCTACCAGACCCGACGCGGCGGCTCGCTGTACCGCCAGATCCGCGAGCGGCTGGGCAAGTCCGAGCAGCTGGCCGCGCTGTGCACGTCGACGTCACTGCAGCCGGAGGCACTGGCCGAACTGCTGAGCACGCTGCAGCAGCCGGGCTCTCCGGCAGATCTCCACGGCTGACCACGACACCCGCCAAACAGCCAGTCCCCCAAGGAAATCGGGGAACTGGCTGCCGGCTGCGGGATCAGAAACTGGCGTGGGGCGCGCCCATTCCGGGATCGATCTGGTACGGCCCGGATGCCGACGGCGCCACCGGGAAGTCGAAGATCGCCGTCGGGATGTACACCGTCGCACAGGAATTCGGGATGTCCACCACTCCGGAGAGCCGACCTTCGATCGGGGCGGACCCGAGCAGCAGGTAGGCCTGCTCGGGGCTGTAGCCGAACTTCGTCAGGTAGTCGATGGCGTGCAGACATGCGCGCTGGTAGGCCAGATCCGAGTCGAGGTACTTCTGCTCACCGTCGAGTGTCACCGATGTGCCGGAGAAGGCCAGCCACTCCGAGTACTGCGGGTCGGTGTTGCCGGGCATGAATATCGCGTTCTCGTGCACGCCGTAGGTCTCCATGCCGCCCTTGATCAGATCGACGTGCAGGTCCATGAACCCGCCCATCTCGATGGCCCCGCAGAACGTGATCTCGCCGTCGCCCTGCGAGAAGTGCAGGTCGCCGAACGACAGGTTCGCACCGGGGACGAACACCGGATAGAACACCCGGCTGCCCTTGGTGAGGTTCTTGATGTCCTGGTTTCCGCCGTTCTCGCGGGGCGGCGCGGTGCGGGCTGCTTCCGCGGCAGCCTTGGTGAAGGCGTCACCGCTCAATGAACCGAGAATCGCGTCCTGAGGTTCGGGTGGCAAGGCCAGTGGCGGCACGCGGTCGGGATCGGTGGCGATCAACGCGCCCTCGCGGGCATTCCATTTGGCCAGCAGGGCCGCCGACGGCGCGGTACCCATGAGGCCCGGATGCACGATCCCGGTGTACTTCACCCTGGGCACGTGGCGTGAGGTGGCCTTCTGACCGGAGAAGTCCCAGATCGCCTTGTAGGCATCGGGGAACTGGTCGGTGAGGAACCCGCCACCGTTCTGCTTGGCGAAGATGCCGGTGTATCCCCAGCCCTGCCCTGCCAGCGGCCCCGAGTCTTCCTGCGGAATCGGCCCGACATCGAGAATGTCGACGATCAGCAGGTCGCCCGGCTCGGCGCCCTCGATCGCGAACGGCCCCGACAGGCAGTGCACACCCTTGAGCGGGGCATTGAGGATGTCCTCGGCCGAATCGTCGTTGCGGATGGCACCGTCGAACCACTCCCGGCAGTGTGCCCGGAAGCTGTCGCCCGGCTTGACGGTGACGGCCGGCGGGATATCCGGGTGCCAGCGGTTGTGGCCGACCAGCTGTTGGTCGGTGAACTTCTTCGTCGAATCCAGCGGGAACAGCAGTTCGGGCACTTTGACCTCCGTAGCGACACAAAACACTTACTTCCGAATGGAAGTATTCAATATTGGAGGTGTCTCGTCTGCGGATCGGGCAAGTTACATCCGGATGACGTTGCCGGAGAGGGCTTATGGTGTCGTCGTGCCTACCTACGTATTCCGGTGTGGACGGGGTTGCCCGGACTTCACCGAACAGCATTCGATGGCGACCGCGCCCGCCGATACCCCGTGCCCCGGCTGCAGCGGCCAGGCCAGGCGCAGAATAGGCGCGCCCGCGCTGGGCGCCGGCAACTCGCCGGGCATACGGGTGCAGGACGCCACCCGTGCGACGGCGGACAGCCCGGACGTCGTCCGCAGCCTGCCGGCGAGTCGCCGGCGCGTGCCGGTGACCACAAATCCGTTGCACCGCAAACTCCCCCGGCCCTAGCCGAAGAAAAGCAAAACCCCGCGCACTCCGGGATCGCCGGGTTTGTGCGCGGGGTTTTGTCAGTGGGCAGCGGGTGTGCTGCCCAAGTTTTTACTGCTGGCCGACCTCGAACCGCACGAAGCGGGTCACGGTGACGCCGGCCTCGTCCAGCAGGGCCTTCACGGTCTTCTTGTTGTCGGACACCGACGGCTGGTCGAGCAGCACGACGTCCTTGTAGAAGCCGGTGACGCGGCCTTCGACGATCTTCGGCAGTGCGGCCTCGGGCTTGCCCTCTTCCTTGGCGGTCTCCTCGGCGATGCGACGCTCGTTGGCGACCAGGTCGGCGGGGACGTCCTCACGGGTGAGGTACTTGGCCTTCAGCGCGGCGATCTGCAGCGCGACCGCGTGGGCGGCCTCTTCCGAAGCACCGGTGTACTCGACCAGCACGCCCACGGCCGGCGGCAGGTCCGCGGCGCGCTTGTGCAGGTAGGTCTCCACGGTGCCGTCGAAGTAGGCGACCCGGCGCAGTTCCAGCTTCTCGCCGATCTTCGCGGACAGGTCCGCGACCAGCTGCTCGACGGTGGTGCCGTCGACCGTGGCGGCCTTGAGGGTCTCCACGTCGTTGGCCTTGGCCGCGACAGCAGCGGTGAGGATCTGATCCGCGAGAGCCTGGAATTCGGCGTTCTTGGCGACGAAGTCGGTCTCGGAGTTCAGCTCGATGAGGGCGCCGTCCTTGGCGGCGACCAGGCCCTCGGCGGTGGCGCGCTCAGCGCGCTTACCGACGTCCTTGGCACCCTTGATGCGCAGGACCTCGACGGCCTTGTCGAAGTCACCCTCGGTCTCAACCAGTGCGTTCTTGCAGTCGAGCATGCCGGAGCCGGTGAGCTCCCGCAGTCGCTTTACGTCAGCAGCGGTGTAGTTAGCCATCTCAGCTTTCTGTGGTGGTGGTTTCGGTGGCGGCTTCCGCAGAAGTCGCGGTCTCGGTTCCTGCCGTGGCGCCGGCGAGCAGTTCCTGCTCCCACTCGGCGAGCGGCTCGGCGCCTTCGGCCTCGGTCTTGGCGCCCGAGCGGGCCTGCAGACCCTCGGCAACCGCGGAGGCGATCACCTTGGTCAGCAGCGCGGCGCTGCGGATGGCGTCGTCGTTACCCGGGATCGGGTAGTTGACCTGGTCGGGATCGCAGTTGGTGTCCAGGATCGCGATGACCGGGATGCCGAGCTTGATGGCCTCGGAAACGGCCAGGTGCTCCTTGTTGGTGTCGACGACCCAGATGGCCGACGGAACCTTCTGCATGTCCCGGATACCGCCGAGGCTGCGCTCGAGCTTGTTCTTCTCACGCGTCAGCATGAGGATTTCCTTCTTGGTGCGACCCTCGAAGCCACCGGTCTGCTCCATCGACTCGAGTTCCTTCAGGCGCTGCAGGCGCTTGTGAACGGTCGAGAAGTTGGTGAGCATGCCGCCCAGCCAGCGCTGGTTCACGAAGGGCATGCCGACGCGGGTGGCCTCGTCAGCGATGGACTCCTGCGCCTGCTTCTTGGTACCGACGAAGAGCACGGTGCCACCGTGGGCAACGGTCTCCTTGACGAATTCGTACGCCTTGTCGATGTAGGTCAGCGTCTGCTGCAGGTCGATGATGTAGATGCCGTTGCGGTCGGTGAAGATGAACCGCTTCATCTTGGGGTTCCAGCGACGGGTCTGGTGCCCGAAGTGTGCGCCGCTATCAAGCAGCTGCTTCATGGTCACTACGGCCATGTTGGTGCCTCACTTAGTTATCGGTTGTCGTCCGGTTTCGGGTGATCCCGGACCCTGGCGTCTGCTGCGTGCCGGACCCAACTCGGTTGCCCGAGGAGGGACCGCCCGGCATGCGATGGCGACCCGAGATCGAGCCGCTGTGCAGGCGCGCGAAGTCAACCCACGAATGCGGATTGCAGGTGGAAGTTTACACGCTTGCCAGGGTGCTTTTGTCCACAGTGCGCCGGTTATCCACAGATCGGGTTTGCGGGGGTGCCGAAGCCCCGGACGGAGCGCTGAACTGGGCTGATGCGAATCGTCCTACTTGTGGTGCTCGCCACTGTCTGGCCGGCCGGCGTGGCGCACGCCGACGGCGACCGGCTGGACTGGCCGCTGCGCCCGCGGCCGGCCGTCGTGCGCGCGTTCGACGCGCCACAGCCGAACTGGCAGCGCGGGCATCGCGGCGTCGACCTCGCCGGCGCGCCCGGCCAGACCGTGTACGCCGCGGCCCCGGGCACCGTGGTGTTCGCCGGGGAGCTCGCGGGCCGTCCGGTCGTATCGGTGGCGCATCCGGGCGGGCTGCGGTCCAGCTACGAGCCCGTTCGTGCCGCGGTCCGGCCCGGCGCCGCCGTCACCGCGGGATCGCCGCTCGGCACGCTGGTTGCCGGGCATCCGGGATGCGGCAGTTGCCTGCACTTTGGCGCGATGTGGGGTGCGGCGTCCAATGCCGACTACGTCGACCCCCTCGGCCTCCTCGCCGAAACCCCCGTGCGCCTCAAACCCCTGCCGCCTTGACCGCTCGCGGAGGTGTAGGTGAATGGGTGAGCCAGGGCAGGTGGGTCAGGCGCGGGGGTGGGCCTGGTCGTGGACGGCGCGCAGCCGGGCGACGGTCACGTGCGTGTACAGCTGGGTGGTCGCGAGCGACGAATGGCCCAGCAGCTCCTGCACCACCCGCAGGTCGGCGCCACCCTCCAGCAGATGGGTGGCCGCGCTGTGCCGCAGCCCGTGCGGCCCGATGTCGGGCGCGCCGTCGACCGCCGAGACCGTCTGGTGCACGACGGTCCGCGCCTGGCGGGGGTCCAGGCGTCGTCCCCGCGCCCCGAGCAGCAGCGCCGGGCCCGACGTCGCGACCGCCAGTGCCGGGCGGCCGTCGGACAGCCACGCCCGTAGCGCGTTGGAGGCCGGCTCACCGAAGGGCACGGTGCGCTCCTTGTCGCCTTTACCGAGGACGCGCAGCAACCTGCGGCCCTGGTCGACGTCGTCGATGTCCAGGCCGCAGAGCTCGCTGACGCGGATGCCGGTGGCGTACAGCATCTCGACGATCAGCCGGTCCCGCAGCGCCATCGGATCGCCTTGCTCCGCACCGGAATTCGCCGCCGACATGGCATCGACGGCTTGGTCCTGACGCAGCACGGCAGGCAGCGCACGATGAGCCTTGGGGGTCTGCAGCCGCACGGCCGGGTCGGTCTCGAGCAGGCCCCGCCGCACCGCCCAGGCGGTGAAAGTCTTGACCGCCGAGGTCCGGCGGGACAGCGTCGTGCGCGCGGCGCCCCGGCTTGCCTGTTCTGCGAGCCAGGCCCGCAGTGTCATGAGGTCCAGGTCCGCGATGGTCGCGTCGTCGCCGAGGAATTCCCCGAGCGACCGCAGGTCACCGAGATAGGCCCGCCGGGTGTGCTCGGAACGGCCGCATTCGAGTTCGAGGTACTGATCGAACTCATCGAGAACCGCCTGGTGCACTCCCCTACGTTGGCAGAACCCTCGGCCGATCGCCTGTCACGCCACCCGTCGGTGGCCGAGCTGTGACCTCAGACGTCGACGCGCCTGCCCGCACGTTCGGCGAACGCATCGAGCGCGGCAAGAACTTCCGCGGATCGCCATACGCGATTGCGGCGGCCGGCGGTGGTCTCGATGATTACGCCCGCCTCAACCAAGGGGGTCAGCACTCGCTGGGCATGTGCAGTTTGGGCCACGATGCCCGCGTCCACGAGCAACGCGGCATTGATCACTGGACGGCTGGTCAGTAGGTCGGCCACTTTCCACGCTCCGGAATCCGCGCGCGCGGTGATCCTGTCGTTCCAGCTGGCGCGGATGGTGCGCAAGTCTGTGACCAGCTGCCGACCATTGACCGTCGCGCGCACGCTCGCCTCGGCAAATCGCTCCACGATGGGCGCGGCGTCACCCTCCCGGTACGCCATCAGTGCCCCGATGTATCCGTCCGTATCGGCCAGCAAACCCGCCGACACCGGCACGGTGATCTGACGGGTCAATGCCTTGTTGCGCAGCAGCGCTTGCACCAGCGCACGCCCCGTGCGGCCGTTGCCGTCAGTAAACGGGTGCAGTGTCTCGAATTGCGCGTGGGCCACCGCGATGAGTGGCAGTACCGCAGTGTCGGTGCGCTTCGTGAACGCGATGAGGTCGTCGATCGCAGCGGGAATGAGCTCGTGACGTGGGCCTACGAACGTGGCTCCGATCGGTGCCGACCCGCGACCGATCCACACCGGCTCAGTACGCCACTGCCCCGGGGTATGCCGCGGCTGATCGGCCATGAGCGCAGCGTGCATCGCCAAGATGGCAGCGGCGTCGATGGTCCCCGACAGCGCCAATGCCGCCCGCATCGCGGCGGTGTTCGCGACGATGTCGACGGCGTTGCGCTTGCCTGTGCCACCGACGAGCTCTTCCTCAGCAATAGATCGTGCCGACGCCGAGAGGTTTTCGATTTGTGAGCTGGCGGCGGATTCCGACCGCAGCAGGACCGCAGCGAACGGCACCATCTCACCGCCCAGTTCGGCGTCGAACCGGGCTATCTCGCGGCTCGCCGCTTCAGCCTCGGCCACCACGCCGTAGGGCAATGCCAGGTCCAGTTCGGCGATGCTTGCCGGTACAGCCGGGTGATAGGTGCCGTACTTGGGTGGCATGCCTGCATAACGAACCTGCGGCTCCCAGCGCACATCCTCATAAGTGACGGCGTCAAGTGGATGCACACCGAGATATTACATCCATTTATAGATTAAGTGGATGTAATATCGATCATTGCATCCACTTATCGAGTACGCGCGTCAACGCCCCTCGACGCGGCGCAAGGCATCCGGCGTCAGATCGGCCAGCGCGCGGTAGCCGTCGATGGCCATGGTCAGGTCGGTCTCCGCCAGCAGGGACCGCACCACGTGGACGACGCCGGCGGTGCCGGCGAGTGCCATCCCGTACGCGTAGGGTCGCCCGATACCGACGGCGGTCGCGCCCAGCGCCAGCGCCTTGACGACGTCGGCACCGGTTCGGACGCCGGAGTCGAACAGCACCGGCAGGCCGTCGGCCGCCGCGACGACGCCGGGCAGGCAGTCGATGGCCGGAATGCCGCCGTTGGCCTGCCGGCCACCGTGGTTGGAGCAGTAGATGCCGTCGAGCCCGGCGTCGCGGACGCGCCGCGCGTCGTCGGGATGGCAGATGCCCTTGACCAGCAGCGGCAACTTCGTCAGCGAGCGCAGCCAGGGCAGATCATCCCAGGTCAGCGGGTTGCCGAAGTCCTGCACCCACTGCATCACCACGCCCTGCGGGTTCTGCTCCGGCGGCGCGGGCAGCTTGGCCCGGAACACCGGGTCGCTGGTGTAGTTGGACAGGCAGTGGCCACGCAGCTGCGGGAAGTTGGCTGTCGACAGGTCGCGGGGACGCCAGCCGGGCACCCAGGTGTCGAGGGTGACGACGATGCCCTGGTACCCCGCGGCTTCGGCGCGGCCGACCAGGCTGGCCGCCAGGTCCCGGTCCTTCGGGGTGTACAGCTGGAAAAAGCCTGGGGTGTCACCGAATTCGGCGGCCACATCCTCCAGCGGATCGCTGGTGAGCGTCGAGACCATCATGGGTACGCCGGTCTGGGCGGCGGCCCGCGCGGCATGCAGGTCACCGTGGCCGTCCCGCGAGCAGATGCCCATGACGCCGATGGGCGCCAGGAACAGCGGCGACGGCAGCTTCAGCCCGAACAGGTCGATCGTCAGATCGCGCTCGGTGGCCCCGACCAGCATCCGCGGCATGAGTCCCCAGCGGTCGAAGGCGCTGACGTTGACGCGCTGCGTCCGCTCGTCACCGGCGCCGCCGGCGACGTACGACCAGATCGACGGCGGCATCGCGGCCTGGGCGCGCTCCTCGAGTTCGGCGAACGAGATCGGCAGCGTGGGGACGACACCGCCGAGCCCCTGCAGATAGATCTCGAGTTGGTAGTCACCGAACGCCATCAGGCCCGCCCTTCCGTTGCCACTTCGGCTGAGGATCGCACATTAGCGTCGGCCGGCGCGGTGGCTTCGGCCTATGCCCCGGCTTCGGCCTTGGCCAGTTCGGCCTTCCACTGCCGGAAGGTCTCCTCGGTGCGGCCGCGGCGCCAGTAGCCGGAGATGGACGCCCATTCGGCGCCGACGCCGCGCTCCTTGCGCAGGTATGGCCGCAGGTTGTGCATGACGGCCTGCGCCTCGCCGTGCACGAACACCTGGACCTGGCCGGGCAGCCAGTCGGCCGCCCGGACCGCCGCGATGAGCGGCGCGTTGTCCCCCGCCTGGTCGTCTGGCACCAGGTCGGCGCGGCCACCACGGTGAATCCACTGAATCTTCACGCCTGCGGGCGCGGTCAGATCCAGCTCGTCGTCGGGCCCGCCGACCTCGATGAAGGCCTGGCCGATCGCGTTGGGCGGCAACGCTTCCAGCGCGGTGCTGAGCGCCGGCAGCCCGGCTTCGTCGCCGGCCAGCAGGTGCCAGTCGGCGGCGGGGTTCGGGGCGTAGGCCCCGTTGGGTCCCATGAGGTACGCCGGGTCGCCGGGCGCCAACGACTCCGCCCACGGTCCCGCCACACCGGTGTCGCCGTGCACCACGAAGTCGACGGTGAGTTCACGCTGTTCGACGTCGACGCTGCGCACGGTGTAGGTGCGCACCGTCGGGCGCTGGTCGGCCGGCAGCGCCTCGAAGCTGTCGAGCGTCAGGGGCTGCGCCAGGCCGGCCACCTGGACACCCGCGGGCACGATGACGAACTTGACGTAGGAATCTGTGAATTCCTTGGGAGTGAAGGTGTCGAACCCGTTGCCGCCGAACACAACACGAATCATGTGCGGGGTCAGGCGCTGGGTGCGGAGTACTTCGAACGTATGAATCGGACGGCCTGCCACGCCTCGACTATACGAGCGGCGCGGCCGCCGTGGTGGGCTACCGAGCCAGCACCGCGGCCGTGAACTTGGGTTTCCAGTCCGACGTCAGCAACGCGCCAAAGTTGGATTCGAGGTCGTCACGCTTGGCAGTGTCGGTGTCGCGCACCGCGAAGATGAACGCCGGACCGCTCCAACCGGCCCCCGCCACACCCGACAGCACCTGCAGGATCTGGCGCGCCTGCTCGTCCTGGCTGACGCCCCGGGCCTGCGGCGCGCACGTCGAGGCACCCAGTTCGGTCATCCAGACCTTCTTGTCGCCGTCGCCGTTGACGGTCATCAGGTCGTGCACACGCACCAGGTCCGACCACCCGTTGTCACCGTCCTCGGCGATGCCACCGGGGAACACGTACGGGTGCATCGCGGTGGCATCGAAGAACTTCCGCGCACCATTGGCATACATGTCGGCAAGGAATTTCGTCGGCGCGTCCGGACCGGTGGCGCGGCTCAGCCCGGCGGCGACGACCGTGGCGTCAGGCTGAATGGCCTTGATCGCCGGATACGCCGCCTTGAGCAGCTCGGTGTAGACCGCGGCGCGGTTATCGGTGAACCCGAAGAACAGCGGCAGGTTCGGCTCGTTCCAGATCTCCCAGTCGGCGACCCGGTCGCCGTAGCGCTGTACGACCGCCGTGACGAACGCGGCGTAGTCCGCCGGATTGACCGGTGGCGCGCTGAAATACGAGCCCGGCGCCCGAGCCCAGGTGGGGCTGTACGCGATCAGTCCGAGTACCTTCAACCCGCGCTTTTTCGAGCCGTTCACCCAATGGTCGACATAGTGCCAATTGTATTGGCCCTTAACGGGTTCCACGAGGTGCCAGTCGATCAGCACGCGCATCCACTCCGCCCCGGTGCGGGCGACGGCATCGAGTTCGCGGTCGGCGTCGGCGTCGCTCATCCACGACTGGGGCGCGCCGACGCTGAATCCGTAGCCGCCGGCGGGCACCACCGGCATCGCGACGAGCGACGGGCGCACCCACAGACAGCTGCCGGCCACGAGTGCGACGACCAATCCGATGACGGCAGCGAGCCACCTCGAGCAGCGGCGAACGCGGGCCATGCCAGCAGGCATTCAGGCGGACGGGGGTAGGACGGGCAGCGGATCGGTGGCGATTCGGTGCGCCTCTTCGACATCGATCCCCAAGGCGCGCAACACAAGTTCCGCAGTGGACGAGCCGGCTTCACGCCACGTCTGATGACCTTCGAGCACCATCCACATGGCGCTCACCGTGGCGCCGAGGACCAGTGAGGCGACACTGTCGACGCCGACCTCGCCCAGCTGGTAGCGGCCGGCCGCAACACCGGCGTCGACATCGCCGCTCGGCGGCCCTGCCATCCACGACCGCAACCCCTCCTCGCTCAGGCCGAACTTGACGGCGAACCTGCCCAGCTGCGGATTCTCATGCGCGTATCGGACCCACATCCGGATGCCGGTGGCCAGCCTCGTCGCGGAATCATCAATCGCCGCGAACGAAGCCGAAACGCGCCGATGCAGGTCCGCGGTGATCTCGGCGACGACCCGATCGAACAAATCGTCCATCGAGCCGACGTTCCGGTACAGGGTGCCGCGGGCCACGTTCGCCTCTTGCGCGAGCTCGCTGATGGTGACCTGCGTGGTGCCCTTCTCGACGAAGAGCCGCACTGCCGCCGTCACAATCCGGTCGTCGGTCGTGGTCATCGCGCCGCTCCTTCCATACCGCCCGCATCACGTGTCCAATTCAAAACGATAGCAACGACGATTGCACACACCATCCCTGTTCTGAACAACCTTGTTCAAAGTACACCCTTGACTTGAGTTGAACACTACTGTTCAATTCGATACATAGTTGTTGTCACGTGAAGGGATCAACGATGATCGAAACCTCGCCGACTGACCGAGTCCCGGTACTGATCGCCGGAGGCGGGCCGGTCGGCCTCACCTTGGCTCTGACCTTGGCGCAACAAGGCGTGCAGGCGCTGCTTGTCGAACGCAATCCGGCGACGACGACCCACCCCAAGATGGACATCACCAACGGCCGCAGCATGGAGCTGTACCGGCGGCTCGGCATCGCCGACGAGCTCCGCAAAGTGGCTGTGCCGGAAGAAAACCCGTTCGACGTCGCTTGGGTCACCAAGCTCAGCGGTTGGGAGTTGGCCCGGTTCGAATACCCCAGCGTGGCCGCGCGCCGCGACGCCATCCGCGCCTGCACCGACGGCACCATGACGCTGGAGCCGCCGATGCGGGTGTCGCAGGCAATTCTCGAACCGGCACTCAAAGAGATCCTGGAGACCCGCACCGACGTCGACGTCCGGTACGGGTGGGCGCTGCAGTCGTTTCGCCAGGACGCCGACGGCGTCGACGCCGTCATCAGCCGCAGCGCCACCGGCGAGACCCGAACCGTCCGCGCGGACTATCTGGCCGGCTGCGACGGCGCCGGCAGCATCGTCCGCCGTCAGCTCGGAATTGCGTTGCACGACACCGATATCCGCCGCATGGCCGCGCGTGAGATCGGGCTGCGCAAGGTTCTCGCGGGGACCGCGCGGGCATTCGTGGAACAGCGACAGACCCCGATGGACGGCCGCGTCTACATGGTGCACTTCACCTCCCCGGCACGGGAGATGCTGGAGCGGTTCGGCACCACCTGGCACACCCAGTCCCCCGAAGGCTGGACCCTGATCTCGCAGAACGACCGCGACACCTGGACGTTGCACACGCTGATCGGCATGGGCGTCAAGACCGAGGACATCGATCCGAAGCAGTTTCTGTTCGCCCGGCTGGGCATCGAATTCGATTGCGACATCATCGTTGCCAATGAATGGCGGCCCCGGCTGTCGCTGGCCGACTCGTACGGGCATGGCCGAGTCTGGCTGGCCGGCGACTCCGTCCACCAGGTGGTCCCCAACGGCGGCTACGGCATGAACACCGGCGTCGGCGACGCCGTCGGGCTGGGCTGGGCACTTGCCGCTGTCGCCAACGGCTGGGGCGGTCCGCGCCTGCTCAGCGCCTATGCCGCCGAGCGGCGCGCCGTCGGCATCGCCAATCGGGATGCCTCCGCGCGGCACACCCTGGTGCGCCTGGCCATTCAAATGGCAAACCGCGCAGCGCTTTCCGGGCAGGGTTGGGCGGGCGACCGCGACCGCGCACGCCTGGGACGCGAGATTCTGGACCTCGGTAACCTCGAGAACGAGGCCGACGGAATCGAATACGGGTACCGCTATGACGCCTCACCGGTCATCTGTACGGAACCGGGCCGGCAGCCGGCCGGCCCGACACATCGGTACATCCCGAGCACCGTGCCGGGCTCCCGCCCGCCGAGTGTCTTCCTGCCCGACGGCACACCGCTGTTCGACTTCTTCGGGCCCGGGTTCACCCTGCTGCGTTTCACCGATGTCGACGTCACCGAGCTGACGTCCGCTGCCGTGGATCGCGGCGTACCGCTGACCGTCGTGGACGTCCGCGACGCGCCCACCCGGAAGCTCTACGAACGCGACCTGGTGCTGATCCGCCCCGATCAGCACGTGGCATGGCGCGGAGACCACAGCCCCACCGACGCGACGGCCGTGATCGACAAGGTCCGGGGTGCGGTCGGCACTGCAGTCCGAACGTCGCAAAAGGAGTACTCACGATGAGCAGCAACACCATTGGCGCCCACAACGGCCTGCACAGCGCTCAAGGGGCCCGGGCCGGTGAGCACCCGGGACGCTCCCGCAACCCGCTGATCAAGGTGACGGACCTCGCCTGGCTGGAATTCGACAAACCCGACCTGGCGCGCGCCGAGGCCTTCGCCCATGCGTTCGGCTTCGGCACCGCGGTGCGCACAGACACCGAATTGCATTTGCGCGGTAGCGATCCCGACGCCCCGTGCGTCCTCATCCGGCGGGGCCCGCAGACGCGTTTCCGCGGCATGGCGTTCGTCGCCGGAGACGACGCAGACCTGGTGCGACTGGCCGACAAGACCGGCTCGCGGGTCACCGACCTACCGGAATCGATCGGCGGGCTGGGCGTGCAATTGACCGATCCCAGCGGTATCCCGGTACGCGTCGTGTCCGGCACCCACCCGCTCAGCACGCTGCCGGCCCAAGCACCGCACACCTACAACCTCGGCCACGGCGTCGAGCGGATCAACGCCACCCAGCGGCCGCCACGGGTGCCGACGACGGTGCAACGCCTCGGCCACGTCGTCGTCCAGTCCACCAAATACCGTGCAGCACTGGACTGGTACCTCGATACGCTCGGATTGATCGTCAGCGACTTCCTGTACTTCCCGGGGCAGCGCGAGCGCGGTCCCACCATGAGCTTCATCCGGTGTGACCGCGGCTCGATCCCGACCGACCATCACACGCTGGCGCTGGCGCTGGGACCCGCGAACCGCTACGTCCACTCGGCCTATCAGGTCAGCGACCTCGATGCCCTCGCCGCCGGTGGCGAATACCTCAAAGACTCTGGTTACCAACGCTCCTGGGGCATCGGGCGGCACATCCAGGGAAGCCAGATCTTCGACTACTGGCGCGACCCCGACGGGTTCATGGTCGAGCACTTCACCGACGGCGACATGTTCGACAGCACACTCGAACCCGGATGGGCGGAGTTCACCGCATCCGGCCTCGCCCAGTGGGGACCGCCGGCCACCGCCGACTTCCTCGGCACCAGTCCCCGGCACGCACGCGGCGAAGTACGGGAACTGCTCACCGCACTCCGAAGCCACAACGAATTCGACGTCAACCGCCTCATCGGCCTACTGAAAGCAGCCAAGTCATGACCATCTCCGTTCTGCGCACCGCCGACGCGTGGTGGGTGCACACCGCCACCGGAGCCGCCAAGATCGCCACCGATGCGACCACCACCGGCGCCCTGCTCGCCGACCGCGCCGCTATCGAAGCCGCTGCCGCCGACACCACCACGGTGCCGGTCGACAGCCTCGAGCTCGTGTCCCCCGTGACTGCGCCCTGCCGCGTGGTCGCCCAGATGACCAACTACGCCTCGCATGTCAAAGACGCCGGGATGGAACCGGCCGCGATCCCGTTGACCTTCTTCCGTAAGTCGTCGGCGTCCATCACCGGCCCGTCGGACGCGATCGTCAAACCGAGCCACGTGCGGTTCCTCGACTACGAAGTGGAGATCGGTCTGGTCATCGGCATCGATATCCCGGTGGGCAGCACCATCGCCGACTCCAGCCTCGCCGACTACGTGGCTGGACTGGTGATCACCAATGACGTGTCCGCGCGCGACATCCAGCTGCCCCAGACACAGTTCTACGAAGCCAAGTCCTACCCCACCTTCACGCCCGTCGGACCGGCCCTGGTGCTGCTGACCGCCGCAGAGCTGAAGCGCTTCGGCGAACTGCGCCTGAAGCTGCGCGTGAACGGCGAGCTGCGGCAAGACATGCGGGTTGCCGGCGACATGATCTATTCGCCGCTGCAGGCCCTGCAATCGCTGACGCGCTTCCAGGATCTCAGCGCCGGCGACCTGATTCTGACGGGTACGCCCGTCGGCACCGCGCTGAGCGCGCCCCCCAAGGCGGTCGCGCTCATCGGTTCGCTGCTGCCGCCCGCTGTGAAATGGAAGGCATTCTTCAAGAGCCAGGCACGCAATCCGAAATACCTGCACGACGGTGATGTCGTCGAGACGACCGTCGCCACCGACGACGGCGCCATCGACCTTGGTGCCCAGCGCAACACCGTGAAGTTCGCATGAACGCGAACCTGTTGTGGCCCAGGTACTCCAGCCCTACCGACCTGGCGGCGATCGAGTCGGTGCCGCTGTGTGAGCGGGGGCTGCCGACCTCCACCTACGCAATGCTGGTACGGGCGGCCAAGCTGTGGCCGGAGCTCAACGCCGTCACAGTCCTGCCCGACGGCGCGCGTTGGGAGCACCCGGTGCGCCGCACCTTCGGCCAACTGCTGCACGACGTGCACCAGAGCGCAAACCTGCTGCGTGACTTGGGCGTTCAGCGCGGCGCCGCGGTCGCGCTCATCGCACCGAACTGCGACGACCTGATCACCGCGACACTGGCAGCCCAGGTCGCCGGCATTGCCGCGCCCATCAACGGCGCACTCTCTCCCGAGCACGTCAGTGAACTGGTGCTGCGATCCGGCGCCCGCGTCCTCATCACGGCCGACGCTCAACTCGACCCCTCGGCATCGGCGGTCGCAGAGCGTCTCGTCGGCGCCGGCTTGATCGACACCGTCCTGCTGATCGGACCAACAGGCGCCGATCCGATCGACGTGCCCACGGTGACGGGGGCGAAGGTCGACTACCTGACGCGACTGTCCGCGCAACACGACGGCACTCGATTCCACGGCACGACACCGGAATCCACCGATCTGGCCGCGCTGTTCCACACCGGCGGAACCACCGGCGCACCGAAGTTGGCCGCCCACACTCACGCCAACGAGGTCGCCGACGCCTGGATGATCGCCGCCAACACATTGCTCGACGAAGCGTCGGTGTTGTTCGCCGCGTTGCCGCTGTTCCATGTCAACGCTCTCGTGGTCACCCTGCTGGCGCCGCTGCTCCGCGGACAGCAGGTGCTGTGGGCCGGCCCGCTCGGCTACCGGGACATGGCGCTGTACGGCAGCTTCTGGAAAATCGTTGAGCGCTACGGGATCTCCACCATGAGCGCCGTACCCACGGTGTACTCGGTGCTGAGCCGATGCCCTGTCGATGCCGACATCTCCAGCATGCGGTTGGCGATTGTCGGTGCGTCCGCGCTGCCGCCCTCGGTGCGCAATGATTTCGAGTCGCACACCGGCATCCCATTGCTGGAGGGCTACGGCTTGACCGAGGCCACCTGCGCGAGTGCGCGCAGCTTCCCCGACCATCCCCGGCCCGGCTCAGCTGGTCAGCGGCTTCCCTACCAGCAGCTCACGACGGTACGCATCGACGACGACGGGGTCTGGCATAAACTGCCGCCCGGTCAGATCGGCACCCTCGTGATCGGTGGACCCACCGTGTTTCCCGGGTATGTCATGGGCCGAAACGCTGATGGTTTCGTGCTCGACGGCAACGGCAAGCTCGTCGACGGTCGGCTCGATACCGGCGACCTCGCCTGGATCGACGACGAGGGCTTCGTCCATCTGTGCGGACGCGCCAAGGACCTGATCATCCGCGGCGGGCACAACATCGACCCGGCGATGATCGAGGACGCACTGCTGGCCCACCCCGACGTCACAGGCGTTGCCGCGGTGGGCCGGCCCGATGTGCACGCCGGTGAGGTGCCGGTCGCATATGTGACCTTGCGACCCGACGCCGCCGCGACTCCGGAGTTGTTGCGGCAGTGGGCAGTTGAGCGCGTCGCCGAGCCGGCCGCGGCGCCCAAATCAGTGATCGTGATCGACGCCATCCCCGTGACCGCTGTCGGCAAGCCGTTCAAGCTGCCGCTTCGGGCCGACGCCGCCCGCGGTGCTGTCGCCGACGCGCTGACGGGCGCGCCCGGCATCGTCGACGTCGAGGGGGCCGTCGACGATGGCTCCGTCGCGGTGGCCGTCATCGTGGACGCCGAGGCCGACACCGACGCCATTGCCGCGACCCTCGGTCGCTATGCGCTCGCGTGGGGCATCAAGGAACGATCGTGACCACGCCTCATCGACCGACGGGGGCTGGAATGCCTGAGCCAGCAACGAAATCCGTGCCCGTTATCGTCGTCGGAGCGGGACCGACCGGTGTCACCGCGGCGACGTTGCTCGCCGACCACGGCGTGCCGACGCTGGTTCTCGATCGCTGGGAATCGGTGTATCCCCAGCCGCGCGCCGTGCATCTCGATGATGAGATCCACCGCATCCTCGCCCGCCTCGGCGTGGCCGACGAGTTCGCCGCGATATCCCGACCCGCGCTCGGGTTACGCCTGCTCGACCAGAACCACCACACGCTGGCACAGTTCGACCGCGACCCGGCACGCAGCCGGCATGGTTTCCCCCAGGCCAACATGTTCGACCAACCCGAACTGGAAGAACTGCTGCGCGGCAACCTGGCCAAGCGCCCAAATGTGGAGCTGCGCGGCAATTCCGAGGTCACCGGCATCACCCAGCACGAACCGGGCCGCGTCCGGGTGACCTACTCCGACCGTGCCACCGGAACGGAGCACGTCGTCGAAGCCGGGTACGTGCTGGGCTGCGACGGGGCCAACAGCATCGTGCGAGCCGCCATCGGTGCCGCAATGGAAGACCTGCGGTTCGAGCAGCGCTGGCTGGTCGCCGACGTGGTCACCGAGGCCGAACTCGATCAGTGGGACGGCGTGCACCAGGTCTGCGATCCCATCCGGGCCGCGACGTACATGCGGATCGGGCCCCACCGCTACCGCTGGGAGTTTCGGCTGCTGCCGTCGGAAACCGCGGCTGACTTCAGCACGATGGCGACCCTAAGGCCCTTGGTCGCCCCCTGGATCGGCGACGTGGCCAACGAGGAACTCAACCTCGTGCGCGTCACCGAGTACACCTTTCGCGCCCAGATCGCCGACAGTTGGCGGGAACGCAACGTGTTCCTCCTCGGCGACGCCGCCCACCTCACGCCACCATTCATCGGGCAGGGCATGGGAGCCGGCCTGCGCGACGCGATGAACCTGGCATGGAAAGTTGCCGGCGTGATCAACGGAGAGCTACCCGAGGCACTGCTGGCGACCTACGAACAGGAACGGAAACCCCACGCGCGCAGCATGATCGGCTTGGCATTGGCCATGGGGTGGGCGATGACGGCCGGTGGCCATGCGGGAAACATGGTGCGGCGGACCGTCACACCCCGGCTGCGGTTGATACCCGGCCTTCGCGACAAGCTCACCAACGGCACCACCCCCCGGCTGCATGAGTCTGCCTTGGTCGTGAAAAGCCGGAGCCCGCGCCGGCTTGCCGGAACCTTGTGCCCCAACCCGGCACTGGCCGACGGACGACGCCTGGACATGCTGTTGGGCAACAGCTTTGCGCTCCTGACCAGCACACGGCCCTCGGCTTTCCAACTCGCCCTGCTCGAGGACCACGGCGTCGTCGTTCATGTCGCCGAACCCGGCGGCGAATTGGAGCGGTGGCTACGCCGCGGCCGCGCCACCGCCGCCGTCGTCCGACCCGACCGCACGGTGATGTGCGCCGGCCGCGACGTGTGGAAACTCTGCGCGGCCATACCCGGATTCGCGTCGGCCCGGTCCCTCATCGCTGACCCGCCCCGCGCGTAATCGTCCACCGCCGAAGTCATGAGAGGAACATCAATGCAACGCCGACCCGCCGGCCTGCCCGTCTACGAGCCCGACATCTACTCTGTCGACGCCATCACCGACCCTTACCCCCACTACCAGAGAATGCGCGACCTCGGTCCGGTGGTATGGCTGGCGAAGCAACGGGCGTATGCGGTGCCGCGTTACGCCGAGTGTAAATCGGTGCTCCGCGACGACACGACCTTTCTGTCGGGTCAAGGTGTGGCACTCAATCCGATCACCAACCGAATGTCGTACGGCACCACGCTCAACAGCGACGGTGTCGAGCACGAACAACGCCGCAAGCGCGTCGCGCACCGCATGCTGCCGCGCGCTCTGCGCGCCATCAGTGACACCGTCGATGACACGGCCCGCAGCGTCGTCGAAACTGCGCTCGACAAGGGCGATATCGACGGTGTCAGCGACCTCGCGGCCGCGCTGCCGCTGGCGGTCGTGCCCGACCTCATCGGCTGGCCGCACGATCAACGCGATCACCTGATTGCCTGGGCCGGAGCAACATTCGATGTACTCGGCCCGCTCAACTGGCAGTCGATCAAAGCGGTGCCCAACACCATGCGCATGTTGCACTTCGCCCGGCGCGTAGTTCGCGAACGCGACGTCATCGAGGGCAGCATGGCGCACGAGCTACTCGCCGCCGCAGACGACGGCAAACTGGCGCACCACGAATGCCCGCCGCTGCTCGTCGACTACATCGCCCCGTCGATCGATACGACCATGAGCGCCATCTCCAACGCGTTGAGTCTCTTCGCCACCCACCCCGACCAGTGGCAACTGCTCAAGGACGAACCCGACCTCCTGCCGAACGCGGTCAATGAGATCGTCCGCTACGAGCCACCGCTGCGCGCCTTCGCGCGGTGCACGGCGCAGCAGACTGAAATCGCTGAAGTGCGGATCCCCGCGGGCGCACGAGTCCTGGTGATCTACGCCTCCGCCAACCGCGACGAACGCGAGTGGGAAAACCCCACGGTGTTCGACATCCGACGTGACGCCGGCCGTCACGTCGGATTCGGACACGGTGCCCACGCCTGCGCCGGACAGGGCCTGGCGCGTTTGGAAACCACCGCCATGTTGCGGGCGCTGCTCGAGCGCGTGGACCGGATCGAGCTGACCGGTACGCCCAAATGGGCGATCAACAACATCATCCGCCGCCATGAACGCCTGCCTCTCAAGCTGATTGCCGCTTAGGCGCGCGTAATCGACAACTCACCGCTTCGAGCGACCCCCGCTCGAGCTCGCCATCACCAGTTAGGACAACCATGCATGTGAACGTCGATTACAACCGCTGCGAGGGCCACGGCGTGTGCGTCGCCCAAGCACCCGGTGCCTTCGAACTCGACGACGATGGAAATCTGAACTACCACTTCGAGGGGCAAGAGGTCCCGACCGCAATCGAAACAGCGGTTCGCGCGGCAGTCGATGCGTGCCCGGTCGCGGCACTCAGCGAGGCACCCTGAGATGAGTCAGACAGTGCGTGGTGTGATTTCCCGGGCCAAGAAGCAGCCCATCGAGC
>NZ_JARVRX010000008.1 GCF_030209435.1 Mycolicibacterium sp. lyk4-40-TYG-92 | reverse complement strand
ACACTGTCGCCCATCACCCGAAGACCAAACGTCAAGCATCACCCGACGTCATACAACACCAGAGTGCCCCCGGCAGGATTCGAACCTGCGACACCGGCTTTAGGAGAGCCGTGCTCTATCCCCTGAGCTACGGGGGCGGGACCTATCGAGATAGAGACCCATAGGGACGACTCATGCTAAACGCCGGGCGCCGCATTGCTGGCATCGGGATTCCGATGCCGGTCACGGTGCCGGGTGTGCGGACGATGCTGCTTGGCTGTGCGGCGCGGTCTCGGGTGCGCCGAGTTGATCTGCGACGGCGACGACCAGGCCACCGAGCATGAAGGCCGTGATTGCCGCGGTCAGCGTCGGCGTGCTCAGGCTGGGGATGAATCGTCGAGCTCCCGTGACGGCGGGACCGCCGCCTCCGTGGTACTTGTGCGTCAGTGCGTGGCCTTTGCCTTTTTGCAGCAGGTACCGGTTCACCGGGTAGGCGGCGAAGAAGGCGACAGTGAGCGCGATCATCATCCCGATCCAGAAGATCGGGTTGACCAGACCGGCGTTCATCGCACCCGGGATCACTGCCATGACCACGTTGTCGACGATCTCCATGGTCGCAATCGAGAGGGTGTCGGCGGCGAGGACCACGCTGAGCGCCGTGCCGATCGCCAAGCCGGCTTTCAGTAGCGGCAGCGTCGACAGGGTGTAGCCGAAGACGAAGGCCAGCGCGATGGCCAGGCCGATGGTCGCCAGGTTGGTCAGGCCGAGGGCCGTGCCGATGATCAGGCCGACGATCTCCCCGATGGCGCAACCGGTGAGGCAGTGCAGTGTTGCGCTGACTGCCATCGCGTTGATGCTGCCGCCGTGGTGCGCATGATCCATGTGAGAGCTGGGGTCATGTCCGTCGTGGTGGTTGGCGTGGTGGTCGTGGGACTCGCTGGCCATGGTGTCGTTCCTCGTCGTCCAAATCAAGCGGCGGTGGCGGTCAGTTCCACTATACCCCCTGGGGGTATATATCGTGCAGTGTGTTCGCGGGTTGGAAGTCGATGGCGACACCATCCGCTTCAAGAACTTCGCCGAGTATCGGACAAAGGCCACCCGACAAATTTCGGTTCTAGGACTTACGCCGATCGACGGGAAGCAACACAGGTTGATCCTCTTCCGTTGCGACAAGGGGGGCGATCCGTACCCGCGTGAAGTGCGGAAATTCGGCAATATTTACGCCATCGCAGAATCGACCTCCCGATCGGCGAATTGCATGGTCATTACCGGGCAAATGTCAAATCGCAGCAATCGTGGTAATGGCGTTCTCTGGTTGTCTACACTTCCGTCCAAATGTGTGAATTTGACATGAACGCGTGCGATCCCGTCGATGTGGCGCACCAGTTGGACGCAACCGGCGTCGCACGGGTAGCAAACGCCGTGCAATGGGATTGGGTGATTGATTCCCGGGCGGAAATCGACCGCTGGCTGGCCGAGTACGGCGAAAAAGACCATTTCATCCTATCGCCGCAGGACGGGCACCTGGAATCGATTCACGCTTTCATGGCGAGCGATTCGGTGCGCACATTTCTCGACAATGTCGTCCGTCAGCGATTCCCGGACCGTGCGCATGAAATGGCCGGCACCGCGGTCCGCATCGTGGCGGGGCCGCATGCCGACGGCGATGCCTGGTGGTTCCACTACGACGCCAGCGTCGTGACGATGGTGGTTCCGCTGTTCATCCCCGACGCGGAACCGGGCCGTTCGGGGGAGTTGGTGGGCTACTTCAACAAGCGGCCGTTCCGGCGGTCGGTGCTGGTCAACATCTTCGACAAGATCGTCCACCAGAGTGCGACGTTCCGGCGGCGCATCTTGGAGAGCCTCGGCCGTGCCGGTGGCCCGACTGTGGTCGACATGAATGTCGGTGATGTGTACCTGTTTTGGGGTTACCGCAGTCTGCACGCCAACATGCCGATCGCCTCGGGGCAGCGGCGTGTCACGTTGCTCATCCACTATGGCCAGCCGCACGAGCCCAGCGGCGCACTGACCGCGGCCAGACGCCTGCACTGGGCACTGCGCGGCCGGACCGACGCCGCGGACCAGCCGGCCGCCGCAGGAGCGTACTGACCGGCGTGGTCCGAGGCGGGTACGGGCTCAGCGGCAGGTGTTGGCGCTGACCCAGCGGCCGTTCCAGCCGACGCAGCCCTGAACCGGCGGCGGTGGCGGTGGCGGCGGCATGTCCTCGGGCAGCGGCGCGTAATAGGCGGGCGGCGGTGCGTACGGCGCGACGGCGCCGAAGTCGGTGCAGCCGCTGACGGTGATGCGCCGGCCGGCACCGAAACAGACGTCGGCACTGGCGGTGCCCGCGGGGATGACAGCGATCAATCCTGGTACGGCGGCCGCGGCCAGTGCGGCGGCGATCAGCCGGCGGTGGGGACGTGGCGAGGTACGCATCAGTCGCCCAACAGTGGACGGTCGGGCTGCTCGAGGCCGCAGCGGTCACGGAAATCCGTCATGGGCTGACGGATTGCCTGAAGTTCACTGTGCGCCTGCGGGTTTGCGTTGAAGAACGTGCGGACGTCGTTGGCGACCTCGTCGCGCGGCTTGCCCTGCAGGCTGCCGTAGAAGTCGTTGACGTCCGGGTGGGTGAAGAGGTACGCCGAGGCCGCCGCGGCGACACCCGAAGCGACCCCTGCGAGATCCGCGGGTGTGCAGTTGGGCGCCGTCGGAGCGGCCAGCGCCGGACCCGACATCGGCAGGGCGACGGCCATGATGGCCATGGCGGCTCCTGCGGCAGCCACGACCGCCCGTTGGGCGACCGATTTGGTGAAGACCATTGCCGTATCCCTTTCCACGCTGCCAGGTCCGGGTCGATCGACCACCGGATACAGCCGGACTGTAGCAGGCGGATTGACCCCGCCGACATTTTCTGTGGCGGCCCGGTCCGGGGCCGATGAGGCGTCAGCTCTGTGCTGCGGCGTTGACTGTGGTGCCGGCCGGGCCGGACGTTGCCGGCGCACCCGGCAACCGAGCGGTGTTGTGCGGTTTCGTGCTCGAAGGAGTTTGCCGGAATGCTTGGCAGCGCCGCGGGGCGATTGGCATGCTTGATCAACTATGGGTGATCTCGGAGTGTTCGGCGCATGGCTGATGCTGGCCATGGTGGTCGGCGGGGCGGTCTGCGTGGCGATCGGCTGTGTGTTCGTGACGCGCCGCATCATCGCGCGCGATGCGCGCCCCGAACAGAACTCGTTCCTGTCGCCGTTTCTCACTGTTGTCGGCCTGGTCTACGGGGCGCTCCTGGGGTTCACCGTCGTCGTTGGTTGGCAGCAGTTCCTCAGTGCTGAGACAAACGTCGCCAACGAAGCATCGACGTTGACGACGCTGTACCGCCAGACCGTCGCGATGCCGCAACCCGAGCAGGCACAGGTGCGTGAGCAGTTGCGCAAGTACGCCGCCGCGGTGCAGGGACCCGCCTGGGGTATGGACGAATTCGCCGACATCAGCAACAACGGCCGCGTCGCGCTCACCGAGCTGTATCGCGTTGTGGGAACGCATGGTTCGGGAGCGACCGTGAGCCCGATCGATTCGCAGTTCCTGAGCGAGCTGACGGTGCTGGCCTCGGATCGCAGCGAGCGCATCCTCAATTCCCATCAGCGCATCCCGGCGCTCCTTTGGAGTGCCCTGATCTTCGGCGGGACCGTATTGATCCTGCTGACCTGCTTCATGCGGCTGGAGAACGCCCGCGCCCACGCGATCCTGGTCGGAGCGGTCGCCATCCTGTTGTCGCTGCTGCTGTACGTCATCTACACCCTTGACCATCCATTCGGTCCGATAGGTGTTACGCCGCAGCCGTTTTCGCATGCGGTCAAGGTGTTCGACATGGTGGACCGCGGCAGCTGACCGTCGCTTCCCGGATCGCCCCGCCGTTCAACGGTCTATTATCTGCGTATGAATGCAGATAACCAGGTGCCGGCGCCGCTCGCCGACGACCAGGTGCGTCTGGTGGTGGAAGTCTTCCGGATGCTCGCCGACCCCACCCGCGTCCAACTGCTGTGGGCGTTGAGCGCGTGCGAGCTGTCGGTGAACGAACTGGCCGGGCGCGTCGACAAGCCCGCGCCGTCGGTGTCGCAGCACCTGGCGAAGCTGCGGATGGCGCGGCTGGTCCAGACCCGGCGTGCCGGGACGACGATCTTCTACAGCCTCGAGAACGAGCACGTGCGTCAGTTGGTGGTCGACGCGGTGCACAACGCCGAACACGCGGGTCCCGGGGTGCCGGCCCACCACCGTCAGGATCCCGGCGTGCGGAGCCTCGATGCCGACACCGCCGCGCGCACGGGCGGCCGGCGATGAGCGGGCACCACCACCATGAACACGCGCACGATCACAGCCACTCCCATGGTGGCTGGGGCGCGATCAAAGGTCTGTTTGCGCCCCATTCCCATGACGCGGCGGACAGTCTGGACAGCGCGCTCGAATCGAGCGCCGCCGGTATCCGGGCCGTGAAGATCAGCCTGCTGGTGCTCGGCCTCACCACCGTGGTGCAGATCGCCATCGTGGTGGCGTCCGGATCGGTCGCCCTCGCGGCCGACACCATTCACAACTTCTCCGATGCCCTGACCGCGGTCCCGCTGTGGATCGCATTTGCGTTGGGCGCCAAGGCCGCAACCCGCCGCTACACCTATGGCTTCGGCCGGGTGGAGGACCTGGCGGGGTTGTTCGTGGTCGGCATGATCGCGCTGTCGGCGCTCATCGCCGGTTATGAGGCAGTGCAGCGGTTGATCCACCCGCACGTCATCGACCACGTGGGCTGGGTGGCACTGGCCGGGCTCGTCGGATTTCTCGGCAACGAAACGGTGGCGGTCTACCGCATCCGGGTGGGGCGGCAGATCGGGTCGGCGGCGTTGGTCGCGGACGGCGTCCACGCGCGCACCGACGGCTTCACGTCACTGGCCGTGTTGCTCGGCGCCGGCGGCGTTGCCCTTGGATATCCTCTCGCCGATCCGATCGTCGGGTTGATCATCACCCTGGCGATTCTGGCGGTGCTGCGCACCGCGGTGCGAGATGTGTTCCGCCGCTTGCTCGATGGCGTCGACCCGGCGCTCGTCGACACCGCCGAGCAGTCGCTGGCGGCCGAACCGGGAGTGCGGTCGGTGCACAGTGTGCGCATGCGCTGGATGGGCCACCGCCTGCATGCCGACGTCGAACTCGACCTCGATCCCGAGCTGAGCCTGGCGCAGGCCCATCAGATCGCCCACGACGCCGAGCATCATCTGGTGCACGCGGTGCCCAAGCTCACGACCGCGTTGGTCCACGCCTACCCCGCGCGCTAGATCCTGCCGACGGCGCCGAGCTGCTGGAGCTGGGACAGGGTGTCGACCACACCCCAGACCTCGGCGATCTTTCCGTCGGCGAAGCGAATGATGAACATCTCCTCGTACACAACGGTTTTGCCGGTCGGGGCCAGTCCGCGGTACTCGCCGAGGTGCGTCCCGGTCACCGTCTGTCGTGACGCGATCTTGTCATGGTCGACGACCATGTCGTCGACCATGACATGGATGTCGGGGAAGGCGCGCAGGAGCAGCGTCCAGATGAGCTTCATGGTGTCCGGCCCGGAACCTGCCGCGAGCGGTGAGTGGACCACGGCGTCGGGGAGGAGGACGTCGTCGATCGTCGCCACGATGTCGTCGATGTCTCCGCTGTTGCAACTGCAGTGGAACCGCTCGAAGGTCGCGACATTCGTGCTCGTGGGTGTCGTGGACATGGACCCTCCTTGCGATGTGGCGCAACGGTTCACGAGACCACCCGGCGCTCAGCCCGCGTCGCCGGTGCGGTCTGCCAGCCCCAGTCTCAGGTGCTCGCTGTGATACACGGCTTCGTCGAGCAGTTGCGCGACGTGGTTGTCGTACAGGCTGTAGACGATGCTGCGGCCACTCCGGGTGCCGGTCACCAGTCCCAAATTGCGCAGGAGCCGGAGTTGATGGGAGACGAGGGACTGCTCGAGGCCGATCGCATCAGCGAGGTCGGTGACGGAGCGAGACCCTTGGCGTAGCTCGGTCAGGATCATCAATCGGCTCGGAGTGGCGAGAGCCTGCAGAGTCGTGGCGACCTGAGCCGCGGCGTCAGCGTCGAGACGCCCGGTCGGGCGGTCGCGCCCCTCGACACCATGTCCCACCGTTGTAGTGTACTAGAGCGCACACATGAAGATGTATTCATTTGTTCTGATAACGTTGACTGCATGAATCTGCGAGGTGCGTCATGGCGACGGTGACTCAGGTTGCCCGGTCGGTGACGGCCGGTGTGGCGGTGGCGCCGTCGCGCCGCGGGTGGTTCGATCTGCCGGAGATGCGTTGGGCGGCAGCGGCTTTGGCGTTGTTCCTCGCTGGTTTGGTGCTGCAGATGGCCGGTGGTCCGGCCTGGGTTTGGTGGGCGCTGTACCTCGCGTGCTACGTCACCGGCGGTTGGGAACCGGCGCTGGCCGGGCTGCGGGCGCTGCGCGAGAAGACCCTCGACGTCGATCTGCTGATGGTCGTCGCCGCGATAGGTGCGGCGTCGATCGGCCAGGTCACCGACGGTGCCCTGTTGATCGTCATCTTCGCGACCTCCGGCGCGTTGGAAGCGCTGGCCACCGCGCGGACAGCGGACTCGGTGCGTGGGCTCCTGGACCTGGCGCCCGACATGGCGACCCGATTGTCCGACGACGGTGAGCGCGTGGTGCCGGCCACCGAACTGGCGGTCGGTGACGTGGTGCTCGTGCGGCCGGGGGAGCGCATCTCCGCGGACGCCACCGTGATCGACGGCGCCAGCGAGGTCGATCAGGCGACCATCACCGGTGAGCCGCTGCCGGCCGACAAGGCCGTCGGCGACGAGGTCTTCGCCGGCACGCTGAACGGCACCGGGGCTCTGCGGATCCGGGTCGACCGACGGGCCGCCGAATCGGTCGTGGCGCGCATCGCGGCGCTGGTGGAGGAAGCGTCGCAGACCAAGGCCCGCACGCAGCTGTTCATCGAGAAGGTCGAGCAGCGCTACTCGGTCGGCATGGTCGCCGTCACCCTCGGGGTGTTCGTGATCCCGCTGCTCGCGGGCGACACCGCGCGGGAGGCGCTGCTGCGGGCCATGACGTTCATGATCGTGGCGTCGCCGTGTGCAGTGGTGCTGGCGACGATGCCGCCGTTGTTGGCGGCGATCGCGAATGCCGGACGCCGCGGCGTGCTCGTCAAGTCGGCTGTGGCGATGGAGCAGCTCGGCACCGCGACCCGCGTGGCGTTCGACAAGACCGGGACGCTGACCCGCGGAACTCCGGAACTCGCCGAGATTTGTTTGCTCACAGGAGATTTCACAGAGGATCAGGCGCTGACGCTGGCCGCGGCCGCCGAGCATCCCAGCGAGCACCCGCTGGGCGCGGCGATCGTTCGCGCGGCGACGGCGCGTCGACTGGTCCTGCCGCGCGTCGTCGATTTCGCCGCCGAACCGGGTCGCGGCGTGCGGGCCGCTGTCGACGGATGCACGGTCACCGTGTCCTCGCCGTCGCTCGCGAGCGCTGAGGCGGCGGCGGAGATGGAGCGGCGCGGTTGCACCGCGGTGGTCATGGCGGTCGACGGGCGCGCCGTCGCGGTGTTCGGTATGACCGACCAACTTCGTCCCGACGCCCACGGCGCGGTCGCCGCCGTCGCCGCCCTGACGGGGCAGGCTCCGGTCCTGCTGACGGGCGACAATGCTGCTGCCGCAGGGCAATTGGCCGGTCGGGTGGGTATCGTCGAGGTGCGCGCCGGCCTGCTGCCGCACGACAAGGTGGCGGCGGTCCGGGACCTGCAGGCCGATGGCGCCCGGCTGGTCATGGTCGGCGACGGCATCAACGACGCGCCTGCGCTGGCGGCCGCCCACCTGGGCATCGCGATGGGCGGCGCCGGTTCGGATCTCACGTTGCAGACCGCAGATGCCGTCGTCGTCGGTGACGATCTGCGCACCATCCCCGCGGTGATCGCCCTGTCTCGGCGCGCCCGCCGCGTGGTGGCGGCCAACCTGGGCATCGCGGCGACTTTCATTGCGGTGCTGGTGGTCTGGGACCTCGTCGGCACATTGCCGCTGCCGTTGGGTGTGGCGGGCCACGAAGGTTCGACGATCATCGTCGGGCTCAACGGACTGCGGCTGCTCCGGCGTGGCGCCTGGGGTGCTCAGTCCTCGTAAGGGACGAACTCGTCCTTGCTGACACCGCAGACGGGGCATACCCAGTTGTCGGGGATGTCCTCGAACGCGGTGCCGGGGGCGATTCCGCTGTCGGGGTCACCGTCGGCAGGGTCGTAGATCATGCCGCAGCGCACGCAGATCCACAGCTGGGCGGTTTGGGTCTCGGTCATGGTGTTTCCGTTCGGGGTAGCGGTGTGGTCAGGGCTCGACGTGCGCCGGGGCGAGGCTGAAACGGTTGGCGCGCTGGAACGTGCCGAAGTCGTTGAAGCGGACGCCGTTGTCGCGCAGCACTTTCTGGCAGTCGTGCTTGATCGCTTCGCGTAGGTAGAACGGATCGCGGACCAGGAAGTGGTGGATCGCGTGCGTCTCGCCGAAGTTGAAGCACAGGGCGTGGAACGGCTTGAGCCACTTGGCCGTCCATACCTGCGTCTGCTGCATCACGTTGTGCTCCTCGACGTCACCGTAGTAGTGCATGTTGGAGCTGACGAAGTGCAGGCAGAACGTGCGCACCGCGTTCGGCGCCAGCAGCATGACGGCGACGAAGTTCAACGCGGTCACCCAGGAGCCGGAAACAGTGTTACCGGAGACGAATTCGTACCCGTGCACGCCGATGAACAGGTGCCACAACGTGTAGTGGATGGTTCCGAGCGGGAAGTACAGCGCGAGCGTCTTGGCGGCGAGCTGGCGCGCTTCTTCGGGGGAGCGGGCCTCGTGCTTGATGTAGGCGGTGACGATGGCGCGCTGTCGGAGCGGTTTGGAGTAGATGCCGAGCATCGAGTCCATCAGGCTGAGCAAGCGATGGCTGCCCCAGCCCTCTCCGTTGGTGATGCCCCGCTCCTCGAGGTCTGAATCGGTGCCCGAGACCTCGTGGTGGTGCAGGTGCAGCGTGCGCCGGATCCAGGGGTTGATGGTGCTCGGCCGGAAGAACCAGACACCGAACATCATCACGTTGTGGACCACGCGGTTCTGCCGGAAGTACATCGAGTGGATGAGGTCGTGTTCCAGTTCGTGCAGCAATGACAGCCAGAATGCGGTGATCAGGATGGTCGCGTACCAGGGCAGGATGCCGGCGGCGTAGAGCGCGGCGTCGACGAGTACGCCGGCGATGGACATCAGGAAGATCGCCATTCCGACAGCGTCCTGATGGGCGGCCAGGAACGGATGGCGTTCGCGCCAGTCGTTGCCGATGCGGATGAGTTCGCCCCGGATTGCGGCGATCCGGTCGCGGTCTTCCTCGGCTAGGTTGCGCTCGCCAGGTAGGCGGGTTGCGATGCGTGCCATGATCTCTCCATTCAAGTTAGAGAACGAATGTTCTGTAAGATATGGTTGTCGATATGGCGAGGTCAATAGCTATAGTTGGTTTCGTGACGGGCAACACAGAGAACAAACGCTCTCTATCTGTCGAGGCGGACTCCCGCAACGGGCGGGACCGGCATGGGCGCCGGACGCAGCAGGAGCGCCGCGAACACACCCGCCGCGCGCTGATGACGGCGGCACTCGAGCTCACCGGTGGCGGTTCGAGCTTCGATGCGCTGAGCCTGCGGCAGCTCGCCAGCAAGGCCGGCGTCGCGCCGTCAGCGTTCTACCGCTACTTCCAGTCGCTCGATGACCTGGGCCTGGCAGTGATCCATGAGACGTTTCGCACGCTGCGCGAGATCATGGGAGAGATGGCCACTCTGGACATCGATGCATCCGGCGGCGCCATCCATGTCGGCGTGCAGGCGCTTCGGGGGGTGGTGGCGCGGGACCATGCGCACCTGGCGTTCCTGGCGCGCCAACGCGCGGCCGGTCATTCGGTACTCCGGCGCGAGATCCGGTCGGAGATCCGCTTGTACGCCAGTCAACTGGCCACCTACATGGCCCGGTTCGAGCCCATTCGGTCGTGGAGCGTCGGTGATGTGGAGATGCTGTCGAGCATGTTGATGGCCACCATTCTCGCCGGTATCGACTCGATGCTCGAGGTCATCGCCCGCGGGCTCGACGACGAGACCACGGCGCGCGATCTGGACGCAGCCGCCGCGATGCTGGAGCGCCAGATTCGGTACCTGTACGTCGGTGCCACCGCGTGGCGGAGTAGTTGATCCATGACGGAACTGAAACCCTTTGACTATCAACAGGAGTGACATGACATTCTCACTACAACCCAGCGATGACGTCATCGAGGTGCGCGACTGGGTGCACCAGTTCGCCGCTGAGGTCATCCGCCCCGCCGCCGCGGAATGGGATGAACGGGAGCAGACTCCGTGGCCGATCATCCAGGAAGCGGCGAAGATCGGGCTGTACTCGCCCGAGCTGTTCGGCACCCAGGCCGCCGAACCGAGTGGGCTCGGCATGCTGACCGTTTTCGAGGAACTGTTCTGGGGTGACGCCGGAATCGCGCTGTCCATCATGGGCACCGGTCTGGCCGCGGCGGCCTTGGCGGGCAACGGAACTCCTGAACAGATCGGTCGATGGCTTCCGGAGATGTTCGGCTCGGCGGCCGATCCGAAGGTCGCGGCCTTCTGCTCGTCTGAGCCCGATGCCGGCTCTGACGTCGGGTCCATCCGGGCCCGGGCGCGCTACGACGAGGCCACCGGCGAATGGGTGCTCAATGGCACCAAAACCTGGGCCACCAACGGTGGCATCGCCAACGTGCACATCGTGGTCGCGTCGGTGTACCCGGAACTCGGCTCGCGCGGCCAGGCCAGCTTCGTCATCGGACCGGACACCAAGGGGTTGTCCCAGGGGCAGAAGTTCAAGAAGCACGGCATCCGGGCGTCGCACACCGCAGAGGTCGTGCTCGACAACGTGCGGCTGCCGGAGGATGCGATCCTCGGTGGCCGGGAGAAGTTCGAGGCCCGGGTGGCTCGGGTGAAGTCGGGTGCGTCCGCGGGTGGCCAGGCCGCGATGAAGACGTTCGAGCGGACCCGTCCGACGGTCGGCGCGATGGCGGTCGGCGTGGCCCGCGCCGCCTACGAGTACGCCCTCGACTATGCCTGCCAGCGTGAGCAATTCGGCAAGAAGATCGGAGAGTTCCAGGCCATCGCTTTCAAGCTCGCGGACATGAAGGCCCGTATCGACGCCGCCCGGCTGCTGGTGTGGCGGGCCGGGTGGATGGCGCGCAACAATGTGCCGTTCGAAAACGCAGAGGGCTCGATGGCGAAGCTGGTGGCCAGCGAGACTGCCGTGTACGTGACCGACGAGGCGATCCAGATTCTCGGTGGCAACGGCTACACCCGTGACTATCCGGTCGAGCGGATGCACCGCGACGCCAAGATTTTCACCATCTTTGAAGGCACCAGCGAGATTCAGCGGCTGGTCATCTCGCGAGCGGTGACCGGTCTGACGATCCGCTGAACTACGACTCGTCGATGCGGTGTTGGTACTCGGCACGCGCTTTCGGGTCGAAGTCCAGGAAGGTGTTGTAGGCGCCCAACTGCGTGTTGATGGCGTCGCGCAGTCGCCGCCCGATCAGGGGTTGCGTGCGCAGGATCGGCCCGATGATCTTGGGGACGAACACATCCGCGGTGGGATGAGATACCGCGTCCACGATCGCGTGCGCGACGTCGTCGGGCTGGGCCGTGGGGATGAACTTCAGGCCGGAGGTCCCCGCGATCAGTTCGGTGTTGGTGAATGACGGCATGACGCAGGTGAATTGCACCCCGGTGCCGGCGTATTCGACGCGCGCGGTTTCGGTGAGCGCGATGACGGCGGCCTTGGTGCCGCAGTAGGTGAGGCCACCGGGCACCGGAGTCTTGCCCGCCGACGAAGCGATGTTGATGATGTGGCCGCGGCCGCGCTCCACCATGGCCGGCAGCGCCAGGTGCATGCCGTTGATGCAGCCCATGACGTTGATCTCGACGGCACGGCGGTGCTTGTCGGCCGACTGGTCTAGGAAGCGCCCGATGGGCATGATGCCCGCGTTGTTGATCAGCACGTCGATCGGTGCGTCGGCGGTCGCCTCCTTGTGGAACGCGGCGAACGACTCGTAGTCGGACACGTCGACGGGATAGGCCTCGGTCCCCGGGCCGACCAGATCGGCTGCCGCGGTCGCGGACTCGATATCCAGGTCGCCGATGATGATCGTCGCGCCACGGGCGCGCAGCGCTTTGGCGGTGGCCAGGCCGATGCCCCGGCCGGCGCCGGTGATGGCGATGCGTCGTCCGCGTAGGGATGGGGCGCTCATAGGTGACTCCTCGGATGCCGGCTCGTGATGATTTGAATGTAGATCAACATACATTTCATCCGCAAGAAGTCTTGACGCTCAGATATAACGTAAGTTATGTTTCAATCGTGAAGCAGATGATGAGTTCAACGGCGCAGCAGGAGACCGCGGTGGTGGCCGACTTGCGCTCGGTCTTCGCGACCGGTCGCACGCGCGAACTGTCGTGGCGGATCGAACAGCTGCGCGGCATCGAGCGGCTGTGCGACGAACGCGAGTCGGAGATCGTCGAGGCCCTTGCGAAAGACCTCGGGCGGCCCGCGGTCGACGCCTGGCTGGCGGATGTCGCCCCCACGAGGACCGAGGCGGCCTATGCGCGCAAGCACCTTCACAAGTGGATGCGCCGCAAGCGTGTCGGACTCCCGCTGAGCCAATGGCCGGCCCGGGGCTGGGTGCAGTACGACCCGCTCGGCGTGGTGCTGGTGATCGGCGCGTGGAACTATCCGTTCTATCTGAGCGTGGCGCCGCTGGTGGCCGCGGTCGCCGCCGGCAACTGCGCGGTGATGAAGCCGTCCGAACTCGCGCCGGAAACGTCGGCGCTGCTGGCCCGGCTGCTGCCGCAGTACCTCGACCCAGAGGCGGTCCGCGTGGTGGAAGGCGACGGCACGACGACCCAGGAGCTGCTGACCCAGGGCTTCGACCATGCGCTGTTCACCGGCGGCACCGAGGTCGGGAAGAAGATCATGGCGGGCGCTGCGCCGACGTTGACTCCGGTGACCCTGGAGCTCGGCGGCAAGAGCCCGGTCATCGTGTCGGTGGACGCAGACATCGATGTCGCCGCCCGGCGGATCGCGTGGGTCAAGCTCCTCAACTCGGGCCAGACCTGCATCGCCCCGGATTATGTTCTCGCACACCGGGCGATCGCCGACGAACTGGTCGCCAAGATCGTCGAGAATCTCGACCGCTTCCGATCGGGCGAGAAGATCAGATCGCAGCGGATCGTCAACGGCCGCCAATTCGACCGGCTGGCCGAGCTGATCAGCTCCACCACCGGCACCGTGGTGGCCGGCGGCCGTTCGGATCGGCCGGCGCTGCTCATGGAGCCCACCGTCATCGTCAACCCTGCGGCCGACGATCCCGTCATGACCCAGGAAATCTTCGGTCCCATCCTGCCGGTGGTCGCGGTCGACTCGGTCGACGCGGCGATCCGGTACGTCAATGCCGGGCCGAAACCGTTGGCGCTGTATGTGTTCACCGAGTCGACGGAGCTCGCGCAGACCGTCATCGACGCCGTCCCGTCCGGGGGCGCGGTGGTCAATCACGTCGCGATGCATGTGCTGGTCTCGCAACTGCCGTTCGGTGGTGTCGGCGCCAGTGGCATGGGTGCGTACCACGGCCGCTGGGGTTTCGAAGCGCTGAGCCACCGTCGCGCGGTACTGGCCAAGAGCAGCAGCCCGGATCCGAAGCTGTTCTACCCGCCGTACTCCCGCCTCGCCGTCAAGCTGATGCGAAAGATATTCTGATGCGGCGCCTTTCGAGCCTGGACGCCCAGTTTCTAGCGGCCGAACACGACAACTTCGGCGGGCACTACAGCGGGCTGGCTATTTTCGAGACCGAGGACAGCACCACCATCACCGCCGCGACGATGCGCAAGCGTGTGTCGGCGTGCCTTGATGAGCTGCCGCCGTTGCACTGGAAGGTGGTGACCGTTCCGCTGTCGCTTGACCATCCGGTGTTCGTCCAGACCGAGGTCGAGCTGAGCGACCACATCTTCGAGTCGACGCTGCCGGCCCCGGCCGACGACGAAAAGCTGGGGCAGGCAGTGGCCGGCATCCTGTCGAAGCGGCTGGATCGGGACAAGCCGCTGTGGCGGTTGGACGTGATCCACGGACTACCGGGTCGTACCGCGGTGGTCATCACGCTGCATCACGCTGTCGCCGATGGGATTGCGGCAAGTGAAGTCCTCGCCGCGATTCTCGACACTGATCGCTCTCAACCCAGCGGGGCCGCGCCCGCTCGAGTTGAAGCCGAGCCGAATCCCGTGGGCCTGGCTGTTCGTGGGCTTGCCGCACTACCTGTCCGGGGCGCACGTGCCCTACTTGCGGCCCCGCGGACCCTGGCGCATCTGGACCAGGTCCCGGCCGTCCGCGCGCTGCCGGGAGTGCGCACCCTGGCTCAGGTTGTGCGCCGCGACGGTGATGCGACGCCACTGAAGGCGCCGCGCACACGGTTCAACGTGAAACTTTCCGGCGCGCGGACGGTGGCCTTCGGGACGGTTCCTTTCGATGACATCAAAGCGCTCAAGGCGCATTACGGAATCACCGTCAACGACGTCGTGATCGCCTTGTGCGGAGGTGCGCTGCGGCGCAGGCTGATCGCGACCGGAGACCTTCCCGCCGATCCGCTAGTGGCATATATCCCGGTCTCGAAGCGGTCGGCCGATGCGCCGGACCGCTTCGGCAACGCGATCAGCTCCATCATCGCGCCGGTGCCGACGCATCTGGCGAAACCTGTTGACCGCCTGACGTTTGCGCACCAGACCATGACGGACGCCAAACGGCGGACGAGTGCGGCGCCGGACACGTTGCTCAGTGATGTGAATGATCCGATCCCAGTACCGATATTCGGCATCGCCGCTCGCGGCCTGATGGAGATTGCGTCGTCGCGATTCGCCAGGCCGCCGATCAATATGGTCATCTCGAACGTCCCGGGCTCGCCCACCGCGATGACTTCCTCGGGTGCGCCGCTGCGGGCGACATTCCCCGGAAGCCTCGTGTTCGACGGCTTCGCCCTCAACATCACCGTGGTCAGCTACCAGGACGGTCTCGACATCGGAATCGTCGGCGACGCAAAGGCTTTGCCGGATGCCTGGGAGCTGATTACCGATTTCCGCCGCGAACTGGAAGAGCTGACCACCTTGGCCCATGCGGAAAGGAGTTCCAACTGATGTCTGTAGTTCACGAGTTCACCACCGAGCTGGTGGTGCGGCGCCGCGAGACCGCCGCGGACGGCGTGGTGGCACTCGACCTCGTCGACCCGACCGGGGCCGAGCTGCCGGCATGGGAGCCCGGGGCCCACATCGACCTGCTCCTCGAGGACGGCCTGGTTCGTCAGTACTCGCTGTGCGGCGACCCGCAGGACGCCGGCACCTGGCGTGTCGGGGTCCTGCTCGACCCGAACACTCGCGGCGGCTCGCGGCACGTCCATGAACACTTGCACGAGGGCACAACCGTCCGGGTTCGCGGTCCTCGCAACAACTTTGCACTCGTCGACGCACCGAGGTACCTGTTCATCGCCGGCGGCATCGGCATCACCCCGATGAAGGCCATGGCCGAAAGCGCGGAGCGCGCGGGCCTGGCGTGGAGCATGATCTACCTCGGCCGTACCCGGTCGACGATGGCGTTCCACCAGGAATTGACCGACGCTCATGGTGCGCGCGTCACCATCTGGGCCGACGACGAGCGCGGCGGCTTTTTCGACCTCGCCGCCGCACTGGCGGAACCATCGGACGACACGGTGATCTACACCTGTGGACCGGAGCCGCTGCTCGAGGCCGTCGAAAAGCACTGCGCCCATTGGCCTGAAGGCAGCCTGCGCGTCGAGCGGTTCGCGGCCAAGGTCCCGTCGGAGGAAACCCTGGCTGCGGCGTTGGACACCTATCAGGTGATCTGCCGGCAGTCGGGCGTCACCGTCGAGGTGTCCGAAGGTGTGCCGATGCTCGACGCACTGGAAGACGCCGGCATCGAGATCATGTCGTCGTGCGGCGAGGGTGTCTGCGGCACCTGCCGGACCACCGTGCTGGAAGGTACCCCCGACCACCGTGACTCGCTTCTCACCGAAACCGAGCGTGCTTCGGGAAATGTCATCCTGCCCTGCATTTCTCACTCCCGCTCCGAGAAATTGGTTCTCGACCTCTGAACACCCGCACCGCCCACAAGTAGACAAAGGAGTCCACCATGACCACCGAGAGCTTCACCGACATCGACCTGGCCACCGTCGACCTCGCCACCGTCGACCTCAGCGACCTGTCGTACTTTCAGGACGGCCCGCCGTACGAGTTGTTCGCCCGCATGCGCAAAGAGCCCGGCCCGCACTGGAATGCCCTCACGAACGCGGACGAACCGGGCTTCTGGTCCTTCACCAAATTCGATGACATCGCGACCATCAGCGGCAATCCCGAGCTGTTCTCCTCGGCGCGCGGAGGAGTGTTCTTCACCGCCACGATGGGCGCGACACCGGTTGAGGTGTTGCGCGAAGTGATTCTCGGCATGGACCCGCCGCGGCACACCCATCAGCGCGGCGTGGTGCAGGCCGTGTTCACGCCGCGGATGATCCGCCAGATGGAAGCAGAGGTCCGGGCGACGGTCACGACGCTCATCGACAACGTGATCGAAAAGGGCGCATGCGATTTCGTCGAGGACATCGCCGTCGAACTGCCGCTCATCGTGATCGCCGACTTGCTCGGCGTGGTGCAGGACGACCGCCGCCAGCTATTCGAGTGGACCAACCAGCTCTCGCGGGCAGCCGCCACCGGCGACGCGCAGATGGGGTTGGGCGCGCTGATGGAGATCGGCGGTTACCTGACGGCGCTCACCGCCGAGCGCAAGGCCAACCCGGGACCCGATCTGCTGTCCCGGCTGCTGGCCGCCGAGGTCAACGGGGAGAGCTTGTCCGAACAGGAGGTCACGTTCTTCTTCGCGATCCTGATGTTCGCCGGCAACGACACCACCCGCAATACCGCATCCGGCGGCATGCGGGCACTCATGGAGAACCCCGCCGAACGGCAGAAGCTGATCGACGATCCCGAACTCATTCCCGGGGCCGTCGAGGAGATGCTGCGCTGGGTCAGCCCCGTCGTGTACTTCACCCGTACCGTGACCGCCGACACCGTCGTGGGTGGGCACGCACTGAAAGAAGGTGAGCGCGTTGCCATGTGGTATGGCGCCGGCTCGCGGGATCCGGAGAAGAACGCGAACCCGGAGACCTTCGACGTGTCGCGCGGGAAGATGCCGCACCAAGCCTTCGGTGGCGGCGGGCCGCACTTCTGCCTGGGTAACCAGCTGGCCCGGCTGGAACTGCGGGTGCTGTTCGAAGAGCTCGTGCGGCGCATCCCGGACATGGAGATCTCCGGACCGGTGGCGCGGCTGGTGTCGAGCTTCTCCAATGAGCTGACCTCGATGCCGGTGACCTTCAGCCCCGGACGGCGGGAGAGCTGACATGTTCCCGGGAACCCACGCCCTGTCCACACCCGGCAAACCCGCGGTGATCATGGCCGGCTCCGGACGGAAGCTGACCTACCGCGAACTCGACGACAGCTCAAGGCAACTCGCGGTCGCGCTGGCTGACCTCGGGCTGGTCAAGGGCGACGTCATCGCGATGCTCAGCGACAATGCCGCCGAGTGCTTCACCATCTACTGGGCGGCAGTGCGGTCAGGTCTGTACCTGACCGCGGTGAACTTCCACCTCACTGCCGACGAGGTCGCCTACATCGTGAACGACTGCGGCGCCAGGGTCCTGCTCGCCTCAGGCGGGCTCGGGGAACTGGCCGAGGAGGTGCGGGCCCTGGCGCCGGGCGTCGAGCATGCCTTCAGCTTCGACGGGTCCCTGAATGGATTCGATTCGTATGCAGACCTTTTGGCCTCCGCTGGAGACCGAACCCTGGCCGACCAGCCGCGCGGCAGTGACATGCTCTACTCGTCGGGCACGACCGGCCGGCCGAAGGGGATCAAGCCGCCGCTGCTGCCGATTCAGGTCGACGAGCCGGGCGACCCCATCACCGGATTGTTGGGTTCGGCGTTCGGCATCACCGCCGACGACGTGTATCTGTCACCGGCGCCGATCTATCACGCCGCGCCGCTGCGCTGGTGTGGCGCCGTCCAGGCACTCGGTGGCACCGTCGTGGTGCTCGAAAGGTTCAAGGCAGAAACCACTCTGGCCGCGATCGAGCAGTACCGTGCCACCGCCGTCCAGGTCGTACCGACCATGTTCGTGCGGATGCTCCAACTACCCGAGGAAGCGCGGGCCGCCTATGACGTGTCGAGTCTGCGGATCGCCATTCACGCCGCCGCGCCGTGCCCGCCGGATGTGAAGCAGGCGATGATCGACTGGTGGGGACCGATTCTGGTCGAGTACTACTCCTCGACGGAGGCCTGTGGGTTCACCGTCATCAACTCGCAGGAGTGGTTGACCAAGCGGGGCTCGGTGGGCCGCAGCATGCTGGGGCCGGTACACATCTGCGGCGACGACGGCGCCGAACTACCCACCGGCGAAGCAGGATTGGTGTACTTCGAGCGGGACATCCGGCCGTTCGAGTACCACAATGACCCTGCCAAGACCAAGGAAGCCGAACACCCGGACCACGGCACCTGGACCACGGTCGGCGATATCGGGTACGTGGACGCCGACGGTTATCTCTTTCTGACGGACCGCAAGTCGTTCATGATCATCTCCGGTGGCGTCAACATCTATCCGCAGGAAGTCGAGGACGCCCTGAGCATGCACCCCGCGGTGTTCGACGTGGCCGTCATCGGAGTCCCCGACCCGGCCATGGGCCAGCTGGTCAAAGCCGTTGTCCAACTGCGCGATGGCGTCGAGCCCAGCGGGGAGCTCGGTGAGCAACTCATCGCCCATGCCCGCACGAAGGTCGCCGCGTTCAAGGCACCCAAGACCGTCGACTTTGTCGAGAGCCTGCCCCGCACCCCGACCGGAAAGCTGGTCAAGCGGACGCTGGTGCAGCGGTACGCCGCGGCACCGACCGGCTGACGTCGATGAGACGCATCGTGGGCGTCGAAGACTACTTCGACGCCGGCGTGGACCTTCTGGTGACCCAGGGGCCGGGCAGCATCAAGGTCGGCACTCTCTGTGCTGCACTGGGCGTCACCACCGGCTCGTTCTACGGGTACTTCACCGGCCTGGACGACTACGTCGCCCGGCTCCTGACCACCCGGTTGTCCCAGCCCAATCGCCGTCTGCTCGAACTCGCCGACTCCGACGATGCGCCTGAGATGCTCATCGCTCGACTGCGTGAGCTGCTGGACGTCGTCCCGCACGACGCCGAGACGGCGCTGCGAGCCTGGGCATCGCGGCGGGGCGCCGCAGCCCGGCTGCAGCACCGGCTCGACAGGGAACGGCGGGCGGCCCTGGCGGCGATCTTGTGCAGGATCGTGCCGGCGGAGCGCAGCGGCGTGCTGTCCGACGTCGCCATGGCACTGCTCATCGGCTACCAGCATCTGTATGCCGAGACCGCGGGGGCGGCGCGCGACAGCCTCTTCGCGCAGTTCGAAACCATGGTCAGGGCACACCAAACATAGGTTCCATTACAATATGCCGGGGCAAACGGAAGGTGTGACAATTGCGGCTGTCGGTGACGCGCGACGACTACTTCAACGCCGCGATGGAGCTCCTGGCCTCCGGCGGCGCGGCCAGCCTGAAGATCGCCCCGCTGTGCAAGTCACTCAACGTCACCTCGGGATCGTTCTACGGCTACTTCGGCAGCATGGACGGATTCGTCACGGAGTTCCTCGCGTTCTGGGAGCAGACCCAGACCGAACGGCTCGCCGAATTGTCCAAAGTGCCAAGCGATCTGACGGCGCGAGTCCATCTCTTGAAAACCCTCGCCGGGAAACTGCCGCATGATGCCGAGGCCGCCATCCGCGGCTGGGCGCACGCGAATCCGCAAGTCGCACAAGCGCAAAAGGCCGTCGATGCCCGGCGCGTGGAAATTCTGACGGAGCTGTACCGACCGGCCGTCGGAACCCGCCGGCACGCCGAGACCCTCGCCATCATGGGCATCACCCTGCTCGTGGGTTTGCAACAGTGGCGATCACCGGTGACCCGCAAGGACTTCAACCGGGTCTTCAACGAATACGAGCAGATGGTCTATCGCGCGATCGATCAGACCAGCTCGGGCACCCTCAAGTGAGCGATGGCCAGCTCGAATTCACAGATCTCGATCAGGCTGCCGCCCAATTGGGAAAGCTTCTCGGTCCGTAGCGCGCTGGCCTGTTCGCGGTTGTTGTCCAGCGCGGTGGCGTTGTCGAACGTCACCGATGACACAGCGCGTCCGGACGGCTTGTCGAGCAGGAGACTGGCACTGCAGAACCCCTCGAGTTTCTCCAACGACGGCAGCACCAGCGTGCGGTAGAAGTCGGTGAGCAGGTCCGCCTGATGCGGTTCGACCGAGAACCACGCGACCCGGAGGCAGGCACCTTCCGGCGAACGGTGGTCGCGGTGCAGCGCCGTGACCTCCCACTCGTTGATCTCCTTGCGGGTGCCGTTCAGCAGCTCCGCGGCGCGTTCTCCGAGGGGCCGCGCGGCGTGCGCCGTCAGGTGCATGACCGCCTCGGACTCCCAGGCGCTGGTGGCGATACACCGTCCAAGTCGGCGGTCCACCATCAGCGACATCCCGGCCGCCCCCAGCTCCTCCAGAGCCGGCAGCACGGTGTCGCGCATGTACGCAATGCCGGCATCGATCGACGCCGGCTCGGCCTGAAACGTGGTTGAGCGTGCGTACACCAGGCGCTCCTCGGTTGGCGGCAGCACCCTGTGGCACTGCTGGTTCTCCCCACAGCGTCCCTTGTCGACGCGCGTGGTGTATGGACTTTGCCGGAATCCACAGGTTGCGTTAAGGAGCGAGCACGGCGGTGCCGAACCAATGGCAAAGCAGCAGAGCGACTTCCACATCGATGCGGTCGGTGTCGATCGGTTTGCCGCGCCGCTCGATGGCGCGCTGCACGCGGTACTTCACCGAGTTGACGTGCAGGTGCAGCTCGTCGGCGCTGGATTTGAAGCTGGAGCTGTTGCGCAGAAACCCGCGGAGAGTCTCCCGGAGCCGTTCGTCGCTGTCGCTGTCGGTCGCCAGCGGACCGAGGACGTGGCAAACCCAGGAGCGAGCGTTGTCCAGATCGGAGCTGAACTGCGCTGCGACGATGAGTCCCGGTTCATCGGCGGCGGTGACCGGCCGCGGTGGCGCGCTCGGTGCCATCGTGACCGTCCGGGCGGCGACGGCCTGACGGTGTGACCGACGGAATCCGGAGAGCCCATCCAGCGCGGTGCCCGTGGTCACCCATGGCGCGTCAGGGCGTGACCGGACGAACTCCCGGATCTGGCCCACCGGATCGTCGGTGCCGGCAGGTAACGGAATCCACGCCCACCCGGTCGTCCGATCCGATGCGACGAACAAGGGGCGCTCGCGAGCACCCAGAACAGCCGCTAGATCTGCGACGAACCGCTCCATGTCGGCCAGTTCATCGCCCTCGGCCTGCTCGGCGCACCAGACGATGAGCGCGAGATGCACCCGGTGCAGGGGGTAACGGATGAGGTCGGTGGTCTCGTCGATGTCGAGGTCACCGCCGTCGAGAACCTCGCGTACCCGCAGTGCGCGCATCTGGTTCTGGCTGTTCAGCCAGCGGTCGCGTTCGGCTTGATAGGCGTTGACGACCTGGTGCGACACCCGGTCGATGTAGGTGAATGAGCTGGCGGCGATCTCTTCGAAGACCTGCAGTCCGAGCTCGGAGTCGAGGTGCGCTGCCCGGACCTCGTCGAGGATCACCTTGAGGACGCCGTGGTGGCCGAGCCGGTAGGCCCGAACCAATTCGTCGACGCTGGTGCCGCGCTGTGCCAGCCGGCGCGCATGCTCGAGCGCCGCGGTGGGTGGCTCGATGCGATCGATCGGAATCCCATGGCGGATCGCGGGGAAGAACGCTTCGAGATTGCCCTGCACCGCGTCGTATAGCAGTGCCTTGAGTTCGCCGTCGCCGGCCATTTCCGCGCGCTCCTGGACCAGCATCTCCAGCAGAGACTGGGACATGGCCGGCAGTTTGTCGCTCAACCGATCCACGATCATGGCGGCGGTGTCGGCGGGGAGCACACCGGTGTCGTGACTGCGGGCCATGGCCCGACTCTATGACCTTGCGGACACGCCCATCTGAGAATGCGGGCGGGACCCCGCAACTGACTGAATCGTCAATTTGTCACTGGCCGGCGTAGGCCAGGGTGCGCGCGCGTGCCGGCGCGCTGACGTGCGGCAGCGCGACCGAGTGGACGGCGGCAGCGGCGGCGCTGCGGCGGGCGTTGAACCAGCGGACACCGGCGGCGGCGACGACCAGTAGCAGCGGCCACAGGCCGATGGAGAAGAGGACGACGGCGTCGATGATGAAGGTGGGTTCGAACATGGCAGTACTCCCGAGGTTTGTGAAATGTATTTGATCCGTTGATATTTGGCGTTTCTCAACGGGGAAGCTGATACCAGAACGGTACGGCGCGGCCGCGCGGCGACCCAGGTACCGCCGAGACAATGTTTTGCCGATCTCGCCCCGAATCGTTGTCCGGAAGAAACAAAGGGCCCTCAATTTCCGTGGGTGGCCCCCAATCCGGCCTGCCGCGCCGACAATTGATGGTGACGACAGCAACCGAACCGAAGGCCTCCGACGTGTCAGAACCCGACGAAACGCAACGTGGCGTCGCGACCGGCATCGTCGCGGAGCTCGAGGCTGAGGGCTTCTACGGCGCCGAGCCCGTCGGGCGCGGTGGGTTCGGCGTCGTCTACCGGTGCCGCCAACCGTCGCTGGACCGGGTCGTCGCCGTCAAGGTACTCAACGCCGACTCGGACGACGTCGATCTCGAGAACTTCGAGCGTGAGCAGCGGGCCATGGGCCGGGTGTCAGGGCATCCGAACATCGTGCCGGTGCTGCACAGCGGGCTGACGTTCACGGGGCGCCCGTTCATCGTCATGCCGTACCTCGGCCGGAACACGTTGTCGGCGTGGATCCGGCAGCACGGCCCGCTGGCCGTCGGTGCGGCGTTGACGGTCGGGGTCCGGCTGGCCGGGGCGCTGGAGACCGCGCACCGCGCCGGCGTGCTGCACCGAGATGTCAAGCCGCCCAACGTACTTCTCTCGGCGTACGGGGAGCCGCAGCTGTGCGACTTCGGCATCGCCCGTATCGCGGGCGGGCGCGAAGCCACCATGAACGTGTTCGTCGGATCACCGTCGTACACCGCGCCGGAGTTGTTCGAGGGCGCGATACCGACGGCTGCCGTGGACACCTACGGGCTGGCCGCGACCGTCTTCACGTTGATCAAGGGGGAGCCCCCGTTTCAGTTCCAGAAGGGGGAGAACCCCATCGCGTTCGCCCGGCGGGTCCTCGCCGGACCGGTGCCCGACCTTCGCGCGCACGGGGTCGCCGACCCCGTCTGCGCCGCGCTCGAGCAGGGGCTGAACGTCGACCCGGCGCAGCGCCCCGCAACGGCCGCGGAGTTCGGCGAGCTGTTGCGGGCGGCGGGGGCGCGCATCGGACTGAACGTCGCGGACGTCCCACTGGAGCTGCCGGAAGTCGAGTACGACGGGGTGGAATCGTCGCCGGACACCGGTGGACGCTCCACCGGAGGGATCGGACTGCGCACCGACGGTTCGGGACGGTCGACCTATCCGCCCAGTTCGCCGGCCAGGTTTCGGCCGCCGACGTTCAGCCGCCCGCCGGTGCCGCGCCGCCGCATCCTGGACCGTCTCGGCTCCGGGCGCCGGCCGAAGCTGGTGCTCATCCACGGGCCGGCCGGTTACGGCAAGACCGTGTTGGCGGCGCAGTGGGGCGAGACTCTGTTCCGTGCCGGCCTCCCGGCGGCCTGGCTGACCGTCGATGCCGACGACAACAATGCCCTCTGGTTCGTGGCGCACCTGATCGAGGCGGTGCGTGTCGCATTGCCCGAGCTGGCGGATTCGTTGCAGCAGGAATTCGATGAACGGCCGGACTCCGCACTGCGGCAGGTGCCCAACGTGTTGATCGACTGGCTGCACTCCCGCAAGCAGACGTTGGCCCTGCTGCTTGACGAGTGGCACCGGGTCACCAGCGCCGACAGCGTGGACACGTTGGCTTATCTGCTCGAGAAGGGTTGCCACCACCTGCATGTGATCGTGGCCAGCCGGACCGGCACCGGCCTGCCGGTGGGCACTTTGGGTGTGCAGGGCGAACTGGTCGAGATCGACGCGTCGCAGCTGCGGTTCGATCTCGGAGAGGCCCGGACGCTCCTGGTCGACCGGTGCGGACTGGAGCTTTCCGGGGCCGTCGTGGCCGACCTCGAAGAGTCGACCGACGGCTGGCCGGCCGCACTGCAACTCGCCTCGCTGAGCCTGCGGGACGGCTGTGACGCCGGCGCCCTCGTCGGTCGGCTCTCCGGCTCGGACAAGGTCATCGGCGACTATCTGACGTCCAACGTGCTGGACAGCCTGGAGCCGGAGCTCGTCGAGTTCCTGTCGGCGACGTGCATCACGAAACAGATCTGCAGCGGCCTGGCGACGGCGCTGACGGGCCGCCCGCGCGGCCGCGAAATCCTCGAGGACATCGAGCGGCGGGATCTGTTCCTGCGGCGCACCGACCCGGAGGGGACGTGGTTCCGGTACGCCAATCTGTTCGCGGACTACCTGCGGCACCGGTTGATACGCGACGACGAAGACCGCGTCGTGGAGTTGAACCGAACGGCTGCCCAATGGTTCATGAAGCACCGGATGTACAACGATGCCGTCGATCATTGGCTGGCTGCGGGTGACGACGAGCAAGCCGTCGACGCCGTCGAGCAGGTGTCCGCGGATCTCCTCGAACAATGCGAACTCATGACGCTGCTCGGTCTGGCGGCCAAATTACCCCCGAATTTGGCCGAGGAGCGGCCGCGGCTGCAGACCAATCTGGCGTGGGCCAACGTCATTCTCCGCCGGCCCGCCGCCGTGGCCGATGCGCTGCAATTGGCCGAGGACAACGTCGACCTGCTGAGCGACGACGAAATCGACGATGTCCGTTGTGAATTGGACCTGCTGCGGGTGGTGATGGCCGGGCATGCCGACCACATCGATGCGTTCACCGAGACCGCGGCGCAGGCGTGCGTGGCCCGCACAGACACCCTGGCGCCGTTCGTGCTGTGCCGCGCGGCGTACACCCTCTCCTACGTCGAGCTGCGCAAGTTCAACTTCGATGCGGCACTGCGCTGGCACCGGTGGGGGCACAAATATCGTCGGTCCATCGCGGGGTCGATGACCGTCGGCTACGGCTACCTCATCGCCGCCCTGGCCGCCAACGAGCAGCTTGATGTCGCCGGCGCCGAGGCGCATCTGCGTCATGCGATCAGGATCGCCCTGCTGCCGTCCGGGCGCCCGACGTACATCGCCAAACTCGCCGGGGCGCTGCTGGGTGAATTGCTCTACGAGCGTGGGCAACTCGAGGAGGCGGAGGTTCTGCTCGACGACGCGTACACCCTCGGGGCCGAGGGCGGCATCGTGGACGTGATGCTCGCGACCTACCGCGCGGGTGCGTACGTGAAGAGTGCCCACGGCGACGCAGCCGGTGCTGAGCTCCGGCTGTCGGAGGGTATCGGGCACGCCCGGGCCCTGGGATTGCCCCGGTTGGAGGCGGGACTGACGCTGACACGCATCCGTGTCGCGGCCCTATCCGGGACGGAGATCGACAAGGCGCTGGTGCGCCGCGTCATGGCGCACGGCGTGCAGGGTCTCGATGAAAGCGGCAATCTGACAGCGGAATTCAGGGAAGACGCGCAAATCAGGCTGCTACTGCTCGACGGGGAGGCGGCGGCATCGGCTTCGGCGTGCGAACGGGCCCGGGTCCGGCTCGACCATATCGACAAGCCGCAGCGACCACGGGCGCATCTGCAGGCCAGTCTTCAATATGCCCGGTGTCTGGCGGCGGCGGGGCAGGATGAAAAAGCTCGGTGGGTCCTGGCGCCGGCGCTGAAAACCTGTGCTGCGCTTGGGCTGAGTCGGCTCCTCATCGACGAGGGGCCCGCACTGCTGCGCGCCGCGCATGATGTCGCGGTCGGTTGGGAAACCGTCGACGTCGCAACTGCGGCGGATATCAGCGACTTCGTCCACAAACTCGAGGCGACATCGTTGCATCACACGGGTTGATCGGCCGGTGGCCCGCTGTCACTGCAGACCGGCCACCGACGCCTTTTCGCCGTCCGATGGGCCGGTGTCCTTGTCAATCCCGAGAACTGATTGAACGACGGCATCGATACTGGGGACGTCGTCGAACGCGTCGGTCGCGGCAGGTGCGGTGGTGCTCAGCGCTGTCGCGATGACGTCCCAGGTGTGACCGGCGGCATGTGCCGCCTCGACGGCCTCGCGCAGTTCACTCTGGGCGGCGCGCAGCGCCTGATGAGCCACGCTGATGCGCTCGATGTACGCGAGGTGCAATTCCTGCTTCTCTCCTGACATCTGTTGTGCTCCAAGCGTTCCTACGGCTGACGCCCGTATCGTTCCGCCATTTACTACCTCTGTGGCTCAAGGTAGCTTATCTATGTCATTCGACATAGATTTCTATATAGCACCGAGACATGATTCAATGCAAGTAGTGGAACAGGAAATCTCATGAACGATGCAGATCGCCGGCTGGTGCCGCCGAGCGCAGGACCCGCTGCCGCGGGTCCGGCATCTGATCATGCGGTGTACGGGATTACGGTGGCTGCTGAACTTTCCGGTGCGCCAACGCAATCACTGCGGTTGTGGGAGCGACACGGGCTTCTCACGCCGGCGCGCACCGACGGCGGCACCCGCCGCTACAGCGCAGACGACGTGGCCCGGATCGAGCGGATCGTCGCGCTGGTCGCCTCGGGCGTCAACATCGCGGGAATCAGCAGAATCCTCGAATTGGAGGATGACAACAGCGCGCTGCGCAGGGCTGCCGACCGGCGCAACCGGTCGAAGTGACGACCGACTGACCAGCGGTCAACAGTGTCGGGATTTCTCCGCGAGCCCTCGAGTGGCGGGCCCCTCCAGAAGCCGCCCGTCAGGGGCGAACCGCGAACCGTGGAGCGGGCACTCCCAGGACCGATCGGCGTCATTCCACCGCACCACGCCGCCCAGGTGCGGGCAGATCGCCGACACGGTGCGTTGTTCGCCGTCGATCAGGCTGTCGGCACGTAACTGCCACGGGGGGCCGCTGACCACACCGGCGCCTTCGGTGAGCCTGTTCGGCGACGCGGAGATCGGAGTGATCCAGCCTTTGGCGAGATTCAGGCCGACCTCGAGGTTCGCGCGCAGTGCGGCAGTCACCCCACGTAGTTCGTGCGGACTCCAACTGGAGAACGCGCGAGCCCATTCGATATGGCCGCCGAGCAGCTGCGCCGAGAGGGCGAGCGCCGCCGCAACGCCGTTGGTCAGGCCCCACTTGTCGAAACCCGTTGCCACCCGGATTTTTTCATAGCCTGGAAGCAGTGGGCCGACGTACGGCAACTCATCGACGGGCGAATAGTCCTGCGCCGACCAGAAGTGGGTCGGATGGGCTCCCGGATAGTGCAGTGCCGCCCACTTGGCGAGCTCGGTCACGCCATGGGCGGGCGAGTGGCCACGCCCCACCGGATGGCCGGCACCACCGACCACGAGTTTCTCGCCGCTCGCCGATGGCGCGTAGCGCATCGACCGGGTGGGTGAGTCGACCGAGATGAACATGCCGCCCGTCGCCTCACGAGCGACGTCAAATGCCATGCAGTAGGAGCGTTTCGCGGTCAACCGCGCGAAGAATCCGCCGCGGTCCAGGATCGGCGTCCCCGTCGCCAGGATGCACCGGTGCGCGGTGACCGACATGTGGGACCCGTCATCATTGACGGTGGGGTGTGTCGCCTGCAACGCCACGCGCACCAGTCCGTCGTCGGCGACCGACACCGCGCGGACGCCCTGTAGCAGTGTGCCGCCGTGGGTTTCGAATTCGACCGCCAGGCTGTTCAGCAGGGGCATCGGATCGAGCTGTGCCTGATCACGTAGCCGGACGCCGCCGTGGAACGGAAACGGAACGTCGGCGGTGTCGATCCACTCGGCCTGCGTCAATCCTGCTTCCCGGCAGGCGCTGAGCGTGTCGCGCGCGGTTGCGATGCCGGAGAACGTCTGGGCGTAGGCATGGTCGGGTTCGGACTGCCACGGGATCGCATGGTTCTCGCAATGCCGCACCAGCCAGTCACGTCCCTCGGCGTTGCCGCGGACGTAGTCGCGCAGGATGTCCGCGTTGTGCTTTGCGGCGATGCGTGCCAGCTTGCTGCCCTGCAACACGCTCAGCTTGCCGGTGGTGTTTCCGGTCGTGCCCGCGCCCACGTGCCGTGCCTCGACGACCGTGACGTTCTTGCCCGCCCGGGCCAGCAGCACGGCGGTGGTCAGCCCGGTGATGCCGGCGCCGATCACGACGACGTCGGCGGGCGACGCCAAGTCTGTCGACTCCGGCGCCGGTGGCGTGGCCGGCGACATCTCGCGGTCGGCCAACCACAACGACGTCTGGTGGCAGCCTTGCGGAGGTCCGGTCATCGCCATGCTCAGCCGGCCATGAATTCGGTGTAGGCGGTCGCCAATTCGGGTGACAGCACCGTCATGTTGCACCGCTGCTGAGTGTCACCGATCGGCGCCAGGATGCCGCGCAGGTCCTGATACTGCTGGGGGTGGGCCGTGAAATATGCCCGGAGATTGGCCGATGCCACTGGCCGCGGCTGCGAATATGCCGCCACCACAACCTGATTGGCATCAGGATGCGCAGTCAGGTAATTGCTGGCCGCGCCGGTGGCCGAACTGACGGTATTCGCAACCGATTCCGGGGTGCAGTCAGTCTCTGCGAGGGCCGTCGTGGGCGCGATGACGCTCAGGCACACCGGTACCGCGGCCAGCGCTGGGATCAGGCCCGTGATTCGAGTTGAAAGTTTCATGGGATGTCCTCCTCTGTGTTTCGCTGCCGGGAGCCGCGGGTCCGCCAGTGGTGGCTCGCCCACGGCTCCCGGCACCGGTCGTCATATACCCGCGATCCCGAATCTCAATCCACCCGGCTTTTGCTGTCTCTCATCCACATTGCGTGTTTCAAAACGCGGGAACGGGTATTCAGCCACCGTCAGGTGGATTCCGATCTCGACGTCCGCTGGAGTTGCTCCGACATCGCCGTCGCTTCTCTCCGGTTCCACAGATCCGGGCGTCCGGTCGGTCCGCATTGGCACCGCCGGGACGGTCCAGCCGCAAACAGGGCCGTCCCGGCCACCGTGTCAGCCGCGCGGAAGCGTGGCGTGGGGGCGGAACGGTCGCGTCGGGGGCTCTTCCGGCCGCGCCGCGCGCATCCGGGTGGTGGGTTGCTCGGCGACAAACCGATGTGGTGGACCGAGTTTCGTCGGTGGGCTCTGGCGCCGAGCCGACTCCCGCTCCACGAGCAGGCCGCTGGCGATGCGGTCGAACGCGCTCTGCACATGGATGCGCTCGGGCACACCCTGGAATTCGTCCGACTGCGTGAGGGTCTCGGTGATCCAGCTCGATATCACGTTGCGGGCCGCCCCCACCTCGGCGGAACCGGCCGGGGTCAGCGAGAATTCGGTTCCGGAGCGCGTCGTGAATCCGGTGGCGACCAGACGATCGAAGATCGGTTCGAGGACCTGTGGCGGCACCCGCCGGTCGTCGGCGATGTCGAGCAGGTCCGCGGCCCCGGTCACTGCGGCGTACCGGTAGATCAGCATCAGGGCCCACAGTTGCGCGGTCCCCAGTCGGCTGTTCGAGGCGCGGGCCACCGCCTCGAGGTCAATGCCGTTGCTGCGCTGCAATAACCGGCCGACGGCGACTTCGATGAGTTTCTCCGGCGACTCGGTGGTCGGCATACCGAAACCCTCGCCCATGTCGGTGCTGCCGCTGGCGGCAGCGTCGCGCAGCGGCACCTGCTTGAGGAACAGCGCCAGGACGAAGCCGACGACCGCGACGGGCGCCGCCAGCAGGAACACGTGGCTCAGGGAATCGGCGTAGGCGCTGATGATCGGGGCGGCGATGTCGTGCGGCAGGCCGTGCAGCACTTTCGGAGACGTCGCCGCCTCGGGCGGTGCGCCGCTGGCTCGCATCGCCGACGGAATACGGTCGCCCAGGAAGTTCGCGAACATCGAGCCGAAAATCGCGGCGCCGAAGGAACTTCCGATGGTTCGGAAGAACGTCACGCCGGAGGTGGCCACCCCGAGATCGGAAAAGTCGACGGTGTTCTGCACCACCAGGATCAGCACCTGCATGCTGAGCCCGATCCCGGTACCGAGGATCAGCAGGAACAGTGATTGGGTGAGCGTCGAGGTACCGGCGTCCATCCGTGACAGCAGCACGAAGCCCAGCGCCATGATGGCGGTGCCGGCGATCGGGAAAATCCGGTATTGCCCCGTGCGGCCGACGATCGCGCCGCTGCCCAGTGAGGTGACGAGCAGGCCGGCCACCATCGGCAGCGTGCGCAGCCCGGACGCGGTTGCCGAGACACCGTCGACGAACTGCATATAGGTCGGCAGGAACGTCAGCGCACCGAGCATCGCGAACCCGACGACGAACGACAGCACACAGCACACCGTGAAGACCGGGTTCGCGAACAAGCGGATCGGCAGAATCGGTTCGGGCGCACGGCGTTCCACCATGACGAAGCCGACGAGTGCCAGCGCCGAAGCGACGAACAACCCGATGATCGTCGCCGAACCCCAGGCATAGGTGGTGCCACCCCAGCTGGTCGCCAGCGTCAGGCCGGCAGCGCCGAGTCCGACCAGGACGATGCCCGCATAGTCGACGATGGGGCGCCCGGCGCGCGCCAGTTCGGGAATGGCCACTGCCGCAATCCCGATGACCACCACCGCCACCGGCACGTTGATCCAGAACGCCCACCGCCACCCCAGGTGGTCGGTGAACAGCCCGCCGAGCAGCGGGCCCACGACGGTTGTGACGCCGAACACCGCGCCCAGAGCGCCTTGGTACTTGCCTCTCTCACGCAGCGGGATGACCTCGCCGATCACCGCGACGGCCGTGACGGTGATCGCGCCACCACCGAGGCCCTGCAGCGCCCGCGACGCGACGAGCATGCCCATCGATTCCGAGAGTCCACACAGGACCGAGCCGGCCAGGAACAGCAGGATGGCGACCTGGAAGACCTTCTTGCGTCCGAAGATGTCACCGAGCTTGCCGACCACCGCGGTCACGATCGTCGAGGCGAGCAGGTAACTGGTGACGACCCAGGACTGGTGGCCGGCGCCGCCCAGGTCGGCGACGACCGTCGGCAGCGCTGTCGCCACGATGGTCTGGTCGAGCGCGGCCAGCAGCATCCCGAGCACGACGGCCAGGAAGACGAAGTTGCGCTGCCGAATGCTGGGTGCCGCGTCCGCTACATCGGCAGGCGGATGAGTGGTCATGGTTGCCATGGTCCGGCCGATGTCAGGTCTGTGCCGGACTGCTCGCCAATGCCTCGGTGATGGCCTCGCAGAACGCCGGTAGATCGGCGGGCGAACGGCTGGTGATGAGATTGCCGTCGATACACACTGCTTCATCGACGACGGTGGCTCCGGCGTTACGCAGATCGGTGCGGACACTCGGATAACTGGTCACCTTGCGGTCGCGGACGACATCGGCCTCGACAAGGGTCCACGGTCCGTGACAGATCGCGGCGACGGGCTTGCCGGAGCGCACGAAGTCGCCCACGAACGCCACTGCGGTCGCGTCGACCCGCAGCTTGTCGGGGTTCACCGTGCCGCCGGGCAGGATCAGCGCGTCGAACGCGTCGACTCTCACTTCGCCGACGGTGCGGTCCACCGCAATGCTGCCCGCCGGCTCGAGGTCATGATTGCGGGCCTGGATTTCGCCGGCCTTGATCGACAACACCTCGACGGCGCCGCCGGCCTCCTCGACCGCGGCGCGCGGTTCATCGAGTTCGACCCTCTCGACCCCGTCGGCGGCGAGGATGGCGATCCGGCGGCCTTGTAGTTCCTTGAGCACCGGGGTTGGCTACCCGTGTGCGCTACTCCGGAAACACGCGCGTCGGCGGTGGCGGCCGGTCGACGATCGCCGGCAACACAAAGGTCTCGAGGTAGCTCCGCGCCACCGCCGGATCGCTGCTGCCGGGCACCACGTCCAACAGCAGGCTCAGTGCCGTCGAAATGATGAACTGCGCAAGGTCATGCGGATGCAGGCCGGGCCGGAACTGACCTGACGTGCTGTCGGCGAGCAAGCCTTCGACCATCGACTGGACCATGCGGGTCAGCGAGTCATCGTTGGCGATGAGGGTGGCGACGGTGCCGTCGGGGGTCTGGGCGGCGATGGTCTGCAGCAGTGGATCGTGCACCAGCTGAGTCGCGACGATGACCAGGCTGTCGATCAGCAGATCGACCGCTGTCGCGTCGGCGGCCACCTGCTGCAGCATCGCCAGCATGTGCCGTTGGGTGGTGCGTTGCACCAACGCTCCGATGAGTTCTTGCCGGTTGGCGAACTGCCGGTAGATCGCGCTGCGTGAGTAGCCCGCCTCGGCGGCGATGACCTCCATGGTGAAGTTCCCGCTGCCGCCATCGATGAAGAACTGCTCCGCGGCGTCGAGCAACACCTGCCGGGCCTGCTCGGTGTTGTTACCGCCGCCGACCGGGCGCCCTCGGGACCTGCGCTGCGGTGCTGACACTTGACTGTCCTGCCGGGGGATGAGAGCGATGGGTTCACCAGTATGCCGCAGGTGCGCCAGACATAATGAAACAACAGAACTATTTTGTTCATTTACCTCCCGTGCGCCGAGCTGCGGGCTAGCGTGCGGTTGATGACGGGGTGGTCCAGAGCGGTTTGGGTGTTGCTGGCTTCGGGATGTCTGGCGCTGTGGCTGCCGATTGCGCCGGCGTGGGCCGACGACGCTTCTGCCGCCCCACATGGCGCGTCGCACACCGCATCACAAACGACGCCATCACAGACGACGGCCTCGCAGACCGGGAAGTCGAACGCCGCGACCGATCGGCAGGGGCGTAAGTCCGCCGGCCATGCGCCGCGCACCAAGAAGGCCAAAGACGCCACAGACGCCACCGGGCCCGACAAAAGCGGACCTGAGAAGGACACGACAGCCCGACCGAGCAGCCCGGAGCAAGCGGTTCGGGCGCAGACGGCTCGGCTCAAGTCGGCACCGCCGCCAGTGAAGATTCCGAACCCGGTGCCGCCCAAGCAGTCCCAGGCTCCGGCCGGCGCCGCCGTGGCAGCGGCCACGACGACGGCGTCGCAGCCGAGCACCGTGGTCAAGACGGCAGCCGTCGCAGCCACGACCACCAGCGCCACAACCGCCGGCACCACGACCACGGCCGTCAAAACCGCACGGCCCAGCCTGATCAACGTCATCGGATCGTTCGTGTTCAACGTGGTCGGCGGCGCTATGCTCGCGTTCGCCGGTCCGCCCGTGCTGCCGCGGGGCAGCACGGTCACGGTCAAGGTGTCGAGCCTGACCATGCCGGACACCGGGCAGAAGGTCCAGGCGAACTGGTATTTCCCGGAGCACGCGGATACGGCGACCCGGATGATCTACTTCCAGCACGGCTTCATGGCCGTCGCCCCGATGTACAGCTACACGCTGGCCGCGCTGGCGCAGGGCACCAATAGCATCGTGGTGGCTCCGACGTTGTCCTCCAACGCGTTTGACTCCAAGGCGCGGTGGATCGGCGGTTCGGCAGACCAGCAGGCGGTGGCCGACCTGTTCGCCGGTGACCGCTCGGCGCTGACCGAAAGTGCCGGCGCCGCAGCCGGATACCAGGTCACGCTGCCCACGAAGTTCGTCCTGGTCGGCCATTCGCTCGGCGGCGCGCTGGTCACTTCGGCCGCCGGCCGCATGGTGGGCAACGGCGCGGCCGCGAATCTGCAGGGAGTGGTGCTGATGGACTCGGTCGATCTCAACGGTGTCGTACCCGCCGCGCTGCAGAAGCTGAGCGGCGCCGATTACCGCCCGATATACGACATTTCATCTGAACCGTACGTGTGGAACATCGACGGCCTGGTCGGGCGGGAACTCGAAACGGCCCGGCCCGGGCAGTTCAACGGGGTCATGCTGGTCGGGGGCCGGCACATCGATGGACTGCAGGGCGCGAACCCCGTGCTGCAATTCGCCGAATACGTCGTGGCCGGCTTCTCACGGTCGCCCAACATCGCAGCGGAGAAGACCCTCGCCATCGGCTGGATCAACGACATGTTCGCCGGTACCCAGACCGGAATTTACGGGGCGCCGCGGCAGACCATCACGATCGACACCAAAGCCGGTCCGGCCACCGCGGTGGCATTGCCGTTCGCTTCCACTCAGCCCGTGCAGGCCACGCCGTGGGACGGCATCGCGCAGCTCATCCTGAACGCCGTGCTGCAGTTGGCCGTTTACGAGCCCATGGCGCAGCCGAGCCCGGCTCGCGCTGTCAGCGCAGTTCTGCGATGACCTTCGCGAAGGCCTCCGAATGCTGCTGCTGGACAATGAAGTAACTCACCCCATAGCGATCCCGTAGCTCACGGATCCGGGCGGCCATGTCGGTGGTGCTGCCGCTGAGCACACCGGGCGTCGCCATCAATTCGGCGTCGCTGAGCTCTGGCTGGAAGTGCCGGGTCATCGACAGGTTCGGGATGCCGGAGTCGTCGGTCGGCACCGCGGTGATGGCCAGGTTCAGCTCCAATTCGTCGAATCGGTCACCGGCGGCGTTGCGCACGAACGAGATTCGCTCGGCGAGGGGATCATGCTCGTCGGTACGCGGGCCGCCGCCGGTCAACCCGATGATCTGTGCCTGCTGGGCGGCGACCGTCAGCAGCTTGTTACCGGCACCGGCGATCATCACCGGCACGTCGGGCAGGTGGGTGCGCAGATACGAGGTGACGTGCGCGGTGTACTCCACCCGTTTCCCGGCGCTGGGGAACGGCAGCTCGGCGGCGTCGAATTCTTCCTTGACGTACCCGGCGCCGAGGCCCGTCTCGAAACGCCCCTCGGTCAGGTCGCGCATGGCCGCGATGTCGCGGGCCAGCAGCGCGGGCTTGTAGAAGCATGCGTTGAACACGAACGTGCCGAGGTGCAGCGTGCTGGTCGCGGCAGCGGCGGTCGCCAGCACGGGAAACGGGGCCGGAGCGCCCAGATGGTCGGGCACCAGGAGGACGTCATAGCCGAGGTCCTCGGCGCGGCGCGCCGCGTCGTGGACCGCTGACTTACTGTCGGTGTGCCGCAGGCCGACGCCGAACCGGAAATCTCTCGTCATGTGTTCGACCTTACGGACGCGCGGGACCTGCCCGCCGGTGCAAACTGCAGGTGTGAGCGCCAGACTGACCTTGACCGCGGTCTGCGTGGTGGTGTTCATGCTGCTGCTCGACATGACGATCGTCGCCGCGGCGCTGGCCGACATCCAGGCTTCCCTGCACGCGCCCCTGTCGGGGCTGCAGTGGGTGGTCGACGCCTACGCCCTCCCGATGGCGGGTTTGTTGCTGACCGCAGCGACGGTGGGGGACCGGCTGGGACGGCGGCGGTTGTACCTCGGCGGCCTGGTGGCGTTCATGTTCGCCTCGGCCGGATGCGCGCTGGCCCACAACATCGACGTGCTCAACGGACTGCGGGCGGTGCAGGGCTCGGCCGGTGCGGTGCTTCTCGGGGTGTCGCTGCCGATGCTCGCGGCGGCTTTCCCCGATGCGCGACAGCGGGCGGGCGCCATCGCCGCGTACGGCGCGGCGATGGGGGGCGGCGGTGCCGTGGGGCCGCTGCTGGGTGGTGCGCTGGTCACCGCGTACGGGTGGCCGTCGATCTTCCTGATCAATCTGCCGGTCGGGGTGCTCGCGCTGTACATCGTCATCTTCGCCGTCCCGGAAAGCGTCGTCGCAGAGTCCCGCCCCGTCGACGTCGGGGGCACGGTGGTGTTGACGGCAGCGCTGTTCGCGGGTGTGTACGTGCTGATCGAGGGAAACCGGTTCGGCTGGGGCAGCCCGATCATGTTGGGGCTGAGCGCATTCTGTGTGGTCGCACTGACCGTCTTCGGCCGGCGCGAGTCGCGTCTGCGCGAGCCGATGCTCGACGTGCGGCTGCTCGCCGGCCCCGGTTTCGCCGGCGTCTCCCTGGCTGCATTCGCCGCCACCGGAACGCTGATCGCGTCGACCAATTACCTCGCGTTGTATTTCATGAACACGTTGGGATTCACCCCTTTCGGCGCCGGGCTGCGGGCGTTGCCGCTCACGTTGGCCATCGTCGTCGGTGCCCCCACAGCAATGCTGGCGGCGCGGCGCATCCCGGTGGTGGCGACCATTCCCGCCGGAGTCGCGTTGATTGCCGTGGGCATGTGGATGATGACCGCAGTAAACGCGAACACGACCTGGACACACTTCATCTCGGGATCGGTCGTGGCCGGGCTGGGGCTCGGCGGGCTGTCCGCGCTGACCTCTGACGCCGCGCTGCGCTTCGTGCCGGTGTCCGACGCCGGCATGGCCACGGGAACCGTCAGCGCGGCCCGCCAGATCGGCATCCTGGCCGGCGTCGCCGGGCTCGGTGCGTTGTTCAGCCGGCACGCGGGCGACCTTGCGACCTCGCGGCTTTCCGCAGTACCGGGCCTGGGGACCGAAGCGGCCCGGCAGCTCAGTGACGGGCTGGCCGCCGGCGCCGGGTTGCGAGCGCTCGAGGTCGTGCCCGACCGGCTGCGTCCCGCAGTTGTGACGCTCGCGCGGGAAGCCGGCGCGGCCGGCATGGAATCCGCGTTGACGGCCGCCGCGCTGGCTGCCACCACGGCCACGCTGATCGTGGCGCTGCTCATCCGGGTGGGTGCCCGGCAAACAAACTGTGCCGAGTCTGTGGATTAGCCGAAGTTGCTACCGCCGCGCCTTGATGCGGATACTTTCAGACCTTATGGTCGGCGCTGCTGTTCTCATCCCAGCGACCGATTCCGGCCGCTACAGCATCGTCATCTCCGACGACCCCGATGAGATCGAAGCAGCGCAGCGACTGCGGTATCAGACGTTCGCCGAAGAGCTGGGTGCCGCACTCCCGCAGGCGATTCGCGGACCGCGCACCGGCGAGATGATCGATGTCGACCGCTTCGACGCGTACAGCGACCACCTGTTGGCCCGGGACGAACAGACCGGGGCGATCGTCGGGTGCTACCGGCTGCTGCCCCCGGACGGTGCCCGGGCGGCCGGCGGCATCTTCACAGACACCAACTTCGAGATGAGTGCCGGCATCGATGCGTTGCGGCCGTCGCTGGTCGAGTTGGGCCGTGCCAGCGTGCATCCCGACCATCGCAGCGGCGCGGTCATGGCGATGCTGTGGGCCGGCATTCTGCGCTATCAGGAACTGACCGGTTACCAGTGGGCGATCGGCAGTCTGTCGGTGCGCATGGCAGACGGCGGTTCGCGCGGTGCGCTGGTGCGTGGCGTTCTCGACCGCGCGTACCGGCAGCACCCGGCGCCGCCGGAGTTTCACGTAACACCACGAAACCCGGTGCAGGTCAACGGAATACCGCTCGTCGACCTGCCCGATCCAGGTCGGGTGCGGATTCCGCCGATGGTGGCCGGCAGCCTGCGGATCGGCGGCGTGATCTGTGGGGAACCGTCGTACGACCCGGAATTCGACATGGCCGATTTCGTGGTGCTGATCAACCGCGACATGGTGCATCAGCTCTACCTCGCTCGGCTCACCCGCAACCATGTCCAGACCTGAAGCTCCCGGCATGCTCGGAGTCGGGTTCGGGCCGTCGAACCTGGCGCTGGCGGTGGCCCTCGCCGAGCGGGGCGTGCACGGTCGCTTCGTCGATGCCCAGCCGCAGTTCGGTTGGCACCGCGACATGTTGCTGCCCGGCACGCGGATGCAGATCCCGTTCCTCAAAGACCTGGTGACGCTGCGTAATCCGCAGAGCGCATTCACGTTCGTGAGCTATCTGGGTGCTCGGGGCAGGCTCGTCGACTTCATCGGTCGCCACGACGTGTTTCCGAGCCGACACGAGTTCCACGACTACCTGCAGTGGGCCGCGGACCAGTTCGCCGCCGACGTGCGGTACGGCCGCCGAGTGATCGGAGTGACCGGAAGCGATACCGGATTCGCGGTTCAGCTGGATCGCGGCGAGGTCGTCCCGGCGCGCACCCTGGTGCTGGGCACGGGCCTGCACCCGGTGCTGCCACCGGGCACGCGGCCCAGCCCGCGCCAGTGGCACAGCCACCAATTGCTCAGTGCCATGGCCGCCCTCGGCCCGGTGGAACGCGGCCGGTTCGCCGTGGTGGGCGCGGGGCAGAGCGCCGCCGAGGTGGTCTCCTACCTGCACCGCACCTACCCCGGCGCCGAGGTGCACGCGGTGTTCGGTCGGTACGGGTACAGCCTCGCCGACGACAGTGCCTTCGTGAACCGCATCTTCGATCCCGCCGCGGTCGATGAGTTCTACGGCGCGGACAGTGCGGAGCGCCAACGGCTGCTCGACTACCACCGCTCGGCCAACTACTCGGCCGTCGACGTCGACCTCATCGCCGAACTGTATGAACGCGAGTACGGCGAACGAGTGAGCGGGGCCCGCCGGCTGTTCTTGCACCGCGCCTGCAGCGTCACCGGCGCCGACGAAGACGACGCGGAGGTCCGGCTCGGCGTGCGCAACCGCATCGACAACACGACCGAGACGCTGCGCTGCGATGCCGTGGTGTACGCGACCGGCTACGCGCCGATGGACGTGCCGGCATTCCTCGGCGAGCTGGCGCCCTGCTATGAATTCGACGCGCAGGGCCGTCCGCTGGCCACCCGCGACTACAAGTTGGTGGCCAAGCGGGGCGCGCCCGGGGACATCTACCTCAACGGCGCGACCGTCGAACACAGCCACGGGCTCGGCGCGACGCTGCTGTCGAACGTGGCCGTGCGCAGCGGCGAGATCGCGGCGGCGATCAGCCCGTGACGGTCAGGTAGATCAGCACCACGTTCAGCACCGAAATCAGAACGGCCACAGCCCATCCCAGTGCCGTGACGAGGCGGTGGTTGACGTTCTCACCCATCACGGCGCGGTTGCTGGTCAGGCGGACCAACGGGACGAGCGCGAACGGGATGCCGAACGACAGCACCACCTGGGAGATGACCAGCGCACGCGTCGGGTCGAATCCGACGGCCAACACCACCAGCGCCGGAATGACCGTGACGGCGCGCCGGAGCAACAACGGGTACGACCGGTTCAGCAGGCCCTGCATGATCATCGCGCCGGCATACGCGCCGACCGACGAGGATGCCAGGCCCGACGCCAACAGGCCCACGGCGAAGCACAGCGCGACCGCCGGGCCCAGGGCGTGGCCGACAGCGGCGTGCGCGCCCGCGATGGTGTCGGTGCCTTCGACGCCCTGCAGGTGCGTCGCCGCGACCAGCAGCATCGACAGGTTCACTGCGCCCGCGACCACCATCGCCAGGGCGACATCGAAGCGCGTGACACGCAGCATGCGGCGCAGTGGCGCGCCGGCCTCCGGCTTCCCGTGCCGGTCGCGGGCCAGGCCGGAGTGCAGGTAGACGACGTGCGGCATGACCGTCGCACCCAGGATCGCGGTGGCCAGCAGGAGGCTCTCGGGTCCGGCGAAGTGGGGCACCACGCCGCCGAGCACGGCGCCGGGCGCGGGCGGATCCACGATCAGGCTGGTGAGGAAGCCGATGGTGATGACCATCAGCAGTCCCGCGATGATCCGTTCGAACGCCCGCTGGCCGCCCCGGTTCTGCACCGACAGCAGGCACATGGAGACCACACCGGTGATGATGCCGCCCACCAGCATGGGCAGCCCGAACAACAGTTGCAGCGCGATGGCGCCGCCCACCACTTCGGCGAGATCGGTTGCCACGGCGACCATTTCGGCCTGTACCCAGAAGGCGAGCCGGGTTGGGGTGCGGCAGTTCTCGGCCACCAGCTCCGGCAGGGACCGACCGGTCGTCAGGCCCAGTTTGGCGGACAGGTACTGCACCAGGCCGGCCATGACGTTGGCCAGCAGGATCACCCACACCAGCAGGAAACCGAACTTCGCGCCCGCGCTGATGTTGGCCGCGACGTTGCCCGGATCGACGTAGGCGATGGCAGCGACGAACGCCGGGCCCAGCAGGGACCAGGTCGGGCGCGACGAGCGCGCCGGTACGCGGGTCTCGGTCAGCATGCACTCACTCTCTATCCGGGTTTGCGAATAGAAAAGTTAGGTTAGCCGAAATCTCAAGATTCTGGCAACGCGGTCAGTGGTCGGTCAGCATATTCACTGACTGATATTGAGATGCCCCATTTATGCCGTAGATAATCTGGCACGTGGAGCTACGACAGGTCGAGCACTTCGTGGCGGTCGCTGTCGAGCGGAGCTTCACCCGAGCGGCACGCCGCGTCCACGTCGTGCAGTCGGCCGTCTCGACGTCGGTCGCCAAGCTGGAGCGTGAGCTCGGTGTGCAATTGTTCGATCGCTCCCGTCAGCAGATCGAGCTCACGGTTGCCGGCGAACGATTCCTCGCCCAGGCGCACGAACTGTTGCGCGTCGCGGGTTCGGCCGCTGAATCGGTGGCGTCCAGCCGCGGCCGGTTGATGGGTACCGTCGAGTTCGGATCGTTGATCTCGTACGGCCCGATGAATGTCGCCCAGGTACTCGGCGAGTTTCATCGAGCGCACCCACTTGTCCGGCTTCGGTTGCAACTCAATCAATCCGGTGCCTCGTCGTACCTTTCGGCGCTCGTTGACGGTTCATTGGATCTGGCGTTGGTATCGGTGCCCAACAGGCTGCCGCCACAGCTCGAGATGCGGCTGATGTTCGAGGAGCCGATGTTGTTCGTGTGCCGCGACGATCACCCGATGGCAGCGGAGTCGGTCGTCGGTCTGCTCGATCTGGCGGAGGAGGACCTGATCGGGTTCCCGCCCGACTGGGGTTTTCGGCTCTTGCTGGACAACGCCTTTCTGGCTGCGGGCGTCCAGTCGCGGCCCGTCCACGTGATCCCTGCCGGCTTCTCCGTCATCGGTGAACTGGTTCGCGAGGGGCTCGGGACCACTTTCATGCCCGCATCCGAATGCGCGGGATTCGAGGATCTGCGCGCCATCGAATTGCGGCAAACCGTCACATGGCAGGTCTATCTGGCGTCGCAGCCCAGGGACCGTCTGACGCCGGCCACCGCGGCGCTGGCGGACATGTTGATCCAGGCGGCGCCAAGCTAGCTCACGGTGGGCCGGCTTGTGGTCGAGAATTCTCGGGATTCCCGACCACAAGCCGACATTCGATTGCTCCTTGGCGTCAGATGCGGCGGTACAGGCCTTTCCCGGTGACGAGCGGGAGATCCAGCGTGGTGCGGATGCCCGGCTCGGCGGCAACGACCGCCGGGATCGCGTTCACCACACGTGCCGCGGTGGCAACGAGCCCGGCGTGGTTGTGGTCGCCCTTGCGGCTGCTCAGGCACAGGTCCAGGGCGTATGACGGCTCGCCGGTCACCTCGACGCGGTATGAGCCGCCCTCCTGGGCGGGCTGCGGCCAGTCGGGGCACAGGTCGTCACGCAGGCGGGTGATGTGCTCGAGCACGACGGCCGGGTGGCCGTCCTTCATGCCGCGCACCTCGAACCGCATCGCTGCCGTCGTGCCTGCCGGGATGTGGCCCGACGCGATGTCGAAGTCCTCCGGCGCCGGCACCCGGGTGTGTGTCTCGGTCACCTCGTCGAGTTCGATGCCGAGGCCCGCCGCCAGCTGGCGCACCACCGAACCCCAGGCCAGGCTCAGCACGCCGGGCTGCAGCAGCATCGGCAGCTCGTCGATGGGCTTGCCGAAGCCCATCACGTCGAACATCACCGTCGCGCTGTCGTAGGTCGCGTAGTCGACGATCTCCATGCAGCGGACCTGCTCGACGCTCTGGCACGTGCCCATGAGGGCAAGAGGGAGAAGGTCATTGGCGAAGCCGGGGTCGATGCCATTGACAAACAGCGACGAATTGCCTTGTTTGGCGGCATCTTCGAGCGGCGCTATCAGTTCCGCGGGCAGCACCTGCCAGGGATACTGCAGGAACACCGCCGCACTCGCGACCACGTTGACGCCGGCGGCGAGGATCCGCCGGTAGTCCTCCAGTGCGTCGGGCAGCCGGTTGTCGGCCATGGCGGTGTAGACGACGCAGTCGGGCTTACCGGCCAAGATGGCGTCGAGGTCGTCGGTGGCCGTGACTCCGGTCGAAATGTCAAGTCCGGCAAGCTCTCCGGCGTCCTTGCCGGTCTTGGCGGCCGAGGACACCCAGACGCCGGTCAGTTCGTAGGCGGGGTCATTGATGAGCTGAGTCAGGGCATGGCGGCCGACGTTGCCAGTGCCGACTGCGGCGACTTTGATGGGCATGCAGACGTTCCTCACAGGTCCGGGATGGGGAGATCAAGGTTGGGAAAGGTGAGGCCGCCGTCGACCTCCAGCACCTTGCCGGTGACGTAGGCGCCGGCCGGTGAGGCCAGGTACAGCGCCGCGGCGGCGATGTCTTCCGGGTCACCGAGGCGGCGCAGCGGAGTGGCCTTCTCCATGGGGTCGCGCAGCGACTCGTTGGAGGCGACGATGTCCAGCGCCGAGGTGAGGATCGAACCCGGCGCGATGCCGTTGACCCTGATCTTCGGGCACAGGTCCATGGCGGCGAGCTTCGTGTAGTGCGCCAGTGCCGCCTTGGCGGTGCCGTACGCGGCGAATCCGCGTCCCGCGAGCCGGCCGACGGCCGAGGTGATGTTGATGACGCTGCCGCCACCTGCGTGCTCGAGCATCAGCGGGACGGCCGCCTGCGTCAGTGCATGCGCAGTGGCGACGTTGAACGTGAAGGCGTCTTTGAGATCCTGCGGCGAGGTGTACATCAGCGGGCCGGGCATGGTGCCGCCGACGTTGTTGACGACGATGTCTAGTCGGCCGAACGCCTCGACCGCCGCGGCGGCGAGCTTGGCGGTCTCGTCCGGGTGGGCGAGGTCGGCGGCAATGACGTGCGCCCGGCGGCCGGTGGCCTCGACCTGCGCGGCGACCTCCTGCAGCTGCGACTCGGTACGAGAGGCAATCACCACGTCAGCACCCGCTTCAGCGAATGCGACGGCAATGGCCGCGCCGAGGCCGCGGCCCGCGCCGGTCACCACCGCTACCTGGTTGTCGAGCCGGAATCTGTCCAGAATCACGTGTGCCTCACTCGCCTCGTCGTGGTCGTTGTTAGGCACGCTAGCAAGTTTGAGGCGCCGCGGGAACGGATTTCTAGAACACGTTGCAATTGCCGTTGGGGGCACGGCGACCTGGCCGGCCGGTGGCTGCCGCTCAGGGTGCTACGGCGAGTGTGCAGGTTCGCGACGGATCCCGCGGAGCATGCGCGCCAAAGCGACACGTTCGTCGTAGGGCCGCGGGACGCCCATCGCCAGAGGCCTACGGCGGCTCAGGACTTCCGCGACTTCGTGCTGGACTTCCGGGACTTCACGCTGGCTTCCAGTTTGGCCAGCAGGTCGGAGACGTCCTCGGTCGCGTCCAGTTCGGTCGCCGCTTCTTCGGTGGTGAACGCCTCGCCGCCTGCGATCTTGGCTTCGATGAGCTCTTCCATCTGCTCTCGGTAGGTGTCGTGGAACTGCTCTGGCTTGAAGTCCTCGGTCATCGAGTCCACGACCTGGCCGGCCATCGTCAGCTCGGCCTTCTTGATCTCGACTTCCTTGTCCAGCACCGGGAAGTCGGGGTCGCGGATCTCGTCGGGCCACAGCAGCGTGTGCACGATCATCACGTTGCGCTTGCCGAAGTCCTTGACGCGCAAGGCCGCAAGCCGCGTCTTGTTGCGCAGCGAGAAGTGCACGATGGCCACGCGGTCGGTCTGCGCCAGCGTCTGGGCCAGCAGCACGTACGACTTCGACGACTTCGAGTCGGGCTCCAGGAAGTAACTCCGGTCGTACATGAGTGGATCGATCTGCTCGGCCGGGACGAACTCCACGACCTCGATCTCGCGGCTGCGCTCTTCGGGCAGCGTGGCGATGTCCTCGTCGGTGATGATGACGGTCTGGCCGTCCTCCGATTCGAAAGACTTGGCGATATCCCGAAACTCGACGACCTCGCCGCAGACCTCGCACACCCGCTTGTATCGGATGCGGCCGTTGTCCTTGGCGTGCACCTGATGAAACTTGATGTCGTGATCCTCGGTGGCGCTGTACACCTTCACCGGCACATTGACCAGTCCGAAGGCGACTGACCCCTTCCAGATGGACCGCATACCCCAGTATGGCCCATGAACGCGCCGCGGCTTGGATACTTGAGGTGTGGAGCAATTCGGGCGGGTGCGGCTGACCAACCCCGACAAAGTGCTCTATCCGGCGACCGGCACGACCAAGGCCGACGTCTTCGACTATTACCTCGCCGCCGCCGACGCCATGTTGCCGCACATCGCGGGCCGTCCGGTCACCCGTAAACGGTGGCCCAATGGTGTTGCACAGCAGCCGTTCTTCGAGAAGCAGCTGGCGTCGTCGGCACCGGAGTGGCTGGCGCGCGGCGCCATCACACATCGCAGCGGGACCACCGTCTACCCGATCATCGACAGCCCCGAGGGGCTGGCCTGGATCGCCCAGCAGGCGTCCCTGGAAGTACATGTGCCGCAATGGCGCTTTGTCGATGCGGGCGGGCGCGGCGGGGCAGGCGAGGCCCCAGTTCCGGGACCCGCCACGCGCATCGTGTTCGACCTCGATCCCGGCGAGGGTGTCACCATGACCCAGTTGTGCGAGGTGGCGCGAGCCGTCCGCGAACTCGTCGCCGGCATGGACCTGCAGGCCCATCCGGTGACCAGCGGCAGCAAGGGTTTGCATCTGTATGTGCCGCTACCGTCGCCCGTCAGTTCCCGCGGCGCGTCGGCTGTCGCCAAACGTGTTGCCCAGCAGCTCGAATCATCGATGGGTGGGCTGGTCACCGCGACCATGACCCGCAGTCTGCGGGCCGGCAAGGTGTTCCTGGACTGGAGTCAGAACTCCTCGGCCAAGACGACGGTGGCGCCGTACTCGTTGCGCGGCCGCGACGAGCCGACGGTCGCTGCGCCGCGTACCTGGGAGGAACTCGACGACCCGGAATTGCACCAGCTGCGGTTCGATGAGGTGCTGGCCCGCTTGGCTCGCGACGGCGACCTGCTCGCGGGAATGGATGGCGACGCGCCGGTGGCGGATCGGCTCACCACCTACCGCAGCATGCGGGACCCGGGCAGGACACCGGAACCGGTGCCCGCGGCCCAGCCCGCGACGGGGCAGAACAACACGTTCGTCATCCAAGAACACCACGCCCGCCGGCTGCATTACGACTTCCGGCTGGAACGCGATGGCGTGCTGGTCAGTTGGGCGGTGCCGAAGAACCTTCCGGAGACCTCCACCGTCAACCACCTGGCGGTGCACACCGAAGACCACCCGCTGGAATACGCCACCTTCGAGGGCGACATTCCCAAGGGTGAATACGGCGGCGGACACGTCACGATCTGGGACTCGGGCACCTACGACACCGAAAAGTTCCGGGACTCAGGCGAAAACGGCGAGGTCATCGTCAATCTCCACGGTAGCCGGGTCTCCGGGCGGTACGTGCTGATCCAGACCGAAGGCAAGAACTGGCTGGTACGCCGGATGAAAGAGCAACGGCTGCAACCCATGCTGGCCACCCACGGATCAGTGGGACGACTATCCCCGGACCACTGGGCTTTCGAGGGAAAGTGGGACGGCTACCGGCTCCTGGTCGACGCCGACCACGGCCGCGTCCGGCTCACCGCACGCAGCGGCCGCGACATCACGGGGGAGTTTCCGCAATTGCAGTCGCTGGCAGCAGATCTCGCCGATCATCACGTGATCCTGGACGGCGAGGTGGTGGCCCTGCAGGACGGCGTACCCAGTTTTCAGGCCATGCAGAATCGCGGTTCCGGCAGTCACATCGAGTTCTGGTGCTTCGACATCCTGTCCCTCGACGGACGTGACCTGACGCGCGCGAAGTACCGGGATCGGCGAAAGCTGTTGGAAACACTGGCTTCTGACGGTGCGTTGACGGTGCCGCCACTGTTGCCGGCGGACGACCCCCTGAAGTTCGCGGATGAGCGCGGCTTCGAAGGGGTGGTCGCGAAGAAGTGGGACTCCGGATACCGGCCCGGGCGGTCGGAGGCCTGGGTGAAGGACAAGTTCTGGCGCACCCAGGAGGTGGTGATCGGCGGCTGGCGTGCCGGGGAGGGCGGCCGCACCAGCGGTATCGGGGCGCTGTTGGTCGGCGTACCGGAGGGGGATGGCCTGCAGTTCGTCGGCCGCGTCGGGACCGGGTTCACCGACAAGATGCTGGGTGATCTGAAGGCGATGCTGAAGCCGCTCGAAACGGGCGAATCCCCTTTCACCGCACCACTTTCCACTGTGGATGCCAAAGGTGTGACGTACGTGCGACCCGAGCTGGTGGGCGAGGTGCGGTACAGCGAGCGCACGACGGACAATCGGTTGCGTCAGCCCAGTTGGCGGGGTCTGCGGCCGGACAAAACGCCCGCCGAGGTCACATGGGAGTGAGTGCCCCGGCGACGGCCTCTTCCAGGCCGCGTGTCGCCAGCTGATCGGCCAACTCGTTGTCGGCGACGCCGTTGTGTCCCTTCACCCAGAACCACTCGACCTCATGCCGTGCACAGGCGGCCTGCAGCCGCTTCCAGAGGTCGACATTCTTCACGGGCTGCTTCGACGCCGTCATCCAGCCGTTGCGTTCCCAGCCGTGGACCCACTTGGTGATGCCGTTGCGGACGTAGGTGCTGTCGGTGTGCAGGTGCACCACGACGGGCCGCGTCAGTGCTTCGAGCGCCATGATGGGCGCCGTCAGCTCCATGCGGTTGTTGCTGGTTTCGCCGGGCTCGCCACCGAACATTTCCCGCACGTGATGGCGCATGCGCAGCACCGCGCCCCAGCCACCGGGGCCGGGATTGGGGCGGCAGCCGCCGTCGGTGTGGATGACCACGACGTCGTCGGTCATTACTGGCGTGCCTCCTTGAGAAGCCGCACGGCTTTCGGGCCGACACCGTGCAGGGTGAGAAGTTCGTCGAGATCAGCGGGCAGGTCCGCAGTGGTGCGGTACCCCGCGTCGATCAGGGCGCCGGTCGCCGGCTGGCCGATCGAGATGCCGTCGAAGACGGAGCCGCGGTCGGTCATGGTGTGAGGTTAGCGTCCCGGGCCGGCTCGATCACAACGTCGGTCTGAGCGCGTCGTTAACCGTATATACGTTTATCGGCGCTCTCAGACCGACATTGCGTCAGGACTCAGTGCCCGGAGATCATCGCCGTGCGGACCGACATTCCGAATTCTTGATGACGCAGCGTGGTGATCCGGCGTCCGGGTTGTACCGCCGGCTTGACCGGCGTGGTGCGGTCGCCGAAGAACGCGGCGGTGGCGTCGATGTCCGCTACGACGTACGTCAGGCCCCACAAGGTGGACGGGCCGTCGGCTGTCGTCTCGGGCGAGCCGACGACCTCGAGGATCACCTCACCCAGCCGGAAGAAGATCTGGCGCATCGGCCGGCCACCGAGCTGGCCGTCCCGTTCCCGGCGCGGGTGGACATCGACAGCCGCCAGCGCGGCGGCGGTCCGATTCAGATCGGGCGACAGCAGGACCACGTGGTCGATGGAGAGCGCCCCGTTCGCGTGCTCCGCCGGAGTTGGCGCGGGCACTTCCGAGCGAGTGGTGGGGATCCCGTCGAGGGGCTGGTCTGCCGGCACGCCCCGCAGCGACCAGCCGACGATGCCCGTGCCGCGCCCGCGTCCGGCCAACCGGACCCGGACACCGCCGATCCGGCATACGTCGTTCGAGTCGACGGTGAAGCCGGCAGCGGTCCACGAATCGGCGGCGTCCGCAACCTCGAACTCGTCGACGGTGACCGTCATTGCCCGGTCTCGTCGACTGTCACCCGCAGCCGTGGCGGTTTCGTATCCGGCGCCACCCGTGCCCACACCGCGTCCACCATGGGGGCCAACAGTAGTTCGCCCATCTGCCGCGCCAGCACGGCGACGACCTGGGTGCTCTCGCGGCGGGTGGTCGAGGCGCGACCGGTCTTGCGGGCCGCCCGTACCTCCCGCTGCGTGAGGTCGACGATCACGTCCACGAGATGGCTGTCGGCGACGTTGGGTTGCAACAGGGCGCGCCGCACGTAGTCGACCACCGCCGGATTGGCCCGCAGCATGTTGCGGACGGCTTCGTCGCGTACCGCCGTGGAGGCATCCTCGGGCACCTCGGCCAGCGCGCCCGCGAAGTAGTCGACCACCAGCTGGTCCACCGCGTTGCGCAGGCCGGCCTTGGTTTTGAAGTGGTGCTGCACCAGGCCGACCGCGACGCCCGCCTCGGCGGCGATGGCGCGCAACGAGATTCGGTCTTCGCCGTGGGTGGCGTACAGGTCCAGGGCGGTGTTGCGAATGCGCGCCTTGGCGGTCAGGTCGTCGACAGTTGCCCTCGGATCAACCATCAGACCTCCCGTCGGCAACCGGATCAATGTACTGTACACATGAACAGGGGCCTATACAGTTGTATAGCGCGCGGAAATCTAGCGAGGTGGACCAATGTCAGAGCTCTTCCCGAAGTACCGGGCCAGCTGGGAGACCGATCAGCACCGCGAGCTGCGGCAGCACGCGGCGGCGTTCCTGGCCAAGGAGGCCACGCCGAACCAGGAGCGGTGGGCCAAGAATCACCAGGTCGACCGCGAGTTCTGGAACAAGCTCGGCGACGCCGGTCTGCTCGGCCTGGACCTGCCCGAGGAGTACGGCGGCGCGGGCGGCGACTTCGGGTTCTCGGCTGTGGTGGCCGAAGAGTTTGCGCTGGCCCATGATTCGGCCTCGGGCTGGTCGGTGCACTCGCCGATCGTGGCGCACTACATCGACACCTACGGCAACGCGGAGCAGAAGGCCCGCTGGATGCCGAAGATCATCAGCGGCGAGACGGTGCTCGCCATCGCGATGACCGAGCCCGGGACCGGGTCGGACCTGCAGGCCGTGCGCACCACTGCCATCCGCGACGGCGACCACTACGTCATCAACGGCTCAAAGACCTTCATCTCCAACGGGTCTCTGTGCGACATGGTGGTGATCGTCGCCAAGACCGATCCCACGCAGGGGGCGGCGGGCGTGTCGCTGATCGTCGCCGAGGTCAACGACCTGCCGGGCTTCGAGCGCGGCCGGGTGCTGGAGAAGGTCGGTCAGCACGGCCAGGACACCCGCGAGCTGTTCTTCACCGACATGCGGGTTCCGGTCGCCAACCTGCTCGGTGAGCAGGAGGGGCTGGGCTTCTACCAGCTGATGTCGCAGCTGGCCCGTGAGCGGCTCGTCATCGGTTCGATCTGCGCCGGCATGGCCGAGGCCGCGGTGCTCGAGGCCATCAAGTACACCAAGCAGCGTGAGGCGTTCGGTAAGCCGCTGATCAATTTCCAGCACAACCGATTCCAGCTCGCCGAACTCAAGGCCGAGGTGCTGTCCATCAAGACCACGGTGGACTACTGCGTGCAGGCGCTGATCGACGGCGACAATGATCCGGCGATCGCGTCCATGGGCAAGCTCATCGCCGCCGACCGGGCCGTGGCCGTCGTCGACCGCTGCGTGCAGTTCTTCGGCGGGTACGGCTACATGATGGAGTACCCGATCGGCCGGGCGTACGCCGCCGCGCGGGTCAACAAGATTTACGGCGGCACAAGCGAAATCATGAAAGAGATCATCAGCCGCACGCTGTAGTCATTGCGCGAACAGTCGCGAAAACCCCCAGAACCGTCAGGTTTTGGGGGTTTTCACTTGGGGCATCTCCCTCTGCGGGACTGCTCGCCAGACTCGGCGATCCGTGGCAAGGTGATGACATGACTGGCTCGGACGAATACAGCGTCGACGACGACGACCAGCTGACGCAGGAAGACATGCTGATCGACCGCGGGGTCGATGACCTGCTGGACGAGGGCTACGTGCCGTCGGACAAATGGCGCGAGCCCCGCGATCAAGAGACTCTCGATGAACTCCTCGCCGAGGAAGAGCCTGACCCGGCCATGCAGCTGGACCCGGTGGACGACCCCGACGAGCAGTGGGGCGACGACGAGGTCGGTGACCAGCGGTCCGGCCGACTCGTGGCCGGCGAACAGGACGGTGAGCTGCTCGCAGGCGACGTCGGCATCGACGGGAGCGCGGCCTCCGCTGAAGAGGCCGCGGTCCACATCGTCGACGAATAGGGCGCGGCTCGCGAGGTGACTAGACCTTGGCGATGACGTTCTCGGCGAACATCTCCAGGTGCTTGATCTTCTCGTCGAGCGGCTGGGTGTCTTCACCCATGATGTAGGGCACGCGGAAGCCGACGATGACGTCGGTGACGCCCTTGTCCTCGAGGCGCTTCACACCGTCGACGGTGAAGCCGTCGATCGAGATGACGTGGATCTGGAACTCGTCGCACAGCCCGATGCGCTCCTCGGATTCCCGGTACTGCGCGAGCTTCTTGAGCAGCGGGTCGAGCTCGGCCGGGTCGCCGCCACCGTGCATCCAGCCGTCATTGCGCGCCGCGCGCTTGAGCGCGGCGTCGGCGTGGCCACCGACCAGGATCGGCACCGGCTTGGTCGGGGCGGGCGTCATCTTGGTCTTCGGGATGTCGTAGAACTCGCCGTGGTACTCGAAGTAGTCACCCGAGGTCAGGCCGCGGATGACGTCGATGCACTCGTCCATCCGCTTGCCGCGGCGGGCGAACGGTACGCCCATGACCTCGTAGTCCTCTGGCCACGGGCTGGTGCCGACGCCCAGGCCCAGGCGGTTGTCGAACAGTGCGGCGAGCGACCCGGCCTGCTTGGCGACCAAGGCCGGCGGCCGGATGGGCAGCTTCAGCACGAAGATGTTGAAGTGCAGCTTCGTCGTGACGGCCGATAGGGCGCCGATCAGCGAGAACGACTCGATGAACGACTTGCCGTCGAGGAACTCGCGGCTGCCGTCGGCGGTGTACGGGTACGACGAGTCGGACTCGAAGGGGTACGCGATGCTGTCCGGAATGGTCATCGCGTGGTAGCCGGCTTCGTCAGCCGCCTTGGCCAGCGGGATGTAGTACTTCGGGTCGGTCATCGCTTCGGCGTAGGTGAACCTCATGACCCAGATGCTAGAACGTGTTCTAGTTTTGTGGAATGGGTATGGCCCATTCAGTGGTTGTCAGGCCAGCGGGAACGGCGGCAAGCCGACGCCGCTGACGGCGTAGCCGCCCTGCTGGCTGCGTTCGGTGACGCGTGCTGTCGCGGAGCGTTCGCCGACCGTCACGGTGACGGTGCCGCGGGGCAGCTCCTCGAGCGCCTCGAAAACCGTTCCACGCCAGTGGTACTGGCCGTCGATCGGATCGAGGTGGCCGGCCAGCCGGACCCGGACCTCGCGGCCGTCGATGGTGGCGGGCCCGTCGTACAGGTCTTCGGGTTCGGCGATCTCCGCCCGGGCCGCGGGCGCGACAGGGCCGCCAGGCAGGAACCCGCTCCGTCGCCACATCCGCCGCGCGATGGGGCCGAGGAGTCCAACTTCCTCCAGGAACGACGCGAGCGGCGCGAAGCCGGCGATCTGCGTCTCGATCCGGTGCGGGGACGTCCGCGCCATCCGGCGGGCCGCGCGGGCGTCCAGGCCGACGCGGCGGTACTGCACCTTGTTGGTGAACAGGAACCGGAAGAACAGACCGCCGATGCCGTTGAGGTTGCCGATCCAGAAACGCTTGGGCCACGACATCTCCGGTGCGCGCTTGCGCAACCCGTCGCGGGCGAACTGGATGTGCCGGGCCTCTTCGGTGACGTGAATGCGCATGAGTCGCTGCACCATCGGCTGCAGCTCAGGGTCGTCCATCATCTGCCGCTGCAATGAATCGAAGATCTCCTCGCCGATCAACGCGGCAACCCACAGCACCGAGCCCTGGAACGCGAACGGCAGCATGTTGATGATCGTGCGCTGGTACCACTTCGGCCGCACCGGGTCGGCGCCGACCTTCTCGATGGCCTTGCCGAACATCACCATGTGCCGGGTCTCGTCGCCGAGTTCGGTCAGCTCGTAGTGGGTGGCGCTCGCGGTCGGGTCCTGATGCATCGCCTTGCGCAGCAGGGCCTGGTTGAGGATGTTCTCGAACCAGATGCCCGCCGACAGGGTGTTCACGAGTTCCTGGCGGGACAGCTCGATCTGCTCGGCGCGGCTCATCGATTCCCAGATCGGGGTGCCGTACAGCGAGACGACTTTCGGTGGCAGGAAGTATTTGTCCGGGTCGATCGGTGCATCCCAGTCGATATCGACGATCGGCGCGTAAGACTTGCGCACTGAGCCTTTGAGCAGGCGCTCGGCGAATTCCGCGCGCGTGGTCTGGCCCTTGACCGAAGCTGTCATCGTTGACATCCCTTCGAAAGTGTCTGTAATCCGAAGCTACGTCCGATACCAGAGGTAGTCAATACCTGCGGTACTGGATAAAAGTGGGGCCGCCGCGGGTCGCTAGCCTTCGCTGATGCGCACCATCCATGTCATCGGTATCGGCGCCGGCGACCCGGACTATGTCACCGCCCAGGCTGTTGCGGCGCTCAACGACACCCAGGTGTTCTTCGCGATGGACAAAGGCGATCAGAAAGACGACCTCGTCGCGCTGCGCCGGCTGATCTGCGAGCGGTTCATCGAGAACCCCGGCTACCGGTTCGTGGCGCTGCCGGATCCCAAGCGTGCCAAAGATGGTGATTACCACGAGGCCGTAGCCGAATGGCATGCCGCGCGGGCCCGGCTGTGGGCCGAGGCCATCGAGACCGAGCTACCGGACGGCGCGACCGGGTCTTTTCTTGCGTGGGGCGATCCGTCGCTCTACGACAGCACCCTGCGCATCCTCGACCGTGTCGCCGAACACGTCGAGTTCGAGTTCGACGTCATCCCCGGCATCACCGCCATCCAGGCACTCACGGCCCGGCATCGAATCCCACTCAACGACATTGGCGAGCCGGTGCTGATCACGACGGGCCGTCAGCTACGTGAGCACGGACTCGCCGGTGCCGCTGTGGTGATGCTCGACGGTGAATGCTCTTTCCTGGAATGCGCACCGCAGACCCGGATTTGGTGGGGCGCCTACCTCGGTACGCCGGATGAGCTGCTCATCGCCGGCACCGTGGGCGAGGTCGGGGACCGCATCGCCCGGGAGCGCGCCGAGGCCCGGACGCGCCATGGCTGGATCATGGATACCTATCTGCTGCGGGCAGAATCGACAGCATGAAATCGTTGCTGCTGCGAGCCGGCCTGACCGGCCTGGCGTTGTGGTTGGTCACGCGCATGGTGCCGGGGATCTACTTCGTCTTCCCGGTGGGCGCCTCCCAGCTCGAGCGGGTCGGCATCATCCTGGTCGTCGCGTTCGTCTTCGGGCTGGTCAACGCCATCATCAAGCCGATCGTGCAGCTGTTCGCCATTCCGCTGTACATCCTCACGCTCGGTCTCATCCACGTCGTCATCAACGCCTGGATGCTGTGGATCACCTCGTGGATCACCGAGAACACCACGCACTGGGGCCTGGGCATCGACCAGTTCTGGTTCACCGCGATCTGGGCGGCGATCCTGCTGTCGATCGTCGGCTGGGCGCTGGGTCTGGTGCAGCGCGCCATCGAGAAGTAGGGATCAGGCCAGCGACGCCCGGATCGCGCGTAATTCGTTGGCTCCGAAGGTCGGTAGCTCGGCGATGTCCGCAGCGGGGCGACCGGTGCGGACCGCGGCGGCGAGATCAGCGATCGTCGCGGTCAGTCGCTCGGCCTCGCCGGGGGTGAATGGCGCCTCGGCCCGTTCCGTGGCCCAGCTCGCGGCGAGGGTCCGGTAGGCCAGTTGCTCGCTGGCGACGATCGCCGGCCAAAGCCGTTCTGCCGCAACCCGGCTCCGGGGCGATCCGCCGACAGCAGTGTCGTACACCGGAAGCATGGCCATCGCGCGTAGCTGTAGGTCGCGGCGGTCGTTGCGGGCCTGATCAGTGGTGACCGCCCCCGCGGCCAGATGGTCGATCACGACCGCGACGGCGTCGAGCGTGGCCGCGATCGACTCGGCGGGGCGCGCGGCGGGATGACCGCGCCGCGTCAGCCACAGCACGAGAAGTGCTACCGCGCAACCGATCACGGTGTCGATGCCCCGAGCGAGCAGCATGGCCGGCACGTCGGTGATGTGGTGTCCGCCCGAGGCGATCGTCAATGCCGCGGGCGTGATGAAGATGACCGCGACGGTGTAGTTGCGCACCACGAACATCTCGATGAGGAACTGCAGCGCGCCGACGATCACCGCGAGCCAGGGTCCACCCGGCGCGGCGAACAGGACGCCGCCCGCCAGCGCCAGGCCGAGCCAGGTGCCGAGGGTGCGTTCGATGCCGCGTTGTACGGTGCGCCGCCAATCGAAACCTTGATGCAGCATCAGCACCGCCGCCGCCATGGCCCAGTACGCGTGGTCGATGTTCAGACCGACGGTGACGGTGCCGGCGATTGCGACGGCGACCGCGGTGCGTAGTGCTGCGGTCAGCGGGGGAGCCCCCGGCATGACCGCCCGGCGCAGCAGGGTCGCGACGGACGGCCTGCCCAGCGGAATCAGGCCCTCGAAGCTGCCGCCGATGTCGTCGGGCACCGTGCCCAGCTCTCGGGCCCGCGCGGCACCGTCGACGGACATCGGATGGCCGCGGTCGGCGGCAGCCATGGCTTCGGCGAACAACACGTGCAGGCGGCGGTTCGTCACCCGCAGTCGATAGAGAGTGTCGTCGGGCTTGGGCCGTACGGGCTGGAACGTGACGAGGGTGATCCACGCTTCGTGCAGGAGTTGTGCAGCGCGGTGCCGCGCGTCGGGTGACCCGGTTTCGATGTAGCCGGCCACTGCTTCGGCAGCACGGGCGACCGCGGCGCGTTCCGGCGCGCGCGGGCGGACCAGCACCCCCGCCATGTGCACCACCCAGGAGAACGCGCCGCCGGCCAGCACCAGCGCACCCAGCCGCCACGGGCTCAGGTGCTGGGTGGCGATCCCGACCGCAGCCGCGCAGGCCAGCACCGGCATGTAGGCGCCGGGCGGACCGACCGACAGGGCCTGGCAGATCAGGACGACGACCATCGCGATGACGGTCACCACCAGCACGGCCGACCATGGGGTTGCGGCCGCCCAATCGCCCAGCGCGACGACCACCGCGAACGTGACGGCGATCGCGCCGAGATACATCGCGCGGTTGAGATATGGCCGGCCGCTGCCGTACAGCGAGGTGAAACCACCGATGGTCGCGACCAGCCCGGCGGACATGTCTCCGGCCGCCCACCCGGCGAGAATCGGCACCATCATGCAGACCGACGCCCGCAGCGCGAATGGCCAGCGGCGCGGTACGGCGTTCATGACCAGCATGCGTCGTAGCGGATTGGTGGCCGGGGCGGGCGCCGAGCGGTCTGCCATGTGTACAGCATGCGGTACGTCCAGTCGCTAGCCTGAACCCATGCCGGAACTTCCCGAGGTCGAGGCGCTCGCCGATCACCTGCGTCGCCATGCGGTCGGACTGCCGGTGGGACGCGTCGACGTCTCCGCTCTGTCCGTGCTCAAGACCTTCGACCCGCCGCCGACGGCGCTGTACGGCCAGGAGGTGACGGGCGCCAACCGCTGGGGCAAGTACCTCGGGCTGCAGGTCGGCGACCTGCACCTGATCACCCACCTGTCACGGGCGGGGTGGCTGCGCTGGTCGGAGAAGCTGGCGGCCGCACCGCTGAATCCGGGCAAGGGGCCGATCGCGCTGCGGGTGCATCTCGGAAAGCCGGGCGAGGCACCGGGTTTCGACCTCACCGAGGCGGGAACCCAGAAGCGGCTGGCGGTGTGGCTCGTGAAAGATCCACTGGCCGTGCCGCAGATCGCCTCGCTGGGGCCGGACGCGCTGTCGCTCGGGCCGGCAGAACTGGGGGCGGTGCTGGCCGGCAACACCGGCCGGATCAAGAACGTCATCACCGACCAGCGGGTGATCGCCGGGATCGGAAACGCCTACAGCGACGAAATCCTGCATGTGGCCAAGCTTTCGCCGTTCGCGACCGCGGGCAAGCTGACGGCCGAGCAACTCGGCGCGCTGCACGAGGCGATGATCTCGGTGCTCACCGATGCGGTGACCCGCAGTGTCGGACAGGGGGCGGCAACTCTCAAGGGGGAGAAGCGCTCTGGGCTCCGCGTCCACGCCCGCACCGGGCTACCGTGCCCGGTCTGCGGCGACACCGTCCGTGAAGTGTCCTTTGCCGACAAGTCTTTTCAGTACTGCCCGACGTGCCAGACCGGCGGCAAGATTCTGGCCGACCGGCGAATGTCCAAGCTGCTCAAGTGATTCAGCCGCAGTAGCTGCTGGTCGCGGTCACCAGTGCCTGCTGGTACAGCGGATCGAGTTGCCGACTCGTGGTTACCCGCGTGCGGGCCGCGTCGACCGCGGCAGCGCAGCCCGGGCCGTGCAGGACGCCTTGTTGTGCCGCCAGCTCGGCGACCATGGTGCGATTGAAACCGTCTATCGCCGTGCGTGATTCGGACAGGTCGGGGGCAGTGGTCGGCGCCGCGGCCGGATCGAACTTCCACTGGCTGAACCGCAGGTACTCGATGCCCTCGGTGGCGTGAATCTGGTCGGTGAACACCTTTTGGACGAACACCGGGTCGGCGCCCGACGCTGTGGCCTGGGCGCCGACTGCCTTCAGCACCTGGCCGACGCGCACGGGATCCTCGATCGAACCGCCGGTGATCCACTTGACTGCCGCCACGGGATCGGCGGTCTGCAGCCGCTGGGCCGCGGTGTCGACCAACCGGAAGAGCGCATCGTCGTCGGCGTGGGCGAGGGGCACCGCCGTCATGCCAAGTACGGCGACCAACAGAGGGGCGAGCTTCATCCCTCGATCCTGCATCATCCGGCCTTTCTTGACAGGTGTCGAGTTCGTTACGCTGCAGGCATGACTCGGCAGAAAATCCTCATCACCGGCGCGAGCTCGGGCCTGGGCGCCGGCATGGCCCGGCAGTTCGCCGCCAAAGGCCGCGACCTGGCACTGTGCGCCCGCCGGCTGGACAACCTCGAAGAGCTGAAGGCCGAACTGACGGCACAGTACCCCGGGGTGACCGTGGCCATCGCGGCGCTGGACGTCAACGACCACGACCAGGTGCCCAAGGTGTTCGAGGAGCTGTCCGACCAGCTCGGCGGCATCGACTGCGTCATAGTCAACGCCGGCATCGGCAAGGGTTACCCGCTTGGTGGCGGCAAGCTGTGGGCCAACAAGGCCACCATCGAGACCAATCTCGTTGCCGCACTGGTGCAGATCGAAACGGCGTTGGAGATGTTCAAGGCCGCGGGCCGGGGCCACCTGGTCCTGGTGTCCTCGGTGCTGGGCAACGTCGGCGTGCCCGGATACAAGGCCGCCTACGCTGCGAGCAAGGCCGGCGTGACGTCGCTCGGGGAGTCATTGCGCGCCGAGTACGCATCCGGCCCCATCAAGGTCACCGTCCTGGAGCCCGGCTACATCGAGTCCGAGATGACCGCCAAATCCAACTCGACCATGCTCATGGTCGACAACGAGACCGGCGTGAAGGCCATGGTCGACGCCATCGAGAAGGAGAAGGGCCGCGCCGTCGTCCCCGGCTGGCCGTGGTGGCCGCTGGTCGAGGTGATGAAACTCGTCCCGCCGCGCTTCACCAAGTACTTCGCGTGAGTTCCTCTGCGAGCAGACGCAAAACTGTCCAATTTCGTTGGAAATCGGCAGTTTTACGTCTGCTCGCGGGTTAAGCGGTGCGGCCGCGCTCGGCCCGGTAGCGGCGCACCAGGGCGTCGGTCGAGCTGTCGGACTGCGGGGCAGGTGAGGCGTCGGACGTGATGACCGGCAGCAGGGCCTTGGCCTGCGTCTTGCCGAGCTCCACACCCCACTGATCGAACGAGTCGATGCCCCAGATGACGCCCTCGGTGAAGACCTGGTGCTCGTACAGCGCGATGAGCTGGCCGACCACCGACGGCGTCAGCTTGGTCGCCAGAATCGAAGTGGTGGGCCGGTTTCCGGGCATCACCTTGTGGGGGACGACGTCGGCCGGGGTGCCTTCGGCGGCAATTTCCTCGGCGGTCTTGCCGAAGGCGAGCACCTGCGTCTGGGCGAAGAAGTTGCTCATCAGCAGGTCGTGCATGCTGCCGGTGCCGTCGGCGGTGGGCAGGTCGTCGGTGGGCTCGCTGAAGCCGATGAAGTCGGCCGGTACCAGCCGGGTGCCCTGGTGCAGCAGCTGGTAGAAGGCGTGCTGGCCGTTGGTTCCCGGCTCACCCCAGAAGATTTCGCCGGTGTCGGTGCTCACCGGGGTACCGTCGGCACGGACCGACTTGCCATTGGACTCCATGGTCAGCTGCTGCAGGTAGGCCGCGAACCGGGCGAGGTCGTTCGAGTAGGGGAGCACCGCACGCGCTTGTGCGCCAAAGAAATCCGAGTACCACAGCCCGATCAGGCCAAGCAGGACAGGCGCATTCGCTTCCAGCGGTGCGGTGCGGAAGTGCTCGTCGACCAGGTGGAAGCCGGCGAGGAATTCGCCGAACCGTTCCTTGCCGATGACGGCCATCACCGAGAGCCCGATGGCGCTGTCCACCGAGTAGCGGCCGCCGACCCAGTCCCAGAAGCCGAACATGTTCGCGGTGTCGATTCCGAACTCGGACACCAGCTTTGCGTTGGTGGACACCGCGACGAAGTGCTTGGCGACGGCGTCCTCACCCAGCGCGGCGACGAGCCACCGCCGGGCGGCAGTGGCGTTCGTCAACGTCTCCAGGGTGGAGAACGTCTTGGAGGCGACGATGAAAAGCGTTGTGGCAGGCTCGAGTCCGTCGAGTTTGGCCACCAGGTCGGCCGGGTCGACGTTCGACACGAACCGGGCCGAGATGCCCGCGTCGGCGTAGTGGCGCAGGGCCTGATCGACCATCACCGGGCCCAGATCGGAGCCGCCGATACCGATGTTGACGACGGTCGTGATGCGCTCGCCGGTGGCCCCGGTCCACTCGCCGCTGCGCAGCCGGTCGGTGAAGGTGCCCATTTCGTCGAGCACCGAGTGCACGTCGGCGACCACGTCCTGGCCGTCGACCACCAGCGCGGCGCCGCGGGGCAACCGCAGTGCCGTGTGCAGCACAGCCCGGTCCTCGGAGGTGTTGATGTGCTGACCGGCGAACATGGCGTCGCGCCGCTCTTCCAGCCCGGCCGCCCGGGCCAGATCGAGCAGCAGCGCAAGGGTTTCTCTGGTCACGCGGTGCTTGCTGTAGTCGATGTACAGGTCACCGACGGTCAGCGTCAGCTCCCGGCCGCGGTCCGGGTCGTCGGCGAACAAGTCGCGCAGCGTCGTCGCCTCGACCGCGGCATGGTGCGCGGTGAGCGCCTTCCAGGCTGTGGTGGTCGAGATGTCGGCAGCGGGAGTGTGATCAGCCATGCTTCAAACCCTAGTGTGACGTAGGAAACGCCGCCGTACATGATGGGTGTATGGACATCGCCGCGCTGCTGTCGTCTGTCCCAACTGGCCTCTGGATCGGCGGTGAGGAGCGCGCCGGTCAATCCACGTTCGAAGTGCTCAACCCGGCCACCGAGGACGTCATCGCCCGCGTCGCCGACGCCACGCCGCAGGACGGCATCGCCGCACTCGATGCCGCGGCGGCCGTCGAGAAGGAGTGGGCGGCAACCCCGGCGCGCGAGCGTGGCGAGATTCTGCGGTCGGTGTTCGACACCATCACCGCCCGCGCCGAGGACGTCGCCACGCTGATGACGCTCGAGATGGGCAAGGTGCTCGCCGAGAGTCGCGGCGAGGTCAAATACGGCGCCGAGTTCTTCCGCTGGTTCGCCGAAGAGGCCGTGCGCATCGGCGGCCGCTACACCCCGAGCCCGGCCGGGACCGGGCGCATCCTCGTCACCAAGTCGCCCGTCGGCCCCTGCTACGCGGTGACGCCGTGGAACTTCCCGCTGGCCATGGGTACCCGCAAGATCGGCCCGGCGCTGGCAGCCGGCTGCACCATGCTGGTCAAGCCCGCCGCGGAAACCCCGCTGACCATGCTGCTGCTGGCCAAACTGATGGCCGACGCCGGCCTGCCCAAGGGCGTGCTGTCCGTGCTGCCGACCACCAGTCCGGGCGAGTTGACCGCCGCGCTCATGAACGACGGCCGGCTGCGCAAGCTGACGTTCACCGGGTCGACGGGCGTCGGCCGGGCGCTGGTGCAGCAGGGAGGCGAGAAGCTGCTGCGGATGTCGATGGAACTCGGCGGCAATGCGCCGTTCGTGGTGTTCGACGACGCCGACATCGATGCCGCGGTCGACGGTGCGATCCTCGCCAAGATGCGCAACGGCGGCGAGGCGTGCACGGCGGCCAACCGCTTCCACGTCGCCAACTCGGTGCGCGAGGAGTTCACCACGAAACTGGTGCAGCGGATGAGCGAGTTCACGCTCGGCAACGGCCTGGACGAGAACGCGACGCTCGGGCCGCTGATCAACGCCAATCACGTCGGCACCGTCACCGACCTCGTGTCCGACGCGGTGTCGCGCGGCGCGACCGTGGCCGTCGGCGGCACGGCCCCGGGTGGTCCGGGGTACTTCTATCCCGCCACGGTCCTGGCGGATGTGCCCGCCGACGCCCGCATCCTCAGAGAAGAGGTGTTCGGGCCCGTCGCACCGGTGACGGGTTTCGATACCGAGGACGAGGCGATCGCCGCGGCGAACGACACCGAGTACGGGCTGGCCGCTTACATCTACACGCAGTCGCTGGACCGGGCGCTGCGGGTGTCCGAGGCGCTGGAGTCCGGCATGGTCGGTGTCAACCGGGGCGTCATCTCGGATCCGGCGGCGCCGTTCGGCGGGGTGAAGTCGTCAGGATTCGGCCGCGAGGGCGGCACCGAAGGCATCGAGGAGTACCTCGACACCAAGTACATCGCCCTGACGCCGTGACCCCGTAGCCGCTGGCGTCAGTGGCCGAGGCGACCGCGGCCCAGACGCAGCAGCAGCATGGCGAGGTCTTTGCCCTCGGGTCCCAGCTCGCTGTAGCGCTCGATGACCTTCATCTCGCGGCTGTGCACCAGCCGGGTGCCGCCGGAGGCCATCCGGGCCTTGCCGATCATCTTGGAGACCTCGGTGCGACGGGCGACGGCCGCCAGGATGGTGGCGTCGAGCTCGTCGATCTCCAGGCGGAGCTCGTCGATGTTGGGGAGTTCGGTTTCGGTCGACATGGTTTCCTCGCTGTTGGGTGATTCTGGTGTCATCCGAATTCAGGCCTCACACAACAAACGAGCCCCGGATCCGGATGCGGACCACGGGGCTGAAGGGAAGCAGCTAAACCCCGGGTACCGGCGTCCGGTACCCGTAGAAAAATCGCTGCTGCGCATTGAGCACGTTCCGAGTGTGCCATCCCGGCCGGTGCCAGCGCAAAGAGGTGTGTGAAGCGGCCGGGCAAATGCGTGGGTTGTCACACCCCGGCGGTAAGTTTGAGCTGATATGACGAGTACAGCCCCCGACATCGATCAGCTCCTGGACGGCCTCAACCCGCAGCAGCGTGCAGCTGTGCTGCACGAGGGTTCGCCGCTGCTGATCGTGGCCGGCGCGGGCTCGGGCAAGACGGCGGTGCTGACCCGGCGCATCGCCTACCTGCTGGCCAACCGCGACGTCGGCGTCGGCCAGATCCTGGCCATCACGTTCACCAACAAGGCCGCCGCCGAGATGCGGGAGCGCGTGGTCCAGTTGATCGGCCCGCGCGCCAAGTCCATGTGGGTGTCGACGTTCCACTCCACGTGCGTCCGCATCCTCCGGAACCAGGCCTCGCTGCTGCCGGGGCTGAACTCCAACTTCTCCATCTACGACGCGGACGATTCGCGCCGGCTGCTGATGATGGTCGGCAAGGATCTGAACCTCGACGTCAAGCGGTACTCGCCGCGCATGCTGGCGACGGCGATCTCGAACCTGAAGAACGAACTGATCGACCCGCTGCAGGCCGCCTCGGAGGCGTCGGAGGCCGACGAGGACCTCCCGAAGATCGTCGCCGAGGTCTACGGCGAATACCAGCGCCGGCTGCGGGCCGCGAACGCCATGGACTTCGACGACCTGATCGGCGAGACCGTCGCTGTGCTGCAGAGCTTCCCGCAGATCGCGCAGTACTACCGGCGGCGCTTCCGGCACATCCTGGTCGACGAGTACCAGGACACCAACCACGCCCAGTACGTGCTGGTGCGCGAGCTCGCCGGGCATCACGCGCCCGAAGGCGCGGACGACGTCCCGCCGGCCGAACTGTGCGTCGTGGGTGACGCCGACCAGTCCATCTACGCGTTCCGCGGCGCGACCATCCGCAACATCGAGGATTTCGAGCGCGACTTCCCGAACGCGAAAACCATTCTGCTGGAACAGAATTACCGCTCCACGCAGAACATCCTGTCGGCCGCCAACGGGGTCATCAGCCGCAACGCCGGCCGCCGCGACAAGAAGCTGTGGACCGATGCGGGCGAGGGCGAGCTGATCGTCGGCTACGTCGCCGACAACGAGCACGACGAGGCGCGGTTCATCGCCGAGGAGATCGACACGCTGACCACCAGGGGCAGCGGGATCGACACCAAGTTCAGCTACGGCGACATCGCGGTGTTCTACCGCACCAACAATTCGTCCCGGTCGGTGGAAGACATCTTCATCCGGGCCGGGATCCCGTACAAAGTCGTTGGGGGCATGCGCTTTTACGAGCGCAAAGAGATTCGCGACATCGTCGCGTACCTGCGGGTGCTGGACAACCCGGGCGACGCGGTGAGCCTGCGGCGCATCCTCAACACCCCGCGCCGGGGCATCGGCGACCGCGCTGAAGCCTGTGTCGCGGTGTACGCCGAGAACACCGGCGCCAGCTTCAGTGACGCGCTGCAGGCCGCCGCCGAGGGCCGGGTGCCGATGCTGAACTCCCGCTCGGAGAAAGCGATCGCCAGCTTCGTCGAGCTCATGGACAGCCTGCGCGGCGGGCTCGACGGCGAATTGGGCGACCTGGTCGAGACGGTGCTGGACCGCACGGGCTACCGTCGGGAACTGGAAGCGTCCAGCGATCCGCAGGACCAGGCGCGGCTGGACAACCTGAACGAATTAGTCAGTGTCGCACACGAATTCAGCACCGACCTGGCCAACGCGCAGGCATTACAGGAAGAGGAACTCGACGAGGACGTCCCCGACACCGGAGCGTTGGCCGCTTTCCTGGAACGGGTCTCGTTGGTGGCCGACGCCGACGAAATCCCCGAAGGCGGCGACGGCGTCGTCACCATGATGACGCTGCACACCGCAAAGGGCCTCGAGTTCCCGGTGGTGTTCGTGACCGGCTGGGAAGACGGCATGTTCCCGCACATGCGCGCCCTCGGCGATCCCACCGAGCTGTCCGAGGAACGCCGGCTGGCCTACGTCGGTATCACGCGGGCCCGCCAGCGGTTGTACCTCAGCCGCGCCAAGGTGCGGTCGTCGTGGGGGCAGCCCATGCTCAACCCGGAATCGCGTTTCCTGCAAGAGATTCCGCAAGAGTTGATCGACTGGCGCCGTGTCGAGCCGCCGCCGTCGTTGTCGGCGCCCAGCCGCTACGGCTCGGGCGGATCAGGTGGTGGTCTGGGTGGTGGCCGTCCGTCGCCGACGCGGCCGGCCCCGAACCGCAACAAGCCGCTCGTCGTGCTCGCGCCGGGTGACCGCGTTACGCACGACAAGTACGGCCTGGGGCGCGTCGAGGAGGTCAGTGGCGTCGGTGAATCGGCCATGTCGCTCATCGACTTCGGCAGCTCCGGCCGGGTCAAACTGATGCACAACCACGCGCCGGTGCAGAAGCTCTGACTCGGGCCCGTCGACAAGGACGACTGTCGGCGAGACGTGGTCTGGTTCGCTGCTGAAATCCGATTGCGTGACGACGAGTGATTTGAGTAGCGTTCGCGCCATGTCGAGCCCTGAGGCATCCAAGGTGGGGGCTTTCGGTCACGCCGTCAGCCCCCTGAACCACTGAGTTCGTAACCCGTTCCTGGCAGCGATGCCGGACGGGCATTTGCGCACCCTCGGGCGCTGGCCGCGGTGACGAGACGTTTTCTTCTCGCTCTCTCTCACCTCGGAGTTTCTGATGCCTCTTTCGCTATACCTGCTTGCCCTGGCGGTCTTCGCCATGGGTACATCGGAGTTCATGCTCGCCGGCCTGCTGCCGGATATCGCCGTCAGTTTCGGCGTGTCGGTCGGAGCCGCGGGGACCCTCATCTCGGCGTTCGCCGTCGGGATGGTCGTCGGCGCGCCGCTGATGGCGGCGCTTGCGCGCCGGTGGCCGTCCCGAGTAAGTCTGCTGGGCTTCGTGCTGCTGTTCGCCGTCACGCATGTCGTGGGCGCTCTTACAACAAGTTTTGTGATGCTGCTGGTCACCCGGGTAATAGCTGCCCTGGCCAACGCGGGCTTTCTGGCCGTTGCGCTGAGTGCGGCGGCCACGCTCGTGCCGGCCGACCAAAAGGGGCGGGCGCTGGCAGTGCTGCTTTCGGGTACCACGGTGGCCACCATCGCCGGGGTGCCGGGCGGCGCGTTACTCGGGGCCCTCCTCGACTGGCGGGCAACATTTTGGGCGATCGCGCTTCTGTGCCTTCCCGCTGCCGTCGGCATCATGAAGGCTGTTCCGGCCCGTGCCGGTGCGGCCAGTCAGGACACGTCGGCCGGCTGCTCTTTGCGGACCGAGATCGCCCAGTTGGGGGCGATCAGACTTGCCTTGGTCATGCTGCTCGGGGCCTTGGTAAATGCTGGAACCTTCGCCACCTTCACCTTCCTGGGGCCGATCGTGACCGATACTGCCGGCTTGGGGGAGCTATGGATCTCGGTTGCCCTGGTGCTCTTCGGCTTTGGGTCGTTCGTGGGTGTCACCGTCGCGGGGCGGCTCTCGGATCGGCGTCCCGGCATCGGGATCGGCGTCGGCGGCCCAGCGCTACTGCTCGGCTGGCTGGCGTTGGCGGCCCTCGCTACTCGCCCTCTTGCGCTGCTGCTGCTGGTGTTTGTCCTGGGCGCATTGTCCTTCGCCGTGGGCAGCACGCTGATCGCCAGGGTGCTCTACGAGGCGGCGGGCGCCCCCACCATGGGCGGGGCGTATGCCACCGCGGCGCTGAACATCGGCGCAGCCGGCGGCCCGGTCGTTGCCGCCGCGACCTTGGACACTCAGGCGGGCGCCGTCGGCCCGGTATGGGTCAGCAGCCTCCTGGTCGGGCTCGCGTTGCTCATCGCCCTGCCGCTGCTGCGAATCATCGCTCCGCGCAGCGGCCAGGTGATCCGATGACCACGACCACGCGCTGGCCCAGAAGCTCTGACTCGGGTGGGTCCGCGCAGCCGTCGTGGCGACAAGTCCGTCATCTGCGCCAGGGTCTCCGAATACGTTGGGAGACAGGGTATTCAAGCTCAGGTCTTGGTGCACCAGCGCCCGGTGACCGGCAGCATCGCGAGCACCATGCTCGTGATGGGCAACACCGGGATGCCGTAGACGATCGGCGGCAGTTTCGCCCCGGCGACGAACAAGCTGGCGAAGATCACCAGGGTCACCAGGGCGCCGACCACCACGAGCATGCGTCCGGTCCGGTGGCGTAGCAGCACTGCGATCTGGCCGCCGATGGTGGCGCCGCAGCCGACCGCGGCGAGGAAGCCGATGGCGACGCAGAACAGGGGATCGGTACGCCACCACCCAGAGATCAGTGAGGTGGCAATGACGGCGGTGGCCCAGCCACTCAAGATGCAGGCCGTGGCGGTGGCGGACGCGGCGAACGGGCCGGGCGGCGGCTTCGGCTTACTCGGCGCCGCGATGTTGGCGGTTCCCGGCGTTTCGGGTTCGACCAGCCCGGGCAGGATCAGACCGGTGGCCGCGGGCTCGATGATGCTGGTCTGCGGAGCATCGGCGACGGGGATGGCTCCCGTCGGCGTGCGTCGGATGATGCTGGTCGCCGGCGCGCTGTCGTCCGCGGGCTGCACGATCGGGATCGCGCCGGTCGGGGCGCGGCGGATCAAGCTGGTCTTGGGTTCGTCGTCAGACGGTTGCCCGAAGATCTGGGTGGGGTCGGACAACGGCCCGTCGGCGGTGTTGTCGTCCGTCACGGATCAGCCGACGTAGTTACCCGGGCTCAGGCCACGCTGTGCCAGCCACGGCACGGGGTCGATGCGCGAGCTGCCGCCCAGGAGCACCTCGAAGTGGCAGTGCGGGCCGGTCGAGTTGCCGCGGTTGCCGATGGTCGCGATCTGGTCGCCGGCGAAAACGCGCTGGCCGACCGATACGACCCAGGTGTTGACGTGGCCGTAGAGCGTGACGGTCCCGTCCGAGTGGCGGACCTTGACCCACGCGCCGTAACCAGCGGTCGGGCCTGCGGCGACGACGACGCCGTCGGACACGGCGACGATCGGGGTGCCGATCGGGCCGGCGATGTCGATGCCGCCGTGCAGCGCGCCCCAGCGGTAACCGAAGCCGGAGGTGAACACACCCTTGGTGGGCATCACGAACAGCGGGCGGGCGAGCCGGGCTTCGCGCTCGGCGCGCTCCTGTGCGAACGCTGCGCCGTTGGCGAGCTCCTGGGCGTGCACCGCGCCGGACGCGGCGGCCGGTTCGACGTTGACGATCTGGATGCCATCCGATGATCCAGCGGAGCCATCTGCCCGGACGACCTGGTCAGACGCCAGCTTCGTGCTGGTCGGCTGGTCGGCGCTGGTCATCATGGAGTACCCGGCGGCGGCGGTGGCGCCGACGGCCATGGCGGCGGCGACCAGGCGACCCTTCACGCCACCCGCGGGCTCAGGCTTGCGGTGGGTGCCGCGGCTCGCGCGCAGATCGATGATGTCGGTGTCGTCGAGACCGTTGCTGGTGTCGGTGTGGCTGTCGCGGTAGGCGCTCGCGGAGAGGCGCTGAGCGCCCCCGGGCTGCCGGAATTCGGCCGGGACAGTCAGGATCAGGGGGGTCTCGTCGTCGGTGTCGTTCAGATCGTCGAGCTCAGGGGCGGCGTTGACGCGGGAATCGCGGTCGAAGGCGCACTCGGAGAGGTCCAGATCGTGCAGATCGCCGAACTCGTTGAACGGGATGATATCGGTCACTTCGGCAGGGCTCATGGCGCGGGAAAGCTTGATGCTGGTGCGAGTAGCGTTCTCGGTGATGCCGGCGTCCGTCGCCTCTCCGAGGGGAGTGCCAGACGAATCGTGCTCAGCCAACCGAAAATTCCTTTGCTCCGTGACCGTACCGTTACCGAGACCGCCCATGACGGTACTGAAAATCAGAACCGATTGGCAACCTATAGATGTCATTGGCCGGGAACTGTGATTTGCCTCACTCGTAGCTCTCAGGTGAGATGTACCACATGGGTAGTAGGCGGTGCTGGCTACTCATTAGTACGTGGCTAAAGTGCCGAGCGAGCCAGTGCGGCCCAATGCTGAAGTGAATTCAACCGTCAACGCAGACAGAACGGGATTTCTCAGAGCTCATGGATCTCTTCGAGTACCAGGCGAAAGAGCTGTTCGCCAAGCACAACGTCCCTACTACACCGGGCCGGGTCACCGAGTCCGCCGATGACGCCAAAGCGATCGCCGAGGAGATCGGCAAGCCCGTCATGATCAAGGCACAGGTCAAGGTCGGTGGCCGTGGCAAGGCCGGTGGCGTGAAGTATGCCGCCACCCCGGAGGACGCCCTCACCCACGCGCAGAACATCCTCGGTCTGGACATCAAGGGCCACATCGTCAAGAAGCTGCTCGTCGCTGAAGCCAGCGACATCGCGGAGGAGTACTACATCTCCTTCCTGCTCGATCGCGCCAACCGCACCTACCTGGCCATGTGCTCGGTCGAGGGTGGCATGGAAATCGAAGAGGTCGCCGCCACCAAGCCGGAGCGTCTCGCCAAGGTTCCCGTCGACGCCGTCAAGGGTGTCGACCTGGCCTTCGCCCGCGAGATCGCCGAGAAGGGCCACCTGCCCGCCGAGGTGCTCGACGCCGCGGCCGTGACCATCCAGAAGCTGTGGGAGGTCTTCGTCGCCGAAGACGCCACCCTGGTCGAGGTCAACCCGCTGGTTCGCACCCCCGACGACCAGATCCTGGCCCTCGACGGCAAGGTCACCCTGGACGCGAACGCCGACTTCCGTCAGCCCGGCCACGCCGAGTTCGAGGACAAGGAAGCCACCGACCCGCTCGAGCTCAAGGCCAAGCAGCACGACCTCAACTACGTCAAGCTCGACGGCTCGGTCGGCATCATCGGTAACGGTGCCGGTCTGGTCATGTCGACCCTCGACGTCGTCGCGTACGCGGGCGAGAACCACGGCGGCGTGAAGCCCGCCAACTTCCTGGACATCGGTGGTGGCGCCTCGGCCGAGGTCATGGCCGCCGGTCTGGACGTCATCCTCGGCGACAGCCAGGTCAAGAGCGTCTTCGTCAACGTCTTCGGTGGCATCACCGCGTGTGACGCCGTCGCCAACGGCATCGTCAAGGCTCTGGAAATGCTGGGCGACGAGGCCAACAAGCCACTGGTCGTCCGTCTCGACGGCAACAACGTCGAAGAGGGCCGCCGCATCCTGGCCGAGGCCAACCACCCGCTGGTGATCCAGGCCGAGACCATGGACTCCGGTGCCGACAAAGCCGCCGAGCTGGCGAACAAGTAAGGGAGCCAACAACTTATGTCTATCTTCCTGAACAAGGATTCCAAGGTCATCGTCCAGGGCATCACCGGCGGTGAGGGCACCAAGCACACCAAGCTGATGCTGAAGGCCGGCACCCAGGTCGTCGGCGGCGTCAACGCGCGCAAGGCCGGCACCAAGGTCTCGCATGTCGACAAGGACGGCAACGACATCGAGCTTCCCGTGTTCGCCACGGTGGCCGAGGCCATGAAGGAGACCGGCGCCGACGTGTCGATCGCCTTTGTGCCGCCGGCCTTCTCGAAGGACGCCATCATCGAGGCCATCGACGCCGAGATCCCGCTGCTGGTCGTCATCACCGAGGGCATCCCGGTGCAGGACAGCGCGTACGCGTGGGCCTACAACGTCGAGAAGGGTCAGAAGACCCGCATCATCGGCCCCAACTGCCCGGGCATCATCACCCCCGGTGAGGCGCTGGTCGGCATCACGCCGAACAACATCACCGGCAAGGGCCCGATCGGTCTGGTCTCCAAGTCCGGCACCCTGACCTACCAGATGATGTACGAACTGCGCGACTTCGGCTTCTCGACCGCCATCGGCATCGGCGGCGACCCGGTCATCGGTACCACCCACATCGACGCCATCGAGGCGTTCGAGAAGGACCCGGAGACCAAGGTCATCGTGATGATCGGCGAGATCGGTGGCGACGCCGAAGAGCGCGCTGCCGACTACATCAAGGCCAACGTCACCAAGCCGGTCGTCGGCTACGTCGCGGGCTTCACCGCTCCGGAGGGCAAGACCATGGGCCACGCCGGCGCCATCGTGTCGGGCTCGTCGGGCACCGCCGCTGCCAAGCAGGAAGCCCTCGAGGCTGCCGGCGTCAAGGTCGGCAAGACCCCGTCGGCCACCGCTGCGCTGGCTCGCGAGATCCTGCAGTCGCTGTAACTTTCTCTGCACAACAGGCCCCCACCTCCCGGTGGGGGCCTGTTGCGTTTTGCGCCGAATGTGCAGTCAGACGCGGCCGCCGAGGTGCTGGGCGAGGAAGCGCTCGACGGCGTGGTTCATGTCGATCTGGTTGTCGGGGTTGAGGAATCCGTGTCCTTCGTCGGCCTTGACCATGTACTCGACCTCGACTCCGCGAGCGCGCAGAGCCTCGACGAGGTTGTCGGATTCTGCTTGCACGACGCGAGAATCGTTAGCGCCCTGGATAACCAGAAGTGGTGTGCGGATCTGATCCACCTTGGTGATGGGCGAGCGGGCCAGCATGTCGGCCTCCTGCGCGGGGTCATTGGGATCGCCCACATACGTGTGCCAGTTGGTGGCGAGGAAGGGCCGGGCCACGTTCGGCAGGGTGCGCATGAAGTTTGCGAGACTTGAGATTCCGACGTAGTCGATGGCCGCCGCGAATACGTCCGGGGTGAATGTCACGCCGACCAGCGCGGCGTAACCACCGTACGAGCCGCCGTAGATCGCCACTTTGTCCCTGTCGACGTAGCCCTGCTTGACGGCCCAGTCCACGGCGTCGATCAGGTCGTCGTGCATCTTGCCCGCGAACTCCCCGATCGCGGCCTTGGTGAAGGCCTTGCCGTAGCCCGTCGAGCCGCGAAAGTTCACCTGCAACACCGCGTATCCGCGATTGGCCAGCAGCTGCACATCGGGTTGGAAGCCCCAGCAGTCGCGCGCCCACGGACCGCCGTGGACCAGCAGAACCAGCGGCAGATCAAGGGGTTTGATCCCGACCGGCAGCGTCAGATACGCATGCAGGTCCAGACCGTCGCGCGACGTGATGGTCACGGGCGTCATCGGAGCAAGCGCGTCGGGGTCCAGACGTGCGTAGGGCCGGAACAGCAGCCGGCTTTCGCCAGTCGAGTGGTCGTAGAGATAGGTGGCCCACGGATCGCGGTCATGGGTGAAGCTGACCACCCACCGTTGTTCACGGTCGTCGGATGACACGGTGGCGAGGTCGCCATCCGAGAGCTTGACCAGATTCTCCAGCACCGCAGCGAAATTCGGGTCCAGCGGGTGGATGACCTGGCGTTCGCCGTAATAGCGGACGCCGATCAGCTCTCCGGTCCGCGCGCTGAGGATGAACGGTGACGGAAGGACCATCTGATTGCCCAGGTCGAATGTCGGGTGGCTGTCGACCTCGGTCTCGGTGCCGTCGGCCACGTCGACCCGGACCAGTCGAGACCGGTCGCTGTTCTCGTACGACGGGAGCCAGATGCCTCTGCCATCCGGCGTGACGGTGACCGGGAAGATGCCGACCGGGTAGTCGCAGCCGTCGTAGACCCTGACCGGACGCAGGGTGCTCGTTGCCGGGTCCCAATGCGAGATCTCGACGTCGCCTTGCGCAGTCAGCGTATTGGTGAACAGGTCACCGCTCGGACCGCTCAGCCAGTTGACGACGTTGCCGGGATTCTCCGCGCGGAGCGTGAGTTCGCCTGTGGCGATGTCGAGTTCGTAGACGTCGAACAGTTCGGGGTTGCGTTTGTTGATCTGGACGATGGCCTTTCCCGGCAACCGCTTGGGCAGTTCGAAACTGGCTCGCGTCCCGGGAAACGGGGTCAGGTCCACCGCGGGCGTGTCCGGGTTCTCCAGGTCGATGCGGTACACGTGCCAGTTCTCGTCACCGCCGGTGTCCTGCATGTAGAGCATCCATCGTGGATCGTCGGTCCACCGGTAGATGTACACACTGCGCGTTTCGTCGGCCGTGACGCACCGTGCGGTCGCGTCGTCGTCGACGTCCTGTACCCACACGTTCAGGCGGTTCTTCCACGGTGCCAGGTACGCGATCCGGGTCCCGTCCGGCGAGATCGTCGCTGCTGTGCGCTCGGGTGCACTGAAAAGGTCTTCGACCGAGATGAGTTCGGGTAGCGCCATGTGAAATCCTTTCTTGGACAAGCTTGTTCGCCGGTCCGGCGGCGCCGGCCCGTGAGAGATATGGAATTTTCAGGGTTTGACGGGGCCGCCCAGCCTGCCATTGGTGGCTTCGCGGATCGCCCGGTCCATGAGCGCGAGCGCCTCTTCCTGGCTGACTCTCTTGCCGTCGATCACGATTGCCTTACTCACGTCTTCGTCGACGACGCGGAAGGCGCCCGTGACTGCTGCCGCGCACAGGCGGACGGTGAGATCGTCGTCGGGTAAGCCCAATCGGTCGGCGATGACCGAGATGAGTCCCCGCTCCATGCGGTCGTGGACCATCAGGTACGCAGTGCGCAGGGCGGGGTCGGATTCCGTCATGGTCGCGAGACGGATCGCGCTGAGCTCGTCCTCGATGTCCTGCTGTGACAGCGGATGCGCAATGGCATCTGCCGCAAGGTGTTCCGACAACGACAGTTCGTGCGGCCAGCGCCGGGCGCTCGCCAGGAACCGGTCGGCCGACTTGGCGAGCAGGGGTTCGACGCAACTTTCCTTGCTACGGAAATAGCGCCAGATGGTGCGGGTCGAGAGGCCCGCCGCCGCAGCGATGTCGTCACCGCTGGTTCCGGCGACGCCCCGTTCCCAGAACAGGGCACAGGCAATGCGTGACACCGCAATCCGTGCCTGGTCTTGCTTGTCGCTCATCGCCCGCCCTCCTGTCACTTAGTGACAGTCCAACTGTGTCACTAAGTGACAGCTTCGTCAAGGAGTCGAGCGTCAGCGTTGGCGGCGCTCGCGATAGTGCAGGTAGTTGCGGAGCAGCGGGTCGCTGACGTCGTACCAGGTGGCGCGACGGTCGCCGGAATCCGCTTTTCCGGGGTGGACCCAGCCTCCTGTCGTGAGGCGCCCAAGCGCCGCCGACGCCGACTGATTCGAAATCCCCACGGCGGCAGCAAGGTCGGTGACGGTCCTGGCACCGTCGGCGCGGGCGAGTTCGACGATCAGGCGTTGCTCGCCGGCAGGCAGCTGCCAGAGGAGCTGCTGGTAGTGGGGCGTGAGCTGGTCCAGTGCGGTGTCGGCGGCGTGCGTGACCTTTTCCAGCGTGGTCCGGTCCGCGGTGTCCGCGATGATCTGCCAGACTCGCGGTGACCAGCCGACGAGCTGGGCGACGTCGTCGATGCGGGTCAGGCCCTCAGAAGTCTGGACGTACGAAGCCAATTCGCGATCGCTGGCGCGCTGTGCGAGAAGTTCGACGACGTCAGTGTCGGTGAGGTCGGGGAGTTCCTCGATGATGAACGACCCGTACCACGGATGGGTGCGGGAGGAGACGGCGGGAAACAGCGCCGGGGCTGTCGCGAAAACCAGGACGGCGGTGGACGTTTCGACCCAGGCGCGGAAGCTGCCCTGTCCGGCTTCGCCGATGGCGTCGAAGATTCGGTCGGCGTTCTCGATCGCGACCAGCACCATCCGGCCCGCGGCGAGGTCGAGGATTTCCCGTTCCAGCTCCAGCGCGTCGCCGCGCAGCTCCCGCGCTCGATCGTGGACGTCCGGGCCTTGCGTGCGCAGTAGTTCGACGAGCAGATCCGCGTAGCTGCCGATGGCGAGCGCGTCCTCTGGAAGTGCCAGCAGCAGTGTGGCTTTGGCGGTCTTGCGCTGTTTCAGGGCGCGATGGAGCGCGACCTGAAGGGTGTGCGTCTTGCCGGCGCCGCGAGGCGCGACAAGCAAGGTGTGCGGACGCGAACCGTCCTGTGCCGAGCTGACGATGCGGTCCGTCAGCCGTTTCAGTAGCGGCGCGCGGCCGATGGTGCGGGCGTCGAGTTCTGTGGCGTCGACGGTGGCGGGGGAGAAGGCGGGGTGGATCATGGCCTACCGCCTCATGGCCCGCCACGCCGATTGCACGAGGCCGGAGGCGAAGCAGTCGTCGTCGCCGACGCGGCGCAGGTAGTGGTCCTGTTCGAGACGCTCGATGAACGACACCAGCTGGTCGCGGTCGGTGATGGGTGAGCCCTCGGTCTTCAGGAACTGCAGTGTTGCATTGACGCTCAACGGAGTTGGGGCATGGGCGTAGATGTCGAGCAGTCCGGCGATGGCGGAGGCGTCGTCGCCGTAGTAGTTGCGCAGCCGGTCACGGTAGTGCCGGAGATCCCATGGGTCGTGCGGATCGGTGATGGCAGCGGCGAGCAGTTCCGCGATGCGGTCCGGCTTGACCGAACCTTCCCGTGCCGCGCCCGCGACCAGATGCTGGATGTAGTACGGCACGTTCTCTGCCGCCGCCGCAATGGATTCCGCGACCTGGTGCCGGTCCGTGGTGGGGACGTTCACCCCGAGCAGCAGGCACTCGGCCAGATAGGTGGCGTGGTCGTGACGGATCGGGCCGACGGTGACTTTACGGATATCGTTGACCGAGCTGAGCGCGTCCTCCGAAACATGATGGAAGCCAATGGAACCGGACAGAACAGTCGCCAGGCGGCCCGAGTTGTCCTGACGGAACCGGCGCAGCAGATGTAGGAATGCGTCTCCGCCGCCGGGCTTTTCGCGTTCGAGATTGCGGGCCAGGACGGTGACTTCGTCGATGAACAACACCAGCGGGCCGTTCTTGGTGCGGGCGACGGCGCGCTGCAGCAGGTCGTCGAGGGCGGCATCGGCGCGGACCCGCTCGAACTTGAACGGCCCGGTGCCGACCGCGACCTTCCAGCGGTCGACCTCCTGGCGCAGGGCGTTGTCGACGCGGCCGAGTTCGGCGGCGAGGGCGGTGACGAACTCGGCGTAGGTCTGCCGCTCGGCGCTGACGGAGACGACGGTGAGGCCCTGCAGCCGCGCGGTGTGCGCGACGAGGCGGGCCAGCGACGTCTTGCCGTGCCTGCGGTCGCCGACGAGGGCTGCGCCACCGTCGGGCAGGCTGGCCAGGATTTCCTGCTGCTCACGGACGCGGCCCACCACGTTCTCAGGCGGGACGACGCCGCCGACCACCAGTGACATGGGTCTGATGGGCCAATTCATGACGGTATTGTACGTCGGATTAGATGTACGTCTAGATAGTTGTACGTCTGGATTGACGTGGTTTAGAAGGTCCAGCTGCCCGAGGGCTGGAGAACGAAGCCGTGATTGGTGGCGGTGTTGATGCAGGCGGTGAGGTTGCCGTCACCGACGGCGCACGTTATCTGATACTTGACCAGCTTCTGACCGGCTTGGAGCGTCTTGGCGTCGGTAAAAGGTGGGCATCCTCCGCCGTTCCTGCGGAATGAGTACTGTGAATCGCCGCCGAACAGAACGCCCGCGCAGCTGCCACTGTCGTTGCCGCCGAAGGTGTCTTTGTCTCGGGAGTAGTCAGGAGCCGGGTCGGGTATCCCGGCGATGTTTCCGACGCATGATGCGGTCAGACCGTTGAGGATGCTGCAGCGTGTTGTGCCGTCTGGCGTGCTGAAGCGGACTAAGTATCCTCTTGCGGGGCTGCCGCCAGAGTCAAACTGCTGCCAATCCACGGTCGCGAAAGCGGAAAGATCCGGGAAGTCCTTCTTCGGCTGGGCTGTCGCAACACAGGAAGTGCACAGGGCCAACGGAAGATACGCGGCGGCTGCCAGGGCCATGAACGGTAGCCGCCTACCGCGGCTCGAAATGATGGTCAAGGGTCCACTGCGCTTCAAGCCGGCCAGTAGTTCCACGCCATTCTTGGCAATGCCGGCAGCCTTGCGGAGCACTTCCATAGCGGTCCGCACGCGGACGATGTCACTGAACATCCAGTCATGGGCGCTGTCGGCGGCACTACCGTGCCACGTGGGTTCGGTAACTGCCTGCTGGGCGCTGCCGTAGATGTCCTCGATCGTGTGAGCTTGTCGGGTCCATGCGTCAGCCGCACTCGCCAAGTGGTTTGATTTCCAGCTCTCGACTTTGGTGCGCGTCGGCATCTCCACCATGTGTGGCTGCCCGCTATCGGTCCGTGTGCATCGTCGTCAGCACACGCTGTCCGCCATCGGAGTCCGTCGCGGAGTAGGACTTGGCCGCTTGCGCTAATTTGTCGCCAAATGCCTTGAGGTCACCTGCGCAGACTCCGGCCACGTGATCTGCCGCGGCGGTTACGGCTGCTGCGGCGGTACCGCTGGCTTGACTCTCAGCGGCTGGAAGCCCGTGGACGACTGCGCTATTTGTCAGGTCGCTGCTCAAGCTGGACAACTTGCGGGCTGCTGACTCCAGTTCAGCGGTGTCGACGCGCAGGTTTGGTCCAGTCATTACTCAACCGTACTTCGCTTGGCAGGTGTCTCCCGACGCAAATGTGCAGCTACCCGCAATGTTGCGGAGCCATCGCAATCGGTTAGCCTATCGAATTAACAGTTGTCTGGAGGTTTGTAATGGGTGTCGATCCGCGTACGCCGGTGATCGTCGGTGTTGGTCAGTTCACCGAGCGCCTCGAAGACCCTGACTATCGCGGGATGTCCTCGGTCGACCTCGCCGCTGCAGCCGCGCAGGCGGCGCTGCAGGACACCGGGGCCGGCGCCACCGCAGTTGCTGCGGCGATCGACACCATCGCGGGCACCCGACAGTTCGAGATCTCCGGCCACGTGCCGGCGCCGCTGGGCAAGTCGAACAACTACCCACGCTCCGTGGCGCAGCGCATCGGTGCTGACCCGGCGCGCGCCGTACTGGAAGTCATCGGCGGGCAGAGCCCTCAGCACCTGATCACAGAATTCGCCGGCGAAATCGTGGTCGGTCGCGCCGACGTCGTGATGATCATGGGGTCGGAAAACACATCCAGCATCCGGTACTTCAAGGGGCGGGACGACAAGCCCGATCACTCGGAGACCATCGACGGCCAGCTCGAAGACCGCGGCTACGGATACGACGGCATCTTCGACGAGTACACAGTTAGGCACGGGCTGATCGGTGCGCCGGTGCAGTACGGCCTGCTGGAGAACGCCCGTCGGGCACGGCTCGGGCTTTCCGTTGAGGACTACCGTCGGGCGATGGGGGAGCTGTTTGCCGCGATGTCGAAAGTCGCTGCCAAGAACCCGTATTCGTCCGCGCCGGTGGAGCGCACCGTCGACGAGTTGGTCACGGTCACCGACAAAAACCGGATGATCTGCGACCCCTACCCGCGGTTGATGGTGGCTCGCGACCAGGTGAACATGGGTGCGGCCGCGGTGCTCATGTCGGTGGAGTCCGCGCGCAAACTCGGTGTGCCTGAGTCCAAGTGGGTCTTCTTGCGCGGTCATGCGGACATAAAAGAGCAGAAGCTCCTCGATCGTCCCGACGTCGGTGCCAGCCCGGCATCGGTGCTGGCCGTGCGAGAAGCGTTGCGGGTGGCCGGAATTGGGATCGACGACGTCTCGGCGCTCGACCTGTACAGCTGCTTCCCGTTCCCGGTGTTCAACATCTGCGACGGCGTCGGTTTGGACGCTGACGACCCGCGAGGCCTGACGCTGACCGGCGGCCTGCCGTATTTCGGCGGCCCGGGGAACAACTATTCCCTGCACGGCATCGCTGAGGCTGTTACCCGAATGCGGGAGAATCCAGGCGAATTCGCGTTGGTGGGCGCCAATGGCGGCATTGCCAGCAAGTTCTCGGTCGGCATCTATTCGACCGAGCCGGCGGGCTGGGTCGCCGACAACAGCGCCCAACTGTGCGCAGAGGTCGCGTCATGGCCCACCGTTACGGTGGTTGAACATGCGAACGGGCCCGCGACCATCGAGACCTACACCGTCCGATACGACTGGACTCCTAACACCGGCATCATCATCGGGCGCCTCGACGCAGATGGCAGCCGGTTCTTGGCGACGACGACAGACGCCGATCTGATGGCGGTGCTGTGCGATGGCGAGCCGCTGGGCGCGGAGATCGTCGTCACATCGACCGAGGAGGGCAATCGGGCTGTGCTGGCCTGAGCTGTCGGCTTAGAACAACGTCAGCTTGCCCATGCCTGCCAGGAAGCCACCATGGTTGGCGAGGCAGGCGGCGGTGCCGTTGTCGGTAATGCCGCATTGCACTTCGCCATTGTCGAATCGCAGGACGTGATGCAAAGGCAAGGTTGGTGCAGTCGGTTGTGCAGGCTCGTCGGGATAGGCTGGCGAAGTGGACTGGCCTCCAACGGCATAACCAGTGTCGAAACCCATGTTCCACTCGCCGTCCCGACCAGGAATCGGACCCGCGCAGCCGATCGATGAACTGTAAGATTTGGTGATTCGGATACGGCACCGCTGCCCGCTCGGCGTCGTAAATCGGTACTTCGTGTCGGAATCCGGGCCCTCTGAGTAGTAGCTACGCGGATCTGCAGCGACGTAACTGCTGAAGTCTGGAAAACTGACACTTCGAGGTGTGCCGGGTGCCGTACTGCTTGATGGTTTGGGCGTGCTTGGAGTGCAGCCGATGGCGGCTACGAGAATTGCTATGGCAATCAGCATTCTTTGACGACAATGGTTGGTGACTGATCGCACTGCCAGTGGACCCCCTAGAAAAGGACAACATTGTCGAGGTTCACAACGAACCCGTGACCGCCGACGTGACAGGCCGGGGTTTCGGCATCAAGGATCCCACAAGCGATGTCGCCCTGGTTGATCTGTAGTGCTTGGTGGCGAGCCAATGTTGGTGATGGTGGCTCCGGAGGCGTGAAAATTCCAGGCCCGCTCTTGTTTAGGTCAATGGACATCTTTGCGCCACTGCCGCGTTCGACACGAAGCGACCACTGGTGCCCACGGCCCGGAACTGGCCCGACGCAACTGATGCCGTCAGGTTGTGACTCGCGGCCCGTGGTAAGGCTGCAACGTAGACCTAGGGGTGTCAAGAAGCCGAATACCGAGTTGATGTTGCTCTGTTTTGAATACCTACTGGAATCAGCTGCGGTGAATGTACTGAGGTCTGGAAAATCAACGTCGCGCGGTACCGTCGAAGTAGATGAATTGTCCTTGGACTGCGGGCAGGCGGTTAGCGGCAATGTTAGGGCTAGCAGCGCAATAAGCACTTTCGGACGCAGCATGTCAATACGATCCGAGATTCTTGGTGTCTGAGTTCCCGATTTGGTACAGCGCGGCGCCGTAGCGCTTCCATAGGGAGATGGTGATTTCGTGAAAGCGGTGCTGTCGCTCGATATTCCGGTAGGCCTGCCCGCGGGCGGCGTTGGCCGCCTTGCCTTTCCACTCCTGCTCAAGTTCCTGGACGGCATGGACCTGCTTGCCGATCAACTCGTCGAGACCTTCAGCCTTGCGTTTCAGATCGCGACCGCCATCGACCAAAGTCAGTGGATTGGTGCCGCGAATCTTCAGGATCGACAACGGCCCCACCCGTCAACACCCCGCCCCATGACTTCAGTCTATGGCGGCTGGCAGGCGGAACCCGACGGAAAATAACAGCGAACTGCGCCGGTCAAGGAACCTTGACCGGCGCAGATCGAGTGTGATGAGGGGCTGCCGACGCCAAAACGCCGAGCGAACCTCAGATCCCGAAGTCGCTCAGCTTCTTGGCCAGCTTCTCGACGTACGCCGACACGGTGGCCTCGTCGCTGTCGGGGAGTCCGAACAACACCTCGGTCACCCCGAGTTTCTTCCAGCGCGCCAGCTTGTCGGCGTCCGGCTTGAAGTCCAGCGCGACGATGGTCGGTGCACCCGAACGGCCCGCCGCGGCCCAGGTGTCCTGCAGCAGCTTGACCGGCTCGTCGATGTCGAAGTCGCGCGGCGTGGTGATCCAGCCGTCGGCCGACTTGGCGATCCACTTGAAGTTCTTCTCGGTGCCGGCGGCGCCGACGAGGATCGGCACGTGCGACTGGACCGGCTTCGGCCACGCCCACGACGGCCCGAACTTCACGAATTCGCCGTCGTACTCGGCTTCTTCCTGGGTCCACAGCGCGCGCATCGCCTCCAGGTACTCCCGGAGCATGGTGCGACGTCTGGCCGGCGGCACGTTGTGGTCCTGGAGTTCGTCTGTGTTCCAACCGAATCCGACACCGACAGATACGCGGCCGCCCGACAAGTGGTCAAGTGTGGCAATGGATTTCGCCAACGTGATGGGATCGTGCTCGACGGGCAGCGCGACCGCGGTCGACAACCGCACCCGCGACGTGACCGATGCGGCCGAGCCGAGCGCCACCCACGGATCCAGCGTCCGCATGTAGCGGTCATCGGGCAGCGTCTCGTCACCGGTGGTGGGGTGCGCAGCCTGGCGCTTGATCGGAATGTGCGTGTGTTCGGGCACGTAGAAGGTGGTGAAGCCGTGGTCGTCGGCCAATTTGGCGGCGGCGGCGGGCTTGATGCCGCGGTCGCTGGTGAAAAGTACGAGCCCGTAGTCCATACCGTGATTAGAACGTGTTTCAGTATCGGGGCGCAAGAGGAGGTGGCAAGAAAGCCGAACATGGCGGCTTACCTGCCGGTTTATGGCGCAGTGACGGCACTGACACGCCTGTGAACCAAATCGGAGATAACTTCATCGCGAACGTTACCCGCGACGGTGGGACACCTCGCTTGTTGACATTGGCCCATGACGACCGAACGCATCGCCGACCACGTCAAGTTCGCCTACTGGGTGCCCAACGTCAGCGGCGGACTCGTGACCAGCGACATCGAACAGCGCACCGACTGGAACTACGAGTACAACAAGAAGCTCGCGCAGACCGCGGAGAACAACGGCTTCGAATACGCGCTCAGTCAGGTGCGGTACGAGGCCAGCTACGGCGCCGAATATCAGCATGAGTCAACGAGTTTCAGCCTCGCCCTGCTGCTGGCGACCGAACGACTGAAAGTCATTGCGGCCGTTCACCCGGGCCTGTGGCAGCCGGCCGTGCTGGCCAAACTGGGCGCCACGGCCGACCACCTCTCCAATGGCCGCTTCGCCGTCAACGTCGTATCCGGTTGGTTCAAGGACGAATTCACGCACCTGGGAGAGCCGTGGCTGGAGCACGACGAGCGTTACCGCCGCAGCGCCGAATTCCTCCAGGTGCTGCGCAAGATCTGGACCGAGGATGACGTCGACTTCCGCGGCGACTTCTACCGCATCCATGACTTCACGCTCAAGCCCAAGCCGCTCAACACGGCCGAGCGCCCCAACCCCGAACTGTTCCAGGGCGGCAACTCGAGCGCGGCGCGACGAAACGGTGGCTACTACGCCGACTGGTACTTCTCCAATGGCAAGGACTTCGACGGTGTAACCGAGCAGATCGTCGATGTCCGCGACCACGCCCGCCAGGTTGCCCGGGAAGTCCGGTTCGGCCTCAACGGCTTCATCATCGCGCGCGACACGGAGAAGGAGGCGAAAGAAGTCCTCCGCGAGATCGTGGCGAAGGCCAACCGGCCGGCCGTCGAAGGATTCCGCCAGGCCGTGCAGCAGGCCGGCAACTCCACCGGCGACAAGAAGGGCATGTGGGCGGATTCGAGCTTCGACGACCTCGTGCAGTACAACGACGGTTTTCGTACCAAGTTGATCGGAACCCCGGAACAGATCGCAGAACGGATTGCTGCCTACCGCAAACGGGGCGTCGATCTGATCCTCGGCGGCTTCCTGCATTTCCAGGAGGAAGTCGAGTACTTCGGCGCCAAGGTGCTGCCGTTGGTGCGGGAAATCGAGGAGGCGGAACAGGACGCCGCGGAGGGGCCGATCCGCGTCCCGGCGTGACGCGTCGGCGAGTTTGCTCAGGGCCGTCGCGGCCGGTCAGGACGGTGCACTCCGGGTTCAACTGATGCAGGGCACCCTCAGCGAAGTGCGCTAGCGTGGTTGGTCGAGTCGAGCAGTACAGGAGAGGTCATGACCTACCAGCCCGGTAACTCCGGCTACCCGCCCGCCCAGCAGCCCAGCCAGTACGGCAACCAGTACGGCGGGCCGACGCAGCAGTTCAACCGGCTGCCCGAGCAGATCCCGGCTGCGCCCGCCGCGCCGGCCGGCCCGAGCAAACTGCCGGAGTACCTGACCACCGCGGTCGCGGCGCTCGGCCTGCTCATCTTCGGCTTCAACTTCGCACCCCAGTTGGGCGCGGGTGGCCTGGATGCGGGCACCGGCAGCATCCTGACCCAGGCGCCGATCGTCGTCGCCGTGCTGGCCGCGCTGCTCGCGGGCGTGAGCCTGCTGCCCAAGCAGAAGAGCTTCAAGTCGTGGGTCGCCATCCTCGCGGTGCTGGCCCTGCTGCTGGTGATCAACGAGATCGTGCAGGCGCCCAAGGGTATCGAGATCGAGTGGGGCCTCTACGTCGTGCTCGTGCTGTCGGTGCTGCAGGCCGGTAGTGCCGTCGCTGCGCTGCTGCTGGACGCCGGCGTCATCCAGCCGCCGGCTCCGCGCCCGCAGGCCGATCCGTACAACTACGGCGGACCGACGCAGGGCTACAACCCGCAGGCGCAGTACTACGGCCAGCAGCCGCAGCAGCAGTACGGCCAGCAGACCGGTCAGCACTTCGGTCAGCAGGGTGGCTACCAGCCGCAGTCCCAGAACGGTCCCATCGGCGGCTACACCGGTGCGCAGGGCGCGCCGCAGCACGGCGCCGACTCGGGTCCGCCGACCCCGCCGACCGGATTCCCGGCGTTCGGCCAGCCACAGCAGTCGGCAGGCCAGTCGTCGGCCCCGCAGCAGTCGTCCGGCCAGGCGCCTTCGGCCTCGGAGTCCGGTGCCGGATCGTCGTCGTTCACCTCGGCGCCCAGCGCTCCGGGCGCCAACGGCTCCGGCTCGGAGCCGACGACGACCTTCCAGCAACCCCCGGCTCCGCAGTAATCGGGCCCGGCTTCGTCATAATCGCTAGGGCACTCGCGGCACGCGGGTGACGACCTCGCGAGGAGTGACCCAGCTAGTGGATAACCGACCAGTCGGTACGCGCCAGGCGCGCGACCTGCTTCGGGTTGCGTTCGGCCCGTCGGGCATCGCTCTGGCGATCATCGCTGCGCTGGTGCTGATCCAGCTGGTCATCGCCAACAGTGACCTGACCGGGGCGTTCGGCGCCATGGCCAGCATGTGGCTGGGCGTGCACGGTGTCCCTGTCTCGATCGGCGGCGCCGAACTCGGTGTGATGCCCCTGGCCCCGCTGCTGGCGATGGTCTGGGGCACCGCCCGCACCACGGCGACGGCGACGCGGCCGGGCGCGTCCTGGTTCGTGGTCCGGTGGATCGTCGCGTCGGCGCTCGGCGGACCTTTGCTGATCGCGGCGATCGCGATCGCGGTGATCCACGATGCATCGTCTGTGCTCACCGAGTTGCAGACCCCGAGTGCGCTCCAGGCGTTCGGCTGCGTCCTGGCTGTGCACGCCGTTGGCGCGGCCATCGGCGTCGGTTCGCGCCTGCAGGGACGGTTGCTGACCGACGCGCACTTGCCGTACTGGCTCCCGGAGGCTTTCCGTGGGGCCGTCGCCGGCATGCTGGCGCTCCTCGGGCTGTCGGGGCTGGTCGCGGTCGGCTCGATGGTCGTGCACTGGTCGACCATGCACGACCTGTTCGGCATCACCGATTCGGTATTCGGTCAGCTCAGCCTGACCGTGCTGTCTGCGCTGTACATCCCGAACGTCATGGTGGGCGCCGCCGCGGTGGCCGTCGGCTCGAGCGTGCACGTGGGGTTGGCCACCTTCAGCTCTTTCACGGTGCTCGGCGGCGACGTGCCCGCCGTGCCGGTGCTGGCCGCGGTGCCGTCACCCCCGCTGGGGCCGGTATGGGTGGCGCTGCTGATCATCGCGGCGGCCTCGGCGGTGGCGGTGGGGCAGCAGTGCTCCCGGCGCCCGTCCCCGTGGCCGATCGCCTTCGCCAAGTTGGCGGTCGCATCGCTACTGGCTGCGGTGCTGATGGTGATGCTCGCGGTCGCCGGCAGCGGTCGCCTCGGCAACTTCGGTGAACTCGGCGTCGATCAGACGACCTTCGGACCTGCGGTTTTCCTGTGGTTCGTCTCGATCGGCGGTCTCACTGTGGCCATGGCCGGCGGTCTGACGCGTCGCCCGGCCCGGCCGGCACCCGTCGTTCCGGCGACGCCTGTGGACGAAGAACCGTATGGGGATGACGCGGCAGACGTCGTCGACGACGACGAGCCCGTGACCGAGAAGCTGATCGGTGACGTGTCGGCTGCCGCGTCCGACGCGGACGACGACTCGCATTTCACCGGCGGCCCGGCATTCGAGCATGTCGTTGAGCCGAAGTCCGAACCCGATCCAGCGCCCGCGGCCAAACCTGCCGAACCGCGCCGGCCGGCACGTCCGGAACCGGACATGACCCCGGCACCTGCGGAGGCGTATCAATCCGGTACCACCGATCGCATCGGTGAACACGTGGCCTTCGACCCCGACGAGGACCCCGAGGCGCATTTCGTCGTCGACGACGACGGCCACTAGGCTGCTCCCGTGCAGCAACCGGTTCACGTGCCCCCGACTGCGCCGGCGCGGCTCGTCGTTCTGGCGTCCGGGACCGGCTCGCTGCTCGAATCTGTGCTGGCCGCAGCGGTCGGCGACTACCCGGCCCGCGTCGTGGCAGTCGGTACGGATCGCGAATGCCGGGCGCTGGAGGTCGGCTCGGGCGCAGGCGTGGCGACGTTCACGACCCAGGTGCGCGACCACGCCGATCGGGCCGCGTGGGACGTCGCGCTGACCGAAGCCGTCGTCGCCCACGAGCCGGACCTGGTGGTGTCGGCGGGGTTCATGAAGATCCTCGGCCCCGCCTTTCTCGCACGCTTCCAGGGTCGGGTGCTGAACACCCACCCGGCGCTGCTGCCGTCGTTCCCCGGGGCACATGCGGTGTCTGAAGCCCTCGCGTACGGCGTGCGGGTCACCGGCAGCACGGTGCACCTGGTGGATGCCGGCACCGACACCGGGCCCATCCTGGCGCAGGAGCCTGTGGCGGTGCTCGACGGCGACGACGAATCGTCGCTGCACGAGCGGATCAAGGTCGTCGAACGACGGCTGTTGGTAGATGTGATCGCCGCGGTGGCCCTCCGCGGTGTGACGTGGAGTGGGCGAAAGGCGGCCATCGGGTGCCGCGAAGGTGAGGAGCAATAGGATGACGCGACGACCGATTCGGCGCGCGCTGATCAGCGTGTACGACAAGACCGGCCTGGCTGAGCTGGCCCGCGGGCTGCACGCGGCCGGCGTGACCCTGGTGTCGACGGGTTCGACAGCGAAAACCATTGCTGCCGAGGGAATTCCGGTGACTCCCGTCGAAGAGGTCACCGGCTTCCCGGAGGTGCTGGACGGCCGGGTCAAGACGCTGCACCCGCGCGTGCACGCCGGCCTGCTGGCCGACACCCGCAAGGCCGAGCACCTCGCCGCGCTCGATGAGCTCGGCGTCGAGGCGTTCGAACTCGTTGTGGTGAACCTGTATCCGTTCACCCAGACTGTGGCGTCGGGCGCCTCCGAGGACGAGTGCGTCGAGCAGATCGACATCGGCGGCCCGTCGATGGTCCGCGCCGCGGCCAAGAACCACCCGAGCGTCGCCGTTGTCGTGGACCCGCTGGGGTACGACGGCGTGCTGGCCGCCGTCAACGCCGGTGGGTTCACGCTCGAAGAGCGGAAGAAGTTGGCGTCGTTGGCTTTCCGGCACACCGCCGAGTACGACGTCGCTGTCGCCTCCTGGATGGGGTCGGTGCTGGTACCCGGCGACGACGAGGCGTCCGCTGCCGGCATGCCCGCATGGCTGGGTGCGACCTGGCGTCGCAGTGATGTGCTGCGCTACGGCGAGAACCCGCACCAGAAGGCCGCGCTCTACAGCGACGATGCCGGCTGGCCGGGGCTTGCGCAGGCCGAGCAGCTGCACGGAAAAGAGATGTCCTACAACAACTTCACCGACGCCGACGCGGCGTGGCGGGCGGCGTTCGACCACGAGGAGATCTGCGTGGCGATCATCAAGCACGCCAACCCGTGTGGCATTGCGGTGTCGTCGATCTCGGTTGCCGACGCGCACCGCAAGGCACATGAGTGCGACCCGCTGAGCGCGTTCGGTGGCGTCATCGCGGCCAACACGGCCGTCACCGAGGAGATGGCCGAGACCGTCGCGGACATCTTCACCGAGGTGATCGTCGCTCCCGCGTTCGAGCCGGGTGCCGTCGAAATCCTGAGCCGTAAGAAGAACATTCGCATCCTCGTGGCGTCGGAGCCGCAGCCCGGCGGCACCGAGTTCCGCCAGGTCAGTGGCGGTCTGCTGGTGCAGCAGCGCGACGCGCTCGACGCCGCGGGCGACGACCCGGCCAACTGGACCCTCGCGACCGGCAGCCCGGCCGACCCGGAGACGTTGGCCGACTTGGTGTTTGCGTGGCGCGCGTGCCGCGCGGTGAAGTCGAACGCCATCGTGGTCGCCACCAACGGGGCAACTGTCGGCGTTGGTATGGGCCAGGTGAACCGCGTCGACGCGGCGCGGCTCGCGGTGGAACGGGGCGGTGACCGGGTTCGCGGCGCCGTCGCTGCCTCCGATGCCTTTTTCCCGTTCCCGGACGGTCTGGAGACCCTGACCAACGCCGGCGTGAAAGCCGTTGTGCACCCGGGTGGTTCGGTGCGTGACGACGAAGTGACTGCGGCCGCCGCCGCGGCGGGCATCACGCTGTACCTGACCGGGGCGCGGCACTTCGCCCACTAGGTCTTGCCGGCTGAATGGCCAGGTCTGCGCGGAGATGGCCCGGGCAGACCTGGCCATTGGCCTTTAGAGGCTCAGCAGCGCGGTAGTGTCGCGCGCGCCCAGGGCGTCGTCCATGCGCGCCTGCCAGGACGTGGCCCAGCGCTCGGGGAAACACCGCTGCAGGAGGTCGAGCATGATCGGCACAGCGGTCGAGGCGCCCGGCGACGCACCCAGCAGTCCTGCGATGGTGCCGTCTGCCGACGCGACGAGCTCGGTTCCTGAGCGCAACGCGCCGATACGTTCGGCGTCGGGGGTGACCAGCTGGGCCCGCTGTCCGGCCGGTATCAGTTGCCAGTCGCTGGGGTCGGCCTCCGGGTAGAACCGTTGCAGCTGTTTGATCTTCCCGCTGAATGGCGTGAGCAACTCGCCGATCAGATACCGCACCAGGGACAGGCTCTGCGCGGCCGCGGCCGCCAGTACGTGCAGGTTGTGCCACCTCAGCGTGGTGAAGAAGTCGGTCAGCTTGCCGCCTTTGAGCAGCTTGGTGCTGAACGTCGCATACGGACCGAACATCAGGTAGCCCTCGCCGTCGACAACGCGTTTGTCCAAGTGCGGCACCGACATCGGCGGTGCTCCTATAGCGGCCTGGCCGTACACCTTGGCGTCGTGCCGGGCGACGACATCGGGCCGCGCACACCGCAGAAACGCTGCGCCGACGGGCAGGACACCGTAGCCCCGGACTTCGGGAATGTGCGCGCGCTGCAGCAGCCGTAGCGCGAATCCGCCGGCGCCGACGAACACATGCCGGGCCCTCAGCTGAAACCTGTTGTGCGAGTCCGTACGTCGGCCGCCGACCAGCCAGCTGCCGTCCGAGTCCTGGTGCAGTCGGCGCACCTCATGACCGAGCCGCACCTCGCCGCCGTTAGAGGTGATGATGTGGGTCAGTCCGTGGGTGAGCGCCCCGAAATCGACATCCGTACCGCCGGGGTGCCGGGTGGCCGCAATCGGTTGCGCCGGATCGCGGCCGGCCATCACCAGCGGCGCCCATTCGGCGACTTTCGCGGGATCGTCGCTGAACTCGAGGCCGGCGAAAAGCGGATCGGCACTGAGGGTTTGGAACCGTCGCCGCAGGTAGGCTGCATCGTGGTCGCCGAACACCACGTCCATGTGCGGGGTGCCGTGGACGAATGTTGCCGGGTCCAGCAGGCCCCGTTCGACCAGATGTGCCCACCAGCGGCGGGACACCTGGAATTGTGCGGCGATTTCAGCGGGCGCCTTGCCGTCCGCGGGGTCTGGCATGTAGTTGAGCTCGCAGTAGCCGGAGTGGCCGGTACCGGCGTTGTTCCACGGCCCGCTGCTCTCGGTGGCGATGTCGGATGCCCGCTCCACCAACACGATGCGCCACTGCGGCTCCAACGTGCTGATCATGGCGCCGAGGGTGGCCGACATGATGCCGCCACCGATGAGGACGACGTCGGCGACTTCAGGTTCAACGGTATTCATGGTTGCTCCTTGTCTCGATGAATCCAGCATCACCCCTGCGCATTCAATCCGTCCAATGAATGTTCTGGCGATTACCATCCGTATATGGATCAATGGATGAGTCTGCTGGCCCCGCAGCTTCGGGCGCTCGAAGAGCTCGACTCCCAGGGCGGGCACATGACCCGTGCGGCAGACAGCCTGGGGATTCCGCAGTCGTCGATGAGCCGGCGGATCCATGCGTTGGAGAAGGCGCTCGGCGTTCGGCTGCTCACCCAGGAGGGGCGGACGGTGCGTCTGACGCCGGTCGCGGTGCAGCTGGCCGAGCAGGTGCGGCGTCCGTTGCGAGAACTCGAAGCGACGGTCGAGACGATCGCCGGGGAAGCCGACCCGGAGCACGGCACGGTCCGGTTCGGCTTCCCACTGACGATGGGGGCCGGCGTGGTGCCGAACCTCGTCACCGAATTCCACCGGCGCGCACCGGGAATCCGGCTGCAGATCAAACAGGCGCACGGCAGTCAGCTCGCCGCGGATCTGAAGGCCGGGACACTCGACGTCGCAGTGGTGATCCCTCCGCCGGACGGTGTCGAGCATGTGGTGATCGGCGGACAACCGATCCGGGCCGTGGTACCGGCGACCCATCCGCTCGCGGCCCGTCGTCGTCTCCGTCTGGATGAGCTGCGAGGCGAGACGTTCATCGCCAATCCGGCCAGTTATCACCTGCGCCAGGCAACTGAAAGCTGGTGCCGTGATTCGGGTTTCACGCCGCACGTGCCCGTCGAGATCACCGAGTTCTCGACCATCCGCGAGCTGGTCGGCCGCGGTATGGGTATCGCGTTGCTACCGCACGACGAGCACACCTCGCGCAAGGTCCGGGAAATCCCGTTGACGCCCAACAGCTATCAGCGGCAGATCGCGCTGGCCTGGGCGCCGACCGCAGGCACTCCGGCCGCGCGCAGGTTGCTGACCTTCCTGCGCACGGAGTGGTCGGCCGGCCGTTAGGACGCGACTTCGCCGGGCTGCTGCGTGGTGGCGAATTCGAAGAAGTCCACGATCTCGTCGACGGCCTTGCGGGCATCCGGGTTGACGTCGAAGCTCAGCTGGAACATGTGCATCGCCTTGTCCCACACCTGAACCCAGGCGAGCGCCCCGGCAGCGCGCAACGCGTCGGCGAGCGCGAACGAATCGTTGCGCAGCATCTCGTTGTTGCCGACCTGCAGGAGCGTCGGTCCCAGGCCGTGCAGGTCCGCTTCGGTGGGCATCTCCGGCACCGGGTGGGTGCCGTTCTTGGTCGCGAAGACGTCGTAGAGGTATTTCACCGCCATGAACGGGAACAGCACGTCGCGGTGTTCGAGCATCGCGTTGTACTTCAGATTCATGTCGGACGACGTCAGCGGCGACAGCAGGATCTGGCCGGCGGGTACCTGCAGGCCCGCATCCCGTACGGCGAGCGCGGTGCCGGTCGCGATCAGCCCGCCGGCGGAGTCACCCGCGAACACGATCTTCTTTGCGTCGACGCCGGCGGCGAGCACCATCCGGTAGGCGCATACGCCGTCGGCGATGGCGTCTTCGATGAGGGCCTGCGGTGCCAGTCGATAGCCCACGTTCAGGACCCGGGCGCCGGTCGCGGCAGACAGCTTGCTGGCCCAGCGCCGATGGGAGTTCAGGCCGAGGGTGATCAGCGCCGAACCATGGAAGTAGATGATCACGCGATCGGAACCCTGTGCACGCGGCGCGACGATCCATTCGGCGGCGCAGTCGTCCAGTGCGATCGGTGTCACCGTGGTGCCGGGCAGGGCGCGGAACGCGCGGAACGGCCCGTCGATGATGTCGTAGCGGCCTCGCTGCACCAGTTCCGGATGGAACCGGTTGACGACCATGCCGATGAGCGTGAGCAGGGCAATTACCGGTCGGACGAACACCGCGGTCAACCCGCCGAGCAGTCGGCTCTGCCACGCGGCGGGGCCGAACTCGAGGTCGGTGGGGCGCTGAGTCCAGTCGAGCGAGTTCACGATACCGAGGGTACTGGGTAAGGCGCCGGAGCCCAAGGTGCTGCCGCTCACCGTGCACCGTCGTAGCGTGGAGGTCGTGACATCACCTAACGACCTTCCAGCCGACCTGCCGGCCGGTCTGCCCAAGACCGTCGGCGCGTTGAAAGCAACGGGCCACCGCGAGCGGGGCATCAAGACCGAGATTCGAGAGAACCTGCTGGCAGCGCTGGCTGACGGCAAGGACGTCTGGCCCGGGATCTTCGGCTTCGAGGACACCGTGCTGCCGCAGCTGGAGCGCGCACTGATCGCCGGGCACGACATCGTGCTGCTCGGCGAGCGCGGCCAGGGTAAGACCCGCCTGCTGCGCGGTCTGGTCGGTCTGCTGGACGAGTGGACGCCCGTCATCGCCGGCTCGGAGCTGGGCGAGCACCCCTACTCGCCGATCACACCCGAGTCGATCCGCCGGGCTGCGGACTCCGGCGACGACCTGCCGATCACGTGGCAGCACCGCAGCGAGCGCTACTTCGAGAAGCTGGCGACGCCCGACACCAGCGTCGCCGACCTGGTCGGCGACATCGACCCCATCAAGGTGGCCGAGGGGCGGAGTCTGGGCGACCCGGAAACCATCGCCTACGGCCTCATCCCGCGGGCGCACCGTGGCATCGTCGCGATCAACGAGCTGCCCGATCTCGCCGAGCGCATCCAGGTCGCGATGCTCAACGTGATGGAGGAGCGCGACATCCAGGTCCGCGGCTACACGTTGCGCCTGCCGCTCGACGTGCTCGTCGTGGCCAGTGCGAACCCCGAGGACTACACCAACCGTGGCCGCATCATCACGCCGCTGAAGGACCGCTTCGGCGCCGAGATCCGCACCCATTACCCGTTGGAGCTCGACGCGGAGGTCGGCGTCATCAGGCAGGAAGCGCATCTCGCTGCCGAGGTCCCCGAGTACCTGCTGCAGATCCTGGCCCGATTCGCCCGGTACCTGCGCGAGTCGCAGTCGATCGATCAGCGCTCGGGTGTCTCGGCCCGATTCGCCATCGCCGCGGCGGAAACGGTCGGCGCGGCAGCCCAGCACCGCTCCGCGATTCTGGGTGAACAGGATCCGGTTGCTCGAGTGGTCGATCTGCAGACGATCATCGGCGTGCTGCGCGGCAAGCTGGAATTCGAGTCCGGTGAGGAAGGCCGCGAGCAGGCCGTCCTGGAGCATCTGCTGCGGCGGGCCACCGCGGACACCGCGCAGCGCCTGCTCGGCGGCATCGACGTGGGCTCGCTGGTCGCTGCGGTGGAAGGGGATTCACCGGTCACGACGGGGGAGCGCGTGTCGGCCAAGGACGTCCTGGCCGCGCTGCCGGACCTGCCGGTGATCGACGCGATCGCCGACCGGCTGGGCGCGCAGTCCGACGGCGAGCGGGCGGCGGCCGTCGAGCTGGCGCTGGAAGCGCTGTACCTGGCCAAGCGCATCGACAAGACCTCTGACGACGGCGAAACAGTATATGGCTAAACATCTCTCGCGGTATTCGCGCTACAGCGGCGGGCCCGACCCGCTGGCGCCTCCCGTCGACCTCCGGGAGGCACTGGAGCAGATCGGGCAGGATGTCATGGAGGGCGCGTCGCCCCGGCGCGCGCTGTCCGAGCTGCTCCGTCGCGGGACCCAGAATATGCGCGGCGCCGACCGGCTGGCCGCCGAGGCCAACCGGCGTCGGCGGGAGTTGCTGTCGCGCAACAACCTTGACGGCACCCTGCAGGAGATCAAGAAGCTGCTCGACGAGGCCGTGCTCGCCGAACGCAAGGAACTCGCCCGCGCGCTCGATGACGACGCGCGGTTCGGTGAACTGCAGCTGGAGTCGTTGTCGCCGTCACCGGCCAAGGCCGTGCAGGAGCTCTCCGAATACGACTGGCGCTCAGCGGAAGCCCGGCAAAAATACGAGCAGATCAAGGATCTGCTGGGCCGGGAGATGCTGGACCAACGATTCGCCGGCATGAAGGATGCGCTGCAGAACGCCACCGACGAGGATCGTCAGGCCGTGGGCGACATGCTCGACGACCTGAACAATCTGCTCGAGAAGCACGCCAACGGCGAAGACACGCAACAGGATTTCCAGGATTTCATGGCCAAGCACGGCCAGTTCTTCCCGGAGAATCCGCAGAACGTCGACGAGCTCCTGGACTCCCTGGCCAAGCGTGCCGCTGCCGCCCAGCGGTTCCGCAACAGCCTGTCACCCGATCAACGCGCCGAGTTGGATGCGTTGGCGCAGCAGGCCTTCGGGTCGCCGTCGCTGATGAACGCGCTCGGTCGACTCGATGCCAACCTTCAGGCCGCCCGCCCGGGTGAGGATTGGACCGGGGAGCGGAGTTTCACCGGAAACAATCCGTTGGGCATGGGGGAGGCTGCTCAGGCGATGGAGGACATCGCCGAGTTGGAGCAGCTGGCGGAACAGCTTTCGCAGAGCTACGCCGGCGCCCAGATGGACGACGTCGATCTGGATATGCTCGCCCGGCAACTGGGCGACGAGGCCGCCGTCGACGCCCGCGCCCTGGCGGAACTGGAACGGACCCTGATGAACCAGGGCTTCCTGGATCGCGGGTCCGACGGGCAGTGGCGGTTGTCGCCCAAGGCCATGCGTCAGCTGGGCCAGGCAGCACTCCGCGATGTGGCACAACAGCTTTCCGGTCGACACGGCGAGCGGGACACCCGTCGTGCCGGCGCCGCCGGGGAACTGACCGGAGCCACCCGGCCGTGGCAGTTCGGCGACACCGAGCCCTGGAACGTCACCCGCACCTTGACCAACGCGGTTCTGCGGCAAGCGGGTGTTTCGGCGGAGGGCCGCTACCCGCCCCTTCGAGTCACGGTCGAGGACGTCGAGATCTCGGAAACCGAGACCCGCACCCAAGCCGTGGTGGCGCTTTTGGTGGACACGTCGTTCTCGATGGTCATGGAGAACCGGTGGCTGCCGATGAAGCGCACCGCCCTGGCGCTCAATCACCTCGTGAGTACCCGGTTCCGGTCAGATGCGTTGCAGATCATCGCTTTTGGCCGGCATGCCCGCACCGTCTCGGCGGCCGAACTGACGGGGCTGGAAGGCGTCTACGAGCAGGGCACCAACCTGCACCACGCGCTGTTGCTCGCCGGCCGGCACCTGCGGCGGCATCCCAATGCGCAGCCGGTCGTCCTCGTCGTCACCGACGGTGAACCGACGGCGCACCTCGAGCAGTACCGCAACGGGACCGAGACGTTCTTCGACTACCCGCCGCACCCGCGCACCATCGCCTTCACGGTGCGCAGCTTCGACGAGGTGGCCCGGCTGGGTGCGCAGATCACCATCTTCCGGTTGGGCAGTGATCCCGGCCTGGCGCGGTTCATCGACCAGGTGGCCCGGCGCGTCGAAGGGCGTGTGGTCGTGCCAGAACTGGATGGGCTGGGTGCCGCAGTCGTGGGTGACTACCTGCGCTCGCGGCGTCGGCGTCGCTGACTCGCGGCTGTCGAACACCCGTGCCGCCCCGGCCTGATCACGCGAGGAAGCCGACGTCCTTGCGGCCCGGGCCCACGATTGGGCCCGGATCGGTCCCGAGTGTCCGCGTGAGTACCTCGTGATAGACATCGCGAAAGTCGGTGGTGACCTTGAGATCTCCGTTGTCCAGATCGGTCAGTGACGGCTCGTCGCCATAGAAACCACCCTTGACCGGTGCACCGGCAATGAACATCGGGCCGGCCGTGCCGTGGTCCGTACCCTGCGATGCGTTGGCACGCACTCGGCGACCGAACTCTGAATATGCCATCAGCACAACGTTTCTTCCGTGCGGGTCGCCCGCGATCTGGTCGAGGAAACCGGTTACCGCGGTGTCGAGCCGGCTGACCTGCCGCTGCTGGGTGCCGCGTTCGTCGGCATGAGTGTCGAATCCGCCCAAGCTCACGCTGTACACCCGCGTCGGCACGCCGGCCTTGATGCACCGCGCCACCACCGCGAGTTGGTCGGCAAGAGCGTCGTCCGACTTGTTCTTTGCGGTCGGCGACCTGCCCTTGTGTGAGGCCTGCTGTATGGCGGGCTGCAGCGCAGCGTCGGTTGTCTGTACGGCCCGATACGACTGGCGCACCAGGGCCATGGCCGCAGTGTCCTGGGTGTCCGGTGCGCCCAGGGCGTCGACGGTGTTGGCGAACGACTTGAGTGTGTGGTCACCCGTTACCGAGAGTGCTGCAGCGGTGAGTTTTTCGCCGACCGCAAGGGGTGGCAGGACCGCGCCGATGTTCACCGCACGCAGCGGGTCGTCTCCGGTTGCGTCGAGCCACCGCCCGATCCAGCCGGTACGCACCGGCTCGTCGGGCGAAGCGGTCTGCCAGATGTCCATCGATCGGAAATGGCTGTGGTCGGGTTTGGGGTAGCCGACTCCTCGGATCACCGCCAATTGCCGCTGTTGCCAGAGTCTGGCGAGCCCTGGCATTCCGGGGTTCAACCCGAGCGCGGAGTCCAGATGCAGGACATCGGATGCGGCGTAAGCCAATTCGGGCCGGGATTGGTGGTAGGCCGGGTCTGCGTACGGAATCAGGGTGTTGATGCCGTCGTTGCCGCCGTACATCGTGACGAGCACCAGGATGCCCGAACCCTGTGCGAGCGGACGATCGCGCGCGGCCTGCAGCAGGTCGGGCAATCCGAATGTCGCACCGGCCAGCAGTCCCGCCGCGGTCAGTCCCGTGCTGGCGAACAGAAACCTGCGCCGATTCATCTCGACCATGTGCACCCCTACGACGTCAGGTTTTCGGGCGTGTTCGCCGCAGCGGCCACCAGCTCGGGCGGGCGGTTGACCAGCGGGCGCAGCGCGGCTGCACTTTGGTCCGACCATGACCCGATGCCGAGCAGGTAACCGGCCGCGTCGATCCGATCCGCCGGTGCCGCGTCGGACACGGCGGAGACGTCGCCCGTGCGGGCCAGTACCGTCGCCGCATGCAGCCGGACTCCGGCGCCGGCGGTGGACAGCCAGGCCCGGCCACGGGGCCAGCCACCGACGTCGGGCGGGTAGAAGGGCTGCTGGCCAAGCGTTTTCAGGGTCTGGTCGATCAGCTGGGAATTCTGCGCTACCGGCACCTTGAGGGCGCGCACCAGCCCGACCGTCCACTCGACCGGAGTGTTCACCAATGACGCAGGCTGGGCGAGGAACTCCGGATCGGTCAGGATGGCCACTGTCAGCGCCTTCAAGTCGCGGCCGACGCCGTACGCGCCGACCAGTCGAGACAACGCCGGCGCCGACGGCGGGTTGTCGGAGGCGAGCTGCTGCCAGAGTCGTTGCGCCACATACTGTGGAGACTCAGGTCGTGCCAGGACGGCGTCGCAGAATCCGGCGGCGTCCAACGCGCCCGTCACACCCAACACGGTCTTGTCCCCGGCGTCGTGCCGTTTGTGGGCCAGGCTGGACTGCCCGTCTCTGATCACCCATCCGGTCAGTGCCCTGGCCCCTTCGCGCACGTCGGATTCGGTGTAGCCGTTCCCGTGGCCGAGTGCGAACAGCTCCATGAATTCGCGGGACAAGTTCTCGTTGGCGGCCTTCGCAGTGTTCTGTTGGCCATCCAGCCAGCGCAGCATGGCCGGATCGGTGAGCATCGAGTACGCGAGGGACCGGAAGTCGCCGACGGCACCGGCCCGTAGTTTCTGGTTCTGCGCGGCCATCAGCCCGGCCGCCCGCACCTTGCCCGCCGAGGTGGCAAAGTGGTTGTGCCACAGCAGGGTCAGTTTCTCGTGGACGGGCTGCTGTACCGACACCATGCGCTGCAGCCACCACTGCGACAGCGCGTGCATCTGGTCTCGGAGCCCGCTGTTGTACTCCTTGCGGGCGGCGACAGTCGCGTTCTTGCCCACCGGGCCGGGTACCGGGAACTCGGGCAGAGGCGTCGCTTTGGCACCCGGATCGGACTCCGGGTCGGAGTTGAGCCCTGCGCTCAGATAGTCCGGTTGCCCCACGGCTGCGTCGACGGCGCGACCGGTGGCGCCGAAACCGGTGCGGCGCAACAGCCGTGCTGTGGCCATCCACTCCGCTGACTGCGTGGGCATGACGTCATGGTGGACGGCAAGTTTAAGCACGAGCTATGAGCCCGAGTACCCCCCCGCTGTGGAGTTTCGGGTCGCTCGTCGCCCGCGAGCGGCCTGAAAGTGCACGCGACATGCGGCGTGTCCCGTACAGACACGGCCGCTCGCGGGGAAAGGGGCTGCTCGCTCGGAAAGGGGCTAGCTCGCGGGAAGGGGGCTAGTCAGCGGGCGGGGGCTTGCGCTTCTTGGACTTGATGCCGACGCGGCCCCACAGCGAGAAGCCGCGGATGGTGACACGCGGGGCGCCGGGGGTGCCCTGCTGTCCGAGGTGGTCGAACGCGCCCATGACGCCGACGCCGTGCACGTCGACGTTGACCTCCGGCGGCAGCAGGATGGTCTGGCCGCCGAAGATCGAGTAGGAGTGGATCTCGACGTCCGGTGACGTGAAGTCGGCGTACCGCAGATCGATGACGCCGCCGCCGAAGAGCGAGAACGACGTCAGCCGCTGCGGGACGTTCCAGCGGCCCCGGCGCTCGAATCCGCTCATGATCGCCAGCAGCAGCGTCGAGGGTGCGGGATGGCATTCGCCGCCCGTGTCCCAGGGCGCGGTGGTGATGTATGGCAGGTCGTCGCTCAGCTTCGACAGTTCGGCGTACGTCTGCGCCGAGTAGGCCCGGTTCAATCGGTCCTCGTACTCGGACATCGGCAGCCGTCCCTGCGCGGCAGCATCGCTGAGGAGGTGAGCGACCTGAATCCGGTCGGTATCGACGACGCGCATCTGTGCGCGCGAACCTGGCATGCTCATCAACTCGAGCCTACGACGATCACAGCGACTTGCAAGGCTGTTGAGGCAAACTGTGGCCGCATCGACGTCCCATCCGTTACGGGATGTGGATCACTTATTCCAGTTCGGTTGCCGCTTCTGGAGGAAGGCCAGCATGCCTTCGCGGGCCTCGTCGGAAACGAACAACTCCGCCGACTGCTTGGCCAGTTTCTCGGCGTCGCGGTCGAAGTCAGCCAGGATCGACGCCGTGGTCAGCGCCTTGGACGTGGCCAGACCCTGCGGTGAACCCTTGGTGATCTCATCCGTCAGCTTCGCCACGGTCGCTGGTACGTCATCGGTCGCGACGGTCACCAGGCCGATCCGCTCGGCTTCCTCGGCGCCGAACTTCTCGCCCGTCACGAAGTAGCGACCGGCCGCACGGGCCGTCATCTTCGGCAGCAGCGTCAGCGAGATGATCGAGGGCGCCACACCGATCCTGGCCTCGGTGAGGGCGAAGGTGCTGGCGGCGCCCGCGACCACCAGATCGCAGGCGCCGATCAACCCCATGCCGCCGGCGCGGACGTGGCCGTCGATCGCGGCGATCACCGGAACGGGCAGCTCCAGGATCGACCGCAGCAGCCGGGCCGCCTCCAGCGCGCGGGCCGTGGCCAGGTCGCCGGGGTCGCGCCCGGCTGCCTCGCTCAGGTCAGCCCCGGCGCAGAAGGTGCCGCCGGTGTGTCCGAGCACCACGACCCGCACGCCCGGATCGTCGGCGGCATCGGTGAGGCCCTGCCGCAACTGCTCCACCAGCGCGGTCGACATCGCATTGCGGTTGTGCGGTGAGTCCAGCGTCAGCCGGGCGACACCGTTTTCGACGGAGTAGTGGACCAGTGCGGTCATGAGACTTTCCTGTCAGTACGAGCGCGGCAGACCCAGCGAGGTCTGCGCCACGAAGTTAAGCACCATCTCACGGCTGACCGGAGCGATGCGGGCGAGTCGCGAGGCCGTGACCGCGGCGGCGATGCCGTACTCCTTGGTCAGGCCGTTGCCGCCGAGCGACTGCACGGCCTGATCGACCGCGCGCACCGAGGCCTCACCGGCGGCGTACTTGGCCATGTTGGCGGCTTCGGCGGCACCGAAGTCGTCACCGGCGTCGTAGAGGGTGGCGGCCTTCTGCATCATCAGCTTGGCCAGCTCGAGCTCGATGTGGATCTGCGCCAGCGGGTGCGAGATGCCCTGGTGCGAACCGATCGGCACCTTCCAGACCTGACGGGTCTTGACATACTCGGTCGCGGTGCGGATCGCGAGCCGGCCGGTGCCGACGGCCATGGCCGCACCGATGATCCGCTCCGGGTTCAGGCCCGCGAACAGCTGCGCGATCGCGGCGTCCTCGGAGCCGACGAGTGCATCGGCGGGCAGCCGCACCTCGTCCAGGAACACCTGGAACTGGCTCTCGGGGCTGATGATCTCCATCTCGATCTTGGTCCAGCTCAGGCCCGGCGCATCGGTGGGCACCACGAACAGTGCCGGCTTGAGGTTGCCGGTCTTGTGGTCCTCGGTGCGGCCGACGACCAGCACGGCGTCGGCCTGGTCGATGCCCGAGATGAAGACCTTCTGGCCGGACAGGATCCAGTCGCCGCCGTCGCGGCGGGCCGTCGTGGTGATGCGGTGGCTGTTGGAGCCGGCATCGGGCTCGGTGATCGCGAAAGCCATGGTGAGCGAGCCGTCCGCAAGACCCGGGACCCAGCGCTTCTTCTGTTCCTCGGTGCCGTACTTCGAGATGATGGTGCCGTTGATGGCCGACGAGACGACCATCATCAACAACGGACAGCCATTGGCGGCCATCTCTTCCATGACCAGGCTCAGCTCGTACATGCCGGCGCCACCGCCGCCGTACTCCTCGGGCATGTTCACGCCCAGGAAGCCGTGTTTGCCTGCCTCGGCCCACAATTCGTCGGTGTGCTGGCCGGCGCGGGCCTTCTCGAGGAAGTAGTCCTGGCCGAACTTCGAGGCCATCGCGACGACGGCCTCCCGCAGCGCCTTGCGCTCGTCGGATTCGATGAAAGACACGGTCATTCTCCTTCTGGGGTTTCTACACGGGCAAGCACGGCACCGACATCGACCTGTTGGCCCGGTTGCACGTTGAGTTCGGCGAGCACACCGGAATCCGGTGCGGCGATGGTGTGTTCCATCTTCATGGCTTCCAGCCAGATGAGCGGCTGGCCGGCGGTGACCGAATCACCCACGGCCGCGCCGACCCGGACCACCAGTCCGGGCATCGGCGCCAGCAGCGAGCCCTGGGCGACTGCCGCGTCCGGGTCGGGGAATCGAGGCTGGGCCACGAGGTGCACGGCGCCGGCAGGCGAGTCGACGAAAACGTCGGCGCCGTATCGGGCGACGTCGAAAGACCGCTCAACGCCGCCCAGAGCCAACACCACTCGAGCGGGATCAGCGGTGACGACGGTGACGTCGTCGCGGTCGGGCAGCTCGACGCCGTCGCGGGTGTACCGGTACCGCACCCGCTGCTCGGCTCCGGCCGCGTCGGTGTACGCACGGCTCTGGTAGCCCGACGCGAGGTTCCGCCAGCCGCTCGGTGCGGCAGCGAAAACCGTTGCCGTGGCGCGGTTGTGCGCCGCATCGGCCAGGGCCGCGGCGATGGCGGCCAGCGTGACGTCGGTGTCGGCCGGTGCCGCCAGGTCGGCCAGACCGTGCGTGTCGAAGAACGCGGTATCGGTGACACCGGCCAGGAAAGCCGGGTGCCGCAACACATTCACCAACAGGTCGCGGTTGGTGCGCAGGCCGTGGATGCGCGCGCGGGACAGCGCGTCGGCGAGGATCGCCGCGGCCCGGTCGCGGGTCGGCGCGAACGAGATGACCTTGGCCAGCATCGGGTCGTAGAACACCGAGACCACCGAACCGTCGACGATGCCGGAGTCGACGCGCGTTCCGGCACGGCCCAGCAGGCTGAATTCGGCTCGCACGCCCGGCACCTCGAATCGGTGCACCGTGCCGGCCTGCGGCTGCCAGTCCTTGGCCGGGTCCTCGGCGTAGAGCCGGGCCTCGATCGAATGTCCCTGCGTTGCGGGCGGTTCCGCGGCGAGTGCGCCACCGTCGGCCACGTCCAGCTGCAGCTCGACCAGGTCGAGTCCGGTGGTCTCCTCGGTGACCGGATGCTCGACCTGCAGGCGGGTGTTCATCTCCAGGAAGAAGAAGTCGCCGCCCGCGTCCGACATGAACTCGACGGTGCCGGCGCCGGTGTAGCCGATCGCGGTGGCTGCCAGCCTGGCGGCCTCGAACAGCTTGGCGCGCATGCCGGGCGTCCGCTCCACGAGCGGGGACGGCGCTTCCTCGATGACCTTCTGGTGCCGCCGCTGAATGGAGCACTCGCGCTCGCCGACGGCCCACACCGTGCCGTGCGCATCGGCCATCACCTGCACCTCGATGTGGTGGCCGCTGGCCAGATAGCGCTCGCAGAACACCGTCGGATCACCGAAGGCGGACTGCGCCTCGCGCTGCGCCGCCGCGACTTCGGCCGGCAGCGCGGACAATTCGCGAACCACCCGCATACCGCGACCACCGCCGCCGGCGGACGCTTTGATCAGCACCGGTAGCTGGTCGGCGGTGACGGTGTCGGGGTCCAGCTCGGTCAGCACCGGAACGCCGGCTGCCGACATCAGCTTCTTGGCCTCGATCTTGGAGCCCATGGCCTGCACGGCGGCCACCGGCGGGCCGATCCATGTCAGCCCGGCATCCTGCACGGCGGCCGCGAAATCCGGGTTCTCCGAGAGGAATCCGTAGCCAGGGTGGATCGCGTCGGCACCGGACGCCTTGGCCGCCGCGATCAGCTGGGCGGCGTCGAGATAACCGGTGCGACCTTCGAGCCGCACCCGGTCGTCGGCCTCGGCGACGTGCGGCGCGGCCGCGTCGGGGTCGGTGTACACCGCGACGGTGCCGATGCCGAGCCGGCGGCAGGTGGCGAACACCCGGCGGGCGATTTCCCCGCGGTTGGCGACGAGGATTTTACGAATCATGAACTGTGTCCTCTGCTCTTCGCGCAAGCGCTCATCGGCGGGCTACTCACATCCGGAAGACGCCGAAGTTCGACGTCCCCTCGATCGGGGCATTGGCAATGGCGGACAAGCACATTCCCAGTACGGTGCGGGTGTCGCGGGGGTCGATTATGCCGTCGTCGTAGAGCCGGCCGGACAGGAACGCCGGCAGTGATTCGGCGTCGATCTGCGCTTCGACGGCGGCACGCAGCGCTGCGTCCGCGGCTTCGTCGACCTGGCCGCCCCGGGCTTCGGTCGCTGCGCGGCTGACGATCGAGAGCACACCGGCCAGCTGCGCTCCGCCCATCACCGCGGATTTCGCGCTGGGCCAGGCGAACAGGAACCGCGGGTCGTAGGCCCGGCCGCACATGCCGTAGTGGCCGGCGCCGTAGGAGGCGCCGATGAGCAGCGAGATGTGCGGGACCTTCGAATTGGAGACGGCGTTGATCATCATCGAGCCGTGCTTGATCATCCCGCCTTCCTCGTACGCCTTGCCGACCATGTAGCCGGTCGTGTTGTGCAGGAACAACAATGGCGTGTCGGACCGGTTGGCCAGCTGGATGAACTGGGTGGCCTTCTGCGATTCCTCGCTGAACAAGACGCCGCGCGCGTTGGCCAGGATGCCGACCGGGTAGCCCCAGAGGTTGGCCCAACCGGTGACCAGAGACGAGCCGTACAGCGGTTTGAACTCGTCGAAGTCCGAGCCGTCGACGATGCGTGCGATGACGTCGCGCGGATCGAACGGGATGCGCAGATCGGCGCCGACGATGCCGAGCAGTTCCTCTTCGGGATACAGCGGCGGCACCACCGGTGCCGGCGTCGGACCCTGCTTGCGCCAGTTCAGCCGGGCCACGATGCGCCGCCCGATGCGGATGGCGTCGAGCTCGTCCTGTGCGAAGTAGTCGCCGAGACCCGAGGTCCGGGAGTGCATTTCGGCGCCACCAAGGGATTCGTCGTCAGACTCTTCGCCGGTGGCCATCTTGACCAGTGGCGGTCCGGCCAGGAACACCTTGGAGCGCTCCTTGATCATCACCACGTGGTCGGACATGCCGGGGATGTAGGCGCCGCCGGCGGTCGAGTTGCCGAACACCAACGCGATGGTCGGAATGCCCTCCGCCGACAGCCGGGTCAGATCGCGGAACATCGCGCCACCCGGAATGAAGATTTCCTTCTGCGTGGGCAGATCCGCGCCGCCCGACTCGACCATCGAGATCACCGGCAGCCGGTTCTCGCGGGCAATCTGGTTGGCGCGCAGGATCTTCTTGAGCGTCCACGGGTTACTCGTGCCGCCCTTGACTGTCGGGTCGTTCGCCACGATGAGGCACTCGACGCCCTCGACGACACCGATGCCGGTGACGAGGCTGGCACCGACGACGAAGTCGCTGCCCCACGCGGCCAGTGGACTCAGCTCCAGGAACGGCGAGTCCGGATCGACGAGCTGCTCGATGCGCTCGCGTGCCGTCAGCTTGCCGCGGGCGTGGTGCCGGTCAACGTATTTCGCGCCGCCGCCGGCCAGCGCCTTGGCATGCTCGGCATCCAGCTCGGTGAGCTTGGCCGTCATCGCCGCAGCGGCATCGGTGTATCCGGTCGATGCGGAATTGAGTGTGGACTTCAGCTGGGTCATGATGCGCAATCCGCTCCGTTGCTTGCCTGTGTCATGACTGGAATCCCAACGTCTTGGCGGCCAGCGAGGTGAGAATCTCAGTGGTACCGCCACCGATACCGATGATGCGCATGTCGCGGTACTGCCGTTCGATCTCCGACTCGGCCATGTAGCCCATGCCGCCGAACAACTGGACCCCGGCGTTGGCCACCCACTCGCCGGCCTCGACGGCGGTGTTCTTCGCGAAACAGACCTCGGCGATCAGGTTCGTCTCACCGGCCAATTCGCGCTCGACCAGGTGATGCGTGTAGACCCGGGCGACGTCGATGCGCCGTGCCATCTCGGCGAGGGTGTTCTGCACCGACTGGCGGGTGATCAGCGGCCGGCCGAACGTCTCCCGGTCCCGGCACCACTGCACGGTCAGGTCCAGGCAGCGCTGCGCGCTCGCATATGCCTGCGCGGCAAGGCCGACCCGCTCGGAGACGAAGGCGCCGGCGATCTGCAGGAAGCCGGAGTTCTCGGGTCCGACCAGGTTGGCTGCCGGCACGCGGACGTCGACGTAGGACAGTTCCGCGGTGTCCGACGAGCGCCAGCCCATCTTCTCCAGCTTGCGGCTGACCGTGAAGCCGGGGGTGTCCTTGTCCACGACGATCAGCGAAACACCGGCTGCGCCAGGGCCTCCGGTGCGCACAGCGGTCACCACATAGTCGGCGCGCACACCTGAGGTGATGTAGGTCTTGGCGCCGTTGATGATGAAGTCGTCGCCGTCACGGTCGGCGCGGGTGGTCAGGTGCCCGACGTCGGAGCCGCCGCCGGGTTCGGTGATGGCCAATGAGCCGATCATCTTGCCCTGCAACGTCGGTCGCACGTACGTGTCGATCAGCCGCTGGTCGCCGGAGGCGATCATGTGCGGTGTGGAGATGCCGCAGGTGAACAGCGACGCGAAGACGCCGCCGGGCACGCCGGCGTAATGCAGTTCCTCGCAGACGATCACGGCGTCAGCGCCGTCGCCGCCCCCACCGCCGACGGACTCGGGCGCCTGGGCGCCCAACAGGCCGGCCGCACCGGCTGCCTCGTGCAGCGAACGGGGCAGCTCGCCGCTGCGCTCCCACTCGTCGACGTGGGGGAGGATCTCGCGTTCGGCGAACGCGCGCACGGTCTTTCGCAGTGCGTCACGTTCGGGCGTGGTCCATATGCTCACGAAAACAGTTCCTCCGGGATGTCGAGATGACGGGTTCGTAGCCATTCCCCGAGGCCCTTGGCCTGGGGATCGAATCGGGCCTGGTACGCGACGCCTTCGCCGAGGATGCCCTCGATGACGAAGTTGATGGCGCGCAGGTTGGGCAGCAGGTGTCGCGTCACGGGCAGGTCGGCGGCTTCGGGCAGCAGCTCGCGAAGCGTCTCGACCGTCAATGTGTGTGCCAGCCAACGCCATTGGTCGTCGGTCCGGACCCAGACGCCGACATTGGCGGATCCACCCTTGTCGCCGCTGCGGGCCCCGGCGATGGTGCCCAGCGGCGCTCGACGGGTCGGCCCGGCGGGCGGCGGGTCAGGCAGCGCCGGGTCGTCCACCGGTCCCAGTGCGACTGTCTCTGCGGACGGCGCGATGTCGACCCGGGATCCGTCTGCGCGCACTGCGACGTGGGGCACCAGGGCCGCGTCGACGTAGCCGGGCTTGAACAGGCCGTACACCTGGCCGTCGCCCGGGGGAGCGGTGGTGGTGAATCCCGGGTAGCTGGCGAGCGCGAGTTCGACTGCTGCCGCGGAGAATTGGCGGCCGACCTTGGCCGGGTCGGGGTCGCGCACGACGCAGTGCAGCAGCGCGCTGGCCCGCTCCTCGGTGTCGGCGTCGGGATGATCGGTCCGGGCCAGCGTCCACTGCAATTCGGCGGGGCGCTGCGTGATGCTCGCCTCCAGCTGGCGCTGCAACAGATCCGCCTTCGCCTCGATGTCGAGGCCGGTGAGGATGAACGACGCCGCATTGCGGAAGCCGCCGATGCTGTTGAGCGACACCTTCAACGTGGGCGGCGGCGCCTCGCCGCACACGCCGGAGATGCGGACGCGGTCCTCGCCGTCGGCGGTCAGCTCCAGCGAGTCGACCCGCAGGGTGGCGTCGGGATTGGCGTAGCGCGCCCCGGTGATCTCGTACAACAGCTGTGCGGTGACGGTGTCGACGCTGACCCGTCCCCCGGTGCCGGCGTGCTTGGTGATCACCGACGAGCCGTCCGCGGAGATCTCCGCCAGCGGGAACCCAGGGCGGATCAGGTCGGGAATCTCGGTGAAGAAGCTGAAATTGCCGCCCGTGGCCTGAGTGCCGCACTCGATGACGTGGCCCGCCGCAATGGCGCCTGCCAGCGCGTCGTAGTCGGTGCGCGCCCAGCCGAAGTGTGCGGCGGCCGGCCCGACGATCACCGAGGCGTCGGTGACCCGGCCGGTGACGACGACGTCTGCCCCGGACTTCAGGCAGTCCACGATGCCCCAGGCGCCGAGGTAGGCATTGGCCGACAGTGGGGTGCCGAAGCCGAGCTCGCCGGCGCGCGCCACGAGGTCGTCACCCTCGACGTGCGCCACGTTCACCGTCAGCCCGAGCTTTTCGGCCAGGGCGCGTACCGCTGCTGCCAGGCCGGCCGGATTGAGGCCGCCGGCGTTGGCGACGATCTTCACGCCCTTGTCCAGGGCCAGGCCGAGGGATTGCTCCAGTTGGCGCAGGAACGTCTTGGCGTACCCGAGGTCAGGGTTCTTTGCTCGGTCCCGCGCGAGGATCAGCATGGTCAGCTCGGCGAGGTAGTCGCCGGTGAGGTAGTCCAGCTCACCCCCGGCGAGCATCTCGTGCATCGCCGCCAGCCGGTCTCCGTAGAACCCCGAGCAGTTACCGATCCGGACTGCTGGTGATGTCACACACACTCCCGTCATTCAACCAACCGGTAGGGAGGTTAGTCGGTACTAGCGGTACCGAGTCAAGGGGGCTGGGGGTTGCGTGTTGCCCGGTGGGGGCGACGTTTTGGAGCCTACGCAGGTCGACGGCTATCCTGAGGTGCAATCGCTGCGCACGCGAGAAGCAATGGAGAGGCCGTTGGCCCTATTTGTTTCGCGACGCGGCCGACCGCAAGCAATTCCGTTTAGTCAGAGAGGTGCACATCATGGCTGTGCCCAAGCGCAGGATGTCGCGCTCGAACACCCGTAGCCGTCGCGCGCAGTGGAAGGCCGAGGCCACCGGCCTGGTCAGCGTGAACGTCGCAGGTCAGGCGCACAAGGTGCCGCGTCGCCTGCTCAAGGCCGCGCGTCTGGGTCTGATCGACCTCGACCGCCGCGCCTGAACCGACTGACGGTTTTTCTCGCGCCCGCGTGGCGCGTCTTCTCAGTCCGCTCTCAGATGGTGGGGTGAGACTGTGCCTGTGCGAATCCTTGTAGTCGACGATGACCGCGCTGTACGTGAATCACTGCGTCGGTCACTGACTTTCAACGGGTACTCGGTCGAACTGGCGCAAGACGGTGTCGAGGCGCTGGAGCGCATCTCCAGCGACCGGCCCGACGCTGTCGTGCTCGACGACATGATGCCGCGGTTGGACGGCCGTGGGGTCTGCCGGCAGCTGCGCAGCAGCGGGGACGACCTGCCGGTGCTGATGCTGACGGCCCGCGACTCGATCGATGAGCGGGTCGCCGGCCTCGACGCGGGTGCCGACGACTATCTCCCGAAGCCGTTCGCGCTCGAGGAACTTCTGGCCCGGATGCGGGCCCTGCTCCGCCGTACCGGTCCCGCCGACGGCGCCGAGTCGGCGGCACTGACCTTCTCCGACCTGAGCCTCGACCCGGTGACCCGCGAGGTCACCCGCGGCTCGCGGTCGATCAGCCTCACCCGCACCGAGTTCTCGCTGCTCGAGATGCTCATCCACAACCCGCGCCGGGTGCTGAGCCGCAGTCGGATCCTCGAAGAGGTGTGGGGCTTCGATTTTCCGACGTCGGGCAATGCCCTTGAGGTCTACGTCGGGTACCTGCGCCGCAAGACCGAGGCGGAGGGAGAACCGCGCCTGATCCACACCGTGCGCGGCGTGGGTTACGTGCTGCGTGAGACCCCACCCTGATGCTCGACAAGCTTCGCGCAACCGTGGACCGGAAGATGCGGGAAGTGCCGCAGATGCCGGTGACGCCGGACGGCACAGTGCAACACGACGCCAGCTCGGTGTCGCTGAAATGGCGCGTCATGCTGCTCGCGATGTCGATGGTGGCGATGGTCGTCGTCCTCATGTCGGTTGCGGTGTACGTGGTGGTGTCGAAGGCGCTGTACGGCGACATCGACAACCAGTTGCACAGCCGCGCGCAATTGCTCATCGAGAGCGGTTCCCTGGCCGTCGACCCCGGCAAGGCGATCGAGGGCACCGCCTACTCGGACGTCAATGCGATGTACGTGATCCCGGGCCAGTCCATCTACACCGCCAACCAGCAGGGGCAGACGCTGCCGCTCGGCACGCCCGAGAAGGACGTCATCGCCGGCAAGCTGCTGATGTCGTTGCGTACCACCAACTATCAGCGCGTGCTGGCGGTGCACCTGCAGTCGGGTAACTCGCTGCTGATCTCGAAGAATCTCTGGCCCACCAGCCAGGTGCTCAAACGGCTCGGCACCATTTTGCTCATCGTGGGTGGAATCGGGATGGCCGTCGCCGCCATCGCCGGTGGCACCGTCGCGCGGACCGGGCTGAGACCCGTGGCCCGGTTGACCGAGGCCACCGAACGGGTGGCCCGCACCGACGACCTGCGGCCCATCCCGGTCTACGGCAATGACGAATTGGCCAGGCTCACAGAGGCTTTCAACATGATGTTGCGGGCGCTCGCCGAGTCGAGAGACCGGCAGGCCCGGCTGGTGTCGGACGCCGGTCATGAGTTGCGCACGCCGCTGACCTCGCTGCGGACCAACGTCGAACTGCTGATGGCGGCCATGGCACCCGGCGCGCCGCCGTTCCCGGAGGAGGAGATGGCGGGTCTGCAGTCCGATGTCATCGCCCAGATCGAGGAGCTCTCCACCCTCGTCGGCGACCTGGTCGACCTGACCCGCGACGACGCCGCGGTGACGGTCCACGAGCCCGTCGAGATGGCCGAGGTCGTCGACCGCAGCCTGGAACGAGTTCGCCGCCGCCGCAACGACATTGACTTCGACGTCGACATCGCCGGATGGCAGGTGTACGGCGACGGGGCGGGGTTGTCCCGGGCGGTGCTGAACCTGCTCGACAACGCCGCCAAGTGGAGTCCGGCCGGTTCGGTGGTGCGGGTCCGGCTCGGGCGCATCAATCCGACGCACGCGGAGCTGGTGGTCTCCGACTGGGGGCCGGGCATCCCGCCGCAGGAACGGGCGCTGGTGTTCGAGCGTTTCTACCGGTCGACGACGGCGCGGGCGATGCCCGGTTCCGGTCTGGGACTGGCCATCGTCAAGCAGGTGGTGCTCAAACATGGTGGCGCACTGCGGATTGAGGACACCGTGCCGGGCGGGACGCCGCCGGGCACGTCGATCCATCTCGTTTTGCCGGGACGACCCTCCGGTGTGACCGCAACACACCGACCCGCTGGGCTGGACGTAACGGGCGTGACCACGGAAAATGAACCTGCCCGGACGGGGGAGGAAGTCTAGGGTGCGGCCTGCGGTGTCTCAGTGGATTCTCAGCCCGAGTGGGCACCGTCAGGTCATGTCGTTCGTTGTCCCGGCAACGGATCGGAAATACAGGAAGAGTGTCGACCAGTAATGACGAATCACCCGAGGTACTCGCAGCAGCCCGAGTCCGGTCGGCGTCCTGATTCCTATCAGTCCGCGCCCGGCTACGGCGCGTCGCCGCAGCCGGGGTCGTCATACGACTGGCGGTACGCCACGCATCAGCAGCAGACCACCGGCCAGTACCCCACGGGCAGTTACCCCACCGGTCAGTACCCGACGGGCCAGCATCAGCCCGGTCAACACCCGACCGGCTCGTACGTCACGGGCCAGTACTCGACCCAGCCGTACGGTTCGCAGCCGCACGACCCCTACCGCAACGGGTCGCAGAACGGTCGGCCATCCATCTCGCCGCGCCCGCAAAACCGTTCCCGCACAGGGCCTTTGATCGCCGGAATGGCAGCGGTGGCACTGGTGTCGGCGGGTATCGGCGGCGGCATCGTGATGCTGGCCCAGCCCGACTACTCGAACACCACGACCTCGTTGGGCGGTTCGGCGCGCGGACAGCACGCGGGTAATGCGCCGATCGGTTCGGTGGAGCAGGTCGCCGCCAAGGTGGTGCCCAGCGTCGTGAAGCTCGAGACCGACATGGGCCGGGCCTCTGAAGAAGGCTCGGGCATCATCCTGTCCGCGGACGGGCTCATCCTCACCAACAACCACGTGGTGGCGGGCGCCAAGGATGCCCCGCCGCCGGGGGCGCCGCCGGTGCAGACCAAGGTCACGTTCAACACCGGTAACACCACGACGTTCCAGATCGTCGGGACCGATCCGAGCAGTGACATCGCAGTCGTGCGGGCCAAGGGCGTCTCGGGTCTGACGCCCATCTCGCTGGGCTCGTCGTCCAACCTGGTGGTGGGCCAGCAGGTGGTGGCGGTGGGTTCGCCGCTGGGTCTGCAGGGCACCGTGACCGAGGGCATCATCAGCTCGCTGAATCGCCCCGTCGCCGCCGGTGGTGACGCCAAGAACCAGAACACCGTGCTCGACGCCATCCAGACCGACGCCGCGATCAACCCCGGCAACTCCGGTGGCGCGCTGGTCAACATGAGCGGTGAACTCGTCGGCATCAACTCGGCGATCGCGACGCTCGGCGGGGATTCCGGTCAGTCGCAGAGCGGTTCGATCGGCCTGGGCTTCGCCATTCCGGTGGACCAGGCCAAGCGCATCGCCGACGAGCTGATCAAGAACGGCATCGCGAGCCATGCGTCGCTCGGCGTGCAGGTCGGCAACGACAAGGCCGTCGACGGCGCCAAGATCGTCGACGTCACCAACGGTGGCGCGGCCCAGACGGCCGGCCTGCCCAGCGGTGTGGTGGTGACCAAGGTGGACGACCGGGTGATCAGTAGCGCCGACGCGCTGGTCGCGGCGGTGCGGTCGAAGGCCCCTGGCGACAAGGTCACGTTGACCTATCTGGACACCGCGGGCAAACCGCAGACCGTTCAGGTGACTCTCGGAAAGGCGCAGCAGTGATGGGAGCGGGGCCGAGTTCGATGTCAGAGGCGGGATATACGGTGACAGGCATGGAACAGGCAGGGGAATTGGCCGGGCGCGCACTCGTCGTGGTCGTGGATGACCGCACGGCGCACGGCGAAGAGGACCACAGCGGTCCGTTGGTCACCGAACTGCTCGGTGAGGCCGGCTTCCTCGTCGACGGCGTCGTCGTGGTCCCGGCCGATGAGATCGAGATTCGCAACGCCCTCAACACCGCGGTGATCGGTGGTGTCGATCTGGTCATCTCCGTCGGTGGCACCGGCGTCAGCCCGCGCGATGTCACGCCGGAAGCCACCCGGACCATGCTCGACCGGGAATTGCTCGGCATCGCCGAGGCGCTGCGTTCGTCGGGCCTGGCGGCCGGTATTTCGGACGCGGGGCTCTCGCGCGGCCTGGCCGGGGTCTCGGGAAGCACGCTGGTGGTCAACATCGCCGGCTCACGTGCGTCGGTGCGCGACGGTATGGCGACGCTGGGGCCGTTGGCGGCGTACATCATCGCGCAGCTGTCGAGCCTCGACATCTGATAGCTGAGCTCCACGGGGCTCGTCGGCCGAACGGAGGCGTCATGAGTTCGTCCCACGTGAACCCCTCATCCTGGCAAAGGTGTGATCTTGATCACACTGAAGGAGTCTTGTGATGAGCGGTACACAGCCGTCGCGCGACCTAGTTAACAAGGTGTTCGGCGACGTTTTGCCGGACGTTACCCGGGATGAATGTAACGAGCCCACTGGGTCCGGGGATGGTGACCGAGATCGCTGGCTACGGGAAAACGTTCCGCCGCACCATCGCTGAGCACGCTGTTCTCACAACGGCTGGTCGCGAATGAGGTTAACTCCTGATTGCGCCGGTCAGCGGCCCCGTTGAGCGCATGTTTCCGGCGTGTTTCGGCCCAACCGGCCGGTGTGGTCGATCTCGATGAGCAGGTAGTTCCCAGCAAACTTTTCCGGATCGGGAATATCTGCGCGGTCTTTACGCCGTTCGCATTGCCGGAAGGTGCGTACGCCGATATCTTCCTCGTGTCAACGATGAGCAAAAGGTAAGAGCGACATGTGAAGTTCGCCTGAGGGCGTACATGGAGTTCTTGCGACGGTCGCGCGGTCAGCTTGCTGGCACCGCCTACTGAGCTAGGGAGAATATGAAGGCATTCAGTCGGGTGCTGGTAGCACTGGTAGCGGCGCTGGCGTCGCTGTTTTTCGGGGCGGGTACGTCCCATGCGGGTCTCGACAACGAGCTGAGCCTGGTCGACGGCCAGGATCGGACGCTGACGGTGCAGCAGTGGGACACGTTCCTCA
>NZ_JARVRX010000027.1 GCF_030209435.1 Mycolicibacterium sp. lyk4-40-TYG-92 | reverse complement strand
CGCCGGCATCGAGCAGGCGCTTGGTGGTCGCCAGGCCCAGGCCCGACGCACCACCGGTGACGACCGCTACGCTGTCGTGAATTTGCACGGGAGGATTACCTTTCGATGTTCTGATGACGATGTGGGGTTACCGCAGTGACTGGCCACGCCGGCGGTGGCGTAACTGATCTGACGTCAGTGGCACCGACTACTTGCGCAGTTTGCTGTACGCCTTGCTGATCCGGTCGTTGACCTCCGGGTGCCAGATGACCTCGCGGTAGGCCATCGTTTCGTAGGTCAGGGCGGCAATCGGGTCCATAGCAGGCGCCCGCAGTGCCATCTCCTTGTTGTTCATCGCCGATGCGGTGGTGGTTTCGGCGATGGATTTGGCCAATTCGGTTGCGGCACTGACAGCTTGACCGGCAGGGACGAGGCGATCCAGCAGGCCGATTCGAGCGGCTTCGGCGGCGTCGATGCGGTCACCAGAGAAGGTGAGCAGCTTCGCCTGGCTCAGACCGACGATTTTCCACAGCGGCGAAAAGTAAGGCGTAAGGCCCATCTTGATTTGCGGGTAGCCCATGATCACATCATCGGAGCCGATTCGAATGTCGGCGAAGACGGCGATATCGCAACCGCCGCCGAGTGCGGGCCCCGAGACCGCCGCGATGGTCGGCTTTGCATAGTCGAGCAGCGTTCCGTAAGCACGCATGCAGGCATCGGAGTACAGGACGCGGGTCTCCCCGGTGAAACCCGACTGCAGCTGCAGGTCCAACCCGGCGCAGAACACCTTGTCGCCGCCGGTGATCACGACGCAGGCCACGTCGTCGTTGGTGCGCCATTCGTCGAGACAGTCGCTCATGTCGGCCATGAGCTCCAGACTCAAGGCGTTACGACGGTCGATGCGGTCGAACGTGATGGTGCCGACACCGTCGGCGACGGAAGTCTTGATTTGGGTGAACTGTGACATGGGATTTCCTCTCGTTTGGTGAGTTTGGTTGGTGCTGTGATGTTTTGTTTTGGTGCTGTCGTCGGTGACGCTGCGGGCTTGGTGGCTAGAGCCCGAGGTCCCTTCCGATGATTTCCTTCATGATTTCGGTGGTGCCGCCGTAGATCGTTTGAATACGGGCGTCTGCAAAGGCACGGCTGACTGAGTATTCGCGCATGTATCCGTAGCCGCCGTGCAGCTGCAGGCACCGGTCGGCAACGCGCACCTGCAGTTCCGTGGTCCACCATTTTGCTTTCGCGGCACGCACGGCCGTCAGCTCGTGCTTGGCGTGCAGACTGACACAGTGGTCGACGTAAACGCGGGCGATGTCGAGTTCGGTGGCCAACTCGGCCAGCAGGAAACGGTTGTGCTGGAAGGTGCCGATCGGGCGGCCAAAAGCCTTGCGCTCGTTGACATAGTCGAGTGTTCTGCTGAGCACACCCTCGGCAGAGGAGACCGCGGTGATGGCCAGAGAGAGCCGTTCCTGGGGCAGGTTGCGCATCAGCTGGTAGAAGCCGGAGCCTTCCTGTCCGAGAAGGTTTTCTGCTGGCACACGAACGTCGGTGAAGCTCAGCTCACTGGTGTCCTGGCCGTGCAGGCCGAGTTTGTCAAGGTTGCGCCCCTTCTCGAAACCTGGCGTGCCGTTCTCGATGACGAACAGTGAGAGACCCTTGTGTTTGTCGTCGCTGGTGCGTGCCGCAACCACAACGATGTCGCAGTTCTGACCGTTGGAGATGAATGTCTTGGCGCCATTGATGACGTAGTGGTCGTTGTCGCGTACAGCGCGAGTTCGGATTCCTGAGAGGTCGCTTCCGGCGCCGGGTTCGGTCATGGCGATGGCGCCGATGAGGGTGCCGTTGGTTAGTCCGGGCAGCCATCGTTGCTTCTGCTCGTCGTTGGTGAGGTCAGTGAAATACGGCCCCACGACATCGTTTTGGAGTGCCAACCCCAATCCGACGGACGCATAACCGGATCGGCCGAACTCCTCGTCGAGGATGGCGTTGAACCTGAAGTCGTCGACGCCTGCCCCTCCGAACTCTTCCGGTGTGCTGAATAGCAGCATGCCGTGTTCGCCGGCTGTGGTGAATAGCGACCGGTCGACAACCTTGTCTTTTTCCCAGCGTTCAAAGTTGGGGGCGACGGTGGTGTCGATGAATTGCTTGATGGTGTCGCGGAACTGCTCGTGGTCGTCGTCGTAGATGGTTCGCGTCGGTGCGAGGTTGGTTGGTGCGGTCACTGTGTGTTCCTAACGGTGGTGGAATCGAGGCGGGCGTTGGTCGAGACGGCCAGGTCATCGAGGTCTGGTAGCCGGAACTTCTGGACCTTGCCGCTGGCAGTAGTTGGAATGGATGCCACGACATGCCATTCGATGGGTAGCTTGGCTTTGGCCAGTCCCGCATCGTAGAGGTAGCGGAGAAATGTGTCCGGTCCTGACCAGGTGGCACTGTCGACTAGGACTATCCAAGCTCCGACGGCTTCGCCGAACCGCTGGTCGGGCACCGCAGTGACCGCTGCGGTGTGAATGTCGCTGTGGCTGAGCAGAGCCTGTTCGATGTCCTGGGTGGAGAACTTCTCGCCGCCGCGGTTGATGATGTCCTTGCTGCGACCGGTCATTCGTACCCAGCCGTCCTCGACAACTCCGATGTCTCCTGGGTAGAACCAGCCGTCATCGTCGAATTGCGTTGCGGTGGTCTCGATGTCGGTGTATCCGTCGAACAACTGAGGGCCGCGGATGCGCAACTCGCCCTCGGTACCGAAATCGACGGGGCGGCGATCTGCGTCGACCGCCTCGATCTGCATCCCGGGCAATAAGCGGCCGTCCCAATTCTCCCGCCTCTCGTCCGAGTCGGTGGGAGTGGCGCCGGTGCAGATTCCGGCGGTTTCCGTCATGCCGTAGTTGCGGGTGGCGAAAATACCTGCATCTGCGGCGGCCCGGATGAGGCCGGCTGGAATCGTCGCGCCGGCGCACATGTAGGTGGTCAGGCGATGGCCGGTATCGGTGCCGTTGGCGTAGCGCGAAACGAGATCCTGGAGGAAAACTGTTGCACCCATCATCGTGGTGACTCGTTCGGCCGCGATGACCTTGACAGCTTCGTCTGGGCGCCAGGCGGGCAGGATGACCGCCCGAGCACCGAGAAACGCGGGCAGGAGAACCCCTGCGACGAAGCCGCTCAAATGGGACAGCGGGGTGCCGGCGGCCAACACGGCATGTGCGTCGAGATCGGCGATGCTGGCCATGTTGCGTAGCTGCGCCAGCAACGAACGTGACGATAAGACAGCGCCTTTGGGTGCCGAGGTGGTTCCGGAGGTGTAGAGAACCAGGGCCGGCTTGTCCGCCGCGGCCGGCTCAGGTAGTGACACATCACAGGGGATCGCTGCGTCGGCGTCGGGTACCGGCGTCCATCCGGGGGCTTCCCCGCCGACCAGGTAGCGGACGGCGGGGTGATGGCCCAGGCTCGCGAGCAGCCCGTCGATTTCGACGTCGGGGCGGCGTTCGCCGATCACAGCAGCAACAGCGACGACGGCGGGGCGGGTGTCGGCGAGTATCTGTCCGGTTTCATGTTCGCGGTAGATTGGGATTACCGGGACGTTGAGGGCTCCGATCCGGAACGCGGCGACCTGAAGTACCAGTGCTTCAAGGCAATTCGGCAATTGTACTATCACCCGGTCACCGGGATTGACGCCGCGGCTGACCATGTCGGATGCGACCGCCGTCACCCATGAGTCGAATTCACCGTAGGTGACCCGCCGGCCTTCGAACAGAAACAGTTCGCGTTCGGGGAAATCGGCCGCTTGTCGGGGGATCAAGTAGCCGACGCGCTCGTCGGTCCACAAACCCATTTCGACGTACTGCTGCACGTGATGAGACGGCACTGTCATGTCGATTCCTCGGTTGGGCGGACGGGCTAGCACTGACCCCGAACAATGACCATACAGCGTGTTCGACTTTTTGCAAAAAACTCGAACACGATGTACAGTTTTGTCGTCGGCGTGGTCACTCCGGTCCGTCGACGAGCACAGAGTCGTGCTCATACAGCGTCGGTGAGGATCGCGATGGCCGAGTACAAGTACCTGATCACAGGCATCGAAGACGGTGTGGGCATCCTTCAGCTCGACCATCCGGAGAAGCGCAATGCGCTGGGGTGGGAGCTGCATGAAGAGCTCATCGACGCCCTTGCTGGATGGGCCTATGACGATGAGGTCGCCGCTGTCCTCATCATTGGCAACGAGGATTACTTCTGCGCCGGGTGGGCACTCGATGTCCTCCAGGGCACTCAGGGAGATGAGCGCAATCGCTTCACCGACGTCGCATTGCGGTTCATGACAGACCTGTACGACTACCGCAAACCCACTGTCGCGGCGGTGGCCGGCGTAGCGCCCGGATACGGCATGGATGTGGCGAACATGTGCGATATCACGATCGCATCAGAGAATGCCGCCTTCGGCTCGACCCAGGTCAAATATGCAATGAATGGGTTCTACCACGGCATGCTGCGCAAGATGAATACCCAGCGCACTCGCCGGATGTTCTTTACCGGTGATCCGATCGACGCCCATGAGGCGCTGCGGGTGGGGTTGGTCGACGAGGTTGTCGAGGTCGGCAAGCTGCGTGAGACGGCGCTTAATCTCGCCAAGCAGATCGCGGAATCTGGCGCTGAGTTAACCACCGTACTCAAAGAGGTTGCTCTGCGCGCCCAGAACATGGACCACATCGGTGCGACGGCATATGAGCTGCGTGTCACGCAGGACCTAGTGCAACGCGGACTGTTTGCCCGCCGCATCGACGACGGATTGAAGCGCCTGAAATCGGGCCAGAGCCGGGCCACCGAGCGGCTGGCTCGACCGTAAAGATGTCGATCACGTCCACCGCTGCTGTGCGCGAGGCATTCTCGTGCTGCGTCGCAGACTCCGAGTCGGTCGAGGCCCGATTCGGGCTGCGCAACTGCTATCCCGAATCCGACGATAGCTGCTGCGAATACGCGCTGCCCCCGTGGGCGTTCGGTCAAGACGGCCGTCCACGCGCCGGCGCATTCGCAGTGGCAGCCGATCACATTCTCGGTGAGGTCAGTTTCATTCGGCGCCAGCCCGGTGAGTGGTCCCTGACCACGGAGCTGACGCTGGACTTCGTCGGCGGGCTCGTCGCCCCCGGCTCCGTGCTGCAAGTCAAGGGATCGGCAGTGCGGCTGGAGTCGAAATCAGGTTTCGTCTCGGGAGCAATAACTGACGGTGCTGGAACACCCGTGGTGCTGGCGACTACCCGTATCGTCAACGTACTTGGAGAACCAGAGATGACCCCGCCGGCACAGCCACAAGCGTTGATTGCCGGTTCGGCGAAAATTGATGCCTCGCTCGAGGAGAATCTCAGTATCTCGTACGTTGCTGGTGCTGATGGTCTGACGGCACGCTTGTCGGAACCCGCGGCGTGGACCAACGGCTTCCGCATCCTGCATGGCGGTGTTTGGGCATGTGTCGCCGAGGCGGTGGCATCAACGGCCGTCGCAACGACCAACGACGGGCTGTCGACCGCCCACATGCACGTCAGTTACTTACGCCCCGGTGTCCCGGCCGCCGGCATCAATGCCACCGCCGATGTGGTTCATGTCGGCGGCCGTTTCGCGCTGGTGTCGGTCCGCGGTTACGCCGATGACGGGACCCTGTGCACCGTGGCCAGTATTACCTTTCGTCGTATCGAACCATCAATCAGCTAGAACGGAGAAGCACACATGAGCACCACGCCACTGAGCGAAGAATTCCTGCGAGACTTTGGCACCCGTTGGGGGGCCGCGTGGAATTCGCACAGTACAGAACAGGTCTTGGCGCTACTGCATCCCGAAATCGTTTGGGACGACACGGTTTTCTGGCCGCACGTGATCAGTGGCATTGATGATATGCCGAAGTATGTCGACATGATCTGGAAAGTCATGCCAGATGTGCACTTCGAGGAAGTGCAGTTCTTCACGGCAGTTGACGATGGTCGGGCATTGTTCTTGTTCAAGCAGAGCGGTACGGGCCCGGCCCGATATGGCTCTGGGCGGTTCGACACCTACGGTTGCGACATATTCCTCGAATTTCGAGAGGGCTTGTTGTCTCGGTATCTCGCACAGTACGAAATCACCGAGATGATGCGGCAGTACGGCGCGTTACCGGCGCGGGGAGAGCTGATCGGGGGGAGCTATCTGTTGTCACTGATGACTGGTGCCTCCGGTACCGCTGGGACCTGATATTCGCCACGTCGGCTAATGGCATCGCGCTCGGGTGCGGGTCATCGGGTCATCGTCGCCAGCGCCGCGAAACTGTCGTTGTCCACGATCTGGGCTGCTGCGCGGCTCGCCATGGCCCCAAACATCGTGTCGCCGCGTTTGGTGCTCTCTACACCCAGGGAGACGGGAATTGTGAGTATCAACCCGTAGAGCGCGTGTGCTCGATATTCCAGCCAGCATCGATCGGCGTCATACCCCGTCACACCGCGAGAGATCAAGCGGCGGTGGTATTCCTCGACGAGGGCTCGCTCGTGTGTCGCCCGATCAGCCTCGGTCAGCGACGTACCAAGCAGGTAGGACACATCGATGACGCCCGGTGCCGTGGAGACACTCTGCCAGTCGACGACCGCGATCGGTGTCCGCCCGGCTTGGGCATTGAACAAGAGATTGTCGAGCCGAAAGTCGCCGTGCCACAGCGTGCGGTGCTCACTAAGTGTCGCCAGCCATTCGGGCACTTCGCGGCCCAGACGGTGTACCACGTCTATTAAGTCGGGTTTGAGATAGCCGTCAAATCGCTGCAACCAGGGGTTGATAATCTGCGGCAGCCCCCCGGCCAATGCGTTCCAGATATGTTCGATGGGAAGCCACGATTGTTTCGTGAGCGCCTCGTGGCCCCAGGACTCGGCGTGTAGTGCCGCGGCTTGGCCGAGTGCGAGATCGGCTTGATCGGCGGTGCAGCCGTCGATGTGTTCGACAGTCTGCGCGGGACACAAGTTGTACAGCTTTCACGCGGGGACCGCCTTTGGATGGGGGACACCAGGTCGCGTAGGAAACGCGCCTGGGAGTCCAAATTTTGGCCGCAGTGTGATGCCTCGGAATGTGCATCGAGTGGCCCATGGTGCCTAATGATTCTCGGCCGCAACATATCTCGTACCTCGAGGATGTTGGTCGTCTGCGTGGCGGCCTGATATCCCGCGTCGATGGCGACCACAATCACTGTCAGCTCCTCGCTCGCGCGGTTGCCCCGAACATCGTTGCGATCCAAATGTGTTCCAGGGCTGCGTGTATTGCCTCGGGGCTGTCGAGTCCGTGGCCACGCAGCCCTCTCGGATTGTCCCGGTCTTCCTGTTGCGATGAGGTTCGCGAACAGCAAGTCCAGTTGCCGGATTCTGGTTCCTTCGGCGGTGCGCCGCGTGGTCGCGTAGCGCACAGTGTGCTCTCGTGTGCGAAGTGATTGTTCACTTGCGCACGCGCAGCACGGTCTTGCCGGTTGTCGCACCGGATTCAATACGGCGATGGGCTTCAGCCGCGTCAGCCAGTTCGACGATCGCGTTGATAGGAACGTCGACTGCCCCGCTACTAACCAGTCGTATGGCTTCAGCGAGCGCCGGTGTCACTGCATCGGGCCGATCGGCTGCGATGCGCCCCAGGCTGAACCCGACGACGGTGCGACTTGTCAGGAACAGCTCGTTGGCTCCGACTGGTACGTCTGCGGACTTCGAAGCATTGCCGAGAACGACGATCCGACCGTCTGGTTGCAGCGTCTGGATGCTTGCGATTCGCGTGGGGCCGCCGACAGGGTCCACGATCACATCAGGTTGAGCGAAACATGTTGGTTTTGAGAGCCATTCATCACGCAGCATGACCGACGTGCAACCGAAGGATCGAGCCGCGGGAAGCTTGTCGGCGGCGCCCACGGTCCCGATGATCTCGCCGGCTCCCCGTTGGGCGGCGATTTGGCTGAGCTGGCTGCCCAGCCCGCTGGCCGCCGAATGGATAAGGATTGTTTCTCGCTGTCGCAGCTGAGCGCGATCCAGCGACATGATCGCCGTCGTCGTGTTGGACGGGGTTCCGGCGGCACGTTGGAGAAGAGAATCACTGTCATGCGGCAGCGGAACGACCATCCGAGCGTCAACGGTGACGATGTCCGCGTAACCACCTAGGTTGACGATCGTCAGTGCTGCGACAGGCTGCCCCGCGGACATTTGCGTGACATCGGTGCCGACGTCGCGAATCCATCCCGAGACCTCAATACCGGGCACCAACGGCAACACCTTTTTTAGCGCGCCGCGACGAAACATCGCATCAGCGAAGTTAACTCCAGCGTAAGCGACGTCGATCGTGACATGACCCGGTGGTGGAAGCGGTTCGGTGAGTACCTCGATGACCTCAAGAACCTCTGGGGGGCCATGCTTGGAGACGCGGACCGTACGCATCGTGCACCTCTTCCACACAGATGCCCTTACTGCGACAGGTATGTGTGTGCACGCCCGCGCAGATTAGGGGAACGAGCTGGAGCCGACTTACGCTCGCCAACTCCCGCAGACCAGCATAATTGATTTTATATTCGAAACGATGACTTTGGCCACCTCCGCTCGTCGGCTGGCGGCGTGCCCCGGGGTATGTGATTCCTGAAGTCAGCATGCGACAAATATGCATTCCTCCTTCGCGCGGTACTCGCGAATGAAGGTGCCGTCGTGCAATGCCGAAAGAGAAAACGTGGTCGCCAGGGCACCACACCCTTTGGCGGCGAGGGCGTTTGAACGGGGCCGCTGGCGCCGCAGTCGACCCGAAACGTGGATACGGGCCCCACGAGATTCCGATCTCGGGAGTGATATGCGGACCCATTTCACTGTGGATCTGTAGGGGAGGCGTTTCTGAAGCCTCATCGACTCTCGCACGCTGTGGTCGGTATCGGCCCGCTTGAACTCGAACATCGCTGTAAAGCAACACGATTGGCGTAGCGGCGGTCGGCGGCATCTGCACTGGGGCGGCCACGCCTTCGGCGAGGCGTTGTGCGGTACGCAAGGGCGGCATACGGTATCGCGACCTCCACGTCGAATCGATGAGATCGCCTGCCGACGGAGGCGGAATGCGGCATATGCGGTCCGTCGTGTACGCGGTGGGCGTTGATGGTCAGCAGGGCGGACAAGTCCTCGATTGGCGCCATGGCGCACAGTTCTAACCGTCATTGCATAGCACCGTCCGTCGCAGCGGACGGTCGTGCGCTGGTCGCAGAAGCGCGTGCATCGGCCGGTGTGCTGACACAAACGGCTTTGCTGTTCGGCTTGAGCCCATCCCTTTCAAGAGTTCTGGCCGCCTCCGTATAGCGTCCGCGACCAGATGACCGCGAGCGCATCAAGTTCGGCGGCGACCTGCTCGGCGGTGCCACCGGTACGAAGTAGGCGTTCCAGGCTGCGTTCGTTCATCGACAGCAGCGGGCGCAGCAATAACGCAGGTTCTGGACCAGGAGCTGCGACGCCTGCGCTGCGGTCGATGCTCACTACCTCGGCGACGGGGGCTACGAACCGCTCGAGCCAACGCTCCCAGATTTCGGCGGCCTCGCGATCTGTCGCGCGTGCATCCAAGACGGCCAGCATCAGTGGACGGTGGCGCTGCCATAGGGCCCAGAGGTTCTCGAAGGCCGCACGCAGTGCAACTGTGGGATCGTTCGATCTGGTCATGAATTGACTGGCGCCAGTAAATGTTTCGTCGTAAAGCTCGTCGAGCAATGTTGCGACGGCCACTGCTTTGCTCGGGAAGTAAAAGTAGAAGCCGGTTCGCCGCACGCCGGCGGCCGCGGCGATTTCGTTGACGCTTAGTTCATCGATGCTGCTGGTTCGCAGTAGCTCTTCGAGTGACTCGAGGATCCGCTGGCGGGTTAGGTCGCTCTTGCGCACCCGGGCTGCGGACCAACGCGCGGTATCGGTCACAAGGAGTGCTTCCGATTCCATTTTTCGACAGTTGTCGATTTTTTTGGACATGCGTCGATTCTAGGCCTAGTATGAGTTGCGCCACAACTACGCCCGAAAGTGCGTGCCGTCATGGTCATGGAGGACACATTGGCAACTCAAAAACCCAAGGTCGCCGTCATTGGCGCAGGAATCAGCGGGTTAACCACCGGGAAAAATCTGGGCGACTACGGCATCGACTACACCGTCTACGAGTCGGGTGACCGCGTCGGTGGCAACTGGGCCTTCAAGAATTCGAACGGCCATTCAAGTGCTTACCGGTCCCTGCACATCGACACGTCCAAGGAAGGACTGCGTTTCCGCGACTTCGCCATCTCGAAGGCCTACCCCGACTTTCCGCATCACACCCAGGTGCAGCAGTACCTCGAGGATTACTGCCTGGCCTTCAACATCAAGCGGCACATCCGGTTTGAGACACCTGTCAAACATGCACGCCGGCTGCCCGGTGGTGGCTGGGAGCTGACAACTGCGGCGGGGGAGAGCGATCTGTATGACGCCTTGGTGGTCGCCAATGGGCATCACTGGGACCCGCGCTACGCCGAATTCCCTGGCGAGTTCACCGGCGAGCAGATGCACTCCCACTACTACATTGACCCGTCCGACCCGAAAGACCTGCGCGGCAAGCGAATCCTGGTCGTCGGAATCGGCAACAGCGCCTCAGACATCACGTCCGAGCTGTCGCAGAAGAGCAACCGCAATCAGGTGTTTCTGTCGACTAGATCGGGAGCGTGGGTAGTGCCGAAGTACCTGATGGGCGTCCCGGTAGACCAACTGCTGGCCTTGCAGCCGCGGCTTCCGTTGCGCCCACAGAAGATCGCCGCTCGTATCCTGCCGAAGCTGTTATCGGGCAATATGGAGAACTACGGTCTCCCGCGGCCCGATCACAACTTCATGGAGGCCCATCCCACCCAGTCTGCCGAACTGCTGGTTCGGCTCGGATCTGGCGACGTCGTCGCCAAACCCAACGTGCAGGCGCTGGAAGGCAACAAAGTTCGCTTCGTTGACGGTTCCGTGGAAGAAGTCGACGTCATCATCTGGGCCACCGGGTACAACATCTCTTTCCCGTTCTTCGACGCCGAGTTCCTGAGCGCGCCCGGCAACAAGATCGACCTATTCAAGCGGATGTTCAAGCCCGGCGTCGATGACCTGGTCCTCGTAGGATTCGGACAAGCCCTTCCGACTCTGTTCCCCTTTGTCGAATGCCAGGCGCAATTGGCCGCACGCTATCTGGCGGGCACCTACCGCACGCCCGATGAGGCCGCGATGCATTTGGCCATCGCTCGGGACGACAAGCGCGACCGCGGGCACGTAAGCGACCGGCCTCGCCATACCCAGCAGATGGACACCCCGGTCTACAACCACGACATCAACCATCGCGAGATCCCTGCTGGCACAGAGAGGGCGCGACGCCTCGGTCCTGTCGTGCTGGCTGGCCGCGCCGCTCAACACCTGGAGCAGACTCATGCCTAGCACCGTATCCTTTCAGTCCCATGGAAAGAATTGTTATGCAACGCATTACGTCGGTGTTGGGGATGATTTCGTTCTCGACAGCCACCGCCCGTGTGTGGTGATGGCACACGGATTCAGCGCTACGGTGGACAGCGGGCTGGCCGAGTACGCAGAACGACTCTCGGCGGCAGGCCTCGACGTGCTCGCCTTCGATTATCGCGGCTTTGGGCGCAACGCCGCTCTCGGGACGCCGGTCGATGTCAACCCCCGATCTCACGAATCCGATTACCGGGCAGCGATCAGCCACGCGCGCACGCTGGCCGGTGTCGATCCGGCCCGGATTGTGTTGTGGGGTGTTTCGCTGTCGTCGGGCCACGTAATCGCCGTGGCAGCGGGCGACCCTTCGGTGGCAGGGGTCATTGCTGTTACCCCGGCCGTCAGTGGACCCGCCGCGATCCAGCTGGTCCTACAGCGATCGCCTTTGGCTGCCTTGCGGATGGCACTAGCTGCGATGCGTGATTCGCTCGCCGCAGTGCGGGGTGCGCCCCGGGTGTCGGTGTCCGTAGTCGGGGAGCCCGGTACGACCGCGGTGATGTCGGCCCCGGGCGCCGCCGCTGGCTACGCCAAGATGGCCGGCAGTACAGCAGTCAATGCAGTACCCGCGAGGTCGGTGTTGGGGGCGGCGCTCTATCGACCGGCTCGTAAAGCCGCTCGGGTGAGCTGCCCTGTCCTGATGCAGATCGCGGACAATGATCTGTCTGCGCCGCCGGAGCCGGCCCGTAAGGCTGCGTTTCGCTGCCGGGCCGACGTACGCCACTATCCATGCGACCACTTCGACGTTTATCCCGGTGGTGACTGGTTCGATGCCATCGTTGAGCACCAGTTGCATTTCTTGCGTCGGCATTTCGCTGCTGAGTCGGAGTTCGCGCCGGTAGTCCCGATAGTTGTAACGTGATGATGCCATGAATACCTCAGCACAGCAATGCTATTGGTGTTGGCAATGGCAGTCCTGAGGAAGGGGATGAGAGTGTCGGGGTCCAACGGGCCGCTGACCGATGAGTTTGGTGCGCTGGGCTCGTCCGGGGCGCCGTCCTCGGTGGCGCTGACCCGATGATGCGCCCCGTCCGGCGCGGAAATAGCTGTGCGGGAAGGTGATTCAGCCTGGTGTCGACGGTTAGTCCGATGCGTGGGCGCTGATCATCCAGCACGCGGCGGTGTACCGGACCTCGGTTCCGTTCACAAAGGGATCAAAGGCGGGTCGGACGGCCTCGGCGACTAGCGCGCGGGTCCGTTCGTCCTTGCCTTGAAGGGCCAGCCCGACAGGACCCAACTGGGTGAAGAAGCCGATCAATTCCGGTTCGGGCAGAGTGCACTGGATGTCGATCGGCTGGAGGTCGACGTCGGCCCAGCCGCCCGCGTCGAGGATGGCGGCGACTCGTTGCGGGTCGGCGAAGGAGAATTGGCCCGGGCCATCTGCCGCGGGGGCGGGAAGGTTCGGCAGCAGCGAGGCGGCCTCACGCAGGCCAGTCGTCATGAACGGATTCTCCGCGGCGCTGCGCCAGGCGATGACGCGCAGCGTGGCGTCGTCGGTTGCAGCGCGCCGTAGGTTCGCGAAGGCCTGGACCGGGTCGTTGAAGAACATGACGCCGAACCGCGAGATGATCGTGTCGACGCTCGCACGCTCAAACGGATGGGTCTGTACGTCGGCGAGGATGAAACTCGCTGGTATACCGTCACGTTCGGCCCTGGCGCGGGCGGCGGCGATCATCGGTTCGGACACGTCGGCACCGACGCAGTGGCCTTCGGTGCCGAGTCTGCGCGCGACGGCGAGTGTGGTGCCGCCGGTACCGCAGCCGACGTCGAGCACCCGCCGCCCCGATCCGACTGCCACGCCGTCGGCGAGCAGGTCTTCCAATCCCTTCATCATCTGGTCCAGTAGGTCCTGCGCGTCGACCCAGGCGTATCCAGTTGTCGCTTTCCAGTGATTGGCCTGCTCGTCGTTGGTCGGTTGGGTGAAATCTATGGGCCGATCATGCGAGTTCAAGTCTGAACCCAACTCGGATATGGGTCGCTTTGACATGGGCCATCCTTGCGGAATTATTTGAAAGGCGCATTAACCAGAGTCCTTTGATTCCAGGGCAATTGGCGCAACTTGTAGGTGCGTCGGTAGAACCGATTGTCAGCTCACCGTTGGTGGTGGTCTCGTTCATGTGGGTATCGGTAGGCCGGCGTCCTCGGCCAATAAACTCTGCACGATCGAGGTGGCCGCGAGCGAGCCTGTCGCGATCGCCGAGGCGACCTGCGGCATTTGCGCAGTGGCGTTGTCGCCGGCGGCGAAGACTCCGGGAACTGTTGTCCGGCAGAGCGCATCGATTGCGATGGGGCTCGGTGTCGTCGGCGTCGGCTCACCGAATCCGACCCCGAGCTGTTGCGCCAACTGCGATCGCTGATGCAGTGTCGTCGCGACGAGCAGACCGCTGCGTGTCAGCCGGGTTCCGTCGGCGAACACGATGGCTTCCAATTCGCCATTGCTTGAGGCGAGTTCGGCAATGGGCCGCTCATCGACCGTGACGCCTACCGCGGCCAACTGAGATCGGGCCTGCCCGTCGAGCTCGGCCGGTCCTGCGGTCAGGAGCACAACGTCGTCGCTCCATGCTCTGAGCAATACCGACGACTGCACTGCGCGTTTGCCGTTGGCCAGTACCGCCAGAGGCTGATCGCGTACCTCCCAGCCGTGGCAGAACGGGCAGTGGAACACCGACCGCCCCCACAACTGCGCGAGCCCGGGCAGCGCAGGCGGCCGGTACTCCATGCCGGCGGCCAGCAGCACCCGACGCGTGCGCTCCCGCCGACCGTCGGACAGTTCCAGTTCGAACACGTCGCCGGCACGCTCGCCGGCCACCACCTCACCGGTGCGCAGTTCGACGGACGGGTAGGCGGCTATCTCTTGCCGCCCGGCCTCGTACAGCTCGCCCGGCGGTCGGCCGTCGTGCCCCAGCAGCCCGCCGATGCCGTGGGCGGGCTGGTTGCTCTGCCGGCCCGCGTCGACGAGCAGCGTTCGTCGCCGCGCCCGGCCCAGTACCAGACCCGCGCTCAAGCCCGCGGCTCCGCCACCGACGACGATGCAGTCCCATGTTGTGCTCATGACCTAATCCTCCTAGTTGTTCGGCGCGTTGACGGGATCGGCTTTGTGCGTGTCCGTGGAATCTGTCCCCAACAGTTTGCGGACAGAGATCCGCGAACCGAACGGTTGCAGCATCTGGCTGGCCGGCCTGGTGCGCACGTTCAGCGGCCACCAGAACCAGCGGCCCAGCAGTGCCGCGATCGACGGTGTCAGGAGCGATCGCACGATCAATGTGTCGAAGACGAGGCCGAGGCAGATGGTGGTGCCGATCTGCTGGATCATGACCAGGTCGCTGACGATGAACGAGCCGAGGGTGAAAGCGAACACCAGTCCTGCGGCTGTGACGACGCCGCCGGTGCCGCCCATCGCGCGGATGATGCCGGTATTCAATCCGGCGCCCAGCTCCTCTTTGAACCGGGAGATCAGCAGGAGGTTGTAGTCCGCGCCGACCGCGAGCAGGATGATGATGGCCAGGGCGGGCACGAGCCAGAACAGCTCGACACCGAAGATGTACTGCCACACCAGGACTGACAGCCCGAGTGCGGCTCCGAGCGAAAGCACGACAGTGCCGACGATCACGATGGCCGCCACGAAGCTGCGGGTGATGAAGATCATCACCAGCAGGATCAACGCGATGGCCGCCAAGGTGACGATCATCAGGTCGTACAGCGATGCCTCCTGGATGTCCTTGTAGGACGATGCCGTGCCGGCGATGTAGATTCTCGCGTCCGACAGCGGGGTCGCCTTGATGGCATCGAACGCAGAGTCTCGGATGGCGTCGATGTGCGAGATGCCGTCGGGGCTGGCGGGTTTGCCCACGTGCGTGATCGTCATCCGGGCGGCTTTGCCGTCGGGCGACAAGAACTGCTCGAGGGCGCGCTTGAACTCGGCGTTGTCGAACGCGTCCGGCGGGAGGTAGAACGAATCGTCGTTCTTGGCGTCGTCGAAGGCCTTGCCGAGCGCGGTGGCGTTCTCCAGTGCCTCTCGGCCCTGTGCCAGCGTGCCGCTGATGGTGGCGTAATTCGACTGCAGCAGTGCGCGATTGGTCTTCTGGATGTCGAGCTGAGGCGGGATCAGCGACTGCACCTGCGGTTGCAGCGCGTTGAGTTTGTCGAGGCTCGCGGTGATCTTGCCGAATTGGTCACTGAGTTCGGCGACACCGTCGAGTGAGTCGAACACCGATCGCATGGCCGCACACGTCGGGATGTTCTCGCAGTGTGGTTCCCAGTAGAAGTAGTTGCGCAGCGGCCGGAAGAAGTCGTCGAAGTTGGCGAGGTTGTCTCGGACCGCGTTGATGGTGTCGACGGTGTCGTGGAATGCCCGCACCTGTTCCTCAGTGGCGTTGGTGGCTTGCTGCTGCAAGGCGAGCTGACGTTGCAAGATGTCGATCGCCTTACCGGTCTGATCGATCTGGGTCAGCAGGTCGCGCGCCCTGCTCTCCTGGTAGCTCAGATTCATGACCTGGCCTGCGTTCTGGGCGCTGATCTGAAACGGAATGGAACTGTGTTTGAGCGGCGTGCCGAGGGGTCGCGTGATCGATTGCACCAGTGCGATGCCGGGGGTATGCAACACCGCTTTGGCGACGCGTTCCAGAACCAGCATGTCCGCGGGATTGCGCATGTCGTGATCGGATTCGATCATCAGCAACTCGGGATTGAGCCGCGCCTCCGAGAAGTGGCGCTCCGCGGCGGTATATCCGATGTTGGCGGGGGCGTCATCGGGCATGTAGGGCCGTCCGTCGAAGCTGATCTGTGCTCCCGGCAACGCGAGCAGGCCCACCGCGGCCACTGCCAACGAAGCGACGAGCACGGCTCCCGGCCACCGCACGATGGTCGTGCCGACGCGGCGCCACCCCGTGGTGCGAAGCGCACGTTTGGGATCGAGGAACCCGAACCGCATGGCGACGGTCACCACCGCCGGCCCGAGGGTCAGCGCCGCGGCCAACGTCACGACCAGGCCCACCGCGGTAGGGAGGCCGATGCTGCTGAAATACGGGAGCCGGGTGAAGTGCAGGCACGCCACTGCACCGATGATGGTGAGTCCGGAGCCGACGATGACGTGGACGGTGCCACCGAACATGTCGTGGTAGGCCGCCTCGCGATCCAGGTCCTTGCCGCGGGCTTCCTGGTACCGGCCGACGAGGAAGATCGCGTAGTCGGTGCCCGCCGCGATGGCCATGCCTGTCAGAAGATTCACCGCGTAGGTGGACAGGTCGAACAGTCCCGCGTTGCCCAGCAGCGCGACCACGCCTCGCGTTGCGCCGAGTTCGACGGCGACCACGAGGAGAACGATCAACATGGTGGCCACGGAGCGGTAGACGATGAGCAGCATCACCGCGATGACGAGAAACGTGACGGCAGTGATGATGTGGGTGCCTTCGTTGCCGATCTCGAAGTTGTCGGTGATCAGCGGGGCGGCGCCGGTGACGTACGCCTTGACCCCCGGCGGTGGCGGCGTGTCGGCCACGATCTTGCGGATGCTGTCGACGGAATGATTGGATCGCGCCTGACCCTGGTTGCCTTGAAGGTAAACCTGCACGAGCGCTGACTTGCCGTCCTTGCTCTGGGCGCCGCCGGCGGTCACCGAATCGCCCCAGAAGTCCTGTACGTGCTGGACGTGTTGGGTGTCTGCGCGCAACTTCGCGACCAGGCCGTCGTAGTAGGTGTGCGCGTCCTGTCCCAGCGGCTGATCGCCTTCGAGCACGATGACGGCGGCACTGTCGGAGTTGAACTCGCCGAACTTCTCCCCGATGTGCTTCATGTCCATGACCGACGGGGAATCAGGTGCGTTCAGGGCCACCGAACGCTCGGTGCCGACGATCTCGAGTTGGGGCACCAGGATGTTCGTCACGCCGGCGACCGCGATCCAGATGACAATGATCGGTAGGGCCAGAGTGCGGATCACGCGCGCTGACCGAGAACGGTGTGGTGCCGCTGTCCCGTGCTGGCTCATGCTGTTTTGTCCAGGCAGGCGATGTATCCGTTCACGTCGTTTGAAGACCTTTCGTCTTTGACAATGCCGTTGACGGTGATGCGGCAGGTGATGCTGCTCGAATTGCCTTGGGCGCGTAGGTCGGCGAACAGCGTCGTGTCCTCGGTGGCCAAGTCGTGCGACCACGGCAGGGGTGCGTCGTCGATGCGCTGGGGTTGAGCGTTCTCGTCGAGGAAGTTGATGGTTGCCCGCGCGCCGGGATTTCCGACCACCTGCAGCTGGACCCGTTTGGGGTTGAATCCGGTGTTCTCGGGCGAATCAGCTGAGGGCCTTGAGGTTTGGTCCTGCGATCCGAAGATGCCGTGCAATCGGTAGACGCCGGTGACGACCAAGACCACCACGATGATCGCCACGAGCGCCGCCCAATGGCGGGCGGCGGCCCTTCGTATCGGTGATGTCAGCATGAGAAGCCTTTCGATGTGCGTGTCCATTTGCCGACCTAGCGGCGTCCTGTGGACGGGGAGGGGGGAGCGTAGAGAAGCGGGCGTCAGGTTGCGTGCCGCTACCAGATCCAGACGGATGGGTCGTTCGGCGGGTAATTCATGCAAATGTCGGTGCCGTGCGCGGCAACGCCTTTGTTGTTGAAGAACAGCTTGGCCCAGTTGCCCCAGTGAGTGGCCATCTGCTCGTAGTAGACGTTGGTTGCGGTGTCCTCCGAATACTGGCGCCGCGCCGCGTAATCCAAGGAGAAGAACCAGCGAATGCGGTCACGGGCGGCGTCTTGGACGTCGACCGGCCGGTTCTTGTAATCGGTCATATAGCGCTCGTAGTAGACCGGCTCCACGTCGCGCACGGCGGCCATGTACTGGTCGACGGTGCAGTTCGTCTTCAGGATCCGATTCGGAATCGGATAGTCGTCAGTGGCATCAGCCCCCGCGAAACCGGCTGTGGCGAGGACGGTTCCGCACATCGCGAGTGCCGCGAACCCTGCGCGCAGATACATGGTGTTCACCCCTGCCCGGCTACCCGTTGCAGGACCGGTGCCTGTTCGGGGCAATAGGTGTTGATCGCGGCGCCAAGGAATTGCCACGCCTGTTCGGTCGTGCTGCCCTTCGGCAATTGCCTGAAGACGAACTTCGCCGACTTGTCGGCATCCGCGTCGAGCCCGGTGTAGAGCCGCTTGCACGTGATCTTGCCGATCCACGCGTTGTAGTCCTTCTGCCCGTAGACGCCGTACGTGTGGAGCTCGTTCGCGAAATCGGTGTCGGGATCAGCGTGCACAGGCCAGGCAACGGCAACGCCGGCGACAGCCGCCATGATCCCCAGCAGCGCCGAGCCACTCTCTTTCATGATTGCTCTCATACGGTGGGTCCTGTCCTTGGGGCTGTCGGTATCTGTGCCGTCCGCGTTGGTCGGCTAGAAGAACATAACTGTTCAATATAGGAACGTCAACGTTCTATTCCGGGCGCGACTAGTATCACATCGTGTCTGTCTCGACGAAGCAACTCTCGGGTGTGCAAGCGCGTACCCGAGCCGCGATCCTCGCTGCTACGGCCTCTGCATTGGCGGTCAACCGGACGGCTACCCTGCCGGAGATTGCCACCGTGGCCGGGGTCGGTCGCACCACGGTGCACCGCTACTTCGCCGACCGCGAGACGCTGATCTACGAGGCGACCCTGGATTCGATCCGCGTGCTCACTGAAGCGGTGGATGAGGCCGCCACCGAGGACGGACCCGCACTCGACGCGATGCGGCGATTCATCACCGCCGGCGTCTCGATCGGTGAACGGCTGGTCTTTCTCTTCGGCGACCCGGCGGGACTCCGCGATATCCCACCGGCCCAGTCCCCGAATGAGGCGTTAGTCATCAACCTGATCAACCTGATCACGCGCGGACAGCATGAAGGGGTGTTCGACCCAGACGTCAACCCGACCTGGATCCAGCACGCGCTCTACGGATTGATCCTGCGAGGCTGCGAGCAGGCCATGGCCGGTGCGCTGCCGCAGCACACCGTCGCGCCGCTGATCATCCGGACCTTCGAGCGCGGCGTGCGTCCGGCTCCCTAGGGGCAACGGGAATACGACGAGACCAGCCTCGCTCACATCGAACGGCCGGCTCCGCGCGCGCAGACCCGGCCGTTCAGCCTTCAGATGCGTGCGGACGTCTGCAGGAACAGTTCGAGCAGTGCCAGCAGCGTCTCGGGAGCGTCCTCGGTCGGGAAGTGGCCAGCGCCGGGGATTTCGACCACGGGTGCGTCGGGGTAGCTGAGCTTGAACGCCGGGATCACGTACTTGGCCAGTAGCGCGGTGTCGCGCATCCCGACCGCCAGCATCGCCGGGAGGCTTCGAACCACGGCGACAGCTTCCATAGGCGGCGCGTCGGTCTGCGGGCCCTCCGGGCCCTGCAGGACCTGCCGGGGGAACGCGATGACACCGCGGCACTCCGCCGGGGTCGGGAAGGGGCTGGAGTACGCGCGGATCCAGGTCGGCGTGGCGATCTCGGGTCGGGCGACATGTTGCAGGTCGATCATCAGCTGGGCAATGGTGTGACGGGCGTGTCCGAGGATCTGCTCGAACGAACCGTCCGCGAGCGCCGACTGGGCCCACTGGAACCAGCGGCTCTCGGCGCTGTTGGCCATCATCAGCTCGGCGATGCCCATGAGTTCGTCGTTGCTCCCGGCGAGAGGCAGCACAGTGTCCACCGCGAAGATCCGGGAGATCCGGCCGGGATTACGCAATGCGAACCCGATGCCGATGGGGCCGCCCCAGTCACGGACCACCAGGGTGATGTCCGTGAGATTGAGCGTGTCAACGAGCAACGATTCGAGATTCTGGATGTGTTCGCTCGCGTCGTACGTGCGATCCTGGGGCGTCTCGCTCTTGCCGAAGCCCATGTGGTCGGGAACGACCACCCGATGGTGACGTGACAGCGGCCCGATCAGGTGGCGCCACTCGTAGCCCCACGTGGGCTCACCGTGCAGCATGACGATCGTCTGATCGGGCCGCTCGGGGCCCTCGTCGACATAATGCTGACGGAAGCCGGCAGCCTCATTGAAACGGGCGGGATACGGCCACGTGCCGTCGAACGTCTCGTCAGCAGCAATCACGGGATATCGTGCCTTCCGCGGCGGTGTTGTCTGTACTGACCGGGGTCATGAGGTCCTCCGTAAGTATTGGTCCTGAACTGGCGCGAGCCTTACGGTGAGCCACGGTTGAGCAGCTCCCGAATGCCGGGTCAGCTCGACCCACCGCGAGCGTGACCGCGCGTTCGATCCGCTCGTGTGTGTAAGCCGTTTCCAAGAGTGGTCGGACGAGAGATGCAGATGCTGGCTTCGGTGTCTCTGGGTTGGGCATGTGCGTTTGGTCAGACGCCGGGTGTACTGGGGGTCAGCTGGCCAGTCGGTTGAGCTTGCGGATTTGTTTGTCGAAGATGCGCGAGGGCACGATCCGGCGCAGGAGGCTGACGCGTGCGGCCATTGAGCCGGCGGTGTACCGGGGCTTGGGATTCGGATCGGTGGAGGCGGCGACGATCACCTTCGCGACTACGCCCGGGTCGTCGGCGGTGCGCAAGGCTGTGGCCAGCACGTCTCGGGCGATCTCCCGCTGGGCGGCGTAGATCGGCAGTGGCAAGTCGGGGGCCAGGCTGCTCGCCTCGAAACTCGTGCTTGTGTAGGCCGGCTCGACCAGCAGCATCCGGACGCCGTGCTCGCGAAGCTCGTGGTCCACGGACTCGGAGTAGCCCTCTACCGCGTGCTTGGTGGCGGCGTAGATGGCCATGAAGGGGGCTGGGATCAGACCGAGTACCGAGGAGACGTTGACCACGCGGCCACGGCCCTGTTCGCGCATGTGGGGCAGTACTGCGTTTGTCATCCGCATCAGGCCGAAGACGTTGATGTCGAAGACGTCCTTGGTCTGGTTGATCGAGTTCTCCTCGCCGGCGCCGACCGCGCCCACGCCCGCATTGTTGACCAGGACGTCGATCCGCCCGAACCGCTCGATCACCTCCTGTACCAGGGAGCGAACCGACTCGTCGCTGGCGACGTCGAGATCGAGGAACGTCACCCCGGCGAGGGGCCCGGCGTTCGCCGCGTTGCGGCTCGTGCCGACCACCGCGAAGCCGGCCTTCACGAGGGCGAGCGCGGCCGCCCGCCCGATCCCGGAGGAGGCGCCCGTCACGAGGGCCACTGGAGAAGCTGTCTGCACGTTGGTTCCTTCGTTCGGTTGGGGGTATGACGTTGTAGGCGTCCGGTACGTTCCGTCGAGCGGGATGAGCTCCATTTCAGGAACGTACATGTTTAATAGCGGAACGATAGCGTTCTATTCCGGACGCGACTAGGATCACATCGTGTCCGCCTCTACAAAGCAACTCTCGGGTGTGCAAGCACGTACCCGAGCCGCGATCCTCGCCGCTACGGCCTCTGCGCTGGCGGCGAACCGGACGGCCACCATGCCGGAGATTGCCACCGTGGCCGGGGTCGGCCGCACTACAGTGCACCGCTACTTCGCCGACCGCGAGACGCTGATCTACGAGGCGACCCTGGATTCGATCCGCGTGCTCACTGAAGCGGTGGATGAGGCCGCCACCGAGGACGGACCCGCCCTCGACGCGATGCGGCGATTCATCACCGCCGGCGTCTCGATCGGTGAACGGCTGGTCTTCCTCTTCGGTGACCCGGCGGTGCTGCGCGATATCCCACCCGCCCAGTCCCCGAACGATGAGGTGGTGATCAACCTGATCAGACGGGGGCAGGACGAAGGCGCGTTCGACCCTGATCTCGACCCGACCTGGATCTGGCACGCGCTCTACGGATTGATCCTGCGAGGCTGCGAGCAAGCCATGGCCGGTGCACTGCCGCGGCACACCGTCGCGCCACTGATCATCCGGACCTTCGAGCGGGGCGTCCGCCCCACTCCCTAGCTAAGTCCAGCCCGGCGGATTTTGGGGGTGACCGTGCGACATACCGGGCCACCTCATGGTTGCGGCGTGACCGGTAGGAGCCGTTCGTCGACGGTGACGCCGATACCGCGGAGCAGCCCCGAGAGCTTGTGGTCCAGCAGGCGACCGGTGGCAGCCACGTCCGGATGGTCCGGTCCGGCGAAGACCGTCGAGGGCTGGTCGACGCTGAATACTGCGTGGCCTGCGCTGTCGCTGAATAACAGAACGCGCAGCGGGGCATAGAGCAACGCATTTCGGTCATGCCGGAACATCGTCTCGGCGATGACGTGATTGCCCAGTAGGTATTCGACTGCCTGACCCTCGTGGCCGGCGAACGTCATCAGGGGTGTGGCATCGATGATCGCGTAGATCATGAGGCCATGCGGCGCGTGTGCGGCGACCGTGGCTTCCACGTCGGTCCAGGATCCGCCCGCGTGGATGATCTCCAGATATGGAGCGGGAACGAAGGCGGGGGCGGCGTTTTCGAATGCGGTGCGGAATTCGTCGAACGGGATGCCGGTGTTGATGTTGAGTCGGGTCATCGTGTGCTCGACGCGGCTGACGGTGACGTCGGGCATCTGCAGCTCCTTGTGGTGGGATATCGGCGCCATCATCCGCGCGCCGCGGTCAACATGTCGGCAATCTGGACGAACTTCACGCGGGGCCTGCGTTGTTCGACGCCGCGGGCGCGCTCCGCAGCGTCGATGGATCGCCAGCCCTGGCCGCAGACCGGGCGGGCACCGCGGGCGGCCAGTAGCTCTGCCAGGTCCGGTTCGCTCACATCGCGTGTCAGGACATCGGCATCGAAGTCTTCCCATATCTTGGTCACAGTCTGCCGGGCGCATTCCCGGTTGGTGCCGATCACCCCGTTGGCGCCCCGCTTGATCCAGCCGGTCACGTAAGTGCCGATCACCGCACCGTCGCCGTCGGTGACGCGACCGCCGTCGTTGGGGATGATGCCTGCGGTGCCGTCGAAGGGCAGCCCCGGAACGGATTGGCCGAGGTAGCCGATAGACCGCAGGACCAGTCCGGTTTCGATGCGATCGCCGCTTGAGACGCGCACGGCCTCGACAGCCCGGGCGCCGACGATTTCCGTTGGCGCGGTGTCGAATCGGAACACGATCCGCTTGTTCGACGGGCTCGTGGTGCGGCTCTGGAGTTCGGCGAGGACGCGCAGTTTGGCGACGGTGTCGACGTCGTCGCCCTTGGCCGGGCTCAGGTCCCGTGCTTCGACGACGACGTCCACTCCCGGGAAGTGGCCCAGTGCGATCAGCTCGGCAGCTGAGAAGGCGGCGTGCCGTGCGCCCCGGCGTCCGAGCAGTACCACTTCGCGAATGCCGCTGTGCGACAACGCCTCAACGGCGTGGTCGGGAATATCTGTGTCGTGCAGTTGTTCTCGGGTCATGAGCAGCACCCGCGCGACATCGAGCGCGACGTTGCCATTACCGACGATCACGGCGCGTTCAGTACTGAGGTCGTAGCGATCGCCGGCGCGGTCGGGATGCCCGTTGTACCAGGCGACGAACTGAGAAGCTGGGTGGCTGCCCGCCAGGTGTTCGCCGGGGACGCCGAGATCGCGGCTGCGGGACGCGCCGACGGCGTAGATGACGGCGTGGTGGCGCGCCGCGAGCTCCTCGTGGGTGAGATCGCGACCGATCTCGACGTTGAGGTAGCAGCCGACCCGGTGATCAGTGAAGAGTGCGTCGAAGGTGCCGACGACGGCTTTGGTGCGTTGATGGTCGGGTGCGACGCCGGCGCGGATCAGGCCGTACGGCGTGGGTAGCCGGTCGAACAGATTTACCTCGACCCCCTCGACCCGCAGCAGTTCGGTGGCGGCGTAGAGGGCTGCCGGCCCGGTGCCCACGATGGCGACCCGCAGCGACCCGGCCTCGATGGGTGGGTGTGCGGGCTCGGGCGTGGGATACGCGACAACCAGGGGGTGTTGCGCGAAGTAGTCGGCGTTGAGATCGCGAAAGGCCTGCTGGTCGGCGGGTAATTCATGCTCGGGGTAGATGGCGTCGACCGGGCATTCGTCCATGCAGGCTCCGCAGTCGATGCAGGCGTCGGGGTCGATGTAGAGCATGGGCGCGTGGTCGGCATCCGTCGGGTCGGGGCGGATGCAGTCGACCGGGCACACGGCGGCGCAACTGGCGTCCTTGCAACAGTTCTGGGTGATGACGTGGGCCATGTCGGGGCTAGCTCCGTCCAATCACGAGGGGAAGCAACGGCTGAAGGCGAGCAGGAGTTGTGGCGAGCCGCGCAGCTTGATGCGCAGCGTGAGCAATGCCCACACCAGTGACGCCTGCCCGTTGAGGAATCGGACCCAGGTCGTGGAGTCCGCGGTCACCCGGAGGTCGGGCGCCCCCTGGTGACCGTCGGTGACCTCGAGCCGGCGATCATGAATGGCGATGGTCACCTTGCGTGGCTCCGCGCCGGTGAACGTGAAGTGATAGGTCGCCGACATGCCTTTTGCCTGCTCCCGCTGGAAGATGACGGGCAGTCCCTCCACGAAGCCGGCAATGCTGCCCGCGCGCAGACTCTGCCCCACCTGTTTGATCTGCTTGTGCGGGAACCGCTTGGCGACATAGCTTTCGGCGTCCGAACCCGGTACGACGTAGATGGTTTCCTCCTTCAGCTGAAGGGGGCGGAGCACCTCGGCGAGGTGGGCCTTGCGATCATCGAGCCAGGGCCGCAGCACATCTTCGCCGGCCGGGCAGACCGCCATGCAGTACGCCGCTTTGTAATTGGCGCCGAACGACAGGCTCTGCCACACCGACGCGGTCTCGTTGTCGGGGACCTTCGACCGGTAGTCGGTGGCGTTCTTGCTGTCGGCGACCTGGCCGACCCAGTCACCGAAGCCACCCATGAATTCGCGGTAGTTGTGGGTATAGCAGGCCGAGAAGTCAAAATGGCCGTCCGAGGAGATGGCGCCGGTCGGGCAGGCCGCGACGCACAGTTTGCAGTCCAGACACGGGTTGAAGGCGATCGGTTGCGAGTCGTCGTTCACCTCGGCCTCGATCAGCACAGTGCCCAGTAGGATGAAATTGCCGAACTTGGGATGAATAACGTTGCGGTGCAGACCCATATGCCCGAGCCCAGCCGCGACGGCAACCGGCTTGTGACTGACGACCCACGTCTTGCGCGGAAACTTGTCCATCTCCATCGGGAAGCCCATCGCCGGGTTGATCGCGCGGATGCCCAACGCTTCCAGCTTGGTCACCACGGTTCGACCAACCTCGTCGGAGTGGTCGCCGGTGTGATGGAACTCGAGATTCGCCACCGAACGTGCCGGGGTGCGGATGTTCTCCCGGTTCATCTTGCACACGAAGCTGATCAATGTCCGCACGCGCGGCATCACAGCCGTCAAATCGGCCCGCTGGTCGGCGATCTCCGGCCGATCGATGGCGACGAAACCCACGTCATCGGCGCCTGCGTCGAGGCAGAGTTGACGCAACCACGTTGCGTCCAGCGCCTGCATCGGGCGATTTTCGGTGGCGGGACTTTCGCGTACCAGGGCTACTGTCGGGTGGCTGTCGATCTTGCTGGGCTTAGACATCGGAACCGTTTCGTCGATGCACCCCAACCGATTTGTGATCCGCCGGCAGGGTGTCGAGGATGAGGCGTGCCACGAGATGGGGCTGTTCCAGGGCGGAGAAGTGGCCAGTTCGTGGCAGGTTCACTCGGTGGACACGGCGCAGCGCGCTTTCCACCTGGTTGCGCTCGCTTGGGCGGGACCAGTCGTGGTCGCTGTAGACGAGCGTCACCGGTGCATCGACATTGCGGTAGCGGGCTCGCGCCGCGATGAATCCGGGCAGGCTGCGATAAACCCCGCGCGCCACCCGCGAATACCCTTGCCGCCGTCCGCTTCTCAGCAGCTCATCCAACAGGTCGGCTGGGAGCGCGGCGTTGTCGAAGAAACCGCCATGCAGCACCGCACGCATGACGGGGCGCGGCTCGAGGCCGGCGAGTAAGGGGCCGATCACCGGTTGCCGCACCCCGGCGATGATCACCCGGGCCAGCAAGTTTCCGCGTTCCAGGCCGGACGGGTAGTCGTACGGGTTCAGGGCCACCACATGGCGTACCCGCTCCGCGAGATCGACCGCCGCCGACAGCGCCAAGGCGCCGCCCAGCGATTCGCCTGCCAGGGTCACCGACCGCAGATTTAGCGTGTCGACGAATTCGACGACGGCTGAGCGCATCTCGGGTTCTTCGTATTCGCGGCGCGGGACGATGTCCGACCAGCCCATGCCGGGCAGGTCGACGGCGTAGACGGTGAAGTAATCCCGCACCAGTGGAATAACTCGTTGGAAGTAGTCCAATTGGGTGCGCACCGTGTGTATCAGCACCAGGGGAGGGCCGATGCCGGTGGTGTAGTACCGCAGCCGAGATCCGTCGCCGCGAACGAGGTGCCGAACTTCGCCGCGGCCGCCGGTCCACGTCTGTGTGTAGCTCGAATCGGGTAACTCGGTAGATGTCATGAGAAGCGTCTCCCGCCTTGGTTTCTCCGATCATCTCTGTGGTAGACAAAAAAATCAAGCAATAGATTGATACTATTGTCTCTGCGAAATTGGGAACAGAACCGATGCTCATCTAGATTCAGGTGATGGCTGTGCACAAGACCTATGGCCAGAACTGCCCGGTGGCGCTGGGCATGGACGTTCTGGGCGAACGCTGGACCATGTTGATCCTGCGTGAGCTGTTCGGCGGACCGCGCCGCTACAGCGACCTACGTGCCGAGTTGCCCGGGATCGCCACCAACCTGCTCGCCGACCGATTGCGGTCGCTGGAGCTGGACGGGCTGATCAAACGGACGGACCTGCCCCCGCCGATCGCCCGTACGGTCTACGAACTCAGTGAGATGGGCTGGCGGAAGCTAACCCCAGTCCTTCGAGCTGTTGCCATCTTCGGGATAGATCGGATCGATGACAGCGACCTCGCCGGAAAGCCCCTGACGGGGTTCCTCGCGGGCCTGATTGCCGGCTTCGAATCACCCGGTGCTGCCGATTCAGTGGCGTCCTACCGTGTCGATATCGACGGGCGCACGTTCGAGTTCTCGGTGGATCACGGTGAACTCGCACCGCCACGAGACAACCCGGCGGTCACCATGCAGGCGACGGCGCTCGACTTGATCGCGATCCGGGCGGCAGCGACAGCAACGCGACGGAAGGCGGCGCTTCGGCGCCTCAAATTCGACGGCGACCCCGCCGCGGTCGCAGAGATGCAGCGGATCTTCCGCCTGGCCGCATGATCGGCCGGGAGCGATCAGCAGTCCATCGACGTGATCGTGGCCTGACCAGTCAGCAGCGTGTCGACGGGCCGTACGGAATTACTCTGCTTGACTTCGCTCCCGCCGCGAGCGGTCCATGTGTGGTCGATGGCGAAGTCTCAAACATGAAGCCGGCATCGAACTCGGGTCGGTCGATCCCGCTTCTTGAGGGCTATGCACGTGCTCTCGGACCTAGAAGACACAGTCTGGGCCGAGCGTGGTACCAATCTCTCAGCTGGGCTTTTGAAGTAGGGTCATTCGCTGACGAAAGTACCCGTGGGACTGGGTCCACGACGTACCGTGGCGCCGCCCCGGGAGGAGCTATTGGCGATAGCTCTGGTGGTTCGGGTTAACGCAGGTGACGTAAGTGGGAATTATCGATGGTTGGATGCCACCGTGGTTCGCTTGTGTCAGGCGATGGCCAACGGGCTATAGCGTCCACCGCTCCCGGCTAATGCACGCCCCAGGGTGCGTCGCGGGTGCGTCTGTAGGGCGCGCGGGCTACCGTGCCGATCGTGACAACCGATCCGATCGACCGGCTGCTGCGAATGACGCGCCTGATGTGGAGCAACGTCGACCGCGCTGCGCGTGCACGGCAGATGGAAGAGTGGGCGCTGCTGCACCGGGTGCGAGCCGACGGCAGCAACGGGCTGCCAGAACCGGTGCGGTTCGCGCCCGACCGGGGGAGCAGCCTCGATCTAGACAACGCCTACACCGCACCCGAGCGGGGCGACATCCTTGTCAGTTCAACGGCTCGATTCCCCGTGATGAATGCAGCGGAATGCCTCGTTGGTGCTGCCCAGGTCTACGGCGCCGCGTTTCAGCAGAAGCGGACCAGCACGCTGTCGACAGGAATCCTGTGCCGCAGCGCAATTGAGAACGCCGCCAAGACGATCTGGCTCCTGGCCGATCCGCGCCGCACGGTCCGTCGCGCACGATGCCTAGGCTTCGTCGAACGCGAGATCGGCTACCAGAAAGGCTACATCGCCGTCGAAACTCGCTTCCTCGCATCACGTAACGACGAACGCCTCCCGACGGACCGCGAACGCTTCGATCGTGCCGAACGCCAGTATCGCGAACGACTGAACTATTTGACCGCCCTGCCTAAATCGGCACGGCAGCGCCCCTCAACAAGCTACGAGTTCTTCGTCAACTGGGCCGGTGATTGGATCGACAAGAACCCGCCGCCGCACGTGACCGAAGCCGACGGACTAGTGCGCGGAATGGCGACTAGCGCAGAACGCTTCTACGCAGTCGGATCTGGCTTCGTACACGGATACAAATGGATGAGCGCCTACCTCGGGACGGAGGAGGATGTTCTCGCCCAGGTTGCCGACAGCCTCTCCGCGGCACTCATCATGACCGAATGCGCGGTCGCGCTGTATGAAGCCCAGGCCACCCATCCAGCAAGACCCGTTGTACGCCAGAAGAACTACCCCGGCTATTTGGAACCCACCGTGGCGGCGTGGAGGCCGCTCTACGAACAACCCGGTGCAGCCTTCCCTGCACCACTAGCCATGCCGAGTCAGACAGGAAGCGTTGCATCATGAGACAGTCTGAGCCCCAGCGGATTAAAGGCTGGTTCTACCTGCCAGAGTCGCCAGCCGACCGCGTCCCGGGAATCCTGTCGTGGCAGCCCGATGGAGGTGCGACCCTTGAGCTGATCGGCGGCTTCTCCCCAGGGCCTGAGTATCACCGCACGTCAACTGGGGGCCTGCGCGCCTCCCAACTCATAGGCGACGTGCGCCAGGGGACTATCTATGGCGAGTCCGACACCGGTGAAGCCATCAGCGTCTGGGACGCGCAGCGAGGGCGGTACACCGCCGGGCTCGCCGGCGTTGTACGTGACGAGTTTTGGCATTCATCATGGATTTGCGTCGGCGCGCACATCGCAAGCCCGCATGAACCGGTCCTAGCTAAGGCCGTGGTCATGGCCGACGAACTCTATTACCTCACCGAAGATCCACGCTTCTGCCCGCCGCAATGGGCGCGGAGTGACGATGTCGAGCACCCCGGCGAGCTTCAGCCCGACGGCACGCTGTTGACGCCGTATGTCTTTCCGGTAATCGGTGGTTACCGCGCCGAATACGCACAGGGCGACACCACGGACGCAAGCTATTCCATCGCCACCACAGCGACACGGCCCTGGGCCAGCCCGGCAACCGAAGCCTATCCCGACTTGAAGCTCCACATGATGACGGCGGATCTCCGGGGCGGCTCGGTGATCAAACTGCACGTTGGCGCTCAGGCCGTGATCCGATTGCCGGACAACGCCTCTGGGTCCGCAGTAGCCTTCTTTGACCGGATGACCGCCGTCGATGATCTCGTGCAACTAGCGACCTTCGAGCCCTGCGGCATCGCCCAGGTCACCATGACAACGACTGATGACACCCAGGTCTCGCTCCTCGTACATGCTGGCGAGGTTGCTCGCCCCGACGACGCCCACAAGCCAGCTTCCGTGGTGTTCACACTCGCAGATGTTCCTCTGGATGCGTATCTGCACGTGCGAGAACGCCTCGCGGACGGGTACCAGGCAAGCTACGCATGGAGCGTGGTCGTGGGCTTGTGCGGCTACTCGTCGCGCATCGTCGAGGAGTACGTAAGCCAAGCTTTCGCCGGTGCCGAAGGCTTCCACCACTGGTGTCTGAGCGGCGGAAACAACATGCACCTGAAAGATCGTCTCAAGGCACTACACAACAAGCTCGATCCCAAAGTGCAAGCATTGCTTGGGCTTAACATCAACCATTGGCTCAGTTGGGCGGTTTGGGCACGAAACCACGTTGCCCACGGAGGTACGAACAAGTGGCGTCCACTTCAAGATAACTTCCAACTCCATGCCGTCGCGGAGTCGGTCCACCTCGTTTCCTATTTGGCTCTATTGCAGGAGTTGGGAGTGCCCGTAGAGAAGACGTGCGACGCGCTACGCAATCACCCTCGATTGCAGGTGACGGCGCAACGATGTTCAGAGGTGAACGACCTAGCCTCGGAACCACCTCCTGACGCCGCGCTCTGACGGGGAAGTTCAGACGGTGTCGATGCAGATCCCGACGAAGCCCGACGTTCTCAATCGCCTCCTACCGCGGCCGTTGCTCCAGCGGCGCACGTAGGTCTCGGCCTTGGTGCCTGCGCTCGGATCGGCCCGGAAGTGGCCCGCCCGACGCTGACCGACTCTCACGCGTCTCTCCCCAGTGTTAGAGCAAGTCGTGCGGGCCAGCCAAACACCCTGACCTGGGCTTTTGCAAGCTACTTTGACAAGCCTCTGCGACACGCCCGAATTTTGTCAAAGTAGGTAGGCGTGTCCTGTCAATCTGTCTTGCATCTCGACAGCCGCATCCATTGATACATTCAGGCTGCTCAGCAATCGGTGAGATCGACTGGCGTCAACTGCCCTTGCCGGTGCCACTCGCGTAGTCGCTTCTTGTCGTACTTGCCCGTGGATGTGCGAGGAAGCTGGTCGACGAACGCCCACCGCTCCGGGATCCACCAACGCGCGACCTTGTCGCGCAGGAAATCTCGCAGCTCGGCGATAGGCACCTCCGCAGTGCGGCCGAGCACGACCGCTGCGAGGGGGCGTTCTTGCCACCTGTCGTCGGGCACCGCGATGACCGCCGCCTCGAAAACGCCTGGGTGCGAAGCGATAGCCAGCTCCAGCTGCACCGAGGAGATCCATTCACCGCCCGACTTGATGACGTCCTTGGCACGGTCGGTGAGGGTGACGTACCCATCGGCATCGATGGAGCCGACGTCTCCGGTGCTGAGCCAGCCGGCGTCGAAGGAGTCGTCAGCCTCCAAGTTGTAGTAGCTGCCCGTGATCCACGGGCCCCGCATCTGCAACTCCCCGACGGCTTCTCCGTTGTGGTCAATGACAGTCCCGTCGGAGTCGACGATCCGTAACTCCACGCCGCACGCCGGCCGGCCTTGAGATGCGCGGCGCCGCCAGTATTCTTTGTCCGCCAAGATCGGCGACGGCTTGGATATTGTTGCCAACGGCGATGTTTCGGTCATTCCCCACGCCTGCACAAGGTAGATCCCGTACTTGTCGTGCAGGGTGCGCATGAGGTGCACGGGGACCGCTGACCCGCCGCATCCGACCAGCCGCAACGACGAGATGTCGGCGTCGGGTCGCTCCTCGAGGTACTGCACGATGTCGTTCCAGACCGTGGGCACTGCGCCGGCGATCGTCGGACGTTCGCGTTCGATGAGTTCGACGAGTGGTTCGGCTTGCAGGAAGCGGTCGGGTAGGACCAGGTCGGCGCCGGCCATCAGTGCGGCGTAGATGAGGCCCCACGCGTTGGCGTGAAACATCGGCACGATGGGCAACACGGCGTCTTCGGGACCTACTTCGAGTGCGCCCTTGGCGCAGATCGCCATGGTGTGCAGATAGGTTGACCGATGGCTGTAGACAACACCTTTGGGGTTGCCGGTCGTCCCGGACGTGTAGCACATGGTTGCGGCATTGTGTTCGTCGATGTCCGGCCAGTCGTACGTGGCGGGCTGCCCGTCGAGAATGTCGTCGTAGCGAACGACGCGTTTACCCGCCCGTACCAGAGAGCTCAGGTCGGCATCGCCGGTCACGATGATGGTGTGCAAGGAGGGCACGTGCGGCGCGATCTCGGAAAACTGTTCGGCGAGGCTGGCATCGACGATGGCGATCTCGTCGCCGGCGTGGTTGGCGATGTAGACGAGCTGCTCAGCGGCGAGCCGGATATTGAGTGTGTGCAGCACCGCGCCCATCGCGGGCACGGCGCAGTATGCCTCGACGTGCTCCTGGTTGTTCCACATGAAAGTGGCCACCACGGTGTCGGTACCAGCCCCCACTGCGCGCAGTGCGTTGGCCAATTGCGCTGTGCGCTGACCGATTTGGGCGAACGTCGCGACACGCATGGTCCCGTCGGGCTCACGGGTTCGCACTTGGCGCCGGGTGTGAACGGTGGTTCCGTGCCGGGCGATGGCCCCGATGGTCAGGGAGTAGTCCTGCATCGTGCTCTTCACGGGTGAATCCTTCTCGTCACCTAGGCCTCCCAGCCGTCGAAGGTTGCTTCCACGGTCGTCGGATCGAGTGTGCGCAGTAATTCCAGCTGTGCCTTGGTCTTCGGCAACTCGTACCGGTAGAAGTAGCGGGCCGCATACTGTTTGCCCACGTAGAAGGCGCCTTCTCGGCCGTGGGCGGCAAGCATCTGGTCAAGCCACAGCCACGCCACCACGATGTGGCCGAACGCCTCGAGATAGAGCGCGCTGTTGGCCAACGCCACGGTCGGGTCACCGCAGCTGAGCAGCACCGTGGTGACATCGCGCAACGTCTGCCACGACGCGTGGAGCTGCGCGGCCAACTGCGCCGGCTCACCACCGAACGCGGTGGCCCGGGTGATTGTTGTGGTGACTTCTTGCTCCAGCAGCCCTAAGCCGGCGCCTCCATGTTGGCGCACTTTGCGGCCGAGCAGATCCAGGCTCTGGATGCCGTGGGTGCCTTCATGGATCGGGTTGATCCTGTTGTCGCGGTAGAGCTGCTCGACGTCGTACTCGCGCGTGTAGCCGTAGCCGCCGTGGATTTGGATGGCCAGATCGCTGGCCTGAACACACCACTGTGCCGGCCAACTCTTGGTGATCGGGGTGAGCAGGTCGAGTAGCTCGGTGGCGTCCTGGCGCTCCTCGGGAGTCTCGGCCCCGGCAGCGATGTCGGTCAGCCACGCGCAGTACAACACCAGCGCGAGCGCACCCTCGACATAGGATTTCTGGGCCAGGAGCATCCGCTTGACGTCGGGATGCTCGATGATCGCAACCGGTGCCGTATCAGGATCTTTCGCCGAGAGCGGGCGGCCCTGCGGCCGCATCCGGGCGTAGTCGAGCGACTTGAGGTACCCGGTGTAGCCAAGCGCGGTGGCGGAGGCACCGGTCATCAGCCGGGCTTCGTTCATCATGTGGAACATGTAGGCCAACCCGTGGTGCGGCTGTCCGACGAGGTAGCCGACAGCCCCTGTGGCGCCGCCGGGCTCGAAGGCCCCTTCCCCGAAGTTCAATGCCAGGTTGGCGAGTCCGCGTTGTCCCATTTTGTGGTTGAGGCCCGCCGCCACCACATCATTGCGCTCGCCGAGTGAACTGTCTTCGGCGACGAGGAACTTCGGCACGATGAACAGCGAAATGCCCTTGGTGCCATGTGGGGATCCCGGCAGTTTGGCCAGCACGAGGTGCACGATGTTCTCGCTGGCGTCGTGGTCCCCGCCGGATATCCACATCTTGGATCCGAAGAGACGGTATGTGCCGTCGTCCTGCGGGACGGCTCGGGTGGTGATGTCGCTCAACGACGATCCTGCGTGTGGTTCGGAGAGACACATGGTGCCGGTAAATCGACCGGCGAGCATGGGCGGCACGAAAGCCGCGATCTGGTCTTCGGTTCCGAACTCAACGAGCAGGTTGCAATTGGCCAATGTCAGAAGGGGATAGCCGGCGGTACCGAAGTTGGCGGCGTTCAACCAGGTGAATGCCGCCGTGGACACGACCACCGGCACTTGGGCTCCGCCGTAGCTTTCGTCCAAGCTCATGGCGAGCAGTTCGGTGTCGGCGAAAGCACGCAACGCGTCCTTGATTTCTGGCAGCACGCTGACATTTCCATCGTTCAGTGTGGGTTCCGCGGCGTCGCTGCGCTTGTAGTGAGGCGCGAAATGGCGCTCGGCTAGTTCCTCGCAGAGGGTCAATATGTCGGCGAACGTGTCACTGGTGTGGTGTGCGAACCGTGGTCTCTTCAGCAATTCATCGACCCGCAGCCACTCGAAGAGCAGAAAGTCCAGATCAAGGCGAGACATCAGCGTCGACTTCATCGGTCCATCGCACCCAGAGAAGACAGTACAATCGAATCCTCCTGCCGCGCAATGGAACAGACCTCGTAAACCGCTTGGCGGCCGTGCATGGCAACTTTGCGACGGCTTTGCCTCTCGATGCGGGCTCGCAAGTCGCGTTCTAGCCGTATCGCGTCATTTCCATTGTTCATAGCGCAATTATTGGGCGATTCGGCGGCCGCGCCAGCGTCTGGCCGGAGACAGGTATGGGTTTAGGTATGGATACGGGTATCTCCGCGCGTACCTCCAGCCGTGCAGCGGCTATCCCAGCCGCCGCACGGGAACCGCGCACACGTAGATGACCGAGTCGACTACTGGAACTGACGGCCGCGATTGTTCTCATCAGTATGGCCGGGCAAACGTCGATTTTTCGGCGTCGCGTGGGACGCAACCTAATATCTCGGTATGAGCTCATCGTGGAGCCAGCGACGAGGAGGCGAGCGGGTCGGTCCGCCGTTGAATCGACTCGTGGCTCGCCGCCATGATCTGGAAGCAGCCCAACGGATGCTGACCCAGTCGCGGTTGATCACCTTCACCGGACCCGGCGGTGTCGGCAAGACCCGCCTCGCTCTGGAAGTGGCGCATCGTGTGGCGGGGAAGTTCTCCGACGGCGCCTGGCTGGTCCGGCTGACTGATCTAAGCGTCGGGGCCGGCGCCAACGACGTCGAGGCTGCGATCGTCAGTGCCTTGGGGATCAGCGATCAGTCGGCGACACGGCCACGGGACAAGCTGTTGTCGTTCCTTCCCGAGCGCCGAGTCCTGTTGGTAATCGACAACTGTGAGCACGTCATCGACGCCGTGCGCCTCACCGTGCCCGTGCTGCTGCGTGTAGCCCCGAACTTGTGCATCATCACCACCAGCCGGGAACACCTGGGCGTGGTGGGTGAAGTGCTGCGCCCGGTCCTTCCGCTGAGCGTGCCCGAACCGGGTACGCCTGCCGACCAGCTGGTCGCCGACGGATCGGTGAGCTTGCTCATCGAACGCACCGCCGCCGTGGATCCGGACTTCGACGTGACGGGCGTCAACGCCGACGCCGTGATCGAGCTGTGCCGGTTGCTGGAGGGATCGCCACTGGCCATCGAGTTGGCGGCGGCCAAACTGAGGTCCCTCACGGTGGAGCAGGTTGTCGAGCGGTTCCGGAAACGGTTGACCTCACTGACCGCCTCCGACGTCAATGCAGTGTCACGCCACCGATCACTGCGGGCGATGGTGGAGTGGAGCTACGACCTGTGTCATGGCAACGCGCAGGTGCTGTGGCGCCGCCTGGCGGTGTTTCCTGCGACCTTCGACCTCGAACTCACCGAACAGATCTGTGCTTTCGGCGAGCTGCGCGCGGAGGACGTGTTCGACGCGATCGACCGGCTCGTCGCCCAGTCGATCGTGCTCACTGACCGCGGTGCGGGGACCATGCGCTACCACCTGTCGGCCGCTGTCCGAGAGGTCGCTGCCGAGTTGGCCGACCAAGCCGGAGAGACGGAGCAGTTGCACCGCCGCCACCGCGACGTGATGCTGCGTCGCGCTGCCGAAATGTTGACGCAGTGGTGTGGACCCAACCAAGACAACTTGATTCGGCAGCTGAGCCTTGATCACCCCAGCTATGTGGCCGCCCTGCATTGGAGCGCTACGACTCCGTCAGAAGGACAGGCCGCGCTCGAACTGCTGGGCCGGCTGCGTTATCACTGGTTGACGAATGGACGCCTCGCAGAAGGCAGGATGCGCATCGAATCCATGCTCGAGGCCGAAACGTCACCATCAGCCGCGCGGGCGCACTGTCTGTGGGTCGTCACCTGGATCGCCTTGCTGCAGGGCGACCAGGCATCCCCGGTTCCGTGGTTGAACGAGCTGAAGCTGTACGCCGTGGAGTCCGGCGACGAACTGTTCGCCGCGCACGTGCGCCAGTGGACGGCGCTGCGGGCTTTATTCACCGGTGACACGGCCGCTGCAGTACGCGGCTTTGGCCAAGCGGTGCAGGATCACGCCGGCCGTGGTGATCGCGAAATGGAATTGACGGCGCGATACATGCTTGCCAGCGCTTTGGTCACGGACGGCGCGGCCGACCGAGCCCTCACCGAAGCCCGTGACGCCGCGACGCTCTGCGAGCAGTACGGCGAACGTTCGGCGCACGCATATGCCGAATGGGCGGCGGCGCTGGCACATTGGTCGTTGGGCCACCACGACGAGGCGGAGCGCTCCGCGCGCCGAGTGTTGGAGCTACGACGTACTTTCGGCGATGGCATCGCGGTCGCGCTGGCTACCGATCTCCTCGGGTGGATTGCCAACGACCGCAGTCAATTTGGTCGTTCCCGGGTGCTCTCGCGAACGGCCAAGGGGCTGTGGCAGGCAATGGGAACCTCCATCGATGCCTTCGGGCCCCAGTTGTCCACTTTCGCGGCCTCGCACACTCCCACGCCGACCGAGCCTGCACCGGTGGACATGTCACGTTCAGCCAGGCCGATGGACGTCGACGAGGCGATCGATTTCGTGCTCGGAGTACTCGATGGAGTGCACAGGTCAGCGCGCCTGCCCAGCGAACCTCTGACGAAACGGGAATTCGAAGTCGCAGCGTTGGTCGAGGTGGGCCTGTCCAACCGCGAGATCGCCGAGCGCCTTGTCATCTCCAAGCGCACAGCCGACGGGCACGTCGAGCGCATCCTGTCCAAGCTGGGCTTCGCGTCCCGCGCCCAAGTGGCGGCCTGGATGGCCCGGCACCCGTCACCGCGTTAGCGATCCTCGGTCGCTAACGCGGCGACGGATCGCTAGACACGCCGCAGGTTCATGCCTCCGTCGACCACGGTGGCCGTGCCATTGACGAAGGATGCGGTGTCTGAGGCCAGATAGGTTGCCAGGCCGGCAATGTCGGCCGGTGCGGCCATGCCGCCCTGACCTTGGGTCACCATCTGCTCGAACGGCAGACCGGTGATGTCCGCGAAGACGTCATTGGTGCGCGCCACCATCTCGGTGTTGACGAAGCCTGGACAGATGGCGTTGGCACGCACCCCGTGGTCACGCAGCTCCAGCGCCATGGCCTCGGTGAGCCTGATCAATGCGGCCTTGGTCGCCGAGTAGATGCCCAGTAAGGGAAAGGCCACCACGCCGCTGATCGAGGCGATGTTGATGATGGCACCGCCGCCATCGATGAGCGCCGGCACGGCATGCTTGTAAACAAGCCAAGGTCCGCGCACGTTGATCGACACCAAGCGGTCGAAGTCCGCCTCGCTGGTCTCGTGCAGCGGGGCGAGCGTCTCCACACCGGCGTTGTTCACGAGCACGTCGAGTCCGCCGAGGGACTCCGTCGTCGCCTGCACTGCCGCGGCGACACTGTCGGCTGAGCTCACGTCGCATGCGACACCGATCGCGCCACGGCCGATCTCTTTCGCTGCAGCCTCGGCGCCCTCGATATCAGCGATGGCGACGACCGCACCGGCCTCAGTGAAGGCCTCGGCGATCGCGCGACCGATCCCGCGGTGTCCGCCAGTTATCAGCGCTCGCTTGCCGTGGAGGGAACTGCTCATGTCAGTGCATCTTCTTTCTGTTCGTGTCAAGTGTGGACAGCATGAATCAGGTTGTGATCGTCGGTATTTCGTGGTGATGGCCGGTCGCTGCGCCGTCCCGGCCACCACCACTACTCAGCCGACGACGCTGGCCTCGGCTTGCCGAGCCAGCAGCGGGACAAGGAATTCCGCCATCGCGTCGTGGATCTCCCCAGCCCGCGGCACCGCCCCTGACACGGACAACGTGGTGTGGAACAGGCGTGGGAGGCGTCGGCATTGCGTCGGCACCCCAGCGGCCAGCAACGCGGCCGCGTAGTCCTCGGCTTCGTCCCGAGTCGGGTCGATCTCCATGGTCACGATCAGAGTCGGCGGCAACCCCGACAGGTCCTCGGCCCGGATCGGCGCCGCCCACGGCGAGGTGGCGTTCGCGGGGTCACCCAGATACATGGTCCACATGCATTCCCCGACTTCGGCCGAGATCATCGGTCCCGCAGCGAACTGCTTGCGAGAGTCGTTGTCGGCCAACGGGTCTACGGGTGGCGTCACCAGAATCTGGGCCCGCAGCGTGGGACCGCCCTCGTCTCGGGCGCGTAGTGCGGTCACCGCCGCAAGGTTCGCCCCTGCGCTCTCGCCGCCGATTGCAATACGGTCGGGGTCTCCGCCGAACTCGCTTGCATGCTCACCCGCCCACCGCAGCGCGGCGAGGACGTCATTTGGAGCTGCGGGGAAAGGATGTTCGGGTGCCAGCCGGTAGTCCGGTGACACCACGACCGCGCCGACCCGTTTAGCCAGGACCGCGCACGGCTCGTCGAACGCGTTGAGGCTTCCGCCGATCCAACCACCGCCGTGTGCGAACACGATGACGGGCAGCGGGCCGGTTAGACCTTCGGGCCGGTACAGCCGCACTGGGCGCTGTCCCTCCTCTGTGGGATAGGACACCTCGGTAATGGAGATGCCGGCCGGTAGCGGAAGCTGCAAGGCCTTGAAGGACTCCAGGCTGAAACGTGCTTCCTCCAGGGAACACTGCTCGAGGGGTTTCATGCCCATATTCATCATTCCCGCGAGCAGGAAGACTTCGCTGCCGTCGAGACTGACCAGTGTCGAAACCGGCCTTTCGTGCCCATCGAAGGCGAATCCGCTGAAGTCGTGTGCCGCCACCTCGGCGACGATCGCGCGGAACATCGGGGCGCCGGTGAACAGCGACAACGGGGTTCGCGCTTTGCCCGGGATGTTGTCGCCCATGTACCACGTGGTCGCGGTGGGAAATAGTGTCACGTCGGCGACTTCACAGACCAGCTCGTTGTAGCGGGTCTCGGCCTCGTCGGTCACTTCTGCCGTTCGGTACCCGCGCTCCCGCATCGTCGTGATGAGGTCTGCAATGAAGTCGACGCTCTCTTCGATGGCAATGGGATTGTTGAACAAGGCAGCGGGACCTTGCGGACCGTTGATGTGAAAGAGGTTCGGAAACCCGTGGGTGGCCGTGCCGATATAGGCCCGTTGGCCGTGCGCCCAGTGATCGGTCAGTTGCTTGCCTTCGCGGCCGATGACACCCATCCGCTTCAAGGCTCCCGCGCCCACATCGAATCCGGTGGCCAAGATGATGACGTCGAATTCGTATTCCTGCTCGGTGGTGGCGATACCTTTTTCCGTGATGCGAACGATTGGTGTCGTGCGCGCATCGACGAGGTGTACGTGGGGTTCGTTGAATGCCTCGAAGTACTTGGTTTCGAACGTCGCCCGCTTGACTCCGTAGGGGTGATCGGTCGGGCACAGCAGTTCGGCGACCTCGGGGTCGGTCACACGCTCACGGATGCGGCTTCGGATGTAGTCGGCCACCGTTCGATTCGCTTCGGGATTGGTGATCAGGTCGTAGTAGGTGGAGGCAAGCATGCGGAAACCGCCGCCGTTGTAGAACTGGTCGTAGACCGCGCGTTGTTGTTCTGGCGTGTGGGCCGCCGCTGGAAGCACCGCGCGCGGATATGCCGCGCCCGCGATGCTGTTGAGCGCCTCCTGACGAATCCGTGGGTAGTCCGCCACCGTGGCGTCGAATTCGTCATCGGACAACGGCGCGTTCCCCAGGGGGCAGGCGAAGTTGGGGGTCCGCTGGAAGACCGTCAGTTGGCCGACCTCACTGGCGATGGTCTGGATGACCTGGATGCCCGTAGACCCCGTGCCGATCACGGCGACGCGTTTGCCAGCCAGCTCGATGCCCTGTTGGGGCCAGCTGCTGGTGTGCACCACCGTGCCGTCGAAGTCGCTCTGTCCGGGGAAGTCGTTGGGCTTCGTCACTCCGAATGCACCCGCTCCGTTGAGGAAGAACCGTGCGGTCGTGGTGGCCCCGTCGTCGGTGCCGACGCGCCACCGCTCGGTGTCCTCGTCCCATACCACCGAGGTAACCCGGGTGTTGAAGCGGTAGCTGCGTCGGAGGTCAAATCGGTCGGCGACGTGTTCGAGGTATCGCTTGATCTCGGGCTGAGAGGCGAAACGCTCCGTCCAGCGCCACTCGCGCTGCAGATCCTCGTCGAATGAGTACGAGTAGAAGATGCTCTCGAAATCGCAGCGCGCTCCGGGGTAGGTGTTCCAGTGCCACACCCCGCCGGCACTGGGTGCAGCTTCGAAGGCCTGCACGGAGAGCTTCAACCCGTTACGGAGTCGGTGGGTCGCATAGAGACCCGAGAAACCAGCTCCAACGATTACGACGTCAACGTCATTGGTGTCCATGTCTTCATCGTGAAGAAGAGTGATCCGTCACACATCCGGCGTACTACCCGTACCCATACCTGTGCCTATACCTGTTCTTTCTCCCGGACGTGCCATATCAGAGCGGAGGTGCCCAGCCGGTAGTGGACACGTGTCCCTCGACTCCCGACACCGAGTGCTTCAGGACAGGGGATGCAGCTGGTCGCAAGTGTCGTGGTCGATAAGCGTTGTGTTGCAGCATTTTTCATCTCCGCAGCGACGGCGCACCCGCGAGGCGTCCCGCGCTGTGATGGCGGGCCAGATCCCGTCCAGCTGACCAGGCCGGACTAGTAGTGTGCGCGTGAGCAATGCTCCGAAGGTGGAGCTTTCGTGGCCGCACGCTCTGCGGGTGCTCGTGGTGTTCCGCGCCCGTCACCGCCGCCGGAGGCTGCGGTCAGTAACCGAGACGAGTTGCGGCGACCTTACGTCGTAAGAGCACGCGCGATGATTTCCTTCATGATCTCGGTGGTGCCGGCGTAGATGGTCGATGCGCGAGCATCGAGGAAGTCCCGAGCGACGCTGTACTCCGACATGTAACCGTAGCCGCCGTAGAGTTGGAGACACCGAGTGACCACGCGCTGTTGGAGTTCGGTTGTCCACCACTTCGCCATCGCGGCGTCTACCGGACCCAGGTCATCCTCGACGAGGGCGGACACGCAACGGTCAACGAAAACCCTGGCGATCGTGACTTCGGTCGACAACTCCGCGAGAGTGAACCGGTTCGCCTGAAAGTCTGAGATCGCTCGACCGAACGCGGTCCGCTCGGAGGTGTAATCGAGGGCCGCCTGCAGCGTGCGTTCCATTGATGCGACAGCGGTCGCCGCAACGCTCATCCGCTCGAGCGGAAGGTTGCGCATGAGATACGAGAATCCGGCGCCCTCCTCCCCAAGTAAGTTCGCCACGGGCACGCGCACGCCGTCGAAGAACAGTTCTGCGGTGTCTTGCGCCTTCAGCCCGATCTTCTCCAGCTTGCTGCCGCGCGTGAAGCCCGGCATACCCCGCTCGAGCACCAAAAGGCTGACGCCCCGGCTTCCTTTCTCGGGGTCGGTGGATACGGCTGTTATGATCACATCGGCGTTGATCCCGTTGCTGATGAACGTCTTTGCGCCGTTGACGACGTAGTGATCGCCATTGCGACGAGCGGTGGTGCGGATCATCTTGAGATCACTTCCCGCGGCTGGTTCTGTCATCGCGATCGCCGAGATCGTCTCGCCGGCGCACAGCGGCGGCAGCCACCGGGCCTTCTGCTCGGCCGTGCACAGCGAGTTCAGATACGGGGCAACGAGATCGTTGAAACCGTTGATGTTCATCACGAGCGCTGCCGCACCGATCCGGCACAGCTCCTCATTAATGATCAAGTTGTATCGGAAGTCCCGAACACCACCTCCGCCGAATCGCTCGTTGACCTCGATACCGAGCAGGCCGAGCTCGCCGGCGCGAGCGTAGAACTGTCGATCCACGAGGCCGGCGTGTTCCCATTGGTGCAGCCGAGGTTCCACCTCGGCCGACACGAACTTCCGCACCGTCGAACGGAATTCGTCGTGCTCGGTGTCGAAGATGTGCCGCTTCACGTGTGGCTGTCCTTAAACTCGATTCGGCTCACTGCGTCCTCTCATTCGAAGAAGCGGTACACCGCTTCGGCGACCACGGCGGGTCTATCGGTGCCCTCGATCTCGATGCGCCCGGCAACGGTCACTTGCACGCCGCCCTTCGGGAGCTGCTCGAGCGCTTTGAGCTCGCACACCAGTCGAATTCGGCTTCCCGCGGGGACCGGGCTGGTGAATCTGACCTTATTGAGCCCGTAGTTGATGGCCGTGGTGACGCTGTCGACGACGAGCACCTGGGCCCAGAGCGGAATGATGAGGGCCAGCGTGAGATATCCGTGCGCCACGGGTCCTCCGAAGGGACTTTCCCTTGTGGCACGGTCGACATCGACGTGGATCCACTGGTGGTCGTCGGTGGCGTCGGCGAAGGTGTTGATTCTGTTCTGATCGACGGTGAACCAGGCGCTGGTGCCGAGGGGTTGTCCGGCCAACGGTTCTAGATCGGCGAGCGTGGCGACTCGAGTGGTGGTGGGCGTTTCCGGCATTGTGATTTCCCTTGTGTGTTGTGTTGGTCGGTTCGGGGTGGCTCAGTGAGCCAGGCCCAGCACGTCGAGGGCATTGGTCTTGAACAGCAGCGGCGCGACCTCGGGTTTGATGTCGATTTCGGCGAAATCGTTGAGCCAGCGGTCGACTGCGATCACCGGTGTGTCGGAGCCGAAGAGCGCCTTGTGCCTCAACGGTCCGTTGACGGCGCGCACCAGTTGCGGCGGAAAGTATTTGGGTGACCAGCCGGACAGATCGATGTACACGTTCGCCTTATGGGTGGCGATGGAGATCTGCGAGTCGACCCAAGGCACCGCCGGATGCGCCATGACGATCGTCAGTGTCGGGAAGTCGGCCGCGACATCGTCGATCAGCATGGGATCGGATAGGCGCAGTTTGATTCCGTGGCCGCCCGGCATGCCGGCGCCGATGCCGGTCTGGCCGGTGTGGAACAGGGCCGGCACCCCCGCGTCGGCGAGGACCTCGTAGAGCGGATAGAAACGAGTGTCGTTCGGTGCGAAGTTCTGCATGCTCGGATGGAACTTGAATCCGCGCACTCCGTAGTCGCCGATGAGCATCCGAGCCCGTTTCACGGCAGCTTTGCCTTGCAGGGGGTCAACCGAACCGAAGGGGATCAGGATGTCGTTGTGGCGCGCGGCGCCTTCTGCGATCTCTTCGACGGAGTTCGGGCGATGGCCGCTTCCGGACGTGGCGTCGACGGTGAATACGACGGCAGCGATGTTGCGTGAGCGGTAGTAGTCGGCCACGTCGTCGACTGTCGGGCTCTGATTGTCACCGGGTTTGAAGTACTTCTTCGCTGCGGCGCGCGTCTCGTCGTCCATGCTGTGGTGGCCACAGCCATCCAGCTGTACGTGGGCGTGGATGTCGATGGCACGGACTGCGTCGAGGTCGACGCCGAATTCGTATCGAACGGGCATGCGCGTCATGGCCTCGCCGTCACTCCTGCAGGGAATTCCTCGCCGACCGATTCGGCGGAAGCCGCGAGTTTCTCGCGCCAGCGCGTGACCACGTCGTCGGCGCTGAATCCGCCGCGATTGAATTCGGTCGCGGTGAGCTGCGGGTGCGACCACAACGCGAGACGGTCGCCTCCGATCGAGAATGCCTGTCCGGTGATGTCGGCGGCCGCGTCGGATGCGAGGAAGGCGATGAGGCCGGCCACATCCTCCGGAGTTCCCATGCCGACGTCCCGTCGGATGACATCCGGCAGCGTGCCTGTACGTTTCGACTCCTCGATGAACGGAGTGAACAGGGGCACCGTCTCGGTCATCGCGGTTACGGCGACCGGACATACCGCGTTGGCGGTGATGCCGGCGCGCGTGAGCTCGAGCGCCCAGGTGCGGACCATGCCGACGATGCCCGCCTTGGCGGCCGCATAGTTGGTCTGGCCGAAGTTGCCCCGTTGGCCTGCGGGCGAACCGATCGCGATGATGCGTCCGCCTTGGCCCTGCTCGCGGAAGCGCTGCACCGCCGCACGCGCGCTGGTGAATGTCCCGCGCAGGTGGACGTCGATCACCGCGTCGAAGTCGTCGTCCGTCATCTTCCACAGCACCTTGTCGCGCAGGATGCCGGCGTTGGTGACGAATACGTCCAGCCGGCCGTACGCTTCCACGGCCGCGGACACCAGCAGATCGGCGGTCGTGGTAGGGCCGACGGGTCCTGCAATCGCGGTCGCGCGACCACCACCGGCCGTGATCTCGGCGGCGGCGGCGTTCGCAGTGTCCTGATCGATGTCGTTGACGACCACCGCTGCGCCGTGCTGAGCGAGTTCCTTGGCGTAGGCCAGACCGAGTCCGCGACCGCCTCCCGTGACGATTGCTACTTTATTGTCGAGAATCATTGTGCTCCAGAGGGTTTGATGAGTTGCAACAAGATGTGGAGTGCGACATCGGCGAGCGGAACATCGATGGAGCCGAACTCCGCCGCACGGATCACACGCGCTCCCGAGGCTGAGGCGGGACCGCTCGACCATGAACCGATCACGGGGAAGCGGACTTCCTAAATCTAGAACGGTTTAGTGTCGCCCGTCAAGATAACGTTTAATAAATGCGGGTTAGGCTTTCCGCGCTCGCTACGAAGTCGCAAGAAGCGCACAGAGTGCCAGACCGGTTGAAGAGGAAGGGGCGCCGATGTCGTCAGCGCGTACGACGCCGACGCGGCTGTTGCTCGCCTTTCTCGGTGCGTTCGTTCTCGATAGGCCTGGACGGGAATACATTCACGCCCGCGTGATCATCGACGTCCTCGGGTCATTGGCCATCAACGAGGGCGCTGCCCGAGTAACGCTGAATCGAATGGTCAACAACGGGCTACTTGACCGCAGCAAGGCCGGCCGGACGATGTCATACGGATTGACCGAGCACGCCATCGACGAACTGCGCAGAGGTCGCCAAAGGGTCACTGCGCCAGACCCTTTCAACAAGGCGGCGAAAGGGGAGTGGACGCTACTCAGCTATTCGGTGCCCGAGTCGCGGCGCGATCTGCGACATCGCCTGAGGTCGCAGCTGCAGTGGTCCGGATTCGGCCGAATCCGCGACGGCCTCTGGATCGCCCCCGGCGCAGTCGACGTAGACCCCGTGCTTGAGATGCTGGCAGTCGACGGTACGGTCGCGTTCGCATTCGCCGGGCGCCCCGTCGATGAGGGGATGTCCAAAGCCGTGGTCGCGGAGGCCTGGAATCTCGCGGCGTTGCGCGAACACCACGATACATTCATCGCGAGATGGTCTGACTCAACAGCAGGCCCGAAAGATCCCTTGGCTGCGCACACCGCCATGGTCGCTGACTGGCTTGAACTGCTGCGGAACGATCCGGGACTGCCCGCCGATCTCCTACCGTCGAACTGGCCGGCCCCGAGAAGCTCCGCCGTGTACCGCGCAGCGGCCGAACATCAATTTCGCCATGCCGATCGCCAACTCGACGCCATGATCGAAAAGGCGTTGAGGCACAAGTGAGTCGGAGTGAGACGAGGTGTGGCAGGCGGCGAATGTCTGGACAGCGGCGGCGAGGTCGGCGATGGTGAACGGCGACGTCGGTGCCGGACTGCGTCCGTGGCCGGACAGGTCGTATCCGATGACCCGGTAGTGGTGGGTTAATCGTGATGCGGTGGTTGACCACAGCGCAGTAACCGACGTTCCCAGCGACGGGCCGCAGACGATGAGCGGGGCGCCGTGGGGCCCGCCGAAGTCGATGCTGCCCAAGGTCGGGATGTCATCGCGCCGCCTCGAGGTGGCCCTCGGCCCGTGCGAGGGCGGTGCCGATCATGTGAACTCGGTTGGAATGTCGTCTCGGCGAACGCCCTAGTCGTTTACACCGGGCCGTCTGTTGAGACTGGGCAGCAGCACGGTATCCACGAGATGTTGCACCATGCGCCGCGACGGCGCTCGGCCCGTGAGGATCGTCTTGTAGATGAGGTAACCAGGGAGCAGGTCCCAGAGTTCTTCGTTGACGGTCCCTCTTACCTCGCCGCGGTCGACTGCGCGGGCGTGCACCCGTTCGATCGATTCCCTTGGCTGGTCGAGGAATTGCTGCCGCACGAGGTCAGCGAGGTTGGCGTTGCGCGGGAGCTTGACGAGAATGGCGCGCAGGGCGCCGGCGTGGGCGTCGACGTGTATGCGGATGGCTTCGCCGATCTGCAGTAGGTCGCCGCGCAGCGTTCCGGTGTCGGTGTCGACGACAGGCTGCCGCGTGCCCTCGACGAATGCGGCCGCTACCAGTTCGGCCTTGGTCGGCCAGCGTCGGTACAACGTGGACTTGCTAGCCCGTGCGGTGGTCGCCACCGAGTCCACCGACAGCCGGTCGTAGCCGTGTTCTTCGAGCAATTCCAGTGTGATCGAGAGGAGTTCGGATTCGCGCGGCGACCACGGAGAATCCGCGCAGTTGCTCGTACCGCACACGGAGACCTCCGCCTGCGACCGCCGGCCGCGTTCCGAGCTGCGCGCTGTGTGGGCGGTCATCGATCTGACTATCACCGAACTTGCTCCAGGAGATGCCCGGCCCCGGTCGAGCGGCGAATGCTGTCGGCTCCGCAGTAGTTGCCGTCGGGAGGCCTGAATGCGGTGTGGATGTAGAGGCGTCCAGGTTCCACGTTGGTCTGGAGGATGCCGGAGTGATGATCGAATTCGACAAGCAAGACCGAACTCTGGATGAGGAAGTCGCCGGTCGCGCCGTCCTCGGAACCGCCAATCCACATGGCGTCGTCGGCGTGTGTTGCGTCCAAAGCCGATTTCACCGTCAGCGCGTGGGCTTCGTGGTCGCGAATCGGTCCCGCGACCGACTGCCGCAGATGATGCGCGCCGAGGGTTCGGAGGCGACGAGTTCGGTCACGAGGTGTGCCCGGTGCTTGCGGACCAGTCGTTGGTTGATGTAACCCTTGTCGGTTGTTTCGCCAAGGTCGATGTCGGGTGGCTCAGACATGACGAGCAGGCGCCGCACGACTTGTGAGGAACCGCCTCCGGCGTCGGCCAGTCCGTCGAGGGCCGCCGAGAGTTCGGCGCGCAGACCGGTGTCGGGCGTGCCGTCCACCGACATCCGGTGGGCGTGGCTGGGGTGAATCCAAACCATCGCGGCGACGAATTCGCCGCCCTCGCCGCAAATTACGGCGTCTTGGATCAAGCCCTTCATCGCCGAGATGAGGTCAGTCCGAACCAGTCCGACGGTGACGAACGTTCCAGTGGAGAGTTTGAAGTTCTCCGAAATACGCCCTGAGAAGATCAGTCCCTTGTTCAGGTCAGTCGGGTCTGCCAGCGTCACCGCATCATCAGTGCACAAGTAGCCGTCTCGATCGAATAGTGACTCATCGAGATCGGGCCGCCCGTAATAGCCCGGTGTGACGTTGGGCCCGCGCAGCCGCACCTCGTACTTGTCCTCGGCCGGAACCAGTTTCAGCGTCACCCCGGGCAGCGGAACACCGATCGTGTCACTGCGGGTCATCGCGAAGTGCGCCGATGTGGCGGCCGGCGCTGTCTCGGTCATTCCCCACGAGGTGGTGGGGTGCATCGCTGAGCCGTACCGGTCGGCGAGCACACGGAGCCGATCAAGAAGCTCTTGGGGCAGCGCCGCGCCGGCGAACACCGCCAACCGCAGCCGCGAGAAGAACCGTTCAGCCAGCGCGGAATCGGCTTCCAGGTGGGGCAACAGTGCCGAATACCCGGCAGGCACATTGAAGTACAGCGTCGGGGACACCTCGGCGAGGTTGGCGATGGTCCGGCCGATCAGCTGTGGTGCTGGACGGCCGTCATCGATCCAAAGGCTCCCGCCGTTGACGATCACCATGTTGACGTTGTGATTGCCGCCGAAGGTGTGACTCCACGGCAGCCAGTCGAGGATCACGGGCGGATCCTCCTGTACGAACGGCCAGACGTGACGCATCTGCTGCTGGTTGGCTGCGAGCATGCCGTGGGTGTTGATCACTCCCTTCGGCATACCGGTGGATCCGGACGTGAACATGATCTTGGCGATCGTGTCGTCGTGGATGCTCGTTGTCTCCGCGGCTAGCGGCATCGTGGGCGCCGACTCGATCTCGGCGAGCGATGTCAGACCCGCCGCGGTGCCCGCGGCGGTTAGCGCCAGTCCGACCTCGTCGACGACGGGCAGAATGCGGGCATAGTCGTCGTTCTCGGCGAAGACAGCCGCTGGATCGGTTGCTGCGATGATGTGGCGCAACTTGGCGAAATCCGTGCTCTGCAGTGAATAGGCTGCACTGACCGGCACGATCGGGCTGCCTACCGCGTATCCGGCCAGAGTGACCAACAGGTGGGCAATGCTGTTGTGGGACACGATGACTATCGGCTTACCGGCGACGCCGCGGTCGAGCAGACCCTGGCTGATGCGCGCTACGCGTTCGCCGGCCTCGCCCCATGTCATCTTCGACCAGCCGTGTTGGCTGCGCTCGGCGACCAGCAGGCGGTCGGGGTGTTGCGGGCAACGGGCGAAGAACGTTCTCAGCACATTTGGCTTGGCTCCCTCGTCGAGTGGTTGACGGCAGGTGAGTAACAGAGACCCGTCGGGCAGGTATTCGGCTGAGACATCGGGGGCGGCGAAGGGTGCGGTAGTCATCTAGATCACTGCCTAGAGCGTCGGGTGTGATTGGAGAGTCGAGATGCCCGCCACCGGAACATGGTGGCTGAGGAACTGGATCTGATCGGAGACCAGTTGCTCGAAGGCGGGGCCGTCGTAGATGTCAAAATGTCCTTCTGAGTACAGCCGGATATCGCCCTGCGGTGCCTTCTCCAGGTACCGCAATGTGGCGTCCGCAGGTGCGACGGAGTCCTCACTGCAGACACACGCGAGGAGCGGGCAGCGGAGTTTCACCGCGTCACGTCCCGGCCGGTATCGGATTACCTGCAGTGCCACGCGTGCCGCGATTTCGTTGCGCCAAGTGACATCTGGCGGCACCATCGCCTCCATCGCCGGTGCTGCGTCCGGAGCGGTCATCATGGCCACCGATCCTGGCGCGCCGACGATGGGCAGCATCACCGGTGGTCGGCCGACGAGGTGCGCAGCGACATCGGCGACGGCACGCATCCCCACCCGTAGAGCATTTAACCGGTCCATGGCCAGCACCGACACCACGCCATCGGTGAATGGGCATTGGGAGATCACTGCGGCGATAGCCGAATCCCTGGCTGCGGTGGACAATACATGTCCGCCACTGAATGAGCTGCCCCACAAAACGATACGGTCGGCATCGATGTCGTGGCGACTGCGAACGAACTCGATGGCGGCGGCCCAGTCCACCAGTTGCCTTTGGACGTCCAGTAATTGGCGCGGTTCACCGTCGCTGGCGCCGAAGTGTCGGTAGTCGAAGACCACGCACGCGTATCCGGCCGCGCGGAATCGCTCGGCGTAGGCACCCAGTCGCATCTCACGGATTCCGCCGAAACCGTGTGCCATGACGATGACCGGCGCCGGGGTCGTGGTGTTCGGTAGGTACAGCCAGGCTCGGCATGTGACACCGGCTGAGGCGAACTCGACGTCGAGGCGCGCGGTGCTGTTCGGCCCGGTCATGATGCGGTGGTGGGGTCATCTGGATTCTGTGAATTGGCGACTGCGGCAAGCACATCGCCAACGCTGGCGGTATTGAACCCCGATTCACAGTCGGTGTCCCGTTGTGCGAAACGCTCGCTGAAATTCCTTGGTTGAGCGGAGTTTCGTGGTCATTATGACTTCCACCATGCAACCGGGCGCCGAAGGGCAGGCACTCACGTCAGCGCTGAGCACGACGCCGCGACGTCCCGCTGAACTCGAGCGCACTATCGATGTGTCGGGTCTCGTCGATGCCGAGGGTGGGCTGTTGGACCGAGCGTTGTTCACCGATGAGCTGATCTACCGGCAGGAGCAGCGGCGGATCTTCGCCACCCACTGGCTGTTCCTCGCCCACACCGACCAGTTCCACAAGCCCGGCGACTTCTTCACCACGTATATGGGTGAGGACCCGGTGATCGTCACGATGGACAAGAGCCGGACGATCCGGGCGTTTCTGAACTCGTGCCGGCACCGGGGGGTGCGGGTGTGCCGTGCGGAACTCGGCGCCACCCGCAGTTTCACCTGCACGTATCACGGGTGGGCGTATGACCTCGAGGGCAAGTTGATCAGCATCCCGAACAAGGAGGGATATCCGGACAGTTTTCAGTCCGGTGACTGGGGTTTGGTCGAGGTGCCGAACGTCGACTCCTACAACGGGTTGATCTTTGGGAACTGGGATCCCGGCGCGAGCAGCCTGCGCGACTCGCTGGGCGGGATGACCTGGTACTTGGACGCGATGCTCGACCACGATCCAGAAGGCACCGTCGTCGTCGGCGGCGTGGAGAAATGGGTGGTGGAGGGCAACTGGAAACTCGCCGCCGAACAGGCCGCCAGCGACTGGTACCACGTGAACATGAGTCACGGCTCGGCACTGGCGGTGCTGGCGGGCGGGAAGCCGAAAGCCGAAGTGGTGCACCGCACTGGGCGGCAGTACGTCGACCCGAGGGGGCACGGGCACGGCTTCCCGGTGCATCCGCGCAATCGGTTCGACGCCCAGACCGTGCATGAATGGATGGACTACGCCGCGTTACGGCTGCGGCTGGGCGAGGCACGCGTCGAAGGCCCGTTGACGACCGGGCACGGTACGGTGTTCCCGAACTTTTCCTACCTGCCGGTCAACGGGTCGATTCGGGTGGCGCACCCGAAAGGGCCTGACCAGATGGAGGTCTGGGCGTGGTGCGTCTTGGACAAGTCGATGCCCGAGCATGTGCGGGAGGCGCAGCGCCTCTACAACCTGCGCACTTTCGGTCCCAGCGGGATCTTCGAACAGGACGACGGAGAGAACTGGAGTGAGGCGCAGACCATCGCGCACGGATTCATCACGAATTCCGTCCGACTGAACTATCAGATGGGGCTGGGATCCGAACGCGAAGACGGGCGCCACCCCGGAATAACCAGTGAGCTCTACAGCGATGCCGCCGCGCGCTCCTTCTACGCCCACTGGCGTGACCTGATGAATACCCGGGCGTGGCATGAACGCAAGGGCGCCGATGAGTGAGGGCATCCGCGTCGCCGCCTTAGCGGATATTGCCGTCGACGGTCTCCGTATCCGCGGCCGAACTAGGCGATCCAACGGTAGATCTACACAGGCTGATCAAACGATGACGACGACACCGAGAGTACGCAAATGACCAGCGCGGCAACAATATTAGCCAGCATCGACGGCGCGCGGCGGGCCAGCCACGACATTCACTTCGAGGTCGAGCAGTTCTATTACACCGAGGCTGAATTGCTCGACGACGGACGCTTCACCGATTGGCTCGATCTGTTGGCCGACGGCCTCGACTACTGGATGCCGACCAGAACGAACCGGTTGCGTCGCCAACAAGCGCTGTCGATCTCGGCACGGGGCGAGGCCGCGTTCTACGACGAGACCAAGGAGAGCCTGGCCTGGCGGATCCGGCGATTCGATTCGGGCATGGCTTGGGCCGAGGACCCGCCCTCGCGGACCCGGCACCTGGTTACTAACGTCGTTGTGCACCATATTGATTCGGATGAGGGAGGCGGCTCTGATCTGGCCGCCCGCTCGGCGTTCCTCGTCTACCGCAACCGCCTCGAACGCGAAGAGAACGTGTTCGCGGGAAGCCGCACCGACATCCTCCGTCGCAGCCCCGACGGCGGGTTGAAGGTCGCCCGGAGGGTCATCCTGCTCGACCAGAGCGTCCTGCTGGCGAAGAACATCTCCACCTTCTTCTGAATCGACGAACTTCCTTCCGGACCGACGAGTGAAAGGCCGTGCCGGTGGCCGGTACGCAATTCGACACTGAGGTCGACGAAATGCCCACGCTGCTTACGCGGACGGTAACCACCTCCAACGGCGACATCCAGTGTCAGGGACCGGCGCGGGAGCCGTCCTGGTCATGTTGCACGGCGCCGGCCGGCGCGTTGTCGTCGCTGTTGCACCTGATGGCCTGGTCGCGATCTCGGCAGCGCAGTCGGTGGGCTTCTGCCACGTCGTCGACGTCGAGGTCCCCGTGAGAAAGTGAGACTGCTTGTCCGAGAAGCAGACTGGGTAACTCAGGTGGACGCCGACCTCGATCGAGTGCCCGGCAGCTGATCACCCATTGCGGTGGGATTGGCTCATTGTCCGGGAAGCGGAAGCACAGACACGCCGCAAGCTGTGCGTGAACGGACGAAGGTCGGCGGACACGGGGACCGACACTGACAACGCGGCGATCGGTAGCCGGTTGCGGCCGAACACCGGTGCCGCAACGCAGCCCAACCCGGGGCGGCTCTCTTCGCGCTCGGTCGCCACTCCCTCGCGCCGCACCCGATCGAGCGCACGCGTCAACGCGTTGCCATCAGTGATCGATGCAGTGGTGAGTGCGGTGAGCCCGCCGCCGGTGATCCTTTCCACCGCAGCGGGGTCGTAGGCCAACAAGACCTTGCCGACGGCAGTGCAATTCGCGGGTAAGCGCCCGCCGATGCGTGACGGCGTAACCGCGTTGCGATGTCCGTAGAGTTTGGCCAGGTAGACGACATCGGTACCGTGCAGCATCGCGAGGTGCACGGTCTGGTGCGTCGCTTCGAACAGTTCGGTGAGGAAGGGCATCAGCTGGTCGCGGACCCGCTCGTGACCTTGCGGGTACACCGCGAGACCCAGTTCGTGTAACTGGGGGCCCAGCCGGTAGCTGGTGCCGACGCGTTCCACCATGGCGTTGCGCTCCAGCATCCCCAACAGGCGGTGGGCGGTCGACTTGCTAAGGCTTGCGCGCCGGGCGAGTTCCCTGACACCGACACCGGTGCTGGCCTCGTCCCCGAATGCACCCAGCAGGCTGAACGCCTTGTCGACGGCGGCTCTGTCGTCGCGCTCGGAGTCGAGTACGGCTGTCATGACTTCCTCCAGGGTGTATGACGGACCTCGTCAGGCCAACATGAGACCACCGTCGACGTTGAACGCTGATCCGGTGATGTTCCGAGCCTTATGGGAAGCCAGGAAGGCGACCATGTCGCCGATGTCATCGGTGGTCTGGAGCCGGCCGAGCGGGATGCTTGAAAGGAAGCCTTCCCAGCCGTCTTCGAAGCTGAGGCCCTTGAGTCCGCTGAACTCTTCGACCACCTTGACGTGCAAATCGGTGGCCACGATGCCGGGGTGGACGGAGTTGACGGTGATGTCGTACTGGGCGAGTTCGGCTGCGAGGCTCTGGGTCATCCCGACGATGGCGAACTTCGATGCCGAGTAGGGCGCGATCAGGGCGATGCCTCGTTGGCCGCAGATCGACGACATGTTGATGATGCTGCCGCCGCGCTGCTCGATCAGGGCCGGCAGAAGTGCCCGGGTCGTCATGAAGGTGCCCCGCACGTTGATCGACATCAGGAGGTCGAATTCCTCGTCGGTCACGTCAGTGGTGTTCCGGGCTCCGATGTTCATCCCCGCGTTGTTGACGAGGATGTCGACCCGGCCATATTCGCGCAGCACCGTCGAGGCCAATTCATTCGCCGACGCCGAGTCCCGGACGTCGAGGTGGACGCCGAGCGAGTCGGTAGGCAGTTCGTCGGCTCGCTTTTCTGCCGCTAGGAGATCGATGTCGGCGATCACGATCTTCGCCCCCTCGCCGCTCAGCTTCTGCGCACAGGCCAGGCCTATGCCGTTGGCGCCGCCGGTGACGACAGCAACTTTGCCGTCAAGATCAGACACGAGTATTTCCTTTCATCGACGGGGAAGGGACGTCATGGGCAGCACTCGGGCGGTGGCCCGCTAGACGGGGGAGGGGCTCCAGAGTCCGCCGTCATCGCGCTGTTTCAGCATGATCGGGAGCATCACCTCGGTCATGGCCCCACCGGTGCCCCACTGGTCCTGGGTGTCTGGACGCATCGGGTCGTATGTCGTTGGCTCCCAGGTGGCTTCATCAACGAGCTCGAGTTCGGTCGTGTATTCGATCACGTTGTCCAGGGGATCGAAGAAGTAGGAGAACGTGTTGTCGCCGGCGCTATGGCGACCCGGGCCCCACAGCGGCCGGTAACCACTGCGAATCATCCGGCCCGTGCCCCGCATGTACTCGTCCAGCCCGCGCATTTCGAACGAGATGTGATTCAGCGAAGTGGACGGCGCCCGAGAGATCGCCAGAATGTGATGCTGCGAACTGCTGCGCATGAAGCACATCACATCGCCCAACCAGTCCGACAAGCGGAATCCCAGATGCTTTTCATAGAACGCCTTGGTCTTGTGGACGTCCGTCGAATTGATTACTACGTGGCTGAGCTTCCGCGGTATCGACTCCCGCTCCTCGAGCAATCGGAACGGACGCTGCTCCACGTCCGCGGAAACCTCGATGAGCCGGCCGTCCAGGTCGAAAAACCGCAGACCGTATCCACCTCCCGGTGTCGTCAACACGGTCGGGTCGCGATCGATCTTCACTCCTGCCCGTCCCAAGCGGTCAGCCAGGAGATCAACCTCACCGATTGACTCCGCAGCGAACGCAATCAGGTCGAGACGCTTCAGGCGGTCCTCTCGTATGCGCAGGATGTAGTGCTCTGGATCAGCGGGCGTGCCGAAGAAAGTCACCCCAGAATCGCTCGCTATCGGCAGTAGGCCCCACACCTTCGTATAGAACTCCACAGCCTGGTCATAGTTAGGCACAGCAAGACCGACATGCCGCAAATGCGTGATCGGACTGAATCCAGAAGTCATCGGTGAACTCCCCACCTCTTTACTGCATCCCGGGACGGACGCTGCTGAACCAACGGTAGTGGCGCCAATCACGCGGCACCAACAATGTTTGACGATGCTTCGCCATCGACGAAATCAATTCGATGGCCTACCATCAGCCCATGGATCTTCGGCAGGTCGATCTGAACCTGCTCGTGGCGTTCGACGTGCTCATGGCCGAGCAGAATGTGACGGCAGCTGCGCGCAAACTTTCTATTGGACAGTCGGCGATGAGTTCGACTTTGTCGAGATTGCGGGCGTTGCTCAACGATCCGGTGCTCGAGCGCCGGGGCCGGATGATGTTCCCGACTCCGCTGGCGGAGGCACTCGTAGTTCCGATTCGAGAGGTACTGAGTCGGTTCAATTCGATTCTGACCGAACCGCCCGACTTCGACCCTGGACGGGACCATCGCAGCTTCACCGTGATGGCGAGCGAGTACGCTGCCTTGGCCGTGCTCCAGCCGTTACTGGTCGAGCTGCGGAATGCAGCGCCGCACGTCGAGCTGCACATCCAGCCGGTTTCTGCCACCTTTCTAGACGACATGACAGCCGACACCGTGGATCTGACGATCGTTCCGCTATCCCTGGACTCGATCACCGATCTCTTCGGTTACCAGACGCTGTACAGCGACCCCTACGTCGTGGCCGTCGATGCGGCCAACCCGCTGGTCTCGAGCGAGATCACGATCGAACAGTTTTCGTCGCTGCCCTATCTCGCGAGCAGCAACGGACATTCCCCTACGCTCGTCGAGACGCAACTGGACCGACTCGGGATTCCGCGGCGCTTGGAGGTGACGACGGGTTTCGGCCTTGCTCCCTTCCTGCTGCGCGACACATCGCTCGTCACCATCCTTCCCGCCAGCCTGGCGTCGACGGTGGCGGAGGGCGCGCGGTTGAGGTTGCTCACGCCACCCATGGCGCTGGAGCCGATGGTCGAGGCCATGGTCTGGGCAGCCCGGAACGACGACGACCCCAGCCATCGCTGGCTCCGGCAGCGGCTCGTCGATATCACCTCCCGGAAAACGTGGTGTGCTATGCCGGGGTCCCGCGGTGAATAAGCCGATTGCGTCCGAAACCGGCTCTTCGCCACATCCTTCTCTCGAGCAGCTGGGCCGTGTCGACCTCAACTTGCTGGTCGCATTCGAGGCGTTGATGTCCGAGCGGAGCGTCACCGGCGCGGCTGCGCGGCTAGGGATCAGACAATCTGCGATGAGCTCGACTTTGGCGCGGCTGCGCCGGCTTCTCAAGGATCCGATTCTTGTGCGGCAGGGCCGAACCATGATCGCAACCCCGCTCGCGAACGCGCTGACCAGCTCAGTGAGCAGCACATTGGCCGAACTCCAGCTGACGTTGTCCACCTTGGATTCGTTCGACCCGACGGTCGACGAGCATGCTTTTTCTGTGGTCGCCAGTGATTTCGCGGCGGCCGCGCTTCTTCACCCGCTGCTGGTCGAGATCTCGTCGACGTACCCGAACATCCGGGTGCAGATTCGAACGGTCTCGATTGACATTCCCGCTGAGATGCTGCGCGGACGTGTCGACGTGATCGTGCTGCCTCGAGAGGTGATCTCGTCGTTCCCCGCTCTCTGGAGGGACGGCGTCCGTCGCGAGGTGCTCTATCGCGATCGCTATGTGTTGGCTGCCGATGCCGCCAACCGCGCGGTCCGTTCGGCGATGACGGTCGAGGAGTTCAGCGCCATGCCCTACCTTGCCGCAACCTTCGAGGACGGGCGGCCCTCTTTGGGTGATACGAACCTCGATGTCCTCGGCATACCACGCAAAGTCGAGGCCAGTACCAGCATTGCTGTCGCCCCCTTCATGTTGCGCGACACCACATTGGTGACACTGATCCCGCGAACACTCGCGACACGTGTGGCCAAGGCCGCCAATCTGCAATTCATCGATCCACCCATGCAGCTGGAGCCAATCACCGAAACGCTCATATGGCTGCGCCGCCTCGATGGGGATCCCGCCCAGACGTGGTTCCGTGACCAATTGCGGACGCAGGCAGCCAAACTGGTGGCTACGCCCGGACGTTGATTCGCATGCGTCAGGCCGGGCTGCGGCCGATGAAGTGGGTGAACGCACCCTGTACCGACCCGTGAACGTTGTCGCGCTCGCGCGACCGCCGTAGGCGTAGACGTGAACCCAGCGTCCATGCGCGAGCCGATCTCATCGACGAAATCAATGCGGGCCTATTGACACGAGCCGTTTCCCGCTATGCCCGAGCGCTCCTACGCTCAATATCAACCGCGAGCAACGGCGCCGCGCGCGGCATAGCCACAACAATCGTGAGGAGAAGCTTGTGACTTCAACCGATGCAGTCGCCAAGGCGGATGCTGTCGTAAAGGAATACTTTGCCGCGGTCAATCGGCGGGATTTCGAAACACTGACGAATCTCCTCGCCCCGGATGTCGTCTTCGAACATGAAAGCCCGATCGAGGGGCGCGACAAACTCATTGCGACGTTGCAAGCGTTCTGCACCGCCTTCCCAGATCTCACGTTCTCCGTTACCGACCAGATCGCCCATGAGGACGAGGTAGTGGTCTTCTTTCTCGGGTCGGGAACCTGGCGGGGTGAATTCTTCGGGATTCCGCCGACCGGTAGGCAGTTCACAGCTCGTACCGTCGACCGCATTCGATTCTCCGGTGCGTCCATTGTGAGCATTTCGACGGTGTGCGAGGTTCTGGGCGGCTTCAGCTTGATGCATCAGTTGGGGATCGCTCCGCAGCCGTCGGAGGTGTAAGCGAGCACCTCGGTGCAACGGCGGATGGTCGGGCGGCAAGAAGCACGGCGTGGCCTTCGGGCACGCCAAGATCGCGTCTAGGTCGCTGCTGGCGTGCGGGCTGAAGGTGCTGGCGGGCACCGCGTCCACGCCGCCGGCGCCGCCCCGGGCCCGGCCAGGTTGCCCATGCCGTCAGCACCGCGTGCCGGGCCGGCACGACGGGCACGATCGTGGTGCGCACCGACTCCGCCTACGTCGCCGGGGCGTTCGTGGCCGTGTCTGGCCGCAACGGGGCACTTCTCGGTCACCGTGCGGATGGATATCCCAACGTCATACACACGATCCACCGGTATCGCCGACGACGCATGGACCGCGATCAACTACCCCATCTGGCTGCGCCGCCTCGATGGGGAACCCGCCCAGACGTGGTTCCGTGACCAATTGCGGACGCAGGCAGCCAAACTGGTGGCTATGCCCGGACGTCGATTCGCATGCGTCAGGCCGGGTTGCGGCCGATGAAGAACTCGCGAAGCGGATCCATGGACGGGTTGAGGCCGGAATCGATGAGCCCCTTACGGAGAGCGAGCATTTGGCCGTCGTGGATCCGTTGAGTGGGTTGACGCAGCGGACCACCGTTGTATCCCTGTAGCCAGCCCTGGAACTTCCACGCCTGCCGGTTGATGAACGCGCCACCGTTAAGCACCGGAGCCAGGGCTGCCTTGGCCTTGCGCGCGGGGTGCGTCTGCCAGAACAACTCGGTGGCATCGTCGTTCTTGCCGTCAGCGAGCAGGTTCATGACCCGCGGAATGATGGGCCCGTAGTACTCGTGGTCACTGGTTGCAGAGAGCTGGATGGGGATGATCTGCGAAAGTGGGATCAGATCGGCCTCGATGGGCACGGAGATGACGACCTCGTCACCGAACAGACGATGGCATTCAATGATTCCCTGGATGTAGGGGAACCCGCCTTCAGCTTTGATGACGGCGATGTTGGGGCAGTCGTCGAGTAGGCGACGGATGAGGCGGCTGGGGATGTCCGACGGGTGGATTCGCGGGCTGAATCCCCACAGGAACATCGGAAAGATGATGACGGCAAGATTCGTAGCGTCGCACACCGCCTTGGTGTAGTCGTAAATCTCCTGCTCGGTCTCCGGGTAGAAGTTCGGCGGGTAGGACAGCAGCACGAGATCTGCGCCGGCTTGCTCGGCGCCGCGCACGGCCTCGATGTTGTCGGCGAGGGTGCTCCAGCTTCCATGGTGTACGACGACCAGGTCCTCACCGGCCTCATCGCGGATGATGCGAAGGAATTCCAGGTACTCCGGCAGGGTGATGTTGACCTCAGAGATGCCCAGCGTCCCGAGAAAGCCGTGTTCCTTCGCGAGACGGATGTCGTGGCGGATGCCTGCCTCGTTGATCGATTTCAGGTCGCTGGTGAACGACGGGATGGTGCAGTTCACGGCACCGATAAGCTTCCCGCGGGCCCATTCGCGGGCCTCGGTGCGGGTGTAAGCAGCCATGATGTTTCCTTTCGTGGTGCTGGTCAAGGACGAATTGTTCTGTGCGGGAGGCGATTTACGACGCTCCAGCGCCCTCCCAGGCGAGGTATTTCATTTCCATGTACTCGTCGATCCCGTAGACCGATCCCTCTCGGCCCACACCCGACTGCTTCACGCCTCCGAAGGGCGCGATCTCGTTGGAGATGAGGCCGGTATTGATGCCGATCATTCCCGCCTCGAGAGCCGCGCTGACCCGCCACGTCCGCTCAGCGTCGCGGGTGAAGAGGTATGCGGCCAGCCCGAACTCGGTGTCGTTGGCCATGCGGATCGCATCGGATTCGTCCTCGAACCGGATCAGCGGGGTCACAGGTCCGAATGTTTCCTCGCGGGTGATGCGCATCGTCGAGTAGACGTCGGCCAGAACCGTCGGTTCAAAGAACAAGCCGCCCCGATCGTGACGCCGACCGCCGCAGAGGACGCGCGCACCGAGGCCGGCCGCATCGGCCACGTGCTCCTCGACCTTCGTGACCGCGTCGACGTCGATGAGCGGACCCTGCTGGACACCTGCGTCGAATCCGTCACCGACCACGAGGCCCTCAACCTTGCGGGTCAACGCTTCGGCGAACTGATCGTAGATTCCAGACTGGACATAAACCCGGTTAGCGCTGATGCATGCTTGGCCCGTATTGCGGTACTTGGTGGCGATCACGCCGGCGACCGCCTCATCGAGATCGGCGTCGTCGAAGACGAGGACTGGCGCATTGCCGCCGAGCTCCATCGAGGTCTTCTTGACGGTTTCCGCTGATTGAGCGAGTAAGAGTCGACCCACCTCGGTCGAGCCGGTGAAACTGACCTTGCGGACGATGGGGTTGCCAGTCAGCACCGAGCCGATTTCGCGGGCGTCGCCGACCACGATGCTGAGCACTCCAGCCGGCACGCCGGCTCGCTCAGCGAGTTCGGCGAGGGCCAGTGCCGTCAGCGGCGTCTGCTCGGCGGGCTTGACCACCATCGTGCAGCCGGCGGCCAGTGCGGGGGCCGCCTTACGAGTGATCATGGCGGCGGGGAAGTTCCACGGTGTGATGGCAGCGCACACGCCAATCGCTTCCCTGAGCACCACAACTCGTCGCGACGACTCGGGCGCGAGAAAGACGTCGCCGCGCACGCGCTTGGCCTCCTCGCCGAACCACTCGATGAAGGACGCCGCGTAGTTCATCTCGCCGATGGCCTCGGCCACGGGCTTGCCCTCTTCGAGAACGATTAGCCGCGCCAGGTCCTCGGTGTTGTCCCGGACCAGCTCGAACCATCGACGCAGGATTTTCGAACGCTCTTTGCCGGAGAGTCCGCGCCAGGCGGGCAACGCGCGCTGGGCAGCCTCGACGGCGAGCTGGGTCTCGTCCGCGCCGGCCGACGGCAGATCGGCGATCGGTTCGCCGGTGGATGGATTGTGCACGACGAGCCGTTCGCCGTCGTCGCGGGTAAGCCACTGCCCGTCGATATAGGAGGACGGCCGGAACAGCGATGGGGCGGTGAGACCGAGGCTGGACCGCTGTGTGGTCATCTGGGAAGTCATAGCTGCGCCTCTATTTTTGGACGGGGGTGATCGAGATGGGGAGCGGGACGCCGAGTTCAAGGCGCCGGGCCTCGGCCAGGCACATGGCTGCGACGGCAATGTCCTGTACGGCTGAGCCCACCGACTTGTACACGAGGATTTGGTCGCTACTCGTACGGCCCGGATGCCGACCCGCCACGAGGTCTGCCAATGAGATGGTCTTCTGCCCGAGATCGACGCCGGCTGCTTTGGCTGCCAAGGCATCCCCGGTGTCGTGCAGAACCTCCTCGACCATGTCGGCGACGATGAGCTCAGCGCGATCCAGCAGCTCGACGTCGACCTCGTGTTGTTCGGGGAGGGTCGATCCGACGGATACAACGGTGGTTCCGGGCCGGAGCCACGCACCACGTACGGTGGGGGATTCGTCGTGCGAACGGGCCGCACAGATCACGAGGTTGGCTGCGCCGACGGCACTCTCGGCATCTTGGGCAGCGCTCAGCGGGAGTTCCAGATCATCCAGATCCGCGATGAACCGAGACCGGCTCTCCGCACGGGGGCTCCAAACGCTGACCGAGGACAGGACGCGTGCTGCGTTCATGGCGCGAAGGTGCTTCTTGGCCTCGAAGCCGGAGCCGATTACGGCAACGTCGAGGTCGCCGGGGCTCGCCAGGAGGTCCGCGGCGACCGCCGAGGTCGCGGCGGTGCGGAATCCGGTGATCGACTGACCGTCTATCAAAGCCACGAGCTCAGCGGTGTGCTCATCGAACAAGGGGATCAGGTAGGACACCTGACGGGTCTTCATCGACGCCGCAATGAGTTTGGCGCCCATGAGACCGTTGTCGTCCGATACCCCGGTGAGAGTCCGGAGCCAGCTGCCGTCACCGCGGGCCATCGACCGTTCGGGGTAGCGGGAGCCTGCGACATCGCCGGTGTACGCAGCGCGGAGCGCATCGATTGCCCGTGCCCAGCCGAATGAATCTCGGACGGCCTGGTCGTCGAGCAATAGCGTCATTGAAGCCACCTCATCGGGGTCGGGGCGTCCGTGAACCCGGAAATGCGGGAGATCCGCTGCCCAGAGCCAGGCTAAAACGATCTGCGATTCGCGACAAACAATTCCCGTGAATGCTCATCCATCGACGAAATCGATACAGGGTTCCGGATCGGGTGTTCTCAAGGCTCTTGGAGCGAGCGTGGTCTGCCATTGATTTCATCAATCGCCGGGCATCGAAAGTCACGCCTTCCGGCACTGTGATCGCGGTCATACGATGGGTCAACCAACACTGGCGCCACATCGGCCCACCCGGTGCTTGCAAGGAGCTACATGACTGTCATCACGCCCACCGTTGCCTCGGAAGTAACGCGGATCCTCGACCGTGTCGAGACGGAGATCGAGAAGAATCGGGTGCCGGCCGAGATCTGGAACAACGACGCGATCTTCCGCGCGGAACTGGACCAGGTCTTCGGCACTTGCTGGGTCTTTGTCGCGCACGAGAGCGAAATCCCGAAGCCTGGCGACTTCGTCCAGCGCCGCATCGGCCTCGATCCGGTGATCGTGACGCGCGATGGCAAGGGTGGCATCAACGTGTTGTCGAACTACTGCCGCCACCGCGGCACCCAGGTATGCCAGACCGACACCGGAAATTCGCGTTTCTTCAAATGCCCTTACCACGGCTGGACCTACTCCAACAACGGCGACCTCGTCGGGACGCCACACATGCGCGAGGCGTATGGAACCCGGCTGGACCCGAAGGAATGGGGCCTGAAGAGGGCACCACGGGTCGACGTCCGCTCTGGCTTCATCTTCGCGTCGCTAGCGCAGGAAGGTCCGTCGCTCGACGAGTATCTGGGCGGGGGAGGCTGGATGCTCGACATCCTGGCGAACCTGGCACCCGGCGGTATGAAGGTGGCAGGCCCGCCCGAGCGATATCAGGTGAATGGGGACTGGAAGGCCGGTGCCGAAAACTTCTCCGGTGACGCATACCATGCCGACACCTTGCACTGGAGTAACGAAGAGATACAGATGATCCAGGGCCTCGGGGCAAACGCCGAAATGATGCATGCCTACGAACTCGGCGACGGCCACGCGACGCTCGGTTTTCCATGGGCGAAGATCGGCCTGCCCCTGTGGGGCTATTCACCAGAGACCGTCGCTCAGTTCGACCTCTCGGTCCTCGACGACGCTCAGCGGTACGTCCTCGAGACCAACCCGCCGACAATTGGCACCATCTTCCCCAACTTCAGTTACCTCCGTGTCGCCTCCCCTACGCTGCCGGGCGGCCCTCCGACGGTCGTCACCACTTTCCGGGTGTGGCAGCCGATCGCGCCCGGAAAGATGGAGTTGTGGAATTGGCAGTTCGTCTTCGAGTGCCAAAGTGATCAGGAAAAGCTGGATTCGTATGTGACGGGCCAGTTGATCTTCGGATCCGCCGGTAATTTCGAAACGGACGACACCGTCGCCTGGGAGGGCGCCCCTCGTGCGGCGAAGAGCGCCTGGATGCAACGCGAGAATTTGAGCTTCAACTTCGATCAGGCCGGTCGAACCACGGTTGACGTCACGCCGGACCCCGACTATCACGGCCCAGGCATCAAGCGTGCCACCGGCTTTGGGGAATTCGTTCAGCTGAATTTCTACCGGCACTGGCTTGCCGTCATGCGTGGCGACGCATCCGCCACGACGAGCGAAGGGCGCCACTCACGATGACCACCATCGACACGACCGAACACGTGCCACCATCTCAGCTCCAGGGCCCTCTGTCCGACACCGAATTGCAAAACATCGCAACTCAGTTCCTGGCTCTCGAATCGAAGTTGCTGGATGAAGCTCGCGAGGAAGACTGGTATCAGCTGCTGGATCCCGAACTGCTGTACGTGATCCCGATCAGGCAAGCGACCGAGCAGCGTTCGGATGAGGTCAATCGCGCCGCGTTCCGGGTCCGTGACACTCTGGCCCACGTACGTCTACGCATTGACCGTCTGAACACCGCCCACGCTTACTCGGAGATTCCGCCCTCTCGCACCATGCGTCTGGTGGGGTCGGTCTTGGCCCGAAAGACGGAGCGAGACAACGTCATCGCAGTCTCGAGCGCCGTGCTGCTCTATCGACAGCGTGGTATCGATCCGCACTTCGACTTAATCCCCTACCGGCGCAACGACGAACTCCGCATAACGGCCGACGGGCCACGACTCCTGTCCAGGGAGATCCTCTTGACCGAAGTGGCTATCGCCACTCCCAACCTCGGACTGTTTCTGTGAGTAAAGGAGGGCATCGATGAGTGACGAAACCGTTGTTCGGCTCGACCAGGTCCGGTGTCGCTCCTACGGCATCTGCGTGAGCATCCTGCCGGACGTTTTCGATCTTCCGACAGACGCCAAGTCGGCAATTCTGCTGCGTCACGAGGTTGATCCCGATGACGTCGAAGACCTCCGCGAAGCAGTACGCGCGTGCCCGGCCCAAGCAATCCTCCAAGGTTCCGGTCCGACGTGACAGCCACATTGAAGGAGACCGACAACGTTGTCGTCGTCGGGGCATCAGCGGCAGGCCTGGCAGCCGCAGACGGGCTGCGCGAAGGCGGGTTTGAAGGTTCGATCACGGTCCTGGGCTCAGAGTTGCACCAACCCTACGACCGTCCGACGCTATCGAAGGGTCTGCTGCTCGGACGTGGCGAGCCGGAGCTCCTCGAGATTCGCTCGGCAGAGCGAATCAGGGAGAACCGGATATCGCTTCTACTCGGGCACCAAGCAGTCGGTCTCGACATTGATCGCAAGTTCGTGATCACCAATCACGGTGAGACGTTGCCATGGGACGCAGTGGTTTTGGCGTGTGGTGGTCGCGCGCGGGTACTTAAGACGGTCGAAGGCGAAGCGCTTCCGGTACTCCGCACACCGGAGGACCTCCGGGCCCTGCGACGGGCCGCTGCCCGCCACGGAGACGTGACCGTCGTCGGCGCGGGACTCATCGGCCTCGAGATCGCAGCCGGACTCAGTGCCCACGGCGTGTCCATCACGGTTGTGCACGACACCGAGCGCCCCATGGACGGCATCGTGGGGCCCGAGCTCGGTCAGGTGATCTCGAACCTGCACTCCAAACACGGTGTGCAGCTGAAGATGTCGAGTGCTGTCACGTGCGTGACCGGTGAACTGGGCGCCTACACACTTCATCTGGCGGACGGCTCGACCCATCAGACGCCCTACGTAGTCGTTGGCATCGGGGTCGACCCCGACGTGGATTGGCTGCTCGGCTCGGGCGTTGCGCTGGACAGAGGTGTCCTCACCGACGCAGCAGGACAAACCAACGTGCCCGGAGTGTGGGCGGCCGGCGACGTCGCCCGCTCCGCGCACCCCATGTTCGGCGAGCCGTTGCGCATCGAGCACTGGACACACGCGGTCGAGAAGGGCAGGCACGTCGGGCTGAACATCGCCCGCGGTACCGAAGAGTCCTTCGGCGGCGTGCCCTACTTCTGGAGCGACCAGTTCGGACGCCGGTTCCATTGCTACGGGCGGCGGGCTCCCGGTGACGAGATCTTCGTCGCTGAAGGATCGCTGATGACAGACGAATTCCTGGTCCTGTTCGGCCGGGACAGTGAATTCCACGCCGTCTTCGCCAGCGGGCTGTCACGGTCGTTGCGCGGCTATCGCAAACTTCTCGCTCGCGGCGGCACCTGGGGGGACGCCCTCGATCTCGCGCACGCGTCAAATCCCGAGCTGGCACGCTCAGCCGCCGGCTGATCGGTGTCTGCAGGCTCAACGCACCCCACATCCCGTGAAGGAATGCAAATAAAATGCAACTGCTCGATGACCACGTCGTTCTCATCACCGGCGCCGGTTCCGGCCTCGGGCTCGGCATCGCCCGGCACTTCCGGGACGAGGGCGCGATGCTGGCACTGTTCGAGTACGACGAAGCAAAGGTCTCGACGCTCCGCGAGGAATTCGGCGACGACGTACTGGTGGTACACGGCGATGTCCGCAGCGTTGCCGACCTAACACGCTGCCGCGACGAGGTCGTCGGGCGTTTCGGCCGCCTGACGGCCGTCGTCGGAGCCCAAGGCATCTGGGACGGCAATATGCGCTTGGCCGACATTCCGTTGGAACGTGTCGACTCCCTCCTCGACGAAGTGTTCGCCGTCAACGTCAAGGGCTACGCCCTTACCGCACGGGTTTTCCTCGACCTGCTCGAGACCGATGAGGGTGCTGTCGTTCTGACCTGTTCGCAGGCGGCGTTCGCCGCTGACGGGGGAGGGGTGGCCTACACCGCCAGCAAGGGGGCCATCCGTGCCATGGTCAATCAGCTGTCATTCGAATTCGCACCTCGGGTTCGCGTCAACGCGGTCGCGCCGACTGGCATCGCCAACAGTCAGTTGCGGGGCCCTGCCGCCCTCGATCTGCAGGACTCCAAGCAGTCTGACGTCCCGGCGGACATCTTCCGGCAGCAGTTCGAGTGGTTCGCTCCACTTCAGCACATGCCCTCTCCAGAGGAGTACGGCCCGCTCTACGCATACCTGGCGTCACGGCACAACAAGGTCATGACGGGTCAGACGGTGCTGGCGGATTCGGGTGTTCTGAACCGGGCACTGATCAGCATCGGCGATCTCGTGGCCGCGATGCCGGGCGCCTGAGCGCCTCACCCAATACACCGAAATTACAAGCAACAGAGAGAGACTCATGTTCGAATACTTCCCCGGCAACTACGTCTGGAACCTGTCCGTGGTTGGCGCCTTGAATTCCAACGGTGAAATCGACGAAATCGACCGCGGCTGCCGGCCGTTGCTCGAAGCGGCAAAAGGTGGCAGTGACGCCGGCACGGACGAGTTTCTGCGCGTCTGGACCGACCTGACGGATTCGCTGGTGGAGTCGGCCCAAGCCGAGGAGAAAGCGGGCCACGACCGGACCGCGGGCGGGATGTACGCCCGTGCCACGAACTACCTGTGCACCGCTGAGCGGATGCTCTCGGCGGGTCACCCGGACCGCGTGCCAACCTACCGCCGGGTGCTTGAGCTGGCGCAGAAGGCATTCGATCTCCGAGACCACAGCATTACCCGGGTCGCTATCCCATTCGAGGACACGACGCTGCCCGGCTACTTCTCGGCGGCGCCGACGAATTCGGAGGGGCCCGCTCCGGTCATCGTGCTCATCAATGGCCTGGACTCGACCAAGGAGCACATGTACATCTCGGGATTCTGGGAAGAGCTGGCGGCTCGGGGCATTTCGTGTCTCATGCTCGACCAGCCTGGCTCCGGAGAGGCCCTTCGACTACAAGGTCTGACTGCACGCCGCGAGTCCGAGACCTGGGCCAGCTGGGTCGTCGACTGGCTGGCGGCCAGAGATGACATCGACCCCGCCCGGATGGGGGTCGTGGGATGGTCGTTGGGCGGCTACTACGCGCCGCGGGTGGCGGCATTCGAGAAGCGCTTCGCCTTGTGCGTCGCGTGGGGAGCCAACCACAACTGGGGCGCCGTGCAGCGGCGTCGGCTCGACCGCGAGGGCGAGAATCCGGTGCCGCACTACTGGGACCATGTCAAATGGGTCTGGGGCTATGACGATCTCGACGAGTTCATCGAGTTCGCCGACTCGATCCACCTCGATGGCGTCGTCGACAAGATCACGGTGCCGTTCCTGATCGTGCACGGCGAGAACGACCGGCAGATTCCACTGGAGTACGCGCACCGGTCCTACGAGCAGGCGGTGAACGCAACCTCTCGCGACCTGCGCATCTTTACCCGGCAGGAGGGCGGTGCCGAGCATATCGGGATCGACCACCTTCCCTACGTCGGCGCTTACATCGCTGACTGGGTCGCCGACACCTTTGCGGCCATGGTCCCGCAACCGACGGGTTAGTACCCAAGCCAGCCGATCGCATATTTCGCCCATCAACACGGTGAGGACCCCACATGCCCGAATCCAACGGCGTTGCCACGAACCGCAATGTCGACACGACCAGCCCGTTCTATAGCCCGGCCGCCGAGGACGCTATCGCCAAAGCGGCATCGCGCTGTTCGAACTGGGGACGGTGGGGCGACGACGACGCGCTGGGCACCATGAACTTCCTCGATGACGCGAAGCGGGTCGAGGCTGCCTCTCGAATCCGGCGGGGAGCAGCCTTTTCGCTCGCCCAGAGCTTCGACGGCAATGGCCCGCAGAATGGCTGGCGGCAGCGTAACAATCCGGTGCACACCATGCTGGTCAGCGGCCTCGATGCCGAGTTCGGTGCGCCCGAGATGCCACACGGCTTCGGCGGTGCCGATGACTACGTGGTGATGCCACTACAAGCCTCCACCCAGTGGGACGGGCTGGGCCACATCTTCGACCACGGTGTCGCCTACAACGGACGGCCCGCGTCCAAGGTCGTCACCAGCGAGGGCGACCTCCTGACGGGCATCGAGACCGTGGCCGACCGCATCGCAGGGCGCGGCGTGCTGCTCGATGTGGGTCGCGCGCTCAGGGAAGACGGGGAGCTGCCCGACGGCTACGCGATCACCGTCGATGACCTGGAGAACACCATCTCCGCGCAGGGGGAGTCGTCCGTTGTCGGGCGTGGCGACATCATGCTCGTCCGCACCGGGCAGCTGTCCCGGGTCCGTCGCAACGGATGGGGCACCTACGCCGGCGGTGACGCCCCCGGATTGTCCTTCACGACCGCCGATTGGCTTCACGACCGGGAGATCGCAGCGATCGCCACCGACACGTGGGGCTTCGAAGTCCGCCCCAACGAATTCGAGAACGCCTTCCAACCGCTGCATCAGGTCGTGATCCCGCACATGGGGCTTTTCATCGGGGAGATGTGGGATCTCGATGAGCTTGCCGCGGACTGCGCCTCAGACGGCATCTTCGACTTCTTCTTGACTGCGGCTCCCATTCCGGTGACGGGCGCCGTCGGCGCGCCAGTCAATCCCGTCGCGATCAAGTGACTCGACCGCGGGCTAAGTCTGCCTTCCAACACGCGTATTAACCCGATAGGAGCTTCACTCATGCGTTTCGCCACGTGGGTTCAGGATGGTCAGGTGGCGACCGGCGTCGCCAGCGACGACGGCCTGCACGCGTTCGACCGACAGACCACGATCCTCGAACTCGTTCGCGCCGGACTCCCGGTTGCTCTCGAAGCTGGGGCAGCGGCACTGAGTCGACGTCCCGTCGATCTTGATGCTGTGCGGCTGCTCCCGCCGATAGAGCCCCCGACCGTCCGTGATTTCGCAGCTTTCGAAGAGCACGTGGACGGGGCCGGTCGATCGGTGGCAGCTGCGGCCGAGGTAGAACCAGAGTGGTACAAGCGGCCGGTCTTCTACTTCAGCAATCCCTACGCGATGATCGGCGCCCACGACGACGTGGCCGTGCCACCGGGATGCCACGTGCTGGACTACGAACTGGAGGTCGCAGCCATCGTGTCGCGGGATGGAACGTCCGTGGCACCGGCGCAGGCCCGGGACTACATCTTTGGCTACACGATCTTCAACGACTGGTCGGCCCGAGACGTCCAAGCCGGGGAGATGAAGGTCGGCCTCGGCCCAGCCAAGGGCAAGGATTTCGCTACCACGCTCGGCCCGTTCCTCGTCACGGCCGACGAACTCGATCCCTTTCTGACCGCCGACGGCCTCTTGGACATCGACGGGTCTGTTTCGGTGAACGGCACAGTCATCGGCCGGGACAACCTGCGCAACATGAGCTGGACGTTCGACGAGCTTGTGGCCCAAGCATCACGCGGGACGTGGGTCAGAGCCGGGGACGCCCTCGGATCCGGAACGCTGGGCAACGGCGGATGTCTCGGCGAGTTGTGGGGTCGCTCCGGTGAACGCACGCCGGAGCCGCTCCAACCCGGGGACGTGGTCGAGATGACGGTCGCGACACTCGGCACGATCCGCAATGCCGTCGTGCAGGGCATAGATGCGCCGGCGATCCGCGAAGCCCGTCGGCACGACTGGAAAGCTCAGCGCCGCAACGGAGTTAGTGCTCGAAGTTAGCAGTGCTGCGGCGCCAATTCTGGGTCGAGAGCAGCGGTAGCCGATCACAGACAACCGAATCCGACTGTTAAACAACAAAATAACCGCACGATCGCCGACAAAGGCGCCTTTGGGCTGTCCGCGCTCGGTCAAAAACTCTGTGTCCTAACGCAGGGGAATCCCTTGCTACCACGAAAAATAGAACGGCGCCAGAGGAACGACATGAAGCGACTTTCCATCTCCGCGAATAACCACATCATACGAGATGCCGGCGAGTGCGCACAGCGGCCGTCACGCGCCGACGTATCGCGCTCGCGATTTGGGCTGAGAGACGCGCTATTGAACTTCATGGCGTGGCCGAAAGCGGTTGATCAAGAGTCCTTTTGAAGAAACCGAGGCACTTCGGATGGTTCACTTCGACCGCGCGTGGCCACGTAGATAATGGACGGGCATCGATGGGCGCGGGCAATGGTGAACGCTTCTAAGGAACGGCAAATATGGCTGGGTGTGGCGGCGTTGATCGCAGTCTGCGCTGTCGTGTCGGGTGCGCTCATCCTGCAGTGGGGACATCGGGGGCCACGCAGTGATTGTGATGTGGTCGGCGACATGACACGTCGGTGGAATTCAAATGTGGCTCCGCCAAAGACGGCGCTATCGACTGACCCGTCAGACCGCGAAGCCGTACTTATCGTTGCTAGAGCCGAAGAATCATTCAGTTACGCGCTGCGCGCGTCGACCCAAGACCTGTCTTCCCGGTCTATCCAAAGTGCTTTGAACAGTTGGGCTGACGGCCTTGCTACGAGGGCTCAAAGCCGACGCGACGCTATACGACTGACCCCCGATCACGCCACGCCAAACTATGGTCCAGCGTTTGCTCAAGCGTCGAATGACATAAGCACGGCCGCGAGAGCGCTATCGCAAGAATGCCCCGCTGCCGAACTCCCGCGCGCGCTGCCGGACTGAGGGTCGGGCGCGCCGGCGTACAACTGAACTGCCCGAAGGGCATTGACGCGCAACATCAAAGCGGAAACGGCGCGGTTTCCGCGGGCCCGCCGTGTATCTCGGATAACAGGGAAACTGCAGCTCGAGTATCCTCGCGATGTCAAAAGCGCGCCGCCGGACCAGGCGCGGTACTCGCTAATGAATCGGATTCCCGCAAATCTTGGTCCGGATTGCTGAACTCCCCTGTGCCAGTGAGGATGCATCGGCCACCGCGGCCGGCAGCGTCGAGGGCCTGGCCGCCTTCGCCGAGCTAGCCTAGGACGAAGTGGATCGTGCGACGCGGCTGCATTCCTCACCGAGGAAGCCTCGTAATCGGCGACTGAGAGGGCGCTGCGACCTGCCAGCGTCCGGTTCGCCGACCCGATACTCGGTGCCTGCATGCCGGTACGGACGACACGTCCCTGGGTACAGCACCGGTCCCGCGCAGCCCGAAAAAGACAGATATTTACGATATCGATAATCCGGTATCGAACATAATCATGTATGGCGACTAATTAGCTCGCTTGCACCTGGCGGTACCGCGCCAGGCTGGCTCTGCGCTCTCCGTCAGTGCCTATATATCCCACGCTCGTCGGCTAGTCGATTCGCGTACTCAACAGTGGACCTGCTCTTAAGCCTGGTCTACCCCTGGCTGTATCAGCGGTATACGCACGATTCGCCATCGCGGCGCCAGGTATCTCTCGCGAGGGGAATTGCGTTTGCTGGGTGATTCTGTGATTTGTATCGCTTATAGCGAAGAATGTGATGCACGACTAGCTTCATGTCGTGCAATTTCGCTTCGACTTTTCGGCGGCTCAGCTGCGGCAGGTACGCGGATCGGCTGTGCGAGGGCGGCGGACCCCGGCCTCGTACCGTCCGGCCCGAGGCCACCGATCCAGGTGCTGGCGCTGCGGGCGCGACCGCGGAGTGACCGGTGGCTGAACGTCATCAGACCTCTTTGTGGTCGAACCGAGCATTCAAACCGATGGGGGCCATCGGCGCCTTCTTTGCGATGTCGCTGGACACTCTTGTAGCAATTCCGCGGCGACCATTCGCATTACGAGAGTTCTTGGTGCAGTCGTGGTTTGTGGCGCGAGTATCGCTGTTGCCGACGCTGATGCTCGCTATCCCGTTCACCGTGCTGTTGGTCTTCACGTTCAACGTGTTGTTTTTAGAATTCGGTGCCGCCGACCTATCAGGGGCGGGGGCGGCGTTCGGCACGGTTACCCAAATCGGGCCGATCGTGACCGTCTTGGTCGTCGCTGGCGCCGGTGCCACCGCGATGTGTGCCGACCTCGGTGCTAGGACGATCCGCGAAGAGCTCGACGCGATGCGGGTCATGGGGATCAACCCCATTCAGGCGCTGGTGGTGCCACGGGTGTTGGCCGCGACACTTGTCGCCTCGTTGCTCTCGTCGGTTGTCGTCATGGTGGGTCTGGTTGGCGCGTTTGGATTCTCGGTCTTCACACAGCATGTGACGCCCGGCGCATTTGCGGCCAGCTTGACGCTGCTGACCGGCTTGGCCGACGTGCTTCTCGGACTACTGAAGTCAGCGCTCTTTGGACTGTCGGCGGGGTTAATCGCCTGCTACAAGGGCACATCGGTGGGAGGTGGGCCGGCCGGCGTGGGCAACGCCGTCAACGAAACGGTCGTCTATGCGTTTGTCGCGCTGTTCTTCATCAACCTGATACTCAGCGCAGTTGAAATCAAGGTCACCCTATGACCCACGTTCCCAGCAGCCTCCGCCCGAGACTGCGCCGCATCGTGACCGAGCACGCCGCTGGCTGGGGCCGCTTGGGCATCCAGACCCAGTTCTACTTCACGACACTGCGCTCTACTGCCGACGTAGCGATCCGCTACAAGTCTGAGATGGTGCGGCTGATCGCCCAAATGAGTCTCGGCACAGGCGCTCTGGCCGTGATCGGAGGCACGGTTGTCATCGTGGGATTTCTGACGATGTCCGTTGGAGCCCTGATCGCGGTTCGCGGTTACAACCAATTCGCCGATATCGGGGTTGAAGCCCTGACCGGCTTCGCATCCGCCTACTTCAACGTGCGCCTGATCGCACCACTGGTCGCGGGCATTGGGTTGGCCGCGACGATCGGGGCCGGCGCCACCGCGCAGCTTGGCGCAATGCGGATCAACGAGGAGATCGACGCCCTGGAAGTGATGGGCGTCCGATCGGTGGCCTACTTGGCATCAACCCGTGTGATCGCGGGCGTGATCGTCGTCATACCCCTGTACTGCGTGGCGGTGCTGTCCTCGTTCTGGGCCGCCCGGGTGGGCACCACGGCGGTCTACGGCCAGTCCACCGGTGTTTATGACCACTACTTCAACACCTTCCTACAGCCGGCCGACATGATCTGGTCCTTCGCTTTGGCAGTGGCAATGGCTGTAGTCATCATGCTTGTGCATACCTACTACGGTTTCACCGCTTCGGGCGGCCCTGCCGGGGTCGGCGAGGCGGTCGGTCGCGCGGTGCGCACCTCGTTGATCAGCGCGTCGTACGTGATCGTGTTCATGTCGCTGGCCATCTACGGCCAGACTGGCAATTTCCATTTCGCCGGATAGCCCAATGAAAGCCATCACACGCAGACATCCGATCGGCCCCGGCTGGTGGGCAGTGGCTCTTATCGCCGCAATCGCGGCATTCACGGTGGTGTGCTCGGGGCTCTACCAGGGGGCGTTTCGGACGTATGACGTCGTCACGCTCACATCCGACCGGGCAGGGCTGGTCCTGGATCGCGGTTCTCCCGTAAAGATGCGCGGCGTCGAAGTCGGAAAGGTCGAGGCTGTCAACGGCGGCCACGGTCCAGTAAACCTTCAACTCGAACTCGTCCCCGACCAAATGAAGTACATCCCGGCCAACGTCGAAGCCGAGATCAGGGCCACGACAGCGTTCGGAGCCAAGTTCGTCGAACTGATACCACCCGCGGACTCCAGCGCCAAACGCTTGGAGGCTGGCGCCGTGTTGCGAACGCGCAACGTAGCCGTAGAAGTCAACACGGTCTTCGAGAACCTTGTCGGCGTGCTGAAACAGATCGACGTAGCCAAGCTCAACGCAACATTGACCGCGGTGGCCGACGGGGTTCAGGGACAAGGCGAACGCATGGGCCAGGCCATCACCGATTCAAACCAGGTTCTGCTGGCCATCAATCCTCGGATGGGCACCGTTGCCCAGGACTGGCGCTCTTCGAAGGGGCTCTACGACACCTATGGCGCTGCGGCACAAGACATCCTGGCCGTCCTCAACGCGGCCAGCACGACAAGTACCACGATCACCGGCCATGCCCACGACCTAGATGCGCTGTTGCTCAACACCATTGGAATGTCGGACGTCGGCATCAAACTACTGGCTCCCAATATGGACAACCTCGTCCGCTCCATCAACACCGCGCAACCAACGACGGATCTGCTGTTGAAGTACAACCCGGAGTACACATGCCTGCTGATGGGCTCGAAGTGGTTCCTCGACAACGGAGGCTATGACGTGCTCGGCGGCAACGGGCGATCGTTCGTCATCGATGCCGCCTTCCTCTTCGGAGACGACCCATACCGGTACCCGGACAACTTGCCTGTCACCGCCGCCAAGGGTGGTCCTGGCGGCAGACCGAGCTGCGGGTCGCTACCGGATGCCACCAAGGACTTCCCTGTTCGACAACTGGTCACCAACACAGGCTGGGGCACTGGACTGGACTGGCGGACGAATCCCGGAATCGGCCATCCTTGGTGGGAGGACTTCTTCCCGGTTACACGCGCCGTCCCACAACCACCGAGCATCCGCGGCCAGGGACCGCCCGCGATCGGCCCAGTGCCATATCCGGGGGCACCCCCATACGGGGCACCCCAGTACGGGCCGCAGGGTACACCGCTATATCCCGGCGTCCAGCCACCCGCGGCACCGGATGTACAGCCCACCCCCTGACAGACGACGAATGAGGAACTTGTTGTGAAGGACAACGTGCTCGGTGCGAGCTGGCGTCTGGCTATCTTTGCCGTGGTATGCCTGTTTGCGCTCTTCGCACTATTGCTTGTCTTCGCACAGTTGCGATTTCAGCCCGAGAAGGTCTACCGCGCTGAATTCAGCAACGGATCGGGATTGAAAGAAGGCAATTTCGTCCGTATTGCCGGCGTAGAGGTCGGCAAGGTCACGAAGATGTCGATCCAAGCGAATTCTGTTGTTCTCGTAGAATTTTCAGCTGACGACTCCGTTGTCCTCACCGAGGGGACACGCGCTGTCATCCGCTGGGCGGATACCGTCGGCAATCGCTACCTCGCTCTCGAAGATGGCGCAGGGGATTCGAAGCGACTCGGCCCTGGGGCGACCATTCCGCCAAGCCGTACGCAGCCTGCGCTGGAATTGGACGCGCTGGTCGGCGGTTTCCGACCATTGTTTCGTGCACTCGACCCCGATCAGGTCAACGCACTGTCCGGTCAACTCGTCGCCGCCCTGCAGGGGCAAGGCACCACGATAGGTTCGTTTCTGGCGCAAACGTCGGTTGTGACAAACACATTGGCAAACCGCGACGAACTCATCGGTGAGGTGATCACGAACCTCGGCACGGTGCTGCAGTCGCTGGGTGATCAAAGTCAACAGGTTGACAAAGCCGTCGTCGCGGTATCCGAACTGGTGAAGGGCCTGGCTGCTCGAAAGACCGACATTGCGAATGCGGTGGCATCCACCGACGAAGCAGCAACGTCGGTGACCGACCTTCTCACTCGCGTGCGCCCGCCAGTGCAGAAGGTCGTTCATGAAACTGATCGCTCCGCTGGAATCGTCGTTGCCGACCACGAGTACTTCGACAATCTTTTAAACACCTTGCCCGAGGCGTATCAAGCTCTGTCGCGGCAAGGCCTCTATGGCGACTATTTCAGCTTCTATCTATGTGATGCCGTGCTCAAGCTCAATGGGAAGGGCGGTCAGCCGGTGTATGTGAAGGTCGCCGGCCAGACCACCGGAAGGTGTGCCCCGAAATGAAACCCTTCACTGAACGTAACCCGGTCGTCGTCGGCCTGGTCGGTGTGACCGCCGCCGTGATCGTCAGCGTGCTTGCGCTTCAATACGACAAACTTCCATTCATCGACCAAAGCACCGATTACTCAGCCTATTTCGCCGACGCAGGGGGCTTGCGAACAGGCGCAGCCGTGCAGGTCTCCGGTTTCCGGGTTGGCAAAGTCTCCGAAATCCAACTCGACGGCACCCACGTACTCGTAAAGTTTGACGTGGACAACCGCATCCACCTCGGCGAGCGCACCGAGGCAGCGATCAAGACGAAAAGCGTTCTGGGCGCCAAGGTCCTTGATGTCAGCCCTCAGGGAGGCGGCCAACTAGCCGGGCCGATTCCACAGGACCGCACGCAGTCGCCTTACCAGCTGCCCGATGCACTCGGTGACTTATCGACGACGATCAACGGGTTGAACACCGACGCGGTATCCCAGTCCCTGGCCACGCTGGCGCAGACATTTCAAGACACACCAACGGATTTGAAGGTTGCGGTCGAAGGCGTGGCGCGATTTGCCCAGACCATCGATGAGCGCGACGCCCAGCTGCGCCGGCTGTTGGCCAACGCCAACAAGACGACCACCGTGCTCGCCCAGCGCAGTGACCAGGTGGTCAGCCTAGTCACCGATACCAACGCACTCATGGCTGAACTGCTGACGCAGAGCAATGCACTGGGCGAGATCTCAGCCCACCTGTCGGCGCTGTCAAAGCAGCTGTCAGGCTTCATTGCCGACAATCGAGAATCATTGCGTCCCTCGCTGGACAAGCTCAACGGTGTGCTGGCGATCATCGACAACCGCAAAGAACGCCTGCAGAAGGCACTCAAGCTGGCACCGGTGGGAACAATAGCTCTCGGAGAGTCGCTGGCCTCGGGACCGTTCTTCAAAGCCTATGTCGCCAATCTGATCCCCGGCCAGTTCCTCCAGCCGTTCATCGACGCGGCGTTCAGCGACCTCGGCCTCGACTCGACTGTGCGCCCGCCGTCACAGTTGAACGACCCGCCGACGGGACAGCCGGGAACTCCGGCGCTGCCGGTGCCCTACCCGCGGACAGGTCAGGGCGGCCAGCCCCGTTTGAACCTGCCGGACGCCATCACGGGGAACGCGGGGGATCAGGGATGCGGTCCGCCGGGCTTGCCGCTGCCCGGCCCAACGGGCTGCTATCCCTATCGTGAGCCGCTGCCAGCGCCGCCGCCGGGTGGCCCCCCGCCAGGGCCACCAGCTGCGCCGCCGCCGTCCATGGCGTCGACGACAGAACCCACCCCGTCTCCGGTGTACGTTCCCGCGCCGAACGAGGTCCCGCCTGTTGCCGGTGGTGGTACCCGATGACGACACGCAACGCACGAATCGCGCTGGCAGCCGGCCTCACCATCATGCTGACCGTCGCGCTGGTGATCGTAGGTCAGTCAATGCTGAAACAGGCCAACCGAATCCACGTTGTGGCCTATTTCGACAACAGCAATGGGCTTTTCGTCGGCGACGAGGTGCGCATTCTCGGCGTGCCCGTAGGGGCGGTCGACCACATCGAACCGCAGCCAATGCGGTCCAAGATCTCGTTCTGGATCGACGGGAGATACAAGGTGCCCGCGGACGCCAAGGCCGCCATTTTGGCCCCGATGCTGGTGACAGCACGTGCCATACAACTCACGCCGGTGTACACCGCAGGGCCGGTCATGGCCGACGGTGCTGTGATCCCCGAAAATCGCACCGTGGTCCCAGTTGAGTGGGACGATTTGCGCAAGCAACTGGAAAAACTCACTGAGACACTGCAGCCCACCGAGCCCGGCGGGGTCAGCACACTGGGTGCTTTCATCAACACCGCTGCTGGAAACCTCCGCGGCGAGGGTGCCAACATCCGGGACAGTCTGATCAAACTTTCCCAAGCCTTCTCTGTACTCGGCGACCACAGCGGTGACATCTTCGGCACAGTCAGGAATCTCTCCGTGCTCACCACGGCGCTGCACACCAGCGACGATCTATTGCGACAGCTCAACCGCAATTTGGCTGCGGTGACCGCTTTACTGGCCGACGATCCCCACGCAGTCGGCCGCGCAATCGACGACCTCAATACCACGCTCGGTGACGTGCGCGACTTCGTCGCTGACAATCGTGAATCGATCGGCACAACGTCGGACAAGGCCAGCGAGGTGTCTCAGGCAATCGTCGGCAGCATCGATGACATCAAACAGCTGCTTCATATCTTGCCGACAGTCGCACAGAATTTCTCCAACGTCTATCAGCCTGCGCAGGCTGCGCTGTCGGGGGCGCTGGAAATAACCAACTTCGACAATCCAATTCAGTTTGTGTGTGGGGCGATTCAGGCTGCGTCGCGCCTCGGCGCCGAGCAGTCGGCAAAACTGTGCGTTCAGTATCTCGCGCCCATCGTCAAGAATCGCCAATATAACTTTTTGCCGTTCGGCCTCAACCCGATAGTCGGTGCGTCGGCCCGGCCGAATGAGATCACCTATAGCGAGGACTGGATGCGTCCGGACTATGTACCGCCCCAGTCCGTGGCGCCACTGGCGGCAACCGCGGCGCCGGATGTCGCACCGGGTCAGGCGCTACCGATCGGGCCGCCTCTTCCAGCAGAGTCGGCCACAGCGATCGATCCGACATCGGGACTCACCGGCTTGATGGTGCCTCCGGGGGTTGGGCCATGAAACATCCACCACGACAACGGCATCTCCGCGCCATTATCGGTGTACTAACTGCGATCAGCATGTCTGGCTGCGGTTGGCAAGGACTGAACTCCCTGCCGATGCCCGGTACGGAGGGCCGCGGCCCTGGCGCGTTCGAGGTGCAGGCACAGCTGCCCGACGTTATGACGCTGGAGCGAAATTCGCGCGTGCGCGTTGGCGACGTCAATGTCGGCACAGTCACCCGCATCGAGCGCCAAGGTTGGCACAGCCTGATCACAATGACGCTCAACGGCGACGTCGACCTACCGGCGAATGCAACCGTAACCCTCGGCCAGACAAGTGTATTCGGCTCACCTCACGTCGAATTGGCCGCGCCAGCGGGCGAACCGCCACAGGGCAGGCTGCACAGCGGATCTTTGATTCCGTTGTCGTCAGCTTCGAGCTACCCATCAACCGAGCAGACCTTGTCCGCGCTGTCGTTGCTGCTCAACGGTGGCGGCATCGGCCAATTTCAGGAGATCACAAAGGAATTCAGCACCGCGTTCGCGGGGCGCGAAGCGGACCTCAAGAGTGTCATCCAGCAGATCGACCAGTTCATCGGAACGGTCCAAGCCCAGACCGGGGACATCATCGATGCTATCGGCAGCTTGAACCATCTGGCTGGCCAATTCGCCGAGCAGAAGCCGACATTGGACGCCGCGCTGAAAACGCTGCCGGATGCCCTGCAGGTGCTCAAAGATCAACGCTCCCAGCTTGCCGATGCGCTCGACAGGTTCGGCAAGCTCAGCGCGCTCACCGCCGATGCCGTCAATCAGACCAAAGACAACCTGGCTCAAGAGCTGAAAGACCTTGGCCCCGTCCTCGAATCGCTGGCGAATGCCGGGCCGGCCCTGACACGGTCTCTGAGTCTGTTATCCACGTTCCCCTGGCCAAAAGAAACAATCACCAATGCCTTCCGTGGTGATTACGTGAACTTGACCATGATCGTGGATCTGACCCTCAGCCGGATCGACAACGCACTATTCACCGGAACAAGGTGGGAAGGCAATCTCACCGAACTGGAGATGCAGTGGGGCCGAACGATCGGTCAAATTCCCAGCCCCTACACGGCGGGCAATCCGCTGATCATCCCTTATCGCCACGACCAGGGACCCTAACGTGCACCTAGACAGACGAATCAAGATCCAATTGGTGATCTGCGCAGTGATTGCCCTCGCCGCCGGGGCCATCATGATATTCGGCTACATCCGTTTGCCCGCAACACTATTCGGGATCGGGCGCTACACCGTCACCGTCGAGTTGCCGAGCACCGGTGGACTCTATGCAGGCGGCAACGTCACCTATCGGGGCGCCGAAGTCGGCTTGGTCAAAGATGTCCACCTGACCGACGCCGGTGTGGCAGCCACCCTGGCGCTACGGTCAGGGGTGGCCATCCCCTCCGATCTAGACGCGCAGGTACACAGCGTTAGCGCGCTCGGTGAGCAGTACATCGCGTTGACACCGCGTAACGCCACGTCCGCGCCGTTGCGCAACGGGGATGTCATTCCCCTCAGCCGAGTCTCGGTGCCGCCCGACATCAACTCACTCATTGCGGCCACCAACCGTGGACTGCAGGCCATTCCGCGTGACAACCTCAAGACCGTCGTCGACGAGAGCTATACCGCAGTCTCCGGTTTGGGGCCTGAAATCGCGCGTCTCATCAAAGGGTCGACGACACTGGCCGTCGATGCGCGGCAGAATCTCGACCCGCTTACCACGTTGATCGATCAGGCCCAGCCGGTTCTTGATTCCCAGGCCGATACCAGCGACGCCGTCCGCGCATGGGCGGCACATTTGGCCACCATCGCCGGCGAAGTGAAGACGCATGACACGTCGGTGGCTGGACTGTTAGAGCACGGTTCTCAGGCCGCCGGCGAGGTCAGGCAGCTTTTCGAACGGCTGCAGCTGACGCTGCCGATTCTGTTGGCGAACCTGGTCACTGTGGGTCAGGTAGCAGTCGCCTACCAACCCAACATCGAGCAAATCCTCGTCCTGGTCCCGCAAATAGTTCAGGAGGAGCAAGGAACTCTCGTCCCCAGTCACAACACCAAGCAGAGTTACAAGGGCGCACAACTGGATTTCAATCTCAACCTCAACGTGCCACCCCCTTGCAAAACCGGGTTCTTGCCCCCACAGCAGCAGCGTTCACCGGTTTTCGAGGATTACCCCGACGTTCCGCCCGGGGCGCTCTATTGCCGTGTGCCGCAGGACTCGCAGCTCGTTGCGGTACGCGGCGCCCGCAACATTCCATGCGCAACGGTGGCCGGAAAGCGTGCGCCGACGTTCCAAATGTGCGAAAGCGGCGAGGAATACGTGCCGCTCAACGATGGGACCAACTGGAAGGGCGATCCCAACGCCACCCTATCTGGGCAGTCGGTACCGCAACTGCCGCCTCCCCCCAACAGTGCACCGACTCCTGCACGTTCACCCGTCTCGGTAGCGAAATACGACCCCACCACGGGCGCCTACGTCGGACCTGATGGCAAGGTGTACACCCAGGCCAACCTCTCCAACACCGCACAGCGACCCACGTGGCAATCGATGCTCGTGCCGCCCAACGGTTGAGGCGCGGTTCCGATGATATTGAAACCAAGGCCATTCCAGTGATTCCTCGATTCTGTGTGAACTCTAGAGAGAGTCGTGAAGCCGATGCGGTGGAAGCTGGAACTACCGCCCCAAATGAGGAGCCCATCAAGTACGCGGGGATGCGAACATCGGGCGACCTCGAAACAATCACTGCGGCAGCCAATCTGACGCGTGTGACCAGTATCCGTTCGCCCAGGGATGGACGTCCCTCGGCCACCGTAGAAGGAGAATGATGCCTGACGCACTTGCAATATCCGAGGACGATGTCTCAATCGAAGCCGATCCACCAGGGACTGCCGCGACTGAAGATTTCGAGCTCGAGGATTGCACAATCGAAGCGAGCACCGATGGTGGGGCCAAGCCGGCGAATCCATTGCGTCCGGCGTTGCTCGTCGGGACCCTGATGATCGTCGCCCTTGCGGCGTTGACCGCGTGGCTCGGCTACCGGGCGTACCAGTCCAAGGAGACCGCCCAGCTGCAGGACCTCCTCGTCGGGGTCGGCCGACAGGGCGCGATCAACCTGACCACCATCGACGCCGCCGAGGCCGACAAGGATGTGCAGCGCATCCTCGATTCGGCCATCGATACGTTCTACGACGACTTCGCCAAGCGATCCCAGCCGTTCATCGAGGTGGTCAAGCAGGCCCAGTCCAAGTCGGTGGGCGAGGTGACCGAAGCCGGGCTCGAATCGATATCGGGGAATGAAGGCCAGGTCCTGGTGGCCGTCACCGTCACCACCTCCAATCGCGGTGCACCCAACCAGCCGAAGCGCTCCTGGCGGATGCGTCTGACGGTCAAGAAGTCCGGCGAGGACGAAGCGAAGGTTTCGAAAGTGGAGTTCGTACCGTGACGACTGATGACGCCAAGCCAGACCTCAAGGTCATCGCGGAGGAGACTACCGCGGTCGAACTGACCGACTCCGACCCTGAATCTCCTGCCAAGCCCGAGGCCGCATCGAAGAAGCGGTTCAGCGTCGCCGCGGCAATGGCCTTCGGTGTACTGCCGATCGTGGCGCTGCTACTTGCGACGGCGGCCGGCTATCTGCGGTGGGAGGATTCGTCAGGCCGCGGCGCCAACACTGCTCGTACCGAATCGGTCCAAGCCGCAAAGGATTCCACTATCGCCCTTCTGAGCTATAAGCCCGAAACCGTCGATAAGGACTTGAATGCAGCTCGTGACCGGCTGACCGGAAGCTTCCTGGACGCCTACACGCAACTGATCAACAAAGTCGTCATCCCCGGCGCCAAGGAGAAGAAGATCTCGGCCCTGGCGGCGGTGCCCGCCGCGTCGTCGGTCGTGGCCAAGATCGATCATGCGGTAGTGCTGCTATTCGTCGATCAGACCGTCGTCGTCGGCACCGACGCACCGACAAATACCGCTTCCAGTGTCCGGGTGACCCTGGAGAGGGTCAAAGACCGGTGGCTTATCTCGGGATTCGATCCGATCTGACTGCCGCGCTGCATAAATGGCCGCAGCTCAGTTCGACACCGGGGACTTCGTATCATCGGTCGAGCGTCATGCGGCGGCGCCTGGTGCCCTTTACAAGGGCACCAGGCTCCAAATCGTCGCGCGAGCCCGATCTAGGTCCCGCGCACTGGAGTTCCTGGCCTCGCGACCAATCTTCGCCGAACTTCCAATTGTCGACACTTCGATGATCGACTCGTACTGGTCGTACCGGGCGCAACACTGATAGGCATGAAATGGTAGGTGCCCCAGTAGATTTATTGATTGCGGGTGGCAGGCTGGTCGATAGTGGTGAGGGTTGATATTAGGTTGGCGCCGAAAATGGAAGCGCTCAACCAGTTGTGACGCGGCAACTGGCCGCTATGACGCCGCGGAGTTAAAGCTCTGATCAGCTCGTTTCAGAGAACATGGGAAGTTGTAGAGGACGTGAAAGATGCGTGGTCGCCGACGAAGTTGTGGCGGTGCCGCAGCCGCTCTCTCGAAATTTACGCTGGCCGTTTGGCTGGTTGGCCGTAGACAGCCACTAGAACCGAACGGTCCAGGCTGTTTACCGACCAGACGCCAATCGCTGTGTTGGCGCAATTGGACATGATCGCGAAATCTGCAGGGTCGTAGTACCACTGGTTGATGACGTCAAGGTTGTTGATCGCGAGCGCTGGGTTGATGGCCACGGTTTGAGCGACGGCTCCCTGGAATCCGGCTGCGGCGGCACGACTCTGGGTTGTGGAGCCACCGGAACCCAAATAGGCGTCTGGCGAGCGATCGTTGAGGATGTCGTTGGCGCGCCATTCCGCGGCCTGAGTCAGCGCCGGATCCCTCCTGATATCGGTCGTGCACCCTGCTTGATGCTGAACGGTGTAGACATTAGCCACCACGCTGTCATTGAGGCGGGTGTTGTCGGCGTGGGTGGATGGCGCATCGACGATAGACCCCAGCCAGACCGCACCCGATACCATAACGGCGCCAATAGTTCGATCTACCAATGCTGTTCCTTTGCTTAGGTGGACGGCTTGTAGCCGGCTGCCGACATGCGGAGCTGCCAGATTGCGGCGGGACAGAGCTCTTGGACTGACTGGCTAATCAGATAAGACGCTTGAAAATCGTCGACGGAGTTGAAGTCGGCCTTGATACCGTCCACCAGCTGGTCATAGCTGACACCGGAATTCACCCGGTCGCAGATACCATCGCCGTAGGCCAGTGCCGCGTCAGCGTTGGAGAAGTTGTAGCCTGGCCGGACAGTGACGTTGATCAGGTAGCCGACGATATCGGCGTGCGCTGGCTGAGCCGTAACGACACCGACCATCGCGCCAAAAACTGACATCCCCGCGGTTATCAGCATCAAAAACACAAAAGGTCGCACTGCCAAATTATGCCAAATGTGCAGACCGTGCGATAGGGGAATTGTGCTGCTGCTGAAGTCGATTCAAATAATCTAGCCGGAATACGCGAGGGAAGTCGGCGCGGCCACTGAAGCGCTTGTTGACCTCCGGCTTCGCAGTATGGGGTCTACGGTGTGTTCGTCGCCGACACTGATATCGCCATCCTGAATCTGACGGCGCACCGTACCCGGTTGATCTCCTCAGCGGGAATCGCGAACGAGTCACGTATGTAATGTTTTTGAACTGCTCTGTCGACTCCGTCAGCCACCCTGTCGCCCCGCTCGGCGAGCCGACTTATCGCCGCCCCGGAGCTGGCGCTCGTCACAGTTACGGTCGTTGAACACTGGGACCGTGGGTTTACGGACACGACAAGGAGCCGTCGTCCGTTACCGTGTCACGCTCCGTGGGTAGCATCGCGGTCGCGCGTGTGCAACGCCGCCAGAGATTCTTCGGGAGAAAGATCTGAATCGTCCAAACCGATGCTCGTTACGAAATGCGAAATCGCCTGCATGATCCGTGAATCCTGGAATACGAAACGCTCCACCAGTGGGCGGAACAGTCCGGATAGCTTGGCGGTGGGAGTGGACAGTCTCGGGACGACGATCTGGTCTGCTCTTCGCTCGATGCCTGCGACGATGGCTTCGACCACCGCCTCGCGCGGCACCAGCTTGAACAGTCCATCGAAGTCGTTCCAAACGTTACGCGCTACGGGGTTGTCGAGAACCTCGTCGACCATGAGCGATCGGAAGAAGCTGGGATGCGCGCTTCCTACAGTCACGCCGAATTGGCGTAGTTCGGGACGCAACGAGTTGCACATCCCGAGCACGCCGGCCTTGCTGGCGCTGTAGGGAGAGTGCAGGGGTGAGTGTACGAAACTGGCCATCGACGCCACGGCTAGGAGATGGCCCCGCTGGAATGCGACGTGGGGAAGCGCGGCTTTGAATGTGCGCCATACGCCGTTGAGGTTGATATCGATCGTGCGTTCCCAATCGCCGAGCGCCGTGCCTGCCATCGGTCCAATCGGGCCGCCCGTACCTGCGCCGGCAACGACGACGTCCAGCCCTTCGAAATGTGCTGCGACCTCGTCCATTACCTCGGTGAGGTTGTCGAGATCGCGTACATCGGCTTTCCAGCCACGGGCCACACTTTCATCGCCGAGACTGTCGGCGAGGTCGCCCACGACGTCGGCATTGAGGTCGAGCAATGCGACGCGCGCCCCGCGGGCGCGTAGCGCTTTGGCCAGATCTTGGCCTAGGCCGCCGGCGGCGCCGGTGAGCGCGACGGTGCGGTTTGTGAGGTCGTATTTCATCGTGACTCCTGCAGCGAGGTTGGGATGGGGCTCACCGGCACGCTTCTATGGCGGTTTGACGACTTGCGTCAATACGGGACCGATGGGCAGGTGGCGGCACAGGAATTCGAGTTCATTGGCGATGACGCGGTTCATTGGTCAGTCGTTGATGGGTATCTCAGACGGTCGCTGGGGTGTGTTGCTCGGCGAGAATATCCAGGGCGATGTCGACGATCATGTCTTCTTGTCCGCCGACCAAACCGCGGCGGCCAACTTCGAGCAGCAGCGTGCGGGCATCGAGTCCGTATTGGCGAGAGGCGTTCTCGGCGTGCCGGAGAAACGATGAGTAGACGCCTGCGTAACCGAGCGTCAGGGTCTCCCGGTCAACCTGGACCGGGCGATCACGCAGTGGGCGCACCAGATCGTCGGCGGCATCTTCGAGGGCCATCAAATCGCAACGGTGATTCCATTGCTGCAGATCGGCAACCGCGATGAAGGCTTCGATCGGGGTGTTACCAGCGCCGGCGCCTTGACCTGCTAGTGATGCGTCGACGCGGGTGACGCCTTCCTCGACCGCGATGACGCTGTTGGCCACGGACAGTGACAGGTTCTCGTGCGCGTGGACACCGATCTGGGTCTGTGGATCGAGGACCTTGCGGTAGGCGCGAACACGCTCGCGCATGCCGTTCATAGTCAGGCGGCCACCCGAATCGGTGACGTAAACGCATTGTGCGCCGTAGCTTTCCATGAGCTTGGCCTGCTTCGCCAACTGCGCGGGTGAGGCCATGTGGCTCATCATCAGAAAGCCCGACACGTCCATCCCAAGTTCGCGTGCGGTCGCGATGTGCTGGGCGGAGATGTCGGCTTCGGTGCAGTGGGTGGCCACGCGCACGGACCGCACACCCAGGTCGAAGGCGCGGCGTAGTTCGGCGATGGTACCGATGCCCGGAAGGAGCAGGGTCGTGAGTACGGCGCGGCTGATGTTGGCGGCTGCGGCTTCGATCCACTCCCAGTCGGTGTGGCTGCCGGGGCCGTAGTTGACCGAGCCGCCGGCGAGTCCGTCACCGTGGGCAACTTCGATCGCGTCGACGCCGGCCGCGTCGAGTGCGGCGGCGATCCGCCCCACGTCGTTGGGGCTGATCCGGTGACGGATGGCGTGCATGCCGTCGCGCAGCGTGACGTCCTGGATGTAGAGCTGGCGAGTCATCGGTGGGCCTCCGTCAGGGCGGTGTTCGTTTGCCGGGCAATCGATTCCGCGACCTGGATCGCGGCCGATGTCATGATGTCGAGGTTGCCGGCGTACGCGGGCAGATAGTGCGCCGCGCCCTCCACCTCAAGAAACACCGACACCCGCGTCGTCACTGGTGGCGCATCGCTGGGCACCAAGGTGTGCACAGGTTCGTCGGGTTCGATCGGCGTGAACTGGACGTCCTGCTTGAGCCGGTAACCGGGAACATAGCGAGCGACGCGTTCGGCCATCTCGTGAATGGAGGCTCGGATGGCGTCGTGGTCGGCGTCGCCGATCAGACAGAACACGGTGTCGCGCATGATCAGAGGCGGTTCGGCGGGATTGAGGACGATGATCGCCTTGCCCTTGGTAGCTCCACCGACTGTCTCGATGGCGTGTGCTGTGGTTTCGGTGAATTCGTCGATGTTGGCGCGGGTGCCAGGTCCGGCGGATTTGGACGCGATCGAGGCGACGATCTCGGCATAGGGCACCGGGGTGACCGCAGAGACGGCTGCCACCATCGGCACGGTGGCCTGGCCGCCGCAGGTCACCATATTGACGTTGTCGGCTCCGTCCCGCAGGCATTGGTCAAGGTTGACGGTCGGGATGACGAACGGGCCGATCGCGGCCGGCGTGAGATCGATGAGCTTCTTACCGTGCGGTGTCAGGGCTTCGGCATTGGCGATATGGGCACGCGCCGAGGTGGCATCCATGACGATGTCGATGTCGTCGAAATGCTCCATCGCAAGCAGCCCTTGAATGCCTTTGTGGGTGACCGGAATGTTGAGGCGTTCTGCGCGCGCCAGCCCGTCGGATTCGGGATCGATCCCGACCAGGGCGGCAACTTCGAGCGTGTCGGACGTTCGCAGGATCTTGATCATCAGGTCGGTGCCGATGTTGCCCGAGCCGATGATGGCCACTTTGGTTTTGTTCACGGTGTCTCCTTGATTGAGAACGCTGTCGACACCTCGCCGAGGGCGCTGATATCGGCGCGGATGCGGGTTCCGGGCGGTGTTGCGACCATCGGGCCCAATGCGCCGGAAAGGACGATCTGTCCGGCGCGCAACGGATTTCCGTATGCGGCCGCGGTTAGGGCCAGCCAGGTCAGGGCGTTGAGCGGGTCGCCGAGACAGGCGCTGCCGGTACCTTCGGAGACCAGCGCGTCGTCGGCGTACATCCGCATGGTGACGTCCTTGGGTTCGAAGTCATCGAGAGTGACCCGCCCGGGCCCGAGGACGAACAGGCCACTGGATGCGTTGTCGGCGACCGTGTCAGCGATGGTCAGATCCCAATCGGCGATGCGACTGTCGACGATTTCGATTGCCGGCGCAGCGTAGCTGACAGCGTCCCGAATTCGTTCGGGCGCAAAGTCGTTGCCATCAAGGTCGGCCTTGAGGATGAAGGCGATCTCTGCCTCAGCTTTGGGTTGCAGCAGCCGCTCTGAGGGCACCAGGACGGTACCGGACATATCCATATCGGCGAACAACACGCCGAAATCAGGCTGATCGACACCGAGCTGCTGCTGTACGGCAGGAGAGGTCAGGCCGATCTTGCGGCCGACGATCACCGCACCGGCAGTAACCCGCCGCCTGGTCAGTTCCTGCTGCACCGCGTATGCAGTGGCGATATCGCAGTCGCCGAGCAGTGCCCGAACCGGCGCGGTCGGGACGCCGGTGTCTGCGGCCGCGGCCAAGAGGTCAGCGGCCTCGATCACCCCGGCCACGCCGGTGGGGCTGTTGCTCATCGGGACCCTCTGACGTGCTGGGCGGTCGCAACTGCAAAGCCGGCGATCCATGCCGGAATCGGCTCGTAGAAGCGGTAATCCATGCTGTAGCCGCCGGTGGCCGCCAAGGATGCGAATGCGGCGATCCAAGACCGGACTTCGTGGGCCGACCCACCGGCCTCGGCGGCCATGGCCTCCACCGTCCAGTTGTCGAATTCCTCGAGCGGCCCATGCTCAAGTAGGTCCAGCAGCCGGTTGTCCCAACTCGGGTTGATCGGAATCATGGTGGTGGAACCAGCGGCGTATTGCCGGCCCGCCTCGACCACGCGCGACTCTCCCTTGGTGCGCTGCTCGGGTGTGGGCGGGTGGCCCTCGATAAGGGCATCAGCGACCCGGGGCGGCGCTCCGTCGAGCACCGGCACCGGCGGGTCGTGGGATAGACCGCCGGATGCGATATACAGCACCCGGCGGCCTAGCTCAGCGGCGGATTCGCCAATTGCGTTGCCCAGCGCGCGGATTCGGCTTACCGGGCATAACGGGGTGGCCACACCATTGATGAAGATCGGCACCACCGGCACTCGGTCGATGCCGCCGAACAGCACCTCCAACGGCTGCGCGAATCCGTGATCCACGGTCATCCGGGCCGATACGGTCAGGTCAACACCCCGGTCGAGGACGCCACGAGCCAGATGCTTGGCAGCTTCGGTGTCAACCGACAGCGGCCCGGCCGCTGACCCGAAGTCGCCCACCGCATGGCATTCGGTGCCAAGACAAAATGGTGGCATCTCCTTGTAAAAGAAGCCGTTGTAGTGATCCGGCGCATAGAGCACCACCAGGTCGGGCGCGTAGTGCGCAATGAACTTCTTGGCCTCGGCGACGGCCTGCCCAACGCGTGCCAGAACGTCTGGGGCGGGGTCGTTCTTGCCGATCAACGGCGAATGTGAGAGGCCGACAACAGCTGCGGTCATGGGGTTAGTTCACCTCTTCTGATGACGGGTGGATGACAACCTTGCCTGTGACTGTTCCGTCGAGCATCAGCTGAAAACCCTTGTGTATCTCCCGAAGTGGAAGTGTTCGGTCGATGACAGGACGGACGCCTGTCGCCTCGAGCATGCGTAGGAGCGCTTCGAACTCGCTACGCGTGGCGCCGGTTGAACCGATCACCCGTAACTGCGAGTAGAAGATGCGTGCCAGGTCCGCGGGCGGATTTGTACCGGTGGTCGCGCCGGCGATCACGAGGGCGCCGCCGGGGCGCAACGCCTTGAGTGAATGCGACCACGTCGCTTCACCGACCGTGTCGATTGTGATGTCCACGCGTTCGGGCAGCCGTTGGCCGCTGGGTACCGCGGCCCGCACACCCCAACTGAGTGCCTCCGTACGCTTGGCCGCGCTCTGGCTGGTGGCGTAGACCACCGCACCTGCGGCAACTGCGAGTTTGATCGCAGCCGAAGCAACACCGCCGCCGATGCCCTGGACCAGCACCCGGTCACCTGCTCTGATGTTGGCCTGGGTGAACAGCATTCGGTACGCCGTGGTCCAGGCCACCGGCAGACAGGCCGCCTCATCGAACGACAGCCAGGATGGCATGGCGACCAGGTTTCGCCGCGGTACCGTGATGTACTCAGCGAACCCACCGTGATCACGTTCGGTCAGCAGGGTCCGGTTGGGATCGAGCGTCTCGTCGCCGCCGCCGGCGTCGGGGTCGGCGAGCACGGGATGCACGATCACCGCCCGACCGTCTTCGTCGTAGCCGGCCACGTCACACCCCAGCACCATCGGAAGACGCTCCTCCGGGTGACCTACACCGCGCAAGGTCCACAGATCATGCATGTTGAGCGACGATGCGGCGACCTTCACGACCGCCCACCCCGGCCGAGGCTCGGGGACGGGAATGTCACGGAGTTCCAACCCGGCAAGCGGATCGGCGGCATTTTGCGAAATAGCAATGGCGGCAAGCACATCGTCCATGCTTGCGCTTCAACGGGGGCGAACCCAGCAGCTGTGCCGCTGTGCGAAACGGTAGCTGGAGGATCGGTCCCCGACGCGGTTATCTGATCCCATGACCTCGACAATGCAGCCGGGTGCCGGACCCGAAGGGCACATGGCGCCGCCGTGCACTGCGTTGCGCCGACCCGCACAAATGGCGCGCAACATTGACGTGTCCGCGCTCGTGGACTCGGACGGCGGGCTACTGGACCGTGCGGTGTGGACCGACGAGCAGATCTACCGCCAAGAGCTGCGCCGTATCTTCGCCACCAACTGGCTCTTTCTGGCGCACACCGACCAATTCCACAAGCCGGGCGACTTCTTCACCACCTACATGGGCGAAGACCCCGTGATCGTCACGATGGACAAGAACCGGAAGATACGCGCCTATCTGAATTCCTGCCGGCACCGCGGAGCCCGCGTGTGCCGCGCCGACTACGGTGCTACCCGCAGTTTCACCTGCACCTACCACGGCTGGGCCTACGACCTCGAGGGCAAGCTGATCAGCATCCCCAACAAAGAGGGATATCCCGACGGTTTCCACGCCGCGGACTGGGGCCTGGTCGAAGTGCCCAACGTCGACTCGTACCACGGGCTGATCTTCGGCAACTGGGACGCCAACGCGGTCACCTTGCGCGAAGCGCTGGGCGACATGGCGTGGTACATGGACGCCATGCTCGACCACGACGATGAAGGAACCATTGTTGTTGGGGGAGTGCACAAATGGGTTCTGGAAGGCAACTGGAAGCTGGCCGCTGAGCAATTCGCCAGCGACTGGTATCACGTGAATATGAGTCACGCCTCGGCGCTGACGGTTCTTTCACCCAGCGGCAAGCCCAAAGACGAGGTCGTACACCGCACCGGACGCCAGTACGTCGACCCGAAAGGGCACGGCCATGGATTCCCTGATCACCCGAAGAACCGGTTCGACTCACAGACCGTGCACGAATGGATGGATTACGCAGCGCTGCGCGAAAGGCTCGGCGACGCGCGTGTAGAGGGCCCCGTCACGACCGGGCACGCGACCGTGTTTCCCAACTTCTCCTACCTTCCCGTGAACGGGTCGATCCGGATCTGGCATCCGAAAGGACCGGACCGGATGGAGGTTTGGGCCTGGACCATCGTGGACAAAGCGATGCCCGAACACGTGCGCGAAGCGCAGCGGCTCTACAACCTACGGACGTTCGGTCCCAGTGGCATCTTCGAGCAGGACGACGGTGAGAACTGGAGCGAAGTGCAGGCGATTTCGCACGGTTTCATCACCAACACCGTGCCGCTGAACTATCAGATGGGTTTGGGGTCCGAACGCCACGACGGGCGCTTTCCCGGCACCACCAGCGAACTCTACAGCGACGCCGCGGCGCGGGCGTTCTACGCCCGTTGGCGCGAGGCAATGAACACCCCGGCCTGGCACGAACGGAATGATCAACATGACTAACGGAATTCGCGTCGCCGCACTCGACGACGTACCCGAAGGTGAAGGCATCGTCATCGAACGCACCGTCGCCGGCACTGATGACGACATCGCTCTGCTGCGCGACGACGACGGCTGTGTCTGGGCCCTGGACAACACCTGCACCCACGCCGATGCGTCTTTGGCGGAGGGATGGGTCGAGAACGGGCATGTCGAATGCCCCCTGCATGCCAGCAAGTTCTGCCTCAAGACCGGTGCGGTCGACGGCCTCCCGGCAACCAAAGATGCCCGCCCACACCGCGTCGAAGTCCGCGACGGCGCGGTGTACCTGTTCCCGAATGAGCGACCGTGATGGTTCCCAACCGGGTTCTGGTTGTCGGCGGCGGAGTAGCCGGCGTCAGTACCATCGCCGCGCTGCGGGCCGGTGGTTATGACGGTGACCTCACATTGATCGATGCCGGGGTGTTTCCCTACGACCGCCCACCCCTGTCGAAGCAATACCTTGCCGGCCAAGTTGAACTCAAAGACGTTGCATTGCAGTCACCTACGTGGTTCGACGAGCAATGCGTGCGGCTGATCACCCAGAGCACTGCTGCCGCGATCCGCACTGGCGAAGGCGCGGTCGAACTCGACGGTGGAACGGTGATCGCAGCAGACGCCGTGGTGCTGGCCACGGGAGGACAGGCTGCCCGACCACCGATTCCGGGCGCCGACGACCCGCACGTTCACACGCTCCGCACCGCGGAGGACGCCGACCGACTCCGCTCGGCACTGACACCCGGATCGCGTCTGTTGATCGTGGGGGCCGGGTTGATCGGCGCCGAAGTCGCCTCCACCGCAGCGGGACTCGGCTGCCAGGTCACCTTGGTCGATCCGATCGCAGCACCGTTGGCGGGCGTTGTGGGTTCGCACGTCGCTGCGTGGCTCCATGGCATGCACGCCGACCATGGCGTGAAGACCGTGACCGGCGCGGTCGAATCATTCAGTGCTGCAACCGATGGTGGTATCGACGCGACACTCACCGGCCAGCCGCCGCAAACCTTCGATGCCGTTCTGCTTGCGGTCGGGATGACCGCGGACACGGTCCTGGCCGGCAGCGCAGGTCTGGTCGTCGAGCGCGGGGTCCTGGTCGATGACCGCAACGTCACCTCCAATCCTCACGTCTTGGCAGTGGGCGATGTGGCCCGCGCCTGCGTCAACGGCGTGCCAGGGCACCGCAGTGAACATTGGGAGGCAGCCCAGGCCGACGGTCAGCGCGCCGCAGCCGCACTCCTCGATCAACCCGCCCCTGTGCCGTCAGCCTCATGGTTCTGGACTGATCGCTACGGCCGTCACGTCGAAGCTGTCGGAAACCTGGGCCACGCCGAACTTTTCGTGCGGCGCGGCGAGTGCACCACGACACCGTGGGCCACTTTCGGCTTGATCGCCGGTCGCGTGGTGGGGGCCGTCGGGGTCGATGACTCCACGTCCGTACGTGCCGCCCGGCGCATGATCGATCGCGGTCTGTCGATGGACCCGGCTGCGCTGGGTGACCTGGCCGCCGACCTGCGCAAGATGCTCAAGCGCTGAGGACCAAACGATGGAAAGAGCGTGATATGACAAGCGCACCAACAACAATCGCCGGCGTCGCGGGGATGCGCGCCGACCGCGACGTGCATTTCGAGGTTGAGCAGTTCTACTTCGAGGAAGCTGAACTGCTCGATGACGGCCGTTTCGCCGACTGGCTGGACCTGTTGGCCGACGATCTCGACTACTGGATGCCCACCCGCACCAACCGGTTGCGCCGACAGCAAGCCTTGTCCATCGCCGCGCGCGGGGAGGCTGCGTTCTACGACGAGACCAAAGAGAGCCTGGCGTGGCGGATCCGGCGTTTCGATTCCGGCATGGCCTGGGCCGAGGACCCGCCGTCACGAACCCGCCATCTGGTGACCAACGTCGTCGTCAGATACGCCGACCCCGGCCGCCACGATGACGTCAGTACTGCCGACCTCGATGTCCGGTCCGCGTTTCTGGTGTACCGCAACCGCCTTGAGCGCGAAGAGAACGTTTTCGCCGGGCAGCGCAGCGATATCTTGCGCCGCACAGCCGACGGCTCGTTGCAGGTCGCGCGACGGGTGATCCTGCTTGACCAGAGCGTGCTGCAGGCGAAGAACATCTCCACCTTCTTCTGACTCAAACCGAAGTCTGATCCGACAAACAAGGGAAGCCATCGTGTCCACCGCCGAACTCGATTCCGCCGTCACAGAATCCGTCGCCGTGCGCCGCCGCGTCGTCACCACGTCCCGAGGTGACATTTCCGTTGCCGAGGCTGGGGACGGCCCCGTGCTGGTGATGCTGCACGGCGGCGGTCCCGGCGCATCCGGACTGAGCAACTACCACCAGAATCTGGCCGCGCTGACGCGCCGGTATCGGGTGGTGCTACCTGATCAACCGGGTTTCGGGGGGAGCTACCGGCCGACCGAGGCTGATCTGGAGGCCGAGTCGATCACCCAGATCGCCGTCGGCGCGCTCTTCGAGACCCTCGATGCCCTCGGTATTGACCGATTTCACTTGTTGGGCAACAGCCTTGGCGGCGCGGCGGCCATCGCGATGGCACAGGCGCAGCCGAGGCGGGTCTCCGGCCTGGTGTTGATGGCGCCCGGCGGTGGATGGCTGCCGTTCGGCCCGACACCGACCGAGGGCCAGAAGGAGATGTTCCGCTACTACAACGGTGACGGTCCGAGCGAAAAGAAGATGGCGAACTTCATCCGAACCATGGTGTTCGACCACAAGCAGTTCGGCGCCGAGGTGGTCAAGGCCCGTTACGAGGCATCCCTGGACCCCAGCCACATCGAGTTCTACCACCGCTACAACGCAGCCTTCGGCAAACGCCACGGCATGGACCCGCTGTGGCGTGATCTGCACAAGATCACCGCGCCGACCCTGTTGCTGTGGGGCCGCGATGATCGCACCATCACTCTCGAGGGATCGCAGATGATGCTCAAGCAGATCCGCGATGTGCAACTGCACGTTTTCGGCAGTTGCGGGCACTGGGTGCAGTTGGAACGCCGCCGAGACTTCGAACGATTGGTCGCCGACTTTCTTGCCGAACTGCCATGAGCGGCTGGCTCAACGGCTACGCAGCCCTCATCACCGGCGGCGGTTCCGGCATCGGTCGGGCGGTGGCGGAACGGTTTGTGTCCGAAGGTGCATCGGTCACCATCGTTGGACGTGATGTCGACCAACTCGGCGCTGTCGCGTCCGCGAGTGCGGACCCGTCGAGGATGCACGCCGTCCAAGCAGATGTGCGTAGCTCGGACCAACTGCACGAGGCAGTCGAGCAGACCGTGCGACGTTTCGGCAAACTCGACACGCTTGTCGCCAACGCCGGCATCTGGGATTACCAGCGCCAGCTGACCCGCATGACCGGACAACAACTCGGCGACACCTTCGACGAACTGTTCGCCATCAACGTCAAGGGGTACGTACTGGCCGCCGAGGCGGCGTGGCGCGAGCTGGTCAAAACCAGGGGCAGCATCGTCATGACGCTGTCCAATGCGTCCTTTTACGTCAACGGCGGCGGACCCATCTACACCGCGAGCAAGCATGCCTGCCTGGGCCTCATGCGGGAACTGGCCTACGAATTGGCGCCGAAAGTCCGTGTCAACGGGGTGGCGTGCGGAGCGATGAACACCAAACTGCGCGGGCCTGAGTCGCTGAACTTGCAAGACCGTACGCTGGCGATGTCGTTCGCCAAGAAGACTGCCGACACACCGCCGCCTCCGATCCCATTACACGACTCCAGCACCGATCCGAAAGATTTCACCGGCTCCTACGTGCTGCTGGCCAGCCGCGAACAGAGCGGACCCATTACCGGACAGGCGATTTCGGTGGACGGCGGGATCGGCGTTCGCGGGTTCGCCAGCGCAGCCGGCGGCGATGCTCTGTGATCAACACTTTGGCGCGGCTCGGCTCGGGCTGGACGGTGACCTCACAGGATGACCGGCAGACGGCGTTGCATTTCGACAACGGGGACGGCATCTTTGCGGCGGTCGTGCGCCGGCCTGCCGACGGCCCGCTGCGTACCGCCTACCCGGTCAGTGCCCATGATGTTGAGATCTGCCTGACCGGTGATGCAATGTCCACGCAGTTCGGTGCGCATCTCGCAGCACTGACGACGGCGCTGCTGGCCGACGACCCCACGTGCCGACGGGTCGTCGTGGCTCTCGCGGCCTTTGACGACGCCCGGATCGCGGTGATGCCGTCGGCCGGCTACCGGCACGTCGTCGATGTTGAGGTACCCGGTGCAGAACTGAGTCTCTTTGTGCGGGAGGCGGATTGGCTGATCAGTATCGACCTGGACCGGGTACCGGGAACCTAGCTGGCCTGAAAGTCACTCGGTCGGCTCATCATCCGGCTGGCTGCGGAACATACCTGACGCAGATTCACCGTGAGCCTGCGCAGATCGGTGGTCAGTGGCGCGGCGACAGACAGCGCCGCCACCGGCTGACCGTTACGGCCGAACACCGGTGCTGCCACGCACGTCATTCCCAGGCGACTTTCCTCGCGCTCCACGGCGATCCCTTCATGGCGAATCCGAAGCAGCTCGGCGGCCAGCACCGCCGGATCAGTGATCGACCGCGGTGTCAGCCCGGGCAGCGGACGGCCATCGACAACGCGGCAGCTGCTCGGCCGATATGCCAGCAGCGCCTTGCCCACCGCTGTACAGTGCGCGGGCAGCCGCCCGCCGATGCGGGACGGCGCAGCCATGTTTCGGTGGCCGTACAGCTTGGCCAGATACACCACCTCGTCCCCGTACAGCACACCCAGATGTACTGTCTGCCTGGTGGATTCGAAGAGATCCGTCAGGTACGGCAACAGTTGGTCCCGAAGCCGGTCCTGGCCCGGAGCGTAGACCGCGAGTCCCAGTTCGTGCAGTCGCGACCCCAAGCGATAGGCGGTCCCGATCCGCTCGACCATGTCATTGCGCTCCAGCATGCCCAGAACCCGGTAAGCGGTCGACTTGCTCAGGTTGGTCCGGCGGGCCAGCTCGCTGACGCCGAGGCCCGAACTCGCCTGATCGCCAAATGCAACCAGTAGGCTGAAGGCCTTGTCGATCGCCGCACGATCATCGCGGACCGACTCCATTGCTGTCGACATCACGACACCTCCATCGCGTCGGGGTCACTTTGAGTACCCCATTTGTCACTTCTAGATGACCATGATGCAAAACAACCGGCCGTTCGTCAATAATGACGAGATGACTATTAAAAGTGACAGTCACGGAGACGAGAATCAGCTGGTGGCACGCAATGTCCGCCGATTCCGTCGGGAACGGGCGATGTCGCTGGGGGAGTTGGCGCGGCGCTCCGGGCTGTCAAAGCAGACCTTGTCCAAGATCGAGCAGGGCACGGGTAATCCGACGGTCGAGACCCTCGCCCTACTCGGGGCGGCCCTGGATCTGCCGGCCCGCCGCCTGCTCACCGAATGGGGTACTCCGGTGTACGTGCAGCGCCACGACGAAGGTCAATGGGTCGACGGGGCTGACCGGTCCGAACGCTTACTCGATGAGGTCTACGGTTCCGGTTATGTCCGAACATTGTTGCTGCGCTTGGAGAAAACCGGCGCTGAGCCCGTGATCATCAACCCGCATTCGCCCGGTACCTTGCATCACTTGTACGTCATCACCGGAAAACTGCGTACCGGGCCGCTGGTCGAGCCTGTCGACCTGTCTGCCGGCGACTTCGTGCGGTTTCCCGGTGACGTCCCGCACCAGCATGTCTGCATCACTGATCGGGTGATCGCCCATATGGTCACCACGCTGCCGCAGGTCCGGCAGATCAGGCCGGTGATACGGGCCGATATGGCTTCGGACGCGCTCGACTGAGTCCGCATAGCTGACGCGCCGAAACCCGGTGGCAGGCTAATTCAGCGTGGGCTCAGGTCGTTTGGAGTTCATCACCGCCAGTGGCGGCCCACCGATCCGAGCGTTGATCAGCACGCTGCTCGGTGTGACGCCGAAGGCCTGCTTGAAGCACCGACTGAAATGCGCGGCGTCGTTGAAACCCCACCGGAATGCGACATCGGTCACCGTCTCGGACGACCCACCGTGGGACAAGGCCCGGTAGCACGCTTTGAGCCGCCGGTCCCGAATCCAGCGTCCCACGGTCGTGCCGGTGGAGGAGAACAGCTGATGGAGTGTGCGCACCGAAATACCATGGGCTGCAGCGATTGTCGATGGGCCCAAGCTGATGTCATCAAGGTTGTCCTCGATGTACTGACGCACACCACGCAGCAGCGCGGCGCTGGCCGTGGGCCGTTGCTCAGCCGTGCTGAGAGCGCAGTCCAACACGTCGAACAGCGACTGGCACGCGATAGTCAGAGCCGCGTCCGACAACTGGTCGAGTTCGCGGTAGATGGTGCCGAGTTGTTGGGCCGCGACCGCGAGCAGCCCCGAGCCGGGACCCGCCGCGATCGCGCCGCAGGCTCGGGCGGCCGCCTCGGCCAGACCGGTCGAGACGCGGCTGCGGGGCAATAGGAGATACAGCTCGTGGTGGGGGTCGATGACCTCGAAGTCACGTGCGGTCTCGCTGTCCCAGAGAATGAGCTGGCCAGGCTGGGCAACGAACTCGCGGCCGTCGAGATAGCGGCAATTGAGCCGACCGGAAAGGTTCATCAGCACCCCGACCGACGCGTCCTCGTGCTGGGACACTGCGGGTCGACGGCCTATCAACCGGCCGGCATGAAACTCGCCGACGGTCAGCGTATCGACCTTGCGGTAGCGGGCCGAGACGTCGAGATCCTCACGGGCGGACGGCGCCAATGCCCACGCCACATGCAGGTCCGACAACCCCGTGGGCGAGGCTGCCGGCGCATCACTCGCTGACAACCCGTGTGTCGACCACGTGGCTGTCACAGTCGCTGTCATCGATGACACCTCCGCTTACCAACCCCTCAATTAACTCACCATGCCCAGGTCGCGGACAAGCATCCGTGCCGACAGGCGGACCAGCCGCCGCATGCACAAACAGGCAAACATCACCGCACTCTCGTGCAAGCAGCTTCAGATCAGCGCCGACATAGTGATGTCAGCCACATCGATTAGCTGCAATGAAGGAGTACTCGTGAGTGAGCCACGCCCGGTCGTCATCTATGGCGCGAGTGGATACACCGGCCGCCTGGTCGCCGAATACCTGCGCGAATACAGCATCCCGTTTGTCGCGGCCGGCCGGAACAAGGCCAAGCTGCAGGAGATTCTGAAATCGGTCCCCGGCATCGAGACCGCCGACTACGAGATCGCCGAAGTCGACGGCTCCGTCGATTCGCTGACCGCGCTATTCGAGGGCCGCCGCGTCGTCTGCAACATGGTCGGGCCCTTCCTTCGCTACGCACCGGCGGTGCTGGAGGCCTCGGTCCGGACCGGATGTCACTACCTGGACACCGCCGGCGAACAAAAGCACCACCTGTCGCTGCTCAATGACTGGGGACCCAAGTTCGCTGCCGCCGGCGCAGCGGTCTCCACAGCGGTGTCCATCCAGTACGCAGTGCCCGACATCGCCGCACGCATCGTGCTGGAGAACCCGGGGATCGACACCCTTGAACTCGGCGAATACGTCAACGCGGTGCCCACCGTCGGCTCCACGCAGTCGATCTTCGACGTCATCCGCACCGATGCCTTCTACCTCGAAGACAACGTGCTGAAGAAATACGACGGCATCTACGAGCAGGACATCGTGGTGCCCGGCACCGGCTACGTCGTTCCCGGTCTGAACTGGGGTGGCACCGCGATGCCCGTGTTCTTCCGCGACGACCACCGAGTGCGTAACTGCCGCATGTTGGTCGCCATGCAGAACCAGGCCCGCGACATCCCCACTCGGGTGCGGGCCGCGGAGCGGATGTTCAAAGTGGTGTTCCAGTGGCTGCCCGAGGACAAGCTGTTCCCTGTGCTCGACCGGGTCGCCGCGGGAATGACACCCGTTACCCCGCCGCGCGAGAACCGCCAAGTTCACCGCTCCATCGACTGGTGCACCGGACGCGGCAACAACGTGACCGCACGCGCTGTCATCCACGGCACCAGCGGCTACCAGATGACCGGACTCATCCAGGCCTACATTGCGATGCGCCTGCTCGGCAACAACTTCAACGGTGTCGGATTCCGTTCTCCGGCCGAATTGGTCGGCCACCGAGAATTATTGGGCGCCTTGGAATCCTATGGCCTGGCACGACTCACCGAAGACTCGGTGGCGTGAGAATGGACCCCGTCTGGGTGGCAGGGGTAGGCATGACCGCGTTTGGCGTTCGGCCCGATACTTCCGTCAAAGAACTCACCCGTGAGGCCGTGACCGAGGCCCTGGCTGACGCGGGCGCGCAGCTCGGCGATGTGCAGGCTGTCTACTTCGGCAACACCTGCCAGGGCGTCCTAGAAGGTCAGGTGGTCGTCGGCGGACAGATCGCCTTGCGCTCCATGGGATTTGAATGTGTCCCGATTGTCAATGTCGAAAATGCCTGCGCCACCGGCGCTACCGCCCTGCACCAAGCGATGCTGCACGTGCAGTCCGGCGCCGCTGACATCGCGCTGGCGGTCGGGGTGGAACGACTCAGCATCGGCGACAAAGCCAAGGCGCTGGGCGTGTTCGACGGCGGGGTCGACGTCAACGACCCCGACGGTGTGCGAGCCGTTCTCACCGAACTGGCCGGATCTGCGCCTGCCAGCGCGCCGTCGCACAGCCTGTTCATGGACGTCTACGCGGCATTGGCCCACGCGCACATGGCTGCCTTCGGCAGCACCCAGCATCAACTGGCAGTTATCGCTGAGAAGAACCACGCCCACGCCGTGGACAACCCGCTGGCCCACTTCCGTGCCCCGATGTCGGTGGCCGACATCCTGGCCGCGCGGCCGGTGGCGGGGCCATTGACGGTGCCGATGTGCGCACCGTTGACCGACGGGGCCGCCGCCGCAGTGGTGTGCAACACCGACGGGCTCAAACGCTTGGCCGGTGCGCACCCGGTGCGGATCCTGGCCAGCGTCCTGCAGACGGGAATGGTTCGCGCAGTGGATGATTGGGAACAGTCGGTCAGTCGGGCCGCCGCCCGCGCAGCGTACGAGCAGGCCGGTGTGGGACCCGACGAGGTGTCTGTGGCCGAAGTCCACGATGCGTCCGCATTCGGCGAGCTCCTGCAAACCGAGATGCTCGGATTCTGCGAGATCGGTGCCGGTGGCAAACTCGCCGAATCCGGCGAGACCGCCCTGGGCGGCCGCATTCCGGTAAACCCCTCCGGCGGTTTGGAATCCAAGGGCCATCCCATGGGCGCCTCCGGGTTGGCCCAGATCTACGAACTCGCCCACCAGCTGCGCGGCGACTGCGGCACTCGCCAGGTGCCAGGTGCGCGAATCGCACTGGCAGAGAACGGCGGTGGACTGTACGGCCCCGAGGAGGCCGTCGCCGCCGTCACCATCCTGAGCACCAACTGAACGTCCGATCCACAAACCCGAGGAAGACCAATGACCTACCAGACTCTCAACATTCGGCGTGACGGACGAATCCTGTACGTCGATTTCAACAATCCGCCGGTCAACCTGATGACCGTGCAGATGGTCGGCGAGCTGTTCGACCTGGCGGGTTCACTCGCCTTCGATCCCGACACCGCAGTGGTCGTCGTCGGTAGCGCCAACCCGGAATTCTTCGTCGCCCATTTCGACCTCAACGACCTGGTCAAGGTGGTCAGTGGCGACCCGTCGGTCCCGCAGAGCAATTACGACGACATCAATGCGGTACAGGCGCTGACCACGACCTGGCAGACCCTGCCGCAGGTGACGATCGGTGTCGTCGACGGCATCTGCCGCGGTGCCGGACTGGAATTTCTGCTGGCCACCAACATGCGATTCGCCACCGCCGCCAGCCGGTTCTGCTTCCCGGAGGTCAGCGGCGGCATTCTTCCCGGCGGCGGCGGCACCACCCGTCTGGCAATGCAGATCGGCCCAGCCCGGGCGATGGAAGTGATCCTGTCCGGGCGCGATTTCACCGGCGAAGAAGCCGCCGACTACGGCATTGTCAACCGGACCCTGGCCGCCGAAGACCTGCCCGCCTATGTCGAGGCCCTTGCGCGCGGAATCGCTGCTCGCCCGGCGGCGGCCATCGCGGCAGTAGATCAGGTGGTCAAGGCGGTATACGACTCCATGATCGATGCGCAATTCGCCGGATTCGCCAGCGAGAACGCCGGATTGCGGGCGCTGTCAACGGTACCCGGCGTCAAAGAATCGCTGGAGCAGTTGGCCGGGATGCAGGACGCCGAACATGAGCGCGACCTGCCGGCGATCATCGCCGCCGCCACCTAGCACCACTGGACAGCTGCGAACAGAAGGAAAGAACCATGACACAACAGATCGAGCGCGACACGCTCAACTCGGTACGTCCGCACCTGCCATACACCGAACTGAGCGGGTTCGAGGTGCTCACCGACGACGAACGCGCCATCCAGCAGGCCATGCACGCATTTGCGCGGGATGTGATGCGGCCGACCGGAATTGCCATCGACAAACTCACCGCGGAACAAGCCATCGCTCCGAGCTCGCCGTATTGGGAATTCATGGCCACCGCGGCAGCATCCGGCATCGAATTCGATACGGCGGACGACGACGTTGCGCCGCAGGCCATGGCCCGGCTGCAGTCCATCGTGATCGAGGAATTCGGTTGGGGCGATATCGGTTTGACGGTGTCGCTGGCCGCCGCATCGTTCCCCAACATGATGGCCAAACGCATCGGCAATCAAGAACTCGTCGAGCTGACCGCCGGCAAGATCGGTGCCTGGGTCGCTACCCAGCCCGACCGCGGCTCTGACGGCACCATGCTCTACCCGGGTGAACGCCACGCCAAGGCGGCCACCGGCAACAAAGGCAACCTCACCGCACGCATTGCCGGCGGCGACATCGTCATCAACGGCCAGAGCTCAGCCTGGGTATCCAACGGCGCCGTTGCCCAGGTAGCGATCTTGACCATCGTCGCCGACTACGGTGACGGTTTTTTCGACGTCGACGGCCATCCGCACGGGGTCGAGGTCATCGTTCCGCTCGACCTGCCTGGAGTCACTCACGGCAAGCCGTTGGAGAAGTTGGGCCAACGCTCCCTGCCGCAAGGCGAGTTGTTCTTCGACAACGTCAAAGTGCCTGTGCGTTATGCAATTTCCCTCGGAGACGAATACTGGCACGGCCACGCTTCAACCTGGTCGACCGCCGGGGTGGCGATGGGCCAGATGATCACGGGGCTGGCACGAGCAGCGCTGGAACACGCGGTCGCCTACACCCATGAACGTTCGCAGGGCGGCGCATTGCTGGCCGAGCACCAGATGGTGCAATCCCGCCTCGGGGCGATGGCACGCAAAGTCGAGACCATGCGTGCGCTGGCCCGGCGCGCGGCCGAATACACACTGCTCTCGCCCGCCAAACACCCCTACTACACCGGCAGCACCAAGGTGACCTGTACGGACCTGGGGTTCGAGGTCGCCGACGAAGCGCTGCAACTATTCGGCGGCTATGGCCTTACCAGGGAATACCCGATGGAGAAACTCTTCAGGGATGCCCGTGCCGCCCGCATCGAGGATGGCGAAAACCATTTGCTGAACATGAAATTCGGATATCTGACGTCCATGATGTACCGCAGTGCGCGGCACGGAGCCTAAGGCGGAGCGCGACAATGGCTGTGACTGATTTTTTTGACCGAGGCTGGCGGGCCAACCCCGACGGCGTGGCATTCATCGCCGGCGACCGGCAATTCACCTATACCGAAATCGGTGAGCTGTCGTGCCAGGTGGGCAACGCGCTGCTGGCCGCCGGGTTCACCGGACAGGTCAACGGCGCGGTGCTGGCCGGCAATGACCCCACGGCGTGGGCATGCGTACTTGGATTGTGGCGGGCCGGGATGGCCTGGGTGCCGGTCAACCCGGTCAGCCCGCCCGAGGAGATCCAACGGATGCTGCTCAGCTTCGACTGCCAGGTGTTGTTCTGCCAGGAACAACTGTTGCCCGTCGCCGACAAGATCCGCGAAGCGCTCCCGCGGCTGCGTATGGTGATCGGACTCGGTGACGCCGTCACTGAGTCCACTGACGACGTCACCGCGCTGCGGTCGTTCATTGAATCGGTGGATACCTCTGTTCCCCAATACATTCCGGCGCAGGATGTGATCGCCGGTGTCATGCCCACCGGGGGGACCACCGGGGCCCCAAAAGGTGCGATGAACACCCACCGGAGCCTCTCGGTGAGCGCCCTGCACCACATGTTCGCCGCTCCGTACGCGAGCGATGAGCCGATCGTCAATCTCGTTGCGGCACCGATGACGCATGCTGCAGGAACCCTCACCCTGCCGTGCGCGGCCCGCGGCGGCACCGTCGTGGTGATGAACCGCATGGACCTCTCCGAGCTGGTCGATCTTGTTGAGCGACATGGGGTTACCGAGATGTACCTGCCCCCGACGGTTATTTATCGGCTGCTGGAGATGCCGGGTATCGAACAGCGGGACTTCTCGTCACTCAAATACCTCATCTACGGCGCGGCACCGATGTCGACCGAGAAGCTGCGCAAGGCCGTCGAGGTGTTCGGGCCGGTCATGCTGCAGGGCTACGGGCAAGCAGAGGCACCCACGGCGATCGCCTACATGCGGCCCGAAGAACACTTTCGCGATGGCGTCCTGGCCGAGGACGCTCGACTGTCAGCGGCAGGACGCCCGGCACCGATGGTGCGGGTGGAGATCCTCGACGACGAGGGAAACATCCTGCCGGTCGGCGAAGCAGGCGAAATCTGTGTGCGCGGGGACCTGTTGATGGACGGCTACTACAACGCACCCGAAAAAACGGCCGAGACCATCGTCGACGGCTGGTTGCATACCGGCGACATCGGTCATCTCGACGACGAGGGATTCCTGCACATCACCGACCGCAAGAAGGACCTCATCATCAGCGGCGGATTCAATGTGTACCCCAGTGAAGTCGAGCAGGTCATCTGGCGCCATCCGGCGGTGCAAGACTGCGCGGTCATCGGCGTGCCCAGTGCCGACTGGGGCGAGGCGGTCACCGTTGTCGCAGAGCTCAACGCCGGCGCCGAGCTGACCGAAGACGAACTGCTGGCCTACTGCCGACCGATATTGGGCGGCATCAAAACACCCAAATCGGCTGTGTTCGTTGCGAGCCTGCCCCGCAGCCCCAACGGCAAGGTTCTCAAAAAGGACCTCCGCGAACCCTACTGGCGGGACCGTGACCGGCAGATCTAGGTGGGCTTCGGGAATGATCCGCACGGGGCAGGTATTCGGGTCTGCGAGCCGCGCTGAGTGATTGACACTGCTATCGCCCATGCCAAATCCGGTCGTGCTCCGCGTGGGTCGACAGATACGCCCCCGGCTGGAAATGCCTGTCGTAGAACCCGAGGTCGATGTGTTGCGCCTGCAGGTAGTTCATGATGTGGACGGTCGGTACGGTGCCGGGGAACTTGCCGAACGTGTCGTCGATGTACTGCGCGGCGATGGTCAGCAAGGTGATGAACTGCTCATCGTGTCCGGCCGCAGCCGAGCGCACGGCTCGCGAATCCCGCCACGGGCCCGGGGTGTCGGGGTGAAAGGGACCGCCGGGGCCGAATTTTCGGTCGGCGAAGGCACGCACCGCGGCCGCGATGTCTGGGTAGTGGGGCCGGCTGTAGGTTTCGAAAACGCCGGGCAGCCCTGTGGGATTCGGCAGTGCCCACCGTTCGTCGGTTTGCACGTGGAATCCCAACCCGGGGACCTCTGGGTCGCCTGACGCGCCGAGGATGGTGAGCCGGTCGATACCGTCGAATGTCCAGCCGCCCAGACCCAGCGCCCCGAGCAGCAGGTGCCCGTTGTAGACGCTGGTCATCAACTCGGCGGTGGCTTCGGTGAGCGAGTACTGCTCGACGAAGGTCAGCGGGAACGGTTCGTCGTCCCGGTGCGCCAGACCCGCGGCTGCCTCCTTGAGCCCAGGGATCGGCCGGTTGTGGACGTCGTCATAGATCAGGTAGCCGTTCTGCAGGAAGAACGCCAGATTGGCCAATAGATGCTGAGCGATATCGGCGACCGGGATGACCAGCAGCGAGCCGGGGTGATTGGCGATCCATGTGTTGTGGCCTTCGAGGTAGGGCTCGGACCGTGGAATGTGGATGCGCTCGGTCGAGAGCTGGCGGTAGGAGGACACTGTCGCCGCCAGCCAGTCGTCGATGTCCACCACGCCGTCGTTGACCGGCACCGTCGGTGCCGTGTCCCGGGATGACAGGAAGTAGGTGCCCGAGTCGTCGGTGAAGAAGAACTCGACGATCTCGAATCCTGCGGCCGACGGGAACGTGCGACCTGATGCCGACCCGCTGTAGTTCGGGAACGCCGGTGCGTATCCGGGATGGTGACTGATCCCGAAATGCCAGCCGGTGACACCCGTTACCGTCGCCAGGATCAGTGCGCGTTCGACCTCGTCGAGTGGTTCGACATCCCGGGTACTGGTGTAGGCCAAGGGCCCCGACGGGATGGAGCCACCCACGGGGAAACGCCGCGACCGCCTGCCCTGAATCGCGCTCAACAGCGGAAAGCGCGCCGCCGCGGCCAGCGCTTCGCGCTGCTGTGCGGTCAAACTCAAACGTGGCGAAGGTGTTTGGGTCGTCATGGTTATCTTGACGCTAGCGCCACGGCCGCGGTTGGTCGACAGTTCGGCGCACCCCGATGCCAAACTTTGGCGCCGGTTCGGCCTCGTCTCGACATCCATCCACAGAACGTGATTCATCCACAGGCGGCCCATTCAGCCGCCCTTTGTCGCCGTTTTGGTCGGGGACGGTGCCTAACGTCGCGGACATGGTCACTCAGACACCGGTCGACCGGACGCAGCGGCGGCTCACCGCACAGCCCGGCGAGACGGCGGGCTCCGCCGCTGAATCCGACCCGCACGACGACACCTCGCTGTCCCGCTGGCTGCCCGACGCGGTGCCAGGGAGCCCCGGGTGGCTCGCGTCGGTGCGGGCCGACCCCGGGCGCGCGGGGGTGATCGCGCTTGCGGTGGTGGGCGTCGTCGCGGTCCTGGTGACCGTGATCGCCGTGCTCGGTGATGACAAACCGCCCGTGACCGCGGCGAAACTGCCTCCCGTGCAGATGGTTTCGTCCGCCGTTGCCGGGGCGCCGGCGCCTCCGGCCAAGGTCGAGGACGTCGTGGTCAGCGTGGCCGGGCTGGTTCATAAGCCCGGTGTCGTGACGCTGCCCGCGGGCGCGCGCGTCGCCGACGCCGTCACCGCCGCGGGGGGAGCGCTGGCCGGCGCCGACCTCGTCGGCCTGAACATGGCCCGCAAGGTGGCCGACGGCGAACAGATCCTGGTCGGCATCACTGCGCCATTGGGCTCGCCTGCGGTGATGCACAGCTCAGCCGGCGCGACGTCGGGACCGCCGGAGAAGGGACCGCCCGGCGACGGAAAGGGTGCTGGCGCACAAGGACCCGCTGACCTGAACACCGGGACGGAAGAACAGCTCGATGGACTGCCCGGTATCGGTCCGGTCATGGCGAAAGCGATCGTGGCGTGGCGTGCGGCCAACGGCCGGTTCGCGAGCGTCGACCAGTTGGGCGAGGTCGACGGCATCGGGCCGGGCCGGCTGGAGAAGCTGCGTGCCTTGGTCAAGGTGTGACGGGCAGCCCCGCGCCGGACGTCCCAGGCGTCGACCTGCGGTTGGTGCCGGCCGCCTTGACGTGCTGGACGGTGACGGCGGTCGGTGTGTGGTGGGGCCCGTGGGCGGCGCTGACGGCGCTGGTGCTCGCGGTGGCGGTTGTCGTCGGAATCGGGCTTCGGGTGGGCGCGGTGCGCTGGCCCGCGGTGCTCGCCGTGGCGGCGGTGGGAGCCGCATTCGCGATCGTCGCGACTGTGCGTGTGCACGCGGTCGACACTCATCCGCTGGCGTCACGGTTCGGCACGACGGTGGCCGTGACGGTCACGCCTGCCGAGTCGCCCAAGACGATCCAGGGTGGCCGGCTGATGTTCACGGCGTCGTTGCAGAGGCTGCAGGATGCCGAATCATCAGGGCGGGTCATGGTTTTCGCTCCGGCTGTCGGGTACTCGGAGGTCAGCGTGGGCCGCCCCATGGCGTTCCGGGCCCGGGTCACCCGACCCAAGCGGCGCGACCTGTCGGTGGCTGTGCTGGCCGCAGTGGGCACGCCCCGGTTCGGTACCGCGTCGACCGGGCAGCGCGCGGCGGCACACGTGCGGGCTGAATTCGGCGAGGCCGCGCGCCTGGCGTTGCCGCCCGATCAGGCCGCGATGCTCCCGGGGCTGGTGCTCGGCGATGTGTCGGCGGTCGAGTCGGACACCACGGCGGCGTTTCGCCGGGCGGGGTTGACGCATCTGACGGCGGTGTCGGGTGCGAACGTGACCATCGTGTGCGGCGCGGTGCTGCTGAGCGCGGCCTTGGTGGGACCGCGCATCGCGGTGGCGTTGGCCGCGGTGACGCTGTTCGCGTTCGTCGTCATCGTGCAGCCCTCGCCGAGCGTGTTGCGCGCTGCGGCAATGGGTTCGGTGATGTTGCTGGGCATGCTGGTGCACCGGCGGCGGCAGGCCATCCCCGCGTTGTCGGCCAGTGTGCTGGTGCTCATGGTGGTGTCCCCGGGGCTCGCGGTGGATGCCGGCTTCGCACTGTCGGTGGTGGCGACGGCGGGGCTGGTGGTGATCGCGCCAGGGTGGTCGCGCCGACTGGTCGGCCGTGGCTGGCCGAAGGTGATCGCCGACGCCGTGTGTGTGGCTGCCGCCGCGCAGCTCGTGACCGCACCGTTGGTGGCGGCCATCTCGGGAAGCCTGAGTCTGATTGCCGTCGTGGCCAATCTGCTTGTGGCTCCGGTGATTCCGCCCATCACGATTCTCGGCACCGCGGCTGCCGCGGTGGCGTGGTGCTGGCCCGCGGCGGCGCAACTGCTGATCCGGTTCACCGGACCCGAACTCTGGTGGTTGCTGCACGTCGCACGGTGGAGCGCCGCCGTTCCCGGAGCGGCGGTCAGCGTCCCGTCGGGCTGGGGCGGCGCGCTGCTGCTCGGCACGACGACGGTGGTAGGAGCGCTCCTGCTGGCTGCGTGGCGCCGGCGACGAGGAAATGCGATCCGGCCATGAACTCGCGCGCCGCGGTGCAGACTTATTGACGTGAACGACCATTCGGTGGAGTCCGCGGCGGCAGCCGTAGCGGCGCTCGAAGCGGCCGGCGTCGGGACTCTGATCGGCACCGTGGTCAATGCCGCAGGGCTGACACAGGTCAAGGTCGTTCCGCTGAATCGGGTGGCGGCGTTCGCCGATCACGGGCTCGGTACCAGTCCGACGTGGCACGTCTTCGCCATCGACCAGACCGGCATCGTGTTCAGCGAACAGACGGGGGTCATCGGGGATCGGCGCGTCCGCATCGACCTGTCGGGTCTGCGCATCCTCGACGACGGCCTCGCGTGGGCGCCCGGTGCGTTCTTCACCCAGGACGGCAACCAGGACCCGTATTGTGGTCGCGGTGTGCTGCAGCGGGTTACGCGGCGGCTGGCCGCCGCCGGGCTGACGGCTGCGGTCGGGCATGAGGTGGAGTTCGTGCTCGTCGGTCCGGACGGCGCGCAGCTGCCGTCCGATTTGTGGGCGCAGTACGGACTAGCCGGCGTGCTCGAATTCGAGGGGTTCGTCCGGGACGTGATGGACGCGGCCGCCGCCGCTGGCGTGTCCGTCGAACAGTTCCATCCCGAATACGGGGCCAACCAGTTCGAGTTCTCGCTGAAACCCCGTGATCCGGTGGCCGCCGCTGACCAGCTGGTACTCGCGCGAATCATCATCAGCCGCGTCGCCCGCCGCCACGGTCTGCGCATCAGCCTGTCTCCGGTGCCCTTCGCGGGCAGCGTGGGTTCTGGTGCACACCAACACTTCTCGCTCAGCCGTGACGGGGTGCCGGTGTTCTCCGGTGGTTCGCGCGTGCGGGGAATGACCGTGGCCGGCGAGTCGGCCGTCGCGGGGCTGCTGGCGGGCCTGCCCGGCGCGCAGGGAGTCCTGTGCGGCTCGATCGTCTCCGGGCTGCGCATCCAGCCGGGCAGCTGGTCCGGCGCCAACGTCTGCTGGGGTACCGAGAACCGGGAGGCCGCCGTCCGCTTCGTCAGCGCGGAGTCCGGCAATCCGTACGGCGCCAACGTCGAGGTCAAGATCGTCGACCCGTCGGCCAACCCATACCTGGCCTCGGCGACCATCCTCGGCCTGGCGCTCGACGGCATCACCCGCGAGCTGCCGCTGCCGCCCGAAGTCACCGTCGACCCCGGGTCCCTGACGGAAGCCCAGCGCGAGCGCGCCGGCGTCGTGACGCTGCCGACGAAGCAGACAGAGGTGCTCGACGCGCTACGCCACAGCGCTGTGGTCCGCGACATCCTCGGGGACGCGCCGGTCGACGCCGTGCTGGGTGTGCGCGGCTACGAACAGCAGAACTACGGCGGCCTGTCCGACACCGAACTGGCCGAGAAGTTCCGGCTGGCGTGGAGCGTGTGATCGGTCGGGTCGCGGAAGCTCTTCGGCCAGTGGGTATTCGAGGCTTCCGGTGAGTCTGGGCTAACTGGGGTTACAGAGCTTCCACGTCCTGTTTTCGCGCTTGAGTTTGAGGGTCACCGTGGCGGAAGGAGGCCGTGTGACCTCAACTGTCGCCGTGTTGTTGCTGACTTTGATGGCACCGATATTCACTGGCTGGCGTTGGGCGGGCACGATGGGGCCGTCATCCGGTTGACCTTCGAAGCCGTCGACGAACTGAGCTCTTTCTTCTTCGCACATCATCGAAGCCAGCTTTTTGGTGTCAGCCGTGTCGGATGCTTCAGCGAACGCCTTCACGGTGTCTCGGATGCTGGCCAGTTGTTGTTTGCTCTGATACCGGCTGTACCCCCAGTACCCTAATCCGCCGATGCCTACGACAACGGCCAGCAGCACAGGCAGCAGCCAGGTTCGCGGTGCACGCCTCGGCGCGGTGGGCTGCCACCCGTACGGTGGCAAGCTGGGCGGTTGTGGAGGTCCGCCCCAGTTGGGTGGGGCGCCACCCCAATTGGGTTGCGGTGGCGCGCCCCACTGCGGCTGCGGGCCAGGCACCCACTGCGCTGGCGGCATTGGACGGTTGGGCTGCGGCGGCCACGGTCCAGGAGTACTCATGGCTCAGTTATCCAATGGCCGGGTGATGAAGTCGTCCAACGCTTCACCAAATGGTGCGATTTCGAAGTCGGGTTCGTAGTAGGTAATTGCTTGTCCTGCCGGGAGATCCGGAGAGAAATACAAGGCAGTTTCGTCATTGACGCCGGTGACGAACATCAAACGTTGGGTGCCGGGGAACGGCAGGTCTTCGAACCATTCGATGATCTCGTTTGTGTCTGGATCGCCCCACCGAGCGGCGAGAGTAGTCATGTTGGCAGGCGTGGCCAACCCGTACGTTTCATCATCGAAGGTGGTGTAGCCGGCGTGCACCTGCCTCAGAAAGGTCTGCACCGGTGTGGGTAGGGCAGCGAAGAAGGGGGGTTCGGCATTGTCGAAGGTGCGCGGGTCCTCACCCGCCCAGACGCAGAGTCCGCCCTCATCGGTGCGTAGCACGTAATCGAGTGAGGCCGTGGTCAGGTGTCCATGCCTTGCGACCCGAACGTCAACCAAGCCTGTTTGCAGCGCGTGGGCGTAACGGGGGATCAAGGCGAGGAAGTCGGCGTTCCACAGTGCCAATGCGGCGTGTTTACGTTCTTCGGAGTCAGTGGATTCAGCTACGGGCCACCAATTTTCGGGGATGATGGCTCGCGTTTGTGAACTTGGTTCGAGGATGGTCACATCTTTGACCAGCCAGTCGCCGACTGCCGCGGTCAGAGCCTGTTGATCGATTTCGGCCATCGATGTTGTCGTCCTTGCGTGAGTTAGCGAACCTGGCTGTCAGCCAGTTGGGCGATCAAGTCCGTGAGTTCTTTGCGCTTCCGGTCTTGCAATGCGATCTGTTCCTGCTGCCAGTCCGAGTCGACGCCCTTCATGTCTTCGGCTGATTTGGAGTTTTTGTTCTGTGCGTTGACCTCTGACGGCAGCCACTGCAAATTTATTGGCGCATTGAGCACTTCCCACTGATTTTCGGGTGTCAACTCCAGAAATCTAGGCAGATACAGGATTTCGACTTTCGGGACGATATGGTCAGGTGAGATCGCGGGCACATTTTCGCCCTTGACCACTCTGGTCCCCACTCCGTAGCCGGAAGCGTGTTTTGCGTCGGGCTTCGGCGGCTGCTCGCCTTGTAGTGGAACTAGAGGGTAGTCGGCCATCGGATTCTGTAGCTTCTTGACGATGTCCCATAGTGGCCGCAGCGGATGATTCCGGGGAATCGTCACTCGTCCGTCGGACATCTTTGCCGGTGGAGTCGGGTTCTGCCATCTTGGCCGTGCAGCGGCGGTGGCCCGCGCCATGGCCTGAGAGTTTTTCTCGCTCAGAGGTTTCGGTGCGGGACCGTTGTCGCGCAGCCTGTCGACAACCGCTTCGCATCGCGCGAGGCTTGCGAGGAGCCCGTCCTTCTCTGCGTTGAGTTGGTCAGCTTCCCTGTTGACGGGGCCCGCTACCTCGGGCGGCGCGACGCCGCTCGGCGGTAGGAGCTGGTTGTGGGCGGCGATCTTGGCCTGGTTGGCATCCAGCGCTGCTACCTGTGCCGGGCACGCAGCGGCATCGGCATAGGCGATCGCCGACGACGGCAATGCCAGCAACAACGTGGAGAGAAGCAGTACCAGTACTGCGAATAGCCCCCGTATGCGCATGTCCCGCCCCACGGTCATGGTCCCCCTCCCCGGCATCACCAATCACGCATCGCAACCCTAAGCCCGTATTCGCAGCCCGCCCTGCGCTGATTGTCTGGCCGCCATGAAACGATCAACAGGTGAGTGGATCGACCGAGGCGTTGCATCTGGTGCTGGGCGACGAGGAACTGCTGGTCGAGCGGGCGGTGGCGGACGTATTGCGGAACGCGCGCAAGCGGGCCGGCAACGACAACGTGCCCGTCGACCGCCTGCGGGCCGGTGATGTGTCCACCAGCGAGCTCGCCGAACTGCTGAGCCCGTCGCTGTTCGCCGAAGAGCGCGTGGTGGTCCTCGAGTCTGCCGCCGAAGCCGGCAAGGACGCCGTCGCCCTCATCGCCGACGCGGCAGCCGACCTGCCGGGCGGCACCATGCTCGTCGTCGTGCACTCGGGCGGTGGCCGCGCGAAGGCACTGGCCGACCAGCTGAAAAAGCTTGGCGCCGAGGTGCATCCGTGCGCGAAGATCACCAAGGCCGCCGAGCGCGCCGACTTCGTCCGCAAGGAATTCCGGTCGCTGAAGGTGAAGGTCGGCGACGACGCCGTCAACGCGGTCCTCGATTCCGTCGGCTCAGATATCCGCGAACTGGCGGCGGCGTGCTCGCAGCTGGTGGCCGACACTGGCGGCCAGATCGATGCGGCGGCCGTGCGGCGCTACTACTCCGGAAAGGCGGAGGTGAACGGGTTCGACATCGCCGACAAGGCAGTCTCGGGTGACGTTAGCGGCGTCGCCGAGGCGTTGCGCTGGGCGATGGCCGGCGGCGTGCCGCACGTGGTGCTGGCCGATGCACTGGCCGAGGCCGTGCATTCGATCGCGCGCGTCGGTGGTCAGTCGGGCGACCCGTACCGGCTGGCGGGGGAGCTGGGGATGCCGCCGTGGCGCGTCCAGAAGGCGCAGAAGCAGGCCCGGCGCTGGTCCCGGGACACCGTGGCAGAGGCGCTGCGGGTGGTCGCGGCGCTGAACGCCGACGTCAAGGGTGCCGCGGCCAACGCCGACTACGCGCTGGAGTCGGCGGTGCGGCGCGTGGCGGAGCTGGCGGACAGCTGAGCGGCCGGCCCACCCCACGCACACAACAAAACCGCGGCCCGATCATCGGGCCGCGGTTTCGCGAAACTAGAGGCTCAGATCAGAGCTTGTTGAAGGCCAGGGTCAGCGCCGACTTCTTGTTGGCGGCCTGGTTCTTGTGGATGACACCCTTGGTGGCGGCCTTGTCCAGCTTGCGGTTGGTGGCGACGAGCAGCTCGCCGGCCTTGTCCTTCTCGCCCGCCTCGACGGCCTCACGGAATCCGCGGATGGCCGTACGCAGCGCCGACTTCACCGACTGGTTGCGCAGACGTGCACGCTCGTTGGTGCGGATGCGCTTTTCCTGCGACTTGATGTTGGCCACGCGTGTCGTTCCTTCTAAATCTCAATTTGGGCATGCTCTGAGACGAGCCTGCTCGGTCTTAAGTCTGTGCTCTTCGCCCGTCAACGGGCAGCGACTGTTCAGGTTACCAGCGTCCATGCGAAATCCCCAAAGCGCGGGATACGCGCACTGGCCGGCGACGACCCCGAGCATATCTGTGAATGCCAAGTTGCCCTGCCGAAACTGCCAGGTTGATGCAGCATGTCTGCCATGAGCCCACGGACATCGCAGAGCGGCCAGGTACGGACGCGGCCCACCTCCCCAGGGAATCGCTACGACGGTGTGTTCGACGGCTATGACGACGTCGACAGCTATGCCGCCGCGTACGACGAGATGTTCGACGCCCAGGGCGCCGTGCGCGGTCTCTACAAGGGCGTCTTCGCCGAGTTGGCACCGTCGGACACCTCCGAGCTGGCGGCCCGGTCCGAAGCGCTCGGCCGCGCGTTCACCGACCAGGGCATCACGTTCTCGCTGTCCGGCCAGGAGCGGCCGTTTCCGCTTGACCTGGTGCCCAGGGTCATCTCGGCCGCCGAGTGGTCGAAGCTGGAAAAGGGCATCAAGCAGCGGGTCAAGGCGCTCGAGATGTACCTCGACGACGTCTACGGCGATCAGGAGATCCTGCGCGACGGGGTGATCCCGCGCCGCCTGGTGACCTCGTGCGAGCACTTCCACCGCGAGGCCGCCGGCATCGTCCCGCCCAACGGCGTCCGCATCCACGTCGCAGGTATCGACCTGATTCGCGACGACAAGGGCGACTTCCGGGTGCTCGAGGACAACCTGCGCTCACCGTCCGGGGTGTCCTACGTGATGGAGAACCGGCGCACCATGGCCCGCGTTTTCCCGAACCTCTTCGCCACGCACCGGGTCCGGGCGGTGGGCGACTACTCGTCGCACCTGCTGCGGGCGCTGCGCAACGCCGCGGCGTCGAACGAAGCCGACCCGACTGTGGTGGTCCTCACCCCCGGCGTCTACAACTCGGCCTACTTCGAGCACTCACTGCTGGCCCGGCAGATGGGCGTCGAACTGGTCGAGGGCCGCGACCTGTTCTGTCGCGACAACGTCGTCTACATGCGGACCACCGAAGGTGAGCGTCAGGTGGACGTCATCTACCGACGGATCGACGACATGTTCCTCGACCCCATGCAGTTCCGGCCCGACACCGTGCTGGGCGTCGCCGGGCTGCTCAACGCGGCGCGGGCGGGCAACGTCGTCATCTCCAGCGCGGTGGGCAACGGGGTCGGTGACGACAAGCTCGTCTATACCTACGTGCCGACCATCATCGAGTACTACCTGGGCGAGAAGCCCCTGCTGGCGAACGTCGACACCTACCGCTGCTGGCTCGAGGAGGAATGCGAGGAAGTGCTCGACCGCATTCGGGAGCTTGTCATCAAGCCGGTCGAGGGCTCGGGCGGCTACGGCATCGTCTTCGGACCGGACGCCTCCGAGAAGGAGATCGCGGCAATCTCGAAGAAGGTCCGCTCCGACCCGCGCGGGTGGATCGCCCAGCCGGTGGTGCAGCTGTCGACGGTGCCGACGCGGATCGGCGACAAGCTGGCCCCGCGGCACGTCGATCTGCGGCCGTTCGCGGTCAACGACGGTGACGACGTGTGGGTGCTGCCTGGTGGCCTGACGCGCGTCGCCCTGCCGGAGGGCTCGCTGGTGGTTAACTCCAGCCAGGGCGGTGGTTCCAAGGACACCTGGGTGCTGGCGTCGCGGGCATCGACCGCCACCCACGAGCTCGCCGCCGCCGAAGTCGTCCGCTCGCTGCCGTCGGCCGGCCAGGCCGCCGACGAGGGACCCCCGCAGCAGGCGGTCCAAACTGCCCAGCAACAACAGCAGCAACAGCAACAGGCGGTGATGTACTGATGTTGGCGCGCAACGCGGAATCGCTGTACTGGATCGGCCGCTACGTCGAGCGGGCCGACGACACCGCCCGCATCCTGGACGTCACCGTGCACCAGCTGTTGGAGGACTCGAGCGTCGTTCCCGACCTCGCCTCGCGAACGCTGTTGCGGGTCTTGGGGATCGAGCCCCCGGCGGCTCCACTGGACATGTGGTCGTTGACCGACCTGGTCGCGTTCGGCCGCGGTGATGGGCAGAATTCGATCGTCGAGTCGATCTCGGCGGCCCGCGAGAATGCCCGCGGTGCGCGCGAAGTCACGTCGACCGAGATGTGGGAATGCCTCAACACCACCTACAACGCGCTGGCCGAGCGTGAGCGGGCCGCCAGAAGGCTTGGGCCACACGAGTTCCTGAGCTTCGTGGAAGGCCGCGCCGCGATGTTCGCGGGCCTGGCCGACTCGACGCTGTCGCGCGACGACGGCTACCGCTTCATGATGCTGGGCCGGGCCATCGAGCGCGTCGACATGACGGTGCGTCTGCTGCTGGCGCGTGTCGGTGACAGTGCGTCGTCGCCGGCGTGGGTGACGGTGCTGCGCTCGGCCGGTGCCCATGACACCTACCTGCGGACCTACCGAGGCGTGCTCGACGCTGGCCGGGTCGTCGAATTCATGTTGCTGGACAGGCTGTTTCCGCGGTCGGTGTTCTATTCGCTGCGGCTGGCCGAGCGGCATCTCGACGAGTTGCACAACCGGCCGCATGACCGCATCGGCGCCACCGGTGAGGCGCAGCGCCTCCTCGGCCGGGCGCGTAGCGAACTGGAGTTCCTGCAGCCGGGCCTGCTGCTGGATTCGCTGGAGGACCGCTTGGCCGGCCTGCAACGTAGCTGCCGGGACGTCGGAGAAGCATTGGCGCTGGAGTACTTTCACGCGGCACCGTGGGTCGCCTGGACGGACGCGGGCCGCCCGGTGTCGGTTATCGAAGAAGGTGAGATCTGATATGTGGCGGCTCAGAGTTGTCCATGCCACCGGGTATGCGTACAAGTCGGCGGTGACGGCGTCGTTCAACGAGGCCAGGTTGACGCCGCGCTCGGACTCGCGGCAGAACGTCGTCCTCAACCGTGTCGAGACCACGCCGGCCACCCGGTCGTACCGGTATATCGACTACTGGGGCACCGCGGTGACGGCCTTCGATCTGCATGCGCCGCACACCGAGTTGGAGGTGACGTCGTCCTCGGTCGTCGAGACCGACAAGGGTGAGATGCCCGCGGAGCTGGTCACGTGGGACGACCTGGCGGGTGCCGGCGTGCGGGACCGGTTCGACGAACTGCTCGTCCCGACCCGGTACACGCCGGTCAGCAAGCGCCTGCAGCGCGTCGGCCAGCGGATCATGAAGTACTACGACCCGCAGGAGGCCGTGGTCGCCGCGGCGAACTGGGTGAACACCGAACTCGACTACGTCCCCGGCACCACCGGTGTGCACTCGTCAGGACTGGATGCGTTGCGCGAAGGCAAGGGCGTGTGTCAGGACTTCGCGCACCTGACGCTGATCCTGTTGCGCGGCATGGGAATTCCGGCCCGGTACGTGTCCGGCTATCTGCACCCGCAGCGCCGGGCGGAGGTCGGCGACACCATCGAAGGCCAGAGCCACGCCTGGGTGCAGGCCTGGACCGGCGGCTGGTGGGACTACGACCCGACGAACGACGTCGAGATCAACGAGCAGTACGTGACCGTCGCTGTGGGCCGGGACTATGCGGACGTCACCCCACTGAAGGGCATCTACTCCGGCGAGGGATCCACCGACCTTGCTGTCATCGTGGAAATCACGCGGCTGGCCTGAACCCGCGGCGGAGTGTCGAACCTCTCACCTTGACACGCTGTGTGACGCAGGCTCGCGCCCGAGACCGCGGGCAAGAGCCTCGCCGAGACAGCTGCGACGTACTGACACTGATATTTGGCAGCCGCGCCAAATCCCTTCGCGACGTGTCCTCCCGACTACCATGGATGTGAGGTAGATCACGATCGGAGGCGGACGATGCGAATCGCGGACGTGCTGAGTAACAAGGGTGCCGCGGTAGCGACCATCACCCCCGAGACCACGGTGTCCCAACTGCTGGCCAGCCTCGCGGCGCTGAACATCGGCGCCATGGTGGTGGTCGGGGCCGACGGATTGGCCGGCATCGTGTCCGAGCGCGACGTCGTGCGCGAACTCCACAAGCGCGGCGGTGGCCTCCTGGGCCAGCCGGTTTCGGAGATCATGACGACCGTGCTGGCGACCTGCACGCCGCGCGACACCGTCGACCATCTCGTAGTGCTGATGACCCAGAACCGGGTGCGGCATGTGCCCGTCATCGACGACGGCCGGCTCGCCGGCATCGTCAGCATCGGTGACGTCGTCAAGACCCGGATGGAAGAACTCGAGACCGAACAGCAGCAACTGCAGGACTACATCACCCAGGGCAGGTAACCTCCCGCGAGCGGCCGCGTCTGTACGGCGAGACGCCGGTATTGCGTGCAATTCGAGGCCGCTCGTCAGCCGCGAGCGAGCGCAGACTGTCCGGAGAGTCTGGGCGGTGCGTGGCAGTTCACGGCAAGCTGGCGGCATGCGTGAAATTCAGACCCGGGCGGCTACTCGTTCCGACATCGGCGGCTTGTCGCACACCCTTGCCCGCGCCTTCGCCGACGACCCGGTGATGAAGTGGATGCTGCCCGACGATGGGCTGCGCCGGCGCCGGCTGCCGCGCCTGTTCACGGCGCTCACCAAGTACCAGCATTTGGGCCACGGTGGCGTCGAGGTGGCCTTGTCGGCGGACGGCATCGGGGCCGCGGCGTTGTGGGATCCCCCGGGCAAGTGGCAGCAGACGCGCGGCGACGAGCTTCGTACCGCGCCGATCATGCTGCTGACATTGGGCACCGCGGTGTTGCGCGGACAGACGGCCGCGGAGTTGATGAAGAAGCACCATCCGGAGGAGCCGCATTGGTACCTCGCGGTGATCGGCAGCGATCCGACGGTGCGCGGCGGTGGTTTCGGGCAGGCTCTGATGACGTCGCGCCTGGACCGCGTTGATGCGGAACACGCGCCCGCCTACTTGGAGTCGAGCAATCCGGTCAACGTGCCGTACTACGAGCGGTTCGGGTTCGAGGTCACCGGTGAGATGAAGCTGCCGAACGGCGGGCCGAGCCTGATTCCGATGTGGCGTCCGGCGCGCTGAGTGCGATCAACGCCCGCTCGTCGGGCGCGAGCGGCCCTGAATTGCAGGCAAGAAGCGGGGCGGATTCAAGGTTCCAGTGCAACAGCGGGTGAACTGAACGGATTGCACAGTA
>NZ_JARVRX010000030.1 GCF_030209435.1 Mycolicibacterium sp. lyk4-40-TYG-92 | reverse complement strand
CAACTGTCACCGATGTCCTGATGCAGAACTGTCACCGAAGTCCTGATACATCACATGTGACGACACCTCTAGGCTTGCGCCCATGGCAGCGATCCTGACGGTGAATCTTGCGGTCCCCCGGCCCAGCCCCGACAAGGATCAGCTCACCACCGGAATCGACAAACGGCCGACGCTCGAACCTGTGCCGGTCCGCGCGCCCGGGCCCATGCACGGCGGCCTCGGCAGCGGTCTCGTCGGCGACACCATCGGCGACCAGCAGTTCCACGGCGGTGACGACCAGGCGGTGTACGCCTACGCCCGCGAAGACCTGGACGAGTGGCAGGTGCGTCTCGACCGCGTCCTGGCCAACGGGTCGTTCGGCGAGAACCTCACCACCGCGGGGCTCGACGTGAACAACGCCGTCATCGGCGAGCGCTGGCAGATCGGCGACGGCGGCCCGCTCCTGGAAGTGAGCCGGCCCCGCATCCCGTGCCGCACCTTTGCCGAGTGGCTCGAAATCCGTGGGTGGGTCAAGACTTTCACCAAGCAGGCCGAGCCCGGCGCCTACCTGCGGGTCGTGACGCCCGGCGTGCTGCGGGCCGGGGCATCGATCACGGTCGTCTCGCGCCCGGCACACGACGTCACCGTCGCCCTGGTGTTCCGCGCCATGACCCTCGAACCGGAACTGCTGCCGACGCTGCTTCCGGCCGACGCGTTGCCCGCGGCGATCAAGGACCGGATCCGCCAGCGGGCCGACCAGCACTAGTCGCGCAGCACGGCAGCCGCGGCAAGTCCGGCGACGATCTCGAGCCCCACGATGACGCCGGCGACGGCCGACCACCCGGCGGCATCGAAGGCGATGCCGCCGACCCACCCGATGACACTCGAGCCGGCGTAGTACGCCAGGTTGTACAGCGAGCCGGCCTGCGCCTTGCCCACCGTGGCCAATTGGCCGGTCCAGCCCGACGCGGTGGCATGCGCACCGAAGAAGCCGGCGGTGGCGACCAGCAGACCCGCGAGCACCGCGAACACGTTGTGGCTCAGCGTGATCGCCACGCCGATTCCCATGACCGCGACGCTGCCCAACAACACCGGGCGCCGTCCGTACCGGCTGGCCGCGGCGCCGGCCCACGCCGACGCCCAGGTGCCCGCGAGATAGGCGACGAAAACCAGGCTGACGACCGTCTGCGGGAGACTGAACGGGGCTGCACTCAGCCGGAAGCCGAGGAAGTTGTACATCGCGACGAAGCCACCCATGAGCAGGAAGCCCTGCAGATAGAGCACCAACTGGCTGGGGTTGCGCAGGTTGGCGGCCAACCGGTGCGCCAGCGAGCCCTCGGTTTCCTCGTCGGCCGGGACGAACCCCCGAGGCTCAGGGGCCAGCCGCATGAAGCCGACAGCCGCTGCGCTGCACAGCAATCCGACGACGAACATGGCCCATCGCCAATCGGTGAACTCGGCAACGGGGGCAGCCACCAGCCGGCCGAGCAACCCGCCGATGGTCGTGCCCGCGACGTAGGTGCCCGCGGCCCGCGCGGCATGGCCGGCTTCGATTTCCTCGGTCAGGTAGGCCACCGCGATCGCCGGGACTCCCCCGAGTGCCAGCCCTTCGGCCAGCCGCCCGGTCAGGAGCAGCTGAAATGTCGGCGCGAACGGCACAAGGAGTGCCAAACCTGTTGCCACACAGACCGAGTAGGACATCGCGCGCACCCGACCGATGCGGTCGGCGAGCGTCGACCAGCCGATGACGCCGAGCGCCAGACCGATCGTCGACGCCGACACCATGAGTGCCGATGCCGCCGCACCGGTGTTCAGGCTGCGGGCGATCAAGGGCAGGACCGCCTGCGGCGAGTACAGCTGCGCGAACGTCGCCACACCGGCGCAGAACAGCGCACCGAGCAGCCTGCGGTAGTCCGTGGAGCCACGCACGTGGCCGGTCCAGACGGGCGCTTCAACAGTCACCAACGCAGGTTAGGAACGGCCTCGTTCATGTGTCCAATACATTAATTGAGGTTTATTCATTCGGTTTACGCATCAGAGGCCGTGGCACTCACCAACTCGGCGAATCGTGCTGCGGCAGGCGACAATTCGCGGCCCTTGACCCACGCCATGCCGATCTCGCGTTTTACCCGGGTGTCGGACAATGGGATGTAGATCACCGAGGGATCGCCGCGACCGGGCCGCGGCACGGGCACCAGGGCGACGCCGAAGCCGGCCGCGACCAGGCCTTCCATCGTCGGAATCTCCATGGCTTCGAACGCGATCTCGGGCGTGATGCCGCTCTCGGCCCACACCTGGTCCGTCAGCTGGCGCAGGCCGAAATCCGCCCCCAGCGCGATGAAGGTCTCGTCGGCCACGTCAGTCAGGCGCACGCGGGCACGGCCGACCAGCCGGTGGTCGGCGGGCACCGCCAGGCACAACCGTTCGACATACAGCACCCGCCAGGTACACGGCGCCTGCGCCGGCCGCGGCGACGTGATCGCGACGTCGGACTGTCCGGTGCGCAGCCGCTCCGCGATGTCGTGCGCCGCGCCCTGGAACAACTCGAAGCGCACCGCCGGAGCCAGTGCGCGGAACTGCCGAAGCACCTCCGGCACAAACCAATTCGCGGCCGAATGCAGGAAGGCCAACCGGACCAGGCCGCTGTCCGGATCCAGCAGTGCGTCGATCCGGCTCTGGGCGGCATCCATTTCCGCAATGCCGCGGCGGGCGTGTTCCAGCATGATCTGCCCGTAGCCGTTCAGGCGGAGCCGGCGGCCGGTGCGGTCGAAAAGCGGTGTGCCGACCTGGTTTTCCAGCCGCGCGAGGGCCCGCGACAGCGTCGGTTGCGCGACACCCAGTTCGGCGGCGGCAGCGGTGACGTGCTCGGTCTCGGCCAGGACGACGAACCAGCGGAGTTCGTCGAGGAGCACAAAAGCACAGTACCCCGTGAGCCCGAAGGCCCACGGGGTACCGAGTCGGGTTCGGACTAGATGTCGAACCGGTCGTTGTTCATCACCTTGGTCCACGCCGCGACGAAGTCCTTGACGAACTTCTCCTTGGAATCGTCCTCGGCGTACACCTCGGCCAGCGCCCGCAGCTGCGAGTTCGAGCCGAACAGCAGGTCGACGCGGCTCGCGGTCCACTTCGGCGTGCCGCTGGCGCGGTCGGTGCCGACGTAGGTGCCGTCATCGGCGGGCGACGGGGCCCACTTGGTGGACATGTCGGTGAGGTTGACGAAGAAGTCGTTGGTCAGATGACCCACGTTCTGCGTCAGCACGCCGAGGTCCGAACCGCCGTGGTTGGCCCCGAGCACGCGCAGACCACCGATCAGCACGGTCAGCTCCGGCGCCGACAGCCCCAGCAGGTTGGCGCGGTCGATCAGCCGGTACTCGGACGGCAGGGTGTCGCCCTTGCCGACGAAGTTCCGGAAACCGTCGCCCTTGGGCTCCAGGTAGGCGAACGACTCGACGTCGGTCTGATCCTGGCTCGCGTCGCCGCGACCCGAGGTGAACGGCACCGCGACGTCGAAACCGGCGTCCTTGATGGCCTTTTCGAGGCCGACGACACCGCCGAGCACCACCAGGTCGGCGAACGACACGCCGGTCGGCGACGCCTGCTGGATCTCCTCGAGCTTGCGGATCACCTGGGCCAGCTCGTCGGGCTCGTTGACCTCCCAGCCGAGCTGCGGCTGCAGCCGGATGCGGCCGCCGTTGGCGCCACCGCGCATGTCGCTCGAGCGGAACGAGGCCGCCGCCTTCCATGCGGTGTTGACCAGCTGCTGCACCGACAGGCCGGACTCGGCGATGGCGGTCTTGAGGCTCGCGACGTCGGCCTCGGACAGCGTCTTACCGGCCGGGGTGACGTCCTGCCACAGCCACGTCTGCTTCGGTACCAGCGGGCCGAGGTAGCGCACCACCGGACCCATGTCGCGGTGCAGCAACTTGAACCAGGCCTTGGCGAATTCCTCGGCCAGCTCCTCCGGGTGATCCAGCCAGCGGCGGGTGATCTCGCCGTAGATCGGGTCGAACCGCATCGACAGGTCGGTCGTCAGCATCGAGGGGTGGGTCTTGCCGGTGCCCTGTGCCATCGGGACCGAGTTGGCCCAGCCGCCGTCCTTGGGCTTCCACTGGTTGGCACCCTGCGGGCTCTTGGTCAGCTCCCACTCGTTGCCGTAGAGGATTTCCAGGAACGAGTTGTCCCACTTGGTCGGGGTGTGGGTCCAGGTGACCTCAAGGCCACTGCTGACGGCCTCGTTGCCGACGCCCGGGTTGGCCCAGCCGAAGCCCATCTGCTCGAGCGGTGCGGCCTCGGGCTCGACACCGTTCTCGATGTCGGTGGCGCCGTGGGTCTTACCGAAGGTGTGGCCGCCGACGATCAGGGCAGCGGTCTCGACGTCGTTCATCGCCATCCGGCCGAAGGTCTCGCGGATGTCGATGGCGGCGCCCAGGTAATCCGGATTGCCCTCGGGGCCTTCGGGATTGACGTAGATCAGACCCATGTGGCTGGCGGCCAGCGGGTTCTCCAGCTTGGTGCGGTCGGTGCCGGCGTAGCGGTCCTGCGAACCCAGCCACTCGTGCTCGGCGCCCCAGTAGATGTCCTCCTCGGGCTCCCAGAAGTCCGGGCGACCGAAGGCGAAACCGGCGGTCTTGAAGCCCATGTGCTCCATGGCGCGGTTGCCGGCGTAGACGATGAGGTCCGACCAGGAGATCTTCTTGCCGTACTTCTTCTTGAGCGGCCACAGCAGACGACGGGCCTTGTCCAGGCTGACGTTGTCCGGCCAGCTGTTCAGCGGGGCGAAGCGCTGCATGCCGCGACCGCCACCACCGCGGCCGTCCTCGACCCGGTAGGTACCGGCGGCGTGCCACGACATCCGGACGAACAGCGGGCCGTAGTGGCCGAAGTCGGCGGGCCACCACTCCTGTGAGTTGGTCAGCAGCTCGTCGAAGTCACGTTCGAAGGCCTCGAAGTCGAGGGTCTTGACGGCCTCGCGGTAGTCGTAGCCCTCGTCCGTCGGGTCGATGGCCGGCGGGTTCTTCTGCAAAATCTTGAGATTGACGGCGTTGGGCCACCAGTCGCGGTTGCTACCACCCTCGACAGGCGGCTTGATGCGCATCGGGCAACCGCTTTCGGCGGGCTCGGTCTGTGCTTCTCCGATCGGAGGGTGAGTTTCCTCAGGCACTGCACTTCCTTTCGAGGGTGGTGAATCGGGCCGCGATCACGGATGTGATCGCGAAGCTGTTGCCGCCGCGCAGTCGGGGCACACGCCCCAGTAGATGACCTCGGCCTCGTCGACGACGAAACCGTCGAGCACGCCGTGCGTGTCCGAGGGGGTCAGGCACGGCGCTTCCCCGGTGGCACAGTCGATGTCGGCGATGGCGCCGCACGACCGGCACACGACGTGGTGGTGGTTGTCCCCCACTCGGGTTTCGTATCGGGCCACCGAACCCGAGGGCTGAATGCGGCGGATCAGCCCGGCGGTGGTCAGCGCGGCCAGCACGTCGTAGACCGCCTGGCGGGATACATCGGGCAGGATCGCGCGGACCGCGTCGAAGACGCTTTCGGTGTCGGTATGCGGACGGCCCGCCACCACCTCGAGGACTGCGAGGCGGGGCCGTGTCACACGGAGATCTGCGGAACGCAGCTGCTCCGTGTAGTCGGTCGTCACGTGTTCACTTCTACGCGCTTTTTTGGACTGAGTCAAGACTTGGGAGTGATGTGTGTCACGAGAATTCGCGGCGGGGAACCGGCGACGACTGCCATTCGCAGTGCTCAAAGCCGTTGTTTCGCAGACACTTTAGGCGACCCGCCGCACGCGCGCAGGAAAATCGCCCGAACGGCCGAACCACGTTGTTCGGTTCGCCAGTGGATGTAGTGCCGGAGGCTGAGCGTATGCACAGAGTTTGCCGTCGGCCGCCGAAACCGCAGCGCACGGTTGTTAATCTGCTGCATATGCAACGCAGCGTGACAGGCCACCCGGTTCGCCGGCCGGCTGACGCGGGAGACCGTCAGGTACCCGCATGAGCGCTGCCGGACAAAATCACTATTACTGGCTCACCTCGCTGCTCGCCGTCCGCGGCCTACAGACCAGAACCTGTCGGGTGATCGCCGCGCTCAACGCGGTGCTCGGCATGGTGCCCGCAGTGCTGATGCTCAGCCCCGCGGGCCCGCACGGGCCGGTCCGCCAGGCGCTCGCCGTCATCGTCGGAGTCGTCGCGCTCGGCGTCGGCGCGGTCTGGCTGCGGCATTCGTGGCCGTCACAGCAGTTCTCCGCGATCTCGGTGACCCTCGGCGCGATCCCGATGAGCGTGGCCTGCCTGATCATGACGGATCCGGTGCTCGGGCTGCTGGCGACCAGCGCGTTCATCTTCTCCAGCGGTTATGTGGCCTTCCTGCACCGCCCCAGCATGCTGGCCGGCCCGTGGCTCCTCGGTGGCCTCACGCTGGGATACCTGGGCATCCAGGTCGGATCGCACGACCCCGCGTTGGCGGCGTGCGCCGTCCTGATCATCGCGCTGCTCAACGCCTTCGTGTTCTTCACGTGCCGCGTCGCGATCGGGCTGAGCTCGACCGACATCCACCACAGCGAGATCGAGCCGCTGACGGGCCTGCTCAACACCGACGGCCTGTACTCACGCGCCGCGAACCTGCTCGCCGCCCGCAACCGGCAGGACGACCGTCACATGGTGCTCGCGGTGGTCAGCATCGACAGCTTTCCGCTGTTGTCCTCGATGTCCGGCCAGCGCCGTGCCAACCGGGCGCGCATCGACGTCAGCCAGGCGCTGCGGGAGACGGTGCGCCGCAACGCCATCGCCGCGCACATCTCCGACAGCGACTTCATCGTCGCGGACACCTTCACCAGCCCGGACGCGTCACCGCTCATCGACCGTGTGCAGGGCGCCATGAAGTCCACGCCGTCGCGGGTGACGGCGAGCATCGGCGTGGTGTGCACGCCGCTGGCGCCGCTGACGGTGCACCCGCCCGAGATCGTCATCGACGCGTTGCTCGCCGTGGCCGAGGAGGCCATGGAACGCGCCCGCGAGGACGGCGGCAACGACGTCCGTTACGACGTGCGGAACGACCTGCCGATCAACGAGTAGGCAGCTCGGACCTGATGCGCGACGCGATGAGGCCCGCCAGGTAGTCGTGTCCGGCGTCGGTCGGGTGGACGCCGTCGGGCGCGATGAGGTCGGGACGGTCGACGAACCAGCGCTCGGCGATCGGGTCGACGAACGTGGCGCCGGCCATCCCGGCCTGCATGCCGAGCACATCGCGGATCTGCAGCACTGCCGGCGGCACATCGGCAGTCGGCCAGGGCGGCCCGATCACCAGCAGCTTGGCGCCGGGCGCCGTCGCGCGCGCCTGGGCAAACGCGTCGTGCGCCATCCCCGACAGCTGCATGAGGTCGACACCCTGATCGTTACGCGAGCCGAAGAACACCACGAGGGCGTCGTCCGGACGCACTGCGCGCCTGGTCAGGTCCAGGAAGATGCTGCCGTGGTCACCGCGCACGACGTAGCCGGCCCGGCCCTCGGCGGCGACATCGGCAGCGATGGGCACGCCCCACGCATCGAGGTTCCGGCCCGCCTGCGCCGTCCAGCTCCGCGGCCCCTGGCCACCGAAGTTGGTGCCGTTGGTGTACGAGTCGCTGATCACCGCGACCCGTTCGGGCGGCACGCCCGGACGCACAAACCGGTAAGCCTGCGCGGGACCGGGCGCGCCCACCACGGACACCGCACACAGCGCAGCGGTCAGCAACAAGGCGGTCAGATGGCGCACTGGTCTCCCATGATCATTCGGTGGTAGGACGGATCGCGGTCAGCCCGCCCGTTCGGCGCGCTCGACGTCGTCATCGTCGCCGGATATCGCCTGCAGTTTACGTTGCCCTGCAACAGCTTTCGAGGCATCCGCCGGCCCGACCATGCGCCGCATCCAGTGCCGCGCCGGCTCTTCGACGTAGTGGAACAGCACCACCGCACCGGCGAACGAGCCGGCCAGCAGCGCCAGCACGATGAACTTGGTGCCCCAACTCGGCAACATCTCGATGCGGTACTGCGCCGCGGCCCAGTTCCAGCTCTGGTGTACCAGCTCGTGGACCATGTACAGGCTGAACGACACCTTGCCGCCGTAGACCATGGCGCGCGTCGACAGCAGTGCGGGCAGGGTTCCGGTGCCGACCGACAGAGCCACCACCAACGGCAGGAAGAAGACGTCGACGAGGCCGAAGTCGTCGCGGATCGTCGGGACGGGATGCGCGTCGAACCAGTACACGAGGCCCACGATGAGGGCGAGCAGCACCGCCGACAGCACGCCGGCGACGGTGCGGCCCCGATCGGTCAGGTTCAGCTTGCGCACGGCGGCACATGCCACAGCACCCGCGGTGAACTGCAGCACGATGCGCGGCAGCCAGCTCCACGGCGTGTAGAACTCGCCGGTGGCTGCCAGGAAAAGCAGCGGCGGCAGCGTCACGGCGAACGCCAGCCACAGCAGGCTGCGCGCCCGGCTGGCCCGGGCCACCCGGAACAGCACGATGACCAGCAGCCCGAACAACAGGTAGGCCAGCCATTCCGCGCTGATCGACCAGGCCGGGCCGTCCCAGCTGGAGTTGTCGAAGTACGGCACCACCCACAGCTGGACCAGGAACAGCTGGCGCAGATAGTTGGGGCCGGTCAGGGTGGCCGCTTCCGGCGACGGGAAGTCGCCGACGTTGAGTGTGAAGATGATCCAGGCCACGGCGAGATGCATGGTGACCAGGTACACGGGCCAGACCCGGGCCAGGCGGAGCCACAGGAAATGCAGCGTCGCCCGCGTCGACCAGGCCGGTCCCATGCGCTCGAGGTAGTTCCAGGTGAGGACGAAGCCGCTGAGGATGAAGAACAGATCGACACCCTGCGCGCCGCAGTCCAGGATCGGGGCGAGTGCGTCGCTCAGGGGCGGTGACGCCTGCTTCAACAGCGGACGGAAATGGAACAGCACCACCCACACTGCGGCGACGATGCGCAGGCCGGACAGTGCCTTGATTTCACCGCTCGGCACAACACTCATGACGGGAAAAGGGTAACAGCGGCGACGACCCGGGTCCTGATGGGAAACCTGTGACTTTTCTTGGATGACACTCCCGAGCGCGTGATACCTGACCGAAATACATGCCGCGGAGGGAATGGTGCGCCCCGCAGTAACTCTGCTCACAGAATTCGATGAACGAGCGCCGGAAGCTGGAATATCCGGCCGCTCAGGAGCATTCTGTAGACATGCTAATTAGGCGGAAATTCACAACATCGGCGGTCGCCGCGGTGGCCGCCACAGCAGCGATAATTGCCGCGCCGGCCGCCGCGATCACGCTCTCCGGAAGTGTCAGCCCGGACCGAACCGTAGTCGCCGACAACACCGGCTACGGCGGTCCTGACGGCCAGGGCGGCGGCGGTGGCTGCGGCAGCGGCGCGAACTGGCAGGGTTGCGGGGGCTGGAACCCGTTCACCGGTGGCTTCGGGCATGGCTGCTTCAACGGCATGTGCGGCGGCTGGGACGGCAGCCGCGGCTGGGGCGGCTGACAACGCATTTGCTCGCATCACGCGATAATTGCGTTTTCCCTATTCGCTGGGGTGAATAGGAATTAGCTGTCGGTAATTGCGTTTACTTCGTCCGGGAAATCCCTAAGCTCGCGGCCATGGATGTCCCGAGCCCGCGACCCGACGCGCCGCATCTCGCCGACGTGGTGCCGGCCGTGCTTGCCGCGATGGGTGTGACGGCAGCCCAACTCGACGGGGTGCACCGGCCCATCGACCTGCCTGGCGGCGTTCGCGGCGCGTGCGTCCTGCTGATCGACGGCCTCGGCGCCCAGCTGCTCGACACCTATGCCGACGACGCGCCGGTCCTGGCGGGACTCCGCGGCCCGAACCTGCACGTCGGCTATCCGTCGACCACCAGTGCCGGCCTGGCCGCGGTGGGAACCGGCCGGCGCTCCGGCGAGCACGGCATGGTCGGCTACTCGTTCCGGATTCCCGACCACGGCGTGGTGAACGCGCTGCGCTGGACGCCGCATCCAGTCGGCGCCGATCTGCGCGACGTGCTGGTGCCCGAGGATGTGCAGCCGCTGCCGACGACGTTCGGCCAGGCCACGGCCGCCGGCGTGGCGGTCAGCGTCATCTCGGGCGCCGAATTCACCAACTCGGGGCTGACCCGCGCGGTGCTGCGCGGCGGACGGTATGTCGGCGTGCATCGGCTCGGCGACCTCGCGGCCCGGGTGCAGCAGGCCGTGGCCGAGGGCGGGTTCTGCTACGGCTATCACGCCGACCTGGACATGCTCGGCCACCTGTACGGCGCGGGGTCGACGGCGTGGCGCATGCAGTTGCGGCAGGTGGACCGGCTGGTCGAATCGATCGTCGACGCGCTGCCGGCCGGCGGGCTGCTGGCGGTCGTCGCCGACCACGGCATGGTCAACCTCGACGAAGCCGATGTCGTCGACATCGATGCACGTCCCGAGCTGTTGGACGGCGTCGTCGCCGTCGCCGGGGAGGCCCGGGCGCGGCACGTGTATGTCGCCGCGGGCGCGGCGGAGTCGGTCGCCGACGGGTGGCGAGAGACGTTGGGCGCCAAGGCCTGGGTCCGTACCAGGGAGCAGGCCATCGCGGAGGGCTGGTTCGGTGCGCGGGTCGGTGACGCGGCGCGCAGCCGCATCGGCGATGTCGTGGCGGCGGCCCGGGACAACGCCGGATTGGTGCGCCGGACGGTCGAGCCTGTCGAATCTGCCCTCATCGGGCAGCACGGGTCGTGGACAGATGCCGAGCAGCTGGTCCCGCTGCTCATCGCTTCCGGGTGAGCGGGATTACTCCGGCTTCAGATGGGCATCGTCAGCGAAGACGAGAGTGCCGCTGTCCAGCAGGACGGCCCAGCGGCGTGCCGCGTCGACAATATGGTTCTCACCGACATCGACCGAATAGCCCGCATGATCGCCGTAGTCCTCGACGATCACCCCACGCACGTCCTTGGCGTCGCCACGGTTGACGCGAACCCGCATGTCAACGGCGAACTTGGCGTTCCTACCCATAACCACCCCAGCATTCCCTGGTAATCACCGCAGGTACGGAACCTCGGCCCACCGACCTCTGCCCCGACGTCAGTAGGTACCGAACTTTAGGCCACAGCGACCACAGCGGCAAAGCAAAGACCCACGATTGACAGGTACATGGTACGCGTCGTACCTGTCGGCGTCGGCTACCGTCTTCGCCGTGATCGTGCTGCTGCCGCCCTCGGAGACCAAGCGCCCAGGTGGCGACGGACCGCCGCTGCAGCTCGGGGCGCTCAGTGCGCCGGAACTCACGGCGCTGCGCGCCGCGCTGCTCGACGAACTCGTCGAGCTCGCAGCCAGCCCGGAGGCCAGCCGCAAAGCCCTGTCCATCTCCGCATCGCAGGACTCCGAAATCCAGCGCAACGCCGAACTGCGCAGCGCTGCGACGATGCCGGCCATCGACCGCTACACCGGGGTCCTGTACGACGCCCTGGACGTCGGCTCGCTGCGCGGCGCCACCGCGACGCGTGCCCGGTCCCGTCTGGCCGTCGGATCGGCCCTGTTCGGCCTGCTGCGCGCCGACGACCCGATTCCGGCGTACCGGCTGTCGGCATCGTCGAAACTGCCCGCCGGCGGCACCCTGGCCAGCCGGTGGAAGCCCGTCCTGGAACCCGTACTCGCCCAGCTCCAGCAGCAGGAGCTGATCGTTGACCTGCGGTCCGGCTCATACGAGGCGCTTGGCAAGATTCCCGGCGCCGTGACCGTCGACGTCTACACCGAACACCCCGACGGGCGGCGCACCGTCGTCAGCCACTTCAACAAGGCCCACAAGGGCCGCCTGGCCCGGGCGCTCGCGGGCAGCCGGGCCGAACCCAACGATGCCGCTGCCGTCGCCGCCGTCGCCCGTCGCGCCGGGATGCGCGTCGAACGTGACGGGGCACAGTTGACCGTCCTGATCACCGCGTGACGCTGGCGTCTGCGATAATGGTTCTCGAGGGGAGTATTCCTTCGTCACGGTGTCGTCATCACGTTGCCCAACGTCGGGTAGCCGGTGCCGTGGGCCGCTTCGGCGGTGGTAGAGACCTCGGTCGTTTTCTGACGCCCGGAGGCACCCTCGCATGAATGTTTCGACTCTGGAATGGTCCATCACCCTCGGGGTGACGATCGCCGTACTGCTCTTCGACGTGGCGGTGATCGGCCGCCGTCCACATGAACCCACCACCCGCGAAACCGCGGGCTATCTTGCGCTCTACATCGGCCTGGCGGTCGCCTTCGGCATCTGGGTATGGCAATTCCACGGCGGCAATTACGGCGTCGAGTACTTCGCGGGCTGGCTCACCGAATACAGCCTGTCGGTCGACAACCTGTTCATCTTCCTGATCATCATGGCCAGCTTCAAGGTGCCCCGGGTCCTGCAGCAGGAGGTGCTGCTGATCGGCATCATCCTGGCGCTGATCTTCCGAGGCGTCTTCATCGCCCTTGGCGCCGTTGCCATTTCGCAGTTCTCGTGGATCTTCTACCTGTTCGGCGCGTTCCTGGTGTACACGGCGGTCAAGCTGGTCCGGGACACCGAGCACGACGACGACGCCGAGAACTCGATGGTGCGGTTCGCCCGCAAATACCTCAAGGCCTCCGACCAGTGGGACGGCAGCAAGCTGCACACCGTCGTGAACGGCAAGCGGGTGCTGACCCCGATGATCCTGGTCATCATCGCGCTGGGGACCACCGATCTGCTGTTCGCGCTCGACTCGATCCCGGCGATCTACGGCCTCACGCAGGAGCCGTACCTGGTGTTCACCGCGAACGTCTTCGCGCTGATGGGTCTGCGCCAGCTGTACTTCCTACTCGGCGACATGCTCAAGCGGCTGGTCTACCTGTCACAGGGCCTGGCCTTCATCCTCGCGTTCATCGGCGTGAAGCTGGTCCTGCACGCGCTGCACGAGAACACGCTGCCGTTCGTCAACGGCGGGGAGCCCGTGCACGTGCCGCAGATTCCCACGCTGCTGTCGTTGGCGGTCATCATCGTCACGCTCGTCGTCACGACGGTGGCGAGCCTCTACCGCACCCGCGTAGACAGCAAGGCCGGCGCCGACTGACAGGATGCCCTCGTGACCGATCTCGTGGACGATGCCGTCGGGCAGGCGCAGCTGGTGGCCAGCGGCGCGGTGAGCAGTGCCGAGCTGCTGGAGGCCGCGATCACCCGGCTCGAAGCGGCGCGCCCGCTCAACGCCGTGGTCACCGATCTGTTCGACCGCGGCCGCGAACAGGCCCGCCGGCTCGATGAGTCCGGCGCGCTGCGCACCGGCACAGCCGGACCGCTGGCCGGGGTGCCGTTCCTGCTCAAGGACCTCGGGGCGTCGCTGGCCGGCGCCCCGGAGGCCATGGGGTCACGGGCGCTGCGCACCCATGTCGCCGACCAGACCGCCTGGATCGTGCAGCGGTATCTGGACGCCGGGCTGGTGATCTTCGGCAAGACCAACACACCGGAGTGGGGCAACCACTGCACCACCGAACCGTCCCTCTTCGGGCCGACGGTCAATCCGTGGTCACCGGAGGTCACCCCCGGCGGGTCGAGCGGAGGGTCCGCCGCCGCCGTCGCGGCCGGCATCGTGCCCGCCGCCTCTGGTGGCGACGGCACCGGCTCGATCCGGGTGCCGGCATCATGCTGCGGTGTCGTCGGCCTCAAACCGCGCCGCGCCCGGACCTCGTTCGCGCCCAGCGCCGGGCACGGGCTGGAGGGGCTGGTCAACGAGCATGCCCTCACCCGCACCGTCCGCGACTGCGCGGCGCTGCTCGATGCCGTCACCGGTAGCGCGCCGGGCGACCCGTACTCTGCTCCCCCGCCCGCCCAGCCGTTCCTCGACGCCATCGCGCAGACCCCGGCAGCGCAACGCATCGCGATCGCGGTCGATTCGCCGTTCCCGGGGCCGTGCACCGACCCGCAGGTCGCCGCCGCTGTCGAGGCCACCGGGACGCTGCTGGCGGACCTGGGCCACCAGGTCGAGCCGTCGGCGCCGAGCATCGATCCAGACGCTGTCGCCGACGCCGTCGCGGTGCTGCACCGGGTCAGCAACGTCCAACTGCATGAGCTGGCCGCGGCGCACCTGGGCCGTCCGCCACGCGAAGACGAGTTCGAACCGAGCACCTGGATGATGATCCGCGAGGGATTCGCCACCACCGGCCTGGCCTACGCCGAAGCCATCGCGGCCGTCCACGACCAGACCCGGCGGTTCGCCGCCGGGATGGCCGGCCACGACGTCCTGCTGGTGCCGACACTGCTGTCCGGACCGCCGCCGTACGGCCTGCTCGATCAGCCCCGCGCCAGCACCCGGGAATTCTTCGACGTCGAATTCGCCACCACCGGCTGGACGTCGCTGACCAACGTGACGGGCTGGGCCGCCATTTCCCTGCCGCTGGGCCGCACCGCGGACGGACTGCCCATCGGCGTCCAGCTGATGGCGCCGGACGAGACCATCCTGCTGCAACTGGCCCGGCAACTGGAGCAGGCCGCGCCGTGGGCGGACCGCTACCCGCGCCCCTGAGCCCGCTCACGGCTGCGTGCAACAATTCGGGCATGGCCATGTCGATCGATCGCCCGAAGCTGGAAGGCAACATCGCCGTCGGCGAGGACCGCCAGATCGGTTTCGCCGAGTTCGGGGATCCCCAGGGACGAGCCGTGTTCTGGCTGCACGGGACGCCCGGCGCGCGCCGGCAGATCCCGACCGAGGCCCGTGCCTTCGCCTCCCGCCAGAACATCCGGCTGATCGGCATCGACCGGCCCGGCATCGGATCCTCGACGCCGTACCAGTACGAGAACGTGCTCGGGTTCACCGAGGACCTGCGGACCATCGCCGACACCCTCGGCATCAACCGATTCGCGGTGATCGGCTTGTCCGGCGGCGGCCCCTACACCCTGGCCACCGCGGCCGCCATGCCCGACCGGGTGGTGATGGCCGCGGTGCTCGGCGGCGTCGCGCCGTTGATCGGCGAGGACGGCATCAGCAGCGGCCTGATGGAGCTGGCCAAGATCGTCCGGCCGATCATCGAGGTCGCCGACACCCCCATCCGCTGGGTGGCCGGGTCACTCATCAAGGTGATCGCGCCGTTCGGCTCCCCCGCGCTGGACCTATATGCGCGCATCTCCCCCGACGGCGACCGGAACCTGCTGAGCCGCCCGGAGTTCAAGGCCATGTTCCTCGACGACCTGCTCAACGGCAGCCGCAAGCAGCTCGCGGCACCGTTCGCCGACGTCGTCGTGTTCGCCCGAGACTGGGGCTTCCGACTGGCGGACATCAAGGTTCCGGTGCGCTGGTGGCACGGCGACGCCGACCACATCGTGCCCTACGCCCACGGGCAGCACGCGGTCGCGCGCATCGCCGACGCGGAGATGTTCACGCTGCCGGGCGAAAGCCACCTGGCGGGTCTCGGTGTGCCAGAGGACATCCTGACCAAGATTCTCGAGGTTTGGGACGCCGACCTGGCCGCGCAGTAGGGCCCGTCAGACCGTCACACGCTGACCGCTGAGTACGCGGCGCAGCATGTGCATGGCGACGGTCGTCGACCGCTCCCGGATGTCGGCCCGGTTGCCGGGCAGGTGGATGGTGCGGGTGTGGGTCGCGCCGCCGGCCAGCCCGACACTGAAACACACTGTGCCGACCGGCTTTTCGTCGCTGCCACCGCCGGGTCCGGCGATGCCGGTGATGCCCACGGCGACGTCGGCGCCGAACCGCTGCAGTGCGCCAGCCGCCATGGCCTCGGCGACCGGTTCGGAAACCGCACCGTGGGCCGCGATCAACGCGGGATCGACGCCGAGCAGGTCGGCCTTGGCTTCATTCGAATACGACACCACGCCACCGGCCAGGTAGGCCGAGGAGCCCGGCCGGTCGGCCAGCCGTGCCGCCAGCAGGCCCGCCGTGCACGACTCGGCCGTCGCAATGGTACGGCCCGAAAGCAGTTGTGCCACTTGGTCATCGACCAGTGAGCCGTCCTCGGAGAAGACGTCATGGGGATGACGCTCGCGGAGCAACCCGGCCAGCTGCCGGTAGCTTTCGGCGGCGTCGGGTTCGTAGCGGGTGACGATCTCCAGCTCACCGCGCCGCAGGCACGTCGTGATCTCCAGGTCCGCGAAACCGGCCACCAGAGTTTCGGCCTCGCGCAGCGTCTCGGCCAGCCCGGACTCGGGCAGGCCGAACATCCGGATGGTCTCCTGCCGATAGATCGTGCGGCCGGCCACGGCGCGCTGGGCGGTCGCCGTCTCGATGGCGCGGGCCCACATGGGCTGAAGTTCGCGGGGCGGCCCGGGCAGCACCATCACCGTCGGCCCGCCCCCGAGCCGGGTGACCACGACGCCCGGTGCCGTGCCGACGGGGTCGAGGATCTCGACGCCCTCGCCCGCGGGCACCAAGGCCTGCTTGCGGTTCGCGGCCCGGACGGCGTCGAAATCGGCGCCCGGGAACCGGCCCATGAAGGCTCGCAAGATCTCGGCGATGCGCTCCTCGAGCGCTTCGTCGAGCACGAGCTCGCGGCCACAGAACCTGGTCACCACGGCGACGGTCATGTCGTCGGCCGTCGGTCCGAGGCCACCGCTGGTGACGATCAGGTCGACACCTTGTGCGGCAAGGAAATTCAGCTGGGCCTCGATGTCCTCCGGCCGGTCACCGCAGATGGTGATGTGGGCGAGTTCCACGCCGAGTTCGAGCAGCCGGTCCGCCAGCCACGGCCCGTTGAGGTCCTGGACCCGGCCGGTGAGAACTTCGGTCCCCGTCACCACGATGCCCGCACGTACGCCCATGGCGATCAGGGTACGGCGCGGCCGGAGGGCACTGCGGACTGAGTCAGCCCGCCAGCCAGGCGCGCACGGTGTCGAGTTGGCGCGTGTAGTTCTCCATGATGTCGTCCTGGAAGCGCGTGCCACCGCTGATCGCGTCGTCACCGCGCCAGATCACCCGCACCCGGGACGCGCCACGCAGGTAGACGTCGACGCGGTCGTCCGTGTGGCGCTGCCACCCGCTTGCGGCGGTGCGCTCGGCCAGTGCGGAACGTTCGTCAGCCATCTGGTTCTCCTTCGTGTGTGCCTTCATCATGTCCTATGCGCCCGGCCGCGGGACCCGCGGTACCGCGTCGGGTGTCGCGGGGCGGGGAGCGGGCTCAGCCAATCCGGGGTCGGCGATCGCGGCGCGGGATGCGGCGTCAGCCGAGTCCGACGGCCGGGAGCTGCCCGTCACCGGCACCGTCACCGGTGGCGTGTTGTAGCCGCCGACCCGGACCCAACCCGCGGTCACGCCCGGTTGGGGCACCAGCCCCCGGACATGTGCGGTCTCGCCCGGATACACGGTGACGTAGTTGTCGCTGTACTCGATGGGCAGGATTTCGTCGGCGTCGGGAGCGGTGGTCAGCTCGGCACGCTCGAAGAATGCGACCTGCTTGGTCGGATTGTGCAGCGTGATGTCGACGACCTGCTGGCCGTCGCTGTTCACCGCACCGGCGGCGCTGACCTCCAGGCGCGCCTTGGTCATGTAGTTCAGCGGCGTCATGTCGGCCCATGCGGTCTGGTGCAGCTCGAAGGCGACATCCTTGCGCGGGTCTCCGATGTCGTCCTGCTGCGACTGCCAGTAGTCGTTGTCGGCAATGACCTCGCCAACCGGGTTCAGCAGCTCACACCGGACGAAGAACACCCGCGAATCGGGCACCACGCGCGGCAACGTCAGCGCCACCGCGGCGGCACCGGAGACCACGTCGTACGGGTCACTGGTGCGGTCGTCACGCATGGTCCCGTTGATGTCGTAGATCCGGGTGCGCACGCGCAGGCCCACCGCCTTCTCGGGGCTCTGGTTGGTGATGCTGACCTTGGCCGTGCTGTGGTCGCCGGTCGCGTACGAATCGAACGTCACCGACAGCGGCTGCAGGCCCTTCTTCGCGCCGTAGTACGCACCGCCGGGCCGCAGGTAGTAGTCGAAGATGTTGCCGAAGAACGACGGCCAGTGGTTGTTGAGCATCCAGTAGATCGTCATCTTGTGGTCCGCCCAGCCCAGCGCCGCGAACGACTCGAACTGGGCCCGCGTCGCCTCGTAGTGGGCGAGCTGGGCCTTGCGCGTGAATTCCTCTGCACCACTGGATGATCCGTAGCGCTGGACGACGGCGTCACGGATGCTGGCCAGCGCCTCGTTGCCGGGATTGGAACCGGCGTGGAAGTACCACATGTCGTTGATCGGCCAGAGCTTGTCCGGCGGGATGAACTTGCGCAGGCTGGCGAACGGCGGAATGTGTTCGTTGTCGCCCTGCTCGGCCGACGCGCCGCGCGCGGCGGCGTAGTCACCGTCGAACCAGTACGCCGGGGGCCGCCACGTATAGGGGCCGGCCATCTGGATGCCGTCCCACAGGCGGTTACCCGACGAATCCGTCGTGTACGACGACACCGTGTCGACAACGGCGTTCTGCCAGTGCAGCTTTCGCAGAATCTCGTGGTACTGCTCGAGGATGTCGGCGGGCGGATGCCCGTCGCTGGCGTTGGCCCAGACGAACGCCGACGCATGTGACCGCAGCATCATGATCTGCGAACGCAGGCTGTCCTGCGCGACCCGGTGGTCCTCCTGGCCCCACTGCGGCCACTTCTCCCACTGGTTGCAGCACATCCAGCCCACCATGAGCGGGATACCCAGTTCGTCGGCGCGCTCGATGAAGCGCGCACCCGGAATCTTGGATTCCATCCGGATCATGTTCAGACCCAGATCCTTGACGTAGCGCAGGATCGCGTTGTCGCGGTCGGGATCGTCGCGGTACAGCAGGTCCGGGGTGTACGTGGCCCCGCGCGCCAGGAAGTCGCGGCCGTTGACCTTGAGGTAGAAGTTGCCGCCGGAGCCCAGTTGCGGGAATTCCTCGCTGTCGTCGCGGCCCTGCTCGATGGACCGGATGCCGAAGCGCTGCTTCAACTCATCGGTGGCCTGCCCGTATTGCAGGAACTGGATCCGGAGGTCGTACAGGTCGGGCCTGCCCATGGTGTACGGCCACCACAGATCGGGATGAGAGACGCGCAACGCCTCGTAGTTCTCGGGGCTGAACGTGACGTCGCGGCTCTCCCCCGGCCCGAGCGACACCGGCCGCTCGATGTCGATGTCCGCCTTGCCGGCACGGGTGATGGTCGCGCGCACGACACCGTTGACGCGCTCGCCGGAGTAGTTGGTCAGCCCCGACCGGACGCTCAGCTGGGCACTGTCGGTGCGCGGCAACGGCAGCTGGCTGTTCACGGTCGCGTCGGTGATCGCCACGTCACCGGACATCTTGAGGGTGACCGGCTTGAGGATGCCGGCGTTGCGGTCCGCCACGAACGAGTTGCCGTTGGCCGGGTTCTTACCCGGCCCCTGGTACCCGAGGTAATTCCAGTTGATCCAGTCGAACCAGCTGTCGGCCAGCTCCACACCGTCGACGTCCTGCAGCGCGCGCTCCGGGGTCACCTTGACGGCGAGGGTGTTGGTACGGCCACGGTCGATCCACTTCGACACGTCGAGGGTGTGGTCGACGTACATGCCCGCGACCTGCCTGCTGTCGGCGATCTGATGCCCGTTCAGCCAGATTTCGGCCCGGTAGTTGATGCCGGGAAAGTTCAGCCGGTACGTCGAGTGCCCGGCCGGTGCGACGAATGTGGTGCGGTACCACCAGTCCTGCTTGTACAGGTCCTGCGGCACCTTGGTCAGCAGGTTGTCGCCGTAGTAGAGGTCCGGGTAGGTGCCGTCGTCCTGCAGCGCCTGCAGCACCGTGGCCGGCATGTGTCGCACCTGGTGCCAGCCCGGCCCGGCAGCGGGGAACCCGTCGACGCTGAGCTGCGCGCCGCCGGCCACCATGCCCTGCGCAGAGGACAGCTGCCAGCCTTGTGCGAGCTCCACCTCGGCGGCCTCGCTCATGGGCTTCAGCAGGCGCGGCAGATCGCCGGTGCACGCGAACAGCAGCACCAGAGACATGACCGCACCCAGCACTGCACCGCGGCGCAACTCCGTTGAGATAGCCCTGCTCCCTCCGAAACGTCAGCATCCGAACGCGCTTCAACACGGGGATGCGCGATGTGGGGGCATCTCATTGTGCCCCGTCAGACCGTCAGTTCCGGAATCGCTGAGGTCAGAACTTGTGCGGCACGTCGGTCGTCAGGCCGCCGTCGACGACGAACTCGCTGCCGGTGGCAAACGACGATTCGTCGCTGGCCAGGAACACCACAAAGGTCGCTACCTCGTCGGACTGCCCGGGCCGGCCCAGCGGCGCGATCATCATGTCATCGGGAAAATATTTGGTCATCGGCGTGCGGATGAAGCCCGGCAGGATCGTGTTGACCCGGATCTTGTCCTTACCGAGGTCGATCGCCGCCGATTTCGTCAGGCCGCGCACCGCCCACTTGGATGCGACGTACGCGTGCAGGAGCGTCGCACCGCGCATGCCCTCGATGGACGAGATGTTGATGATCGATCCGCCGCCGGCCTCCCGCATCGGCGCGACCACCGACTGCATGCCCAGGAAGGTGCCGGTGAGGTTGACGTCGATGCACTTCTGCCACTTGGTCATGTCGAACTCGCCGATCTTGCCGAGGGCACTGATGCCGGCGTTGTTGACCAGGACGTTGAGCAGACCGAAGTGTTCGGTGGCGGTGGTGACCGCGGCCGCCCACTGATCGGCGTCGGTGACATCGAGGTGCACGAAGCGCGCGGCGTCCCCGAGTTCGGCGGCCAGCGCTTCGCCCGGCTCATCGAGGATGTCGCCGATGACGACCTTGGCGCCCTCGCCGACCAGCATCCGGGCGTGCGCGGCACCCATGCCCCGTGCGCCGCCAGTGATCAGTGCAACTTTTCCGTCCACGCGTCCCATGACGGGTCACGCTACCGCTCGGCCGATGGGCAACCAGGAGGCCGCGCGGGGAATACCGGCATACTGGTCAGCATGGCTGCGCCGAACGCCCCGATCGCTGCGGTCGACGCCGATGCCACTGGCGCGGACAGCTCGCGCGTCGGCGCGTTCTTCGACGTCGACGGCACGCTGGTGTCGGGTTTCATCGCGACGGTGCACGCCGCCCACCGGTTCCGGCAGCGGCAGGCGGCCTTCGGCGAGCTCACCGGAATTCTCGAAGCGACGGTGCGATACAAGCTGCGCCGCATGGAGTTCGAGCGGTTGCTGGTGCGCGCCGCCGGTTACCTGCGCGGCGAGTCCCTCGCCGAGCAGGAGTCGCTCGGCGAGCAGCTGTTCCACAGCCACGTGCAGGCCAGGATTTTCCCGACGATGCGCGAGGTCGTGCGCGCCCACCAGCAGTCCGGCCACAAGGTGGTGCTCAGTTCGTCGGCCCTGACCATGCACGTCATGCCGCTGGCCCGCTATCTCGGGGTCGAGCACGTCATCTGCAATCACTTCACCGTCGACGCCGACGGCACCCTCACCGGCGACATCGTTCGGCCGATCGTGTGGGGCCACCGCAAGGCCGCCGCGGTCGAGGAGTTCAGCCAGGCCAATCAGGTTGACCTGCAGCAGAGTTACTTCTACGCCGACGGCGACGAGGACCTGCCGTTGATGCGCGTCGTGGGGCACCCGATCCCGGTGAATCCGCGGCCCGGGCTCGCGGCCGAAGCGGAGCGACTCGGCTGGACGGTCGTCCGCGCGGCGGCGGCGCCCAGCGACCGGCCCGGCTGGTTACGACGAGTCGTGGTGCGCTGAGGTTCTGGAACGGCCTTCGCGCGGAATCTGGGCGCAAATCCGCGCGTAGCCTTGCGCGCCGGACTGTCACGCGGTACTAAATTAGAACACGTTTCAGTTTTACCGCCTCTGCCTCGGCCCCAGCACAAGGAATCCCTATGCGCACCGCTATCTGCGATCAACTCGGCATCGAATACCCGATCTTCGCCTTCACCCACTGCCGCGACGTGGTCGTGGCGGTCAGCAAAGCCGGCGGCTTCGGCGTCCTCGGCGCGGTCGGCTTCTCCCCCGAGCAACTCGAGATCGAGTTGAAGTGGATCGACGAGAACATCGGTGACCACCCCTACGGCGTCGACATCGTCATCCCCAACAAGTACGAGGGCATGGACCAGGTCGACCTGGATCCCGAGGTGCTCAAGAAGCAGCTCAACGCCCTGGTCCCCCAGGAGCACCTGGATTTCGCGAAGAAGCTCCTCGCCGACCACGGCGTGCCGGTCGACCACAGCGACGACGACGCCCTGCAGCTGCTGGGCTGGACCGAGGCCACCGCGACCCCGCAGGTCGAGGTCGCGTTGCAGCACCCCAAGTGCACGCTGATCGCCAACGCGCTCGGCACGCCGCCGAAGGACATGATCGACCACATCCATGCCGAGGGCCGCAAGGTCGCCGCATTGTGCGGCTCGCCGTCACAGGCCCGGAAGCACGCCGACGCGGGCGTCGACATCATCATCGCCCAGGGCGGCGAGGCCGGCGGGCACAGCGGTGAGATCGGCTCGATCGTGCTGTGGCCGCAGGTGGTCAAGGAGGTCGCTCCGGTCCCGGTGCTGGCCGCGGGAGGCATCGGCAGCGGCCAGCAGATCGCCGCGGCCCTGGCGCTCGGCGCACAGGGCGCGTGGACCGGTTCGCAGTGGGTGATGGTCGAGGAGAGCGAACACTCCGAGCAGCAGCACGCCGCGTACGCCAAGGCCAGCAGCAAGGACACCGTGCGCAGCCGGTCGTTCACCGGCAAGCCGGCCCGGATGCTGCGCAACGACTGGACCGAGGCGTGGGAGAAGGAAGGCAACCCGAAGCCGCTCGGAATGCCGTTGCAGTACATGGTTTCCGGCATGGCGGTGGCCGCCACGCACAAGTACCCCAACGAGAGCGTCGACGTCGCGTTCAACCCCGTCGGCCAGGTGGTCGGTCAGTTCACCAAGGTCGAGAAGACCGCGGCTGTGATCGAGCGGTGGGTCCGGGAGTACCTGGAGGCCACCGGCCGGCTCGAGGAGCTGAACGCAGCGGCGTCCGTGTGATCGAGGCCGCCGGCAGCGGGTTCCTCATCGCCGTCGAAGTGGATGGACCTGATCTTCGATGTTCAGGTACTCCCCCATCGCAGATCGGCGGAATTGCCGGAACCCGTGCTGGCGTCCATCGCCGCCGTGATGCTGATCCTGTTGGCCGCGTTGGTAGTTGTTCTGACCGTAGGGATTTGACCCTGCGCTGACGGCACGGGCTACTCGACCTTTCACACCCTCAGTACAGGCTCAACACCGCCGACGTCCGCATCGCGGACGAATCCGCATCTAGACCCCCGTCGACAAATTATGTATGTTCACATACATAATCCGACGGAAGGGCGCGGATGACTGGTCCTCGCGAACGCATGATCGTGTCTGCGGCACTGCTCATCCGCGAGCGGGGCGCACAATCGACGGCCATCTCGGACGTGCTCGCCCACAGCGGGGCACCCCGCGGGTCGGCGTACCACCACTTCCCCGGCGGCCGGACCGAATTGCTCTGCGAAGCAATCGATTTCGCCAGTGAACACATCGCCCGCCGGATCACCAAGGCAGGCACGGCGCTCGAGGCACTCGACGTGCTGGTCGACGGTTTCCGCACCCAGCTCACCGAGACCGGATTCCGCGCCGGCTGCCCGGTGGTCGCGGTCGCCGTCGAAGCCGACAACCCGCCCGTGATCGAACGGGCCGCCGCCGCCTTCACCCGCTGGCTCGCCCAGCTCGAGGAGCAGCTGCGGGCCGACGGCGCGTCCGCCGAGCAGGCCGCCGAACTGGCGATGCTCGCCACCACCGCCATCGAAGGCGCCGTACTGGTGGCCCGCACCACGGGCTCCACCACCCCATTGGACCTCGTACATCGGCAGCTGCGCGCCCTCGTGGCTGCCGCCACCGACTCGGAACGAAAGGCGTCGTCATGACCCAAACCCAGGAGTGGCAGTCGACCGCCTGCATCCTGTGCGAATGCAACTGCGGCATCGTCGTGCAGCTCGACGGCCGCACGCTGGCGAAAATCCGTGGGGACAAAGCGCATCCGGCCTCTCAGGGCTATACGTGCAACAAGGCGCTGCGGCTGGACCACTATCAGAACAACCGCGACCGCCTCACCTCGCCGATGCGCCGGCGTCCCGACGGCACCTACGAGGAAATCGACTGGGACACCGCCATTTCCGAGATCGCCGAGGGCTTCTCGCGAATCCGCGACGAGTACGGCGGCGACAAGGTCTTCTACTACGGTGGCGGTGGCCAGGGAAACCACCTGGGCGGCGCCTACAGCGGCGCGTTCCTCAAGGCACTCGGCAGCCGCTACCGGTCAAATGCGTTGGCGCAGGAGAAGACCGGTGAATTCTGGGTCGACGCACAGCTCTACGGCGGACACACCCGCGGCGAATTCGAACACGCCGAGGTGTCGGTGTTCACCGGGAAGAACCCGTGGATGTCGCAGAGCTTCCCGCGGGCCCGAACGGTGCTGCAGGACATCGCGAAAGACCCGCAGCGGTCGATGATCGTCATCGATCCGGTACTCACCGACACCGCGAAAATGGCCGACTTCCATCTGCGGGTGCGGCCCGGCACCGACGCGTGGTGCCTGTCGGCACTGGCCGCGGTCCTCGTGCAGGAAAACCTCTGCGACGAAGCGTTTCTCGCCGCACACGTGACGGGCGTCGAGGCGGTGCGCGGCGCGCTGCGTGCGGTGGACGTCGAGGAGTTCGCCCAGCGCTGCGGCGTCGACGCCGACCTGCTGCGCGCCGCGGCCCGCCGGATCGCCGGTGCGGCAAGCGTTTCGGTGTTCGAGGACCTCGGCGTCCAGCAAGCGCCCAACAGCACCTTGTGCTCCTACCTCAACAAGATGCTGTGGATTCTGACCGGCAACTTCGCCAAACGTGGCGGGCAGCATCTGCATTCGTCGTTCGCGCCGCTGTTCGCGGCCGGCGGCGTCGGCCGTTCGCCGGTGACGGGAGCTCCCATCATCGCCGGGCTGCTGCCGTCCAACGTCGTGCCGCAGGAGATCCTGACCGACCATCCGGACCGCTTCCGCGCCATGATCGTCGAGAGCAGCAACCCGGCACACTCCATCGCCGACTCGAACGCGGTGCGCGACGCGCTCGGCACGCTGGAGCTGCTGGTGGTCATCGACGTCGCGATGACCGAGACGGCCCGACTGGCTCACTATGTGCTACCTGCGGCGAGCCAGTTCGAGAAGCCCGAGGCGACATTCTTCAATCTCGAGTTCCCGCACAACACCTTCCACCTGCGGCACCCCCTCATGACGCCGCTGCCCGGAACCCTGCCGGAGCCGGAAATCTGGGCGCGGCTGGTGCGCGCGCTCGGCGTCGTCGACGACGCCGAACTGGGCCCGCTGCGCAGGGCCGCCCGCGAGGGCCTCGACGCGTACCTCGGAGCATTCTTCGGCGCGGTGGGCGCCAACCCGTCACTCGGTCGCGTACTGCCGTATGTGCTGTACGAAACCCTGGGCCCGACATTGCCGGACGGATTGGCCGGTGCGGCGGCGTTGTGGGGGCTGGCACAGAAGACCGCGATGACGTATCCCGATGCGGTGCGCCGGGCCGGTCATGCCGACGGCAACGCACTGTTCACCGCGATCCTCGAAGGGCGGTCCGGAGTGACGTTCACGGTGCACGAGTACGAGGACGACTGGAGCCTGGTCACGCACGCCGACCGGCGCTTTGCGCTCGAGATCCCCGAGATGCTGGCCGAGCTCGGTGCACTCGCCACCGACCGGCCACCGCTGATCTCGGACGAGTACCCGATCGTGCTGTCGGCCGGTGAGCGACGGGCGTTCACCGCCAACGACATCATCCGGGATCCGGGCTGGCGCAAGCGTGATGCCGACGGCGCACTTCGGGTCAGCGTGGAAGACGCCGCGGCGCTGGGGCTGGTCGACGGCGGGCGGGCCCGGATCACGACGGCCGCCGGTAGCGCGGAGGCGTCCGTGGAGGTCACCGACGTCATGCTGCCCGGGCATGCCTCGCTGCCCAACGGGTTCGGCGTCGACTTCACCGAGGCCGACGGCGAGAAGCGGGTGCCCGGTGTGGCGCCGAACAACCTCACGTCGGCGGACTGGCGCGATGAGTTCGCGGGTACCCCGTGGCACAAGCATGTGCCGGCGCGCATCGAGGCGCTGACGGCCTGACTACCTGGCGACCGGGTCGTTCGGCAGGAGCAGCCGGTCGATCGAGCTGACGCTCTCGGGCGACAGCCCCTCGCGCATGACCGCCCCGAGGAATTGTGCCGCAACGGTTTTCACCTTTACGTGCGTCAGCTGTGAGCGCCACGTCAGGATGTCGAACGCACGGTCGGCATCGATCCCGTATGCCGCCATGAGGACGCCCTTGGCCTGCTCGATGGTGGCGCGGGATTTCACGACCTCTTTGATCTCCGACGTCAGGTCGGCCTGCATGGTCTCGGTGACGTCGACGTAGTAGCCGCGCGTGCCGACCACCGCACCCGATTCGTCGGCCATGTGGTCGGCAACCACCACCACCCAGTGCGTCTTGCCGGCGACGTCGATGATGCGGTGCCGACTGCTGAACAGCCCTCCCGCCCGTACGCGTTCCAGGATCTCGGCGACCCTGGCGCGGTCGTCGGGGTGTTTGTGGCTGAGCAGCAACTCCGTCGTGGGCTCCACGTGTCCCGGCGCGTAGCCGTGCATCTGGGCCACCTCGTCGGACCACACCCACCGCTGATCGGCGACGAAGTACTTGAATCCACCGGCTTTCGGCGAATGGCCACCGGCGAGTACCGCGGCCACCTCCCAGTGCTCGGACGCTTTGTCGGCATCGGCGTCATCGGCCAGCGCATCGGGCATACGGAACCAATCGTTGATGTCTATGAGGGCTGTGCCGGTCCGCGCTGACGGTCGGCCCGCAAATAGTAGCCGCTATGTCGGCTCTCTGACATAGCAAATCACCGACGCTCCGGTGACTTGTTCGTATCGGGACAGCGCATCCGTCGAGTAGCTTGCATGGGTGGGCACGGGGGTTGAGCTGAGCGATCTGCACCGCAACGCTGTGCTCGCCACCTTCGGCAGCGATCGCCTGGATCGATTGCTGCCGCACATCCAGACCGACTTCAGCCCTATCGGCCACGTCGCGCAACGGGCCGGCAGCCCGTTGAGCCACATCCACTTTCCCCTCGATTCGGTGTATTCGGTACTGGCCGAATCCGAGCACGGCGCCGGGATCGAAGTGGGCACCGTCGGCTCAGAAGGCCTGGTCGGCATCGCCGGCCATCTGGGTGCGCGCAACAGCCGGCAGACCGTCGTCTGCTGGTGTGCCGGCGACACCGCCTACGTTCCGGTCGCGGAGTTTCTGCAGGCGACAACCGAAGCGGGCCCGTGGCACGACGCGATCGACCGGTTCACCGACTATCTCCTCATCCAGACGGCCCAGAACGTGCTGTGCACCAGCCAGCACTCGGTGCGCGCGCGGTTGGCGCGCTGGCTCCTGGCCGCTCATGACCGATACGACTGCCAACAGTTCTCGAGCACCCAGGAAAGCCTCTCGCAGATGCTGGGTGTGCAGCGCCCGACGATCTCCGAGACGGCGGCACGGATGCAACGCGAGGGCCTGATCATCTACCGGCGGGGCAACATCGAGATCGTCGACCGCGTCGCACTCGGGCAGATCGCGTGCGAGTGCTACCGGGTTGTCGACCAGGCGCTGACGGCGGTGCGGGACGCGGGCCGGCCGAGTTAGCCGGCCGGAGCGTCCGCCGGCGCCGGAGCCGCCACCGGCGCCTGCGGGCCGGCGGGAATGCCCGCGGGCGGTGCTGCGTCGGCGTCCATCGGGCGCTGCGCCAGCAACACGAGGGCCTGCTTCGGGCTGATCTCGCGCTCCTGGACGGCTTGCCAGACATCGCGCAGATACGACAGCTGGTCGGTGTCCTGGGACCCTTCCGCGGCGGTGGTCGTGTACGGCGGCAGATTCTCGGGACTGGACAGGTGCGGCACCGGAGCGGCGTTCGCGACGGGGACCGGCTTTCCGACCGGAGCCGGCGTGGGCGCCACGGGCGGTGGCGGCGGATCGATCGGCGCGGCCGAGAGGTCGACCGGCGCCGTGTCGTCGGCCCATGCGGGCGCCGCCGACGTGACCGGCAGCAGCAACGCTGCGCAGGCCAGCCCTACGGCGCGGAATTTGACGCTGTCCAGGATTCTCATGTGTTGCCCTCCCGTCCGTCTCCGGTAACCAATGGTGCTACAGGTGACTGCGGTATTGCTGGGAATTTGCCGGATCAATGTGGTGCGACCGTACGACTCCGGATCCGGTCCCGCCCGCAACGCGCCCGTCCGGAGCAGACCAGCTACGACGAATAGTGCTCGGCGAATCAGCGGGCATCGGCATTCGCCCAGAATCTGGGCCGAATTATCGGCATAACCTTGCGGCCCGGACCGGCACGCGGTACTAAATTGAAACACGTTGCAGAGTGAGGAGCGTCACATGGCGGCACCCAACATCCCAGCCGGATTCGACTTCACCGACCCCGATATCTACGCGCAGCGGCTGCCGGTCGCGGAGCTGGCCGAGCTGCGCCACGTCGCGCCGATCTGGTGGAACGAGCAGCCCAGCGGCAAGGGTGGTTTCGAAGACGGCGGCTACTGGGTGGTGACGCGGCACAAAGACGTCAAAGAGGTGTCCCGCCGCAGTGATGTGTTCTCCAGCCAGGTGAAGACAGCCATCCCCCGGTACCAGGACGGCACCGTCACCGAGCAGATCGAGCGCGGCAAGTTCGTGCTGCTCAACATGGACGCACCGCACCACACCCACCTGCGCAAGATCATCTCGCGCATGTTCACGCCCCGGGCCATCGAACTGCTGCGGGACGAACTGAGCCGCCGCGCACAACAGATCGTGCAGGAGGCAGCCACCAAAGGCTATGGCGATTTCGTCGAGGAGGTGTCGTGTGAGCTGCCGTTGCAGGCGATCGCCGGGCTCATGGGCGTGCCCCAGGAAGACCGCAAGAAGCTGTTCCATTGGTCCAACCAGATGGTCGGCGACATGGACCCCGAATTCGCAGGCAACGACGCCATCACCGCGTCGGTCGAACTGATCATGTACGGCATGGCCATGGCCGCCGACCGCGGCGCCAACCCGCGCGACGACCTGGTGACCCGGCTCGTGCAGGCCGACGTCGAGGGCCACAAGCTCTCCGACGACGAGTTCGGCTTCTTCGTCATCCTGCTGGCGGTGGCGGGCAACGAGACGACCCGCAACACCATCACGCAGGGCATGATGGCGTTCGCCGAGCACCCCGACCAGTGGGAACTGTTCAAGCGGGAGCGTCCGGCGACGGCAGCCGACGAGATCGTCCGCTGGGCCACGCCGGTCACCTCGTTCCAGCGCACCGCGACGCAGGACACCGAACTCGGCGGAGTGCCGATCAAGAAGGGCCAGCGGGTGGTGATGTTCTACCGGTCGGCCAACTTCGACGAAGAGGTGTTCGACGACCCGTACGCGTTCAACATCATGCGCGATCCGAATCCGCACGTCGGTTTCGGCGGCACCGGCGCCCACTACTGCATCGGGGCGAACCTGGCCCGCATGACCATCGACCTGATGTTCAACGCGATCGCCGACCACATGCCGGACCTGCGTCCGCTCGGCGAGCCCGAGCGCCTGCGGTCCGGCTGGCTGAACGGCATCAAGCACTGGCAGGTCGACTACACCGGCGCTAACGCGAAATCAGCTGTCGCGCACTGACCTTGGGCCGGTCCGGATAGTCGAGCAACGACTGCCAGTAATCGTCGGAAAGCTCCTGGTCGGAACGCAGCACCAGCGCAAGGCCCGTCGCCATCGCGACGCCGAGCAGGCCGAGCCACAAGCCGGTGCCGGCGATGACGACCCACAGGACGGTTGTCAGGGCAGGCCACGGCGACACCAGCATCAGTACCGGCGCGAAGAAGAAACCGGTACCGACGTACCAGGCCGATCCGGTTCGGTCGGCCGCCATGACCGCACGTAGCCAGACCGGCGGAGACTGGGTCGACGGTTGTGGTGCGTGGTTCGTGCGCATGATTCGAGACTGTCCGCACCAGGTAATCGGCGCAATTACCCAACAGGTAGTCGCCACCGGGACGCGCAGCCGCGACACTGGGATCGTGACCGTCGCAAGCGCTGCCCCGACACATTCGCCGCAACCCTTCGGAACGCTGATGCGGCAGTGGCGTCAGCGGCGGCGCATCAGCCAGCTCGACCTGGCGATCGAGGCCGACGTGTCGGCGCGACATCTCAGCTTCATCGAGACCGGCCGGTCGACGCCGAGCCGCGCCATGGTGCTCAAGCTCGGCAGCGTGCTCAATGTTCCTGCGCGAGAACAGAACCGGCTACTTCTGGCCGCGGGTCATGCGCCCGTGTACGCCGAGCGGTCACTCGGCGACCCGGAAATGAGCGCGGTACGCACCGGGATCGATCGCGTCCTCGCCGCATACGAGCCGTTCCCGTGCCTGGCCGTCGACCACCTGTGGAACATCGTCGCTGCCAACGCCGGCATCGCCGTGCTGCTCCAGGAGGTCGCCCCCCGGTTGCTGGAAGCGCCCAACGCGCTCCGCATCTCACTGCACCCGGACGGGCTGGCGCCCCGGATCCGCAATCTCGGACAGTGGCGGCACCACGTGATCGGCCGGCTGCGCCGTGAGGTGGCCGGCAGCGCGTCGGCCGCGCTTCACGGTCTGCTGACCGAGATCGAGGCCTACCCCGGTGGCGACGTCGAATCGTCCGACCTCGGCGGCGTCGCGGTGCCGCTCGAGGTCGACGGTCCGGACGGCCAGGTGCTGACCTTCCTGAGCACCGTCACCACGTTCGGCACGGCGCTGGATCTCACCGCCGCGGAGTTGAGCATCGAAGCGTTCCTGCCCGCCGACGAGGTGACGGCGCAAGCGCTCAGGAGTTGATGACGATCGGGTCGCCGATGTTCACCTGGTTGTAGTACCAGGATGCGTTATCGGTGCTGAGGTTGATGCAGCCGTGGCTGACGTTCGAATTGCCCTGCTGCGCGACGGACCACGGTGCCGCGTGCACGTACACCCCGCCTGAGGTGACCCGCACCGCGTAGTACACCGTCAACTTGTACCCCTCGGGGTCGTTGAGCGGGATGCCGATGGTCCGCGAATCCATGACCACGGGATTCTCCTTCGCCATCGCGGTGAACGAGCCCACGGGCGTCGGATGCTTGGGCTTGCCCATGGACGCCGGCATGGTCTTCACGACCTGGCCGTCGATGCTCACCGTGAAGGTGTGCCCGCTGATGCTTGCGACGCCGAGGGTGGCCGTGGCGGTCTCGAACGACTGCTTGACCCCGCCGACCGACACCATGATGGACGAGTGCGCCGGCCAGTACGTACTGGGCGTGAACTGAACCTTGTTGTCCGCGAGCCACGCGAACGTCCCCGCGGGTGCCTTCGTCATCTTCGGCGACGAGAACTCAATGGTCCGCTCGGCGCGTCCCCGGTCTGCGACCGGCCGGCTGAAGGTCACGGTGACGGGCATCCCGACGCCGACGGCGTGTTCGCTACCCGGCGTGATCGCGGCGACCGGAAGGGACTCGGGCAACGCCGCGACAGCAGCACCCACAGAGCCGCTCAGCATCATCACCGCAGATGCGGCGACGGCCAGCGCATAACGCACAGTTTTGGGCAAGGGGTCCATCCTCCGGTCCGAGATACGTTCACTACATATCGTAGTTCGGCGTCGGGCGTTACTTCGGTCAGCGCACGCCGCTCACCCGGCGAATGCGGCACGACCTCACGGTTTACTGCGGCGGCGCGGCGGGCTCCGCGGGCGGCGCGGCATCAGCAGGCGCCGGAACCGCCGGTGCAGGGGCCTCGGCGGGTACGGCGACAGGCACCGCATTCGCCGGCATCTCCACCGGCGGGATGTCCGTGGCAGCCGGTGGCACGTCGGCGGCCGGCAGGCCGTCAGGATGCATCGCCGGTTCGGGTTCGACGACGGGCGCCGCCTGCGGCTCGACGACCGGTGCATCCGACAACGGTGCCTCGACCGGCGCCGACAGCTCGGCCGACGGCTCGGCGGCGGGCGCCACATGCACCGTCGGCGGCTCGGCCGGTGCGACCGCCTGCTCCGCAGCCGCGGGCCGCGGGCTCTTGGTCACCGACGTCGACGCCCCGCCGTGCGAGGGCAGGAACTGCAGCGTGACGGCCATCGACACCGATGCCACGAACGCCGTCGACCCGACGGCCAGCATGGTCAGGGGCAGCGTGGGCGAGCTCGACACCTGCTCCCACCGCGACGAACCGCGCGAACGATGCCGACCCACCGGTGCGAACGCGGGCCGCTCGAACTGGTCCTCGAACGCGTCGAAGGTCGGATCCCAGCCGAAATCCTCCCCGGCCCATTCGTCGGGGCGCGGCACGTCGCCGAAGTAGTAGGGCTCGGACAGGTCGGAATCGCCCGCCCGCACCGACACCAGCGCCGCGCCACGGGCGAGGGCCAAATCCGCCTCTTCCGGCGTGAACACCGGCACCGAGAGCGCGTCCTGCAGCCCCGGCAGGATGGCCTCGAAGTTACCGGCGGAACCGATGACCACCAACGCCTCCGGCTGCCAGTCCGCGCGGGTGAACACCGCACTGAGCCAGCTGGTCAGTCCGGCCCGGGAGCCGATGGAGTGGTTCACAGCTGTGTGGACGGCGCCGCTGGCGGCATGCACGATCATGGTGATCGCGAATTCCGGCTCGATGGTGCACACCGCGGTGGTGCCGCAACCCAGCGCGTCGGCGATGCCGCGGGCCACCGCCTCGTTGGCCTCCGGGAAGCGCACCGGCACGACATTGTCGAAACCGGATTCCGACAGCGACTGCATCAGCAGTGAGGCCTCGGCGTCGGCGTCGTCGCTCCACGTGAGCCCGATCGACTTGAGCCGCAGCCCCCGCGTCGCCGCCCGCGCCTCGCTGCGCAGCACGGCGGCGGTGGCGTCACCGGAGTTCATGATCTCGACGGCGTCGTGGTCCATGGTGAAACCGTCGACGTCATTGCCCTCGACCAGGACCAGGCCCATGGACGACGGAGTCATGGCCAGCCCGAGCACCGCGTCCACGCAAACAACCCCTTCAAAAAATGCATAACGGCGGCGCACGACCGGCGACGACGCGCTTCGGCGTGCGGGAACTATCCGGAATCGCGGTGAGACAAGCCACCCTTTGACCGGTGACCTTACCCGTTACCTGGGCCACAATGCACCCGTCCACAAGCCACCGACCTGCGGTGATTTGCCAGCTTGCCACGGCGCTGTGTTCAAACCGTTATCAGTATTTGCCATCTTCGCCGTCTCCGCACGGCGTGGTCTGGTTGTCCGCCGCACGTTTGAAGGCCCGCCGGGCGAGGTATGCAGTGGCCTAGTTGTGACCTGTCGCTGCTGCTTCTTGTGATGGGGCGGCGGGAGAATTGTCGGCAAGACCAGCCAGGAGGTCAGCAGCATGACGGCACCGCCACTCACCAGACCCACCGCGGTATCCCACGACGAAGTGGGCGTGCACGTCCGCGGCCTCGGCTGCTCCTACGCGACCTGCACCTGCGGCTGGACCGCCCGGCCCCGGCACCTGCGGGCCGCCGCCGAGCAGGACGCCTGGACGCACTCCATCGAATCCGGCTGCGCCCTGGCATTCCCCCTGGTCAACCGGTAACCGGCTGCCCGTCATCGCCCACTGTTGCGCGCCGCGCGCGGTCGTAAGACAGTGGGTTATGACCGAACAGTGGATTAAAGGATGCGCAGTGCAGCGGATCTCCTTCCGCGACGGACTGGTGCTGGACATGGAGGACTACAACGAGCTCGTCATCTCGGCACCGCTGGCCCTGACCCTGCCTGCCACCGAGACCGACCCGCAAGAGGTCGTCGCGATCAACCCGGCCGACGTGCGCAAACACGAGCGGCCGTTGTTCGACTTCGCCGGCCAGAAGTGCACGCACGCCGAATGGGATGACACCGGCAGCCTGCACCTGGCGTTCGCCGACGGACACCGCATCGATGTGCCCACCGATCAGGAGCACACCTCGTGGGAGCTGTACGGCAAGCGCCACGGCTACGCCGCGTGCCTGCCCCACGGGCGGGTACGGGTCGTCCGGCACGACCTGCCGGATGACGAGGCCGTCACCAACTGATTGCACCGGCGTCTCACCCGAAGGCGTAGTCCTCCGGGTCGGCGTCCCGCGTCCAGGTCCAGTAGTCGACCAGGCGCCACGGGCTGAGTGTGTAGACGTCGCCGTCGGTGTTCTTGTAGAACGAGTGCCGGATGGACGGCTGCGACCACACCATGGTGCGCATCTGGGCCTGGCTGCGTCGCACCCAATCGTCGAGCTTCTCGGGCCGCGGCTCCATCCACCGACGATGACCGGCCAGCAGCAGGTCCAAACACGCTGAGATGTAACGCATCTGGCATTCCGAGTGGAAGATCAGGCTGCCGCCGCTGGCGAGGTTGGTGCCGGGCCCGTACATGCAGAAGAAATTCGGGAACCCCGGCACCGTGATACCCAGATACGCGGTGGGCCGTTCACCCCACTGCTCGGCCAGCACCCGGCCGTCGCGCCCGACGATGGTCATGGGCCACAGCACCTTTCCGGCGTGAAATCCGGTGGCGTAGACGATCACATCGGCGGGATGCCGCGCTCCGTCGTCCGTCACGACGGCATCGGATTCGATGCGGGCGATGGGCGTGCGGACGAGGTCGACGTGGTCCTGCGTGAGTGTGCGGAGCCAACTGCCGTTGTCCTGCAACGTCCGTTTGCCGGTGGCCGGGTAGTCCGGGATCACCTTGGCCAGTAGGTCGGGGTTGTCACCGATCTGGCCTTTGATCCACTCGGTGAACATGATTCGGGTGACGTCGTTGATCTCGCTCACCGCGCGTTGCTGATCGGGATAGTCCGGGTCGACGCGGGCCGCCGCCAGCCCCTTGTCGCACCCGGGCCAGAACAGAAGGAAGCGGTACCAGCGCCCGTAGAACGGCAGGTGCTTCAGTGCCCACTTGACGCCGTCGCCGACCATGGCGTGGTAGTTCGGGTTGGGGAACATCCATTGCGCGGTTCGCTGAAAGATGTTGAGCGAAGCGACTTTATCGGCGATCGACGGCGCGATCTGGAAACCGCTGGCACCGGCGCCCACCATCGCGACATGCTTTCCGGTGAGGTCGACGTCCTGATCCCACTGCGCCGAGTGGAAAGACGGGCCCGCGAAGTCGTCGCGTCCCGAGATCGGCGGCAGATAGGGACGATTGAGTTGCCCGACGGCGCTGATGACCGCGCGGGCCGAGACTGTTTCCGCCGTCCCGTCGGGCCCGCAGACCGCCACCTGCCACGTTGCGGTCACCTCGTCCCACGTCGCGCCGGTGACCTCGGTTTCGAACCTGACGTGCGGGCGAATGCCGTACTTGTCCAGGATGCGTTCGAAATACGCCTGTAGTTCCGGTTGTTCGGCGAAGAACTGCGTCCAGTGGTCGCTGGGTTCGAAGCTGTAGCAGTAGAAGTGGTTTCCGACGTCGACGCGGGCACCGGGATAGCGGTTGTGCCACCAGGTGCCGCCGACACCGGCAGCGCGTTCGATGATGGTGAACGGAATTCCCGCCTCTTTCAGGCGGATACCGGCGAGCAGTCCCGATTCGCCGCAGCCGATGACGAGCACCGGGAAGTCGGCGGCCGCTTCCGCGTCACGACCCGCCGCGCCGGCGCGGACATCTCTGCCGTCGAGCTCCATCTCCTCCAGCACCATCGGCACGTATTCGTCGGGCACCGGCTCGCAGACCAGCCATTCCATCATCTCCTTGATCAGCTCCGCGCCGATCGGTTCGGGCTCGGGGCAGCCGCGGTCGCGGTAGTCCGCGATCACCTTCAGAGCCAGGGTGCGAACTGCCGCCTTGTCGTCCTCGGACATGTAGCCCTGGACCTCGTTGAGGAACAGCCCGGCCGGACGCAGGGCACCGCGGATCAACTCCGGATCACCGGACATGTGCACCAGCGACAGCATCAGTGTGGGGATGCTGACGTCCAGCAGAGCACGGGCGATGTCCTGGTCGGAGGTCGTAAACGGTTGTCCTGCATGTGGGTTGCGCACCACAAGGTGCTACCACGTTCGGCGGAGTCTTCGCAGCCGATTCTGCCGCGGCACTGGCCGACTGAGCCTTACGCTCCGGAACATGGCCATCGCGTTACCCGACAACGGCGCCCCGCCGACGGACCTCGCACTGTCCGACATCGACCTCGGTTCGGTCCGGTTCTGGGGACGCAACGACGGGATCAGGGACGGCGCGTTCGCCACGCTGCGGCGCGAAGCTCCCATCGCCTTCCACGGCGAACTGGCCCAGGAAGGGTTCGAATCGGGCCCCGGCCACTGGGCCTTGACGCGCTACGACGACGTGTTCTTCGCCAGCCGGCACCCACACATCTTCAGCTCCGCCGAGGGCATCACGATCGCTGAGCAGACGCCGGAGCTGGCCGAGTATTTCGGGTCGATGATCGTCATGGACGACCCGCGGCACACGCGGCTGCGCAACATCGTGCGCAGCGCATTCACCCCGAAAGTGGTGGCGCGGACGGAAGCTTCGGTGCGCAACCGGGCCCGCGGCCTCGTCGAGTCCATGATCGAACGTCACCCAGATGGTCACGGCGACATCGTGGCAGACCTGGCCGGTCCCCTGCCGCTGCAGATCATCTGCGACATGATGGGCATCCCGGAGCCGGATCATGAACGGATCTTCCACTGGACCAACATCATTCTCGGGTTCGGCGATCCCGATCTGACCACCGACTACGAGGAGTTCTTCCGGTGCGCCATGGACATCGGCGCCTATGCCACCGCCCTGGCCGACGACCGGCGCGTCAACCCCCACGATGACCTGACCACGGCCCTGGTGCAGGCCGAGGTCGACGGCGAACGCCTGACGTCGAGCGAGGTGGCGTCGTTCTTCATCCTGCTGGTGGTCGCGGGGAACGAGACCACGCGTAACGCCATCAGCCACGGGGTACTGACGCTCAGCCGATTTCCCGAGCAGCGCGACCAGTGGTGGGCCGACTACGACGCAGTGGCGCCCACCGCCGTCGAGGAGATCATCCGCTGGGCCTCCCCTGTCGTCTACATGCGCCGGACGCTCACGCAGGACTTCGAGCTGAGCTGCGTGAAAATGCAAGCCGGGCAGAAGGTTACGTTGTGGTATGGCTCGGCCAACCGGGACGAGGCGAAATTCGACCGGCCCTGGCTGTTCGACGTGCACCGCAACCCCAATCCGCACTTGGGCTTCGGCGGTGGTGGCGCGCACTTCTGTCTGGGGGCGAACCTGGCCCGCCGCGAGATCGCCGTGGCGTTCGAGGAAATTCACCGCCGCGTCCCCGACCTGACGGCCACCGACGAGCCCGACCGGCTGTGGTCGCAGTTCATCCACGGCATCAAGCGCCTGCCGGTCAGCTGGACGCCCCCGCGCTGACGGGCTACTGGACGATCAGCACGCCGATCATCCCCGGGTGGTAGACGCAGTAGTACGGGTACCGGCCGGGGGTCGAGGGTGCGTCGAACGTCGCCTGCGCGTTGCCGCCGACCTTGACGTCGAACTGCCCCTTGACCTTCGACGTCACGGTATGCGCGACGTCGTCGCTGTTGATCACGGTGACCTTCGCGCCGGGCGGCACGGTGAGCGGGTCGCCGAAGTTGAGCGCGGTGATGGTGATCGCCGGCCCCTGCACCGGGCCGGTCACCGGAGCCGCACTGGACGTCGGAGTGCTGTTGGGTGCCGGCGTGGTGGCCGAACAGGCGACAGTCACCCCGGCGGTGAGCGCCGTCGCCACGAGCACCGCCGCCATGCGCGTCGTCGTCATGCCAGGTACCTCTCCATCCAGGACTGCGTCTGTGCCCAGGCGTCGGCGGCCGCGGTGGGGTTGTACCGCTGGCCGGAGTCGTTGAAGAACGCATGATCGGCGTCTGGCTCGACGACGATCTGGTGGACCATGCCGGCCTGCTCGAGTGCGGCTGCCGCCGCGTCCTTGCTCGCCGTCACCCGCGCATCCTTGGCGCCGTAAAAGGCCAGTACCGCAGCCTGTTTCGAGCCGGCGAAATCGTGCGGGTCCGGTAGCGGCCCGTAGAACGGCAACGCCGCCGCCAGCCTCGGCTCGCCGGCCGCCAGGAGTTGCCAGGTGAGCCCGCCGCCGAAACAGAATCCGAGCACCGCCAGTTTCGCGCCGGGCGCCCGTCGCTGCAGTTCGTCGAGCCCGGACCGCAGGTCGGCGATGAACTGGTCCGGCGCAATCTTGCCGAGCGCCGCGGTGGCCTCGGCGGGGTCTTTGAATGCGGCGGTGCCACCCTGCGCCGACAACAGATCGATGCCCAGTGCCGAATAGCCGGTGCCGCCGAAGCGACCGACCACCGATCGCACCCAGTCGGTCAGGCCCTTGTTCTCGTGGATCACCAGCACTGCGCCGCGGGGCTGGGCGGCTGCGGCCCACGCACCCTGTAGCTTGCCGTCGGCCCAGGTTATCGACTCGGGCTGCACGGCGTTCTCCATACCGGGCGGTGGCCCGGGTGCGATGGAGGCCTTGCTCGAGGTCGATGTGGAGGCCGCCGTCGGCCCGCGATTCTCACCGCACGCCGCGATCAGTGCGCTCGCGGCGGCGGTGCCTACACCCAGCAGCGCGAGCCGCCGCAGGGCTTCGCGCCGGGACAGTAACCCGTCGATGTGGTCAGTGGCGATTTCCTCGGCGATGTACCGCTGCAAGGGGGTCACCCGAGCCAGTATCCGCCCTGATCCTGAGCGCCGTCACAAGGTTTCCGCAGGACGGGTAGACATTTTTTGGAAAGTGTTTACTTTTTCGTTGACACGGGCCTGGCCGGCACGCTTCTATCGTCAGGTGACCTCTGCAACGACGTTCGACACGATCATCCGAAAGGGCCGTTGGTTCGACGGAACCGGCGCGCCGTCCGCGGTCCGGGACATCGGAATCCGCGACGGCCACGTCGTGGCGATCGGCGTGGACCTGGACCAGAACGGATGCCCGAACGTCGTGGACGCCACCGGCAAATGGGTGACGCCCGGCCTGCTGGACATTCACACGCACTACGACGTCGAGGTGCTGGCCGGGCCGGGATTGACCGAGTCGCTGCGGCACGGCGTGACCACCGTGATGCTCGGTTCGTGCTCGCTGTCGACCGTGCACGTCGGCGGCGAGGATGCCGGCGATCTGTTCGGCCGCGTCGAGGCCATCCCCCGCGATCACGTCATCGCCGCGGTCGACAAGAACAAGACCTGGGACACCGCCGAGGGTTACGTCACCGCACTCGAGGATCGGCCGCTCGGGCCGAACGTGGCCGCGTTCATCGGCCACTCCGACATGCGCACTGCGGTCATGGGCCTGGACCGCGCCACCCGCAAGGACGTCCGGCCCACGCGCGGTGAGCAGGCCGAGATGGAGCAGATGCTGGCCGCCGCACTACAGGCCGGATTCGTCGGAATGTCCTCGCAGCAACTGCTTTTCGACAAGATCGACGGCGACACCTGCCGGTCGCGCACCTTGCCGTCCACCTACGCCAAAGCCCGCGAGCTCCGCCGGCTCAAGACCCAGCTGCGCCGCTCGGGTCGCATCCTGCAGTCGGGCCCGGACCTGCAGAACCCGCTGAACCTGGTGTCGCAGTTGGCCCAGTCGCTCGGCCTGTTCCGCGAGAACCTCAAGACGAGCCTGCTGTCGGCCGCCGACATCAAGGCCAACCCCTACGCCATCACCATCATGGGGCCCGTCGCCCGGCTGGTGAACAAGCTCGGCGGGAACTTCCGGTGGCAGCACCTGCCGGTGCCGTTCGAGGTGTACGCCGACGGCATCGACCTCGTGGTGTTCGAGGAATTCGGTTCGGGCGCAGCCGCACTGCACCTGCGCGACGAGGTCGAGCGCAACGATCTGATGCGGGACGACGAATACCGGCGACAGTTCCGCAAGGACTACGAGAACAAGTTCGGCGTCCGGGTGTGGCACCGCGACTTCTTCGACGCCGAGATCGTCGGCTGCCCCGACAAGTCTCTCGTCGGCAAGACGTTCGGCCAGGTCGGCGTCGAGCGCGGACGTCATCCGGTGGATGCCTTCCTCGATCTGGTGGTCGAATATGGGCGCGACGTTCGCTGGCGCACAACGATTTCCAACCACCGCCCCGAGGTGTTGAAGAAACTTGCCCGCGACCCCGGCGTCCAGCTGGGCTTCTCCGACGCCGGCGCGCACCTGCGGAACATGGCGTTCTACAACATGGGCCTGCGCCTGCTGCGGCACGTGCGCGACGCCGAGCGCGCCGGCACCCCGTTCCTGACCGTCGAACGGGCCGTACATCGGCTGACAGGTGAACTCGCCGACTGGTACCGCCTGGACGCCGGACATCTGCGCGTCGGTGACCGCGCCGACCTGGTCGTCATCGACCCGGAGCGGCTGGACGATTCGCTCGACGCCTACGCCGAGGACCCCGTCGAGCAGTACGGCGGACTGTCCCGCATGGTCAACCGCAACGACGCCACCGTCGGCGCGGTGTTCGTCGGCGGGCAGCAGGTCGTCCGCGACGGCGTACCGACCGATCTGGTCGGCACCACCCGTACCGGCCACTTCCTGCGGTTCGCCCGTCAGACCCCAGCCCTGCCCGTCGCCAAGGAAGGTGAGTTCGCCAGTGTCGGTTGAGGATACGATCCACGGATTATGGAAGGCGCTGTCGGCGCGGGACTGGGACCGGTTGAAGGAGTTCGTCTCCGACGACTGCATCTACCTCGACATGCCGGTTGGGCCGGCCGCCGCCGCCCGCGGACCTGAAGACATCGTCAAACGCCTCAAGATCGGCCTGGAACCGCTGGCCTCGTACGAGAACTTCGACGGTCTGCTCCTCACCAACGGCGCCGACGCCATGTACGAGCATCACGAGGAATGGCATTGGGAGACCGGGGAATCGGCCGTACTCAAGTTTGTCACCGTGCACCGGGTCGAGCACGGCAAGGTGACGCTGTGGAAGGACTACTGGGACATGGGCGCGCTGTCGAATTTCGCGCCGCCGTCCTGGCTGGAGAATTTCGCGACGGCTGACATGTCGTGGATCTTCGACGCCACGGGGTTGGTGTAGTTCGCCGTCAGAGGGTGATCTTGCAGGCCTGACCGATGTCGAGGGTCCGCAGCATGCGGCCCATGCCGAGCCACATGGCGCACGAAAGCGCGAGGTCGGTCATCAGCTCGTCGCTGAAATGCTCTTTGGCACGGGCCCAGAAGTCCTCGTCGTCGCGCAGCCCGGTGTGGTCGGAAGCGAAGCGGTAGGCGAACTCGGCCGCGATGCGCTCCTGGTCGGAGTAGCCGGGCCAGGTCTGCCACACGCCGGCGTGGTTGTAGAGGTCTTCGTCGACACCTTCGGCCTCGGCCGCCGAGTCGCGGGTGTTCTGACACACCACGCACTCGTTGTCGAGGGCGATCACCACGCGGGCCAGCTCACGCACGCGCAGCGGCAAGCGGCCCTTGGTGTAGACGGCGTTGGTGAAACCCGCCATGGCCGTGCCGATGTCGGGTGACTTGACCACCCAGGCGGTTACGTCTTCGTCGGTGAAATCTCCGATTCGGCTCACTTTTCGCACGCTACGGCAAAACTGGAACAAGTTCTAGTTTTTCTCGACAAATCCATCGCGAAACGACAACAGCCCCGCCTGAAGGGCGAGGCCGCGTCCGAACACACCGCTTACGACGGCGGGCGCGACACACACTGTGCCGCGTAGAGCTGCTCGCCGAGCTTGTCCATCAACTCCAGCTGCGTTTCCAGATAGTCGATGTGGCCTTCCTCGTCGGCGAGGATGGCCTCGAAGATGTTCGCGCTCGTCGCGTCACCCTTCTCGCGGCACATGATGATGCCCGGCTTCAGACGGTTGACCACCTCGTACTCGATGGCCAGGTCGGCCTCGAACTGCTCACGCAGGGTCTGCCCGACGCGCAGCGAGAACAACCGCTGGTAATTGGGCAGGCCGTCCAGCAGCAGGATGCGATCGGTGAGAGTTTCGGCGTGCCGCATTTCCTCGAACGACTCTTCACGAGTGTGCTTCGCCAATTCCGTGAAGCCCCAGTTGTCCTGCATTTTCGAATGCAGGAAGTATTGGTTGATCGCGGTGAGTTCACTCGTCAATTGCTCATTGAGCAGTTTGAGGATCTCGGGGTCGCCTTGCATTTCGGCTCCTTTAAACACCATCGGGCTGGGTCAAGTGTCACTGGCGCGGAACAACAACGTGCCTGTTGCAAACCTAGTCGAGTGCACCTGGGTAGGCGACCGGATCGGTCGGCGTTTCTCGCCGCGTTCGAACCCGTCTCTCCGGGTTTCGAGATCCACGACTCCACCGCTGGCCAGCAGCTATGGACTGGCTGCCCTAAGTAAGGTTAGACTGCACTAATACCGCGGCGACCGTCCGCGGCCATGAGCGAACCAGAACGGCAGGACCCGATGAGCGCGCAACCTTTGCACTCGCTCATTCTTGCCGCGGATTATCGGGTCGACGATGTGGAATCGATGTGGCAGCGGCTGAAATCGCACCGCTCAATTCTCACAGAACTGTCCGCACATCACGTCGTCGTCTATTCATCACTGTGGGAACCGGGCCGCGTGCTGGCCACCGTCGGAATCCACAACGCGAATTCCGTCCGCGAAGTGCTGCGTTCGCCGGCGATATTCGAATTCTTCGACGCCTCCGGCGTGGACGACATCCCCGCGATCTTCGCCGGTGAAGTGGTCGAGAAGATCGATCTGGCCCCGCCACCGCCGGGCGAACACGCCGTCGCATCCGTCGTCGTCGGTGTCGTCACCGCGGTTCAGGACGTACCCGCGCTGATGGACAAGGTGCACGACGCCGCCGCCCGGTTCCGGGACGCGGGCGTGTGCAAGGTCTGGGTCTACCGGGCCTTCGACGACGGCCACGAGGTGCTGATCCTGCAGCAGATCGAGAACGAAGCCGCCGCGCGCCGCTGGATCGACCATCCCGATGCCGCCGCCGAATGGATGTCGGCAGCCGGATTCGGCGTCTATCCAACGGTTTTCGTCGGGACGCTGGCCCACATCACGTCGATCGAGGCGGCCGACTGATGTTCGTATGTCTGTGTACCGGGGTGACGAGCCAGGTCGTCACCGAACTCGTCGCGGATGGTGCGACCACCTCGAAGCAGATCGCCGAGAAGTGCGGCGCCGGCCTGGACTGCGGCCGCTGCCGCCGCACGGTGCGGGCCATCATCGAAGCGGCCCGCACCGACTGTCCGGTGCACAAGGCAGGTTAGCTAACCCTTCCGCCCCACGAACGCGCTCAGCGCATCGGCATTGGCAGCCCCGCCGAGCAACTCGGCGAACTGACCGGACTCGCGCTGCGTCGCCGCGACGATCGCCTCGCGCGTGGGCTCGACCATCGCGTGCTTGACGGCCATCAGACTCGAAAGCGGCCGCGAGGCAATGATTTCCGCATGGCGACGAGCTTCCGGCAGCAGGTCGTCGGGCTCGCACACCCGCCATACCAAGCCCATGCGCAGGGCTTCCTCGGCGCTCACCCACTCCGACGACAACAGCAGCCAGGCGGCGTTCTGCCGGCCCATCAACCGAGGCAGCAGGTAGGACGACGCCGCCTCCGACGCCACGCCCAGGCTGGTGAACGGGCATTTGAGCCGCGCTGTCGTCGACATGAACGCCAGGTCGGCGTAGCCGAGGATGGTCGTGCCGATACCCAGGCCGACGCCGTTCACCGCACAGATCAGCGGCTTGGAGAACGCCGTCAGCGTTTCGATCAGTCCGGGAAAGCCGTACTCCCCCATCCGATATTCGGGGTTGGTGACCATCTCCTGCATCTCGACCAGGTCGTTGCCGGCACTGAACGCGCGGCCCGCGCCGGTGAGCAACACCACCGACACCTCCGGATCGGCGGCGGCATCCTTCAGCGCGACGGTCGTGGCGTCGTACAGCGCTTCGCTGAACGCGTTGAGGGCATCGGGCCGGTTCAGGGTCAGGATCCGGACCCGGTTGGTGTCGTCGATCTGAACGAGCGCGGCGGCGTCGGTCACAGGTTGTCTCCAAACGGGTTTCGCATGATGTAGCGGCTGGTGGGCACGGTGTCGACGTTCACGTTGGCGCCGAAGGCCGCCGTACTGGCGGTCATCTTGCCGGCCCGGTCGGCCAGATCGGCATCGTCGGCGGCGCCGAAGAAGGCATGCAGGCTGCCGGTCGCCTCGATGGGGAACAGCTCCTCGACGATGGCACCGAGCTGCGGGGCGCCGGGCGTCAGCGAGCGGACCACCGCGTTCTGCGTGTAACCGAACGTCGACTGCGTGTCGATCGCGACCTGGGTGTGGTCGATGTGCCAGCGGCGGAACCACTCTCGCTCGTCCATGCCGTCGGGGCGGCGCAGCAGCGCCACGTTCGCCAGGCCCGTGGTGCGCTCAGCCGGCACTACGGGCGGGCCGGCCATCGGGACCGACTCGGTGACGAGGTATGCGGCCAGTTCGGTGCATTCGGCACGCAGCCGGTCCAGCACGGCGGCCATCTGGGCGCCGTAGTACTGCTGGGTCCACACGCTGATCACCGCGACCACCGGCGGGTCGAGTGTCGTCAAGAGCATCAGCGAATCCCGGACCGCACCGTCCTTGACGTTGACCGCCAACCCGGGCACCCCGAGCGCGAGCAACTCCGCGGCGACCTCGGTGCGCAGACGCTCACACCAGGCGTCGTCGGCGGTGTCACGCCGGAGCGTGACGATGACCTTCTCCATCGAATCTCCCGTCAGTCCCGCGCCCAGCGCGGGGTGATGAACACGCCCTCGGCCTCCACCGTGATGCCCTCGGCATCGGCGATGTGCCCGACGGCATAGGTCTTGATGCCCTCGGTCCCGACGATCCGGGCCTCGGTGTGCAGATCGCCGAGCCGCGTCATGCGCCGGTAGCGCATGGTGAGCGTGCCAGTGAGCCGCGGTCGCCCCGGCAGGCTCGCGCCCTCGCCGAGCACATGGTCGAGGATCATCGCCGAGACCCCGCCGTGGACGTGGCCGGGCGGGCCCTCATACGCGGCGCCGAGGTGAAAGTCGGCGGACACGCTGCCGTCGTCGGCCCGGATCAGGACCACCGGCGGGGCAATCGGATTGCGGACTCCGATCACCGCATTGCCCCAGGGCATTTCGCTGCCGTGCGCCCCGAACCTGATCCCGAACGAACCCTCGAGCTGCTGGGCCCGGAGTTGGGCGGTGGCGGCATCGATCTCGGCCTGGATCGCGGCGATGGCCGCCGCACCGACCTCGGTGCGGATGGTGGCGTCGATGAGCTCGCGCACGGACTGCGTCAGCGGTTCGTAGACGGCCCGCATCCGCGCCACTTCGTCGGCGCTCAGCTTCTGCATGGTGTCCTCGAGCACCCTTGAACTAGAACACGTTCTAATCAGGCTGTCGAGAGTGGGGTCCCATTCCCTGCGCGCCAATGGATTTCAGCCGGCCACTGCGGTTTCCCGCAGAGAACCGGCGCCTCGGACTGCATTCTCCTCAGCAACCACGTGACACAATCGCAGCAAATGCAATGTGGGACGTCCGAGAAGCAGATTTACCGAGACCGGCGGTCCGCGACACCGCGCCCCAGACCGGGAATACACCTGACCAGGCAGCAACCCGCAGTAGCGGCTCGGAAATCCATCGGAAACTTATCTACCTGGTACATAGCGTCGCGCACTACCACATCGCCAATTCGCGGCACCGCACATTTGCCAAACACCCGTACCTCTCGCCGGAATGCTGTACATCACCACACCCGCGGATTAGAGTCTGAGCACAGGTGCCGCCGACGTGCGTACAGCAAACTTCGACGGACAACATGGCAATGCGATCCGGTTGTTAAGGAGTCCGAGCCGATGCGGATCGATCCGTTCGCTGGGTGTCAGGTCTCACGCGTGACTGTCGTCGACTCGTGCGAAGTTGTCCATGCCGGCATCGCGGCCTGGCTCCGCGACGACCACGCGCTCTACACGACCACGACGTCCCACTACGTCGACACCGAAGAATTCCTGCGCAGCCACCCCATCCCCGAGGACGACGCCCACGTGGTCGTCCTGGGCCTGACCGCGGACGACGCCAACAGTCTCGCCGCGGTGCGCGAGCTCACCAAGCGGGGTTACCACGTCGTGGTGTACTCGCACCTCACCGACCGCGACGTCATCCGGACCGCGATCGACTCGGGCGCCCGGACGTATCTCATCCAGACCGAAGGGCGGGAGCACCTGCTCAAAGCCATCCGGGCCGCCGTCACGCCGTTCCCCTACGTGGGCCCCAGCGTGGCCGCCGTTCTCGATGACCGGGACTTCTGCCTGCGCCCGGTCCTGGCGCCGCGAGAGCAGGAGGTGCTCCTGGCGTGGTTCCAGACCGACAGCAAGGAACTCGTGGCGCAGCAACTGTTCCTTGCACCCAGCACCGTCCGCACCCACCTGCAGCGCATCCGGGCCAAGTACATCGCCGCCGGCCGCCCGGCCGGCACCAAAGCCGCGCTGGTGGCGCGCGCCATCCAGGATCGGATCATCAGCATCGACGATCTGTGACTCCGTAAACTTCACGCCATGACCGTCACCGCCGATGATCTGCGCCACCTGAACCGCTGCGTCGAGCTGGCCCGCGAGGCACTGGAGGACGGCGACCAGCCTTTCGGCTCGCTCCTGGTGGACGCCGACGGCGCCGTGGTCTTCGAGGATCGCAACCGGGTCTCGGGCGGCGACCAGACCCAGCACCCCGAATTCGCCATCGCGCGTTGGGCGGCAACACATCTCGATGCTGCGCAACGGGCCGCCGCAGTGACCTACACCTCAGGTGAGCATTGCCCGATGTGCTCGGCCGCGCACGCCTGGGTGGGCCTCGGGCGCATCGTCTACGCGACGTCGTCGGCACAATTGGGCGGATGGCTCGGCGAATGGGGCGCCGCGCCCTCTCCCGTTGCGGCACTGCCGATTTCGGCCGTGGCACCCGGCGTACCCGTCGACGGTCCCGCCGACGAACTCGCCGACACCATGAAGGGACTGTACGAAGCGTGCTTCCGGCCATGAGCCCTGTTCCGACGCCGAACCGTTAGCCAACTGCGACGTCACTCTTCGGCATCGAGACGAGGAACCGGACGTCCCGGGTGCTTCACTATTCAGTACGGGAGCCTGCCGTTACCCCCGAGACGGCAGGCTTCCGCTTTTGGCTACAACCCAGGATCGCCGAATAGTGTCGTCGCCGTGAGCGAGGCACAGCCCATGCGGCCCATCATTCGTGGCATCCTGCTAGACATTGCGCCGCCGCTGGTCGCGTACTACGGACTGCGCGCCGCGGGCATCTCGGAATACGTCGCCCTGCTGACCGCCACAGTGCTGGCCGGCGCCAAGGTCGGCTACGACGCGATCAGCGCACGTCGTCTCGATCCGTTCGCGGGTTATCTCATGCTCAACTTCGGGCTGAGCCTGGCCGTCGGAGTCAGCACGTCGGATCCGCGCATGCTGCTGGCGGGCAACACGTTGGTGGGCGGCCTCGGCGGGGTGGTCTTCCTCGGCAGCTGCGTGGTCGGCACGCCGCTCACCCAGATCGTGTCGGAGCGGGTTCAGACCGGAGAACAGGACACCGGCCCGGCCGCGGTCGCCTATCGCCGGCGCGTGCACATTCTGCTCTCAGCGATGTGGGGCATCGGCCTGCTGCTCGGTACCGCACTCCATCTGGCGGTCATCTTCTCCACCTCGGTGGACGTCGCCAATGCCGTGACCTCGGTGTTGTCACTGACGACCACTGGATTGCTGATGGTGGCGACGTTCCTGATCGGCAAGCGCGCCGCTGCCCGCTGGGCAGCGCGCGAACGGCACGAGCAGACGACCACGGAACAAATCGACACCCCCAAAGGTTGAGCGCAGGAGATTCAACTTTGGAGGTACGGATGTCTGACGCCACAACAGCGCCCATCGCTGTTCCCGTCCTGTTTGTCACCGAGCCGATCGTCCTGCCGGGCATGGTCGTGCCCATCGAACTCGATGAGGCCGCACGTGCCGCGGTGGACGCGGCCCAGGCCGCCGCAGCCGCCGGCGAGGCCGGGAAGCTGCTCATCGCTCCCCGCCTCGACGACCGCTACCCCACGCACGGCGTCCTGGCGTCGATCGTCCAGGTCGGCCGCGTGCCCAGTGGCGGAACCGCCGCCGTCGTCCGCGGTGAGCGGCGCGCCCACATCGGGTCCGGCACCTCCGGCCCGGGCAGTGCACTGTGGGTCCTGGTCGACGAGATCGCCGACACCGCTGCGACCGACGAGACGCGCGCCCTGGCAGCCGAATACAAGAAGCTGCTACTGGCAATCCTGCAGCGTCGCGAGGCCTGGCAGATCGTCGACGCGGTCAACCAGATCAGCGAGCCGTCGGCTCTGGCCGACACCGCGGGCTACGCGTCCTACCTGACCGACGTCCAGAAGCGCGAGCTGCTGGAGACCGAGGACATGAGTCGTCGCCTGAGCCTGCTCATCGAATGGACGGGCGAGCACCTCGCCGAGGTCGAGGTGAACGACAAGATCGCCGAGGACGTCCGCGCCGGAATGGACAAGCGGCAGAAGGAATTCCTGCTGCGCCAGCAGCTGGACGCCATCCGCAAGGAGTTGGGCGAGCTGGACGGTAGCGCCGGGGCCGAGGAGCCCGCGGACTACCGGACCCGCATCGAGGCGGCCACGCTGCCCGAGAAGGTGCGGGAGGCGGCGCTGCGTGAGGTCGGAAAGCTGGAGCGGTCCAGCGAGCAGACCCCCGAAGGCGGCTGGATCCGGACCTGGCTCGACACGGTGCTGGAGCTGCCGTGGAACGAGCGCACCGAGGATTCGACGGATCTGAAGGCCGCCAGGGAGATCCTGGACGCCGATCACCACGGGCTGGACGACGTGAAGGATCGCATCGTCGAGTACCTGGCGGTGCGGGCCCGCCGCGCCCAGCGCGGCATGGCGGTCGTCGGTGGCCGTGGCTCGGGTGCCGTCATGGTGCTGGCCGGTCCTCCCGGCGTCGGCAAGACGTCGCTGGGCGAGTCGGTGGCACGCGCGCTGGGCCGCAAGTTCGTCCGCGTCGCCCTGGGCGGTGTGCGTGACGAGGCCGAGATCCGGGGACACCGGCGCACCTACGTCGGTGCGCTGCCGGGCCGCATCGTGCGGGCCATCGGTGAGGCCGGTTCCATGAATCCCGTTGTGCTGCTGGACGAGATCGACAAGGTGGGCTCGGACTACCGCGGCGATCCGGCGGCCGCGCTGCTGGAGGTCCTGGACCCGGCGCAGAACCACACGTTCCGCGATCACTACCTGGACCTGGATCTGGACCTGTCCGATGTGGTGTTCCTGGCGACGGCCAACGTCATCGAGAACATTCCGAGCGCCCTGCTGGACCGCATGGAGCTCGTCACCATCGACGGCTACACCGAGGACGACAAGGTCGCCATCGCCCGGGATTACCTGCTGCCCCGGCAGGCCGAGCGGGCGGCGCTGACCACCGACGAGGTGACGGTGACGGACGCGGCACTGCGCAAGATCGCCGCGGACTACACCCGCGAACCGGGTGTCCGGCAGTTCGAGCGACTGCTGGCGAAGGCACTGCGGAAGGTGACCACCAAGCTGGCCACCGGCGTCGACGCGGTGACGGTGGACGAGCCGGATCTGATCGACTACCTGGGCCGGCCACGGTTCATGCCGGAGTCGGCCGAGCGCACCGCGGTGCCCGGCGTGGCGACCGGCCTGGCCGTCACCGGCATGGGCGGCGACGTCCTCTACATCGAGGCCGGATCCAACGATGGCGAGCCGGGTCTGCAATTGACCGGTCAGCTGGGCGACGTGATGAAGGAGTCGGCGCAGATCGCGCTGTCCTACGTGCGGTCGCACGCGGCGGAACTGGGTGTCGATCCGACGGCACTGGATCGGCGCATCCACGTCCACGTGCCGGCGGGCGCGGTGCCCAAGGACGGTCCGTCCGCGGGTGTGACGATGGTGACCGCGCTGGTCTCCATGGCCACTGGACGGCAGGTGCGTTCCGACGTCGGCATGACGGGCGAGGTCACGCTGAACGGGCGGGTACTGCCCATCGGCGGCGTCAAGCAGAAGCTGATGGCAGCCCAACGTGCCGGGCTGACAACGGTTTTCATCCCGTCGCGCAACGAGCCGGATCTGGACGACGTGCCGGCCGAGGTCCTGGACGCACTCGATGTGCGGCCGATGACCGACGTGGCCGACATCATCGCCCAGGCGCTGGAGCCGGCCGCTGAGGTCACGGCAGCGGCGTAACGCTCACGAGCAGGCCCAAATGCTCCTGTTCACCTCATGGTGGGTGGGACATTTGGGCCTGCTCGCGTTGGATCGGCACCGACCTGCTGTCGGTCCGCGTCGACCCGGACTGAGAATCAGGCGATGTCGGCCGACGGCGGTTCGCCGGCCAGGTGGATCTCGCGGTGCTCGATGAGTTCGTGGATGCGGTCGGGTCCCAGCCGCGCCCGGAAGTCCTTGACGGTGTAGCCGACAACGACCCCGTCGGTGAGAGCCCGCACCGTCGCCGTGCGGGGAATGCCGAACAGTGGCCCGATCTCGCCGAAGTACTCGCCCGGGCCGGCGGTGAACAGCAGCATCGTCTCCCCGTCGGGCATCTCGCGGGTGATCTCGAACCGGCCCTCCCTGACCACGTAGATCAGGTCGCCGATGGTCGTCTGCTCGAACACCAGCTGACCCGCCGCCAGCTCGAAGACCTCGGGCTCCCGGTCGGTGCTGGCGACGGTCGGGACGAGTTCGATCACCCGGTCCGCCAGCGGCAGCATGCGGCTGTCATGGGTGGCGACCACGACGACGCGATCGTCGGCGAGTTCCCGGATGAGCCGCAGCACTTCTTCGACTTGAATGAAGTCCAGGTGTGCCGTCGGCTCGTCGGCCAGGATCAGCGGCGGGTCCAGCGCGATGGCCCGCGCCACCGCGACGCGCTGCTGCTGCCCGCCCGACATGTCACCGGGGCGGTGCGTCATCCGGTGTGACAGGCCGACCCGATCCAGCAGTTCCGCGGCGCGCTGACGGGCCGCGCCGCGGCTCATGCCCGCGGCCCGCATCGGCACCATGACGTTCTCGGCGGCCGTCAGGCTGGGCACCAGATTGAACGCCTGGAACACGATGCCGACGGTGTTGCGGCGGTAATCGGTGAGTGCCTTGGGGCCGAGTTTGGTGACGTCGATACCGTCGAACAGGATCTGACCCGACGTGGGTTTGAGGATCCCACCCATGCACGACAGCAATGTCGTCTTCCCACAACCGCTGGGCCCCAGGAGGATCGCGAGCGATCCTGCCGACAGCTCCAGTTCGAAGCTGTCGATGGGCCTGACCTTGTCGGCGCCCTTGCCGTATTCCACCACCAGGTCACGAATCTGTAAGTCGCTCATGGTCTATGGCCCCCCGAATGCCATCGCCGGATCTATCGTCACCGCTCTCCGCATGCCCGCCAGGCTGGCGATCAGCCCGATGGTGATGGCCACCACGGGCAGCAACAGGTAGGCGCCGGCGGGGACGTCGACCCGCATCGGGAACATCGGCCCGAGCACCATCGCCAGCAGCACGCCGATCGCCGCGGAGCACACGGCGATGAACACGGCCTGCAATGCCAGCCCGGCCATCATCGATTTCGTCTTGACGCCAACGGCTTTGAACACCGCGAAGTCGCGGGTGCGCTCCATCGCCGACATGTAGATGAACATGCCGATGATCGTCGCGGCCACCACCCACAGCAGGACCGCCATGATGCTGATGGCGTCCACCGCGACCTTCAACGGCCGCATCATGTCGTCGATGGCGCCGCGGCGGTCCACCAGCCGGTAGCCGTCGAGCGCCTTGGCCGGATCGCCCCGGATCCCCACCGACGCGATCACGGGCTGCCCGCCGTACACCAGACGCTGCGCACCCACCGTCGTCAGGAACAGGTTGGGCTGCTGCGCCAGCACCGTTGAGTTGTTGACGATCCCCACGACCTGCAGGTTGTGGGAGGCGATGTGCATCTGGTCGCCGATCTTCCGGCCCAGCGTCGACGACACCGCGATCTCGTCGGGCGTGGCGGGCGGGCGGCCCTGCGACATCGCCGGCATGCCGGGTCCGGCGGTCGGGGCGCCGAACAGGTTCATGGTCCGGGGCGTCCCGTTGTCGAGTGCCGTGGTGCCCGCGTAGACCACCGCGGCGGCGGCCTGCACGCCCGGAAGCTTTTGTGCGCGTTCGACTTCGGTCTGCGCGAACGGCGACGAGCCCAGGAACGGGCCGGCCGCGCCGTTCTGGATCATGAAGTAGTCGATGCCCAGCGAGTTGACGGTATTACTGGCCTCCACCCGGAATCCGTTGGCCAGTCCGGTGAGCACCAGCGTCATCGCGAACACGAACGAAGTGCCGACGACCGCGATCAGAAATCGGCGCCGCCGCCACTGCAGGTCCCGTAACGCCGCGATCAGCACGTGTGGAATCTAACGTGTTCGCTGACTACGCAGCGGCAAGATAGCCAAAGCCGGCGGCTCAGTGGTGCAGACTGACCATATGGCCTATGACGAGGATCTGGCCAACCGGATCCGTGAGCTGCTCGGCCCGGTCCGCGGCATCGAGGAAAAGCGGATGTTCGGCGGGTTGGCGTTCCTGCTGAACGGCCACATGTCGGTGGCCGCGAGCCACGACAGCGGCCTGTTGGTGCGGGTTGCGCCCGATGACACTGAGAAGTTGCTGGGACGTCCGCACGTCGAGTTGATGGTGATGGGCGGCCGCGAGATGCGGGGTTGGTTGCGCGTGGCGCCGGACGGCCTGAAAACCAAGCGCCAGCTGCAGGCCTGGGTGGACCGGGGCGTCGGTTTCGCGGGCACGCTGCCGCCCAAGTAGCGTTTGCGCACCACGCGGTTGGGTATGCGTGGGTTATGGCACGAGATCGACAGATCGTCGCGCGGTTGCTCGACGCAGCCGGCACGACGTATGCCGAAGAAGCCGGGATAACCCTCCGCGACAAGCCGATGCCCCTGTTCAAGCTGCTGTCACTGTGCATGCTCGCGAGCAAGCCCATCGCCGCCGAAACCGCGGTCGCCGCGGCGCGAGAGTTGTTCCGCGCCGGGCTACGCACGCCCACCGCGGTACTCGAGGCCGACCGCGGCCAGATGATCAAGGCGTTCGGACGCGCCGGATACGCCCGATACGACGAGAGCTCGGCGACGCGGATGACCCACATCGCGAAACGGGTCAACGACGAATACGGCGGCGACCTTCGCAACCTGCGGATCCGGGCCCGCCACGACGTGAAAGCCGCCGGCAAGGCCCTGCAGGGCTTCGACGGTATCGGCCGGACGGGCGCCGACATCTTCCTGCGCGAGATCCAGGACGTCTGGACTTGGGCGCAACCGTATTTCGACGATCGCGCGCTCGCCGCCGCCAAGGACCTGGGCCTACCGACCGACGTCCGCAAGCTGGGCAGCCTGGCACCGGACCGGAACGCCCGGCTGGCGGCCGCACTCGTGCGGGCCTCGCTCGATGACAGCGTGCGCCAACGGATCGAAACCTAGCTTCACAAGCACGAATTCAGATCGATGAAGGGAACCTCGAATGGCCGGCTCACCCACTTTTGTGATCATCGGCGGCGGGCTGGCGGGCGCCAAGGCCGTAGAAGCCCTGCGCGGCAAGGATTTTGACGGACAGGTGGTGTTGTTCGGCGCCGAAGACCGGCTCCCCTACGAGCGTCCCCCGCTGTCCAAGGAATTCCTGGTCGGTAAGAAGGCCATCGAAGAATTCACGGTGCAGCCGAAGAGCTGGTACGCCGAGCACGACGTCGACCTGAAACTCGGCACCGAGGTCACCACGCTCGACCGCACCGCACACATGGTGGCCTTCAACTCCGGCGATCACGAGCACTACGACAAGTTGTTGCTGGCCACCGGATCCCGCGCCCGCAAACCCCCGATCCCGGGCGCCGATGCCGACGGCGTCTACTACCTGCGCACCATCGACGACGCCGCCGCACTGTTGGCTGAATTCACCTCAGGCCAGCGGCTCGCGATAGTCGGAGCCGGCTGGATCGGGCTCGAAGTCGCGGCCAGTGCCCGTGGGCTCGACGTCGAGGTCACGGTGATCGAGACGGCCGCGCTGCCGCTGCGGGCCTCCCTGGGCAAGGAAGCCGGTGAGGTGTTCGTCGGCCTGCACCGGGACCACGGCGTCGATCTGCGGTTGGGCACCACGGTCGACGAGATCACCACCGCCGACCACAAAGCGACGGGCCTGCTACTCGGCGACGGGACGACCGTCGAGGCGGACGCGGTACTGATCGCGGTGGGCGCCAAGCCGAACGTCGAGTTCGCGGAACGCTCCGGTCTGGTGATCGCCGACGGCGGTGTCGCCGTCGACGAATCCCTCAAGACCAGCGATGACGACATCTATGCCGTCGGCGACATCGCGGCCGCCGAGCATCCGCTGTTCGGCGTCCCGATCCGTACCGAGCACTGGGCCAACGCCCTCAAGCAGCCCGCAGTCGCCGTCGACGGAATGCTGGGCGCGCCAGGCACTTACGACGAGTTGCCGTACTTCTTCACCGACCAGTTCGATCTCGGCATGGAATACGTCGGATACGCGCCGCAGTACGAGATGGCCATCACACGCGGCGATCTGGGGACGCGCGAGTTCACCATGTTCTGGCTCGACGGCGGACACCGTGTGCTGGCCGGCATGAACGTCAACATCTGGGAAGGCCTCGACGACATCAAGCAGCTCATCCGGTCTCGGCGCCCGGTTGATGTGGGGGCGCTCGCGGATCCGTCGGTCTCATTGTCGTCGTTGCGTGGGTAAAGCCCTCCACCTCGTAGCTTCCCGCGCCATCTAGCATCGGTACATCTGTGGGGATCGCCACCTCACAAATGCCGACGACGGAGCGTCTACTGGGTGTGAAAGCCAAACCGCCCTTCGAGACCGTGGTGCGCGACCATGGCCCTACGGTCTTTCGGGTCTGTTGCGTCGTTGTCGGTGCACACGACGCCGACGACGCCTGGTCAGAGACGTTCCTGGCGGCCCTGAAGGCCTATCCCGATTTACCGGTGACGGCGAATCTCGAGGCCTGGCTGGTGACCATCGCGCACCACAAGGCCATCGACATCACCAGATCCCGGACCCGCCAGCCGATTCCCACTGACGTCGTACCCGAGCCATCGCGGCCCGGCGAGGCCCGCGACTTCGATGACCTGGCCGCCGCGGTCGACGGGCTGCCGCCCAAACAGAAGCACGCCGTGGCGTACCACTACCTCGCGGGACTGCCCTACAACGAGATCGCCGAGATTCTCGGCGGCACCGCCGCGGCCGCACGCCGCGCCGCCAGCGACGGCATCGCCACGCTCCGACGCACCTACCTCGGCGAACTCGTCGAAGTTGCCGCGCCGCCGCGGAACACAGAAAGGAGCCCGCAATGATCAACGGCGAAATCATCACCAGCGACCTGGCGCGCATCACCGACATCGACCCGGACCGGATGGCTGAACTGCACAACCGGCTGACCGCGGCCGCCCAGCGCGACGGGGTCCTCGACATCGCCTACCGCACCGTCGACAGCCCCGTCGGACCCCTGCTGCTGGCCGCCACCGACCAGGGCCTGATCCGAGTCGCCTACGCCGTCGAAGACCATGACGCCGTGCTGCAACAGCTTGCCGACAAGGTGAGCCCGCGCATCCTGCAGGCGCCGGCCCGGCTCGACGCGGTGGCCCGTGAACTCGACGAGTACTTCGCCCGGGCCCGCCGGGTCTTCGACGTCCCGCTGGATTGGCGGCTCGCGGCGGGATTCCGCGCCGCGGTGCTGCACCAGCTGCCGGAGATCGGCTACGGGCAGACGGCCAGCTACGCCGCCGTCGCCGCGCTGGCCGGCAGCCCCAAGGCGGTCCGCGCCGTCGGCACCGCATGTGCGAAAAACCCACTGCCCGTGGTGGTTCCGTGCCATCGCGTGGTCCGCAGCGACGGTGCGATGGGCGGCTACCTCGGCGGCCCGGCAGCCAAGCGTCTCCTGCTGGATTTGGAGGCCGCGGCATGAGCATCTGGCAACAGCGCGTCGCCGGCACCGACTGGGGTGCCGTCCGTACCGAACTCGAGACCGTCGGCGGCGCGCTCACCGGACCTCTCATCACCCCGGACGAGGCCGCCGAGTTGGCGGCGATCTACCCCGATGCGACCCGATTCCGGTCGACCATCGACATGGCCCGGTACCGGTTCGGCGAAGGCCAGTACCGCTACTTCCACCGCCCCTACCCCGAAATCGTCACCGAGCTCAAATACGCGCTCTACCCTCGGCTGCTGCCGATCGCCCGGGACTGGTGGACGAGGTTGCGCCGCGACCCACCGTGGCCCGACAGTTTCGACGACTGGCTGGCGACCTGCCACCGAGCGGGGCAGACCAGAACCACCGCGCTGCTGCTGAAGTACGGTGCCGGCGGCTGGTGCGCCCTGCACCAGGATCTGTACGGGGACTTGGTCTTTCCGCTGCAGGTCGTCATCAACCTGACCCGCCCCGAGGTCGACTACACCGGTGGCGAATTCCTGCTGTACGAGCAGCGGCCCCGCGCTCAGTCGCGCGGCTCCGCCATCTCCATCCCGTTCGGGCACGGGCTCGTCATCACCACGCGCGAGCGGCCGGTGGCATCGAAAAGAGGGTGGGCCGTCGGCCCTGTGCGCCACGGTGTTTCGACCCTGCGCTCGGGATCCCGCATGACCCTCGGCCTGATCTTCCACGACGCCGCGTGAGCAGGTACACGCTCGTCGACGCCCACGGCCGGCCCTACGCCAGTGCGACACCGGGGCGCCTGGGCGGCCACCGGCGCAACAAGCTCTACGGGCGACTCGATTGCCCGTCAGCAATGCGGGCCATCGCCGCCGGCGGCTACCGCGCCCACCGGGTGTTCTTCGCCGACGAAACCGTTGCCGTCGCGGCGGGATACCGCCCTTGCGCGGTGTGCCTACCCGAGGAGTACCGGCGGTGGAAGCGCCGTCACTGACTCCGCGCGAGCAGGTCAATCCGGCCCGGCGGTAGTGAGTCGTCGCGCACCGATGTGACCTGGCCCGCCACCGCGCATCGGTACACTCGGCACAGATGATCGACGCCTCGGCAGCCGCCGCTGCACCCTGCCTACCGACCGGCTCACCAGCCGTGCGGCATCCGCGCGTCTACATCGACGTGGCCGTCGTGGTGGCCGTCCTGGTCGCGACCAATCTGCTGGCCCACTTCACGACCCCCTGGGCGAACATCGTCGTGGTGCCACTCGCAGCGCTCGCCCTCGTGGCCCTGGTGCGCAAGCGGGGCCTCGGTTGGACCGAGCTCGGACTCGGCCGCGCACACTGGCGGACCGGCATGCGCTACGCGCTCGGCGCGATCCTGCTCGTCGGGTCGGTGATCGCCGTCGGCGTGCTGCTGCCCTGGACCCGGCCGATGTTCCTCAACAACCACTACGCCACCATCTCCGGCGCCCTACTCGCGTCGATGATCGTCATCCCGTTGCAGACCGTCATCCCCGAAGAACTCGCGTTCCGCGGCGTACTGCACGGCACGCTCGACCGCGCCTGGGGCTTCCGTGGCGTGGCCGCCGCCGGGTCGCTGCTGTTCGGCCTCTGGCACATCGCCACTTCGCTGGGCCTGACCAGCAGCAACGTCGGATTCACCCGCGTTCTCGGCGGCGGAGTGGCCGGCATGATCGCCGGCGTGGCCATGGCCGTCGTCGCCACCGCCGCCGCCGGATTCGTCTTCACCTGGCTGCGGCGCCGGTCCGGCAGCCTGCTCGCGCCCATCGCGCTGCACTGGTCACTCAACGGCATGGGCGCGCTCGCCGCGGCCGCCGTCTGGCACTTCAGCTAGACGCCCCGGCCGCGCGGGACTGGTCCCCTAACCGTCACCAGATCGCTGCGTTTCAGACCTCGTTGTCGCGCGCCGAACCGGGCTAGCCTCGAGATGTATCAGTCAATCGAAAGGTCATGACAATGATGCACATCGTCTGGTTGATTCTTCTCGGCCTCATCGTCGGAGCCATCGCCCGGTTCGTCGTACCCGGGAAGGACGACATGGGGTGGATCCTCACGTGCGTGCTGGGCATCGCCGGTGGCTATGTCGGCGGCACGTTGAGCAGTATTGTCTACGCGCCGCACAAGCTCGACTTCCGTCCACCGATCCAGCACTCCTTCTGGGGCGCACTGGTCGGTGCGGTGATCCTGGTGCTGATCTACCGCTTCGTGAAGTCGAAGAGTACGACGTAACCCGTACCGAAATGAATTGAGGACCGTGCCCGACTGGGCACGGTCCTCAATTCATTTGGGCGACTATCCGGCGGGAGCCATCTCCGGCGGTGCGTTCGTCACGGGTACCGGCACGCCGACCATCGGGTGGGCCGGATCGGCGGGCTTGGGCGGGGCGTTCGGATCGACCGGCGGCGGGGGCGGCGGGTTCCACGGGCGGATCGACTGGGCCAGCGTCACCGCGGCGGCCTTGTCGACCGGGTGGTTCCCCGAACCCAGCCACACGACGAACCACCGCTGCGGGTTGCGCTGGCTGCGGATGGTGGCATCCGGCGGCGGGTTGCCGACGACGCCCGCCCAGATCTGGCCGTTGGGCTTGCCGGTGTCGGTGAACTTGACCTCGTAGAACGACGCCGCGCCCGGCAGGGTCCCGGCGGTCAGCGCCGTCGTCTCCTGGCCGATACGGGTGCCCGGGAAGGGCATGAAGAACTCGCCCATGTCCGAGGCCAACCGGTTGGCGGCCTTGCCGTTGTCGGATTCGGCACCGGCGAACAGCTTCAGGTCCAGCCGGCCCAGCAGCACGCTGGTGTCACTCGGGGCCTGCTCCGAACCGGCGGCCGGGGCCTTGGTCAGCAGCGCCTGGCCGTACGACAGCTGCGTGGCATCGGCGATCTTCCAGCCCTGTGGCACCACGTAACTGAAGCCACCGGCGTCGTTGTTGACGCGGCCGGGCTCAGCCGGCGGCGCCGGGGCGGCAGCCGGAGTCGCACCCGCAGCGGTACCGGGCGCCGGTGCGCCGGGAGCCGCGGGCGCGGCGGCCGGCGGCGCGTTGGGGTCGGCCGGAGGCGCGGCGGGATCCGGCGCGGGCGGCGGCGGAGCCCACGGGGGCGCGGGCGCTTCGACCGCCGGGGCCGGTTCTCCGGCCGGGGCGGGCGCCGGAGCAGGAGCCGGGGCGGGTGCAGGAGCCGGCGGCACCGGGTCGGCATACGAGATCGCGCTCGGCAGCGCGATCGCCGCGGCCGCCGCACCTGCTACCGCAGCAGTCAGTGATTTCGGAAGGCGTTTGCGGGCACTTGTCCGCGCATCCGGGTGTCGCATGGGGACGAAAATACAGTGTTACCGGCGTGACGCAAGTGCGAGTTGCGGCTAATTCCCTCGCGAGTCGGTTAGCTCGCTTCGGGCATCTGGACAGACCACGGCGATATCGCTCGGTTGCTGAGGCGCCGCGGTGCCGCGGTGCGGCTCGAGAAGGGCCGGGCGTGCCGTCAGGCGGGCCTGATCGCGACGTCCCGCGGATCGACGCCGAAGTACACCCGCTCCCCCGGAATCAGCCGTAGACCTGCCGCCACCTCGGCGCTGATGTCGGCCGCCAGGCCCCCACCGCCGTCGTCGGTCGCCTCGGCGCGCACGCGGATGACCGGGCCGCGGTGATCCAGCTCCGCGACCCCGACCACGACGACATTGACGTCATCGGCGGGCAGCGCCCGGCTCACCGATACCGCCGCCGGAGCGAACACCGCGATCGCCGAGCCGCCCGGCGTCACGTCCGGTCCCCACACCCCGCGCCACGTCTGCCCGGCGGCCAGTACCGAGCCGCCGTCGTCACCCGCGCGTCCGCTGACCAGATTCACACCCGCGAACCGCGCCCCGAACGCCGTCCGCGGCGCGGTCAGCACGTCGGCGACGGCGCCGGATTCGACGATGCGGCCACCCTCGATGACCACCACCCGATCCGCCAGCGTGACGACGTCGAGCAGATCGTGGCTGACCAGCACCGAACTGCGTCCGCCCGCACCCAGGACATCACGCAGCAACCGGCGCATCGCCGAGGCGGCCGTGACGTCCAGTCCCGACAGCGGTTCGTCGAGCAGCAGCACGTCGGGTTCGGCGGCCAGCGCCCGGGCCAGGGCGACTCGCTGCGCCTGACCGCCCGACAGCTGCCCCGGCCGGCGATCGGCCAGTTCGGTGGCGCCCACCTCGCCGAGCCAGCGGCCGGCCGTCCGCCGCGCCTCGGCACGCAGGTGATGACGGGCCCGTGGCCCGAAGGCGACGTTGCCGGCGACCGTCAGGTGCGGAAACAGCGCCGGGTCCTGCAGCAGCAGGCCGACCCGCCGGTTGTGGACCGCGACGTGCAGGCCCGATGCGGCGTCGGTCAGCCGGCGACCGCCCACCGTCACCGTGCCCGCGTCGGGCCGCAGCAGGCCGGCGATCACATGCAGCACACTGGATTTCCCCGCACCGTTGGGCCCGACGACGGCCAGCACCTCGCCGGCTGCGACGTCGAGCTCCACGTCGATGCCACGAGCGCCGACGACAGCGCGTACCGCGAGACCGCCCGTCACTGCCGGCTCTCCGCCTCGAACGGCCCGCGTCCGAACCGGGCCCCACCCGTCACGAGCACCACGACGGCCGCGACCACCACCAACACCAGCGACAACGCCACGGCGGCATCGGCGTCGGCCTCGCGCTGGAGATAGATCTCCAGCGGCAGCGTCCGCGTCACCCCCTGGCGCGAGCCGGCGAACGTCAGCGTGGCGCCGAACTCCCCCAGCGACCGCGCGAACGCCAGCACCGAACCCGACGCCAGACCCGGCGCCAGCATCGGCAACGTGACCCGGCGCCACACCGTGGTCGGACGGGCGCCCAGCGTGGCCGCGACCGCCTCGTACTGCGACCCGGCCGTGCGAGCCGCGCCTTCCAGCGCGATCACCAGAAACGGCAGGGAGACGAACGTCTGTGCCAGCACGACCGCCGTCGTCGAGAACGCGATGTGCACACCCGCCGCGTCCAGGTACCTGCCGATCAGCCCGAGCCGGCCGAAGGCGTACAGCAGCGCGATACCGCCGACGACCGGCGGCAACACCAGCGGCAGCAGAATCAGGGGGCGGGTCCAGCGCACCACGCGGGAGCCGCTGCGCGCCAGGACCAGTGCCATCGGCACGCCCAGCACCACGCAGAGCGAGGTGCTGGCCGCGGCGGTCTTGAGGCTCAGTAGCAGCGCGGTCACCGACGAGTCGCTGCTGATCAGTTCGAGGAACCGCGACCAGTCGACCTTCGCGGCGATCGCGATGAGGGGCACGACGACGAACAACGCACCCAGCGCCGCCGGGACGTAAATCCAGCGCGGCAGTCCTGGGTTCAAGGCTTCGCGAACCCGAACTGCGCCAGGGTCTGATGACCGGCGTCACTCGTCACCAGGTCGACGAACCGCTGCGCGGCAGACGCATCCCCCGCCGACTTCAGCACCGCGATCGGATAGATGTTCACCGCCGACGCCGCCTGCGGGAAGTCGACCTTGGTGACCTTGTCGCCGGCCGACCTGGCGTCGGTCTGATAGACGACGCCGGCATCGGCCTGCCCACTCGTGACCTTGTTCAGCACGTCGGTCACCGACGTCTCCTCGCTGACGGGCTTGAGCTGCACGCCGGCGATCTTCTCCACCTTCCGGGTCGCCGTGCCGCACGGCACCTGGGCCGCGCACACCACGACGTTCAGCCCGGGCCGGGCCAGATCACCGAAACTGTTGAGCTGCTTCGGATTACCCGGCCGGGTCACGATGACGAGCGTGTTGGACGCGAAGTTCACCGGGGTCGCGGAGACCAACCCGGCCTTGGCGGCCTTGGTCATGTTGTTGGCGTCGGCCGAGGCGAACACGTCGGCCTTCGCGCCCTGGGTCAGCTGCTCGACCAACGACGACGAGCCCGCGAAGTTGAACTGGACGTCCGCGCCGGGGTTGTCCTTCTTGTAGCGGTCGGCGAGCGCGGTGAACGCCTGCTTCAGGGACGCCGCCGCGTAGACGTTGACCACAGGACCCGACTGTTTCGAGCCCGAATCACACGCGGAGAGCGCCCCGCCTGCGGCGAGGAGCGCCACGACCGCCACCGCACGCATCAGCTTGCGCATGAGCCACATTCGCCAAACCCTAGGACCCATTCCTCCGCGTGGCGAGTTTCGTCAGCTAGCTACTGTCCAGTAACATGGCGGCAACCGCGTTCAGCGTTGCACACGAGGAGGCCTTGTTCATGGACGTTCTGGTCACCGGAGGCGATACCGATCTCGGCCGCGTCATCGCCGCGGGATTCCGCGACGCCGGGCACAACGTCGTCATCGCCGGCGCCCGCCGCGACGAGCTCGACGTGGCCGCCAAGGAACTCGAAGTCGAGTCGATCGTGCTGGACAACACCGACGGCGCCGCGCTGGAGCAGATGCGCGACAAGCTGCCGCAGCACCTCGACGCCATCGTGAACGTCCCGGCTCCGGTCTGGTCCGCCGGCGACCCGCGCACCTACACCCTGGCCGAGCGCGCCGCCGTGTGGCGCAACACCCTCGACTCCTCGCTGCTGTCGGCGGTGCTGACCGTCCAGATCCTCGGCGACCAGATGCGTTCGGGCGGTGCCATCGTGACCGTCGTGCCGGAGTGCCCGAAGGACGGCACCGCCGACGCCGCGATCAAGGCGGCCGTGTCGAACTGGACCGCCGGCCAGGCCGAGCACTTCGGCATCCGCGGCATCACGATCAACGTGGTCGCCGCCGGCCGTGGCTCCGAAGCGGGCTACGACGGCGTCGACAACAGCGGCGCCACCGTCGGATCGGAGCTGACCAAGCTCGCGCTCTTCCTGACCACGCCCGCCGCCCGCCACATCACCGGCGAGACGCTGCACGTGAGCGCCGGCGCACTCGCGACCTTCGCCTGACCCGACCGAGTTTTATTCCCGTTTTCGCCGGGCTTCGCGCCCGGCGAAAAGGGTGACGCCACAGCACCGTTGGTGGCTAGGGTCGAATCGTGACGATTCGACTCGGACTTCAGATCCCCAATTTCTCCTACGGCACCGGCGTCGGTGAGCTGTTCCCGACCGTCATCGCCCAGGCCCAGGAAGCCGAGGCCGCCGGCTTCGACTCGGTCTTCGTGATGGACCACTTCTATCAACTGCCCGGGCTGGGTACTCCCGACCAGCCCATGCTGGAGGCTTACACCGCACTCGGCGGGCTCGCCGTGGCCACCGAGAAGGTGCAGCTCGGCACGCTGGTCACAGGCAACACCTACCGCAACCCGACATTGCTGGCCAAGGCCATCACCACGCTCGACGTCATCAGTCAGGGCCGGGCCATCCTGGGCATCGGCACCGGCTGGTTCGAACTCGAGCACGATTCGCTGGGCTATGAGTTCGGGACGTTCACCGACCGGTTCAACAAGCTGCACGAGGCGCTCGAGATCATCCTGCCCATGCTCGCCGGGGAACGGCCCACCTTCGAGGGCAAGTACTACCGGACACGTGAGGCGATGGCCGAGCCGCGCTTCCGCGACCACATCCCGCTGATGATCGGCGGGAGCGGCGAGAAGAAGACCATTCCGCTGGCCGCCAAGCACTTCGACCACCTCAACGTCATCGCGGGCTTCGACGAGCTGCCCCGCAAGGTGCAGGTGGTCAAGGAGGCATGCGAGAAGATCGGCCGCGACCCGGCCACGTTGGAGACCAGCCACCTCGCCATCGCGATCATCGACGAGAACGTCACCGCCGACGTCATCCCCGACGACTTCAAGCAGCAGGCCGTCTACGGCAGCCCGGAGCAGGTGGCCGACCAGATCAAGACCAAGGTGCTCGACGCGGGCATCGACGGCGTCATCATCAGCCCGGTTACGAGCCTCAACGGTTACCAGCCCGGCGGCATCACCGCCGTCGCGGAATTACTCAAGCCGCTCCTGGCGAAGTGAACCTGCAGGTCAGGTGAAAACTGGAGTCGGTGGGGCATCTCACTGCATTGATCGATTCAGCTGCGACTAGCCTGTGTATGTAAACAGTCTTGTAGTAGGTCGAGGAGCCCCTCAACATGGTCCACCCCGGAGCTACGGCATCGGATCGCCACAAAGTCGTCATCATCGGTTCGGGCTTTGGTGGCCTGACCAGTGCGAAAGCCCTCAAGAACGCTGACGTCGACATCAAACTGATCGCCCGTACCACCCATCACCTGTTCCAGCCGCTGCTGTACCAGGTGGCCACGGGCATCATCTCCGAAGGTGAGATCGCCCCACCGACCCGGCTGATCCTGCGCAATCAGCAGAACGCCCAGGTGCTGCTGGGCGACGTCACGCACATCGACCTGGAGAACCAGACCGTCGATTCGATCCTGCTGGGCCACACCTACAGCACGCCGTACGACAGCCTGATCATCGCCGCCGGCGCCGGTCAGTCGTACTTCGGCAACGACCACTTCGCCGAGTGGGCGCCGGGCATGAAGACCATCGACGACGCGCTCGAGCTGCGCGGCCGCATCCTCGGTGCGTTCGAGCAGGCCGAGCGGTCCAGCGACCCGGAGCGCCGCAAGAAGCTGCTGACCTTCGTGGTCGTCGGCGCCGGGCCGACCGGTGTCGAGATGGCCGGCCAGATCCAGGAACTGTCGGACCAGACGCTCAAGGGCAGCTTCCGGCACATCGACCCGACCGAGGCCAAGGTCATCCTGCTCGACGCCGCGCCCGCGGTGCTGCCGCCCATGGGCGAGAAGCTGGGCCTCAAGGCCAAGAACAGGCTCGAGAAGATGGGCGTCGAGATTCAGCTCAACGCCATGGTCACCGACGTCGACCGCAACGGAATCACCGTCAAGGACAAGGACGGCACCATCCGGCGCATCGAGTCGGCATGCAAGGTGTGGTCTGCCGGCGTGCAGGCCAGCCCGCTCGGCCGCGATCTGGCCAACCAGTCGGACACCGAGATCGACCGGGCCGGCCGCGTCAAGGTGAATCCCGATCTGTCGATCCCGGGCCACCCGAACGTGTTCGTCGTCGGCGACATGGCTTTCGTCGAGGGTGTGCCAGGTATGGCACAGGGCGCGATCCAGGGCGGCAAGCACGTCGCCGCCATCCTGAAGAACGAGGCCAAGGCCCGCGCGCACGGCACCAAGCCCAAACCACGCGAACCGTTCTCGTACTTCGACAAGGGCTCGATGGCCACTGTCTCCAAGTGGAACGCCGTCGCCCAGATCCCGCTCGGCGAGAAGTCCAAGCTCGAATTCGGCGGCTTCATCGCGTGGCTGGCCTGGCTGGGGCTGCACCTGATCTACCTCGTGGGCTTCAAGACCAAGATCGCCACGCTGCTGTCGTGGACGGTGACGTTCCTGAGCCGCCAGCGCGGTCAGCTGACCATCACCGAGCAGCAGGCCTACGCCCGCACCCGGATCGGTGAATTGGAAGAGATCGCGTCGTCGGTCCAAGCCACGCCCGATCCGGTGGCTTCCTGACTTAGAGGCGCGGTCCCTGCCAGGCTGACAGGCACCCGCCGTCGGCCAGGGCCATGACCACCTGATCTCGGCGTGATTCGTACCGCTCGGCGGTACGAATCACGCCGAAATCGCTTTCGGGGTAACGAAATTCGCTGACATAGGCGCGGGCGGCGGCAATCTCGTCGTCGCCGACCGCACCGGCACCGAGTTCGACGCGGTGCCGCACCACCGGCAGCGCATCGTGGTCGACGCGCAGCGCCCCCTCCCAGAAGCCCTGCTGTTCGCCGGCACGCCCGACCTGTACCCGCTCACGCAGCCGCACCCGGCCCGCCTCGGCGATCTGCAGCCGCGTCGTCGCCTGATGGCTGCTGCCGCCCGCGATGACCGTAGGCTCCGGGTCCAGGTCGAGTTCCCCGGCGACCTCGAGCTCCCACCCCGAGCGTGACTGCGTCGTCGTCGCGCCGGGCAGCACCACCATCGCGGCGACGCTGCGTACCCGCAGCCGGGCACCGGCCTCCACGATGACGCGCACGTCGATGGTGTCGCCCCCCAACGGTGTTGCGGCCGTGGACACCAGGTGGACGGCGTCGGGGGCGGTGCGGCGCGCGGCAACCCCGCCGGCGCACTCGATGCGCGGGCCCCGGCCAGGGGTCGCGACGATCAGAACCTGGGTGTGCATGAATCAGGCGTTCGTGACGCCGGCGCCCGCGAGCTGTTCGCGTACCCAGGCCTGCACCAACGACGCCGCCGGGTCCTCGGTGAGCGAGATCAAAACCGTCGGACGGTCACCGCGCACCTGCCCGGCGTCGCGCCGCATGACGTCCAGGTCGGCGCCGACCATCGGCGCGAGATCGGTCTTGTTGACCACCAGTAGATCCGAGTACGTCACGCCGGGGCCGCCCTTGCGCGGCACCTTGTCACCACCGGCCACGTCGACGACGAAGATCTGCACATCCACCAGGCCGGAGGAGAACGTCGCGGTCAGGTTGTCTCCCCCGGACTCGACCAGGATGAGGTCGAGCTTGTCGTTGCCCTCGATGAGATCGTCGATGGCGTCGAGGTTCGCGGTGATGTCGTCGCGAATCGCGGTGTGCGGGCAGCCGCCGGTCTGGACCGCGGCGATCCGCTCGTCGGGCAGCACGGCGTGCCGGCGCAGGAAGTCGGCGTCCTCGGTGGTGTAGATGTCGTTGGTCAGCACCGCCAGCGACAGCTCGTCGCGCAGCTGCCGGCACAACGCGGCCACCAGCGCCGTCTTGCCGGAGCCGACCGGGCCGCCGACGCCGATGCGCAGCGGCTCACCGGGCCGGCGCTCTCGCTTGGGCCGATCGTGGTGATGGTGCGGCTGACCGTCGATGAAATGTGGTGGCATGGTTGACCTTTCGGCTCAAGAGGCGAACAGGGGGCGGTCGCGGCCGGCGTGTCGCTGCGCCAGGACGTCGAGCAGTGGATCGGACAGGTCTGCGATGCCTTTCGCGGCTTCGGCGGCGGTGGCGTCGCACAGCCCCGACAGTTCGAAGGTGAGCGCGGCGACGTCGGCGGGATCGAGCGCCAGCAGGCGTTGCGCCGCCGTCGCGGAACCCGTCATGGTGGTGTAAACGACTGTGGCGCTGGTCTGTTCGGGATCAAGTCCGCTGACGCGGCCCACCACGCCCGAGGCCACCGCGAGGTGCGGCCGGGTGCCCACCTTCTGCCAGTCGGCATCAGGCCAGACCCGGCGTGCCAGCCGGACGAGCCCACGTCCCTGTGCCCGGGAGGCCTGCCGGGCCGCGGGAGCCGGTGTGCGCGCGTCGGTTTCGCGGTCGGCGACCACGATGTCGAGCCCGCCGTGGACTGCCGCCGCGATGGAGGCGGTGACGAGCCCCTGGGTCCGGATCCGCCGGCGCAGGTAGGCCCGCAGCGTCACCACATCGGTCACCAGGCCGCTGGTGACCGCCTCCTCGACGCCGCCGGAGTGCACGTGCCCGCCGGTCGGCAACCGGGAATCCGCCAGTGCCAGCAGGGTGGCCAGGCCGCCATCCATCAGAACAGGAAGTATCTCTGCGCCATCGGCAGCTCGGCGGCGGGCTGTTCCTGCCAGACCTCCCCATCGATACGGACGGTGAAAGTGTCGGGGTCGACGCGGATGTCGGGCATGGCGTCGTTGAGCGGCAGGTCCGCCTTGCCCCGGCCCCGGACGTTCTTGACCGGAACGAGCCGGCGCCGCAGGCCGAGTCGCGCCGCAAGATCGTCTTCGATGGCGGTGGGCGAGACGAAATGCACCGCCAGACCGGCCGCCACCGTCGGGTGCGCGCCGAACATCGGCCGCGGCAGGACGGGTTGCGGCGTCGGGATCGAGGCGTTGGCGTCGCCCATCGCCGCCCAGGCGATCGCGCCGCCCTTGAGCACGAGGTGCGGACGGACGCCGAAGAACGCAGGCTCCCAGAGCACCAGGTCGGCCAGCTTGCCGACCTCCACCGAGCCCAGCTCGTGATCGATACCGTGGGTCACCGCCGGGCAGATGGTGTACTTCGCCACGTAGCGGCGGACCCGGTTGTTGTCGGCAGCCCCATCGCCGGGCAGCGGCCCCCGGCGCTTCTTCATCACGTGCGCCGTCTGCCAGGTCCGCATCACCACTTCGCCGATGCGCCCCATGGCCTGGCTGTCACTGCCGATCATCGAGATGGCGCCGATGTCGTGCAGCAGGTCCTCGGCGGCGATCGTCGACGGCCGGATCCGGCTCTCCGCGAACGCCAAATCCTCGGGCACGGCCGCGTTGAGGTGGTGGCACACCATCAGCATGTCGAGGTGTTCGTCGAGGGTGTTGACGGTGTGCGGCCGCGTCGGGTTGGTCGAACTCGGCATCACATTCGGATGACTGGCCACCGTGATGATGTCGGGCGCGTGGCCGCCGCCGGCGCCCTCGGTGTGGTACGCGTGGATGGCCCGTCCGGCGATGGCCGCAAGCGTGTCCTCGACGAAGCCCATCTCGTTGAGGGTGTCCGAGTGCAGCGCCACCTGAACGTCGGCCTCCTCGGCCACCCGCAGACAGGCGTCGATGGCGGCCGGCGTGGTGCCCCAGTCCTCATGCAACTTGAAACCGGCTGCGCCACCGCGCAACTGCTCCCACATCGAGTCGGGGTTGATGGTGTTGCCCTTGCCGAGCAACAGGATGTTCATGGGCCAGCCGTCCAGGGCCTGCAGCATGCGGCCGAGGTGCCAGGCGCCGGGCGTGACCGTGGTGGCCTTGCTGCCCTCGGCCGGCCCGGTGCCGCCACCGATCATGGTGGTGATGCCGCCGCCGATCGCCTCCTCCAGCAGCTGCGGACAGATGAAGTGCACGTGACAGTCGATGCCGCCCGCGGTGAGGATGCGCCCGTTGCCCGCGATGATCTCGGTGGACGGCCCCACCACCAGGTCGGGGTGCACCCCGGACATGATGTCGGGGTTGCCGGCCTTGCCGATGGCGACGATGCGGCCGTCCCGAATCCCGATGTCGGCCTTGATGATTCCCCAGTAGTCGATGATGATCGCGCCGGTGATCACGGTGTCCGGGGCGCCGTCGGCCCGGGTCGCGCGGGCCTGCCCCATCGACTCGCGCAGCACCTTGCCCCCGCCGAAGACCGCCTCGTCACCCGAGCGCCCCGGGCCGCCACTGCGGTCCTCGGTGATCTCGATCAGCAGATCGGTGTCCGCCAGCCGGATCCGGTCACCTGTCGTCGGCCCGAAGAGCGCCGCATACCGGGCGCGGGAAAGGGAACTCATGACGCATCCAGCTTTCCGGGCGGAGTCAGCGACAGCCCATAGACTTCCCGCGTCCCACCCAACGGAACCAGTGAAACCGTCTGGGCCACCCCGGGTTCGAATCTGATCGCAGTACCCGCCGGCACGTCGAGCCGGTACCCGTGTGCCGCCTCGCGGTCGAAGTCCAGCGCGGAATTGGCCTGCGGGAAATGCACGTGGCTGCCGACCTGTACCGGCCGGTCGCCGGTGTTGACCACGTCGAGGGTCAGCCGCTGCGCACCGGCGTTGATGGCGATATCGCCGTCGCCATAAAGGATCTCACCGGGAATCAGGCCCGTCCCCGCCACGGCCGCGCGCTCGGTCATCGTCGGTCCTCAGGCGATCGGGTAGTGGACGGTGACGAGTTTGGTGCCATCGGGAAAGGTGGCCTCAACCTGTACGTCGGGCAGCATCTCCGGGACCCCCTCCATGACATCGTCGCGACCGAGCACCTCACGGCCGCTGACCATCAGCTCCGCGACGGTCCGCCCGTCGCGGGCGCCCTCCAGCAGGTGATCGGTGATCACGGCGACCGCCTCGGGGTGGTTCAGGCGCAACCCTCGGGCCTGCCGTCGACGCGCCAGTTCGGCGGCGTACGAAATCAGCAGGCGTTCTTGCTCATGCGGCGTCAAACGCATAAGGGGCGATATTGCCACGACGCGCCGGGAATGGCATGTCGGCCGGGAGTTTTCAGCCCTCGAGGTTCTGCAGGCGCACCTGGCCCCGCGCCACCGGCCGGTCGTCCTCGTCGGTGATGGTGACCAGCCACAGCTGCTGACGCCGGCCGCGGTGGATCGGCGTCGAGGTCGCGGTGACGGTTCCGGCCCTGAGCGCGCGGAGGAAGTCGGTGTTGTTGTTGACGCCGACGACGGTGCCGCCACCGTTCTCGCCGAGCCAGACGTGAGCGGACACGCTGGCCAGACCCTCGACGATGGCGCAGTAGACACCACCGTGCACGATGCCCCACGGCTGCAGAATTTTTTCGGTGATGGTCAGCTGGGCGCGGCCGCCGTCCGGCGTGACCTCGAGGTAGGTCAGTCCGATTTCGTTGTCGAAGCCCTTGCCGAGGCCCTCAGGCACAGATGTCGTCACGACTAGCTGTCTACACGAGCACCGGCGGCGGCGAGTTCGACACCCAGGTGCACGAAAGCGAGCAGGCCCCGCACCGATGGTGCGGGGCCTGCTCTTCGAATGGACCGGGAATCACTGCAGCCCTCAGGATTCCGGCGCGGTCCGTTGGTCTTTCGACTCCTGAATAGTAGGCAAGGCTTGCCTAATTAGCAAGCCCTTGCCAGTTGCATCCGATCGCGCCCGCGCACCGGTGCGCCGAAATTCACCAAGGTGTCCAGCACCGCCTGGGCGCGACGCATGCCGTCGGCCTCCCCCACGCCGGCCAGCAGTGGCACCTGGGTTGCGGTAGTGACCACGGATGCGCCGACGATGTGCCACATCGCCGACACCGCGAGGATGCCGCCACAGACGTCGAAGAGCTTCGCGAACAGCGGAGTCAACGCGCGGTGGCACCGATGGGCCAGCCAGGTCGCGAGCGCCTCCTCACCCGGGAAGGCGACGACACCCTCCCCGATCCGGCGCGTCGCCGGCACGCCCCGGCCGCCGAACACCGGGTCCCCGGGCAGCACCCGCAGCGTCGGGTCCGCGACGCCAACCCAGTCGATGCCACCCTCAGAGTCGACGTGAACCCACAGGTTCTCCAGGCCGGGATCCCAGGCCCGCCCCTCCAGCACCAGCAGCGGCACCACCCGGCCGACGACGACGTGCGCCAGCATCGCCGCCACCTGGTGGGCGGCCACCGCGTGACTGCCGGTGTCGCCCATCGCCGTGTCGAACATGGCCTGCAGCCGATCAGCCGTCACGGCTTCGGCGAGCGGCCACCACCGGCGACGCGAGATGTCGTCCATCACCGCAACGCCGTAGACCCGGGGATCGCTGGGGCACAACTCGCGCAGCCGCCGGCTCGACTCGTGCAGCGGAAGCATCCGGCGGATGTCCATCGTGGCGATCAGCGGGTCAGTCACTGCGGAGGGCATGAACACATCCTTAAGTTAGGTTAGCCTTACTATAGTGACGACTCGCGAGATGTAAACCGCTGTGACGGGACTCACAAGTGACCGAAAAAAGACCCTGACCGGGAACCGCGACGCGCCGCCGGGGCGTTGGGGAGAACATCCGAAATGGATACGACGCACGGTAGTAAATGCGTAGTACCCTGGAAACACTGCCGAAAGAGTGAAATAGGACATGGCGAAATTGACGCGACTGGGCGAGCTTGAACGCGAGGTGATGGACCACCTGTGGTCCTCGCGCGAGCCACAGACCGTGCGTCAGGTGCATGAAGCCCTCGCGGAGCGCCGGGACCTGGCCTACACCACGATCATGACGGTGCTGCAGCGCCTGGCGAAGAAGAATCTGGTCGTCCAGCATCGTGACGACCGCGCGCACCGCTACGCGCCGACCCACGGCCGCGACGAGCTCGTCGCCGGGCTGATGGTCGACGCCCTTGACCAGGCCTCTGACTCCGGCAGCCGCGTCGCGGCGCTGGTTCATTTCGTCGAGCGCGTCGGCGTCGACGAGGCCGATGCGCTCCGGCGCGCCCTCGATGAGTTGGAAGCCAAGCACCGAATCCCACCGGCGACTGGCAATTCCGGCACCGACTGAGAGACACTTAGCGCGTGTCCGCCCTGGCCTTCACTCTCGTTGCGCTACTGCTGGTCGGGCCGGTACCCGCCGTGCTGGCGCGCGCATCGTGGCCGCAGCGGGCCCCCCGGGCCGCGATCGTGTTGTGGCAGTCCATCGCCATCGCCGCCGTGCTGTCCGCGTTCAGCGCCGGTATCGCCGTCGCCAGCAGGCTTTTCGCGCCCGGCCCTGACGGTCGCCCGACAACCACCGCAACCAGCGAGATCAGCGTCATGGGCTGGCCGCTGTGGCTCACCCACGTCGCGGTCTTCGCACTGACCCTCGTCGTCGGCGCCCGGCTGGCCATCGCATTCGTCCAGGTCGCCATCGCGACCCGGCGCCGGCGCGCCCACCACCGGATGATCGTCGACCTGCTCGACTGTTCGCGGGACACCGCACCCGCGCCCCAGGCCCGTCACCTCATCGGCCACGGCCTGCGCATCCTCGACGTCCAGCAGCCCCTCGCCTACTGCCTGCCCGGCGTCCGCAGCCGGGTGGTGCTCAGCGAAGGCGCGCTCAAGCACCTCGACGACAGCGAGATCGCCGCCATCCTCAGCCATGAACACGCACACCTGCGCGCCCGGCACGACCTGGTGCTCGAGATGTTCATCGCCGTGCACGCCGCCTTCCCCCGCTTCGTCCGGAGCGCCAGCGCCCTCGATGCGGTCCGCTTCCTGATCGAACTGCTCGCCGACGACGCCGCCGTCCGGGCCACCGGCCCGACACCGCTGGCCCGCGCCCTCGTCGCCTGCGCGTCCGGACGCGCGCCCAAGGGCGCCCTCGCCGCCGGCGGGCCGACCACCGTTCTGCGGGTACAGCGCCTGGCCGGCGAACCCAACAGCTCATGGGTCGCCGCGGCTGCCTACCTGGCCGCCGCCTCCGTACTGGTCGTACCGACCGTCGCGGTGGCTGTGCCCTGGCTCACTGAGTTGCACCGGTTGTTCTTCTCGTAGACTTTGCGACTGGCAGCATCAGCTTCGGTGGCGGATGACGCCGCACCGGCCCTGGCCGGTGCGAAATGCTGTGCGCCACAACCAAACAACGAAAGGGCCAGCCGTGAGCTCGTCGGGAAACCCGGAATCAACCACCGCTACCGCCCAGATCGGGGTCACCGGCCTGGCCGTCATGGGCTCCAACCTCGCCCGTAACTTCGCCCGCCACGGCTACACCGTCGCGCTGCACAACCGCTCCGTCGCCAAGACCGACGCCCTGATCGCCGAACACGGCTCGGAGGGCAAGTTCGTCCGCAGTGAGACCATCGCGGAATTCCTCGACGCGCTGGAGAAACCACGCCGCGTGATCATCATGGTCAAGGCCGGCGATCCGACCGACGCCGTCATCAACGAGCTCGCCGACGCCATGGAGCCCGGCGACATCATCATCGACGGCGGCAACGCGCTGTACACCGACACCATCCGCCGCGAGAAGGCCATCCGCGAGCGCGGGCTGCACTTCGTCGGTGCGGGCATCTCCGGCGGCGAGGAGGGCGCGCTCAACGGCCCGTCGATCATGCCGGGCGGCCCGGCCGAGTCGTACGTCTCGCTCGGGCCGCTGCTCGAAGAGATCTCCGCGCACGTCGACGGCGTGCCGTGCTGCACGCACATCGGCCCCGACGGCGCCGGCCACTTCGTCAAGATGGTGCACAACGGCATCGAGTACTCCGACATGCAGCTCATCGGCGAGGCCTACCAGCTGCTGCGCGACGGCCTGGGCATGGCGGCCGGGCAGATCGCCGACGTGTTCGCCGAATGGAACAAGGGCGACCTGGACAGCTACCTGATCGAGATCACCGCCGAGGTGCTCAAGCAGGTCGACGCCAAGACCGGCAAGCCGCTGGTCGACGTCATCGTCGACGAGGCCGAGCAGAAGGGCACCGGCCGCTGGACCGTCAAGTCCGCGCTGGACCTCGGCATCCCCATCACCGGCATCGCCGAAGCCGTGTTCGCCCGCGCCCTGTCGGGCTCGGTGCCGCAGCGCCGCGCGACCGTCGGCCTGGCCTCGGGCCACCTCGGCGAGAAGCCGAGCGACGCCACGAAGTTCATCGAAGACGTGCGGCAGGCGCTGTACGCCTCCAAGATCGTCGCGTACGCGCAGGGCTTCAACCAGATCGAGGCCGGCAGCGCCGAATACGGCTGGAACGTCAAGCCCGGTGACCTGGCCACCATCTGGCGCGGCGGCTGCATCATCCGCGCCAAGTTCCTGAACCGGATCAAGGACGCGTTCGACGCCGAACCGGAGCTGGCCACGCTGCTGGCCGCGCCGTACTTCCGCGCCGCGGTCGAGTCGGGCATCGACAGCTGGCGCCGCGTCGTGGTGACGGCCACCGAGCTCGGCATCCCGATCCCGGGCTTCGCGTCGTCGCTGTCCTACTACGACGCGCTGCGCACCGAGCGGCTGCCCGCCGCGCTGACGCAGGGCCTGCGCGACTTCTTCGGCGCCCACACCTACGGCCGCACCGACGCGCCGGAGGGCAAGAAGTTCCACACCCTGTGGAGCGGCGACCGCACCGAGGTCGAGGCTTAACAGTCTGCTCGCGAGGGAACCGGACCACTAGGCTGGCAGTGTGCAGTTTCTTGACGGCCACCGGCCCCCGTACGACCTGACCTACAACGACGTCTTCGTGGTTCCGGGGCGCTCGGAACTGACGTCCCGCTTCGACGTCGACCTGGCGACGACGGACGGTACCGGCACCACCATCCCGATCGTCGTCGCCAACATGACCGCGGTCGCGGGCCGGCGGATGGCCGAGACCGTGGCCCGCCGCGGCGGCATCGTCGTGCTGCCGCAGGACCTGCCCGTCGACGTGGTCCGGGGCACGGTCGACTTCGTCAAGAGCCGCGACCTGGTGGTCGACACCCCGGTCGTGCTGGCTCCCGACGATTCGGTCTCCGACGCGCTCGCCCTGATCCACAAGCGGGCCCACGGCGCGGCGGTGGTCGTCGACGAGGGCCGTCCGCTCGGCCTCGTCACCGAGGCCGGCTGTGCCGGGGTGGACCGCTTCGCGCGGGTCCGCGATGTGGCCACCACCGATTTCGTCTCCGCGCCCGCGGGCACCGAGCCGCGCAAGGTGTTCGACCTGCTGGAGCACTCCCCAACGGGCGTGGCGGTGCTGACCAACGCCGACGGCTCGCTGGCCGGCGTGCTGACCCGCACCGGGGCGGTCCGCGCCGGCATCTACACCCCCGCCGTCGACGCGCAGGGCCGGCTCCGGATCGCGGCGGCCGTCGGCATCAACGGTGACGTCGCCGCCAAGGCCCGGGCGCTGGCCGAAGCCGGAGCGGACGTCCTGGTCGTCGACACCGCGCACGGACACCAGTCGAAGATGCTCGACGCGCTGTCCGCGGTGGCGGCGCTGGATCTCGGCCTGCCACTGGCCGCCGGCAACGTGGTGTCGGGCGCCGGCACCCGGGACCTGATCAACGCGGGCGCGTCCATCGTCAAGGTGGGTGTCGGTCCCGGTGCCATGTGCACCACCCGCATGATGACCGGGGTGGGCCGCCCGCAGTTCTCCGCCGTCGTCGAATGTGCCGCGGCGGCAAGGGAACTCGGCGGCCACGTCTGGGCCGACGGTGGCGTCCGGCACCCGCGCGACGTCGCCCTGGCCCTGGCCGCGGGCGCCTCGAACGTGATGATCGGCTCGTGGTTCGCCGGCACATACGAGTCACCGGGCGACCTGCTGATGGACCGCGAGGGCCGCGTCTACAAGGAGAGCTTCGGCATGGCCTCCAAGCGCGCGGTGGCGGCCCGCACCGCCGCCGACGGCGCCTTCGACCGGGCCCGCAAGGCCCTGTTCGAAGAGGGCATCTCGTCGTCGAAGATGGCGCTGGACCCGGTGCGCGGCGGGGTCGAGGACCTGCTCGACCACATCACCTCCGGCGTCCGCAGCACCTGCACCTACGTCGGCGCGGCAAACCTGGCCGAGCTCCACGAGAAGGTGGTGCTCGGGGTGCAGTCGGCCGCGGGATTCGCCGAAGGGCACCCGCTGCCGACGGGTTGGTGAGCAGGCCCGAAAGGTCCGACCAGCTACCATTGCGGTACGGCCGGTGAACGCAGCAGGCGTCGGACGGCCGTCGAGTGTCGATTCAGCGAAAGGGAGCACGTGCCGCAGGCACCCGTAGGGGCGTTGACCGCCCCGAGCCAGTCGGGAGCGTGCCAGGCCGATCACGCGCTCCCCGAGCCGGGCCCCGAGGCGATCGACTCCGAACCTCCCAGTAGCCGGCCGGGCCGTCAGCCCGGCGCCCCGAGCGGTGGTGGACGGTGACCACCGCGCTGACCATCGCGAGCCTTGCCGCGTTCATCCTGCTCACCCTCGGAACGGCGATCTTCGTCGCCGCCGAGTTCTCCCTGACGGCCCTGGAACGCAGCACCGTCGAGGCCAACGCCCGCGACGGGGGCCGCCGCGACCGCATCATCCGCACCGCGCACCGCAACCTGTCGTTCCAGCTCTCGGGTGCCCAGATCGGCATCTCGATCACCACGCTGATCACCGGTTATCTCGCCGAACCCGTGGTGGCGCGGCTGCTGCGCGGCCCACTGCACGCCGTCGGCCTGCCCGAGACGTTCACCGACGCGGTGGCCCTGACGCTGGCCCTGCTGATCGCGACCTCGGTATCGATGGTGTTCGGCGAGCTGGTACCCAAGAACCTCGCCGTGGCCAAGCCGGTCCCCACCGCGCGCGCCACCGTGCCGCTCCAATGGTTCTTCTCCCTCGTCTTCTCCCCCGTGATCAAGCTGACGAACGGCACCGCCAACTGGGTGCTGCGCCGGCTCGGGGTCGAGCCCGCCGAGGAACTCCGCTCGGCGCGGTCGGCGCAAGAGCTGCTGGCGCTGGTGCGCAACTCCGCCGAAAGCGGCTCGCTGGATGCGCAGACGGCCGAATTGATCGACCGCTCACTGCAATTCGGCGGCCGCACGGCCGAGGAGCTCATGACACCCCGGTCCATGATCGAGTCGCTGGAAGTCACCGACACCGCCGCCGACCTCATCGAGACGGCCATCCGCACCGGGTTCTCGCGCTTCCCGATCGTCGCCGGCGACCTCGACGAGACCGTCGGCATCGTGCACGTCAAACAGGTCTTCGCGATACCCACCGAGCTGCGCGCCGGCACCCGCCTGGCCCAGCTGGCGCGGCCCGTCCCCACGGTACCGTCGACCCTCGACGGTGACGCGGTGATGACCCAGATACGCGCCAACGGCGTGCAGACCGCACTGGTGGTCGACGAGTACGGCGGCACCGCCGGCATGGTCACGGTCGAGGACCTCATCGAGGAGATCGTCGGCGATGTGCGCGACGAACACGACGACGCCACCCCCGACGTCGTCGAGGTGCGCGACGGCTGGCTGGTGTCAGGTCTGATGCGGATCGACGAAGTGGACACCGAGACGCCGTTCCGCGCGCCCGAGGGCGACTACGAGACCATCGGCGGCCTGGTCCTCAAGGAACTCGGCCACATCCCCGATGTCGGCGACACCGTCGTGCTGACCGAGTTCGACCCGGACAACCCCGAGCTGGACCCGGTGTACTGGAAGGCGACGGTGGTCCGGATGGACGGCCGGCGCATCGACCAGCTCGAACTCACCGAGTTGGGCAGCGAACCGGGAACGGCCGAGTCGGGAGCCGACCATGAATGACGTCCTCGGCATCCTGCTGACCATGGTGCTGCTGGGCGCCAACGCGTTCTTCGTCAGCGCCGAGTTCGCGCTGATCTCGGCGCGCCGTGACCGCCTGCAGGCCCTCGCCGAACAGGGCAAGCACAGCGCCGTCACCGTGCTGCGGGCCGGTGAGCGGCTGTCGATGATGCTGGCCGGCGCTCAGCTGGGCATCACCATCTGCTCGATCCTGCTGGGCCGCGTCGGCGAGCCGGCCGTCGCGCACCTACTCGAGGAGCCCTTCGACGCGCTCGGCGTGCCGGCGACGGTGCTGCACACCGTGTCATTCGGCGTCTCGCTGGCGATCGTGGTGACGGTGCACGTGCTGCTGGGCGAGATGGTGCCGAAGAACATCGCGATCGCCGGGCCGGAAAAGGCCGCGATGCTGCTGATCCCGCCATACCTCGTCTACATGGGCATCGCCCGGCCGTTCGTCATCTTCTACAACTGGTGCGCCAACAGCACCTTGCGACTGCTCGGGGTGGAGCCGAAGGACGAACTGGACGTCACGGTCTCGTCGGTCGAGCTGTCCGAGATGCTGACCGAATCGCTGTCGGAAGGCCTGCTGGACGCCGAGGAACACGTCCGCCTGACCCGCGCGTTGGACATCCGCACCCGGACGGTCAAGGACGTCGCGATACCGCTTCCGGACATCCGCGCGGTACCGATCGCGGCGCCGGGTACCGGTCCCACGGTGGGTGCGGTGGCCCAGGCGTTGCGCGAGACGGGCTACTCCCGATTCCCCGTCACCGACGGGCACAGCGCCTACCTCGGATATCTGCACATCAAGGACGTGCTGCCGTGCATGGACGACAACGACGCGGTGCTGGACCGGTCCATGGTGCGGCCACTGCCCATGGTCGCCTCGACGCTGCCGGTGGCCGACGCGCTGTCGTGGTTGCGCCGCAACAACAGTCACCTGTCTCTGGTGACCACCGACGGCTACGTCACCGCGATGGTGACGCTGGAAGACCTCGTGGAGGACCTGGTCGGTGTGGTGCGCGACGGTACCCACCGTGTCTGAGACGGTGTGCGCGCCGCTGCAGATCCTGGACGAGAACGACTGGGCGACGCGCGAACAGCGCTACCTGGACCGCGTCGACACCTTCCTGGCGCCGCATGAACGACGGATGCGGGCCGGCGAGCCGCATCCGGTGTGGGACTTCCTGTTCACGTACTACAGCCTCAAACCCCGCCAGTTGCGACGCTGGCATCCGGGTTTCGGCCGGGCGCTGACCGGTCCTGGCGCGCTGCGGTTCACCGACCGGACGGGGTACGGCCGCAGCGGTGACGCCGTGACGGTGACGCCTGCGTACCTCGCCGGCCGCCGGGAGACCGTCGCGTTCGTCGCGGACCTGTTGGCTGCGACGGCGGCCCGCCCGGCGCGGCTGAACTGCTTCGGGCTGCACGAATGGGCCATGGTGTACCGCGCTCCCGAGGTGCGGCACGCGCGGGTGCCGCTGCGGCTGAGCGCCGCGGACACCGATGCCGTGGTCGAGTCGATGCCGCTGCGGTGCACGCATTTCGACGCCTTCCGGTTCTTCACCGAGGCGGCCGCACCGCGCAACGGCGAAACCCTGTCCCGACACGCCCAGTCGGCCACCGAGCAGCCGGGCTGTGTGCACGCAAATATGGACTTGTACAAATGGAGTTACAAGCTCGGACCTTTGCTGGAGTCGAATCTTTTGATGGATTGCCTTGACCTCGCGGCGGACGCACGCGTCCTCGACATGCGGGCCAGCCCGTACGACCTGAGCGACTACGGCATCGAGCCGATCGCCATCGAGGACCCGACGGGCCGCGCCGAGTATGTGCGCCGCCAGCAGGACATCGCCAATCTCGCTGTGCCGCTTCGGGACTCACTGCTGTCTGCATGCCGGGCATTGCTCGACCACGACACCGACGGCGGCATCCTGTGACGGCCCGGACGCTGCTGCGCATCGCGGCCGCGGCCCTGGTCGTCGTGCTGACCGTCGCCGGCTGCTCCGACGACCAACCCGGACGCAGCCCGCAGCGCAGCGGTCAGGTGTTGCCGGGTGACTACAGCGGCGCCGGCCCCGGCACGCTCGTCGCCGCGCAGCCGCTGACAACCGTCGACCCCGAACTGGCCGGGCTGACCGCCATCTCTGCGCGGATCACCTACGTCTCCACGTCGGGCATCAACGACAGCCACCCCAAGGTGACAGGCTCGGTGTTCCTGCCGAAGGGCAAACCGCCCGAGGGCGGCTGGCGCATCATCGCCCTGGCCAACCCGGGCAGCGGCATCAAATCCGGCTGCGCCCCGTCGTCGTCGCCGAGCCTGCTGGGCCTGCTGCCGACCGTGCGGCTCATGGTCGGCGCCGGCTATCTCGTGGCGATCACCGACTATCAGGGCATCGGCCTCGACGAGACCTATCACCCGTATCTCGATTCCACGACCGAGGGCTTCAACCTGATCGACCTGGCGCGGGCGACGCGCAAACTGGTCTCCGCCGCGTCCACGAACTGGGTCGCGGTAGGCACCGGGCAGGGCGGTCAGGCGGCCTGGGCGGCCGCCGAGCTCGCCACCGACTACGGCGGCGGGCTCCGCCCGCAGGGTGCCGTCGCGCTGGCCCCGACCGCAGCGCTCGAATGGCTGGCCGCCGCCGCGGCCGACGGGAATCTCAACCGCGACCAGCAGCTGATGCTGCAGCAGTACCTCGCGGTCATGCCGCAGGCCTACCCCGGATTCCCCATCGAGGACTACCGCCGCGGCGCCGCCCGCGACCACTGGGACACACTGTCGGCCTGCCGCGGTCCGGCGGTCGCCGACCGCACCGGCGTGCTGGATTCGCTGGGCCCCAACGACCTCGGCCCGACGACGCCCGCCGCCGCCGACGCGCTGCGCGGCTACCTGCGCAAGGCGACGCTGCCGCAGGCGCCGGCCGCCGCGCCGATGCTGATCACGCCGGGACCGCCCGACGGGCTGGTGCCGCCGGAACAGACCGCCGCGGCCGTCGAACGCGCCTGCGCCATGGGCGACGTCATCGACTACGTCCAGCCCGACCAGGCCGACGCCCTCGGCTGGATCACCGACCGGTTCAACGGGGTGCCCGCGCCGAACACCTGCTCCGGTGCCACCCCGACCGCCACCACCCCGACGTCGACGGCCAGTTCGCAATCGGACGACTCCGACACCGGGCAGTCGGGCTCGGACACCGAAGGGGTGACCTCGACCGCCGAACAGCCCAGCTCGGACACCGTGCAGACGTCGCACCACGAGCAGCCCGCACCTCCGCCGCCGGCGGACCTCGGAGACGCCGAATGAACATCGGCCTGCTCGACGGCTGGCTCCCGACCCTGATCCAGGTGGTGACGGTGCTGGCGCTGGTCGTCGCGGTCGGGCGGCGATCGCCGCGCTGGCTGCGGCTGTGGCTGCCGGTGGCCTTCGGGACCGGCGTCGTCCTGGCGCTGGCTGCCAGCTGGTTCATCTCCGACCAGGGCCTCGCGGGCGGGCCGGCCCCGACGTCCCTGTGGGTGTGGCTCGTGCTGACCGGGGTGGCACTCGTCGTCGCCATCGCCGGGTGGCCGGGCCTGCACTGGTGGCGCCGCGCGGTGGCCGTTGCGGTGGTGCCACTGTGCGCGGTGTGCGCGGGGCTGGCGGTGAACACCTGGACCGGCTACCTGCCGACCGTCGAGGCGCTGTGGCAGCGCGCCACCGGCGCCGAGTTGCGCGGCGAGATCGACCTGCAGACCGCGCTGACCATGCGCCGCTCGGGCGAACGTCCAGACCGCGGTGTCCTCGTCTCGGTGCAGATTCCCACCACCGCATCGGGTTTCCGTGCCCGTCCGGAGCTGGTCTATCTGCCGCCCGCCTGGTTCGCCAAGGACGCCCCGCAATTACCCGCGGTGGTCATGGTGGGCGGCGAGTTCGGCTGGCCCGCCGACTGGCCGACGGCCGGTGGCGCCCAGCGCACCGCCGACGAGTTCGCGGCCGCCCACGGCGGCAACGCGCCGATCCTGGTGTTCGTGGACACCAGCGGTCAGTTCTCCAACGACACCGAGTGCGTCAACGGGCCGCGCGGCATGGCCGCCGATCACCTCACCAAAGATGTTGTGCCATTCGTCGCTTCGACATTCTCGGCGAGTTCCGACCCGTCGCGGTGGGGCATCGTCGGCTGGTCCGCCGGTGGCACGTGCGCGGTGATGACGACGGTCATGCACCCCGAGCTGTTCCAGACGTTCGTCGACATGGACGGCCAGGTCGGGCCCAACGCCGGTTCCGAACCCCAGACCATCGCGCGCCTGTTCGGCGGTGACGCGGCGGCATTCGCTCACTTCGACCCGGCGACCGTGGTACGCAAGCGCGGCCCGTATACCGGCATCGCAGGCTGGTTCGCGGTGTCGGAGAACGGGCCCGTGGTGTATCAACCGGCGCAGGCCGGCGCGCCGGCGAACGTGCAACCGCCGGACAATCCGGAGAGCCACACCGCCGTCGCGACCTACATGTGTGCGTTGGTCAGCGCCGCCGGTATCGAGTGCTCGGTGGTCCCGCACGGCGGTGACCACACGTTCCCCAGTGCCGCAGAGGTATTCGCCGCGGCCCTGCCGTGGCTGGCCGGACGGCTGCATACGCCCGGCGTCCCCGCCGTCGGTTTGCCCGGCTCGACACCCCGATGACGGTGTGACCGGGTTCTCATTGGCCGACACGCCGGTGAGCTGCGGTTACCCGCGGGTAAAGTGGATGGTCGCCGGATGGGCTGCTTAGGAGGAAGAAGAAAATGACTGATCGTGTGACGGTGGGAAATCTGCGGGTGGCCCGCGTACTGCACGACTTCATCACCAACGAGGCTCTGCCCGGCACCGGGGTCGATCCTGACAGCTTCTGGGCGGGAGTCGACAAGGTCGTCACCGACCTGACCCCGAAGAACCAGGACCTGCTGGCCCGCCGTGACGACCTCCAGGCGCAGATCGACAAGTGGCATCGCGCCCGCGTCATCGATCCCGTCGACACCGACGAGTTCAAGACCTCGTACCAGGAATTCCTGTCCGAGATCGGCTACCTGCAGCCGGAACCGGCCGACTTCAGCATCACGACCTCGGGCGTCGACCCGGAGATCACCAGCACCGCGGGACCGCAGCTGGTGGTGCCGATCCTGAACGCCCGGTTCGCGCTCAACGCCGCCAACGCCCGCTGGGGCTCGCTGTACGACGCGCTGTACGGCACCGACGTCATCTCCGACGAGGGCGGCGCCGAGGCCGGCAAGGGTGGCTACAACAAGGTGCGCGGCGACAAGGTGATCGCCTACGCCCGGGGTTTCCTGGACCAGGCCGTCCCGCTGGCGGCCGGCTCGTGGGCCGACGTCACCGGCCTGAAGATCGACGACGAGCACCACTTGCAGGCTGAGCTGGGAGCTGAACTCTCGAGCGGACTCGCCAACCCGGAGGAGTTCGTCGGCTACACCGGCCAGCTCGGGGACGCCTCGTGGTCGGTGCTGCTCGAGCACCACGGCCTGCACATCGAAATCCTGGTCGACCCCACCTCGCCGGTCGGCTCGACCGACAAGGCCGGCATCAAGGACGTCGTGCTGGAGTCCGCGATCACCACGATCATGGACTTCGAGGACTCGGTCGCGGCCGTCGACGCCGATGACAAGGTGCTCGGCTACCGCAACTGGCTGGGCCTGAACAAGGGCGACCTCTCCGAAGAGGTCAGCAAGGGCGGCAAGACCTTCACCCGCGTGCTCAACCCCGACCGGGTGTTCACCACGCCGGACGGCGAGGGTGAACTGACCCTGCCGGGCCGCAGCCTGCTGTTCGTGCGCAACGTCGGTCACCTGATGACCAACGACGCCATTGTCATGGCCGGCGACGGCGGCGAAGTCACAGAGATCCCCGAGGGCATCCAGGACGCGCTGTTCACCGGCCTGATCGCCATGCACGGCCTCAAGTCCACCGAAGAGAACGGCAAGCTGACCAACAGCCGCACCGGCTCGGTGTACATCGTGAAGCCCAAGATGCACGGTCCCGACGAGGTCGGCTTCACCTGCGAGCTGTTCAGCCGCGTCGAGGACGTCCTCGGCCTGCCCGAGGCCACGCTCAAGGTCGGCATCATGGATGAGGAGCGCCGCACCACGGTCAACCTCAAGGCCTGTATCAAGGCCGCCGCCGACCGCGTCGTGTTCATCAACACCGGCTTCCTGGACCGCACCGGCGACGAGATCCACACCTCGATGGAGGCCGGTCCGATGGTCCGCAAGGGCGCCATGAAGACCCAGACCTGGATCAAGGCCTACGAAGACGCCAACGTCGACGCCGGCCTGGCGTGCGGCCTGGCCGGCCGCGCCCAGATCGGCAAGGGCATGTGGGCCATGACCGACCTGATGGCCGACATGGTCGAGCAGAAGATCGGTCAGCCCAAGGCCGGCGCCACCACCGCGTGGGTGCCCTCGCCCACCGGCGCGACCCTGCACGCCATGCACTACCACCAGGTCGACGTGTCCGAGGTCCAGAAGGAACTGGCCGGCAAGAAGCGCACCACGCTGACCGAACTGCTGACCATCCCGCTGGCCAAGGAGCTGGCCTGGGCGCCGGAGGAGATCCACGAGGAGATCGACAACAACTGCCAGTCGATCCTCGGCTACGTGGTGCGCTGGATCGACCAGGGCGTCGGTTGCTCCAAGGTGCCGGACATCCACAACATCGCGCTCATGGAGGACCGCGCCACGCTGCGCATCTCCAGCCAGCTGCTGGCCAACTGGCTGCGGCACGGCGTCATCACCGAGGACGACGTGAAGGCGAGCCTGCGCCGGATGGCCGCGGTGGTCGACGAGCAGAACGCCGGCGACTCGGCGTACCTGCCGATGGCGCCGGATCCGGAGGGCAGCATCGCTTTCCAGGCCGCGCAGGAGCTGATCCTCGAGGGTTGCGCCCAGCCCAACGGTTACACCGAGCCGATCCTGCATCGGCGCCGGCGGGAGTTCAAGGCCGCACACGCCGGTTCGTGAACGGTCAACTCCCCCATCACTATTGATTAAACTTCGGCGGGCCCGCGTCACTCGACACGGGTCCGCCGATTGCACGCCGACACCAGGAGCAAACACCAATGGGTAGGCACAGAGCTCCCGACGACGACGAATCGAACGCCGACGAATCACGCGACGCCGAGATCTCCGACAACGACGCGTTGTCGCCGGACATCCCGGAAGCCGACGAAACCGCCACGGGCGCACTCGGTTTCCGGGTCCCGGACGACTGGGCCGAGATGCACGGGATGCCGCCTGCCGCCACCCCGCCTTCCCATATCCCAGCCGCTGCTCCGCCCGCCGGCCCCGGCGACCGGTACGAAACCGACGAGCCCGACGCCGACTACGGTGAGCCCGACTATTCGGACCAGCCCGACCTCACCGGCTCCGACACCGTCACCCAGGCGTTCCCGTCCGTCCCCCGCCGGGCCTCGGTCCGCTCGCACGGCGGCGACTGGGAGGGCGGCGAATGGACCGGCAGCCACCGGGCCATCCAGACCAAGCGCCGCGGCGTCAGCGTCGGCGTCATCGCCGCGCTGGTGACCGTCGTGGTCGTCGTCGCCGCGGTGATCCTGTGGCGCTTCTTCGGCAGCGTGCTGTCCGACCGCAGCCGCGAGGCCTCGGCGCGGTGCGTGTCCGGCTCGGTCAGCGTGCCCGTGCTGGCCGACCCGTCGATCTCCGACCAGCTCAACTCACTGGCCGGCAAGTACAACCAGTCCGCCGCGCCCATCGGCGACAAGTGCGTCAAGGTCGAGGTCAAGGCGACCGATCCGACCGCCGTCGTCGACGGCGTGGTGAACAAGTGGCCGTCGAACCTGGGGCCGCGGCCCGCGTTGTGGGTTCCGGCCAGCTCGGTGTCCGCAGCCCGGCTCGTGGCCGGTGCCGGTGAGCAGGCCGTCAGCGGTGAAGCCAAGTCGCTGGCAACCTCGCCGGTGCTGTTGGCCGTCCGGCCCCAACTCAAAGATGCACTGGCCCAACAGAATTGGGGCACCCTGCCCGCGCTGCAGACGACACCGACGGCGCTGGACGGCCTGAGCCTGCCGGGCTGGGGTTCGCTGCGGCTGGCCGTGCCGACCGTCGACAACAGTGACGCGGCATACCTGGCCGCCGAGGCCGTCGCTTCCGCTGCGGCCAATGGTGGTCCGGTCAACGCCGGAGCCGGTGCCGTACACCGGTTGACGGCCGCGCAGCCGAAGCTCTCGGATCCCAAGGTCTCGACGGCGCTGGACGCGCTGATCTCCGCGAGCGACCCGGCCACGGCGCCGGTGCACGCCGTCGTCACCACCGAACAGCAGCTCTACCAGCGGGCGCAACACACCGACAACGCCAAGGGCAAGCTGGCGGCCTGGCTGCCGCCGGGCGCACCGGCAATCGCCGACTATCCCGCCGTGCTGCTCGCCGCCGAGGGCCTGTCGCACGAGGAGGTCACCGCGGCCAGCGAGTTCGAACGCTTCCTGCGCAAGCCCGAACAGCTCGCCGAGCTGTCCAAGGCCGGCTTCCGCGTCGACGGCGGCACGCCCCCGAAGAACGACGTCGTGAACCTCGGCTCCCTGCCCGACGCCCTCGCAGTCGGCGACACGGGTACGCGGGCGACGCTGGCCAATGCCGTCGGTGGCACCTCCAAGAACGTCGCCGTGACGATCATGCTGGACCAGTCGATGCCGACCAGTGACGGCGCCAAGACCCGGCTCGGCAACGTGACCACAGCCCTCATGGACCGGCTCAAGGCGATGTCGCCGAACAGTTCGGTGGGCCTGTGGACGTTCGACGGGGTGTCGGGCCGCAACGAGATTCCGTCGGCTCCGCTGAGCGACCAGGCGCATTCGACGCAGCTGATCTCGAACCTGAACAACCAGAGCTCGTCGGGCGGCGGTCACGTCTCGTTCACGACGCTGCGCATGCTCTACGGCGACGCGATGTCCAAATATGTCGACGGCCAGGCGAACTCGATCCTGCTGATCACCTCCGGCCCGCACACCGACCAGTCGCTGGACGGCCAGGGCCTGCAGGACTACATCAAGTCGGCGTTCGATCCGGCCCGACCGCTGGCGGTCAACGTCATCGACATCGGCAGCGACTCGGACGGCTCGGCGTGGCAGGCCGTCGCGCAGCTCACCGGCGGCACGTTCACCAGCATGCCCACTTCGGCGGCCCCTGAACTGGTCAACGCGGTCGCCGCCGCCCTGCCCTAGGTAACCCCACTTCCCGCGAGCGGCCGTGTTTGTACGGCAACACGCCGCTGGACATGTACAAAAACGTCCCGCTCAGCAGCTCTGAGCGGGACGTTTTTGCGCGGAACGCACGGCGTGTCGTGTGCAGACACGGCCGCTCGCGGAATCAGGCGAAGGCCTCGATCGGCGGGCAGGAGCAGACCAGGTTGCGGTCACCGAACGCGCCGTCGATGCGGCGGACGGGCGGCCACACCTTCGGCCGGAAGCCCTTGCCCAGCGGGTAGGCGGCGTGCTCGCGGGTGTAGGGGTGCTTCCACTCATCGACCAGCAGGCACTCGGCGGTGTGCGGCGCGTTGTGTAGCGGGTTGTCGTCCGCCGGCCACTCACCGGAACCGACCTGGTCGATCTCGGCCTTGATCGCAATCATCGCGGCGATGAAAGCGTCGACCTCGGTCAGACTCTCGCTCTCGGTGGGCTCGACCATCAGCGTGCCGGCCACCGGGAAGCTCATGGTCGGTGCATGGAAACCGTAGTCCGCCAAGCGCTTTGCCACGTCGTCGACGGTGACGCCGGTGGCCTTGGTGATGGCCCGGAGGTCCAGGATGCACTCGTGCGCGACCATGCCGTTCTCGCCGGTGTAGAGCACCGGGTAGTGCTCATCGAGGCGACGGGCGATGTAGTTGGCCGACGCGATGGCGGTCAGCGTCGCCGCGCGCAGACCCGCCGCGCCCATCATCCGGATGTACGCCCACGTGATGGGCAGGATGGATGCCGAGCCGTACGGCGCCGCCGAGACGGTGTGGTCGTCGGCGAGCTCGGTGGCCAGCGGGTGGCCGGGCAGGTACGGCGCGAGGTGCGAGCGCACGGCCACCGGGCCGACACCCGGACCACCGCCGCCGTGCGGGATGCAGAACGTCTTGTGCAGGTTCAGGTGGCTGACGTCGCCGCCGAACTTGCCCGGCCGGGCCAGCCCGACGATGGCGTTGAGGTTGGCACCGTCGACGTAGACCTGACCGCCGGCGTCGTGCACCGCGGCGCAGATGTCGGCGACGTCGTGCTCGTAGACGCCGTGCGTGGACGGGTAGGTGATCATCAGCGCGGCCAGGTCACCGGCGTGCTCGGCGACCTTGGCGCGCAGGTCGTCCAGGTCGACGTCGCCGTTCTCGCGGCACGCCACGACGACGACCTTCATGCCCACCATGGCGGCCGACGCGGCATTGGTGCCGTGCGCGCTGGACGGGATCAGGCAGATGTTGCGGCCTGCCTCACCACGCGCCTCGTGGTAGGCGCGGATGGCCAGCAGGCCCGCGTACTCGCCCTGCGACCCGGCGTTGGGCTGCAGCGACACCGAGTCGTAGCCGGTGATGCTGACGAGCCAGGACTCCACGTCGGCGATCAGCTTGCGCAGCCCCGGGGTGTCCGAGGCCGGGGCGAACGGATGCTGCCGCGAGAACTCGGCCCAGGTGATGGGTTCCATCTCGGCGGCCGCGTTGAGCTTCATGGTGCACGAGCCCAGCGGGATCATGCTGCGGTCCAGCGCGATGTCCTTGTCGGCGAGCGAACGCAGGTAGCGCATCATCTCGGTCTCGGTGCGGTACCGCGAGAACGCCGGGTGCGTCAGGAATTCCGAAGTGCGGGTGTGGATCTCGGGGCCGTCCCAGTGGTGGCCGCCGCGCGTCGCGCCGAACGCCGCGAGCACGGCGTCGACGTGGTCGGCGGTGGTCGCCTCGTCGCACGACACCGAGATGTGGTCGGCGTCGACCAGCCACACGTTGATGCCGCGCTCCTTGGCGGCCGCCTGCACCTGCTCGGCCTTGCCGGGCACGCGAGCCAGGACGGTGTCGAAGAACTTCGCGTGCACGACCTCGACACCGGCCTCCTTCAGGCCCATCGCCACAGCCAGCGCGTGGCCGTGGACCCGATGCGCGATCGCGGTCAGCCCGCGCGGCCCGTGGTAGCTGGCGTACATCGCGGCGATCACCGCGAGCAGCACCTGGGCGGTGCAGATGTTGCTGGTGGCGCGGTCACGGCGGATGTGCTGTTCGCGGGTCTGCAGGCTCAGCCGGTAGGCCTTGGCGCCGTCGGCATCGACCGAGACACCGACCAGACGGCCGGGCAGCTGCCGGGCGTGCTTGCTGTGCACGGCCAGGTAGCCGGCGTGCGGGCCGCCGAAGCCCATCGGCACCCCGAAACGCTGCGTGGTGCCGAACGCGACATCGGCGCCGATCTCACCGGGCGGGGTGACGAGCGTCAGCGCCAGCAGGTCCGCGCCGACGGCGACCAGCGCGCCGCGCTCGTGGGCCTGATCGACCAGTCGGCTCCAGTCATTGACGTATCCGCTGGCCCCGGGCACCTGGACGATGACGCCGAAGAACTCGCCCTCGGGGAGACCGTCGCGCAGGTCAACGGTGACGATCTCGATGTTCAGCGGTTCGGCGCGGGTGGCCAGCACGGCGGCCGTCTGCGGGTAGATGTCGACGTCGACCGCGAGGCGGCGGCAGTCGCCCTTGACCGCACGGTGCATCAGCGTCATGGCCTCGGCCGCGGCGGTGGCCTCGTCGAGCATGGAGGCGTTGGCGATCTCCATGCCGGTCAGGTCGGTGACCATGGTCTGGAAGTTGAGCAGGGCCTCCAGACGGCCCTGGCTGATCTCCGGCTGGTACGGCGTGTAGGCCGTGTACCAGGCGGGGTTCTCGAGAATGTTGCGGCGCAACACGGCCGGGGTCAGGGTGTCGAAGTAGCCCTGACCGATCATCGACACCGCGACGGTGTTGGTCTCGGCCAGCGCACGCAACTCGGCCAGCGACTGCTCCTCGGACGCCGGGGCCGGCAGCTCGTCGAGACCGGGCGCCAGGCCGGCGCTGGACAGCGCGTCGAGAATGCCCGCGGGCAACGCCTTGGCGGCAAGCTCTTCCAATGACTCGACGCCGATGACCCCGAGCATGGTGGCCACCGCGTCGGCATCCGGACCGATGTGCCGGTCGACGAAGCGGAGTTGGTGGTGCTCGGCAGAGGAACGGGACGTGCTGTCGGTCATGACGGCCTCTCCAGACGTTAGGGGCTTCCCTCCCCCTCTGTCGTCGGTGCCTGAGAGATTCGGCCCGACGATGTGGTCGGCCTTTCCCCATGGGCGGGCGAGTCACAGCTCGCCGCTTTCCAGAGGCATCGGGCTCCGGCGCGGTCCGGGGGCCTGAGAGGTTGATGGAGAGGTATTGCTCCTTCGGCGTCCATGGCTGGCGGCCACAGAACTCTCCCGCGTCGGGACGATGCGCGCGCCAGTCTACCGGTCGGTCACAAAAGGAGGCGAAGCGACAGCAAACGGCCCCTCTCCGTGGGGAAAGGGGCCGTTGCTCTGCTTTGGGGCCTCAGCCGATCTTGCGGTCGCGCTGCTTGCGCCGCGATGCGAGCTCGTCCTCTGGGGTGGCGATGGACTCGCCGCCGTCGGCCCGCTCGCCCGGGAAGTCGGCGATGGCACCGGTGAGCTCGCGCATGGCACCCGAGACCGCGATGCCGAAGACGCCCTGACCGCCTTGCAGCAGGTCGACGACCTCCTCGGCGGAGGTGCACTCGTACACCGTGGTGCCGTCCGAGAACAGCGTGATGTTGGCCAGGTCGTGGACGCCGCGCTGACGCAGGTGGTCGACCGCGACGCGGATGTTGTGCAACGAGATGCCGGTGTCGAGCAGCCGCTTGACGATCTTGAGGACCAGGATGTCCTTGAACGAGTACAGGCGCTGGCTGCCGGAGCCGGCGGCGCCGCGGATCGACGGGACGACCAGCGAGGTGCGGGCCCAGTAGTCGAGCTGGCGGTAGGTGATGCCGGCGATCTGGCAGGCGCTCGGCCCGCGGTAGCCGACCAGTTCATCGGGAACAGACTCGTCGGGGAACAGGCCTGCCTGCACCGGCACTGGAGCCGGTGTCGGGGCGGCCTGCTCAGGCGCGCCGTTGGTCGTCAGGTCCAACTGCTCTTGACGTGGCGTCTCGTCGCCCACTGCCTGATCCTCTCGCCGATCGAACTAACCCTGCCTGGCGGCCGCTGCTGCTCGGCGGGCATGTCCGCTGCTCGAATGTGTCGAGCATACGCTTCCCGCCGGGCCACTTCAGCCCATCGGCGGCGAGCCGCCGGTCGGACTGTTGCCAGAACGAGGAAAGTATGTGGCGCGGATTCGCCGAATCCGCAAACGGCGCACCGAGTGTCGACACGCGCTGACCTAACTGAGATGCATCCGTGACAACGCCCGGACGGACCTCTCTACGTGGCCTTGAAATCGTCCGGCGAAATGCTGTCGAGGAACTCCTTGAACTTCTCGACCTCGTCCTCGCGGACCGGCCCCGACGACTCTTCGTCGGCCTCGTCCGGGATGAGCAGACCGGCTTCGGCCAGCACTGCCTCCTCGACGTAGATCGGTACACCCATCCGCAGTGCGATGGCCACCGAATCCGACGGGCGCGCCGACACCGTGATGTCGCGGTCGAACACCAGGTCGGCGTAGAACGTGCCTTCCTGCAGATCCACGATGCGCACCTCGCGCAGTGAATGCCCAAGCGCGGCAATCAAATCCTTGATCAGATCATGCGTGAGGGGCCGCGCCGGCGAAACACCCTGCTGCTCCAGTGCGATGGCCGCAGCCTCGGACTGGCCGATCCAGATCGGCAGGTAACGGTCGCCGTCGGATTCGCGCAGCAACAGCACGGGTTGGTTCTGCGGCTGTTCCACCCGAATGCCGACCACACGAACCTCGCCCATCAGCGTCTGCCCTCCGCAATCCGTGTGCCATCAACGAATTCGAGTCTAGTCCTCAGCGATCGAGAACGTCGCGCACAGCAGACTTGATCAGTGAAGTGTGCAGCGTGATGGCGAGCGCCGCGACCTCCCGGGCCAGTTCGTCGGCCCGGTCACGGGCCCCGGCGTTGCCGGCTTTACCGATGGGGCCGGCGATCTGGGCGATCAAATCCGACTGCCGGTCGGCGGCGGACCGGAAGGCCCGCAGATGCCGCGGTTCGACACCGTACTCGCCCAGCGCATGGGCGCATTGTGCGATGACCACGGCGTGTTCGTCGAAGAACCCCGCCGGGCCGGGGATGATCACGCCGCTCTTGACCAACGCGGCCAGCAGCTCCGAGGTGACGCCCGAGCGCTGCAGCAGATCCTCGCGGCTGAGCCGGACCTGGGCAGGCGCTACCTCATCAGGATGGCCCGGGCCTCCGCCATCGACGTCGAGATCGGGAACCAATTTCGGTACGCCGTAAGCGGATCCGTTCGACGGCAGCGCGCCGTCGGGCTGGGCGTCCAGCTGCGCCTTGATGACCTTGAGCGGCAGGTACTGGTCGCGCTGTGCGGACAGGATGAACCGCAGCCGCGCGCAGTCATAGGCCGTGAAACGACGGTAGCCCGACCCAGTGCGTTCGGGCGTGACCAGACCCTGTTCCTCCAGGAACCGGATCTTGGAGATGGTCACATCCGGGAAGTCTGGCCGGAGCAGGTCGAACACTGCTCCGATCGACATCCCGGCCACTGCACTGCGGTCGGGCTGCGTCATGGACTGACCGCCGGTCTAACCAGCCGAGCTGTCGTCGGTCTTGGGGCCGGTCAGGAACACGAGGCGGAACTTGCCGATCTGGACCTCGTCGCCGTTGGCCAGTACCGCCGAGTCGACGGGCTCGCGGTTGACGTAGGTGCCGTTGAGGCTGCCGACGTCGACCACCTGGAACTCACCGGACTCGAGCCGGAACTCGGCGTGGCGACGGCTCACCGTCACATCGTCGAGGAAGATGTCGCTGTCGGGATGACGGCCCGCCGAGGTGCTCGGCTGATCCAGCAGGAATCGCGAGCCGGCATTCGGCCCGCGCTTGACCACCAGCAGGGCCGAGCCCACCGGCAGTCCTTCAACTCCGGAGACGGCAGTGGTGCCGCTCGTCGAAGCCGGGGCGTCGAGCTCGTTGAGGAAGTCCGCACGGAAGACCGATGTGGTCTCCACCGTTGCCTCCTCGGAGCCGAAATCGGTCCCCGAACCGCTGTCGTTATCCGTCACGCGCTGCTCCTCTACTGGCTGCTGTGGCGCTCTTTTGCACGACCAGCCGGCAGGTGCTGCCAGCAGTCATCGATGTCGCGTACGTCCCACTATTGACCGTACCGCGCGGCGCGGGCCGGTGTGCCCGCCACCGCCGGATCCGCCGAGCCGACTTTGGTGTCGCCACGGCCGAACCGGACCGCAGCACCCTAACAAAAGGGTTACTCGTCAAGGGTCGCCCGGTAGCCGTCCGCGTCGAGCAGACCTTCGAGCTGGCTGTCCAGTTCGGCCGCGTCGGCCTGCAGTTCGATGAGCCAGCCGGCGTCGTACGGGTCGGAGTTGACCAGGTCGGGCGAGCCTTCCAGATCACCGTTGACCGCAACGATTTTCGCGGCGATCGGGGCATACAGCTCCGAGGTCGTCTTGGGCGATTCGACCTCGCCGAACACGTCGCCGGCGGCCAGCGTGGTGCCGACCTCGGGCAGATCGACGTAGACCACGTCACCCAGCGCGCCCTGCGCGAAATCGGTGATTCCGACCCGCACGGTGCCCTCGCCGGTGCGGCGCACCCATTCGTGCTCGGTGGTGTACAGCAGATCGGCTGGCGTTTCGCTCACGACGCTCCTTGAGTGTTGGTGGGGTACATACGATACGGCTCGACGATCAGGCCCGGCGGTCTACTTGACGGGCTGAGCGTATTGGCGCGGTTTCGGTTGCCGCAAGGCACTCACGTCGATCGTGTCGGCCTGTTGCACGGTCATTGTGCCGCCCACCCGTTTCACACTGTCCATCGCCCCGCCCGGGATGTTCATCGCGGCGGCGAGTGTCGGCGGATCACCAATGGCGAGAATGGAATAGGGCGGGTTCATGGTCACGTTGTCGACCACCAGCGCGCCCGCGGTGCCGGTCACCCAGGTGTCGACGCCGACGCGCACCGCGGTCTGCTGGTCGCCGCGTCCCGACCGGATCTCCATGGCCTCGGCACCGGCGGCGCGCAACTCGTTGATGACGTCGAGCAGGGTCTCGGGCGACACGCCCGGAGCGATGTCCTCGATGGTGATGGTGACACCCGGACCGGTGGCCGCGACGGTGCCGATCAGGATCGACAGGGCACGCAGCCGCGCCTGCGCATTCTCGATGGCGGCCTGGTCGCTGTTTCCGGACGCCTGCAGCGACGACAGCGTCTTCTGCAGGTCGGCGACCTCGGTGTTGAGGGCCGCCTCGCGCTGTTGCAGCGAGTCGAGCAGCACCAGCAGGTCGGCGGGCCGCGCGGTGTCGAGCGCGTCACCCGATTCGGTCTGGCGCACCTGCGTTGCGATGGCCACCCCCAGCAGCACGCAGAGCAGTACCGCCAGCGCGCCGAACATCAACTGCGACCGGGTGCGCGGCGGCCGTGCCGGGACGCCGTCGGGCAGCTCGTGCCGGCCGTGGTGTTCCTCTTCCGCGTGCTCCTCGTCCACCGTCACGCCCCGAACAGCCTGCGCCGCAGCGCCGCCGCATTGCCGAAGATCCGGATACCCAGCACCACGATGATCGCGGTGGACAGCTGGGTGCCCACGCCCAGCTGGTCGCCCACGTAGACGATCACCGCGGCGACGAGGACGTTGAAGACGAACGAGATGACGAAGACCTTCGCATCGAAGATGCGCTCCAGGTAGGCCCGCAGTCCCCCGAACACCGCGTCCAGCGCTGCCACCACGGCGATCGGCAGGTACGGCTGGACCGCCTCGGGCACGCTGGGGTGGAAGATCAGCCCCACCACGATGCCGACCACCAGTGCCGCGATCCCGATCATGCGCGCGTACTCAATCCGGCTCCAATCACTTTGGCTCACTTGGCCTGGCGAAGTTGACATCTCGTACCGACGCGGCCGACACCGTGAGCCGGTCCCGGGTCTGGACGCTGATTCCCACCCCGTACGACTGGGCGAGCAGCATCAGCCGCTGCATGGCAGGAGTCTGCTCGAACACCTCTTGCAGCGCGTGCGGCGGCCCGATGGCCACGACGACGTAAGGGCTGGCCACCGGCTGGTTGTCGACGAGGATGCCACCGCCGGCCTGCCGCATGGTCACGTTCGGCCCGATCCGCACGCCGCCGACCGAGATCGCCTCGGCCCCGGCCGCCCACAACGAGTTGACGCCCAGCTGCAGGTCCCGGTCCAGGATGATCTGCGGGCTGCCGGCAACCCGCTGTTTGGACACGTCGGACAGGTTCGGGCTCGCCGGGGGCTCGGTGACGGTGACGGTCAGGCCGGGGCCGGTCACGGCGGTCACGCCGGCACTGAATTCGGCCTGCTCGAGGGCGGTCAGCAGTTCCCGGCCCGTCGCGTCACCGGCCAGCCGGCTGCGGCGGGCAGCCTCCACCTGACCGGCCAGGGCGTCGCGGGTGGCGGTGCTGTCGCGTGTCCGCGCTTCGGCGGTGCGGGCGTTGGCCGACAGCACGTGTTGGGTCTGGTCGTTGGCCGGAGCCATCGACACCGCGTGCTGCGCCGCCGTCACGAACACCACCGACACCGCGGCGACGCCGACCAGCAGCCAGGCGCCGTCGATGAACCACGAGCGCGCGCTCGGGCCGGCACCCGCACCCTTGCGGCGCTCGGCCGCGGCGGCGTAGCCGGGGTCGAGATGGTCGGTGAGCAGCGAGCGCAGCAGTGACGGCACCGGAATCCGGACCGGCTCGTCGGCGACGTGACTGTTGCGACCGGCCTCCGGCCGGTAGCCGCCCAGCGCCCGGTCCCGAGGTGTCCCGGCTTCTGTCACGCCGCAGACCTCGTCACCGGCGGCAGCTGCCGCAGCACCATGGAGACCTGGATCAGATAGAGCACGGCGGACCACAGATACATGGCCATGCCCCACACCAGGAACGCCCACCCGCAGGCCAGCACCGCCCGGCTCCAGGCGTCCGGCCACTGCCCCAGCAGCACCAGCGGGAAGCCGGACATCAGCGCGAACGTCGCGGCCTTGCCGATGTAGGTGACCGGCAGTGCCGTCAGCCCGCGGCCGCGCAACAGCGGCAGCGTGGCCGCCAGCACCAGGTCACGGCCGATCAGGGTCAGCACGATCCACCACGGCACGACGTGCGCGATCGCCAGTGCGACCGGCACGACGAGCATGTAGATCCGGTCGACCAGTGGGTCCAGCAGCTCGCCCAGCCGCGACGACTGGTTCGGCACCAGGCGGGCGATCTTGCCGTCGGCCCAGTCCGAGAAGCCGCTGAACATCAGGATCGCGACAGCCCAGCCGTTCGCATGCGCCGACAACAGCAGGTACAAGAACACCGGGACCAGCAGCAACCGCAATGCGCTGAGCGCATTGGGGATCGTCAGCACCCGGTCGCCCGCTTCGGCTTCTTGCTGGCGGTCCATAGGGCTAAACCTAACGGAATACCCCGGGCAGGCTCAGCGCTGCCATCGTGTCGTCGGCCAGCGGGTTGTCGTGAATCATGTACGTCCACGTCGACGTCGGGCGGGCCAGCTTGGACAGATCCAGGCCGGGCTCGTCCTCGAGCACGTTGGCGGTCTCGAAGGTTTGTTGCGCCGCCTCGATGGCGTCGGCCGCCAGTGACGCGAACGCGTCGACCGCCATGCGATGGAACTCGTCGAGCGGATCCTGACGTCCCAGCGCGCGCAGATGGATGCTCTCGCGGATGTCGGACAAGTAGGCCAGATGGTCGGCCCAGCCGCGGTCCAGGTGGTACAGCATGATCAGCCGGCAGATGCGCTCGAGCTCGTCCTCGGCGCCCGCTTCCCCAATCTGGCTGGCCAGTTCCTGGTAGCGGTCCGGCGACAGCTCCTTGAGCTCATCACGCGCGGTCGTGGTGCGCAGCAGGGTCTCGCGGCGTTCCACGATGATCGCGCGCTGTTGCGCGGTGAGCTGGTTGTAGCGCCAGGTGTTGGCGTGCACATCCAGCAACCGGCCCTCGGCGACGCGCTGCGCGTGCTCGAGCATCTGGCCGGCCCGGTCGCTGACGATGCGGCCGTCCTCGTCGGTCTGCATCGGGAGCTTCTCGGGCTCCAGGTGCGAGACGACGACGTCGTCCTCCCAGCTGGAGAAGAACACCGACGATCCCGGGTCGCCCTGGCGGCCGGCGCGGCCGCGCAGCTGGTTGTCGAGGCGTTCGGTGTGGTGCCGGCCGGTGCCGATGACGTGCAGGCCGCCGAGTTCGGCCACGGCGTCGTGGTCGGCTTCGTCCGACCCGCCGAGACGGATGTCGGTGCCGCGGCCGGCCATCTGGGTGGAGACGGTGACGGTGGCGAGCTTGCCCGCCTCGGCGATGACGGCGGCTTCTTCCTCGTCGTTCTTGGCGTTCAGGACGACGGCGGGCACCCCGGCCTTGACCAGTTTCGCGTGCAGCTCTTCGGATTCGGCGACGTCACGGGTACCGACCAGCACGGGCTGGCCGGTCGCGTGGATCTGCTGGATGTGCTCGATGACGGCCTGGTTCTTGGCGGCCGCGGTGATGTAGACGCGGTCGGCCTCGTCCTCGCGGATGTTCGGCGTGTTCGGCGGGATCGGCGACACCCCGAGCCGGTAGAACTGGCGCAGCTGCTCACCGGCGGCCAGCGCGGTGCCGGTCATGCCGCACACCGTCGGGTAGCGGCCGATGAGGGCCTGGACCGTGATGGTGTCGAGCACCTCGCCGGTCTCGGTGGTCTCGATGCCTTCCTTGGCCTCGACGGCGGCCTGCAGGCCGTCGGGCCAGCGCTGCAGCGACGCGATGCGGCCGCGGGAGGCGTTGATGAGATGAACGGCGTTGTCCCGCACGATGTAATGCACGTCGCGCTGCAGCAGCACATGCGCGTGCAGGGCCACGTTGACCTCGGTCAGGGTCGTGCCGATGTGCTCCTCGGAGTACAGGTCGATGCCACCGAGCGCCTTCTCGAGCTTGCGCGCACCGGCGTCGGTGAGGTGCACGTTGCGACGGTCGGCGTCGGTGTCGTAGTACTGCAGCGAGTCGTCCACGCGGTTCTCCGACGTCATCTCGCCGACCAGCCGGATGATCTCCAGGCGCGGGGTCTCGCGGTGCGTGGTGCCGGCGAGTACCAGCGGCACGAGCGCTTCGTCGACGAGCACGGAGTCGGCCTCGTCGATCAGTGCGACGTCGGGCCGCGGCGACACCAGGTCGTCGACGTGGGTCACCAGCTGGTCGCGCAGCACGTCGAACCCGATCTCGTTGACCGAGGCATAGGTGACGTCGCATTCGTAGGCGGCGCGCCGTTCGTCGGCCGTCGACTCGGCGGTGATCCAGCCGACCGTCAGGCCCATGGCCGCCAGCAGCGGCCCCATCCACTCGGCGTCGCGGCGGGCCAGATAGTCGTTGACCGAGATGACGTGCACGTGCCGTCCCGCGAGCGCGTAGCCGGCAGCGGCGATCGCGCCGGCCAGGGTCTTGCCCTCGCCGGTGGCCATCTCGACGACGTCGCCGGCCATCATGCGCAGGGCGCCGAGAAGCTGAACGTCGAACGGACGCAGGCCCGTGGTGCGCTCTGCCGCCTCCCGGGCGATGGCGAGGAACTGCGGGATGTCGGCGGCATCGGCGAGCTCGGACAGTTCGAGCAGCTTGGCGGCCTTGGTGATCTGCTCGTCGTCCAGCCCCGCGGCCTTGTCGTCGAATTCCGCCGACGCCCGAACCTGATCCATCGATCGGTTCTGGTTCCTGTCGGTGGAAGCACCGAGCAGCTTCCAGAACTTGCTGCTCAGCCGGCCGGATTTCGCGGTGCTGGTTTTCGCCACAGCTCAAAGGTACCGGTCCGCTCCATCCGCTCTCCTGCAGCCGTCCACCTGCCGGAGACCCACGGAACGTGACCGACGTCTCCCGTCTGTGCCTGTCGCGGCGCGGCGTCAATAGAGCACGGGTACCTTGCGGGGATGGATTTGTTCACCCCGACGCTCGAATGGGGCAGTGAGCTCACGACCTCGCTGTGGTGGATCGCCAAAGCCTGGCTGATCGCGGCGGTCTCGACGCTGGTGGTGCTCGTCGCCATCGGGCGGTTCACCGTCTGGGGCCGGCAGTTCTGGCGTATCACCGGCGCCTACTTCGTCGGCCGCGAGAGCATCAAGGTCTGGCTGTGGCTGGCGGCGCTGCTGCTGTCGGTGATCACCGGCGTTCGGCTCACGGTGCTTTTCAGTTATCAGAGCAACGATCTCATGACGAGCTTCCAGGTGGTGGCCTCCGGTCTGGCCGGCCATGACCAGACGGTGAAGAACTCGGGCGAACACGGCTTCTGGCTGTCGATCGGCATCTTCTCGCTGCTGGCAGCGCTGCACGTCGGCCGCATCATGCTCGATCTGTTCATGACGCAGCGGTTCATCCTCGCCTGGCGCGCCTGGCTCACCGACCGGCTCACGGGTGACTGGCTGGAGGGCAAGGCGTTCTACCGGTCCCGCTTCATCGATGACACCATCGACAACCCGGATCAGCGCATCCAGAGCGATATCGACATCTTCACCGCCGGCGTGGGCCCGCTGCCCAACACGCCGAACAACATGTCGACGTCGACGCTGTTGTTCGGCGCCATCAACGCCATCGCGTCGATGCTTTCGTTCACCGCGATTCTGTGGCATCTGTCCGGCACCCTGACCGTCGCCGGGGTCGCCATCCCGAAGGCCATGTTCTGGATCGGTATCGGTTATGTGTTGATCGCGTCGGTTGTCGCGTTCTGGATCGGCCGGCCGATCATCTGGCTGTCGTTCGACAACGAGCGCTTCAACGCGGCGTTCCGGTACGCGCTGGTGCGCATGCGCGATGCTGCCGAGGCCGTCGCGTTCTACCACGGTGAGCTCGCCGAACGGTCGGGCCTGCGCCGGCTGTTCACGCCGGTCGTCGACAACTACAAGCGGTACGTGAACCGGATGATCGGGTTCAACGGCTGGAACCTGTCGATGAGCCAGATCATCGTGCCGCTGCCGTATGTCCTGCAGTTCCCGCGTTTCCTCGCCGGCGAGATCAAGCTCGGCGACATGAACCAGACCGCGTCGGCGTTCGGCAGCATCCAGGACGGGCTGTCGTTCTTCCGCAACGTGTACGACCAGTTCGCCGGTTACCGGGCGTCCATCATCCGTCTGCACGGTCTGGTGACGGCCAACGACGCGGCGCGGCACCTGCCCGTGATCGTCACCGAGGACTGCCCCGACGACACCATCACGCTCGAGAAGGTCACGGTGAGCACGCCGGACGGCCGCGAACTCATCGCGCCGCTGGACCTGTGCCTGTACCCCGGCGAGGCACTGGTGGTCACCGGCCCCTCCGGCAGCGGCAAGACGACCCTGCTGCGCAGTCTGGCCAAGCTGTGGCCGTTCTGCAGCGGCGCCATGCACTTCCCGATGGACGAGAACGAGACGCTGTTCCTGTCCCAGCTGCCGTATGTACCCCTCGGCGATCTGCGCGCCGTGGTGTCCTACCCGAGCAAGGTCGGCACCCACACCGACGAAGCGCTGCAGGCGGTCCTGGGCAAGGTCGCACTGCCGCACCTGGCGAGCCGTCTCGATGAGGTCGACGACTGGGCGAAGGTGCTCTCCCCGGGTGAGCAGCAGCGCGTCGCTTTCGCCCGGGTGCTGCTCACCCGGCCGAAGGCCGTGTTCTTCGACGAGTCGACCTCGGCACTCGACGAGGGCCTGGAAATGATGCTGTACCAACTGGTTCGGACCGAGTTGGCGGGCACCACCGTGGTCAGCGTCAGCCACCGAAGCACCGTCGAACAGCATCACCAGCAGGAGCTGGAACTGCTGGGCGACGGCACCTGGCGGCTCACCCGGATCGAAGACCAGGACGACGCGCCCGCCCGCGTCTGATCAGCGTGTCGCGGCGTGGGTTCCGGCCCGCCGGCCGAAGAACGACCCTTCGCCCAACTGGGTGCCACTGGCATAGCCCTTGCCGTCCTGCGCGATGTTCGACGCACAGGCACCCGCGGCGTACAGCCCCGGCACCGCGCTGCCGTCCTCACGCAGCACTTCGCCGTCGATGCTGACCGACAGCCCGCCCATGGTGAACCCGGAGTACAGGGCGCGGCCGAGCGACAGGTCGAACGCCGCCCACGGGCCATTGTCCTGGGCCGCAACGTAATCCGCCTGCTTGTGGAAGTCGGGGTCCGAGCCCGCCGCGGCGTTGGCGTTGTAGCGCTCCAGCGTCGCGGCCAGGTTGCCGGCCGGGATCCCCAGTGCCTCTTCCATTTCCGCGATCGTCTCCCAGCCGTCGATGAACCGGATCAACGGCATCGCGGGCATCTCGGTGTGCGCCTCGTCGACGATCAGGTAGGCCACCTGGTCGGGCTGCTCGAGCACGAAAGCCGATGTGCGCGAATGGTAGGAGTCCTCGTTGACGAAGCGCTCACCGTTCTGGTTGACGATGACGCCGGTCAGCAGGGTCTCCGGCGGGTAGGCGGCAGCGGTGATGAACAGCTGGTCCAGGTTCTTGGCGACGCCGCCGGCGGACACGCCGAGCTTGATGCCCAGTCCGTCGTCGTTCGGGTTGCCCAGGATGTAGGGCTCAACTTCGCCGTGGTGCTTGGTCTTTCGCTTCTGCCCGAGCGCCGGCGTGTGCTCGGCCACCATCTCCGCGTTCATCGCGAAGCCGCCCGCGGCGATGATCACCGCACCGGCCTTCACGGCGCCCGTCACCCCGAAGTTCTTCCAGCGGACGCCGACGACCGCACCGGCGTCGTCCACCACGAGGTTGGTCGCGCCCGTCTCGTAGCGCATCTCGACGCCGAGCTCGTCTGCGCGCTTCAGCAGCAACTTGATGACCATGTCGGCGCCGCCCAACTCGCCCGGCACCGGCACCGAATGCCCGCGCGGCGCGGCCTTGGCCTGCTCACAGAACGGCCACACCTTCTCGTTGCCGGTGTAGGACAGGCCCTCCGTGCCCGGCGGCACCACCACCTTGCCCGGGTAGTAGCTGCGCTCGAACTGAAAACCCAAGTCCTCCAACCAGTTGAAGTGCTCGACGCTGCCGTCGCAGTAGGCGCGGATCTTGTCGTGCTCGGGGTCGTGGGCGACGGCCACCAGGTACTTGTACATCTCGTCGGCCGAGTCGTCGTGGCCGGTGGCCTGCTGTACTGCGGTGCCGCCGCCCAGGTAGAAGTGACCGCCCGCCATGGACGTCGTGCCGCCCGCGCCGGCCGCCTTCTCCAGCACCAGGACCTTGGCGCCCGCGGCTGCCGCGCTGACTGCGGCACAGCCGCCGGCGATACCGAAGCCGATCACCACGACGTCGGCCTCGTCGGACCATTCGGTGACGTCGGCGGCGTTGACGGTCTCGGGAACTGTTTGCATCGTCTCTCCTGGGCCGGTCTCGGTGGTGTCCGGCGCGGCGAGTGCGGTGGCCCCTGGACACGTGTCTGATCAGTGATCGACTAGACAATAACCTCGAGACGACACCAAGGCTAGAACGTGTTCTAGTTTTGACCCGCGGGACCCCTCACGACGGCTCGGCCAGCATGCCGACCAGCAGGTCGAGCTGCAGATCGAACACCTCAGCCGGATCACTCAGCGTGTCGGCACCGTACTGCCCGAACACCTCGATGCTGACCGCCCCGACCAGTCCGGTCCACAGCACGATGCACTTGGCCACCGCCGCGTTGTCACCGGAGAATCCGAACTCGTCGCGCAGACGGGCAAAATCGGCCGACAACGGCTGCGACACCGGCACTTCGGCCGAGCGCACGGCACCGGCGGCGATCCCGGCGTCGACAGCGCCGAACAATGTGCCGATCACCCGGGTTCCGGGACCGACCGTCCGTTCCGCCGGGGCGCGGTATCCGGGAACCGGGCTGCCGTACAACAGCGCCCAGCAGGCCGGCTGCGCCACTGCCCATGCGCGCGTCGCCCGCCCGAGCGCCTTGACCTGATCACGCCAGCCGTCGCCGGACGCAGCCACTGCGGCGTCGACGGCGTCGGCCAACTCGGTGTAGGCGTCGACCAGGAGCAGCGTGAGCAGTTCATCCCGGCTGGAGACGTACCGGTAAACCGCCGAGGACACCATGCCGAGGTCGCGGGCGACGGCCCGCAGAGACAACCCGGCGGCACCATCGGTCGCCAGCTGCCGACGGCCGAGTTCGATGATCCGACGTTCGATTCGATCCCGCGAGTCCTGACGCTTGCCCACGTGAGCCAGTCTGACACAAAACGAGATCACTGCTCTTGATTTTCCGGCCCGCGCATGTCACCGTAATTAGAGAGCAATGCTCTCGTTTTAGATATCGCAGAAAGGACCACCATGACCACTCGCTACGACCAACCCCGAGCCGTCACCCGCGCGGCGAACGAAGTCATCCGCTGGCTGGCCGAGGCCGGCATCAGCCTCGCCGGAACGAGCGCGCTACGGGTGCGTGGCCGGCGCACCGGCAAACTTCGCGGAGTCGTCGTCAACGTGCTCACAGTCGACGGCCGGCGGTACCTCGTCTCACCGCGTGGCAACACTGAATGGGTCCGCAACGCGCGCGCCGCAGGTGTCGTTCAACTGGGACCGACCTGGCGCAGCCGCGACCACGCCCTCGTCGAGGTGCCCGACGAAGCGAAAGCCGCACTGCTGCAGCAGTATCTGCAGCGGTGGTACTGGGAGGTCAAGGGTCACGTCGGCGGGCTGACGCCACAGTCCACCGAAGGCGAGATGCACCGGGTCGCCCCCACCATCCCGGTGTTCGAACTACAGGACTGACCGCTACCCGCCGGCCGTCTGCTGCACCACACCGTCGCCCGTCTGCTGGTCCGTGGCGCTCCACGAGACCGCCGCGGGGAAATGCCCCCACGTGCTGTTGAAGACGCCGACAAGGACCGCACGGTTGTCCGGGGTGACGGTGTAGACCGGACCTCCGGAGTCGCCCTTCTGGCTGACGATGCCGTTGGACATCGTGAACCAGCCGTTGTTCACGGCGTCGACGGTGCCGCACGTCTCACCGGTGACGACGCCGAAGTGGCAGACGGGTTCGCCGCGCTGCGGATTCACCGCTGGATCGGCGACGAGCATCCGCCCACCCGGCAGGATGTTGTTCACCATGACATCGCCGGCGATGTTGATGGACTCCCAGTCCGAGATCTGGTGATCGGTCGCGATGGTGGCGCCGTCCGGTGTGTTGTCCCGGAAGGTGATCATGGTGCCGATGAAGCGGCCGTCCTTGTCCGTCACCGGGCCGTTGCCACGGCAGTGACCCGCGGTGTAGCCGGTCCGCGCGACCGGGTCGACGTAACCCAGCGTGCAGCGCGTGGTGCCCTGATGGATCTCCATGCCCGGGTACACCAGCACCCCGGGATCAGCCGATGCCACCGGCGCCGGGCCTCCGACAGCGAACATCGGCACAGCGACCGCGGCTACTGCCGCGGCCCGCAAACCCCCCACAAACATGACCTTGCTCCCATCACCTCGGGACGGACGTCGCGCCAGCCTACCCCGCAAACCCGAAGCCAGGACGGGAAAGGCCCCGCCCCGGGCGACCGGCGCCCGCACCGCATCAGCAAACAATCTGCCCCGGAATCGGACGTTGAAACGCGCTGGCGGCCCGGATCTTTCGATCCGGGCCGCCAGGGTCCGTCCAGGTCAGGGAATAGTCAGGAGCTGACCGGGCTGAATCAGGTCCGGGTTGTCGATTCCGCTGGCACCGGCAATCTCCGGGTAGCGGTTGCCGTCGCCGTAGAACTGCTCGGCGATGGCCCACAGGGTGTCACCCGACTGCACGGTGTAGGTGCGCGCCGCCGGGGCCTCGGGCGCGGGCGCCGGGGCGGGCTCGGGCTCGGGGGCGATCTCGGCGGCGACCGGCTCGGCAGCCACCTCGGGCTCGGGCGCGGGCTCCGGCGCGGCCTCGACGGGCGCCGCGGGGACCTCGTCGGTGTGGGTCTCGGACGACCACTTGGCGTCGTCGCCGCTGTAGAGCACGAGGTTGCGGTCGTCCTGCAGCACGAGACGGACATTGTCGGCGCCGGCGGTCTGGCTGGCCCACACCGGCTTGTCCGGGGTGTACAGCACGAAGTTGCCGTCCTCCTGCACCTCGGCGCGCTTGACGTCCTGGCCGTCGGTGGCGGTGGCCCACACGGACTGCTCCCCTGCGTACAGCACCAGGTTGCCGTCGTCCTGCAGGACCAGCCGGTAGGCACCGTTGTTCGACGTCAGCGACTGGCCGACCTCGAGCTTCTCGCCCTTTTGAAGTGTGTCACCCATGAATGTCCAGCCCTTCGGTAATAGATTGACCGCTGTCGCTCATCGACAGTACCGACGGTTCCGGGGAACGCCAGCTTTTGCGCTCGCAGAAATCAAAACAGTTGGCAAACAATGAGTTATCGCGAAGGAATCACAGCGTTCTGACAGTGTTGACGCCCCTGTCAGCGAACTGGCGCGGATCCAGGACCCGCCTGCTGCCATCCGGGAGGACCGAAGACGTAACCCATCCGGTCACCGAATCCATTGGCCTGGCGCACATCTCGGACCATCGAGACATACTCGTGCGTCTGCAGTTTCCAGATGTCATACGTTCCAACAGGTTTGGTCAATCCGTAGTTCGGGCGCGCGGTCTCCGGCGTGAAGCTGCCGAACATCCGGTCCCAGATGATCAGGATGCCGCCGTAGTTCTTGTCGAGGTACTGCTGATCCCGGCCGTGGTGCACACGGTGGTGCGACGGCGTGTTGAAGATGTATTCGATTGGCCGCCAGAGTTTTCCGATGCGCTCGGTGTGAATCCAGTACTGGTACACCAGATTAAGCGAGAAACTGGCGAACACGATCCACGGCGGCACGCCCAGCGCCGGTAGCACGGCCTTCATCGCCAGGTCGCCCGACGGATTCCACTTCTGCCGCAGCGCGGTGGACAGGTTGAAGTACTCGCTGGAATGGTGCGCCTGGTGGGTGGCCCAGAACAGCCGTACCCGGTGGGCCATGCGGTGGTAGGTGTAATAGATCAGGTCGACGCCGAGGATCGCGATCACCCACGTGTACCAGGCGTTGCCCGGCAGGTGCCACGGCGCGACATACACGTACAGCGCCGCGTAGCCGACCAGCGCGAGGAAATTCAGCACACCGCTGGTGAACAACGACACCGCGCCCATCCAGATGCTGGCCCAGGCATCGGCGCGCAGGTAGGCGCCGGACGGTGGCCGCTGCTGTTCGTCGTGCGCGAGCTTGCGGGCCGCGCCCCACTCCAGTAGCAGCGCCACCACGAAGAACGGGATCGCGTATGAGACCGGGTCGTGCAGCATGGTGGGCAGCACGTCGGACAGCAGATCGGAACTCACGTCGACACCTCCGCGCGCAGCGTATCCGGATGCGCACCGTCCGCCGGCCGGATATGCGCCCGCAACCTCCCGTTCCGGACAAGCGGCTCAGCTCCCATGGTGCTCCGAATCGCGGCAAGATGGCGCGCATGACTGAACGCACCGCGTCGCTCGTCGAGCTCGCCCGACGCCACGGTGTGGCCACCGAGTACATCGACTGGAGCGGTGCGCAACACGCCGTCGCCGCGTCCACGCTCGTCGCCGTGCTCGCGGCGCTGGGCGTGCCCGCCGACTCCGAGGACGCGTGCACGGCGGCCCTGGCCGACCACGAGCGCACGTACTGGCAGCGCACCCTGTCCCCCACCATCGTCGGCCGGGCGGGTCAGGCATCGAGTTTCTGGGTCCATGTCACCCACGGCGCACCTGTCGGCGTGTGGATCCGGCTCGAGGACGGTTCGGTGCGGGCCGGGCTGCGCCAGCTGGAGAACAACCGGCCGCCGTTCGATCTCGGTGGCCGCCTGGTCGGCGAGGCGACCTTCGAGCTGCCCGCCGATCTTCCGCTGGGCTACCACCGGCTGCACGTCCAGGCCGGCGCTGCGGCGGATGCCGAGGCCGTCCTGATCGTGACCCCCGATGCGCTGACGCTGCCGAGCCGCCTGGGCAGCGGTCGGGCCTGGGGCCTGGCCACGCAGCTCTACAGCGTGCGTTCGCAGAACTCCTGGGGCACCGGCGATCTCACGGATCTCACCGACCTCGCCGTGTGGTCGGCCGCCCGGCACCGTGCCGATTTCATCCTGGTGAACCCGTTGCACGCCGCCGGCCCGGTGGCCCCGATGGAGCCGTCGCCGTATCTGCCCACCTCGCGCCAGTTCGCCAACCCGCTGTATCTGCGCGTGCAGGCCATTCCGGAATACACCGCCGTCCGCACGCCGGCCACGCTGCGCAAGGCGCGGGCCGACGCCCAGTCCCGCGCCGACAAGAACGACTTCATCGATCGCGACGCGGCCTGGAAGTCCAAGCGCAATGCGCTCAAGGAGGTGTACCGGGCCGGCCGCTCGGCGGGCCGGGCCGTCGCCTACGACGGCTACCGGCAACGGATCGGACGTACGCTCGACGACTTTGCGACGTGGTGCGTGCTGGCCGAGAAGCACGGCGACGACTGGCGCGACTGGCCCGCGGAATTTCAGCACCCGGACCATCCGGCGGTACGGGTCTTCGCCGAAAAGCACAGCAGCCGTATCGATTTCCATCGGTGGCTGCAGTGGCAGCTCGATGACCAGCTGACCGCCGCGCAGGCCACCGCGGTTCAGACGGGGATGTCCCTGGGCATCGTCCACGACCTGGCGGTCGGCGTGCACCCGGGCGGCGCCGACGCCTGGGCCTTGCAGGACGTGCTGGCCACCGGGGTGTCGGCCGGGGCGCCGCCGGACGAGTTCAATCAGCTCGGGCAGGACTGGTCGCAGCCGCCGTGGCGTCCGGACCAGCTCGTGGAGCGGGCCTACGAGCCGTTCCGCGCCGTGGTCAGGGCGGTGTTGCGGCACGCCGGCGGTGTCCGCATCGACCACATCATCGGTCTGTTCCGGCTGTGGTGGATTCCGGACGGTGCGACGCCGGTCGACGGCACCTACGTCCACTACGACCACGAGGCGATGATCGGCGTCCTGGCGCTGGAGGCGCACCGCGCCGGCGCGGTGGTGGTCGGCGAGGATCTGGGGACCGTCGAACCGTGGGTTCGCGACTACCTGCGCGACCGCGGCCTGCTCGGCACCTCGATCCTGTGGTTCGAGGCCGATCAGGACGGTGGCCCGCTGCCCGCGCCACGGTGGCGCGAGTACTGCCTGTCGGCGGTGACGACGCATGACCTGCCGCCGACGGCCGGCTACCTGGCCGGCGCGCATCTGCGACTGCGCCGCGACCTGGGGCTGCTGACCCGCCCTTATGAAGAAGAGGTCGCGGCCGATCACGCCGACCAACAGCGCTGGCTCGACGTCCTGCGGGCGGCGGGGTTGTTGCCACCGAACGCGCCCGATGCGATCGACGCCGACCAGACCGTCCTCGCCCTGTACCGCTACCTCACACGCACTCCGTCGCGGCTTCTGGCGCTGGCGCTGCCCGACGCCGTCGGCGACGTGCGGACGCAGAATCAGCCGGGCACCACCGACGAATATCCCAACTGGCGGGTGCCGCTGGCGGGTCCCGACGGCCGGAAAATCCTCCTCGAAGACCTGTTTTCCGATCCGCGCGCGGCCGCGTTGGCGCAGGTGATGGCCGACGCGGTGACACCGGGATTGAGTTGATTCGAGTTTCTCCACCTCGTCATCTGCGCTATCTTCGCTGTACTCGAGGAGGTCAGGTGAAGAAGCTGAAGATGCTGACGGCCAGTGCCGTGGCAGCAGGTGCGGTGGCGGTGGGTGTCACTGCGATGTTCGGCTCGTCGGTGGCCACGTCGGATCCCGGCGGTTCGAGCTCCATGAATGTGGTGGGTGAGTCCTACGCGCGCGCCGTCTCGATTCTCAAGAGCCAGGGTGTGAAGGCCACGTTCGGCGGCTCGGTCGGCAGTGATGTGCCGCAGGCGCAGTGCATCGTCGATCAGGAGAAGATGGGCAGCCACGGCCGCGTCATCCTGATGCTGAACTGCACCACCAAGGCCGTCGAGGACGCCCAGGCCGGTGCGCCTGCGGCCGGTGGCGGCGCTCCCGGCGCACCCAAGGGTCCGCAGGTCGGCTCCAACGGGGTGACGACGGTGCAGGCGACGCCTGTCGGCCCGCAGCCGGGCATGTCGGTCCCCGGTATGTAGCTGTTTGACGGAGCGGCATTCCAGCAGGTCAAGACACTGTTTTGAGCTGCCGGGATGCCGCTTCGCCAAATCGCGGCAAAACCCAGTACCGCCGTTCCCACATAAAACGCTTACACTGAATCCACTCGCAACGATGCTTGAGGATCCGGAGGTAGCCGTTCCATGCTGCGACCACAGCGTTTCGCTCACGAGGTAGACCCGGGTCCGGTGCAGATCCAGGCCCGCAACGTGGCATTCGAGACCGCGGACAAGCCGAAGTATTGGATTCCCGACCACCCGGTGTCGTCGCACCTCGTGAACCTGCTGAACGTCATGCTGCCGGCCGGCGAGCGCTGGTTCGTCGAGGTCTTCAACGAGGCACTGCCCCTCATCAAGGATCCCAAGCTCGCCGAGGATGTCCGCGGGTTCATCGGCCAGGAGGCCATGCACGCCGAGGCCCACGACACCGTGATGCACGACTACATGATCGCCTCCGGCGTCGACGTGGCGCCGCTGCTCGATCAGATCGAATTCGTCTTCCAGAGAATCCTGGCCCCGTCGAAGACCACCAATCCGCGGCGGAAGATGAACCACCTCATCGAACGGCTGTGGCTGATCGCCGCCATCGAACACTTCACCGCGGTGCTCGGCGATTTCGTGCTGAACTGCAACTGGGACGACTACGACGCCGACCCGACGCTGACCGACCTGTACCGCTGGCACGGCGCCGAGGAGGTCGAACACCGTTCGGTCGCCCATGACGTCGCCACCTACTTCCGGGACAGCTATCTGACCCGCGTCCGCGCCATGGCCGTGGCCGGGAGCGGCCTGTATGTCCTCTTCCAGCGCGGCATGCGGTTCCTGGTCAAGAGCGACCCACAACTGCAGCTGAGCTGGTGGCAGATGCAGCGGATGCGGATGAACGATTCGAAGCTCGGTCTGCTGCCCGAGTACTGGAATCTGCTGTTCGTGCAGACCCTGGCCTACTTCAAACCCAGCTACAGCCCCGAACACATGGGTTCCACGGCTCAGGCCGTCGCGTACCTCGCCAACTCCCCCGCCGCTCGCGCGGCACACCACTGATGCGCGGCCGCCCCCGGGTGCGGCTCGCTCCGCCCAGCGTGTTCGGGCTGACGCGCCACGACATGCTGGTGACCGTTGCCGACGCCGTCATCAGCGGCGGCCTCGCGGTGACGACGGCCATTCGGCGCACCCGGCCGCTGGCCACCGTCGACCGACAGATTCGGCTCCGCTTGCTCGAACGGCAGGTCGTCGCCCACGACCAGGACGTGGTGGCGCTGACGTTCGGCTCGGCCGACGGCTCCGTCCTGCCCGCCTGGCATCCCGGTTCCCACATCGACGTGCACCTGCCCAGCGGGCTCATCCGGCAGTACTCGCTGTGCGGAAATCCCGACGAGCAGGGCTCGTACCGAATTGCCGTGCGCCGCATACCGGGCGGCGGTGGCGGCTCGATCGAGGCGCATACGCTCGCGGTCGGTGACGTGATCACCACCAGCGGACCCCGCAATGCATTCCCGATGACCGTCCCGGGCTTCGGGTCACCCACGCAACGGCTGCGGTTCATTGCCGGCGGCATCGGCATCACCCCGATTCTCTCCATGCTCCACCGCGCCGAGAAGCTCGGTATCGACTGGTCGATGATCTACACCGGCCGCGGCACTGACACGCTGCCGTTCCTGGACGAACTCGCCCAATTCGGTTCTCGTGTGACGATTCGCACCGACGATGTCCACGGCCTGCCCAGTGCCGACGATCTGCTCGGCGACTGCCCGGCCGGTACCGCGGTCTACACCTGCGGCCCGGCACCGATGCTGGGCGCCATCCGCGCTCGGCTCGTCGACGCCGACGACATCGAACTGCATTTCGAGCGCTTCGCCGCACCTCCGGTGATCGACGGCCACGAGTTCAAGGTCGAGGTCGCGTCGACGGGCCAGACCGTCGCCGTCGCGGCCGACGAAACCTTGCTGACGGCACTGATCAAAGCCGGTGTGCACGCACCGTATTCGTGTCAGCAGGGCTTCTGCGGCACGTGCCGCGTGAAGGTGCTCGCCGGTGCGGTCGATCACCGTGACGGCCTGCTGACCGAAACCGAACGCGAGGCCGGTCAGGCACTGATCTGTGTGTCGCGCGCACAGGATGACGGGCCGCTGACGCTCGACCTTTGACAGAGTGCTGCCGGCACCGGTTTACGATGCCCCAATGCCAATGGCCGAGGGGACCGACTTCGCCGGGTACACCATCGTCCGGTGCCTGGGTTCCGGCGGAATGGGCGAGGTCTACGTCGCCCAGCACCCGCGGCTCCCCCGGCAGGACGCGCTCAAGGTCCTGCGCCCTGAGATGTCGACCAATCAGGAGTTCCGCGAGAGGTTCCTGCGCGAGGCGGACCTGACGGCCGCGTTGTCGCACCCGAATATCGTCGGGGTGTACGACCGCGGCGAGTTCGACGGCCAGTTGTGGATCTCGATGGAGTACGTCGACGGCATCGACGTCAGCCGCCTGCTCCGGGGTGCCGGCGGCGTAACCGACGATCAGGCGGTCGTCATCATCAGCGCGGTCGCCGACGCGCTGGACTACGCGCACCAGCACGATCTACTGCACCGCGACGTCAAGCCGGCCAACATCCTGATCAGTGACACCGATCCGGCGAGCCGGCGAATCAAGTTGGCCGACTTCGGCATTGCGCGGTGTGCCAATGACTCCGCCGGGCTGACGGCCACCAACATGACGGTCGGCACCGTGTTCTACGCCGCCCCCGAGCAGCTGACCGGCAGCCTCATCGACGGGCGCGCCGACCAGTATGCGTTGGCGGCCACCGCGTTTCAGCTCTTCACCGGCGCACCGCCGTTCGAGAACTCCAATGCCGCGGTGATCATCGGCAAGCACCTGAGCGCGGCTCCGCCTTTGCTTTCCGAGCGGCGGCCCGATCTGGCCGCCCTGGACCCGGTGCTGGCCAAAGCACTTGCCAAGGATCCCAAGGACCGGTTCGACAAGTGCGCCGATTTCGCCCGCGCCCTTCAGCACGGGTTGGGCGGTACGGGCGTAGATGCCACCATCTTGGCGCCCGCCGCGCCCGGCCGGACACAGGTCCTGCAACCCGACAAGGCCACCCGGACCCGCCGCTCACTGATCCTGCCCGTGGTGCTCACGGTGCTGTTGATGGCCACACTCGTCTTTGCAGCCATCGAGTTCACCCGCGCCAAGGACGAACAGCCGGCAGCGCCTCGTCCTGCGGCGACGACCACCACGGCGCCACCGAGCTCGGCATCGGTCGTCGCGCCCACCGAGCCGTCCGCCGCACCCACCGAGGCGACGGTCACCAGCACCGTCACAGTCGAGACCACCACCCCGCCGGCCACCACCCCGACCAACCCGACCACCACCGAAACGCCTGCGCCGGAACAGGAAACGCCGATCCGCGAATGCATGGACCGGACCGGGATGACGCGCCTGCAATGCTGGGAAGAGATTCGCCGTAGCGAGCGGCGGCGCTGATGGCACCCAAGTTCGCCGTGGTCGCCCCGGTCGCGGCCGGCGTCACCGCCGATCCGGTCTGGATGACGCAGTTCGCCCGCCACCTGGAGAGCTGTGGCTTCGAATCCATTGTGGCCGTGGAACATACGGTACTGCTGACCGAGTACTCGAGTGTCTATCCCTACGACCCCTCGGGCCGGGTCGACATTCCGGCCGACTGTGCGGTCCCGGATCCGCTGGAGCTGCTGACGTTCCTGGCCGGGCAGACGAGCACCCTGGGCCTGGCGACCGGGGTGCTGGTGCTGCCGAACCACCACCCGGTGGTGCTCGCCAAGCGGGTCACCACGCTGAATGCATTGTCCGGCGGACGGATTCGCCTGGCCGTCGGCATGGGCTGGCTGCGCGAGGAGATCGAGGCGTGCGGAGCCCCGTTCGATGAGCGCGGCCGCCGGGCCGACGAGCAGATCGACGTGCTGCGGCTGCTGTGGTCGGACCAGCCGGACGGGGCAACCCATTCCGGTGAGTTCTTCGAATTCGCCCATGCTGCTTGCTATCCCAAGCCGGTGTCGCCGATACCGATCCACATCGGCGGCCACAGCCGCGCCGCGGCCCGCCGCGCCGGCCGGCGCGGCGATGGTCTGCAGCCCCTCGGTGTCGCCGGCGCGGAACTGTCGGGCTTGATCGCGCTGATGCGGGAATCGGCCGAGCGGGCCGGCCGGGATCCCGATGCCCTCGAACTCTCCCTCGGACATCTGGTGCCCAAGGTCGACGCCGACCGGGCGGGCCGGCTCGCGGAGCTGGGCGCCGACCGCATCGTGCTGGCCATGCCACCGGTCACCGACATCGACGAGGCCAGGGACATGTTGTCGGCGTGCGCTGAACGACTCGGGCTCACGCCGTGCCGCTGACGGTCGCCGACCGGCTGGCGCTGACGGATTTGGTGCATCGCTACGCCGCGGCCGTCGACGACCGCCGGTTCGACGACGTCGTCGAACTCTTCACCAGCACAGCGGAATTGGTTCTGCCGGATCCGCCCCGAGCGCTGGACCCGGTACGGTCCGGGCACGGACCCGACGGGGTGCGGGCTGCGATGGCAGCCCTGGCCGGTGTCGCCCGCACCCAGCACGAGATCGTCGGCGAGGTCTACTCCGAGGCCGCGGACCACGCTCGCGGCCGCATCACGTGCGTCGCCCACCACTGGACCCGCGGCGCCGACTCCGGCGTCACCGATCTGGTGTGGCACCTGCGGTATGACGACGAGTACGCCCGGACCGGCGACGGCTGGCGCATCCGGCGCCGCGCCCTGACGATCAACGCCATCGAGACCCGGCCCATCCGCCGCCTGCGGGACTAGCGGCGGCCTACGTCGGCTCCGCCACGATCAGCAGCGTGTCGCCGCCGGCCTGGACGCCGCCGTCGCCGATCACCGCACCCAGTCGGGCCCGCAGCTCGGCAGCCCGGTCGGCGGGCAACACCAGGTGGTTGGAGTAGGTGAATACCAGGTCCAGCCACTGCTCGCGGCTGTACTGCTCACCGCGGGGGTAGGTCAGCTGCCGCACCGCGAAACCCGCGGCCCCCAGATCGGCCACCACGTCGTCGCTGTCCATGCCCGAGCCGGTTCCGCCGGTGGGTGTCCCGGTCACCAAAGGTGAAGCGGCATCGAGGAAGTCGCGGTAGACCTCCGCGAAGTCCGCCCGCGACGGCTGAACCGGGAACAGGCGGTTCCACGCCAGCGCCAGCCGGCCGCCCGGGGCGAGCAGCCGGCGAATCTTCGGCAGTGCCGCGGCCGGGTCGACCCAGTGGAACGACTGGGCGAACAGGACCACGTCGAAGGTGCGGCCGGCATCGTCCCAGTCCTCGAAGGTGGCCACCTCGACTGCCACGCCATGCTCGGTGGCGATCTCGGCCATCCTCGGATCCGGTTCCAGCGCAACCAGTTCCGCCCCATGCGCGATCAGCTGACGGGACGCGATCCCGGTCCCGGCGCCGACGTCGAGGACCCGGACCGAACCCGCCCCGACCAGTTCGTCGAGCATGGCCTCGGGATATCGGGGTCGGTGCCGGTCATACGACCGCGCAGCTCCGCCGAAGGAATCAGCTCGGTCGCGCTGCCGGTACAGCTCATCAGACTCAGCCACGACTCGACGCTACCGGGAGCCCGTTCCCTGGGCACCGAGTGGTGCACGGGCGGCAGATCCAGGCATGCTGGAGCCCATGACGCGTCCGCCGCGCCGGTGGGACCCGCTCCGACCGTTCGACCTGTTCACCTCGGTGGTCTCGACCGCCGCGGTGCTGCCGGTGAGCACCGGAGCGGCCGCGGCTTATCGGACGGCGTTGCTGACGGTGCGGCCGCTGGTGATCGGGCGCCGGATCACCGTCCGCCTGAGCACCAGTGACCTGGCCCTGACCGTGACGGAGTTCGATTCCCGGTGGGATGCCGGCATGTTCGCTGTCGGCCACATCGGCACCGTCAGCATCACCGCACACAAGGTGAAATGGGCTGGCACCATGCTGAATTCGATTTCGGCGAAGCTGAACAACCTGCATATCCGGCCCTCGGTTCCGCCCATGCTGGCCGCCGCACCCGTCGAATTGACGGTGGAGGTGCCGTCCGACTCGCTCGATGAGCTGATCCGGGCCGCCGAACCGCGCGTCAGCACCGAGATCGGCGGGGACGGCGTCGCCCGAATCCGGTTGTCCCGGTTCCGCTCCGGGGTCGTCGAGGTCGATCCCCACCTGCACGGCAACACGCTGTGGCTCAAGCCCCGCGGCCTGACGCTGGGCTCCGCCCGGGTGCCGGTGCCCGGGCTCGCCCCGGCATACCCGGTGCGGCTGCCCGAGCTGCCATACGGCATGACCGTGACCTCGGTTGAGCTCGGTCCGGGCGTCGTACGGTTCGGCGCGACTCTGCCGGAATGGCGGTTCGACCTGCCACGCGCCGTACTGGACGAACTGATCAACCAACTCGGCGTCGTGGGCCGTCCGCTCGATCTGATCTGGCCGGGCTGATCCGCTGCGCTGAAGATCTGCCGATCCTTCATTACAGTCACGGACGTGACCATCGGCTACTCCCGATACGTCGCGCTCGGCGACAGCCAGACCGAAGGCCTGTTGGACGGCGATGACAACACGGGGATCCACGGCTTCGCCGACCGCCTGGCCTGGCGACTCAACGCCCTACAGCCCGGACTCCGATACGCGAACCTCGCAGTGCGGGGTCGCCGCATCAGTGACGTGCTGGACCGGCAACTGCCGCTGGCCCGGGACATGAACCCCGACCTCATCACCAGCTGCATCGGGATGAACGACGTGACACGGCCGGTGCGCAGCTTCGACAAGGCGCTGGCAGACATGCGCCGCGTGCATACCGAGCTCGCCGCCACCGGCGCGACCGTCGTCACGACGACGTTTCCCGACATCGCCCGCATCCTGCCGGTCGGACGGGTGCTGAGCGGCCGGCTACGCCGGATCAATGAGGTGATCCGGGCCGACTCGGCCCACTTCGGCTTCCGGCTGGTCGACCTGTCGGCGGCCACCTCGATGTTGGACCCCGCGACCTGGGCCGTGGACAGGGTGCACGGCTCCCCGCACGGTCACCAACTGTTCGCCGATGCCGCCGCCGAGGCGCTGGGTCTGCCGGGCAGCGATCACCGCTGGGCAGAGGTCGAGGGCGAACTCGTGCTGCCGCGACTGCGCGAGCGGATGTACTCGCAGCTGATGTGGGCGCAGAACATGCTGATGCCCTGGGTGTGGCGGCACACGTTGGGCAGTTCTCGGGGCAAGGGGCTCGAGCCGAAGCGCCCGGTCATGGCGCCGCTCGACGCCAGCCCCGCGTTATCCGAGGCCGAGTAGTCCCAGCGGCAGCGGGGATTCGCCGCGGCCGAGCGCGCCCATGACCCCGGGGCAGAAGGCCGAGATCGCGAAGCCCGTGAACATCGTGGCCGGGCCCAGCGACATACCCGATCCGTCGGCGACCTTGGCCGCGGCGTCGGCCAGCGTCTGGCCGGGCTGAGCGAGCATCGGGCACACCGACTCGCCCAGCGCGACCGGATCTGAGCCGTTCGGCATCATCATGTCAGCGTTGCTGAGCGCGTTGTTGAAGGCGTCGACACCTGCATCGGCGCTGGCCGCACCGGCCGTGACCAGGCTGCCCACGAGGCCTACGGTGGTTGCTGCGATTGCGATGGCGGTGCCGAATGTGCTCTTCATGATGCCCTCATCATAGGGGAAGCAGGTTGCCGATACCGCTTCGCGGCCGTCTCAGACGCCCGTCCAGGCGCTCGCGATCCGGGTCCCGATGTCGATGACCTTGGCATCTGCACTGTTGATCTCGCCTGCCACATGGTGGGCGATGAACCGCCGGATCTCGCCGTCGACGTTACCGACGATGCGTAGCAGCTCCGCGCGGATCGACGACGACGTGACGTGGATGGCGATGTCCGACGACCGGGGCGTCTTGACGTCGATGACGAGCAGCAGCGGGTGGGCGGCCCGCGCGGTCGCGGTCAGGTTGATCTCGCCGAACACCATGAACCGGGGCCGGTCGATGCGCAGGTCCAGCGTCATGTCGATCTCCAGCGGGATGCGGATCGCAAAGGTGATCTCCTCACCGAGCGTCCTGGCCACCACCGGGTGTTTGATCTGCACCCGCGCGGTGACCTTCGCGAGCCCGCCGGGGCCCTGCGCGATGGGACCCATGTCGAAGGCCTCACCGGCGATACCGCCGATCGCGTCCGCGACACGTTCCTCACTGACGGCGACCTCGAAGAATCGTCGGCCGAATTCCTCGTAGGACATGTATTCGTGTTGTGGTTGCACTGGCATGGTGTGACTACGTTCTCATGTCGGGGACGGAAGCCGCGGCAACTGGCGGCTTCATTCGGCAAAGAGTCGCAGGCCGATGATCCCCCGGCCGGCGAGAGCCAGCTCGGCGATGACCACACCGCGGTAGCCGTCCCGCCGGACACCGGCCAGGACGTACCGGCCTGCGGCGAGCACCTTCTGCACCCGGCAGCCGGCGAGCTCCTCGACCAGTTCGGAGACGCTGAGCCGGGCGTCGGAGCCGCGGGTGAGCTGTACCGGCTCGCTGAGCCGCCGCTTGACCGCCAGCTCGTCGCCGGTCGCGGCGTCGGCCAGCAGCGCGGTCAGCGACCGTTTTGCCCGGGTACCACCGGTGCGCAGACCAGCAAGGAAACCCACCGCGCCGCCGGGCCCCTGGTTGCGCAGCAGCGCGCCCGAGAGCCCCAACCCCGCCGGCAGCGCCGCGGCGCCGCACCGCACGAACTGCACGACCATGCCCGGCAGCTCCCAAAATGCTTGCAGCCGAGAGATTTTCAGCGACGGGTCGGACCCCTCGGTCACCACGTCGTACTGCAGGTAAACCGGAATGCGCAGCTGCACGTTGGTACCCATGTGCACTTCCAGCTCCAGGTCACGCACGACGGTGTTTCCGACCACGATGTCGGTGTCCCGGTGGAACACGATGGTGCGCGGCCCGATGAAGGTGTCGTAGAACTGCCCGATGGCGCGGTGCCCGACGTGCGGCCGCGAACCGACCGGGTCCTCGACGCGGCCATCGGCGCTGAACAGACCCACCCAGGCGGCCTTGTCGTGCGCGGCCGTGGCGGCGGGCGAACGCTCGACGGTGGCCAGGAGGTCGTCGCGGGTCGGCGATTGCGGTACGGACATGTCTCCATCGTCCACCACCGCCGAGTTCAGCTGCGAGGGGATGGCCGGCGGATCGCCGTGGCAGATGTGGCCGATGGCGCGCACACTGGTCGGTATGAGCAACAACGGCCCGTTCGGCATCGATCCGGAAGAGTTCGATCGCGTTCTGCGCGAGACGGGCGAGGGCATCCGCGGCGTGTTCGACCGCCTCGGGCGCGGTGCCGCCTGGGCCAACGTGGTGAACGACCTGACCCGGACGCCGCGGCCCGCCGCACAGCCCGAGACCACCGGCGACACGGGCGACGGAGTGTGGGTGGTGTACACCGTGGCCGCGGACGGCGGGGCACACGTCGAGGAGGTCTACCCCTCCGAACTGGAGGCCCTGCGGGCCAACAAGAACAACACCGACCCGTCCCGGAAGGTCAGGTTCCTCCCGTACGGCATCGGGGTGAGTGTGTTGGACGCACCGGAGCAGGTGAGTCCGTCCCAGGACGACCAAACGCCGCGGCCCGAACCCCACTGATATTGACCTTCCGACAATATCCCCGGCGACGCGGCTGACACGCTACGCTTTGCCACATTGTCGTGTGGCAGTAGTGCGAGGGGAGATGACCAGGATGTTTCGGGTACTGACGGTGGCCGCGGCGATCGCCGGAACCGCCATCGGGCTGGCACCGTTCGCGAGCGCCGATCCGGCCCTGGGCGGCAGCGACGATCCCGGCCGCTACCCCACCGACGTCCCCGGCATGAACTACCAGGCCGTCAACGGCGCGCCGTGCGACAACCACGACATCTTCATCTTCGGCCGCGGCCCGGGTGGCGCCTCGATGGCCTGTCACTGGATCCCCAACCAGTGGCCGCCGGTCGACACCGGATTCTGGGGCTACTCCTACGCGATCCAGGGTGTGAAGGACATCGGTTCGCCGTGCCCGGGCCCGCAGACCGCTGCGCAGGCCCCGGACGGCCGCCCGCTGCTGTGCCTCGGCCCGCAGGGCTGGCAGCCCGGCTTCAAGACCGGTGACGGCTTCTTCCCGAGCTGACCGACTCCCGGCCTGACCGCCATGCCTGACCCGCGGCCCTACTGACTGACCGAACCTCGGCGTGACTTGCCTCGGTGACCACTGCGGCCCTGGGTGTCGCCGCCGACCCTTGGTGGTAGGTCGCAGCCAATTCGTCTGCAGCGCACCATATTCGCCTCTCGTAGTTGTCGCCAACCGGTAGGAGTCTGCGGGGCCTGCGTCGGTGGCCCACCCGTGCATAGCTGCCGAAGCTTCATATCGAACCCGCGCGCATGGGACGGCCCGCCGAACCAAGGCACTGCGGCAGGGTCTTGTTCGCCTTTATCCACGCAGCGGGTTTGCCGCAGCCGCACGGCTCGCGCGGCGACACCGTCCGCCCCTTAGCAAGGCGGCCGCCAGCCCGGCGCGACCAGCTCAGCGCGCCGTATCACCTTGCGGGACTGTCGCTTTCACCATCGCAGTCGGCGTCTCCGCCGCGCTCTGTGGTGTACAGCGTGGGGCGGTGGTGCTGGTTGGTGCGGGGTTGGCCGACATCGAGTAGTGGTGGTGGGGTCCAGTGGGTGCGGCCGTCGGGGCCCATGGTGGTGCTCCAGCCGCCGGTGTCGGCGAGGCGGTTGTCGGGTCCGCAGGCCAGGGTGAGGTT
>NZ_JARVRX010000006.1 GCF_030209435.1 Mycolicibacterium sp. lyk4-40-TYG-92 | reverse complement strand
TGTCCCACTGCTGCACCGTCAGCGTCCGATCCTGGCCGTCGACCAGACTCAGCTCATTATCGAGACCCGCATGGGACGTACCCGCGCCAACCAATAACGCCGCAACCGCACAGATGCTCATCACGAAGCCGCATTTCAATGTCGTCAACAGATCCGTCCTGTCATAGAAATACCTGGGTCCTGATCTCAGCGCCGTTGATGATCTAGGCAGAGTAGGGCCGAACGATGTTGTTCTCGTTGGGGTTTTGTATGTAGATCATGTCAATCGGTGCGGCCGCCGGCTGGCGGAGTAGCCGGGATGTAACCAAAGGCATTCTGCGGTAAAAGCCATTTCCGAGCGACGCCGACGCAGCGTTCACGGCTCCGTCGGACGGTACGACGGTCAGCCTGTAACGAGTTTGTCGGTGATCAGCAGTTCGAAAGTACTCACGATCGCAGGGAGATTCTCGGCAGGGCCGACCGCCGTCGGGTAAGAGGCGATACCGCACAAAACAGCGACCATCGTTTCGGCGGCGTCCACGATGTTAGTTTCAGCGCTGAGTTCGCCGCGGTCGATAGCCTCGCACATTGCCGATGAGACGAATGCCCGGACCGCACGCAGCACCGAGCGGTCGGCGGCGATCAGCGTTTCATCGCGCACTGATTCGCGCACTGCGGCGGCAACCAGCTCGGCGTTGCGCTGCCCAGGGTCGTCGGCACCCAGGGCCGCTGAAAAGAAGCTCACAAGCTGGGTGGGCAATGTTCTCGAGTGCCGGGCCGTAGCGGCCGCTGCGGCAACTGCAGCGGCCGCCGGGCGGTTGATGGCGTCGCAGAACAACGCCGGTTTGGTGGCGAAGTGGTAGCGAACCGCCGGCGTGGATAAGCCGGATCGTGTTGCCACGGCATCGAATGTGGCAGTGGTGTAGCCGAATTCAATGAATATCTCTTGTGCGGCATGCAGGATGCGCTGACGGTTGGCAGCGGTTGTTGCCGCCGACGGGCGGCCCGCCTTGCGACGCGCAATCGGTGCCATGGCCCCATTATGGATTGACATATCCGACGTCACGCCCCGCTGGCAATGTGGGTTTTCTATCAATTGCCGCTGTAGTGACTATCAGGCTGCACACGGTATTGACCGTGCTGACGACGCGAGTATCACGAGTGAACAAGCAAGGCACGTAGGAAGCTCTGCAGCCCAATCGAACTCGCAAACTTAGGCATGTTGGGGGTGTCATTGACACCTGCGAATACATATGGATGTCACAGGGTTACTGACGCTCCGCGCACAAGTGAGTGCAATACAGTCGTTGCAGAACAGTATGATTCATCAAGGAAGGGAGCAATATGTCCAGCTCAATCACACGCCGGCCCAAGTTCTTCGGCGCCGCCATTTTCGTCACCGGGCTTGGATTGACCGCCAGCCTCCTCGGTGCGGGGGTCGCTAATGCCGATCCGCCCCCACCGCCGCCAGGGCAGTGCGCGCCCCCCGCTCCATGCGCTCCGCCTCCGCCGCGATGATCAAGATGAGTCGCTGACCAACCGTCCAGGCGGCGCGCACGCGTGTAATCGCGTGCTGCGCCGCCGCTATTTTGTGTCATGCATACCTCTCGTCATCGTCGCCGAGACATGCGGCGCAGTCGAACCTCGGCAATGCACAGACTGATCCAAGTTGCGGAATAGACGAGCCGAAGGTCGCCATCCGTAAAACTGAGAGCAACGGCGGATGTTCCCACAGTGAGGTAGGTCAACATGGCCGCGGCCTGCGCTCGTTTGCTGAAACCTTCAGTGGCCCAGCCGTTATCCCCGCACTCCGAACCGGCGACCGAGCGAGTGCCGGCGTCCCTTGGCACTCGGTGGCGCGCGATTCATGACGCGGAGATTCCTGTCCTGACTGCTCTATTTGCCAACGGGCCCGCGACAGCCTGCTGGTTAACGGTGATGACCGCCCGGCATCATCTCAGTTGATGCGACACGCGAGCGACCAGCCCTCCCCGGTCTCTCGCGTGTCGCACCTTTGGTCTGGCTTGTTGCGCTGCAGCTATTTTGGCTAGTCGATCTTCACCTCGTAGCGGCGCTGCTTGTTCAGCCGTCCATGTAGGCAGTATTCAGCGATTGGTTGCCGGCTACGTCATCGAGCTCGAAGACAACTTACGGCGACGGGCCGCAACCCATCCGAGGGCCTGGTCGGTCAGCCTGGATCGGGGCCAATCAGTCAGCAGATCGATCCAGGCCCCTCATATTCGGCGCCGGCCTATAGCGGTGGAAGCAATGGAATCCCGAAAAAGTTGGGTACTCCAAGCGCCGGAGGTGGGGGCACAGGTGGACCGACACACGGCAGCAGCAGAACACACGCTCCCGGAGCCCCTGGCGCTCCTGGTCCGGGTGGGGGCGGCGGCATCGCACCGGCCGTTCCTGTCCCGAATCTGATTGCGCTGAAAGCTAAGCCGGCGCACACGGCCGCTGATCCGACTACTAGACGTGACCTCTTCACGGTGTTCTTCTCCTCTGCCAGGGTCGGTGGGGCGACAGAAGCGACGGTAGTCGGCGAACATAGGCAAGAGCTTTCGGTCGATTAGGGTAGCCGTATCAGTTATGGCTGTCGCCTTCCGCCCGCCTGACCGTATAGAGCTGAAATAGTGGGTGCCGCTGCTACACCAACTCCGAGATTGCTCAAAGTAGGTAAAGACGGTTGGTCACCGGTCGCCTATTCAGAACGGGGACGACATAGTCGAAAACGAATATCAGCGCGGCTGAGAACTTGATCCAAAAAACTTCGGAAAACGCGGAGGTCAAGTGTGAACGCCTGGCACGATGGGCTACAACGAAACTCGGCGAATGTGGTCGTGCACGGAAGCGTGTGGGAGGCAAGCGTGAGACGAAAAACATTTGACAACAACATGTTTCGGTGATCGCCGGGTGACTGTGGAGTTGTTGTTGAGGCGCGCGTGTGCAGTTCGCCGGAAACGGTGGCTCCGGCACCATTGATGGGTAGGTTCGGCGGCGTTATGTGTATGCCAACTCGACTTGTTGCTAGGTCGTGGGTGTGCACGCCGTCGGTGAAGCCAGCCCTAGTGGGGTACGCGAGGTTCCGCTCAACGACGTCCTGGCGATGATGTCCGCTGCCTGTTCGGCCCGCCCCGCGCTCGACAGGGATGCACCTGGCGCCCCGGTTGGGTTTGGGGTGCATCCCTGTCGCAGAGATCGAATCCCGCCGGTTGGGTGAATTCAGGCGGAAAGCCTCCGAACCCGGAGCCGCCAGTGGACCCGGGCAGGCTGGTCCAAACTCTAGTGGCGGCCCAGGGGACCGTCGATGCCGCCCATGGTCACATCGAGACCGAGGGCGATAGCGCAGGCGGCGCCAGCGATCACCAGTGCTACCCAATCAGGCCGACGGAGCTTGGTGCGGCCGGCGGTGAGTTGTCCGGTTCCACCTCGGGCGGCGATCGCATCGCCCATTTCGTCGGCGCGGCGAAACATCATCGCAGTGATGGTGGCTATCAGGTCGACACCGTCGCGGATACGCTGTCGTACCCGTCGTGTTCCCCCCGGTTGTGGCGCGGGCCGCAAGGTGCGCGCCGCGTTCACGACCCTGAATTCGTCAATCAGCATGGGAAAAGAGCGCAGTGCCAAGCTCAGGGCCACCGCGAGGTCGTCGACAGGGATAGCCAGTCGGCGCAGTGGGCGGCCCAGTGTCGCTATCGCTGGCGCGACATCGGCGACGTCAGTGGTCCAGGAGAGCACCGCACCTGTGAGCAACAGGACGATGGTCAACGCCGAGAGTTGCAGGAATTGAAGCAGGCCACCGAGTTCCACATGCAAGCCGGCGATGACGACAAACGGGGGCCCGCCTGCGGATAGGAGGATCGCGGAGCCGATCAAGACGACTGCCCATACCGGCGGCGGTACGGACGGAAAGGCGGTCCTCGGGATGTGTGCGAGCCAGATCGCCGCCAGGTCCAGGGCGCCGACCGCGGCGATCGGGAGTGGGCTGGGATCGATGGCCAGCATCACCGCGACGGCGATGGCGACGATGATCTTGGTGCCAGCCCATAACGAATGGACCGGGCTTGTTCCCGGGACGGGTCGCATCAGCACCAATGGCCTCGGGCCCCGAGGCCTGTCTCGTGTAGGAGGTGTCATGACGATGCTCCCGTCGCAGGCGACACTGGAGTCTGGATCGCGCCGTTGTGCAGGCGTAGCACGCGCGGGCACAACTGGTCCAGGCCAAAGAAATCGTGGGAGATCATGATGATCGTCAATCCGGTGGCGTGGCGCAGTTCGATCAGCAGCTGCACAAAATCGCGTGCGCTGCCAGCGTCCAGGCCGGCCAGGGGCTCATCGAGGATCAGCACCCGCGGCCTCCGAGCCAGTAGGCCCCCGAGCACCAATCGGCGTTGCTGTCCGCCGGAGAGTTGATCGACGCGGCGCCGCGCGAGCGCGGCGTCCAGGCCGACGCTGGCCAGCGCGGCAACCACGCGATCCGTCTCATCTGCATCGAATCCTGCGGCCGATGCGATTTCCAAGTCGACCCGCGGCCGCATGAGTTGGAGGCGTGCGGCTTGGAAGGCGATGGCGATCGTGCCGACCTGTTCGGCGGCGGGTTTGCCATCGATCTGGACCGATCCTGCGGAGGGCGCTGTCAGGCCGGCCATGATCCAGGCCAGCGTCGACTTGCCGGACCCGTTGCCGCCGTGGATCAAGATGCCATCGCCCTCGTGCACGGTCAGGTTGATGTCGGACACTGTGGTGTGTGCCCATGGTGTGCCAGCCGCGTACTGGTGGCTGACTCCGTCTAAGCGCAGCACAGGCACGCCGGTTGCCGCGGGCAGGCGACCGGCGGCGGCCAGTGCTGAGGCCGGTGCTGAGGCCGGTGCCGCGACGGTGGACACCATGGCGGTGTCATTTCCGGTTTCGGACAGGCTGATGACCCAGTCGGCGCTCTCGGCTTCATCGCGGTAGTGGGTGATCTCTACGACTGACATTTGCTGGTGTGCGGTTAGGCCGTCGACCACCGCCAGCAGCGCTTCACGTCCCTCGGGGTCCACCATCGAGGTGATTTCGTCGGCCACCAGCAGCTTCGGCGAGCGGGCCAGCGCAGCGGCCACGGCCAGGCGCTGCAGTTCACCTCCGGACATCCCATTGGTGGCGCGATCGCGCATCCCGGCCAGCCCCACCCGGTGCAGGATTGCATCAACGTCCACTGGCGCTTCCGGGGACAGGCCCCAGACGACGTCGTCAGCAACCCGCATACCGAGCACCTGTGTCTCCGGGTGTTGCAGCACCACAGCGGTGCCTCCGATGCGGCCCAGGCCGACTGCACCGGGGCGGTGGACGGCACCGGTGGTGGGTTCGGCGCCGGCGAGGATGCGCCCAAGCGTGCTTTTGCCGGACCCATTGCCACCGACCACGGCGAGACGCTCGCCGATATCAACAGTGAAGGTGGTCGGTGCCAGGGCGTCGTGTTCGGCGCCGGGATACCGGAAGCTGACGTCGTCCAGGTGCATCGGCAGCGGGGCGGGTGCGGCCCCGGCCAGATCGGCCGGGGGCGGGTCGAGTTTGTGGACGTCGGGGATACCGCCGAGGCGCTGCAGGACACCGGACATGATCCACCAGCCGATGACGGACACGAGCGTCACGATGGCAGCCAGCCAGCCGGTTAGCAGCATTGGCCAGGCTCTGAACCCGGCCGAGGTCAGGTGCGCCAAGCCGTCGCCGAGGCTACGTAGGGCGGGAACGGTGTGTAGGGCGGCGGCCAGTCCGTTCGTCGTCGCGTTCAAGGCGCTGAAGATCAGCGTCCGCAACGGCGTCAGCACCAGCAACATGCTGGCTGTGATGGTCCCGAGGACCGCGCCTGCGGTGAGACCGGTGAGGGCGACGGTAATGATGCCGCCGCCGCGGCGTTTGACGGTGCCGGCCAGCCCTCCGATGTAGGCGCAAGCCAGCACGGTGATGGCGCCGGGCACACCAATGATGAGGAACGCGGTCACCGCACCGGCGATGGCAGCGGTGATCAATACCCGTAGCCGGTGACGGTGAGCTAGTAGCCCGATCGGCACGACGGCGGTCAGGGCAAGGAACGCTGTCACCGGCACCACGCCTGTCGAGATCGCCAGGCCTGCTGAGGCCGCAGCGACCGTCGCGGCGTGTGCCATCTCCCCGGGGAGCAGGCCAGAGCGGCTACCGGTGCGAACTAGGCTAGCCACGCGCGCCATCGCTCATGTCGACCGGGCGTGCGGCACGGGGCCACGCCAGCGGATTCAATGCGCGGTATGGGTCGGCGGCACGAACTTTCAGAAGGTCGGCGAAGCTGGTTTCCAACGCTTCCTGAGTGGTCTCTTTGACCGTGGCGATCCATGTCTCATCGGAGACATCGGCGGGTCTGGCGGTGGTGATTGGGGCACCGAACCGCAAGTACATGCGCTGCGGCCGCGGGATGAGAGTGGGACCGATCCCTCGCATCAGCGGGATCGGCATGTTCGGACGGCCGGTGATCTTCTCGCTGATCGTCATGCTGAGCCGGCCCAGCATGCTGTCGCGGGTGAACAGATGCTGGTACATGTCGTCGCCGCCGACCAGGGTCACCGGCACGATCGGGTAGCCGCCGATGATGGCTTCGCGGGCAAAGCCCGCCCGGCCGAGCCAGTTGATGGTGTTTTCTTCGCCTTTGAACTTGGCGAGCTCGCGACCGCCGCCGGGAAACACCAGAATTGTGTCGTTGCTCTGCATCAATTCCTGGGCGTTTTCCGGAGATCCGACGACTGCGCCGACGGCGGCGACCACATCTGCCATGGGACCGCCCATCTTGCCGATACCCCGCTCAGCCAGCGGTCGCACCCGCCTCCCGATGCCGCGCCGCACGTAGTGCAGGATCAGCGGCACCTCGACGAAGCTCTGAGTGTGGTTCGCCACCAACAGAAACCGACCGTCTGCGGGCAGGTTCTCGAGCCCTTCTATGTAAGGGCGCATCAGGTCAACGATGGGTTCGGCGGCATCACTAACCGACCCCAGAAACCGGCGCAGCATCTGTACCCGCGCTGGTTGATCGAGGTTCTCTTCAGCGGTGTGGTGGATTGTCATGACGATGATGTGCTCCGATCCAGGTGTCGATTTGCCGAACCAGGTCGCGACCTGGTCCGACAGCGGATGCCGAGGCAGCCGTGGGATTGCTGAGATGCAGCGACATCGGCGCCTAGTGCGACCGGTGTGGCCGGGAACTTCACCGGCCCCGATCCGCTGCCAGTACGCACGTGAAGCTATCGGCCGAATCCATGAAACCTCTAGGACATTCCTTGCGAAAACGTATGAATACAGCTGGTTTTGAGTCACGGTGGGTCATAGCCACGACCACCGTCACGATCGCGCGACGCGCCTTCTCATGGCATTGCCGGGATCGCTAGTGAGACGTCACATTCCGCCCCGAGCGGCCCACTGTCCGTCAGAAATGCGGCGGAAAACGCCCACCCGACGCAGTAGGGAGGCCTGCAACCATGTACGCCAAACTGGCATATACCGCATCATGGCGATGACCGGAAAATGCGATCAAACCGTCGTGGATACCGCACTGCGACCGTCTGTTCCATTGGAAAGCGCGAGTCTGTCCTTGCCGCGGAATCGTCGCGCCATGCTGCGTACGGGATCCGTTGTTTGGTATGGAACGAAAGTCATTGCTAGCCAGCAGCTCTGGCGCATGCTGCTAAGTTCAGGCAACTAAATTTGTACAGTTTCGAAACTCTGAGATTGTGCGGTTGCGGTCGGTGTTTTCGGCACGACTCTTTGGGTGTGAGAATTTCGATGAATACCGTTGTTGCCTAGACTCTTAGGTAGATTGGTAGAGGATTCTGCGACCATGAAGGAGTATTTGTGGGGTGCATACAAGCGGAGATCAAAATGGCCGTCTGGCGTGAGTGATTTATCGCGGTAATACGGATTCGATAGAATATTCACAGCCTTGACAGCTGCCTGTTGGTGTTGCGTGGCGTACTGATTTAGCCCGTTGCAGTGCGCGTTCGTGCGGTAAGGTTGCTGTGTATTGACGGAGTTGTGTCGCGCTGAGTTTTGCGTGGCTCCTCGCCTTGCAGCGAGGGTACGAAAATTCGCGAACCGGGGGTAGCCACAGCTGATTCCTATTGCGTCGATACGGATTTCTCACGGTAGGCGGCTATATTTTGGCCGAGGGTAGCAGTCAATCGAGGGAGAAAACGTCGCATGAGAATCAAACTGATCACGCGAAGTGCCGTCGTTTCGACTGCTGCGCTTGCCGTTTCGATGACTGGATTCGGCATTGCGCAGGCCTCGCCCGACGCGGTCAACCAGGACAATCAGGCCGGCCGTTCCCATTCGGGGAAAACTGCACGCAACAACACCAACGGTCTCGACTGGGGCGATGATTGGAGCTTGGGCGGATTTCCGCCTATCAACCTGTCGAGCTTGCCGGCGCCAAACGTGAACCTGTCGGTCCCGCTATCATTGGGTTTGCCTGGCTTATCCTTACCAAGCCTCAACCTCAATCTGTTTCACTAAGTTTGCCCCGCCATTGTGGCCGTCAGCCTGACAGGTCAAAGGCGCACGTAGCCACCGCACGCTTCGGATCCCCCGGGAATGAACAAAGCCGTCCGCCAAACCCCGATGCAATGCGCGAAAGGGCGGGTCAGGGGCGAGGCGAATTGGCACGGTTAAATGCAACCTACCGCGCAGGGGATAGGTCGCATTTCTCCGTGTCGAATTGCATTACGAACACGCATTGACATTTGGAAATGCAAAGGTCTGCTGTGCAATCTGGTGTCGAACCCGCAGGTCTGCAAATCACCTCGATCGTTAATATGCTCTGCTGCAACGGTTTCCGATTGGCTCTGGCGATAGTCCGTCGAGCTACGCAGAAGAGAAGTGCGATGCCGACCGCGCCATTTGGAGCTTGGGCGGTGTATGTGTCGTCCTGCGGAGGTTGCTTTCGCGGCAAGATCGACTCAACCAGATCGACGGCTTCACTGAGAGCCCGACAGATTTGGGGTGTTGTTGTCGGTATCGGTAGCCTCAGGCGCCGCCTACAGCTGTGAGTAGTAGCGGTGGACTTCCGCGGCGGCGACCACCACGAACGGTGTCCGCCCCGGAATGGATGTCACGCATCGTGAGAACTGACCACCGCCTGGCTGTCGATGGAGAGGTTGGCGAGGCGTTCTGGCGCCAAGATCTGCCGGAGCTGCTGTTCGCCGAGGTAGCCGCGCTCGAGGACGATGTCGGCCACGCTGCGGTGGCTGTTCAGTGCTTCGCGCGCTACGTCGGTGGTCTTCGCGTAGCCGAGGTAGGGGTTGAGCGCGGTCGCAAGGCCGATCGAGTGGTGCACGTGTGCGGCCATCGTGGCGACGTTGGCGGTGATGCCCTGCACGCATCGGGTGGTCAGTGTCCGGCACGCTGCGGTGAGTTGGGCGATGCTGTCGAACAGCGATCGGGCGATGATCGGCTCGAACGCGTTGAGCTGCAGTTGGCCTGCCTCGGCGGCCATGGTGATCGTCAGGTCGTTGCCGATCACCGAGTAGCACACCTGAGTGACGACCTCGGGGATGACGGGGTTGACCTTTCCGGGCATGATGCTCGAACCGGCTTGGACTGCAGGCAGATTGATCTCATGGAGGCCCGCGCGGGGACCCGAGGCCAGCAGGCGCAGATCGTTGCAGATTTTGGACAGCTTGACCGCGATCCGCCTGAGTACGCCCGACACATGGACGAACGCGCCGGGGTCCTGTGTCGCCTCGATCAGATTCTCGGCAGTCACCAAAGGTCGCCCGGTCAGTGCGCGCAGGTGCTTACACACCGCGTCGACGTAGCCTGGCGGCGCGTTGAGCCGGGTTCCGATGGCCGTGGCGCCCATATTGATTTCGTGCAGCAGCGCAGTCGACTCGGCCAGCCGCTGGCGGTCCTCACCGATCGTCACCGCATAGCCGCGCATCTCCTGGCCCAGGGTCATCGGCACGGCGTCCTGTAGTTGTGTCCGCCCCATCTTGATCACCCGGTCGAACTCCGCGGCTTTGTCGTCGAAGGCCGAAATCAGCTGCGCCATTGCGGCATCCAGGTTGTCGCATGAGGTAATCGTGGCGATGTTCAGTGCTGTCGGATAGACATCGTTGGTGGATTGGCTCATGTTGACATGGTCAGCGGGATGCAGGTACTGATACTGGCCGATGTCGTGGCCCATGATCTGCAGCGCACGGTTGCCGATCACCTCGTTGGCGTTCATGTTCGTCGACGTGCCGGCTCCGCCTTGGATGACGTCGACGATGAATTGGTCGGCCAACTGGCCGGCGCGGATCTCGTTGCAGGCCTGGTCGATGGCCGCGGCCCGCTCGTCGCTGAGCAACCCGAGGTCAGCGTTGGTGCGTGCCGCGGCTTGTTTCACCACGGCAAGCGCGCAGATCAGGTGCTCGTACCGGCCGATGGTGGTACCGGTGATCGGGAAGTTTTCGACCGCGCGCGCGGTGTGTACGCCCCAATAGGCTTGGGCCGGTATCTCTTTGGCGCCTAAAAGGTCATGTTCGATGCGGGTTTTCATTTCTCTCAATCCACTTGTGGGTTGGCGATGACGGGGAACTCACCGGTGTAGCCGAGGCGCTCTTGGGCGACGGCCCGCACGCGCCCTCGCACCAGATACCAGCCGGCGATCAGCATTGGGATGAGCACAACGAGTGTCCCGACCGTCCAGGTGCCCACCGGTGCGTCACAAGCCATCAAGACCAGCACGGCGACGAGGAACGCCAGGGTGAGATAGCCGCTGTAGGGGGTGAATGGCATCCGGAACTTTGGTCGTTTCATGACGCCGGCGTTGGCCATCTTTACCAGCCGCAGTTGGCACAACACGATCGTGCCCCACGAGGCGATGATGCCCAGAGCGGCCATGTTCAGCACGATCTCGAAGGCTTGACCGGGGTTGAACGCGTTGAGCACCACGCCGAGAAGGCAGATGGCACAAGTCAGCAGGATGCCGCCGTAGGGGACGCCCCGTTTGGACATCCGTGCGGTGAACTTCGGGGCGCTGCCGTTCATCGCCATGGACCGCAGGATCCGGCCGGTTGAGTAGAGGCCGGCGTTGAGGCTGGAGAACGCGGCGGTGAGCACGACGATGTTCATGATGTCGCCGGCGCCGCCGAAGCCGATCTTGGAGAAGAACGTCACGAAAGGGCTCTCGCCGGCCTTGTAGGCAGTGTAGGGCAGCAGCAATGCCAGCAGCGACACCGATCCGACGTAGAAGATCGCGATACGAGCGACGACCGAGTTGATGGCGCGCGGCATGATCTTCTCGGGCTCAGCTGTCTCACCGGCGGCTGTGCCCACCAATTCGACTGCGGCATAGGCGAATACCACCCCCGAGGTGACAATGAGCAGCGGGAGCGCGCCGGTGGGAAACAGTCCGCCTTGATGTGTCCAGATGCTGAATCCGGTGCTCTGACCGTCGATCTTGAAGCGTCCGGCCAGGAAGATGGTCCCTGCGACCAGGAACGCCATCAGCGCGATCACCTTGATGAGCGCCGCCCAGAATTCCATCTCGCCGAACCATTTGACCGAGATCATGTTGACCGACAGCACGATCACGAGTGCGATCAGCGCCACCGCCCATTGCGGCACGACGTCGAACGCCTTCCAGAAATGGAAATACGTGGCAATCGCGGTGGTGTCGACGATCGCGGTCATCGCCCAGTTGAGGAAATACATCCAGCCGACGACGTAAGCAGCTTTCTCGCCGAAGAATTCACGCGCATACGAGACGAATGAGCCCGACGACGGCCGATGCAACACCAGCTCGCCGAGGGCGCGCAGGATCAGGAATACAAAGATGCCGCACACCCCGTATGCCAGGAAGAGGCCCGGTCCTGCGGAGTGCAGCCGGCCACCCGCTCCGAGGAACAGGCCGGTCCCGATGGCGCCGCCTATCGCGATCATTTGCAGCTGCCGCGGCTTGAGGCCCTTGTGATAGCCCTCGTCTTCGCGGGTCAGGTTGACAGCTTTACGGCGCGCTGTCGGGTCGGAGGTGGTTGGCACCGTCGCCATCGGACTCCCATCGATATGTGGTCAAGCTGCCCGGCTGTCAGACAGCTTGTCAGGCGAGTGTGGCATGGGTCACTGTCCGCGTCAATAGGAAAGTCGGCGATCGCGGTCGCGACTTGGAAGACTCAGGCGGGCGTGTCCCCGGCGAGTTCGGTGACGGCTTGTTCGACCTTGTCGAGATGTCGGCGCATACATTCGCTGGCTTCGGCGTAATCGCCAGCGGCGATGGCCCGGAGGATCCTGTCGTGTTCGGCGTTGGATGCAGATCTGCGTTCAGCGAAGGCGGCGTTGAGGATGCGGGACTGCTGGCCGAGTGCATCGCGAATCGCTGCGACGACAGTGGTGAACACTTCGTTGCCCGAGGCCTGGGCGATGCCGAGGTGGAATTCGGTGTCGAGTTGGACCCATCTCGCCGCGTCGGTCTCGGCTTGCATGGCGTCGTTGATGCGGGTGAGGTTGGTCAGCTCGGCGTCGGTGCGCCGCCGCGCAGCCCAGCCTGCGGCGGGCACTTCGATGTGGGGACGCGCTTCGATGAGGTCTCGCGCCGAGAACTTGCCGTAGCGCGGAGAGGTCGCATGCGAAGCCACGACCACGGTTCCCGAGCCGGTCTTCGTCGAAGTCAAGCCCAGGGTTTGGCAGGAGCGTAACGCTTCGCGGATAACAGAGCGGCTGACCCCGTAGCGTTCGGCCAGCGCGGCTTCTGGTGGCAGCTTGGCTCCGACGGGCAGGTCGCCGGCCTCGATGGCCGTGCACAGATCCTCGAGCACCGCTTCCGTTGCGTTGCGCCGCACGATCGTCGCGGGCCGATCTGTCCAGCTATAAGGCAGATTCACGCCTTTAGGGTGCGCGCGCCGATCGGAGGCTGTCAACGCGGCCCGACAGGGGCGCGGGCTCCGGCGTAGGCGTCGACCATCTGGTCTCGCCCGGCGCCGCAGGCCAGCAGCGCAGCCAGCAGGATGCGCGCCTGCGCGGCCCGTAGCCACGGCGAGGCGATTGCACCGGCGGCAATCAGGTCGTGACCGCCACCGCTGCCCCCGTAGACGGGTTCGACGACACCATCGGGCACCCGGCTGGTGACCACGACGGCGACACCACGCCGTACATGATCCTGCACGGCGCCAAGGATATTCGGGTTGGCATTGCCTGATCCCATCGCATCGAGGATGATCCCACGCCCGCCGGCCGACACACTGGCGTCTATATGCGTTCGGTCGGCGCCCGGATACAGGGCGACGATGTCGACGCGCTGCTGACCGATTGTTGGGTGCCAAGGCAACGCCGCGGGACGCCGCGTGGCCGGTACGTACTGTCGATAGGCGTCGAGCCGGGTGGTGTGAGCCTTGCGCACGCCGCGGGCGGCCAGGACGTGGCCGCCGAACGCAATCAGCACTCCATGCTCGCGCGAGTCGGCGCTGTGCGCGGCCTGTATCGCAAGCGAGATGTTGTGCGGCCCGTCGGGGTCGGGATGATCGGCGGGCCGCTGCGCGCCGGTCAGCACCACCGGACGGGGATCGTCGTGGAAGAGATCGAGGAACATTGCCGTCTCCTCGAGAGTGTCGGTGCCGTGCAAGATCACCACCGCGTCGGTGTCCGGATCATCGAGCACCTCGGTAACCGCGTTGCGAAGGGCGGTCATCCGCTTCAACGACATCGTCGAGGAGTCGATCGCCATGACGTCGCGCACCAAGACATCCGGACCGATGAGGTGGCTGATCGCGCCGCGCGCCAACGGAGAGATGCTGCCATCACAGCTGCGACCGCTGGCGATGGTGCCACCGGTGGTCAGCACTACAACTGGCACCGCCGCCTCCTCCCGATCCAGTCAAAGCGCCATTTGTACCACGAACATGCCAAATCTGTCAGACAGATTGTTGTGGAGCTGCCGGTAGGGGTGTCTGAAAACTGGGCCCAGTTCGGCTATAGCCGATAGGCTCCGATACACGCGACTACCGCACGACTTTCATCCCTTCATCGCAACGTCATGGCCACGACGATCAGCACGATGGTGATCGTCGGCGGACCTCAGCACGCTGCCAGGCGTCAACCCGGCAGACCCGCTGTCGGTGCGAGGTGAGGAGACCAGCATGGCCAAACTCGTGTCCGTCAATGTCGGGATGCCCAAAGGCGTTCCCTGGAAAGGCCGCACCGTCTACACCGGGGCGTGGAAGTACCCCGTCGACGGGCCACGCATGCTGCGACGGCTGAACCTCGACGGGGACGGGCAGGGCGATACTGCCGGCCACGGCGGCGAAATCCGCGCGGTGCTGGTGTATCAACTGGCGTCGTACCGTTACTGGGCTCGTGAACTCCATCGCGAGGATTTGGCGCCGGGCATGTTCGGGGAGAACTTGACCGTCGACGGCCTGCCCGACGACGGAGTTTTCATCGGTGATCGGTATCGAATCGGTGATGCGGTCGTCGAGGTCACGCAGCCGCGGGTGACGTGTTACCGCGCCGGTATGCGGGTCGGCGAGCCGCGGCTGGCCGCCCTGCTGGTCGCGCATCATCGACCGGGATTCTATTGCCGTGTCCTGACCGAAGGTGAAGTCGAGGCTGGGCAGGACATCGTCAAAATCAGTGAGGGACCGCAGCGTATCTCCGTCGCCGAGATGGACGCGCTGCTGTACCTTCCTGGGCATCCCCGTGAGAATCTTGAACGCGCACTTGGTATTCCGGCCCTGAGCCCGGGTTGGCGGACCTCGCTACAGAACTTGTTCGAACAGGCCGCCCAGGTCGGAACCGCTGCAGGCAACAGCGGGTTGACCGGGGTGGCCGCGCCGCCGCCGTCGTGGGTGGGATTCCGGTCGATGCGTATTTCGGGGATCCACACCGAAAGTCGGGACGTGCGTTCGCTGATGCTGGTCGATACCGAGGGCGCAGTTTCCCCGGAATGGGTGGCCGGGCAATCGATTGCGCTGCGGGTGCCGGCCGCGGCCGAGGCGGCGGCGGTGGTGCGCAACTACTCGCTGTGCAACAGTCCAAGGGCGGGCGCGTACCGAATCGGCGTCAAGAGGGAGTCGCCGGGAACGGTCAGCACATACATCCACGACAAGATCAGCGTCGGCGACGTCGTCGAGGTCGCCGCCCCGCGCGGCACCTTCCGCCTCGTCGACGCCACGAATCCTGTTCTGCTGCTATCTGCCGGCATCGGGGTGACGCCGCTGCTATCCATGCTGCACCACCTGGTGGCATCGCGATCGAATCGACCGGTGTGGTGGCTTTACGCCGCGCGTGACGGTGGGGCGCACCCGTTCGCCGATGAAGTCCGAACGCTGCTGGGGCAATTGCCCAACACCCGAAGCCATGTCGTCTACAGTCGCCCGTCGGCCACCGATCAGACGGGCATCGACTACGACCAGGTCGGTCACCTCGACTACGACACGCTCGCTTCATTGGCGCCGCCGCGCGATGCTGATGCGTATCTGTGCGGACCGCAGTTGTTCATGGACCAGCTCGGCGAGGCGCTGCGTGCTTGCGGACTGGACCCCGCCAACATCCATCACGAAAGGTTCGGCGCCCTTTCGGCGATCACACCAGGCATCGCTGCAGTCGCGTCAGATCCCCCGCATCTTCCCGCTGGCACGCCCGGTCCGGGTCCGTCGGTTGAGTTCGCCCGCAGCGCCATCGCGGCGCCCTGGAGTGCGGACTACGCCAGTCTGTTGGAGTTCGCCGAAGCCTGTGACGTGCCCACGCGGTGGTCGTGCCGTACCGGCGTCTGCCACACCTGCGAAACGGCGGTGCTGGCCGGTCAGGTCGACTATGACCCTGAGCCGCTGGACCCGCCGGCGGAGGGGACCGTCCTGCTGTGCGTGGCCACACCGACCCAACCACTGGTGCTGGACCTATGAGCGGCCATCCGATTGCGTGCGTGCCCGTGGGCGCTGCTGGCGGATTTCGACTCGGCCCGCCGGGGATCGGCCCGCCTCACGAATGTGGCTGTCATGTAACGGAATAATCGAGCGCAGGTACTCATCGGGGTTACGCCGGCACCTCGGCGTCGATCGTGGCGGGCGCGTGCTGGGCGATGGCATGAGCGGCGATGAGGTCGGCGACCCGACGGTGCGCGACTTCGTTGAGCACGTCGTGCGCGGCACCGTCGATGATCTCGACCCGCAGCTGCGGCAGTCGGTCGCGCCAGCCTACGATTCCGGTCAGCGGCGCGATGGCGTCGTGCTGACCGTGCACTGCGAGGATCGGCAGCCGCAGCTCCGGCAGCTCGGCGTCGAGGCGCCGCCATGCCGGCGGGAAGAGCCGGGATAGGACGCCCACTACATCGGCCCCTGTGAACGCGAGCGGGTCGTTGGCGAGTTCGTCGCGGTAGGTGGGGTCGGCGGACAGCGCGTCGAGTTCCAGTGAGAACGGCTGGGCCGAGTCGGCCGCATTCAGCCACGGCAGCGGATCGAGGGCCGCTCCACTGATCACGACGGCGCGGTACCGGTCGGTGTCCTCGAGTGCGGTGAGCAGCGCGCCTACGCTGCCGAGCGAGTGCCCGGCGATCACCAACGGGACGTGGGGGGCATGTTGGGCGGCCAGCGCGGTGAGCGTGCGGGCGTTGGTGACGATGTCGGTGAAGTTGCCCACGTCGCCCCGGGTGCCGTCGGACAGTCCGTGCCCGGGCTGGTCGAGTGCCCACAGATCGATGCCGTGATGGCCGAGCTCGGCGGCGAACCGGTGGTAGAGACCGGAGTGCTCGCCGAAACCGTGCAAGAAGACCAGGGCTGCGGCCGGGTCTTCGGTGAAGGTCCAGTGCCGGTAGAAGATCCGTCCGGCCGCGCCGTCGAAGAAGGGCATGTGGGCTCCGTATCGGTGGTGACTCAGGGATTCGACTGTCACCGTGGCCGATTCGCCACTGCCGGCCCACCGTTTGAACCGACGGGATTCGAAGGTCGCTATGCGCGACGAGTCGGGACGGCGCCCTAAAGTCGACGCCCCGCTTCCTCGAGGACGTTGCGCAGGATGTCGTAGATCGCGTCGAACTCCTTCTGGCCGCTTATCAAAGGCGGAGCCAGCTGGATCACTGGATCGCCACGGTCATCTGCACGGCAGTACAGACCCGCCTCCCACAGTGCGGGTGTCAGGAAGCCGCGCAGCAGGCGCTCGGACTCTTCTCCGTTGAAGGTTTCCCTGGTGGCCTTGTCTTTCACGAGTTCGATGCCGTAGAAGAATCCCTCACCGCGGACGTCGCCGACGATCGGAAGGTCGTACAGCTTCTCGAGTGTCGCCCTGAACATCGGGGCGGTCGCTTTCACGTGCGCATTGATGCCCTCACGCTCGAAGATATCGAGGTTGGCCAGCGCCACCGCGGACGACACCGGGTGTCCACCGAAGGTGTAGCCGTGGGCGAACATCGTCTTGCCGTCGTTGAAGGGTTCGAACAGGCGGTCGCTGGCGATCATCGCGCCGATCGGGGAATAGCCGGATGTCAAACCCTTTGCGCTGGTGATGATGTCGGGAACGTAGCCGAAATCGTCGCAGGCGAACATCGAGCCGATGCGGCCGTAGGCGCAGATCACCTCGTCCGAGACCAGGAGTACGTCGTACTGGTCGCAGATCTCACGGACGCGCTGGAAGTATCCCGGTGGCGGTGGGAAGCACCCGCCCGCGTTCTGCACCGGCTCCAGGAACACCGCGGCGACGGTGTCGGGACCCTCGAATTCGATGGCCTCGGCGATGCGGTCGGCGCAGTACCGGCCGAATGCCTCTGGGTCGTGTGCGTAGGCATCGGGCGCGCGGTAGAAGTTGGTGTTCGGTGCGCGAAAGCCGCCTGGGGTGAGCGGCTCGAATGGCGCCTTGAATGCCGGGATGCCGGTGATCGCCAGTGCCCCCTGAGGCGTGCCGTGGTAGGCGATGGCACGCGAAATGACCTTGTGCTTACCGGGTTTTCCGGTCAACTTGAAGAACTGTTTGGCCAGCTTCCAGGCACTCTCCACCGCTTCGCCGCCGCCGGTGGTGAAGAAGACCCGGTTCAGGTCGCCCGGTGCATAGTTGGCGATCCGCTCCGCCAGCTCGATCGCGGGCGGAGTCGCGTAGGACCACAACGGGAAGAAGGACAGCTGCTCGGCCTGGCGGGCAGCTGCTGCCGCGAGTTCCTCGCGGCCGTGCCCGACCTGCACCACGAACAGGCCCGACAGCCCGTCGATATAGCTTTTGCCCCGGTCGTCGAAGATGGTGACGCCCTCACCGCGGGTGATGATGGGCGGGGTGATGTCGGTCCCATGACGGGCGAAATGACCCCACAGATGCCGTTTGGCCTTGGCCGCCAAGTCGGTTGAAAGTGATTGTGCTGCATTGATTGTTGTCACCGCGTGCCCCAGTTGTATTGCTGTTTGACGAGTTTGAGGTAGACCAGCGTTTCGGTGGACAGCACCCCCGGTACGGCTCGAATCTTGCGGTTGAGCAGGTCGAGCAGGTGGCTGTCGTCTTCGCAGACGACCTCGATGATGATGTCGAAGGTTCCGGCGGTCAGCACGACGTAGTCGACGGACGCAATGGCGGCAAGTTTGTCGGCGACCTCGGTGGTGTCGCCGGTGCATCGGACACCGATCAAGGCTTGGCGTCCGAAGCCCATTTGAACAGGGTCAGTCACGGCGACGATCTGCATGACGCCGCCGTCGACCATGCGCTGGACACGTTGGCGCACGGCCGCTTCCGACAACTCGACCGCTTTACCGATGGCGGCGTAGGACTGCCTGCCGTCCTGCTGCAGTTTCTCGATGATCGCTTTCGAAAGTTCGTCGAGTTGGCATGCGGCGCCGCCGCGAGGTGGGTTACTCCGCCCAGGCATCGCAGTGGCATCGGGCGGGGCATCTGGCATGGCCATGACGTCCATCATGCACGGATTTCGTCGTTTAGTTCAAGCGATGCGACGGAATCAATCGTCCATGCCTCGATTTCGAGTGGAATCCGCATCGGTGTTGGGGTAGCGTGCAAGATCGTGAGCGCAGGTACAGGCCAGGTCGTCGCCGGTAGTTTCCTCAACGGAAAGCCCGTGACAACGGCCGGGAAGCCGTTCGAGATCGTCAATCCGGCCACGGGCGATGTCGTGGCGTCGTATGCGCTGGCAACGCCGGCTGATGTCGACGTTGCAGTGGCTTCGGCCCGCGCCGCGCAGCCGAACTGGGCCAGGGCAACTCCGGCCGAGCGGGCCACGGTCCTGGCGCGGTTGGCGCAACTGGTCGCCGAGAACGCTGACGAGCTCGTGGATCAGGAGGTGAGCCAGACCGGTAAACCGGTCCGGCTGGCGGCAAACTTCGACGTTCCCGGCAGCGCTGACAACATCGACTTTTTTGCCGGTGCCGCCCGACACCTCGACGGCAAGGCCACTGCGGAGTACTCGGCCGATCACACGTCAAGCATCCGGCGTGAGGCCGTCGGAGTGGTCGCCACCATCACGCCGTGGAATTATCCACTGCAGATGGCGGTCTGGAAGGCATTGCCCGCGTTGGCGGCCGGGTGTGCCGTGGTGATCAAGCCTGCCGAGATCACCCCGCTGACCACGCTCACGCTGGCCCGATTGGCCAGCGAAGCGGGGTTGCCCGAAGGTGTGTTCAATGTTGTGACCGGGCTGGGCGCAGACGTCGGCGCAGCCCTCGCCGGGCACCGTGATGTCGACATGGTGACATTCACCGGCTCGACGGCAGTCGGTCGACGAGTGATGGCAGCTGCGGCGGTCCACGGCCACCGCACACAGCTCGAACTTGGCGGCAAGGCTCCGTTCGTGGTCTTCGACGACGCAGACTTGGATGCCGCCATTCATGGCGCGGTGGCGGCGTCCTTGATCAACACCGGCCAGGATTGCACCGCGGCGACCCGCGCCATCGTGGCGCAACCGTTGTACGACGATTTTGTGGCCGGAGTTGCCGAACTGTTCGGCAAGGTCGTCGTGGGCGACCCGTATGACCCGAATACCGATCTGGGACCGGTGATCTCGACGCCCCACCGGACCAAGGTTGCCGGCATGGTGGAGCGGGCGCAGCCGCAAGGTGGGCGGATCGTGACCGGCGGAACGATGCCCGAGGGCTCTGGCACGTTCTACCCGCCGACACTGATTGCCGATGTCGCCGAGGACTCCGAGATCTACCGCGATGAGATCTTCGGCCCGGTGCTGACGGTGCGGCCGTTTATCGGCGACGATGACGCGCTGCGGCAGGCCAACGACACCGAGTACGGGCTGGCAGCCTCGGCATGGACTCGCGACGTGTACAGGGCCCAGCGGGCAGCGCGCGAAATCCAGGCCGGCTGCGTGTGGATCAACGACCACATCCCGATCATCTCCGAAATGCCACATGGCGGTTTCGGCGCTTCCGGGTTCGGTAAAGACATGAGCGCCTATTCGTTTGAGGAATATCTGACCATCAAACACGTGATGAGCGACATCACGTCGGTTGCCGAAAAGGACTGGCACCGAATTATCTTCACCAAGAGGTAGTAATCCCGCACGATCGCTGGCGCGAACCCCGTGCGTCAAAGCCATTTCGAGAATTGCGCTCGATGGCGTCCACGTAATTCAGAGTTCGTGGAATCTGTGTCAATAACGTAGCGTCCGGACCGCCCGTCGTAGAGTATTCGGATGAAGCAGAAATCTACGCACCTAGTCGGGATGAGCGTGTGCTGCAACATTACTCAGCACTGAGTTCCCCAGCCGACGGCCAGCTCGCTGATTCTGAAACCGGCCGATAGTCGCATTTTCACGTTGTAGAGAAACGTGCGCCGGCAGCGCGTCCACATATTTACTTCGCGCCGGGACCGTCCGCAATTTTTCGCTACCCGACGCGCGGCGGGTGAAAGTAATTGCGGGAGCATTCAACCCTGAGCGGGCTTGACCGAGGTCTGTGACGAACGTCATGAATGGCGGTGCGTTTTGTCGGTGTATTTAACATTCGTTGTCACTACTGGTAACAACCCGACCCTAAAGTTGCCTGGTGAACCGAAAGCGGTTGTCCCGCTTGGTCATTTCGCCCATGTACATCTGCCCGTCGGCACCGTAGCCGGCATGCGGTCCATGCCGCGTTCGTGGACCGACCAACACCATTGAGGAGGCCGATCAATGCCGTCTATATCCAATGTCGAGCGGCTCGAGGAACTCAGAGAAGATACCGGGCTTGCAGCCGCCAGCATGAGCGGTGTCGAGCTGGTCGCGCAGTCGACAGCCGGCATCGCACCAAGTGCCGTAATGGTCTCCGGCGCAACGCTTGTCGCTGCCAGTGCCAGCGCGGGTACCTTGTATTCCTACGCAGTCTCCTTGTGCGTGCTGCTCCTGGTGGGCTGGTGCGTGTCCCGGGCCGCGCGGTTGCGGCCGGGCGAGGACCTGCTCTCGCATATCACCGCCGCGTTCGGTCGAGCGGTCGGGTTCGTCGGGTCGACCGGTCTCGCTCTGGGCTACCTGCTCATCTCCGTCGGCTGTGTCGCCCAATTCTCGCAGTACACCAAACCTCTTCTGGGAGTAGCGCCACCGGTGAGCGCCGGAGCGCCCGCCACCTCGATTTCGGTCACGGTGGTCTTGGAAATCCTGTGCGTGGTCTGCGCGGCATGGATGATGATCCGCGGCGTGCGGATCTCCGCATGGACCGGTGTGGTGCTCGAGGTGCTCTCTATCGGAGCAATTCTGTTGGTGTGCACCATGGTTCTACTTCATCATGGGTTCAGTCTCGCGCCGCTCATGCCCACGGGAATCACGGTGCAACAGGTGGTCAGCGGCATGGTGCTGGCGACCCTGGGTTTCGTCGGGTTCGAGTCGGCCGCGTGTTTGTCCGTCGAGGCCAAAGACCCACAGCGGACAATCCCACGGGCCGTCACCGGTAGTGCGCTCCTGGCCGGCGCGCTGTACCTGTATGCGTCTTACGCGCAGATCGTCGGATTCGGTGGTGCCGACAACCTGGCCGCCGATGCAACGCCGTTGAACACATTGGCCGATGGCCTTGGCTTTCACTGGCTGGCGTTGGGCATCGATCTGGGCGCGGTGGCCTCGAACTTCGCCTGCGTGACCGGATCGCTCACAGCGGCCAGTCGGGTGTTGCGATCGATGGGGGAGTCGCAGCTGGTGCACCGCAAGATGGCGGCGACGCATCCCACTCGCAAGACCCCGCATGTTGCGATCATCTTGCTCAGTGCGGCTGCCCTGATCGCGGCACTTGGCTTGGGAATCAGTGGAATCAACGAGCTCGATGTGTATTCCTACACCGGAACCCTGGGAACCTTCGGCTACATGGTCGCCTACATGCTGATGGGTTTGGGTATCCCGATCCTGGTGCGGCGCCTGGCGCCACAGGCCAGCATCGGTGCCGCCGTCATCATCGGGATGACCGTCACGGGCTCCCTTGCGTATGTCTTCTACCGCAACGTGTATCCGCTCCCGGCCTGGCCTGCGGCCTTGATGCCGTGGATCTTCCTGGCAGTGCTGCTTGCCGCGGCCGCGTGGTATTTCGCCGGGCCGGCCCGCATCGCCCGCCGGCAGACCCGCGAATCGTCGTTGGCCGAGGAGCCGGCGCCCGAGCCTGCGAGGTGAGGCTGAGGGCGGCCTCCGGTTAAACCCCGGCGGCCGCCAACGCTGTTGCGGTGACGAACAATTCGGCGCTGGCGATCCTTCGGGCGGCGCGATGCAGGGTCGCCGATTCGATAGAGCCGTCGGCTGTGCGGTTCAGATCGACGTGCAGGACGCCGGCCGGTGTTCCGATCCGCAGCAGTGGCGGCGTCGACCCCTGCAGCGCCGGGGCCACAACCCCGCCGGGGATCGTCGACGCCGCCGCCACCGCGACCGCCGAGGTCAGCCCGATAGCTGGATGCGGCGCAAGCATGGACAGCATCCGCACGGAGACGTCGTATTCGCCGGCGCGGACGGTGTTCCCGGCGGTGGTGAGATAGTCGCGCGGCGCGCCAACGATGCCCACTTTGGGGATGGCGTGGCTGATCGGGTCACCCGGTTTCGACAAGCCCATCCGCAGCGAGGCTTGTTGCCGCAAGACCACCAAGAGTGGGAGATGCTCGGCGATGACGGAGTTGTCCTCGGCGCCGGTGAGCCCGAGGTCGGCGGCGTCGAACAGTGCGGCGGGAGCGCCGGCGCTCACCATCGTGGCGGCGTGGGACCGACCTGCGGCGGTCACTCGGTCGACGTTGTTGCCCGTGGGCAAGAGCGTGCCGGAGGACAGGCCCGTGAAGGTCAGGCCCACGGGTACGCCGAGCGCGTTGGTCCCTGGGACGGTGGCATTGCCTTCGGTGGGGATGGCGCCGCCGGGCGTCGCGATCTCAGCGGCAAGGACGGCGCCGGTGTTTTGGTTGCGCATGCGCACCGTGGTGACGGCATCGTCGACGGCGACGAGACCGGTCTGCAGGGCGTAGAGGCCGATCGCGGTGGCGCAGTTACCACAGTTGCTGCCCCACTCCACGCGGCGGTCGCCGACTGCGACCTGGGCGAACAGGTAGTCGATGTCGACGTCGGGTGCCGCGGCGCGTCGTACGACGGCGGCCTTGGAAGTCGTCGAACTGCCACCGCCGACGCCATCGAGCTGCCGGGGGTCCTCGGAGCCAAATGCCGAGATGAGGAGCGCGTCGATCCCCCCGGCCCGGGCGACGAGTGGGTCGACGTCGACGGCGTTGAACAGCCAGCACTTGCTGGTGCCGCCTCGCATCCAGGTGGCGCGCACGGTGAACATGGCAGGTCTGACCTTTCTGTACGGCGGTCTGGCGTGACTCCACTGTGACCGGGGTACGGGTGAAGGACAATCGCGGATAATGCGACTGGGGTATAGCCCTACTTAAGGCTTTTGGATGTCAGAGCAGGGTGGGGACGACGACCAGGATCAGCCAACACAGGGCGGGCGCGACCGCGACGACGATGCCGGCATTGAGCAGGAGCTGCCGGTAGAACCGCGGCCGCGCGATGCCCTGGGCGCTGGCAAGTACCAGTGCGCCGTTGGCTGAGAAGGGCGAGACGTCGACGACGGTGGCCGAGATTGCCAGTGCGGCAACAACTCCGACGACAGGCAGTGCCCCGGTGTGCAGCAGGGGCAGGGCCATTGGGATCACGGCGGTCATCAGCGCGGTGGAGGAGGCGAAGGCGGAGGTGACGCCGATGACGTAGCAGAGCACCACAGCGACCAGGAGCGGCGCGCCGATCGTGATGGCCATCCCGGCGAGGTGGTCGATGGTGCCGACTTCCTGGAGCACGGAGATGTAGGTGATCATGCCGGCGACGAGCAATACCGTCGACCAGCTGATGCCGGCGATGGCCTCATTCTGCTTGGACAGGTCGGTGAACGCCAGGACCGCACCGGCGGCGATGGCGATGAAGCTGATCGGCAGGTGGAACACCAGCACCAGGATCAGGACGATACCGATGAGTGCCAGAGTCAGCTTCTGTACGCGGGTCACCGGTGCGGGCGCAGCGTCGACGAAGACGTCGGTCTGCACGGGGCGAGTCAGCAGCCCGGTGCCGCCACCGGTAGGCGTGTGATGACAGGGTGCCGAACCCGGGCCGCCGGTCTCGGTCGGTTCCTCGGCGACGGCCGAAGGGGTGGCGCTGAACTCGAGATTGCGGGTACGGGCGAGAGCGGCGTAGCCGACGACTGTGAGCACCGACAGCAGCAGGTTGACGCCGTAGCTGGCGAAGAACAGCGTCCAGGGGCTGATGCTCAGGCCATTGGATTCGACGATGTCGCACACCAGGACCCCGGATACCGAGATGGGTGAGAACGCGCCGGCATGCGCGCCGTTGACCGTCAGGATGCCCATGACCAGCGGACTCATCTTGGTTCGCGCGGCGAAGGACATGGCGGCAGGGGAGATGAGGGCGACCGCGGCGGGGCTGAACGTTCCCAGCGCGGTCAGCGCCGAGGCGCAGAAGAAGAACACCCACGGCACTACGGTGACGCGACCGCGGACCGCCCGGATGCAGGCGCTGACCAGCAGGTCGATCGTTCCGTTCTTTTTGGCCATGCCGAAGAAGTACGTGACGCCGATGATCGTCAGCACGATCGAGCTGGGGAACGCGGCAAGGATCTGCTTGTCGTCATATCCGAGGATGAAGGCGCCGACGCCAAACGCGCCGATGAAGCCGAGGATGCCGACGTTTATCGGGCAGAAGCTGGCGATGACGAACATCGCCACCAGCGCAATCAGGGGCAGTACTTCGACAGAGGTCATGGTGTGCTCTCAGTTCCTGCGACTTGTGTGGCGCATCCAGCGAGCTGCCGTGCCACGAAGGCGGGAACGGCGATGTGCTCGGTGTCACACGCTGTGTTGATGATTTCCTAGATCACGCTAGGAACGCGGGGACTTAACGACAATGTCGAATTGATACAGTGCACTTAAATTTTGCTTAACCCGGCGAGAGTGGCCGCAATGGATACCAACCGCATGTTCACGCTCCGCGAGGTCGCCGTTCACGGCTCCATCACCGCGGCCGCCGACGCGCTCGGCTACACGACGTCGGCGGTATCGCAGCAGATCGCAAAGCTTGAGAAGGAAGCGGCTCAGCCGCTGCTCGAGCGACATGCCCGGGGCGTGGTGCTGACCGAGGCTGGACGCGCGGTGGTGCGCCACGCCGAACGGATTCTGGTCGAACTGCAGGCTGCCGACGCCGAGCTCGCCGAGATACGAGGGTTGCGCGCGGGCGGTCTGGCGATCGGTACCTTCCCGACCGCCGGTTCTTCGCTGTTGCCCCTCGTGGTGAAGGAGTTCAAAACGCGGCATCCCGGTGTGGACCTGACAGTGCTCAGCGGCCGCTTCTCCCGGTTGGTCGACGCGTTGCGCCGACGGGAGACCGAGTTGTCCCTGCTGTGGGACTACGAGTGGAACAGGATCGACGATCCGACATTGAGCTGCCATCACCTGATGAACGACCCGACGATGTTGCTGGTGTCTGAGCATCACCGCCTGGCCGACCGGGACTCCATCAGTATCGGTGAATTGAGGGACGAGGCATGGGTGGTGCGCGCCGACGACCATCCGGTGGCTCAGACGCTCGAAAAACTTTGCCAGAAAGGCGGATTCGCTCCGCGAACCAGCGTGTTCGCGCACGATTACGGCGAGGTGCAGGCCATGGTCGCTGTAGAACTGGGTGTCGCGATCGCACCGCGACTGGCCGTGTTGAACCCACGACCGGACGTGCGCACGATCAAGCTTGCGACGCGGCCACCGCAGCGGCGCATCCTCATCGCCCACCTCGCCGAGCGACGGCTCAGCCCAGCGGCGCACGAGGCGATTGCGGTGAGCGCAGCGGCAGCCCGCAGACTGGAAGAGGGCTTCGACGAACGATAACGGTGCGAAAAGCTGAACCGGGCTGTCCTGCAATGAATTTCAGTCCCCTGCGGCGTCGTCCCGCAGCAGTAGGCGATCGATGGTGCTGACGCTGTCAGCAGACAGACCTTCACGCATCAACCTGTTGACGAAGTCCGCCGCAACATCCTTGAGCTTGCGCTGCGAGGCCTGCGACCGCCAGGTGAGGATGCCGAAGGCCTGATCGGCGCTCACGCCGTATGCGACCATCAGCACGCCCTTTGCCTGGTCGATGATCTCGCGCGACTCCACCACCTTGGCCATTGCCTTGGTCAGATCGGCCTGCAAGCCTGCGCTGACGTCGATGTAGTAGCCCTGACTTCCCACCGGGTGGCCGGAGTCGTCGATCAGGTGATCGCTGACGACCACCACCCAGTGGGTGTTCCCCGCCGCGTCGATGATCCGGTGCCGGCTGCTGAACAGGCCGCCCGCTGTGACCCGTTGCAGAATCTCGGCGACTTCGGCTCGATCGTCGGGGTGCTTGTGGCTCAGGAGCAGCTCGGTGGTGGGCTCAACCTGCCCGGGTTCGTAGCCGTGCATGCGGGCGACCTCATCGGACCACACCCAACGTTGGTCGGCGACGACGTACTGGAACCGTCCGATCGTCTGCGCATAGCCGCCTGCCAGTACAGCGGCGACCTCCCACGATTGGGCGCCGCGCGCCGCCGCTGCCGGCTCATCGCTGAATCCGTCCGGCACCGCTCACCTCGATCGTGCGCAGAAGGTGCACGACAACCACTGTCTCCACACCCGAATACAACCTCAAGAGCGCGATGGCCGCAGAGGAACGACCAGAACGGGCACAGTGGCAGGAGACACGAGCTGAGCTACTCAAACATCGTCAGAAGTGAAGCTGCCGTGTGGCATTCGCCGATTCGATTTGACGAAGGTCGTCTCGGGGCGACGAACAGGTACGTGCCCGCCTACTGCGTCAGGAAGTGTTCGGCGATCTCGTCGCTCGTGGCGAGCCATGCGTCCGGTTGGGCGGACAGATAGCGCAGCACCTCTTCGAAGTACTTGTGGCGAAACGGCTGACCGATCACGAAGGGGTGCAGCGCGAGAGCCAAGACGCGACCACCCGAGGTCGAGTCGGCGCGCAGTTGTTCGTACTGGTCGACGACGATCTGGACGAATTCGGCTCCTGTGTAGCCCTTGGAGAAGAGCAGAAGGTCGTTCAGTTCGACCGAATAGGGAACACTGAGCATGCCCGGCACGGTCAATCGGTAGGGCTGGTCGTCGTTGGTCCAGTCGAGCACATAGCTGTAACCCAGTTCGGCCAGCAACTCTGGGGTGTGGTGGGTTTCGGTGAGCCCCGGTCCCATCCATCCGTTGGGTTGCCGACGCGTCGCCGCGGCGATCGTTTCCGTGATGTGGCGCAACTCGATGCGCTCGTCCTCGACCGTCATCGCGGTGTGCAGCTTGGAGTTCGTCCGTCCGTGGGCCAGCCACACCCAATTGCGGTCCAGCCCCGCGGCCACGATCTGCGGGTAGGCGTCAATCACGTTGGAGTTCAACAGGACACTGGGGCGGACGTGGTGCGCATCAAGCGCTTCGATGGTCCGCCAGATGCCGACGCGCGCGCCGTATTCGCGCCATCCGAAGTTGAGGGGATCGGGGCACAACTCTGCGGTGCCCGGCCAGATGCTCGTCGATGGTTCGTCAGGCAGGAACTGTTCGATGTTCAAGCCGACGTACACCGCGACCTTGGCGCCGCCCGGCCAGAACAGCGGCGGGCGCTCGGTGATCGGACTGTAGACGAAGGGCGGTTCGTGTTCCCGGGCTGTCATGGTCGGACGGTACGGCCTGACACCGATGTCAGGGGCAAGTCGGCGAGGTATAACGGGTCCATGCGCATTGGCGAGCTGGCGCGGCGAACGGGTGTGAGTGAGCGTTCATTGCGCTACTACGAGCAGCGAGGGCTACTGGTCTCCGACCGAACTCCCACCGGGCAACGCGAGTACGTTGACGCCGCCGTCGACCGGGTGATCCACATCCAGGAACTGTTCGCCGCGGGGCTGGGGAGTGAGAGCATCGCCAAATTGCTGCCATGCATGCGTGATGTGGACGGGGGCCCCGCCGAGACGGCCACGCCCCGTCTGGTCGAGAATCTCACGGCCGAGCGTCTGAGGCTGGAGAAACAGATCCGCGAGCTGACGAGTCGTCGAGCGGTTCTCGACGATGTCATCTCCGCCGCCTCTGAAGGCCTTCGGCGCCGCTGAGCCGCCTGGCTATGGACCCGTTCTTGATTGTTGCGGCCTGATCGCCCCGAGTCTCCGTGCCAGGACGGCGCCGGCGCCGGCGCGGCCAGGCGGCGCGATCGCGGCGTTCGGCCGCGTGATCTTTCCCTGGGCCACGAGTTCCCCGACGACCGCGACGCCGCAGACCTGCGCGAGTAAGAGCGAGACGAGTACCAGGACCTGGACCGCCGCCGCCTGTGCGGCCGAGCCGGTCGCCAGCAGCACGCCGACGAATGCCCCGGGAAGGGTGACCAGTCCCGCGGTGCGGGTTTGATCCAGATTGGGCAACAGGGCATCCGACAGCGGCCGCTCGATGACCAACATCCGCGAGAAACGTTCTGGCAGACCAAGACTGAGAGCCGCTTCCACCTCACCGGCGCGCTGGGTCAGCGCATCGAGTGCCCGCCGCGCCGCCACTGCCGATGCGGTCATCGTCCCGCCCAGGACGATGCCGAACACAGGCACCACGGCGACGCCGGTGAACGGCACCACACCGGTGAGCGTCAGCAGCGGAATCACCATGACCATGCCGGCGGCGAGAGCGACTGCCAACCACCAGGCGCCGTGCTGTGCCTGACTGCGACGAGCGGCAGTAATCGAGGCGACGACGAACATCACCAAGAGAACGAGCATCGACGACCACAGCCGCTGCAGCGCGACTGCGAGCACGGTCGACACTGCCGCCAGCTGAAGTGCCGCACGCACGGCGGCGCTCGGCGCCTCCCACGCTGAGCCGTTGAGCACCAAGCGGTTCACCATCGCCGCCGCCAGGGCCATCACCGCACACACGATGACGAGCGTTGGAGTCAGCAGAGGTTCGGCGCCGCGCATGTGTCGAGTTTCCCTGGCAGCAGCGCCGGCCACCAGCCGCCCACTACTCCTTGAAGAAGCAGGATCCCGGCGGTGCGGTGGTCATGGCGATCGCCGCCTGGTCCTCGTCAAGCGCCTCGACCGGCAGCTTGTCCTGCCCATCGCGATTGCGCAGACCGTCGAGGAAGATCGCCACGTACCGCCGCCACAGTTCGGGGTCGACATGCCCGGCGAATTCACTCACGGTGCCGGCCAGGAGGCCCAGGATCGGCATGTCACTTTCGGTGATCCCCGGCCGCATATGGCCGTCTTTCTGGGCGCGCTCAACAAGTTTCGCGAGCTTCGGCACCAGGCGGGTACGCGCCGCCTCCACCCGATTGCCCCCGCCGCCCTTGCCGTAAAGGATCTCTCGCAGGCCACGGTCGGTGGCCGTCTGCTGGGCCATCTGTTCGGTGAACCAGGCGAAGCCCTGCCAGGAATCGTCGAATTCCAATGCCTCGTCGGCCACTGCGGCGATCTCGTCGATCGCGTCCTCGAAGATGGCTTCGAAAAGCTCTTCTTTCGTGGGGAACCTGCGATAGACCGTGCCTACGCCGATCCCGCCGTGGTGCGCCACCTCGTTGAGCGTCGCGCTCAGGCCCTGTGTGGCGAACAGATCGCGGGCCGCGTCGATCACTCGCTGACGATTGCGCGCGGCGTCCTTTCGCAACGGTCGATCTGTGGCCGGGCGGGTCATCACCCACGCAGTGTAATCCGGGACACCATTCAGGTAAGTGGATTGACTTCATCCACTTACCTGAATAGTTTCATGCCGACACCGCAATCGGCTGACGATGGTGGTGATCCGCGATCGGGAGGGCGCAGCATGACACGACACCACCGGGCCGTACCTGCGCTGGCTGCCACTGCGATCGGAATCGTCATGGCGGTGTCCGGCTCCGGCGCCGCGTCCGCCGATCCCGATACGGACTTCGCCAATCAGTTGCACACCTACGGGATCTATGGTCCGAAGGACTACAACGCGTGGCTCGGGAAGATCGCCTGCCAGCGGCTGGACAACAACGTCGACCGCGACGCCTATCAGTCGGCCAAGTTCGTCGCCACCAACTTGTCGCGGCAGAACGCCACCCAGCAGAACTGGCAATTCCTCAGCGCCGCAATAGATTTCTATTGCCCCGATAAGCACTCGGTACTGGAAGACGCCGCGCATCAGTCGCAGACAGGAGCCCGCGCATGACGCTCAGATCCCGCCGTGCCGGATTGGCTGCCATGGCGTTCGGTCTTACGGCGACCGCTCTGTCGTTGGCCGGGCCGGCTGCCGCTGACGCGACCGACGACTACCCGATCCCGCACCGGATCATCACCACCACCTGCGACGCCGAGCAGTACCTGCAGGCGGTACGTGACACCAGTCCGGTGTACTACCAGCGCTACATGATCGACCGGAACAACCGGCCCGCCGACATCCAGCAGATGGCCGAGGACCGCATCCACTGGTTCTTCTCCTTGGACCAGGCCGGCCGCCGGCAGTACTCCGAGGACACCGCCACCAACGTCTACTACGAGCAGGTGGCCACGCACTGGGGTAACTGGGCCAAGGTGTTCTTCAACAACAAGGGTGTGGTCGCCAAGGCGACCGACGTGTGCCTGAGCTACCCGGCCGGCAACATGCAGGTCTGGGACTTTGCCACCAACAGCTGAGCGATCTGCATCTGAATTTTCCTGCTGACCAAGGGTTTTCCGGTGGGATCGGATTTTTCTGCACGCGGCAGGAATGCAGTTGGCCGGTGTGGGGTTGTAACGAAGACGACATTTAAATGGATGGACTCTATCCACTTTTTCCGTTAGGTTACCTAGCTAGATGTCCGGGGGCCCACCAACGGTGGTGCGCTTCCGCATGCCCGACGACCGTGCGGTCGGCAACTTCTGGAGAAGGCAGCGATGACAAGAGTGTTTCAACGGGCATGGCTACCGATATTGGTGATCGCCGCGGTGGCCGGCGGCGTGGTGATCGTGTCGAATGTGCGCCAGGTGTTCGGTTCGAACCCGGTTGTGATCACCGAAAAGAGTTCGGACAACGCCGAGGACTTCAACCCCAAGTTCGTCAAGTACGAGATCTACGGCACGGGTAGCACGGCCACCATCAACTACATGGACCTCGAAGGCAAGCCGCAGCGTGCCGCGGGGGTGTCGTTGCCGTGGACGTTGGTCCTGCAGACCACCCTGCCCTCGGTCCAGCCCAACATCCTGGCCCAGGGCGACGGCAACAGCATCAGCTGCCGGGTCAGTGTCGATGACGTGGTCAAAGAAGAGAGGACCGCCACCGGTATGAACGCCGAAACCTTCTGCTTTGTGAAGGCCGCATGAGCGCGCCGGCCGACGAGGCCCAGACCGATGCCATTCCGGCGGTAGAAGCCAAGGGGCACAAGGGGATACCGCGATTCCTCCGCCGGTTCGCGGTGCTGATCATCCTGGCCTGGATCGGCGTCATCGCCGCGCTGAACACCGTCGTCCCGCAGCTCGAGGAAGTCGGCAAGCTGCGCGCGGTGTCCATGAGCCCGAACGACGCGCCGTCGATGATCGCCACCAAACGCGTGGGCAAGGTGTTCGACGAATACAGCACCAGCAGTTCGGTGATGATCGTGCTCGAAGGCGACCGTCCGCTGGGAGCCGACGCGCACGCGTTCTACGACAAGATGGTCGCTGACCTCCGCGCCGATACCACCCACGTCCAGCACGTCCAGGACTTCTGGGGCGACACCCTGACCGCCAAGGGCGCGCAGAGCCGCGACGGCAAAGCGGCCTACGTGCAGGTCTACATCGCAGGCGATCAAGGCGAGACGCTGGCCAACGACTCGGTCGCCGCGGTGCGCCACATCGCCACCGAAAGCCCCGCTCCGCCAGGGGTGAAGGCCTATGTGACCGGTCCCGCAGCGACCAGCACCGATCAGAACGTCGTCGGCGACAAGAGCATGGAGCTCATCGAACTGGTCACCTTCGGCGTCATCGCGGTCATGCTGCTCTTGGTCTACCGATCCGTCATCGCGACCTTGCTCGTGTTGGTGATGGTCGTGCTCGAACTCTCCGGGGCGCGCGGTCTGGTGGCATTCCTGGGCTACCACAACGTTTTCGGGCTGACCACCTTCGCCACCAACCTGCTGGTGACGCTGGCGATCGCCGCGGCGACGGACTACGTCATCTTCCTGATTGGTCGCTATCAGGAGGCCCGGCGGGCCGGAGAAGACCGAGAATCGGCCTACTACACGATGTTTCACGGCACCGCGCACGTGGTGCTGGCCTCCGGCCTGACGATTGCCGGCGCCACGCTGTGCCTGCACTTCACCCGATTGCCGTACTTCCAGACCATGGGCTTCCCGCTGGCCATCGGCATGGTGATGGTGGTCGCGATGGCGCTGACCCTGGGGCCGGCGGTGATCTCGGTCGCAACCCGCTTCCGCCGGGTCCTCGAGCCCCGCAAGAACACGAGAACCGCCGGCTGGCATCGGGTCGGCACCGCCACGGTGCGCTGGCCCGGCGCCATCCTGGTCGGCGCCGTGGTGGCCGCACTGGTCGGTCTGATCGCGCTACCGGGCTATCACACCATCTACGACGACCGGATCTACCTGCCGAAGGACATCCCCGCCAACGTCGGCTATGACGCTGCATTCCGGCACTTTTCGCAGGCCAAGATGAACCCGGATCTGATGATGGTCGAGTCCGATCATGATCTGCGGAACCCGGCGGACTTCCTGGTGATCGACAAGATCGCCAAGGCGCTGAAGAACGTGCACGGAATTGCCCAGGTGCAGACCATCACCCGACCTGACGGTGACCCGATCAAGCACTCGACGATCCCGTACACCGTCGGACAGAGCGGCTCCACGCAGCTCATGAACAACGACTACACGCAGACCAATCTGAATAATCTGCTCTCTCAGGCCGACGATCTGCAGAACAGCATCGACGCCATGACCGAGATGATGAGCGTCCAGAAAGATCTGGCGGCGGTGTCGCAGCGGATGGCCGACAAGATGAAGACCACCTCGGATGACATGGGTGACACTCGAGATCACCTGTCGGACTTCGATGATTTCTTCCGGCCCATGCGCAACTACTTCTACTGGGAGCCGCACTGCTTCGACATCCCGGTGTGCTGGTCCATGCGGTCGGTCTTCGAGAGCATCGACGGCATCAGTTTGATGTCCGATGACTTCCAGGCCATCGTTCCCGACATGCAGCGGATGGCCGACCTCATGCCCAAGATGGTCGCGACGATGCCCAAGCAGATCGCGTCGATGAAGCATCAGAAGCAGGTGCTGCTGAACCAGTACCAGATGCAGAAGGCGCAGCAGGATCAGACCATCGCGATGCAGCAGACCGGCACCGCGATGAGCGAGGCGTTCGACGCGGCCAAGAACGACGATTCGTTCTACCTGCCGCCGGAAGCCTTCGAGACTGCAGATTTCCAGCGAGGTCTCAAGCTGTTCATGTCGCCCGACGGACATGCGGTGCGGTTCACCATCATTCACCAAGGTAACCCGCTGACACAGGAGGGCACCTCGCGCATCGAGCCGCTCAAGGTCGCGGCGGCCGACGCGATCAAGGGCACGCCGCTCGAGGGTTCCTCGATCTACCTCGGTGGCAGCGCCGCGATGTACAACGACATGCAGATCGGTGCCGATTACGACCTCATGATCGTCGCGGCCGCGGCACTGATCCTGATCTTCATCATCATGCTGGTCCTCACCCGTGCGGTCGTCGCATCGGCGGTGATCGTCGGCACGGTGGTGCTCAGCCTGGCATCGGCCTTCGGTCTCTCGGTACTGCTCTGGCAGCACATCGTGGGTATCCCGTTGCACTGGATGGTGCTGCCGATGTCGGTCATCGTGCTGCTGGCGGTGGGCGCGGACTACAACCTGCTGCTGGTGTCCCGGATCAAGGAGGAAATCCACGCCGGCCTCAACACCGGCATCATCCGCGCCATGGTGGGCACCGGCTCGGTGGTCACCTCGGCGGGCCTGGTGTTCGCCTTCACCATGATGTCCATGTCGGTGAGCAAGCTGATCATCATCGGCCAGGTCGGTACGACCATCGGTCTGGGTCTGCTGTTCGACACCCTGGTGGTGCGGTCTCTGATGACGCCGTCGATCGCCAGCCTGCTCGGACGCTGGTTCTGGTGGCCGCAGCGCGTGCGTCAGCGTCCGGTTCCGCAGCCGTGGCCGAAGCCGGTCCCGCGTGAATCCGACCTGGCGTCCGTCTGAGGCCGGTGCTCCTGGGCTGAGACAGTCGGTATCGGCATCCGCCCACCCGATCCATTGACTTCCGGTTCGAGGCAGCCGATTTCGCCGAGGCGAGCTCTGTTGCGTGGTGTGAATCACTGGACGGTGGGGGATTCGACTGGGCCGGATGGGGTAGACAGTAATTGGGAGAACCGGGGCCATTGCCCCGTTACGGGTTTCAGGTCGAGTTGGGGCGGTCTAGATGAACCGAAATGAAAGATGGTTGGTTACTGCTGTTACGGCAGTGTTCGTGACGAGCGCGGGCGTTGCCGCGGGCGTCGCCGGGTCCGGCAGTGCCACTGCCGAGGCGTGCCCGGACGTACAGGTGGTTTTCGCCAGAGGCACCTTCGAGCCCGCGGGTGTCGGTGGCGTGGGGCAGGCGTTTGTGGATGCGCTCCGCGCGAAAGCGCCTGGAAAGTCGGTCGATGCTTACGCGGTCGATTACCCTGCATCCCTTGATTTCGCGACCGCCGCCGACGGCGTGATCGACGCGAGAAACAAGGTCATCGCCACGACGAACGCGTGTCCGAACACCAAGGTCGTGCTCGGCGGCTACTCGCAGGGCGCGGCGGTCGCGGCGTACATCACCGAGGACACCGTGCCGCAGGGCTTCACCCTGCCACCGGGCCTGACCGGGCCGATGCCGGCAGCGACCGCCGACCACGTGGCCGCGGTCGTCCTCTTCGGGAAGCCGTCCAGCGGGTTCCTGCAGATGATCTACACGGGCGCGCCGCCCATCACCGTCGGCCCGCGCTACGTCGGCAAGACCGATGACATCTGCATCCCCGAGGATCCGGTGTGCTCGCCGACCGGCAGTGATCAGGGCGCCCACGGTGCGTACCCGGCGCGCGGGCTCACCGACCGGGCCGCCGACTACGTGGTGAGCCGAATCGGGGGCGCGGCCAAGCCGGCCCAGTCGACCGCCCAGGCCTCTGGCGTCAACTAGTCGAGCGCGTAACCGCAGCACTGCCAAGGTAATTCGCGGTCGGCCGGTTGTCGGACAAGTGTGGTGTAGGCGGCCCTGATCGGGGGTACTCGCCGGGGTATGGCGCAACACCCAGCGGTCTTGTTCGACGTCGACGGCACGTTGGTTGATTCGAATTACCTGCACGTACACGCGTGGCTGCGCACGTTCGCCGAGGAACAACTGCCGGTGCAGGCATGGCGCGTCCATCGATGCATCGGCATGGACGGCACGTCGCTGATCCACGACCTTTGCGGCGATCTGCCCGACGAAGTCGAGCAGCGGGTCAAGCAGTTGCACAGCCGCTATTACCGCCAGGCGGCTGGATTGATGCGGCCGCTACCCGGTGCGCGCGAGCTCTTGCACCGAGTCGCTGATCTGGGCCTGCAGGTGGTCCTGGCCACCTCGGCACCCGAGGACGAGTTGGAACTGACGCGGGGCGTCCTCGACTGTGACGACGTCGTGTCGGCAGTGACCATGTCCGGCGATGTCGACACGGCCAAGCCCGATCCCGACATCATCGAGGTGGCACTGGACAAGGCGGGTGTCGGTCCCGCACAGGCGGTGTTCGTGGGCGACGCGATCTGGGACGCGCAAGCATGCGCGCGGGCTGGGGTCACGTCCATCGGTCTCTTGACCGGCGGAGTGGGCGCCGATGAATTGCGTGCCGCCGGCGTGGCTGAGGTCTTCGAAAGTCCGCGCGCGTTACTGGACAACTTGCCGGAGAGCGCCATCGGCGCCCTGCTCGGCTGAGCGGCGTCGCGCGGACTGGGCTGCGGTCAAGGTTGTTCAGGCGCTTCGATCGGAGGTCGCCACCCCGTCTGCAGCTCGATCTTTTCCATGTTGTGTGGGCCGCTGATGTAGGCGACCAAGTTTTTCGGTTCGTAGTAGTGCAGCTTTGCGTCATGGAGTTCGACTGCGGTCGAGGCGATGGATTCGCGGTCCCAGTCAGTCGTGCCGATCGGACGGACGTATGGCGGGATGAGCCGATAGAAGCGGGTGCGTGAGTTCTCTGGTAGCTGCAGTGGGTCCGGATGCACCGAGGTCCGGTCGGCCATGGTCGCGGTCGGATCCGGGTCTGGGGCGTACGCGCTCTCCCGATAATCGAAGGCACCGGGCTCGAAGTGCAGACCGTACTTGTGCGCTTGCCGCGCCATCCACGGCAGGGTGATGTCGCTGAGGCCGGGCGGGTTGTAGCCGCCGCCGACGTCGCAGTGCACGCCGGCGAACCACACCTGCTCGACGTGTTGAGACTTGGGCGCGTTCGGTGCCTGTTGCCAGACGGCGGGCCGGAAGGGCCCGCGCTTCTCGTCGATCGCCAGCGCCTGGAATGCGCCGTGGACCTTGGTGCTCAGCGCGGTGTCGTGGAACTGGAAGCGCCGGTTGAACAGGTTGACCAGGCGCAGCCCGTTCAGCGGGATGCCGAGCGCTCCGACGGTATCCCAGACGCCGATGAAGTGGATGTCCGGTTCGTGGGAGTACGAGCTTCGGAAGAGGGTCGCCTCGATGCTCCGGGGGTGGCTGGTGCTGCTGCGCCTGCGATAGAAGCTGTACGCCTCGCCGATTTTGTCGGCGTACTCGCGGCGCAGGATTCCGCAATTGCGGACGAACCCGGCGGTGCTGCGGGCCGTGAAGGCGCCGCGGCTGAAGCCGAAGAAGAACAGTTCGTCGCCGGGTTCGTAGTTGTCCACCAGGAAGCGGTACGTGTCGCGGACATCGCGGGCCAGTCCGAAGCCGAAGGCGCCGCCGCGGATGCGTTCGGAGCGGCTGGTTCCGACGCCGCGATGGTAGAAGATGCGTTGTTCCACGCCGTGTGGATCGCTGCGGGCGATCGCCAAGGCGAGTTTGGTGACGTTGGTCGGGGTAGGGGTGCCACCGCTGTGCTGGTCGGGGGTATTCCAGGTGCCGTCGCAGCACACCACTATTCGCTTGGACATCGTGCCCCTCCCTACCGCCGTTCAGAAACGGTAACCACCTGACGTCCATTTCGGATCGATCGTGCAAAAAAGGTCGACAACCCGCGTCAAAATCATTCTGGTGCCGAGGAGAAACTGCCACAGCAATCTCAATTGTCGCTTCGGATAACTATTTTCACAGTGATTCAGATAAGGGTCCGCCACCCGCAAGAAAATGATCTTGACCCGCGAAGGTATCTCGGTGGCGGTCGTGAGATCAATTGTCGGGCCATTGGGTTAGCGCGGGTTTTGGATTTGTGCCAAAACCCGCGAAAGTCTGCAGGCCCTCGTGCAAGCTCCGGCGTGATTGTTCGCCTGGCGTCGACGTCGCGTCCTGCTGAGCAAATGTCGTGTAAGCGCGGCCAGGGCGAATTCGTCAAGCGGGTAAATCGTCGATGCCTGTGCCGGCTTCGTCGGTCGGTTATCCGGTTTTGGCGGTCAGGGTGCCGGCGGCAACGGCAGCTGCGTTGATTCTGGTGAGTACGTCGTGAAGGCGTTCCAGCTCGTCGAGGCCGACGCCGAGTTGTTCGACGACCGCGGGCGGAATTTTCAGGGCACGGCGACGCAGCGCGACACCTTTCGGTGTCAGCGTGATGTGTGTGGTGCGTTCGTCGGTGGCGCTGCGGGTGCGGCTGATGAACTCGAGCGCCTCGAGGCGTTTGAGCATCGGGGACACGGTGGCCGAATCCATCTGCAACAGCGCGGCGATCTGCTTGACGGTCAACGGGTCCTGCTTGGCTTTTGTGTTGTCCCACAAGGCCAGCAGCACCAGGTACTGCGGATGCGTCAGCCCGAGTGGTTCGAGCAGTGGTCGGTAGATCGCAAGGACCGCGCGATTGGTGATGGCCAGCGCGAAGCAGACCTGCCGTTCCAGCGCCAAGGGGTCTACGTCTTCCGGGGCAGCGGACATGATGCTGAGTTTATTACGCAGTTAGGGCCCTAATACTTTGCGCCCACGATGGTGGATTGATCCGTTCGGCGCCGTCGCGCTCAGCTGCGGCCTGCATCACGCTCCTCGGACCTACTGGAATAGTGAGCTAATTGATAGTGTCCTAACTATTAGGATGCGACAAGCATGGTGCTCGTCGATCTGATCAATCAAAGGAGTCGTCATGGTCGCCGACAGTCCGACTTTCTGGCAGCGCATCACCTACGCTTACGGGCGTCGCCTACCGGATCACCTGCGGGAATGGGTGCGTCAGGACCTGACAGACGACGGCGCCGTGCGCCGGCACATGATCCGGTACGCCATCCCGCCGATCTTCGTACTGGCGCCGCTGTGGCTGCTGCCGGCGTCGGTGTACGTGCACTCAGAAATGACGCTGCCGATCTACTTCTGGGCCCTCGTGATGGCGTTCGTGCTCAACAAGGTGTGGCGCCGCTACCGGCTGAGTCAGCATGGCCTCGACCCGAACCTGATCGACGAAGTCCTGCGGCAGAAGCAGTCGCAGATGCACGACCGCTACGTCGAGCGCTTCGGTCCGCGACCGGAATCCGCCAAATGGCAGGCGAACAGCCGGCCGTTCTGATGGTCGTCATCCCATCAGGGCTTCGGTAGCCTCCCGGGCCCGCAGCGCTGCCGCGGGGTCTCCGGTGATGGCGGCGGTCACGATCGCGCCTTCGGCCAACAGGCACATGGGTTCCGCCGGCGCGTCGGTGGCGGCGGCGACCCAGCCGGCGATCTGTTCGTGGAACGCCTCTTTGTGGCCGCGTACCTCGGCCAGGACTGCCGGAGAGGCGGCGCCCAGTTCGCCGTAGGCGTTGATCCAGGCGCAGCCGCGGAAGCCAGGCTCGGCGAACCATTGCCCGAGCCAGTCGAAGACCGCCAGAACTCGCTCTCGCGGATCTGTGTGATGTTCCACGTAATTGGTCAGGTTGCCTCGCCAGCGGCGGTCCCGGCGCTGCAGCACGGCGACGACGAGGTCCTCCTTGGTCGCGAAGAGTCCGTAGATGCGCTTCAGTGCGATCCCTGCCGCAGCGCGGATGTCGTCCATGCCGACGGCTTGGATGCCGCGCTCGTAGAAGAGTGCCTCGGCGGCGTCCAGTAGCGCCTCGCGGTCGCGGGCCTTCTGTTCGTCGCTGATCGGCGCGGGCATCGAATCCATCCTTGACGTCGAGAACGTTCGTTCCCTACGATAGTCGAGTCACGTAGAGAACGCACGTTCTCAATAGAATGGAGCAAGACATGACCGAACAGCGCCCGCCCGTCCCGCCGTTCACGACAGAAACCGCACTCCAGAAGGTGCAAGCGGCCGAGGATGCCTGGAACACCCGCGACCCGCAGCGCGTCGCCCTGGCGTACACGCCTGACTCGGTCTGGCGTAACCGGGACGTGTTCGTCACCGGTCGCGAGGAAATCGTCCAGTTCCTGACCGCCAAGTGGGAGCGCGAACTGGACTATGCCCTGCGCAAGGCGCTGTGGGGGTTCCGTGGGAACCGCATGGCCGTGCGGTTCCAGTACGAGTGGCACGACGCCGCGGGCCAGTGGTGGCGCAGCTACGGCAATGAGCTCTGGCAGTTCGACGCGGACGGTTTGATGGAACGACGCGAGGCGAGCATCAACGACGTCCGAATCAGCGAGGGGGATCGGCGTATCTTCGGCCCGCGGCCCGAGCGTGATCGAGGAGTCGAACTTCCGCTCCGGTAGACAACGGGCGCAGCACCTTCCGGGAAGGCGTAACTCGGCCGGACGCCGTCGAGTTGCGTCTTCGTTCGGCGGATGGATATGGGACTGGCGTCGCCCGTAGCGAGCATTAGGCTCATTCATGTTGACGTTCCGCGATCGGCGGGATCAGACACCCTGGGGGAGAGAAATGTCCGTAAAGATTCGCCTGATTGCCGGCGCGGTAGCCGCGCTCTCGGCATTGTCCGTCGCGGGTGCGGGGACCGCATCGGCGTGGCCCCTGCCGTTCACACCGGAACAGCAGCGGTTCATCAACCAGGCCCGCAATGCGGGCTTCCCTGGTGATGACGACGCGGTTCTGCAGGCCGGGTTGCAGGCGTGCCAGATGGCGTTCAGCGGCCAGTCGCGGTCCGACGTCGTCGGCGCGCTCGCCGGGCAGTACGGCGCGGATGCGGGCCCCACCGGTGCGCTCGCGAAGGCTGCGCACGGCATCTTGTGCACGTCGGCCCCGAACTGACCAGCGCATGACTCAACCACCACCGCAGAACCCATGGGATCCGCCGCCGCCGGGGCAGCCGGCGTGGCAACCGCAGCCAGGTTGGCCGGCGCCGACCCCGCAACCCTGGGCCGGCCAGCCGCAGCCCAACTACGGTGCCCCGAACATGTATCCGGGATTTCCGCCGCCGCCGCGCAAGTCGGGGGTCAAGCCGTGGATGTGGGTCGTGGTCGTAGTTGTGGTGTTGTTCGTCATCGGCGGCGTCGCCAACGTGGTCCGCAAAGGGCTGCACACCACTGCCTTCGGCACCCAGCTGAAATCGGGGCAGTGCGTGACCACCGGCGACTACGAGAAGTTCCATTTCACCTCGACCAGCTGCGAATCATCCGATGCTGTCTACGAATTGGCGGGCGAGACCTCGAAGGGGCTGTGCCCGGACGGCAAGGCGCCGTCGGAAGGTCCGTACTTCTACGCCACCAGCAATCAGGATGACCCGAAGGCTGCGACCTTGTGCTTCGCGCTGAACCTGCATGAGGGGGACTGCTACGCGCTGGATCTCACCGGTAAGAGCATCAAGAATATCGACTGCGCGCAGGCTCCGACGATCGCCAACTCGCACACGGGCGTATTCAAGGTGGCCCAGCGCGTGGATGGCAGCGTCGATGAATCAGCCTGTGCCACTGCGGCTAAGGCGATGGTCTTCACGGCACCGAAGCGGGTGTACTGCCTGACCAAGCTTGTCGAATGACGCTGTGGCGCGGTGCGCGCGAGCTGCCTGAATGCAACGAAAAATGAACGTGCGCACAGCAATTGGCCCAGCCGGGGTGAATCCCGGCTGGGCCAATCGGTGAGTCAGCGACGCTGCTGCTCAGCTTCCTGTCGCTTCTCCGCTGTTGCGGCTCCGGCGCGTGCGGCGTCCGCCTCTGCTTCCTTCTTCGCGGCGTCGCGCTGCGCATCGGCCTTGTCCTGCTGGGCCTGGCCCTCGCGCACGACGTCGTCGCGGCCCGTCACGGTGCCGATGACTTCCTTCGCCTTGCCTTTCACACCTTCCACCACGCCGCGCACGGCTTCCTCGGGTCCGGTGTTCTGCTTGTCGCTCATTGTCTGCCCTTCCGGTACTGATGGATGGATATTCAGGAGCGGTATCCCTTTGCCGCGCCCTGTTTGGAGAATTTCCGATCTGCCGCGACTCGAAACGCCACAGCGTTGTGACCTGCCGGACAATGAGGTGTTGCGTGTGATGGCCGAGATCAGGTGCTCAGGTGTCGTCCAGACGCGGGAACAACACCTCGCGAGCGATCAGCTGCACGCCGGCAGCGACCGGGATGGCCACCAGCGCCCCGACGATGCCGAGCAGCGCGCCGCCGATGAGCACCGCGACCACGGTGACCAAAGCGGGCACTTTGACGGCATGCCCGATGATGCGGGGGACCAGCAGATAGTCCTCAAGAGCTCGAAATACGACGAAAAAGACTGCGGTAGCGACACATACGGGTAAGGACACCGTCAGCGCCACCGCCGCCACCACGACTCCGGCGATGGTCGAGCCGACGACGGGCACGAGATCGAAAAGTCCGACGAAGATGCCGAGCAGCAGCGGGTAGGGCACATCGAATGCGGTCAGCCACACCGCGGTGGCCAGTGCGGCGATCGCCGATATCGCCACGTTGCCCAGCACGTAGGCGCCGACCTTGGCAAAGACGTCGTCACCGATGAGGATCGCGCGCGGCCGACGGGTCTGGGGGACAAGGCGATACAGGGTTGCGCGGATGCGCGGGAAGTCGATCAGGAAGTACACGGTCAGCACGATGACGATCAGCACATCGGCCAACGCGGCAAACACCGCCGAGCTGGCGGTGACGATCTCGTTGAGTATCGAGCCACCCGATCCGTTCATCGTGTCGGTGATCCGCTGCTGAATGTGGAAGCGGTCGTTGAGTTTTCCGATCGTGGACGAGTGGCTCTGGGCCTGCTGAATGTACTGCGGCGCCTGATGGATCAGTTGGGTGGCTTGCTGCGACAGCGGCGGAATGGCCGCTGCTACGAAGGCGGCCATCAACGCGAGAAAGATGATGAAAACCGTTGTGGTGGCGAGCCACCGCGGCAGATGGTGGTTGACGAACCATGAGACAGCTGGTTCCAGTCCCAATGCCAGGAAGAACGCCACCCCGATCAGCACCAGTACCGACTGTGCGGCGACGAGCATGTGCACGGCGCCGTAGGTCACGGCCACACCCGCCGCCGCCGTCATCCCGACGAAGAAGGGCGAGTGCCGATCGAACCGTCGGCCCAGTTCGCCATGGGGACGGGCGTCGGTCTTCATCTCCGCAGCGACGGCTTCGGCGGCGGCGATCGGCTCGTCATCAGTGCCGTGCGGCTGCCCGACCATGTCGTGGTGCGCCGACTGGCCGGGCTCGCCCGTTGTCTCTACGTGTTTCGCCTCGTCGGGTAGTTCGCGGTTACCGCGTGGCCGGGCGCTCGTCACCGTAGTGCCCGCGGTGCGCAGGAATGGTTACGGCCCGGCTAGAACCAGACCTTGCGTCCCGCGACCGGCCGTCCGACGGCGCCCAGGATCCACAGGACCGCACCGATCACGACCAAGATCGCACCGATGGTCTCGAGAATCGGTACGGCCAAGGCGTATCCCAGAACAAGCAAGATAATGCCCAAGATGATCATGTGCTGCGCTCCTCGCTCAGGGCGTTGACGTGTTCGTCAATGCCGGCGGATTACAGGTACCCACGTCGTTGCCGGGTCAAACCGGCCGTGCAATCCGACCGCCGCGATGATTGGATGGCGCTGATCCGGGCTATCCCTCCCACCCAATCCCTCTTGCTCGAGGAGAGCACATGACAGAGTCCGCCGGAGCGGAGGACAACCGTCGCACCGAGGTATGGCCGGGTAAGGCCTACCCACTCGGCGCGACGTATGACGGTGTCGGAACGAACTTCGCCGTCTTCAGCGAGGCCGCAGAGCGTGTAGAACTCTGCCTGTTCGACGACGATGACACCGAAACGCGGGTCGTACTGCCGGAAGTCGACGGATTCATCTGGCACGGATTCCTGCCTGATGTCGTTCCTGGACAGCACTACGGCTATCGGGTCCATGGGCCCTACGACCCGGCCGCGGGGCAGCGCTGCAACCCGAACAAGCTGCTGATCGATCCCTACGCCAAAGCGATCGATGGTGAATTCCGTTGGGACCAAACTCTCTTCGGATACAACTTTGGTGACGAAGACAGTCGTAACGACGATGACTCGGCAGCTCGCATGCCCAAGTCGGTGGTGATCAACCCCTACTTCGACTGGGGGACGGACCGCCCGCCACAGCGCGCGTACGCCGATTCGGTGATCTACGAGACCCACGTGAAGGGGCTGACGCAGCTTCACCCCGATGTTCCCGAACGCGACCGCGGCACGTACGCGGGCATCGCGCATCCCGCGATAATCGAACATCTGAAGAGCCTGGGTGTGACCGCCGTCGAGTTGATGCCGGTGCACCACTTCGCCAACGACTCCGTGCTGATCGACAAAGGGCTGTCGAATTACTGGGGGTACAACACCATCGGGTTCTTCGCGCCGGACCCGAAGTACACCTCAGGGGTGACGCCCGGTGGGCAGGTGCAGGAGTTCAAGGCCATGGTCCGCGACCTGCACCAGGCAGACATCGAGGTGATCCTCGATGTGGTCTACAACCACACCGCGGAAGGCAATCATCTGGGTCCGACGCTGTCCTTCCGGGGGATCGACAATGCCGCCTACTACCGGCTGGTCGACGGGGAGCAGAAGTTCTACATGGACTACACGGGCACGGGCAACAGTCTCAATGCCGGTCACCCGCACGCGCTGCAGCTCATCATGGATTCGTTGCGCTACTGGGTGACCGAGATGCATGTCGACGGTTTCCGATTCGATTTGGCATCGACGCTGGCACGCGAGTTCTACGACGTGGACCGGCTCTCGACGTTCTTCGAGATGGTCCAGCAGGATCCCGTCATCAGCCAGGTCAAACTGATCGCCGAGCCGTGGGATGTCGGGCCCGGTGGCTATCAGGTCGGGAACTTCCCGCCGCAGTGGACGGAATGGAACGGTAAGTACCGCGACGCCGTACGTGACTTCTGGCGCGGTGAGGAGTCCACCCTGGGCGAGTTCGCGTCGCGGCTCACGGGATCGGCGGACCTCTATGAGCACACCTCACGCCGGCCGGTCGCCTCGATCAATTTCGTGACGGCACATGACGGTTTCACCCTGCGGGACCTGGTGTCCTACAACGAGAAACACAACGAGGCCAACGGTGACGACAACGCCGATGGCGAATCGAACAACCGGTCCTGGAACTGCGGCGTGGAAGGCCCGACCGACGATCCCGACATCGAGACATTGCGCCGCCGCCAGCAGCGCAATTTTCTGGCCACGACTCTGCTGAGCCAGGGCGTGCCCATGATTTCGCACGGCGATGAACTGGGCCGCACGCAAGGGGGAAACAACAACGGCTACTGCCAGGACAACGAAATCACCTGGGTCGACTGGGAATCCGCGGACACCGAGTTGACGGCGTTCGTCGGCGGCGTCGCCGCAATCCGCACCGCGCACCCGATTTTTCGGCGGCGCCGCTTCTTCACCGGTCGGCCCGTGCGAGCGCGGGGGTCGCAGGATGTCCCGGACGTCGCCTTCTTCACCCCGAGTGGCTCGGAGATGACCGACGACGACTGGAACACCGCCTTCGGCAAGTCCGTTGCGGTGTACCTCAACGGACAGGGCATACCGGACCTGGATGAGCGTGGACAACGGGTCGTCGACGACTCGTTCGTCCTGTGTTTCAACGCTCACCACGAAGCTATCGAATTCACGCTGCCGCCAGAGCAATTCGGTTCGGGATGGCAACTGGTGCTCGACACTGCCAGTGGTCTGGCGACTGTGGACGCCGACACCACGCCGTTGGGAGCGGAGGCCGCCGTGACGGTGGAAGGCCGTGCGCTCACGGTGTTTCGAACCGTTTCCTGACACCGGCAAATGTTGCCCGCGGTGACGCTCCACCATTTCGTTCCCTTCTGCAGCTAGCGTTGAGCCCGGATTCATCCAGGACTGGGAGGTCGGCACATTGTCGGGAGCCAATGACTCCGGAGGCCCCTCGGCGGGGGGTGACTCTGATGCGGTGCCCGCTGATGGCCACCGTGATGGCCACTCGGCGTCGCTGTCCCGCGAGTTCATCCTGGACACCGCGATCGAGTTCATCGACCAGCATGGGCTGGACAAGCTCACCATGCGCCGCTTGGGCGCGGCCTGCGGTGTGGAGGCGATGGCCCTGTACCGGTACGTCCACGGCAGGGGAGACCTGCTGACCGGTGTGGTCGACCATGTCGTCGACCGTTTGTACGCCGAGCAGCTGGCGGCACGCCGGCAGGAAGACGGCTGGCAGGACTATCTGATCCGCCTTGCCCACGGGGTGCGTCAGATTGCGCTGCAGCATCCCGAACTCTTCCCACTGGTGGCCACGCAGGCGCCGGAGGCACCTTGGGTGCGGCCGCCGCTGCGCAGCTTGCGCTGGATGGAGAGCTTCCTCGATACCTTGCTTTCGTACGGGTTCGACGATGCCGCGGCGGTGGCGGCATATCGCACGTACACCACATTCTTGGTCGGACAGCTCTTGCTGGAGGTGTCGGCCCGCGGCGCCCAGCTGAGTCCTGCCGAAGCGATCCTCGAGGAAGCCGACCGCCCGCGGGCCAAGCTGTCGGATTATCCGCAGCTGCAGCGACTGCAACCCCTGTTATCGGAAGACTACGGCGACGTCGAGTTCGAAGAAGCGCTCGAAGCGCTTTTGGATCGGCTCGAATCGAATTTGCCGCGCCACTGAGCGGGCGCACGACGGGAGGCTCGTGGTCAGCGCCCCTGTTTACAATGTAAACTGATGGTGGTCGGGGACGTGTGGCAAGGCAGGAGACTGTCGGTGCGCACCGCAGGTGAATAGCCGAACCCGCCGTGTACTCACAGTCCCGGCGCGGCCGGACGATGGATCGAACGTCATCTACGTGTAGGTGGGGAAGGTGTGCACGTGACCGTGCCGCGCGACAACAGGGCGATCGACATTCTGTTGATCGAGGACGATCCCGGCGATCAGTTGATCACCCGGGAAGCCTTCGCCGACAACAAGATCAAGAACGTTCTGCATATCGCCCACGATGGTGAGGAGGGCCTCGACTTCCTCTATCGGCGCGGTGCCCATGTGGGCGCGCCGCGACCGGACCTGATCCTGCTCGACCTGAATCTGCCCAAGTACGACGGTCGGCAGTTGCTCGAGAAGGTCAAGTCGGACGTCGAACTGTGCGACATCCCCATCGTCGTGCTCACCACGTCGTCGGCGCAGGAAGACATCTTGCGTAGCTACAAACTGCATGCCAACGCCTACGTGACCAAGCCTGTCGATCTCGAGCAGTTTCTGAGCGCGGTACGCCAGATTGACGATTTCTTCGTTCAGGTGGTCCGGCTGCCGCGGGCCTGACGGCGGTCGGCTCGGTCATCAGGCCTGCATGGCCAGACACGGCTCGGTGCCCGGGAGCGCTGCGGGCGTCGCGAAGCCGAAGCGGTCCATCCAGTGCACGCCGCCGGTGTCGCTGGGCAATGGCTCACTGTCCTGCTCGGCAGATCTCGTGGCCAGCTGTCGCTGCAGGTCCGTTGCGCTCACCGGGCTGACGTCATTGGAATGCGGCGCCGGGCCGAAGGGGGAGGCGACGGAGTCGGCGCGGCGCTGGGCGCGGTAACGAACGACCGCGCTCCGCAACGTCGGATGCGCGGGTCGCGCCAAGGTCAGCACGTAGAACGCACCCGCCGCGACGGAATTGATGGCGAGAACCTCTTCGCCCATGCCCTCGAGCAGGTCGATGAAGTCGGCCGCCTCATGGCCGCCGATCGCGTCGCCGGCGATGCCGGTGGTCACCGCGATGCCCAGGGCCGCCCGGCCGTCGCGGTCGGCTGGAATGAACCGGAAAGCTCGTCCGCCCACCGAAGGCAGGGTGTCCCCGGCGGGGCACTGGACCGCGCCCGCCGGTTGCTCGGTGTCGAAAAGCCAGCGCAGACCCACCAGCAACACCGGCAGGTGGACAGTCACGCCGGGTGCCGCGGCCTCGTCGGGCACGGGCTCGACACATTCCGCTGTCTCGTCCGCACTTCGTGGCGCCGCCATCAGTTCGATTGCCATCCCTGATTCCTTTGAGTCGGGCAACGCGCGAGTGCGTCAGCTGACTTGACAGTTACCCGCTCCATTCGAGCGGCAAACACTCAGATGGTGGGGCCTGTCTTGCGCGCGCCGCCGTCGGTGGTGTACCGAAAGCTGTTTCAAAGCAATGCTTTCCGGATGGAGCTGGTGCACAGACGAGCGGCCCAGTCCAGCAGTTCGCTGGACTGGGCCGTTGGCTGTGCTGTGGTCTGAGCCTCGCCTAGTTCTGCTGCTCGGCTCGCTCGCGTGCCTCAGCAGCCTTGGCGCCCGCGCGTGCGGCGTCCGCCTCAGCTTCCTTCTTCGCGGCGTCGCGCTGCGCGTCGGCCTTGTCCTGCTGAGCCTGGCCTTCACGGACAAGGTCGTCACGTCCGGCCACAGTGCCGATGACTTCCTTGGCCTTACCCTTGACGCCTTCGACGACGCCCCGGATGGCTTCCTCGGGTCCGGTGTTCTTGTCCTCGCTCATGGCTAAACCTTCCGCTTACGGATCGGATGATCGCACGGAGAACCGTTCCCCACGCCTGCCGAGAATTCCCAGCTCCGGCGCACGTCAAACGGCGACTATTGCGATCTACGCCACACCCGGATGTGGGTGCCCCACAGGGCATTCCGCTGACCGTTTCCGAGATGTTTGGGCAGCTGACCGCCTTGGGTACGGAAGGACTGCCGACTGACCGGCAGGGTCAGACGGGGCAGGCTGAAACGACGTGCACTGCCCACAACGGAAAGAGGCACCATGATTCTGGTCGGGGCTGTATTGCTTGCTCTCGGGCTGATCTTCAACACCTACCCCTTGTGGGTGGCCGGCGTGGTCGTGCTGGTGGTGGGCGCGGTTTTTTGGCTGCTTGGGGCGACCGGACGGCAGATCGCCGGCCGCCGCTACTGGTATTAGCCGGCTGCGTGTCGATGCGGTCGCCGTGGCGTTCGAGAGCTGCCACGACTAATCGAAATAGCCTGCGGCACAGGATGAATCGAACGGCCGCGCAGGCGGCGAAGCGGGCGGACAGCGTCGCCCACCTTCGGGTACTGCCCCCGCCGACAGCGGGAGGTGGCGGGCGATGCACGTTTGTTTGAACAGGTATGGACAATGGGTACTCAGGGTGCGACGTGGAGTGGCCTGCACAGGGACGCTGGAGGAAATACGTGGTTGAGGCAGTGGGGCAGGGCAGCTTGGCGTCCAATGACCGGTCTGTTGAGTTGATCGTTGCGGCGTCTCCGGAAAGCCTGGCCGTCCTGCGGACGCTCGTGGCTGCGGTCGCCGCATTCGAAGATTTCGATCTGGATGCCATCGCCGATATCCGGCTGGCGGTCGACGAGGCGTGTACCGGTCTCATCCGGGCCGCGGTGCCGGGGTCGAGCCTGCGGGTCGTTGTCGATCCGGCCAATGACGCTGTGGTGATTCGTGCTTCGGCGACGTGCATTGCCGATGACAGCCGCGGCACCGCGGTGGTGAAGCCGGACAGTTTCAGTTGGCACGTGCTCAACTCGCTGGCCGACGAGGTATCGACCTTCGCCGACGAGCCGGCTATCGACGGCACCCAGGTGCTGGGTGTTTCGTTGACCTCGAGACGAGTGAGTCTGCAGCGGTGACGGCGGAGTATGCGGACGTTCTCGAGATGTTCCGTCAGCTCCAGAGGACGACCGAGGGTTCAGCTGACTACATCGCGCAGCGCGACGCGATCATCGAGCGCTGTCTGCCTTTGGCCGACCACATCGCGCGGCGCTTCGAGGGCAAGGGCGAGGCGCGCGACGATCTGCTGCAGGTCGCACGCATCGGCCTCATCAACGCGGTGAAGCGTTTTGACGTCGAGATGGGCTCGGACTTCGCCTCTTTCGCGGTCCCCACGATCATGGGGGAGTTGCGCCGGCACTTCCGCGACAACAGTTGGTCGGTCAAAGTCCCCCGGCGGATGAAAGAGCTGCACCTGCAGATCGGCACGGCCAGCGCCGAGATGTCGCAACGCCTCGGGCGCGCGCCTACTGCCTCGGAGCTGGCCGTTGAGCTGGGGATCGATCGCGACGAGGTCCTCGACGGTCTGATGGCCGGAAGCTCATACAAAACCACCTCGATCGATGGGGCAGCGGGGAGCGAGGAGCGCCCGTCCCTCGCCGAGACGCTGGGTGACGTCGACCCTGGCTTGGAGAAGGTCGAGTATCGCGAGGCGCTCCGGCCGCTGCTGGACGAACTGCCGGAGCGCGAGCGGACCGTGCTGGTGTTGCGATTCTTCGAATCGATGACGCAATCCCAGATCGCCGCCAAGGTGGGCATCTCCCAGATGCACGTTTCGCGGTTGCTGGCGAAAACCCTGGCACAGCTTCGGGAGAAGCTGGAGTAGCTCCGGCGGCGTGCGGAGCGCGCCAATGGACCGGAGCGGTATGGACCAACTGGTAACGTCCGCGACGGTAAGCACAGCGAAACAAGATGGTCAGCACGAGGTAGGTGGCCCCTTGGCGAAGGATGTGACCACTTGTCCATGCCGGCGGAGCCGCGGATGAACCGCTCGACTTCCCCGAAGTCGGGGCCGACGGGAGATCGACCGCTGTCGCTGCTACTGGTGGAAGACGACCGCGGTGATGCCTTGCTGGTCGAGGAGTTGATCGCCGACGCCGCGATCGACATCGACTTCCACTGGGCGTCCACATTGACCCAGGCGGCGGCCGCGCTGGAAGCGATCCGTCCGGACTGCGTGCTACTCGACCTGCACCTGCCCGACGCCGGCGGCGTCGACGCGCTCTATCGCTTGGGCGCCCTGGCGCCGAGCGTGCCGATCGTCGTTCTCACCGGTCTGAACGACGAGCATTTCGGTGTTTCTGCCATGGCGTCCGGCGCGCAGGACTACCTGGTGAAGGGCCGAGTCGACCCGGACACGCTGCGCCGTGCGGTGCTCTATGCGATCGAACGCAAGCGCGCCGAGGTCACCGCGGTGGATCTGCATGCCAGCCGACTGCGCGCTCAGGAGAATGCCCGGTTGGAGCGGGGCCTGTTGCCCTCTCCGCTGCTTCTGGACAACCCCGGCGTCGAGATCGTCACACAGTCCTTGCCTAGCCGGCGCGATGCTCTGATCGGGGGCGACTTCTACGACGTCGTGCAGACACCCGACCGCACGGTGCACGTCATGATCGGTGACGTCGCCGGCCACGGACCGGACGAAGCCGCGTTGGGCGTGGCGCTGCGAATCGGCTGGCGTGCACTGACTTTCGCCGGTCTGCGAGGCAATGAACGGATGCGTCAGCTCGACCGCATCCTGACCACCGAGCGCCCCAGCCGCGGCACCTTCGCGACGCTGCTGAGTGTGGCACTGGCGCCCGATACCGGGCAGTTCGACGTGGTGCGGGCGGGACATCCCGGCTTGCTCATGCACGGCACGGGCACCGTCGACTGGCTCGAACCGACCGCCGGCCAGGCACTGGGCCTCGGAGCCAGGGAATGGCCCGTCAATCGGTTGCAGCTGCAGCCGGGCGACGGCTTGATGCTGCTGACGGACGGGCTGTTCGAGGGACCCGCAGGGGCTGGGGGCGAACGTCTCGGGGAGGACGGACTGCTGGCGGCCGCCCGCTCCTTGGCGCGGCTGCCCGGGACCGAGTTCGTCAAGGCGCTGATCAGTGAGACGGAGACGCGGGCCGAGCCGTTCGGCGGGCTGACCGACGACATCGCCGTCATTCGAGTGGAGCGCTCGGTTCGATGAAGTTGACGGTGCAGGGCTGGCAGAACCTGGTTCTGTCCGCGATGGGCGTGGTGGTGCTCTCCGGTGCTGTCGGCGGTGCGCTCTTGATGAGCCGAACCGACACCGTGTCGACCGAACTGATCGAGCACCTGCAACCGGCCCGTGTGGCCGCCTACCGCTTGCAGGCCGGACTGCGTGATCAAGAAACCTCGGTCCGCGGTTATGCGAGCGCCGCAGACAGGCAGTTCCTGGCGCCATACGAGGACGGGCAACGCGCTGAAACGGCTGCGGCGCAGAAGATCAGGACATTGCTGGGGGATCGTGACGCCCTCATCGCCGACCTCGATGCGATCGAACGCGCCGCCGGTACCTGGCGCAGCACCTACGCCGAGCCGCTGATAGCCAGTGTCGTCGTGGGACATCCGGCCGTCGTCGACAGCCGTACCAACGAGGAGGGCAAGAAAGAGTTCGACAACCTCCGCACGCTCTTCGACGCGCAGAACCGGCACCTGGAACAGGCGCGCGACGCCGATATCGCCCGGCTGACGTCCATCCGCACGTGGCGGGACCGAGTCCTGGCCACCATGGTCGGTGCCTTCATCATCATGGCGGTGGTGCTGGCCATGCTGGTGCGCAGTTCGGTCACCCGCCCGCTCGGCGCACTCGCCGCGGCCTGCCGCCGCATCACGCAGGGCAACTTCGATGAGCGCATAGTTCCCCAGGGGCCCACGGACATTCGCGCGATCGCCGTCGACGTCGAGGAGATGCGGCAGCGCATCGTCGACGAACTCGAAGCGTCCCAGTTCGCCCGACTGGCTCTCGATGAGCAGGCCGAAGAATTGCGTCGCTCCAACGCCGAACTCGAACAGTTCGCCTACGTGGCGTCGCACGATCTGCAGGAGCCGCTGCGCAAGGTGGCGTCCTTCTGTCAGCTGCTCGAGAAACGGTACGGTGACCAGCTCGACGAGCGCGGCGTGGAGTACATCAACTTCGCGGTCGACGGCGCCAAGCGCATGCAGGTGCTGATCAACGACCTGCTCACGTTCTCCCGCGTGGGCCGGATCAACGCCACGCACACGGAGGTCGACCTGGGCGAGGCTGTTGCGTCGGCCATGCAGAACCTCGCGACCTCGCTCTCTGAGTCCGGAGCCGAGATCGTGATGCCGCCCGCCGGCCTGCCGCGCGTCGACGGCGACCCCACGCTCTTCACGATGCTGTGGCAGAACCTGATCGGCAACGCGGTGAAGTTCCGGCGCGAGGGTCGAGTGCCCCGGATCGTGATCGACTGCACAATGGGAACGGGTGAGAATGCCGACGACTGGGTATTCACGGTCACGGACAACGGTATAGGGATTGCCGAAGAGTTCGTGGACAAGGTGTTCGTCATCTTTCAGCGACTGCACGGCCGCGATGCCTACAGCGGTACCGGTATCGGATTGGCGCTGTGCAAGAAGATCGTCGAACATCACGGCGGCACCATCGGGATCGACACGTCGTACACCGATGGCACGCGGTTCGTGTTCACGTTGCCGGCCACCCCGACCACCGAACCGAACGTCATCGCAGCAGAGCAGCCGGAAGGAAGTCATCCATGAACGCGTCGTCAGCCGGCCGAGTCGTCGACATCCTGTTGGTCGAGGACGATCCGGGGGACGAGCTGATCACCCGTGAAGCGTTCGCGGACAACAAGATCAAGAACACTCTGCATGTCGCCCGCGACGGTCAAGAAGGTCTGGATTTCCTCTACCGGCGCGGCATCCATGCGGGCGCCCCGACTCCGGACCTCATCCTGCTCGACCTGAATCTGCCGAAGTACGACGGCAGGCAGCTGCTGGAGGCGATCAAGTCCGACGCCAACTTGTGTCACATCCCGGTCGTGGTCCTCACCACCTCCTCGGCCGAGGAGGACATCCTGCGCAGCTACAAACTGCATGCGAACGCCTACGTGACCAAGCCGGTCGACCTCGATCAGTTCATGAAGGCGGTGCGGGAGATCGACGAGTTCTTCGTCCAGGTGGTGCGGCTGCCGCAGCCCTGATGTCACGCGCTGCCGGCCGCATCGGCGGCGGCGGTTTCGACGGCATCCCATTGCAGGCGCACCTGCGTGCCGGCATCGGTCGACTCGATCGACGCACGATCGGTCAACGCCTGCATCAACGGAATTCCGCGTCCTCGGGCAGAGTTCGCGAGCTGTGCTGTGGCGGGGCGCCACGTGCCCTCGTCAGCCACGGTGACGGACAGCAGACCTGACCCGCGGTCGAAGTCGGCGTGCACGTGCATAACGCCGGGAGACGGCGCATCGGCATACGCGGCCTCGACGGCGTTGGCCAACGCCTCGTTGACGGCAAGCACGATGTCGCTCGCTTTGACCCGGTCCAGTGCGAGGTGCCCCGTCAGCCAGGTCGAGAACTCCTGACGGACGGCTGCCGCATGTTCGGGGATTGCCACCACGTTCGTTCTACTGAAACGTGCCCCGCTGCTAGACTGGTCCGGCTCCGTCATAGCGACCTGCTCGACCTACCTTCCGATTGACAAGGACCGCTCTAGGCGGTGACGGCCGCGAGGGCCTCGTCTCGCGTAGCGAACAGCTCGATCAGGTCGGCGATGCCGACCAGCTTGAGCGGCCGACTGGTGGTGGGGCCATCGGCGACGATGACGAGCCGAATCGCCGGCGCCAAGTCCGCATGTGCCGCCACCAGCACGCCCATCCCGGCCGAGGCCAGGAAGTCCACCGCGCTCAGATCGACGACGACCGCCTGCGCGGTGCCGACAGCCGCCGGGCTCAGCGCGGATTCCAGCTGCGGAGCGGTGAGCATGTCCACCGTTCCGGACACCGTGACGACGCTGACGGCGCCGATCTGACTCTGTTCGACTGCGCAGCTCTCCGCGGCAGAGTTACCGCTTCCCTGGACTGGCTGGCCTGTCATTGTCACCTCCGAGGGGCTCACACACGTGAGCCGACAGTCCAAATACTATCGGCGCTTTTGCTGCCCGCTGCACCAAACCTAGTAGGACGCACCCTGTCCGTCGGTGTGGCAAATAACATGTTTGGCGTCGTTCACCGGCGGGTATATATGTGCGCCGATTCTGCGGGACCGGTGCCGACCTGAACCGCTTCGACTGTCGGGTTCGATTGTGCCGCAAACCGATTGCTCAGGGGAGTGGCAATCGGCGTCCAGCTCCACGGCGGTGCGTCCCGCGTGGCCTTTGTAGCTGATGTCTTCACCTTGTGTGTCCCGCTGAATATCCCTTGCCATCGATCCATAACGGTGTTATGAATATCTATAACACCGTTATGGCGATTGGAGCTCCACCGTGGATCACCATGAGAACCTCACGTTTCCCGAGCCGCCGCGGCACAGTGCCGGCGGTGTCGCGACCGATACGCTCGGCAGTCATGTGCGGGTCGGCGATGCCGACCGCGAAGCCGTTTCTCGCCGGCTCACCCATGCCGTCGCCGACGGCCGGCTGACCCTCACGGAATACGACACGCGCCTGCTGCGGCTCTACCGGGCCGAAACCCGTGGCGAACTCGCCGGAATCGTCTCGGACCTACCGCGATCCGATGCGCGAGGTGAACCGAAACGGGAACGGAAACAGACGATTCCGGCATGGGTCGTCATCATGTGGATGCCGTGGGTCGCGGTGAACCTGCTGTGCCTCGCGATCTGGCTCGCCACCGGCGCCGGATACTTCTGGCCGTTCTGGGTGGGCGTCCCCTGGGGATGCGCGTTGTTGATTCCCAGCGCAATCGGCATGCGTGGTCGGCGCGTCGGCGGGTTACATGCCGGTGGCGACTCTTACCTACCTCAGCGTTTGTGACTCGTCACAAGCGCTGAGTGTGATACTTCGGCGCTCGGTGTAGAGACGGCGGCCACTCGGGCATCGATACTGGTTCGGACAACGAGGCGGCATCGGCGCTGCCACAGCCACCGGACGGGGCTCGTTGATACAGGAGGGCTACAACGTGGTTGCCGCACCCGAGAATCTGATCCCGCTGGACCGGGGTGATTCCCGCCGCGTCGAGTTCGAAGGCGGCAGCATCCAGTCGCGCGTCCTCGCGTTGACGCTGAAGGCCACGGTCAAACCGGTGTTGAGTGTCTGGGCGATGGCGCCCGGCCTGCCGTGGCCATACCGGGCCGTCGATCACGTTGGTCGCGTGCTGCGGTCGGTCGCGGGCACCACCCGCCAGCCCGTCAGCCTTGCGCACTGTTCCGCCGAGGTGACCCGCCCGGCGGCGGTCCGGGGGGACCGCTACGTCGTGTACCTGCACGGCGGCGCGTTCCTCGTCGGTGGCCGCTACCTGCACCGCCAGATGATCTCGCGGATTGCCGCGTCCCTGCAGAGCGAGGTCATCGCGGTCGACTACCGCAAGCTGCCACACCACACCATCGCCGACGGTATCGAGGACTGCATCGATGCGTATCGATTCGCGCTCGGGCGAGGCATCCCGCCGGAGAACATTGCATTCATCGGAGACTCGGCCGGCGCATACCTGGTATTCATCACCGCGGTGTTCGCGGCCCGGCGCGGACTGCCTATGCCCGGCGCGATCGTCTCGATGGCACCGCTGGCCGACTTCGACGTGCAGGCCAAGATCGATGCACCCTCGGGATCAACCGATGTGCTGTTCTCAAAGACCTTTGCCCGCGCTTTCCATCAATTCGTCATGCGGCACAGCCCGCCCGCAGACGAGCACAGTCTGCTCGATGCAGATCTGGCCGAGTTGCCGCCGTCCCTGATCCAGGTGAGCTCGACCGAACTGCTCAACCCCGACGCCGAGGAGTTGGCCGTTGCCCTGACGAAGGCCGGTGTGCCGCATCAATTGCAGGTATGGCGGGACCAGGTCCACGTGTTCCAGGCCGCGGCCTCGATCGTCCCGGAAGCGGCGCGCGCGCTGCGCGAGGTAACGCAGTTCATCGAGTCGGCGTTCGCCCGAAGCGGGGCGCGGGCGCAGTCCGCTTAGTCGCTCACTGTGCGGTGAACCCGAGGGCGCGCGCAACCCCGTCCATCACAAGGCCTTTCAGGTACTCGGGAGAGGTGTGCCTGCCGAGGGCCGCCTGGGTGAGGATCATGCCGGTGACCAGATGAAAGATCGACTGTGCGTCGTCATCTGGGCACTGTGACGACATCTCGCCGGTCCGGCATCCGGCGCGAATCGCCTCGCGCAGCGGTTCGATCAATTCGTCCACGAGCGCATCGTTGCGTTCGGCGTCGTCCTCGGAACGCTCCAGCCACACGGCCGCCAGCGCTGAAGCTCTGCCGCGGCGCTCCGCCGGGTAGACGTAGTCGATCATCGTCGCGGTGTACGACAGGATCTGCTCGATCGGACGCTTGCTCTGCGTGGCGTGTCGCAACTGGCTTGCGGCGCTGCGGAGTTCGTCTGCCAGCAACGCGGACAACAGGCTTTCGAGGCAACTGAAATGCCGGTGGAAGCTCCGGTCGCATACGCCGGCGCGCTGCAGCACGTCCTCGAGTTGCAACACCTGCCAGCCGGAATGATCGACGAGTTCCCTTGCCGTGCAGAGGATATGTGCGCGCTCCAACTCCGGATAATTCACCACTGGGTTCACATCTCGTTCCGTACGATCCGAATGACTCGAGTTCGCTGACCGATGTCCGATCGAGCTAGCCGGGATTGCCTGGTTCTGTGACGGCGATTGGCGTGTCTGCATGATCGACGGTATGGACCGTCATCGCCGCGGCGAGCAGTCGGGACTGGTGGGGATCGGTCGGGTCGTATCCGGTGATGTCCTGGATGCGCCGCAAGCGGTAGGTAAGGGTGTTCGGATGGATGAAAAGCTCTGCCGCGGCGGCCTTCCGGTCGGCGCCGTGCTGCAGATGTGCTTGCAGCGCTTGGAGTAACCCAGGGTGGTCGCGCAGCGGCGCGATGCGGCAGGCGAGCAGATCGCGGGCAGGCCCGGGGCGCGTCGACTGGTACTCGAAAAGAACGTCGGCCAGTTGATAGATGCCCGGTCCTCTGTTCAGTTGCCTTGCCAGGCGGGTGATTTCGTCGGCCTCCGAGACCGCCGCGGGGATGGCGGCCAGCGCGGCACCCGGATGGTAGGCAGCGTAGACCGCAATATCGAGTCGATCGCTCAGCGCGGCGACCAGGGCGCCCAGGTGTCCGGTCACGGCCGAATCGTCGCAGTGTTCCACGACCGGTGCGGGCAGCAAGATGACGCCGGCATGGCCGTCGAACGTGTTGAGAATCTCGCCGGCACCACGTCCGTAGAACACTTGGTTGGCCAGCCGTAATCGCCGGCGCGCCGCCAAGATTTCGTGGGTGGTACGTGGTTCGTCGGTGTCCACCCGGATCGCCAACACGTCATAGCGGTCGCTGAGCTTGATACCTACTTGCTTGGCAAGCACGTCGATATCGGGGGCGCCGTCGATGAGACCTGCGCAGAGGGCACCCAACTGGCGGCGGGCGGTGGCCCGGAGCGCAAAATCTGAATCCTGGTAGACCTCGGTCATCAGGACGCTGATGGTCCCGGTGAAGTCGGCGAGGTACATGCCCAGCGCGGCGATCGTTTCCGAATCACCCTCGGAGGCCGATTCCAGGACGATCTCCCACAGTTTCCGGATGCCGGCGTGCAGTGCGGTGAACAGGAACGGCAGGGGGATCCCATCCTCGGCATGTCGTTCCGCGACTGGCAGGACGAAGGTGGCCACCTCGGCGCGGGTCACCCTGCGTCCTTCGGTGATCAGGCCGAGCCCGTACAGAAATCCACCGATGATGTACGGGGCGACCTCGCCATCGAAATGTTCGATCGGCATCGGGGTGGGCCATTCGATGGATTGGACGGCCTCATGGAGAAGCGTCGTGGCGATCTCGTCGATCCGGTCCTCGATCACCTTCCGCAACGGTGCGTCCGCCGGGATCGGCGGCAGTTGGGATGGCGACGACACGTGCCGATTGTGATCCATCACAACGCGGTGACGGAAGATGCCGGGGCAAATCGCAGAAAGTTTTGTTTCCGGCACCAAAATTGCCGCGCATTCTTCTCGCGGCAAGCGGCGTGTCGGGCGTCAGAGCACGTACGGCGCGATGAGGGTGGTGGCGCCCAGCACCACGACGCCGATCAGGAATGCGACGACGGTGAAGCCCATGACCTGGCGGACGTTCAGTTTGGCGATCGCCAGCAGGGGCAGTAGCCAGAACGGCTGGATCATGTTCGCGACACCTTCGCCGACGGCGACCGCCATGGAGATCAGCCCCAGGTACTCCGGTGACCGCTGGCCGATGGCCAGCGCCGAGTCGACCGCGATGGGGCCCTGAACGGCCCAGTGTCCGCCGCCCGACGGGACGAACAGGCTGATGAGCAACGACCCGACGAAGGTCAGGAACGGCAGCGTGTGCTCCGTCGCGCCGTTGACGACGGCCTCGGCCAGCAGCGTCTGCAGCGGCTTGTCTGCCTTCGTCGCCTGATAACCGAGGAGGCCGACCAGGCCGCCGTACAACGGGTACTGCAGGAGCAGTGGGCCGGACACCTTGGCGGCGCCGGTGAACGCCCGGATGAAACGGATGGGCGTGCCGTGCAGCAACGCGCTGGTGATCGTGAACAGCATGATCATCGACGAGATGTTCAGCGCGAATCCACTGAGCACGAAGTAGGCCATGCCGGCGGTGAACACGAGGACGTTGAGTATCCACAGGTTCTCGAGCCATTCGGCAAGGGTCTTGACTTCGGGTGCTGCCGGTGGCGGCACCTCGTCCTCGAACACCGCGGGGTCGGGAGCCAGGCTCTGCGCCGGAGCCATGCGCCAGACGGCGAGCCCCAGCAGGACCAGCACCACGATCGCAGACAGCCAGCTGTACGGCTGGAAGATGGTCTGGCTCAACGGAACAGTGATGCCGGTCAGCTTGTGGATGACGTTGATGGGGCTGCTGCTGTCGGTGTTGGCCAAGGCGATCGATGACGAGAGTCCCTGCGTCCAGACGATGAAGCCCATGAAGGCGGCGGCGATCAGGTAGCCGAAATGGGCGTCGGTGAAACGCTTTGCCACCTGCCGGGCGACCAGTGCACCGGCGACCAGTCCCAGTCCCCAGTTCAACAGCGACAGCACTGCACTGACCGCGAAACACAGCAGGGCGCCCTGCACCTGGTTGTTCGGCTTGCCCGCGATGTGGACGATGGCCCGCTTGAGGACGGGCGCCTCGGCGAGCGTGTAACCCGTCACGAGGATCAGCACCATCTGGAAAGCGAACGTGAAGATGTTCTGCGAACCCCACACGCCCCCGTACCAGGCCTTGAGCATGCCGCTGGGCGTGGCGCCGTGCACCAGCAGGGCAACCATCCCGGCGACCAGGACGGTCAGGATGACGGCGAACAGATAGGGATCGGGCATCAGGCGTTCGACGTAGCGGACACACAGGGCCGTGAAGGATTGCATGACGCCGCGGCGTTCGGGTTTGGCGTCCGCGCTCGCGCCCGTGCCCTTCGGATGTTCGCTCGTTGCCACGTGATCCACCTTCGCAGTGTCTGGTTACGGCACTCATCATGGCGGGTGAGTGGCGCCAGAGTGGCACCTTTGCACAACGGTTTCATCGTTCCGGGATCGTTCGGTCGGCGCCCGGCAGCACTGTCCGAATGGGTAGTACCGGACCCACCCGGGCGGGTCCGGTACTCGGTCCGTTCGGGGCATGCGGCGGCATGTCGCTGTCAATAGCGTTGTGTGTTATCAGCTTTGCGCCATCCAGAACCTCACCTCTTCCCCAGATCAGTTCGCACGAACGGAGTGAATCAATGACACAGACACTGGCCACTGAAACCGCGGCGGGACACGCCGACACCATGCAGGCCGCCGTCGTCACCGACTTCGGTATGCCGCTGCAGGTGCACGACATGCAACTGCCGACGCCCGGCTATGGCGAAGCCTTGGTAAAACTCGAGACCTCCGGTGTCTGCCACACCGATCTTCATGCCGCACACGGCGATTGGCCGGTCAAGCCCCAGCCGCCGTTCGTGCCGGGGCATGAAGGCTACGGCACGGTCGTAGCGCTCGGCGAGGGCGTGGTCGACCTGGCGGTCGGCGACAAGGTCGGTAACGCCTGGCTGTGGTCGGCCTGCGGCCGCTGCGAATACTGCCGGACGGGCTGGGAGACGTTGTGCGAAAGTCAGCGCAACGGTGGGTATTCCGTCAACGGAAGCTTCGGCACGTACATGCTGGTCAACGCCGACTATGCCGCGAGGATCCCCGACGGCGCCGACCCGCTGGAGATTGCGCCGATCCTCTGCGCCGGCGTCACCGTCTACAAAGGTCTCAAGGTCACCGATACCAGGCCCGGCCAGTGGGTGGCGATCTCCGGCATCGGCGGGCTGGGGCATATCGCAGTTCAGTACGCCCGCGCGATGGGTCTGCGTGTGGTGGCCATCGATGTCGACGACGCCAAACTCGCGCTCGCCACCCGGTTCGGCGCCGAGGTCGCCGTCAACGCCCGTACCGCCGACGTCGTCGAGGCGGTGCAGCAGGCCACCGGCGGAGTGCATGGTGTCCTGGTCACCGCCGTGCACCCGCAGGCGTTCGGCCAGGCGATCGGGCTGGCCCGTCGCGGTGGCACCATCGTGTTCAACGGACTTCCGCCGGGCGATTTCCCGGCGCCGATCTTCGATATCGTTCTCAAGGGACTCACCATTCGGGGGTCGATTGTCGGAACGCGGCAAGACATGGCCGAGGCACTGGACTTCTACGCGCGCGGTCTGATCAAGCCGACCGTCACCAGCGCGCGGCTCGATGAGATCAATGATGTCTTCACCCGGATGGAACACGGACAGATCGACGGCCGCATCGTCATCGACTATCGAAATGCCTAGCGGCGCATAGGGTCACCCGCACAGCTGATCTAGGCCGACGAATATCGTCGGCCTAGATCAGTCCGCGTTTACTGGCTGCATACACGGCCTCGGCGCGCCGGCTGACGTCGAGCTTGCGCATGATGTTGCTGACGTGAAACTTGGCGGTGGTCGCCGAGATATACAGCTGCTCACCGATTTTGTGGTTTGACAGGCCCGCCGCGAGCAGCCGCAACACTTCCATCTCGCGGTCGGTGAGCTTCTCGCGTTGGTCGCCGCGTCCGCCGAGCGAGCGGACCACGGCGGCTGCGCTGCGTGAGTCGAACGCGCTCTGCCCGGCGGAGATGGCCCGGATCGCCCGCACCAGTTCTGTGGTGTCGACGTCCTTGACCACGTAACCACGCGCTCCGGCATGCACCGCACGTACCACCAGGTCCTCATCGAGGAACGTGGTCAGCACGAGCAGGCCGACGTCGGGGTGCGCGCCAGAAAGCTTGGTGCACAACGACAGTCCCTCGAAGTCCGATCCCGCCGAGAGCTTGAGGTCGACCAGCACCACATCGGGTCGCGTCACCGCGACCATGGCCACGGCTTCCGGCTCGCTGGAGGCCTCGCCGACCACCACGAGATCGTCCTCGCGTTCCAGTAGTGACCGCAGCCCCTCGCGGAGGATGGCGTGGTCGTCCACCAGCGCGAGGCGGATGGTCCCGGTGCTGGTGTCGACGGTCATGGCACGACTCCTTCGTGTGAAGCTTCTTCCGCGTCCCGCGGGATGGTGGCAACCACCCGCACACCCCCGATGCGAGACCGGCCGACGGTGAAGGTGCCACCGTATTCGCGGCACCGTGCCAGCATGTTCGCCAGCCCACGGTGATGCCCGTCGAGATCCGCAGCATCGGCCAGCTGGAGCCGGAGCCGCAGTTTGTCCGGGTCGCCGATGCCGTCGTCGGACACCGACAGGGTGACGCCGGCGGCGCGGTAGCTCAAACGCACGATGGCCCGTGAGGCGCGGCCGTGCATCGCAGTGTTGAACAGCGCCTCACCGGCGATCCGGAGCAGGCTCCGCTCGACCGCGCTGGGCAGTTCGGCGACGTCTCCGTCGACCCGCAGCGTCACCCGCAGGTCTTTCGGCATGTGCACCGTGGCGAGCTGTTCGAGCAGTTCGGGGAGGCTGGATCGGTCCGCGTCGGAGGAATGGTGGAGCGCATAGATGGCCGACCGCAGCTGGTCGATCGCCGATCGGGTCAACGCTTTGGCGATGTCCAGTCGTTCGACCAGACCTGTTGGACCCGAACCTGATTCGACCTCACTTCGGCACACCTCGATCTGCATACCCGCCGACAGGACGGTCTGCGTGACGCTGTCGTGCAGTTCCCGTGCGATGCGGTGCCGCTCGGAGTCCAGCACCTGATGGCGTTGTGCCGCACCGAGTTCGCGTTGCGTCGCCAGCAGCTGCGCATTGCGGGCCTCAGATTGGGCCAGCAGGGTTTGCGCGCGCTGGAACAGTTCACAGTTCTGGAGCGCCACCGCGGTCTGACTGGCCAGGATGCGCATCACCGCCTCGTCGATACCGTCGAGCAGCCGGTGCGGTGGAGTCCAGGCCGCGAACGCCCCGACGACGCCGCCGTCGAGTTCGATCGGGACGTGTGAGTGGTGGCTTTCGATGACGGGTACCCGGAACTGGGCAAGCTGACCGCGCAGGACGTCGTTGAGCCGGTTCAACACCGCATCCGGGAGGTGCGGCACCGGATGTTTGGTGCCCGACAGACCTTCGAACGAGTAGGCGTGCCCCTCGGCGTCGAGGATGAGGTGACGCGGTCGGGCCTCGGGCAAGGCCCCGTCGGCCAGGGCCAACAGCACCCATTCGGCACCGAGATGGGTGCGGGCGGCCTCGGCGACGGCCCGCACCAGATTTTCGGGGCCGTTGACGGTCTGCACCAGGGCACGCGAGATGGCGTCGAGCGCGGCGACCACCCGTTCGGTGCGTTGCGCGGCAACCCGGAACTCGGGATAGAACGTGCCTTTGCCGGATCGCACGCCCGTGAGCTGGTCCAGGTCCGGCACGGCAGCGCGTCGCGGCACCACCGGGTTGCCGGGCAAGGTGGTCATAACGCGGCCCGGAACAGCGCGCGCAGCTGCGCATCGTCGATGGGGCGTGGGTTGGTGGTCAGGCACGCATCCTGAAGGGCGTTGTGGGCCAGCACGGGAACGTCGGTGTCGCGCACCCCCAGCTCGGCCAACCCGCGCGGCACGCCGACCTGCCGGGCCAGCTCCTGGAGTCGATCAGCAAGTGCCAGTGCGGATTCCAGTTCCGGAGCCCGCTGGTCGGCGATGCCGAGGCAGGCGGCGATGGTGGCGAACGGCGCGGGGTCGGCCTCGGCGTTGAACCGCACCACGTGGGGGAGTAATACGCCGTTGATGACACCGTGCGGCAGGTCGAGGAGCCCGCCGACCTGATGGCTCATGGCGTGCGCCGCGCCCAGGATGGCATTGGTGAATGCGAGACCGGCTTCCAGTGCGGCCTGGGCCATCAGTACACGCGCCGGCATGTCCTGCGGCCGCTCGATGGTGGTGACCAAGTTTTCGGTGACCATCACGACCGATCGCAGCGCGTGGTGGTCGGTCAGTTGGTTGTGCCCGAGCGACACGAACGCCTCGATGCCGTGCGTCAGGGCATCGAGACCCGTTGCCGCATTGAGCCATTCGGGCATGGTGGTGAGCAGCCGGGGGTCGATGACGGTGATGTCGGGGACCAGGGCACGGCCCAATATGGTGATCTTGGTGTTGTTGGTGGTGTCGGTGACGATGCAGAACTGGGAGACGTCGGCGCCGGTGCCCGACGTGGAAGGCAGGACCACCAGCGGCGGAATCGGCGCGGTCGCCTTGTCGACTCCGGCGTAGTCGAGGATGTGACCGCCGTTGGCCGCCAGGATCGCTATGCCTTTGGCTGCGTCGATCACCGAGCCGCCGCCCAACGCAATCAGGACATCGCAGCCGTGCGACCGGTAGAACTCGTGGCCGGCAGTTACTTCGTGGTCTTTGGGGTTCGGGGTCAGGGCGCTCCACACGTGCGCCTCGACGCACTGGGCGCGGAGGTGCCCGACCAGCTCGGCCACCCAGCCCGCCTCGATCAGGCCGGGGTCGGTGACGAGCATGGGCCGCAGCCCGCCCAGGCGGACGGCGGCGTGCGCGGCCTCCGCCATCGAGTCGATGCCGAACACGATCTCAGGCGCATGGAACTTCAACAGCCGCGTCGGCATCGCCGTCGTCGCCGTCGTCGCCGCGATCTGAGCGGGCGCCACCACATCGAGTCTCACCAGACCAATTCCTCATCTTGTGGTCCAGGTAACACGCCCAGCCTACGGCCTGCCGCCGCCGCGACCAATGTGCACGTGGACAGGTCGCTACCTACCCGATCGGGTAGGTAGCGACCACGTTGGCGGTTGGTGTTGCGGGTACGTGCGGCGGTGTCAGTCGGAGGGTTCGGCGACCTGCAGGGGCAACGCCGGATCGGCGCTCCATTCCTCGAGGGAGCCGTCGTAGACACGCACCGATTCGATGCCTGCGGAGACGAGTGCGAGCGCATTGACCGTGGCCGAGATACCGCCGCCGCAGTACAGCAGCACCTCGCGGTCGAGATCCGTTCCCGCGTCCCGGTAGCGCTCCCTGATTTCGGCGGGCGGACGCACCAGGCCCCGGCCATCGAAGAGCTCGCGGGCCGGCACGTTGACGCTGCCGGGGATGTGTCCGCGGCGGGTGTACCGCGTCGGTTCGGCGCCCGAGAATGCCGCCGGCGACAACGCGCACACCAGATTGCCTGCATGGCAGTCGATTTCATGCAAGTCGTCGAGGTCGATCCATGCCTCGCGTACCGGGCGCGCGGACCACGATGCGACCGGCCGGGCGTGCGCCGGCCCGGATTCCACGGGGAGTCCGGCGGCCCGCCACGCGTCGAGTCCGCCGTCGAGCACCCGCACCGGAATCCCGATCCAGCGCAGCAGGTACCAGGTTCTCGCCGCCCAGAAGCCACCCGTGCTGTCGTAGACGACGGTCGGGGTATCGGCGCCGATGCCGAACCGGGCGAGGCGGTCGGCGAGGTCTTGCGGCGGTGGATGGTGATTGTGGGTCGCGGCGGGGATCGAGAGATCGGTGTCGACCTGCACGTGGAGAGCGCCGGGCAGGTGCGCGGCTTCCCAGGCACTGCGGCCGCTCTCCGTGCGGAAGTCGCCGTCGACCTGTGGACGGTGCAGCACCAGGCTGGCATCCAAAATCACCGGCGCGGCGTCGCTTGCCGGTGCGGCGAAAAGCTCGTGCGCGCTGATGAAGGGCCCGGGGCTCACCGTGCCGGGTCCGCGGCGACAGCAGGGATATTCGCGAACGCCGAACGCCACCGCTCAGGCGCGGTGAGGATTCCATGTCCGGCGAGCCAGTGTGCGTACGGCTCGACAAGCTCGGGACGGACTGTGCCCCAGTCATTCTCATAGAACCAGGTGCTGGATATGGCGTCGAGTGAGCGGGCGATGACGTCTGCGGGGAAGTACGGCATGACGTCGCTCAGCACCTTGACCGTCTCGTCGGGGTGCCCGGCGGCGTAGCGGAAACCGCGTTCACTGATCGACTGGAAGTCATCCAGCAGCAATGGGTTTCGGTTGATGAGTGCATCGTGCGCCCCGAGTAGGTAGCTGTGGTAACCGAACGGGAGTTCCTCGTCGACGCGCCAGATGCGTTCCGGGCGGTCCGGATGCTCGCTGAGCAGGATGTCCCACGCCCAGTAGGAACCGAAGGTGGCGTCGGCGACGCCGGCAGCCAACTCGGCACTGGTCAGCTCGCGTGCACCGACGTCGACCAGGGTGACGGCATCGGGGTCACCGCCCGCTCGCGCGACCAGATCGCGCACGACGGCCACGCCGCGGGGTGTCGGATTGAGCGCCACCCGCTTACCGGCCAGTTGGGACAAATTGTTGATCCCACTGCTGGTGAGAGTGCGAATGGTCTCCAAGCCGCGCTGGTTGACCGCGGCGACCGCCTTCAACGGCTCGCCGCGCTCGGTACGCACCATCAGCCGGTTGGTCGGGAACACCGCGACATCCACCAAGCGCCGGCCGAGGTGTTCGAGGCTGTCCCCGATGCCGGGGTCCACCGTCCGGATCTGCAGGTCAATTCCCGCATCGGCGTACCAACCACGGTGCCTGGCCAGATAAAACCCGGCCGAGTTCGGCCACGGATGAAAGTACTCCAGGGCCAACGAGATCGAAATGGTCATGAGGTCCTTCGTGAAGCGGGTGAAGCGGTGAATTCGAATCCGGTCGGGGTCGCCACAGCGATCAGGTCGGCGGACTCCTTCGGCCGGTAGCGGGCGACGAATTCCTCTTCCTGGGCCGCCCAGCGGTCCCAGTGCGGTCGGTACAGATCGCCGTCGCGGCGCAGTGCCCGGTACTTGCGAACCGCGTGGTCGGCGTCGACCCAGATGGCCAAATCGGCGAGCTCGCGCCCAGCAGGCGTGAGGGCCCCGGTGCCTTCGACGATCAGGCGCTGTCCGCACTCGACACGGTGCCAATCTCCGGGACATTCACCGGCCCAGTCCCAACTCCGCCAGAGCCCGGCCTCTCCGGCGGCGCGGGGCGCCAACAGTGATCGCTGCACATGATCGGTGGCCCAGCGCAATCCGTCCCACCCCGGGTAGATGCCGTCGAGACGGACCACCACGCTGCCGGCCCAGGCGTCGCGCAGGTGTGTCGCAAGCGTCGACTTTCCCGACCCTGACCGGCCGTCGATCAACACTGTGGTCGCTGCGTCGAGTCGACGCACAATGTCAGTGAGTACCAATGAAGTTCCACGATCCGGCGGTGACCGAGGTGGCGATCGCTACGGCGGTGATCACGAATCCCGCTGTGACAAGCGCGAACTCACGCACCGCGAATTGGGAAGGGCGGGCCCAGGTCCGGCTGCGGTGTGCGCCGAACCCGCGCGCCTCCATCGCCGTGGCGAGTTTCGACCCGCGTCGTACGGCAAAGACCAACAGCGCGAACGACTGTCCGGCGACGCGGCGCAGCCGTGCGTGGTCGGCGACGCCCCGCGCGCGGCGGGCATATCCGAGGTACTGCCAGTCCTGGCCCAGCAATCCGACCAGACGTAATCCGGCCAGCGCGCCGAGGACGAACCGGGCCGGAAGTTTCAGCACCTGTCCCAGCCCGTCGGCAAGCTCGGTCGGATCGACGTCGGCGAACAGGATCACCGACGGCAGCGCGATCGCTAGGACGCGAAGAAAAGTGGCCAGCGCCAGCGCGATCGACCCGTCGCTGATGGTGATGAGCAGGAAGTGCCAGTGCACGGCGCCGCTGGGCTGGCCGTAGAGCAGGATGGTGACGGCCGTCAGTGCCGCTGCGACGGCGATCACCGCGCCTCGCGTGAGGACGGGCCGCAACCGGGCGCCGACCGCAAAGAACAGGACGAGCTCGAGCGCCAGCGCCGTCAGTGCCGACACCCAGTCGACGGACAGCACGAGTCCACCCGCGATGAGGAGGGCGGTGAGCAGCCGGGCGACGGGATTGACCGGGCGCGTGCCGAGGGCCTCCGCGGTGGTCATGATGTTGTCTCCGTGGCGTTTTGCCACGCAGGCAGCTCGATGCGGGTGTCGGCGAGCAGGGCGGTGAAATCGAGGTCGTGCGTGACGGCGACAATGGCGGTCCCCGCATCGGCGACATCGGCCAGCAGCCGGATCAGTTCCTCCCACGTGCGGCGGTCCTGCCCGAATGTCGGCTCGTCCAGGACGATCACCGCCGGCCCCGTGGCCAGCACGGTCGCGACCGACAGCCGACGTTTCTCGCCACCGGAGAGGGTATACGGATTCGCGTCGGCGACGTGCTGCAAGCGCAGCCGCTGAAGTAATTCGTCTGTGCGGTTCTCGATTTCGGTGACATTTCGTTTCAGTGCCCGTGGTCCCAACGACAGCTCGTCGCGGACGGTACCGGTGAGGAACTGATGCTCCGGATCCTGAAAGACGCTGCCGATCCGGGTGAGCAATTCCTTCGAGCGCCACCTGATGGGTTCGAGCCGCGATCGCGGGGGAGCAAGCGCGGCACCGGCCGTGAGCTGCCCGGCCGGTGGCGGCAGCAGCCCGCCGAGCGTCAGCGCCAGCGTCGACTTGCCCGCTCCGTTGGGGCCGGTGACGACGGTGATCCGACCGCGCCGGATCGCCAAATCCAGTCCGGTGTGCAGCGGGTCATTCCCCCGATGGCCCAGCGCCAGGTTGGCGGCGTGAAGCAGGACACCGTCGTCTTCGAAACGGCGCCTGGGGATTTCGGGAAGCGGGGTGTCCGGCACCCAGACGCCGGCCCGGACCAGGTAGTCCTGTTCGCGTCGGATCATGTCATCAGGTGTGCCGTCGGCGATCACCGTGCCGTCGGCACCCAGGATGATGACGCGATCGATGACCGGCAGCCAGACGTCGGTGCGGTGCTCGATGACGATGAGCGTCGCGCCCGTCTGGCGTGTCGACTCGACGATCGCGTCGCGGACCTCGATGACGCCGGCGGGGTCGAGATTGGCCGTCGGTTCATCGAGGAGGATCAGCCCCGGGTGCATGGCGACCACACCGGCCAGCGCAAGGCGCTGCTTCTGCCCGCCGGACAGCTTCGAAGTGGGCTGGGCCAGTGGCACATTCAGCCCGACCGCGTCCAGCGCCTGGCGAACCCGGGGCCAAATCTGATCGCGCGGAACGCCGAGGTTCTCCATCCCGAAGGCCACGTCGTCTCCGACCCGGGACAGGATCACCTGCGAATCGGGGTCCTGCAGCACCATGCCGATCCGCGACCGGCGTTCGGTCGGCGGCGCATCGTCGACATGCAGTTGTCCAGCCTGACGGCCTTCGTCTGCGCCGCCGAGCAGTCCGGCGATGCCGTGCAGCAGTGTGGATTTCCCGGCCCCCGACGGACCGAGGAGCAGCACCCGCTCTCCGGGCGCTATGGACACATCGAGGTCGCGCACCGACCAATTCGCTCGTGTTGCGTGCTGCCAGCCCCAGCCGCGCGCGGTGACGGCAGCGCCGCCGGAGCGCACCGCATCCGCCGATCCATGCGCATCTGCGCGCAGGACGTTCACGACGCGGGACTCGGTTCCAGACGTCCCGACGCGAAGCGGCTGAGAACTCCTGTCTTGGCGAGGTTTCTCACCACCACCCACGACAGGAGTCCGGCGAAGGCGGCGCCGGAGAGAATCGCCGAGATCACGTAGACCGCGGCGAAGCCGGCGGCTGAACCCGGGTACCAGAGAATCAGGTCATTGATGGCCAGGGCAATCCCGGCGACCGCTCCGGAGAGCACCGCGGTGGGCAGCCCCCATCGCCGGTACAGGAACACCGCGAAGACCAGTTCGGCACCAAGGCCCTGGACCAGGCCGGATTCGAGGGTGAGCACACCCCACTGATTGCCCACCAACGCCGAGATGGATGCCGCGACGAGCTCGCCGTAGATGGCCGCACCGGGCTTGCGGATGACCAGAGCACTGAGCACACCGGCGAACAGCCACCCGCCACCGAGCAGCGCCTGCAGTCCGGGGAGCACGGCGCCGAGAGGTGCGCTGACCGGATTTGATGCGATGTTCCACAGCACGAAGATCAGTCCGGCCGCCGTCGCAAGCACACTCGCAACGACGATGTCGACGACGCGCCAGCGCAGTACCGGGCGATCAATGGTGGACGGGGTGCTCATACGTCTCCTTCATGCCGTCGCGCGGGGACCGCGACGGCAACAAGTATGGACGGCAGCCGCAACAGCTGTATGCCTTCCCGTCACCATGAGTATTTCTTGTATACAAATCAGCTCCAAATGTATTCTCGACGCAACGCAAACTTGGAGGATCGGTGCAACGGACGGCATTTCACAGCGCATTTCGCGCCGACCTGCTGGCAGGCCGGTTCTCCCCAGCCGAACCCCTGACCGAGAGCGCGCTCACCGCCGCATACGGTGTGTCCCGAACTCCCGTACGCGAGGCCCTGAGTCGGTTGGAGCAGGAGGGGCTGATCAGCCGCTCCGTCCGCGGCTACCGCATCCGCTCGGGCTCGCCGGACGATGTCATCGAGATCTACGACGTCCGCATCGCACTGGAGAAAGCGGCCGCCGAGGCGGCGGCGGCACGACGCACCGAATTGCAGGTCGCTCAGCTGGTGCAACTGCACCAGCACGCGGCCGCGGCGGAGGACGCGGCCGCGGCCCGGCAGCTGAATTCACAATGGCACGAGGTGCTTTGGGCCGCATCGCACAATGCGACGCTCCAGGAAACCCTGACCAACCTCGTGGCCAGGTTGCGCCTGTGTGACCGGGAGGCGATGCACCGCGACGACCTGGCCGACGTGGCGACCGAACACGAAGCCATCATGGACGCCATCCGGCGGCACGATGCCGCAGCCGCCAGCACGGCCATCGCCACGCACCTCCAACGGACCAAGCAGGAACGTCTCGATACGTTTGCGCGGCTCTACAGTCAGCCGCCGCCGGCCCAGCGGTGAACTCTCGGCGGTAGCGTGTTGAAAGGTTCAGTGTCCGAGCTGTTTTGGTGATCGGTCCGATTGGTTCTCGAGCCGTGACGGGCGGTGTTCAGTCTCTGTTTGCTGCGGGGAAATTCAGATGACTCCTGTGAGGTCCCTGTGATATCCCTTGGGGCATGAGTGATTTGACGCTGCGCGCTGTCAGCGACAGTGATGATTTCGATGCGTTCATGGCTACGTCGTACGGCGTGTTCTTACAGGATCCGCAGCAGGACGAGATCGACCTGATGCGCGCCTTCACGGAGTACGACCGCATGTTCGGCTTTCACGACGGTATGCGTTGGGTGTCCACCGCAGGGGCTTTCGGGAAGCAGGTGGTGTTGCCCGGCGGTGGCACCGCGCCGGTGGCTGCCGTCACTGCCGTCACCGTGTCGCCCAGCCATCGGCGCCGCGGCCTGCTCACGGCGATGATGCGCCACCAACTCGAGGACGTCCGGGCGCGCGGAACTGAAGCGCTGGCAATGCTGTACGCGTCGGAGGCCACCATCTACGGGCGCTTCGGTTACGGGATGGCAGTGCCGGTGGCGGAGCTTTCCGGCAATGTACGTGAGCTGGGGTTTCGTCCGGACGTCCAGCTCGGCGCCGGTTCGGTTACGCATGTCGACGCCGAGACGTTGCTGGCCAGCGGGCCCGAGATTCATCAGCGAGCCATGGTGCGGCGGCCCGGACTGATGGAGCGGCCGGGCCCGTGGTGGGACAACTGGATCCACGACAATGAGGTGAGACGCAAGGAGTTCGGCAAGCTTCGCTTTCTCCTGCACCGCGAGGCCGACGGCACTGCCAGTGGATTCGCCATCTACCGGCCCAAGGTCAGCTGGACGGGCGGCGGCCAGCCCGACAGCGAACTCCAGATCCAAGAAGTGCTGGCGACCAATCATGTTGCGTACGCGCAGATTTGGCGATATCTCCTGGATATGGATTTGATCAGGAGGGTCGAATACGACGGTGCGACAGTCGATGAGCCGCTCCTCAGCCTGGTGGCCGACCGACGTGCGTTGGCGTGCCAAGTCCGGGACGGCGTGTACGTACGCCTGGTCGATCTGCCTCGCGCGCTGACCTTGCGGAGCTACGCCGCCCCGGTCGATGTGGTTCTGGATATCACCGACGAGTTCTGCCCATGGAACACCGGTCGGTGGCATCTTCGTGGCGGAATCGATGGTGCCGAATGTGAAAGCAGCACGGCGCCAGCGGATATCGCGATCTCGGCGCGCGAGCTCGGTGCCATCTACCTCGGCGGGGTGGGGCTGCAGGCGCTCGCGAACGCCGGGCTGGTCGAAGAGCTCAGCGCGGGTTCGGTGCACCGAACGGCGGTGGCGTTCGGCTGGCCGGTCGCCCCGGGTGTGCCTGACGACTTCTAGGCGCAGTGCCTGGGCCACTACCACTTGATCGGGCGAAATAAAAGAGGCGAAAGCGCATTGCCGGTCCCGTTCCGCTCCACTAGCTTTGCCGGGGAAACACTGCAGGCCGCCATGCTGTGGAGGTGAATGGTTCAGTGGCGAAACGGTATTCGACTGCCTGGACCGACGATTTGGACGGCTCCGCCGCCGCAACGACGCTTGAGTTCTCCTTCGATGGCATCAGATATGCGATCGATCTGTCCGAAGCGAATGCGGTGCGGATGCGGAGCTGTTTGGAGCCGTATATCCGGGCGGCCAGCAAGGCGAGTCGTGGGAATGACCGGACGAACTGGCCTGTCGAACAGTCGTCATCCGGCAAGGCGCAATCGCACCACCAGCGCGCACGCGAGTGGCTGCGGACGAACGGCCATGTGGTCGGTAGCCGTGGGCGGCTCTCCCGAGAGCTGCTGCAGCATTATGAGTCAGCCCGCGGGGGCGCGTGATCGGCGTCTCGCGTGGCCGAGTGATGGCCGACCTTGATGTATACCGATCGGTCTACTAGGCTGCTCGAGAGGTCACCAATCAGGTGGTCGGGTGCCTTCGACTACGGAGACGGTCATGACGAGTGCCAGCCCGGACAAGACGCTGCGCAAGTTCCGCAGGGAACGTGCCATCGGCCGCTACGTGCTCAACCCGGTGGTGAAAGGGCTGACCAGGCTGGGTATGCATACCGCATTGGCCACGGAACTGGAGACCACTGGCCGCAAGACCGGGCAGTTGCGTCGAGTCCCCGTATCGGCCCAGTTCGACGGGGATGGCGCTTGGGTGATCTGTCAGCACGGTACGCGGTCCGGTTGGGGCAGCAATATCACTGCCAATCCGAATGTCCGTGTGCGCCAGGGGAATCGGTGGCGCACTGGCGTTGCGGAATTCCGGCCGGATGACGACGTTGTCGCGCGCGGTCGGAAATTCGGTCGGGTCGGGGCCGGGATGGTGAAGGCGCTGGAAACCACTCCGGTATCCGTCCGGATCGACTTCACCGACTGAGTGAGTTCGTTCAGGCGCTGATTCTGCGTGTCAAACGCACTGGGCGGCTGCCGGTTTCGTGTGCTCCGGGGTCGACGGCGGCGAGGGCTCGGCGGAGTACATCGATCTCGTCGGCGCCGACCTGCGTGACGAAGTGCACCAGCGCCGCGTGCCGGTCGTTCTGCCCGGCAGCTTGTCCGAGCGCATCGACCATGAGGCCGGCCACCAGTTCGTCTCGGCTGCGCGATGCGACGTAGCGGTGCGCGCGATCGTGGCGCAGTTGGCGGACCACGCCCTTGCCTGCGAGTCTGCGCAGCACCGTCATGACGGTTGTGTACGCGAGCTTGCGTTCCGCGCAGATGGCGTGATGGACCTCGCGAACGGTCTGTGGCCCGTCCGCGTCCCAGAGGTGATCCATCACCTCACGTTCCAGCGTGCCCAAGTGCCTCAGCATGGCCATCGTCTGTCCCTCTCTGGCGCTCTTTGGGATCTAGTCGTTTGGGAGTCGCCCGAGTTCCCGGAGAGCCGGCATATGTGGCACTCGAACAAAGTTTCGAATACGCTGATGTGGTGGGTTGGCACAATGGGCCGCCGAGCTGGGCGGAGATGCAGCGGGTGCTCGAGGGTAAACCTCGGGTGGCCGGCGCTGCTCCGGAGTCGCCGGCCGACGGCGGGGACAGTCCGGCGTGGTCGCGTAAGCGCGGTGACTATCAACCGGTGAACCGCCCGGCGCGGCCGGGGACGTCGCTGCCGTACGCCGAGTTGCATGCCCATTCCGCATACAGCTTCCTCGACGGTGCCAGCACTCCGGAGGAGCTGGTGGAGGAGGCCGTCCGGCTGGATTTGCGGGCCATCGCACTGACCGACCACGACGGGCTCTACGGTGTCGTGCGTTTCGCCGAGGCCGCCAAAGAACTCGACATGGCGACGGTTTTCGGCGCAGAACTGTCGCTCAGCAACACTGCCCGCACCGAGTTGCCCGACCCGCCCGGTCCGCATCTGCTGGTCCTGGCCCGCGGGCCCGAGGGGTACCGGCGGCTGTCGCGGGAACTGGCGCGGGCGCATCTGGCCGGCGGTGAGAAGGGGGTGCTCAGTTATGACCTGGATACCCTCACCGGAGCCGCCGGCGGGCACTGGCAGATTCTCACTGGTTGTCGTAAAGGTCATGTGCGCCAAGCCTTGTCGTCAGGTGGTGCGGAAGCGGCAGGCAAGGCGCTGGCCAGCCTGGTGGACAGGTTTGGTGCGGACCGGGTGACCATAGAACTGACCCACCACGGATACCCGCTCGACGATGAACGCAATGCGACGCTGGCGGCGTTGGCGCCGCGCTTCGGCCTCGATGTCGTCGCCACCACCGCCGCGCATTTCGCCGCGCCCTCGCGGGGAAGGCTGGCGATGGCGATGGGCGCCATCCGGGCTCGCCACTCGATGGATGAGGCCGAAGGCTGGCTGGCTCCGCTGGGCGGGTCGCACCTGAGATCCGGGGCGGAGATGGCCCGGCTGTTCGCCCATCATCCGGGCGTGGTGGCGGCCGCCGCCGAACTGGGAGAGCAGTGTGCGTTCGAATTGCGTTTGATCGCACCGAAATTGCCGCCGTTCGACGTGCCGGAAGGGCACACCGAGATCAGCTGGCTGCGCGAGCTGGTGGCGGAGGGGGCGGCCCGTCGCTACGGCTGGAAGCCGGATGCGGATCGGGAGAAGGCATACCGGCAGATCGAGCATGAGCTCAAAATCATTGAACAACTGGAGTTTCCGGGCTACTTCCTGGTGGTGCACAGCATCACCGAGTTCTGCCGGAACAGTGACATCTTGTGTCAGGGCAGGGGATCGGCTGCCAACTCGGCGGTCTGCTACGCCCTGGGGATCACGAACGTCGACCCGGTGGCCAACGAGCTGCTGTTCGAACGATTCCTGTCCCCGGCGCGCGACGGCCCACCGGACATTGACATCGACATCGAATCGGACCTGCGCGAGAACGTCATCCAGTTCGTCTACGAGAAGTACGGCCGGGACTACGCCGCGCAGGTGGCCAACGTCATCACCTACCGCGGCCGTAGCGCGGTGCGGGACATGGCGCGGGCCCTGGGCTTTTCGCAGGGACAGCAGGATGCCTGGAGCAAGCAGATCAGCCGGTGGAACGGACTCGCCGACTCTCCGGACGTCGAGGAGATCCCCGAGGCGGTGATCGACCTGGCGATGCAGATCAGGAATCTGCCGCGGCACATGGGAATTCACTCCGGCGGCATGGTGATCTGTGACCGTCCGATCGCGGACGTGTGTCCGGTGGAGTGGGCGCGGATGGAGAACCGCAGCGTGCTGCAGTGGGACAAGGACGACTGTGCGGCAATCGGTTTGGTGAAGTTCGACCTGCTCGGGCTGGGCATGCTCTCGGCCCTGCACTACATGATCGACCTGGCCCGGGAGCACATGGGCATCGAGGTGGATCTGGCCAAGCTGGATCTGACCGAGCCGGCGGTGTACGAGATGTTGCAGCGCGCCGACTCGGTGGGGGTGTTCCAGGTCGAGTCCCGGGCCCAGATGGCCACGTTGCCGCGGCTGAAGCCCAAGAAGTTCTACGACCTGGTGGTCGAGGTGGCGCTGATCCGGCCCGGCCCGATACAGGGTGGCTCGGTGCACCCGTACATCCGGCGGCACAACGGACTGGAAGACGCGACCTGTGAGCACAAGTCCATGGAAGCGGCACTGACCAGGACCCTGGGCGTGCCGCTGTTTCAGGAACAGCTCATGCAGCTGGCTGTCGACTGCGCCGGTTTCACCCCGGCCGAGGCCGACCAGTTGCGCCGGGCCATGGGGTCCAAACGCTCCACCGAACGGATGCGGCAGTTGCGCGGGCGGTTCTACGACGGCATGCGCGAACTGCACGGCATCACCGGGTCGACAGCCGAGCGGATCTACGAAAAGCTCGAAGCCTTCGCCAATTTCGGCTTTCCGGAGAGTCACGCGCTGAGTTTCGCGTCGCTGGTGTTCTCCTCGTCGTGGTTCAAGCTGCACCACCCCGCGGTGTTCTGTGCGGCATTGCTGCGGGCCCAGCCCATGGGCTTCTACTCGCCGCAGTCGCTGGTGGCCGACGCCCGCCGGCACGGGGTGCTGGTCCACGGCCCGGACGTCAACGCGAGCCTGGCATATGCGACGTGCGAGAACCGCGGCACCGAGGTGCGGCTGGGGTTGGGCACGGTCCGGCATATCGGGGATGAGTTGGCGCAGCGCATCGTCGACGAGCGAAATGCCAACGGGCGGTTTGCTTCTCTGCTCGACCTGACCGGTCGGGTGCAGCTGTCGGTGCCGCAGGCCGAGGCGCTGGCGACCGCGGGCGCGCTGGGGTGTTTCGGCATCACCCGGCGGGAGGGGTTGTGGGCGGCCGGGGCGGCGGCCGCGGAACGCCCCGACCGGTTGCCGGGTGTCGGGTCGGCCGGCGGCATACCGGCGCTGCCCGGCATGACGGACCTGGAACTGGCGGCCGCCGATGTGTGGGCCACGGGTGTCTCGCCGGACAGCTACCCGACCCAATTCCTGCGGGAAGACCTCGACGCGCTGGACGTGGTGCCGGCGAACAGGCTGCTGGAAGTGCCCGACGGCACTCGCATCGTGGTGGCCGGCGCGGTGACGCACCGGCAACGTCCGGCCACCGCGCAGGGCGTGACGTTCATCAACCTGGAGGACGAGACGGGCATGGTCAACGTGCTGTGCGCACCGGGGGTGTGGTCCCGGCACCGGAAACTGGCGCAGACCGCGCCGGCGCTGTTGGTGCGCGGCATCGTGCAGAACGCCAGCGGGGCGGTCACCGTGATCGCGGACCGGATGGGCCGGCTCGACCTGCGGGTAGCGGCCAAGTCCCGGGACTTCCAGTGAGAGAGATTCGGCAGGGCGGTGCGTTGGCGCGGTTGAGTCTGCGTCCCTCGCCGGGGCCTACTCGCACGATTGCGCCCAGGATGCAGCGCCAACTCGATTTCCGCGCCCAGAATCATTGATCCTGACATGACGGCACACCGCACTCGAACAAGTGCGCCGTGGATACCGGATCAACCCGGTAGCCCGGGTATCTCGACGCCGAATCCCCCCAACGGACTGCCCGGCCAGACGAAGTGGGTAATTTTGCCCAGTTCATTGACATAATGGCCGATTTGTAAAAAGCTGGATCTATGGCAGCCGCACGCTGTCGAGTAGTGTTACCGAGACCGCCGGTACCGCAAAATTACCGCGCAACCGTGATCGACTCAGGAGAGCCAGTATGCCCGCACCGTCAGCGCAGGTTTTCGATCGTCTGCGTCAACTGGCCGCCCTCGAGAACATCGACGCCAGGCCGACCCGCACCATCGACGAAGTCTTCACCGGCAAGCCGCTGACCACCATCCCGGTCGCGACCGCCGAGGATGCCGAGAAGGCGTTCGCCAAAGCGCGTGCCGCCCAGCGTGATTGGGTCAAGCGTCCGGTAGCCGAGCGGGCCGCGGTGATCGCGCGCTACCGCGACCTGGTCCTGGAGAACCGCGAGTTCCTGATGGACCTGCTGCAGGCCGAGGCCGGCAAGGCCCGCTGGGCGGCCCAGGAAGAGATCATCGACCTGTTCGCCAACGCCGACTACTACGCCAAGGTCGCCGCCAAGCTGCTCAAGCCCCGTCGCGTCGCGCCGCTGCTGCCGGGCCTGAACCGGACCACCGTCGCCTACCAGCCGAAGGGCGTCGTCGGCGTCATCTCGCCGTGGAACTACCCGATGACCCTGACGGCCTCCGACGCGGTGCCCGCCCTGCTCGCCGGCAACGCGGTGGTACTCAAGCCGGACAGCCAGACCCCGTACTGCGCGCTCGCCTGCGCCGAGCTGCTCTACCGCGCCGGTCTGCCGCGCGCGCTCTACGCCGTGGTTCCCGGGCCGGGCTCGGTGGTGGGCACCGCGATCGCCGAAAACTGCGACTACCTGATGTTCACCGGCTCCTCGGCCACCGGCAGCCACCTCGCCGAGCATGCCGGCCGTCGTCTCATCGGGTTCTCCGCCGAACTCGGCGGCAAGAACGCCATGATCGTCGCCCAGGGCGCCAACCTCGACAAGGTGGCCAAGGCCGCCACCCGCGCCTGCTTCTCCAACGCCGGTCAGTTGTGCATCTCGATCGAGCGTATCTACGTCGAGCGGGACATCGCCGACGAGTTCACCCGCAAGTTCGGCGACCAGGTGCGCAAGATGCAGCTCGGCACCGCCTACGACTTCAGCGTGGACATGGGCAGCCTGATCTCCGAGGGCCAGCTCAAGACCGTCTCCGGCCACGTCGACGACGCGAAGGTCAAGGGCGCCAAGGTGATTGCCGGTGGCAACGCCCGCCCGGACATCGGCCCGCTGTTCTACGAGCCGACCGTGCTCACCGACGTCACCCCCGACATGGAGTGCGCCAACAACGAGACCTTCGGTCCGCTGGTGTCGATCTACCCGGTCGCCGACGTCGACGAGGCCATCGCCAAGGCCAACGACACCGAGTACGGGCTCAACGCCAGCGTGTGGGCCGCCTCGATCGAGGAGGGCGAGCAGATCGCATCCCGCCTGCGGTCCGGCACTGTCAACGTCGACGAGGGCTATGCCCTGGCCTGGGGCAGCCTCGGCGCGCCCATGGGTGGCATGGGAATCTCCGGTGTGGGACGTCGGCACGGCGCTGAGGGCCTGCTGAAATACACCGAGTCCCAGACCATTTCGACGTCGAAGGTGCTCAACCTCGACCCGCCGTTCGGCCTGTCGAAGTCGCTGTGGCAGAAGTCGCTGGTGCCGATCGTGCGCGCAGTGACGAAGCTGCCCCGGCACTGACAGGCACCGAACCCGCCGTCACGGGGTGACGGCGGGTCGGCGGTAATGTGCGGCTATGACGCTGAACCTCACCGCTGACGAAGTGCTGACCTCCACCCGATCGGTGCGCAAGCGACTCGACTTCGAGAAGCCCGTGCCGCGCGAGGTGATCATGGAGTGCCTCGATCTGGCGCTGCAGGCGCCGACCGGATCCAACAACCAGGGCTGGCAGTTCGTCTTCGTCGAGGACGAGGCCAAGAAGAAGGCGCTGGCGGACATCTACCGCACCAACGGCACCCCGTACCTGGCGATGGACGCGCCGCAGCGTGGGGACATGCGTGACGACCGGGCCGGCGCGGTGAAGAGCTCGGCGGCGTATCTCAACGAGAACTTCGAGAAGGCGCCGGTTCTGATGATCCCGTGCCTGGAGGGGCGGCCCGACGGCGCCGAAGCCGGTATGCAGGCGTCGTACTGGGGCTCGATCCTGCCGGCGGCCTGGAGCTTCATGCTCGCGCTGCGCTCCCGCGGACTGGGCTCGGCATGGACGACGTTGCACCTGCTCGGCGACGGAGAGCGGCAGGCCGCCGAACTCCTGGGCATCCCGTTCGACCGCTACACGCAGGCCGGACTGTTCCCGATCGCCTACACCAAGGGCACCGATTTCAAGAAGGCCCAGCGGCTGCCGGCCGAGCAGCTCGCCCACTGGGACAGCTGGTGAGCTCAGGCGTCAGCTCGGTCAGATGCCCTCGGCGAAGCCGAGCTGACGCCACGCCTCGTACACCGCGACGGCCGCGGCGTTGGACAGGTTCAAGGACCGCCGCCCCGGGATCATCGGGATCCGGACCTGCTGGGTGATGTGTGGGTCGGCGAGGGTTTCGGCGTCCAGGCCGGTGGGCTCGGGCCCGAACATCAAAACGTCGTTCCCCTGATAGGCCACGTCGGCGAACGACGAATTCGCGTGCGCGGTAAAGGCGAACACCCGCGCCGGCAGGATTGCCTGCCACGCGGTCTGCAGGTCGGGGTGCACCGTCACCGACGCCAGATCGTGGTAGTCCAGCCCGGCGCGACGCAGCTTCGGCTCGGACAGGTCGAAGCCGAGCGGCTCGACCAGATGCAGCTCCGCGCCGGTGGCAGCGACCATCCGGATCGCATTGCCGGTGTTCGGCGCGATCCGGGGTGAGTAGAACAGCACCTTCAGTGCCACCCTGCCGCCTCTCTGTCTGGGTCTAGGTGGGGCCGAAGTAGGTTACTGTGCTGCTGCCGAATCGCTGACGCCATGGGGCAGCTGGTTCAGATCCGCGTGCGGCGACACCAGGGCGTCGAGTGCGGTCATACACAGGTCGACGGCCGCGTCACGAGAAAAACTCTGCAGCTCAAGCCATTCCAATGCCACTTCGCGGACCAGCGCCAGCCATCCGGACAGCGCCACCGACACCAGGTCGCGGCCGGACCCCGCGAGGTCCAAGGCGTCCAGCGCGTGGTCGCGCAGCCGGGTGAGCTCGAAGGTGATCGGGCTGCGCACTGCGGGGTCGGCGGCGATGGCGCTGCGATTGGCGATCATCATCAGCGTCAGGTTCTGCTCGTAGAAGGTGAAGTGCGCGACGAGCGCACCGCGGATCTGGGCCCGGACGGTGTCGACGGCGGTGAAGTGCGAGTCGTGGGCCAGTTTCTCGTGGGCTCGTGCCCAGAGCGCCGCGAACAGTTCCTTCTTGCTGGGGAAGTAGTGGTAGATCAGCGCCCGTGAGATTCCGGCCTGCGCCGCGATATCCTCCATCGCCACCTGCTCGAACGGCAGGACAGAGAAAGCCGCCATCCCGAGATCGAGGATCTGGTCCCGGCGTTGGTCGGGGGTCAGCCGGCTCCGTGCCATCTAGGCACTCTAAATCACCAATGGCCGCGCGCTTTTACCACACAACTGTGCAACACATAGGTCACGAACACTGTTCGTTGGATGTGAAGCATGGAAACGGCTGCTCATCGCTGTCATACTGCGACAGATTGCCAGGCGGATTTCCCGTGCCCGAGTGGGCTGATAATCCGGCGGGGAACACCAATATGAACCAAGCGCCTGTAACTGATTGCGGACCCATGGCCGGCGGGAAAGCCGAGTCGCGATGACTGCTGCGCAACAGTTTTCGGCAGCTGATCAGATCACCCGCGCGCCCGCGAAACGACCGTCGCGCTTCTCGCCGTCGAATTGGCCGGTCGCCTGGAAAGTTTTCGCCATCGCCTTTGTGCCTTTGGTACTCGCCGGCACGTTCGGCGGAATGCGTATCTATTCGGGCTGGACGGACGCTGCGGATTTGCGTCGTGCGGCGGACCGCGCCGAAATGGTGCCGGCCATCGAGAACTACATGGCGACGTTCGACGCCGCAATGTTGGCTACATCCACCGGCGGCGACGCGCAACAGGCGCTGAGCGCGTACGACGAGAGCAAACGACGTCTGCAGCACCGGTTGACGGAGACCGACGTCGCGACCGACGTCGGTACCGGCATCAAAACCCTGCTCGACGGTGGTCAGGGCCTGCTCAACAAGGTCGCCACCAACAGCGTCGGACTGCGCGAGCGCGTGACGTTGTACGCGCCGTTGCTGCTGACCGCCGAGGACACCATCACCGGTTCGGTACGCGTCGACGACGAGAAGATCCGCGCCCAGACGCAGGGCCTGAGCCGGGCCGTCGGCGCCCGCGGCCAGATGATGATGCAACAGCTGCTCGTCACCCTCGGCGGCGAGCTGCCGGACAACGAACTGCGCAGCTCGATGACCACCCTGGCGGGCACGGAGCCGTCGACGTTGTTCGGCATGAGCGAAGTGCTGGGTGTCGGTTCGCCCGAAGCGCAGAAGCTGGCCCAGGAAATGGTCAAGCGGATGTCGATGATGTCCGACCCGAATGTGCCGCTGGTCAACAATCCCGACCTGAGCCAGTCGATCCAGACCACCAGCGGCATCGCCGGCAAGCTGCTCGACAGCGTGTCCGCGAACGTCGTCTCGGCCGTCGACGATCAGGCCACCGCCAAGCGCACCGAAGCCATCCGCGATTCGGCCATCGTCGGTGCCGTGATGGTGCTGGCCCTGCTCATCGTGTTGTACATGGCGCGGACCCTCATCCGGCCGCTGCGGCGGCTACGTACCAGCGCCCTGAAGGTCGCCCACGAGGACCTGGTGCGCGAGCTCGACGAGGTCCGGTCCGGCGCCGACGTGACCGTCCGCCCGCTGCCGGTGCAGAGCACCGAGGAGATCGGGCAGGTTGCGCATGCCGTCGACGAGTTGCACGAACAGGCCGTGCTGCTGGCGGGCGAGCAGGCGCGGCTGCAGCTCCAGGTCAGCGACATGTTCGAGACGCTGTCGCGGCGCAGCCGGTCGCTCATCGACCAGCAGCTGACCGTCATCGACCAGCTGGAGCGTGACGAACAGGACCCGCAGCGCCTGGCCAAGCTGTTCCGGCTGGACCACCTGGCCGCGCGGATGCGACGCAACGGCGCCAACCTGCTGGTGCTGGCCGGCACCAACGTGCCGCACGAGCAGGGCGAGCCGGTGCCGGTGACCGATGTCATCAACGCTGCAGCCTCCGAGGTCGAGGACTACACCCGGGTGGTCATCGTCGCCGCCCCCGAGACCGAGATCCACGGTTCGATCGCAGGCGATCTGGTGCACATGATGGCCGAGCTGCTCGACAACGCATTGCGCTACTCGCCGCCGACTTCGGAGGTGCAGGTCTCCGCGGTGCATGCGCCCAACGGCGCACTGGTGATCGAGGTCAGCGACGGCGGTCTGGGCATGACCGAAGCCGATCTCCGCATGGCCAACAGCCGACTGCGCTCCGGTGGCGAGGTCAACACATACACCGCGCGGCATATGGGCCTGTTCGTGGTCGGCCGGCTGGCCACCCAGCACGGCCTGGTCGTCCGGCTGCGCGACACCGTCGAAGGAGATCCGGACTCGGGCACCACGGCCGGCATCTACGTCCCGGTCGAACTGCAGGCCGGGCTGCCGGCCATCCCTGACTTCGGCACCTACTGGGACGGCTCGTCGACCGCGGAGACCGGCGTGACCGACCTGCCTGGCCTCGGCCCCGACACCGGCGGGTTCGCGACGTTCGGCGCCATGGCCCCGCCCGTCGCGCAGCCCCCGGCGCCGCCGGTTCCATCGGTGGAACCGGCATTCGTCGAGGCCCGTAACGGCTTCCGTGCCGGTCCCGCCGGCACGGGCGACCTCAGCGGCGTCAACCTGCCGCAGCGCAATCCGGGAGCCAGCGGCATCGCCGGCCGCGCCGAGTCGCCCGTCGAGCGACCCGCGCAGGTGCCGACTGATACGTCGTCGTTCTTCGCGGCCCGGGCCCAGACGCCGCCCGCCGCGCCCGAGCCGGTGCGTCCCGCGCCTGAGCCGGTTCGTCCGGCGGCCCCGCCTGCGCCGCGCCCCACCCCGACGCCCCAGCCGAGCCCCACCGCCGGAAGTGAGGACGCCATCTACCAGAAGATGCTCTCGGAATGGCTGATCGACGACCCTACGCAATTGGCGAACAGCACCGACCTCGATTGGCAGACGGTATGGGACCAGGGTTGGTCGGCAGCGGCCGCCGCGCAGGACGCGCCGGTCGTCGAGCACACCGAGGCGGGCCTGCCGGTCCGTCAGCCCGGCGCCCGGCTGATCCCCGGCGCGCCTGACGAGGGCGCCCATCCCGAAGCCTCCGACGAGGGCGCACTGCGGCGGGATCCCGCCGCAGTGCGGGCCAGCATCAGCGGACACTTCGGCGGTGTGCACGCCGGCCGGTCGCAGTCCCGGGACACGGGAGGCCGGTGATGACACGTACGACTCAGCGCGAGTCGCTGGATTGGCTCGTCACGAAATTCGCCGACGAGGTCTCGGGAGTGGCGCACGCCATCCTGGTGTCGGCCGACGGTCTGCTGATGGCCGCGAGCTCGCGGATGCCCACCGAGCGTGCCGACCAGCTCGCCGCCGTCGCCTCCGGGCTGGCCAGTCTGGCCACCGGCGCCTCCCAGCTGTTCGACGGCGGGCACGTGCTGCAGTCCGTGGTCGAGATGGAGCACGGATACCTGCTGCTGATGCGCGTCGGTGACGGTTCGAACCTCGCGACGCTGGCAACCCGGTCGTGCGACATCGGCCAGATCGGCTACGAGATGGCGATCCTCGTCGAACGCGTCGGGACGGTCGTGCAATCCGCCCGCAGGACCCGATAGGGGACACCATGGAGCCGACATCTGACGCCTGGGAGTCCGCGTTCACCGCGGAGCAGCCCAGCCTGGTGCGGCCCTACACGCTGACGGCGGGCCGGACCACCACTGACATCGAGCTGCCCATGGAGGCGCCGATCTACCCGCTGGCAGCCGCCCCGGCGTCGCACTGGCCGGGCAACGATGTGCGCGGCGAAATTCTCAGACTCGGTTCCACCCGGCCCTCGGTGGCCGAGGTCGCGGCAAAGTTAGCAATACCACTCGGTGTTGCGCGTGTGCTGATCGGCGACCTCGTCACGCAGGGTTATCTTCAAGTACACGCCACGCTCGGCACCACGGCGAGCATCGACGACCGGCGTGACTTGATCGGGAGGACACTGCGTGGCCTACGGGCTCTCTAATCGGCACGCCCCCGCGTCGACGAAGATCGTCATCTCGGGCGGGTTCGGTGTCGGTAAGACGACGTTCGTCGGCGCGGTCTCCGAGATCATGCCGCTGCGCACCGAGGCCATCGTCACCAACGCCTCGGTCGGTGTCGACGCGCTCGCCGGTACCCCCGACAAGAACACCACCACGGTCGCCATGGACTTCGGCCGCATCACCCTCGCCGACGACCTGGTGCTCTACCTGTTCGGCACGCCAGGGCAGCGCCGGTTCTGGTTCATGTGGGACGACCTGGTGCGCGGCGCGATCGGCGCGATCATCCTGGTCGACGTCCGCCGGCTGCAGGACAGCTTCGCGGCCGTCGACTTCTTCGAGGCACGGGGTTTGCCGTTCATCATCGCCGTCAACGAATTCGACGGCGCACCAAGGCATCCCGGCCACGCGGTCCGCAAGGCACTGGCGCTGCCCGACAACATCCCGGTCGTCACCGTCGATGCGCGGCAGCGGCAGTCGGCGCGCGACGCACTGATCACCGTCACCGAATACGCGCTGACGAGGTTGGGCGCCCCGGCCTAACGCGTCAGGTCCCACTGGCCGTAGTCCGCGGCCAGGATGTCGTCCTCGTCGACGTGGTAGTCACCGATCATCGTGCCGGGGTCCGAGGCCGTCACCACCGTCGCCTGATACAGCACCGCCATCGGCGCTCGGGCACCACCGGACCAGGCCCTTGTCTGCCAGGCCCAGCGGTGTCCCGGCGTGGTGGAGCGGCCGATGACGCCGTCGTCGGCTGCCCAGGTGACCTGCCGGGCGCCGCCGTAGATACCGGTGCGCTGGACTCCGAGCACCGAATTGATGCCCTTGAACCATTGCAGTGCAACGTTTTTCCACGTGTCGGCGGAGATGTCCTCGTCGACGCTGAAGAAGATCGGCGCGGTGTCGGGCCCACCGGCTGCACCATGCAGGCTGAGCGCGGTGCGGGCATCGGCCACCCCGCCGTCGAAGCCGCGGGTGTAATCCGACGGGCTGTTCACCCAGCCCGGCTTGCCGTACTGGTAGACGCTGACGACGTGCAGACCCGCCGCGCGCAGTGCGTCGGTGTAGCCCCGGCTGACGGGCTTGAAGTCGAAGGCGGCGCCAGGCCGTAGTTCGGAGACGTAGACGATGACGCCGGTGTAGCCGGCCGCGACGACCTGGTCGACGGGCACTTGCAGATGTGTGAAGTCGATCAGTTTGCCGTTGTCGGCCAAGGCAATCGGGGTGCTCAGTGACGTCGCCAGTCCGGCTGCGGTCAGGGTGAGGAAACCTCGTCTCGACAGGCGGTCAGCGGGGCGTGCCATGTCTGCCATGGGGGCTATGGTACGAACTCGTGACGGTTCCCGACGAGCACTGGCAAGACACGGAATTCACCGGAGTCGTCTTTCGCGACGAGTACGACGGCGACCTGAGCCGGCTGCGCACCGAGCGGGTCGTTTTCACCGACTGCGACTTCAGCGGCGTCAACCTGACCGAGTCCGATCATTCCGGCTCGGCGTTCCGCAATTGCACCTTCCGGCGGACTTCGCTGGCGCACAGCACCTTCCGGCATTGCACCATGCTTGGGTCGACGTTCACCGAGTGCTCGCTGCGGCCCATCACCATGGTCGAGGTCGACCTGCGGCTGGCGGTGCTGGCCGGTTGCGATCTGCGTGCGGTGGACCTGACCGACTGCCGGCTGTCCGAGGCGTCGCTGGTCGGCACCGACCTGCGCAAGGCCGTCCTGCGCGCCGCCGATCTACGCGGCGCGCGGGTGCAGGACGCGAAGTTCGAACAGGCGGACCTGCGCGCGGCCCGGACCGATGCGACGTTCTGGACCACCGCCGCGGTGCGCGGTGCGCGAATCGATGTCGACCAGGCCATTGCCTACGCCGTTGCCCACGGCCTGGATTTGTCCAGCTAGCCCGTCAGTCAGCCTTCAGGCGAATCCGCCAGCGCACGAAGCCGAGATAGCACGCCGAGAGCAGCAGCAGGGCGCCGATGTCGATCCACCACGCGCCGGTGGTGTGATGCCAGAAGCTGTCATTGGGTAGCACCGGCTCGGGGACCAATCTGGTCAGATCGATGGTCGACGCCGACGATGCGAAGCCCCACCGCGCCGGGGTGAGCCAGGACAACTGATCGAGCACCACCCGGCCGGTGACCGGGATCAAGCCGCCGGAGAACACCAACTGGCTCATGACCGCCACGACCAGCAACGGCATGATCTGCTCGGCGGACTTGGCCAAACCGGACAACGCGAGGCCGGTCATGGCCGCAGCCACACACGTCATCGAGATGTCGACGAACATCTCGAGGCTGCGGCCCGGGATCACCGCACCATTGGTGACAGAGCCCGGACCCCAACCTTTGCCGATGATGGTGATGGCCACCACGATCGAGGACTGGACGACGGCGAATGCGGTGAACACCGCAACCTTGGCCGCGAGGTACGCGGTGGTCGAGAGGCCGACGGCCTGTTCCCGACGGAAGATCGCCCGCTCGCCGATCAGCGCGCGAATGGTCAGTGCCGTGCCCATGAAGATGGCACCGACGTTCATCATCACCAGGATCTGGCCCGGTTCGCTCGGCGCGGCGCCGAAATCAGGCGGGCCGGCCGCGAGCGGTTTACCGAAGCCCACACCGGACTTGTTCGGGCCGCCACCGGGCACCGAAAGCGACAGCACACCCATGATGAACGGCAAGAACAGCAGGAACGCGGTGTAGGCGCGGTCGGCCACCACCAGCCTCACCTGTCGCCGCGCGATGGTGGAGAACTGTCGCAGCAGCGACGTCTTCGCCGGCTCACCCAGATCAGCCGGTGTCGCCGCGGGCGGCTGCGGCGGCGGCGGGCCGGAGCGTTCCAGGAACTGTCGGTGCGCCGACTCCGGATCCCCGGCAACCGACGAGAAGATGTCGGCCCAGTTGGTGGTGCCCAGTTCGGGGCCGATCTGGCTCGGCGGACCGCAGAATGCCGTCATGCCGCCCGGTGCCAACAGCAGCACCTGATCGCAGACGTCCAGGTAGGTCAGCGAGTGCGTGACCACCAGAACCACACGACCGGCATCGGCCAGCTGGCGCAGCATCGTCATCACCTGGCGGTCGAGTGCCGGGTCCAGGCCCGAGGTCGGCTCATCCAGGATCAGCAACGACGGCCCGGTCAGCAGCTCCAGCGCCACCGAAGCACGCTTACGCTGACCGCCGGACAGCTTCGCCACCCGGGTGTCCAGGTGCTTCGTCATCTCGAGCTCTTCGAGCACCTGCATGACGACCTGCTCGCGGTCTTCCTTGGTGGTGTCCGGCGGCAGCCGCAGCTCGGCGGCGTACATCAGGGCTTGCCGGACGGTCAGATCACCGTGCACCACGTCGTCCTGCGGCACCATGCCGATTCGGGACCGCAGCGAGGCGTACTCGGCGTGGATGTCGTGGCCCTCGAAGGTGACGGTGCCACTGGTCGGATGGGTCAGGCCGGCGACCTGCTTGGAGAACGTCGACTTACCGGCGCCGGACGGGCCGATCACCGCGGTCAGCGTGCCGGGGCGGGCATCCAGCGAGATGTTGTTCAGCAGGGTCTTGTTGCCCTCGATGGTCCACGTCAGGCCGTGGACCTCGAGACCGCCGGTGCGGGTGTCGGCGGTGGTGACCGTGCGGCGGGCCAGAGTGCCGCCGCTGTAGACGAGGTCGACGTTACCGATGGTGACGGTGTCGCCGTCCCGCAGCATCGCCTCCTCGACCCGCTGGCCGTTGACGAAGGTGCCGTTGATGCTGCGGTTGTCGATGATCTGGGCGCCGCCGGCCGCAGACGGAATCAAGGTCGCGTGGTGCCGCGATGCCAGGACGTCGGGGATGACGATGTCGTTGTCGGTGCCGCGACCGATCTTGATGGCTCCGGCCGGCACCTCGGCGTTGCGGCCGGGCCGCAGGATCTTGAGCATCGTCGTGCCGAGGTTGTTCTCGCTGGGCCGCGCCACGGCGGTCGGCCCGAACTGGGTGGCCGGCGAGCTCGACTCGTCCGGAGCGACCCGCACCGGTGCCGGCCGGGACATCGGCGCCGACGGCGGCGCGTACTGCTGGGGTCCGGTCGGGTAGCGCGGTGGCGGCTGCTGGCCGTACTGCGGCTGCGGCCCGCTCGGATACTGCGGCTGCGGACCCGAGGGGGTGAACGTCTGAGGGCCGCTCGGGTAGCGCTGCTGGGCCGCCGACGGCGGCGTGTACGGCTGCTGGCTGGGCCAGGTCGCGCTGGGCCGGTGGTTGGTCGACGGCGTCGGGGTGACGGGCATGGACGTCGTCGGTGGCGTGCCGGCCGGGCCCTGGTGCTGGCCGACCTCGAAGGTCAGCAGCGGCCCGTCGGGGTTACCGATGTTCACCGCCGAGCCGTTGTGCAGGTCGGCGGCCGGGACACGCTGCCCGTTGACGTACATGCCGTTGAGGCTGCCGTTGTCGACGGCGACCCAGCGGCCGTGATCGAAACGCAGCATCAGGTGCGCGCGCGAGATCAGCGGGTGGGCGACACGGAAGTCGGCGCGCAGATCGCGGCCGACGACGACATCGTTTCCCGGGGCGAACGTGCGCGTGGTGGCGTCATGGCGAACGGTGAGCGCTGGCAGTGCGGCTGGTCCAGTCATCGAGGGCAACTCTATCCGTTGCCGGGCACTTTCCTGGGGACCAGCTTGGGTACCCGTCGCAGTGCCCACGCCGCGGCGGGTGTGTCAACGGCGGTTTCTGCTGGCCTGCCACAATGGTGGTCGTGGGTGCAATCACGCTGGACGGCAAGGCCACACGCGACGAGATCTTCACTGACCTGACCAAGCGGGTGGCGGCGCTGACCGCTGCCGGCCGGACGCCGGGTCTGGGGACGGTGCTGGTCGGCGACGACCCGGGCTCACACGCCTACGTGCGCGGCAAGCACGCCGACTGCGCCAAGGTCGGGATCAACTCGATCCGCCGGGACCTGCCCGCCGACATCAGCCAGGACGAGCTGAACGCCGTCATCGACGAGCTGAACGCCAACCCGGAGTGCACGGGCTACATCGTGCAATTGCCGCTACCGAAGCACCTCGACGAGAACGCCGCGCTCGAGCGCATCGACCCTGACAAGGATGCCGACGGACTGCACCCGACCAACCTGGGGCGGTTGGTGCTGAACGAGCCCGCGCCGCTGCCGTGCACACCGCGTGGCATCGTGCACCTGCTGCGCCGCTTCGAGGTGCCGATCGCCGGCGCGCACGTCGTGGTGATCGGCCGTGGCGTCACCGTGGGCCGGCCGATGGGCCTGCTGCTCACGCGGCGTTCGGAGAACGCGACAGTGACGTTGTGCCACACCGGAACTCGCGATCTGCCGGCACTGACCCGGCAGGCCGACATCATCATCGCCGCCGTCGGTGTGCCGCACATGCTGACCGCCGACATGGTGAAGCCGGGCGCGGCTGTCGTCGACGTGGGCGTCAGCCGGGTCGACGGCAAGCTCGCCGGCGACGTGCACCCCGGGGTGTGGGAGGTGGCCGGCGCCATCTCGCCGAACCCCGGTGGCGTCGGACCGCTGACCCGGGCTTTCCTGCTGGCCAACGTGGTCGAGGCGGAAGAGGCGAAACTGTCTTGACCGCAAAGGAATTCGCCCGCAAGGTGTTCGCCGGTCAATGGCCGATCCTGTCGGTGGGTGTGTTCTTCGTGGTGGCGTTCGCATTGGTGGTCGGCGGCTACTGGCGCCGCGGCGCGCTGGTGATGGCGATCGGTGTCGGGATCGCGGCGGTCATGCGCCTGCTGCTGACCGATGACCGTGCCGGCCTGCTCGTCGTACGCAGCCGGATCATCGATGTCGCGACAACAGCGTCCGTCAGCGCCGTCATGTTGTACGTGGCGTGGACCATCAACCCGTTGGGTACCGCCTAGCTTTCTGAACTGAGGCGGACCAGCGCCTCAAACCGTCGGCAGCAGTGCGACCGGTCCGTATCGCCCCGGCGGTCGCGCCGACGCGTTCACGCCGCACTCGCGCAGGGAATTGAATCGGACTAAAGTCCGTTTTATTCGATTGGGTCATTCCGACCGTGAAACTTCAGACCTGAGGAGAACTCATCGTGAACACGGCATTGTGGATCGTCGCCGGCGTACTGGCATTCGTCTTCGCCGGAAGCGGCATCATGAAGCTGGCCCTTCCCAAGGAGAAGCTGGTTGCGCAGGGCCTGGGCGGCCTCGACGACGTGGACCCGAACGCAATCCGCGGGATCGGCGTGGCCGAGGTTCTGGGTGCGATCGGCCTGATCGTGCCGCCGCTGGTGCACATCCTGCCGGTGCTCGCCCCGTTGGCCGCCGTCGGCCTGGCGCTGGTCATGGTCGGCGCCATCGTCACGCACGGCCGTCGCAAGGAGTACCCCAACGTGGCCGTCAACGTGGTGCTCCTCGGCCTGGCGTTGTTCGTCGCCTGGGGCCGGTTCGGCGCCTACGCCTTCTGAGTCCCCAGCGCCCGTGCACAAGTCCCGGTCAGTGACCGCCTGTGCGGGCGAGCCGGTCTTCGTGGATCTTCACCAGTTCGCGGAAGCCGAGCCGGTGATAATGCGGCACCGGTTGCACGCCCCAGGTGTCCTGAGCGGTCTTCTGTCCGGTTGCTTCTGCCGGCCCGCCGAACGGGGCACCAGAAAAGTCATACGGGAACTTGCACTCCACGGTGTCGTCGGAATAGCGCACCTTCATCAGCTCGCTGCAGATCTCCCTGAACGACAACGTCGGCCAGCCGTACCAGACGGCCAGCGCCGGCATGGTGAACGACCCTTCGATGACGAGGCCGAACAGGCAGATGAAGAGCCCGCGCTTGAGCCACTTGTGCATGTTGGCGTAGACGGGGGTGGTGCCCAGGGGAAGAGCAGCTGTCGATTCGGCTTCGGTGGTTGTCATGGGGTTTCCTTTAGTCGCTGAAGATTTCGCGATTGACGGTGTGCAGATACGGGATGGCCAGGAACGGCGTGATGTAGAAGATGTCGTAGAGCCACCAGCCGACTACCGGGAAAACCACACCGGCATAACGGATGTCGGCGAACATCGTCATATTGAACGTGTAGCCGATCCAGATGACGATGCCGAACCAGCAGGTGATGATGAGCCACTGGTGACCCCACCGCTTCATCTGCAGGAAGGCGATACCGGCGGCGATCCGCATGGTGAACACCGTCAGAATCAGCGCGACCTCCCAGGCCTTCTCGCCCGGTGCGCCGGCCCCGCCGATCCACAATTCGTTGTAGTGCCAGAAGTATCCGGCGTCGAACATGTTGCCCCACGCCGTGATGATCGTGCGGTTCAGGAGCGTGTGGTTGGCAAGCAGGTCCAGTGACCACCCGATGCTGTTGAGCGCGGCGTCGAGGATCACCAGATAGCCGATGAGGGTCACGATGATCGGCCGCACCGACAGGCCGGCCTTCTGCGCGCGTCGTTGTAGCCAGACGCCCCGCAAGAAGAACGGCAGCCCGAGGAACCCGATGAACATCGACCCCATCAACAGCGTGCCGGTGATCAGCCAGCGGTCCGCCTGCCGTTGCGCCAGCCGGGATTCGTCGTGGTGCTGGTCGTAGCCGACCGTCGGGACGGCTGTCGTGCTCACAGCGACCACCAGCCGCGGACGATCGACATGTGCAGCTGGATCAGGAACATCGCCAGCAGCCAGCCGTACGCGAACAGCTGGAAGACGATCAGCGCCCGTTTGCGTTTGCGATCCTGTTCATTCATGGCCGTGAAACTCCTTTTCGGACAGTGACATTGCCGGTCAACAGATTGCGGCCGGTTGTAAACACGCGGCGGCGATCTCCCGCAGGCCCTCGCCGACGGCGCCGTCGCTGCTCAGCGGGGCCAGCACCGCGGCCTCGGCGGCCGACATCTCATCGGCCCCCGCGGCGACCAGATGCGCTGCGGTGACCAGCACCCGCGTCGACGGCGGCTCGAAATGGAACGCATCGTCGGCCCGACGAATGCTGTTGGCACACGCCACAAGCCGTCGTGCCGCACTGACGTCGATGCCGGTTTCACCGACGAGGACCTCTGCCTCGCGGTCGGGTGCGAGATAGTCCATCGAGATGGTGACGAACCGCTGCCGGAACGACGGTTTGAGATCCTTGAGCGAGTGCCGGTAAGCCGGGTTGTACGAGCAGACCAGCAGGAAGGAATCGGGTGCCGGCACCACTTCGCCGGCGCGGTCCAGATACAGGGTGCGACGATGATCGGTCAGTGAATGCAGGATCGCCAGTGAGTCGTGGCGTGCCTCCACCACCTCGTCGAGGTAGCAGATGGCGCCATCCTTGACGGCGCGGGTCAGCGGGCCGTCAGTCCAGAGCACGTCACCAGCGGCGACGACGAATCGGCCGACCAGGTCCGAACTCGTCAGGTCGTCGTGACAACTGATGGTCACCACGGGGCGTCCCAACAGGTTTCCCATGTGCTCGACGAAGCGCGTCTTGCCACACCCCGTCGGACCGGTGAGCATGACCGGAAGTCGACGCTGATACGCCTGACTGAAGGTGGTTACCTCATTGCCGGCCGGTAAGTACGGGGAATCGGTTGCGGTCCAATCATTCATGCGGAAACCAACTCTCGGTGCACGTGCGCCAGAACGCGGGGGAGTTCTTCGATGTGACGGATCCGCCGGGACCGCCGGGAGCCGAAGACCTCGGGCAGCGGATCCACCCGGACCGGTCCCAGGCCCAGGTAGTAGACGCCGACACCCGCCTCGTCGGCTTCACCGACAGCGTGCGCGACGTCGGCCCAGGCGTACCGGCCTTCATAGCCTTCGTCGGAGATCAGGCCGTCACCGATCACGATGAGGAGGCGTCGTCCGGCGGGCTGCGCCAGCAGCCGGCTGGTCAGATGTCGGATGGGTGCGCCGAGCCGGGTGTAGCCGCCCGTCACCAGGCCCGACCTGCTGGGCAACGCAAAATGATTGTCGCTGAAGTCTTTCAGGCACCGCACCTCGACGCGATGCCGGGTATTGCCACTGAAAACGAAGATGCCGTGGCGCTCGCGCGCGACCGTCATCGCTCGGGAAAGTGCGTCGGCGCACGCCAATTCGAGGTCGAATACCCGGCCCTGATGAATACCGAGCGACGAGCTGCCGTCCATCAGTACGGCGGTGACGGTGTCGCGCGCACTGGGCAGCAAGGTGCGGAACACCTTCGGCTCGTGCTGCGAACCGGCTCGCCCGTCCGCATAAGCCGTGACGTACGCGTCGACATCGAGATCGCTGCCGTCCTCCAGTCGGTTGACCATCGTGCGATGGGTCGGCTCGTCGAACCAGCGCCGGATGTCCGGCGAGGCGCCGCCGCGGCGATCGTGCCGGGTCTGCCGGCGTTCCAGGACCGCGACATGGTCGGGCAGGAACGCTCCGCGCCACGAATTCCATTCGGGGTAGGGGATTCCGGCGCGTTGGTCGGATCGGACGTCGAGGTCGTCGTCCTCGGGCCGGCTGGCCGGTGGCAGGTTGGCGTTGCGCGCCCCGCCCTCGCCGCCGACGGGGATCGACATCAGCCGCTGGGTGTCCGAGCGCGACGAAGACCATGGCATGCGTGCGAGGGTGCGCCGGATCGCGCTCGCCAGCGTCCGACCGGCTGCCACGCTCAGCGGTGGCGTACCGAGGGCCGGGTAATTCGGCAACGGTGCCGTGGATCGTGCCAAGCTATCTGTGCGGCAAAGAATTTCGTGCGCAGAGAGGTCCGGGTCAGCCGGTTCCAGCCCGGGCAGCACCCGACGGGTCTCAGGCATCAGTCCGGGCCAGCGGCGCGCCAGCCAACCGAGTGCCACTGCGCCCTCGACCAGGCTGAGCGCGCCCAGTTCCCGTGCGGACAACCGGTGCAGCGGGTACTGCGCGATCCGGTCCTTCGACGGCGCGCTCTGCAGGGCGACGCCGCACGTATAGGTACGCAAGGACCAGTCGGCTGCAGGCGCCGGGTAGGGGACGTGGATGACGGAACGGCTTGCGCTCAAACCGAAGTGGCGTTGTTCGCCGGAGATCAGCCGCACTCCGGCCCGCCGTCGCTCCGACAGTGCCACCGCGGTCAGCGCGCAGGCGCGTTCGAGCTCTGCGGCCGTGATCGATTGGGACACTTGTGGACCGGCCGGCTCAGAAAGTCCCGATGTTCGAGAACATCCAGTACCAGAACGCGATGAGGGCGGCCATGGCGCCCCAAGCGATGGCGAGGCGGGCGATCTCCTGCCACATGGTGTCTCCTCCGGTTATCGGGCCGCGATGCCCCGCAGCGCGGTGTGGACGAAGTTGTCCAGCAGTGCGGTGCGGATCTGTTCCGCGCCGCGACTCGTGGTCAGCAGGGCATAAAGGCTGAGCAGGAAGTAGACGGCGCTGTGGAACGCGTCGACATCCGCATCGGCCTCACCGGACTGCCGCGCCCGTTCGATCTCCTGGACCACGAGCACGATCACCCGGTGGTCGGTCCATTCGTCGTCCAGCGGGCGGTTCGAGGAAAAATGCAGGGCCAGAACGTCTTTGAAGAGCAGCCGGCCGAGCCGTTGTTCGACGGCCACGATCACCCGAACCACCTCGTTCAGCGCCTCTTCGAGGGTGTGGGGGGACTGCAGGAATGTGGCGAGTTCGCGGCCGGCGGTCTCCTCGGCTTGGCGCTCGAGTTCGAACAGCACGTGTTCTTTCGTCGGAAAGTGAAAGTAGAACGTGCCGTGTGCGACGCCGGCCGATCTGATGATGGCCCCGACGTCGGCAGCTGCCATCCCCGCGCGCTTGAACTCGGTGATCGCGGCATCGAGTACGCGCTGACGGGTTTCCAGCCGTTTGGCTTCTCGCAGCGACGGTTTGGCGGTGGCGCGGGTCATGGTGGCTCAAGTTGTACTCGTTTTGTTGACCTGAGTCAATGACTTTAGTCAGTAATATTCATAGGAAATTGCCTGATGTGCAAACTTGCCCGGCGTGCAAAATGATCGGTAGGGTGGGCGGCATGCCCGAATCGGCCGAAACTGGTCTGCGCGAACGCAAGAAGCTCGACACCCGCCGGGCGCTCAGTGATGCGGCGCTGCAGCTGGCGTTCGACCGCGGCGGGCTCGACGCTGTCACGCGCGAGGAGATCGCAGCGTTGGCGGGGGTGTCGTTGCGCACGTTCAACAACTACTTCACCGGTAAGTACGAGGCGCTGGCCTACCGCATCGCCGAGCGGATGCGGCGCAGTGTCGCGGTGTTTCGGTCGCGGCCGGCCGATGAGCCGCTGTGGACATCGATCATCGAGGCGGTGACGGGCACGCTCGAGGAGGAGATGGTCGACATCACCGGTGCCGATCTCATCCCGGACCGCCGTGAGCTCGTCGAAGTGCGAAAACTGCTGATGCGCATCGAAGTTCGTAACGCGGTGCCGCAGATCCTCTACCAGGACTGGGTGGCTGCCATCGCCGAGCGAACGGGTCTCGGCCCCGACGACATGTACCCGCGCCTGGTGGTGGCCGTGGTCCGCGCCATCGGGGACACCGCGATGGAGGCGTACGCGAACGCCGATCCGCCGACGTCCATCACCCGACTGATGCGCGCGGGTTTCGACGCCGTCATCGCGGGACTGCCTGAACCGACCAGAACGAAGGAGTGACATGCCCGCTGACGTCGTGATCTCCGGCGCCGGACCCAACGGCCTGATGATGGCCTGTGAACTCGCCCTCGCCGGCATCAAACCGGTCATCCTCGATGCGCTGCCCGGGCCTGGCGACGAACCCAAAGCGAACGGCCTTGTCGGACAAGTGATCCGGCAGCTCGACATGCGTGGCCTCTACCAGGCATTCACGGGCGACCCCAACGCACCGCAGCCCGCTTTCGGCTGGACGTTCTCCGGCCTTCCGCTGAATTTTGTTGGGGTCGAGGATAATCCGATGCGTGCTGTGCTGATGAAGCAGCCACGCCTGGTCCAGCTGCTGTACGAGAGGGCGCAGGCTCTCGGAGTCGAGGTGTGCTGGGGGCACACCGTGACGGCTCTGTCGGCCGGGCCCGGCGGCGTCACGGTCGAGGTGGCCGCGCCCGACGGCGCCTATGTGCTGGACGCCGATTGGCTGGTGGGTGCCGACGGCGGCCGTAGCACCGTCCGTAAGCAGTCGGGCATCGGCTTCCCCGGGCACACGTCCCCGACGGTGGCCCGGCTGGCGCACGTACGCATCGCTGAGGAATTCCGCACTCCGAACGGCGACTTCGACGTGCCCGGATTCGGGCCGATCCCGTTCGGGCACAACCGCTACGACACCGGCATGGTGATCTTCTTCGAGGCACACGGCGATCCGCCGATGCTGGGCACCCTCGAATTCGGTTCGTTGCCGGACGACGCGCCGGGGGAGTTGACGTATGACGAACTGCGGCACAGCCTGCGCCGGGTGCTCGGGGTCGACGTGCCGTTCGACCTGCCGACCGGGCCTGGTCCGTTCGCGATGCGCCGCATCGACGGCCAGAACACCCGGCAGGCCGACGCATACCGGTCCGGCCGCATCCTGTTGATCGGTGATGCCGCACACGTACATTCGGCAATGGGTGGTCCGGGGCTGAACCTCGGTCTGCAGGACACCTTGAATCTCGGCTGGAAGCTGGCTGCCGTCATCAACGGTTGGGTGCCTGAGGAATTGATCGACACCTACGAGTCCGAGCGCTATCCGGTCGGCGAGCGCGTCATGATGCACTCGCTGGCCCAGATCGCGCTCACGGCGCCCGGAGCCGAGGTGCGCGCCTTGCGGGCGCTTCTCGGTGAACTCTTCCAGCTGCCTGACGCCACCGCCCACATGGCCGGGCTTCTGGCGGGGGCGGACGTTCGCTACGAGATGGGCGGCACCGCACACCGCCTGACAGGGTTCATGGTGCCGGACGAGACGCTGGACGACGGGCGCCGGCTGACCGACCTGCTGCACAGTGGTCGGGGCGTGGTGCTTGACCTGTCCGGCGGAGCGGCGGCCGCGGTCGCCGCACCGTGGGACCGCCGCGTCGACACGGTGGAGGCCGCGATGGCTGACGGGCCGGCCGCCATGCTGATCCGTCCCGACGGCTATGTCGCCTGGGCCGCAGACGCTTTCGCGGCGGCGGATGCCGAGGAGCTACGTGCGGCCCTGGAGCGTTGGTTCGGGCCGGCCGAGATCAGCGGCTGAGGGCGCGGCGCGCGACGCCGGGGTGGGCGGCGAGTTTGGGTCCGAGCAGCAGGGCGAAGACCGTCACCGCAAGCCATGGCCGCAGGTGTGGGCGCAGCCGCCGGATCAACCCCGCGTCGTCGAGTTCGAACACCAGGGCATCGGTGATGGTGAGACCCGCGACGCGCCCGCGGCTCACTGCGACGCGCATGGGCCCGTCGCCGATGACGTTCTCCCATTCCAGGTTTCGCATTCCGGCATAGACCGCGGTCAGTAGGACGCGGAGATCGTCGTGGCCGCGGAACACCATGCGCCCGGAGAGCGGGGAGATCAGCTCCGCCTCAGGTGCGAGTGCGGCGATGAACCGGTCGACGTCGCCGCTGCGGGTGGCCGCGCAGAACGTCGCGACGGAATCTGTGCTTGTCGTCATCAGAACCCCCTGCGGTCACTTGTTATTTGCAACCTACCTAATCAGAGTCCATTGCAGAAAGCAATGGACTAGTCTGGAGCGGTGTCAAAACAGTCCTTCGGCGACATTTCCTGCTCGATCGCGCGGACGCTCGATGTGGTGGGTCAACGGTGGACGGCCCTGGTGCTGCGGGATCTGTTCGCGGGAATGACCAGGTTCGAGGACATCCGCCGTGATCTGGGCATCGCATCGAACGTCCTGGCCGCGCGTCTGGACGACTTGGACCGCCACGCGATCGTGACCCGGCGCCAATACCAGAGCGCGCCTCCGCGTTTCGAGTACGTCCTCACCGATAAGGGGCGCGACCTCTACCCGGTGATCGCGACCCTGCTCGCGTGGGGCGACAAGTGGACAGCAGGTGGCGACGGCCCTCCGGCGCTACTGGTCCACGACGAATGCGGCTGTGTCACAACGGCGAAGACCGTCTGCGCAGAATGCGGCGGCGAACTCGAGGCCCTGTCGACGACCGCGATACCGGGGCCTGGCGCGCGGGTCGGCCCGGGCACCGCGGTCATCGGAGGATTCATCGCTCCCGACGGACCGAGTTAGACCAGGGTCGCCCGCACGCAGTGCGTGACGTACGGCAACGCCAATCCGGTGCTGCTGGCCAGCGCTGGATGTGTGCTCAGCAGCTCGCGCACTTCGCCCAGCACCTTGCGGCGCACGTCGGCGGGCGAGGTGATGCAGTAGCTCCGGGACGCTACAAGGTCGAGCAGCGCTTGCGGCGTCAGGTAACTCGTCCACTCGAAGCGGTGGGTCTCGATGTCGGTGAAGTCGCCGCACAGGGAGTCGGCCGACGGGTCGTGCTCGCAGCCGATGATGCGGTTCAGTTCCTTGACCCAGCCCAGCCGCTCGTCGCGGATGTTCCAGACCAGTCCCAGCCGGCCACCCGGTCGCAGCACCCGGGCCACTTCGGCCGCGGCCCGCTCCGGGTCGAACCAGTGCCAGGCCTGCGCGACCAGCACCGCGTCAACGCTGTTGTCCGGCAACGGGATTTCCTCGGCCGTGCCGAGCAGGGCCGGCACCGACGGCAGCGACCCGCTGAGCACCTCGAGCATCTCGGGGATGGGGTCGACAGCCGTCACCTTCAGGCCACGTTCGGCCAGCCGGACGGTCAGCTTGCCGGTGCCGGCGCCGAGGTCGAGGACATCGACGGCACCTGGGGGCAGCAGCCAGTTGATGGACTCCGGCGGGTACGACGGCCGTCCCCGTTCGTAGGCAGCGGCCTGCTCGCCGAACGACAGGGAGCGTTCGCCGGTCACCGGGACGCCAAGTCCAGGGTCTGGCGGATCAGCAGGCCCACCTTGTCGGTCTCGACCAGGAAGCCGTCGTGGCCGTAGTCGGATTCGATGACCTCGAGACCCGGACAGCCCGGCAGCAACGCGGCCAGTTCCTCCTGCAGCCGAATGGGATACAGCCGGTCGGACGTGATGCCCCCGACGATCACCGGCACCGGACACGACCCCAGCGCGGCGGCCACACCACCGCGACCACGCCCGACGTCGTGACTGCTCAGCGCGTCCGTCAACGCGACATAGGTGCCCGCGTCGAACCGTGCGGCCAGCTTGCGGCCCTGATACTCCAGGTAGCTCTCGACGGCGTAAAGGCCGTCGCTGGAACTCTTCTCATGGTTCTGTGCGGTGTTGCGGAACCGGTCGTCGAGTTCCTTTTCACCCCGGTAGGTCAGGTGTGCGAACCGGCGGGCGATCTGGATGCCGTCGTCCGGGGCCACGCCCGTCAGGTAGTAGTCGCCACCGGCCCAGTTCGGGTCGGCCTTGATGGCGGCGACCTGTGCGCACTGCGTGCCGATCTGGTCCGCGGTGGCACGCGCGCCGACCGCCAGCACCAGCCCGGCCCGCACCGTGTCGGGGTGTCCCACAAGCCATTCCAGCGCCCGCGCGCCACCCATCGAACCACCGACGACCGCGGCCACCTGGGTGATGCCGAGGGCGGCCAGGGCCGCCAGATCGGCGTTCACCTGGTCGCGCACGGTGATGGCGGGAAACCGTGAGCCCCAGGGCTTTCCGTCGGGAGCGAGCGAGCTGGGGCCCGTCGACCCGCGGCAGCCGCCGAGCACGTTGGTGGCGATGGCGCACCAACGGTCGGTGTCGATCGGCGCACCCGGGCCGGCGACGCCGTCCCACCAGCCGCCCGTCGGATGGTCGGGCCCGGCCGGTCCGGTGACGTGAGAGTCACCGGTCAGCGCGTGCAGCACCATCACGACGTTGTCGGCGGTGGGGGACAACTCACCCCAGCGCTGCACCGCGATCGACACGTCGGGCAGCACGACGCCGCTCTCCAGCGTCAGTGAGCCGATGTTCACGACACCGATCTCGCCCTCGGCAGGCAGCAGCGGCGCTGCGGATACGTCAGACACGGGCACGTCGATGATCGTCACACCAATGCCGCCTCTCGGTCGGCACCCCCCACCGATCCGGCGGCAGCGAAACCCTGCTCCAGGTCGGCGAGGATGTCTTCGATGCCCTCGATGCCGACGGCCAGGCGCACCAGGCCCGGGGTGACACCGGAGGCCAGCTGTTCCTCGGCGGTCAGCTGCTGGTGCGTGGTCGACGCGGGGTGGATCACCAGCGACCGGACGTCACCGATGTTGGCGACGTGGCTGTGCAGCGTCAGGGCGTTCACGAATGCCTTGCCCGCCTCGACGCCACCGGTCAGTTCGAACGACAGCACCGCACCGGTGCCCTTGGGGGCCAGCTTGCGGCCCAGCTCGTACCACGGGGAGGACGGGAGGCCGGCGTAGTTCACCGAGAGCACGTCCGGGCGGCCCTCGAGGTACTCGGCGACCTTCTGCGCGTTGGACACATGGCGTTCAACGCGCAGAGACAGCGTTTCCAATCCCTGCGCGATGAGGAAGGAGTTGAACGGGGCGGCGGCACTTCCCAGATCGCGCAGCAGCTGCACGCGCGCCTTGAGCGCGTAGGCCGGTGCGCCCAGGTCGGCGAACACCACACCGTGGTAGCTCGGATCGGGCTCGGTGAAGCCGGGGAACTTGCCGTTGGTCCAGTCGAAGGTGCCACCGTCGACGATGACGCCGGCGATCGCCGAGCCGTGCCCGCCCAGGTACTTGGTGGCCGAGTGCACGACGATGTCGGCGCCGTGGGCCAGCGGCTGGATCAGGTACGGCGTGGCGACGGTGTTGTCGACGATCAGCGGTACGCCGTTGTCGTGCGCGACACCCGAGACGCCCGGGATGTCGAGGATGTCGATCTTCGGGTTGGAGATGGTCTCGGCGAAGAACGCCTTGGTGTTCGGCCGGACGGCGGCGCGCCAGGAGTCCAGGTCGTCGGGGTTCTCCACGAAGCTGACCTCGACGCCGAGCTTGGGCAGCGTGTAGTGCAGCAGGTTGTAGGTACCGCCGTACAGCCGCGGCGAGGCCACGACGTGGTCGCCGGTGCCGGCGATGTTCAGGATCGCGAAGGTCGCGGCAGCCTGCCCGGACGACAGGAACAGCGCGGCCACGCCGCCCTCGAGCGCGGCGACGCGCTGCTCGACCACGTCGGTGGTCGGGTTCATGATGCGGGTGTAGATGTTGCCCGGCTCGGCCAACCCGAACAGCGCGGCGGCGTGGTCGGTGTCGCGGAACGTGTACGACGTCGTCTGGTAGATCGGCAACGCACGGGCATTGGTGGCGCTGTCGGGGCTCTGACCTGCGTGGATCTGCTTCGTCTCGAAGCTCCAGCGCGCAGTGGGGTCGATGGCCTCAGTGGTCATGTTAGGGGTGTCTCCTGTGAGTTTTTAGGTACGACGAATGGGCGCGCGAACTCGCACGAATCACGGACAGCGACACATGGAATGCCTCCACTCACCCAGTCATCCGGGTCCGTGGTGGCGGACCCGCGCTTGCCTCGCAGCTATGTACGGCTGCTCAACCTGGTCGTCTCCCGGGGCACCCCACCGCGGATGGAGGGTTGCCGGCCAGCAAGCCGGGGCTTGACGCTGGCACTCATGACCGGTTCCGAGGGTATCTCAAGAGGCTGGGCAACTGCTAGCTGGTGTCGTCCGGTGGGTGGGAGACAGGGTGACGCCGGCGGCCGGCGTTCACGCAGCCTGTCGGTATCGATCCAGTTCTGTGCCCGCCAGACCTATCCACCGGAAGCCTGCCGCGCCGGTCACGGTAACTTCGTAACCGTCGTGCGACGGGGTAGTCATGTGCAGACGCCGGACTCGACATAGATTTTCGTACGTACCGTCCGTGACGCCGGGAGAGTGACCATGAGTGGCGAGAAACCATCCATCATCTACACGTTGACCGACGAGGCGCCGCTGCTCGCGACGTACGCCTTCCTGCCGGTCGTCCGCACCTTCGCCGGCGCTGCCGGTATCGACGTCCAGACCAGTGATATCTCGGTGGCGGCCCGCATCCTCGCCGAGTTCAGCGACTACCTGACCGATGAGCAGAAGGTCCCCGACAACCTGGGCGAGTTGGGCCGGCTGACCCAGTCCCCGGACACCAACATCATCAAGCTGCCGAACATCAGCGCCTCGGTGCCGCAGCTCGTCGCCGCGATCAAGGAACTCAAGGAGAAGGGCTACAACCTGCCCGACTACCCGGGCGACCCGAAGACCGACGAAGAGAAGGCGATCAAGGATCGCTACGGCAAGTGTCTCGGCAGCGCAGTGAATCCGGTTCTGCGCGAAGGCAACTCGGACCGTCGCGCGCCGAAGGCGGTCAAGGAGTACGCCCGCAAGCACCCGCACAGCATGGGCGAGTGGTCGCAGGCCTCCCGGACGCACGTCGCCACCATGAAGCACGGCGACTTCTATCACGGCGAGAAGTCCATGACGCTCGACAAGGCGCGCAACGTCAAGATGGTCCTGAAGACCACGTCGGGCAAGACCATCGACCTCAAGCCACTGGTCAAGCTCGACGCCGGCGACATCATCGACTCGATGTTCATGAGCAAGAAGGCGCTCATCGAGTTCTACGAGGAGCAGATGGAGGACGCCTACAAGACGGGCGTCATGTTCTCCCTGCACGTCAAGGCGACCATGATGAAGGTCAGCCACCCGATCGTGTTCGGCCACGCCGTACGCATCTTCTACAAGGACGCATTCGCCAAGCACCAGAAGCTGTTTGACGAGTTGGGGGTCAACGTCAACAACGGGCTCTCCGACCTGTACGACAAGATTTCGACGCTGCCCAAGTCGCTGCACGACGAGATCGTCGACGATCTGCACAAATGCCACGAGCACCGGCCGGAACTGGCCATGGTCGACTCGGCCCGCGGCATCACCAACTTCCACTCGCCGTCCGACGTCATCGTCGACGCCTCGATGCCGGCCATGATCCGGCTCGGCGGCAAGATGTACGGCGCCGACGGAAAGCTCAAGGACACCAAGGCCGTCAATCCCGAGTCGACGTTCTCCCGGATGTACCAGGAGATCATCAACTTCTGTAAGACCCACGGCCAGTTCGATCCGCGGACCATGGGCACCGTCCCCAACGTCGGCCTCATGGCGCAGAAGGCCGAGGAATACGGCAGCCACGACAAGACCTTCGAGATCCCGGAGGACGGCGTCGCCGACATCGTCGACATCGACACCGACGAGGTGCTGCTGAGCCAGAACGTCGAAGAGGGCGACATCTGGCGTATGCCCGTCGTCAAGGATGCGCCGATCCGCGACTGGGTGAAACTGGCCGTCACCCGCGCCCGGCTCTCGGGCATGCCCGTGGTGTTCTGGCTGGACCAGGAGCGTCCGCACGAGGCCGAGCTGCGCAAGAAGGTCGCGACCTACCTCAAGGACCACGACACCGAGGGCCTCGACATCTCCGTGATGTCGCAGGAACGCGCCATGCGGCACACCATCGAACGCCTGATCCGCGGCCAAGACACCATCGCCGCGACCGGCAACATCCTGCGCGACTACCTCACCGACCTGTTCCCGATCCTGGAGCTGGGCACCAGCGCCAAGATGCTGTCGATCGTGCCGCTGATGGCCGGCGGCGGCCTGTACGAGACCGGTGCCGGCGGCTCGGCGCCCAAGCACGTGCAGCAGCTGGTCGAGGAGAATCACCTCCGCTGGGATTCGCTCGGCGAGTTCCTCGCGCTGGGCGCGAGCCTGGACGACCTGGGCAACAAGACCGACGACGCCAAGGCTTTGCTGCTCGCCAAGACGCTCGACAGTGCGACCGGAAAGTTGCTGGACGAGAACAAGAGTCCGTCGCGGCGTACCGGCGAGCTGGACAACCGCGGCAGCCAGTTCTACCTGGCCATGTACTGGGCGCAGGAACTGGCCAAGCAGGCCGAGGATGCCGAGCTGGCCGCCAAGTTCGCTCCGCTGGCCAAGACGCTGGCCGAGAACGAGGAGAAGATCGTCGCGGAACTGGCTGCGGCACAAGGCAGCCCGGCCGACATCGGTGGCTACTACGCGCCGGACCCAGAGAAGACCGCGGCCGTGATGCGGCCCAGCGCCACCTTCAACGCCGCGCTGGAATCCGCGCAGGAGTAATTGCCTCGAACGTGAGCTCGGGTGCGAGATTTCTTCGATTTCTCGCACCCAAGCTCACGTTCGTCGTTTCCGGCCTGTCGTACCCCGGCGTTAAGGTTCTGCTTCGTGATCGTCACCACCATCAACGTCAACGGCATCCGCGCCGCGGTCAAAGAGCGCTCCGCGGAGAACCTCGGGCTGCTGCCGTGGCTGAAGGACACCAACTCCGACGTCATCTGCCTGCAGGAGACGCGGGCCGACGACGAGCAGCTGGCACAGGCCCTGGCGCCGGCGCTGGATGCGGGCTGGCAACTGGCGTCGGCCGAGCCGTCTGCCAAGGGCCGCAACGGCGTTGCCGTGTTGTCCCGGGCCCCCATCACCGCGGTGCGGGTGGGGCTCAGCCCGGACTGTGAATTCGTCGCGCACGGCCGGTATGTGGAGGTCGACACCGACGGCGTCACTGTCGCCAGCGTCTACGTGCCCAGCGGTGAGGCCGAGACCGACAAGCAGGTGGAGAAGGAGCGCTTCATGGTGGCGCTCGCCGGCCATATGGCCGAGCTGACCCGCAAGCGTCGCGACGTGGTGATCTGCGGCGACTGGAACATCTGCGCGACCGAGCTGGACCTGAAGGCGTGGAAGGCCAACGTCAAGAAATCCGGGTTCCTGCCGAATGAGCGGCAGTGGGTGGCCGAGCTCTTGGCCTCCGGCTGGACGGACGTGGTCCGTGAGCTGCACCCGGGCGTGGCCGGGCCGTACAGCTGGTGGTCGTGGCGCGGCAAGGCTTTCGACAACGACGCCGGCTGGCGCATCGACTACCACCTGGCCAACGCCAAGCTGGCGCCCAAGGCCCACGCGGCGCGGGTCGAGCGGGCCGCGGCGTATGCGTTGCGCTGGTCCGACCACGCGCCGGTGACGGTCGAGTACAGCTGACCTTCTCGGCGATTTTTACGCGCATGCGCTGATGTATTGCGCCCGCCCCGGCGCGATGCTGGCTAGCATGAGCCAGATTGATTCACCTGCGGATATGCCGTTGAACTGGAGCGATCTGGCCGTGAGTGAGTTGCTGCCGACGGGGACCGTGACGTTGCTACTGGCCGACGTCGAGGGCTCCACGCGGCTGTGGGAGACCCAGCCGGACGAGATGGCCGCCGCCGTCACGCAGTTCGATCGCCGGATCTCCGACATCATCGGCGCCCATGGCGGGGTACGGCCCGTCGAACAGGGCGAGGGAGACAGCTTCGTCGCGGCGTTCTCCCGAGCCGGCGACGCGGTGGCCTGCGCACTGGAATTGCAGCGGGCGTCGGTCGCGCCGATCCGGCTGCGCATCGGGGTGCACACCGGCGATATTCAGCTGCGCAGCCAGTCCAGTACCGAGGGCAACTACGCCGGCCCGACCACCAACCGCACCGCCCGGCTGCGTGATCTCGCACACGGTGGCCAGACGGTGCTGTCGGGCACGACAAGCGATGTGGTCATCGACCGGTTACCGGCGGACGCGTTCCTGATCGATCTCGGCGTGCACACGCTGCGGGATCTGCCGCGCCCTGAACGGGTGATGCAGCTGTGTCACCCCGATCTACGCAGTGACTTCCCGCCATTGCGAATGTCCAAAGCCGTTGGTGCAAACAACCTTCCGATGCAGCTGACGAGTTTCGTCGGCCGCGAGACGGAGATGGCCGACGTGATGCGGTTGCTTGAGGAGAACCGGCTGGTGACGCTCACCGGCGCAGGCGGCGCAGGCAAGACCCGGCTGGCGATCCAGGTGGCGGCGCGGATGGCACGAGACCTCGGCGACGGTGTGTGCTACATGGACCTTGCGCCGGTCACTGATCCAGATGTCGTGCCCATCGCAGCGGCCCGGGCTCTGGGGCTCCCAGATCAGCCGGGACACTCCACCATGGAGACGCTCACGCGCTTCATCGGGGACCGGAATGTGCTTGTGGTGCTGGATAACTGCGAGCATCTGCTCGATGCGAGCGCGGCGCTCGCTGTCGGTGTCCTGGGGGCTGGACCGGCGGTGAGAGTCTTGGCCACCAGCCGGGAGCCCATCGGTACACCGGGCGAGATGACGCGACAGCTGCGGTCGCTGGCCCTGGCCGACGAAGCGATCGAACTGTTCACTGACCGCGCTCGCCTTGCCCGCCCCGACTTCGTCGTCACCGACGACAACGCTGCGACCGTCATCGAGATATGTCGTCGCCTCGACGGCATTCCTCTGGCGATCGAGTTGGCTGCCGCCCGGGTCCGGGCGCTGTCGCTGACGGAAATCGTTGACAGCCTTCATGATCGTTTCCGGCTGCTGACCGGCGGTGCCCGGACCGCGGTGCAACGCCAGCAGACGCTGCGCGCCTCGGCGGATTGGTCTCATGCCCTGCTGACCGACCCCGAACGGATCGTGTTCCGCCGGCTGGCTGCGTTCATGGGCGGCTTCGATCTCCATGCCGCAGAGGTTGTCGTCGCCGGCGGCGACGTGGAGCGCTTCCAGGTACTGGATCAGCTGGCGCTGCTGGTCGCCAAGTCGCTCGTGGTGGCCGAGTCCAGCAATGGCCGTACGCGATATCGGATGTTGGAGACGATGCGGCAGTACGCGCTGGAAAAGTTGGGCGAGTCTGGTGAGGCGGAAGCGGTCCGGGCGCGGCACCGTGACCACTACACAGCCTTGGCCACCCAGCTCGATTCGGCGACGCGAACCACCAATGTGCAGCTTCTCGAGCTGGTGGAGAGCGAGGTCGACAATTTGCGGGCCGCTTTCGCGTGGAGTCGTGAACAAGCCCAGATCGAACCGGCGCTGGCACTGGCTTCGTCGCTACAGCGACTCTGGTTCGGTCGTGGGCGTCTGCGAGAGGGGATGTCGTGGTTCGACTCGATCCTCACCGAAGTCGATCGCGATGACACCGCCGTCTCGACGCAGGTGTGGGCGCGTGCCCTCGCCGACAAGGCATTGATCGACACCTGGATGGGTGAGTGGGGATTTGGGGACAGTGTCGAACGGGCCCACGAAGCACTGGTTCTGGCCCGGTCGGTGGGCGACCAGGCCCTATTGGCTCGCGCCCTCACCGTTTGTGCATACGCCAGCGGTTTCATCTCAGAGGCCGGTCGGCCGTACTTCGCTGAGGCAATCGGCCTGGTCCGTGAGCTGGGTGATGAGTGGACGTTGAGCCATATCCTGACGTGGCAGGGGCTCGGCGGGTTCGTCGCAGGTGATCCGACAGCGGTGCGCGACGCGGCCGAAGAGGGGTGTGAGCTCGCGGACGCGATCGGGAATCCATTCGTCTCGCGCATGTGCCGTTTCTATGTCGGGTGGGTGCTGCTGTGGCACGGTGATCTGACCGGGGGCGTCACGAGATTCGGCGAGGTCGCAGCCGAGGCCGATGCCCGCGCGGATGCCGTGGTGAAGGCGATTGCCCTGGAATGTCAGGTTCAGGCGTTGGCCTATCGTGGTGACACCGACGCTGCGCGCGCTGTGGGCCAGGACGCCATCGAGGCGGCAGCGGCGGCAGGAGGCATCTATCCGGGGGTTGCCCGCTGTGCGTTCGCCTATGCGGCACTCGCCGACGGCGATGTCGCCGCGGCGGCCTCAGCATGGCAGTCGGGTTGGCCGGATCTGAGTGTGCAGCCGGATGTCGCAGCAACATTCATCGCGCCGATGATCCAGGTGGCGCTGATGGAGGGCGACTCGAGCGCTGCTCACCGATGGGCTGACGAGGCCGTCAACTCCACGAGCGGGTGGCACAAGATGGTGGCGCTGACACTGCGTGCGCGGGTTGCCCTGGCGCAGCGTCAATTCGGGCAAGCCGAACGTGACCTCCATGCCGCGCTGCAGTGTGGCGTCGAGGTACAAGCTTCTCTGGGGATCGCCGACGTGATCGAGGCGCTAGCGGAGTTGGCCGTCTGCTCCGGCAGTCATTCCGAGGCGGTCAGGCTCTTCGGTGCGGCGTCGGCAATGCGGCAACGTACGGGCGAGGTTCGGTTCCGGATCTACCAGTCCGACTACGATGCTTCGATCGCAGCTTTGCGTAATGCCTTGGGCAATGGTGATTTTGATGCCATGCGGGCCGAGGGCGCCGGCCTGTCCGCAGATGAGGCAATTGCCTACGCACAACGCGGCCGTGGCGAACGCAAGCGCCCGGCGACCGGTTGGGCCTCACTCACCCCGACCGAGTTGGACGTGGTGCGGCTCGTCAACGAAGGGCTGTCCAACAAAGACATCGGCGCAAGGCTTTTCGTTTCACCCCGCACGGTGCAGACGCATCTGACCCACGTCTATAGCAAACTCGGGCTGACGTCGCGGATGCAGCTGGCTCGGGAATCGGCACGGCACGTCTAGGCGCTCCACTGCGGGTTGCGGCCCAAGTGACGCAGCAACCGCTCGAAATCCGTTGTGCTGTCGCCGGCGTGTGCCGGGCCGAACGGCGCGTTGGGCGTGCTGCGGAAGTCCCCGTCGGGCACGGCCAGGGCCAGGGGCAGGGCTACGGCGACGACGTCGTCCGGCAGGGTGAAGGGAACACCGAGGCCGGCCGCAACATCCCAGCCGTGCACAGCGTAGTCGATCAGGTGGAAGCCGATGGCCATTTCGGCAGGCACCGTCGTGCCGAGTTCTGGTAATGCGAACTGGCTTTCGGGGTCCGCGGCAGCGAACGCATCCAGCACGTCGTGCGCGGCCGAGGCGTATTCGCCCACCGGGTCGTGCGTGTCGCGCAAACCAGCCGGATCCCAGACGGCAAGGTCTTGTCCGCCGCCACGTGCGGCGGCCGCGAAGCCGCGGTGCTGGACGGTCATGTGAGCGAGCAGGTCGGCCACATCCCAAGCAGCGCAGGGGGTTGGCCGCGTCAGGTCATTGTGATCGACCATGTTGACCACAATGACCGAGGCGAGGACGGCGAGGCGGTGGGCGGTGAGAAGATCGGCTGATAATGTATGCACTAGCTTATCGTAAGCAGACGCATACGATACGACAATGCCTACGATGGATGGATGTCGGCAAAGCGCCCTGACCTCGCCGCGATGCTCGCGCCGCTGCTGCGCGAGCTGGTGGCTGCTGAGCAACCCGTGCTGGACGCCCACGGCGTGAGTATGTGGGGTTACGTCGTGCTGTTGGCACTCGATGAGACACCGATGCGGTCGCAAGCTGTGCTGGCACAGGCGATCGGCGCGGACAAGACGCGCATCATCCGCACGCTCGACGACCTCCAGGACCGCGGCTACATCGAGCGCACCCCCGATCCCGACGACCGCCGGGTCCGGTTGCTGTCGATCACCGCAGCCGGACGCCGCCTTAAAGACACAGTGCAGGCCGACATTCAGCGCGGTGAGGAGCTGTGGCTCGGCGAGCTGAGTGCCGAGGAGCGGCGCGTCTTCCTCAAGGTGCTGCAACGCCTGGCGCCGACGCCCGATTGACCACGGGCTCTTCGTCGGCGATCGGTGTCATAGCGTCTCCGTGACCTTCCGCAGGCCGCGTGGTTGATCGGGGTCACCGCCGCGGGCGAGTGCCAGATGCAGCGCAAGTTGTTGCAGCGGAAGAATTTCCAGGAGTGGGGAGAGTTCGTCGCTTACTCCGCTCGGCAGCGCGATGCCGGCCGCGAGCCCGGTCAACGCCGAGGGCGCTCCGACCCCGAACACGTCGGCATTGCGTTCGGCCAGCCGTTCCAGGACGGGCGCCATGGCCTGTCCGCCGGCACCCTCCGGCACCACCGCGAGCACTGGTACCTGAGGGTCGACGGTGGCGAGCGGGCCATGCAGCAGATCGGCACCCGAAAACGCCTGTGCGGAAAGGTAAGACGTCTCCATCAGCTTGAGGGCAGCCTCCCGGGCAGTGGGGTAGGAGTAGCCGCGGGCCGTGGCGATGAGTCGTTGTGCGAACCGGTACCGCTGCGCGACCTCGCGGACCAGTTCCCCAGCAGCGAGCACCTGCTCACCGAGGTCGGGCAGCGCGTCGACGCCGGAAACGCCATGCCCGAGCAGCAGCTGCAGGGCGAGCAACTCCGCGGTGTAGGACTTGGTCGCGGCCACCGACTTCTCGGCCCCGGCAAGCACGTCGACGTGGATCGCCGCTGCCGCAGCCAGATCCGACGCGGCGTTGTTGGTGACCGCGACGGTCAGCGCGCCTTGCGAGCGCGCCACCTCCACCGAGCGCACCAGGTCCGGCGAACCACCTGACTGGCTGACCGCAACGTACAACACGTCGCGCAGATCGGGTTGGGCGCTGTAGACGGTCATGGTTGACGGAGAGACCAGGCCTGCAGGCAGGCCGTGGGTGATCTCTACGAGGTATTTCGCATACAGCGCGGCATGGTCACTCGTGCCTCGTGCCACGAACAGGACGAACCGAGGCGCAGCCGCACCGATCTGGGTGGACGCCGCGCGGATGGGTTCACGGCCCTCGCCGAGCAGCCGGCGCCACACCTGCGGCTGTTCGGCGATTTCGGCGGCCATCAGGTGGCCAGGGGACGTTAGATCGGCGCTCACTTCGTCTCCTTGTCGGAGGTCAGCATCGCACTAGAACCCACTTTCCCCAGCGTAGACCGAGCCCCGGGCAAAAGCGGATGACAGCAGTGCGAAAATCGAAGCCATCATGAGCAACAGCGGTGCAGGCAGCGAGACAGTTGTAGACAAGCGCGTCGTCTTTTCCGGGGCACAGCCCACCTCCGACTCGCTTCACCTGGGCAATGCCCTGGGCGCGGTGCAGAACTGGGCACACCTGCAGGACGGCTACGACGCGTTCTTCTGCGTCGTCGACCTGCACGCCATCACCGTCCCGCAGGACCCCGAGACGCTGCGTCGGCGCACGCTGGTGACCGCCGCGCAGTACCTCGCGCTCGGTATCGATCCGGCCCGCAGCACGGTGTTCGTACAGAGCCACGTCGCCGAACACACCCAGCTGGCGTGGTTGCTGGGCTGCTTCACGGGCTTCGGGCAGGCGTCGCGCATGACGCAGTTCAAGGACAAGTCGCAGAAGCAGGGGGCCGACGCCACCACGATCGGCCTGTTCACCTATCCGGTGCTCATGGCCGCCGACATTCTGCTCTACGACACCGACCTGGTGCCTGTCGGTGAGGACCAGCGTCAGCACCTGGAACTGGCCCGCGGCCTCGCGCAGCGGTTCAACGCGCGTTTCCCCGACACCTTCGTGGTGCCCGAGGCCATGATCCCCAAGGCCACCGCCAAGATCTACGACCTGCAGGACCCGATCGCGAAGATGAGCAAGTCGGCCGCGACCGACGCCGGGCTCATCAACCTGCTCGACGATCCGGCCAAGAGCGCCAAGAAGATTCGCTCGGCGGTCACTGACAGTGAGCGCGAGATTCGGTTCGACACCGAGGCCAAGCCCGGTATCTCCAACCTGCTGACCATCCAGTCGGCGGTCACCGGAACCGCCATCGACGCGCTGGTGGCCGGGTACGAGGGACGGGGTTACGGCGACCTGAAGAAGGAAACCGCCGAAGCCGTCGTCGAGTACGTCACCCCGATCAAGAACCGGGTCGACGAGCTGCTCGCTGACCCGGCCGAACTGGAATCGGTGCTGGCCGCGGGCGCCGAGCGCGCGGAGCAGGTTGCGTTCAAGACGCTGCAGCGCGTCAATGACCGCCTGGGCTTCCTGCCGCGCCTGCGCTGACGTTGCGGACGCCGCGCCGGGACACCCGCGGCGTCGCACACTAGGCTTTTCGGCAGACAAGGGGGTTTGCCGAAAATGACCGACTCGGACCAGCCGGGCCTACTCGACCGACTGCGTCAACGGCATCCGTGGCTGGATCGGATCATGCGGGCCCAGGACCGCTACCAGGACTGTAACGGCGACTTCTACGCCGCCGGTATCACCTACTTCACCGTGTTCGCGCTGTTCCCGCTGCTCATGGTCGGTTTTGCGGTGGGTGGTTTCGTGCTGGCGTCCCGCCCGGACCTGCTGGCCGAACTCGAGGTGCACATCCGGTCTGCCGTCGCGGGCGACTTCGGTAACCAGCTGGTCGGGCTGATGGACTCGGCCGTGAAATCACGCACCTCGGTCGGCGTCATCGGCCTGGCGACCGCGGCATGGGCCGGCCTGGGCTGGATGGCCAACCTGCGCAAGGCCCTCACCGAGATGTGGGAGCAACAGAGCGAACCCGATGGCTGGGTGGGTACCAAGCTGTCCGATCTGCTGGCATTGGTCTCGGCGTTCCTGGCCATCGTCGTCACGATCGGCCTGACCGCCCTGGGTGACACCGGGTTGATGACGACGGTCCTGCACTGGTTCGGCGTCGGGCATGTCCCGGGCCTCAATGCGCTGCTGCGGGTGGCGTCGATCGCGGTGTCGTTCCTGGTGGCGTGGCTGATGTTCACCTGGATCATCGCCCGGTTGCCGCGCGAGAAGGTCAGCCTGCGCAGCTCGGCTCGCGCTGCCCTGATCGCCGCGGTGGGCTTCGAGCTCTTCAAACAGGTTGCCTCGATCTATCTACGGACCGTCATGCACGGGCCGGCCGGCGCCACGTTCGGTCCCGTGCTGGGTCTGATGGTGTTCGCCTACATCACCGCACGACTGATCCTGTTCTCGACCGCGTGGGCCGCCACGGCCCCGGACACGATGGCGCTCGCGCCGGTGGCGCCGCCCGGACCGGCCGCGATCGTCACCCGCTACCGCGAGCGCGAGGGCGTCGACGCGAACAGCGTGGCGGTCGGCGCGGCCATGGGTCTGCTTGGTGGGCTGGGTCTTTCGCGGCTGGTGCGACGCCGTAGGGGATAGCTCGGGCTACGGCATGTTGCTGGGCAATGGTGTATATGCAACAATGGTGGCATGGTCAACGCTGCGGTCGATGAGATCGCCGGTAATTGCCTGGCGGTCCGCGCTCGGCTACTCGGCCGGGCAGTGACGAGCCTGTACGACCACGCCCTCGAAGAGCATGGCGTCAGCATCGCCCAGGTCAATCTCATGGCGGCGCTGGGCAAAATGGGCCCGTCCTCGCCCGCCCGGATCGGCGAGGTGCTGCAGCTGGAGCGGTCGACGGTCAGTCGCAACCTGAGTCTGTTGATGAAACACGGCTGGGTGGAGGCGGTGTCCGCGAACGCCAAGGGGGTGCGAGAAGTTGCGCTGACCGCGTCGGGCCGCAAGAAGATCGAGAGCGTGATGCCGGCATGGCGACAGGCGCAACAGGATGCCACCGAATTGCTGGGGGCCGGCGGCGTCAAGGCGGTCCGATCCCTCGCGACCAGCGTCGGTCTGTCGACTGGCGGCTAGAAATCGGTTGGGTCGGCCTATGTCGATACCCAAATGTTGTATATACACCACTAAGGAGCTGTTATGTCACACCCCACTTCCAAGATCTTCATGATCGGTGCGACCGGGGCCCAGGGACTGCCCGTCGCCCGCGCCCTCGTCGCCGACGGGAAGTACTCCGTTCGATTTCTCACTCGTGAGGTCACGAGTGCGCGGGCCAAATCGTTGCTCGAACTCGAAAATGTCTCGGCCCTCGAAGGCACTTTCGCCGATGAAACCGTGCTGCGCGAGGGCTTTCGCGGATGCGACGGCGCGTTCGTCAACATCGACGGATTCAACACCGGCGAGAAGACCGAGATGTACTGGGCCGTCCGCGCTTACGAGATCGCCATCGAAGAAGGCGTGAGGTTCTTCGTGTACGGAAATCTCGACTATGGACTCAAGAAGGCCGGTTACGACTCCAGGTACCGCGTCGGCCACTACGACGGCAAGGGCCGCATCGCCGAGTGGATTCTGCTGCAGAATCAGGCGAATTCGGATCGGATGGGTGCCGCCATCTTCACGACGGGGCCCTACATCGAAATGACGATATCGCCCCTGACCCCCATGGCGCCCAGCGTGGAGGACGGCGTCGTCACCTGGCGGGTGCCACTCGGCGACGGCGCAGTGCCCCATGTCTCCCTTGAGGATTGCGGCTACTACGTCCGATGGCTCTTCGACAACACCGACCGTGCCAATGGCATGGACCTCGAGGTCGCCGTTGACCACATCCCGTACCGCGAGCTTGCCCGGGCGTTCGAAGCGGTGACCGGGCATCCGGCGCGATACGTCGACACGGACATCGACGCGTACTGGCAGGGGCCGCTCGGCGGCGTCGCCGATACCCCTGCCGGATACAACGCGGATCCAAATGATCCAGCCACCATGACATTTCGAGCCAACTTCACCGGTTTCTGGAACCTGTGGAAAGACGGCGTCATCGAGCGGAACTACGCGCTGCTGGACGAAATCCACCCCAACCGGATCCGCACCGCAGAGCAGTGGTTCAGGCGTGAGGACGAACTCGGCAAGGCGACCGGCAGGGGCAGCCTTTGGGAGCGGGTCCAGCCGGAGAACTGGAGTCTGGACTCGGCTGTTTTGAAGAGCAGCCAGGACCTGCGCACCGGAAAGCTCTGATCCACGTCAGCCCTCTTCCTTGGGATCCGGTCGCCGGTGCACCAGCGTCATGATCGTCCAGCGATTCGAATATCCCTGTCCGACAAGCACACCCACGCTCAGCACCGCCATGATCGGGTACTGCGCGATGAGCTGGTCCGAACTCCAGTAGACGGCCAGCAATGCCGCGGATGCAACCGCAGCAGGCGTGCTGAACAGGCCGAGTACCAGGACCAGACCCAGTACCACCTCGGTCAGCGGTGTCATGACGCCGGCCAGGTCTGCCGTCGGCCGGAGCAGGTGTTCGGCCATGAACCGGAAGTATTCCGGCACACGCGAATTCGCCGATGCGCCGTCGACGACGAGCAGGATGTCCGCGCGCCCGAAGTGCGCCCGGAACTTCACGTAGCCCTCGTGGAGCCACAGCAGTCCAAGCCCGACCCGGACCGCGCCGAAGAGTATCGAAGCGGCCAGGTCGGCGCGGTCACGCGTGGTCGGTGCGCAGGTGGTCATGAGATCGGGCATCACATGAGTGAGGCAGCGCCGAAGACTGCCTTCGCCTTGTCACAGTGGATGACGACGGTGGTGTAGCCCATCGTGTCGATGCCGGTCAGCGGGAACGACTGGGTTGCCTGATCGAACTTGATGGCGGCGATCTCCTTGCCTGCCGCGACATCAGGCTCGGTGGAGCCCTTCGTCAGGTACACGTGCAGGTCCGGACCTTCGTCCGAGGAGAAGTCGGTGAATTCGAGATTCATGCCGCTGACGGTCGCCGTGCCGGCGACGTGCTTGCCGTTCAGGCCGGTGAAGTGACCCGTGCGAGCGGCGGAACTCGCGGAGGTCATCGCAGAGGTCATGGCGGACGACATGGCGGAACTGGAGGGGCTGGACGAACCGCCCGACTTCATCTCGTTCGCACCGCACGCGGTGAGCGTCAGCGCGAACACCGCAGCTGCTGTCGCTGCGATCGGCTTGATGACCATGTGGAACTCCTTCGAGCGTCGTGGGGTGCCGATCACCCCGTCGCCGATGAAGTTAGGGAGCGCCGGACGCGCGTTCGCCAAAGATTTCAGAACCGTTAGAAACGGCCCGATGCCCGGTGGGCTGTCTAGGCTCAGCACCATGAGAGGTGCGACATGGATGCGCCCGTGAGCTCCGACGACGGCGGCGGAGCGCACGTCGTGCTGGTCGAAGACGACCAGCGGGTGCGGACCGCGGTGGCGGCGTACCTGCGCGCCAAGGGCTTTCGGATCGACGAGTTCTCCGACGGGGAAACCGCACGCGAGGCAGTGCAGCGCTCGACGCCGGACGTGCTGGTGCTCGATCGCATGCTGCCGGGGCTGTCCGGTGACGACCTGCTGCGCGAGATCCGCACCCGATCGGATGTTCCGGTGATCATGCTGACGGCACTCGGAGCGAGCGGTCACCGGATCGACGGCCTCGAACTCGGCGCCGACGACTACCTGGCCAAGCCGTTCGCGCTCCGTGAACTGCAATTGCGCATTGCGAAACTGTTGCGGCACAGGGTCTCCCAGCAGTCTCCGCTGGCCCCGTTCGTCGTCGGCCGGTTCCGGATCGACCCCACGATGCGCCGGATCACCTGCGGCAGTGCTGATGTCGAACTGACCGGGCGTGAATACGAACTCCTGCTCTTCCTGCTCAAGAACCCCGATCGAGTGGTTTCCCGCGACGAGATGTTGCGCGAAGTGTGGGGCTGGACGGCCGGCGACGCATCGACGGTGACGGTGCATATCCGGCGGCTCCGCGAAAAGATCGAGGCCGACCCGCGTGATCCCGTCTATCTGCGGACCGAGTGGGGCACGGGGTACCGATTCACGCCGTCGGGGCGGTCGTCATGATCCTCGGTGCGATGGACCTCGTCATCATCGCGGTGACGGCCCTGATCTGTACGTCGGTGGCCACGGGCGCGGCCGTCCTCGTCATGCAACTCAATCGGCGCGGGTCCATTGGAACGCAGGTGTCGGTCCTGATCGGCGCGACGATCGTCGCCATCGTCGCCTCCACGGTGGCGATCTCGATCGAGATGTACCTGTCGTCACACGATCTGCAGGTGCTGCTGGCGGTCCTCGCCATCTCGGCGCTCATGGCCGGTCTTGCGGCCGGGTTCATGCTGCGACGGCTGCGACGGTCCGTGGCCCGGCTGCAACGCGCGGCCCGGCAGATCGGTAGTGGCGAAGTCGTGGCGGCGGACGTCGACAGTTCCCGGGAGTTCGCCGAACTGTCCAGCCAGCTTGCGCAGTCGTCCGCGCAGCTGGCGGCGGCTCGCGCGGAGGTCGAGCAGCTCGACGCGTCGCGCCGTCAGCTGGTCGCCTGGGTCTCGCACGATCTGCGGACACCGCTGGCCGGGATGCGGGCGATGGCCGAGGCACTCGAGGAAGGTGTGGTCGATGAGCCGGCGGACTACATCCGCCAGATCCGCGATCAGGTGGATGCGGTCAACGGCATGGTCGACGGGCTGTTCGAGTTGTCCAAGATTCAGAGTGGCATGCTGAAGCTCAGCAAGGAGCCGGTGGTGCTCCTGGACCTCGTGTCCGATGTCGTCTCCGACATGCGGGCACTCGCGGCCACTCGCGGCATCACCATCACGCATGCGGAAATGACCGACCAGGTGCTGTTCGCCGACCCGGGGGAGCTGTCCCGCGTGGTGGCGAACCTGCTGATCAACAGCATCCGGCATGCGCCGGAGGATTCCGAGATTCAGGTCTCGGCCCACCACCTCGACGGCGACCGGATCGTGCTCACGGTGCTGGACCAGGGCCCTGGCGTGCAGTCACACGACCTCGGGCGCATGTTCGACATGGGATGGCGCGGTACGCAGGCCCGCACACCGGAGGCCGACGGGTCGGGTGCCGGCATCGGTCTGGCCATCGTGCGGGGCATCGTCGAAGCGCACGGTGGGCAGGTGTCCGCTGCCCACGTGCCCGGCGGATTCCGGCTGGACGTGACGCTGCCGACGACGTGAATCGCTACGCGTCCGGCGGGGGAGCGGTCAGCACCCGCGGGCCGAGTTGGTGGGCCAGTTCCAACGCGAGTTCCATGGCCAGCCGCCGTTCACCCGGCTGGTAGCCGAGCAGTTCGGTGGCCCGGGCCACCCGCTGCAGGACGGTGTTGCGGTGCGTGTGCAGCCGGGTCGCGGCGCGGGGTGCGTTCTCGGCCTCGTCGAGGAACACCCGCAGAGTATCGCGCAGGCGGGCCGCGGCCCCTGTGTCCTCCGCGAGCGGTCCCAGCGTCGCCGCGACGAATTCGGCTGCGCGGTCGGTGTTCTGGGCCGCCAGCGCGGTGACCTCGAGGTCGCGGAAGAGCGCAACCCGCGCACCGCCGGGGTGCCCGGCGAGCAGACTCTGGATCGACAGGGCCGCCTCGTGGGAGCGGCGAAATCCGGTGATGCCCGGCTGCGTCGGACCGACCGCGACGCGAATATGGTTCTGCGCCTTGCTGATTACGTCCGGCAGCCCGTCGACTGCCGGCTCGGAGCCGCTGCCGAGCCACGCCCACAACGTCGACGGACCGACGGACAACGTCAGCGGCGGACGGGTGCCCGCGGCCCTTGCCAGCACCGCCGCGGCGGATTCGAGCGCACCCTGGACGTCGCCGTGCGGTGGCGTCCACAGGACCAGCGCGGTGTGGCGCTGGCGGAGGTCGTAGCCCAGGCGTTCTGTGGCCCGCGCCGCGTCGATGGCCGCGCCGTCCAGGATCAGCCGAATGGTCTCGGCGCGGCGGGCGATCGCGCCGCCGAGCACTTCCTCGCGTTCGCGCTGCGCCGCAGTGATGACGCCCGCGACCACATGGTCCACATACTCGAACATGCGTGTCGAGGCGACTTCGAGCAGTTCGAACAGCAATGGACCGGACGGGATGAGCTGGGTGGCGTGGGCCATGTAGCGGCGCCACGCCACGTTCTGCCCGCGTCGATAGGACTGGAAGATCACGTCGAGATCCATCCCCCGCCGGGCCACCGTGCGGGCGACGTCGAGGGCCTCGGGCGGGATGTCGATGGGTGCCGCCCTGGCTTGCCGGCGGGCGAACATCGTCAACACGCGTAGGGCATTGGCGCGGTTACTGGCCGAGGTATCTGCCAGCACGGCTGCGTCGGAGGCGGCGGCGGGGGAGAGATCGACCTCGGCGGCGTCCATCTCGGCCACCAGATCGTCGATCTCGGCCAGCATCAGGTCGGCGACGTCGCCCATGAGGTTGATGACCTCAGGCGATGGTGTCTCGGCGGCCATCCACGAAGTATGCCCCCGCACATATCGCGGGGCGAGCACTGGGCCGTCGCACCTGTTTTGCGCCTCGTGCCACCCATAGCGTGAGTGTCATCACAGCAGCACTTCCCAGCGATCAGGAGTCACAGTGTCCACCTCAATGAAGCGGTCCGAGACGCGCGATGTCGACGTGTTGATCATCGGAGCGGGAATCTCCGGCATCGGCGCGGCATGCCATCTGAAGGCGAACCGCCCGGGCACGTCGTTCCTGATCATCGAGGGACGCGACACCATCGGGGGCACCTGGAGCCTGCACAAGTACCCCGGCATCCGCTCGGACTCCGACATGCCGACCTTCGGCTTCGGCTTCAAGCCGTGGACGCACCGCAAGTCGATCGCCGACGGCCACATCATCCTCGACTACCTACAGCAGGCCGTCGACGAGAACGGCATCGGCGAGCACATCCGGTTCGGTCACCGCGTTCAGGACGCGAACTTCGATTCGGACACCGGGCGCTGGACCGTCACCACCAGGCAGGGCGATGACACGACGACGTTCACCGGCCGCTTCCTGTTTCTCGGTACCGGGTACTACGACTACGAGAAGCCGTTCATCCCGGACTTCCCGGGCAAGGCGGATTTCGCGGGTCAGGTGATCCATCCGCAGCTGTGGCCGGAGGATCTGGACTACGCAGGCAAGAAGGTCGTTGTGATCGGCAGTGGCGCAACGGCGGTCACGCTGATCCCGTCGATGGCGGACAAGGCCGGTCACATCACGATGCTGCAGCGCTCGCCGAGCTATGTGCTCTCGGTGCCGGCGGCCGACCCGATCACCAACGCGCTCAACAAGGTGCTGGGTCACGAGCGCGCCTTCCCGATCGTGCGGCGCAAGAACATCGCGACCGCCCGCGGGCTGTACAAGCTGTGCCAGAAGTATCCGACGGTGATGCGAAAGCTGCTGATCGCCAACGTCGCCCGTCAGCTGCCCAAGGGCTTCGATGTCGACACCCACTTCACCCCGCGCTACAACCCGTGGGAGCAGCGCCTGGCGATGGTGCCCGACGGCGACCTGTTCAAGGCGTTCCGGACCGGCAAGGCGTCGGTGGTAACCGATCAGATCGAGCGCTTCACCGAGCGCGGCATCCGGCTGCGGTCCGGGCAGGAGCTGGAGGCCGACATCATCGTCACCGCAACAGGTTTGAACATGTCGCTGTTCGGCAAGATCGCGCTGAGCGTCGACGGCCAGGTGCTCAACATGCCCGACCACACGGTGTACAAGGCCATGATGGTCTCCGACGTGCCCAACATGGCGTTCGCGATGGGATACACCAACATCGCGTGGACTCTGAAGGTCGACCTGGTCTGCGAGCACTTCTGCCGGATGCTCGACCACATGGACGCCCACGGTCATGACGTGGTCGTGCCGGTGGTGGAGAACCCTGACATGGCTCGCGGTCCGCTGATGGATCTGTCGTCGGGCTACGTCCAGCGCGGCATCCAGCAGTTCCCGCGCAGCGGCGACAGCGGTTCGTGGCTTGTCAAGCACGCCTACGAGATGGATGCCGAGCGGTTGCGGAGCGGTCCCATCGAGGACCCGGGCCTGCGGTTCTCGTCGGTCAAGACCGTCGCATACGTGTCGTAGGGAGATCATTCATGAAGCAGCTGTACTTCTACAGCCACGGAGTCCGTTGCGCCGCTTGGCATCTGCCCGCAGCGACCGACGCGCTCGCCGGGGAGTCCGGCCGGCCGGCTGTGGTGATGGCCCACGGTTTCAGCGGGACGAAGGACACCGCGCTGCTCGGCTTCGCGCAGCCCTTCGCCGCCGCCGGTCTGGACGTCCTGGTATTCGATTACCGGGGCTTCGGAGACTCCGAAGGCACTCCGCGACAGGATGTTTCGATTCGCCGCCAGCGGCAGGACTATCACGCCGCCGTCGCCGCGGCGCGGCACCTGCCCGGGGTGGACCCGGACCGGATCGTGCTGTGGGGGACCTCGTACGCCGGCGGCCACGTCATCGCGGTCGCGGCCCGGGACCAGCGCATAGCGGCCGTCATCTCGATGAATCCCGCCGTCGACGGGGTGGCCACCCTGGCGCACCTGCGTCGCACCTGCGGGACCGGTTACCTGGTGCGGTCCACGGTCAACGCCTTGCGGGACGTCGTCGGTAGCGCGCTGGGGCGGTCTGCGCACATGGTGCCGGTGGTAGGCGGACCGAACGCGGTGATCGCGACGTCCGGATCGGCGGAGGCCTGGCTCCCGGTTGCCGGGCCGACGTGGCGCAACGAGGTCCGCGGCCGGCACGCCCTCGGCGTCGCCGTCAACCGGCCGATCACGAAGGCCGGCAAGCTGACATGCCCGATCCTCGTGCAGCCTGGCACGGGCGACCGGGTGGCTCCGGCGGCTGCGGCGCGGAAGGCCGCGCGCCGGGCGGGGTACTGGGCGCAGCTCAAGGAGTACGACATCGATCATCTCGATTTCTACGACGGTCCTTGGCAGCAGCGGGTTCTGGCGGACCAGCTGGACTTCCTCAAGCGCGATCTGGCCCCGTCCCAAGGCCACCGCCGCGTCACCCACTCAGCCTGAAAGGAATACATCGATGAAGACCACCGCAGCTGTACTGCTGGAGCCGGGCAAGCCCTTCGAGATCATGGAACTCGATCTCGACGGTCCAGGGCCGGGCGAAGTACTGATCAATTACACCGCCGCCGGACTGTGCCACTCCGACCTGCACCTGTCCGACGGTGACCTACCGCCGCGCTATCCCATCGTCGGTGGACACGAAGGCGCAGGCATCATCGAGGACGTCGGCCCCGGCGTCACCAAGGTCAAGCCGGGCGACCACGTCGTGTGCAGCTTCATCCCGAGCTGCGGCCACTGCCGGTACTGCTCGACCGGCCGGCAGGCCCTGTGCGACATGGGTGCGACCATTCTCGAAGGGTCCATGCCGGACGGCTCGTTCCGATTCCACAAGGGCGGCAAGGATTTCGGTGCCATGTGCATGCTGGGGACGTTCGCCAAGAAGGCCACCATCTCGCAGCACTCGGTGGTCAAGATCGACGACTGGCTGCCGCTGGAAACCGCCGTGCTCGTCGGCTGCGGTGTGCCGACGGGATGGGGCGGTGCCACCTACGCGGGAAACGTTCGGCCCGGCGACATCACCGTCGTATACGGCATCGGAGGCATCGGCATCAACGCCGTCCAGGGCGCCGCGCATGCCGGAGCGAAATACATCGTGGCCGTCGACCCCGTGCCGTTCAAACGCGATACCGCACTGAAATTCGGTGCGACACACGTGTTTGCGAGCGCCGAGGCGGCCGCCGAGAAGATCAACGAACTGTCCTGGGGGCAGGGCGCCGACCAGGCCATCATCTGCGTCGGAACCGTGGACGAGGACGTCGTCACGTCGGCGTTCAGCGCCATCGGCAAGGGTGGCACGGTCGTCGTCATCGGCATGGCCAATCCCGAGAAGCTGACGATCCATGTCTCGGGCCTCGAGTTGACCTTGTTCGAGAAGACCATTCGCGGCTCGTTGTTCGGCTCCGCCAACCCGCAGTACGACATCATCCGCCTGCTGCGGCTCTACAACGATGGCCAACTGCAACTCGATGACCTGGTTACCACCAGATACACCCTCGAAGAGGTCAACCAGGGCTATCAGGATCTTCGCGAAGGCAAGAACATTCGCGGGATCATCGTGCACTGACGGGCCCGGTTGTAGGTTTGACCGTGTGATCTCAGCGATCCCAGCGATCTCCCAGTGGCAGATCGGACCGGTGCAGGTGCCGGTCCACGGTCTGTTCGTGGGGCTGGGGGTCCTCGCCGCCGTGCTCGTGTTCGTCCACGAGGCGCGGCGCCGCGGCGCGGTGAACGAACAATCGCTGGTGGCCGTGACCGGTGCGCTGGTCGGCGGGGCGATCGGGATGCGCCTGTCAGGCCTGGCGCGGCACCTCGATTTCAGTGCCAACCCGACTGTCGTGCAGGCGTGGGAGTACGGCTCCAAGAGCATCCTCGGCGGCCTGCTCGGTGCCTACGTGGGCGTGTTGATCGCCAAACGGCTCGGCGGATATCGCGGCAAGACGGGCGACCTGTTCGCACCCGCGGTCGCACTGGGGATGGCGATCGGCAGAATCGGGTGCCTGTTGACGGAGGCTCCCGGCCGCCCGACGACGCTGCCGTGGGGAGTACATGCTCCGGCGAGCACCCCCGAGTGCCCGGGATGTGTGGCCGGGCTGGCCATGCACCCGTCGTTCTTGTACGAAATCGTTTTCCAGCTGGCGGCTTTCGCGATCCTCATGTGGCTGCGGCCGCGAATCACCCATCCCGGCGAGTTGTTCGTCATCTACGTGGCGGCCTACGCGGTGTTCCGCTTCTTCGTGGAGTTCGTGCGCGCCAACGAGACGGTGTGGCTCGACCTGACGCGCCCGCAGTGGGTGCTGCTGCCGTCCTTGGCGCTCTTGGGTTTTCGGGTCTGGCGCGGCTATTGCCGTGGTTACTACCGGATTTCGTCGGCCGACAGGGAGGGTGACCGTGTCCGAACCGCCAATTGACTATCCGGACGATGAGCCCGGCAACGGCGTGCCGCCGGGTCAGCATCCGCGGTATCCCCAGTACCCGCAGTACCCCCAATATCCGCCGCCGTATCCCCAGCACCCGCAGTACGGCTACCCACCGCCGAACCCCAAGGCGATCTCGGGAGGCGGTGTGGTTTGCGGGGTGATCCTCTTTCCGGTGCTGAATGTCGGCGTGGGCTTCCTCACGGTGATGCTCGCCGACCAGCAGAAGGTGCTGCTGGCTTTCGGGGCTGCGCTGCTGGCCCTCATCGCTTTCGGGGGTGGCTACGCGTTGTGGAAGACGGGTAACCCAGGGTCCAAGGGACTGGGTCTCGGCCTGATGATCGGCTGGGCGCTCACCTCGATCCTGACCGTCGGCTACTGCACCGGCCTGAACCCCACGATGTACACATGACGGCGGGGATGGGGCTGCGCGGGGACCGCATTCTCCGCTATGTGACGGCCTACTGCCCGGACTGCCACCACGATGCCCCCGAACGGCCGCTGAGCGACGTGTCGCGGCTGTCGGGCCGGCTCGTCGAGCGCGATGGACGAGTGTGGCTGGAGCGGGGGTGCCCAGCGCACGGCCTGGTGAGCACGCTGTACGACGAGAGCCCAGAGATTCTGTCGTATCTGGAGGAATGGACCGCCCCGACCAAGGCGCACATGCCCGATGTGGCAGGGAATTTCGATCCGATCCCGTCCGCCTATCTGCGCGGGCTGCCCGAGATGCAGACCCAGCACACCTGCATCCTGCTCGAAGACATTGCCGAAGTCTGCAATCTGCGATGCCCTACCTGCTTCACCGATTCATCGCCCGATCTGCGCAACGTGGTGCCGGTCGCAGAGCTGCTCGCCAATGTCGACCAGCGGCTGGCCCGGGAGAACGGGCGGCTGGACGTGCTGATGCTCTCGGGTGGCGAACCGACGCTACATCCCGAGCTCGCTCAGCTGCTCGACGAGCTGACCCGCCGGCCCATCACGCGAATCCTCCTCAACACCAACGGCATCCGTATTGCGACGGACGATGCCCTGCTCGAGCTGCTCAACGCCCACCGACACCGCGTCGAGGTGTATCTGCAGTACGACGGGCTGTCCGAGACAGCCCATCGGCACCACCGCGGCGGTGACCTTCGCAGGCTGAAAACGCAGGTTTTGCAGCGCCTTTCGGTGCGCCAGATTTTCACGACGTTGGTGATGGCCGCGGCGCTCGGCGTGAATGACAACGAGATCGGCGACATGCTGCAGCTGGCGCTCGACACCCCCTACGTCGGCGGCATCACCATTCAGCCGCAATTCGGCTCGGGGCGTTCGGGGAACCTGGACGCCCACGACCGGCTGACGCACACCGGTGTGTTGAGCAGGCTCGGTCCGCAGACCGACGGCCTGGTGACCTGGCGGGATCTCACCGCGTTGCCGTGCTCGCATCCGCACTGCTGCTCGGTCGGCTACGTGCTGCGCGACGACGCGGGGCAATGGCGGTCGCTGGTCTCGCTTATCGGCCACGATGTCCTCAAAGATCGACTCGGCTTGGTATCCAACAGGATTGCCGACAGTGAGCTGCCGCAGGAACTGCAGCTGGCGGTCCGGGAATCACTGCTGGGCCTGCTGTCCGAGCAGTCCTCGCTGTCGCACCCTGGGATCGGCGACGTATGGCGAACCATCTGCCAGAACTGCGACCTCGGCATGCCGACGCTGCTCGCGCTCGCGTCATCGGCCCTGCCCGGTGGGACGAACCGGGTACGGAAGCTGTTGGGGGAGCGCGTGGTTCGCATCACCGTCAAGCCGTTCATGGACATCTCGACCATGATCGAGGAACGCCTGGTGCAGTGTTGCGTCCATGTCGGCACCCGCGCCGACCAGGACCAGTGCGCACCGTTCTGCGCGGTACAGGCGTGGCCGGCGCTGGGGCGCCAGCGCATGTCGATCGCCGCGGGCACTGATTTGGGAAAGGCCCTGCCGCTCACGGTGATCTGAGGGTCCAGGACATGGTTGGACGGGCTGGGCTGGTGACCATGTGGCGAGCGGGCCTACGCCGAGTGTGCAGCTTTGGTCGCCCGCAGCCGCCTTCGATTCAAGGGTCTAGTGCAACAGCTCCTACCTGGGGAGTTGTTGCATGCGT
>NZ_JARVRX010000019.1 GCF_030209435.1 Mycolicibacterium sp. lyk4-40-TYG-92 | reverse complement strand
GGCTACTCCAACCGCATCGCCGACCTGGCCGCACTGGTCGGCAAATCGCTGTAGATAGCACGTGAGAGAAAGACAGGTATGAGCATCAAGACCCTCGATGAGCTGTTGGCCGAAGGCGTAGAGGGGCGGGGCGTCCTGGTCCGCTCCGACCTGAACGTCCCGTTCGACGAGAACGGCAACATCACCGACCCGGGCCGGATCATCGCCTCTGTCCCGACGCTGGCCGCGCTGGCCGATGCCGGCGCCAAGGTCGTCATCACGGCGCACCTGGGCCGGCCCAAGGGCGGCCCGGACCCCAAGTTCTCGCTCGCGCCGGTCGCCGCCGCACTCGGAGAGAAGCTGGGCCGGCACGTCCAGCTGGCCGGCGACGTCGTCGGCACCGATGCGCTCGCCCGCGCCGAGGGTCTGACCGATGGCGACGTGTTGCTGCTGGAGAACATCCGCTTCGACCCGCGTGAGACCAGCAAGGACGACGCCGAGCGCGCCGCGCTGGCCCGCGAGCTGGCGGCTCTCGTCGAGGGTCCCGACGGTTCACCCGGTGCGTTCGTCTCCGACGGCTTCGGGGTGGTGCACCGCAAGCAGGCGTCGGTGTACGACGTGGCGAAAATCCTGCCGCACTACGCCGGCACGTTGGTGGACGCCGAGGTCAAGGTGCTCGAGCAGCTGACCAGCTCGACCGAACGGCCGTATGCCGTAGTCCTCGGCGGCTCCAAGGTCTCCGACAAGCTCGCGGTCATCGAGAACCTCGCCACCAAGGCCGACAGCCTGATCATCGGCGGTGGCATGTGCTTCACCTTCCTTGCGGCCCAAGGGCTTTCGGTCGGTACCTCGCTGTTGCAGGAAGAGATGATCGACACCTGTAAGCGCCTGCTGGACACCTACGCCGACGTCATCCACCTCCCGGTCGACATCGTGGTGGCCGACAAGTTCGCCGCCGACGCCGAACCGGAGACCGTGGCCTCCGACCGCATCCCGGACGGCAAGATGGGTCTGGACATCGGCCCGGAGTCGGTCAAGCGCTTCACCGCGCTACTGTCCAACGCCAAGACGGTGTTCTGGAACGGCCCGATGGGTGTCTTCGAATTCCCCGCGTTCGCCGACGGCACCAAGGGCGTCGCCGAGGCCATCATCACGGCCACGTCAAAGGGCGCGTTCAGCGTCGTGGGTGGCGGCGACTCGGCTGCCGCCGTGCGTCAGCTCGAACTGGCGGAGGACGGCTTCTCCCACATCTCGACCGGTGGCGGCGCGTCGCTGGAGTACCTCGAGGGCAAGACCCTCCCCGGCATCGACGTGCTGGGGTCGTAGATCATGGCACGTAAGCCGCTGATCGCCGGCAACTGGAAGATGAACCTCAACCATTTCGAGGCCATCGCGCTGGTACAGAAAATCGCCTTCGCCTTGCCGGACAAGTACTTCGCGAAGGTCGACGTCACCGTCCTGCCGCCGTTCACCGACCTGCGCAGCGTGCAGACCCTCGTTGACGGCGACAAGCTCCTGCTCACCTACGGTGCGCAGGACCTGTCCCAGCACGACTCGGGCGCCTACACCGGTGAGGTGAGCGGGGCGTTCCTGGCCAAGCTGGGCTGCACGTTCGTCGTCGTCGGGCACTCCGAGCGCCGGACCTACCACCACGAGGACGACGCCCTCGTCGCCGCCAAGGCCAAGGCCGCGCTCAAGCACGGCCTCACCCCGATCGTGTGCATCGGCGAGGGACTCGACGTCCGCGAGGCCGGTAACCATGTCGAGCACTGCACCGGCCAGCTGCAGGGCTCGCTGGCCGGGCTCTCGGCCGACGAGATCAGCCGCGTCGTCATCGCCTACGAACCCGTCTGGGCCATCGGCACGGGCCGGGTCGCCAGCGCCGCCGACGCCCAGGAGGTGTGCGCCGCAATCCGCTCGACCCTGGCCGAGCTGGCGTCGCCCGAGATCGCCGCGACGGTCCGCGTGCTCTACGGCGGCTCGGTCAACGCCAAGAACGTCGGCGAGCTGGTAGCGAAGCCCGACATCGACGGCGCACTGGTCGGCGGTGCATCACTGGACGGCGAGCAGTTCGCGACGCTGTCGGCGATCGCGGCAGGTGGGCCGCTGCCTTAAGGCCGCGCGGGCACCCGGTAAGCTGTGGGTCATGATTTTGGCCCTGCAGATCACGTTGATCGTCACCAGCGTGTTGGTTGTGTTGCTGGTGTTGCTCCACCGGGCCAAGGGCGGCGGTCTGTCGACGCTGTTCGGCGGCGGTGTGCAGTCCAGTCTGTCGGGCTCCACGGTGGTCGAGAAGAACCTCGACCGGCTGACTTACTTCATCACCGGCATCTGGCTGGTGTCGATCATCGGCATCGCGCTGCAGATCAAGTACGGCGCCTAGCTTCAGACTTTCCGAACCGGCCACGCCTGTCAGGGCGTGGCCGGTTCTGTTTGTCTGACAGCAAGTACCCAGCGTTCGCTGTGCCGGCGCTTATGCCGATGACAGGGCGCGCATAGCGCCGGTACCTACGCTCGCCTCGTGGTGCATCTTCTTCGTATCGGTGCGGGCGCGGCGGTACTGCTCTGCGTGGCGGGTGGCGTGGCGAGCGCCGATCCGCTCCCGGTCGCCGACGTCCGGCAGGCCGTCAACACCGAAGATGGCTGGCGCCTTGGGGTTTCGCTCACTCAGATGACCGTCAACTCGGTGCCCAACATGGCTGCGACGGCCTTCACTCGGGAAGGTTTCGTCACCGGCCGGGCCGAGGCGACCATCGACGGCAGCGGCTCGTCAGCGGTCAACAACGGGACGCTGATCGTGGGTCTGCAGCTGGGCTGCCAGGTCGATCTCAGTGAGGGCGCCAGCGTCGGTGGCGACGCCGACATCGGCATCAACCCTGGCTTCAGCGGAAACGTGCTGAATGCCATCGGTCCCTACGCCGATCTGGAAGGCAATGTCTCGGTGAACCTGCTGCCGGGCACGATCACCAACGTGGTGCTGGGCAAGAAGATACTGAAGGGCCGTACCGGCGGCATCACCGTGCACGACGCGCACGTCAAGGTCGACGCCTGCGGTGGGGCGGTGGCCATCCGGTTCTTCTCTACCGTGACCATCGACACCGACAAGAACGACGACAGCGTGAACGCCTATGGGGACATTCTGCAGCTATGAGTGGCGTACGAATGCCGGTGAGATCCGGGGCCGCTGCGGTCGGCGTTGTGGCACTGACGGTATCGGTCTGGCTCACGGTTTCCCCACCCGCCGCCCGTGCCGACTGCACCGGTGCGGGCGACTTCGGCGCCGGATCGGGTTGCGCGCCGCCGGGTGGCGGCAGTTCGTCGGCCAAGGCCTGGCCGCCGACGTCGGTGGATTGGCCGCCGAACGTCGACTCGGACAGTGGCGCTGGGAGCGGCGACGGCGGCGATGTGAAGCCAATTGTGTTGCCCGACGGGCAGAAACCCTCGGCCACGACGTCGCGTACGAGCGCCCCGGCCACGCCCACCACGCCCACCACGTCGTCGACGCCGATCGTCCCGCTAGGTCCGCCGTGATCGCGCCACACCGCCTGCCCTGCGCGAGCGGCGTCCGCCGTCGATACTTGGGTGATGGCAGACGTTCCGCACGCTCCTGACAGCACACTGCTACCGATCGGATCGGTTCAGCGCACCGAACTGGGCCGTGAGGCCACCGAACCGATGCGCGAAGACATCCGGTTGCTCGGCGCCATTCTCGGTGACACGGTGCGCGAGCAGAACGGCGACGCCGTCTTCGACCTGGTGGAACGGGCGCGCGTGGAATCGTTCCGGGTGCGTCGCTCCGAGATCGACCGGGCGGAGCTCGCAGCCTTGTTCTCCGGCATCGACATTCATCAGGCGATCCCGGTGATCCGGGCATTCACGCATTTCGCGCTGTTGGCCAACGTCGCCGAGGACATCCACCGCGAACGGCGCCGCGCCGTGCACGTGGCCGCGGGTGAGCCGCCGCAGGACAGCAGCCTGGCCGCGACGTACCGCAAGCTCGACGAAGCCGGGGGACTGGACGGCGCGGCCGTCGCCGATGCGCTGCGCGGCGCGCTGGTCGCGCCGGTGATCACGGCCCATCCCACCGAAACCCGGCGGCGCACCATCTTCGACACCCAGAACCGGATCACCGACCTGATGCGGCTGCGGTTGCACGGGCACAGCGTGACGCGCGACGGCCGCGACATCGAGACCGAGCTGCGCCGGCACATCCTGACCCTGTGGCAGACGGCCCTGATCCGCTTGTCGCGGTTGAAGATTCAAGACGAGATCGCCACCGGGCTGCGCTATTACCCGGCTGCGTTCTTCGACGTCATCCCGCGGGTCAACGCGGAGGTGCGCGGCGCGCTCCAGGCCCGCTGGCCGGGTGAGCCGCTGCTGGAGACACCGATCCTGCGGCCCGGTTCGTGGATCGGTGGTGACCGCGACGGCAACCCCAACGTCACGGCCGACGTGGTGCGCCTGGCCACCGGCAGTGCGGCCTACACCGCATTCGACCGGTACTTCGGCGAACTCCTTGCGCTGGAACATGAATTGTCGATGTCGGCACGACTGGTCCGGGTCAGCGACGCGCTGCAGGCGCTCGCCGACCAGCATCCCGAACCGGCGCACGCCGACGAACCGTACCGCCAGGCGCTCCATGTGATCCGCGGGCGCCTGACGGCCACCGCGGGCGAGATACTCGACCGGCAACCCGAGCACGAGCTGGACCTCGGCCTGCCGCAATACCCAACGCCGGCCGAGTTGCTGGCCGACCTGGATGTCATCGACGCGTCGTTGCGTGCGGGCGGCACCAGTGTGCTGGCCGACGATCGGCTGGCCCGGTTGCGAGAGTCGGTGCGTGTCTTCGGTTTCCACCTCTGCGGACTGGATCTTCGGCAGAACTCCGAAGTGCACGAGCAGGTGGTGGCCGAGCTGCTGGCGTGGGCCGGTGTGCACCCCGACTACGCGTCTCTGCCGGAAGACGAGCGGGTCGCCGTCCTGGTCGCGGAGCTGTCCACGCGCCGGCCGTTGGTGGGGCGCGACGCCCAGCTGTCGGAGCTGGCGCGCAAGGAACTGGACATCGTGGCCGCGGCGGCCCGCGCGGTCGAGGTCTTCGGGCCGCAGGCCGTGCCCAACTACATCATCTCGATGTGTCAGTCGGTGTCCGATCTCCTCGAGGCCGGGGTGCTGCTCAAAGAAGCCGGCCTGCTCGATGCCGCCGGGCCCGAGCCGTACAGCCCGGTCGGCATCGTGCCGCTGTTCGAGACCATCGACGACCTGCAACGCGGATCTGCGATTCTGGAAGCGGCCCTTGCCATTCCGCTGTACCGGTCCATCGTCACCGCCCGGGACGATCATCAGGAGGTCATGCTCGGCTACTCCGACTCCAACAAGGACGGTGGCTACCTGGCGGCCAACTGGGCGCTGTATCGGGCCGAGCTCGACCTCGTGGAATCGGCCCGCAAGACCGGAATCCGGTTGCGGCTCTTCCATGGCCGGGGCGGCACCGTCGGCCGCGGCGGTGGCCCGAGCTACGACGCGATTCTCGCGCAGCCGCCCGGCGCGGTCAGGGGTTCACTGCGGATCACCGAGCAGGGTGAGGTGATCGCCGCCAAGTACGCCGAACCGCACGCCGCACATCGCAATCTGGAGACGCTGCTGGCCGCGACCCTCGAGTCGACCCTGCTCGACGTTGAAGGGCTCGGCGACGCCGCGGCACCCGCCTACGACGTCCTGGACGACCTCGCCGCCCGCGCGCAACGGGCCTACAGCGAATTGGTGCACGAGACACCGGGGTTCGTCGAGTACTTCAAGGCGTCGACACCCGTCAGCGAGATCGGCGCGCTCAACATCGGCAGCCGCCCGACGTCCCGCAAGCCGACCACTTCGATCGCCGACCTGCGGGCCATCCCGTGGGTGCTGGCCTGGAGTCAGTCGCGCGTCATGCTGCCGGGCTGGTATGGCACCGGGACCGCGTTCGAGGAGTTCATCGACAACACCGACGGCGGCCTCGAAGTATTGCAGGACCTGTACGCGAAGTGGCCGTTCTTCCGGACCGTGCTGTCGAACATGGCGCAGGTGCTCGCCAAGTCGGATCTCGGCCTGGCGGCAAGGTATTCGGAGCTCGTGGACGACGAGGCGCTGCGCCACCGGGTGTTCGACAAGATCGCCGCCGAACATGAGCGCACCATCCGGATGCACGCCCTGATCACCGGACAGGACGACCTGCTGGCCGACAACGCGGCCCTCGCGCGGTCGGTGTTCAACCGGTTCCCGTACCTGGAGCCGCTGAACCACCTCCAGGTCGAGCTGCTGCGCCGCTACCGCTCAGGTGACGAAGACGAACTCGTCCAACGGGGCATCCTCCTGACCATGAGTGGGCTGGCCACCGCACTGCGCAACAGCGGGTAGCTGACTCACGCTGCGCGGTCGGCCAGTGTCACCGCGATGGATCCGTCGACCATTTTCGCCTCGATCACGATGCGTGCGGTCGGTGTGGTGCGGCCCCGCAGTACGCACTCGGCCGTCGGTGCGATGAGATGGGTCCGGATGGTTCTGCGCAACCCGCGGGCACCGTAGATCGGGTCGAATCCACAGTCCTGCAGGAACTGCACCACGGTTTCGTCGACACGGAGTTCGACGGATTCGCGGGCCAGTCGCGCGGTGAACAACTCCACTTCGCGCCCGGTGACCTGCCGGGCCGTCGAGGTGCTGAAGGGCTCCATGATGACGGTTTCGTCGATCCGGTTGAAGAACTCCGGGTCGAAGAACTCCTCGACCGCGGCGGTCACCAGTGCGTGCATGTGGGTCGCCGGATCCATTGGCGCCGTGCCGAATACCCTCGGTCGGCGCCACCGGGACGACCACCGGTTTGCGCGCTGGGCCGTGGCGACGGCCGTGGAACCCAAGTTGGACGTCATGAAGACATAACTGTTGCGGAAGCAGATGCGTTCACGCCCGTTCGCGAGTCTGAGTTGGCCGCTGTCGAGCACGTGCAGCAGTGCACGGATCACCGTGGGGTCCGCTTTCTCGACTTCGTCGAAGAGCACGATGCCGGGCGTGTACGGATCGCCTTCGATCTTGTTCTTGTCGAACAGGGTGAAGGATTCTTTGCTTCCGGCGTATCCCGGTGGTGCCCCGGAGAAGGACGCGGCGTAGTGCTCCTGGGCCAAGGCGGCCATGTCGATTCGGCAGAGGTCGTCGGGCCCGGTGCGGATCTCGGCGGCGACCTGGCGGACCAGTTCGGTCTTGCCGATTCCGGTCGGTCCGACGAGCAGCACGCTGGCCAGAGGGCGGCCGGGATCGGCGATACCCGCATGGGCGATCGACAATGCCCGGGCGACGGCGCTGACGGCGTTCGGTTGACCGAGTATCCGCTGCCCGAGTCGCTCGGCGAAGGCGTCGGGATCGAACCCAGCGACCGATTTCACGGCGACGTCGTTGGTGCTCTGCGGCGTCGCGTTCTGATCGTGAAACATGTCGGTGAGGTAAGGCACGTCGCTCTCTTACGCCTCGACGGTCCGCTCTACGGGCAGGTTTCCCACGCGGCAGTCCGCCACACCGACGGTGTCCCGGGTGATCGATTCGACGACTTCCTGAGCCTTCTGCGCGTCGGTCACCCACAGCTTGTAGAACTCGAACGGGCAATCGGCGACACCCTTGTCGCCGTCGCCGGCCGCGTGCACGCCGGAGTAGCCGCGGTGCAGCAATTTGAACAGGTGGTTCTGCGACTGGTCATTTTGGCGGGCGTCTCGAATCGCCGACAGCGACAGCTGCGCGAACTGGATTCCGTACTCTTCCTCGCCGGTTTCGCCCAGGGTGCGGCCGTCGAACCCGACGATGGCAGAGTGCCCGAAGTAGGAGTACACCCCATCGAAGCCGGCGGCATTGGCCACGGCGACGTAGGTGTTGTTGGCCCATGCCATCGCCTTGGCCATGAGCACCTGCTGCTCCTTGGCGGGATACATGTATCCCTGGCAGCGGACGATCAGCTCCGCGCCCTTCATGGCGCAGTCCCGCCAGATTTCGGGGTAGTTGCCGTCGTCGCAGATGATCAGCGAGATCTTCATCCCCTTCGGACCCCGGGAAACATAGGTGGTGTCTCCGGGGTACCAGCCCTCGATGGGACACCAGGGCAGGATCTTTCGGTACTTCTGCACGATCTCACCGGTGTCGTCGATGAGGACGAGGGTGTTGTACGGCGGCTTGTTCGGATGGTCTTCGTGGCGCTCACCGGTGATGGAGAAGACGCCCCACGTCTTGGCCTTCCGGCACGCCGCGGCGAAGATGTCGGTTTCGTCGCCGGGGATGGAAGCCGCGGTGGCGTACATCTCCTCGGGGTCGTACATGATGCCCTGAGTCGAGTACTCGGGGAACACCACGAGATCCATGCCCGGCAGTCCGGACTTCATTCCCACCACCATGTCCGCGATCTTGCGGGCATTGTCGAGGACTTCATCCCTGGTGTGTAGCCGGGGCATCTTGTAGTTGACGACGGCTACGCCGACGGTGTCCGGGCTCGACGAAATGTCACCATGACGCATGGCGGTTCTCCTCAAAGGGTAAGGGCTCGAAGGGGATACGGCGGCTGAATCACAACTGCGGTGATGTGGGGACCACGTTCGACACCGTGCACGGTCGCCACCTAAAAAGATTCAGATGAAATATATTCAATTGAAAATAAATGCGCGGGGCCGCAGTGTCAACCCGAGCCCTCCACGCCGTCGGAGGTCAAAACGCAGTCAGGGTGGTGAGCACATCGAAGTCGTACCCGTCGGCGACGGCCAGGTGCACCGGCTGCACGGTCGCGTCCGACCGGTAGTGCACGGTGCCCCTCGGACCGTCGTACGAGACACGATCACTGGTCGCTATGTCGGTCAACTGCCCCGAGCGATGAATGAGCCGGGACAGCAATTGCAGCCCCTCGTAACAAGATTCGGCGATACCGCTCAGCGGTGGAGCGGTGGGGCCGTGCACGTCGTGGTAACGGCCTATCAACTCCATCGCGTTGGCCCCCACCATCGAGGAAAAGAAGGAGGCGGCGACGAATAATCCCCGGGTGCCGTCCGCCCCGCTGCCCAGCAACATGCTCTCGTCCATCAACGGGCTGAACCGAAGGAACGAGTCGGCGGCACCGAGTGTGGCGCAGGCGCGGTTGAATTCGACCGCATCCTGGCCCACCAGCAGCATCAACACGGCATCACATTGCGACGCCATGGCCGCCCTGACGGCCTCGGACATGTCCGCGCGGCCCAGGTCCACGAACCGGTGCCCAACGAGGTCGAGACCGAGATCGCGGGCATACTCCCGGACCGCGGCCACCGACGAGCGCGGCCAGACATAGTCGTCGCCGACGATGAACCAGCGCCGCACCCCGGCGTTCTCCCGCAACCAGCGCAACGCCGGCGCGATCTGGCGGTCCGGAGTCTCGCCGCAGCAATAGATGTCGCGGCGACGCTCACCGCCTTCGTAGAGGGCGGGGTACACATAGGGCACCCGGCCCGCGACCACCGGAGCGAGCGCATTGCGTACGGAGGAGATGTGCCACCCGCTGACGGCGTGGATGGCGCCCGCCGTGATGAGTTGATCGATCCGTCGGGCGACGAGCTGCGGGTCGGCCCCGCCGTCGACCACTTCTATCTGCACTTCGCGGCCCAGGACTCCGCCATCGACGTTGAGGTCGTGCGCCGCCAGCTCGCTGATGGCTTCACACGATGGCCCGAAGACGCCGCCCGGACCCTGTAGGGGCACCACCATGGCCACCCGCCATGCCTCGTCGGCAGCGCTACTGGCCTGCGAGTTCATGACCATTACGTCCTTTGCCGCACCGTCCGCGGACCGGCTATCATCATTTTCAATTGAAAGTATTGCGCTACCCGGCCCAACGGGCAACACGTAGGAGTTGGTCATGGCGAGCACGGTGTCCCAGCACGACGTGACCACGTCGATCACCGCCACGCTGCTCCGCGCAGCCCGCAATTTGACCGCCTGCCTGGATGCCGAACTTCAGGAATCGGGGCTCGGCGTCGACCACTGGCTGGCGCTCGACGCCCTGGCCGCCGCTGCCGGACTCACGATGGCAGAACTGCAGGCGCTGACGCCGACCCCTGGACCCACCCTGACCAGGGTGGTCGACCGGCTGGTCGTCCAGGCACTCGCATACCGGGAAGTAGATCAATTCGACCGCCGTAAGGTCCGGGTCTTCCTCAGCGACCGCGGCACCTTGCTTCACGACAGTTTGCGTCGTCGGATCGAGCCCGTCGAAGCGCAGTGGGCGGCGTCCAATCGCCGGCAGCTATCTGACCGACTCGCGTCGCCGCCCCGCGCCACATAGCGGGTTCTTGCAGCGGCGAGAGAACGCTATGTGGCCCAGCCGCGAACTGACTTCAGCACGCCTCGCACGGCGTTCTCGGTCACCGTGATGGGCGACAGCACCGTCTCGGCGACCCCGACAATCGCCTCGACGCGCGTCACGATCGCCTCCATCCGGTCGACCACGCCGAAGATGCGCGGCGCGAGTTCGTCGATCTGGGTGATGGTCTCGTTGAATCGCGACATCGTGGTGTCGAGGTCACCGGTCAGTGTGCTCAGCGTCGCCAGCGTGCCTTCCATGTCGACCAACAGCGAGTCGACCTGGGACACCATGACGTCGGCGTTCAACGCGGCGTCCGTCAATGTTCGGATGCGGCCGCGCACGGGTCGTGAACGACCGTCGCCTTTGTCGACCATGGCTACAGTTTCGCCGCCGCGGCCTCGTCGAGCAACCACACCGTCGCCTCGGTGCCGATCGCGCCGGCCGCTGGAATATCAACGGCTGCAGCGCCACCCACCGCGGCCGCGACCGCGTCGGCCTTCTCGGCGCCGGCGACCACCAGCCACACCTGCCGTGCCCGACGGACCGCGGGCAGCGTCAGCGTGATCCGTCGCGGCGGCGGCTTGGGGGAGTCGGTGACGGCGACGACATACCGCTCGGTCTCGCGGACGGCGTCGGTGTGCGGGAACAGTGAGTTGACGTGACCCTCGCCGCCCATGCCCAACAGATGGACGTCGAATTCCGGTGTCGGCGAACCGTTCCCGGCGACCGCGGCCAGCTCGCGCGCGTAGGCGGCGGCCGCGGCGTCGATGTCGTCACCGAACTCGCCGTCGCTGGCGGCCATCGCGTGCACGTTCTCGGTAGGAATGGCAACGGAATTCAGCAGCGCCTCGCGCGCCTGCTTGATGTTCCGGTCGGCGTCGTCGGCCGGGACGTAGCGGTCGTCGCCCCAGAACAGGTGCACCTTGGCCCAGTCGATCGGATGTCCGCCGACATGCTTGAGCAACTTGATGCCCGTGCCGCCGCCGGTCAGCACGATGTACGCCACGCCGCGGGTCTCGATGGCGCCGTTGATGGCCGCGACGAGGCGGTCGCCCACGGAGGTCACCAAAGCGTCTGCGTCGGAATGCTTTTCGATGATCTGCTCAGACATACACAACCTTGTCCAGGCCCACCAGGGCGCGATGGTAGATCTCGTCGGCATCGAGCCGGCGCATCTCTTCGGCGAGGCAGTCGCGCGCTTCCCGCCGCGCCAACGGAATGTGGGCTTCCGGTCGGCCGGTGCGGGTGAGCGATGCGGTGACACCGGTTTGCGGGCGGCTCAGCGTGATGGTCTCGGTGGGCCGGCTCAGCACGACTTTGAGGTCGCCGACTGCGCGCGTCACCGGCCCGTCGATGCAGGCCGCCAGCCAGCCGGCCAAGATATCCAGGGCCGGTTCGTCTTTCAGGCCCGACACCAGCGCTTCGGTGATCGGTTCATACGGTGCCTGGTCCAGTGCGGCGGCGAGCAGCGCCCGCCAGTACGTCACCCGGCTCCAGGCCAGGTCGGTGTCACCGGATGTGTATCCGGCCAGCCGGCTCTTGATGCACGCCAATGGGTCTTCGCCGTTTGTGGCGTCGGTGATCCGGCGGATCGCCAGCTTGCCCAGCGGATCGGCCGCCGGCACGGCGGGCGCCACATCGGGCCACCAGGTGACCACCGGGGTATCCGGAAGTAGGAATGGCGTCACCACGCTGCTGGCGTGGTTGGCCAGCGGACCCGAGAGACGCAGCACCACAACCTCATTGGCGCCGGCGTCGCGGCCCACCCGGAGTTGGGCGTCCAGGCGGGCCTCGGTGGCCAGCCGGTCACCCGGGATCACCACGATGACGCGGCACGGATGTTCACGGCTGGCGGTATTGGCGGCCTCGATGGCCTCTTCCAGGATGGCCTCGGTGTCGGGCGCCACTACCAGGGTCAGCACCCGCCCGAGCGTGATGGCACCGCCTTCTTCCCGCAGTGCGACGATCTTCTTGTTGATCGCGCCGGTGTTGGTGTCGGGCAGATCCAAGATCATGGCTCGACTCCTCCTCGTTCCGCTCCTCGCTCGTGCCTCGCTGCGATGCTCACTCGTCGTCGCCTTCGCAAATCACGGTCGCCTCCATTCGCGGCCGCTGCGCCGCAGCATCTCGAACGCCGACTCCGGACCCCAGGTACCGGACTCGTATGCCTCGGGCCGGCCACCGGCCTTGTCCTGCGCGGCCCAGTGTTCCAGCGCGGGATCCAGGATCTTCCAGGACAATTCGACTTCGGCGTTGACGGGGAACAGTGACGGTTCGCCGAGCAGGACGTCGAGGATCAGTCGTTCGTAGGCTTCGGGGGAGTCCTCGGCGAACGCCGAACCGTACGAGAAGTCCATGCTGACGTCGCGGACCTCCATGAGGTGCCCCGGCACCTTGGAACCGAACCGCAGAGTGATTCCTTCGTCGGGTTGCACCCGGATCACCAGCGCGTTCTGTCCGAGTTCGTCGGTCATCGTCGCGTCGAACGGCAGGTGCGGGGCCCGCTTGAACACCAACGCGATCTCGGTGACCCTGCGTCCCAACCGTTTTCCGGTCCGCAGGTAGAACGGCACGCCGGCCCAGCGCCGGGTGTCGACCTCGACGGTGATCGCCGCGAAGGTCTCCGTGGTCGACGTCGACGAGAAGCCTTCCTCATCGAGCAGCCCGAGTACCTTCTCGCCACCCTGCCAGCCTGCGGCGTACTGACCGCGTGCCGTGGTCTCGTCCAATGGCTCGGCCAGGTGCGTTGCCGACAGCACCTTGATCTTCTCGGCCTGCAGTTCGTGCGGCGAGAAGTTGACGGGCTCCTCCAGCGCGGTCAGCGCCAGGAGCTGCAGGAGGTGGTTCTGAATGACGTCGCGGGCGGCACCCACGCCGTCGTAGTAACCACCGCGGCCACCGAGTCCGATGTCCTCGGCCATGGTGATCTGCACGCTGTCGACGTAGTGGGCGTTCCACACCGGCTCGAACAACTCGTTGGCGAACCGGAGCGCCAGGATGTTCTGGACGGTTTCCTTGCCCAGGTAGTGGTCGATGCGGAACACCGACGACTCCGGGAAGACGCTGTTGACCACCCCGTTGAGCGCTTCCGCGCTGGCCAGGTCGTGACCGAACGGCTTCTCGATGACCACCCGGCTCCACGATCCGTCGGACTTGTTGGCCAGACCGGAGGTGGACAGCTGCTCGCACACCTGCGGGAACGCGTTCGGCGGAATCGACAGGTAGAACGCATGATTGCCGCCGGTGCCGCGTTCCTCGTCGAGCTTTTGCAACGTGTCGCGCAGGCGCTCGAAGGCGGCGTCGTCATCGAACGTGCCCTGCACGAACCGGAAGCCCTCGGCCAGGCGGTCCCAGACCTCCTGCCGGAACGGCGTCCGCGCGTGCTGCTTGACGGCGTCGTACACGACCTTGCCGAAGTCCTCGTCGGCCCAGTCCCTGCGCGCGAAGCCGACCAAGGCGAACGAGGGCGGCAGGAGTCCCCGGTTGGCGAGGTCGTAGATCGCCGGCATCAGCTTCTTGCGGGCCAGATCGCCCGTGACGCCGAAGATCACCACCGCACACGGGCCGGCGATGCGGGGCATGCGCTTGTCGCGCTTGTCCCGCAGGGGGTTCACCCAATCCGCCGGCCGCTCGCTGCTGCCGTCGCTCATTTCAGTGCGTCGAGTTGACCCTGCGTGGCTTCGAGCAGTTCGCCCCAGGACTTCTCGAACTTCTCCACGCCCTCGACCTCGAGAAGCTCGAACACGTCGTCCAGGTCGATGCCGACGGCAGACAGCTCGTCGAACACGGCCTGCGCCGCGGCAGCCGTGCCGGAGATGGTGTCTCCGGTGATCTGACCGTGGTCGGCGACCGCCTCCAGGGTCTTCTCCGGCATGGTGTTGACCGTGTTGGGGGCGACCAGCTCGGTGACATAGAGCGTGTCCGGGTAGTCCGGGTTCTTCACGCCGGTCGACGCCCACAGCGGACGCTGCACGCGGGCACCCTCGGCCTTGAGGTTGGCGAACTGCGGGCCGCCGAAGACCTGCTCGTAGGCCGCGTAGGCCAGCCGGGCGTTGGCGACGCCGGCCTTGCCGCGCAGACCCAGCGCAGAGCCACCGATCTTTTCCAGCCGCGCGTCGATCTCGGTGTCGACGCGGGACACGAAGAACGAAGCGACAGAATGGATCTTCGACAGGTCGTGGCCGGCTTCCCGGGCCTTTTCGAGTCCCGTCAGGTAGGCCTCCATCACGGCCCGGTGCCGCTCCACCGAGAAGATCAGGGTGACGTTGACCGAGATGCCCTCGGCGATCACCGCGGTGATCGCCGGCAGGCCCGCCAGCGTCGCCGGAATCTTGATCAGCAGGTTCGGCCGGTCGACGATCTTCCACAGCTCGATGGCCTGCAGGATCGTCTTGTCGGTGTCGTGCGCCAGCCGCGGGTCGACCTCGATGGACACCCGGCCGTCGACGCCGCCGGAGGCTTCGTACACCTTGGCCAGCACGTCGCACGCGTTGCGGACGTCATCGGTGGTGACGGTGCGGATGGTGGCGTCCACGTCGGCGCCCCGGGACGCCAGCTCGTGCACCTGCGCGTCGTAGGCCGTGCCCTTCGACAGTGCAGCCTGGAAGATCGACGGGTTGGTGGTGACGCCGACGACGCTGCGGGTATTGATCAGCTCGGTGAGGTTGCCCGACTGCAGCCGCTCCCGCGACAGGTCGTCGAGCCAGACGGAGACACCGGCGGCGCTCAGCGCCGCGAGGTTCGGGTTCTGAGTCATGAGTGTGCTCTTTCTGAATCGGTTGTCAGTTGTCCAACGAGCGTTCTGCTGCGGCGACGACGGCCTCAGCGGTGAAGCCGAACTCCCGGAACAGGGTCTTGTCATCAGCCGATGCGCCGAAGTGCTCGATCGAGACGATCTCGCCGGTGTCACCGACCAGCTTGTGCCAAGGCTGCGCGATGCCGGCCTCGACCGCAACACGTGCCGAGACGTCGGGCGGCAGCACGGTGTCGCGGTACTCCTTCGGCTGCGCCTCGAACCATTCCAGACACGGCATCGACACCACGTAGGCGACGATGTCCTTGTCCGCCAACAGCTTCTGTGCCTCGACGGCAAGCTGCACCTCGGAGCCGGTCGCGATGATGATGACGTCGGCGTCGTCGGCCGGGTTACCGCCACCTAGCACGTAGCCACCGCGGGCCGCGCCCTCGGCGTCGGTGCCCTCGAGGACAGGTACCCCCTGGCGGGTGAGGATGAAACCGGTCGGGTTGTTGCCGTGGGTGCGCTCCAGGATGGTGCGCCACGTGTAGGCGGTCTCGTTCGGGTCGGCGGGACGAACCACCGACAGGTTCGGGATCGCGCGCAGCGCGGCCAGGTGCTCGATCGGCTGGTGCGTCGGGCCGTCCTCACCCAGACCGATCGAGTCGTGGGTCCAGATGTAGATCGGGTCGATGTTCATCAGCGCGGCCAACCGCACCGCCGGACGCATGTAGTCGGCGAACTGCAGGAAGGTGCCCGCGAACGGACGCGTCGGGCCGTGCAGCACGATGCCGTTGAGGATCGAGCCCATGGCGTGTTCGCGGATGCCGAAGTGCAGCACGCGGCCGTACCAGTCGGCGGTGTAGTCCTCGGTCGAGATCGACGGCGGGCCGAACGACTTCACGCCGTTGATGGTCGTGTTGTTGCTGCCCGCGAGATCGGCTGAGCCACCCCACAATTCGGGCAGCTTACCGGCGACGTCGTTGAGCACCTTGCCGAACGCGGCACGCGTCGCGACAGCCTTGCTGCCCGGCTCCCAGTACGTCAGGTCGGCGTCCCAGCCCTCGGGCAGCGTGCCGGCCTCCAGGCGGTCCAGCAGCTTCTTGCGCTCGGGCTCCTTGGCGGCCCAGGCGTCGAACGCGACCTGCCACTCGTCATGCGCCTTCTTGCCGCGGGCAATCAGCTCGCGGGTGTGGTCGATGACCTCGGGCTTCACCTCGAAGCTCTTGTCCGGGTCGAAGCCCAGCACCTTCTTGGTGGCCGCGACCTCGTCGGCGCCCAGCGCCGAGCCGTGCACCCCGCCGGTGTTCATCTTGGTGGGGGCCGGGTAGCCGATGATGGTGCGCACCGAGATGAACGACGGGCGGTCGGTCACCGCGCGTGCGGCGGCCAGAGCCTCTTCGATCGCGACGACGTTCTCGCCACCGTCGACCTCCTGCACGTGCCAGCCGTAGGCGCGGTAGCGGGCGCAGGTGTCCTCGGAGAGCGCGATGTTGGTGTCGTGCTCGATGGAGATCTTGTTGTTGTCCCACAGCACGATGAGGTTGCCGAGCTGCTGGGTACCCGCGAGCGACGACGCCTCGCTGGTCACGCCCTCTTCGATGTCACCGTCCGAGGCGATCACGTAGATGAAGTGGTCGAACGGGCTCTCGCCGGCAGCGGCGTCGGGATCGAACAGCCCGCGCTCATACCGGGAGGCCATCGCCATGCCGACCGCGGAGGCCAGGCCCTGGCCCAACGGGCCGGTGGTGATCTCGACGCCCTTGGTGTGGCCGTACTCGGGGTGGCCCGGGGTCAGCGAGCCCCACGTTCGCAGTGCCTCGATGTCGGCCAGCTCGAGGCCGAAGCCGCCCAGGTACAGCTGCAGGTACAGCGTCAGGCTGGAGTGTCCGCAGGACAGGACGAAGCGGTCGCGCCCGATCCAGTGGGTGTCGGACGGGTCGTGGCGCATCTGCCGCTGGAACAGGGTGTAGGCCAGCGGGGCCAGGCTCATGGCGGTTCCGGGGTGGCCGTTTCCGACCTTCTGAACCGCGTCCGCGGCAAGCACTCGTACGGTGTCGACGGCGGCCGAGTCCAGCTCGGTCCAGTCGTCCGGGTGGCGCGGGCGGGTGAGTTCGGAAATTTCTTCGACTGTGGTCACGGGCGCACTCCTACTGAGGGACGTCTCGGGCTCGGCAAATCGCAAGCGAGCTGCATGACTACCCTAGTGCGCGCTGCTGGTGTGGTGCAGACCGCTTCACCTTTGGCCTGTCCGTGATTGGGTTTCCGTTCACCTGAATGCACCCTGCGGTGTGGAGCACTCAGGTGCGCGGTCTACCATCGTCTGTAGTAGAGGCTGCGCGGCCGTGACTTCCGAGGAGATATCTGCGTGAGCATTCGCGAGCGCCGTTCCGTCCACGGGGCACACGGTTTCGGTCCCGGAGCTGCAGCGTCTGACGAGCACGACGCTGCTTCGGGGACCAAGTCGCCGAACCGGGTTCGGGACACGCTGCTGGCCTACATCGCCCTAACCAAGCCGCGCGTCATCGAACTGCTGCTGGTGACCACCATCCCGGCCATGCTGCTTGCGCACCGCTTCGACGTCGTGGCCAGCCAAGGCCCGATCAAGCCGCTGCTGATCCTCAACACCCTGGTCGGTGGTCTGCTCGCGGCGGCCGGCGCCAACACGCTGAACTGTGTCGCCGACGCCGATATCGACAAGGTGATGAAGCGCACCGCCCGCCGGCCGTTGGCCCGCGCCACGGTTCCGACCCGCAACGCGCTGATATTCGGCCTGATCCTGACCGTCACGTCGTTCGTGTGGCTATGGCGCAGCTCGAATCTGTTGTCGGGGCTCCTGGCCCTGGCGACCATCGCCTTCTACGTCTTCGTCTACACGCTGCTGCTCAAGCGCCGCACCTCGCAGAACGTGGTGTGGGGCGGCGCTGCCGGCTGCATGCCGGTGATGATCGGGTGGTCGGCGGTCACGGGCACCATCCAGTGGCCCGCGCTGGTGATGTTCCTGATCATCTTCTTCTGGACGCCGCCGCACACCTGGGCACTGGCCATGCGCTACAAGGAGGACTACGAGGCAGCCGGCGTGCCGATGCTGCCCGTCGTCGCCACCGAGCGCGAGGTCACCAGGCAGATCCTGATCTACACCTGGGCGACCGTGCTGACGACCCTGGCACTGGCATTCGCCACCGGCTGGCTGTACGCGGCGGTGGCGCTGGTCGCGGGCGCCTGGTTCCTGGTGATGGCACACCAGCTGTACTCGGGCGTGAAGCGCGGCGAGCCGGTGAAGCCGCTGCGCCTGTTCCTGCAGTCGAACAACTACCTCGCCGTGCTGTTCTGCGCGCTCGCGGTCGACTCGGCGCTCGCGCTGCCGGTGGTGTTCGGTCGCTAGGTTGGGTCCATGACCCAATTGGTGAGCCCTGACAACTTCGCCCGCGCCGAATCCGACCTCTACTTCGGCAACATCGTCAAGGGCGGTGGGTTCGGGGCACTGCACCACACCCGTGAACTGAGCCCGATCGACAACCAGTTGGTCATCCGGCAGAACCGCGACACCCTCTACTCGTCAGGTGTCTTCGATCTCGACGCCGGTCCGGTGACCGTGACGCTGCCGGACAGCGGTGGGCGATTCATGGCGCTGCAGATCATCAGCGAAGACCACTACACGACCCAGGTTGTCTACGCGCCGGCGTCGGTGACTCTGACGCGTGACGAGGTGGGGACCCGCTACGTGGCCGTGGCGGTCCGCACGCTGGTCGACCCCAACGACGCCGCCGACCTGGCTGCCGTCCATGCCCTGCAGGACGCCGTCACCGTCGCTCAGGATGCCCTTGGCAGTTTCGAAACGCCGCAGTGGGACCCCGTCAGCCAGAAGACCGTGCGCGACGCACTCATCACCCTGGCCACCACATTGCCGGACACCAAGGGCATGTTCGGCACCGCGGCCGACACGGAGCCGGTGCGGCACCTGATCGGATCGGCCAATGCCTGGGGCGGCAACCCTGAACGTGACGCGCTGTATCTGACCGTGGTGCCGCCGCAGAACGACGGCGCCGCGGTGTACCGGCTCACCGTCAAAGACGTTCCGGTGGATGGCTTCTGGTCGGTGACGGTCTACAACAAGGACGGCTACTTCACCGCCAACGACCAGAACGCCTACTCGCTGAACAACATCACCGCGGTCACGGACGCCGACGGTTCGACGACCATCCAGTTCGGCGGCACGGGCGCGGCCAACCTGCTGCCGATCACCCCGGGCTGGAACTACGCCGTGCGGCTCTACCGCCCGCGGCCCGAGATTCTCGACGGCGCCTGGACGTTCCCGGCTGCAGTGCCGGTTTAAGGCACCAGCACCACCGAGCCGACGGTCAGCCGGGCCTGCAGGTCCGCGTGCGCGCGGGCCGCTTCGGCCAGGGGATAGCGCTGACTCACCGTCACGGTGATGGTGCCGTCCGAGATGGCTTGCAGCAGTTCGCCTGCGCGCCAGGAGAACTCGTCGGTGTTGCGGGTGTAGTGCGCAAGCGTCGGCCGCGTCAGGAACAAGGAGCCGGCGCTGTTGAGCCGCTGCGGGTCAATCGGGGGTACGGGGCCGCTGGAGGCTCCGAAGAGTGCCAGGGTGCCGCGCACCGCGAGGCTGGCCAGGCTGGCCTCGAAAGTGGAGGCGCCGACACCGTCGTACACGGCGGCGACTCCGTTTCCGTCGGTGAGCTCACGGATTCTGGCGCCGAACTCAGCGGGATCCTCGGGGTAGTCCAGAACCTCGATAGCGCCGGCCTGCCGGGATAATTCGGCCTTGTCGCTGTTGGAAACGGTGGTGATGACCCGCACCGCCATGCTGGTGGCCCATTGGGTCAGGATCAGCCCGACACCGCCGGCTCCGGCGTGCAGCAGCACCGTGTCGCCCTGCTGCACCGGGTACGTGGACTTGATCAGGTAGTGCGCCGTCATGCCCTTGAGCAGTGCGGCGGCGGCGACCTCGGGGTCCACGCCGTCCGGGACATAGGCCACGTAATCGGCCGGTGCGACGCAGTATTCGGAGTAGGTGCCGTCCGCGGCAGCGGTCACCACCCGGTCGCCGACGGCCAGCGCTGCAACGCCGTCGCCGACGGCGGTGATGGTGCCGCAGACCTCCTGGCCCGGGATGTAGGGCACCGGACGCGGGTACAACCCGGAGCGGAAGTATGTGTCGATGAAGTTGACGCCGATGGCCTCGGCCTTGATCAGGACCTCGCCTGGTCCCGGTGTGGGCTCGGGGCGTTCGACGTAGGACAGGACTTCCGGACCGCCGAGTTCGGCGACTTCGATGGCATGCATGCCACCTATCATTCCAACGTGAAACTCGCGAGGCCCGATATCCGTCATCCCCGCATCGTTTTGGCTGGTTGCCAGGCTCTCGTCGAAGGCGACGGCGACGACGACGGGTTGGTCAAGGCGTTGCGGGACCGCGGCCTGCATGCGCACTGGCTGGCATGGGACGACCCGGCGACGCTGCAAGCCGATCTCGTGATCCTGCGGGCCGCGTGGGACTACACCGAGCGCCACGACGAGTTCCTGGCCTGGACCACGAAGGTGCGCAACCTGCTGAACGCGCCCGAGGTGGTCGCGTGGAACAGCGACAAGCGCTACCTGGCGGATTTGACGGCGGCCGGGGTGCCGACGGTGCCCAGTGCTTTCTTCGCGCCGGGGGAGTCGGTGACGGTGCCCAGCGGACAGGTCGTGGTCAAACCCGCGGTGGGTGCGGGTTCGGTTGGCGCGCAACGATTCACCGATGCCGGCGCGGCCGCTGCGCATGCTGCCGCGCTACAGGCCGACGGCCGCACCGTGCTCATCCAGCCGTACGACGAACGCATCGAGGCGGGGGAGACCGCGCTGGTGTTTCTGGCGGGCGAGCAGTCGCACGCCTTCGTCAAGGGGCCGATGTTGCCGCCGCCCGGCGGCAGTCTGGAGATGCACGAATCCGGCACCTACGCCGAGGAACAGCTGCAACCGGCCGCCCCGGACTTCGAGCTGTGGGACGTCGGCTACGCGACGCTGGCCGCGGCGGCCGCACATCTGGCCATCGAGCCCACAGAGCTCTTGTACGCCCGCGTGGACATCATCGGTGACCACCGGAACCCACGGTTGCTCGAGCTGGAACTTGTCGAACCGAGCCTGGGTTGGCGGCAACTGGCCGAGTCCGATCGTGCTGTGGCGCAACGGCAATTCGCCGTCGGTGTCGAGTCAGCTCTGGAGCGGCTCGGCCTCGGTCCGCTGTCGCATCGACGCCCATAGCGCCGCGGTGGCCGCGGTGCAGGCGCCGGCGCCTGCCACATGGATGGCAACGAGCACCGCGGGAACGCCGGTGTAGAACTGGACGGCGCCGACCGCGCCCTGCGCGAGCACCAGCCCGGCCAGCACCGCCAGCCGCAGCAGCACGGGCCTGGGGGCGCGCACCGCGAGCAGGGCGAAACCGAGGCCGATCACGAAGCTCAGGTAGGCCACCAGCAGCGACGAGTGCAGGTGCGCCAGATCGGTGATCTCGACCTGCAGGCGCTTGACCGGTTGCTGGGCGCTCTTGTCGCCGGCGTGTGGTCCGGCGCCGGTCACCAGGGTCCCGGTGATCAGCACCGCGGACAGGGTGACAGCGGTCAGGACGGTGAACCAGCGCATTGGCTGCGGTACCACGAGTTGGTCGGTGCCCGAATCAGGTTCGCCGATCTTGACGTAGAGCAGCACTGCCAGCCAGACCATGACCATCGACACCAGCAGGTGGACGGCGACCGTCCACCACAGCAGTCCGGTGCGGACCGTGATGCCACCGATGATCGCCTGCACGACCGTCGAAGCGGGCATCAGCCAGGCGTACATCTGGACTTCGCGGCGGCGGCCGGCGCGGATGACGGCGAGCACCGCCAGGGCGGCCGTCAGCACCACACCGAACGTGAACATCCGGTTGGTGAACTCGACGGCCTGGTGCACCACCGGCACTTCGGCGTGGGGCACCGGCACGAAGCTGCCGGGGAAGCACTGCGGCCAGGTGGGGCAGCCCAGTCCGGACGCGGTGACGCGGACGATGGCCCCGGTGACGGCGATGCCGCCCTGGGTCAGGATGACCAGGAACGCGATGAGCCGCTGGACCCGAAGCGAGGGAATAGGCAGCTTGTCGAGCACGGTCTGATCGTAGGGCAGCGCTAACTACGTGCCGTAGTAGGGGCCGTCAGCTGAACCGGAACCAGCGCAGCGCGGCCAGCCCGGCGAGCACGCCCCACGCGGCCAGCACCGCGATACCGAACCAGTCGACCGACAACGTCATCGCCTGCGTCAGGGCTTCGGTGAGCGCACCGGACGGCGTCAGGCGGGCCACCCAGCGCAGCGCCTCGGGAACCACCCGGTGTTCGATGGTCAGCGCGCCGAGCCCGGCCAGGATGAACCACAGCAGGTTCGCCAAGGCCAGGACGATCTCGGCCTTCAGCGTCCCGCCGAGCAGCAGGCCCAGTGCCGCGAACGAGGCGGTGCCGAGTGCGATGACCAGCGCGCCGAGCAGCAGGCTCAGCGGGCTCGGCCGCCAACCCAGCGCAATGCCGATGCCGCCCAACAGGATTGACTGCAGAAACACCGTGGTGACCACTGCCAGCGACTTGCCGGCGATGATGCCCCAGACCGGCAGCGCGGTGGCGCCGAGGCGTTTCAGCGCGCCGTAGCGCCGGTCGAACGCCACGGCGATGGCCTGGCCGGTGAACGCCGTCGAGATCACCGCCAGCGCCATGATCGGCGGCGTGAACGTCCCCGGGCGGTGGTCGCCCAATGAGCCGATCGGCAGCAGCGTGAGCCCGACCAGCAGCGTGATCGGGATGAACATCGTCAGCAGCAACTGCTCGCCGTTGCGCAGCAGCAGTTTGAGCTCGAGGCCGTACTGTGCCGCCAACATCGCGGGGATCGCGGCGGGCCGCGGGTCCGGGGTAAATGTCCCCGGGGCGAACCGATTGGTCTCGGTCGTCATGACCGCAGCTCCCGTCCGGTCAGGTCGAGGAACACGTCCTCGAGGCTGCGCTGCTCGACGCGCATGTCGGTGGCCAGCACGTTCAGACGCGCGGCCCACGCCGTGACGGTCGCCAGCACCTGCGGGTCGATGTGGCCCTCCACCAGGTATTCGCCGCTGCCGGCCTCGCTGGCGCGATAGCCCTCGGGCAGCGCGGAGACCAGCAGCGACAGATCGAGCTTGGGCGGGGCGGAGAAACGTAACTGGTTCTCGGCGCCACCGCGCATCAGGTCGGCGGGTGTACCGGCGGCGACCGCGGCGCCGTGGTCGATGATCACGATCTGATCGGCCAGTTCCTCGGCCTCGGTCAGCTGATGCGTGGTCAGCACGACGGTGACACCGTCGCGGCGCAGGCCTTCGATCAACTCCCACACCACGATTCGGGCGTGGGCGTCCATCCCGGCGGTGGGCTCGTCGAGGAAGACCAGCTCCGGGCGTCCGACGATGGCGCAGGCCAGCGCCAGGCGCTGCTGCTGCCCGCCGGACAGCCGGCGGTAGGTGGTGCGCGCGGCCTCGGTCAGGCCGAGGGTGTCCATCAGCCACTGCGGGTCGAGCGGATTGGCCGAATACGCCGCGACCAGGTTGAGCATCTCGCCGGCCTTCGCGGCGGGGTAGCCGCCGCCGCCCTGCAGCATCACGCCGATGCGGGCGCGCAGCTTGGCGTTGTCGGCCGTCGGGTCCAGACCCAGGATCGAGATGCTGCCCGAGTCGGGCTTGATGAAGCCTTCGCACATCTCGACGGTGGTGGTCTTGCCGGCCCCGTTGGGTCCGAGCAGGGCCAGCACCTCGGCGCGCTGCACCTCCAGATCCAGGTTGTTCACGGCCTGGATATCGCCGTAGCGCTTGCTGACACCGCGCAGCAATACGGGCGTCTCACCGGAACTCACGGGGATTCAGCGTAAGCGTCGGTCCTGGCAGTGGCGCTACCAGGGGCGTCACCGTTGTCCGATTCCGGCAATCCGCGCCACGGCAGGCGGTTGCGCGTCAGGGCGATCAACAGCAGCACGATGACAGTGCTGGCCAGGGTCGCGTCGAGAATCTGGAACAGCGCGAACCGGTCGCCGTTCGCCGTCGGCCCGAAGACGCCGACGACGAACGTCACCACGATGGTGGTGCCGCGGAAACCCGGGCGGGTGGCCCAGCAGGCCAGCGGGATGATCGCCCAGAGCAGGTACCAGGGCTGCACGACGGGGAACAGCAGCACCGTGGCGCCCATGGCGACGCCGAGGCCGCCGAGCGGGTGGAGCCGGCCCCGTAGCACCGACAGCAGCAGCCAGCTCACCAGCACGCCGATGACGAAGACGCCGATCCCGCGGGTCAGCCCGAGGACCGCGGTGGTGTGGTCGCCCAGGCCCAGCAGGATGCCGACCTGTCCGGTGCCGAGCGCGACCAGCGTCGGCGGCGACATCCAGGACCGCACCACGTTCGCGGTGCCGAGGGTGAACAGCCAGCCGAAGCCCAGGCCGCTGGCCCAGCCGATGAGTGCCATGACCGCGAGCGCGACGGTGCCCAGCGGCACACAGGCCTGGAAGAAGGCCTTGACCGTCCCGCCCAGTCTTCGCGCGAGGGCCATCGCGACGAAACCCAGCGCGAGCAGGGAAGGCAGTTTGATCTGCGACGACAGGGCGATGAGCACCGTGCCGGTGAGCAGCATCGCCAGCGGCCACCACGCCGACCAGTCGTCGCGGTCTCGCGGCCAATGTAGGGGCCGCGGGATGAACGGGCGGCCGGAATCGATGCCGCGCATGGCGAATTCGGTGCCGGCGAGCATCAGGCCGAGCATCGGCGCTTCGTTGTGGATGCCCGCGATGAGATGCATGAAGAGCAGGGGATTACAGGGCCCCAGCCACAGCGCGCTGACCTCGGCGACACCGCAGCGGCGGGCCAGGCGTGGTGTCGCCCACACGGTGGCCGCGACACCGAGCAGCACGACGAGTCGGTGGGAGAGCACGCCGGCGACGATGTTGTCGCCGGTGAGCTCCGAGATGCCGCGCCCGATCCACAGGAACAGCGGTCCGTAAGGCGCCGGTGTTTCTCTCCAGAGGCTCGGCACCGTCAGGGTGAAGACGTGGCCCAGGCCGAGGCCGGTCGCCGGGCCGACACGGTAGGGGTCCAGTCCGATGCTCGCGATCTGGCTCTGTGCCAGATAGGAGTACACGTCCTTGCTGTACATCGGCGGTGCGATCAGCAGTGGCAGCGCCCACAACAGCAGCGTCTGGTCCAGCTGGCTGCGGGACATCCGGCGTTTACCCAGTGTGTAGCGGCCCAGCATCAGCCAGGCCAGCGCCATCATCACGGCGCCGGTGGTGGTCATGGTCAGCGAGACGGTCTGGATGCGCGACGGCAGGTTCAGCAGGCGCACCCCGAACGTCGGGTCCTGCACGACGGGCCGAGCACCGGCGCCGAGCGCGCCGATGGCCATCAGCACCGTGCCGGTGGCTCCGAACAGCCGGGTCCGGCGCAGTGAGGCGACCTCGGACGCGTTGAGCGGGGAGCCGACGGACGGCTCGTCGGCATGCCAATGCGCGACGGCCGTGCTCAGGTGCTGAAGGCGGTCGGGCATCAGAGCAGATTAGCCGTAGGCCTGTGCGGCACCGGCCGACTCGGTGATAAGGGTTACCTTCCTAGATTCGGTTTCCGAATTCCGTCACAATGGTGTTGTGAAATTACCGTCCGGAGCTCCCGAAGCTGTCGGCACCGCGACTGCGGTGGCGTCGGCGACGGCTGTTTCCGATGGTCACACCCGCTCGGCGATCGTGCAGTTGCTGCTGGAAGGCGCCGTGACCGCGACCCAGATCGGTGAGCAGCTCGGCATCTCTGCCGCCGGTGTGCGGCGTCATCTCGACGCGCTCATCGAGGCCGGCGACGCCGAATCCAGCGCCGCCGCCGCGTGGCAGCACAACGGCCGCGGCCGTCCCGCCAAGCGCTACCGGCTGACCGCCGCCGGGCGCGCCAAGCTCGGCCACACCTACGACGACCTCGCCGCGGCCGCCATGCGTCAGCTGCGCGAGATCGGTGGCGACGATGCCATCCGCACCTTTGCCCGTCGTCGTATCGACTCGATCCTGTCGGGCGTCGCCGCCACCGACGACATCACCGATACCGCGGATCAGGTGGCCGCGGCGCTGACCCAGGCCGGTTACGCCACCACGACGACCCCGGTGACGGGGCCGATCGGCGGGGTGCAGATCTGCCAGCACCACTGCCCGGTCTCGCACGTCGCCGAGGAGTTCCCCGAGTTGTGCGACGCCGAGCGCGAAGCGTTCGCCGAGGTGCTCGGGACGCACGTCCAGCGCCTGGCCACCATCGTCAACGGGGATTGCGCATGTACGACGCACGTTCCCGTCATCCCCGAACACGCAGTCCACTCGATCCACCCCGCGACCCAAGAAGAAGGAGTGTCGCAATGACGACCACCCCGGAACAGTTGACCCAGGAGGAGACCATTGCCTCCCTGGGCACGTACGGCTACGGCTGGGCAGACAGTGATGCCGCAGGCGCCGCCGCGACCCGCGGGTTGAACGAGGCTGTCGTCCGCGACATCTCGTCGAAGAAGAACGAGCCGGAGTGGATGCTCGACTTCCGGCTGAAGTCGCTGCACATCTTCGACAAGAAGCCCATGCCGCGGTGGGGCAGTGACCTCGACGGCATCGACTTCGACAACATCAAGTACTTCGTGCGGTCCACCGAGAAGCAGGCCGCTACCTGGGACGACCTGCCGGCCGATATCAAGAACACCTATGACCGCCTGGGCATCCCAGAGGCCGAGAAGCAGCGCCTGGTGTCCGGTGTCGCGGCGCAGTACGAGTCCGAGGTTGTGTACCACCAGATCCGCGAAGACCTCGAGGCGCAGGGCGTCATCTTCCTGGACACCGACTCGGGTCTGCGTGAGCACCCGGAGCTGTTCAAAGAGTACTTCGGCACGGTGATCCCGGCCGGTGACAACAAGTTCTCCGCGCTGAACTCGGCCGTGTGGTCCGGTGGCTCGTTCATCTATGTGCCGCCGGGCGTGCACGTCGACATCCCGTTGCAGGCCTACTTCCGGATCAACACCGAGAACATGGGCCAGTTCGAGCGGACGCTGATCATCGCCGACGAAGGCTCCTACGTGCACTATGTCGAAGGTTGTACCGCGCCGATCTACAAGTCGGACTCGCTGCACTCGGCCGTCGTCGAGATCGTGGTGAAACCCGGTGCGCGCGTTCGGTATACGACCATCCAGAACTGGTCGAACAACGTCTACAACCTGGTCACCAAGCGGGCCCGCGCCGAGGCCGGCGCGACCATGGAGTGGATCGACGGCAACATCGGATCCAAGGTCACCATGAAGTACCCGGCGGTCTGGATGACCGGAGAGCACGCCAAGGGCGAGGTGCTCTCGGTGGCGTTCGCAGGCGAAGGCCAGCATCAGGACACCGGCGCCAAGATGGTGCACCTGGCGCCGAACACGTCGAGCAACATCGTGTCGAAGTCGGTGGCCCGTGGTGGCGGCCGGTCGTCGTACCGCGGTCTGATCCAGGTCAACAAGGGTGCGCACGGCTCCCGCTCGAGCGTGAAATGCGATGCGCTGCTTGTCGATAACATCAGCCGCTCGGACACCTACCCGTACGTCGACATCCGTGAGGACGACGTCACGATGGGTCACGAGGCCACGGTCTCGAAGGTCAGCGAGGATCAGATGTTCTATCTGATGAGCCGCGGTCTGACCGAGGACGAGGCCATGGCGATGGTGGTGCGCGGCTTCGTCGAGCCCATCGCCAAGGAACTGCCAATGGAATACGCGCTCGAGCTGAACCGGCTGATCGAGCTGCAGATGGAAGGTGCTGTCGGCTAGTGAGTTCGAATCTGACTGAGGCGACGGAAGGAATCGTCGCCAACAAGGGTGAGCTGTTCACGTCCTACGACGTCAACGCTTTCGAGGTGCCGGGCGGCCGCGACGAGCTCTGGCGGTTCACGCCGCTCAAGCGCCTGCACGGTCTGCACGACGGCTCGGCCGCGGCCACCGGCGCTGCGCGCGTAGAGGTTTCCGAGCGTGACGGCGTCACGGTCGAGACCGTCGGCCGCGATGACGAGCGGCTGGGCCAGGGCGGTGTGCCCGCGGACCGCGTTGCCGCCCAGGCGTATTCGTCGTTCGCCGAAGCGACCATCGTGTCGGTCGGTCGCGACGTCCAGGTCGCCGAGCCCATCGAGATCGCCATCGCCGGCCCCGGTGCAGGCAAGACCGCCTACGGCCACCTGCAGCTGCGGGTCGCCGAGCTCGGCGAGGCCGTCGTGGTCATCGATCAGAGCGGCAGCGGAACCTACGCCGACAACATCGAATTCGTCGTCGGTGACGCGGCGCGGCTGACCGTCGTGTCGATCGCCGACTGGGCTGACGATGCGGTGAACGTCAGCACCCACCACGCGACGCTCGGCAAGGACGCCGTGCTGCGGCACGTCGCCGTCACCCTCGGCGGCGACGTCGTGCGGCTGACCTCGCGCACCCGCTACCTGGGTCCCGGCGGCGACGCCGAGATGCTGGGCCTGTACTTCGCCGACGAGGGCCAGCACTTCGAGTCGCGCCTGCTGGTCGACCACGCTGTCCCCAACTGCCGCTCCAATGTGCTGTACAAGGGTGCGCTGCAAGGGGATCCGGAGTCGAAGAAGGCCGACGCCCACACCGTGTGGATCGGCGACGTGCTGATCCGGGCCGCGGCCACCGGCACCGACACTTTCGAGGTGAACCGAAACCTGGTGCTCACCGACGGTGCCCGCGCCGACTCGGTACCCAACCTGGAGATCGAGACCGGCGAGATCGTCGGCGCCGGACACGCCAGTGCCACCGGACGTTTCGACGACGAGCAGCTGTTCTACCTACAGGCCCGCGGCATCCCCGAGGACCAGGCCCGTCGCCTGGTGGTCCGGGGCTTCTTCGGCGAGATCATCCAGAAGATCGCCGTGCCGGAAGTCCGCGACCGCCTCACCGCCGCCATCGAACACGAACTTGAACTGACTGAAGGACGCACCAACTCATGACCACACTGGAAATCAAGGACCTGCACGTCTCGGTCACCGCACCGGACGGCGCCGATGTGCCGATCCTCAAGGGCGTCAACCTGACCGTGAAGTCCGGCGAGACCCACGCGGTCATGGGCCCCAACGGTTCTGGCAAGTCGACGCTGTCGTACGCCATCGCCGGCCACCCCAAGTACACCGTCACCTCGGGCTCCATCACCCTGGACGGTGCGGACGTGCTGGAGATGAGCGTGGATGAACGGGCCCGTGCTGGGCTTTTCCTCGCCATGCAGTACCCCGTCGAGGTGCCCGGCGTCTCGATGTCGAACTTCCTGCGCACCGCGGCCACCGCCGTCCGTGGCGAGGCTCCCAAGCTGCGCCACTGGGTCAAAGAGGTCAAGACCGCCATGTCCGAGCTGGACATCGACCCGGCGTTCGGTGAGCGCAGCGTCAACGAAGGCTTCTCCGGTGGTGAGAAGAAGCGCCACGAGATCCTGCAGCTGGGCCTGCTGAAGCCGAAGATCGCCATCCTCGACGAGACCGACTCGGGCCTGGACGTCGACGCACTGCGCGTGGTGTCCGAGGGCGTCAACCGGTACGCCGAGGCCGAGCACGGCGGCGTCCTGCTGATCACGCACTACACCCGCATCCTGCGCTACATCCGTCCGCAGTTCGTGCACGTCTTCTTCGACGGCCGGATCGTCGCGTCCGGTGGTCCGGAGTTGGCCGACGAGCTCGAAGAGCATGGCTACGAGCGCTACACGACTGCGGCTGCCGGGGCCTGACGATGACCGCGTCAGTTGATCTCGACCTGACGCGGATCAGGGCCGACTTCCCGATCCTGAGTCGGGTGATGCGCGGCGGAAACACGTTGGCGTACCTGGACTCCGGGGCCACGTCGCAGAAGCCGCTGCAGGTTCTCGATGCCGAGCGCGAGTTTCTGACCACCTCCAACGGCGCGGTGCATCGCGGTGCGCACCAGCTGATGGAGGAGTCGACCGACGCCTACGAACAGGGCCGCGCCGACATCGCGGCGTTCGTCGGTGCCGACGACGACGAACTGGTCTTCACCAAGAACGCCACCGAGGCCCTGAATCTGGTGTCGTATGCGGTGGGGGACAACCGGTTCGACCGTGTGGTCGGCCCGGGCGACGTCATCGTCACCACCGAGCTCGAGCATCACGCCAACCTGATTCCGTGGCAGGAGCTGGCCCGCCGGACCGGTGCCGAGCTGCGCTGGTACTCGGTTACCGACGACGGCCGCATCGACCTGGATTCGCTGCAGCTGGATGAGCGGGTGAAAGTGGTTGCCTTCACCCACCATTCGAACGTGACGGGAGCCATCGCGCCGGTCGCCGAGATCGTCCGGCGGGCTCGAGTTGTCGGTGCGCTGACCGTGCTGGATGCCTGCCAGTCGGTGCCGCACCAGCCCATCGACTTCCACGCTCTCGACGTCGACTTCGCGGCCTTCTCGGGCCACAAGATGTTGGGCCCCACCGGGATCGGGGTGTTGTACGGGCGTCGCGAACTGCTGAACGCGCTGCCTCCGTTCCTCACCGGCGGGTCCATGATCGAGACCGTCACCATGGAATCGGCGACCTACGCGCCGGCGCCGCAGCGCTTCGAGGCAGGTACCCCGATGACCTCCCAGGTCGTCGGATTGGCCGCTGCCGCACGGTATCTCGACGCGATCGGGATGGCTGCCGTGGAGGCGCACGAGGCCGAGCTGGTGGCCGCCACCCTGGATGGACTGACCCAGATACCGCAGGTGCGGATCATCGGGCCGACCACCACCGAGCACCGCGGTTCGCCGGTGAGCTTCGTGCTGGACGGCGTCCACGCGCACGACGTGGGCCAGATTCTGGACGATGACGGCATCGCGGTCCGGGTCGGGCACCACTGCGCGGCTCCGTTGCACCGCCGGTTCGGCATTGCCGCGACGGCCCGGGCGTCGTTCGCGGTCTACAACACGCTCGACGAAGTGGACCGGTTGGTCGCGGGCGTCAAACGCGCTGTGGAGTTTTTCGCATGAGAATGGAACAGATGTACCAGGAAGTGATCCTGGACCACTACAAGCACCCGCATCACCGCGGGCTGCGCGAACCGTTCGGCGCGCAGGTGCACCACGTCAACCCGACCTGCGGTGACGAGGTGACGCTGCGGGTGACACTGTCCGACGACGGCGAGACCATCGCCGACATCTCGTACGACGGCCAGGGCTGCTCGATCAGCCAGGCGTCGACGTCGGTGCTCACCGACCAGGTGATCGGCCAGAGCGTCGGCGAGGCGCTCAAGACCGTCGGCGCATTCACCGAGATGATTTCCTCCCGCGGCAACGTCGAGGGGGACGAAGATGTGTTGGGTGACGGCATCGCGTTCGCCGGTGTCGCCAAGTACCCGGCACGGGTGAAATGCGCGCTGCTGGGCTGGACTGCGTTCAAGGCCGCGCTCGCCGAGGCGAGCGCCAAAGACACCGTGCTGGCAGCTGTCGGCACCGATGCGGAGGACAAGCGATGACTGAAGGCACACCCGAAGCCACCTCCGCGGCCAACGTGGTCGACGACCCCGAGCTGCTCGACGCCGTCGAGGAGGCCATGCGTGACGTCGTCGACCCCGAACTCGGCATCAACGTCGTCGATCTCGGTCTCGTCTACGGCATGAGCCTCGAAGAAGGCGACGAAGGCACCGTCGTGAAGCTCGACATGACGCTGACGTCGGCGGCCTGTCCGCTGACCGATGTCATCGAGGACCAGTCGCGGACGGCTCTCGTCGGCGCGGGACTGGTCAGCGACCTCAAGCTCAACTGGGTGTGGAACCCGCCGTGGGGCCCGGACAAGATCACCGACGACGGCCGCGAGCAGCTGCGGGCCCTGGGCTTCACTGTCTAGTTCCGGTTATCCCGCCTGTGGATAACTCGCGATTCTGACGCCGATTCGCGGCGTTCTTGTCGGTGGCCTTCTCTAGCTTCCAGCGCAACAGGACCAATCAGGTCCGCTGCGACAGGAAGGCACCACGATGAACGCTGACATCGAACGACTGCGGGCCGCGTGCGAACGCGATCTCGATGATCCGGCCGGGTGGCCGACACCCGTCGGCTATCCGAATTCTTTGGCGCTCTGCATCATTGACGCCGTCTACGCCGCCGGCGCCCGGCACCTCACCGTCGACAAGATCATCGAGCGGTACCGCAGTTATCGGTCCGGGCAGGGCGGTGATGCAGACACCGACGGTGCGCCCGAACTGCTCGCGAATGTCGCGGCGCTGGGTGGTGCCGAGCAGTGGGCCGCCCAGATCGGCAATCGGCGGCCGACCTCCACGAGGAAAGACGCACCGCTGCGCTCGGTCGCGCTGACCGAGGTGACGCAAGCCTTTGTCGCACTGGGGATCAGCACCACCGAGGACCTGCGGAGGATCGCCTCGGACCCCGCGCTGGCGAAGAAAGCCAAGCGGGCGTGGTGCGCGGTACCCGGTCAGCGGTCCGGCTTCACCTGGCGGTTCCTGCTGATGCTGGCGGAGCTGCCGGGCGAAAACCCGATGGTGGCGGGATACGTGGCGCGCGAGATCGGTCACGGCGGTGCGATCGACACCGCGGGGCTCCTCGCCGCCGTCGCAGACGCGGCAGGCTGGCACGCAGATGCGCTGCACCAGGCGATCTGGCGGTTCGAGGCACGCCGCACGCGGGAGTTGCCGTCGTCGGCGTGACGCCGACAACTGACCGGCAGGCGGGCGCCGGCGGAATCGGTTGCGCCGTCACGGTGTTGCATAGGCTCATGACCGTCGATGCATCTGGACTCTTCGCCCCACTGGCCCTGCGGAACCTGACCGTGCCCAACCGGTTCGCGATGGCACCCATGACCAGGCAGGCGTCGCCCGGTGGTGTCCCGGGGCCCGATGTGGCGGAGTACTACGCCCGTCGGGCGGCCGGCGGCGTCGGTCTGATCATCACCGAAGGCGTGCGGCTGGGTGACCCGTCGGCAGCCGGGTCGCAGGACATCCCGACGCTCGTAGGCGCGGAGGCGCTCGACGGCTGGCGCAACGTCACCAGCGCGGTGCACCGGCACGGCGCGACCATCGCCGCCCAGCTGTGGCATCAGGGCGCCGAGCGTGGCGACCGCGACGGGGTGGCCCCGGTCAGTCCGTCCGGGGTGAATGGACTGGGCGAGCAGATCGGCCGCGCCTTGGCGGCTGACGAGCTGCCTGCCGTCGCCCGGTGGTTCGCCGAGGCGGCCCGCAACGCCAAGGATGTCGGCTTCGACGCGGTCGAACTGCATGGCGCCCACGGCTACCTGCTCGACCAATTCCTGTGGACCAGAACGAATCTGCGTACCGACGAATATGGGGGCACGGCCTCGAACCGCACCCGGTTCCCCGCCGAGGTCGTCGCGGCGGTCCGTGCCGCGGTCGGCCCGGACTACCCGATCATCTACCGCTTCTCGCAGTGGAAGGGCACCGACTACAACGCGACACTGGTCGACGACCCGATGGAGCTGCAGGAACTGCTGGCGCCGCTGGTCGACGCCGGCGTCGACGCGCTGCATCCCTCGACGCGCCGCCACTATGTGCCGGCGTTCCCCGATGACGACCCGGCCCTGACCCTGGCCGGCTGGACCAAGAAGGTCACCGGGACGCCCGTCATCACGGTCGGTTCGGTGGGCCTGCAGACCGCGTTCCGCTCCGAGAAGCCCGGCCAGGTCATCGAGCCGGGACCGGTGGACCAGCTGGTGGAGCAATTCGATGCCGGTGAGTTCGACATGGTCGCGATCGGCCGGGCTCTGCTCGCCGACCCCGGTTGGGTGAACCGCCTGCGCAGCGGCACCCTGGACGGGTTCAATGGCTACGACGCGGCCAGTGCACTGGCACGATTGAGCTGACCAGATACTGGGAACAAGCAGGTACACCGCAATGTTGGGAGAAGCGTGAGCACCAAAGACATCACCGCCGCCGAATTCAACGGCATCATCAGCGACAACGACATCGTGCTGGTGGACTTCTGGGCGTCATGGTGCGGGCCGTGCCGGGCGTTCGCTCCGACGTTCACCGCATCGTCCGAGAAGCACCCCGACGTGTTCCACGCCAAGGTCGACACCGAGGCCGAGCAGGCGCTGGCCTCCGCGGCCGAGATCCAGGCCATCCCGACGCTGATGGCGTTCAAGAAGGGCCAGCTGGTATTCCGGCACTCGGGCATGCTGGCGGCCAACCAGCTCGACGAGGTCATCAGCCAGATCAAGGACTTCGACATCGACGCCGCGATGGCCGAAAAGGGCGACGCCACCGAGGCCTGACACCGGCCGAGCACTGCCGGCGGGTGTGAGTTTGCGCACCCGCTAGCGTGCAGGACGTGAGCGAACAGAACCCACTGGTACTCGTCGACCATCCGCGCCCTGGAGTCGCACTGGTCACCCTGAACCGCCCCGAGCGGATGAACTCGATGGCGTTCGACGTCATGGTGCCCCTCAAGGCGGCGCTCGACGAGATCACCAACGACAACGATGTCCGCGCGGTCGTCCTCACCGGCGCCGGGCGCGGGTTCTCCTCGGGCGCCGACCACAAGTCGGCCGGCTCGGTGCCGCATGTGGCGGGTCTGACCCGTCCGACGTTCGCGCTGCGCTCCATGGAAGTGCTCGACGACGTCATCCTCGCCCTGCGCAAGCTGCATCAACCGGTGATCGCTGCGGTCAACGGGGCGGCGATCGGCGGTGGCCTGTGTCTGGCCCTGGCGTGCGACATCCGGGTCGCCGGCGCGGGCGCCTACTTCCGGGCCGCGGGTATCAACAACGGCCTGACGGCCAGCGAACTGGGCCTGTCCTATCTGCTGCCGCGGGCCATCGGCACGTCGCGGGCCTTCGAGGTGATGCTCACCGGCCGGGACATCGACGCGGCGGAGGCCGAGCGGATCGGCCTGGTGTCGCGGACCGTCGCCGACGATCAGCTCCTGCAAACCTGCTTCGACATGGCCGAGCGCATCGGCTCGTTCTCCCGCCCGGGAATCGAATTGACCAAGCGGACTCTCTGGAGTGGACTGGACGCCGGTAGTCTGGAGAGCCATATGCAGGCCGAAGGCCTGGGTCAGCTCTTCATTCGACTGCTCACCGCCAACTTCGAAGAGGCGGTTGCCGCGCGCGCCGAGAAACGACCCGCGGTCTTCACCGACGACAAATAGCCAAGGAGGCAGCAGCGTGATCACCGCAACGGACCTGGAGGTCCGCGCCGGAGCGCGCACGCTGCTGGCCTTCGAGGGGTCCGCGCTGCGCATCCAGCCCGGCGACCGGATCGGGCTCGTCGGCCGTAACGGCGCCGGCAAGACCACGACGCTGCGCATCCTGGCCGGCGAAAGCCAGCCGTACGCGGGGACGGTCGAGCGGATCGGTGAGATCGGTTACCTGCCGCAGGATCCGAAGGAAGGCGACCTGGACGTCCTGGCCCGCGACCGGGTGCTCTCGGCCCGTGGCCTGGACACGCTGCTGGCTGACCTGGAGAAGCAGCAGGCCATCATGGCCGAGGTCGTCGACGATGCCGCCCGCGACAAGGCGGTGCGCCGGTACGGCGTTCTGGAGGAACGGTTTTCGGCCCTCGGCGGGTACGCCGCCGAGAGCGATGCCGGTCGCATCTGCGCCAGCCTGGGCCTGCCGGACCGGGTGCTGACCCAGCCGCTGCGGACGCTGTCCGGTGGACAGCGTCGCCGTATCGAACTGGCCCGCATCCTGTTCGCGGCATCGGAGGGCTCCGGCTCCAACACGACGCTGCTGCTGGACGAGCCCACCAACCACCTCGACGCCGACTCCATCGGCTGGCTGCGCACCTTCCTGCAGAGCCACACCGGTGGGCTCGTGGTGATCAGTCACGATGTCGAACTCCTGGCCGACGTGGTGAACCGCGTGTGGTTCCTGGATGCCGTGCGCGGTGAAGCCGACGTCTACAACATGGGCTGGCAGAAGTACCTCGACGCCCGCGCCACCGACGAGCAACGCCGCCGCCGTGAGCGCGCGAATGCCGAGAAGAAGGCGAGTGCACTGCGGGCGCAGGCCGCCAAGATGGGTGCTAAGGCCACCAAAGCTGTTGCGGCACAGAACATGTTGCGCCGTGCCGAGCGCATGATCGCTGAGCTCGATGCCGAGCGGGTGGCCGACAAGGTTGCCAAGATCAAGTTCCCGACGCCGGCGCCGTGCGGCAAGACCCCGCTGATCGTCAAGGGCCTCACCAAGACCTACGGTTCGCTGGAGATCTTCACCGGCGTGGACCTCGCGATCGACCGGGGTTCGCGGGTCGTCGTCCTGGGTCTCAACGGTGCCGGTAAGACGACGCTGCTGCGCCTGCTGGCGGGCGTCGAGACCGCCGACGCCGGCGGCATCGAACCGGGCTACGGCCTGAAGATCGGTTACTTCGCCCAGGAACACGACACCCTCGACAACGCGGCGACCGTATGGGAGAACATCCGGCACGCCGCACCCGACACCGGGGAGCAGGATCTGCGTGGCTTGCTGGGCGCGTTCATGTTCACCGGCCCGCAGCTGGATCAGCCGGCCGGCACCCTGTCCGGTGGTGAGAAGACCCGTCTCGCACTGGCCGGATTGGTCGCCTCGACCGCCAATGTGCTGCTGCTCGATGAGCCGACCAACAACCTGGATCCGGCGTCGCGCGAGCAGGTGCTCGACGCGCTGCGTAGTTACGCCGGTTCGGTGGTGCTCGTGACGCACGATCCGGGCGCGGCCGAGGCGCTCAATCCGCAACGCGTGCTGCTGTTGCCGGACGCCACCGAGGACTTCTGGTCCGACACCTACCGCGATCTCATCGAATTGGCCTGACCTTATTCACCGAATCGCCCGCGCCGAGCGAGCGCTGTTCTTACGCTGATTCCCGTCAGCCCGGTATACCGCCGGGGGAGAGTCAGGGGACCGGCGATGAGGCAATCCAAGGCATCTCGCGACCAGATGATGACCCAGCTGCGTAACGCCTACGAGAGCGGCGCCAGTATCAGGTCATTGGTGGCCACTTCCGGAAAATCCTACGGGTCGGTGCACAGCATGCTGGTGCAGGCCGGTGCCGTCATGCGCAGCCGCGGCGGCCCGAACCACCGCAGCCGCAAGATCGCCTGAACGACTCTGCAGCCCAGCCGCTTTCGCCGCGAACCGCCCGTCGCGGAGCCGTCCTGCGCGGGTAGGCACCCGCGCAGGACGGTGTAACCGGTTGCCGCGCCCTAAATTTCGTCGGTCAGCCGGACCGGGGCGATCATGTCGAAGACATCGCCCGGACCGGGGTTGGTGGGCGAGGTCGACCCGCCGAACTGATCCATCACGGCCCACACCGCGTTGAGCGCCGTGGTGATGGCACCCTCCGCCCAGCCCGCCGTCCACGAGATGTCGTCACCTGCCAGGTAGATACCGCGATGCCGCGCGTCGAGGTCACGCTGCATGAAGTGCGTGTACAGCAGCTCCTGGTAGCGGTAGTGGCCCGGTAGGTTCGCCTTGAACGCACCCATGAAGTTGCGCTCGGTCTCCCACGACACCGTCTTGGGCGTCTCGATGATGTGGCTGCGGATGTCGACGTTGGGGTAGATCGCCTGCAGCGACTTGAGCATCAGATCCATGCGCTCGGTGGCGCTGAGCGGCACGATCTTCCGGGAGTCGTCCTCCCAGGTGTACGAGAGGCAGATGACGCCGGGCTTCTCGTTTCCGTCGGAGTCGAGCCCCTGGTCGAGCAGATATGTGCCGCGGCTCATCCGGTCGGTCAGCGTCATCGACATGACGTCGCGCCCCTGGGCGTCCTTGTCCTTCCAGAACGGGCGGTCGACCAACACGAACACCTTGGACGAACCCATGTAATGCGTCTGCTCGATGGCCGACCACACGTTGGACGGGAACAGATCGTCGTCGCAGCGAATGTTGTTGAGCAGCATCCACGATTGGGCGGTCACGATGACGGCGTCGTAGGTGCGGGTCTCGCCGTCGGCGTCGGTGATGGTGTAGCGGTTCGGGTGGGTGCGCCGGACGTCGGTGACGGCGCCCCGGGTCCGGCCGCCGTGCAGCGATTCGAGCGAGGTGCCGGCCGGCCAGTGGGCGAGGCGCTGCGGGGAGCGCTTCCACAACCGCAGCGGAAGCTGCTGCGAACCGCCGACGACGCCGCGGTGGTTGTCGTCGGCTTCGGTGAGCACCACGCGCAGGATTTCGAGCATCGAACTCGGGTAGTCGGTGTCCCAGCCGCCCGTGCCGAAGCCGACTTTGCCGAAGATCTCACGCAGCTCGAACGACTTGAAGTGGTGCGACTTGGTCAGGAAGCCCCAGAACGTCTCGTCGTCGAGTTCGCGAACGAGCTTGCCCCACGCGGACTTCAGGGCCTGCGTGTCACGTTCGCGGATGGCGTTCTGGATCGCGTGCAGGTCGGCGCCGTCCTCGAGCGTCCTGCGCCAGGCGTCGGCGACGTCGGTGAAGGCCTGCGGCAGATCGGCGAGCTTCTCGGCGTAGTACGTCTGGCCCTTGAGGTCGACGACGGTGCTGGGCGCCGCGGCCGACAGCGGGTTCGGGAATTCGATGGTCTCGATGCCGACCTTGTCGAAGTACTGGTACAGCGTCGTGGACGTGGGTGGGAACCGCATCGACCCCATTTCCGCGACCGCATCCGGAGCGTGCTCGAACGGGACGGACCGCATCCGGCCGCCGATCTGATCCGCCTCGTACACAACGGGTTTCAGACCCATCTTCATGAGTTCGTAGGCGGCGGTGAGGCCGGCGCAGCCGGCGCCGACGATCGCCACCTCGGTGCCGTGCCGGTCGGCCGGGATCTCGCCGAGGCCGTCGGCGGACGACACGTAGTCGTCGTAGGCGAACGGGAAGTCGGGACCGAACATCGTTATCGGCTTGTCGGACGACCGTGGTCCGGTCTCCGACAGCTGCGTCTCTTCGATGGGCTGGGGGACGGTCATCGGGTCTGGTTCTCCTGGTAGAGATCTCGGCGGCGATCGCCGAGATGGGTGTTGACGGCGCGGGACACGGCTACCGCGGCGGGATCGATGTGGGTGATGAGTAATTGCTCGTCTTTACCGGCGCGGCTCAGCTCGGTCGTGTCGGGCGCGATGGTGCAGCTCAGTCCGCAGTACTCGAGGTCGTTCTCGACTCCGGTGCGGTTGACGTAGGACAGGAACAGCTGACTTTCGTAGGCACGGGCAGGCACGATGTGCGTTGCCACGAAACGCCACGGTTCCATGAGTCCCGTTGGGACGACGAGCCATTGGGTACCCGCGTCGGCGTGGGCCCGCGCGTTCTCGGGGAATTCGATGTCGTAGCAGATGAGCAGCCCGCAGGTGACGCCGTCGAGCTCGAACTGCGTGACCCACTGCTCGCCGGGGCTGAACAGGTCCCGGTCGAACCCGTAGAGGTGGGTCTTCCGGTAGTTCGCCAGGGATCGGCCGGTGCGGTCGACGACCTGCGCGGCGTTGTACGGTTTGCCCTCGGCGGCCTCGGGATATCCGTAGACGACGGCGATCCCGGCGTCGCGCGCGATTTCCTGGACGGCCCGGAAGATCGCGCCGTCGGCGGGCTCGGCGCGCTGCGCGATCTGAGTTCCGATGTTGTAGCCGGTGGCCGACATCTCGGGCGTGACGACGATCTGGCAGCCGGCGTCGGCGGCCCGCCGGGCCGCCGACGCGATGGCACTGAGATTCTCGGCGACGGTCCCGGATTCTTGCGGGCCTTGGAACATGCCGACGGTGATCATCTACGCAGTGTCCACTCGCAGCTTGGATTTGCGGATGCTGTACCCGAAGTAGACCGCCAGGCCGAGGACACCCCAGATGCCGAACGCGATCCACGTCGCGACGGGCAGCGCCCACATCAGGTAACAGCAGAAGAGGAAGCCCAGCACCGGCGCGACGGGGAACAGCCGCAGCCGGAACGTCCGGTGCAGATCCGGGCGCGTGCGCCGCAGGATGATGACGGCGATGTTGACCAGCGCGAAGGCGAAGAGGCAGCCGATCGAGGTGGCGTTGGCCAGCTCACCGAGCGACACGAAACCGGCCAGCAGCGACACGACGACACCGCAGATGACGATGTTCCAGGTCGGCACGAAGGTCCGCGGGTTGATCTTGGCGAACAGCGCGGGCACCAGGCCGTCGACGGCCATGGTGTAGAGGATGCGGGTCTGTCCGTACTGGACGGCGAGCACCACGCTGGCGATCGCGATGACGGCACCGATCGACAGGATGATGGCCGGCACGTTGCTGGTGGTGATGCCACTCAGTGCGACGGCCAGGGTGGCGCCTTCGTCGGCACTGAACTTGGTCCAGCTCATCGCGCCGAGGGCGGCCAGCGCGACCGCGAGGTACAGCACCGTGACGATCAGCAGCGAGGCCATGATGGCGCGCGGCAGGTCCCGCTTCGGGTCCTTCGCCTCATTGCCCGCCGTGGATGCCGCGTCGAAGCCGATGTACGAGAAGAAGACCTGCGAGGCGGCGGCGGAGACACCGAGGAAGCCCAGCGGCATGAACGGGGTGAGGTTGCCGGCCTTGAACGCGGTGAAGGCGACGGCGCAGAAGAACACCAGGACGATGCACTTGAGGATGACCATCGCGGTATTGACGGTGGCCGACTCGGACGCGCCCTTGAGCAGCAGGATCGAGGCGAGGACCACGATCGCGATGGCCGGCAGGTTGATGACACCGCCCTCGCCGGGAGCGCCGGTGATGGCGGCGGGCAGCGCGACGCCGAACAGCTGCTGGAGCAGCGTGTTGATGTAGCCGCCCCAGCCGACGGCGACGGCGGCGACCGAGACGCCGTATTCGAGCATCAGGCACCAGCCGCACACCCACGCCCAGAACTCGCCCAGGGTGGCGTAGGCGTACGAGTAGGAGCTCCCGGAGACCGGGATGGTGCCCGCCAGTTCGGCGTACGACAGCGCCGAGAACAGTGCGGTCACGGCGGCGAGGATGAACGAGAGCAGGACCGCCGGACCGGCTTTCGGCACCGCGGCGCCGAGAATGACGAAGATTCCGGTGCCGAGCGTCGCGCCGATGGACAGGGCGGTCAGATGGATGAAGCCCATCGAGCGCTTGAGGTGGGGGCCGTCCGGGGTTTCGTTGGCGGCGACGATGTCGTCGACCGACTTTTGTGCGCTCATGGCGCGCAGAATGCCCGGCCGTGGGGCCTCGGTGATGGCCAAGGGGAGCTCCGTGGAGAGGAGGGCGCGCCACGAGATTTGTGACTCGCGTAACAGAGTGCGGTACGTCACTCCCATCTGTCAACATCTGGAGTGAGCTAGGAAACAATTGTTGCCTTTGGCGACCGCGAATGCCTACCCTAGGGCCAGTGATCTGAGCCACATCAAAGGGGATGCCATGGCAGGTGCAATCGAGACCCGGTCCATCGACTGGATCCCGACAGCGGAACGCAGGGGCAAGGTGCACCACCAGGCGCCGTTCTGGTTCACCGGAAACTTCGTGCTGACGACCATGGTCACGGGCTTCCTCGGGCCGGCCAACGGCTTGTCCGCCGGATGGTCGGTACTGGCCGCGGTTGCCGGCGCCTGCTTCGGAACGCTCTTCATGTGCTTCCACGCCAACCAGGGGCCGACGATGGGCCTGCCGCAGATGATCCAGTCGCGCGCGCAGTTCGGCTCGCGTGGCGCGCTCGTGCCGTTCGTCGCCGTCATCTTCGTCTACATCGGCTTCAACGTGTTCAACACGATCCTGGCGACGTCCGGCTTCAAGACGGTCTTCGCGGGCCCGAACTGGCTCTGGTACCTCGGACTGATGGTGGCCGCGATCGTCATCGCGGTGGTCGGCTTCGACCTGATGATGGTCGTGCAGCGGTGGCTGACGTACCTGCTGATCGTCGTGTTCGGCGTCCTCACCGTCTACGCGTTGTCGACATTGCACCTCGATGCGGCGATTCCCGACGGCGGCAAGTTCTCGCTGACGGTGTTCCTGATGCAGTTCGCCGCGGCTGCCGGATACCAGATTTCGTATGCGGTGTACGTGTCCGACTACTCGCGGTACCTGCCGGAGAACACCTCGGCCAAGCATGTCATCTGGTGGACCTATCTGGGTGCCGCGGGTTCGTCGGTGTGGCTGATGTCGCTTGGCGCGGTCCTGGCGTCGGCGCTGCCGACCCCGGACGCGATCGTCTCGATCCAGACCGTCGGCAACCAATTACTGCCTGGCTTCGGCACTTTCACCGTCGTGGTGGCGTCGATCGCCCTGGTGACCATCATGTCGGTCAACGCCTACGGCGCCAGCCTGACGAGCATGAGCGCCCTCGATGCGTTCCGGCCGATCACGCCGACGGTGCGCCTACGGGTGCTCGGCATCGCGCTCACGTCGTTCGTCGCCTTCGTCGTCGCACTGTCGCTGCCCGAGGGCTACCTCGAGTCGTTCAACACGTTCGTGCTGCTGATGCTGTACTTCCTGATCCCGTGGACGGCCGTCAATCTGGTCGACTTCTATTTCGTTCGGCGCGGCCACTATTCGATCGTCGACATCTTCCGGCCGGACGGGATCTACGGCCGGTGGTCCTGGCGCGGACTGGCGGCGTACTTCATCGGCATGGTGTCGATGGTGCCGTTCGTCTCACTGCACTTCTATGCAGGTCCGATCGCCAAGATGCTTGGGGGAGTGGATATCTCGTTCATTGTCGGTCTGGCGGTATCCGGGCTGGCGTACTACGTGCTGACCCGCGGCGTGGACCTGGCGCCCGAGCGTGCCGCGGTCGAGCGCAGCCGTCAGGAACTGACGACCGCCTAGCTATTCGGCGGCGCCGGCCAGGCGCCGGTGTGCCAGGGCCGGCGTCAGCACCCACAACACCTTCGCGCCGGACTGCGCGTCGGCGTGGAAGGCGTGCGGACGGTCGGCCTCGAAGGTGAGCGCATCGCCCTGGTCGAGGGTGACGCGGCTGCCGTTGCCCTCGACGAAGTCGATGTGCAGACGGCCCTCGATGACCATGGCGAACTCCACCTCGGCCGGCAGAGAGTAGGTGTCGCTGCCGCTGCCGCCGCCGGGCGCGATGTCGCTCAGCAGCACCTGGAAGCGTCGCTCGCCCGTCGGCGTCAGCTGGAATTCGGTCATCCGGGTGCCGCCGAACTCGATGGGCGGGTACTCGCCGGCGCGGACCACCTCGCCGACGGGCGTCTCGTCGAACAGGGAACCGACCTGGAGTTCGAGTGCTTCGCAGATGCGGATGAGCGCGGCGACCGACGCGTTGGACTGGCCGCGTTCGACCTTCGACAGGTAGCCCTTGGTCACGCCGCTGGCCGCGGCGAGTTCGTCGAGGGTCATGCGCTTGGCGCTGCGGGCGGCCTTCAACCGGGCGGCGATGGTGAGTTGCGTTGCCGGCGAACCGCCCACGATTTCCTCCTAGGAAACAAAGGTTGACAATAATTCTACTGCCGGAAACAATGAGACCCAAGCCACACGCCACGACTTTGGAGAACTGATGAGCTTCGACCGGTACATCACGACCACCGCGCCCGACGGCCGCGAGATCATCGGCCAGGTCGATGCGAGCCGGTACCCGCGCTACGCCGAACCGGCGACCTTCGCCCGGGTGCCGCGCCTGGACCAGGTGTCCTCGCCCGATGTCACGATCCTCGGTGTCCCGTTCGACTCGGGCGTCTCCTACCGTCCGGGCGCGCGCTTCGGCCCCGGCCACATCCGTGCCGCGTCCAAGCTGCTGCGGCCCTACAACCAGGCGCTCGACGTATCGCCGTTCGCCAATCAGCAGGTCGCCGACGCCGGCGACATCGGCGTCAACCCGTTCAACATCAACGAGGCCATCGAGACCATCGACACCGAGGTGACCGCACTGCGCAAGGACGGCAGCGCCGTGCTGACGCTCGGCGGCGACCACACCATCGCGCTGCCGATCCTGCGGTCGCTGTATCGCGATCACGGGCCGATCGCCGTGCTGCATTTCGACGCCCACCTCGACACCTGGGACACCTACTTCGGCGCCGCCTACACGCACGGCACCCCGTTCCGCCGGGCCAGCGAAGAGGGCCTCATCGACATGGAGCGCTCGCTGCACATGGGTATCCGCGGGCCGCTGTACAGCAAGAAGGACCTCGAGGACGACGCGGTCCTCGGCTTCCAGGTGATCCGGTCCGACGACTACCAGGTCGACGGCCTGGCCAGCGTCCGCGAGCGCATGGTGAAGCGGCTGGCCGGCGGAGGCGAGCGAAGCGACGGGAAAAACGGTGCGCCGGTCTACGTCTCGGTGGACATCGACGTGCTCGACCCGGCACACGCGCCGGGGACCGGCACGCCGGAAGCCGGGGGATTGACGTCGCGCGAGCTGCTGCATTCACTGCGGTCGCTGACGGGACTCAACGTCGTGGGCGCCGACATCGTCGAGGTGTCGCCGGCGTACGACCACGCCGAGCTGACCGGAATCGCCGCCGCGCACGTCGGCTACGAGCTGCTGTCGGTGATGAGCGCGAACCGTTAAAGGGTTGAGCCGCTAGGGCTTTCGGCGCACCGACGCCTCGACGATGTCGAGGACGGCCGCCAGGTCCTCGCCGGTCTGCCCCGAGGCGAGCCGCGCGATGAGGCCGTCGAGCACCAGGTCGAGATAGATGTGCAGCACTTCGGTGGGCACGTCGTCCCGCAACGTGCCGGCGGCCTTTTTGCGCTCCAGGCGCGCGATGGTGGCCTGGTTGAGTTCCTCGTAGCGCTGCTGCCACTCGGCGCGGAACTCGGCGTCGGTGCGCAGCCGGCGGGCGATCTCCAGCCGGGTGCCCAGCCACTGGTAGTTCTCCGGCTTGGCCAGCATGTTCCGCATGACCTGCACGAGGCCGTCCTTCTCGACGGTCTCGGCCATCCGCTCGCCGTCTTCCTCGGCGAGCGCGAAGAACAGCGCGTCCTTGTCGCGGAAATGGTGGAAGATCGCGCCGCGCGACATCGCGGTGGCTTCTTCGAGAAGCCGCACGGTCGCACCTTCGTACCCGAACTCGGAAAAACAGCGTCGGGCGCCGTCGAGGATCTGCGCTCGACGGGCGGCGAGATGATCGTCGCTAACTTTGGGCACCAGGACTCCTACTGGCGTCCGGTGGGGGCAGACCCAGAGCCTGAGCCTGCCCCCACCGAATCAGCCAGCTATCAGGCCTCGCTACCCGACCGCAGCATGTTGCGCAGCACGTACTGCAGGATGCCGCCGTTGCGGTAGTAGTCGGCCTCACCGGGGGTGTCGATGCGGACCACGGCGTCGAACTCGACCTTGGTGCCGTCTTCCTTGGTGGCGGTGACGTGCACGGTCTTCGGCGTCTTACCGGCGTTGAGCTCCTCGATGCCGGTGATGTCGAAGGTCTCGGTGCCGTCCAGGCCCAGCGACTTGGCGCTCTCGCCGGCCGGGAACTGCAGCGGGATGACGCCCATGCCGATCAGGTTCGACCGGTGGATGCGCTCGAACGACTCGGTGATGACGGCCTTGACGCCCAGCAGCGTGGTGCCCTTGGCCGCCCAGTCGCGCGAGGAGCCCGAACCGTATTCCTTGCCGCCCAGCACGACCAGCGGGATGCCGGCCTTCTGGTAGTTCATGCACGCGTTGTAGATGAACTCCTTCGGGCCACCCTCCTGGGTGAAGTCGCGGGTGTAACCACCCTGCGTGCCCTCGAGGCCGATGGTGTCCAGGATCCGGTTCTGCAGGCGGATGTTGGCGAAGGTGCCGCGGACCATGACCTCGTGGTTGCCACGACGGCTGCCGAGGGAGTTGTAGTCCTTGCGGGCCACGCCGTGCGCGTCCAGGTAGTCGGCGGCCGGGGTACCCGGCTTGATCGGGCCGGCCGGGCTGATGTGGTCGGTGGTCACCGAGTCACCCAGCAGGGCCATGACGCGCGCGCCCTTGATGTCCGTGACGGGCGCCGGCTCCATCTCCATGCCGTCGAAGTACGGCGCCTTGCGCACGTAGGTCGAGGCGTCGTCCCAGGCGAAGGTGTCGCCGTCCGGCGTCGACAGGTTCCGCCAGTTGTCGTCGCCCTTGAACACGTCGGCGTAGGACTTGCGGAACATGTCCTGGCTGATGGCGCTCTTGATGGTGTCGTCGATCTCCTGGGCCGACGGCCAGATGTCGCGCAGGTAGACGTCGTTGCCGTCGGTGTCCTTGCCGAGCGAGTCGGTCTCGAAATCGAAGTCCATGGTGCCCGCGAGCCCGTACGCGATGACCAGCGGCGGCGAGGCCAGGTAGTTCATCTTGACGTCGGGGGAGATGCGGCCCTCGAAGTTGCGGTTACCGGACAGCACCGCGGTGACGGTGAGGTCCTCTTCGTTGATGGCCTTGGAGATCTCCTCCGGCAGCGGGCCGGTGTTACCGATGCACGTGGTGCAGCCGTAGCCGCCCAGGTAGTAACCGAGCTTCTCCAGGTACGGCCACAGGCCGGCCTTCTCGTAGTAGTCGGTGACGACCTGCGAGCCCGGTGCCATGTTGGTCTTGACCCAGGGCTTGGTGGTCAGGCCCTTCTCGACGGCGTTGCGGGCCAGCAGTGCGGCACCGATCATGACCGACGGGTTGGAGGTGTTGGTGCACGAGGTGATACCCGCGACCGCGACGGCGCCGTGGTCGAGGATGAACTCGCCGCGCTCGCCCTTGACGCGCACCGGCTTGCTCGGGCGGCCCTCGGCGCCGTTGGCGGCGGACTGGACGTTGACGGCGCCGTCGTCGGCGAACGACAGGGCGGCCGGGTCGGATGCCGGGAACGACTCCTCGACGGCCTCGTCGAGCTTGGTGTGGTCCGCGGGGTGCTGCTCCTCCACGTAGTTGTGGATGTCCTTGCGGAACGCGATCTTGCTCTCCGACAACAGGATTCGGTCCTGCGGGCGCTTCGGGCCGGCGATCGACGGCACCACCGTCGACAGATCCAGCTCGAGGTACTCGGAGAAGGCCGGCTCGCGGTCGGCGTCGTGCCACATGCCCTGGGCCTTGGCGTAGGCCTCGACCAGCGCCAGCTGCTCGTCGGTGCGGCCGGTCAGGCGCAGGTAGTTGATGGTCTCTTCGTCGATCGGGAAGATCGCGCAGGTGGAACCGAACTCGGGGCTCATGTTGCCCAGGGTGGCGCGGTTGGCCAGCGGCACCTCGGCGACGCCCTTGCCGTAGAACTCGACGAACTTGCCGACGACGCCGTGCTTGCGCAGCATGTCGGTGACGGTCAGCACCACGTCGGTGGCGGTGACGCCCGGCTGGATTTCGCCGGTCAGCTTGAAGCCGACGACGCGGGGGATCAGCATCGAGACGGGCTGGCCCAGCATGGCGGCCTCGGCCTCGATACCGCCGACGCCCCAGCCCAGCACGCCCAGGCCGTTCTCCATGGTGGTGTGGCTGTCGGTACCCACACAGGTGTCGGGGTAGGCCTGGCCGTTACGGACCATGACGGTGCGGGCCAGGTACTCGATGTTGACCTGGTGGACGATGCCGGTGCCCGGCGGGACGACCTTGAAGTCGTCGAAGGCGCCCTGGCCCCAACGCAGGAACTGGTAGCGCTCGGAGTTGCGCTCGTATTCGAGGGCGACATTCTTCTCGTAGGCGTCGGCGGTGCCGAACACGTCGAGGATGACGGAGTGGTCGATGACCATCTCGGCGGGAGAGAGCGGGTTGACCTTGTTCGGGTCGCCGCCGAGGGCGGTGACGGCCTCACGCATGGTGGCCAGGTCGACGACGCAGGGCACGCCGGTGAAGTCCTGCATGATCACGCGGGCGGGGGTGAACTGGATTTCGATGCTCGGCTCGGCCGACGGATCCCAGTTGGCCAGGGCCAGGATGTGATCCTTGGTGATGTTGGCGCCGTCTTCGGTGCGCAGCAGGTTCTCCGCAAGCACCTTGAGGCTGTAGGGAAGCTTCTCGGTACCCGGAACCGCGTCGAGGCGGAAAATTTCGTAGCTGTTTTCCCCGACAACGAGCGTGTCACGGGCTCCAAATGAATTGCTGCTCACATCAACTCCCGGCTAGATCTCGCCGCGACGGGCTGTGTCAGCGGCGCGTTGCTACCCTAACAGTACGCTTGTCCTATGAGCGCCCAGGGGGTGGCTACAGTCTTGTCGGGTTCTGGGTGTGCCGTCAGGGAGTTCGACGAAATTCCAGTACCGTTTGCCGCGTGACAACTTTTGCCGCGATGCCGTTCCTGCCGGCGTTCATTCCGCCGGACGTGTGCGCGACGGTCGGTCAGGATCCGGCCAAGACGCCCGTCGACGTCTGCATGGCTACGGTGATCACGCAGGTGCGTGACGGCGGGGTCAGTGCGCCGGGCATCGCGCCGCCGGCCAAGGCGCCGGCCACGCCGCAGGAGGCGAAGCAGGCCGCCGAGACCGCGCAGGAGGCCGCTGCCCTGCGTCAGGTCGTCGCCGACGCCCATGCCAAGGGCATCGACCTCAAGATCGTGGTGCTGCCGACGAGTCCGGGCATCGACACCCCGCTGCGTGACATCGCCGCGGACGTCGGCCACCACTACCCGGAGTCGACGGTCTTGACCCTCAGTCCCGGCTTCGCCGGCTCGGTCAGTCCGACTTATGACCGGGCGCATTTGGAGGCGGGTCAGGACCTCGCGAAGTCGCCGAGTGTCGTGCAATCCGCCAAGAACTTTGTGAGCCAGCTGGAGACGCCCATATTTCCGTGGACGTCGTTCACTCTCGTCGTCATCCTCGGTGTGGTAGCGGCTGCCGTCGGCACCCGACTTCTGCAGGTCCGGGCCCGAAAAGCCGCCGCCGCAGCCGCGCCGCCGGACGTCACCGTGTCCGCGTCTCAGTAGCTGGCCGCGGCGCACCGCGAATTCGAATATCACTATTCGGTCACACCTTTTTCAATTACAACGGTGTGGTTTGTTATTAACGTTTCATTTGTGCAACCTGTGACGTACGGTGCAGTTGGTACCGCATGTTGCAGTTGTGACTAATTGTGATTTCTGCGACCTACGGGACCAACGGATCGAGCCCGCTTTTGCCTTAGGCGGGCACCAGCGCGCTGGAGCCTTAGGAGACCTGAGTCAATGGGACGCAGCATTCGCCCCTTCACCGGTGGGCTGGCCACCCGGCTGGGCAGTCGCGTCGGCACCGGGTCGGTGGTGTTCGGTGTCATGACCGCGTCGGTCTTCGCCTCCGGTATCGCGTCGGCTCAACCCGGCGGCAGCGAGATCGCATCGCTGGTAACGGATCTCGCCAACGCCAACCAGAAGCTGCAGGACCTCGGCGCCGCCATCCAGACCCGGCAGGAATCGGTCAACAAGGCCATCGCCGACGTACAGACCGCTCGGGACAACGCCGCGACGGCCCAGCAGGAGATCGACACCAGCCAGAGCGGTCTGAAGGACGCCAATGCGGCCATCGCGGCCGCGCAGGCGCACTTCGACAAGTACGCCGAGGCGGCATACATCAACGGGCCGTCCGCCAACTACCTGACCGCGAGCGACCCCGGCGAGATGATCAACACCGCCGCCACCGGCCAGGCGATGACGATCAGCTCGCAGGAGGCCATCGCCGATCTGCAGCGCACCCGGACCGAACTGGCCAACCGCGAATCCGCCGCCCGCCTGGCCAAGCAGAAGGCCGACCAGGCCGTCAAAGACGCCCAGACCAGCCAGGATGACGCGGTCAAGGCCCTGACCGACGCCCGCACGACGTTCGCCGATCAGCAGGCGCAGCTCGACCAATTGGTCCGCCAGCGCGACGCGGCTCAGGCCAAGCTCAACGTGGCGCGCACGCAGTGGGCGGCGACGAGCCCCGGGTCGGCCCCCGCGTCCGGAACTCCCGCGGCCGATCCCGGCCGGTATGCCGCCAACTGGGATGGCGCCCCCGCCGCTGAGGGTCCCCGCAAGTGGGACGACGGCGGCTGGGACCCGACCCTGCCCAAGATTCCCAGCGCCAACATCCCCGGTGACCCGATCGCCGTCATCAACAACGTGCTGGGCATGACCGCCACGTCGGCTCAGGTCACCCAGCAGATGGGCCACAGCTTCCTGCAGAAACTCGGTCTCGTGCCCGCCAACGTCACCAAGTCGGGCTACACCAACGGCGCCATCCCGCGCGTCTACGGCAAACAGGCCTCGGAATACGTCATCAAGCGCGCCATGTCGCAGATCGGCGTGCCGTACTCCTGGGGCGGCGGCACCGCCGCCGGTCCCAGCACGGGTATCGACTCGGGTGCCGGCACCGTCGGCTTCGACTGCTCGGGTCTGATCCTCTACGCCTTCGCCGGCGTGGGCATCAAACTGCCGCACTACTCCGGTAACCAATACGAGGCCGGCCGCAAGATCCCGACCTCCCAGGCCCGCCGCGGTGACGTCATCTTCTATGGCCCCGGTGGCAGCCAGCACGTGACGCTGTACCTCGGCAACGGGCAGATGCTCGAAGCGCCCTACACCGGTTCCAACGTCAAGGTCTCGCCGGTGCGAACCAGCGGCATGACGCCGTACGTGATCCGTTACATCGAATACTGATTCAGGCGAGCTGAGCGACGGGAAGAAACAGGGGTTATTGCATTGCAGGGCAAGGAATTTCACCGGAGAGACCTCCTCGCGGGCGTCGGCGCGCTGGCGCTCGCGCTGGCGTTCGGGTCTGCGCCGCGCGCCGCTGCCGACCCCGATGGCGGCTGGGATCCGACCTTGCCCGCGAAACCCAGCTCCGGCGCCCCCGGTGACCCGGTGGCCATCGCCAACGCGACCTTCCAGGCCAGCCAGCTCGCCCTGCAGACCACCCAGAACCTCGGCCAGAGCTTCCTGTCCAGCCTCGGCCTGGGCGGCAAGCCCAGCGGCGGTGGCGGCGGCAGCGCCACGATGATGCCCGGCGGCCGGGTCGGCGGGAAACAGGCCATCGAGTACGTCATCCGGCGCGGCGGTTCGCAGATGGGCGTCCCGTACTCGTGGGGCGGTGGCACCCTGACCGGTCCCGGGCCCGGCGTGGACTACGACGCCGGCAAGATCGGCTACGACTGTTCGGGTTTCACGCGCTACGCCTATGCGGGCGTGGGCGTCCAGATTCCCAAGTACTCGGGCGACCAGTACAACACCGGACGTGCGATCCCGCCGTCGCAGGCCAAGCGCGGCGACCTGATCTTCTACGGACCCGGTGGCAGCCAGCACGTCACGATCTACCTGGGCAACGGAAAGATGCTGGAGGCCTCCGGCAGCGCCGGCAAGGTGACGGTCAGTCCGGTCCGGACGGCCGGCATGTCGCCGCACCTGTCCCGCATCATCGAGACCTGATAATCGCCTAAGTCCGTCGTGGCAACGTCGACGGATCCCGGGCCGCCTGGAATAGTTGAGTCCGGGCGCGCCGCTATATTGGCGGCTACCCGCCAGACCAGCGATTTTGCGCCGGACACCCGGCCGAAACAATTGTGGGAGGAAGCTAGATGACGTCACCGAGTGGGCCGCCCGACGGCGCCGGAGGCTACCCAGGCCCGGCACCCACGCAGGGTTACCCGCCCGGGGCGCACGCCGCCCCCACCGCGCAGCAGCCCGTCAGCGGCTCGTTGCAGTCCGAGGTGCACACCCTCGAGCGCGCCATCTTCGAGGTCAAGCGGATCATCGTCGGCCAGGACCAGCTGGTCGAGCGCATGCTGGTCGGCCTCCTGGCCAAGGGCCACGTGCTGCTCGAAGGTGTGCCGGGTGTCGCCAAGACCCTCGCCGTGGAGACGTTCGCCAAGGTGGTCGGCGGCTCGTTCGCCCGCATCCAGTTCACCCCCGACCTGGTGCCCACCGACATCGTCGGTACCCGCATCTACCGCGTCGGCAAGGAAGAGTTCGACATCGAGCTCGGCCCGGTGATGGTCAACTTCCTGCTCGCCGACGAGATCAACCGCGCGCCCGCCAAGGTGCAGTCGGCGCTGCTGGAGGTCATGGCCGAGCGCAAGATCTCCATCGGCGGCAAGACCTTCCCGCTGCCGAGCCCGTTCCTGGTCATGGCGACCCAGAACCCCATCGAGCAGGAGGGCGTCTACCAGCTGCCCGAGGCGCAGCGCGACCGCTTCCTGTTCAAGCTCAACGTCGGCTACCCGTCGCCCGAGGAAGAGCGCGAGATCATCTACCGGATGGGCGTCAAGCCGCCGGAGCCCAAGCAGATCCTCACCACCGAGGACCTGCTGCGTCTGCAGGACGTGGCCGCCAACACCTTCGTGCACCACGCCCTCGTCGACTACGTGGTCCGCATCGTGACGGCCACGCGTGAGCCGGAGAAGTTCGGCATGCCCGACGCCAAGGCGTGGATCGCCTACGGCGCCTCGCCGCGTGCGTCGCTGGGCATCATCAGCGCTTCCCGTGCGCTGGCGCTGGTGCGCGGCCGCGACTACGTCATCCCGCAGGACGTCGTCGAGGTCATCCCGGATGTGCTGCGGCACCGCCTCGTGCTGACCTACGACGCCCTCGCCGACGAGATCTCGGCCGAGACCGTCGTCAACCGGATCCTGCAGACCGTCGCGCTGCCGCAGGTGAATGCCATTCCGCAGCAAGGACATTCGGTTCCGCCTGTGATGGCCGGCGCAGCTGGGGCCACTGGTCGGTGACCGCCTCCGGGTCTGATCGTCCGGCCTCGCCGCAGACCGGACGGTCCGTCGATCTGCCGTCACTACAGCGCGGCCAGATTCGGGATCCCGAACTGTCGGCCGCTCTGCGCAAGCTGGAGCTCACCGTCCGGCGCAAGCTGGACGGTGTCCTCCACGGCGACCACCAGGGACTGATCCCCGGTCCCGGCTCGGAGCCGGGGGAGTCCCGGCTCTACCAGCCCGGCGACGACGTCCGCCGGATGGACTGGTCCGTCACGGCCCGGACGACGCATCCGCACGTGCGGCAGATGATCGCGGACCGGGAGCTGGAGACCTGGCTCGTCGTCGACATGTCGGCGAGCCTGGACTTCGGCACCGCGGGCTGCGAGAAGCGTGATCTGGCGGTCGCCGCGGCGGCCTCCATCGCGTTCCTCAACAGCGGCGGCGGCAACCGCCTCGGCGCGGTCATCTCGAACGGCGACACCGTCCGCCGGGTACCGGCACTGTCCGGCCGGTTGCACGAGCAGGAGCTGCTGCGCGCCATCGCCACGACACCCAAGGCCCCGGCCGGGGTCCGCGGTGACCTGGCCGCGGCCATCGACGCGCTGCGCCGGCCCGAGCGCCGCCGCGGCATGGCGGTGATCATCAGCGACTTCCTCGGCCCGATCAACTGGATGCGCCAGCTGCGGGCCATCTCCGGGCGGCACGAGGTGCTGGGCATCGAGATCATCGACCCGCGTGACGTGGAGCTGCCGGCCGTGGGGGACGTGGTGTTGCAGGACGCCGAGTCCGGCATCACCAAGGAATTCACCATCGACGAGCAACTCCGGGACGACTTCGCCCGCGCCGCCCAGGCGCACCGCGACGAAGTGGCCCGCACGCTGCGCCGATGCGACGCCCCGCTGCTGACGCTGCGTACCGACCGGGACTGGATCGCCGACGTCGTCCGCTTCGTGGCGAACCGTCGCCGCGGCGCCATGGCGGCGGCACGGTAGCTGTCAACCGTTCCGGGCGCGCCGATTTCGGCCTGCACCGGCAAAGACGATAAGTTGACCAGCATGAGTGACAGTGCTGCCACTGAGGCTGCTCCCGGCCGCCCGGCCTTCGTTTCCCGTTCCGTGCTGGTCACCGGTGGTAACCGGGGTATCGGCCTGGCCATCGCGCAGCGCCTGGCCGCGGACGGCCACAAGGTCGCGGTGACGCACCGCGGTTCGGGTGCCCCCGAGGGCCTGTTCGGCGTCGAGTGTGACGTCACCGACACCGAGGCCGTCGACCGTGCGTTCAAAGAGGTCGAGGAGCACCAGGGCCCGGTCGAGGTGCTGGTGTCCAACGCCGGCATCTCCAAGGACGCGTTCCTCATGCGCATGACCGAGGAGCGGTTCACCGAGGTCATCAACGCCAACCTCACCGGTGCGTTCCGCGTGACCCAGCGGGCGTCGCGCAGCATGCAGCGCAAGCGCTTCGGCCGCATCATCTACATCGGCTCGGTCTCGGGCATGTGGGGCATCGGCAACCAGGCCAACTACGCGGCCGCCAAGGCCGGCCTGATCGGCATGGCGCGCTCCATCTCGCGTGAGCTCTCCAAGGCCGGCGTCACCGCCAACGTCGTCGCCCCCGGCTACATCGACACCGAGATGACGCGTGCCCTCGACGAGCGCATCCAGGAAGGCGCCTTGGAGTTCATCCCGGCCAAGCGCGTCGGCACCGCCGAAGAGGTCGCCGGTGCGGTGAGCTTCCTGGCGTCCGAGGACGCCGCCTACATCGCCGGTGCGGTCATCCCGGTCGACGGTGGCATGGGCATGGGTCACTGACCCCAATTTCTTTGGCTTACTGAAACTTAGAAGGAGTCAGCACAATGACAGGTTTGCTCGAAGGCAAGCGGATCCTGGTCACCGGGATCATCACCGACTCGTCCATCGCGTTCCACATCGCGAAGGTCGCCCAGGAGCAGGGCGCCGAGCTGGTGCTCACCGGCTTCGACCGGATGAAGCTCATCCAGCGCATCGCCGACCGGCTGCCCAACCCGGCGCCGCTGCTCGAGCTCGACGTGCAGAACGAGGAGCACCTGGCTTCGCTCGGTGAGCGCGTCACCGAGGTGATCGGCGAGGGCAACAAGCTCGACGGCGTCGTGCACTCCATCGGCTTCATGCCGCAGAGCGGCATGGGCATCAACCCGTTCTTCGACGCCCCGTACGAGGACGTCGCCAAGGGCATCCACATCTCGGCGTACTCGTACGCCTCGCTGGCCAAGGCACTGCTGCCGATCATGAATGCCGGCGGCGGCATCGTCGGCATGGACTTCGACCCGACCCGCGCCATGCCCGCCTACAACTGGATGACGGTCGCCAAGAGCGCCCTCGAGTCGGTCAACCGGTTCGTCGCGCGCGAGGCCGGCAAGTACGGCGTGCGCTCCAATCTCGTTGCGGCAGGCCCCATCCGGACCCTGGCCATGAGCGCCATCGTCGGCGGTGCGCTGGGTGACGAGGCCGGTCAGCAGATGCAGCTGCTCGAAGAGGGCTGGGACCAGCGCGCGCCGATCGGCTGGAACATGAAGGACCCGACGCCGGTCGCCAAGACCGTCTGCGCGCTGCTGTCCGAATGGCTGCCCGCGACCACCGGCTCGATCATCTACGCCGACGGTGGCGCCAGCACCCAGCTGCTGTGATGAGCGCTTGCGCGAAGAACCAACAGCGCTGATGGACCTCGACGCACTGCTGCTGTTGTCGTTCGGCGGGCCCGACGGGCCCGCCGACGTCCGTCCGTTCCTGGAGAACGTGACGCGCGGTCGCGGCGTGCCGCCGGAGCGCCTGGACGCCGTTGCCGAGCACTACATGCATTTCGGGGGAGCGTCGCCGATCAACGCCATCAACCGGGCGTTGATGTCGGAGCTCGAGGCGGCGATGCCCGATCTGCCGGTGTACTTCGGTAACCGCAACTGGGACCCGTACATCGAAGACACGGTTGCCGCCATGCGGGACAACGGGGTTCGTCGTGCGGCGGTGTTCACGACGTCGGCCTGGGGTGGTTACTCCAGCTGCCGGCAATACGTCGAGGACATCGCGCGGGGCCGGGCCGCGGCGGGGCCGCAGGCACCCGAACTGGTCAAGCTGCGTCAGTACTTCGACCATCCGCTGTTCGTCGAGATGTTCGCCGAAGCGGTCGGGGAGGCAGCCGCGCAGCTGCCCGCCGACCTGCGTGACGATGCCCGCCTGGTGTTCACCGCCCACTCCATTCCCGTGCGGGTCGATGAACGGGACGGGCCCCGGCTCTACAGCCGTCAGGTCGGCTACGCCACCCGGCTGGTCGCCGCCGCGGCCGGATTCGACGAGTACGACCAGGTCTGGCAGTCGCGGTCCGGGCCGCCCCACATTCCTTGGCTGGAGCCGGATATCGGTGACCACCTGGCGGCGCTCGCGGCCGCCGGCACGAAGGCCGTCATCGTCTGCCCCATCGGGTTCGTCGCCGATCACATCGAGGTGGTGTGGGACCTCGACAACGAGCTCGCCGAGCAGGCGGCTGAGGCCGGAATCACGTTGGTGCGCACCACGACTCCCAATGCCGACCCGCGGTTCGCGCGGCTGGCGGCGTCGTTGGTCGACGAGTTGCGCACGGGTGCGGCGCCGGCGCGGGTCGAAGGCCCGGGCCCGGTGCCCGGGCACGGCTGCAGCATCAACGGGGTGTCCTGTCTGCCTGGCTGCTGCGGCGACTGACCGGTCCTAGCGCTCCCAGGCCGAATGCAGGATCGCCGTCACGGCGGCCAGCCGGGCGGAGCGCACGATGTCGGTCAGGGGCCGCATGGCCTCGGTGGCGATCTGCATCTCCGATGCGCTCTGCAGGCCGATGGGCGCCAGCCCGGCGCTGACCGTGACGATCGCGTCGATGTGGGCCGCGGTCTCCAGCACCCGCACCGCGCGGGTGGGGGCGTGGTCCGGCAGCTTGTGCAGATGCCCGGCCTCGAGCAGCTGCTCGACCATCTCGCGCGGATCCTCGATGTCCGAACCGGGTTCGGCGCGCAGGCGGCCGAGAGCGTCGGCAGCGGACCGAACCGCGTCGCGCAGTCGGTACTCCTCTTCGCCGAGGTCGAAGTGGCCGGCCACGGGTGCGCCGGGCAGCGAGTACACCGTCCAGGACAGGGCCTTGACCTCGGCGTCGTCGGTGTCGTCCTCGTACTCGAAATCGGGCACCAGCCCCACGGCCTCGCCGTAGTTGGACGTGACGACGATGGCTTCGCCCATGTCGACGGCGTCCTGCTGGAACTGCGTGCCGGGGGTCAGGCCGCGAACATCCCCGGGTACGGGCAGTACCAGGTTCAGGGCCGGCTCCGAACGCGCGGCGCCGGCGGCGTGCCGCAACGTCTGCAGCAACGTGACCCCACCGTAGTTGGTCAGGTCGGGCCAGGGCAGGCCCGTCCGGCTGGCCGCCACGGCATCGTAAGCGGCAATGGAATGCCTTGGCGCCCACGGCGATAGCGCATCCAGGACATCGTCGGGTGCGGCCAGGCCGGCATGCCAGGCATTGGCCCACACCGTCAGCGAAACACTTGGACACCACATGATGCACGCAGTGTAAAACGCTCCGGCCCATAAAGCCTGCAAGGCGCTACTCTGGTCGCATGCCGGTGCCGTTGCTGTGGCTCATCGTGGCGATCGGGCTCGCCGGCGCAGAAGCGCTGACCGGCGACATGTTCCTGCTCATGCTGTCCGGCGGTGCCCTCGTGACGGCCGGCCTCAGCTGGGCCACGGACTGGCCGATCTGGGCCGACGGCGCCTCTTTCCTCATCGTGTCGGTGCTGCTGCTGGTCCTGGTCCGGCCGACGTTGCGGAGGCGGTTGGGTGCCGCGGGCCTGCCCGAGCCGGTGAAGGCACTGGAGGGCAAGACCGCGCTGGTGCTCGACCGGGTGGCCCGCCATGAAGGCCAGGTAAAACTCGAGGGCGAAATCTGGACGGCGCGTCCGCTGGACGACGACGATGTCTTCGAGCCCGGCGATCACGTCACGGTGGTACGGATCGACGGCGCGACCGCGGTGGTCTTCCGGACCATCTGAACGCAAGGGGAGCTGAAATTGACTGGTGCACTTGTTCTTCTGCTGATGCTGGTGGCGCTGGCCATCGTGGTGGTGGTCAAGTCGGTGGCGCTGATCCCACAGGCGGAGGCCGCGGTCATCGAGCGGCTGGGCCGCTACAGCAAGACGGTCTCGGGGCAGTTGACGCTGCTGCTGCCGTTCGTCGACAAGATCCGGGCCCGCGTGGATCTACGTGAGCGGGTGGTGTCGTTCCCGCCGCAGCCGGTGATCACCGAGGACAACCTGACGGTCAACATCGACACCGTCGTCTACTTCCAGGTGACCAGCCCGCAGGCCGCGGTGTACCAGATCAGCAACTACATCGTCGGCGTCGAACAGCTGACCACCACGACGCTGCGCAACGTCGTCGGCGGCATGACGCTGGAACAGACGCTGACTTCGCGCGACCAGATCAACGCCCAGCTGCGCGGGGTTCTCGACGAGGCCACCGGCCGGTGGGGCCTGCGCGTCGCGCGCGTCGAGCTGCGCAGCATCGACCCGCCGCCGTCGATCCAGGACTCGATGGAGAAGCAGATGCGCGCCGATCGAGAGAAGCGCGCCATGATCCTGACCGCCGAAGGCGCCCGGGAAGCATCCATCAAGCAGGCCGAGGGGCAGAAGCAGTCGCAGATTCTCGCGGCCGAGGGTGCCAAGCAGGCAGCGATTCTGGCCGCCGAGGCGGACCGGCAGTCGCGCATCCTGCGGGCCCAGGGTGAACGCGCTGCTCAGTACCTCAACGCGCAGGGCCAGGCGAAGGCCATCGAGAAGACGTTCGCGGCCATCAAGGCCGGCCGCCCCACGCCGGAGTTGCTGGCCTACCAGTACCTGCAGACCCTGCCGCAGATGGCCAAGGGCGAGGCCAACAAGGTGTGGGTCGTGCCCAGCGACTTCGGTTCAGCGCTACAGGGTTTCACCAAACTGCTCGGGGCGCCGGGCGAGGACGGGGTGTTCCGCTACACCCCGTCGCCGGTCGACGAGACTCCCGTGAAGGACGACGACGACGAGGTCGCCGACTGGTTCTCCACCCAGACCGATCCGGCGATCGCCCAGGCGGTGGCGAAGGCCGAGGCCGAGGCCCGCATCCCGGTGCAGCAACCGGGATACGGCGCCCCGCGGTTGCCGGTGCCGCCGGCTCCGCCGACGCAACCGATCGAATCCTGGCAGACCCCGGAAATCGACCCGCCCGCCGGCCAACACTCGAGGTGACCATGAGCGTGCTGACCTCCCCGAAGACCTACACGGCACTGGCGCTGCTCATGGCCGGCGACGCGGCGGCGTGCGCCGTTCCCGTCGCACCCATCGAGAAGGCGCTGCGCGGGGTGAACTTCCCGCTTGAGTACCGGTGGATTCTCGTCGGTTCCAAGGCGGCGGCCGCCGTGGGTCTGCTTGTCGGACAACGCAATTCGGCCCTGGCCCGGCTGACCACCGCGATGCTGGCGCTGTACTTCACGCTGGCCGTCGGCGCGCACGTGCGGGCCCACGACAAGCCCGCGAATGCCGCACCGGCCGTGCTGTTCCTGGCGTTGTTCACCGCGATGACGGCGAAGGGCCTGCCCGAGCGGGAGTGACGCGCTTACGGCGTGGCTTCCACCGGCTGCTGAGCGGCGTGGGCCCGGCGGTGCAGCCGGATCTCGTAGATCAGCCCGCAGATCCCGATGGTCGCCGTGCACGCCGACACCACCAGCAGCGACGGGCGGATCTGCCCGGTGAGGGCGTCACCGAGGATGACGACCGCCGCGGTGCCGGGCAGCAGCCCGAAGAACGTCGCGACCGCGTACGGCAGAACCCGGACCGACGAGGCCCCGGCCGCGTAGTTGAGTACCGAGAACGGCACCGCCGGGATCATCCGCATCGACAGGATCGCCGCCCAGCCGCGTTCCTTGAGCCGGGCGTCCAGACTGTCGATGTGGCTGTGCGACAGCTTGCTCAACTGCCAGCCCAGCACCCGGACCAGCCAGAGCGCGATGAGCGCACTCAGCGTGCTGGCGATGACGGCCAGCGTGACGCCGAGCGCGGAACCGAACAGCAACCCCGCGGCGAGGGTGAAGGCCGTGCGGGGGAACGGCAGCACCGTGACGACGGTGTGCGCGACCAGGAACGCCAACGGGAACCACGGGCCGGCCGCGGCAGCCCAGTCGCGCATCTCCACGGCGCTGGGCAACGGCACCCAGATCGCGATTGCGACGAGAATCACAATTGCTGTTCCGATGCCCACGGCCCGTCGCAGCGGCATCTGCGCCGCAGTCGCCTGCACCGCAGACAGGACTGTGCGCAGCGCGCTGACAACGGAGTTCACGCCTTCCAAGGGTACGGGGCGACGGCCCGGTCATCGCGGTCAGGAGCGGGTACCACGCGGCGGTCGATCGCGGCGACCTGTCACGGTCAGAGCTACGGACAGCCGATGCGTTGCGGAGCTACTGGGTAGTAGCGACCTGCGTGATTTAGCCTGAAAAACGAGTGTGATAGGCATTTCTGCATGCAGTGCCATATGTCTGATGGCCGAAAGATTGGGAGTCGCCGGTGACTGTCGACGCGTCCACCGTTCGGGACCGCTACGCGCGGTGGCAAGAGAACGTCGCCGGCGTGCTCGCCAAGAGCACCCGCAAGGCTGTCGACGATCTCCCTGCCGAACCCGAGCGTCTGCTCGATTCGCCTACGTACGACGGCTTCGCGGTCCGTCCCCTCTACACCAGCCTGGACGGCCTGGCCGAGCCTTCGCTGCCCGGACACTGGCCGTTCACCCGCGGCGGTGACGCCCACCGCGACGTGCTCGCCGGCTGGAAGGTGGCCGAGTCCTTCCCGATCGCGGCCGACGCCGACGTCGCGACCGTGAACGGTGCCATCCTGCTCGCCCTCACCGACGGCACCAGCGCCCTCGAGGTTCGCGCCGGTGCCGGCGGTGTACCCGTCGACCAGCTGGACCGGGTGTTCGAAGGCGTCTTCCTGGATCTGGTTCCGGTGATCCTGGATGCCGGTGCCGACCTGGCGGACGCCGCCGACCAGCTGCTGACGCTGGTCAAGCCGTTCGACGCCGACCAACGTGCCCGGCTGTCGATCGACCTGGGCGCTGACCCGCTGACCGCGCCGCTGTCGGGCCGCGCCGCCGCGACCGAGGCCGACGTCGTCGCAACCGCCGCGAAGCTGAGCGGGTACGACGGGGGAGTCCGCGCCGTCACGGTCGACGCCGCCGCACTGCACAACCTCGGCGCCAGTGCCTCGCTGGAGCTGGCGGGTGCCATCGCCGCCGGCGTCGCCTACCTGCGCCTGCTGACCGAGAGCGGACTGCCTGCCGCGGACGCGCTGCGGCAGATCAGCTTCCGCTTCGCCGCAGACGACGACCAGTTCGCCACCATCGCCAAACTCCGTGCGGCGCGCCGGCTTTGGGCCCGGGTGGCCGAGGTCGTCGGTGCTCCTGACGCCGGCGCCGCGACCATCCACGCCGTCACCTCGAAGGCCATGATGTCGCAGCGCGACCCGTGGGTGAACATGCTGCGCACCACCCTCGCCGCGTTCGCCGCCGGCGTCGGTGGCGCCGACACCGTGTTGGTCGAGACGTTCGACGCCGCCATCGGCGGCGGATTGCCCGGTACCGCAGTCACTTTCAGCCGCCGCATGGCGCGTAACACTCAGCTGCTGCTGCTCGAGGAGTCGCACCTGGGCCGCGTCGTCGACCCGTCGGGTGGCTCGTGGTTCGTCGAGGACCTCACCGATCAGCTGGCCCAGCAGGCCTGGGCGAAGTTCCAGGAGCTGGAGTCGCTGGGCGGCTTCGTCGCGGCCCGCGATCAGCTGAGCACCCAGATCGCCGAGGTCGCGGCCCGTCGCGCCGGCGACATCGCGCACCGCCGTACCGCGCTCACCGGCGTCAATGAGTTCCCGAACCTCGCGGAAACCCCGCTCGCGCAGACGGATTCGTTCCCCGGCGTGGTGCGCTACGCCGCGGCTTTCGAGGCGCTGCGCAACCGCTCGGATGCGTACCTGGCCAAGACCGGCAAGCGTCCACAGGCCGTGCTGCTGCCGGTCGGCCCGCTGGCCGAGCACAACATCCGCACCACGTTCGCCTCCAACCTGCTGGCTTCCGGTGGCATCGAGGCCGTCAACCCCGGCACCGTCGACGCTGCCGGAGTCGCGGCCGCTGCCGCCGGCCAGGTGGCCGCGGTGGTCTGCGGCACCGACGCCCGGTACGCCGACGAGGCGAGCGACGTCATCAAGGCGGCCCGGGCGGCCGGTGTCGCGCACGTGTACCTCGCCGGGCCGGAGAAGGCGATGGCGGGCATCGACGACAAGACCTCTCTTCCCGATGAGTACCTGACCATGAAAATCGATGCCGTCGAAGCGCTTTCGACCCTGCTCACCCGATTGGGGGCATGACCATGACCGCTTCCGACGTGACCACCATCGGCAGCTTCGCCGACGTCCCGCTGCAGGGTGAGGCCCCCGCCGCGCCTTCCGCCGATGCCGTCGGCACGCACGTCGCCGATGCGGCGCAGGCGCATGGCTACACCGCCGAGCAGCTCACCTGGTCGACGCCCGAGGGCATCGACGTCAAGCCGGTGTACATCGCCGAGGACCGGGACGCCGTCGCGGCCGCCGGGTACCCGCTGGACAGCTTCCCCGGTACGCCGCCGTTCATCCGCGGGCCGTACCCGACCATGTATGTGAACCAGCCGTGGACCATCCGTCAGTACGCCGGGTTCTCCACCGCCGCCGAGTCCAACGCGTTCTACCGCCGCAACCTGGCCGCCGGCCAGAAGGGCCTGTCGGTCGCGTTCGACCTGGCGACCCACCGCGGCTACGACTCGGATCACCCGCGCGTGCAGGGTGACGTCGGAATGGCCGGTGTGGCAATCGATTCCATTCTCGACATGCGCCAACTGTTCGACGGCATCGACCTGGGCAGCGTCAGCGTCTCGATGACGATGAACGGCGCGGTGCTGCCGATCCTCGCGCTCTACGTCGTGGCCGCCGAGGAGCAGGGCGTGCCGCCGGAGAAGCTCGCCGGGACCATCCAGAACGACATCCTCAAAGAGTTCATGGTCCGTAACACCTACATCTATCCGCCGAAGTCGTCGATGCGGATCATCTCGGACATCTTCGGCTACACCAGCACCAAGATGCCGAAGTTCAACTCGATCTCCATCTCGGGCTACCACATCCAAGAGGCCGGTGCCACAGCCGATTTGGAGCTGGCCTACACGCTGGCCGACGGTGTCGAGTACATCAAGGCCGGGCTCGACGCGGGCCTGGACATCGACAAGTTCGCGCCGCGCCTGTCCTTCTTCTGGGGTATCGGCATGAACTTCTTCATGGAGGTGGCCAAGCTCCGCGCCGGCCGTCTGCTGTGGAGCGAGCTGGTCGCCGAGTTCAGCCCCAAGAGTGACAAGTCGCTGTCGCTGCGAACCCACTCGCAGACCTCCGGCTGGTCGCTCACGGCGCAGGACCCGTTCAACAACGTGGCGCGCACCTGTATCGAGGCCATGGCCGCCACGCAGGGCCACACGCAGTCGCTGCACACCAACGCCCTCGACGAGGCGCTGGCGCTGCCCACCGACTTCTCGGCCCGCATCGCGCGGAACACGCAGCTGCTGCTGCAGCAGGAGTCGGGCACCACGCGGCCCATCGACCCGTGGGGTGGTTCGTACTACGTCGAGTGGCTGACCCACCAGCTCGCCGAGAAGGCCCGCGCCCACATCAAGGAGGTCGCCGAGCACGGCGGCATGGCGCAGGCCATCGGCGAGGGCATCCCGAAGCTGCGCATCGAAGAGGCCGCCGCCCGGACCCAGGCCCGCATCGACTCCGGCGCCCAGACGGTGATCGGCGTCAACAAGTACCAGGTCGACGAGGACCAGGAGATCGAGGTCCTCAAGGTCGAGAACAGCCGGGTGCGGGCCGAGCAGCTCGCCAAGCTCGAGCAGCTGCGCGCCGACCGTGACGAGGCCGCCACGCAGGCGGCGCTGGCTGAATTGACCCGTGCCGCAGGCGAATCCGGACACGCCGGGGAAGACGGCCTGGGTAACAACCTGATGGCGCTGGCCATCAACGCGGCCCGCGCCAAGGCCACCGTCGGCGAGATCTCCGACGCGCTGGAGAAGGTGTACGGCCGGCACCAGGCCGAGATCCGCACCATCGCCGGCGTCTACCGCGACGAGGTGGGGAAGACCGGAAACGTGAGCACCGCAACCGAATTGGTCGAGAAGTTCGCCGAGGCCGATGGCCGCCGGCCGCGCATCCTGGTGGCCAAGATGGGTCAGGACGGCCACGACCGCGGCCAGAAGGTGATCGCCACCGCGTTCGCCGACATCGGCTTCGACGTGGACGTCGGCTCGCTGTTCTCCACGCCCGACGAGGTGGCGCGGCAGGCGGCCGACAACGACGTGCACGTGGTCGGGGTGTCCTCGCTGGCTGCCGGTCACCTCACGCTGGTGCCCGCGCTGCGCGACGCACTGGCCGAGGTGGGGCGTCCGGACATCATGGTCGTGGTCGGCGGCGTGATCCCGCCGGGCGACTTCGACGAGCTGTACCAGGCGGGCGCCGCGGCGATCTTCCCGCCCGGCACGGTGATCGCCGATGCCGCGATCGGCCTGTTGGGCAAGCTCGCCGAGCGGCTGGGCTACAAGCTCTGAGGTGGGCATGATGACGCCGGTGCCTGAACTCGCGGCCAGGATCCGCGCCGGCGATCGGGCCGCGCTGTCGCGTGCCATCACGCTGGTCGAGTCCACCCGGGCCGACCATCGTGACGCCGCGCAGCAGCTGCTGCTCGAGCTCACCCCAGAAGCGGGGCGGGCCCTGCACGTCGGCATCACGGGCGTCCCCGGTGTCGGCAAGTCGACGACGATCGAAGCGCTCGGCATGCACCTGATCGAGCGGGGCCACCGCGTCGCGGTGCTGGCCGTCGACCCGTCGTCGACCCGTACCGGCGGTTCGATCCTCGGCGACAAGACCCGGATGGCGCAGCTGGCCGTGCAGCCGGAGGCCTACATCCGGCCGTCGCCGACGTCGGGCACGCTCGGCGGCGTGGCCAAGGCCACCCGCGAGACCATCGTGTTGCTCGAGGCGGCCGGTTACGACGTGGTGCTGGTCGAGACCGTCGGCGTGGGCCAGTCCGAGGTGACGGTGGCCAACATGGTCGACACCTTCGTGTTCCTGACCCTGGCTCGCACGGGCGACCAGTTGCAGGGCATCAAGAAGGGTGTCCTGGAGCTCGCCGACGTCATCGTCGTCAACAAGGCCGACGGTGAGCACGCCATCGAAGCCAAGGCCGCAGCACGGGAACTGTCCGGGGCGATCCGGTTGATCTATCCGCGCGACACCCTCTGGCGGCCGCCGGTGCTGACCATGAGCGCACTGACCGGTGACGGCCTGGCCGCGATGTGGGACACCGTGCTCAAGCATCGGGAAACCCTCAGTGCGGCAGGTGAATTCGAGGCCCGGCGGCGCGCCCAGCAGGTCGACTGGACGTGGACGATGGTGCGCGACACCGTGCTGGACCGGGTGCTGTCGAATCCGGCCGTCAAGGCGAACCGCGACGAGGTGGAACGCCAGGTGCGTGCGGGCGAGCTGACGCCGGCGTTGGCGGCACAGCGCATCATCGAACTCGCGAACTGACCGGACCCCGTCGGGTCCGAGATTGCCGGCGGGTTTGCCGGCGCAATGCCGGAACCGGCCGGGCGGGTATTCGGGCGGGGCGCTGGCGAAACCATTTTCGGGGTGGTCCCGCGGTCGACCGGACATGCGGGCAAAAATGCGATACCGCGTGCGTGGCTACCGGAATACTTCGCTGGTCAGGCGGCCTGAACTGTCAGTTCGTGAAGGCGACGATGACTTTCGCAACGGGTTACGCCGGCGTAAGTGCGATCTTGAACCGCATATACCGGACATGCCGAACCTGTGTATCCAGCCTTTTTAGCTAACAGATTGATAACGTCGAAGATGATCTGCGGCAGGCGCACGTCATCATTTGGTAATGACCAACGCAATTCGCCGGGAGCGCAACGTCGCGCCTCTCCGGTCCGCCGGCGGGCCTCTTCCGCAGGGCGTTCACGGTGCCGCTGACCCGAACTTCGCAACTGTGGTGCGGGCCTTTTCGGCCCTGTTCCCCAGCCGCTTTCTGGGCGGTGGTGCTCTCTCGGTGTATCTCGACGGCGTTCCCGTCGTCGACGTGTGGACGGGGTGGGCCGATCGGTGGGGCACCCGGCCATGGGACGCGGACACCGGCGCCATGGTCTTCTCGGCGACCAAGGGGTTGGCCTCGACCGTCATCCACCGCCTGGCGGATCGCGGCCTGATCGCGTACGACGCGCCCGTCGCCGACTACTGGCCGGCCTTCGCGGCCAACGGCAAGGCCGGCGTGACGGTGCGGGAGCTGATGCGGCACCGCGCCGGGCTCTCGCAGCTGAACGGTGCCACGCGCGAGGAGCTGATGGACCACCGCCTCATGGAACAGCGGCTGGCGGCGGCTCCGATGAGCTGGATGAAGGGACGTCCGGCGTACCACGCCATCACCTACGGCTGGCTGTTGTCCGGCCTGGCCCGCGCGGTGACCGGGCAGGGCATGCGGGACCTGTTCCGCACCGAGTTGGCGGAGCCGCTCGGCACCGACGGTCTGCATCTCGGCCGGCCGGCCGCGGATGCGCCCACGCGGCCCGCGCAGATCATCGGCCCGCAGTTCCGCATCCGCAATCCGCTGTTCGACGCGGTGGCGCCGCACGTGGCGAGGTTGCCCTTCTCGGGCGGGTTCGGGTCGATGTATTTCACCGGCATGCGGTCGATGGCACAGGGCGACACACCGCTGCTGGATTCCGAGATGCCGGGCGCCAACGGCGTGGCCACGGCGCGAGCGCTGGGCCGCCTCTACGGCGCGTTGGCCAACGGCGGCCAGATGGACGGCCTGCGCTTCCTGTCCGCGGGCACCGTGGCGCAGCTGCGGGGGCCGGGCAGCCTGTTTCCGGACCTGGGCCTCGGCCTGCCGATGGACTTCAACCTCGGGTACCACGGCACGCCGATCCCGGGAGTCATGCCCGGGTTCGGCCATGTCGGCCTGGGTGGCTCGCTGGGGTGGGCGGATCCCGATCGGGGACTGGCTTTCGGTTTCGTGCACAACCGCCTGTTGACGCCGCTGATGCTTGCCGATCAGGCCGGTTTCGTGGCGCTCGCGGCAATGGTGCGACGCGGCGCCGCACAGGCACGCAGCAACGGTTTCTGTCGGGTCATGGAGTTCGGTGCGCCATACGCGGATCCGGCCCCGGTTGCGGGTTGACGGAGTTTGCGCGTGCGAGATATGGGTCCGCTTCGGAAGCGATGCGGACCGCCCTCAGCACGGGACTTTCGAATACACGCAGATGTCCGGCATGTTGATTTTTTGCCCGTATCGAGCGGAGTTCGTCACACCAGATATTTCGTACCATGCGTATCTACAATTGCCGACAATACGATTTTATGGCCGCAGCCTGTAGTTCTGCGATTTTCATTGCGTTGCTCGAATTTCAATAACCATATCCATGCAAACATTTGCTCTCTCACCGGCTCTGCGTTGGCGCGGTGCTGGGGTGAACGATGTTCGCTACGGACCGCTATGCTTCCGCCCCGTGGCTGGTTCGAAATGGCTCCGAACCAAACCCCTGCGCAACGGCGCGCCGGGCGGGTTGGGCCTTCCGCGGCGAGTGTGCTGCGGATATCCGCTGCTGACGGTCGCCTAGTAGTGATTCGGCCGAAACGGGTAGCCCCGAATCGTCGGATCAGTTAATTTGACCCGGTAGGATTTCGAGCCAGTTTGTTTAACGCGGCAAAGACGATTTCGCAGAGATTTTGAGCGCGGTCTGCAAAGCCACCCGGCACGGTGTGTCGGAGTAGGGCCGGACTGCACGGAGAGGCGGTAGCTAAGTGGGTGGGTCACCGACGACACCCGTCGCGATCATCGGCATGGCATGCCGGCTTCCTGGCGGCATCAGTTCGCCGGACGAGCTGTGGGAAGCCCTGCTGCGCGGTGACGACCTGGTTACCAAAGTTCCGCTGGAACGGTGGGACGCAGAGGAGTACTACGACCCGGAGCCCGGCGTGCCCGGCCGGTCGGTCTCCAAGTGGGGCGGTTTCCTCGATGACGTTGCCGGCTTCGACGCCGACTTCTTCAACATCAGCGAGCGCGAAGCCACCGCGATCGACCCGCAGCACCGCCTGATCCTCGAAACCTCTTGGGAGGCCGTGGAGCACGCGGGCATCGACCCCGTCACCCTGGCCGGCTCGCTCACCGGTGTGTTCGTGGGTATGACCCACGGCGACTACCAGCTGCTGGCCGCCGACGCCCACGCCATCGAGGGCCCGTACGGCTTCACGGGTAACAACTTCAGCCTCGCCTCGGGTCGCGTCTCCTACCACCTCGGTGCGCACGGCCCGTCGTACACCGTCGACTCGGCCTGTTCGTCGAGCCTGCTCGCCATCCACAACGCGTGCCGCAGCCTGCACGACGGGGAGAGCGACGCCGCCCTCGCCGGCGGTGTGTCGATCATGCTGGAGCCGCGCAAGATGTCCTCGGGTTCTGCCCAGGGCATGCTGTCGCCGACCGGCCACTGCCACGCCTTCGACGTCGCCGCAGACGGCTTCGTCTCCGCCGAGGCGTCGGTCATGTTCATGATGAAGCGCCTGGACGACGCGCAGCGTGACGGCGATCGCGTTCTGGCGGTCATCCGCGGCACGGCGAGCAACCAGGACGGCCACACGGTCAACATCGCGACCCCAGGCGCGGACGCCCAGGTCGCGGTCTACCAGCGTGCGCTCGACCTCGCCGCGATCGATCCCGCCACCGTCGGCTACGTCGAGGCGCACGGCACCGGAACGCCGGTTGGTGATCCGATCGAATACTCAAGTCTGGCAACGGTTTACGGCAAGCAAGGGCCGGTCGTGCTGGGTTCGGTCAAGACCAATGTCGGGCATGCGCAGTCGGCATCGGGTGCCGTCGGCCTGATGAAGGCCGTCCTGGCCCTGCAGCACGGCGTGGTGCCGAAGAACCTCTATTTCAACGAGATGCCCGCCGAGATGGCGGCCATCAGCACCGGGCTGTTCGTGCCGACCGACCTCGTGCCGTGGCCGGCGACCGCCGACCACCCGCGCCGCGCCGCGGTGTCCGCCTACGGCCTGTCCGGCACCAACGTGCATGCCGTCGTCGAGCAGGCGCCGGCGGAGTCGTCGCCGCGCGTCGTCGGGTCCGAGGGCCAGGGGGGCTTGGCCGGTGATGGCAAACTCCTGTTCCCGGTGTCCTCCACCTCGGCCGACCAACTGCGCCGCACCGCCGGCAAACTGGCCGATTGGGCCGAGGCCCAGGGCGATGCCCTCGACCTTGCCGACACCGCCTACACACTGTCGCGTCGGCGCGCACACCGCCCGGTACGCGCCGCCGTCCTCGCCGAGGACGCCGCCGGCCTGATCCAGGCGCTCCGCGACGTCGCCGACAGCGAGACCCCCTACCAGCCGGCCGCCGGCAAGGGCGACCGCGGCCCGGTGTGGGTTTTCTCGGGCCAGGGTTCGCAATGGGCGGCCATGGGTGCCGGCCTGCTGGCCGCCGAGCCCGCCTTCGCCGCCGCCATCGCCGAGATCGAACCGCTCATCGAAGCGGAGTCGGGCTTCTCGATCACCGAGGCCATCACCGCCGGTGAGACCGTGACCGGCATCGACCGCATCCAGCCCGCCGTGTTCGCGATCCAGGTGGCGCTGGCCGCCACCCTGCGGTCCTACGGCGTGCAGCCGGGCGCGGTCATCGGCCACTCGATGGGCGAGTCGGCCGCGGCCGTCGTCTCCGGCGCACTGTCGCTGGAAGATGGCGTGAAGGTGATCTGCCGCCGGTCGAACCTGATGCTCAAGGTGTCCGGCTCGGGCGCCATGGCATCGGTAGAGCTGCCCGCCCAGCAGGTGCTCTCCGAGCTCGGCGCCCGCGGCGTCAGCGACGTCGTGCTGGCGGTCGTCGCCTCACCGCAGTCGACCGTCGTCGGTGGTGACAAGGACGCCATCCGCGCACTGGTCAAGGACTGGGACGAGCGGGGCGTCATGGCCCGCGAGGTCGCTGTCGACGTCGCGTCGCACACCCCACAGGTCGACCCGATCCTGGACGAGCTCGCCGACGCCCTCGAGGACCTCGAGCCCGACGAGCCGACGGTGCCGTACTACTCGGCCACGCAGTACGACCCGCGTGACCCTGCGGACTACGACGCGGACTACTGGGTCGACAACCTGCGCCACACCGTGCGTTTCGGTGCTGCCGTGCAGGCCGCCCTCGACGACGGCTTCCGGGTGTTCATCGAGCTGGCCCCGCACCCGCTGCTGGTGCACGCCGTCAACCAGAACGCCACGCACCAGGACATCGGCATCGCGGCCCTCGCCGCAATGCGCCGCGAACAGGACGTGCCGAACGGTCTGCGCGACGTCGTCGCCGATCTGCACGCCGCCGGCGCCGCCATCGACTTCTCGGCCATCTACCCCGACGGCGTGCTGGTCGACGTGCCGCTGCCGACCTGGACCCGCAACCACCTGATCCTGACGCGGGATCCGCACGAGCAGGCCCCCGGCGGGGCGTCGCTGGCCGTGCACCCGCTGCTCGGCGCACATGTGCGGCTCCCGGAGGAGCCCGAGCGGCACGTCTGGCAGTCCGACGTGGGCACCGGCGTGCAGCCCTGGCTGGGTGACCACCAGGTGCACAACGTCGCGGCGCTGCCGGGTGCGGCGTACTGCGAGATGGCACTCGGCGCGGCCCGCGAGGTGCTGGGCGAGGCCTCCGAGGTGCGCAACGTGACCTTCGAGGCGATGCTGCTGCTCGAGGAGGAGACCGCAGTGTCGGCGGTCGCCACGGCGGTTCCGTCGGGCGATATCGACTTCCTCGTCGAGACCTACCAGGACGGCGAGCAGGTGCGCCGCGCCGCGGCGACGCTGCACGCTGTCGAGGATGACGCGGCCCGCCCGGCGTACAACTTGGCCAAGCTGGTCGCCGCCCACACCGAAGACGTCGACGGTGGCGACCTGCGGGCCTGGTTCGCCGATCGCGGCATCCAGTACGGCCCGGCGTTCTCCGGCCTGACGGCGGCCCACACCACCGCGGGCACCACGGTGCTCGCCGCGGTCGCGCTGCCCGGTGCCATCCGGTCGCAGCAGAGCGCCTACACCGTGCACCCGGCGCTGCTCGACGCCTGCTTCCAGGCGGTTGCCGCGCATCCCGATCTGCACGGCGACACCACCGGCGCGCTGATGCTGCCGCTGGGCGTCGGCAGGTTGCGGGCCTACGAGTCGACCCGCAACGCGCACTACTGCTACGTCAAGCTCGTCGGACTCTCGCCGACCGCTGTCGAGGCCGACATCGATGTGCTCGACGAGAACGGTGCGGTGCTGCTCGCGGTGAGCGGCCTGCGGCTCGGCACCGGCGTGTCGGAGGAGGGCCAGCGCGAGCGGCTCCTCAATGAGCGCTTGCTGAACATCGAGTGGCGCAGCCAGGATGCCCCGGTCGCCAACGTGGTCGATCCGGGCCGCTGGCTGTTGATCTCGGCGGCCGCCGACGCGGACAGCCTGACCGAGAAGCTGTCCGAGGTGCTGCAGTCCGACGAGGCCGACGTCTCCACCATGGCGTGGCCGGCCGATGCCGACCATGCGTCGAACCTCGAGTCGCTGCAGGCCACGCTGACGGCCAAGCCCTTCAAGGGCGTCGTCATCGTCACGGGTGCGCCCGAGGGTTCGGCCGCTTCGGCTTCCGCTGCCACCGCACAGCGCGGTGTGGCGCAGGTCGAGCAGCTCGTACACATCGTGCGGGGCCTGCCGGACGTGCCGGGTCAGCCGGCTCGGCTGTACGTACTCACTCGGGGCGCCCGCACCGTGGCGCCGGGCGACGTGGCCAACCTGGAGCAGGGCGGCATCCGCGGCTTCATGCGCGCCATCGGCATGGAGTACCCGGCGATGCGGCCGACGCAGATCGACCTGGACGTGCAGGCCGACGTCGCGCACGTCGCCGCCGAACTGCTGTCCGGTTCCGAAGAGGACGAGACCGCATGGCGGTCGGGCGAGTGGTTCACCGCGCGCCTGAACCTGAGCCAGTTGCAGCCCGAGGAACGCCGCACCACCGTCGTGCGGCCCGAGACCGACGGCGTGCAGCTTCAGATCAGGACACCCGGCGACCTGTCGTCGGCGGAGCTGGCGGCCTACGAGCGCGTCGCTCCGGGACCGGGTCAGATCGAGGTGTCGGTCGCCGCGTCGAACCTCAACTTCGCCGACGTGCTGGTCGCCTACGGCCGGTACCCGAGTTTCGAGGGCCGGCTGCCGCAGCCGGGCGCGGACTTCGCCGGTGTGGTCACCGCCGTCGGACCGGGCGTCACCGATCATCAGATCGGCGATCGGGTGGCGGGCATCTCGCTGACCGGCGCCTGGAAGACGTTCGTCACCTGCGATGCGAACCTGGCGGTGAAGATTCCGGACGACCTGCCCGAGGGCAGCGCGGCGGCGGTACCCAGTGCGCACGCCACCGCGTGGTACGGCCTGCACAACCTGGCCCGGATTCAGGCCGGCGACAAGGTGCTGATCCACTCCGGCACCGGTGGTGTGGGCCAGGCCGCCATCGCCATCGCCCGCGCCGCGGGTGCCGAGATCTACGCCACCGCGGGAAGCGACGACCGTCGGAACCTGTTGCGCAGCTGGGGAATTCAGCACGTCTACGATTCCCGCAGCACCGCCTTCGCCGAGGAGATCCGCCGCGACACCGACGGCTACGGCGTCGACGTCGTGCTGAACTCGCTGCCGGGTGCGGCGCAGAAGGCGGGCGTCGAACTGCTGACCTTCGGCGGGCGCTTCGTCGAGATCGGCAAGCGCGACATCTACGGCGACACCCGGATGGGCCTGTTCCCGTTCCGCCGGAACCTGTCGTTCTATGCGCTGGACCTGGCGCTGCTGACGCTGACCAACCCCGACATCACGCGCGGCATGCTGGAGACGATCTTCGGACAGATCGCCGAGGGCGTGCTGCCGGTGCCGGACACCACGCACTACCCGCTGAGCGAGGCAGGCACCGCCATCCGCGTGATGGGCGCGGCCGGCCACACCGGCAAGCTCGTGCTCGACATCCCGCACACCGGGGAGTTCGAGGCGGTGCTGTCGCCGGAGCAGGCTCCGGTGTACCGCGCGGACGGCTCCTACATCGTCACCGGTGGTCTGAGCGGCCTCGGCCTGTTCCTGGCCGAGAAGCTCGCCGCCGGCGGTTGCGGACGCATCGTGCTCAATGCGCGTTCGGAGCCGAGTGCGGCGACGGCGAAGGCCATCGAGGCCGTCAGGAGCAAGGGCGCCGAGGTCGAGGTGGTGCTGGGCGACATCGCTGCCGCCGACACCGCCGCGCGTCTGGTCGCCGCGGCCGAGTCGACCGGAAAGCCGCTGCGCGGCGTGCTGCACGGCGCCGCAGTGGTCGAGGACGCGACGTTGCCGAACATCACCGACGAGCTGATCGAGCGCGACTGGGCTCCGAAGGTGTACGGCGCGTGGTACCTGCACGAGGCGACCGCGGGGTCCGAGCTGGACTGGTTCTGCTCGTTCTCGTCGGCAGCCGCCATGGTGGGTTCGCCCGGACAGGGCGCCTACGCCGCGGCGAACAGCTGGCTGGACGCGTTCACCCAGTGGCGCCGTGCCCAGGGGCTGCCGGCGACGGCCATCGCCTGGGGTGCCTGGGCCAAGATCGGCGCCGGGCAGGGCATGGCGGCCGACGAGGCCATGGCGATCGATCCGGAGGACGGCGCATACGCGTTCGACGCGATCATCCGCCACGATCGCGCCTACGCGGGCTACGCGCCGGTGGCCGGCGCCGACTGGCTGGTGGCTTTCGCCCAGACGAGCAAGTTTGCGGAGTCGTTCGCCAACATCGGGCGCGGCGGAGCGGGCACCAGCGAATTCCTCGCGGAGTTCCACGCACTGTCGGAGGAGGAACGGCCGGCTCGGCTGAGGCGCCTGATTACCGACGCTATGTCTATGATACTTAGGCGATCTGTCGACCCCGACCGTCCGTTGGCCGAGTACGGCCTCGATTCGCTCGGGGCGCTGGAACTGCGGACCCGTATCGAAGCTGAGACGGGAGTCCGGATCGGTTCGTCGGACATCACGAATGTCCGCGCACTGGCAGAACGCCTGGGGGAGGCGATTTCGACGGCGATTTCGACATGACGGGTCAGAGTAGGGCGTCACAGGAGCCGCGCGCTGAATTCACCGAAGCACAGGAGAGTGAGCATGGTTGCGATTAGGACCATCCATGACTGGATGGGTTCCTCGGGTGTCCTGACTTCCTGGAACCCTTCCTCTGCGTCGCTCACCAAGCTGCGCAACGCACCGGTCAGTCCGGTGCCGGTCAGCTACCAGCAGAGCCAGCACATCCGCGCGTTCCGTTCGCACGAGAGCAACGGCACGGACATGGCCCGGCTGAACATCGCCGCATGGGACATGCCGGGCAAGTGCGACGTCCGGGCGATGACCCACGTCATCAACGCCTACGTACGCCGGCACGACACGTTCCACAGCTGGTTCGAGCTGACGGAAGACGACGTCGTCGTCCGCCGGACGGCGAAGAGCCCGCGCGACATCAAGCTGGTGGCGACCGAGCACGGTGAGATGAACGCCCAGCAGTGGCGTGACCACGTGCTCGCAACGCCCGATCCGCTGCAGTGGGACTGCTTCCACTTCGGCATCATCCAGCGCGACGACCACTTCACCTTCTACTTCAGCATCGACCACGTGCATACCGATGCGCTGCTGATGGGACTGGTGCTCGTCGAGATCCACCTGATGTACGCGGCCCTGGTCAGTGGTGCTCCGCCGATCCCGCTCGCCGACGCCGGCAGCTACGACGACTACTGCGTCAAGCAGGCGGAGTACACCTCGTCGCTGACGCTGGAGTCGCCGGAGGTCAAGGACTGGATCAAGTTCGCCGAGGCCAACGACGGCACCCTGCCGTGCTTCCCGCTGCCGCTCGGCGACCCGTCGGTGCCGTGCGGCGGCGAGATGCTGACCGTTCGGCTGATGGACAAGCATCAGTCGGAGCGGTTCGAGTCAGCCTGCCTGTCCGCGGGTGCCCGCGTGATCGGTGGCGTCATCGCGTGCGCGGCACTCGCCGAGCACGAGTTGACGGGCGAGCCGATCTACAACGTCATCACCCCGACCACGACGCGCCGCACCCCGGCCGAGTTCATGACCACGGGCTGGTTCACCGGCGTCGTGCCGATCAGCGTCCCCGTGGTGCCGGAGTCGTTCGGCGACACCGCCCGCGCCATGCAGAAGGCGTTCGACGCCGGCCTGGACCTCGCGCACGTCCCGTTCGAGCGGGTGCTGGAACTGGCCGAGGGCAAGGTGCCGGGCATCCGCAAGGCGGACCCGGGCGTGCCGATGGTGTCGTACCTCGACACCAATCTGCCGCCGCTGTCGCCGGCGATCATGAACGAATGGGAACGGCTCAACGGCCGTGTGTACAGCGATGCCCGCTCGGCGTACCAGATCGGCATCTGGGTGAACCGTTCCGAGAAGGAAACCTCGGTCACCATCGCCTACCCGGACAACCCCATCGCACGTGAATCGGTGGACAAGTACCTGCACGCGATGCGCGCGGTGTACCTACGTGTCGCCGACGGAGGTTCTGGTGCGGGACGTTCGGATGCCTTGCGCCACAACGGTTGCCGCAGCGAACTGATTCGAGCTGTGAAGGGCTGACCTGTGACGACCTCCACGCGCCCGTCGCGTGTGCCTTTGCTGCGCCGCTGGCTGGCTGACGGCGACGACGATCAGAGCCGGGTGCTCGACTACGTCGACCAGGCGATGTTCCTGGGCCTGCGGGCGACCGGTCAGGCTGCCGTCATGCAGTTCGGCTGGGTGTACGAACACCCGGTGGACATGGATGGTTTGCGCCGGTTCCACTACAACTTCGGTCACGGCCTCGGCGGCCGCCAGATCGAGCCGTCGATCCTGCCGTTCGGCCGGCACCGCTGGGTGTCGGCGCTCGGACCGCCGGCGCCGATCCGGATGTACGACACCGTGCGTCCCCGGTCGGAACTCGGCGACTTCCTCGACGAGCACGCACAGATCCCGGTCGATCCGGAATTCGGGCCGACCTGGCACATGGGTGTGCAGCCGTTGGACGACGGTGCCACCGTCGTCAGCCTGGTGGGTTCGCATTGCATCGCCGACGGTGGCGGCGCCATGCTGACGGTGTTCGAGTCGGTGACGGGCCAGCGACGTGACCTCGGTCTGCCGCAGCCGCACTCCCGGTCCCGATGGGGTGCGATGCGCGCAGATCTGCGCCAGACCTTCCGCGATCTGCCTGAACTCGGTCGTTCGATCAAGTCGGCGGCGAAGCAGGCCTACCAGAAGCGCAGCGAGCTGCGGCGCTCCGGAAAGTCCGCGGCGGCCCATCTGGATTCGGCCAGCGCCAAGGAAAACCTGGTGGTACCGGCGATCTTTGCGTTCATCGACGCCGCCGAATTCGATACTCGGGCCAAGGCGCTGGGCGGAAACAGCTACGCGTTGATCGCCGGTTTCGCCGCGAGGTTGTCCGAGCGGATGGGCCGGTACAGCGAGGCCGAAGGTGTGGTACCGCTGGTGGTGCCGATCAACGACCGCACGCTGGAGGACACCCGAGCCAACGCGGTGCTGATCGGCGACGCCCGGGTCAATCCGAAGGGCGTCACCGAAGACCTGACCGAAACGCGGATGGTCATCAAGGAAGCCCTCCGGAAGATGCGCGAGGAGCCCGACGAGAAGTTGGAGCTGCTGCCGCTCACACCGTTCATCCCGAAACGAGCAGTCACCCAGGCCGCTGACATCGCGGTCGGCTTCGGCGAGCTGCCGGTGTTCTGCTCGAACCTCGGGGTGCTGCCCGACGACCTGGCGCGCGTCGACGGCACCCAGGCCGAATACGTCATGGCTCGCGGGGTGGACGGCCAGGTGCCCCGCGGGGTGCTGGAGCACCGCAAGGGCATTCTGACCGTCATCTCGATGCAGATGATCGGCCGGGTTTCGATGGCCGTGATCGGCTACCAGCCCGGCGCCGAGAACACCAAGGCGACGCTGCGCGCGCACGTGGAAGCGACCCTGGCCGAGTTCGGCCTCTCCGCGGTATACGAATAATCCGCGTAATCCCCAGTCCCACAACCGAATAACCGAAGTGAAGGGCCAGGTCTATTTTGTCCACTGATACCCGGTCGAAGAGGATCGGCCGCGGCCGGTTCGGCACGCTGCCGCAGGAGCTGGACCGTCCGCAGGACCGTCTGGACTACATGGACGAGGCGACCTTCCTGTCGTACCGGGCCAGTGGCCGGGTGCAGGTGATGCTGGCGCTGTGGTTCTACGAAGGGCCGGTCGACATCGACGGTCTGCGCCGTTTCCACGCGAACTTCGGCCGGAGCCTGGCGGCCCGGCGCATCGAGCGCTCGCCGCTGCCGTTCGGGCGGGCCCGCTGGGTGGCCGCACCGGCCGTCGAGCGACTGCTCGACATCGCCGAAACCGCCCGTCCGCGTTCGGAACTGACCGACTGGCTGGAGGAACGGTCGCAGATTCCGATCGATCCGGAACACGGCCCCGGCTGGCACCTCGGCGTCCAGAAGTTCAGTGACGGTTCGACGGGTGTCGCGCTGGCGCTGTCGCACTGCCTGATCGACGGCACCGGTGCGGTGGCCGCGATCATGGAATCGGTGCTCGGACAGGGTCGCGATCTGGGTTACGCGCAACCGGGCTCGCGCACCCGCTGGCAGGGGATCCGCGCCGACCTGCGCCAGGCCCGGCGCGACTGGCCCGAGGTCCGCCGGACCGTGGTGGCCGCCGCGAAGATGCTCCACCGCAGGCGGCACGAAATCTCCCAATCGGGTGACACCCGGCCCGCGGCGACGGCAGGCAAGCCCGACGAGTATGTGCTGCTGCCGTTCGCCGGCACCCACATCGATGTCGAGCAGTGGGATGCCAAGTGCGCAACGCTCGGCGGCAACACCTACTCTCTGGCCGCGGCATTCGCCGCCCGGCTGGGGGTGCGGATGGAACGGCATCGCAAGCACGACAACAACATTGCCCTCATGGTGGCGGTCAACGACCGGACCTCCATGGACGACACCCGCGCCAACGCCATGGCGTTCGCCAACCTCACCGTCGACCCGACCCACGTGGCCAAGGACCTGACGGACCTGCGGGGCGCGCTGCGCACGTCGCTCTCGACGGCCAAGGAACAGCCGGACGAGTCGTTCATCCTGCTGCCGCTGACGCCGTTCATCCCGCTGCGCGCCGTGAACAAGACTGCCGACCTGGTGCTCGGTGACATGCCGGTCACGTGCTCCAACTTCGCCGAGCTGCCGGACCTGATGTGCCGGCCCGACGGCGTCAACCAGGCGACGTTCCTGAATTGCTGGGGCGTGGAACAGAAGGTCAAGCGGTCCGACATCGAGCGACCCGGCGGCCTGCTGGTGGTCGCATCCGGCCGCTACAACGGCCGGGTGAACCTCGGCATCGTCGGATATCAGGTGGGCGCCGCGAACACCCGGGCCGCACTGCGCGAACTCGTCCGGGAGACGCTCGACGAATTCGGCCTCACGCCGCTCACCATCTACTAGTGGGCAGGTCCGCCCGGGCCCCTAACGGGCCTGGGCGGCCTTCTCCAGCAGATCTGCGGTGCGCGCGACGCTGTCCGCGGGTTTCGTCATACGCGCGGCGGCGGCACGGACCCGGTCGGTGCACTCCGGCTGCAGCGCGGTGCGCAGCGCGGCCTTCAGCGATGCCGGCGTGGTCTTCGAGAAGCGGCGCGACGCGCCCAGGTGCAGCTTCTTGACCTGGCCGGCCCACACCGGCTGATCGGCACTGACCCAGAGCACGACCGTCGGTACCCCGGCGCGCAGCCCGGCGGCGGTGGTGCCGGCGCCGCCGTGATGGACCAGGGCCCGGCACAGTGGGAACACCGCGGCATGGTTGACCGCACCGACCAGCTTCACGTGGTCACCCAGTGCGGTGTCCGGCAGATTCCAGACGCCCGAGCTGATCAGCGCCCGCTCGCCGAGCTCGGCGCAGACCGCGTCGATCATCGCCACGGCGTCGGCGGGGGATTCCACCGGCATGCTGCCGAAGCCGAAATAGATGGGCGGCTTGCCATTTGCGATCCATGCCATCACGTCGGCGTCGGTGTCGGTCTGCAGCTCCATCGACATCGACCCGACCAGGGGCTTGGCATCGCCGTACTCGGCGGCGAGCCCGGGGAACAGCACCTCGTCGTAGGCCTGGATTTCGAGTGCCCCGCGGTCCTCGATGCGGCGGACGGCCCGCACGGTGGCCGGCGGCAGGCCCAGGGTGCGCCGCTGGATGTCCTCGGCTTCTTTGAGCATGCGCCAGTGGAACCATTCACCGACCGCGAAGCCGCGGCGGATCAGCGGCAGCGGCAGCGGTACCGGCAGTACCTGGCTGTTGGGACGGAACGGGAAGTAGTGCAGCGCGGCCAACGGGATGTCGAAATGCTCGGCGACGTTGGCGGCGACCTCCTGGTAGGTGGTCCCGGCGAGCAGCAGATCCGCGTCTGCGGCGACCTCCGTGAGGGTGGCACTCATGTCCTGCCAGCCCTGCGTCATGTAGTCCCGGAGTTCGCGGATCACGCTCACGGGGTTCTTGATGCTCAGATGGTCGCGAAAGATGTCCGCATCCAGTTGCTGCTGAGAATCCACGCCGTAGCTGGCGGGCTCGGGAAGACCTGCCGAAGCGACGAACGAAACCAGATTCGGCGGGACTGCCATGCGCACTTCGTGGCCACGGCGCAGCAATTCTCTGGCCACGGCACCGCTGGGCTCGATGTCTCCACGCGTGCCATGGATGGCGATAGCAAACTTCACAGGACGCCAAGCATAACGGTCTGCCGCTGATCTCCGCATTGCTGGCATGGGAATGGCAACGAGGACGCCCGGCACCCGAAGGCGCGGCGCAGGATGGATGACTTCGTCAGTGGCACACCCGATTACAGCACGGCGGCGCGCAAGCGGCTCTTCGGCGGCTTCGATATTGAGGTCGCGGTCGGTGCATCTGATCGGTTTGCGGCGTGTAGCCTGTCGGGGATGCTGAAACGTGCCAGGCCAAGCGGTGCTTTGGCACATGCGGGTTTCGCCGCCCTCGGCAAGTACGTGGTGCGGCGTCCCGTCGTGGTTCTGGCCGCCTGGGTCGGGTTGGCGGCCGTCCTTTTTCTCGCGCTGCCGACGCTGGTCGACGTGGCCGGCCGCCGCCCGCCGCCCTTCCTGCCCGACGACGCTCCGACGCTGATCGCCAGCAACGGCATGAAGAACGCCTTCCGCGAAGCCGACGCCGGCAACATCGCGGTCGTCCTGCTGACGAACGACCATGGCATCAGCAAGGACGACGAAGAGGTCTACCGCCGCCTCGTCGACAAGCTCAACGCCGACAAGACCAACGTCCGGTCGACGCAGGACTTCATCCACATCCCCGAGCTGCGCCAGGTGATGGCCAGCAAGGACGGCAAGGCGCTGCAGCTGCCCGTCAGCCTCGTCGGCAGCATGGGTACCGGGCCGGGTCAGAAGGCCTTCAGCAATGCCAAGAAGACCATCGAAGAAGTGGTCAAGGGTAGCGATCTCACGCTGAACATCGTGGGCGCTTCGGCGACGTTCCAGGACATCAATGAAATCGGCGCCCGCGATCAGCACATGATCGAGACGGCGACCGCCGTCCTGGTCTTCTCGATTCTGATGATCGTCTACCGAAGTCTGGTGGCGATGCTGTTGCCGCTGGTGACGATCGGCGTCTCGCTGATCGTCGCGCAGCAGTTGGTGGCCGGTCTGGGCCTGATGGGGCTCGCGGTCGGACCGCAGACCCTGGTGCTGATGACCGGCATGATGATGGGCGCCGGCACCGACTACGCCATATTCCTGTTCAGCCGATATCAGGAGTTCATCCGGCAGGGAGTGTCCAACGATCAGGCGCTGGTGTCTGCCCTGACCTCGATCGGTGAAGTCATCGCCGGCTCGGCCGGCACCGTCGCCATCACCTTCCTGGCCCTCTCGTTCGCCACTCTCGGGGTTTTCGCCACCATCGGGCCGGCGCTCGCGGTGACCGTGCTGATCGGTTTCTTCGCGTCGGTCACCATGCTGCCGGCGCTGATCGTCCTGGTCGGCCGGCGCGGCTGGATCAAGCCGCGCAAGGACATGACGGGCAAGTTCTGGCGCCGCTCGGGTGTCAACATCGTGCGCCGCCCGGTGACCCACCTGGCCGGCAGCCTCGCGGTGTTGCTGGTGCTCGCCGGCTGCGCGACCCTGGTCCGCTACAACTACGACAACCGCAAGGACCTCGACCCGAGCGCCGCCAGCAACATCGCCTACGAGGCCCTGAACAAGCACTTCCCGGTCAGCTCCACGATGCAGCAGTTCATCCTCATCCAGTCGCCGCGCGACCTCCGGGCTCCGAAGTCGCTCGCCGACATGGAGCAGATGGCGCAGCGCGTCGCCCAGCTGCCGCACATCGACGCCGTCCGCGGTATCACCCGTCCGACCGGCGACGTGCTGGAACAGGCCAAGGCGACCTACCAGGCCGGTGAGGTCGGCAGCAAGCTCAAGGACGCCTCGAACCTCATCAACGGGAACGACGCGCTGCTGCAGAAGCTGGTCGACGGCGAGTACCAGCTCGCCGATGCGCTGAACCAGATCCGCACACAGGTGCTCGGTGGGATCGGCCCGGTGCGGCAGATGCTGACCCAGATGTCGGCGCTGCAGAAGCAGTACGGCGGCTCGAAGACGCTGGACGATCTGGACAAATCGGCCAAGATGGTGTCCCAGATGACGTCCTTGGGCGACGCCGTGGGCGGGCAGCTGGTCCGCGTCGGGGACGTCTACAAGTGGTCCGGAAAAGCCCTCGAGACGCTGAATGCAACGCCGTTCTGCAACTACTACCCGGCGTGCAACGACCTGAAGATCGGGCTGCAGAACGTCAACGACGGCAACGACCCCGAGACCGTGCAGAAGGTCATCAACCTCGGCCACATGCTGCAGCAGTACAAGAGTGACCCCGGGATGGACGACAAGGTCCGCGGGATGGGCACCAACATCGAGAGCATCACCGGCCTGCTCAAGCAGCTGCGCCTGTACGACACCGCGGATCTCGAGCGGCGCCTCCAACAGGCGGTCGACGGCGTCAACCTGCTGGCCGATTCGAGCAAGCAGCTCGCCGACGGCGTGAAGTTGCTGGTCGACCAGGTCCGGGGGATGGGCGGTGGTCTGAACCAGGCGTCGTCGTTCCTGCTCGGTATGCGCCGCGACGCCAATACCCCGCAGATGGCCGGTTTCTACGTGCCACCGGAGATTCTGAGCCGCAACGAGTTCGAGAAGGCCGCGACGCTGTTCGTGTCCCCGGACGGCCACACGGTGCGTTACCTGGTGCAGACGGCGCTGAACCCGTTCGGTACGGAAGCCATGGACCAGACCAACGCGATCGTCAAGGCGGCCCAGACGGCGCTGCCCAACACGACGCTGTCGGACGCGAAGGTGTCGATGGTCGGCCTGTCCGCGGTGAACCGCGATATCCGCGACTACTACAACAGCGACATCCAGTACATCGTCATCGTGACGCTGATCGTGGTGTTCCTGATCCTGGTGCAGCTGCTGCGGTCCGTCGTGGCGCCGCTCTACCTGGTGCTGTCGGTGGTGCTGTCGTACGGTTCGGCGCTGGGCATCGGGGTGGTGTTCTTCCAGTTCATCTTGGGCTACGACATCTCGTGGAGCGTGCCCGGTATCGCGTTCCTGGTGCTGGTGGCGGTCGGCGCCGACTACAACCTGCTGCTGATATCCCGAATACGCGACGAGGCCAAATGGGGCGTCCGCTCGGCGATCGTGAAAACGGTCGCCGCGACCGGCGGTGTCATCACCTCTGCCGGCCTGATCTTCGCGGCGTCGATGCTCGCGATGACGGTCAGTAGCATTCTGGGCGCCGTGCAGCTCGGCTTCATCATCGGTATCGGCCTGCTGCTGGACACATTCATCGTCCGAACGGTGACGGTGCCGGCGACGGCGGCACTCCTCGGTGACGCGAACTGGTGGCCGTCCAAGTCACCGCGACGCAAGCGGGAAGAGGCCGAGGAAGCCGCGGCCCTGGCCGCCACCGAACGGCTGCTGGCCGAGCGGAAGGCCCGCCGTGAGTCGGACGAGGTCGAGCCGTGCCCGGAGTGCGGTTACGCGGCGACCTGTGACGCCTGCCAGATGACGACGGCCTTCGAGGCCGCCGGAGCGGTACAGCACCGCGGCTTCTTCGGCTGAGCCGATATCGAATTTCCGAGAAATTGAACTATCTCGTCAATAAACCTGGTTGAATTCCTGCTGTCCGGTGGGGGGATTCAGACGTCGATTTGTGCGAAGGGCCCGACGCGATCGCACCGCGACTCTGAAGAACAGGATATTCGATAACCGATGGATCTCCGGAAATTCGTTGACGCATTACGGCCACTCCCAGGATGGATCGGGGGTGGCATTCTCGATTGGTACCAGCTCGGGCTCAGAAAGCCGCGCGACGCGACGACCTATTACGGGGCCACCTTCCATTGCGACCCCGTCGACTCAATTCAGCGCAGCATCATCTACTACGGCGTGTGGGAACCGGCCATTTCCCGGATCATCGAAAGCAGTCTCGCGCCGGGCGATCTGTTCGTCGACATCGGCGCGAACATCGGCTACGACACCATGCTCGCGGCGACGCGCGCCGACGTCGTCGCGATCGAGGCGGCACCCCACATTTACCGGAAACTGCTGCACAACCTGGACCGCAACCCGGAACTCGCCGGCCGTGTCCGGCCGGTGAATCTTGCGGTATCCGACCGTGTGGGCGAACTCGACCTGTACGACTTCGGCCCCCGCAACATCGGCGCCACCACCACGTTGCCGTCGCGCCACGGAAAGAAATGCGCCACGGTCGCGGCGGCGCCGTTGCTGGATATCCTGTCGGCCGAAGAATTGGCACGTGTGCGGCTGATCAAGATGGACGTCGAAGGTGCTGAAACGACCATTCTCAACGACGTTTTCGACCACATCGATGCGTTTCCCGAGAATATGAGCATCATTTTCGAGGCCAATCCCGAAGACGACCAATCCGCATTCGATGTGCTGTTCAAACGAATTCAGCAAAACTTCGCGGCCTACGAAGTGGAGAACGGCTACAGCAATGCCTGGTACCTGAAATGGCGAGAACACCCGCTCACCGAGATTCGAACAGCCCCGGTGCGCCGAACCGATATTCTCCTGACCCGCGCATAGCGCGAGCGTCGCCCACCTCGGGTCCCGGGCTGCGTCACGCGGCCCGGGAACCGAGGCGGATCACGCGTCCAGACGCGCCAGTTCACCCTTGCGGTAGAGCTCGGTGCAGGCCTGCCGGCGGATCTTGCCGCTCGTGGTGATCGGGATCGAGCCCCGGCCCACCAGCACCAGGTCGGCGGCGTTCACGCCGTGCACCTGCGAGATGGCCGAGGTGATGTCGTGCTTGACCTGTGCCAGGTTCTCGCGTACCTCGTCCTCGGTCTCGCCGCGCTTCTTCATCTCGATGACGACGGCGAACTGCTCGACACCGTCCTCCTCGAAGCCCACGGCGGCGGTGCGTCCACCCGAGACCGCGCTGACGGTCGCCTCGATGTCGTCGGGGTACAGGTTGCGGCCACGGATGATCAGGAGGTCCTTGATCCGGCCGATGATGAACAGCGAACCCTCGGAGATGAAGCCGAGGTCGCCGGTGCGCAGCCAGTACTCCGCCGGGGTGCCCTCGGGAGCGCCCTCGAGCACGCCGCGGAAGGTCTTCTCGGTCTCCTCGGGCTTGTTCCAGTACCCGGCACACACGTTCTCACCGTGCGTCCAGATCTCACCGACGGTGCCCTCGGCGGCCTCGCGGCGGGTCTCCGGGTCGACGATGCGAACCAGGGGCGAGGGGGAGAAGCCGTAGCTCACCAGTGGGCTGCCGGACTCGACGCGCTCGACGATGCCGTCGGCCAGCTTCTCGGTGTCGAATTCCACGACCGTCGGCGGCTCGCCGGACTCGCGGGATGCCACGTAGAGGGTGGCCTCGGCCAGGCCGTAGCTCGGCCGGATGGCCTTGCCCGGCAGGCCGAACTTGGCGAAGCGCTGGATGTAGCGCTTGACGGTGGTCGGCTGCACGCGCTCGGCGCCGCTGAAGACCGTCAGGACGGTGCTCAGATCCTTGCCTGCCATGTCTTCGTCGGTGGTTCGCGCGGCGGCCAGGTCGAAGGCGAAGTTCGGCGCTGCGGTGATGACGTTCTTGTGGCTGCCCATCAGTTGCACCCAGCGGGCGGGCTTGACCAGGAACGAGATGGGGCTGGTCATCACGGTGTGCCAGCCGCCGAGGATCGGCGTGCACACGCCGAGCAGCAGGCCCATGTCGTGGTACAGCGGCAGCCACGTCACCACGGTGCTTCCCGGAGGCGCGACCTTGCCCCACTCGGAGAAGAAGACCGCGATCATCTGCTCGTAGTTGGCCGAGACGTTGCGGTGCGACACCATCACGCCGGCGGCGGTGCGGGTCGAGCCCGAGGTGTACTGCAGGTAAGCAGTCTCGGGGCGAACTTCGCGGCGCGAGAACGGCTTACGACGGGTCTCGAGGTCCAGTTCGTCGACGGCCAGCACGACGGGGCTGCGGCCGTCGTCGCCCGGCGTCGCGTACTGCGCGACGGCGTCCTTGCTGGCCGCCGTGGTCAGGGCGACGACGGGCTGCGCATCCTTCATGACCGAGATGACGCGCTCGTCGTGGTGACCCATGATCGGCTGGGTCAGCGGCACGGCGATCATGCCGGCCTCGAGGGCGCCGAGGAATCCGACGACGTATTCGAGGCACTGCGGGGCGACGATCACCACACGGTCACCGATCTCACCGTGCTGGCGCAGTTCATGGGCCACGGCGACGCTCTGCTGGTACAGCTGAGCCCAGGTGAGCGTCTTCGCTACACCTTCGGGGTCGGTGTCGTAGTCCATGAACGTGAAAGCCAGGTCGTTGGGTTGCAGGCTGGCGCGCTCGCGCAGGACGGCCGGCAGAGACGACTCGATCACGGACACTTCCTCCTCGGGGGTATACGGGCAGGGGTGAAGGCCGGGTGTCGTCGAAGGCGCTGGAACACAGTCAAACTGACACCGGGTGCCGGATAGCAGAGTAAGGCATCCGCGCAGATTTTGACGTATCAGGCTTTTTGCTGACGGGTCTCCGAAGGTCCGCGGCGGAGCCTCAGCGAGCGGCCTTCGAGAACCACTTGGTCTTGATCAGCCAGGAGTGCGCGGACGCCAGCGCGAAGACCCCGCCACACATGCAGGCGAACACCCACACGAACTTTCCGTCTTCGAGGGGCTGCAGCTCCGGCACCAGCGAGGTCAGGATGCGCGTGGCGCAGGCCAGGAGGCCGCTGCCGGTGGCGAACAGGTAGATGTTGGCGATGCGCCGCGAGTCTTCGTTCTTGCGCAGCACCAGTAGCGCGCGGCCGCCGAACACCAGCAGGTAGGTCAAAGTGCCGCACAGCACCAGCCAGTAGGCCGCCAGCCAGCCGTCGGTCGGCATGGTGAACAGGTCGGGGGAGTACTCGCGCCCGGCGACGCTCATCGAGAACAGGGCCAGCAGGATCGGGATGCACAGGGTTGCGGGCCGCTCGATGTACTGCGTGAACATCTTCTGCATCACCGAGTCGTCGGCCAGGCGGCCGATGGCGTTGTAGACGATCGCAGAGGCAGCCACGATGTAGCAGTCGTGGCCGAGGTAGGCAGGCAGGTTCCAGACGCCGGTCAGCGAGTGGATGGCGCGGCCCAAGGTGTCGGCGGCCATCGGGGACATCAGGAGGACGGCCGCGGCCTGCAGCGCGATGTTCAGGGTCGCGGCCACCTCCCAGCGGCAGGACCACGTGACGCGACGGATCCAGAGACTCCACGCCATACAGGCGAGAGTGATGGTGATGAGAAATGTGAGAGCCATGGTTGAAGCCTTTGCCGGCGCCTGCGAACGCTCAGATTTTACTTGTCAGAGCGGCGGTGCATCAGCACGTCGCGTCATTTCCGCCAATTTCGTGGCGCGTTTGGGAACCGCCGGCGCCGCCGTGGCAACCGCGAGGGGTGCCGACTGGATGTAGCTGATGACCTCGTCGTGGCTCATCAGGCCGAACCGAACTTGCAGGTCGGGGTAGCTCAGCCGGAAGTGATCGGCCACCAGGCGGAGTTCTTCCGCGTTGGGATAGTCGGCCTCTTTGATGCGCCGGTAGTACGTACTGCTCGACGTTCCGAGCGCACCGTAGATCTCCCTCGCTTCGACGTCACCGTCGAAGATGTAGTCGAGCAGCGCCTTGAGCTGTCTGCCGTTCTGGTCTGTTCGGGGCACTCTGCCACGATAGACCCTTCCCCCCTGTGGTTGCTAGCAACTGTTTTTGCGACACATAAGCCGTAATTGACATGGGCGTCACAGTTTCGGGAGCTATGTCCCAAATTTGGGAATCGTGTTGTAGTGTGCATCACATGACTCTTGCGTATGCCGGTGAGTTCGACGCCGTTCTCCCTTCTGCTGCTGCGGCGACAATGCATGTCGCCGACTACGAGTTCGGCGGCTTCGACACCGCCGGTACTGCGGTCGACATGCGGCGCCTCGAGGCACCGCTGTCGCCGGTGATCACCGCCGAGCTTCAGGGCGCTGTCGAATACCTGGGGGTCGACACCGAGGTGTTGCTGATCGCGGCGCTCGGCCGTGCGATCGAACGGGTGATCGGGCCCGGCCGAGCCGCGGTCGACGTGGCCGCAGCGAAGGAACGCACCGGCGGCGGACTGGCCGTGATCCGCCGGCTCGAGGTGGCCGCGGTCTCGGCGTCCGACGTCGATGCCACCGCGATGGTGCAGGCGGTCCGCGCCGCCCTGGCGGCCGCCGCCGCCGACCCGAACGACGTTGCCGACGTGCTGCTCAGTTACAACATGTCCGCGATCGACGGCGAGCACCCGGGCCCGGCGCACACGCTGGAAGTCCGCGCGTTCCACGCCGACGACGCGTTGCACGTCGACTGGTGGTACGCCCGGCACCAGTTCGAGCCCTACACCGTCGAAGAACTCGCCGAGCAGTTCGCCTACGCCGTCATCGAGCTCGCCTCGGAGGCCATGCCGGTCGCGGAGTAGTCCGGAGTGATCGGCACGGGCCCGCGCCCGTTAGAATCGCTGCATTCGCATCGATCCGGCCATCACCGGGGAGCATTCGGAAGAACGGCCGGGGCCATCAGGGCTGCGACTCAGTAGAACCGAACGGGTAGGCCCGTCATCGCCTGCAGTTGAGCGGCGCACGTGCGCGACCTTCAGTGGTCGGCCGTGCGCAAGCGGGGTGGTACCGCGGCGCTCGCGTCCAGACGCGAGATCGTCGTCCCCGTGCCTGGACTGAGCACCTGTTTGGTGCTGACGGCACTGGAGACCTGACGTGAGCGCGTACCCCAAGACCGCCAGCGGCACACCGAATTTCCCCGACCTCGAAACCGAGGTCCTGGAATTCTGGGCCCGCGACGACACCTTCCGCGCCAGCATCGCGCGCCGCGACGACGCCCCCGAATACGTCTTCTACGACGGCCCGCCATTCGCCAACGGCCTGCCGCACTACGGCCACCTGCTGACCGGCTACGTCAAGGACATCGTTCCCCGCTACCGCACCATGCGCGGGTACAAGGTCGAGCGCCGGTTCGGCTGGGACACCCACGGCCTGCCCGCCGAGCTCGAGGTGCAGCGCCAGCTCGGCATCTCCGACAAGGCTCAGATCGAGGCGATGGGTATCGGCGCGTTCAACGACGCCTGCCGGGCCTCGGTCATGAAGTACTCCAACGAATGGCAGTCCTACGTGACGCGCCAGGCGCGTTGGGTCGACTTCGACAACGACTACAAGACGCTGGACCTGACGTTCATGGAGTCGGTGATCTGGGCGTTCAAGCAGCTGTGGGACAAGGGCCTGGCCTACGAGGGCAACCGCGTGCTGCCGTACTGCTGGAACGACGAGACGCCGCTGTCCAACCACGAGCTGCGGATGGACGACGACGTCTACCAGAGCCGCCAGGACCCGGCGCTGACCGTCGGGTTCGTCGCGACCGACGGCCCGGTCGCCGGTGCCCGCCTGCTGGTCTGGACGACGACGCCCTGGACGCTGCCGTCCAACCAGGCCGTGGCCGTGCACCCCGACGTCACGTACGTACAGGTGGTGGGTCCCGACGAGCAGAACTACGTGCTGGCCGAGCCGCGCCTGGCGGCCTACGCGCGCGAGTTCGGCGAGGAGCCGGTGGTCGTCGGCAGCTACCTCGGCGCCGAACTGCTGGGCACGCACTACCTGCCGCCGTTCGCGTTCTTCGTCGACAGTGACAAGGCGCAGAACGCCTTCCAGGTGCTGCAGGGGGATTTCGTCACCACCGAGGACGGCACCGGCATCGTCCACATGGCGCCGGCCTACGGCGAGGACGACAAGGCCACGTGTGACGCTGCCGGGATCGTCGCGGTCACGCCGGTGGACTCGACCGGCCGGTTCGACTCGACCGTGCCCGACTATCAGGGTCAGCAGGTCTTCGAGGCCAACCCCCAGATCATCAAGGATCTCAAGAACGGCACCGGCCCGGCGGCGGTCAACGCACCGGTGCTGCTGCGCCACGAGACCTACGAGCACTCGTACCCGCACTGCTGGCGGTGCCGTAATCCGCTGATCTACCGCGCGGTGTCGTCGTGGTTCGTCAAGGTCACCGAGTTCCGGGACCGGATGGTCGAGCTGAACCAGCAGATCACCTGGTACCCCGAGCATGTGAAGGACGGCCAGTTCGGCAAATGGCTGTCGAACGCGCGCGACTGGTCGATCTCGCGAAACCGCTACTGGGGCAGCCCGATTCCGGTGTGGAAGTCCGACGATCCGGCGTACCCGCGCATCGACGTCTACGGCAGTCTCGACGAGCTGGAGCGCGACTTCGGTGTCCGGCCCGACAACCTGCACCGGCCCTACATCGACGAGCTGACCCGGCCCAACCCCGACGACCCGACCGGCAAGTCGACCATGCGCCGCATCGAGGACGTCTTCGACGTCTGGTTCGACTCGGGCTCGATGCCCTACGCGCAGGTGCACTACCCGTTCGAGAACGCCGACTGGTTCGACGGCAGTGCATCCGAAACCGCCCATTTCCCGGGCGATTTCATCGTCGAGTACATCGGCCAGACGCGCGGCTGGTTCTACACCATGCACGTGCTGGCGACTGCGCTGTTCGACCGTCCGGCCTTCAAGACCTGCGTGGCGCACGGCATCGTGCTGGGCAACGACGGCCAGAAGATGAGCAAGTCGCTGCGCAACTACCCGGACGTGTCCGAGGTGTTCGACCGCGACGGTTCGGACGCCATGCGCTGGTTCCTGATGGCCTCGCCGATCCTGCGGGGCGGCAACCTGATCGTCACCGAGCAGGGCATCCGCGACGGCGTCCGGCAGGTGCTGCTGCCGGTGTGGAACGCGTACTCCTTCCTGGCGCTGTACGCGCCGAAGAAGGGCACGTGGCGCACGGATTCGACGCATGTGCTGGACCGCTACATCCTGGCCAAGCTCGCCGACCTGCGGGACACCCTGACCGAATCGCTCGACGCCTGCGACATCTCGGGCGCCTGCGAGCAGCTGCGCCAGTTCGCCGAGGCGCTCACCAATTGGTATGTGCGACGGTCGCGTTCACGGTTCTGGGACGAGGACGCCGACGCCATCGACACGCTGCACACCGTGCTTGAGGTGACCTGTCGGCTGGCCGCGCCGCTGCTGCCGCTGACCACCGAGAAGATGTGGCAGGGGCTGACCGACGAGCGTTCGGTTCATCTGACCGACTGGCCCGAGGCGGGCGTGGTTCCGGCCGACCCGGAGCTGGTCGCCGCGATGGACCGCGTGCGCGAGGTGTGCTCGGCCGGCTCGTCACTGCGCAAGGCCAAGAAGCTGCGGGTGCGGCTGCCGTTGCCGAAACTGACTGTGGCGGTGGACAACCCGTCGGCCCTCGCGCCTTTCAAGGATCTCATCGCCGACGAGCTCAACGTCAAGGCCGTCGAACTGACCGACGACATCGACGCCTACGGCAAGTTCGAACTGACCGTCAACGCGCGCGTCGCGGGTCCGCGCATCGGCAAGGACGTGCAGGCCGCGATCAAGGCCGTCAAGGCCGGTGCGGGCGTCGTCAACGCCGACGGCACGCTGACCGCCGGTCCCGCCGTGCTGTTGCCGGCGGAGTACAGCTCGAAACTCGTTGCGGCAGAGCCGGAATTCACGGCGGCGCTGCCCGAGGGCGCGGGCCTGGTGGTGCTCGACGCTGCCGTCACTCCCGAGCTGGAAGCCGAGGGCTGGGCCAAGGACCGCATCCGCGAACTGCAGGACCTGCGCAAGGCCACGGGGCTCGACGTGTCCGACCGGATCACCGTGACGTTCGCGGTCCCAGCCGACAAGCAGGAGTGGGCGAACACCCATGCCGACCTGATCGCCGGCGAGATCCTCGCCACCGGATTCACCGTCGTGGATACGGCCGAGCTGGCCGACGGCGCCGACGTCGGTGACGGTGTGCGCGCCGCGATCGCCAAGGCCTGAGCCGGATCAGCGCCCCGCGAACGTGCCGGCTTGCTCTTCAGCGTGCACGTTCGCGGGCCGCAGTCGACGGCCGGTGAACGCGATCCAACCGAAGGTCACCACTGCGGCCACGACGTACACCAACCCGGCCCAGGCCAGGTACCAGGGCCGACTGAACTGCCACACGCTCGGTTCGGCGAGGGCGAGTGCGCTGGGCAGGCCGAGCGCGGTGATGGCCACCCAGGTCCAACCGAGCGGGCGTGCTCCCGGCTTGTCCCGCCAGCGGCCGCAGAACAGCCAGAGGATCAGCGGCACCAGCCAGATCCAGTGATGGACCCACGAAATCGGTGACGCCAGCAGGCCGAACAGTTCAACGACCAGCAGCGACCCCAATGTGTCGCGAGGTGCTGCGTCCGCGCCCAGTGCGCGCCACGCCAGCGCCGCCAGTACGGCCGTTGCGGTGATCGCTGCCAATACCAGCGCGTTGTGGCCGGCATCATGGCCCAGGATTCGGGCGATGGCGCCACTCCAGGATTGATTGATCGCGGTGCCCACCGGTACCGCAAAACGACCGATCAGGCCGGTGAAATAGAAGTGTGTCTCGCTCGGAAAGGCCAGCGCCGACACTGCCAATGTGGCGAGGAAAACCAGTCCCGCCGATACCGCAGCCGCCCAGCGGCGCACTCCGACGAAGTAGAAACCGGCGATCGCCGGAGTCAGCTTCACACCGGTGGCCAGCCCCACCAGCAGTCCCGATACCCACCACCGTTTGCTGTACACGGCGTAGAGCACCGAAAGCGTCAAAAACACGCCGAGCTGACCCATGTTCAGACACACACGTACCGGCTCGAGCCAGATCAGGCCCGCTGTCCACAACATCGCCTCGCGGTGATTGCCACCACCGATCAGCAACTGGCTGATCCGTACGATTCCGTAGACCGCCGCCAGAATCGCGAGTTGCCAGAGGATTCCGGTCATCGCGAACGGCAGCAGGCTCAGCGGATAGAACAGCATCGCCGCAAAGGGCGGGTAGATGAACGGGAGCGGCTCGGTCGGCGTCTGACCCTGCATGGGTGACTGGCCGGCGTAGGTGAACGTGTACAAGGTGTTCGGCTGCTCCAGCGCGGCGCCGCCCATCACGTACACGTGCAGATCGACGACGTTCGGCGGGCTGGGGATGCTCACCGCGAGCAGGGCTGCGGCGCTGAGGAAAAGCAGCACGGGCGCCAGCCACCTGTGGCGGTCGATCTGCGTCTTCACGTTAGGCACGCCGACCGGTCCTGACCATCCAGATCATGGTCGCCAGCGCCGCGAAGATGTACACCAACTCGGCCCAAGCCAGGTACCAGGGGCGGCTGACCTGCCAGATGTTCGGCTGGGCGAACGAGAGCAGGCTCGGGACGCTGAGCACCATGAGTGCCACCCAGCCCCAGCCCAGGAACCGGGCACCCGGCTTGTCGTGCCAGGGACCGTAGAGCAGCCAGATCATGAGCGGCAGTACCCATACCCAGTGATGGGTCCAGGACACCGGTTCGGCCAGCAACCCGAACAATTGCACCACCAGTAGCGAACCGAGTCGGTCGTGCTCGCCCCCCAGGGCCCGGAACGCCAGTACCGCGAGCACCGCGGTGGCCACGATCGCGCCGATGACCGCGGGCGACATGCCGACGTCGTGACCCGCGATTCGGGACAGTCCGCCTTGCCAGGACTGGTTCCACGACGAACCCACGGGCAGCGACTTTCCGGCCTCGGCCATCTGGTGCGGGAAGTAGCGCCGGGTCTCGTCGGGCAGGAACAGATACGACAGCCCGACGGTCCCGAAGAACACCACGGCCGCGAACAGGGCAGCGGCCCAGCGTCGAATGCCGACGAAGTAGAAGCCGGTGATCGCAGGTGTCAGCTTGATGCCGGCGCCCACGCCGATCAGCAACCCGGACAGCCACCACCGCGAGTCATAGGCGGCGTACAGCACGGCGAGCATCAGAAAGATGCCGATCTGCCCGGACTGGATGCTGCTGCTGGGCGCCTCCATCCAGAGCGCCCCCGCGGTCCACAGCATGGCGGCGCGCTGGCTGCCACCGCCGATGAACTTCTGGCTGAGTCTGACCGTCCCGTACAGAGCGGCGATCAGTGCGACCTGCCAGGCGAGCGCGACGAGCCAGAACGGCGCAAAGTGCAAGGGCGCGAACACGATTGCCGCGAACGGTGGATAGGTGAACGGTAGGTGTTCGCCCTTTGTCGGGTCGACGTAGAAGAAGTCGTACAAGCCGTCAGGGTGCCCCACTGTCGCACCCCCGAGCACGTACACCCGAAGATCGAAGAAGGCGTCACCCTTGACCAGGTAATAGCCCATCGTCGAGGCCACCCGCAGCGTTGCGCTGACGGCGAGGATCAGCGGCGCCAGAGTTTGCCAACGCGACAGCTCCGGACGCGTTGTCGAGATGGGCCCGGCGGTCACCGGCCGACTATATCGATCGGGTATTCGATCGTCCTCGTGAAACTGCTGGGAGCCGTCACACCCGTCGGCGCGATTCTCAGCGAACTCAAAGTTGCCACACAGCACCATGATTCCCTTCGGGCTACGACAGCGAGCCCGAGAACACCAGATATAGACCCAACAGCGTCAACGCTGTCGCCATCACCCAGATCCGCCGCGCCCGTAGCCAATTCGGCACGTGCGCCAGGTACTGCTGTGTCTTGGCGGGCGCTATCAGATAGCAGAGCAATGGGATTTCGGCGAACGCGAACGACACCAAGGCATACGTCACCACCGCCGCGACCTGGGTGGACTTGCACTGGCCGGACGCCAGGATCACCCCGAGTGCGCCGATCAATTCGACGTGCGGTCCGGGGCCGGCCCACAGGCCGGCCACGAACGACATCCACAACGACTGACTCCGCATCAGCTGACGTGCCCGGGTCGTCAACCACGCCGTCAGGGACGCGGGTGTCGTCGGCGCCTCCGGTTCGATCTCTTGCTCGAGTTCCCCGGCTGAGCCGGCACTTCCGACTGACACTGCCACCGGCACCGGAGTCTTGGTGCCGGCCCGGAGCAGCAGCGCCACCGCGACCACCAGCACCAGGCCGCCGATCACCAGCTTGGCGTCGGCCGCATCGATGGCGTCGGTCGTCGAGTTCATGTCGGCGATGAGCCGCTTGGTGGTGCCGTGGAGCAGGTAGACGGCGCTGAGGCCCACGGCCAGGCTCGAAGTGAGACCGCCCAGGCAGAACACGAACAGCGCCGGGATGGGGCGGTTGCGCATCACGACGAAAACCGCCACTCCAAGTCGGACTGGATCCCACATCGCCATTACGGCAAACATCACTACGGTGGCCCACACGGGCCGGGACGCTACTGGTCGTAGCTGGCAACCCTCGCTCGGTTACCTGCGAATGTCACCACATCGCCGGGCTTGAGCTGCCGACCGCGGCGGGTCTCGAGCTCGCCGTTGACTTCGACCATGCCCTCGGCGATCACCGCCTTGGCATCGGCGCCGCTGTCGATCAGCGAGGCCAGCTTGAGGAATTGGCCCAGCCGGATCGACTCGTCGCGGATCGGCACGTCGTTCATGCCGAGAAGGGTAGCCACCTAGCATTGGCCACTGTGGATCGCTGGGTCATACACCTCGACATGGACGCGTTTTTCGCGTCGGTCGAGCAGCTGACCCGGCCCACCCTGCGGGACCGTCCGGTGCTGGTCGGTGGCCTCGGTGGCCGTGGCGTGGTCGCCGGTGCGAGCTATCAGGCCCGCAAGTTCGGTGCCCGCTCAGCGATGCCGATGCATCAAGCGCGGCGATTGGTCGGCGCGGGTGCCGTGGTGCTGCCGCCGCGCGGTGCGGTGTACTCGGTGGCCAGCCGACGGGCGTTGGATGCGGTGCGCGCCCGGGTGCCGGTGCTCGAGCAACTGTCGTTCGACGAGGCGTTCGGTGAGCCGGGCGAGCTGGTCGGCGCCAGCCAGGACGCGGCCCGGCAGTTCTGTGAGGACCTACGGGCCGCGGTGCGTGCCGAAACCGGGTTGGTGGCGTCGGTCGGCGCGGGATCGGGCAAGCAGGTCGCCAAGATCGCGTCGGGGCTGGCCAAGCCCGACGGGGTCCGGATAATCAGCGGCGACGAGCAGGGAGCGCTCCTGGCGGCGCTGCCGGTCCGCAAGCTGTGGGGGATCGGGCCGGTCGCCGAGGAGAAGCTGCACCGGCTGGGTATCGAGACGGTCGGTGCGCTGGCGGCGCTGAGCGATGCCGAGGCCGCCGACGTCCTCGGTGGCACTGTCGGCCCGGCGTTGCACCGGCTGGCCCGAGGCATCGACGACCGGCCCGTGGTCGAGCGTGCCGAGGCCAAACAGATCAGCGCCGAGTCCACGTTCCAGGTCGACCTGACCACCCTGGAGCAGTTGCGCGAGAAGATCGGGCCCATTGCCGAGCACGCGCATCGTCGGCTGCAGCGTGACGGCCGCGGCGCCCGCACGGTGACGGTGAAGCTGAAGAAATCCGACATGAGTACGTTGACCCGTTCGGCCACGTTGCCGTACGCGACCACGGACCCGTCGACCTTGGCGGCGACAGCCCGCCGGCTGCTGCTGGACCCGGTCGAGATCGGTCCGATTCGCCTTGTGGGCGTTGGGTTTTCGGGCCTGACCGACGCCCGGCAGGAGTCCCTGTTCCCGGAGCTGGAGATGGTGGACGATCCCGAGGTCGCGACCTCGGCGGGTGCGGCCGGCCCGCAGAGTGCCGCCCCTGCCGAATCCCCGTGGCGCGTCGGCGATGATGTCCAGCACCCGGACCACGGCCACGGTTGGGTGCAGGGCGCCGGACACGGCGTCATGACGGTGCGATTCGAGACCCGGGCCAGCGGCCCCGGGGTGGCCCGCACCGTCGCGGCCGACGACCCGGACATCACCCGCGCCGACCCCGTCGACAGCCTGGATTGGCAGGACTACCTGGCGCAGTTGCCGACCGACGACGGCGCCTGACGCTAGCCCCGGTGGGGTTGCGCGGCGGGGTGCTCGTCGCCCGGGCCCAGGAGGGACATCACATCGGCGCCGACGATCGGGGCGAGTGCTGCGCTCATATTCACGGTGAGGTGGTGGCCGTCGCGGTAGACCAGGGTGTCGCCGAGGATGCTGGGGCATACGGTCGCGTTGCAGAGGTAGTCGCTGTAGTCCAGATAGGTGAAGGCACCGGCCGTGGCGAGGTCCTGCTCGGCCTTGCGCACCCGCGCGTCCAATGCTTTGGCCCGCGGCAGCGCACACCGCTGCGCATCGTCGGGGAACAGGGCCAGACAGAACGACGGTGGGACACCGGTCGAAGGCGTGTCGGCCAGTACCGCGACGCGGGACTGCGACGGGAGTTGGCTGACGGTGTCTGTCAGGGCCTCACTCCAGCGCGCTGTCGCGTCGGGTTCGTCCTGCAGGTAACTGGACCCCCACCCGCCGAGCAGGATCAGTGCCGGGTTGGCAGCGGAGACACTGGCCAGCACTTTTGCGCGCCACTCGTCGCATCGTGGGTAGTTGATGACGTGAATCTGGGCCGAGGGGCAGTGACTCTTGGTTCGATTGTCGAGACGGATCAGGCCCTTGTCGGCCATCGCGGAAAGCGCCGGATACCAGTGCGCCGCATGGGAATCGCCGAACAGGACGACCAGTGGTGCGCCGGGGTCGGTGCCCACGACGCAGCCGGCCGGATCGGTGGACCATTGCGTGCGGTGGCAGCCGTTGGCGTAGATGACGGGCTCGCCACCGGCGCCGTCGGCAAGCGGTGGCGTGAGGTTGCTCGGAACGTATGGGGTGCCCGCGGGATTCAGGCTCAGCGGCGCGTGTGCCGCGGTGCGACCTGCGTCCAACGGCGGGTTGTAGGCGACTGCGACCGCGAGTACCACCGCGCTGACGGCCGCCATGGCACCCGCCGTCACGGCCAGCGTTCGGCGGGGCCGCGCCGAATTCAGCCACGTCAGCTGCTGGCCCGGTTGCTCGACGTACCGGTAGAGCAACCACGCCAGCGGGACGCACGCCGCGACGATCGCTACGCGCAGCCACATCGGCGAGGTGTGCATGTAGCCGGTCGCGGCGACGGGAAGTACGAGCAGGGGCCAGTGCACGAGGTACAGCGAGTACGAGATGTCGCCGATCCAGGTGAGCGGGCGCAGGCTCAGGAGTGCGGCGGGGCCCCAGCGCACCGGGCCGGCGGCGATCAGCAGTGCCGCGCCGAGCACCGGCACCGCCACGGCGTCGCCCGGGTACTCGGTGGCGGTGGAGAACAGCACGCCGCTGCCCACGATCGCGGCCAGCCCGGCCCAGCCGGCGGCGGCGCCGACCCGGTCGCCGAATACGCGGCCACGGGTCAGCAGGACGAGCGCGACGAGGCCGCCCACGCCGAACTCCCAGATCCGCGCGAACAGGATGAAGAACGCGTTCGGCTGGGAGAAACCGGTCAACCACACGCACAGCGCGAACGATGCCGCGACGACCGCGCCGATGGCCACCACCCGGCGGGTACGCAGCGTGAACAGACCGAACAGCCCGACGAGCAACGCCGGCCACAGCAGGTAGAACTGTTCTTCCACACCGAGCGACCAGTAGTGCATGAACAGCGACGGTGTCTTGTCGGCGAGGTAGTCGGTCGCACGATAGGCGAACAGGACGTTCGGCACGTAGAACGTCGCGGCGATGGCGTCCTTGACGACGTACCCGAACTGCAGTGGAGACACCCAGCATGCAGCCGCGGCCACGGTGGCGACGATGACGGTCAGGGCGGCGGGCAGCAGCCGGCGCACCCGCCGGGCGTAGAACGCGCCGTACCGGATGTGGCCGCGCTCGTTCAGCTCGCTCAACAGATGCGTGCTGATGAGGAATCCGGAGATCACGAAGAAGACGTCGACGCCGACGTAGCCGCCCCCGAATCCGGTGATCTCCGCGTGGAACAGCACCACCAGGGCCACCGCGATCGCGCGCATGCCCTGAATATCGAGCCGTTTCTGCTGTTTGCGTCGGCTAACGGGCGCCGTCGATTCCAATGTCATCCCCCGGGGAGTTTTGAGTGGGGAAAATTATCATCGGTTCGTCAATTTGATGCGCGTCGACGGGCAAGTCGTCCACTCAGTGGGACAGTTTCGCTAAACCCATTCAGCGAACAGATCGGCGACCGGTATGTCGGCGGCGAGTGCCGCCATCAGCAGCACCCGGGCCTGGGCGGCGCGCAAGCCGCCCGCCGACACCGCGCCGGCGTCCAGCAACGCCCGCCCGGGTCCGTAGCCCGATGTGACACGCGCGCCGGGCACCCTAGTCGCAATCGCCACCGCGACGCCGGCGGTGCACAGCCGCCGCACCCCGGCGACCACCTTGGCGCCGGCATTGCCCGAGCCGAGCGATTCGAGCACCAGGCCGTCGGCACCGGCCGCCGCAAACGCGTCCATGGCCACGGCGTCGCTGCCGGCATACGCGGCGACGACGTCCACCCGCGGCGCCGACGCCGCCGACAACGCGCCGAGGCGCGGCTGCTTTTTGGCGGCGCCGGGAACGAACGAGCCGTCGCTGATCGACCCGACCGCGGTGCCGAGCAAACCGTGCCCGGCCTTGGTCAGGCCCAGCGGCTGCCACACCTGGCCGGCCATGCTGACCAGCACTCCGAGCTCGCGGGCGGACGGACTGGCGGCCACGGTGATCGCGTCCCGCAGATTGGCCGGGCCGTCGGCGTCGGGTGCGTCGCTGCTGCGCATGGCGCCGGTCAGGACCACCGGCACGGCGCCGTCGTACGTGACATCGAGCCACAACGAGGTCTCTTCCATGGTGTCGGTGCCGTGCGTGATGACGATGCCGTCGGCATCCCCGGCGGCCCGCACCGCGGCTCCGATCCGGTCCCAGTCGGCCGGGGTCAGTTCGGAGCTGTCGACCGACATGAGGTCGACGGTGTCGACCTGGACTCCGGCGCCCAGGTCATGGACCAGGTCGGTGGCGCTGCGTGTCGGCCGGGCTATTCCGTGTTGGTCGGTGCTGGTGGCGATGGTGCCTCCGGTGGCGATCACGACGACGCGAGTCATGGGCGAAATTGTTCCTCACGGCGTCTTTGGGATGATGGGGGAGTGACTGATGAATCCACGGAGCCGGAGGCGACCTCGGGCACCGGGCCGGAGACGGCTGAGAAGGCCAGGCCGGAGACGGCTGAGAAGGCCAGGCCGGAGACGGCTGAGAAGGCCGGGCCGGAGACGGCTGAATCTCCGGTGACCGCGCCACCTCAGGCCCGGCCCGTCCCGCGGCGGCTGCGGTTGTTGCTGATGGTCGCGGCGCTGGTGCTGGGGCTGGATGTGTTGACCAAGGTGCTGGCGGTGAAGCTGCTGGTGCCCGGTCAGCCGGTCGAGATCATCGGCGACACCATCACCTGGACGCTGGTCCGCAATTCCGGGGCAGCCTTTTCGATGGCGACCGGTTACACGTGGGTGCTGACGCTGATCGCCACCGGTGTGGTGGCGGGCATCATCTGGATGGGGCGGCGCCTGGTGTCGCTGTGGTGGGCGCTGGGCCTGGGCATGATCCTCGGTGGCGCGGTGGGCAACCTGATGGACCGGTTCTTCCGCTCGCCGGCGCCGCTGCGCGGGCATGTGGTCGATTTCCTGTCGGTCGGCTGGTGGCCGGTGTTCAACCTCGCCGATTCCGCGGTGGTGTGTGGCGCGGTGCTGCTGGTCGGCCTGTCGATGTTCGGCATCGATTTCGACACCGAAGGCACGCCACCGCAACAGGATTCGTCAACACCGCCGGAGCCGGCCACCACGGTCGCCGACGACGCTGAAACCGGCCGATGAGTAGCCGTTCGATGCCGGTCCCCGAAGGACTGGCCGGGATGCGGGTGGACGCGGGCCTGGCCCGCTTGCTGGGGCTGTCGCGCACCGCGGTCGCCACGATCGCCGAAGACGGTGGCGTCGATATCGACGGGGCGCCGGCGGCGAAGTCGGACAAGCTGGTGGCAGGTTCCTGGCTGGAGGTCCGCCTGCCCGAGGCACCCGCGCCCTTGGAGAACACGCCGCAGGACATCGAGGGTATGGCGATCCTCTATTCCGACGATGACATCGTGGCCGTGGACAAGCCGGCCGGGGTGGCGGCACACGCTTCGCTGGGCTGGACCGGCCCGACCGTCCTTGGCGGGCTGGCTGCGGCCGGCTTCCGCATCAGCACGTCGGGTATCCACGAGCGGCAGGGCATCGTGCACCGGTTGGATGCCGGCACGTCCGGCGTGATGGTGGTGGCGCTGTCCGAGCGGGCGTACACCGTGCTCAAGCGGGCGTTCAAGCACCGCACCGTGGACAAGCGCTACCACGCGCTGGTGCAGGGCCACCCGGATCCGTCGAGCGGCACCATCGACGCGCCGATCGGCCGGGCCCGGGGCAATGACTGGAAGTTCGCCGTCACCGAGGGTGGCCGGCACAGCGTCACGCACTACGACACGATCGAGGCGTTCGTCGCGGCAAGTCTGCTCGATGTGCATCTGGAGACGGGCCGTACCCACCAGATCCGCGTGCATTTCTCCGCGCTGCACCACCCGTGTTGCGGCGACCTGACCTATGGCGCCGATCCGACGCTGGCGAAGAGGCTCGGACTCGAGCGGCAGTGGCTGCATGCGCGCTCGCTGGGGTTCGCCCACCCGGCCGACGGCAGGTGGATCGAGATCACCAGTGAGTACCCGGCGGAATTGCAGCACGCTCTGGATGTGTTGCATCGGCAGTGACCACTACCGCGACGGCCACTTCCAACCAGAACCGGGGATTGCTGCTCGGGCTCGGCGCCTATGGCTCGTGGGGTCTGTTTCCCGCGTTCTTCCCGTTGCTGAAGCCGGCGAGTGCCTTCGAGGTGCTGGCCCACCGCATCGTGTGGACGGTGCTGTTGATGTTCGTGGTGCTGGCCGTCGGCCGCCGCCTCGGTGACCTGCGCCGGCTGTCGGGCCGGACCTGGGGCCTGCTGGTGTGCGCGTCGGCGTTGATCTCGCTGAACTGGGGCATCTACATCTACGCCGTCAGCAACGGCCATGTGGTCGACGCGGCGCTGGGCTATTTCATCAACCCGCTGGTGAGCGTGGCGCTGGGGGTCGCGCTGTTCGGCGAACGGCTGAATCGCGCACAGGCCGCGGCGCTGGCCATCGCCGGGGTCGCGGTGGTCGTGCTGGCCGTGCAGGCCGGGGAAATCCCGGCGATCGGCCTCGGTGTAGCGGTGTCGTTCGGGGTGTACGGCGCGGTCAAGAAGGTGGTGCGTGCCGACCCGCGGGTGAGTGTCGGCGTCGAGGCCGGGGTGGCCGCTCCGTTCGCAGTGGCCTACCTCGTCGTGCTCACGGTTGCCGGACAGGCGACGGTGCCCGCGCTGGGCGCGGGCCACACGCTCCTGATGATGCTGTGCGGCCCGGTGACGGCGCTGCCGTTGTTGATGTTCGCCGGTGCGGCGCAACGGCTTCCATTGGTCACCATGGGTCTGCTGCAGTACCTGACGCCGGCGCTGCAGATGGCGTGGGGCGTGGTCGTCGGGCATGAGCCGATGCCGGTGGGCCGGTGGGCCGGCTTCATCCTGATCTGGCTGGCGCTCGCGGTCTTCACTGGTGACGCGGTGTTGCGGGGTCGTCGTGCGGCGGTGGCGAAAGCTCCGGAGAAGGACCCCGTCGCGACGTAGCGAGCGTCAGGACGCCGCGGCGTGACGGAATTCGCCGACGGCGTTCGCTGCCGGGACGGGGCGGCCGTCGACGAAGCCGCGCAGCGTACTGCGGAGCTGGTCCAGGTGGGCGCGCGCCGTGACGATGCGGCGACTGACGGACGACGGGTCGCCCAGCATGGAGTCGAGATAGTCGTTGATGGCGGTGGGCTGGTCGGCCGGCAGGTCGAAGCCGCCGGGCTTGAGCGTGCGGAGTGCCTTCTCGGTCGAGCCACTCGAAATCGCCAGTGGGACGGCGCCTTCGGTCGCGCCCACGATCAACGCATGAATCCGGTCGCTGGCGACGATGGCTGATTCCCGGTGCAGCGCGCGCACCTTCTTCTCCCACTCGGCGTGTGACTCTTCGCCGAACAGCAGCGGTTCGGTTCCCGGATGCAGCACCCAGGCGAGTTTCGCCATGGCTTCGCGATCGCGGCGGACCTGGCTGTACACCTGGATTCGCAGGCCACGGGACGTGGCGATGTCCCGCAGGAGGCGAATCTTGTTCTCGTCGAGCAGGTCCCGGTTTCCGCGCATGGTGACAGCGAGGATTGTGCGTTCGCCGGCCGGGACGCCCAGGCCTTCGAGCAGGGGATCGGGGCCCTCACCGAATGCCCAATCGGGCGCGACGTCGCCGATGCCGAACGCGTCGGCTGTTCTGGGATCCCGCCAGGCGACGAGCGACATCTTGCGCCGGGCGTAGCGTTCCATCCGCGGCGCGGGGATGGCGGTATCCGAGGACATCCGGACGCCGGCGCCGACCTGGACGGTGGTGCCGCCGCGGGGACGTGACAGCAGCGCGCAGATCGCCGTCCACCAGCCCCAGAACCGTCCGGTGCGGGCGGGCAGGACCAGTTCGCCCGCCGGCATCACCATGAGGGTCCGGCCGGTCAGGGCGCTCGTGGCATAGCGGCTGAACCAGCCGATAGCCGTGTCGTGCACCACTTCGTCACCGCACAGCCGCAGTGCCGTGAGATACCGCTCGTCATTCGTATCCGGCATGAGCCTCCGGCCGACAAGGACGTGCACCCGGGCGTCGTCGATTCCGTGGAAAGTCCGGAGCAGCCCGCGTCTGAGGATCGAGTCGCCGATGTTGTCGCTCTGTCCCCAGGTGGACACAAAAACGCGTGCCAATCCACTGCCCCCTTCGACATCCCCGGTGCCGGAAAATCTTCGTCCCTGTGAGGATGTTCAGGACCCTAACAGGTAGCTGTCAGCTTCAACGGACCTTGCGAACATTCTGGCCGGAGGGCTGCGCGCGCCTGCTGGGACCTTTGCCGGTCTTGGCGTGAAAAAGGCCTTCCGCGCCTGGTCAGAGGGGTACTGTCCGGTCTTGGAGATCGGGTCATTCCGGGGGAAGGCTATCGGGGGATGGCAATGTGAGCACGATCGTCGAGCATGGACATCGACGGGCTGACCGCTTGTTCGGGAAATTTGCGGCATATCGGCTGACGCCCACGGTGGTGGTCTGGCTGGTCGGGATATTGATCGTGCTCTTTCTGGTGCGCGCAATGTTGGCGACTTCGTTATCGCACGATGACGGGATCACCATGTTGTCTGCGACCTGTAATCAGGGCCGCTACGCGCAGTCCATTCCTACTGGACGGTGGGTGTCGGTTCAGGTCTGGCAGGACTATTGGAGCCTGCACGATCCGGGATGTTTCGACCGGATTCGCGCCGACCTGGCGCATTCCGACATTCATCCGCCGCTGTATTTCTGGCTACTGCATATCTGGTTGTCGGTTTTCGGTGTGTCGATACCGGCTGCGGTGATGCTGAACGTAGTGATTCTCACCATTACGGCGCACGTGCTCTATGCAGTGTGCGGGGTGCTTGAGGTACCGAGCTCGTTGCGTGGTGTCGTCATTGCGACCTGGGCGCTCACGATGGCGGCCAGAGCGAGCGCATTCGCAGTCCGTCAGTATGCGTTGCTCGGATTGTGGTCGGCGTTGCTGTTGTTGCTTGTCGCCTTGTGGTTCACGCGGCACAGATGCGTATATCTGTTGGCGCTCGCGCCCGTCATCGCGTCGGGGCTGCTCACTCAATACTTGTTCGTTATTCCGGCCGGGGCGGCGTCGGTGCTCATCGGTGTCGCGATCGTGGCCCGCCGGCGGTATTGGGAGTTGGCCCTTTTGGTCGCGGTCGGCATCGTTGCCGTCAGCGTGTTCGGCCTGGGTAGCCCAGGTTTTTGGGAATCCTTCCACCGCGGCGGTGAGCAGGCGCAGCACTTTTCGTGGTCCATGCTGGCGATACGGATCGTTGCCGTCCTCCGCCCGGCGTACGAGACGTTTCTGCCACTCGATCCCGCATATCAGGCGTACGGCGTCAAAGTCGGCGCCATGGTCGGTGGTGGCCTGACGCTGGCTCTCGTCACCCCGATTCTGTGGATCGCCGCAAGGTGGTTGATGCGTGTCCGCGGCGGGTGGCATCAATTGATTCCGACTGCGCCGGCAGTGCCATTGCTGCTGTTCCTCGGTTGTTGGCTGAGCGTCATCGTGCTGTATCTCTTTTTCATCATGCCGGTGCATTCCATGAGCCCGCTGCATCTGGGATTCATCGCCCCATTTCTCTTTGTCGGACTTGCGGTGGCAGCTCGGCAGTCGCGCGTGGTGATCGCGGTGTTGTCGATGCTCCTGGTTTTCCAACTCTGCGGGGTGACGGTGGCGACTCTGCAGTCCGGCTATCGCTACACGCAGAGAACCGCGCTGGTTCCGGGGGCAGACGCGGCGATCATCATCGATTCCGATCGGCGTGGAGTCGTACCCGCTGCATTGTGGTCGATTCCACCCGGGGCCGTGACATACGTCGCCAGTCAGGACGAATTACTCCAACATTTTCCGGACCTTTCCGGCATTGCCGGCCGAATGGCGTTCTACGTGAGCAGAGTATTGCCCGCCGATCCGTACGGAAATTCGATCCTCAAACGCAATCGGATCCTGAAGGCGTTCGCTGATCGCGGCTACCGGCCTACGCGTTCGGCAACCGACCCGGAACTCGGTGGTGCCGACGTGTACCGACTGATGCGCGGATAGACCCCCGCGCCACGAAGACGAGCCGGTCAGCGGCCGCTGAACACCTGCCGGATGCTCGCCAGCTGCGCGGCGTTGTCCGAGTGAATGAAGATGAAGTTGTTCACATAGTCAGGGGAGCGTTTTCCGCCGACCGACTTTGCCGCTTCCGGCCGCTGCAGTGCTGCGGTGTCGAATTCGGCCACCTGCCGGAGCGCGCCCCGGTGCAGGAAATAGCCGCGGTATCCCATCGTGTCGAAAAACTCGAAGGTCTGTGCGACGCCCCCGGCGTTGTGCCGTTCCTCGCATTCGACAATGCATGTCGGCTTCGCTGTTTCCAACGTGCGTACGCCACCGCGGAGGACGGCCGACTCGTGGCCTTCCACGTCGATCTTCATCACGCCGAGTCGCTTCAATTCGAGTTCGTCGATGGTCGTCGTCGGAACGGTGATGGTGCGTAGATCGAATCCCGGATTGGCGTCTTGCTGAAGTGAACTGCGGGTGAGGACATCGCGACCGCGGCGGGTGGGGATATGAAATGTGGTCTCGCCAATTCGGTCGGACAATGCCACCGGCAGAACCCGATTATCCGGCTTGATTATCCGGCGCAGACTGGACGCCATGACCGGGTGCGCCTCGACGGCGATTACTTTGCGGAAGCGATTCAGTGCGTAGTACGAATAGACGCCCGCATTCGCGCCGACGTCGAGAAAATCGTGGCTTGAATCCCTGAGTACCGCAAGGAGTCTGAGTTCGGGTTCACCTTTGCGCAACTCCCAGTTGACGAGTTGGCGGGCGCGCAGGGCCGATGCGGAGAACATATTTGCTGTTTTTTGCATTCCTTGACGGGACTCAGAACGTGTTTCAGTGGCTGCCGGGCTGGCCGCGGAACACCGCTGCGGTGCGAGCGGCGGCCTCGCCCCAGTTGCTGTAATTGCCGGCCCAATTCCGCATCGACTCGCGGTCGACGCTGCCGGCCTTCTCACGTGCTTCGGCGAGGCCCGCGGCCAGTCCGTCGACGCCGAGTTCGACCGGGTACAGGCGTTGTCCGCCGGCCAGGTCGACGAGGTGGTTGACCTCGGGCCCGATGACGGGGCAACCCATGCTCAGCGCCAGCAGCGCACTGCCCGACGTGAAGAATCCCCGGTGCGCGATGACGGCGCCGTCTGCCGCGGCGAAGTACAGCGGAACCTCGGACTTCGGAATGCGTTTGGCGCATAAGAGGATTCGTGGGTCTTCCCGCGCGAGGGCGAGGTCGGCCGACACGTCCCCCTGGGGATTGCCGGCCAGGATCAGGCGGTCCGGGTCCCGGGCGACCTTCTGGAAGGCGTGGATGATGTCGCTGATGCCCTTGTAGGGGCGCAGCAATCCGAACGACAGTGCGACGAAGCCGTCAGCGGGCAGGCCCAGTTTGGCACGCGCTTCGAGCTGCGACGGCGGCGCCGGGTGCGAATCGATGTAGTGCGGGTGCCGCACCACGGTGCACGGCCCCGTGTAGCCAAACTCCGCCGCGAGCGTCTCCTGGGCGCTGGGGAAGTGGATGAATACGTGGTCGACGAGCGCGAGCAGTTCCTTGCGGATGCTGCGGCCCAGTTCGGGATGCGGATCGTCGTGTGGCACGAGGTTGTGCGCCGTCCAGGCGATGCGCACACCGCGCCGCTTCAGCATTTGCAATTGCCGGTTGAATGCCGCGGCGCGCGCTTCGTATATCCACCGCACGTGGCTGGTGTGCGCTTCGGTGGACCAGTGCAGATGCAGCCAATCGCCGCTGCGCAGCCGAGCGGATTCGATACTCAGAATATGTGGCGCTGAAACATCCAGGCCTTCAGCGCGTAACCCATCGATCATGTTGGGCAAATAGGGGTTGTCCAACCAGTGTGGCCATACCGCCACCCGAATGGGTTTTGTTTCTTTGGCGGCAGGTGCATCCAGAGTTGGCTGTGCAGGCCGGGTAAGCGAACGAGCCATGCAGCGGACTCTACAGTTCCCTGCCCCGAATCTGCCATATAACTGCGAATTACAAGAGACGCGGAAATTTCGTTTGTTCACCAAAGCAAACGGTCATCCCGGCCGTAGCAGGCGACGCGCAGGAGTTTTTCAGGTTTCGGCGATGGCGAATGGTATCCGGCCGGGCCAGAAGGGTTTCACGGCCGCAATTCTGACGCGGACAACAATTGTGTTGCCCCGCATATCTCCGGCAAATAACGGTCCGCGTAGTCAATTGTCTGGTGTGCGGCTGATCGACAATCGTGGCTACCGAATGGTGTGCGTTTCAGTCCGATAATCGGCGCAATCGCATTTGCGGCACCGCCACAGCAACGTCAAGGCGCACGGATTCGCGGCCGACGCCGTTGATTGAGCAAATCCCGGTGCCGCATGCCCGGATTCCGGTCCCTGGCGCCGGCCGCAACGCCGGAAGTCGCGAGCGCCGTCGCCCGGCATGGCCGACGCTCAGTTCGCGGCGTCTCGTCGAATCCCCGGCGGCGCGGTGTGGTGTACTTAGCTGCGACGGCTGCTGCTCTCGAATAATTCCGGGTCCGTGCGTCCCGACTGTGCGTGGAGCGCGCTGAAATGATCCACCGGCGACCCCTCGGTGGCTCGGAATGTAACTGCGACGACGTGGAGTTCGGCTATATGAGATTGAGCGTGATTGGAACGGGCTACCTGGGTGCCGTTCACGCCGCTTGCATGGCGCATATCGGGCACGAGGTCGTCGCGTACGACACCGACGCATCGAAGATCGCGGCCTTGTCGGCCGGTACCTCGCCGTTCTACGAGCCCGGGTTCGACGAGCTGCTCGCCACGGTGCTCGCGACCGGACGGCTGCGTTTCACCCAGTCTGCCGAGGAAGCGGTGTCCGGCGCCGCGGTGCACTTCGTCTGCGTGGGGACCCCGCAGTTGGCCGGCTCGGACGCCGCGAACATCGCATACGTCGACAGCGCCTTCCGCGCCGTCGTCGCCCACGCGGACTGTGACGGCTTGATCGTCGGAAAGTCCACCGTTCCGGTCGGCACCGCCCAGCGCCTCGCCGCGGAGGTCGCCAAGACGTCGTCAGGCCTCGAGGTCGCGTGGAATCCGGAGTTCCTCCGGGAGGGCAAGGCGATCGAGGACACCTTGCAGCCGGACCGCCTGGTGTTCGGCGTGACCTCCGAATACGCCGAGAAGACGCTGCAAGAGGTGTACGGCGCCCTGCTCGACGGCGGCACGCCCTATCTGACGGCGGACCTCCCGACGTCGGAACTGGTGAAGGTCGCCGCCAATGCTTTTCTGGCAACCAAGATTTCGTTCATCAACGCCATGGCCGAGGTGTGCGAGATCGTCGACGCCGACGTCACGGTGCTCAGCCGCGCGCTCGGGTACGACGATCGCATCGGCAAGCGCTTCCTGAATGCCGGGCTGGGTTTCGGCGGCGGCTGCCTGCCCAAGGACATCCGCGCGTTCAGCGCCCGGGCGGGCGAGCTGGGCGCCTCGGACGCGCTGCGGTTCCTGCACGAGGTGGACAAGATCAACCTGCGCCGCCGCGAGAAGGCCGTGTCGGTCGCCCGTGCGGTCGTCGGGGGGGAGTTCCTCGGCCAGAGCATCGCCGTCCTGGGCGCCGCGTTCAAGCCCAACAGCGACGACGTCCGTGACTCGCCGGCACTGAACGTGGCTGCCGCGATGCACCTGAAGGGCGCCGACGTCCGCGTCCACGATCCCAAGGCGATCGACAACGCCAAGGCCCGGTTCCCGACGCTCGGCTACTTCGACAGCGCCGAGGACGCTTGCCGCAACGCGGATCTGATCGTGCTGGCGACGGAGTGGGACGAGTACACCAACATCGATCCCGAGGCGTTCCGCGCGGTGGTGAAGGAGCCACGCCTCCTGGACACCCGGAACGTCATCGACCGCGAGAGCTGGTCGCGTGCCGGGTGGCAGGTGTACTCGCTCGGCCGCGGCGGACTGCACGTCTGATCTGCGGCCGCGCCGCTGCTCGACGAACTTGCGATAGGGGGATTGATCCATGGCGGGTCAGACGATCGAAGTCATCATTCCGGTCCGCGACATGGGAGATCACCTTCCGCGGCTGCTCCAGCCGTTGCTCGATCAGTTGTCCGACGGCGACCGGGTGACGGTGGTCGACGACGCATCGGTCGACGACACCGCGGCGGTCGCGCGGTCGTTGGGCGCCAATGTCGTGACGCTGACGAACAGCCGGGGTCCGTACTACGCGCGGCAGGTCGCCGCGAGCCGGTCGGACGCCGACATTCTGCTCTTCATCGACGGGCGCTGCCGGCCGCTGCCCGGTCTGCTCGACGCGCACCGGGCCCTGCAGGCGCAACCGGGAGTTGCGTTGTCCTGCACCAATGTTCGCACTTTGTCGGGGCCCACCGTGGCTGCCCGGATGGCTGCCAAGATGCAGCCGTTCATGCTGCCCCGCAGTGGCGGGGCGATGAAGGCCGTCGTCGGGATGGTGCCGCCGCGGCCCGATTACTACCCGACCTGCAATCTCGGTATCGACCGGATCGCCTTCGAGAAGGTGGACGGGTTCCGGGCGATGCGCGGCGGCGGCGACCTCGATATCTGCTGGCGGATTCAGGACCAGTCGCTCGGCACGATCGCCACCGACACCCGGGTGCTGATGGAGTGGGAGCCGCGGACCGCGATCCGCGATCTGGCCAGCCAGTGGAAGCGCTACGGCAACAGCAACGCATATATCCGCTGGGCGCACAGCAATGACCTGCTCAGCACGGGCAGCCATGTGCCGGCGCGTGTCTCACCGGCGGCGGCGTGGACGACGATGCGTGCCGAGCTGCGCCGTCCGGTGTCGGAGCTGGCAGCGACCGCCATCCTCGGAATCGCTTTCCAGTACGGCTATTTCGCCGCGCAGCTGAAGCGCAGGGAGTTCGAGATGCCGGTGCATTTCGACGTGTCCCAGTAGCGGCTCAACCGTCTACTTTGCCGCCCTCGACTGCCGCGCGGTACGAACGCACCGCCATCGGGACGACGACCGCCGCGATCGCCACGAGCCACAGCGCCGCCACGGCGAGGGGCTGCCAGAACGCGCCGCCGTTGGACAGCGCCCGCATGGCCGCGGCCGCCGGCGCGATCGGCTGGTAGTCGGCAATCGGGCGCAGCGCGGCCGGAATCTTGGCCGGCGGGATCAACGTCGCGAACGCCAGGCCCATGCACGCGGTGTTGGTCCACGTGAGGATCATCCGGCCCTGTGGCCGCAGGGCCAGGGTGATCACGATGGTCGCGAACACCAGCACGATGGCGACGGGGATCAACAGATAGACCAGCAGCGCGAGCCAGCTCCCCGTGAAGCGGAAGCCCATCAGGTAGCCGGCTGCCACCACGAACGCCGACGCCGCAAAGGTGCGCAGGCCCTCGGCCAGCAGTGCGCCGGTCAGGGGAGACGTCCGCCGAACCGGCATGATCCACAGCCGCGTGAGCAGCCCGCTGTCGCGATCGTGGGGTACGGCCAGACCGGCGCCGATCGCGCCCGACATGGCGCCGGCCAGCGTGCACACGGGGATCAGGACATCCAGTCCGCTGTTGCCGGTGAGGCGCACCATCGACTTGCCGACCAGGATGCCGTAGATGAGCAGCAGGAGGGTCGGGAACACCAGGGCCTGCACGGGCACCATGGGGTACCGGCGCCACTGGATGAACAGCCGCCCGGCGAAGATCCAACTCTCGGTGAGGCGTGAATGTTGGTGCTGCGAGGTCGGATTCACGATGATCGCTCCTGAAGTCGGACGGCGGCAGCGCCGAAGACGACCAACAGCCCGACGGTCCACGCGACGCCGGCGCCGAGGATGCCGGTATCGATGTGACCGCTGGTGAATCCGCGCAGCGCGTCGGTGATCAGCGAAACCGGTTGGTAGCGCACGAAACCGTGCAGCCACGTGGGAAATGCCTCGACGGGAGCCAGCCCGGTCGACAGCATCACCAGGAAGAGCTGGGGGATGAGCAGCAGCTGGCTGGCCACCTCGGCGCGCCCGGCCTTGGAGCCGGTGGCGTCGGCGCCGAAAGACACGGCCAGGGTCAGGGTCAGGGCCAGGACGATGAAGGCTGCCGCGTGACCGATTCCGGTGGTCATCCGGAAGCCGAGCAGGTACGCGGCCAGTACCGACGCGACCAACGCCAGCAGACCGCGGATGAGGCAATAGGCCATGCGGGCCATGAGCGGCGCATAGGGAGAAATGGGGAGCGTGCGCATCCGGGAGCCGAGGCCGCTGGCTTTGTCTCCGGCGGCCCGATCGGTCGTGGTCAGCGCACCGAACAACATCGCCTGAACCACGACCGCGGGCAGGATGTACTGCACGTAGCTCATATCGCCGGTGGCGATGACCCCGCCGAGCATGAACGTCAGGCCGATCAGCGTGGAAACCGGCACCAGTGCGGCGAAGACGAGGTCCAGCCAGCCCTTGCGGAGGATGCGGGCCGTCAGGAGTCCGAATGCCGTCACTTCGACTTGACCGGGGTGGTGAGGTGCAGGAACACTTCGTCGAGCGAGGGGCGACGTAGCGAGATGTCGATGAGTTCGACGCCGATCTCGTCCATCCGGCGGAAGACCTCGGTCAGGGTTGCGACGCCGCCCGGCGCCGGCACCGACACCGTCGTCGCGTCGGTATCGACCTCGATCTCTTCGAAGTCGGCCAGGGCCGTGGCGATGCGAGGCAGGTCATCGGGGTTGAGCGGGGTCATTTCGCAGTAGCTCGACCCCGTCTGGCGTTTGAGTTCGTCGGCCGTCCCGCGGGCGACGATCTGACCGCCGTTGAGGATGACGATGGAATCGCTGAGGATGTCGGCTTCTTCCAGATACTGCGTCGTCAGCAGGACGGTGATGCCCTGCGCCTTCATGGAGGACACCAGATTCCAGACATCGCGGCGGCTGCGTGGGTCCAGGCCGGTGGTCGGCTCATCGAGGAACAGCACCTTCGGCGGGACGACGAGGGACACCGCGATGTCGATCCGTCGGCGCATACCGCCGGAGTACCCGCTCACCTGGCGGTCCGCGGCGTGCCCCATGTCGAACTGGGTGATGAGTTCGTCGGCCCGGCTGCGGGCCTCGCCGCGCCGCAGGCCGCGCAGGCGCCCGAACAGGACGAGGTTCTCCCGTCCGGTCAGCCGGAGATCGAGGGCGGCGTCCTGCCCGGTGACGCCGATGGACTGACGCACCTTGGCAGGTTCCTTTGCCACGTCGTAGCCGGCCACGATGGCCCGGCCCGAGCTCGGCTTGAGCAAGGTGGACAGGATTTTGACCGTCGTCGTCTTGCCGGCGCCGTTGTGTCCCAGCAACGCACACACCGAACCCGTGGGGACGGAAAAGCTCACGTCGCGGAGTGCGGGAACAGACCCGCCAAAAGTCTTGGCGACGTTAATGAGCTCGATCACGGACTCATACGATACAGAGAGCGACAGCGCATTCAATTCGCACAGCGCATGCCGTGATGTGGACATCATCACTATGCGGCGCCCGGCGCGGGCCCCATGCAGACCCCGATTCGGTTGCCGAATCTCTACGTTGGCGACAAATTTCCAGGCAAACAGATAGCGGTGCTGGCCGCCGCCACGGAACGGGTCGCCGATGGGCCGCCGGACAGGGTGCCGTCTGTGCCGGTCATCGGACGAACCGGCCCCGCGGACGGGTCCCGCGACGCCCACCGGGTGACCGTTGGCGAGGTTGCGGTTGACCGCGTACCAGCAATGTCTTAGAGTTTGCTGAATTCGTAAATATCCCTTTCTGTGCGAGGACGTGGCATGGTGCATCTCGATGTTCTCCCAGTGAAGGCAACACGCCGCCGGGGTCGCCCGGCGGGTACTGATTCGGCGCAGACGCGGGCGCGCATCTTGAGCGCCGCGCGCGAGGTGATCGCGATCCGTGGCTACCATGCCACCACGATTCAGGCCATCGCCGAGATCGCCGAGTTGAGCCGTCCCACGCTGCATTACCACTTCCAGACGCGCGAGGACATCTACCACTGCCTGCTGAACGAGATCGCCACGACGATCGACCTCTGCATCGCCCGTGCCGGCGCGGAATCGACTCTTCCAGCACAGATTTCGGCTCTCGTCACCGAATTCCGCAACGCCGGTGTCCACGAACCGGGCAGTGTGGCACTGCTCGTGAGTTCCTATCTGGAGGCCGACCGGCTGCCGGCCCCGCGCCGGGATGCGAAGGCGGCCGTCCGCAAATTCATGGACCAGGCCGTGCGGGACGCCGTGGCGCGCGGCGAGTTGCCTGCCGGGACGGCTGTGGCCCCTGTTGCCGATCTGTTGTACACCATGGTGTGGGGGCTCGGGTTCTATGCCGGGCTGGTGGCCGACCAGGACCGCGTCGAGGCGGTAACTAAGCAACTGCAACAGGTGTTGCACAAGGGGTTGCTGGTAGGTCCCGTGGCAACAGCGGCCGGGTCCACCACGGACGCCGTGCCCGCGGCCGCCGCGGCTTCGTCGTAGTCCAGCCGACGACACAGCGCCCGACACGCCGAGAGGTGTCGGTGGCCCGTTTTAGACTGGCAGCCCTATGAGCCAGTTCGTGCACCTCCACAATCACACCGAGTACTCGATGCTGGACGGTGCGGCGAAGGTCAAGCCGATGGTGCAGGAAGCCATCCGGTTGGGCATGCCGGCGATCGGCATGACCGACCACGGAAACATGTTCGGCGCCAGCGAGTTCTACAACACCGCCACCAAAGAGGGCATCAAGCCGATCATCGGCATCGAGGCGTACATCGCGCCGGCGTCGCGCTTCAACACCAAGCGCGTCACGTGGGGTGACCCGAGCCAGAAGAGCGACGACGTCTCGGGTAGTGGTTCGTACACCCACATGACGATGGTCGCCGAGAACGCGACCGGCCTGCGCAACCTGTTCAAGCTGTCATCGCTGGCGTCGTTCGAGGGGCAGCTCGGTAAGTGGTCCCGCATGGACGCCGAGATCATCGCCGAACATTCCGCGGGCATCATCGCGACCACCGGCTGCCCGTCGGGTGAAGTACAGACCCGGTTGCGGCTCGGCCACGAGAAAGAGGCCGTCGAGGCCGCCGCGAAGTGGCAGGAGATCTTCGGCAAGGAGAACTTCTTCCTCGAGCTGATGGACCACGGCATCGAGATCGAGCGGCGGGTTCGCGAGGGCCTGCTGGATATCGGCAAGAAGCTGGGCATCCCGCCGCTGGCCACCAATGACTGCCACTACGTCACGCGTGAGGCGTCGCACAACCACGAGGCGCTGCTGTGTATCCAGACCGGCAAGACGCTGTCCGACCCCACGCGGTTCAAGTTCGACGGTGACGGCTACTACCTCAAGTCGGCCGAGGACATGCGGGCCATGTGGGATCACCAGGTGCCCGGTGCCTGCGATTCGACGTTGCTGATCGCCGAGCGCGTCGAGTCCTACGCCGACGTCTGGAAGTTCCACGACCGGATGCCGATCTTCCCGGTACCCGAGGGCGAGACGCAGGCCACCTGGCTGCGTAAAGAGGTGCTGCGTGGCCTGGACCGGCGCTTCCCGGCCGGCCCGCCCCAGGAGTACCTCGACCGGGCGGAATACGAGATCAGCGTCATCGTGCAGATGGGCTTCCCGGCGTACTTCCTCGTCGTCGGCGACCTCATCAGCCACGCGCGCGAAGTCGGTATCTGGGTCGGCCCGGGCCGAGGTTCGGCGGCAGGTTCGCTGGTCGCGTGGGCGATGGGCATCACCAACATCGACCCCATCCCGCACGGTCTGCTGTTCGAGCGCTTCCTCAACCCCGAGCGCGTGTCGATGCCCGATATCGATATCGACTTCGACGACCGCCGCCGCGGCGAGATGGTGCGCTACGCCAGCGAGAAGTGGGGCAGTGACCGCGTCGCTCAGGTCATCACCTTCGGTACCATCAAAACCAAAGCCGCGCTGAAGGATTCGGCCCGAGTCCACTACGGGCAGCCGGGCTTCGCCATCGCCGACCGGATCACCAAGGCGCTACCGCCGCCGATCATGGCCAAGGACATCTCGGTGGCGGGAATCACCGACCCCACCCACGAGCGGTACAAGGAAGCCGCCGAGGTCCGCGCGCTCATCGACACCGACCCGGACGTCCGCACCATCTACGAGACCGCCCGCGGGCTGGAGGGCCTGGTCCGCAACGCGGGTGTGCACGCCTGCGCGGTGATCATGAGCTCCGAGCCGCTCATCGACGCCATCCCGATGTGGAAGCGCGCCCAGGACGGCGCCATTATCACCGGCTGGGACTACCCGTCGTGTGAGGCCATCGGCCTGCTGAAGATGGACTTCCTGGGCCTGCGCAACCTCACCGTCATCGGGGACGCGCTGGAGAACATCAAGGCCAACCGTGGCATCGATCTGGACCTCGACCACCTGAGCCTGGACGATCCGAAAACCTACGAGCTGCTGGCACGCGGCGACACGCTCGGGGTGTTCCAGCTCGACGGTTCCGCGATGCGCGATCTGCTGAAACTGATGCGGCCGACCGGCTTCGAGGACATCGTGGCCGTCCTGGCGCTGTACCGGCCGGGTCCGATGGGTGTGGATGCGCACACCGACTACGCGAAGCGCAAGAACGGGCTGCAGGAGATCAAGCCCATCCACCCGGAGCTCGAAGAGCCGCTGCGCGACATTCTTTCCGAGACTTACGGTCTGATCGTCTACCAAGAGCAGATCATGCACATCGCGCAGAAGGTCGCGGGCTACTCGCTCGGCCAAGCAGACCTGCTGCGTCGCGCGATGGGTAAGAAGAAGAAGGAAATCCTCGACGAGGCCTACGGCGGATTCGCCGACGGCATGAAACAGAACGGCTTCTCGCAGGCGGCGATCACCGCGCTGTGGGACACGGTGCTGCCGTTCGCCGGCTACGCGTTCAACAAGTCGCACGCCGCCGGGTATGGCCTGGTGTCGTTCTGGACCGCGTACCTCAAGGCCAACTATCCGGCCGAGTACATGGCGGGTCTGCTGACCTCGGTCGGTGACGACAAGGACAAGGCCGCGATATACCTGGCGGACTGCCGCCGCCTGGGCATCACGGTGCTGCCGCCGGATGTCAACGAGTCGGTGCACAACTTCGCCTCGGTCGGCAAGGACATCCGCTACGGACTGGGTGGTGTGCGCAACGTCGGCGCCAACGTGGTGCAGTCCATCATCGCGGCCCGCACCGACAAGGGTAAGTACACCGATTTCTCCGACTACCTGAGCAAGATCGACATCACGGCCTGCAACAAGCGGGTCACCGAATCTCTGGTCAAGGCAGGCGCTTTCGACTCGCTGGGCCATGCCCGCAAGGGCCTGTTCCTGGTGCACGCCGATGCGGTCGACTCGGTGCTCGGCACCAAGAAGGCCGAGGCCATGGGCCAGTTCGATCTCTTCGGCGGCGGTGACGCCGGGGATGCCGGAGATGCGGCGTTCACCATAAAGGTGCCCGACGACGAGTGGGACGACAAGCACAAGCTCGCCCTGGAGCGCGAGATGCTGGGCCTGTACGTTTCCGGCCATCCGCTCAACGGCGTCGCGCACCTGCTCAATGCGCAGGTGGACACCCAGATCACGGCCATCCTCGAGGGCGTTGTCGCCAACGACACCCAGGTCCGCATCGGCGGCATCTTGGCGGGGGTGGTACGACGGGTCAACAAGCAGGGATTGCCCTGGGCCTCAGCGCAATTGGAAGACCTCAACGGTTCGGTGACGGTGAACTTCTTCCCGAAGACCTACGCCGTGTTCGGTGCCGACATCATGGACGACGCCATCGTGCTGGTGAGTGGCAAGGCCCGGGTCGAAGACGAGCGGGTGTCCATCTTCGCCAGCGACCTTGTGGTGCCTGACTTTTCGAATGCGCAGGCCGATCGTCCGCTCGCGGTGAGCCTGCCGACCCGGCAGTGCACGCCGGAGAAGGTCAGTGCACTCAAGCAGGTGTTGGCCCACCACCCGGGCACCTCTCAGGTGCATCTGCGGCTCATCAGTGGGGACCGGATCACCACCCTGGAACTGGACCAGACGTTGCGCGTGACACCGTCGTCGGCGTTGATGGGGGATTTGAAGGCGCTGCTGGGGCCGGGCTGCCTCGGCGGATAGTGTCAGTTCAGAAGCGGTAGCGCAGGATCTGGGCCTTCCGCGCGTAGACGGTCAGCAGGGCGGTCCGTTCCACCGGTGTCAGCGACGTGACAGCTATTCCCATCGTTCCGACCATACGCCACCATCGCCGCTGAACGTTCAGCCCAAAATGTTTAGCGCCCTGCGGATTTCGCGTGGCGTCGCCATGGACCGTGCCGGTCCGTCGGCGACCGCGTTCACGTGAGTTAGCGAACCACCGTGAAAACGCCGGCGATGTGCTTCGATCAGGAGGCCCATCGAGGAGGGACACCGGAATGTCTGAAGCGCAGCGTCCGACCACTTTGTGTGAAGCGTTCCAGCGGACAGCGTCGATCGATCCGGACGCCGTCGCACTCCGTACCGCGGGCGGCGGGCCGGCCCTCACCTGGGCGCAGTACTCCGAACAGGTGCGTGCGGTGGCCGCCGGGCTCAGCGGGCTCGGGGTGGCCCGCGGCGACACGGTGTCCCTGATGATGGCCAACCGGGTGGAGTTCTATCCGCTGGAGGTCGGCGCGCAACACGTCGGCGCCACCTCGTTCTCGGTGTACAACACGTTGCCCCCGGCGGACCTGGCGCATGTCTTCGGCAATGCCGGCACCAAAGTCGTGATGTGCGAGGCGCAATTCGTCGATCGCATTCGCGCCAGCGGCGCGCCGATCGAACACATCGTGGTCATCGACGGAGCGATCGACGGGACCATCGGCGTCGAAGAGCTGCTCGCGTGCGCGCCGGTGGACTTCGACTTCGACGCCACCTGGCGTGCGGTCCAGCCCGACGACATCGTCACGCTCATCTACACCTCGGGCACCACCGGCAAGCCGAAGGGTGTGGAGATGACCCACGCCAACATCCTGTTCGAGGCGTTCGCCGTCGATGACGTCCTGGGCATCCGGTTCGGAGACCGCGGCACGTCCTACCTGCCGACGGCCCACATCGCCGATCGCCTGACCGGACTGTACTTCCAGGAGGTGTTCGGCACCCAGCTCACCACCGTTGCGGACGTCCGCGCGATCGCCGCGGCGTTGCCCGAGGTCCGGCCGACGGTCTGGGGAGGGGTGCCGCGCGTGTGGGAAAAGCTCAAGGCCGCAGTCGAATTCGCGGTCGCCAACGAGCCCGACGAGATGAAACGGGCGGCGCTGCAGTGGGCGCTGTCGGTCGGTGCAAAGAAGGCCGCGGCGCTGCTCGCGCACCAGCCGGTGCCCGACGACGTCGCAGCCGAATGGGCCACCGCCGACGACCTGGTGCTGTCCAAACTGCGTGGACGCCTGGGTCTGGACCAGGTGCGGTGGGCCGTCTCCGGCGCGGCGCCGATCCCGGTGCAGACTCTCGGTTTCTTCGTCGGGCTCGGGCTGCCGATGACCGAATTGTGGGGTATGTCGGAGTTGAGTTGCATTGCCACCGTGAGTCATCCGCGCGACACCAAGCTCGGTACCGTCGGGCGGCCGCTACCCGGCGTCGAATGTCGGCTGGCCGATGACGGCGAGCTCCTGGTGCGGGCGCCGCTGGTCATGAAGGGTTACCGGAAGGAACCTGCCAAGACCGCGGAGGCGCTCGACGCGGACGGCTGGTTGCACACCGGTGACGTCGGCCGGATCGACGACGAGGGCTACCTGACCATCGTCGACCGCAAGAAGGAACTGATCATCAACGCGGCCGGCAAGAACATGTCACCGGCCAACATCGAGAAGTCCATCAAGGCGGCCTGTCCGCTGATCGGCGTGGTCATGGCAATCGGCGACGGGCGGCCGTACAACACCGCTCTCATCGTGCTCGACGCCGAGTCCGCGGGCCCGTACGCCGCGCAGCGCGGCCTTGCCGACGCGTCACCCGCGGCGCTGGCCACCGATCCCGAACTGGTCGCGCAGATCGCCGCCGGTGTGGCGCAAGGCAATACCGAGTTGTCGCGCGTCGAGCAGATCAAGCGATTCTCGGTGTTGCCGACATTCTGGGAGCCAGGGGGAGACGAGATCACGTTGACCATGAAGCTCAAACGGCGTCCCGTCGTCGAGAAGTACGCCGCCGAGATCGAGGCGCTCTACGAAGCGGAGCCGGGACCGACCGTCCACGAACCGAAAGCGACTGTCGCCGCGGCGGATTGACCGTCAGGCAGTGGTGCAGGCGAACTTCAGCCCGACGCCTTCGGGTGCCGGGAGCACCGGCGTCAGGCACCCGAAGGTCTGGATGCCGGCGTTGCTGAACCGGACCGCGGTGCGGCGCGCGTAGTTCACGCAGACCGGTCCGGTGGCGTCGGCGCGGCATTGGTAGTCGCCGAACCGCAGGCTCTGCCCGTCTTTCAGTTTGGGTCCGGTGCCGGTGTTGAATCGCCCCGGATCCCCGTGCACAGAACCGACTTCCGCGGTGGGACCCTCGAAATCGACCCAGCCACCGACCCAGTGGCCGTAGGTGTCGGCCGGCTGCGGTGGTGGGGACGTCAGGTGCATCAGGCACGCCAGCGCACCGTTGAAGTTCTTGTCGGTGATGCAGTTGGCTCCCGAGGCCGTGGTGAAGGCGATGTCGGTGCCCAAATCCGTGGGCGTGCCGTCGCGTGTCGCGGTATGGAACCCGGCCGGGTCGGCCGGGGGGCCGGCCTCGACCCAGGCGATCACGTCGGCGACGGGCGCACCTGCCGGCGGCGGTGTGGTGGGCGCGGCCTTCGGCGCCGGAGCCGGGGGCCGACTCGACGGGGCGGTGGCCGAGAGCGACGGCTCGGAGATCGCCACGCCGGGCTGTCCGTGCTGGTCCGAACCGGCGGCACAACCCGCAACCAGGGCACATGCCGCGAGGGCCACCGGAAGTCGCATGCCCGCCAGGGTAACCGGCAGCACCGCAACACGCGGTTCAGGCACCCCGATGATTACAGATCTTCGATAGTGTTCAGTTATGCACGAACGTACCGTCCGCGTGACTATCGACAGCGGAACCATCGAGGGCTTCACCCGCGACGGTGTGCACCGCTGGCGTTCCGTGCCGTACGCGCGTCCGCCGGTGGGGCCGTGGCGCTACCGGGCCCCGCAGCCCGTGCAGCCCTGGCGCGGCGTGCGCTACTGCCACGGATTCACCTATTGCGCGCCCCAGGAGCGCAAATACACGATGCTGAGCGTCGGGAAGTACCAGCCGATGGGCGAGGACTGTCTGACTCTCAACGTGGTGACGCCCGAGCAGCACACCGGCGATCCGCTGCCCGTGATGTTCTTCATCCACGGCGGTGGCTACATCATGGGCAGTTCCGCGACGCCCATCTACGACGGCGCCGCGCTGGCCCGGCGCGGCTGCATCTTCGTCTCGGCCAACTACCGGCTGGGCGCGCTCGGCTGCTTCGACGTGTCGACGCTGGCCACCGCCGAGCATCCGCTCGATGACAACCTGTTCTTGCGCGACCTGGTGGCGGCGCTGAAGTGGGTGCAGACCAACATCGCGGTGTTCGGCGGCGATCCGGACAACGTGACCATCTTCGGGGAGAGTGCCGGCGCCCACGCCGTGGCGACCCTGCTGGCCGTGCCGCAGGCGAAAAACCTTTTCCACCAGGCGATTGCGGAGAGCCCGGCCAGCGGCATGGTGCGTTCGTCGGATGCGGCCGCGCAGTTCGCGAAGCAGTTCGCCGAACAGCTGGGCGCCGGCGAGCGGGACGGCGCCGCCGCGCTGATGTCGGCCAAACCGGCTGAGCTGCTGGCTGCGCTGGACCGCGTCATCCATGGCGCCGTGGCCGATATGCCGGGTGCCTTCCCGGCCGGGCCGGCGTGCGGCACCGAGTTCCTCCCGGAGGATCCGATCGTCGCGATGCGCGAGGGACGGGCCCACCAGGTGCCGCTGATCGTGGGTAGCAATGCCGACGAGGGCCGCCTGTTCACCAAGTTCATGCAGCTGCTGCCCACCAACGAGGCCATGATCGAACGCATCCTGGCCCATGTCCCGGCCGAGCAGCGCGCCCGGATCACCGGGGCCTATCCGGGTTACCCACAATCCACCGACGCCTGTGTCAAGCTCGGCGGCGACTTCGCGTTCGGCACCGCGTCCTGGGAGATCGCCGGGGCGCACATGCGGCACGCGCCCACCTACGCCTACCGGTACGACTACGCGCCGCCGGCACTGCATTGGACGGGGCTGGGTGCCACACACGCCACCGAACTGCTCGCGGTCTTCGACGTGTACCGGACCCCTCTGGGTTCGGTACTGACCGCTGCCATGGACCGGAAGTCGGCACTGCGGATCAGCAACGACGTCCAGAACCGGTGGCGGGCGTTCGCCCGGACGGGCGTCCCCGGCGAGGGCTGGCCGCAGTACGACGCCGACGATCGCGCCGTGCTCGTATTCGACCGCAAGACCCGTGTCGAATACGACCCCCGCGCCCAGCAGCGTCAAGCCTGGGAGGGCTTTTCGCTGGTCAACGGCTGACCTACTTCTTGACCACCTGGGTGCCGCCGGCCAGTTCGTCGTGCCGGCCCTGCTTGCAGGGGCTGGAGTTGATGGTGACGGCGATGAAGATGTACGCGATGAACGCCAGCAGCCCACCGATCCACGGGATGATGGGGAGCAGCGTGAACGAGTTGCGGATGGCCGATTGCTTGAAATCGGGCTTCGCCATGCCGTGGGGACCCCGCACACTCAGGCCCAGCAGCATCTTGCCGGGCGTCGCGCCGGCCAGTACCTCGAACAGCACGAAGTACAGGAAGGTGCCCAGCCCGGAGAACAGACCGGTCACCATGACGTCGGACATCGAGCCGATCGAGAAGGCGCCGAAGAAGGCCAGGACTCCGACGATCAAACCGTCGATGAACCGCGCGAAGAATCGGGGCAGCAGGTCGCCGGGATGCACCGGGGTGGGTGCGCCGTAAGCGCCTGAGGTGGGGTAGTTCTCGCCATAGGTCATGGCGTCAATTTACTGCCGATCGGCCAGCAATATCTGGCTTAGCCGGGTAGTCGTGGCCTGGCCGTCCGCATTGCCGCCGGCGCCGTTCAAGGCGTTCATGACGGCGAGCGTGAAACGTTGTCCAGGCCCGGCGAATCCGACGGTGTTGGTCACCCAGCCGCCCTGCTCGTCGGACCAGCCGTCCTTGTTGCCGGGCGCCATGTTCGGGCCGGCGCCCCAGACGCCCCACTGCTGGATCGGGTCGACGTGCTGCATGGCATTGACGATCCAGGCCGTCTCGTTGGGCCGTAGCCGGGTCAGCATGTAGTTGACCATCTGATCCAGATCGTCGGTGGTCGACTTCTGAAAACCCCAGTAGGGGAACATGTCTCCGAACCCCCGTTGTGGCTGGACCCGCGTCATGCCGAAATGCGGGAAGTCGTTGTTGAAGATCGTGTGGTCTGGGCCGCCGTACCGGGTCCACAGCGTGTCGGCGGCGTCGTTGTCCGACGTGTGCAACATCTTGCCCATGAGGGCGATGTCGTTGTCGGTGAGTCGCAGCAGCCCGGCGCTCTGCCGGGCGAACAGGTCCACGACGATGCCGAGTTTGATGGTCGAGGCCGTCCACACCATGTCCCCGGCGTGCGAATTGCGGTACACCGCACCGGTTTTGCGGTCGCGGAGCACGTAGCCGACGGTGCCCGGCCGGGTCGCGAGGTAGGCGTCGGCCGCCGCGACGCGCTGCTGCGCGTCACAGGCGCCCGTGCATTCGGCGCGGGCGGCGGGCTGCGCGGTCCCGGTCAGCAGTGTCGCGACCAGTGCCGCCCTGAGCAGTTTCACGCCGGTAGCCTCCCAGATCTCGGTCGATTTCATTCGGTTCAGACCGCCTCTGGCCGCGGCCACGTCGGCAGCGGTACCGGCCCGTCGCCCGGGCGCAGCCGGTCGAGCACCGCCCGCAGCGGTGGCCAATTGGTGCGGCCCTTGCGGGTGACGGCGTAGGCGGTGTGGATCACCGTCGGCCCGGCCAGGGGGACGACCTTGATGCCCGCGCTGGTAGGCCGTTCCAGCGGCAGCAGTCCGACGCCGTATCCCGCGACGATGAGGTCCTCGACCAGTTCCAGGCTGTCGATCTGATGGGCGATGCGCGGGGTGAATCCGCTCAGCGCGCCCAGGGTGCGAACGGCATCCTCGTCAGCGGTGTTGCGGGAGTTGACGATCCAGGTCCGGTCCGCGTACTCGGACAGTTCGGCCGGTCCGTTCGCCTCGTCGGCCGGCAGGCCCAGCCCCCACGGAATCGACCACAGCGCAAAGCCTTCCAGGAGCGGGCTGGGGGAGGCCGGTGCCAGGTTGTAGTCGTAGGTCAGCGCCAGGTCCAGGTCGTCGTCGGTGAGCAACGCGAAGGCTTCGATGGGCTCGTATTCGCTGATGGCAACGTCGATTCCGGGGTGTTCCCGGGTCAGTTCGGCCAGGATGGGCAGCAGCGAGACGCGGATGCCGGTGGCGAAGCCGCCGACACGCAGCGTGCCGACCGGTTCGGCACCGGAATCCAGGTCCAGGCGCGCCGCGTCGACGGCGGCGAGAATGGTCACCGCATGGTCGGCCAGGCGCTGTCCGGCGGGCGTCAGCCTGACCCGCCGGCCTTCCGGTTCGATCAGCTGGGTCCCGGTTTCCTTGGCGAGCGCGGCGATCTGTTGTGACACCGTCGACGTCGTCAGATTGAGGTTCTCGGCGACGGCCCGCATCGATCCCAGGCGCGACAGCGCCAGCAGGAGGCGCAGCCGACGGGTGTCCATTCCACCATTGTCCAGAGAATCTGCACGATTCTGCGTGATCTGGCCCGAAGTTATGAATATTTAGCCAATGTGCGACGATCCGAAAATGACCGCACGCCCCGCCCACTTCATCCCGATCGACGCCGACCGGGTTCAGCCGACCCGATTCGCCCAGAGCCTGTGGGGCGAAGACCACCTCAACGGTCCGGCAGTGGTGGGGTTGGCGGCCCACGCGCTGGAGGCCGCGTTCGGATTGCCCGACTTTCTGCCGGCCCGGCTCACGGTCGACCTGTTCCGCGCCGCGCGGGGAGTGCCGACGACGACCGAGGTGAAGTTGGTTCGTGACGGACGGCGGGTGCGCAACTCCGAGTGCGACGTGGTGCAGAACGGCGTGACTGTCGCGAGGGCCACTCTGGTGCAGTACCGGCTCGCCGAGGCGCCCCCTGGTGAGGAGTGGTTCGGCACAACCGATTTCGAGCCGCCGGCGGCGATCGATGGTGGCCTGGCGCCGTACATCAGCAGTGACGGTGTCGGCTGGACGCGGACCATCGCCGAGCATCAGAACGCCGGTCGTAAGCGCTACGTCAACCAGCCTATCGACGTCATCGAAGGCGAGGTCAACACGCCGTTCGTCCGGGCTGCCGTAGCGGCCGAGGGCACCAGCATGGTCACGAATCTGGGCACCGCGGGCATCGGCTACATCAACGGCGACCTCACGGTGGCGTTGACACGGCTGCCGCAGGATGACTGGGTCGGCGTCGAGGCCGAGACGCACTGGGCGGCCCACGGCATCGCGGTCGGCGCCACCACGCTGTATGACAGCGCCGGGCCGATCGGCACCGGCCTGACCACTGCGGTCAGCAATCCCGCCGCGCAGATCGACTTCGGCCACAGCCGGTTCCCCGATCGGATCAGGCGCGAGCTCTAGCGCGTCCGATTGTGAAGTGCTGCTGAAGGTTTAGCGTTGGGACACATGCGGTAACCAACCACTGTCCGAGCAATCCGTGGGGGACACCCCGCCATCATCTGATTGGAGGATCGCGATGAGGATGAAGAAAACAGCTGTCACCACTGCCGTTGCCGGTGCACTGTTCGCCGGCGCCGCAGGTGTCGGCACAGGCGTCGCCGGGGCCACCGTGGCACCGGTTCCGCCTCCTGGACCCACCGTGACGGCGCCGCCGGCCTGGGCACCCCCGAAGCCGGCTGACCCGATGTGGGCGATGGGCAATGCCCAGGTCTGGGACGCCGGATGGAACCACTGGGGCGTCTGGGTGAACGGCACGTTTGTCCCGACGTTCTGATCGGTTCGGTCTCTGATCCAGACCACGAAGGGGCCGTTGTTGCAGTTGTTGCAGCAACGGCTTCATTCATGAATTGCGAACGATATGTCCACGATTATCACGTGGACATGAACGTTCGGGCTCCCGTTCAATACAACGTATGACCACCGCAGCGGCGCGAAACGGCGCACTCATGACCGTCGCGTCCATGATGTCGGTGCAGCTGGGTGCTGCCCTCGCAGTGAAGCTGATGGACGGTATCGGCCCGGCCGGCGTGGCGTGGCTCCGCCTGGCCTGGGCGGGCGTGCTGATGCTGCTGTTCGTGCGGCCGCGGCCGGCATCGTTCACCCGGTCGGCGTTCATGTCATGCGTCATGCTCGGCATCACCACCGCCGGGTTCACGCTGCTGTTCATGGTGGCGGTCTCCCGCATCCCGCTCGGCACCGCCAGTGCCCTGGAATACCTTGGCCCCCTTGCCATCGCGGTGGCGAAGGGCCGCGGGCGCGGCCGTCTGCTGTTTCCGGCGATGGCCGGCACCGGCGTCGTGCTGCTGACCCAGCCGTGGGCTGCTGCCGTCGATCCTGTCGGGGTGTTGGCCGCGCTGGCTTCGGCGGTCTGCCTCGCTGCCTACATTCTGCTGACCCAGCGCGTGGGTGACGAGGTCACGGGCATCACGGGTCTGGCGGTATCCATGCCGGTCGCCGGGCTCGTCGTCACCATGGTGGCCGGGCCGTCGGTCATCGGTCATCTGACGCCGCACCTGCTGCTCGCAGGCCTGGGCCTGGCCATCCTGCTGCCGGCCATCCCGTTCACGCTGGAGATGCTGGCGCTGCGCCGCCTCACCGCGGCGGCGTTCGGCACATTGATGAGCCTCGAGCCGGCATTCGCCATGACGCTCGGATTGCTCATCCTGCATCAGGTGCCGGCGCTGCCCGCCGTCGCCGGTATCGCACTCGTCGTGCTGGCCGGTTTCGGCGCTGCTCGTAGTGGCGCGCGACCCGTGGCCGGGGCGGGTCACCGGGAACCGGCCCTCGTGGTCGAATAGGGGCATGACGCCACCGGCCACCGCGCTCACCGCCTCGCCGTTCACCGGCCGCACCCCCAGCCGTGCCGGGGACATGTCGGTGGAAACCCATGGCATCGCCCCGGTTCCGGCCGACCGCCGGTACGGCGCGCCCGGCCGGCTGTTCACGGTGTGGTTCGCACCGCAGATCAACATGACGTGCGTCTTCACCGGTGCGATGATCGGTGCGCTGGGTCTGGGGTTCTGGCTGGCGGTGCTGGCCATGGTCGTCGGCACGGTGCTCGGGTCGCTGGTGGTCGGCTACCTCTCCACGCTGGGTCCGCGCACCGGCACGGCGCAACTGCCCGGCGCCCGAATGGCTTTCGGTGGTCTGATCGCGGTTCCCGCTGTTCTGCAATGGCTCTCGTCGGTGGCATGGGACGCACTGGTCGGGCTGTTCGGTGGCGAAGCGCTGGCGGTGCTTCTCGGTATCCCCTTCTGGGCGGCCGTACTGATCGTGCTGGGCGTGCAGGGTGCGGTCGGGTTCATCGGCTACGAGCTGATCCATCGACTGCAGGCCGTGCTCACCGTGGTGCTGTTCGTGACGTTCGTCGTGTTCGCGGTCAAACTCGTTGCCGGACACCAGATCGTGGCGCCGGCCACGGCTCATGGTGCCGATCTCGCCGGCGCTTTCGTGCTGGCGGTGACGATCGCGCTGAGCCTGGCCGTGTCGTGGGCGAGCTATGCCGCCGACTTCAGCCGTTACCTCCCGGTGGACTCGGCGCCGCGCAAGGTTTTCGCGTTCAGCTTCGCCGGCTTGGCCACCGCGTACGTGTTCGTCGAGACCATCGGCATCGCCGCGGGCAGTCTCATCACCGACCAGACCGCCGAGGGCGTGCGGTCCGTGATGGGCGGGGGAGCACTGGGTGCCATCGCGTTGGCCGTCATCGCGCTGGCGTCGGTCGGCTCGGGCGTGATGAACGACTACAGCGGTTCCCTTGCCCTGCAGACGCTGGGCGTACGCGTGCGGCGGCCGGTGTCCTCATTGGTGGTGACGGCGCTGGCGTTCGGTCTGATCCTCTGGCTCCACACCGGCGACACCGCAACGCGATTCACCAATGTGCTGCTCCTGAGCAGCTACTGGATCCCGGCCTTCGCGGCCATCGTGATCGTCGACTGGCGCCACCGCAGCCGCGGCCGGCAGACCGTGAATCCCGCGGCGGAGACGACGCCGCGCGCCGACGCCGTTGTCGCGCTCGTCGCGTTCGCCGTGGCCTACGGCGCTGCGGTCCCGTTCATGAACACCACGCTGCTGCAGGGGCCCGTCGCCGTCGCGTGGCATGGTGCCGACGTCGCGTACTTCGTGAATTTCTTTGTCGCGCTGGTGGTTTACGGCGCCTACCGGAGCCGGCGCTCCTCGTGACTGTGAGCCGTGTGCAGGTAATTCCGGCTTCGATTCAAGGGTCTAGTGCAACAGCTCCTACCTGGGGAGTTGTTGCATGCGT
>NZ_JARVRX010000021.1 GCF_030209435.1 Mycolicibacterium sp. lyk4-40-TYG-92 | reverse complement strand
CCGATGATACTGCCCTGCACGGGCGGAAAAGTAGGACACCGCCGAACACAAATTAGGAATCACCCCCCACATTTATGTGGGGGGTGATTCTATTTGAGGAATTCCGATTTCTCGGCGCGGTAAGAAGACCCGGGCAGTCAGCCGATTGGCTCGGTGTCGGCCCTCGGATGGCTGGTTTTGCAGCTGAGGGCCGTATTCTGACCTGAGATTTCGTAGGAAAGGTTCCAGTGGTCGACAACAGGCAGGGCGGCGATCGTCGCCCCTCGCGCAGAGACGACGGCGACGCACGGCGGGGGCAGCGGCCCCAGCGTGACCGCACGCAGGCACCGAGACGCCCCGGCTCTGATCGGAACGGCCGGCCGCCGCAGTCTCGTGACGCCGCGGCGGCGTCGGATCGCCCGGTTGGCCCCCGGCTGCCCGACGACGTCGAAGCCAAGCAGCTTTCGCCCGAGGTGCGTCGTGAACTGACGACCCTCGACAAGGCGACCGCGGACTATGTGGCGAAGCACCTCGTCATGGCCGGCGATCTGCTGGAAGAAGATCCAGAAGCCGCGCTCGAGCATGCCCGTGCCGCGCGGAACCGGGCGTCGCGCATCGCGGCGATCCGGGAGGCCGTCGGCATCGCGGCGTACCACTGCGGTGACTGGGCGCAAGCTCTCTCGGAGCTGCGTGCCGCGCGACGGATGGGGAGCAAGTCTCCGCTGCTGGCCCTCATCGCCGACTGCGAGCGGGGTGTCGGCCGGCCGGAGCGTGCCATCGAGTTGGGGCGTAGTCCCGAAGCCGAGCAGCTCACTGGTGATGACGCCGACGAACTGAAGATCGTGCTCGCCGGTGCGCGGTGCGATCTGGGCCAGCCGGCGCAGGCGTTGGCACTGCTGTCGAACCCGCCGCTGGATTCCACCCGCACGGGCCAGACCGCGGCTCGCCTGTTCTACGTATATGCCGAGACGCTGTTGGCGCTCGACCGTACGAACGACGCACTTCAGTGGTTCCTGCATGCTGCGGCCGCGGACCTGGAAGGCGTCACGGACGCCGAGGACCGCGTCGCCGAATTGGGCTGACGTGACGACGCTGGCTCAGCTGCACGACTGTCTGCTCCTGGATCTCGACGGCACGGTCTTCCGTGGTCATGAGGCGACCGAAGGTGCCGTCGACGCCCTTGCTGCGGTCACATCGCGCAAGCTCTACGTGACCAACAATGCGTCGCGGACCCCGGCCGAGGTCGCGGATCACCTCGATGCGCTCGGTTTCTGTGCGCATGCCGATGATGTGGTGACCAGCGCTCAGAGTGCGGCGCACCTATTGGCACTGCAACTGCCCGCGGGCGCCAAGGTTCTGGTCATCGGTACGGAGGCACTGGCTGCCGAGGTCGCCAATGTCGGTCTGCAGCCCGTGCGGCAGTTCGCCGACGGCCCGGTCGCCGTGGTCCAGGGACATTCGCCGCAGACCGGTTGGGCCGACCTCGCCGAAGCGGCGCTGACCATCCGGGCCGGTGGCCTGTGGGTGGCGGCGAACAGCGACAAGACGCTGCCGTCGGAGCGGGGACTGCTGCCGGGGAACGGCTCGATGGTCGCCGCTCTCCAGACGGCCACTGAACAGGTGCCACAGGTCGCCGGTAAGCCGCAGCCGACCTTGATGAACGACGCCCTGGCGCGCGGCCGGTACGAAGCTCCGCTGGTCGTCGGGGATCGGCTCGATACCGATATCGCGGGGGCGAACGCCGCCGGCCTGCCGAGCCTGATGGTGCTGACCGGGGTGAACAGCGCAGCCGACATGGTGCATGCCGTCCCCGGCGAGCGTCCTGACTACCTGGCGCCCGACCTGCGCTCGTTGGCCACGCCGTCGGACGCGTTGCGTGTCGGCCCGCACCCCGGCTGGCGGGTGGAGATGTCGGAAAACGATGTGACCGTGCACGCCACGGGTGATGTCGTCGGCGACGACCTGTCGGTGGTCCGCGCGACGGCGGCTGCGGTGTGGGCCGGTACCACCGATGGCAGGGTGCGGATCGCAGCCGGCGACGACACGGCACGTTCGGCATTGGATCGGTGGTCGCTGCTCGGCGACACCGATCCGCTAGCGTGAACATCGTTATGAGTACCGACCCCGACCAGATCCGCGAAGACATCGCGGTCCTGTTGTCCCACCTCCCGGATTTGTCCGGTGAAGGCGACGAGACGCCGGACCTCGAGGCTGTCGCGGCGGGTTTGGACCACGCCCACAATCTGCTGGTCCGGGCCCTGGAATCGGTCGAGAAGGGGTGATCGCACGTGACGCGACGCGCACGTGTTGATGCCGAACTCGTCCGGCGGGGGCTCGCCCGGTCCCGTCAACAGGCTGCCGAACTGATCGAGGCCGGCCGCGTGACGATCGACGGCATGCGGGCGTCGAAAGCATCGACGGCGGTCACGCCCGCGGCCAATCTCCTGGTTGCCGAATCCGCCGAGCGCAGCTGGGTGTCCCGTGGCGCGCACAAGCTGATCGGTGCCCTCGATGCGTTCGGCGTCTCACCCCAGGGGCGGCGTTGCCTGGACGCCGGCGCGTCCACCGGCGGATTCACCGAAGTGCTTCTGGACCGCGGCGCGCGGGAGATCGTCGCGGCCGACGTCGGCTATGGGCAGTTGGCCTGGTCGCTGCGGTCCGACGATCGCGTCATCGTGATGGAGCGGACGAACGTGCGGGAGCTGACGGCCGAGGCCATCGGCGGTCCGGTCGACCTGGTGGTGGCCGATCTGTCGTTCATCTCGCTGGCCACCGTCCTACCGGCACTGACCGCGTGTGCGTCGGCCCAAGCCGATATTGTTCCCATGGTGAAGCCGCAGTTCGAGGTGGGCAAGGATCGAGTCGGAGCCGGTGGTGTGGTTTCCGACCCGGAATTGCGCGCCGACGCGGTGTTGACCGTCGCGCGGCGCGCCGCCGAACTCGGGTGGCACGCGGTCGACGTCACGGCCAGCCCATTGCCCGGCCCGTCCGGCAACGTCGAATACTTCCTGCGCCTGCGGGCCACCACCGACCAACCGCTGGAGGGCGATGCCCTCGTCGCAGCCGTCGGCCGCGCAGTAGCCGAGGGGCCGCAGTGACGCTCGAACGAACTGTCCTGCTGGTGATCCACACCGGCCGCGACGAAGCCACCGAAACCGCGACCCGAGTGGAAAAAGTGCTGGGCGACAACGGAATCGGTCTGCGAGTGCTCGCAGCCGAGGCCGTCGACCGGGGCGCTTTGCATCTCTCGCCGGACCACATGCGCGCGATGGGTGTCGACATCACGGTCGTCGACCCGGACAGCCACGCGGCCGAGGGCTGTGAACTGGTCCTGGTGCTCGGCGGTGACGGCACCTTCCTGCGGGCCGCCGAACTCGCCCGCAATGCCGAGATCCCCGTCGTCGGGGTCAACCTCGGACACATCGGGTTCCTGGCGGAAGCCGAGGCCGAGGCCATTGACCACGTGCTCGAGCGCATCATCGACAAGGACTACCGGGTCGAAGAGCGGATGACGCTGGACATCGGGGTGCGCGTCGACGGCGAGGTCGTGCAGCGCGGCTGGGCGCTCAACGAAGCCAGCTTGGAGAAGAGCAGCCGGTTCGGTGTGCTGAATGTGGTGCTGGAGGTCGACGGCCGTCCGGTGTCGGCGTTCGGCTGCGACGGTGTGCTGGTTTCGGCCCCCACCGGCTCGACGGCGTATGCCTTCTCGGCGGGCGGCCCGATCCTGTGGCCGGACCTGGAAGCAATCCTGGTGGTACCCAACAACGCTCACGCCCTGTTCGCCCGTCCCATGGTCACCAGCCCCGACGCATCGATCGCGATCGAGGTCGAGGCAGGCAACAATGACGCCATGGTGTTCTGCGACGGCCGTCGCCAGATGGTGGTCCCGGCCGGCGGCCGGCTGGAGGTCACCCGCTGCGATGTCTCGCTGAAATGGGTTCGTCTCGACAGCGCCCCGTTCTCTGACCGTTTGGTGCGCAAGTTCCGGTTGCCGGTGAAAGGGTGGCGCGGCCAGTAATGCTGACCGAGATTCGCATCGAGGCGCTGGGCGCCATCAGTGCGGCCACTGCCGAATTCGGTCGTGGTCTGACTGTGCTGACCGGGGAGACCGGAACCGGTAAGACCATGGTGGTCACGAGCCTGCATCTGCTGGGCGGCGCGCGCGCCGACCCCAGCCGGGTACGTTCGGGTTCGGCCCGCGCGGTCGTCGAAGGCCGGTTCACCACAACCGAACTCGGTGACGGCGTATCCGATCGCGTCGACGAGATTCTCGAGGCTTCGGGTGCAGACCGCGACGACGATGGCAGCGTCATCGCCGCGCGGTCGGTGAGCAAGGACGGTCCGTCGCGCGCGTACCTGGGCGGGCGCAGTGTGCCGGCGAAATCACTGGCGACGTTCACCACGGAACTGCTGGCGCTGCACGGACAGAACGATCAGTTGCGCCTGATGCGCCCCGACGAGCAGCGCGGCGCGCTGGACCGCTACGTCGACGTGACGGGACTGCTGGCCAAGTACCGCAAACTGCGGGACGAATGGCTCAGCGCCCGAAGGGATTTGATCGACCGGCGGAACCGCGCACGGGATCTCGCGTTGGAGGCCGACCGGCTGCAGTTCGGTCTGGGGGAGATCGATGCGGTCGCGCCGGAGGCCGGCGAGGATGACGCGTTGGTGGCCGATATCCGCCGGCTGTCGGAGCTGGACGCCCTGCGGGATGCGGCGCAGACCGCCCGGGCCGCGCTGTCCGGGGAACTCGGCGACGGCCCGTCGGACGACGCCGCCTCGGCGCTCGACGCCGCGGCGCAGGCCAAGTCGGTGTTGTCGGCCACGGACGACGCCGTGCTGCGCGCCCTCGGTGACCGGCTGAGCGAGGCGCTGGCGGTGCTCGGCGACGTGTCCGGTGAACTGGGGGACTACCTTTCCGAGTTGCCCAGCGACGCAAGCACTTTGGAAACGAAGCTGGCCCGGCAGGCCGAGCTGCGCAACCTCACCCGCAAGTACGCCGCGGACATCGACGGGGTGCTGCAGTGGGCTGCCGACGCCCGCCAGCGGCTGTCGCAGCTCGACGTCTCGGAAGAGGCCTTGGCCGAGCTGCAGAAGCAGGTCGACGAACGGCACGACAAGGTGGCCCTGGCTGCTGCCGAGATCACGAAGGCCCGCACCAAGGCGTCGAAGTCCCTGGCGAAGGCGGTGACCGCTGAGCTCGCCGGACTGGCGATGGGCGGCGCCGGATTCAGCATCACGGTGTCGCCACTGGAGGCACGCGCCGACGACAGTGCACCGCTGACCTTGCCGGACGGCACCAAGGTGCACGCCGGCCACGACGGCGTCGACGCCGTCGAATTCGGTTTCACGCCGCACAGCGGCTCGGACGTGCTGCCGCTGGCCAAGAGCGCATCGGGCGGTGAATTGTCGCGCGTGATGCTGGCGCTCGAAGTGGTGCTGTCGGCGTCCGCCGAGGGCACCACCATGGTGTTCGACGAGGTCGACGCCGGTGTCGGTGGCCGCGCCGCGGTGCAGATCGGCAAGCGGCTGGCCCGGCTCGCCCGTACGCACCAGGTGATCGTCGTGACGCACCTACCGCAGGTCGCGGCCTACGGCGACGTGCACCTGGTGGTGGAGAGCGGCCCGAAGTCGAGCCGCGTCGTCCGCCTCGAGGACGACGACCGGGTCGCCGAGTTGGCCCGCATGCTGGCCGGTCTCGGCGACACCGACAGTGGTCGCGCACATGCCCGCGAGCTGTTGGAGGCGGCGCAGCAGGAGCACGCCGCGCCCTGACGGTTCAGGCCGGGTTGGCGGGCGAGAGCTCTGCCTGCCCCCACCGCAGCGGACTGACGTCGGTCAGCTCGATGACCTCGTCCACGGTGAATTCGACGGCACATTGGGGACCCTCGTCCCAGATGATCTCGGCGGTGCCCGTCAGCTGCAGGGTGGTGCCGGTCTGCCAGTCCGGGATCAGCAGCCCACAGCGTGGGTTGGCGTTGATGTTGCCCAGCGTCATGAACATCGAGTTGCCGCGGTAGTCCGGCCACCGCAGCCGGTTCGGCGAAAGCACCTGCAGGAAGCCAGGATTACCGCCGCGGTGCGACGCGTCGGCGTTGCCGTCCGGATCGGCCGACCCGACGAAGAAGGTGTCGGTGCGGGCAACGATCTGCTGCAAGCGCTCATTGAGCACGTCGGCGTGTCGGACGGCCGGACGATGCGTCACCTCGGCGACACCGTCGATGTGCCGCCGCGAGATGTACTTCGGGCAGTTCGAGTACACCTGGTCGGGATGAATCCGCAGGCCGTCCCCGGTCGGTTGGGCCGTCCCGTTCACGCGCATGCGGCGGCGGGTCTGCGGTTCGATCGCGATCACGCCCACCTGTTGGTCCGGACGGCGGAGGACCTCGTGGAGCGGATCGCCCGGAACCGGCAGGGCGTCGACCGCGATGGACTGGTCGCTGTCGGCGTGCACGAACCCGGCAGGGCCGCTGACCAGACTGGCCCACACCCGGCCCGCGTCGTCTGTCGCGGCGAGCACGACCATGGGCTGCTCGGTCAGGAAGGCCGCCGCGGCGGCCGGAATCTCCGTACGGATCATCCGGCCGACGCGGACAGCGATCTCCGCCTGGCCCATGCGGCGTTGCACTTCCAGCTCACCGGCGTGGTAGGCGTTCATGACGCGGCTCAGAAGAATCCGCAGGTGGGGGCGGCGCCGGTCGGTGCCGGTGCGGTCTCGGCACCGTTGGGGGCGTAGATCTCCAGCCGGATGCCGTCGGGGTCGGTGAAGAAGATGCCGCCGGAGGCCGCGCCCTCGCCGTGTGCCACCACGCCGTCGTGGGCGAACGTCACGCCCAGCTCTTTGAGCGCAGCCTCCACGGTCTGAACCTGCTCGATGGTGTCGACCTGGAAGGACAGGTGGTGCAGGCCCGGGCTTCGGGTGGAGAACGCGCCGTCGCTCTGCTGCCACAAGGTCAGCCGCAGGGTGCCTTCGGAACCCAGGAAGGCGAACCGGTGGTCCCCCTCGTCGCTGATGCCCAGCTGTTCGAAACCCAGAGCGCGCCGGTAGAAGTCGACGGATCGCGACAGGTCGGTGACGTTGAGCCCGACGTGGCCGGGGGCGAGCTTGGGCGTGATGGCGGTGGTCATCGGTTCCTCCGTTGTAACTGTTTATCTGACATTTGAAGGTTAGAATCGGAGCCGCAACGTGTCAACCACCAAAATTGAAATAGGCGGTTAGTGACCTGTCGGGAGGCTGTCGATGCAGGAGAGGCGGTTAACCTCAGCTATGCGTGATCCGCGCCCGCACGTCGGTGAACCTCTCGCGCTGGATCTGCTGAACACCCGGTGGATGTCGGCGGACGGGCTGCAGGATCTGCTGGCCGACGTGGCCGGACTCCGATGTTGGCTCGTGGCCAACGATCTCGACGAGCGCTGCGCCGCAGACGAGAAAACCCGCGCGGCGCTGGTGCGCGCACGCGAGGCAATAGTGCAGGTGGTCACCGGCGGCCCGGCGGACGAGCTGAACGCCGTCCTGGACCGTGGCCGCATCCGGCGGACCCTTGCCGACTCCGGGCCGCGCGACGATGCGGACGTACCGCGATCCGAATGGCTGCCCGGGTGGCTGGCCGCCGACAATCTGCTGGTACTGCTGGCCGGTCCGGTCGGCCGGATCAAGCAGTGTGCGCACGAGCACTGCGTGCTCTGGTTCTACGACACGTCGAAGAACGGCACCCGGCGCTGGCACTCGATGACCACGTGCGGCAACCGCGCCAAGGCCGCTCGGCACTATGCGGCGAAGCGAGATTGAGATCAAACGGCTGTTACGGATGTGACAAAAGAAAACTTCTGAGGCTGTTGTTACGGCGCGCCTCCACCTCTACTTGAGGGTTCATCGACAGAATCGACGCATGAAGATGGCAGCGCTGCTCACCCGAAATGCCGGACCGAAGCCGGGCGTGACTGGAACCGCCCGCGTTGACCGTGACATCGACCGACTGCTGCGCCGCGTCGGTCCGGGGGACATCGTCATCCTCGATGCACTCGACCTCGACCGCATCACCGCCGACGCGCTGGTGGAGGCCGAGGTCGCCGCCGTCGTGAACGCATCGTCGTCGATCTCCGGCCGCTACCCGAACCTGGGGCCGGAAGTACTTGTCGCCAACGGGGTTACGTTGATCGACGAGACCGGGCCCGAGGTCTTCAAGAAGGTCAAGGACGGCGCCAAGGTGCGGCTGCACAACGGCGGCATCTACAACGGCGACCGCCGTCTGGTCCTCGGCAACGAGCGCAACGACGAGCAGATCCACGAGATGATGCACGAGGCCAAGAGTGGCCTCGTCGCGCACCTGGAGGCGTTCGCAGGCAACACCATCGAGTTCATCCGCAGTGAGAGCCCGCTGCTGATCGACGGCATGGGCATCCCCGACATCGACGTCGACGTGAACCGCCGGCACGTAGTCGTGGTGACCGACGACCCCAGCGCAGAGGGCGACCTCAAGGCCATCAAGCCGTTCATCAAGGAGTATCAGCCGGTGCTCGTCGGTGTCGGCGCCGGCGCGGATACGCTGCGCAAGGCCGGCTACCGGCCCGCGCTGATCGTTGGCGATCCCGAGGAGATGAGCGCCGACGTGCTGCGGTCGGGCGCCCAGGTGGTGCTGCCGGCCGACGCCGACGGTCACGCCAAAGGCCTTGAGCGCATTCAGGATCTGGGTGTCGGCGCCATGACCTTCCCGGCCGCCGGCTCGGCCGCCGACCTGGCGCTGCTGCTCGTCGACCACCACGGCGCCGCGCTGATCGTCACCGCCGGCCACCGCGCCAACATCGAAGAATTCTTCGACCGCACGCGGCAGTCCAGCACCCCGTCGACGTTCCTGACCCGCCTGAAGGTGGGGGAGAAGCTGGTCGACGCGAAAGCCGTTGCAACCCTGTACCGCAGCCGGGTCTCCGGCGGCGCCATCGCGCTGCTGGTGCTGGCGATGCTGGTGGCCGTCATCGTCGCGTTGTACGTCGCGCGCGCCGACGCCACCGTGCTGCACCTGGTGACCGACTACTGGAACCGCTTCCTGCTGTGGGCCCAGGGTCTGGTGAGCTAGCTCCGGCGATGATCTCCCTACGCTCGCATGCGATCTCACTGGCCGCGGTTTTCCTCGCGCTGGCCATCGGGGTGATGCTCGGCTCCGGTCTGTTGTCCAACACGCTGCTGTCCGGGCTGCGTGACGACAAACACGAGTTGCAGAATCAGATCAACAGCCTCACCGATGAGAAGAACGCACTGAACCAGAAACTCAGTGCGGCAGGCGAGTTCGACGCCCAGATGTCACCGCGCATGGTGCGCGACGCGCTGGCGGGGAAATCGGTCGTGGTGTTCCGCACCCCCGACGCCGCCACCGACGACGTCGACGCAGCCGCGAAACTGATTGCGGCCGCGGGCGGTTCGGTGACCGGGACCATCGCTCTCACCCAGCAATTCGTGGACGCCAACGCCTCGGAAAAGCTGCTGTCGGTGGTGAACTCACCGATCGTGCCGGCCGGACGTCAGCTCAGCACCCGGACCGTCGACCAGGGTTCACAGGCCGGTGACCTGCTGGGCATCACGCTGCTGCGGGACCGCAACCCGGCAGTCCTGCCCGTCGACGACATGCAGCGCGACACCGTGCTCGCGACGCTGCGCGACACCGGGTTCATCACCTACGGCACGCAGCGCATCGGTGTCGCCGACAGCGCGCTGATCGTCACCGGCGGCGCCCTGGGCGATGACGCCGGCAACCGCGGGGCCACGGTGGCCCGCCTGGCCTCGGGTCTGGCGCCGCACGGCGCGGGCACGTTGGTGGCGGGCCGGGATGGCTGCGCATCCGGCACGGCCGCTGTCGCCGTGGTGCGGTCCGACGCCGGGCTCTCGGGCGCGGTCGGCACCGTCGACGACATCAACAGTCAGGCCGGCCGGATCACCGCCGTCCTCGCGCTACAGCAACTCATCGCCGGCGGTCACCCGGCGCAGCTCGGTATCGGTCGCGGTGCCAGCTCGGTGACCGTCCTGCAGTAACCCGAGTCCGAGCGAGCCGTGGCGACCGTCACCGGCGCGTCAGTCCCAGCTCGGGCCGGTCGGTGATAGGGTGAAATTCCGTGGGTCGGCAGGCCCCCAGGTAGCTAGACCGCTACCGTGCCCCATCACCACGGAGGTCATTCTTGGCATCGCTACGCAGGCACCCACAGGCCGCGACAAAGCACATTTTTGTCAGCGGCGGGGTCGCTTCCTCGCTCGGTAAGGGTCTGACCGCCAGCAGCCTTGGCCAATTGCTCACCGCGCGTGGCCTGCACGTGACGATGCAGAAGCTGGACCCGTACCTCAACGTCGATCCCGGCACCATGAACCCGTTCCAGCACGGCGAGGTGTTCGTCACCGAGGACGGTGCCGAGACCGACCTGGACATCGGCCACTACGAGCGCTTCCTGGACCGCAACCTGTCGCGGTCGGCGAACGTCACCACCGGCCAGGTGTACTCCGAGGTCATCGCCAAGGAGCGCCGTGGCGACTACCTCGGCGACACCGTCCAGGTGATCCCGCACATCACCGACGAGATCAAGAGCCGCATCCTCGAGATGGCGCTGCCCGATGCCAAGGGCAAGCGCCCCGACGTGGTCATCACCGAAATCGGTGGCACGGTAGGCGATATCGAGTCGCAGCCGTTCCTGGAGGCGGCCCGCCAGGTCCGCCACGACGTCGGCCGGGAGAACGTCTTCTTCCTGCACGTGTCGCTGGTGCCGTACCTGGCGCCGTCGGGCGAGCTGAAGACCAAGCCCACCCAGCACTCGGTGGCCGCGCTGCGGAGCATCGGTATCACGCCGGACGCGCTGATCCTGCGCTGTGACCGCGATGTGCCGGAGCCGCTGAAGAACAAGATCGCGCTGATGTGCGACGTCGACATCGACGGCGTCATCTCGACGCCCGACGCCCCGTCGATCTACGACATCCCCAAGGTGCTGCACCGCGAGGAGCTCGACGCCTACGTGGTGCGCCGGCTCAACCTGCCGTTCCGGGACGTGGACTGGTCGGAGTGGGACGACCTGTTGCGCCGGGTGCACGAGCCCAAGGAGACGGTGCGAATCGCCTTGGTGGGCAAGTACATCGACCTGTCCGACGCGTACCTGTCGGTGGCCGAGGCGCTGCGTGCCGGCGGGTTCGCCCACCACTCCAAGGTCGAGATCCGGTGGGTCGCCTCGGATGACTGCGAGACCGATCAGGGCGCGGCCGCCGTGCTCGGCGACGTGCACGGCGTGCTGATCCCGGGTGGCTTCGGCATCCGCGGTATCGAGGGCAAGCTCGGTGCCATCAGCTATGCCCGCCGTCAGCGGCTGCCGCTGCTGGGTCTGTGCCTCGGGTTGCAGTGCATCGTCATCGAGGCCGCCCGGTCCGTCGGCATCAGCGGCGCCAACTCGGCGGAGTTCGACGAGCACACGCCCGACCCGGTGATCGCCACCATGGCCGACCAGCTCGACGCGGTGGCCGGCGAGGCCGACCTCGGCGGCACCATGCGCCTCGGCGCGTATCCGGCCGTGCTGCAGGCGGATTCGATCGTGGCCAAGGCGTACGACGCGACCGAGGTGTCCGAGCGCCACCGGCATCGCTACGAGGTCAACAACGCCTACCGCGACCGCATCTCCGAGAGTGGGCTGAAGTTCTCCGGCACCTCGCCGGACGGTCAGCTGGTCGAGTTCGTCGAGTACGACGCCGACCTGCACCCGTTCCTGGTCGGCACGCAGGCGCACCCGGAGCTCAAGAGCCGCCCGACGCGTCCGCACCCGCTGTTCGCGTCGTTCATCGGGGCGGCGCTGGACTACAAGGCTGCCGAACGGTTGCCGCTGGAGGAGATCGACTCCGAGGTCCACGCCGCCGGATCGCATGCGGAGGGTTCGGACGAGGATGCCGAGCAGCTGCAAGAATCCCGTGGCTGACCACGATTTCGCCACGCTTTCGAGCGAAACCGTCTATGTAGGAAAGATTTTCGCGCTGCGAGCCGACGAGGTCGCGATGCCCGGCGGTGGCTCGGCGCGCCGTGAGGTGGTCGAGCACTACGGGGCGGTCGCGGTCGTCGCGCTCGATGAGGACGACAACCTGGTACTGGTGTACCAGTACCGGCACCCGATCGGGCGGCGGCTGTGGGAGCTGCCCGCCGGGCTGCTGGACATGGGTGACGAACCCCCGCACGTCACCGCGGCGCGCGAACTCGAAGAGGAAACCGGCCTGGCCGCCGAACATTGGCAGGTGCTGATCGACGTCGACTCGGCGCCCGGATTCAGCGACGAGAGCGTGCGGATCTTCCTGGCCACCGGGCTGACCGAGATCGGCCGGCCGCATGCGCACGACGAAGAAGCCGACCTGGTGGTCAAACGGGTGCCGCTGGCCGCTGCCGTGCAGATGGTGTTCGCCGGCGAGATCGTCAATGCCCTTGCGGTGGCCGGGATTCTCGCTGCCGCTCATCGGCCGGCCGAGCTGCGGCCGCTCGACGCACCCTGGGTCGACCGCCCGAATGCCTTGCGCACCCGGCGGGAACAGGGCTGACGGCGGTGGCGGCGTCGACGGCTTCGGCCTCAACGGGGGTCCGGTCGCGGCTCGAGCAGCAGGTGCAGGGCTACCTGAACCACCTCAGCATCGAACGGGGAGTCGCCGCGAACACGCTGAGTTCCTACCGGCGTGACATCAAGCGGTACACCGCCCATCTGGCCGGCCGCGGCATCGACGACTTGGGCGCCGTCACCGAGACCGACGTCAGTGAGTTCCTCGTCGCGCTGCGTCAGGGCGATCCGGACAACGGCATCGTCGCGTTGTCGTCGGTCTCGGCCGCGCGGGCCGTTATCGCGGTGCGCGGGCTGCACAAGTTCGCGGCCGCCGAAGGGCTCGCCGACATCGACGTCGCGCGCGGCGTGAAGCCACCGACGCCGGGCCGGCGGCTGCCCAAGAGCCTCAGCTACGACGACGTCATCGCGCTGCTGGACGGCGCGGGCGGCGACAGCGATGCCGACAACCCGCTGACCCTGCGCAACCGCGCGCTGCTGGAACTGCTGTATTCGACCGGAGCGCGCATCTCCGAGGCGGTCGGCCTCGATCGCGACGACGTCGACACCGAGTCCCGGTCGGTGATGCTGCACGGCAAGGGCGGCAAGCAGCGACTGGTGCCCATCGGCCGGCCCGCCGTCACGGCGCTGGATGCCTACCTGGTGCGGGGCCGGCCCGAGCTGGCGCGCCGCGGCAAGGGCACACCCGCCATCTTCCTCAACGCGCGCGGCGGCCGGTTGTCGCGGCAGAGTGCGTGGCAGGTGCTGCAGGATTCCGCCGAGCGGGCCGGCATCACGGCCGCTGTCTCACCGCACACGCTGCGCCACTCGTTCGCCACGCACCTGCTCGAAGGCGGCGCCGACGTGCGCGTCGTGCAGGAACTGCTGGGCCACGCATCGGTCACCACCACGCAGATCTACACCCTGGTGACCGTCAGCGCGCTGCGCGAAGTGTGGGCCGGGGCGCACCCGCGCGCCAGGTGAGGATGGCGATCGGCCGGAGCTAGCATCCGGTCATGGCGTTCTACGACATCATCGAGACGACCGGCAAGGTCATCGACGCCGTCGGTGTCGCGGTGATCGTGGGCGGTGCGGTGATCGCCCTGGCCGCGACGATCGGCCGGATCCGCGGCGAGGGCGGCGCCTACGACGCGTTCCGGCGGCAGCTCGGCCGCTCGATCCTGCTCGGACTCGAATTTCTCGTCGCGGCCGACATCATCCGCACGGTGGCCGTCACGCCGACCGCACAGAGCGTCGCGGTGCTGGCCGGCATCGTCGCGATCCGGACCTTCCTCAGCTTCTCACTGCAGGTCGAGATGACCGGCTCGTGGCCGTGGCAGCGCCCGCTCAAGCCGGCGGGCGACGCTCAGCCCAAGTAGTCGGACTCGAGCACCAGGTCAGGCAGCGTCTTCTGGTATTCGACGTGCGTGGGGTGCTCCACGGTGTGCCACTGCTTGCCCTCCTGGTCCCGCATGTATGCGCGGTAGGCCGGCGCGCCGGGCACCTTGACGTTGTCGGCGACGACGACAGCGCCCCGGCGCAGCCATCCCCGCGCCAGGATCGACTCCAGATCCTTGAGATAGGCGGCCTTGTCGTGGTCGATGAACACGAAATCGAGGTTTCCCGGCCCGAATCCATGGCCGGCGAGGCGGTCGAGCGTGGCGCCGCCGTCGCCGATGGTGCCGACGACACAGGTGATCCGGTCCGCGACGCCGGCGTGGGTCCAGATGCGGCGGGCGATGTCCGCGTTGTCCGCCGACAGCTCGACGGTGAACACGTGCGCGTCCGGCGCGGTGCGCGCCATCAGCAATGCGCTGTAGCCGCAGTAGGTGCCCAGCTCGAGGATGCGCGACGGGTTGGCCCGGGTGAGCGCCGACTCGAGGAGTTGGCCCTTTTCGTCGCCGACATTGACCAGCATCGACTGTTCGCGGGCGAACGTGTCGATGGTCGCGAGGACGTGATCGACGTCGCCGCGGCGGGCGTTGGCTTCCACGTAGGCCGCGGCGGCGGCCTCGCGGCCGTCACCCCACTGCCCGGTCTGGACGAACTTTCTCATCCCCAGCGCCATCCGGACGAAGGACCACTGCCGCTTCCAGCTCATGGCAGTCACATTAGGACAGCGGGTCTGCCGTCGTCAGCGGCGTGGCACCGTTAAACTTGCCCGGATGTTCGCTATGGGAGTCACGCCGCTGATCGGCGACGCATGACCGATGTCCCAACAGGCGTGGGGGGCCTGAGCCCGGTGGAGCCGGTTTCGTTGCCGCTCGACGTCGATGGCTCGGCCGCGACCGCAGATCCGGAACCCGCGATCGGCCTGACCGGCCGTCCCTCGCGACACATCCCCGAGCCGAAACCCAAGAGCGTGCACGGCCCGGCCAAGGTCATCGCGATGTGCAACCAGAAGGGCGGCGTCGGCAAGACCACGTCGACCATCAATCTGGGCGCCAGCCTGGCCGAATACGGCCGCCGCGTGCTGCTGGTGGACCTCGATCCGCAGGGCGCGTTGTCCGCCGGTCTCGGCGTCCCGCACTACGAGCTCGAGCACACCGTGCACAACCTGCTCATCGAACCGCGGGTGTCGATCGACGACGTCCTGATCAACACCCGGGTCAAGGGCCTGGACCTGGTGCCCAGCAACATCGACCTGTCGGCCGCCGAGATTCAGCTGGTCAACGAGGTCGGCCGCGAGCAGACCCTGTCCCGCGCGCTGTATCCCGTGCTGGACCGGTACGACTATGTGCTGATCGACTGCCAGCCGTCGCTCGGACTGCTCACGGTGAACGGGCTCGCCTGCGCCGACGGCGTCATCATCCCGACCGAATGCGAGTTCTTCTCGCTGCGTGGCCTCGCGTTGCTGACCGACACCGTCGACAAGGTCCGCGACCGGCTGAACCCCAAGCTCGACATCAGCGGCATCCTGATCACCCGGTACGACAACCGCACCGTCAACGCGCGCGAGGTCATGGCCCGGGTCGTGGAGCGCTTCGGCGACCTGGTGTTCGACACCGTCATCAGCCGCACCGTGCGCTTCCCGGAGACCAGCGTCGCCGGTGAACCGATCACCACGTGGGCCCCGAAATCCGGTGGCGCCCAGGCATACCGGGCGTTGGCGTGCGAGGTCATCGACCGGTTCGGCGCGTGATTGCCGCGGCCGACGTCGCTGGCGGTGACGTGGCCGGCGATACGGCGCCGGAGGATTCGGCGACCGCGCAGCCGGAGGAGAAGAAGGTCGGCTTCCAGGTCCGCCTCACCAACTTCGAGGGCCCGTTCGACCTGCTGCTGCAGCTCATCTTCGCGCACCGGCTCGACGTCACCGAAGTGGCGTTGCACCGGGTCACCGACGAGTTCATCGCCTACACCAAGGAGATCGGCAGTCAGCTCGAGCTGGACGAGACGACGGCGTTCCTGGTGGTCGCGGCCACCCTCCTGGATCTGAAGGCCGCGAGGCTGCTGCCCGCCGCCGAGGTCCACGACGAGGAGGATCTGGCACTGCTCGAAGTGCGCGACCTGCTGTTCGCGCGGCTGCTGCAGTACCGGGCGTTCAAGCACGTCGCGCTGATGTTCGCCGAGCTCGAAGCCGCGGCGATGCGCAGCTACCCGCGGGCCGTCACCCTGGAGGACCGGTTCACCGAGCTGCTGCCGGAGGTGATGCTCGGCGTCGACGCCGATCGGTTCGCACAGATCGCGGCGGCCGCATTCACGCCGCGTCCGGTGCCGTCGCTGCGCGTCGACCACCTGCACGTGCAGGCGGTGTCGGTGCCCGAGCAGGCGATGAAACTGATGGGCCTGCTGGAGAATCGCGGCATCGGGGAGTGGGCCTCGTTCACCGAGCTGGTCGCCGATTGCGACGGCGGCATGGAGATCGTCGGGCGGTTCCTGGCGCTATTAGAGCTCTACCGTGCCAAGGCGGTAAACTTCGAGCAGATTGAACCGCTTGGAGTGCTGCAAGTTTCGTGGACCGGTGAGCGGCCGACGAACGAGCATCTGGCAGCGGCGGTGGAAGAAGACCAATGACGGACAACGACGCGGTGATTGCCGCGGATAGCAGCGTGGGCGAGGACGTCGAGCCTGACGCCGGTGTGACCGACGCGGCCACTGTCGCCGAAGGTGACGAACTCGACACCGAGGCTGACGACGCCGACGACGCGACTGCCGATGACAGCGACGAGATCAACACCGAGATCACCGATGACGAGCTGGGCTCGGCGCTGGAGGCGTTGCTTCTGGTGGTCGATACGCCCGCCCCGGTGGACTCGTTGGCCTCCGCGCTGGACGAGACGATCGAGCGCGTCGAGGACAAGCTGCGCCGGATGGCCGCCGAGCTGGCCGAGCGCGGCAGCGGCATCGACCTGCGCGAGGCCGGCGGCGGCTGGCGGATGTACACCCGCGCCCGGTACGCGCCCTACGTCGAGCGGCTGATTCTCGACGGCGCCCGGTCGAAGCTGACCCGGGCGGCGCTGGAGACGCTCGCGGTGGTGGCGTACCGGCAGCCGGTGACCCGCGCCCGCGTGAGCGCCGTGCGTGGCGTGAACGTCGACGCCGTGATGCGGACCCTCGCGGCGCGCGGCCTGATCATCGAAGCCGGCACCGACGCCGACAGTGGCGCAACGACTTTCGCCACGACGGAATTGTTCCTGGAGCGGCTCGGGTTGACCTCGCTGAGCGAGCTGCCGGAACTCGCCCCGCTGTTGCCGGATGTCGACGTGATCGACGACATCACCGAGACGCTCTCCGAGGAGCCGCGTTTCGCCAAACTAGGCGGAACCCCCACGCCGGCTGCGGAGCCGGCCAAATTCGATGTAGATCGGGACTGACATGGCCAACGAAGAAGGCGTGCGACTGCAGAAAGTGTTGTCGCAGGCGGGAATTGCCTCCCGTCGCGTCGCCGAGCGGATGATCCTGGACGGGCGAGTGGAGGTCGACGGCCAGATCGTCACCGAACTCGGCACCCGGGTTCACCCCGAGCGGCAGGTGGTCCGCGTGGACGGCAGTCGCGTGCTCGTCGACGAGGACCTGGTGTACCTCGCCCTGAACAAGCCAAAAGGCATGCACTCCACCATGTCTGACGACCAGGGCCGGCCCTGCATCGGCGATCTGGTCGAGCATCGCGTGCGCGGCAACAAGAAGCTCTTCCATGTCGGGCGGCTCGATGCCGACACCGAAGGCCTGATCCTGCTGACCAACGACGGCGAGCTGGCACACCGGCTGATGCACCCGCGGTACGAGGTGTCGAAGACCTACCTGGCGACCGTGGCGGGAACTGTGCCCCGTGGGTTGAGCAAGACGATGCGCGAGGGCGTGGAACTCGACGACGGTCCGGTCCATGTCGACGAATTCGCGGTGGTCGACATGGCCGCCGGCAAGTCGTTGGTGAAGATCGTGCTGCACGAGGGCCGCAATCGCATCGTGCGCCGGCTGATGGCCGCGGTGGGTTTCCCGGTCAAGGAACTGGTACGCACCCACATCGGCACGGTGGCGCTGGGGGAGCAGCGCGTCAACAGCCTGCGGGCGCTGACGCGCAAGGAAGTCGGCGAGCTGTACCAGGCGGTGGGCCTGTGAACGCCATCGTCATTGCGATCGACGGTCCGGCGGGTACCGGGAAGTCCTCGGTGTCAACGGGTTTGGCGCACGCACTCGGCGCCAATCACATCAACACCGGTGCGATGTACCGCATCGTGACGCTGGCGGTGCTGCGGGCCGGCATCGATCCGGCCGACGCCGATGCCGTCGTCTCGGTGTGTGAGAAGACAGAGTTCTCCGTCAGCTTCGACCCGGACCACGACACGTCGTACCTTGCGGGCGAGGACGTTTCGGATGAGATCCGTGGCGAAGCGGTGACGCTGGCGGTGTCCGCCGTGTCGGCGATCCCGGCCGTGCGGACGCTGCTGGTGCGGCGCCAGCGCGAGCTGATCGCTGAGGCCGGCGCGGTCGTCGTCGAGGGCCGCGACATCGGCACCGTCGTCAAGCCCGACGCCGATCTCAAGATTTTCCTGACCGCCTCGGCCGAGGAGCGCGCCCGCCGGCGCAATGCGCAGAACGTCGCAAACGGCTTGGGCGACAACTACGAAGCGGTGCTGGCCGATGTGCAGCGCCGTGACCATCTGGATACGACGCGCGCGGTCTCGCCGCTGCAGGCCGCCGATGATGCGATCGTCGTCGATTCCAGTGATATGACCCAGGCTGATGTGGTGGCACATCTGCTGGATCTCGTGCAGCAGAAGGTAGGTGTGCGTCAATGAGTGACGACGATGGTGTGTGGTTCGACGAGGGTGACTGGGAGGTCGGCTCGGAGGGCTTCGACACCGATCTCGAGGAGTACGCGGGACCGCCCCCGGTGGTGGCCGTGGTCGGCCGCCCGAATGTCGGCAAATCGACTCTGGTGAACCGCATCCTGGGCCGTCGCGAAGCGGTGGTGCAGGACATCCCCGGCGTGACCCGGGACCGCGTTTCGTACGACGCCCAGTGGGTCGGGCGCCGGTTCATGGTGCAGGACACCGGCGGCTGGGAACCCGACGCCAAGGGTCTGCAGATGCTGGTCGCCGAGCAGGCCACTGTCGCCATGCGTACCGCCGACGCCATCATCTTGGTGGTCGACGCAGTGGTCGGGGCGACCTCGGCCGATGAGGCCGCGGCCAAGCGGCTGCAGCGCTCCGGCAAGCCAGTGTTCCTGGCGGCCAACAAGGTTGACAACGAGAAGGTGGAATCCGAGGCCGCCGCGCTGTGGTCGCTGGGGCTGGGACAGCCGTACTCGATCAGCGCGATGCATGGGCGGGGCGTGGCCGACTTGCTGGACGCCGTGCTCGAAGTGCTGCCCACGGTGTCCGAATTGGGCGGCGGGACAGGTGGTCCGCGCCGCGTTGCGCTGGTCGGCAAGCCCAACGTCGGCAAGAGCTCGCTGCTGAACAAGCTGTCCGGTGATGAGCGGTCCGTTGTGCACGACGTCGCCGGCACCACCGTCGACCCGGTGGACTCGCTGATCGAATTGGACGGCAAGGTTTGGCGTTTCGTCGACACCGCCGGCCTGCGCCGCAAGGTCGGCCAGGCCAGTGGGCACGAGTTCTACGCCTCGGTGCGCACGCACGGCGCGATCGACGCCGCCGAGGTCGCGGTCATGCTGATCGACGCCTCCCAGCCGTTGACCGAGCAGGATCTACGGGTGCTGTCGATGGTGATCGAGGCCGGGCGTGCGCTCGTCATCGCGTTCAACAAGTGGGACCTGGTCGACGAAGACCGGCGGTACCTGCTGGACAAGGAGATCGAGCGCGAGCTGGTGCAGGTGCAGTGGGCGCCGCGCGTGAACATCTCGGCGAAAACCGGTCGGGCCGTGCAGAAGTTGGTGCCGGCGCTGGAAACCTCGCTGGCGTCCTGGGACGCCCGCATCCCGACCGGACGGCTCAACACCTTCCTCAAGGAGATCGTGGCCGCCACGCCGCCGCCGGTGCGCGGTGGCAAGCAGCCGCGCATCCTGTTCGCCACCCAGGCGGCCTCGCGGCCGCCGACCTTCGTGCTGTTTACCACGGGCTTCCTGGAGGCCGGCTACCGCCGGTTCCTGGAGCGCCGACTGCGTGAAGAGTTCGGCTTCGAGGGCAGCCCGATCAAGATCAATGTGCGGGTGCGGGAGAAGCGCGGGGCCAAGCGCTAGTCGCCGACGCGCGGCCGGACCCGTTTAGGGTCCGGCGGGAGGTCTGAGGTAGGCTTTCCAACCGTTGCCGGTTCGTCCGGCAGCGCCGCGGGCTGTGGCGCAGCTTGGTAGCGCACTTGACTGGGGGTCAAGTGGTCGCAGGTTCAAATCCTGTCAGCCCGACAGAAGAAGTAGCAGGTCAGAGGCGGTTTCGGAGAAATCCGGAGCCGCCTTTTTCATACCCTTCGGGGGTATGTACAGCAACCGGTACAGCAACCGGTACAGCAACCGGTACAGCAACCCGGCCAGAGTCACATGCCCAGGCTGGTGGCCAGCCCGTCGACCGCGGCGCGCGCCGTCTCATCGCTGGTATGGCCGTAGACGTCGCCAGTGATGGCGACTGATGAATGCCCGAGCAGGTCGGCCACTGCTTTGATGTGGACCCCAGCCTCCAACCACGCCACCGCCGCGCTATGTCGCAGGGTGTGCACGCCGATACCAGCGACACCGACGTCCTTGGCGGCTTCCTCAATCACCCGCAGCAGGTTGCGGGGGTCGACCGCCGTGCCGAGCTCGGTGGTGAACACAAGGCCGCTCGTGGACCACTGGTTGGCGGCGCGCAGCTGCTCGGCCGCCTGGGATGCCCGGTGCTTTCGCAGCAGCGTCACCATCGCGGGATTCAGCGGCACGGTGCGCCGTGACCGGTCGGTCTTGGGAGCCGTGATCAACAGGCCACGCTTGCCGACCCTGCCCAGCGTGCCCACCACCTTCAGCTTGGCTCCGTCCAGGTCGACGTCGGCCCACCGGAGGGCAAGGACCTCACCGCGGCGCAGACCCGTGTTGGCGATCAGCGCCAGTGCCGGGTAGTAGCGCGACTGTTCGGCAGCCTGGAGGACCGCCACCACCCTGCCGGTGTCGAGGTGCTGCGCTTCGCGCCGCTCCACTCCCGGCCGCTTGACAGCAGCGGCTGGGTTCTTGGCCAGCAGTCCGTCGCGCACCGCACCGTCCAGGCCGGCGCGCAGCACGGTGTAAATCTGCCGAACGGTGCTGTCGGCCAGGGCGCGAACAGGAGTCGGCTTGGGATCGGCCTCGGTGACCTTGCCCGGCTTGGTGCGGGACCGCAGTTCCAACACCAGGGCCTCGACGTCGGTCGGCCGCAATTTGTCGAGCCGCCGGTCACCGAACGGTGCGGGCTCAAGGTGCCGACGCGACAGGGTGGAGTACAGCTCGCGGGTGGATTCTTTCCTGTCGGATACAGCCAGTGTGGTAGCGCGCCAGCGGGCCATCCACGCACCGACCGTCACTGATGCGTCCTTGGGCGGTCCACCGGCATCCAACCGCTCGCGCACCTTGCCCAATTTCTCTCGCACTTCGGCGCGGGTACGGCCGTAGACAGTGTGCCGCCGTGTCCGGCCATCGCCGTCCTCGTAGGTGATGGCACCCCCATAACCGAGCGACTTGCCGTCGCGAGTCCGCTTGTAAATCGACCCTTCTCCATTGGCGTTTTTGGTCACGACGGTTCTCCTTCTGGTGTGAGTACGGCTGTGTCGATGAGGGGAAAATTGAGACGGTGAACAATGCTGCGACCTCGCGAAATCTTCTGCCGGTCGGCAACTCTCGCGTCCTGACGACCACTTGACACGTCCACACCGTACCTCTCTGGACGTAAACCTTTACCAGTACACGTAAACCGAAGTAAAGGGATGAAATGGGCAGTGACACAGAACTTCTCGTAACGGTCGAGGAAGCCCAGCGGCGACTAGGCGGCATTAGCAAACCAACCCTCTACAAGCGGATCGCCGCAGGTCAGATCGTCAAGGTGAACATCGGCCGCCGGGTCTTCGTCACGGTCGAATCGCTAACGGCATACGTTGACCTGCTCAAAGACGCCGGTGGAGCGGCGTGAGTCGAGCCAATAGCGTTGCGTCACAGCGGAACTCGGCGGTGACCGCTTGACCAACCAAACCAACACGGCGGTTCTGGACGAAGCCCTGAAACAGTGGCGGCGTCTGACGAAGGCCGAAATCCGTCTGCGGGAACGGATTCACCACCAACACAGCCTGATCATTGCCCAGCTGGAAACCCAAGAGGAACGCGTCGAGATGCGCGACCGCCTCGCCAAAGCTGACGCGCTGCTTGCGCAGTTGAAGACGCTGGTGGGTGAGGTGTGATGTGGCGTACTGGCAGATCAGCGAAAAGGAACGCGAGCAGCACGGAAAGCTCACCCCCGCCGCGCGACTGCTCTACTACGACGCGGGCGCGTGGGCAATGCAACAGGTGTACGACCGCCGCGGCGTCCTACCCGACCAGTGGTTCATCCCCGCGGCGCAGGTGCGTGCTTGGGGCAAGAAGAACGCTGCCACCCTGTTGGTGCGTGAGGGGTTGTGGGAACGTGCCGAGCGCGACGGACGCGCCGGCTACGTCTACGTGTCGCTGCTGGAGCAGAACACCCCCAGGCACTTGCGTGATCTGCGCGAGGACGACCGTGATGCCAAGCGCCGCAGACGGCTTGTCCATACGGACAAGGGGTAATCGGTTGTCCCAGTTCGGGACAGGGGTTGTCCCGAACTGGGACACGTTCACCACGGGTGACCTGCGTTTTGCCGACCGGTGTCCTACCGGACAAATCGCGTTGTCGGTATTACTCACCTTGGGCACGTCCCAAAACAGGACATACGCGCAGCTAGCGCACTCGCTGCGCTCGCTTGCCAACCCATCGTCGGAACCGCTCGCTGCGCTCGCGAACCCGCGATGGATCGAGCACGTCGTGCTGTCGGGCGCGCACCACCGACATCCATCGCAGCGGCGATTCACGGCGATGACCACCGCCATCGGCAACCAACCGAATCGACGGGCGCGGCCAACAACGCAAATCAGCGACCTCGTCCAGACCCAAGGGCGCGAAGCGTCCGCGGGCGCAGCCGTCACCTTGGCCGGGAACGGTACTAGCGCCAGAGGTTTGGCGACGTGCCTAGCAATTGCTACCGGGGTGCCAGGGTGATGCGGGGTCCGGTCGCCGATGCGTACCAGGGCGCGCTCGAGTCTGCGTGCGACTCGTGCGGGGCCGACGCCGGCCAGTACTGCACGACGCCCGACGGACGGTTACGCCCCTGCCCCTGCGTAACTCGCTGCCGGTCAATCCCCGTCGAACTGAGGTCATCGGCCCGCGAAGGGGATTTCGACGCGGCAGAAGGGCGTGCAGAGCCGTTGTTCATCGACCTTGACTGCCCCGACCCGAGCGAGCCACGGCACCCGCGAGGTGACGCATGAATCTCGCTGATGTCGTTGCACCGCTGATGCAGGGCGCGGCCTGTCGCGGGCATTGGCTGATGTTCGATCCCGCGCGGGCAGGCGAGCGGCCGGAGGCGGTGGCCGAACGTCACGCCCTGGCGGCGGCCGCTTGTGCTCGATGCCCAGCATTGCTCAAGTGCCGCAGCTGGTTTGACTCACTACCTACTCACAAGCGGCCGGGCGGCGTTGTCGCCGGCCGCGTTCCCCGGGAGGACCAATGACCGACAACAACCCCTGCGCTAACCCCTCGTCTAAGGGTTGCGCTGACCCCGCCGACGATGCGTTCAAGCACACGGTGGCGGTAGCCATCCAGTTCCTGAAGGAGGCGGTCGACCAGGTTGACCGGATGGACGCCCCGGAGTGGCAGCGGGCCGCGACGACGGTGCTGCTCCAGAACCTCGGCCAAGGGGTACGGGCTGCGGCGGTGGCAAAGCTGCCTGAACCGCAGTGGTTTTCAGGTGGCTGGCCGGTCGTCAATCGGGTGGACCTCGGTATGGATTGCAGTTGCGTGCATTGGCGGGTGTGGCACCCGGACCGTGATCACGGGGTGAATCGGCCGCAGGAGTTGCCGTCGGTTGAATGCCCGGCCGGCGGCCGACATCGGCTGTTTGTGATGGGGCCGGGGGATATCGAGGTACGGACCGAAGGTGCGACACGGTGACGCAGGCAACCCACCTCGACCTGTTGAAGTTCGCGGTCGCCGTTGGCGCGGGACAGGCGGCGTATACCCAGGGGGTGATGGCAAAGATGCGCGAGCTGGGCATGCTCGAGTGGGCAACGCTGACCACGATCCTGGAGAGCGTCGAGAGGCAGCTGCTGGAATGTCTGCCGAACGGCGAGGCGGACCTCGACGGCCGCTACTCGGCTGGCCACCGCGTCGCGTCCGTCGTGGAATTCCCTGATTGCCAATGCACTCACGTACAGCTCTGGCATCCCGACCCTCGCCACTCCCGCAACCAAGCGCAAGTCCTGGCGGACCTGCCGTGCCCGAAAACCGCTGTAACGCACCGCATCGAGGTCATGGAGCCGGGCGTCTTGAAGACCGTCGACCTGGGGGCGGCTGGTGCGGGATGACGGACTGTGGCTCGACGCCGACGATGCGCTGCTGTTCGCCGGGGCGCTGAAGCTGCTGGACTGGGCACTCAAGAAGCGCGGCCACAACACGCCTCCTGACATCGCCGCGGCGCAGCGAAAGCTCGAGGAGTTCATCGCAAGTCGCGTGGAAAGTCGCGTGGACGCGACAACGCGACCGATGGCCGACTGGATGGCGAATGCTCAGCTCATGGATTCGACCGAAGCGGCTGAGCGCCTGGGCCTGACGCCCGGCGCGGTGCGGAAGGCATGCCGCAGCGGCCGCTTGCAAGGTGTGGCGCGGAAAGAGCTGGGCCGCTGGATGATTCCGGCGGCAGATGTGGAGATGGGCGCATGACGTTCATTCAACGTAGTCGACCAACGGCCATCACCGATGCGCCGGAGCACCGCGCCATCCCGATTCATCAAGTGGAACTGCGGTCCGATGACAGTGGTGGCCAAGTGACGCTGACGGGTTATGCCTCGACGTGGCAGCCGTACGAGATGTACGGCGGACCGGCGGCCGGTGGCTGGATTGAGCAGATCGACAAGAAGGCGTTTACCAAGACGCTGCGCGAGTCGCCCGACCTCATGCTGCTGATCAACCACGAGGGAATGCCGCTGGCGCGCACCAAGTCCGGCACCCTCAAGCTGTCGGTGGACTCCCACGGGTTGAAGGTCAGCGCCAAGTTGGACCGGTCGGACCCCGACGTGCAGCGGCTGGAGGCCAAGATGCGCCGCGGCGACATGGACGAGATGTCGTTCGCATTCCGCGTCAAGGCCCAAACCTGGTCCAGTACAACAGAATTCCCGAACGACCAGACGGCGCTACGAACAATCACTGAGGTGTCGTTGCACAAGGGCGACGTCAGTGTTGTGAATTACGGAGCCAACGACACCACGTCAGTTGAACTCAAGGCGAGAAAGGGCACAACGATGGGAACGAGATTGGCGGCCGCGTTGGCTGACGCTCGGCGTAAGACAGGTGGTTACCGACCTCCGCCAGTGGTCGAACAGCTGTTGCAAGGCCGCTCGACGGTGTTGGTGGAGGCCGAGCGACTGGCGCGCCAACCGAGCATCTATCCGCCTACCGCCACTGCGCGCGGTCGCGTCGCAGAACGTGTGGCTCAGGAATCGCGTGACGCTATCGAACAAGGTCGTCAGGCGATTGTCAGCCAACTTGTGGCGAGAAGGGCCGAGTTGCTGCTGAAGGCGTACCAAACACCAACGCGGATGTCGCCCAACGATGTCAGAGAGCTGGCACTGGCCAACCGGCGGGAGCAGTGGCGTGCGGCGGGCCTGGACCCTCTCACTGGCCTGCCATACAAATCTCACGACTTGCTGGTGAATCCCCGCACCGGTCGCCCGTACAACGCATAACGGATCCGCATCGCCTGACCGGACCACGGTGGCCCGGCGAACGCGGAGCCTTTCGACGTTCCTCCATCCGCAGTGTGTGCCGTTGGCTTGTGTAGACCAGCACCGCCGCCGGGCCACCTGACTCCACCACCAGTCAATGAACAGCTCTTTGAAACGGAGATGCGATGACGGCATCAAGTAAGGCCGCGCCACGAAAGGCAATGCCCCGCAAATCGGATTCTGCGAATGCAGCGCCGGTAGAGACCGAGCCGATGACCAGCGCGGACGACACGCCGACGGCGTCGGGGATGGCGGATGCGCTGTCCAAGCTGTACCCCAAGGGCACCCCGGTGTGGGTGTTCACCGCGGCTGACGGCACCGAGATTCCGTTCCCCAAGTTTTCGACCGTCCCGACCCCGGACCGCGCGTTCTTCTGGCAGCTGTACCAGATGGACACGATGTTCCAAGGGTTCGAGTGGATGCGGTACGCGGGCGTTCCCGCCGAAATCCAAGCCATCGCAGTGCAGTTGCCCGAAATGGACTACCAGGGGTTGTTCGACGGCTGGTTCGCCGACGCCAAGGCCGACAATGAAGGGCCGACCAGTGCCGGGTAATGGTGGTATCGAGCTGGCCCAGGTGTGGGTGCCGCTTATGCCGGAGGCCTCCAAGATGGCTCGCGGCGTCGAGAACGTCGCGGCGACGGCCGAGCGGCGTTTCGGCAAGGCGAGCAAGGTAATTGGTGGTCACCTCGCGCAAGGGGTCGACGCTGGCGCATCCAAGATGCGGCAGGCCCTGGCTGACGTCGAGAAGCGCACGCTGGCGGTCGAAAAGGCGAAGCAGCGGGAAGCCGACGCCCAAGGGCGGGTGAACGTCGCTGAGAAGCGGTACCACGAGCTGCGGAATTCCAGTAGCGCCAAGGAATCCCAGCGCATGAAGGCGTACGAGGACATGACGCGGCTGCAGCGTGCAGCCGCGGCGTCCACGGCCACGCTGACCCGTGAGACCAAAGCTCTGTCTGTCGCCCAGGAAGCCAACGCGGCGGCGTCGGCTGCCGCTGCGTCGGCGGCGAAAGTGCCTATGGCGCAGCGGCTGTCCGCTCAGGCGGCAGCCGCGGGGGTGGCATCGGGCCAGCAGTTCACCAGGGGTTTCAGCTCGATGCTCAAGTCGGGTGCCGCGCTGGCTGGTGTCGGCGGGTTCGCTGCCACGCTCAAGTCGGTGGTGACGGCGGGCGTCGACATGGAGGCCAACCTGAACCGGCTCCAGGGCGTCACCGGGGCCAACTCCAAGGAGATGGCGCTGGCGTCCGCGACGGCCCAGAAGCTGGGGTCCGACACCACCATCGTGGGCGCGACGGCCGCCGACGCCGCCGCGGCCATGCTGGAGCTGGCCAAGTCGGGTCTGACGATGAACCAGGCGCTGGGCGCGGCCCCCGGCACGCTTCGGCTGGCGGCCGCCGCCTCGATCGACGCGGCGACTGCCGCTGAGGCGCAAGGCAACATCATCAACTCATTCCAGCTCAAGGCTGAGGACGCCAACCACGTCGCTGACGCGCTGGCCAATGTCGCCAACGCGGCAGCCGGTGACGTGCCTGACTTCATGCAGGGCCTGCAGCAGGCCGCCACGGTGGCGCACGGATTCGGCATTTCGATGGACGACACCGTTGCCACACTTGGGCTTTTCGCCAACGCGGGCATCAAGGGATCGGACGCCGGTACGTCGCTCAAGACGATGCTCACCCACTTGGCTGCGCCGTCGGATCAGGCCGGCAAGGCGATGGATGCGCTGGGCTTGAACATCCGCAATGCCAAGGGCGAGTTCGTCGGTATGCGCGAGCTGTTCCGGCAGATCGGCGAGGCGTCGAGCCGTATGCGGCCCGATGATTTCCAGGAGAACGTCGCCACGGTGTTCGGCACCGACGCGATTCGCGGCGCGATGATCGCCGGCAGCCAGGGCATCGAGACGCTGGACCGGATGAAGAAGTCGGTCATCGAGGTGGGCGGTTCCACCAAGATGGCGGCCGCCAACATGCAAGGCGTCCCAGGGGTTTTGGAGAAGATCAGCAACTCCGCATCGGGCGTCGGGCTGACGTTCTACGAGATGATCAAGCCAATTCTGTTGTCAGGCGGCGACAAAGTGGTGTCGATGCTGCAGAAGGCGCAGGATGCGCTCGACAAGATCAAGTCGGGCAAGGGCGCTGGCGGCGCGTTGGCGGTGATCGCTGACGGCTGGAAGAACATCAGCGGCGCAGTGAAGGACATCGGCCCCGACCTGATCAAGGCGGCAGCCGCGCTGGCCAAGGGCGTCGGTAGCGCCGTTGTAACTGGTTGGAATGCACTGGGTTTGGCATTTCAGGTGATCGAGCCGCCAGCCAAGCTGCTGTTGCAGGTGCTCAACAGCCTTCCCGGTGGGCTGTCGACGGCCGCCACTCTGATTGGCGCGCTGTACCTCAAGTCCAAGCTGGCGGGTCCGGCGATGCAGGGTGCCGCGGCGGCAACGAAGGCGTGGGGCAACGCATTCAGTGGCTGGCGGTCGCAGGCGGACGAGACGCACCGGACGATGACGCGTATCACCACCGCCACGGGCGAGACGGTGTACCAGCAGCGCGGCTACATCACCCAGATTCGTGATGCGTACCGCAGCAGCGCAACTGAGGCGGGCAACTTCCGCCGGACGATGGGCGTGGCCAGCGGTGCGATGACGGGCCTGCGGATCGCAGGTGGCGGCGTCATGTCGATGCTCGGCGGCCCGTGGGGTGCTGCGGCCGTCGGCCTGACGGTGGCGATGGGAGCGGTAGCCAAGTCGCACGCCGACGCGGCTGAGGCAGCGCGACGCCAGAAGCAGGCCGAGGACGAACTCAAGGGCACGATGACCGCCGGCCGGTTGTCCGAGCAGACGCTCAAGGACATGTCGAAAGCGTTGGAGGACAGCGGCGCTGCCAAGCGGGCACAGTCGTTCGGGCTGAATCCGAACGTGCTGTTGCAGGGCGCGACCGGCGACAAGGCGGCACGGGAGCAGCTGTTGACCAACCTGCAAAACCAGCTGGCCGACGTCGAGAAGAACAAGGGCAAGAACGACCAGTTCCGCGAGTCGGCCAAGGCGTTGGAGGTGTTGAAGGCCGCGGGCGTCAACGACCAGGACTTGGCCAAGGCGCTGTCGAAGGAGGGCTTCAACTGGGACATCGCCACCAAGAAGCTGGACGAGTACAACGCGGCGCAGAAGCAGGCATTCCAGGCGGATAAGCGCAACGAGGGCAAGAACTTTCAACCCGTCATTGCGTCCCTGGACACGCTGATGAACATGCTGCCCGACGCCGCGGAGTCGGCCGCGACGATGAACCAAGAGATGAACCACCAGGCGTTGACGGCGACGAACGCCGCCGAGTCGTGGAAGCGCGAGAACGCGGTCCTCAACGGCACCTGGCAGACCACGGCGCGCGGCGTGGAGGCGTTCGCCGCGTTGGGTGCCGCCATCACGTCGGTCCAATCGGACAAGCAGGTCACCGTGTCGATCCCGGATGACAAGTACATCGAGTTCAAGCGGCGGCTGGAGGAGCTGGGCAACAAGGTCGAGAAGTTGCCGGACGGCACCGTGGTGGTGACGGCCAACACCGACGAGGCGACCGAGCGGTGGAAGGCGTACCTGCAGAAGGTCGCAAGTACGCCGGTCCAGGTGCCGATCGAGTTGCAGGTGCAGAATTACGACGCGGCGCTGCGCGCGTGGGTGCAGCGGGTCCAGGCTGGCCAGATCGGCCCCATGCCGCAGGCCCCGGTCACCCCGGGCCGGACGATCGGCGGCCGCGCGACGGGTGGCCGGGTCGACGGCTCAGGGCGGATCACCGGACCGGGAAGCGGCACAAGCGATTCCATCCTGGCGCAGGTGCTGGGCGGCGGAATGGTGCGTGTGTCCAACGAAGAGTCGATCAACACCGCGCGGTCGACCCGGGCCAACTGGCCAGTCATCGACGCGATGAACCGGGGTGCCAACCTGACGCCGTGGTTCAAGCAGCTGCCCACCTTCGCTGAGGGCGGCCTGCTCGACTACGCGGAATCGCTTGTGGGGCAGGGCTACAGCCAGGCGTCACGGTGGGACTGCTCGGGAACCATTGCCCGCCTGGTCAATCGCGCTGTGGGTGGTGGCGGCGGTGGTCTGATGACCACGAAGAACGCGGCTGAGTGGCTGGCGGCCCGCGGGTTCGTGGAGGGTACCGGCGGCCCGGATGACTTCTCGGTCGGCTGGTACGACCACGGGCCCAACCCCAACGACGGCCACATGGCGGCAACGCTGCCCGGCGGTATCAACGCGGAGCAGGGCGGCAAGAACGGGGTGTTCACCCTGGGGGCTGGCGCGGCCGGCGCGAACGACCCTCAGTTCGACCGCCACATGTACCTGCCCGTGGACGCGATGTTCCCGGAGGGTGCGGGTGGCAGTGGGGGCTTCGGCGGTTCGTTCGGCGGTAGCGGCGGTGGGGGCTCGGCAGGTGGGTCGGGCAGCGGCCCGACGGGCGCGGAGCGCCGCGCACTGCGCAACGCCGCGCAGAAGGTCGATGACACCGCCAAGTCGGTCGAGCTGGCCCAGAAGCGACTGGACGAGATCAACGCGGACCCCAAGTCCAAGCCGTCAGCTCGAGCGGCCGCGCAGGAGCGGCTGAACAAGGCCGAGCGCGAGCACCAGGACGCGCTGGACGACCAGGCGGCCAAGCAGGAAGAGGTCAACCAGAAGGTGGCTGACCGCGGCTCCCGGGGCAGCAAGGGCGACCGCGACGGCAAGAGCGGCGGACCCGACGGGCAGTCGTTCGCCAAGGACATGCTGTCGGGTGCGCTGGAGGCCTTCGGGCTGGACGGGTCGGTGTTCTCCAACCCGATGGAGTGGGGCATCTGGAAGACCGGCACCGCGGCGGCCAACTGGGTTGGCGGATTACTCAAGAACTGGGGCACCAACAGCGGCCCGTCGCGCCTGAACCCCTACGGGGAGCGGGCGTATGCAGGCGACCCGATGGGTTCCCAGCACGGCCGCGGCGCGGGATCGCCGGGCCCCGGCAATCAGGGCGACGGCGGCCTGGGTGGCTTCCAGCTGGGTGACGGCGGCGGCATGTCGGGCGTCGGCGACACCCTGATGGGCGCGCTGCCGTCGGTGGCGGACTTCCTGCCATCGGCCGCTACCAACGTCGGCGGACCCATTGACGCGTCAATCACGGTGAACGGCAACGTCGATTCCAAGACGTGGGGCCAGGTCACCGCCTTCAACATGGACCGGACTCGCACAGCCGGATCCGGTCTCAAGGGAGCGGGTGGCTTCTGATGGACGGCAGCACAACCCAATAGACCTAGCGGCGGACCGGTCTTTTGACGGCCATTCGGGGACCGCCCCCGCCGCTATGGAACGTCGCTCCACCCGGTGCCCAGCACCTCACCGGGTGGGGCGACACCCACAGAAGGGGAACGACGTGGCCAAGAAACCGAACATGCCGTGCGCCAGCTGCGGCAAACCAATGTGGTCCAGCCCCCGCAACCTGCCCGCCGGACGCGCCACCTGCCTGGACTGCCGGCGCGCCAGATCGGCCACCAAGCCTGCAGCCACACGACGGTGCCGCGTGTGCGCCATCCCGGTACCCAGCCCTGCCCAGAAATGCCGCCGGCACAAGGCGTTGCGCCGCAAAGTGTGTCGACGGTGCGGCACCCAGTTCATCGGGCCCCGCGGCACCAATTGCTGCAGCGATGCCTGCCGCCAGATCGGCTACGATCAAGCACCAGCGCTATGGCGAAACACCTTGTCGCCGAACGGAATCGGCTAGCACGTCGCTAGCGAAAACCTGGCGACGTGCTAGCAAACCGGTACTGAACCGAGCTCAGTCCTGTTCGGCGATGGCAACCAGCGTCGCAGGTCCGCCCGCCGTCGCCGCACTGACCGATTCGATAGCCTCAATGGCCCGTCGACCTGCTGCGTCCTCGTCCCAGTCCCGCACCATCACCGTGACGATGCGGGTTGAGCCGACCGTCGACTCAACGACTGGCGGTTCGATTGGGTCGAAGCCCTCTACCAGGTCCAGCAGGCGCTTGAAGACCACGGCGTTGGCGACGTCGCACTGCACCTGAACCCGCCACAACGGTGCGCCTGGCTTGTAGGGCTTTGTGTGGTCAGTGCCGTGCCAGCGGAGGCCGTAGGTGATGACGTCGCTGCGGGACCCGTTGGTGCGGTGGGTGATTGAACGAGGTACCCCGCACGCGGTGGCGTACTCGTGCAGGTCCAGGTTGGGGTCCATGTGCCGCAGTACCTGGGCCGTCACCCACATGACGTTGGTCCGGACGGCAGCAGTTTCCGTGGGGTCGAGTGGCTCGGCAACGCGCCTGGCCGGACTATCGTCTTCGCGGCGGTGGCCCGCACGGTCGAGCCGGTACGGAGCGTCAGACCAGTCGTGGGAAGCGATCTCTGCGGCGAACTCACGCGCAATTCGTGACAGCATAAAAAATAACCCTCCGATGGGGTAGAAGTTAGTCGCCCCCCGACGGGGCAACTTGTAAAGCGCACTCACTATACACCACGGCACCCGACATTCGTCCAGGTCGCACCACCCTGTCGGTATAGCACGCTAGATTCCGCTCATGGCCGATATCTCGGGGTTGATCGTTGGTGGCATCGGCAGCGTCGCCGGAATCCTTGCGCTGGTCTACGCACACATCGCCAACAACAACGCCAAGCGATCCATCACCGTTGCCGGCGAGAGCCGAGACCTGGCCGTCGAAGCCAACGACCTGTCGCGACAATCCAACACCATCGCCACAGGTGCCCGCGAGATCGCGCAGGACGCCAACGACATCAGCCGCCGCTCCGAGGCTCGTGAGACCGAACGGCACGACGTTCGCTGGGAGGAGCAGTGGGTGTCGAAACAGAACGGCTTCTACGCGATAGTCAAGCGCGGCAACGACGTTGCCTACCATGTGAAGGCGACGGCGACGTTGGACAAGGGTGAACACGTGGTCGAGGCGGACACCGTCACCGAGGACGGCACACAGCTGCGATTCCGATTCGGCAGCGAGGTATACGACCGCGACAAAGCGGCGCTTGATGAGGCGTTACGCGCCCGGTCATTCTCGGTGCCACTACGCATGCACGCGGTCGACGTGCGGATCGAGTGGACCACCGCATTGGGCACCCCGAAGCTGTTCACGGCCGTGTTCCCGGTCCAGATCGTCAAGTTGCCGGGCCGCTGACCAGCGGAAATGGTTGGGGCGCACCGCCTTCCGCGGGTCGCTGACCTGGGGAAACGCGGCCGGGCCACCCGACCCCCGTCACCATAACCCCAGGTCAGGGGCCTGACCGGGGGCCCCTCGAAAGTCATCGGCCCTGGTCGCCGCCCCTTCCGCCGCGGTGTGGTCAGATCCCCCCGGCGGAAAGTAGAAAAAACGACGTCGGCGGGCCCTGCGGCGCAAGGGATTCGGCCAGCGACCGTTTGGCCTGGTCGGCCCGGCCGACCGTCACACCTGCAGGCCCTGGTGTGCGTTCACTTTTCGTCGGGCTCGCTCGTGTCCGGTGCCGGCCAATAGTCGTAACGGACCTTCCACTTCATCAGGTGTTCCTCACCGGGCAGCGCGGTGCCGCCTATGGGGTGCACCCGGATCAGTTCTTTACCGGTCCCGTGAAGTTGTCCGGCCACCGCATTGGTCAGCAGTTCGATCAACACGGGGACGGGCCGTGACTCGTTGGCCAGGATGACGGTGGTCTGCTCGGTGCACGCGGTCTGGGGCATGTTCGACATTGTTCCCGCCGACCTGGGCGTGGGGGCGGAAACTGGCGGTCCAGCTTCATACACTGCCGCCATGATCGTCAACTCCTTCATTCTGTGTAGTAGCGCCACGTTTACAGCGGCCAGCACGGTGAACATCACAGATGCCGGCATTCGAGACGTACACATCCAGGTGGCCGATGACTGGCAGCCAGGGCAGCAGTTTGGTTTCGAGATCGGTGCCGTCCTGTTTGCGGAGAACCAATCAACCGACACCTCCCAGCAGCCGTACCTGACTGTCCACTTGCGGGCGGGCAAGCCTGAGAATGGGAGTACGGCGCAGGTCCTGCTCAGCGGTTGGCAGGACGGGAACGCCGGCACCAAGTTCATTCATGAGGCGTTCCCGCTGCAGTTTGTATTGCGCGAGGAGGGCGACTACATGCTGACGGTGCACCCGGAGGGGATGGACAACGACACCGCCGCCGCGGTGTACCCGCTGAAGATATCTGTGATCAAGGCCTGATTGGCTCACGCCGGCGCGCCTCCAATCGGATTGGGTTTTCGACCCGCATATGGGGATGGTTACCACGGGTGGGGATTGCTGGGGCTCTGTGGGCATTTTTGCCTGCTGTGCGCAATTGATCAAAATGGCACAATTGATCAAAGCAGTTGTCCCACTTGATGTTTGGGATTGTCGAGAGCTAGTTTCACCGACGTGACGACCATCAATCACTATGTGCCACCGGACGACCCTGCCGACCCTGTTGCCGCGGCCCTGGACCACCTCACGCTGGCCCCGGTCGGCGGCTCGATGGCGTATCGCGTTGTGCTACGCGGTATCGCCGCCATCCTCGACGTTGAAGGCGCGCTGACAGGTCTGACTTGGCCGGACGCGCGCAAGGCTGTGGAGTGCATCGCGTACTGCTGCTGCTTCGAAGAAGAAGCCGGGCGGGCCCTGCGTAGCTGCGCAGGCGCGGTGCTGGCCGACGCGATACGGTGGCGCGACCCTCGTGGCGTAGCTCGAGCTCTGGCGGTCTCAGCGACGATCGGTGACACGCTGTGACCGCGCGCAACCGCCTGGGACGTCTACAGCATCCTGTACTCGGTTCAGCATTCTTGAATTACATTGTGCTAGTTGGTAATTCAGCTTTACATCGAGTTACATTCGGTCGCGTGAACAACAGAATCGACCCCCTACTGGTCCGTGATCTCGTCATCGACATCACACACGTAATCACCTCAGCCGGCGCCGCTAGCGATGCTGGTGACCTCCACGACGTGATGGCCGAATACGCCACCGCACTGGCCGCGGCAGGAGTCTTCGACGGGCTGTCGGCCGAGGATGCCCGTCTGGTGGGGGTGACGATCGCCTGGGACGTGACGCAGTTCGATGACGCGGCCGAACGTCTACGGAAGCGAGCGGCGGTGATCGCCGCTGGCGGGTGGCGATGGTCCGATGCCCCAATGGTCGCGGCAGGCGCGTTCATGTCGGCCGCTGCAATGCTGGAGCAGTTGTGAGCGCCCCGCTGTTCGTCGTCAGTTCCCGGCCCGCGCCGCCCGACCTGATCACCGATTGGGAGGTCTGGCAGTACGCCCAGAGCTTGTCCGTCCGCACCGTCACCGAACGGTCCAAGGTGGTCACTCGCTGCGCGCACGAGACGGGTACCGGCCCGGAGTTCCTGCAGCCGCAGCAGATCGCCCAGTGGCTGGCCAACGACGCGTGGAGTGCCCGGACCCGCGTCACGTACTTTCAGGCGTTGTCGGCGTGGTTCACGTGGATGACCACGATGGGGCACCGATCGGACAATCCGATGGAGCGGGTCGGCAAGCCCAAGCAGCCGCGCACGATGCCGAGGCCCATCACCGACGCCAACCTTCGGCGTCTCCTGGGCATCGTGATGCGCCGGCGGACACGCGCGATGATCTTGCTGGCCGCGCTGCAGGGGTTGCGGGCGCACGAGATCGCGAAGGTGAAGGCGGAAGATTTCGATCTGGTGGACCGCACCCTGACGGTCAAGGGGAAAGGGGGCGTGGTGGCGACGATGCCGCTGCACCACCTGGTTGTGGAGATCGCGTATCAGATGCCGCGGACCGGCTACTGGTTCCCGGGGGTGGATAACGGGCACCAGCGCCGGGAGTCGGTGTGCGGCGCGATCAAGGAGGCGATGGTCCGGGCTGGAGTACAGGGGTCGGCACATCAGCTGCGTCACTGGTTCGGCACCTCCCTGGTGCGGGCCGGCGTCGACCTGCGGACCACCCAGGAGCTGATGCGGCACCAGAATCTGGCCAGTACGGCCATCTACACCCAGATCAGTGACCGGCAGCGGGCGAAGGGGCTGCAGCGTTTGGATCCTCTGCAGGTCGGCACGCTGTCAGACCGCGACGACGTCGTGTAGCTGCGTGGTGGGGCGGGCGGGACTTGAACCCGCGACCAACGGATTATGAGTCCGTAGCTACTGACCAACTGAGCTACCGCCCCGTCACGGTGACCATACGGTGGCGCGATTAGGGTGGTCCAGGTTCGGCCAGGCGTACAGCAACCGATACAGCAACCCGTCCAAATTTCTGGACGTAAATGGCCGTAAACCGACGTAAAGGAACAGCCGTCTAGCTGGAGTTTCTTTACGTCGGCTTACGTCAGTTAACGTCAAACTCGACTCTGGGGGTCAAGTGGTCGCAGGTTCAAATCCTGTCAGCCCGACAGATGAAGTAGCAGGTCAGAGGCGGTTTCCGAGAGATCGGGAGCCGTCTTTTTCATTCCTGGGGCCGTGCAGCCTCGCATTCTGGGCGGCGTGTACCCCACTGCGTCTAACCTGACGCCATGACCGTCAACTCGAAGGTTTCGCGCTCCTGGCTGCTCGTCAATCCGTCCCGCGAACCTGACCTCGGCGCACTCCTGGCAACCACGAGCTGTGACGAGGTGATTCTGGATCTCGAAGACGCCGTCGCTCCCGATGAGAAGGAGGCGGCCCGGGAGCGGGTCGTCGAATTCCTGAACTCCGGAGCCCGGGCGTGGGTCCGGGTCAACGACGCGTCCAGCGATTTCTGGTCTGCCGACTGCCGCGCCCTGGCGGAGTGCCGCGGTGTGAAGGGCGTCGTGCTGGCCAAGACCGAGGGCGGAAACCACATGTGGGATACCGCAAACCGGCTCGGTGGCGAATCGCCGGTGATCGCGTTGATCGAGACTGCACGAGGACTGGCGCGCGTGCATGACATCGCTGCCGCGCGACCGTGCTTTCGCATAGCGTTCGGCGTCAATGACTACACGCTGGACATCGGCGTGGAGCAGGACCCGTTGGCTCTCGCCTACAGCCGTTCCCAGCTGGTCGTTGCATCGCGCGCGGCCCACATCCCGGGCCCGATCGACGGGCCGACCCGAGATCCCGATCAGCTGGCCGAGGGCGTGGCGCTCACCCGGCAGATGGGTATGACGGGCAAGCTCGCGTTGCGCTCGTCCGACGCCGAGACCATCAACGCCGGGCTGAGCCCATCCGAATCTGACATCGGTTGGGCGCGCGAGTTCGTCGAGCAGTTCAATGCCCGCGGCGGAAAACCCAAGGACGGCAGCGACTTACCGCGATTGAACCGCGCCCGGATCATTCTGGACAGGGCGCGTCAACTCAAGCTGATACCGGACTGACACCGCCTGCAGTGGCCGCTGCAGGGGAGCGAAGCGTCAGGTCAGCGGTACCCAGCCCCGCGGGTCGACGTCCGTGGGCACGGCGCGGACGTAGAAGCAGTTACTGAAGCCCATTGCGCCTTCGCAATGGTTGAAGATGCCGTTGCCGTCGGCTTGCCCGTCGCAGTATCCACCCCAGGGGGTGTTGAAGCATTGTCCTGGCGTGGCGTGGGCTACCCCGATGGGGCTGAGTGCGAGCGCGGCAGCAGCGATTGCGAGTGCGATTTTCATCAGCCCATCCCTCCTTCTGTCATGAGGTTTGATCTGTCGCGAGGCTCTGGTGCGTTGCCGTCACCGGGCCCATAAATTCCGATGGTAGGCCGACTTTTGGAGTGCTGGCACTGTTATGTGTGCAGGTGAACACCCGTCCCCAGTGGACTTCCGAGACGGGTGTGACGCATGAGGTAGATGGGGATTTTGCGCGGACGCCAGCGCCCAATTGCCGGAACCGCCAAGCAGTTTCGATGCGGCGGGGTCTGCCGCACGATCAGATGACGGCTTCGGCCGAGGGGCCGTCACGACCTACGCCGAACCCGCTACGGCAGGCTCGCGTACGTTCCTAGAGAATTACCGCCAAGAACCCGACGCAGCACTCGACGAAAGCCATCATGTCTCAGGATCAGAACACAGACGTTCCCCCGAACCACCTCTCCATCGATCCGCGCAGCCCCTTCTATAGCGAAGAGGCGCTCATCCGTGGCGTGGGTATCCGCTTCAACGGCTCCGAGAAGACCAATGTGTACGAATACGACGTCGCCGAGGGCTGGGTGCGGGTGGAAGTCCCGACCGCCAAGGACCGCCGCGGAAATCCGATGGTCGTCAAGCTCAACGGCACGGTTGAACCCTATTTCCGCACCTAGCAAGTAGCCGAACCGTGGTGGATACCTCTGCTGCGCCCACGATCACCGCAGCGGCGCCTGGCTCCTTCGAGTGGGACGTGTTCCATGGCCGGCACCCCAAGCTGGTTCGTCAGGTCCTGGACTCTTCGCCGTATACCTCAGCCGAAGAGGCGATGCTGCAACAGCTTCTCGTCGAGAGCACCACTGGCGTCATCGAGCCGCTGCCCGAGACCGCTCATGACCGGGCGGATTGGCTCGCCTGGGGTGAGCAGCAGTACGGGCGGCCGTGGGGTGAGGCGCCGTTCCTCTGGAGCGAAAGCTATTTCTACCGCCGATTGCTGGAGGCTGTCGGCTACTTCGGGGCGGGCACCTGGTGCGGCATCGACCCGTTCGCGCCGGTCAAGAACGCCGAGTTGACGGGACCAGAAGTCGACCAGGAACTGAGTGCGTTCGCCGACTTGGCGGACGCATCGGAGGACCAGCAGCACCAGGCGCTGCTGGTCGCCGCGGTGTGGGGTAACCGTGCCGACCTCAGCTTCCAGCTCCAGCTGAACACCGCGGCCGCAGAGGGGCACTCGGAGGGCATGCTCGTCGACGACAGCGCGCTGCTGTGGTCGGCCCTGAGGTCGCAGGACAACCCGATCATCTGCCTTGTCGCCGACAACGCCGGACGCGAGTTGCTGGCGGATCTCGTCCTGGCTGACAGTCTGCTCAGTCAGCGCTTGGCGGCCGAGATCGTGCTGTACGTCAAGCCGCAGCCCTACTACGTCTCGGATGCGACCATGGTCGACGTCCTGGCGGTCATCCGGCGCTTGAGGACAGAGTCACGTCCACAGATCGGCAGGATCGGTGACCGGCTCTGGGACGCGGTGCGCAGCGGCCGCCTCGAAGTGCGCACCCACAAGTTCTTCTGTGCGCCACTGGCGTTTCACGACATGCCGGGGGAACTGGCCGCGGAATTCGCGACCGCCACGATGACGGTGATGAAAGGCGACCTCAACTATCGGCGTCTCGTCGGAGACCGATACTGGCCCGCCACAACACCGTTCGACGAGACCGTGGCCTACTTTCCGTCTCCGGTCACGGCACTACGGACGCTGAAATCGGAAGTTGTGGTCGGCCTGACGTCCGAGCAGCTCGCCGAACTCGATGCCACCGGACCGGGCTGGCGGACCAGCGGCGGTTACGCAGTGATCCAAGTCCGCGTGGACCGGTGAGGCCGTTCAGACCACTACCGGATTGGCCTGAGGAGCCGGAACGGACGCGCTGATGAGTCGTTCCCGCATCCAGTTCGTGCCGCCCTCGAGTTCGAACGGCGCATAGTGCGGGTTCGGGTTGCTGGCCAGGAACGCTGCGCCGCTGGTCATCGCCTCGATCACGGCGACCGCCTCCTCGAAGGGCGCATGGAGCGTGAATGCGATCTGCCCCGCGAGGGAGAACGGGTTGCTGATCCAGTCGTTCATCACCGCCTCGTAGACAGCCGCTTTGACCGCGCTCGCCTGGTCGTCGCTGTTCTCGGCGAAGATGTCGCCTGCGCGGTAGACGTCCATCCAGTTGTCGGGCTTGATGGGGAAACCGGGCAACCCGAACCGCCGAATCGGGTCCAGGCCGTGGGTGCCGGTCGCCGCCACCCGTGGTGTGGCCCACGGCGCGATGGAATCGGTCTGTCGGCACGGGTTGGCATATGCCAGAACGCCTTTGAGGTCCGGGGTGCGCCAGGCCAGCGGTTGGCCGGGCTGTAGGTACCGGAAGTAGAAGTACGAGCCCACGATCGCGCCCTGGGAGTAGATGCCGAGCGACCATGGTGTGCCCTCCGGAAACGGCACGCCGTTGTCCATCTGGGTGGCGCTGAGCAGACGGGCGAGCTCGTTGATCCCGCTGTCGTTGTCGAACGGGAGCGCTCCGTTGTTGTAGCCGATGGGCTGGTGATGGCAAAGACCTTCCTTCTCAAGGATTGTCGCCGTGTCTGCCGCCGGCCCGCGGAACATGTCCGACAGGTGCCCTTCGACCGTGAACATGATCGGGCGCAGGTTCCGCGGCGGCGGAACGTAGTGGGCGGCCTGTGCGGTCACGTCGTCGAAGATGCCGGTCTGCGGTAGTCCGAGGCGCCGTTGCATTTCGGTGACGGCGGCGATGTCACTGTCGCCGTATACGCGGTCTTTTGCCGGCGCGTACGCGCGGTACTGGCGCTGGAACCAGGCTTGCCAGTATTCGATTTCCGTTCCGTGGGCTCCGGGACCGTACGGTAGAGGCATCGGTGTGCTCCCTTCCAGATTTCTGACTGCTCGTTGTGAACATGGTTGACAGGCAATGGAATTCAGAGGGCGAGGTGCGCCCTGCGATCATCTCGACAACGGGCGGCTCACGGACCGGGCCCTTCGAGCCCGTGGTGTGGCGAGCGAGACGTGGAAGCGTCGATCCGATTCCGGCACAGGAAGCACGTCATCGTCGTGCCTGAACCGGTCGGCGGCGTGGGCGAGTGGCGGTTTGCTGGAGTGCTGCCACATTCCCAGAGCGATGAGATACGCGCCCGTCCCGCCGACGACGAGGAGGCCCAACAGTCCCAGGGCGATCGAGCCCTGCAGCGCGGCTGCCGCGCCGGCAACGAGAAGTGTTGCGCCGAGAAGGAGAAGGGCTGCGCCGAGAATGATGATCCGGCGAGCATTGCCTTTGGCCCACCATACGGCGCGATACGCACCCACGGTCATCATCCGTGCGACGCTCAGCGGTGGCTTGAGAACGTTGGGTACCTGTTCGACGGCACCGGCCGCCGCGGTCACGGTGGCCACGGCTTTGGCGATGGTGCACGACATGAGTGGGGAGCCCCCATCAGAGGCGAATGTTTCAGCGGCAATGGGATTTTCGGGTAGGAATCGGTATTTGGCAGAGGTAGAGGCGGCCCGGACCGATTCGGCCCAGCTGTGAGTTGTTTCGGGGCTCCAGTCCGGAGGTTCTCCCGATCGCGGGTCGAGCACGGCATCAGCGAGGGCGTCCAGTTCCTCGTCGAGGACACGTCTCTGCCACGACTGCGCCAGCCACATGGATGTGTGGGGAAGGCTGGTCGGCATCGGCCGGCCCGGGTTGTCGAGGAATTGGAGTTCTGTGAGCACCGCAGCAGGCGCCGGGCCCGCGCTCGGTGTGCCGGGCGCCCCGATCGCTGCGAGCTTGTCCACGAACCACTGCGCCCGGCTGACCGCCCCGTCAGCTTCGGGTGTTGGGACGATCCACTGCACGCGTCGTGGGTCGAGTAGGGCGTGTACCAGCCATCCTGCGCCGTCGAGGCGACCCCACATCCAGTCGTTGGCACGCCATGAGCGTTTGTAGAAGGCGCCAAAGTGGTGGAATTGCATGCCGGTGAGTTTCTGGGCGGCCGTCTGAAAATCAGGCGCGAGTTGGCAACGGGTATCGGCGCTGACTTGGATCAGTTCCAGCGACTGCTCGACGTCTGCGTCGGTGGGGAGCATCGCCCGCTGGGTCGCGGCGAGGTCGAACAGCTTGGTGGCCACAGTCGCCGCATCGGTCCCTGGCGCAAGGTATTTGAGATACGTCGTCAGCTGATCGAGGTGCTGACCATCAGGCGGGCGGACGGCGTCGGCTGCCCGCCTGATGGTCAGTGTCCGGTTGGCAATCGCGGTCAGCTCTCGATGTCCGTTGACGATGGCAGAGCCCAGCATTTCCCAGGCGTCGCTGTTGTCGCCGTCGAGTTCGAAGTGTGCGAGATAGGCCCCGGCGAGTAGGCCGGCGACGTCCTCGAGCGAACCGTTGCGGGTCTGCGGGTTGGTGCAGACCATCTGGACGAGGTCGCCGAGGTCGAGCGCTTTCGGCGGTCCGCACGCATCCGAGATGTTCTTGGCGGTCGCTGCTACGGCGGCCATTTCGTCTGGCGACGTCGCGAGCTGGTAGGCCGCCCGAATGACGGCGATCGCGCAGGCCTTCGCCAGGTCGAAAGCCGGCCGGCCGTAGTGCGAGAGGTCCGCTGTGCTCGACGGTAGTGAGCCTGCGGGGGATGACCAATGGGTCATGATGAATTCGGTGATCTTTGTGCGGCAGAGGGTTTCGGCGTCGCCGCCGATCTTCAGGTTGGGCTCCCACTTCGTGGGAATGCTCTGCGCTGTGCCGTTCGACGCGGGCCAGGTGCTGAGTTGGCGAAGGAGTGCTGCGGTGAGTGTTTGCGCGTGCCGGGTGGCTTCTTGCCGCGTGTAGTCCGCCAGCAACTGCGGGGTGAGCAACCGTTTGCGCTTCGGCAGACCTATGGCGAGCTGGGCGAGATGCAGTCTCGTGTTGGCGCGCGCGTGCATGCGGTCCTGGTGGGTGCGGATGGCGCGGAGGTCGGCTGAGATCGATTGCGACGTCATCGCGGTCAGATCCTTGAGCAGCGCCTCAACGAGCTCGAGTGGCTTGTCGAGTTCGTCTCCGGGAGCCTCTTCCAGGGCCGGCGTCGGTCCCGAGGAGGGCACCACGAACAGGAGGACCCGGCGGACCGGCCGTTCGGCGGGACGGTCGAAGATTCGTTGCAGTAGAACGTCAATGGGCTGGTTGTCCAGCAACCCGCCATCGGCGACCCAGTGCGGGCGGGTGAAGGTGGTGAAACGGGACATCGGCGGCCGGGCGGGCGCGTCGCCCGTCTTGGCGGTTCCTTCGGTAAAGGGGATGAAGGACGGTTCGAATGCAACGGGGAACGAGGCGCTGCTGCGAGCGGCCAACGCCAGTGCCGATGCGGCGTCACCGCTCGTGAGGTTGGCCTCGGTGAAGGTGAAGACACCGCGTCGGTCGACATCCTGGACCTGGGTGCCGAAGGAGTCGGTGAACCTGCTGGTCTCGCCGTTGAGCAGCGTCGTCGTGATGTAGAGCGTGGTGGATGGGAGGCCGCCATCGGGACGGGGCTGGATCGAGAACGGTCCGTGCGTGAATGTCGGAATCTGCGCGTCGAGGTCCTTGAACATGCATTCGTCGCCGTAGAGGAGCGACGGCGTGCCGGCGTCCGTGGGATCGCGCAAGAGGTCGGTCAAGGACCCCAGATCGAGCCAGAGCTCGCGGAGGTTGCCGAGGTCGGCTCCCTTGACACGCGACCAGGCAAGGAACGCCGCGTTGATGCCGCCGGCACTGGTCCCGGACAGGATGTCGACGTCGGCGACGACGTCGAGCAGATCGATCAATTCGGCATAGAGTTTGAGCGACGCTTCCGCCGCTGTGGTCAGTGTCGAGGCGGGAAGGTCACCTCCCCTCAGTCGCCACTGCGACGCCTGGGCGAGCAGATTGATCTCACGTGTCACCCCGGCCATCCAGATCGCGAGGCTGACACCGCCGGTCATCGTCGTCGCGAGGCGCAGTTCCTGGGTGGACTCCGACGCCTTGGACGGACTCTGAAACGCCATCGCGCACCTCCCTTTTACTGGATTCGAAGCTAATGACGGTGGTGGGCGGCTGTATCGAGTAGTCGACTACTCGAATATGCGAATTCGAATGTCAGGACTCGGAATTCACTACCGGGACAGCGGCGTTACCCGTGCCCAGGAACGGTGTGAGGATCGTCATCATCAGCGCCCCGCCGACGGAGAGCGTGCCGGACAGCAGCGTGAACGCGCCGTCCGGCACGCTGTATTGGAGTGGTGACCCGGGCACCGTCAAGCCGTACACGGCCATCGACAACATGGCTGCCGCGATCGGCAGGTACGGCGGGCGCATGGCACACAGCGCACCGACAGCGGCGATGTCGCGATTCCCGGGGTTCAGGGTGTATTCGCGCTTCGCGCAATAGGTCGCAAGGATGATGGCGCCGCAGGCGATCACTGAAAAGCCGTAGAGCGCCCATCGGCCGGTGTTGTACGTAGGGCCGGAGTCAACGAACAATGCCAACAACGTCGTGTAGGCGACCAGTGCCTCGGCGGGGATCTGGGCGGCCAGCAACTGTGCAAATCCGGCAGCCGTATCGATCAGCGGTGCCGAAGGGGCCGTCTGGGTGACGTCAGTTCGCCGAGGCAACGTCGCCGTCGGCCCCATGGCCGGCATCTCCGGCTGCGCGTATGGCGGTCCGTTCGACGGCGCCGGTGAAGGTGAAACCCCTTGTCCGGAACCAATTGTCACGCTGTTCAGTGGCTGGCCGGCGGGTGCGAGGTCGCGCGCGACCGCGACCGACGCCATGGCAACCAGGCTCATGATGACCTCCTCGGTGCTGGTAGGGACCACCGGGTCGCCGTGTCAACTTGCGATCCGGTTCGCCTACGTCCCAACGATGTTGCGCTGCTGGTGGCTCGCACACCCGCGTAGCCGGCTACTCGACTGTTGTCGCGTCACAGCGACAGTCGGTGCTCAGCGCAGCGGCGATTCGAGTAGTGGGCTACTGGTGCGTCCCTGCACATTTCGTCGCGACACTGGGTTTCCCATCACTTCAGCACAAGGAGGGACTGATGACCGTCACTCGCGGCGGCGTGGAGTTCGCCAAACGCATTTTCTTCGACCGGCTGGGCGACGACTACGTCTACGGCGGCACCTGGGATCCCGGTGATCGCAGCGTCGGCTGTGACTGTTCGGGCCTGGTGACCGATGTGCTCTCAGCGGTATTCAACGGAGACCAGATGGTGTGGGGCAGGCAAGGACTGTCCACCGAGTCGTACCGTTACAAGGCTGTCGGAGAGCAGCACGTCGGACCCTTCGATCTGATGCACGTCGCATCGTTGAGCGACGTGCCCGGCGACGCACCGGTGGTGATCAACCTCCACCATGAGGGCGACGGTGGTCCGCACTCGCACATGAACTGTGTCGTCGACGGCGTCGCGATGGAATCGTCGGGCTCGTGGGGGTGCTGTACCAACCCCAAAGCGATTCCGTCTGACAGCAATTACTGGAACGACCACTGGTACGTGGCCGGCCCGATCGTCGAAGACGGCACACCTCCGGCCCAGGGCCACGTCGACAGCTTCTTTGCCGACGTGTCCGAATTCCAGGTGCCGGTCGGCGATTCCTACCCGTACAAGATTCTCTCGATCCGCGTGTGCGACGGTACCCACCGGGATTCCAACTTCGCGCAGAACTATGCGTGGATGCGCAATGCGCTGGATACCGGGCGGTTGGAATGCGGCATCGTGTACACGTACGTCCGCCCGAATTGGCAGGACAATGCCGACACGGTGCGGCAGATGATCGACGCCAACGGGGGACTGCACCCCAGGGTCGTATTGATGCTGGACGTCGAAAGCGGCGGTAATCCCGGCGGCGACGGATCCGCCTGGATCAACGCCCTGTACGACAACCTCGCCGAATATGCCGGCAACCCGGCGCGCATCATCGGCTATGCCAATCAGGGCGATTTCAACACGATGTGGGTGTCGAGGCCCAAGGGATTACGGGTGATCGCCGCGTCGTATGGCTCCAACCCGTTGCTGCCAGGCCAAATCGCCCACCAGTACACAGACGGGGCGTACGGCGCCAATCAAGGCCTGCCGATGGGCTGCAACCCGTTCGGCAACTGCGACATGAATGTGGCAGATGGATTGTCGCCCAACGATTTTGCCGCAGCATGCGGCATCGGAAGCGGTGTCGGTGCAGGACCGGTAGCCGCCACCCGGACGACAGGAGTGATCACCATGGCTCAGACTCAGGACATCCTGAACATGCTGAACGGCACCAACACGGACGGCACCCCGTTGATCGGCCCCGATGGCGCGGACTACCGTGCGGTCGACCTGCTGGCACCGGACACCGAGCCGCTCGACGAAAAGCAGAACACCACCCGCTCGGTGTTTGACCAAATTACGACATTGTCGAAAGTTCTCACCAGGACCCACAACAACAAGACGCTATTTGAGATGGTGTCCGATTTGCACGACAAGATGTGACATCGAATTTCGGACCGGTCGTTAGCCGCCGGCCCGAAAACCGGCCCGATATTTCACGGTCATAACGCCTTCAACAGCGGAAACCGGCCGGTAGAATTATCCGCCGTGGCCCAGAACTGGCCGGTCGTTCATCGTGACAGTGAATTTTCGGTGATTCGCGGTGCGTTGCTCGGGGAATCCGGCGATTGCGGCATCGTCCTTGTCGGTGACGCCGGTGTGGGTAAAACCACGCTCGCCCGGTTGGTGACGCAGTCGCTGCCGGTGCGTGCGCACTGGGTCGCGGCCACCGAGTCGGCGCGGGGCATTCCGCTCGGGGTGTTCGCCCACCTGGTGCGCAGCGCTACGTCGCGCGATCCGGTGGCATTCCTGTCTGCCGCGCGCGAAACGATTCTCGCCGAAGGACATTCGGTCATCGGCGTGGACGACGCGCATCTGCTGGACCAGCTGTCGGCGACTCTGCTGCACCAGCTGGCGATGGACGGGTCGGTGCGCATCGTGGCGACGGTCCGTTCCGGCGCACCCGTCCCCGACGCGATCACGTCGCTGTGGAAGGACCGCTATCTGCAGCGGCTGCATTTGATGCCGTTCAGCCAGGAGCAATGTGTCGGCCTCATCGAAGAGGCACTCGGCGGACAGGTGGAGGGCCTGTCGGCGGAGCTGATGTGGCAGGCTTCGGGCGGCAATGCGCTGTTCGTCCGCCATCTGGTGGAGGGGGCCATCGAGGCGGGCACGCTGCGGCAGGTTCGCGGAGTGTGGCAGCTACGGGGTCGCGCCGCGGTCACTTCCGAGCTGGCGTCGCTTCTGGATGCCAGGGTCGACCAGTTGCCCGACCCGGTACTGCACGCGCTGCGGTTGCTGACCTTCTGCGAACCGCTCGATCTGGACACCCTGGCCATGATCGTCGGTGCGGACGTGGTCGAAGACGCGGAAAGCCGTGGCCTGGTGCGGGTCGGTGAGGAGCCGAGCGGCGTTGACGTCAGGTTCACGCATCCGTTGTTCGGTGAGGTGATCCGCCGCCGGCTTGGGATGGCCGCGGCGCGGCGCCTGCGCGGCGAACTCGTTCGCGCGATGCGCGACCGCCCGCTGAACAGTTCTGCACAGCGGATCCGGCTGGCGGAGCTGACGCTGGACAGCGACGAGGTCCCCGAACTGGACCTGCTCGTCACCGCGGCCCGAGAAGCAATCGCGCTGACGAACGTGACGTTGGGTGAGCGGCTGGCGCGCGCTGCGACCAATCGGGGCGGCGGTCTCGAGGCCGGCGAATTGCTGGCGCGTTCGCTGCTCTGGCAGGGGAAGGCGACCGAAGCCGAGGAGACGCTGAGTGCGTTCGACCCCGAGCAGATGACCGAACTGGAGCTGCTGCGGTGGGGATGGGCGCGAATCGCGAACCTGCACTGGTCGATGGGCGACGCCGAGGGCTCTGACGAAGTGCTCGACTTGCTCCGTGAGCGGATCACGAGCCCCGAGCTGATACCGATCATCGACGGCACAGCGTCGGCAACGCTGACCTTCGAGAACCGGTTGCCCGAAGCCGTGGCAATGGCCAACCGGGTGCTGGCCGACCCGGTTGCGCATCCGATCGCACTGCAGTGGGCGGCATTCGGTGGCGCTCTCGCTCTGGCGTTGATGGGACGCAATGACGAGGTGGCGGTACTGGCCCGACGTGGTCGCATGGCCGGCGCGAAGGTCGACGGACTGCTCCGCTATCTCACCGCGTTCGGCGAAGTCCGCGCGTTGGTGTTGGCCGGAGACTTCGACGCGGCGAGCAGCCGGTCGGCCGACATCATGCGGATCACCTCATCGGGTCAGTATCTGGCGTGGGGGATGGCCAATGTGCTGGCCGGCACCATCGGCCTGGCCCGCGGCGAATTCCCCGAGACGGTGTCGCGGATGGAGCAGACGGTGGCGGCGCTGACCGCTGAGTCGGCCGCGTCGTGGAGTTTTCCGGCCCGGCTGCTGCTGGCACAGTCCTATTGCGCGCTTGGCCGGGTGCAGCCTGGGGCCAAGATGGTCGCCGAGTTGAAAGTCCGCTCGGGCCGGCACGTCGCGGTGTTCGGCCCGCAGCTCAGGATTGCCGAGTCGTGGCTTGCCGCGGCCGAGGGAAACGTCAGCGCCGCCATCGAACTGGCACTGGATGCGGCCCGGTTGGCCGACAGCTCTGGCCAACGAGCGGTGACCATGCTGGCGCTGCACGATGCCGTGCGATTCGGCGACCCCGGGGCCGCGGACCAGCTGATCGAGGTCGCTCCTGACGTCGGTGGCCGTCTCGCCGCTGCGATGGTGGCGCATGCCCGGGCCGTGCGTGACCACGATGCTGCTGGATTGTTCACCGCGGCAGAGCAATTCGAGCACGTCGGTGCTTTGTTGCCCGCCCTCGACGCAGCGGCACAGGCGTCCGCGGCGTTCGCGGCGGCCGACGATCGGCGGAGCAGCGCACAGGCCGCAGCCGTGGCCAACCGATTGGCCGCGCAATGTGGGGGAGTGCGCACTCCGGCACTGGAATTGGCGACGCACCCCCTACCCCTGACGGTCCGCGAACGTGAGATAGCCAATCTGGTGGCCGCCGGGCTGAGTAACCGCGAAATCGCCGACCGATTGACCGTGTCGCCGCGGACTGTGGAGGGCCACCTGTATCGGGCCTGCATCAAGCTCGACATCTCGGACCGTGAGGATCTCGCGAGGCTGATCCGCAGCGGAGGTGCGAGTAGCTGAACCGCTGTCCGAGCCGCGCGGCGGACAGCCGCATGGTGGACTTCCCATACGCTGGCCGACGTGACTGAGGACGACAACGCGGACGACGGCGAGCTCCAGATCAGTGGCCCGGTGCAACTTCGTCGCGAACGATGCGCCACCACGACCGCCGACCAGCGCCTGCTCGGCCGGCGCGACTCCACTGATTGGGTGCACACCGATCCGTGGCGCGTGATGCGGATCCAGGGCGAGTTCGTCGACGGCTTCGATGCCCTTGCCGAGATGCCGCAGGCGGTCACGGTTTTCGGCTCTGCCCGCACAACACCGCATTCGCGCGAGTACCGGTTGGGTGAGGAATTGGGCGCCGCACTCGTGCGGGCGGGCTATGCGGTGATCACCGGCGGCGGCCCGGGTGCGATGGAGGCGGTAAACCGTGGGGCCAGCGAGTCGGGCGGCTATTCGGTCGGTTTGGGCATCGAGCTGCCTTTCGAGCAGCGCCTGAACCACTGGGTCGATCTCGGGATCAACTTCCGCTACTTCTTCGTGCGCAAGACCATGTTCGTCAAATACGCGCAGGCGTTCGTGTGCCTGCCCGGCGGATTCGGCACACTCGACGAACTGTTCGAAGCCCTGACCCTCGTCCAGACGGGCAAGGTCACCGCATTTCCGATCATCATGCTGGGCGTCGACTACTGGTCGGGTCTCATCGATTGGATACGCAACACGATGCTGGCCGAAGGAAAGATCTCCGAATCCGACCTGGATCTGATCCACTGCACGGACAGCGTGGCCGAAGCAGTCGACATCATCGTCGCGTCAGCCGGATAGTGGCGTCGGCGTAGTGGCGTACGCCGCCGGTGCACTGTGCACCGGCGGCGCGCCGATTGTGCGGCGTATTGATGTGGATCGGCCCCCACCCGGCCTCAGATGATCGAGACCTACATCACAGCATGTGGCAAAGGTGAGTCAAGCCACTGCCAGGACGATCTGACGCCCGACGGAGGCCGAAATTGATGAATCCACCGAACGCGCACCGTCGTCGTCGCCTCAGCGTGAAAGCGCTGTCGGGGGCGCTGGGCGTCGGCGCTCTACTGACGATGGGCGCAGTAACTGTTGCCCACCCGACCAGTGCGATCGGCACCGGCCAAGAGCGTTGGGCGGCTGATGCGAATCTCACGCTGATTCCGGTCACCCGTGCGGAGCCATCCGCGAGACCGCAGTACGTCATCAATTTGTGTGCGTGGGCGACTGACCACATGAGAATGCACCACAACTGCTGATGGCGATCTCTCGCCACGACCATTCGATGAAGGAGTGAATCGATGCAACACATGAACTTTCAGCGGCCTCGTCGCAGCGGGAAGTGGGCTCTGGCAGCGCTCGGCGTCGGTGCCCTCATCGCGATGGGGGCGCAATCGATTGTCCACCAACCCAGTTCGACCGGCACAAGCTCCGACACCTGGAATGCGAACACCACGAGCACGATGACGACGCAACCGGTGCCGGTCTCCTTCGCCCCGACGATCAAATCAGCGTATTGCGGAGACCACAGTCCGCACGCGTGGGCCGACGGCTGCCCGTGGTGACGGCCGTTGCGTCGCTTCAGGTATCCAGGCAGCCGGGCCGTCGCTCAGTCGCGTTTCGGCTCGTATCGCAGCAGGACCGTGCCGCAGGGAAAAGTGCGGTTCTCCAACAGGCGCAACGAGATCCACGACGGCAGACTCGGGAAGAACGGGATGCCGCCGCCGACCGCGGTGGGCACGAGCACGATCCGGTATTCGTCGACCAGCCCGGCCTGCACGACGGGCGCAGCGAGCGTCGCGCCGGCGATCTCCAGATTGCCGGCGGTCTCGGCTTTCAGCTTCGTCACCACCTCGACCGGGTCGCGCCGTTCCAGGCGGGAGTTCCAGTCGACGGAATCGAGAGTGCGGGAGAACACGACCTTCGGCATGTCCCGCCAGATGCGGGCGAAATCAACGATCATCGGGGTCGCATCCGGTTCCCGGTCGGCCGTCGGCCAGTACGCGGACATCAGCTCGTAGAGCCGCCGCCCGTAGAAGGACAGCGCCGTCTCCCGCTCGAAGTCGTTCCAGTATTGGTGCAGCTCTTCGCTCGGTTCCGACCAGTCGATGCTGCCCTGTGCGTCCGCGATGTATCCGTCCACCGACACGTTGAAGCCATAAATGAGTCTGCCCATGTAGATCAGACTGCACCCGGGCGCAAGATTCATCGGTCAGGATGCAGACGCGTCTCAGCCGAGCAGTTCCACGGACCTCTGGAGATCGGTCACCAGGTCGCGGTAGGCGGCGTCACGATCGGGCGATGGCAGGCGCAGGATCGACGAGGGATGAGCGGTGGCGATGGCCACGGTCTCGTGATCGGGCACGGTGTCAGGCGGCAGTTGCAGCGTCTCGCCGCGATGCTGGGTGAGGCGAAAGTCGTTGCCCAGGAGTGACTGTGCCGCCGTCGCGCCGAGCAGCACCACCACATGGGGTTCGACGGTGCGCAGTTCGGCCAGCAGCCACGGTCGGCAGGCGACCACCTCGGTTCGGTTGGGCTTCTGGTGGATTCGGCGTTTGCCACGATCGGTCGCCTTGAATTTGAAATGCTTGACCGCGTTGGTCACGTACAGCTGGCTGCGGTCGATTCCGGCGTCGCCGAGCGCGCGGTCGAGAAGGCGGCCGGCGGGCCCGACGAAGGGTTGACCGCGACGGTCCTCCACATCACCGGGCTGTTCACCGACCAACATGATCGCGGCTGCGTCGTCGCCGGCGCCGAACACGGTCTGCTGCGCGTGCTGGTACAGCGCGCAGCCGTGACACTCGCCGGCCGCCGTTCGTAGCGCCGGGATGTTGAGCACGCCTGGCAGATAATCGGCTGCGCTGGTTTCGGGCATGCCTCTGATTACCCGTGCTCCACCGCGCCAATCGTGCCGTTCAGCCGGTGCGGTGCCCGCCTACCGGAGGGATTCGGCGCGCTTCTTGACGCCGTCGGTCATGCCGCTGAAGCCCTTCGTCAATGCACGGCCCAGCAGGCCGGCGACGATCGGTGCCACCGGCCCGAACAACTGGAAGTGTGAGTCGTAGCGGGTGCGGCCGTCGGGCAGCGGGGTCAGCCGGTGCGAACGCTCGCTGCGGAGCAGCCCCAGCGGGGCGGGTTTCATGTTGTAGCTGAACTCGACGCCCGGGGTGAAGGTATTGATGTATTCGCGTTGCTTCTTCGGCGGACCGATCAGCACCACTTTCATGTCGATCGGGCTGCCAGGCTCGAACGTCGACGAGCACTCGATGCAGAACGGATTCCACTCGCCGTAGCTGGCCCCGTCGGTGAGCACCTGCCAGACCAGCTCGGCCGGTGCGTCGATCTCTACTGATCTGTCAATCGCGAAACTCACAGACACACCGTACGGGAGGGGGTGAACACCTGGCGACAACTGTCCACTGATCACCCTGATTGGGGCCATCCACCGGGACGTCGGCGCCGAATCACTTTTGACGACCTCATCAAACGGGAAGGTGCGTGATGTGCTGAATCAGATGCGAACGTTCACGACGCAAGTGTTGAGCCCCGTCACGTCGACGGTAGGGATCCGCAGCGGGCTCGAGGAGCCGCCGTACGATGCGGAGCCGTTGGCCGGTGGAGTGCAGATTCGCCGGTATGGGCGACGAATCGCCGCTCAAACCTCGGTGGAGGGCGACGAGGAACACGCGCGTAACGCGGGATTCCGCAGATTGGCCGGCTATATCTTCGGCGCCAACCATCAGAGCGGCGGAATCGCGATGACGGCGCCGGTCGGTCAACAGCGGCGCACCGATACCGGACGGAAGATCGCGATGACGGCGCCGGTGGAGCAACAAGGCAGTCAGGCTGGGGGTTGGGTCATCCGGTTCTTCATGCCGGCCGGATCGACGCTGGAGTCGTTGCCGACGCCTGATGACGAGCGCGTCGAACTGGTGGAGGTGCCGGCAGAAACCGTTGCGGTGTTGCGCTTCACCGGTGATCGTGGCGCTGACAGCATTGCCCGGCACACCGATCACCTGCGTGACACGCTCCGCGACTACGGATTCGCCGTTGCCGGCGACCCTTCGGCGTGGTTCTACGACCCGCCGTGGACCCTGCCGTGGCGACGCCGCAACGAGATCGCGATACCCGTTGAGAATTGACCGCCCGCACATCCGCCAGATTCGCCACGTCCTCGATTCACCACGTAGGAGCTTCAACCGATGAAACTGAAAACGATTGGCACCACCGCCACCGCTGCCCTTGTCACTGCCATCGCGGGTGGGGCGGCATCGGGCCCGGCCGTCGCCTCACCGTGGTACGCGCGCTTGCGCAAGCCCACCTATCAGCCGCCCCGGCAGGTGTTCCCCATTGTGTGGCCGCTGCTGTATGCGGACATCGCTGTCGTGTCCGCCGACACGCTCGACCGACTGATCGATGCGGAAGACACGCGTGCAGCCCGCCGCTTCGGCGCCGCACTCGCGATCAATCTGGGGCTCAACGCCAGCTGGTCGTGGATCTTCTTCAATCGTCACCGGCTCGGGGCAGCTGCCGTAACCGCGGCGGCGCTGACCGTCAGTAGCGCCGACTTGACGCGTCGCGCGCTCGCGGTCCGGCAACTGCGGGCGGCACCATTGGCCGCCTACCCCGCGTGGTGCGCATTCGCGACCGTACTGTCGACGCACATCTGGTGGATCAACCGGCGCACCTGACACGGCGGCAGCCGCTAGCCGGTGCGGGTCCGCTCCTTCTGCGCTTCGGCCGCGATGTTCTTGATCATGCCCGTGAAAATGATGCCGTGGAACGGCATCAGCGCATACCAATAGAGCCGTCCGGCAAGCCCTTTCGGAAAGAAGATGGCGCGCTGGTGCAACCGGGTGGCGCCAGCGCCGTGAGATTGGAGTTCCCACTGCAGCCACGCTCGGCCCGGGGTGCGCATCTCGGCGCGCAACCGCAGCAGATGTGGCCGCTCGATGCGTTCGACGCGCCAGAAATCGAGGGCGTCGCCGGTGTAGAGGGTGTTCGGGTTGCGCCGGCCCCGGGCCAAGCCGACGCCCCCGGTCAGTACGTCGAGCCACCCGCGGATCGTCCAGGCGAGCGGAAACGAGTACCAACCGCGTTCGCCGCCGATGCCCTCGACGACCCGCCACACCTGCTCGATGGGTGCGTCGCAGTCGATGCTGCGATCGTCGGTGTAGATGGCGTCGCCGGCCCAGCTGGGATCCGACGGCAGCGGATCGGCGGGTGCACCGGTCGGTGAGGCGTTGGCCCAGGTGGTTTCCACGTCGCCGTTCTCGATACGGCGCAGCGCCAGTCCGACCGCGTCGCGGTATCCGGTGGTGCCGCCGGGTGGAGGCGGGATCACGGCGTCGATGTCGTGCTCGGTGACCACCGAGTCGGTGCTCAGGGACTCGATCAGAGCCCGGCCGATCCGTGGTGGAACCGGGGTTACCAGCCCGATCCACAGCCCGGCGAGCTTGGGTGTGAGGACGGGCAGGACCACGATTCTGCGCCGGGCCAGCCCCGCGACATCGGCGTAGATCTGCATCATGTCGCCGTAGCGCAGGACGTCGGGTCCGCCGATGTCGTAGGTGCGCGACTGCGGCAACTCGGCGGTGGCGGCAGCCAGGAGGTAATACAGGACGTCGCGGATGGCGATGGGCTGAATGCGGTTGTTGACCCAGCGCGGCGTCGTCATCACGGGCAGCCGGTTGGTCAGGTGCCGGATCATCTCGAAGGACGCCGAACCGGAACCGATGACGACGCCGGCCTGCAGCACGACCGTCGGAACACCGGAATCGATCAGGATTTCTCCGACCTGGCTGCGGGACCGGAGGTGCGTGGACAACCGATCAGACTCGCTGTGTAAGCCGCTCAGGTAGACGATGCGCTTGACGTTGGCGCTGCGCGCGGTGGCAGCGAGATTCTCCGCGCTGCGGCGCTCGGCTTCGGTGAATTCTCCCGGGTTACCCATCGAGTGCACGAGGTAGTAGATGACGTCAACGTCGCGGCAGGCGTCCTCAAGGGTGTCCGCATCGGTGAGGTCACCTCGCACCACCTCCACGTCGGCCGCCCAGGGCACGTCACTGATCTTGTCCGGGTTGCGCGCCATCACGCGCACCCGGTGGCCGGCCTCGATGACGCGTGGCACCAGACGCCCGCCGATGTATCCGGTGGCCCCGGTGATCAGCACGCGCAACGACGGTGCGGATTGATTCACGTCTGTCACAGACTCTCCTCGGCTACGGCCATATGCTGACTCTCAGGACAGTTCCCGAAAATGCCCTTCACTACCCAGTGATTCGGAGACCTGCCAGGCGCGGATGGCCGGCAGATTTTGTTTAGTCCGAACGCGGACGGGGCATCCGGTGCGGACATGCCGTATGTGCGGTGTCCGTCTGGGAAAGGTCCGACCACGTGACGATCGATTACGACAGCCCGCAGCAGCTGGTTGGTACGCCGCAGCAGGTCAATGAATTCATCTGCACCCGTTGCATCCACGTTCGCCAGCTCAGCGATCTGGCTGCTGATCGATCGCAAGGGCGTATCTGTCGCGAGTGCGCTTGATCAAGATCGGCTGAGCGGCCGACTCACCCCGCCCGCGCTAGCCTGGCGACATGTCCAGCACGTTTTTCGACAACCCGGTCGCGCGCGCCCTCAACAAGGCGGCGGTCGGTCTCACCACCGTTCCCGTCGTCGGCAACATCGTCGGCCGCAGTCTGGTCGAGATCCGCTACACGGGTCGCAAATCAGGGCGCAGCTTTCAGACGCCCGTGAACTACCGGCTGTCCGGTGATGACGTCGTCATCAGGGTGATGTCACCGGATTCCAAGAGTTGGTGGCGCAACTTTCTCGGCGACGGCGGACCCATCACGCTACTCAATTTTCGCGGCACCGACCGCGCCGGGCATGCGATCTCGACGCGTGACGACAAGGGTCGGGTAACGGTGCGGGTCCAGCTCGACTGAACGTCAATCCGCGGCGGAAATGGCATGATCCGGGTGTCGACATCCGCAGGAGGCGAGAACGTGCTGGCTCACCGTGAGGCGAACGACTGGGCGTCCGTTGCCTGACGAACTGAGAGTCGTCGATCTCGCTGACTCCCCGGGTGCGGCCGGTCTGGTGATCGGGATCGGAGACCCCGTCGGTGCTGATGCAGAGTTCTGGCTGCAGCAAGCGACTTTCACCCTGGTGGACCGCCCGTGCACGGACCGCAGAACCGTACAGGTGCCCGATGTCGACGCGGCACTGGCGCAGATCACCGAACGCGTCGCGACGTGGCCACAGACGGCCGCCGTGTGCGACGACGTACTGCGCGCGTTCGACCCCGCCGCGCCGACGTTCGCCGGGGTGATCACCGAATCACTGGCGTATTCGACGTTGCAGTCCGGCCGGGAATTCGCCCGCTGGTTGGCCGAACGCGGCCCGAAAACCGTTCCGCTGCTCCCGGATCCCGTGATGTCGCACCGCGACGGCGACACTCTGCACGTGGCCTTCAACCGTCCGCAGCGGCACAACGCATTCTCGACCGATGCGCGGGCAGCACTGCTGGAGGCGCTGGAGGTTGCCCGTCTGGACACGTCGGTGACCGCTCTGGTGCTCACCGGGAACGGTCCGTCCTTCTGCAGCGGCGGCGACCTCGCCGAATTCGGGACATTCGACGATCCGGCATCGGCGCACCTGGCCCGCACGCGCTTCAGCCCGGCGCTCGTGCTCGACGACATCACCGCGCGACTGGGCGCGGGGTGCCAGGCCGTCGTCCACGGCCAGGTGCTGGGCAGCGGGCTCGAGATGGCCGCGTTCTGCGGGCAGGTGACCTGCCACCCAAATGCCACCCTCGGCCTGCCGGAGCTGGCACTGGGACTGATCCCCGGAGCGGGTGGCACGGTGAGCATCACGCGGCGCGTCGGCCGCTGGCGCACAGCGTATCTGGTGCTGTCCGGGACGACGCTCGACGCGGCGACGGCGCGGGACTGGGGCTTGGTCGATGCGGTCAGTACGTGAGTGACGAGGCGGCGCGGGACTGGTCGGCGAGCGGGCTGGCCGCGCTGACCGGCATGCCAGCCGGACCGCCGGACCTCAGTCGCGCCGCGGTGTTGACCCGGGCGCGGGCGGTCGCATTCGAGCTATCCGGCCAACTTGGCGTCGACGTCGATGCCGCGGAGCTTCTCGCGGGCCGGGCCGCGTTGGCGGGGCTGCACCGGCAAGGACGCGTCAGCGCCGGCGGCGGCACACGGCTGGTCGCCGGGCGGGACGGCTGGTTCGCCCTGACGCTGGCCCGGCCGGATGACGTCGCGGCGGTACCGGCGCTGCTCGAATCCGATGTGCCAGTTGATCATCTGTGGCCGGCGATTACCGAGTGGTCCGCTCGCCGTCTGGTTGCCGATGTCGCCGAGCGCGCGCGGCTGCTCGGCCTTCCCGTCGGTGTGCTGGCGGAGACCGCTGCCGCCGCGCCGGTGATCCGTCGGCACGGCAACCGAAAACCGTTCCAGGACTACGGCCGGCTGCTGGTGGTCGATCTGTCCTCGATGTGGGCCGGTCCGCTGTGTGGGCAGCTGCTGGCCCGGGCCGGCGCGACGGTGATAAAGGTGGAGAGCGTCTCGCGGCCGGATGGTACCCGGCAGGGCGAACGACGATTCTTCGACTGGATGAACGGCGGAAAGCTCTGTTATGCCGCCGATTTCGGTTCTCCTGACGATCTGCGGCAGTTGCTGGCGGTGGCCGATGTGGTGATCGAATCGTCGCGCCCGGACGCTCTCGTCAACCGGGGTCTGGGTCCCGAAGACGTCACAGCGCGGGATGGCCGGGTGTGGCTGCGGGTCACCGGGCACGGCACCGATGGGGCCCACGCCCACTGGGTCGGGTTCGGTGACGATGCCGCGGTTTCCGGTGGTCTGGTCGGCTCCGATCCGGCGGGCACGGGCCCGGTGTTCTGCGGTGACGCGATCGCTGATCCGCTGACGGGGATGCACGCCGCGCTCGCGGTGGTGGAGTCGCTGCAGCGCGGCGGTGGCGAGATCGTCGAGGTCGCCCTGGCTTCGGTGGCGGCGGAATACGCCGCGCTACCGCTGACGGGTGGTCACTGCGTAGCCCCGGTGGCGGCACCGGCGGCACCCGTGCTGTCGTCGCGGGCCGGCGAGTTGGGTGCCGACAGCGCACAGGTGTGGGACATCGTGCGGGAAAGGACTTCCGGGGCATGCTGATTCGACGAGCCACGCTGCTCGACGGCCGGACCGTGGACATCCGGCTGGGCCGGCTGATCGAGGCCGTGGCCGATAGTCTCCGGCCCACAGCAGGGGAGGACGTTCTCGACGCGACCGGTGGCACCGTCATTCCGGGGCTCCACGACCATCACGTTCACTTGCGTTCGGCGGCAGCGGCATTGACGTCGGTACGGGTCGGCCCGGGGGAGGTACGCAGCCGTGACGCGCTGCGTGCGGTCCTGGGGCAGGCCGCCGTCGGCGAGGACGGCTGGATTCGGGCCGTCGGCTATCACGAAGCCGTCGCGGGTCCGCTGGATCGCGCTGTGCTCGACGAGGTTTCACCGCATGTGCCGGTGCGGGTTCAGCACCGCAGCGGAGTGTTGTGGACGCTGAACTCCGCGGGGTTGACGGCCGTCGGCCTGCCCGACCATCCCGACGGCCGGCTGCGTAGCGCGGACCCCGGCTGGACGCATGCGTTGCAGCGCAACGACGCTGGGCTCGGCGAGATCAGCCGGCGCCTCTCGGCGTTCGGCGTCACCGGTGTCACCGACGCGACGCCCGATCTCACCGCCGAGGACGTGATGGACTTCGCCGAAGCGCGCCGGCACGGCGAACTGCGCCAGCGCGTCGAAGTCCTGGCACCGGCCAAGCGCATCCTGCACGACGACGGTCTCGATCTCGACGCACTGGCCGATTGGATCACGGTGCGGCACCGTCAGGGCGGAATCGTTGCGTTGCACTGTGTTACGGCCATGCAGCTGGTCGTCACGATTGCCGCGCTGCGGCAGGCGGGGTCGCGTGCCGGGGACCGCATCGAGCACGGCGCCGTCATCCCTGACGACTGCCTGGCCGACCTGCGTGACCTCGGCGTGCTGGTGGTGACTCAGCCGAACTTCGTCGCCGAGCGCGGCGAGCAGTACCTCACCGACGTGCCCGCGGACGAATACTGTCAGCTGTGGCGGGTGGCGTCGCTGTGCGACGCGCGGATACCCGTCGCGCTGTCGACCGATATGCCGTTCGGGGACGCCGACCCCTGGGCGGCGATGCGTGCCGCGGTGCATCGCAGCACCGCCTCCGGCAGCGTGCTCGGAGCGAGGGAAAGCATCGACGCCGCAGCGGCATTGGGTATGTTCCTCGGCACACCCCAGCAGCCGGACGTGCCGCAGGAGCTGACGGTGGGCATGCCGGCGGACGTGTGCCTGCTGGCTGCGCCACCGCGAGACGTCTTGGCGGAGCTGGACGCCTCGCTGGTGGCCGCCACCGTCTATGACGGTGCGGTGGTGTACCAAGCTGGTTAGTGCACCGGCTGCAGCATGTCGTCGTCGAGCGTGCGGTTCAGCAAGTCCTGGCGTGCTTCGACGTACTGCGTCTTCAAGGTTTCGACCAGTTGCGCGACGGTGAGGCGTTCCTTGATGCTGCCCACGCCCTGGCCGGCGCCCCAGATGTCCTTCCACGCCTTCGCGTCCGTGTTGCCGCCGGAGCCGAAATTCATTGCCGAGGCGTCGGATTCGGGCAGATTGTCGGGATCAAGGCCCTGGGCGACGATGCTGCCGCGCAGGTAGTTGCCGTGCACGCCGGTGAACAGGTTGCTGTAGACGATCTCGGATGCGGTGGAGTCGACGATCATCTGCTTGTACTCGGGCACCGCATTGGCTTCGTCGGTGGACAGGAAAGCCGAACCGACATAGGCGAAGTCGGCTCCCGCGGCGAGTGCGGCAAGAATGGACCGGCCGTGGGCGATGGCGCCCGACAGCAGCAGCGGACCGTCGAACCATTCGCGGATCTCGCGCACCAGAGCGAAGGGGGACTGAGTGCCGGCGTGGCCGCCGGCGCCGGCGGCCACGGCGATGATGCCGTCGGCGCCCTTGTCGATGGCCTTGTGCGCGAACTCGTTGTTGATGATGTCGTGCAGGACGATGCCGCCGTAGGAGTGCACAGCGTCGTTGATCTCGGGCCGTGCGCCGAGCGAGGTGATCACGATCGGCACCTTGTGTTCGACGATGACGCTCATGTCGTGTTCGAGGCGGTCATTGGAGCGGTGCACGATCTGGTTGACGGCGAACGGCGCGACGATGGCGTCGGGATTGGCGAGTGCGTAGGCATTGTTCGACTCTTCGATCTCATCCAGCCAATCGCCGAGCAGGCTGGATGGCCGGGCGTTCAGCGCGGGGAACGAACCGATGACACCGGCCTGGCATTCCGCCTTCACCAGATCGGGCCCCGAGCACAGGAACAACGGCGACGCGACCACCGGCAGGGACAGGCGCTGTGCGAGGACGGGAGGCAGACCCATGGTGATAGCCCTTCGAATCGGAAACCGTGTTTGGTCTGGACCTTAGCTTTGCCGGAGGCATTATGCAACTAGTGGCATAATCGCGTTAAGTAGTGGTTGTCGGCGCTGAGCGGTGATACTCGAACATGTTGGCAATAGGCTGGATTTGGCAAGTGCTCGGCGACGGGTCCGGCTGTGGTGGTCGCTTTATGCAACAGATTGGATAACAGCCGTGACAGGACTCTTGTCGCCGCGTCACGACGGCGGAAACTCGACTGGACCTACGATCACGCCATGTCGCTGCAATTCGCCATCCTGACCGCGCTCACGGAGCGGGCATCGACCGGTATCGAACTCACCCGCCGGTTCGATCGGGCATTCGGCTACTTCTGGCCGGCGACCCACCAGCAGATCTATCGCGAACTCGACAAGCTCAAGACGTCCGGGCTCGCCGAGGCCTCGACTCCCGATCGTCCCGAGCGCGGCCAGCCCAAACGATTCAGCATCACGGCGGCCGGCCGGCGGGCACTGCGTGAATGGCTTTGTGGCATTGACGATCCCGCACCGGAGCGGATGGCCATCGCGGTGCGCGTGCGCGCAGCCGCGGCACTCGGCGAGACGGGCGCCGTCCGTGCCGTGATCGCCCACCACCTCGCGGCGCATGAAGCGATGTTGGCCAACTACCGCGAGATAGACGCGCGCGATTTCGCAGCGCCGGTCGCCGACGCCGACGTGCTGCGCCATCTTGTGTTGAAGGCGGGGCTGCGTACGGAGCAGGCCTGGGTGGACTGGTGCCGCGAGGCCCTGGACGTGCTGGACAGGCTTACGTCGTCAGGTGAGATTTGATCACGAACTGAGCAATGTCTGAAAGATATCCCCGTAGTACAGGTGCGCCAGGAAGTGGCCGCCCGGGCCCATGTGCAGTGTCGCGCCCGGTATTCGGCGTGCCAGTTCACCCGGCCACGACGGATCGATGAGCTGGTCGTCGGTCCCGCCCCAGATGTCCACCGGCAGCTGAAGATCCTCGGGCCTGAAGCCCCATGGCCGGACCATGACTCGGTATTCTTCGACGACGCCCTGAGGCTGTCGAAGGGCCTCCCGCGACATGTGCGCGAATGTGGCGAAACCCTCGGCCCTCAACACCGCGGCATCCGCCGGCCCGAGGTCGCGCGCGGCAAGCCGACCGTAGAGTTCCGGCGCACACGTCGCGGTGAGTGTCATCGCGCGAAAGCCGAGCCGGGCTGCCCACGGTGCGCGCTGTGACAAGCGGATGTAGGTGCGGTCGATCTGTGGCAGTCCCTCGAATGCGCCGGGTTCGGTCAGCGGTACGGCTCCGGCGATGATGGCGGTCCGCGTCACACGCGGCCGCAACGCGTAACCGACTGCGGCCGCGTACTGGCCACCAAGAGACCAGCCCATCACCGCGAACTGGTCGATATCGAGCTGGTCGAGCAGCTCGGTGACGTCGCGGGTCCAGTCGAGGATGGTCCGGTCCGGCTGCGGATCCGACCGCCCGACGCCGGGTCGGTCAGGGGCGATGAGCCGGACGCCGCACGACTCGGCGATGGACCCGGCGGCGGCGACATCGAGCCGGCAGGCCAACCCGCCGTGGGCGCTGACGATCGGGAAGCCGTCGGGAACGCCGTACTGCGCATAACTCATGCGCCGCCCGTCCTGCAGCCGGATCACGTGGCAGGCCTCGGTTGCGACGTGTTTGGGCACGGTCGGCCTCCGCGAGTGAGAGCGGACTTGCTTGCCTCGTCATCGTTGCACCGTCAGCCAGGCGCGAGGGCCGGAATTGACGTTGCCGCCGATTCCTGTGCGCTGGGTGGGACTACAGGTCGGGCTTCTGCCACACCAGCAGGTAGCGCCAGAAGAGCAGGCGCCGCACACGGGCACCCGGAAGAAGCTCCGCGGTCTGTGCGGCGACTTCGCGCGTCGTCAACGGTGGGTCCAGGACCACCGGCATGACGTCGTGATCGGGCGTCTTCGCGAACCCGGTGCCGATTTTCAGCAGCCGTTCCGCGCGGAATCGGACACCGAGCGCGCGATGCGCAAGTGCGCCGGCGAGCTCATGCGGCCACTCATGCCGTAGGTCTGTCCTGGGCAGCGCGATCGCCGCGAGGACACCACCGGGTCGAAGAGCGTCGGCCAGATGGGGCAGTACCGTGTCGAGCGGCATGTGGTGCAGGGCGCTGATGGACACGATCGCGTCGTAGCCGGTCGCCGGAACCCCGTCGGTCAGCACGTCGGCCTGAACGCAGTTCACATTCGCCGGGGTCCGGCGCCGCGCTTCGGCGATCATCGCTGCCGAGCGGTCAACCGCGTCGACATGGTCACTGCGCTGAGCGAGCTGGACGGCGAATCCGCCGGCGCCGCAGCCGACATCCAGGACACGTTGGCACCGCGGCGGCAGGTGCTGCAGCAGCAGACGCTGGTAGTAGGCATTGTGATCCCAGTCGAGCATGCTCCGAGCGTTGGCCACGCCGGCGTCACACCCGCGCGGCGACCCGAACCGGGATGGGACCTTTCGCAACCGTCGTGTAGGGCGACTCGAGCGGGAAGTCGTCGTGCAACGACTCGATGCGGTTCGACCGCACGATGGTGGCCAGCGCGAGTGTCGTCACCAGCATCGCGAAATGCTCACCGATGCAGGACCGCGGACCCGCGGCGAACGGGATGAACTGCCACCGGTCGCGGGTCTTGGCGTTGTCCGGGCTGAACCGGTCGGGGTCGAAGGCCAGCGGGTGGTCCCACAACGTCGGGTCCCGGTGCACGGCGCTGATGCCGATGGCCACGATGCTGCCGGCTTCGACGCGGTGGCCGTCCACCACCATGTCCTGCAGCGCCGTCCGGCCGACACCGGCGGCCGGCGGGCACAGCCGCAGCGACTCGTTGAGCACCTGGGCGGTGTAGGTGAGGCCGGAAACATCGTCGGGGGTCAGCTCCCGATCACCGATCGCGGCGACCTCGGCCGCCACCCGGTCCTGCATCTCGGGATTGCGCCCGAGCTGCCACAAGGCGTACGTCAGCGTCGTCGCCGTCGTGTCGTGGCCCGCCAGCATGAAGATGAGCAGGTCGTTACAGATGTCGTCGTCGGACAGCTTCTGACCGGTGTCGGGGTCCGAGGCCGCCAGCAGTGCCTTGACCAGCGGCGCATCGCGGTCCGGGTTCGCGCGGCAGTCCTGCAGGACGGCCATGGTCATCTTGCGCATCCGTGCCACCGCAGCACGCGCGCGACGGCGTCCCGGTGTCGGGAGCCACTGCGGCGCCTTGATCGGCCGCAGCGCGCGGTCGGCCGTGTAGCGCGAGGCCACGTGCATGTTTTCGGCGATGGTGTTGCTGTGTTCGTTGATGTCGAGACCGAGAATCGAGTAGCCGAGGGACCGCATGGCGAGCCGGCGGCACTCGGTGTCGAGGTCGACGTCACGAGCGTCGCGCCAGCGGTCGGCGATCACCTGCGCGGCCTGGGACATGTGCCCGCCGAAGCGGTCGACGTGCTGCTTGGTGAACACCGGCTGCAGGGCGCGGCGGCGCGGCGGCCAGGCGCTGTTGGGCAGGACGAAGAGATTGTCGCCGACCACGTTGCGCACTTCTTCGTGGATCGTGGAGCGCTCGGCGAGGTTGTCGGTGCGACCCAGCACGTCGCGGATCCCGGCGGGGGAGGTGACGAGCACGATGGGCGGAGCCACGCGATTGGGTACGACGGCGATGCGACTGATGGGCCCGCCGGCCTGGCTCAGCAGGACCAGACCGGTGTGCAGTTGCCGAGTGGCGAACAACTGCCGCAACGGCAGCGGATTCTTCGGCGCGAGCGGCAGCGTGCCCACGTCGCGGGCGTCGATGGTTGCAGTCATGTCAATAAGAATTATGCCGCGCCCGGTGCGCGTGGTCGAGTGATTCGGCCGGCAGGTATCGCTGTCGCGGGTAGAAAGCAGTTATGAGCAATCACGTGAACCTCAGTCCGCAGGAAAACGAACTGATCGCCGAGAGCCATCCTGAGGTCCTGGCCCGAATGGATGCGAAGTCACTCAAGGAGCTGCAGCACAGGCTGCGACAAGCGCGGGAGAAGAACTTCAGCCTGTTGCGGCGTCAGGGCGCGGCTCGCGTGGAGTCCGAGGGTGGCCGCGGTGCCGCGCAGCCGGCCAACGAAAAACGCGGTGAGAAGGTCGACGTGTTAGATGATGCGCTCACCCGGGTGAGCGAGCGGCTCGACGCGCTCGGCGAGTAAGGACCTTTGGCCGTAGCACCGGCCGGCCGGCGTCCGTACCGTTGAAGGTGTCGGAATTGCACCTTCGTCGGGAGCGGACATCATGACCGAATTATCGCCTCGCCCATATATTTTGGTCGGCATCGACGGATCAAGATCATCGCTGGAGGCGTTGCTGTGGGCCGTCGGCGAGGCGCAACTTCGTAACCTGCCGCTGCGGCTGGTCCACGCGATCGACTACGGCAATTTCGTGATGGGCTTCAATCCGGGCGCGTCGGAGAGCTTCTTCAAACACGTGGAGATGTCCGGTCAGCACTTCCTCGACGAAGCCAGCGAACGGGTGCAGGCGCTCGCACCCGAGGTCGAGGTGTCCGTCCACAACCTCGTCGGGCGCCCCGCCCAGTTGCTGGAAGAGCAGTCGAAGGACGCTTTCCTCACCGTCGTCGGATCCAGCGGGCTGCACGGATTCACCGGGCTGCTCGCGGGGTCGGTGGCGGTGGCGCTGACCGCGCACGGCCGCAGTCCCGTCGTCGTGGTCCGCGCGCCCGGCCAGCATGCCGGGGGACCCGTCGTCGTGGGCGTCAGCGGTGCGCCCGACAGCGAGGAAGCGATCGGTTGGGCCTTCCAGGAGGCGTCGCTGCGCGGGGCGAAACTGCTCGCCGTTCTCGTATCGAGTTATGTGCCAGCCTATTTCGACTACATCGAACCGACGTGGGAAGAGCTGCCGGGGCCGGCCCGTGAGGACCAACAGGCGATGCTGCTGGCGGAGCGGTTGGCCGGGTGGCAGGAGAAGTTCCCCGAAGTTGCGGTCCGCCGCGTGGTCGCCGCCGGCCACCCGGGGCACGTGCTGCTGGGCTATGCGCAGCGCGCACAGTTGATCGTCACCGGCACCCGCGGACACGGAAACGTGGCCGGGTGGTTCCTCGGGTCGACGAGTCACCGGCTGGTTCAACATGCTGCGTGCCCGGTACTGGTTGCCCGGCCGCAGGCTCGATAGTCCGACCGCACGAAGGCAGGTGGCCGTTCGCGGCCACCTGCCTTCATGCTTCTCACACCCGCGCAACGAGCACAGATGGATTGTCGGAGTTGGAGTCCGCGTGTGAGCCAACACGCAATTCACCAGCCGTAGCGGTACATCTCGGGCGACGGCCTCGGCGACTGCCCAGTGGGCGGCGTACACGGCAGCCGTCGAACCGTCGATGCCGACCACGACAGAGTCCCCGCTGTGCATTTCGATCATCTTGTCTCCCAGAATGTTTCGTTTACTCCGCCGTGGTCTGCCTTCGATGCGGAGCCGTAGATGTGTCATCGAATCCTGACGCGGACAAGCACCCGGAATCGAGGGCGCAAAGGCCCTGGGCCCGCCGCATGGGTCACCACGGGTTGACGGCCCGCGCAGTGGCAAGTGGTTGTTCAACGAGTGACTTTCGGCCATAGCCGCCGAGAGGCGGCACTCGTACCGTCGTGGACATCGGACAATAGCGTCATCGGAGGACAACGTGACCGAATTATCGCCCCGCCCTTACATTTTGGTTGGCATCGACGGATCGAGCTCGTCGCTGATGGCCCTGAACTGGGCTGTCAATGAAGCGCAGCTGCGCAACCTGCCGCTGCGATTGGTGCACGCCGTCGACTTCGAGAGTTTCGCGATGGGGTTCAATCCGGGCGCCTCGGAGAGCTTCTTCAAGTATCTGGAGACCACGGGTCAGCGTTTCCTCGACGAGGCAATGGACCACGTGCAGGTTCTGGACCCCGACCTCGACGTGACGCTGTCCAGAGTGGCCGGCCGTCCGGCGCGGGTGCTGGCAGACCTGTCCGAGGGTGCGTTCCTGACCGTTGTGGGTTCAACGGGGCTGAATGCGTTCACGGGCCTGTTGGCCGGCTCCGTGTCGGTTTCGTTGACCGCACACGGGCACAGTCCGGTCGTCGTGGTCCGTGCGCCCGGGGTTCCCGTCACGGGATCTGTCGTGGTTGGGATCAGCGGCTCTCCGGACTGCGAAGACGCGATTGCCTGGGCATTCGAGGAAGCCTCGATGCGAGGCGCAGAACTGAATGCTGTGCTGGTCTGGAGCTATATGCCGGCCTATTTCTACTATGAAGAATCGCCTTGGGATGACCTGGCGGGCCGGGCACGCGAGGAACAGCAGGAGATGCTGTTGGCTGAGCGCTTGGCGGGGTGGCAGGAAAAGTTCCCTGACGTCGTGGTCCGCCGCATCGCGGCGATCGGCAACCCGGGGCAGGTCCTCCTGAGCCACGGGCAGCACGCTCAGTTGATCGTCGTCGGCAGCCACGGGCACGGCGACGTGACCGGGTTGTTCCTGGGTGCCACCAGTCACCGGTTGATTCATCATGCGAACTGCCCGGTGCTCGTCGCTCGGCCACATGCTCGCGAGTCCACCCGATGACCAACGCAACCCGCGAGGTGCGTGAGCCCTTGGCGCCGGCGCGCTTGCGATCCGTTGATGCGTACTGGCGGGCTGCCAACTATCTTACCGCGGGCCAGATCTACCTGATGGACAACCCGCTGCTGCGAACGCCTTTGGAGCGTCAACACATCAAGCCCCGCCCGTTGGGGCACTGGGGCACCTCGCCGGGGCTGAACTTCATCTACGCGCACTTGAACCGCGCGATCATCGACCACGAGCTCGATGCGATGTATGTCATCGGTCCGGGACACGGCGGTCCCGCATTGTTCGCGAATGCGTGGCTCGAGGGCAGCTATGGTCGGACGCGTCCTGATATAGCGCGGGACGTTCACGGCATGGCGACGCTGTTCCGCGAATTCTCTTTTCCGGGTGGCGTTCCCAGCCATGTCGCACCCGAGGTCCCGGGGTCCATCCACGAGGGCGGCGAGCTGGGCTACTCGTTGGCACACGCCTACGGCGCAGCGCTCGACAATCCGAACCTGTTGGTGGCGTGCGTCGTCGGAGACGGTGAAGCCGAGACGGGCCCGCTGGCCGCCAGCTGGCATTCCAACAAGTTCATCAACCCCGTCACCGACGGTGCGGTGCTGCCGATTCTGCACCTCAACGGGTACAAGATCGCCAATCCGGCGGTCCTGGCGCGGATCACCGACGCTGAACTCGATTCCCTGTTGCGTGGCTATGGGCACTACCCGGTCTACGTCAGCGGTGACGACCCGCAACAACTGCATCAGGACATGGCTACGGCGATGGATCGCGTCGTGGCGATGATCGACGACATCCAGACTGCCGCCCGCGCTGCCGCGTCAGCACCTCCGCGACCTCAGTGGCCCATGATCGTGTTGCGGACGCCCAAAGGCTGGACCGGACCCCAATGGGTCGACGGTCTACGCGTGGAGGGTACGTGGCGTTCGCACCAGGTGCCCATAGCCGATATCCGGACTGATCCCGAACATCGCCGGCAGTTCGTCGATTGGCTGTCCTCCTATCGACCCGATGAGCTGTTCGATGAAATGGGTTGCCCCACAGCGCTGGTCACCGACAACGTGCCTTCGCCTGCTTACCAGATGGGGTTGAATCCGAACGCCAACGGCGGCCTGCTGCTCACGCCGTTGCATCTGCCTTCTGCCAAGGAATTTTCGGTGTCCACGGTCAATCCGGGAGACACCACTGCCGAGCCGACTCGGGTGCTCGGGCAGTATCTGCGCGAAGTCATGGTGCGCAACGCCTGCTACCGTAATTTCAGACTGTTCGGACCGGACGAGACCGCGTCGAATCGGCTCGGTGCGGTGTATGAGGTCAGCGACAAGCAGTGGAACGCAGCAGTTTTGCCGAGCGACGAGCACCTGGCTCGCGATGGGCGCGTGCTCGAAGTCTTGTCGGAACACATGTGCCAGGGCTGGCTGGAAGGCTATCTGCTGACCGGCCGGCACGGCCTACTGAACAGTTACGAGGCCTTTGCCCACGTCGTGGACTCGATGGTGAACCAGCATGCGAAGTGGCTCAAGGTAAGTCGGCAGTTGCCGTGGCGCGCACCGATAGCGTCGCTGAACTACCTGATCACTTCACACGTGTGGCGCCAGGATCACAACGGCTTCTCGCACCAGGACCCCGGTTTCATCGACCATGTCGCCAACAAGCGCGCCGAAATCGGCCGCATTTACCTGCCGCCGGATGCCAACACGTTGCTGTCGGTGGCGGCGCACTGCCTGGCCAGCCGGGACTACATCAACGTGATCGTCGCCGGGAAGAACGATGCGCCGGTGTGGCTCACCGCCGAGCATGCCGCGGTGCACTGCGCTCGTGGTGCGGACATCTTCGAGTGGGCCAGCACCGACGGGGGCTCGGTGCCTGACGTGGTCCTGGCCTGTGCCGGCGACGTGCCCACCCTCGAGGTACTGGCAGCCGTATCGATTCTGCGGAAACACTTGCCGAAACTCAAGATACGCGTCGTCAACGTGGTCGATCTGTTCCGGCTGCAGTCCGATTCGCAACATCCGCATGGCTTGACAGATGCCGAGTACGACACGTTGTTCACCACCGACCGGCCTGTGATCTTTGCCTATCACGGCTACCCGTCGTTGATTCATCGGCTGACCTACCGCAGGCGCAATCATCAACACATGCACGTACGCGGATACCTGGAGGAAGGTTCGACGACAACGCCTTTCGACATGCTGGTGCTGAACAAGATGGATCGCTTCCAACTGGTGCTCGACGCAATCGACCTGATGCCCGGACTCGATGGTCCCTCAGTACGTGCACTGCGGGCCGCGATGGTTGCGGCTCACGATCGCCACCGGAGTTGGATCCGGATGCATGGGGAGGACCTGCCCGAGGTCACTGGCTGGCGGTGGGAGCCGGCCGATGGCTGACGGTGTCGGTGGATGCCACTCGCGATTCAGCGTGGAGCTGAACTGACGACGGATCGCGGGTTGGCCCGGCTTGTGGTGCGCGCCACGACGACAGTCAGCATCAGGAGAAATGTGCCGACGATGGCAACGTGGATGCGCTCGAACAATCCCGTCCAATCTGTGTCGGCGAGCGCAGTCACGATTTCGATACCGCCGAGCGCCGCTCCGATCGCCGCGCAGATGAAGCCCACCAATCCCAGCTGGCGGGTGCCCGGCTCATTGCCCAGCGCGGCACCATAGGCCGCCATCGCGATGAGGACCGCGGTGAAACCGACTACTCCGGAGACGGTGTGCAACTGAGATAGCTGTGCCGACAAGGGCGCGTGATCGGCTGCCCAGCACTGGGGGTCAACCGACGGCGCGCAGCTCATGGGCGACAGGGAGTCGACAATCGAAGTGGCGGCAGCGACCGCCAGCGCCGCGCTCCCGAGGAGCATCTGTGATGACGTGCGCCAAATTACCAGGACGCCGGCCAGGATCGCGAAGCCGATGCCGGCGACAAGATCGCTGATGCGGAAAATCTGGTAGTACGGTTGGCCGGCGACCGCCAGTTCACTGATGTACGACCGGGTGGGGCTGAGCGGGGACCCGAGGACCCATTCAAGTGGGAAGTCGCAGTAGCCGATGAGCCCGACGAGCACTGCGGCAATCCAGGGTCGTAGCGCCGGGCGGAACCTGGTGTCGGTCACCGTCAGAGCCATACCCATAGCCTGATCTCGAGAAACTTGGTCAGGCGGCGGGTTCCGGGGTGCGAGCCGATGCGTCCCCAGACTGACCGCCGCCCGTGATCCACGACTTGGCGTCTTCGACCCGGCCCGCAGGAAACGGCCGGACCTCGGCGGCGATGAAATGCGACACGAAGTGTTGTGTGACGCCGGCGATCGGAGAATCAGTCACGACCGCAATCTTCTTCACGTGTTTGTGGTGGTCGTGGACAAACCGGACATGGGACACCAGCGCACCGAAGCTGTCCCAACCGGGAAAGTGGGGGCGTCGATGATGAGGCCGGCGACATCGCCACCGCGTTTGATCGTGGGGTCGACGGCGTGCGCGATGTTCGCGAAATCGCCTTCACTCAGCGGTGATTCAGGACGAATGGTCAGGACGGAGTTATCCGCATCCCAGTGCTGATCGATCATATTGGCTCCCTTGAGGGTCGATGGGACGACGTGTCTACCCGCTGAGCAGCAGCAGATTTCCCAATCGGCGGGTATGGGGTGCGGCCGTGGCAACGTCGACCAGACGGGTCAGACCGTGCGCGATGCCGCGAGCGAGCTCATCGACATCCAGTTCGGCGTCGAAATCACCGATGACGCCGAAGGCCAGGCAGTCGGCGTAGCTCATGATGGCGATACCGGTGCGCATTCCCACTGCGAGGGGCGGCACCGGCACCAGTTCGATGATCCGGCGGCCCATGATGCGCAAGATATGCTGCGGGCCGGGCACATTGGTGGTCACCGCGACGATGCCGCGTTGCGGCAGTCGACCCAGCAGCCGCACTGTCGATGCGATGATCGGGAAGGGCACCAGGTTCGCCGCAGCGACGGCCAGCGAGCCGGCTTGACGCTGCCCGCTGCCTTTCGCCTTGGTCAGCCGCTTGTGGACCAGGCGCAGCTGTTCGAGCGGATCCGATCGGTCGACCGGCAGGGCCGGTAGCAGTAGCGACACCCGGTTGTCTGAATCGTGCAGGAGTTCAGCCGGGCGGACGGACACCGGGACGACGGTGCGGATCGGTCCCGCTGACGGTTCGATGCCCCGCTCGACCATCGTGGCTCGGAAGCCCTCGGTGATGGCGGCGAGCGCGACATCGTTGACGGTGACGCCGAACCGCCTGCTCACCAACTGGACGTCATGGAGCGGGACCTGAGTGGCGCTGAACCGTCGGAGATCGCTGAGCGGTCCGTTCAGCGGTGCCGCCGGGGAGGCGAGTACATCGGCGACGACGTTGGCGGCGCCGACCGCCGCGCGCACACCGGCGCGGGCGGTCGCGGTCACCGTGCGCCAGATGTCGAGTCCGAACGTGATGGGATTGACGACGAGACCCCTAGGGGAGCGCAATGGTGCAGGGCGGCAATCAGGTTCGCTGTCGCCTCCCGTCGCTTCATCGCAGATGTCGGTCAGCATGGCGGTCGCGGAAACTCCGTCGGCGATGCAATGGTGCAGTTTGATGAGGATCGCCCAGCGGCCGGCCGCCAGCCCGTCGAAAATCCACGCTTCCCACAGTGGTCGAGACCGGTCCAGTCGGCGCTCCATCACGTCGGCGACCGCGCGATGGACGGCAGCCTCGTCACCGGGCCCAGTGACCGTACGCCGGCGTACGTGGTGGGTGATGTCAAATGTGCGAGCGGGCACCCATTCCGGGGCGCTCAGGTCCAGCGCATGGGTGCGCAACACCTGACGACAGCGCGGAATTCGTTCGGAGCGTTCATCAAACACCGCCTGCACTTCGGCGAGACTCGGGACGGGTCCGTCCATGATGGCCAGCGCGGCGATGGCCATGCTGGTGTGGCTGTCGGAATCCTCGGCCTGCAGGAAGCCGGCATCGAGAGCGGTGAGCTGGTTGTCGTTCATCGGTGTCCTTCAGATGCTTGCCCGCGCGGCTTGCGGTGGTGAAATGATGTTCTGCCAGCACGTTGACGGGGCCAAGTGCTGATCGGCAGCAGACCGAGGGACCTTGGTCACCAACGGCGGTGAGGGTGGGTGCCGGAGCATTGTGGCCGTGTGTCAGAGGACCTTTGGCCCGTGCAACCGCCAATGGGCCAACGCATCATTCGTTTCATGATCAGTCTGGATTGCCGACACGGCCGAGGTTCTGAATCGCGTGATCGCTCAGGGTGGACTCGGGCAGCCATGTCGTTTGCAGTGATGCTGATCGCTGCTGCGGCATCTGTAGGTTGGATGTTTCACGCATCCTCTGTGGTCCGCTTCGTCCTACCGGATACCGCTGCGGCTGCGGCGAATACCTTTCCCGCACAGTCGAAGACCCTGTCGCCGGCGCAGCAGCTGCGTGTCTGGCTCCGACAAGCCGCACCGTCACTCGACGCGCTGCTTGCCCTGCGGGACAGGATCGACTCTGCGGCGGTTCGCCTGGATGACGCGGAGATCCGGGGTGCGTGTGAGGCGGGCCGGGCGGTGCTGCCGCGCGTTCAAGAGCGCCTACCGAGCCCGGATGTGTCCGTGAACGCGGTATTGCAGCGGGCAGTCGACGGCTACCGGCTGGGATTCGCGGAGTGCCTGTCGGGAACCCGGCATCAGGATGCCGCAGGCGAGGAGTTGGCGGCGGTCCATCTGTACCGGGCGAGCGACGATCTGCGGATGGCGATGGCAGTGATCGCACGGGACCTGGCCGGTGGCGCCGGGAGCGACGCGGGTGTGGTGACGATCTGATTCAGCCCGCTGCGCGGGGCCGCGGTGCCCCGCTGCAGCACTTCACTATGACGGGCTGGAACTCAATTCCAGGAACTCTGCTGCAGACCATCGGACCTCGTGGCTTCCTACGATTCAACCTGGTGCTGGGCGGTACATCCGTCGTGGCGGTGCTGAACCTGGTCTTCTGGCTGATCACCGTCCTGTGTTCTCCGTCCTACTGGGAGAAGACCTATCACGGTCTGGCCGACTCACCCGCCCACGGTGCGGAGCAGGCGGCGGCGACATGACATGGCGGCCGTCCGAACGCGGTCTCAAGGTTCGGGTCTATGTCGTCGCCTTCGCTGTCTATTCGGCGGTCGGGTGGGTCAACAAGGTCGCGTTGGAGCAGTCAGGATGAGTCGTCATCGAACCACGAGACCACGTCTGCCAGTGGTCGTCGCGGAGTTGAGGGCAGCGGATCGGCGTTGAGAGGGGCCCAGCCGACTCGGATCAGCATCTGCGGGAACAACTCGTCGCCGAAGACGTCGGTTCGAACGATGGATCGGCACTCCGGGTTTTCCAGGGCCTCCGTGACAGGACACGTCGACAGGCCTTGCGCGGTGGCAGTGAGGAGAACGGCGCTGGTGGCCTCACCGGCCCGGAGCCGATCGAGCGGAGTGTCGGTTGAGGTACCGAGGGCCAGCAACGATCCGTTGTCATCCTCGGCAGTGGTCCCCGCAGGTTGGTCGAGCACGGCGCCGGCGAAGATGCGGGCGGGCAGTGCGGCGTGCTGGTCTGGCGTGGGCGTACTGCGGGCCGGCACGCCGGCCAGGGCGGCGTAGCGGCCGCTCCAGACTGTCAGTTCCGTGAGGTAGTCCAGGTCCCTGGCGTTGTGCGAAACCGCTTGCCGCAGTGTGGTTGTGAGAACATCGTTGAGCTTCACCCGCCGCAGCCCGATCCCGAGTCTGGCCGCGCGCGCAGTCATCAGAGCGATATCTCCCAGTGCAACCGGCCATCCGCTGTAATACCGCCGGTCGGTGCGACGTCGGGGAATCGCCGCGGCGAGAGCTATGTCGGGTAGCTCAGGGGTGCCGGGCACCAATTCGATCACCGCGAGATGATGCGGCTCGGCGGGGTTGGGGAAGCGGCGCACGGTTGGCTGCCACCCCAAAGCGTCGAACGCGACAACAGCGTGGTGTAGCGCGGCCCCGCAACTGATCAACAGGTCGCGTCCGTCGGGATCGGTGTGAATCAGATGTAGTTCCGGCTCGACGTACAAATGCACACTGTGCGAGCCGATCCGCCACCGCCAGGGCTGGGTGTTGTGAACCGACGGAGCACGCGTGGCCAGTGCCATGGCTGCACGTACCGTTTCACGGTCGGGAAATGTGTCGGACATTGGATTCACCTCGCTGAGCATGGGGCAGATCGCGGAGAACATGCAGCGCGCGTGGGCACCGCGTGAGCCATCCCGCCGATCTTCATACAGCGATCCTGCAGCTCGCGCCGCCCGATCGACAGAGCCTTAGGTCACTTGCTCGTTGGCTGGGTGCGCGCCGTGTGACAGCGGAATCGATGCCCACCGTCGGTGGAAGCCAAGGACATTGGTCCCCGCCGCGGGGTGCTGGCCGGGCCGCTCAGGGCAGGGGTGCCCACCACCGCAGGATGGTGCCTGCATCAGAGCCCGGGGCGATCGTCATGTCACCGCCACTGTCTGTGGCTCGTCGGCGGAGGTTGGCCAAGCCGCTTTCCGTGATTCCGCCGGACAGCCCTTTGCCGTTGTCGGTCACCTCGATGCGCAAGTCGTTGTCGACATTGATCGTGACGCTGATCGCGCTGGCATTGCCGTGGCGCACAGCGTTGCTCACCGCCTCCCTGACCACCGCCTCGGCGTGATCGGCGAGGTCCGGTTCGATGACCGACAACGGTCCGTCGTAGCGGACCGTGGTGTGCAGTTCATTGCTGGCGAAGGCGGACACGGCGGCATCGAGTCGCTGTCGTAGCCGGGTGGTGTTGCTCGTGCTGCCATGCAGATCGAAGATGGCCGTGCGGATTTCGGTGATCACGTCTTGGAGATCGTCGACGCACTCGGAAATACGTTGCTGCACATCGCCGGACCGGGCTCGCGGGATGGTGCCCTGCAATGTCAGCCCGACGGCGAACAGCCGCTGGATGACATGGTCGTGCAGGTCGCGGGCGATTCGATCACGGTCTGCGACGACATCCAACTCGCGCATCTGCCGCTGGGTCGCGGCCAGCTGCCAGGCCAGCGCGGCCTGGTCGGCGAACGCGGCCATCATGTCCAACTGATCGGCGGTGAACGCTTGCCGGGAGGCTTTCCGGAGCACGATCAAGATTCCGACGACGGTGTCGGTGGTGCGCAGCGGCAGGACCAGCGCGTGTTGCATCCCGTTCGCGATGGTGTCGGGCAGGTCCGTTGCCGGGCAGAGCGATGGTGTCCGCTGGTGAAATGCGTTACCGACCGGGCCGTCGGCGGCCGGGACCTGCAACGACGTCGACCGAAAATCGCCTATGACGTCGATGATTTCGAGCCGGGTGATCTCGTTGCTCGGAAGGTCGTGGTCCTCGGGGACGGCAACCAGCGTGGCGTCGGCGTCGGTCAGTGCGCGCGCTTCCTCGGCGATCTGCCGAAAGACCTGGGCCGGCTCGGTACCGGACAGCAGCGCCGTGCCGATGTCGCGGGTGGCTTCGATCCAGGCCTGGCGTCGTTGCGACTGGTCGTAGAGGCGCGCATTGTCGATGGCGATGCCGGCCGCGGCCGCCAGCGCTTGTGCCAGTACTTCGTCGTCTTCGCTGAACGGCTGCCCGGAAGCTTTCTCGGTCAGGTAGAGGTTGCCGTAAACCTCGTCGCGGATGCGCACCGGCACGCCGAGGAAAGTCCGCATGGGTGGGTGGTTCTCGGGAAATCCGACAGAAGCGGGATGGGTGCGGATGTTCTCCAGCCGAATGGGTTTCGGTTCGTCGATCAGCGCGCCGAGCACGCCGCGACCCTGGGGGAGCGGCCCGATCTTCGACCGCGTCTCCTCGTCGATGCCTTCGTAGAGGAATTCGACGAGCTCGTGGCCGGTGCCGCGCACGCCGAGTGCGCCGTACTTCGCATCGATCAGTTCGATTGCCGTGTGCACGATGGTTCGCAGCGTGGCATCCAGCTCCAGACCTGCCGTGACGGTCAGCATCGCCTCGACGAGACCGTCCAGCCGGTCGCGGCCCTCGATGATCAGCTCGACGCGATCGTGAACTTCACTGAGGAGTTCACGCAGCCGCAGTCCGGATAGCGTCGCCCGCAGCGGACGATCCGCATTGCTGTCATGGCCCGTCACAACCGTGATTCTGTCATCACTGCAGAATTACGTCGCCGTTTGTCCCCAGATGTGTGTCAGTTGTCCGGGCGCTGTCTTCTGTCCAGTTTGGACACGAACACCGCTGCCTGGGTTCGGCGCTCCATGCCGAGTTTGGCGAGCAGCCGGGACACGTAGTTCTTGACCGTCTTCTCCGCCAGGAACATCCGAGCGGCAATCTGCTTGTTGGTCAACCCTTCTCCCAGCAGATCCAGCAGCACACGCTCCTGGTCGGTCAGGCCTGATAGCGGGTCTGACCGGTCGGCGGCATTGCGGAGCTTGGCCATCAACGCCGCTGCGGCGCGGTTGTCCAGTAGAGACCGTCCGGCACCGACGGCTTTGATCGCTTCCGCCAGTTCCATGCCCTTGATGTCCTTGATGACGTAGCCACTGGCCCCGGCCAGGACGGCATCGAGCATGGCCTCATCGGAGGTGAACGACGTCAGCATCAGGCAACGCAGATCGGGCAGGCGAGACAACAGGTCCCGGCACAGCTCGATGCCGTTGCCGTCCGGCAGACGAACATCGAGGACTGCGACATCGGGCCTGAGCGCGGGAATCTGGGCCATGGCATGCGCCACTGTGCCGGCCTCCCCGATGACTTGCAGTTCGGGGTCCGCGCTCAGCAAATCGATGAGGCCGCGCCGCACGACCTCGTGGTCGTCGACGAGAAATACAGTGACCATTCACCTGCCCTTCAGAACCCGATGACGTGCTTCTAAGTGCTCGCGCTACCCATGACGATAGGCCAGGCAACCGTTACAAGCGCTGATTATGCTGGCAGATCAAGACCGTGCAGTTGACCTGGCTGGGCACCGCTCGCGCCGACCCGATGATCTCGCCCATACCGGACCGGCGATGCCGGCCGATGACGAGTAGTTGGATCGAACCGGCATGGCGCTCAACGTAGTTCATCGTCGAGCCGTTGACCGCTACCGGGTTGAACTCGATGTCCGGGTTTGCCAGGCGGTGACGGGCGAGCCGTTTGTCCAAACGCGCACGGGTGTTTTCGTCCGGGATGTGATCCTGGACATCCTCGAGCTTGGTCGGACATGTCGCGAGCACCGTCAGCGGTGCACCGCGCAACCGGGCTTCGTTGATCCCGGTGTTGAGAACGTGAACGCTGTCCGGGCTTTCGTCGATCTCGACAACCACGTGCCGGGGGTGCGCCGACCAATGTGAACCGCCGCTGCGGACGACGGCGACCGGGCACATCGCGGAAGTCGCCAACGTCGCTGCGCTGGAACCGAGTCGGTGCCCCGTGGCGTGCGCGATGCCGAGCGATCCGATGCACAGCAGGTCAGCCGACCGTGCCGCGTTCAACAGAACTCTGGCGGGGTGTCCGTGCAGCACTTCCCACTCGATCTTGACCGGTTTCTCCAACGACTCGACCGCGACCAACGTGCGGCGAACGGAGACGTCGGCGCAAGCCAAGTCTCGGGCTTCCTGCTCCGGGTCCACAGCACCATGTCCGCGTGGCTCGACCACGTAGAGCATGCGCAGGGGCACGTCGCGACTGACGGCTTCGTCGACCGCCCACAAGGCGGCGTCCACCGACCACCGGGAGCCGTCGACGCCGACCACGACTGCCGACGACGGTGAAGCTGATTTGAACATCTCAGCACTCTCCTGACATCACCGATCTGACTATTCGTCGACGGTAGGTCTGGCGGGGCGCCGGCAGCAGGGGCATTGGTCCCTAGTCTCCGGTCAGAGTGACCTGCTGTGTCAGGACCGTTGGCCGAGACCGTGGGTCGATGTGCCCTAGCTCGTAGCCAGCTCAGCTGCCATGGTCGTTGGCATGGCGAAGCGGCTGGTAACCGGTATCGCGCTGGCAAGCGCGCTGTACGCGGTGGGGCGCGTCGTGCGGACGCGCGCTGCTACGCGACGTGAATCGAGCGCACCGCGGTCAATTCCGATCGTGAGGGCGATCTGGCCGGTAACGGAAGACATCCGACAACTCACGTCGCGGAGTTGGTGGCGGGACCTCATCCAGGCTGGGGACGGTGCCGAGACGGATCAACACCTGCGGCAGCGGGTGTCCGGTGAGCGCGCTGATGATGTCGCGGGTGGCCGGGTGTTCGGTCAGGTGGGTGAGCGTGCAACTGGCCAGCCCTGCCATGGTGGCCTCCAACAGCACCGCGGATAGGGTCTCACCGCACGCCACGATGTCTTCACGGGTGTCCGCAAGTGCGGAGATCACCACGACGGTGGCTTGATCATCCCCGGCTTCTTGACGCCGCTCCCGATGGTGAGTCACGGGGAACGAACGTCCGATATCGACCCGATCGCTTTCCGTTGCCGATACCAGGGCACTGTGTGGGATGCCGGTTGTCGCGCCAAAAGGTAAAGTCCACCAATCCAATTCGGCGTGATAGGCGTCGTACATCCTCAGTACGTCGGCAAGATGAGAGGCTTCGGCCAGTTCGGCGCGTTGGTGGGCGGCCAGCACGTCGAGCCGGGTCGGCCGATCGGCCACGGTCAGCCGCAGTAGGTTCTCGAATGCCGGCCAGTCCTCTACGGCGCCGAACGGCAGTCGGTCGGTTCGTCGGCAGAGGATTGCGTCCGCCGCCCGCCGTTGTGCCGGCGTCACCCCGACCGCCGGCCGGAAATCGATGTCAGCGAGGTGATGTCGGTTGTTGGGATTGGGAAAGCGATCGACGAGGGTCGTCCAACCGGCAGCCGCCATCGCCACCCGCAGATGGTCGAGTGCCGCGCCACAGCTCAACATTGCCTGACGCCCCGAACCATCGGTGGCCACCAACCAATCGGTGTCGAGAAACAACTTGAGGGTGGCCGATTCCAGAATCCATTTCCACGGCTGGCTGTTGTGGAACGACGGCGCCCGGCAAGCCAGATGTACCGCGTCTTCGATCGCTCGAAGTGAAATCGTGGGTTTCGTCATGAGATGTCCTTCTCGACACGGCAAGGTTCACCCCGACGTTGCCCGATGTGGTTGAGCGTTGACAGAGCCAGAAGTCACCAGTAGTCACAGGTGACCAATGGCAGTCATCCGCGGGCCAGATGGCCGCATCATCGACTCGACATGGCGGCAAGGATTGCCGCCACCTGGCGGGATGCCGGCATGCGACAGCGTGCGCGAGAACTGGGCAGCGACAACCGTTGTCCCACGGTCGAAATGGAATGTACGGCGCCGGTTCATGTCACCCAGGAACGGATCCGTCATAGGGCACTTTCGCTTGTCCCGAGGGACCTTAGGCACTAGGACCCAGCGGCGGAGCGCGGTCAGATGGGACTGAGGATCAGCCGATCTCAGAGTTGTCAGCAGATGGAGGAGCGACATGATCGCGAATCAGGAAGTCCAACCGCGAACACGTGGTTTCGCCCGCGTACTCGGTCCGTTCTACGTGGTAGTCGGTACCGTCGTCGCCGCCCGCGCGGCGGACATGCGCGCGATGCTCACGGAGTTCACCAACAGCAACACGTGGCCGTGGATCACGGGCGCCTTTTTGCTGATGGGTGGTATCGCGATCATCGCATTTCACCCGTACTGGCGCGGCGCCCCAGCGGCCCTGGTGTCGATCGTCGGCTGGGGGATGGCTGCGAAAGGCTTCTTTCTGCTGGCCTTTCCGCACCAGTACGCCTCGCTGGCAAGCCACCTGATCGGCGCCACACCCGTGTGGCAGTTCGGCTACCTGCTCGGCGCGTTGATGGGTTTCTACCTGTCCTATGTCGGATGGGTCGGGCCTCGAGAGACGCGGCCATCGGCGGGGATCCAAGGCCTGCCGCGGGCGGCATGACGGGTATCCGATGAATGCCACAGTCACCATCAAGCCGGTCGTCGTCGGCATCGATGGCTCCAAGCATGCGTTGCGCGCCGCGCGGTGGGCTGCGCTCGAGGCAGCGAGCCGAGATGCCACGTTGCGACTCGTCTACGTCATTGATGCGGCAGATGCCGATCGCCAGGAGAACATCGACCGCGCGCAGCACGCATTGCACAAGGCATGGAAAGCTTTGGTAGACAACCACATCGACGTCAAGCTCGAATCGGAGATTGTTACCGGTGATCCGGCGGAGTGCCTTGCCGCGGAGTCTCGAAGCGCGTCGATGGTCTGTGTCGGAGATCGTGGAAAACACGACGCGCCTGACGGCCCGCGCGGATCCACGGCCACCGAGGTCGCTCGGAGGGCTCAGGGCTCGGTAGCGATCATTCGCCGGGCACATCGCGACTTCGACCACCGGAAATGGATACTGGCCGTGCTGGACGAATCAGCCTCTGCGACTGCTGTGTTCGAAGCTGCCAAAACTGATTCGGCATGGCGCGACGCTCCGATCCTGATGCTTGAGCCCTGGTCGCATTCGAGCCGCCCGATCGATGCCAGACATCCGGTACATGCCGCCCTGGACCGGTATACGGGGGATCCGGACAACGGTCATCTTCAGTCGGTCACCCTGGCGATGCCAGGACACCTGACCAACCTGTTACGGCAGAGCGCGTGCATCGACCAGCTCGTCATCGTGCCCGGGAACCGCCCTGAGCTGGTCGCGGAACTGACCGGCGAAAAGATGCGAAAGGCCTTGAAGGATTCGGACTGTACGCTGTTGTTCATCCGGCCGGAAGCACCTGCAGGTGTTGGCAATGGTGCTGCGCGCCAGCAGAGTTCGGGTGATCGCGTCACAGCGGGACAGTCATGACCCAGGTATTGCACGAACCGGCGCGCGTCACCCGGCCGGCGGTCTCTTCCGAGACAACGCATTCGCGGGACTCGATCGCCGATATCGCCGGCAAGCTTGCGCGTCGCGAGGGTCGCAACGATATCGCGCGCGACAAGGAGATTCTGGCCTGGTGCCGGGAGGTCGCGCTGCCGTTCGTGGATGCCCCGATCCAGGCCTTTGTCCCGCTGCTGGTCGAGCACATCGTGGGCGACCGTATCCGGCGTGAACGCAAGCAGCGCGAGAATGCCGGTGTGGCTACGGATGTCTCCGCACCCCGTCGGTCGCGTCAGTCGGCGTGCTCGTGACCAGGATCCGCAGGCGGGTGCCGCGGACGAACCCGAGGATTCGGCGCAGGACCGGCCGCACGGAGACGTAGCCGGCCAAGCTGACCACAATGCCCAGCGCAAGGCCCGCCAGGACATCACGCGGATAGTGGGCACCTACGTAGACGCGCGCGAACGCCATCAGCACCGCGGCCAGAGCCGCCACGACGCCGAGGCGGCGGTCCACCAACCACAGTCCCGCGGCAACCGCCGCGGCGATGACTGCATGGATGCTGGGGAAACCGCCGTCCGTATTGCAGTGCAGCACCACGATGCCGTGCAGCGCATTACACGGACGCGTCTCATTCACGGACACGGCGATCGGGACATATACGAGCAAGGCGGCAAAAACACCCAGCGGTGTCCACACGGCAGCCACCATGGCCATCGGGTTTGTGCTCTTGCGGGCAAGCCACCATCCGGCCAACAACAACGCGAGAAAGAGGACCAAGCCGTTGTTGGCATATGCGCCCAACAGCGGCTGCAGCCATGGAGTGTCACGAGCGAAATCGTTGATGACATGGAAGATTCGTAGGTCGAGATTCATCGCCGATGCTTTCGGGTCGCCGTGGTGTGTAGGTGTCCAGAGCCAATGCTGATCCTGCGCGGCGACTCGTGAACAACCGACCCGCGCATGGCGCCATCGATCAGCACGCGGTGGAGGGCCTTTCGTCTCTATCAGTCCCTGCCACCCACACGCCGAGACGCCGCAACGGTGCGCGGCGTGAACACCATCCCGCTCGACGATGTGGTTGTCGGTGACCTGCTGGTCGTTGGCTTTGGATCTGCTCGCATGTCTGTATGGCTTGTACGCGGTGTTGATGTTGCACTTCGCGCAGGAAGAAGAAACCTTCTTCACCCTGTCCGATGACGAGCCGGCATCGGACAGGGTATCCACCGGCCTGAAAGGTTCAGAGAGGCTAGATGGCCGCGGCTCTAGCCGCCGTTGACGATCAGCAGCACCTTTCCGACGGACTTGTCGGAGTCGAGCAGCCGGTGCGCTTCGGGGGCGTCGGTAATCGGCACTTCCGCCGCGACGACCGGCACCACGGCACCCGCATCGATCAGCGGCCACAAGTGCTGCCGCAGAGCGCTGATGATCTCGGCCTTGGAGCCGGGACCTTCCTCCGGCCGCCGCCGCAGGTTCGTCACATGTACCGAACCCCGCTTGAACAGCAGGGTACCGAGATTCAGCTCAGCGACTGCCCCGCCCTGCAGTCCGATGATGGTCAGGTGGCCGTTCTCGGCGAGAGCGTCCACGTTCTTGCCCAGGTAACTGCCGCCCATGATGTCGAGAATGACGTCGGCGCCGGAGTATTCGGCGTTCACCACTGTGGGGAAGTCCTGGTCGCGGTAGTTGATCAGCGTCTGTGCGCCGAGTTCGCGGCAGGCATCCAGCTTGAACTGTGTGCCCGCGGTCACGGCCACGTTGGCGCCGAGTGCACGGCCCACTTGGATTGCGTGGGTGCCGATTCCGCTGCCGCCGCCGTGGATCAGCAGTGTCTGCCCGCTCTGGAGGCCACCGGTCATCACCACGTTCGACCACACGGTGGCCGCGGTTTCCGGCAACGCCGCCGCGGCGGTGACGCTCACACCCTGTGGCACGGGGAGCACGTGGCTGGCGGCGACGTTGACGCGTTCGGCGTACCCGCCGGCGGCCAGTAGGGCACACACGGCGTCACCGGGTGCCCAGTCCTGCACTCCGGCACCGACTTCGGCGATATAGCCGGAAACCTCGAGTCCGGGGATGTCACTGGCGCCCGGTGGTGGCGGGTAGAAGCCCATGCGCTGCATGACGTCGGCGCGGTTGACACCTGCCGCGACCACGTCGATGGCGACCTGTCCGGGTCCGGGCGCGGGCAGGTCGTCGACCTCGGCCCATTCCATGACCTCGGGCTCACCATGGCCGTTGAGAGTTGTCGCGTACATGCTATTTGCCTCCGGGGACGGGGAATTGGGCGCGCATGGCCAGGTCCCAGAACTTGTCCGGGGTCAGTTGGCGTTGCAGGATGCTCAGTGTCGCACTGGGTGTGACGGTGTAGCGGGCCTTGGGGCGTTTGGCTTCGATGGCCTTGCGCACCACCTCGGCGACCGAATCGGGATTGCCGCCCAGGAATTTCGCGACATTACCGGCGTAGATGTCGGCGGTGACGGCGCCGACCCGGGAATTGAACTCGGCGTACGGCCCGTCGTTCAGGCCGTCGACGGACCCGACGGCGGTGTCGGCGAAACCTGTGGTGATCAGTCCGGGTTCGATGAGCACGATCTGAACCCCGAATCCCTGGACCTCGAACCGCATGGCGTCGGAGATGGCTTCCACCGCGTATTTGGTGGCGTGGTAGATGCCACCGCCGGGGAACGTCAGCTTGCCACCCATCGACCCGATGTTGATGATGCGTCCACTACCGGCGGCACGCATGCCCGGCAGCACCAGTTGGCTCATCCTGATCAGCCCGAACACGTTGGTCTCGAACTGTTTTCGGATGTTATCGAGCGGAATAGACTCCACGGCGCCCGACTGTGAATAGCCGGCGTTGTTCACCAGGACGTCGATGGAACCGGCTTCATCCGCCACGGCGGCCACTGCGGCGACCATCGACTCTTCGTCCGTCACGTCGAGCGCGACCGTATGGCACCCCTTGTCCGCCAGTTCTTTCAGGGTCTCGGGACGCCGCGCCGTCGCGTAGACGGTGTGGCCGTGTGTCACCAGATCGGCCGCGGTGGCCTCGCCGATGCCGCTCGAACAACCGGTGATGAGTACAACGGACATGCGTTCCTCCTTGGTGGTTGTGGCTGTCGGTCTGTGGTTTCGGTTATCGCCCGCTGGTTCGTCTGGGTCTGTTGGGGTAGGTGTTCCGGCGCGCCAGATAAGCCCGCGGGCTGGAGCCGTTCCACCGGTGGAAGGCGTGGGAGAAGTTGCTGACGTCGGTGTATCCCAGCCGGTTGGACACCTGCTCGACCGTCATGCCGCTCTGGAGCAACTCGGTCCCCAGGTGGTGGCGCACTTCGTCGAGCAGTTTCCGGAACGACGTGCCTTCGGCTTCCAGTTGGCGGCGCAGTGTCCGGGTGCTGCACGAGAGTCGGTCCGCCACCTGGGCGAGGCTCGGCGGCTTGGCAGGGTCGGCCAACAGCAGGTCACGCACCAGACCGGCACGACCGGTGCGGGCTTCCCGCTGCTCGAGCAGCATCCGGCACTGCTGCTCGGTGAGCTTGGCGGTGTGGCTACTCGCTTGCGGGAGAGGGATATTCAGCAGGCCGGACTCGATGGTGACCGAAGTTTCGGCGTCGTCGAATTCAGGCGTCGACCCGAACATCGCTTCGTAGAGCGTCACGGCACGCCCGGGGTCGGGGAGGGCGAAGCCGATGCGGCTCGGCGGCGGGGTGGCGCCCAGGATTTCCCGGTACAGGTTGGGGATGGCTGCGGCGTCGCGTTCCAGGACGAACCTGCGGATCGGCGCCGGCACGGCACGGGCGTCGATGACGATGGTCAGGTCGTCATCGTGCCGGCGGGTCTCGAAAGTGCAGAAGGCGTAGCTCAATTGGACGAACCGCACGGCGACGTCGATCGCCTCGCCCAAGGTCGGGCTGGTCAGGATCGCGAAGCCCCACAACCCGAACGCTGTCACCGGGTACCGGGCGGCCGCCTGCAGACCGAGTCCCGGCCGATCACCCAATGCGGCAACGATATTGGTGATGGCCTTGAGTTCCTGTTGCGCGGTGATCTCGGCGTCGGCGACGCGAATCGCGGCGGCCGTGACTCTGGTGCCGGCGAGGCATTGTGATGCCGTCAAGCCGAATTCGGCGGCCCAGTCGAGCATCACCGTCAAACTCGCGGCCGACCGCTTGGAGTGCAGGTCAAGCGTCGTCATCGGTCGCGCAATCGATCGCGGTATTCGCGGGGCCCGACGCCCTTCCACCGGCGGAACGCCTGCGTGAAGCTGGAGACCTGCGCATAGCCGAGGCGGTCGGCGATTTCCGCGACGGGCATCCCGCTGGCGAGCAGTTCCTCGGCGAGTGCCTCACGCGTCTCCTCCTGCAGATCGCGCAATGACACCCCCTCCTGGGCGAGGTGCCGGCGCAGTGTGCGCGCGCTGACCGTCAGTTGCCGTGCGGCCTCGTCGAGCGTCAGCACGGGCGCCGGACTCGACAGCATCATGTCGCGCAGGAGACCGGCGACCCCGGCACGTGCAGACCGCTGGCGCAGCAGTTGGATTGCTTGCTTCTCGGCCATCGAGCGCGCGTACTGGTTCGCCTGCGGCAGTGGTTTGTTCAACGCTTCGACGCTGACGATGAGGCAGTTCTGCGCTGCGCCGAACTCGGGTTCGACGCCGAAGACGTCGACGTACTGCTGCACGATTTCGTCGGCGGGCCGCGGTGTGGTGTACGCGACCTGCAACCGGGAGTCCGATGACATGAGCAGGTCGCGCTGCAGGGTCTGGATACCGGTGCTGTCCCGCTCGACAGCGAACCGGCGCAGGTCTGCCGGCAGGTGGGAAGGGTCGAGAATCAACCGGCCGTAGCCGTCTGCCAGGTCGGGCGATACCGTGAGCCGGCACAGACAGAAGCTGAGTGCAGCCAGCGATACGCCCACCTGCATCGCTTCGCCCAACGTCCGGGAGCTCATGAGCGCCAGTCCCCAGATTCCGGGCGAGGCGGCATGGCAGCGCAGCCCGGCTTCGATGCCGAGACCGGGGACATCAAGGGCGCCAAGCATATTGGTGATGATCTGGATCTCGTCCCGCAGGTGTACCTCGGCGTCGAGATCGTCGAGGTCGGCCCGGGTCAGCGACGTGCCGTGCAGGGCAGCTGCGGTAGGCATACCGTGTTCGGCCGCGAGGTCGACGAGTAGTGCCACGCCCGCTGGTGAGCGGAGAACATCGTGCGTACTCACATGGTCCTCATTCGGCCGAATCCCGGTTCGCTGTCATCCTGCAGTATCGAGCCTAGGGGCGGAGGCATCGTCCGCAATAGGTGATGAATGGCCAACAAGTTGTGAGAAGTGGCCACATCGTAGCGCTGGGTGACCCGGCTGCGGAATTCTTGCCGCATGACCAAGCGCATCCTGAACGTTGTCACCAACGTCTCGCACTACGAAGACCCGTCCGAGCCGACCGGCTTGTGGCTGTCGGAGCTGACGCATGCCTATCACGTCTTCGCCGAGGCGGGCTACGAGCAGACGATCGTCAGCCCCCAGGGTGGGCTCTCCCCGCTGGAGCCACGATCGCTGAAATTCCCCAACTACGACAAGAGTGCCAAGGCGTGGCACGCCGATGCGCAGAAGATGGATCTGCTGGCAAACACCACCGCGCCCGCGGACATCGACTCGGCGGACTTCGACGCCATCTACTTCACCGGCGGCCATGCGGTGATGTTCGATTTCCCGGACAGCGAAGGACTGCAACGCATCTCACGCGAGATTTTCGAACGCGGGGGAGTCGTGTCCTCGGTGTGCCACGGCTACGCCGGGCTGTTGAACACGACGCTGTCGGACGGATCACTGTTGGTCGCCGGCCGAAAGCTCACCGGCTTCTCCTGGACCGAGGAAGTGGTGGCCCGCGTCGACAAGCTGGTGCCCTACAACGTCGAAGAGGAGATGAAGAAGCGCGGTGCCCGGTACGAAAAGGGCCTGATTCCCTTTGCCTCGTACGTCGTTGTCGACGGTCGCCTGGTGACCGGCCAGAACCCGGGCTCCGCAAAAGCCACCGCCAAGAAGGTCGTCGAAGTCCTCGGGGTCTGAGTTACCTATACCTCGACCATGCCGCATTCCTTGCAGCCGGCGACGAGGTCGTCGAGCCCGAACGCTTCGACGGGGCCGACGACGCCGGGTGTGCGGCCCGCCCCGGACGCCAATCGTTCTGCGGCCCAGGCCATCAGCTCACCGGTCAGGGAATACGGACTGGGGCCCTCGAGGTGGACCTCACCGACGGGGGTGCCGCGGTCATCGCGCGCTACCGCCACCACGTGGCTGAGGGTGCGGGCCCGCTCGGCCGCATCGGGACCGCCGCCGGCGCCGACGGTGCGCGCCGAGATCGCGTTCACCAACTCGCGACCTCGGGGTAGCTCGGCCACGGCGTTCGCGGCGGCCGAGACGAGTTGGATGCCCCGACTCAGTGGAGGGAACCAGCCGTTGTAGACGGTCACCGACTGCAGTCCGGATACCTGCGGCGGCAGGAACAGCACCTCGGTGCCCGAGACCAGGAAGGCATGCTTGCGCTTCCCGCGCACGGTGAACCCCTGCACCCGGTGTGCGGTGGTCTCGTCGACGAGCCGACCGTCCCGCCACACCGGAGCGGGCAGAATCAGCCCTTCCGCCATGGTTTTTCGGGTGCCCTGGCTGAGGCCGTTGCGCAGTGAGCCGATGGCGAAATAGCCGACGTCGATGGCGTGGACCGCGGTGCCGGCGGCCCGCGCGGCGAGGGCACCGGCCAGAATGCCGGGCACATAGTCATACCCGAATGCGGGCGCGATGACGGCTCCGGCCGCGCGGGCCTGGGCATCGTGCCGCTCCCACACGTCGCGGACGAAGCCGACTTCGCCCGTCGAATCCAGATAGTGGGCGCCGGCGTCGGCGGCGGCCTGCGCAACCGGATGGCCGAACTGCTCGAACGGGCCGACCGTCGTGACGAGGACGTCGCCCTTGTCGACCAGGGCGCGGACGCTCGCGGGGTCGGTGACGTCGGCGACCCGGTAGTCGAGTCCGCCGAACTGCTGTGCCAACACGGCCAGCCGTTCGGCTCCGCGTCCGGCCAGCACCGGTCGCACGCCGCGCCGAACCAGTGCTTCGGTGACCAGGCCGCCGGTGTAGCCGGTCGCGCCGAAAACAATTATCTGGCTACTCATCTCGGCTCGCAGATCACCACGGGGATATCGCGGCTGGTCCGTCGCTGGTAGTCGGCGTAACCGCTGTAGGCCGCAACGATCTTCGGCCACAGCTCGGCCTTCTCCGCGGCAGTTGCCGTGCGGGCGGACATCTGCTGGCGATGTCCGTCGATCACGACCTCGCAGTCGGGGTTGGCCTGGAGATTGCGGTACCAGTCCGGGTTACGGTCGTCGCCACCCTTTGAGGCGACGAGCACCACCCGACCCGAATCGTGCACGGGCGAGGTCAGATAGCAGGAGCGAGGTAGCCCGGATTTACGGCCGGTCGTGTGCAGCTCCACCAGGGCCATGCCAAAGGGTTTCGCCAACAGTCGATTTCCGCTGAGGGTCAGAACAGCGCGGTGGGCACAGTTCATCAACTTGGCGCCGGCGTCGCTCAACGTATTGCTGTTCATTTGACGCCCGGGATTCGACGGAGCAGGCGTACGGCTTTGGTCATGACGCGGGCGTAGGTACCCGCGCCGAGCCAGCTCGGCGCACCGACCGGCAACAGTCGCTCGACCGCAATCGTCTGGGACTCGGTGTATTTGAGGATGCCGTGCTCGCCATGGCGGCGCCCCATACCGGAGGCCTTCATGCCGCCCATCGGTGCGTCGACCGAAGCCCACGCCGCCGCGTAGGCGTCGTTGACATTGACGGTGCCCGCCTGGAGTTTGGCGGCCACCGCGCGCCCGTGCTTCGGATTCGAGGTCCAGACGCTGAAGTTCAGGCCGTACGGGCTGTCATTGGCCTTGTCGATGGCCTCGGCCTCGCTCTCCACGCGGTAGAGGGAAACCAACGGGCCGAAGGTCTCGTCGCCGTAGACGATCATGCCGTCGTGCACCCCGGTCAGGATGGTCGGCTCGTAGAAGTACGGCCCGAGGTCGGGCCGGGGCCGTCCACCGGCGAGGACGACGGCGCCTTTCTCCACCGCGTCATCGACGTGGCGGCCCATCGTAGTGAGTTGCTTCTCTGAGATCAGTGACCCCATGTCCGCCGAATAGTCCAGGGCACCGGAGAGTTTCATCTTCTTCGTCGCGGCTGCGAAGCGGGTGGTGAAGCTGTCCCACATCGCTGCCGGCACGTAGATGCGCTCAATGGAGATGCACAGCTGGCCGCTGTTGGAGAAACACGCACGGATCGCACCGTTGACGGACTTGTCCACGTCGGCGTCGTCAAGGATGAGCAACGCGTTCTTGCCGCCCAGCTCCATCGAACAGTCGATCAGCTGCTCGCCTGCCTGCGCGGCGACCGTGCGCCCGACCGCCGTGGATCCGGTGAACATCAGGAAGTCCGACTGCTCGATGATAGAGGTGCCCAGCTCGGCACCCGAACCCGTCACGACCTGCACCAAACCCTTTGGCATACCGGCTTCTTCGAGAAGCCGCACCGCCCACAGGGTGGCGAACGGCGTCTGCTGGTCCGGCTTGGTCAGCACCGCGTTTCCGGCGACGATCGCCGGGATCGAGTCGCTGATGCCCAGCGTCAACGGGTAGTTCCACGGCGAGATGACCCCGACCAGGCCCTTCGGGTGATGCAGTTCCCACACCTCGGTAAGGGCGAGCTGTGCACCCTGTCGACGTTTGGGCTTGAGATAGTCGGCGGCGGTGTTCGCGTAATAGCGCGACACCATGCAGACGTCGATGATCTCCTCGAAGGCGTGCCGCCGTGCCTTGCCGTTCTCGAGCTGGATGAGGTCGAGCACCTCGTCCTGGCGGTCCAGCACCAGATCGTGGAACCGCATCAGCACGGCCGCGCGTTCCTCGACCGGGGTTGCGGCCCAAGCCGGCTGGACCGCGCGGGCTCGACCGGCAGCGGCCGCGACGTCGGCTGGGGTGCACCGCGGAACGTCCGCGAGCACCTGGCCCGTCATCGAGTTGAGGACTTCGAGACGGGAGCCGGGGTCGATGGCCTGGACCCGGCCGGCCAGGTCCTTCAGCAGTGCGCTGCGGGCGCCGGCCCGGGGTGTGGTTGCGAATGTGGTCATGTTGTCTTCTCCTGCAGGGCGGTGCGCAGCGTGTTCTGCGCGAGTTCGATTGCGGCCGTGGCCGCGTGGGTGGACCGGAGCGTGTTGAGCATCATGAAGTCGTGAATGATGCCGCCGAAGCGGACCTGCACGACGGGTACACCGGCCTCACGGAGTTTGGCGGCGTAGGCCTCGCCGCCGTCGCGGAGGACGTCGGCCTCGGCGGTGATCACCAAGGCGGGTGGTAGTCCTTCGAGTTGCTCGACCGTGGCACGCAGCGGTGACGCGTAGATCTCATCGCGCTGGGCGTCGTTCTCGGTGTACTGATCCCAGAACCACTTCATACCCTCGCGGCTCAGGAAGTAGTGTTCGGCGAACTGGTGATATGACGGCGTGTCGAAGTCCGCTGCGGTGACGGGGTAGAGCAGCACCTGGTGGCAGATCGTCACGTCACCCCGGTCCTTGGCCATGAGCGTCAGCACCGCCGCCATGTCGCCACCCACGGAATCACCTGAGACTGCGAATCGCGAAGAATCCAAACCCTTTTCGGCACCGTGGGTGAACACCCATTGTGCGGCCGTGTAGTTCTGCTCGATGGCTGTCGGGTACTTGGCCTCGGGGGACAGGTCGTACTCGGGGAACACCACGGCGGCGTCGGCGCCGACGGCCAGTTCGCGGACCAGGCGGTCGTGCGTGTGGGCATTGCCGAAGACCCAGCCCGCGCCATGGATGTAGAAGATCACCGGCAGGAGACCGGTGGCCCCGGCGGGTTTGACGATGCGAACCTTCACCGAGCCGGTGGGCCCACCCTCGACGGTGATCCACTCGTCGTCGACGTCAGGCAGCTCGATGGCGCCGGACTGCACCTCGTCCACGGTCTTGCGGCCTTCGGCCGGTGGCAGCTGATAGAGAAATGGCGGCGTATCGGTGACCTCGCAGAAGGCGAGGGCCTCGGGCTCGAGCACTGGCTTGATGTCGGTCATGAATGTCTCCTCTTGCTCACGGGGTGGAACTGCTCAACGAGGTGGGACCTGATTGATGGTTCTCCACCTGCCCACCGCTGACACCTGTTTGGCCACTTATCACAAGTTATTGGCCATCCGACACCTGTGGAGCGCGCCGGCGTCCTGTCAGCCTTGAGCTATCAATCCCCTAGGAAGGACGAGGTTCCATCACATGGCTACGCAACTCACCGAGGTCGAATTCGCCGGCCAGACCGTCGAGGTGCCGAAGGGCGGCTACTACGACCGCTACCGTTCGAACCCGAACCTCGACGAGGTGGCACAAGACCCGGCAGTGGGCAACATCGACTGGTTCCGGCGCATCCCGAAGGTCCAGGTCGATTCGCGGGTAGGTCCGTTATGGGCGCCGAACTTCTACTACCGCGCCAGCATTGTCCAGGCGAACCTGCTTGCGCCGCTGGACCGTTTGGCCGCGATGGTGCCCGCGCCGCTGGAGCCCCTGCGTGCCGTGCCCGGTTACGGTATCGCCGCGCTGACGTTCTTCTCGTACTCGGTGTGCGACAACGACCCCTACGATGAGGTGTCCGTCGCGGCGGTCATCCGCAAGCCCGGTGATCACGGCTTGGTGTCGGGCCTGCTGCCCGAGCTGGAGCTGCTGAATGCATTGCGACGCAGGAATTTCTACGCACACGTGCTGGCGCTGCCGGTCACCACGGAGATCGCCCGGGTCCGCGGCGTCAACGGTTACCAGTTGCCGAAGTGGCGCACCGACATCAGCGTGGACATCAGCGACACGGTGCACGCCGAAATCGCGGGGCCCACAGGGAAACCCGACGTGACGTTGACTGCGCCGCGCCCCGAGTTCACCGACGTGCCGTCGCAGTCCCGCATGGGTACCAACACGATGATCCACCTGGTCGACGGCCAGTGGCACCAGACGTCGGTGCAGTCCAACACGCTGTCGTATGCACAGCGCAGCTTCCCGCGTGACGTCACGATCGCCCGTAACGGCGGTCCGCTGAGTGACCTGCTCGACGGCCTCGGCGCGTCCCGGGTCCTGAGTCTCGACATCGCCAAGGATGCACAGCTGGTCCTGAACCTGCCCCGGCCGCTGAACACCTTTGGCTGAGCGGGATACTCGCGATCAGACGTAGAACTGTCGCTTTCCACCACGGAAACGACAGTTTGGTGTCTGCTCGCGGTTGAAGGTGGCACCGTGTTGGCTAACCGCCGACCGGAGGAGACCGCGATGCCACTGAATCCCAAGGACTCGTTCGACGCGGTACGGGATGTCGCCGTGCATTCGGTCGAGAAGGCGTCCGACATCGTCGACAACGCCGCGGACATCATCAGAGGAGATGTCGCAGAAGGCATTTCCGGGATCGTTCAGAACTCCGTCGACATCGGCCGGCACGCGGTCGAGAAGCTCAGGGAGATAGTCAGCGCCGATGGTGTCGATAGTGACGCCGAAGCGTGACCTGTTTGCCAGCGAATGGTCGTCGACCGGGGATAGGGTGCGTGCGGCAACGGCCGGCGAGTCCCTGGGAAGGACGGGAAGATGAAGGTTCTGGTGACCGGGGGGACGGGCTTTGTCGGTGCGCATATCGTTGCCGCGCTGATCCGTGACGGACACGACGTGCGGATGCTGGTCCGCCGGGCCGAGCAGGTGCCGATATCGCTTGACCCGCTAAGTGTTTCAGTGGAGGACATCGTCGTCGGTGATGTGCTGGACCCGGAGGTGGTGGCCGCGGGACTCGACGGCGTGGACGCTGTCGTCCATGCGGCCGCCGTGTTCAGTCTCGACGCGCGCCGGGCCGCCGAGATCACCCGGACCAACCTGCGCGCAACGGAATTGGTGGTGGGCGGTGCGGTGGAACGCGGTCTCGATCCCATCGTGCACATCTCGTCGACGGTGGCCCTCACCTGTCGCGACGGCGGCGGGCCCGACCTGCCACTGGGCGACGTCGAGCTGCCGTACGCCAAGTCGAAACGTGAATCAGAAGTGCAGATTCGGGCGTTGCAGTCCACCGGGGCGCCTGTGGTGTCGGTGTATCCCGGCGGTGTGCTGGGGCCGCACGATCCGTACCTGGGCACTCAGTCCGAGCTGTTCGCGTGGATCGTGAAGGGCTGGCTTCCCGTCTGGCCGACGGGCGGTGCCCATTACGTCGACGTTCGCGACACCGCCGATGTCGTCGCGGCATGCATGGTGCGAGGTCTCGGACCGCGCCGCTACGTGGTGCCCGGCCATCACCTCACCGGCGACCTGATGCACGGCACGTTGCACAAGATCACCGGACGGTGGCTCCCATTCGTGACCACGCCGTCCATCGTGGCCAAGCCCTTCAGCCGTTTCGTTGGGCTCCTCAACAAGATGTTGCCCGACAGCGTCCACCTGCCGGCTGACGTCGAGACCGTTGAGCTCGCTGAGCGCGACACGCGCTTCGACACGTCGCCCACCACCGAGGACCTCGGCATCGTCGCCCGGCCGTTCGAGGAAACCGCCCGGGACACTCTTTTGTGGCTCATCGAAATCGACGCGCTGGCAAGCAGATACGCCGGAAACCTGCGCAGCTAGGTCGTCGCGGCCGCGGCGGCTGCCGCCCGGTCGGTGAGCAGGTCGTAGATGGGGCGGGACCCGAGAGCGATGGCCACCAGCAGCGCCGTCGCACAGGCACCTAGCATCGGCGGCAGTTGGTTGGTGCTGCCGGTGAGCTCGGTCGCGAGGATGAGCCCCGTCACCGGCGCCTGCACACTCGCGGTGAAGAACGCAGCCATGCCGATGAGGGCGAGTGCCGCCGGGGCGGGCGCCGACTGCGGCGCCAAATGGGTCGCGATGAGGCCGACGAGCAACCCGACATCGGCGCCGAGGACGAGCATCGGGGCGAACAGACCGCCGGGCGTGCCCGCGGCGTAAGACAGCACACCAAGGACGAACCGCAGCACCAGCACCGCGGTGACAGCACCGATGGCACCGTGGCCGAGCAGCGCCTCCTGGGTGAGCTGATCGCCCCCGCCCGCGAGGTGAGGCGAGTACCAGACGAGCACTCCGACACCGGCGCCGATGAGCGCGGCGCGGACCTCGACCGGCCAGCGGCTGGTGTCGGCCGTGCGCAGGCCGAACATGATGGCCTTGTTGTAGAGCACGCCCAGGACACCGGTGAGCACGCCGACGGCCAATACCCATCCGGAGCCGGCGAACTCGGGATCGGCCAGGTCTGGCACGTGGAATTCACTGCCCGAGCGGACGAACGGGTAGGCCGCCATGAATCCGGACGCGGAGGCGACCAGCGTCGCGACGGTGGTGCGTGGGTCGAAGCGCTTGACGAGCTCCTCCAGCACAAACACGCCGCCGGCGATGGGTGCGTTGAACGCGGTCGCCAGGCCCGCGGCCGCACCGGCGGCGGCGAGGACGCGTAGATCAGCTCGGGAACGCCGCGTCGCCGAGGCGACGATGACGGCGATGGACCCGCCCATCTGCACCGACGGCCCCTCGCGGCCGAGGGCGAGACCGGAGCCGAGGGCCAGCAGACCGCCGATGTACTTGACCGGCAGGATTCTGAACCGGCCGGGTTCGGCACGGCCGGCGGCGACCGCCTCGACGCGGGGAATCCCGCTGCCCTCCGCGTGCGGTTCGATGCGGCGGACCAGCGATGCGGCAGCGGCCGTGCACACAGCGCAGATGACTACGACGACGATTGGGCCCCACCAACTTCCGTGGGACCAGTGCGACAGCGACGCCCGCCACTGCGTCGCGTGATCGAGCAGCACCCGGAAGCTGGCCGCGGCCAGCCCGGTCAACGCGCCGACGACAGCCGCGGCAAGGACGAACCCGATGACGTTGCCGGCGCGTCCCTTATCCATCACAGGCCACCGCGGGCGACCAACTGCGCTGCGATGACGTTGCGCTGGATTTCGTTTGTGCCTTCACCGACGATCATCAGCGGGGCATCGCGAAAGTAGCGTTCGACGTCGTATTCGGTGGAATAGCCGTAGCCGCCGTGGATTCGGACGGCGTTGAGCGCGATCTCCATGGCGATCTCGGATGCGAACAGCTTGGCCATCCCGGCTTCCATGTCGCAGCGCTCGCCACTGTCGTAGCGCTCGGCGGCATACCGCGTCAGCTGGCGCGCTGCGGTGAGCTTGGTGGCCATGTCCGCCAGATAGTTGCCCACCGACTGGTGCTTCCAGATCGGCACGCCGAAACTCTCGCGTTCCCGGGCATATTTCAGTGCGTCCTCCAGCGCAGCGGTGGCGACGCCGAGCGCCCGCGAGGCCACTTGAATCCGGCCGGTCTCAAGGCCTTTCATCATCTGCCCGAAACCCTTGCCGGGCACGCCCCCGAGGATCGACGACGCGGGCGTGCGGTAGCCGTCGAACGTCAACTCGCAGGATTCGACGCCCTTGTAGCCCAGCTTCGGCAGGTCCCGTGACACCGTCAGCCCGGGGCCGTGTTCGGCGAGCACCACCGAGATGCCCTTGTGCCGGGGCTCGGCGGTGGGATCGGTTTTGCACAGCAGCGCAATGAGACCGGAGCGGCGCGCGTTGCTGATCCAGGTCTTGGACCCGGTGATCACCAGTTCGGTGCCGTCGAGGCGTGCTGTGGTCGACATGTTCTGCAGATCAGATCCGCCGCCGGGTTCGGTCAGGGCCATCGTCGCGCGCAGTTCGCCGGTGGCCATGCGCGGCAGATATGTCTGCTTCTGCTCCTCGGTGCCGAACAGGCCGATGAGTTTGGCCACCACCGTGTGACCGCCCATGGCTCCGGCCAGGCTCATCCAGCCGCGTGAGAGTTCCTGTGTCACTTCGACATAACACGGCATGGAAACGGGGGAGCCGCCGTACTCCTCGGGGACGGCCAGCCCGTAGATGCCGATCTGCTTCATCTGCTCGATCCACGCCTCGGGGTAGGTGTTGGCGTGTTCGACGTCGCGCACCGTGGGCTTGACGTCGCGATCGACGAACGCGCGCACGGTCGCGACGAGCATGGCCTCTTCGTCGGTGAGGTGAGTGGACACGGGCACTACCTTGCCAGGGTGGTGCCGCTCCCGAAGCCGGTCCGTCTACGCGAGTTTGCGGTGCGCCGCCTGCTCGACGAACAACGGAATGAAATCCCGCACCGCGTGATCATGGAAATCCGCGTGAATCCGGCGTACAACGGCTGTCACCGTCCGGGGATCGATGTTCGGATAGGTAATGGTCAACTGCGCCACCAGTGCGTCGATGGCGGCGTACTCGGTGGCCCGTGCGGTCGCGAGATCGACCTCCGCCTCAACCTCGACCTCCGCCTCAACCTCGGCCTCGGTGCGGTCGGCCTGGTGCTCGATCGCGAACGCGTCGAACGCGGCGACCACGCGTTCCGGCGGGGCATCCGGGTGCTCGCGGGCCAGCGCGTCGAGCGCAATCCAGCAGGTCGGGCCCAGAATCGTGGTGGGTGGCGGCCGGTCTCCCCGTGTGATGGCCGCGGTGAGCAGATCCCGGAAGGTCTGCTCGGCGAGGCTCGTGGGTTCTTCGGACATGCCAGCGACTGTACGGACCGTTGGTTACCGCCAGGCGACGCGCACGTGAGATCGATTTTTCGCGCCACGGGGTGGGACAGCGGCCGTCGGCGGCCGGCGGACCCGCCCACAATCGGCAGCGAATGCCAGCGAAGGAGCGCGGATGTACCTGCACGTCGACCCCTCCCGGGTCCCACCAGTCGTCGAACTATGTGAGCCGGACGACTTCACGGCCTTCAAGGTGGTCATCGAGGTGCCCGAGCACGCCTGGATCGCACCGGAAGTGCTGACCGAACTGGCCGGCCGGGGCGATGACGCCGAGTGGCGGCAGCACCTCTCCGGGATGCTGGCATACGCCGCGAGCAAGGGCTGGTGCGACGCGGCCGGACGGGTCCGGGCCCACGTCGAGATGACTAGCGCAGTACCGCACCGGGATTGAGAATGCCCAGCGGATCCAGGGCATCTTTGATGCGCTGCGTGAGGGCCATGGCATCGTCGCCCAATTGAGCGGGCAGCCAGTCCCGTTTCAGGCGCCCGACGCCGTGCTCGCCGGTGATGGTGCCGCCGAGTCCGATGGCCAACTCCATGATGCGGGCGAACGCGCGCTCGGCGCGGTCGGTGGCGTCCGGATCGGTGGGGTCGTACACGATGATCGGATGGGTATTGCCGTCGCCGGCGTGTGCCACCATGTAGATCTGCACATCGCAGGTGTCGGCGATGTCCTCGACCCCGGTGACCAGGGTGGGCAGTTGCGGTATCGGGACGCCCACGTCCTCGAGTAGCAGGCTGCCCAGCTTCTCGACCGCGCCGAACATGCCGCGGCGGGCCGCGGTGAACGCGGCGCCCTCGGCCGGATCGTCGGTGGCGAAAACCTCGGTGGCACCACACTTCTCGCAGTTGCTGATCATGATCGCGACCTCCTCGGCCGCGGCTCCCGGTGCGTCGGATTGCATCAGCAACATGGCTCGGGCGGACCGGTCCAGACCCATCCGCATGTGGTCCTCGGCGGCGTTGATGCTCGCGTGGTCCATGAATTCCAGCATCGCCGGCCGGATTTCGCCGGTGATGGCCACGACGGCGTTCGCGGCGTCCGCGACGGAGTTGAACAGGGCCACCACGGTCGACGCGGGCGGCTGCGCCGGGATCAACCGCAGCGTGAGCTCGGTGATGACACCCAGAATGCCCTCGGAACCGATGAACAGCTTCGTCAGGGACAGTCCCGCAACGTCTTTCAGCAGCGGACCGCCGAGCCGTAACGCCGTGCCGTCGGCCAGCACGACCTCCATGCCCAGCACGTAATCACCGGTGACGCCGTATTTCACGCAACACAGGCCGCCCGCGTTGGTCGCGGCGTTGCCGCCGATCGACGAGATGTCGATGGACGACGGGTCCGGCGGGTACCACAGGCCGTGTTCGGCAGCCGCGCGCTTGACCTCGGTGTTGGTCAGGCCCGGTTGCACCACCGCCGTCCTGGTTGCCGGCTCGATCCGGATGTCCCGCATCCGTTCGGTGCTGAGCACCACGGATCCGTCGACGGCGTCGGCCCCGCCCGACAGTCCCGATCCGGCACCGCGCGGCACCACGGCGATGCGGTGTGCCGCGGCCCACCGCAACACCTGCTGAACATCGGTGGTGCCGGCGGGACGCACCACGGCGACGGGGATGCCGGCTTTCGGGTCGGCTGCCGAATCCCGGCGGTAGCGCTCGATGATGTCGGGATCGGTGATCAGCGCGCCGTCGGGCAGAGCGTCGGCCAGACGGTTGAGCGCGGCGGCGTGCATCGTCGGACTGTATCGACATCGCGGCCACGATGGACCGAACCGGTCCGCTGGGCGGATTTGTCGACGTTGCCTGCGCCGGCACCACGGCGGGCCTACGATTTGCCCGTGTTGCTCACCGAGGGTCAGATTTTCGCCGGATACACGATCCGGCGGAAATTGGGTGCGGGCGGGATGGGCAGTGTGTACCTGGCGTCGCATCCGCGGTTGCCGCGGCTGGACGCGGTGAAAGTGCTGTCGGCCGAGCTGACGTCGGATCCGGACTACGGACCGCGCTTCCTGCGCGAAGCGGACCTGGTGTCCACGCTGTCGCATCCCAACATCCTCGGCGTCCACGACCGGGGCGAGTGCGACGGGCAGCTCTGGATTTCGATGGACTATGTGGCCGGGACAGATGCCGCGCAGCTGCTGCGCGAGCACTATCCCGCCGGCATGCCGCCCGAGGTGGCGCTGCCGATCATCCAGGCCGTGGCGTCGGCGCTGGACTACGCACACCGGCGCGGCCTGCTGCACCGAGATGTGAAGCCGGCCAACATCTTGCTGGACGCCGAAACGTCCCGTATCTACCTCGCCGACTTCGGGATCGCCCGGCCGATCAACGACTCGGCCGGACTGACCGCCACCAACATGGCCGTCGGAACGGTCGCATACGCGGCGCCGGAGCAGCTCCGGGGTGAGGGCATGGACGGCCGCACCGATCAATACGCCCTGGCGTGCACCGCATTCCAGCTCCTCACAGGCAACCCGCCGTACGCCGACAGCAATCCTGCGGTGGTCATCACCAAACATGTGACCGCACCGGCGCCGTCATTGGGGGAGCACCGCCCCGAGCTGCGCGGCCTGGATCCAGTCCTGGCGCGGGCCATGTCGAAGACGCCCGCGGCGCGCTTTGCCAGCTGCAGCGAGTTCGCGCAGGCCCTGCAGCAGCAGTCACGTCAACCAATTACGACCGCACCCAACGATTTTCGCAATCAGCCGACCATGGCTGCGCCGGCGCCCCCAGCGCCCACGTGGCACGGGCCGCAGCCACTGAGCCCGCCATCACAGTTCATGTCGCCACCGACGCGGTCGTCACGGTCCGGCGCGCTCATCGCGGTACTGGCGGTGGTGGCCCTGCTGGTCGTGGCCGGCGGGGTGTTCGCCGGGGTCAAACTGCTGGGCCGCGGCGACCGGCCGGCCGCAAAACCGGCCGCACCCAGTCCGGTCACCACCGCGGCGGGTACCGGTTTCAGCGGCAGTTACCGCGCCGACTACGGGCCAGCCACTGATCTCGAAGGCAAGGCGATACCCGGCGGGCCGGCAATGTCGGGTCAATGGGACGTGCGGTCGTCGTGTGGGTCGAATGGATGCGTCGCCAATGCCGCGTACAGCGGGAAGAGCGGCGTCGTCCTCGTCTCGAATCTGACGTTCGACCAGATCGCGGGTGACTGGGTCGCCGTGGCAACAGGATCGGTGCAGTGCAGCGACGCCACCAGCGGAAGCGTGGCGCCCACCGAGGCCTGGGTGGTGTTCACCCTCACGCCCAAGGCGGACGGAACCCTGGCCGGCGAGACCACGCGGGCCACGGTCAACGGGTGCAGCAGCGTCAAACGGACGGTGACGTTCACGCGCACCGGCGACGGCTCGCCCAGCCAGGTGCCGGACCCGGCCACGCTGCCGCCGCGCACCACGTCGTCGGCTTCGACGTTGCATGGGCGGTATCACGAGAACATCGTCTACACCGTCGGCGGCTTCGCACCAGGAGCGCCGGACCTCCAGGTCCGAACCCACTGCTTGCGGACGGGTGACCGGTGCATCAGCGCGTTCCACGCCCTCGACGGTGTGGTGACGCTGGTCTTCGCAAACGGGAAATGGACCCGCAACGAGGAGGGGACCGTTCCGTGTGCCCTCGGCGGGATGACGAACACCAAGATCACCGCCGAGTATCCGATGCCGATGCAGCTGACGGACCCGATTCAGACGCTCGAAGGCCGGGGTACCAACACCTCGACCGGCGGCGAGTGCAAGGGTGGCGATTTCACCGACAAGTTCGTCCGCACAGGAGACTGACGGGTACCTGCCAGGAACCGCGGATCGGTCGGCGGAAGGGCGCCCGCCGAATTATGCTGACTGCCAGCAAACTCGCCCAGATTGTCCGGGCGCTGCGTGGTGCCGACTTCTCGGGGAGCTGACCATGGCTGAGCCGCCGGTGATCGAGATCCGCGAATGGGGCCGGCCGGCCCGACGGATGACGCTCAGCAGGCCGATGCAGTTCGGCCGCGAGTGTGATGGCGTCAACCTCGCCGACACCGAGGTGTCCCGCCGTCATCTGCGCCTGGTTCCGACGCCGACGGCGCTGTCCGTCGTCGACCTCGGCAGCAGCAACGGCAGCACCGTCAACGGGGTGCCACTGACCGGACGGGGCACGCTGTCGACCGGCGACGTGATCCGGCTGGGCCGCACCGAGATCATCGTCATGCAGGCCCCGAAACCGGCGAGCGCAGAGCAGACGCCGGTCGCCGCGGCCGCCCACGATCCCACCCGGACCATGCAGGTGATCAAGCTTGTCGACGTCCCGGTCCCGGCGGCCGCGGCGGCGGAGGTCCGGCCGGCGGGGCTGCGGCTCGCCGAGCGGGCACTGGGCATCGACCCGACCGGCACCCGGGACCTGTTCCCCGCGTATACCGAACTGCCACACAAGATTTCGCGAAAGGTGTGGTTCGCGATCCGGGTCGGTAGTGTGCTGGCGTATCTCGCGGTGGTGGTGACGTTGTTCGTCCGGCCGGCCGCGGGACTGTTCGTCTTCTTCCGGGTCATCGTGCCGCTGTGGCCGGCGTTGTTCTTCATCGCGCCAGGTGTGTGGCGCAACATCTGCCCGCTCTCGGCGTCGAATCAGCTGCCGCGGGTGGCGGGGTTCAGCCGGGCCGCCACCGCGCCCGGCTGGTGGACGCGCAACAGCTTCCTGATCGCCGCGGCGCTGTTCTTCGGCATCGCGGGGGCGCGGCTGATCGGCCTGGACCGCAGCGGACCGGCGATGGGGGTGGTGCTGGCCGTGATCATCGCCTCGGCGTTCGCCGGTGGGTTCCTGCTCAAAGGCAAGAGCGGCTGGTGCTCCAGCATCTGCCCGCTGCTGCCGCTGCAGCGCACGTACGGGCAGACGCCGTACGTCACCTCGCCGAACAGTCACTGCGAGTCCTGCCTGGGCTGTGCGAAGAACTGCTACGACTTCAAACCCCGGGCAGCCTGGCAGGCCGACATGGCAGACCCCGAACCGCGATGGAGTGCGCCGCGCGTGCTGTTTGCCGCCGCGCTACCGGGATTCATCATCGGCTTCTTCACCCTGCATGCCCAGCAGGGCGGCACCGCGACCGAAAAGTACGGTGTGCTGGCGCTTTTCGTGTTGGTGAGCGTCGGGCTCTGCTATGTGCTGCAGGCCGTCACGCCGCTGAGCCAGGCGATGGCGACGGCGATCTTCGCCGCGGTGGCGATCAACGCCTACTACTGGTTCTCGGGTCCCATCATCGCCGACTCCGTCCGACAGCTCACCGGTGTCGACGCCCCCTGGTTGCGGTGGCCCATCACTGTGGTGATCGCGCTGCTGACCCTGTGGTGGCTGGCCCGAACCCGGGTCAGCGAGTTGCAGTTCGCGTATGTCACCGGAACGCGGCCCGAGCCGGTGCTGCTGAACCAGCCGAAGGTGCCGCCGCGCGCTGACGGCGCCGGCGACGAAACCAGCGCTGTGCGAGTGCGTTTCGAATCAGATGCCGAGCCCGTCGGGGCCGACATCGGGATGAGCCTGCTCGACGTCGCGGAGAGCAGTGGACAGCCGATCGAGGCGGGCTGCCGGATGGGCGTGTGCGGTGCCGATCCCGTGTCGATCGTCGCCGGCATGAGTTGCCTGTCGCCGGCGGAGGCCGACGAACTCAAGACCCTGAACCGACTGGGCCTGGGCAAGTCCAGCAGGATGGCATGCTGCGCCCGGATCCAGGGCGGGGATGTGACGGTGTCACTGACGCCCGAACGCGCCGACACCACCGCGAGCAGGCCGGTCGGTTACAACCGCTCGATCGTCAGCGTCGTGGTGATCGGCAACGGCATCGCGGGGGTGACGGCAGCCGACTTCGTGCGCCGGGGCCACCCCGACTGCGAAATCCATTTGGTGGGAGCCGAACCGCACGGTCTGTACAACCGGATGGGCATCTCTCGTCTGGTGTACGGCCGGTCGGCGATGCAGGGGCTGTATCTGCTGCCCGAGCAGTGGTACGACGACCACGGTGTCACCGCCTGGCTGAACACGTGGGCGTCCTCCATCCATCTGCGTTCCCGGGTGGTGCGCTTGGGCACCGGCGAGACGCTGCCGTACGACAGGCTGATCCTGGCGATGGGGTCCAGCGCCTCGGTACCCGAGATTCCCGGGCTGAACCGGCCCGGAAGCGTCGTGCTGCGCTCGGCTGCCGACGCCATGCGGATCCGCGCGTACGTGCAGGAACGGCGGGCCCGGCACGCGGTGGTGGCCGGTGGTGGTCTGCTAGGGCTCGAGGCGGCGTACTGCCTGCATCAGCTCGGGCTGCACGTGACAGTGCTGGAACGCGGCACCCGGCTGCTGAGCAAACAGATCGACGCGCGCTGCTCGCAGCTCGTGGCCGACCATTTCGCTCGCGCGGGAATCACCATCGCGCACAAGGCGGAAACCGCGGAAGTGCGCGGCGACCCCGCCGTCACCGGCGTGCGGTTCAAGGACGGCCGGATCCTGTCGTGCGAGCTGTTCCTGGCCGCCACCGGTATCCGGCCGAACATCGAATTGGCCAGGGACGCGGGCCTTCCCGTCGGTAAAGGGGTGCTGGTCGACGACCGCATGCAGACGCGGGTGCCCGGCGTCTACGCCGCCGGTGACGTGGCCGAGCACGGCGGCCGGGTACTCGGCCTGTGGCCGGTGGCGACGGAACAGGCCGAGGCGGCGGCGGTCAACGCGCTGGGCGGCGACCGGACCGTGCCGGCCGAGACGCCACCGACCATCCTCAAAGGCGTTGAACTGGAACTGTTTTCGATCGGTCCGGTCGACCCCGGCGCAGGCGACGACGTGGTGGTCATCGACCGGCCGACCGTGCCCTCCTACCGCAGGCTGGTGGTGTCGAAGGGCCGGGCCGTCGGGGCGACCGTGCTCGGCCATCATCCAGCCGACCTCGCGGCCGCCCAGAAAGCGGTCCGCGAGCAGCGACGTGTCGGTCCGGTCGCGCTGGGGGTGCTGCGAACGGGGAACTGGGACATCCTGTCCGACGCCGACAGACTCGCCTACTGACCCTGGGACGACACCTGGTAGGTGAAGATTTTCTGGCCGATCCGCAGGTAGCACCCCGGCAGCAACTCGACAGGCTGGTCGCCGATCTGTGTCCAGGTCTGGTCTCCGGGCGACGCGATGTGGGTGCCACCGACGGTTTGCGCGTCGCGGACCAGGACCATGCCGCCGTTCACGGTCACGTACGCGTGGACGCGCGACACCTGCGGGTCGTCGGGCAGGCTGATCGGCGATGCCGCCCCGCTGACCACGGCGGGGTCGATCATCGGATTGCGCCCGATGATGTAGGTGCGGTCCAACGGGTACCCGGCCCCGTCGTCGGCGGTCAAGGTGCCGGTGACGGGACGCGCGCGCGTGGTCGCGGGTACGGGCTGAGGGGCCTGCTGCGCGGCGGACCGCGCCAGTCGCGACTGCAGGACGAAGCCACCGCCGGGCACCACGCCCGCGACCAGATCGGTGTCCGCGCACGGCACGAATGTCGTTGTGGAGCCGCAGATCGTGATCCGGTCGAACCAGGGGGCGACCGGCTCGTCGACCAGTGGCCGGCCGCCGCCGCTGAGCCGGTGCTGACCGCCGCCCGCCTCGACGTCGGCGACCACGTCGCCGCGCACGATCAGGTGCAGACAGTCACCGGCCGGTACCAGCGCGCCGAAAGGCGCCACCGTGTCGGATTCCGGCCCGTGCGCGAGCGCGGCAAACGCCTGGGGCAGCGCCGGCGGTGCGACAGTGGTCAGGAGGTGCAGAAGGGGACGGGCTCTGGCGCCGTCGGCGATATAAGCCAGTACGTCACCGAATCGGGCGACCAGACCCTCTCCGCGACCGATGGCCACGTAGTGCCGCTTCTGTTCCACCTTGTCGCCGCCTAGGTAGGTTGCCGCAGATGCTGATGATAAGTCAGCGTCCGACCCCGTGCCATGCGGCGAGTGGGTAGCGCCCCGTCAGGCGATGAGCGCGCGGATCGCGTCGCCCGACAGATCGAGCTTCGGCAGAAATCGCGGAGTCGAGTCCGCGGTGGTCAGATCCGTGAGGGGCAGTTCGGTGAACGTCGAGGTGAGGATGGCGGTGACGCCGGCGGTTCCGGTGTGGGCGTCCAACTGCTCAATGAGGTCGAAACCGCTTTCCTCGCCGAGGTGCACATCCACCAGCGCGATGTCCGGTTGCAGGCGTTCGACGGCGTGGATGCCATCGGCCACCGACTTCGCCGTGCCGACGACATCGATGCCGCCCTGCTGCAGGAGCGCCGTCGCAGCGGTCAGGTATTCGGTGTTGTCGTCGACGATGACGCATCGCAACGACTCGCGGTTCGTCATGTATTACATTGTCGCGCAATGACGCTGTCAGGTCATTCCTGCTAGCCGGTATCTGTGCCTGCGGTGAGGGTGTCGTCGGCCAGCGGCATCTCGGCAATCAGCGTGGTGCCGGCACCGACGGTGCTCGATACACGGAGCGTGCCGCCGAGAGCGGCCACGCGGTCCTCGAGGCCGAGCAAGCCACTGCCGGCATCGAGTGACGCGCCGCCGACACCGTCGTCGGCGACCGAGATGCGCAACGACGTGGCGTCGGTACCGACGGTCACGGTCACCGCGGAGGCCTGGGCGTGCTTGGCGGCGTTGGTGAGCGCTTCCGCGACGGTGTAGTACGCGGCGATCTCGACAGCCTGCGGTAGGCGCACCGGAACGTCGACGTGGACGTCGACCGGCAGCGGGGCCCGCCTGCCCAGATCGCGCAGCGCCGGCCGCAGCCCACCGCGGGACAGGATCGCCGGATGAACGCCGTGCGCGAGCTCGCGCAGCTCGTCGCTGGCGGTGCGCAATCCGTCGCCGATACCGGCGAGGCGGGACTGGAGTTCGGCGGGGTCCTCCGGAATCGCCATCTGGAGTGTGCGCACCTGGAGGGCGAGGGTGACGAGGCGCTGCTGGGCGCCGTCGTGCAGGTCGCGTTCGATGCCGCGGCGGGCATTGTCGGCGGCGGTGACGATGCGGGCGCGCGACGCGACGAGCTCGGCCCGCGCGGCGTCGGCCTCCTGCCAGCCCTGGTGCGCGTCGCGGGCACGCTTACGCAGTTGCCAGCCAAGGACATTCGCGATTCCGGCGATGGGCAGGAACACCGACAGGGTGAGAATGTCGATCGGTTTGAGCGGCAGGAGCGGGCCGCCGTCCAGATGCATCTGCAGATAGGCGACGGCACTGGCGACAGTGGTGAGCAGCGACAGGCCCAGGCCCCAGCCCGCGCTCATGATCAACACCCCGAACATGAAGACGATGGCATAGGTGCTGTGCGGCGGCGGGTCCCGCAGTAGCCGCACCACCCCCACCTCGGCAGCGATCAGTCCGGTGGCAACCAGCAGCCCGACGTACCACGGCGGGGTGGACACAGCCGGATTCCATCGTCTCGGATTCATCCGCCGCCTCCCGCCTGGTCACGTGGTTCAGTCAAGGACCCTAACCGTGGTCAGGACGGTGTCGGCGGCGAGTGCGGCGAAGCGTCAGAACGACTCGTCGACGTGGCCCGCCGGCGCGTCCGAGCGGTGCTCGCCGTTGTGGTACTGGCTGTAGGTATCGGTGCCGTAAGGGACGGTCGGGTTGGTGTCTGCGGCGGCGACGGGTGCCACCACGAGTGCCCCGCCGACCGCGGCGATGGACAGCCAGACGGTGATGCGCTTGAGGGGGTTCTTCATGATCGGGGCTCGCTTTCGGTCGGTCGGTCAGTGGGGTGGGCGGGGGGTCGGGATGGGGTCAGTGGTTGTGGAACAGCAGGAAGCCGTAGTCGCCGCCGAACGGCTGCTGCAGCTGGCCGGCTTCCTGGGCTGCCGGGCCCGGGGTTGCCACGATCTGGGCGTTGCCGTTGCTCTGTGTGACGGAGGATCCGGTGGGCAGGGTGGCGGCTGCCGCGGTCGGGGCGGCGATGATGGCCAGGGCCGCCGCCGCGGTCGCGGCCAGCGGGATGATCCGGGTGCGGGTGATGTGCATTGTCCTCTACCAGCTTTCGTTGTTCCGATGTCTTCGGTTGGCCGTGTCCGGCTGTTCTTCAGAGTGCTCCCGAAAGCCGTCGGCGTCGCCGCTGCCAGCCCCCAATTGGGGGGTAGGGCTAGCTGCAATACCGGGCCCTTGCCAGCGGGTCGGGGGCTGATTCACAGGACGGCGAGCGACACCGGACGGTGGCCAGGCAAGATGAACGCAATGAGCGGCCCGTCCGGCGTTTGACGGCACGGCCGCCGGAGTCGAGACGAACAGGACATACGTGGACGCAGTTGGTGCCCGGGAAGGGACGCGTGTCGTCGTCGCCGACGACGACGTGCTGCTTCGGGAAGGTGTGGCGAGCCTGCTGACCGGCGCGGGTTTCACCGTCGTCGGGCGGGCCGGCGACAGCGGCGAGCTGCTGAGCCTGGTCCGGGAGACGACCCCCGACCTGGTGGTTACCGATATCCGGATGCCGCCGACGCACACGACCGAGGGCCTGGACGCCGCCAAGGTGATCCGCGGCGAGTTGCCGAACGTCGCCATCCTGGTGCTGTCGGCGCACGTCGACGTCGAACATGCGATGGAACTGCTCAGCGGCGGTCAGCGCATCGGCTACCTGCTCAAGAGCCGCGTCATCGACGTGACCGATTTCCTCGACACGCTGCACCGCATCACTGGCGGCGCGGCGGTGGTCGACCCGGCCCTCGTACAGGAACTGTTCGCGGCCCAGCGCCGGGAGGACCCACTGGCGGTGTTGACCGAACGCGAGCACGAGGTGCTGGCCCTGATGGCGGAGGGCCGGTCGAACGCCGGTATCGCACATCAGCTCTGGGTGACCGAAGGCACCGTCGAGAAGCACGTGCGCAGCATTCTCAGCAAGCTGAACCTGCCTGACACCGGTGAAGATCACCGCCGGGTGCTGGCGGTCATCACCTTCCTGGATTCGCGCTGACCTGCGGGCGGGACAGGCCGCCCAGCGTCCAGATGGTCACGTAGGCCAACCCGACCGGGTGCCCGCGATTCGGGCGAATTTTGCGGTTCGAGGTTTCGTCCGTCCAGCAGCGGGTACGTGAACTGCCAAGGGCAGCGCCTGCCCTGAGCTGATCGAGCGAAGCCATGGAGGGGAGCAGTCCTTGACGGACGCGAGCGACAACTCAATACGGTCGATTCGACGTGTCGCGGCGATCGGTGTCGAGGCGCCGACGGCAGCGGGCGCCTTGTGCGTGGTCCGCGCGTCATACCACTGTCCAATGGGGTAGTGGCACAGACATTTTGACGAGGTTAGTCGGCTACCGCGCAAGGCGGTAGCCGGCTAACCGGACCCCGCGTGACGAAATCGATTGGAAATCAACAGGAAACTCCAGATGATGCTGGCGGAGCGCGGTCTGTGGAGCGGGTACTTTCGTGGCCGTCAATCGGGTCGCTGACAGCTCAGCGAGCAAATATATTGCAGCAGAACAAATTTGAATCATCAGAACGTCTACGGTGAACATCGGGTACGGTGGAGCCGGAGACGTCCACCAAGGGAGCTGACTTCCACCATGTGCGGCATTGCCGGCGAAATCGCCTGGGGCCGTGGTGCTGATCTGGCGGCGGTTGCTGCCATGACCGACCGCATGGCACCGCGGGGCCCGGACAGTAGCGGATTGTGGGTGCGGGACGGGGTGGCGTTGGGCCACCGGCGTCTGGCCATCATCGATCTGTCCAGTCACGGACATCAACCCATGCACGATCCGGAACTCGGCCTCACCGTCGTCTTCAATGGGTGTATCTACAACTATCCTCAACTGCGCCAAGAACTTTCGAGCAAGGGCTACCGCTTCTTCTCGCACAGCGACACCGAGGTGGTGCTGAAGGGATACCAGGAGTGGGGCGAGCGCGTCGTCGAGCACCTGTACGGGATGTTCGCCTTCGCGGTCGCGGAGATCGAGTCGGGCCGGGTGCTGCTCGCACGCGACCGCCTCGGGGTCAAGCCCCTGTATTGGTGTGAGGCCGCCGGGGGAGCACTGCGCTTCGCGTCGTCGTTACCGGCCCTGGTCGCTGGGGGCGGCGTCGACACCGACCTCGATCCTGTTGCACTGCAACACTATCTGAGCTTCCATTCGGTTGTGCCCGCGCCGCGTACCATCCTGCGCGGCGTCCAGAAACTGCCGCCGGGCACCGTCATGCGCATCGAACGCGACGGCAAGCGCACGGAAACGACCTACTGGGAACCGGTTTTCGAGCGGTCGGTCGAGCGGACCGACTGGACCGAGAACGACTGGCGGGACGCGGTGCTGGCGGCATTGCGCACCGCGGTCGAACGTCGGCTGGTGGCCGACGTGCCGGTGGGCTGTCTGCTGTCCGGTGGCCTGGACTCCAGCTTGATCGTCGGCCTGCTCGCCGAGGCCGGCCAGCACGGCCTTGCCACCTTCTCCATCGGATTCGAATCCGCCGGTGGTGAGGAAGGCGACGAGTTCAAGTACTCGGACATCATCGCCCGCCATTTCGATACCGACCACCACCAGATCCGGATCGACTCGTCGCGCATGCTGCCCGCGCTCTCGGGTGCCATCGAAGCCATGAGCGAGCCCATGATGAGCCACGACTGTGTGGCGTTCTATCTGTTGTCGCAAGAGGTCAGCCAGCACGTGAAGGTCGTGCAGTCCGGCCAGGGCGCCGACGAGATCTTCGCCGGCTATCACTGGTACCCACCGATGGCGAAGGCCGCCGACAACGATCCGGCCGACGCCCTGCAGCAGTACCGCGCAGCGTTCTTCGACCGCAGTCACGACGCGGTCAACCGCCTACTGCAGCCGCAATGGCGGCTCGAGCACGATTCCGCGGGCGCGTTCGCGCTGCAGAACTTCACGCATCCCGGGGCCGCCACCGCAACCGACCGGGCACTGCGGCTCGACACCACCGTCATGCTCGTCGACGACCCGGTCAAACGCGTCGACAACATGACGATGGCCTGGGGTCTGGAGGGGCGCGTGCCGTTCCTCGACCACGAACTCGTCGAGCTCGCGGCGACGTGTCCGCCGGAACTCAAGACCGCGCAGGACGGTAAAGGTGTCCTGAAAGACGCTGCGCGCAAGGTCATTCCGGCCGACGTCATCGATCGGCCCAAGGGCTACTTCCCCGTGCCCGCGCTCAAGCATCTCGCCGGCCCCTACCTCGACCTGGTCCGCGACGCGCTGCACAGCCAGGCCGCACTCGACCGTGGTCTGTTCGCCCCCGACGCGGTCGCCGGGGTGCTCGAGGACCCCAACGGCAATCTCACGCCACTGCGGGGGAATCCGTTGTGGCAGATCGGATTGCTGGAACTCTGGCTCGCCACCCACGTCGACGGAGTAGCCCGATGACGACAACGCAGAACAGTGACATGGCAGAGGGTGTCATACAGGACATGGGTTGGGGCCGGCTGGTTTTCGGCCAGACGTTCCATAACCCCGACGAGTTCGGGACGGCGCTGCGGGAGGAGGGCAGCGGCCGCCGTGACATCGGGATGTATCTCGATGCCCCGCACGTCTTTGTCGCGCTGCACTCCCACGAATTCTTCATCGACCCGAGCTTCACCTATCGGCTCGACCTGACGAAGCCAATGCAGTACCGGCCGCCCGATGTCCCGGGATTGTCGGTCCGCCAAGTGAATTCGATCGAGGACTGCGTCGCGATCAACCACATTTACGTGCGGTGCCACATGGTGCCGGCCGACAGCGACCTCATGTGGACCAACAGTCAGACGGCGCCGCACGTGGTCTACCTGGTCGCCGTGGACGACGAGACCGGGCAGGTGGTCGGCACGGTCACCGGTATCGATCACCGCCAGCTGTTCGGGGACCGGGAGAACGGCTCCAGCCTGTGGTGCCTCGCGGTCGAGCCGACTGTCACCCGGCCCGGCACCGGCGGCCTGCTGGTGCGCTCGCTGATCGATGAATTCGTCCGCCGGGGACGGTCCCAGATGGACCTGTCGGTACTGCACGACAACGACGGCGCGATCGCGCTGTACGAGCGCATCGGCTTCACGCGCGTGCCCGCGGCACTGGGGATCAAACGCAAGAACGCCATCAACGAACCGCTGTTCGCCCCGGTCAGGCCGGAAGAACAACTGGGACAACTGAACCCGTACGCGCGGATCATCGCCGACGAGGCGATCCTGCGGGGCATAGCGGTCGACGTGCTCGACGCGCAGGGCGGCTACCTGCGGCTCACCCATGGCGGCACCAGCATCGTCACCCGCGAATCGCTGTCCGAACTGACCAGCGCGGTGGCGATGAGCCGGTGTGACGACAAGCGCGTCGCCCGCGCCGTCGTCGCGGCCGCAGGGATTCGGGTGCCGGAGGGCTGCACCGCGACCTTCACCGACGAAGACTGCCGGTTCCTGGAGAAAGTGGGGACAGCCGTCGTCAAACCGGCTCGGGGAGAACAGGGCGCCGGCATCACCGTCGGAGTCACCAATCCCGATGATCTGAACCGCGCCATCGGCCTCGCCATGCAGCACTGCCCCGACGTCCTCATCGAAGAGCGTTGCGAGGGTGAAGATTTGCGCATCGTCGTCATCGACGGCAAGGTGATCGCGGCGGCCATCCGCCGGCCACCCGAGGTGATCGGCACCGGCACCCACACCATCCGCCAGCTGATCGAGGCGCAGAGCCGGCGCCGGTCGGTGGCCACGCACGGGGAATCGGTGATCCCGTTGGACAGTGTCACCGAAGACACCGTGCGCAAGGCGGGCTGGCAGCTCGACGACGTCCTGCCCGCCAACCAACGCCTGATCGTGCGTCACACGGCGAACCTGCACACCGGTGGGACCATCCATGACGTCACCGACGAACTCAACCCGGTGCTGGCGAAAGTTGCGGTCGATGCGGCGGAGGCGATCGAGATTCCGGTGACCGGGATCGATCTGATCGTGCCGTCGGTGAGCGGCGAGGAGTACGTGTTCATCGAAGCCAACGAACGGCCGGGCCTGGCCAATCACGAGCCGCGGCCGACGGCGCAGGCGTTCATCGATCTGCTGTTCCCGCGCACCGCAGCCACGCCATGGGCCTGGCATCCCGACCCGATCGAGCAGCACTGACATTGGAGAAATGATGGCTGAGCCCGACGATGCCGAGAACGTACGGATGTCGCCGGACGACCGGGGCTGGATGGTCGACACCCTGCTGGCGCTGTTGCAGACGCCGAGCCCCTCGGGTCGCACCGATGCCGTGATGCAACTGATCGGCCAAACCCTGACCAAACTCGGCGTGCCGTTCACGCTGACCCGGCGCGGTGCACTCATCGCCGAACTGCCGGGCCGGTCGCAGACCACCGACCGCGCCATCGTGGTGCATGCCGACACCATCGGCTGCATGGTGCGCGAGCTCAAGGACAACGGCCGGCTGGCACTTGTGCCCGTCGGCACCTTCTCGGCGCGCTTCGCGACCGGCGCGCGGGTCCGCATCCTGCCCGACGACAACGACCGGTTCTTCACCGGAACCGTGATGCCGCTCAAGGCGAGTGGGCATGCATTCGGCGACGAGATCGATACGCAGCCGACCAGTTGGGACGACGTCGAGGTCCGCGTCGACCGCAGCGTGTCGACGCGCGCGGACCTCGAGCGCCTGGGCCTGAACGTGGGTGATTTCGTCGCGCTGGTCGCCAGCCCGGAGCTGACGGAAGACGGCTTCGTCGTCTCCCGGCACCTCGACGGTAAGGCCGGCGTGGCCATCGCGCTGACGCTGGCCAAGGTCATCGCCGAGCACAACATCGTGCTGCCGCACCGGACGACACTCATGGTGACGATCACCGAGGAGGTCGGTCACGGCGCCAGTCACGGCCTGCCGCCCGACGTCGCCGAACTGGTGTCGGTGGACAACGCGGTATGCGCGCCCGGCCAGCAGTCCGTCGAACACGGCGTCACCATCCCGATGGCCGACATGCACGGGCCGTTCGACTATTACCTGACCCGCAAGTTGTGCAAGCTGGCCCAGGAGAAGGGAATCACCTACGCCCGCGACATCTTTCGCTACTACCGGTCGGATGTCGCGGCGGCCATCGAAGCCGGCGCCGCCACTCGGGCAGCCCTCGTGGGATTCGGGCTCGACGGCAGTCATGGCTGGGAACGCACGCATCTCGATTCGCTCGAGGCGACGTATCTGCTGCTCTACAGCTGGCTGCAGACGCCACTGACGTTCGCGATGTGGGACGCGCAGCCGTTCGGCGATCTGGAACATTTCCCCGCCGAGCAGGCCGCGGCCAGCGAGCAGTGGGTGCCACTGTCGCGCGGCGACTTCGCCGACCCGGGCGCAGCGTCACAGGGGCACCACTGGCCACCCGAGGAGGGCAGCGCCGACGTCACCCCGGATTGATTCGTGCGCGATTGGCGGGTTTACACCGCCGCGGATTGGGTAGCAGAAGCGGGAACACCGGCCGGACAACCTCGAAGGGGGACCCTCATGAGACCTGCGTCGACGACCGCCCACGATGACGTCATCGACTACGTCAAGGCCCAGCACCTCACGACGCGCGAGCTCTTCAGCAAGACGCTGCACGCGGCCGACGTCGCCGCGCGCCGGGAGCACTTCGCGGAACTGCGCGCGGCGCTGACCGCACAGGAAGTGAGCGAGGAGCTGCTGGTGCACCCGAAGGTGCGCCGCGGCCGGGTGGTCGAGTCGCTACGCGACGAGACCGACGACACCAAGGAACTGCTGGATCACATGGCCGGGCTGGACCCGGCGTCAGCGGAATTCGAGACCGCGCTGACCGACTTGCGGCAGGCCACCGAAGACCACACCCAGCGCGTCGAGGCCGAGGAATTTCCGCTGCTGACCCGCCGCTGATCAGCGGGGCGCGGCCTGTTCGACACGGGTTTGCGCCGGGGCGCGGCCGAGCTTGCCCATGACGAATTGTGCTGCCTGGTCGGCCATTCCGTTGTCGGAGTACGCCATATGAGCGGCGTTGTCGCCGCCGGCCGTCGAGCACACCGGGTCATCGGCGATGCACAGATCGAGAGTCTTCGACACATAGCGTGAGCCGACGGTGATCGGGGGCGCACCGGTGTAGACCATCTGCAGGAATCCGGACGACGGCTTGCCGAACAGCACGACCGCCGCGACGTGGTCCGCGACGAATGCCGGCATCGGCCCGGTGATGCCCATCGGCAGGGTGACGCCGGCGGGGACGGCGTCCTCGGTGATGTATGCCGCCACCGCCGCGCCCTGGGAATACCCGCCCAGCACGATCTTGGTGGTCGGACACACGGATGCGGTGCTCTGGACCCTGTTGGTGGCGTCGACGACACCGTCGGCGGCAGTGGCGAAGTCGAGTGACGCCGGGTAGTCCACCGGAGCCACATCGACCGTTCGGCCCGCAGCCCGTGCGGTGAGCGCGTCGACGAAGGCCTGGCCGACCTTCCCGACGCCCGGCGGTTCCATGGTGCCGCGCGCGAACACCACTTGAATATCGGGGCAGGGCTGGGCCGGTGCGGGAACGCTTCCGGCCGGCGCGGCCAATATCAGGGCGGTCAGGGGCACCGCCGTGGCGATGCAACACGTGATGGTCTTCATGAGGGCATCCACCGATCCTCGGCTCACCGGTCGGATCGCACCGTTGCGGTCGACGAATACGGCGTAGTTACCCAGCGCGCGGAGGGTCTAAACCCCCGTGATTGATTACTCGCCGGACGGATCAGATCGGCCGGTCGCCGAACTGCCAGCGTTCGGCGTTTGCCGTCGGCGTGGCACCGTGGTCTCCGGCGTCGGCGCAGTGGTCGCAGCAGAACTGGCGACCGTCGATCCGCAACGCGTGGCCCAAGATTCGGCAGCCGCAGTGGTGACATGTCGGAGCCACCATGGTGGCCATACATTCAATGCAGTCGAAACTTGCGCTGCGCCCGTTCCAATTGACAGTGAACGAGTGATCGCAATCTGTTCCGCAGGTGATACATACCGCCATCGAAAAGAGCCGTTCCTGTCAAAGGGTTTCAACTTTTGTCAGTTGACACGCCGTGCATACCCGGGGCCGTTGCCGGCCAAACCTGTTCTGGCAGAAAAGTTTTTTGCCTCTGACCAGCCCTTATGGCTGGCCGGCGCGGCGTCGCGGTGGTGTCCCGAAGAGTTCGGCGGTATGGTCGATTGCAGCGTCAAGATGGCGCAGTTGCTTAGACCGAAGCGACGGCAGCTGAGAGCCACCGTCCGGTATGTGGCCGCGGTCCAGATCAGGGCGCGGCCGCAATGGAATGCCGTGTGTGGCGATCGGCGACGGCAGATTGCCGGTCCACCTGACTGGTGGAAACAACACGCAATGCGACGGCGCCGAGCCGATGCGCGGGGGCTGATTCTCCCGACGCGTGTTGTGGGCCTGGGGAAGGCATGTCATGTCAACTTCGTTGCTGGAGAAGCGTTTACCTGAAGGATCCCGTTACTCCGACGAGTATGCGGACGTGCCGGAATTGGTGGCGGAGCTGCGCACGTTGCCGGCTGAATCCCACGAATACGCGCGGCAGCGCGAACAGATCGTGTTGCGGTGCTGCCCGTTGGCGGACCGGCTGGCGCGCCATTTCGATGGCAGAGGAGAAAACCTCGACGATCTGATTCAGGTTGCACGGCTCGGCCTGATCCAGGCGATCAACCGTTTCGATCCGGACAACGGAGCGGGGTTCGTGGCGTTCGCCGTACCGACGATCATGGGGGAGTTGCGGCGCCATTTTCGCGATTACGGCTGGAAAGTCCACGTGCCGAGGAGCATTCGGGACATTCGTCAGCAAATCAAGGGCGTGACAACGGAATTGACGCAGCGGCTGGGCCGTACGCCGACCACCAGCGAACTGGCCGAGGCGCTGTCCGTTGCGCCGGAACAGATCATCGAAGGTCTGCTGGCCGCCAACGCTTACCAGCCGCAGTCGCTTGACATGTCGATCGTCGACAGCGAGGACAACCCGCAGTCGCTCGCCGACCTGCTCGGTGATGTCGATGACGCGTTCGAGCGGATCACCGATCGCGAATCGGTCAAACCGGTGCTGCAAGCCCTGCCGGTGCGCGAACAACGGATCCTCTACCTACGGTTCTTCGCGGCCAAGACGCAGCGCCAGATCGCGGACACCGTCGGCGTGTCGCAGATGCACGTCTCACGCATCCTCGAGCGGACACTGCGGGATATCCGCGAACAGGTTGCGCAGACCTGACAGCGTTCCGGCGTGGTTACGACGAGTCACCGCTCGATGCGCTGATGCGACAAGGACTTTCGTCCGAGTGCGCCAGTGCATCAAGCGTGTGCTCGCCTGAGCGGGAGTAACCGACGGCTATCCGTGCCCACTGCCGCAGCCCACACCGGGAATGCAGCCGCTACCGCCGGGGATGCCGCCCGGGCCGGCGTTCACGCCACCGGAACCGCAGGCCGTGCCCCATTGGGTGGGCACGCAGCCGGCACCTCCCGGACCGCCTCCGGGACCGCCGTTCACGCCACCGGAACCACACTGGCCATTGACACAGCCGCCACCGCCCGGGCCGGGGCCGGGATCATCGACGGGCTGCAGCGGGTAGCTGGTCAGCACCGGATGAGCGCCGACCGTGCTCGGCACGATATCGGCTGACACGAACGAGGCGGCCACGCCGGCCGATGCGAACGCTCCGGCCGCCAACAGGGGAATGATCTTGTTAGTGAACATAACTGGTTCATTGCCGGCTTGCGGCTCGGTCAAACATCGTCGTCGGCGGATTTGCGCAATCGATCGGCGACCGGAGCGGGCGGGCCGTGAAACTTGCATTGGCGATGCTGATTTAAATAGTGTGCCTGACAGGTGGCGGACGGCCTCGAGGAATGGTCGATCCAGGTCGCGCCGACGCGTTCACGACGATGTGAAAGGTTCTGCCATGCTGTCAACGTCCACGTGGTCGCCTGCTCATGCCGAGTGACCGCAGCTGGTTCGAGGCCTTCGGCCCGCTGGCCGCCTGGCCAGACCGCTGATGAGTACGCCGAGCGCGATCCAGATCGCCATCACCTTCGTCTGGTTGGGGATGGTGCTCGCCATCTCCTTCCTGGAGGCACCGCTCAAATTCCGCGCGCCGAACGTCACCCTGCAGATCGGCCTCGGCATCGGGCGCCTGGTGTTCCGGGCGCTGAACACCATCGAGTTGATGTTCGCCGTGGCAATTGTGCTGGCGGCCTTGGTGAACCGGCCGTCGGTGACTGTCATGGTCGCGTTCGTCGTGGCCGTGGGGGCGCTGGCTGTGCAGTTGGTCGCGGTGCGACCGCGACTGAACCGCCGCTCGGACGAGGTGCTGGCCGGACACGAAGGCCCGCGCTCCCGCGTGCATCACGCCTATGTGGTGCTGGAGGTGATCAAGGTCGTCGCACTTTTGGTCGCGGGCAGCTGTTTGCTCTGACGAGGATGTCGGAGGCGCTACGTAGCCTGGGCTCATGAAGCAGCAAGTGCACTTCTTCACCCTGGCCACAGTCGACCTCGATGCCACCCGGCAGTTCTACGGTGCGCTCGGCTGGACCCCGACACTCGATGTGCCGGGGGAGATCATCTTCTATCAGGCGGCCCCCGGCCAACTGCTCGGGTTCTTCCTGGCGGAGAAGTTCAACGAGGACCTTGCGCAGGCGGCCGACCACTCGCAGGTCAGCGGAATCACGTTGGCGCACAACGTCAACAGTCAGGACGAGGTGATCGAACTGGCGGCCGCCATGACCGCCGCGGGCGGCACCACGCTCAAGCCGCCGCAGTCTGGGCAGTTCGGTGGCGTGTTCCACGCGCACATCCAGGATCCGAATGGCGTGATCTGGGAGATCGCGCACAACCCGAACTGGCGCATCAACGCCGACGGCACCGTCAGCCTGGGCTAGCCAGTCACTACATCTTGATGGCCGGCAACAGCCTGATCAGGTTCCAGGTCCGGTTCCGGCGGGCGCACAGGCTCGAAATGCCCAGTGCGCCGAGCCAGATGCACACCAACACGATGATGGCCTGCCACAACCGGCCGTCGATACCGCCGAGGATCAGCTGGCGAAGTCCATTGACGCCGAACGTCATCGGATCGAACCTGTGCATGACCTGGAACGGTCTGGACGTCGTCTCGACCGGGTACATGCCGCCGGCGCTGACCATCTGCAACATCAGCAGAGCCATGATCAGCACACGTCCGACCGCCGGCCCGACCAGCGCGTTGATGGCCTGCGTCGCGGCGACGAACGCCAGCGAGATCAGCATCATGAATGCCAGCATCGCCACCGGATGCGCCACCTGCATACCGAGCGCGAATCGCACCACGCAGTACAGGATGATCGACTGTCCCAGCGCGAGCACCGCCGCGGGCAGGTAGCTCGCCAGTACCACCCGGATGGCCAGCACCTCGGCGGCGATCGGGCGGTTCTGCAAGGGCCGCAACACCATCCACAGCACCAGCGCGCCGAAGAACAGGGCCAGCGTCAGGAAGAACGGGGCCATGCCGGTCGCGAAGTTCGGGGCGCCGTTCTCATGCGAGGAATCCAGGTTCACCGGACCGCCGATGGTGTCGGCGATGGCCTGCTTCTGCTGCTCGGTCCACGTCGGCACCTGCTTGGCGCCGTCACCGAGCTTGGTGGCCAGCTCGTGGGAGCCGTCCTTGAGTTGGACGGTGCCGGACTTCAACTGGTGGGCTCCGTCATCGAGTTGCACGATGCCGCTTGACAATTGCGCGCTGCCGGCGGCCAACTGCTGGGCGCCGCTGCGCAGCTGGTTCAGCTTGTCGGTCAATTGCTGGCCGCTGCTCCCCACCTGATCGAGAGCGGTCCGGAGCGGGCTGCCGGGGGAGCGCAGGGTCTCGGTCATCGAGATCGCGGCATTGCGACCATCGGTGATCTGCTGGCGGATCTGTGGCGTGAACTGATGGCCGTTCAGCTGATCCTGGACACCGCGCAGGGTATTCACCGCACCGACCGACACCGGGTCCTGGTTCACCGAAAGTTGTTGGATCACCGAGCCGATCGCAGCCGCTGCCGTGTCCTGCGCGGTGGCCAGTGCGCCGGCCTGGTCGGCCGCCTGCTCCAGCGCCGTCGCGCTCTGCTGCAACTGCTCGGTGCTACCGCCCACCTGCGACAGGGCCTTGGTCACCTTCAGCAACGGATCGGTGGCTTGAGTGATGCCGCTGGACAGTTGCTTGTTGCCGGCCGCGAGTTTGGCCGCGCCGTTGCGCGCGTCGTCCAGGCCGCCGGCCAGCTTGCCCGCGCCGGTATCGACCTGAGCCGCGCCGTCGGCCAGCTTCTGCGCCCCGTCGGCGGCCTGCTTGATGCCGGCGCCGGACGAAACCACCACGGACAGAATCTGATTGACCGCCTGGCCGGAGATGCGAGTGGACACCGCGTTGAGCACCTGGCTGGTGGCCGTGCGGCCGATGGTGGAGGAGATGTAGTTGTTGGCGTCGTTGTATACCGCGATCAGCTGCGCCTTTTCGGGATTGCCCGTGACCGGTGAGGCGATGGCCTCGCTGAAGTTCTCCGGCAGCTCCAGCATGAAGTAGAACTTGCCGTGCTCGACGCCGTCGCGCGCCTCCTTGTCGCTCACCACATGCCAGTCGAGGCTGTGGTCCGCGGTCAGGCTTCTGGCGATCTCGTCGCCCGCGTTGACATGGACGCCTTCGACGACGGCGCCGCGGTCGGCATTCACCAGGGCCACCGGCATCTTGTTGACCTGGCCGAACGGATCCCAGAACGCCCAGAGGTACAGCGCGCCGTAGACCAGCGGCAGCAGCATCAGCACCACGATCGCCGCGCGCGTCATGCGGCTGCGGCCGAATCTCTTGATCTCCGAGCCGAATGCGAGTCCAGCAAGCATGGTCAGGCCTTTCCGGTGTGCATGCGGCGGTCGTGCAGAACGTGGTCGGGGGCGTCGTCACCCAGCGGGTTGGTCACCCCGACGACGACGGTGCGGTGTTCGGCGAGGGCGCCGAGCCGCTGCACGGCGAGTGCGCGGCGCTCGTTGTCGCGCACCTGCTCGAGGTCTCCGACGACCAGCACAGGCCGGTCGGACATCAGTGCCAGGGTGATACGCAGCAGGAAGAGTTCGAGATCGGACAGTCCGATGATGAATGTTTTCGGTGACAGCAGGGGAAGCTCGTCGCCGAAGACCGCTGCCATCTCCGGGACGTCCGACTGGACCGGGACCCAGGCCGGGAACGGCGACACCCAGCGGCGCTGCTCGGTGATCACCGTCTGCACCGTGACCATCTCTTCCAGGTCGTCGATGTCGGCGAACGCGGCGATGGCGCAGTGCTTCCGGATGCCGCGGGGCCCCGTCGCACCATTGACGGTGACGGTGCCCTTGGCCGGCTTGAGCCGGCCGGCGAGCGACAGCAACAACGTGTGCTGAGCCGGACCGCCCGGCATCTGGATGGCGTGGAAGCCCGGCCGCAGCTCCAGGTCGACATCAGAGAAGAGCGCGCCGTGTTCGCCGACAACAGCAAGCCCTTGCGCGGTGATCACCGGCGGGCTGTCCGTTGTGTCGGGGGCGGCCGTCGTCTCGTCGTCCATTGCTGCTCATCTCCGGGGTCGAAGTAACGATGGCCAGTAAATCAGCGCGCACGAGCAGAAACTCCGATAGCGGCGTTCTCGGAGGTGTGATGTCACGCGGGATCGGTGACGATATGCCGTGGCGGACACACGGAACTCGGGGCTCCGCGGGTCGCTTCCAGGTAATCTCTGTGCGACCCGTCACTCGACGTCCGTCAAGAATTCAATTCTTGATATCGAGCACTGACGATTTCGTGTACGAGAGTCTCATTGTTATTGTCCCGTTATGCATCGCTTCGGGGGCGTTCTGGCCGCATGTCTGCTCATTGGTTCATTGCTTGCGGGAATGCCCGCAGCCCATGCGGACGGCGACGAGCCGCAGTACGCCGAGTTCTACCTGCCCCCGGATCCGCTGCCCCCCGGCCGGCCCGGCGACCTGATCCGCACCGAACCGTCGCGCCTGGTGCTCGAACCGTCCGGCCAGCTCGGCGCCATCATGGCCACCGGGACGCGAATCATGTACCGCAGCACCGATGCCCGCGGAAATCCGGTCGCGGTCACCGGCACCTACTTCGAGCCGTACAACGACTGGCCGGGCAAGGGGCCGCGACCACTGATCAGCTATGCCGTGGGCACCCAGGGCCAGGGCAACCAGTGCGCGCCGTCGCGGCAGTTCAACCAGGGCATCCACTATTCGGGTGGCTGGGACATCATGGTCAACTACGAAGAAGCGTTCATCGCCACGATGGTGGCCCGCGGTTTCGCGATCGTGATGACCGACTACGAGGGCCTGGGCACTCCCGGGATGCACACGTACGTCAATCGCGTCGCCGAGGCCGCCGCGGTGCTCGACGCGGCGCGCGCCGCCAAGAAGCTCCCGGGCACCTCGCTCGATCCCGATGGGCCCGTTGCCTTCTGGGGCTACTCGCAAGGCGGTGGTGCCGCGGCATCGGCGGCCGAGCTGGCGTCGTCCTATGCGCCAGAACTGCACGTCGTCGGTACCTACGCCGGGGCTCCGGTGGCTGATCTCAAGGAGCTCTTCCCGTACACCGACGGCAGCGCGCTGGTCGGCGTGGTCGGCTACGCGCTCAACGGCGAGATCTACGCCTACCCCGAGTTCGCCGACCTGATCCGCTCCAAGCTCACCCAGCGCGGCAAGGACATGCTCGAGAGCGTCTCGCGACAGTGCGTCGCACAGACCATCGTCGACTTCATGTTCCGGCACCTGCAGCCGTACTTCACCGAGGACATCAACGTGCTGGTCGAAGAAGAGCCGTTCAAGACGCTGTTCGAGATGCAGAAGCTCGGCAAGTACAAGCCCAACGCCCCGGTACTCATCAACAGCAACCGGTACGACCCACTCGTGCCATGGACCGCCGCCAACCAGCTGGGCCGGGACTGGTGCGACAAGGGCGCCGACGTCGAGTTCCGCACCAATGAGGAGCCGCCGTTCCTCAACAAGCTGGTGATCAACCACGCCTTGCCGATGCTGGTCGATGGCGAGCCGGCGATGCAGTGGATCGCGGCACGGTTCAACGGCGAACCCACAGCGCCGAACTGCGGCACGTACTGAGCAGCAGGCTCAGTCGCGGCTCCGCGCCGCTGACGCGCGGATCACGCGGTCGCGTCCGCGGTTCTTCGCCTCGTACATCGCCACGTCCGCGCGGCGGATGGCCGAGCGCAACCCCGCCTTGTGCCCGAGCTGAGAGACCCCGATGCTCACCGTCCCCGCGAGGACAGCGTCGTTGTGGCTGAAGGTCGCGGCCGCGAACGCCACCCGGAGCCGGTCGGCGATGACCGCCGCCTGACTCTCGTCGACGCCCGGCAGCATCGCGCAGAATTCCTCGCCGCCGATCCGGGCCAACAGATCGCCGCTGCGCAGGTTCGACCGTGCCACGCATGCGAACTCGGTCAGCAGCCGGTCACCGGCCTCGTGCCCGAAGACGTCGTTGACGGCCTTGAATTCATCCAGATCCATCACGATGACCGAACACCGCAGCTGCCGTGCGACGCATTCCTCGGCCAGGCGCTGAGCCTGGATCAGGAAACCGGCGCGGTTCAGCGTGCTGGTGAGGGAGTCGAGCATGGCCGCGTCGGCCAACTGATCCTCGAGCCGTTCCCACCCCATCAGCGACAGGCACAGGTTGATGGCCATGACGGCGAAAGCGAAGAAGAGCATCGGCACCGACACGGCCGGGTTGGTCGTGGCGAACTGGACCGCGCCGGCGTCGAGATGGAGGCTGACCGAGCGCGCGACGGTCGCCGCGGCCGCAACGACATACAGGCCGATCAGGATGCGCCGCGACGCCAGACGCTCCACCCGCTGGGCTTTGATGCCGTCGACGACGCTCAGCGTGAAATACCCCGCCAGCACGAGAGCGGTGAGGGACACCCGGGCCGGGATACTGACGGTGAACGGCGGTATCAACTGGAATGCGGCCAGGACCGCCAGCGGTCCCGCAGCCATCACCCGGCCGCGGACCGGCAGGCCGTTGAAGGCGCACAGGCCACCCCAGATCAAGGACCAGCAGGCGATGATCAGGACGTTGGCCACTGTCACCGACAACACCTCGGGCACCAGCCCACGGGCACTCAGCAGGCCGGCGCCAAGGGCGCCCAAGAAGTTGCCCGCACCCCAGAGCTGGACCGCGGGGTGCCGCCGCTTACCGGCCCCCACCCAGACATGCAGCAACCCGAAGATCAGGGCGGTCATGGAGACGACCATCCACAGGGTGCGCACGTCGGGATTCATGTCGCGCTATCGGGTGTGCCCGGGGGCGTGCGGCATCGCGATCGGCTGAGGCATAGCGCAAACTTACTCGCCGCTGCCGACGACTGTCGGCAGCATTGGGTAGGGTCCAGCCCGTGAATTTGAGCGTCAAGTCTGTCGTCAAGTCCGTGAACGCCCGCCTGGCCGAAGAGTTGGCCGTCGCCGAAGGTCAGGTCGACGCCGCGGTACGGCTGCTGGACGAAGGCGCGACCGTCCCGTTCATCGCGCGGTACCGCAAGGAAGTCACCGGCAGCCTGGACGACGGTCAGCTCCGCACCCTCGAGGAGCGGCTCCGGTACCTGCGCGAACTGGATCAGCGACGCGACGTCGTGCTCGCCTCGATCGAAGAACAGGGCAAGCTGACCGACGACCTGAAGGCCGCGCTGCTGGCCGCCGACACGAAGTCCAGGGTCGAGGACATCTACCTGCCGTACAAGCCCAAGCGCCGCACCAAGGCCCAGATCGCCCGCGAGGCCGGCCTGGAGCCGCTGGCGGACCGGCTCCTGGCCGACCCGACGCTCAACCCCGATGAAGTCGCTGCCGAGTTCCTGGGTGAGGAGGTGGCCGACGTCGCCGCCGCGCTCGACGGGGCGCGCCACATCCTGGTGGAGCGCGTGTCCGAGGACGCCGAACTGGTCGGTGCGGTGCGCGAGAAGTTCTGGTCCGGCGGCACCCTGACCACCAAGCCGTGGTCGGAGGAGGCAGCGAAAAGCCCTGCCGCGCAGAAATTCCGCGATTACTTCGAGTACTCCGAGCCGCTGGAGGACATGCCGTCGCACCGCGTCCTCGCGGTGCTGCGCGGTGAGAAGGAAGAGGCGCTGTCGCTGAACTTCGACGGCGGCGACGAGACGCTGTACCAGGCCATGATCGCGCAGTCGCTGGGTGTGGACATGGGCGCCGGCGGCGCCGCCACGCCGTGGCTGACCGCGACGGTCGGATGGGCCTGGCGCACCAAGCTGATGTTCTCGGCCGCCGTGGACGCCCGGATCCGGCTGCGGCAGCGAGCCGAGGAAGACGCCGTCGCGGTGTTCGCCAAGAACCTCAAGGACCTGCTGCTGGCGGCGCCCGCCGGCACCCGCACCACGCTGGGCCTCGACCCCGGGTTCCGCACCGGTGTGAAGGTCGCCGTGGTGGACGGCACCGGCAAGGTCGTCGACACCTGCGCCATCTATCCGCATCAGCCGCAGAACAAGTGGAACGACGCCAAGGCGACACTGGCCGCGCTCGTTGCGCGGCACAACGTCGAGCTGATCGCCATCGGTAACGGCACCGCATCCCGCGAAACCGATGCGCTGGCAACCGAACTCATCGCTGACCTCAAGGCGGCGGGAGCGTCCGGCCCCAAGCGACTGCCGACGAAGGCGATGGTCAGCGAGGCCGGTGCCTCGGTGTACTCGGCGTCGGCCTACGCCGCCCACGAGCTGCCCGAGCTGGACGTCACGCTGCGCGGCGCGGTCTCGATCGCGCGTCGCCTGCAGGACCCGCTCGCCGAACTGGTCAAGATCGAGCCGAAGTCCATCGGTGTCGGGCAGTACCAGCACGACGTGACGCCCGGAACCCTGGCCCGCAGCCTGGACGCGGTGGTCGAGGACGCGGTGAACGCCGTCGGCGTCGACCTGAACACGGCCTCGGTGCCGCTGCTGGCCAAGGTCTCCGGCGTGACCGAATCGCTCGCCGAATCGATCGTGTCGTACCGCGACAAGACCGGACCATTCCGCAGCCGTAGCGGCCTGCTCGACGTTCCGCGCCTGGGCCCCAAGGCCTTTGAGCAGTGCGCCGGCTTCCTGCGCATCCGCGAAGGCGACGACCCGCTGGACGCCTCGGGTGTGCACCCCGAGGCCTACCCGGTGGTGCGTCGCATCCTGGACCGCGCCGGCGTGACCCTCGCCGAACTGATCGGTGACGAGCGCAAGCTCCGTGCGCTCAAGCCCGGCGACTTCGCCGACGACCGGTTCGGTATCCCCACCGTGACCGACATCCTGGGCGAGCTGGAGAAGCCGGGCCGCGACCCGCGCCCCGCCTTCTCCACCGCGACCTTCGCGGCTGGCGTCGAGAAGGTGTCCGACCTCAAGGTCGGCATGGTGCTGGAGGGCGTGGTGACGAACGTGGCCGCCTTCGGCGCGTTCGTGGACGTCGGTGTGCACCAGGACGGTTTGGTGCACGTGTCGGCGATGGCCGACCGCTTCGTCTCCGACCCGCACGAGGTGGTCAAGTCCGGCCAGGTAGTCAAGGTCAAGGTGCTCGAAGTCGATGTCGAGCGGCAGCGCATCGGGCTGAGCCTGCGGTTGAACGACGACCCGCAGCGCGCCCGCGACGGCAAGCGGCCCGAGCAGGCCAGCGGACCCCGACGCGACGGTGGCGGTCAGCCGCGCGGACGCGACGGCGGCAACCGCGCCGGTAACGGGGGCGGCCAGAGCCGCGGCAGCAGCCAGGATCGTGGACGTAATCCGCAGCGCGGCAACGGAGGTGGCCGCCGCGAGTCGGCGCCGTCGGGTTCGATGGCCGACGCGCTGCGCAAGGCGGGCTTCGGCAAGTAGAGGTTCGGGAACAGATCAGGAATCGAGAAGCGGCGCCGATCGGCGCGCGGTTAGCGTGTGGACATGCCCAGCAGAACGCATGCCGCTGACAGCCATGACCTAATCCGCGTCGTCGGTGCCCGGGAGAACAACCTCAAGGACATCAGCGTCGAGATCCCGAAACGGCGCCTCACGGTCTTCACCGGGGTGTCCGGTTCCGGCAAGAGCTCGCTGGTTTTCGACACCATCGCCGCGGAATCGCAGCGCCTGATCAACGAGACCTACAGCGCATTCGTCCAGGGCTTCATGCCGTCACAGGCCCGGCCCGATGTCGACGTGCTGGAGGGGCTGACCACGGCGATCATCGTCGACCAGAACCGGATCGGCTCCGACCCGCGCTCGACCGTCGGCACCGCCACTGATACCGGGGCACTGCTGCGCATCCTGTTCAGCCGGATCGGGGAGCCGAACATCGGTTCGCCGCAGGCCTTTTCGTTCAACGTCGCCTCGATCAGTGGGGCGGGTGCGGTGACGATGGAGCGCGCCGGACGCACCGTCAAGGAGCGGCGCGACTTCAACATCGTCGGCGGTATGTGTCTGCGGTGCGAGGGCCGTGGCGCGGTCAACGACATCGACCTCACCGCGCTGTACGACGACGGCAAGTCGATCAACGAAGGCGCCATCACGATCCCCGGCTTCAGCATGGACGGCTGGTACGGCCGAATCTTCAACGGCTGCGGCTTCTTCGACCCCGACAAGCCGATCAAGAAGTTCACCAAGAAGGAACTGGACGCCCTGCTGCACAAGGAGGCGACCAAGATCAAGGTCGACGGCGTCAACCTCACGTATCTGGGGCTGATCCCGCAGATCAAGAAGTCGTTCCTGAGCAAGGACGTCGAGGCGATGCAGCCCCACATCCGGGCGTTCGTCGACCGGGCGGTGACGTTCACGACGTGCCCCGAGTGCGAGGGTACCCGGCTGTCGGAGCTGGCGCGCTCGTCAAAGATCAAGGGCGTCAACATCGCTGAGGCCTGCGCCATGCAGATCACCGATCTGGCCGAGTGGGTCGGAGCGCTGGCCGACGACAAGCGCCTCGGCGCCGCCGTGGCGCCGCTGTTGGCGACCTTGCGACACACGCTCGATTCGTTCGTCGGGATCGGGCTGGGATATCTGTCCCTGGCGCGGCCCGCCGGGACCTTGTCCGGCGGAGAAGCGCAGCGGGTCAAGATGATTCGTCATCTCGGCTCGGCGCTGACCGACGTCACCTATGTGTTCGACGAGCCGACCATCGGGCTGCATCCGCACGACATCACCCGCATGAACGAACTGTTGATCCAGTTGCGGGACAAGGGAAACACCGTGCTGGTCGTCGAGCACAAGCCGGAAGTGATCGCCATCGCCGACCACGTGGTGGACCTCGGTCCCGACGCCGGCGCGGGTGGTGGTCAGGTGGTCTACGAAGGCACGGTGAAGGGGCTGCGCGGTAGCGGCAGCATCACCGGCCGGCACCTCGACGATCGCGCGGCCCTGAAGGAGTCGGTGCGAGAGGCCAACGGGGCGTTGGAGATTCGCGGCGCGAACACCAACAATCTGCAGGACGTCGACGTGGACATCCCACTCGGCGTGCTTGCTGTGATCACGGGTGTGGCGGGCTCGGGCAAGAGCTCCCTGATCGATGGTTCGGTGGCCGGGCGCGACGGTGTCGTCATCATCGATCAGGCCCCGATCCGGGGATCGCGACGCAGCAACCCGGCCACCTATACCGGACTGCTCGACCACGTCCGCAAGGCATTCGCGAAGGCCAATGACGTCAAACCCGCTCTGTTCAGCTCGAATTCGGAGGGCGCCTGCCCGGCGTGCAATGGCGCCGGGGTCATCTACACCGACCTGGGGGTGATGGCGACCGTCGAGTCCCGCTGTGAAGAGTGCGAAGGCCGGCGGTTCGGCGCCTCGGTGCTCGAATACACCCTCGGCGGGCAGAACATCGCCGAAGTGCTGGCCATGCCTGTCGCCGACGCGGAGCAGTTCTTCTCCGACGGTGACGCGAAAGTGCCGGCCGCCCAGAAAATCCTGGCTCGGATGGTGGACGTCGGACTGGGCTACCTGACGCTCGGACAGCCATTGACCACGCTGTCCGGCGGGGAGCGGCAACGTCTCAAGCTCGCCACGCAGATGGGGGAGAAGGGCGACGTCTACATCCTCGACGAGCCGACCACCGGCCTGCACCTGGCGGACGTCGAGCAACTGCTGGCGCTGTTGGACCGGATTGTCGACGGCGGCAAGTCCGTCATCGTCATCGAGCATCACCAGGCCGTCATGGCGCACGCCGACTGGATCGTCGACCTGGGTCCCGGCGCAGGTCACGACGGCGGCCGAGTGATCTTCGAGGGTTCTCCGGCGGACCTCGTCGCGGCCGGCAACACCCTGACCGGAACCCATCTGGCCGAGTACGTCAAATAGCAGTCAGGGCTGCGACCGCTGAGCGGTGGCAGCCCTGACTGTGAAACTGAGGGGTCGTCGAACGGTCAGGCGGGCATCTCCGGGCCCTCGGGGGCCGGTGCCGGGGCCTCGGGCGCAGGCGCGAAGTTGGCTGCCTCGATGATTTCCGGGGCCGGGAGGTCGGCCGGACCGGCGGGAGGCGCCAGCGGCGCGTCCAGCGGGCCGTCGAGAGGCAGATCGGCCGGGATGTCCTCACCCGGGGCCAGCGGCAGGTGCATGTGGTGGGTGAACTGGCGCTGGAAGGCGCCGCCGCCACCGATTCGGACGCCGCCGCCCTCACCGCTGGACACCGGGGTGCCGTCCGGCAGCGTCACGGCCGTGTGGCCGCCGTTCCAGCCGATGTTCAGGGCGCCGGGAGCGGTGCCGGGCAGGAAGCCACGGGCGCGCAGGGCAGCCTCTTCATTTCCGGTGTTGAACCGGTCGCCGTAGACGGGACGGCCGGTGGCCGCGTTGGCCACCCAGGAGGCCAGTCCGGAGCAGTCGGTGCCGCGCGCCGAGTCTCCACCGGAGACGTACGGCGTACCCGAAACCTGGTTGACCAAAGCCAACAGCGATGCGGTCGCAATAGCAAACATGACGACGAACGCTAGCAACGGAAAATCGAGAGCGTCAAAATTCTGTGTCCGCCATCACGTTTCACGAATCCTGTGGTGTGCGTTACATCGCAGCCTATTCGCATCATGTTGGGGCGGAAGCGATTTCGCGTATTCGCAGGTGAATGCGCAAAACATACTGCCATACACAGCTTTTGTGCAAATGCAAGGTCGTGAGGGTCGTTGCGAGGTCGTGACCAGCTAATTCCGAAACGGCTCGGCGAGACGTCTGCGCGGTTTCGGCGCCGATTTCTGGCGCCGGTCAGGCAGCTCATGCCGTCGATCCGGCGGGTTCGGGCTCACGATCTGAAACGGTCAAGTTACGGTGGGTCGATGTGGCTGTCGCGGTCCCGCTTCGAACTGAGGGAAGACGTGCCCGGGGCACCTGACGACGTCCGCACCTTCTATACAGATCTGGCGAACATGAAGCTGGTGCATCCACTCGTCGTGGCGGTGGACTGTCTGGCTGATCGGGAGGATGCGCAGGGTCGCCGTCGTGACTACCGGGTGCGGGATCGCATCCCACTCGGTCCGCTCAACGTGGCCGTGACCTATCGCGCCACGGTGCTGATCGAGCCCGGCGGCGTCGTGCACACCGAGGCGCGCCAATTTCCGTCAGTGCGGCTCAGTGGCACGGTCACCTTCGCGCCGCTCGGCGCCGGCACCACTGTCACCGAGGCGGTGGATATAGAAGCGCCCCGCCTGCTCATGGGATTTACGTCCGGGGAGGCGGAAAAAGCGCACGCGGCGATGCTGGCGGCGATTCGGGAGCGCTTTGAAGAAATGGCGAAGTGAGCGGGCTGGGCGGCGTCGCTGCTTGCCGCTGCCTGTGCCTCTGAAAAACTTTGGTCACTTTGATTCCACTGGTCACAGTAGGTAACTAGGGTCACATCCTAGACGGTTTCTTGTCGGTTGGTCGAACTATTGTTCGAATATGACCACCGACCGCGCCGCTGTCCTCACCGCCTACGCGGCGCTCGAGGACGCGGTCGCGGCGGTCAACAGCCTCGACTACACGGGACTACCCATCGAGGTCCTGTTGGCGTTGCAGTCGCGCCGCGAAACGTTGAGGTGTGCGGGCGAGGCGG
>NZ_JARVRX010000005.1 GCF_030209435.1 Mycolicibacterium sp. lyk4-40-TYG-92 | reverse complement strand
GCCGACACCGGCGGCTGGACCACCACCATGGGCCCCGACGGCCGCACCCACTGGAACCCACCACCACTCTTAGATGTCGGCCAACCACGCACCAACCACCACCACCGCCCCACGCTCTACCCGACAGAGCGCGGCGACGCTGATGGCGGCGAAAGTGACAGTCCCGCAAACTGATCCGGCGTCAACGGGGCTGGATGACGCCCAGTGGCGCGGAAGCAAGCCGCGCCACAGATACCGCACGCCTGGATGTCAGCCGACCGCGGACCAGCCCACTCCGCCGCCCGGGAACCGTTATCCGCAGAGCGATTGCGTGTCGGATTGTGGGAGTCGAACCGTCACCACGATCGGCAGGTCGCCGGAGAAGAACCTGAAAAGTTGACTACGCCTCGCCGCGGTCCAGCAGCTCGCTGGAGCCGAGGACGCGCTCGACCCGGACCTCGATCACGACGCGGCGGGGGTTCACCCGCGGCGTGCGGTAGCGCTGGGCGTAGCGCAGTTCGGCGTCGCGGACATCGTCGGCGTCGTTGCTGACGGTCGACTTGCCTTCGAGGGACAGCCAGCGCGCGCCGTCGACCTGGCTGAGCACGGCGACGCCACGCTGCGCCGCGTTGAGCGCCTTCTGCGAGCCGCCGGTGGTGATGACGCGCGCGATGTGGGTCTTCGGGTCAAAGGTGAAACCGACAGCCACGACGTGCGGGGAATTGTCCGACCGCAGGGTGGTCAGCATCGCCAGATGACGCTCGGTGAGGAATGCCAGCGCGTCACTGGTGAGCCGTGTCGTTGCCTTCGCCATCGTGATCAAAAGTAGCGCAGGTGATAATCGCAGCCGTGAACGACACGGCGGATACGAGCGGCGAGGTGGTCGTCATCTTCGGCGGCCGCAGCGAGATCGGCCTGGAACTGGCCACCCGGCTGGCGCCGGGCAACACCGTGGTGCTCGCCGCGCGCCGGGCCGATCAGCTGACCGACGAGGTGCAGGCAGTCAGCGCGGCAGGCGCCGCCAAGGTGCAGACCTGCGAGTTCGATGCCGACGACCTGGCGTCGCACGCCGCGCTGGTCAGTGCGATCGAAGCCGAACACGGGCGCATCGGCACCGCGGTCCTGGCCTTCGGTGTCCTCGGTGACCAGGCCCGGGCCGAAGACGACGCCGCGCACGCGGTGGCTGTCGTACACACCGACTACGTGGCCCAGGTGAACCTGCTGACCCTGCTCACACAGCGCATGCGCGCCGCTGGTCGAGGACGGCTGGTGGTGTTCTCCTCGATCGCCGGGGCGCGGGTCCGCCGGGCCAACTACGTCTACGGGTCGGCCAAGGCGGGCCTGGACGGCTTCGCCTGCGGGTTGGCCGATGCGCTGCACGGCACGGGCATCCACTTGCTCATCGTGCGGCCCGGCTTCGTGATCGGCCGGATGACCGAGGGCATGGACCCGGCACCGATGTCGAGCACGCCGGCGCAGGTCGCCGAGGCTGCCGCGGCGGCGCTGCGTAAGGGCAAGTCCGCCGTGTGGGTACCGTGGGGTATCCGGCCGCTGATCTTTGCGACTCGTTTTGTGCCGAAGGCGATCTGGCGGAAGATGCCGCGATGAGCGCTTGCGCGAAGAGCCGGGGACACAGATGAGCGCTTGCGTGAAGAGCCGGGGACACAGATGAGCGCTTGCGTGAAGAGCCGAGGACACAGATGACCGGGAACGGAGGCAGGATCACCGTCGTCGGTATCGGTGCCGATGGCATGGCCGGGCTCGGCCGTGCCGCCCGCGACGAACTACTCAGCGCCACAGTCATTTTCGGCGGTCCTCGGCAACTGGACCTGCTGGACGCGGACGTCACCGCCGAGCGCCGGGCGTGGCCGTCACCGATGCTGGCGGCGCTGCCGACGTTGTTCGACGGGCTGGGGGACGTCCACGCGGTGGCCTCCGGCGACCCGATGCTCCACGGCATCGGTGCCACCCTGAGCCGGCTGTTCGGTCGCCATCGCGTGACGGTAGTGCCGCACGTGTCCTCGGTGACCCTGGCGTGCGCGCGACTGGGCTGGAGCGTCCAGGACACCGAGGTCATCAGCCTCGTCAATGCCGCACCCCACACCGCGCTGCGGCCAGGCGGGCAGGCGGTCGTGCTGTCCAAGGGCGCCGACACCCCGCGGGCACTGGCCCGGCTGCTCACCGAAACCCGGCGCGGCCATTCGGAATTCACCGTCCTGGAACAGCTCGGCGGCGCGGCTGAACGTATCACCACCATGACTGCCCAGGAGTGGGACACCCAGGCCCCGCATGTCGACGCGCTCAATGTCATTGCCGTGCGGTACGTCCCCGACCTGCGTATCGGGGCGGTGTTGGCGGACAGCGCCTTCGACCACGACGGGCAGATCACCAAACAGACCATTCGCGCGCTGGTGCTGACCGCGCTGCAGCCGCACCCCGGCCGGGTGCTGTGGGACATCGGTTCGGGGTCGGGCAGCATCGCGATCGAATGGTGCCGGGCGTCGGGTGGCCGGGCTGTTGCGTTCGAACGCGACGACGCGCGCCGCGAGCGGATCGTCAAAAACGTCACCAAGTTCGGCGTCACCGTGGACGTGCGCGGCGCGGCGCCGGACGGGTTCCAGGACGTGCCAGGCCCGGACGCCATCTTCATCGGTGGCGGGCTGACCCAGCCGGGGCTGTTCGACGCCTGCTTCGACGCGCTCGAATCCGGCGGCCGGCTGGTCGCCAATGCGGTGACAGCAGAATCGGAAGCCTTTGTGGTGCAGCTCTATTCAAAGCTGGGTGGCGACCTTCGCCGTTTCCAGCACTATCACGGCGAACCGATCGGCGGCTTCACCGGTTGGCGCCCGGCATTGCCGATAACCCAGTGGACGGTGGTCAAGGAATGACGGTGTACTTCATCGGCGCGGGGCCCGGCGCCGCCGATCTCATCACCGTGCGCGGGCAGCGGCTGCTGCGGTCATGCCAGGTCTGCCTGTACGCCGGATCGATCATGCCCGACGACCTCCTTGCGGAATGCCCGCCGGATGCGCGCGTCGTCGACACCGGACCGCTCAACCTCGAGCAGATCATCGGCGAGTTGGTCGCCGCGCACGAGGCGGGACTCGACGTGGCACGGCTGCACTCGGGGGACCCCTCGATCTACAGCGCGGTGGCGGAGCAGTGCCGTCGGCTGAACGAGCTTGGCATCGACTATGAAATCGTCCCTGGCGTACCGGCTTTCGCCGCAGCTGCGGCGGCGCTCGGGCGTGAGCTCACGGTCCCCGGCGTGGCCCAGACCGTCACGCTGTCCCGGGTGGCGACGCTGTCGACCGCGATGCCCGACGGCGAGGATTTGGTGGCCCTGTCCAAGCCCGGCGCCACCCTGGTGCTGCACCTGGCGGCCGCGCAGATCGACAACATCGTCCCGCAGCTGCTCGAGGGCGGGTACTGTCCGGAAACCCCGTGCGCCGTGGTGGCTTTCGTCAGCTGGCCGACCGAACAGGTCATCACGTGCGCGCTGTCCGAGCTGGCCGAGCGGACCAAGGCGGCGGGTATCACCAAGACGGCGGTGATCTTCGTCGGAGATGCCCTGGGCGCTCAGGGTTTTGCAGAGAGTTACCTGTATTCCAGCGGCCGCCGCCGCGGGGCCACCCACTGATGAAGCTGCTGCTCCTGGGCGGCACGTCCGAGGCGCGGGCACTGGCCAAGCGGCTGCACCCCGACGTCGAGCTGATCAGTTCCCTGGCCGGCCGCGTCCCCGACCCGGCGCTGCCGGTCGGCCCGGTTCGGATCGGCGGCTTCGGTGGCGTCGACGGCCTGCGAACGTACCTGCAGGACAACGAGATCACCGCCGTCGTCGATGCCACGCACCCGTTCGCCGCCAACATCACCGCCAATGCCGCCCAGGCCTGCGCCGGCCTGCGGCTGCCACACCTGGTCCTGGCCCGGCCGGCCTGGCCGCACGGTGACGCCATCGTGGTGGCCGATGACCGCCAGGCCGCACAGACCGTCGAAGATCATGGCTACCAACGGGTCTTCCTCACCACGGGACGCTCGGGCACGCCGGCTTTCCGTGCATCCGACGCGTGGTTCCTGATCCGCGCCGTCACGCCGCCGGAGGCCGACACCCTGCCGCCACATCACCACATCCTGCTGTCCCGCGGCCCGTACGACTATGACAACGAGTTGACGCTGCTGCGTGACCACCGCATCGACGCCCTGGTCACGAAGAACAGCGGCGGTGGCATGACGCGCGCGAAGTTGGACGCTGCCGCGGCGCTGAAGATTCCGGTAATCATGGTCGACCGGCCGGCGCTGCCGGGCGCCGTGGTGACAGCCGCCACCGTCGACGATGCCGAAGCGTGGGTCAGGGCGCGCCGATGAGGCGCTGGAGTTCGTCCCAGGCGGCCTGCCGGTGCGCTTCCGCATCGTCGCGGAGCTGACGGACCTTGTCGCCCTGCTCGGTGCTGCGGTCCCGTAGCGCCTCCAGGTCCACGATGAGCCGGCGTCGCAGCTCGCCTTCCGGCCCGTCGGTACCGAGCACGTTGAGCTGCTCCGAGATTCGGCTCTGCGCCTCGTAGTCACCCGAGCGCGCGGCCTGGACCTGATCGGCGCTCGACTCCAGCCGCTCTGCGGCCGCCCACTTGTCCAGGACATCGCCGAGCGCGGTGATGGTGGCCTCGTCGAGGGACCGGTCGGCCAGCCACTCCTCGAGTTGGCCCGGTGCAAGGTGCTCGTAGTCGATCTCGCTCGACAGCGGCCAGCTCTCCAGCACCGTGGCTTCGACGGCCTCGTGGCCCGGCGCGGTGACGGTGATCCGGTGGTTGGTCCCGTCGTCGGCAATCGCGGTGACGTTGTCCCGCGGCTCGACGCGGCGCCCGTGAACGCGGGGGAGTTCGAAGATCACGTCGGCCGGTTCGGCATGGTCGTTCTCGACCCGCAGTGTGTGGAGTCTCTCGCGGCGCTGTTCGTGTACCAGGGCGGCGCGGGCAAGGCGGATGCGGGCGGTGACGTCGCTGACCGTCGAGGTGTGCCGGCAGTGCACCGCAAGGTCTTTCGCGAACGGCAGCCGCACCTTCGCGTCGCGCGCGGTGAAGGGCACCATCGCTTCACCGGCATAGGAGTCCTGCTCGTAGATGACGGCAGGGCCCTCCTCGAGCACGATGCCCGCGGTGTTGGTGAAGACGAGCACGATCTCGGGGGAGTGGTCACCGCCGGTCCAGACCAACTCGCGCCGGACACCGTCGACGGCCTGTACCGCCAGCGGGATCATCGAAGCGCCGCCGCGCTTGAGCGACACCGAAGTACTCAGCCGGTACTCGAAATACTCACCGCGGTCCGCAGTTTCGACATCGTCGACGGCATCGGCATACGCATCGAAATAGCCCGCGCCGGCAGGAGCGGGCAGTGCCATCGACACCGCCGCAGCCGGAGATCGGGTCTTCGCCGCGGCGATCACCGGTGTCGCGCCGCGGCGGCTCTCCTCGACGACCTCCCGACGCGCGTGCTTGCTCTCGTACAGGTCGATATCGAAGGAGACCGGTTCGCCGGTGGTCAGGGTCAACGCGATGTCGGTGAGGTCTTCGTCGACCGGGTTGTGCACGATGCCCATCGCGGTCAGTACCAGCGAGTCACCGTCGCGCACCAGGCGGTACGACAGCCGCCACAGCGGAGCCGGCACCACATAGGACACCTGCACGTTCCCGCTGCCCCGAACCTGCACGCCCAGCTGGCAGTACTGGCCCGCCGTCAGCGCGCGGGACCGGTCCAGCAGATACTCGAGGTTGTCGCGCGACGGTCCCTCCGCCAACGTCACGGCGGCGACGTCGGCGAGTTCGATCAGGCTGACCGAGCCGGCGTCGGTGCGCAGGACCAGCACCTGTCGATACTTCGCGGATTCATCGACCCCGATCACCTCGCCCCGATGCCGGGTGCCGCCACAGTCGACTTCGACGGTCCGGCCCCGCAGCCCGTCGAACAGTCCGCGCAGCGCGTTGCCGGACTCGATCTGGACCCCACGGCCACCAAGTTGGGTGTGCGGGTCGGTCGGGGTGTCGAACGACACCGCCCCGACGGCCAGTTCGGTACCGGTGCCCGTCACCGAAAGCGACTTCAGCACGTCCTTCATCTGGGCGTGGCGGAACGTCAGGGCGAAGTCACCGTCGACCGGGCCACTGCGTTCGACCAGCGCCATGCCGTGCTTGTACATGACCAGGCGCCTGACTCGAGGGCTTTCGCTCATGTCCGGAAACCCTAGTGGCCCAACCGAATCAGTGGGGGTAATACCGCGGGGTGAACACCCGGTCGCCCTCAGGGGTGGTGTGCCACACCGTCTGCGACGACCCGATGATCAGCAGGCAGCGCATGTCGATCTCGGCCGGCTTGAGGTCGGCCAGCCGCACCACCTGCACCGATTCGTTCGGTCCGGCGACGTCGCGACCGATGATGACGGGGGTGTTCGGATCCCGGTATTCCAGCAGCAGATCCTGCATGGCGGCGACCTGCCAGGTGCGGGTCTTCGACGCCGGGTTGTAGATCGCGAGCACCATGTCGGCGCGGGCGGCGGCAGTGATCCGTGCGGCGATGATGTCCCACGGCTTGAGCCGGTCGGACAGCGAGATCACCGCATAGTCGTGACCGAGGGGTGCGCCGACCCGGCTGGCCACGGCCTGCGCGGCGGTCATCGCCGGGATCACCCGGACGTCGACGCCCGGCCATTGCCGCGCCTCCTCGAGTACGGCGGTCGCCATCGCGAACACGCCGGGGTCACCTGAGGACACCACGGCGACCGTCCGGCCCTGCTGGGCCAGCTTGCAGGCCAGCTCGGCGCGGGCGCGTTCGTCGGTGTTGTCGCTCGGGTGCCGCTGCTGGCCGGGACGCTCGGGCACACGGTCCAGATACGGTCCGTAGCCGATCAGGTCGGTGGCGGCCGCCAGCTCGCGACGGGTCTGGGTCGTCGTCCACTCCGGGTCGCCCGGGCCGAGCCCGACCACGACAACACTTCCGCCGCTGCCGCCGTCACGACGTGAACCCGGCAGGATCGCGATGGAGAAGTAGGGCACCGTCGTCTCGTCGACGTCGGCGGCCGGCAGCACCCGCTGCGCCTCGGTGCTGGCGCGCTCCACGTAGAACGCCTCGTCCAGCCGTCCGGCCGACGAAAGTGCCTGCCGCACAGCCGGGTACGAGCGGCCCAACTTCATCACGACTGCGGCGTCGGTGTCGGCCAGGCGGCGCTGCAGCTCGCCGGCCGGCAGCGTGCCGGGCAGGATGGTGAGGACCTGTTCGCCCTGCACCAACGGCGTCGAGATCGCCGCCGACGCGGCGCTCACCGATGTCACGCCCGGCACGATGACGGCGTGGAACCGTTCGGTGAGCCGTGTGTGCATGTGCATGTACGAGCTGTAGAACAGCGGGTCGCCCTCGGCCAGCAGCGCGACGTTGCGGCCCGCCGCCAGGTGGGTGGCGATGCGCTCGGCGGCCTCGGTGTAGAAGTCCTCGATGGCGCCGTTGTATCCACCCGGGTGTGACGTGGTCTCGGTCGTCACGGGGTAGACGAGGTGCTCCTCGATCTGGCCGGGCCGCAGATACGGTTCGGCGATGCGGCGCGCGATGCTGTGGCCGTGCCGCGCGCTGTGGTAAGCCACCACATCGGCCTCCCCGATCAGGCGCGCGGCCTTGACCGTCACCAGCTCCGGGTCACCGGGGCCCAGGCCGACGCCATACAAGGTGCCCAGGGCGTTCATTCTCGATCACTCGCAATCGCATTCACCGCGGCGGCAGCCATGGCGCTACCGCCACGCCGCCCCGTCACCACCAGATAATCCATGCCGCGCGGCCGCGCGATCAGTTCGTCCTTCGACTGCGCCGAGCCGACGAAGCCCACGGGACCGCCCAGCACCGCGGCGGGCACCGGTGCACCCTCGTCCAGCAGCTCCAGCAGCCGGAACAGCGCGGTCGGCGCGTTGCCGATGGCCAGCACGGCACCGCCGAGCCGGTCGGCCCACAGGTCGACGGCGGCCGCGGACCGCGTGCTGCCCAGCTTCTCGGCCATCGCGGGCGCACCCGGGTCGGCGACCAGTGACACCACTTGGTTGTCCGCTGGCAGGCGTGAGCGCGTGATGCCCGCCGCCACCATCGACGAGTCGCACAGGATCGGGGCACCGGCGGCCAGTGCCGCGTGCGTGCGGGTCACCACGTCGTCGGTGTAGGCGACGTGCTCGGTGACGTCGACCTGGCCGCAGGTGTGGATCAGCCGGACGACGACGCGCGACACGTCGTCGGGAAATCGCGCCAGATCCGCCTCGGCGCGGATGGTCGCGAACGACTGCCGGTAGATCTCCGCAGCGTCGCGGACGTAGTCGAGCACGCGATAACCCTACGGGTGGCGCGGTTCGTACCCCGAGTTGGTCGCCACCAGCACTTCGCCGACGGCCGGACTGCCGCACGCGCGCTCGCAGCCGACGAAATGCCGGCGGCCGCCCGGTTCGCCCGACTCCGCGGCCGCGGCGGCGTCACTGCGGACATCGGTCAGTGACTTGGCACACCCCGGGCTGCCGGTGCAGGAGCTGATCGACAGCCACGGGGAGTGCTCGTCGAAGATCAGGCCCATGGGCGCCAGCACCCGCAGGGAGGTGTCGGCGATGCCCTCTTCGAGGTCACAGATCAGTAACGAGCGCCATGGCGTGACCACCACGGGGGCGGTGATCGCTGCCACAAACTCGGCGGTACGGGCCTGCAGCACACCCAGCGGGACAGCGGCGCCCAAGGTGATCCGGCCATCGTCCTGCGTGATCCAGCCGACGGGCGGGGCGTCGACCGCCGGCCACGTCATGCCCGACGGCGCGCTGGGCCGTAGTCCGGCGCCGGCCAGAAGTTCGTCGGTGCTGTCCAGTTCGCTTGTCCGCCAGCGGTTCCCGCGAATTCTCAGAAAGGCGCCGGCCAGGTTCAGCAGCGTGTCGGCGGCCCGTACGGCGGGGATGCGCACCCCGGTGTCGCGGCCCGCCACCAGCACGGCGGCAGTGTCGGGTGAGGTGAGATGGGTGCTCGCATCAGGGGCCAGGCCCGAGATATCTCCGCGGCCGTCATCGATCCCGAACCAGAACCTGCCGGGCAGTTCGGCCAGGTCAGGGCGGTTTTGCAAGCCGGAATCGAGGTCGTGCACGGCGGCCCGGACGTCGCCCAGCCCGCCACTGCGGCCCGACAGCGGGGACGCCACGATGTTGCGGACGCGCTCGTGCGTGGTCGAGGGCAGCAGACCCGCCGCCCGGACCGCCGTGGCCAGCCCCGCGGCGTCGTGGATCCCGCGGACCTGGATGTTGCCGCGCGAGGTCAGTTCCATTGCCGGCGAACCGAATTCGGGTGCGGCGAGGGCCAGCGCCTCCAGTTGCGCAGCGGTGATCATGCCGCCGGCCAGGCGGATGCGGGCCAGGCTCCCGTCGGCCGCCTGGTGCACCTGCAGGGCGCCGGGGCAGGCGTCGTCGTCACGGCTGCGAATCACTTTGTCCACGTTACGTTGTGCCGCAAATAGTGAAGCAGGTCACTGCCGTTTCCGGCCTGTTCCGTGCCTTACAAGTCCCTTGTTTTCGACCCGCCGGCCCGTACCGTGGGATGCGAACTTCCGCTTGCTACACCGCATTCGGATGACATAAGGAGGGACGCAATGTCGGATTTCGCTCTGTACGTTGGTGGCGTCTTCGCTCTCATCGTCGCCGCGGGCCTGCCCTACCAGGGCAAGACGTGGTACCAGCGCTGGGAGACCAACCAGCGCTGATCCCAGCGACGCAGAAAGACCGCCGGCGGGCGGGTTGCACAGCAACCCGCCCGCCGTTGCTTTTTCCGCACCCCGGTTCGGTTCGATCGGCGCAGGCCGCGACGTAGGCTGCTGGCCAGGTAGGCCGTCGCGAAGGGGGTGGCGCAGTCCGTGTGGTCGGCGATGGTCAACGGCATTCGCTTCAGCGAACCCCTCGAGTCCGAGTTCCGATCGAGCTTCAACCAGTTGGGCCGCAAATCCCGCCACGAGATGTGGGCCGTCCTGCTGATCGTGATCACGGCGGTCATTGCCTTCCACCACACCCTGCTGCGGGTGCCGCCCGAAGTCATGCCGCTGGGGCGTTCCCTACTCCTGGCGGTCGTCGTGCCCATGGTGCTGCGTTGGCTCAGCGGAGACCGCAGCCCACTGCAGCGCTGGTCGTCGCTGCTCTACATCGCGTCGGTATACATCGATGTCGCCTGCCTGATGGTGCTGCGCATCGCGTGCATCCGGCATGGTCTCGACGTCGTGCCACTCGTCATGCCCGCCGGGATTCTGATGACTCTCATCATCGTGCAGATCCGCTTCGCGCTCCTGGTTCCGGCGATTCTGGCCGGACTTGCCGGGATCGTGGTGACCGAGCTCTCGGCGTTCGAGCCCACGAGCAACGAGTTGTTCGACATCACCGCGTCGACCGCGATGGTGACGGTCGCGCTCAGCGTGGCCTACGAACTTGAACGGTCGACCCGTACCGGGTGGCTGCGCGCCCGCACGCTCGACCGCCTGACCCGTACCGACTCGCTGACCGGAGTGCCGAACCGGCGCTACTTCGACGAACAGCTCACGAGGGTGGCGCAGGCCGCGCAGCGCACAGACCAGGGCCTGGCCGTGCTGGTGCTCGACGTCGACGACTTCAAGGCCTTCAACGACCGCAACGGTCACCTGGTCGGTGATGACTGCCTGCGCCGGGTCGGTGCCTATCTGGGTGGGTCCTTGAGCGGCGCGGATGAGTTCTGCGCCCGCCTCGGTGGCGAGGAGTTCGTCGCGGTGTGGTGTGCGACGGGCGCGGCCACCATGGCAACCCGCGCCGAGGAGATCCGGTCCGGAATCGCGGCTCTCGCGATCGGGCACGGCGAAGACGGGCGCGTCGTCACCGCTTCGGCCGGCCTGGCGCACGATCCCGAGCCCGACCCGGCCAATACCAGCTCCGTCGAGCTGCTGCGTCGCGCGGATTCGGCGCTCTACCGGGCCAAGCGGGACGGCCGCGACCGCCTCGTCGTCGCAGACCCGCAGCTGCCCGCCGCGGCGAGCCGTGACCGGAACCGGCGTGGTGCGACGGTCCCGGCCCGGCCGGGCGGCGAGCCGCGGCCGATCCCGACGCACGATCAGGAAGCGGAGTTCCAGAAGCTGTACGACCGGCAGGGGCGCATCTCGCGGGCCGCGATCATGCTCGGTCTGGACGCTGTCTGCATCGCGATGTTGTCGTCGTACAAGACCGTGCTCAAGATGCCGCCCGAATCACAGGCGCTGGGCGTGTACACGCTGGTCTACGGGATCATGCCGATGGCGACGCTGGCCGCGGTGACCGCCTTGGTGCCCCGGCTCTACCGGTTCTCCGCTCTCGCGTACGTCGCGGCCGTCGGCGTCATCACCAGTGCACAGATGTACGAGCGGGTGATCCAGCTGCCGCAGGGCTACGACGTTGTGCCGTACCTGATGCCCACGGCGGTGCTGCTGAGCCTGTGCGTGGTGAAGATCCGGTTCCGGCTGCTGGCGCCTTCGGTACTGGCGATTCTGCTGTGGGTCTCGGCGCTCGAGCTGTGGGTGTTCCCGTGGACCAGCAACAGGTTGCTCACCGTGGGCACGTCGATCTTCATGGTCGCCGTCACCCTGCGGTTCTCCTACAAGCTCGAGCAGTCGGTGCGGCTGGCGTGGCTCGATGAGCGGAAACTGGACGAACTCACCAGGACTGACCCGCTGACCGGGTTGGCCAACCGGCGGTCCTTCGACGAGGCGCTCGACGAGCTCGAAGCAGCGGCGGAGATCCGGTACGCGGCGCTGATGGTGCTCGACGTGGACGATTTCAAGGGCTTCAACGATCGGTACGGCCACCCGGCGGGCGACGATGCGTTACGCGCGATCGGCACCTGGTTGCTGCGCGCCACGGTCGACAAGGACGTCGTGGTGGCGCGGGTCGGGGGCGAGGAGTTCGCGGCGCTGTGGCGCGGTCCCGACAACAGTGACGGCACCGGGACGCGGAGCGCCGAAGAACTGCGCAGCGGCATCGCCGCGCTGGGCCCGCTCGCGGGTACGCCCACGACGCTGACCGCCTCGGCGGGATTCGCCGAGATGTCACGGTCGGACCGCACCCCGGCGGGCGGTTTTGCCCGCGAACTTCTGGCCCGCGCCGACCGGGCCGTCTACGAGGCCAAAGACCGGGGCCGAAACCGGCTGGTCGAGGCGCCGTCCGACACCGCAGAGCAGTCGGCATCGCCCGTGCGGTACGAATAGTCGGTGCCGACCGTACTGCTGCTCTCGACGTCCGACACCGATCTGATCACCGCCCGCGCCAGCGGGGCCGAGTACCGGTGGGCCAATCCGTCCCGGTTGATCGACGGTGAACTGGCGGACCTCCTGGCCGGTGCGGACCTCGCGGTCGTCCGGGTGTTGGGCGGTTATCGCACCTGGCAGGACGACATCGACACCGTCGTGGCCGGCGGTATCCCGACCGTGGTGCTGTCGGGGGAGCAGACCCCCGATGCCGACCTGATGAGTCACTCGACCGTCCCGGCCGGCGTCGCGCTCCAGGCGCACATCTATCTGGCGCAGGGTGGCGTGAGCAACCTGGTCAATCTGCATTCTTTCCTGTCGGACACGGTCCTCATGACCGGGTTCGGATTCGGTGAGCCCGAATCGGCCCCGAGCTGGGGGCTGCTGGACCGGCAAACCGACGCGACCGGACCGACCGTCGCGGTGCTCTACTACCGCGCCCAGCAGCTGGCCGGCAACACCGCCTACATCGACGCGTTGTGCGGGGCCATCGAGGAGGCCGGTGGCCGTCCGCTCCCGATCTTCTGCGCGTCGCTGCGGACCGCCGAGCCAGAGCTCATCGAGCTGCTCGGCACGGCTGACGCCCTCATCACGACGGTGCTTGCGGCCGGTGGCGCGACCCCGGCCACCGCGAGCGCAGGCGGCGATGACGACAACTGGAACGTCGCGCATCTAGCCGCCCTCGACATCCCCATCCTGCAGGGCCTGTGCCTCACCAGCTCGCGCGCGCAATGGGACGAGAACGACGACGGGCTGACGCCGCTGGACGTCGCGTCGCAGGTGGCGGTGCCGGAGTTCGACGGCCGCATCATCACCGTCCCGTTCTCGTTCAAGGAGATCGACAGCGAAGGCCTGATCTCGTACGTCGCCGACCCCGAGCGCTGCGAGCGGGTGGCGCGGCTGGCCGTCCGCCACGCCCGGCTGAAGTACATCGCGCCCGCCGACAAGCGCGTCGCGCTGGTGTTCTCGGCGTACCCGACCAAGCACGCCCGCATCGGCAACGCCGTCGGCCTCGACACGCCCGCCAGCGCGGTGGCACTGCTGCGCGCCATGCGCGACGCCGGCTACCGCATCGGCGATATCCCCGGCGTCGACGCCGAAGACGGGGATGCCCTGATCCACGCGATGATCGAGAAGGGCGGCCAGGACCCCGACTGGCTCAGCACGGAAGCGCTGGAAGCCAACCCTGTCCGGGTGTCGGCCAAGGACTACCGGGCGTGGTTCGCGAGGCTGCCCTCCGCGTTGACGGATGCCGTCACCGAACACTGGGGTGCGGCGCCCGGTGAGCTGTTCGTCGACCGATCGCAGAACCCAGACGGCGAAATCGTCATCGCCGCAATGGTTTCCGACAACATCGTGTTGATCGTCCAGCCGCCCCGCGGCTTCGGTGAGAACCCCGTCGCGATCTACCACGACCCCGACCTGCCGCCCAGCCACCACTACCTGGCGGCCTACCACTGGATCAACAAGCATTTCGGTGCCGACGTGATGATCCACCTGGGCAAGCACGGCAACCTGGAATGGCTGCCGGGCAAGACCCTCGGCATGTCCGCGGCGTGCGGCACCGACGCCGCACTCGGCGACCTGCCGCTGGTGTACCCGTTCCTGGTCAACGATCCCGGCGAAGGCACGCAGGCCAAGCGCCGGGCGCACGCGGTGCTGGTCGACCACCTGATCCCGCCGATGGCCCGCGCCGAGACCTACGGCGACATCGCCCGCCTGGAACAGCTGCTCGATGAGCACTCGAACATCTCGGCGCTGGACCCCGGCAAGCTGCCGGCCATCCGTCAGCAGATCTGGACGCTGATGCGCGCCGCCAAGATGGACCACGACCTGGGGCTGGAGGACCGGCCCGACGAGGACGTGTTCGACGACATGCTGCTGCACGTCGATGGCTGGCTGTGCGAGATCAAGGACGTCCAGATCCGTGACGGTCTGCACATCCTGGGTCAGGCGCCGGCCGGCGAGGCCGAACTCGATTTGGTGCTCGCCATCCTGCGGGCGCGCCAGCTGTTCGGCGGCGAGCAGTCGGTGCCGGGGCTGCGGGAGGCGTTGGGGCTGGCGGAGGACGGCTCTGCCGCACGCGAAGCCGTCGATGCCGCGGAGAATCAGGCCCGCGAGTTGGTGGCCAAGCTGCAGGCGTCGGGTTGGGATGCCGCCGCGGTGGACGGCATCACCGACAACGCCGAGGTCGCCAAGGTGCTTCGGTTCGCCGCCACCGAGGTGGTGCCGCGGCTGCGTGGCACCGACCGCGAGATCGACCAGATCCTGCACGCGCTCGGCGGCGGGTTCATCGCGGCCGGCCCGTCGGGCTCACCGCTGCGCGGGCTGGTGAACGTGCTGCCCACGGGCCGCAACTTCTACTCCGTCGACCCCAAGGCCGTGCCGTCGAAGCTGGCGTGGGAAACCGGTGTGGCAATGGCGGATTCGCTGCTGGAGCGCTACCGCACCGACTACGGCCGCTGGCCCGAGTCCGTCGGGCTCTCGGTGTGGGGCACCTCGGCCATGCGCACCGCCGGCGACGACATCGCCGAAGTGCTTGCGCTGCTGGGCGTTCGGCCCATCTGGGACGACGCGTCGCGCCGCGTCGTCGGGCTGGAGCCCATCGCGCCGGCCGAGCTGGGCCGCCCGCGCATCGACGTCACCGTCCGCATCTCGGGCTTCTTCCGCGACGCCTTCCCACACGTGGTGACCATGCTCGACGACGCCGTGCAGCTCGTGGCCGGGCTCGATGAGCCGGCCGAGGACAACTACGTCCGCGCCCACTCGCAAGCCGACATCGCCGATCACGGCGACCAACGGCGGGCCACCACAAGGATTTTCGGCTCCAAGCCAGGAACCTACGGCGCCGGCCTGCTGCAGCTCATCGACAGCCGCAACTGGCGCGACGACGCCGACCTGGCCCAGGTGTACACCGCGTGGGGTGGCTTCGCGTACGGCCGCGACCTCGACGGCGCCCCGGCCACCGACGACATGAACCGGGCCTACCGGCGAATCTCGGTGGCGGCCAAGAACACCGACACCCGCGAGCATGACATCGCCGACTCCGATGACTACTTCCAGTACCACGGCGGCATGGTCGCGACCGTCCGGGCGCTCACCGGCAAAGACCCGGCCGCGTACATCGGCGACAACACCCGACCCGACGCCGTCCGCACCCGCACGCTGTCGGAGGAGACCACGCGCGTGTTCCGGGCCCGCGTCGTCAACCCGCGCTGGATGAGCGCCATGCGCCGGCACGGCTACAAGGGGGCCTTCGAGATGGCGGCCACCGTCGACTACCTGTTCGGGTATGACGCCACGGCGGGTGTCATGGCCGACTGGATGTACGAGCAGCTGACGCAGAGTTACGTGCTCGATCCGGAGAACCGGAAGTTCATGAGCGAGTCCAACCCGTGGGCGCTGCACGGCATGGCCGAGCGGCTCCTGGAGGCGGCGGGCCGCGGCATGTGGTCCGCTCCCGAATCCGAAACCCTGGACGGGCTCAAGCAGGTGCTGCTGGAGACCGAAGGGGAGTTGGAGGGGTAGCCGGGAGCTCCTTGGCCGGAGAAATCCGACGCCCGCAGGTATCCTGGCTCGGTGTTCGAGATCGGTGCGGTGGTCGCCGATTACGTCGTCGAAGGACTTCTCGGCAGCGGTAGTAGCGCCGACGTATATCGGGCTCGCCTGCCGGCGGATTCAGTTCCGGTGGCGCTGAAGGTATTTCACGACAAGAACGCCGATGACCGGGCGGCCTGGCGGCTGAACCGGGAGTTCACCATCGCCTCCCGACTGCGGCATCCCCACATTGTGGCGATGTATGAGCACGGAGCGCTGCGGGTTGGCGGCGGCGTGGACGAAGACGGTGCGAAACCCACCAGGCTGTGGCTGTCCATGCAGTACGTCGACGGTCCCGAGTCGACGGTGTTGATACCCGGGCCGGACGATGAGCCGGATGTCGATGTGATCGTTCGGGTGTCGGCACAGATTGCCTCGGCGTTGGACTATGCGCATCAGATGGACGTGATACATCGGGATGTCAAGCCCGCCAACATCTTACTGAGCGCCGATCTGCGCTCGGCGTTCCTGACCGACTTCGGCATCGCGCAGTTGCTGGACGATGCAAAACCGCTGGCCCGCAATGGCCGGGTCCGGGGGTCGATCGCCTACGCGGCTCCGGAACTCCTTGCGGCTCAGCAATTGTCGCCGCAAACGGATGTCTACGCGTTGGCCTGCAGCATGCTCGAGTGGCTGACCGGTCTGCCGCCGTATCCACGCAACACCACGTTCGCCATTACCCATGCCCATCTGTGCGAAGAGGTGCCGAAGCTCACGGCACGCCGCCCCTGGTTGCCCACTGCGCTGAATTCAGTGTTCGCGAAGGCACTCGCGAAAGATCCGTCTGCGCGCTATGACTCGTGCGCCGAGTTCGTCGCCATCGTCGCGAAGATATTGCGGGATGTACCGGTGCCGGGGCGGCGTCGCCGGCGATGGCCGGCGTGGGTGCGTCGCTGAAATCTATGGTTCACCCAGTTTTTACAGCCTGAGCCGACGCGTGCGGAGCATCCGACTTACTGTTTTCGTGGGGCCACACGCGGGAGTCCCAGGGTAGTGATTGGTCGGCCTCCTCTCGTGCGGCCGACATCGATGCGGCCCAGCAACAGGACCCATCCGACGCCGACGGGAACCGAATGACCACTGAATCAACGAGTTACGACAATTCGGCGCTTGCGCACGAAGACGAGGGTTATCACAAAGCTCTCAAGCCGCGCCAGATCCAGATGATCGCCATCGGTGGCGCCATCGGTACCGGTCTGTTCATGGGTGCAGGCAGTCGTCTGCACTCGGCCGGGCCGGGCCTGTTCCTGGTGTATGCCGTCTGTGGTGTCTTCGTCTTCTTCATCTTGCGGGCCCTCGGTGAACTCGTGCTACACCGACCCTCCTCTGGTTCGTTCGTGTCATACGCACGCGAATTCTTCGGTGAGAAAACAGCTTTCGTAACCGGTTGGCTCTACTTCTTCAACTGGGCGGCCACCTCGATCGTCGATGTCACCGCGGTTGCGCTGTATATGCACTACTGGGGCATGTTCAAGGCGGTACCGCAATGGTTGATCGCGCTCATCGCGCTGGGCATCGTGGTGACCCTGAACATGATCTCGGTGAAGCTCTTCGGTGAAATGGAATTCTGGGCCTCGATCATCAAGGTCGCCGCGCTGGTCACATTCCTGGTGGTCGGCATCGTCTTCCTCGGTGGTCGTTTCGAAATCGAAGGCAAGTCAACCGGATTCGGCGTCATCGGTGACAACGGCGGACTGTTCCCGACCGGCCTGTTCTCGTTGGTCGTAGTCACCACAGGTGTCATCTTCGCCTATGCCGCAGTCGAACTCGTCGGCATCGCGGCGGGGGAGACCGAAGAGCCGGCCAAAGTGATGCCGCGGGCGATCAACTCCGTCGTCGCGCGCATTGCGATCTTCTACGTCGGCTCGCTGATCCTGCTGGCTCTTCTGCTGCCGTATACCGCATACCACAAGGGTGAAAGTCCTTTCGTGACCTTCTTTTCCAAGGTCGGCGTGCCCGCGGCCGGCGGCATCATGAACATGGTGGTGCTCACTGCCGCGATGTCCAGCCTCAACGCCGGCTTGTACTCAACTGGCCGCGTGCTGCGCTCGATGGCGATGAACGGCAGCGGCCCTGCGTTCACCGCGAAGATGAACCGGAACGGCGTGCCATTCGGCGGGATCGCGCTGACCGCCGTCCTTACCCTGCTGGGCGTCATCCTCAACCTGTTCGTGCCCGAAGACGCATTCAACATCGCGCTCGACCTCGCGGCGATCGGCATCATCTTCACCTGGGGCATGATCGTCGCCTGCCAGATTCAGCTGTACCGCTGGGAAGCCAAGGGCATCGTGCAGCGGCCCAGCTTCCGGCTGCCCGGTACTCCGTACACCAGCTATGCGACGCTGCTGTTCCTCGTCGCGGTCACTGCGTTGATGTGTTACGAGAACCACTGGAATCTGATCGCCATCATCGCGCTGGTCCCGTTGCTGACCGGCGGCTGGTACGCGGTCCGGGGCAATGTGCTGGCCATCGCGGCCAAGCGGGTCGGATACACCGGCGAGTACCCGGTGATTCCGCAGCCACCCATCCCCACCCCGCCGCACGACAAGACGTAACGCAGTGAGGGTCGGCACGCATCTGCTCCGGCGGACAGCCTGGCCCTCACGCTCGTTGTTCACGCACTAGCCTGATGGCCATGGCCCTCACCTTCGCCGATGTCGCCACCGCGAACTACATCCTGCTGACCACCTTCACCAAGGACGGTCGCCCGAAGCCCACCGCCGTCTGGGCGGTCCCCGACGGTGACCGGCTGCTGGTCATCTCCGAGGCCAAGGCCTGGAAGGTCAAGCGGATTCGGAACACCCCGCGCGTGACGGTCGCCAAGTGCGACATGCGCGGCAACCCGAAGAGCGAGGCTGTCGAGGCGACGGCAGCCATTTTGGACAAGTCGCAGCTCGGCACCGTCTACGACGGCATCGGCAAGCGCTACGGGCTGATCGGCAAGGCGTTCAACTTCGTCTCCAAGCTGCGCGGCGGCATGGAGAACAACGTGGCTCTGGAGCTCCGGGCCGCACAGTGACTCAATTCCCTGCCGGCGCGCCGAAGCTGCCGCGCCACAAGGACATCGGGCGGTTGCTGCTGAACTGTCCGGACCGTCGCGGTGTCATCGCCGCGGTGTCGACGTTCCTGACCCGCGCGGGCGCCAACATCATCTCGCTGGACCAGCACTCGACAGCTCCGGAAGGCGGCACCTTCCTGCAGCGCACCGTCTTCCACCTGCCGGGGCTGGCCGCCGCCCAGCCCGACCTGGAGTGCGAATTCCAGTCAGTGGCAGATGAATTCGACATGGACTACCGGTTCACCGATGCGTCCAAACCCAAGCGCGTGGCGATCATGGCGTCGACCGCCGACCACTGCCTGCTCGATCTGCTGTGGCGCAACCGCCGCGGCGAACTCGACATGACCGTGGTCATGGTGATCTCCAACCACGCCGACCTGGCCGAGCAGGTCCGCGCGTTCGGGGTGCCGTTCGTGCACATCCCGGCCAGCCGCGACATCCGGGAGCAGGCCGAGCAGCGCCAGCTGGAGCTGCTCAAGGGCAACGTCGATCTGGTGGTGCTGGCGCGGTACATGCAGATCATCACCCCGGAGTTCCTCGAGGCCATCGAGTGTCCACTGATCAACATCCACCATTCGTTCCTGCCGGCATTCGTCGGTGCCACGCCCTACCGGCGGGCCAAGGAGCGCGGTGTGAAGCTCGTCGGCGCCACCGCGCACTACGTGACCAAGGACCTGGACGAGGGCCCGATCATCGAGCAGGACGTGGTGCGTGTCGACCACACCCACAGCGTCGAGGAGTTGGTGCGCCTCGGCGCCGACGTGGAACGCGCGGTGCTGTCCCGGGCCGTCCTGTGGCACTGCCAGGACCGGATCCTGCGCCACGGCAACGAAACCGTGGTGTTCTAGAGCCATGGCACCGACATTCGAAGACGTGTACCGCGAGAAGTACCTGCTGCTGACCACCTTCACGAAGGACGGACGGCCCAAACCGACTCCGGTCTGGGGCGTGCCGCACGAAGGCAAGCTGCTCATCAGCACCGACGAGGGTTCATGGAAGACCAAGCGGATCAAGAACACGCCGCGGGTGACGATCCAGAAGTGCGGCGCGCTGGGCAAGATCAAGGGTGAACCGGTCGAGGCCATCGCCCGCAACCTGCCTAAATCCGAGACCAAGCGCGTCTTCGACATGGTGACCAGGCGCTACTGGTGGCACGCCTGGTGGTGGATCCCGCAGGCCATCATCCGCGGCGGTGTCGAGAAGGTGCACGCAGCCATCGAGGTCGAGCCGCTTCCCGGCGGCTAGGAACCAACTCCGGCGTTTCGGCGTTGTCCAGTGCATGGCGATGCGACTGTTTCTGGTTTATGCCCTGGTCGAGGTCGCGGTGCTGGCAGCCCTGGCCTCGACCATCGGTGTGGCGTGGACATTGCTGGCGCTGCTGGCCACTTTTGCCGCCGGCCTGGCCATCGCGGGCGCGCAGGTCACCCGGCATTTCAGCAGGTTGTCCGAGGCGCTGAGCGCGCGATCCGCCGACCCGACGCTGGCCACCGACAGTCTGCTGGTGGCACTCGGCACGGTCCTGGTCGTCGTGCCCGGGCTGGCCAGCTCGGTGCTCGGCGCGCTCATGCTGGTGCCGTTCACCCGGCGCGCGGTGCGGCCTGCGGCCAACGCCGTACTCGGCCGTCGGCTCACCCCGATGGACTTCCCGACCCAGGTGATCTACATCAACCACGACGAGCGCTACCGCGGTCGCGGCGAGTACATCGACGGCGAAGTGATCGAGGTCATCGACAGCTCACCGGTCGCTGTGCACCGGCACGCCGGCTGAACGGACTAACCTGTCACCTTCGTGACCACCTTTGCGACGACGCTGCTGCTGGGCGGTCGTATCCACAGCCCCGCGGCGCCCGACGCCACTGCGATCGCGATCCGCGACGGAGTGGTGGCCTGGCTCGGTTCCGATGACGTGGGCCGGGCGCTGCACCCGGATGCCACCGTCGTCGATCTCGAGGGCGCGTTCGTGGCCCCGGCGTTCGTCGACAGCCACGTGCATCTGACCGCCACCGGGCTCACCGAGGTCGGACTCGACCTCCGTCCCGCGACCTCGCTGCCGCACCTGCTGACCTTGCTGGCCGACCACGCCGCGCAGCATCCGGACGGCGTCATCTGGGGCCACGGCTGGGACGAATCCGGCTGGCCGGAGCGCGTCATCCCGGCCACGGCCGACCTCGACGGCGTGCTCGGCGGACGGCCTGCCTACCTGGCCCGGGTCGACGTGCACTCGGCCGTCGCGACGACCGGCCTGCGGCAGCTGGTGCCCGGGCTTGCCGACACCGCGGGCTTCTCCGCGCAGGGACCGCTGACCGCCGACGCCCACCACAGAGTGCGGGCCGCGGCCCGCACTCTGCTCAGCGCGACGCAACGCCGCGACGCCCAGCGCGCCGCGCTCGACCTGGCCGCCCGCAACGGCATCGTCGCCGTGCACGAGTGCGCGGGCCCCGAGATCGGCGGTCTCGACGACTGGGCGGACCTGCGCGCCACCGAACACGGCGTCGACATCGTCGGCTACTGGGGCGAGGCCGTCGAAAACGCGGCCGCTGCCCGCGACCTGATGGCCGCCACCGGGGCCCAGGGCCTGGCCGGTGACCTCTTCATCGACGGCGCGCTGGGCTCCCGCACCGCCTGGCTGCAGCAGCCGTATCTCGACGGACCCAGCTGCTCACCCACCTGTGGCAACACCTACCTGGACACCGACGCCGTGACCGCACATCTGCTGGCCTGCACCGAGGCCGGTATCACGGCCGGCTTCCACGTCATCGGCGACGCCGCGGTCGCCACCGTCGTCGAAGCGCTGGACCGGACCGTGGCCGCGTTCGGGGCACCCGCGGTGGCGCGCTGCGGGCACCGGCTGGAGCACCTCGAGATGGTGGACGCGGAACAGGCGCGCAAGCTCGGCGCCTGGGGCGTGGTCGCCAGCATGCAGCCGAATTTCGACGCGCTGTGGGGCGGCGCCGACGGCATGTACGCCCAGCGTCTCGGTGTCGATCGAGCGCGGGGTTTGAACCCGTTCGCGCTGTTAGCATCGCAAGGCGTGCCCCTCGCCTTCGGTTCGGACAGTCCCGTCACCAGCATCAATCCCTGGGAATCGGTGCGCGCGGCCATCAGTCACCGGACGGCGGGCAGTGCCATCTCGGCGCGGTCGGCGTTCCTGGCGGCCAGCCGCGGCGCCTGGCGGGCCGGCGGCGTCCGCGACGGTTTGACCGGGACGCTGGTGCCGGGGGCCGTCGCGTCGTACGCCGTGTGGCAGGTCCCCGGCGGTGCCGACGCCCTGGACGTCACCGCTCCGGCCGACGCCGTCCAGCGCTGGTCGACCGATCCGCGGTCACGGGTACCGGCACTGCCCCCATTGGGACCCGACGACGAGCTGCCGACCTGCCTGCAGACCGTGCACCGCGGTGAGCTGATCCATGGCTGAGGACACCGAAGAGGTACAGGACGAAGTAGCGGACGAGGCCCAGGCCGAGGCCCAAACCGAGGCCCAAACCGAGGCCGAGCCGGAAACTCCCGACGCACCCGGAGAGCCGCAGGGACCCGGCCGCGGAGCGCGGATGCTCACGGCCCTGCGACGGTTCTTCGAGCCTCGATTGATCCGGCTGGCCGCGGCCGTCGTCGCCGGCCTGCTGCTGTGCGCGAGCTTCCCGCCGTTCGATCTCTGGTACCTGGCGTTCCCCGCGCTGGCGTTGCTGGCGTGGGTGCTGGTTGACGAACGCACCACGCCCGCAGGCGGTTTCGGCTACGGCATGCTGACCGGGATGGTGTTCTACGTGCTGCTGCTGCCGTGGATCAGCAACTTCGTCGGCCCGGTCCCTTGGCTGATGCTGGCCGCCCTGGAGGCGTTCTTCACCGGGGTGTTCGGCCTGACCGCGGTCGTCGTGCGGCGCCTGCCGGCCTGGCCCCTGTGGTTCGCCGCGCTCTGGGTAGCGGCCGAATGGCTCAAGTCGACGGTGCCGTTCGGCGGCTTCCCGTGGGGCGTCGTCGCCTTCGGCCAGACCGACGGCCCACTGCTGCCGCTCGCGCAGCTCGGCGGTGCGCCACTGGTGTCGTTCGCGGTGGCGCTCATCGGTTTCAGCGCGACAGCCATCGTGCTCGAGGCGGTCGGGCACTGGCGCCACGATCACCGCACGGGCGCCGCGGCGCCGCCGGAGGTCTTCATCCCGGGCATCTGTATCGCCGTGGTCCTGCTGGGCACCGTGCTGGCCTGGCCGCACGTCCGCAAGGCCGGCGCCGGTGCGGGCGATGACCCCGCGATCAACGTCGCCGCCGTCCAGGGCAACGTGCCGCGGCTCGGCCTGGACTTCAACGCCCAGCGCCGCGCAGTCCTCGACAACCACGTCCGCGAAACCAAGCAGCTGGCGGAGGATGTCCGAGCCGGCCGCGCGCTGCAACCGACCGTGGTGATCTGGCCGGAGAACTCGTCGGACATCGACCCGCTGGTCAACGCCGACGCCGCGGAACTGATCTCGGCCGCGTCGTCGGCGATCCACGCGCCGATCCTGGTGGGCACCGTTTTGTCGGCGCCGGAGTACACGCCGGAGCATCCGGTGACCACCAACTCGGTGATCGTGTGGAACGGCACCGACGGGCCGGGGGAGCGCCACGACAAGGCCATCGTGCAGCCGTTCGGTGAGTACCTGCCCTGGCGGAGCTTCTTCCGGCTGCTGTCGCCGTATGCCGATCGGGCCGGCTACTTCGTACCGGGCAACGGCACCGGCGTGGTCACCGCCGCGGGTGTGCCGATCGGGGTGACGACCTGCTGGGAGGTCATTTTCGACCGTGCTGCCCGGCAGTCGGTACTGAACGGCGCGCAGTTGCTGGCGGTGCCCGCGAACAACGCGACGTTCGACGAACCGATGAGCGTCCAGCAGTTGGCGTTCGCCCGGCTGCGTGCCGTCGAACACGATCGGTACGTCGTTGTCGCAGGCACGACGGGCATCAGTGCGGTGGTCGCGCCGAACGGCCAGGTCCTCGAGCGCACCGAGTTCTTCCAGCCCGGTTATCTGGACCGCCAGGTGCGGTTGAAGACCGATCTGACCCTCGCCACGAGGTGGGGACCGCTCATCAACGGGGTGCTGATCGGGGTCGGCGTTTCGGCTCTTCTGGCAGCCATGTTGCACAATAGGAACCTCGTGCGCCGTCGCCAGGCGGCTGCCGAACATCAGGACGGCAGCGCAGCCGGCTCTGACACCGACACCGAAACCGAGAACGAACAGGGGTAATGACCATGGGCGAGGACCGTCCGAGTCAGCGCACGCTGGTCATCATTCCGACCTACAACGAGCGCGAGAACCTGCCGTTGATCGTCGGCCGGGTGCACGCCGCCCGTCCGGACGTCCACGTGCTCGTCGTCGACGACGACAGCCCCGACGGCACCGGTCAGCTGGCCGACGAGCTGGCGCTGGCCGATCCCGACCGCGTGCATGTCATGCACCGCGCCGGCAAGGGCGGTCTTGGCGCCGCGTACCTCGCCGGGTTCGCCTGGGGCCTGGGCCGCGGCTACAGCGTGCTGGTCGAGATGGATGCCGACGGCAGCCACGCGCCCGAAGAGCTGTACCGGCTGCTGGACGCCGTCGACGCCGGCGCCGACCTGGCAATCGGGTCGCGGTACGTCCCTGGCGGCGCCATCCGCAACTGGCCGCGCCGCCGGCTCGTCCTGTCGCGCACGGCGAACACCTATGCCCGGGTGCTGCTGGGCGTCAAGATCCACGACATCACAGCCGGCTACCGCGCCTACCGGCATGACGTGCTGGAGAAGATCGGCCTCGACGATGTCGATTCGAAGGGCTACTGCTTCCAGATCGACCTGACCTGGCGTGCCATCAACGCGGGCTTCACCGTCGTCGAGGTGCCCATCACCTTCACCGAACGTGAACTGGGTGTGTCGAAGATGAGCGGGTCGAACATCCGCGAGGCCATGTCGCAGGTGGCAAAGTGGGGCATCCGCGGCCGGCTGGACCGGGCCCGCGGCGTCGTCCGCTAGAGACACCAGCCATAAGCACGAAAAAGCCCCGCCTCGCGGCGGGGCTTTTCTGTTGGACCAGGCAATCAGCCGCGGCGGCGGGTCTTGATCAGCTCCAGGCGCTCCTTGAGCAGCTCTTCGAGCTCCTCGACGGAACGACGCTCGAGCAGCATGTCCCAGTGGGTACGCGGCGGCTTGACCTTCTTGGGCTCAGGAACGTCACCCTCGAGCAGGGTGCCTTCCATGCCGTTCTTGCACGCCCAGGTGCCGGGGATTTCCGCATCGTCGGCGAACGGAACTTCGAATTCCTCGCCGTTGTCGGTGCGGTAGCGGGCCACCTGCCGCGGTGCCAGGTCATGGTTACGGTCCGTCTCGTAGCTCACAGCTCCGAGGCGACTACCTCGCAGGACACGATCAGCCATCGTCAATCACTCCCTTGGTATAGCGACAGGGAATCAACGCAGTCCAGCGCCGTGAAGTTCCCGACTCGATTGTCCATGATACCGGCGCTGCGCCGCCCGGCGGATACAGTCACGATCGTGAGGCGGACATGAAGCGTTCGAAGGCCCAGCCGTGCCGGTGGTGTGGCCGCGAGGTGGCCGACGCGGGCATGGGCCGTCGTCGCCAGTACTGCCGTCAGTCATGCCGGCAGCGGGCCTACGAGCAGCGGGCGATGGTCAAGGGCACCAACCTGGCAGAGGACTCGGTGGTGCTCAGCGCCGAGGAGGCGGCGGCGCTCTCGGACCGCGTTTATCAGGTACGGTGTGCGGCCGAGGACGTCGCGACCGCAGTTGCCGAAGGCGCCGGACCCACTGAATTGAAAGAGCTGTGTGAGGTGCTGCTGCAGGCCGCCAAAGACGCCGACGGGTGGCGTTGAGGGCGAGCGCAGCGACGGGAGAAGGCGATGACGGCGCACGCGGCGCCGGGAAAGAACTAGTGCATGACTGACGACCGTCGGCGGATACACAAGCCGACCAAGTTCCTCGGCCGCGGCTTCGAGGCGTTCCACGATGTCGAGGACCCCGTACAGGACAGTCGCGTCGCCCACGAGACCGCGGCGGCGCTGCTGGAACGTGTGCGCAGCTACCCGGACCCCGACGTGGTCTCCCGGCTGGTGGCGTACACCGACGAGCACGGCATCGAGACCATCGCCGAGTTGTGGGCGGGTGCCGGTGCGCGCAGTCTGCCCGGTGCACTGTGGCGCGTCTATCTGCTGCGGCTGTCGATCCGCACCGACCCCTATTCGGCCAGCCTGATGTTCGGCCGCGGCACCGAGGTGCTGCACTCGATCTACCCGGTGGTCGCCGGTGCGGAGACGCCCGTCGGGCCGACCGAGATCCGTGAGCTGGCGGACCGGATTCTGCGCGGTGTCTTCGAGGGAGATTTCGCCGTCGCGCTGGAGCGCGCGGCAGCGTACTGCCGCGTGAGCGCGGCGGGCTGCACGAGCCTGGCCGAGGACGCGACGACGACGGCGCCCGAGCGCGCCGCAGAGCTCACCGACCGTGCCGTGACGTTCACCCGGATCGCCAACGAGCTGCATGCCGCCGCCGGGTTGTGGCGCAGCGACTCGCTGGATTGACGCTGTCACCGCCGATGTCGGCGGGATACAGCTGAGAAGTTAAAGCCAGACCGCAGAACGCCTCTCGGCGGTAGGCCGCTCGTGGCGGCGAAATTTGGGGCCCGGGGTTACTGCGGCCTGGCGGTGTTCACTCTAGCCGAAGATTCGGCATGGCGAGCAATTCCCTGATGGCGCCGGGTGCCCGCCGCGGGTGTGCGAAATCGTCCCGGCGAATCGGCTCGGGGTGCGTACTGTGTCGGCATGACGACGGCGTTCGTGCTGTCCGGCGGCGGCAGCCTGGGGTCTATCCAGGTGGGCATGCTGCTGGGTCTGGCCGAGGCCGGCATCAAACCGGATCTGATCGTCGGCACGTCGGTCGGTGCCCTCAACGGCGGGTGGATCGCCGGACGGTCCGACCACGACGGGGCCCTGGCGCTGGCCGATCTCTGGCGGACGCTATCGCGCCGCAAAGTGTTCCCGACCAGCCCGAGTATGGGTCTGCTCGGGTTTCTGGGGCGGCGGCCGCATCTGGTTTCCGACATCGGGATTCGCACGCTGCTGCGGCAGAATCTGCGGTTCCGGCGGCTGCAGGACGCGTCCACGCCGTTGCACGTGGTGGCAACCGACGTGCTCTCCGGGCAGGACGTCCTGCTGTCGTCGGGCGACGCCGTCGACGCGATCGTCGCGAGTGCCGCCATCCCGGCGGTCCTGCCGCCGGTCCGGATCGGCGGACGCGATCTGGTCGACGGCGGCGTGGTGAACAACACACCGCTGTCCTATGCGGTCGAACTGGGCGCGACCGAGGTGTGGGTGCTGCCGACGGGCTACTCGTGCGCCATGCCACAACCGCCGCGCGCCGCACTGGCCATGGCGATGCACGCGTTCACGCTGGCGATCAACCGGCGGCTGGCGACGGATGTCGAGCGGTTCGAGGGGGCGGTCGAACTGCATGTGGTGCCGCCGTTGTGTCCGGTGCGGGTGTCGCCGATCGACTTCTCCCACTCGGGTGAACTCATCGAACGATCCCTCGAGTCGACGCGGCGCTGGCTCCCGACGACCCGTCCCGAGGTTGGCCAGGCCGAACTGCTGGAGCCCCACCGCGACTGTGACGGGCCTACTTCAGCACGTTGACGGCGCGCGCGATGACGAGCGCGGTCGTCGAGATCGACACCAGCGACTGCAGCGTCATCATCACCTTGGCCCACCGGGACAGCGGCATGGTGTCGGTGGGGGAGAACGCCACGACGTTGGTGTAGCTCACGTACAGGTAGTCGACAAACGTTGGGCGCCAACCGGGTTCGGCATTCTGTGGATCGCTCATCTGGGGGAACTGGAAATCGGGGTACGGGTCGTCCCCGGCCCGGCGGGCGAACGGTCCACCGCGGTCCAGCTCCCAGAACCAGATGCCGAACACGATGACGTTGGTGATGAAGATCGCCGCGCCGCTGCCCAGCAACAGCCCGGCGTTGTTCGAGACCTGACCGGACAGGATATGGACGTCGAGGACGATCGCCGAGGTCGTGTTGTCGGCGGTGATGGCCGCCGTCAGCAACCACATCGCCCACTTGCCCACGGTGGTCTCGCGGGACATCCGCACCGGGTTGATGATCAGCAGCACGACCACGAGCAGGACTTCCAGGCCGATCAGCGGCCACCGCGGCACCACGGTGTACTGCTCGGGGACGGCCCATTGCAGCAGGACCGCGCCGAGGATGGCGGCGATCACCGGCAGCCGGTTCTCCGGTGCGCCGGGCCGCAGCCAGGACGGCACATGGTGTTCCGCGCTGCTGGTCAGGCGGTGGGTGCGCTCGACGAAAGTCCTGACCGCCGGCGGCAACGGTTCTCCAGTGGGGTCCATGCGCTCAGTTTCGCACCGAGATGACACCATTAGACGGTGTCTGCCGAGCTGAGCCAGGGAACCCACAGGACGTCGCCGCTTGCCGCGGCCGACATCGATGCGGCTGCTCGGCGAATTTCCTCGGTGATCACCCGCACTCCGCTGCAGTACAGCGATCGGCTGTCGGCACTGACCGGCGCCCAGGTGTACCTCAAGCGTGAGGACCTGCAGGCGGTGCGCTCCTACAAGCTGCGCGGCGCTTACAACCTGCTGATGCAGCTCTCCGACGAGGAGAAGGCCGCCGGCGTGGTGTGCTCGTCGGCCGGCAACCATGCGCAGGGCTTCGCGCTGGCCTGCCGCTCGATGGGTGTGCGCGGCCGCGTGTACGTCCCGGCCAAGACGCCGAAGCAGAAGCGGGACCGCATCCGCTACCACGGCGGCGATTTCATCGAGCTGATCGTCGGCGGCGCCACCTACGACCTGGCCGCCGCGGCCGCGCTCGAGGACGTCGCCCGGACGGGCGCCACGCTGGTGCCGCCGTACGACGACCTGCGCACCATGGCCGGTCAGGGCACCATCGCCGTGGAGATCCTCGACCAGTTGGACGGCGAACCCGACCTGGTGATCGTGCCGGTGGGTGGCGGCGGGTGCATCAGCGGCATCACGACCTACCTCACCGCGCACACCAAGGCGACCGCCGTGCTCGGGGCCGAGCCTGCCGGTGCGGCGTCGATGATCGCGGCGCTGGCCAAGGGCGAGCCGGTCACGCTGGAGCACGTCGACCAGTTCGTCGACGGCGCCGCGGTGGCCCGGGCCGGGGAGCTGACGTACGCGGCGCTCGCGGCGGCCGGGGACATGGTGTCGGTGACGACGGTCGACGAGGGCGCGGTGTGCACCGCGATGCTCGACCTGTACCAGAACGAGGGCATCATCGCCGAGCCCGCGGGCGCGCTGTCCGTTGCGGCGCTGATGGAGAACGGTGTCGAGGCCGGGTCGACGGTGGTCTGCCTGATCTCCGGTGGCAACAACGACGTCTCGCGCTACGGCGAGGTGCTCGAACGGTCACTGGTGCACCTGGGCCTCAAGCACTACTTCCTGGTGGACTTTCCGCAGGAGCCCGGCGCGCTGCGGCGGTTCCTGGACGAGGTGCTCGGGCCCAACGACGACATCACCCTGTTCGAGTACGTCAAGCGCAACAACCGGGAGACGGGTGCGGCGCTGGTCGGCATCGAGCTCGGTTCGGCCGCGGGCTTCGACGGGTTGCTCGAGCGGATGCACAATTCGGGCATCCACGTCGAGCCGTTGGAGCCGGGATCGCCGGCGTACCGGTATCTGACCTAGCCACCTCGGCGTAGGACGGCGAAGCTGTGGCCGGGCAGTGTCGTGGCGTCCGTCCCGATCTGCGGCTCGGCTGACGACAGCACCACCGCGCCGGTGACGGGTACCGCGACGGCGTGCTCGCCGAGGTTGCACGCCACGGCGAAAGCACCGCGGTGCATGACGATCCAGCGGTCGGCCTCGTCGACCTCGATGCGTAGGTGATCCAGCCACGGGTCGGCGAAGTCGGGTTCGGTGCGTCGCAACGCGATCAGGTCGCGATAGAGCTGAAGCAGCCGGGCGTGCTCGCCTGTGCCGACCTCGTCCCAGTCGAGTTTCGAGCGCCGGAACGTGGCGGGGTCCTGCGGATCCGGAATGTCCTCGGCGGCCCAGCCGTGATCGGCGAACTCCGCCTTGCGTCCCTCTGCGGTCGCGCGTGCAAGTTCGGGTTCGGGGTGTGCGCTGAAGAACTGGAACGGTGTCGACGCGCCCCACTCCTCACCCATGAAAAGCATTGCCGTATAGGGTGATCCGAGGACCAGTGCGGCTTTGACCGCCAGCTGGCCGAAGTCGAGGTTCTGCGACGGGCGGTCGCCGCGCGCACGGTTGCCCACCTGATCGTGCGTGCAGGTATAGGCCAGCAGCCGGGTGGCCGGAATCTGCGCGGTATCGAGCTCCCGGCCATGGCGGCGGCGCCGGAACGACGAGTAGGTACCGGCATGGAAGAAGCCGCGGGCGAGGGTGGTCGCGAGGGTCTGCATCGACCCGAAATCGGCGTAGTAGCCCTGCCGCTCGCCCGAGACCGCGGTGTGGATGGCGTGGTGGATGTCGTCGTCCCACTGGGCGGCGAGGCCGTAGCCACCGTGCTCACGCGGGGTGATCAGGCGCGGATCGTTGAGGTCGCTCTCGGCGATCAGCGACAACGGCCGGCCGAGTTCGGTTGCCAAGGCGTCGGTTTCGATGGCCAGCTCTTCCAGCAGATGCACGGCCGTGGTGTCGACCAGCGCGTGCACCGCGTCCAACCGCAGGCCGTCGAAGCCGAAATCCCGCATCCAGCGCAGGGCGCAGTCGACGATGTACCGGCGTACCGGATCGGAGTCGGCGGCCGCGATGTTGATCGCCTCGCCCCACGGGGTCCGGCCCACCGTCAGGTACGGCCCGAACTTGGGCAGATAATTCCCTGACGGGCCAAGGTGATTGAACACCGCGTCGAGCAGCACGCCCAGCCCGCGCCGGTGGCAGGCGTCGACGAAACGCACCAGACCTGAGGGGCCGCCATAGGGTTCGTGCACGGCGTACCACAGCACGCCGTCGTAGCCCCAGCCGTGACTGCCGCTGAACGCGTTGACCGGCATGAGTTCGACGAAGTCCACCCCGAGGTCGATCAGATGGTCCAGTCGTTCGATGGCGGCGTCGAACGTGCCGGCCTCGGTGAACGTGCCGACGTGCAGTTCGTAGATCACCGCGCCGTCGATGGCGCGGCCGGGCCAGGGGGCCGGCGCCTCGGGCGTCCACAGCTGCGAAAGTCCGTGCACGCCATCAGGTTGCCGTGGCGAACGCGGGTCGGGCAGTGGGTCGGAATCATCGAGGACGAAGCCGTACCGGGCATCGTCCGGCACGTCGGCGGTGACGCGCCACCAGCCGTCGCCGGAGCGGGTCATCGGGTGCCGGGTCCCGTCGGCGTCGAGTGCGACGTCATTCGGCGTGGGCGCCCACACCGAGAATTCGTGGTCAGGCATCGGCTTTCTCCAGTAGCACGCCGGGCAGTTCGGCGAACAGCGCGGCGGCGGTCGCGGTCCCGGACCAGGTCCGGCCGGTAAGCCGGTCGGTCCACTCACCCTCAGGCAGCGCGATAAGCGTGTCGGCGCAAGCTGATTCGTCGAGTCTCAGCGTCCACCGGGGCACGACCACCAGGACTTCGGTGCCGCGTCGGAATGCGATGACGTGGTCGGCGGCAGGTCCCTCGGCGGTGACGGGGGTGTAGTCACCCGACAGGTATGTGTCGGGCCGTTCCCGGCGTGACCGCAGTGCTGCCGTGACCACCCGAATCTTGGGGTGGCTCAATGCCGTCAGCTCGGTCCGGCGGCGCGCGAAATCCACCGGGCGGCGATTGTCGGGGTCCACCAGGCTGTCGTCGAACAGCTCGGTGCCCTGGTAGATGTCGGGAACACCCGGCACGGTCAGGGCCAGCAGCTTCTGGGCCACGGCATCGCAACGCGCGGCCTCATCGAGCTGTCCGACGAACGCGGTCACCTCATTGGCCACCGGCCCGTCGAGCAGGGCGTCGATCCAGTCGTGGACCGCATCTTCGAACCGCTGGTCCGGCTGCTCCCAGTTGGTGTGCAGCTCGGCTTCGCGGATCGCCTTCTCGGCATAGGCGTGCAACCGTGCGCGGACGGTGTCGTCGACATCGTCGGCGGCCGGCCAGACGCCGATGATGTTCTGCCACAGAAACAATCCGGTGCCCTCGTCGGGCGGGACGCACACCGCGTTCCAGCGGCGGACGCGCTGCGGCCACTGCTCGGCGCACTGGGACAGCACGGTGATGCGCGCCCGCACATCCTCGGCGCGCTTGGTGTCGTGTGTGGACAGCGTCACCATGGCTGCGGGCCAGTCCCGGGCGCGCGCCGCGGCGCGCTGGTGGAACTCGGCGGTGCTCATACCGAAGCGTTCCGGGGTGCCACCGACCTCGTTCAGCGACACCAGGCGGGCATCACGGTAGAACAGAGTGTCCTCGATGGCCTTGGCCGTCATCGCACCGCACAACTGCTGCAACCGGGAAGCGGGTTCGGGCTGCTCCACGGCGGTCACGATCAGCTGCAGAGCCGATGCCAGTTCTGGTGCCGCGCTGATGGTTTCGTTGATGGCCTCGGGCAGCGCCCCGGACAGGACGGCGTAGTCGGTGCGGTACACGCCGACGCGGCTGAGCAGTTGGGCGATGGCGGTCGGGAGGGCCGGATCGTCGTTCCCGGCTGCCCGCACGATGGCGCGGCGCAGCCGGGCCAGCTCACTGGCCAGTGTCTCGGTGACGACCTTGATCTTGAGTTCCCGTTCATCGCAGCGGGTTTCGCGGGCCAGGTCCGTCAACGTGGCGGCCCCGTCGGGGTCGACGAAGAGCCCACCGATCTCCCGGAGCACGTCGTAACCCGTGGTGCCCGCGATGGGCAGGCCGGGATCCAGCGGTTCGTCGGCGGCCAGGATCTTCTCGGCGACGATCCAGGTGGCGGGCCCGCTCAGCTCGCGCAGCCGGGCGAGATAGCCTGCCGGATCGGTCAACCCGTCGATGTGGTCGACCCGCAACCCGTCCACCAGGTCTTCACGGAACCAGCGCGCGATCTCGGCGTGGCTGGCGTCGAACACGTCGGGATCCTCCTGGCGCACCGCCGCCAGTGAGGTGATGGAGAAGAACCGACGGTAGCCGCACAGACCGGACTGCCAGCCCGTCAGCCGGTAGGCCTGCCGGGCGTAAACCTCGGCGGCCGTGCCGGCGCCGGTGCCCGGCCGGATCGGCCATGTCCGGTCACCCAGCCGGAGCACGTCACCGTCGACGGCCAGATCGTCGACGTCGGAGTCGGAACCCAGCACCGGCAACACGATTCGGCCGTCGGGGTCGAGGTCCCAGTCGATGTCGAAGTACGTGCAGAACCGCGATGAGCGGCCGTACGTCAGGACGTCCCACCACCACGGATTCTGCTCGGGCTGCTCGACGCCGACATGGTTCGGCACGATGTCGACGACGAGCCCCATGCCGCGCGTGCGTGCCGCGGCGGACAGCCGGGACAACCCTTCCGGCCCACCGAGCCCCGCCGACACGGCCGTGGGGTCGGTGACGTCGTAGCCGTGCGTCGACCCGGTCACGGCAGTCAGCACCGGCGACAGGTACAGGTGCGAGACGCCGAGTTCGTCGAGATAGGGCAGTAGTGCCAGCGCATCGTCGAACGTCATTCCGTCGCTGCGCATCTGGAGCCGGTACGTGGAGATCACCGGTGACGCGCCCGCCGCTGCTGTCATCGCGGTCACGCCGTCTTACGCAACACCAGCAGCGAGCGGGCCTGCAGTGCGATGGTCTCGCCGGCGCCCGCCACCAGCTCGGTATGCCCGTGCGGGTCCGCGGTGTCCAGCGCCGCCGCCCATTTCTCGCCGTAGTCCTGGCCGGGGATCACGAAATCCAGAGCCTCGTCGTGGGCGTTGAAGCACAGCAGGAACGAGTCGTCGGTGACCCGCTCACCGCGGGCGTTGGGTTCGGGTATCGCGTCGCCGTTGAGGAACACCGAGATGCTCTTGCCGAAACCGGAATCCCAGTCCTCCAGCGTCATCTCTTCGCCGGCGGGCGTCAGCCACGCGATGTCGCGGACCTCCTGCCCGGTGCTGCGAACCGGCTGACCGGCCAGGAACCGGCGGCGCCGGAAGACGGGATGCTTGCGCCGGAACGCCACCACGGTGCGGGTGAATTCCAGCAGCGCCGAGTTGGTCTCGAGCATGGACCAGTCCATCCACGCCAGTGGGTTGTCCTGGCAGTAGACGTTGTTGTTGCCCTGCTGGGTGCGCCCGATCTCGTCACCGTGACTGATCATCGGCGTGCCCTGCGACAGCATCAGGGTCGCGAAGATGTTGCGCCGCTGGCGTTCCCGGAGCTCGAGGATCTCGGGGTCGTCGGTGGGGCCTTCGACGCCGCAGTTCCAGGACCGGTTGTGGCTCTCGCCGTCCCGGTTGTCCTCGCCGTTGGCGTCGTTGTGCTTCTCGTTGTAGGACACCAGATCGGTCAGCGTGAATCCGTCGTGGCAGGTGACGAAGTTGATGCTCGCGCTCGGTCGCCGGCCGGTCGCCTCGTAGAGGTCCGAGGAACCGGTCAGCCGCGAGGCGAACTCGCCCAGGGTCGCGGGCTCGCCCCGCCAGTAGTCGCGCACAGTGTCGCGGTATTTCCCGTTCCACTCGGTCCACAAACCTGGGAAGTTGCCGACCTGGTAGCCGCCTTCGCCCACATCCCATGGCTCGGCGATCAACTTCACCTGGCTGATCACCGGATCCTGTTGCACCAGGTCGAAAAATGCCGACAGCCGGTCCACGTCGTAGAACTCCCGGGCCAGGGTCGAGGCGAGGTCGAAGCGGAAGCCGTCGACGTGCATCTCCAGCACCCAGTACCGCAGCGAATCCATGATCAGCTGCAGCGTGTGGGGATGGCGGGCGTTGAGGCTGTTACCGGTGCCGGTGAAATCCTTGTACAGCGACAGGTCGTCGTCATCGAGCCGGTAGTAGGCGGCGTTGTCGATGCCGCGGAAGTTCAGCGTCGGGCCGAGGTGGTTGCCCTCGGCGGTGTGGTTGTAGACCACGTCCAGGATGACTTCGATGCCGGCTTCGTGAAACGACTTCACCATGGTCTTGAACTCGGCGACGGCGCTACCGGCGTGCTGGTTCCACGAGTACTGGTAGTGCGGCGCGAAGAACCCGAACGTGTTGTAGCCCCAGTAGTTTCGCAGGCCCAGGTCCAGCAGCCGGTGGTCGTGCAGGAACTGGTGGACCGGCATCAGCTCGATCGCGGTGACACCGAGGGATTGCAGATGCTCGATGATCACCGGGTGGGCGAGTCCGGCGTAGGTGCCGCGCAGTTCCTCGGGGATCGCCGGGTGCGTCTGCGTCATGCCCTTGACGTGGGCCTCGTAGATCACCGTCTCGTGATAGGGCGTCCGCGGCAGCCGGTCGTTGTCCCAGTTGAAGAACGGGTTGATCACCACGCTGGTCATGGTGTGGCCCAACGAATCGATGCCGGGCGGCTCGCCGGTGGCCGACGGGGCCGCCATGTCGTAGGAGTAGAGCGCCTGGGAGAAGTCGAAGTCGCCGTGGAACGACTTGCCGTACGGGTCGAGCAGCAGCTTGCTCGGATCGCAGCGGTGTCCATTGGCCGGGTCCCACGGCCCGTACACACGAAATCCGTAGCGCTGCCCGGGGGTCACAGCCGGCAGATAGCAATGCCACACGTAGCTGTCGACCTCGTCGAGATTGACGCGTTCCTCGGTGCCGTCCTTGGCGATCAGGCACAGCTCGACGCGCTCGGCGACTTCGGAGAACAGCGAGAAATTCGTGCCGGACCCGTCGTAGGTGGCACCGAGGGGATAGGCGCTACCCGGCCAGACGCCAACAACCATGAAAGTAGCTCACCACCAGCCGGTGGCGGCCCCGACCTGGCGGCCGAGTTCGGCGGTCATGGTGCGCATGTAGGTGGCGGACAGGTGATGAGAGTCGTGATACAGCAATACATTTCCCTCCACAGCACGGCAGACGTCGGGGCGGCACACCGCGTCACTCATGTCGAGCGGCTTCAGCATTGGGAACTGCGCGACGAAATCGAGGGTCGGGTTGTGGTCGGACAGTACCTCGGAGCGGGCGATACCGCAGGACGTCGAATTGCCGCCGCTGGCAAGGCAGTCCGCGGGGAAGAACGGTTTACCGTCCCGTACCAGCCACGGGGTGTCGCGCATGGCGAGGATCGGGATGTTCGCATCAGACAGGCGCTGCCAGATGCCGATGTACGTGCCGGGCATGACGTCACCGGACTTGATGTTCCACGGGCGCGTGGAGGTCGTGAAGACGAAGCTCGGACGGTCGGCCACCAGTTTCGGCATGACCAGCTCGTTCCACTCGTAACACTTCGGGTACGGCCGGTTGTCGCCCATCACCAGCGGGTTCTGCTCTGTCGACAGTGGGCAACCCATCTTGAGGTAGGTGACCACCTTGAAGTGGTAGCGCTTACCGAGCACGTCCAGCGCGGTGATCCAGTGTTCGGCGTGCGAGCCGCCCGCCAGGGCGATGGTGCGCGGCGCCTTCGCGTCGCCGTAGGTGCAGTTGCGGATGGACAGGTCGTCGAAATCGGCGATACAGCTGTCCGCGGTCGTCGCCGGCACGTCGTCGTGCGCCTCGAGCACCGTCGGGCGGAACGGCAGCTTCGGCACCCGCGCGTGGTGCAGCAGGGCGCGGGCACCGGGATAGTCGACCGGCGACAGTGTGGCGAGTTCCTTGCCGTTGGCCCGCGCGGTGTTCATGTGCTCGCGCCAGGTGAACGCGGTGGCGGTGAGCGACACGCCCATCACGGCGACGAGCGTTCCCAGCACCGCGGTGGGCCGCCGCAGGCCGGCCAATCCGCGCGAACCCGCCGCCGTCGACGGCCGGCGCAGCGGGTTCTCCACGTAGCGGGTCGTGAGCCAGGCGAGCACCCCCGAGACGAGCAGCACGACGGTGCCGTCGACGAAATGGGCCCGGCTGTGGCCGCTGTAGGCCAGCCAGAAGATCAGCAGCGGCCAGTGCCACAGGTACAGCGAGTACGCCATGGTGCCGAGCGACAGGAACGGCCCGGTGGCCAGGAGCCGGTTCGGCCCCGGCAGCCGGTCGGTGTGATTTGCGGCACTGAGGATGAACAGCATGGTCGCGCCGACCGGAACCAGCGCCCAGGGTCCGGGGAATTCCCGTACGCCGTCGATCAGGGCGCCGCACGACAGGATCGCTGCCAGCGCGACCACCGACACCACGTTGCGCAGCCACATGGGCCAGCGGACGGACGGCACGAGCGCGCCGACGAGCGCGCCGAGCAGCAACTCCCAGGCGCGGGCGAAGCTGTTGTAGTAGGCACTGACCTGGTCGGCCTGGTGCGCGAAGATCGCGTAGACGAACGACGCGACGGTCAGCACGCTGAGCAGCGCGATGAACGCCGGCCGCAACCGGTCGCCGAGCCGGCGCCGGAACAGATATGCGAAGCCGAAGATCAGCGCGAGGAACGCGACGTAGAACTGGCCCTGGACCGACATCGACCACAGGTGCTGCAGCGGGCTGACCGATTCGCCGGCTCGCAGGTAGTTCGACGCGGTCTCGGCCAGCTCCCAGTTCTGGTAGTAGCCGAGGCTGGCCAGGCTCTGGTCGGCGAACGTCTCCCAGCGCGTCTGGGGCTGGATCACGATGGTCAGCACGGCGCCCGCGGCCAGGACGACGATCAGGGCGGGCAGCAGACGGCGGACCAGCCGACGCAGTTGCGGCCCGGGGGACAGCGGTGCGTCCGGCGTCAGCGCGATGCGGAGAAGTTTGCCGCCGAAGAAGAAGCCGGACAGCGCCAGGAAGACGTCGACGCCGCCGGAAACCCGGCCGTACCAGACGTGAAAGGCCGCGACCATGGCGATGGCGATGCCGCGCAGACCATCCAGGTCGTGGCGGTAGAACGCGCTCGGCGCGTGGTCCGCCGGGCCGTCTGCACCGCCGTCGGTGACGCGCGCGGCGTTGCCTGACCCGGGCGGCGGCGCCGGCCGCGGTGCTGCAAGAGTCGTCATGGTCGGATGTCAATCTACCCAAGAACCAGGCCGCGTTCATGTAACGGCGAGTCGCCCGCTTGCTGAGCACGCCTGTGTAGACGTGCTCAGCGGACGATTAGGCTCGGTCATCGTGCCAGCGCTGAACCCTGCCGAAATCTCGGCGATCGACACCGCCCACATCTGGCACCCGTACAGCACCATCGGCGCCGAGGCTTTGCCGGCGGTGGTTGCCACCGAGGCGCACGGCATCATGCTGACCCTCGTTCACGAGGGCCGGCCGGTGCAGGTCATCGACGCGATGAGTTCGTGGTGGACGGCGGTGCACGGGCACGGGCACCCGGTGCTCGATGCCGCGATCACCCGGCAGTTGAGCCGGATGAACCACGTCATGTTCGGCGGCCTGACCCATGAGCCCGCGGCGCGGCTGGCGCAGCTGCTCGTCGAGATCACCCCGGCTGGTCTGGACACGGTGTTCTTCTCGGACTCGGGTTCGGTCTCCGTCGAGGTCGCCGCGAAGATGGCGCTGCAATACCAGCGCAGCCTCGGCCGTCCCGGCCGGCACAAGCTGATGACGTGGCGCGGCGGCTACCACGGCGACACCTTCACCCCGATGAGCGTGTGCGATCCCGACGGCGGTATGCACTCGATCTGGACCGATGTGCTGATGCCCCAGATCTTCGCGCCGCGGGTGCCCACGGAATTCGATCCCGCCTACGTCGAGGCCTTCGAGGCTCAGCTGGCCGCGCATGCGGACGAGCTCGCGGCCGTCATCGTCGAGCCGGTGGTGCAAGGCGCCGGCGGCATGCGGTTCCACGACCCGCGCTACCTGACGGCACTGCGCGACATCTGCACGCGGCATGACGTGCTGCTGATCTTCGACGAGATCGCGACGGGTTTCGGGCGCACCGGCGAGCTTTTCGCCGCGGACCACGCCGGCGTCAGCCCCGACATCATGTGTGTCGGCAAGGCGCTGACCGGTGGTTATGTGACGCTGGCGGCGACACTGTGTACCGGTGAGATCGCGCGGGTGATCAGCTCCGGCGAGCCGGGCGCCCTCATGCACGGGCCGACGTTCATGGCCAACGCGCTGGCGTGCGCGGTGTCGGTGGCGGCCGTCGAACTGCTCCTCGGCCAGGACTGGAAGGCCAGGGTCGCGGAGATCTCCGACGGGCTGCGGCGCGGTCTGGCGCCGGCCGCCGACCTGCCCTCGGTCGCCGACGTGCGGGTACTGGGTGCCATCGGTGTTGTCGAGATGCGTGAAGCGGTGAACATGCGCCTGGCCACGGTCACCGCGATCGAGCACGGCGTCTGGCTACGGCCCTTCGGCAAGCTGCTGTACGTGATGCCGCCCTTCATCTGCACGCCCGACGAGATCGACCGGGTCACCTCTGCTGTGGTCGCCGTTGCCCGTGCGTTAACCTGAACACCGTTCAATAGCACTGGAGTCAGGAGCGCGCCGATGACTGATCACTCGCCGCTGGCCTGGCTCGCCGATGTCGAACACAAGCGCCGGGCCGCGGGCCTGCGCCGATCGCTGCGGGTCCGGCCCGCGGTGGCGACCGAACTGGATCTGGCGTCCAACGACTATCTCGGCCTGACGCAGCATCCCGCCGTCATCGAGGGCGGCGTGACGGCGCTGCACACGTGGGGTGCGGGCTCCGGCGGGTCGCGCCTGGTGACCGGCAACACCGAACTGCACGAGGAGTTCGAGGCCGAACTGGCCGAATTCATGGGCGCCGAGTCGGCGCTGGTGTTCTCGTCGGGCTACACCGCCAACATCGGTGCGGTGGCGGCGCTGTCGGGCCCGGGCGCACTGGTCGTGTCCGACGCCTACAGTCACGCCTCGCTGGTGGACGCCTGTCGGCTGTCCCGGGCGCGCGTGGTGGTGTCTCCGCACAACGACGTCGGCGCCGTCGAGACCGCGCTGGTCAGCCGTTCCGAGGAGCGGGCCGTCGTGATCACCGATTCGGTGTTCTCCACCGATGGGGCGCTGGCCCCGCTGCGCGCCCTGCACGAGGTGTGTCGCCGGCACGGCGCGCTGCTGATCGTCGACGAGGCCCACGGCCTCGGTGTCCGCGGTACCGGTGGCCGCGGCCTGGTGCACGAGGTCGGTCTGGCCGGCGAGCCCGACATCGTGGTGACGACGACGCTGTCCAAATCGCTCGGCAGCCAGGGTGGCGCGGTACTCGGCCCGGCCGCGGTGCGCGCCCACCTCATCGACGCCGCGCGCACCTTCATCTTCGACACCGGCCTGGCTCCGGCCGCCGTCGGCGCCGCGCAAGCTGCGCTGCAGGTCCTGATCGCCGAGCCGTGGCGGGCGCAGGCCGTGCTGACCCACGCCGCGACGCTGGCCCGGTTCGGCGGCGCTGTCCACACGCCTGATTCGGCCGTCGTCTCGGTGATCCTGGGCGACCCCGAGGTCGCGCTGGCCGCCGCGTCGGCCTGCCTGGACCGCGGGGTCCGGGTCGGCTGCTTCCGCCCGCCGTCGGTGCCGGCCGGCACGTCGCGGTTGCGCCTGACGGCGCGCGCGTCACTCGACGACACCGAACTGGATCTGGCCGGGCGGGTGCTCGGCGACGTGCTCGCACTGGTGCAGTCGTGACGCTGCTGCTGGTCGCCGGAACCGATACCGGTGTCGGGAAGACCATCGCCACCGCGGCCCTGGCCAGTGCCGCGCGCCAGGCCGGTCTCGACGTCGCGGTGTGCAAAGCGGTGCAGACCGGAATCTCGCCGGCCGCCGGCCACGGTGACGACGATCTTGCCGAGGTGGGACGCCTGGCGGAGGTCACGTCGCTCGTGCCAGGCTGGCGCTATCCCGAACCCCTCGCGCCCGTCGCGGCCGCTGAACTCGCCGGGATGACGCTGCCGTCGCGCGACGACCTGGTCGCTCTGGTCCGGAACGTCGACCGGCCCCGTCAGCTGACTCTCGTCGAGGGAGCCGGGGGGCTGCTTGTCCAACTCGGCGCCGACGGTACGACGTTGCGCGACCTGGCCGTCGAACTCGGGGCCGCGGTGCTGGTCGTCGTCGCACCGGGCCTCGGCACGCTCAACCACACCGGGCTGACGGTCGAGTCGCTGTCCGCGAACGGCATCGCGTGTGCCGGACTGGTGATCGGCAGTTGGCCGCAGGACCCGGGGCTCGCGGAAACCTCCAATCGGGGTGCACTCGAGGACATCGCTCCGGTACGCGCGGTGCTGCCGGACGGCGCGGGCCGGTTGGCGCCCGGCGAATTCGCTGCCGTGAGCGCCAAAGCATTTGATCCGCAATGGGTTTCGAGCCTGGTCGGCTGACATGGTGTACTCGGTCGAGCTGTTGTTCGACCTCGACGCCGAGGCCGTGATCAGGCGCGCGTGGGACGACCTGCGGGCCGCGGGCATTGCCGCGCAGCCGCCCGCCGCCCGTCCGCACGCCACCCTGTGCGTCGCGCAGCAGATCGATGACGCGGTCCTGCCGGCGCTGGCCGGCCTCGGCGACAAGTTCCCGTTCCCCGTCCGCCTCGGCGCCACGTTGGTATTCGGTCGCGCTGCCGGAATCCTCGCGCGACTCGTGGTGCCCAGCGCCGAACTACTCGCCCTGCACGCCGAGGTCTGCCGGATCAGTGCGCCGTACCTGCGGCCGGGCCCCATGCCGCACACCGAACCGGGTGACTGGACGCCCCACGTCACCCTGGCCCGCCGGGTCCCGCCGGACCGGCTCGCCCGCGCACTCGGTATCGCCGCCCGGCCGGCGGAGATCAGTGCGACCGCCGGCGGGCTGCGACTGTGGAACGGCAACGCGCGCACAGCGATTCAGATCAGCTGACCCCGGCCTCGCGGCGGTTCCGTTAGCCCCGAGAGAAAAGTACCTGGCTGCAATCACGAGGCACTTGCAGCCACTCTGATTGACGCCAGGGGCTGTTTCGGGCTGTCGGACGTCCCTGAGTTCACCAACGCCCGCTGGATTGCCCCTTGATTGAACTCACGCGCTTTTCCCCCGGCATCCCTTGCTGTGGCCGCACATTGATGCGCGTCGGGCCCAGCTTCAGGTGCGACGGCTGATGGCGTGCGCCGCGAGCCCGTCGACCAACAGGTCCAGGCCGAAAGCGAAACGGCCACCGGCATTTTCGGACCACACCGCGTCGCTGTCGGCCACCGTGGCGCCGGCCGCGTCCCACTGGATACGGGACTGCTCGTCGGCGGTGAAGCCCAGCACGTAGTAGACGATGGTGCGGGCCGCGAGGTCGGCATCGTGGGCCGTGAGTCCCGATTCGGCACATGCGTCGGTGAGGGCCGCCACGATGCGGCTCAGCTCGGCTGACCGCCCGGCCGAGAAACTCGCCGAGACCAGCTCTGCGCCGTCGGTGGCGGACAGCAGCGCGTCGCGCAACGCCGAGCACAACGCCACGATGCGGTCCGGCCACGGTCCGGCGGCCGGGACAGTCGCCGCCGTGGCCAGCAGGCGGTCGGCGACCGCGCCCAGCAGCTCCTGTTTGTCGGCGAAATGCCAGTACAGAGCGCCTGGGCTGACGCTCAGTTCACGCGCCAGCCTGCGCATGGTCAGGTCGGCGATCCCGTAGTTGTCCAGGATTTCGGCGGCCTTGGCCACCACGTCGCTTCGGTGCAGTTGCACGTCTGTATCCTAAACACCGTTCAAGTTGTAGGCCGCAGTCGGCCTGAAGTAAGGAGTGCCGATGACTCAGGCCGCGACCGATGTTTTGGGTGTAGCCCGCGAGCAGGTGCTCGAGCGTGGCGAAGGCCTGAGCCAGGAGCAGGTGCTCGAGGTCCTGCAGCTGCCCGACGACCGGCTGGAGGACCTGCTGGCCCTCGCGCACGAGGTGCGCATGAAGTGGTGCGGTCCCGAGGTCGAGGTCGAGGGCATCATCAGCCTCAAGACCGGCGGTTGCCCCGAGGACTGCCACTTCTGCTCGCAGTCGGGTCTGTTCGCCTCGCCGGTGCGCAGTGCCTGGCTGGACGTCCCGAGCCTCGTCGAGGCCGCGAAGCAGACCGCCAAGACCGGCGCGACCGAGTTCTGCATCGTCGCCGCCGTGCGTGGGCCCGACGAGCGTCTGCTGGCCCAGGTGGCCGCCGGTATCGAGGCCATCCGCAACGAGGTCGACATCCAGATCGCATGCTCGCTGGGCATGCTCGACCAGGAGCAGGTCGACCGGCTCAAGGCCATGGGTGTGCACCGCTACAACCACAACCTGGAGACCTCGAAGTCGTACTTCCCGAACGTCGTCACCACCCACACCTGGGAAGAGCGCTGGAAGACCCTCGAGATGGTCCGCGAGGCCGGCATGGAGGTCTGCTGCGGCGGCATCCTCGGCATGGGCGAGACCCTGGAGCAGCGTGCCGAGTTCGCCGCGAACCTGGCTGAGCTGAACCCGCACGAGGTGCCGCTGAACTTCCTTAACCCGCGCCCGGGTACCCCGTTCGGTGACCTCGAGGTGCTGCCGGCCGCCGACGCCCTGCGTGCCGTCGCCGCGTTCCGTCTGGCCATGCCGCGCACCATGTTGCGCTTCGCCGGTGGTCGCGAGATCACCCTCGGCGACCTGGGCGCCAAGCAGGGCATCCTGGGCGGCATCAACGCCGTCATCGTCGGCAACTACCTGACCACGCTGGGTCGCCCGGCCGAGTCCGATCTGGAGCTGCTGGATGATCTGCAGATGCCGATCAAGGCTCTGAACGCCACCCTGTAGAACTGGACGTGATGACCAGAGAGTTGCCCGCACCTGTCAGTGCCGGCAAGTTCAACGTGTACACCGGTGTCGCGGCGGACGCCGTCGACGGCGCCGTCATGCCGACCACGGCCCAGCTCGGCCTGGAAGCGCCCCGGTGGTGCGCCGAATGCGGCCGTCGCATGGTGGTGCAGGTGCGCCCCGACGGCTGGTGGGCCAAGTGCTCGCGGCACGGGGTGGTGGACTCGAAGGACCTGGAAACCCAACGGTGACTCAGTCGGCTGAAACCGCCGCGGCGCCCACGCTTTCGCATCGTGCCGCGGCGCTGCGGGTCGTCGTCGGGCTGGCCCTGACCGGCGCGCTCGGCGGCGTCCTGTGGGCGTTTCTCGCCCCGCCTGTCGACGCCGTCGTCGCGCTGACCAAGAAAGGTCAGCGCATTCACGGGTACTTCGGTGACGAGTCGGACCGGGTCTTCCTGGGCGGTGCGCTGGCCGTCGGTCTCTTGACGGTGATCGCCGTGGTGGCCGCGACATCGGTCTGGCAGTGGCGCGCGTATCGCGGGCCGCTCCTGGCCGGCGCCCTGGCGCTCGGCAATGTGGCTGCCGCGGGTGCGCTCACGGGTGTCGGCGCCGTCGTCGCACACTGGCGTTACGGGACGCCCGATCTGGCGGGTGCGCCGTTGTCTCCCGAGCATCGGGTGGGGTATCTCGTCGAGGCGCCGCCGGTGTTCTTCGGCCACTCGCCGTGGGTCATTGCCACGACGCTGGTCTTCCCGGCCGGCGTTGCCGCGCTGGTCTATCTGTTCTGCACGCTGGCGACCAAGCGCGACGATCTGGGTGCCTGGCCGCCGGTCGAGCCGGCGCCTGTCCGGCTACCGGCTGCCGCCGCTCCGGTGGCTACCGACGCCCAACCGGAAGTCCCAGCAGAACCTTCGTGCTGACGACGCCGAGCTTGATCAGGCCGAGGTAGGTCGCCGGGTTCAGCAGGACCGGCCACGAGGTACGCACCGTCGGACCAAGCGGCTTCCCGTCGAATCGCTCGGCGAGCCAGTTCAGCGTCATCGGCGCGGCCAGCGGGTGCAGGACGATGTGCTCGCTGAGGATGTCCCGGTGGTAGGTCACGTGCGAGCCACCCATGACGTACGTGTCGGTGAGCTCGTCGATGTTGCCGACGGCGATGATCTGGTCGTACACGGCCTGCATGATCAGCAGCGGCGGGGTCGGCGCGGTCTTGCCGAGCTTGATGCTCTCGAAGACGTGCTGGACCTCGGGGGTGTCGAGCACCTCCTGCAGCGGCGACTTCAGCAGGCTGTCGAAGTCGAGTCCGGCGTGCCGGAAGACCGCCTCGGCGGTGGTCATGCCCTCGATGTTGCGCAGCATGGCCTTGCCGGCCTCGGTGGCTTGCTCATGGATGACGCGCTTGAGGCCGGGGTAGATGTGCATGAGGGCCGCGATCACCGTGGCGGGCAGGCCGGCCTTGGAGGTGCCGTTGAGCTGGCGGAACACCTCGGCCAGGTCGCCGACCGGCGAGCCGAGGGCGGCACCGACGACGTTGAGTTCGGGCGCGTAGTTGGCGTATTCCTCTGCGGCCCAGGCGCTGGCGAGGCCACCGCCCGAGTAGCCCCACAGGCCGATCGGCGCGTCGGCGTAGAGGCCGAGGGATTCGGTGTTGATGGCGGCGCGCAGGCCGTCGAGGATGTGGTATCCGGGCTCGTGCGGTGCGCCCCAGATACCGTCGGTGCCTTCGTGATCTGGGATGGACACGGCCCAGCCCTGCGCGAGGACAGCGGCCACGAGCATGTATTCGAGCTGCGCCACCGAGCCGAGGGCCCGCGAGCGGCGACGCAGGGCGTAGGACGGGAAGCACGCGTCGGAAACCGCGTCGATGGCGCACTGATAGGACACGATGGGGCAGCGGGTGTCGGGGTTGTGCCCGACGGGCAGCAGGACGGTGGTCACTGCGGCCTGCGCGCTGCCGCCCAGGTCGGTGCTGCGGTACAGCAGCTGGGTGGCGGTGACGCCCTGCGGGATGACGCCCATGAAGCCGAGCTCGACGTCGCGGGACCGCAGCACGGTGCCGGGGGCGGTGAGCTCGAAGCCGACGGGCGGCACGTAGAACGTGTCCTCGCTGGGCCGCAGTGGGCGGATGCCGGGTTGGAGCTCCTCGTGGTACGGCTGGCCGATCCACTCGGCGTCGAACGCCCTGGCCGCATTGCCCATGGTCATCGGGAAATCATGTCTTAAGGAACCCTTAAAAACCAATTCTGGCGCGCAAAATGTGGCCCGAAAGTGACCTACGTCACGGCCCGTAGGTTAACTAGGTGGGCGGAGCGCGGCGAACTCGTCCGTAACCCGGTATGTCGAGTCGGTGAACCGGTACAGCGCAGCAGGGCGGCCGCCGCTGCGGCCGGAGCGGGCCGTCGTGCCGGTAGGGGTGATGACCCCACGCCGCGCCAGCACGCGTTGGAGATTGGTCGGATCCACTGGGTGGCCCAGCGTGGCGGCATAGATGTCCCGCAAGGTGGTGAGAGTGAATTCCTTTGGCGCCAAGGCGAATCCGATGTTGGTATAGGACATCTTGGCAACCAGTCGGGCGTGGGCGTGGGTGATCATCGGGCCGTGGTCGAAGGCCATGCGCGGCAGTGCCGACACCGGATGCCAGCGCGTGTCACTCGGCAGCTCGGGGGTCGCGGGGGAGGGCACCAGGCCCAGGAAGGTCGAGGCGATGGTGCGTGGGCCGGGCACGCGCTTGGGTTCGGAGAAAACGGCGAGCTGCTCTAGGTGGGTCAGCTGGCGCAGGTCGACCTTCTCGGCGAGTTGACGCCGGACCGAGCTGATCATGTCTTCGTCGTGCCGGAGCTGACCGCCGGGCAGGGACCAGGCGCCGCGTTGCGGCTCCATGGCGCGCTCCCACAGCAGCACGCTGAGCTGCGGCCTCTTGCTGTCGAGGTCGCGCACCTGAAAGACGACGGCGAGCACTTCATGCGCAGTACCCACATCCGTCACGTTTTCGATTTTAAGTCGAAAACGTGGGAGATCAAAAGCAACTGCCGAAGTAGTGCATTGCCCGCTGTATCGGACCACCGGACGGCGAACCGTCACGCCGATGGCATGTGGCCGCTGACAGGAAGAATGTCCACCGCGCGATTAGACTCACGTGCGAATGCAGCAAAGTTCGTGTTCGTCCCGCGGGGAAAGGCCGGTGGGGGTCATGCGCAATATCGGCATTCAGCCAACGGATCCGCTCGCGTGGGTGTTCGCCATCGCGGAGCTGGGCACACTCGGTCCGCGGCTGCGCGTGAGAAACCACCGGTCCGGCGAGTCGGTCGTCGGCTCCGGTGCCGCCAACGTGTCGTTGACGAGTTATGGCAAGCGGATTTCGACGGTGTGGCAAACGATCGAGACCATCGGTGCCGGCACTGTCAAGCCTCGCCGGCTGATCCTCTGGCTGGATGACCGCGACGCGTACCTCGATCCGCCGGCGACGTTGAAGCGATTGCAGGCGCGCGGGCTGGAAATTCGGCATTGCCGCGACTACGGACCGCACAAGAAGTACTTCCCGTATCTCAACGAGATACTGCCCGACGAACCAGATCGCACTCTGGTCACGGCGGACGACGACGTCTACTACCCGCCCACCTGGCTCGCAGAGCTGCTCGCCGCGCATCGGCCCGGCGAGGTCACCGCGTTCCGTGCCCGTGTCCGCAGCGACGGCCCGTACCGCACCTGGCCGATGTGCACCACGACCGAGGCCTCCGAAACGGTGTTCGCGACAGGCGTATCCGGTGTCGCCTACCCTCCGGAACTGCTTGGCGCACTGCGGGATCGGGGTGAAGCGTTCGCCCACGTGTGCCCGCGGGCCGACGATTACTGGTTGCACTACGCGGCCGTCGCGACGGGAATCCCGATCCGCCAGGTGCGCGATGTCGCGGCGTACTTCTGGCCCATCGTGCTGGTTTCCAGCCGGGGACTGTGGGACGGCTGCGGAACTGCGAACGACGCCATCGCGGTCCGGACGCAACAGACCTGGCTGAACTCCGGGGACGGTGCCGAGACCGGCGCCGAGTGAGGGTCGGTCAGGTCGGTCGTAGCCGTTTCTGCTGGTCGAGCGGGTAATTTTGGCGCTCGCCTGCCACTGCGGGTGGTGGTGGAGGCCGGCCGCCGGGCAGGCCCCGCGCCGTCGCGCGCGGTACACCAAGGTGAACATCTCGTGCGCAGTGCTAGTATGTGGCATGTTTTCGATCATCAGTCGAAAACCTGGCCAGGTTCAAAGGAGACGGCCATGACGGTTCTGGACCGTGCGGCGGAGTTCGAAGGTTTCGGTGATGTGGTCGCCGACGCGCAGTGGGCAGACGAGGTGCGCCGCCTCGCCAAGGAACGCAACGCCACCATCCTCGCGCACAATTACCAGCTGCCGGAGATTCAGGACATCGCCGACCACGTGGGCGATTCGCTGGCGCTGTCCCGCATCGCCGCGGACGCCGCCGAGGACACCATCGTGTTCTGCGGTGTGCACTTCATGGCCGAGACCGCCAAAATCCTGTCGCCGGCCAAGACCGTGCTGATCCCGGACCAGCGCGCGGGCTGCTCGCTGGCCGATTCCATCACCGCCGACGATCTGCGGGCCTGGAAGGCCGACTACCCGGACGCCGTCGTGGTGTCGTACGTGAACACCACCGCGGCTGTCAAAGCCCTCACTGACATCTGCTGCACGTCGTCCAACGCCGTCGAGGTCGTCGCCTCGATTCCCGCGGACAAGACCGTCCTGTTCTGCCCCGACCAATTCCTCGGCGCCCATGTGCGCCGGATGACCGGACGGGACAACCTGCACATCTGGGCCGGGGAATGCCACGTGCACGCCGGCATCAACGGTGACGAACTCGCCGATCAGGCCCGCTCGCACCCGGACGCCGAACTGTTCGTGCACCCCGAATGCGGTTGCGCCACCTCGGCTCTGTACCTGGCGGGCGAGGGCGCCGTGCCCGACGACCGCGTCAAGATCCTGTCGACCGGCGGCATGCTCGACGCCGCCCGTGAGACCCACGCCAAGCAGGTCCTCGTCGCCACCGAGATCGGCATGCTGCACCAGTTGCGCCGTGCCGCACCGGAAACCGAGTTTCTCGCCGTCAACGATCGGGCCTCCTGCCCGTACATGAAGATGATCACGCCGGCTGCGCTGCTGCGTTGCCTGCGCGACGGTGCCGACGAGGTTCACGTCGACGAAGATGTCGCGGCCGCAGCTCGGTTGAGCGTGCAGCGCATGATCGGGATCGGGCAGCCCGGCGGCGGGGAATAGCGTGAGCGCCCACGTGGGCCGTCGGCCGGCTGCTTGCGGCGGACGTGGCTACTGGCGCCAGCGGGCCGACGTCGTCGTCGTCGGCACCGGCGTCGCCGGCCTGGCGGCGGCGCGCGCGGCGCAGCTCGCCGGTAGCCGGGTCGTGGTCGTCGGCAAGTCCGGCGAGACGGCGACGGCCTACGCCCAGGGCGGCATCGCGGTCGTCATCCCCGACACCGAGGACTCGGTGCAGGCGCACGTCGCCGACACCGTTGCGGCCGGCGCCGGCTTGTGCGATGTCGATGCGGTCACCTCGATCGTCGCCGACGGCTATGCCGCGGTGCGCGAATTGGTCGGTGCCGGTGCGGCATTCGACGAAGTCCGGCCGGGGGACTGGTCCCTGACGCGCGAGGGTGGGCACAGCCGCCGCCGCATCATCCATGCCGGCGGTGATGCCACCGGCGCCGAGGTCCAGCGTGCGCTGGCCGCCGCGACCCGGACGCTCGATATCCGGCCCAATCATGTTGCGGTGCAGGTATTGCACCGTGACGGAGCGGTCAGCGGCCTGCTGGTCCTGAGTCCGGAGGGCCCCGGTGTGCTGACGGCTCCGTCGGTCATCCTGGCGACCGGCGGACTGGGGCAGTTGTACACCGCGACGACCAACCCGGACGGTTCGACCGGCGACGGCATCGCCCTCGCGCTGCGCGCCGGACTGCCGGTCCGCGACATCGAATTCATCCAGTTCCACCCGACCATGCTGTACACCGGCGCGGCCGGTGGCCGGTGCCCGCTGATCACCGAAGCGCTGCGCGGCGAAGGCGCCATCCTGCGTGACCGGCGGGGCGACGCGGTGACCGAGGGCGTGCACCCGATGGGAGACCTGGCCCCCCGCGACGTCGTGGCCGCCGCCATCGACGCCCGCCTCGCGGCCACCGGAGACGACTACGTCTACCTCGATGCCCGCGGCGTCCCCGACGTCGCGGCCCGGTTCCCGACCGTCACGGCCGCGTGCCTGGCCGCCGGCATCGACCCTGCGCGCCAACCGATCCCGGTGGTGCCGGGTGCGCACTACAGCTGCGGCGGCGTGGTCACCGACGTGTACGGCCGCACCGAGATGGCCGGTCTGTACGCCGCTGGTGAGGTCGGACGCACCGGCATGCACGGCGGCAACCGCCTGGCCTCCAACAGCCTGCTGGAAGGGCTGGTGGTCGGTGGCCGGGCCGGTCGCGCGGCCGCGGAACAGGCCCGTGATGCGGGCGGAAACCGGGTGCCGGAGCCGGATCTCGGCAAGTTGCCCGCGTTGGATCGCGATGCGCTGCAACGTGACATGACGCGATACGCATCGGTGGTACGCGACGGCGCCGGGCTTGGCCAGCTCGGCGAGTTGCTCGCCGGTGCCCGCGGCACGGCCATGTCGGACCGGGCCGCCGTCGAGGATGCGGCATTGACCGTGACGGCGTCGGCGGTCGCTGCAGCTGCGGCCGCACGCGCGGAATCCCGGGGCTGCCACCACCGCAGTGACCGACCGGATCGCGATCCGGCGTTCGAGATGTCGATCGATGTGCGGCTGGACGCCGCCGGGCGCGCGGTGGCCGCCCTGCCGATAGGAGTGTGTAACTGATGGCACTGACCGCAGCGGAACTGGCAGACGCGCACGCGATCATCGATCGCGCGCTCGACGAGGATCTGCGCTATGGCCCGGACGTTACCTCGGTGGCGACGGTGCCCGCCGACGCCACCACCGTCGCGTCCATGGTGTCGCGGCAGCCCGGCGTCATCGCGGGTCTGGACATCGCGGTTCTGGTGCTGGACAAGGTGATCGGCGAGGGCGCCTACCGCATCCTCGACCGGGCCGACGACGGCGCCGAGGTCAAACCCGGCGACGCGGTGCTGACGGTCGAGGCCCCGACACGGGCCCTGTTGACGGCCGAGCGCACGATGCTCAACATCGTGTGCCACCTGTCGGGGATCGCCTCGGAGACAGCCCGGTGGGTGCAGGAGGTGGCGGGGACCGATACGGCCATCCGCGACACCCGAAAGACGTTGCCCGGATTGCGGTTACTTCAGAAGTACGCGGTGCGGCTCGGCGGCGGGGTCAACCACCGGCTGGGGCTGGGCGATGCCGCGCTGATCAAGGACAACCACGTCGCGGCCGACGGGTCGGTACTCGCGGCCCTGCAGGCGGTCCGCGCGGCGGCGCCCGATCTGCCGTGTGAGGTCGAGGTGGATTCGCTCGAACAGCTCGACGAAATCCTTGGTGAGAACGTCGAATTGGTGTTGCTCGACAACTTCCCGGTCTGGCAGACGCAGATCGCGGTGCAGCGCCGGGACGCCCGCGCTCCCGGCACCAAACTGGAATCGTCGGGCGGTCTGAGCCTGGACTCTGCTGCCGCCTATGCCGGAACCGGCGTGGATTTCCTCGCCATCGGCGCATTGACGCATTCGGTGCGGGTGCTCGACGTCGGCCTCGATATCTGACTCGGCCGCTACTATCACGGGCATGGCGGAAGACGAGAAGACCGAAGACAAGACCACCACGCTGAGCAAAGCCGCGAAAGACACCGACGCGACCTCGGGTTCGGTGTCCGTCACGCAGATCATCGCGATTGCGGCCGTGGTCATCGGCCTCATCGCCGTCGCCATCGGCGGCTACGCGCTGTACGCGGTGAAGCATCTGGACAAGACGTACACGCAGGCGGAGCAGGACACGGCCAAGATCGCGCTCTGCGACGCCATGAAGACCGTCAGCAAGGGCATCGCGATCAACACCAACCTGGCCGCCCCCGGCGGCCCGGATGACACGACAGGCGCGCTCGCCGTGGCAGCCAACGCCCGCCTGGCGCTGATCACCGGCGGCCAGTACCTGCTGAACCGGATCGATCCGGCCGCCCCGGCCGAGCTCGCGACGGCGGCGCGGAAGTACGCCAACACCCTGTTGGACATCGGGGCCGCGGCGACGGCCGGCGCCCAGACCGACGATCCGCAGCAGAAGGTGCGCCTGGATGACGCCGGCGCCGACAGCAAGCAGATCAACGACGTCTGCAAGTAGTCGCTGACGTACCGGGGGCCACGCTGGATTCCACGTGGCCCCCGGTGTGTCAGTGGGCGATATCGGCGACGAAGACGCCGCTGCGCTTGGCCACGATCTGCGCGATCCGCGGCAGCGACGGATCGACGGTGCCGGCGGGCAGGACCCGCGGGTTCACCAGGTGCAGGTCTTTCCGCGAGACATGGATGTCGGCCTCACCGGCGGCCAGCACGTTCTTGACCCAGTTGGTCTTGCCGTGGGCCAGGCCGATCGCCAGCACGTCGCCCTTGCGGTAAGAGGTGACGATGGTCTCGAACTCCTTGCCCGATTTACGGCCGCGGTGCTTGATGACCGAGAACCCCGGCAGCTTCTTCGACAGCGGGCGCAGCGCCGGGTTGATGTACTTGATCTGGAAGTTCTCCAGCCACACCGGGAAGATCATCGGCACGCCCGCGGCGTTGTTGGGGTGGTCCTGACGGCTTGACATTGACGCCTCCGTATTCGATTTGGCCTGCTCTGGGACAATAGTGGGGTGAACACTGCAGTGAAGCTCGCGCGTATCGATTTGCGAGGTCAGCAGCTGTCCGCGGCGCAATTGCGAGCGGTGCTGCCCCGGGGCGGTGTCGACGTGGATTCGGTGCTGCCCAAGGTACGCCCGATCGTCGACGCCGTGGTCGAGCGCGGCGCCGTGGCGGCACTGGAGTACGGCGAGTCGTTCGACGGGGTGCGGCCGGCGGCCGTGCGTGTCCCGCAGGCGGAGCTGGACGCCGCGCTGACCCGACTGCCCGCCGACGTGCGGGTGGCGCTCGAGGTCGCGATCGAGCGGACCCGCGCCGTGCACGCCGACCAGCGCCGCACCGACACCACCACGACGCTGGCCCCGGGCGCGACCGTCACCGAACGTTGGGTACCCGTCGAGCGCGTCGGGCTGTACGTGCCGGGCGGCAACGCCGTCTACCCGTCGAGCGTCGTGATGAACGTCGTCCCGGCCCAGACCGCCGGCGTCGACTCGCTGGTGATCGCCAGCCCGCCGCAGAAGGACCACGGCGGCCTGCCGCACCCGACCATCCTCGCCGCGGCGGCCCTGCTCGGGGTCGACGAGGTGTGGGCCGTGGGCGGTGCCCAGGGCATCGCGCTGCTGGCCTACGGCGGCGTGGACACCACCGGCGACGAGTTGGCGCCGGTCGACATGATCACCGGACCGGGCAACATCTTCGTCACGGCCGCCAAGCGCATCTGCCGCTCCCAGGTGGGCATCGACGCCGAAGCCGGCCCGACGGAGATCGCCATCCTGGCCGATCACTCGGCCGACCCGGTGCACATCGCCGCCGACCTCATCAGCCAGGCCGAGCACGACGAGATGGCGGCCAGCGTGCTGGTCACCACGAGTGAGAAGCTGGCCGACTCCACCGATGTGGAGGTGGCCGCGCAGGTTGCCACCACGCTGCACCGTGAGCGGGTGACGGTTGCGCTGAACGGCAAGCAGTCGGCCATCGTGCTGGTCGACGATCTCGATGCCGGGGTGCGGGTGGTGAATGCCTACGCCGCCGAGCACCTGGAGATCCAGACTGTCGAGGCCTCGGAGGTCGCGGGCCGAATCCGTTCTGCGGGCGCCATTTTCGTCGGTGCCTGGTCGCCGGTGAGTCTCGGTGACTACTGCGCCGGGTCCAACCACGTGCTGCCCACCGCCGGCTGCGCCCGGCACTCCAGCGGCCTGTCGGTGCAGACGTTCCTGCGTGGCATCCACGTCGTCGACTACACCGAGGCGGCCCTGAAAGACGTTGCGGGTCACGTGATCACGTTGGCCACGGCAGAGAACCTGCCGGCGCACGGTGAGGCCGTACGCCGGAGGTTCGAGCGCTGATGAGCCGCTTGCGCGAAGAACAGAGTGCCCCGTTGGCGAAGAAGATCTCTCTCTCAGACCTACCCCTGCGCGACAATCTGCGGGGCAAGTCGCCCTATGGCGCACCGCAACTCGTCGTGCCGGTTCGGCTCAACACCAACGAGAACCCGCACCCGCCGACGCAGGCGCTGGTCGACGACGTCGCCGCATCGGTCGCCGAGGCTGCCGCTGAATTGCACCGGTACCCGGACCGCGACGCGACGGCGCTGCGTACCGACCTGGCCACCTACATGCAGGCGCAGACGGGTGTCGCGCTGACGGCGGAAAACCTCTGGGCGGCAAACGGTTCCAACGAAATTCTGCAGCAGCTGCTGCAGGCGTTCGGTGGACCGGGCCGCAGCGCCATCGGTTTCGTGCCGTCGTACTCGATGCACCCGATCATCTCCGACGGCACCCAGACCGAGTGGCTGTCGGCCACCCGGGCGACCGATTTCGGGCTGGACGTGGATGTGGCTGTCGCGGCGATCCGAGACCAGCAGCCCGACGTGGTGTTCGTGACCAGCCCCAACAACCCGACCGGGCAGAGCGTGCCGCTGGCGGACCTGCGCCGCCTGCTGGACGTCACGCCGGGTGTCCTGATCCTGGACGAGGCATACGGCGAATTCTCTTCGCAGCCCAGCGGTGTCGCGCTGCTCGGCGAATACCCGGACAAGCTGATCATCAGCCGCACCATGAGCAAGGCGTTCGCCTTCGCCGGCGGGCGGCTGGGTTACCTGGTGGCCGACCCCGCCGTGATCGAGGCGATGCTGCTGGTGCGCCTGCCGTACCACCTGTCGGTGCTGACGCAGGCGGCCGCGCGCGCGGCGCTGCGGCATGCCGACGAGACGCTCAGCAGCGTCGCCACTCTGGCGGCGGAGCGGGACCGGGTGGCAGCGGCCCTGTCCGGCATGGGTTTCCGGGTCATCCCCAGCGACGCCAACTTCATCCTGTTCGGCGAGTTCGCCGACGCCGCGGCGACCTGGCAGCGCTACCTCGACGCCGGCGTGCTGATCCGCGACGTCGGAATCCCGGGCTTCCTGCGCACCACCGTCGGTTTGGCCGCCGAGAACGACGCCCTGCTGGATGTCAGCGCCAAGCTCGCCGCATCGGAACTAGCCCCACAAGGAGTTTCATGACCCGCCGCGCCCGCGTGGAACGCACCACCAAGGAGTCCAGCATCGTCGTCGAGATCGATCTCGACGGCACCGGACAGGTCGACATCAGCACCGGCGTGCCGTTCTTCGACCACATGCTGACCTCGTTGGGCACGCACGCCAGCTTCGACCTGACGGTGCACGCCAAGGGTGACGTCGAGATCGAGGGCCACCACACCGTCGAGGACACCGCGATCGTTCTGGGTCAGGCGCTCGGCCAGGCCCTGGGTGACAAGAAGGGCATCCGCCGGTTCGGCGATGCCTTCATCCCGATGGACGAGACCCTCGCCCATGCGGCCGTTGATGTTTCGGGCCGTCCGTACTTCGTGCACACCGGTGAACCCGAGTCCATGGTGTCCTTCACCATCGCCGGCTCGTCGGTGCCGTACCACACCGTGATCAACCGCCACGTGTTCGAGTCGCTGGCTTTCAACGCGAAGATCGCGCTGCACGTGCGCACGCTGTACGGCCGCGACCCGCACCACATCACCGAGGCGCAGTACAAGGCCGTGGCCCGGGCGCTGCGGCAGGCCGTTGAGCCGGACCCGCGGGTGGCCGGGGTGCCGTCGACCAAGGGCACTCTGTGAGCAAGAAACTTGTGGTCCTGGACTACGGTTCGGGCAATCTCCGGTCCGCGCAGCGCGCACTCGAGCGGGTGGGCGCTGACGTCGAGGTGACGTCCGATGCCGCTGCCGCGGCTGCCGCGGACGGTCTCGTAGTGCCCGGCGTCGGTGCCTACGAAGCCTGCATGACGGGTCTGCGTTCGATCGGCGGGGAGAAGATCATCGCCGACCGGCTCGCCGCGGGTCACCCTGTGCTGGGTGTGTGCGTCGGCATGCAGATTCTGTTCTCGAAGGGCGTGGAGTTCGGCGTGCAGACCGAGGGCTGCGGGCAGTGGCCGGGCGAGGTCACCCGGCTCGATGCGCCGGTGATCCCGCACATGGGCTGGAACACCGTCGACGCCGCAGCCGAGAGCACCCTGTTCAAGGGGCTCGACGCGGGCACGCGGTTCTATTTCGTGCATTCCTACGCCGCCCAGCAGTGGGGTGGCCATGCCGACGCGAAGGTCACCTGGGCCACGCATCACGTGCCGTTCATCGCGGCCGTCGAAGACGGCGCGCTGTCGGCGACACAGTTTCATCCGGAGAAGAGCGGCGACGCAGGTGCGACGCTGTTGGCGAATTGGGTTGAGGGGCTATGAGTTTGATTCTGTTGCCGGCCGTCGACGTGGTCGACGGCAAGGCGGTGCGGCTGGTGCAGGGCAAGGCCGGCAGCGAGACCGATTACGGTTCGGCGCTGGAGGCGGCCCAGACCTGGCAGCGCGACGGTGCCGAGTGGGTGCACCTGGTGGACCTGGACGCCGCCTTCGGCCGCGGCAGCAACCGGGAACTGCTGGCCGAGGTCGTCGGCAAACTCGATGTGGCGGTGGAGCTTTCGGGCGGCATCCGCGATGATGCCTCGCTCAAGGCGGCCATGGACACCGGCTGCGCGCGCGTGAACATCGGCACCGCCGCACTGGAGAGCCCCGAGTGGTGCAAGCGCGCCATCGGCGAGTACGGCGACCGTGTGGCGGTCGGCCTGGACGTGCAGTTCGAGAACGACAGCTGGCGGCTGCGCGGCCGCGGCTGGGAGACCGACGGCGGCGACCTGTGGGAAGTGCTGGAACGCCTTGATAGCGAAGGTTGTTCGCGCTACGTCGTCACCGACGTCACCAAGGACGGCACGCTGACGGGCCCGAACCTGGATCTGCTGAGCACTGTCGCCGGCCGCACCAAGGCACCGATCATCGCGTCGGGCGGCGTGTCGAGCCTGGATGACCTGCGGGCCATCGCCACGCTGACCGGACAGGGCGTCGAGGGCGCCATCGTCGGAAAGGCCCTGTACGCAGAGCGGTTCACGCTGCCTGAGGCATTGGCTGCTGTGAGATAGATGGGTGAAGTGATCGAACCGGCGAGGTTGGCAGAGCTGGTCGCGACCGCGACCGGCATCCTCGATGATGCCGTCGCCCCGTTCATCGCCGGCCACCAGGCCGACGCGGCAGTGCGCAAGAAGGGCAACGACTTCGCCACCGAGATCGACCTGGCCATCGAGCGCCAAGTCGTCGCGGCACTGACGTCGGCGACCGGGATCGGTGTGCACGGTGAGGAATTCGGTGGCGAGCCCATCGATTCCGAACTGGTGTGGGTGCTCGACCCGATCGACGGCACGTTCAACTACGCGGCCGGTTCGCCCATGGCGGCGATCCTGCTCGGCCTGCTGTGGCGGGGCACTCCCGTCGCGGGCCTGACCTGGCTGCCGTTCATGGGCCAGCGCTATGTCGCGACCGTGGACGGTCCCGTGCGGGACGGGGAGACGGTGTTGCCGCCGTTGGCGCCGTCCACACTGGCCGACTCGATCGTCGGTATCCAGACCTTCAACATCGATTCGAAGGGCCGGTTCCCGGGGCGCTGGCGCAACGCGGTCCTGTCGAGCCTGACCCGGGAATGCTCACGGGTGCGGATGCATGGTGCCACCGGGCTCGACCTGGCCTACGTCGGCGCCGGAATCCTCGGCGGCGCAATCAGCTTCGGTCACCACATCTGGGACCACGCCGCGGGTGTCGCCTTGGTGCGGGCCGCGGGCGGTATCGTCACCGACCTGGCCGGGGAGCCGTGGACGGCCGATTCGAAGTCTGCGCTGGCGGCCGCGCCCGGCGTGCACGAGAGGATGCTGGAGATCGTGAAATCCGTTGGCGTTCCGGAGGATTACCTGTGAGTCTCGCAACGCGCGTCATCCCGTGCCTGGACGTCGACGGCGGCCGGGTGGTCAAGGGCGTCAACTTCGAGAACCTGCGCGACGCCGGTGATCCCGTCGAGCTGGCCGCCGCGTACGACGCAGAGGGCGCCGATGAGCTGACGTTCCTGGACGTCACCGCGTCGTCGTCGGGCCGCTCGACCATGCTCGAGGTGGTGCGCCGAACCGCCGAGCAGGTGTTCATTCCGCTGACCGTCGGCGGTGGTGTCCGTTCGGTCGAGGACGTCGACACCCTGCTGCGCGCCGGCGCCGACAAGGTCTCGGTCAACACTGCCGCCATCGCCCGGCCCGAGCTGCTGTCGGAGCTGTCGCGCCAGTTCGGTTCGCAGTGCATCGTGCTGTCGGTGGATGCCCGGACCGTGCCGGAAGGGTCGGACCCGACCCCGTCGGGCTGGGAGGTGACGACCCACGGCGGCCGGCGTGGTACCGGCATCGACGCCGTCGAATGGGCCACGCGCGGAGCCGAACTCGGGGTCGGGGAGATCCTGCTGAATTCCATGGACGCGGACGGCACCAAGGCCGGGTTCGACCTGGCGATGCTGCGGGCAGTACGGGCCGCCGTGACTGTGCCGGTGATCGCCAGCGGGGGAGCCGGCGCCGTCGACCACTTCGCGCCCGCGGTCCAGGCCGGCGCCGATGCGGTGCTGGCGGCCAGCGTGTTCCACTTCCGCGAGCTGACCATCGGTCAGGTGAAGGCGGCGATGGCAGCCGAAGGGATCACGGTCCGATGAGCGAAGCGACATCGGCGAATGGAGGTCCGGTGCGATGAGCGCCCTGGATCCCGGGATTGCCGCCCGCATCAAACGCAACGACGCCGGGTTGTTCACCGCCGTGGTGCAGCAGCGTGGCACGGGCGACGTGCTCATGGTCGCCTGGATGGACGACGACGCGCTCGCCCGCACCCTGGAAACCCGTGAGGCGACGTACTTTTCCCGCTCGCGTGGTGAGCAGTGGGTCAAGGGCCTGACATCGGGCCACACGCAGTACGTGCACTCGGTGCGGCTGGACTGTGACGGCGACGCCGTGCTGCTCGAGGTCGACCAGGTCGGCGGGGCCTGCCACACCGGCGACCACAGCTGCTTCGACGCCGACCAGTTGCTCGCCCCCGAGTCCTAACTCGGCACGGCCAGGTGCTGCTCGACCAGCGCCCGTCCCTTGGCCCGTAGGGCGTCGTCGACGTCGACCCCGAGCACCCGGAGCGCGGCATCGGCGATGGCCTCTGCCACCCTTTCACCGGCCACTTCGTCGCCGGTGATGTCCGGGTCGTCGACACGTTGCGCGATGACCGTCTCGGTCAGGCGCACCGGCAGGCCGCAGCGAAACTCGTCGCGGCCGCCCACGGCATCGACCGCCAGGTCGCGGTACACGGCATGCAACTCACGGCGCCGGCGGTGGAAGCCCTCGATGCCGTCGACCTCCGGCAGCAGATAGAGCCGGCCCAGATTCCACGGCACGGACAGCAGGTTGGCCGCGTCACCGGCAGTCACGGCCCACAGCGCCGCTTTCGGATCGTCCACCGATCGCGTCACGCGTCGCGCGAACTCCAGCGACGGCACCACCGTCGCGTCGAGCAGCGCCTCGAGGATGGCTTCCTTGTTGGGGAAGTGGTGGTACAGCGAGGCCTGCCGGATGCCGACGGCCTCGGCGATGGACCGTGTCGAGGTCACCGTGAAACCCTGCGTCACGAACAGTTCTCCGGCGGCATCGAGGATCTGCTCGACGGCGGTGCTGCCGGGGCGTAGGGCATCGCGATGACGGGGGCGGCCGGGGCGGCTCATGCCACTACTGTGCCACCTGCGGGCAGTCGTGCCCGATCGGCTCGCGTGAAACTCAACTGTTACATCGCGACCCACGCCGGAAACGTCGGTGACCCCTCTGCGTCACGCTTTCCATTAATTCTGTCAGTTGACAGGTATTGCGCCTCGGCAGAATCGGAATCGGATGACATTGACCAACACGTCGCCGGCGGATCACGACGATCTCGCAGGTTTCGGCTACGACCAACAGCTGCACCGCTCGCTGGGTAAATTCGCCTCGTTCGCGGCCGGCTTCTCGTTCGTCTCGATCCTGACCACGATCTTCCAATTGTTCGGCCTCGGATACAGTTTCGGTGGTCCGGCGTTCTTCTGGACCTGGCCGGTGGTGTTCATCGGGCAGTTCGCGGTGGCCCTGTGCTTCGCCGAACTCGCGGCCCGCTACCCGATCTCGGGTGCCATCTACCAGTGGGCCCGGCGCCTCGGCGGTGAGGTGGTCGGTTGGTTCGGTGGCTGGTTCATGATCCTCGCCCAGATCATCACGGCGTCCGCCGCAGCCATCGCGCTGCAGGTCGTGCTGCCGGCGGTGTGGTCGGGCTTCCAGATCATCGGCACCGATACCGCACTGACGTCCGCAGACGGAGCCGCCAACGCCGTGCTGTTGGGTACCACGCTGCTGGTCATCACCACCACGATCAACTGCATCGGGGTGCGCTGGATGTCGCGGGTGGCGACCATCGGTGTGTGCTGCGAGATCATCGGTGTCATCGCGGTCGTCGGGGTGTTCTTCACGCACGCACAGCGTGGTCCCCAGGTTGTCTTCGATACCGGCGCAACGGGTTCCGGCTACGGCTGGGCCTGGATCGCCTCGGGGCTGATGGCCGCCTACGTCATGGTCGGCTTCGGCTCGGCCGGTGAACTCGCCGAGGAGACCCGCGACGCGCGTCGGGTCGCCCCGCGCACCATCCGGTCGGCGCTCACCGTCTCGGCACTCGGCGGCGGCCTCATGATCATCGGCGCGCTGATGGCCGCACCGAGCCTCACCGACGGGCGTCTCGCGACCGAAGGGCTGCCCTACGTGCTGGGTGCGGTGCTGTCCTCGCCGTGGGGCACGCTGCTCCTCGTCGACGTGGCCATCGCGATCTTCATCTGCACCTTGGCAATTCAGACCGCTGCCACCCGTCTGATGTTCTCCATGGCACGCGATCACCGGCTGCCGTTCTCGTCGCTGCTGTCCCGCGTCAATCCGGCTACCGGCACGCCCATTCCGCCGGCGATCGTGGTCGGTGTCGCCTGTGTCGGTGTGCTCCTGGTGAACGTCGGCAACTCCGCGATCTTCGCGACCCTGGCCAGCGTCTGCATCATCGCCATCTACATCGCCTACCTGCTGGTGACCGCGCCGCTGCTGGCGCACCGACTGCGCGGAATGCGTTGGGACGCATCCGTTACCGACGCCGGCGGCCGGCCGCTGTTCTCGCTGGGCCGTTGGGGCCTGCCGGTCAACGTGTTCGCCGTGGTGTACGGCGTCGCGATGGTGATCAACCTGGCCTGGCCACGGCCGGAAATCTACGACCCGACGGGCACCATGCCGCCACTGGTGTGGGCCGGGCCGTTCACCATCGTTGCCATCGTCGCGCTGGGCGCCCTGTGCTTCCCGTACCGCCGGACCCATCCGCGCCCCGTCGGGTCGCTCTGATCTCTTCCAACCAGCTACTGCCGAAAGGATTCTCATGAGTTCTTCGTCCACCTCGATCACCTCGACCACCGCGGCGGCCCGCGCGCACGCCCGGGCACAGGCCGGCACGCACACGGCCGCCATGCCCCTCGTACCGGCATCGCTGTGGCCGACACCGCCCGCCGGTGTCGACGCCGACCGCCTGACCTGGGCGGAGACGGTGCCCGGCGGTCGCTACACCAGCAAGGTGCTGGACCGCGGAACCCGGTTGCGGCTCACTGACATCGAAGGCCGTGCGTGCGCGCATCTGTTGCTGTGGCGCGCCGACGCGCCCTGGGAGCGGTTGAACACCGCCGACACCGTCAAGGTGCCGTGGCAGGCCTACCTCGGCACCGGGCATCCGCTGCTCGATGACCAGGGCCGGGTCCTGGCGACCATCGTCGCCGACACCTCGGGTCACCACGATGCGCTGTGCGGCACCACAACCCGATCCCAGAACGAAGCCCGCTACGGCGCCGGGACAGCCCATTCGGACAGTCCCGCCGGTCGCGAGCTGCTCGTGCTCGCCGCACTCAAACACGGCCTCGGACCGCGCGACGTCGGCCCTGGCGTGTCGTTCTTCCACGGCGTCCGAGCCGACGATGCCGGCCAACTGGTGTCGACAGGATCGGCAGGACCGGGCGCGGCAGTCGAACTGCTCGTGCACCTGCCGGTGATCGTGGCGATCGCCAACACGGCGCACCCGCTCGACGAAGCGCCGACCTTCGACACCTCCGATCTGGAGGTCCTGGCCTGGTCCGCCCCTGATGACCTCGCCGAGCTGGCTGCCCGCGCCGAAACGATCGGGCCCGAATACGAACGCGCGCACCGCAACACCGAAGACGTCTGGACTGCACTGCATCTCACCGAAGGAGCATCCGCATGAGCACTGCCATCGACTCGGTCCCCGCGCTGGTGCCCGGAACGACCATTCTCGACGAGATCGTCGAGGCCCGCGGCCCCTGGTCGGCCATCGTCGCGGCAGGCGATGTGCTGACCATCGTCGACCTGCACGGCAACCAGGCCGTGGACACACTGATCTACGGGGCCCAGGACACGTCCCGGCGCTACAGCGCCCAGACCACCATTACGGCACAACGGTCACTGTTCGTCAGCACCGGAACGGTGTTGCGGGACAGCGACGGGGGCGCACTGATGACCGTCGTGGCCGACGAGGTGGGCAACCACGACACCGTCGGCGGCGCCTGCTCACAGGAATCCAACACGCTGCGCTACGGCCACCACACCCGGCACCAGCACGCCTGCGTCGAGAACTTCCTGATCGAAGGCGCCCGCTACGGCCTTGGAAAGCGGGATCTGGCCCCGAATCTCAACTTCTTCATGAACGTGCCGGTCGAGGCCGACGGCACCCTCGGCATCGTCGACGGGCTGTCGGCGCCGGGACTGCGGGTGGCGCTGCGCGCCGACACCGACGTGCTCGTGCTGGTGTCCAACTGCCCGCAGATCAACAACCCGTGCAACGGCTTCGATCCGACCCCGGTGCGGATGATCGTCACCCGCCCGCTCTGATCGACATTCGGACGTAAAGGAATACGCGCATGGCGCCACCGACGAATACCGACCTCCGGCCGGGGCAGACCATCACCGTGCTGCGGCCCGGGCCGAGTACCACCGTCCAGGACTGGCCGGGCCGCATCGGCTACTGGCAGGTGGGAGTACCGCCGTCAGGTCCGATGGACGACCTGTCGCTACGGCTGGCCAACCTCGCGGTCGGCAATGCCGAGGGGGCACCCGGCCTCGAGGCGACAATGGCCGGTCCGACATTGGGATTCGACGCGCCGACCGTCGTCTGCGTCACCGGCGCGCCGGTATCGGTCACGCTCGACGGGGTCCCCGCGCGGCAGTGGGCGCCCATCGCTGTCCCGGAGGGCGGCGTGCTCGAGATCGGTGCAGTGCAGGGCGTCGGGATGCGGATCTACATCGCGGTGGCCGGCGGCATCGAGGCCGAGGCATACCTCGGCTCGCGTTCGACGTTCACGCTCGGGAAGTTCGGTGCCGGCGGGCGTGCCCTCGCAGCCGGTGACCGTCTCGATCTCGGTGCCCCGGGAGGACGGCCGCGCCGGCTCACCGATGAGGAGATCCCGTCGATCGGCCACGAATGGCGCCTGGCGGTCACCGAAGGACCCCACGGCGCGCCGGAGTTCTTCACCCGCGCCGATATCGAAAGCCTCTACGAGGCAACGTATCTGGTGGACCACAACCTCGACCGCACCGGCGTGCGCCTGGTCGGGCCGAAGCCGCAGTGGGCCCGGCCCGATGGCGGTGAGGCCGGGCTGCACCCGTCGAACATCCACGACACCCCGTACTCGGTCGGCGCCCTGGACTTCACCGGTGACACCCCCATCCTGCTCGGCCCGGACGGGCCCAGCCTCGGCGGTTTCGTCTGCCCGGTGACGGTGACGTCGGCCGACCGCTGGAAGCTCGGGCAGCTCACGCCCGGCGACCGGGTGCGCTTCGTTCCGGTGCGGGCCAGTGCCGCGGCACCGCTGGCGGCGCTGGGGACGTCCCGCCGTGCGTCGTCGCCGGTGGTGCGCAGTCCGCGCGGTGACGGTGATGACGGTGTGCTGCACCGCGGCGTCACCGGGGACGGTACGACGTCGATGACGTTGCGCCGCAGCGGTGACGACAACCTGCTCGTCGAATACGGCACGATGACACTCGATCTGGTGCTGCGGGCGCGGGTGCACGCCCTGCACACCGCGATCGACGCCCACCGGCCGCGCGGGATCATCGATCTGACGCCCGGAATCCGTTCGCTGCAGGTCAAGTTCGACGCCGCGCTCACCGATCACGAGGCGATGACGGCCTTCGTGCTTGACATCGAGTCCGCGCAGGGACCCGTCGACCAGTTGGTGTTGCCCAGCCGCTCGGTGCGGCTGCCACTGAGTTGGGACGACCCGACCATCCGGCTGGCCATCGAGCGCTACCAGAACGGCGTGCGCGACGACGCTCCGTGGTGCCCGAGCAACATCGAGTTCATCCGCCGGATGAACGGCCTCCAGACGCAGCAGGAGGTGTTCGACATCGTCCATGCGGCAAGCTATCTGGTGCTCGGTCTGGGGGATGTCTACCTGGGCGCACCGGTCGCCACTCCGGTCGATCCGCGGCACCGGGTGGTCACCACCAAATACAACCCCGCTCGCACCTGGACACCCGAGAACGCGGTCGGGATCGGCGGTGCCTACCTCTGCATCTACGGCATGGAAGGCCCGGGCGGCTACCAGCTGATGGGGCGCACGACTCAGGTGTGGAACCATCGATACCCCAAGTCCGCACCGGGTTTCGAGCCCGAACAGCCGTGGCTGCTGCGGTTCTTCGACCAGGTGTCGTGGTACCCGGTGTCCTCGGAGGAACTGACCGACCTGCGGGCCGATGTCGCCGCCGGGCGCGGCACCGTCGACATTGCCGACGGTGAGTTCCGGATCGCGGACTATCTGGACTTCCTGTCGCGCGAGGCCGACGACATCGCCGCCGTGCGACACCGGATGACCACCGCGCGAAACGAGGAGCGGGCCCGCTGGGAGGCCAGTGGCGAGATCGGCGCACGCAAGAAACCTTGTGCCTCAACAGGACAGGAAGTCGCATGACGGACCGGATCAGCGCAGCCTACGCGGCCATCGCCCAGCGACCGGAAGCCTTCATCACCGTGCGGGACGAGTCCGCGGTGCGTGCGGATTTCGTGCGGGCGCAGGGTCCGCTGGCCGGTCAGCTAGTGGCGGTCAAGGACAACGTCGACGTCGCCGGCCTCCCGACCACCGCGGCGTGCCCGGGCTACGCCTACACCCCGGAGGTAGATGCTCCTGTGGTTGCGGCGCTGCGGGCGGCCGGTGCGGTGGTGATCGGCAAGACCAATCTGGACCAGTTCGCCACCGGGCTCGTCGGCACCCGCAGTCCGTACGGTGCCGTGCGGGACGCGCGGCGGCCCGACCGGATATCGGGCGGCTCGTCGTCGGGTTCGGCCGTCGCGGTGGCGATCGGCGCGGCGGACCTCGGAATCGGCACCGACACTGCGGGATCCGGACGGGTGCCTGCGGCCTATCAGGGCCTCGTCGGGATCAAGGGCAGCATCGGGCTGGTGTCGACGACAGGCGTCGTCCCCGCCTGCCCGAGCTACGACTGCGTGACGATCCTGGCGCGGGACCTCGCCTCCGCGGAGAACGCCATGGCCGTGATGGCGACGACGACTCAGCGGCCCTGGCCCACCTCAACCCGCTTCGCCGCCCCCGCCGACCCGGTGCTGGCGGTACCCGCCGAGCTGCCGGCAATGGCGCCCGGCTGGGACGCCGCGTTCCAGCGGGCGGTCGATGCCGCGCGAGACGCCGGGATGCGGATCGTGCCCATCGACCTGACGGACTTCCTGGCCGCCGCGCGGCTGCTGTACGAGGGCGCGCTGGTCGCCGAACGTACCGAGGCGGTCGGCGATTTCATCATCGGCGCGGCGGAGCGCGACGATCTCGATGCTGGTCTGGATCCCACGGTCGCGGCCATCATCACCGCTGGCGGCGCCCACACCGCGACCGGGCTGCTCCGCGACCGTCGTGAATTGGACCGCCTGCGGGAGCGGGCATTCCGGGCCTTGGGGGAGTGCGACGCGCTGCTCGTCCCCACCGCTCCGCTGCAGCCGACACTCGCCGAGGTGGCGGCCGACCCGGTCGCGGTCAACGCCCGGATCGGCACGTACACCAACTTCTGCAATCTCTTCGACATGTGCGGTGTCGCGGTACCGGCCGGCGAGGTCGCCGAACCCGACGGAACCACAGCGCAATTCGGGGTTACGGTGCTCGGGCGGGCCTTCGACGACGCTGTGGTCGCGGACATCGCGGGCCGGCTGGGCGGTGGCGACCGCGGCGCGGTGGCGTCGTGGCCGGAACGTGCGGGCGCCGGGGTGATGACGCTGGTCGTGGCCGGTGCGCATCTGCGTGATCAGCCCCTGGCCGGTCAGCTCCACGATCTCGGGGCTCGGTGGGATGGGCCGGCCCGTACCGCCGACCGCTACCGGATGACGGCGCTGCCGTCGGGCAAGCCCGCCCTGCTGCGGCTGCCGCATGGCGGGCGGGCCTTCGAGGTCGAGCGCTGGTCGCTCTCGCCCGCGGCGCTCGGGACGTTCCTGGCCGCACTCCCGACGCCGATGGGACTGGCGGCGGTGGAACTCTCCGACGGGTCGTGGGAGACCGGTTTCGTGTGCGCCGACGAGGGGGCGATCGCCGCGCCCGACATCTCGGAGTTCGGTGGCTGGCGGGCCTACCTGCAGGCCCGGGAGTTCGCCACCCGGTGAGCCCTGCCAACTAGCCGATGCGCGAACTCGCTGCGGCCCGGGCCGACCACCGGCCGTGGTCGTAACCGACCTCGACCGGATGTGAAAAAGCCTCTGTCACATGATCGGTCGTCACGGTCGCGACTGCCGGACCCACCGCGACCGTGCGGCCGCCGGCGATCAACAACGCGTGGGACGTCGACGTCGGCAGCTCCTCGAGATGGTGTGTCACCAGGATCGACGCCATCTCGGGATGTGAATGCTCGAGCGCGTCAAGGGTTTCCAGCAGCTGCTCGCGTGCGGCGACATCCAGGCCGGTGGTCGGTTCGTCGAGCAGCAGCAGCCGCGGCTGGGCGATCAGCGCGCGGGCGATCAGGGTCCGGCCCCGCTCGCCCTGTGAGAGCGTCGGCCACACCGCATCGGCGCGGTGGGTCAGCCCCACGGTGCCGATCAACTCGTCGGCCCGCGCGACGTCGTCGGTGGTGGGTGTCCAGCGCGCCGCGATGTCGATGGTTCCGGTGACGCCGGTCAGGACCACCTCGCGCACTGTCAGCGGGTACTGCAACCGATGCCGGGGATTGACGTGGCCGATCGATCGGCGCAGCGGCGCCAGGTCGGTGCGGCCCATCTGTGCGCCGAGCACCCGCACGGTGCCCGACGTCGGGAACGTCACGGCGCCGCAGAAACCGAGCAGCGTGCTCTTGCCCGCGCCGTTCGGGCCGAGCAGCGCCCAGTGCTCGCCCTCGTGCACCGTCAGCGAGATGCCGTCGATGATCTGTTTGCCCTCGCGCCGGAAGGTCACGTTGTCGATTTCGAGGACCGGGGTCATGTGAAGGACTCCTTCAATGCGCTCAGATGGGTACGGCTGGCGGCCGAGGCCGCGGCGGGATCGCGGGCGACGATCGCGTCGGCGAGTTGCTGATGCAGATCGTGGTCGCAGGGCTCTGAGGCGATGGGGCGAATCTTGAGCATGTCGATCATCGCGAGCCGCAGTCGGGGGAGGAACGCGTCGAACAGCTGGATCAGCACGTCGTTGTGGGCCGCGGCGATCACGGCCCGGTGAAATGCCATGTCCGCGTCCACATGTTCGGGGACGGACTGGCCGGTGACGCCGCGGGCGGCGAGGGTGCGCCGGATGGTGCGCAGGTCGGCCGGGGTTCTCCGGGTTGCGGCGAGGGCCGCGCCTTCCGCCTCGATGGCGATCCGGGCCTCGATCACCGAGGCGATGTTCGCGCTGCGCAGCACGGTGTCCCAGTCGTCGGTGACATCGAGGGCGGTGACGAAGACACCGGCGCCCTGGCGGCTGTCGAGGACGCCCTTTCCGGCCAGTTCCCGGATGGCCTCACGCAGGGTGGAACGGCCGACCCCGAGCTGGGCGGCCAGGGTGGTTTCGCCCGGAAGGCGTTGCCCCAGTGCCCATTCGCCGTCTTTGATGCGCGTCAGCAGGAGCTGGGCGGCTTGCGCTGCCAGGGGTTGACGCTGAACCTGCGAGACCATGGAACCTCTCTACTTGTCTGAGGAGTTGTGTATAGTCTAACCATCATGACGCGTGTGCTTCTCCTTGGCTGCCGCGGCGGGGTCTGACACGACCGGCCCCCTGCCGTGGGGCTCTGTCGCGACCGGTCACCTCCCAACCTGACCGAAAGCACACCATTCATGAGCACCTCCTGGAACCGTCAACAACCGTCCACCATGCCGTGGCATCGTTACACCGATGTCTTCAGCCGAGTGGACATTCCTGCCGCCCAACGGGATTGGCCGAGCAACCGAATCACTGCCGCGCCGCTGTGGGTACCCGTCGACCTGCGCGACGGCAATCAAGCCCTCGCTGAACCGATGGACCCCGATCGCAAGCGCCAGTTCTTCGAACAGCTCGTCGCCATCGGCTATAAGGAGATCGAGGTCGGCTACCCGTCGGCCTCGCAAACCGACTTCGACTTCGTGCGGTTGCTGGCCGAAACCGACATCGCACCAGAGGATGTCACCATCGCGGTGTTCACCCCGGCCCGCCGCGACCTGATCGAGCGCACGGTCGAATCGGTGCGGGGCATGCGCAACGACGTCGTCATCCACATGTACACCGCGACCGCGCCCACGTGGCGAAACACCGTGCTGGGCAAGGACCGCGACGAGCTGCGCAGTCTGATCCTGCACGGCGCGCTCGACGTGCTCACCCTGACTGAGGGCATGCCGAACATCCGGTTCCAGTTCTCCCCGGAGGTGTTCAACCTCACCGAACCCGACTACGTGCTGGAAATCTGTGACGCCGTGACACAACTGTGGGACGCAACCGAAGATCGGCCGGTGATCCTGAATCTGCCCGCCACTGTGGAGGTGGCGACGCCGAATGTGTACGCCGACCAGATCGAGTACATGCACCGGAACCTGGCCCGCCGCGACGCGGTGATCCTGTCGGTGCACCCGCACAATGACCGGGGGACCGGCGTGGCCTGCGCCGAATTGGCGGTGCTGGCCGGCGCGCAACGCGTCGAGGGCTGCGTGTTCGGCAATGGCGAGCGCACCGGCAACGTCGACATCGCCACCCTGGCCCTGAATCTGTATGCGCAGGGCGTCGACCCGATGATCGACTTCTCCGATATCGACGCGATCGCCCGCACGGTGTCGCACTGCACGCGGATGCCGATCCACGAACGGCACCCCTATGTCGGCGACCTGGTGCACACCGCGTTCTCGGGAACCCATCAGGACGCGATCAAGAAAGGGCTGGCCGAGCACCGGGCCCGGGCGGCGGCGGAGAACCGCGATGAATGCGAAATCGATTGGCGGGTACCGTATCTGCCGATCGATCCGGCCGACATCGGGCGCAGCTACGACGCGGTCATCCGAGTCAATTCACAATCCGGCAAAGGCGGCATCGCCTATCTGCTGCACACCGGGTACGGACTGGACCTGCCGCGGCGGCTGCAGATCGACTTCGCCCGGCATGTGCAGGTCCACACCGACGGCAGTGGAGCCGAGGTGACCGCCGCCGAGCTGTACGAGCTGTTCGAGGCGACCTACCTGGGTTGCGGCGGCCCGGTCGAGCTGAAGGACTGGCACGTCAGCAGCGACGACACCACCGAGATCACGTTGACCGTCAACGGGATCGCTCGCACCAGTATGCATCGCGGCGTCGGGCCGGTCGAGGCGCTGACCCAGGCGCTGGCCGATGTGGACCGGCCCGTCGAGATTCTGAGCCTCGCCCAGCAGTCGATCGGCGCCACCGCGGTCACCTACCTGGAACACCGCGGCGGGTGGGCCTGCGGGCGCAGCGATTCAGTGCTCACCGCGTCACTGGCGGCGGTGATCCGGGCGGCCAACGTATGCGGCACCTGACGCGCGGCGGTATCGGTTCGGCCGACTACTCCGGCCTGGGCATCGTGAACATGGTGTCCGGACGGATTTCTGCGTAGTCGCCCTGTTTGCCGGCGCGGAGGATGGGGTGTGCGGCGGCGGTGTCGTAGATGCCGTCGGTGAGCATGTACTGGTCGATGTGGACCGCGACGACCTCACCGATCACCAGCCAAGCTTCAATCGGCTGGTGATCGGCTGACTGTAACTGAATCAGTTGAGTGAGCCGACATTCGAAGTTCACGGGACTCTCCAGCACGCGGGCTGCACGTACCAGACGAGCAGGTACCGGCGTCAGGCCACTGTAGGTGAATTCGTCGGTGTGGGACGGCAGCCCGGCCGAGGTGGCATTCATCGCCTCGGAGAGGTCTTTGGTTGCGAGGTTCCAGACGAACTCGCCCGTTGCTTCAATGTTCGCGACCGTGTCTTTCCAGCCGATGGAGGAGAATCCGATCAACGGTGGTGTGTAGTTGAACGCATTGAAGAAGCTGTAGGGCGCAAGGTTTCGAGTTCCCGAGGGACTTATCGACGAGATCCATCCGATCGGCCGGGGCCCCACGATCGCATTGAACGGGTCGTGGGGCAGCCGGCTGCCTTCGGCAGGTTGGTAGTAGTGGGCGTCGTCGCGGGCCATCGTGCCTGGCAACCTCAATTCGATGTCAAAACTGTGCCGCGAGCACGTTGTCTCGCGGCTGATGGCGGCTATTGTCGTGCAGCGGCCTTCTGAAGTGTCCGCACAACACCGTGCTTGCCCAGCTCGATCTTGAACGCGTTCTGGCTCAGCGCGACGGCACCGGCCATGGCCGCTTCGGCGGCGCGGCCGAACGTCGTGATGTCGGCAACGTTGCCGACCAACGCGGCTTCGGCGTCGGGGGACCGCCAAGGTCTGGCGGCAACGCCGCCCAGGGCGACGGCGGCCGACGTGATGATGCCGTCGTCGATGGCCATGCCGACCGCCACAGAGACGAGAGCGAACGCGTAACTGTGGCGGTCGCGCACCTTGAGGTACCAACTGTGGAACGCATATTCGGAGGGCGGGAGCTCGACACCGACGATCAGCTCGCCCGGTAACAGTGCATTGTCCTGCTCGGGGTGATCTCCGGGGAGCCGGAAGAACTCCGACACCGCAATGCTGCGGGCGCCTTCGCGCGACCGTATGTGCACGACGGCGTCGAGGATCGCGAGTGCCACTGCCATGTCCGACGGATGCACCGCGACACACGAGCGGCTCGCGCCGAATAGTGCGTGCTCGCGGTTGAATCCGTCGAGCGCCGCGCACCCGGACCCGGGCCGGCGTTTGTTGCATGCCGGGAACGTGACATCCATGAAGTACGGACAGCGGGTGCGCTGCATGAGGTTGCCGCCGGCGGTGGCCATGTTCCGCAGCTGCGTCGTCGCACCGGACAGGATTGCGTGTGACAGCACGGGATACCGGGTGCGGACCAGGTGATGGTTGGCGATCGCGCTGTTGGTCACGCCGGAGCCGATCAGGATGCCGCCGTTGTCGGTGGCAGTGATCTCGTCCAAGCCCAGCCCGCCGACATCGACCAACGACGACGGCTGTGTGACACCGAGTTTCATCAGATCGAGCAAGTTTGTGCCGCCCGCGTAATAGCTGCCGCCGGTCGCGTCCGCGATCGTAAGAGCGTCGTCGACGTCGCGTGCGCGATGGAAGTCGAATGCCTTCATCGGCCACACTCGGGCAGGCACGACGCGATCGCATCCACGATGTTGGGATAGGCACCGCAACGGCAGATGTTGCCCGCCATCCGTTCGCGAATCTCGTCGGCAGACAGGGCTTCCGGGCCCTTGGCAAGATCGGTGTACGGCCCCTCGAAGGATGCGGCGGACAGGTCGCCGCGGGAGTGCTCGCCGAGAAGCGCGTGCGCGGAGCTGATCTGGCCGGGAGTGCAGTAGCCGCATTGGAATCCGTCGTGGTCGACGAATGCCTGTTGCAGTGGATGGAGCCGCTCGCCGTCGGCGATGCCCTCGATGGTGAGGACGGTGGCGCCGTCGATCGACACGGCGAGTGTCAGGCAGCTCACCACCCGTCGGCCGTTGACACTGACCGTGCAGGCGCCGCAGAGGCCGTGGTCGCAGCCCTTCTTTGTTCCGGTGAGCTGCAGCCGTTCGCGCAGCAGGTCGAGCAACGTCGAGCGGACGTCGGTTTGAACCGTGACCGGAGCACCGTTGATCGACAGCTCGACGGTGTGTTCTGGTGGGTTGCAAGCTGTCATGGATGTCGAGTCCTAGCGAGAATCGGTGAAGGGGGACAACAGGTTTTCGACGGTGATGGGCAAGTCACGCAGCCGGCGCCCGGTGGCGTGATACACGGCATTCGCGATCGCGGCGGGCACCCCGCAGATGCCGATCTCACCGATGCCGCGAGCGCCGAATGCGGTCAGGTGGCGGTCGGCGCCATCGATGAAGGTGACGTCGAAAGCTGGGACGTCGGCGTGGGTGGGCAGGTAGTACTCGCCCAAGGCATGACCGGTTCCGGGGTCGTAGGGCACCTGCTCCATGAGCGCCATGCCAAGACCAAAGGTGATGCCGCCCATCACTTGACTGCGCGCGAGCTTCGGGTTGATGACACGCCCGCAGTCCATCACCGCGACCCACCGCGTCACCGCTGCTCGGCCGATTTGTTCGTCCACCTCCACCTCGCAGAAGTGGGCACCGAACGATTGCGACACCGGACCGTCTTCTGGCGCACCTCCACTGCCGCTGGTGAAGGTCAGCCGGTCGAGCAGCGCGCTGTCGGCTGCCGCCAGCAGGGCGGCGACAGCGGTGACGGGCCGTGCCGGTTGGGTGCTGACGATCTCGCCGTTGCGGATGTCCACCGAGGACAGGTCACATCCGTCATACGGCGAGCTCTGGTCGGCGACGACGTGTTCGAGCACCCGCCGCTTCCATTCGGCGGCGGCCTCGAACACCGCCGACCCGACTGCGGCGGTGGTCTGCGATGCGCCGCTGTAAGGCGCGGTGGGGAAGTCCGAGTCGCCGGAGAAGAAGTTGACCTGCGACAGTCGCAAGCCGGCGGCGTCCGCTGCGATCTGGGTCATGGCGGTCCGAACACCGGTACCGACTTCATGTGTGGCTGAGGAGAATTCGATGATGCCGTCGAGTCTGGTGTGTACATGACAACCGGCCGGCATCCGGCGCCCCGGATAGGTGGCGGTGGCCATGCCCCAACCGACGAGCACGCCGTCGCGCCGCAACGAGCGGGGTTGGTTCGGCCGCTGCTCCCAGCCGAAACGATCGGATCCTCGCCGGTAGCACTCGATGAGATGCTCGTCGGACCAGGGTCTGCCGCTGGCCTGGTCTTCGTCGGCGTAATTGGTGATCCGCAGATCCAGCGGATCGACGTGTAGTGCGTGGGCGAGTTCGTCCATGGCGACTTCGAGGGCGAACAGTCCGGGGGCTTCACCTGGACCACGCATGAAGCACGGTGTGGGCCGATTCACCCGGGCCACGGTGTGCGACACCACCATTCGCGGGGACTGATAGAGGAACCGTGTCGACAACCCGGCCGGCTCGCAGAAGTGGGCGACGGTGGACGTTTCGGTGAGGGTGTGGTGCTCGATGCTGGTCAGCCGCGCCTGTGCGTCGGCGACCAGACTCAGGTGCTGTTCGGTGTGGGGACGATGTCCGGTCGAGGTGAACATCTGGTCGCGGCTGACGACCAACTTGACCGCCCGCCCCGTCATTCGTGCCGCGACGGCGCATAGAGCGACGTGCATCCACATGAAACTCTTCGAGCCGAACGCGCCTCCGACCAGTGGAGCGACGATTCGGATGTTGTCGACCGTGATGCCCAGATAGGTTGCCAGCGTTTGTCGTTCACCGGCGATCCACCGGGTGCTGTCGTACACGGTCAGGTGATCGCCGTCCCAACTGGCAATCGTAGAAGCCAGCTCGATGGGGTAGTGGGCGTTCTCCGGCGTGGTGAAGCGGGACGAGATTTTCGTTCCCTCGACCGGTTCGTCGGCGGGACCACGGTGGTCTTGGAGTTTCTCTTCCGGCAGTTTCACGAAATGATCGGGCTGGTACACCCCGCCGCGCACAATCCGATCGTCGCCGTGGCTCCGGTCTTCCGACCGGTCGAGCACCTCACGGGCTGTCAGCAGGGCGGGCAGCTCGTCATAGGTCAGGTCCATCAACGACGCGGCGAACTGCGCATTCTCCAAGGTGTCGGCGACGACCAGGGCAAGATGCTGGCCGCGGTGCTGGACCGTCAGATCTGACAGCGGTGGTCGTCGTTCCAACGGCAGGTCCCAGGTGAGCACCTCGGGAAGCACTTGCAGGGACGGGCAATTCAGCGGCGACAATACGCGCACCACCCCTGGTGCGGCCTCGGCGCGGGAGGTGGCGGCCACCAGCGAGTCATGAGTGACGCGGCCGTGCGAAATATCCGACTGCACCAGAACCGCATGCTGCACATCGGGCAGCGCGGTGTCGGCTGCGTAGCGTGCTCGGCCGGTCACCTTGTCGTCGCCCTCGACCCGGTTGACGGGCCGCCCGATCGCTGCGTCGGCTGTCATCGGACGGCTCGGTCCCATATCGGGGCGCTATCAGTGGTGCCGAGCCGCGATACGACCGCGCGGGTGATGCCGACGGCTGCGATGTCCTGCAGGACTCGTAATCGGTAGTTCTCCCATTGGCGTAGGGCCGGTTCCGGCAGTGGGTTCTGCGTCGTGCGGGTGCTCAGGGCCTGTGCCAACGATGAGGCGTCGCCGATCGATTTCGACGTGCCCGACGCGGTATGCGGCCGCACAGTGCCGGCGGCATCACCGATCACAAAAACCGGCCCGCGGCGGAGGCGGCCACTGGGTAGGTCCATCACCGGCTGCAGAAACGGGGCGGAGCGGCCGAGGAGCTCGGCGAACAACGGCGGCAATTCGGTCTCGGCCAATGCCTGCAGGGTGGCCGTACTGGCGGTAGATACGTCGTCGGCCGGCAGGAAGTACGCGTATCGCCGCCCGGACCGTCCAGTCATGATGTCGCCGAAGGCTTCTGGTGACGCATTGACATACCATACCCAGTTGACACGCCGTAGGCCTGGCTCGGTCTCCCCGGCGGGACCAGGCACCAGGTAGCACAAGAATTGCACCCCGTTGGCGCTGAACAGAGTGAAGCGGTCAGTCAATTCACGGGTCAGGTCAGGTGGGAGGTCGCTCTCCCGTTCTAGTCCACGCCAGGCCACGTATCCGCTGTAGCTGGGCTGCTCGGGCTGAACGAATTGCCGCACAGTAGAACCGATCCCATCCGCTCCGATCACGATGTCCCAGTCGGAGGTGGTGCCGTCCGCAAAGGTCAGGACGGCGCTGTGGTCGCTCGCGGTCACGGTCGTTATTCCGAGGCCCTGCCGATAGTCGACGCCGCGCAGCGCGCCCCGAAAGGTGCGGTAGAGCGTGTCCCACGCGGTCATCGTCTGTGGCTGGGTGAACACCCGCGGCGGACTGTGTCGATGCAGGAGTTGGCGGTCCACGATCGGCACTGTCACCGCCTCGGGCGCAATATGCGACATCGAGAGCAGCGCTTCGATTTCCGGTTGCATGACGATGCCCGCACCGCGTCCCTCGAGCCGTCCCGCTGTCTGTTCGAAAACGGTGATATCCGCGGTGGTGAGACGCCTCAGCTCCAGAGCGGCAGCCAGCCCGGCCAAGGAGCCGCCGACGATCGCCACGGTCCAACGTTCGCGATCGGCGCTCATAGGCGGAGGATCCGTTCCGCGTTTCCCGAGGCCAGCTTGGCCAGCTCCGCGACCGGAATCGGCAGTCGGCGAAGGAATTCCGCTCCGGAGGAAGGAGACCTGTAGGGGTAGTCCACCGAGTACATGATGTTGTCGGCACCCATGACGTCGCGTGCGCACATGAAGGGTGGTGCCGTGAAATAGCCGCTCGTGGTGATGGTGAAGTGGTCCAGGAAATAGTCGCTGACGGGGCGTTCGAGTCCCGTCACCGACGTGGGCAAACCGTCCTGGGCGCGCAGCAGGGAGTACGGCAAGTGTTCGCCGAGGTGCCCGATGATCAGGCGCACCTTCGGGAACCGGTCGAGCACGCCACCGAGAATGATGCGCAGACAATGTAATCCGAGTTCCGCATGCCAGGTGTACGCGGCGGTGGCCAGGAAGTACGCGCTGCGCTCGGGCAGGCCGGCGGTATAGATGTCCCGCACAGCGCGAGGCGGTGGCGACGGGTGTATGTACAGCGGCACGTCCAGTTCCGAGGCAGCCTCGAAGATGGGGGTATAACGCGCATCGTCGAGAAAACTGCCGCCTGTGGTGCCGTCGAGAAAGCCACCGACACAGCCCAATTCGCGTACCCCACGGCGCAGCTCCTCAGCGGCCTGATCAGGCTGTCGGAGAGCCAGGCTCGCAAACATGCGCAACCGGCCCGGATGTCTGAGGGTCGCGGCGTGTGCTGTGTCGTTGGCATCCCGGACCAGTGCGGTGGCATCGGCCGGGGCCAGTCGGTGCTGACCGCCGGCGGCCAGGGAGAGCACCTGAACATCGACGCCGCCGGCGTCCATGGCAGCGATTCGGGCGTCATCGAGGTCGAGCAGGGCCGCTCGCAGCGTCGCAGATTGCGCGGCGGCCGGCATGAATTGGTCAGTGGCCGCAAGGTAGTCCGCAGTGGAGTAGTGCTCCTCGAGCGTGACCACCCGAACATCGACGCCATCGGCACTCGCCGGTGACGGATACACCGTGATCGTCATACCACCTCCTGGACGTCGCCGATGCCACGGTTCCAGCGCAGCACCGCTGAGTCATCAGTCAGTTGACTGTCGTTCTTGTGATGAACAGCAGCGGACCGGTTTCGCTCAGTCATCAAACTGATGAATGGGGCAGCAGCGTCGGCTATACAGAAGGGACAACCACGCAAGTGACGTACCCCGCACAGAATCCTCGATTGAACCCGATCCGAAGGTGACGATGACAGCCGATCCTCAACATCGTTCCGCCGTCGCACGTCTGGCCGTAGCTGCGTTGGCCGTTGTAGTGGTGGCGTCCTGCGCGGGTGGTCAGGCGCCTGCTCCGACGGCGGCCGGCCCCGCCGCCGGAGTCAGCCAAGCGGTGGGTGCGCAGTACGACTCTGTGCATGTCTACGTTGTGCCGGGCCAGCTCGACGCCTTTGTGCGCAGTTGGCTGGCCACTTTCGGCGGATCTGCGAAGCCACAGGCTGTCGTTACCGTCACCCCCACGCCCAGCCAGACGAAATCGCAGCTGATCTTGTCTTCGGTCGGCACCATCTCGGCGTTCGAGTTCACCACCGGGGTGCCGTACCCGTTTGGCTCCGAACGCACGGGTTGGTTGTTGCGGGACTTCGACGCCGGTGTTCAAGAGGCCCGCGACGCCGGTGCTGCCGTCGTCGTCGAGCCGTTTCCCGATCCGATCGGCCGCGACACCGTCATCGAGTTCCCCGGTGGAGTGAATGCCCAACTGTACTGGCACACAACGGCACCCAGCTATCCGCCGTTGGCCTCGGTGCCTGACAACCGGATCTATCTGCCGGCGGCGAGAGTGGATCAGTTCCTGAAAAGCTATCTGCAGTTCACTCACGGTCGCATCGACACCGATGCCGCGACCGCCGACGGGGTCCTGATCGGCAAGCCAGGCACCACCTTTCGCCGAATTCGCCTCACCTCACCGTTCGGTGACACGATCATCGCCGTGACCGACGGCCAATTGCCATATCCGTATGGCCGAGAACTCGCGGGGTATCGCGTCGCTGATGTTTCTGCCGTCATCGCGAAGGCGGTGGCCGTCGGCGCGAGTGTGCTCGGTGCACCCGTGCGCTCCGGCAGTACCACTTCGGCAATGCTGCAGTGGCCGGGTGGTTACATCGCTGAACTGCATGCCGACTGATCGGCTAGCGTCTCACCAATGGCGGCTGGTACAGAGGCTGATTCACGGTCGACGGCATGGGCGCCGCTGCGCAACCAGGTCTACCGCAATCTGTTCATCGCGCAACTGGCATCCAACATCGGCAGTTGGATGCAGACGGTCGGTGCGCAATGGTTCCTGGTCGCCGCTCACACCAGCCCGACGATGGTTGCACTGGTCCAGACGGCCAGCCTGACACCGACGTTGATACTCGCCCTGCCGGCGGGAGCGCTGGCCGACATCTTCGACCGACGACGTTTGTTGATTGTCACCACCGCGTACACGATGGTCGCCGCGGCAGCGCTCACCGCCTTGACCGTGACCGGCGTACTCACGCCGGTGCTACTGCTGGTGCTGACCTTTGCCATGGGATGCGGAGCAGCACTGTCGTCTCCGCCCTGGCAGGCGATCCAGCCTGAACTGGTTCCACGAGAACAGATTCGGTCAGCATCCGCGCTCGGTAGCGTGACGGTCAATGCCGCTCGGGCCATTGGCCCGGCCATAGCGGGGCTCGTGGTCGCGGCCGCCGGACCCGCTGCCGTGTTCGCGCTGAACACCGTCTCTTTCGCCGGGGTGATCATCGCGCTGGTGCTCTGGCGACGTGCACCGAGCGGTGGCACCGGCCCCCGCGAACCGTTCTGGCATTCGTTCGTATCCGGCGCCCGGTACGTCAAATCAGCCCCCATCGTGCGCCGAATACTGTTACGCGCTGGGCTTTTTGCCTTTCCGGCATCGGCCTTGTGGGCGCTGCTGCCGCTGGCCTCGGCGCTGCACTGGCACCAGGGTGCAGCGGGCTACGGTCTGGTGTTGGCCTGTCTTGGAGCGGGTGCCGTGGCCGGGGTGCCCGTAGTGCCAGTATTGCGAAAGTGGCTGCCGGACAATGCATTGTTGGCCGTGTCGGCGCTGCTCTACGCGGCCGGCATGCTGGCTTGTGCGGGCCTCCCGTTCGCTTTCGCCGTGATTCCGTTGATGCTGTCGGGGACCGCCTGGCTCATGACGTTGACCACCCTGAATACCGCCGCACAGCTGTCGTTGGCACCTTGGGCACGGTCCCGTGGCCTGGCGGTGTATCTGCTGGTGTTCATGGGAGCGCAGGCGTTCGGCTCAGTGGTGTGGGGCGCTGTCGCGTCGCACGCTGGATTGGCCACGTCGCTTGTGGGCGCCGCTATCTGTCTGGTCATGGTGGCAGCGACGGTGACCATGCTGCCGCTGCACCCCTGCACCGGCAAGCTCGACCGCGAGGTATCCACGGCTTGGCCGGCGCCGCATGTCGTGATGATGCCCGAAGCCGATGGCGGCCCGGTGCTGATCACCACCTCCTACCGCGTCGCAGACGAGGCTTTGGCGGAATTCATCGAAGTGATGCACGACGTCGGTCAGGCACGTCGACGCACGGGTGGACATTCCTGGCGGTTGTATCGCAGCGGCGAACATGCCGAACTTGTCGTCGAACAATTTGTCGTGCCGTCATGGGCTGAATTCCATCATCAGCACACCGTCCGATGGTTGTCCTCGGACCACGACGTCATGACGAGGGCACTGGAGTTGACTGTGGACGGGCGGGCTGACCAACAGGCATTTCTCCGGATCCGGTGATCGTGCCGGCTGGTTGCGCGCTTACCGGCGGCCCGGGCGCGCGGTGAGGTGTTCGGCTACCCAGTCGCTGAACGTCTGCCATCCGATCTCCGGATATCGCCGATGCAGGTCGGCGATATCTGCGCTGTAACCATGCCCGGACAGGAAGCTGAACATGGCCCGCATATCGGCGGAGGCGATTCGGGACGGGTCGTAGGTGATCAGTTCGATCGGGTAACCCAACGCATGCTCAAGGGCGGCGGTCATCTGGCGTGGCGTCGGCGCATCGGAAGCGACGTCGATGCGCAGCCCCGTAAAGCGTTGCGGTTCCTGCAGGATGGTGGCGACGAACCGGCCCAGGTCGCGCCGCGAAAGTTGCTGCAGTGGTGTGGTCTGCGGCAACGGCAACGAGAATCGACCCGACTGGAGATCGTCGATCCCGCCCAGCATGTTGTCGTAGAAGTAGGTCGGACCGACGATCGTGTGGGGCACGCCAGACGCGGCGAGAGCCTCTTCGATCTCGGCCTTGCTGTCGAAATGCGGGATCCCGGTGTGCTGGTCGGCATTGGACACCGAGGAGCAGACCAAATGGGGGACTTGGGCCTTCACTGCGGCGCCGATGATGTGCAAACCTTGGGCCACTTCGATATCGGGGCCCTCTTCGAAAGGCGTGGTGACCGCGAAGACCCCCGTGACGCCGGTGAAGGCGTCGGCGAGGGCTTGTTCGTCGCCGAGGTCGGCCACAGCGATCTCGATGCCCTCTTGCGAGAGTTTCTGCGCGCGAGGCGATTGGGGGTTGCGTGCGATGGCGCGCACTCGTAGGCCACGCTCGACGAGGGCGCCGGCGACGGCACCGCCCGTCGCCCCGGTGGCGCCGATTACTGCGAATGTCTCGGCCATCTTGTCCTCCTGGCTCACGCTGACTGTCGTCTCATCTCGACTCCGGCGGCATCGGGCAAGACAATCTACTCTGGTTGTGGCGTACGACGGTCGACTACGTCAACGCTCGTCGATAGTTCGGTGCCATGGTGCTGCTCCTGTCCCGGGCGGTCTCGGACGCTTGCACCGCTGAGTCTGCGCGACGGACGTGCGCCCGTCATCAGTTGGGTGACTGGTTCGTCTCGATCGCCGGCTCGTGCCGAAGCGGGGCAGCGTAGAGTCCTCGGCACGCAACGAGGCCGCCGCATCGGTTGGGAGGATGTCGTGAGTCGAGACGTGGTGCTGGATCCAACGATCGCGCGTCTGGTCGCGTCGATGGCCACCCCTCCTACGCTCGGGCAACTGGGATCGCAGGACGGCCGGCTGGCGCTGCGGGAAGCGCAGCGAACCGTCATCGAGCAGCCCGGGACAGTGGCTCGGTTTCACACCGCGCCGGTGGGTCCTTCTGGGCTGGTGGGGTTTTGGTTGGTGCGGCCGGAAAACGAGCACGATGTGCTGCCTGCGGTGTTCTACGTGCATGGCGGTCGATTCATGTTCGGCGATGCGGACACTCACGGGCGTGTTGTCGGGGCCATCGCCGCGCGCTGTCGCGCCGCCGTCGTGGTTCCTGAGTACAGCCGCGCACCGGAAGCGCGATACCCGGTAGCGCTGGAGGAGTGTTATGCCGCACTGCTGTGGGTTCGTGACAATGCGGAGTCCTTCGGTGTCGATGCGAAAGCGATTGCGCTGGCTGGCGATTGTGCAGGTGCGACAATCGCGGCGGCGGTCAGCATGGTGTGTAAGTCCCGCGGCGGCCCGCGACTTCGTGCACAGCTCCTGTACTACCCGCCAACTGATGCGCGGTGTGAGTACCCGTCCCACAACGCATATGCGGAGGGCTATCTGCTGACCAGCGATGAGCAGGCCTGGTATTGGGACCAGTACTGCGACGGTGATGTTGACTGCCCGACGGTGTCTCCGGTTCGCGCACCGGCCGCAGATCTCAGCGGGTTGCCGCCGACAATGATAATCACTGCCGAGGCCGATGTGGTGCGTGATGAGGGCGAAGCATTTGGCGAACTGCTGCGTGCAGCGGGGGTTCCGGTGACCTGCACCCGTTATCTGGGCACGGTCCACGATTTCGTCGTGCTCAGTCAGCTCAGTGACACACCGTCTGCTCGGGCCGCGCTCGACCAGGGCGTGAGATTCCTCGACGAAGTGATACACCGATGAGAAGGTGCCGCCTGATTGTGCTGCGTAGGAAGCGGTTTTCGGCGTGACACTGGCACATTCGCGGTCACCCATCGTCGGGCGCGGTCGGCTGATTGGTCTCATCACCGAGGTGGCCTCTGGTGTCGCGGCCGCGCCTCAGGCAGTGATTCTGGTGGGCGAACCGGGTATCGGTAAGTCGACGCTGCTGCGCCACGCAGTGGCAACGCTGCAGCCGCAGCGCGCGGCAGTGCTCTTTGCCGGGGGTTCCGAGCCGGACCATGTGCGGCCCTTCACCGCGTTGACCGAGTTGATCTGGCCCATCGCCGAGCGAATTGATGAGTTGCCGGCACCACTGCGAGATGCCTTGCACGACACCGTCAATGGCGGCCCCGGCGCTGAGTGGCATGGACCGGCGCTGATTCAGCAGGCGGTGCTGGCTCTGTTTGCGGTCGTCGCTGCCGATAGGCCGCTGGTGATCGTGCTCGATGATTTCGACCGATTCGAACCGGACTCCCGCCAGGTGCTCACTTATGCGATCGGCCGGGTTCCGCACCTTGCGGTTCGGTTGCTGATTAGCGCACGGCGGGTGGACCAGCTCAATGGTCTCGACCGTTCCTTCCGGGTGGTCGAAGTTGCGCCTCTGACCGATGCCGCGGCCGCGGAACTGATCGAGACCCAGACGCTGGCGCCCGACGCGAGCGTCCGCGGTGAGATCATCCGCTGGTCCGGCGGTAATCCACTGGCCCTGATCGAATCCGCCCGGTTCTACGGCAAAACAGGTTCGGTCAGGTTCCGGGGTAACCACATGGTCGGTTCCGGATTCGCTCATGCGTTGTTCGCCGAGCAGCTGTCGGAGCTGCCGCCCGACGCGCGGCGGCTGACCTTGTTCGCCGCCGCAGGGGCTGGCTACGAGACCATCGACACCATTACGGCAGCGGCAGGTTTCGGTGCGGACTTGTGGCGGTGGCAGCCCGCCATGGAGCGGTCACTGGTGAGCGTCACCGAGGACCGACGGGTGCAGTTCAGTCACGCCTTGCTGCGCAGTGTGGCCTACAGCGAAGGGGATCTGGCTGATCGCCGCACTGCCCATATTGCGCTGGCTGCCTCCCCGCAATTAGATGTGGCTTGCCGCGCTTGGCATCTCGCGGCTGCGGCCGCCGGTCCCGACGAGACCGTGGCATCCCTGCTGGAGCAGGGCTCGGAGCGTTCGCGGCAGCGCGGTGGCTACCTCGAGGTGGCAAGGGCTCTGCAGCGGGCCGCTGAATTGAGCCCCGGTGCCGGTGATGCGGCGCGGCGATTCACGTTGGCCTCGGTGGCGGCCAACTTCGGCGGTGACCCGTCCTGGGCGCTGTCGCTGAATGCCAGTGCCGTCCAGCGTTCGGAGGACCCGGAGATCGTCGGCCATGCTGCACTGACTCGTGCCTCGGTACTGCTGCAATCAGCGCGCCCGGCGGAGGCGGCCGAAGTGGTTCGCAGTGCGCTCGACGGTGCGCCGCCGTCCAACCCCCGACTGCGGCTGGCACTGATGTATACCGGCGCGTCGTCGGCCTACTACTCCGGGGAATTGGCGCACCGGAGCCGTCTTGCCCGCTGGCTGCAGGACTCTGCTCTAGATGTATTGGGGGAGAGCGCAATTCCGACGCCCTTCCCCGCTGAGGCCGGTCCTGTGCAACGGGCGTACATCGCCATCTACGCGCAGAGTGCGGGCAGTGCCCACGATCGCCCGGCGCCATGGGATCGGCGTTGGCTGCATCCGATGCCCGCTCCCGTCGAACCGTTTCGGCGTCTGGTCGTGGGCGCAATGGCGTACGCCACGGAGGACAGTGCCCTGGCGGTCACCGAATTGCGGGAAGCCGTCGAGCAGCTCAAAGCAGCCGGTGGATTGCGCGGCTTCACTTTCGCCATCGCGCCGCTGGCGTGGGGACTACACGACACCGGGCGGTGGTCAGAACTGCGGGCACTGCTTGCCGAGACCGATACCTTGTGCGGCGTCTACGATCTGGCGTTGCTTCACGCCGAAAGCAATGTCGTGCGTGCTCATCTGTTGTCCTGCTGTGGTGACACCGAAGCGGCGGACGCCGCGATCGAGGCAGCGTCTCGTGTCATCGCTGACAAATCTGGCACCGCAACCCGAGCCGCACTGACGTGGGCCACGGGACGCAACGCGCTGGCCCGCAGCGAGTTCGATTCCGCCTATCAAGCCTTACGGCAGATGTTCGACGCCGATGGCGAGCCGACCCATTTCGTCGTCTCTCATCGCGCCATCGCAGACTTGGCCTGGGCCGGCGCGCGCAGCAGCAACCTGGCAGATGCACGACCTCTGGTGGCTTCGATCGGGCGTCAGCTGGGGTCGAATCCTCCTGTGCGACTGCGGCTTCTGCGGCATCAGGCGCTCGCCCTGACTGCTACCACGCACCTGGCGGAACGGCACTTCCGCCTGGCGATTTTCGATCCAGCCGGTGATCAGTGGCCGATGGAACGCGCACGAGCGCGTCTGCATTACGGCGAATGGCTTCGCCGGGTGCGCCGGCCTGCCGAAGCTCGTACGCAGCTCGCCGCTGGCCTCGAAGTGTTCGAGCGCCTGGGTGCCGCGCCGTATGCGCAGATCGCGCGCGCCGAACTCCGTGCCGCCGGAGTGACGGCGTCAACGGCCGGTGCCGTTTCGGGCTTGGATTCGCTGACGGCGCAAGAGCGGCAGATCGTATCGATGGCTGCCTCCGGGCTGACCAATCCCGAGATCGGCCAACGACTTAATCTGTCGCCACGAACGATCGCGTCCCATCTGTACAACGTTTATCCCAAACTTGGCGTCAGCCGGCGTCACCAACTGCGGGATCTGTTGGGGGACAAGCCTACCTGACGTGGTCGCCGGTAGGCAATGCATCGCGGTCGGGTACGCCCACCGCGGCTGTGCGATCTCAGTCATTGCACTGATGACATGCGACGGGCGTTATCGCAGTATGGCTGGGCAACGTTGGGCCGCGAACATGGCTGGTGGGTAACAGCCCGGTTCAGGTTGACAGGCCTTGCTTTGATCCGGAAATCGATTCGCCCCACTACGTAGAGGACATGCATGCCCACGATACGGACCACCGACGGCGTCGACATCTTTTACAAGGACTGGGGCAGCGGACAGCCTGTTGTCTTCAGCCATGGATGGCCGCTGTCGTCGGACGACTGGGACACCCAGATGCTGTTCTTCCTGCAACATGGCTATCGGGTGATTGCACACGACCGGCGCGGCCACGGGCGCTCAGCTCAGGTCGGCCGTGGTCACGACATGGACCACTACGCGGACGATCTCGCTGCCGTCGTCGAACATCTCGACCTGGTCGACGCGATACACGTCGGGCACTCCACCGGCGGCGGTGAAGTGGTGCGTTACTTGAGCCGTCACGGCCAGGCGCGTGCCGCCAAAGCCGTTCTGATCAGCTCGGTACCGCCGTTGATGGTCAAGACCGAAGGCAACGCAGGTGGCATTCCCAAGGAGGTTTTCGATGACCTGCAGGCGCAGGTCGCGGCCAACAGGTCGGCGATGTACCGCGACTTCGCGTCGGGTCCGTTCTTCGGTTTCAACCGCCCGGGCGTCGAGCCGTCTGAAGCGGTCATCGAGAACTGGTGGCGCCAAGGCATGATGGGCGGAGCCAAAGACCAATACGACGGAATCGTCGCGTTTTCGCAGACCGATTTCACAGACGATCTGAAAAGCACGACCGTACCGGCACTCGTGATGCATGGTGACGACGATCAGGTTGTGCCGTACGAGAATTCGGGTCTGATGTCCGCCAAGCTCCTGCCCAACGGGTCGTTGAAGACGTATTCAGGCTTCCCCCACGGCATGCCGACCACGCAGGCGGCAACCATCAACGCCGACCTGCTGGAGTTCTTCCGGTCGTGAGCCCCAACGCAGTGGTGGTGAGCCGTAGGGCCCGTCACCACTGCAACGGCGGGGTCAGTGACTACCCGGGTCAGTGATGATTTCGACCAGCGCCGGTCCCCGATGGTCCAGCGCCTCGGCGGCGGCCGCGGCCACTTCCGCCGGATCGGTCACGCGACGACCATAGCCACCGCAGCTCCTCGCGTACGCAGCGAAGTCAGGATTCAGCAGTGACGTCTGCCAGACCGCGTATTCGGCCCCGCGCTGCTCTTCGCTGATCTTGGCGAGTTCGCCGTTGTTGAGCAGGATGTGGGTGATGTTCATGTCGTACTTCACCGCCGTCGTGAAATCGGCGAGGTACTGACCGAAGCCGCCGTCGCCGGTGATTGCGACGATCGGACGCTCCGGCGCGGCCGCCCACGCACCCATGGCTGCCGGGAAACCGAACCCGATTGAGCCGAGATACCCGGACATGAGGACCGACTGCTCCCTGGTTTCGAAGTAGCGCCCGAACGAGTATGCGTGATTGCCGACATCGACGGTCAGGACGGCGTTCGCCGGCACCAGGCGGCTGAGTTCCTCGAAAACGGTTGCGGCAGCGACTCGTCCGTCCAGATGTTTGACGGCGCGCCGGGCTTTCTCCGTACGCCAGACGGACCAGCGATCGGCGACCTCCGGGCGTTGGTCGACCAGCGCCGGGTTCGGGCGAAGGCCGTTCAGAACGGCGGCAGCGGTAACTCCGACGTCGCCGAGCACCGGCGCCGTCACCGGACGGAACCGGCCGAGCATCATGGGGTCGGTATCCACCTGGATGATCGGCTTGTACGGCGAGATCCCGGTGTGGTTGGAGAAGGACGCGCCGAACACCAGCAGCAGGTCGGCCTTGTTCATCATCCACGACGCGACGGGTGTGCCCGACCGGCCGAGCACACCGCACGCGAGTGGATGGGTGTCGGAGATCTGTCCCTTGGCTTTGAACGTCGTCAGTACGGGTGCGTTCAAGCGTTCTGCGAGCGCGATCACGGTCGGCATGTCGAACTTCGCTCCGGCGCCCGCGATGACGAGTGGTCTGGCCGATGTGGCGATCAGGTCGAGGGCCGCCTCCAGCGCAGCTGCCGGCGGCGATACCCGGAGGTCGGGCATTCGACCTTGGGGCCCAGAGGCTTTCTGATCCGGGGCTTCGAGAATCTGTACCTCGTCGGGTAGTACGAGGTGACCGACGCCGCGTTCGAGGATCGCGTGTTTGAGGGCCATGGTCATCAGTTCGGCGTGGTCGGAGCCCGAACGCACCATGGCGGAGTACACAGAGACATCGTCGAATGCCGCGAGCAGGTCGATGTCCTGGAAGGCGCCTTTACCGGCGACCGAAGAGTCCACATTGCCCGACAGCGCCAGTACCGGAGCGCGGTCGGATTTGGCGTCGTACAGGCCGGTCAGCAGGTTGGTCGATCCGGGGCCGGCGATACCGAAACATGCGGCGGGCCGACCGGTGAGTTTGCCGTAGGCAGCAGCCGCGAATGCCGCGGCGCCTTCGTGTCGGATGCCGAAATACCGTAGCTTGCCATCGGTTTCGGCTCGGTGCATTGCCTCGGCGAGCCCGAGGTTCGAGTGGCCGACCATGCCGAAAACAGTGTCGACGCCCCAGTTGGTCATGGTCTCCACGAGTACATCGCTCACCGTGCGCGGGTGTGTGGCGGGCGGCGGAGTGCCGACGTACACGCCGTCCGCACGCACCTCCACCGGATACGTCCGCACATTGAAATCGGGGCCGCCCGCGGCCTCACCGGTGAATGGATCGAAGTCGAAACCGTGCCACGAGCAACGGATTTTGTCGTTCTCCAAAGTGCCCTGGCCGAGCGGACCACCCTGATGGGGACACCGGTTGTCGATGGCCCCGTAGTGGCCTGCGAGTTTGGTGAGCGCGACGGTCTTGAGGCCGACGGGGCACATGGCCACCTCGCCGTCGTCGAGTTGATCGGCATCGACTGCCTTGTGCCAGTTGAGTTCCTGATCATTCACAGTGGGGTGGCTCCCGCATAGGGGACTCCGCTGAGGTAGGCGAAGTCGCGATCGAAGGTGACGAGATCGTCGATGTTGAAGTCCGCCAGATTCCGGTGGCCGCAGGCGCGGGCCAGGACGACCATCAGATCGACGGTCGAGCGCAGGAACCGGTTCAGCCGTTCTGCGCCGGCCGGCACCGGCAGCCGCGCGCGCAATCGGGGATCTTGGGTGGCGATACCGGCCGGACAGCTGTTGGTGTTGCAGGCGCGCATGCCGACGCATCCGATGGCTTGCAACGCGGCGTTGGACAGTGCAATGGCGTCCGCGCCCAAAGCCAATGCCTTGACCATGTCGGCCGGGGTCCGGATTCCACCCGTGATGACCAACGTGACCTGGCCGGCTTGTGAGCGGTCGAGGTGCCTACGAGCGCGGGCCAGCGCCGGGATGGTCGGCACGGAGATGTTGTCGCGGAAAATCGTTGGCGCTGCACCGGTTCCACCGCCTCGACCGTCGAGGATGATGTAGTCGACCCCGATCTGCAGGGCGGCATCGATATCGCGCTCGATGTGCTGGGCGCTCATCTTGTACCCCACCGGGATCCCGCCGGAGATTTCGCGCACTTGTGCGGCGCATTCTTCGAAGGGCTGCAAAGACGTCCAGTCCGGGAATCGCGCCGGTGAGACGGCCGCAGTTCCTGGGGGGAGCCCGCGAACATCTGCGATCCGGCCGATCACCTTGTTACCCGGGAGGTGGCCGCCGGTGCCTGTCTTGGCGCCTTGCCCGCCCTTGAAGTGAAACGCCTGCACCTGGCGGATTCGGTCGATGTTCCACCCGAACCTGCCTGATGCGAGTTCGTAAAAATACTTCGAATTCTCTTGTTGTTCTTCGGGAAGCATGCCGCCCTCGCCCGAGCAGATGCCGGTTCCGGCCAGCTCGGCACCGGCGGCCAGTGCGGTTTTGGCTTCCTGCGAGAGCGCGCCGAAGCTCATGTCGCTGACGAACAACGGGATGTCCAGGGTGAGGGGCCGCCGGGCAGCGGGCCCGATCACCGTCTGTGTGTTCACCGGTTCCTCGTCCAGCAGCGGCAGCCGTGCCAGTTGGGCGGTCAGTACCTGGATCGAATCCCACGACGGGAGTTGGTCACGCGGGACGCCCATGGCCGCGGTCGGACCGTGTTCGCTGGTCAGTCCATGCGCAGCCCACTGATGAATCTGCGTGACGAACGGTTCCTCGGCGGTGTTTGCCGGTTTGATCCACTGGCCTTGATATCCATCGTCGCCGTAGGTCGGCGGGTTGGCCCGGGCGTAAGCGTCGACTGCGGCTTGGTCGACGTAGACCGATCCGTCGGAGACCGACGTGGGGAACGTCGCCAGCGTGACGGCGGGATTGACCGGAGCGACCCCCGTCTGGATCTCGTATCGCCAGCCGTGCAGACCGCACACCAGCAGGTCACCCTCGATGCGGCCGTCGGACATCAGGGCACCGCGGTGAGCGCAACGTCCGTACAGCGCGCGGACGTCGTCGCCCTGCCGCACCAGGACCAGGTCCACCCCGGAGACCCGGGCGGTGGTAGGTGTGTTGTCGACCAGGTCCGCGAGCGCTGCGACCCGCACCGCCGTCGTCGTCGAATCAGATGGCATGGGTCTGGGTCATTTCACTCCTGATCCGGTGGAACATCGGGTGGGGCGGACGGTCAGTGTAGTCAGAATTGACTGTTGAACTCTCGGTCATTGGCGGCGCAACGCGCATCAGTCACCTGACTGATGCGTATCGACGCCTGACGTCCAAGGCTGTTGAGCGGTGGAATGTTCCGACCTGGCCGGTGGAGTGGACATCGATGAGAAATAGGGCTGTGCTGCAATGGATTTACGACAGGTACCAGCGCAACATGGATGTTGTCGCCGTCACCGTTCTCGACACCTTTGACCGTTCTCCGTACCCGGCCGGGTCGATGATGGCATTCGATCGGTGCGGCCGGTTCGAAGGCAGTGTGTCGTCGGGCTGTGTCGAGGCGGAGCTCTACGAACGTGCCCGGGCCGTGTTCGACGACCATCCGGAATCATTGGCCGGGGTCAGTTGCCAGATCATCGATTTCGAAGCCGACCTCTCCGACCGCGACCGATTTGCCCCACCGGGGCCATGCCGTGGAACGCTCACAGTCGCCATGAACCCGGTGACGCCACAGCATTTTCCGGAATTGGCGACGTTGATGTCGATGGTGCAGCAGGGCAGGCCCGCCACCACCTTCTTGAATCTGCGCACGGGTCAGACGTCGCTGACGCGGGCCGACGGTGCACCGGTGTGCACTACCCACTACGAAGCGCCGTCGCGCATGCTGATCTTCGGGATCAGCGACATCGCGACAGGGCTTGCGGCCCTGGCCTTGCCCCTGGGCTACGCCGTCACCGTTTGTGATCCCCGGCCCGCGTTCCTGCAAGAGGAACGCCTTCCTGGCGCAGACCTGGTTCGGGACTGGCCGGATCGCTACCTGCGTCAGGAACGAAAAGCGGGGCGTATCAATGCCGATACGGCAATCGTGGACCTGACGCATGACGATCGGTTCTCGATTCCACTGCTCGGCGAGGCACTGGATTCGCGGCGTTGGACCGGCGGCACGCAGCCGACATTCGTCGGAGCCCTGGGATCGCGGACGCGCTCGTCGAACAAGCGTCGCGCCCTACTGCAGCACGGATTGGCGCCCGCCGACGTCAACCGTCTCCAGGCGCCCATCGGGCTGGACCTCGGCGGTCGCGAGGCGCCGCACATCACGTTGTCGATCCTCGCCCAGGTCGTGGCGGCCAACGAAGGGGGAAGCGGCCTGCCTCGCAGTCAGCGAGCCCAGTGATTCGTGCATCGTTCGAAATGGTCATCGTGACGAACGGTGCACATATCGCTCAACGCGCTCGCAGCACCTCGAGTGCTTTATCGGCGTGCGAGTCCATGGAGATCTCGCTGGCGATGACCTCGAGGACCCTGCGGTCGGTGTCGATGACGAACGTGGTCCGCTTGACCGGCATGAGCTTGCCGAGCAGGCCACGTTTCACACCGAACGCCTCGGCCACCGCGCCGGAGGTGTCCGACAGCAGCGGGTAGTCGAAGCTGTGCTTCTCGGCGAACTTGTCCTGCTTCTCCACCGCGTCCATGCTGATCCCGACCCGGGAGGCACCGACCGCGGCGAACTCGGCCGCCAGGTCGCGGAAGTGGCAGGCCTCCATGGTGCAGCCCGGCGTCATGGCAGCGGGGTAGAAGAAGAGCACGATCGGCCCGTCGGCCAGCAGTTCGGAAAGGCTGCGGTTGGTCCCGGTCTGGTCGGGGAGATTGAACTCTGCGACGAGGTCACCACGTTTCATGGTTGCCACGCTACTTCTGGGAGGATGACCGCGTGAAGACGACCTCACGTGAGGAATTCCAGGCGCTGGCCGCCGAGCACCGTGTCGTGCCGGTGACGCGCAAGGTGCTCGCCGACAGCGAGACGCCGTTGTCGGCCTACCGCAAGCTTGCCGCCAACCGTCCCGGCACGTTTCTGCTGGAATCGGCCGAGAACGGGCGGTCCTGGTCGCGATGGTCGTTCATCGGTGCGGGTGCCCCGTCGGCGCTGACTGTCCGGGATGGGGAAGCGGTCTGGCTCGGCAACACGCCGCAGGACGCACCCTGTGGCGGCGATCCGCTGCAGGCGGTGCGCGACACGCTGGCCCTGCTGCAGACCGCGCCGGTGCCGGGCCTGCCGCCGCTGTCGAGTGGGCTGGTCGGTTACTTCGCGTACGACATGGTGCGCCGGCTGGAGCGGCTGCCGGAGTTGGCGGTCGACGATCTCAAGCTGCCCGACATGGTGCTGCTGCTGGCTACCGACATGGCCGCCGTCGACCACCACGAGGGCACCATCACCCTCATCGCCAACGCGGTCAACTGGAACGGCACCGACGAGCGCGTCGACTGGGCCTATGACGATGCGGTGGCGCGTCTCGATGTCATGACCAAGGCGCTGGGGGAGCCGCTGCCGTCGAGCATCGCCACCTTCAGCCGTCCGCAGCCCCAGCCGCGCCAGCAGCGCACGGTCGAGGAGTACACGGCGATCGTCGAGAAGCTGGTCGGCGACATCGAGGCCGGCGAGGCCTTCCAGGTGGTGCCGTCGCAGCGCTTCGAGATGGACACCGACGCCGACCCCATCGACGTGTACCGGGTGCTGCGGGTGACCAACCCCAGTCCCTACATGTATCTGCTCAACGTGCCCAATGCCGAAGGCGGACTTGACTTCTCGGTCGTCGGCTCCAGCCCGGAGGCGCTCGTCACGGTGAAGGACGGGGTGGCGACGACGCACCCGATCGCCGGCACCCGGTGGCGCGGCGCCACCGAGGAGGACGACATCCTCCTCGAAAAGGAGCTGCTCGCCGACGACAAGGAGCGCTCCGAGCACCTGATGCTGGTCGATCTGGGCCGCAACGATCTGGGCCGCGTCTGCCGGCCGGGGACCGTGCGTGTCGAGGACTACAGCCACATCGAGCGCTACAGCCACGTCATGCACCTGGTCTCCACCGTCACCGGCCACCTCGCCGACGGCAAGACGGCGCTGGACGCCGTCACCGCCTGCTTCCCGGCCGGGACGCTGTCGGGGGCGCCCAAGGTACGGGCCATGGAGCTCATCGAAGAGGTCGAACTGACCCGCCGCGGCCTGTACGGCGGTGTGCTCGGGTACCTCGACTTCGCCGGCAACGCCGACTTCGCCATCGCGATCCGCACCGCGCTGATGCGTGGCGGCACCGCCTACGTGCAGGCCGGTGGCGGCGTCGTGGCGGACTCCAACGGGCCGTACGAGTACAACGAGTCGTCCAACAAGGCCAAGGCCGTGCTGGCGGCGATCGCGGCCGCCGAGACGCTGGGCGAGCCGTGAGGACCACCCGCACCGCGCAGGTGCTGCTGCTCGTCGCCGCACTGATGTTGTGGGGTGCCTCCCGGCTGCCGTGGGTCGACGTGTCGTCGTTCGACGGGCTCGGCAAGCCCAAGACGACGACGCTGTCCGGCGCGGCCTGGTCCACGGCCCTCATCCCGCTGGCGCTGCTGGCTGCTGCCGCCGCCGTGGCGGCGCTGGCGGTGCGGGGCTGGGCGCTGCGGCTGCTGGCGCTGCTCGTCGCCGCCGCGAGTGCGGGGATGGGATATCTGGCCATCAGTCTGTGGGTCGTCACCGACATTTCGGTGCGCGCCGCCGACATGGCACAGATCGCGGTGATGTTCCTGGTGGGCACGCAGCGGCACTACTGGGGTGCCGGGGTGACGCTGGCGGCCGCGGTGTTGACGCTGGTCGGAGCGGTTCTGCTGATGCGTTCGGCCGGTCAGGCCGCCGCCGCGCCGGCCACGTCGAAATATGCCGCGCCGGGTGCGCGCCGTGAGGCAGCGCAGGAAGAAGCCGCCGACGGCATGTCCGAACGGATGATCTGGGATGCCATCGACGAAGGTCGCGATCCGACGCAGGTCGAGGGTCGTGACCCCACCCAGAACGACGGCGGGATCAAATGAGCGTTAGCGAGGAGCCGAAGGCGGATCGCGCGTGAGTGTGGCCCGGTGGCAGTCTGCGCCGCCCTGGCGACTACCCTTCGACATGATCATCTGGCTTGCCGAACCGGCACGGAAGGACGACGACGCGCTATGACTTCGGGGACCGTGCTCGACTCCATCATCGAGGGAGTTCGCGCTGATGTTGCCGCCCGCGAAGCCGCGCTGAGTCTGACCGAGGTCAAGGAGCGGGCCAAGAAGGCGCCGTCGGCCAAGGACGCTCTTGCCGCGCTGCGCGAGCCCGGCATCGGCGTCATCGCCGAGGTGAAGCGGGCGAGCCCCAGCAAGGGGGCGTTGGCGCAGATCGACGATCCCGCCAAGCTGGCCAAGGCCTACGAGTCCGGCGGTGCCCGGGTGATCAGCGTGCTGACCGAGGAGCGTCGCTTCAACGGTTCGCTGGCAGACCTGGACGCCGTGCGTGCCGCGGTGTCGATCCCGGTGCTGCGCAAGGACTTCATCGTCACCCCGTACCAGATTCACGAGGCCCGGGCCCACGGCGCCGACATGCTGCTGCTGATCGTTGCCGCGCTCGAGCAGTCGGTACTGACCTCGATGATCGACCGGACCGAGTCGCTCGGGATGACCCCACTGGTCGAGGTGCACACCGAAGAAGAAGCGGACCGCGCCATCCAGGCCGGCGCCAAGGTCATCGGCGTCAACGCCCGTGACCTCAAGACCCTCGAGGTCGACCGCGACTGCTTCGGCCGCATCGCGCCCGGCCTGCCGAGCAACATCATCCGGATCGCCGAGTCGGGGGTGCGGGGCACCGCAGACCTGCTGGCCTACGCCGGTGCCGGCGCCGACGCCGTCCTGGTCGGTGAAGGCCTGGTGACCAGTGGTGATCCCCGCAGCGCCGTCGCCGACCTGGTGACCGCCGGCACGCACCCGTCCTGCCCGAAACCAGCCCGCTGAATTGCGGGCTCCTGCGCGAAGAAGCAGCCCGAGTTCTTATGTCTGATCGCACTGGTACCGAATTGCCGCGGATGAGCGCGGCGGTCGCCGAAGCCACAAGCCACGACCCCGACGCCAAGGGGCACTTCGGTGCGTACGGCGGGCGTCTGGTCCCCGAGGCGCTGATGGCGGTCATCGAGGAAGTCACCGCGGCCTACGACAAGGTCCGCACCGACCAGACCTTCCTCGACGAACTCGACCGGCTGCAGCAGCACTACACCGGCCGGCCGTCGCCGCTGTACGAAGCGACCCGGCTGTCCGAGCACGCCGGTGGCGCGCGGCTGTTCCTCAAACGAGAAGACCTGAACCACACCGGTTCTCACAAGATCAACAACGTGCTCGGGCAGGCGCTGCTGGCCAAGCGCATGGGCAAGACCCGCGTCATCGCCGAGACCGGCGCCGGCCAGCACGGCGTCGCCACCGCGACGGCCTGCGCGCTGCTCGGCCTCGAGTGCGTCGTCTACATGGGTGCGGTCGACACCGCCCGGCAGGCGCTGAACGTGGCGCGGATGCGGCTGCTCGGCGGCACCGTGGTGTCGGTCGAGGCCGGTTCGGCGACCCTCAAGGACGCCATCAACGAAGCCTTCCGCGACTGGGTCACCAACGCGGACGACACCTACTACTGCTTCGGCACCGCCGCGGGGCCGCATCCGTTCCCCGTCATGGTGCGCGACTTCCAGCGCGTCATCGGCTTGGAGGCGCGGGTCCAGGTCCAGCAGCAGGCCGGCCGGTTGCCGGACGCCGTGACGGCGTGCGTCGGCGGCGGATCGAACGCCATCGGCATCTTCCACGCCTTCATCGACGATCCGGGTGTGCGCCTGGTCGGATTCGAGGCGGCCGGCGACGGCGTCGAAACCGGAAGGCATGCAGCCACTTTCACCGGCGGGTCGCCGGGCGCTTTCCAGGGCTCGTTCTCGTACCTGCTGCAGGACGAGGACGGCCAGACCATCGAATCGCATTCCATCTCGGCCGGTTTGGACTACCCGGGTGTCGGTCCGGAGCATGCCTACCTCAAAGACATCGGCCGGGCCGAGTACCGGCCGGTCACCGACACCGAGGCCATGGAGGCATTCGGACTGCTGTGCCGCACCGAGGGCATCATTCCGGCGATCGAGTCGGCGCACGCGGTTGCAGGCGCTCTGAAACTTGGTAGCGAACTGGGCGCGGGTTCCGTCATCGTGGTGAACCTGTCCGGCCGCGGCGACAAGGACGTCGAGACCGCCGCGAAATGGTTCGGTCTACTGGACGGTGAGACTGGGGAAGCGTCATGAGCCGACTGGCTGGATTGTTCGAATCGTGCCGGGCCGAGGGGCGTTCGGCGCTGATCGGCTACCTGCCGACCGGCTACCCGGATGTGCAGACCTCGATCGACGCGATGGTCGCGATGGCCGAATCCGGTTGCGACATCATCGAAGTCGGCGTCGCCTACTCCGATCCGGGCATGGACGGACCGGTCATCGCCGCCGCCACCAACACCGCTCTACAGGGTGGGGTGCGGGTCCGCGACGCGCTGAAGGCCGTCGAGGCCATCAGCAACGCCGGCGGGCACGCCGTTGTCATGACCTACTGGAATCCGGTGTTGCGCTGGGGCGTCGACGCTTTCGCGCGGGACCTGGCGTCGGCGGGCGGGCTCGGGCTCATCACGCCCGACCTCATCCCCGACGAGGCCGACGAATGGTTCGCCGTCTCCGACGCCCACAACCTCGACCGCATCTTCCTGGTGGCGCCGTCGTCCACCCCGGAGCGACTGGCCGCCACGACGGCGGCCTCGCGCGGCTTCGTCTACGCCGCCTCGACCATGGGCGTCACCGGTGCGCGCGACGCGGTGTCGAACATGGCGCCGGAATTGGTGTCCCGGGTGCGCGCCGTGTCCGACATCCCCGTGGGGGTCGGCCTCGGTGTGCGGTCGCGGGAACAGGCGGCCGAGATCGCGGCCTACGCAGACGGCGTCATCGTCGGCTCGGCGCTCGTGTCGGCGCTGGGTGACGGCGGCATCCCCGCGGTACGAGCTTTGTCCGAAGAACTGGCCCACGGAGTACGACAGAAAGTTTCCGCGTGACCACATCGTTGCTGGCATACATCCCGAGTCCGGCCCAGGGCGTCTGGCACTTGGGGCCGGTACCGATCCGGGCCTACGCGCTCTGCATCATCACCGGCATCATCGCCGCGCTGATCATCGGCGATCGCCGCTGGGTCGCGCGCGGTGGTGAACCGGGCGTCATCTACGACATCGCGCTGTGGGCGGTGCCGTTCGGGCTCATCGGTGGTCGCCTGTACCACCTGATGACCGACTGGCGTACCTACTTCGCCGAGGGCGGCGCGGGCGTCGCCGGCGCGGTCCGGATCTGGGACGGCGGCCTGGGTATCTGGGGTGCGGTCGCGCTCGGCGCCGTCGGCGCCTGGATCGGCTGCCGCCGGCACGGAATTCCGCTGCCCGCGTTCGGTGACGCCGTGGCTCCCGGCATTGTGCTGGCGCAGGCCATCGGGCGCCTCGGTAACTATTTCAACCAGGAGCTCTACGGCCGTCCGACGGATCTGCCGTGGGGCCTGGAGATCTTCCAGCGCAGCGACGGTTCCGGTGTGGTGAACCCGCACCTGCTCAACGGCGTCTCGACCGGGCAGGTCTACGAGGTCGTGCACCCGACGTTCCTCTACGAACTGCTGTGGAACCTCCTGGTTTTCTTCGTCCTGCTGTGGGCCGACCGCCGCTTCAAACTGGGCCACGGCCGGCTGTTCGCGTTGTACGTCGCCGCCTACTGCGTCGGCCGCTTCGGCGTCGAGCTGATGCGCAGCGACACCGCCACGCTGATCGCCGGTATCCGCGTCAACTCGTTCACCTCGACGTTCGTGTTCATCGGTGCCGTGGTCTACATGATGGTGGCGCCGCGGGGCCGTGAGGACCCGGCGAGCCTCGGCGGCCGGCAGGCGGACGAAGTCGAAGCTGAGGCCGACGGTGACGCCGAGGGCGCGAAATTGGCCGTTCCGGCGGCTGTCGCGGCTGGTGCTGCTGCCGCTGCCGCTTCGGGCGGTGACGCCGACGTCGCTGACGAGGCCGACGCCGTCGAGACCCAACCCGATGAAACCGAGGCGCTCGCGGAGCAGGCCGTCGATGAGGACGCGACCGATGAGGACGCGATCGACGCGGAGGCGGCTGTCGAGGAGTCCGTCGACGAATCCGCCGACGAGCCAGTCGATTCCGACGAGGTCGAGGAAGAAGACGAGTCCGACGTCCAGGCCGAAGAGCTGGATGCCGATGAGTCCGAAGCCGTCGAGGTCGCCGAGGAGTCCGAGGGGACGACGGAAGCCGACGAAGCCGCTGACGAGGCCACCGCCGAGACGGACATTGCCGATGCCGACGACAGCGCTGATGCCGAGGACGCTGCGGAGGAAGAAGCCGTCGAGGAAGCCGCAGGCGACGAGGGCGCTGGCGCTGACGACGCCGTGGCGGCCGAAGCTGTCGAGATAGCCGAGGAATCCGAAGGCACACCGGAATCCGAGGACGCCGACGAAACTGATGCTGACGAAGCTGATGCTGAGGACGCTGATTCTGACGATGCCGTGGCGGCCGGAGCTGTCGAGGTGGCCGAGGAGTCCGAGGGCACAACGGAATCCGATGAGGCAGCCGACGAGGCCACGGCCGAGACGGAGGTCGCTGACGCCGACGACAGCGCAGATGTCGAGGATGCTGAAGAAGCCGACGCGGTCGAGGAGTCCGAGGAAGCACCGGAATCCGACAGTGCGGCGGAGGCTGAGACCGAAGACGCCGAAGAATCCGATGCCGACGCTGCACCGGTCGAACAACCCGAACCGAAGGCCGAAGCCACCGAAAAGGTTGAGCCCGTTGGGGTTCCCGTCTGGGAGCCGCCCGCCCCGCGTCGACGTTGGTGGCGCCGTCAGGGCTGAGCTCGGCCTTACGCACCGAGCGCACGCTCGGCGGCCCACGTCGTTGAGCCTGAATCGAGGGCACGAAAGTGCGAGTGACGTGTGCCGCGGTTGCGGGGTGAACCCGGTCGAGCGGGCTTTCGTCGTCGAGTCTGAACTGTGGGCGTAAAACCGCGATCGTAGGCGTAGTGTCACCCCGACCTCACGGTCACCCCGCGGCAAAAGTGCGCACAAGCTGCACTTTCATGCGAACGGTATGTTCCTCACTCGCCGGTCGTCATCGGTTGTGCGGTGGTTGGATGTCTCCTGTGGATGACATAGCCGACGGAGTGCAGCTGCAGCAGTCTCGGCAGGACCGCATCCTCAATGCGGCGCTGAAGGTGTTTGCGCAGCGGGGCACGTCCGATGCGACGTTGCAGATGGTGGCCGATACCGCGGGTGTTTCCGTGGGGTTGGTGCAGCACCATTTCGGCACCAAGGACGGTTTGATCAAGGCCGTCGACGATGTGGCGATGAAGCTCATCAGCTCGACGATGTTCGCTGCGCTGGAAAGCCCCGGGCCTGATTCGGTTGCCGCGATCGGCAGGGCGGTGCACGGACTGCTCACCGACCACCTGGTGGTCATGGACTATCTGGGCCGAGCGGTGGCTTCTGAAACACCAAGCGGCATCGCGATATTCGATGCGATGGCGCGGATCGGCATTGACCGGTGGCAGCGCATGATCGACACCGGGGATGCGGCCGAGGGGCTCGACGTGGTCTGGGCCGGGCTGAATCCCTTGGTGCTGACGCTGGGCTCGATCATCTTGCGCCGGCATCTCGACCGGCACCTGCCCGCGTCGTTCACGTCTGACCCCGAGCTGGCCAGGTGGGAAGAGTCCGTCAACGAGCTCATTCGGCACGGTCAGTTGCGCCAATAACGCCCGCTGGGTTTGCCCGAACCGTTACAATACGGCAATATTGTCGCTGAATCGCGGCGAACGTCGGTGTCGAGGGGTCACCGACGTTCGCATTTGCACGTCGCACCTGCGAATTCCCTGACGAGTCTCCCGGTCGATACCGGCGGCCTCCGCTGCCTGTGTTGAGACCTCGCCGGGCATCATGGAGTCATGACGTCAGCCGGCAGGGTCGCGCGTGTGGCGGGAGTGGCCGGCACCGGGGCCGTGACGGTCGCCGCCCTGACGTACATCGGCGTTGCCGATCCGCATCGCCCCGGATTCGGGTTTCCGCCGTGTCCGTTCAAGGCCCTCACCGGGTGGAACTGTCCGCTGTGCGGCGGGTTGCGCATGACCCACGACGTTTTGCACGGTGATTTTTCGGCCGCCGTGGTCGACAACGTGTTCGCGCTCGTGGGATTGCCATTGCTGGCCGTCTGGCTCGTGGTGTGCTGGCGGCGCCGGATGTCGGTGGCACCACCGCTGGTGACCGCACTGGTGGCGATGGTGGTGTGGATGGTGGTCCGCAATCTGCCGGGCTTCCCGCTGGTGCCGACGTTCACCTCGCCATAGCGAGCGCTGAGCGGCGGACACCGCGCAGCAACGCCCTGTTCGGCTGATGTTGGCGTGCGGACAGCGCTCCCGGCGGGCCGTTATCTGAATCGATCCACTATGCTCATGCACTGTGAATAGACGCGGAAAAATCGTCTGTACGCTGGGACCGGCTACGTCTACCGACGCAACCGTGCTGGCGCTGGTGGAAGCTGGAATGGATGTGGCGCGGCTGAACTTCAGCCATGGCGCACACGCCGATCATGAGACGGCGTACAAGCGCGTGCGAGCGGCATCCGACGCCGCCGGCCGCGCGGTCGGCATTCTCGCCGACCTGCAGGGCCCCAAGATCCGGCTCGGGCGCTTCGCCGACGGCCCGACCGAGTGGCAAACCGGCGAGACCGTGCGGATCACCGTCGACGACTGCGAAGGCACCCACGACCGCGTGTCGACCACCTACAAGCAGCTGGCCGAGGACGCGCGTGCCGGTGACCGACTGCTCGTCGACGACGGCAAGGTCGGCCTGGTGGTCGACATGATCGACGGCAACGACGTCGTCTGCACCGTCACCGAGGGCGGCCCGGTCAGCAACAACAAGGGCCTGTCCCTGCCCGGGATGAACGTCTCGGTTCCGGCGCTGTCCGAAAAGGACATCGACGACCTGAAGTTCGCCTTGATGCTCGGCGTCGACCTGATCGCGCTGTCGTTCGTCCGGTCGCCGGCCGACATCGAACTCGTGCACGAGGTGATGGATTCGGTGGGGCGCCGGGTGCCGGTGATCGCCAAGCTGGAGAAGCCCGAAGCCGTCGACAACCTCGAGGCCATCGTGCTGGCCTTCGACGCGATCATGGTCGCCCGTGGTGACCTGGGCGTCGAGCTGCCGCTCGAAGAAGTGCCGCTGGTGCAGAAGCGCGCCATCCAGATGGCCAGGGAGAACGCCAAACCCGTCATCGTGGCGACCCAGATGCTCGAGTCGATGATCGAGAACTCCCGGCCCACCCGGGCCGAGGCCTCGGACGTCGCCAACGCGATTCTCGACGGCGCCGACGCCGTGATGCTCTCCGGCGAGACCTCCGTCGGCAAGCACGCACTGGAGGCTGTGCGCACCATGGCGCGCATCGTCCGCGCGGTCGAGGCGAATTCCACCGACGCACCGCCGTTGACGCACGTGCCCCGCACCAAGCGCGGCGTCATCTCCTACGCGGCCCGTGACATCGGCGAGCGGCTGGACGCCAAGGCGCTGGTGGCCTTCACACAGTCGGGCGACACCGTGCGCCGGCTGTCCCGCCTGCACACCCCGCTGCCGCTGCTGGCCTTCACCGACCTGCCCGAGGTACGCAGCCAGCTGGCGCTGACCTGGGGGACCGAGACGTTCATCGTCCCGAAGATGGACAGCACCGACGGCATGATCCAGGAGGTCGACAAGGCCCTGCTGGAGCTGGACCGCTACAAACGCGGCGACCTGGTGGTCATCGTCGCGGGCGCGCCGCCGGGCACAGTAGGCTCGACCAACCTGATCCATGTGCACCGCATCGGGGAGGAAGACCACTAGCCGGGAGTGTCAAAGTGACGACTGCTGATTTCGAGGAACTGCTCAAGATTCTCGACGTCACCCAGGTCGATGACGACACCTTCACCGGTGGTCATCCGAGCCGGAACCCGGTCCGGACCTTCGGCGGCCAGATGATGGCGCAGGCCTTCGTCGCCGCGAGTCGCACCGTGCCGCCGAAGGTGCCGCCGACGACGTTGTCGACGCACTTCATCGCCGGTGGCGATCCGGAGCGCGATCTGGAGTTCAAGGTGGTCCGGCTGCGCGACGAACGTCGCTTCGCCAACCGCCGCGTCGACGTCATGCAGGGCGACACCCTGTTGGCGACGGCGCTGGTGTCACACCTGGCCGGCGGCAAGAGCCTGGAGCATTCGGTCAAGGCGCCGGTGGTCCCGGATCCGATGTCGCTGCCCACGATCGACGACCTGCTCAAGGGCTACGAGGAGACCGTTCCGCTGTTCGTCGAGGCGCTCAAGCCCATCGAATGGCGCTATACGAATGACCCGGCATGGGTGATGCGGGACAAGGGCGGCAAGCTCGACCACAACCGCGTGTGGCTCAAGACCATGGGCGCCATGCCCGACGATCCGGTGCTGCACGCCGCGGCACTGGTCTATTCGTCGGACACGACGCTGCTGGACTCGATCATCACCACCCACGGCCTGTCCTGGGGTCACGACCGGATTTTCGCGGTCACCATGAACCACACCGTCTGGTTCCACCGGCCCATCAAGTTCGACGAGTGGGTGCTGTATTCGACGACGTCACCGGTGGCCGCCGATTCCCGGGGCCTGGCATCCGGCCACTTCTTCGACCGTGCCGGCCAGGTGCTGGCGACGGTGACTCAGGAAGGCATCGTCAAACACTTTCCGGGCTAACGGGTTTGGGGCGGCTCAGTCGACCTTGACGCCGAACTCCTTCTCGATGCGGCCGCGGAATTCCTGGACGCAGCTGTTCTGTGCGTTCTGGTCCTGCCCGGCGCGCGTCATGCAGTCGGTGTAGTCACCGAACCCGACCTGGCGGTAGAAGCCGATCACGACGAACACGAACACCACCGCCAGCACGGTCGCCAGCGCACCGAGCGCGATGCCCGCGCCGGCCACCACGGCGTTGTCGGCCAGTCCCTGCTTGACCCGGCCGCGGCCGACGATGCCGCAGGCGACGGCACCCAGCCCGAACAGCAGCCCACCGACCACCGACCACGAGGTCAGCAGTCCCACGATGCCCAGAACCAGGGCGGCGGTCCCCATGCCGTTGCGCGGAGCCGACGTGTACGGCCCGTATCCCTGATTGGCGTAGGGCGGCGGTGGTGGCGGGGGATACCCGCCACCGGGATACATGCTCATGACTGCGCAGGGTACCCGTCGTTGCTGGAATCGAGGTTCAGCACCGTGCAGCGCAGGTCCGGCGGGAGGTGGTGCGTGGCCACCACCACCGCCCGGTCGGGGCCGAACAACGTGCCCGGAGTGAGGAGTTCGGCGAGCAAGCGATGACCGTCCGCTGCGTCGAGGTGCTCGGTGGGTTCGTCGAGGAGGACGACGGGGAAGTCGGTCAGGAGGGCTCGGGCGAGCAGCAGCCGGCGCCGCTGGCCGGCGGAGACGGCGGCAGCCCCGCCGGAGAGCAGGGTGGACAACCCGCCCGGCAGTGTCGCCAGCCACGGGCCGAGGCCGACCTGCGCCAGGGCGGCGGTGAGTTCGCTGTCGGTGGCATCGCCCCGGGCCACCAGGAGGTTGTCTCGCAGCGTGGTGTCGAACAGGTGCGCGTCCTCGGCGAAAAACCCTGCCGGTGAATCGGTTTCGCGGTAGTGGTCGGCGGTGGACAGCAGTAGGGTCGTCTTGCCGCGACCACTGGCGCCCAGCACGGCGACCCGGTCGCCGGGTGCGACCTGCAGCGGCGGGACGGCCATGAGGGCGCGGTCGTCGGGGTGTTCGGCCAGCATTCCGGTGAGCCGCGCGATCGCGATGCGGGCCCGCGTCAACTGCACCGCCGCGGCCGGCAGGGCGCCGGTTGCCTCGAATGCCGACAGCGGCAGCAGCATGAGGATCGCCAGTGTCGTGGGAGCGACGGCCGACGTGAGCGAGATGGCGGCGACGATCGCGGCGATGGCGCTGGCACCGGTGGCCAGGATCGGGATCGCACTGGCCAGGGCGGCGGGCCGGGCAGCGCGGTCGGCGGCGTCGCCCCAGTGGCGGTGCTCGTCGGTTGCCGCGGCGATGACGCCACCGAGGCGGCCGGCGACGGCCAGTTCGGCGGCATGGTCGAGCGCCAGCATGACTGCGGCGTCGCGGTCCGAACGATGTGTCGCGGCAAGGCGCTCGGTGGCTTCCGCGGCGCGGGCCGCCTGCCACGGTGCCCAGACTCCGGCGACCACCAGCCCGGCGGCAAGGGTGAGCGCCGCGGCCGGCGAGATGACGGCGACGACGATCACCGTGGCCGTCGACAGCACCGTTGCCACGGCGACGGGCAGCACGGACCGCACCAGGGTGTCGGCCAGATCGTCAACGGAAGCGCCTGCGCGCGAAACCAATTCGCCGCTGCTGAGCCGCAGCACAGTCGTCGGTGGCGCAGCGGACAGCCGCCGGTACAGCTCGGTGCGGGCCGAGCCGGCAGCGCGCAGCGCCACGTCGTGTGATGCCAGGCGTTCGCAATAGCCCAGCACGCCACGGGAAATGCCGAACAGCCGGACCGCCACCACCGCGACCGTCAACTCGAGAATCGGCGGTTGCTGCCAGGCCCGGGTGATCAACCACGCCGACACCCCGGCCAGAGCGAGGGCGCTGCCCAGCGCCGCGGAACCGAGGAGGACGGCCAGCGCCAGGCGGGGGAGCCGGGGCCGGAGCAGGTCGATCGCGAATCTAACCGTGGACACGGGAAGCACCTCCCACCCGGACGATCTCGTCACCGATGGCCAGCACGGCGTCACGGTGTCCGACGACGATGACGGTCGCGCCGGCCGCGGCGCGGGCCCGGATCGCGCGGAGGACCTGGATTTCCAGCTCGGCGTTCAGATGTGAGGTCGGTTCGTCGAGCAGCAGCACCGGGCTGGGCCGGCCGAGTACCCGCGCCAGCGCCAGGCGTTGCCGCTGACCCAGCGACAGCCCGGAGCCGCCGCGGCCCAGCACAGTGTCCAGTCCGGCGGGCAGGGTGGCCAGCACCTCGTCGAATCCCGCTGCGCGGCAGGCACCGTCGAGATCCGGCAAGGCGCCGAGCAGTTCCAGGTTCTCCCGCACGGTGCCCGGGACGAGGACGGGCCGTTGCGGTAGCCAGCCGATCTGTTGCCACCAGTGCTGCCGGTCCAGCGCAGCGACGTCGAAGCGCTGTTCGCCATCGCCGATGAGCACCCGGCCGGTGTCGGGCGTCGTCAGCCCCAGAATCGCCTGCAGCGCTGTGCTTTTCCCGCTGCCGTTGGGTCCGGTCAGGACGGTCACCGCACCGGGCGCGGCCCGCAGCGTCAGGTTGTTCGGGGCCGCCCCGTCCCGACCCTCGATGCAGACGTGCTCCAGCTCGATGGTCGGTCGCGCCCCGACCCGTGCGGTGCCGGGTTCCGGTTGCCCGGCATCCGCCAGCAGGCGGTAGGCCTGCCCGAAGGCGACCTTGCCGTCCTGTGCCGCATGGAATTCGACGCCGACGCGGCGCAGCGGCCAGAACACCTCGGGTGCCAGGAGCAGTACCGTCAGCGCGACCGGCAGGCTGACCCCGCCACTGACCAGTCGCAGACCCACGCCGACGGCGACCAGCGCGACCCCGAGCGTCGCCAGCAGTTCGAGGACGAGCGCCGACAGGAATGCGATGCGCAGCGTGGCCAGGGCCGAATGCCGGTGTGCGTCAGACAGTTCGGTGATGCGCGGCGCGGCACCTTCGGCGCGGTTCAGGGCCCGCAGGGTCGGAATGCCCGCGATCAGGTCGAGTAGCCGCGACTGCAGGGTGGCCATGGCGGCCAGCGCCGCCGCCGACCGCTCGGTCGTCATGACGCCGATCAGCACCATGAACAGCGGGATGAGCGGCAGCGCGATCAACACGACCAGCGCGGATTTCACGTCGTACCAGGCGATCACGATCACGGCGGCGGGGGTCAGCAGCACGGACATCACGACCGCCGGCAGGTAGCGGGTGAAGTACGGCCGCAGCCCGTCCAATCCGCGGGTCAGCAGGATTGCGGCCTCGTCGTGCACCGCCCGTCGACGCTGCGGCGGCAGCGCGGTGACGGCGGTGAGCACCTGGGCGTCGAGGTCGGCGATCATCGCCGTGGCGCCGTGCTGGCTCAGTCTGGCCTGCCACCACTGGGCGCCGGCGCGCAGCGACCAGAGTGCGGCGAGCGCCAGCAGCCGAGGCGCCCAGTGCGACAACGGCGCGCCGGTGGTGATGACCCCCGCCACCACCTGCGCGGTGAGTACCGCCGCGGCGAGCGCCGCGCCGGTGATGACGACACCACTGCCGACCGTGGCCGCCAGATGCCGCCGCAGACCGGCGGTCATGCGGGGATTGGTCGACGATCGGGTCAGTGCGACCCGCCGTTTCGGGACAACCCGATGGAAACCGGGATGTGTGCGGCCGAAATCCGTTGCCGGAACACCCAGTAGGCCCAACCCTGGTAGCCGATCACCAGCGGGGCAAACAGCAGCGCGGCCCAGGTCATCACCTTGAGCGTGTACGGCGTCGACGACGCGTTGTGGATGGTCAGGCTCCACGCCGGATTGAGGGTCGAGGGAATGAGATTCGGATACAGGCAACTGAACAGCAGCACGACCACCGCGGCGACGACGACGGCCGTCGCCGCGAAGGCCCACCCGTCGGCGCGGCGTGTCCATACCAGCCGGACGGCCGAAAGCTGGGCCACCACGGCGACTCCGAGCGCTATCCAGGTGACGTCGTTGCCGTACGCGACCTGGGTCCAGATGCCGAACGCGGCGACGATCACCGTCACCGGAACCGTCAGGCGGGTGGCGAAGCGGCGGGCCGTATCATGCACGGCCCCTTCGGTTTTGAGCGTTACGAACACCGCGCCGTGGAACGCGAACAGGCTGGCCGTGGCGATTCCGCCGAGCAGCGAGTACGGGTTCAGCACATCGCCCGCCGACAGCTGAATCTGATGGCGGGCGTCGACGGGGAGACCGCGCAGGATGGAGGCGAATGCCACGCCCCACAGCACGGCCGGCAGCCAGGACCCCATGGCGATGCCGATGTCGGCCCACCGGCGCCACGTCGGGTCGTCGATCTTGCCGCGCCATTCGATGGCGCACACGCGCGCGATCATGCCGACCAGGATCGCCAGCAATGGCAGGTAGAGGCCCGAGAACAGCGTGGCGTACATACCGGGGAACGCCGCGAACATCGCGGCGCCCGCGGTGATGATCCAGACCTCGTTGCCGTCCCACACCGGTCCGATGGTGTTGAGCGCGGCGCGGCGGTACTGCTCCGCGTCTCCCTCGTCGCCGTCGGCGGCGCGGCCGAAGAACTCCATGAGCATGCCGACGCCGAAGTCGAACCCCTCCAGGACGAAGAAGGCCAGGAACAGCGCGGCCAGGATGATGAACCAGAGGTGCTGCAATGTCATGCGCGATCCGCCTTCGGCTGCTCGCTGGTGGTCATGGCTGCCCCTTCCTAGTACGCGAACGACAGTGGGGCGACGTCGTCGCTGCCGGGTGGGGTGGGCGGCGCCGGCTCGGCGTCGTGTTCCAGCGGCCCTTCGAGCGTGTAGCGGCGGATCAGCCAGAACCAGACGACGGCGAGCAGTGCATAGAGCGCGGTGAAGGTGAGCAGCGAGATCCAGACCGTGCCCGCACTGTGTGCCGACACGCCCTGCCGGATGGTCAGGTGCAGGTTGGGGTCGCCGGTCGGGTTGGTGGCGACCACCCAGGGTTGCCGGCCCATCTCGGTGAAGACCCAGCCGGCGCTGTTGGCCAGAAACGGCATGGGCAGTGTCACGAGCGCGAAGATGCTCAACCAACGTTGCGTGGGAATGCGGCCCTTGCGCGTCAGCCACAACGTGGTGAGCGCGAAAAGCCCTGGGAACGCGAGCAACCCGATCATCATGCGGAACGACCAGTAGGTCACGAACAGGTTGGGCCGGTAGTCACCCGGACCGTACTTGGCCTCGTAGGCCTTCTGGAGGTCCTGCACACCTTCGAGCCGGACGCCCTCGAACTTGCTCTCGGCGAGGAACGGCAGCACGTACGGCACCTCGATGACGTGTATGACGCTGTCGCAGTTGTTGTGGGTGCCGATGGTCAGCACCGAGAAATCCGGGTCGGTTTCGGTGTGGCACAACGATTCTGCCGACGCCATCTTCATGGGCTGCTGGACGAACATCAGCTTGCCCTGGGCATCCCCGGTGAGTGCGAGCGAGGCGGCCGCGACCAACGCGACGCAACAGCCCAGCATGGCGGCGGGCCGGAACATGGTGCGGGATTCTTCGGTGTTGCCACTGCGCACCATCCACCAGGCGCTGATGGCCGCGACGAAGGTGGCGGCCGTCAGGATGGCGCCGCCGACGGTGTGCGTGAACGCCGCGATGCCGGTGTTGTTGGTCAGCAGCTCCCAGATGCTGGTCAGCTCCGCGCGGCCGGTCTCCGGGTTGTAGTGCGCGCCAACGGGATGCTGCATGAACGAGTTGGCCGAGATGATGAAGAACGCCGACGCGTTCACCCCGAATGCGACGATCCAGATACATGCCAGGTGCACCAGTCGGGGCAGCTTGGTCCAGCCGAAGATCCACAGGCCGATGAAAGTGGATTCGAAGAAGAATGCGGCCAGGCCCTCCAGGGCCAACGGCGCGCCGAACACGTCGCCGACGAAACGCGAGTACTCACTCCAGTTCATCCCGAACTGGAATTCCTGCACGATTCCCGTGGCCACACCCAGCGCGAAGTTGATCAGGAACAGCTTGCCGAAGAACTTGGTCAGCCGGTACCAGGCCGGATTGCCCGTCACCACCCAGATGGTCTGCATGACGGCCAGCAGCGGCGCGAGACCGATGGTCAGCGGGACCAGGATGAAGTGGTAGACGGTGGTGATCCCGAACTGCCACCTCGATACATCCAGTGCGTCCATTGAGCCTTCCCCGAGCCGGAGGGACCGGTCTACGACTTACTGTAGTAGTTCATCCGCCCGGTGGTCCAGACCTGCCGTACAGGCAATTGTGTGGCCGCGCGCACACGTGCGCCCGGCCACACAATTGCCGACGGTCTGCGGACTCAGGCGTGGGGCGCCACCTCGTTGATGGCTTTGTCAACGGCCTTGGCACCCTTGCGGATTCCGAATGCGGTGATCACTTCGGCGACGCCGGTGACCACCAGCCAGATGCCGGTCACCAGCGCCAGCGTGCCGATCGACTCGATCGGCGAACCGAGCACCACGAAGCCGGCGATCAGGCTGATGACACCGAGGAAGATGTTCCAGCCACGTCCGGGCAGTGCCGGGTCGCTGATGGCTGCCACCGTGGTGGCAACCCCACGGAAGATGAAGCCGATGCCGATCCAGATCGCCAGCAGCAGTACGGCGTCGCCGAGGTGGCGGAACGCCAGCACGGCCAGCACCAGCGACGCGGCGCCGCTGATGAACGCCAGCACGCGTGCGCCGGCTGTGACGTGCAGGGCGAAGGCGAACACGATCTGGCCGATGCCGGTGACGAGCAGGTAGGCGCCGAAGAAGATGGCCGCCACCGCGACCGAGATGCCGGGCTGAGCCAACACGGCGGCGCCCAGAACCACGGCGATCAGGCCCGCGATGAGCTCGGTTTTCCACAGGTGCTGCAACAGACTTGGCGGATTTTGCGTGGTCATTGACGCAGTCTCACATATTTGACGCCATGGGGGCCGAGTTCGGACATCGTTGTTTTTCGCTGGTTCTAGATGTGGACAACTGGCGTTTGGGCTGCTTGGTGACCACCGTGCCGATAAGGTGCTCTCCAACGCAGCGCGCTGACCGATGCGCGCTGGCGGTGTGGCATGGCAGTTGTGGTCGGAGCAGAGTTGAGCACGAAGGAAGAGGCAACGTGTCAGGTGTGAGTCAGACCCGTCGGGGCACGGCGTGGCGCATTGCGGTGGTGGTGGCGGCCAGTGGCGCGTTGGCGCTGTCCGGATGCACCAAGAACACCGAATCCAGCTCGCCCGCATCGAGTTCGTCTGCGGCTCCGGCCGCCAAGGTCGAGTCCATCGCCAACACGGTGCCGGAGGCCATCAAGTCCAGCGGCAAGCTGATCGTCGGCGTGAACATCCCGTACGCGCCCAACGAATACAAGGATCCCAGCGGCAAGGTCGTCGGATTCGACGTCGACCTGATGAACGCCATCGCGCAGACGCTCGGCCTGACGGTCGACTACCGCGAAGAGTCGGACTTCTCCAAGATCATCCCGGCGATCCAGGCCGGCACCTACAACGTCGGCATGTCGTCGTTCACCGACAGCAAGCAGCGCGAGCAGCAGGTCGATTTCGTCACCTACTTCTCGGCGGGCAGCCTGTGGGCGCAGCGCGCGGGTGACCATGTCGACCCCGGCAACGCCTGCGGCAAGAAGATCGCCGTCGAGTCCACCACGGTCCAGGACACCGAGGAACTGCCCGCGAAGACCAAGGCGTGCACCGATTCCGGTAAACCGCCCATCGACGTGGTGAAGTTCGACAACCAGGACCAGGCCGCCAACGCCGTCGTCGTGGGCCAGGCCGACGCCATGTCGGCGGACTCGCCGGTGACGCTGTGGGCGATCAAGCAGGCGGGCGGCAAGCTGGTACAAGCCGGGGAGGTGTTCGATTCGGCGCCCTACGGTTGGCCCGTGAAGAAGGGCTCGCCGTTGGCGCAGTCGCTGTTGCAGGCGCTGCAGCACCTGATCGACAACGGCACGTACAAGCAGATCGCCACCAACTGGGGCGTGCAGGCCGGAATGATCGACAAGCCGGTCATCAACGGGGCCACCAGCTGACGTGACGAAAGCTGAGTCGGCGGCTGACCCGCACGGTCCAGCTGCCATCCACGCGGTACCGCTGCGGCATCCCTGGCGGTGGGTCGGGGCCGTCGCGATCATCATCGTTGCCGGACTGTTCCTCTACGGCGCCGCGACCAACCCGGCCTACGGCTGGGACACCTACCTCAAGTATCTGCTCGACGAGCGGGTGGCCGAGGCAGCGTGGAACACCGTGCAGCTCACCGTCTATGCGATGACGATCGGCTTGGTGCTCGGCGTCGTCCTGGCCGTGATGCGGCTGTCACCGAACCCGGTGTTCCGCGCGGTCGCATGGGGCTATCTGTGGATTTTCCGCGGTACTCCGGTGTACGTGCAGCTGGTGTTCTGGGGCCTGTTCCCGTCGATCTACCAGAACATCCAGATCGGGGTGCCGTTCGGTCCTTCGCTGTTCCACATCCAGCTGCAGGGTCTGTCGCTGGCGTTCGAGATGGCCTTCGTCGGCCTGGGCCTCAACGAAGCCGCCTACATGGCCGAGATCATCCGTGCCGGAATCATTTCCGTCCCGGAGGGGCAGACCGAGGCGTCGGTCGCCCTCGGCATGTCGTGGTGGATGACCATGCGGCGCACCGTTCTGCCGCAGGCGATGCGAGTCATCGTGCCGCCCACCGGCAACGAGCTGATCAGCATGCTGAAAACCACCTCGCTGGTCACGGCCGTGCCGTACACGCTCGAGCTGTACACCCGCACCCGCGACATCTCCGCGGTGATCTTCCAGCCCATCCCGCTGCTGCTGGTCGCCGCCACCTGGTACCTGGTCATCACCAGCGTGCTGATGGTCGGCCAGTTCTACCTGGAGCGGTACTTCTCCCGGGGCGCGTCGCGCAAACTGACGACCAAGCAACTCGAGGCCCTTGCCCTGGCACAGATGGGCGACCATGGGGGTGTGCCCGCATGACCCCCATGGTGCGCGCCGAGCAGGTGTGCAAGAGCTTCGGAGCCCTCGACGTCCTCAAGGGCGTCTCGCTGGAAGTCGATCGCGGACAGGTCCTCGTGCTGGTCGGGCCCTCCGGATCCGGCAAGTCGACGTTCCTGCGGTGTATCAATCACCTGGAGCAGGTCAGCGCCGGGCGGTTGTATGTCGATGAGGAGCTGGTCGGGTACCGCGAACGCGGGAGCAAGCTGCACGAACTCCCGCCCAAAGAGGCCGCTCGCCAGCGCCGCGATGTCGGCATGGTCTTCCAGCATTTCAATCTGTTCCCGCACCGGACCGCGCTGGAGAACATCATCGAGGCGCCGGTGCACGTCAAAGGCGTCAAGCGTGATGCGGCGGTGGGCCGTGCGCGGGATCTGCTCGAGCAGGTAGGGCTGTCCAGCAAGGCGGATGCGTATCCGGCACAGTTGTCCGGCGGCCAGCAGCAGCGCGTCGCAATCGCCCGTGCGTTGGCGATGGAACCCAAGCTGATGCTGTTCGACGAACCGACCTCGGCCCTGGACCCGGAACTGGTCGGAGACGTCCTCGCGGTCATGAAGAAGCTTGCCCAACAGGGCATGACGATGATCGTGGTCACGCACGAGATGGGCTTCGCGCGCGAGGTGGCCGACCAGTTGGTGTTCATGGACGGCGGCGTGGTGGTGGAGCGCGGCGCCCCGCGCGAGGTGATGGCCAACCCGAAACATGAACGCACGAAGGCTTTCCTGTCCAAAGTGATGTAGTGGCTGTTCACCCCGCCTCGAAACCGGGCCCGGAACCGGACCCGGCCGCCCCGCTGTGGCGGGCGGCGCAGGGTTTCCGGCTGCTCAGCTGCCTGTACGCCTTGGGATTTCAGCTCGCGGTCAATGACGATCTGCAGCACCCGGCCGTCACGTGGGTGTTGTTCGGGGCCCTCATCGCCTGGAGCGTGGCGTGTGCGGTGGCCTATCTGTCGGGCTTCGGCCGGCGGACGGCGTGGGTGCTGGCCGAAGTGCTGGTCGTCGTCGTGCTGGTGTTGTCGACCGATCTGGTGGCATCCCCGGCGTGGATCGCCGGCAACCAGTCGTGGCCGACGACGTTGTGGGCCACCAACGCGACGTTGTCGGCCGCAATCCAGCTGGGGCCGCTGGCCGGAATGGGCGTCGGGCTACTGGTGACGGCGGCCGGCGCGGTGCTGAAGGGCTACTTCGACCCCAATCTCGGCCGGCAGGCGACACTCGTCATCGAGCTGGCGGCGGGGCTCGCCGTCGGGATGGCCGCGCAGACCGCCCGCCGGGCCCACGCGGAGTTGCAGCGTGCCATCCGAATTGCGGCGGCGACCGCGGAGCGCGAACGGCTGTCCCGCCAGGTACACGACGGCGCCATCCAGGTGCTGGCACTGGTGGCGCGCAAGGGGCGGGAAATCGGCGGTGAGACAACGGAACTCGCGCAGCTGGCCGGCGAGCAGGAACGGGCGCTGCGCCGGCTGGTCAGTTCCGGCCTGGACGAGGCGCCGGGAGGTCTGGTCGACGTCGGGGAAATGCTCCGCACCCGCGCGGGTGATCGCGTCGCGGTGAGCGTGCCGCCGGACCCGGTGCTGCTCGACGCCGCCGTGGCGGGCGAACTCGATGCCGCGGTGGCCAACGTGCTCGGCAACACGGCCGTGCACGCGGGGCCAGAGGCCCGGGCCTTCGTCCTCGTCGAGGACCTGGGCGAGCAAGTCGTGGTGAGCGTCCGCGACGATGGGGTGGGAATTGCCGACGGACGGTTGGCACAGGCGGCTGCGGAGGGGCATATGGGCGTGACGAAATCCATTGTGGGACGGCTGGAATCACTCGGCGGCACGGCGGAGCTGACGACGTCGCCGGGAGCGGGCACCGAGTGGGAGCTGACCGTGCCCAGAACGGACGGCTCCGATGCCTGAGCCTGCGCCGCAGCTGACCGTCATGGTGGTCGACGACCACCCGATCTGGCGGGATGCCGTTGCCCGTGATCTCGAGGACTCCGGGTTCGCTGTGGTGGCCACCGCCGACGGTGTTGCGGCGGCAGGACGCCGGGCCGCGGTGGTCAAGCCTGCGGTGGTGGTGATGGACATGCGACTGTCCGACGGTAGTGGTGTCGAGGCGACCACCCAGGTGCTGGCGGTCTCACCGGCGAGCCGGGTGCTGGTGTTGTCGGCCTCTGATGAGCGCGACGACGTGCTGGAGGCCGTGAAGGCCGGTGCCACCGGATATCTGGTGAAGAGCGCCTCCAAGGCTGAGTTGGCCGACGCGGTACGCGCGACGGGTGAGGGGCGTGCGGTGTTCACCCCGGGCCTGGCCGGCCTGGTACTGGGGGAGCACCGGCGCATGGCCAAGACACCTGGTGCGGATCCGGCCGCGGGTCTGACAGAACGGGAGACCGAGATCCTCCGTTACGTGGCAAAAGGCTTGACCGCCAAGCAGATCGCCGAACGTCTGACCCTGAGCCACCGAACCGTGGAGAACCACGTGCAGGCAACGTTCCGCAAACTGCAGGTGGCCAATCGGGTGGAAGCGGCGCGCTACGCGATCGAGCACGGCCTGGACTGAGCGCCGTCGGCGCGCGACGAGCCGGCTTGGGAGGTTCGACCGACCAGGTACCAGGTGCGCATCAAGCCCTTGCCCTTGACGTCGATCTCGCCGCGCTCCTCGAAGTCGTAGGCGTGCTGGAGACGTTCATAGACGTTGTGCGGCACCTGGATTCGGCCGGCGACGTCGGTGCTCTCCATCCGGGACGCGACGTTCACCGCGTCGCCCCAGACGTCGTAGAAGAACTTGCGCGAACCCACGACGCCGGCCACCACAGGGCCGGCGGCGATGCCGATGCGCACCGGGACCGGGCGCCCCTTGGGGTCGGTCAGTTCGCGGACCTCATCGGCGAAGTCCAGGGCCAGGCACGCCAGCGCCTCGAGGTGGTCGGCCCGGCCGTGAGGTATGCCGCTGACGACCATGTAGGAGTCACCGCTCGTCTTGACCTTTTCCAGGCCGTGCCGGTCGACGAGTGCGTCCAGGCCCGTGTACAGCGTGTCCAGGAACTGGACCAGGTCGGCGGGGGTGGTGTCGCTGGCTCGTTGGGTGTATCCGGCGATATCGGCGAAAAGGACTGAGGCATCGTCGAATTTGTCGGCGATCACGGTGTGCGCCGGATCCTTGAGGCGCTGTGCGATGGACTCCGGGAGGATGTTGGCCAGCAGCGTCTCGGACCGGAGGTACTCCGCCTGGATCGCGCGCTGGGCGATGGCGTTCTCGCGCAGCACGGACCAGACGGTCGCCATCACGATCAGACAGCCGGACACCGCCGTGATGACGAACGACACCCGGCTTTCCAGCTCGGTTTGTGCGCCGGTGTGCGCCGGGATCGCGAATTCCAGGACGGTCGCGGTGATGATGCCGACTGCGGCGACGACGGCCGCGAACGCGAGGTGTTCCAGTCCCACGATCAGCAGCGTGATTGCACCTGCCACAGCGAAATACAGCAGGACGCCGGAGCCGGTGCCGATGTCGATGGTCACCACGGTGACCGAGGTGTAGGCGATGAGGACGAAGGCCGCCGGTGCGATCAGTTCGCCGAACCGGTAGAGGTTCGGGACGAGCAGGAACAACGCTGCACTGGCGAGGTTGACCCCGGCGATCCACATTTCATGTGGCCCCGTGGTCAACGCCTCGAAGGCGAAGAAGACACTGAGGATGGCGCCGAGCCGGCTGGTGCGGGTGAGGATGCGCCGGCTGCGGGCGACTGTCGGGCTCAGGGTGTCGGCGTCGGGGCGAAGGCACTCGCGGACGGTCGCGGTCGGTACGCACACCGAACGGCGCACGGCGGCGACCAACTCGGCGCTGGCCGGGGCGCCACCGGCGAGGCGAGCGTCGTCCATGATCGCCATGGATTCAAGGGTAGACGCGCGGGGCCCCATTTGGGTGCTCGGCCGCGGATCCTCCGCTGACGGCGAAACGGCGGGCCGTCACGGTGCCGCCGGTGGGGCTGTTTCAGGTGGTTGCGGGACCCATAATGGCCAGTCGCTGTGGCCATTTAGAAAGGCTCGCGGTGTGAGATATTCGTGGATACTCGGTGTCCCTTCGCCATAGCTGAAAAGCACGTAGGGCAGCGATCAATATCAAAATTGCCAAATATTCTGCAGTTGCGTCGAATGGCTTTGCTCCGTGCGCAAAATAACCGTTGAACTGCATCAATAGTAGAGAAACTGTTGCTCATGGCGATTATGCAAACCGATATTGATTAGCTGAATGCACACATACCAGAGGTATTTAGGACATCTCTACATTTGCCTTAACTGCGCGATCGGTTTATTTCGATCAGATTTCGGATTTGCGCCTTTCAAAATGTTGTCGGAGCAGTAAATTAACTGCGACGCGTCATCGCTGAGTGGCGGTGACCAGGGCGGAAAGGGGACTGCGGTGAACCGTCTGGTCCGTGCTCTCATGTTGAGGGTCGTTGTCGTATTGATGCCGCTGGCAGTCATCTGCACCTACAGTCACGTCGCTCCGGCGCCGCCGCGGTCGGTCGCGGTCGACGTCACCCCCACCGCCGAGATCGATCCGGAGTCATCGAGCATCGGCATCGCCGACTCGAGCCTCTACGGACTGTCGCCGGCGGAGATCGACAAGACCTTGACCCAGCTGCAGTCGATCGGGGTGCAGAACGTCCGGGTCTTCGTCCCGTGGGCATTGATCAAGATGACGGGTCCGAATGATCTGGCGAATGACGCGAACTGGACCCTGATGAACAACGTGATGGACGCCGCTCGCGCTCACAACATGGGCGTGCTTGCGGTCATCAGCCACACGCCCCTGTGGGCGGCGCCCAGCGGCACGCTGCCCGGCGCCGGTGCGCCCGATCCTGCGGTCTACGCGGACTTTGTGAAGCAGGTGGCGACCCGGTACGGCGACGTGATCTCCGCCTACGAGGTCTGGAACGAGCCCAACAGCGCCAGCTTCTTCCAGCCGATGGATCCCGTCAAGTACACCGCCATCTTGAAGGCCGTCTACACCACCCTCAAGGGCGTCGACGGGGCCGGGGGCGTGGACCCGACCGCCACCGTCATCGCGGGCGCCCTGGCGCCGCTGCAGGACTTCTTCGGCCTGACATCGTCTCCGCAGACCTTCCTCGCCGCGATGTATGCCGCTGGCGCCAAAGGCTTTTTCGATGCCATCTCGGTCCACCCGTACGAGTTCAACCAGGTGCTGAAGTTCTCGCAGGGTGCCTTGAATCCGTTGGCGGCGCTGTATCAGGTGCAGCAGATGCGGGCGATCATGGTGCAGAACGGTGACAGCCAAAAGCTGATCTGGGCCACCGAGTACGGCTTCCAGACCGTCCTCGACCAACTCGGCGTCGTCGATCCGGCCAGCAATCAGAAGCAGGCCGATTTCATCGCGGACTTCATCGCCACGTGGCGGGCGCTGACCTACACCGGCCCGTTGTTCATCTACACCACCCGCGACGGCGTGCCCGGCACGGACACCGGCTACGGCATCTTCCAGGCCGACTGGACGGCGAAGCTGGCAGTGAAGGTGATCTCTGACGCCATCGGGCTGCCGCCCGTCGTCGTCTCACCGATCGTGGCACTGGCCGAATTGATCCAGAAGGCGGTGGCCCAGTTCCAGAAGGCATTCGCGTCGTTCACCGCCAACCTGCAGACCGCGTTCGCCAATGCCGTGAAGGCTTTCCAGAGCCTGCTGTCGGGCATCTTCAAACCCGCTGCGGCGCAACCGACCACGACCGCGAGCCTGGCGCCTGCCGCCGCGTCGATCAGTGCGGATACGCTCTCGGCGGCCAACCGGGCGGCGACGGAGCTGAAGTCTCAGGTGGGCGATGCGAAAGACACCGCCGATCACGTGAAGGCCGGCGACAAGTCGGAATCGGGCGACGTCAAGGTGGTCGAGGCCGCGGAGCACGAAGCCGCCGGGGCAGTCGATCCGAAGGCCGTGGAGACGAAGGTCGAGGACCCGAAGGCGACGGACCCCAAGACCGAGGACCCCAAGACGGCGGATCCGAAGACGGCGGATCCCAAGACGGCGGATCCCAAGACCGAAACCCCCAAGGCGGAAGAGCCGAAGACCGAAACGCCCAAGGCTGAGCAGCCCAAGGAAGAGATCCCGAAGGTCGACACGCCGAAGGAAGAGACGCCCAAGGCCGAGACGCCGAAAGCGGAAACGCCGAAAGCCGAAACGCCGCAGTCTGATTCGCCTGCAGCGGAACCGAAGGCGACGAACGAGTCCAAGAAGCCGGCCAAAGACGGTGCGGCCCAAGACAAGTCGACCGACGGCAAGGACGGCGACAAGCCGGGCACCAAGGTCAAGCCGGGCAAGAAGCCGGCCAAGACGAAGAAGCCGGCTCCCGCTGCCAGTGAACCGTCGAAGCCGACGGGGCGGTCGAACGGCGACAGCGGTGGCAAGACCTCGGGCACGGACGGCAAGACACACCACCATCAGGGCGCATAGCCCGGGTCTGAGTGAGGCCTCCCTGGCGCGTGATGCGCCGGGGAGGCGCTCGCGCGTTACGGCTCAGACCGAATAGATCGGGGCGCCGATCCCGGACATGGTCGCCCGGAGGCGGTGCGCGATATCCCGGTCCAGCGCAACGAGATTTGCGGCGAAGTGCCGGATGTCGGCGGAGTGGTCGTCGGCCATCGACTCGCGCGACTCGCGTTCCCTGGCCACGAATCGGTACCGGACCTCGGTCACAGACAGGTCTTCGGCGACGGTGAACTCGTTGGTGCGCGCCTCGTCGATTGCGCCCAGCGCCAGTCGCTTGACATCGGAGAGTGACGCCGCGCCCGTGTGGGCGATGCTGGCGGCGGCCCGCAGTGCGTCGGCCGATCCGCGGACCCTGACCAGATCGCGCCAGGCGATGTCCTGAGCGTTTTCCGCGGCACTGCCTTCCCACGTGGTGCCGCCGGGGCGCAGGGTGCCCTGCCAGACGTCGTGGAATGAGTTCTCCCACAGGTCGGCGGTCTTGTTCCATTGCGCGGCAGCGTCGACCAGGTGCTGCACATCCCAATCGGTGATCTGTGCCAGCGTCGGCAAGTCGAGTTCGGCTGTCATGGCTACTCGGCCAAGGCGGCCGAGGCCGAGCTGTCGGAGTCGGAGTAGGCATGTCCGGCAGCGGTCAGTGCGGAGGCAACCGACCAGATCCGTTCGGCATGTGCCGCGGACGCGGCATCGACGCGCGACTGGATCTCGGCGACGACATCCGCGGTGGACTGGCCGGCGGGCAGCGGCGCGCCGCTGATGGTGTGTGCCGACAGAGCTTGGGCATACTGCTCGAGTTGACCGGCAACGGCGAACAGTCCATCCGCAGTGACTCGCAGTGCCCCCATGGCTGCAGTTTAGCGGCGAGAATTGGTGCCCTCGGTGAGATTCGAACTCACACTGCACGGGTTTTGAATCCGTTTCCTCTGCCAGTTGGGATACGAGGGCGTCGCACCGGTTGTCGGCTGGCGGTGTACCACCATAGTTGATGTGATTCTGGGGGCAACGCCGCGCCCCGAGGTCGCCTCTTCGGGCGGCTCACGCGACAATATGGGGATGACCGGGTCAACATCTGATGTCGTCGCACCGCGCCGTGTTCTCGTGGCCGAGGATGAGGCGCTCATCCGGCTGGATCTGGCGGAGATGCTCCGCGAGGAGGGCTACGAGATCGTCGGCGAGGCCGGCGACGGCCAGGAGGCCGTCGAACTCGCCGAGCAGCTGAAGCCCGACCTGGTGATCATGGACGTGAAGATGCCGCGCCGTGACGGCATCGACGCCGCTTCCGAGATCGCCGCCAAGCGCATCGCGCCCATCGTGATCCTGACCGCGTTTTCCCAGCGTGAGCTGGTCGAACGGGCCCGCGACGCGGGTGCCATGGCCTATCTGGTCAAGCCGTTCTCCATCACGGACCTGGTGCCGGCCATCGAGGTTGCGGTCAGCCGCTTCGGTGAGCTGACGGCGCTGGAGAAGGAAGTCCTCTCGCTGTCCGATCGGCTGGAGACGCGCAAGCTCGTCGAACGCGCCAAGGGCATCCTGCAGACCAAGCAGGGCATGACCGAACCCGAGGCGTTCAAGTGGATTCAGCGGGCGGCGATGGACCGTCGCACCACGATGAAACGGGTGGCCGAGGTCGTCGTCGAGACGCTGGATCCGCCGGCCGCGGAAGCGACGGAACCGTCCGCCGGCTGAGCCGCGAGCCGCGCCGGCGTTAACTCTGTGTTTCGGGCCGCAGCATTTACACAGGTCCGATGAAGACAACGTCGGCCAGCATCGCTCAACAGCGCGTATAGCCGCGCCGTGTTGGTTACTGTCTACGCGAAGCAGCGGAGTCGGCCCCACCTGCGAAGAGTGCAGGCCGCATCCGGTGCCACGTAACCATGACCCGGAGGTGAAGCGTGCGCAGTCGCGTAGCTCGGAATGCTCTTGCAGTCGGCAGTGCCGGTCTGATCGTGTTCGGTCTGGCGGGGTGCAGCCAGTCTGAGCCGAAGCAGAGCGGCGCGGCCGGCTCGAATCTCAAGATCGTCGAACAGGTGCAGATCGACGAGAACGGCGCCGAGGTCAAGAGTGCCGAGGGCGCGGCTCCGGCGGATCCCGCCGGTGACGGCAAGGCCACCTGCCCGCCGGTCTCCATCGCCATGGCCGGCGCACTGAACGGACCCGATGCCGCTCTGGGCATCAACATCAAGGACGGCGTGCAGCTGGCCATCGACAAGCACAACGCGGCGAACCCCGGCTGCCAGGTGACGCTGAAGACCTTCGACACCGAGGGCGACCCGCAGAAGGCGACGGGCATCGCGCCGCAGATCGTCGACGACAAGTTCACCATCGGCCTCGTCGGCCCCGCCTTCTCCGGCGAGACCAAGGCCACCGGCACCGTCTTCGACCAGGCCGGCCTCGTCGCGGCCACCGCTTCGGCCACCAACGTGACGCTCAGTGAGAACGGCTGGAAGACCTTCTTCCGCGGCCTGGCCAACGACGGCGTGCAGGGCCCGTCGGTCGCCAACTACCTGAAGAACACGCTCAAGTACAAGAAGGTCTGCGTCGTCGACGACAGCACCGACTACGGCCTGGGCCTGGCCACGGCCGTGCGCACCACGCTGGGACCGGTGGCGGATTCGGCGTGCAACATCTCGGTCAAGAAGGGCGACAAGGACTTCTCGGCGGCCGTCACCCAGATCAAGGGCGCCGCACCGGACGCGATCTTCTACAGCGGGTACTACGCCGAGGCCGCGACGTTCGCACAGCAGCTCAAGGACGGCGGCGTGACGGCGACGTTCGCCAGCGCCGACGGCACGAAGGACCCCGAGTTCGTCAAGCAGGGCGGCGAGGCGACCAAGGGTGCCATCCTGTCCTGCCCGTGCGGCCCGGCGAGCAAGCAGTTCGCCGAGGAGTACACCAAGAAATTCGGCCAGGAGCCCGGCACGTACAGCACCGAGGGTTATGACCTGGGCACCATCCTGGTCAAGGGCATCGACTCGGGCGCCGTGACGCGGCCCGCGCTGCTGGACTTCGTGACCAAGTACGAAGGTCAGGGCGTGGCCCGCAAGTACCAGTGGAACAACAAGGGTGAGCTGACCACCAACCTCATCTGGATCTACAAGGTTCAGTAGGAACCTGCAGACGACGACGCGTCCGGACCCTGTGCCGGGCGCGTCGTCGTTCCTGGACCCTCACCACCGCGCTGATCAAGGAGCCGCCACCTGATGACATCCGACTGCGTCGGCCACTACGTGTGCACCGCGGCCAATATCAATTTCAACGTCGACAACCTGGTGAACGGGTTCTGGCAGTTGACGATTGATGGCTTGTCGTGGGGCGCGATCTATGCCCTGGTCGCCGTCGGCTACACCCTGGTGTTCGGCGTGTTGCGACTGATCAACTTCGCGCACTCGGAAATCTTCATGCTCGGCATGTTCGGCGCCTACTTCGCCCTCGAGATCATTCTCGGTTTCAAGCCCAGCGGAAACGCGTACAACCTGGGCATCGGGTTGACGATCTTCTACCTGGGCATCGCCATGCTGGTCGCGATGCTGGTCTCCGGCGCCGCGGCCGTCGGGCTGGAGGTCGTGGCCTACCGGCCGCTGCGCCGCCGCAATGCGCGCGGGCTGACCTTCCTCATCACCGCCATCGGCATGTCGTTCGTGCTGCAGGAGTTCGTGCACTTCGTGCTGCCGAAAATCCTCAAAGGTTTCGGCGGCAGCAATGCCCAGCAGCCGATCATCCTGGTGCAACCCAAGACTCAGTTCACGCTCTTCAGCGCGAACATCTCGAACGTCACCGTCGTCATCGTGGTGGCCGCCATCGTGCTGGCGCTGCTCACCGACATCGCGCTGAACCGCACCAAGTTCGGCCGCGGCATCCGCGCCGTCGCGCAGGACCCGACAACCGCCACCCTCATGGGCGTGTCCCGGGAGCGCATCATCATGACGACGTTCCTCATCGGTGGCCTGCTGGCAGGTGCCGCCGCGCTGCTCTACACCCTGAAGGTGCCGCAGGGCATCATCTACTCGGGCGGATTCCTGTTGGGAATCAAGGCATTCTCGGCCGCGGTCCTCGGCGGCATCGGCAACCTGCGCGGCGCGCTGCTCGGTGGGTTGATCCTCGGCATCATGGAGAACTACGGCCAGGCGTTCTTCGGCACCCAATGGCGCGATGTGGTGGCATTCGTCCTGCTCGTACTGGTGCTGCTGGTCCGTCCCACCGGGATACTCGGTGAAAGTCTCGGGAAGGCACGCGCATGAGCGCTCAGCACCGGAACGGGGGCCGTGCCAGGTTCCTGCTGGCACCCGGCGACCAGATGCGGCAGTGGTGGGACCAGCAGAGCCGGCCTGCGAAGTGGGTCTTCGGGGCCCTCCTGTTCACCGTGGTGGCGATGCTGCCGCTGTACACCCCGTCGTTCCTCAACACACCCGGCATCAGCTTCGGTGGCACCATGGCGCAGTTCGCGATGGTCGCGATCATCGCGATCGGCCTCAATGTCGTTGTGGGCCAAGCCGGATTGCTCGACCTCGGCTATGTCGGGTTCTACGCCGTCGGCGCCTACACCGTCGCGCTGCTGACCAGCCCCGACAGTCCGTGGAACCAGGTCGGTGCCGACGGGTTCCTCGACAAGGACTGGGCCTGGCTGGCGTGCGTGCCACTGGCCATGGCGGTCACCGCCATGGCGGGCCTGGTACTGGGTATCCCGACGCTGCGCCTGCGCGGCGACTACCTCGCCATCGTCACCTTGGGCTTCGGCGAGATCATCCGACTCCTGGCCGACAATCTCTCCGACCTGACCAACGGCGCCCGCGGACTCAACCAGATCGCCTATCCGCGCGTGGGGGAGAACGCGGACCTGCCCAACGGCGTGTTCTCCAGCGGTAACTCGGCCGGTCAGGCCAACTACGGCACCTGGTGGTTCTGGCTGGGCCTGGCGCTCATGGTCGCCATCCTGCTGCTCGTCGGCAACCTGGAACGGAGCCGCGTCGGGCGCGCGTGGGTCGCCATCCGCGAGGACGAGGACGCCGCGGAAGTCATGGGCGTCAACACCTTCAAGTTCAAGCTGTGGGCGTTTGTCATCGGCGCGGGCATCGGCGGCCTGTCGGGCGCGCTGTATGCCGGCCAGGTTCAGTACGTCGCGCCCCCCACCTTCAACATCATCAACTCGATGCTGTTCCTGTGCGCCGTGGTCCTCGGCGGGCAGGGCAACAAGCTCGGCGTGATCATCGGTGCGTTCATCATCGTGTACCTGCCCAACCGCCTGCTCGGGGTGCATGTGCTCGGCATCAATCTCGGTGACCTCAAGTACCTGTTTTTCGGCCTGGCTCTGGTGGTGCTGATGATCTTCCGGCCGCAGGGGCTGTTCCCGGTACGCCAGCAGCTGCTGGCGTATGGGAATTCGGCACGCCGGCTGCTGCGCAATGCCGACGAATCGAAGGCGGCGGCATGAGAGCCAAGCGACAAGCGGAGCGGGATCGCCCATGACACAGCCGTTCGAGCCCGCACCCGACGAGGAACTCGCCGCGCTGCACCGTGACGTGCAGGTCGCCGAGGGTGAGAAGCTCTTGGCGACAACCGATCTCACCGTCAAGTTCGGGGGACTCACTGCGCTCGATGCGGTGACGTTCGACATCCGGCGCGGCGAGATCCTCGGTCTCATCGGCCCCAACGGCGCCGGCAAGACCACGTGCTTCAACGCGATCACCGGCGTGTACCGGCCGTCGTCCGGTTCGGTGATGTTCGACGGCGCACCGCTCGGCAAGATCAAGCGCCACGAGATCACCCGGCGCGGCATCGCGCGGACCTTCCAGAACATCCGGCTGTGGGGCGAGATGACGGCGCTGGAGAACGTCGTCGTCGGCACCGACGCCCGGCACAAGACGTCGGTGCCCGGCGCGCTGGTGCGCACCGCGCGGCACCGTCGCGAGGAACGCGACGCCATCGAACGTGCCGCGGCGCTGCTGCAATTCGTGGGCATCGCACACCGCGGCGAGGAGAAGGCGCGGAACCTGTCCTACGGCGACCAGCGGCGGCTGGAGATCGCCCGGGCCCTGGCCACCGAGCCGAAACTGCTGTGCCTGGACGAGCCGGCCGCCGGCTTCAACCCGAGCGAGAAGTCCGCACTCATCGACCTGATCCACGCCATCCGGGAGGACGGCTACACCGTGCTGCTGATCGAACACGACATGCGGCTGGTCATGGGCGTCACCGACCGGATCGTGGTCCTGGAGTTCGGCCGCAAGATCGCCGAAGGCCTACCGGCCGAGATTCGCGAGGACCCGAAGGTCATCGCCGCTTACCTGGGGGTGCCCGATGACCAGCTCTGAACCCGCCGACCTCGACCCGCGGCCGGTGCTGCTGGAGGTCCGTGACGCCGTCGTCCACTACGGCAGAATTGAAGCGCTGCACGGGGTTTCGCTGGTCGTTCGGGAGGGCGAACTGGTGACCCTGCTCGGTTCCAACGGCGCAGGCAAGACCACGATGATGCGGGCCATCTCCGGCCTGAGGTCATTGACGTCGGGTTCGGTGTGGTTCGACGGCCAGGACATCTCCAAGGTCAAGGCGCACCAACGGGTCACCCGGGGTCTCATCCAGGCTCCCGAGGGTCGCGGTGTCTTCCCCGGCATGACAGTGGTCGAGAACCTGGAGATGGGTTGCTATGGACGCAAATTCGAGTCGAAGCACGACCACGATGAGCGTCTCGACTGGGTGCTGACGACGTTCCCGCGGCTGGCCGAACGGCGGTCACAGGCCGGCGGCACGCTGTCCGGCGGCGAGCAGCAGATGCTGGCGATCGGCCGCGCGCTGATGGCCCGGCCCAAGGTGCTGCTGCTCGACGAGCCGTCGATGGGCTTGGCGCCCATGGTGATATCGCAGATCTTCCGGATCATCTCCGAGATCAACGCCCAGGGCACCACGGTGCTGCTGGTCGAGCAGAATGCGCAACAGGCGCTGAGCCGGTCCGATCGGGCCTACATCCTGGAGACCGGCGCCGTCACCCGCAGTGGCAATGCCCGTGACCTGTTGAAGGACGACAGCATCCGAGCGGCCTATCTCGGCGTCGCCTGAGCTGTCTTTCCGCCGAACATGATCTTGTGTTCGAAGAACCTGCGAAATTTCGGACGTAAGCTCATGCTCGGCGCAACTGAGCGTCGATTCGGTTGACGATGTCGTCGTCGATCGCCACCAGGCGGGCGTCGTCGACCTTTGTGGCGGCCGACGAAATCGTTTCAGCGGCAATCATGATCGCATCGTGCAACGGCCACCCGTAGATACCCGCGCTGATCAACGGGAAGGCCACGCTCCGCGCACCGAGTTCGTCCGCGACTTCGAGGGAACGCCGGTAGCAGGACCGCAGCAGCTCCGGATCACGTTGGCCTGCCCGGTAATTCGGCCCGACGGTGTGGACCACCCACCGGGCCGGGAGATTGCCGGCGGTGGTCCAGCCGGCATCGCCCGTCGCCAGTCCGTGCGGGAAGCGCTCGATGCAGTCCTGGAGCACAGCGGGGCCGCCCGCCCGGTGGATCGCGCCGTCCACGCCACCGCCACCACGCATCGCACTGTTGGCGGCGTTGACGATCGCATCGACATCCTGCTGGGTGATGTCGCCGAGGACGGCGGTGATCCGTGGCATGACTGCAGTATTCCCGCGCTATTCGTCGATCCGGAACCGCTTGATCCGGGCCGCGGCGCCGGACACCAGCTGCACCCGCGACTTCGGCACCGCGAAATGCTCGGCGAGAACCCGGATGACCGCGGTGTTGGCCTTCCCGTCGACGGCCTGCTCGCGGACGTAGACCGTGAGGGAGCCGTCTTCGTTGGTTTCGACCAACGGGCCTTTGCGGCTACCGGGTTTGACTCTGACGCTGATCACCGAACGTGAGCTTATGTGCGAACAACCCCGCAGATCTCGACAACAAGCTCACGTTCGGCGGGCAGATCAGCGCGCGACGATCACCGACGAACCGTGGCCGAACAGGCCCTGGTTCGCGGTCACGCCCACGCGGGCGCCCTCGACCTGGCGGCCGGTGGCCTGACCCTTCAGCTGCCAGGTCAGCTCACACACCTGCGCGATGGCCTGGGCCGGGATGGCCTCACCGAAGCACGCCAGACCGCCCGACGGGTTGACCGGTACGCGGCCACCGATGGTGGTGGCGCCGGAGCGCAGCAGCTGCTCGCCCTCGCCCTTGGCGCACAGGCCGAGGTGTTCGTACCAGTCGAGTTCGAGTGCGGTCGACAGGTCGTAGACCTCTGCGAGGTTGACGTCGTCGGGACCGATACCGGCCTCGGCGTACGCCGCATCGAGGATCTGGTCCTTGAACACCCGCTCCGGTCCGGCGATGGCCGCGGTGGAATCCGTTGCGATGTCCGGCAATTCGGGCAGGTGCTGCGGGTACTGCGGCGTGACGGTGCTGATCGCCCGCACCGACGGCACGCCGTCGAGCGAGCCGAGGTGCTTGCGCGCGAAGTCGGCGCTGGCCACGATCAGTGCCGCCGCGCCGTCCGAGGTGGCGCAGATGTCCAGCTGCCGCAGCGGGTCGGAGACGACCGGGCTGGCCAGCACGTCCTCGACCGAAGCCTCCTTGTGGTAGCGGGCATTCGGGTTGTTCAGACCGTGCTTGGAGTTCTTCACCTTGATCTGGGCGAAGTCCTCGGAGGTGGCGCCGTACAGGTCCATGCGGCGGCGGGCCAGCAGGGCGAAATACACCGGGTTCATGGCGCCCAGCAGGTGGAAGCGCTGCCAGTCGGGGTCGTTCTTGCGCTCGCCACCGACCGGGGCGAAGGCACCCTTGGGCGTGGTGTCGGCGCCGATGACCAGTGCGACGTCGCAGAAGCCGGCGAGGATGTGCGCGCGGGCGCTCTGCAGGGCCTGCGAGCCGCTGGCGCACGCGGCGTACGACGACGAGACCGGCACACCGTTCCAGCCCAGCTTCTGGGCGAACGTCGAGCCGGCGATGAAGCCCGGGTAGCCGTTGCGGATGGTGTCGGCACCGGCGACCAGCTGGATCTGGCGCCAGTCCAGGCCGGCCTCGGCCAGCGCGGCGCGGGCGGCGACGACGCCGTACTCGGTGAAGTCGCGGCCCCACTTGCCCCACGGGTGCATGCCCGCACCAAGGATGTACAAGGGATCTGGAGTGGTCATTTCGCGGAATCCTCCATGCTCCTCGCGTCCGCAATCGCCCAGGCGTAGGTGGTCCGTTCGATGCCATCGGCATCGGTGTACAGCGGCATGGTGGTCAGTTCCATCTCCATGCCGACCTTGAGGTCTGCGGCGAGCGTGCCCTCGACGACCTTGCCCAGCACGATGAGGCCTTCGGCCTCCAGCTGGACGGCGGCGATGGCGAACGGCTCGAACGGGTCGGCTGCCGGGTACGGCGCCGGCGGGGGATACCGGTTCTCGGTGTAGCTCCACACCGTGCCGCGACGCGACAATGCGACGGGCTCAAGCACGTCACTGTCGCAAGCCGGGCTCGGGCAGTTGTTGGCGCGGGGCGGGAAAACATAGGTCCCGCATTGTGGGCACTTGGCCCCGATGAGGTGCGGCGCACCGCTCTCGTCGGTGTCCCACCAACCTTCGATTGCCGGCTGACTCCCGGCGTCCGTCACTCCTGGCACCAGCTCAGAGTAACCGGCGGCGGGAAGAAATTGAAACGTGTTGCAGTTTCGTCCCGGACACCGGGAAAGCATCTTGAATCGGTTGAGGTGTACGAAACGGTTTCGTACACTTTGGCCATGGTGCGAGGAGCTGAGCGGGAACAGGCGGTGCTGGCCGCGACGGCCGAGTTGCTCGTCGAGCGGGGTTACGCGGCATTGACCACCGATGCCGTGGCCGCGCGAGCCGGTGCGAGCAAGGCGACCATCTATCGCCGTTGGCCGAACAAGGCTCAACTCGTCCGCGCGACGCTCGACGCCGCGGACGCCGCCCGGAACGCGTCGATGCCTGATACCGGAGCGCTGCGCAGCGACCTGTTCGCCGTGATGGACGCCGTCGCGGCCGATGTCGCCGACCCGTTGACGCAGGTCATCCCCGAACTCGCGACGCTCATGCGTCACGACGACCAACTCGCCGCGGCCCTCCGTCAACACCTGGACAAAGAGGAGCTCTCGCCGTTCCATGACGCGCTTCAGCGCGCCATCGCGCGGGGCGACATCCCCGCCGACGCCGACGTCGAGCTGATCCACGACGTCGCCGAGGCGATGATCCTGCGGCAGATGCAACTCGACCGCCCCGTCGACGCGGACTTCAGCGCACGGCTCATCGACGACGTGCTGCTGCCCCTGCTGGGTGGGGCCCGATGAGCGTGGTGATCGCCGGCGCGGGACCGACCGGACTGACGCTCGCCGTCGAGCTGGCGCGCCGCGGCGTACCGGTACGCGTGCTGGACCGGGCCAAGGCGTTGTTTCCCGGTTCGCGCGGCAAGGGACTGCAACCGCGCACCCTCGAGGTGTTCGACGACCTGGGCGTCATCGGTGCGGTGCTGGCAGCGGGCGAGCCGTTTCCGCCCATGCGCCTGTACCGCGGCGCGGAGGAGGTCTGGACCAAGCCGATCTACGAGGTCTTGGGCCTGCCGGAACTCGCGCCGACACCGGCCGTGCCGTATCCGTTCACGTGGCTGATTCCGCAGTGGCGGACCGACCAGATCCTGGCGGCACGGTTCGTCGAACTCGGTGGCGTCATCGAATTCGGCACCGAGGTAACAGGTTTCGAGCAAGACGGCAACGGTGTGACCGTGCAGACCGAACGCGGCCCGATCCGCGCGGACTATCTCGTCGGGGCAGACGGCGGTCGCAGCACCGTGCGCAAGGTGTCCGGTGTCGAGTTTCTCGGCGGTGCGCTGACCGAGGAACGCATCATCGTCGGCGATGTCCGGGCGCGCGGGCTCGACGGCAGGTGCTGTCACCTGCTGACCGGCGACGGTGACCAGGCCACGCGGTTCTCGCTGTGGAACCTGCCGGGTACCGAGCACTTCCAGCTGGTGGTGACGATGGCGCCGGGCGAGGAGCCGCCCCCTCTGACCCTGGGCGGGATGCAGGAGCTGCTCGAACAGCGCTCGGGGCGCCGTGACGTGGTGCTGTCGGACCTGCGGTGGGTTTCGGAGTACCGCGTGAATCTGCTGATGGCGCAACAGTTCCGGATGGGCCGGGTGCTGCTGGCGGGCGACGCTGCCCACGTCCATTCGCCGGCCGGGGGACAGGGCGTCAACACGGGTGTGCAGGACGCTTACAACCTCGGCTGGAAACTGGCCGCCGTGCTCGCTGGAGCGCCCGACGCACTGCTGGACAGCTACGCCGCTGAACGCATGCCGGTGGCGGCCGACGTGCTTCGGCTCAGTGGTGCGCTGCATCGCCAGGGCTTCGCCGCGACCGGGACGGCGCCGTCGGCCATCCATCAGCTGGACATCAGCTACCGGGGCGGCCCCCTTGCCGGCGAGGAGAGCGGGCCGGGCGCGCTACAGGCCGGCGACCGCGCACCCGACGCCTTGTTGCCCGACGGGCGCCGCCTGTTCGACGTCTTCCGCGGACCGCACTGGACGGTGCTCGAATTCGGTGGAGCTGCCTTCGATTTCGGGGTTCCTCAGGCGCGTCTGGCGCCGGGTCCCGACTACGACGTGTCCGCCGGCTCGTACGTGCTGGTCCGGCCCGACGGGCACATCGCGGCGATCAACGACCGGCCCGATGTGATCCGAGAGCAGCTGCGGCGTTTCGACCACGTGAGCGCACGGCCCTGCTGAACGCCGGGAGCCCAATCCTCCCCTTTCAGCAAATATTCAGCCTATGATCAGGTTCGGGTGGGGTCAGACCAACGGCACAGGACAGGACCGGCCATGACGACAGACACCCGCGTCACGCCAATTGGGTCAGCAACGCGCACGTTGCTCGCCACCACCCTCGCCGCCGGACTTCTGTGCGGATCGGTTGCCGTCGCCGGAGCCGACAACCGCACTCGGAGTCAGTTCTACGCGGACTGCAAGGCAAACCGGGGTCCTGGGAGCGCATGGGAGTGCTGCATAGCCGCGTACGGTAATCCGACCACCGGTAACGGTGGCGCCTTCATCTGCACGATCCCCGATTCCGGCAGCTTGGAGTTCCCCAAGGACGCTCCCACCTCGACGAAACCGGTGCCACCTGTTCGTCAGGCCCCCGGAGTTCCCGCCATCGCCCAATAACGCCGACTGACGTCGCCAGCGCCCGCCAAGGCTGTCGGGCCGGTTGCATAGAGTTAGGGCTGTGAGCCCCACCGCAACGGACGCCCCGCCGACCACCAAGCCCACATTGATGCTGCTGGACGGCAACTCACTGGCGTTCCGGGCGTTCTACGCGCTGCCCGCCGAGAACTTCAAGACGCAGGGCGGCCTGACCACCAACGCGGTGTACGGCTTCACCGCCATGCTCATCAATCTGCTGCGCGACGAGAAGCCGACGCACGTCGCCGCCGCCTTCGACGTCTCCCGCAAGACGTTCCGCAAGGAGAAGTACCCGGAGTACAAGGAGGGGCGGGCCGCTACGCCCGACGAGTTCCGCGGCCAGATCGACATCACCAAAGAGGTGCTGGGGGCGCTCGGCATCACGGTGCTGGCCGAAGACGGCTTCGAGGCCGACGACCTGATCGCCACGCTGGCCACGCAGGCCGAGGCAGAGGATTTCCGGGTGCTGGTCGTCACCGGCGACCGTGACTCGCTGCAGCTCGTCACCGACGACGTGACCGTGCTGTACCCGAAGAAGGGCGTCAGCGATCTGCACCGCTTCACCCCCGACGCGGTGGTGGAGAAGTACGGCCTGACCCCGACCCAGTACCCGGACTTCGCAGCCCTGCGCGGCGACCCGAGCGACAACCTGCCCGGCATTCCCGGCGTGGGTGAGAAAACCGCATCCAAATGGATCAACCAGTACGGCTCGCTGCAGGCGCTGGTCGACCATGTCGACGAGGTCAAGGGCAAGGTCGGCGACTCGCTGCGGGCCAACCTCTCCAGCGTCATCCTCAACCGTGAGCTGACCGACCTGGTCCGGAACGTGCCGCTGGCGCACACCCCGGAAGCGCTGCGGGTGCAGCCGTGGGACCGCGACCGCATCCACCAGCTGTTCGACGACCTGGAGTTCCGGGTCCTGCGGGACCGGTTGTTCGAGACACTGTCGCCCGTGGAGCCCGAGGTCGAGCTCGGCTTCGACGTCCGCGGCGGCCTGCTGGAGCCGGGCACCCTGGCGGCCTGGCTCGCCGAGCACAGCAACGGCAGCCGCTTCGGTATGGCCGTCGCCGGCACCCACAAGGCCTTCGACGCCGACGCCACCGCGGTCGCCATCGTGTCGGCCAGCGGCGAAGGCGTCTACATCGACACTGCGCGGCTGGACGCCGACGACGAGGCGGCGCTCGCGTCGTGGCTGGCCGATCCGGGCCCGCCGAAGGCGCTCCACGAGGCGAAGCTCGCCTGGCATGACCTGCTGGGCCGCGGCTGGACGCTCGCGGGCGTCACCTCGGATACGGCGCTGGCCGCCTATCTGGTGCGCCCGGGACAGCGCAGCTTCGCCCTCGACGACCTGTCGGTGCGGTACCTCGGCCGCGAACTGCGCGCGGAAACCACGGAGGAGCAACAGCTTTCCCTGCTCGACGACCCCGATGAGGTCGACGACGCCGCGGTTCAGGCGCTGATCGTGCGCGCCGCGGCCGTCGGTGATCTGGCCGATGCGCTCGACGTGGAACTCGCCCGGATCGACTCGCTGGCACTGCTCGGCCAGATGGAGCTTCCCGTGCAGCGGGCCCTCGCCGAGATGGAGAACGCCGGCATCGCCGTCGACATCGAACTGCTCGGCCGGCTGCAGAGCCAGTTCTCCGACCAGATTCGTGACGCCGCCGAGGCGGCCTACGCGGCGATCGGCGAGCAGATCAACCTGGGCTCGCCCAAGCAGCTGCAGGTGGTGCTGTTCGACAAGCTCGAGATGCCGAAGACCAAGCGCACCAAGACCGGCTACACCACGGATGCCGATGCGCTGCAATCACTTCTGGACAAGACCGGTCATCCGTTCCTGCAGCATCTGCTGGCACACCGCGACGCGACCCGGCTCAAGGTCACCGTCGACGGGCTGCTGAACGCGGTCGCGTCCGACGGCCGCATCCACACCACGTTCAACCAGACGATCGCGGCCACCGGCCGGTTGTCGTCGACCGAGCCGAACCTGCAGAACATCCCGATCCGCACCGAAGCGGGCCGGCAGATCCGTGAGGCCTTCGTCGTGGGCAAGGGCTTCACCGAGCTCATGACCGCCGACTACAGCCAGATCGAGATGCGCATCATGGCGCACCTGTCGGGCGACGCCGGCCTGATCGAGGCCTTTAACACCGGCGAGGACCTGCACACGTTCGTCGCGTCGCGGGCCTTCGGCGTGCCGAGCGAGGAGGTCACCGCAGAGTTGCGCCGCCGGGTCAAGGCCATGTCCTACGGCCTGGCCTACGGGTTGTCGGCCTACGGACTGGCGTCGCAGCTGAAGATCTCGACCGAAGAGGCCAAGCAGCAGATGGACCAGTACTTCGACCGGTTCGGCGGGGTGCGCGACTACCTGCACTCGGTCGTCGAACAGGCCCGCAAGGACGGCTACACCTCGACGGTGCTCGGGCGCCGGCGCTACCTGCCGGAGCTCGACAGCAGCAACCGCAACGTCCGCGAAGCCGCCGAGCGGGCCGCGCTCAACGCGCCCATCCAGGGCAGCGCCGCCGACATCATCAAGGTCGCGATGATCAACGTCGACAGCGCGATGAAGGACGCCGGGCTGAAGTCACGCATCCTGCTTCAGGTGCACGACGAGCTGTTGTTCGAGGTCGCCGAAGGGGAGCGCGACGCGCTGGAGGCGCTGGTGCGCGAGCAGATGGGCAGTGCCTACCCGTTGGACGTGCCGCTCGAGGTGTCGGTGGGTTACGGACCCAGTTGGGACGCCGCGGCGCACTAGGACTAGGCGTCGGCCGCCAGCCCGATACCGAGCGCAACGAGGATCGCGCCCATGGCGCGTTCGATGCGCTGACGAACGTGGGTGCGGCTCAAGATGTTTCGTGCCTTGTCGGCGGCTAGGACGACCCCGACGCACCACGAGGTGTCGATCACCAACTGGATGGCGGCGAGCACCAGCAGCGTCGGCAGCACCGGGCCGCCGGCCGGCAGGAACTGGGGGAGCACCACGATGCCGAAGGCCGCGGCCTTCGGGTTGGCGGCGATCGACACGAGTGCCGCGCGGAACGCCGCGCCCGGCGTCCGTCCGCGCAGGGGCAGGGCGGCGGCCATGTCGGCGGGGTGCTTCGCGCTGCGCCAGGCGCTGATGCCCAGCCAGATCATGATCGCGGCGCCGACGACGTGCAGCGCCAGCGACAGCCAGTGATTGGCCGCCAGCAGGATCGAGAGTCCGCCGCCGCCGGCGAGCGTCCACCCGCAGACGCCGATCTCATTGCCGACGACGGCCGCCAGACCGGCCTTGCGGCCGTCGCGCACCGAGCGGTGCAGGAACAGTGCCGTCGCCGGTCCGGGCAGCGCTGCCAGGATCACCGACGCGACCAGGAACGCCGGCAGGACGTCGAGAAGGTGCGCGAGCATGCACGAAGTATCGCTGACCCGCGCAAATGGTTAAGTCACGCCGCCCGGTAGTTGGTCAGCCACTGCAACACCGGGGCCTGCGCCCGGGTGGCGGTGAGCCAGTACGCCTCCTCGGCATGCCGCTGGTAGGTCTGCTGGTCGGCCAGGCCCCGGTCGATGCGGTCCCGAACGAATGCCAACTCGACGACCTGCACGGCGAACTCCTTCACCGATTTACCGGCCGGGGCGCCGCCGATCCGCGTCGCCGTCGCGATCGCGGCCTTGCGCGTGCGCATCGATCCGAGCCACGTCGCCTCGTTGGGGGTGATCAGCCCGGAGGCGATGAGCCCCGGCAGCTTCTCGGCGACCACCCGCTGCTCGCGACGACGGCCCAGCACGCCGGTGACGATGGCGAGGGTGAAGATCGGCACCATCCAGAACAGGTAGACCGCGAAATACGCGCCTGCGCCGACGACGGTCGAGCCGTTCCACAACATGTGCATGACCACCGCGGCGAGATAGCCGAGCCCGATATAGAGCACCTTGGCACCGGCGCCGCGGTGCTGCAGGGCGAGGTATACGCCGATGCCGGTCATGCTCGTGAACAGCGGATGTGCGAAGGGACCCATGATCAGCCGCAGCGCGGCGGTCAGCAGGGAATGCGCGATCGTCTCGCCCATCGCGATGTAGAAGATGTTCTCCAGCCACGCGAAACCCGCGGCGACAAAACCGGCGTAGACCAGGCAGTCTGTCAGCGAGTTCAGTTCGTTGCGGCGCCTGCCCGTCATCATCAGCAGCAGGAACACGCCCTTGGCGGCCTCTTCGATCACCGGTGCCCCGATGGCCATCGCGGCGAAGCCTTCCTTGCCCAGCAGCGGCGTCGACATGGTTTCCAGGACCACCGAGATGACGACGCTGATGGAGGCGCCCCAGATGAACGCGAAGATCAGCAGCCGCGGTGGCTCGGGCTCCCAGCGGTCGAACCACAGGTAGGTCAGCAGTACCACCGCAGTCGCGATGCTGGCCAGCACGAAACCGATGGTCATGCCGATCGGATTGGTCAGAGTGGTCAGGATCAGGACGCAGCCGATCAGCACACCCAGCCCGATGATCACGCCGAGGGGCGCACCGACCTTGCGGATTCGCCGCGGCATCGGCGCCAGGTACGGATATGGCGGCGGCACGGGCGACGGAGCGGGATACACGACACGAGACTATCGGCGGAACGGCATTCCCCTGCAGTGGAGCAGACCGCGTTTGGCCTGCGTCTACGGGTCTAGTACCCTCGACAAGTACCTGTGTCCACATGGGCTATGGGTGCGCGTGAGACGTCAGGCGGTAACGCCGCGACGCGTCACGGAAAAACAACCAATTTGTCCCTACGATTCAACCTGTCCGGAGCATCCCACCACATGCCAAGTCCCTCCATCACCTCGCCGCAAGTAGCCATCAACGACATTGGCTCGGCCGAGGACTTTCTCGCCGCTATCGACAAGACCATCAAGTACTTCAACGATGGCGACATCGTCGAAGGGACCATCGTCAAGGTGGACCGTGACGAGGTCCTGCTCGACATCGGCTACAAGACCGAAGGTGTCATCCCTTCTCGCGAACTTTCCATCAAGCACGACGTCGACCCCAATGAGGTCGTTTCCGTGGGCGATGAGGTCGAAGCCCTCGTTCTCACCAAGGAGGACAAGGAAGGCCGCCTGATCCTCTCCAAGAAGCGGGCTCAGTACGAGCGCGCCTGGGGCACCATCGAGGAGCTCAAGGAGAAGGACGAGGCCGTCAAGGGCACCGTCATCGAGGTCGTCAAGGGCGGCCTGATCCTCGACATCGGCCTGCGCGGCTTCCTGCCCGCATCGCTCGTCGAGATGCGCCGTGTCCGCGATCTGCAGCCGTACATCGGCAAGGAGATCGAGGCCAAGATCATCGAGCTCGACAAGAACCGCAACAACGTGGTCCTGTCGCGTCGCGCGTGGCTCGAGCAGACCCAGTCCGAGGTTCGCAGCGAGTTCCTCAACCAGCTCACCAAGGGCGCCATCCGCAAGGGTGTCGTGTCCTCGATCGTCAACTTCGGCGCGTTCGTCGACCTGGGCGGCGTGGACGGCCTGGTGCACGTCTCCGAGCTGTCCTGGAAGCACATCGATCACCCGTCCGAGGTGGTTCAGGTGGGCGACGAGGTCACCGTCGAGGTGCTGGACGTCGACATGGATCGCGAGCGGGTTTCGCTGTCGCTCAAGGCGACTCAGGAAGACCCGTGGCGCCACTTCGCCCGCACCCACGCGATCGGTCAGATCGTCCCGGGCAAGGTCACCAAGCTGGTTCCGTTCGGCGCGTTCGTCCGCGTCGAAGAGGGCATCGAGGGCCTGGTGCACATCTCGGAGCTGTCCGAGCGCCACGTCGAGGTCCCGGACCAGGTGGTCCAGGTCGGCGACGACGCGATGGTCAAGGTCATCGACATCGACCTGGAGCGTCGCCGCATCTCGCTGAGCCTCAAGCAGGCCAACGAGGACTACACCGAGGAGTTCGACCCGTCGAAGTACGGCATGGCCGACAGCTACGACGAGCAGGGCAACTACATCTTCCCCGAGGGCTTCGACGCCGACAGCAACGAATGGCTGGAAGGCTTCGAGAAGCAGCGTGACGAGTGGGAGGCCCGGTACGCCGAGGCCGAGCGTCGCCACAAGATGCACACCGCCCAGATGGAGAAGTTCGCCGCGGCCGACGCCGAGGCAGCTGCCCGTCCGGCGACCAGCGGTTCCTCGCGTTCCGAGGAGTCGACCGGTGGCACCCTGGCCAGCGACGCCCAGCTGGCGGCGCTGCGCGAGAAGCTCGCCGGCAACGCCTAAGTAGCAACCCAACAGAACTCCCCGGCTCATACCGAGCCGGGGAGTTCTTTTGTCGGACACGTGCGCGCGTAGCTATTTGACAATAATTTTCATCAACGGCTTGGCTGGGCGGCGTGTTCAACCGCAATGGATTCCTGGCCGCACTGTCCCTGGCAGTGCTGGTCGCGGGGTGCTCCGGCCCGCCAGCCCGCAACGCCCCTACCGAGTCGACCCCCGCCGCCGCTCCCGTGGAACAGTCCGCGCGCACCCCGCGGCTGGCCCTGAGCTATGACGGCGGGGTGCTGGTGCTCGATGCGAAGACACTCGAACCAGCCGGCGACGTTCCGCTCGAGGGCTTCTTGCGGCTCAATTCCGCCGCAGACGGCCGGCATGTGCTGGTATCGCAATCCGGTGGGTTCACGGTTCTCGACCTCGGTACCTGGACCGATGACCACGGCGACCACGGGCATCACTACACGGCCACCCCGCGATCGACCGGTATGCGATTCAGCGGCGCCGAGCCCGGCCATGCCGTCGCTCACGACGGCAAGCTCACCCTGTTCTTCGACGGCACCGGCGCGGTGGACATCGTCGACCCGCACGCACTGCTCGCCGGCAAGGCCGAAGTGGCTTCGCATTTCGCCGTTCCCGCTCATCATGGCGTCGCCGTCGCTCGCGGTGACGGGTCAGTGGTCGTGAGCCGTGGTGACGCGCATTCGAGGACCGGTCTGGAGGTCCGCGACGCCGGAGGCAAGCCGATCGCGGTCAACGACGAATGTCCGGGTCTGCACGGCGAGGCCGCGGCCGCGGACGGCGTGCTGACGTTCGGCTGTCAGAACGGCATACTCATCGTGCGCGGCAACACGATTCAGAAAACTGCCAGTGCCGAGCCGTACGGGCGGATCGGCAATCAGGCGGGAAGCGCGGAGTCTCCGATCGTGCTCGGCGACTACAAGACCGAAGCCGGCGCGGAACTTGAACGCCCCCAACGGTTTACCCTGACTGATACGCAGACCGGCCGGATCGCGGTGGTACCGCTCGATGCCAGCTACAGCTTCCGGTCGCTGGACCGCGGGCCGCGTGGTGAGGCGATCATTCTCGGCACCGACGGCGCGCTGCACGTATTCGATGCGAAGACCGCCCAGCGGATCGCGCGCATCGGCGTCATCGCGCCATGGCAGGAACCCGACGACTGGCATGAGCCGATGCCTAACGTGCATGTACAAGGCGGCACCGCCTACGTCAGTGATCCGCATGCCCGGCGACTGGTGGCCGTTGACCTGACCAACGGTTCGGCCGTCGCTGAAACCACGTTGGACAGAGCGGTCATCGAGATGACGGGAGTCCGTGGCTGAGGCGGACCGGGCGACCTGACACACTGATGCCGTGCTTCGTATCGGACTGAGCGGCGGCATCGGCGCCGGAAAATCCACTGTGTCATCGACCTTCGCGGCGGAAGGCGGGATCGTCGTCGACGGTGACGTGATCGCCCGCGAGGTGGTGGAGCCCGGCACTGAGGGGCTGGCCGCTCTCGTGGCGGCCTTCGGCGAGGACATCCTGTTGCCGGACGGTTCGCTCAACCGTCCGGCCCTGGCAGCGGTGGCGTTCAAAGACGAAGACGCCCGCAAAACCCTGAATGGCATCGTGCACCCGCTGGTCGGCAAACGCCGTGCCGAGCTCATCGACGCTGCGCCGGTGGGTTCGGTTGTGGTGGAAGATATTCCGCTGCTCGTCGAGTCGCAGATGGCGCCGCTGTTCCCGTTGGTCGTCATGGTGCACGCCGACGAGGAGGTGCGCGTCGCGCGGCTGGTCGAGTACCGCGGCTTCTCGGAGGAGGACGCCCGCGCCCGGATCGCGGCGCAGGCGACCGTCGAACAGCGCAAGGCCGTCGCGGACGTCTGGCTGGACAACCACGGCAGCGCCGACGAACTGGCAGCCGCGGCCCGCGAACTGTGGGAGCAGCGCATCGTTCCGTTCGCGCGCAACGTGCGTGCCGGCGTGCCGGCCACCGTCGCACCCGCCGTGGTGTCGTACGACGAGACGTGGCCCGAGCAGGCGCGCCGCATCGTGGCCCGGCTGAACACCACGTGCGGCCACCGGGCGGTGCGGGTCGACCACATCGGGTCGACGGCGGTGCCGGGCCTGGACGCCAAGGACGTCATCGACATCCAGGTGACCGTGCCGTCACTCGAGGTGGCCGACGAACTCACCGACCTGCTGCTGGCCGCCGGATACCCCCGGATCGCCGACATCACCGAGGATGTCGCGAAGGACGACGCTCGCAGCGCCGTCGCCGAATTCGACCATACCGACGACAAGACGCTGTGGCAGAAGCGTTTTCACGCCTCCGCCGATCCCGGGCGGCCGACCAACGTGCACATCCGGGTCAACGGCTGGCCCGGCCAGCAGTTCGCGTTGCTGTTCCCGGCCTGGATCGCCGCCAATCCCGAGGAGCGCGTCGAGTACCTGGCGCTCAAACACGATGCGATGGCTGCTGCGCCGGCCAGCAGCGGCGAATACGCCGACGCCAAGGAGCCCTGGCTCGTCGGCGCGTACCGACGGGCCTGGGCCTGGGCCGACGAAACCGGTTGGCGGCCTTAGTGCGCGACCGGGGTAGCCGGTGTGGCCGGGGTGCCCGGTAGTTCCGCGCTGTACTGCTGGCCGGGGTCGAAGTCGGTCACCGAACCGCAGCTGAGCACGCCGTAGCCGGGGTCCTGGCGCTGGGGCGTCAGACGCGGGGCGACAAACTGGTCGGCCTGGGCGACGATCTCGTCATCGACCAGGATCTCGCAGTGCAGGCTTGCCGAGTACGGCCACTGGATCGACACCTGCATGCCGGCATTCGCCGAGTCGTTCAGCACGGCCGAGGCTTCGAACGACTCGCCCGGGAGCAACGACGGCGTCGCCGAGTTGAGCTGCGAGTCGGTGAGTCGATAGGTGATCAGCGTGCCGCGGGAGACCCCGTCGATCCGGGCTCTGTAGGTGACGTTGTGCGGTCCCGCACTGCGCGGAGTGCTGTCGCCGGCCGGAAGCGCCGGCGGTGCGGGCGGGGCCGGCGGAGCCGGATCGGCCGCCGCTCTGGCCGCGGGAAACAGGGACGTGCTCGTGGCCACTGCGGTGGCGCACGCCAGCGATGCCGCGGCCAGTCGTCCGCGCCCGATCGATGTCATGGTTGTTGACATTACCCGTCGCGCCAGGTCAGTGACATACCGAGACTGGCTAGCCAATTATTCAGCTGGTAGTTGTGTTGAGCCAGCCCCTCGATGGCGGCCGTCGCCGCCGTGATGGCGCGTTCGCCGTCGTCGGTGCTCAGGAGGTGGTGACGCACTGCGTCGAGAAGTTCGTCGACGTCCTCCAGCTCGACACTCTTGCCCGATTGGACGACGAGGTCCAGGTAGTGGTCCTCGGACGTCCAGGACTGCTCGCCGGCGGTGAACCGGCCGACGTCGAGGTAGAAATCCTGGTCGCGTTCGTATCCCGGATTGAAATGGAAGATGCTGGCCCGCAGACCGATCGACGGCAGCAGCCACGACTCCAGGTAGTGGAATTGCGGCCGGCCGGGGGTGGGACGCGCCATGTACAGGCCCCACGGCTCAACCCGGTACACGTCGACGGCCCGCACGATGCCTTTGGGATCGGTGTTCGTGCGGGCGGCCAGGTCGAACGTCTCGTGCTTGGGTGCGTGGATGGCGCCAGCGTACGCGCTCGTCCGGTGACCGGCAGCGCCTGTCGGTGCCCGCCTCTACCCTGGTACTCATGGCCTTCGCGACCGAATACCCCGTCCTCGCGCACTCGGAATACCGGCCGGTCGACGCCATGGTGCGGGCCGGCGGGCGCTTCGAAGTGGTCAGTCCGTACGAACCGGCGGGTGACCAGCCGGCAGCCATCGACGAGCTTGAGCGCCGCATCGCCGCGGGAGAGCGGGACGTGGTGCTGCTCGGTGCCACCGGTACCGGCAAGTCCGCGACCACCGCCTGGCTCATCGAGCGGCTGCAGCGTCCCACCCTGGTGATGGCGCCCAACAAGACGCTGGCCGCCCAGCTGGCCAATGAGCTGCGGGAGATGTTGCCGCACAACGCCGTCGAGTACTTCGTGTCGTACTACGACTACTACCAGCCCGAGGCGTACATCGCCCAGACGGACACCTACATCGAGAAGGACAGCTCGATCAACGACGACGTCGAGCGGCTGCGGCACTCGGCGACGTCCAGCCTGCTGTCGCGGCGCGACGTCGTGGTGGTGGCGTCGGTGTCGTGCATCTACGGCCTGGGTACCCCGCAGTCGTACATGGACCGCTCCGTCGAACTCAAGGTCGGCGACGACGTGCCGCGCGACGGGCTGCTGCGCCTGCTGGTCGACATCCAGTACAACCGCAACGACGTGGCGTTCACCCGCGGCTCGTTCCGGGTGCGCGGCGACACCGTCGAGATCATCCCGTCGTACGAGGAACTGGCGGTACGCATCGAATTCTTCGGTGACGAGGTCGAGGCGCTCTACTACCTGCATCCGCTGACCGGCGACGTGGTGCGCAAGGTCGATTCGCTGCGCATCTTCCCGGCCACGCACTATGTGGCCGGTCCGGAGCGCATGGCCATGGCGATCTCGACCATCGAGCAGGAGCTGGAAGAGCGGCTCGCGCAGCTGGAGGGGCAGGGCAAGCTGCTGGAGGCGCAACGGCTGCGGATGCGCACCAACTACGACGTCGAGATGATGAAGCAGGTCGGGTTCTGCTCGGGCATCGAGAACTACTCGCGGCACATCGACGGCCGCGCCGCGGGTTCGGCACCGGCGACGCTGCTGGATTACTTCCCCGAGGACTTCCTGCTCGTCATCGACGAGTCACACGTCACGGTGCCGCAGATCGGCGCCATGTACGAGGGCGACATGTCCCGTAAGCGGAACCTCGTCGACTTCGGCTTCCGGCTGCCGTCGGCGGTCGACAACCGGCCGCTGACCTGGGAGGAGTTCGCCGACCGCATCGGCCAGACGGTGTACCTGTCGGCGACGCCCGGGTCCTACGAGATGGCCCAGTCCGGCGGCGAGTTCGTCGAGCAGGTCATCCGGCCGACGGGTCTGGTCGACCCCAAGATCGTCGTCAAACCGACCAAGGGCCAGATCGACGACCTCATCGGGGAAATCCGCAAGCGCACCGAGCGCGACGAGCGCGTGCTGGTCACGACGCTGACCAAGAAGATGGCCGAGGACCTCACCGACTATCTGCTGGAGACCGGCATCCGCGTGCGTTACCTGCACTCCGAGGTCGACACGCTGCGCCGCGTCGAGCTGCTGCGCCAGCTGCGGCTCGGCGACTACGACGTCCTGGTCGGCATCAATCTGCTCCGTGAGGGCCTGGACCTGCCCGAGGTGTCGCTCGTCGCGATCCTCGATGCCGACAAGGAGGGCTTCCTGCGCTCGACGCGAAGCCTGATCCAGACGATCGGCCGCGCGGCGCGCAACGTGTCCGGCGAGGTGCACATGTACGCCGACAAGATCACCGACTCCATGCAGGCGGCCATCGAGGAGACCGAACGGCGCCGCGCCAAGCAGGTCGCCTACAACGAGGAGAACGGCATCGACCCGCAGCCGCTGCGGAAGAAGATCGCCGACATCCTCGACCAGGTGTACCGCGAAGCTGAAGACACCGAGACGGTCGAGATCGGCGGCTCGGGCCGCAATGCCTCCCGCGGGCGCCGGGCCCAGGGTGAGCCGGGGCGTGCGGTCAGTGCCGGAATCGTCGAGGGCCGCGATACGGCGAACATGCCGCGTGCGGAGTTGGCGGACCTGATCAAGGACCTCACCGAGCAGATGATGACGGCGGCCCGGGATCTGCAGTTCGAGCTGGCCGCGCGCATTCGTGACGAGGTGGCCGACCTGAAGAAGGAACTGCGCGGGATGGATGCGGCCGGGCTGAAATGAGCGCACCTTGATCTCAACCGCGGTTGAGCCCCTAGCGTCGCGGACGTGACCGACATACGCGCCGACACCGTGACGCTCGGCAGTTGGCGGGAACTCCTGGGTCCCAAGTACCTCGGTGCGTCGACGGTGTTGGCCGGGGGCGTTGCGCTGTACGCGACCAACGAGTTCTTGACCATCAGCCTGCTCCCGAGTGCCGTGTCCGACATCGGCGGCGGACGGCTGTACGCGTGGGTCACGACGGTGTATCTCGTCGCCTCGGTGATGGCGGCGACGACGGTCAGCGGCATGGTGGCCCGGTTCGGGCCGCGGCGCGCATATCTGCTGGGATTCAGTGTTTTCGCGCTCGGCAGCGTCATATGCGCCCTGGCGCCGACCATGGAAGTGATGCTCGCCGGCCGGGTGGTGCAGGGCGCCGCGGGGGGCACGCTGGCTGGGCTGGGGTACGCGGTGATCAATACGGCTCTGCCGCAATCGCTTTGGCCCAAGGCGTCGGCCCTGGTATCGGCGATGTGGGGCGTCGGGACGCTGCTCGGCCCCTCGTCCGGCGGCTTGTTCGCGCAATTGGGCGCGTGGCGCTGGGCGTTCGGCGCGCTGGCGATCCTGACCGTCGCGGTGATGATCCTGGTGCCGTTGAGCCTGCCGGGCAGATCCGGGGAGCGGGTGCAGGAGCCGCTGCGGATTCCGGTGTGGTCGTTGGTGATTCTCGGCTCCGCGGCCATGGCGATCAGCGTCGCGGGTATTCAGCGCAGCGTGCCGGTGATGGTGGCACTGCTGGCGGCCGGCGTGGCGCTGGTCGGCGTCTTCATCGTCGTGGACCGGCGGATGCCCGTCAGCGTATTGCCGCAGACCGCCTACGGGCCCGGGCCGTTCAAGTGGATCTATGTGACCCTGGGCGTGTTGATGGCAGCCACCATGGCCGACATGTACGTGCCTCTGTACGGGCAGCGGCTGGCCGGCCTGGCGCCGTTGATGGCGGGCTTTCTCGCCGTCGCGCTGAGTGTGGGCTGGACGGTGAGTGAGATCGTCAGCGCCTCGGTCACCACCTCCGCCCGGGTGGTGCGCATCGTGGCGGTGGCGCCGCTGGTGATGGCGGTCGGATTGGCCGCCGCGGCTGTCAGTCAGGTCGACGGCGCGTCACCGGCGGTGGTCGCAGTCTGGGCGTTCGCGCTCCTGGTGACCGGCATCGGCGTCGGCATGGCGTGGCCGCACCTGTCGGTGTGGGCGATGGGCCGGGTCGGCGATCCCGCGCAGAGCACGGTGGCCGCGGCGGCGATCAACACGGTCCAGCTGATCTGTGGCGCGTTCGGTGCCGGTCTGGCCGGCATCGTCGTCAATACGGTCGATCGGCCGGACGCCGCCGGCGCCAGTTGGCTGTTCGCCGTTTTCGCCGGGCTCGCAGCGCTCGGTTGCGTGGCATCGTTCCGGGCCGGCCGGGGTGTGGGTTAACCACGTTCGACGGTTTCGGTTCGGGCGTCGGTACAGTCGGCTTCGTGTCAATCCTCGCCAGACCAATCGTTGCCGATGCGGTTGCCCGACTGTTCTCGTCCACTATCAATCCGGCGCCGAAGCCGGGCGTTCGATTTCCTGAAATCGTTGGCAACACAACGTCGGTGGTGATTCCGACCCGGCACGGCGATGCGGCGGCAACGGTGTACTGGCCAGAGCCGAGTGGTAATGCGGCAGGTGTCTACGTCAACGTCCACGGTGGTGGCTTCGTCGTCGGCCACCGCGAACAGGACGATCCCTGGTGCCGTTTCCTCGCCGCGCACGCGAATGTCGTTGTGGTGAACACCGATTACGTGCTGGCGCCGGGGCACCGGTTTCCGGCCCCCGTCGAGCAGGTGTACGACGTTCTCGTCTGGGCATCCGCCGCTGACCGGGACTGGGACGGCGGCAAGCTCTGTGTGGGTGGGCAGAGCGCCGGTGGCAGCCTGTCCGCGGCCGCGGCTCGGCTTGCCCTGCAAGAAGGCGGACCTGCGCTCAAACTGCAGATGCTGCACTATGCGCCACTGGATTTGGTGACGGCCAGCAAGGACAAGCGTTCTGCGCTGGGGGACAAGGCCGTGATGCGGCCCTGGATGAGCGAGGTGTTCGACACCGCGTACATCCCCGACACCGCCCGGCGCCGCGATCGGCTGGCCTCGCCGGCATGGGGCAACAACGCCGACGGCATCCACGGCATCGCCCCGGCGTTGATCGTCACCGCTGAGTACGACCGGCTGCGCGACGAGGCATGGCGGTACGCCCAGAAGCTGGACGCGGTCGGTGCTTTGGTGGAGTACCACGAGGTGCCCGGAGTCGACCACGGCTACAACATCATGAGCAACGCAACGGACGTCACGCACGGCGTGTACGAGATGATCGCCGGACACGTCCGCCAGGCGATCGCGGATTGACCAGCCCTGATTCGTAAGCGCGTTTAGCCGACTGCCGTCGGTTGGCGCTCTTCTTGGCGTGCGGCTTCGCGCGCCAACAGCCGGTCGCGTTGTTCCTCAAACCTGCTGGCTTGCGCCGCCATGGTTTCCAGATAGGCAGCCAGTTCCTCGCGGCGCTTCTCGCCGCGGGCGGTGAAATCGGTGCGGTCGAAGATCTTCCACTGACGCAGCGGAGGCAAGACGACTTCCTCCAGATGCTGTCGCAGATCGTAGATTCCGTGCTTGGCCATCAGAACGCCGTAGCGGCGGAAGTTCGGCATGCCGGTCCCGGGCATCCGGAACTTCTCGATGACCGAGGCGATCGAGTGCAGTGTCTGGTCTGGCGCCAGATCGAGTGCAGCGGCACTCATCTGCCGGTAGAAAATCATGTGCAGGTTTTCATCGGCCGCCACTCGTTGCAGCAGGCGATCGGCCACAGGGTCGTTGCAGACCTTGCCGGTGTTGCGATGGCTGACCCTTGTGGCCAGTTCCTGGAATGTCGGATAGACGATGGCCATCAGAGCGCCGGCGCCGATGGCTTCCTCCTCCTCGGCGGTCGGCGCGAATCCGTTGGTTACGTGCTCGATCCGTGCCTGCTCGAGAGCAATCGGGTCCACGCCACGGTTCACCACCAGGTAGTCGCGCAGAGCGATACCGTGCCGGTTCTCCTCCGCGGTCCACCGGTTGACCCATGTGCCCCACGCGCTGTCCAGCGACAAATGGCCCATCGCCTCGCGGTGGTAGGACGGGAGGTTGTCCTCCGTGAGCAGGTTGGTGATCATCGCGGCCCTGGCCAGCTCACTCAGCTGGGACTGTTCCGGGTCCCAATCCTGGCCGCCCGCCGCCGCGTAGTTCTTCCCATTGGCCCACGGCACATAGTCGTGCGGATACCAGTGAACCGATCGCGACAGATGCTGGTTGAGAGCGTCGGCGGCCACCGACTCCAGTTCGGCCAAGTATTCAGAATCTGTCAATTCGCGCGTCATACGTCCCGTCACCCTTAGTTCTGCGGAACGTACAGGAACAACGGGCGTTGACCCGCATCCGCGGCCGTCAGTCGGGGTCTTCTGTGATTTGACGCACACCGATGACCCCGTCGAGCAGGGCCAGCACGGCGGCGGCCCCGACGACACCGGAGCCGGCCAATGTCACCTGGACACCGACATAGCCTGGTGGCGCTTCGAGGGGTTCTCCGGGTGGATCGGCTTCCAGGTCGGTGACCTGCCAGTCCCGCCGGCCGCACGCCTGGAGCACGTCGCGAAGGACGCCGCGGTCGTCGGCGTAGGTGATGTGCAGGCGCACCGACCCGCCCAGTCGCGAAGCCAGGCGACGGGCCAGTGGCATGAATCCGATGATGATCAGCAGGTGCATGCCGGTCATCACGGTGGCCAGCAGCAACAGTCCCGCGCCGGCCGCCATGCCGATCGCTGCCGACTCCCACACCGAGGCCGCGGTGGTCAGTCCGTGCACCGAACCCCGGCGCACGATGATGATGCCCGCGCCGAGGAATCCGATACCCGAAACGATCTGGGCCGCGACACGCGACGGGTCGACGACCACCAGGCCGGGGGTCAGCACGTCGCCGAACCCGTACTTGCTGACCAGCATGATCAGCGCCGCCGCGGTACCGACGATGGTCTGCGTACGCAAACCCGCACTCTTGCCCTGGATTTCGCGTTCCAGTCCGATGAGCGCGGTCAGGCCGAACGCGACCACGAGTTCGATGATCTGCCGCGAGCCCTGCCCGGGCCCGCCGAAAAAGGCGGGATCTGCCAGCCACTCCATGAGGGACAAACTAACGCGGGCCGATGACTTTTGGCGGCAGTCGGAGTCTGTCTTCGTATAGGCCGATTTGAGAGGAGTGATGCCATGTCAGCACAACCAACCGCCTATCCCGATGTCGTCACACGAGAGGAATGGATCGGGGCTCGCACGAAGCTGCTGGCCCGGGAACGGGAGGCGACGCACCTGCGTGACGCCGTCAACGCCGAACGCCGTCGACTCCCGATGGTGAAGATCGAGAAGGACTACGTCTTCGACGGACCCGACGGCGCCGTCCGCCTGCTGGACATGTTCGAGGGCCGCAGTCAGCTCTACATCCACCACTTCATGTGGATCGACGCGATCGATGCCGGGTGCCCGAGTTGCACCGCCGCAGCTGACCTGACGTTCACAGAAGGGGACCGAGAGTTGTTGCACGGCAAGGGCGTGACGTTCGCATGCGTGTCCCGGGCGCCGTACGAGAGCATTGCCCGGTACCGAGACCAGCACGGCTGGACGTTCCCGTGGTACTCGTCGCGCGACGGCGACTTCACCTACGACTTCCATGTGACTCTCGACCCAGCCAGGGCGCCGGTCGAATACAACTACAAGTCCCTCGAGGAACTGCACGCCGACGGCTGGTCCGACGACGACCTGCGGGGAGACTGGCCCGGCGCAAGCGTTTTCCTGCGCCGCGGCGACGAGGTGTTCCACACGTATTCGGCGTATGCGCGCGGGCTCGACCACTCGGCAGTCGGATATCCGTTCCTGGACCTGACCCCGTACGGCCGTCAGGAACCGTGGGAGGACTCGCCCGCAGGCTGGCCGCAGGGTGGCCCGGTGGTCGGTCGGCCGGTAGGGGATTGCTGCGAGGGGTAGCAATCACCGCGATCTCAACTCTGGGCGCGTGGCGGCCCGGCTGGCACTGTGGTGATCAGTGCGGGTGTGGCTGAGTGGCTAGGCACCGGCCTGCAAAGCCGTTCACACGGGTTCGAATCCCGTCACTCGCTCCACTACTGGAAGCTCGGCAGGTGACACCACCTGCCGAGCTTCCAGCTGAACACCGCAGATCAGGCCCCGTTCGGTGCGCAACCGCGATAATGCGAATGAAATTCGGCCAGCCACTTCAGCTTCGGCTCCCATGACACCCTCGAAGTCCCGTGCCAGTTCTGCACCAAATCAAATGTGCTCAACGATGTCCCGAGGTTCGGTGTAGCGACCAACACCCGGGGTACCTACCCAATAGCGACGGAGACGGCATGGTTGCCTGTATGCGTCCCGCGCGAGGTGGTCAGCGGTGGCAACTTCGGTGTTGAGAAGCCAGCATGGAGCCGCTGATCCCCGTTCTGTCCGTGGGCCTTGACAGCCCGATCATTGTCTTGGGCGGCGTGTCCCATGTCGCTCAGGCCGGCGGGCGGCTTCGCGGGCCGCCTGGCGGCGCAGGTGACGACGGAGCAGGCGAGCGGCTGCTCGTCGAAGTGATCATCGCCACCGACCAGGTGGGTGTCCAAATGCCTCAGGCAAGATGCCTCAGGTGACGTACAGTTCGCCGACCTTGTCTGATCTCGTGAGCACGCTGCTGGTGGATCAGACCGATGACCACCATTTCGTGGCCACCCAGCTCGACAATCCCAGCCACCACATTGCCGGCGGTCATCTCGCCGGTCAGGTGCTGGTGGCGGCGAGCCGGACCGCGCCAGGACGCAGTGCGCACAGCCTGCACGTCTACTACCTGCGTGCCGGTGATGCGCGTAAGCCCGTCGAGGTTCAGGTCGACGCCGCGCGCGACGGCGGCACGCTCGCGACGCGCCGCATCACCGCCCTGCAGGACGGCGAGATCCTGCTCGAGGCGCTGGCGTCGTTCAGTGCCCCGGTCGACGCGCTCGACTACCAGGCGACCATTCCTGATGTGCCAGAACCGCTTTCGGTACCGACCATGGCCGAGCAGCTCGCCGACTACGCCGATGAATCGGGTGGCTTCTGGGTTCGTGACCAACCGTTCGAGCTTCGCTACATCGATCCGCACCCGCGGCTGGCCAAAGACTCACCGGATTCGGCACCGCATCTGCGGATGTGGTGGCGCCCGACCGACGCCATCCCCGGGGACCCGGCCCTGCACGCCGGGCTGCTGACATACCTGACCGGCACCACCATGCTGGAGGCGGCGATGATCCCGCGCGGCGCGCTGCCGGCCCACACCTTCTCGGCGCTGATCGACCACGCGCTGTGGTTTCACCGGCCGGTGGACCTGAGCGATTGGGTACTGTCCGACCAGACTTCGCCGAGCGGAATCGGGGGCCGCGGACTGGCCAGCGGGACGATGTACAACCGCGCCGGGCAATTGGTGTGCGTCGCCACGCAGGAGCTGTATTTCGGTCGTGGCTAACGATCGAGGGTCCGAAGCGTTCCATCTCACGGGACGAAACACCGGATCGTTTCGTCACTATTGGCAAGCCCGTTGCGGCGACGGCCGCTAACATCGGTGCCGGTAAAGCACATTTTTCACGGTGTTCCCGGCGAACTTGTGTGGTGAAACCGCACCAATGGCCACGATTCAGCGGCTACTGTCTGCGGGGATGCCGGACAGAACGCCGGATACACAAACCTGGATAACGGGAGGCCATTGATGAGCGGCTACCAGACCGTGGTCGTCGGTACGGACGGATCGGATTCGTCACTGCGCGCTGTGGAGCGCGCTGCCCAGATCGCCGCGGGGGCCAATGCGAAGTTGGTCGTGGCAACCGCCTATTTCCCGCACGCCGATGATCAGCGTGCGGCCGATGTCCTGAAGGACGAGGGTTACAAGGTGCACGGCGATGCGCCGATCTACGCGATCCTGCGTGAGGCGCGGGACCGCGCCGAGGCCGCGGGCGCCACCCAGGTCGAAGAGAAGGCCATCGTCGGCGCTCCCGTCGACGCGCTCGTCGACTTGGCTGAGAATTCCAACGCTGATCTGCTCGTCGTCGGTAACGTCGGTCTGAGCACCATCGCCGGCCGGCTGCTGGGCTCGGTGCCGGCCAACGTGGCCCGCCGCGCCAAGGTCGACGTGCTGATCGTCCACACCTCGTAGGATTCGGATTTTTCTGAGGCCCCCGGCAGACTGCCGGGGGCCTCAGTTTTTTCGTGCCCGTAAAGTTCGCGCCATGACTCGAAGAAGTCTCGTCCGTACGTCATGGGTGACGTTGTCATTGGCCGCCACACTGATCGCCGGCTGCGCGGGCAAGAACCAGCCCGCCGCACCTGCGACGACATCGGCGATCGTGTCGGAGACCGAATCGACGATCCCGACCGTCGCCCCTCCCGACCCCAACGTGGCCGCCAACCCCGCGGTGACTGCCGCACAAGCGAGCGTGGTGCGCGTTCACGGAGTGGCGCACAGCTGCCGAAAGCGCTTGGAGGGCACCGGGTTTGTGGTCGGACCCAAGCGCGTGATGACGACGGCGCATGGCGTCGCAGGGACCGACGAAGTGTCCGTGGAAGTCGGCGGCACGAAGTACGACGGCCAGGTGGTGTCGTTCGACCCGAACCTGGACATCTCGATTCTCGCGATCCCGGACCTGCCGACCGCGCCGTTGATGTTCTCTGAGGCGCCTGCCGTCAGCGGTGCCGACGCGGCCGCACTCGGGTTCCCCCATGGCGGTCCGTACGAGGCCAAACCGGTCCGGGTACGTGAGGTCATCAAACTCCAAGGGCCGGACATCTTCCGCACCGGCACGGTGACGCGCGAGGTGTATGCCCTCAGAGGTGCTGTGCAGCAAGGAAATTCAGGCGGACCCATCGTCGACCTGGACGGCCGGGTGCGTGGTGTCGTCTTCGGGGCGGCGCAGGACGACCCCGATACCAGTTTCGCGCTGACCGCGAAGGAAGTCGGGCCCCAACTCGCGCTGGTCGGCAACACCCAACCGGTCCCGACAGGTCACTGCGTGGGTTGACGGGCCAACCGGCTACCAGCCGCGCGCCCGCCACTCCTCGAGGTGTGGCCGCTCGGTGCCGAGTGTGGTGTCGTCGCCGTGCCCGGGGTAGATGACAGTCGAATCGGGGTAGATGTCGAAGACCTTGCGGGTGACGTCTCCGAGCAGTCGCTCGAAGTCACCTTCCTGCCAGGTCTTGCCGACGCCGCCGGGAAACAAGCAGTCGCCGGTGAACAGGTGGGTGACCTCGCCGTCGGCGCCGCGCAGCGCCAGCGCCACCGAACCCTCGGTGTGACCTTGCAGGTGGATGACGTCGAACGTCAGGTCGCCGATCGTGATGGTGTCGCCGTCGGCGAGGATCCGGTCGGGCTTCACCGGCAGCGGCTCGGCGTCCAGAGCGTGTGCGGCGGTGGGTGCACCTGTGGCCTCGGCCACTTCTGCCAGGGCCTGCCAGTGGTCGAAGTGCTGGTGGCTGGTGACGATGAGTTCGACGTCCGGCGCCTGCGACCTGATCAGCTCGACGAGCGCGGGTCCGTCGTTCGCGGCGTCGATGAGCAGCGTCTTTCCGGTCGCGGAACATGTGATGAGGTACGCGTTGTTGTCCATCGGTCCGACCGATGCCTTGACGATCGTCGCGGCGGGGAGGGTGCGACGTGCCGCGGTGCCTGCGTCGACGTGGCCGGTGTACGTGTCATTGACGACTGTCATGACGCCACCGTATCCGGACTTGTCGGTGGGGACACATAGCATGGCGCTGTGGTGTCTGGACTGCCCAGACCGGTGAAGGGATACGTGTGTCAGACCGTCTGATCGTCAAAGGTGCGCGCGAGCACAACCTGCGGGGAATCGACCTTGACCTGCCCAGAGACTCGCTGATCGTGTTCACGGGCCTGTCGGGTTCGGGCAAGAGCTCGCTGGCGTTCGACACCATCTTCGCCGAGGGCCAGCGCCGCTATGTCGAGTCGCTCTCGGCGTACGCCCGCCAGTTCCTGGGGCAGATGGACAAGCCCGACGTGGACTTCATCGAGGGCCTGTCGCCCGCGGTGTCCATCGACCAGAAGTCGACCAACCGCAACCCGCGCTCGACCGTCGGCACCATCACCGAGGTCTACGACTACCTGCGGCTGCTGTATGCGCGCGCCGGCACGCCGCACTGCCCGGTGTGTGGTGAGCGCATCGCGCGGCAGACGCCGCAGCAGATCGTCGACCAGGTGCTCGCCATGGACGAGGGCATCCGGTTCCAGGTGCTGGCGCCCGTGGTCCGCACCCGCAAGGGTGAGTTCGTCGACCTCTTCGACAAGCTCAACGGCCAGGGCTACAGCCGCGTGCGGGTCGACGGCGTCGTGCACTCGCTGACGGACCCGCCGAAGCTCAAGAAGCAGGAGAAGCACGACATCGAGGTGGTCGTGGACCGCCTCACCGTCAAGGCAAGTGCCAAGCAGCGTCTGACCGATTCGGTCGAAACCGCGCTGGGGCTCGCCGACGGCATCGTCGTGCTCGAGTTCGTCGACCGCGACGACAACCATCCGCAACGCGAGCAGCGCTTCTCCGAGAAGCTGGCCTGCCCCAACGCGCACCCGCTGGCAGTCGATGACCTTGAGCCGCGGTCGTTCTCGTTCAACTCGCCGTACGGCGCCTGCCCGGAATGCACCGGTCTGGGCATCAAGAAGGAAGTCGACCCCGAGCTCGTCGTGCCGGACCCGGAGCTGACGCTCGCCGAGGGCGCGGTCGCGCCGTGGTCCATGGGCCACAACTCCGACTACTTCACCCGCATGATGGCCGGCCTCGGTGAGGAACTGGGCTTCGACATCGACACCCCGTGGAAGAAGCTTCCGGCCAAGGCGCGCAAGGCCATTCTGGAAGGCTCCGACCACCAGGTGCACGTCCGGTACAAGAACCGGTACGGCCGCACGCGCTCGTACTATGCCGACTTCGAAGGCGTGCTGGCGTTCCTGCAGCGCCGCATGGAGCAGACCGAGTCCGAGCAGATGAAGGAACGCTACGAGGGCTTCATGCGGGACATCCCGTGCCCCGAGTGCGCCGGCACCCGACTGAAGCCGGAGATTCTGGCTGTCACCCTGTCCGCGGATGACGACGCGAAATCCATTGCGCAGGTGTGTGATCTGTCCATTTCGGACTGCTCGAGGTTCCTCAACGCGCTGACGCTCGGTCCGCGCGAGCAGGCCATCGCCGGCCAGGTGCTCAAAGAGGTGCAATCGCGCCTGGGCTTCCTGCTCGACGTCGGCCTCGACTACCTGACGCTGTCCCGGGCCGCGGGCACGCTATCCGGCGGTGAGGCACAGCGCATCCGGCTCGCGACGCAGATCGGGTCGGGTCTCGTCGGTGTGCTCTACGTGCTCGACGAGCCGTCCATCGGCCTGCACCAGCGCGACAACCGCCGGCTCATCGACACCCTGGTCCGGCTGCGCGACCTCGGCAACACGCTGATCGTCGTCGAGCACGACCTCGACACCATCGCGCACGCCGACTGGGTCGTCGACATCGGCCCCGCGGCCGGTGAGCACGGCGGCCAGATCGTGCACAGCGGCACCTACAAGGACCTGCTGAAGAACACGAAATCGCTTACCGGCGCCTATCTTTCGGGCCGGGAAGAGATCGAGGTCCCGGCCATCCGCCGACCCGTCGATCGCAAGCGGCAGATCACGGTGGTCGGCGCGCGCGAGCACAACCTCAAAGAGGTCGACGTGGCGTTCCCGCTGGGTGTGCTGACGTCGGTCACGGGCGTCTCGGGGTCGGGCAAGTCGACGCTGGTCAACGACATCCTTGCGACCGTCATGGCCAACAAGCTCAACGGCGCGCGCCAGGTGCCGGGCCGGCACACCCGGATCAACGGGCTCGACCAGCTGGACAAGCTGGTTCGGGTGGACCAGTCGCCGATCGGCCGCACGCCACGTTCCAATCCCGCGACCTACACCGGGGTGTTCGACAAGATCCGCACGCTGTTCGCGGCCACGACCGAGGCCAAGGTCCGCGGCTATCAGCCGGGCCGGTTCTCGTTCAACGTCAAAGGCGGCCGCTGCGAGGCGTGTTCAGGTGACGGCACCATCAAGATCGAGATGAACTTCCTGCCGGACGTGTACGTGCCGTGCGAGGTGTGCCACGGTGCCCGTTACAACCGGGAGACCCTGGAGGTGCACTACAAGGGCAAGACCATCTCCGAGGTCCTCGACATGCCGATCGAGGAGGCCACCGAGTTCTTCGAGCCCATCAGCTCGATCCACCGGTACCTCAAGACGCTCGTCGACGTCGGCCTGGGCTACGTGCGGCTGGGCCAGCCGGCCCCGACGCTCTCCGGTGGCGAGGCGCAGCGGGTGAAGCTGGCCGCCGAGCTGCAGAAGCGGTCCACCGGGCGCACCGTCTACATCCTCGACGAGCCGACCACCGGTCTGCACTTCGAGGACATCCGCAAGCTGCTCAAGGTGATCAACGGTCTGGTCGACAAGGGCAACACCGTCATCGTCATCGAACACAACCTCGACGTGATCAAGACCTCGGACTGGATCGTGGACATGGGTCCCGAGGGCGGCGCGGGCGGCGGCACGGTTGTGGTGTCCGGTACACCGGAGGACGTCGCGGCCACCCCGGACAGCTACACCGGGCAATTCCTCGCGGAGTTGTTGCCCACTGTCGTGCTGTCGGAAGCACCCGCGAAGCGACGACGCAAGGCCGCCGCGCTCTAGCCAGCACCGATCAGTCGACCATGTGAGACAAGTGAGCCGACCTGCTTGAGCCGCTTGCTGCGGATGCTCACGTCGAACGCCTGGATGTGGTCGACGGTGGCCAACTGTTCGGCCAGGTAGCGGTAGAGATGTCGCTCGTCGCAGCAGATCACGACGGCCATCAGGTTTGTGGGACCGCTAACTGCGGCAACCGAGGCGACCTCGTCATGGCGCGTGATCTGTTCGCCTACCGACGCGAGGTGTCGAGGCGTCGTAGAAATCCAGATCATCGCGTTCAGCGTGAATCCGAGGCGCTCCGGCAACACGTCGAGGTCGTAGGCCAGGGTGTCGGACGCAGTCAATGCGGCCAGCCGACGTTTCACTCGGGCCGGTGACCAGCCGGTGAGTGTCGCCAGTGCGCTGTCGGTGATTCGACCGTCGTCGGCGAGTGCGTCGAGCAGTGCTCGGTCATCGACGGTTGGCGCGGCCGGCTGATCTGGGCGGGCTTGTTCGAGTGGTCGCAGCATGGCGATCTGGTCGGGCGCCAGCGCCTGTCCGTACCCGGTCCAGTGCCTACCCGTACGTGAACCGAACACGTTGAGTACCAACTCGATCCGCATGTCGAGGACCGCCGATGTGCGCGGCAGCCGGTGCAGCAGTCCGTCGGCGGCATCACCGATCGGGGCGCGCACGGCACAGGCCAGTTCAGTGCCACCTGACAACGTGTTGACGTGTGTGACATCGGGCCGACGGACCAGCGCTTCAGCGAGCCGAGGGAGATCGGCGGGCTTGGCGCGGACGCGGACGATCCACTGGCATTCGCCATAGACCCGCGGATTCACTACGCCGACCACACGAAGCACGCCGTCGCGTCGCAAGGCCCGGTAGCGGCGTGCCACTGTCTGTTCTCCGACGCCGATGGCTTCGGCGATGTGTCGAAATGGGGCGCGCGGTGCCACCTGCAATGCGTGCACAAGATAACCGTCTATTGCCTCCATAGTGGGGAAAATCTAACGAATATCGGCGTTGATGGCCTGTTTTTGACGACAAGAGGCGATCTTGTTGTCGAAGTTCGACGTGTCACCGAAGCTGGAGTGCGGGCAGGTGACGTCAACCGAAGGAGGCACGATGGAACTGGGAATCGGGCTGCCAAACCACATCGCCGGTGTGTCCGGTGCGGCCGTGATCGAGTGGGCCCGCCGTGCCGAACAACGTGGATTCGAATCGGTCACCGCAATAGACCGGATGTTGTACCCAGGTGTTGACCCATTGATCGCACTGGCGACGGCGGCGGGTGCGACCAAGGGGCTGACACTGGTGACCAATGTTCTTCTGGCGCCGTTGTATCCGGTTGTTCCGCTCGCGAAACAACTGGCCAGCTTGGATCAGATGTGCGGGGGCCGACTGGTTGTCGGCCTTGGCGTCGGCAACCGGCCTGACGACTATGCCAGTACTGGTTCGGATTTCGGACGGCGTGGTCGGATTCTCGACGAACAGGTCGCGCGGATGCGCCGGTTGTGGGCCGGCGATCCGGTCGCCGATGGCGGCGCGTTATGCCCTGCGCCCGCGCACATTCCGCTGCTTTTCGGCGGTCGGTCGCCGGCCACAGCGCGGCGGGTCATTGCCGTCGGTAACGGGTGGGCCGCCGGTGCCGTGCGTCATTACGATGCTCAGTCAGAGCTGGCCGAGCAGATCCGCACCGGCTGGCAGGCCGCCGGGCGAACCGGTCGTCCGTACCTGCAGGCATCGGTGAACTTCGGCCTGGGGCCGGCTCATGCGGTCGCGGCAGGTCGGGACCACTTGGCCCGCTACTACGGCTTTTCTCCGGAGTACGCGCAGGTGAATGTCGACGACATGGTCTGTTCCGCGGAGGATGCCCGCCAAACGGTGCGTCGGTATCGCGAACTTGGTTTCGACCGGCTGCTGTTCCATCCGACCGGTGCGGCCGTCGAACAACTGGATCTACTGGCTGATGCGATTCTCTAGCTGCGTGGCTGGCAACGCGTTCCGGCCTATCGTGACAGGGCCTGGCTCAGCGGTGACGGGAAGCGCGGCTTGATTCGCACCCCGTCGAGCCAGTCAGTCAGCTCGGAAGCTTTGCGCTGCAGCACTTTCCGAGCTGCGGCTCCGACGTCTTCGACGTACTCCAGCTGCACCCGGCCGTCGTCGTCCTGACCCCAGGCGCCCACGGCGCGGCCGTCCCACCACACCGTGGGACCGGCGTTGCCGGAACGGTCGAACAACTGGGCCGCGTGCGGGCCGAGGTACCAGGAACGGGCCTGCCAACCCATGACGGTGGGGTCCAATCCGGGCAGCAGTGCGCCCCAGGGCGAAACGGGGGGAGCGGCGTCGAGATCGTCGGGCAGGACGTAGCCGGTCTCGTCGCAGCCCTCCAGAGCCACTTCGGCGGCGTCGATGGCGCGCAGGCCCTCCCGGGCCCATGACAGCGTCTGGCCGAACCACCACTTGATATCCGCGGCGGTGGCCGGGCCGAAGGTGCGTAGCCAGGCAGTCAGCACGGCCGCTCGGGCTTCATCGGCCGGAAGGGCAGCGGCCGGTTCGGGTAGCCAATGCGTCGCTGCGGCCCACTGCGGTCGCGACGTGGTCCAGGTGCCGGAGTTGGGTCCGCGCAGCAGATGCCCCTGGGCGGACAACACCGTCAGTACCCGGGGTGCGACGGGAGTGCTTCCGCCCCAGGTCTTTCCGGGTGCCGGGTCCCACTCGCCGGCCAGTTCCGGCAGCGAGGCCCGGAGTGTGGCGGTGTTGACGAATGTCCCCTCGGACAGATGACCACGCACCGCGGCCGCCGCGAGCTCCAGCCACGCTTCGCCGTCGGCCGCGATACCGGACTTCTCGACATCACCGATCAGCCGTTTGCGCTCGGTGGCGGCCACCCGATCACTGGCCGCGGCCTGGACCGCGGGCAGGTCGGCCGTGTGCACCACCCACAGCGTCCTGCGCATGGCCATGTGCTTGACCAGATGCTTCTCCTGATACAGCGCGGCATCGAGATCGGTGACGCTGAAGCCGGGCAGCCGGGCCCACAGTGACAGGTACGGCGTGGCGGGATCGGTGCCGTGCAGACCGACGAGCGCCCGGGTCACCTCGGCAGGGCTCGACGCCGCGTCGCTCAGGAAATGACGTTGCGCCAGGCGATGGCGACGCTCGGCGATGGTGACGGTACGCAAGTCAGTCGTCGTGCATCGAGCGACGAATCTGCTCGAGGCGTTCCGTGGCGGCCTTCTGGCGCGCTTCGTACTGTTCCTCGACCGACCGGCCCTCCGGGGTTTCCGCCGCCAGCTCGGCCGAGCCGATCGCGGTGCCGTACCGGTGCTCGATCTTGTCCCGCACCGACTCGAAGGTCGGGACGCCGTCGGGGGTGTAGCCGGGATCGACCGGCGGGGACACCGGCACCGGCGCGGGCGCCGGATCCAGCGGCACGATCTCGGCGTCGATGGGCTCGTTCGGATCGTTCGACGGCTGCTCGGCGGCGGTTTCGTCGGCCATGGCTTCACCGTACCGCGCGGGAAAGTTGGGATCGGTAGCCACGGCGTCCGCGTGTACTTACGGCACGACGACGCCACTGGGGCGGCGTAAAAGGAAGGGAACTCTCTGCCATGAACATCAATCGCGCACTGGCCGCTGGTATCGGCATGCTGGCCGTGGGTGCCACGTTGATCGGCTGCTCCAGCGACAAAGAGGCCGGACCGAAGGCGTCCGGCCCGGGTTCGGTGACGGGCGGCGGCGGCAACACCGTCGTCAAGGTCGAGGGCCAGGATCTGGCCGGCCTGGATCTCAAGTCGGTGACCTGCGTGAAGCAGGGCGGCAGCATCAACATCGCGAGCGCACCCATCGGCGGTGGCGCGCAGGGCCTCGGCGTTGTGATGACCGACGCCTCGCCGCCGAAGGTGCAGTCCCTGGGCCTGGTGGTCGACGGCAACGCGCTCGCGGTGTCGGAGATGGGCGGTGTGAAGACCGGTTCGGCTGACGTCAAGGTCGACGGCAGCACGTACACCATCACCGGGCAGGCCGCCGGTGCCGACATGAAGAACCCCATGGCGGGGATGATCTCGAAGAACTTCGAGATCAAGGTGTCGTGCGGCTGACAAGAGTCGCTCGGGGCGCGGGTGCAACCGTTATGCCGGATGCACCCGCGTCCCGTCTTCCCGTCGCTGCGCTCGCCTCGTTCCGCCTTATGATGCGGCCGTGTCGATCACCGGCGAACTCGCCCGCGCCCGCGCGCTGATGTTCGCCGCCGACGAGCCGACAGCCAAAGAACTGCTGCTGTCGCTGATGCCCGCCATCGAAGCCGCCGACCGCGATGACCAGATGCTCGAGGTCTTCGCCCAACTCGGCGAGATCTATCTGATCCGCAGCGCCCTCGACGGGGTGCGCGAATGTATCCGGCGTATCGACGACTGCCTCGACATCTACGCATCGATCCTGGCCGGTCGCGCGCCGGCCGACATCGTGGCGCAGATGGCCATGACCCCGGAGGACGCGGATCACATGCTCACCCGCTACCGCCGCCGGGCCGCCTTCCTGCGGACCGGCGTGTCCGCCGCCATCGGTGACCACGAAGGGGCGGCACAATCCCTGTCCGCGCTGGACGGGCCGTCCCGGTACTCCGATCTGGACGACGAACACACCTATCTGCTGACCCACGCCCGCATCCTGTGCGCGCTCGCGCTGTGCGACGACGACCTGCACGCCCGCTCGGTGCCGCTGTGGGACGAGGTGCTGGCCACGTTCGCGACACCCGCCGACGACCCGCAGCGCGAATACCTTTGGCTGACCGGTGCACTCGGCTACGCGCGGTTCTGTATCGAAACCGGCAAGGTGGACGAGGCGCTGCCGTGGCTGCGCCGCGCGGAGGCCCGGGCGCAGGCTCGCGGCTGGGAATTGGCCACCGCGCGGGCGCAATTGGAACGCGCGGCGGTGAGCTGGCTGGCGGGCGACCAGCAGGGCACCGAGGCCCTCGCCACTGCCGCGTACCCGGAGATCGCCCGGCAGGCGCGGGCTCACGAGGTATCCCGCTGCTGGCTGTACTTCGGTCTCACCCGGCTGGCCGCCGGTGCACTGCAGGCCGCCGATGAATGCTGGGGCCACGCCGAACGGCACTGGCGTGAGCTGGGCAAGCCCCTGCACGTCCACCGTATCTTGTTGCAGCGCAGCTGGATCGCCATCTTCCGGGGCCGATACGACGAGGCCCGGGCATTGATCGATCAGGCCCGGGAATGCCTGGATGCCTCACCGCGCAGCAGCTGGCTGCAGTACGCAAGGTTGGATGACCAACTCGGCACCGTCTGGCGCGCGGAGGGACTCGCGGACCTCGGCTTCGACGCCGCGGGCAATCCCGCCGACACCTGGGCGCAGGCCGAAGCCCGCTACCGCGGCGGCCTCGGGACATGGTTCGCCGAACCCGGCACGGATCAATACCGTTCTGGCATGGACAAATTGGCCACCGCCGCCGACCTGAAGTTGCCCGCCGCGCTGGCCGTCGACTCGGTGCGGTACTCGATCACCGACGCGGATGCCCGGGCCAGTTGGGCCGCGGGGGTGGCCGCACCGCTGCTGGCCGGGGCCTTCGCGGTGGCATGGGAATCGCAGAACCCGGTGCTGGTCGGCGAACTGATCGAATATCACAGTGCCCGAGGTGCGTTCAGCGTCGACGCCGCGGCGGCCCGCACGGTGGATTGGGCCCGGGCCACGACGACGGCCGTGCCGGTGCTCGATGTCGACGAACTCGCTTCGGTCGCATCCGGCCCGGTTGCTGTTGGTGCCGTCGGCCTCATCCGGCTGGGGCCGCTGCCGCCACTGCAGATGGAGCCCGACGGTGCGCCGGTGCTGGCGCGCTACCGCGAACTGGCCCGGTCGCGCTACGGCCGTGTGGTCACCGCGGACCAGGAGGCGTGGTCGACATGCCCGTAACCGGGGACACCACAACGACGTTGGTGCTGCGCTTCGCCGACATCGGGATCGCGACGTACGTCAGCCTCCGGGTTGTCGGCTCACCCGAGCGGCTGGTCACCTGGATGGTGGCCGAGGACGTTCTTCTGACAGTGACCGGCGCACTGGCTGAGGCATTACCGGATCCGCTTGACGGTGAACAACTTTCCGAGGCGCTGACCCGATCCTTGGTCGCCGGGCCGTTCGCCGCGGTGGCCCGGGAGCGCGAGCTCGCACGACTCCTCGGGGCCCTGCTACCCGACGAAGCGTGGGATCTGCTGCGGCAGTACACCGCTGGCCCGGAGCTGCCGGTGCTCTTCGTATCGCCGACCGCCCGCTTGAGCCGGGTGCCGTGGGGCCTGCTCGCGCAGCCCAGCGGCAGTGGCGACCAACGCCTCGTCGAATTTGCCGACCTCCTGCTGGCGGTGCCACCGAACATCGCGAATGCGCCGCGCCGGCAATCGCAACGGGCGGACGGACCGCCGCTTCTCCTACTGGATCCGAAAGTGCCCGGTCAGCGGCCGGATTCCGCGCTGGGCTCGGTGCTGGGCCGGCCGTCGCCCGATACGGTGCTGGCCCGGCACTTCGGTGCGCGTCCTGCGCTGCCGGCGGTCACCACCCCGCTGGAGCTCTTCCGGCGCGCCGACGCCGACCGGCACTGGCTGGCTAATCAGTTGGCGCATCAGCCGGCGCGGCTGGTGTACGTCGGGCATGCCAGTGCTGCTCCCGACCGCGACGGATCGGCAGACCAGGCGGCCCTGCATCTGGCCGAGCCCGAGCCGCTGACCGCCGCCGACATCATGGTGATGGGTTTGCCGGTTCCGCCCCGGGTCGCGTTGTTGGCCTGCGCATCGGGCGCCGACTACCGGTTCGACGAGGCCACCGGACTCGTCGCGGCGATGATTCTCGGTGGCGCACAGGTGGTTACCGCGACCCTCTGGTCGCTGCCGACAACCGCCGGATACCGAACGGCCACAACCGGGGACGCCGATCCCATGTCCGAGGCGATCATCGCCGTCGACACCGCACACGAGACGACGACACCGGCCCGCGCCGTGAACCGCTGGCAGCGAGACTGCCTGCAGCGCTGGCGAACCGGTGACGCCGCATTGAGCCCGGTCTACTGGGCTGCCATGATGTCCTTCACCGTCGATGGAGCACGCTGATGACTACCGGGCCACAGCCACGCCGCGCTGTCATCGACGCCGCATGGCGCGAGATCGGGCCCGGTCTCGAACTTCTCAGCAGCCCCGACGGCGGCCCGTTGAGCCGCGCGGTGAAGCGCATCATCGATCCGCTGGTGCTCCGGCTGCGGGCGCATCCCGAATATTCGGCGCCGGTCGTTGCCGCCGACATCGCCGACGAGATGCGTCAGGTGATCGTCGGCCACGCCGTTCAGTTACGCGCTGCGGCAGGGTGGTTCGCGCTGTTGAAGGCGCAGCGCCGGCGCGACCGGATCACCACCGGCAATGCCCAAGAGCTCTATTTCCCGGTGTGTTTCGAGCTGGCCGCGACCAGAGGCGAACCGGGACAGGATGGTTCAGGTGTCGTCGCGGAGGTGCTGCGGGACGTGCATGGTGACCGGGATCGCACCGCGGTCGAACGGCTGCATGAATACCTCGCCGATCCTGCGGTGCTGGAGACGTTGTCGCGTCAGCTCGATGCCGGCTGGGACGACGTCAGGGCGGGCGATGCATCGTCCGAGCCATTCCTGGCCGGGCTGAGGACGGTGCTGGGACCGTCCGGCGGTCACAACGCAGATGCCGCGCGGCAACGCGTCTGGAGCGCACTGATCGGTGACACCACGCCGTATAACTTCGGCGCCCGGATGCGCGACGCCGTGGCCGCCGCGCCGTGGTCGGTCGACCAGATCGGGTTGTGCGCCGCCGCACCGCAATCGAAGCCGACGGTCGCCGGCTCCCGCGCGGCCGAACGTCCCCTCGACCGCAGCATCATCGACCGGGTCCGGGCGACGCTGCGCCGTGCCCTCGATCGCGACGAGCTGCCTGACCTGCCGACCCTGTGCGCCGAAGAGGCGGACCGCGCGGCCTCTCCGTGGGGTCTCCTGGCCGAGGACAACCAGGCCGCGTTGGTCGCCGGCATCGAGGTCGGGGTGGACCTGGCGCCGCTTGAGGTGAATCACCGGACGCGCTACCACCTTTCGGGCCAGATTCAGGCCCGGCTCCGCAAAGAGGCGTACGTGCTGCACGCCCGCCGGTATCTGACCGACGGCGGCCCGGTGCACCCGCGGCAGCAGCAGGTGGTGGACGATCTCGCGGCGTTTGTCCGCCCGTATGTCTCGCGGCTGTGGGCACGACTGCACGGCCGTGACGTTTGGCAGGAATCGTGCGACGACGCCGGCGAGGTGCGCGGGCTGCTGGACGGGGTCGCCCGATCGGTGAGCCTCGATCATCGCCAGCGCATCAAGGCGATGCTGGAATTGGAGGCGGCAGGATGAAACTCACCGTTGATTCCGGCTTGTGGGCGTTGGGAACCGAGGTCGCGGCACCACCCGAGGTGGCGGTGCTCGAGGTGAGCGGCGCGGTCCTGGCGTGGACGATCCACGACCGGGCACAGGCGGTCCGGATCACGCTCACGGATCTACCTGCGGCCGACTGGTTGTGGCGGCTGGTCGGCGAGGCCGGGCACGTCGCGGTGGTCGCCGCCGCCGAGGCTACCGCAGAAACCGGTGCCGCGGCCGACCTCACCGACGTTGTGCCGTTGCCGGAACCCCTTGCCGCCCTTCGCCGTCTGGCCGTCGGGCACTGGCTCCGGCGGTGGTGGCCCGCCAGCGCCCGCGACGGCATCGTCCCGCTGGACGCCGCCGTGCTGGACGCCGAGGTGGCGCTGTCCACTGCGGCGCTGCAGGACTACTTCACCGAGGACACCCTGGATTCGGACGTCTCCGGGCTGCTGGCACCGCATCGACGGGCGCTGGCGAGCACAGCCGCCTCGGGGGATCCCCGGATTCTCGACCTCGTCCGCAACTGCGTCGGTCTTGCCGACGAATTCGGGCTGGGGGACTGGTCGGAAGTCCTTGCGGGCCAGGGATCGCCGCGACAGGACGACTATGCGCTCGCCGCCGGGCAGCCCGGTGCCGGCGGCGACGGCGCCATCGCGAGCGGTGTCGCATCGGTAGCGTGGACCGCGGTGCCACCGCGGACATTCGACGCCGCCGAGCGCACCATCGACTGGTCCGTGCGGGTGCGCGACGGTGCGGTGGTCGCCGACATCCGCGTGGCCACCATCGGTCCCGCGGACGGAATTCCGGTGCGCTTGGACGCGGGTTCGGTCACCGGTGGCGGCACGCTCGACGTCGACGGCAACGCCTCCCTGCCGCTGCCGGCCACCGAAACCCAAGCGTGGGGCCATGATTGGGCCGGCACCACCGTGACGGTGGGCGCCCGGACCGGCGAGACGGAAGCAGTTCGGGACCGGGTCCGGCGCTACGTGCGCGCCAGGCTCGCGGCGCCCGGCCCCGATGCGTTCCTCGCCGAGATCCTGGCCGCAGAGGCCGATTACTAGCCGACCTCCGGCTACTTATCGGCGCGCGGCTTCGACCGGCATGGCCGGTGCTGTCGCACCGGGCAACGGCAACCGCGGCACACCCGGTGTCCCGAGCTGACCGGCCAGCCACGGCAGCGCCGCGGTGAACGCCTGCGCGGCGAACGGCCAGTCATGCTTGCCCGGCCGTTCGACGACGGCGCACCGGATGCCACGCGTGCTGCCGACGCCGCACAGCGAATGTGCGGCAATCGTCTGGGCGGGCAGCGGGCCGCGGGAGAGCTCGGGTCCGTTGATGTCGTACCAGGCCGTGATGTCGTCGTAGGTGCGACGGGACATCACCGTCATCGGGTCCCAGTCGGCGTATTTGGCGGTGCTGCCGCCGAACAGTCGTTGCACGGTCTGCGGCCGATCACCGGCGTTCGGCGCAATGTCCCCGGCGATGTCCTGGAATGCGCTGAACAGGTCCGGATGCATCACTGCCAGGTCTACCGCGCACGTGCCACCCATGGACCAGCCGACGATGCCGCGGTGACGGCGGTCGGCGCTCACGCCGTAATTGGCGGTCATGAAGGGCAGCACGTCCTTGATCAGATGGTCGGCGGAGTTGCCGCGCGGTCCGTTGACGCACTCGGTGTCGTTGTTGAAGGAACCGCCGGGGTCGACGAACACCAGCACCGGCGCGTTGCCCTGATGGGCGGCGGCGAAGTCGTCGACCGTCTTGATGGCGTTACCTGCCCGCAGCCAGTCGGCGGGTGTGTTGAACTCGCCGCCGATCATCATCACCATCGGCAGTCGCGGCGGCGGGTTGCTGGCGAACCATGCCGGCGGCAGGTACACATATTCATCACGGTGATTGAATCCCGATGCAGCCGAGCCTGTTTGGACCTCGACGACACTTCCCTTGCTCGGTATCCGCCGGGCCTTCTGCATCGCGACGACGGTCTCGTGCGGGGTCTGGTTGGGCAACGGCGCCGAGTTGGCCTGTTCCCACGCGGTGTCGAGATTCGGGAAGTACCCGACCCACGTGTTGAGCGTCAGTCCCGTGGACAGCACGCACAGCGGCACCGACAGCACTGCCAGCCCGCGGCGCCACCAGCGGGTGGCGTGCCAGCCGACGATCAGCAGAACCACCGCGGCTCCGGTGACCGCGGTCCAGATCCACAGCCGGGCCGGCGCTGGATCGTCGGACCAGCCCTGCGATGCCACGACCCAGCGTGCGGCGGCGGTCACGAGTACGCCGGACACGGCGGCGACGGGCAGCCAGAGGGTGCGCCACCGCTGGTTGCGCCAGCCGACCGCGAGGATCAGCACCGCCGCGGCGAGGGCCTGGACGCTGAAGGGCAGCCAGCCGTGCGTCAACGAAACATGTTGCTCGCCATAGAGCCCGGCCGTCGTTGCCCCGATCGTCACGGCGCCAGCGTGCCGCGCAAAGCTGGGAGCCTCCTGTGTGCGATCTGGGTGTCGACGGCTCTCACCTGGAGGTTCCAGCAAACATGCAAACCGAAGATTCCGCCGCTGTTCACCGAGGCTTCGCGAGCGGGAACGGCAGTGTCTCGCGGATGCTGCGCCCGGTGATCAGCATGACGACGCGGTCGACGCCCATACCCAGGCCGCCGGTCGGCGGCATCGCGTATTCCATTGCCTGCAGGAAGTCCTCGTCCAGCTCCATGGCCTCGGGATCGCCGCCGGAGGCCAGCAGCGACTGTTCCTCGAGCCGTCGGCGCTGTTCCACCGGATCGGTCAGCTCGCTGTACGCGGTGCCGAGCTCGACACCCCAGGCCACCAGGTCCCAACGTTCAGCAACGCCGGGGACGCTGCGGTGCGGGCGCGTCAGCGGCGACACCGAGGTGGGGAAGTCCTTGTAGAACGTCGGCATCTCGGTGCGGTCCTCGACGAGGTGCTCGTACAGCTCCAGCACGATGGCCCCGGCGTCCCAGTGGGTCCGGTACGGGATCGTCGCGCCGTCGCACAGCTTGCGCAGCGTCGCCACATCGGTTTCCGGGGTCACGTGCTCGCCCAGCGCCTCGGACACCGCGTCGTGCACCGTCTTGACGGGCCAGACGCCCGAGATGTCAACGGGCGTAAGGCTGCCGTCGGGACCTGGTCGCATGACCACCTGCGCGCCGTTGGCCGCCGCCGCGGCGTTCTGGATGATCTCGCGGCAGCCGTCGATCCAGACGTTGTAGTCGGCGTGCGCCTGGTACGCCTCCAGCAGGGTGAACTCGGGGTTGTGGCTGAAGTCCACGCCCTCGTTGCGGAAAGCGCGGCCGAGTTCGAAGACGCGCTCGACACCACCCACGCACAGTCGCTTCAGGTACAGCTCGGGCGCGATGCGCAAATACAGATCCAGGTCGTAGGCGTTGATGTGGGTCTCGAACGGCCGGGCGTTCGCGCCACCGTGGATCTGCTGCAGGATCGGGGTCTCGACCTCCAGGAAACCCTTGCCCACCAAGGTTTCCCGGATGGCGTGCAGCACCCGGCTGCGCGCGGTGATCAACTCCCGCGACTCGGTGTTGATGGCCAGGTCCAGGTACCGCGTGCGCACGCGCGCCTCGGGGTCGGTCAGGCCCTTCCATTTGTCGGGCAGCGGGCGCAGGCACTTGCCGATGAGGCGCCAGCTGTGCACCAGCACCGACACGGTGCCGTTGCGGCTGGTGCCCATGACGCCGGAGACCTCGATCAGGTCACCGAGGTCGATGGCCGCCGTGAATTCGGCCACGGTACTCCCGGTCAGGAGCGAATTGTCCAGCAGCAGTTGGACTTCGCCGGACCAGTCGCGCAGCTGGGCGAACAGCACACCGCCGTAGTCGCGCAGCCGCAGCACGCGTCCGGCGACACAGACCGCGGTGTCGGCAGCTGACGCCACTGCCTCGGTGACCGTGTGGCTGGGTGCCCGCCCAACGGGGTAGGCGTCGACGCCGCCCGCCTGCAACGCCTGCAGCTTCGCCATCCGCACCCGCACCTGGTCGGGCAGCCGGCGAGTGTCGGCGGTGTCGGACGCCGCGGCGGCAAGATCGGCCACATCGGGTGCGCTGCCGTCGGGGTGCAGCCGCCCCGAATCGATCAGGTTCTTGGGGGCCGCGGTGTGATGGCCGGTGTGGGGCTGCTCGTCGCGCCGGGAGAACGGCAGCACCAGGAAGCCCTCGGCGATCACCGAGGCGACGCCGACGCGCGGGATCAGCCGGGCGTCTTCGTAGCAGGCGTAGCGCGGCACCCACTCGGGCAGGTATTTCATGTTGGAGCGGTACAGCGTCTCCAGCTGCCACCAACGGGAGAAGAAGATCAGCAGCGCGCGCCACAGCCGCAGGACCGGGCCGGCGCCCAGCTGCGAACCCTGCTCGAAAGCCGAACGGAACATCGCGAAGTTCAGCGAAATCCGGGTGACGCCAATCTCTTCCGAGCGCTGGCACAGCTCGCTGACCATGAGCTCGATGGTGCCGTTCGGCGATGCGGGGGAGCGGCGCATGAGGTCCAGCGACACCCCGTTGTTGCCCCACGGCACCAGCGAGAGCATCGCCACCACCCGGCCGTCACCCTGCACGGCCTCCACCAGTAGGCAGTCCCCGTCGGCGGCGTCGCCGAGCCGCCCGAGCGCCATCGAGAAACCACGCTCGGTCTCGGTGTCACGCCACGCATCGGCATGTGTGATCACCTGGGCCATCTCGTCGGCACTGATGTCGCGGTGCCGGCGCAGCCGCACTGTCAGCCCGGCTCGGCGGGCGCGGGTGACGGCCTGGCGCACGGCGCGCATCTCCGGCCCGGACAGTTTGAACTGATCGGGATGCAGGATCGCCTCGTCGCCCAGCTGCAACGCGTTCAGGCCGCCCTGCCGGTACGCCTCGGCGCCCGCCGAACTGGCACCCATCACGCCGGGCGCCCAGCCGTAGGTCTGGCACAGGACAAGCCAGGCGTCGATGGCGGCCGACCAGGCGCGCGGGTCACCGACGGGGTCGCCGCTGGCCAGGCAGACGCCCACCTCGACCCGGTAGGTGATGGCCGCCCGGCCGTTGGGCGCGAAGACCACGGCTTTGTCGCGGCGGGTGGCGAAGTAACCCAGCGAGTCGTTCTTGCCCCACAGTTCGAGCAGGCCACGGATCGCGGACTCGTCCTCACCCGTGAGGGCGTTCTCGGCACGCTGCGACTGGAACAGCACGATCGCCGCCACCATCAACGCCACGGCGCCGAACAGGCCGAACAGCGCGTTGAGGAACGGGTGTGGATGGCCGCCCTCGAACGCTTCCTTGCCGACGGCGGCGAAACCACTGACGCGGTTCACCGCGTAGGCCAGCCGGTAGTCCGGGTCCAGTGGCGGCCGGCCGGGGAACATCTCCAGCAGGCCCCAGGCCGCCAGGATGCCTACCGCCATGCCGGCGATCAGGGTCAGGGCCGCCTTGAGCAGTGCTCCGCGACGAACCTTGGCCCAAAACTGCTTCCGTGACAGCAGCAGTACGACGATGACGCCGATGTGGAACACCAGACCCAGCGCCTCGCCGAGGTCCTCCATGACGGTCAGGTCGACCATCGGGCGGTCGCCGGACAGCAGTCCGTACACGTTCCAGCCGATTGCGCCGACCATGTAGAGCAGCAGGATCCACCAGGCGATCCGCTTGCGTGCGGCGAGGGCGGCGGCCAGCAGGATCAGCACGAACGACCACGCGAAGCTGGTGTCCGGGAAGTTGAACAGGTAGTTGTTGACGAATTCGCGCGGGATACGGATGATCCACCGGATCAACGGCGACAGGCTGGCGAACAGCGACAGCGTCGCTACGACACCGACGGCCCAGCCGGCCGCCGGCGGAACCCACCCCAATGTCGTCGGGCGCTGCTGCGGTCTGCTCGGCGTCAACGTCATGAGTTCGGACAATATTCGGTGAAAATGAGAAGTGTCTGCAGGACCCTGCGCTACCAGACCGGGCCCGTGTACTTCTCGCCCGGACCCTGGCCGGGCTCATCCGGCGCGACGCTCGCCTCGCGGAAGGCCAGCTGCAGGCTCTTGAGGCCGTCCCGGACCGGGCCGGCGTGCAGACCCAGGTATTCGGCCGAGGCCTGAACCAGGCCGGCCAGCGCGGTGATGAGGCGACGGGCCTCGTCGAGGTCGCGGTGCGGGCTCTCGTCCGGGTCGGCGTCGGCCAGCCCGAGCTTCTCGGCGGCCGCGCTCATCAGCATGACGGCCGCGCGGGTGATCACCTCGACGGCGGGGATCTCCGCCAGCTCCCGTACCTGGGCTTCCTCGGCTGCAGTCACTGAGTCGGTGGTGGGGTCACTGGTTAGGTTCGGGTCGGTCATGACTGCTAGAGTGTCATGCGCGACCGTCCTGGCTTACGTCAGGACAGCAAGTGGAGTCCCACTCCCACCGTCGGCCTCACGGCTTGGCGGTCCGGTCACAGGCACATTGTGCCTGTTCTGCGATGTTCGCAGGCGGCGTGAGCCGTGATCGGTCGGCATTGGGCCCTGCTATATGCAGGGCTTTTCTGTTCATGCGAACAGATGCCTGAGCCGGGTGTGACCTCTACTGAACAAGTAATGGAACAACCCGGGAGGCCCCATCAGCACTGAGACACGCGTCAACGAGCGCATTCGAGTACCTGAAGTTCGGTTGATCGGACCGAACGGCGAGCAGGTAGGGATCGTGCGCATCGAAGATGCCCTCCGCGTCGCCCAGGACGCCGATCTCGACCTTGTCGAAGTTGCGCCAGGCGCAAAGCCGCCGGTCTGCAAGATCATGGACTACGGCAAGTTCAAGTACGAGACGGCTCAGAAAGCACGTGAGTCTCGCAAGAACCAGCAGCAGACCGTCGTCAAGGAACAGAAGCTGCGTCCCAAGATCGACGACCACGACTACGAGACCAAGAAGGGTCACGTCGTCCGCTTCCTCGAAGCAGGGTCGAAGGTCAAGGTGACCATCATGTTCCGCGGACGTGAGCAGTCGCGGCCCGAACTGGGCTACCGACTCCTGCAGCGGCTGGGCGCCGACGTCGCCGAATACGGCTTCATCGAGACGTCCGCCAAGCAGGACGGACGCAACATGACGATGGTGCTGGCTCCGCACCGCGGCGCGAAGACTCGCGCCAAGGCGGCGCACGACGCCGACGCGCCGGCTGGACGGCCGGCCCCCGCGGCACCTGAATCTGACGCAACCGCGTAAACAGCAGTCGCGATTGCTCGCAGCGGCCTCCAGCCGCCGCGGGCGACCGCATGGAAAGAAACTGAGGACACATGCCCAAGGCCAAGACCCACAGTGGCGCATCGAAGCGGTTCCGCAAGACCGGAACCGGCAAGATCGTGCGCCAGAAGGCCAACCGTCGCCACTTGATGGAGCACAAGGCCACCAAGCGCACCCGTCGTCTCGACGGCCGCGCCGTGGTTGCTGCCAACGACACCGCGCGTGTCGCCAAGATGCTGGCCGGCTAGTACCGCCCGCTACCCGAACGAACGATAGGAACACTCTCATGGCACGCGTGAAGCGCGCACTGAACGCTCAGAAGAAGCGGCGCACAGTACTGAAGGCCTCGAAGGGCTACCGCGGGCAGCGCTCGCGGCTCTACCGCAAGGCCAAGGAGCAGCAGCTCCATTCGTTGACCTACGCCTACCGCGACCGTCGCGCCCGCAAGGGTGACTTCCGGAAGCTGTGGATCACGCGTATCAACGCCGCCGCTCGCGAGAACGGCGTCACCTACAACCGCCTGATCCAGGGCCTGAAGCTGGCCGGCGTCGAGGTCGACCGCAAGAACCTGTCGGAGATCGCGATCAGCGATCCCGCCGCGTTCACCGCGCTGGTCGAGGTGGCCAAGGCCGCTCTGCCCGCCGACGTCAACGCTCCGTCTGACGAAGCTGCCTGAGTCTGACTACAGACTCAGCGCTCACCGAGCGATCTGCCCGGGTGGTCGCTGCGGCCAAGCTGCAGCGCCACGTCGGGCGCAAACGCGCCGGGCGCTTCCTTGCCGAGGGACCCAACCTCGTCGAGGCGGCGCTCCGGCGCGGTCTTGTTTCTGAGGTCTTTGCGACCGAAGCCGCGCTGGACCGTTTCGGCGCACTGCTCGGCGGCGCCCCGGTCTCGGTGATCACCGAGAAGGCCGCAAAGACGTTGTCGGAGACCGTGACTCCCGTCGGACTCATCGCGGTGTGCACGCTGCCCTCGGTGTCGCTCGAGGACGTGCTGGCCGCAGAGCCACGGCTCCTGGCAGTGCCGGTCGGCATGTCGGAGCCCGGCAACGCCGGCACCCTGATCCGCATCGCCGACGCCATGGGCGCCGACGCCGTCGTGTTCGCCGGCCACAGCGTGGATCCCTACAACGGCAAATGCCTGCGGTCCTCGGCGGGCAGCATCTTCTCGTTGCCGGTGGTGGTGGATCCCGATGCGGCCGCGGTGGTTTCGGCAATCCGCGACAGCGGCATCGAGGTGCTCGCGACTGCGTTGGACGCCTCCGTCGACATCCGCGCCGCCGATCTGTCGGCGCGTACCGCGTGGCTGTTCGGGCCCGAGGCGCACGGCCTGCCCGACGAGGTCATGTCGCTGGCATCGCAGCGGGTGCACATCCCGATGCGGGGGAGCGCCGAGAGCCTCAACGTGGCAGCCGCAGCGTCGATCTGCCTGTACGAGAGCTCCCGGGCGCACACCTGATCCGGCTTCAGGCCAGCAGCCCCTTGGCGACGTGCGTGATCTGGACCTCGTTGCTGCCGGCGTAGATCATCAGCGACTTGGCGTCGCGGGCCAGCTGCTCGACGCGGTACTCGGTCATGTAGCCGTTGCCACCGAACAACTGGATGGCGTCCATCGCGACATCGGTGGCGGCCTGCGAGCAGTACCACTTCATGGCAGACGCCTCGGCCAGCGGAATCTGGCGTCCGGCCTGGCCGGACTCGATGACGCGGAACAGCATGTTGCGCACGTTCATCCGCGCCACCTCCATGCTGGCCAGCTTGAGCTGGATCAGCTGGAACTGCCCGATCTCCTTGCCCCACAACGTGCGGGTCTTGGCGTAGTCGATACACAGCCGCAGGCATTCCTCGATGATGCCCAGCGACATCGACACGACGCCGATGCGTTCGGCCGAGAAGCTCGACCGGGCGCTGTCGCGGCCGTCGCCGGCCTTGTTCTCCTCGGTCTCGCCGAGCAGCCGGTCCCGGCCCAGTCGGACGTTGTTGAAGAACAGCTCGCCGGTGCGCGACGAGTGAATGCCCATCTTGCGGAACGGCTTCGACTGGACGAAGCCCTCCATGCCGCGGTCGAGCACGAACGTGAGCACCTTGCGGTCGCGCTTGTCGGCCCCGTCGCCCTCGTCCAGCTTGGCGTATACGACGACGACGTCGGCGTCGGGCCCGTTGGTGATGAAGGTCTTCTGGCCGTTGAGGATGTAGTCATCACCGTCACGCACGACGTAGGACTTCATGCCGCCGAACGCGTCCGAGCCCGAGTCGGGTTCGGTGATGGCCCACGCGCCGATCTTCTCGTACGTCACCAGGCCGGGCAGCCAGCGCTCCTGCTGGGCCAGGGTGCCGCGGCTCTGGATGGTCGGCACCGTCAGGCCCAGGCTGACGCCCACGCCCGTCACCAGACCCGAACTGACGCGGCACAATTCGCTGATCAGCACCATGCCCATGCCGGCCTGGTCCGGTCCGCCGCCGAACATCCCACCGGATGCCCGGGGCTTGCCGTCCGCGGCTTCGCCGGAACGCAGCCGAGACAGCCGCCGCTCCAGCGCTTCCCGCGCCATCACGTCGATTCCGAAGGTGGCGAACAGCTTTCGGATGATCGGGTAGGGCTCCATGTCGCCGCCCTCGAGTTCGTCGAGGTGCGGGCGGATTTCCTTGTCCACGAACTCGCGAACGGCGTCGCGCACGGCAATATCGACGTCGGACCAATCAAGCATGTATTCAGGCAGCCTTTCCGGTCATTGAGCGGTTCCGCGCGGGACGCAAACCGGCCAACGAGAACGTGGTGTGCACCAGTGACCCGGCGCGTTCCATCAACGATCTGTGACGTGGCACATAATGCATCGGCAGGCCCCATCGGTCTTTCGGCGGGGCCATGAATCCCGGCGCCTCGACCAGCGGGGCGTCGGCCGGCACCAGCCCGGCAGCGCGGCGGTAGGCTGCCAATGCCCTTGGGTGCAAACGGATTTCGTCGGGAATAGCGAGGAAGGCCAGTTCGACGGCCTTACCCAGCAGGCGCAGCACCACCTCGTCGCCGGGGGTCCAGCGCATGCCGGCCCGCTCCCGGACGGCGGGGTCGAACACCCCGGCCGCGACCCAGCGCTGCGCCCCGACGAACGGCTTGAACATCTGGTCCCACACCGGCGTGGGCATCAGCACGAACCACGGCTTGGGGATGCGGATGGTGAAGATGTCGAGCGTGGCCCGGTTGATCTCCAGTTCTTCGGAACACTTGTGTTCCCAATAGGTTTGGAAGTCCTCCCAGGTCTGCGGGACCGGCCGCATGCTCATGCCGTACATCCGGTACCACTGCACGTGCTCGTCGAACAACTGGCGCTTCTCGGCCTCGGTCAACCCGCCGCAGAAGTACTCGGCGGTCTTGAGGATCAGCATGAAGAACGTCGCGTGCGCCCAGTAGAACGTCTCGGGATTCAGCGCGTGGTAGCGGCGGCCGTCGTGGTCGACGCCCTTGATCGTCTCGTGATAGCCGCGGATCTGGGCGCCGGTGTCGGCGGCGCGGTCGCCGTCGTAGACCACTCCCATGATCGGGTACACCGACCGCGCGACCCGCTGCAAGGGCTCCCGCAGCAGGATCGAGTGGTCCTCCACACCGGCACCCAGTTCGGGATACATGTTCTGGATCGCGCCGATCCACACGCCGAGGATGCCGGTGCGCAGGTCGCCGAAGTACTTCCAGGTCAGCGAATCGGGACCGAGCGGTTCGGCGGCGGGTGTCGTTCGTGGGCTCATGGTGCCTCGCTCAACGTTGATACCGAGGGTTCTGTGTCGCCACGATAATCGTGACAACGCATGTTGTCCACGATTTGCCGCCGGTGTCGCAGCGACTGTTACGGAGCAGCTATCAGCCCGCCACAACTCGGTGACCAGCCACTTTCTGCCTGGCCTGGACGGTGTGAGGCGCACCAACCCCGACGCTCCGGCGGCGATCGTTGCCGGTGCCGCGGACGGCCACCTAGGGTGGCGTCGTGGAAGTCGAATCGTTCGAAGAACGATCCGACGGTGTCGGAGAGATCGGCCCAGCCTCACACGCTGCGCCAGGATCAAGTGGACCGTTGGGGTGGTTGCAGAACACCAATCACAGTCCGGCTGTCATCGGATTCATCCGACGGGCGCGCCGTGCACTGCCGGGGGACCCGGACTTCGGTGACCCGTTGTCGGTCGCCGGCGTCGGTGGGCCCAGCGCCGCGGCCCGTGCCGCCGATCGGCTGTTGCCACGCGGCGGGGCGTCCCACGAGGTCAGTCTCGCCGGCCTGCAGGTGTGGCAGGCCCTGACCGAGCGGGTCTCGGGCCGGCCCGCGAACCCCGAGGTGACCGTCGTCTTCACCGATCTCGTCGGCTTTTCCAAGTGGTCGCTGAGCGTCGGAGACGAGACCACGCTGCGGCTGCTCCGCCGCGTGGCCCAGGTCTTCGAGCCACCGTTGCTGGAATCGGGCGGTCACATCGTCAAACGCATGGGCGACGGGTCCATGGCTGTGTTCAGCAATCCGGTCACCGCGCTGCGCTCGGTCATCCGGGCACTGGATGCGCTCAAAGAAGTCGAGATCGACGGGTATCACCCCAAGATGCGCGCCGGCATCCACACCGGACACCCGCAGCGCATCGGGTCGGACCTGCTCGGCGTCGATGTCAACATCGCGGCGCGGGTGATGGAGCGGGCCACCAAGGGCGGGCTGATCATCTCTCAGGCGACCCTTGACCGGATCGACCAGCAGTACCTCGACGCCCTCGGTGTGACGCCCAAGAAGGTGCGCAAGCAGCTGTTCGCGGCCAAGACCTCGGGCGTGCCCGAGGACCTGTCGATGTACTGGATCAGACAGCGCAAGGACGCCGGAACCGAACCCGATGACGGGGAGCTCGTCGAAGCCTAGGGTCTGCCGGGTCCCTGCGAGTGCGGTGGGCGCGGCGCTCGTCGCTATGATCTCCGGGTGGCTGAGCAGGGTGAAGAACTATCGGAAGCAGCACTGACCGCGGCGGTCGAGGCCGCCCGTCTCGCCTTCGACCAGGCCGCTGACCTCGACGCGCTGGCTCGCGCCAAGACGGAGCACCTGGGGGACAAGGCGCCCATCGCGCTGGCCCGTCAGGCACTGGGCACCCTGGCCAAGGAAGACCGGGCCGACGCCGGCAAGCGCGTCAACGTCGCCCGCAGCGCCGCGCAGCAGGCGTATGACGACCGCATCGTGGTCCTGCGTGCCGAGCGTGATGCTGCCGCGCTGGTGGCCGAGCGCATCGACGTGACGTTGCCGACGACACGGCAGCCCATCGGTGCCCGGCATCCGATCACGATCCTGGCCGAGAACGTCGCGGACACCTTCGTGGCGATGGGCTGGGAACTGGCCGAGGGTCCCGAAGTCGAGACCGAACAGTTCAACTTCGACGCACTGAACTTCCCACCGGACCATCCCGCGCGCAGCGAGCAGGACACGTTCCACGTCGCCCCCGACGGTTCCCGCCAGGTGTTGCGCACGCACACGTCGCCGGTGCAGATCCGCGCCCTGCTGGAGCGCGAACTGCCCGTCTACATCGTGTCGATCGGCCGCACCTTCCGCACCGACGAACTCGACGCCACCCACACCCCGGTGTTCCACCAGGTCGAGGGACTTGCTGTCGACAAGGGCCTGACCATGGCCAACCTGCGGGGCACCCTGGATGCGCTGGCGCGCGCCCAGTTCGGCCCCGAGGGCCGCACCCGGTTCCGGCCGCACTTCTTCCCGTTCACCGAGCCGTCGGCCGAGGTCGACGTCTGGTTCCCCGACAAGAAGGGCGGCCCCGGCTGGGTGGAGTGGGGCGGCTGCGGCATGGTCAACCCGAACGTGTTGCGGGCCTGCGGCATCGACCCCGACGAATACTCCGGATTTGCCTTCGGCATGGGATTGGAGCGAACCCTGCAGTTCCGCAACGGAATTCCCGACATGCGCGACATGGTGGAGGGCGACGTGCGCTTCTCCCTGCCGTTCGGGGTGGGTGCCTGATGCGTATTCCCTACAGCTGGCTGCGGGAAGTCGTGCAGGCCGGTGCTCCCGGTTGGGACGTGTCGCCGGAAGAGCTGGAAGCAGCCTTCATCCGGATCGGTCACGAGGTCGAGGACGTCATCGCCGCCGGGCCGGTCACCGGCCCGCTGACTGTCGGCCGCGTCGTCGAGATCGAGGAACTGACCGAGTTCAAGAAGCCCATCCGGGCCTGCAAGGTCGACGTCGGCGAACACAACGTCGACGGGCTGCCGCGCGACATCGTCTGCGGGGCACGGAACTTCGCCGTCGGCGACCTCGTTGTCGCGGCCCTGCCCGGCACCGTGCTGCCCGGTGAGTTCAAGATCGCGACCCGCAAGACCTACGGCCGGGTGTCCGACGGCATGATCTGCTCGGCGGCCGAATTGAACTTCGGCTCCGACCATTCCGGCATCATCGTGCTGCCGCCGGGTACCGCCGAGCCCGGTGCGTCGGGCGCCGACGTGCTGGGCCTGGATGACGTGGTGTTCGACCTGGCCATCACCCCGGACCGCGGCTACTGCCTCTCCATCCGCGGTATGGCGCGCGAGATCGCGTGCGCCTTCGACCTGGATTTCGTCGACCCCGCCGACGTGCCGGCCCTGCCCGCCGAGGGCGAGGCCTGGCCGCTGACGGTCCAGCCGGGCACCGGTGTGCAGCGTTTCGGGCTGCGGCCGGTCGTGGGCATCGACCCGACGGCGGTGTCGCCGTGGTGGTTGCAGCGGCGCCTGCTGCTGTCCGGCATCCGCGCCATCTCGCCGGCCGTCGACGTCACCAACTACGTGATGCTCGAGCTCGGCCACCCGATGCACGCCCACGATCGCAAGCTGATCACCGGCGGCTTCGACGTGCGCTTCGCCAACCCGGGGGAGACCGTCGTCACCCTCGATGATGTGGAACGCAAACTGGATCCGGGGGACGTGCTGATCGTCGACGACGTGGCCACCGCGGCCATCGGTGGCGTGATGGGCGCCGGTACCACCGAAGTCCGCGACACCACCACCGATGTGCTGCTGGAAGCCGCGGTCTGGGACCCCGCCGCGGTGTCGCGCACCCAGCGGCGCCTGCACCTGGTCAGCGAGGCCAGCCGCCGGTACGAACGGTCTGTCGACCCCGCGATCTCTCGCGCCGCGCTGGACCGCTGTGCCGCGCTGCTGGCCGAAATCGCCGGTGGCGCAGTCGAACCCACTCTGACCGACTGGCGTGCCGAGCGCACCGCGGACTGGTCGCAGCCGCCGGTGACCATCGCCGTCGACCTGCCCGACCGGATCGCCGGCGTCAGTTACCCGGACGGCACCACGGCCCGCCGCCTCACGCAGATCGGCGCGGATGTCACGGTGTCCGGTGCGACCGCCACGGTGGTGCCGCCGAGCTGGCGGCCCGATATGAAGCAGCCCGCCGATCTGGTCGAGGAAGTGCTGCGGCTCGAAGGGCTCGATGCCATCCCGTCGGTGCTGCCGCAGGCACCTGCCGGCCGCGGCCTGACGGCGGCGCAGCAGCGCCGTCGCGCCATCGGGAAGTCGTTGGCCCTCAATGGCTTCGTCGAGGTGCTGCCGACGCCGTTCCTGCCTGCGGGCGTGCTGGACGCGTGGGACCTGCCGGCCGACGACCCGCGCCGCGCCACCATCTCGGTGCTCAACCCGCTCGAGGCCGACCGGCCCGCGCTGGCCACCACGCTGCTGCCGGGCCTGCTGGAGGCGTTGGTGCGCAACGTGTCTCGTGGTGCGGCCGACGTCGCGCTGTTCGGTATCGAGCAGGTGGTGCAGGCGACGCCGCACACGAAGGCCGTGGCGGCCATCCCGGTCGACCGGCGTCCGACCGACGCCGAGCTGGCCGAGATCGACCAGGCGCTGCCGTACCAGCCGTTGCATGTCGCCGCGGTGCTCACCGGCCTGCGCGAGCCGGCCGGCCCGTGGGGTCCGGGTCGGCCCGTCGAGGCCACGGACGCACTGGAGACCGTGCAGATCATCGCCCGGGCCTGCGGCGTCGAGCTGACGCTGCGTGCGGCTCAGGAACTGCCGTGGCATCCGGGCCGCTGCGCCGAGGTGGTGGTGGGTGACACCGCGGTCGGCTACGCCGGCCAGCTGCACCCGGCCGTCATCGAGCGCACGGGCCTGCCGAAGGGCACCTGCGCCGTCGAGCTGAACCTGGACGCCATCCCGGTCATCGAGCGTGCCATTGTGCCGTCGGTGTCGCCGTATCCGGCGGTGTTCCAGGACGTCAGCCTGATCGTCGCCGACGATGTGGCTGCCGCGGCGGTTGTCGACGTCGTCCGCGAGGGTGCCGGCGACCTGCTCGAGGACGCGCGGTTGTTCGACGTCTACACCGGTCCGCAGATCGGGGAGGGTCGCAAGTCGCTGACCCTGGCCCTGCGGTTCCGGGCGCCCGACCGGACGCTCACCGAGGACGAGGCCAGTGCCGGGCGCGATGCCGCGGTGGCCCTGGCCGCCGAGCGCCTCGCCGCCGAGCACCGCCGGTAACTGGAGCCATCACCGCGAGCGGCCGTGTTTGTACCCCGACACGCCGCAATTGGTGTGCATTTTGCGGCCGCTCGGCGGCGTTGAGCGGCCGCAATTTGTAACCCGTGCAGTCGACCCGCGATACCTCGAGTTAATTGGTTTGCAAGTTGATGCATAACCATGCAGAATCGGTTGCATGACTTCTGTGGCGGTGGCCGGCGCCAGTGGGTATGCCGGCGGCGAGATCTTGCGGCTTCTGCTGGGCCACCCGGCCTACGCCGACGGCCGCCTCACCATCGGTGCGCTGACTGCCGCCGGTAACGCCGGCACCACGGTCGGTGACCACCACCCGCACCTGCTGCCGATCGCGCAGCAGGTGCTGCAACCCACCGAGGTCGACGTCCTCGCCGGACACGACGTCGTGTTTCTGGGGCTGCCCCACGGACATTCGGCCGCCCTGGCGCAGCAACTCGGCCCCGACACTCTGATCGTCGACTGCGGCGCCGACTTCCGGCTCACCGATGCCGCCGCGTGGGAGAAGTTCTACGGCTCCGAGCACGCCGGCAGCTGGCCCTACGGGCTGCCCGAACTGCCCGGCGGCCGGGACAAGCTCGTCGGCACCAAACGCATTGCGGTTCCGGGCTGTTACCCGACCTCGGCGCTGCTGGCCCTGGTGCCGGCCGTCGCCGCCGGGCTCGTCGAGCCCAATGTCACCGTCGTGGCGGTCAGCGGCACCTCGGGCGCCGGCAAGTCGGGCAAGGTCGACCTGTCGGCCGCCGAGGTCATCGGCTCGGCCCGGGCCTACAACGTCGGTGGCGCGCACCGGCACACCCCGGAGATCGCGCAGGGGCTGCGGGCCGTCACCGACAAGGACGTGACGGTGTCGTTCACCCCCGTGCTGATCCCGACGTCGCGCGGCATCCTCGCGACCTGCACGGCGCGCACCACGGCGTCCGTCGAGGAAATCCGGGCCGCATACGAAAAGGCCTACGCCAGTGAGCCGTTCATCTATCTGCTGCCGGAAGGGCAGCTGCCCAAGACCGGTTCGGTCGTCGGCAGCAACGCCGCGCAGATCGCCGTCGCGGTCGACGAGGACGCGAAGACCCTTGTCGCGCTGTGCGCCATCGACAACCTGACCAAGGGCACCGGCGGCGCGGCAGTACAGTCCATGAACATCGCGCTCGGCTGGCCGGAAACCGAAGGACTATCCACCGTGGGAGTAGCACCGTGACCGACACCCCGTCCCTGCATCGCAACCAGGGCGTCACCGCGCCGGAAGGCTTCCGGGCCGCCGGAATCGCCGCCGGTATAAAGGCTTCCGGGAAGCCGGACCTGGCGCTGGTGTTCAACGAGGGGCCCGACCTGTCGGCCGCCGGGGTCTTCACCCGCAACAAGGTGCGTGCCGCTCCGGTGCAGTGGAGCGAGCAGGTACTCAAGAGCGGCCGGTTGCGGACCGTGATCCTGAACTCCGGTGGCGCCAATGCCTGTACCGGTCCGGGCGGTTTCCAGGACACCCACCAGACCGCCGAGGCCGTCGCCGCCGCCTTGAGTGACTGGGGCACCGAAACCGGGGCCATCGAGGTGGCGGTGTGCTCGACGGGGCTGATCGGGGACCGGCTCCCGATGGACAAGGTGCTCGCCGGCGTCACGGAGATCGTGCACGAGATGGCCGGTGGCCTGTCGGGCGGTGAGGAGGCCGCGCGGGCCATCATGACCACCGACACGGTGCCGAAACAGGTTGCGCTGCACCACCCGGGCAAGTGGACTGTCGGTGCCATGGCCAAGGGCGCCGGCATGATGGCGCCGTCGCTGGCGACCATGTTGGTGGTCATCACCACCGACGCCGTCGCCGACGCCGAGGCCCTCCAACTCGCGCTCAAGAACGCCGCCGGGAAGACCTTCGACCGGCTCGACATCGACGGCAGCTGCTCCACCAATGACACGGTGCTGCTGCTGTCATCGGGCGCCAGCGAAATCCGGCCCAGCCAAAGCGAATTGGACGAGGCCATCTTCACCGTCTGTGACGACCTGTGCGCCCAGCTGCAGTCCGACGCCGAAGGTGTCACCAAGCGCATCGCGATCACCGTCAAGGGCGCGGCCAGTGAGGACGACGCCCTCGTGGGTGCCCGGGCCCTGGCGCGCGACAGCCTCGTGAAGACGGCGCTGTTCGGGTCCGACCCCAACTGGGGCCGGGTGCTGGCCGCGATCGGCATCGCGCCGATCGAACTCGTGGCCGACCGGATCAGCGTGTCCTTCAACGGTTCTGCGGTGTGCATCGACGGCGCGGGTGCGCCCGGTGCCCGCGACGTCGACCTGTCGGGCGCCGACATCGAGGTCGTCGTCGACCTGCAGCTCGGCGAGCACGAGGCGACGATCCGGACCACCGACCTGTCGCATGCCTACGTCGAAGAGAACTCGGCGTACAGCTCATGAGCACCAACGAGCTCTCCACCACCACCAAGGCCGCGGTCCTCGCCGAGGCGTTGCCGTGGCTCAAGCAGCTGCACGGCAAGATCGTCGTGGTCAAGTACGGCGGCAACGCCATGACCGACGACACCCTCAAGGCGGCCTTCGCCGCCGACATGGCGTTCCTGCGCAACTGCGGTATCCAGCCCGTCGTCGTGCACGGCGGCGGTCCGCAGATCAGCGCGATGCTCAAACGCCTCGGTATCCAAGGTGATTTCAAGGGCGGCTTCCGGGTCACCACCCCCGAGGTCCTCGACGTCGCGCGCATGGTGTTGTTCGGTCAGGTCGGTCGCGAACTGGTCGGGCTGATCAACGCCCACGGCCCGTACGCCGTCGGCATCACCGGTGAGGATGCGCAGCTGTTCACCGCCGTGCGGCGCAGCGTGACGGTCGACGGCGTGCTCACCGACATCGGACTGGTCGGCGACGTCGAGCACGTCAACGCCGAGGCCATCCTGGACCTCATCGACGCGGGCCGGATTCCGGTGGTGTCCACCATCGCTCCCGACGCCGACGGCGTGGTGCACAACATCAACGCCGACACCGCCGCGGCCGCAGTGGCCGAGGCTCTCGGCGCCGAGAAGCTGCTGATGCTCACCGACGTCGAAGGCCTGTACACCGACTGGCCGGACCGTAACTCGCTGGTCACCGAAATCGACACGGCCGCACTGGCGCAGCTGTTGCCGAGGCTCGAATCCGGCATGGTGCCCAAGATCGAGGCGTGCCTGCGGGCCGTGGAGAACGGTGTCCCGAGCGCGCACGTCATCGACGGCCGGGTCGAACACTGTGTCCTCGTCGAGCTGTTCACCGACGAGGGCACCGGAACCAAGGTTGTGTCACCCGCATGAAGGAAACCGAAGCAATGCAAGCCCGTTGGCAGGCAGTGATGACCAACAACTACGGCACGCCGCCCGTCGCGCTGGTCAGCGGCGACGGTGCCGTCGTCACCGACGCCGACGGCAAGAGCTACGTCGACTTCCTGGCCGGCATCGCGGTCAACGTGCTGGGCCACCGGCACCCGGCGGTGATCGAGGCCGTCACCACCCAGCTGAACACGTTGGGCCACACCTCGAATCTGTACGCCACCGAACCGGGTATCGCGCTGGCCGAAGCTCTGGTGGCTCAGGTCGGTGCCCCGGCCCGGGTGTTCTTCTGCAACTCGGGCGCCGAGGCCAACGAAGCCGCGTTCAAAATCACGAGGCTCACCGGACGCACCAAAATCGTTGCGGCCCAAGGCGCCTTCCATGGCCGCACCATGGGATCACTGGCGCTGACCGGCCAGCCCGGCAAGCAGGAGCCGTTCCTGCCGCTGCCCGGCGACGTCACGCACGTGCCTTACGGCGACGCCGACGCGCTCGAAGCCGCCGTCACCGACGAGACCGCCGCGGTGTTCCTCGAGCCGATCATGGGCGAGGGCGGCGTCGTCACCCCGCCGGCCGGTTACCTGGCCAAAGCCCGCGAGCTCACCACGAAACATGGTGCGCTGCTGGTGCTCGACGAGGTCCAGACCGGCATCGGCCGGACCGGCGCCTTCTACGCGCACCAGCACGACGGCATCACGCCCGACGTCATCACGCTGGCCAAGGGCCTCGGCGGCGGCCTGCCCATCGGCGCCTGCATCGCCATCGGCGCCGCCGCTGACCTGCTGCAGCCGGGCATGCACGGCAGCACCTTCGGCGGTAACCCGGTGTGCACGGCCGCGGGCCTGGCGGTCGTCAAGACCCTGGCCGACGACGATCTGGTTCATCGCGCCGACGCCGCGGGCAAGACGCTGGCGCACGGCATCGAGGAGTTGGGTCACCCGCTGGTCGATCACGTCCGCGGCCGTGGCCTGCTGCTCGGCGTCGTCCTGACCAAACCGCACGCCAAGGCCGTCGAAAACGCCGCACGCGACGCGGGCTTCCTCGTCAACGCCGCGGCCGCCGACGTCGTGCGGCTCGCGCCGCCGCTGGTCATCACCGATGCCCAGATCGACGCGTTCCTGACCGCTCTACCCACCGTTCTCGACACCGCAGCAGGGGAGTCCCAGTGATCCGCCATTTCCTCCGTGACGACGACCTGACCCCCGAGGAGCAGGCCGAGGTCCTGGCGCTGGCCGCCGAACTCAAGAAGGCGCCGTTCAGCCGTCGGCCGCTCGAGGGACCGCGGGGCATCGCCGTCATCTTCGAGAAGAACTCGACCCGTACCCGCTTCTCGTTCGAGATGGGCATCGCCCAACTCGGTGGGCATGCCGTCGTCGTCGACGGTCGCAGCACGCAGCTGGGCCGCGAGGAGACCCTCGAGGACACCGGTGCCGTGCTGTCGCGCTACGTCGACGGCATCGTCTGGCGCACTTTCGCGCAGGAGCGCCTGACGGCCATGGCCTCGGGCGCGACCGTCCCGATCGTCAACGCCCTGTCCGACGAGTTCCACCCCTGCCAGGTGCTGGCCGATCTGCAGACCATCGCCGAGCGCAAGGGCAAGCTCGCCGGGCTCAACATGTCCTACCTCGGCGACGGCGCCAACAACATGGCGCACTCGCTGATGGTCGGCGGTGTGACGGCAGGCATCAACGTAACCATCGCCGCGCCGAAGGGGTTCGAGCCCGACCCGCAGTTCGTCGAGGCCGCCAAGAAGCGCGCGGCCGAGACCGGCGCGACCGTCACCGTCACCACCGACCCACAGGCCGCGGCCGACGGCGCCGACGTCCTCGTCACCGACACCTGGACCTCGATGGGCCAGGAGAACGACGGCCTGGACCGCGTGCGGCCGTTCCGTCCGTTCCAGGTCAACACCGCGCTGCTGCGCCGGGCGGCAGACGATGCCGTCGTGCTGCACTGCCTGCCGGCGCACCGCGGGGACGAGATCACCGACGAGGTGATCGACGGCCCGCAGAGCGCGGTGTTCGACGAGGCCGAGAATCGCCTGCATGCCCAGAAAGCCATGCTGGTGTGGCTGCTGGAACGAAACGCGCGGCGATGAGCCGCTTGCGCGAAGAGCAGAAAACATGACGGCATCGACCCGGGCCGGACGACAGTCGCGCATCGTGGCGCTGCTGTCGTCGAACCCGGTGCGTAGCCAGACCGAACTCGCGGCCCTGCTCGCCGCGGAGGGCATCGACGTCACCCAGGCCACGCTGTCCCGTGACCTGGAGGAACTGGGTGCGGTCAAGCTGCGCGGCGCCGACGGCGGCACCGGCGTGTACGTCGTGCCCGAGGACGGCAGCCCCGTCAAAGGCGTGTCTGGCGGCACCGAGCGGCTGTCCCGCCTGCTCGGCGAGCTGCTGGTGTCCACCGACGCCAGCGCCAACCTGGCGGTGTTACGTACGCCACCTGGGGCGGCACAGTACCTGGCCAGTGCAATAGATCGGGCGGCTCTGCCTTATGTTGTGGGCACGATCGCCGGTGATGACACCCTTTTGGTTGTCGCCCGCGAACCGATGAGCGGCGCCGAACTCGCCGCCACCTTCGAGAACCTGTAGCAGTACTAGAACAAGGAGATTGACACATGTCCGAGCGCGTCATCCTGGCGTATTCCGGCGGTCTGGACACTTCGGTCGCGATCAGCTGGATCGGCAAGGAGACCGGCAAAGAGGTCGTCGCCGTGGCCATCGACCTGGGCCAGGGCGGCGAGGACATGGAGGTGGTGCGTCAGCGTGCCATCGATTGCGGCGCCGTCGAGGCCGTCGTGGTCGACGCGCGCGACGAGTTCGCCGACGAGTACTGCCTGCCCACCATCAAGGCCAACGCGCTGTACATGGACCGGTACCCGCTGGTCTCGGCCATCTCGCGGCCGCTGATCGTCAAGCATTTGGTCGCAGCCGCTCGGGACCATGGGGGCACCGTCGTCGCGCACGGCTGCACCGGCAAGGGCAACGACCAGGTCCGCTTCGAGGTCGGCTTCAACACCCTGGCCCCCGAGCTGGAGGTCATCGCCCCGGTCCGCGACTACGCCTGGACCCGCGAGAAGGCCATCGCCTTCGCGCAGGAGAACGACATCCCGATCAACGTCACCAAGAAGTCGCCGTTCTCCATCGACCAGAACGTGTGGGGCCGCGCCGTCGAGACCGGCTTCCTCGAGGACCTGTGGAACGCCCCGACCAAGGACGTCTACGACTACACCGAGGATCCGACGGTCCACTTCAACACCCCCGACGAGCTGATCATCAGCTTCGACAAGGGCCGCCCCGTCGCGATCGACGGCCGTCCGCTGAGCGTGCTGCAGATCATCCAGGAGCTCAACTCCCGCGCGGGTGCGCAGGGCGTCGGCCGGCTGGACGTCGTCGAGGACCGCCTCGTGGGCATCAAGTCCCGCGAGATCTACGAGGCCCCGGGCGCCATGGTGCTCATCACCGCGCATACCGAGCTCGAGCACGTCACCTTGGAGCGCGAGCTCGGACGCTACAAGCGTGGCGTGGACCAGAAGTGGGGCGAGCTGACCTACGACGGTCTCTGGTACAGCCCGCTGAAGGCCTCCCTGGAGGCGTTCGTCGAGCACACCCAGCAGCACGTCTCCGGCGACATCCGCCTGGTGCTGCACGGCGGCCACATCAGCGTCAACGGCCGTCGCTCGAACGAGTCGCTGTACGACTTCAACCTCGCCACCTACGACGAGGGCGACAGCTTCGACCAGAGCTCCGCCAAGGGCTTCGTCCAGCTGCACGGCCTGAGCTCCAAGATCTCCGCCAAGCGCGACCTGGGCCTGTAACAACCACTTCCCGCGAGCGGCCGTGTTTGTGCACCGACACACCGTGTTCAGCTGTACAAAAGCGGCCGCTCGCACTCGACGAGGGGCACGTTAATGAGCACCGGTGGGACCAACGAAGGTTCGCTGTGGGGCGGTCGGTTCGCCTCCGGCCCGTCCGAAGCGCTTGCCGCACTGAGCAAGTCGACGCACTTCGATTGGGCGCTGGCGCCGTATGACGTCACGGCGTCCAAGGCGCACGCCCGCGTGCTGCACCACGCCGGCCTGCTCACCGACGAGCAGCGCGACGGACTCTTGGCCGGCTTGGACAGCCTGGGCAACGATGTCGCTGACGGCTCCTTCGGACCGCTGCCGACGGACGAGGACGTGCACGGCGCGCTGGAGCGCGGGCTGATCGACCGCGTCGGCGACGACCTGGGCGGCCGGCTGCGTGCCGGCCGGTCCCGCAACGACCAGGTGGCCACGCTGTTCCGGATGTGGCTGCGTGACGCCATCAAGACCGTCGGCAACGGCGTGCTCGACGTCGCCGCAGCGCTGGCCGAACAGGCCGCCGCGCACCCGACGGCGATCATGCCGGGCAAGACGCACCTGCAGTCGGCGCAGCCGGTGCTGTTGGCCCACCACCTTCTCGCGCACGCGCACCCGCTGCTGCGCGACGCCGACCGACTGCTCGATCTGGACAAGCGGGCGGCGGTGTCGCCGTATGGATCCGGTGCGCTCGCCGGTAGCTCGCTGGGTCTGAGCCCCGATGCCATCGCGGCGGATCTGGGATTCAATGCGGCGGCGGACAATTCGATCGACGCCACGTCTTCGCGTGACTTCGCCGCCGAGGCTGCTTTCGTGTTCGCCATGATCGCCGTGGACCTGTCCCGGCTGTCCGAGGACATCATCCTCTGGAGCACAACGGAATTCGGCTACGTCAAGCTGCACGACTCCTGGTCGACCGGCAGCTCGATCATGCCGCAGAAGAAAAACCCCGACATCGCCGAACTGGCCCGTGGCAAGTCCGGCCGCCTCATCGGCAACCTTGCCGGCCTGCTGGCCACCCTCAAGGCGCAGCCGCTGGCCTACAACCGGGACCTCCAGGAGGACAAGGAGCCGGTCTTCGACTCCGTCGCGCAGCTCGAGCTCCTGCTGCCCGCGATGGCCGGGCTGGTCGGCACCCTGACCTTCGACACGGACCGGATGGCCGCGCTGGCCCCGTTGGGTTTCACGCTGGCCACCGACATCGCGGAATGGATGGTGCGTCAGGGCATTCCGTTCCGGGTAGCCCACGAAGCGGCCGGCGCAGCGGTCAAGGCCGCCGAGGCCAGGGGCGTCGGGTTGGAAGAACTCGCCGCCGACGAACTCGCGGGCATCCACCCCGGACTCACCGCCGAGGTGCGCGACGTGCTGACCATCGCCGGTTCGGTCGAGTCGCGTGATGCCCGCGGCGGCACCTCGCCGGCCAGGGTCGCCGAGCAGCTCGTCACCGTGCGCGACACCGCCGAGCGCTTGCGGGCCCGCCTGCAGGGCTGAGCGTGTTTGCCGCCGTAGGCTCAGGCGGTGCCAACCCGTAGCCGCGCCGCCGTCTACGCCAGACGTCGCAAGCGACGGATGGCGAAGGTCGACCACGACCTGACGACGCAGCAGTGGGCTGTCCTGCAACAGATTTGGGGTGGCTGCGCCTACTGCGGCGCGGACGACGCCGATCTGCAGAAGGACTGCGTGCAGCCCATCTCCCGGGGCGGGCGGTACACGCTCGACAATGTGGTACCCGCGTGCCGGTCCTGCAATGCGAGCAAGTGCAATGCCGAGGTCACCGGCTGGCTGCGCCGAAAGAAGCTGGACGAAGGCAGGTTTCTGCTCCGGAAGGCCACCATCGCCAGAGAACTGGCGCAATACTGCGGACCCTGACGGGGCCTGGCACCTACGCTGAGCCGATGGCCGCTACCCGGACGCCCGAGGTGCGCCTGGCCGAGTTGATCGCCTCGCTGTCCTTGGCTACCGATCTGGGACTTGGGCAGCCGCAAGAACACGTGCTGCGGCAGACGGTCATCGCGACCCGCCTGGCCGCCGCGGCCGGGATGACGCCTGAGCATCAGGCCGCCGCCTTCTACGTGTCGCTGCTGGCCTGGATGGGCTGTGTCGCCGACTCTCATGAGCTGGCCCATTGGTTCGGCGACGACCTCCAGATGCGCGCCGACAGCTACCAGGTCGACAAGGTCGGCCCCGGCATGGCGCGCTTCCTCCTCGGGCACCTCGCGCAGGGCCAGCCGGCACTGCAGCGCATTACCATGGTGGGCCGCTTCCTGGCGCAGGGCGTCGCGGAGATGCCGAAACTGTTTGTCAGCCACTGTCAGACCGCCAGTGACATTGCCGACCGGCTGGATCTGCCGCCCGAAGTCCGCGTCGCCCTGCTGGACGCCTTCGAGCGCTGGGATGGCAAGGGCGTGCCGGGACGTGTCCGGGGCGCCCAGATCGCACCGGTGATGCGCGTCGTGCACATCGCCGACGACGCCGAGGTGCACCACCGTGCCGGCGGCGTCGAGGCCGCGCTGGAGATGCTGCGCAGCCGCCGGGAAACAGAGTTCGACCCGGAGTTGGTGGACCTGTGCTGTGACCGTCCCGACGAGATTTTCGGGGGACTGGACACGGTCGATGCCTGGGGCTCGGTGATCGGGGGCTGTGCGTCGCTCGATTCCACCGTCCCCGACGCTGAATTGACCGCGGTACTCCGGGTTTTCGCCGACTACGCCGATCTGAAATCGGCCTGGTTCCTGGGCTATTCGCGCCGCGTCGCCGAGCTCACCGCGGCGGCAGCCAGATCCGCGGGCCTCGGGGACGACGACGTCGCACTCGCCGAGCGCGCGGCACTCGTGCACCGGATCGGCGCCATCGGGGTGTCCACCGGCATCTGGAACAAGCGGGGTCCCTTGACCATTGCCGAACTCGAACGCGTCCGGACCGTCCCGTATCTCACGGAACGCGTGCTGTGCCGCCAACCGCGACTATGTGAGATCGGTACGGTCGCCGCCGCCGGCTACGAGCGGATGGACGGTAGCGGATACCCCCGCGGTTTGAGCGGCACGTCCATTCCCATGACCGCCCGCCTGCTGGCCGCGGCCGCGGTTTATCAGGCCCTCGGTGAGGACCGTCCGCACCGGGTCAAGTTCTTGCAGGCCGATCGCACCACGGCCATGCACACCGAGGTCACCGCCGGACGGCTCGACGCTGCCGCCGTCAGTGCGGTGCTCACCGCCGCGGGCTGCCGGCCCGGACCACGCGCCCGCCTCGTCGCCGGCCTGACCGGCCGCGAACTCGAAGTACTCGAGCTGCTGGTCCGCGGTTCGTCGAATCGGCAGATCGCCCAACATCTTTCAATCACGCCGCGGACCGTCGGGACCCACGTCGAGCACATCTACACCAAGATCGGGGTGTCGACCCGCGGTGCCGCGGCGATGTTCGCGATGCGCCACGGGCTGGTCAGCACCGCTGAATAGCGGCTTCAGCGCAGGGTGAACGCCGCTACTCGAACTTGGGCCGTTGACACTGTATCTAGGGTGCAAAAGATCGAGTAGCCTGCGCCCTCAGCGCAGGGTGAACGCTGATACTCGAACTTGGGCCGTTCACCCTGCATCTACGGCGTTCCGTGTGGGCTGACCGAATAGATCGGGCATTCACCCGATGTGCCGGCCCGGCCGCGAGCCGTAAACCTGATACATGAGCAACGACACCGACACGGGCTGGGCTGTGGCGGGCGCTTTCCTTGAGGCTTTCGCCGGCCGGGATTTCGCTTCGCTGGCCCAATGCCTCGATCCCGATGTGCATTTCCGCGCCCTGATCCCTCCCGGCCTCGTCGACGTGACCGGGGCCGACGACGCCGTCGGCCGCTTCCGGCACTGGTTCGGCGCCGACACCTTCGAACTGCTCGACGCCTCGGTCGGCCGGGTCGGGGACCGCATCACGCTGAGCTGGCGGGTCCGCACCTCGCCGCCGGGGGACCCGACGGTCATCAGGCTTGTCGAGCAGCGCATGTTCGCCGTCGCCGACGATCGCATCCACTCAATCGACCTGCTGTGCTCAGGATTTCAGCCCGAACAGAAAGGGAACCGCTCATGAGCTCGAAAGTGGCGATCAGCCTCACCACCGGTCTGGAAGACGCCGAGAAGGTCACCATCGCTCTGCTGGTGGCTGTCGGCGCAGTCGAACAGGGACACCCCACGATGATGTTCCTGACCAAGGAAGCAGTCCGGCTTGCCCTACCCGGATTCGCGCTCGGGGTCGCGTGCGACGGGTGCCCGCCGCTGCCGGATCTGATGGCCCGGTATGAAGCCGGCGGCGGCAGGTTCCTCGTCTGCCCCATCTGCTTCAACGCCAAAGCGCTTGATGCAGAAAACATCCTGGCCAACGCCGACCTCGGGGGCACCATCCCGCTGTGGCAGTGGATCGGCGACGAGGCGGCCACCACGTTCAGCTACTGACTTCCTCCGACAACTCCATCCACCGATCCTCGAGCTCGGTCACTTCGCCTTCGAGCTCGCGTAGCGAGCCCGTGAGACGTTGCAGCCCTTCGTAATCGCCCTGATCATGCTCGGCGAGACGCTGATGCGCGGTATCGATCTGGCCGGCGAGCTTCTCCAGTCGCCGTTCGATGGCGGTGAGTTCTTTCTGCGCCGCGCGCAGTTCGGCACCGGACAGCCCCTCAGCTGCGACGACGGCCGGTTTGGCTGCGGCGGTACCGGTTTGGGCCGCGTGCGTCGCCCGCAGGCGCAGGTACTCGTCGACCCCACCGGGCAGGTGCCGGAGCCGGCCGCCGAGGATGCCGAACTGCTGATCGGTGACGCGCTCGAGGAAATACCGGTCGTGGCTGACCACGATCAGCGTGCCCGGCCAGGAGTCCAGCAGGTCTTCCATGGCCGCCAGCATGTCGGTGTCGAGGTCGTTGGTCGGCTCGTCCAGGATCAGCACGTTGGGCTGTTCCAGCAGGATCAGCAGCAGCTGCAATCGCCGCTGCTGCCCACCGGACAGGTCCTTCACCGGGGTGGACAGCTGGGCACTGGCGAAGCCCAGACGCTCGAGCAGCTGGCTCGGCGTGAGTTCCTGTGCCTTGGAACCGGACCCGAAGCTGTAGGTCGTCGCCAACCGGCTCAGCACGACCCGCACGGGCTCGTCGAGATGCTCGGCGAGCTTCTCCACGCCCTGGGTGAGCGCGGCGATCTGCACGGTCTTGCCGTGCTTTACCCGGCCAGTGGTCGGCTCGACCGTGCCGTCGATCAGTCCGAGCAGTGTCGACTTGCCGGCGCCGTTGACGCCGAGGATTCCGGTCCGTTCACCCGGCGCGATCCGCCACTCGACGTCCTGCAGCACCTGCCGCTCGCCGTAGGTCACGGACGCGTCCAGGATGTCGACGACCTGCTTGCCGAGGCGCGTCACGGCCAGCGACTGCAGCGCCACCTTGTCGCGGATCTCGGGCACGTCGGCGATCAGCGCGTTGGCGGCGTCGATGCGGAACTTCGGCTTCGACGTCCGCGCCGGTGCGCCGCGACGCAGCCACGCGAGTTCCTTGCGGGCCAGGTTCTGCCGCCGGGCCTCGCTGGCCGCCGCCTGCCGGTCCCGCTCGACGCGCTGCAGGATGTACGCCGCGTAACCACCCTCGAACGGTTCGACGATGCGGTCGTGCACCTCCCAGGTGGCGGTACAGACCTCGTCGAGGAACCACCGGTCGTGGGTGACGACGAGCAGGCCACCGGCGTTGGCGGCCCACCGCTTCTTCAGATGCGCGGCCAGCCAGGTGATGGCCTCGACGTCGAGGTGGTTGGTGGGCTCGTCGAGGATCAGGACGTCGTGGTCGCCGGCGAGCAGCCGGGCCAGGGCGACGCGGCGACGCTGTCCGCCGGACAGCGTGCCGATCACCGCATTCCAGTCGAGGTCGCCGAGCAGCCCGGTGATGACGTCGCGGCCGCGGGGGTCGCCCGCCCATTCATGCTCGGGGACATCGCCGACGACGGCGTGCCCGACGGTGTCGGTGTGGTCGAGGGTGTCGGCCTGGTCGAGCATCCCGATCCGGACGCCACCGCGCACCGTCACCCGCCCGGAGTCGGGCTTGAGCCGCCCGCCCAGCATTGCCAGCAAACTGGACTTGCCGTCGCCGTTGCGGCCGACGATGCCGATCCGGTCGCCCTCCTCGATCCCGACCGTCAGTGAATCGAAAACCACGCGGGTCGGAAATTCCAGATGCAGGGCTTCGGCCCCCAGTAGATGCGCCATCAGGCGCTGATTCTATGGGGTGCTCAGCGGACTCAACACCGGCCACAACAGCAAGGCCGCAACACCGACGTAACCAGCACGTTGTGCCATGATGGCGTCGTAATCAGGGGATTTGTGCTTATTTGACCAAAAGGGAGTACCCGGTGGTGGACTTTTCGGTGATCACCGGGCCGGTGGAGCGGTTGGTAGCAACCGCCCAGAACGGCCTGGAAGTGCTTCGCTACGGCGGGCTGGAGACCGGCGCCGTGCCGTCGCCGTTCCAGATCGTCGAGAGCGTGCCGATGTACCGCCTGCGCCGGTACTTCCCGCCGGACGCCCGTCCGGGCGCGGCCCCGTCCGGTTCGCCGGTGCTGATGGTGCATCCGATGATGATGTCCGCGGACATGTGGGACGTCACGCGCGACGACGGCGCCGTCGGCATCCTGCACGCCGCGGGCCTGGACCCGTGGGTCATCGACTTCGGCTCGCCGGACCAGGTCGAGGGCGGCATGGACCGCAACCTCGCGGACCACGTGGTGGGGCTCAGCGCCGCCATCGACACCGTCAAGGCGACCACCGGCAAAGACGTCCACCTGGCCGGCTATTCGCAGGGTGGCATGTTCGCCTACCAGACCGCCGCGTATCGGCAGTCCCGCGATCTGGCCAGCATCATCGCCTTCGGATCTCCGGTGGACACGCTGGCCGCACTGCCGATGAACATGCCGGCGAACCTGGCATCCGGCGTCGCCGACTTCATGGCCGACCATGTCTTCAGCCGCCTCAACATCCCGGGCTGGTTGGCGCGCAACGGTTTCCAGATGCTCGACCCGATCAAGACCGCGCAGTCGCGGCTCGACTTCCTGCGCCAGCTGCATGACCGTGAGGCCTTGTTGCCGCGCGAGCAGCAGCGACGGTTCCTGGCCAGCGAGGGTTGGATCGCGTGGTCCGGCCCGGCGATCGCGGAGCTGCTCAAGCAGTTCATCGCGCACAACCGCATGATGACCGGCGGGTTCGCCATCCACGGCAACCTGGTGACGCTGTCCGACATCACCTGCCCGGTCCTCGCCGTGGTCGGCGAGGTCGACGACATCGGTCAGCCCGCTGCGGTGCGCGGTATCAAGCGCGCCGCCCCGGAGGCCGATGTCTACGAATACCTCATCCGCGTCGGGCATTTCGGTCTCGTCGTGGGTTCCAAGGCGGCCAGCCAGAGCTGGCCGACGGTGGCGTCGTGGGTCAAATGGCTCGATGCCGGCGGGCCGATGCCGGCCGACGTGGTGCCGATGCCGTTGCAGTCCGATCTGCCCCGTGAGTCGGTGCCACTGGCCGTCCGCGTCGCGCATGGTGCCGCAGCCGCGACCGAGATGGCATTCACGTTGGCGAGCACCGCGGCGGACGCGGTCGTGACGGCCGGAAAGTCCACGCGGGCGCTGGCGATCGAGACCGTTCGCACGCTGCCGCGTCTGGCCCGGCTGGGACAGATCAATGACCACACCCGAATCTCGTTGGGCCGCATCATGTGTGAGCAGGCCCAGGGTGCGCCCGACGGTGAGTTCCTGCTGTTCGACGGCCGCGTGCACACCTATGAGGCCGTGGACCGCCGGATCAACAACGTCGTCCGCGGGCTGATCGAAGTCGGTGTGCGGCAGGGTGTTCGGGTCGGTGTGCTGATGGAGACCCGTCCCAGCGCACTCGTCGCCATCGCGGCGCTGTCTCGCCTCGGCGCGGTGGCCGTCCTGATGCCGCCCGATGCCGACCTGGCCGTCGCGGCCAGCCTCGGTGGTGTCACCGACATCATCTCCGACCCCGCGAACCTCGATGCTGCCCGCCGGCTTCGGACGCGCGTGCTGGTGCTCGGCGGTGGCGAGAACCGCGACCTGCACCTGACCAGCGATTCGTCCGCCGCCGATGACGTTATAGATATGGAGCAGATCGACCCCGACGTCGTCGAGCTGCCCGGCTGGTACCGGCCGAACCCCGGCTATGCGCAAGACCTGGCCTACATCGCCTTCGCGAACGTCGGCGGCGAGCTGGTGGCCCGGCAGATCACCAACTTCCGTTGGGCGCTCTCGGCATTCGGCACCGCTTCGGCGGCCAACCTGGGCCGCGGCGACACCGTCTACTGCCTGACCCCGCTGCACCACCAGTCCGGACTGCTGGTCTCGCTCGGCGGCGCGGTCGCCGGTGGCGCCCGCATTGCCCTGTCGCGCGGCCTGCGGCCCGACCGCTTCGTGCACGAACTGCGGCAGTACGGCGTCACCGTGGTGTCCTACACCTGGGCGATGCTGCGCGACGTCATCGACGATCCGTCGTTCGTCATCAACGGAACCCACCCGGTGCGCCTGTTCATCGGCTCGGGCATGCCGGCCGGGTTGTGGCGCCGCGTCGAGGACGCCTTCCAGCCTGCGCACGTCCTGGAGTTCTTCACCACCACCGATGGTCAGGCCGTGCTGGCCAACGTGTCGGGACTCAAGATCGGCAGTGAGGGCCGGCCGCTGCCGGGTGGCGGCCAGATCGCGTTGGCCGCCTACGACGTCGACGACGACCTGATCCTCGAGGGCGATGACGGTTTCGTGGCGCTCGCCGAGCCCAACGAGGTGGGCGTGCTGCTGGCCAAGCCCCGCGGACCCGTCGACCCGACGGCCTCGGTCAAGCGCGGTGTCTTCGCGCCGGGGGACACCTGGGTGTCCACCGAGTTCCTGTTCCGCCGGGACGACGACGGCGACTACTGGATGGTCGACAACCGCCGTTCGGTCATCCGCACCCCGCGTGGCGCGGTATTCGGCAAGGAGGTCGGGAATGCGCTGGGCCGCCTCGATGCCGTCGACATCGCCGTCACCTACCGGGTGCCGCTTGCTGATCGGGAGCTGGCGGTCACGGCATTGAGCCTGCGTCCGGGTGGCAGTGTGCTGCCGGCCGACCTCCGTGAGGCGTTGGCCGATCTGCCGGTCGGAGTGGTGCCGGACCTCATCCACGTGGTGCCGGAGCTGACGCTGAACGCGTCGTATCGACCGGTGCTCGCGGAATTGCGGGCCGCCGGAGTGCCCGAGTCGACCGACAGTTCGTGGCTGTTCGACGTCGAAAGCGACTCCTTCGTGCCGTTCACCGCGGCTGCCCATGCCGAGTTGACCGGGACGGGCAGTCTGTCGTGACAACCTGCCCGCGCCGGTCGGCGCTGTTAGGCTGCGGTTTGTCAGTCGGGGTACACGCCGTCGGGCGCAGATATCGAATGGAGAACGCATGACGTCACACACCAGCCGTCGCCGGCGCGGTGTTGCCGGCGCGATTCTGGCGGGAGCTGTGGCTGCCGGGCTGATGATGACTCCTGCCGCTGCACACGCCGACGTCCTGGACGACCTCGACGCGCAGTACGACATCGGCGCCAGCGGTGGCGACCTCTCGAAGCTGCTGCACACGGCGCTCACGCTGCGCGCCCAGGGCTTCGGGCCCTCGAAGGGCAACCTGGACGATATCCAGGCCGCCCTCGACCAGCGTCCCAACCAGGTGCCACTGATCCACGCGCTGCAGGACACCGTGAAGTTCCAGAAGCGCAATCAGGCCCGCGCCGCCGGCGTGAAGCCGCAGAACCCCATCGTCATCGGTGGCCCGGGTGGTCTGCCGCCTGGCCTGGTGCCGGGTACCGGTGGCTCGCAGATTCCACTGGGTGGCTGACGCAGGATGATCGACGAAGCTTTGCGTGCCATTTTGGTGTGCCCGCAGGACCGCGGCGAGCTGCTGCTGGTCGGAGACGAATGCCTGTACAACCCACGGTTGCGGCGGGCATACCGCATCGACGGCGGGGTGCCGGTGCTGCTCATCGACGAAGCGGTCGATATCACCGACGACGCCGAGCACCAGCGACTGATCGCCGCCGCCGAGCGCTAGCTCAGAGCCGGCAGGTCGCCGGTGAGGTAGCGCTGCAGGTTCGGACCGATCGTTTCCGCGATCTGTTGCACCGGAAGCGATCTGAACGGCTCGAGTTGCACGATGTAGCGGGCCATCACGACCCCGATCAGCTGGGAAGCGACGAATTGCACGCGGATTCGTCCCGTGCCGGGCGGATTATCAACGCGCGCACCGACTTCGGCGGTGATGACGTCTTCCAGGAAAATCCGTATCAGGTTGACGTCGTCGCCCGCCAGCATCGAGCGTAACGCCGCGATGAACCCGGCGCCCAGCTCGGAGTCCCAGATCGGGAACAAGAGCGACGGCAGGGTGCGACCGAGTTCGTCGACGGGAGTGTCCCGCAAGGGGCCCAGCACCATCTGAGGGTCGATGGGAATGTGCACCGCCGCGGCGAAGAGCCGCTGCTTCGTCCCGAAATAGTGGTGCACCAGCGCCGCGTCGACGCCGGCGGCAGACGCGATCGCCCGCACCGACGTGTTGTTGAAACCGTTGCGGGCGAACAGCTCCCGCGCACACGACAGGATCGTCTCCTTGGTGTCCGAGGTTCCGGTGGGACGGCCGGGCGGCTTCTTGCGGGGCCGTGGCTGCGTCGCGGTCATGGGGTCCGACGGCGCAGGGTCGCGGCGGCCAGGCACATGGTGACGACTGCGAACGCGATCACGATGACGATGTCCCGCATCGTGGTGCCGGTGATGTCGGTGTGGTGGGCCACCTGTTGGAGGGCCTCGAGCGCGTAGGTCGCGGGCAGTGCGTCACTGATCCACCGTAGCCAGTCGGGCAGCATTTCGCGGGGCACGATGATGCCGCACAACAGCAATTGCGGCACGATCACCACCGGCATGAACTGCACGGCCTGGAACTCGGTGCGCGCGAAGGCACTGCACAGCAGACCGAGCCCGACGCCGAGCACTGCGTTGATGATCGCGATCAGGAAGACCAGTGCGGGGCTGCCCGCGGTGTCGAATCCGAGGAACCAGAACGACACCAGGCAGGCCAGCGTCGCCTGGGCGGCCGCGGCCACCGAGAACGCCGATCCGTAGGCGGCCAACAGATCCAGCCGGCGCAGGGGAGTGGTCAGGATCCGTTCCAACGTCCCCGAAACCCGTTCGCGCTGCATGGTTATCGAGGTGATCAGGAACATGACGACCAGGGGGAAGACACCCAGCAAGATCAGGCACGCGTTGTTGAACGGCGACAGTGTGCCGGGACGGTGCGGCAGATCGTCGAACATGAAGTACATCAAGGTGATGACGGCGCTCGGCACCACCAGGATCATCGCCATGCTCCGATGGTCGGCGGCGAGCTGACGCAGGATGCGGGCCGTGGTGGCCAGGTAAGGCCGCAACGTCAACCGGCTCTGGCTGCGGTGCTGCGCCGGATGATGGTCAGAAACGCTTCCTCCAGCGACGAACATCCGGTGTCCTCTCGTAGTCGGGTGGGCGTGGTGTGTGTGAGCAGGTGACCCTCGCGCATCAGCAGCAGTTCGCCGCAGTGGTCGGCCTCGTCCATCACATGGCTCGACACCAGCAGGGTGGTGCCGTCGCCGGCCAGTCGGTCGAATTGGTCCCAGAGGTCGACGCGAAGCACCGGGTCGAGGCCGACCGTCGGTTCATCGAGCACCAGCAGGTCAGGTTTGGACACCAGCGCGCAGGCCAGCGAGGCGCGCGTCCGCTGACCGCCGGACATGTTGCCGCACAAGGCGGTTCGGTGGTCCTGCAGTCCGACGGCAGCTATCGCCTCGTCGGCCGCGGACTTGCCGGCGCCCGTCAGTGCGGCGAAATAGCGCACGTTGTCGATGACCCGCAGATCGTTGTAGACCGTCGGCTCCTGCGTCACGTACCCCACGCGACGACGCAGTTCGGCCGATCCGCCGGGTTTCCCGAGCACGGTGACGGTGCCGCTGGTGATGATCTGGGTGCCGACGATGGCGCGCATGAGGGTGGTCTTGCCGCAGCCGGACGGGCCGAGCAGTCCGGTGATGCTGCCGTGCCGGACCTGCAGGGACACGTCGTCGATCGCGCGCCGTTTGCCGCGGACGACGGTCAGGTTCTCGATCTGAATCGCGACGTCAGGGGCATGATTCAGTAATTCACCATTCGATGAACTCATCATATGGTGAATAATCCGCTCATGGCGTGGGCGTGTCAATGGTCATCGCCGGACCGGGCAGAATGACGGGTCATGAGCGCCGAGCTACTCGCCGTCGATCCGGTCACCGCGGCTCGCCGTCTGCTCGGTGCCACCTTGTACGGTCGGGAAGTGGTCGCCACCGTGGTGGAGGTCGAGGCATACGGCGGCCCGCCGTCGGGACCCTGGCCGGATGCGGCTGCGCACTCGTTCCGCGGGCCGACGCCCCGCAGTGCGGTGATGTTCGGGCCGGCCGGGCACCTGTACACGTACCGCAGTCACGGAATTCATGTGTGCGCCAACGTCGTTTGTTGCACCGATGGTGTGGCGGGCGCCGTGTTGCTCCGCGCGGCCCGCATCGTCGACGGTTGTGGTGTCGCCGCGCATCGGCGACGGTCCGGCATCACCCCCGTCGCGTTCGCCCGGGGCCCGGGCAACCTGTGCGAGGCGCTCGGAATCACGTTGGCGGACAACGGTATTGACCTGATGGATCGGCGGTCTCCGGTCCGGCTCGAACTGAACCCACCACAGGAGGCGAGCGCTGGGCCGCGGGTCGGGGTCAGTCAGGCCGCCGACCGGCCGTGGCGGTTCTGGTTGCCGGGCACTCCAGAGGTGTCGAACTACCGGCGCAGTCCCCGGGCGCCCGCGCCGGGGGACAGTGACTGATGACAGGCGATGACCTGCAATAGGGGAAGATCGACGTCGTGAGTACTGGCATTCTCGATGAATTGGACTGGCGCGGGCTGATCGCGCAATCGACCGACCGCGAAGCGCTCGCCGCCGCGACGACCGATGGGCCGCTCACGCTGTATGCCGGCTTCGACCCGACCGCGCCCAGCCTGCATGCCGGACACCTGGTCCCCCTACTCACGCTGCGGCGATTCCAGCAGGCCGGACACCGTCCAATCGTGCTGGCCGGCGGTGCGACCGGCATGATCGGCGATCCCCGCGACAACGGCGAGCGGACGATGAACACCGCCGATACCGTCGCCGACTGGGCCGAACGCATCCGCGGCCAGCTCGAGCGGTTCGTCGAGTTCAACGACTCGGGCAACGGCGCGATCGTCGAGAACAACCTGTCCTGGACCGGGCCGATGTCGGCTATCGAGTTCCTGCGTGACCTGGGCAAACACTTCTCCGTCAACGTGATGCTCGACCGCGACACCATCAAGCGGCGCCTCGAGGGCGACGGCATCTCGTACACCGAGTTCAGCTACATGCTTCTTCAGGCCAACGACTTCGTCGAGCTGTACAAGAAGCACGGCTGCAGCCTGCAGGTCGGTGGTTCTGACCAGTGGGGGAACATCATCGCGGGTGTCCGCCTGGTGCGCCAGAAGCTGGGTGCGACCGCACATGCGCTGACGGTTCCGCTGGTCACCTCGGCCGACGGCAAGAAGTTCGGCAAGTCGACCGGTGGCGGCAATCTGTGGCTCGATCCCGAGCTGACCAGCCCATATGCCTGGTACCAGTACTTCGTGAACGCGGCCGACACCGATGTCGTCGGGTATCTGCGCTGGTTCACCTTCCTGTCCGCCGAAGAGCTCGGCGAACTGGCGACCGCCACCGCGGAGCGTCCCCACGAGCGGGCAGCGCAACGCCGGCTGGCCCGGGAATTGACCACGTTGGTGCACGGCCAGGCCGCGACCGATGCCGTCGAATTGGCCAGTCAGGCGCTGTTCGGCCGTGCTGAACTCGCGGATCTCGACGAGTCGACGCTGTCAGCTGCGCTGACCGAGGCCAGTAACGGCCAGGTCGCGGAGCTGGCACCCGGTGGTCCGGATGGGATCACCGACCTACTGGTTGCGACGGGCCTGTCCAAGAGCCGTGGCGAAGCGCGCCGGACCGTCGCCGAAGGCGGCGTTTACGTGAACAACGCACGTGTGGAAAGCGACGAGTGGGTACCACAGTCGTCGGACTTTCTCGGTGAGCGCTGGCTGGTGTTGCGGCGTGGCAAGCGCCACATCGCCGGGGTGCGCCGGGTTGGCGGGTCTGGCCAAGGATGACGGCCCCTCTGACCAGGGGAAACAGTCCGCTGACCTGGCGATTTGACTCCCTGTTAGCCCTGCCGTAACTTATTCCAGGTCAGAGCGACACGGACAAGCGCCGGAGAGCGAAGACCAAATCCGAGAGTAACACCCATTAAGTTGGGAGTTCCTCACTGCCCGCACACGGACCGCGGCTTTTAGCCGCGGGTTTGTTGCGCGGTCAGGCCGGGCGTGTTGTTTGAGAACTCAATAGTGTGTTTGGTGGTTTTTGTTTGTTGTTTTT
>NZ_JARVRX010000013.1 GCF_030209435.1 Mycolicibacterium sp. lyk4-40-TYG-92 | reverse complement strand
TGATGCCGTCGACACCCAGGCTCTGGGCCTTGACGGCGTGGCGGACCGAGGTGCATTTGTGCAGCACCTTGATGCCGGCGTCGTGGAACATCGGCAGGTGCGGGCCGGGGTTGGAGCCGGCGGTCTCCACGATCTTGATGCCGGCATCGACGATGACCTTGCGGTACTCGTCGTACGGCGGCGGGTTGATCGACGGGAGGATCGTCAGGTTCACCCCGAACGGCTTGTCCGTCAGGTCGCGCGTCTTGGCGATCTCATTGGCCAGATCCGCGGGTGTCGGCTGCGTCAGCGCGGTGATGAAACCCAGACCGCCGGCATTGGCCACGGCGGCAACGAGTTCCGCGCGACCGACCCACTGCATACCGCCCTGGGCGATCGGGTGCTCGACACCGAAGGCCTCGGTGAACTTCGTCTGGATGCTCATCGCTTCATCACCTCGGGGCCATGCGGATCGCGCCATCCAGACGGATGACCTCGCCGTTGAGCATCGGGTTCTCGATGATGTGCTGCGCCAGGGCGCCGTACTCGTCGGGGTCACCGAGGCGGGCGGGGTGTGGAACCTGCTGGCCGAGGGACTTCTGTGCCTCCTCGGGCAGCGAGCCCAGCAGCGGGGTCTTGAACAGGCCCGGGGCGATGGTGCAGACGCGGATCAGCTCACGCGACAGGTCGCGGGCGATCGGCAGGGTCATGCCGACGACGCCGCCCTTGGACGCCGAGTATGCGGCCTGACCGATCTGGCCGTCGAACGCGGCCACCGAGGCGGTGTTGATGATGACGCCGCGCTCCTCGCCGACCGGCTCGGTCTTGGCGATGCGCTCCGCGGCGAGGCGGATGACGTTGAAGGTGCCGATCAGGTTGACCTCGACCACCTTGCGGAAGCCGTCGAGCGGGAACGCACCGTTCTTGCTCAGGGTCTTGATGGCGTTGCCGATACCCGCACAGTTGACGTTGATACGGACCGGGCCCATCTCCTCGGCCGCGTCCAGCGCCGCCGAGACGCCGGCCTCGTCGGTGACGTCGGTCGCGACGAACTTGGCACGCGGGCCCAGCTCGGCGACGACGTCCGCACCCTTGAGGTCGATGACGACGACGCTGCCGCCGGCATCGAGCAGGCGCTTGGTGGTCGCCAGGCCCAGGCCCGACGCACCACCCGTCACGACGGCTACGGAATCTTTGATCTGCATTGATGCAATTCCCTTCTTGTTACGGAAATCGGTGGGGCGCCTCAGGCCCAGTCGCGCAGGACCGACTCGGTGTCGGCACCGGGCGCGCGGGGCGGCGTCGGCGTGGTCGGCACGGTGCGGGAGAACCGCGGCGCCGGCATGGGCTCGAGGTTGTCGCCGCCGTCGGCGAACCGGAAGAACGTGTCGCGCTCGGTGATGTGCGGCTCGGTCTCGACCTCGGCGAAGCTCAGCACCGGCGTGGTGCAGGCATCGGACCCTTCGAAGACCTTGGCCCAGTGATCCCGCGTCTGCGCCTTGAACGCGGTGGTGAAGACCTCGCGCAATTCCGGCCAGCGGCTCACGTCCTGCTGCGCCGGCAGCGCGGCGGGGTCCAGCTCCAGCTTGGCCAGCAGCTCGGCGTAGAACTGCGGCTCGATGGCACCGACCGCCATGTACTTGCCGTCGGAGGTCTCGTAGGTGTCGTAGTAGGGCGCGCCGGTGTCGAGCATGTTGGTGCCGCGTTCGTCGCTCCACATGCCCTGGCTGCGGAAGCTCCACATCATCTGCATGAGCACGCTGGAGCCGTCGATCATCGCGGCGTCGACGACCTGGCCCTTGCCGGAGGTCTGCCGCTCGAACAGGGCGGAGAGGATGCCGACCAACAGGAACATCGAGCCGCCGCCGAAGTCACCGGCGAGGTTCAACGGCGGGACGGGACGCTCGCCCTTGCGACCGACGGCGTGCAGCAGACCGTTCAGCGAGATGTAGTTGATGTCGTGGCCGGCCTGCAGGGCACGCGGGCCGGTCTGACCCCAGCCCGTCATCCGCGCATAGACCAGCTTCTCGTTGACCTTGGCGCAGTCCTCGGGCCCCAGGCCCAGCCGCTCGGTGACACCCGGCCGGAAGCCCTCGATGAGGACATCGGCCTTGGCGATCAAGCCCAGGACCAGTTCGCGACCCGCGTCGCTCTTCATGTCGACCGACACCGAACGGCGGTTGCGCAGCATGGTGTCGCGGGCCGGCATGGGCACGCCGGCGGCCTTGTTCGGCCGGTCCACCCGCACGACGTCGGCGCCGAGGTCACCGAGGATCATCGCCGCGTGCGGCCCGGGGCCGATGCCGGCCAACTCGACAACGCGCAGTCCCTGCAGTGGTCCAGCCATCTAAATGCACCTCTTGGTCGATCGGTTTGAGCCCAGTTCTATTGACCGCGACATAGCTTACTTGTATAACGAAGTCTGTCTAGTGCGGGCATCTGGCCCGCCCGTGAAACTGGGGTACTGAATGACTTACACCGGATCCGCTGACCTGACTGTCGCTTTGGACGACGGCGTGTTGTCCGTGACGCTCAACCGGCCGGACACGCTGAACTCGCTGTCGCTGGAAATGCTCGAACTCCTCGGCGACGCGGTGCTCCAGGCCGCGACCGACCCCGAGGTCAAGGTGGTCCGCCTCGGCGGCGCCGGTCGCGGCTTCTGCTCCGGCGCGGGCCTGAGCGCCGAGGATCAGGACGCCAAGCAGTTCGACGCGGCAGCGGTCTTGAACGCCGCCAACCGCGCGGTCGCGGCTCTCGTGAACCTGCCCAAGCCGGCCGTCGCGGTGGTGCACGGCGTCGCCGCCGGTGTCGGGGTATCCCTGGCCCTCGGGTGCGACATCGTCCTGGCGTCCGAGAAGTCGTCGTTCCTGTTGGCGTTCACCAAGATCGGCCTGATGCCCGACGGCGGCGCCTCGGCCCTGGTCGCCGCGTCGATCGGCCGCGCCCGGGCGATGCGCATGGCGCTGCTGGCCGAGAAGCTGCCCGCGGCCGAGGCTCTCGCCGCCGGACTGGTGAGCTCGGTGCACGCGGCCGATGAGTTCGACGCCGAGGTCGACCGTGTGCTGGCGGCGCTCAAGTCCGGCCCGGCCGTGGCCCTGCGCAAGACCAAGCAGGCCGTCAATGACGCCACCCTGACCGAGCTGGGCAACACGTTCGCCCGCGAAACCGCCGGGCAGATCCAGCTTTTGCACGCCGCTGACTTCCGGGAGGGCGTCGCATCCTTCCAGCAGCGGCGGCTTCCGGTGTACTCCGACGTGTAGCCGGTGATTTGCGCACGTTGTTCCGCGCCGACCGGCCAACAACGTGCACAAATCGCTTGACGGGCGCGGGACGATGGACTGGTGAGTTCCCAGTTCGACGTCGAAACGCCCGAACCGCGAACCACTGACCGCTGGCGGGTGTTCGCGCCGTTACGTTTCCGCGAATACCGTCTGCTCATCGCGGCCGTCTCGCTGTCCATCTTCGCCGAGGGCATGTGGACGGTCGTGGCCGCGCTGCAGGTCATCGCGCTGGACAACGATCCGGCCGCGCTGTCCCTGGTGGCGACCTGCCTGGGTACCGGCCTGGTGTGCTTCGTGCTGGTCGGTGGCATCGCGGCCGACCGGCTGAACCGACGCAACATCATCATCACCGTCGAGGTCGTCAACCTGGCGGTGGTGTCGACCATTGCTGTCCTCAGTTGGTCTGGGGCACTACGCATTTGGCACATGGCCGTGGCCGCGACGTGCCTCGGCATCGCGGTTGCCTTCTTTTTCCCGGCGTACAGTGCACTGCTGCCCCGGTTGCTGCCGGCCGAACAACTGTTGGCGGCCAACGGCATTGAGGGCATGGTGCGTCCCGTGCTGCAACAGGCCATCGGCCCGGCCGCAGCCGGCGTCCTCGTCGGCCTGACGTTCCCGTGGATCGGCGCGACCACCGTCGCGACGTTGTTCGCGATCGGGCTGGCGCTACTCGTGGCGACCCGCCCCGCGGCCGTCGCCGGCGAAGAGCCGATCGACCACAAGCACGTACTGCACGACCTTCGTGACGGTTTCGCGTTCATGACCCGCACGCCATGGCTGCTCTGGACGCTGTTGGTCGCCAGCGTCTACGTGTTGGTGGTCTTGGGACCCATCGAGGTACTGGTGCCGTTCATCGCCGAGCAACGCTTCGCCGACGGCCCGCGGGCGTACGGGTTCATCATGGCGGGATTCGGGCTCGGTAGTGCCTTTGGCGCACTGGCTGTTTCGTCCACCCGGATGCCCCGGCGCTACCTGACGGCGATGATGGCGATCTGGGGACTGGGCGCAATGCCGCTGATCGTCGTCGGCACCACGTGGTCGTTTCCGCTGATGCTGACAGCTGCGTTCTTCGTGGGCGTCGGGGACGGCGCCAGCATGGTGATCTGGGGGACGCTGCTGCAGCGACGGGTGCCGACAGAGATGCTGGGCCGAGTCTCGAGCCTCGACTTTTTCGTCTCGCTGGTGTTCCTGCCGGTGTCGTACGCGATCGCCGGTCCGCTGTCGAAGATCGTCGGCATGCAATGGATTTTCCTGGTCTCCGGTCTGCTACCCGCGGCGCTGACCGCCATCGCCTGGACCGCGGGCAAGATGCGGACCGACGAACTCGCGAACCCCGTGTGATTTCGGGGTTGCGTCCAAGGCTCCGCACGGAGCCGGAGGCTCACCATGGCGCCGAAAAGTCCCTGAGTGCAATGACCGCGACGAACTGCCGGCGGTTATGGCACTCAGGGACGTCTCGCGGCGCTGGTCGGTACCTGGCTTCAAACAGCGTGGCTACCAATGCCTCGTGATTGAAGCCAAGTACTTCCAGCCCCACTTGCGTATTCCTATTCACCCTGAATTCAGGGTGAATAGGCGTTCCATACCCGCCCTACACGCTAGCCGCGATGCAGCGTCAGCAGATGCTCGTAAACCTGGCCGTTGATGCGGTTGTGGTTGATCTCGTCTTCCGTCAGCTCGCGGCGGATCTTGCCCGGCACTCCCGCGATCATGGTGCCCGGCGGCACCACGAACCCTTGCGGCACAACGGTTCCGGCCGCGACCAGTGAGCCGGCGCCGATCGTCGCTCCGTTGAGCACAATGGCCCCCATGCCCACCAGGGCACCGTCCTCCACGGTGCAGCCGTGCAGGACCGCGTTGTGCCCGACGCTGACGCCGGCGCCGACCTTCACCGGGAAGCCCGGGTCGACGTGCACCGTGCAGCCGTCCTGGATGTTGGAGCCTTCGCCGATCTCGATGGGCTCGAACTCGGCACGCAGCGTGGTGCTGTACCAGATGCTGACCCGCGCGGCGAGCGTCACCTGGCCGAGTACCGATGCGGTCGGCGCGACCCACGACTCGTCATGCAGCTGCGGGGCGTGGCCCTGGATGGGAAGAATCAACGGTCCTGACATGCGGCAGAGTTTAGGGCGCGCGCCGCGCGGGCCGGGAGCGTGGCGCAATCTGTGCGGTTCGTGTCGGTTCTGCCACTGGCCTTGCCCTGGCGCACCGGCCAGAGTGGTGCGGTGACGCTCACCTCGACCACGGCGCCGCCCCGAACCGCATGGGCGGTGGCCGCCGTCAGTTTCCTGGCGATCCTGGCCGCCGCGGGTTTCCGGGCCGTACCCGGCGTGCTGATGACGCCGCTGCACCATGAGTTCGGCTGGTCGCACGCCACCGTCGGCCTCGCGATGTCGGTCAACATGACGCTGTTCGGGGTCACCGCTCCCTTCGCGGCGGCGCTGATGGACCGATTCGGCGTCCGACCGGTGCTGACGGTGGCGCTGGGGTTGATCACGGCCGGTTCGGCGCTGTCGGTCCGCATGACGAGCGGCTGGCAGCTGGTGGCGTGCTGGGGCGTATTGGTCGGGATCGGCACGGGGTGCATCTCGATGGGCTTCGTGGCGACGGTCGCCACCCGCTGGTTCGACGAACGCCGCGGCCTGGTGACCGGGGTGCTGACGGCGGCCAGCGCAACCGGGCAACTGATCTTCCTGCCCTTGGTCGCCGAGGTCGCGACCCGCCACGGCTGGCGCTGGGCCTGCCTCATCGTCGCCGCGGCCGCGTTCGCGGTCATCGCGCCCGTCCTCGTCGTCATGCGCCACCACCCGCCCGCACCGACCTCGGCACCCGCGAACGGCTTCCGGTCCGCATTGGACGGGCTCGTCATCGGTGCACGGGTGCCGGTGTTCTGGCTCCTGGCCGGCAGCTTCGCGATCTGCGGCATGACCACCAACGGGCTGATCGGCACCCACTTCATCCCCGCCGCGGGCGACCACGGCATGCCCACGACGGTCGCCGCGGGTCTGCTGGCCACCATCGGCGTCCTGGACGTGGCCGGCACGGTCTGTTCGGGCTGGCTCACCGACCGGGTCGATCCGCGGCTCCTGCTCACTGTGTATTACGTCGGGCGCGGCATTTCGCTGATGCTGCTGCCTTCGCTGCTTTCTGCGCACGCCGATCCGGGCACCTGGGTGTTCATCGTCTTCTACGGCCTGGACTGGGTTGCCACGGTGCCGCCCACAATCGCGCTGTGCCGCGACTACTTCGGTGATCGCTCCCCTGTGGTGTTCGGCTGGGTGTTTGCCGCGCATCAGGTCGGCGCCGCGATCGCGGCGGCCGCGGCGGGCTGGCTTCGCGACCTACAGGGTAACTATGACCTGGCCTTTCAACTGGCGGCGGGCCTCTGTGCAGTGGCCGCACTGCTGTGTTTCAGCGTTCGAAAAGTGCAGGTCAGCGCGGCCCGATCAAACCGGACCGCGGGTAGCTGATTTTGCTGTTTCCCAGCGCCAGCCATTACCATTCGACGGGCGCCACGCCCCGGATGGGGTCTCCCCGGTCGGGCGGGGTGCGCGTCATGAACAGCTGAGGAGCCGAACCATGAAGACTCGCACCAGCAGATTTCTGGGCGTAACCGCGGCCGTCGCCGCCCTGACCGCGTCGCTGCCGCTGGCAGTGTCCGCCTACGCAGACCCGCCGCCGCTGCCGCCGCCGACCAACAAGACGGTGGACCCGCAGGGCCCCGGCTGCGACAAGGTCAAGGCCGGCATGCCCGACCTGAAGACGTTGGCCACCAAGCCGGTGAGCCAGGCGCTGGCTGCCATTCCGGCGATCAGCACCTTCAACTCGGCGGTCTCCGGCGGCCTGAACCCCGCCGTGAACATCACCAGCGTGCTGGACAACGGCCCGTACGTCGTGTTCGCGCCCACCAACGAGGCCTTCGCGGCGCTGGACCCGGCCAAGCTGGAGTCCCTGAAGGCCGACCCGGCCGCGCTGACGAGCCTGGACTACTACCACGTGTTCCTGGGTGTGCTGGGCAATGACACCGTCAAGGGCCAGCGTCCGACGCAGCAGGGCAGCCAGATCAAGGTGACCGGCGACGGCGGCGACATCAAGGTCAACGACACCGCCAAGCTGGTGTGCGGCGCCATCGAGGCGAGCAACGCCCGCATCTACGTGATCGACACCGTGCTGGACGTGGCGGACGCCCCGGCCCCGGTCACCGCCGCGGGTAGCGAGACCTCCACCTCGACCTCGGCCGCCACGACCACGTCGACCTCTGCGGCTCCGAGCCCCGCTGAGTCGGCTCCGGCGTCAACCACGTCGGCCCCGGCCACGACGACGGCTGCACGCTAGCCAGACAAACGAAATCGGCGCCCCTGCACCACGTTGTGCGGGGGCGCCGATTGGTTTGTGCGGGGCCTACAGGCCGCGTCGGCGGTGCCGACTAGAGACCCAGGTCGCGGCCGATGATGTCCTTCATGATCTCGGTGGTGCCACCGAAGATGGTCTGGATGCGGGCGTCGCAGTAGTCGCGGGCGACGCGGTACTCCATCATGTAGCCGTAGCCGCCATGCAGCTGCACGCAGCCGTCGATGACCTTCTTGGCGGTCTCAGTGCAGAACCACTTGGCCTTGGCCGCCTCGACCGCCGACAGGTCGCCGTCGAGCACACCCTCCAGACACCGGTCGATGTACCGCTCACAGACGTCGAGTTCGGTGTCCATCTCCGCCAGCAGGAACCGGTTGTGCTGGAAGCTGCCGATCGGCTGGCCGAAGGCCTTGCGGTCCTTGGCGTATTGCAGTGTCTGGCGCCAGGATTCGCGCGCGCCGGCGATCGCGGAGATCGCGATGCCGAGCCGCTCCGACGGCAGGTTCTGCATCAGGTGGTAGAAGCCGCGGCCTTCCTGGCCGAGGATGTTGGCCGACGGCACCCGGACGTTCTCGAAATGCAGTTCCGAGGTGTCCTGCGAGTGCAGCCCCATCTTGTCCAGCTTGCGGCCGCGGGTGAAGCCCTCCATGCCGCGCTCGACGACGAGCAACGTGAAGCCCTTGTGCCCGGCCTCGGGATCGGTGCGACAGACCGTCACGACGAGATCGCTGTTGATGCCCGCCGAGATGAAGGTCTTGGAGCCGTTGATGATCCAGTCGTCACCGTCGCGGACGGCGGACGTGCGGATGCCCGCCAGGTCGCTGCCGGCACCGGGCTCGGTCATCGCGACGGCGAGGATCAGCTCGCCGCTGGCGATGCCCGGCATCCACCGTGCCTTCTGCTCGTCGTTCGCGAGGTGCTTGAAATACGGTGCGACGACGTCATTCTGGAGGCTGAGTGCCGGCGCGGGGCCGCCGTAACGGGCGATCTCCTCGTCGATGACGGCGTTGAACCGGAAGTCGTCCGACCCGCCGCCGCCGTACTCCTCGGGCATGTTGAACCCGATCAGGCCGTACTTACCGGCGGCGGTGTACGCCGACCGGTCGACCATGCGCTCCTGTTCCCACTTCTCGGCATTGGGGACGAGCTCACGCTCGATGTACTGCCTGGTGGATTCCCGGAGCGCCTCGTGCTCCTCTTCGAAAACTGTCCGCTTCACGATTTCTTCTCCGTCACTTGGCTTTCCATACCGGCTGACGCTTCTGCGCGAACGCCAGCGGGCCTTCCTTCGCGTCCTCGGACTGCAGCAGGGTCACGAACTCCCGGTTGGTGCGTCGCCAGCCGTCCTTCTCGCCGGTCACCACGCCGTCGTCGGCGCCGTACGCCACCCGCTTGCTCGCCTGCACGGCCAGCGGCGCATTGGACGTGATCCGTTCCGCCAGAGCCAGAGCCGCGTCCACGACGGTGCCGTCGGGCACCACCTGGTTTATCAGGCCCCAGCGCAGCGCGTCGGCCGACGTCATCGGGTCGCCGGTGAACATCAGCTCCAGCGCGACCTTGCGCGGCAGCTGCTCGACGATCCGGAACACGCCGCCGGCGCCGGCGATGAGTCCCCGTTTCACCTCCGGCAGACCGAATTTCGCGCTCTCCCCGGCGATCACGAGGTCACTCGCCAACGCCAGTTCGGTGCCCCCGCCGAGGGCAGTGCCGTTGACCGCCGCGATGGTGGGCTTGTCGATGAAATGGCTGACGTAGCCGGCGAAGCCCCAGTCGGTGTGGTCCGGGTGGAAGAGGTTCTCGCCGCGCGAGAGGGCCTTGAGATCCGCACCGGCACAGAATGATTTGTCGCCGGAGCCGGTGATCACCACGGCCCGGATCTCGGGGTCGTCCTGCGCGGCCTGCAGCGCGTCGCCGACACCGATGCTGACGGCCTGGTTGACGGCATTACGTGCGTCCGGCCGGTTGATCGTGATCAACAGGACGTTGCCGCGCCGTTCCGACAGCGCGCCGGGCTCGATGGAAACCGACGTCACAACAGCTCCAGGATGGTGGCGTTGGCCTGGCCGCCGCCCTCACACATGGTCTGGAAGCCGTACTGAATTCCGTTGTCCCGCATGTGGTACAGCAGGGTGGTCATGATGCGGGCGCCCGAGCCGCCGAGCGGGTGGCCGAGGGCGATGGCGCCGCCGTTCGGGTTCAGCTTGTTCTCGTCGGCGCCGATGTCCTTGAGCCAGGCCATCGGAACCGGAGCAAAGGCCTCGTTGACCTCGAAGACGCCGATGTCGTTCACGCTCAGGCCGGACTTGGCCAGCGCCTTCTGGGTGGCGGGAATCGGGGCGCTGAGCATCATCACCGGGTCGGCGCCAGCGAGGACGCCGGTATGCAGACGGGCAAGAGGCTTGAGCCCCAACTCTTTTGCCTTCTCGGCGGACATGATCAGCAGCGCGGCCGAGCCGTCGGAGATCTGCGAGGAGTTACCGGCGTGGATGACACCGTCTTCCTTGAAGGCCGGCTTGATGGCGGCCATGGACTCGACGGTGCCGCCGCGCCGGATGCCACCGTCTTCGGAGACGATATTGCCGTCCTGGTCCTTGATGGCCACGATCTGGTCCTTGAAAGCGCCGGCATCCTGTGCGGCAGCGGCCTTTTCGTGCGACCGCAGCGAGAACTCGTCGAGCTGGGTGCGCGACAGGCCCCACTTCTCGGCCATCATCTCGGCGCCGGTGCCCTGGTTCGGCGTCTGGTCGTAGCGGGCGCGGAAGGCCTCCGGGTAGGGGTGGCCACCATTGGCGAGCGACGATCCCATAGGCGTGCGCGACATCGACTCGACACCACCGGCGACGACGACGTCGTAGTGGCCGGCGACCACGCCGGCGGCGGCGAAGTGGACCGACTGCTGACTGGAGCCGCACTGGCGGTCGACGGTGACACCGGGGACGGTCTCGGGCCAGCCGGCGGTCAGCACCGCGGTGCGTGCGATGTCGAGGGCCTGTTCACCGGCCTGCATGACGCAGCCCCAGATGACGTCGTCGACGAGCGCGGGGTCGAGGCCGGCACGCTGCACCAACCCATTGAGCACCTGAGCGGACAGCTCGGCCGGATGCACACCCGACAAGGCGCCGTTGCGCTTTCCGATGGGCGACCGGACCGCCTCGACGATGACTGCTTCAGCCACGGACTTCTCCTTCAACGTTGAATTGACACCCGTAAACACGCTTTATCAGTGAACATAGAACAGAAGGTTTACTAGGTCAACCTACTAGTTGGTAGGCAACGGCAACTGCCGGAATGAGCGGCGCGCGCCGCCTCACATGGTTTACTGAGTTGCCTAACACGAGGCCAGCGATTCGGTTCAAGGAGGGCCCAGATGGCGCAGACTCCGCCGTTGTCGCCGATGATCGACGCACGTACTGTGCCATCCTCGGCCAGCGGCCCCATCCGCTCCCCCAAAACCGCGGAACTCGTGGCCGGCACCCTGCGCCGCATGGTCGTCGACGGCCAGCTCAAGGAGGGCGACTTCCTGCCCAACGAGGCCGAGCTCATGGCCCACTTCGGCGTCAGCCGCCCGACCCTGCGCGAAGCCGTTCGCGTCCTGGAGTCCGAGCGCCTCGTGGAGGTACGACGCGGCTCGCGCACCGGTGCCCGCGTCCGCGTGCCCGGACCCGAGATCGTGGCGCGGCCGGCCGGTCTGCTGCTGGAGTTGTCCGGCGCGACGATCGCCGACGTGATGACGGCCTGGTCGGCCATCGCGCCGATCGCGGTGCGACTGCTGGCTGAATCGGGGAACACCGCGGCGTTCGACGAGCTCGACACGATGCTGGCCGAGTACGTCCCGTCGGGCTACGAATCCGGCCGAATGGCCGAGACCACAGGCGATTTCTACCGACGCATGGTCGAGCTTTCCGGTAACGCGACGCTGACCATCATCACCGGCATGCTGCAGGAGATCACCGTGCGCCACACCGCGTTCGCCATGCGGGAGAACCGCCCGATGTCCAAGTCGGACTACGACATCGTGATGCGCTCGCACAAACGGCTGATGACGCTCATCCGGTCCGGCAACGGCGCCGCCGCCGAGGCACATTGGCGCAAACACCTCGACATCGCCAACAGCCTGCTGTTCGCGGGCATGGAGAACGTCAAAGTCCGCGACGTCATGCGCTAGTCACGTCATAGACCGGTACGTCGTCGGCCCACGGCTGCCGCGTGACCATGTCCTTGACCTTCACGTGGCCCCGCTCGAACTCGCCGGTGGCGGCGTCGACCAGGCGGTACTGCTGCGTCTGCCGGTGGATGGGCTGCGCGTCGAGCATGACGATCCGCACCTCACCCGGCTCGAACCGGCAGCGCTCCTGCAGCGCCGCGACCAGTTGCTCGTTCGACATGTGGCCGTCGCCGAAGTTCCAGCCGATGGCGGTCGAGACGATCCGCTCGCCGTCGGTCAGGGTGTAGTCGTCCTCGTTGTGGCCGGCCATCGCGCGGTGCGCGAGCGTGAACAGCGCGCGCCCGTGTGTGTTGAAGGCGCGGAACGCATAGCCCATGTACAAGTACATCTGCGCGTTCTCCGGGCTGCCGTAATACCGCTCCATCTGCGTCGCGGGCATGGCGGCGATCGCGACGATGTTCTTCTCGATCTTCTCCGACGCCGACGGCTTGATGCACCACAGCGACGTGTCCCAGTTGCCCGCGTAGTACCGCATGCCCGGCAGGAAGGACACCTTGCGCGGGAACAGGTTTCCGACGACGACGGTGCCCGCGACGACCGCGAACAGCACGAGCGGCCACGGCGACGTCAGGTCGGTGATGCTGATGTCGGCGTGCCCGACGAACAGCGTCACGACGCAGAACATCATGAAGACGTTCCACTCCAGCGGCACGCCCATCGGGATCGCCGACAGGATGCCGAAATGGAAGCACAGCATGACGAACGCGGCGAGGTACGTCGGCCAGCCGCCGTGGCTGAAGAACAGCACCAGCGGCACCCCGCCCTCGATGAAGGTGCTGAAGTGCGCCATGAAGCGGGACGGGCGGCCGGGGCGCAGGTCGTCGGGAAAATGCTCGAAGAACGCGCGCTTGATGAACTTCGGCCGCAGCACGGGGTTGTTGCTCATCATCGTGGAGATGACGAACGGGAAGTGGTGATTGAGCTTGGACGTCGCGGCCCCCAGCCAGATGACCATGCACACGAGCTTGGCGGCGATGATGAGGTCGACGCCGTAACCGGCGAACAGGAACGCGACGGTGAACGAGCCGTACACCTCGCCGCGGGCGGCCAGGAAGATGACCTTGTCCCGCAGTCCCGCCAGTGCCAGCACACCGAGGATGGCCCAGATCTGCCACAACGGGAGCACGCCGACGGTCGCGCCGGGCAACACCGGACCGGTGCCGTCGGAGCAGAGGGCGACGACGAGCAGGACCAGCAGCGCGCCGTAGAGCAGCACGTCAACGGGAGTCCGGGCATCGCCACGCGTCAGCGGGATGCGGCCGGGCCACGGTGGCAGACGAATGGTCTTCGGCCGCAGCCAGTACAGGATCGAGCCCATCGGCGGGAAGAAGCGGTTGTTCAGCGGGCCGAAACCGCAGCCGAGGCCGATCACCTCGAACAGCATCGTGTAGAGCACGACCTTCTCGAAGACGATCGGCTCGGTCCACCACGTCGCGACGTTCGTGAAGCCGTCGATCCCCTTGCTGGACAACGCGATCAGCCAGCCGCCCAGGATGTACAGGCAGATCTTGACGACGTAGAACAGGTGCAGCGCCACCGGAGTGCCGAAGCCCGTCTCGGCCCAGTGCCGGGCCATCGGGACGATCTTCTGCGCGCGGGTGCCCTTGTTCCACTCCTCGAAGTCGATGACAGGAGTGTCCTGCGTGAGAAAGCCCATACCCGTCAGACTAGAACGTGTTCTAGTCTGACGGAATCAGATCCCCACAGTTGGTGCCGTAGCCGAGGCACGGAGCTCCGAGAAGACGGCTCCCGGCACCGGGCCGACGACAGCGCTCAGACTTTGGCGGGCGGGCGGAAGAAGATCAGCAGCTGCCCGATGCCGCCGGCCAGGCCCAGCACCACGGCGATGATCAGCCCGCACCAGCCGTGCAGCAGGTGGTAGAAGCCACTGCCGTGGAACAACAAGCAGTCCAGGCTGTACCGGCCCGCGCCGGTGCCCGCGATCGCCACGGCCGCGACACCCAGCACCAGGTTGTACTCCCAGCCGGATTTCACGATGAAGAAGCCGTTGTCGCGGTGCACGGTCCAGGCCGCCACCACCATGAGCGCCACGAACCCCGCGGCAGGGATCGGCGTCAGGAAGCCGACCGCGAGACCCAGGCCGGCCAGGATTTCGGTGCCGGCAGCCAGCCGGGCGTGCAGCATGCCGGGCTTCATGCCGATGCTGTCGAACCAGGCGGCGGTACCCGGGATACGGCCGCCACCGAAGAACTTGTTGTACCCGTGCGCAGCCATCGTCAGACCGAGCACCACCCGCAGCAGCAGGATCGAGAACGCGTAAGCAGTCACGCGATGAACTTAGCCCGCGCCGTCGAGAACCGCTGCCAACCGTTCCACATACGAATCGACATCCGGTAAGGCCGACCGGGACGCGTGCACGCTGATCGTGACGGTGTCGCCGATGCCGTGGACGCCGTGCGTCAGCCCCATCATCGGCGACAGCGCCGGGCATGCGGTGGTCAGCACCACCGGGCACCCGCCGAACGTCAGATCGGCCCGGCCACGGTTGACGCTCGACACCACGGTGTTGCCCGTCGCCGACGGAGACCGCGCGTGCACGTCGAATTGCTGGGTGCCCCAACGCAGCAACCGTGCCGGCACCGCCGCGGTGGCGGCATCGCTCGCCGCGGCCGCGGGATGCTCGAACCGCTGCCGCCGCATGGCGAGTTCCGCCTCGATCCGCGCCGCCCGCTCGTGAAAGGGCAATCGCGGGTGCAATGCCACCCCGACGTTGCCGTAATGGTTGTAGGCGCGACGGGTACCGGTCTTGGCCATGGGCACCTCGGCCCCCAGCGCCTCGACGCCGCCCAGTTCGGCCGCCAGCGCCTCCGAGACGGCCGCAAGCACACCGACCGTCACCGTCGGGCCGGGCAGATCCGTACGGTGACGGACCACCGTCCGCAATTCGTCGGGGCCCTCCGGCGCATTGTTTGTCGCCTGTACCGGCCACGAATCGGCCGGTGGGGCAACAGCACCCGACTCCGTGTCGTGCACGAGCCGACGATGAGCGGCGCTGGCCCGCCACGCCAGGTACGGCAGTGCCCACGTCCCGAGCCGCGACTCGACCACCGCCGGCACCGGCTGGTCGCGGCCGAAGATTCGTCGCATGAGCGCCGTCGCGCGCCGTCCGTCGGCAAGGGCGTGCGACATCTGCACGACGACGACGGTGCCCGCCCCCGTCTCCGGTATCCCGGTGACGCCGGCGAAGACGTGCAGCCGCCATGCGCGCACGGTGGCGTCGAGTTGGTCACTCGCGGCCATGGCGCGCACGGCGCTCAGGCACCCGGACCACGTGAGGTCCCCGGGTTCGTGCACGAGGATCTCCGGGGCGTCGCACCGCACCCAGGACGGATAGCGCCAGGCGTTCGAATCGTCGATGCGTACCAACAACTCTGGGCACGCCGACACGTTGCGGCGTAGTGCTGCCAGCGCGGCGTCGAGGTCGGCGGGCACACCGTCGAACCCGCACACCAGAAACATGTCGTTGGGGATTTTCGCCGACATCCAGAAACTCTGGGCGTCGGCGGCCGCCATCCGGTTCACACCGGTTCGAACTTGGCGATCAGCCACTGGCCCCCCAGTCGTTCCAGGGTCACCCGCGCGCTCGTCGGGGTGCTGGACGGCGCCTGGTCACCGATCCGCACCGTCTGGTTGACGAACACCAGCACCACGGCATGGTTCTCCTCGACCGACACCGCGGCCGCAGCCGGCACCGAGGTGGCCGCCGCGATGTGCCGCTGCTCGGCGCCGGGGATCACCGATTTGGTCAGCGTCGTGTACTCATCCAGGAACGGTGTGGTGAGCAGCTTGCGGGCGTCGGTCAGCTGTCGACGGACCGTGTCCGGCTGGTACGACAGCAGGGCGACCGTGCCGTCGCTGGCGACCTTGATCACCGTGGCGCGCTCGGCCTCATTGCTGTGCTTGGCGGTCAGGTACCACAGTCCGCCGGCGGCGGCCGCGAGCACCAGCGCCAGCGCCGGCAGGACCCGGTAGGCCGTCACCCGCGCCCACGCGATGCCGCCGGTCTTGTGCGAATTCGCCTGCGGCACAGGAGCACCAAGCGCCACCGGCTCGGCTTCGACCGACTCCGTCTCAGCCGGCTCTTCGGGTTCATCCATCCCGTGCTTGCTCATTGGATCGGCTCCACCTTCGAAACCTTGGCGTCCTCGCCCGCCTTCTGCATCGTCAGCCGCACGCGCCAGTAGCGGTCGCGTTGCGGCGGCCCGCTGCCGACCTCGGTGTGCACCTTCACCGCGACCAGGACCACGCCACTGGTTTCGTTCGCCGACTCCACGCCGGCCTCGGTGACCGTGCCGACCGACGCCGACTGCTGCTGTTTCACCGAGTCGACAACAGCCGTCGAACGCTGTTTGAAGTCATCGAAGTAGGCGCCGGTCGAGGTGTCCAACGCCCGCTTGATGTCGTCGTCGACGTGCCGGTAGTCGATGGTCGTGAGATTGACGGCGACCTGCTTCCCGGCGGTGAGGTACATCTGGTGCAGGGCCTCGTCGCGACGCAACTGCAGCTCGCGCTGACCGAGCCACGTCACCACCGCGCCCAGCGCGCCGACCACCAACACGCCGACGACGAGCGCCACGATCACGCGGCTATCGCGTTTGGGCGCAGCCGGTTTCAGGAAAGCGAGGGCTTCCTCGTCGGAAATGGCCGGTTTCTCGTCGTCGGCATCGGAGGTCACGTCCGGGGCGCCGGCGTCCTCGTCGTCCACCTCGTCGGGATTCCTGTGCCGCCCGTGCTCGTCAGCCATATGCCTTCCTCTCGCCGCGCGCCCGGCCGGGCGGCGACACCTCGGCCGAGTCTAGAGACCGCACGGTGACCAGGGTCCTGTTCGGTTCAGTTAGCACAGCTCGGTAACGTGCAGGAGAAGTGACGAGAGGAATCCAGTGAGCACCGACGAACGCACTTCCCCGGCCGATGGCGGCAGCAGTCCACAGACGGTGCGATTCCGCGGTATCGACGAACTGACTCTGGTCGCCGACGAGTGGAACCGCGACGCGGACATCGCTGCGGACAAGCCCACCATCCTGATGCTGCACGGCGGTGGTCAGAACCGGCACTCCTGGAAGAACACCGGCCAGATTCTTGCGGACGCCGGCTTCCACGTCGTCGCACTGGACAGCCGCGGGCACGGCGACAGCGACCGCTCCCCCACCGCCAACTACTCGCTCGAGACGCTGACCGGCGACACCCTGCAGGTGATCTACCAGATCGGCCGGCCGGTGGCCCTGATCGGCGCCAGCATGGGCGGCCTGACCAGCCTGCCGGTCGCGCACGAAGCCGGTCCCGAATTGGTCACCAAACTGGTTCTGGTCGACGTGGTGCCGCGGTTCGAGAAGAGCGGCAGCGCACGCATCCGCGACTTCATGTTCAGCGGCATCGACGGCTTCGCCTCGCTGGAGGAGGCCGCCGACGCCGTCGCGGCGTATCTGCCGCACCGCACCCGGCCCCGCAGCGTGGAGGGGCTCAAGAAGAACCTGCGGCTGCGCGACGGCAAGTGGTTCTGGCACTGGGACCCGGCGTTCCTCACGGCGCCCGGCGACGACCCGTTCGAGCGCGCCGAGATGCTCGAGCACGCCGCGATCAGCCTCGAGATCCCGATTCTGCTGATCCGCGGGAAGCTGTCCGACGTGGTCAGCACCGAAGGCGTGCAGGACTTCCTGCAGAAGGTGCCGGGTGCGCAGTTCGTCGAGCTGTCCGACGCCGGGCACACCGCGGCCGGCGACGACAACGACGCGTTCACCGACGCGGTGGTGCAGTTCGTCCGTCAATGACCCGATCGCGGCCCGTCGCCTCGATACTTGAGCGGTGACGGTTTCGACGATCTCGCTGGTCGCCATCTGTGTGCTCGCCGTGGTGGTTGTCGTCGAGACCATCGCGTTGCGGGTGACGCGCGCCCGGCTGCGGGCCGCGCGGCAAGAGATCGCGGAGCTGCGCGCGCCGTCCGAACCCCGCACGAACCTGCTGCTGGCCGGCGGCCGCGCGGCGGTGAAGACGATGTGGCAGACCGCCAACCTCATCAACAAAGAGGGCTTCGGCGGTGCGATGTGGTCATCGATCGAGGAGCTCGCCGGCTGGGCCGAGGTGGAGCGGCCGGACCTGGCCAAGCTGGCGCCGACCGGCCGCGTGGCGATCATGTTCTCGGACATCGAAGGATCGACAGCGCTCAACGAGCGCATGGGTGACCGGGCCTGGGTGCGACTGATCGACCATCACGACAAGTTGGTCGGCCGGTGCGTCAAGAAGCAGTCGGGTCTGGTCGTGAAGAGTCAGGGCGACGGTTTCATGATCGCCTTCGCCGAGCCGGAGCAGGCCGTGCGCTGCAGCATCGACATGCAGCAGCAGTTGGCGAAGGCGCCGGGCGGCGTCCGGGTCCGGATCGGGATTCACACCGGAAAGTCGGTGCGCCGCGGCGACGATCTCTTCGGCCGCAACGTCGCCATGGCCGCGCGGGTGGCGAGTCAGGCCGACGGCGGCGAAGTACTCGTGAGCAAGGCCGTGCGAGATGCCCTGTCCGCCTCGGCTTCCTGCGCGGACATCAGTTTCGACAGCGGCCGGGTGGCGGAGCTGAAGGGCTTCGCCGGGGACCACCGGCTCTATGCCGTGGGCTGGCTGCCACCGGATTCGGCCAGCCGCTGATGCAGCCGGGCGCGAATGTCGTCGGCCGTGTATGACTCGCGCTTGCGCTGATCGCGCGCGACCAACACGCCACCGGCGACCACGCCCGCGACACCGGCCAGGCCAACCCACTTCCACACGCCACGCATGCAGTGATTATGGACGAGCGAAGCGGCGGGGAATGTCTAAGCTGCCCAGATGACTGGTAACGCGGTGACACTGGAGCGGGCGCTGGCCGAGACCCGGACCGGCGATATCTGGTTGTTCCGTGGGGCTTCCAAGCCCGACCGCGCCATCCAGGCGCTCACCAACGCCCCCGTGAACCACGTCGGCATGACGGTCGCGATCGACGACCTGCCGCCGCTGATCTGGCACGCCGAACTCGGCGACAAACTCGAATGCATGTGGAGCGGCAGCCATCACCGCGGCGTGCAACTCAACGATCTGCGCGCCGCCGTGGAGCGGTGGGTGTACGCGTACGGGCAGCGGTGCTGGCTGCGCCAGCTGACGCCGTACGCCACCCGCGAGCAGGAAGACCTGGCACTGAAGGTGGTGGCCCGCATGGACGGCACCGCGTTCCCCACCACGGCCCGGTTGACGGGACGATGGTTCCGCGGGCGGGCGCCGGTGGTCAGCGACTACACGCGCGGAATTCCATTGGTACATCGCAAGGTTCGCGAATCCGCCCAGCGGGACAAGAGCCGCCGGCGGGCGACCGGGCTCGAGACCGCCTACTGCGCCGAGACGGTGGCCATCACGTACGAGGAAATGGGTCTGCTGGTCACCGAGAAACGAGAGAACTATTTCGATCCCGGATCGTTCTGGAGCGGTGATTCGCTGTCGTTGACGCCGGGCTACCAGCTGGGCGACGAGATCGAAATTCTCGCCTGACCTGCAGGGCAGAAATCCCCGAATAATTTCAATCGCCGTCAATGAACTTCGGGCAGGACTAGCATTCGTGCGTGAATTCCCAGTAATCGGCAAGCTGCCAGGAGTCGTCATGCGAATGAAAAGCGCGCTCATTGCATCGTGGATCGCCGCTGCCGCGATCGGCGGCGCAGTCAGCCTCGCCCCGATCGCCGGAGCTCAGCCGGATCCCGACGTGCCTTACGGCGGCGACGAATTCGAGGCTCCGGGCCAGGGTCCTGGGCCGGGCAGCTTCGGCTTCCATGAGTCGAATCACGACGAGAAGGACACGTCCGCCGGCGATACCGACGTGCCGTACTGAGCCCCTCTTTCGAGGCGCCCTATTCGCGGCGGTAACTGAGGTCGGCGTGCGTGCGCCGAGGATGTCAGCGGTTTAGGAGCTCAAGTCCAGCAGCCGCTTCGGATGCATACCGTCGACCTGCCCGATGAACGGCGGATGGATGCTGTAGCCGAGCATCCGCCGGATGTCTTCGGACACGCGTCGCACGGTGTCCTTGGTCATCGACAGCGTGAACGCCTCCTGCGGCCGCAGCCACGGCTCGCAGTATTGAGCGGTGACGGCCAGCCGCGGACGGCCGGTGCGGTTGGCTCCGCCACCGTGCCACAGCGTGCCCGGGAAGAACACGCATGACCCGGCTTTCATCACCACGGGACGGCGTTCGACGTCGTCGCCCGGCAACTGGTCACCCCAGCGCTGACTGCCGGGGACGACGTCGGTGGCGCCGTTGTCGGCGGTGAAATCGTCGATGGCCCAGATGGTCGCCGCGCCCAACGGGGCCCGGGGCCGCGGCAGCGGGTAGAAGCCATCGTCGGTGTGCAGCATCTGCGCCTGCTCCCCCGGCAGGATATTGATCACCTGGAGCATGGACAACAGATAGTTCGGCAGGAACATCCGGTCCAGCAGGGCGAGCACGCGCGGGTGGTCGGCGATGACGTCGCACGCCGCGGTCTTGTTCAGCACGCTGTAGATGCGCTGGGTTGACCGTCCCTCAAAACCGTTGCGGCCGTGTAGATCCAGCATCGGCGTCACCGCCTCCCGGATCTCGTCGAGCTGCTGTGCGCTGAGCAGGTCGGGCAGGATCACGTAGCCGTCGCGCGCCATCGCGGCGAGGTCGGCGTCCACGATCGCTGGGTCGACGGTCGCGCCGCCGCTCTCGGTTCGGCGGTACGTGCCGGCCAGGTCGCCGCTCAAGTCCGCCAGCGATGACACTTCAGTGCTCATGGCTCCACTCCCGCCGAAACATAACTGAATTCTGTTATGTTTTGGACTATGGCACGCGCCCCGATCGGACGTCAACAACTTCTGACCGCCGCGCGCGACGAACTGGTGCGCGGCAACGGAGTGCTTGAACTGAACGCGCTGATGCGTCGGGCACAGCTGAGTACCGGCGCCCTCTATCACCACTTCGGTTCCAAAAGTGGGCTTCTCGCAGCGGTTTACGACGACTTCTACCACGGGCTGCGGCACGCCATCGCCGACGCGCACCTACCCGTCGGCGTCGACTGGGGAATCCGGGAACGCGAGCGCACCCGGCGTTTCGTCGCCTACCACTTCGACGATGACCTGGCGCCGATCCTGCTCGGCCGCGCGACGCTGGACCCCGAACTCGCCGAACTCGAAGCGGTCCATCTGCAGACGATGAGCGAGGCCGCGTCCGACAACATCCGGCACGGACAAGAAACCGGTGAACTACCCGACGACATCGACGCGGACAGCGCCGGCGCGTTCGTCATCGGCGGTCTGCGGCACAGCATCGCCCAACAGCTCCGGGCCACACCGCGCGCCGATCCCGATCTGGCGGCCGAGCGACTCTGGCATCTGACTGCCGCGGCGCTCGGTATTTCTTGACCGCTGGGTGGCGAACGAGAACGCGAGCTAACCAAAAGTTGGCTGTGGCCGCGAAGAATCACGGGTCTACGCGCACTCGGACTACCGAAGAGGGCACGTCATGCGAACGCTGTGTGATCGGTGCTGGCCGAGCCGCTACCGGGCGAAAGAGCCGTTCAGCGGTAATCGCGGCCACGGGGTTGTTGCCGGACTACCGGTGTGATGTGTCGTTCGGCGGCGCTCGCCGAACTGAACTCGTCAGCAACATCGAACTGCACCACGCGATTCCCGCCTTGCCGTTTGGCTTCGTACATGGCGCGGTCGGCGTGGCGCAGCACGTTGTCGACATTGCCCTGAAGCGGTAGACGTCGGCAGACGATTCCCACACTCGCGGTGACGGTATCGGTGATGTCGTGGAGCGCGACACGGAGACGGTCGACGAACTCGGTGGCCTCGGCGTCGGAGTTGACCACGGCCAGAGCGCTGAATTCGTCGCCGCCCAGCCGGGCGGCGATGTCGCCGGGTCGCATGCAAGCGGCCAGTGCCTGGGCCACCGCTTTGAGGGCGAGGTCGCCCTCTTCGTGACCGTGCACGTCGTTGAGCCCTTTGAAGCGATCGAGGTCCACGATGGCGGCAACCAGAATGGCCGATCCGTTATTGCGGATCAGTTCGTCTGTGCGGGCGTACATCCCACGTCGATTGTTCAGTCCGGTCAGCGGGTCGAGGGTCGCGTGTTGAAAAGTTTTCAAAGCCGTACGTCGGGCGCCCTCGATCAGGGCCTGGATGAGCACCGGGAGGACGATCACGGATGAGATGGCCGGAGCCAAGAAGATGTACAGATCGCCCCAGCCGGAGTGATGGGTGGCAACGCAGTAGGCCGAGAGTGCGATCATCGCAGCGAGCGTGAATGCGCAATGTGCCGCCAGCACCGTCGGGCCGAGGATGAACGCGATGTAGACGCCGATGAGGCCCATGTGAAATGTGCCGTCGAGTCGTGCTGCGGGCGTCGAGTTGAAGGCAGTGCCGATCGCCAGGGCGATATCGGCCCACGCCACGAACAGCAGTGATTGACGGAATGTCGGCCAATCGCCGACGATCCACATGATGCCGACGATCGCCGGCGTGCCCCCCAGAACGAGCTGGATCAGTCGGGGAATGAGGCCGTGCGGTCCGTTCGGGTTGAACTGCATCGTCCACACGACGGGCGTCATTGATATGCACATCACACCGATCACCACCCTGAGCGGGGTCATGAGGCCGCTGGCACGCAGCGCATCCGTGGTGAATCGATACATGTCCTGCTTCATCGGCGCTCCACCCCGCAGTGCGATGCTGAGCGGCTGAGTCTAAAGCGTGCCTCCCAGATCGACCCAGTGATCAAGGATTCGGGCGCCGACGGACTGCGCCACACGGGTCAGACCGTCCCGCGGGCGGCCCATGCCGTGGCCGTCACGGTGAACGGTCCGTCGCCAAGATGTTGGCGCGCAACGGTTTCCAGCCGGTCGCGTCCCGCATCGTCGAGGCGCTGCACGTAGTCCCCGGCGGGACCGACGCCGAACGTGTACGGCTCCCACCATTCTTCGAAGCTCGGATGCACCACGTCGATGGTGATGGCGTCCTCTGCCACGTCGCGGAGCCCGGCGGCTTCGAAGATCTCGGTCAGGTGTCCCCGGTGCGCGCCGGACAGCAGCGCCTCGTCCTGCGCGTCGGGGTCAACCACGTGGACGGCGTCCCAGAACGGCGCCAGCGCGCCGGTCGGACCGTCCCACACACACGCCGCGACGATGCCGCCGGGCCGAGTCACTCGGGCCATCTGGCTCACGCCGACCACGGGGTCCGCCATGAAGTGCACCACCAACTGTGCCAGCGCGGCATCGAAAGTACCTGCGTCGTAAGGTAATTCCTCTGCCGTGCCGCTACGCACATCGATGCCGGGGAAACGCTCACGCATCGCGTCGACGAATGGTGGCGACGGATCGATCGCCGAGACCTCGGCTCCGACCGACCGCGCGTACGCCGTCAGCGCGCCGGGACCGCAGCCGACGTCGAGCACCTTGTTTCCCGCGGCGACCCCGGCGAAGGCACCGAAGACCCCAGCGAGAGGCTCGGCATAGCGGCCCATGTAGCGGCCGTAGGCGTCCGGCGAGACGACGAAGCTCACCAGCAGATGCTATGCCGCGAACAGGCAGCTACACCTCGAATTTCGCCTTCGCACCGTCGGTCACCGGCGTGAAGAGGTTGACCAGATTGCCGTCGGGATCGCGGAACAACAGCGCCCGGTTGCCCCACGGCATGGTGGTGGGCTCGGTGACCACCTCGTCCAGCCGGTCGCGGAGCCGTTCGTATTCGGCGTCCACGTCGGCCACGATGAACTCGATGATGGCGCTCCGGTTGGCCGCAGGCTCTGCCGAACCCGCGCCGAACAACGGGACGGTCTTGTCGCTGCCGATCGCCAATGTGCCGACCGGCGTGGGGATTTCCGCGAACATCTCGTTGGCCCAGACGGCGTCGGCTCCGGTCACCAATTCATAGAACCCGACGAGGCTCGGCACGTCGGCGGTGATGATGCGGGTGGAAACAAGCTTCATGGCGGGCAGGCTATCGGCGGGCACCGACAAAACTGCCGGACCGAGAGTGCCCGACGACGCGGGAAGATCGATCACTCGTCCGTCAGAGAGGATCGACGAATCGGCTGTCTTCAGAGTGCGTTCACGAGCAGCACGTAAGCGAGCGTGCCGGCTCCGACGCTGAGCAGCGTCCGCCGCCCGCCGAGCAGGTGGACGCCCACGGTGAGCGCCACCGCGAACGCGGCGTACGCCAAGCGGCCGGCGTCGACGGCGACCGAGCGGAAGGTGCTCGCCGCCAGGATCACCACGATGCCGACCGGCATCCAGGCCGCCATCGTGTTGACGAAGCGGGACTTCCGTAGCGGCTGCAGGATCGCGAACGGCACCGCACGCAGGGCCAGATTGATGGCGAAGACCGTCGCCAGGACGGCCGCGAGGTACTTGAGGTCAAGCATCGGCCGGCTCCCGCCACCGCATCAGGAGGTAGCGCGCCACGAGCGTGGCGATGAACAGCAGCAGCCCGACGAACAACGCCGCGTGCGGCGCAACCACCACCGCGACCGAGAAGCTGAGGGCGGCGAGCAGGAGCGAGGGCACGCCGTCGCGCGATCGGCAGGCGTCGAGCGTGAGGGTGACGAACAGTGCGCACAGCGCGAACTCGAGCCCTTCGATGCGCCCCGGCAGCATCGAGCCGAGCAGAACGCCCGTCAAACCGCCACCGACCCAATAGATTTGGAACGCGGCCTGCATCGAGACCAGGCGCCACGACGTCCAGTCGCGTGGGTTGGCGGCGGTCACCGCGTAGGCCTCGTCCACGAGGGTGTAGACGGAATAGGCCCGGGCGAACCGGTTCCGCACGACGTGCAGCGGGAACGTGAACGCGTAGAAGACGTGGCGGAAGTTCACCAGGAACGCGGTCAGTGCGATGGTCGCCAGCGGGGTGACCGCGACGATCATGCCGATCAGCAGCAGCTCCAGCGACCCTGCGAAACACGCGATGGACAGCGCCGGCGCCACCCACCACGGCAGGCCCGCCTGGATGACCAGCAAGCCGAACGCGACGCCGATCGGATACATGCCGAGGCCGGCTGCGAGCGACGCCCGCACACCCGCGGCGATCTCCGCTTTCCGAGAAGTCACCACCAGAGCATCCATATGAACAATGATCCCAGGTTCGGTGCAACATATGGTTGCCACTTACTGCGCCATCGAGCCGCTGTGCGCAATAATTGGTCATGGACAGTCTCGACACAGCAATAATCGATGTCCTGCGCGAGGACGGCCGCATCGCGAATGTGGCGCTCGCCGAACGAGTCGGGCTCACGCCGGGGCCGTGCCTGCGGCGGGTGCAGCGACTCGAGGCCGACGGCGTCATCGTCGGCTATCAGGCCCTGATCTCACCCGCCGCCGCGAACCAGAGTTTCGAGGTGCTGCTCGACGTCGAGATCACCGACTTCGACATGAAGAGCATCGAAACGTTCGAGGCCAAGATGGCCGGGTATCCGCAGGTACTCGAACTCCATCGGCTGTTCGGTTCGCCCGACTACCTCGTGCGCGTCGCCGTCGCAGATCTGCCCGCATACGAGCAGTTCCTGACGAGCAAGGTGCTCGCCATTCCGGGCATCCACCGGGTGTCGTCACGGTTCCCGATGAAGACGATCAAGTCACTGCGGCCGCTGTGAGCCGTCGGCGGGTCAGTGCACGAGCTTGAGGCCGACGACGCCGCCGATGATCACCGTCAAGAACACCACCTTGAGCAGCGACGCCGGCTCGTCGCCCGTGGCCATCGCGTAGACCACGGTGAGCACGGCGCCGATTCCCACCCAGACGGCGTACGCGGTACCGATCGGCAGGTCGCGCATGGCGTACGCCAACCCAGCCATGCTGGCGGTGAGCGCGACGGCGAACACGATGCTGGGCGAGAGCCTGCTGAACCCCTCGGACTTGCCCATCGCGGTGGCCCACACCGCTTCGAGGACGCCGGACAGGACCAGAACGAGCCACGACATGATGCTTCTCCCGGGCCGTCTTGTCGCATACCGGGTACGGCACCCATCGTCCGGAAGCCTGCGTTAAGGCTCTGTTACCAAGTTCTCACAGAGCAACTTGGGTGGCAATGTCAGATCAGTCACCACCACCGCTTTGAGCGGCGGGCGGCATCTGGCGGCGGCGGTGACGTTGTCGTTCGGCGATCCCGCTGAGCTCATTTGTAGCCTGGGTGGATGGGCGAGGTATTGGACGAGGGGCCGTTTTTCCATGGCACGAAAGCCGATTTGCAGGTGGGCGACCAGCTCACCGCGGGATTCCGGTCCAATTACCGGCCTGAAGTCGTGATGAACCACGTCTATTTCACCGCGTTGCGCGACGGCGCGGGCCTCGCCGCCGAACTTGCCGCCGGCGACGGCACCCCGCGCGTCTACGAGGTGGAACCGACCGGGGAGTTCGAGAACGATCCCAACGTCACCGACAAGAAGTTCCCGGGCAATCCCACGCGGTCGTACCGCACCAGGGCGCCGCTCCGGATCGTCAGCGAGGTCACGGACTGGACGCGACTGACACCCGAGGCTCTCCAGATGTGGCGAGACCGGCTGGCCGCCGTACACGCCGACAGCCGCGGCGAGATCATCAACTGAGCCCATCGCGGGCTCTAGATGGCCTCCGCAGCGGGTTCGGGGAATCGGCGGTTGAGTGCGTCGATGAGGTGGTGCGTTTCGTAGAGTTCGGCGCGCAGTCGACGGCTCTGCCGGTGACTCCAGTCCGACAAGCGGCGTTCTCTACGTTCGGCTAGTTCCAGAAGGTGCGAAATCTCCTCGACGTGACGCCACAGCTCGGCGCGGAGCCGATCTGCTTGGGCGACATCGTGGAAATCCTCCATGGCGTGAATGGTCGCACTATTGGGACCCCTGCGCATGGCAGTTGAGCTAGTTGATGGTGTGGCTTGTGGGGCGGAAGCTCGCTTTGCCGGGAAGGCACCTCGCCGAAAGACGTCGAGCGCCTGAACAAATGCGGCCGGCGCGCTAACTGCGGTTGGCTTTCACTGCCTCGTGAATCAATGCCTTGAACGCGTCTGCGTCCAGGTCGTCGCCCTCGCGCAGATCAATGGCGCGCCGGACTCCGGCGTCGAGACTCGCGTTGAACAGATGATCCGGGTCCTTCAGGGATGCGCCTTTGGCGAAGGTCGCCTTGACCTTGTCCTTGTACGTCTCCACCGTGCAGATCAGGCCGTCCAGTGAAAACGTGGGCACGCCATCAGGGTTCGACGGCTTGCGCCACTTGGACTCCTCGACGACGTCGGGTTCGGCTTGTTTGATCAATGCCCGAAGTTCGTCGACCCGATCGGTGCGCCAATCCCCACTCACAGCCGCCAATGTACTAGGCAGACCTGGCTGTTATCGCAACCTTCTCCGCGCTAGACGCACTGTTGAGCACTACACGTTGAAGCGGAACTCCACCACGTCGCCATCGACCATGACGTAGTCCTTGCCTTCCATCCGGACCTTGCCGGCGGCCTTGGCGGCGGCCATCGAGCCGGCTTCGACGAGGTCGTCGAACGCCACGATCTCGGCCTTGATGAAGCCCTTCTCGAAGTCGGTGTGGATGACGCCGGCTGCCTTGGGCGCGGTATCGCCCTGGTGGATGGTCCACGCCCGCGATTCCTTGGGGCCTGCGGTCAGGTAGGTCTGCAGCTTCAGCGTCCGAAAACCGGCGCGCGCCAACGCATCCAGGCCGCGCTCGGTCTGGCCGATGGACTCCAGCAGCTCGGCGGCGGACTCGTCGTCGAGCTCCAGCAGCTCGGCCTCGATCTTGGCGTCCAGGAACACGGCCTCGGCCGGGGCGACCATCGCGGTCAGCTCGGCCTTGCGGACCTCGTCGGTCAGCACCGACTCGTCGGCGTTGAAGACGTACAGGAACGGCTTGACGGTCATCAGGTTCAGCTCGCGCAGAATCGACCAGTCCTTGCCGGTGGAGAACAGCGTGTTGCCCTCGTCGAACACTGCCTGGGCCGCCACCACCGCCTCCAGGATCGGCTTGCGGTCCTTATTGGTGCGGGCTTCCTTCTCCAGCCGCGGCAGTGCCTTTTCCAGCGTCTGCATGTCGGCGAGGATCAGTTCGGTCTCGATGACCTCGATGTCGGACTTGGGGTCGACGCGGCCGTCGACGTGCACGACGTCGTCGTCGGCGAAGGCACGCACCACCTGGCAGATGGCGTCGGCCTCGCGGATGTTGGCCAGGAACTTGTTGCCCAGGCCCGCGCCCTCGGACGCACCCTTGACGATGCCGGCGATGTCCACGAACGTCACGGGCGCCGGGACGGTCTTCTCCGAACCGAAGATCTCGGCGAGCTTGTCGAGCCGTGGGTCGGGCAGCGGCACGACACCCTCGTTGGGTTCGATCGTTGCGAACGGATAATTAGCCGCGAGCACGTCATTACGTGTCAACGCGTTGAACAACGTCGACTTCCCGACGTTCGGCAGACCGACGATTCCCAGGTTCAGACCCACGAGTTCGTTAGTTTAGGAGACGCCACACCGTCCCAACGCCCACCTGCAGGCACAGTGGCCCAGATTGCCGGTACGGTCTAGGAGTGTCAGCAGAGCATCATGGGCCCGAAGCCGCCCTCGATCGCCGCTCGGCGCTGCCCAGCATCCCGGGAATCCCCTGGTGGGGAGCCATTGTGCTGGCCGTCACAGCCACCGCGATCGGCTTCGCCTACGACGCCGGCACCGGTGACAAAGAACTCAGCGCTTTCTTCACTTTCTGCTACGTGGCCGGCTGTGTACTCGCTGTGCTCGGCGTGCGGCGGTCCGGGATTTTCACCGCGGTCATTCAACCCCCGCTGATCCTTTTCGTCGCCGTGCCGGGCGCGTACTTCATGTTCCACAGCGACAAGATCGCCGGCATCAAGGATCTGCTGATCAACTGCGGGTACCCGCTGATCGAGCGTTTTCCGACGATGTTCTTCACCGCAGCGACGGTTCTGATCCTCGGCCTGGTCCGTTGGTTCGTCCTGCCGCAGTTCCTGACCTACACGGAGGACGACGCGGAGGAGTCGGTCGCCGAGCCCAAGCCGCGCCGCAGCCGCCGTCAGGTCGACGCCGAAGACGTCGCCCCCGCCGGACTCGCCGCGACGCTGTCGGCCAAGCTCACCAAGCTGACGACGGGCCAGACGCCGCGCAGTTCTCGCACCCGCGCCACCTCGTCGCGTCGTTCGGCGACGGACTCGCCGCGCCGGAGCGCCGCCGATCCCCAGCGCGCACCGCGGCCGTCCCGCGCTCGGGCGGAGGCCGGCGACACCGAGCTGATCGAACCAGTGCCCGGCCAGATGCGTCGGCCGCGGCCGGCACGTCCCCGCCCGGCCGCCACCGACCCGTATGCCGTGCCCGACGAGCCGCGGCGTCGTCCGCGTCCGACCGGTGAGCCGCGCCGCGCCGCGCAGGAGCGCTACGACTACCGGGAGCCACGGGAGCGGGACCGCTACGAGCGGCCGGCACAGCGCCCGTCCGCGGCCGAGCCGCGGCGTCGTCGCTACGCCGACGATCCGTACGAGCCCGGCGATCGCTATCAGTCCCCGGCCCGTCCGTCGCGCAGCGCGCCGCCCAGCGGCGCCCACCACCCCGTATCCCGGGTGCGGTACCGCGGTGCTGACGACGACGTCGCGCCGGAGCCGCGCGAACGCCGGCCGCGTCAGCCCCACAACTGGGACTGACCGGCCGCGTCTGCGCTCGAAGGGCTAGTGCCGGGCCGGACGAATCTCGCGCGGCAGCGCGAACACCAGCGTCTCGTTGGCGGTGGTGACCGGCTGCACGGTGTCGTAGCCGAATTCCGCGAGGCGCTCGAGCACGCCGCGCACCAGGATTTCCGGCACTGACGCGCCGGAGGTGACGCCGACGGTCGTGACACCCTCGAGCCAGCCCGGGTCGATGTCCTCGGCGTAGTCGACCAGCTTGGCGGCGTTCGAGCCGGCGTTCAGCGCCACCTCGACCAGACGAACCGAGTTGGACGAGTTCCGTGAGCCGACGACGATCACGAGCTCGCACTCCGGGGCCATCGCCTTGACCGCGACCTGGCGGTTCTGGGTGGCGTAGCAGATGTCGTCGCTGGGCGGGTCCTGCAGCGTCGGGAACTTCTCCCGCAGTCGGCGGACGGTCTCCATGGTCTCGTCGACGGACAGCGTGGTCTGGGACAGCCAGATGACCTTGTTCGGATCGCGGACCGTCACCTTGTCGACAGCGTCCGGATTGTCGACGACCTGCACGTGCTCAGGTGCCTCGCCGGCGGTGCCGACGACCTCTTCGTGGCCCTCGTGGCCGACCAACAGGATGTCGTAGTCGTCGCGGGCGAAGCGCTTGGCCTCGTTGTGCACCTTGGTGACCAGCGGGCAGGTGGCGTCGATGGTCCGCAGATTGCGGGCCGCGGCCTCCTCGTGCACCGTCGGCGCGACGCCGTGGGCCGAGAACACCACGATGGCACCTTCGGGTACCTCGTCGGTCTGCTCGACGAACACCGCACCGGCCTTGGCCAGCGTGTCCACCACGTAGCGGTTGTGCACGATCTCGTGGCGCACGTACACCGGAGCGCCGTGCTTCTCCAGCGCGCGCTCCACGGTCTCGACGGCGCGGTCCACGCCGGCGCAGTAGCCACGCGGCTCGGCGAGCAGCACGCGCTTGCCGGTTTTGCTCATAGCTTCTCCGGCGACCGAAACGGTGGCGCCGGGAATGCCCATATTGATGGTCGGTGGCATAGCACAAGGGTACTGATCACCGCAGGGCCACAGCCAGCCGTACTCTGGCAGGCATGTCTACTGCGCCCTACGGAGTCCGGCTGCTGGTCGGCGCGGCTGCGACCGCGCTCGAGGAGACCATTCGGCTCCCCCACACCATCCTGACCTACCCGATGACGCTGGCCAGTCAGCTCGCCCAGCTGGTCATGAAAATGCAGCAGGACCTGGCCGAACTGGTCAACAAGGGCGACGAGACCCTGGAGCAGTGGTTCCCGCCCAAGGACGAGCAGCCGGAATGGGCCACCTTCGACGAAGACCTGTTGGAGCCGGGTGCTACCGATCCGGGGGCCGCGGACACCGAGCAGCCCGACGGCGCCCGCCTGACCGAAGGCCGGTTCGCCCTGTACAGCACGGGTGCCGCCGAGGCCCCGAAGCCGTCGACGAACGGTGCCGCCGCCAACGGCGCGAGCGTGGCGACCCCGTCGATCGTCGAGGACCTGGACTACGCCGAGCTGACCCTGGCCCAGCTGCGCGCCCGGCTGCCCCAGCTCAAGGTGGACGACCTCGAGGCACTGCTGACCTACGAGAACAACACCAAGTCCCGCGCGCCGTTCCAGACGCTGCTGGCCAACAGGATCACCCGCGCGACCGCGAAGTGATGCGGTGACAGCTGCCGAGATTCCGAACTCGGCCGAGAATCCATGGCCGGTCCGGGCGGTGTCCACCCGGGTGGCCAAGTACATCGACCGGCTCGGCACCATCTGGATCGAGGGCCAGCTCACCGAGTTGAAGCTGCGTCAGTCGACGGCGTGGATGGTGCTGCGCGACCCGGCCGCCGACATGTCACTGTCGGTGAGCTGCCCGCGCGGCCTCATTGACGACGCCCCGGTCGCCCTGTCGGAGGGCACCCAGGTCATCATGCTGGGCAAGCCGCAGTTCTACACCCGCAACGGCTCATTCTCGTTGCGCATCAGCCAGATTCGCGCCGTCGGCATCGGTGAGCTGCTGGCCCGCATCGATCGACTGCGCCGCCTGCTCGATGCCGAGGGCCTGTTCGACCCGCGACTCAAGCGCCCGATCCCGTTCCTGCCCAACACCATTGGCCTCATCACGGGCCGCGCTTCGGCGGCCGAACACGACGTCGTCACCGTCGCTCAAAGCCGTTGGCCCGCAGTCCACTTCGATATCCGCAACGCGGCGGTCCAGGGGACCAACGCGGTGCCACAGATCGTTGAAGCCCTGCGCGCCCTGGACGCCGCACCGCACGTCGACGTCATCGTGATCGCGCGCGGCGGCGGCAGCGTCGAGGACCTGCTGCCGTTCTCCGACGAGACGCTGTGCCGCGAGATCGCAGCCTGCACCACCCCTGTGGTCAGCGCCGTCGGGCACGAACCGGACAATCCGTTGTGCGACCTGGTCGCCGATCTGCGGGCGGCCACCCCGACCGACGCCGCCAAACGCGTCGTCCCCGACGCCGCCGCCGAGCAGGCGCTGGTGACCGACCTGCGCCGGCGCAGCGCGCAGGCCCTGCGCAACTGGGTGCACCGCGAGGAGCGCTTCATCGGCCAGCTGCGCGGCCGCCCGGTCCTGGCGCAGCCACTGCAGGCACTGGACGCCCGCGCCGAGGAGATCACTCGGGCGGTGACGGCCGCGCGCCGCGACATCCGGCGGCTCATCGCCACCGAGACCGACCACGTCGGGCACCTGTCGGCCCGGCTGGCCACGCTCGGACCGGCCGCGACGCTGGCCCGCGGTTATGCCGTGGTGCAGAACCTGTCCGCGGCCGGTGCCGTCCTGCGATCGGCGCAGGACGCCCCGGCGGGAACCAGACTCCGAATCCGGGTGGCCGACGGCGCCGTCACGACCGTGAGCGAAGGAATATATGACGAACATTAGTCAGCTTGGCTACGAAGCTGCCCGCGATGAACTGATCGAGGTCGTCCGCAAACTGGAAGCGGGCGGACTCGACCTCGACACCTCGCTCCAGCTCTGGGAAAGGGGCGAACAACTGGCAAAACGGTGCGAAGAGCACCTGGCCGGCGCCCGCAAGAAGGTCGAGGACGCGCTCGCCTCAGGCGCCGACGACGAAAATTGATCAGTGCGGTAATTTTCGCAGCACTCTGTTAACTGAAACACGTTTCAGTTATGCTCCTGCACCATGCGTGATGCTTCCCTGACCACAGACCTCGGCCGTGTTCTGGTAACCGGCGGGTCTGGCTTCGTCGGTGCCAACCTGGTGACCGAACTGCTCGGCCGCGGCCACCACGTCCGGTCCTTCGACCGGGCGCCGTCGCCGCTGCCGGAGAACCCGAACCTGGAGACGCTGGTCGGCGACATCACCAACCCCGAAGATGTGTCGAAGGCCGTCGCTGATATCGACACGATCATCCACACCGCGGCGATCATCGATCTGATGGGCGGCGCGTCCGTCACCGACGAGTACCGCAACCGCAGTTTCGGCGTGAACGTCGGTGGTACCGAGAACCTGGTGCAGCTGGGCCGGGCCGCAGGCGTCAAGCGCTTCGTCTACACCGCATCGAACAGCGTGGTCATGGGTGGGCAGGACATCCAGAACGGCGACGAGACCATGCCGTACACCGCTCGCTTCAACGACCTGTACACCGAGACCAAGGTCGCCGCCGAGAAGTTCGTGCTGTCACAGAACGGCGTCGACGGCATGCTCACGTGTTCCATCCGGCCCAGCGGCATCTGGGGCCGCGGCGACCAGACCATGTTCCGCAAGGTGTTCGAGAACATCCTCGCCGGCCACGTCAAGGTCCTGGTGGGCAACAAGAACATCAAGCTGGACAACTCCTACGTGCACAACCTGATCCACGGTTTCATCCTGGCGGGCGAGCACCTGGTGCCCGGCGGCACCTCACCCGGGCAGGCGTACTTCATCAACGACGGCGAGCCGCTCAACATGTTCGAGTTCGCCCGTCCCGTCATCACCGCGTGCGGCCGCAAGCTGCCCACGTTCTACGTCTCCGGAAAGCTCGTGCACCGCGTGATGATGGCGTGGCAGTGGCTGCACTTCAGGTTCGCGCTGCCCGAGCCGCTGATCGAGCCGCTGTCGGTGGAGCGCCTCTACCTGAACAACTACTTCTCGATCGCCAAGGCCAAGCGCGACCTGGGCTACGAGCCGCTGTTCAACACTGAGCAGGCCATGAAGGAATGCATGCCGTACTACGTCGACCTCTTCCGCCAGATGGAAGCGGCGGAGGCCAAGTAGTTTCTCCGCGAGGATCTCTGCCGCGCTCAGCGGTAGAGGTGCACCGGGTGCTGTGTTGACTTCTCGATGTTGGCCGACGCCGCCAGGAGCAGGTCGGTACCGAGTGCGATCAGCGCGCGTGCCGCCGCGATCTCCTCGCCGACGAGCGGCGCACTCGGATCTTTGGGATTGCGGTAGGCATCCCCCGTCGTCGTGAGGGTGTCGTCCCGCAGCCGGGCGTGTGCGGATGCGTGGGTGTGGACATCGTCTTCGAAGAACTCGATCTCGACGTGCCACTTGTTGGTCAGATCCTTGTCGTACATGTCGATCACCTTCCCTAGGTAAGCGTGCGCCTCCCGCCGCCCGTTGACCAGTACCGATTTCACCGACCTGCCGAACGGCCGCCGGAATGCCCGACGCACCCGTAAAGTCGAACGGGCACAGGAATTTCCGTTCGATCGAGGAGCTCCGCCATGCCCGACGGCAAACCCAACATCCTGGTCATCTGGGGCGACGACATCGGCATCAGCAACCTGAGTTGTTACAGCGACGGGCTGATGGGCTACCGCACCCCGAACATCGACCGCATCGCCGCCGAGGGCATGCGCTTCACCGACTCCTACGGCGAGCAAAGCTGTACCGCGGGCCGGGCGGCGTTCATCAGCGGACAGAGCGTGTACCGCACCGGGATGAGCAAAGTCGGCGTGCCTGGCGTCGACATCGGTTGGGCCGCAGAGGATCCGACCATCGCCGAACTGCTCAAGCCGCTGGGCTACGCGACCGGCCAGTTCGGCAAGAATCACTTCGGCGACATGAACAAGTACCTGCCGACCGTGCACGGATTCGACGAGTTCTACGGCAACCTCTACCACCTCAACGCGGAGGAGGAACCCGAGCAGTTCGACTACCCGCACAAGGACCAGTTCCCCCGGCTCTACGAGCTCGCGCTGCCGCGCGGCGTCATGGACTGCAAGGCCATCGACGAGGTCTCGACCGAGCCCGACGACGAGAAGTTCGGCCCCGTCGGGAAACAGACGATCGTCGACACCGGCCCACTGACCGCCAAGCGCATGGAGACCATCGACGACGACATCGCCGACCGCACCGTCGAATACATCAAGCGTCAGCACGAAGCCGACACCCCGTTCTTCGTCTGGTGCAACTTCACCCACATGCACCTCTACACGCACGTGAAGCCCGAGAGCAGGGGTCAGGCGGGCAGGTGGCAGTCCGAGTACCACGACGCGATGATCGACCACGACAAGAACGTGGGCACCGTGCTGGATGTGCTCGACGAACTCGGCATCGCCGACGACACCATCGTCATCTACTCCACCGACAACGGCCCACACCGCAATACCTGGCCCGACGGTGGCACGACGCCGTTCCGCAGCGAGAAGAACACCAACTGGGAGGGCGCCTACCGGGTGCCCGAGATGATCCGCTGGCCGGGAAAGATCGCGGCGGGCAGCGTCTCCAACGACATCATCCAACACCACGACTGGCTGCCGACACTGCTGGCCGCCGCGGGCGACCCCGACATCGTCGAGAAGCTCAAGAAGGGACACAAGGCCGGTGCCGACGGGGAGACCGAGTACAAGGTGCACATCGACGGCTTCAACCTGCTGCCGTATCTGATGGGCGAGGTCGAGCACAGCCCGCGGCGTGGGTTCTTCTACTTCAACGACGACGCCCAGCTGGTGGCAATGCGCTTCGAGAACTGGAAAATCGTGTTCGCCGAACAACGGTGCCAGGGCACGTTGCGGATCTGGGCCGAGCCGTTCACCGAACTGCGGGTACCCAAGCTGTTCAACCTACGCACCGACCCCTACGAGTACGCCGACATCACCTCGAACACGTACTACGAATGGTTTCTGCGCCGCGACTTCTTCGTCTTCTACGCGACGGCGATGGCGTCGGCGTTCCTCGATACGTTCAAGGAGTTCCCGCCGCGGCACCCACCGGCCAGCTTCAGCATCGACCAGATCGTCGAGAAACTCGAAGCGTTCCTGGCGGCCGACTAGATGCTGGCGTCCTGGAACGACGGCCCGACGAAGTCGGCGATCGTCGACTTCGTCGGGCGGGTCACCACCGACGGTGCGGATTACGTTGCGCCGCAGGACCGCGTCGCGGTCTTCGACAACGACGGCACGCTGTGGTGCGAGAAGCCGGCCTACGTCCAGCTGGATTTTCTCGTGCGCCGGCTGGCCGCGCAGGCCGCCGCAGACCCGACCCTGACGGACCGGCAGCCGTACGCCGCGGCGGCCGCGGGTGACCTCGAGTGGTTCGGCGACGCCGTCACCAAGCACTACGAGGGCGACGACAGCGAGCTGAAAGTTCTTGCCGCCGGCATTCTTTCGGCCAACGACGCCATCACTGTCGGCGAGCTCACCGAACGGGTAACGGAATTCTTCGCAGCGGTCCGGCATCCGACGCTCGATCGCCCCTACACCGAATGCGGCTACGTGCCGATGATCGAGTTGTTGCGGTACCTGGAGGCGAACGGGTTCACCTGCTACGTCGTCTCCGGCGGCGGACGGGATTTCATGCGGCCCGTCACCGGCAGCATGTACGGCATCCCGCCGGAGCGCGTGGTCGGCAGTTCGGTTGCGCTGCAATACAAGGACGGCGAGTTGTACACCACGTCGCAGCCGGAGTTCCTCGACGACGGCCCGGTGAAACCGGCGCGCATCTGGGGCCGGACGGGACGCCGGCCGATCTTCGCCGCGGGCAATTCCAACGGTGACATCGAGATGCTGGAGTACGCCCGCAGCTTCCGGCTGCTGGTGCTCCACGACGATGCCGAGCGCGAATTCGATTACGTCGCAGGGGCCGAACGGGTACTGGACCTTGCCAAGTCCAAGGGCTGGACCGTAGCGAGCATCCGGAACGACTGGGCCGAGGTGTTCCCGAGTTGAGCCTGGTCTGGATTCCCGGACATACGGCGGTGCTGGGGTCCGACGCGCACTACCCCGAGGAGGCACCGGCCCGCGAGGTCACGGTCGACGGCTTCTGGATTCAGCCGCATCAGGTGACCAACGCGGACTTCGCGGAGTTCGTCGAAGCCACCGGGTACGTCACCGTCGCCGAACGCCCGCTGAACCCCGCCGACTATCCGGGAGCCCCGGTGGAGAATCTGCAGCCGGGCTCCATGGTGTTCCGGCGCACCCCCGGACCCGTCGACCTGCGTCATCTCAGCCAGTGGTGGACGTGGACGCCGGGCGCGTGCTGGAACCACCCGCGGGGCCCGAAGTCGTCGCTGCGGAACCGCGAGCAGCATCCCGTCGTCCATGTGGCGTTCGAGGACGCCGCGGCATACGCCGAGTGGGCCGGGCTGTCGCTGCCCACCGAGATGCAGTGGGAGGTCGCGGCCCGCGGCGGTCTGGACCGCGCCACCTACACCTGGGGGCCCGAACCCGAGCAGCCCGGGCAACGGTTGGCGAACTTCTGGCACGGCGAGTTCCCGTATCTACCGGACACCGGCTACGGCCAGACCACGCAGGTCGGCAGCTTCCCCGCCAACGATTACGGCCTGTTCGACATGGCGGGCAACGTCTGGGAATGGACCACCGACTTCTACGGCGCGACCCGGGACAGCCAACCATGTTGCGCCGCAGACAGTTACGACCCTGACCAACCGGGGACACCGGTACCGCGCCGGGTGATCAAAGGCGGTTCGTTCCTCTGCGCGGACAGCTACTGCCTGCGGTACCGGCCCGCGGCCCGGCGGCCACAGGCAGTCGACACGGGGATGAGTCACATCGGCTTCCGGTGTATACAAATTAGGTAATCTGTTCACTTCTCGCGAATGAGACAGCGGCCACCGCCCAGGAGAAACCAGTGACCACACAGCGCAACGCCCTCATCGTCGGTGGGGCATCCGGTATCGGCTGGGCCTCCGCGCAGGGTCTGGCCGCGCAGGGCTATCGCGTCGTCATCGCCGACCGCAACGCCGAGCTCGCCGACGCCCGTGCTGCCGAGCTCGGCGCAACGCATACGGCCATCGCAGTTGAGGTGACCGACGAAGCATCGGTCGCCGCGGCCTTCGCGCAGGCCGGTGAGCTCGACGCCGTGGTCAGCTGCGCCGGGTTCTCGACCTTCGGACTCATCGTGGACATGCCGGTCGCCGATTTCCGCGCCGTCGTCGACTGCTGTCTGACGGGGTCGTTCATCGTCGCCAAGTACGCCGGCCAACAGCTGCGCGAGGGCGGGTCCCTGGTGTGCATCTCGTCGCTCAACGGCCGCCAGCCGGCCATCGGCATGAGCGCCTACAGTGCCGCCAAGGCCGGCCTGTCGATGCTGACCGAGGTGGCCGCATTGGAATTGGGCCCCAAGGGAATTCGCGTCAACGCCGTCGCACCCGGCTTCGTGCACACCCCGTTGACCGAGGGCGCGGCACTGATCCCCGGCGTCGTCGACGAGTACGTGGAGAACACCGCACTGGGCCGCGCCGGCACGCCCGAGGACATCGCGAACGCCGTGCTGTTCCTGTGCTCGGAGCAGTCGTCATGGATGACGGGCGAGGTGCTCGACCTCAACGGCGGCGCGCACCTCAAGCGCTACCCCGACATCATGAGTCACCTGCTGAAGCTCGCGTCGGGGTAGCCGCCGGCGACAGATCCGACAGAATCACCGTCATGGATACCGCTTTCACGGTCACCCAGAAACGGGCACTCGCCGTCGCGACGGTTCTGGCGGTCGGATTCGGCGCCTACTTCCTGCGCGGGCAGTTCATGCTGGTCGTGGTCGCCGGGGTGGTGGCCTACCTGTTCACCCCGCTGTTCCGGCGGCTGTCGACGCGGCTGAGCACCGGCCTGTCGGCCACCCTGACCCTGCTGGCCGCGCTGTTCATGGTGATCGTGCCGATCGCCGCGGCCGTCACCATCGGCATCGCGCAGATCACCACCATGATCCGGAATGTGTCGGACTGGGTGAGCCGCACCGACATGGGCGCGCTGGGCACCCGCTCACTGCAGGCCGTCAACGATCTGCTGGCGCAAATCCCGTTCCTGCACGACGTGACGCTGACGCGTGAGTCGCTCCAGAAATGGATCATCACATTCGCGCAGCGCGCCGGCGAGTGGGGCCTGAACGTGCTGCAGGACGCCGCCGGCGGGCTGTTCGGTGCACTGGCCGGCGCCGTGATCTTCATCTACGTGTTCATCTCATTGCTGACCAACGGAGACCAGCTGGTTCTGCTGGTCCGGCGGCTCAACCCGCTCGGCGAGGAGGTCACCGACCTGTACCTGGCCAAGATGGGCGCCATGGTGCGCGGCACGGTCCTCGGCCAGTTCGTCATCGCGCTGGCCCAGGGTGTCTCGGGCGCGATCTCGATCTACATCGCCGGCTTCCACGACGGCTTCTTCATCTTCGCGATCCTGCTGAGCGCGTTGTCGGTGATCCCGCTGGGCGGTGGCGTCGTCAGCATCCCGTTCGGAATCGGGCTGGCGCTGTTCGGCAACGTCGGCGGCGGCCTGTTCGTGATCCTGTTCCACGTCCTCGTGGTCACGAACATCGACAACGTGCTCCGGCCCGTCCTGGTGCCCCGGGCGGCCCGGCTGGATTCGGCACTGATGCTGCTGTCGGTCTTCTCCGGAATCGCGATGTTCGGTTTCCTGGGCCTGGTGATCGGCCCGGTGCTGATGATCGTCGTCGTCACCACGATCAGCGTGTATCTCGCCGTCTACAAAGGTGTTCCGTTGAACGAACCGGAACCCGACGAACCCCACGCTCCGGGCCGTCTCGGCCGACTCATCGCCGCGATCCGGGCCCGCCACACGCCACCGGCTACGGCAGCGGCTGCGCCTTCTGCGTCGCCTCAGCCAGAGTCCGATAGTCCGCCGCACTCGCCGAACCACTGACCGCGACCTGCGCCGGGCCGGTCGGCCCGTCGAGCTTGGCCGTCCAGATCGGCTCGGTGCCCTGCTGGTCTTCGCCCGCGCCCTCGTACACCACCCAGTGCACGCCGCCGACGTCCTGCGCACCGGTCGGGTACATGCCGGTGTGGATCGACGACACCAGCTTCTCCTCATCGGCGTTGCTCTGGACCAGCGCCACGAACATGCCGGCGGCGGTCAGATAGCCGACCTTCGAGGTCAGCGCGCGTGCCGGCTGCTTGGTGACGGGGTCGGTGCGGCCGGCTTCGATGGCACCGCGCGACCCGGAATTGGCGTGCCAACCCGACGGCAGCTCCGGCACCCGGATCGGGATGCGTAGCGCGGCCGCGTCGGCCTTGAGCGCCGCCGGGGCGTCGTATTGCGGAGCCGGCCCCTTGCCCGGGCCCTGCGGCGCGAACGAGCACATGCCGAGCATCCCGGCCAGCGCGATACACGCCACCACCAGCGGCGCGATGGACCAGAACATGTCGCGACCGTCCTGCAGCAGCCGGTCCTTCGCCGGGCGCGGCACCGGCACCGACTGGCCCTCGGCTACCGCCTTGGATGCGGACAGCGGCTGGCCCTCGGGTTCCGGGGATGATGACGTCACGGTGCTCAGTATCCCAGCTCCCCCGGGCGCACCGGCTAATGGGACAATCTGCGCATGACGCCTTCGCGCCGGGAAGCCCCAGACCGCAACCTCGCACTCGAACTGGTCCGCGTGACCGAAGCCGGCGCCATGGCCGCCGGCCGTTGGGTCGGCCGTGGCGACAAGGAAGGCGGTGACGGCGCGGCCGTCGACGCCATGCGTGAGCTGGTCAATTCGGTCTCGATGCGCGGTGTCGTGGTCATCGGCGAAGGCGAGAAGGACCACGCGCCGATGCTCTATAACGGCGAAGAGGTCGGCAACGGCGACGGTCCGGACTGCGACTTCGCCGTCGACCCGGTCGACGGGACCACCCTGATGAGCAAGGGCATGCCCAACGCCATCTCGGTGCTGGCCGTCTCCGAACGCGGCACCATGTTCGACCCGTCGGCCGTCTTCTACATGAACAAGATCGCCGTCGGCCCCGACGCGGCCGACGTCATCGATATCACCGTGCCCATCGGCGAGAACATCCGCCGGGTCGCCAAGCGCCTCAACGAGTCGGTCGCCGACGTCACGGTGTGCATCCTGGACCGGCCCCGGCACGCCCAGCTGATCAGCGAGGTCCGCGAGGCCGGCGCCCGCATCCGGCTGATCTCCGACGGCGACGTCGCCGGCGCCATCTCCGCCTGCCGCCCCGAGTCCGGCACCGACATCCTGGCCGGTATCGGCGGCACGCCCGAGGGCATCATCGCCGCGGCCGCCATCCGCTGCATGGGCGGCGCGATCCAGGCCGTCCTCGCCCCCACCGACGACGACGAGCGCCAGCGTGCCCTGGACCGCGGCTACGACCTCGAGCGCGTGCTCACCACCGAAGACCTGGTCGCCGGCGACAACGTCTTCTTCTGCGCCACCGGCGTCACCGACGGCGACCTGCTCAACGGTGTGCGCTACTTCGCCGGCGGTTGCACCACCCAGTCGATCGTGATGCGCTCGAAGTCGGGCACCGTCCGGATGATCGAGGCCTACCACCGGCTGTCCAAGCTCAACGAGTACTCCGCGGTGGACTTCACCGGAGACCTCTCCGCCGCACACCCCCTGCCGTAATTTCCGATCACCTCAAGCAAAGGGAGCACATGTCCGACAACGTTGTCGAAGTCGAGTACCGGATCGAGCACGACACCATGGGTGAAGTCCGGGTGCCGATCAACGCCCTGTGGCGCGCGCAGACGCAGCGGGCGGTGGAGAACTTCCCGATCTCGTTCCGCGGCCTCGAGCGCACCCAGATCCGCGCGCTGGGTCTGCTGAAGGGCGCCTGCGCACAGGTCAACAAGGACCTGGGCCTGCTGGACCCCGAGAAGGCCGACGCCATCATCGCCGCCGCCGGTGAGATTGCCGACGGGCTGCACGACGACCAGTTCCCCATCGACGTGTTCCAGACCGGCTCGGGCACCAGCTCGAACATGAACGCCAACGAGGTCATCGCCTCCATCGCGGCCCGGGGCGGCGTCGAGGTCCACCCCAACGACCACGTCAACATGTCGCAGAGCTCCAACGACACCTTCCCCACCGCGACGCACATCGCGGCCACGGAAGCGGCTGTACGCCACCTGATTCCGGCGCTCGAGGTGCTGCACGAGTCGCTGGCCAACAAGGCCCGCGCCTGGCGCACCGTCGTCAAGTCCGGCCGTACCCACCTCATGGACGCCGTGCCCGTCACCCTCGGCCAGGAGTTCGGTGGCTACGCCCGCCAGATCGAAGCCGGCATCGAGCGCGTCAAGGCGACGCTGCCCCGCCTGGGTGAGCTGGCCATCGGTGGCACCGCCGTCGGCACCGGCCTGAACGCCCCCGACGGCTTCGGCGCCAAGGTCGTCGACGTGCTGGTGAACCAGACCGGCATCGCCGAACTGCGCACCGCCGCAGACTCTTTCGAGGCCCAGGCCGCCCGCGACGGACTCGTCGAGGCGTCCGGTGCGCTCAAGACCATCGCGGTGTCGCTCACCAAGATCGCCAACGACGTGCGCTGGATGGGCTCCGGCCCGCTGACCGGCCTCGGCGAAATCCAGCTGCCCGACCTGCAGCCGGGTAGCTCGATCATGCCGGGCAAGGTGAATCCTGTTCTGCCCGAAGCGGTTACCCAGGTTGCCGCGCAGGTCATCGGCAACGACGCGGCCGTCACCGTCGGCGGCCTGTCGGGCGCCTTCGAGCTGAACGTCTACATCCCGATGATGGCCCGCAACGTGCTGGAGTCCTTCACGCTGCTGTCCAACGTCTCGCGGCTGTTCGCGTCCAAGTGCATCGACGGCCTCGTCGCCAACGAGGACCACCTGCGCACGCTGGCGGAGTCGTCGCCGTCGATCGTGACGCCGCTGAACTCGGCCATCGGCTACGAGGAAGCCGCCAAGGTGGCCAAGGAGGCCCTCAAGGAGAAGAAGACCATCCGGCAGACGGTCATCGACCGCGGCCTGATCGGCGAGAACCTCTCCGAAGCCGAGCTGGACAAGCGCCTGGACGTGCTGGCCATGGCGAAGGTCCGCGACGAGCGCTAGCGCGAGGAGCCTCCAAAGCAGTCGGCGATCAATTTCGCTGCGAAAATGCCCCCTTCTTCGGAAGGGGGCATTTTTGTGCGGTCCGCGGGTCAGCTCACATCGCTGGTGAAGCGAATGTGAACAGCTCCTTACTGGACAGATACTGTCGGGAAACGGGATCCGGCCCGTGTATTTGCGATTGTGTTGCGATGGCGGCCGAGCTCACCGATTCGCACCGAGGTGCCCGGCCGGATGCCGTCCCGTGCATGACGCACGGCCGCTTCCACCTGCCGCACACGCACGCCGGCGAGCCGCTGCCCCAACCCCAGGCCGAGGTCCTCAAACTCGTGACGACAGCACCGGCCCAGCGCAATGCGGATGTCCTGCAGGCCAGGCTGTTCATCGAACTGCTCGAGGACGAACTCGCCGAGTTGCACCTGCAACTCGCGGTGACGGAGCGCCGGGCGGCCAAGCAGGGCGCTGACAAGCATCTCGACGTGCTGCGGCGTCGCGTCGCCGAACTCGTGGCGATGGTCGACGCGATCGTCGACCGCTTCCCTACTGCGTAGCTACTGGCCGTTGTTCGAGCCGCCGGAATTGGCGCCCGGGATGTCGGTGATCGGGATGTTCGGCATCGGCGGCGGCGAGGGGGTGTTGGGCAGCGTCGGAATCTCGGCCGGCGGGATGTCGGTCAGATCGTTGACCGGGGGGCCGTTCTCCCGGCTGCCGTAGCTGGTGCCCGGTTCGCGGTGGCCGATCATGTGGCTGACCGTCACCAGGTGGTAGCCGTTGGCCTTGAGCACGGGGATGAACTGCTGCACCAAGTCGACCGTCGATGAGTAGGTGTCGTGGAACAGGACTACCGAATTCGGCTTGATCTGCGTCATCAGCATGTAGCGGGTGGCCGCGGTGTTGGAGTCGTTGGCCCAGTCGAACGGGATGACGTCCCAGTTGATGTCGGCCAGGCCCTGCTTCTTGGCCTCGGCGAGCACCTGGTCGTTGATCAGGCCACCCGCCGTGCGCACCAGTTTCGGCCGCTGGCCGGTGGCCTTCTCGATGGCGTCGCTGGCCTTGCTGAACTGGCCCGCGATGAACTCCGGCGGGATGGTCGTCATGTTGGGGTGCTCCCAGGTGTGGCTGCCCAGTTCCATCCCGGCGTCGACGACGCGCTTGGCGCCGGCAGGGTTCGCGGCGACCTTGTTGCCGATCTCGAAGAACGTCGCCTTCGCGTCGTTGTCCTGCAGGACCTTCAGCAGCCGGTCGGTGTACGGGCTGGGACCGTCGTCGAACGTGAGCGCGATGCACTTGTACTTGCTGCAGTCGACTTCGTCGGCCTTGGCGACATTGCCGGTCTGACACCCGACCACGACGATCGTCACACCGGCACACACGCCGAGGACGGTTCGCCAATAGGGCCAGGCCTTGTTCTCGCGTCGCACCCAATCACCTTACCGACGCCGCGATTTGTGCACGAAAACCCGTGTTCGGCGCGGAAAATCGTGCACAAATCGCGGCCCGGCTCAGATCACGGCAGGGAGCCGGGGGTGATCTCCTCGAGCATCTCGGTGACCAGCGCGGCAATCGGCGAGCGTTCGCTGCGCATCAGGGTGATGTGCGCGAAGAGCGGGTGGCCCTTGAGCTTCTCGATCACCGCGGCGACACCGTCGTGCCGGCCGACGCGCAGGTTGTCACGCTGGGCGACGTCGTGCGTGAGCACCACCCGGGAACCTGAACCGAGGCGCGAGAGCACCGTCAGCAGCACGTTGCGCTCGAGCGACTGGGCCTCGTCGACGATGACGAACGAGTCGTGCAGCGAGCGGCCGCGAATGTGGGTCAGCGGCAGCACTTCCAGCATGCCGCGGGACAGCACCTCTTCCAGCACGGCCGGGCTGGCCAGGCCTTCCAGGGTGTCGAAGACGGCCTGCGCCCACGGGCCCATCTTCTCGCTCTCGCTGCCCGGCAGGTAGCCGAGGTCTTGTCCGCCAACGGCATACAGCGGTCGGAAGACGACAACCTTGCGCTGGGTACGGCGCTCGAGCACCGCCTCCAGGCCGGCGCACAGGGCCAGCGCCGACTTGCCGGTACCGGCCTTGCCGCCGAGGGACACGATGCCGACGGACTCATCGAGCAGCAGATCGAGGGCGACGCGTTGTTCGGCTGACCTTCCCCGGAGGCCGAACACTTCGCGATCACCGCGGACCAGCTGCACCCGCTTCTCGGCGTTGACCCGGCCCAGCGCGTGCGACGTGCCACCGAGCAGCCGAATTCCGGTGTGGCACGGCAAATCCCGCGCTTCCAGCAGGTCGACCTCGCCGTCGGCGAACAGCATGTCGATGTCTTCGGGCGTGGCGTCCATCTCGGTCATGCCGGTCCAGCCCGACGTGATGACGTCCTGAGCGTGGTACTCGTCGGCGAGCAGACCCACCGCGCCCGCCTTGACGCGCAGCGGAATGTCCTTGCTGACCAAGGTGACTCGCTTGCCCTCGGCCGCGAGGTTGGCGGCGCAGGCCAGGATCCGATGATCGTTCGTGTCGGTACGGAAGCCCGTCGGCAGCACCGACTGGTCGACGTGGTTCAGCTCGACCTGGAGCGTCCCGCCTTGTGTCCCAACAGGAATCGGCTGATCCAGCCGTCCGTGTTCCAGTCGCAAGTCGTCGAACATGCGCAGTGCCTGCCGGGCGAACCAGCCCAGTTCGTGATGGTGGCGTTTACCCTCCAGCTCACTGATGACCACCAGGGGGACAACCACTTCGTGCTCGGCAAAACGCGTGCATGCCCAGGGATCGGACAGCAACACGGAGGTATCGAGCACGTAGGTACGGACCTGCGAATCAGACACGTGGCGCTCCTCGGCCCGTGCGGCCCCACACGAGTACTTCGGTGGACGCAGCGGTACCGGGACCGGGGCCGGTCCCAATCTCTAATCGGGTACCGCCCGGATAGCAGAGCAGTTCGCTAGCCATCACCGGCGACGGTACTCCCGGCTACGGCCCCGCGCTCACTGGCGCGCCGTGACTCTTTTGTGACGTCTAGATGAACTGGGCGAGCGACGGTTCGTCGCTCAGCCCCCACGCCTTGATGCGGTCGGAGATGACGGTGCGCAGCGCCGCGGCGTCGAAGATGCCGGCGTCAGCAACGACCTGGACCTTGTCCTGGTAGGCGTCGATGTCCGCGCCGATGACCTCGAGACCCGCGGCCCGGGCGGCGATGGCGGCAATGGCCTCGTCGCGGTGCGTCTCCAGCAGGTGCGCGACGAGGTTGGCGAAGAACTCCTCGTGCCGCTCTTCGTCACGCGCGATGCGGCCGGCCATGGCGGCCAGCACGGGCTCCTCGATCTGGGCCTGCAGGTTGCGGGTGAAGACGGCGTGCGCGCGCTCGAAGAACGCCATGAAGACCAGCGTCTCGATCTGGCTGAACTTGTCAGCCCGGTAGCCCTTCATGACGTGCTCGACGCGCACGTCCTCGTTGGCGGTCGGGTCGATCTGGCGGGTAACCACGAGGTAATTGCGCAGCGCGATGGCGTGCAGGTGCTCTTCGGCGGTCCAGCGGCCCAGCCAGCGGCCCCACTTGTCCTCGAGGATGAAGTGTTCAACCAGCTCACGGTGGTAGCCCGCGAGGTTGTCCTTGGTGATGAGCAGGATTTCCAGCGCATCGGTGACCGGCTTGGGCAGTGTGACGCCGGAGGCATCCCAGTCGGTGCCGCCGAGGAAGGCGAAGTTCTCGCCCTGCTCGAACGGCACGTAGTCGTGGGCGTACCAGGCTTCCTCAGTCGCGAGGTGCCGGGACAGCTCGGTGTCCACCACGGGCTCGAGCTCGAGGGTCAGTGCGTTGGCAACCGGTTTCACAGCCATGAAAGTAACTGTAACCCGAGTTCACATGTTTTTGAAATCAGCCCCGCCGAAACGTAACCAATGCGCGACGAAGGTGGGGCCTATGACCGAAATCTCACGATCCCAGGGTTACAGGCCCCACGCTCAGCGCGCCAGGATCAGAGCGTCAGACCCGGGTACAGCGGGTTGGCGTCCAGCATCTCGGCCGAGGCCGCACGGACACGGGCGGCGGTGCCGTCGGCCAGCGTGTACTTGGCCTTGGACGGGCCATTCGACGCAGCAGTCGGCTGAGTGTTCGACAGCACATCCACCACCAACTCGGCCACCTTGTCGAACTCGTCGGCGCCGAAACCACGCGTGGTCAGCGCCGGAGTACCGAAGCGGATGCCGCTCGAGTACCAGGCGCCGTTCGGATCGTTCGGGATGGAGTTGCGGTTGGTGACCACACCGGCGTCCAACAGCGCGGACTCGGCCTGCCGGCCCGTCAGCCCGAACGACTGCACGTCCAGCAGCACCAGGTGGTTGTCGGTGCCGCCGGTGACCAGCGTCGCGCCACGCTTGAGGAAGCCCTCGGCCAGCGCCTTGGCGTTATCGGCGACGTTCTGGGCGTAGGTCTGGAACTCGGGCTGGCGGGCCTCGGCCAGCGCCACCGCCTTGGCGGCCATCACGTGCGACAGCGGTCCGCCGAGCACCATCGGGCAGCCCTTGTCGACGGCCGGGGCGTACTCCTCGGTGGCCAGCACCAGGCCACCACGCGGGCCGCGCAGCGACTTGTGCGTCGTCGTGGTCGTGACGTGGGCGTGCGGCACCGGGTCCTCGTCGCCGGTGAACACCTTGCCGGCCACCAGGCCGGCGAAGTGCGCCATGTCGACCAGGAGGGTGGCGCCGACCTCGTCGGCGATCTCACGCATCTTGGCGAAGTTGATCCGGCGCGGGTAGGCCGAGTAGCCGGCCACCAGGATCAGGGGCTTGAACTCGCGGGCGGCAGCGGCGACGGCGTCGTAGTCGATCAGGCCGGTCTTCGGGTCGGTGCCGTAGCTGCGCTGGTGGAACATCTTGCCGGAGATGTTGGGACGGAAGCCGTGCGTCAGGTGGCCGCCGGTGTCCAGCGACATACCCAGCAGGCGCTGGTTGCCCAGCTTGTTGCGCAGCGTCTCCCAGTCCGCTTCGGACAAGTCGTTGACATGCTTGGCGCCCAGCTCGGCGAGGCCGGGGGCCTCGATGCGGGTGGCCAGGATGGCCCAGAAGGCGACCAGGTTGGCATCAATGCCCGAGTGCGGCTGCGCGTAGGCGTACGGCGCGCCGAACAGCTCGCGCGCATGCTCGGCGGCCAGTGCCTCGACGGTGTCGACGTTCTGGCAGGCCGCGTAGAAGCGGTGCCCGACGGTGCCCTCGGCGTACTTGTCGGAGAACCAGGTGCCCATGGTCAGCAGCACGGCCGGCGAAGCGTAGTTCTCGCTGGCGATCAGCTTCAGCGAACTGCGTTGATCCTCAAGCTCTTTGCGGGTCGCGTCGGCGATCCGGGGCTCAACCTGTTCGATGACCCGCAGCGCCGCCTGATAGGCCTCGCTGGCGGTGGCGGCGTAGCCGGCACCTAGGCCGGGCTTGGACACGGAAGCATCAGCGGTCATGCGTTCAGCCTAGTCGGCGGGGGTTTGACGGCCCAAGCGGCCACCGGCGCACGCTCGGCGGCCGCGAGCGTTTGCAAAATACACACGCGGCACGGTGTGTCGTCCGCAGACGCGCACGTTCGCGTCCAAAGAACTAGGCCGTGCGCAGGCTCGACGGGATCAGCGGCTCGTCGAGCAGGCGGCCGAAGCGGGCCGTGAGGCTGACGTCGGCCGGCCGGGCGTCGAGCCAGCCGCGCAGCAGGCGGTACCCCTCGACATAGGTCGACGTGTACGCGCGCCACAGCGGCGACGACAGGAACCGCATCGACTGCCGCGCCCGCTCCGGGCTGGTCAGCAGCCACCGCTGCAGGAAGGCGACCACGTCGTCGGCGTCGCGGTGTTCGTCGTGCAGCATCAGCGCGGCATCCTGGCGGACGTCGGCCAGGGCGGCACTCGCCGTCGAGATCGCCTCTGCGCGTTCACCATCGAAGCGCAGACCCAGGTCCTGGTAGATCTCGGCGGCCCACGCACCCCAGTCCGGTCCGATGGCGGCGTACAGCGCCAGGTCCGCGAGCCCCTCGGCCATCAGGCACTGCGGCGTGTTGACCAGGAAGATCGTCTGCTCGGCCTGGCCGCCCAACTCCACGAGGCCGGCTTCCTTACGGCAGTGCTCGGTGTGGTGACCCGGATACGACTCGTGCGCGACGAGCCGCGGCAGGTTCGACATCTGCTGCTTGAGGTCGGCGTTGACCGCGACCGTCGACCGGTAATTGCCCTCGTAGTAGTTGAAGCCCGACCACGGCTTGTCGGTGACGATCTCGTAGTTGATGGTCTCGCTGTCCGGCAACGGAAAGTCGGCGCGGACCCGGTCGCGCAGCGCGGACGAGAACGCGTAGATGCACTCCTCGAGCCGCTCGGGCGGAATCTCCTCGCCGGATCGGTGGGCCTGCATGCGTTCGACCAGCGGGCCGCTGCCGCCCAGCGCCGCATCCAGCGCCCGGTGCGCCTCGCGGTACCGGTCCTCGTCGCCTTTGACGATGGAGACATCGAAGTAGTCCCGGACCTCGTCGACGAAGCTGACGTCCTCCCCCGCGAACTTGCGGCCCGCGCAGTCCAGGGCCCGCAGATGCGCCTTCAGGTAGTCCGCACGCTGCGGGTCCAGCCCGGAGCCGTCGACCTCGCCGTGCAGCCGGCGGGCCTGCCGGGCCAGCGCCGCGGGGTCCGGCGCGGGTTCGTCGGCAACCTGCTTGCGCAGCGCCGGGTCTCCGGTGAACGAGTCGACGTAGCCCTCCTCGATGCGGTCGAACCGCAGACCGAGCAGCAGATATTCGTGGATCAAGCCGTCAGCGGCGGTGTCGGGAACCGGCATCGGAGTCTGCCCAGCGCTCATACCCGCCCACGTTAGCCGGTACCCCCGCGTTCATCGCCCGGCAATGACTGCAAGACTGGGCACATGCCGCGGCCGAGCGAGCCGAGTCCCTACGTCGAGTTCGACAGGCGCCAATGGCGCGCGCTGCGTATGGCGACTCCCCTGAAACTCACTGCTCATGAACTGCTGGGCCTGCGCGGTATGGGCGAGCAGCTCGACCTGCTGGAAGTCGAAGAGGTCTACCTGCCGCTGGCCCGTCTGATCCACCTGCAGGTCGCCGCTCGGCAGCGCCTCTTCGCCGCGACGGCGGAGTTCCTCGGCGAGCCGCAGCAGAATCCCGACCGCCCGGTGCCGTTCATCATCGGCGTGGCCGGCAGCGTCGCCGTCGGCAAGTCGACCACCGCGCGTGTGCTGCAGGCGCTGCTCGCCCGGTTCGGCCACCACCCGCGCGTCGACCTCGTCACCACCGACGGCTTTCTCTACCCGAACGCCGAGCTCCAGCGACGAAAGATCATGCACCGCAAGGGCTTTCCCGAAAGCTACGACCGTCGCGCGCTGATGCGGTTCGTCACCGCGGTCAAGTCGGGCGCCGACCAGGCGTCCGCCCCGGTGTATTCGCACCTGATCTACGACATCGTGCCCGGCGAGAAGGTCGTCGTCCGGCACCCCGACATCCTGATCATCGAGGGACTCAACGTCCTGCAGACCGGACCGGCCCTGATGATCTCGGACCTGTTCGACTTCTCGGTGTACGTCGACGCCCGCATCGAGGACATCGAGCAGTGGTACGTGTCGCGGTTCCTTGCGATGCGAGCGGGCGCCTTCGCCAATCCGCAGTCGCACTTCCACCACTACTCGACACTGACCGACGAGCAGGCCATCTTCGCCGCCCGCGACATCTGGCAGTCCATCAACCTGCCCAACCTGATCCACAACATCCTGCCGACCCGGCCCCGCGCCACGCTGGTGCTGCGCAAAGACGCCGACCACTCGATCAACCGGCTGCGCCTCCGCAAGCTCTAGCCCGACTTCCCGCGAGCGGCCGTGTCTGTACGCCGACACACGGTCTGTGGCGTGCATTTTGCGGCCGCTCGCGGGCAGTGAGCGTGCAGCTCAGGCGCGGCGGACGCCCGCGTACTGCAGCTCCGCCATTGCCAGCGTGTAGACGGCGCTGACGATCATCATGGCCACCCCCGTCCCTGTCAGCGGCCAGACGTCGTCGACCACCGCCAGCACCGCGGCAATGGTGAAGACCACGTTGGCGATGGCCACCGCGATACCGGGACGCCGCACCGTCGCCATGGTCGAGAGCCCGTAGACGCCGACGCCGTAGACGACGAGGACAGTGGCGAGGACATAGACGGCCGACTGCGGGATGCCGGACTCCACGGCGACGGCGCCGGCCGCGGCCGCCAGGATGACGCCGCCGGTGCCGCTGATAAGGGCGTCGGCACGCAGGGCGAGACGCAGCAGACGGTCGGAGCGGACGCGGGCGGGGGTGGTGAGGGTGGTCATGGGGTTTCCTTTCGTGGGTTGGTGATTTGTGCACGAAAGTCCGCGGATGGCGCGGAAAGTCGTGCACAAATCGCTGGGGGAAGGCCGGCGCGGGGACGTCAACTGCAACCTCTTTCAGCGACGCCCCCGCCCGGCGGGAAGGGAGTCACGCCAGACGGCGCACTCCGAGGTACTGCAGCCAGGCGCAGCCCAGGCCCACTGCCATGACGGCCAGCACCAGGACATTGCCTGCGGCGGTCAGCGGGAGCACTCCGGACGCCAGGATGCCGAGCACCGCGACGGTGCCGATCAGGTTGCCGATCAGCACGCCGGTGCCGACGCGCCGAATCCTGGGCACGGCCGCCAGGACGTAGAGAGCAAACCCCCAGACGACCAACACCGCGCCGATGATCCATTCGGACGTCGCCGACAAGCCCGACATTCGGGACAGCGGATCCGCGGTGAACGCCATCAGCAGGCCGGTCAGCGAGCACAGCGTGCCGTCGACGCGGAGGGCGAAGCGGAGCAGGGAATCGGAACTGTCGGACAGTGGTCGGGTGTGGAGCCCGGGGTTGATTGCGGTCATGGCGGTCGCTCCTTGCGGTGCCGGTTGTGGGACACCCATGACACTGCTCAGATCCCGCTGCCAGATCGACGCCGATTACTGCCAGGCACTGCCAACCGCAGGTCAGCGGCGCAAGGAGCCTAGGTCAACGTTGACACCGGGGTGCCGCGCAAGTCGGCGGCGATCACCCGGGCCGCCGCGTTCTGCCAGTTGTGCAGCGACCGCTGCGGCACCTCGGTGACGAACCACTGCCACGCCTGGCGCGCTACCGGGTCCAGTCCGGCCGCCGTGGCGTTCTGCGCGTAGGCCCGCACGCCGACGACGTACGGGAAGTACAGCGAGTTGTAGTGGCGCCACTGCTCGGTGGTGCCGAAGTCGCCGCCGTCGCGGGGTTTGAGCGCTGCGATCCGATCGGCCAGCAAATCTCTGAGCTCGTTGGCGCGCTCGAGCGGCTGGTCGGGTGCGCCGCGCCGGGCCAGTCGGTCGTCGATGACGGGCAGCGTGGTCAACGGTGACGCGACGAGCTTGGAGAGGTCGGCGTAGTGGCCGAGCGCGCGCCGGGTCAGGCGGACGAACGTCTCGTCGTCGACGTGGTCCAGCGGGTTGGTCGCGCGCAGCGGTAGCGCCGCCTCGGTGCGACGCAGCGCGGCGCGGTCGGCTCGCAGGTCCGGCTCGCGGGCGAACGCCAGCCGGTCCAGCAGCCCGGACAACGGATCGGCCAGCACATTGATGGCGATCGCCACCGCGAGGCTCGTGAACAGCAACACCATGAGCGCCAGGTGCTCGCCGGTGACCGCCAGGCCGATCAGCACCTGACCACCGAACAGCACCGACACCGCCATGCTGCCGACCAGCGAGCGGCGCATGCCCGCACGCAGGGCCTGCCCTTCGTCGAAGGCGTCCCACCACGCCACCGCGATACCGAGCAGCAGCACGTCGAACGCCGCGGACGCCAGCACCAGCCAACTGGGCAGGAGGCCCAGCGGGATCAGCAGAATCGCGTTGCCGAGGCCGAAGAACAACGTCGCCGCCACCACGGGCGGCACGATCTTGCGCGACGACGCACCCCGTCGCAGCCGCCGAACCGCCAGCACCAGTGCAGCGAACGCCGACAGCGCGATGGCCCCGACCATGACCCAGTGCCCGGGCCGCAGCGGCGGGTGTACACCGCCGGAGATCCCGGCTCCGACCAACGCGATGGCTGCCACCGTCGCCACCGCCACAAAGCCCCACCGGCTCCGCGCCGAGTCGACGGGCCGGGACAGCTCGAGCAGCACGGTGAGCCAGGCGATGCCGGGCAGTACGGCCAGATACGCCTCGATGTGACTGAGCGGGCCTGTGGGTGCGTCGCCGGCCAGCCGCACCGCGTCGACCGCGACCACCACGGCGAAGCTGCACAACCCGACCGCGGACCACGCCAGGATGGGCTTACGCGGATCGCGCGCGAGCAGGTACAGCCCCAGCCACCAACTCAGGGCGAAGACCACTGCCGACAGCGCAGCCATGTCTTCAGTTTGGCACGAACGCTATTTTCCGTAGCGGCGGTTCCGCAGCGTGTAGTCACGCAGCGCCCGCAGGAAGTCCACCCGCCGGAAGGCCGGCCAGTGCGCGTCGGTGAACCACATCTCCGAATAGGCGCTCTGCCACAACAGGAATCCGCTGAGCCGCTGCTCCCCCGACGTGCGAATGACGAGATCAGGGTCGGGCTGGCCCGAGGTGTAGAGGTTCTCGGAGATGCCGTCGACGGTCACCGCCTCGATGAGTTCCTCGGCCGTCGCGCCGTTGGCGAGCTCCTTGCTCAGCAGGGTTCGTACCGCATCGGCGATCTCCTGGCGGCCGCCGTAACCGACGGCGACGTTGACGTGGAACGAGCCGTCGCCGGTGTGCTCGGCCGTCGACTCGACGGCGTCACGCAGCCGCTTGGCGGGTTCCTCACCGAGCAATTCCAGGTCGCCGACGGTGCGCACAGTCCAGTGCTTGTCGGGCGCACAGATCTCTTCGACCACATCGGTGATGATCTCGATCAGCGGCGCCAGCTCCTGCGGATCACGCTGCAGGTTCTCGGTGGAGAGCAGGTAGATCGTCGCCATCTCGATACCGGCCTGCTGGCACCAGCGCAGCACTTCGGCGATCTTGGCGGCGCCCATGCGGTAGCCGTAGCTGACGTCGTCGTGACCTGCCTCACGCGCCCAGCGCCGATTTCCGTCGCACAGCACCGCAATATGGCGTGGCAGTTGCGCTTTCGAGTGCGCAAGCTCCTGGCGCAGCCGCAGCTCATAGAGCCGGTACGCCGGTTCCTTGAGGCGCGGAGGAATGATGTCCACGAGAAACCAGACTACTGTGGACTTCTGGGTATCCCATGGCTGTTAGTGGAGGAACGTTGACCGCTCCGAGCAATACAGATCCGGCTGCCACCGAACCGGCCGACGCACCGACACACCTGACCAAGCCCTACCGCGCTGCCGCAGTGCTGCGCCACTCGGATTCGCTGCCCGACGTGGTGGTGGAAAGCGTCGTCGAGTTCTTCGGCAAGCCGCGCGCCCGCGGCTGGATCCACGTGTACTCGGCGGTGGTCGCGTTCATTGCCGGTGCCGCACTGGTTTCGGTGTCGTGGGCCCTGCAGGGCACCCGCGCCGGCCTGGCGACGTTGCTGTACACCATCACCATCGTCGCGATGTTCACCGTCAGCGGCACCTATCACCGGGTGAACTGGAAGTCTCCGAACGCCCGGATGTGGATGAAGCGCCTCGACCACTCGATGATCTTCATCTTCATCGCCGGCAGCTACACACCGTTCGCGCTGCTCGCGGTCAAAACCGACGGCTGGCTGTTGTTCTGGATCGTGTGGGGCGGCGCGCTGGCCGGCGTCGCTCTCAAGATGCTGTGGCCCACGGCGCCGCGCTGGCTCGGCGTGCCGTTGTACATCCTGTTGGGCTGGGTCGCGGCCTGGTTCATCGGCCCGATTCTGGAGGGCGCGGGCGTCACGGCGGTCGTGCTGCTGATCGTCGGCGGCGCGCTGTACTCGATCGGCGGCGTGCTCTACGCGCTCAAGTGGCCCAACCCGTGGCCCCGCACCTTCGGGCACCACGAGTTCTTCCATGCCTGCACTGCGGTGGCGGCCATCTGCCACTACATCGCGATGTGGTTCGCGGTCTTTTCCGGCTGATTTGGTGCACGATTTTCTGCGGTAGGCGCGGAAAATCGTGCTCTGATCGCTACAGCTGGGTGACGTTCGCCGGGCCCCAGTACGCCTTCATGGACGTGATCTTGGCGTCGGCGTCGAAGTTCATGGTGCTGATGATGTCGATGCGCATGGCGCCGTTGACGGTCAGGCTCCAGTAGAACGCGGCCTCGTGGCCGCAGACCCGCAGCGTGTGCAGCTCGTGGGAGTTCTTCGTGCCCGCGATGTTCGAGTAGAAGCCGTGGATCGTCTGACGGCCGACGTGCACCTCACCGCCGACCGGGTCCTCGATGGCGGCATCGACGGCGTACAGCTCCGCGATCCCGTCGGCGTCGGCGACGTCGACGAGGTCCAGGTAGCGGTTGACGTTTTCGGTGATCTGCTCAGCGCTGGGCATGCGCCGCACGCTACACGGCCGCACCGAGGGCAGCGGCGAGGTCCCCCGCCGTCGTCACCGGAAGGTCACACACCTGCCCGCGGCAGACGTACGCGGCGTCCCGACCGTTCACGCGGCCACGCCCGTCGAGCAGCACCGACGACCCTTCCGCACCGCCGACGACGATGGCGCCGCCGGGCGCGAATCTGCGTGCCGCGCTGAGCAATTCCGAGTCCGGCCCGGCGGCCGCCACCGCGATCTGGATGGGGCCGCGAACGGCCGCTTCGGTGACCGCCAGCCAGTGGCCGCCGCCGCGTGGCGAGCGGGCGAGGATCGGGGTCGCCGCCGCCAATGTCGCGGCAGCCGCATTGATGTAGCGCTCAGGTTCGGCGGCGAGGTGCGCGAACGTCAGCAGTGCCTCGGCGACCAACGACGCGCCCGCCGGCGTCGCGCCGTCAACCGGGTCCGCGGGACGTACCAGCAAGGCCTCGGCATCGTCCGCGGTGTCGAACCACCGGCCACCGCGGTCGGGGTCGGTGAAGTGCGTCAGCGCGGTGTCGAGCAGACCGTGCGCGGCCGACAGCCAACTGTCGTCGCCCGTCACCTGGTGCAACGTCAACAGGCCGGTCGCCAGCGCCGCGTAGTCCTCCAGGATCCCGGCACTGTCGCCGACGACGCCGCCGAGGCTGGCCCGGCGCAGCCGGCCGTCGACCAGGTGCAGATCCAAGATCCGGCGGGCGCAACCCGTTGCCGCGTCGAGGAATTCGGGCTTGCCGAGTGCGACGGACGCCTCCGCGAGCGCCGTGATGGCGAAGCCGTTCCAGGCAGTGACGACCTTGTCGTCCCGGCCAGGCTGCGGCCGCAGTTCCCGGACGGCCATCAACTTCGCGCGGACCTGCTCGAAGCGCGCGGCATCGTCGGGGTCGGCCAGCAGCTGCAGCACCGAACTGCCGCGCTCGAACGTCCCGGCCGCGGTGACCTCGAAAAGCGAAGCCGCCCAGAGTCCGTCGTCGTCGCCCAGCACCTCGACGAGCTCCGCGGGCGTCCACACGTAGGTCAGGCCCTCATGCCCGGCGGTGTCGGCGTCCAGCGACGAGACGAACATGCCGCCGGCACCGAGGTCGTCGGTGATGAACCGTGCCGTCTCATCGGCCACCTTGCGCGCCAACGGGTTTCCGGTCAGCCGCGCCCAGTGCGCATACACCCGCAGCAGCAATGCGTTGTCGTACAACATCTTTTCGAAATGCGGCACCACCCAGGAGGCGTCGACGCTGTAGCGCGCGAAGCCGCCGGCCAACTGGTCGTAGATGCCGCCGCGCGCCATCGCGGTGGCGGTGCGTTCCACCGCGTCGAGCCCCGAGCCGGTGCGTTCACGGTGCCGCAGCAGCGCTTCCAGCAATGCCGACGGCGGGAACTTGGGCGCCCGCCCGAAGCCACCGCGAGCCTGGTCCTCGTCGCGCAGCACCGCGGCGACGGCGTGGTCGCACAGTTCGGGCGACGGCACGGGCCCACCTGAGGGCAGCCCGGACGACATCTTGCGCAGCTCCACGGCGATCTGGTCGGACGCCTGCTCGACCTCGGCCCGCCGGTTGTTCCAGGTGTCGGTCACCGCCGAAAGCAGCTGCAGGAAGCTGTCTTTCGGGTAGTAGGTGCCACAGAAGAACGGCCTACCGTCGGGGGTCAGGAAGCACGTCATGGGCCAGCCACCCTGGCCTGTCATCGCGACGGTGGCGTTCATGTAGATGGCGTCGAGGTCGGGACGTTCCTCCCGGTCGACCTTGATGCAGACGAAGTTGTCGTTCGCCACCGCAGCCACGTCGAGGGATTCGAACGACTCGTGCGCCATCACGTGGCACCAGTGGCAGGCCGCGTAGCCGATGGACAGCAGGATCGGCACGTCCCGGGCCGCGGCCTCGGCCAGCGCCTCCGGCGTCCACTGCTGCCAGTGCACCGGGTTGTCGGCGTGCTGGCGCAGGTAGGGGCTGGTGGCCGAGCCGAGGGTGTTAGCCATACCTGGAGTCTTACCCCGCTTCTGGCTTTGTGGTGCCGTCAGGCCCGGCGTCGCTCGCCGGCGCCTCGTGCGGCACGCCGCCGACGGTGCCGTCGTCGACCGCCTGATCCGGCTCGGGATGCGCGGGGTCGAAGGACTCGGGCAGCTTGCGCAGGTGCCGGTTCATCGACCAGACCAGGGCCACCACGGCGATCAGCAGGATCAGCGTGATCACCAGACCGGCTGGGCTGGCCTTGCCGAAGTCAGGACCCGTCTGGCGCGGGCCGTCGGCCAGCAGGACGGTGAGCGGTACAGAAATCACAGTGATACTCCCGTGAACAGATCGGTCTCGGGCAACGTCACCGGAACCCTGGATCGGGCCAATTCGTACTCCTCGGTCGGCCACAGCCGCTGCTGCCATTCGATGGGCGCACGGAAGAAATCGCCGTTCGGGTCGATCTGCGTGGCATGGGCCAGCAGCGCCTGGTCCCGCTGCTCGAAGTAGTCGGCGCACTCGATGCGGGTCGTCACCCGGTTGGCGAACGGATCATGCTCGGGGTCCCAGTGCTGCAGCCACTTCTCGAACGGCCCGACCTCCCCGTGCTTGGCGAACTCGTCCTGCAGCAACTGCATGCGCCGGCGCAGGAAACCGTGGCCGTAGTACAGCTTCGAGATGCTCCAGGGTTCGCCCTCGTCGGGGAACTGCACATGATCGGCGGCCGCTTCGTAGGCGGCCATCGACACCTGGTGTGTGCGGATGTGGTCGGGGTGCGGGTAGCCGCCGTTCTCGTCGTACGTGGTCATCACATGCGGCCGGAACTCGCGGATGACCCGCACCAGCCGGCGGACGGGCTCCTCGATCGGCACCACCGCAAAGCAGCCGTCGGGCAGCGGCGGCAGCGGGTCCCCCTCGGGCAGTCCCGAGTCGATGAACCCCAGCCAGTGGTGCTCGACGCCCAGGATCTCGGCGGCCTTGGCCATCTCGTCGCGGCGGACCTCGTGGATGCGACCGTGCACCTCGGGCAGGTCCATCGCCGGATTGAGGATGTCGCCGCGCTCGCCGCCGGTCAGGGTCACGACCATGACCCGGGCGCCGTTGGCCGCGTACTTGGCCATAGTGGCCGCACCCTTGCTCGACTCGTCGTCGGGGTGCGCGTGCACCGCCATCAACCGCAGTTCGCTCACGTGTGCCTTACCTACTGTCTCTACTCGGTGGGACAACTCGCTGCAGTCCAACCATGCCGCTGGGTCCTATAGTTCCAGTCCAAGCATTCCGAACCGACCGATGGGGCACCCAAAGCAGCCATGATCGAGCGTCCGACCGCCCGCTACGGGCAGCAGCGCATGTCCCGGCTGACCCGACGCCGCATCGCGATCGGCCTCACGCTCGTCATCGTCGTCGCTGGTGTGGCGCTTGCCTTCGTCGGTTTCCAGCGCCTGGGGACGTCCCCCGTCAAGGGTGAATTGAGCACCTACAAGCTGGTCGACAACGAGACGGTGGCGGTGACGATCTCCGTCACCCGCGAGGACCCGGCCACGCCGGCGGTGTGCATCGTGCGGGCGAGGGCGCTCGACGGCAGCGAAACCGGGCGGCGCGAGATCCTTGTCGCGCCGTCAGAAGCCAAGACCGTCCAGGTGACGGCGGTCGTGAAGTCCACAAAACCGCCGGTCGTCGGCGACGTCTACGGCTGCGGCACCGACGTGCCGTCGTACCTCGTCGCGCCCTGAATGCCGGCCGGGTGACCAACCATCCGGCGAACTCCGAACTGCGAAATCATGACCGTCCGGAGACGCCCGAGTGGTACGCTTGCTCAGTACACGGTTCCGACTGGGGCCGTGTATTGCTGCATTAGCGGGCACCTGCTGGCACCTTCAGGGGGGACCCAGAACCTAGCGACGCCCTCGCAATCGCAGCACCGCCGGCCCCAAGCAACGGGGCAACCCCGGACTCGACGCCCGGGCATACACGCACGCTTACAACGACAGGAGAGCAGCAGACATGACCGATACCCAGGTCACCTGGCTCACCGAAGAGGCATTTGAGCGCCTGAAGGCCGAACTCGATCAGCTGATCGCCAACCGCCCGGTCATCGCTGCCGAAATCAACGACCGCCGCGAAGAGGGCGACCTCCGCGAGAACGGTGGCTACCACGCGGCCCGCGAAGAGCAGGGCCAGCAGGAAGCCCGCATCCGTCAGCTCCAGGAACTGCTCAACAACGCCAAGGTCGGCGAGGCACCGAAGAAGTCCGGTGTGGCACTGCCCGGCTCGGTCGTCACCGTCTACTACGACGACGACAAGAACGACACCGAGACGTTCCTCATCGCCACCCGCCAGGAAGGCGTCACCGACGGCAAGCTCGAGGTGTACTCCCCCAACTCGCCGCTCGGCCACGCGCTGATCGACGCCAAGGTCGGCGAAGAGCGCAGCTACACGGTGCCCAGCGGCGCCACCGTCAAGGTCACGCTGGTCAAGGCCGAGCCCTATCACGCCTAGCCCTGCGACGGCCGGCGCTACCCCGCCGGCCACCAGCTGACATCCATGGCTCAGATCGCCGAAGACCTGTATCTGTTGCTCCTGGACAATTCGTCCGCACAGCCGGGTCTGGATCAACCACGTCGGCACCGGGTGTTGTCCGGTGCCGTCCTGCTGGACCTGGCGCTGGCGTGCCGTATTCGGCCCGCCGCGCCAGGTGACAACGCACCCGACGGCCACCTGGTCGCCCTCGCCGGCGACGACGCCGTCGACCCGGTGTCCAAGCCGGCACTGGAACTGCTTCGGCAGCGACCGCAGCGACCCGCCGCCGCGTTGTCCAAGCTGCGCAAAGGCACCGAGGACAGCATCATCGACCAGCTCGAGCGCGCCGGTCAGCTGCGTCGGCAACCGTTGGGCGGCAACAGGTTCCGGACGCAGTACGCCTTGCCGTTGACGGACCGGGCGCGCGTCGGGCAGGCGCGCGCGGAGCTGCTGTCGGCCCTGTTCGACCGCAGGCCGCCCGCACCGGCGACGGCGGCCATCGTGACGCTGTTGCATACCGTCGACGGTCTGGGTTCCCTGATGAGCCTCAACGACCGCGGCTGGCGGTGGGTGCATGCCCGCGCCGGCGACATCGCCAGCGGCCACTGGGTCAACGAATACGAGACCGGTGTCGCCGAGGTGAACCTCGCCGTCACGGCCGCCGCGGTACGGGCCGCGCTGGTTTAACCCAGCGCCTGCTCCAGGTCCCCGATCAGGTCGGCCACGTCCTCGATGCCGACCGACAGCCGGACGAGATCGCTCGGCACCTCCAGCTGCGAACCGGCGGTGGACGCGTGCGTCATGGCGCCCGGATGCTCGATCAGCGACTCGACCCCACCGAGCGACTCGGCGAGAATGAAAATCTCGGTGCGCGAGCACAATTCGCGTGCGGCCTGCTCGCCGCCGTGCAGCCGCACCGACACCATGCCGCCGAAGCCACTCATCTGTTTGGCTGCCACCTCGTAACCCGGATGACTCGACAGACCCGGGTACAGCACCGTCGCGACGGCCTTGTGGTCGTTGAGGAATTCAGCCACCCGCAAGGCGTTTTCGCAGTGCCGCTGCATCCGCAGCGGCAGCGTCTTGAGGCCGCGATAGGTGAGGTAGGCGTCGAACGGGCCCGGCACCGCACCGGCGCCGTTCTGCAGGAACGCGAATTTCGTGTCCAGCTCTTCGTCATTGGTCACCAGCGCGCCGCCGACGACGTCCGAGTGCCCGCCGATGTATTTGGTTGTCGAGTGCAGCACGATGTCCGCCCCGAGGGCCAGCGGCTGCTGCAGCGCCGGTGAGGCAAAGGTGTTGTCCACCAACACCTTCACGCCTGACGTCGCACCGATCTGGACGATGGCCGCGATGTCGGCGATGGACAGCAGCGGGTTGGTCGGGGTCTCCACCCAGATCAGCCGGGTCTTCGAGGTGATCGCCGCACGCACCTCGTCGAGGTTCGACAGCTGCGCCGGCGTGTGCGTGATGCCCCACTGCGTGAAGACCTTGTCGATCAGCCGGAAGGTGCCACCGTAGGCGTCGTCGGGGATGACGATGTGGTCGCCCGGACGCAGGACGGCACGTAGCGCACAGTCGGTGGCAGCCATGCCGGAGCTGAACGCGCGGCCGTAGTGCCCGCCCTCGACCGCCGCCAGCGATGCCTCCAGCGCCGCCCGGGTCGGGTTGCCGGTGCGGGCGTACTCGAATCCGCCGCGCAGCCCGCCCACGCCGTCCTGCGCGAACGTCGAGCTGGCGTAGATCGGGGTGTTGACGGCGCCGGTCTGTGGATCCGGCCGGAACCCGGCATGAATGGCCCGGGTGGACGGCCCGTAGGCGCGGTAGTGGTCTGCCTGGCTGCGCTGCTCACTCACACGCGCCAGCCTAGTCGCGCAGCTTGCGTCCTTGGGTGTCGGGAACGTTCCCCATCAGGATCATGATGCCGTCGATCAGCGGCCAGATGGCGCCGATGCCGCAGGTCACCAACGAGACGACGAGCTGCAGCACACCGATGGTCGTATAGCCGAGATAAAATCGCCCGACGCCGAAGCCGCCCAACAGGATCTGCAGCAGGCCGGCGGTCACCTTGGACTTGTCCGACAGCGGCAGCCCCGTCAGGGGATCACGGCCCCAGGGCGCCGACGGATCGGCCGCGTACTGCGGCACATAGCCGTAGCCCGGCGGCGGGTAGCCCGGCTGCTGCGGGTAACCGGGCGGCGGGTACCCGGGCTGCTGGAAACCAGGTTGCGGTGGGTAGCCCGGGTATTCATAGCCGCCGAACTGCGGCTCACCCGGTTGTTGCTGACCGGACCCGTCGGCGGGCTGATATGGATTTGTCATCGGTCGGGTCCTGTCTAGTAGGTGGTGCTGCCGCTGCTGCCCAGAATGAGCGCGATCAGCCCGAAGTAGAAGATTGCGATCAGCGCGAAGACCGCCAACCCGATATAGCCGACGATCAAGCCCGCGAGAGCCATGCCCTCACCCTCTTCGCCGCTCTGCTTGATCTGCGACTTGGCCAGGTGCCCGAAGATCACCCCGAGGATCGAGGTGCCGGCACACGTCACCAGGCCCAGCAGCGAGCAGACCAACGACGCGATGGCCAGCCCGTTGGTCTTCGGCACCGGCGCGTAGCCCATCGGCATCATCCCCGGCATGGGCGGCATACCCGGATACCCCTGCGCCGCAGGCGGATACGGCCCAACCTGGGGCGGGTAGCCCGGCCCCGGGAAACCGGTGACCGGCGGCGGGAACGGCTGGGGCGCCGGCGCAGGCGGGTACGGCTCCGTGCCGTAGGCCGGGAGCGGCGGCATACCGTAAGCCGGGGTCGAAGCCTCCGGCTCGCCCGCGCCCTGGTTCTGTTCCTGCTCAGTCATCGTCCACCCCGTCTGTCCCTGAGCGACCAGCGTAGCCGGGGCCTGCTCTCGCTTTACGCCGAACTCCCGGTGTAGAACTGCACCATGACAGCCTCGATCGACAATCTGCTCGGCACTGACGACCTGCTGAGCGCCGAGGACATCGAGTTGCGCACCATGGTGCGCCAGTTCGGCGAACAGCGGTTGCGTCCCTACATCGCCGAGTGGTTCGAGAACGGTTCGGTTCCGGTGCGCGAGATCGCCGCCGAGGTCGGCAAACTGGGCCTGCTCGGCATGCACCTCACCGGGTACGGCTGCAGCGGTTCGACGGCGACGGCCTACGGACTGGTGTGCCAGGAGCTGGAGGCCGTCGACAGCGGCATCCGTTCGCTGGTGTCGGTACAGGGTTCGCTGGCGATGTTCGCGATCCATCACTGGGGCAGCGAAGAGCAGCGCGAGCAGTGGCTGCCGGGCATGGCCGCGGGTGACCTGATCGGCTGTTTCGGTCTCACCGAGCCGGACTTCGGCTCCAACCCCGGCGGTATGCGCACCACCGCCCGCCGCGACGGCGACGACTGGGTGCTCAACGGCTCGAAGATGTGGATCACCAACGCATCCGTGGCCGACGTCGCGGTGGTGTGGGCCCGCGCCGAGGAAGGTGTGCTGGGGTTCGCGGTGCCCACGGACACACCGGGTTTCAGCGCCCGCGAGATGACGCACAAGATGTCGCTGCGGGCGTCGGTCACCTCTGAGTTCAGCCTCGACGACGTCCGGTTGCCCGAGTCCGCGCGGCTGCCCGGCGCACGCGGCCTGTCCGGTCCGCTGAGCTGTCTGTCGGAGGCGCGGTTCGGCATCGTGTTCGGCGCGGTGGGCGCGGCCCGCGACTGCCTGCAGGCGACGCTCGACTACGTCGGCACACGAACGGTTTTCGACAAGACGCTCGCGGAATACCAACTGACACAGGCCAAGATCGCGGACATGGCCGTCGAACTGGGCAAGGCGCAGCTGCTCGCGCTGCAGCTCGGCCGGCTCAAGGACGCCGGCAAGATCCAGCCCGAGCAGGTCAGCGTCGGCAAACTGAACAACGTGCGCGAAGCCATCAAGATCGCCCGGCAGTGCCGAACCCTGTTGGGCGCCAACGGCATCACCCTGGAGTACCCGGTGATCCGGCACGCCAACAACCTGGAGTCGGTGCTGACCTACGAGGGCACGTCCGAGGTGCACCAGCTGGTGATCGGGCAGGCGCTGACGGGGGTCAGTGCGTTCCGCTGACCGGAGTACGCGTGCGCGGCGGTGTCACGCAGACGGTCTCCATGACCATGTCGGCGAACGTCCGTCGCTTGGCATCCCACAGCGGCCACAGGTAGCCGACGATCGACAGGTCGGCCAGGTGCACCGCCTGCCGGAGCAGTGAGCGGCCGAAACCTATTGGTGCCCGCGAGGTTTGACCGATCACTTTGTAGTGCAGGGCAGTCTTGCCGAGGCTGGCGCCGGTGCGCCCCTGGCGGTAGCCGAAGTTCCAGACCAGGTAGCCGACCATGAGCGCCCAGGTAACGACCAGGCTGACGTAGCCGAGCGTCGAGTAGCCGTCGCCGCATTGGGCGCCGCCGTCGAAAGCGGAAGTATCGGTGTCGCACACCCGGTCACGGGTGAACCACACCAGTGCCGCACCGGCCGCGGTGAGCACCAGCAGGGGCAGCAGGTCGATGACGGTGGCAGCAGCTCGCCGCCACCACGCGGCGTACGCCATCATCGCGCCGACACGCAGACGGTCGACATGATCTTGTCGGCCAGGGTCTGCCGCTTGCCGTCCCATAGCGGGAACAGGTACCCGGCGAACACCGGGACGGCGTCCACGACGTGGGCCAGTTGCCGCACCACCGAGCGACCGAATCCGACGGGCTCCCCCGTCTTTTCGTCGATCACCTGGAAATGCAACACCCGCTTACCCAGGCTGGAGCCCGTCGTGCCCTGCAGATAGCCGTGATTCCACACCATGAACAACACGGCGACGACGACTCCGGCCAGCCAGATCAGCACGCCGGAGACAGAGTTCCCGGTGGCGCAGTACGAGCCGATGCTGTAGTCCGCTTGGTCGGCAAGGCATTTCGTCACGCGCTGGGAGCGCTCGACCAGACCGCCGACGATGATGACGAACAGCGGGGGAACCCGGTCGATCAGGCTGGCCACGACGCGGGCCCACCATGGTGTGTAGTTCAAGTCGTCCTGTCTCGTGTGGTGCTGCCGTCATGCCTGTTCGGGGGCCGCGACCCAGCGGCCCCGTCCCCCGAACAGATCACGACACGACGTTACGGCGTCAGCGGGGCGACCTGACCACCGCTGAGACGACGGTAGGTGTACACGATCATCAGCGAGGCGACCGGACCGGAGACCAGGATGCCGACGCCGCAGAGGAGCGCTCCGGCCGCGGCGATCAGGCCGGCCACCAGCCAGACCAGGATCACCTGTCCGACATTGGCTTTCACGATGTCGATGCTGGCCTTCAGCGAGTCGATCGGCGACAGGTTGCGGTCGACCAGGATCGGGTGCGCGAACATCGCGAACAGCGCGACGATCAGACCGGGGATCACGCACAACACGTAACCGATGCCGACGAGCACACCGACGATGAGCGTCAGGACGATCATCGGGCCGATGTAGCGCGGCTTGAAGAACGACCCGACAGTGGTCGGCTGTCCGTCGGCGATGCCCAGCAGGCCGACGTACTGCGCCGACGAGATGGCCGCCGCCACAACCAGCAGGACGAGGTAACCCAGCACCAGAATGGCGATGCTGGCCGGTCCCAGCGACGTGACGTCGTACGAGTAGCTGAAGCCGGCGTCGTCCGACGAGTAGCTCGAGACCGAGGTCTCAGCCAACCCCAGCGCACTGAACTCCACGATGCCGGCGATCACACCGACGATGAGGCCGTAGACCAACACCGACACGATCAGCGGCACCGGGTTCTTGGTGAACTTGTTCCACGCCCACGACAGCGCGTCGCCCACGCTGAACGGGGCGGCACCGCCCGGCGCGCCGTACTGGTAACCGGCCGGCGCGTAGCCGCCCGGAGGCGGTGGCGCGAAGCCACCCTGCGGCGGCGGAGGCGGCGGGTAGGCACCACCCGGCGGCGGGGGCGGGGGCGGAGCGTATCCACCTTGCCCCGGCGGGGCGTATCCACCTTGTCCCGGCGGCGGGTAGCCACCTTGCCCCGGCGGTGGCGGGTAGCCACCCGGAGGCGGCGGCGGGAATCCTGCGCCCGGAGGCGGCGGGTAGCCACCCTGCGGGGGCGGCGGGTAGCCACCGCCCTGCGGTGCCTGCGGAATGTACTCCGTCGGAGCGCCTCCCGGCGGCGGGGGGAATCCTCCCGGCGGTGGCTGCGGGATGTACTCCGTCGGCTTATTGGCGTCCGGCGGAGTGCCGTCCGTCGGTTGGTCCGTCATCTTTCGTCCCTCCGAGCGATGTGGATGTGGCGTTTCTGGTTACAACGTGAACTACACGTACAACGAAATGAACGGCGCTATCGGCACATTGCGAATAACAAACCAAATGCACAGTACCGTCAAAACAGCCGGAGCGGCCCAACCACGATGCTGCCAACTGGTGATTCGTCGTCCTACGACACGACCGTAGGTCCACGCGCCGTAGGACCAGGCGAGCAACATCAGAGCGATCAGACCGACCGCATTGAAGTGCACCGCAGCCGAAAAGTCGCCGTGCATCAGCGAATACAGCATTCGCATGCTGCCGCAGCCGGGGCAGTCGATGCCCAACAGCGCCTTGGTGGGGCAGACCGGGATGAGGCCGCCCGGCACCGTCGGGTTGCTCAGCCACACCGCGCAACACACGACGCCGGCGCCGGCCGCAACACCGAGCGGCCCAAGGAACGGACTAACCGCCTTGGGCCGCTTCAGGTGTTGCATCTTTCAGACCTGACTAGCCGGGGTACGACGTGGAGAACGAGAACGCGCCGAGCACGACGACGAAGATGATGTAGAGCACGGCCACGACGGCACCGGCGATGGCGCCCCACATGGCCCACTTCTTGGCGTCATCGGCGGCAGCCTGTGCCAGGTCGGGCCGACCCTGTGCCCACAACCCGCTGACCTGTGTCGCCTTCACGATCGACACGATGCCGAAGGGCAGGCAGCAGAAGATGGTGACGAGGATGCCCCACACCAGGTTGTTGTCCGGGGGGCCGCCGGCGCCCGGATATCCACCGGCCTGCGGGTAGCCGCCCGGCGGAGGCGGCGGGAAGTTCCCCGGCGGGGGCGGTGGGAAATTCCCGGGCGGCGGGGGCGGGTACTCGGTCATTGCGGCCTTTCCAAGGGTCAACCGGCGAGCAACGAACGTCTCGCCCTATCGGAGAAGATAAGTCAATCTGCCCTGCTGAGGCGGCTATTTAGCCGAGCCGCCCTGCGACAGGAAACCGAGCAGATCGTGCCGCGTCAGCACGCCGACGGGCTTGCCATCGTCGACGACCATCACGGCGTCGACCTCGCGCAGTTCCTTGGCCGCCGCGGACGCCAACTCGCCGGCGCCGATCAGCGGCAGCGGCGGGCTCATGTGCTGCGAGACCGCGTCGGCCAGTTTCGCCCGGCCTTCGAAAACCGCTGAGAGCAACTCGCGTTCGGACACACTGCCCGCCACCTCACCGGCCATCACCGGCGGCTCGGCCCCGACCACCGGCATCTGCGAGACGCCGTACTCGCGCAGGATGCCGATGGCGTCGCGCACCGTCTCCGACGGGTGGGTGTGCACCAGGTCCGGCAGCCCACCGGACTTGCCGCGCAGCACGTCGCCCACGGTGTGCTCCTCGGGCGTGCCGTCCAGCCGGGTCCGCAGGAAGCCGTACGACGACATCCACTCGTCGTTGAAAACCTTTGACAGATAGCCTCTTCCGCCATCGGGAAGCAGTACGACGACGACGGCGTCGGGCCCCTCGCGCTCGGCGACCTTGATCGCCGCGACGGCGGCCATGCCGCACGACCCACCGACCAGCAGGGCCTCTTCGCGCGCCAGGCGCCGCGTCATCTCGAACGAATCGGCGTCGGAGACGGCGATGATCTCGTCGGGGACGTTCGGGTCGTACGCCGACGGCCAGAAGTCCTCACCGACGCCCTCGACCAGGTACGGCCGGCCGGTGCCGCCGGAGTACACCGAGCCCTCGGGGTCGACGCCGACGACCTTCACCCGGCCGCCCGAGACCTCCTTGAGGTAGCGGCCGGTGCCGGTGATGGTGCCGCCGGTACCGACGCCCGCCACGAAATGCGTGATCTTCCCGTCGGTGTCGGCCCAGATCTCCGGGCCGGTGGTCTCGTAGTGGCTGGCCGGGCCGTTCGGGTTGGAGTACTGATCGGGCTTCCAGGCGCCGTCGATCTCGGTGACCAGTCGGTTGGAGACGCTGTAGTAGCTGTCCGGATGGTCGGGCGCCACGGCCGTGGGGCAGACGACGACGTCGGCGCCGTACGCGCGCAACACGTTCTGCTTGTCCTCACTGACCTTGTCGGGGCAGACGAAGATGCACTTGTAGCCCCGCTGCTGCGCGACGATGGCGAGTCCGACGCCGGTGTTGCCGGACGTGGGTTCGACGATGGTCCCGCCCGGCTTGAGCAGCCCGGCCTCTTCGGCGGCATCGATCATCTTGACCGCGATGCGGTCCTTGGCACTGCCGCCGGGGTTGAGGTATTCGATCTTGGCGGCCACCACCCCCGAACCCGCTGGAACAACCGAGTTCAGTTGGACCAGAGGCGTATTGCCGATGAGCTCACTGACGTGCCGAGCGATGCGCATGGGTACATGGTGTCAGGCCGCACCCTGGTTGCGCATACCGGATTACCAGGTTGCCTCGCGGATGTACTCGCCGATCTGCTTCAGCGAGCGGTCGGCCTCCTTGACCAGCGGGGCAGCGAGTTGGAACACGTGCATCTGGCCGGGCCAGACGTGCACCTCGACCGGCACGCCACTGGCGGCCAGCATGTGCGCGGCCTTACGGGCGTCGTTGAGCAGCACCTCGGAGCCGGACACGTGGATCAGGGTGCGCGGCAGGCCGGGCTCGATGTGGTCGAGCGGCTCGTAGATCTCCTCGGGCTTCCCGTCGACGAGGTGGCGCGACGCAGCGTGCTCGATGAGTTCGATCAGCGCGTCGAACGCATGCGGCGGGAACATTGCGTCGGACTTCATGTTCGGGTGCTGTGCCCGGCTCTCGTTGTCGATCTCGAACAGCGGCGACATGGTCGTCACCGCCGCCGGCAGCTCACCTTCCTCCTGAAGCTTCTCGGCCAGCGCCAGCGACAGATAACCGCCGGCGGAGTCCCCGGCCAGCACGATCTGATCCGGCTCATAGCCCTTCAGGCGCAGCCACCGGTAGGCGTCGTGGCAGTCCTCGAGGGCCTCGCCGATCGAGTGCTTCGGGATCATCCGGTAGTCGACGACCAGGACGGGGGCGTCGGCGTACTTCGACAGCGCGCCGACCACGCGGCCGTGGGTGTGCACGCCACAGGTCAGGAACGCTCCGCCGTGCATGTAGAGAATGACGCTGCGACGGCCGTCGGCCGGCAGCACGCCCTTGGCGCGGACCAGGTGCGCCGTACAGTTCGGCAAACCGATCGTGGCGCGAACAGTACCCGGCTCGGGCCTCATGACCCGGGCGACGAAATCCACCATTCCCCACGGCCAGGGGGCCTTCGGGACGTAGCTGCCGATGGTCAGAGTTGACTTGATGGCGAGTGTCGCGGCTACCGACATCAGGCGCCCGGCGAGGCTGGGACCGTCCTCGACGATCTCTACCGGTGCGCCGTCGCTGACCGGATAGCGGCGTGGTTTCCGCCCCTTAGCAGCACTTATAGCAACACTATGGGTTCTGACAACCCTGCTCGGTGCGGTCATCGCCACCACTCCTACGCCTTTGTAGTTCCGGTGCACTTCGTTATTTACGTCACTTATAGACAACCCGCGTAACTTAGCTTGCCACTGCTACATAGATCAACAATCAAAGTGGCCGAAATAATGCCGCAGTCGATATGACTACGTGACCGGGCCATCCGCGGTTCATCGACCTGCGAATCTCCGCAACCGACCTAGACTTGTCGCCGTGGGCATACGTGCACCGCGCCGGACGACCATCGCTCTGGCGACCGCAGCCACCATTGCTTCGACGGGCTCGTTCTACGTCGGAGCGCGAAATCTGTTGACCGGGCAGGCCGCCAAGGCGCGCCGGGTCATACCCAAGTCATGGGACGTCCCGCCGAGAGCCGACGGCGTCTACAGCCCCGGTGGCGGCCCCGTTGAAAAATGGCAACGCGGCGTCCCTTTCGACCTGCATTTGATGATCTTCGGTGACTCCACCGCCACCGGATACGGCTGCCACAACACCGACGAAGTGCCCGGCGTCCTGCTCGCCCGCGGGCTGGCACAGCAGTCCGGCAAGCGAATCCGGTTGTCCACCAAGGCCATCGTGGGCGCGACCTCGAAGGGACTGTCCGGCCAGATCGACGCCATGTTCGTGGCCGGCCCGCCACCGGACGCCGCGGTCATCATGATCGGGGCCAACGACATCACCGCGGTCAACGGGATATGGCAGTCGGCACGCCGCCTCGGCAATGCGGTGCAACGACTCAGCGCGAGCGGCGCGGTTGTGGTCGTCGGCACGTGTCCGGACTTCGGCGCCATCGCCGCCATCCCGCAACCACTGCGCTGGGTGACCCGCAATCGCGGCCTCCGGCTGGCCCGGGCCCAGGCCGGACAGGTGCGGGCGTTCGGCGGCGTGCCGGTACCGTTTTCAGACCTGCTTTCGCCCGATTTCCTCAAGGCGCCGGAGGTGCTCTTCTCCTCGGATATGTTCCACCCGTCGGCCGCCGGATACGCGCTGGCCGCTCAGCAGCTGCTCCCCGCATTGTGTGAAGCGTTGGGCGAGTGGACAACTGACTCGCCGCCGGCATCGGCGCTGGTTTCGCGGACCACCGACGAGACCAACGTGCTGGCGCGCCTGACGAACGTGTCGCGCCTCTGGCGGCGCACGACAGGCGTACCCGCGCCGATCGTCGCTCCTGTCACGGGATAAATTCGCCAGGAAGAATTTTTGGATCCTGAGGAGCCCGTCATGCCCGAAGCCGTCATCGTCTCCACCGCCCGCTCCCCCATCGGCCGCGCCGTCAAGGGCTCGTTGGCCACCATGCGGCCCGACGACCTCGCCGCCCAGATGGTGCGCGCCGCGCTGGACAAGGTGCCCGCGCTCGACCCGCGCGATGTCGCCGACCTGATGATCGGCTGCGGACAGCCCGGTGGCGAGGCCGCCTACAACATCGGCCGCGCCGTGGCCGTCGAACTCGGCTACGACTTCATGCCGGGCACCACCGTCAACCGCTACTGCTCGTCGTCGCTGCAGACCACCCGCATGGCGTTCCACGCCATCAAGGCCGGCGAGGGCGACGTGTTCATCTCGGCCGGTGTCGAGACCGTCTCCCGCTTCGGCGTCGGCGCCGCCGACGGCGCCCCGAACAGCAAGAACTCGCTGTTCGACGAGGCCCAGGCCCGCACCGTCAAGCAGGCCGAAGGCGCCACCGAGTGGCACGACCCGCGCGAGGACGGCGTCCTGCCCGACGTCTACATCGCGATGGGCCAGACCGCCGAGAACGTCGTCCTGCACACCGGCATCAGCCGTGAGGACCAGGACCACTGGGGCGTCCGTTCGCAGAACAAGGCCGAGGAAGCCATCAACGCCGGCTTCTTCGAGCGCGAGATCGTCCCGGTCACCCTGCCCGACGGCACCATCGTCTCTAAGGATGACGGCCCGCGTGCCGGCACCACCTACGAGAAGATCAGCCAGCTGCAGCCGGTGTTCCGCCCGAACGGCACCATCACCGCCGGTAACGCCTGCCCGTTGAACGACGGCGCCGCCGCCCTCGTGATCATGAGCGACGAGAAGGCCAAGGCCCTCGGCCTGACCCCGCTCGCGCGCATCGTCTCGACCGGTGTGTCGGGCCTGTCGCCGGAGATCATGGGTCTGGGCCCGATCGAGGCCGTCAAGCAGGCCCTCGGCCGCGCCAACATGGCCATCGGCGACGTCGACCTCTACGAGATCAACGAGGCCTTCGCCGTGCAGGTGCTGGGCTCGGCCCGTGCCCTGGGCATGGACGAGGACCGCCTGAACGTCTCCGGTGGCGCCATCGCCCTCGGCCACCCGTTCGGCATGACCGGCGCCCGCATCACCGCGACGCTGATCAACAACCTGCAGACCCACGACAAGCAGTTCGGCATCGAGACCATGTGTGTCGGTGGTGGCCAGGGTATGGCCATGATCATCGAGCGGCTTTCGTAAGTTCCTGACGCGGCGTCCCGCCGCCTCGCGTTGACCCTGTACTCAGGGCGCAAAAGTTCGAGTGACTTGCGCCCCAGGTACAGGGTCGACGTGGTTCTGGGGTGCGCTGGCGTTGACCCTGAGTCCTTGGCCTAATTCAGATCCCCGGCGCAGTCCGCGACGGCAGAAATGCCGCAGGATTTCGTCGATACAGCGCCCGCGCCCATGCACGATTGACCCATCCGACGATCTCGCCACGGCGATGTCCAGCGGCAACCCTCACCACCGTCCACCCGATGGCGGCGACGTATTCGCTGCGCGCTATGTCGTAGCCGATCTGGTCCGCATGCTGTTCTCCGTCGTACTCGACAGCGAGCATCAGGTCTTCCCAGCCCATGTCGAGGAAATATTTGGCACGACCATCGGGGCCGGGAACCGGAATCTGCGTCTGAGGCTTCGGAAAACCCTCCGCGATAAGCAATTGCCGAAGCCAGGATTCCTTCGGCGACTGCGCGCCAGAGTCATAGAGATCCAGAGCGCGCTCCAATTGGCGCAAGCCTCGTGCATGCCGATGCTGTCCGACCAGTGCCACGACGTCCTCGACGCTGAATTCGGTCGCGGCCCCGAGTGCGTCAAGTCGGGCAACTGCCTCACCAACGCGCCCCCGTCGCCCCAGATCAAATGCCGTGCGGTGGGGTGCAGTGACGAGCATGCCATCGATGCGGTGAATCTCGCCGTCGAGAAGGCAGTCGTCGCGGGCGATGACGCCTCGCGGCGGCCTGGTGTTGGCATAGATGAGCTCGATCGGAACGTCCTCAGGCACCCAGCGAGCGCCGTGCACCGCGGCGGCCGCGCTTCCGGCGATGATTGCCTCGCGACCTGACCACAACCACGCGGCCTTCGTTCGCTGGTAGAGCGACGGATCAATTCGCTTGTCCACGTAGATGTTCGGCAGTATCGCCCGGTGATAACGGCGCAGCTCGTAGCGCGTGAGTGACTGAGCCGCCACTGCCTCGCTGCCGATGAATGGGTCCGATTCTCTGCTCACGTCATCACGGTCCAGCGCAACGCCGACATCAGAAGTCCTGCATCGACCATCGCCGCCGTGATGTGTGGATCAACTGCGATCTGTGCACAACCTCGGGTTGATCCGGTATTTGCGGCGCATTCGTGCAAGGAGCCGAGGCCATCAGTACAGGGTCAACGCATCGGCGAGCGATCAGGACGCTGACCCTGAATCCATGGCGCATTTCTTCGAGTGGCGTGTGGCCTCAGTACAGGGTCAACCGCAGTCCGGTCCCGCCCCATACAATTTGCACCCGATGATCACCATCGGAACACCACTGTCGCCGAACGCGACCAAGGTCATGCTGCTCGGCTCGGGCGAACTCGGTCGCGAAGTGCTGATCGCGTTGCAGCGTCTGGGCGTCGAGACCATTGCCGTCGACCGCTACGAGAACGCACCCGGCCAGCAGGTGGCCCACCACGCGCGGACCATCTCGATGACCGACCCCGACCAGCTCAAGGCGCTCATCGAGGCCGAGAAGCCGGACCTCGTGGTGCCGGAGATCGAGGCCATCGCGACGCCGGCGCTGCAGGAGCTCGAGGAGGCCGGCGTCGTGCGGGTGATCCCGACCGCACGGGCCGCCCGCCTGACCATGGACCGCGAAGGCATCCGCCGGCTGGCCGCCGAGGAGCTCGGGGTGCCGACGAGCCCCTACAAGTTCTGCGACTCCCTCGAGGAGTTGCAAGCGGCGATTGATGACGGCATCGGCTACCCCTGCGTGGTCAAGCCCGTGATGAGCAGCTCGGGCAAGGGCCAGAGCAAGCTCGACGGTCCGGACGACGTCGCGAAGGCCTGGGAGTACGCCATGGGCGGGGCGCGCGTGACCAACACGCGGATCATCGTCGAGGGCTTCGTCGACTTCGATTACGAGATCACGCTGTTGACCGTCCGTGCCGTCGGGGCGAGCGAAGCGACGGGCGAAAACGCAGGCGCCGACGGCGCCGTCGTCACCCAGTTCTGCGAACCGATCGGCCACCGTCAGGTCTCTGGCGACTACGTCGAGAGCTGGCAGCCTCACCCGATGTCGGCCGCGGCCCTGGCGAACGCCCAGGAGATCGCGCACAAGGTCACCGAAAACCTCGGCGGGCAGGGCGTTTTCGGCGTCGAATTGTTCGTCAAGGGCGACCAGGTGTGGTTCAGCGAGGTGAGCCCCCGGCCGCACGACACCGGTATGACAACCATGATCACGCAGTGGCAGAACGAGTTTGAGCTACACGCCCGCGCGATCCTCGGCCTGCCGGTGGACACGTCGCTCAAGAGCCCCGGCGCCAGCGCGGTGATCTACGGCGGTGTCGAGGCCGAGGGCATCGTCTTCGACGGCGTCGATGAGGCCCTGCAGGTGCCGGGCACCGACATTCGACTGTTCGGCAAGCCGGAGAGCTTCCGCACCCGCAGGATGGGCGTGGCCCTGGCCCGGGCCGCAGACATCGAGACCGCGCGCCGCAATGCTGCCGAAGCTGCCGGCCGGGTCAAACCGCGCGCAGTCTGAGCACGACACGAAGAAGGGGCGCCCGCCGAAGCGGACGCCCCTTCTCTGTCAACGGAGCTAGTCGTTGTTGAAGTAACTCAGCAGTCGCAGGATTTCCACGTACAGCCAGACCAGGGTGACGGTCAGGCCGAGCGCGACGCCCCACGCCGCCTTCTCCGGCGCACCGGCGCGGATCATCTGGTCGGCAGCGTCGAAGTCGAGCAGGAAGCTGAACGCCGCGAGCGCGATGCAGACGAGCGAGAAGATGATCGCGAGGGTGCCACCGTTGCGCAGGCCCATGCCGGCTCCGCCGTTGAACAGGCCGATGACGAAGTTGCCGAGCATCAGTGCGAGGACGCCGAACATGCCGGCGACGATCATGCGGGTGAACTTCGGGGTGACGCGGATGGCGCCGGTCTTGTAGACGACGAGCATGCCGAAGAACACACCGAAGGTGCCGAGGACCGCCTGGCTGATCAGGGCGCCGGCACTGATGCCCTGCACCGCGAAGTTGGCCATGACGAACGAGAAGGCACCGAGGAACATGCCCTCGAGCACCGCGTAGGTGAGGACGATGCCGGGGTTGTCCTGCTTACGGCCGAACGTGGCGATGAGGACCATCACCAGACCGCCGATGGCGCCGATCATGGCGATGGGCCCGGCGAGCGCCAGGTTCGACATGATCGTGAAGTACGAAACGACCGCACTGACCGTCAGCACCGCCAGCGTGATGCCGGTTTTGGTGACGACGTCGTCGATGGTCAGCGGGCGCGAGAAGCCGGCCTGCTGCTGCGGGTACTGGGTGTATGGCTGGGCCATGGTCTGCTGGGCACCATAAGCGGCGGCGCCACTACCGAATTGCGCGTATCCGCCCTGCGACTTGGGCAGGGAACGAAATATCGGGTTGCTGCTCTCGCGCACCGTCGGGTTCCTCTCCTGAAGCTGTGGTCCGTCTGCTGACGAACACCCACTCAACGTACGGGTTCGGGTGTTGGTTCCCGGCGAGACGGAGAAACTGGGAACTTACTGTGAAACGGTACCTGGTCGGCGCAGCCGATGCGCGACGATCTAGATTGCTTACCGTGGCGGAAAACGAGGATATCCTAGTAAATGTCGAGAACGGCGTCGGCGTCGTCACGCTGAACCGTCCGAAGGCCATCAACTCGCTCAACTACGCGATGGTCACGGGCCTCGCCGAGGCACTCAACGCCTGGGAACACGACGACAGCGTCCGCGCGGTCCTGCTGACCGGCGCCGGTGAGCGCGGCCTGTGCGCGGGCGGCGACGTCATCGCGCTCTATCACAGCGCGAAGGCCCAGGACGACAACGCCAGGACCTTCTGGCACGACGAATACGTGCTCAACGCCCACATCGGTCGCTACCCCAAGCCGTACGTCGCACTGATGGACGGCATCGTGATGGGCGGCGGCGTCGGGGTCGGCGCGCACGGCAACATCCGCGTCGTCACCGAGAAGACGAAGATGGGTATGCCCGAGGTGGGCATCGGCTTCATCCCCGACGTCGGTGGCACCTATCTGCTGTCCCGCGCGCCCGGCCTGATCGGTCTGCACGCCGCACTCACCGGTGCCCCCTTCTCCGGCGCGGACGCCATCGCCCTCGGCTTCGCCGATCATTTCGTCCCGCAGGCCGACCTTTCCGCGTTCCGTGACCTGGTGATCAGCGCGGGACCCGACGCGGCGCTCGCGAAGTACGGCGCCGAGCCGCCGGCCAGTGAGCTTCTGGCGCAACAGCATTGGATCGACGAGTGCTACGCGGCCGCCACCGTCGAGGAGATTTTGGCGAACCTGCGCGGCCATGAGTCCGCCGAAGCCAACGCCGCCGCCGAGCTGATCGCCACCCGGTCGCCCGTCGCACTGTCTGCCACGCTGGAGGCTGTGCGCCGCGCCGCCAAGCTGCCGACCCTCGAGGACACCCTCGTGCAGGAATTCCGAGTGTCGATGGCGTCGCACAAATCCCACGACTTCGTGGAGGGCATCCGCGCCCAGCTCGTCGACAAGGACCGCAACCCGCAGTGGTCCCCGGCCAGCCTGTCGGACGTCACCGCCGCCGACGTCGACGCCTACTTCGTCTCCGCCGACCCCGATCTCACCTTCTAGTTCTAGGATTCCACAGTGACATCTGAGACGTTCGAAACCATTCTGGTCACCCGCGACGACCGCGTCGCCACCATCACCCTGAACCGGCCCAAGGCGCTCAATGCCCTCAACAGCCAGGTGATGGCCGAAGTCACCACGGCCGCAGCCGAACTCGACGCCGACCCGGGCATCGGTGCCATCATCATCACCGGTAGCGAGAAGGCCTTCGCCGCGGGCGCCGACATCAAGGAGATGGCGAGCCTGACGTTCGCCGACGTGTTCTCGCAGGACTTCTTCGCGCTGTGGAACAAGTTCGCCGCGACCCGCACCCCCACCATCGCCGCCGTCGCCGGTTACGCCCTCGGTGGCGGTTGTGAGCTCGCCATGATGTGCGACCTGCTGATCGCCGCCGACACCGCCAAATTCGGCCAGCCCGAGATCAAACTGGGCGTGCTCCCGGGCATGGGCGGCAGCCAGCGCCTGACGCGCGCGGTGGGCAAGGCCAAGGCGATGGATCTGATCCTCACCGGCCGCAACATGGACGCCGAGGAAGCCGAACGCTGCGGCCTGGTGTCGCGCGTCGTCCCAGCCGACAAGCTGCTCGAAGAGGCCAACGCCGTCGCCAAAACCATTGCCGGGATGTCACTTTCGGCATCGCGGATGGCGAAGGAAGCGGTCAACCGCGCCTTCGAGAGCACGCTGGCAGAGGGCCTGCTGTACGAGCGCCGGCTGTTCCACTCGGCCTTCGCCACCGACGACCAGACCGAGGGCATGGCGGCCTTCACCGAGAAGCGCGCGCCGAACTTCACGCATCGGTAAAGTCGATCGGTGGCCGACACCGCACAACCGCCTGATCCCGCCGATGACGACGGCGCCGCTGTCGCGGTAGCCGAGCCGTCGGCCGATGAGTCACTCGTCGCGAAACTGGAAGAGCCGCCCTCGGATTGGTGGGTTCGCCGGTACACCTTTTTCGGTACCGCGGTCGGCCTGGCCTTCATCTGGCTCTCGATGACGCCGTCACTGTTGCCGCGGGGCCCGCTCTTCCAGGGCATCGTCAGCGGCGCCGCCGGCGCATGCGGCTACGGCCTCGGGGTGCTCGGCGTCTGGACGGTCCGGTACATGCGGTCGAAGGACAGCAGTCCCAAGGCGCCGCTCTGGGCGTGGCTGATCCTGATCGGGCTCGGCGCCATCGGCCAGGTCCTCGCGATCATCTGGTTCCACGTCTGGCAGGACGAGGTCCGCGACATGATGGGCGTGCCCCGGATGAAGTTCTGGGACCACCCGCTGACGGCGGTGTATTCGATCGTCTTCCTGTTCGCTTTCGTCGAGATCGGCCAGCTGATCCGCAAATTGGTGCAGTTCCTGATGCGGCAACTGGAGCGGGTGGCCCCGCCTCGGGTGTCCGGGGTGGTGGCGGTGCTGCTGGTCCTCGCCGTGTTCGTCGAAGTGTTCAACGGCGTGGTCGGCCACTATGCGATGTCGTGGATCAACCAGACCTTCGCCTCGGCCAACGACGAGGACGATCCCGACAACCCGCCTCCCACCTCGCCATTGCGTTCGGGTGGGCCGGGCTCCCTGGCCAGCTGGTCGTCGCTGGGCCGGCAGGGCCGCATTTTCGTCGCCAACGGACCGAGCGTCGACGAACTGTCGAAGTTCAACGGCCGCACGGCAATCGAACCGATTCGCGCCTATGCCGGTCTGCACTCCGCGGCCGGCATCCGGGCGACGGCGAAGCTGGCCGCGCAGGAACTCAAGCGCACCGGTGGACTCGAGCGCGCTGTCGTCGCCGTCGCCACCACGACGGGCACCGGCTGGATCAACGAGGCCGAGGCCGCGTCCCTGGAATACATGTACAACGGCAACACCGCGATCGTGTCGATGCAGTATTCGTTCCTGCCGAGCTGGATTTCGTTCCTCGTGGACAAGGCCAACGCCCAGGAGGCCGGCCAGGACCTCTTCGAAGAGGTCGACGCGCTGGTGCGCCAGATGCCGGAAGGCAAGCGCCCCAAGCTCGTGGTGTTCGGCGAGAGCCTCGGGTCGTTCGGCGGCGAGGCCCCGTTCCAGGCGGTGAACAACCTGGTGGCCCGCACCGACGGCGCGTTGTTCTCCGGGCCGACGTTCAACAACCCCATCTGGACCGAGCTGACCCGCTACCGCGACGCCGGCTCGCCGGAGAAACTGCCGATCTACGACGACGGCCTCAACGCCCGGTTCGGTTCTCGCCCTGAGGATTTGAACCGTCCGTCCAACGCCACCTGGGGCCACCCGCGGGTGGTGTACCTGCAGCACGCGTCCGACCCGATCGCCTGGTGGAACCCCGACCTGCTGTTCGCCCGGCCGGACTGGCTGGAAGAACCGCGCGGCCGCGACGTCTCGCCGCGGATGGAGTGGATGCCGATCGTGACGTTCCTGCAGGTGTCGGCTGACATGGCCGTCGCGGTCGACGTCCCGGACGGCCACGGCCACGTCTACATCCGCGATGTCGCGAACGCCTGGGCCGACGTGTTACAGCCGCCGGAGTGGACGCCGGAGAAGACCGAGCGGTTGCGGCCGCTGCTACACCCAAGCGCCGGCACGTAGCAGCACCGACGCCGCCGTCCCACCGAGCAGTCCTTGATCGACCAGCGCCCGGTAGCCACCGATGACGTCGGTGGCCCGGTACAGCCCCAGGTCCTGTAGCGCCGCGGCGGCCAGGCTCGAGGTGTAGCCCTGCGAGCACAGGACCACCCACTCGACGTCGACGCCCGTGGCCTGCGGCAGGCGCGCGTCGCTGGTCGGGTCGCAGCGCCATTCGAGAACGTTGCGTTCCACCACGAGCGCACCGGGGAACTCGCCTTCGATGGCGCGCTGCGCGGCCGGCCTGATGTCCACCAGGACGGCGCCCCGGGCCAGTGCGGCCGGGATTTCGGCGGCGGACAGCCGGACCAACCGTTCACGGGCCGCCGCCAGCATGGCGTCGACGCGGCTGGGTGTGCTTCCCGTCGCTTCGCTCGCCCGGGTCACGTCTCCGGTTGCTTCGCTCGCCCCGGCTGCCATCAGTCCCCCTCGGGCTTGTCGGTGAGTTCGGTGTAGACGCGACGCAGCTTCTGGCTTTCAGTGACGTCGTAGTACGACATGGCGGTCAGCGGTGGCGAATACGCATGCACGCTCAGCGTGGGAACCGACGGCGACACCACGTCCGCACCCGCCCGCACCACGTCGTGGACCCAGCCCAGCGGGAACGCGGCCTGGTCACCGGCCTCCAGCGTGCGCTGCCGCAGCCCGCGACCGTCCCACCGGGTTTCCTCCAGTGCCCCCGACACCACGGTCAGCGCGCCGAGCGATCCGCCGTGGTCGTGCAGTTCGGTGCTGCGCTGCGGGACCCAGCTGATCAACCAGAGGTCGAGTTCGTCGTCGCCGTACAACCGGCGGAACCAGCGTTCATCGTGGGGCAGACCGTCGGCCGGCAGCAGCCGTTCGTAGCGGCCACTCAAGACGTCGTCGGCGCACCGGTCGGTGGCGTGCAGCAGGTCGGGTAGCCGCAATCGGGTCGGGGCGACGAGGGCAGGACCAGAAACAGAAAAATCTGTCAGGACGGACATGACGGAACTCCAATGCAGAAGCGAACGGTGGGCTTCACGCCCTCACAAGGCCGGGCTCAAGCCCGACAACACGTCGCGTTCTGCATGTTCTGCACTGCCATGTTCCCCATCGTGGACGGCCCGCGGCCGGCGGGAAAGGGTTAGCGTCAGGGTGATCCTGAATGCCAACGCATCTAGATTGGCAATCATGCAGACCAACGTCATCCGGGCAGCGCTGCTCACGACCACCGCACTGACGTTCCTGACGGCCTGTGGTGCGGACAAGCAGGCTGCCCCAGCCCACACTGCCGCCGAGCTGCCCACGCAGTCGCACGAAAACCCGGCACCTGGCGGCGGCGTCGCCGTCTCCCCGGGCGGTGTCACGACCGCTGTCCACGCCCCGTCGGCGGCGACCGAGTCCGAGTTCGGCCAGGCCTGCCATGCCGCGAAGGTGTGGATGGATGCACAGCACGCCGACCCCGCGACACTCGTCGAGCCGTACCTGAATCTCATGCAACGACCGGAAACACGTGATCCCGGTAACTTCAACACCCCGTGGACCGAGCTCACAGCAGGCCAGCAGGCCGGCGTGATCATGGCCGCCACCAGCGCTTCCAAAGGTGAATGCGGCTGATCACCAAACGTTCACTGAGGATTCGCTGAGTCTGCGGCGGTGCCCTAAAATCGGGGACGCTGCCGTCCGATCGCTCTGACGCATCCACGCGGGCCGCGGTGACACCGAACTTCCGACCGCCGGATCCGACCGGCGGTCCTCACGTACCCGCGAGGCCCGCCGAGATGAACGCCACGACCGCATCCCCTCGAGGTCGCACCTGAGCACCTCCGATCTCCAGCGCAGCGATACCGCACGTCACCGTCTTCCAGCCCGGCACCGCCGGAGCCGGCTGCAAAGCCTGCTCAGCGCGCGCGTCGGCTGGGACACCGTCGGCCGCGTCGCACTGGCGCTGGTGACCGCGGTGGCGGTGGCGGCGACCGGTCTGGGCTGGTGGACGGTGCGCGGCGCGCTGCACGGCATCACGGTCAGCGACGCGCTCGGGGCGGACGCGCCGAAGTCCACCGGCGGCGCGATGAACATCCTGTTGATCGGCCTCGACTCGCGCAAAGATCAGCAGGGCAACGACCTGCCGCAGGCGCTGCTCGACAAGCTGCACGCCGGGGATTCGGACAACGGCGGCTACAACACCAACACGCTGATCCTGGCGCACATCTCCGCCGACAACCACGTGGTCGCGTTCTCGATCCCGCGTGACGACTACGTGCGGGTCACCGGCATCCCCGGATACGACCACATCAAGATCAAAGAAGCGTATGGCCTGACCAAGGCCAACGCCATGCAGCACCTCATGGACAAGGGCGTCACCGACCAGGCCGAGCTGGAGCGCAAGAGCCGTGAGGCCGGCCGCGCCGCGACCCTGGCCGCGGTCCGCAACCTGACCGGTGCGCCCATCGACTACTTCGCCGAGGTCAACCTCGCCGGTTTCTACGACATCGCCGAGAGCCTCGGCGGCGTCGAGATCTGCCTCAACCACCCCGTGTACGACGATTACTCGGGCGCCGATTTCCCGGCCGGCCGGCAGCTGCTCGACGCCTCACAGGCCGTCGCGTTCGTTCGGCAGCGGCATGGCTTGGACAACGGCGATCTGGACCGGACCCACCGCCAACAGGCGTTCCTGATCTCGGTGATGCACCAGCTGCAGAAGGACGGGTCATTCAGCGACCTCGGCAAGCTGAATCAGCTGATCGGCGTCGCGCAGAAGGACGTCGTGCTGTCGGCCGGCTGGGGCCAGGAGCAGTTCAAGCGCATGGGCGAGATCGCCGGCGGCGCGAACGTCCAGTACCGGACGCTGCCCGTCGTGCGCTACGACAACATCGACGGCCAGGACGTGAACATCGTCGACCCCATGGCCATCAAGGTTGAGGTCGCCAAGGCCTTCGGCCTCAAGCCACCGGCAGGCGCGCCGACATCGACATCGACACCCAGCACGTCGACCGAGCCGTCGACGCTGGACAAAGCCGCGGACAGCACCGGTACGACGTCGAAGAACGCCAAGACCGCCATCATCGACGTCATCAACGGCTCCGACGTCACGGGCCTGGGCCGGCAGATGTCGGAGATCCTGGGCGACCTCGAATACTCCATGGGCCAGACCAAGAGCTCGCAGGACGGCGAGCTCAGTTCGACGGCCGTCGACTTCGGCGCCGGGACCGATGCCGAAGCCAAACACCTGGCAGAGCTGCTGGGCATCGATGCGGTCCGCGCCGACCCATCGGTACCTGCCGGCCGTATCCACGTCACGCTGGGCCCGGGCTACCAGGTGCCCGACACCCTGGACAGCGTGTCCATGGCCGCGGCCAAGTCGTCCAACTACGACACCACGCTGCCGACCCCCGAATCCGGGCCGCCGGTGCGCGCCACCGACGGGCTCCCCTGCGTCAACTGACGCACCCGGCGTCGCCCGTGCCGCGCGGGCAACGAGCGTGTCGACGCCGCCGCCGAGCCTGACGACACGGCGAATTTCGGCGCGGATTTCCGCCGTCCAGTCAGGCTCGCGCCACCGTCGCTCGCGGCGAGTTGACGCGTATCGGCTGGACCGCGCCTCGCGCAAGGCCGAGATTCTCGGCCACGGCCCCGTTCCACTGCGGCCAGTACACGACTGCAATCGCCGCTGCGATCAACCGGTGATTGCGCTCAGGGACAGGGGCGCGCCAGAAAAGTCCCTGACCGCAATCATGGCCGCCAAATTAATTAGCTTAGTTCAACGAATTAAATTCGCCGCCCCGCAAGGCGCGGAATTGGCGTGCAAACACATTCCCAGAACACAAAGCATATCTAACAAATTTGCTCGCCGACCAGGCAAAACGTCGCGAAAGCAATGAGATCAGCTAACGAACACGACGTATTTCTCAACTACTGGTCAGTAATTGTGCTTTGACTCACACAATGGTGCACACTATGGGGTGTCTCACTCATTGTCGAAGGGATGAGCTCAATGGTTGCTCCTCAGCACATACCGGTCGCTCGGGTCCACAGTGGCGCGGTCAACGGGCGCCGGGTGCTCTTCATGGGCATCCTCCTGCTGCTCATCGCGGTGGCCGCCGTCAGCGGCATCCTCTTCGCCATGAGCAGCGGACAGCCGCAGGTCGCCCTGATCATCGGGCTCGTCTCGGCGGCGTTCTTCTCGCGCATCCGCTGCTGACGCGGCCTCGTCTCGCCACCGCTTGATCCGCACGCCAAAATAAGGCCATGCGGGTCGCACTGGTCCTTGGCAGCGGTGGCGCCCGAGGTTACGCACATATCGGCGTCATCGATGCACTCCGCGAGCGCGGATTCGACGTCGTCGGTATCTCCGGTTCATCCATGGGCGCACTCGTCGGCGCGCTGCAGGCCGCCGACAAGCTCGACGAATTCTCCTCCTGGGCCAGCGCTCTCACACAGAGTGCGGTGCTCCGCCTGCTCGACCCCTCCCTGACCGCTGCCGGCGTGCTCCGCGCCGAGAAGATTCTGGCGGCCGTCCGCGAGATCATCGGCCCGCGGACCATCGAGAGCCTGCCGATCCCCTACACCGCCGTCTCGACCGACCTGATCGCCGGAAAATCGGTCTGGCTGCAGCGCGGCCCGATCGACGCGGCCATCCGGGCCTCCATCGCCATCCCGGGCGTCATCGCCCCTTATCTGCTGGACGGCCGGCTACTGGCCGACGGCGGCATCCTCGACCCCCTGCCCATGGCGCCGCTCGCCGCCGTCAACGCCGACCTGACCATCGCCGTCAGTCTCAACGCCAGCGATCCGAATCCCACCGCGGAATCCCCGCGCCCCACCGCGGAGCTGCTGAACCGCATGCGGCGCAGTACGACGTCACTGATCGACCGGGCCGCAGCGAGCACCCTGCTCGACGGGCCCACCGCACGATCGGTGCTGAGCCGCTTCAGCAACGCGGTCGACGGCATCGACGCCCTTGCCGAGTCCGAGGTCGAGACCGAGGAGGACACGCACGTGCCACGGCTCGGCGGATTCGAGGTCATGAACCGCACCATCGAAATCTCGCAGGCCGCGCTGATGCGGCACACCTTGGCGGCCTATCCGCCTGATCTGTTGATCGAGGTGCCACGCACGGTGTGCCGCAGCCTGGAGTTCTACCGGGCCTCCGAGGTCATCGAGATCGGCCACGAATTGGCTTGCGCCGCACTCGATTCCCTCGATCTCCCCGACTAGGACAGGAACGCGGCGACCTCTGCCGCCACCCGGCGACCTTGTGCCCGGCCGGCCTGCGCCGACGGGATGCGACAGGCCGGATCCAGCGGATCGGCGCCGAAGGCGGCGAGGGACTCGCCGTCGGCGAAGATGCCGCAGGCGCGGCCCGCGAAGCTCCTGACGTCCGCGCCGGGGCCCGCCCCGAACGGGGACGGTGAGTCCGACGGAGCCGGAACCAGTACGACGGCGGTGTCACAATCCTCGACCGCGATCATGTTGACGCTGCTGCCCATGCCACCGTCCATGTACCGGCGGCCACCGATGGTCACGACCGGCCAGGCCGCCGGCACCGCGCAGCTGGCCTCCACGGCATCGACCAGGGACACCCCCGACGCGCGCGTGAAGACCACCAGCTCGCCCGAGTCGATGTCCACGCCGGTGATGCGCAGGTCATGGTCGGGCCAGTCGTGCGATGGCAATCGGCGTTCGATGACGTTGCGGCGCACCGCCGGGCTGACGGTCTCGGCGGCTGCCGCGGCCGCCCCGAGGCACTGCAACTGTTCTGCCCGGCTGCCGTTGGCCGTCGACATCGCTTCCACGAAGGCGGTCAGGACGGCCTCGATGTCGATACCCGGACTGATCTCCGCCGATTCGGCGGCGACCTGACGCTCGAACAGCTCGCCGATGCTCAGCGCGCTGCCCAGCTGAGCACCGACCGCCGAGCCCGCCGACGTACCCAGCACCACATCCGAATTCCGCATCGCTGCCGCGATCTCGGGCGCCTCGTCGGCGATTCCCTGCAGGATGCCGGTCTCCCATGCGATGCCGGCGATGCCGCCACCAGCCAGAACGAGTGCACGCTTAGTCATTAGTTCATCTAACAGGATTCGGCTCGCGCCGTGGCACCGTCATCCCACCAGGAGGTCAGAAAGATGCTCCAGCGATCGGCCGGCGTAGCCCTTCCACAGCTTGCCGAACACCGGCAGCAGCGGCGCAGTCAGCGCGCTGCGCGGGTGCAGGGTCCAACGCCAGGTGATCCTGGTGCTGGGGTTCTGCCCACCGGAGACGTCTTGGAAAAGCCACATCCCTTGCACGCCACCCACCAGCGGCGCCAGCGGTCCGTTGATGTCGGACAGCGTGTAGCCGAATGAGTGCGGTTCGTCGTACGAGGTCAGGGTCTCGGCCATGCTGCCGCCACCGGTCAGCAGGATGGTGCGGGTCTGCCCCACCGCATCCCAGATGCCGGTCTGGTCGCGCACCGCCTTGATCGGCGGGATCGGCCCATACCAGCGACAGAACAGCTCGTTGAGCGGAATCGGGGCGGTGCCGCTGAACGCGTCGGCCACCGGAACGGGGACAGTTCGTGATTGCTCGACCACCAAAGGCTGCGCCATGATGGCGATCGTAACCATCGATGCTGACCACTGGAGTGCCATGACCTCGACGATGCGGGCCCAACGGTTCTATGCCGACACCAAAAAGGTTGTGGTGGAAGATGTTCCGGTTCCGGAGCCAGGCCCGGGCGAGGTCCTCGTCAAGGTCGCCTACTGCGGCATCTGCCACTCCGACCTCAGCCTCATCAACGGCACGTTCCCGTCGCAGCTGCCGGTGGTGACCCAGGGGCACGAGACGTCGGGCACCATCGCCAAGCTGGGACCGGGTGTCACCGGCTGGGCCGAGGGCGACCGCGTCGTCGTCGCCGCCGGCAAGCCGTGTATGGACTGTGTGAACTGCCTCCGCGGCGACATGTCGAACTGCCTGCGGATCCGGCTCATGGCATTCGCGTATGACGGAGGTTGGGCCGAGTACACCGTCGCGCAGGCCTTCGGGCTGACGCGCGTACCCGACAACGTGCCGCTCGAGCAGGCCGCGATCCTGGCCGACGCGGTGTCGACGCCGTTCGGCGCCGTCGTCCGGACGGGCCAGGTGGGCATCGGCGAATCCGTCGGCGTCTGGGGTGTCGGTGGGCTCGGAACCCACATCGTGCAGCTGGCCCGGTTGGTCGGGGCGGCGCCCATCGTGGCCGTCGACGTCAACCCGGCAGTGCTGGAGCGCGCGCTGGCGGTCGGTGCGGACTACGCGTTCGACGCCCGTGACCCGGAATTGTTGGCACAGATCGGTCAGGCCACCGGCGGCCGGATGCTCGACGTGGCGTTCGACGCCGTCGGCAAGGGGTCGACGTTCGATCAGGCGCTGGCGGCACTGACCGTGGGCGGCCGGTTCGTCGGTGTCGGGATGAGCGCCGACGCCCCATCGATCGGCCCGACGTCGTTCTTCAACCTCACCAAGAAGCAGGTGCGCGGGCACCTGGGCTACCAGAACGCCGACATCGGCACGCTGGCCACGCTGGTGTCCCGCGGCCGCCTCGACCTCACCCGGTCGATCAGCGAGATCGTCCCGCTCGAGGACGTCGCCGAAGGCATCGCGAAACTCGATCGGGCCGAAGGCAATCCGATCCGGATCCTCATCCAGCCCTGATACTCGCGCAACCCTGGCTGCACCCGATTCCCGCGAGCGGCCGTGTTTGCACACCGACACGCCGCATTTGGCGTGCCATCTGCGCGCGCTCACAGCCGACGAGCGCGACGTTATTGCTCAGCGGAGCCTGGGCGCCGCCTTCGCACTGAAGAGCGGCAGGTCCAGATAGGTTGCGATACCCGGTTCCGCGGCACACACCGCGGGCACGGAGTTGACACAGTGGGCGGCGGTGCCGACGACGCCGGGTTCGGGGCCGTCCTCTCCGACCAGTCCCTGAAAGCCCTTGATCGACACGGTGAAGTCCGGATTTCCCTTGACCTCCATCTCGTAGCGTTGGCCCTCGGGGCCGAAATCCCATGCCGGGTCGAGGTTTTCCTCGCCCATGAACCAGTTGACGGTGACGCGCACGACGACCTCGTCGTCGACGACCGCCTCCCAGTGGAACTTGCGGGCGGCCACCTGTCCGGGCTGGATGGGCCCCAGCGGTGAGTCGATCGGCGCACTCGCCACCGCAACCTCCTGGCGCGCAACGATCTTCGGGTCGGCGTTGAAGCCGAACTCGTCGACGCACATCCGCACGGCTTGAATGAAGCCGCTGTCGAGCAGCTTCTGCATCGGCCCGGTCAGCGCCTTGTCCGGCGTCTCACCGAAACCCATGACGTGCCGCAGCACGTCCGGCGCCTCGTACGTCCGCAGGTCCGAGAACTCTTCGGCCCGAACGAAAGTCACACCGGTGGACATGACCGAGAACAACAGCGGGAACTTCTCACTGATGCCGCCCGGCGCGATGCCGGTGCCGTGCAGCGTGGCGCCACCCGTTAGCGCGGCTTCCCGCATCGGCGCGCCCTGCTTCTCGCTCGGATACACCCACCCGACCGGCGTCACCACGTTCTTGCCGGACCGCAGCAGCGCGGCGACCTCGTCCGGGTTGGCCATCAGTGGCGCGTAGATGACGGCGTCGGCCTCGAGCGCCAGGATGTCGTCGATGTTGTTGGTCGCCGTGACGCCCAGCGGCTCGACGCCGATGATCTCACCAACGTCCTTGCCGTTCTTGGCTTCCGAATGCACCCAACAGCCGACGAGCTCCAGGTCCGGATGTTCCAACACGCCTTTGATCGCGGCGACGCCGACTCCGCCGGTTGCCCACTGCACGACCCGCAACGCCATGAAACCTCCCGAGCACCGCCAGAACTAGAACGCGTTCTAGGTTGTATACCACCGGCTCGGCGCCGGAGACCAGACCTTTGGGGTCTTGACTAAAAGCGCCGCGCGTGACTGAACTACAGGTAGTAACGAAAGGAACCCAATGGCCAAGAATCGCGTGTTCGTCGTCGGCGTCGGCATGACCAAATTCGAGAAGCCCGGCAGCCGCGAGGGCTGGGACTACCCGCAGATGGCCAACGAGTCCGGCAACAAGGCGCTCGCCGACGCCGGCATCTCGTACGACCATGTGGAGCAGGGCTACGTCGGCTACTGCTCCGGCGACTCGACCTCCGGCCAGCGCGCCCTGTACGAGCTGGGCATGACGGGCATCCCGATCGTCAACGTCAACAACAACTGTTCGACGGGGTCGACGGCGCTTTACCTTGCCGCACAAGCGATCCGCGGCGGCCTCGCCGACTGCACCATCGCGCTGGGTTTCGAGAAGATGCAGCCGGGTTCGCTTCAGGCGGGTGCGCAGGACCGTGAATCACCGCTGGGCCGGCACGTCAAGGCCCTGGCCGAGATCGACGAGTTCGCCTTCCCCGTGGCGCCGTGGATGTTCGGGGCAGCCGGCCGTGAGCACATGAAGAAGTACGGCACCACCGCCGAGCATTTCGCGAAGATCGGCTACAAGAACCACAAGCATTCGGTCAACAACCCGTACGCCCAGTTCCAGGACGAGTACACGCTCGATGACATCCTGGCCGCCAAGATGATCTCCGACCCGCTGACCAAGCTGCAGTGCTCCCCCACCTCCGACGGGTCCGGCGCGGCGATCCTCGCCAGCGAGGCGTTCGTCGACAAGCACGGCCTGGCGTCGCAGGCCGTCGAGATCGTCGGCCAGGCCATGACCACCGACTTCGCCTCGACGTTCGACGGCAGCGCCGCCAACATCATCGGCTACGACATGAATGTGCAAGCCGCCCAAAAGGTTTACGACCAGTCGGGCCTCGGCCCCGAAGACTTCCAGGTGATCGAGCTGCACGACTGCTTCTCCGCCAACGAGCTCCTGCTGTACGAAGCCCTCGGTCTGTGCGGCGAGGGCGAAGCTCCGGGCCTGATCGACAACAACGACACCACCTACGGCGGGCGCTGGGTGGTGAACCCGTCGGGCGGCCTCATCTCCAAAGGTCACCCGCTCGGAGCGACGGGCCTGGCCCAGTGCTCCGAGCTGACGTGGCAGCTGCGCGGCACCGCGGACAAGCGCCAGGTCGACGGCGTCACTGCCGCCCTGCAGCACAACATCGGCCTCGGCGGCGCCGCCGTCGTCACGGCCTACCAGCGCGCCGAGCGGTAGGTCACCTTCCCGCGAGCTGGGGACGCCCCAGCTCGCGGGAAAACTAGCCGTCGAACATGGCGTCGACGAGGCGGCGCAGCACCTGCCTGGTCTCGCGGCGGGCCTTCTTCGGGTCGTCCGCGGTGGCGATGAGCATGGCCGCCTCGTCGAGGGCCCCGATCAGCACGTGGGCCAGCGCCCGCACCGGCTGACGGGTCAGCTGACCGGCCTTCATGGCCTCACTGAGCAACTGCTCCGTCATGCCCAGGCTGTAGCGCTGGGCGACGTCACGGAAGCCCGCCCAGCCGAGGACGCTCGGGGCGTCGAGCAGCACCAGTTGGCGCACCTCCGGGTCGCCGGAGACCTCCAGCCACGCGTCGACCGCGGCGCGTATGGCATCGGCCGGTGACGTCGCACCCGACGCCGCCACCATCGCCCCCATCCGGGCCATCACGTCCTGCTCCACCGCCTCCACCACAGCCAGGAAAAGCGCTGCTTTGTCGGCGAATTGGTGATACATCGCGCCCCGGGTCACCCCGGCGGTCGTCGCGATCTCCGGCGTGCCCACCTCGGCATAACCACGCTCGCCCCACAGTCGCCGCGCGGCGACGATCAACGCTTCGCGGGTAGCCGCGGAGCGCTCCTCCTGAGTACGCCTCTTGTTTTCCATACACCCTGTTGGTAAGTTGCGGACAGCCTGTTTGTAAATGCGTATCGAGCTAGGAGTCATCCATGTCGATCATCGAGATTAACGCCGGAACCATCCATTTCGAGGAATTCGGACCGAAGAACGGCAGGCCCGTCGTCTTCGTGCACGGATACATGATGGGTGGCCAACTGTGGCGCGGTGTCGCCGCGCGCCTGGCCGAACGCGGCCTGCGCTGCATCGCCCCGACCTGGCCCCTCGGCGCACATCCCGAACCGCTGCGCCCTGGGGCCGACCGGAGCATCCACGGCGTCGCGCGCATCGTCGCCGACACCCTGGCCGCCTTGGACCTCGACGACGTCGTCATCGTCGGCAATGACACCGGCGGTGTGGTCACGCAGTTGGTGGCGGTTCACCATCCCGAGCGCATCGGCGCCATGGTGCTGACGAGTTGCGATGCGTTCGAACACTTTCCGCCGCCGATCCTCAAGCCGCTGATTGTCGCGTCGCAGTCGAAGGGGCTGTTCCGGGCGGGCTCGCAGGTGTTCCGGATCCCGTTGGTCCGCAAGCGCGCCTACGCCGGGCTCGCCTACGCCGACCTCGACGCGCTGACCCGGGAGTGGGTGCACAACACGCAATCCAAACCCGCTGTCGCGGAGGACCTCCGAGTGTTCACCAGCTCCCTCAAGACCGAGGTCACCACCGAAGTCGCCAAGAGACTGCCTGAGTTCGACAAGCCGACGCTCATCGCCTGGTCGGCCGACGACGTGTTCTTCGAAGTCGGTGACGGCGAGAAGCTGGCGGCCATCATCCCGAACTCCCGCCTCGAAATCATCGACGGTGCAAGGACATTCTCGATGATCGACCGCCCGGACCGCCTCGCCGACCTGATGTCGACTCTCGCGGTGCGCGCCTGACCACGAGCTGGGGCACCTCCCGCTAGATGGTGACGACGTCGTAGTCGCCGTCGGCGTACCGGGCGCGGATGGTCTTCTTGTCATACTTGCCGACGCTGGTGCGCGGCACCTGATCGATGAACGTCCACCGCTCGGGCAGCCACCAGCGAACTACCTTGTCCGCCAGGAACTCTCGGAGTTCATCAGGTGTCGCCGAAGCACCTTCGTGCAGCACCACGGCGACCAGCGGACGTTCCTGCCAGCGGTCGTCGGGCACCGCGACCACGGCAGCCTCCAGCACCGCGGGGTGCGCGATCAGGTGGTTCTCCAACTCGACCGAGGAAATCCATTCACCACCGGATTTGATGACGTCCTTGGCCCGGTCGGTGAGGGTGACGAACCCGCAGTCGTCGATGCGCCCGACATCGCCCGTGCGCAGCCAGCCGCTGTCGAACTTGCTCGCGTCATAGCCCAGGTAGTAGCTGCCGGTGATCCACGGCCCCCGAACCTCGATCTCCCCGACCGCTTCTCCATCGTGGGGCAACGGGGCACCGGCGTCGTCGACGACCCGAACTTCGACGCCACACATCGCCCGGCCCTGCGTCGCCCGCGTAGCCCAGTGTTGATCCTCGGAGACACGCGGCAGCGGCTTGGCGGTCGTGGCCATCGGCGACGTCTCCGTCATGCCCCACAGCTGTTGGATGTAGACGCCGTGGCGCTCCTGGAACGTCTTCATCAGCGAGACCGGCACCGCGGAGCCGCCGCAGGCCACGAGACGCAGCGACGAAATGTCGTGTCCCGGATTCTTTTCCAGGCAGTTCTGCACGTCGTTCCAGATGGTCGGCACGGCCGCGGCGACGGTGGGCCGACAGGTCTCGATCAGATTGATCAGCGAAGCCCCGTCGAGGAACCGGTCCGGCATCGCCAGGTCGGCGCCGGCCATCAGCGCGGCATACGGCAATCCCCAGGCGTTGGCATGGAACATCGGTACGACGGGCAACGCGACGTCGTCGCTGCTGATGCCCAGTGCGTTGTTGGTGCATGTCGCCATGGCATGAATGAAGCTCGAACGATGGCTGTAGACAACACCTTTCGGATTTCCGGTGGTGCCGCTGGTGTAGCACATCGCCGCCGCGGACCGTTCGTCGATATCCGGCCAGTCGAACTCGACGGGTTGTCCGGCCAGCAGCTCGTCGTAGCGCAGCATGGTCTTTCCCGCAGCCGAACACGCGGCCTCGAGCGGACCCAAATCCCCTGCGCCGACCGCGATTACCGTGTGCACTGTGCCCATCTGCGGCAGCACCGGAGCCAGCTGGGCGGTCAGCGAGAGATCGGCGATGACGATCTGATCCTCGGCCTCGTTGGCGATGTAGGCGATCTGTTCCGGGGACAACCTGATGTTGAGGGTGTGCAGCACCGCGCCCATCGACGGAATGGCCAGGTACGCCACGGTGTGCTCGGCGTTGTTCCACATGAATGTGGCGACCCGCTGATCCCCGGTGATGCCGAGACCGCGCAACGCGTTGGCCAGCCGGGCCGCCTGCTCGCCGATCTCGCGATAAGTCACCGTGCGGTACTGCCCGCCTCCGAGCGCCGTGGTGATGGTCCGACAGGAATTCTGGCTGATCGCGTGCCGCATGATCGTGGCGATGGTGATCGGGGCGTCCTGCATCGTACTGAGCATCGTGAATTTCGCCTCTGGAGTTGCTGCCGCTGGGATGTCGAGATGCTAACCGACCCTGTCAGGTAGGAGGATGATTGTGCGTAAGCACGACAGGAGAAAATGATGCGTACGAATTGGACGCTGGCCGCGGCGACGATGGGAGCCGCGCTGACGATGCTGGCACCGGCCGGATTGGCCGCGGCCGAATCGGCGCAAGACACCATCAACCGGCTGCAATCCGAGGGCTATGTCGTCACGATCGACAAGCTCGGGACGGCGCCGGTGTCGGAGTGCACGGTGACCAGTGTGCGCAATCCGCAACAGACGACGCAGTTGGTGCCCTGGGTCGGTCCCGGCCTGGGCCGCAACAGCAACTCCATCCTGCTGCCGCAAACCAGCAGGACTATTTCGGTGTCGCTCGACTGCACGGGCACGCACTAGCCCCCGGATACCAAAAACGCCCCCGCCGGCCGGCGGGGGCGTTTTTGTTGGTTCCGACTAGACGGTCGCGGGCTCCAGCGCGCGTACCTCGTTCACGGCGACGGACTTGGTCGCCATGAACTGCGAGTAGAGCAGCGGCTTGGGGGCCTCGACGGCCACGGCGGTGACGTCGCCGACGACGTCCGCGACGTACAGCCGCGAACCGTCACGGCTGACGGTGACGCAGGACGGCTGGACATCGGCGGCAATGGTGTCGACGACCGCGTTGGTCTGCGTGCAGAACACCGCAACGCGGTCGTAGTCGACGACGTAGGCGCGAGTGCCGTCGGCGCCGAGCACCAGCTGGGTCGGAGCGTCACCGACGGCGAAACGACCGGTCACGCGGCCGGTGGCCAGGTCGACGACGTGCACCTCACCGCGAGCGGTCAGGTCCGAGGTCAGCACGTAGGCAGTGTTGTCCGGGCCGAGCGCCAGGCTGCGGATCGGCGCACCGATGACGATGGTGTTGCGGATGCGCGCGGTCTCGGTGTCGACGACGACCACCTGGCTGCCGATCTCGTCGGTGGTGGCGACGTAGAGCCGGCGACCGGTGTGGTCGACCGCGAGGGCGTCGATGCTGATGGCCGCACCGGTGGCGATCTCGATGGTGCCGACGCGTTCGGCGGTGATGTCGATGACGGCGACGTCGATGTAGGCATCGCCGGCACGGCCCGCGAACACGCGCTTGCCGTCGGGGCTGACGGCCAGCGCGCTCACGCCGGAGGCCAGCGGGTAGGCGGCCAGCTCGGCACCGGTGGCGACGTCGATGACGGCGACACCGTCGAACTCGGCACCGGACACGGCGACGTACGCCCGGTCTGCGGTGGCGACGACCGCGAACGGCTCACCGTCGACGGCGATATCGCGGATGCTGCGGCTGCGCGGCTCGATCAGCGACACCATGTTGTCGGCGTAGCTGGTCGCGACCAACTGGCCCGCGCTCTCGGCGATGTCGGCGATGGTGCCGCGACCAACCTGCGCGATGTCCATGGTTCCGCGCAGCGCCTGGGCGCTGGCCCGCTTGGCTTTTGCACGAGCGTTATTATTTGCCACGATCTTCGGTACCTCCGCCAGCGCGGCAACGCGCCGGTAGTCGATTGCCCGTCCGGGTGCGCCCGGATGAGCGCTGCTTTCAAGAAGTGTAGTGATCCCCACCGACATTCCGGACGGCTTCAGCGACGCCTCGTCACGAATTGATCAGAAGCTCTTAGGAGTTACTTATGTTGTGAATTGTTATGCACTTGTTATCAATGGTGATCGGCGCTCCGACCTGCGTAAACAACGCGTGAATTCAAATCGGGCAAACATAGGTCGGCCTCATTCCTGAGGGTTTCCAAGCATCGTTTCCCGGCATTCCCTGGCAAAGTGAGCGATACATCACACCGCGACACGAACGCATAGAATCCCATCCGCCTCACCTGCACGATAAAACTCAAGTTCCACTTCCGTCCACCAAGATCGCAACAGCTCCCGGGCCCGCCTGCGCGGGCGCCGAGATTCGCTGTTATCGACGAATTCACATTTTGTTCATGATGTGAGCGCCGTCACACCGGTGTTGCCGGACGGGTGCTCGGCACCCGAGTCGAGCATCGTCAGTTCGTCGAACGGATCGGCGCCGTGCAACACGGCTGCGGCCTTTGCCCGGTCGAGCGTCCCGGTCCACGAGCCGATCAGCACCGTGGCGACGGCATTGCCCGAGAAGTTCGTGACAGCCCGCGCCTCCGACATGAACCGGTCGATGCCGACGATCAGGCCGACGCCGTCCAGCAGGTCCGGCCGGTGACTCTGCAGGCCACCGGCCAGCGTCGCGAGGCCGGCGCCCGTGACCCCGGCAGCGCCCTTGGAGGCGACGATCATGAAGACCAACAGCGCCAACTGCTCCCCGACCGCCATCGGCCGCCCCATCGCGTCTGCGATGAACAGCGCCGCCATGGTCAGGTAGATCGCCGTCCCGTCCAGGTTGAATGAGTAGCCGGTCGGCACCACGACGCCGACGGTGCTGCGGTCCACGCCCAGGTGCTCCATCTTGGCGATCAGCCGAGGCAACGCCGACTCCGACGACGACGTCGAGAAGATCAGCAGGTATTCGCGCGCCAGGTAGCGGACCAGCCGGAAGATCGACATCCGGGTCACCGACCACAGCAGCACCCCGAGCACGCCGAAGACGAAGACGACGCACGTCACGTAGAAGCCGAGCATCAGGGACAGCAGCTGGGTGACCGCGCGCCAGCCGGTCTGGCCAACGACGCCGGCCATCGCGCCGAACGCGCCGATCGGCGCCAGCCACAGGATCATGATCAGCACGCGGAACACCAGCTTCTGCAGGTGCTGAACGCCCCGCAGGATGGGTTCGCCGGCGGTGCCCATCGCCTGGACGGCGAACCCGACGAGCAGGGCGATGAACAGGGCCTGGAGCACGTTTCCGCTGGTCAGTGCGGACAGCAGGGTCTCGGGAATGATGTGCGAGACGAAATCCATCAGGCCGCCGGCCTCGTGCGCCTTCTGGGCCAGCTTCGCGCCCTGGCCGGTCGCCTGTGCCGACAGGTGCATACCCGATCCAGGGCTCAGGAGGTTGCCGACAACCAGCCCTATCGCCAGCGCCACCGTCGACATCACGAGGAAGTAGCCGAGCGACAGGCCGCCGATCTTGCCGACCGTCGCGGCTTTGCGCACCGAGCCGATGCCCAGCACGATCGTGCAGAAGATGACCGGGGTGATCATCATCTTGATCAGGTTGACGAACAGGGTGCCGAGGACCGCGATGTCCTTGCCCACTCCGGGCGCGATGAGGCCGACGGCCACACCGCCGACGACGGCGATGAGCACGGCGATATACAGCCAATGGGTGCGGTCGCGACGGGGCGCTTGATCAGTCATGTCGGGCAGTCCTCCGGCCTCGTTGTCGAAAACTTCTGCAAGGATGTTGTGCCAGAACGTGAGGCACGTCACGCATATGTTCATTTCGTTCACGGGAATTCACGAAAGGCCGCAGTGATGCGCAGTTGGCCGGCGGCGCCGCGCAGGTCCCTGGCCGGCCAGATTGTCGCCCTGCAGATCGTGATCATCATCCTGGTGGTGGCGGCGGGCAGCGCCCTGGCCGTCGTGCAGTCCCGCCGTACCAACGACGCCGCGGCCAAACAGCTGCTCACCGGCATCGTCACGGCACTGGCCGACGCGCCGTCGACGGCTGCCGCCATCCAGGCGGGCAACGCCACGGCCGTCCTGCAGCCGGTGACCGAAACCGTTCGCGCCCAGACTGGCATCGCCTTCATCACCGTCATGGCGCCCGACGGCACCCGGTTCACCCACACCGACCCGCGCCAGATCGGCGGCCACTACCTCGGCACCATGGCGCAGGCGCTGAAAGGCCAGACCCACACCGAGTTCTACACCGGGACACTCGGCCGATCGGTGCGCACCATCACCCCGGTGCGGGACTGTTCCGGCCGGATTGTGGGCTTGGTCGCCGCGGGCATCACCGAGACCACGCTGACAGCGCAGTGGCGCCACCAGATTCCGGTGATCGCGGCGATCAGCCTTGCGGCCCTTGCCCTTTCACTGGCCGGCACCTGGCTGATCCGGCGCCGCCTGCTCCGTCAGACCCACGGGCTGCGGCCGGACCAGCTGCGCGTGATGTACGAGCACCACGACGCCGTCCTGCATTCGGTGTCCGAGGGCCTGCTGGTGCTCGAGAAGGGACGCGTGGCGCTGGCCAACGACGAGGCGCGGCGCCTGCTGGCCCTGCCTCCGGGCGCGGTGGCCCTGTCCGATCTGCCGGAGTTCCTGCGCGCCGCCGATCCCGGTGTGCGCGACGAGGTTCACGTGACCGACGACCGGGTGCTGGTCGTCAGCCGGTCACCGGTGTCCGGCGCCGCGGGTTCAGAGGTCGTGACGATCCGGGACCGCACCGAATTGCAAAGCACCCTGGGCGAACTCAGCTCCTTGAAGGTCCTCACCGACTCGTTGCGGGCGCAGGCCCACGAAGCGGCCAACAAGCTGCACACGGTGATCACCATGGTCGAGATGGGCCGCCCGTCGGACGCCGTCGCCTTCGCGACCGACGAGCTGCAGCTGTCCCAGCGCCTCGTCGACCGGCTCTCCAACGAGGTCCACGAACCGGCCCTGGTGGCGTTGCTGCTGGGCAAGAGCGCGCAGGCCCACGAACGTGGCATCGACTTCACCGTCACGGTGGACTCACAATTGCCCTCGGACACTTCACATCTACCGCTGAGTGGGCCGGAAATGGTGACAGTTCTGGGCAACCTGGTCGACAACGCGATGGACGCGTGCGACCGCGACGAGCCGTGGGTCGAGGTGACGGTGCGCTGCGAGCCGGGTTCCGAACTGCTGATGCGAGTGGCCGACAGCGGCACCGGCATGGATCCGGAGACATTCGAAAACGCCATGCGCCGGGGCTATTCGACGAAATCGGCGCCGGGGCACGGGCTGGGCCTCGCCCTGGTGGCGCAGGTGGTCAAGCGGCACGGGGGCACGCTGTCATCCGATGCCGATTACGGTTCGGTGGTGTCGGTGACGATTCCGGCGGCGGGCGCATGACCACCGTGTTGATCGTCGACGACGATCCACTGATCGCCGAGGCGCACCGTACGTATGTCGAACGGCTGGACGGGTTTTCCGTCGCAGCGGTCGCTCACACCGCGCGCGAGGCCATGCAGGCTGCCACCCGGGCGACCACGACCGACCAGCCCATCGACCTGGTCCTACTGGACCTCGGGCTACCCGACGCCAGCGGCATCAGCCTGGCATCGGCACTGTCCGGGCTACGGCCCGCCCCGGACATCATCGCCATCACCTCCGAGCGCGACCTGGAGATGGTGCGCGCCGCCGTCGCACACGGCGCGCTGGCGTACCTGTTGAAGCCGTTCACCTTCGCGGCGTTCCGGGACCGGCTGGATCGCTATCAGCGGTACCGGACAGCGCTCCCCGCGGGAGTGGACGCGGCAAGCCAGGCCGAGGTGGACCGGGCCCTCGCCGAATTACGCACCAGCGCAGACAAATCCGCGGCCCCGAAAGGTGCGGCAACGCTGACCAATGACGACATCGCCCGCGCGGTGCGGGACAGTCCCGACGGGCTGACAGCCGACGAGGCCGCCAAGGCGGTCGGGGTGGCCCGGGTGACGGCGTGGCGTTATCTGGAACGCCTGGCCGACGACGGAACCGTCACGCGCCGAAGCGAATACGGCGGGACCGGCCGGCCCAAGACCCGCTACCTGTGGCGTTGACTTCGCCGGGTGTGACAGCATCGAACCATGAGTCGCGACGACGATCCAGAAGCCCGCATCCGCGAGCTCGAGCGCGCGATGAACGATCAGGCACGAGCCTCGGAGCTGACGGAGCCCGGCCAAGCGTGGTCCTCGCGCGCCCCTGCGGTCGGTCGGCGGCAGCCTTTTCAATACAACCGGCCCCAGCAGAGCTCGTCGCCGCAACCGTGGCCATCCGGGGTGCCGACAACCGCGGCGCGCCGCATGATCCTGGGCGTCGTCGTCCTCGCCGTCATCGTCGGCCCTGTCGTCGCCGCAATCGTCTTCGTGACCAACCTGACCGGGAAGAAACACACGACGTATCTCCCGCCCTCCCCCGACGGACGGCCCAGCATCTCCGTCGCCGTCCCGACGCCGCCGCAACCCGGCGACGAATCGTCGGTCGTCGTCAACGGCACCACGGTGCAGTCCGGTCCCGGATTGGTCGAACTACCGCCGCAGTCCGACGATCCCAACCGGCCCATTCAGGTCGCGGGCGTGCGCGGCCACCGCACCGTCGCGTGCAACGACCGGCCGATCAGCATCAGCGGGGTGTCCAACAGCGTCACCATCACCGGACACTGCGCGACCGTCGAGGTCTCCGGGATCGAGAACACCGTGTCCGTCGACTCCGCCGACAAGATCGTCACGTCGGGCATGGACAACCACGTGACCTACCACTCCGGGAACCCGGAAATTCCTGATCCGGGTCGGTCCAACACCGTCAGCCGCGGCTGACCGGACCTCGACGCCGGCGCGTCAATTTCCCCCGAATCGGGGGACGACGGAAGTGCGCGGCGTCCATAATCTCGTTGCCATGGCGCACAACGGAAATGACGATTGGACCCAACCCGCAGCTCTGGCGATCCCGAAAGAGGGCTACTTCGAGCTCACCCGCGGTCGCTACGGGCCGGTCTTCCCGCGCACGCCGGCGTGCTACGGCTTCAACATCATCGCCAAGGTCCTCGACGGCCATGAACAGGCGATCCGGGACTACGGCAAGCAGCTCGAGGCCGCCGTCGCCGCCCAACCCGACGTCCTGGCCCCGCTGAAGCTGCACTACCTCCGGTGGAATCTGTTCGATGTCGGTTCGGGTCTGCATTTCCAGTACCAGGGCATCTTCGACACCGACTTCGACAAGTACACCGAGGACGCCGTCAAGCTGTTCAGCTCGACAGGCATCACCACGGCGTTCACCCACCTCGAGGGCTTCCCAGCCGACTGGAAGACCAACCCCGAGGCGTTCATCATGTTTGTCCGCGAGCACCAGGTGCCGAGCTTCCTGGAGTACGGCGGATACCCGTACGTGACGGCGGTGGAGATCAAGAAAGCCCTGCGGCTCAAGGCCGCGTTCTCCGACATGTTGGACCAGATGCAGTGACAGCACTCGATTTCGACGATATCCAGCACATCATGCTGACCGGCACGCCTCACCTCACCGGTCGGTATGAATTCCTCTCTTTCGACACCCCCGAAGCCGGGCAGGCCTGGCTGGCCGAGATGGTTCCGCTCGTGCAGTCGGCGACCGACGTGCGCAAGACCGTCAACGTCTTCAAGCGGTGGGTGAACCTCGCGTTCACCTGGAACGGCTTGCGCGCGTTGGGACTTGACGAGCAGACGCTGGCCACCTTCCCCGCGGAGTTCCGCGAGGGCATGGCCGCGCGCGCCGACATCCTGGGTGATACGGGGGCGGCCGCACCGGAGCATTGGATAGGCGGGCTCGCGGACGACGCCCTGCATGCCATTGTCATCCTGTTCGCCCGGGACGAGGACGAACGGGTGCGGTGCGTCGGCGAGCACGACGCCCTGCTGGCCCGCTGCCCCGGCGTGCGGTCGCTGTCGCATCTCGATCTCGCGGCCACCGCGCCGTTCGAATACGACCACGATCATTTCGGGTACCGCGATCCGGTGTCGCAGCCGCAGATGGCCGGTTCGGGTGAGACGCTGATCCCTGGCGCCGGTGGGGCGCTGGCGCCAGGCGAGTTCCTCCTCGGTTACCCGGACGAAGAGGGTCTGGTATCGAATCAGCCTGCGCTGGAAGTGCTCTCACGCAACGGCAGTTACCTGGCGTACCGCCGGCTGGAGGAGCATGTCGGAACCTTCCGCGACTACCTGCAGCAGAATGCCGAGGATGCGGAGGGCGAGGAGCTGCTGGCCGCGAAGTTCATGGGCCGGTGGCGTAGCGGCGCACCGCTGGTCCTGGCGCCCGAGCACGACGATCCGGAACTCGGCGCGGATCCGCTGCGCAACAACGATTTCGACTACGCGACCATGGATCCGCACGGTTACCGGTGCCCGGTGGGCTCCCATGCACGTCGGCTCAACCCTCGCGACACCGAGCCGAATCCCAATCGGCGCAGGATGATCCGCCGCAGCGGCACCTACGGCCCGGCGCTACCCGAAGGCGTCGCCGACGACGGTGTCGAACGCGGTGTCGGGATGTTCCTGATCTGCGCCAGCCTGGTGCGGCAGTTCGAGTTCGCCCAGAACGTGTGGATCAACGACACCGCGTTCCAGGAGCTCGGCAACGAACACGACCCCATCTGTGGCACCCAGGACGGCACTCTGGACTTCACGATCCCCAAGCGGCCGATCCGCAAGGTGCACAAGGGTTTACCGGCATTCACCACGCTGCGCGGCGGGGCATATTTCTTCCTGCCCGGCCTGGCCGCGCTGCGTTATCTCTCGACACTCGGACAGCAAGGAGCATCATGAGTTCTTACGCCCGCACCTACAACCAGGCCCACATCACCCGCCCGCACAATGGCAACCGGCGCGTCAGCATCTACTGGTCGTGGAGCTACCCGTGGGAGGCCCAGCGCGACCCGGCGCTGCTGTACAACCGGTTCTCCACGATGACCGAGGTCCGTGCGGCGACGTGGCCGGCGTACGAAGGTGTCGAATACAGCGCGCGGGAGTTCTTGCAGGGGGTCGACGGAACGCTGGAGCTGTTCCATCGCTCCTCCCTGTCCTTCCAGGACGTCGCCGGTGAAGCGACCGGGCATCCGGTAGCGGTGTTCCAACGCGTCGACCAGGCCGGCTACCGACTGCCGATCGACGAACGCATCCTGAACGACACCGACACCCTGATGATCTTCGGCCTGGACCACCTGCTCGGTGACGAAGAAGCCACCCCGGAAGAGATCGCCGCCATCCAGCAGTGGCTGGGGCGCGAAGGCACCTGCCTGATGCTGGCCCCGCACCACGACGTCGGCTTCACCGACGACAAAGAGCAGCAGCAGATGGAGTACCTGCACCACGGTGACCCGCTGACGCCGCGAGTCCAGAATTTCAGCGGATTCGCGCGGTCACTGCTGACCGGACTGAACATCCCGGTGCACAACACCTGGGGCCTGCGACCGGCGACGGTCGAGGGCACCAAACAGATTGTGCCGCTTACCGCTTTCCGCGATCTGGATTCCGCCGGTCTGCTGCGCGACGTCACCACGCTGGCCTTGCACCCGCACCTGCCGCACTACCAGCTGACGGCCCCCGAGAGCCCCGAGCTGAAGGTCCTGGGCCGGCAGCTGATCGACCAGACCCGGCCGCATCCGTTCACCCTCGCGGGCAACACCGAATTCAACGCGCTGATCCACATGCCGCCGTCCGGCGACCGCGCCGGCGACATCGTGCTGGTCGACTCGACACACTTCACGACGTTGTTCGGCGCCAGCGACAGCCTGAAGTCGTTCTGGCGCAATCTGGTGACGATGTGACACTGGCCGATCTGGCGGCACGCGGTTCCAACATCGCGGTCGTCGTCTTCGTGGTGGCCAGCACCCTCGGCGTCGGGCTGAGCCTGACCCCGGCCCAGATCTTGGCGCCACTCAAGGATATTCGGGTGGTGAGCCTGGCCCTCGTGGCGAATTTCGTGGCCGCGCCGCTGGTTGCGCTCGGGCTCTGGCAGCTCTTCGGTCTCGACGAACCGTTGGGCGTGGGTCTGCTGTTGTGCGGGCTCGCCGCGGGCGCCCCGTTCCTGATCAAGCTCGCCGAATTCGCCAAGGCTGACACGGCTTTGACGGTGGGTCTGATGGTGCTGCTGATGATCAGCACGGTGGTGTATGTGCCGATCGTGCTGCCGTTGTTCCTCAAGGGCTCGGCAGTCGACCCGCTCGCGATCGCGTCTTCGTTGGTGATCCTCATGCTGATCCCCTTGGCGGTCGGGCTGTTGTGGCGGCAGCAGTCCGCGGGCACTGCCGCCCGCATCAGGCCGGCCGTCGGGCTGATCAGCACCATCGGCATGGTCCTGGTGGTCGTCCTGACCATCATCGCCAATTTCCGGGAGGTGCTGTCCATCTACGGCACCCGGGGGCTGCTGGCGGCCATCGTCTACACCGCCGTCTGCGCGGGAATCGGCTGGGGCCTCGTATATTTCAGCACTACCGCGCGGCCCGTGCTCGCGCTGGGTACCGCGCAACGCAATGCGGCAGCCGCCTTCGTGGTGGCCGGGCAGAACTTCGATGATCCGCGGGTGACCGTGATGATCACGGTGGTGCTGATCGCCGAGTTCACGATGCTGATCCCGTTCGCCCGATTCCTGGCCCGCAAGGCCTGACCGGTCAGGGCAGGTCGAGCAGGCCGAGGCGCGCCGCCTCGGCCACCGCCTCGGCGCGCGACGACACCGACAGCTTGCGGTAGATCGCGGTGGCCTGGCTCTTCACGGTCTCCCGGCCCAGGTGCAGTTCGCCGGCGATCTTTTGCAGGGACAGGTGGGTCGCCAGGTGCGGGAGCAGACGCAGCTCGGCCGCGGTCAGCGATGGCCGCGGCCCGCGCTGCGCATGTGCGGCAAGCAATTCCCGAACGCGCGCCAAGCGCTGGTGCACCGCGGCCGCGTCGGGTTCCCGCCGGGCGGCCAGCAGCCCCGCGTCGACATGTCGCCGCCACAGTTCCGGATCGTCGATCTCGAGGGCCGTGGCCGCGGTGAGCGCATGTCCCAGTGCCGCGGTGCGTGCGGCCAGGTCCCCCAGCCGGTCCAGCAGTCTTTCGGCGCCCCGTACCGCGTCGCGCGCGCCGGCCACATCGCCGCGGTGGCCGCGCACCAATCCGTCCACCGCGTACACCAACACCATCGGCACCAGGTCGCACAGGTCGCGGGAATCGACGATGCCGCGGGCCTGGGCACTGCGCCGCGCCGCGGACTGCAAAGCCCCGTCGTCGAGATCGAGCAGGGCCAGATGCGCCAGCGCCACGGCCCGGAATCCAGGGAGGTCATCGAGGACCGGAAGCGACGATTCCAGTGTTGCCCTGGCATTTTCCGAGTCCCCGGCCATCGACAGCGCGCCGCCTTTGACCGACGCGGCAGCGCCCCACCACGGGTTGACGAGGTGGTCGCCCGCGGCGCAGACGGTGTCGGCATGACGGACCACCTCGAGCACCCCGCCGATTCCGACGAGCGAACTGACCAGTGCCGCAGCAACTTTCACCGACGGCGCACCGTCTGCCAGGGCCGCACCACGGTCCGCGGCAGCGGCCAGCAGCAGGGACCGCTGGATCAGGTCGGCGTCCCCCAGCGTCAGTCCGAACCAGGCACGGGCGATCGCGGCATCGGGGTGATGGGCGAAGACGTGCTCGTCGAGCAGGCTCAGCCGGCGCTCCAAGATGCCTGCGCGGCCGTCGAATCCGAGACGCACGGCATCGCGTTCGACCAGCGCCGCGGCGCGAGCGAGGTCGTCGGCAGCCAGGGCGTGCACGAGGGCCCCGTCGATATCGCCGGCGCGCTCCAAGTGGGCTGCTGCCCGCGAGGCCACATCCCGAAAGCGAGCCGGATCCCGGTTACGCAACCGTTCTCGTAGCAGGTCGGCGAACAGCCGGTGGTACCGGTACTCGATGCCCTGCTCGTCGAGTGCGACCAGGAACAGGTTGCCCGAGGCATGGATCGCGTTCAGCATGTCGGCCGAATCACCGCGCTGCAGAACGCTGTTCAGATCCTCTGCGGTGAAGTGGTCGAGCACCGCCGACTCGATGAGGAACGTTCCGATCTCCGGATTCAGGCGGCCCAGCACCTCTTCCACCAGGTAGTCCGCCACCATGCGGTGACGCCCTGTGATCACGTCAGTGGGCGCGCCGTCACGCAGGGCCATCCCCGCCATGACCACGCCGGCGGCCCAGCCTTCACAGCGTTCGATCACCAGCGCGGCGGACGGGCCAACGGGCGCGCCAACGGAATCGAGCGCCGACTCGGCTTCTGCCGCGGAGAGTTTCAGCTGCTCGGTACCGATCTCGAGCACGCGACCCTCTAACCTGCGCCGCGCCAGGTCGAGCGGCGGCGCGCTGCGGCCGATCAACGTCAGCGTCGTCGACGCCGGGGCCAGCTGGACCAGGGCACGCAGGGCAGACACCGCTGCGTCGTGCGTCAGTTCATGAATATCGTCCAGCACCAACACAATCTGTCCGGCGGACTCGAGCGCAGCAATCGATGCGGGAACCAACTGGGTTTCCACGGCCCGGCCGGCGCCGCGGAGGTACTGAAATGTGGCGGCATCGACTGCAGCGACCTGATCCACCGCCGTCACCAGATGCAACAGCAGATGGGCGGGGTCGTTGTCGAGATGGTCGAGCCGCACCCAGGCGAAAGGACGCGCGTCCGAGTGGTCCCACAGCGCCACCGCCGTGGTCTTGCCGTATCCGGCGGGCGCTGTCACGACAACCAGCCCGGCGTCCGAAGCGGACAGCAACTCGGTGATCGCCGGGCGCGCAACGACGGCGCCGCCCAGCCGCGGCGGGCCGTACGTGGCGCTCGGGATGTGCGCCACCCAGCCTTCCCCAACCACGTTCGCATCGTAGGTGCGGCACGCTCCGCCACCCAATTTGACTGTTCAGCAAATAATCGAGTCGCGCGTTGTTACGGTGCGGTCGAGGATGGGAGCGACCATGGGTAACGCAATTCGTTCGGTGACAGTCGCTGCGGCTGTGATCAGCCTCGTGGCAGCCTGCGGCGACACAGCCGGCTCCGGCGCCAAAGGATCGTCGAGCTCCGCACCGACCAGCACGTCGGCCGCGGCACCGGCCGGCGCCTCCCAGCTGCAGGCGCTGATCCCGACACCCGCAGGCACCGCCCAGACCTGGGGCCCGGACCCTGTCGCGGATAACGGAATTCACCTCAGCTTCAAGGTGACGGGCTCTCCCACCGAGGTCGTCACGGCGTACAAGGCCGCGCTCGAGGGCAAGGGCTGGGCTGTCACCACCATCGTGTCGTCCGACGGCGGACCGGGAGGCGGCGGGGGCGCCACCTACACCGGCACTCACGGCGACAATTACGGAGTGTTCGACGGCGGCGGGATGGGCACCGAGACGTACCTCAACGTATGCACCTGGCCGACCAAGCCGGTCCAGCCGAACTGCAGCCGCAAGCGCTGACCGCGCGAGCGGGGCGCAGGGCCACCTCCTGCCGTTGCCACGTGCAACTCAGCCTCGAATTTCTGCCACACAGCCCGAAACCACGGCGCATCGTTTCAGCCCAGCGTGACCGGGTACGAAGATCTCCGGCACGGAAAAGCCCTGGCTCGGAACGGTTGAAACCTCATGGCACAGCTAGCCACCGACGCCTCCACAGGCGGTAGCGAAGCGCAGAGTCAGATGACGCGGAGCCGCCGTTCACCGTTTCTGGTTGTGCCGCCCAGTTGCCCGGTGTCCAGAGCAGGCGCCGGTGGCTGAGTTACCGCGAGTCAGCGCACCTGTCTTCGGGAGGCGCGGCGAGTACACGATGCGCTGCACCGGCGAACTCGATGGTGGGTCATATCGCATGTTGCGAGACAGCGTGGTCAAAGCCGCAGTGGACGAACCCCGCGTGGTGATCGTCGATGTCAGTGAGCTGCGCGTACCTGACGCGTCGGCGTGGTCGGTGTTCTCAAGTGCCCGTTGGCACGTGAGGATCTGGCCTGACGTGCCGATCGTGCTGGTGTGCGCCAACGATGCGGCCCGCCGGCTCATCCGGCAGCGCGGCATCACGCGTTACGTGCCGACATTCGCCACAACGCAGGAAGCGCTGCAGGCGGTGGGCGACGAGCGCCCCCGACCGAGGCGTCGGGCACGTGCCGACCTTCCTGCGCACGTCAGCAGCATCATCGATGCACAACGATTGGTCGGCGGTTGGTTGTCCGGATGGTCGTGCGCCCCGCTGATCCCGGTCGCGGCGACGGTCGCCATGGCCTTCGTCGAAAACGTGTTGCGGCACACCGACTCCGCGCCCACGCTTCGGGTGGAGTACGACGGCCGAGTTGTCGCAGTGGCGGTCGAGGATGCCAGTACCGTACTCGCGCAGCGCCGGGAAGAAGCGCGCGCCGGCACCAGTCAGATATCGGGGCTGGCCATGGTGACGGCGCTGACTCGCGGATGGGGAAACCTCCCGACGCCGGGCGGCAAGATCGTGTGGGCGGCCGTGGGTCCCGAGAATGTCCTGTAACCGCACCCCTCGACGATCGAAGTTAATCGTCAGAGCTGCCTGGCCTTGTCGATCACTCGTTGGGACAGCCCGACCAGATCGGCGTTGCTGCTCAGCGACAGACGTTTGAGCATTTGGAACGCTTCGGCGCGACCTATCTGAAAGCGCTCCATCAGAAACGCTTCCGCCTGCGCCACCTTGTCCCAGTTGTCCAGCACGTGACGCACCAGGTCGCGCGGCTGCCCGCCGCCGACCGCCAGCGCGGTGTGCGTGGCCACCACATAACCGATCTGCTCGGCGTGCCGGTCGAACGCGTTGGGCTCGTTGGCGTAGACCATCAAGGCGCCGACCGATTTCGCCGTGGTGAACAGGCGGAAGGACAGCAGCGAACGAATAGGCGTCGACCTGAGCACATCTCTTCGGTAGGCCGGCCAGCGATCATCGGACTCCAGGTCGTTGACCCGTAGGACGTCGCGCTTCCACGCCGCGCTCAGGAATGGGCCTTGATGCCGGTACTGCTGAATGGCATCCACCACGGCGGCATACGGATGCGTCATGACGACGGTATCCAACTGGGCGGGAAAGCCGGCGGTCGTGACACCCGCGTACTTGGCGCCAGATATCTCGCGAACAGCATGGTCGACCATGCGCTGCAAGTTGTCCTCGTGGATGCCGAGGCACGCATCCGGACCACCGGCGGCGTCAACGAGCCGCTGGTTGCCCGCACTGCTGGACCCGGATGCTCTCCCTCTCACGCCGAACACCTCTGGATAAAGGATAGCCCTGCGCCGAACCCCAATGCTCACGGATTGATGGTGTTCTCGCCGTCCTGACGACCCCAGACGTACTCGGATGCGAACGGCGAACCGAGACCGAAGTGGTTGTACGGCGCGATCGACGCGCCGGTATCCATCACCATGTACGGCATGGGCCAGATGTCCCGCGTGACCGTCCAGCAACCGGGCCGGCCCATCGGCCCTCCCCGGGCGTTGATCCGGGGAAGGTTGTCCGGGTAGACGTACTGGTTCGCCGAACCGACGAGTGCCGTATGCGATATCAGCGAGTAGCCGTTGCCGCCGACGGCGAACGATGTGGCCTGCACCGCGCGCGGCAGAGCCCTTATCCCGCAGTCGATCTCGGGACTGTACTTGTCCAGCACCTGCGCCGTCGGCAGCAGATCCTGGGCGCCGCGGACCAGGTACGGCCCGCCGCGCTCGAAGATGTCGCCCCCAGTGTTGCCGAACCCGACCGATGCCATCAGCGCCTGATCGATGTTGTCGCGCTGATCATTCAAGGTGCGCTCGGTGGTCACCGTGTTCTTGAGGCCGTCCCACAGATCCGGGGACGCGTTCGCGTAGACCTCGGTGAGATCGGCCAGCGCGCGGTTGTCATGCCGGATGGACGGCATCCGCTGGTTCAGATCGGCCAGGATGACGTTGCCGTTGACCAGTGACTGACCGAACTTGTCGCCCAACCCGTCGAGGGCCTGCGCAGCGGCGGCCAGCGTCGCGTTCAGTTTGATCGGGTCGACCTGCTCGGAGATCGCCGTGATGGTCTCGAACAGCGTGTTGAACTCCGTGGTGACGCTCACGGCGTTCACGGTGTCGCCGGCCTTGAGGCGTTGCGGTGTCGGGTTCGGCGGCGCGGTCATGGAGATGTACTTGTTGCCGAATACCGTTGTGGCGAGCAGCTTGACGTCCACGTTGCGCGGCAGCACGTCGAGGTATCGCGGATCGACGTCGAGGATCAGTTTTGCTTGGGCCTTCTCGCCGGGGGCGGCCACCACCTCGCTGCCCGTGAGCCGCCCGATCGGCACGCCGTTGTAGGTGACCTTCGAGCCGTTGTCCATCGACAGTCCGGCCCTACTGGCCAGCACGTACAGCTGGGCCTTGGTGTCGAAGGCGCCGCGGAACTGGAGCCACGTGAGCGTCATCGCCGCGACGGCGACAACGGCCACGATCAGGCCGGCGATCTTGTACGGCGGGGTGCGATCTCGGTTGAGCGGCGCATGGACCTGGCCCGCAGCGACGGGCGGCAACGGCTGCAGTGGCGGCCGTGGTTTCGTCATGGCACTCCAGCGTCAGATCGCGGTGTGGCCGGGCGCCGTTGTCCGGCCTTGATCGAACTGACAAGCAGGGTACGACCGTCGCGCGTCTGACGGCACGCAAATGACAAACCTCTAGCAAACCGTAATTTGACGTGGCGACTACCCGACGGCCACCGTCTCGCCCCATCACACCGTAGGTGCCAACAATGTGATGACGGCCGTCAGCAAATTCGGCGACGGTCAGGTCGCCGACCCTGATCTACACGCGACCGACGGCCCGGACGCGCAGCAGCTGCACCGCTTCCTGCAGCGCGCCCAGGTTCCACGCCAGTGCGCACGTCGCCTTTCGCCGGGCCACCCCGGACAACCACGCAAGACCCCACACGATCGACTGAACGGCCGCCCCCACGGCGGCGGGCCCCAGCCACCACGGACGGAACTTGTCCAGCATGCGTGCTTCACCGCGGCCGAAATTCTGATACTGCCTGAACGCCGCCTTCAGATCCGTGCGCTGAACCTTGCTCACGACAGCATCGGGCACGAACTCCAACATGAACCCGGCTTCGGCTACGCGCCAAAAGAAGTCGACCTCATCGGCACCACCCCTGAACGATTCATCGAAGCCGTGCACGCGAGAGAACAGCTCACGCGTGAAGCCGCAGTTCGTGCCGTTCGCGAACACGTCCTTGCGGGCGAGCGCCGGGTAGAGCCGGCGTTCCCGAGCCAACAGAGTGCCGTCTGCGAGGATGCGATCAAGTCCACCGCCGACGGCCTGCGCTCCTCCCATGAAAGCCCGGTGATACGCCTCGATCCATCCCGCGTGAACCACATCGTCAGCGTCGGTGAGCAGAATGTACTCACCCTTGGACGCCGTGATCCCGACGTTGCGAGCGACATTGGCGCCGGGTGCCCGACCGGCATCCACTACGCGCATCCGCCGATCCGAGTAGGAGCGCACCAAGTCGGCGGTGCCGTCCGTTGACCCGTTGTCGGCGACGACGATCTCGAACTCGGTGCTGGCTTGTTGCGCCAGTAGAGCATCCAGCTGCTTTGCGAGAACTCCGGCACCATTACGGCATGGGATGACGACGGAGATCATGCGCCGCAAGGTAGCTGAGATTCAATCGGTACGCGCGTCTTGCAGCGCGCCTGACAGGCAGTTGCCAGCTACGGCGCCGACTGAGGAGTAACGAGGAACTTCTCGCCCGTCGCCTTCCTGAGGTAGCTGTTGAACGCCTCGGGCTTGAGCAGGCCGGCCAGCGAAACCTCTTGCGTGTAGGTGCTCGCGAAGGTCGTGGTCAATTCCGCGGCGACGCGCGCCCGCAGCCTGCCGATGACCTCCGGTCCCGCACTGGCGAGGAACGGCGTGAGCAGCCAGCCACCGACACCCCAGGCCATGCCGAAGTTTCGGGTGAGGACAGTCGGGCTCGTGTCCAAGGAGCCGTAGATGTACACCTGCTTGTGGACGGCCGACCCGTAGCGGGAGTACTGCGTCGCGGTCGCGTTGGCCGCTTGCTCCATGCCGTTCAGGATCTGACTCGCGAGCGTGCCGCCACCGGTGGCATCGAAGGCCAGTGTCGCGGACGTAGCTTTGAGCGCTTCGACAAGGTCCTGCTCGAAAGTCGTTGCGGCTGAGTTGCATACGTACTCGGCACCCAAGTCCCGCAGGATTTCTTCCTGCTCGGCCTTGCGGACGATGTTGACCAGCGGCACCCCGTCGGCGAGGCAGATCTTGACCAGCATCTGGCCCAGGTTCGACGCCGCCGCCGTGTGCACCAGCGCCGAATGTCCTTCGCGGCGCATGGTTTCCACCATGCCCAGCGCAGTCAGCGGGTTGACGAACGACGACGCGCCGTCCTTCGCCGTCGCACCGTCGGGCAGCACCAGACAGGCCGCGGCCTTGACGACGCGGTACTGCGAATACATGGCGCCGCCGGCGATGCCGACCACCTTGCCGAGGAGCGCCTGCGCCGCGTCCGACTCCCCCGCTGCCACGACGGTGCCCGCACCTTCGTTGCCGACGGGAAGTGATTGACCGACGCGGACCGACAGCTGTGCCAGCGCTCCGGGCTGTAGCGGCGCGGTGACGACGGGACGCTCCGGGGTGCCCGCGGCCGTCGCCGCCGACATGTCGGCGGCGGCCGGAATCAGCAGGCCCAGATCCGACGGATTGACCGGTGATGCCTCGACGCGGACGACGACTTCGTCTGCCGCCGGGGTGGGGATGTCGACGTCTTGCAGCGAGAGTTCGAGCATGCCGTCCGGTGTCACCAATGACCGCAATTCCAACGCGGTCTGAGGTGCTTCGGTCATTGTTTGCCTCCGATTGTCGAGCAGTCGCCTGAAGATTACGCCCGGTAGCTGGGCGATCCAGGCCGGCTACGAAATCGGCTGTCTCCGTGATGTTTCCGGGCTGTACCAGCCGCACGGGTCGCGGTTCTGAAGCTCGACGACGGCTCCTAATGCGGATACGGCTCCAATTCACGCATCCGCTTCAGATGAGCTTGCTGAAGTTCGCCCGTCCGAGCGAGGAACCCGACGATCAAGGCAATCTCCGCCGCGCTGTAGCTCAACAACAACTTGCCACCCTGATCCAGCAGCGGGGCGGTGAGTTCCGAGACACGGCGAGCCGCAAGTTCTGTGCCCAACACGATTACTCGGCGGTGATCGGTCGGATGTAGCGATCGAGTGACGTAGCTCAGCTTTTCCAGGCGGTTGAGCACAATCGTGGTGCCAGCGGCAGTGAGGCCGAGCCGGTCGGCCAGAAGGCCCGGCGTCGTTGCCTTCTCGCCCGTGAGGAGAACGAGTAACAGGGCACGTAGATCCGTGTGATTGACGCCGAGCATCCTCATCAGTTCGTGTGCCAATTCATCGACGGCTCCGTGAAAAGACTCCAGTCTTTTCTTCAGATCTGCGGCGATACGAGCGAGTTCAGATGCCATCGGACGAAAGACCTCCCCCAAGGTGTCCTTTGCGACTGGGCCTGATCATAGCGACGGCCGAGTGGTTCCGGATGGAATTATTGACGCTTTGGCTAGATCCGTCGATGGCCAACTTTGCCACGGCCTTGGCCGGCGATACCTGCCGGTCGTGGAACTCAACTTCTCGGCGTGGCTCGGCTGGAAATCGCAATGACCCCCGACTGGGCTGGTCATTCAACCCAATCGAGGGCCATCCACCGCTGCACTTCCCCAGGCCTTGCGCTGAATCTGTCCCTGATCCCATCAGCGCCGCCTACTTGCAGTCGGCTATTTCTTGCGCGCCATCAGAAGTTAGGTGACGGTCGTGGTGGTGAGCGTCGGAGAAGGGCTCGGGTAGCAGGCGGTTGCGGCGTTGAAGTTGGAACCAATCGCGGGTTTCAAGGTAGTGGTGAAGGTCATGCCGGGGTTCGCATAGCTGTTGCCGGCATAGTTGCTGGTAACTGAGCCGGGAGCGTTGGCCGTCACGTTGATGGTGACCGCAGGTGGGGTGTACGTCGAGCCACCGGGAATTGGACCAGGAACGGTGAGCACGACATTACTGCCCACGAGAGCCGTCGAGCCCGGGAAAGTGCCGCCGGATGCACTCGAGGAGACGTAGGTCGAGTTCGCCGGAACCGGGATGAGCATCTTCAGGTTGCTGATGCTGACGACCGTGACAAGGGGAACTGGGTTCGTCGGAACCGTCGATGACCCCGGTGCAATGGTGATGGCCACGGGAGAACCCGCGGTTACCGAACCGGGCGCAGTACCGGTAACGGACGTTGTCATGCTCGACGTCTGAGGGACGCCCGAAACCGTCGCCTGACAACTCCAATTCACAGAGACTGCCGCATGCGCCGTCCCGGCGAAACAAAGTGCAGCAGCAAGCGCCATCGGAGCAATGGCGCCGGCACGACGCAACATGGACGTATTCGATCGCATAGTTATCTCCAAGAGGTGAAGGTAGCGACGTGGGCGAGGTGCCGCGCCGCGGTAATGCGAAGAAAACGTAACTCGCCAACAATTAAATTCCGTGCACATATTCAATACGTTTCGATCGCCGTGTCGCATTCGCTATTTGTTATTAGTTATTCGGAATTGAGAATTGAATAGTGGAAAGCTATTTCCGCAAAGATATTGGATGCGGAAATAGCGCGGACATGCACCGGAAAACGGCGATGCGACAGCCGAAAGCGCACCTTGCCCTGACGCAGCGGCCTGCCTGACGGCAGCAATCGGCCCCTCCCTGGTCGTTGCAGGAGGGGCCGATTGGACGACTGACGCGGCTACTTGCTGCTGCCGCCCGCGCTGCTTGCACCTGTACCGCTTGCGCCCTCGCTGCTGCCGCTACCACTCTTACTGGGCTTGGCGGGCTTACCGAAACCGTTCTTGAGGCCGGCGCCGAACTTATTCAGCGAGGACTTCAGGTTTTCCCCCGCGGAGTTGATCGCCTTCGTCAGACCGTCTGTCGACTTGCCAGGTGTACCGGGCTTCGGACCGCTGGTCGTGCCGCCGTTTGACGTAGTGGTGCCGCCCGAACCCGTCTCGCTCCCGGTCGATCCGCTGGGCTTCGTGGGCTCAACGTCCGTGCCAGAAGTACCGGTCTTGGTGCCGCTGGTCGTGTCGGTGCCACCGCTTGGCGTGGTGGAGCTACCCGAGGTCGTGCCTGAATCCGGCTTCGTTTCGGTTGCGGTGGAAGGTGTCTCGGGCGAAGTCGAGGCAGGATCCGCTGCACCCGGCGCGGCGGCGGGCACCGTCGCGGCGGGTTCTGTCGGGGTGGTCTTTGTCGCCCCGACCTTCGTCGCTGCGGTCTTTGCGGCATCAGGCGTCGTCACCTTCTCAGCGCCCAGCGTGACCGCCGCACCCGACAAGGCAGCCGACGGAAGTGCGGCCGGTCCAACGTCGGTCACCTTCGCCGCGACTGGTACCGGTGCGCCCAGCGCTTGTGCGATGAGGCCGCGAATGGCGACCATCACGGGGACAAGTCCCATTCCGACGTTGAGCGGGGTCAGAATCCCCCCCAAGGGTCCCCCTGCCTGTGCATATCCGTTGAGGAAGGCGTTCGTGAGCACGGCGGGGGCGTTGACGATCGCGTTCACAGCCGCCCCGAAATTGCCGGCGCGCACCCCGTCGTACACCGCCTGCGCGGTGTCCCCAAACGCGCTCTCGACGCCGGAAACTGTGGCGAGCAGAGATAAGCCCACAGTGCCAAGAAGGGTGGGGGCTAACTTCGCGACGTTGGTGACGTTCTGCAAAATCTGGCCGGGGATGTTGAGCGTCTGACCTTGTATCAGCGCGAAGCCGGGGTTTATCACCAGCGCGAGCACGGCGTTGAATGCCGTCTGCATGCCAGCGCTGATCTGGCCGGCGGCCAGTTGTTGAGCTGCCTGCTGGAGAGCTGGTGGAAGTGCCGTCACGGCAGTGACGAAGCTGTTTCCGGCGTTGCCCAGGTCAGCGGCGATGGTGTTCGCATAGCCGAGCTGGTTGGTGATGATCTGTTTCAGGATGGGAGCGGGGTCGGCCCACACCTGCTGGCCGAGGGCCGAAACGTTGTTGAACGTTGTCGTAAGGACCTGCGCCCATTCGCTGATGGGATTGACCGACGCGGTCAACGTCGTCGCGAGGCTCGACACCGGGACGGTTGGCAGGTGCACCTGCTGCGGTGCCACCACTAGCGGTGACAGCGCGATAGCACTCGCTCCGATCAGCGCCACACCGTTGGTCATACCGGTCCGGACACACGTTTGCATAACTCCCCCTCAGTAATCGGTAACCTGCACCCGCAAATTACTTCACACTGATCACCATGTGGGCCGAATTACGTCGAAAATATTCGTTATTCCATGTTGATATTTAACGACAGAAAGTTAACCACCAAAGACAATTAATTGCGTAAAGCTATTAATGGAGAAACATTCCAATGCCGAATATGAATCGCCGCGGAAATCCTGGATACTTCTGGTCTTGGAACGAGGTTGCAGCACTGCGCGCGCCGCACCGGGAATCGAGCACGGCGCGGTAGCGCATGCGTCGTTCGCCAATCCCCGGTCTAGAGCCGGCCGGCCGCAAAATCAGCTGCCTGCGTGACCTTTCCGGACTGCACGTAGGAACCGTGTGCGCCGACGTCGAAGCCGCCGCCTACCCAGCAGATCGGGTCTCCTTCGGCGCACTGATCGATGGAATTGGCCGCGTACTGCGGTGCCAATTCGGGCAGCGGTCCGCCGGCGAGCATGCCTGCGAAACCGGTACGGGGCGCCCCGAACAGTGCGGTGGCGGCTACGCGGCTGGCGAGCTGCGGTGCCGCGCTGGTGGCTCCTTCGATGACCGCCGCGCCTTGCGAGTAGCCGCCGAGCACCATCTTGGTCTTCGGGCAGTTGGCCGCGGTGGACTCGATCACTGCTCGCGCGGCGTCGATGCCGGCAGGCGTGCTGACGGCGAAGTCGTTGCTCGCCGGGTAGTCGACCGGCGTCGCCTCAACGGTGCGGGGCGCCACCCGCGCACGCAGATCCTCGACGAACGGACGACCGACGCTGCCCAGCCCCGGCGCCTCGGTGGTGCCGCGAGCGAACACGACCTGCACATCGGGACACGGTGCGGCGGTTGCGGCCGGCGCGATGGCCGAGACGACTGGAGCCACGGCGGCGAAAGCGAAGATCAACGCGAGGTTGCGGGTCATACCGACCGATCGTAGGACGGTCGCACCACTTCGCGTCGGGTTTGGTCCGTCATCACAGTGGTTGCGAGGTGATCTCCAGCCAGGCTTGGAATTCCCTCTTCTCGCGGCGGCGTTCCACCCGCCTGGCATGCGACCGTTCGATGGCCAGGCGCAGACCCTTCGAATTGGTCGCGCCACTGGCCGGGTAATCCCTTGCCGCCGAATGTGTTCCGACGGTTTTTCGCGGCGGTTCCCGGCGCCCACCCGATCCCCCGGTTCCGCGGATGCGGCGCAGCCTGGCCGCTGCCGCGCGACCGGCGCCACCGAGCACCACCAACAGCACTGCCGAGAATCCCAGCTCTGCGTACATCATGATGGTGCCTTCTCTCCGTGCCATCAGGGCGGCACTGCCTCGGCCTTGGCCGGCTGAGAATGTGATTGATTGACGCCTCCTACGATCGTCCGCCCAAACGCGCAGCACCATAGCCCGAAGAGCGAAATTTAGGCCCAATTGGATCGAGTACTAGCGAACCCGCCCCAGGGAGAAGTGATCAGACCTTCGTGGCACCCATATCGACAGTCAATTGTGTTGCCGTGACGGCACGCGATAGATCTGACGCCAGGTAGATCACCGCGTCGGAGATGTCGTCGACGCTCGCGGGGAACGGGTCGCTGAGCATGCAGCCGAAGGACATCAGGTAGCTCGGGTGGTCGGTGAGCAACGCGCCGACGGTGGGGTCCGCGGCGAGCACCGTATCGACGCCCCAAGGGTGGATGGAGTTCACCCGGATCTTGTATTCCGCGAGCTCGATGGCTGCCGACTTCGTCAGTCCGACCACACCATGCTTGGCGGCGCTGTAGTGCGCCTGGCCCGGCAACGACTTGATGCCGGCCACCGAGCTGATGTTGATGATCGAGCCGCCATTGCCCGCTGAAATCATGTGCGGGACGGCCGCTTTCATCGTGCGCCAGACCCCGGTGAGATTCACGTCGAGCATCGTCTGCCACTCGTCGTCCGGCATCTCCCAGAAGCGCGCCCAGGTGCTGATGCCGGCATTGGCGACGACGACGTCGAGACGTCCACCGAACCTGTCGACTCCGTCTTTGAGTACCGCTTCCATGGCCGTGGAGTCGCGGACGTCGGCGACCGCCATCACACACTTACCGCCCGCGGCCTCGACCAGCCGCGTGGTTTCGTGCAGGTCCTCCTCAGTGGGGCCCGGACATGCGCAGTGGGGCGTGACGTCGGCTGCGATGTCGATACCGATCACAGACGCCCCTTCACGAGCGAGCCGTATTGCGTGATTACGCCCCATGCCGCGCGCAGTTCCGGTTACGAATGCGACCCTGCCGTCGAGAAGGCCCATGGCAACCTCCGGTTCTTGCTGATGCCACCTGATGCCACCGAAACGCCGTGGGTTCAGTAAACGCGCGGTGGTGGGGATTTGCCAGAGCCGCGGCCCGGTCAGCGGCCGGCTACCAACCGTTGGTCAGCGACTGCGGTGGGTCCGGCCAGAATCAGGCCGTGGCCGAGGGAGATTCGAAGGCGCAAGTCGAACCGGGCCTGGCGTTTGATGACCTCGGTCCGCGCGATCTCCAGCGCCCCGGTGACGGCGCAACGGCCGGATTCGACGGCCGTGATCCGGCCTTGCTGAACGACGAGAACCACCAGATCCATGTCAAAGCAGACGGTCAACTCCACCTCAACGGTGCCGGCCGAATTGCCATTGACGAACACCTGGACGGTCCACGGGTGGCTGAACTCGATCTTGTGCGACACCAACTTCACGGTCTCCCGGGCCGCCGCATTGTCGCGCGTCCGGTGGGCAGCCGCCACGAGCTCATCGAACTTCTTCCATCCGTCGACGGCCAGATCGAGCAGGCTCAGCGAGAGCTGTTCGTCGGTCTGTCTGGCCACCTCACCCTCGACGAGCGGCGCAACCCCGGGGAACCGCGCAACGAGGTTGTTGAAGGTGCCGCCCTGGTGCACTGAGTCGGCCAGCGCCCGAGTCGGTTCGACCGCCGCATCGCAGTACAGGAGGTCTCGAACGGTCACCGTCTCAGTCAATGCGGACGCGGTCATCATCCACCCCTCTCAAGGTCACGACATCGGGCTGGGAATGCACCGCCACGCGGACGGCGTAGGTCGCGTCGCCGGCTGCTGGTGTCTGACGCAACGTGACAGCCGCGGGGCCACCGAGCCGCGTGATCACGCGGACCTGTGGGGTTCGAAGTGCACGGCGACCGACATGGACGGCCGCAGCCAGCAGCAGCACCGCGATAGCGGCGGCGACCAGCACGAGGGGCCACCATTTATGCGGCGGCGGTGGCGGGACAATCGGAGGCGGCGGCACCGGAGGCGTCGTAGCGGGTGGCGGCACCGGCAGACCTACGGTCACGATGGCGAAATCCCCAGTATCCCAAGCTGATTCATCCCTGCACGAGGCACGCACGGTGTGGCTGCCCACTGCGGCATCGGATGGGACGGCAAACCATGTCGCAAAGTGGCCGTTCCCGTCGACAGCCACCTCAAATCGCGACGGGGCACCGTCCCACGACAGCGCGACCGTCCCCTCGTGGTCGGCGCAGGTGAACTGCCAGCCGACGACGTGCACCGCATCGCCTTCATGTCCTTGCGTGGGGTCGAGCGAGATCGATGCCGCCGCGGTTCCCTGGTTCGTCACCGGGCTGGCGACCGTGAACTGCTGACTGGCCGCGACATCGGGATCGTCGGCGCAGGCGGCCAGCACCGTGTACTCGCCAGCGGATGCTGTCGCGGGAACGGTGAACGGGACGCGGAAAGTGAAGGGCGAGGCCTTGGTCGACGGAGACCTGTCCCCGTCCCAGAACAACAGCACGTCGCCGCTGTCCGGGCATGCAAAGCCCGTACCCGTCGCCGTCAATTGCGATCCCGCCGTTCCCTTCGGGGTGCTCAGAGTCAAAGTGGGCTTAGGAGTTTCGACCACTGTGAAGGACGCGGATGCCGCCACTGGCAATTTGCGCAGGGACCCGCATACCGCGGTGACGGTGTGTGCGGTTGCGGGGCCATCCGGAACGGTGAACGCCAGGCTGCCAATGGCAGGGTCTACGACCTTGGCGGCCAACGACTGGTCGTCCCACTGGAGATGCGGGGCCTCGAGACACCTCCCGAAGCCCTTGGGAGTAGCCGTCACCTGCGAGCCGGCGGGCCCTTTCCCGGGGTCCAGTGTGAGGGTGGGCTTTTCGGTCACATCTATCGTGAACGACGCCGGAGCCACCGTGCGGGCCCCATCCAGGAGCCTGCACACTGCCGTCACCCGGTGCGTACCGGCCGGACCGTCGGGCACCGTGAACGTCAGACCGCTGCCGGCGGGCAGCGGCCCGCCGTCCCACAGCAGGTGTGGGGAGTCCAGGCAGTAATCGAAGCCCGTGATGGTGGCGGTGACCTGAGTTCCTGCGCCCCCGTGGGATGGCGAAAGCGCGAGGGTAGCTGAGTCGGCAGCCGGCGCAGGTCCCGCGATCAACGGTGGCAACGCCTTTAGCGCGGGCGAAGCAGCGGTCGGCGAAGCCGTTGTCGTCGGCGGGGCGGTCGTCGGCGTCGTCGGTGTCGACCCCGTGTCGGCGAATACAACGCCGGCGCCCCCGAACAGGATCATCAACGAGACCGCACATCCCCGGGCGAACACAACCGCGGCGCGGCGCGAGCAGCGGCGAGGACGTAGCGCCATGGCGGCTCACCTCCTCTCACCAGGAAGCATCACGCGACGGCGCCCGGCCATCACGAGTACCGCGGTACTCGTTTCTCAGGTGAGGCGGCCGAAGTGATCAAGTGCCGCCGGAACTGCAACCCATGCGGGAGCATCCGAGTGCCCCCAGTCGGACTCGAACCGACACTTGGCGGATTTTAAGTCCGCTGCCTCTGCCAATTGGGCTATAGGGGCTTGGTGATCAAGCGGCTATCAACCTATGACGTGGACACCCAGCCACTGAACCCGACCCCGACGGCGGACGCCGAAAGCCGGTGCAGAACCTAGAACGCAGCCCGCGCGCCGGCACTCACCACACCGAGCACTTCCGACGCCTGCAGGGGTGGACTGAGGAAGAAGCCCTGCAGCACATCGCACCCGAAATCCCGTAGCTGCGCGGCAGATTCGGCGCTCTCGATGCCCTCGGCGACGATCTCGAACCCGAGCTTGTGCGCAAGGTCGATGATGGTGCGCACCACCAGCGCGGCGCGCTCATCGACGGTCACCCGCGCGATGAAGTCGTGGTCCAGCTTGATCTCGTCGATCGGGAGGTCGGACAGATAGGTGAGCGCCGAGTACCCCGTGCCGAAATCGTCGAGGGCGATCTTGATGCCGCGGTCGAGCAGGCCTGTCAGCACCGTTCGGGTGTCTTCCATGTTGTCGACGAACAGGTCTTCGGTGATCTCGACCGCGAGCGCCGACGGCGGCAACCCGCGGTCGTCCAACGCCTGACACAGATGGTCCGGCAGGTTCAAGTCGCTCAGCAACGGCGCGAAAAGGTTAACGGCCACAGGCACTTCCGCCCCCGCGGCGTACCACCGCAGGGCATCGTCGAGTGCCATGTTGACGACCAGGCCCGTGGCCCGTTCCATCAGGCCGTGCTCACGCACCAACGGCAGAAAATCGGCGGGCCGCAGTAAACCGCGGTCCAGATGGCGCCACCGCAACAACGCCTCCACCCCGACGAGGGCGGCCGTGCGCGCATCGAATTTCGGCTGATAGACCAGCGAGAGTTCGTCTCGGTCAATCGCCTCGCGAAGGTCCATGAGGAGTTCAGAGATGGCTGCTCACCCCCGCCCACATCGAAGCACGCGACCCGATCAGGACCCCGTCGCTTCAGCTAATCGTCACCCAATGCTTGACGATGGTCAACCGCGATAGGCGCAGGTCATCCTGGCCCACCGCCTGCCCCAACCAGCATTTCCTGCATGCCAGGGGTTCCACCGGCTCCGCTGAGCCAAACCAACAACCTCGCCCCGATGAGTTGCCACCAAACCCCCAGCTTCGAGTGCTAGCTTCGCGCGGTCCCGGAACCGAGCCAACTTTGCTGGAGGTAACTCGTGAACACGCTGGTCCGTCTGATCGCGGCCCTGGTCATCCCCGTCGTCCTGCTGGTGGGCGGCTGCGGGCACAAACAAGCCACGACGGGCAACGATGCGTCATCGTCGGAATCGATCCCCGCGGATCCGTCGGGCGATGCCGGCGACGCCGCGCCGATCTCGCAGACCTGCCCGGCGCAGGCCACCACGTCGTTCGCCAAAACCAAGTTCGTCGCGCACAGTGGCCTGGCCTTCGGCGCGTTCCACCGCTGGTTGTGGAAGCCGTTCCAGGCCGGCACCTTCAAGAAAGGCGCCAACGGCCGCATCACCGCATTCGTCAAGGGCGGCCTCGCCGCGCTGTTCGTGAAACGCGAGGTGCGACTCGCGGCGACTGACGTACAGGCCGATCCGACGTTGTGCAAGGCGATCATCGCGCCGCTCGACAAGGTCGGGGACACCGTGCAGGCGGCATTCGACAAACTCAAGGGCGGCGACGCCAGCGGTATCACCGACCTGAACTCCTCGATCGGCTCCATCGAGTCGACGTCTCAGAAGGACGGCGTCGCAATCCAGGAGGACGAGAACGCCGATCTGACGAAGAAACCGGCCTAGATCATTCGGCCCGGCCCGGCCCGGCGCAGCAGCAGCGAGCGCTCGGCCTCGTTGGTGCTGAGTGCGGCGCCGCGTGTGAACGCCGCCGACGCCTCGGCGGCTCGGCCCATGCGCTCCAACAGGTCTCCGCGTACCGCGTGCGGCAGCGGTGATCGGGGCAACGGATCGGGCCCGAGCGCGTCGAGCACCGCCAGTCCCGTTTCCGGCCCGTGGGCGCGCCCATGCGCCACCGCGCGATTCACCTCGACGACGGGGCCCGGCGCGGCGAGTGCCAGCACGTCGTACAGGTCGGCGATCCGCTGCCAATCGGTGTCCTCGGCCCGGATCGCGCGCGCATGGCACGCGGCGATGGCCGCCTGCAAAAAGTAGGTCCCGACGGGCGCGCCTGTTTCAGCGAGCTTCTCGGCCCGGGCCAGCACCTGGAGCCCACGGCGCCGCAGCAGATGGTCCCACCGCGCCCGGTCCTGATCGTCGAGCAGCACCGGCGCACCGTCACGGTCCACCCGCGCGGGAATCCGCGACGCCTGAAGTTCGACAAGTGCTTGCAGCCCAAGCGAATCCGGGATGTCCGGCACCATGGCGGCGACCATACGGGCCAGCCGGATCGCCTCGAAACAGAGGTCCGGGCGCGTCCAATCAGCGCCGGTGGTCGCCACGTACCCCTCGTTGAAGGTGAGGTAGATGGCGGCCAGCACGTCGTCAAGGCGTTCGACGCGCTGGGCCCCCACCGGCAGCTCCATGTCTGCACCGATGAGAGCCTTCTTCGCCCGGCTGATCCGTTGTGCCATCGTCGATTCCGGCACCAGGAAAGCACGGGCGATCTCGGCGGTACTCAGCCCCGACACCAGCCGCAGGGTCAATGCCGCCCGCGACGCCGGGGCCAGCTGGGGGTGGCACGTCAGGAACATCAGGCGGAGCACGTCGTCCTCGATGAAGTCGACCTGCCCGGCGAAATCGGGCATGTCGACCTCCTCCAGGCGGTGACCGATCTCCTCGGTCTTGCGGCGCAACGTCTCAGCGCGTCGGATGTGATCGATCGCGCGGCGCTTCGCCGCTGTCATCAGCCACGCGGCGGGATTGGCGGGAATGCCGCGCTCGGGCCATTCCTCCAGCGCCGCGACGAGCGCGTCCTGCGCAACGTCCTCCGCGAGGTCGATGTCGCGGGTCATGCGGGCCAGCGCCGCCACGAGGCGCGCCGATTCGGCACGCCAGGCGGCGGTCACGGCCTCAGTTGTGGCTACCGGGGACAAGCACCCGGTTCCTGGTCAGGTGCACCCTCGATCAAGTGCATCTCGACCCGGCCTTCCCACTCGGGCCAGTGTTCCCGGTGGAGTTCGGTGAAGGACCGGGCGCCCTCGACGGCCTCGGCGTGGTTGCGGTACTCCAGCATCGCGTACCCGCCGATGATCTCCTTGCCCTCCGTGAAAGGCCCGTCGGTCGTGCTCATCTGGCCGGAGCGGACCTGGTATCCGATGCGGTTCTCGCCCTGTCCCAGACCACCGCCGTCGAGATAGATGCCGTCCGCGGCGTTCTTGCCGACGTAGACCTCCATCGCGTCCATCAGTGCCTGCGGCGGCGGACCCTGGTTGGGATCCATGATGACCAAACCCATGTAGCGCATTGCCTGACCTTTCGTCGTTGTGTCAATCCTTCACACACACGTCGAACGGGTGGGGCGGATTTCGACATGGCTCACGAAAAGATTTTGATGACACAACGTCGGTCTGAGAGCGCCGTTGAGGCTATATACGGTTATCGACGCTCTCAGACCGACATTGTGTCGGCGCCGAGCGGCGACGGCCGCCCTGGTCAGGCCACCGGGACCACGGCCTGCCGCACCGGCTCGCTGCGGTAGCGCGACGCCGGACCGTCGATCCGAAACATCCGCCACAACACCTTGGCAACGGGGTTCATCAGGCCGGTGTCTTCGGCGAGCATGCGCACATCGCCGTAGAACTCACGCAGCATCGTCCGGGATTCGGGTGCCCGCCAGAAGATCTCTTTCTTGACCGACTTGTTGGCGCCAGAAGACGCGCGGCGGCTTGGCGATGAGCGAGGCCGCCAAGCGGAAGCCCAGCGGATAGAACAGCGACAGCACAAAACGGTTGAACGGCCGCATCTCCGGGATCCGCCGGCGCAGGAACTCGTGGGCGAACGAGATGTGCCGTGCTTCCTCGGCGACGTGGATCGCCATGACGCGCTCCATGATCGGATGGATCGCACTGCCTTCGCGCAGAATCGATTTCTGCATGTGATCGATGGGCTCCTCGCCGCACAGCACCATCATGAAGAAGAACGCCGGCATCGGGCTCGCGAAAAGCGGGAAGGCCCAGTTGATCCACTTGATCCACCGCGGCAGACCCGGGACGTCCACGCCGACGTGGTTCACCATCTCCTGGAACATCAGGGTGTGGTTGCCCTCTTCGATCGCTTCGTGAAGGCAATAGCGGTACTCGGGGCTGCCGTTGGGCACCCAGAACGTGTAGCTGAGGAGCCCGCGGATCAGCATGCTCTCGAACTGCTGGCCGGCCTTGGCGACGTTCGCCTGGCGCCACATGCCGATCGCGATCTGCTTTTCCAGCGGCTGTGCCTGATACCACGGGCTCATGCCGATGGGGTCGCTCTTCGCGAGCACCCAGCGCGGGTCGTTCTCCGTCACCCGGAATTCGGGCGAATCCCACGAAACGTCCAGGTAGGGATTGAAGTTACGGCGCACAGAACCCGCCGACAGCGTCTCCAGATTCGCGCAGTAGTCGACGTCGTCGCACACGTCCATGCCGGCACGCCACCGGCGGATCATCTTCGTAGCTGCCATGACATCACCCTCCCACGCGAGCACCGTTGCCCGATCAGTTATATGGGACCCCCGGTCCCATATGATTGTCAAGGGTTGCTCCGTCGCCTGCCGTCTCCTCAGGCCGGCGCGTCGCCCAGGCCGAGATGCTGCCGGACCGTGCCGGTCTGGACGGCGTGCCACCCAAGACGCGTCAAACCGACGTCGAAGCTGGAATGGCTCGACGGGACCAGAGCCCGAAGCAGCAGACCCGAGCGTTCGAGCAACTGCATGGCCTCCGCGACGGCACGCAGGTCGGGGTTCTGGAACACGTCGCCGCGGGTGGAGACGCCCGCGGAGAACATGCCACGGGGCGCGCGAGCTCCGGTGCGGAGCCACGACACGACGTCGGTCATCACCGCCCGCTCGCTGTCGAACGACGACTGCCCGAACACCGGCAGGATGACCGCGGCCAGCTCGGCGACTGGCGCGGAGAGCCACCACGGCTGGTCGCTGCTCGTCATGGCGGCAGTGAATCACGAATTGCGTTCGGACGCGGGCACACCGCCGAACTAGCCGACCGGCGAACGTCCCTTCGCGGCGCGCAGTGCCGCCGCCATTAAGGCGTCCCGGAACTGCGGGTGCGCGATCGCGGCGAGTGCCTCACCGCGTTCGCGGACGGTCTTGCCTTCGAGTTCCGCGGCCCCGTATTCGGTGACGATGACGTCGACCTGCTGCCGCGGCGTGGTGATGACGGCCCCTGGCCCGAACCACGGCACGATCCGCGACCGCAGCTCGCCGTCCTTGACGAAAGTCGACGGCAGACAGATGAGTGAGCGGTCCGACAACTCCAGCCCGGCGCCGGCCACGAAGTCCTCGGCGCCACCAATCCCGCTGAACTGTCCCCCGTCGATGGTGTCGGCGATCACCTGACCCTGAATGTCCACTGCGAGAGCACCATTGATGGAGATCATGTCCGTGTTCGCGGCGATCACCTCAGGCGAGTTGACGATGTCGACGGGCAGGAACGCGACATCGCGATTGCCGTCGAGCCACGAATAGAGCTCCTGCGACCCGAACGCGAACGTCGTGACGCTGACACCGTCGTACTGCCCCTTACCTGTGTTGGTGATCTTGCCCGCGCGGTGCAGATGCATGCAGCCGTCGGTGAACATCTCGGTGTGCAGGCCGTACCCGCTGCCGCCACCCTCGGCCAGCAAGGTGGCAATCTGGTTGGGAATTGCGCCGATTCCGGTCTGCAGCGTCGCGCCCGAACCGATGAAGCTGACAGCGTGCCGCGCGATCGCCCGCTCGACTTCGGTCGGCGGCACGTCACCGCCGGGGAGCGCCAGCGGCGCATCAGTGGAGCGTACGAGGACGTCGATCTCGTCGACGTGCAATGCGTGATGCTGCGAGCCATACCCGAAAGTTCTTGGGTACGAGTCGGATACCTCGACGATGAGAAGTCGATTCGGGTCCGCGCCGGCCCGGCGCAATTCGGCGACCGTGCCGCCGGCATGCAGCGACAGCGAGCACCACCCGTCGGCATCGGGTGGTGTGGCGACGGTCGTCATCACCCGCGGTGCCTGGCGCTCCAGCAGTGGCGCGAATCGGCGGAAGTCCGCGGCGGCGAACTCGATGTCGGCGCCCATGTCCCGCAGCGCCCGCTCGATCGGACCGAAGAACCCAGAGACATAGTGCACGCCGGGCCGCGAAAACAGTTCGGTACCAACAGCCAACAGCGCGCCGAACACCCGCAGATTCGACCAGTCCTGGCGTACGCCGAGCGCCCTCAGTATCGCCGGCGGCTGGCCGGGGCCGAGAGTGATACCCAGGGTGTCGACTGCCCCCAGCCGGGCAGCCGCCTGCTCGGCACTGAGTTCGGTTGGCATTGCCGCCTTAGACGTCCATCTCGATCAGCACACGGCGCAGCAGCTTGCCGGTGGTGTTGCGCGGCAGCTCTTCGATGAACACGACGTCGCGCGGCACCTTGTGCCGGGCCAGATTGTTCTTGACGAACGCCTTGATCTCATCGGCGTCCTGGGTCGCGCCCGGCTGCGAAACGATGAAGGCGCGCAGGCGCTTTCCCCACTCCACGTCGTCGACGCCGACCACCGCCGCGTCATAGATGTCGTCCCGTTCGGCAAGAAGTTCTTCGATCTCTTGCGGGAAGACGTTCTCGCCACCGGAGACGATCATGTCGTCGTCACGGCCGTCGACGAACAACAGCCCATGATCGTCGAAGTGCCCCATGTCGCCGCTGGACATGTAGCCGTCGATGATCTGCTTGCTCCGGCCGTCGGTGTAACCGCTGAACGGTGCGCCATTGCGGACGAAGATGCGACCGCGCCGATTCTTCCCGGTGATGCGCCGGTCGTTCTCGTCGTACAGCACCACCTCGCACGTCACCGGCGCCCGTCCGGCCGTACCGGGGGCAAGTCGCAGCTCGGCCGGGGTGGCGACGCTGGCGATGGCGCATTCGGTTGAGCCGTACAGGTTGTGGAGCACGTCGCCGAAGGTGTCCTGGACCCGGTTCGACAGTTCCGGACTCAACGCGGACCCGGCGATCAGGATCGTTTTCAGCGACGACGTGTCGTACTTGCCGATGACCTCGGGCCCCAGTTCGACGATCCGGTGCAGCATTGTCGGCACCGCGACGAGCATGTCGGCCTTGTGCTCGGCGATGAGCTGCAGGGTCCGTTCGGCGTTGAACCGCCGGGCGGTCACCACCTTGTTCCCCAACGCGGCACCGACGGTGTAGGTGGCCCAGCCGGTGCTGTGGAAGATCGGCGAGACGATCACCATGGTTCCCTTGCGCGGGAACGGAATTCGGTCGATGATCTGCGCGGACGCAAGTGGCGACACCGAGCTGCGGGGCGCACCCTTCGGCAGGCCCGTCGTCCCGCTGGTGAGGATCACCGAGCCACCCGCCTTGCTCGGCGCCGGCAGCGGCTCAGCGGAGTTGGCCGCGACGATCGCATCGAGCGTCTGCGCCGCGTCGGGCACATCGACGCCCTCGTCGACCCAGGTCAACACCCGCGGCATGTCCGCGGGCAGGGCGTCGAGCAGCCCGAGGAACTCGCTGTCGTGCAACACGACCTTGACGCCTTCACGCTCGCAGACCTGGGCGAACTGCGGCTTGGCGAAGCCGGTGTTCATCAGGACCAGCCGGGCCCCGAGCTTTCCGCACGCCACCATGGCCAGGATCAGGCCACGATGGTCCCGGCACAGCAGCCCGACCACGGAGCCTTCCGTCACGCCCAGGCCCTGCAGGCCGCGGGCCAGTGCCCAGGACTGGTCGTTCACCTGGCGGTAGGTCAAGGTGCCGCGTTCATCCACCAATGCCGGCAGACCCGCATACTTGCGTGCGCCCTGAATGGCCATGGTCGCCTGGGGGCCGAATATCGGCGCATTCTTGGCGGTCTCGATCATCACGCCGGGGTTCGCGAGATCCAGGAAGCCGGTCTCGAACAGCCGGCGTACCGCGGTCGCGGATTCCGCAAGATGGCCCAGCTTCTGCCGCACTCCACCGACGACGTCGATCACCACTGCCTCCCGAGTTCCTGGTGTGGTCGGCCCCACACCGCTTGGCACGTTAGCCGGTTGAGCGCGCCCGCGACATCAACTGCTTACGACTCCTACCGGCCGGGCTGCCCGTAAATGCCCCGGCACCGTCCGAGCGCACTGTGTAAAACATCACATGACCAGGCTTTTATCGCGCTGCGCGGGCCCTGCGTCCGGCGCTCGATGCGGAAATCCGTAAAGGAAGCCGGGCGGGCCGTAAAGAAGGCGTCAAGATCGCCGGATGTCCCCTCCCGCGGGCCGATGCTGACGAGGTCGCCGAGGGCCGGCGACCCGTTTACGTGTGGGAGAACCCATGTCTGTAGTGGTGTTCGTGGTGCTGACGGTGGCGATCTTCGCCCTGCTCGGCCTGGTCCAGAAGGCGGTGGAGCGCCTGTGAACCTCGCCAACGCCATCGGCCTGGTGCTGTGTCTGGCGATCGCACTGTTCCTGGTCGCCGCATTGCTCTTTCCGGAGCGCTTCTAGTGAGCACCACCGCCGCCGGAATCACGTTCCTGCTGTCCCTGATCGTCGCGCTCGCCGCCGTGCATGTGCCGTTGGGCGACTACATGTTCCGCGTGTACACGTCCGAAAAGCATTCGCGTGCCGAACGTCTCATCTACAAGATGATCGGCGCCGACCCGGAGGCCGAGCAGAACTGGGGCGCCTACGCCCGCAGTGCGCTCGCCTTCTCGGCCGTCTCCCTGCTGTTCCTCTTCGCTTTCCAGCTGGTGCAGGGCGTGCTGCCGCTGCACCTGAACAACCCAGCGACCCCGATGACGGCCGACCTGGCGTGGAACACCGCCGTCAGCTTCGTCACCAACACCAACTGGCAGGCCTACTCGGGTGAGACGACGCAAGGCCACCTGGTACAGATGGCCGGGCTGTCGGTGCAGAACTTCGTGTCAGCGGCCGTCGGCATGGCCGTCGCGGTCGCCCTCGTGCGCGGGTTCGCCCGTCGGCACGCCACCGAACTGGGCAACTTCTGGGTCGACCTGGTGCGCGGCACCATCCGAATCCTGTTGCCGCTGGCTGTCATTGCCGCGCTGATCCTCATCGCCGGCGGCGCCATCCAGAACTTTCACCTGCACGACCAGATCGCCGACACCCTGGCCGGAGCGCAGCAGACGCTGACCGGCGGCCCGGTGGCGAGCCAAGAAGTGATCAAGGAACTGGGCACCAACGGTGGCGGTTTCTTCAACGCCAACTCGGCCCACCCGTTCGAGAATCCGAACGCATGGACCGACTGGGTGGAGATCTTCCTGCTGCTGGTGATCTCGTTCTCCCTGCCGCGCACGTTCGGCCGGATGGTGGACAGTCGCAAGCAGGGCTACGCGATCGTCGCCGTGATGGCGACACTGGCCGTCATCAGCACCAGCCTCATGCTGGTGTTCCAGAACCAGCACCACGGCACCGTCCCCACCGCCATCGGAGCGTCGATGGAAGGTGTGGAACAGCGCTTCGGCGTGGCCAATTCGGCCGTCTTCGCCACCGCCACCACCTTGACCTCCACCGGTGCGGTGAACTCGTTCCACGACTCGTACACGTCCCTGGGCGGCTTGATGACGATGTTCAACATGCAGCTTGGTGAGGTCGCGCCCGGCGGTACCGGGTCGGGCCTGTACGGCATGTTGATCCTCGCGGTGATCACGGTGTTCGTGGCCGGCCTGATGGTCGGACGCACTCCCGAATACCTGGGCAAGAAAATCACCCCGCGGGAGATCAAGCTGGCGGCAAGCTATTTCCTGGTCACGCCGCTGATCGTGTTGACCGGCACCGCTGTTGCCATGGCCCTCCCCGGCGAGCGCGCGGCGATGCTGAATTCGGGCCCGCACGGCCTTTCCGAGGTGCTGTACGCCTTCACCTCGGCAGCCAACAACAACGGCTCGGCGTTTGCCGGCCTGTCGGTCAATACGGTCTGGTACAACACGGCTTTGGGCCTGGCGATGCTGATCGGTCGCTTCCTGCCGATGATCCTGGTGCTCGCTCTCGCCGGCGCGCTGGCCAAGCAGGGCAGCACGCCCCCGTCCATCGGCACGCTGCCGACGCACCGTCCGCAATTCGTCGGCATGGTCGCCGGCGTGACGCTGATTCTGGTCGCCCTGACCTTCCTGCCGGCGCTGGCGCTCGGCCCCCTCGCTGAAGGAATTCACTGATGTCCGATACCGCTGTCAAGGGCGGCCTGCTCGACCCGAAGATGCTGTGGAAGTCCATGCCGGACGCCCTGCGCAAGCTGGACCCCCGCACCCTGTGGCGCAACCCGGTGATGTTCATCGTCGAGGTCGGCGCCGTCTGGTCGACGGTCCTGGCCGTCCTGCACTCCAGCTGGTTCGCCTGGCTGATCGTGTTCTGGCTCTGGCTGACAGTCGTTTTCGCCAACCTCGCCGAAGCGGTCGCCGAGGGACGCGGCAAGGCCCAGGCCGCGAGCCTGCGAAAGACCAAGTCCGACACCATGGCCCGCAAGCTGGTCGGGTGGGCGCCGGGCGATGCCGGTACCGAAGAGGAGGTCGCCGCGCCCCTGCTGCAGCAGGGCGACATCGTCGTCGTCGAGGCCGGGCAGGTCATCCCCGGCGACGGTGACGTGGTGGAAGGCATTGCCTCCGTGGATGAATCGGCGATCACCGGTGAATCCGCACCCGTCATCCGCGAATCGGGTGGCGACCGGTCAGCTGTCACCGGCGGCACCACGGTGCTGTCCGACCGGATCGTCGTGCAGATAACCCAGAAGCCGGGCGAGAGCTTCGTCGACCGGATGATCGCTCTGGTCGAGGGCGCCAACCGGCAGAAGACGCCCAACGAGATCGCGCTCAACATCCTGCTGGCCGCGCTGACGATCATCTTCGTGTTCGCCGTCGCGACGCTGCAGCCGCTGGCCATCTACTCGAAGGCCAACAATCCGGGCGTGCCCGATACCGAGGCGCTCGACGGCTTCGGCGTCACCGGCATCGTGATGGTCTCGCTGCTGGTCTGCTTGATCCCCACGACAATCGGCGCGCTGCTGTCGGCGATCGGCATCGCCGGCATGGACCGGCTGGTGCAGCGCAACGTGCTGGCCATGTCGGGTCGTGCCGTCGAGGCCGCCGGTGATGTCAACACCCTGCTGCTCGACAAAACCGGCACCATCACGCTCGGCAACCGGCAGGCCGCGGGCTTCCTCCCGGTGCCCGGCGTCAGCGCCGAACAACTCGCCGACGCAGCACAGCTGTCCAGCCTCGCGGACGAAACCCCTGAGGGTCGCTCAATTGTCGTGTACGCCAAGCAGGCTCACGGCCTACGGGCCCGCACCCCGGGCGAGCTGACCGACGCCACCTGGGTCGAGTTCACCGCACTGACGCGTATGTCGGGCGTCGATCTCCACGACGGCCAGATGCTGCGCAAGGGCGCGGCCAACTCCGTCGCCGAGTGGATTCGCGGTCACGGCGGCGCGGTGCCCGTCGAATTGGGCGAGATCGTCGACGGCATCTCCGCGGCCGGTGGTACGCCGCTGGTGGTCGGGCGCGTCATCAATGGGCAGGCTGCAGGGGCGAGCGAAGCGACGGGAAGAGCCGAGGTACTGGGCGTCATCCACCTCAAGGACGTCGTCAAGCAGGGCATGCGGGAGCGGTTCGACGAGATGCGCAAGATGGGCATCCGCACCGTCATGATCACCGGCGACAACCCGTTGACCGCCAAGGCAATTGCCGATGAGGCCGGGGTCGACGACTTCCTGGCCGAGGCCACCCCCGAGGACAAGCTGGCGCTGATCAAGAAGGAACAGGCCGGCGGCAAGCTCGTCGCGATGACCGGTGACGGCACCAACGACGCCCCCGCGCTGGCGCAGGCCGACGTCGGCGTCGCGATGAACACCGGCACCTCGGCGGCCAAAGAGGCCGGCAACATGGTCGACCTCGATTCGGACCCGACCAAGCTCATCGAGATCGTCGAGATCGGCAAGCAGCTGCTCATCACCCGCGGCGCCCTGACCACGTTCTCCATCGCCAACGACATCGCGAAGTACTTCGCGATCATCCCGGCGATGTTCGTGGCCCTGTTCCCCGGCCTGGACCTGCTGAACATCATGCGGCTGCACAGCCCGCAGTCGGCGATCCTGTCGGCGGTGATCTTCAACGCCCTCGTCATCATCGCGCTGATCCCGCTGTCGCTGCGCGGTGTCCGGTACACCCCCAGCAGCGCCTCAAAGCTCTTGAGCCGCAACCTGTACGTCTATGGCCTGGGTGGCATCATCGCCCCGTTCATCGGCATCAAACTCATCGACCTGCTCATCCAATTCATCCCGGGGATGTCTTAATCATGAACATCGGCAACCTGATTCGCGTACACAGTGCCGCCCTGCGCGCACTGCTGGTCCTGACCGTCATCACCGGTCTGGCCTACCCGGTCCTCGTCTGGGCCGTCGCCCAGCTGCCCGGGCTCAAGGACAAGGCCGACGGCTCGCTCGTCACGGTCAATGGCAAGGTCGTCGGCAGCTCCCTGATCGGCCAGTTGTTCACCGACGCCAAAGGCAATGCGCTGCCGCAGTATTTCCAGAGCCGTCCGTCCAATGCCGGCACCGGGTACGACCCGATGGCCAGCGGCGCGGGCAATCTCGGCCCGGAGAGCATCGTCGACACGCCCGCCGACCCGGCTGAGCTCAAGGCCGGCAAGGCGGCAAGCGAAGCCGGATTCAAGCCCAGTTTGCTGACCCAGGTGTGCACGCGGAGCTACGGCGTCGCGGACACCGAGGGCCTGGACCACAATTCCGGTGCACGTCCGTTCTGCACCTCGGACGGCGTGGGCGCGGTGCTGTCGGTTATCGGGCCGCGGGATGCCACGGGCAACGTCACGCATCCCACCAAGGTGGTCAGTGTGAACCAGCCGTGCGAGACGACGAAGGCGCCCTTCGCTGCGACCTACGAGGGTATGCGGGTCGAATGCGCCAAGTACGGCGAGGATTACACCGGAGGTCAGATCGTCGCGATCCGTGGCTCGGCACCGTCCGACCCGCAGGTGCCGGCTGACGCCGTCACGGCCAGCGGCAGCGGCCTGGACCCCGACATCTCGACCGACTACGCCGACCTGCAGGTGAGCCGGATCGCCAAGGTCCGACACATCTCGGCTGACCAGGTCCGGGCTCTGGTGAAGGACAACACAAGTGGCCGTGCCCTGGGTTTCATGGGCGAGCCGCGGGTCAACGTCCTGCGACTCAATCTGGCGTTGGACCAGAAGTACCCGTCGAGTAGCTGACCTGCTGGACAATGGGACACATGGAAACGCCGGACAAGCGGGGCGAGTTACGCATCTACCTGGGTGCGGCCCCCGGCGTGGGCAAGACCTTCTCGATGCTCGGCGAGGCACATCGTCGTCTCGAACGCGGCACCGACGTCGTCGCGGCCGTCGTCGAGACGCACGGCCGCAAGAAGACGGCCGAGGCGATGGAAGGCATCGAACGGATCCCGCCGCGGTTCATCGACTACCGCGGCGGGACGTTCGCCGAACTGGATGTCCCCGCAGTGCTGGCCCGCCACCCCGAGGTGGTGCTGGTCGACGAACTGGCACACAGCAATACGCCCGGCAGCAAGAACGCCAAACGCTGGCAGGACGTCGAAGAGCTGCTGGACGCCGGCATCACCGTCATCTCCACCGTCAACGTCCAGCACCTGGAGAGCCTGAACGACGTCGTCGCCCAGATCACCGGTATCGAGCAGCAGGAGACGGTGCCGGACTCCGTCGTGCGCAGTGCCGCCCAGATCGAACTGGTCGACATCACACCGGAAGCCCTGCGCCGCAGGCTCTCCCACGGCAACGTGTACGCGCCGGAACGCGTCGACGCGGCGCTGTCCAACTACTTCCGGCAGGGCAATCTCACTGCCCTGCGCGAGCTGGCACTGCTGTGGTTGGCCGACCAGGTCGACGCCGCCCTCGCCAAATACCGCGCCGAGCACAATATTTCGGACACCTGGGAGGCCCGCGAACGCGTTGTCGTGGCGGTCACCGGAGGACCCGAATCAGAGACCCTGGTCCGGCGCGCGTCACGTATCGCCTCCAAATCCAGCGCCGAACTGATGGTGGTGCACGTCGTCCGCGGCGACGGTCTGACGGGCGTCTCCGCCCCGCAGATGGGCAAGGTGCGCGAGCTGACGGCCAGCCTCGGTGCCACCCTGCACACCGTCGTCGGCGGCAGTGACGGTGACGTGCCCAGTGCCCTACTGGATTTCGCGCGCGAGATGAACGCCACCCAGCTGGTGCTGGGCACGTCGCGACGGTCGCGCTGGGCCCGGCTCTTCGATGAGGGCATCGGCGCCAAGACTGTCCAGAACTCCGGCAAGATCGACGTGCACATGGTCACCCATGAGCAGTCCCAGCCGGGCTGGTCCTGGTCGACGGCGACCCGCGGGCAGCGGCACCTGGCGTCGTGGCTGGCGGCGATCGTCGTGCCCGGCATCATCACCGCGGTCACCACCCAGCTGGACCCGTTCTTGCATATCGGCGGCGAGAGCGCGGTGTTCTTCATCGGTGTGCTGGTCGTCGCGCTGCTCGGGGGTGTGGCCCCCGCCGCGTTGTCGGCGGTGCTGTCCGGGCTGCTGCTCAACTACTTCTTCGTCGCGCCGCGGTACAGCTTCACCATCGCCGACCCCGACAGCGCCCTGACCATCGTGGTGCTGCTCGCCGTCGCGGTCGCAGTCGCCGCGCTGGTCGACGGCGCCGCCAAACGGTCCAGGGAAGCCCGGCACGCCTCGCAGGAAGCCGAACTGCTGGCGCTGTTCGCGGGCAGCGTGCTCCGTGGTGCCGACCTGACCACGCTGCTGGAACGCGTCCGCGAGACTTACGCGCAACGGGCCGTCAGCCTGCTGCACGAGGAGGACGGCATCGTCGCCTGCGTCGGCAAAGACCCCTGTGTGACAGTCGATTCCGCCGACACCGCGATCGAGGTCAGCGACGACGAATACTGGCTGCTGATGGCGGGCCGCAAGACCGAGGCGCGCGATCGCCGGGTGCTCGGCGCCGTGGCCCGGCAGGCGGCGGGTCTCGTACGCCAACGCGCCCTGGCCGAGGAAGCCGGCCGCGCTGAGGCTCTGGCCAAGGCCGACGAACTGCGCCGCTCCCTGCTGAGCGCTGTCAGCCACGACCTGCGCACCCCGCTGGCCGCGGCCAAGGCTGCGGTGTCGAGCCTGCGCAGTGAGGACGTCGGCTTCTCGCCCGAGGACACCGCCGAGCTGCTGGCCACCGTCGAGGAATCGGTGGATCAACTGACCGCGTTGGTGGGCAACCTGCTCGACTCGTCGCGGCTCGCCGCCGGCGTCGTGAAGCCGGAACTGCGGCGCGTCTACATGGAAGAGGTCGTACAACGGGCGCTGCTCGGAATCAGCCGGGGGGCAACCGGTTACGCGAACCGCGGCCTCGACCGGGTGAAGGTCGAAGTGGGTGATGCCGTCGCGCTGGCCGATGCGGGCCTGTTGGAGCGGGTGCTGGTCAACCTCATCGACAACGCGCTGCGCTACTCGGCGGGCAGCGTCGTGCGGGTGAACGCCGGGCAGGTCGGCGAGCGGGTGCTGATCACCATCGTGGACGAGGGGCCGGGCATCCCCCGCGGCGCCGAGGAGCAACTGTTCGCGCCGTTCCAGCGCCTCGGCGACCACGACAACAGCACCGGTGTGGGACTTGGTCTTTCGGTGGCGCGCGGCTTTGTCGAAGCAATGGGCGGCACCATCTCGGCCACCGACACCCCCGGCGGCGGGCTGACCGTCGTGGTGGACCTGGCGGCCGCCGGAAAGGATCGGGTGTGACACGGGTTCTGGTCATCGACGACGAGCCACAGATTCTGCGTGCCTTGCGCATCAACCTGTCGGTGCGCGGCTACGACGTCTCTGTCGCCGCCACCGGCGCCGAGGCGCTGAGGTCGGCCGCCGAACACAAGCCCGACGTGGTGATCCTGGACCTCGGCCTGCCCGACATGTCCGGCATCGACGTACTGGCCGGGCTGCGCGGCTGGCTCACCGCGCCCGTCATCGTGCTGTCGGCGCGTACCGACTCCATGGACAAAGTCGAGGCCCTCGACGCCGGCGCCGACGACTACGTCACCAAACCGTTCGGCATGGACGAGTTCCTGGCCCGGCTGCGCGCCGCGGTCCGGCGCGGCGCGGCCGCATCCGAGACCGACGAGCCCGTCGTCGAGACGTCGTCGTTCACCGTCGATCTGGCGGCCAAGCGGGTGACGCGCAGTGGCGTCGAGGTGCATCTGACCCCGACGGAGTGGGGCATGCTGGAGATGCTGGTGCGCAACCGCGGGAAGCTGGTCGGCCGCGAGGAGTTGCTCAAGGAAGTGTGGGGCCCGGCCTACGCCAAGGAGACCCACTATCTACGGGTGTACCTGGCACAGCTGCGCCGCAAGCTCGAGGTCGACCCGTCACACCCCAAGCACCTGCTGACCGAGGCCGGCATGGGCTACCGCTTCCAGGAGTAATTCGACGGGCAGATATTGCCAACTGTTCACCTGACTTGGCCACCTACGGTGCAAGGCTGGAGCGCGACGCTCCTCCATTAATGCACCTGTGAAAAGGCTGGAAATGGCAGACAATTCGCGCGCGTACAACAGTGTCTGGCAACTGCGGGGCGATGCCTGGTGCCGCCTCGAAGAAGCCGCCGACCGGCTGACCCGCACCACGACCGTCGGTGATCTCAAGGACAAGTACGTCGGCATCTGCGGGGAGCTGCTGGCGACCCTGACCCCGCTCGAGCCGTACTGGGCATACCCGGGATCTCTCCAGTTCGCCAAGGTGCAGCGGCTGTTCGGCGCCGGCGCCTACGACAAGTTCGCCAAGGCCGTGGCCCGCATCAACCGCGCGCTGACCACCGAGTCCTACCGAACGGGCGACGTCGACCACGCCGGCATGGACGACACCGACATGTTCCCCACCGACCCACGCACGCTGGAGCAGCAGCCCGTCACCCGCCGGGAACAACTGTATTTCGAGGTCCTGATCGTCGAGAAGATGACGGAAGCCCAGGAGCAGGCACTGCGCGCGGAGGTTCGCAGCTGGCGCCGGCCCGACGATGAGTTCGTCTACGAGCTCGTCGTGGTCGCCAGCGGCGACGAGGCGTTGATCGCGGCCCGGCTGAACGTCAACCTGCAGGCCGTCGTGATCCGGCGGCGGTTCAGCCATCAGTCCGAACGTGACCTCTCGGCGCTTGCACAGTTCGTCGACACCAAGGTGTCCGCGGTGCTGGACGACCATAAGTCGCCTGATGAGCGCGCGCAGATTCTCGCGTCGTCGCTGCAGGAGCTGCGCCCCGAACTCGACCTGTATCTCATGACGGAGATCGAGGTCGAGGACATCGCGGGCCGGCTCGGTCCCCACTTCCGCCGCGTGTTCCACGCCCGCGAGGGTGTGCTCGAGCTGCACCTGTCGATCCTGCAGGGGGTGGCCGAGCGTTACCGCACACCGTTCTTCAGCGCGCTCAAGCAGTACAGCCACCGCCCCACCGGCGTCTTCCACGCGCTGCCCATCAGCCAGGGCAAGTCAATTGTCAACTCGCACTGGATAAAAGACATGGTCAGCTTCTACGGGCTGGACGTGTTCATGGCCGAGACATCAGCCACCTGCGGCGGGCTGGACTCACTGCTGGAGCCGACCGGGCCGCTCCGGGAAGCCCAGCAACTGGCCGCCGAGACGTACGGTTCGCGGCGCACCTACTTCGTCACCAACGGCACGTCGACGGCCAACAAGATCGTCACGCAGTCACTGGTGGCCCCCGGCGACATCGTGCTGCTGGACCGCAACTGCCACCAGTCGCATCACTACGGGATGATGATGGCCGGGGCCCACGTCATCTACCTCGAGGCCTACCCGCTGCCCGACTACACCATGTACGGTGCGGTGCCGCTGCGCGAGATCAAGTCAAAGTTGTTGGCGCTCAAGAACGCCGGCAAGCTCGACCGTGTCAAGATGATCTCACTGACCAACTGCACCTTCGACGGCATCGTCTACGACGTGCAGCGGGTCATGGAAGAGTGCCTGGCCATCAAGCCCGACCTGGTATTCCTTTGGGACGAAGCGTGGTTCGCGTTCGCGCGGTTCCACCCGGTGTACCGGGACCGCACGGCCATGGCGTCGGCCCGCCGGCTGCGCGACAAACTGGCCGACCCGGCCTACACCGCTGCATACGAGAAGCAGTTGAAGGCCGACATCGAAAAGCCGCCCACCGACCAGGAATTGCTCGATCGGCGGTTGACTCCGGACCCGGCCAAGGCCCGCGTGCGGGTGTACGCATCGCAGTCGACGCACAAGACGCTGACCTCGTTGCGCCAGGGCTCGATGATCCACGTGTTCGACCAGGACTTCGAGCAGAAGGTGGCCGAAGCGTTCCACGAGGCGTACATGGCGCACACATCGACCTCACCCAACTACCAGATTCTGGCGTCACTGGATCTGGGCCGGCGCCAGGTGGCACTGGAGGGCGTCGAGCTGGTGCAGCGCCAGATCGAGAACGCCATGCAGTTGCGCGACGCCATCGACAACCACCCGTTGCTGAGCCGGTACATGCGGTGCCTGCGCACCTCGGACCTGATCCCCGACGAGTTCCGCGCCAGCCACATCGAGCAACCGCTGCGGTCCGGCCTGCAGAACATGATGACCGCCTGGGACAAAGACGAATTCGTACTGGACCCGTCCCGGATCACCCTGTCCATCGGGCACACCGGCTACGACGGGGACACGTTCAAACGCGAGCAGTTGATGGACCGGCACGGCGTGCAGATCAACAAGACGTCGCGAAACACGGTGCTGTTCATGACAAACATCGGCACCACACGGAGTTCGGTGGCCTTCCTCGTCGAGGTGCTGGTGAAGATCGCCGCGGAACTCGACGAGTCGGTATCTGAGATGGGCCTCGGCGAGCGCAGCCGGTTCGAGCAGAAGGTCCGACGCCTGACCACCGCGTCGGCGTCACTGCCGAACTTCAGCGGGTTCCACCCGGTGTTCTCCGACGTGACATGGACCAACGGCGCCGTGCCCACGCCGGAAGGCGATGTGCGCCGCGCCTTCTACCTGTCCTACACCGACACCAATTGCGAATACCTGACCACCGATGAGGTATTCGAGAAGTTGGACAACGACGTGGACGTCGTCTCAGCGACGTTCGTGACGCCCTATCCGCCGGGCTTCCCGGTACTGGTGCCAGGTCAGGTGTTCAGCCGCGAGATCCTCACGTTCCTGCGCGACCTCGACACCCCGGAAATCCACGGCTACAACCCGGACTTCGGCTTCCGCGTGTACACCGAGAAGGCGATCGAGATGTGCCGGCCGGTGGTCACGCCGTCGGCACCTGTCGCGATGCCCGAAACGGCAACCGCGCCGGAAGCGGCACCCGCGGCGGCCAAACCGAAGAAAAGCACCGCCAAGTCGAGTAGCTGAGCCCGGGGCGCCACCTCAGATCTGCGGGCGCGGACCTAACGCATGCGCGCCCGCAGTTCATCCCCGATGCTTAGTTACGCTAGGTATGCGGTACGTCACACGACCGCATGGAATCGCAGCTCGCCCGTTCGGCTTATACCAGGCAACTGGAACTTCAAGGACGGGGAACAGCATGAGCGCCATTCGTACTGCGGCCGGCAAGGTGGCATTGACCGCCGTGGCCGCCTTCACGATCGTCACCGGCGCCATCGCCGGCCCGGTCGCCACTGCCAACGCCGCTGACGACTCCTGTGCCAACGTCGAGGTCGTCTTCGCCCGCGGCACCTTCGAAGCCCCCGGCGTCGGAGCCACCGGCCAAGCCTTCGTCGACGCACTGAACGCCCGGATGCCCGGCCGCAACATCGACGCCTACGGCGTGAACTACCCGGCCTCGCTCGACTTCGGTGCCGCCGCCGACGGCGTCGCCGACGCCACCAACCGCATCGAATCGATCGCCGCCTCGTGCCCCGCCACCAAGATCGTCATCGGCGGGTACTCGCAGGGCGCGGCCGTCGCCGGCTACAGCACCATGAGCAGCGTCCCGGCCGGATTTGTCCTGCCCGCCGGCATCAGCGGCCCGATGCCCGCGTCCGTCGCGTCGCACGTCGCCGCTGTCGTGCTGTTCGGCACCCCGAGCCCGTTCGTCCTGAGCGTCGCCGACCGCACCGCACCCGCCATCAACATCGGCGGCGCGTACGCCGGCAAGACCATCCAGCTGTGTGCCCCCGGCGACCCGATCTGCGGTGGCGGCATGGACCGCTCGGCCCACAGCGCCTACAAGTTCAACGGCATGGCCAACCAGGCCGCGGACTTCGTCGCCCGCCAGCTGGGTGCACCTGCCGCTCCCGCCGCCCCGATGGTCCAGGCGTCGGACGACACAGCCAACTGAATCACCCCCCTGCCGACGGCCGGAAGCCAGTCTCACGAGGACTGGTTCCGGCCGTCGGTCTGTCCGGCAACCTTCACTCCGCCCCGCGATCGAACTATGGTGAAGTAGTCATATCTCGATAAGCCGAGACAAACAGGGGTGATCAGTAATGAAGGTTTCCACCAAGAACGTGTCGACCTGTGGCTGTCAGTGCAACGCCTGCCGCGACGGACACCACTGCCACAACCGCCCGAACTGCAAGGTCTAGCTACCACTTCTGCCCCGACGCGACGCACTAGGACGTATGTCGTGTCGCGGTAGAGGCCAGTCCCACCAATCCCCCTTTGGAGCGTATTTGACGCACCGGAGGGGGATTTTCGTTGTTCGGCTCACATAGGTATTCCCGTGCCCGATGGTGATACCGGCAAGCTCGACAAGGCATCGACTGCCTGGAATCAGCTCGCCACGGGTCCAGGCACGACGGCAGTCGTACAGGCACTCAGCGGTAACGCTGCGAAGTTCCGGGATGCCAAGTCCCCTGAGGTCGAGTACATCGTCAAAGACCTCGACGAACTACATCAAGCCGCCGATGCAATTCTGGGCAGCTGCGCTGAGCTGGCCCAGTCGTGCTCCGAATACAAGACGTCGCTCGATGACCTCAGGACGAAGATGAAGGCAGATTCCCGGTACCCCAACGGATACGTCAAGTTCACTAACGAACACAATCAACCGATAACGCTCGATGGAAAGCCAGCCGGGCCGAGACCCATATCCCCAGGAATCCAGACGGCTCGTATCCGATACCGAAGGGATGGTGACCATGAACCTCGAACTCGAAGGCAAGGTACTTGCCTCCTACACAGCCGAATTCACGGTCGGACTGCAGTTATCACATCAGTTCTTTGTACGCATCGAATCGCCCTTCAAACTGGAGCTTGCTGCCGGGAGTATCGACCTGTCACCCGAGGAGGATCCAGCGGAGTCCTTCCGGCCGCTCGCCCAGCTGGTCGGTGACGCAATCACGAAGTCGAGCGTCGACAGTGACGGAACACTCTCGATAACTTTCGGCAACTCCGCACGTTTGACCGTAAAGCCGGATAGTGCCTACGAGGCTTGGACCATAAGTGGCCCTGGAGGGCAGCTCGTCGTGTGCATGCCTGGCGGTGAACTCGCCGTTTGGCCCGCGGAGTCCAACGCTGCTGAAGGTGGGCACGGCGACAATCTCTGACCGTCTATCATGCATGTTTACAAGGATTCTCGACCCCCACGCTCGGCGTCAGATCGACAGCGCGATGCCGTCCAGGATGTCGTGCTCGCTGACCACCAATTCCGTGATCCCCGCCCGCTGACCGAATTCGCGGGCCAATTCCTCGACGACGACGGACCCGCCGCCGATCACCGGCACGCGGCCCGGGTGCATGGGGCCGAGTTCGGCGCGTTGCGCCCGCGGCATCGCGATCAACTCATCGCACACCTTGACCACATCCGGAATTCCGATGCGGGACAGGTGAATTACTTCGGAGTCGTACTCCGGTAGCCCCAGCGCCAGGGCGGCCACCGTGGTGAACGTGCCGGCCACACCGACCCACGTCCGGGCACCTTCGATGGGCACAACAGCCAAAGCTTCGGACAGCTTCTCGCGCACCACGGCACGCGCGGCCGCGACCTCGTCGGGGGTGGGCGGGTCGGTGTGCAGGCAGCGCTCGGTGAGGCGCACGCAGCCGATGTTGGCCGAGAAGCTGGCCACCACATCGGCAACCGCGGTGCCGGACCCGCCGAGCACCACTTCCGTCGAGCCACCGCCCAGGTCGACGACCACGAAAGGTCCTGCGGCCGGGTCCAATTCGCCGACGGCTCCGCGGAACGACAATGCGGCTTCCTCGGTGCCGGTGATCACCTCGGCCACGGCGCCCGGCATCACCCGACCCAATTGCCGTGCCGTCATGGCGAAGAACTCGTCGCGGTTTCCGGCGTCGCGGGCCGCGGAGGTGGCGACCATCCGCACCTTGGTCACGTCGTGCGTCAGCATCATCTCGACGTAGTCGGCCAGTGCCGCCTCGGTGCGGGCCAGCGCGGCGGGCGCGAATTCACCTGTGGCGTCGACACCTTCGCCGAGAGTGACGATCCGCATCTCGCGGTACACGTCCCGCAGGCGGCCGTCGGTGACGTCCGCGATGAGCAGACGAATCGAGTTGGTGCCGCAGTCCACCGCGGCGACCCGCCGCACACCGTCAACAGCAGCGACCCGCGAACTCACACCCACACCTTCGGATCCAGAATCCCGGCCATCGCCGGTTCGACTGCCAACAACGCCAGCGCCTCATCGCCAAACGGGTTGAGGCCCGGGCCTTTTGCGAGCGAATGCGCCATGACCACGTGCAGGCACTTGACCCGGTCGGGCATCCCGCCGCCGGAGAACGTGGTGCCCAGCGACTCGATGGCGTCCCGCTCGGCGAGGAACGATTCGTGTGCACGCAGATACGCCGCAGCCAGCTCCTCGGAGGCCTGGAGACGCTCGGTCATGTCCTTCATCAGACCCGACGACTCCAGCCGGCTGGCCGCGGCCGTCAGAGCCGGATGCGTCAGGTAATACAAAGTGGGGAAAGGGGTTCCGTCGGGCAGCCGCGGCGCGGTCTTGACGACGCCAGGCTCGCCGTTGGGGCAGCGGTAGGCGATCTCCAGGACGCCACGCGGTTCCCGCCCCAGTTGGGCCGCAACGGCTTCCAGATCAGCAGCGTCAACCACCGGGCGGCGCCTGAGGTGCGGGCACATCGGTGGGGGGCACGTCACCGTCCGGGGTGACGCCGTCCGGGCCCGGCGGGACCACGGCCGGTGCCGGCGTGAGGCCGTGCGGCTGATCGGCGATGGTGTGCCACAGCGCGGTGTACCAGGGCTGGTTGCTCTTCGCGGTAGGGGACGGCGCGGGTGCGACGGGCGTCGTGACGGCACCGGGAGGCAGTTGCACCTGATACGGGATATCGCCCGGCATCACGAAGCCCAACCGCTCACGGGCCTGCGCGGCGATGTACACCGGGTCGGCCAACTTCACCTTCTGCTGCTCCAAATTGGCTATCTGCGAACGTAATTGAGATTCGGCGGTGGCCAACTGCTGCATCTCGGTGCGCTGCGCGAAGAAGGTGCGCACCGGTCCGGCGATCGTCAGGGTCAGCACACACACCACGACGGCAAGGATCGCCGCGCGCCGCGCCGCCGACCCCAGCCGCTGCTCGGCATGGTGCTCGACCGACTCCGCGTACGCCTGCCGGATGGGCTCGGTGACCGGAACCGGCAGATTGTCCGGGACGCGCCGCGGCTCGGCCTTTGGCCGGTTACCCGCCTTGGCCGCCGACGTGCCGGCCCCGGCACGCCCCCGCTTCGTCTCGCCAGGTTTGGCGGGACGAGAAGCGGGGGAACGCCGTTTGGGATCGGGCATGTCGGTAGATCAGGCCTGCGAAACTACTTGGCTTCCACCACAAAACGCGGGAACGCCAGGTCGCCGGCGTACCGCGCGGCGTCGCCCAGGGTCTCCTCGATGCGGAGCAGCTGGTTGTATTTGGCGACGCGCTCGCTGCGGGCGGGCGCACCGGTCTTGATCTGACCACAACTGCACGCCACGGCCAGGTCGGCGATGGTGGTGTCTTCGGTCTCGCCGCTGCGGTGGCTCATCATCGACTTGTAGCCCGCGGCATGCGCCAGGGCGACGGCGTCCAACGTCTCGGTGAGCGTGCCGATCTGGTTGACCTTCACCAGCAGCGCGTTGGCGGCACCCTTCTCGATGCCCTCTTCCAGCCGCTCCGGGTTGGTGACGAAGAGGTCGTCGCCGACGAGCTGGACGCGGTCACCGATGGCGGTGGTCAGCGCCACCCAGCCGTCCCAGTCGTCCTCGGACAGCGGGTCCTCGATGGACACCAGCGGGAACGAGTCGAGCAGCGACGCGTAGAACTCGGCCATCTGTTCGGCGGTGCGGGTCTGCTTCTCGAAGGCGTAACCCGTTCCGTCCGTGTAGAACTCGGTGGCCGCGACGTCGAGCGCCAGCGCCACGTCACTGCCCAGCTTGAGGCCGGTGGCGTCGATGGCGGTGCTGATCAGTTCGAGCGCGGCGTGGGTGCCGGCGACGTCGGGCGCGAAACCACCCTCGTCACCGAGGCCCGTCGCCAGGCCCTGCTTCTTGAGTACGGACTTGAGCGAGTGGTAGACCTCGGCGCCCCAGCGCAGCGATTCCTTGAAGGTCGGCGCACCGATGGGCGCGACCATGAACTCCTGCACATCGACACCGGTGTCGGCGTGCGCGCCACCGTTGAGGATGTTCATCATCGGCACCGGCAGGATGTGGGCGTTCGGGCCGCCGATGTAGCGGAACAACGGCAGGCCGGCGGAGTCGGCAGCGGCCTTGGCCGCGGCCAGCGAGACGCCGAGGATGGCGTTGGCGCCCAGGCGCGACTTGTCCGGGGTGCCGTCGAGGTCCAGCAGCGCCTGGTCGATGATGCGCTGGTCGTCGGCGGCCTGGCCGATGACTGCGGGCGCGATCTCGTCGAGCACGGCCTCGACGGCCTTCTCGACGCCCTTGCCGCCGTAGCGGGCGCCGCCGTCGCGCAGTTCGACAGCCTCGTGCTCACCGGTCGACGCACCCGACGGCACCGCCGCGCGAGCGAACGTTCCATCGGTCAGAGCGACCTCGACCTCGACCGTCGGATTTCCCCGGGAGTCGAGAATCTCGCGGGCTCCGACCTGTTCGATGATTGGCACTTGGGTCTCCCTTTGGCGTCACGGACTCGTGCGAACGCCCATCAGCCTAAACGGTGCCGGGGCGTGAAGTGCGTCAGCTACCGCTAGCTATCCGGCCACCTATCTCTGGTGCCCGTTGGCATAGGCCGTTGCCCAGTCCCGCACGGCGCGCGCGTAGTCGTCGGACAAGTTGTAGGCGTGCAGTGCGTCCATCCAGCCGTGCGGGCTGGACAGATCCTTGCCGCGGTAGCAGAGATAACCCGCCGCCGACAGCGCCGCGTCGTCGATGTTGTCGGGACTGGCGAAGCCGGTGTTGTTGGCGTCGACGCCGTACAACCGCCAGGTGTCCGGGATGAACTGCATGGGCCCCATGGCGCGGTCGACGGCGTCGTCGCTGTCCATGCTTCCGGAGTCGGAGTCCGGAATCCGCAGGTTGTTCATGGTTCCGTCGAGTGGCACGCCGCGGATCGGAGGCGTGACGTCACCGTTCGGGGCGATGGTCGCGCCGCGGTAGGTGCCGTGGTGGCTCTCGACCATCCCGATGCCGGCCAGCGTCGTCCACGCGATGTGGCACTTGGGGTTCTCGACCTCGGCCACGCGCGCGGCGTACCCGTAGGCCTCCAGCGCCATGACCGGAATGCCGAGGGGAGGTGCCAGATGCTCGGCCCAGTCGCGCAGCTGGTCCGCGCCACGACCCTTCACATGGGTGTTGATCGGGGGCACCGCGGGGCCGGGTGGCGGAGGCACTCCGCGCAGGTAACCGGGCTGAAATGAGCAGCTCGAGGCCATCAGGAGCGCCGTTGCGGAGACAACAGCGCTCGCCCGCAGCCAACGCACTCGCAACACCGGTACTCCCCTATACCCAGAGATTGTCGACGGATTCGTCGTCCGTCATCGTCGCATGCCGAGCTGAGTGCACCCCGAAGCGCGAGCTTTCCGGCACGACGGTACGACGGTCGCGCATCCGCTGATAAGGTTGGCTTGCCTTCCTTTGGCAAGGCAAACCTGTGTTGCCGTTTAGTCTATCTAAGGATTGCGGATGACCACCACCTTCGCGGTCTCGACAGCGCTGGTCGCCGCGGGCCCCGGCATTTCCTCACAGCTCTTTGGCAGCTTGCTGATCGGCCTCCGCGAAGGCCTGGAAACTGCGATTGTCGTCACCATCCTCATCGCCTTCCTCGTGAAGTCCGACCGCCGTGACGCCCTCAAGTGGGTCTGGCTCGGCGTTGCGGCCGCCATCGCGATGACCATCGGCGTGTTCCTGTCCATCCAGCTGAGCGAGAACACCATCTCCGGCCTGGCGGCCGAGGCCATCGCCGGCGTCGCCTCCCTGGTGGCGGTGATCATCGTCACGACCATGGTGCTGTGGATGCGCAAAGCCGCCGCGACCATCTCCGGCGAGCTGCGCAGCGACATGGCGCGCGCCCTGGAGACCGGCGGGATCGCCGTCGCCACTCTGGCCTTCCTGGCCGTCGGCCGCGAGGGCGTCGAGACGGCGCTGTTCATGGTCGGCTACGCCAATGCGTCGACCGCATGGCCGCTGGCCGGACTCGTGATCGGCTTGCTCATCGCCGTCGTCGTCGCCTACGGCATGTATGCCGGCGCGGTGCGCATCAACCTGGCCAAGTTCTTCAAATACACCGGCGCATTCCTCGTCGTCGTCGCCGCGGGCATCCTGTCGTACGCCATCCACGCGCTGCAGACCGTCGGATGGCTGCCCGGCCTGAGCGCCAAGGCCTTCGACATGACCGGCGCCTTCAACTGGTCGTCCTGGTACGGCCAGGTGATCCAGGGCGTCTTCAACATCAGCCCCGCCCCCTCGATCCTGCAGTTCGTCTGCTGGCTGGCCTACCTCCTGGTCGTCCTGACGCTGTTCCTGCGACCTGTCGCAGCCAAACCCGCCCCTGCTGCCACCCTCGAAAGGTCCGCTAAGTGAATCTCGCTGCCCTCAACGTCAAGACCGGCTTGGCCGCTTCTGCCGCCCTGCTCGCCGGTCTGACCGCGGTCTCCGCGTGCACCTCCAAGTCGGACGAGAACAAGTCCGCCTCCGGCGAGATCACCGTGACCGCCTCGGACGACGCTTGCAAGCTGTCGGCGACGTCGGCCAAGACGGGCACCAGCACCTTCGTCGTCACCAACAACGGCACCAAGGTCACCGAGTTCTACGTTTACGGCCCCGGCGACAAGGTCATGGGCGAGATCGAGAACGTCTCCCCCGGCCTGCAGCGCAAGCTGATCGTGCAGCTGCCCGAAGCCGGCACCTACAAGACCGCGTGCAAGCCCGGCATGGTCGGTGACGGCATCCGCGGCGATTTCACCGTCACCGGCGACACCGTCAAGATCGATGACACCGGCAAGTTCAAGGACGCTGCGGACTTCTACAAGAAGTACGTCGTCGAGCAGACCACCTCGCTGGTGCCCGCCACCGAGGCGTTCGCCGCCGCCGTGAAGAAGGGGGACGTCGCCGGAGCCAAGGCGCAGTACCCGAAGGCCCGTACCTTCTACGAGCGCATCGAGCCCGTCGCCGAGTCCTTCCCGGACGACCTCGACCCGCGGATCGACCTGCGCGAAGCCGACGTGAAACCGGGCGACAAGTGGACCGGCTTCCACGTCCTGGAGAAGCAGCTCTGGGTCACCGGACTGCAGCCTGACGCCAACGCCCTGGCCGACCAGCTGGTCGCCGACGTCAAGGAACTCGATGCCGGCGTCAAGGACCCGAAGTGGACCATCGACTCCACCAAGATCGCCGGTGGCGCACAGGAGCTGCTGGACGAGATCGCCAAGACCAAGATCACCGGCGAAGAAGACATCTTCAGCCACACCGACCTGTGGGACATCCAGGCCAACATCGAGGGCTCGCGCACGGCGGTCGGGTCGGTGGACCCGATCCTCGACGAGCGCAACCCGCAGCTCGGCAAGGACGTCGACGCGGCCTTCGAGAATGTCCAGAAGCTGCTGGACAAGTGGCGCCAGGGCGACGGCTTCATCTTCTACGACAAGGTGACCGAGCCCGAGCGGCAAGAACTTTCGCGCGCCGTCGACGCTTTGAGCAAGGAGGTCAGCGAGGTGCAGGGTGTCGTCGCCAAGCAGTGAGCCCCAACTGACGACCGCTGAGCCGACCGTGACCGGATCCGGTGGGCTCAGCCGGCGCAAGCTCTTCGGCGCCGCCGGGGTGACGGCCGCCGTCGTCGGCGCCGCCGCCACCGGCGCGCTCGCCGGCCGCTCGTCCGCCGCCGTGGTCGAGGACAGCCTGAGTAAGCCGGTGCCGTTCCGCGGCACCCATCAAGCGGGCATCGTCACCGCCGCGCAAGACCGGATGCACTTCGCCACCTTCGACGTCACGACGGACAAGAAGGCCGACGTCGTGGCGATGCTGAAGAAGTGGACGGAGATGGCCGAGCGCATGACGCTCGGCGAGGAGGCCGTCGCACACGGCGCCATCGGACTGAACCCGTACGCGCCGCCGGCCGATACCGGTGAGGCCCTTGGTCTTTCGCCCTCCGCATTGACCCTGACGATCGGATTCGGCCCCGGCTTCTTCCGCAAGGACGGCAAGGACCGGTTCGGCATCGACGCGCAGCGGCCGGCCCACCTGGTGGACCTGCCGAAGTTCCGCAACGAGAAGCTCGATCCCGCACGGTGTGGCGGCGACATCGTCGTACAGGCCTGCGCCAATGATCCGCAGGTCGCGGTGCACGCCATCCGCAACCTGGCCCGCGTGGGCTTCGGCACCGTCGCGGTGCGGTACTCGCAGCTCGGCTTCGGCCGCACGTCATCGACCACTCGGAACCAGTCCACGCCGCGAAACCTGTTCGGGTTCAAGGACGGAACGAACAACCTGAAGGCCGAGGACACCGCCGCCATCAACAAGCACGTCTGGGTCGGCAACGGCGACGGACCGGCCTGGATGACGGGCGGTTCGTATCTGATCAGCCGGCGCATCCGCATGCTCATCGAATCCTGGGACCGCACCACGCTTTTGGAGCAGGAACGGGTGGTCGGACGGCAGAAGGGCAACGGCGCACCCAACGGGTACACCGACGAGTTCACCCCGCTGGACTTCGACAGCAAGGGTGCTGACGGTGCGCCGCTGATCGACGTCGACTCGCACGTGCGCCTGGCCTCGCCCGAGGCCAACAACGGCGCGCAGATTTTGCGCCGGGGCTACAACTTCACTGATGGCTCAGACGGTTTCGGCCACCTGGACGCGGGGCTGTTCTTCATCGCCTTCGTGCGCAACCCGGCCGAGTCGTTCATCCCGATGCAGACCAAGCTGTCCACCAACGACGCCCTCAACGAGTACATCACACACACCGGCAGTGGCATCTTCGCCTGCCCGCCGGGTGTGCGTGATGGTTCGTCGGATTACTGGGGGTCGACGCTGCTCGGCTGAGCGTCGGGCTCGTCGGCGGTGCGGTAGCGGTTGTAGAACGCGAGCGACGCGATCGCCGCGGCGGCACCGATGACGCCCCACAGCGCGATCTGGAAGACCAGTGAGCCGAACAGGAAGTCGTAGGTCATGGTCAGGTACAGCGACCAGGCGACGCGGTAACCCGACCAGAAGGCCAACAGGCCCGTGCTGATCGCGATGATCAGGCTCTGCTGACGGTCGAAGCGGTTGACGTGCTGTTCGATGGCGGCGGGGAGCTTCATGGTGATTCCTTCCTCAGGTTTCTCGGACGCTCGTGGTCGGCGTCGTTGGAGCAATCACACCGGGGCGGGTCGGCTACCGATCCCAAGTTCTGGGGCGGCGGCCTTGGCACGAGTCGCTGTGCCCGCCTCTCGGCGACAACATCCGGTCGATCCGGCAGTGCCTGCCGCCAATGCAACGCCACGGCGGAAAAACGCGCCGACATCCGCCGTGGCGTTACATTCGTGCCCGGCCCCAGCGGGGAATACTCCTCAGAAGCCGGGTTCAGTCCGCGCGGCCCACGGTGTTTCGCCAGCGCAGCGGCGGGGCGCCGAACCGTCGGCCGAAGGCCCGGCTGAAGCCCGCCTCGGAGGTGTAGCCCACCGCCGCGGCGATGGCGCCGACGGACGCTGTATCCGTGCGCAACAACTGCGCTGCCCGGTCGAGTCGGCGGTCGATGAGGTAGCCGGCGGGCGGGCACCCCAGCAGCCGGGTGAACCGCTCGGCGAACGCGGTCCGCGACAGGTTGGCCATCTGCGCGAGTTCAGCGACCGACCACGGCCGCGCCAAATCCTGGTGAACCACCGAAAGCACTTGGCCCAGTACCGGATCCAACGCCGCCGTCAGCCATCCCGACGGCGTGGCGGCGTCGCGCGACCAGGCCCGCAGGGTGTGGATGAACAGCAGATCCAGGATGCGCGAGATCATCACGGCCGAACCGGGCCGCGGCGCCGCGACCTCTGCCACCAGCAGGCGCAGGCTGACCTCAAGCCACTCCCGGTCCACCCCACCACCAGGTACCACGATGGCCGGGGGCAGCACCGACAACACTGGATCGGCGACGGCGTCGTCGACCGCGAACGTCCCGGTCACCCACCGCGGCGAATCCTGTTGCGGCAGTTCATCTTCGTCGGCATACCGATCGGCGGCAGCGAGGTTGCGCACCGGGACGCCCGAGCCCGCCTGCAGCTGGTGCCGGTCACCCCGGGCCAGCAGCACCAGGTCGCCGTCGCGCAGCGTGATCACCGGACCGCCACCGCTCACCCGGAGCCGGACGTCGCCGTGCTCGACGATGTGCAGGAGGCGTTGCTCAGGCATCGCGATGTTGAACGGCACGGATCCGGGTGCGTAACGGACGACGTCCTGCCCGCGCAGGCGCACGGTGTCGAGGATCTCGGAAAACGCATCCGCCGCCGGGGACGGTGAATCGGCAAATTTTGGCATCGTTTCAGTCATTGAACTTGCCTCATCGTCCAAATACTGTCATCGCATGACCGAAAAACCAACAGTCGTCCTGGTCCACGGATTCTGGGGCGGTGCGGCCCACTGGGCCAATGTGATCGTCGAACTGAACCGACGCGGGTACACCTCACTCCGCGCGGTGGAGAACCCGCTGACATCGCTGGCCGACGACGCCGAACGCACCCGCAAGATGGTCAGTCAGGTCGACGGCCCGGTAATCCTGGTCGGGCACTCATACGGTGGCGCAGTCATCACCGAAGCCGGAGACCTGCCCAATGTGAAGGCCCTGGTCTACATCGCGGCCTTTGCGCCGGACGCCGGGGAGAGCCCCGGCGGGATCACTCAGGAGCTGCCGCCCGCGGCGGCCGCCAACCTCGCACCGGATTCGGACGGCTACCTCTGGGTCGTCCAGGACAAGTTCCACGAGAGCTTCTGTCAGGACCTGTCCGCCGATGACGCGCTCGTCATGGCCGTCACCCAAAAAGCCCCGCTGGCATCGACTTTCGGCGACACCGTGACAGCACCGGCCTGGCGGGTCAAGCCGTCGTGGTACCAGGTCTCCACACAGGACCGCATGATTCACCCCGACAACGAACGCCGCATGGCCGAGCGGATCAACCCGCGCAAGATCATCGAGCTGGATGCCGGCCACGCGTCGCTGGCCTCACAGCCGGTCGCCGTGGCCGGCCTCATCGATGAGGCCGCGACTCAGTCAGCCTGAACCGGCCAGTGCTCCCGCCACTCATCCTCTGACACCGCACCCAGCGGTGCGGCATCCAACTCCACCGCCACTTCGTCGCCGCGGCGGGCGGCGACGATGCGGCGCTCGGCTTCGCGCACAGTGTCAATGAACTCGAGCGCCACTGTGCGCAGGGCACTTTCGGCGTCGATACCGGATTCGAGCGTCACCGAGGTGAGGCCGGCCGGAAGCAGATCGGCGGGCAGCCCGGCCGTGCTGGTCCGTTCGATCAGCTTCTGCGCCAGAGCGAGCGCCGGCAGTGCCGTCGGCACCTCGTCCATGCACGACGTCCGCGCCGCTTTCTCCAGCGCCTTGCGCTCTTCCCACTGCGCGATCTGGTCTTCCAGCGAAATCTCTTGTCCGGCAAGCACTGCCGGCACGCGGTTGCCCAGCTTCCGAATCAGGGTGTCGGCGACGTCGTCGATGCCGAAAGGGTGCAGCGGTGCGTCCTCGGCGATGCGGGCGTGAAACAGCACCTGCAGCAACACATCTCCGAGTTCCTCACGGACGTCGTCGGCGTTGCCGCCGCGCACCGCGTCGAACAGCTCGTAGGTCTCCTCCAGCAGGTACCGGCGCAGCGAGTCGTGTGTCTGCTCGCTCTCCCACGGGCCGTTGGTACGCAGCTTGTCCATCATCGTGACGGCGTCGATGAGCCGCTCTCCCGGCTGCGAACCGTCCACCGCGATCAGCCTCTCACCGGCCGCGAGCCGGGCGCGCACCTGCGGATGTTCCGGATCGGAGGACAACAGCACCGGCGCCGGATTGTCGGAATCCCCATAGGCCGGCCGGCCCGACGGCAACGACCACGGCACCTTGACCGGTAGTTCCTCGGTGTACTGCACGTCGCCGGTGAGCAGCACCAGCGCGTCGATCGGCATCAAGGAGGGGCGACGTGGATCGACCAGAACCACCGTCATGCGCGATCCGCCTCCGGCTTCTCGCTGCCAGTCATGCGCTACCTCCCAGGTCGGTTATATCAACTTCACCGGCCGCTTTCCCATCGAGCACCAGCAGCAATCCGGCCACGGCGCGGGCCAGTTCCAGGTCACGGATACGCGGCGCGCCGACCCCGGCACCGGCCCGCGGGATCGGGATCTGCACCGTCGACGTGGTGGCCCGGTACGTCGCGCCGGGATACATCCGCTTCAGCCGCAGCTGCCCGGAGTCCAGCAGCGTCAGGGGCGTCAAGCGGATGGTCGAGTCGGAGATGGCGGTGACCTCGGTGACGCCGTACTCGCGGCAGAGCAGCCGCAACCGCGCCACCGCGACGAGGCGCTGCGCGGGCTCGGGCAGCGGTCCGTAGCGATCCACCAACTCCTCGACGACGGCCGCCACGGCTGCGTGGTCGGACGCCGCGGCCAACCGGCGGTAGGCCTCGAGCCGCAGCCGGTCGCTGCCGATGTAGTCCGGCGGCAGGTGGGCGTCGATCGGCAGATCGACCCGCACCTCCTTCGGTTCCTCCACGGCCGCAATGGTTTTCCCGTCGACGGCGGCACGGTACGCCTCGACGGCCTCGCCGACCAGCCGGACGTACAGGTCGAAGCCGACGCCCGCGACGTGTCCGGACTGCTCGACGCCGAGCACGTTGCCCGCACCACGAATCTCGAGGTCCTTCATCGCGACGGCCATACCGGCGCCCAGATCGTTGTTCTGCGCGATGGTCGCCAGCCGGTCGTGGGCGGTCTCGGTGAGCGGAACCTCCGGCGGGTACAGGAAATAGGCGTAACCACGCTCGCGGCTGCGGCCCACCCGGCCCCGCAGCTGGTGCAGCTGCGACAAGCCGAAAGTGTCGGCCCGCTCGACGATCAACGTGTTGGCGTTCGAAATGTCAAGGCCCGTCTCGACGATCGTCGTGCACACCAGGATGTCGTACTCGCGATTCCAGAAGCCCTCGACGGTCTTCTCCAGCAGTTCCTCGGGCATCTGCCCGTGCGCCACCACAACCCGGGCCTCCGGCACCAGTTGGCGCACGCGGGCGGCGGCGCTGTCGATCGACTTCACCCGGTTGTGGATGTAGAACGCCTGCCCGTCGCGCAGCAGCTCGCGCCGCAGCGCCGCGGCGACCTGCTTGTCGTCATGCGGCCCAACGTAAGTCAGCACCGGGAAGCGTTCCTCGGGCGGCGTCAGGATGGTCGACATCTCCCGGATGCCGGCCAGGCTCATCTCCAGGGTGCGCGGGATCGGGGTGGCGCTCATGGTGAGCACGTCGACGTGGGTGCGCATCGACTTGATGTGCTCCTTGTGCTCGACGCCGAACCGCTGTTCCTCATCGACGATCACCAGACCGAGGTCTTTCCAGGTGACACCGGTCGCCAGCAGCCGGTGGGTGCCGATCACCACGTCGACCGAGCCATCCTTCAAACCCTCGATCACCAAACGGGATTCGGCCGGATCGGTGAACCGGGACAGCCCCTTGACCGTCACCGGGAAACCAGCCATGCGGGTGGTGAAGGTCTGCAGATGCTGGTCGGCCAGCAGTGTGGTCGGCACCAACACCGCGACCTGCTTGCCGTCCTGTACTGCCTTGAACGCCGCGCGGACCGCGATCTCGGTCTTGCCGTAGCCGACGTCACCGCAGATGACGCGGTCCATGGGGACCGGCTTCTCCATGTCGGCCTTGACCTCGGTGATGGCGGTCAGCTGGTCGATGGTCTCGGTGAAGCCGAATGCGTCCTCCATCTCGTTCTGCCACGGGGTGTCCGGCGCGAACGCATGCCCCGGCGCGGACTGTCGTTTGGCGTACAGCGACACCAGCTCGCCGGCGATCTCGCGAACGGCCTTGCGCGCCTTGGTCTTCGTGTTGGTCCAGTCGCTGCCGCCGAGCCGGCTCAGTGTGGGCTCGGCGCCGCCGACGTAGCGGGACAGCTGGTCCAGCGAATCCATCGGCACGTACAGCCGGTCGGACCCACCGCCACGTTTTGCGGACGCGTACTCGAGCACCAGGTATTCGCGCCGGGCGCCACCGACCACCCTCTCGGTCATCTCGACGAACTTGCCGATGCCGTGCTGGTCGTGCACCACCAGGTCACCGGCTGTCAACGCAAGCGGGTCGACGACGTTACGCCGTTTGGCGGCAAGCCTTTTGCCCTCGGTGGCGCCCGCCCGGTTACCCGTCAGGTCGGTCTCGGTGATGATCACGAGGTTGACGCCGGCCAGCACCATACCGTCATGCAGCGGGCCCTTGAGGACGCCGACGACACCGGGCTTCGGCACCTCACCGGGCTCCAACATCATTGCGGCGACATCGGATTCACCGAGTTGCTCAACCACGCGGTGCGCGGTACCGGTGCCCGGGGTCACCACCGCGGCGAGGCCGCCGGTGGCGATGTGCGCGCGCAGCATCGCGAAGATCTCTTCGAGGCTCTGCTGACTGCGCGCCGACGGCGCCGGCCGGATGTCGAGCTCCTGTGCCGACTCGTTGGCCAGCTGGCTCAGCGTCCACCACGGGTGGCCACCAGCGGCCGCGGCCTCCCGGACCTCCACGAAGTCCCGGAAACCCGAACCACCAAGCTGCTCAACATCAATCGGCGCGTCGCCGCCCACGGCAGCCACCGACCACGAGGCCTCCAGGAACTCGCGGCCCGTCTTGATCAGATCGGCAGCGCGGGTGCGCACCTTCTCCGGATCGCAGATCAACAGCGGCGCTCCGGCCGGCAGGCGGTCGGTGAGCAGCGCCAGGTCGCCCGGACGCAGCACCGGAAGCAGCGCTTCCATGCCGTCGACCGGGATACCCTCGGCGAGCTTGGCCATCATGTCCGCGATGCTGCCGGTGACCTGGTTGTCGCTGCTGGGCAGGCTCGCCCCGATCTCGGCGGCGCGTTCGCGGACGTCCGCGGTCAGCAGCAGTTCACGGCAAGGCATCGCGATGACCGTGTCGACCGCGATCTCGGGGATGGACCGCTGGTCGGCCACCGAGAACATCCGCATCTCGGTGACCTCGTCGCCCCAGAACTCGACGCGCACCGGGTGCTCGGCGGTCGGCGTGAAGACATCGAGAATGCCTCCGCGGACAGCGAATTCGCCACGTTTGCCCACCATGTCGACGCGCGTGTAAGCCAGCTCGACGAGCCGCGCCACGGTGTCGTCGAAGTCGGCTTCGCCGCCGATGGTCAGCGTCACCGGCTCGGCGTCGGTCACCCCGCCGGCCAGCGGCTGCAGCAGGGACCGGGCCGTGGTGACCACCACGCGCAGCGGCGGACCGAGGCGGACGTCGTCGGGCAGCGCCAGCCGGCGCAGCACCGTCAGCCGGGCACCCACGGTGTCCACGCCGGGCGAGAGGCGCTCGTGCGGCAGCGTCTCCCACGACGGGAACAGCGCCACGGCATCGCCGTGGACGGCCCGCAGTTCGGCGGTGAGGTCGTCGGCCTCGCGACCGGTGGCTGTGACGACCAGCACCGGGCCGGCGGCGGCCAGCGCGGCCGCGACCGGGAGCCGGGCGCTGACCGGGCCCACCAGAGCCTGCTCAGCGACACCCTCAGCGGCCTGCCGCGTCAATTCCTGCAGACCAGGATCGGTGAGTGCGAGTTGGACGAGCCCCGCCAACGGGGTTTGGATCGATTGCTGCCCCGGGGAGGTCATGATGCCTCCGATTGTAGTTCGCAGGACTTCGTCAATATTGGGCACCGTCCCGTCAAGGGATCGTCAACGCGGAGCTCACCGGGCGATTCCGGGCGCAGGGTGGATCCATGACACTGCTCGACATCCTGCCGTCCCTGCGGGGCGCCATGCGTCCGCGCATCGACACGACCATCTGGCCGCTGACCACCCAGGTCGATGCCCTGGGACGTCTTTGCGTCGGGTCCGTCGCGCTCACCGACGTGGCCGACGAGTTCGGCACGCCCGCATATGTTCTGGATGAGGCCGACTTCCGCAAGCGGGCCCAGCACTACCGCGCCACGTTGCGCGGCGTCGAAGTCGTCTACGCCGCCCAGTCCCTGCTGACCAGGACCGTTGCCGGTTGGGTACACGAAGCCGGCCTGGGCATCGCGGTGTGTTCGACCGCCGAGCTGGCCACGGCCCTCGCCGGTGGCGTGGACCCGGCGCGCATCGTCGTGCACGGCAGCGGCAAGTCGGTCGACGAGCTGGCGACCGCGGCGGGCGCCGGCGTCGGCCGCATCGTGCTGGACTCACCCATCGAGATGGCCTACCTGGCCGGCGTCGCGCGCCGTCGGCAGGCCGTCCTGCTGCAGGTCCGGCCCGGTGTCGACGTGCTGCCGATCGTCCGGCGGGCGCTGGCCACCCCGCAACTGCCGTTGGCCGGGCTGTACTGCCACCTGGGCACGCAGATCGCCGAACCGGAGGTCTACGTCGAGGCCGTGCGCGGACTCGTCGACACCATGACCGATGTGCGCGCCGCCCATGGCGTCGTGCTCACCGAGCTGAACATCGGCGGCGGCCACGCCATCGCCTACCGGACCGGGGAACCCGAACTCGATGTGGCGGCACTGGCCGATTTCCTGGAAGACGCCCTCGACGCCGCCTGCGCCGCCAACCGGTTCCCCCGCCCGCGGCTGGTCGTCGAACCCGGCCGGGCGATCAGCGGCCGCGCCGGCGTGACACTGCACCGCGTGCAGTCCGTGTCGGCCCGCACCGACGGCCGCGCCGTCGTCACCGTCGACGGCAGCCACCCGCATTCGGCGCCCGTCGCGAATTACACTGTCGCCCTTGCCAACCGGCACCCACTCGGGCTCACCCGCCCCGCCACCGTCGTCGGCCGCGACGGCACCGTCATCGCCGACGATCTGGACCTGCCCGACGACGTCCACCCCGGCGATCTGCTCGCCACCGCGTGCACCGGTGCCTACCACCACAGCACGGCGTCGAACTTCACCATGACGACGCGGCCACCGGTCATCGCCGTCTGCGACCGACGGGTGCGGCCGCTGATCCGCCGCGAGACCACCGCAGACCTCCTGCTGCGCGACTGCGGCTAGGCCCGTCCGCCGAACAGGAGCTCAGTTCTCGTGCAGCTCGGGATCCGACTCCAGATGCGTCAGGCCGTTCCACATCAGATTGACCAGGTGCGCCGCGACCACTTCCTTCTTCGGTTCGCGGGTGTCCAGCCACCACTGCGCGGACATCGACACCGAGCCGACGAGCGCCTGCGCATAGAGCGGGGCCAGCTCCGGATCGAGGCCCCGCCGGGAGAAGTCGCCGGCCAGGATCGAGGACACCTGGTTGACCGCGTCGTTGAGCAGCGTCGAGTAGGTGCCCGACGTAATGGCCGCCGGCGAATCCCTGATCAGGATGCGGAAGCCGTCGGTGTGTTCCTCGACGTAGGTGAGCAGCGCCAGCGCCACCCGCTCGACCCGCACCCGGGACCGGTTGTTGGTCAGTGACGACGTGATGCCGTCGAGCAGCGCGGACATCTCGCGGTCGACGACGACGGCATACAGGCCTTCCTTGCCGCCGAAATGTTCGTAGACCACGGGCTTGGAGACGTTGGCGCGCTGCGCGATCTCCTCGATGGACGTGCCGTCGTAGCCGCGCTCGGCGAAGAGCGACTTCGCGATCTCGATGAGCTGCTGACGGCGTTCACTGCCGGTCATGCGCGCACGAGGGCTGCGCGCTCCGTTCTCCGCCGCTGCCATGCTCGCCAGCGTATCCGCTTGCACTAGAGTCTCTGGCGAGTAATCCGTCGTGGTGTAATCGGCAGCACCTCTGATTTTGGTTCAGATAGTTCAGGTTCGAGTCCTGGCGACGGAGCAAGTCAAGTAGTGCACAGCGCGAAGCAGTCAAAGCGCGACATCGCGCAGAGAGAGGCGTACGTGACTCGAGGCGAAGCCGCTGTCATCGTCCTGGCGGCCGGGTCGGGCACCCGGATGCGCTCCGACATCCCGAAGGTCCTGCATACGCTGGCCGGCCGCAGCATGCTGGCGCACGCGCTGCATGCCGTGGCCAAGGTCAACCCGACGCACCTGGTCGTGGTGGTCGGCAAGGAACGCGAGCGCGTCACCGCCCATGTGCACGAGATCGCCGGCGCCCTCGGCCGCACCGTCACCGTTGCCATCCAGGACGAACAACTCGGCACCGGGCACGCCGTCAGCTGCGGCCTGTCGGTACTGCCCGACGATTTCGCCGGCACCGTCGTCGTCACCGCGGGCGACGTGCCGCTGCTCGACGCCGACACCCTCGAGGGCCTCGTCGACACCCACGCCACCGCCACCGCGGCCGCCACCGTGCTGACCACCACCGTCACCAACCCGACGGGCTACGGCCGCATCCTGCGCACGCAGGACCACGAGGTGATCGGCATCGTCGAACAGGCCGACGCCACCGAATCCCAGCGCGCCATCCGTGAGGTGAACTCCGGCGTGTACGCGTTCGACGCGGGAGCCCTACGCTCGGCACTCAGCCGGCTGCGTGCAGACAACGCCCAGCAGGAGCTCTACCTCACCGATGCCATCTCGATCGTGCGCGGCGACGGCCAGATCGTGCGGGCCCACCACGTCGACGACAGCGCGCAGGTCTCCGGCGTCAACGACCGCGTGCAGCTGTCCGAGGTGGCAGCCGAGCTGAACCGCCGCATCATCGCCGGGCACCAGCGTGCCGGCGTCACGATCATCGACCCGGCCACCACCTGGATCGACGTCGACGTGAGCATCGGCCGGGACACCGTCGTCAAGCAGTGCACGCAGCTGCTGGGCGCCACCGACGTCGGCGCCAACTGCGTCATCGGCCCCGACACCACGCTGACCGACATGGAGGTCGGGGACGGCGCCAAGGTGATCCGCACCCACGGACAGCTGGCCGTCATCGGCGCCGGCGCCACCGTCGGGCCGTTCGCGTACCTGCGGCCGGGCACCGAGCTGGGTGCTGACGGCAAACTCGGCGCGTTCGTCGAGGTGAAGAACTCGAAGATCGGCACCGGCACCAAGGTGCCGCACCTGACGTACGTCGGGGACGCCGACATCGGCGAGTACAGCAACATCGGCGCGTCCAGCGTCTTCGTCAACTACGACGGCGAGAACAAGAACCGCACCACCATCGGTTCGCACGTGCGCACCGGCTCGGACACCATGTTCGTCGCGCCGGTGCGCGTCGGCGACGGCGCCTACACCGGCGCCGGCACCGTGGTCCGCGTGGACGTGCCGCCCGGCGCCCTGGCGGTTTCGAAGGGTGAGCAGCGCAACATCGAGGGCTGGGTCGAGCGGAAACGTCCCGACTCGAAGGCCGCGCAAGCGGCCAGAAAAGCACGCGGCGAAAGCTGATCCCGACATCTGATGTTGGCAATCCGGTAACCCGGCAACGGGATGGGGTTACCGGTAAGTACGATTACGACGTATCGATCCCCCACCGCGAAAGCAGCACACAGTGGCCACGGACTGGACCGACAACCGCAAAAATCTGATGCTCTTCTCGGGGCGCGCGCACCCCGAACTGGCCGAACAGGTCGCCAAAGAGCTCGGCATCGAGGTCACCCCGCAGACTTCCCGCGACTTCGCGAACGGCGAGATCTTCGTCCGCTTCGACGAATCTGTGCGTGGCTGCGACGCCTTCGTGCTGCAGAGCCATCCCGCGCCGCTGAACCACTGGCTGATGGAACAGCTCATCATGATCGACGCGCTCAAGCGCGGGTCGGCCAAGCGGATCACCGCGATCCTGCCGTTCTACCCGTACGCGCGCCAGGACAAGAAGCACCGCGGCCGCGAGCCCATCTCGGCCCGCCTGGTCGCCGACCTGCTCAAGACCGCCGGCGCCGACCGCATCGTCTCGGTCGACCTGCACACCGACCAGATTCAGGGCTTCTTCGACGGCCCCGTGGACCACATGCGCGGTCAGTCGCTGCTGTGCGGCTACATCGGTGACAAGTACGGCGACTCCGACCTCGTCGTGGTCTCCCCCGACTCCGGTCGCGTGCGCGTCGCCGAGAAATGGGCCGACTCGCTGGGCGGCGTCCCGCTGGCCTTCATCCACAAGACCCGCGACCCGCTGGTCCCCAACCAGGTCAAGGCCAACCGCGTGGTCGGTGAGGTCAAGGGCAAGACCTGCATCCTGACCGATGACATGATCGACACCGGTGGCACCATCGCCGGCGCGGTCAAGCTGCTGCGCGAAGACGGCGCCAAGGACGTCATCATCGCCGCCACCCACGGCGTGTTGTCCGACCCGGCGGCGCAGCGCCTCGCCGACTGCGGCGCCCGCGAGGTCATCGTCACCAACACGCTGCCCATCACGCCGGACAAGCAGTTCCCGGCCCTGACCGTGCTGTCGATCGCGCCCCTGGTGGCCGCGACCATCCGCGCGGTGTTCGAAAACGGCTCGGTCACCGGCCTTTTCGACGGATCCGCCTAAATGGCCCGGATTTACCACAACCCGAAGTGCTCGACCTCCCGCAAGACGCTGGATCTGCTGCGGGAGAACGGCATTGAGCCCGAGGTCGTGCAGTATCTGAAGACGCCGCCGACCCGGGCCGAGCTCGCGGCGATGATCGAGGATGCCGGCATCGACATCCGCACCGCGGTGCGCAAGCGCGAAGCCCTCTACACCGAGCTCAATCTGGCCGACGCCAGCGACGCGCAGCTGCTCGACGCCATGGCCGAGCACCCGATCCTGATCGAGCGGCCGTTCGTCGTCACCGACAAAGGCACGCGGCTGGCCCGCCCGATCGACGCGGTCCGCGAGATTCTGTGATCCTGCAGCGGATCGTCGGGGCGTTGCTGTCCACTGCGACTGCCCTGACCCTCGCCGCATGCGATGCGAAGACGCCTGATTACAAGTCGATCTGGTCGACGACGCCGACCACCAGCACGACTCCGGTGGACAAGGCCAGCCTGATCCCGTTCCCCGACTACCTGAACAAGCTCGGCGTGCAGAGCAAACAGGTCATTCCCGACCAGCTCACCGACCTCAAGGTGGCGCTGCCGCGGCCGCAGGGCTGGACCGCCTACAAGAACCTCAACTACTCGCCCGGCACCGTGACCATCGCCAAGAACGACACCTATCCCCTGGCGATGCTGATGGTGTTCCAGCTGTCCGGCGACTTCGACGTCAAGGACGCGCTCAAGCATTCCGACGCCGACGCCCTGCTGTCCGACAACTTCAAGAAGCTCTACAGCTCCAGCGAGGATTTCCAGGGCTACCCGTCGTCGATGATCGAGGGCAGCTACGACCTGAACAACAGCCGGATGCAGTCCTACAACCGGATCGTCATAGCTCAGCCGTCCCCGCCGCGACCGGGTATCCACTACCTGATCCAGCTGACCGTCACCACCTACGCCGAACAGGCCAAGGACCAGGCCGGCGACATCGAGGCGATCATCAAGGGCTTCTCCGTCGGACCGAAGTAACCGCGCCGCACTAAGCTCGCCGTCATGAGCGAATGGACCGCCGCCGACCTGCCCTCTTTCGCCGGCCGCACCGTCATCGTCACCGGTGCCAACAGCGGCCTCGGCGAGGTCACCGCCCGCGAACTGGCCCGCGTGGGCGCCAAAGTCATCCTGGCCTGCCGCAACACTGCCAAGGGTGACGCCGCGGCCGCGGGCATGACCGGCGATGTCGAGGTCCGTCCCCTGGATCTGCAGAGCCTGGCTTCGGTGCGTGAGTTCGCCGCCGGTGTCGACGAGGTCGACGTCCTGATCAACAACGCCGGCATCATGGCGGTGCCCTTCTCGGTGACCGAGGACGGTTTCGAGAGCCAGATCGGCACCAACCACCTTGGCCATTTCGCCCTGACCAATCTGCTGCTGCCCAAGATCACCGACCGCGTCGTGACGGTGTCGTCGATGTTGCACCTGCTGGGCTACATCAGTCTGAAAGACCTGAACTGGAAGTCGCGGCCGTACTCGGCGTGGCTGAGCTACGGCCAGTCAAAGCTGGCCAACCTGCTGTTCACCAAGGATCTGCAGCGCCGGTTGTCGGCCGCCGGGTCTCCGGTGCGGGCGCTGACGGCGCACCCGGGCTATTCGGCCACCAACCTGCAGGGCCAGACCGGCAGCGAATTGGGCGACAAGATCTTCATCGCGGCCAACAAGCTGGCGACCGACGCGTCCTTCGGCGCCCGTCAGACGCTGTTCGCGGCGTCGCAGGACCTGCCCGGCAACACGTTCGTCGGTCCGAAATTCGGCATGCGCGGGCCGACCGGCCCCACCCAGCTGATCAAACCGGCCGCCCGGTCCGCACGCACCGCGACCGCGCTCTGGGACCTGTCCGCCCAGCTCACCGCCACTGAATTTCCGCTGTAAGGGGCGTTTCCGCTAGTCTGACTGACGATCACGGCGAGGGTCGGTCTGATTTCAGGCCACCGTTATCGACGGGAACCTCAGCGCTTGCGCGCTAGCCCTGGCCGTGCCACCCAGTAGATACGGCATCAGGAGCAATTCACATGGCCAAGAACGCGGCCCCCACCTCGAACAATCTGACCGCTGCGGTCCGCACCCGGACCGGCAAGGGCGCCTCGCGTCTGGCCCGTCGCGAAGGTCGCGTGCCCGTCGTCCTGTACGGCCACGGCACCGAGCCGCAGCATCTCGAGATCAACGCCCGCGAGTACGCTGCCGTGCTGCGTAACTCGGGTACCAACGCGGTGCTGACCCTCGACATCGCCGGCAAGGAGGAGCTCGCGCTGACCAAGCAGGTCGTCGTTCACCCGATCAAGCGCAACATCCAGCACGCCGACCTGATCGTCGTGAAGCGTGGCGAGAAGGTCACCGTCGACGTGAGCATCGTCGTCGAGGGTGACGCCCAGTCCGGCACCCTGGTGGCCCAGGACACCAACACCATCCAGATCGAGGCCGACGTCCAGTCGATCCCCGAGTCGCTGACCGTGTCGGTCGAGGGCATCGAGGCCGGTACCCAGATCCTGGCCGGCCAGGTCGAACTGCCCAACGGCGTCACGCTGGTGACCGACCCCGAGGTGCTGGTCATCAACGTCGTCGCGGCGCCGACCGCTGAGGATCTCGCGTCCGAGGGCGCCGGCGAAGAGGCCGCTTCGGGCGAAGAGGCCGCCGCCGAGGGCGCGGCGGCCGAAGAAGCCGCTGCCGAGTCGGAGTAGTCCGCTTTGGCCGAGCCACTGCTGGTGGTCGGTCTGGGCAATCCTGGGCCGCGCTACGAAACAACGCGGCACAACGTTGGATTTCTGGTTGCCGACATCCTGGCCGAGCGCATCGGCTCAGGATTCAAGGTGCACAAGAAATCCGGAGCAGAGGTCACCACGGGCCGGCTGGGAGGCCGGTCCGTGGTGCTCGCCAAGCCGCGCACCTACATGAACGAATCCGGTAGGCACGTCGGGCCTTTGGCGAAGTTCTATTCCGTCGCGCCGGCTGATGTCGTGGTGCTCCACGACGAGCTGGACATCGACTTCGGCCGTATCCGGCTCAAGTTCGGCGGCGGCGAGGGCGGCCACAACGGTCTGAGGTCAGTGGCTTCCGCCTTGGGTACCAAGGACTTTCAACGCGTCCGCATCGGTGTCGGCCGCCCGCCGGGGCGACAGGACCCCGCGGCGTTCGTGCTGGAGAACTTCAATTCGAAGGAACGCCCCGAGTTGGGCACCATCCTCGAACAAGCCGCCGACGCAACCGAATTGCTGCTGCAGCACGGCGTCGAGGCGGCACAGAACACCGTTCACGCCTGGTAACCATTCTTGGTGAAAAGCCACGAAAACCCCCAAATTCCAACGAATTTGGGGGTTTTCGCGATTGTTCGCGAAGAACTATCCGCAGATGTGTTGCCGGTCAACGGCATCGGTGTAGCAGTTACGGCGGCCCTGCGCGCCCACGCGCGAACTCTGGGTTTCGTCGTATGAGCGGGCGCCCGGGGTCGCCTTGATCGCCACGCTGCCGTTCGTCTCACATGTCGACGTGCTGCCGGAGTCCTGACAGGTCGGGCGGGCACCTGCAACGGGCGCCATGATGCCGCTGACCGAGGCCAGGCCCACCAGCAGAGCTGCCATCGTGCGCTTGCCTTGATGAGTCATGTCACCTTCTCACTTTCGGGGAAGGCCGTCTGTCTCTCAGCCTGCCTTCTGTCCCCGCATGTTAGTTCGACTATATGTTTCAGCCATGTGACCCCGCCATGAACTCAGGGCAAACTCACATGTCTGTGAGCAGCCGAAATGCGGTGACCTGGCGGTCTGAGAAATGCCGGTGAGCAACGTCACCAAATGACCGAGGAACCAACCCATGCAACGGATTTCGTGACGACCGGTGCGTGAGTGCCGCAGTTCACGGGCAGGACGAGGCCAGCGTGGGTGAGTCCGCAGCAAGAGGGGTGTTGTTGGCCGCCGCCCGGTTGAACGCATCGCGGCGGGCGTCCTCGACCGTGGGCCCGGCACCACCGGCCACAACGCCGCTCGCGGGGGCGTGCACGTTGACGATGCACAACCGGTCGTTGGTGACCTCGTCGCTCGTGCACTGGTCGGCACCGGCCCGGTTGCACGCCGCGATCACCGCGACAGAGGCGGCATGGACGTCGGGCCCGGTCGCGGTGAAGCCGACGATGGTGCCGCCCCGCACACCGGAACCGACCGCAGCGGCCATGTTGTTCGGCTTCCCGAGCACGCCAGCTGAGCCGTCAGCGCAAGCCGGCACCGCGGAAATGGCCCCCGTGCCGAGCACCACCGCCAGCGCCGCAACCACACGCCTCATGAATACGCCGGTCCTCTCGTCAATACTTGGGCGAGATTACCCGGGGTTCACAGCTTTCGCTCAGCGTAGCGAGCAATCCCACCCGCGCGAAAAACGTAAAAACCCTTGATCTCCAAGGAGATCAAGGGTTTTCACGCTTGTTTGCAGACCTAGCCGGTGACGAGCTCGACCGAGTTGGCGCGACGGAGCTTGCCGGACGGGGTCTTCGGAATGGTGCCGGGGCCCAGCACGACCACGTTGCGCGGCCGCACGTCGACCTCGGTCACGACCTCGTGCGCCACCTGATGCTCGATGCGGCGCACCTCCACCGGGTCCTGCCAGGCGTTGGATTCGACTGCCACAGCGAAGGTTTCGCGTGAATGCCCGGCGTCGAGCCGCACCGCCACGGCACAGCCCGGGCGCACACCCTCGACGCGGCCCGCGGCCCGCTCGATGTCGGTCGGGTAGATGTTGCGGCCCGCCATGATGATGACGTCCTTCACGCGACCACACACCACGACGTTCTGCTCCTCGGTGATGTACCCGAGGTCGCCGGTGTCGTACCAGCCGTTCTCGTCCTGCGTCGGCAGGAAGCCGGCCATGGTGATGTAGCCGGGGGTCACCGACTCGCCGCGCAGCTGGATGACGCCGACACCGCGCTCGGGCAGGACATTGCCGTCCTCGTCGACGACGCGGGCCTCGAGGTCGCGCAGCAGGGGACCCAGCGAGGCCAGGCGACGCGTGTTGCCCTTGGATGCGGGCACGGCCCGCCGCAGCGCGGCAAGCAGGTCGGCGTCGACCTCGTCGACGACCAGGCCGGCGTTGCACGGCGAGAACGACACGGCAAGGCAGGTTTCGGCCATGCCGTAGGCCGGGAGGATGGCCGAGGCCTTCAGGCCGAAGGGCTTGCCGGCGTCAATGAGGTCCTCGACGTCGGCGGGGTCGACGGGCTCGGCACCCGAGAGCGCGAACCGCAGGGTGGAGAGGTCATATTCGCCCGGCTTGGCCTGGCGGCGCAGCCGCTTGGCGAACAGTGCGTAGGCGAAGTTCGGGGCCGCCGTCATGGTGCCCTTGTACTTGTCGATGAGCTTGGCCCACAGCAGGGTGTCGCGCAGGAAGTCCATGGGCGTGACCTTGACCAGCTCGGCACCGAAGTACATCGGGATGGTGAGGAAGCCGACCATGCCCATGTCGTGGAAGCACGGCAGCCAGCTGACCATGACGTCCTTGTCGACGTCGTACTCGGCGCCGATGAACATGGCCTCGGCGTTGGAGTAGATGTTGCGGTGCGTGATCTGCACGGCCTTGGGCGACCCGGTCGAACCCGAGGTCAGCTGCATCAGCGCGAGGTCGTCTTCGCCGGTCTCGACGGGGTCGATGGGCTCGGCGGCGAGCAGGTCACCGACCTTGAGGACCTGCAGGCCCTTCTCCTCCAGCACGGGGATGGCAACCAGGAACGGCTCGGAGACGATGACGGCCTTGGCCTCGATCATGCTGATGACGTTCATGGTGTCTTCAGCCCAGACGGCCAGGTCGGTGCGGGGCGTCGGCTGGTGCAGCATGGTGAGGCTGCCGCCGCGCATCCAGATGCCCTGCACGGTCGGGGCGATCTCGACCGGGAATCCGGCGAGCACGCCGATCTTGTCGCCGTGACCGATGCCGGCCGCTGCCAGGCCACCGGCGATGCGGCGCGCCCGCTCGTGCACCTCACCCCAGGTGTGGCGCACGGGCTCGTGCGGCTCACCGGTGACCATGCCCCGCTGCGATGTACGGGCGTTGTAGTACATCTTGTCGGTAAATCGGCTCACGACAACCTCCTGAGGTCAGGCGCCACTGCCCGTCGTTCCATAGTCCGTCCGGTGCCGGGCGCACTTGTAGAGGCGCGCACGCACAATTCGGCCGCGGTTATATCTCGAATCGATGGCTCCGCTGCCATGACTCCGGCGCTGCGCATCCGCTCACCGACACCGCCGGTGAGAGAAACCATTGCGTTCCACGCCTGGCCGCTGGCATACACCATCGATCATCTTAAGAGACTCTTAAGTAGCTAACAAACTGTTGGCCGAATTGAGTGCTGAGTCACACCGGGATCAGCCCTGCTTGCCGGGCGCCGGCACCACTCGCGCGCCGTGCACCGGGCCGCTGGCCACGCGGATCGTCCGGCAGACGCCGGCGCCGGAGAGCTGGGTGCCGACCTCGACCGCGTCCTCGGCGGACGCGCACAGGAACGCGCAGGTGGGCCCGGAACCGGACACGATGCCTGCCAGGGCGCCAGCCTCGACGCCCGCGCGCAGCGTCCGCCGCAGCCCGGTGTCCAGGCCGACGGCCGCGGGCTGCAGATCGTTGCCCAGCAGCGGCGCCAGCTCTCGCGGATCGCCGGAGGCCAACGCGGTCAGCAACGGCTCGGGATCGTCCAGCGGCAGCGGGCCGCCCTCGCGGCCGTCTGCCCGCAGGTTGTCCAGCTCGGCGAAAACCTTCGGCGTGGACAGCCCGCCCTCGGCAAACGCCAGCACCCAGTGGAAGGTGCTCCGCGCCAACACCGTCGCCAGCTGCTCGCCGCGGCCGGTGCCCAGCGCGGTGCCGCCATGCAGCGCGAACGGCACGTCGCTGCCGAGCTGGGCCGCCAGCGCGTGAAGGTCCCGCCGGGGCACACCCAGCTCCCAGAGGTTGTTCATCGCGACCAGCACGGCGGCCGCGTCGGCGCTGCCGCCGGCCATGCCACCGGCCACCGGGATGGACTTGTTGATCGAGATCGCGACGTCGGGCGCACGGCCGACATGCTCAGCCATGAGTTCCGCGGCCCGCCAGGCGAGGTTGCGGTGGTCCGTCGGCAGGCCCTCGGCGCCGTCGCCGAACATCTCCACCGACAGCAGGTCGGCGGTGCGGACGGTCACCTCGTCGAAGAGGGAGACGGCGTGGAACACCGTGGTGAGCTCGTGGTAGCCGTCATCGCGGCAGTCCCCCACGCCGAGGTACAGATTCACCTTGCCCGGCACACGGACGGTCACCGAGCCTGTGGGTACCCACTCAGAAGCAGTGTTTCCATCCGACGTAGACACGCCACGACAGTAACGCCCGCGGTGAGGGCCACAACACCAAGTGCGGAAAAGCCCGCCCGGCAGCCTCTAGTGAGTGGCGTCGACCTGCTGTTCAGGCTCCGGCGTGGTGGTGCGCTGCTCGCGATCCAGCTCGCCCGAACGCTGCAGCAGCCGCACGAAGTCGGCGATCGCCAGGGTCTCGCCACGACGTGCCGGATCGATGCTGGCGGCCAGCAGGCGCTCTGCCGAGGCATTGCCCGAACCCGCCCATTCGGCGAATGCGTTGCGCGAGGTCTTGCGCCGCTGCGCGAAGGCGATGTCGATCAGGTCGAAAACCTGCGAGCGGAAGCTGTCGTCGGTCGGCCACGCCGTCGTCTCGTACCGGTCGATCCGGACCAGGCCCGAGTAGACGCGCGGGATGGGCCAGAACACCGTCGGCGAAACCATGCCGTAGCGCCGGACGTTGCCGAAGAACCGGACCTTGGCGCTGGGCACCCCGTAGTCCTTGGTGCCCGGATCGGCGGCGAGCCGCTCGGCGACCTCGGCCTGGACCATCACCATCACGGTGCGGATGGTCGGGAATTCCGAGAGCAGATGCAGGATGGCCGGCACCGCGACGTTGTACGGCAGGTTGGCGACCAGCGCGGTCGGCTGCTCGTCGAGGTCGGACGGCATCAGGTCGAGCACGTCGCGGTTGATCACCGTCAACCGGGCGATCTCGCTGTGAGAGTGCTCGGCGATGGTGGTCGGCAGCTGGCGGGCCAGCACCGGGTCGATCTCGACGGCTGTCACCTTCGCCCCACGGTCCAGCAGCGCCAGCGTCAGAGAACCCAGGCCCGGGCCCACCTCCAAGACGTGGGACTGCCGGTTCACCCCGGAGGCCGACACGATGCGGCGCACCGTGTTGGCGTCGTGCACGAAGTTCTGTCCGAAGGCCTTACGCGGCCGGAAATCAAGCTCTTTTGCCAGATGCCGGATTTCGGTTCGACCGAGTAGCCGGATCGTCATCGTGCCCCAATTCTCCCGCTACAAACTGGCCAGGCACCCCAACCTTGGCGGGCTCGCGTCACTTCAGCAATCGCGATCTGCTCTTCACGTGTCGCAAGATCAGCTCTCGCAGCATAACGCAGACCGCCCTGCCGCTCCCAGGTGTTCTGATCAAATTGGACTCCGCCGTAAAAACCGTTGCCGGTATTGATGGCCCAGTTGCCGGTCGACTCGCATCGCGCGAGCGCATCCCAGGCAGCCCCCTGCGTCACCGGCGGCACCTCGGTACCGGGCTTCGCGCCGATGCGCAGGACGCCGTCCCGCGCCGGCGTCAGCACCTGATTGGAGACCGGCAGGCGGCCGGTTTCGACGCCGTTGACGGTGGCGACGGCGAACGTGACGTTCTGGGTGCCGGGCTGGCCGGGGTCGTCGACCACCTTGCGGCTCATGTTGAGCGCCGGGTCGGGCACCGTGTTCATGGTCGGGGCCAGCGGCGATTCCATGGTCACCTGCTGCAGCCGGATGCGGGTCACCTCGATCTGCATGCCCTCGGTCACCGGGGTCGCCGCGGCGGGGACGACGGTGTCGCGCTGCTCCAGCGGCACGCCGGCGGCGGCCAGCAGCCCGGCCACGTTCGCAGCGGCCAGATGCACCTGACGCGGCACGCCGCCGTCGATGATGGTCACGTTGCGGGCACTGACCACGGGCAACGACATACCGGCGAGGGGCACACGGGTGGCGCGGTCGGCGGCGACGGGCGCGGTGTCGGTCATGGACAGCTGCTTGAGGGCGTCCTGCACGGTCGCCGCGGTGGTCCACACCTGACGTGTGCCCTGGCCGTCCAGCGAAATATCGAGCGGGCGGCTGCGGCGCAGCACGATGTTGTCGGCATCGTGCACGTCCTGGTCGGCCGCGGGGAACAGGTCGTCGCGCTCGCCGACGGAGAAACCGTTCTCGGTCAGGACGTCGCCGATGCGGGTCTTCATGGTCTGCACCGTCATCGGTGCGCCGTCGATGGTGAGGGTGACGGTCTTGTGGTTCGCCACGGCGAACCCTCCGGCGACGGTCAGCGTGGCAAGGAAAGCCCCGGTTACGCCGCGCAGCATCGGCGAGCGCGCATCATGCAACTTGTTCAGAACGTTCAAGGCGTCAATCCCGTGTCTTTCGGGCCCGAGGTGGCCCCGAGCAGCGGCCGCGGTGACCGCATAAAAGCCACCTCGACCGGGTTAATCACAGAACGGTAACGAACGCGCCCGGGAGGCGGCAACTTGGACTAATGATACAGTCCATAGCTTTTCGAAGCGTTTTCCGAGGTCACCCCGGCAATTTCGACCGCTGAAGAATTCCTGATCTCGGCCAGTGCACGGACCGTGTACGGCAGGCAGTACGACTCGTTCGGCGCCCCGCGGAACGGGTGCGGCGTCAGGAATGGGGCATCGGTTTCGACGAGCAGCAGCTCCGCCGGGATGATCGCGGCCGCCTCACGCAGCGCATGCGCGTTCCGGAAGCTGACGGTGCCGGACAAGCTCATGAGCCAGCCGTGGTCGGCGCACGTCCGCGCCATCGCGGCGTCCGACGAGAAGCAGTGGAAGATCACCGTCTCCGGCGCGCCTTCCGACCTGAGCACGTCGAGGACCTCGGCGTCGCCGTCCCGGTTGTGGATCATCAGCGGCTTGCCGACGCGTTTGGCCAGGTCGATGTGCCAGGCGAAGGCGTCGCGCTGCGTCGCTTCGTCGGCGCAGCCGTCGAGCTTGCCGGGCCAGTACATGTCGATGCCGGTCTCCCCCACCGCGACCACGCGCGGATCGGCGGCCAGGCGTTCCAGGGTGCGTTTCGCCTGGTCATCGAGGGCGTTGGCGCGCGTCGGGTGCAGCGCGACGGCAGCGTAGACGCGCGGATCGGCGTGCGCCGCCCCCACTGCCCACTCGGCGGCCTCGAGGTCATCGGCGATGGTCACGACCTTCTCGACACCGACGGCTTCGGCACGATCCAGGATTTCTTTGATGCTCGCCGCGTCGGTCGCACCACAGGCGTCCAGGTGGGTGTGGGCGTCGAGCAGGCCGGGCAGTGGTTCCGGGGCGGGCGGCTTCTCTCGTTTAGCGCTCACAGCGACACCCTAAAGTGAGACCCAAATGACTCAATCCATCCCCGGCGCGGGGACGCGCACCCCAGGCGCCCCGTTCTACATCACCACCGCCATCGCGTACCCGAACGGCGCACCACACATCGGGCACGCGTATGAGTACATCGCCACCGACGCGATCGCCCGGTTCAAGCGGCTCGACGGCTTCGACGTCCGCTACCTGACCGGCACCGATGTCCACGGCCAGAAGATGGCCGAGGCCGCGGCCGCCGAGGGCATCACCGCGGCCGAGCTGGCCAGGCGCAACTCCGACGTGTTCCAGGCGCTGCAGGAGAAGCTCAACATCTCCTTCGACCGGTTCATCCGGACCTCCGACGCCGACCACTACGAGGCGTCGAAAGAGATCTGGCGACGGATGAACGAGGCCGGGGACATCTACCTCGGCACCTACGCCGGCTGGTACTCCATCCGCGACGAACGCTTCTTCGCCGAGGACGAGACCGAAGTACGTGACGTGGACGGTGTGGCCGGCCGGTTCGCCATCGAGACCGGCACGCCCGTCACGTGGACCGAGGAGCAGACCTACTTCTTCCGGCTGTCGGCCTACACCGAGCGGCTGCTGGCGCACTACGAAGCGCACCCCGAGTTCATCGGGCCGGATGTGCGACGCAACGAGATCGTCAGCTTCGTCTCTGGCGGGCTCAAGGACCTGTCGATCTCGCGCACCACGTTCGACTGGGGTGTTCCGGTCCCCGGCCACCCCGAGCACGTCATGTACGTGTGGGTCGACGCGTTGACGAATTACCTGACGGGCGTGGGCTTTCCGGACGAGGCGTCGCAGACCTTCCAAAAGTACTGGCCCGCGAACCTGCACATGATCGGCAAGGACATCATCCGGTTCCACAGCGTGTACTGGCCGGCGTTCCTGATGTCGGCCGGGATCGCCCTTCCGGAGCGGGTTTTCGCGCACGGCTTCATCAACGTCAAGGGCGAGAAGATGAGCAAGTCGGTGGGCAACGTGGTGGACCCCATCGCGCTGATCGACGCCTTCGGCCTGGATCAGGTGCGCTACTTCTTCCTGCGCGAGGTGTCCTTCGGTCAGGACGGCAGCTACAGCGAGGAAGCCATCATCGGTCGCATCAATGCCGACCTGGCCAACGAACTGGGCAACCTGGCTCAGCGCTCGCTGTCCATGGTGAACAAGAACCTCGGCGGAATCGTCCCGGAGCCAGGCGAATTCACCGCCGCCGACCTGGAGCTGCTGAAGCAGGCCGACGCGCTGCTCGAGCAGGTGCGGGCGCACTACGACGTGCCGGCCATGCATCTGGCCCTGGAAGCGATCTGGCAGATGCTGGGTGCCGCCAACCGCTATTTCTCGGCCGAAGAACCGTGGGTGCTGCGCAAGTCTCCCGCTGAGTCGGACCAGACCCGCTTCGGCACGGTGCTGTACACGACGCTGGAGGCGGTCCGGATCGCCGCGCTGCTGGTGCAGCCGGTGATGCCGGAGTCCGGCGGGAAGCTGCTCGATCTTCTCGGGCAGGACGCCTCGGCACGGGACTTCCGTGCCCTGGGCACCCGGCTGGCCCCGGGGACGGTGCTACCGACACCCGAAGGCGTATTTCCCCGCTATCAAGCGGAGACCAAGGAGTAACGAAAAGATATGGCGCAGGACGGCTTACACGAGCGGCTGCACGACGTCTACGAGGAAGTCACCCGCCGCAACGCCGGCGAGATCGAATTCCACCAAGCCGTCTACGAGGTTCTGACGAGCCTGGGCCCGGTCGTCGACAAGCACCCCGAGTACTCCGACACCGCCATCATCAGACGGCTGTTCGAGCCGGAACGGCAAATCATCTTCCGTGTGCCGTGGATCGACGACGCCGGTGCCGAGCAGATCAACCGTGGCTTCCGCGTCGAGTTCAACTCGGCACTGGGCCCGTTCAAGGGTGGTCTGCGGTTCCACCCGTCGGTGTACCTGGGCATCGTGAAATTCCTCGGCTTCGAGCAGATTTTCAAAAACTCACTGACAGGTCTGCCCATCGGCGGCGGCAAGGGCGGGTCGGATTTCGACCCCAAAGGCCGCTCCAAGAATGAGGTGATGCGGTTCTGTCAGTCCTTCATGACCGAGCTCTACCGGCACATCGGTGAGTACACCGACGTCCCCGCCGGTGACATCGGCGTCGGCGGCCGTGAGATCGGCTACCTGTTCGGCCAGTACAAGCGCATCACCAACCGCTACGAGTCCGGCGTCCTGACCGGCAAGGGCCTGACGTGGGGCGGCTCGCAGGTCCGCACCGAGGCCACCGGCTATGGCACGGTCTTTTTCGTCGACGAAATCCTGCGCAGTTCCGGGCAATCCTTCGACGGCAAGCAGGTCGTGGTGTCCGGATCCGGCAACGTCGCGATCTACGCCATCGAGAAGGTCCATGCGCTCGGTGGCACCGTCATCGGCTGTTCGGACTCCAGCGGGTACATCGTTGACGAGAAGGGCGTCGACCTCGAGCTGTTGAAGGAGCTCAAGGAGGTGCGCCGCGGCCGGATCTCCGAGTACGCCGAAATGCGCGGGGGCGCAGCTCGATTCGTCGAGAATGAATCGATCTGGCAGTTGCCGTGCGACATCGCGCTGCCGTGTGCCACGCAGAACGAATTGGTCGGCGACGACGCGAAGGCGCTGATCGAGTCCGGCTGCCAGGTGGTCGCCGAGGGCGCAAACATGCCGTGCACCCCGGAGGCGGTCAAGCTGTTCACCGAGGCCAAGGTCGCGTTCGCGCCCGGCAAGGCCGCCAATGCCGGTGGCGTCGCCACCAGCGCGCTGGAAATGCAGCAGAACGCGTCGCGCGACTCGTGGACCTTCGAGGAGACCGAGCAGCGGTTGGCCGAGATCATGGGCCGCATCCACGACCGCTGCCTGAGCACCGCCGACGAGTACGGCCAGCCGGGCAGCTACCTGGCCGGAGCCAACATCGCCGGGTTCATTCGGGTCGCCGACGCGATGTCGGCCCTCGGCGTGGTCTGACCTGAACAGTGACGGCGTGGGCCAGTCGGGGGCTTTTGCGCCACAGCCGCAGGATCGACAAAGGCTAGTGTGACCTGCGCCACATGGTGTCACGTTTTCGGCGCCGCCGGTGTCTTGAGGGCATAACCAACCCCGAAGGAGATGCAGTGATGACCGGAAACCAGAAGCCCCACCGCGTTGTCGTCATCGGTGGCGGATACGCCGGCGCGCTGGCGGCCAATCACGTTCGGATGCGCGACGACGTGGCCGTCACCCTGGTGAACCCGCGACCCAAGTTCGTCGAGCGCATCCGTCTGCACCAGCACGCGGCCGGAAACTACAACGCCACCGTCGGCTACGACACGCTTCTCGCTGACGACGTGCGCCTGGTGGTCGACACCGCGACGCGCATCGACGCCGCGGGCCGCACCGTCGAGCTGGCGTCCGGCGACACCCTCGACTACGACTACCTGATCTACGCCGTCGGTAGCACCGGAACGGTGCCGGCGTCGGTGCCGGGTGCAGCCGAATTCGCCTATCCCCTGGCCGAATTCGAGCAGGCCGAGCGCCTGGCAGCCCGGCTGCAGGACGTACCGCTGTCCGCGCCGCTGGTGGTCATCGGCGCCGGCCTGACGGGCATCGAGGCGGCTTCCGAATTCGCCGAAGCCGGCCGCAACGTCGTGCTGGTCGGCAGCAAGCTCGGACCGTCGCTGAGCGAGCCGGCACGCCGTTCGGTGGCCAAGGCCCTGACCAAGCTGGGCGTGACCGTCGTCGAAGGCGACGTCAGCTCCATCACCGCCAACCGGGTGACCCTGGCCGACGGGCGCTTCATCAGCAGCGCCGTCACGGTGTGGACCGCCGGCTTCGGCACCCCGGACCTGGCTGCCGCCAGCGGGCTGCGCACCGATGAATCGGGCCGGCTGCTCACTGACGAGACCATGACCAGCATCGACGATGCGCGCATCGTCGCAACCGGTGACGCCGCCGCACCGTCGGGTCAGCCGCTGCGGATGAGCTGCCAGGCGTCGAGCCCACTCACCGTGACGGCGGTGGGTACCGTGTTGAGCCGGATCGCCGGCACCGAGCCCAAGACACTCGACCCCGTGTTCGTCGGATCGTGCGTGAGCCTCGGTCGGCACACGGCGACCATCCAGATCGCCCGCAAGGACGACACTTCCACCAATTACTACATCGGCGGCCGGGTCGCCGCGAAGCTGAAGGAAGCGATCTGCAAGGGCACGCTGTGGGGCATCCGCCGGACCGCTCGCAAGCCCAGCTCGGTATTCGTGATCACGGGCGGCAAGCGTGCCGAACAGCTGGCGGAGACCGTCAACGCATGACCGGCTCAGCCAGTGTCGCAGGGGGTGAACACGCCGAGCGGTTCACCCACCTGCGGCCCCTCCTGTTCACCATCGCGTACGAAATCCTGGGCTCGGCAACGGAATCCGACGACGTGCTGCAGGACAGCTACCTACGGTGGGCCGAGGTCGACCTCGATACGGTGCGGGACACCAAGTCGTACCTGGCGCAGTTGGTCACCCGGCAGGCACTGAACACGTTGCGGGCCGGTGCGCGGCGCCGCGAGGAGTATGTCGGCCCGTGGTTGCCGGAGCCGCTGCTGCTCGACGAGCGCGACGCCTCGTCGGATGTCGTTCTCGCCGAGTCGGTTTCGATGGCGATGCTCGTGGTTCTCGAGACGCTGAGCCCCGACGAACGGGCCGTGTTCGTACTACGGGAAGTCTTCGGTTTCGACTACGACGAAATCGCCGGCGCCGTGGGCAAATCCAGCGCTGCGGTGCGTCAGGTCGCACACCGCGCCCGCGAGCATGTCCAGGCCCGGCGCAAGCGGTACACGCCCGACACCGCCAAGTCCGCGGAGGTGACGACCCAGTTCCTGACGGCGGCCGCGACCGGCGATCTGGACGGTCTGATGACGCTGCTGGCCCCGAACGTCACGTGGACCGCGGACAGCGACGGCAAGGTCAGTGCCGCCCGGCGGCCGGTGTACGGCCCGGACAAGGTCGGGCGACTCCTGCTGGGACTCATGCGTGGCGTATCGGGATATCCCGAGGCGCGTGCCGACCTCGCCACGTACAACAACGCGCCGGCGCTGGTGCTCTACCTCGGCGAAAAGCTCGAGGGCGTCATCCTGATCGAGATCGAGGAAGACGGCAAGATCAGCCACTTCTACGCCGTGCGCAACCCCGAGAAGCTCGGTGGCGTGCTGGTCGAGCGGGAGATCCGGCGGACCGTCTGACAAGCTGTGGGGCGTGCGAGTCGAGCGGTTGGCCGACCTGGGTGACGCCCCGGGGGTCTTGAAGGCAGTCGCCGACGCTGCCGCGCGCCGCGGCCTGCCGCCACCGGCCGCACTGCTGGGCGACTGGTTCGGCGCGACGGCCGTCATCGCACCGAGCGTCGCCATCGAATCCGTGTCCGCCACCGAAGTCTTCGACACCCCAACAGGTTCCGGTGAGGTGATCGGCGGAGGCTGGTTCGGCTACCTCTCGTATCCGGACGGCGGTAACCGGATCCCGGCGGCCGCGGGCGGCTGGTCGGACTCGGTACTGCGCCAGGACGCCGCCGGGCACTGGTGGTACGAAAGCCTCTCCGGGGCACCGCTTCCCACGTGGCTGGCCGACCTGGAACCGGCGGCGCCCGCACCCTACGCCATCGACTGGCGTGGGCCCGACCGCGCCAGCCACCGCTCCGGAGTGCTGTCCTGCCTGGACGCGATCGCCGCAGGCGAGGTGTATCAGGCCTGCGTCTGTACCCGCTTCACCGGGAAGCTATCCGGTTCGCCCATCGACTTTTTCGTCGACGCGGTGGCGCGGACCGCACCCGCCCGGGCCGCTTTCGTCGCGGGCGCGTGGGGCGCGGTGGCGTCCCTGTCCCCTGAGCTGTTCCTCAGCCGTCGCGGCGAGGTCGTCACCTCCAGCCCCATCAAAGGCACTCTGCCCCTCGATCATCCACCATCGGAGCTGGCATCGTCGGCCAAGGACGTCGCCGAGAACATCATGATCGTCGACCTCGTCCGCAATGATCTGAGCCGCGTCGCGACAACCGGTTCGGTCCGGGTCCCGCAACTCCTGGCGGTCGAACCTGCACCGGGCGTCTGGCATCTCGTGTCGACGGTGGCCGCGCAGGTTCCGGTCGAGACCCCGATGGCGGCGGTGCTGGACGCCGCCTTCCCACCCGCCTCGGTGACCGGGACGCCGAAACGCCGCGCCCGCGAACTCCTGGCCGAGTGGGAACCCTACGACCGCGGAATCTATTGCGGTACGGTCGGTCTGGCGTCACCACTGGCCGGGACCGAACTGAACGTCGCGATCCGCACGGTGGAATTCGACGCCGACGGCGCCGCGGTCCTGGGCGTGGGCGGCGGCATCACCGCCGACTCGGATCCGGACCGCGAATGGGAAGAGTGCCTCCACAAGGCCGCTGCCACCGTCAGTCTCGGCTCGGCTCGCGGAACAACTGTCAGTCGCGGGACTTGAGGACGGCGTCGTAGAGGTCGCGCCGGGACGGGGCGCCGGGGTTCTCCGCGATCACCTGGGCGCAGGCGTCTTTGACGCGAGCCCCGTCGTCGACCAGTTCCTGCACCAGCGCGACCAACGCCTCGATGTCCGCCACCGGCGTCGCCCCGGCCAGCACCACGGTGATCTCGCCGAGCACTCCCTCGGCGGCCCACTCGGCCAATTCCGCGAGGGTGCCCCGACGAATCTCCTCGTGCGTCTTGGTCAGCTCGCGGCACACCACGGCGCGCCGGTCCGGCCCCAGTGCGGACACCGCGTCGGCCAGGCACTCGGCCAGCCGGCGCGGTGACTCGAAGAACACGCACGTGCGTCGCTCCGTCGCGAAGCCGGCCAGCCAGGCCCGCCGGCCCTTGCGCGGCGCGAAGCCTTCGAAGCAGAACCGGTCGGATGCCAGCCCGGACACCGCCAGCGCCGTCGTCACCGCGGATGGTCCCGGCAGGCACGACACCGGCAGCCCGGCCTCGGCGCACGCCGCCACCAGCCGGTAGCCCGGGTCGCTGATCAGCGGCATGCCGGCGTCGCTGACCACCAGCACGGTCTCCCCCGCGGCGATCGACTCGACCAGTCCCGCGACCCGCGACGCCTCGTTCTGGTCGAAGAAACTGACCACGCGCCCGACTGGCCTGACATCCAGCGACGCGGCCAGGGCACGCACCCGTCGGGTGTCCTCGGCGGCGATCACATCGGCAGTCCCGAGCGCCTGGATGAGGCGGGCCGAGGCGTCGCCGGGCTGGCCCAGTGGAGTGGCCGCGAGCAGCAGTCGACCGACGTCCGCGAGCGGACCAGATACTGATGTCGCGGGCGGACCAGATACCGGTGTCACCGGGACAGCCTAAGCTCGCTGACGTGACCGCCCCCGCTCTCGACGCCTCCGACGCCGAGCGCGAGGTCCCCGTGATCAGTCCGGCGCCGCTGACGCCCGCTGCCGATTTCGGCCCGACCGACCGGCTGCGGGGCTGGACCATGACCGCGGTGATCACCGCGCTGGCCGTCATCACCCGGTTCCTCAACCTGGGCTCCCCGACCGACGCAGGCACCCCGATCTTCGACGAGAAGCACTACGCGCCGCAGGCCTGGCAGGTGCTGCACAACAACGGCGTCGAGGACAACCCCGGCTACGGCCTGGTGGTGCACCCGCCGGTCGCCAAACAGCTGATGGCCATCGGCGAGTGGATCTTCGGCTACAACGGCGTGGGCTGGCGGTTCTCCGGCGCAGTGTGCGGCGTCATCCTGGTGCTGCTGGTGGCGCGCATCGTGCGGCGCATGACGCGCTCGACGCTGCTGGGCGGCATCGCCGGGCTGCTGATCATCGCCGACGGCGTCAGCTTCGTCTCGGCCCGCACCGCGCTGCTCGACGTCTATCAGGCGGTGTTCATCGTCGCGGCGTTCGGCGCGCTCATCGTGGACCGCGACCAGGTGCGCGCCCGGATGCACGTCGCGATGACCGAGGGCCGGATCTCCGAGACGGTGTGGGGCCCGCGACTCGGTGTGCGCTGGTGGCGGTTCGGCGCCGGGGTGCTGCTGGGGCTCGCGCTGGCGGTGAAGTGGTCGGGCCTCTATTACATGGTGTTCTTCGGACTGATGACCGTCGCCTTCGACGTCGCGGCCCGGCGCGCGTACCGCGTGCAGCGGCCCTGGCTGGGGACGCTGCGCCGCGATGTCGCGCCGGGGATGTGGGCGCTGACGCTGATCCCCGTCGGCGTGTACCTGGCGTCGTATGCACCGTGGTTCGCGTCGGAGACCGCGATCGACCGGCACATGGAAGGCCGGAACATCGGCGACGGGCCGTTCGCGACGCTGCGCTCGCTCTGGTACTACACGCACGACGTCTACCGCTTCCATTCCGGACTGACCAACGCCGCGGGCAATCACCACCCCTGGGAGTCCAAGCCGTGGACCTGGCCGATGTCGCTGCGGCCGGTGCTGTACGCCATCGACAACAACAACGTGCCGGGCTGCGGCGCGCAGTCGTGCGTCAAGGCCGTCATGCTGGCCGGTACCCCGGCGATGTGGTTCATCGCGGTGCCGGTGCTGGCGTGGGCGGTGTGGCGGACGTTCGTCAAACGCGACTGGCGCTACGCCGCCGCTCTCACCGGCTACGCCGCGGGATACCTGCCGTGGTTCGCCGACATCGACCGGCAGATGTACTTCTTCTACGCGACGCCCATGGCGCCGTTCCTGATCATCCTGATCACGCTGATCCTCGGCGACATCCTGTATCCGAGATCGACGGAACCGGAACGACGAACCCTCGGGCTGCTGGTCGTGTGCTTCTACGTGGCGTTGGTGATCACCAACTTCGCGTGGATGTACCCGATCCTGACCGGCCTGCCGATCTCGCCGTCCACCTGGAACATGGAGATCGTCCTGCCTTCGTGGCGCTAGCCGATTGCCACGCTCCTCAACGCGGCTCGTACCTCGCCGCTTGATCGTCACGTGGCGGCCGCGCGTATCGAACGCCTGTGCGATAAGATCGCGGGGTGTCCTTGGCGGTTCAGGGTTCGCTGTTCGACCATGCCGAACGGCGATGGCTCGACGACGGCGCCTGGGTCGACGTCCGCGCCGGCTGGCTGACGGGCGCCGACACGCTTTTCGACGAGCTGCTGACCGCCATTCCCTGGCGCGCCGAGCAGCGCCAGATGTACGACAAGGTGCTCGACGTGCCGCGGCTGGTCAGCTTCCACGACCTCACGCAGGAGCGGGCGCCGCATCCGGGGCTGGCGCGGCTGCGGGTGCGGCTCAACGACGCCTACGCCCACGAACTCGGCGAACCCTTCACCACCGTGGGCCTGTGCCTGTACCGGGACGGCAACGACAGCGTCGCCTGGCACGGCGACACCATCGGGCGCAGCCGTACCGAGGACACCATGGTCGCGGTGCTGAGCCTCGGCGCGACAAGGGTTTTCGCGCTGCGGCCCCGGGCGGCCACCGCGTCCGACGACCGCGAGTCACGGTCCGCCTCCGGCGGACGACGCACCAGCGTCCGGCTGCCACAGGGCCACGGTGACCTCCTGGTGATGGGCGGGTCCTGCCAGCGCACCTGGGAGCACGCGGTGCCCAAGACCGCCCGCCCGACGGGCCCCCGGATCAGCCTCCAGTTCCGGCCGCGCAACGTGCGGTGACTACTGGCCGCGGACGCTCGCGACGGACTTGGTCAGCAGCTCCGTCGCCTTCTGGGTATTCACCGGCACGACAGGCTTGTCCGGCACGACGAGCGAGTTGGCGGTGACGATCACCAGGAAACGGCCGAAACTCGCGACGTAGTTGTACAGCTGGCCGGCCGCCGGCTTGCCGCCCGCCACCGTCTCGAGAAAACGGTGGGTACCCAGCGTCTTCACCTCGTCGATGGGCGGGACCGGCACCTCTTCGACCAGGCCCCGCACCCCGGCGCCGGAGAAGGCGACCTTCTTGCAGCCGTCACCCGGGTCAGCCGGGGCGATCGGCTCTGACGTCTCCACCGCCAGGATGACGAACCGGTTGCCTTGCCCTTCCGCGGTGACGGCAGTCATGTTGCCCTTTGCACCTGGGGAAACGGCCATGCCGGAGGCGAACTTCGCGCAGTCCGGCGGCTCGAATTTCAGGCCTGGTGGCAGGGTCTGCGGGGCGAACGCGCGCGGGTCGATGCCCGTCGGCGCGACGGTCTTGACCTGGTAGTCCGGGCCGAAAGTGCCCTTCAGATCGAGGATCTTCGTGATATCGGGGTCGGCGGCCACCACCTGGGAGTGGGACGTGCATGCCGCCACCAGACCGGCGGAGGCCACCGCGAGCACCGTTCTGCGCATTGTGGCGAATCTACCGGGCCAACCCGTCCACGGCCGGAATGCCCCGTACCGACCGCACGGCCGCGTCCAACAACGTCGCCGGGAGGTCCGCGGGCAGCGGTGCCGCGACGGCCCCGGGATCGGTCACCACGGTGACCGAAACCGCCAGCGTGTCGACGTACGCGATCAAAGTCGTTGCGTGCGAATGGGTTTGCGCGCCGTTTTCGACGCTGGTGGTGATGTGCGCCGTCAGGCCCAGAGTGCGGGCGTCGGCGACCTGGGGCGCGTCGGTGAGGTCGACGGCTGCGCGCGCCCGGTCGGTGCTCAGGGCCCAGCTGTGGCAGTCGCCGACGAGTTCGGGCGCCGGGGCGACGGCCGGTGCCGCGGTCGCGTAGACGATGCCACCGGGTCCCGATGCAGACCAGCCGCGAACGCCGTCAGCCGGCGCGGCCACCAGCGCCGCGCAGTCCGGCGGGTCGGCGGCAGACCCGGCGGGCATGCCCCAGAAAGTCGTCGGGGCGGCGGGCACGGGCAACGCACCGAACTCGTAGCCCTGCAGGTCTCTGGGCAGGTGTTGGCGCATCCGGCCGATCGCGGCGGGGTCGGCGGGTTTCGCGGCCGCCGGGGTGGTCGGCCGCGTCGCCGGGGTCGTCGACCCGCACGCGACGCACAGCAGAACCGTTGCCGACCACGCGAGTGCGCGCATTTGCTGTTGATAGCACGGCGAACGCGCCGACCCCGGCCGATGTCCGGCGCCACGCCGATACGACTTTTGCGGACACGGCGGTGCACCGGAAGCTGACCCGAGCGGCATCGTCCGCCCCGTAGTCTGCAACCGACGACAGGAGACGGAAATGTTGCCGATGAGGGTTGCCGGCGTTGCGCTGGCCGTGACTGTGACTGCGCTGGGCGCGAGTGCCTGCAACTCGGACTCGAAACCGGCGCCGTCGTCGACGTCGAGCAGCGCCTCGAGCACCAGCGCCGCGGCGGCACCGACCTCCGCGGCACCGAGCGCACCGGCGGTCCCGAAGAAGACCATCCGGGACTACCTGCACGAGAAGAACATCACCGAGCAGCAGCTGCATCCCGGCGACCCCGGGGCCCCGACCCTGACCATGCCGCTCCCCCAGGGCTGGGTCGACGCCGGTCCTCTGACGCCGAAATGGGCTTGGAGCGCAAGCAAATTCGATGACCCCGCGATGAAGGCCGACCCGCCGACCATCATCGTGCTGATCTCGAAGTTGCCCGGCGCCAATGCCGACGAGGTATTGCAGTACGCACCCGGCGAGTTGCAGAACCTGCACAACTGGCAGGACGCCGGCACCAACTGCGAAGCCACGCTCGCCGGGTTCAAGGCATGTCAGGTGGGTGGCATGTACACCCAGGACGGCAAGGAGCGGCTGATGGCACAGAAGACGGCGGCGATCCCGACGAAGGACGGCGTGATCGTGCTGCAGATCAACGCCAGCGGCACCAAGGAGACCATCGGGCCGCTGATGGATGCGACGTCGTCGATCGACAAGTCGATGAAGATCACCGTGCCCTGACGTGCCTGAAGTCAGGCGCGGGAGAACGCCGATGCCGCGGCCACCTGCTCGGCGGTCGGCCGCACCCCGGTGTACCGCTCGAACTGTTCGGCGGCCTGCAGGGCGATGACCTCGGCGCCGGTGATCACCGCGACCCCGGCCCCGCGCGCCGCCCGCACGAGCGGGGTCTCCGACGGCAGCGCGACCACGTCGAACACGGTGTACGCCTTGGTAATAACCTCCGGCGCGAAGGACAGGTCGTCGGCTTCGGCGCCACCAGCCATCCCGATCGGAGTGACGTTGACGACGATGTCCGCGCCGCCTGACGCGTCCGCCGTATAGCGGTAGCCCAGCCGGTCGGCGAGCCGGCCGCCCGTCTCCGGATTACGGGCCACGATGGTGCCCGCCTCGAATCCCTTGTCCCGGAAGGCCGCCGCCACCGCGCTGGCCATGCCACCGCTACCGTGGATGAGCAGCGATGCCGCCGGGTCCAGGCCGTGCTCGTCGATGAGCCGGGCGATGGCCAGGTAGTCGGTGTTGCAGGCCGTCAGCCGGCCCGCGTCGTTGACGATCGTGTTCACCGAATTGATCACCCGCGCCGACTCTTCCAGCTCGTCGACCAGCGCGATGACGTCTTCTTTGAACGGCATGGACACCGAACAGCCGCGGATGCCCAGGGCCCGCACGCCGCCGATAGCCGCGACGATGTCGGTCGTGGTGAAGGCCTTGTAGACGAAGTCGAGGCCCAGCTCGTTGTAGAGATAGTTGTGGAAGCGCGTACCGATGTTGCTGGGCCGGGCAGCCAGCGAGATGCACACCGCGGTGTCCTTGTTCAGCAGCGGGCGCCGGGAGTACAGCGATTCCGTCATCAGCCGACCGCCTTGATCACTTGCTGCGCCAGCGTGTAGATCTCGCGATACTGCTTGTGCGACAACGACAATTGGTCCGGTTTCGGGACATCGAACTCGGTGACGATCATGTTGCGGTCGTCGCGCTCCCAGGTGGCACCGTAATGCTCGAGGATCTTGCGCATCGGAAAGTTGTCGGACAGCACCCGCGCCGCGAACCGCTCGATGCCCGAGCCCCGGGCGGCGGGCACCAGCGCATCCATCAGGAAGGTCCCGATCCCCCGGCCCTGGTAGTCGTCACCGACCATGAAGGCCACCTCGGCGACGGTCGGATTCTCGTGCAGCCGAACGAATCTCGCGTCGGCGACCATCGGCCCGTCCGGTCCGTCCACACCGTCGGTCAGCACCCAGACGAAGTGGTCCACATAGTCGACCTCGAACAGGTAGGCCATCAGTGCCGGGCTGGGCTGGTAGGCCGTCTGGAACCGGCGGTAGATGGTCTCGGTCGAAAAATGGACGGGCCCCTGGCGCACCCGCGGATTGTCGCCCGGCAGCACGGGGCGCAGATACATCTGACTGCCGTCGCTCAGTTTCACCGGAAGTGGGGTGATGAACTCCGCGAGCCGCTGCCGCGCCGTGCGCACCAACCGCTCGGCCATACAGGGCACGTCGAGCATGGCGGTCAGCGCGTCATGCCCGCCGATCCACCCGGCCAGCGGTTCGGTGACCACCACGGTGGCGTTGCGGGTGCCGCCGCGCAACAGCGCGATCTCCCCGACGATCAAGCCCGGGCCGATGTTGTGGACGACGAGTTCACCGTCGGATGCGGCGTGCGTCACCCGGACGCTGCCGGCGCTGATCAGGATGAACGACGACGCGACTTCGCCCTGCGTCATCAGCACCTTGCCCGGTTCGGCGGTCAGCGGACGCAACAGCGGTGCCAGCCGGTCGAGGTCCTCCCGACGGCAGCTCGCGAAGAACCCCAACGAAGCCAGTTCATCCGTCGTCGCTTCCGGCACGCAGGAAACGTTACCGGCGGACGGCATGCCGTGTGGTGCCGTTGCGACGGCGCCTATTGAAAACTGTTTTCGACAAGCCCCCGGGTGTCGGGTATCGTCGGCCACGTCTTAATGAAAACGATTTTCACTTGGTCGACGGAGGTTCCCATGAAGGCCGGCATTCACCCCGACTACCACCACGTCGTCTTCCAGGACGCCACCACCGGACGCACGTTCCTGACGCGCTCCACCGCCACGAGCTCCCGGACCATCGAGTGGCAGACCGCCGACGGGGTTCACACCTACCCCCTCATCGTCGTCGACGTCACGTCGGACTCCCATCCGGTATGGACCGGCAAGCGGCAGATCCTGGACACCGCGGGCCGCGTCGAGAAGTTCAACCGCAAGTACCGCCGATGATCTTGGCGCGGGTATCCCCTTGCCGCGGCGACACATTCACCTCCCCTTCCGGCCTGTCCCGCACCACTCGGCACCGGCCGCGCCCCGGGTCCCACACCCGGGGCGCGGCCACCACCGCGGCCTGGGACTGGCAGTTGCATGCCCGCTGCCGCGGACTGCCGGCCGAGGTGTTCTACGCCGGCGACGACGATCGTGGCGCCCGTCGGGTCGCGCACGAAGAGCACGCCAAACAAATCTGTCGGCACTGCCCTGTACTCGGCGACTGCCTCGGCCATGCCCTGGAAGCCGATGAGCCCTATGGCATCTGGGGCGCGACGACGCCGAAGGAGCGTGCCGCCCTGCGAAGTTCACAGGATTTTATTAGCTGATCTAGTAAAACTCTCGGTACGTTGGTGCCAACACCACGACACCGACGGGAGCCACGATGGGATTCGGACCGCCGCAGGGCCGGCCGACCGTCACGGACGACGAGATCGCCGCGATCATGAACCAGCCCCCACGCGTGCGCGCGCTGCGAAACGCGTTGGGTGCCACAGGCGACGCGATCGACCCGTTGCTCGACCTGTACCGGCCGTACGTCACCGGGCTGGACCGGCTACCGCGCGACGGCCGTTTCCTGTTGGTCGGCAATCACACCGCGTTCGGTTTCGCCGAGGTACTGCTGATGCCGTACTACACCCGGCGCGAGCTCGGTGTGCGGGTTCGCCCACTGGCGGAGCGGGCGCTGGGGCAGATGACGGGCTTCGGCGGCGATCTGGTCGCAGCGTTCGGCGGTGTGGTCGGCCACCCCGACACCGCGCGAGAGCTGATGCGACACAACGAGACCGTGCTGGTCTTCCCCGGCGGTGGACGCGAGATGCCCAAGTTCAAGGGCGAGGAATACCAGCTGAAATGGGACGGGCGAAGCGGCTTCGCCCGAGTCGCCATCGAGAGCGGCTACCCGATCGTGCCGGTCGGTCTGGTCGGCAGCGACGACGTCTACGAGCCCCTCTTCGAACGCGACAGCACGCTGGGCCGGCTGAGCCAGTCCATCGGCGAACGGCTGGGCGGACGGTCTGACATGGCGATGCCGCTGGTGCGTGGCATCGGGCCGACACTGATCCCCCGCCCGCAGCGCATGTACCTGGAGTTCGGCGAACCGATCAGCACGACGGCACCGGCCGGCACGACCGACCACACCCGGTGGGTCGAGACCGTCAAGACCACGACTCAGCAAGCGCTGGAACAGATCCTGACCGACTTGCAGGAGATCAGGGCCGACGATCCATACCGGAACCTGAATCCGCTGGCCTGGTCCCGTGCCGCCCAGCCGCCCGTGCCCGTCAGCCGAGCGATCTGAACCGGGCGGCCCGCCGGCCATCGTAGGCTCGCGGCATGGCGTTCAACGACTACCGACAGCTGACTCTGACGCGCCGCGACAACGGCGTCCTGCTGATCACCCTGGACCGGCCCGAGAAGTACAACGCCGCCGACGAAGGCATGCACACCGAGCTGGCCAACATCTGGAAGGACGTCGCGGCCGATCCGGAAACCCGGGTGGCCGTGATCACCGGCGCGGGAAAGGCATTCAGCGCCGGCGGGGACCTGGGCATGGTCGAACGCATGGCTGGTGATTACGACCGCGTCTCGCACATGCTCGGTGAGATGAGCGACCTGGTCTACAACATGATCAACTGCGACAAACCGATCGTGTCGGCGATCAACGGCGTCGCGGTCGGCGCGGGCGCCGTGGCCGCGCTGCTGGCCGATGTCGCGATCATCGCCGAGGACGCCCGGATCGGCGACGGCCACGTCAAGCTCGGTGTCGCCGCGGGCGATCACGCCGCGATCATCTGGCCGTTGCTGGCCGGGACCGCGAAGGCGAAGTACTACCTCATGACGGGCGAGATGATCGACGGTGTCGAGGCCGAGCGCATCGGGATGGTCGCCAAAGCCCTTCCGCGCGAAGAGGTTCTGGACGAAGCGCTCCGGATCGCCGACAACCTGGCGACCGGTGCGCAACAGGCGATCCGGCTCACCAAGCGCGCGCTCAACAACTGGCTCCGCAGCGCCGGCCCCATCTTCGACCAGTCCGCGGCCTACGAGATGTTGACGTTCCTCGGACCCGACGTGGTCGAGGGCTATACGGCGCTGCGCGAAAAGCGCACTCCGCAGTTCCCGTCGGCGCGTTAGCCGGGCACCGTCGTGAGCTGGCAGCAGATCGAGCCCTTCTTGGTAGCCCTCGCCGTCGGACTGCTGCTCGGTCTGGAGCGCGAACACAGTCACACCCGCAGGCTCCCCGCCGGGTCACGCTCGTTCGCGCTACTCTCGCTGGCCGGCGCGGTCGCCGCGGATTTCGGCCAATGGGTCGTCGTCGCGGTATTTCTCGGCGTCGGCGCGCTGATCGCACTCGCCTACTTCCGAACCAGCGAGGAAGACTCGGGAACGACCACGGCCACAGCCGCACTCGTCGCCTATCTCCTTGGCGCCCTTGCCTATTCCCGGCCGGCGCTTGCTGTGGCCCTCGCGGTCGTTGTCGCCGGCCTGCTCGTCTCGAAGAACCGCATCCACCGATTCGCCCGCGACATCATGACCGAGGTCGAACTGGAAGACGCGATCAAGTTTCTCGTCGTCGCATTCGTGGTCCTGCCGCTGCTGCCGGACCGCGGGCTCGGCCCGTACGGCATCCTGAATCCGGAAAAGGTCTGGCTCCTCGTGGTGCTGCTCACCGGCATCGGCTGGGTGGGCTACATCGGCGTTCGAGCGCTCGGCCCCGAGCGTGGCCTGCTGATCACCGGTATCGCCGGCGGGTTCGTCTCGGCGACCGCGACAACGGCGTCCATGGCCCGGCTCAGCCGCACGGCACCGAGCGTCCGCGCGCCCCTGGCCAGCGCTCTGCTGGCCAGCCTGGCCACCTTCGTGCAGCTGCTCATCGTGATAGGAGTGGTCGACACCCAAGTGCTCCAGCGGCTGTGGCCACCGGTCGCTGCCGGCGCCCTCGTGCTGGTCGCGATTGCCGCCGTCGTCTACCGCGGAGCCGGGCGGCACACCGAGAACAATCCGACCCCAGAACAGGACACCGCCGCGGCACCCGCGAGCCGTCCCTTCGCGCTCCGGCCGGCGTTGATCCTGGCCGCGGTGCTCACCCTTGCCCTGCTTGTCGGGCGGTGGGGTGCCGATGTGTTCGGCGCCGGAGGCACCGTGCTCGCCGCGTTCGCCGCGGGTCTGGCCGATGCGCACGCCGGCGCGGTCGCCGCCGCGAGCCTGGCCGCCAAGGGCGATATCACCGCCGACACCGCGCTTCTCGCAATAGCGGCCGCACTCTGCTCCAACCTGATCGTGAAGACCGTGCTGGCGTTCACCGCCGGCGGTCGTAGGTTCGGGCTCCGGTTTCTCGCCGGAATGACGGCGCCCGCCGTGGTTTTCGGCGTAGTCCTGGCCCTGACGATGGCCTGACCGGTGTCAGGCCGGCTGTGGGTGCCGAAAGTCCCATCACCACTGTCCCTTTGGCCCCAGCGAGATGCTCCGTCTCTGCGCGACGATGGTCCGCAGAACGGAAGGAGCGGCGCATCATGATGTTCTGGTACGGCCACGACATGGGCGGATGGGGTTACGCCGGGATGGCCATCGGCATGTTCCTGTTCTGGGCGCTGGTGCTCGGCGGCATGGTCGCGCTCATCCGCGTCGCCGGTGGCGACCAAAGAAGCGGTTACTCCGGCCCTGCCGAACCCGACGCTCAACAGATACTCGCCGTTCGATATGCGAACGGCGACATCACCGAAACGGAGTATCGCGAAAGGTTGGCCGTACTCCGAGCACACGCGAGAACCTGACACCTGCCCACCGGCCGGCAACCGTCACCGTTACGCCGAAACCGCTTCGACCAGCGCGTCCGCGGCGAGCAGGGTTGTGCAAGACGAAACTCGTCGCATCGCGCCGGAACCGATGTCCTTTCGATCCGCACTCATGCAGACTCGCGGGTATGCCACGACAGGACTGGGTACTCGGAGCTGACCGCAACGCCGAGGCGCTGGACCGCATTCTCTCGGCCGCCTCGGAACTCGTCTCGCGCAATGGATTCGAAGCGTTCACGATCGAAGCACTGGCCGCAAAGCTGCACTGTTCTCCCGCGACCATCTACCGTCGGGCCGGCGGCAAGGCGGTCATCCTCGAGCGCCTCATATCGCTTTTCGCCGATCGGATCATCGCGACCATCCGGCACGCCATCAGGGGCAAAGAGGGTACGGAGCGCATCGTCACGGCCGTCGTCGTCGCATTGGAATGCATGCGCGCCGAACCGCTGGGAAAGCTGATCATGGGAGATATCCGGCCCGATCACGACACCGGGGCTGTCACCGCATCACCGCTTGTCGCCACACTGGCCGAAGAGATGCTCGGACGTCATGACCCGCTGGCCGCGCAATGGCTGATCCGCATCACGTTCGCGCTGTGGTACTGGCCCCTCAAGGACAAACAAACCGAATACGAATTGGTGGAGCGCTTCGCCGGACCCTCGCTGACGCTGGGTCTCGGCGAGTCTCCGACACCATGAACAACCCAAATCTCCTGCGGCTAAGGCGAATCGAACTTCTGCCGGTACAGCAGGCTGGCGTTGAAATAGGTCAGATAGAGCACTGTGGCGCGCGCCGCGGCCCGGCGGGTTCGGATGTTCAGCAGCAAGAGCCCCAGGCCGGTTTCGATGCTGCCGTTGATCAGTACGTGCCGTCGGATGTGGTCGGCGAAAGCCATCCGGTTGACCGATTCGAATGCCCGGGGACACGCGAGGTGCGCGATGCCGGACAGGGTGAGCGCCGAACCCGCGAGCAGTGCCCATCGTTCCGATCGCGTGCGCCCGCCGGTCATGAAGCGCGCTTCGGGTGAAGAACGACGGGTAGGCGGGTGGGACCGCGCAGTGAGCTGTTGGTCGACCAGGTCGTGGGGCCGGCCAGCGAGACTCCGGACACGCGGTCGACGAGTTCACGAAGGACGGCCTGCGCCTCCATGCGGGCGAGCGGGGCTCCGAGGCATAGGTGCGGGCCGTAGCCAAAGCCGACGTGGGAGCGGGGGTTTCGGTCCGCGCGGAAGTCGTTGGGCTCGTCGAAGGCGAGAGGGTCGCGGTTGGCTGCACCGAAGGACAGCAGCACGCGCGAGCCCGAAGGGATGGTGACATCGCCGACCTGATAGTCAGCCCGGGTGTAGCGGTAGAGATTCTGAATAGGGCTGGTGTAGCGGACGTGTTCTTCGATGGCCTGCGGGATGAGGCCGGGGTCGGCGCGGATCATCTCGAATTGCTCTGGGTGGTGGGCGTAGGTGTGCAGCATTCCGCCGAGGAGGTTGGTCGTGGTCTCGTTACCGGCGATCAGCAGCAGTACCGCGATGTAGAACAGCTGGCTGTCGGTCAACGCACCGTCGGTATTGTGCGCCAGCAGGCGACCGAGGACGGTATCCGAATCCTTGAGGTGCCCGTCTGCGAGTTGGCGCATGAAATAGCGACGTAGCGCGAATGCGGCGCGCAACGATCGCGTCGTGTCCGAGACGCCTTTCATCGTGGGGGTGAAGTTGATGATCTGGGTGGCTTCGTCCGACCACCGGCGGAAGTCGGCGATATCGCTTTCGGGCACACCGAGAATGGCGGCGATCACCCGGAGCGGCATGGGCATCGTCAGCCGCTGGACGGCATCACAGGGCCCGGCATTGATCATATCGTCGACGAGGTCGGCGGCAAGCTTGTCGATGATGGCCCGCCAACTGTCCAGAGCGCCTTTGGTGAACGCCGGCTGAACCTGTTTTCTGAGACGGCTGTGCTGCTCGCCATCCGTGACCACAACGAGATCGGCGACCATCCGTACCCGGGTTACGCCATGACTGCTCGTCACTCGGTCGGTGTCGCGCAGGGCCGCCCGGACGTCATCGAGCTTGTGCAGGATCCAGGTCGCCCGGCGCGGGTTGTAGTGCACACGCCCGCTTCGGTGTAAGGCGTCGTAGGCCGCATGGGGTTGTGCGGCGACGACCGGGTCCAACGGGTCGTAGGCGGTGTTGATCGCACCCGTCCACCCGTCATATCCGCGTCTACGGGTGTCGATTGCCGCGGCCACGTTCAATCGTCCGGCCGCGATGAGCGGCGAGAACATCGTCGTGGCGCCGCCGACGGCCCGTTGCCGAAAGTTCACGATTCAGCGCACCTTTCCCGAGAACATGGTTCTCAGGGTCGGCACCACGGGTCGGGTGGTCAATGCCGCGCAGCGAAGCTGAAAGGCGCCGAACGGAACGGGCGTGCACGCCCAGCCCCCGCACCCCGGGGAGCTGCGCATTCCATTGAGACATCGCTACAAATTTGTCTCGCCGTGAGAGAACGGATTTCGCGCACCCGCACCAGCTCACGCGTGAGACTTCCACGGATTCAGCGCAGACTCGACGGCGCCGGCTTGATCGTCGACCACGCAGGTTGCCTTGAGATCCCCGACTGCCGCATCAGCCCCGACGAGAGCGCTCGCTGATCCGACAGAAGCAGATCAGTTCAATCTCTGTGGAGCTAAGGGGAATCGAACCCCTGACCTTCTCGATGCGAACGAGACGCGCTACCAACTGCGCTATAGCCCCTTGTACCGGAAGCAAAGGCTACCAGCACCGGTCCGTCACATGAAAACCAGCTACTGCCCAGCCGCTCGGGGCAGGTCGTAGTCCCTGGCCATCCGGGTGTATTCCAGGTGTTCGAAGATCGGATCCTCGTCATCGATGTCCAGCACTGCGGCGCCCGGACGCCGCAAGCGAGAGGGGACGACGTCGAACTCCTCGTCCTGCGTGTTCTCCACGCCGTGCCGGGACCGCATCATCCGCTGGGCGCGACGGCGCCGCAGTTGCTCCTCGATACGCGTCTGACGGCGCAGGTACGCCAGGTACAGCACGGAAGCCGCGCTGACCATGCCGCAGAACCACCACCACATGCTCGACGCCAGCGTGAAGGCCACGACGCCCGTGACCAGGATGGCCACGGCCATGCCCGAGAGCATGCGGCTACGGAAGCGGTACTTGCGTTCGGCGGCCGCGACGGCGGCCTTCGACTCGTACCGGACACGGCGCGCCTTGGACATCGAATCGGCCAGCTTCGGCTCGGCCTCCGATGCCGCCTCGACGCCCGAGGTGTCGTCGACGTACTCGTAGTCGTGTTCGGTGCCGTCCTCGGCTTCGGCCTCAGGCTCGGGCGCTTCCCCGGCCCGTTCCTCGTCAGCCGCGACGGCCTCGTGCACGTCGGTGGTCGGCTCAGGCGCTGCCTCGGGCTCTGCTGCCGCCATTTCGTCCGTGAGCGGTTCCTCGGGGTCGAAGTCGGCTTCGGAGACGGTCCGGATCGCCATGGTAGGCGTCGCGACCTCATCGAAAAGCGTTGGCTGTTGCTGGGTTTCGGGCTCAGGAACGGCTTTCATGCGTCCGGAGGCGCCGATCGGCAACGCACCGGAGTCCATCTCGACGACCTCGACGTCGAGGTACTCCGATTCCTCGACGACGACCTCATCGGCGAGCACCACCGCACGCGGTGCATCAGCCTCCGGATCGGCGACCGGGATCGAGTCGGTGGTGGCATCGCTGCGCGCGAAGTCCTCTTCGAACGCGCTGAGATCGTCGTCCTGCTTCCAGTGCGGGTCGCTGTAGTGCCCCGCAGCGGGTCCACTGCGGCGTCGCAGCCGGCTGTTGCCGTTCGTGTTGAGCACGCGGGTCGCCAATGCGACATCGCTCGTCCGGCGGACGTTCTCGCGCTTGCTGATCAACATCGGCACCAACACGAACAACCACAACACAACGAGGGATATCCACAGTAGGGATTGGGGGATGCTTGGCATGTCGCCGGCTCCTTTCCCCATCAGATTAGGTCCGTGACCAGCGCATCCGAAGCCGACGCGCCAGGGTCAATTACACACCTGTAATTCGCTACTTACAAGCACATCAGTCTCAGATGTCACATCTGCAACACAGTCCTATTTGCGATTTGTGCACGATTTGCCGCGGCCGCCGCGAGAAATCGTGCCCAAATCACTCAGACCCAGGTCGCTCGGCCGTCCCTGACCAGCGCCGATGACGCCGATTGCGTCATCTCCTCCACTGTCAGAGCGACCAGCAGATGGTCCCGCCACGCCCCGTCGACTTCCAGATACCGCTGCAGCAGCCCCTCCTCGCGGAACCCCACCCGCGCCAGCACCGACCGGCTCGGACCATTTTCGGGACGGACGGTCGCCTCGATCCGGTGCAGCCCCACCGGACCGAAGGCGTGGTCGACACCCAGCGCCAGCGCGCCCGTCGCGATCCCACCACCGATGAACTGACGCGCCACCCAATAGCCGATCCACGCCGACCGCAGCGCTCCGTGTGTCACGTTGCCGATGGTCAGCTGACCGCAGAACTCACCGTCCAACTCGATGACATACGGCAGCATGCGCCCACGCCGCGCCTCTGCCCGCAAGCCCGAGCACAGCGCCGGCCAAGACGAAACAGCATGGCGCGCAGTCCAATCCACCTCACCGACGGGCTCCCAAGGTTCCAGGTGAGCGCGGTCCGTCAGCCGCATCCGGCTCCACACCGGACCGTCACGCAACCGCACCGGCCGCAATCGCACGACCCCGGCCCGCACCCGGATGGGGCCGACCGACAGCGGCCAGCCAGGATGCATCGCACTCGAACGCAGCAGGTTCACGAATCAGCCGCGCTGTGCAAGAAAGGCCACCTCGACCGATTCGCCCGTGCGAATCTGCTCGGCCTCGGTGGGCACGATCACCAGGCAGTTCGCCTCGGCGAGGGTGGCCAGCAGATGCGACGCGCCGGGCGCGCCGCCCAGCGCCTGCACCAGATATTCGCCGGTGTCCTGATCACGCATCAACTGACCACGCAGAAATCCCTTGCGCCCCACCACCGATGAGATGGGCGACAACGTCCGGGCCGGCACCACGCGCCGCATCGGCTGCCGCTTGCCCAGCGACATCCGGATCAACGGACGGACCATCACCTCGAACACCACCAGTGCACTCACCGGGTTCGCCGGCAGCAGGAAGACCGGGACGCCATCGCGCCCGAGCGTGCCGAAACCCTGCACCGATCCGGGGTGCATCGCGATCCGGGCGACCTCCATCTCCCCCAACTCGGCGAGCACCGCGCGCACGCCCTCGGCGGCCGCGCCACCGACAGCGCCCGCGATCACCACGACTTCCGACCGGCTCAGCTGGCCCTCCACCACATCGCGCAGGGCCTTAGGGTCGGCATCCACGATGCCGACGCGGTTCACCTCGGCGCCGGCATCGCGTCCGGCCGCCGCCAGCGCGTAGGAGTTGACGTCATAGACCTGGCCGTTGCCGGGGGTACGGGAGATGTCGACCAGCTCGCCGCCGACGGAGATGATCGTCAGCCGGGGCCGCGGGTGGACCAGCACGCGTTCGCGGCCCACCGCCGCCAGCAGTCCGACCTGGGCCGGCCCGATGATGGTGCCGGCACGCACCGCGACGTCGCCGGGCTGCACGTCGTCCCCGGTACGACGGACGTAGGCGCCGGACCGCACACCGCGCAGGACCCGCACGCGCGATTCGCCGCCGTCGGTCCAGCGCAGCGGCAGCACCGCGTCGGCAAGGGTGGGTATCGGCGCACCGGTCTGCACCCGCGCGGCCTGACGCGGCTGCAGGCGGGTGGGAGTGCGTTCACCGGCGGCGACGGTCGAGACCACGGGCAGGGTGACATCGGCGTCGCCGCCGGAATCCGCGCCCATCACGTCGACGCTGCGCACGGCATAGCCATCGATGGCGGCTTGATCGAACCCGGGCAGCGGGCGTTCGGTGACCACTTCTTCGGCGCACATCAGGCCCTGCGCTTCGGCTATCGCCACCCGCACCGGCCGCGGCGCCACCGCCGCGGCCGCAACCCGGGCCTGCTGGTCCTCAACCGAACGCACAGCTCGCCTTTCTGGATACCTGTTACACCGTGGCTGACCACATGCTCGCGCACGTGCGGGCCAACCGTACCGCCGGTGTCAGGCGCTCAGCGCTCGGCAAGACCCAATCGCTCGACCAACCACCGCCGCAATTCCGGGCCGTAGTCGTCGCGTTCCAACGCAAAGTCAACCGCAGCTTTAAGGTAGCCGCCGGGATTTCCCAGGTCGTGTCGGGACCCGCGATGCACCACCACATGCACGGGGTGGCCGTCGTCGATGAGGAGCGCGATGGCATCGGTCAACTGGATCTCGCCGCCGACACCCTTCTGCACGCGCCGCAACGCGTCGAAGATCGCGCGGTCCAAGATGTACCGGCCGGCCGCGGCGAACGGCGACGGGGCGTCCTCGCGCTTCGGCTTCTCCACCATGCCCTTGACGCGCAGCACATTCGGGTTGGCCGCGTCGGGCACCGTCTCGACGTCGAACACGCCGTAAGCACTGATCTCGTCCTCGGGCACCTCGATGGCACACAACACGGAGCCACCGCGCTTGGCGCGGACCTTCGCCATGGTTACCAGCACGCCGGTCGGCAGCACCAGGTCGTCGGGCAGCAGGACCGCGATGGCGTCCTCGTCGGGCAGCAGCACCGGCTCGACGCAACTGACAGCGTGGCCCAGGCCCAGCGGCTCGGCCTGCACGACCGACTCCACCTTGATCAAGGCGGGCGCGCGCCGGACCTTCTCGAGCATCACGTGCTTGCCGCGCGCCTCGAGCGTTCCTTCGAGGATGAGGTCCTCGACGAAATGCGCAACGACGCCGTCCTTGCCCTCCGAGGTCACGATGACCAGTCGCTCGCCGCCGGCGTCGGCGGCTTCTGCAGCAACGAGCTCGATGCCGGGGGTGTCGACGACCGGCAGCAACTCCTTGGGCACGGTCTTGGTGGCAGGCAGGAAACGCGTGCCCAGACCAGCCGCCGGGACCACCGCGGTACGCGGCATCGGCACTGAAGTCTGTGTCGTCATTGTTCACACGATAACGGCATTGCCACGATCTGCCCTACCAAGGTTCGCCTTTTCGCGGTCAGCGGCAACGCCGAAGTGACTATTACCTGGACAGGTGTACAACACCACGCGAGCAAATATGACACGGTGGTCATCGTGAGGCCCGAGATCGGAAAGCGTGAGCTGCGCGGCGCCATCCTGCGCCGGCGTCGTGCCCTGACACCGGAGCAGAGGCTGGCGGACGCCGAAGCCCTCGCGCGCCGGGCGCCCGAATTGGTGCGCCCTGGCGTCGTGGTGTGCGCATATGTGCCGATCGGCACCGAACCGGGTTCCCCGGCGATGCTCGACGCACTGGTCGACGCCGGCGCCCGCGTGTTGTTGCCGGTGACCCACGTCGATACCCCGCTGAGCTGGGGCTGGTATCGCTCCGGGCACCTCACGGAAGCGTCATTCGGGCTGCTCGAACCGGCCACGCCGCATCTGCCGCCCGACGCCATCCGGCAGGCCGGTGTGATCCTGGTCCCTGCGCTCGGCGTCGACCGTGCGGGCGTCCGCCTCGGCCGCGGCGCCGGCTTCTACGACCGGTCCCTGTCGTTGGCCGCGCCGGACGCACTGCGCGTGGCGGTGGTGTACGACGACGACCTGCTGCCGGCAATCCCCGCCGAGCCGCACGACATCGCGATGACGCATGCCCTGACCCCGCGGACGGGCCTCGTCACGCTGGGAATTTAAAGCTGCGGGAGAAAATCAGTCCTTGCCGCAGGTACAGCCCGATCCACAGTTGCAGTTTTCACAGGTGCAGTCCGGGTTGTCACAGCCACCCTTGGCGATGATGCGAGTCATGCACACAATGCTATGTGTGCCGCCGTCGTCCCGGACGCGATTGACCCTGGCACCAGGCCACTGCGCGAGTCGGCCGGGGAATGCCCGGTACCGAATAGCTGTTTTGGCACTTAAGCCGGTAGAGTGCTAACAAGTTTGACGACCTCGGAGGTTTACGTGCCGACATATTCCTACGCGTGTACCGAGTGCGACAACCGGTTCGACGCGGTGCAGGCATTCAGCGATGACGCGCTGACCGAATGCCCGAAGTGCCATGGCCGGCTGCGCAAGCTGTTCGGTTCCGTCGGCGTGGTCTTCAAGGGCAGCGGCTTCTACCGCACCGACAGCCGCGATTCGAAGAGCTCCAGCACCGCAGCCGCGCCGGCCAAGAGCGAGTCGAGCTCCGGTTCGTCGGACTCGTCCTCCTCGTCCTCGTCGAGCAGCAGCAGCACGAAGTCGGCCGCGCCGGCCGCCGCCGCGTCCAGCTGAGTTATCCACAGGCCGGAAACCTTCCGGCCTGTGCTTCCGGCGCAGAATCCCTACCGTTACGGGCATGGGGGATTCGCTCGACGCGCCGTTGCTCGGCCGGCTGATACAGAAGCTGCGGCCCGATTGGGCCAGAACCACGGCCGCACGCCGCGTGGCCGCAGGATTGTTGGTGGTCCTCGCCGCCGTCATCGAATTTCGGCCCGACCCTCGGGACGGACAGGTCGCCGTCGTCGTCGCCAAGCACGACCTGTCCCCCGGCGCGGCCTTGACGGCCGACGACGTCCTCGTCGAATCGCGTTCCGCGCCAAGCGTTCCCGACGGCGCATTGCGTGAATCGAGCGCCGCGGTCGGCTCGACTCTGGCCGCCCCGGCGCGCCGCGGCGAGGTCATCACCGACGTGCGGCTACTCGGATCCCGGCTCACGGTGGCCGCCGCCGGGCCCGACGCCCGCATGGTGCCCCTGCATCTGGCCGACGCCGCGCTCCCGGACCTACTGCGCGCCGGCGACGTGGTCGACGTCCTCGCCGGGCCGGAGAACACCGGCGCGGCGGCCGATCAGTCCCCGGCCGAGGTGATCGCCAGCGACGCCCGGGTGGTGCTGGTGTCCGAACGCCGCAAGTCACCGACGAGCGCCGACGAACGCGTCGTACTCGTCGCCCTGCCGCGGCACAGCGCCAACGCCGTCGCCGGGGCGGCTCTGCACCGGGCCATCACCGTCACCCTGCACTGACGGATATTTGCCCCGCGGCCAATTTCGATTTCGTCACCGGATCGCATCTGTTGCGATCGGGATGCCGCCGACTGCTGCGCAAAGCCCAGGTCAGTCTTACCGTTCGTGGGTACAGGATGCATCACAGGGAGGGCAGTCATGCTGAAGGGCTTCAAAGCGTTCCTCGCCCAGGGGAACATCGTCGATCTGGCGGTCGCCGTCGTCATCGGCGCCGCGTTCACCACGCTGGTGAAGGCATTCACCGACCAGGTCATCCAGCCGCTGATCTCCAGCATCGGGGCCGGTGGCGATCACTCGTACGGGATCCTGCGCGTCCACCTACTCGGCGACAACTACATGGACTGGAATGCCGTCCTGAGCGCGACGATCAACTTTGTCCTGGTCGCCGCCGTCATCTACTTCGTCGTCGTGCTGCCGTACAGCAAGTTCCGGGCCGCCAAGGAAGACGCGATCAAGGAGGAAGTGGAGTTGCTGAAGCAGATCCGCGACCTGCTCGACAACAAGGCAACCGATACGGCTGCCACGAAGGCAACCGATAGCACGCAGTAGCCGACACGACGAAACACCCGGTCAAGTTGGCCGGGTGCTTCGTCGTAGGGCGGTTGGAACCGCTTGGATCAGTTCATGTTCCACGGTTCGCCGTAAGTGGTCACCGAATCGCCCGTCTCGGAGACCAACCGCGCGAAGGGCCGCAGCAGCACGCCGCCGGCCGCGCCGGTCACGGTGCCGTGGGCATTCGAGACCGCGACCGCACCCGCCGGGCCCGACACATTCACAGAGAACGTCGTGACTTCCTGGATGCCCGGGCCGTTGCCCAGATCTGCGGAGATCGTCACGCCCGGAAACAGGTTCGGCGTGATGATGCCGCCCCACCCCTGGCCCGTCAGCGTCGCCGGAGTTACGTTGTCCAGCAAGATGTTCGGCGTCTGGTAACTGAAATTTATACCCACGCCCAGCGACCACGGGAAACCGATCTGGTAACCCAGCTCCAACGCGCCGACGAACTCGTCGCACCCCGGACCGTTGCAGTTGTACTTGGCCCGGCCCGAATGGAACCACTCCCGCGTCAGCCGGTTGCGGTCGAGGGGGAACACGCCATTGAGGAACGTGTCGCACTGCTGCACCGTCAACGTCCGGTCCTGGCCGTCGACCAGGCTCAGCTCATTGTCCACCCCGGCGTGCGACGTACCCGTTGCCAGGAACAAGGCCGAGACCACGACCAACACTGCCATCAACACGCGACCGAACGCCGTCAATTTCTCCACTCCCGGGCTTGCTCTTCACTGTCAATGCCCGGCAAAACGACGGGGCGGCGTTGACGGACCATTTCGGTCTGTCAACGCCGCCCCAAAGTACGTCGTTGGCGCTCAGCAGAAGGGCTGTGCGCTCCTACTCATACCCTTTTCAGGCCTAGTTCATATTCCAGGGTTCGCCGTAGGTAGTCACCGAGTCACCCGTCTTGGCGATCAGGCGAGCGAACGGACGCAGCAGCACGCCACCGGCCGCGCCGGTCACGGTGCCGTGCGCGTTCGAGACCGCGACCGAGCCCGCCGGGCCCGACACGTCCACCGAGAACGTCGCCACTTCCTGGATACCCGGACCGTTGCCCAGGTCCGCCGAGATCGACACACCCGGGAACAGGTTCGGCGTGATGATGCCGCCGCCACCACCGACGAACGTGGTCGGGTTGACGTCATCCAGCAGGATGTTCGGCGTGGTGTAGCTGAAGTTGATACCCACACCCAGCGACCACGGGAAACCGATCTGGTAACCCAGCTCCAAGGTGCCCGCGAACTCGTCGCAGCCCTTTCCGGCGCAGTTGTACTTCGCCCGGCCCGAATGGAACCACTCACGCGTCAGCCGGTTGCGGTCAAGAGGGAACACACCATTGAGGAACGTGTCCCACTGCTGCACCGTCAGCGTCCGATCCTGGCCGTCGACCAGACTCAGCTCGTTGTCGAGACCCGCATGGGACGTACCCGCGCCCAAAAACAGCGACGAGGTCGCCGCGACCGCTGCCACCAGCACCCGACTGAATGCCTTCATGATTCCCACTTTCTGGGCTTGATTGTCCTGACAAAAGACGCAGGGCGGCGTCGACAGAACCAGGTGGTCTGGTCTGTCGACGCCGCCCCGAATGCGTCGTCGGCGCCAAGCATAAGCCCTAGGCGCTGGCGATCTGGCCTAGTTCATGTTCCAAGGTTCGCCGTAAGTGGTCACCGAGTCACCCGTCTTGGCGATCAGGCGAGCGAACGGACGCAGCAGCACGCCACCGGCCGCGC
>NZ_JARVRX010000004.1 GCF_030209435.1 Mycolicibacterium sp. lyk4-40-TYG-92 | reverse complement strand
AACTGTCACCGATGTCCTGATGCAGAACTGTCACCTATGTCCTGCGACATGACAAGAGGTGTCGTCACACTCGATCACCTTTCGATCACAGTTTCGATAAAGATCGCGCGCTGACCTGCATTTATGTGGGATAAGGCGCGCGCGTGGGGTTAAAGTGACGTTAGTGAAATTTGTGACTAGAGGGACCTCCGGGGACGCGACCCCTGCGTAGATCATGCGGCGTCGTGCGTCCCGGTGGCGCACGACGAGAGGTAGCCGAAATGCGACGGATGATTGTGACAGTGGCGAGCGCGGCACTGCTGGCAGCGCCCATGGCGGTGGCGGCCCCGCTGGTGTCGGCACCCCGCGCGTCCGCCGACAGCACCTGGACCGGCGGCACCCACCGGCAGGCCATCGACTTCGTCATCCAGCGTGCGCTCTCGCAGCGCGGGGTGCCGTTCGTCTACGGCGGTGGCAACGCCAACGGCCCGAGCCTGCCGCCGGCCAGCGTCACGACCGCCGCTGCCCCGGTCGCGCAGCCGGCTCCTCAGCTCGGCCTGCAGCCGACGGCTGTCGCGCAGCCGGCGGCCGCCCCGCAGACCAACGCGATCATCCCGGGCCTGTCGGGGCTGTTCGGCCCGTCGCCGACGGCGGGCGCCATCACGCCGGCGCCGACCACGCCGGGCTTCGATGCCTCCGGTCTGGTGCAGTACGCGTTCGCCGGCGTCGGCATCAAGCTGCCGCGGTCGTCAGGCGAGCAGTACAAGGTCGGTCGCAAGATCACCGCGGATCAGGCGCTGCCGGGCGACCTGCTGTTCTACGGTCCGGCCGGCTCGCAGAGCGTCGCGCTGTTCGTCGGCAACGGTCAGATGATCGAGGGCACCGAGCCCGCGGTGGCTGTGACCCAGGTCCGCACCAACGGCATGGACCCGTACCTGAGCCGCATCATCGAGTGGCAGTAGTGGCCGCAGCAGCACCCCAGCGCTGCGGACGTGACGCAGTCTTGACAGACTGTCGGGTATGGCACAGATAACCCTGCGTGGAAACCCCATCAACACCGTCGGCGACCTGCCCGCTGTCGGCTCCCCGGCTCCTGCGTTCGCTTTGACCGGAGCTGACCTGGGTCCGGTGACCAACGAGCAGTTCAGCGGTAAGTCCGTGGTGCTCAACATCTTTCCGTCGGTCGATACGCCGGTGTGTGCCACCAGCGTGCGGACCTTCAACCAGCGGGTGGCCGCCGACGGCGCCACCGTCGTGAACGTGTCCAAGGATCTGCCGTTCGCCCAGAAGCGCTTCTGCGGCGCCGAGGACATCGAGAACGTCTCCACCGCGTCGGCGTTCCGCGACAGCTTCGGTGAGGACTACGGCGTGACGATCGCCGACGGCCCGATGGCCGGCCTGCTCGCGCGCGCCATCGTGGTGATCGGCGCCGACGGCAACGTCGCGTACACCGAACTGGTGCCCGAGATCGCCCAGGAACCCGACTACGACGCGGCGCTGGCTGCCGCCAAGTAACACCGGCTCTGCGACGGACGGGGTGTGTGCCACGGGCACGCACCCCGTCCGCGTTTCTGCATCGGGCATGATGACCTGGTGCAGTTGCGATTACCGATACCGGCTCTGTCGTTGCGTGTCATCGTCGTTGTGGCCGCGTTGTCGGTGGTCGCGACGGTGCTGATCATCGGGACCTGGGTGTGGATCGGTGTCACCAACGACCAGTACAGCCAGCTCGACCGCCGGCTGGACTCGCTGAGCAGCCTGCCCGACGTCAACACCTTGCTGAGCATCGCCAGACAGAGCCCCACCGGCACGCCGCAGTCCGAGGGCTCACTGGTGCAGACCGTTCGCATCGGTGCCGCCACGGTCTCGATGCCTCCCGAGATCGTGCTTCCGCAGTTCGAGGCCGGCTATGCCAACACCACGATCAATGGCGTCGAATACCGGGTCCGTACCGTCACCACTGGCTCGGCGTCGATCGCCCTCGGCGCACCGCTGGCGGAGGCCCAGCGACAGATCCGCACGCTGCACATCCGCATTCTGGCCATCTGCAGCGGCGTCATCCTCGGCACGTTCGTGGTCGGTGGGTCGATGTGGTTCGTGATGATCAACCCGTTCCGAAAGCTCGCTCAGCAGGCGCGGCAGATCAATTCGCAGTCGAAACCCGAAGAGGTGCACGTGCGCGGCGTCTCGGAAGCCGTGGAGATCGCCGAGGCCGTCGAGGGCATGCTGGCCCGCATCGGCGAGGAGCAGCAACGCACCAAGGCCGCACTGGAGTCGGCCCGTGACTTCGCGTCGGTGGCATCGCACGAGTTGCGCACGCCGCTGACCGCGATGCGTACCAACCTCGAGGTGCTGTCGACGCTGGACCTCGAGGCCGAGCAGCGTGCCGAGGTTATCGGTGACGTCATGCGTACCCAGAGCCGTATCGAGGCGACGCTCACGGCCCTGGAACGGCTCGCCCAGGGCGAGCTGACCACGGCTGACGATCTGGTGCCCGTCGACATCACGGAGCTGCTCGACCGGGCCGCCCACGACGCGGTGCGGGTGTACCCCGACCTCAACGTGGCCCTCGTGCCATCTCCGACGGTGTTGATGCTGGGGCTGCCTGTCGGGCTGCGGCTGGTCGTCGACAACGCGATCGCCAACGCCGTCAAACACGGTGGCGCGACGCGGGTGCAGCTGTCCGCCGTCAGCTCGCACGACGGGGTGCAGATCGCCATCGACGACAATGGCACCGGCGTACCGGAACACGAACGTGACGCGGTGTTCGACCGCTTCGCACGCGGCTCCACCGCGTCACATTCGGGTTCTGGCCTTGGTCTCGCATTGGTCGCCCAGCAGGCCGAACTGCACGGTGGCACAGCGTCTTTGACGCAGAGTCCACTCGGCGGTGCCCGGCTGCTGCTGGAGCTGCCGGCACCGCGCCCGCATTCGGACTGAGCTAGATGCAGGCGGCGAAGATGCAGAATCCGCCGTCAGGTTCCCAGCCGCCGTTCCAGGTGCCCGGCGGGTTCCAGCCCCATGCCGGAGGCGGGGGCGGCCCGCCCCAACCGGGGCCGTTCCAACCGTGATCGTGGTTGCCCCAGCGCACCGGGACGGGAGCCATGCCGGTATCGGCACTGGCAGTACCGGCTCCCAGCCCGACGGCGCCGGCCGCGATGCCGCTGGCGACGGCCATACCAACAATGAGCTTTATCGATTTCATTACTTACTCCATTCCTCGACTCACCCGATCACCACAACAACGTTGCGGCGCTCGCTGTTTCTCGGTCTGTAGCCATTATCGTTAGTCAAGCTATGTATGGCCTGTGTGCACCTTAGGCAGCAGCTTTCGCCTAGATGCAGGCGCCGAACAGGCACACACCGCCATCCGGCTCCCAGCCGCCGTTCCAGGTGCCGGGCGGGTTTCCGTCAGGCGGCGGCGGTGGTCCCCACTCACGTGGTGGCGGTCCCCAGTGGTGGTCGGGCGTCGGCGGCCCCCAACCCGGGCCGGGTGGGGGCGGCGGCGGACCCCAACCGGGGTCGGCCGTGGCAACGCCGGCGCCCAGCGTCACGAGGCCGGCACCGAGGCTGCCTGCGATCGCCAGGCCGGCAATCAGTTTGGTGGGTTTCATGATCGATCGTCTCCTTTCGTGGCGGGCTGTCCGACCATGGAACGGCAGCAGGTTGTGGATCAGCTATGCCTCACGTAAGTGCTGGGTCTCGGTTTGAAGTCGGCTCCATACAATTGGCCGATGCCTGCCAATCCTCGGTTCGCCGACGCCGAAGCCGCGCAATGCTGATCGGCGTCATCGCGGCGCTGGTTGCCTGCTTCAGCTACGGCACCGCGTCGGTCTTGCAGTCGCGCGCCGCGCGCCGGGTCGGCGACGCCGCCGTCACCGCCCCGACGTTCCGCTCGACCGTGACTGCGATCCTCGCGCCGCTGTTCCTCGCCGGCATGCTCCTGGACGGGCTGGGATTCCTCGGCAGCCTGGTCTCGGCGCGGCTGATTCCGCTCTTCCTGTCGCAGACCATCATGAGCGCCAATCTCGCGGTGACCGCCGTCCTCAGTGTCCTGGTGCTCGGCGTCCGCCTGCGCACGCGGGACTGGGCTGCCATCGCGGTAGTCCTTGTGGCACTGTGCATCCTGGGCTTCAGCGCCGGTGAACTCGGCACCGAGGTACCGGGTCGGCACATGCACTGGAGCGTGCTGGCGACAGCGGTGCTCATCTTCGTGTTCGGGTTGGTGCTCGTCCGGCTGCTGGGCGGGAAGGCCGCTGTTCCGGCCGGGCTGATCGCCGGGGTGCTGTACGGCGCCATGGCCGTGGCGGTCCGGATCGTCCACGGGCTCGACCCGTTCCGGTGGGACGTGCTGATCTCCGACCCGGCGGCGTGGGCGGTGGTGATCGCCGGCGGCGGTGGTTTCTACCTCTTCACCGTCGCACTGCAAATCGGTTCGGTGAACGGTGTGGCCGCCGCACTCGTCATGGGGGAGACGGTGATTCCGGGCGTGGTCGGCGTGCTGCTACTGGGCGACGTGGCCAAGCCCGGACTCGGGTGGCTGGTCGGGGTCGCGTTCGCCACCGCGGTCGCCGGTGCGGTCGCGATCGCGATATTCGGTGCGGCAGAAGAGGAACCGGCGGTCTAATCCTCCTTGCGGATCAAGCGGCCGAGGGCCTCGCGGTCCGGTGCCAGCAGTTCGTCGATCCGTGCCTTGTTGACATCGGCGACGATGATCTCGCCGACCTCCTGGTAGACGTTGCTGAACAGGCCGTGCGACTTCATCTTCTCGGTCTGGTAGATGTTGTCCTCCGTCGGCGTCACGTAGTAGACGATCTCCGACTTGAAGCGGTGGATCAGCCAGACGTGGATCAGATCCATCAGGCGCTTCTGCCGTAGCTTCTCGGCGAACGTGTTCTGGTCGCGCACCGTGAGGATGTTGCGGCCGTAGCGGTCCTTGATCGGGTCGACGACGACGTTGGCCAGGGGCTCGTCGCCGCTACCGTAGATGCCCAGATCCAGGACGTCGGAACCCGCACGGCGGGGACGCAGCTGCACGTGCAGAGTCTCGCCGATCTGGTAGTGATCGCTCCACATGGCCAGCCACTCTTCGAGCAGCTTCTTGGGCACCTCGGTCTGGACGAGATGCTGGTGTTGCGTGGAGCCGGCACCCATCGCCTTGGTGGTCGCGGTCCGGCCCGACGACGCGGCCAGCGCGGCATCGCTGCGCGGCCCGCCGACCAGGGTTTGCGGTGTGCGGTAAGGAGATTCGACGAGCCGCATCTTGCGTTGCAGGCGGGCCAGCGCCAGCATGCCCTCCTGGCGCAGGGATGTCGCGAACTCCTCGCACGCCACACCGTCCACCTGGTGACCGCCATAGGTGATGAAATTGAAGACGAACCCCATCTTGCCGAGTTCCTCTGGGAACGCCCGCATCTCATCATCGGTCATGCCGGTGGTGTCCCAGTTGAACGACGGTGACAGGTTGTACGCCAGCATCTGGTCCGGGAATTCGGCGTGGATGGCCTCCGCGAATTCCCGGGCGTCGGCCAGGTCCGCGGTTTTGGTCTCCATCCACAGGATATCCGCGAATGGCGCGGCCGCAAGGGATTTCGCGATGGCGTACGGGATGCCGCCGCGCACCTGGTAGTAGCCCTCGGGCGTCTTGGCGAGCTCACAGTCCCAGGCCACGTCGGCGCCCAGCTCGCGGGCCTTCTCCCGCGCCGCATACAGCGACGCGCGCGCGGCGAACTTGCGCCATTCCTCGGGGCTCACCGTCGTGGCCTCGCCCTCCTTGGCCCGGAACTGCAGCACCTCGGCCACGGCCTCGCAGTAGGTGTTCAGTCCCGAATCCGCCTGCCACGCTTCGACGAACTTCGACTCGACCTTGTCGAAAACCGCGTCGACGGACTGCCCGGAGTTCGGGTCCCAGACCGCGGCCGCCTCGTCGATGAGGCCCGCGATGCCATGGCTGTCCAGCCAGGCGTCGGCGGTGGCGTACTGGCCTTCGGGCAACGCGTAGAGAAGGTGACCGCGCAGGTCGGTGACACCCTTGTCGTGGAAGCGCCGCACCATGGCCAGGAAACACGACTTGTAGGACGGGATGTTCAGATTGGTCGCGCCCAGCAGGAAGGGCTGGTCGCGCTCATCGGCGGCACTGTCGATGAGGTTCGCGGCCTCGGCGTCGGTGCGCGCCACGATGATTCCCGGCACACCCATCATGTCCAGCTGGAAGCGCGCGGTGTTGAGGCGCTTGAGCTGCTCGTCCGACGGCACCAGCACCTTGCCGCCCTGGTGGCCGCACTTCTTGGTGCCGGGCCGCTGATCCTCGATGTGGTATCCGGGGACGCCCGACTCGACAAAACGGCGAATCAGGTTGCGGACGTGGGCATCTCCACCATGGCCGGTGTCGGCGTCGGCGATGATGAACGGCCGGTAGTCGATCGCGGGGGTGGCCGCCCGCTGTTCTTCGGTCATCTGCAGCCGCAGGTACTGCTGGTTGCGGTCCGCGGTCAGCAGCGCACGTACCAGTCCGGCGGCCTCGTCGGGCACCTGGCTCAGCGGATAGCTGGCGAGGTCGGGCCCGGGGTCCTCACTGATCGAGCCCTTGGCCGAGGTGGCCCAGCCACCGAGGTAAATGCCTTCGATGCCGATCCGCTTCATCACCACGGCCTGGCCGGGGGAGTACGGCCCGAACGTCGTGATGCTCTTCTTCTGCGCGAACAGTTCGCGCAGCCGCGGGTAGAACGCTTCCGCGGCCTGCCGGGCCACCGGATAGTCGGTCGGGATGGTGCCGCGCTGTTCGACGACCTGACGCGCGGTGTAGAGCCGCGTGATGCCGTCGAAACGGGGGCTGTCGAAATACTCCTGCACGTCGGCGACGTTCTGCTCGAACGATGTCGCCACTGCTTCGAGAGTCATGGACTGCTCCTTGCTGAGCTTGTTTCCGATGAGCTCTCCGAGCCTATCGCCGCGGGGCGGCCGTGAATACGCGATCAGACATTCACGTCGAAGCCGAGGTCGACATCGCACGCGGCCTGCCCGCCGCGGATGCCCCAGTTCTCCAGTGCGCTCTCCCGGAGCAGGATCGTGATGTGGTCGGCCGGAATGCCGAAGGCGGCAAGCCGGCCCGTGATCTCGCGGTACAACGCGCGTTTGGCATCCACCGACCGGCCGGCAAAACAGTCGACGGTCACCAGGGTGTACCGCTCGGGATGCTCGAGATGCGGCGCATGCGAAAACCGGTGCGGCTCATGGACCAGCAGCCGGACGTGCTTGTCGCCGACCGGGATCTGGAACGCGGCGACCAGCGCACCGTGCACGGCATCGATGATGGCGGCCTCGTCGGGCCGGCTGTACCGGCGCCGGACCTCGATCAGTGAACTCGGCATGGCGCTGATCGTCACACCCGGCGGCTGTCAGCGCACCTGAATTTCACCGTCGACGGCGGGCTCGAACCGGACCCGGTAGACCGTCGGCCAGTACTTGCCGGTGACCAGGAACTGCCCATTACCGCCCGGCCCACCGAGATGCGCGATGCCGTTGAGCACCTCGGCTTTGCCGTGCCAGGCGGAATCGCGCAGCCCCGTGGCGTACACAACGGCCGTGACGACGCCCGTCGCGCCGTCGATCTCCACGATCTGGTCGGTGGGGAACACGTTGGCCCAGATCCGGTTCCCGGCGCAGTCGAGGCTGTTGAGACCCGACACCGGTACGCCGTTGTAGGTCACCGCCATGGTGCCGGTTTCGCGCATGTCGTCGAGGCGATGGAAACGCAGGTTCGCCGATCCGTCGCTGCGGATCAGCCGGTCACCCGCCCGGCAGAGGCCCCAGCCCTGACCGTCGAGCGGCACCTCGCGCAGCATGGTCAGCGTGGCTTTGTCCCACTCGATGGCGACGCCGTTCTCGTAGGTCAGCTGCCACAGGTGCGCACCGGCGTCGGCGATGCCCTCACCGAAATACGCAGGCGGCAGCGGGACCGCGCGACGCAGCTGTCCGGTGTCGGCATCGAGTTCGCGCAGTTCGGATTGTCCTTCGAGGCCCGTGCTCTCGTACAGCGTCGCACCGTCGACGAACATGCCCTCGGTGAATGCGACGGAGTCGTGGTCGAACCGTTCGAGTACCACGGGCTGGAGTCTGGCGACCTGATCGGCAGCGGCGGTGGGAATTCCCGCCACCACGATCAGGAGCGCGCCGACGGCCGTCAGCGTCACGGCGGTGATCGCGGCAGTGTGTTCCTGGACCCAGTGGCGCATCCGCTCCAGGCCCTTCTCGGCGTACCGCGAGGCCACCAGGTGCGCCAGGATCGGCGCCGCTGTGGTGGACCCGGCCAGTACGACAAAAAGGCCGATGGCACTGGCCTTTTCGGCGGGTGCGGTCAGCAGCGCGTCGATGGCCACGCCACCGGCGACGCACGCCAGGATGAACTTCGGGTTCGCGACGGCGAAAACCAGCCCGGTGATCCCGGTGACCAGTGGCGACGCGGACTGCAGCCGCGTGAGCCAGCCTGTCGCCTGTGCGTAGTGCCTGCGCCGCAACCACGTGACGATGCCGAGCGCGACCAGCACGATGCCGATGCCCAGCTGCAACCGGGAACTGGTCGTCGCCGCGTGTGATTGCCCGACCGGGGACACCAGCACCACCGCGCTGATGACGGCCGCCATTCCGGCGAGCCACCCACACAGGTAGGTCAGCCCGGTGCTTCGGGGTCGGTCCGAGTACAGCAGGAGCAGCACCGGCGGCAGCACCGCCATGGGAGACAACGCCACGATGAGCGCGTCCGGGATCAACCACGTCACATCAGCAATATTGCCGAGTGACCGCCCGCCACAGCCGTCCGGTCTGCCAGTTGACCCACGCGACCCGGCTGCATTGCGGGGCGCCTCGCGCGAATATGTGACCTGCATCACGGCTGACAGTGTCACGATCCTGGTGGCGCGTGGTGTCTATATGGCAGGACCGCGACACGAAGGAGGCGAGGTGACTGCTGCCGATGCTGTGTTCATCGAACATCGCTCGTTGTTGTTCACCATCGCCTACGAAATCGCCGGAACCATCGTCGACGCAGAGGACATTCTGCACGAGGCGTACTTGCGCTGGATCGAAGTCGACCAGTCCACTGTCGTGAACCCGCGCAACTATCTTGCCCAAATCGTTGCTCGCCAAGCGCTCAACCACCTTCGTTCGTCACAGCGCCGCCGCGAATGCTACGTCGGTAGTTGGCTGCCCGAGCCGGTGTCGACGGGTCACGGTGCCGACGTCGATCCAGATCTGGCCGACTCGGTGTCCGTCGCCATGATGGTCGTGCTCGAATCGCTTACGCCGGACGAACGGGCAGTCTTCGTCCTGCATGAGGTATTCAGGTTTGCACTGACCGAAATCGCCGCGTTCACTGGTAAATCGGAGGCGGCGGTTCGGCAAATCGCCCGTCGGTCCCGGTCCCACGTCCAGGCTCGACACCGCCGTTTCGAAGCACACCCCGATCGGGCTGATGAGGTGGTCGCACGCTTTCTGGATTCCGCGCGCTCGGGTGATCTGCAATCCCTCATGAACCTGCTCGCCCCGGACGTCGTGCAGCTGTCGGACGGTGGCGGCAAAGTGGTGGCCGCGCGACGGTCGGTGACGGGTGCCGCGACTGTGGCTCACTTCTGCATCGGGGTGGCAAGAAAAGCGCCGCCCTTGCGCGTGCAGTTCATTCGGTTCAACGAGATGCCGGCCATGGCGTGCTGGGACGGCGAAACTGCTTACCAGGTAGTGCTTTTCGATATCACAGACGGTCTCATCCACGGCATCTATGCGGTGCGCAACCCGGAGAAGCTGACCAACATCGGCCGAGTATTCAATCTGTCGCGTTCATAAAGGGAGGCCACGACAATGGAGACGATCACCGTGCGGCGCAGCATCGCAGCCGCGCCGGAGGCGGTATTTGACTGGTGCGCCGACAGCACCAACTACGAGGCCACCGTATGGGTCCTTCGCGACAAACTGATCCGGCCCGGGCAGGACGCGCCGTATGGGCGCGGTGCACTCCGGATGCACATGTGGCTGATCGGGCGGTTCCACGAACGGATCACCGAATACGAGGCGCCACGCTCGTTCGAATACGTTGTCGATCAAAGCTTTCCCCCCTCGAACCATGACGGCGGGTCGATGACGTTCGAAGTCGACGATGCGGGCCACACCGTGGTCACATGGACCACGCGTGTGCAGATGGCGCTTCCGTTCGCCGCCGGCGCCGCGACTCGAATCCTCGTAAAGCCGGTTCTCCGGCACGTGTTTCGACGCATCCTCGCCGCGTGCGCGCGCGACCTCGAAACGTCCGCTGCTTCGGCCGGTTCCCGTGACTGAACACCCGACGATTCCGGAGCCGGTCAATGTAGTTGTGCGGCTGCTGTTGCGGAGCCCGCTGCATCGGTTTATGAGCCACAACACCTTGGTGCTCGCCGTCACGGGGCGCGTGTCCGGCACGATCTATCAAGTGCCGGTGAGCTACTCGATCGAAGGTTCTGAACTGGTGTGTTTCACCGACGCGCCCTGGTGGAAGAACCTCCGCCGACGTGCGCCGGTGACTGCGAGGGTTGACGGGCGGAGCCGGGCCGGCACCGCGCTCGCGGTGACGGGTCCGATCGTCACCGAACATCTGGCCCGGCACCTGCGAGTTGTGCCTCGCGACGCCAGGTATCACGCCGTGCGTCTGGGCCCCGGCAACGAGCCGCACCTCGGCGACCTGGAACGTGCCGCACTGTCCACCGCAATGATCCGCGTCAGACTCAGTGAAAGGTAATCACATGATCGCCAGGGCGCTGAACCTCCTCGGTTGGTTCGTCGGGCTATCGCTGGTCGTGCTGGGTGCCGCGCGCATCGCGCTGCCCGTGGCCACCATTCTGGGCAGCGAAGCCATGAGCGCATCGGTGGACAGTGAGACCCGCGCTGGTGGAGTTCTGTTGATCGGCCTTGGTTTCGCGTACCTCTGGGCGGTACGTCAACTCCGTGTTCCCGTGATGCTGCTCAGAGTTCTGGCGCTGACCATGGGTGGGCTGGCACTGTCCCGACTGCTTTCGATTGTCGTCGTCGGCATGCCTCACCCGGTGTTCGTCGCGGCCGCGGGGGCAGAGTTCGCGGCCGCGGCGTTGACGCTGTGGTACTCCGCCATCGGCCCGAAGTGACTGCGGGTGTTGGCCCAGTCGGTACTGGCTGCCGTGCGTCAGGCAGGCTTGTCTCCGATGCCAGCCGTACCGTCCCACCCGAATTCTTCGGGGTCGCTCCTTGACGACCCCGCCGACCTGTCCGCGCTGCGCGCGGCGGGCGCTGACCCCGACGAACTGCTGGCGACGTTCGCCGAGTGGGCCGACGCGTCGGGGACCGCGCTGTACCCGGCGCAGGAAGAGGCCCTCATCGAGCTGGTGAGTGGCGCCAACGTGGTGCTGGCGACGCCGACGGGGTCCGGCAAGTCGCTGGTGGCCACGGGTGGGGTGTACTTCGCGCTTGCCGCGAACCGGCGCAGCTACTACACCGCGCCCATCAAGGCCTTGGTCAGCGAGAAGTTCTTCGCATTGTGCGACGTGTTCGGCGCAGCGAACGTGGGCATGCTCACGGGCGACGCGGCGGTCAACGCGGGTGCGCCGATCATCGCGTGCACCGCCGAAATCCTCGCCAACATAGCGCTGCGCGAAGGCGCCGACGCCGATATCGGGCTGGTGGTGATGGACGAGTTCCATTTCTACGGCGACCCCGACCGCGGCTGGGCATGGCAGGTGCCGCTGCTCGAATTACCCAGGGCGCAGTTCCTGTTGATGTCGGCGACGCTCGGCGACGTGACCGTGTTGCGCGAAGACCTCACCCGCCGTACCGGCCGTTCGACGGCGCTGGTGGCGGGCGCCGAACGCCCGGTGCCGCTGTTCTACAGCTACGCGACGACCGCGATGCACGAAACCATCGCCGATCTGCTGCAGACCAAGCAGTCGCCGATCTACGTCGTGCATTTCACGCAGGCCGCCGCGCTGGAGCGGGCGCAGGCGCTGATGAGCGTCAACGTGAGCACCAAGGAGGAGAAGGCGGCCATCGCCGAGCACATCGGCGGCTTCCGGTTCACCACGGCGTTCGGCTCGACGCTGTCGCGGCTGGTGCGGCACGGCATCGGCGTCCACCACGCCGGCATGCTGCCCAAGTACCGGCGTCTGGTGGAACAGCTGGCGCAGGCCGGGCTGCTGAAGGTCATCTGCGGCACCGACACCCTCGGCGTGGGCATCAATGTGCCGATCCGTACCGTCGTCTTCTCGGCGCTGTCGAAGTACGACGGCACCCGTACCCGGCTGCTCAACGCCCGCGAGTTCCACCAGATCGCCGGCCGCGCTGGGCGGGCCGGCTACGACACCGCGGGCACCGTCGTCGTGCAGGCCCCCGAGCACGAGGTCGAGAACCTCAAGCAGTTCGCCAAGGTCGCCGACGATGCGAAGAAGCGCCGAAAGTTGGTGCGCCGCAAGGCTCCCGAAGGCATGGTGCCGTGGGGCGAGAACACCATGAAGCGCCTCGTCGAGGCCGCGCCCGAAGCGCTCACGAGCAACATGCGGGTGTCCACGGCGATGATCCTCGACGTCGTCGACCGTCCCGGTGATCCCTGCCTGGCCATGCGCCGGTTGCTCAGCGAGAACCATGAGCCACGGAAACGGCAGCTGCGGCACATCCGCGAGGCGGTCGGTATCGCCCGTTCGCTGCTGCAGGCCGGAGTGCTGGAACGGCTGGCCGAACCGGAACCCGATGGGCGCCGGTACCGGCTGACGGTGGATCTGCCACCGGATTTCGCACTGAACCAACCGCTGTCGACGTTCGCGCTGGCCGCCGTCGAGCTGCTCGACCCCGGTTCGGAAACCTTTGCGCGCGATGTGGTTTCGGTGATCGAGGCGACGCTCGAGGACCCGCGCCAGATCCTGGCGGCCCAGCTGAAGAAGGCCCGGGGCGAGGCCGTCGCGGCGATGAAGGCCGAGGGCATCGAATACGACGAGCGCATCGAACTGCTCGACGACATCACCTACCCGCGCCCGCTCGACGAACTGCTGACGCACTGCTTCGAGGTGTACTGCCGGAGCAATCCGTGGGCGGCGGACGGGCACCCGGCCCCGAAGTCCGTCGTGCGTGAGATGTGGGAGCAGGGGCTGACGTTCAAGGAGTACGTCAGTGCCTACGGCCTGACCCGCACGGAGGGCGCAGTGCTGCGCTACCTGTCCGACGCCTTCAAGGCGCTGCGGTCCGGGGTGCCGGCCGCCGCCCGGACCGACGAGCTCACCGACATCGTCGAATGGCTGGGTGAGCTTGTGCGCCAGGTCGATTCGAGCTTGCTCGACGAATGGGAGCAGTTGACCAGCACGGATCAGGTGGACGAGGTCGCAGTGCCGGCGCCGGTGCGGCCCCTGACCGGCAACGAGCGGGCCTTCACCGCGATGGTCCGCAACGCGCTGTTCCGGCGCGTGGAGCTGTGGGCCCGGCGCCGCTGGGACGAACTGGGGGCCCTCGATTCCGGATCCGGGTGGACGGCGCAGCGCTGGGAGTCGGTGGGGGAGCAGTACTTCGCCGAGCACGACGACCTCGGCACCGGCGCCGACGCCCGCGGCCCCGCCATGTTGATCTTCGACCGGGCGCCCGGCGTGTGGCGCGTCCGGCAGATCCTGGACGACCCGGCGCATGATCACGACTGGGGCATCGACGTGGAAGTCGACCTGGCCGCGTCCGACGAGGACGGTGCACCCATCATCCGCGTCGTCGATGCGGGACTTTTCGGTAGCTGAGCGCACTTCTCGGGCAGACTGTGCGCATGACCGCCCCTGCCGCCGAGCCTGTCAGCGGCACCCGAGGGTTCCTGCCTGCGGTCGAGGGGCTTCGGGCTGCGGCGGCACTGGGCGTCGTGCTCACACATGTGGCATTGCAGACGGGCTACACCGACGGCGTCGTCGGACGGTTGCTGGCTCGCTTCGACCTGTCGGTGGCCGTGTTCTTCGCGTTGTCGGGCTTCCTGCTGTGGCGTGGTCACGCTGCTGCGGCGCACGGACTGCGGGCCGAACCCGAGGTGGCGCCGTACTACCGTTCCCGGTTGGTCCGGATCATGCCTGCGTATCTGCTGACGGTCGTCGCGGTGCTGACGCTGTTGCCGGACGCCCATCGTGCGGACCGGGCGGTGTGGATCGCTAATCTGACCCTGACCCAGGTCTTCGTACCCAAGACGCTGATCGCCGGGCTCACCCAGATGTGGAGCCTGTCGGTCGAGATGGCTTTCTATCTCGTGGTGCCGCTGTTGGCGCTCCTGGTCGCGAAACTGTCGCTGCGGATGCGGGTTCCGGTGATCGCGGGCGTGGCGCTGCTCAGTTTCGGCTGGGGTTATCTGCCGATTCCCGCGTACTACGGCGCCAATCCGCTCAACTGGCTGCCGGCGTATGCCTCGTGGTTCGCCGTCGGGATGCTGTTGGCGGAGTGGATGTTCCGGCCGTACGGCTGGGCGCATCGGTTGGCCCGGCAGCGCTCGCTACTGATGGCGGTGGCGGTGGTCGCGTTCCTGGTCGGGGCATCGCCGCTGGCGATGCCCGGCGGGCACCAGCATGCGACGCTAGGCCAGTTCATCGTGCGAACGGCACTGGGAGCCGTGATCGCCGGGGCACTGCTGGCGCCGCTGGTCCTGGGTACCCCGGACGACCGGCACCGGGTGCTGGCCAGCGCCCCGATGGTAACGCTCGGTCGCTGGTCGTACGGCCTGTTTCTGTGGCATCTCGCCGCGCTCGACATGGTGCTCGCGATGATCGGGCAGACGGCGTTCCCCGGCGCGCTGCCGGTCGTGATGGTCCTGACGACGACGTTCGGCTTCGCGGTGGCCGCGGTGAGTTACGCGCTGCTCGAGGAGCCCTGCCGGGTGGCGTTGCGGCGCTGGGAAGCCCGGCGGCAGGCCGCAGTGACAACCTGACGATTCACGTGGTGCGGTGCAGGAAGCCGTGCAGGGTGGCCTGCACCAGTTCGTCGACGATCGCGTCCCGCGACGGCGGGGCGTCACCGAACAGCGTGGAGCGAAGGGCGACCATCCCCACGATCATGGCCACCGTCGAATGCGCGGGCAGGTCGGGTTGGTCCGAGGCGATGCCACGCAGTTGCATGCCCTCGGTGCTGATCCGGCCCAGCGTCGCGAGCGCCGCCCGGATGTCGGCGATGCCGGCGCTTTCCATCTCGTCACCGAGATCGTCGGCCGCGACGAGCGTGAGCAGCAGCCCGCGGTGTTCGGCGAGGACGTCGTAGAGCCGGCCGACGAAATGCCTAGCGAGGGTCTGTTCGTCGGTGTCCTCGGGCCGCAGGGTGTGCCAGGTCTGTGCGAAGCCGTCGACGAAATCGGTGAACGGCAGCACGATCGCCTCGCGGAACAGGCCTGCCTTCGAACCGAAGTACCGAAACAGCAGATGTTCGGTGACGCCGGCCGCGTCAGCGATCTCACGGGTCGTGGTACTGCGATAGTCCTTGCGGGAGAACAGGTTCTGCGCCTCGGCGAGCAATAGCCGACGGGCCTCGCCGCGTGGGCGGCGGGGTGCCGGCGTCTGTGTCGGCGTTTCGGGCAGGGCCACGGTGTCCAAACATAGCGGCCCTTGACGCCGATTTTCTGGATAGTGTCTACTATCCAAAACTCTCGTCCGCCGGAAAGGACCGTCCATGGGTGCAGCCGTCATGCTCAGCACATTGTTCGGACTGGTGCTCGTGATCTACGCCGCGGTGCTGCGGTTCGATCCGCAAGCCCGCCGTGGCAGCGACGGTGACGGGCCGCGTTGAACTCCGGCCTGACACCGCTGATGACGGCGGCGATCGCATTCGCCTACCTGGGCGGCGTCGCCTTCGTGCTGCTCGGGGTCTACCTCAGCATCCGCCGCGGCCGGTTGCATCCGCTTCTGCTGCTGTGCATTTCGGCCCTGTCGTTCTCGTGGATCGAGGCTCCCTATGACTGGGCGATGTACGCCCAATTCGCACCGGCCATCCCGCGGATGCCGTCATGGTGGCCGCTGAACATGACGTGGGGTGGGCTCCCTGCGCCGGTGCCGATCGGCTACATGTCGTACTTTGCACTGCCCGCGGTGATCGCCGCGGCCATCGGACGGTGGCTCTGCACGCGGTGGCAGCTGCGCCAGCCGACGACCATGCTCACCGTCGGCCTGGTTGTCGGATTCTGTTGGGCCTTCATGTTCAACGCGATTCTGGGGGCCAGGCTCGGGGTGTTCTACTACGGCCGGGTGATCCCGGGCCTGGGCCTGTGGGAGGGCACCCGGAACCAGTATCCGGTGTACGACTCGCTGGCCATGGGTATCCAGATGATGGTCTTCACCTACTTGTTGGGACGCACCGACGCCAAGGGGCGAAGCGTCGTCGAGGTCTGGGCCGACAAGCGGGCGTCCACGCGTACCCAGTCTGCGGTGCTGTCCGTCGTCGCGGTCGTCGTGGTGGGGAACCTGCTCTACGGCGCCGTGTTCGCCCCGCATCTGGCGACGAAGCTGGCCGGTTGGGTGACTGCCGGGCCCGAGGCCGAGCTGTTCCCCGGAGTTCCCAACCAGCCGACGACAGGACGGTAGATGATCGAAGCCGAGTTGTACTACGACCCATTCGATTACCGCATCGATGACGACCCATACCCCATCTGGCAGCGGATGCGGGCCGAGGCGCCGTTGTACTACAACGAGAAACACAACTTCTACGCCCTGAGCCGCTACGACGATGTCGCGCAAGCGCTTCCGGACTGGCAGAGCTACCGCTCCGGGCGCGGGACCACCGCGGACATCCTGTTCAGCGGCATCGAGGTGCCGCCCGGCATCCTGCTGTTCGAAGACCCGCCGTTGCACGACCTGCACCGCCGGCTCCTGTCTCGGGTCTTCACGCCGCGCCGGATGGTCGCGATCGAGGGTCTGGTGCGCGAATTCTGCTGCCGCGCTCTCGATCCACTGCGCGACGTCGACGGCTTCGACTTCGTGACGCAGCTCGGCGCCGTCCTGGCCATGCGGACCATCGGATACCTGCTGGGTATCCCGGAAGTCGATCAACAGGTGATCCGCGATGGCACCGACGAGCGCATCACCGTCGGATCCGACGGTGATGGCGGCGACGTCAGCGCGGCGATCTTCCAGGATTCGATGGTGGCGTTCGCCGAGTACATCGACTGGCGGGCGCGCCATCCCTCGGACGACCTGATGACCGATCTGCTCACCGCCGAGGTGGAGGGACCAGACGGGGCGCTGCGGTCCCTCGAGCGTGGCGAAGTGCTGGCCTATACCGCGATGATCGCCGGCGCCGGCAACGAGACAAGCGCCCGGCTCATCGGATTCATGGGTCAGCTGCTGGGTGAGTATCCCGATCAACGGCGCGCTCTTGCGGCCGATCCGGCTCTGATCCCGGCGGCAGTAGAGGAGACGCTGCGCTTCGAGGCGCCGTCGCCGGTGCAGGCTCGATACGTCGCACGGGATGTCGAATGGCACGGGCAGCGCGTGGCTGAAGGCTCGTACCTGTTGCTGCTCAACGGATCGGCGAATCGGGACCACCGGCACTTCGCCGACCCGGACCGCTACGACATCCACCGCAATGCCGGTCATCTCAGTTTCGGCCAGGGTATCCACTTCTGCCTGGGTGCGGCGTTGGCCCGGCTGGAAGCCCGCGTCGCATTCGAGGAGGTGCTCGACCGGTGGCATGATTGGGAGGTTGACTACCCGAATGCGCAACGTGCCCGGACCTCGAGCGTGCGCGGCTGGGCGCGGATGCCCGTGAGAACCGTCTCGACCTAGAGTTGCCATGTGCGATTCAAGCGTCAGGGGCAGCTGGACCAGATGAACGCCGCGGTGGCCGATCTGGAATTGCCCGTTGCCGTGTACAAGACCTGCCCCTGGCAGCCACGGGATCTCGTGACCGAGGGCCTGCGGCAGTGGTTGCGGTGCTGCGGCGCGGCCATGCGGGACGGTCAGGTGATCGGTATGCCGTCGCACGCCGTCGACGAGGCCTGGCATGGCCTGATCCTCTGCACCGCAAGGTATTCGGCGTTCTGCGACAGCGCCTACGGCCAGTTCCTCCACCATCATCCCGAAGGCGGGGCGCCGGCCGATGCGGTGGCCGAGCCGATGCACGAGCAACTTCGGCGCACGGTCATCGCCTGGGAAAAAGTCGCCCGCCCCGATGAGGAATGCGTGCTGTGGGACCTCGACGAACGCGTCGGTGTCGATAAACCGTGGGGGATCCCCGGGGCGCGGGTCGACGAAATCAGATCGGCGTATCGGGATTTGCGCGTCCGAACGAGATGACGGGGACCGGTACACGCGATAGCCTGACCCGTTACGGACGCCGGTGAAAGGACAGACGAGCATTTTGAAGACCGAGCGACAGCGTTTCCAGCCGCCAGCGATCGTCGGCGGCATTCTGCTGGCCGGTGCGCTCGCTGCGGCCGGTCCGGCTGCGGCGGACCCTGCCACACCGACGACACCCGCACCCGGCCAGCCGGTAGTGGAGCCCGCGAGCGGTGCCAGCGGCCCGGTGGCCGCGCCGCCGATCGGCGCCCCGACCGTCCCTGAGATCGAGAACCCGCAGTACGGCGCGGGAAGCACGCCGGGCCAGCTTGGTTACCTTCGGGACATCTGGCACACCTTCCACAGCGGCAACCCGATCGAAGCGCTCACCATGCCGCCCGAGGAGGCACCCGGACCACCGCCCGGTGCCGGGCCGGCGCCGAAACTGCCGCCAGGCTTCATCTCGCTGACCGATCCGGGGTCATCGAACCCCATCGTCGACACCGGGCCCAAGGCCGGTGGACCGGCGCTGCCTCCGGGCTACTACCCGCTGAACGGCCCGCCGCCCCCGGGGTACTACGACGCCCCGGGTTCGGCGCCGGTGACTCCGGCGCCGGGTGGTCCCGGTGCGCCGCCGCCACCGGCCGCCGGATTTGCGCCCACCCCATCGCACTGAGTGCACGGGGTAATGTGATTACATACGCTAAGTAATCGCAGAGGAGCATGCATGTCGACCGTCAGAAAGACCTTGTCCGCCGCTGCCGTTGCGGGTTCGCTCGCCGCGGCCGCGCTCGGTTGCGGTATGCCGCTGGCCGCCGCCCAGCCGCCGCCACCGGCGCCCGGGCTGGGCGAGGAGCCGCCCCCATGGGCCCCGAAGAAGCCGGCTGAGGCGTGGGACGGTCAGCCCGTCGTCTGGACCTCGGCATGGGGTGGTCGCTGGGGCATCTGGATCAACGACGGCTTCATCCCGCTGACGTCGAACCCGGTCACCAACGGCGGGTAACCGCCGCAGTCACCATCGCGCCGCGACGTTGGTGCCGATCTGGTTGGCGATCTGGACCGCCGTGTCCGCCGGATTGGGACTGCACGTATTGACGTCGATGATGACGTTGTTCTTGTGTGCCAAGGCGCGGCCGCACGCCCAACCGGGTGCGGCCGCGTCTTGTTCTGTCGAGACCACGCTGAGGGTGTCGTGCGCGTTGGTGATCGGCCCCACGGTCCACTGCGACTGACTCTGGGTGTGCGTGTACTGCTTGCACGCCGGCCACAGCTGCGCTGACGTGTTGAAGAATTCCTGTGCCTTGTCCTGCGTCGGAAACAGGACCACAGCCTGCTTCAGGTAGTGGGTGAATTTGTCCCCGTCGTTCATGCTCTGCTCACGTTCGGCCCAGAAGCCGCTGCCCGCGTACACGACGGCCTCCGCGGCACCGTCGATGACGAGGCACTCGGGCGGCGCCATCGTGGTGCTGTTGTCCGACATGGTGGACTGGGCGCTGAGCACCGTCATGGCCGCCGACCCCATGGTCGCGTTTACCTGCTCGGGGTTGAGCAGCAGACCGTCCAGTTCGCGTTCGACGAGGGGCCGGGCCACCAGCGGCGGCGTGGTGACCGGCACCGCCGTGCCCGCGGTGCTACCACATCCTGCGGTCAGAACCGCGACCACGACGACCGTGACAGTGCCGACAGAGCTGCGCATATATCCTCCCGTCGCGGCACCGGCGACCTACTGACATGCTGCGCTGTCCTCCCCAGCGCGGCACTCCGACGTTTCCATTGTCGCGTCAGTTGAGGTCGGGGTCACCTTTGCTCGACGGTGTTTCGCGGTAACGATGAACCAAGTTCTTGATAACAGGTTCGGCGCAGCGCCGCAGCACGATGATCAGTTCGACACGTCGAGGATCTTGATCGCGAAGACCAGTGAGTCACCCTTCTCGATGCCCGCGCTCGGCTGGCCATCGGGGTAGCCGTCGGCCGACGTCATCGCGACGGCGACGGTGGACCCGACCTTCTGGCCGGCGATGGCCTTCTGGAAACCGGGCACGACGCGCATGAGAGAGAAGGTGGCCGGCGCACCGCGGTCGTAGGCACTGTCGAACTTCGAGCCGTCCCGGCCGTTGAAGCCCGCGTAGCAGACCGAGACCGTCGCGGTTTCCGGGACGACGGGTCCGGTGCCGGCCTTCAGCGTCTGCACCTGGGTCTGGTTCACGCTGAACGGCCCCTTGACGGTGACGACCGGCGCGGCGGTGTCGGTGGATCCGGTCACCGCAACGCTGCCGGTGGCGCCATTGAGCGTCCACTCGGGTGAGCCGGCCTGTCCTTCTGCCGTCGGGCAGGTCCGGGCGGCCGCGGTCGAGGAGTTGTCGAGGGCGGACACCGCGCTCGGGGTCGTGGTCACCAACGGCGCCTGGGTCGTCGTCGCCGCCGGCTTTTCATCGGAGCCACACGCGGTGAGGGCGACGGCGAGTGATGCGGCGCAGGCGGTCAGTGCAACGGTGGAAGACACGCGAGAGAAGTTCACCGGTGTCACGCTACCCGGACGGGATCGGGATGAGGACCGCGACCAGGAAGTCGGATTTGTCGGTGAACACCCGCAGATCCCAGGTGGACAGCAACACATCCGGGGTGAGGCCGGCCTGGCTGGCGTCCCGGAAGAACTGACCGAACTCGTAGTCGCGGCCCGCGCCGAAACCGATGACCACGCGGCCGTTGTCGGCCAGGTGGGCCCGCAGCCGGGAGAGCACCTGGACCCGGGTGCTCGGGGCGACGAACGTCATCACGTTGCCGGCCGACACGATCAGGTCGAACGGCTCCGGAATGCCACGGGACGGCAGGTCGAGTTCGGCGAGGTCGCCCACCAGCCAGCGTGGTCCCGGGTGATCCTCCTCTGCGGCTGCGATGAGAGCGGGGTCGACGTCGACTCCGACCACATCGTGTCCGGCCGCGGCGAGGTAGCCGCCGATGCGGCCGGGGCCGCAGCCGGCGTCGAGGATTCGCGCGCCGCGGGCGGCCATCGCGTCGATGAGGCGGGCTTCACCGACGAGATCCTCACCCGCGCGGGCCAACGCCCGGAACCGTTCGATGTACCACTGCGAGTGGCCGGGATCGGCTTCGACTTTCTGCATCCACAGGCTCTGCTCGACCATGCGTCCATTGTCGCAGCCCGGAATTCACCGGCTGCCCACCACGCTCTTGGCGATCAACATCGTCGCGGCCTCACGGATGTGGTCCGCGTCGATGCCTGCCCAGCCGAGCAGCTCGCGGGACGTACCGGACCCGGGCATCCCGCGAACCGCCAGATGCGCGAGACGGATATCGGCAACATCGTGCGCGGCGAGCGCATCGAGAACTGCCGACCCGAGACCGCCTTCGGGATGGTGATCCTCGGCGACGACGACGCGGCCACCGGTGGCGCCCACAGCCGCGGCGACGGTGGCCGCGTCCAGCGGTTTGATCGAGTAACAGTCGATGACCCGTGCGGCGATGCCTTCGCCGGCGAGTTGGTCTGCGGCGCTGAGGCATTCGTGTACCGTCACGCCGGCGCCGACCAGGGTGACGTCGTCGGTCTCGGATACCCGCAAGAGCTTGGCGCCGCCGACGGGAAACTCCTCGGTGGCGTCGTACAGCACCGGGTAGGCGCCGCGCGTGGTGCGCAGGTAGCAGATTCCAGGTGTCGCGGCCATCGATTGCACCAACGCTGTGGTGCTGGTGGCATCACTCGGGTACAGCACGACGGCGTCGTGGACGGCACGCATCATCGCCAGGTCCTCGAGTGCCATCTGCGAGGGGCCGTCCGCGCCGATTTCGACACCGGCATGGGAACCAACAAGTTTCAGGTTCGCATTCGATATCGCGCCCATGCGAATGAAGTCGTAGGCGCGTGTCAGGAACGCCGCGAACGTGGAGGCGAACGGGATGTATCCGCGGACGCCGAGGCCGGTGGCCGCGGCGACCATCTGCTGTTCGGCGATGAACATCTCGAAGTAGCGGTCGGGGAATGCCTGCGCGAATTCGCCTGCGTGGGTGGAATTTCCGACCTCGCCGTCGAGTGCGACCACGTGACGATTGCGACTGCCGACGGATACGAGCGCAGCACCGTATGCCTTTCGCGTCGCGACGTCGTCACCGAGTTGGTAGCTGGGGAGGTCGACGGGCTCGACCGCGTCCCAGTTCTCGGTCGGCGCGGGCGCCGGTGGCTCGAGGCCGCGCACGATCACCCGGCGCCGGCCGCCGAGTTCGGCGATCGCCCGTTGGGCCATGTCCTCTGGGAACGGTTTGCCATGCCAGTCCGGGCTGTCCTCCACCTCCGAGAACCCTTTGCCCTTGATGGTTCTGGCGATGATCACCGTCGGCCGGTCCTCAGCTTCTGGAGCGGTCACGCTTGCCATCGCTTCGTCGATCGCGGTGAGGTCGTGTCCGTCGACCACGAGTGTCCGGGCGCCGAAAGCCTGGCAGCGCCGCGCGTAGGCAGCGACGTTCCAGCCGAGGTCCGTCGCGCCCCGTTGTCCCAGCCTGTTCACGTCGATGAGGGCGACGAGGTTGTCGAGTTTGTAATAGGACGCCTTGTCGAGCGCTTCCCACATGGAGCCTTCAGCCATCTCGCTGTCGCCGCACAGTACCCACACCCGGTAGGAAAGACCGTCGAGGTACTTACCGGCGAGCGCGAGTCCGATGCCGTCCGGCAGTCCCTGGCCGAGTGAGCCTGTCGCGACATCCACCCACGGCAACACCGGGGTGGGATGGCCTTGTAGGCGCTGTCCGAACCGGCGATAGCCGTCGATCAACTCGTCGTCGGTGATCGCACCGACGGCCGCGAACGCCGAATACAGCAGCGGCGACGCGTGGCCCTTCGAGAAGACGAGGTGGTCGTTGGTGACGGCGGCCGGATCGCGCCAGTCGTAGCGCAGATGGCGGGTGAGGAGGACGGCGATGAGATCCGCGGCCGACATGCTCGACGTGGGGTGACCGGACCCGGCGCTGGTACTGGACCGGATCGAATCCACGCGCAGCCGAGCGGCAAGTTCGGCGACGGTGTCGATGGGGGTAAGCGGCGGCGGAGCTGGTGGTGTCGTGTTCACACCGAGCACATACCCGGTGTCACGGTCGGTACACGCGGTTCACGGCAGGCACCGCGTGGACTCGACGATATCGGCGTCCATATTCCGGTGCATCATGGCGAGTGCCGCCTTACCGAGTTCTGGGTCGATGTGCGCGACCGCGTCGGCCGGCACCACGACGTTGTAGTGCCGCAGGTAGCCGTCGAGCGCGCTGTAGAGGATGCACTGTTCGGTGACCTGGCCCGTCAGGATCAGCGTGCCGACGCCGCGCTGCCGCAGCAGGTAGTCGAGTGCGGTGGCATAGAAGACGCTGTGCCGCACTTTGGTCAGGAAGGTGCTTCCGTCCGTCGGGACCAACGGCCTGACGAGCTCGGGGTGGCGTCCGGCGAGCGCGATGTCGACGATTTCCTGCCGGCCGGCACTGAAGTCTTCGTGGTTGTCATTGACGTACAGGACATCGACACCGTCGTGCTCATGTGCCTCGGTGAGGAGCCGTTGCAGCGGATCGAGAATCTCGGCGACGTTCCTCGCGAGGTCTTGGCCGTCTTCGTGCCGGTAGTCGTTGAACATGTCGATGATCAGCAGAGCGGTCTCACTCATCGATGGTGCATACCCGGACGTCTCCGCGGGCACACCTGCCGTCGTCACTGCGCCGCATCGCGCAGGATTTGTTGCAGCCCTTGCATCGGGTCCGTGGCATCAGGCGGCGGCAGGGGTGGTGGAAGTGTCGACGTGGCGTCCCCGGATACCGGTGGTGGTGCCGGTGGTGGTGCCTGCGGAGGCGGTGGTGGCGGTGCGGCCGGCGGCCGGCCCGTCGCCGCGAGCTTGGCATCCAGTCGGGGCATGGCTTCCGCGCGGATCCGGTGGCGCTCGGAATCGGTATCGGTATTGCCCGCAAAACAGTTGGCGGGCGCGTGTTCGACCACGTCTCTGGCCGCGGTGTACTGACGGGCAGCAGCGTCGCGGTCGTCCGATGCGGCAGCCTGGTCCCCGAGGGTTTCCCGAACCAGCTCGAGGTTGACGCGGACCGGGCACGATCGTTCAGCCGGCGTCCGAGCCAGGGCGTCGCCGAATTCGCTGTCCGCGTCGCGGAGCCGGTGCTGCAGCACCGCGAGGCTCCCGCCGGCATAGGACACCCGGGCAGGTTCGATGACGTTGAACCGCCGCAGGATTGAGATGTCGGCGGACAGCGCCGCGGTGTCGCGGTTCGCGTAATCGGTGACCACCGAGTCGCCGACCACGGCGACCGACGCGAGCTTCGCGGCGAGGATCAGTACACCCGCGACGACGGGTGCCGAGCCCAGGAGGAGCCGGCGACGCAGCTGCGGTCGGCCGGTTTTCACAGCCGGACTCGATCCAGTCGGGACCGGGCGGCTTCCCGCATCGTCAGAAACAGCTCGATGAGCAGGAGCACGGCGGCAAGCCCCGAGAGCGCCCAATAGAGTTCCGTGCCGCTGCGGGCGGAGCCGGTGGGCTGTTGGACGGGGCGGGTGACGTCGGTGAGCGTGTCGGCCGGCAGCCCCGCGTCTGCGCGCTGTACGTACGGCACCCCGATCTGTTGCGCGACGGCACGCAGGGTGGGTACCGCGTCGTCGCCGTAGCCGATCACCGCTCCGCCGGTGACCACACCCTGCGGCAGGTCGAATTCCCTTTGTGGGGTGGCGGATTCCGGTGTTCCGGCGCCGAGGTAATAGACGAGGTTCTTGGCATCCGGGTACTGCTGGACTGCGCTGAGCAGCTGATAGCGCAGCACCGTGCTTGCCGCGCCGGCATCGGCGGGCGGCAACTCGGGTGCGCGAGAGGTGACTGGCGTCGTCACGACGGGCTTCAGGCTCCACGCATCGGCCGACAGCGGCCATTCCAGCGCTGGGCCGGAAGCGAATCCGATGACGGCGAACCGGGCCGACGGGTAGCGGTCGATCAGTTGCGTGATGTCGGCGCTCGCCTCGGCGGCGCGTCCGCGCCCGTCGGGTCCCGGTGCCGCCATGTTCGACGAGCGGTCGACGACCAGGAAGATGTTCGGCTCGAGCGCACCAGCGGTCTCGGGCGGGGGCACCGTCGCGCCGATGGTTGGGCGGGTTGCGGCAGCGATCAACAGCAGCACGGTCACCCCGAATCCGGCCCAGCGCCACGTCCGCCAGCCGGCGTGTTCGGTGCTCCGGCGTCGCCACCATGCCGCGCCGAACACTGCCAAGAGGGCCACCAGGAGTGGAACGTCCGGCGTCTCGGTCGGTTTGGCGGCAACGTTTGTCCGATCCGCCGGAGGGGGATGGCGGGTGATGTCGCGCAACGACGCACCGACATCGGTGGCGGAGTGGGACCTGCCGCCGGAGTCGTGTACGAGCCCGGAGACCGTGCCTGCCCCGTCGCCGATGAGGAGTGCGTTGACCTGGATCTTGCCGGCGGCAGCCAGGTCCCGAAGCGCGGCGCCGCCGAAGAGCCGGCCCGGTTCACCATTCGATGCTTCCGGTCCGACGTAGATGAGTGACCTGCGTGGTGTCGAGGTGGCAGCGGACGGCGGGAACCCGGCCATGCACAGCGCGAGCAGGTCGTCGATGTTCGGGGTGTAGCCGGCGTACCGCACCGGAGCGACAAACGGTCTGGCGTCGCTGCTCTTTGTCTGACGGGCGTAGGCGGTGAACTGCGCGGCAACGTACTGGTAGTCCCGGGTCAATGGGACGACACGGCGATTGGCAGACGTCAGCCCGATCCGTTCCGTGGTGAATTCGCGGGCGGATTCGGCGAAGAACTGCAGCGCCGCGGTCACGGGGGCATCGGAGACCGGAGCTCCGACACAGATCATGATGTCCTGCGGCGCAGCAGCTTCGGAGCGGCGCTCCAGTGTGGGCAGTCCGGTCGGTCGCGCCGTGGCCACGACGGTGGCGCCGAATCCCACCACGAGCAGCGCGACGGCGGACCACACCGAGATCGTGTTCCGGCGTTGTGCCCGCCGATATTCGGGCAGGCGCGTCAGGCGGCCGGTGTTGGCGAGCGGCCGCATGTCACCGGGTCGATGGCGGTGCGGCCAGAGCACGGCGAATGCCACGCACGCCGCGAGCGCGACGCACCCGATGATCGCTGCAAGCCGCCAGATCAGCTCCATCGCATGACCAGCGCTTCGGCAGTCGCGCAGGCTTGGCCGACATCGACATCTGAGCTCGGATTGAATTGCACGTCAACGAGTTCGGACAGCAATGGTGCGGCAGCACTCGCTGGGCCGGCCGCGATGGCGCCGACGTGCATGTACTGGACGCCCAGCCCGGTCGCCGCATGCAGGAACCGTCGGACTTCCCGGCTCAGCGCCGCCCCGGCAGCCGGCGCGGAGAGGTAGCCCGATCGATGGCGCCTGGCAATGCCGCGGATGTCCCGGACCGCGCGGCGCTTGATCATCTCGTCCCGCACCGTGCGGATCAACCGCACGTCGCCGATCCGTTCAGAACTCGACGTCGCCATGAAAAGCCAGGCATACCAGGCGATCACACCGAGTACGAGCGCGCCCGAGAGCCACGGCCACCACGCGGAGTAGGGCTCGGGACCGATCACGTAGCGCAGGAGATCGTCATCTGGCACGTGCGTAGACCCCCGTCATCGCCGTCAACGCCGATTTGATCTGGGCGCTCGCGTCGATTCGCGCATGTGGCACGCCGGACACGGTCAAGAACTCCGAAAGATTCTGTCGGCGTTCGTCTTCCGACCGCCGGTATGCTGCGGCGACACTGCGGTCGAGTGCGGACGGCGGCAAGAGGAACTGCCCGTCAGCGGCGTCGTAGCTCCGGCCGGTGTCGGCTTCCACCGGCGGCATGTCGGTCACCAGCGCCCACAGCACGTCGTGCCGGGCAGTCAGTGATCGCAGCACATTTCCCAATGCGTCACTGATGTCAGGCTCGTCGGACACGATGAACACCAGCAGCCGGTGGCGGTAATGCGTTGCGAGCCAGCGGAGTTGGACGAGTAGATCGCTGCGTGCGGGCGATCCGTCGGTCAACTGCAGGTAGTGGTGCAGCATGCGCTCGATGTGGGTCTCGCCGCGGCGCAGCCGGGTGTCGATGCAGCCACGGCGGTCGCCGGTGACCAGGCCGATCTCGTCGGATCGACGCAACGTCATGAGTCCGATCGCGCCGATGACATGCACGACGATGTCCTTCTTGAACTCTCCCGATGGGGCGAGCGCCGTCACGTTGCGGCCGGCGTCGGCGACCACCACGATCTTGTGGTGCTTCTCGGATACGAATTGTTTGATCAGGGTGTGTCCGGACCGGGAACTCGCCTTCCAATCGATGTCCCGGACATCGTCGCCCGGGACGTAGGGACGCAGTTCGTCGAACTCGAGGCTCCGGGTGTGGATCAGCGCGTAGCGGCCACCTTCCAGGAGGCTGCCCGGGTCGCGGCCGATGTGAATTCTCGCGGCGTCGAGGTGTTTTCCCATGTCGGCCTCACGGCACCGGGACCGTCTGCAGCACCGCGTCGACCACGGCGTCAGGCGTGATCCGGGCGCTCGCGGCCTCGAAGCCGAGAATCAGCCGATGGCGCAGCACGCGGTGAGCGAGAATCGAAATGTCCTCGGGTACAACGTGTCCGCGGTCGTGGATGACGGCGAGTGCGCGTGCGGACCGGCAGAAGGCGATGGTGGCGCGGGGGCTCGCGCCGTATTCGATGAGTCGGGCGAGGTTGGACGGCAGGTGTTGGGCCGGGTCACGCGTGACCGCGACCAGTCGGCTTGCGTAGGCGACGAGTGCGCGGTCCAGGTGGACCGAACGAACGATCTCCTGCGCGCGGCGAACGTCGTCGAGGGATACCACCGGGGCGGGATGACGATCGCGGTCGTACCGCCCGGCGTCCATGCGGTCGATGATCTCGATCTCGTCGGTGATCGATGGGTAGTGCACGAGCTCTTTGAGCATGAAACGGTCGGTCTGGGCCTCCGATAGGGGATAGGTGCCTTCCTGGTCGACTGGGTTCTGGGTCGCGATGACGAGAAACGGCTCGGGTAGCGGGTATTCGACGCCGGCGATTGTGGTCTGGCGTTCCTCCATCGCCTCGAGCATTGCGCTCTGCGTCTTGGCGCTCGAGCGGTTGACCTCGTCGAGCAACACGATATTGGCGTGCACCGGGCCCAGCTGGGTGGTGAACGAGTTGGTGTCCGCCTCGAAGATCTGTGTGCCGATGATGTCGCTGGGCAACAGATCCGGCGTGCACTGGATGCGGCGGAAGCTGCCGCCGACCGATGCGGCCAGGACCCGCGCCGCGGTGGTCTTGGCGAGGCCGGGCACGCTCTCGATCAGCAGGTGACCACCACCGAGCAGGGCGACGAGCATCGTTTCACGCAGGTGCTGCTGGCCTACGACCTGATGCGAGAACGCCGATGCCACGGCGCCCACGATGTCTCGAGCTTCGGCGATATCACTTTGGCCGGGCTGCATGCGAGGTAGCGTCATCGGTCCTTCCGGTTTGCAAGAATCGAGTTGTGGCTACCCCGACTCCGGTATCCCAAAACCCGAGGCCAGGACCGGTGATGACACCAGACAGCGCATTTGACGATTTCATCGACTTGCTCGACTACCCGATGTTCGTGGTCACGGTACAGGCCGAAGACCAAACCGGCGGTTGTCTGGTCGGTTTCGCCACGCAAGCCAGCATCGACCCACCGCGATTTCTGGTCGGGCTGTCCACGTCGAATCGCACGACGTCGATCGCGCGGACGGCCACGCACCTGGCCGTGCACCTGCTGCCGCGCGAGCAGTTGAAGCTGGCCGAACTGTTCGGCAGTGAGACGGGTGATGACGTCGACAAGTTTGGGCAATGCGACTGGCACGTCGGGCCGGCAGATACGCCGATCCTCGATTCCGCGGTGGCGTGGTTCGTCGGCGAGATCATCGGGAGATTCGATATGGGCGACCACGTCGGCCATCTCCTGGCACCTGTCGCCGGCGGTACCTCCGGAACCGAACGCCGGCCGGTGTACTTCGACGATGTAAAGGATCTCAGCCCGGGGCACGGCGCGTAGACAGGGATGAAATGACCGGTATCGCAGGCAAAGTCGTCGACATCACCATCCGGCCGACCGTGCAGGGTTAGCGGCGCTAGCGCGCCGACAACCGCCGGGCGATCTCGCCGTAGCGCTCGAAACGGTCGGAACCACCGAGAGCGTTGTAGAGGACGACGCGGGTGGCAACACCCTCGTACTTGGCAATCAGCTTGTCCGCCAGTTCATCCCACGTGGATTCGGTGGCGAACGCGGCGATGTGGTCGTCGGTGATCTGCGCCATCATGCCCGCCATATCGCCCGCCTTCTGCTTCTCGCGCAGTCGTGCGGTGGTCCCTTCGAAACCGGCTTCGTCCCAGATGAACGCGTAATTCGGCGTGCTGCCGTAGAAGCTCATGCTGGCGCGGACGAACTCGCGTTCGTTGTGGCGTTCCTCGTCGGTGTCGCCGACGATCGTCATGGCCGGGATGATCGTGTCGATATCGGCGGGGGAGCGGCCCGCTTTCTCGGCTCCGGCAGCCACATTGGGCAGCACATGGCGCGCGACGTAACCCGGCTCGCCGAGTGGGTGAATGTGCACGCCGTCGGCGACCTCACCGGCCATGCGCAGCATCCACGGATTCACCGCGGCGATGTCGACCTTGGGATCGGGCGCATCGATGGGCCCGGGGCTCCACTGGGGCGTGATGAAGTCCATGTCATAGAAATCGCCGTGATGGTCCAGCTTGCCGGTGCGGAACGCTGTGAAACAAGCCTTCACCGCACGAACGTAGTCGCGCAGTCGCGGGCCCGGCTGCTCGAAGGGCATGCCGTAGCGCCGCACCACATGTGTCCGCACCTGGGTGCCGAGACCGAGCCTGAACCTGCCGCCGGTGGCTTCCTGCAGTTCCCACGCCGACGCCGCCGTGACGAAAGGGCTGCGTGGAAACGCGACGGCGACACCGGTGGACAGCTCGAGTCCGGGAGCGGCCTGCGATGCGACCGCCGCACTCAGGTATGCGGTCCGTCCGGTCTCGGTCAGTAACAGGCCGGAGAATCCGGCTGCCTGAGTGCGCTGGGCAAGTACGCCCATCTGAGCCAACGGCTGCGGAACGGTCATCACGTCGATGTGCACAGCGGCAGCCTACGGATCGCGGCACGTGTCAGGGGTCGGGTGTACATTCGAACGTATGAGCGAAGCCTTCGAGCCTGGCGCCGACGAGGCGGCGTTGTTGGGTCGCATGGCTGAGCTCGAGCAGGCGAAGGGGGCTGCGGCGGCCGAGCAGGCGCGGTTGGCGGCGGCGTTGGAGGCTCGGCGGGTCGAGGCCGCACGGGCGGGTGGGCCGCGGGTGTCGCGGGCGGCGCTGGGTTCGGAGGTGGGTTTGGCTCGGGGCGAGTCTCCGCACCGGGGCGAGCGGTTGATGGCGATGGCCAGGATTCTGGTCGCGGATATGCCGAGCACGCTGGCGGCTTTGGAGTCCGGCGTGTTGTCCGAGCATCGGGCTGAGCTGATCACCAAAGAGGCGGCGTGCCTGTCGGTGTTGGATCGCCAGCTTTTGGATGCGGAATTGTGCACCGACCCTGCCACCATCGACGGAATGGGCGACGCCGAGATCGCCGCCCAGGTCAAACGGATCGTCTACCGGCTGGATCACGACGCTGCACTGGAGCGGGCGCGCCGGGCCCCGGCCGGGCGACATGTCCGGTTCCGTCCCGCGCACGACGGCATGGCCACCGTGAGCGTGCGACTGCCCGCCGCCGAAGGCCGCGCCATGCACACCGCCCTGTCCGACGAGGCGGCCACCACGCTGGCCTCGACACTGCCGGGCCACATCGCGCGGATCCACCCTGCGGCCTGAGGGCAGGTACTAGCGTCTGGACAGCGGCAGTTCACTTCGGAGGGGGAGGCGTCATGCGGGTGCTGGTCACGGGCGGTACCGGTTACGTCGGCGGCTGGAGCGCGAAAGCCATTGCGGACAAGGGACATTCGGTCCGGTTCCTGGTGCGCAACGCGGACCGGTTGCAAACCAGTGTGGCCAAATTGGGCGTCGACATCTCTGACCATGTGGTCGGCGACATCACCGATCGCGACTCGGTGCTGCGCGCGCTGGACGGATGCGACGCCGTGCTACACGCCGCGGCGCTGGTCGCCACCGACCCGAACCAGACGGCGCAGATGCTGAGCACCAACATGGACGGTGCGCGCAACGTGCTGGGTGGCGCCGCGGAACTGGGCCTTGATCCGATCATCCACGTGTCGAGCATCACCGCACTGTTCAACCCCGACGTGGACAAGCTGGAGGCCGACCTCCCGGTGTTCGGCGGCACGGACGGTTACGGACGGTCCAAAGCCCAGGTCGAGATCTACGCCCGCGGCATGCAGGACGCCGGGGCTGCCGTGAACATCACCTACCCCGGCATGGTCATGGGTCCACCCGTCGGAGACCAGTTCGGCGAAGCCGGCGAAGGTGTGGCCCAGGCACTTCAACTCGGGGCGATTCCCGGGCGCAGTGCGGCGTGGACCGTCGTCGACGGGCGGGACCTGGCCGATCTCCACGCGGCATTGCTGGAGCCGGGCAAGGGACCCCGCCGCTACATGGCCGGCGGCCATCGCATCCCGGTGGACGAGTTGGCGCGCCTGCTGAGCGAGGTCGGTGACAAGACCATGCTCTCCGTTCCGATTCCCGACACCGTCCTGCGGATGGCCGGTCAGGTACTTGATCGGCTCGGACCATTGCTGCCGTTCCAGACGCCGTTCACCGAGGCGGCGATGCAGTACTACACCCAGATGCCCGACTCGGACGACACCCCGAGCGAGCGCGACCTCGGTGTCACCTACCGTGATCCGCGCATCACCCTGGCCGACACCGTCGCCGGCTTGCGCAGCCTGGGCCGCTGAGGCGAATGATGGCTGAGGTCAAGAAGTTTCAGGTCACGTTCGACTGCGCGGAACCTGAGCGCGTGGCGCGGTTCTGGTGCGATGTGCTGGGCTACGTCGTACCGCCGCCGCCGCGGGGATTTGCTTCGTGGGACGACTTCGATCGCGCTCTGCCACCCGAACACCGGGGCTCGAAGTTCGCCTGCGTCGACCCCGGAGGTGTCGGCCCGCGCCTGTTCTTTCAGCGCGTTCCCGAAGGCAAGGCGGTGAAGAACCGGGTGCATCTGGACGTGCGCGTGGCCACCGGGCTGGTCGGGGACGACCGCCTCGCGGCGCTCGAGGCGGAGTGCGAGCGGCTGCTCGCGCTCGGCGCGGTCCGCGTGCGATTGCTTCCCGCCGACGACATCAACGAGTCGTGCATCGTCATGCAGGACGTGGAGGGAAACGAGTTCTGCCTCGACTGACGGCAGGCGCTCGTTCAGCGATTGCCAGGAACTGCTGATACCTTGCGGGCCGTGTCCGTGCTGAACCGAAGAGCCTTCTTGGCCGGCCTCGGGGCAGCCATCACCATTCCGCCCGTCGTGGCCACCATCGAGGTGGCACGAACGGCGCTGGCCACCGCTTTGACGGCGCCCCGGGCCGCGGCCGCCCCGCACGCGCCGGAACTGTTGGGAGCGGCGGCGACAACCAGGCCGGCGCTGCTGCCGCCGCCTCCGGCCGCAGCCCGCATCGCCCTGCCCGGGACCGGTGTACTGAGCGTCCTGCCGGGCCAAGGTGACCTGCTGGCCCTCACGGTCGACGACGGCGTCGACAGCAACGTCGTGCGGCTGTACACCGAGTTCGCGAAGGCCACCGGCGTCAGGCTGACGTTCTTCGTCAACGGCACGTACCGGTCGTGGACCGACAACGCGTCACTGCTGCGACCGCTGGTCGAATCAGGCCAGATCCAGCTGGGCAACCACACCTGGTCGCACCCGGACCTCACCACGCAGTCACCGGCACAGATCGCCGACCAGATTCAGCGCAACCATGCCTTCCTGTCCAGCACGTACGGTGTCGACGCGCGGCCGTATCTGAGGCCGCCGTATGGCCGGCACAACGCGGCTGTCCGTGCCGTCGCCGCCGACCTCGGCTATACCGTCACGACGATGTGGACGGGCTCCCTGGCCGACTCGACGGTCATCACCGAGGACTACATCGTGAAGATGGCCGACACGCATTTCCGGCCGCAGAGCATCGTCCTCGGCCACCTCAACCATGCCCCGGTGACCCACGTCTTCGACCGCCTCGCCGACGTCGTCCGCAACCGAAACCTGCGCACCGTCACCTTCAACGACGTGTTTCTCCCGAGCCACCCGACGCCGTAGGCCGGCCGTCGCATCTGAAGAAAAGAAATGCGGCGACCGGTTCAACGGCGTAGATGTGGTGAAGCGGGTTGGCCACGACAAGAGGGGTGCCAGGGTGAGGCAACAGGTTGCGATCGGTGCGGTGGGTATGGCGGTTGTGCTGGGGGTCGCCGGCTGTAGTGGCGAGAAGCCACCGTCGGAGACGACGAGCTCGACCAGCAGCACAACCAAGACCACGTCATCATCGGCATCGACTACCACGACGACGGCCTCGCCCACGCAGCCGCCGACAGGCAATCCCCCGGCCGGTCAGGCCGAGGTGACCGTTGATGGGGTGCGTCAGAACATCACGGGAAATGTGGTCTGCACCAACGCGGTCGGCAACTTCAATATCGCCATCGGACAGAAGGTTTCGGGAGTGGCGGTGGTGTTGACGCCCGACGGCGCGACGGTGCACTCGGTGATCCTGGGCAACGTCAACGGCGTCATCCTCGGCTACCAGCAGGGCATGTCGGGCGGTCAGGCCACTGCGTCCAAGGACGGCAACACGTACATCATCAGCGGTAGCGCGACCGGGGTGACGGCAGCGCTACCGCCCGTGATGGTGACCAAGCCCTTCGAGATTCGCGTTACCTGCAGCTGAGGGTCACGCCGCGATCTGGGTGACGTTGAGGTGCTTGTGCGCCTCAGGCCGGGGCCGCCCCATCATCGAGTGCGATCGGCCGTAGGCGAAGTAGAGCACCACGCCGATGACCATCCAGACGAGGAACCGCAGCCAAGTCTCCACTTCGAGGTTCAGCATCAGCCACAGGCAGGACAGCGCCGCCAGGATCGGGACCACGGGGACGAAGGGCACGCGGAAGCCGCGCTTGAGATCAGGCCGGGTCCGGCGCAGGATCGGTACGCCGATCGCCACCAGGATGAACGCGACCAGTGTGCCGATGTTGACCATGCCCGCGAGTGTGCCGAAGTCCACGAACGCCGCCAGCACCGCGCACACGACACCCACGATGACGGTCAGTCGCACCGGGGTGCCGTGCTTGCCGGTGTGTGAAAGCCGCTTGGGGAGCAGGCCGTCGCGGGACATCGCGAACAGGACGCGGGTCTGGCCGAGGAACATCACCATGACGACCGTCGACAGGCCCGCCAACGCGCCGATGGAGATGATGTTCTTGGCCCACGTGTCACCGTGGAGGGCGAATGCCGTTGCGAGGGTGGCGTTCTCCCCTTGGAGCTGGGTGTACGGGACCATGCCGGTGAGGACGAAGGACACCGCGACGTAGCAGACGGTGACGATGGCCAGCGCGCCGAAGATGCCGCGGGGGACGTCGCGCTGCGGGTTGCGGGTCTCTTCCGCCGCGGTGGCGACCACGTCGAAGCCGATGAACGCGAAGAACGCGATGCTGGCCGCGGTCAGCAGGCCCAGCCACCCGAAGCTCGTACCGCCAGTTCCGGTGAGCCAGGCCAGCATTGACTGATGTACGCCGTCGGCCTTCGCCGAGGGCTGCGCCGCCGGGATGAACGGCGTGAGGTTCGAGGCCTTGAAGTAGGTGGCGCCGACGACGAGGATCAGCACGATCACCGCGAGCTTGATCGCCACGGCGACGGCCGAAACCCGCGATGACAGTTTGGTTCCGGTCGCCAGCAGGACGCCGACGATCGCGATGATGACCAGTGCACCCCAGTCGAACTTGACGGACCCGAGGTGCACCACCGGCGACACCGTCCCGCCGAGTACATGCCCGAGGTATTGCGACCAGCCTTTGGCGACAACGGATACCGCGAGTGCGAACTCGAGTATCAGGTCCCAGCCGATGATCCACGCGACGAGCTCACCGAAGGTGGCGTAGGCGTAGGTGTAGGCGCTGCCGGCGACGGGCACAGTCGAGGCGAACTCGGCGTAGCACAGTGCGGTGAGCCCGCAGGTGATCGCCGCGATGACGAAGGCGACCGACACGGCCGGCCCTGCCATGTTGCCCGCGGTCTGAGCGGTAAGGGTGAAGATGCCGGCGCCGATGACGACGGCAACGCCGAAAACCGTGAGATCCCTTGCCGTCAGGTCTTTGCGGAGCTTCGAATCGGGTTCATCGGTGTCCCGGATCGACTGCTCGACCGACTTGGTGCGGAAAAGCCCGCCGCCGGCGCCCATCAGATGGCCCCGTCGAGCCGCTGTTCGGCGAACAGGTTCGCGGCGGCGCCGATGCTGATGCCCGCCTCGTGTGCGGTGGCGATGATGTCGCGGCACCGGTCGAAGATGCGGGTCACGTCGGCCTCGACGGCGGTGCGGTCCGTGCCGTGCAGCTCACCGGCGACCTGGATGAGGCCGCCGGCGTTGGCGACGAAGTCAGGTACCCAGGTGATCCCGCGACGGCCGAGCAATGACTCGACGTCCGGCGTCGCGAGCTGGTTGTTCGCGGCACCGCAGACCAGCTTCGCCTCGATGGTTTCAGCGCTCATAGGCGTCAGAGTAGCCCCGAGGGCACACGGAGCATAGACATCGACCGGGGCGTCGGCAACTGAATTGACGACGCGCACCGACGGGTGATCGATCGTCAGGCGCTGCAGTGCCGCGTCGTTCACGTCGGTGGCGAATACGTCGGCACCGTCGGCCAGCAGCAGGGCGATGAGTTCCCGGCCGACCTTGCCGACACCCTCGACGCCCACGGTTCGGCCCGCCAACGTCGCTGCGCCCCAGACTGATTCGGCGCCGGCACGCATGGCGTTGAAGACACCCAGTGCGGTGAGGCGGGCGCTGTCACCCGAGCCACCGGCTCCGGTGCTGCGGCCGGTGACGTGCGAGGTGTACTTACCCATGATGTCGAGATCATCGGTGTTGGTGCCGACGTCTCCCGCGGTGACGTACCGTCCGCCGAGGGTGTTGACGTAGCGCGCGAAGGCCGCGAACAGCGCTTCGCTCTTGTCGCTGGTCGGGTCGCCGATGATCACGGACTTTCCGCCGCCCAGGTTCACCCCGGCCGCCGCGGCCTTGTACGTCATGCCCCACGACAGTCGCAGGACATCCTCGAGCGCCTCGAATTCGTCGGCGTACGGATACATGCGGCAACCGCCGAGAGCGGGGCCCAGCGCCGTCGAGTGGATGGCGATGATGGCCTTGAGGCCGGACTCGGCGTCCTCGCAGAACACGACCTGCTCGTGGCTGCGGGAGCTCAACTTGTGCGAGCGACCGAAGACTCCGGCGGGGGTGGACACTGTCACTACGGATTCCTTTCTGCTGCCGCATGTTTGGCGGCATGTGTTGACACTGCCGCAGGTGTGACGGCAGGACAGCTGAGGTGGTGGCCGGTCAGGCCGGGATGCCGAGCTCGCGCAGGCGTGCCCAGTACAGTTCGACGTTGCCGAGTTTGACATCCTCGTAGCCGCGGACCATGTCGGGCAGTCCGGCTGCCTCGACGGCCGTGGCGTAGTTGTCGGCGGTCAGCTCGCTGGCGAGGCGCAGCACCATGGCCGTGTAGTGAGACAGCAACTGCCGCTCCACTTTCCGGACGTGGGCGTAACCGAACGGGTCCAGCTTGGTGCCGCGCAGCACCTTCGCCTTTGCCAGCAGCTTCAGTGCCCCATGCGATTTCGGTCCGAAGCCGACCTTCTTCGTGCGGCCCATGGCGCGCAGGGCGGGCGGATGCAGCTTGTAGGTGAGGTTCTCCCCACCGGGCACCTGCGCCTGAACGTCCGCCAGGAACGCCGGGTCGACCAGCAGCCGCGCCACCTCGTACTCGTCCTTGTAGGCGGTGAACTTGTACAGCCCGCGCGCCACGGCCTCGCTGAACGCAGTGTTGTCGGTGATGGTGCGCTCCAACTGCCACACAGCCTGGACCGTCTCGACATAGCGCCGCGCGACCTTCGCGTTCTGGTAGCCGACCAACTCTCCGGCCCGCAGTTCGACCAGCCGGCGCACCTCACCGCCGAACGTGGTGCTGGCAAGCAGTTCCGGGCTCGCGACGGCGGGCGCGGACTTGGGTCGCGCGGCGTCGACCGCGGCGGCGAACGCGGCTGGATCGGCGACCGCGACGCGGCCCCAGCGGAACGCCGCCACGTTGGCGGCGACCGCGACACCGTTGATGCCGATGGCCTCTTCGATGCTTGCTTCGGGCAGGCGCAGGCCGCCGGTCTGGAAGGCGGCGCCGACCACCAGGAAGTTGGCCGCTGCGGTGTTGCCGAACAGCGCCTGGGCGGCGGCGAGTGCGTCGAAGTGGGTCAGCGTGCGGGTGGCGGCGGTCAGCCGGTCCAGCAGCAACCGGGTTTCCGGGTAGGCGACCGACTTGTCGTACACCATGTCGCCGGTTGGGGTCTGGCTCGTCGAGGCGACCGCGATGGTGCGTTCGGCACTGCCGTAGGCCAGGTTCCGGTTGTCGGTCGCGGTCAGCAGGTCGATCGCGATGATGCAGTCGGCACTGCCCGAGGTGAGCCGGTTGGACGGCTCCAGGGCGCCGGTCGAGAATCGCAGGTGCGACACCACCGGTCCGGCCTTCTGGCTCAGGCCGATCTGGTCGAGGCTCTCCACCTCGTAGCCCGCACGCAGTGCGGCGGTCGCAAGCACCTGGTTGACCGTGACGATGCCGGTACCACCGATGCCGGCGAGCAGGACGTTCTGCGTGCCGGTCGGCGCCCCGAACCCAGGATCCGCGACCCGTGGCGGCTCCGTCGCGCTGCGCCGGGATGTCTTGCGGCCCTTCTTGTCCGGCGTCAGCTCGACCGTGACAAACGACGGGCAGTCGCCGTCGAGGCACGTGTAGTCGGTGTTGCACGAGGTCTGGTCGATGCGGGTCTTGCGGCCGAACTCGGTGTCGACCGGCTGCACGGACAGGCAGTTCGACTTGGTGCCGCAGTCGCCGCAGCCCTCGCAGACCGCCTCGTTGATCACCACGCGGGTGTTGCGGGTCGGCAGGGTGCCGCGCTTGCGCTGACGGCGCGCGTCGGCAGCGCAGTGCTGGTCATAGATGAGCACCGTGACGCCCGGGATCTCGCGCAGGACCTTCTGCGCCTCATCGAGCCGGTCGCGGTGCCACAACAGCGTGCCCTTGGCGAGAGCTTTCTTGTCGTGCCGCTTGGGTTCATCGGCGCAGATGATGATCTGCTTGACGCCCTCGGCCGTCAGCTTGTGGGTGAGTCCCGCCACGACCAGCCCGCCTTCGACGTCCTGCGCGCCGGTCATGGCGACCACTTCGTTGTAGAGCAGTTTGTAGGTGATGTTGACCCCGGCCGCGATGCAGGCCTGCACCGCGAGCTGTCCGGAGTGGAAGAAGGTACCGTCGCCGACGTTCTGGAACAGGTGCGGCACATCGGTGAACGGGGCCTGCCCGATCCACTGGCTGCCCTCGCCGCCCATCTGGGTGAGGCCGACCACGGCGCTGTCGCTGCGGCCGGACATGGTGACCAGGGTGTGGCACCCGATGCCACCGCCGCCGATGGAGCCCTCCGGGATCGCCGTGGATCGGTTGTGTGGGCAGCCGCTGCAGAAGTACGCGGTTCGGTTGGCGGACAACACTTCCAGTGACAGTGGCGGGGGAGCGGTGCGCTTGAGTTCGACGTGATCGCGCAGTACCCGGCGCAGCGGGGTGAGCAGGCGGGCGGCGGTCAACTCGCCACCGAGCGGGAACAGCGGCGCACCGGCCGCGTCGTGCTTGCCGACGATCTGCGGGGCATCAGCAGTGCCGTAAAGGATTTCCCGGATCTGCGTTTCGATGAATGCCGTCTTGTCCTCGACGACGATCACCTGCTCGAGGCCGCGCGCGAACGCGAGCACCGACTGGTGTCCGACCGGATACGGCATTCCGATGCGCAGCAAGCGGATTCCCGCACGGTGCAGGGCCGCGTCGTCGACGCCGAGGTCGAGCAGGGCCTGGCGGACCGCGTCGAAGGTGGTGCCGGTGGCGGCGATGCCGACCTTCGCGCGCGCCGGATCGACCTCGATTGCATCCAGGCGGTTGATGTCCCCGAAGGCACGGACGGTCGCCCAGCGCGGCCCGTAGAGGTCGGCTTCGGCGAGCAGGCTGTCGGCGGGAGCGGCCATCGGCCGCTGGACGTACGTGAACGGCTTTCCGTCCCACAGGATTTCGGGTGCGGTGATGTCGATGTCGGCGACGTCGGCGTCGACGGTCCACGCGCCGTCAGCGACGTCGGCGACGATCTTCATCGCCACGACGCAGCCCGAGGCCCGCGACAGCGCGACGCCCTGCATGCCCATCGTGATGATCTCTTCGGCGTTGCGCGGGAACAGGACCGGGATGCCGAGGGCGGCCAGGGATCGCTCGCTCACGGCGGGGACCGTCGATGATTTGGATGCGGGGTCGTCGCCCACCAGCAGCAGGACGCCGCCGCGGGGGTTGACGCCGTACATGTTGGCGTGGCGCAGCGCGTCCGTCGCGCGGTCGACGCCGGGGCCCTTGCCGTACCAGACGCCGATGACGCCGTCGTGCGTCGCCTTGCCGGCGGGGAGGTCGGTCTGGCTGCCCCAGACCGAGGTGGCGGCGAGTTCCTCGTTGAATCCCGGCGTGAAGACGACGTCGTGCTCGGTCAGCACGCCCGGCATGCCGAGCAGCATCTTGTCGACGCCGCCGAGAGGGCTGCCCTGGTAGCCGGAGACGAAGGTCGCGACGCGGCGGCCGGCGCGGAGGTCGCGGACGTGCTGCTCGACCATCATGCGGGCGATGGCCTGGACCCCGGTCAGCAGGACGGGGCCGGCGCCGGCGCGGTACCGGTCGTCGAGGTCGTAGGGCGCGGCGGGTTCGGCCGCTGCGAGTTCGGATCGGGACAAGACACTGGTCATCGACAACCTCCACACTTTCCGGCACTCAGATCGCCAGTCGCAAACGCGAACTATTAGCAATCAGTGCAGCGAAATCTGCCCCTGTGGGTGATCTACGTCAACAGTCGGCGAAAAAGTTGATCAGACTGCTCAATTGTGACGTGGCGCACTGTGACGCACGCATCATTTTGTTCGACGGTGCGTCACGTGCTGCACCAGCGGCAGTGACCGGTACTCGACCGGAGTCGCCATCGCGAGCATGGTTTCGGAGTGCTTGACGCCGTCGATCCGGTGTACCCGCTGGATGACGCTGAGCAGCTCTTCCTGCGTCTGAGCGGCGATCCGGGCGAGCAGATCCGCCCGCCCCGTCGTGGCGTGGACCTCCAGCACATGCGGGATGTCCTGCAGGGCTTCGATGATGGCGTTCATCTTGGTCTGGTCGGTCTCGATGAAGACCAGCGCATGTACCGCGAACCCGAGCTGCGACAGGTTGATGTTCGGCGGGTAGCCGCGGACCAGGCCGGATTCTTCGAGCCGCTTCATGCGTGCCTGCACGGTGTTGCGGGCGACCTTGAGCCGCGACGCCAGCTCGAGGATCGGCGTCCGCGGGTCGGCGGCCAGCTCCGACAGCAGCGCGGAATCGAGTGCGTCGAGCTTGATGGTCATGCCGCATTTTCCCACGGGGGCACCGCGGGTCACGCCGATTCGGCGACGCTCACCTGCGCTTCGCATCGGACATCGAAGTTGACGGAATTGGCGATGAAACACAGGTGATGCGCCCGCTCGTGGACGCTCGTGAGTGCCTCGCGGTGCCGGTCGTCGGTGATCTCGACGACCGGGCGCAGCACCACCTCGGTGAAATATCCACCGCCATCCGGGGTTTGAGCCATGGTGCCCGACGGGTGATCGGTGTATCCGGTGACGACGATGCCCTCCTGGGAGCACAGCGCCAGGACCCACAGCATGTGGCACTGCGCAAGGGAGGCCACCAGGAGCTCCTCTGGGTTCCAGCGCTGCGGGTCGCCGCGGAACGCGGGGTCAGCGGTACCCGCGATGGTGGCCTTGCCGTCGGCGCTGACGTCGTGCGCGCGGTCGTAGTCGCGGTAGCCCGAGGTTCCGGTGCCGGTGTTGCCGGTCCACGTGACGTCGAGTTCGTAGTGTTGCGTCTTCGCCATGTCGGGCGTCCCCTTCGTCGGTACCCCTTCTGTTCTAGCGCACGGCCCCGAACATCAGTGCTTGCGACGCCCGCGGTCGCCCTTCTCCTTGCTCTCAGCCGACTTGGTCTCGGACGACTTGGCCGCCCGCTTGGCCTTCTTGGTCCCGGTTTTGCGTTCGGAGACGGCCGATTTCTCCGGCTTCTCGTCGGATTTGGTGCGTTTGGCAGACCGCTTCTCGGTGACGTCGGCTGCGGTCGGTTTCGCGGCGAGTCGTGATGCGGTGGGCCGCGGCGCGTGGGTGAGGACGTTGGCCAATCCCTGGACCGATGACACGACGTTGGCGATGGCGCTCACGGGGTTGCGTCCGCCCAACACCGTGCCTATTCCAGTGGTCGACAGCGTGGCGACGGCGTAGTAGACGCCGATTGCGGCCCTGGCCACCCTGACGACGTAGATCACCGGGGTCAGCGGCGCGAGGTGGGGCGCCAGCGTGGCCGTCACGGTCTTGGTGGCACCGGCAGCGGCGGCACCTGCCGATCCGATTCCGCCGACCAGCTGCCGCACCTGGGGCGACGACGACGCGCCGGGAAACGCGGCGACCGCGCTGACCAGACTCTGCAGATGTGCCGTCGTCGACGCCACCTTCTGCACGGCCTCGTATTGACCGGTGCTGGAGTCGACTTGTCCGCTCAGCACCAGCAGCGGAAAGTCCGGTGTCTGCCAGTAGATGACGTCAGTGGCGACTGCCTGGGCCGCACCGCCGACGTTGCCGACGTACTGAATCGGGTTGAATGCGGCATCAAAGGCCGCGGCCGTGAGGGCGTACCGGTGCTCGGCGCTGTGCACTGTCGTCGGGGGTGTCGTGGGGAGAACCGGTGCGGCACTGGTGACCACGACGGCGGCCGAGCACACCACAGACAGCGTTACGACCTGCGTCTTGACCCACATCAGAACGACCTCCTCTAGTCCCCGCCGCGGCGAGGTTTCCGAAAACCGAATCCCCGCTGAGGCTTCGGCGCTTTCTCTTTGGCTTCTTTGGCTTCTTTGGCGCTGCCGGCAGCAGCCGGTTTCGCAGCCGCCGCGTTTGGGCGGCGGACGTACGCGCGGTCGATCTGCGGCCGGAGCACAGCGTCGATGAGGGACGTGTTCAGCCCGGCAGCACGCAACGGTTGCGTGAGTGGCAGTCGCGCCGTGGGCACGACGTAATGCGTGGTGGTACCGCCGGCGGCGTTGGTGCGGACGGTCTTGAGTGTGCCCGGTGTCGCCGGGTTGGCCGCTGACCCGTAATCGGTGTGCACGAAGCCGATTCCCATGACGGCGTTGAGGACGGACAGACGTGTCGGCTTGTCCGGCCAATCCGAGAAGCCGTCGTATTCGCGAACGATCTCGGTGGTGGGGTAGGCGCTTGCCCTTGGCACGTTCGGCGCGAACAGTTGCAATGCCGGATTCTTGGTGGTGATGCCGCCCGTGGTGTTCTGGGGGTCGCCGAACGTCACGAATTGCAGATCGTCCGCGCGACGCCGGCCGAACGAATCCCGCAGCGACCGTGAGAGTTTCACGTAGTTCAGGACGATGGCGCCCTGGCTCAGGCCGGCGAGGGTGACGCCGGTGCCGTCGGGAACCGTGGAGAGGGAGGCGTTCACCTTGGTGGTACCGATGACGGCGTCCGCCGCGAACAGCAGGCCGGCGGGATACCCGATGCCGTGGATCGTGCCGCTGGAATCCAGGTAGCCGTCGGCCAGCCCGAGGGCCTCTCCGGCGGTCGGCGACACGCCGCACAGGCAGGTGCCCTGCAGATAGAAGGTGACGCCGGGATTCTCCTGCGCTGCTGCCGCCGACGGCTGCACACTGCCCGTCACGCAGAGTGCGACGACGAAACCTATTGCGCTGCAACGGTTGATACTGGACACCGGGCGGGTTCCAATCTGTGTACAGGGTGGATGTGCAGGGCAGCACCACTGGAGCGGCGATGCCGCGGTGGTGACTTGCTCGGGGTTTCGCTGATCAGTCAGCGGTGGTGCGTGTGATTAGGCCCTGCCGTCCCCGACTACCCCCGTTTGGTACCTCAGTACAACTTTGACCAGGGAAAATTAACACCGTTGCAGCATTCCCGCATGCGGTGAGACGCAGGTCACCGCATGCTCAGCGCCGGAACACCACCCAGCGCATCGCGGCGTACATGTAGACCGCCTCACAGCCGCCCGCGACCATCCGGGCGACGTGGTACTCGACGCCGAGCGCCGACAATCCGGTCGATACCCCCAGGATGAACGCCAGGTAGTTGACCGCGACCACCACGACGTACACCGCGAGTTGCGGACCGACCGCGCTGTGCGAGCTGAAGTTGAAGATGCGGTTGAGTAGATAGCTGAGCCCGAACGCGCACACGTATGACACCGTGACCGCCACTGCCAGTGGCGATCCCAGCCCATCCCGCAATCCGGTGAGCAACAACAGGTCGATCGCGAACGTGCAGCCGTTGATCAGCGCGAAGCCCAGGAATGTCGGAGCGACAACCGATTTGAGTCCGAAGGGCAGCCGGCTGACGGCCAGTTCGCAGCCGCGGTGGAAGCGGTCGACGGCGCGCTGCAGGCCACTCGCCGCGTCGACGGTCACGCGGGCACTGTGCCATGGGCCGGCATCGCCCAGGTAGCCGCGAGACAAACTCTGCGCTTCGGGCACCGGCAGCGTCCCGTAGTGTCCACACCGATGAGCGCCACCACCATCACGTCGGCGGTTGCGACCTTTGCCGCCACCAACATCGACGATCTCGTGGTGCTCGCGGTGTTCTTCGGCCAGGCGCGTGGCCACCGCAGCGCGGCGACGCGGGTGATCCTCGGGCAGTACCTGGGTTTCGCCGCCATCGTGGCGGTGTCGATATGTGCCGCCGTTGCCGGTGCGGCGCTGCTGCCGACCGCCGTCCTGCCGTATCTCGGGCTGCTGCCAATCATGTTGGGGCTCTGGGCCGCTTGGGCGGCCTGGCAGAACCGTGGCACCGATCCGTCGGAAGCCGAGGACGGGCGGGCGACGTCCGCGCCGGGCATCTGGCAGGTCGCCGGCGTGACGTTCGCGAACGGCGGCGACAACGTCGGTGTGTACGTACCGATGTTCGCGGTCGCCACCGCCGGCACGGTCGCGCTGTACGTCACGGTGTTTCTCGTCGGGGTCGGGGTCTGGTGCGTCGCCGGCCGCTACTTCGTGTCCCACCCGGTCGTCGCCAAGACGTTCTCGCGGTGGGGACACCTCATCCTGCCGGTGGTCCTGATCGCGGTCGGGACCACGATCCTCCTCGAAGGCGGCGTGTTCGCGCGGTGACCGCAGTAAGTTCACCCGGGTGACCAGCAAACGACTGTCGCCGCTCGATTCGATGTTCCTGGCGGCCGAATCTCCCGAGACCATGATGCATGTCGAGGGGCTCATGCAGTTCCGTCCGACCTCGGGCGACGCGGGCGACATCTTGGATCAACTGCGCGACGAGATCTACGGGTCGAATGAGATCGAGCCACCGTGGAACATGAAGCTGCAGACGCCGTGGTTCCTGCTGAATCCGTTGCAGCGGTGGGTCGAGGACCCGAAGTTCGACGTCATGTACCACGTGCGGCGCTCCGCGTTGCCCCGTCCCGGCGACCAGCGTGAGTTGGGTATCCTGATCTCCCGCTTGCATGCCCGGCAACTGGACCTGACGCGGCCGCCCTGGGAACTGCACATCATCGAGGGCCTCGACGACGGCAACGTCGCGTTGTACGTGAAGTTGCACCATTCGCTCGTCGACGGCTACACGGCGATGAAGACGCTCATCCGGTCGATGTCGACCGACCCGTCCGATACCGACACCCCGTTGTTCTTCCGGAATCCGGTGCCCAAGCGGGAGCGCCGGAAGGACGAGAAGGACAGCGGCCTGATACCCGATATCGGTGGGCTGCTGCGGTCCGTCACCTCGGAGTTGTCGACCGTCATCGATCTGCCCGCCGCGTTCGTCAAGCTGGCGGTGACCGCGGTCAGCAGCAGCAATCCGCTTGTCGGACCGGGCCAGGCGCCGCACACCATCTTCAACGGGCGCATCGGCCGGAGCCGTCGGTTCGCCACGCAGCAGTACGACATCGCGCGCCTGCGGGCCGTCGCCGACGCGGCCGGCGCAACCCTCAACGACGTTGCACTCGCCATCTGTGGCGGCGGACTGCGTGACTATCTCCTCGGACTCGACGCACTGCCCGAGAAGTCGCTGATTGCCATGCTGCCGGTCAACATTCGGCCGAAAGACGATCCCGGCGGCGGCAACGCGGTGGGCGCCATTCTCGCGACCCTCGGCACCGACCTGGCAGATGCCCGAGAGCGCATCGAGGCCATCAGCGCATCGACGAAAGCGGCCAAGGAGCAGTTGTCGGGCATGACCAGTGCGGCGATCCTCGCCTATACCGCGGCCCTGATGGCACCGTTCCTCGTACAGACCGGAGCGGCGACCCTGGGCGCCCCGAAAGTGGCCCCGGCGTCCTACAACGTCATCTTGTCGAATGTCCCCGGTCCTGACTATCCGCTGTACTTCCGGGGTAATGAACTCGTCTCCACCTATCCGGTGTCCATCCCCGTGCACGGTGTCGGCCTGAACATCACATGTCAAAGCTATTCGGGTACTTTGAATTTCGGCTTCACCGGCTGCCGCGACTCGATGCCGCACATGCAGAAGCTGGCCATCAAGACCGGCGAGGCGTTGGTAGCGCTGGAGCACGCCTACGGTCTGCTGTGAAAACAGTGTGTAAAAGCAATTGACCCAAGTGCCGAAACGAACCGTCACAGCGGGCCCAAGGGTGCTACCTTCACCGGACCAGCTAGCGCCGGAGAGTGGGTAGGAGATGAGCGCAATGACCACGCGATTCGCTCGCATGTCAATGGGGGCAGCAACGTTTGGCGTTGCATCTGCGGTGGCTGCCTTGATCAGCATGCCGATGGCGCACGCCGACGACCTCCAATGCTCGGACGGCCTGGTCGCCGCCGAAGGCACCTGCGTGCCCCCGGCCGATGCCCCCGCAGCCCCCGAAGCGGCACAGGGTCCGTTCAATGCGCCGGAATCGTCGCTCGACGATCCCAGCTTGTTCACACCGCCCTATCAGCTCACCGAAGATGAAGTGGCTTCGCCCGGATACAACGGCGGCGGGCGGCGGTAAGCCACTCGTGACCCAGACGGGGCACCCGAGCCGCCGCGGCGTACTCCTCGGCGCGAGTGCTGCCGGCGCCGGGATGGTCCTTGCCGCCTGTGGCGGCAAGGACTCGCCGTCGTCGGGTGGCCAGTCCACCGGCAGTGACACCAAGGCCGCATCCCCGTCGGTGAAGACGGCCGATGTGCCAGTGGGCGGGGGCGTGGTTCTCCCCGAGGCGAAGGTCGTCGTCACTCAGCCGAAGGCCGGTGAATTCAAGGCCTTCACCGCGGTCTGTACCCACAGACGGTGCACGGTATCGAAGGTTGCCGACGGCACCATCGACTGTCCTTGCCACGGAAGCAAATTCAGTGCCGTCGACGGCTCCGTCGTGACGGGGCCGGCTGACGAGCCACTGGCGCCGAAGACGGTGACGGTGGCCGGGGACACGCTGACCGTCGCCTGACCGCTACACCGAGCCGTCACAGCTGCGGATCCCTGCGGCGGCCGGCAGGCCCGGGGGATCCGGCTGCGGGTTGAAGCCGTGGATCACCCCCGGATTGGTGACCTGCGGATGGCCGACAGTCACCGGCTTGCCCGGAGGTTCCGGCTGCGGGTTGAATGCCTGGGCCGTGCCCGATGCCAGTCCGAAACCGAGCAGCGTCAGGCCGCCCGACAGCAGAGCCGTGCCCGCGGCCTTCTTGATGGTGGTGCTGGTGAACATTTTGTCTCCCTCTCGCTGGTTCGGCCTGCGTCGACCGTTGACAGCAATGGTGAGACGCGGCCCTTGGCGGATTCTTGGCAGATTCCTGCGGCCGGTGGCTATCGCCTCCATCCGCTGTGTGTCAGCATGGAAAACGCCGGTCTCAGTTAGCTGGAGCTGATATGGACGTCATCAAGCTGTGCCAAGCCAGACGGGTACCCCACCTCGCCGGGGTCGCCACGGTCGTCGCTTCCGTTTTCGTCAGTGCCCCCGCACCGCCGGCATCGGCCGATCCGTGCCCTGATGTCGAGGTCGTGTTCGCCCGCGGCACCGGCGAACCGCCGGGTGTCGGGATGGCCGGCCGCGCGTTGGTCGACGCGCTTCAGGCACAGGCGGGAAACAAGTCGATCGCGGTGTATCCGGTGAACTATGCGGCCAGCAGCGATTTCGGGAACCGGCTGGACTTCGTCCAGAGTGTCGTCGACGGGGTCAAGGACGCCGCCACGCACGTCGAAGCCACTGCGGCGAACTGCCCGAACACCAGGATCGTCCTCGGCGGATACTCCCAGGGCGCAGTGGTGTCGGGATTCGCGACCGCGAACGCGCTCCCGAAGGAGATCCCGGCGGATCTGGCGGAGTACACGTCGTACGCGCCCAAGCCGATGCCGCCGTCGATCGCGAACCACGTTGCGGCACTTGTCCTGTTCGGAAAGCCGTCGAGTCAGTTCATGACGGACATCGGCGCACCACCGATCGCGATCGGGCCGGCGTATGTGGCCAAGACCATCGAGTTGTGCGTGCCCGACGACACCATCTGCAACGGGGCGCCCGCCGGTGGGCCGTCGTTCGCCCACATCACGTACGGATCGAATGGCATGGCCGACCAGGCCGCGACCTTTGTCGTAGGACGGCTGTGACCACGTTCCTTCTGGTTCCGGGTGGTGGTTGTGATCCGTCATACTGGCGATTTGTAGTGCGCGAGTTGGCTGTTCGCGGTCATCGCGGAATCGCGGTCGACCTGCCGTGCGCCGATGATTCGGCCGACTTGAACACGTATGCCGACGTCGTGGCGGCGCAGCCGCACGATGACGGTGAACCGCCTGTGGTCGTGGCCCATTCGTTCGGCGGCTTCACCGGCGCGCTGGCCTGTCCGCGGGTCGATGCGGCGGAACTGATCTACGTCTCGGCGATGGTTCCCCGGCCGGGTGAATGCCCGGGGGATTGGTGGGGTGCCACCGGATGTGTTGCTGCGCAACGGGAAGCGGCCGCCGCGGGCGGGTACGACGTCAGCGACGCCGTTGCGCTGTACTACAACGGTGTCGATCCCGCGGTGGTCGGGGAGGAGATCGAACGCGCGCAATCCGAGACCCCGTCGCTGAAACCGTGGCCGGCGGAAGCACTTCCGCAGGTTCCGACGCGGTTCATCCTGTTCCGTGACGACCGCTTCTTCCCCGAGCGGTTCATGCGGGGCGTGGTCGCTGACCGTCTCGGGATCGAGCCCGAGGGCATGCCCGGCGGCCATATGGCGATGCTGTCGCATCCGGTCGAGCTTGTCGACCTGCTGACCGTTTCGCGCTGACGGCCGGGATCCGCTCAACCGCGCACGGCGTCACGGGCGCGGCGCAGGTATGCCTCTTCGACGGGGTTCGCGGTCAGGGCGGCGGCGCGGCCGTAGGCGTCGGCCGCCTCGGCGGCTCGGCCGAGGCGCGACAGCAGTGCGGCACGGACCGCGTGATAGACGTGGTAGCCGGCCAGGTCGAGCGCTTCGAGCAGGTCCAGCGCCGTCTGCGGGTCCTGCACCTCGGCGACCGCCACAGCGCGGTTGAGGGCAACAACGGGCGTCGGGGCGATGGCCATCAGCTGGTCGTACAGCGCGAGAATCTGGCGCCAGTCGGTGGCGGCAGCGGTCGGCGCGGCACTGTGCACGGCGTTGATGGCGGCCTGGATCTGGTAGGGCCCGGGCTGGTTCCGGCACAGGCAGCGGCGGACCAACGCCTGCCCCTCGGCGATGAGACCGCGGTCCCACCGGTTGCGGTCCTGGTCGGCGAGCAGAACCAGATTTCCGTCTGCGTCTGTGCGCGCCGCGCGGCGGGCATCGGTCAGCAGCATCAGCGCGAGCAGTCCCCACACCTCGGGCTCGTCCGGCATCAGCGCGGCCAGCAGCCGGCCGAGCCGGACCGCCTCGCCCGTGAGATCGGGTCGCACGAGATCAGCACCGGAACTGGCAGTGTGTCCCTCGTTGAAGATCAGGTACACCACGGCGAGGACCCCGTGCACGCGCTCGGGTAGGTCGCTGTCATGCGGCACCCGGTAGGGGATGCTGGCGTCGCGGATCTTGCGCTTGGCGCGCACGAGCCGCTGCGCGACAGTGGTTTCCGAGATCAGGAAGGCTCGGGCGATCTCCTTGGTGGACAGACCACCGAGCAGGCGGAGCGTGAGCGCGACCCGGGCTTCGAGAGCCAGAGCCGGGTGACAGCACGTGAAGATCAGGCGTAGCCGGTCGTCGTGCACGGGGCCTTCTTCGAACTGCTCGTCATCGGCCGCCGGATAGAGCCTCGCCGCCTGCGCGTGCCGTTCACCGCGAATGGATTCCCGGCGAAAGCGGTCGACGATCGTGTGTGCGGCGGTGGTGATGATCCATCCGGCGGGGCTCGGTGGCGGGCCGGCCTGCGGCCAGCGGTCCACCGCTTTGGTGAAGGCGTCCTGGACCGCCTCCTCGGCGAGGTCGATGTCCCCGAATCGGCGGACCAGGACAGCCACCGCGCGCCCGTACTCCCGCCGGAACACACCGGCGATCTCTGCGGGCGGCAGCTGCGGCACGGTCGCGTTCAGCCCCTCAGGTCGCCCCGGAACGGGCGAACCTCGATGGGCAGGAGCCGCACGGCTTCCGCCTGCCTGCGCGCCCAGCCCAGCGCCGCGTCCAGATCGGGCACGTCGATGATGGTGAAGCCGCCCAGGTGCTCCTTGCCCTCGGCGTAGGGGCCGTCCGTCGTCAGGATCGCGCCGTCGCTGACCCGCACCACCGTCGATGCATCGGGGTTGTGCAAGCCGCCGGAGAACACCCACACGCCCGCGGCTTTCATGTCGTGCTCGACCGCGTCCAGCGCATCCATGATGGGTCCCAGCACCTCCGGGGGCGGCGGGTCGCCGACTGGCTGATGCATGGCAAGTAGGTAATGCATGACCGTCACTCCTCGATCTGGGGGCAGCCGGTTGCCACCCTTCACCTTGTACACGAACGGCTACCCCGGATTTCGACAGACACGGGATTACCCTCGACAAGCGTGACTTCCGTGCAGCGGCCCGTGCCGCCCATGACTGCCGACGAACGCACCACGCTCGAAGGCTGGCTGGACTTCTACCGCGCGACGTTGGCGTCGAAATGCGACGGCCTCGACGATGATCAGCTGCGCACCGCGTCCGTGCCGCCCTCCGAGCTGACGCTGCTGGGACTGCTGCGGCACGCCGCGGAGGTGGAGCGGAACTGGTTTCGCCGGGTGCTCGCCGGTGAGCAGGCACCACCGATTTTCGGGCCCACGGATCATCCCGAGGGCCACGACGGCGGATTCGAGCTGTCATCGGAGTCGTCGTACCCGGTCGCGTTCCGGATCTGGCAGGGCGAGATCGCCCATGCGCGTGCCAACTGCGCGGCACGTCGGCTCGATGAGGTCAGCCCGTTCATGGGCGGCGAGGTGAGTCTGCGCTGGATCTACACGCACATGATCGCGGAGTACGCCCGCCACTGCGGGCACGCCGACGTCATCCGCGAGCGGATCGATGGCGCGACCGGCGTCTGAGACGCCGGGTCAGAGGACGTAGAGCATCTCCTGATATGTCGGCAACGGCCAGAGGTCGTCGGCCACGACACTTTCCAGCGTGTCCGCGGCGGCCCGGATCGCCTCCATGGCGGGCAACAGCGCGACCTGCGCGTGCTTGGCTTCGTCGTAGGCGGACGTGGCCGAGTGATCTGCCAGCGCCGTCTTCAGCGTTGCCAACGCGTCGCTGAGGGTGCTGATCGGCTCTGAGATCGACTGCAGCAGCGTCAAACTCGGTGTCATACCCGCCGCCGTCAACGCCGCGACGTTCTGCGCGAGCTCGGTCTGGTAGCGAAGTGCGGCCGGCAGGATGATCGTGGAACCGATCTCGAGCGCCAGCTTGGCCTCGACGCCGATCGTCAGGGCATATTGCTCCAGGCGCACCTCGTAGCGGCTGTGCAACTCCCGCTCGTTGAAGACGCCGTACTTCTCGAAGACTGCCACCGCCTCGGGCGTGATCAGTTCCGGGATGGCATCCAGCGTCGTCTTGAGGTTCGGCAGCCCGCGGGCGGCCGCCTCGGCCTGCCAGTTCTCCGAGTAACCGTCGCCGTTGAACACCACGGCACCGTGCTCGGTGACGATGTCCGTCAGCAGCTTCTGCACCGCGGCGTCGAATTCCTCACCGTCGGCGACCGCCTTCTCCAAAACGGTTGCGCAGTAGTCCAGCGAGTCGGCCATGATGGTGTTGAGGACGATCATCGGCACCGCCACCGTCTGACCCGAGCCCGGCGCCCGGAACTCGAATCGGTTGCCGGTGAACGCGAACGGGCTGGTGCGGTTGCGGTCACCGGGGTCGGTCGGCAGCACCGGCAGCGTGTCGACGCCGATGATCATGCTGCCCTTGCCCTTCGACGATGTCGCAGCGCCCTTGGCGATCTGCTCGAAGACGTCGGCAAGCTGATCACCCAGGAAGATCGAGATGATCGCGGGCGGTGCCTCATTGGCACCCAAGCGGTGGTCGTTTGTCGCCGAGGCGACCGAAACCCGCAGGAGCCCAGCGTATTTGTGCACGGCGCGGATGACGGCCGCACAGAACACCAGGAACTGGGCGTTCTCGTGAGGCGTGTCGCCCGGCACGAGCAACGACCCCAACTCGGCGTTGCCGACCGAGAAGTTGACGTGCTTGCCCGAGCCGTTCACCCCGGCGAACGGCTTCTCATGGAACAGGCATTCCATGCCGTGCTTCTTGGCGATGGTCTTGAACACCGTCATCAGCAACTGCTGGTGATCGGATGCGATGTTGGCGCGCTCGAACATCGGGGCCACCTCGAACTGCCCGGGGGCGACCTCGTTGTGGCGCGTCTTGGCGGGGATGCCGAGTTTGAACAGCTCCCGCTCGGTGTCCATCATGAAGCCCAGCACCCGGTCGGGGACGGCGCCGAAATAGTGGTCGTCAAACTCCTGGCCCTTGGGCGGTTTGGCTCCGAACAGCGTCCGGCCGGCGTTGATCAGATCGGGCCGCGCGAGGAAGAAGTGCCGGTCGACCAGGAAGTACTCCTGCTCGGGACCGCAGAACGAGACGATCTTGTCCAGGTCCTTGTGACCGAACAACGTCAAGATGCGCTCTGCGTGGATGCCCATGGCCTGCTGGCTGCGCAGCAGCGGTGTCTTGTAGTCCAGCGCCTCGCCGGTCATCGACACGAAAACCGTTGGGATGCAGAGTGTGTTGCCGTTCGGGTTCTCCAGGATGTACGCCGGGCTGGTCACGTCCCAGCCGGTGTACCCGCGGGCCTCGAACGTGGACCGCAGACCGCCGGACGGAAAGCTCGATGCGTCGGGCTCACCCTGCACCAGGGTCTTGCCGGCGAACTCGGCCAGTGCCTGTCCGTCAGAGACCGGTTCCAGGAAGCTGTCGTGCTTTTCGGCAGTCAGGCCGGTCATCGGATAGAACACGTGCGCGTAGTGCGTCGCGCCCTTCTCCAGCGCCCAGTCCTTCATCGCGGCCGCGACGGCATCGGCGACCGTCGGATCGAGCTTGGCGCCCTTCTCGATGGTGGCGACCACCGATTTGTAGATCGCCTTGGGCAGGCGTGCCTGCATCTCGGCCTTGGTGAACACGTTCGTGCCGAAGATCTCGCCGGGCGCTTCAGCAGGGTCGAAGGTGTACGCCGGGGGCGTATAGGCCTGGACGCCTGCGATCGCGCGCAAGCGGGTGGCGTTTCCGCTCAATGGAATTCCTCTCCCCACGTGAATGACCGCTTCACCCTAGGGACGCCTCATGGCAGGAGTGTTACGTCGATGTCAAGGGCGGCGTTCAATACGCGTCAGGCGCGGCGACCGACATCCTGGCTCAGAATCTTGGGCCAGGTCTCGACGTCCTCCGGGGTGTGAGCGAACGTCAGGGTCGACCGCGGCATCAGCGCGGCAAGGGCCTCCGCGGTCGAGGCGGGATGGGCCGGATCGTCGATCCAGGCCAGAATGGTGGTCGGCACGTCGATCCGCGCGATGGCTTCAGGCGCCGGCAGGTCACTCAACGCGGCACCGCGAAACAGTGACGGCAACAGGGCGTCGGCGACATCGGGCACCGTTTCGGGCGCACCCACGGTGGCCGGCGGCCGGGTCGCGCCGCGCGTGGCGGCAATGAATGCCCCGACGCCCTCGGTCTCGATGAGCGTGGCCGCGGCCTCGTAGTTCGCGGCCTGTGCGCGCCGGGTCTCCCACGCGGTGGCCGGCACCATCAACGTCAGACCCGTGAACCGTTCTGGTTCGCGGGCCGCCGCGTGCAGCAACGTTCCGGTGCCCATCGACGGGCCGACCCCGTGCACCGGTTCACCGGGAAACCACTGGTCGAGCAGCTTCAGCAGGTCATCGGCGAGCTGTTCCCAGCGGTAGTCCTCGGGGACTTTCCGACCTGTCGACTTGCCGTGGCCACGCGCGTCATAGCGCAGCAGGCGTGTGCCGCTCAGCCCCCTGCCGAGGTCGAGATTGAGCACCCGATCGCGTGCGCGGCTGGAAGTGAGTCCGTGCAGCTGGACAACGGGGTGGCCACCTTCGTCGCTCAGTTCAACCGCAAGATCGGCTCCGGGAACTGCGAAAGTAGGCATCAGGCAACTCTTTCCGTAACCGATCGCCTCGCCGTGGAGTCGACCCGCCGACCGAGCATTCAGGCTATCTGGGGCGCTAGGGTACCGCCATGCGGCTCACGAACGTCTCGCACCTGCGACTGCCGTTCGGGCGTCTGTGGGGCTATGACGTCACGGTGTCCGCACCGGGCCGCGGCCTTCCGGTGTCCTTTGACCAGCGGATTCACGTGGCGGCAGGGGCCCGCCCGGGTTCGTGGATGGCGTTGTCCATTCGCCTGCCGGCGCGGGTGAGCCGCGAATCCCTGGCCGACGCATGGTTGGCGGTGGTGGCGCGCCACGGCACATTGCGGACCGCATTCTCGGCGGCGCCGGACGGCGATCCGCAACTGTATGAGATCGATGTCAGTCCCGGCGGTTGGGTCGAGCACGAGATAGCTGCCGGCCAGGCGGTCAACGACGCCCTACGGGGCGTTCTGGATGCGGCCTGCTCGCCGTATCAGCAGCCCTCACATCGGTTGTGTCTGTTGGAAACCGCGGCGGCACTGACCGTCGTGATAGCCGCCGACCACAGCCACGTCGACATGTGGTCGATGCTGGTGATCGCCCGGGATCTGCTGGCGCTGCTCGGCGATGCGGGCGTCGGACGTGCGGCTGCGCTGTCGCCGGCACCTGCATTTGTCGAACACACCCAGGCACTGCTCGATCGTCCCGCGGCGCCCGACCACGTCCGGGAGACCTGGGCACGCATCATCGCCGACAGCGGAGGCGTGATGCCGCGATTTCCGCTGCCGCTGGGCGAACCCGAGCTGGGACCGGAACGTGTCGAGGTCCGGGATGTGTTCGACGTCGATGCCGGCGCGGCGTTCGCCGTGCAGGCCCGCAACGACGGAGTGTCGACCCTCGCGCTGGCCGTGGCTGCGATGACGGCGGTGACCCGAGAGCTGGCGGACGCGCCGCTCCGCGCCGTTTTCCCGGTACACAGTCGCTTCGACACCACCTGGCACGACTCGGTGGGTTGGTTCATCACCAATTCGGTACTGGAGTCGACCGTCGCCGAACCACGCGCCGCGGCCAACGCTGTCAAAGAAGCAGTGCAGCTCGGATCGTGGCCGTTGGCGGATGTGCTGTCCCCATGGGGCGGCATGCCGATGTCGCCCGGCATGTTCGCCATCTCGTGGCTGGACCTGCGGCGGCTTCCCGTCCGCATCGATGACGTCGGCCTGGACGCTCAGTACGTGAGTGCCGCTATCCAGACCGACGGTGTCATGCTCTGGTTCATCCTCGACGAGTCCGGCCTGCATCTGCGGTGTCGCTATCCGGACACCCCGGAGGCGCGAACGAATGTCGGGGCCTGGCTCGACCTCTTGGTGACGCGACTGCAGGCGCAAGCACGGACGTCGGTTCGGGGACTGCTGCGCGTGGGGGACCGCTGTTTCCGGGTGGAACGGGCGGCGCGTGACGACGTCGCGTCGATCGTCGCCCTGCTGTCCGACGACGAATTCGGTCAGGACCGCGAAACCGCTGACCTCGAAGACTACGAGGCGGCCTACGACGTCCTCGTCCGTGACCATGCCAATTACCTTGGGGTTGTTCGCAACGGTTCCGACGTGATCGTCGCGACCGTCCAGTTGACGTTGATTCCCGGGCTGTCCCGTGGGGGTTCGACCCGACTGCAGATAGAAGGATTGCGGGTCACCGCTGCCGAGCGTCGAAAGGGGCTGGGTACGGCGCTGGTGGAGTGGTCGCACGAGTACGGCCGGGCGCACGGTGCGCGGCTGGCACAGGTGGCCACGGACGAGGCACGCGAACCGGCCCGGGCGTTCTACGACCGACTCGGGTACCACGCCGCGCACGTCGGCCTCAAACGCAGCATCTGAATTGGCGCGGCCGACCGCCGGTGAGCAGCCCCGCCACGAGAAGTGCTGCGCCACTGGCGCCGACGGTCAGCGGCCAACCGAATGAGACCACGGCCGCCGCACCGAATGCTGTGCCGAGGCTGCCTCCAACGAAGTAGACGAGCATGTACGCGCTGTTGAAGCGGGCCGGTGCGGACGGATCGATCGCCAAAACGGTGGTCTGATTCGCCACCTGCGCCGCGAACAGGCCGGCATCGAACGCGGCGAGAGCGGCCATGGTCGCCCAGGGACTGCTCAGCCCGAAGGCAAGGACCGGGCAGGCGGCGCCCGCCACCGCCAGACCCACCAGGATCACCGGCCGGAAACCCAATCGGTCCGTGTAGACACCGGCAACGCGCGTCGCGAAGATTCCCGCGATACCTGCCACGGCGTAGAGCCCGATCTGTTTGGCAGACAACAAGTATGGTTCTTGCGACAACGCGACGGCGATTCCGGACCAGACCGCGCAGAACGCGAAGAACCACAGGGATCCGCGCAGGGCGCCGCGGCGTAGCACCCCGCACCGCAGGAGGAGCCCGGGCACCGACGCCAATTCGGCGAGGTAGTTCCGCTCGATCATTCCGGCCGCGGTCGGCAGGAACAACAGGCATGTACCGGCTACCCCCACGGTGGCCGCCGCGACGGCGAGAAGCATTGCGTGCCAGCCGATCACGTCTGCCAACCAGCCTCCGGCGATCCGGCCCGCCAAGATTCCCGCCGAGATGCCGGCGGTGACGATACCCAGAATGGTCGCACGCCGACGCTCGGGCGCGAGCCGTCCGACAACGGAACTCAGACCCGCACCCACAGAGGAACAGGCACCGGTCAGCAGGAGCCCCACCCCGAGCAGCCACACGGTGCCGGAGACGGCCGTCAACGTGAGTGCGCCGCCGAGCCCCAGGAACTGCGATGCGATCACCCGGCGTGGCGAAAACCTGTCCACCAGGGGGACCAGGAGGGCGAGCCCCAAGAGGTAGCCGACCGGCCCGCAGGCCAGCGCGGCCCCGACCGGCGTCGGACCAGACCCGAGCGACCGCGCGATGTCGGCGATTGCCGGTTGCAGCGGGTAGATCGTCGCAGTCCCCAAGGCGGCGGCCAGCGACATGAAAAGGACTGTGGTGCCGGTGATTACCCGGACTTGTTGTGCAGTTGTGGTCACGCGTCGACGTTATTGGCGACGCCACGCGCAGCGCTGGCGGAAATCCGCCATCGCAGTCGGCTAGCTCTTCCAGACCACCTTGTCAGTGCCGCCGGCATCCCGGTATACGACGCTGTCGGGCGCGGTGCCATTACAGACGTCGAAGTAGACTCGACCCGTCACGTAGCTGCCCGCGGCGATCGGCTGGTTGGGTAGACCGTCCACCTCGTTGCCCTTCATGTCCGCATATGTCGAGCTGTTGACGGCCCGCGCGTTGAAATCGGAAATGTTCGGCGTCGGCGCACCGCTCACGGCGCGCGCTGTGACGTCCGAGTACCAGATGCCGTCGTTGTGGCCGCTCGGCTGCAGGTTGACGACGGTGTACTCGATCGCCCCACCGGGGCTCGGAATCTCCGCGCGCTGGCCGAACATGACCGCTGTCGGGTCCGCGATTGCCGGGGTCGCCGCCAGGATTCCGGCGAAGGCGATGCCGGCAGCGGCCGCCATTGTTTTCGATGCGATGTGCGAGAACGCCACGTCAAGCTCCTTCCGTCACGCTCCTGTTTCAGGGGGCAACTGTCTTTGGTTCTCCTGAAGGGGTATCCAGAGACAGCGATGGCGAAACTGACTGGCGTGAAGACCGGGCCTGCCGCCGGGGAGGAATTGCCTGGATTGGGCACCGGCGCCTCTGCAGAAGAGGGCGCCCAGGGTATGGCCCTGGCGGCGTATGGCCCAGCCTTCGTGGTGGAGGTACCAACCGGCTCACGTGACTGTTTCAGCGGCTGCAGCTTACGGAGGGCTGCGCTGCACGGGCGTCATGCGACGCACCGGCGTGCGCCGTGGTCGCCGACGGGTGTACTCCAAAGACCGACCAGCGCACCGGGGCCCGTGCAGGGCGCACCCGATCGCCGGTGGCGTCGGCTGCTGACGGCAAGGAGCTTCGGCGGCGCAGAAGATGGCGTCGACTTCGGCGATCAGCGCTATCACCATCGTGGGGTCGTCCACACCCAGAGATTGGGCCAGCTCTTCTGGCGCGATGGTGTCAGGCGCCGCCGGCGCCGCAATCGTGCTGTACTGCATCACTTTTCACCTCCTTGCACTGTCGGCATGGCACCGACCATTCAAGAATGTGTCGCAGCGAATTCCGTCGGCCGGGTGCCGATGCCGAGCTGGACAGCGGCCCAGCCCGGCATCGGCAATTCGACGCGGTCAGGCGTGCACCGGCTCCTTCTTGTTCGAGGTGTCGGTGACGGGGCTGCCGTCTTCGGTGATCACTCGGTTCTCGTCGATGGCCTTGGCGTTGCCGGCTCTGCTGACGGTGATCTTGCGGGGTTTGGCCTTCTCGGCCACCGGGATCACGAGCTGAAGCACGCCGTCGCGGTATTCCGCGGTGATGCGCCCGGTGTCAAGGTTGTTTCCCAGCACCAGCTGTCGAGAGAAGACGCCGCGCGGCCGCTCGGCGGCCAGCATCTCGCGCGACGAATCCACGGGCGCCCGCTCGGCGCGCACAGTCACCACATTGTTCTCGATGTCGAGGTCGAGCGAGTCGGCATTGATGCCGGGCAGGTCGAACTCGACGTGGAACTCGTCGCCGTCGCGCCAGGCGTCCATGGGCATCGCGGCCGGCCGGGCTGCGGTGCCAAGAACCTCTTGGGTGAAGCGATCCAGGTCTCGGAACGGGTCAGTACGCAGCAGCATCGTGGCCACCTCCATCTGTCCTTTCTGTTGTGCCATCTATGCGCTTCCAGCTCGATTATCTGTTTCGGCTGGCATAGATTTGTTTTAGCACTCGACGCTAGCGAGTGCAAGCAAGTAGCAACAGAATTTTTCGCGCGATCTCGTGATGGTTGCAATCGCGCAAAGGTACGGCAGCACCCCCGCGGCGTGCGGAAAGATGCGTGTCGGTGCGTCGTAGTCTGAGCGCGATGACTGGACCGGACTCTCGTGTGAAGCGCTGCCGCGCAGCGCTTCACGTCGTCGTGTCCGCATTGACGGTCATCATTCTCGGACTCGCCGGGACTGCGCCGGCGCACGCAGCCGCAGCCGGAGTGCGGTTGGTGGTGCAACACACCTGGCAGGACGGCTTCATCGCGCGGTTCGTTGTCACCAACTACAGCACCGTGCCGATGGCGGATTGGAGGATCGAGTTCGACATGCCGATGGGGCAGTCGATCTCGCATGCGTGGAGCAGCACCTTCACCCAGTACGGCACGCACTATGTGATCAGCCCGGTGAGCTGGAACCGCGTGATTCCGCCAGGTGGTAGCGCGAACGGCGGTATCCGCGGCGTACTGAGTGGTACCTACACGCCACCGTCGAACTGCGTGCTCAACGCCCAGGTCTACTGCTCCTAGTGTGATGGCGGTCTGATGACGAGCGGGGCCCTGACGGACTGGCTGCTGGACTCGGACCCGGCGCTGCGCTGGCAGGTCGAGCGCGATCTTCTCGGGGCGCCGGCGGCGGCGTGGGAGGCAACCCGGTCACGGATCGCGACCGAGGGCTTCGGCGCACGTCTGCTCACACTGCAGGACGCGGACGGCCAGTGGGCCGGGGGTGCGTTCTTCCCGGCGGATTACGACTTCGAGGACCCAGACCCCGAGGTAGGCCAGCCCTGGACAGCCACGACGTGGACGCTGAATGCACTGCGCGAGTGGGGACTTGACGCATCGGTGTTACGGGATCGCCGCACCGCCGAGTTGCTCGACGAGCACTGCCGCTGGGAATACGACGACCTGCCCTACTGGTCCGGCGAGGTCGATTGCTGCATCAACGCCTGGACCGTGGCCAACGGCGTGTGGCTGGGCGCGAACGTCAGCGGCCTCGCGGGCTGGTTTCTCGAGCATCAACTGCCGGACGGCGGGTGGAACTGCGACTGGGTCGAGGGTTCGCGCCGCTCGTCGTTCCATTCGACGCTGAACTCGCTGAAGGGGCTGCTCGCGTTCGAGACCGCCACCGGGGGCGATGCCGACATCCGCGCAGCGCGCCGGCGCGGGGAGGAGTACCTCCTCGAACGCCGGTTGCTCAATCGATTGACGACGAATCAACCAGTAGGGCAATGGATCAACGATTTCAGCTATCCGATGCGGTGGTCCTACAGCGCACTCAACGTAGGTGAGTACTTCCGCTGCGCCGTGCTGCACGATGGCACTGCTCCGGATCCCCGAATGAGCGGCGCGGTCGACATCGTTCGGGCTGCCAGGCAGCCCGACGGCACCTGGCTGCAGACGGGCCGCCAGCCAGGGCGGGTGTGGTTTGAAGTCGATGTACCTGCCGGGCAACCGTCGAAATGGCTCACCCTCTACGGGACGCGACTGCTCAACTGGTGGGACTGCGCGACATAGACGCGGTGAATACCCCGCGGGGCAACAACTTTCGCTCTCAGTTGCGCGACGCGCGGAAGGCCCGCGGACTCATCCCGTGCCAGCGGCGGAACGCCTGCGAAAAGCTCGACAACTCGACGTAGCCGAGTCGACTCGCCGTCTCGGCGACCGTCAGGCGGCCGCCGATCAGCATTTCCTCCGAAAGCCGCTGACGGATCTCGTCGAGTAGCTCGCGGTACGACGTGCCCTCGGCGCCGAGCCGGTGACGCAACGTCCGCGGGCTCATCAGCAGCGCATGGGCGATCTCGTGAGCACTGGGCGGCTGTGCCGGGGACGCCAGCAGCAGGTCGCGAACCTGGCCCGACAGCCCGGTCCGGCTGCGCCGCTCTTCGAGGAGACTGCGGCACTGCTCCTGTGTCGCGGCAGAGTTGTAGGAGTTGGCCTGAGGCAGGGGGGCGTCGAGTACGCCGACGGGAAGGATCAGCAAGTTCTCGGAGGCGCCGAACTCTGGCTCGGTGTCGAAGGCGGCGAGGTAGCGGTCGAGGCTGGCCGGACGGGGATGGGTGAACTGAACCTTGAAGGGCGGCAGGTCCTCCGATAGTTCCCGCTTGACGACGGAGATGGCCGTGGCCAACCGGTCAATGTCGAACCGGCGGACGCGGTCCGGCGTTCCCGGGGCCTGCAGGACGAACTGGAACTGCTCGCCGATCACCCGGGTACTGAAAGTGGAAGAGGCAAACGTGAGATCGAGATAACGCCCGCCGACCTCGATCGCGCTGCGCAACGTCGGGCTGCTGATCAACGCGAACCCGAAAATGCCGTAGGTGGCGAGCCGGTAGCGCAGGCCTACTTCGACGCCGAGGTCATCGGGATAGCCAAGGGCCTCAAGTAGATTCGTGACAACTGTCAGCTCCTGGCGTGCGGTGACCTCGGTGCCTGGTTGCTGTAAACCACGAACGGTCAGCCGCGAGCCGGCCAGGCATGTTTCCGGGCTGACACCGCGTTCGCCGGCCAGGCCGAGCAGCACGCCGACGCTTGCCGGTGTGCGGGGGATGTCCCAATCAACCACATTGCCAAATCTAGTAAGTAGCGGCGCCAAGATCATTTCGCTTCGCCGAATTCACTGCGGGAGTTGGCTCAGAGCCGCCCTCGGCATTGCCACTTCGAGTAAGTATTCAGCCGCTTAGGGTCTCCCAGCTGCACGTTTCGGTTCGTAGCGTCATTGCCAACGAACAGTCGATCCGCGGGCCTGTACGCACGGTCCGAATTCCAGATCTGACAAGACGGAGGAATCATGAACATTCTCGATCAGGCAATCACCAAGGCGCAGGAAGCGATCCTCGATCCGGTGCGCAGTCGCGCGCAGTCGACGATCCCGATGCCCTTGCAGATCAAGGGCATGCACCTCTACCAGAAGACGAAGAAGTCGGTGGTCGGCGACAAGACGCCGGTCTTCGTCGAGAACCCGATTCCCCCTGTCGAGGATGTGGCGCTGGCGGACATCGACGTCAGCAACCCGTTCATGTTCCGCCAGGGCCGCTGGCAGTCCTACTTCAAGCGCCTCCGTGACGAGGCGCCGGTGCACTACCAGCCGAACAGCCCGTTCGGGCCCTTCTGGTCGATCACGCGCTACGACGACATCGTCACCGTCGACAAGGACACCGAACGGTTCTCCGCGGAGCCCCAGATCATCATCGGCGATCCGCCCGAAGGTCTGGACGTCGAGATGTTCATCGCCATGGACCCGCCGCGTCACGACGAGCAGCGCGGAGCGGTACAGGGCGTGGTAGCACCCCAGAACCTTCAGGAAATGGAAGCGCTCATCCGGACCCGGGTGCAAGAGGTCCTCGACGGGCTGCCGGACGGTACGCCGTTCGACTGGGTCGATACGGTCTCGATCGAACTGACTTCGCGCATGCTGGCGACCCTGCTCGACTTCCCGTACGACCAGCGCCGCAAATTGGTGTACTGGACCGACACCATCGCCGGCAGCGCCTCGGCCACCGGCGGCGAGTCCGACATGGATGAGATGTTCGCGGCGGCGGCCGATATGGCGCGCGGTTTCAGCGCCCTTTGGCACGACAAGAAGGCACGGTTGGCGGCCGGTGAGAAGCCCGGCTTCGACCTCATCACGCTCATGCAGTCGTCCGAGGACACCAAGGACCTGATCGACCGCCCGATGGAATTCCTCGGCAACCTGATTCTGCTCATCGTGGGCGGCAACGACACCACCCGCAATTCGATGACCGGCGGCGTGCTGGCCCTGAACCAGAACCCCGAGGAGTTCGCGCGGCTGAAGGCCGATCCGGGCCTCATCACCAAGGCGGTCCACGAGATCATCCGATGGCAGACCCCGCTCGCATACATGCGTCGCGTCGCCAAGCAGGACACCATTCTCAACGGGCAGTTCATCCGCAAGGGCGACAAGCTCGTCATGTGGTACGCCTCGGCCAACCGCGATGAGCGCAAGTTCGAGAACCCGGACGACTTCATCATCGGCCGCCACAACGCCCGCCATCACCTGGCATTCGGCATCGGCATCCACCGCTGCATGGGCAGCCGGCTGGCCGAGCTGCAGCTCAAGATCCTCTGGGAGGAACTACTGGCCCGATTCGAAGACATCGAGGTCGTGGGGGAGCCCGAGTACACCCAATCCAACTTCGTGAAGGGGTACTCCAAGATGATGGTCAAGGTAACCAGGAAGCAGCCTGCCGCCACGGTGTGATGAGAGGACAGAGATGGGCTCGTTCGATGTACTGCTGGACGACGAACGGGCCCAGCTCGACGCCTTCCTGGAGGACTATCGCCGTGCCATCGAGCTCACCCTCGATGGCCTCACCGAGGAGGAGTCCCGCCGACGGCTCGTCCCGTCGGCGACGACGCTGCTCGGGTTGCTCAAGCACGTCACCTGGATGCAGCGCGTCTGGTTCGAAGCATGCGTCGGCGGCACTTCTCGTCAGTCCCTCGGCCTCGTGCAGAGCGTCAACGAGTCCTTCCAGCTCACTGACGACGACACCATCGCCTCGATCCTGGCGGCTCACCGTGATGTCTGTGCGACAGCGCGGGCGGTGGTTGCTGACCTTCCGCTGGACACCGTCGCCACGGGGCACCAGGCCGGGCCGCGAACCTTGCGCTGGGTCATGTTGCAAGTCCTGCGCGAGCTGGCACACCACTGCGGGCACGCCGACATCCTGCGCGAACAGGTACTTGCCAGTCGCGGGTGATCAACGCGCATATCCTGGTTCGTAGACGCCGCGCGTGCGACGCCCGGACCTCCGGGAGGCAGCGATGTTCGAGGAAGCGCAGTTGTATGCGCCGGTGACGCGCTCGGGAGATGACGTCACCGTCCATCTGGCTGCCGACCATCCTGGCGCCGTCGACCCGGAATACCGCGCCCGCCGCAACGCAATTGCCGCGCTCGCCATGGATTGGCGGCCCGGGACGCCGCCGCCCGTCGCGACCTACACCGACGACGAGCAGGAGGTCTGGCGCATCGCGTGCGCCGAGCTGCACCGGCTGCACCAGCGCCGGGCCTGCACCGAGTACCTGCAGGGCCGGGAGCGTCTCGGACTACCCGAGGACCGGATCCCGCAACTCATCGAGGTCAATGAGAAACTCGGGCCGCTCACCGGCTTTCAGTACGTGCCCGCGGCCGGCCTGGTGCCGCTGCGTGAGTTCTACGGACTCCTCGCCGACGGGATCTTCCATTCCACGCAGTACATCCGGCACCACTCCGTGCCGTTGTACACCCCCGAGCCTGATCTGATCCACGAGGTGGTCGGGCACGGCAATTGCCTTGCGCACGAGCGGTTCGCGGCGCTGTACCGGCTGGCCGGACAGGCAGCGCAGCGGGTGCAAACCACTGAGGCACTTGAATTCGTCTCAAAGGTCTTCTGGTTCTCCCTCGAATTCGGGGTGGTGCGTCAGCACGGCGAAGTCCGCACCTACGGCGCCGGCCTGCTGTCGTCGTACGGGGAGATCCAGCAGATCGACGTGGCAGATCTGCGGCCACTGCACATCGCGCGGATGGGCGTGCAGACCTACGACATCACGCACTATCAACCGATCCTGTTCTGCGCCAGAGGATTCAGCGAGATCGAAGATGTCGTCGGCGGCTTCTTCGCCGACGTCGATGACGACATGGTGCAGCGCCTGGTGCACGACGCCGCTCAGGTCACGGGTAGTTGATCGCCGGTTCGACGACGCCGACGCACTCACCGAATCCGATGGTTGCCGCGCCGGGTCGCTGAGCCCTTGCCTTGAGCGTGATTTCGTCACCGTCTTCGAGGAACATGCGCATTTCCCCGTTGGGCAGCGTGATCGGGACGGTCCCGCCACGGCTGAGCTCCAGCAGGCTTCCTTCCGACCCCGCGTCGGGTCCGGAGAGCGTGCCACTGCCGAGCAGGTCGCCGGGCCGCAAGTTGCAGCCGTTGCTCGTGTGGTGTGTGACCAGTTGTGCGACGGTCCAGTACATGTGACGGCTCGACGAGTGGGAGATCAGGGCTGGTGCGTCGCCGTCTGCGCGCATCCGCGCGGTGCTCAGTTGGACCTCCAGCTCGATGTCGAGGCCGCCGCCGGCGCGGTGCCGCGGGCTGTCGAGGTAGGGCAGGGGAGCGGGGTCGTCGTCGGGGCGATCGAACGGAATCCGGAACGGCGCCAGTGCTTCTGGAGTGATCACCCACGGCGAGACGGTGGTGCCGAAACTCTTGGCGAGGAACGGGCCAAGCGGCTGGTACTCCCAGGCTTGCACGTCGCGTGCTGACCAGTCGTTGAGCAGGCAGTAGCCGGCGACGTGGGATTCGGTGTCATCGATGCCCACCGGCGTGCCGAGGCGGTTCCCCGGGCCGATCCACACGCCGAGCTCCAGCTCGAAATCCAGGCGGTGAGTAGGTGCCAGCACCGGCGCCGGCGCGTCCGGAGCCATCAGTTGCCCGTACGGCCGGGTGACGGACGCGCCGCTGACCCGCACGCTCGAGGAGCGCCCGTGATAGCCGATCGGGACCCATTTGTAGTTGGGGAGAAGGGGATTGTCGGGCCGGAACAGGGCACCGATGTTGCGGGCGTGGTGGATCCCGACGTAGAAGTCGGTGTAGTCCCCGATGTGGGCGGGCAGCAGGACGTCGACGTCATGCAGTGAGGTGAGCAGCGCTGCCACTGCCCGCTGATGCGGCGCACCGTCGACAAGCAGGGCGTGTAGCGCCTTACGGAGAGCTGTGCGGGGACCAGATCCCAAGGCGAACAAGGTGTTCAACGTTCCGTCCGCCGCGGCCTCGGCCGCCGCCTGCGCCTCGCCGGTGAGCAGCCCGGACGTGGCGAGTCCACCCAGGTGCAGGACCATGTCGCCAATTCGGACAACACCGTACGGTTCGCCGTCGGGACCGGCCACTACACCGAACGCGAGATTCTGGAGCGGAAAGTCACTGTCGGGGCCCGCGGAGGCGACCCAACTCCGTTGGCCGGGATCATGCGTGAAATCCAGTGCTGGCGTAGGTATGGAGCCGGTCATGGCAGGCAGGCTACATCCGCTTCTGTGCTTGGGCAGCCGCTTGGCTGGGCAACCCTGCCAGTTCTCGCTGCGCGCCTGCTTACCTAAGTATTGTCAATTGCGCAGTCTGAACTGAACAGTTTAGACTGTGCATATGGGTCAGGTGAGCGAATCTGCGTTGACTGCAGCGCGCGATGTGCGCGTGACATTCGGCCGATTGCGGCGTCGGCTGCGGCAATTCGCCGCAGCCGACGACCTGACGCCACCGCAGACCGCTGTGCTGCTGCGCCTGGCCAAGGACGGCCCGGCCTCCACCAGCCAGCTCGCCGGCGCGGAACGCGTCCGACCGCAATCGATGGCGGCGACGGTGGCCGGCCTGGACCAACACGGCCTTGTGGCGCGGGCCCCGGACCCCACCGACGGGCGGCGGCAGCTCATCACCCTCACCCCGCAGGGTCACCGCCGCGCCGAGATTGATCGCAAGGCGCGGGAGGGGTGGCTCGCGCGCGCGTTCGAAGACCGCTACACCGAGGCCGAGCGTCTCACTGTCATCGAGGCGCTGGCACTGCTCGACCGGTTAATCGACGACGAAAGGAATTGAAGGGCAATGAAACTGGGCATCCACTACATCGACTTCTTACCCGGCGATGTGACACAACTCCAGCCGACGCTGGCCGCCACGGCGACGGCCGCGGAGGACGCCGGCTTTGCGTTGCTCACACTGGCCGACCACTTCTTCCAAATGGAGAACATCGGGCGCGCCGAGGACCCGTTTCTCGAGTGCTACACAACTCTGGGATATCTCGCCGGGATCACCGCGCGAATCAACCTCTCCACGTTGGTGACCGGGGTGACCTACCGCCACCCCGGCGTGCTGGCCAAAACGATGACGACCCTGGACGTGCTGTCGCAAGGCCGGTCACTGTTCGGACTCGGCGCGGCCTGGTACGACCGCGAACACCACGGCCTCGGCGTCCCCTATCCCAAGCTGTCCGAGCGGTTCGAGATGCTGGAGGAGACGCTGCAAATCTGCCTGCAGATGTGGAGCGACGACAATGGGCCCTTCGAGGGCAAGCACTTTCAGCTGGGCGAGACTCTGTGCTCCCCGCAACCGGTGCGGCGTCCGCCCATCCTCATCGGCGGTTCCGGTGAGCGCAAGACACTTCGGCTCGTAGCGCAGTACGCAGACGTGTGGAACAGCACGGCACCGATCGAAGAGATTCCACACAAACTCGACGTGCTGCACCGCCACTGCGACGACGTTGGTCGCGACCCATCTGAAATCCAGTTGACCGCAGGGTCGTTCGATGATCCATTGGCTGATGTCGACGAGTTCCTCCGCACCCTCGACAGGTGGGCCGAACTCGGTTTCGACCTCATCATGACCGGCCCGCTGCCCGGCAACCCCGACCCTGCAGGCTGGGTTCGGCGACTCGGCGACGAAGTCATCCCGCGCCTGGCGGGGTAGCCGCTATCACGGCCGGCCCGGGTCGAATCGCTTGGTCAGACCGATCCAGCAGTCTGCGTAATCCTGTTGCCGCTGCGGTGAATTCGCGGCGTAGGCCGTGACCTTCTGCGGGAACCGGGTCTCGAACATGAAGGCCAGCGTGTTCTCCTGCTTCACCGGCTTGAGCTCCTCGGTGCTGGCAGCCTGAAATGCGGTGGCGTCAGGGCCATGTGGGGTCATGCAGTTATGCAGGCTGACGCCGCCGGGCGCGAACCCGTTTGGCTTGGCGTCGTACACACCGTGCACGAGTCCCATGAATTCGCTCATGACGTTCATGTGATACCACGGCGGCCGGAAGGTGTCCTCGGCGACCATCCACCGCTCGGGGAAGCAGACGAAGTCGACGTTGGCGGTTCCCGGCGTCTCGCTCGGCGAGCTGAGCACCGTGAAGATCGATGGGTCGGCATGGTCGAACAGCACCGGGCCGACGGGGGAGAACCGCCGCATGTCGTACTTGCAAGGTGCGTAATTGCCGTGCCAGGCAACCACATCCAGTGGCGACTGGGCAACGTCTGCCCGCCACAGCGTGCCGCCCCATTTCACATACATCGCGGACGGGACGTCACGATCCTCATAGGCCGCGACCGGTGTCAGGAAGTCTCGTGAATTCGCCAGGCAGTTGGCGCCGATCGGGCCGCGCTCAGGGAGAGTGAAAGGGCTGCCGTAGTTTTCGCACAGATAGCCGCGCGCCGGACCATCGGGGATCTCGACGCGCATCTTCACGCCGCGGGGGACGACGACGATCTCACACGGTTCGGCGTCGATGATCCCGAACTCGGTGCAGAACCGGACATTGCCGCGCTCCAGGACGAACAGCATCTCGGCGTCGCCGTTGTAGAAGTACGCGTCCACCATCGACGACGTGATGGTGTAGATGCTGCACGCGAATCCGCTGCGCGTGTTGACGTCCCCACCGGTGGTGACGGTACGGACGCCGGTGATGAACGTCGTGTCCTCGTCCGCGGGATCCGGCATCGGCGTGGGATTCCACCGCATCTGGGCAATGGGAACGGCAGGAGCGTCGTCAGGTGCCGTGCGCCAGTGCGCAGTGGGGACGGCGGTGAAGTCACCCCAGTGGGCCACGCTCGGCCGAATCCGGTACAGCCAGGATCGCTTGTTGGCGGCGCGGGGTGCGGTGAACGGTGACCCGCTGAGCTGCTCGGCATACAGGCCGTAGGCGCACCGCTGCGGAGAGTTGCGGCCGACGGGCAGCGCCCCGGGCAGCGCTTCGCTTTCGAAGCTGTTGCCGAAACCGCTTTGGTACTCGGCCATCACAGATTCCCGCGCTTTTCCTGCTCACGCTCGATGGACTCGAAGAGCGCCTTGAAGTTGCCCTTGCCGAAACCCAGTGAGCCGTGGCGTTCGATGAGTTCGAAGAACACGGTCGGCCGGTCTCCCAACGGCTTGGTGAAGATCTGCAGCAGGTACCCGTCTTCGTCACGGTCGACCAGGATGCCGCGCTGCTGCAATTCTTCGACGGGTACCCGCACCTCGCCGATGCGGGCTCGTAGTTCCGGGTCCTCGTAGTACGCGTCCGGGGTGTCGAGGAACTGCACGCCCTGCCTGCGGAGCTCGTCGACGCTGGCCAGGATGTCGTTGGTGGCCAGCGCCAGATGCTGAACGCCCGGACCACGATAAAACTCGAGGTACTCGTCGATCTGCGACTTGCGCTTCGCCACGGCCGGTTCGTTGAGCGGGAACTTCACCCGGTGGTTGCCGTTGGCGACCACCTTCGACATCAGCGCCGAGTAATCGGTGGCGATGTCGTCGCCGATGAACTCGGCCAGGTTCACGAACCCCATGACGCGGTTGTAGAAGCCGACCCACTCGTCCATCTTGCCGAGCTCCACGTTGCCGACGACGTGGTCCAGAGCCTGGAAGAGGCGCGCGGGAGCACCGTCGCGTCTGGCCCGACCGCTCGTCGCCGGCTGGTAGCCGGGCAGGTAGGAACCGCTGTAGCGGGTCCCGGCGACGTCACGCTGGACCAGCGTGTGGCGGGTCTGCCCGTAGGTCGCGATGGCCGCGACGCGCACAGTGCCGTGATCGTCCGAGATGTCGTGCGGTTCCTCGATGACGGTGGCGCCGGCCACCTTGGCCTGTGCGATGCATCTGTCGACATCGGGCACCTCCAAGGCGATGTCGACGACGCCGTCGCCATGCCTGGCGTGGTGAGCGATAAGGGGGCTGTCGGGGCTCACCGCACCCTTCAGCACGAACCGGACCGACCCCGAACGCAACACGAACGCCTTGTGGTCGCGATTGCCGTTTTCGGGCCCCGAGTACGCAACGAGTTCCATGCCCCACGTCGATTGGAAGTAGCTTGCGGCCTCTGTGGCATTGCCCACCACGAAAACGATGGCGTCCCAACCGGTTACGGGGAACGGGTCGTCAGTCGGGTCGTACTCCACGAGGCCCACCAGCTGTTTGAGCTGGTTGACATCGAGCCGGGCCTGCTTCTCCTGGTCGGTCAGGGCGCTCTGGTTCGCCATGTAGACATTCTTCTCCCAAAGGCGGGATTACTCGATGAATTGGCCGCCGTGTTCAGTTACGGCTGCGTTCGCCTGCTGGAACCTCGGCGAGCGCGCAGTGGTACGGGTGATTCTGGGGCTCTCCGGTCGGTGCTTCGATCAGCAGGTCATCGGAGATGGTTGCGTACGCCAGCACTCCACCGAGCGCCGCGAGGCCGGCCGAGATCAGCATCGCCGTGTGGAAGCCGGCGGTGATGGCGGTGGGTGATCGGAAAGCATCGCCGGTCAGGCCGGAGAGCGGGGGCAGCAAGGCGACGGCCAGCAGCCCCGCGGTGCGCGCCACTGCGTTGTTGACACCGGAGGCCACGCCGGCGTGGCGCTCGTCGGCGGCCGCGAGTGCGGCGGCCGTGACCGGTGCCACCGTCGCCGCGAGCCCCAACCCGAAGACGACCACGGCCGGGAGCACGACGGTGCTGTACGAGGCGCCCGGGCCGATGCGCGTCATCAGCACCATGCCGGCCGCGATGACAAGTGGACCGATGGTCAGTGGCAGTCGTGGGCCGATGCGCTGGGCGAGCGCGCCCGACGCCGACGACAGGGCCAGCATGATCGCCGTGACCGGCAGCGAAGCAGCACCGGCGGCGACGGGGGAGTAGCCGAGCGCGGTCTGCAGAACGACCACGAGCAGGAAGAAGACGCCGCCGAGTGCGGTGTACACGACGAAGGTCACCGCATTGGCACTCGTGAACTGCCGTGAGGAGAAGATGCCCAGCGGCAGCATGGGATTCGCGGTGCGCCGTTCGATCACGACAAAGGCGACCATGGCCGCGGCACTGAGTAACCCGGCCGCGAGAACGACCGGCGAATCCCAGCCGCGGTTGGGCCCTTCGACGACAGCGTAGGTCGCGCCGGCCAGACCGGCAGTCGCTGTCGTAGCTCCGGCGTAGTCGATGCGGCCGGCGGTCGACGGGTCGCGACTCTCGGGCACGTGGCGTACCGCGAGCCACGCGACCACGCAGCCCAGCGGCACATTGATGAGAAAGATGGCGCGCCAACTGATTGCCTGCACGAGGTAACCGCCGAGCAGCGGGCCGATCGCCGCGGCGACGCCGCCCAGCGCCGACCATGCGCCGATCGCCTTGCCGCGGTCGGTCGGTATGAACACCGACTGGATGATGGCGAGGCTGCCCGGCGTCAGCAGCGCGCCGCCAATGCCCTGCAAAGCCCGTGCGGCGATGAGCATTTGGGCGTTCGGGGCCACAGCGCAGATCGCTGATGCCACCGCGAACCACGCCACGCCGACGACGAATACCCGCTTGTGGCCCAACCGGTCACCAAGGCTGCCCGACAGCAGGATCAACGCGGCCAGAGTCACCGAGTAGGCGCTGACCACGAGCTGCAGCCCGCCGACCTCGGTGTTCAGGTCGTGGCCGATTGCCGGTAGCGCCACGTTGACGACGGTCGCGTCCAACTGCGCCATGCCGGATCCCAGCACCGTGGCGGCGAGGATCCAGCGTCCCGCTGCGCTGCCGAGGCGGACACCAGACGATTTGATTGCGAGCATTCGAGTTCCCCATTTATCGCTGTCGTGCTGTGAGTGTCCGTGATCCTTCATCCGCGTGCAGCGGGTTCGGGTCGCACTCGCGTTACATCGTCCGGCCATGTTGTTGCGCCCATGCATGCTCTAATGGTCGCCATGGCAGGTCTGGCGGAGGGGAACGTCGATCCGGCATTCGCCGCTGTGCGCGATATCTTCGAAGCGAGCTTCGCCGACGGACAGAACTGGGGCGCGGCCGTCGCGGTCGTGATCGACGGCAGACCCGTCGTCGATCTGTGGGGTGGGGTCGCTGACACGCGTACCGGCCAACCTTGGCAGCGGGACACGGCTTGCGTCACCTTCTCGTGCACCAAAGCGATAACCGCCACGGCTGCGCTGATGGTGGCGGAGCGCAACGGTGTCGACCTGAAAGCACCAGTGGTGAATTGGTGGCCCGAGTACGGCGCGGCGGACAAGAACGAGACCACAGGTGAGCAGCTGTTGTCGCACGCGGCCGGACTACCCGCTGTGGAGCGCCCCGTTTCAATCGAGCAGGCTGCCGATCCCGAACTGATGGCCGGTCTGCTCGCCGCTCAGCACCCGTTGTGGGAACCGGGATCGCGGCACGGTTATCACGCGTTCACGTTCGGGTGGCTGGCCGGCGAGATCGTGCGTCGGCACGCCAAAACGACGGTGGGCGAATTCGTCCGGTCGCACATCAGTGGAGACCTCATGATCGGCGCCAGTCGAGCCGCGCTCGCCGGCATCGCCCGGACCGGGTTTCCTGATGCGAGCGAACAGCAATGGGCGACGGACACCACCGCAATCCCCGCCACAACGGTCGCCCGGCTCGTCGCGGCGTATCGCGACCCACAATCCTTGTTCACCCGCGCGACCGCGAATCCACCCGCGCGCTACAACCATCCCGACGTTCTGGCAGCAGGTTGGCCGGCGAGCGGACTGATAACCACTGCGCGCGCACTGGCCGATTTCTACGCGCAACTGGGTGCCGGCGAGCTGTTGCATCCGGAGAATCTGAACGACGCAATCTGCCCGCGGCACAGCGGTTCTGATGCCGTCATGGTTCTCGATTCCAGCTACGGCCTGGGGTACATGCGACCGTCTCAGCTGTTCACTTTTCCCGACAACGCCGCACCTGGCGTGTTCGGGCATCCCGGCGCCGGCGGCGCGTTCGCCTTCGGTGACATCGACAATCGCCTCGCGTTCGCGTTCGTGCCCAACCTCCGTCGCGACGCTCTCGCCGGCGATCGTCGGGCAGTCGATCTCGTCGAAGCGACCTACGCCGCGCTCTGAACCAATTACTTCTGGCTTTCCCGCTTTCTGACGGCGCGCAGCCAGGCCCAAAGGGCGATCAAGGGGATCACAAGTCCGCCGATACCCAAGAGCAGGAATCGCGTCGGGCCTTGGATGTTGCTGACCAGCCAGTCGAAGTTCTGCCCGAAGAAGCCGGTCACGAAAGTCAGCGGCAGGAAGATGGTCGCGAGCACGGTAAGGCGTTCCATCGTGGTGCTCTGTTGAACGCTGACGCGAGTCTGTTCGACTGCGACGACGGCAATGTTGGCCTGCAGGATGGTGGCGAGCAGATCGCGCTGCGCCGATACCTCTTCGTTGATCAACTGCAGGCTGTCGTGAACGTCGCGCAGGTAATGCACCACTTGCGTATCCGCGGCATCGCGCTCGGCGGCGGTCAGGACTGACAGCAGTGGGTGGACCGCGCGGTAGAAATTGCTGACCTCGCGACGTAGGAGGTAGATGCGTTCGGTGGGGGCGACCGCGCCGGAGAAGACCGTGCCTTCGACTTCCTCGATGTCGTGTTCGAGGCCGGCCACCACCGGGCCGTAGGCACGCACCACCTGGTCGAGCACCGCCCACAGCACTGACGCGGTACCGACCTTGAGAAGGTCTGGATGCTCTTGCAGGCGCGCCCGGGCGGCATGAAGCTCACTGGCTACCCCTTGCCGGACAGTGATCACGAAGTTGGGCCCGACGAAGATGCTGATTTCGCCGAAGTCGACTTCCTCGCGTTCGTCGTCGTAGCGGGCGGTGCGAAGAATCACCAACTGCACGTCGGGCTCGAAATGCTCGATCTTGGGACGTAGGTGGAACGTTCCGGCGTCCTCGACCGCCAGCTCGTGCAGGTCGAAAGCGTCGCGGACGCGCGCCATTTCGTCGGTCGTCGGTTCGAACATCCCGAGCCAGACGAATCCGCCTTCGCGACAACGGTGTGCCGCGTCGTCGATCGGCATTGCCGCCTCGCCTTGGCGCACGCCATCGAGGTAGTGCGCGCAGTCCACTATCATGCCGTCTCCCAACCGAATTCGCGTGGACGCCGGGATTCGGTGCCGAACGGAGTAAATCGGTCGAACCTGTGCGGTGCATGTACTGCGGCTGCGAGTTTGCTAGTGCTTGCGGAGCCGACAGTTCGTCATGTGTCGGCTCGCCGCCGGCCGAGCTGTCGGAAACCCGGGTGGACCGCCGGCGTCAAACCCTGCTGCTCGGCGAGTGTGGCGAGCAGCCCATCGAGTGTCTTGCGTTGTTGAGCGGTCAGGCCCACGGTCAATGCCTGCTCGTGTTCGCGCGCGATCTCGGAGAGGGCTTGCATCAACTTCTCACCGGACGCGGTCAGGTACAGCGCGTACAGCCGACGGTCATTCGGGTTACGCCTACGTTCGACCTCACCGCGTCCTTCGAGCTCGTCGACATAGGTGACCACTCGGCTGGGTAGCAGGCCCAGATGCCCGCTGAGCTCCTGCTGGCTGAGTCCAGGTCGACTGGCGATCATCCGCAGGATCCCGGCATGTGGCGGCGTGAGCTTCACTGCGGCAAGACGTTCGGCGAACAACTGAGCGGCGTGATGGCCGAGCTGGGCGAGCAGGAACGCAACACCGCCCCGCTGCTGAGGACTGGACGCTGACGGCATGAACAGACAATACCGGCATTGAACCGTTTTTGTTCTGAATGATCTTGACGCGCCTGATCCGCAAGGAATATCGTTCAACACATGAACGATTACAGCAGCGAACGCATGGTCCGCAGCCGCGCCCCGCAACAGGGTGGGCCACCACTGTGGCTACTCGGTGGGATTACGCTCGGCCTCCTGGCCTGTGGCGTCGCACTGCTCGCTGCACTTGGCGGCATACCGCCGCTGCCATATGAGGATCCGGCGGCAGTACTTGATTACTTCCGGGCGCACTCGGCGGCCGCGCAGGTAAGCGCCGTGTTCGTATTCGCGTCGTCCGTTCCCCTGACGATCTACGCGGCGACGGCCAGTGCGCGACTGCGGCAGCTCGGTGTCACCGCACCGGGAGCCACCATCGCGCTGGCCGGCGGCGTACTGGCCGCCGGGGGACTGGGCCTGTCGGGCCTGCTCCTGTGGACGCTGTCGCGGCCGGAGGTCAACGCCGGTGGCGCCCTGGTCAACGCGCTCTACTATCTGACATTCCTCACCGGCGGCGTGGCGCACGTCGTGATGCTCGGCCTGTTGACGGCGGGTCTTGCGGTTCCGGCGCTGATCCTGCGTCTGCTACCCCGGGCTTTGGCGTGGACCGGGCTTGGGATCGCCGTGGCCGCCGAACTCACCACCGCTGTGCTCATCTGGCCGCCGATCGCGCCCCTCCTACCGGTCGCCCGGTTCGCCGCGCTGATCTGGCTGGTGGTCGTCGGCGTCATGTTGCCGGAGCGTCGCGCCCGCCAGAACGAGACATTGGGTGGGCCCGCATGAAACTGAGCGTCAGCGTCACCAACTTCTCGTGGCCGGACGGGCCGACTGCAATCCCGGCGCACCTGGGGACGCTTGCCGAATTCCTTGATGGCACAGCCGTTCACACGCTCTGGGTGGCCGATCACCTGCTACAGGCCGACCCGGCCTGCCGGCTGGATGAGCCGATGCTGGAGGCCTACACCACGCTCGGCTTCCTGGCTGCCAAGACTGCGGAACTGCGGCTGGGCACCTTGGTCACCGCGGCGACATTCCGTGACCCGGCGGTGTTGATCAAGGCGGTCACAACCCTGGACGTGCTGTCCGGCGGACGCGCATGGTTGGGGCTCGGCGCCGGCTACAACGCAGACGAGGCGCGCGCGCTCGGGCTGTTCCTGCCACCGACGCGCGAACGATTCGACCGCATGGGCGAGCTGCTCCAACTGGCCCGCCGTATGTGGGACGGCGACGAATCCGCTTATGCGGGGAGCTATTACCGCGCTGAACATCCCGTCGGCCGACCCCGGCCGATCAGGCGGCCGCCGGTGCTGATCGGCGGAACCGGTGAACGTCGCACCCTGCGTATGGTCGCCGAATACGCAGACGCCTGCAATCTATTCGATATCCCCAACGGGGAGAGCGTGATTCGCCGTCAACTCGACGTACTCGGGCGGCATTGCGCCGAGATCGGGCGGCCGCCTGAGGAGATCGAACACACTCTCACTACCGCATTGACTCCCGGTGAGTCCGCCGACCAGCTGGTCGAACGTTGCCGGCATCTGGCGGGTCTCGGCATTCAGCATGTTGTCGTGATCGCCCGTGGACGTCCGTGGGCACCCAGCGAGCTCGAGGTTGTGGTCAGGGCCGCGGCTGAGCTGGCGAGGAACAGGTCCACCTCTGTGAGCGCGCCGACGGCCCGACAAGACGTCTGAAGGAGCGCCCCACATGCACGTCCATGCACTGCTGGCATCCGACGAGCGGCCTTGGCTGAAAGCTTGATGCATTCGCAGTTGGCAGCGTGCAACAATCTCGGCATGCCCGCCGAATCGGCAGTCCGGTTGCGTGCAGCGACCATTGACGATCGGAGCTTCATCGTCGAGATGGCACGCCATGCCTGCGTCATCGAGGATTGGCCACTTCCCGATCCCGATGATGACGAAGTGCTCGAACTGCTGCCACCTCGTGGTGTCGTGCCCATCATCGCCGAGGAAAACGGAGGTGAAAATGTAGGTGCCGTGTGGACGTATCTCAGCAACCCGCCGCTCCGCGTCGACGACGCGGGAGCGCCACTGCGCGAATTGTGTATCGGAGTCGTGCCCGAGCGGCGCGGTGCAGGTGTCGGCGGCTTGTTGTTGGACGCGCTCTTTGTCGATCTCGCAAGGCATTTCGACATGATGTGCACCAATGTCCATGTGCGCAATCCCGCCAAACGCCTCTACGAACGCAAGGGATTTCGCGCGGACGGCCAAGGTAACGGGCCACTCGGGCTCGCGATGGTCAAAGTTCTGCGGTAACCGCACCCGGCCGAGGCCTCAGCTACAGACGTCAAAGCGATGACCGCAGAATTTCGGCCGGCGTCACGACCTGAACGAAGGCGCCCGCGGCATCGGCAAGTTTCTTATCTGCGGTGGCCAGTGCATCCGCCTGCAGTTGGGTCAGCGCGATGTACTCGGCCTGATAGGTGTCCGGCAGGTTGAGCTTCACGGCTATTCTCCAAGCGCGGTCCTGCAGCGACCGGTCGCCAAGCAGCCGGACCTGTAGGCCACGGATATCGTCGAGAACCTTGCGGCCTGTGCGTTCATCCATCTCGCCACGCCGCACAGACGCATACACCAGCGTGAGGACCTGCGAACGCAGCAAGGTCGGAGCCGTCAAGCTATGGTCAGGCGGAATCGGAACAGCGTTCGTAGCCAGAGAGATCGCGACTTTTGCGTCGATGACGAAGGTGGTCATGTGGGCACTTTTCCATAGACCGTAGCGGTCGTCTCTAGGCAGATTGTCGGACGACGTCCTCAACCAACGAAACAACTTTCGTGGCACCGTCTTCAGTGCAGATCTCCGCGCTGATCCGACGGGCGTTGGCCCGTAGACGCTCATCGCCGACCGCGATGCGCATGGCCTCGGCGAACGACTCCGGGGTCAGTTTGCGTTGGTTGATGGTCTTGGCGCAGATCCCGAGAGCGGTCACGCGACGGGCCCAGAACGGTCCGTCACCGTAGGCGGGTAACGCGATGATCGGCACGCCGGCTCGAATCCCTGCCGCAGTTGTGCCGGCACCGCAGTGGTGGGCCACAGCTGCAACTCGACTGAAAAGCCAGTCATGGGGCGCTTCGCCGATGGTCAGCATGTGGTCGTCGGACACGTGCAGGTTTGCCCAACCCGTCTGGACGATGATCCGCACGCCGGCTAGGCGCGCGGCGCGGCGAATTATGTCGGACAATCGTTCGGCGTGAGTGGGGTTGGTCATCATGCTGCCGAACCCGACAAATACTGGTGGCCGACCGGCGGCGAGGAAATCGGTGAGCTCGGCGGGCGGTTCCCAGGCGCCGGTGCCTGCCGGCCACCAGTACCCGGTGACTTCCAATCCCGGACGCCAATCTGGTGGTCGCGGCGCGACCAGCGGCGAAAAGCCATGCACGACGGGCCATTGCGCTGCAGTGCGTTGTCGCCGCAAATTCCTCGCCGACATCCGCGGCAGACCTAGCTGCTGGCGGAAGTCTGCCACCACACCGCCGTAGAGTCGGTCGACCAACCACGTGCCTGTATTGGCGGCACTTCGATTTGCGAACGCCCCGGCCGACCAGGCCCCCATTATCGAAGGCGGGTACTGTGCTGTCGCCGACAGTGGCTGCAGCCGAACTCCAAGGGAGGGGATGGCTTTGGCTTCAGACAGCGGGTGCCCCGCCATTTCGGCGAACGGCGACAGAAGCATGATATCGGCGGGCTCGTCGCCGACGACCGATAGAATGCGATTACCCAAGGCGCGCATGCCTTTTGGTGAAACGAACGCGGCCAGCTCCTTGGCCGGTGACGCCTCACCACCCTCAGCGGCGTCCTGCGGATCAACTGGGAGGTCGTGAAACCTCAATCCACAGTCGGAGATCATGTCCCTGAAGGGGGAGTACGCGGCAATGGCGACTTCATGGCCGGCACTTTGCAGGGCAACGCCTACCCCGGTAAGTGGTGCAACATCGCCACGGCTACCAACAGCGATGATGAGGACGCGGCTCACGGATTCACTCCCACGGCCCGATCGAAAATGGCCACCAGGTCCTCGCCGTAAGCACGGGCGTCGAATCCTGGCTCGTGCAGAATTTTCTCCACCGCAGCGTTGACGGCCCCGCGGACGGCGAGCGCCATCGATACGGACGGAAAGTCGCCGAAGGACCCATCCTGTTGTCCCGCAATCAAGATCGACGTCGGGTCCAGCTTTGCCAGCTCCTGCTGCAATTCGGGTGTCAACGCGAATTCTTCGATTCGGCGTCCGTCTGCCGTTTGGTACCCGGTCCCGAGCTGCATCAGGGCCGTCAGGTACGAACGGTGCGTCTCGAAGTACGCGATATTGCTTCTGATGTATGCGGCTAGCTTTTTCGGCGCGGTTGACTGGGCGTCGATGGCGGGTCCGACAACCGCCAGTGCGGTGCGGTACATCTCCTCGATGATCGCCTCGACCAGGTTGTCCTTGGTTCCGAAGTGATACAGCACGGCGCTCATGGCCACTCCGACCTGATCCGCGATCTTGCGAATCGAAGTTTGGGCCCAACCGCTTTCGGAGATTACTTCGATCGCTGCAGCGACAATCTGCGCCCGCCGCGCCGACTGAGTGAAGGTGGCCGCCACGTTCCCTTCTGATCGCATGATCGGATATTAGATCAAGTGATCAGTGAACGGAAGGGTGCGACTCCGTGGTTCCACTGGCGGCACGCATCAGTTCGTCTGTCAGCCCAGGCTGACAGACGAAGACCCCAGTGCGACAGGGAGATAACTGATCCCGCGCAGGAGCGTGCTGTCGTTCATTGTCGGACTGCCGGCGAGCGCCAGACGTGGAAACCGTTCGAACAGCGCTTGGAGGCCGATCTGCAGTTCCATGCGAGCAAGGGGAGCGCCAAGGCAGACGTGGCTGCCGGTACCGAAGCTGACGTGATCGCGGGCGTTGGCGCGTGCGGTGTCGAATTGGTCGGGGCGTTCGAACACGGCTGGATCTCGATTGGCGCCGGCGAGGAGCAGGAAGACGGCCGTCCCGTTCTGCACCGTGTAGCCGCCGATCTGAACTTCCTCGGTCGCTACTCTGACTCCGATCTGAGAGACGGAGTCAAAGCGCAACATCTCCTCGACGGCATTGGACCAGCCCTCCGGATGGGCCAGGAGGCGGGCTATTTGGTCGGGATGATTGATCAGCGCCACGACGGCGTTGCCGAATTGATGCGCCGTAGTGAGGAACCCAGCACCGAGGAGCAGACCCGCAAACGTCCTGACCTCGAAGTCGGAGAGTTCGGTGTCCTGGACAACGGCGGACAGGATGCTGTCGTCGGCGTTTGCACCGCGCAGTCGCTCGATGTGGGTGGCAAGGTAGCCCTCAAGCTCGCGCAGCGCCGCGACGGCGATTCGGAAGTTCCGCCACGACGGTGCTGTGGTGGTGATCAGCTTGGAGGTCAATTCCCCCATTTCGTAGAGGTAGGGCGCCTCCGTACGGGGAATTCCCAGCATGTCCGCGATGATTTCGATGGGGATCCGGGACGCATAGGCAACCGCCAAATCGCATTCGCTGCCGCCGTCGTCGAGTTCGTTCAGCAAGTCCTCGGCGACCTCGTGGATGCAGTGCCGAAGCCCGTCGATCGCTTTCGGGGTAAACGCCCGCGATACGAGGCGTCGCAGTCGCGCATGGTCGGGTTCGTCAACCATCAGGAGTGACGGCGGTTCCACCGGATTGATCACGCCGGGATTGGTCTTGTCGAACAGTCGCTGGACAGTGCGGAACGGTGATCGGTCGTACGGCTTGGCTGTGCGGAATCGGCTGTCGCGCAGAATTTCTCGAGTGATTTGGAGATCGGCGGTGACCCACGCGTTGCCGCCGAATACCCGCGACATGCGACCTTGTTGGCGAATCTGCTCGACCAGGTCATACGCGCGATCGTGCTGACCGCCATCGAGCAGCAATCGGGCGAATGGGTCGCCCCGGCGTGAGAGCAGCTTCAGTGTCATCCGGGGGAGCCCGTACCCCATCAGCCAATGGGCCCGGGTCTTCATATCCAGTTTCACGTTGCTCGCCCCCCGCGGATCGACTACCGCTCAGGCTAGACGGAAAGCATCTCCCAAGATCGAAATCATCGGTAGTAGCCATCGCTGGCCAGGATCTCGACACCGCGCCAACCCCAGTAGACACGGTGCGCCTGGATCAACCCGTCTTCGATCTCCATGACCTCGACAAAATCCATCTGCTGACCGTCCGGTGTTTCGCGGGGGTACTCCCAGGTTGCGCGGTGGCCGTCGGTGAAGAAGCCGGCGCGAAAGTAGTGCCGCTCGTCCGGAGTGCGTGCCACCACCTCGGTCAGGAACGGCCGGAGCTCCTTGTGACCGCGACACACCCCGGGGGCGCCCAAGATGTGCGCTGCCACCGGGCTCTCCAGGATCGCGTCTGGTGCATAGCAAGCCAACAGTGCCTCGACATCGTGGTTCGCCAACGCTTCTTCCCAGGCCCGCGTCACCGCTTCGATAGCCTCGCGACCGACTTCGTCAGAGTTTTCAACGTTCATGGTTCCAGGATGCGCCGCCGATACTTCGGTGCCGATCGAAGTGTGGCGGCTTATGCAAGCCAGTGACGAAAATGGTTGGCCGTCATTGGCGCCCGCTGATACGTTCGATGGCAGGCCATAAAAGAGGACGAGGAGGTGGTACCCGTGAACGAATCGACGTGGGTGCTCCTCACCAGGGCCACAGTCGGGCGATAGGTCGTCCCGGGAGCGCCGTCTAGTGAGCATTCCCGAGAGGCACGACCATGCACTTCATTTCCGAACAGCGTCTTGACAACGGCGGCGTCGAGCGAACATTCAGTCTCAACGACATACCGGGCATCCTGTGGACGTCCGGTTCGTCGCCCGCACCACTGATCTTGCTTGGTCATCCGGGAGGCCTGCATCGGATGTATCCGCGGCTCGCGAAGCGTGCCCAGGGCGCCTTGGCCAGCGGCTGCGCCGCAGCCACTATCGAGCTGCCCGGTAGCGGCGACCGCCCTCGTCTTGCTGATCTCGAGCGGGCACGCGCTGATCTCCATCGTGCGCTGGTCGCCGGTCAGCCGGTCGACGACATCGTCGACCGGCTCCTCACGCCCTTGGTCGAGACAGCCGTGCCGGAATGGCAGTCCGCCCTCGATGCCTTGCTTTCTCTGCCGGAGCTCACTGGGCCGGTCGGGTACTCGGGCGGGGTGATCGCCATCGGCGTCCGGTTGGCTCTGGTCGAACCACGCATCGGGGCCGCAGGTTTGTTCGCCGGCAGTTTCGTGCCGCAATCCACGTTCGACGAGGCCCGGCGGATCATGATCCCTCTGCACGTTCTGCTGCAATGGGACGACGAGGCAAACGACCGGCGCCAGGCACTCGACCTCTTCGACGCCTTCGGCTCGAAGGAAAAAACATTGCACGCCAACATGGGTGGACACACCGGGGTTCCCGATTACGCAGGGGAGGACGCAGCCCGGTTCTTCGCGCGGCACCTGAGACGGTAGGTGCCCCAAATTCATTGAAATGAACGGCAAAAGAAGCTGCAATGAACAACCAACTTCAGGCGCCACACCGAAAACGGCAGTCGCACATACGGATCGCACGGACACGCGTTGCCGGCCCACATACGCGAGGTTGACCGCTGGACGCGTCTGGCACGAGAATACGAGGGTCGAGACCGTCGGGAGGCCGGCCCATGCGTCACGCCACACACAATCTGTCACAGCACCGCGAACGATTGAGCACCAGCGACTTTCAGTCGCTCGGAATCCGCGACCTTCTGGACGCGCGCGATCAGTTTCACGTGCACCTCGCGCACAAACCGAACGTGTTCTCCACCGCGATCGGGCGGTACCTGGTCCGCGACAGCGACCCCGACGCGCGCGAAGCCTGCGATGGCCCGCACAGTGTCCGCGCCCGTCAGGCTCCAGAGCGCACCCTCCTGAATTCGACGGTGAAGTCGTGGTCGTGGCCATGCATCCTGGTGTTCGTCAAACGCTGGCAGACGCTGGACGATCTGGTTGGACACCCCGAAGACGTGGTGCCCCCGTTCATCTACCTGTCCGACGGGCGGATCGTTCCCGTGTGCGTGGTCCTCGCCGAATCTGCGCACCTGCCAACGCCCACACTTGATCCGAGCCACCTCGCCATCGAATCGCTCGGCGTCGGGTCACCGATCTATGTCGATGCCCAGGGGATGCGCCGCATGGCCACGGTTGCGTGCATGGTGTCCGATGGCAGTGACTTGTATGTCCTCACCAACACGCACCTTGCCGGCGTCGTGGGTCGGCCCGTCAGGGCATTGCTCCGGGGCATCCCCGTGACGGTCGGAAGCACACTCGGGGCGCCGCACCTGACGGAGCGCACTTTTTCGGACGTGTATCCGAGCCTGCCTGGCCGGGATGCTGTGGTGAACATCGACGCGGCGATCGTCCGGCTGGAAGACGCCAACATATGGGACGCCGCCGCGCTCACCCAGCCGATCGGCGACGTGGCGGATTTCAGCGCGAGCACCGCCTCGTTGTCCTGGATCGGGCAACCGGTGGTCGGCCATGGAGCCGCAAGCGGCGAGATGCGCGGCGAAATCAAAGCCCTCTTCTACCGCTACAAGTCTATTGGCGGCCGCGACTACGTCGCCGATATCGTCATCGGGGCGCGCTCGGACAACACCGGCCCGCTGATGACGCAGCCAGGCGACTCCGGGACACTCTGGTGCCTGGACGAAGTCATCGCGCCGGGGGAACGTTCTCCTTTCGCGCTGGAATGGGGTGGGCAGCGCATCGGCGACGATGCGACCGGGGGCGGATACCTGCAGTTCTCTTTGGCTACATCGATGGCCGTGATTCTGCGGGAATTGAGTCTGGATCTGCTGTCCGGGCCCACTGCGGAACGGATTCAGTACTGGGGGCCGGTGGGGCACTTCAAAATTGGGCAACAGGCGTGCTTCCTGGTCGGGAACCCGGCATTGCAGAAGTTCTTCACGGCCAATCTCAATAACGTCAGCTTCAAGAGCGATGACCAACTCAAAGAGGCGACGCATCTACAGGCGAAGAAGTTCGTCCCGCTGAGCGATGTGCCGGATGTGGTGTGGAAGACAAGCATCAACAAGGTCAAGCCGGAAGTCGCTCGGGCGATGGAGAATTGGAACCACTACGCCGACATCGACCTGCCCGGGGTCGACGGCGCCACGCTGATGGAGAGCTATCAGGCCGACGAGAACTCGCTCAATCACAGCAACTGGGTGAGCTTCTACAAAGATGCGCCAGTGCCCAGCGCATCGGCGGTGACATCCAACAACCAAGGGATACTGCCATTGCGTGTCTGGCAGGTGTTCGCCCAAATCGTGGCATTCGCAGAGAAGGGCGATGGCGCAAGCTTTCTCGCGGCGTCCGGATGCCTGGCGCACTATGTCGGCGACGCGTGCCAGCCCCTGCATTCGTCTCAACACTCCGACGGGCTGAACGGAGCTTCCACCGGTGTGCACATGACGTACGAGGACCACATGGTGGACAGGTATGCCGACCGCATCGCGAAGGACATCGGTGACGCCATCAAGAATCTGAGCTTCACGCCGCGTCCGATCCACACTGCTCGTGACGCCGCAAAGGCCACCATGGAGTTGATGATCTTTGCCCAGCAGACGCTGCCGCCGGAGACGATCTGCAAGACCTACAACGAGCTACGCCCGGCCGGAGTCACCAGCGACACGAAAAACCCTGCCGTGTTGGACGCGCTGTGGGCCAAGTGCGGAGACCAGACGACCCAAGTCATCGCAGCAGGAGCGGTCACCCTCGGCGCGATGTGGGCGGCGGCATGGAAGCTCTCGGGCGCCTCGAAAACGTCGCCCTGGCTGAAGAAGGTGTACGACGGCACCGCCGACTTGATGCCGATCTACGAAAAGAAGGGCTTCCTGCGGTCCCTGCATCTGAAATACCTTGGCCAGGAAGACCTTCCGGGGTCCGATGCGCCGCAGGACCCACCGCAGCCGCCCGGTAACGCGCCCAAGAAGAAGCCTGCGAAGAAGACTCCCTGACCCTGGCGGCGGCTCATCAGCGAGCGCGTCCCCGAACCGACTCGGTTATGGTCGTGACCGGGTCGGGGAATCAGCCGCAACTTGACGCACACCACACGAAGACGTGAGGGGAAACCTATGAGCACGAGCACCTACCGCCGCACAACCGTCGCTGGCCTGACCGCCGTCGCATTCGCCGTTGCCGGCTGCAGCAATGGCACGAACGTCGGGGTGTCGGCACAGCCCCAGGTCGCGCTGGTCGTGACGTCCGAAGTTCCGGCGCCGCCCACCCAGGTGAAGGTCACCGGTGAGAGGGACGTCGAGGTCACGCTTACCGGCCCGATCGCCGCCAAATACGCGTCGGCGACCGACACGCAGAAGGCGGCCCTCGGCAAGCCACTGACAGGTGACCACAACGCCGGAACCCGCGACAACGGCGTCGTCTTCCAGCAGTTCCAGGGCGGCGCGATCGTGGCCAAGAACAGCCAGCCGGGCACGCCCGCCTACATCGTCTGGGGCAAGATTCGCGAGGCCTGGAATGTCCAACGCAATGCGGACGGCGTGCCGTCGGCCACCGGCACGAACGGATCGGCCGGTCCCTTGGGCGTCGTCACCAGCGACGAGACCCCCACCGGCGATCAGCTTGTCGCCACGTTCGAGCACGGCAAGATCGCGTACAACACAAAGACCGGCCAGGTCGAGGTGACCGTCAACGGCAAGGTCGTGCCGTCCGGGTTGTAGACAGCGACGGTCGCTGCCTGGCACTGCCAGGGACAGGCGCGCCGCGCAGCCGTCACGCACGATGGAAGACATGACGGAAGCGCACGGGTCGAGCGGACAGCAGCTGGCCGACTTTCTTCGTAGCCGACGGGCAGCCGCCGATACGGCGCTGCTGCCGGGGCTGGTCGGGCTGGGGCCTCGCCGGGTGCCCGGTTTGCGCCGCGAAGAACTGGCCGAGGCGGCCGGGGTGTCGTTGACGTACTACACGCGCCTCGAGCAGGGCCTGGCCACCAATCCTTCGATGCAGGTATTGGACGCACTGGCAAGGGCGCTGGGGCTCGATGATGCCGAGCGGGCGCATCTGCAGCGGCTGGCGTCGGTCAGCGGCGTCAAGGTGCGGTCGGGGCGAACCCCCCTGCGTCTCGACTGCGTCACCCTACTGGAGGCCATGCCCGACATTGCCGCTGTCGCGCTGTCGCCGTTGCAGGACATCATCGCCTGGAATCGACTGGGCCATGCATTGCTTGCGCCACACATGGAACCCGGCGCGCCGTACGGTGCCGAACCGCCCAACAAGGTGGCGATGATGTTCACCGACCCACACGCGCGCAGCCTGCATCGCGAGTGGGAGGCCGAGGCCACCTTGGCGGTGGCCTCGCTGCGCTACGTCAGCGCCGGCGTGGTTGCCGAGGCCGACCTCGCTCGTCTGGTCGGCAACCTCAGTGTGGCCAGCGAGGACTTCGCGCAATTGTGGGCTGCGCAACCCGTGGCGCTGTGTACGCACGGCATCAAGCGCTACCACCACCCAGTAGTCGGGCGGCTGGATCTGCACTTCCAGATCCTTCATCTGCCCGAAGGCGACGGTCACCGACTGCTGCTGCAGCACGCCGAACCCGGGTCCAGCGATGAGGCTGCCCTGCGGCTGCTCGCCAGCACGACCATCACCGAGTAGCGCCGTGTAGCGAATATCGCTGCGCGGCAACAATAAACGCCCAATCCAAGGAGCTCACCCATGGATAGTTCCACGCTGCCCAAAATCAGCCCCGCCGCACCGACGCGACGACTTCATCCCGGCCTGTCAGCGCTGGCGCTCGGCGGATTCGGCATCGGACTGACCGAGTTCGTCATCGCCGGGCTCCTCACCGACGTGGCCGACGCGCTGCACGTCAGCGTGCCCGCTGCGGGCGCTCTGATCTGGGGTTATGCCCTGGCGGTGGTGGTGGGTGCGTTCACTGTCACCGCCGTGTTGTCGCGCCGCCCACCGAAAACCGCCCTGCTGCTACTGCTGACCCTGTTTGTCGCCGGCAACGGGCTGACCGCGCTGGCGCCAAATTTCGACATCGCCATGCTGGGCCGAATCATCACCGCGCTGTGCCACGGTGGATTCTTCGGCATCGGCGCCGTGGTCGCCGGCGATCTGGTGACACCGGAGCGCAAGGCGTCTGCCATCGCCATCATGTTCGGCGGACTGACTCTGTCGAACGTGCTCGGCGTACCGTTCGGCACGTTCGTCGGCCAGCACCTCGGCTGGCGCAGCGCGTTTTGGATCATCAGTGCACTCGGTGCGCTGGCGATCGCCGGTGTGGCCGCGCTGGTACCCCGGTTACCGGCGCCACCCCCGGCGAGCAGCAGCCACTTCTCCGTCCTGTACCGCCGCCAGGTCATGGTGTCGATCGTGCTGACCATGATGATGTTCGGCGGCGTGTTCGGCGCGTTCATCTATGTGCAACCGCTGGTGACCCGCGTGACCGGTTACCACGACAGCAGCGTGCCATGGCTTCTGGTTCTGTTCGGAATCGGTTTGTTCATAGGCAATTTCATCGGCGGCTGGGCCGCCGACCGTGACCTCACCAGGACGCTGCGCGTCTTGTCGCTGCTGCTGCCCGTCGTGCTCATCGCGTATGGGGTGCTCGCGTCCTACCGGATACCGGTCGCGGTCTTGCTTGTGGTCATGGGCCTCGTCGGGTTCGCTGCGACACCGGCTCTGCAACTGCGCGTCATGCGTTTCGCCCAAGACGCACCGACCATGGCCTCGGCAGCCAATATCGCGGCGTTCAACCTGGGAAACGCCATCGCATCGGCAATCGGAGCGGCGACCATCGCCCTGGGCCTGGGCTGGCGTTCCCCGGTGTGGGTGGGCGCAGCGATGGCGCTGGTCGGCACGTTGCTGGTGTTCACCAACAGCCACGGGGAGGCACAGTGACCGAGCTACCGGACCTGCACCCTCAGGCGCGCGCCCATCTGTCTGCGGCGGCTACGGCGCCCGGCATCGCCACTCTGTCGGTGCCCGAAGCACGCCTGGCGGTACTGGGTTACCTGGACCTACAGCGGGCGGCGCCGGCGATGGCACAGGTACAACACCGATTCATCCCAGGCCCAACCGCCGATCTTCCCGTTCGGATCTACCGGCCGACGCAGGATCCGGGGCCGCATCCGGTCATCGTCGTGCTGCACGGCAGTGGCTGGGTGATCGGCAATCTCGATCTCGTGGATGAACCAGCCCGGGTTCTGGCGCGCGACACCGGGTACGTCGTGCTTGCCGTGAACTATCAGAAGGCACCTCAACATCCCTTCCCGGTTCCGTTGCAGGACTGCGTGGCCACCGTGCGCTGGGTGCATGCCCACGCAAGCGAACTGGGTGTCGATCCGCGCCGGTTGGCGGTGGTCGGTGACAGCGCTGGGGGCAACCTCGCCGCCGCGACCACCGCTGAGTTGGCCGACACCGACATCGCAATCGCTGCCCAGGCTCTGCTGTATCCGGCGCTGGATCGGCAGATGGCGGCAGCGTCGTATACGGAATTCGCCGAGGGCTTCGGTCTCGACGCCGTCGACATGGCCTGGTTCTGGAATCACTATGCCGGCGCGGGCCGAAGCGAGGACCCGCGGGTTTCACCGTTGCGCGCCAACAGCTTTGCGCATCTCCCGCCCACGTTCGTGGCGACTGCCAGTCACGACGTGCTGCGCGACGAGGCAGAAACGTACGCGGGGCTGCTCCGCGACGCCGGCGTGGACATTGTTGCCCAGCGCTATTCGGGGATGATCCACGGTTTCTGGTGGATGGACGGTGTGCTCGACGATTCCCGCACGTTGCAAACAGATCTCGCCACGTTCTTGATGGACCGTCTGAGCCGCTGACCCGGGACGGCCTACCCCAGGATGGCCCGCGCCGCGCGCTCGGCGATCAGCATGACCGGCGCGTTGGTGTTGCCGGACGTGATGGTGGGCATCGCCGAGGCATCAACGACGCGAAGGCCCGAAACGCGGTACACGCGACAGTCGGTGTCGAGCACCGAGGCTGCTGACCGCGGAACACCTTGTGCGTCAAAGGCTCCCATCGCGCAAGTACCCACTGGGTGGAAGATGGTGGTGCCCAGTTCACGGGCCGCCTGTTGCAGGTCGTCGTCACTCACCACTTGTGGACCGGGCAGCAGCTCCTCAGGCTGGTAGCGAGCCAGGGCCGGCGCCGCCATGATGTCCCGGGTCATCCGCAGTCCCCGCACGGCGGCTTGATGATCGGCGTCGGTGGACAGGTAGTTGCAGCGAATCTTTGGGTAGGTCAACGGATCTGCACTGGTCATGCGCACATGCCCTCGCGAGCTGGGGCGAAGGTTGCATACCGAGGGAGTGATCGCGCCAAAAGAGTGCAGCGGGTCCCCGAACTTGGGTAACGACAACGGCTGCACGTGCCACTCCAGATCCGGACTGGCCAGCGTGGGGTCGCTCTTGGCGAAGGCGCCGAGCGTCGAGGGCGGCATCGTCATCGGTCCGGAGCGTAGCGTCAGGTACTGAAGTCCCATGCCGCCACGGGTGATCCAATTGCGGTACAGGGTGTTGACGGTCCGGGCGCCCTGGATGCGGTACACCGTTCGCAGCTGCAGGTGGTCCTGCAGGTTCTCGCCGACTCCGGGTAGATCGACCGCCACCGGCACCTGATGCTGGGAGAGCAGCTCGGCGGGCCCCAGACCCGAGGCCTGCATGAGATGCGGCGACCCGATCGCGCCTGCGCTCAGGATCACCTCCTGGCGGGCCTGGACGTCAACGATTCGGCCGTCTTTGAGCAGCCGCACCCCGGTGGCGCGGTGTCGGGCAGTGGTCCAGGCTCCGCGCCGCTGGTCCGCGCGGACCTCGTCGTCCATGAGCAGCCGCAGGGCCTGCGTGTCGGTGTAGACGGTCAGGTTGGGTCGGCGCGCGATGGGATGCAGGAAAGCGTCGGCCATCGACCAGCGACGGCCGCGCCGTTGGTTGACGTGGAAATACGCACTGCCGGCGTTGTCGCCGCGGTTGAACTCCTCGATCGGGGCGATGCCCACCTGGGCAGCGGCGGCCTGCCAGGCGTCCAGGATTTTCCACCGCACGCGTGGCGGCTCGACGCGGATTTCACCACCGGCGCCGTGCCAGTCGTCGGCCCCGCCGAAGTAGTCCTCCAGCTGCTTGTAGATCGCGAGCGTCTCGCCGGCGCTGTCCGGGCCGCCCCAGAGCCATCGGTCATCGCCGGTCGCTTGCGCCCAGAGGTCGTAATCGCTTGCCTGCCCCCGCATGTGGATCATGGCATTGATCGACGAGCACCCGCCGACGACGCGGCCGCGTGCGTAATGGATGCTGCGGCCGGCCAGACCCGGGTCGGCGTCCGTGGTGAAGCACCAGTCGGTCCGGGGATTCGCGATGGTGTACAGGTAACCCACCGGCACCTTGATCCAGAACCAATTGTCTTTGCCACCGGCCTCGATCAACAGCACCCGGTGATCGGGGTTGGCGCTCAACCGATTGGCGAGCAGGCAGCCGGCACTGCCTGCTCCCACGATGACGAAGTCGAATTCGGCAACTGGGCTCATTCCGGAATCGGTCCTCCAAGGCGTGGATTGGTGTCCCAGTGTGCGCGATGACCGCCCGGTCCGTACGCTTCCCCGCAGCTGAGTCCACGGAGATTCCGTGGCGGGCATCTGGTCCAGCGGGGCGGAGCACCTATTCGTCGAATGTTGGCTATCTCCGATACGGCAGTATTCCCAGTTCACACCCCTGGCAACCTGGATGAACATGTGATGCAATCATTCGTCAGCAAATTTGCGCCGGGGTAGCGATCAGCGGCTGCGGCAGTTTGACGGCTGCGGACGCCGAGGTAACCCGTTGAGGGGAGAAGCACCATGCGTTGGCTGCAGCAATGGTGGCGTCAGTCCGATCACTACGACTGGCTCATGGGGTATGTGAAGTTCCGTGGGCTGTCGGGCCTGGTTCGCACGATGATCGCCGCCGTGGCCATCATGAGCACCTTCATCCCGATTGCACTGATGACGGTCCCCGAGGGCCCGGTCGGCGTCGTCCCGCGGTTGGTCACCCGCGCGGCCACCGTCGGGCTGGTGCTCGCCGGCCTCATCTGGGTTGTCGGACTGCCCAGCCGCCGACGGTCGACGGTCTTCGCCGCAGTGGTCACGACCTGTATCGCCGCCGTCGCGCTGTCCTGTAGCGACCCGACTGTCGCCATCCTGGTCTGCACCACGTTCGGGGTACCTGCGGCATACGTCGCATTCACCCACCGGGCCATCCACGCGGCCTTCAACTTCCAGGTGGCGATGATCGTGGCGACGGTCGAGGCCGTCCGACTGACCACGTCCGGTCGACCCGTCCTCGCGGTGTGCGCAGTGTGGTTGGTTTTCGTTCTCACCGTGACGGTGCCTGCCAGCATTCAGATCGTCGTCCACGCCTTGGGGACCGACCTCATCCGGGCGGACTGCGACCCCCTGACATTCCTGCTGAATCGGCGTGGGTTCGGCATCAAAGCCCAGGAGCTGATACATCGGGATCGGGGCACGTCCGCTCATCTCATGGTGACGGTGATCGATCTCGACGGATTCAAGCTCCTCAACGACAGCCGGGGCCACCTGTTCGGTGACCGTGCGCTGATCGCCGTGGCCGACATCCTCCGGAAGCAGACGACTCACGACGCGGTGATCGGCCGCAGCGGTGGTGATGAATTCCTGATCGCCGACACCACTCACCGACCCCACCAGTCTTCGGCCGCCGAACGCGTGCGTTCGGCGATTGCCGCGACGCCGTATGCCATCACCGCCAGCGTCGGAGTGGCAACGATCGCGCTCTCCGATGTCGATGACTCCGCTGCCGGCACGATCATCGACGACCTGGTGATGGCGGCAGACCTTGAGATGTACGTGGCGAAACGCCTGGGTGGCAACGCATCCAGGCAGGCTGACCGTACACACGAACAGACTGCCGTCCGCCTCGCGGAGTAGCGTCACCGCATTCCGTGCTGCCGGCCCTATCAGCCGGATTGAGCAGAACCCTTGGTGACCGCTCACCGACTTGCTAACTTCCGGCGGTGCGCTTGATACGAAGAGCCATTCTGCCGGTGTTGCTGCTCGTCGCCTTGGTGCTGGCGGCGTGCGGGTCGCCGGGCGGCACCAACGGCGAGAATCCGGTCAAAGCGGCGGGCGTGCTGCGTGTCGGCACCGAGGGCGTCTATTCACCGTTCAGCTACCACGACCCGGCCACGAACGAACTGGTCGGCTACGACGTCGACGTCGCCAAGGCCGTCGCCGGCAAGCTCGGCGTGCGAGTCGAGTTCGTCGAGACGCCATGGGATTCGATCTTCGCCGCCCTGGAGGCCAACCGATTCGACGTCGTCGCCAACGAAGTCACGATCAACCCCGAGCGCAAGGCCAAATACGACCTCTCCGAGCCGTATTCGGTGGGGGAGGGCGTGATCGTCACGCGTGCGGACGACGACTCGATCAAGTCGCTCGACAATCTGAAGGGCAAGGTCGCCGCCGAGAACGCCACCAGCAATTGGTCTGAGGTCGCCCGAAAGGCCGGCGCCCGTGTCGAGACCGTGGAGGGCTTCACCCAGGCCATCAAGCTGCTCAACCAGGGACGCGTCGACGTCGTCGTCAACGACAGCATCGCGGTGTACGCCTACCTCGCTGAAACAGGGGACAAGTCGGTCAAGATCGCCGGCAACACCGGCGAGAAGAGTGAGCAGGGCTTCGCCGCCCGGAAGAACAGCGGGCTGTTACCCGATCTGAACAAGGCACTCGACGACCTTCGGGCCGATGGCACCTTGGCCCAGATCTCGCAGAAGTACCTCAAGGCGAACGCTTCTGGCGGACCGGACGCCGACCGGGCGCAGCATGTGCCGCGGTCGACGTTGGCGCTGATCGGGGACAGCCTCGTGCCCTTGGCGAAGGCGGCGATCACCAAGACCATCCCGTTGACGGTGATCAGCTTCGTGATCGGCCTGGTGATAGCACTGGCGGTGGCGCTGGCACGGCTGTCGTCGAATGTGGTTCTCGCCAACGTGGCGCGGTTCTACATCTCGATCATCCGCGGCACTCCGCTGCTGGTACAGCTGTTCATCGTGTTCTTCGCGCTGCCGGAACTGGGCGTGAAGATCGATCCGTTCCCCGCGGCCATCATCGCGTTCTCGCTGAACGTCGGTGGTTATGGGGCGGAGATCATCCGCTCGGCCATCCAGAGTATTCCCAAGGGCCAATGGGAGGCAGCCGAGACCATCGGCTTCAATTACGTTGGCGCACTTCGGCGTATCATCCTGCCCCAGGCTGCCCGGGTAGCGGTGCCGCCGCTGTCTAACACGTTGATCTCGCTGGTGAAAGATACGTCGCTCGCCTCGACGATTCTGGTCACCGAACTGCTCAGGCAAGCCCAGATCATCGCGGCGCCGACGTTCGAGTTCTTCGCCCTGTACGGCACCGCCGCGGTGTACTACTGGGTCATCTGCCTGGCACTCTCGTTCGGCCAGGGTCGTATCGAACGCCGGCTGGAAAGGTATGTGGCGCGATGACAGAGAACCGCGTGGTCGCCGAGGGCGTCGAGAAAGCTTTCGGCGACAACAAAGTGCTCAAGGGTGTGTCGTTCACCGTCGAGCAGGGCACGGCAACGGCCATCATCGGCCCATCCGGATCGGGCAAGACGACGCTGCTGCGCACGCTGAACGCCCTCGACCGAGCCGATGCCGGAGTCATCCGGGTGGACGACGTCGAAATCGACTTCTCCACGCCCACACCCAAACCCGAGGTGCGCCGGTTCCAGTCGCGAAGCGGCTTCGTGTTCCAGGGGCACAATCTGTTCCCGCACAAGACGGTCCTGCAGAACGTCACCGAGGGCCCGGTCATCGTGCAGAAACGGCCCAAAGCGGAGGCCGAGGCCGAGGCCTTGGCACTACTGGACCAGGTGGGGCTGGCCGCCAAGAAGGACCAATACCCGTATCAGCTGTCGGGCGGGCAACAGCAGCGCGTCGGCATCGCCCGGGCGCTGGCGTTGAAGCCGAAACTGGTGCTGTTCGACGAACCGACGTCGGCGCTCGATCCCGAACTTGTCGGCGAAGTGCTCTCCGTGATCAAGGATCTCGCGGTCGAGGGGTGGACGATGGTGATCGTCACCCACGAAATCCAGTTCGCCAGGCAGGTTTCCAATCAGGTGCTGTTCACCGATCAGGGCATCATCCTGGAGCGGGGCACACCGGACGAAGTGATCGGCAACCCGAAGGAAGAGCGCACGCGTCAGTTCCTGGACCGCATCCTCAATCCGCTGTAGAACGGAGTGACATCTGTGACCGGCGGGAGGAATAAAGCCCGCACCGACGAGGTTCGTGGGGGCGTGCCTGTCGTCCACGAAAGCCTTCTGGCCCCAATCGCTCCGAGTTCTTTGCGCGAAGCGGGGGCGCAGTGAAGGTCGGCGAACTGACGATCCTGCCCGTTGGCGACGGCGTCGGGGTCGAAGTCGCGGCCGAGATCCTCAGTCGCCCTGATGTCGCCGATGCCTGGGCGTGTCACTCTGATGAAGTCCGGTCAGACGGAACCCTGGAGCTTCCGCTGGGCGGGTTCTGTATCCCGACCGGCGATCAGGTGGTCCTTGTCGACGCGGGTGTGGGTGCGTACGACGACGGGAAGTATGTCGGTGGCGGACTGTTGGAGAGCCTGCGTGAGTGCGGGATAGCACCGGACGACGTCACCGACGTCGTCTTTACCCATCTGCACTTCGACCACGTCGGATGGGCGAGCCATCGCGGTGAGATCGTCTTTCCCAGAGCAACTTTCAGAGTCCATCGCGCCGACTGGGAGCATTTCGTCACCGGCTCGAATGCAGCCGACGCCGCTATCGAGAAGCTCACCCCGATCGAACCACAACTGGAGTTGTTCGATACTGATTTCACCGTGGCCCCCGGTATCGACGCAATCCATACTCCTGGACACACACCCGGTTCGGTGATGTACGTCGTGTCGTCACAGGACGAGCGCGCGCTGCTTCTCGGCGACATCGCGCACTCTGTCGTCCAGTTCAGCGAGAGGGACTGGCAGGTGGTCTGGGATCTCGACCCGGCCGCGGCGTCAGCCGCACGGAACCGGATCGCCGACGAGGCGGCCGAAACGGGTGATCTCCTGGTCGCCGCGCACTTCCCCGGTATGAGGTTCGGCCGGGTGATCAACACGGGTGGCCAGCGGCGGTTCGTCGCGGTGTGAGCGTCATGCGACCGTGAGCACTGGTCAGTGGGCGACGCCGTGGGTGTCCACCGGGTTCACGCGGGAGACCACCAGCGGGTCTGCGGGGGTGAAGGGAAAGGCGGGCAGATCGGCGATATGGGTGTTGAAGGTCGCGGCCAACACTTCTCGTGAATAGGCGCTGGCAGACGCCTTGAAGCCGATGTCGGCAGGAAACGGTTGGTCGAAGAAGATCAGGAAATGCCAGTCGTCGGTACCGACGTTCTCGATGTGATGTGGGTAGGCGCGGGGGATGAAGTACATGTCGCCCGTGGTGAGGTTCCACGTGTCCAGAGTGCCGTCGGGGTTCATGATGGTCATGCGGGCATCGCCGTAGTGCACGTAACCCATCTCCGCGGTGACCGGATGCCAATGCGGTTCCCGCATGCCGTTTTCCGAGACGCGCAACGAGTACATCGAGATGTCCTTCAGAGCCGGCCAGAACTGATCGCGGGCAAAGCGTGCATTGCCACCGGCGTAGTTGAGGCCGGGGGCCTGGGCTTCGATGTCGAACTTGTGCGGATCGTTGAAATGCGCTGCGACGGGGATCTCCGCGTTGCCGACACGAGAGGCCAGTTTGTGGTCGACGGTGCTGCGGCGGATGTTGGCGATGTCGGAGGCGGGAAGGTCGTACGTGTTGCCCAACACGGCATCGGTGAACGCGCCGAAGCTGGCACCCAGGCCGAAGTCTTCGGGACGTTCATTACGGAAGGCGATGATGAACTCGGCGACGTCGGTACCGATGTTCTCGATGTGGTGCAGCGCACCGGATTCGATGTGAAACATCTGTCCAGCTGTGACGGTGAAGTTCGAGAAGACACTGTGGTTGTCCAGGACGGACACCAACGCGGTTCCCGACACGCAGTAGGTGAGTTCATTGGCATTGGCGTGCCAGTGCGGAGTGCGCATGGACCCTGGGTTGAGCAACAGGCGCTTGATGGACAGATTCTTCAGGATCGGCAGGTTGTCCACGGTAACCCGGCGCATCGACCCGAGTTCGGATTCTTCGACAACCTCGCCGTTGAGCAGCGACACGGTGTGATCGCTACGGGCAATCGATTTCGTCATGAGCAGCCTCCTCTTTTGGTCATGCCATCGAGAAGCCAGTGTTGTCGGCTGCGAGGCTACCGTCATGGACGCCCGTGGCAATTGGGGCTTGTGAGTAGCGCTACTTCGTGCCTTCCAGGTAGCGGTAATACGGCTTTGCGTGGCGGAACGCGGTGAACGTGTGTCCCTACTCGAATGGCGCGAGAAGGAATTCGTCGACGAACCGCGTGAAGGTGTCGTCGACGTAGGCAGGGTCATCGGTGGTGAAGAACTCGATGATGAGGCCTTGAAAGGTGGCCAGCGCGAGCCGTGATCGGGTCTCGGCCACACGGGGTGGCATGCCCAGCGCTTCCAATCGGGCCCGGGAGTTGCGGGTCAACAGTGACAGCGTTTCCCAGGTGTACTCGCGGTAGGGACTGTCCACCCCACACGCAGCGCCGAACACTTGTAGGACGACCCGGAGGTTGTCGCTACGCTCGCCTCGGGTACAGGCATGCCAGTCGTCGAAGCACCATCTCCTGTGTGCAGCAACAGAATCCGGCAAGTCAAGCTCGTCGGTTTCTGGGATCGCCGCGCGCTGCTGCCGATTCATGACCGCGAGGATCAGCTGTTCTTTACTGCCGAAGTAGTACACCAACATGCGGGCGCTGGTGCCCATCCGGGAAGCGAGCTCACGCAGGGAGGTATCGACCACACCAGTGCGCGCCAAGACGGCGCCCGCAGCGGTCAGTAGCTCTTCTCTCTTCGCGTGGTCGAACGGCCGTGGCACGCTTGACTGTAACAGGTGCTTCGGATACAGATGGTGTGATGCGTGAAAACACGTGGGCGGGGGGCGCCCGGTGAGCCTGGCGCGTGACGCGGATTCGGGCACCCACGAAGCGAACTCCGATGCGCCACCGACGAAGTCGCCCCGTCCGTTGCGGTTCACGCGGCTGGTCGCAATCATCGGGGGACTGGTGGGGTTCGTTGCCAGTGTGCTGATTCCTGTTTTGCCGGTCGTGCAGACCACCGCGACACTGACTTGGCCGCAAGAAGGCAACCTGGGCAATGTCACCGCGCCGTTGATCACACTGACACCCGTGTCGGTGTCGGTGTCGGTGCCGTGCAGCGTGATTCGCGGCATGCCCGCTGAGGGCGGACTCGTCGTCGGTACGGTGCCTGCGGCGGGCAAGCAGGCGATGCTCAACGGACTGCTGGTCACGGCGACCGCGCAGCGCGTCGACGTGATCGCCCGCAACATCGTCATCCTGAGCGTGCCGCGCGCCCGCACGAGCAGTCCGAATTGCCAACGGTTACAGGTGTCTTCGTCAGCCTCGGGCACATTTGCTTCCGTCAGCGGACTCACCGACGGCACCACGGGCACCGACGTTCGCGGCGGTTTCGATGATCCGAACCTGCGGCCCCAGATCGTCGGGGTGTTCACCGACCTGACCGGTCCCACACCGCCCGGACTGGCATTCTCGGCGACAATCGATACCCGCTACACCAGCTCTCCGGCACCGCTGAAGGCCCTCGCGATGGCGGCCGGAATACTGGGCACGGTCGTGGCGCTTGCGGCGTTGTGGCGGCTGGACCGTCTCGACGGGCGACGGCGACGCCGGCTCATCCCGACGCGCTGGCGCTACTTCACCGCAGTAGACGCGACAGTGATTGCCGTGTCGGTGTTTTGGTTCGTGGCCGGTGCGGGTTCCTCCGATGACGGCTACCAGTTCGAGATGGCCAACACCTCCAGTCATGCCGGCTACATGGCGAACTACTTCCGCTGGTTCGGCAGCCCGGAGGATCCGTTCGGCTGGTTCTACGACCTGATCGCGGTCATGACCCGCGTTGGCCACGCCAGCCTGTGGCTGCGTCTGCCGGACCTGTTGTGCGCCCTCGTGTGTTGGCTGTTGCTGTCCCGCGAGGTACTGCCGCGCCTTGGTCCGGTGGTAGCTCGCAGCCGGCCGGCGGTGTGGGCGGCCGCGCTGGTGTTCATCGCGGCGTGGATGCCGTTCAACAACGGATTGCGCCCGGAGGGCCAGATCGCCACAGGCGCGCTCATCACGTATGTGCTCGTCGAACGGGCCATCATCACCCGCCGCGCCGCCCCGGTGGGGCTGGCGATCGTGGTAGCCGCGTTCACGCTGGGTATCCAGCCCACGGGACTGATCGCCGTGGCGGTTCTGTTGGCCGGCGGACGTCCCATCGTGCGGATCATCGTCGAGCGCGGCCGGAAGGTGGGTATCTGGCCGGTGGTGCTGCCGCTGGCCGCAGCGGGAGTGGTGGTGCTGACCGTGGTATTCGCAGACCAGACGCTGGCCGCGGTACGCGAGGCCACCGCGGTCCGCACTGCGATCGGGCCCGCTCAACCCTGGTACACCGAAAACCTGCGCTACTTCTATTTGTTGTTGCCCACCACTGACGCCGCCCTGTCGCGCCGCTTCGGCATCTTGATCACCATGGCGTGTCTGTTTCCGTCGATGCTGATGCTGCTGCGCCGCAAGCGAATTCCAGGGATCGCGACCGGGCCGACATGGCGGCTGATGGGTGTCATTTTCGCAACCCTGTTCCTGCTGACGTTCGCCCCGACGAAGTGGATTCACCACTTCGGGCTGTTCGCGGCCGTCGGCGCGGCCATGGCAGCCGTCGCCACCGTTCTGTTCGGACCGACGGTGCTGCGCTCGGCGCGCAATCGGATGGCATTCCTGTCGGTCGTATTTTTCGTGCTGGCTTTGTGTTTCGCCTCCACGAACGGCTTCTGGTACGTCTCCAGCTACGGGGTTCCATTCAACGACAGCAGCCCGCACTGGGGGCCGGTCACCGCCAGCACTGTCCTGTTCGCGCTGTGCCTGCTGACCGCCGCCTACGCCGGATATCTGCACCTCGCGTCGCCTGGCGAACCCGAACCTCGGTGGACCCGGGTGCTGACCACCGCACCCGTACCGCTGGCGGCAGGCTTCATGGTGGTCGTGGTCGCCGGGTCGATGCTCGCCGGGGCGATCAAGGAGTACCCCAGTTATTCCAACGGATGGGCCAATCTGCGCGAGCTGGCCGGTGGGTGCGGCCTCGCCGACGATGTGCTCGTCGAGTCCGACGCCAACGCCGGATTCCTGACACCGATTCCCGGACGCTACGGTGCGTTGGGCCCGCTGGGCGGCACTGACCCCGTGGGGTTCAGCCCTGACGGAGTGCCCGAACACACACTGGCAGAAGCGGTTTGGCAGAGTACCGCCCGCGCGGGCACCGACTATGACTGGGATGCACCTACGGCTCTGGATCAACCCGGGGTCAACGGTTCGAGTGTCGTGTTGCCGTACGGGCTGGACCCCGCGCGCGTGCCTGTAGCCGGTAGCTTCACCGGCGGCCCTCAAGAGGTCTCCGCGTTGACCTCGGCGTGGTATCGCCTACCACCCGCCGACGCTGCCCATCCGCTGGTGGTGATCACGGCCGCAGGAACTATCACCGGCAACAGCGTTCTCTCAGGACACACTGCGGCGCAGACCGTCGCACTGGAGTACGCCCAAGGTGGTGCAGATGATGTCCCGGTGGCCGCGGGACGGCTCACCCCGTACGACATCGGCCCGCAACCTGCGTGGCGCAACCTGCGTTTCCCTCGCACCGCCCTTCCCACCGATGCCGGTTACGTCCGGGTCGTTGCCGAAGACCCGTCACTGAACGTCGGCGACTGGGTCGCGGTCACCCCGCCGCGACTTCCTGAGCTTCGATCGGTGCAGGAGTACCTCGGTTCGTCACAACCGGTTCTGCCGGATTGGGCTGTAGGACTGGCTTTTCCGTGCCAGCAACCCATGCTGCATGCGAATGGCGTCACCCAAGTGCCGAACTACCGCATCTCTCCGGACTATCCGGCCAAGGTGGAGATGCCCGACACCTGGCAGTCCGGTGAGAATGGCGGGCCGTTGGGCATCACCGACGTCCTGCTGAGAGCACATGTGATGCCCACCTACCTGTCCCGCGACTGGGGACGTGACTGGGGTTCGCTTCGTCGCTACGAGCCCGTCGTGGACGCCCGAGAGGCGCGCATCGAGCTCGGTACTGCCACCCGTTCCGGCCTGTGGAGCCCCGGCCCAATCCGCATTGCGCCGTAGTCGATTTGGTTCAGGTCTCTGCTCCTTCACTCAGCGTCGAGGAAGCGCAGTACCAAGCTCGACGTGCGTTGGGGAGCGTTGCCGATCAGGCTGTGGGTCGCGTCGGGAACGATCTCAGTCGTGACCACCGGGGCGTAACGGGCCGCTGCCCGGCCGCACCGCCGCGGGTTATTGACCTCACTGGCGCCGGCCAGCACGTGCAGGGTGGGGATGCGAAGTCGTCCGAGATCGGCGGGTTTAGGCAGATGTGGCGTCGGCGGCGGGTGCGCCGGGAAGTGCGCGGTCCCGCGCGCAATGAGGTCGAGATACGCGGCATCGGCTGGTCCGTGTGCGGCCACACCGCGGGCTAGCTGCGAGCGTGCCTGCTCGTAGCTAGGGCATCGTCGCCGCGTCAGCGAGTAGAGGATGAACTTGAGCCGCATCTCGGCGAAACATCGAGGTGGGTCAAGTAATACCAGCCGGCCCAGTTGTTCCGGATGGGCCAGGGCCAAGCGCAGAGCGAGATATCCGCCCAGGGAATGGCCGCACACATCCACGCTGGAGGCCCCCAGGGCGTCGAGCACTTCGCCGGCCCATATGACCAGGGCGTCGAAGCTGTCGAGTGGTCTGCCGGTATGTACGCTGCGGCCCGCATCGCCGATGGTGTCGATGGCGTGGACGCGATGGTGCTGTGACAGCGTCCCGACGATCGGATACCAACTCGCAGCAGTCGCGCCGAGTCCGTGGAACAACACCAACGGTGGCGCCGCGGCTGGGCCAGTGCTCACGATGTGCGTCGGGCCGAAGGACGTTGCCACGTCGGCCTGTTCAGGGGCTGTCGGCCAAAATGTCAGTAACCGGTCGTACGCGTGGAAATACTGTGTCCGTACGGTGCGATCGGCGAACTGGGCTGCCCTTGGTTGATCTGCGGTCATCGATCGGGGCCTAGGGAGTAATCCGAGCGGCGATGCCGTCGAGCAGCTGAGCCAAGCCTGCCTCGAGGTCGGCCAGCGGGCTCTCCGAATATTCGTCGAACACTCCGCCCTGCAGCGCTGTAGCGAGGGCCGGGAACTGGGCTGAGGTGACGACTTGCCGAAGCAGGGCTGGATAGTGCGTGCCGTCGTTTTGCTGTGCGTCGATGGCCAGCGCAGCAGCGCCCCGCACGAAGTGCAGGACTGCTATCAACGCGGAGAATTTCTCTCGTTCTGAAAGTCCGGTGTCCGCTAGGGCGGCCAGGCCTGCATCCAGCCATGCGAGCTGGCCGGGATCGGCGGGAGGCCCACTCGTGCCCGTGTGCAGGATCCATGGATGGCGGTGGTAGACGTTCCACAGTTCGATTGCCCAATTATGCAGAGCCACATGCCAATTCGCATCGACGGGTGTCGACGGTGGTGGACCGGGAGCGGTCGAGAGCATGAACGTCACCAGGTCGTCCTTGCTGGTCACATACCGGTACAGCGACATTGTTCCGCAGCCGAGGCGCTCAGCGATTCGCGCCATCGACAGCGCTCCGAGGCCGTCGGCGTCGGCCACCTCGATTGCCGCAGAGATGATCGCCTCGCGAGTGAGTCCTCGCGATCGTCGATCGACGGTGTCCGGCTCCCAGAGCAGGCGCAGAGCCGGCGGCAGCTGTGGTTCGGGCGTGGTCATCAAGGTCAGATTAGACCAGCGACAACCCACTGCGTATGTCATACGCTATTGCGTATGGCATACGCATGGGCTCGCAGGTTCGGGCCGGCCGTCGCAGTCACCCTCGTCGTGGTCGTGTTTCTGGCCCACTCGCTACCGCCATACCTATCCGGTGGCACCCGGGTACCTGCCACATTCGGGCTGCACTACCCGTTGCTGGTCGCGCACGTCCTGCTTGGCAGCGTGGTGATGGTGTGCGCGCTGGTGCAGCTGTGGCCGGGGTCGCGACGGCACCTGGTACTGCATCGGCGGGTCGGGACGGTGTACACCGCATCGGCAATCCCAGCAGCGTTGTGCGCCATCGTGATTGGGGCGGCGACGCCGTTCGGTCCTGTGTTGGCGGCCAGCAATGTCACCCTCGGCGTGCTCTGGCTGTGGACCACTGTGGCCGGGTTTGCGGCGGCACGTCAACGCCGGGTCGGTGCACACCGACGCTGGATGCTCTACAGCGTGACACTGGCGTTGTCGGTAATCACCAACAGAATCTGGGCTCCGGCGCTGGACTCACTATTGGAACCGTGGCGCGACCACGTACCCGACGGCGGGCCGCAGCATTACGTCTGGGTGATCGCCGGCCTTGCCGGTTGGCTGGGGTGGGTATTCCCGCTGCTCCTGGCGCGACGGTGGCTGCATCGAGGCCCGCCAAGGAAATGGCCCGCTCGGCGTCGCGATGATCAAACATCTCCTCAGAAAATCGCTTTCAGCGATTTGTAGGTTGATTGTGTGGCTCATCTCGATCTGTCAAAAATCAGCTACGGCCTACCGGACGGCCGCCCGCTCCTCAACAATGTCTCGCTACGCGTCGGCGACGGTGAACGAGTCGCACTGATCGGCGCCAATGGCGCGGGCAAATCGACGTTGTTGAAGATCGTGCTCGGCGAGATCGAACCCGACGAGGGCGCCATCGCTCAGTCGGGAGGCATCGGGGTGATGCGCCAGTTCATCGAGGGCAATTCCGTCCGCGATCTACTGCTCGGAGTCGCACCGCCTCGCGTGGTCGAAGCAGCCGCGAGACTAGACCGTGCGGAGCACATCATGCGCACGACGAATACCGAAGCCGCGCAGGTGAAATACGCGAACGCGCTGGCCGGATGGGGCGAGGCCGGCGGTTACGAGATCGAAGTGTTCTGGGACGTCTGCACCAATGCGGCGCTCGGTATCGCTTTCGATCGCGCCGCAGCACGCCCGGTCGGGACCCTGTCGGGAGGGGAGCAGAAGCGTCTCGTACTCGAAGCTTTGCTGCGAGGCACCGACGGGCTCCTCATCCTCGACGAACCAGACAACTTCCTCGATGTACCCGGCAAACGCTGGCTCGAGGACCGCCTGCGGCAGTCCGGCAAGAGCGTGCTTTTCGTGAGTCACGATCGTGAGCTCCTCGCGCGCTCAGCGACGGCCGTGGTGACCCTGGAACTCGGCGCCGCAGGGAGCACCGCATGGACGCATCCTGGGAGCTTCGACACCTATCATGTTGCGCGCGAGGCCCGTTTCGAACGGCTCGACGAGATGCGCCGCCGTTGGGACGAGGAGCATGCAAAGCTCAAGGCGCTGGTCCTGATGTACAAGCAGAAAGCGGCCAACAACGATGGCATGGCGTCGCGGTACCAGGCGGCGCAGACCCGCCTCGAACGCTTCGAGACAGCGGGTCCGCCGCACGAACTCCCGCGCGCGCAGCGATTCCAGATGCGACTTTCCGGCGGACGCACCGGCAAGCGGGCGGTGGTCTGCGAGCAGTTGGAGCTGATCGATCTCATGTTCCCGTTCGACGCCGAGGCGTGGTACGGGGACCGCATAGCCGTACTCGGCGCCAACGGGTCCGGCAAGTCGCACTTCCTGCGGCTACTCGCAGCCGGAGGGACCGACCCCGAACCGGAACACGAGCCCGCCGGCGATCTGCCGATCGAGCCCGTCGCGTACGAGGGCCGTGTCCGTCTCGGCGCACGTGTCCGTCCGGGATGGTTCGCGCAGACCCAACGCCGCCCCGATCTTGCGGGCCGGTCCTTGCTCGAGATCCTTCATCACGGAGACGGTCGCCGCGACGGACGGGACCGTGAGGCGGCCACACGCGCGCTCGCGCGCTACGAACTCGCTCATGCCGCGGAGCAGGTCTTCGACTCTTTGTCCGGCGGACAGCAGGCGCGGTTCCAGATTCTGCTGCTCGAACTGGGCGGCGCCACACTGCTTCTGCTCGACGAGCCCACCGACCATCTGGACCTGGAATCGGCCGAGGCTCTGCAGCAGTCGATCGCCCTGTTCGAAGGCACCGTCATCGCCGTGACGCACGACCGATGGTTCGCGCGCGACTTCGACCGATTCTGGATCTTCCAAGAGGACGGCGAAATCGTCGAATCGCCGGTGCCGGTGTGGGACGAGGGGCGCGTCGTCCGGCAGAGGTGAGCAGAGTGCCGTCATCGGTCAGGTGACGACGCCGAGCGCGGCGAATCTGTGGCTTGCCCAGAGTCGGCGGGATGCTTCTTCTGGGTAGGGCTGGTCACTGGTGGGGGTGTCGTAGATCCGAGTGGTGCGTGCAGTGGACTCGTAGGTGACCCGACCGGGGTCGCCGTCGGTCGCGAAGGCAACCCAGTCGCGGCGCATGGCTCGCGAGACCTGGTCATATTCGTTGGCAGCATTGGGGTTTGCGGTTGGACGGCTGATGATGTCGCTGTGGCTGAGCGTGCCGAACACGAGCAGCACGTCGAGGCTGTGGGACGAGCCCTCGGCCGTGTTGAAGCTCCAAGCCAGCTCATACAATCGCGCGGTGCCGCCGCCGGCGTGTTGGGCATCGGCGAGGTGTTGGCTGGGCATCCGGAACAGCCAGTCGGCGTTCACGGTTTCGTAGAGCTGTGACACGGTGGCTCGCGGGAAAGCGGTCCGATAGCCGTCTGGCCGGCATGCTGCCGGTGCGAGCCGATTGACCGTTCTGGCGAAGTCCGCGTCGGTGACCGGTGTCCCGCGCCGGGGATTGAACAGGGAGTACTCGTCGCGAGTATGTCCGACCAGCAGATCAATGGCACGGGCTGCTCCCGATGCCAGAGCGCGCCAGGGCGCATCGGGCAGAGTCACGTTGTCAACGACGGGGGAGAACGGCGTCGGGGTGAGCGCCATGGGCCCCCACGCGTCGGCGAAGGCGGGCATCCTCGCCAGTAACGCATGGCTGGCCGTTACCAGAGCGTGTGGTGAAAAATGTTGCAGTTCAACAGCTGTGGTGTGTGCGTCGAGTTGCGCGGCAATTTGGGCGGAAATCCCGGCAGCGAGCTCCTCGCTGAAGAATGTACCCGGCAAGCTTTGGACGATCGCGCGACGGAACAGACCCGCACTGGGCGGCATGGCGAGCAGGGCAGCAATACTGCCGGCGCCGGCGGATTGACCGAAGACGGTGACGTTGGTGGGGTCACCGCCGAAGGCCGCGATGTTGTCGTGGACCCATTGGAGTGCCGCGATCTGGTCGAGCAGACCGCGGTTGTTCGGTGCGCCGGCGATATGCGCAAAGCCTTCGAAGCCGACGCGGTAATTCACGCTCACCACCACCACGCCGGCCGCAGCAAGGGTCGCGCCGTTGTAGTGCGGGTTGGCGCTGCCGTCCTCCAGGTAGCGTCCGCCGTGAATCCACACCATGACCGGTAGGCCTGCGGAGCCGAGGTCTGGTGACCACACGTTCAACGTCAGCCAGTTCGTGTCGACATCGGAGACAGCCGCACCAATTTGGGGTGCCGACGGGCCGAACAGCAGTGCGTCCCGAACACCGTCCCAGCGATCGGGCGGAGCAGGTCGTGCGAAGCGATAGGGCCCGACGGGCGGTTGGGCGTAAGGGATCCCACGGAACACCGTGACGTCGTTATCCCATTGGCCGCGAACGGTTCCAGTCTCCGTAGGTACGTCGGGCACGAAGCGTTACTCCGTATCGGTGAGAAGTTTCCAGGACGGCGTGCCGAGTAGACCCGTGAGGTGCCGCTGCATCTCGACGCCGGCCGGCAGCGGGCGCCACCATATGGTCACCTCGGAGATCTTGCCTTCCGCGTCCAGCAGGAAGTAGTCCATTCCGTCGACCAGGGTGTCGTCGATCTGCAGCCGGAAGGACGCGGCGTGATGCGTCTCTCCGCTGAGGACCTCCACGTAGGTGAGGTCGGCCGCGGCCGCGCCGACGGTCCGGATGGCTTCCAGGACTGCCCCGCGGCCGATGAGTGGCTCTTGGGCGAGTGGGCTGTACAACACCACGTCCTCGGCGAGGACGCTGCAAAGAGCGTCTTCATCGGCGCCGCGATGCATGCAGTCGACGAAGGACTCCACGGTCTTTCGGTGCGGGGCGAACGCGTCCATCGCAGCTTGCTCCACTCAGATCGCCGCCACGCCGCCGTCGACAACCAACTCCACGCCGTTGATGTAGCTCGAGTCGTCCGAGGCCAGGAACAACGCGACCGACGCGATCTCGTCGGGGCGGCCCATCTTTCCGCGCGGGATGAGGGATTCGAACTGTGCCTTCATCGCCTCGTCGAACAGCTCCTCCTGTTTCGGCGTGGCGACCTGGCCAGGTGTCAGTACGTTCACCCGGATCTTCCTGTCTTTCAACTCCGACACCCACACCCGAGCGTAGGCGGGAAGCACGGCCTTGCTCGCTGCATACACGCTCCACTCAGGGTATCCCTTGAGCGAAGCGTTCGATCCGGTCATGAAGATCGAGCCTCCATCGTTGAACAGCGGTAGCGCCTTCTGAACGGTGAATAGCGTGCCGCGCGCATTCAGCGAGAATGTGGCGTCGAAGTGCTCCTCGGTGATCTCGCCGAGCCTGCTCTGCTGGCCCGTTCCGGCGCTTGCCCATAACACGTCAATCACGCCTTTTTCCTGTTTGACCGTCTCGAACAATCGGTCCAGATCATCGAGGTTGGCCGCATCGCCCTGCACCCCCGTCACGTTCCGGCCGATCACCTTGACGGCTTCTTCGAGCTCGTCCTTCCGTCGGCCTGAAATGAAGACGTGAGCTCCTTCCTCAACGAACAATTTGGCACCCGCGAGAGCCATGCCACTTGTCGCTCCGGTGATCACCGCGACCTTGCCTTCGAGCTTTCCCATGAGCCGTCCAATCATCGAATCAGTATGTAACCCAATCGGTGTACTTAACGTATCGAATAGCGGCACAGCCCGCAAGCTATGCACACCGATCGGTACCCAACTGGGCTAGGCTGAGTACGTGACGGAGGTGGAGAAGGGGCCGCGAGGCCTGCGCCGCGGCAGAGGGGCGCGAGAGCGCATCCTCAGCGCTTCGCGACGACTCTTCCGCGACCAAGGCATCAACAGCACTGGCCTGGAGCAGCTCTGCGCGGAGGCTCAGGTGTCCAAGCGCACGTTCTACCAGCACTTCACCGGCAAGGATGAGCTGATCGCAGAACACCTACGCCGCTTTGATCCCGACGTCTTGCCAGAGGTGTTCGACCGCACCGACCTCACACCCCGCGAACGGCTCCTCGCCGCTTTCGACCTTCACGGACCGCTCTGTCCGTTCATCGCGGCGGCCGTCGAAATCCACGACCCAGCCCACCCGGCACGCGTACACGCCCGCGACTACAAGAAGGCTTTCGCTGCGCGGCTCGCCGAAACCGCCCGCGAGGCCGGCGCCACCAACCCTGAACAGCTCGGCGAACAACTGGCCCTACTCCTCGACGGCGCTTCGGCACGCAACCGGGTCCTCAACGCCGAAACCTTTGCCACGGCCGCTGCCATCGCGACCGTTCTCATCGACCAGGCCATTCCCGCGGCGACCCCAGCGACCGTCGCGGGCGGGACCCCTTAAACCGATCCGGAGCCGCGTCCTAACGCTGAAACGCTTACGGCCACAGGGGGGTTATGACCGCTCGTCGTCGGTGGGGGAGTCGACGGTCGTAGCGGCCAGGTGATGCAGGATTCGCTCGTTGAGGGTTGCGAGCGTGTCGAGCTCAGTCGGGGTGAACAAGTCGATGAAGTTGCGGCGGACGTCGTCCACATGCCTGGGCGCCACCTTCTCGATAGCAGCGCGACCGGCCGGCAGTAAGCAGACCATGGTGCTGCGGGCGTCATCAGGGTTGGGTTCGCGGTCGATCAGCCCGTCCTTCTGCATCCGCCGCAACTGGTGAGAGAGACGGCTCTTCTCCCAGTTCAGCGCGTTACAGAGGGCGTGAGCGGGCATGCGGCCCCCGTCGACCGCCGAGAGTGCCGCCAGAACCTCGTAGTCAGACCCGGACAGGCCCGATGCCTGCAGGCGCCGATTCAGGTGGAATTCGATCTGCTGATGCGCGTGTATGAAGGCACGCCAGGCGCGGTCTTCACGAGCGTTCAGCCAGTTCGGTTTCATCGCTGACCATGCTAACCCACTTGGTTGACGCGTCACCAATAAAATGTTTATGGTTGAGGAGTCAACCTTTTTCTACGTCAGTCGCAAAGGGATATTTCATGAGCAGCATCAGCATCATCGGTCTGGGGAACATGGCCAGAGCCATGGCAGCCCGGGCGCTCGCCGGCGGCAACACAGTCGAGATCATCGGCCGCGACAAGGCTAAGGCCGGCGAGTTGGCCGCCGAGCTGGACGGGGCCACCGCCGGGACGGCCGGTGCCGAACCGGCGGGGGACATCGTCGTCCTCGCCGTGCCCTACGCCAGTGCGGCAACCGTCGTCAACGAGTACGGAGATGCCCTGCGCGGCAAGGTCATCGTTGACATCACCAACCCCGTCACTCCCGATCTCACCGGCTTCGTCACCCCCGAGGGCAGTTCGGGCGCACAGGAGATCGCCAAGGCCGCCGCTCCGGGCGCGCGCGTCGTCAAGGCGTTCAACACCCTGTTCGCCAACGTTCTGACCGCCGGCTCAACGGAGGGCCGCCCGGTGGACGTGTTCATCGCAGGCGACGACGCGCAGGCAAAAGACGACGTGTCGACGTTCGTCGAAAGCATGGGGCTGCGCCCGATGGACGCCGGACCGCTCCTCATGGCGCGGGCGCTGGAGAACGCGGGTCTGCTGGAAATAGCCCTCATCACCCACTCTGTCGAGCACACCAACTTCTTCCTCGGCGTCAACGTTCTCAACTAACCACTACTCAAAAGGATTGCAACATGCGCGTTTTCATCACCGGCGGCACTGGCCACGCCGGTTCGCACATCATCCCTGAACTCATCGCCGCCGGACACGAGGTCACCGGCCTGGCCCGGTCGGACACGGCTGCGGCGGCCCTGTCGGCGCTCGGCGCGAAGGTGCATCGCGGCAGCCTCGAGGATCTCGACGGGCTCAAGGAGGCAGCCGCCGACTCAGACGGCGTCGTCCACGTCGCGCACCGGCAAGACCTGCTTCCGACCGGCGGGATGGACGCCGTGGCCGCCGCGGAGCTGCCGATCATGCTGGCGTATGGCGAGGTACTCGAGGGCACCGGAAAACCGCTCGTCGCGGCGGGCAGTATCGGCGGCCCCGGACAGGGCATGGGCCGGCCCGCCACCGAGGACGACCCGGCCCTTCCCAGCGGCGACGATGACAAAGGCACTCTGCGTGTTCGTAACGCAGTGGAACGCACCGTCGTCGGCCTCGCCGACAGGGGAGTGCGATCGTCGATCGTCCGGCTTCCGCTCATCGCGCACAGCGCGACCGATGGTGCAGGTTTCCTGCCCGTTCTGATCGCGCTCGCGAAGGATAAGGGCTTCGTCGGCTATCCGGCAGACGGCGCGAACCTATGGTGCGCCGTCCACATCCGCGACGCCGCTTCCGTGTTCCGCCTGGCGCTGGAGAAGGGTCCGGCGGGCAGATATTGGCACGCGATTGCCGAAGAGGGCATCCCGTTCCGCGATATCGCCGAGGCCATCGGTAACCGACTGGGCCTGCCAGCCGTGAGTGTTCCCGTGGACGAGCTGATGGTACCGGGGTACTTCGGGTTCCTCGCGAGCCTCGTCACGAAAAACTACCCGGCATCCAACCTCATCACCCGTCAGACGCTGGGCTGGAAACCCGCTGGGCCGAACCTGCTCGACGATCTGGACAACGGCCACTACTTCTCGACGACCTGATGTGGCGACGTGGGTTTGATCGTGTTCACCCGTTGTCGCGCCAGGACAGGATTTCTTTCAGGGAACCGAGGTCGTAAGCGTTGTCGGCCGTCAGTTCGGTCTGGAACAGCGTGACGCCGGCCTCCCGGAAGGCATCGGCAGCGTCGGCGTTGGTCCACAGCGTCGAGCGTTCGATGTCAGAACCGTTGCGGCCGTACGTCGCTGCGAGTTCGTCGACGCGGTCGCTGGACTTGCGGAACGCATCGAGGTCCTGGAATGCGTGCCAGATGTCGGCGTGCTTCGCGACAGCGGGCAACGAGCGCTTGGGCCCTGTGCCGCCGATGAGGATCGGAATCTTGCGGACGGGCGGCGGGATCAGGGCGGCGAGTCGGTTCTCGATGCGAATCAGACTCTCATCGAACAGATCGAAGCGGGAACCGAAGGTGCCGAATTCGTAACCATAAGTGGTGTAATCCTTTTCGTACCACCCGGCGCCCAGGCCGAGGATGAGACGACCACCGCTGATGTGGTCAACGGTACGCGCCATGTCGGCCAACAGGTCCGCGTTGCGGTAGCCGACGCCGGTGACGAGGAGCCCGATCTCGGCATGCGAGGTGATCTCGCCCCATGATGCGAGGGCGGTCCATCCCTCGAAGTTGGCGACGTCGGGTTGCTCGTCGAACAGGACGGGTTTGCCGTCGACGATGCCCTTCATCGCCGGGCGGTGGAAGTGGTCGTAGCCGAAGATCACGTCGACGCCGAGGTCGTCGGCGGCCACGACGGCGTCGCGCCACGTGGCGTAGTCGGGCGTGCCGCCGGGCTGGATCTGTACAGCGACGCGGACGGGACGAGTCATGGATGCTCCTTGGTCGGGGAAGGGGCGACTCTTGAGCCAAGGTCATGGCTTGCCGGTTTATTCCGGATCGGCCGGTCCAACTGATTTCGACCGTGTAAAGATGCGTAGAAGTGGTTGTGGCAACGAGTGTTTCGGCAGGACACAACAGGTGACGGCCACGTGGATGGCGGACGGTTTCGGCCAGGGCATACCCGGGTACCCAGCCGAGCGATGCCGCCAGACGCGGCGGCGCAGGCAAGGAGTTGACGATGCGCGCTGAGGAAGGCGATGAATCGATCGCCGAACTGGCCGACTACGCCGAGCAAGCCGAACAGAATCTGGACGAGAGTATTGCGCCGCTCGAGGGCAAGAAGGTGGCCATCCTCGCCACCAGCGGCGTCGAACGCCGGGAGCTGCAAGAGCCTCGAGACGCTGTGCAAGCCGCGGGTGCCAGCACCGAACTGGTCTCGCTGCAAGAGGGTTCCATCGACATGCGTGACAACGACCTGAACCCCGGCGGTACTGAGGCCGTGGAACGTTTGGTCGCCGACATAACACCTGACGACTTCGATGCGCTGCTCATCCCGGGCGGCACAGTGAATGCCGACAAACTGCGTGCCGACGATGAGGCGGTGAAGTTCGTCCGCGACTTCGTCCAATCCGGCAAGCCCGTGGGCGTTATCTGCCACGGCCCGTGGACGTTGATCGATGCCGGCGTCGCCAAAGTCCGAACGTTGACATCGTTCCCCAGCCTTCGAATCGATTTACAGAACGCGGGAGCGACCGTGGTGGACCGCGAGGTCGTCATCGACGGGAACCTGATCTCCAGCCGTGGCCCTGATGACCTGCCGGCGTTCTCGTCGGCGGTGGTGGATGCGCTCGCGCGCGGCGCTTGAGTAGCGGCATCGCGATTGGCTCCCGTTCTTCGATGAGTTTCCGGCGGCGCAGGGGTCTCTATTGAACAGAGGCAACCGATGAACCGACGGAACGGAACTTGACGTGGCGCGAACCAACCTCTCGATGTCCATCTCGGCCGACGGGTACGTCGCCGGGCCCGATCAGACCGAACAGAATCCGATCGGGGTGGGTGGGCTCGCCCTCCATGATTGGCACATCGGCCCCAGCAGGGATCACCCGGTCAACCGTCAGGTGATGTCCGAGATGCTGGATGGCATGGGCGCAACCATCATGGGCCGCAACATGTTCGGGCCGGTGCGCGGCGAATGGCGCGGTTCGGACTGGCGCGGCTGGTGGGGCGACACCCCGCCGTATCACTGCCCGGTGTTCGTGCTCACGCACTACGCCCACGACCCGATCGAGATGAAGGGCGGTACGACGTTCCACTTCGTCACTGACGGCATCGAATCCGCTTACGCACAAGCGCAGGCGGCCGCCGGCGGGAAGGACATTTCGATCGCCGGCGGTGCATCGTGTGCACGTCAAGCGATCAAGGCGGGCCTGGTCGACGAGATCGACCTGCAGGTGTCGGCGGTCATCCTGGGCTCGGGTGAGCGCCTGTTCGACGGATTCCAGCCCGACACAACGAAATTGGAGCTCGAGCGCGTGCTGCAAGCCCCCGGCGTTGCCCACCTCCGCTACCGCGTCACCGAGTGATCCAACAGCGGGCGCTGCGGACGCGGAGTTTTGCCCGGCCCAGGCCAGGGTAGCCCCATCGGTGTTTACGCGTGTTATGCGATCACCGAGGTCGGCTCACTGCGCGGCGCACAACCGAAGGAGAAGTGATGATACGAGCAGGGCTGTTGGTTCGGGTACACGCACGACCGGGCAAAGAGGCAGAAGTTGCTCAGTTTTTGGCTGACGCACAGGCGATAGTCGAGCAGGAGCCCGAGACCCGAGCCTGGTTCGCTGTGCAGTTCGATGCGTCGACGTTCGGCATCTTTGACGTTTTTCCCGACGACGCCGGCCGGCAGGCACACCTGGCGGGCGGCGTGGGCACGGAACTCACGCACCGCGCTGAGGAACTGTTCACCGTGTCACCTGCAATTGAGAATGTCGAAGTACTCGCATGCAAACTTCCGTCATGACGCCGGCCGAGCACTATTTGGGGCGCTGAGGATTAGAAGTCTCGATATCGGGGAACACCGAAACGACTCTCGAGAGGGAGGCAAACACCACCATGACGTTGACAGCTGACACGAGCATCCCTGCGGGATCCCGAGCTCGGCGTAGGCACCCGGCGTGGGTCGGCCTCATCGCCGGCGTCGCGGTACTTCCTCTGGCCACGGGATGCGGCTCCGACGACGGCAGCAAACCGACAACGTCCACCACATCGACTACGACGGTGACGACGCCGACTACGACAGCTGTAACGACGTCTCCCGGCACTACGCCGGGCGGTGCCACGGGCGGCGGCGGTTCAGAAGGCGGCGGCGGTTCGATCCCCGGAGGCCCAACAGGCAGTGGGGGACCCGGTGGCGGCGGAGGCAGCATCCCAGGGGGACCCACGGGTGGCGGTGGACCCGGAGGTGGCGGTGGATCCATCCCCGGCGGCCCGACCGGCAGTGGGGGACCCGGCGGCGGCGGAGGCAGCATTCCCGGCGGTCCGTCGGGCGGCGGTGGTCCCGGCGGCGGCGGAGGTTGCGTGCCCGGTGTGGGTTGCGTTTCGGTTCCTTGATGCAACCAGAAGCGACATAACGACGCAGTCACGGTACTCGAGCGACGCTCACGTGCGCCCGAGTACCGTGACTGTTTACTGGAAAGAGCTGTCGCCGAGCCTTTTTAGCGCGTCAGCATCGCCAAGCTCGCGTCGCCGCACGTGACCAGCGCTGCTGACGAGTGAGTTCGGCGGAACATCGGTTGCCACAACCGCGCCCGCGGCAACGACCGATCCCGAACCGATCGTGACACCGGGAGCGATAGTCGAGTTGGCCCCGATCCACACGTTCGTCCCAACATCGATCGCGGCCACTGTGATGCCGTCGAACCGGGCCGCCGGTTCGACGGGATGGCCGGCAGTGCAGAGCGTGACGCCTGGCCCGATCATTGTGCGGTCGCCGATCGTGATGCCCCCGAGGTCATAGAACGAGCAATTCTGGTTGACGAACACGCGGTCGCCCAGACGCAGGTTGAGGCCGTAGTCGCAATAAAACGGCGGATAGATCGTGGTGGTCTCCGGCAGCGATTGCCCCAGGATTTCCTTCAGCAACGAGTTGCGACCGTCCACATCCGAGTGCCGAAGAACGTTCAGCTGCGACGTCAGGTCCATGACGAGCTGGACCCGTTCGACCACGTGGCGCGATTCGTCGGTACCTCTGGGGATCAGCCGGGTCGGGTTCTTCTTCATATCCCGATCCTGGCACGGGGCGTTCAGCCCAATGGCTCGGGCGTGAACGTGACGTCGACGCTGCCTACGGTCATCGTCACCTGACCCTCAATCACCATCACCTGCGCCGAGATTCGTCGATCGACGGTCTGGGCCAGTTGCTGCACCGCGGCGTGCGGGATCTGCACCACCGACAGGTTCGGCAGCCCCGCCACTTTGGGGCCGACGGTGCGCCACCAGGTGGCCACGCCGGCAGCGAACGGGAACAGCAGCACCTGGTCGGCCTGGCTGGCCGCCTTGCCCAAGACGCGTTCGTCGGGCTGGCCGACGTTGATCCACTCCAGAGTCCGGCCGGTGTAGTCCGCGAGCCGTAAGTCCGGTACGCCAGGGGTGGACAGGCCCGGCCCGAACGCCAGCTCACCGTCGATGTCGCTGAGTCGGTGTGCGCGAAGCCCAAAAGCCAACAACCGCACCACCATCCGCTCGTCGGTCTCACTGGGATGACGGGCCACTGTCAGCGCGTGGTCGGCGTAGTAGCCGTGATCGATATCAGAGACGCCGAGTTCGACTTTGAATACTGTTGCAGAAAGGGCCACGTCATAGTGTCCACCCAGGCGATACCGCCCGAACAGTCGGGCCGCGCTGAGCGCCCAGGTCGCCGCGCCGGACATACGATCTTTCGCCGAATTACCATGGTTGACTCACTGCCGTAATGCCGTGTTGGCACGGTGGACATCTATGTCGCGCGTGTTGTCGAGCCTCGCCGTGGTGCGTTTCACTGCCATCTACGCTTTGGTGCTGCTGGTCGTCGCCGTCACCTTGGTTGCGGTGGGCCCGCAAGTACAGGGCCGGGTGATCGACCACTTGAGCACCAACCTGCACAACCTGGCACGCGGTCAGTTTGGCACCCTGATCGGCAGCGCCTTCGTCACCGCCGACAACGACATCTATGTCTGGCTGCCGGGGCTGGTATGCCTGCTGGCTCTGGGCGAATTGCTCTGGCGCGGAAAGGGTATGGTCGTCGCGTTCACGCTCGGCCACATCGGGGCAACCCTGATCGTCGCCGCCGCGCTCGCCATCGCGATTCTGGCGGGTTGGCTGCCGGCCTCGATCGCCGACGCCAGCGATGTCGGCATCAGCTACGGCGCCGCTGCCGTACTGGGCGCTCTAACCGCCGCAATTCCCGCCTGGTGGCGGCTACCTTGGGTCAGTTTCTGGCTTGCCAACGCCTTCGTCGTTGCGACCGCATCGGAGAGTTTCGACTTCACCGCCGCCGGGCACGTCACCGCCTTGACACTGGGCGTGCTGCTCTCCACCCAACTACGCGCACCCACGCAGTGGACACTGCCGCGGCTGTTGCTATTGGCGGGCGGGGTGGCATTTGGCTACAGCGTCTTGATCGGGTTCGGGGCGACGTGGGCTCCGGCTATCGGATTCGCCGCAGCGCTGATTGCGATCTTCACGCGCTTGGCGCTCTGCCAATGGAGAAATCGTACTCCGTTGCACCGCAATATGGTTCTGCTGCTTCCGTAGGTGTGCGGAGACCCTACAGAGGGTGCCTCCGCACGGAATGGTCAGCCGACCAAACTGGATTGCCCGCCAGCGGACGGTGCGCCTACCGTCGAGACCATGTCTGCAGACGCACCGACGATCCTGGCGACCAGTGGGGGAATAGGCGCGGGTCAGCGCACGCGGTTCGAGTTCACCGCCTTGACCGACTACGCAGTTGAGCTTTCCGGTGTTACCGGGCGGCCGCCGCGCGTCTGCCTGTTAGCCACGGCGATGGGTGATGACAAAGCGGTGCTGCACTACCTCACAGAGGCCGCCCAGGTCCGTGGCTACATTCCGTCACACCTGGCGTTGTTCCCGATGCCCACAATCGAAGATGTCACCGCGCATCTGCTGGAGCAGGATGTGGTGTGGGTGTTCGGCGGCAGCGTCGCGGGCCTGCTGGCGATGTGGCGGCTGCACGGCGTTGACGAAGCGCTACGCACGGCGTGGCGGTCCGGGGTGGTATTGACCAGCATCTCCGCCGGCTCGATCTGCTGGCACGCCGGGGGCACCACCGATTCGTTCGGCCCGCAACTACAGCCTGTCACGAACGCGCTGGGATTCCTGCCTTATGCCAACGGTGTGCACTATGACTCCGAAGACCAACGACGGCCGCTGTTGCATGAATTGGTTGGGGCCGGAGTTCTCCCACCCGCGTTTGCCACCGATGACGGTGCGGGCCTTGTTTACCGCGGCACTCGACTCGTGGAAGCGGTCGCGGAAAACTGCACAGCCGGAGCGTATTTCGTCGAACAGCGAGGCAGCGCGGCGATCGAGACCGCTCTCGATGTCCGACGGTTGCAGAGTTAAACACCCGTCCGTCGCGACCACCAGTTGCTGAAAAGCTGGTGTTTGATTCGGGTCCGTGGGAGGCCAGACTGTCCTGACCGGGGAGGATTCAGTCGATGAACACGGTGGCTTGTACTGGTAACCCGCCGTATTCCTCTTGTGGATGGGTTTACATCCGGTTCAGGAGTGGCCGTGTTGCTGAATCAAGCGAGAGGTGCCCGACTCCGTTGGCGATTGGGCGGCGATGTCGCGAAGCCGTGCGGATGTCGCCGATTTGTGTCTCCTGTGGAGCGCGGAGTGGGACCATCGAGAGATGACTGGTGACGCGTCCGTGTCTACGCCGTCCATGCCTGCCTGCAATCCATGGTTGACCGAAAGCGTGTATCCCACCTCTCATTTCAACTCCGGCGCAACGGATTCGGTTCTTCCGGCCGGGCCGTCAGTCGGACGCAAACTTGTCCGTGATCGTGATGTCAAGGCGGTCACGAACGTCATGGTGTCCAACCCGGCGGTCAAGAACATCGGCTCCGATACCGTCGCTTTCGCCAGCGGAACGCTCGGCATCCTCAAATTACGGCTTACCGGCAACGCACTGGACGCGATCTCCTTCACCCCGTATCCGGGATACGAGGACAGCGCCGCGTCGGCGACGGACGAGGCGATCAACCGGGTGCTGGCCGAGGTCGATGAGGCTCGCCGCGCTGTAGATGACACTGCACTGTTGGCGGCCATCGGGGGAGTCGAAAGACTAGGCGTGACCTTCGAAGCCGGAATCAACGGGGTGTACAACCTGTTCGACCGCGACGGCAACCACTACTGCGTCTTCGGCGCCAATCAAGTCCTCAAGACCAGCGATGACAATGTGGTCGACGGCCCGGTCCGCGTGGTGAAATCAGTCAACGTCGCCGACGCACTGCCCGAGGAGGCAGCCAAGGCCGTCACCCGCATCATCGGGCTGAACATGACCTACGACGGCTTCATCGCCGCCGCCGCGCCCGGCGCACTGGTGGTCCTGGACCGCGACCTGAATGTTGAGGACTTCGTCACCTTTCCCGGCGAGGCCGTCGATAACAGCATCGTCATCGACGAGCACAACGGCGTTTACGTCGTGACCTCCCGACGCATGCTCAAGGTGATCTGGAATGGCGAGACGCTGTCGACTGATGAGGCTGACGGCGCGTGGGAATCGGGGTACGAGTGGATTCCCGATGACGAGGCACTGGCGGCCGGGTCCATCTCGCGAGGTTCAGGAACCACCCCGTCGCTCATGGGATTTGGCGATGACCCGGACAAACTGGTGGTTATCGCCGACGCGGCCCGAGGTGGCACCAACCTGGTGGGGTTCTGGCGCGACGACATCCCAGCCGACTTCGAGCAGCGCCCCGGCACGAAGTCGCGGCGCATCGCTGATCAGGCGAGGATCGCGATCTCCCAGTTGACGATTGAGCCGTCGGCCAATGTGCTCGGCTATGGCGTTGCGGTCATCAACGGTTCTTACCCAGACCCGGTGCCGACGCCCGGATTACCCAATGCCTTCACCGCAGGTGTGACCCGTCCTGCACCTCGCGGGGTGCAGAAGTTCATCTGGAATCCCGACGACCGGCGCTTCATGGAGTCCTGGATCAACAACGAGATCGACAACTCGGACATCATGGTTCCCGTCGTCTCCGCGGCCACGGGTCTGATGTACTGCGCCCACAAGGACCACGGCGATTACCAGTACGTCGGTCTGGACTGGTTGACCGGCGAACTCAAGCAACGCTGGATATTCCCCGACGACAGCCGCCGCTGGAACGCGTTGGGCGGCATCACCACGGTGCTCGACAATGGCGACCTTCTGATCGGCGGAGTCTTCGCAATTAAGCGACTCAGCGCCGAGGTCTAAGCAGATCGAGCGGACGCTGCAGCCAGCCTAGACTTGCGCCTGGTGACTTCTTCGCTGCGTGTGGGCAGGCTACGGTTTCGACGCCTGGCATCGACTGCGCAAACTCCTGGCACATTGACAAGTTGAAGGTTCCTGTCGAGTCAGCTTGTTCGGGCGTGAGTCAGCGGCGCACGTAGTTCACCCAGGTGTTGCCGGCTTCTGCTGCGTGTTTTTGGGTGACTTTGTCGCTGTAACCGAGCATTTCGGCGGCTAGGGGCGCGGGGATCTCGGAGACGAGTGTCTGTAGGGCGGTGTTTCGTGCCCCTTGCAGGTCGATGCCGAGCGCCCGCAGCCGCATCATTATGGCCTGCGGATCAATGTGTCGGCCTGGCCGGTTGCTTGTGAAGAGCCAGGGTGTGCCAACGGGTTCCGCCGGCAGTGCGCAGATTGGGGCGATGGCGTAGGTGGTAGTTGAGGTGGGAGGCGAATGGCTCCGGAACGTGGACAGGGTCTTTGCCCAACGCGATACGTGTCCCTCGTCGGCTTGAGAGATCGCGGTGATTTGCGGTAAACCTGTTGGCGTCGGGGTGCTTTGGACAACTCGACCTAACCCGGCGGGTGAGGGATGCTCAAAGCGTCCCTGATTCATCCAATGAAAACGGCGACATTAAACTGACATAATGTCGATTATCGGCGTTTTGATACTGGTGCGCAATGGCGTGCCACGGCCATTATCGGCGTTTTGTGTTCGATCCAGAACTTGTTGACAGTAATCCGGGAAAACGCGAGAGCTGTCCGAATCTGTCCTGTTTTCCAGAGCCATCTGACAGTTGCGTAGCGCCTGGTCTATACCCGTGTTTTTGTGGTGGCCGCCAGTTCGGCAGGCCAAATCTGGCCGAATCCACGACCATCTGGCAGCGCCGGACAGCCCTAGCGCGAATCTGCCAGAAACAAGGTCGCGATCAGATGCCCAGTTGGAGTCCTCAGGTCCGTTGAAGATGTCGGCAATGTCGTTCCAGCGTCTCCACGTCTTGGGGCCGAGCGCCGACGGGCCAGCGTCTTGGTCGTTGGTACGGCCTGAACGTTCGCCACTCACAATAATCACCCTGTTCTCAGAGCCACGGCCACGCGGCCGGCCACTGAGTCCTGGTGTAACCGGTCGATGATGCGCTGCCGGTACCCGTCGCCACTGATTCGCGCTGCAACCAGCTCGATGAGTTCCAGAACGGTCTCGCGGTCAGGTATCGCCCCCTCGATCGTGCCGTTAACGATGACATCGAAAACCATCCGGCGGTCTTTGGGCGTGAGGTCGCTGGCGTTGAGCAACGCGACCAGGTCGAAGGCCTCGCCGCCTGAATCCACGCCACCATGCCGGTGAGTCTACGACGAGTTTCGAGTGATGACCATTCCGTCACTGTGACACTTCCCCGCCTACATGGTCTCAGGAAAGTCACTGCCGCACTGCAGTATCGGCATTCTTGATGGATAATGTTGATTATCCACCAAATATTGTTAGGGTGAATCTCGTGCCCGATCTCCCAAACGCTGCGCTCGACGTGGTCGCGGCGTGACCGAATCGGCGTCGTCGGATTTGTTCCCGGCTTGGTTCACGGACTTCCTCAACGACCGGCAAGCGCGAAAGCCCTCGCCTCACACAATGAAAGCCTATAAGCAGGACTTTATCGCCATCGCGTCTCTCGTCACCGGCGGCGATCCCGTCTCGCTGACTGCATCCGACATAACTAGAGATTTGGTGCGCGGAGCGTTTGCCAAGTACGCGTCGGATCGTGAAGCAGCGTCCGTTCGCCGCTGCTGGTCGACCTGGAATGTGTTGTGCACCTTCCTCTACGCTAACGAGCAGATCACATCTAATCCCATGATGCTGGTTGGACGCCCCAAGCTTCCGAAGTCGCTTCCCAAAGCTCTCCCCCGGCCGGTCGTCGACGCTCTCCTGCAGGCGGTGACACAGGACACGGACTCGAAACGGGTAACCGATTGGGCTGAAAGGGATCTCGCACTAATGCTCACGGCTTTGCTGGCGGGGCTGCGCGCGGACGAGATTCGCCAGCTCGATGTTGGCGACGTTCGCACCGTCGATGACGGCAGTGCCGTCATCCGCGTCAAGGGTAAAGGCGGAAAGGAACGCAGCGTCCCGATAGAGGCTGCATTGCTGGCGGTAGTTGATACATACTTGGATACTCGTGCGACGAGATTTCCCGACACCACTAAACGCAAAGTAGATGTGGGTGTTACGGGGCTGGCTCGCTGGCCGTCGCGGTCACCGCTATTCGTCGGCCGCGACGGCGACCGAATCACGCGCGGAACGCTGCAATCCCGGATCAAGCGAGCCTTCAAGCGTGCCGGACCTGACGCACAACCTGTGCCGGGAGCTCTCGTACACGGCTTGCGGCACACTTATGCGACTGAATTGGCAAGTTCGGACGTCAGCGTATACACCCTGATGAAGTTGCTCGGCCACGAATCGATGACTACGTCTCAACGCTACGTCACTGCGGCAGGTATCGAAACACGAAGCGCCGCATCAAGAAATCCCCTATATCAGCTCATCGCACCGGAGGGCGAGCATTGACGCGAAAGCAAGACGTGTCCGGCACGTCACTAGTACTCCGCGAGGCTAGGCAGTCACGTGACTGATTTCGAGAACTGGTGCGACCCTTTGGCCACCGAGAGCGTAAAAGGCCATACCTTCGGTCTGCTCACCTCGACCGACGATGAGCTTGGCATCGCCGCTGTCGCCGCGACGCTCGGAGAGAAGTACGCCGCCGCAGACACATTGATCCATATCGCCGACAAGCTCGGCAAGCAGAAAGTCTCGGCATTCTTGAGCAACAAGTTCCCCACAAAGAAGACAGCGCGATCGGGCGATATGGGTGAGATCCTTGCTACCGCCTACCTTCACGAAGACTGTGGTTACGCAGTCGGTCCGAGCAGGCTCATCGACCGCGATCATCAGGAATGGGCCATGCGAGGTGACGACGTTCTCGGGGTGAAGATTGACTCGGGGTCAGGGGTGCATTTAGCAAAAGTGGAGGCGAAGAGCCGCAAACGAATGTCGAAAGCTGTTGTGGCGGAGGCGCGTGAGGGGTTGCAACGCTCTGACGGCCTACCTTCGCCGCATTCACTTTCACAGTTCGTCGAGCGATTGCGCCGCGTATCGGCGGAGTCGCTGGCCGATGCCGTCCTGCACGCGCAGCTGTGCGAGGAGATCCGTCCAGAGATGGTCACGCACGTGATGTTTTTGTTCACCATGAACGATCCGAGCAAGTTCGTAAAGGACGACTTGAAGGGTTACACGGGGGCCGTCAAGCAACTGGCGTTGGCTCTACGCGTCAAGGCGCATCCCCAGTTCATCGGCCAGGCTTACCAGAAGGCGTTGGACGTTGACGCGTAACGCGAGCGAGTTGGTCGCAAGCCTGCAGGAAGCGACTGGAGCCCAGTTCCGTGGCAGGCTCCTATCACGGGGGCAGGCGCAATCGATGATCCGTCGCGACGGAGTGCTACCCGCAGATGCCCCGCAGTTTGACGACTATCTCGATGACGATCTCCTCAACTACGGCTACGCACTTATCGCGACGAGCCTGCAGCTGCTCGATACGACCGACGCCGAACCGCTGGGTATCGATGCCGCCGAGGCGGCCTCGCGACAACAGTTGGCGCACAATGGATTCATCCAGGCCTCATATGCGTTGGAGGCTGCAACCCGCAATACCGAGCCTACTGACGGACAAGCGTTTCATCGCCTGATCGCCGGCGCCGCAAGCCATCTCGGCGGCTACGCGGCACGGGCCTTCTCCCTGGTACAGAGCAGTATTAAGTCGGGCAAGCTCACCCCTATGGAAGCCACGCTTGCCGACATCATCTTGCGCGACCTCGGCCGAATCGAGACTCGTACGATCAGCCTGCGTACGTCACCTGCGACCACGGACGATTCGCTCGTGGACTCGTTGGAGGGAAGGCACCGTGAGAGGGGCAGCGCTGCCCCGGGCATCGATCCGTTATCAGAAGATGGAGATTTGCTCGATGTGCTCGGCCCCGTGGGCGTTCTTTTGACTGAGCATTACCACTCAGCGGTCGCGGCCGCCCTTTTTGGGATTGCCCACGAACAACCAGACTTGCTGCAGACGGCGCTTGCCGATCTAGCTACCGGCGAACAGGCTGCCCTCGAAGTTGGTGTCCCCGGCCCCTGGTGGGTATTCCGGCTGACTAGACGCCTGCTTGGTGACCTGGGACAAACCAGCATCGCAGCCAATCTTCCGACCACACGTCCGCCAGCCGCGACCGCCGACGCCGGGTTGCCCACACAGGAACCTGACTGGGCCGATTTGCGCGGGACATTCGTGGCGACGCTCCTGGCACGCGGTCGATCCGAAATCGACTTGTGGCCGTCGCAGCTGCATGCCGTACAGCGCATCTTCGATAGCACGTGCGATCTTGTTGTCGCATTGCCGACCAGTGCCGGGAAGACCCGCATCGCCGAATTGTGCATATTGGCATGCCTTGCCCAAGGCCGCCGGGCTGTCTATGTGACACCGCTACGAGCATTGTCGGCGCAGACCGAGCAGGTGCTGGAAAGCACTTTCACCCCGCTGGGCGTCAGCGTTTCGTCTCTGTACGGCGCGATGGGTACCTCCGACTTCGATGAGGATGCGCTGCGCACCAGTCAGGTCGTTGTCGCGACGCCCGAGAAGCTTGACTTTGCTCTGCGAACTGACGCATCAGTACTCGACGATGTTGGATTGGTCATCCTCGACGAAGGGCACATGATCGGGCGCGAAGAGCGTGAAGTGCGCTATGAAGCGCAGGTCCAACGATTGCTGCGTCGAGCTGACGCGCACGCGCGCCGTATCGTGTGCCTGTCGGCGGTATTTCCCTCCGGGGATCAACTCGATGACTTTGTCGCCTGGATGACGGGCGACGGTCCCGACGGTCTGCATCGTGAAGATTGGCGTCCGACGTTGCAGCGATTCGGACTAGTGGAATGGCGCGATGACTACGCCCGTCTCACCATGACCCTGGGGCAGGATCGACCGTTCATCCCCCGATATATCGAGGCGAAGACACCCCCAGGCAGGCGACAGAAGCTATTTCCTAGCGATGACCGCGAGCTCGTTATCGCCACCGCATGGCGATTACTCGAGGAGGGGCAATCCGTCCTGATCTTCTGTCCGCAAAGAAGGTCGGTAGAGCCTTACGCCAAGCAGATCCTCAAGTTGCGCGAGCAAGAGCTGATTGATTCAGTGCTGCCAGACGACGTCGATTTGCGTGAGGTGCTGGCTATTGGTGCGGAGTGGTTCGGTCCCGACCACGCCATCCTCGGTTGCCTCAAGCTCGGCGTCGCGATTCACCACGGCGCCCTGCCGGGTCCGTTCCGGCGCGAAGTTGAGCGACTGCTGCGGACCGGGAAGCTGAAGGTCACCGTGGCCTCCCCGACCCTGGCCCAAGGATTGAACTTGTCAGCGTCGGCAGTGTTGTTCCACGGTCTAAGCCGGGGCCAGGATCACCTGTTGAGCGGCGCGGAATTCGCAAACGTGGTCGGCAGGGCCGGCCGCGCCTTCGTCGACACTGAAGGCCTCGTCCTGTACCCCCGGTTCAAGCGCAACGATCGTAACCGCCGCCAGTGGATTGCCCTCACATCCGGCCAGGAGGGCAAGACGCTTGAGTCCGGACTCATTGCCGTCAGCAAGGACCTCATTAACCGATTGATAGCTGCATATGGGACAAACAAGCTTCAACCGGCCATCGACTATCTGACAGGAACACCCGACTGGACCCTGCCAGTGATCGTCAACGAAGAGGTCTCCACCCGCGAAGACGCCGCCCAGCGGTGGCGGGCCAACCTGGCACTACTCGATACCGCCCTACTGAGCATCCTTGGCGACGATGACTCCGATCCCGACCAGGTGATCCAGCTTGTGACCGACGTCCTGCGGGACTCCCTTTGGGAGCGTCAGCTGCTGCGCTACCAAAAGCAAGGGGCCCAGACAGCGTTGCGCGAAGTCGTCAACGCGAGAGCGAGGCATCTCTGGAGCACCTCGACCGCGGCACAGCGCCGTGGTTGGTATTTGGCTGGCGTCGGCGCCGATGCCGGTGCAGAACTCGGCGCAGTTTCTGAAGCAATCGTTGAATTGACGTCGCGGGCCGAGGACGCGTTGGCCGCCGATGACAGCGCTGAGGCCGCGCAGCATCTACTGCAGATAGCGACAATTGTGTTTGGGTTACCTCAGTTTCGACCAGAAACCAAGCTACTGTGGCCCCCCGTGCTCAACCACTGGCTCAGTGGCCGGGCACTGAACGAACTCGACGATGACACGGTGGACGTCGCACAGTTCATCGAATCTGACCTGATCTATCGACTCGTCTGGGGGATGGAAGCCTCGCGGGTGTACGAACTGGCACAGGGCAATCTGCTCGCCAGTACGCTCACCGGAACAGCCACGATGGCGATCGAGACCGGCACGTTATGTCGCCCGGCCTCCGTCCTCATCCGCTCCGGGTTCGATCACCGACTCGCCGCCATTGCAGCTGTGCGCAGCACGGAGGCAACCTTCGATTCCGCCGCCGGAATGCGGCAGTGGCTCGAGAGCTTGACCGCAGACCTCACCGGGTCTCCCGATTGGCCAACTATCGACTCGCACACGGCCTGGCGTGAGTTTGCCAACCGAACCACACAATTCAGCCACAAGCGCTGGACCCGGCAGATGACGCGCATCGACGATGTCGCCTGGTATGGCACTGTGCCGGCAGCGACGTCGTGGCTCAGGGTGACTGATGCGGGCCACGGCAATATCCTGCTGTGGTCAACCGGGTTTGATCCCCTGGGCAAAGCCAGCATCGCCATCACTCCGTACTCGCAGGGAGTTCTCTATGCGCGCCGGACTTCCGATACTCATGGGGTCGAGCTGTACCACCACGGGCCGCTCAACCTGCCGAGGAATTGACGCCGTGCGCTAAAGGGCATGGGCGTAGTCGTCGTGGCCGCGACAACGAGGCGCAGCGACCGAATCGGGTCGGGTCGTGTCCAACTGGCTCGGCACTATCGCCGAATACCGTAGGCGAACAACCAGGTTCGACATCAATCACTATGCCATTCGAAGTCCGCGAGGCGACGTTGCAGACGCATCTCATCCCGCCGCGCGCGCTGGTAGTTTTCGAAACGATGGCTAAACGCACCGGCGGTACCGCATCCGCATCTGGCCTGTTCTACCAGTACCTGTTCACCCTCGAGACCTTCCTGCAGCTCATCGAAGAGGGCCGGCCTGATGCGACCGAGATCTGGATCGAGGATCCGGCCGACCCTGGCTGTCATGACCCTGACATCGTCGATTTCTCGGTATACGACCCAGAAGGTGGCCGCCCCTTGGGGGTTTATCAGGCGAAGTCTGTTGCAAAGCCGGCGGAATCGAAACTCGGGATCGCCGACGCGCTCCCACCTCTAATCCGCCTCGTGCAGTCCATTGACTGTCCACGCTACGTCTTGATCACCAACGCGCAGTCGGGACCTCTCATCGATCGGCTCAACGCCGCCCTTCGCAGCGACAAGTCCGACAGCGAGCTACAGCGCGAACTTCTGGAGCTGGCTAAGGACTCCCCGCGCGCCTCACATGCACTGACCGCACTCGTGGATGCGGGAGTCCTGTGCCGGATGCGGCGCGCACAGGTCGTAGCCACCGGTGAGTCCGCGACGGTGATCCGAACACGCTTGATCGAGAAGATCCGAACATGGCGCAGCAAGCACAAATTGCCCCTAGGAGTCCGTGGCGCACAAGTTCTAGAACACTCACTGATCACGCACGTCTTCGAGCGCGCAGCCGCCACAGACACCGCGCACCACCGGGACACGCCTGTGCGCGGCAGCCGAACGGTCACGTTAACCGAATTCTGCGAGTACCTCGCACCGCCCGAGATGGCCCTCTCGCAGGCTGCCGGTCTCATCGAGGCTGGCGATGGTATCCATTATGTACCCACAGGCGACGGCGTCGATCGACCAGAACTGTTCACGGCAATAGTCGATCGCTTCAACAACATTCGTTCAGCCAGGGCGCAGATGTGCGCTCTCGTCGGTCCCTCCGGGATTGGCAAAACACGGTTGGCCGCCATGTTCGCTCACGCCGAACACCGAACTTACGATCGCGTCTGCTGGATTGACGCCGAGTCCGACGCGTCCATCGTTGCCTCGATCGCACGCCAAACCGCGATCATCGGACTGCCCGACCCCCTGATCGGCAGCAACGCAGACGTGGCCGCAGCGTTCCTCTCGGCGATCCGCACCTTCATCGGACGTTGGCTGATCGTGTTCGACAACGCACCTCGCGCAGCTGCCCTGCAGCAATGGATCACCTCATCGGCGAACGCGGACATCATTGTTACCTCACACAATTCGGTGGATTGGACGGCCCACGACCCGATCGAAATACCACGAATGACTCAGCAGGAGGCCCGGTCTTTGCTCCGATCGCGTCTGCACGATGACCTGGGAGCTAACGCCGACGAACAGAACCGTGCGGACACCGCGCTTTCCACACTCGCCCGGCGCCTTGAACATCACCCACTTGCACTGCAGATGGCCGCCGCACACTTCCAGACCCTGACCACAGTCGTCGACACACTCGACGCCTACCTCGCCAGCATCGAGGATTTCGCGGACGCAGTATTCAATGACGACACGCTCGACCTCGATGACTATCCCCGCACGTTGCTGGCCGCGATCAACCTGTGCCTGAGCCAACTCATCGACGCAGCCAGCCACGATCACGTGAGCACGACAGCGTTACACATGCTGATGGCGAGTGCCGTTGTTGCCTCGCAACGCATTCCGGAAACGCTGCTCTATGCAGCGGCAACCTTTCCCGTCGAAACACTCGTCGGCTGCAAGGGATACCAGCCCGTACCCGATGACCACATTCCGTACATCAACGCCGCGGTCCGTCGCTTGCGCGCCCAGTCTCTCGTCCAGCGCGCAGAGTCGCCAAGCTCCGCATTGCCCACGGAACTGCAACGATGCCTCGATGTCAACGAGATCCTCCAGTACGCCGTCCGAGCACATTGCGCGCTCGACGCCACCCTCAACCAGATAGCGCTGCACCTGTCATCGTGGCTTGGTGGCTACATCAATTCCCAGGATTTCGCGGCGGCGACCGCGCTGCAGCCGCACGCCCTGGCGATCTTGGAACGCGCCTCCCGCATCGACGGGAACATGCGGCCGTGCGCGTTGCTGGCAGGCAACGAGGCCGGCCTGCTCAATCTGCAAGGCAGAACGACTGAAGCACTGACCTGGCTGACATTCGAATGGGACCTGCTGCAAGAGCTACCCCAGCCCGACGTCCGGCTCAGCGCCATGACCGCGGCTCAGCTGCTTCAGGCGATCGTCCACAACGGGGCAGCAGCCGACCAGATCGAGCCACACATGATCATCGCGATCAACGCGATGGAGCAGTGGGCCGCAGCCACCGATAGCGGCCGAGCAGAAGGAGCCGCTCACAGCGCGAGCCTTCTGGCCGTCATCGAGGTGCTGGAATACGAACGCCCTGACGCCGACGCACCGCGCGAATGGCGACGGCGAATCGAAGCGGCGCAGAGAGCCTTTCCTACCGACCCCTACCTGGAAGCCCATTCAACCTGGTCGGGAGCCATCGAACGTGCCCTGACCGCCGGCCGATACGCCGATGCACAGCGGCATCTGATCGAACAGATCAACGCGCTAGCCCCCAACGACCACATCGGGCGACTCCGGGTAAAAGCACAGCGCATTCAAGTTCTCGTCAATGCGGACCTCGCCGACCGCGAGCATGCCGAGCAGCTCACAACGGCGCTCAAAGACCTCGCTCACGAGTTCCGGGACCATCCGGCCATTATCGTCGGCGCGGGAGCAGCATTGAACAACGTGGCAATCAATATGCAGACAAAATTGGTGCTCGACGAGGACGCTCCGAACTGGCTGCTCGACGAATTCCGGACGATCGTCCGACTCGGAAACACGAAGTGGTCCAACATGTATGACCGCTATTGCAATGCCCTCATGACAGCATGCGAGGCCACTCATGACCACGACGTCGCGGCCGTGGCGAGCCTGCTCCAAATCGCCGCCGACATCAAGCCCCCGCGACTGCCGGCAACGGTCCGTGGGCAACGCTCAAACACGGCGATGATGGTGCCCTGGCTGCAGTACTGGCTCGAATGTGCACAACGAGGACTGCGCGCGACGGCCGCGGCCAGCGGCCTGGTGTTCTATCACCGCGCCAGCGACACCGTGAGCTTTCACCTCGGCCACCGGCCCCAACTCATCGCCCAACTCCACCAACGCGTCCGCGCTGACCAGGCGTGCCGAATTCGTCTACGCAGCGATGTCATGGGCTGCCGCCGTGCCGCGGATGTGCGGCTGGCCCACACCGATACTCCCCTGGCGTACATCCTGCTCGACGACAACGCCTTCGACCATCTTCAGCCGCATTTGGACCCGACGCGTCTCGAACAGAATCCGCCTCGCCATCTGGCGATGCTCGCCGGTAGGCCTGACGAGCGGCCTACAACGGGGTTCGTGACCAGACTGCGCGCTTGAGTCCCAGTCACTAACCGCCGGAACCCTGACGCTCGAAACATCATTCCGTTGCGGCACCACATGACATCGCAAGTAAGGAAAATGGTACGTGGTTTGAGCAACAACAGCCGGCAGTCGTGTGCCCACTTCCTGAAGTGACGGCAACGATGCCACTTCCCCGACCAGAGGCCAGTTCCCGACCGCTGGAACGATCGGCAGCTGCGCGGACCGACTCAGCCACTAGCACCCCAAACGTTCGACGTGGCCACGGTGGGCGACGATGTGCTCGAATGCAACGTGTGTGGTCGTGAGGCAGCACAGTGGCGCCGACCGAGGGCGTAATCGCCGACCGAAATCATCGACGGTGAACTCCTGAGCCAACATAAGCCGGAGGTTGATCGCCATCACGCGCACCTCGATACCTTCGTAACCGTCGTCGGTGTCGACGACATCATCGAGGCGTGCGGCGACGTAGTGTTGGGCTGCCCTGACCGAACCCGCCGCTACCACTGCCACGCCGTAGTCGCGGCGTGGCCAAGTTGCCGGCGCGGTCTAGTGCGAAGGCCTTGCGCGAGTGATACATCGTTTTGACCTCGTAGGCGATCAGTTCGCCATCGATGATCACCACGAGGTCGAGGTCCTGGCTGGCCCCGCGGCGCGGCATGCCTGCATCACCCATGGTGACGATCACTGCGTCGTACAGGCTCTCGAGCAAGATCGCCGCCGTTTCCTCGCCGAGCGAACCAATCTGTGTCGAACTGGCGCCGCGCAGCGCATTGGTAAGCGGGGTCTCAGCATTGGGCGCTCGATCGCCCGGGATGAAGCCGTCTTCATCTGATCGAACGGGCACCGCACCAACGTATCTCCAAAGCGGGCGGCGTTTGCCCAGGTCGGCACGCCCGCATAATTCACAGCAATTGGCCCACGGCAGTTCCAACCCACGAGCGTCCACCGCATGCCGAGCGTCGCCGCACCCGCCGAGCCTTGCGACGGACCGAGTTATCAGACACCAGGATGTGATGCGAAAGGTGGATTCCGCAACGTCGCGGTCGACCTAGAAGTGCTTGATAGATCGAAGCAACGACAACTCGACCTAGAGGTTGGTGGCGTCGATTCTGCTGGGTGCGCCCGACTCTCCTGCGGCTCGGCGAAATGGGATCACCGTCGCGTCATGGCTGGGTTCCCAATCGATCCAGTTCACAAAGTAGGAGCGGTGCAGTCCAGTTCGACGGACGGCGTCTTCCATCGGATCGTCGCCGGGAAACCGACGAGCCATCGCCTTGGTCAACCATATTGCCCGTTCGTTTCCGACCTCGATGGGCTCAACCTTGTTCCAGCCTCGAGACGAAATCTGCTTGTACAGGCTGCGCGCTTGGTCAGCGTCGATGCGGTGCAGCTGTTGTAGGCGGACAACCATCGCCTTCACTGAGACTCCCCAGCGTTCCTTCAACCGTGAGAGAGTTGTCAGTGTGACTTTTCCTCCGGCTTCGTCCAAGTCGTTGAGGAATGAATCTCCCGGCATCAGAAATGCGCCGGCGAAACGGTGCGCCTGGTTCTCAACAGCTCTGGCCTCGTCGGCGGTCTGTGGCGGCGGTTGGGATTGGTGCAGGCTGACATGACCGAGCTCATGCGCGGTCGTAAAGCGTTGTCGGTCACCGGGAATGCCCCCGCCGGCCGATGGGCGACTAACTCTGATCACAGGGGTGCCGTCAACAAACATCGACATCCCCAGGTGCTTGCCCAGCTCGCTATCCATCGGCAGGACCAAGCATCCGAGGCGTTCAGCGGCGCGGGTGACGTTGAGTACGGCACCGTGTGGCGGCACGTCGGCGGCTTGTCGGACGTTGTTGGCGAACTCGTCGATTTCACAGTCGTCGTTGATGTCCCCGGTGAACATCGGCAGGCGCTCGGGCATCTGCTTGAGGCGCAGGGAATTAAAAGACTCCAGTGCCAGCAACGTGTCGGCAATGTACTGATCAACGGTCTTCTTGGGCGCATCGGCGTAGGCACGCAACCAAGGGCGAGTGTGCAGCACATCCGCGCTCGGCCGACCCAACACCTCAATACTGCAGTCGAGCGCCTCGGCCAGGCATTGAGCCTCACCCTCAGACAGCGACAAGTGCCCGCTCAATACCCGGGACAGGGAACTCGCTGGCAGTCCCAGCGCATCGGCAAGCTCAGCCTGCGTCAGGCCGCGAGCACTGCGTAGTTGCTGCACCCGCCCTGCATCTGGATAGACATTCATAACTAGCGTCCGTTTCGCTTGGCCCCCAGGAATAGCCAAGGGGAGGAGGAAGAATAGCGGGTCAGGACGAGCAGTTGCTATCCGGCACCAGCCTCTCCGGAATCGGCATCGTTGTCGCCGAAATCGTCGCCGAGGTCATCTTCGTCAGCCGGCTCGAAGCGTCCACTCGGTGGCGGGGTTGTCGGTCCAGTGCGGCCCAGAAGGGTCGTTGCACCGAGGATGAGGCGGGGAACCGTCTCATCGGTGGCGCCCAGGACGCGGGCAGCGAAAATGTCAGCAACCAGGCCTTCGTCGTCGACGGTGTAACCAAGCACCCACCGCTGCGCCGGGATGAGTGGATCGCCATCGGGATCCTCGACGGTCAAGATGGCGTCAGACCCACGCAGGACATCATAGTTGCCGGTCTCGGGGTCGATTCCCGCCTTCCGGATGCGGAAAAGCCGAACAACGTCGTCGGTGTAGAGGACGACGTCGCTGCCTCCCCCGCTGCACGTCTTGTAACCCAAGCCAAGCCGACTTGTCGCGGCCTGGACCGCATCGATCACCAAATCGCGTCCGAGGCTAGAGCGCGATCGTCGGGTACTCGTGAACGCCGGATCCAGCCCCACAGCCTTGCCGATCGCCCAGCCACGTTCCCCGAACGTTTCTCGGATCTCGTCGGCCAACTGATGCATACGCTCCACGCGTCAAGTGTGACATATAACCGAAACGGTTTCAAGGAAATGTCAGGATTGCGATGGCCGGTGTTGCCGATATGTTTTACACAATGCCCGCGACCGCGCGTCAGATGCTGAGCCGAAAATCCTCAATCTTCTGCCTGACGACAACAGCGGGACCATCGTCGCTGGCCACCGACAGCACCATCTGTTCGAGATCGTTGTCGTTCAAGATGACGATCAATTTTCCGTATTGGAACCACTGTTCGCGGCGGGTAACTTCCGCACTATTATCGGCAGCGTTGCGGCAGACGATGATTCCGAGCAGCCCAGTGCCGCGAGCACCCAGATAGTTGGCCATCTGCAGAACGGCGGCCTTTTTGACCCTCCCCACGTAGTTCTTGGTGTCGACGACGACGTAATCCGCTGCGTAGCGGTCGCGCAGGTACCTCCACATCCCGCTGTCGGCGTAGTTGGGCAGGATGATGTCACGCCGGTTGACTCCGCTGACATTGGCGTGCTCACTAAGGGGAGACTCCAGCGGTGGACACCAAAGCACTGCCAGAAGGTCGCGGGTAGTGCTCTGATAGAGGGCCCAATCCGGCTTGCCGGGTGGGATTAGACGCAGCTTGGCGAGCAGTTGGCGCGCCAGTGCCATCTGGCCGACCTCCTCTACCGGACGGCGCGTAGTTTCGACGCGTGACCAATCCAGCTCAGGCGCAGCGTCGTGCAGCCGTGGGCCGTCGAGCACCGCGTCGACACCCAGCGTCATCAGCTGGGAAACGTGCTCGGGTGCCAGTACGCCCGGAACTGCAAGGATGAGCTCTGCCGGCCGCCTGTTATCGCTGGCGGATTGTAGGTACGCCTGCTGAAGGCTGCGCAATTGTGCCGCCGCCTGATCGATGCGGTGGGCAGTAGCCGGCATCACCGACTTGACTTCGACGATAGCGATGCGACCGTCATTGAGGTGGACGACGAAGTCTGGGCGCATTTTGTCACCCAGGCGCGGCTGCGCCTCAATGGATGCGCCATCAAAGATGTTGCGCAGCGCTAGCCCGACGAGACGTTCGAATTCCAACGCCTTCCACGCCTGCGACTCATCACTCACGTTTGTTCTCCGGTTGGGCATCGAAGTGGACCATTGCCGGGACACTGTAGTCCCACCGCGGGTAGTACCCGTGTCGGTCCTGGCGCAGTGCGCAATAGCCGGCGTCGGGCGGCACATTCAGCGCCAGTGGCCGGGTCTACGGCCCGCAATCTGACTAAGACGGCTGAAACGCATGCTCGATCGATGGCAGCAGACGGTGCCCGTTCCTACACGCTACTGCCGCGCCATACACGGTGCTGACGCACCAAATCTTCTCCTACTCAACATTATCGAGTGAACACCCAATGACCTAACGGTCGGAAGCAGTCGAGCGTGCCAAAAGAGGCTGGTCTCGGTGTATACGACTCTGGCTTCGGTGCGGGTCCCATTTGCCTACAAGCGCTTCCACGACTCTCAACCGGGATCAGAGGTCACCGCGTCATCAAAGAAATCTGGCCCACCCCCGAGACGACTCTCGGTACGGGTCGAACGATGGATCTCGGTGTAGCGAAGTGCAGATCGCCGCTGGACATCGCGTTACCGCGGTGGCGAAAGACGCCGACGCCTCGACCGAGGGTAATTCGTGTCATCCGAGCGGGGTAATCGTTGCGACACCAAACTCGATGGGCATCCTTCGAATTGGCGCAAAACCGTCTGTTACCCAGGGGATTTCAGCAAGACCCGAACGCGGTGCGCATAGTCCGCGGCGCCCTCCTTGAGGTGCGATGGACGCAACTCGCTATGCTTAAAATTTTCACTCGTGTCAAACACATACCAATGGTACGATATGTTCGACCCACTCATCGCTTAGTCATCAAACCGAGAATCGCGGTGATCTCATGACGAAGTATTGCGTGATCCCCGGCCCCACGGGTGAGCCGGAAGAGTACCCGCTGGGCGACTATCCGCGGGCAGAGGAGGATTGCCGAAGGACGGGCGGCGAGGTAGTTGATCGCACTGACATCATCGACTGTGGAGGCACGTTCGCTACGGCCCCGGAATTTTCGCCGGGATCCGCGGGTTCGAGGCCCGTTTTCTCCCATCTGACTGACGCCGCTCTCGCGCCGATACGGATTCTCCGGCGGCAATTGCCGGACTCAGGCTTCAAGAACGACCTCGAGGCCGTGAACTACTCACCTGAGTTTGTCCGAATTCTCTCGGAAGACGCAGTGCTACGCGCCAAAGCCCGCGAGGTGATCGGGTTGGCGAGCCAGTTCGCCTTACTCGGGCTCGTCGACCCGAGTGCAGGTGTACTCCAGCAATCGCAATACACCGAGAGCCTTCACAGCTGGTTGGTGGAACTTGCCACCATGGTTCGCCAACGCACTGATGACGAGCGGCTGCATGGGGCGCTCGACCGTTTGGTGGACGTTTTCGAGCAGCGGATCGGTGAGCCCATCGGCGTCCTACTCGCGAGCATCCGAGGGGACGACCGCCCTCCTGCTGAAGCATTGTGAGGCGGTTGGTCAATGCCTACCGAACTCTCCGACGGGTTTTATGTCGAAGGCCAAATACCAGCAGCCCTCATCCGCGAGGTCTTTGCGGCCACATTCATTCAGAATCTACCTGGCATGTATGCGAACGTTGACGGCGGACGGCAGCTGACATTGTGGTTCAACAGGCAGCAAATCGATGTGACTCTTCTGCCAAAGCCGGCACCGATCTTCAATCCCATCGAAGTGAGCATCCCATTCCTCGCGCGGCTTTCAGGGCAGTACAACGAGGTCGAAGGTGCGATCCACGTTCGCACAGCGATAACCCAGGACACCGTGCAATCTGGAGGAAGATCCTACATCTCGGTCATTGTTGACTTCCGTCCGAACTCGATCAACTCGTTTACTGTCTCCGGGCTAGATGAAACCCTAGAGCCAATTTGGGGACCCGTGATCATTGCCGCCGTGAAGCCAAAGTTGGCAATTCTAAACCATTTTGCGGCAGGACCACTGTTCCCGAAGAATCCGAATGCTCGGTTCTATTTGAGCACCTACCCCGATGCCGAATACGGGGGGTACCTGGGGTTTACGCCCGCGCATCGCGGAGTTCTTGCGGTGTTCCTTTGGCAAGGAGTAGGTGATCCCCCCCAACTTCCGAACGCCATCACACCCCGCCAGCTCGAACCCGATACGGCAGTCGCACTAGTCCCCCGCGATCGCGTGCAGGCTGCAATCAGTGCGAGCATGGAAGCGAATGGCCTGACACACCTACCGAAAACCGTCAATGGAACCAAGATCACGTCACTGGCTCCCGTCGCCTGGCACGACTACGGCGTTGGAGCCGGCCATTTCTATATTTCAGGCACCGCCAAACGGGGGCTAGGGACAGTCTCATTCGAGGCCTGGGTGAAACTTTTTGTTGAGCACGGCGAAACCAAGGTGATCGTTGTCCGCACCAAACAAAATGGCGACTTCTGGGTCGATATCGCCGATACATTCAGCGCAGGTGCCATTACCCGAATGCTCGAAGACGCTATTCCCAGCGCAATCTCCGGCGTCGGTGTCGGCGCGTTCGGCCAGCTCGGGGTCTTCGCCACGGAGGCTGTATCAGGCATGGAATTCGCGGCGATGGACGTCACCGGAAGCGTGGACATATGGCCTGGCGGTCTCGGCATTCCAGCGCATCTCGCTGCGCGTCCCGTTACATCGACGTTCCCCGCACCTACCTACCTCCTAGGCCTGGACAGCTCGCGCGAGTTTCACACCGACTCGTGCAAGCTTGGGCGGCTCATCAAACGTCCGCGCCGATTCCCGACGTGGATGCGTGCGGTCGAACTGGGCTTCAACGGATGCTGGTACTGCCAAAGTTCCTACAACGTGGTGGCTATGGGCAACCTCAAGGTGGAAATCAGCAACGCAGAGTTCGCCCAGGTGATCTCAGTGACTGCCCGGCTGATCAGCAACGTCCAAAGATTCGGTGTAACAGTTCGCCCCCTTCCTGAACGCCTAAAAGGGGACGGTTGGCGAGAGTCCACATCCACGTGGTTGCATTCTGCGAGTCAGCTCGTGCCCGGCACATGGGAGGTCACTATTTCGCACGGTGACTGGACGGTCACGGTGCCGGCCGAAGTGGGCAAAGCGTGGTGGTCGGAGGGGACGACCCACGGGACGTCGACTGTGGTTTACGCGACGCTCGGATCGCCCGAGACGAGATTCGAAACAGTCCCCTACTGAGCCCCACCTCCACGCAGCGGTGGTTTCCTGAACCACCGTCCGCTGAGGACGGCGCAGTACCGGCGTTGCGGGAGCCTGACATCTGGTTAAGAGACCCCTCGCCGCGTCAAACCTACCCTTAGAAGCAATCGTTTCATCGGCACCTGCGGTGTGCGCTTACCCTGCAGGCCCGTCACCGGGGGACCCGTGGATCTGGGTTGCGGTGGCCATCGGCACTATCAGCGGTAGTTGGCCACCGCCGACTCTGACTGCGGCCACCAACGGAACAACGAAGGTGACGCGGTCGTCACCGTCGCCAACCCCGCTACGGGAACAACGATTCGACTTGACCCAAGCGATCCATGGAACCCCTCCGTACTAACGAAAGCGGAGTCGACGACGTCACCGGAATGCATCACGCGGTCTGGACGGACTTCGAATGGAAGCCGGAGGCGGAGCGAAAGCGCGGGGGACAGTCCATGCCCAGGATTCTGCCCGTCGGTGCGCGCAGCGGTGGCGGGAAACCTCACGAGGCTTGCGTCGTACCCATGGTCGTGGGTACGACGCTCGGCGACGACGTAGCATCCGGCACTCTCACACCTTTCTGGAATCCATCCGGCTCTCTCAGATAGTCGCGGACACGCTGTCTTGCCTTAATCCATGAATACTTGAGAGTGACCAGGTCAGCACACTTCCCTACTGTCAACTAGTTCCGGATCAGACATCTCGTCACCTACGTGGCGAAGCGTGGCCCCGGGCGCCGCATGCCCGATCATCACCCGTCGCGCTTGCCGCGCACTAGCATCACAGCCCGCACGCACGTCGTGACACCGGCCGATCCAGGAAGGCTGCGACAAGCTGAGCACAGTCCGCCTTCATTACGCCAGGCGCGCTCGTATCACCCAGACGGCCGCGACGACTCCGGTTGGGCCCTGCCGGGTCCGACGCCGCAATACGTCACAGTGACGTTTTATTAGCGACTCGCTGGACATGCGAACACGCCTGCGCGCAAAGACTTTCGGAGACTCGGGCCACGTGACGGTCCAAGCCGTGCGTCAGTCAGAGGCGAGAACGCCGGCCCCGGTCGGCGTTGAATGCTGCACCTACGGTGGCGGGCCAGCCTCCCCCGACCGACCCCGGTTGCGGATCGCTCCATTCGTCACAGTGACAAATCGGGGTGCGCGCGGTCGGACTTCCAACTCCTAGCGGGTGTCCAGTTCTTTCAGGAAGTCGTCGATCACCGGCCACGTCTCGGTCACGCCGGCCGACAGAGCGACCAAGCCGAGATGGCTGGCTTCCACAGTGGCGAAGCGGACATCGGCCGACTTCAGCATGGTCACCCCGTTGTGCACGCACCGCCACGGGGCGATGGCGTCGCGATGGCTGCCGAACAGCTGGATCGGCAGTGTCAATGCCGTCAGGTCGAGGGTCCTGCCCGCGACATTGACCACGCCGGTGGCGATCTCGTCGTGGTAGATCAGCCGGCCCCACATCTGAGATACCGCGCGTCCCGGATATCCCGGAAACGCATCCTGGAAGCGGTCGATCACTTCAGCCTTGGCCAAGGCTTCGGTGTTGCCCAGGTTGTTGAGGACGAACCATGGTCGCTTGAGTTCACGATCCCAGGACGTCGCCCGGTAGGCGGCCTGCACCACCGGCGCGGGCACCCCGCCCATCGCGCGCAGCACTGTGGTGACGGCATAGCCGTTGGTGGGCTTGGTGATTCGTCGGACTTCCGGGTAGCCGGGAATCCGGCCGTAATCCAGTGGTGTGCCGATGCCGGTGATCGAACGGATGGGCAGGCCCTTGTTGGCGGCCGCGGTGAACAGGCTGAGTGTGCCGCCCAGGCTCCAACCGATCAGGTCGAGTTCCTGGGCCCCGGCATCGATGAGCACCCGCTCGATGGCTTCCGGCAGGATGTCCGCGAAGAAGGCTTCCAAACCGAGATGCCTGTCGGCCCAGCCGATTTCGCCGTAGTCGACCACATATGGGGTGCGGCCCTGCTCCAGCAGGTGTGCCACCAGCGATTGACCCGGCGACAAGTCGTAGCAGGTCGCCGAAGCGGCCAGTGGCGGCACCAGCAGAACCGGCACCAGCGCGGACTCGCGCCCTTCCGAATGGCCGTAACGCCGCAGTTGGCGGTGTGGTTCATCGAACAGCACCACGTGCTCGGTCGGTTCCGCTGGGCACACACCATCGCCGAGGGTGATGGCGAACAGATTGCGTGCCGAGGTAGCAAGCGAGGGCATGGTCGGGCAGTCTATCTTCTCTACCCTCGCAGAACGGGTCGGGAGCATGGGCAGAGGCTTCACCTATTGCAGCAGAGCATATTTCGTGAGGGTCGCCACCGAAGTTCCGCTCTTCGTGAATCCAAAGGGTTCTCGCCAGCGCCGCCGTCAGCGTCGTGACGCCGTGTTGTCATCTGGGATGATCAACGCGTGACCGACGTGCTCGCCGACCCCGTCAACGCCGCGCTCGACGGCCCGCAGCTCCGGTTCCGTGAAGTCAGCGGGCGGATCCAGCGATATCGCCCGGATGTCTCGGTGTTCTATGGCCACCCTCGCGAACTCACCGACGAGGACTATCGCCACGTCGCCACCCTCGCCGGGCAGACAAAGATTGCGGTGCTTCGCGACCGGGCCACGCCGCTACCCACAGGTTGGTCCGCCGTCGAGACGTTCGGTTTGGTCCAATTCGAGGGCAGCGCCATCGAATCCGCCCCAGATCCGGACGCCGTGCCACTCACGCCCGCCGACGTACCCGAGATGACCGCTCTCGTCGAGCGGACCAAACCGGGACCATTCCTTCCCCGGACCATCGAACTCGGAACCTACCTCGGCATCCGTGACGCCGACGGTTCGCTCGTGGCGATGGCCGGCGAGCGGATGCGACCGACTGGATATACGGAAATCAGTGCGGTTTGCACGGCCCCCGAAGCCCGCGGACAAGGCCTCGCCTCGCGCCTGATCCGCGCGATCGCCCACGGTATCCGCGATCGCGGTGAGACGCCGTTCCTTCACACGTCGAGCGACAACCCCGCTCAGAAGCTCTACACGGCGATGGGCTTCACGCTGACGCGATCGGTCCCGCTCGAGATCATCCGCATTCCCTGACTCGGTCCGCAACGTTCGCGACCCCGTCGGCATCGGCGACCCCAGAACTCCACCACCGCCGAGGGCCGGCCTCACAGTTGTCCGGCTTGAAGTGTGATGGCCGTAACAGGTGTTGGTTAGGTGTTCTACTTGCCTGTTTCAACCCTTCGGTATAAATTTGCTAAAAATCGCATTCGTTAACAAGTAATGCATCGCGCGAGACCACCGCCGGTCCGCGTGTCGATCCCGAACTGGCAGGTAAGTCCTGCAAGCACCGTAGGGTCGAACCAGCCGAGTGAGTCCCGCCCAGCAGAGAGCGCCCCGGTAACCATGTCGACACCAGCGGTAGTAAAAGACCAGGTAATTCCATCCATTGCAGCAATCGGCGAACAAGTGTCGGCCACAAGCGAGCTCGCCCTCCGGCTATCACCTGCTACCGCAAACAGCAACCGGGGCGGGTCATTGCGTGAGCAGCGTCACGCAAAATATGCACGCAAGCTCATTTTCAGCGACTGCTTGATTATTTGCTCATCCGTCATCCTCGGGCAGATTTTCCGATTCGCGACCACCAACGGCCGCCCTGTCTACGTCTCGCTCGACAACGGTCCGCATGTGCGGTACCTGGCCGTGTCGGCCGTCATCGCGGTGGCGTGGATGGGCTTTCTGTCGCTGGGCAGCCGGTCGGCCAAGGTCGTCGGCCGAGGCTTCGATGAATACGTCACCCTGGCGGCGGCCACGCTGCAGCTGTTCGGCCTCATCGCCATCGCCTCGACGCTGTTCCACATCGACATCTCCCGCGGCTACCTGGCCATCGCCCTGCCGACGGGCCTGGCCGGCCTGATCACCACCCGCTGGATGTGGCGCAAAATCCACGCGAACAAGCGCCGCCACGGCCACGAGCAAAGCCGTCTGCTGGTTGTCGGTGCCACCAGCGCCGCCGCCGACATCGCCACCGAATTCGCCAAAGACCCCTGGGCCGGCTACCACGTCGCCGGATTCTGCACCCCCATGGGACCCACCCACGCCAAAGAAGTCATCACCATCGCCGGCCGCGACATCCCGATCGTCGGCACCGACGAAGCCATCCTCGCCGCCGTCCAACACACCAACGCCGACACTGTCGCCCTCGCCGCCACCCACCACCTCAGTCCTACCGACATCCGCCGACTCATGTGGGAGCTCGAAACCCACGGCATCGATCTCATGGTCGCCCCCGGACTCATCGACATCGCCGACCAACGCCTCACCAGCCGCCCCGTCGCCGGCATGGCAGTCTTCGAAATCACCAAACCCCAATACAGCCGCGCCAATTCGCTGATCAAGCGCAGCTTCGACATCGCCTTCGCCGCCGCTGCCCTACTGGCGGTTGCGCCGCTCATGCTCGTCACCGCACTGGCTGTCAAGCTCACCAGTGCCGGACCGATCTTCTACAAAGCCGAACGCATCGGCCTCGACGGCATCCCCTTCAAAATGACCAAATTCCGCAGCATGTACCAAAACGCCGACACCCGCCAAACCGAACTCATCGCCGCCAACGGCGGCAGCGCCCTGTTCTTCAAAATCAAAAACGACCCCCGCATCACCCCCATCGGAAAAATCATCCGCAAATACTCCATCGACGAACTCCCCCAATTCCTCAACGTCCTCACCGGACACATGAGCGTCGTCGGCCCCCGACCCCAAGTCCGCCGCGAAGTCGACACCTACGACGACCTCGTCAGCCGCCGCCTCACCGTCAAACCCGGCCTCACCGGACTCTGGCAAATCAGCGGCCGCTCCGACCTCAAACCCGACGACGCCATCCGCCTCGACCTCACCTACGTCGAAAACTGGTCCCTCCTCCAAGACATCCTCATCATCACCAAAACCATCCGCACCGTCCTCGCCGGCAGCGGCGCCTACTGACAACCGTGGCGACCTGCCCACCAGACCCCTGGGCCTCGAGCGAGACCGACCCCGATCGACATCGCTCGAGGTTCAGGCATTCCAGGAGATGCGTGGCAGAGTGAACGGGTCATGTCGACAAGACACAGCGCTGCGGCTGGCGATCCTGACCGTGGCCGGTGCGCTGGCGTTCTGCCCGGCAGCAGCGGCGGACTCGTCGCAGGTTGACTCGCGAACCGGCGTCTCCGAAAGAGCAGACGGCCGTTCAGAGCGATCCGTTCACGCATCGGCCAAGTCCGCCAAGGGCTCACCGGCCCCTCAGAAGACGGTGCGGCGTACGCCCGGTGGCGCTGACGTCGGCGCCGAGCAACCGACGGCGAAAACGGCCGAGCCGAGTCAGGTTGAAACGCTGGCAAGACCGGAACCCGAGCCGCCGAAACATAGTTCCTCGACCAGTAGCCGCATACTTTCCCGGCAACGACCCGCCACCGGTCGACGACCGCGAACGTCGCCTTCGGCGATCGTCTCATCCGACAAACTGCATCGGGCGCTGGCGAGTGACCACGGCGCCGCGATACCCACCGCCCAGCCGCCGGAATCACGCTGGGATGCAGCGTTATCCGGCGAGCGACGGGAGGCGGTGCCAATTGCGGTGGTGACGACCGGTTTCAGCATCACAAGTCCGGTCGATGACGTTGCCCGCTTGTCGTTTGCGGCAGGGGCCGATTCGAACATTCCGGTGGCTCTGAGCACCGACAGGTTCAGGTCGACGGCGGTCACCGGCTCCGTCGCGATGCTGATGGTCGTCGTGGTCGGCGTCGCGTTCGGCTACCGCCAGGCAAGGCAGCACGACGCCGCCGGGGTGGACGTGGTCCGCTTCATGTCCTGACCGGCGGGCGCTCCCCTGACCACCCGAGCGCTTCGGTAACTGTGCTCGGCCACGAATCGGGCTGCAGGCCATGGGTTTTGAGCAGAGCAAGCGCGATGCGCTCCATGCCGAATCCGACACAGGCGCTGTGCGCCACCGTCTCATCGGCAGTCGAGAGACCAAACGTCTCCCCGAAATGATCCCGATGGCAGTTGGCCGACACCACGGCAGTACCGTCGTCGAGATCGCCATAGAGCCGCACCAACAGCTCCGTCTTGAGATTTTCGTCTCGCTGGTTGGCCGCCAGCATACGGCCCGCCCTCCCGAAGAACGGATCGTTGGCAGGTGCGGGCCTGGCGTCCAGGCCGAGTGCGGTGAGTACCTCCATGCCGTGATCCACCCACGAGTCGCGATGTCGCTCAGCTTGTTCTGGCGACCCGACGCGCACGTATTCATGCATCCGGAAGGCTTGCATGCGTGCTGGATCGATCGCCGGCTCGTGCCGGAAGCAGTAGCCGTAGATATCCATCAGCGCGCCGTCGTCCGGAAGGACCTTCGGCAGCGTGCCGTAACTGGGATGGCATGCAGCTGAAACCAGCATGGTCCCAGCAGGGTTCAGGTGCCCGTCCCACGATAGTCCGGCATCACGGTCAGCGAGGAGCGCGCGATGCTCGGGGTTGCCGCCGGTGAAGGTCGAGATGGCGCCCGTCAGATTCGGGAAGGACGCGATGTAGTCCGTCTTCTCGAATGCTTCGCGTGGGTACAGCGGGGGGAAACGCAAGACCGCAGCCGCGTCGCCGTGCACCTCGGCGCCCTTCCGGTGCACCGCAATATCGATGCCGTCGATGATCTTCTCGAAGTCACCGCTCCGCCCATAGAGTCCGTCGATCCCCAACGGCACCAAATAGCCGGCATCGACCAGCTCGTCGCGAAATTCTTTGCGCGCCAATTCGAGTGGCTCGCCAGTCGTAGTCAAAATTCTCACCCCCGGTAGGCCAACACGAGATTGGCATTGTTTACTCGAATGCGTTCGTTCGAGACCATCAGCTGTGGACCGAACGCGTCTCGTAGGAGACGGCCCATGGTCAGCGCGTGGTCCTCGCGGTAGCCGTTGAGCCCGACTATCTTCAGCGCCTCGGTGACCACGTCGATCACCGCTGTGGACGCGGCGATCTTGAGATTGTTCATGGCGACGGTAAAGCTGATGGTCGCTTCATCGGCACCGGACTCGGCCAGCGACTGGTAGCGCAGAACCTCGTGTAGCACCATCGACTCGAAGCTCTGGTGCGTCACGGTCAGATCAGCCAGCACCGTCGCTTGTGGGACGGTTTTGTCCGGTGCCTTACGCGCGGCTTGCCGAACGACGGTGCGGGCCTTGGCGTACGCCGCATCGGCGATTCCCAACCAGACCGATGCCCACAAGGTGTGTGACGCGGGCAGCATCGTGGTCGCCAGGATGCTCGCGTAGTCGGCCGGAATCAGGTTGTCGAGCGATGTTCGCGCCGACAACAGATAGCCGGGACTGCACGTGCCACGAAAACCCATGGTGTCCCAAGTGCTGGTGCGCTTCAACTCGGTGTCGCCGGCCGGGCACAACAGCAGCACCTGATCGTTCCTGGCCGCATCCGGGTGGCGACGGGCAGTGGCGCCGATGTAGTCGGCCTGCTCGGCGTAGGAGATCACTGGCGCGTTCTTTTCCAGCAGCACGACGTCACCTTCACTGACAATCGCACACGTCGACGAGCCGATATCACCACCCGTCGTACTCTCGGTTGTCGCCGACGCAATGAGTGATTGATTTGCTGCGATGTTTCTTGCGAGCTCCGCGACCGCGCCGCTCCGGGCGTACTTCGCAAGCACCAGGGCCTGCGTTTGATGCATGGCGAAGACCATGCCGGCGGCGCTGCATGCCGTTCCGAGCGCCCGGGCGATCACCGCGAGCTCCGCGATGCGGAACCCCTGGCCACCGAGTTCGACCGGGAGGCCGCACGAAAGTAATTGCGCCTGTTTGAGCCCGTCGATGGCTTCGTGTGGAAAGCGCGCCTGCCGATCCACGTCGTCTGCGGCGTCGGCGGCGACGCGCACGACGTCGATGAGCCCGGGAATGGTTGACGCCGTGCGTGTGACAGCACCGTCAAGATCGGGCATGAGACCCCCTCGGGCGATGAACCGACCTTCGGCTCCTCGCAGGATTGTAGTTAGCTGTGATGAATACAGCGAACTATCAGCGATGAATACTCTGTATAGTACGGGCATGCGGGAAACGATCGAACGCGTTTTGGCTGCGCACGGCAGGATGGCCGTCGACCCCATCGGGGTGGCCGAGGACGCCGACCTTTACGAATTGGGCCTGACATCCCACGCATCCGTGAATGTGATGCTGGCGCTCGAAGACGAGTTCGACATCGAATTTCCTGATGAAGCCCTCAAGAAGTCCACCTTCGCCTCGATCCGGAACATCGAGGCGGTCGTCTCGAATCTCGCCAAGTAGCGCCCGTGAGTCGCGCCATGGTGCCGCAAGCTGCCACTCCCTTGCAGATCGACGCCAGGCCCGATGGTTACGCACCGCATTTCACGCACCGCGCCGACCGGCTCTGGCTCGAGACCAACTGCTATCTCGACCTGTGGATAGAGATCCTGAATTGTCTTGGGCTGGACCCTGTTCCAAGCTTCGCCTCACTGCTGTCGGCCGACCACGACGGACTGGGCTGGACCTTCGGCAAGCAGCAACCGGAGGACTTGCGCCGGCTCTACGGCATCGAGGTGGCCGAAGAGAATTCGTGGCTTCCGGTGCTCGAATTGGTCGAAACGGGACCGCGGCGCGGCGTGTTACACACCGTGGAAGTCGACAGCTGGTGGCTGCCCGACACCGCGGGGACCGCGTACCGCAGCGAACACGTCAAGACCACGATCACACCGCTGAGCGTCGACCGGGATGCAAGGCGACTGCGCTACCTGCACAACGCGGGATTATTCGAGCTCGACGGCGAAGACTTCGATGGAGTGTTCGGGCTGACCGCCGCGTCCGCGCCGCTGCTCCCGCCGTACATCGAAGTCATCCGCCACTTCCCGGCCCGCGCGCAGCCTGGTGCGGTGGCCGCTGTTGTGCGCGAGCATCTTTCACGTCGCCCGGTCGGAAATCCCATTGATCGACTCGGTTCCTGCGTCGAGCAGGCCGGCACCTGGCTGCCGGACGCCGGGATGGCCCGCTTCCACTTGTGGGCCTTCGGTTCGCTGCGTCAGTGCGGGGCGTCGGCTGAATTGCTTGCCGACCTGGCCGAGTATCTCGATGCGGAGTTCTCGGGTGCGGCCGCCGCCGCCGCGCCACTGCGTAGCGTCGCCGGCGCGGCGAAGGCGGTGCAGTTCAAGATGGCTCGCGTGGTGAGCGGACGAAAGGTCGATGTGTCGTCCACGCTTGCCGCCATGGCCACCGACTGGCAGACCGCACTCGATGCCATCGCCGACGCGGTCAGCTGAGCAGATGCTGACACGTTGGCAGGTGTTGCGCCGAGATCCCGGCGCTGTTGCGGGACCAGATGAGCTCAGTCGAGACTGGGCCGCCGCACAGACCCTGGATATCCCGGCGACTGTGGGGACCGCGTACGACGACAATCCCGATGACTACGACTGGTGGTACCGGTCCACGTTGACCGCGGCACACGCGACCAGCATCGAGTTCGAAGGACTGACCTTCCCCGCCACCGTCTTTCTCGACGGCGCGGCGGTGGCCGACTGCGAATCGATGTTTCTGCCGCTGCACATCGAATGCGATGCCGGCGATCACGAGGTGGTCATCCGCTTCGCGTCCCTGAATCATTGGCTCAAGACGCGAAGGCCGAGAGGACGATGGCGCTCCACGCTGGTCGGCGCACCGGGCTTGCGGTGGGCTCGGACCACGCTCATCGGGCGCGCCCCCGTATACGGGAATCTTCCCGCACCCGTGGGTATCTGGCGTCCGGTCACTGCGGTAGCGGCGCGGATCCGCACTGATTTCGTGACTCAGGTGGACGGGAACGTCATCAGCGTCGCGGGGACCAGCGGTGCGCGCTCAATCCGACTCACCGTGGTGGATCCGGCCGGCGAACAGATTGCCGATGAGACGATCGCACCGCCTGACGGTACCTTCCGGTTCGACATTGCCGTTGAGTGTCCGTTGCTCTGGTGGCCCAACGGCTATGGCCCACAACACGTGTACCGGGTACGCATCGAGGCCGACGGGGTGAAAGTCGCCGATCGGCCGGTCGGATTTCGCACACTGTCGGTCTCCGCGGATGGTTTTCAGATCAGTGTGAACGGCACGCCGATCTTCTGCCGGGGCGTGACGTGGTCTCCTCCGGATCCCATCCGGGCATTCGCCGACCCCGCTCAGATCCGCGACCAGGTAACGACATTCGCGGCAGCCGGGGCCACGATGGTACGAGTGGTCGGCGGACTGCTCTTCGAGCAGGCCGAGTTCTGGCACTCCTGCGCCGACTCAGGCCTACTGGTCTGGCAGGACGCGATGTTGGCGACGTTCGATCCCCCGGCTGAACAGAGCGAGTTGATCGCCAAAGAACTCATCTCTGTCCTCCAAAGCGTGTCGGGCAACCCAGCGCTGGCGGTGGTCAGCGGTGGCAGCGAAACTCTGCAACAGCCGGAGATGCTCGGCCTCAGCCACGACGAGTCGGTGATGGACGTCCTGGAATCGGTTCTGGGCGCCGCCGTCGCGGAACACTCTGATGCGCACTACGTGCGGGCATCACCCTCAGCTCCCCCGGGAAGCGCCGATCTTGCGATCCGGCCGGACACCGGAATCGCCCACTGGTTCGGCGTCGGTGGATACCTACGCCCGATCACCGACGTGCGGAGCGCGGGAATCCGATTCGCGGCCGAGAGTCTGGCGTTCGCCAATCCCCCGGTATCCGACTACATCGAACGCCATTTCGGCTCCGCCGCAGTGGCCGGCCATCACCCCGACTGGAAGGCCGGAGTCCCGCGCGACCGCGGCTCCTCCTGGGACTTCGAAGACGTCCGTGACTTCTACGCGCATGAGGTGTTCGGTGAAGGACTGCTGGCGGTCCGGCGCACCGACCCCGAGCGCTATCTGCAGCTCGGTCGGCTTGCGGTGGCCACTGCGATGCGCGACTGCTTCGCCTACTGGCGGCGCGCCGACTCAGGCTGTGGTGGCGCGCTCGTATTATCCGGCCGGGACATGGTGGCCGGCGCCGGGTGGGGCCTTCTCGACTCCGACGGCGGCGCGAAACCGGCACTGGCGGTGCTAGCCAGGACGTGGGCTCCGGTGACGGTGTTGCTCTCGGATGAGGGCCTCGCCGGCATCAGAATCGACGTCTACAACGACACCGAAGCGGAGTTGCGAGGTGAATTGACCTTGACGGCAACCAATTCCGTCGGCATTGCGGTGGACGTCACACGGCCGCTGACGGTGCCGGCTGCCTCGTCGACCACTTTCCTCGATTCCGCGCTGTCAGGGCGATTCCGCGATCTGTCGCGGGCGTACCAATTCGGGCCACCGACGGCCGATGCCGTGCAGGCTCGGGCCGCTTTCGAGTGCGGGCCGACCGTGCACGAGGTGCTCGTCCTGAATCCGGCAGGCAGGCAACCCGCTTCGTTGCTGACTGCGACGGTCTCCCCGGTGCCGGAAGGCGTATGGGTCCTCGAGTTGGCGTCCGAGGTGGCACTGCGCTACATCGAGATCGCGATTCCCGGCTGGCGGGTCGACGACAACTATTTCCACCTGGCTGCACGGCTGCCGCGCCGGATTCTCTTGACCCCGCAGGGCGACGGCGAGTCGCCGACGGGCACCGTCGGATCGGTCGACCTGCGCGCGCCGATATCGGTACAGAGGTCGGTGTGATTCCTCCTGAGGTGCAGGTGGCGGGTCACCATGTCCGGGTCGGTTGTGATGTGGTGAGTCTCGCCGAGATCGAATACTCCGTGTCGAAGTTCGGTGTCCGGTTTCTCGCAAAGATCTACACCGACGACGAGTTGGCCGCTTGTGCCGGACCGAGTCGGTTGTCGCGACTTGCGGCCCGATTCGCCGCGAAAGAGGCGGCCATCAAGGCGTTCTCCCGCCCAGATGCCCCATTCGTGCCCCGCGAGATCGAGGTGGTGACGGCAAAACCGCTCGTCACCCTTCGGCTGAGTGGTTCGGCTGCAGAACTGGCCGCCGCACAGCACTGGCAGCAGATCTCGCTGTCGCTGACACACGCTGAATGCCACGCGGCTGCCGTTGTGGTGGCGGTGTGCGCCAGCACAACACCCGATCCACGCTGACTCAGTTACGTTGCTGAATTCGCATGTTGGGCATTTCAGCAACGCTATGTTAGGCGATCGAAAAGCCCCGTCGACATCGTTGGCCTCTCTCCGAAATACGCATATAAAAGCGGCTTTGTCGCTACATCACAGCCCTTGACCCGCCGTGATCGAGCCGGTCAGTTACTGGAGCATAGCGATGTCAGCAAACAGATGTGTGAATTTGCCATCTGGCCCGGCCTTCATTACTGTCGAGGCCACACGAATAGCTTTGGAGGGAGCCGACGTGGGTCAGCGACGTAGGACTGCGATTTCGAAGTGGATTACGCCGCTGTGGCCGATCACGCTGGTAGGCATGGTGCTGGGCGCGTTGATCGGCGCAGTCGCCTTGGCTCCGGGCAAAGACGTGACCGCCAGCACCACGATTCGGGTCGATGAGCCGATCGAGGCGAATCAGATAATGCTCGGCACGCAGCCGCTGCTGAACACGATGCCCGATTACATGTCGGGCGAATTGGCTTACTTGTCGTCTCCCAGCTATCTGGATTCTGTCGCCAAGAAACTCGGACAGAACAACAAGCCCAAGGTTTCTGCATCGCAGGCGGGCAAGTCGAACCTGGTCACGCTCTCGGCCACCGCCGGCAATGCAGACGAAGCACGACGGACCGTCGACGCGGCCGTCACTGTCTTCACCGGTCACGTGTTTGATCAGAACCAGCAGCGGTATCAGGCCAGTCTCGACGCCGTCAACGCTGTCATCCCCAAACTCGAAGAGGCTCAGCGGACCAGCGAACCGGTCGCGACCCGCCCGACCGACGAGCTCGTCCAGCTGTATTTCCGGCGCACGTCACTTCAGGTCGAGCTGCTTCGGACGCCGGGTGTGCAAACGGTCGAGCCAACCCGCATCGCCGAAGCGACCGGACTGCTCAGCTCGCCGGCGTTGGGCCCCATCGGTGGTGGGCTCCTCGGTGGCATCGTGGCGCTTGCCGGGGGCATGGTGTGGCGCACGCGTTCCGGCACCGTCACTTCGGTCGCCCAGCTGGACGGCGAGGGCAAACTCGCACTCAGGCCGGTAATTCGGCTCGCGCGCCGGCAGGTCGATGAGGTAGCGGCACGGACGATCTATGCGCAGCTCCCCCGCCCATGCACCGGCACCATCCTCGTGGTGGGGGCGTCCGCGGATTCGGGCTCCGCGACCGTGGCGCGGCACATCGCTTTTGCCGCAGCCGAGCACGGCGAGGCCGTCAGCGAGGATATTGCCGACGGCGACGGCACCCGCCGCGCCGAGACGACGATCCTCGACGGCGGTACCTGGAGTTCGCCGGTCGCGGTCGAGGCGGCCGACACCGCCGACCAGATCGTCGTCGCCGTTCGTGTCGGGTTCGACACCGCTGGCGACGTCGACATCGCGGCCCGCTCCGTCGCGCACCGCAACGTTCCCGTCTCCGTCGTGGCGACCCGCGCGTGACAGCCCGCTGCAGCCGACATGCAACGCGGTGACCGCCACATGCTGATGGCGACGAAACTCCGTGCCGAAACCGGGTCGACCAGAGGGGGCGAACTCCGGCTTGGATGGCTGTCGCCGGCCGTGGTGTCTCTTGCCGTCGGTTCGAGCGCGATCCTGCTGACCGCATCGGTCGACGATCAGCAGTTCCGGACGTATTGGCAGGAACCGAAAGTCGTGACGGACAGCATGCTGTGGCTGTTCGAATGCGGCGTGCTCGCCTTTGCCTTCGGCGCGATGATCGTAATCGCGGCGATGCCCGCCCGAGACGATCTGGCCGCGGCATGGCCGGCACTGTCTGCACGGCGCCGCGCTGCCCTCGAACGCGCGAGCACGATACTGACAACCCTGACCATCGTCGGTTACGTCGGGTTTGCGGTTCTGATCGTCAAGAGTGGACTCAGTCTGGCCGAACTGTTCGGCGGATCCGACCACCCCTGGGATGCTCCGGCCAAAACTGCCATCGGCAACATCCCCGGAGTCACCGCCCTCACCCAGATCGGCATCGCCGCGGTCGTTGTCTCCGCAATCCTGCTGGCGCACAAGTACACTCGCGCCGAGCTGATAAAGCTCCTCGTTGTCCTGGCGTTGTCGGTACCACGCTCGTACATCTACTCGGAGCGCCTCGCGATCCTCGAACTGGTCGTCCCGGTGGTGGTCGTCGGTGCCGGCTGGCTATCCACCCGCGACCGGACGCGGCGCACGATCGCCCGGGCCATCCCCGTCGCCGGTATCGCTCTGGTGATCGTCACATTCGCCTTCTTCGAGTACTTCCGGTCGTGGATGTTCTACCGGATGCATGGCGAAGATTCGTTCCCCACGTTTGTGATGAATCGCCTTGCGGGCTACTACGCGACAGCCATCAACAACGGCGCGGTCATCGTTGATCACATGAGCTGGCCGGGCCGGCTCCCCTATGACACCCTCGAGTCGTTCTGGTCGGTTCAGGGTATCTATCAGCTTCGGCTCTACGAGCGTCTCGGTGGTCACGATCGGCCGTACCCCAAGACATTTGATCCGGATTCTCCCTACTACCGGGTCCTCGAGCAGTATGCGAACCCGGAGTTCAACAACCCCAGTGGGTATGAAGCTCCATTCGTCGATTACGGCCCGATCGGCGGCCTCGTGTTCTTCTTCGGGCTCGGCTTGGTCGCCGGGTTGCTGTACCGCCATTTCTGCAGGGGAAGCCTGGTCGGCCTCCTGGTGTATCCGATGTTCTTCACGGGACTCGTCGAGTGGCCGCGGTACATGTACTGGGTCCAAGGCCGCGTGACGTACGCGTGGGTCGGCCTCGCCGCAGTGGTCGTGGGAGTTCTCGTCACCGAGCGCAAGGCTCGCCGGCGCCAGACCATCTGGCCGAAGCAGCCCGAACTACTGAATCAGCATTAGCCGCAGTCGTCTGAGAGGGGATGCTCCATGCGAGGTCGGTCAATGTTCGCGGCGCTGGGAGCCGTGGTGCTGATGGTCGCCGCCTGCAAACCCCTGTCTGCCGCAGACGACGGCGCACCCAGGGACGACACCGCCTCGCTTCAGGCGCAGTTCGACGCGCTCGCACCGGGCGCGACGCTGACGCTCGAGCCACGGGCCTACCACCACCGTGGCATCCTCACCGTTCGGACACCCAACGTCACGATCAACGGCAACGGCGCCACGTTGACTGCGACCAACGACGAGACGTCCGCTGTCGACATCCTCGGTGACGGCATCACCATCACCGATGTGACGTTTGCGGCGCCGTCCGACGGCAAGCGCTGGATGGGCGAACAGCAGCACAAACTCGTCGTCAAAGGGCAGCGGGCCACCATCAGCAATGTCAGGGTGACCGGCTCGGCAGGTGCCGGCGTCTACTTCAGCGGCGCAACGCATTTCGTCGCCCGTGATATCACGATCACCGGTACCCGCGCCGACGGCCTGCACATGACGGGCGGCTCGGCCTTCGGTCAGGTCGAGAACATCACGACCGATCAAACCGGCGATGACGGTGTTGCGGTCGTGTCCTATGACCACGACCCGGCGCCCTGCCATGACATCACCGAGAAGAACATCACTGTCGGGAGTACCCGATGGGGACGTGGCATCACGGTGGTCGGCGCCAACAACGTTGACATCAGGCAGTTTTCAGTCGCACGTACCAGTTCCGCCGGCTTGTACGTCGCCAACGAGGGCAACCCGTTCTTCACCCGGTCCGTCGAACAGGTTGCGATAACCGATGGCACGGTCACCGGCGCCAATTGGGACAAGGACATCGAGCAGGGCGCCATTCTCGTGTACTCGGGGAATCAGGGCCGATTCGTGCACGACGTCACCGTCTCGAATGTGGCGGTCACCGCGACGAGCACCACCGTGAACCGCAACGTGGCCATTGTCGATGAAACGAACGGCGGAGATCGCGCGATACACGACATCAACCTGTCAGATATCCGCCTCACCGCAACGACTGTGGCGCCGTTCTACAGCAATGTGCCGGCCGGCAGCTACACCGTGGCCAACTGGACCAACGACGGCAAGCACATCGACGTGTCCTCGATCTAGGGCGGGCAGCCCCAGCAGACGTCGCCGCAGCCATCTGCAGCAAACCTCATTTCCGACGCGCTGCAGCCGGCCCTCCGGTAACAGCTGTTACTCTCCGAAGCTTTGAAAACCAGCCGCGAACTAACGATTTGGCAAAAAGATTCAAAAGGTATTGAACGGCAATATACAGCCGATTTGACGCATTTTGCGCCACCATTCTCTAATTCTGGCGAAGTACGAATGATTTTGCCGTAGCGGCGACTTCTGAGATGAATTTCCGAAATGCCACACATTGCGCTCAACCCTCGTCATCATCGTTGCGACAAATGACGGCCGCATAGCTTGGCGGCCCGATAAAGCGTCGAGAGGTCGGGCAAATGGACATCACCATGTGCGTTGGGCGGGTCGGCGCATTGGCGGTTGCATTGGGCATAGGTACCGCTATCGCCGGCATGGGCACGGCGGCGGCAGCGCCAGAGGTCACGTCGACCGCTCCGCATCAAAGCGACCCGAAACCCACCTCGCCGAAGGCGGAAAGTGGTCAGCCGCATCGTGCCAAAACATCTCGCGCCCAAGGGAAGACGCCCGAGCCGCGGAAAGCGCGCTCCGCGCAGGCAGTCGCCTCGGTCGCTATCCCGCGGGTGCCGCAGCAGAATCCCGCCGCGGTGGTGACGCCACCCAAGACCGTGTCATTGCGACCAGCCTCGGCGGCACCACGCGCAGCGGCCGCCACCCCGAAATCAGTACAGGTGGAATTGATTTCAACCGCCATCAGCACTCCCGCAGCGCAGTTGCCCGCTGCCGCAACCGTGACCACGCCTACTGGTCCGTTGTCCAACGGAGCGGCGCCTTCCGCGCCCATCGGTACGCCGATCGCGTGGGCCATCGCCGCGTGGACGCGACGCGCGTCCAGCCAGCCGCAGAGCACGGTGCCCACAGCACAATCCCCGACGACATCGAGCCAACCGGTCGCCAACACGAGCCAAACCACCGCTGCCCCTCAGCCCACACCAACAGCCGCAACGGACACGAGCACGACGTCGCTCACCACCCTGCTCAAACCGGTCACCGCCATCAAGACGACCCGCAGCTCACTCGTCGCGGGCACGCCGACCGTGGGTACGCCGGATTCCACGACGGGCGCCGTCTCCGGATCGCTCAATGTGACCAACCGCGGCACCGGCACGGTCACGTACACCGTGTCCTCAGCGCCGACCTACGGGACGGTCACGGTGAACGCAGACGGCACCTTCACCTATACGCCGACTCAGCTGGCACGGGACCTTTCCGCCGTGTCGGCGAACGCGAACACCTCCAGCTTCACCGTCCTCGCCAGCAGTGGCTCGTCCAAAGTGTCCGAGACCGTCACCGTGCCGGTTCTGGCGACGCCGATCACGGGTGACAGCACCGCTGTACTCCAGGACGTATTCAGCAATCTCAAGCCGGGTTCGACACTGACGCTGGCCCCAAAGACCTTCTACCACTCGGGCGTTCTGCAGATCACCGTCTCTGGGCTGACCATCAACGGCAATGGCGCGACGCTCCAGGCCACGAACGACGCGACGTCGGCGGTCGAGATTCTCTCCGACCACGTCACCATGAGCAATCTGACGCTCGGCGCCAACCTGACCGGCCCCCGCTACTACGCCGATGAACAGCACAAGCTCGTGATCGAAGGCAATTACGCCTCGGTCAGCAACGTCACAATCAACGGCGCCGCCGGTGCCGGGGTATACGTCCTGGGCGCCGGCTGGTTCAACCTGACCGACATTACGGTGAACAATTCACGCGCGGACGGAATTTCGATGACGGGCGGCGCTCACGACGGCGTCGTCAACAACCCGGTCACGAACAACACCGGCGACGACGGAGTGTCAGTGGTGTCCTACATCCATGACGGAACCATCTGCTCCAACATCACGATCAACAACCCGATCGTCAACGGAACGACCTGGGGTCGCGGTGTGACCGTGGTGGGCGGACAGAACATCACGTACAACAACATCAAGGTCTCGAACACCAACGGCGCCGGGATCTACATCGCTTCTGAACCCAGCTACGACACGATGGGTGTGTCCAACGTAGTCGTCAACGGCGGCACCGTGACTGGCGCGAATTACAACTCAGCCGTGGTGCACGGGGCCATCCTCGTCTACGCCGGCAATGCGGCCCAGCCGGTGACCGGCGTGACCATCGAGAACATTTCGGTGACCGGAACACCGCTCACGGCGCAGCGGGAGATCGGCCTGATCCAGGAGACCGGGTCGAGCATGAACGGCATCATCTTCAAGAGCATCAGCTTCGACAAGACCACGCTGCCGATCTTCTACACCAACACGCCCAGCGGGAGCTACAGCGCGAGCGGCATCACCATGGGTGGCACGACGATCATCGCCTGACCGCGCGGAGCCCGTCGGGCAACAGCGCCTCGAGCATCGCAGGAAACGCCCGTCTCGCGTCGTGGTCGGCACAGACCCGCTCGTAGGCTACCTCGACCATTTCGGCTACGCCGGAACGATTTTCGAGCACGTCGATGATCGCCGTGCCCAGCGCTTCGGCATCGCCCACGGGGACCAGCACGCCGGCGCCATCGCGCAACAGCCAACTGCTACCGCCATGGTCGGTGGCAATCACGGGCACGCCGACGCTCATCGCCTCGAGCGCCACGATCGGGCCGGCTTCGGGCGAGGTACTGGCGTTGACCAAGATGTCCCAGTTGAGCATCGTCGCGACCGGATCGACATGACCGAGGAAGCGCACCCGGCCGTCCAATTGCGCGTCCGAAAATCGTTGCAGCTCAGCAAGGTAGTCAGCGTCGGCGTGGAATGCGCTGCCCGCCACCTCACACTGCACCCCGGGAACCTTGGTCAGCGCCTGGAGCAGCACCTGGTGACCTTTCCACGGCGTGATGACGCCCATGATGCCGACCACCGGTTGCGGACGAGCCCGGCGCTGTGCAAGTACGCCCGGGATGTCGACGCCCAACGGGGAGACCGATACGTCAAACCCGAGCTGTTGCACGGGCGCAGCCGTCGGTGGCGACACCGCCACGGCACGGCGGATGGCAGGCCGGCCGATCCGGACCATGGCGCGCTGCTTGGCTTCGTCGATGGTGTCGTGGACGAGCCATGACACTCCTTGCCGCAGCCTGGCGAAGCGCGCGGCCGGCAGCGCCAGTAGAGAGTTCACAATGACCACGTCGTCTGCATCGACGGCGCGGCGGATCACTGCCGCCGCGCGGATCCAGCGGCGCGCCAAGGTGCCCAGCGCCATCATCCGGGCCACCCCCGAGGCGCCGCCCAGGTCGAGTTCGTCGATCTCGATGTGCGCGACGTCATCGGGTAGCCGGTCGGCGAGGACGCCCACCGGGCTGATCACGCGGACGTGATCGCCGCGTTCGCGGGCGGCTTGAATCAACCGCAGCAGAACGACTTCCGCGCCGGAGACCCGCCCGGCCCGGTTGACGAAGACGATAGATGCCATGGTCACACCGCTCGCGCACGCCGCAGCCGCGACAACAGCTGGAGGTCGATCAGTCTCAGCGCGAACGCACCACCGACGAACAGCGCGACCGCGCACGCCGCGACGGCCACCCACGACACGTACCCCTGCAGGACGTCGGTGAGTGCGCACACCCCGACCGTCAGCGCGACGATCAGCAGCAATTTGGCGACCGGCATCAGTCGGTCGATCGGAATGGTCCGGGCCGCCAGTACCCACATCGCGACGAACATGACGATCTCGGTCACGACCGTGGCTCCGGCCGAACCGTTGTACGAGAACCGCGGGATCAGATACACATTCAGCACGACGTTGAGCACCAGTGCACCGCCTGCCACCCACGGATAGGCCCGCTGTCGCGCGGCCGACACGAGAGCAACGAGGATGAGGTGCGACAGCGCCGCGAACACGGCCCCGACCAACAGCATGCGGACGGCGTCGGCGCATACGCCGAACCGCTCGCCGTACAGCAGCGACACCACCTCGTCTCCGGATGCCCACATACCGGCGACCGCAAGGCAGGTCAGCAGCCCGATCAGCACCGCCGAAGACCGCACTCGGCTACGGAATTCGTCGGTCATCAACGGCCACGCCGCGACCAACAGGGTTGCCACCGGCGTCACGATCGCCAGAACCGCGTACGACAGCACATCGGCGAACTTGTAGGCCACGCTGTACAAACCCACCGAGTCGAATTGATCCAGCTTGCCGAGCATCAGAATGTCGATCTTGGAAAGCAGCGTCATCATGGCCAGCCCGATGCTGAGCGGAATGGCTTCCACCAGCATCTCGCGCCACAGCTTGAGACGCGGTTGTCTGGTGATCCGAGGTCCCACGCGGCCGCGCCGGACTCCGATCAATTTCCATGTGCCGGAGACGATTTCATTCGCGATCGCAGGCAGGATGAAGATCATCAAGCCGGGGTGGGTTGTCGCGATGAGGATGGTGAGCACCAATTGGACCAATTGGGCGAACGCTTCCGCCGCCGCGACGGTCACCATCTTCAGCCGGCTCTGGTAGAGCACGGACAGCGCATGGCTGGGTGTGGCGATGACGACGACGAGGCCTGCCAGGGCGGTCGCTCGGATCACCTCGCCCGAATAACCCATCGCGACGACGTACCCGACGGCGATGCCGTATCCGAGTAGCCCCAACGCCGCTCGCAGCCCGACAAACGAACTGGCGAACACGTCAGCGTCTTCGTCATCTGCTTCCAGCAGTCTGCCGAGCACCACCCGGCCCACGCCGAGATCGGTGACGATCGACATCATCCCGAGAAGTCCGAAGACGAACGAGAACACGCCCCAGTCCGTCGGCGACAGCAGCCGGGCGATCAGGACGGTTCCCGACCATCCCATCAGGGCGATCGCGAGGCGGCTCAACAGCAACGCGACGGTGTTTCGTCCGGCGGCCGCGTGCTGTTCGTTCCGCCGGAGCTTGTCTGCATCAGCGTGCGCGGACGCGCCAGGCCCACTACTGCCCGTGGCCGTCACTTGGCCGCCAGGTTCCACACGCTCAATCGCGTCACGCCGCCTACTTCTCATTCCGATGGTCACCGTCGCTCACAGCAGGGCGCGGGAGGATCAGCGTTGCGATGCAACGCGGCAGGTCGAGCATCGCCACCAACCGATTCTGGCAGGAGTTCAGCAAACTCGCGCTGCGCGACAGCCAAAATCCGCGCACTCGCGACATTTTGTATGTCCCGCTGCAGTAGCGGGTGATCGCCGCTCGGCGCGCGCGTGATCGTCGGCGCCCAGCCACGACGCTCGAGCCGTGCAATCCCTTGCGACCCGCGTTGTTTGTCGAACCACGCCTGGTCCTCCGGCGACATCACCATGTCGACGACGATGCCCTGACGCCCCAAAGCCGTCAGTAGGACTTCTGGCACTTCGGTCAAGCCGACTCGGCCCATCAACAGCCAGAGTCGATACGGCAACCACCGCCTGACCAGTCTCTTGAGACGGGCTTCCAACGTGCGAGGCTCCGGGGCGGGCTCCACGCCAGGATTCGGTGGCGTCATGCCGATCAGCTTCTCGGGTCCGATGGCCTTGTGGCGCACGCTGAAGAGGATCGCATTGACCAGCACCACCGCGCGGGCGCCGTACCTGATCGCACCGATCGCCGAGTTCCACGCACCGGAGCAGATCCCCGTCATCATCAGGCGCTCTGCGGGTAGTCCGGTCGCCACCATCGCATCATGCACATCGGCGTTGGATTCCGGCGAATAGATCGTCGCGAATTCGGCTGTGGCCCAACCGGTGTCACCGGTACCGCGGCGGTCGTAGCGCACCGCGGCCAGGCCGTGTGCGGCAAGTTCACGTGCGGTGTCGGTCCATACCCGCCCCGAGCCGACGCGATGTTCACATGCGGTGTTGTGGATGAGCAACGTCGGTGTGTCCGGTGGCGCATCGGCCAGCGCTGTCCTGATGGCGAACAACCGATTGGGCCCCAGCTCGTCCAGCGTTTCGACGATCGCGCGTCCATCCGGCAGCTTGGCTACCTGTGCGCGGCGGGCGATGACCGGCGACACCACCTCGGCGCCGGTGCCCATGGCCTGATGGAGCCATTCTGCGATCAGAGTCAGCGTTGCCACCGGGATCTGCACCACGAACGTCACCGGCTCGACATACTCGGGCTGGCCGACGACCGCCGCCAGCTCACAGTTGCCATTCGCCATCAGCGCCTTGATCTTCGGTTCCTCTACGCGCTCGGGCCTGGCGACGATGAGCGTCGGAACGGCAGCGCTCAGCGAGTCCGGCATCTGGATACCTTTGAGGCGTTGTGCGCATTCCGGCGAGAACGTCGTACCCAGAATCGACTCGCGTTCGACGTCGACGAGGTCGGCACCGACCGTCATCTTGTACAGCGTCCGCTGCTCGCGAAGATATCGGCGACCGTCGAGAACGGGGTCCCACAGGACCAATGCGGCCAACCCGTCGAGATCGGATACGACGGTGGCAGCGAGCATGGCGCCCATCCGGAGCCCGATCACGCCGATCCGCGTCACGCCGGCGGTGCGCAGATACTGCGCCGCGGTACGAATACTGTCCTGATAGTCGCTCAGCGCCGAGTCCGCCCCGAGCGCCCCGGCGGAGTCACCCGTGGCGCGATAGTCGAACCGCAGCACCATGAACCCTCGCGCGCACAACTCTTGAGCCAGCAGTCTGAGTCCGCGGTAGGTGTCGACGTGCTCCTTGCCCAATGGTGGGCAGATCACGATGCCGCCGCGCGCACGTCGTCCTGCCGGAACGTGGACGACTCCGTACAGGGGTGCCGTTTCGGGGCCGAACCATGTCGGCTGCGTATGAGCAGCTTCCTCGTCCACGAACCAGAGCCCCCTCTGTGATGCAAAGTGCCGTGTAGTCGACTGGCGACAAAGTCCGCAGACAACCGGACGCCGCCGCGCTCCACGATACACACTCACGAGCCTCAGAAGTTCGCTGAATGTGCCATATCAAACATCGAGCACAACCGGACGGCAACCCGAAGGCTCCATGGTTGTTTCAGAGAGTTCGCGACGAGGTGCGGCAAATCGGCGTGAATATGGGCTTTATCACCGGAAACCGCCACGCCGCACGCCGGATTCAACTGGACCATCGCACCGAGAGCGGTTACCGTAAGCAAAATAGAGCAATCGCTCTAGACTTTGCTAAATTCACGTTCGGAGGCGCAAAAGTGGCTGACCCCAACTCCTCGTTGGGCATCGTGGCCAGCCGGCGTCCGTCGATCATCCACGTCGCGGAATCATTTGCCAGCGGTACCGCGTCAGCGATTGGGGATTTTGTCCGCAACTACCCCGAGGCCCAGCATCACCTTGTCTTCTCGTTTCGCGACGAGGCGCGGCTCGACATCGACGAGTTGACGTACTTCACGACGAAGACGGAGCTGCCGGCGGGCACCGTCGCGCGTATCCGATTCCTTCGGCGATTCCTGCGCGACGCCCACGCCAGCTGCATCGTGCACGCGCACTCGAGCATGGCCGGCGCGTACGTGCGCGCCGCGGTGCGCAGAACCAACGGGCGCCCACTGGTCTACACGCCGCACTGCTACTCGTTCGAACGGCTCGACGTGTCCTGGGCGGTGCGGCAGGGATTTCGCTTGCTCGAATGGTTGTTGTCGTTCAACACTTCCGCCTACGCCGCATGCTCACCGCGTGAGGCCGAGCTCTCCAGATGGCCGTTGAGCTCGCCGCGCGTGGTGACGGTACCGAACGTACAACCGCCCGGGTTACCGCAAACCGGACGTTCCGCGACCGATCCCACGTTGCGGATCGTGGGCAACGGACGCCTCGGCCCACAAAAGGATCCACGGTTCTTCGCCGAGGCGTTCCGTGCCGCAGCCCAGGTGCACGGCGGCCTGGAGGCCACCTGGATCGGTGGCGGCAGCGATGAGGACGTCGATGTGCTCCGGTCACACGGAGTCGACGTGACGGGTTGGCTACCTCGTAGTGAGGCCCTCGATGTGATGGCTGGGTGCGATCTCTACCTGCACACGGCGTCGTGGGAAGGATTTCCGATTTCCATCATGGAGGCTGCAGGCATGGGGTTGCCCGTCGTCGCACGTCGCCGTGCCTATCTGCACGGCGTGGACTTACCGGTGATGCTCGATCGCCCCGAGGATCTGGTCACCGCGATCACGGCGCTCCGTCGGGACGGAGGTTTGGCGGCGCTGCGGCAGCAGACTGCGACGGCATTGGCCGGCAATTGCGACACCCAACAGCAGGCTGCACTTCGCGCCCTGTACGAGCCGCTGACGGGACGCCACTGATGCGGCAGATTCACGTCAACGGAAAGTGGTTGGCGCAGAAGCTGACCGGCACGCAACGCTACGCGACGGAGATCGTCCGCGCAGTCATCGACAACGATGTCGCTGATCTGGTCGTCCATGTGCCGGCCAACGCCGACATCCCCGCTTGGCTGCGTACCCCGCGGGTCGAGGTTCGGCAGTCTCGCACCACCGGCGTGGTTTTCGAGCAGATCTATCTACCCGCCGCAACACTCGGGAACCTGCTGCTCAATTTCGCCGGACCGGCTCCATTGGCAAAGCGCCGGCAAGTCGTCACCATGCACGACGCGACGCCCTTCCGGTTCCCGGAGACGTTCCGCAGGGCCTTCGTCGCCTTCTATCGCGTCTCGTACTCGTTCCTCGGACGGTGGGCGCGCCATCTGATCACCGTTTCCCACTTCAGCGCCAAGGAGCTCGACGACGTACTCGGCATACGTTCGGAGAAGTTCGTGGTCGCCGGCTGTGCCGCAGATGCCCTGACAACGGTGGAACCCCGCCGACCGGACTTGGCTCCGGACGAACCGTTCTATCTCATGGTGGGCACTCTTGCGGTCCACAAGAATCTGCCGGCACCGGTGCAGGCCGTCTCTGAATCCGGACGCACCGTCGTCGTGGTCGGCGCGTCCGGCAATGACCAGGTGTTCAGTCAAGCAGCCGCGCTCTCATCGAAAGCCATTGTCGCCGGCCGTCTTTCAGATGCGGAACTGGCGTGGTTGTACCGCAACGCGCGTGGTCTGATCTTCCCGTCCCGCTACGAGGGTTTCGGCCTCCCGCCGCTGGAGGCCCAGACGCTCGGCTGTCCGGTGATCACGTCGAACGCGGCATCGCTGCCCGAGATCGCAGGCGACGCCGCCCTCTACTTCGACCCCGATGACATGCCTGGTCTGCTCGCCCAACTGGACCGGCTGGAATCCGAAGCGGGTCTGGCGAACTCCTTGCGAGAACGGGGCCTCCGTAACGCCGGCCGCTATTCCTGGGAGGTCTCCGCCCAGCGGATACTCGACGCCATCGGGCTCACCGACTAGATGCTCGCGACGACGGGTCGCGGCATACTCGGAAAGCCCGGCTGTTCACGAAGCCACGCGGGTACGCGGTCGGCGGCGATGGGTGTGCTGTACAGATAGCCCTGGACGGCGTCGCATTCGAATTGCTTCAGCCGAGCGGCAGTTTCGCCGTCTTCCACGCCCTCGGCGACCACCCGGGCACCGAGATGATGAGCCAGCGAAATGATGGAGCGGACGATCTCGGCGGCGCGTTCGTCCTTGAGGACAGACGCGACGAACTGCCGGTCCAACTTCACTTCGTCAACCGGAAGGTCGCGCAGGTAACTCAATGTCGAATAGCCACTGCCGAAATCATCGATTGCGATGCGTACTCCGGTGTGGCGCAAGCCGTTCAAGACGTACTGAACGCGCCCCAGTTTGCTCAGCATGAAGTCCTCGGTGATTTCCAACGTCAAGTCGGCCGCGGAGATTCGGCGTTCGTCCAGTGCCCTGGCGATCCGCCGGGGTAGGGCGATGTCGGTGAGGCAATTGGCGAATACGTTGACTGCCACGGGAACAGCCAATCCCTCACCGCGCCAGCGGGCAACGTCGTCGAGTGCCCGCTCGATCACCAGATCGTTCACCAATGTGGTCAGGCCGTGCGACCGCACCAAAGGCAGGAAGCGGTCGGGAGCCAGCAAGCCGAGTTCAGCGTGCGGCCAACGCAACAGGGCTTCCACACCGATCATTGCGCCCGAGATCAGCTCGAACTTGGGTTGGTAATACAGGCAGAGCGTTTCGCTGTCGATCGCCTGGCGTAGCTGGCCGAGTAGTCGGACGGTCTCGGTCGGCCGCGCCCCCAGCGCCGCGGTGCGCGACGTCGTCACGGTGTCGTCGATGTCGCTTTCCATGTCGTGGATGTACGCACTGCGCAGGTGAGAGTTCTTTGCGAGCTGGACGGCCGCCGCCGCGCGCGCGAGTAGATCGTCAGCATTGAGTTCGGTTTCACCGTCTGGCGCCACCGCCAGCCCGACGCTCGGCCGGATCAGCAGGTCGCGCCCGTCGATGATGAACGGATCCGAGAATGCCTGGACCAGATGGTCTGCCACAGCGCGGCCGTGCTCGAAACCGCAGTCCATGAGCACCGCGAATTGCCCACTGTCGAGCCGCGCGACGACATCGTTGGGGCTGACACTCGATTTGATGCGGCAGGCGGCCAAGTTCAGCAGCTCGTCTCCGGCTCCGCGACCGTAAGCCGCCGTCACCAACGCCAACTCGTCCATATCGAGACGCACCACCGAAACGCTTTCGGCGTCTCTTCGGGACAGTAGGCGCGACAGCCGGTCGCGCAACGAGACAGCGTTGCCGAGACCGGTGACCCGGTCCTGCTCGAGTAGTTCTCTCGCCGCGGCCCGTAGCCGCTGGTTCTCGTTGAACGTCACCATCTGTCGCACCACGGTGGTCGCGACAAGCACGAGGGCAGTGATCGCCATGGGGACGCAGCACGCAGCCGACACATGGAGCAATTCGGTGCAGCACATCGCGGTGGCGATCGCCAATGGCACCACCGGAATGGCGGCAGACCATCGAGGCGCGCCTACGGCGTCAACATCACCCGCGGACAACAGCTTTCGCTGTTGCCGACTTACCAACGCGGCAAACGCCAGGCAAATCAGCGCCGCACTCCAGCCGAGATCGATCAGTCGGTGCTCCGCGCCGCTCCCCCACCTGTCGATGAACAGGACTGCGATGTTGGAAACCGCGCCCAGAACGTTGCCGATCGTCAACAGCAGAAGTACTACGCGATATCGGCGATCAGCAGCGGTCAACACAGCAACTGCGACGGCGACCAACACCAGATCGGCAATGGGGAAGGCCATGGCGAACCAAGACTGCCAGCGGTGTTCGGCGCCCAACGGAGTGCCGTCTTTGAGCACCACAACCCAAGCCAATGCGAATACCGAAAGACCGATGATCGCCCCGTCGAGAATCAACCGGGCCCTGGTCCACGGCGAGGCGCCGGATGCCAGGAGGACGAGCCCGACACATGCCCCGACCGGATACAGCAATCCGACCAGGTCGACGGCGACGGGGACCACCGCCGGCGTGGCCCCGAGACGGAGTTCGGCGAGCGTCCATGTCGTCTGGGCGACCGCCCAGCCGCACAAGCCGACAGTCAGGCTGAGCCACGCCGTACGGTGTCGGCCGTGCGATCCCACTGCGGCAGCGATCGCACACGCCACGGCAAACAACGCCAGAGCGGCCATCACGGCGTCGACAACGACCGCGCCCGCGACGCCGCTGGTCGCGCTCGCAATCAGAGCGTGCCGCACCACAGGTGCCTCCAGTCCGCTGGTTTCGTGCAATCGTAGCGACAAATATGGGATTAGCGTGAATAACCCGCGGAAACTTGTCGGGTCGGCAGCAGCTCATGTCACCATCGGCAGAAACCGGGTGCTATCACGCTATTTCTGTTGACGTCGGCAAACCGAGGGCCAGTAGCCAGCCTCGACTGCGAAAATCCGGGCATACCCTACCGCGGATTCAGCAAATTTTTGGAGGCGACAATCCCATCGCGGATGTCGGTAGCATGAGTTGGTTCGTCAGCGAAGCTTCGACGCAGAGGGATCGTCGCATGACGTCGACGTGCCGTCGCACCGACAGACGATGTCGTTGCCGACAGCGAACGTCAGGCGCACTGCCGCGTTGCCGCCGCCTCGCTTGGCCGAGAACATCGCGTGGTCGGCGCACTCGATAGTGGCGTCCAATACCGATTGGGGATCGTCGTCGCCGCCGGAAAAGTCCGGCAAGGCGACGGAGGCGACACCGATACTGGCGGTGACTGGTGCCATGTCGGCCGGCGCGGCAATAGCCGACCGGATCCGCTCACTGATGCGGAGTACCTGCTGTGGCGATGTGACATCGACGACCACAAATTCTTCTCCGCCCACCCTGGCGACGAGTGCACTGCTTCGTACGACACCACGTATCCGTTCCGCGCTGCGCATCAAGACGGCATCGCCCACGGCATGTCCATAGGTGTCGTTGATGTTCTTGAACCTGTCCAGGTCGATGACCAGCACCGTGACGCAGGCACCGGGAATCGATCGGTGCGCACGGTCGGCCAGGAAGCTCTCGATCCTCAGATTCAGACCCCGGCGGTTGAGTAGACCGGTCAGCTGATCGGTCACCGAGTCGTGTGCGTCGTTCCGCAGCACCCAGATTCCAAATTGCACGACCGCAGGCAGCACGACGAATGTTGCGATGGCGGCCAGCGTTTTCGCGAGCGCCAGATAGGGGTCGCCATCGGGGCCCCACGCGATATCGGCTGCGAATACCGCGGTCACGAGCAGCACCCACACTGTGTGGAGCGCCAGAACCTTGGGCCCTTCGAAGAACTTCGTGTAGACGGAGATGAGAAGAAGGGCGTTCAGGCCGAAGAACCCGGCCAGTCGATTGGCGTCAAGGAGTGCGACGACGCTGATGCCGATGTCGGCATAGACGATGAAGGCGATCGACGTTGCCCGCGACGGCCACGGCCCGAACCACCACAACAGTGCCCAGGCGAGTGCGGAAACCGCAAAGATCGAGGAAACCCCACGGGACAACTCGCTGGACGGACCCGCGGGCGAAAACTGGATGACGATCGAGATCGCGGCGAGTAGCGCCGCGCAGCCCCCGACGAGCAGTTGGATTCCACCGAGCAGACCGCGCTGGGCGAAATAACCGATTTGCGCGTCATAGTCGATCGGTTCCGACCACCAGACACGAGCCAGCCGCGCAACAGCCAATAGCTCGCGCAGCCGTGTCGACACGTCAGACCCCGTTTCAGGTAAACCTGATGAATGCGATCTCCCCAAATCGCAACAGCAAAGCGAACGCTAGCAGTCTGATCTGGCAATGTCTACGCCGATTCATTTTCGCTAGTCAAACCAGCTGAGACGTGCATGTGGCTAATTTTCATAGTTCGCACACAGCTGACAGGCCACGTCACGCCACCTCGCACGCCTGTCGTCCGTCGGCACCGAGACACAAACCTCACCGCCCCACGAACAGAAGTGTGATGGCCGTAACAGGCGTTGATTAGGTGTCCTACTTGCCGGGCTCAACCCTTCGGTATAAATTTGCTACAAATCGCATTCGTTAACAAGTAGTGCATCGCGTCAGACCACCGCAGGTCTGCGCACCGATCCCGAACTGCCAGGTGAATCCTGCAAGCGACTGGGGGTCGAACCAGCCGAGTGAGTCCCGCCCAGCAGAGAGCACCCCGGTAGCCATGTCGACACCAGCCATACCAAAACCCCAGTTAACAGACAATATTCGCCCTGCCGGCGAGCGCCCCATCGCCCCGGCAGGGTCCCCGCTACAGCTACCGGCAGCTACCACAACCAGCCACCGCGGCCGCTCGATACGTGAGCAGCGCCACCAAAAATTTGCGCGAAAACTCATTTTCAGCGATTGCCTGGTTATTTGCTCATCCGTCATCCTCGGGCAGATTTTCCGATTCGCGACCACCAGCGGCCGGCCCGTCTACGTCTCGCTCGACAACGGTCCACATGTTCGGTACCTGGCCGTGTCGGCCGTCATCGCGGTGGCGTGGATGGGCTTCCTGTCCCTGGGCAGCCGCTCGGCCAAGGTCGTCGGCCGAGGCTTCGATGAATACGTCACCCTCGCCGCGGCCACGCTGCAGCTGTTCGGGCTCATCGCCATCGCCTCGACGCTGTTCCACATCGACATCTCCCGGGGCTACCTGGCCATCGCGCTGCCGACGGGCCTGGCCGGCCTGATCACCACCCGCTGGATGTGGCGCCGCATCATTGCCCGGAAGCGAGTCTCGGGCGAAGACCAGAGCCGCCTGCTGGTTGTCGGTGCCACCAGCGCCGCCGCCGACATCGCCACCGAATTCGCCAAAGACCCCTGGGCCGGCTACCACGTCGCCGGATTCTGCACCCCCATGGGACCCACCCACGCCAAAGAAGTCATCACCATCGCCGGCCGCGACATCCCGATCGTCGGCACCGACGAAGCCATCCTCGCCGCCGTCCAACACACCAACGCCGACACTGTCGCCCTCGCCGCCACCCACCACCTGAGCCCTACCGACATCCGCCGACTCATGTGGGAGCTCGAAACCCACGGCGTCGATCTCATGGTCGCCCCCGGACTCATCGACATCGCCGACCAACGCCTCACCAGCCGCCCCGTCGCCGGCATGGCGGTCTTCGAAATCGCCAAACCGCAATACAGCCGGTCGAATTCACTCATCAAACGAACATTTGATGTCCTGTTCGCCGCGACAGCACTGGCCGCCGTCGCGCCCGTGATGCTTGTGACAGCGCTGGCCGTGAAGCTCACCAGTGCCGGACCGATCTTCTACAAAGCCGAACGCATCGGCCTCGACGGCATCCCCTTCAAAATGACCAAATTCCGCAGCATGTACCAAAACGCCGACACCCGCCAAACCGAACTCATCGCCGCCAACGGCGGCAGCGCCATGTTCTTCAAAATCAAAAACGACCCCCGCATCACCCCCATCGGCAAAATCATCCGCAAATACTCCATCGACGAACTCCCCCAATTCCTCAACGTCCTCACCGGACACATGAGCGTCGTCGGCCCCCGACCCCAAGTCCGCCGCGAAGTCGACACCTACGACGACCTCGTCAGCCGCCGACTCACCGTCAAACCCGGCCTCACCGGACTCTGGCAAATCAGCGGCCGCTCCGACCTCAAACCCGACGACGCCATCCGCCTCGACCTCACCTACGTCGAAAACTGGTCCCTCCTCCAAGACATCCTCATCATCACCAAAACCATCCGCACCGTCCTCGCCGGCAGCGGCGCCTACTGACCGAGGGGCAGTCGGAGACGTGGACGGATTCGCGATGAGCCGGCGCACAGCACTCTTTGCGCTGGTAGACCAGCGAAATCGCCTGTTGGGCACCGTCAAAAGAAACATCCGTTACATTCTTGTTTGTGATTGTGAGCGTGACGCTTCGTGCGGTGGCTGATTCTGGTGGTGCGGATACCCGCAGTGCCCTCTCGTCATCGGGTGGCGACGTGGCGCGAGCTGCGGCGGGGTGGCGCGTTACAGATCGGGCAGGGCGTCTGGGCGATGCCGGACGTCCCGGTGTTCGCCGACGGTGTTGCGCGCGTGGTCCAGTTGGCGCATCGCGGCGGGGGCGAAGTGTTGACGCTCAGCGCGGCCGGCCGTGACAGATCGGAATCGGCGCGACTACAAGACATGTTCACCGCTGAACGAGCCACCGAGTGGACCGGCTTCATGTCCGGCTGCGTGGAGTTCGACACTCAGATCGACGCGGCGATCGCCGATGGTGAACTCACGATCGCGGCGCTCGTCGAGCAGCAGGATCGCCTCGAGCGGCTGCGTCGGTGGCACCGAGACATCAAGGCGCGCGACGTGTTTGGCGCACCGGTGGCCGCACACGCTCATCTACGGCTCGAACGGTGCGCCGGCCACTTGGCCGACTACGCCGAACGGGTGTATCGAGCACTCCACCAGGCGTGACTGCTGCGCAGCGCAGGCAATCACGCCGCGGCGGACGCTGCCATGAGTACGCCGCCCGGAGACTCGGACGGCGCGCTCCGCGCTCGACTGCTTCCGGTCGATGGCGCCGGATTCGCAATTGCGTTGAGCGCCAGCAGCATTGCTGCAAATCTGGCCAGTTATCTGCGGATCGGCCATGGGACTTTGCTCATGTTGGGGCTGCTGCTGGCGATCTCCCCTGCAGCCGAGCTGCTGCTCAAACCCCTCTCCCGGACGCTGTCATCCACTCTGGGGGCACGGGGTGTTCTGCTGGCCGGGCTGATCGTCTCCGCAGCCTCGTCGGGGGCGTTCGCCATCGGAGAGGATCCATTTGTCATAGGTCTGGCTCGACTCGGCCAGGGCGCAGGTGCCGCGGCTGTCGGGCTGAGTGCCGACGCGGTCCTGAGCCGGTGGTCCCGTTCCGCGACGAGCCGCTCCTTCGGTGGCTACCGCACCTGGAAGGCAGCGGGTTACACGTTGGGTCCCCTGCTCGGCGGCATTTTGGTTGCCGTGGGCGGGCATTCGGTGCTGTTCATGTTTCTCGCCGTCCTCACCGCAGCGGTAGCCGCATGGGCAGCACTCAGTGTGCCCGCGATCGATGTGGCGTCCCCGGCACGCGAGTCCATGGCGGATCTCGTCCGGTCCCTGTCCGAGGCTTCGTCGATGCGGCCCGCTCTTGCCCTTGCTTCAGGCACGGCGGCGGTATCCATCAGCCTCGGATTCTTGCCTGTCCTCGCTGCACAGCAGGGTCAGGGGCCGTTGGCATCCGGTGTGCTCGTGTCGAGTTTGATCGCGGTCGCGGCATTGGTGCAGCGTCCCGTGCGCCGTATCCGTGATGCCGGAAGATTGGCCGACCACACTGGACTCGGCATCGGGCTGCTATTGGTGGCAATAGGCTGCGCCGCGGCGTCCCTCGCCCCGACCGTCGCCGGCCTGATGTCTGCCGGCGTGGTACTCGGTGCCGGCGCCGGTGTGATCGCACCACTCGGGTTCACCTATCTGGCCCGGGTGTATCCACCCGAGCGGCTCAGCCAGGTGGTGGGCGTCGCCGAGATCAGCCGTCTGCTGGGCGATTTCGCCGGACCACTCCTCGTAGGTGCGATCTCCCTCGCGTCGACTCTGACCGTGGCGCTCCTTGCCGTCACTATCTGCCTCGCGGCGGCAGCCAACTTCCTCGTACTGGCCGCCCGCAGCTCCAACTGATCACGTCCAGCCGAGTGCGGACGTCACGGCATCGGGATCCGCGGTGGTGATGGGATCGGCGGTGGGGACGGAATGGCGGGTGGCGACGGGATCGCCGGAGGGGCGGGCATCATCGGCCCACCGGTCACGGTCGCGGGCATCTGTGGCGCGGGCGATTCTGTGACAGGTCCCGAAGTACCGACGGTCGGCGCGGCCGAGCTCGGAAGGCTCGTGGTCGTCGATGTTTCGCTGGGCGACGTCGTCGTGGTGACCGATGTCGTCGACTTTTCGTTCGAGGCCTTGTCGCCACACGCGGCAAGGCCGGCCACGGCCGCCAGCGCCAAGGCGCCGACGTATACGGTCAGATGGCCTCGGGACAGCGGTCTTGGGTTGGTAGACATGGCGTAGTCACTTTCGTCCGGCAATATCGTGGGCGGGGCGGATACCCCGCATCCGGCAAGGCCAAACTCTGAGTTACGCTGCCGTGCTTGCGGCGGTTCGTCTCCGAACCACCGCACCGGACGCCGCGACGACGATCCCGACGATCGCGACAGGGATCGCCCAGGTGCGGCGGCTCGACAGCGCCGACTCACACAGCGCCACGTAATCGGTATGCGGCACAATCTCGTTGAGGATCGGTACGCCCGCGATGCTCGACGAGTTCGCCGAGCGCGCTTGGTCCAGGTCCTGGAAGAGCGCGTTCCCGCAACCGATTTCCTTGCCATCATTGGACGTGGCCGAAACGGGCACCAGTAGGCCGATCACGCCGGCCAGCAACAGGATGGCTCCCCCGAGCAGAATCAATCGTCGAACCGACATGGTCGCTCCTTTGGTTGGCTCAAGACTTTTTCGACGGAATGACGATCACGACGATCAGCGTCAGGATCGAGAAGAACAACCCCAGAAGCCCCCAGCCCAACGGATTTCGGCCCTTCGTGCCGGCGATCACCGCGCAGATGATCGCCGCGATGACGCTCCCGATGGCGACGAAGATTCCTTTGATGCCCCGCAGGATGAATCCGGCCGCTTCGGGCTGACTCTGGAGGGCGAATACCAGTTCGTGGACCATCTCGATTCCTCACACTGAGTGACGCGCCGACGGCATCAGCTGACTCGGCTATTCCCTGCTGCGCGTTTTTCCAAACGTCGGGCTCGGGGCAATCGCCTACTGGCTACCAGCGAGATCAACCGGAACGTTTGGTCTTGGCGATCTGTAGAACAGCGCGCGCCGCTACCGTTTTGCTGGTACCTCCGGTGACCCGGGCGACGTCGGCAAGGGTGGTGTCGATCGCCGAGACGACATCGGCCAAAACGGCCGGGTGCGCCGTCGTGACGGTCAATTCCACTGTCGTGGTACCGCGGTCGGCGATCGCTTTTCCCTTGGCGGACTGCACATTCGCGTCCTGTGCCAACGCGGCGGCGGCCGCCGCCGCGACGCCATCGAGGTTCACCGTGATGTATCCGGGGTCGCTGGTGCCGGGAACGCGCAGTACCTGAGCCTTGCGGACCGGCACGTGCGCGATGAGCCAGACCAGTCCGAGTATCAGCAGGAACGCGCCTGCCCCGGCCAGTTCCCACGGCCACCACGTCGAAGACGTGACCCGCGCGGCCGGTCCCGTACTGATCTGTTCCGGAGCCGCATGCACCACATGTGTCGGCCACAGCACCGCCACGGCACCGAGACACGCCACGACCACCCCGGCGACCAGTGTCGCCGCGCGATCCACGAGGTCGGTCGGCAGCAGGCTCATGCAGCCCCGCTCGTGCCGATGCGCACGACGATTCTCGGTGTGGGAACGAGGGTTTCGGTCGCGCTGCCGACGGCGGCGGCGATCGCGCCCTTCGCCGCGGTGTCCGACTCAGCGCCGGTGATGCCGACATACATGGTGACCTTGCGACGAGTGGCCGCCGAGTTCAGCACCTCCACGCCCGGCACGCACGATGCCGCGTGGGATGCCAGCCGGGCCACGTCGCGCGGGCGCATCCACACCGAGCCCGCGGCGTCCACGGCAACGACGGTCTTGCGTCGGGGCCGCACGGCGACAACCACCAGCCAGAGGCCGAGGAGCAGCGCAACGGCACCGGCGGGCACCATCCACCATTGACTTCGCAGACCGTTCAGGGCGGTGATGGCGGTGCCGATCCACGGTGTTCCGGCGACCCAGCCCAGCTCCACACCGGCTTCACGCAGGGACACGACCCCACCGAACATGACGACCAGCGCCAGTGCCACCGCAACGTATCGGGCAGTGGCGGCAGCGACCGGGGACCGGCCGGGTGCAGGGAGTGCGAGGTTGTCGGCAGTCATCAGCGGGTCCTTTTCGTGTCCTTGGCGACGGTGCTCAGTTGCTCGACGGTGACGTCGACGCGGTCGACCTGCAGACCGCCCATGGTCGACAGGGTCTGTGCGACGTTGCGCTGCACCGCGCGCGCGACGTCCACGGCCGGTGCCGGCCACTTCACGGTGACCTTGAGGTGGGCTGTGACACGGTCGCCGGTGACCGTCAGCTGGGCTTGCGGCAGAGACCGGCCCGGGATCTTGGCGCGCCCTTCCGGGAACGGGAGAACGTCGGGAGTATCGAGCGCGGCTCGGACGGCAAGCCGCTGCGCGACCTTCTCCCGGACGGTCAGTGTGCCACGCGTGGCACCGTCATCCTCCGAGTCCCCCTCTGCCGCACCAGTTTCGACAATCTCTGATTCAGTCACGGTCGCGTCCCCGTAACAGCGCGGCCAGATCGAGTTCGCCGTCGCGGTGAGCGCCGATCAGGTAGCCCGCCGCGCCGAGGAGCAACGCGATGAGAAAGCCGCCGAGTCCACCGGCGGCAGCAGCAATGCCGAGGAGCAGACCGGCAACCAGACCCAGCGTCGATGAGGTCATGATGTGAACCTTCCGCGTTACGAAGTTGTACTGGCACTTGGGATTTCGTGGCCTGTGGTGGGGCGGCGCGCCCCTCGTCGCGCCGCCACACCACGGCGGTCTACAGCAGCCCTCTTCCAGGCGTTGGTGTCACCGGCACGAGATCTTCGATCGTGACGTCGACAGGCAGTGCAACCAACTCGGCGACGGCCCGCTGAATTGCGGCCGCGGTGGGCCGCACCGGCACGCCGAGGACCAGACTCACGTGCACGTCGACCCGGTCCGGTCCGATCCGGACGCCGGACACCCGCCGTCCCGGCAGGTACGTCGCCACCTCGCCGAACATGCCGGCGTGCAAACCGGCCACGCCCTCGACGGCGCTCACCGCAGCAGCGACGCGTTCCGCGGGGTCCTCGAGAGTCCCGTCCCCTGCCAGGGCATCACTGGACACGGGCGGGCGCGGCGTCGGCGTCGTCACCGCTGTCAGTGTCCAGGTGTACGTCGTGGACGGTGATGTTGACTTCGGTGACCTCGAGGCCGGTCATGCGTTCGACCGCGGCGATGACGTTTCGCCGGATACCTGCGGCCAGATCGGCAATCGCCACGCCGTACTCGGCCACGATGTCGATGTCGACGGCTGCCTGCTTCTCGCCGATCTCGACCGAGACGCCCTGGCTCTGGTTGACGCTGGCGCCGGGGATGCGCTCGCGGATCGCGCCGACCACCCGCGACGCCCCACCACCCAGGTCGTACACGCCGCTGACCTCGCGGGCCGCGATCCCGGCGATCTTGGAGACCACCACGCCCGCGATGGTCGTTTTGCCCTGCGAGCTCACCAACGGAGACCCCTGGTAAGGGCTGACTTCTTTGCCGGACGGCTCTGTTTCGGCCTGTGCGCTGGTCATCACCGCTCCTTTCGACGTCGTTATATGGGTAGTCGTTACTCAGAACTCGAACCGAACGTCCCATTTGAGTGATTCAGGACACATCGCAAATCTACTCAGCTGAACTTGTCTCAGACAGACCGTTGGGCATTCAATTCTGGTACGAAGGCCTATATTTCAGGGGCTGTGGAGGCGTGGCTGAGAGCGGAGTGTGGTGACAGCGCCAACCGGTGGCGACCTACGCGACGCTGACGACGAGGCCTTACGGGCCTCGGCGGTAGTCGGCGATCGCGAAGCGTTCGACATCATCGTCAACCGTTACGGACCCGTGCTCTACCGCTACGCGCGGCGAATGCTCGCCTACGAAGCCGACGTCCCGGATGTCGTGCAGGACACCTTCGTTGCCGCGTGGCAGCAGATCGGCTCCTTCCGCGGAAGCTCGTCACTGCGGACGTGGCTGTTCGCGATCTGCTACCGGAAGATCGCCGACACGCACCGGCTCAAACGTGCACGGCCCGTTGAAGATTGGGTACTGGAACCGCTGGCGGGGCCCGACCCGTCAGCGGACCCGTTCACCGCGGCGTCCAATGCCGCCTTCCTGGATGCCCTCGAACTGGCACTCGGCGAACTGCCGGTACGCCAGCGGGCAGTCTGGATGATGCGGGAGGTCGAGCAAATGACGTTCCCGGAGATCGGCGAGGTGCTACACCTCAGTCCCGACGCGGTGCGCGGTCACCACCTTCGGGCTGTGAAGACTTTGCGAGTTCTGTTGAGGAGGTGGCAGTGACAGAGCCTGATCCCTTCCTGCACAGCGCAGCTTCATACCTGAGAACTGTGCCCGAACCCGGCTGGGACGCCATCAGCGACAGAGTGCGCGCGGCGGTGCATGCGGCGAGCCGGGTCGGTTGGCCCATCCGCGCGTCGCGGGATACCGATGCCGGCGTCGTGTACATCACCGATCACGCGCTGCGCAGCCTGCTGGCCCGGGAGTTGCGCCGCAGCTTCGTGTGCCAGCCGACCCGAATCGCTTTCACCCTGGACGGCGCCGTGCTGCGCGCCATCGACATCGACGTCACCGGCAGCTACGGAACCCAACTGCGCGACCTCGGCGACGACATCCGGCGGTTGGTACTGGACACGGTCCGGACCATCCTCGACGACCTCGATGAGGACGGCAGCAGTCCGGCCGGACCCATTGACGTGACCATCACCGACGTCGTCGAGGGCGACCCGTTGGGGTGACAACGGCGCCGCTCAGGTCATCCCGCGGCGAGGTCCGTACTCGTGTCGGCGATGCCGGCTCGCTGGGCCTCGCGGTCAGCCATTCCCAAGACCCGCCGGAGACGACCGGCGGCAGCGTGCTTCGTCAAAGGCGGCTCGGCGAGACGACCCAGATCCTCCAATGACAGGTCGGGATGCTGGATTCGCAAACGGGCGATCTCGACGAAATGTTCCGGTGCCTTGTCACCGAGGATCTCCAGCGCCCGTTGCGCTCGGATCGCCGTCGTCAGCGCCGACTGCTGCGCACGACGGTGGTTGGAGTCCGCGAGTGCCGCGCCCGCCGAGGCTGTGACCGCACGATCACGGTACGACTGCCAGACCTCATGAGACTGTTGGGCGCCAATGAGTTTCAGCAATGTGGAGATGGTGTCGGCATCACGCACCGTGACGCGATCAGCGCCCCGCAGCTGTCGTGCCTTCACGTGTACGCCGAGCCGCCGGGCCGCCCCTGTCAGCGCCAAGGCCGCTTCCATCCCCGGGCATTCCACTTCAAGCCCCCGTGCGCGCCCGGCCAGCGACAACGATCCCCGGGCGAGAAACGCTCCACGCCATACGGCTTCGGCTTCCGCCGTGCTGCCGCCGACGATCTGCGCCGGCATCCCCCGCACCGGCCGCCCCCAGCGGTCGATGAGTCCGGTCCATCGGGCCACGTCTTCCGCCTGGTGGGCCACGTGCACCAAGTAGCGTCGACGCGAGCCGACGCTCGGCAGCACGCGTACGTCCGGCGCAGACCCGCATAGGTCCTTGAGGTCCCGGCACACCCGGCTCGCAACGGATTCCCGGTCCACGTCAGCGTCGATCACGACGCGCCCGTTGGCCACGCGGAGTCCGCCCGCGAATTGCAGCAGAGCGGTCACTTCGGCCTTACGCGCACTGGGCAGGTGCACGACGGTACTGGCGAGCTCGTCTTTCACTCTCGGTGTCAACACCACAAATCCCCCACAACACGTTGGTTCCGTACTCGCCGTTGCCTATCCACCGCGCCGCACGAAGGAGCCGTCAGCGTCCGACCTGGCGGCCAGTAGCCGGCGCAGGTAGTTCCGCTGATCAAAGGTCAGTCGCTGCAGAAAGTTTGCCAGCGCCGACGCCTCGGTGCCGTCATCAGGCATGTTCCGGGGAAACACCACCCACACCGATTCTTCGCCCGTCACCCCGATCTCGGCGATGAACCCCCCGCCGGCAAGCTGCTCCCCCAGTGCGCGCAAGCACCAGCCCTGCGCCTGGAGCGCATTGGCCCACCAGTACGCCACCCGCACGGGACGCGGTGGTTGACAGATCATGCCTGGGATGTGCCCGGCGTTGCGCGCCACTGGTCGCGGCCGCTTCAACAGGTGCGAACCAGTCAGCAGTGCCAGCACATCCGCGGTCTCGGCAGCCCATGCTGCGGAGTCGTCCTGTGAGCAGCCCTGCCGTCCAACAGAATTCATTCGAGTCTCCATAATCGTGCACGGCGTCGCCGTGACATCGCGAAGCAACCGGCGGCAGGCATTCCGTCGCCTGCACCACCGGCGCACTGTTGACCTGGTTGCTCACCGTGGCCACGGCGCACGCCGTTACGGCAATGTGAACAACGACAAGGTCGACACGACACTCCGCGACACCCGCGGCAGAACACGAAACACTGCATCCCCCTTGAGAAGACCGGCCCCAAGCCCCCCGGCTTTACTGGCACTCAACTGATGTCACGAGAATTCCATGAACCTACCGACGCGTCAACTCTTCGCAAACATTAGCTGTCGTTGCATTCACAGGAAAGTGAGCTAACGTTTGCACGACGGGCTCGCAGCCCGAAGATCAACCTGTGGCATCTGGCCCAGGTACCGCACCCCCGGGCGGTCAGCATCAGGTCACCCCGGCACCATGACGAAGCCGGCATCAACTGAGTCACGTAAGTCACTGCACCGTAACTTGATTCGATGGGGGAATCGGATGGCCAGCAAGAATCGTCGCCAATATTCAGTGGACGCGGCCACATTCGCCGAGCGCCTCAATCGATTGTTCGCCACCATCCGGCCGCCCGGGCGGGGCCCGTACCGCAGCTTCGAGGTAACCGAAGCCCTCACTCGACGCGGTTACCAGCTGTCGGCGCCCTACCTGTCGCAACTTCGCTCGGGTAACCGCAAGTACCCATCGCCGCGCACCGCGGAGATGTTCGCCGAGTTCTTCGGCGTGGAAGTCGAGTACTTCGATCCCGAAACCAGCTATGCGCGAGCGCTCGACGCCGAACTGGACTGGCTGGAACTCGCGCACGACAAGACCGTCCGCGAGCTCACCACGGCACTCATGACGCTGACACCCAGTCAGCGCGACGAATTGCTGGATCAGGTCGACCGATGCCAATTCGACTGCATGGCAACCATTACCGAGCCGTTCACGGGGCGACCCATCCGTCCGGCCGAACCGGCCGGGTGTGCTCGGGCTTGATCTCGTCGCCATCGGCCGATTGGTACTGCAATCTCGGCAATGGCACGCCGGTACGCGAGTCGAGGTATGACGTGCGGGGCTCGTCGTCGGTGAACGCGTTGTCGGCACCCCATTCCCGCAATGCGACCATGAGGTGAAAGAGCTTCTCCCCCTTCGCGGTTAGTACATACTCTCGATACGACGAACCACCGGAGTCGGGACGCGACTCCATCACTCCGGCTTCGACGAGGTGCTGCAGACGCCCCGACAGGATGTTCTTCGCGACACCGAGGCTGCGCTGGAACTGCGAGAACCGCGATAGCCCTTCGAAGGCATCGCGAAGGATCATCAACGTCCACTTGTCGCCGACGATGTCGACGGTGCGCGATACCGGACAGGTCGATCGAGCCAGCCGACTGCTCATGGCACCCCTCACCTGATCCTGGTTGCAATTTGCAACCAGACTGCTTATGGTCTGGTTGCAATCTAGTACCACTTCTTCAGATGCTCCAGAGGGATGGCCCATCGAATGTCGTGCAGCACCGAACCCGCTACCCGCCCGGTTCAGACAATCGGCACCGGGATGGCGCTACTTCTCGCCTTCGTCAGTGGCGCGGCAGTGGCCAACGTCTACTACGCCCAACCGCTGCTGGACGACCTCGGTGTTCAGTTGCACATGTCACCGGCCCAGTTGGGCTGGGTGACAACGGCCACGCAGGGCGGATACCTGCTGGGACTGATCCTCGTGGTGCCGCTGGGTGATCGCTTCGACCGACGCCGCATCATCCTCGTGCAACTGTCCGTGACCGCGCTGGGCCTGTTCGGGGCCGCCATCGCGCCGTCGGCGTGGGCGTTCCTCGCCTGCTGCGCACTCTTCGGCGCGGCCTCGACGGTTGTCCAGGTGATCACCGCGTTCGCCGCGGCGACCAGCCCGGCCGACCGGAGGGGGCGTGCCGTCGGCGTCGTCACCACCGGAGTCGTCCTCGGAATCCTGTTGGCCCGCACGGTTTCCGGGTCGATTGCTGGACTGTGGGGCTGGCGGGCAGTCTTCGTCGTGGCAGCGCTTGTCATGGTGTCGGTCAGCGCTTGGTTGGCCGCGACGCTTCCTCGCGACAGCGTCGAGAAGGTCGCGGTGCCCTACCGGCGTGCGATCACTTCCGTCGTCGTCCTCACCCGGCATGACAACACATTTCGCGTACGAAGCCTCATCGGCGGATTGATGTTTGCCAGCTTCGGTGCCGCCTGGGGATCGATGGCACTCCCGCTGGCGGCCGAGCCCTGGCATCTGACCGCGACGCAGATCGGACTGTTCGGCATCGTCGGCGCTGCCGGGGCGCTCGGCGCATCAGGCGCGGGCCGCTGGGCCGACGCGGGTCACGCTCAACTCGCCACCGGCGGCATGCTTGTCGTATTCCTCGCCTCCTGGCTTGCCATCGCCCAAACGCCGACCTCATTGATCCTTCTCGGAATCGGTTTGGTCGCACTCGATTTCGCGGGCGAGGCGTTGCATGTCATCAACCAGCACATGATCGTCGAGTCCGATCCCACAGCGACTACGAGCCTCATCGGCGGCTACATGGTCTACTACTCGATCGGCACCGGCCTCGGCGCCATCGCCGCCACAGTCGCATACGCGCTTGCCGGGTGGACCGGCACAAGCGTGGTGGGTGCCGGGTTCGCGCTGGCCGCCCTCGGCGTATGGGTTGCCGACCGGGTCAGCGCCTAGCTTTTCCGGCGCCCTGTGAGGCTCGGTAACAACACATCGTCGACCAGGATCCGCACGGTGTCTTCGGTCGGCGGCCGATCGGAGACCAGCGCCCGGAAAACGAGATACCCCGGCAGCAGATCGAATATCTCCTCATTGATGGCAGCAGCGTCGATCTCGCCGCGTTCGACGGCCTCCGCAAGGACGCCGTCGAGCACCAACTTGCGCTGCAGGACGAACTTCTCCTGCATCACCGCCTGCAGGCCCGGACTGTGCGACATCTCGTTCAGCACCGCCCGCATGGTCGGCGTGTGTTCATGAGCTTGTTGACACGTTGCCCGGCCGATCTCCAGCAGATCGCCACGCAGCGACCCGGTATGGGGCGGCACCGCGGAGTTCCGGGTGCCTTCGATGAAGGCGGCCAGCACCAGATCCGCCTTTGATGGCCAGCGCCGGTACATCGTCGCCTTGCTGGCCTTGGCCTTGGTCGCGACAGCCTCCACGCTCAGCCGGTCGTACCCGTGCTCCCGCAACAGCTCCAGCGTGATCGCCAAAAGTTCGGCTTCACGCTCACTCCATGTGCAACTGGAGCTCTCGCACATGTCATTCGACATCGCCACGCCCCTTTCTGCCGCACGCACCCAGATGGAATACCAGAGTTACACGACGACGTTGCACCTCGTTACGGCATTGAGCGCAGGGTTTTGCTCATATGTCAATCCGGTTGCGATTGCGCGTACGGTACCGTACCGTTCTCCGATACGGGACGATTTGACGAAGTTGCTGCGGCTGTTCGTCAACGGGGGCGTCGAAAGGCTGTGGCTTGAGCAAGTTTTCGGTCAGCAAGTTGGCACGCCGGCAGTGGATCGCCATCGTGGTGATCATGGTGATCGCCCTGGTCGGGTTCAGTGTCGACCGATTGCGGGGCATCTTCGGTTCCGACAACGAGATATCGCGGCCCGGTTCCGAAGCCCTGGAAAACACCGGTTACAACCCGAAACGCGTGTTGTTCGAGGTGTTCGGCTCGCCAGGATCCACGGCCACCATCAACTTTCTGGACATCAATGCGCAGCCTCAGCGCGTCGAAAACGTCACCCTGCCGTGGTCGCAGGCCCTGACCACCGACGATCCGACCATGTACGCCGACCTGCGAGCACAGGGTGACGGCAGCACCATCGGCTGCCGCATCACCGTCAACGGCATCGTCAAGGACGAAAGGTCCACGAACCACGTGAACGGTTACATCGCCTGCTTGGACAAGACGGCATGAGCGAGCATCGCAGCGATCCCGCCGTCGAGGGTGCCCTACCGGCACGACTCATCCGCAAGTTCGCACTGCCGATCCTGTTGATCTGGATCGCGATCGCCGGCATTTCCAACACCATCGCGCCGCAGCTGGAAATAGTCGGCTGGGAGCGTTCCGTCGGACAGAACGCTCCCGATGCACCCGGCATCCTCGCGATGCGGCACATCGGAAAGGTCTTCAACGAATTCGATTCCGACAGTGCGGCAATGCTCGTGATCGAGGGCGATCAGCCGCTCGGTCCGGACGCCCACAACTACTACGACGGCTTGGTCAAGCGGCTCCAGGCCGACAAAGAGCACGTCGAGCACGTCCAGGACTTCTGGGGTGACCCGCTCACCGCAGGCGGCTCGCAGAGCAAGGACGGGAAGGCCGCCCTGACGCAGCTGTACCTGCGCGGTAATCAGGGCGAAGCGATGTCCAACATCTCCGTCGACGCCGTCCGCAAGATCGTCGCCGACGATCCGCCGCCGCCGGGTATCCGGGCGTACATCACCGGTGCTTCGCCACTGGTGACCGACAACTTCGAAGTCGGCAGCGCGGGCACCAACGAGGTCACCGGTGTCACCTTCCTGGTCATCGGCATCATGCTGTTGTTCGTCTACCGCTCACTGGTGTCGATGGTCATCGTCTTGCTGACCGTCGCCATCGAACTCGCGGCGGCCCGTGGCGTCGTGGCGGTCCTCGCGCACGCCGGCGTCATCGGTCTGTCCACCTACGCGACCAACCTGTTGACCCTGCTCGCCATCGCGGCCGGCACCGACTACGCGATCTTCGTCGTCGGCCGGTACCAGGAGGCACGTGGCAAGGGCATGGACCGGATCTCGGCCTACCACGACATGTGGCACGGCACGGTTCACGTGATGGTCGGCTCCGGACTGACCATCGCCGGCGCCGTTGCCTGCATGCAGTTCACCCGGCTCCCCTACTTCCAGACACTCGGTATCCCCGCCGCCCTCGGCGTTCTCGTGACTTTGGCGGCCGCGCTGACGCTGGGTCCCGCAGTGTTGTTGATCGCCACCCGGTTCGGACTCCTCGAACCCAAGGTCGCCCAACGGGCACGCGGCTGGCGCCGGATCGGCGCCGCCATCGTGCGCTGGCCGGGGCCCATCCTGGTGGTGACGGGCGCGATCGCGCTCATCGGTGTGTTCGCGCTACCCGGCTTCGAGGTCAGCTACGACAACCGCCCGTACATCCCCGCCAGCGCACCCGGTGTCGTCGGCATGGAAGCCGCCGAACGGCATTTCACCGAAGCCCGCATCAACCCCGAACTGGTGATGATCGAAGCCGACCACGACATGCGGAATCCGGCCGACATGCTGATCCTGGAGCGTGCCGCCAAGGCCGTACTGCACACACCGGGAATCGCTCTGGTGCAATCGATTACACGTCCGCTGGGCACGCCGATCACACACAGTTCCATCCCGTTCCAGATCAGCGCATCCAGCGCGAGCCAGATCATGAACCTGGGCTACCAGAAGGACCGGGCCAACGATCTGCTGAAGCAGGCGGGCGAGATCGACAACACCATCAGCGTACTCAAGCAACAACTGTCGTTGCAGAAGCAGAGCGCCGCGGCGACCCATGATCAGGTCGAGGCGTTCCACGACACCGTCGTGACGGTCAACGATCTGCGAAACAAGCTCGCCGATTTCGACGATCAATTCCGCCCACTGCGCAACTACTTCTACTGGGAACCGCACTGCTTCGACATCCCCATGTGCGCGGCGCTGCGGTCGGTGTTCGATTCGCTGGACGGGATCGCTGATCTCTCCGACAAGTTCGGCAACATCACGGCCAGCCTCGACAGGTTGGACGCCCTGCAGCCGCAGCTGGTGGCGCTGATCCCGCCGCAGATCGCCATCCAGGAACGCAATCGCGAACTGACACTGTCGAATTACGCGACCACCGGTGGCACCAACTCGCAGAGCGACGAGGCCCTGAAGAACGCCACCGCCATGGGCAAGGCGTTCGACGACGCCAAGAACGACGACACGTTCTACCTGCCGCCCGAGGCGTTCGACAACGCCGACTTCAAACGCGGACTCAAGCTGTTCCTGTCGCCAGACGGCAAGGCGGCGCGGATGATCGTGACGCACCAGGGCAACCCCGCCAACCCCGAGGCCATCCCGCACATCAACGCGATCAAGGACGCGGTGTTCGATGCTCTCAAGGCGACACCCATGTCGGACGCCAAGATCTACATCGCCGGTATCGGCTCCACCAACAAGGACATCCAGGAGGGCACCAAGTACGACCTGTTGATCTCCGCACTGGCGGCAGTCGCGCTCATCCTGCTGATCATGGTGATCGTGACCCGCAGTATCGTGGCCGCGGCCGTCATCGTCGGTACCGTCGTGCTGTCGCTGGGCGCATCGATCGGCTTGTCGGTTCTGGTGTGGCAGTACATCTTCGGCATCCATCTGTACTGGGTCGTGGTGCCACTCGCCATCATCCTGCTTCTGGCCGTCGGCGCGGACTACAACCTGCTGCTGGTGTCCCGGTTCAAAGAGGAGATGCATGCCGGCCTGAACACCGGCATCATCCGGTCGATGGGTGGCACCGGCAGCGTCGTCACAGCAGCGGGTCTGGTCTTCTCCGCCACGATGGCGGCGTTCATCTTCAGCCCGCTCATGATCCTCGGGCAGATCGGTACGACCATCGGCCTGGGTCTGCTGTTCGACACGTTGGTGGTGCGGTCGTTCATGACGCCGTCGATCGCCGCACTGCTGGGCAAGTGGTTCTGGTGGCCGCAGATCGTGCGCCAGCGTCCGGTGCCCGCAGAGTGGCCGTCGCCGCAGAAGTTCGACGATGATGACCTGTCGCTCAGCGAGCGCTGACCGAAGGTAGTTGGACGGCGTGCTGTGCGGCACGCCGTCCGGAGTACACACAGTCGGCCAGCGACAGCCCGCTCACATAGGAGTTGGCGCAGATACCGACCGCCGTGCGTCCCGCCGCGAAGAGGCCGTCGATCGGTTGTCCGCCATTGGTTTTCACGGCGCCGGTGTCTTCATCGACGATCAGGCCGCCGAGGGTGAACATCGGGCACGGGTTGATCAGGCTGCGTTTGATCGAGATCGCGATCAGTGAGTACGGACCCTGTTCCATGGGATGGACGTATTCGGCCGGCTTGCCCATCGGATCCGGGCGCCCCGATGCCGCGGCCTCGTTGTGCTCAGCGACCGTGCGGCACAGTCCAGCCGGGTCGACGCCCGCTTTGACTGCGACAGCTTCGATGGTGGCCGCCTCAACGCGATCGGTCCGCAGCATCGCTTCCATCTGCAGGCGCTGAAACCAGATCGCTTGCTGCGGAAGCTGTTTGCGCGCCTGCTCGAGCAGCGTCCGGTCGGTGAGGATCCAGCCCCGCCCGTTGTGGCCCCGCACCATCGCATTGCCGATCGCTGCACCGTAACGGGTTTCGTCGATGAAACGCTGCCCGCATTCGTCGATGACAAGCCCGCCGAGCATCGCACTGGGCGGCGTGATGAACCGCCACGCGGAGACGTTGTCCAGCCGATCCACGGCGGCGCCGACGTCGACAGCCAACTGCATACCGCTGCCGTCGTCCCCGCTGGTGCCGAGCTGCAGGCCGTCGCGATAGTCCGGAGCGTGCTGCTCGATCAGCTCACGATTGGCGATATATCCACCGGCGCAGAGGATTACACCTTTGCGGGCATGGACCTCGACCGTCCGGGCGTAGCGGCGCTCGAGGGCCGCCAGGCGCCGGTCCATCGCCGCGCGCAGCGGCGGATAGTAGATACCGGGTTTCACGGCCAGTGCGGCGTACGTGGCATAACGTCGCTGCACCCACGCCGGAGCGTGCGCCAGGGTGCTGGTCCGGACCCCCACGACCCGGCCTGCGGTATCGATCAGAAGTGACTCGGCTCGAGTGTGGAACATCGTGCGCACGCCCGCCCGTCGTGCTGATGCCGCGAGCGGCTGATAGATCTGCTTGCCCGATGCACCCGCACCCTTGGCTCGGTGACCGCGCTGGACCGGCGGGGTGAGCGCACGGAAGTGCCCGGAATTCTCACTCCCCGAGTAATAGAGGTAGTACTTGTTGTTGGGGTAGGACGTCTTGTAGGGGCACACCGACGCCTCGAACGGCACGCCGTGTGCGGTGAGCCAGTCGATCATGGCGGGGCTGCCATCGACGAACCGCCGCAGTGTTTCCGGCCGCACCGAGTCGCCGACCTCGGCGTGCAGGTAGTCATACATCGCATCGGCACTGTCGGCGATACCCGCTTGGCGCTGGACCCACGTGCCCCCGCCGGCGTAGATGATCCCGCCGGACACCTGCGTGGCGCCGCCCCCGTTGAAACGATCTATGGCGAGGACGTCCGCGCCCGCGGCGCGCGCCTCGAGCGCAGCGCACACCCCCGCGGCTCCGTATCCGACCACGACGACGTCTGCGGTGACGCTGCTCATCGTGACCACCCCTTCCGGCACATCTACAACTCATGGTTTGTACTCTGAGTACAACATATCAGTTTGGATATCGGTTCCACCGTCCCGGGATGCCGGGGGCCGGCGCCTCGTACACTTCGACTCGTGGCTGAGCAGACGGGACGGGCAGTGCCCGCGGCGGTGGCGAGCAAGCTCTATGCCGCGGCCGACCTGATCGCCGCCAAAGGCTTGGAGAACACGAAGATCGAAGAGATCGCCGCGGCGTCCGGCGTCCCGAAAGCCACGCTGTACTACTACTTCACCGGCAAGGACGACATCCTCGGCTTCCTGCTGCGGGATTCGCTGAGTGATCTGGCTCGTGACGTTGCCGCTGCCGCCGATTCCGCCGGCAGCGGGCGGGAACGGCTCATCGCCGTCATCACCGCGCAGGTCGCGCACACCATGGATCGCCCGGGGACGAGCATGGCGCTGGTCGGCGACCTGGGCCGCGCCATCCGCCTCCCCGACCTCGCCTCGGCGGTCGAGCACGCGTTCTACGAACCCATTGCGCGTGTGCTCGAGGCCGGCGCCGCGGACGGCACCTTGAAGCGCGTGGCGGACGCACGCACCGATGCTGTCAGCATTTTCGGTGCGGTCATGATGACAGCGCTGTTGCACAATGCCCTCAGTTCGAATAAGACGCAACGCGACGTCGCCGGCGACGTCATCGACTTCGTCCTGAACGGCGTTGCCCCCGCGAGCTAATGAGTTCTACAGCAGCAACCAAATAGCGTCGGCCTGATCGCCGCGAACCGGCTACGAGGGGCCGATACCCTTGACCGATCGACCGAGATTTCCTGATACTCAGGCGAATTCGCCCATTCCCGGAACGACTGCTCGTCGGGAAACGACATCAGCACGACCTTCTCGCGATCCCGATCGGTCCGTAAACCGAAGCTGCGCAATGGCATACACCGTCACGCCGGCACCTTGGCCGACGTCGGCGCGGTCAGATGCCGGTCCATGCGCTGGCGATCCGCTTGCCGATGTCGACGACCTTTGCCTGCTGCGCTTCGGGGGCCTCGATCCGGCGGCCGACCTGCTTGGCGATGACGCGTTTGATCTCCGAGTCGACGTCCGCCACGATCCGCAGGAGTTCACCCCGCAGCGTCTGGGATGTCACGTTGACGGTGATGTCTTTGCGCTCGGGTTTCGGAATGTCGATGATCAGCAGGAGCGGCTCGGCGGCGCGAGCGGTGGCGATCAGCGCGATCTCGCCCGTCACCTCGAACCGGGAACGGTCCACGCGCAGGTCGATGAGCAGATCGATATCGAGAGGAATGCGAACGTCGAAGGCGATCATGTCGCCGTCTCTACGCGTCACCTGCGGTTGCTCGATGCTGACCCGCGCCGTCACCCGCGCGATCCCGGCCGGACCGGCCGGAAACGGACCGAGCTCAAAGGTATCGCCCGCCATCGTGCCAAAGCCGTCGGCAACGCGGTCTTCCGTCACCGCGACCTCGAAGAATTTGCGGCCGAATTCCTCGTAGGTCGCAAAGTCGTGAGTGGACATACCCATCAGGTTCGCACGTTGGCCGTCACGTAACTCCGCGTTTGCCGAAGCTGTGAATCCAGCAACGCTTGACTTTCCTACTTGGAAACAGGACGATCGACTTTCCAGGCAGGAAAGTGGAGGGAATGAGCCATGGAACCCATCACGCCCGCGGATGCGCGCGAAGCACTCGACGCCGTGGACCACGCCAGGGCGAAAGTCGCGCATGAAGTGGGTCTCCCCCGGTGGTATTGGTGGCTCCTGGCGGCGGGCTGGATTGTTCTCGGGGTTGTCGGCGACCTCGGCTCGCCATGGCTCGCCGGCGCCGCAACAGTGGGGTTCGGCGTCATCCATTCGACGATTGCGGCACGAAACCTCAGCGGTCGACGGCGGACCGACCGCCTGCAGATCAGCGCCGACACCGTCAGCCCTCGGATACCGATCGTGGTGATCGGCATGCTCGTCGCGCTCGTCGTCACCACGATCGCCGCGGGATTCGCATTGCATGCCGACGGCGCCCACCATCCGGGAATCGGTGCGGCAGTGCTTGTCGCCGCAATCGTCGGCTTCGGTGGACCCGAGATCCTGCGGGTTCTGCGCCGATGGGCCCACGCATGACGGTGCCGCGATTCGATGAGCTCATTCACCCGAGCACGCGGTTGTCGTTGGCGGCCACGCTGGCCGCCGCGGACTGGGCCGATTTCGCATATCTCAAAGATGTTCTGTCACTGTCAGATTCGGCTCTATCGAAGCAACTGTCCATCCTCGAGCACGCCGGTTATGTCGCGACCGAACGCCGTCTCGAGGGCAGCCGCCACAAGGTGCATGCGCGACTGACCGAGGCCGGCCGTCTCGCGTTTGCCGGTCATGTCGCCGCGTTGCGGGCAATCGTCGACGGCCCTGCCACCCGGTCAGTCGACGGTATGGACGATCAGGATGTCGACCTTGGCCTTGCGAGCGACGTCGGCGGGCACTGAGCCCAGCAGCCGTCCTGCCGTCGAGTCGAGACCGACGTCGCCAACGACGATCAGGTCGGCCGAGACGTCTCCGGCCAGCCGGACCAGCGCCTCGACGGGAGCGCCGATGACAGACCGCTCCACCACGTCCTGGGCACCCGCACCACGCGCGAGTTCGCTTGCATCGCGAAGAATCTCGTACACGTGCGCGTCGCCGTGGACCCGGTAGCCGGCGTCGCGCCCGAGCACGTCCTCAGCCCGGCGATCACTGACCTTTTCCGGTGCCGCCGCGCGTGCCCAGCTGCCCTTCTCGACTTCGTGGAAGTGGGCGGTCGCAATCACGAGCTTCGCACCCTGCTGAGCTGCGAACGTGGCGGCGTGCTCCACTGCCTTCATCGATGAGTCTGAGCCGTCGGTGCCGACGAGGACCGTCCGATAGCTGCCCATGGCTGTCTCCTTACGGGGGTGACGTCGAGACGACACTAGCGCGGGCAGGCCGATTGACGTGGGCTTTTGAGGAGTATCAAGGGCCACGCCCGCCGCCGGCTCCCCCAATCGGCGGACCCCGATTTCCACCGTCGCATCAGCCGGTCGCCGGACAGACTCGCAGCCGCCTGAGCACGAGTGTGTAGGCATCGCTGAACTGCGACGCCTAGAGCCTCGTCCGGAAAGGACATCACCATGACCGCCATGTCGATCGACACCATCGAGTCCGAACCGGTCGACCGCCCGGACGCGGCGAGGTCCGCTGCCAAACGCCGCGCGATCATCCGCACCGTCCTCGAGATCGCGACCCCATTGATCGCCTTCTACGGACTTCGTGCCACCGGCCGTTCGGAGTACTTCGCGTTGTTGGCCGCCACGATCGTCGCCGGCATCCCGGTGGCGTACGGGCTCGTGAGGGCTCGCACGCTCGACCCGTATTCCGGGTACCTCATGTTGATGTTCGGCCTCACCCTGGGCGTCGCCCTGGTTACCACAGATCCCCGGCTCGTTCTCGCCGGACAGACGCTCATCGGCGGCGTCGCGGCCACGGTGTTCCTGGCGAGCTGCCTGATCAGAAAACCCATGACGCAGTTCATCGCCGCCCGATTCATGCCGGCCAACACTGAGCGCACTCCGAGCGCCGAACTCCAGGCGTTGCACGTGCGACTGAGTGCCGTCGTCGGCGCCGGCCTGCTGATTCAGGTGGCTGTCCTGCTCGGCATCATCTTCGCATTCCCCTTCGATGTCGCCAACGGCCTGGTCAACATCATCGGTTCGGTCGTCGTCCTGGCCCTCGGCGCGGTGGTGGCCCTCATGGTCCGCCGCTTCAAGCAGTCACTTACTGCCGCCCAACAGGTCTCGTGACTGCAGTGCCAGCCACAGCTGCGCGATGTCGGCGGTATCGGTCAGATGGGCACCGGTGAGTTCCTCCACTTTGTGGATGCGGTAAAGCACCGTCTGACGGTGCACGTTCATGGCCTCCGCTGTGCGCTGCCACGACCGCTGGTTCGCGAGGAACGCCTCCAGCGTCTCGACAAGTCCCGTCCGGTGCTGCACATCGTGTTCGATGAGCGGTCCCAACCACCGTTCCACCATGGCCTGGGCGTCGTCCACCCCGCCGACACCCAACCACGATGTGGCACTGCCGTACCGAACCAGTTGCACGTCGGTCCGCTGCGCGGTGCCCAGCGCCCACGTCGCTTCCCGCGCCGACTCCGCGGAACGGGCCACCGATTGCAGCGCCCGGCCGGCGCCGACCCTGGCGTTCGGTCCCAGCGATCCAGCGATGGCCTCGACGGCTTCATCGGTACCCGGGACGACGGCGTGGGCGACGCCCGAGCGAAACGCCGTCACATGCGGAATCCGGCGGCGCCACAACGCAACATGGAGATCCCGCAGCCGTCGCTCGTCGGCGCCGGTTGCCGATACGAACACCGCGTGCGCCGGATCGAGCCCGAGGGAAAGCAATTGGCGACGTCCACCCCGGCGGTCGATGCTGCCGTCCATGAGCTGTGCCGTGAGCTCCGCGCCGGAGCGCCGGGTGTGTTCGAGCGCCAGGTGCGTCTGGGACAGTTCGAGTGCCACAACCGTCGCCGCATGCTGGATGAGCACGCCGTCGAGGGCAACGCCACCTTCGCGGATCACGGCCAGGACCGCGTTGTCATGCGTGGGCACCTCGCCGACCAGGACCTCGACGCCGCTGTCCGTCAGCACCGACCGGGCACCGGCGACCAGAGTGCCCTGCGACGCCGTCCGAACAGTGGCTTTCACATCGTCGGGCGGGTGCGGACCGTCCGGGTGATACGCCTCGGCGGTCACCCGATCGCAGACGAACACCGGGCAGCGCAGCTCCTTGGTGAGGGCATCGGCGGTGCGCGACCGTGCCACGTCGCCGCCGGTCGTGCGGCGCAGCGCGTCGTAGATACGTGCCGTGCGCATGAGGCGCTGCGACTGTTCGAGCAGTGTGGCCTCGGCGATGGCGCGCGAAATGGCCACGAAGGGCATGGGATAGCGGATCCAGAGCACCGGCAGCCCGAGGCGTTCACTGGCCTGAGTGAATCGCCCTGTGAGTTTCGGGCAGTACATCTGCTCGCCGATGGCCAGCCCACTGGCACCGATTCGGTGCAACTCGTCAAGAAGGGTTTCCTGGCCGTCGGCATCGGCGGGAAACGACATCCCGTTGGTCATCAACAACTCGCCGCTGCTGACCCATTGCCACGGTTCGGGCAGATCCGACGTGTGCGTCCACGTCACCTGGCGGTCCAGACCGGCCTTGCCCGAGTGCAATCGCAGCTGCAGGTGCGGCATGTCCAGCAGTTCGCGAACGGTGATGCTCACCGGTCAACCGTATCTCGCGGCACGACCACCGAACGCGATTGCGGACGACCGGGTTATGGCGCGACCTCGGCGGCGAGTGCGCTCTGCACCTGACCGGGAGCGCGCATCCGCCACAGCTTGATCAGACCGAGGTAGATGAAGAAGGTGCCGACCGTGCCGACGACCCACGCCGTGTCGACGCCGCCGATGTCCTTCGCCACCGCCCCGGTGTAGAACGCTGTTGACATGAAAGGGATTTGGATGACGAAGCCGAGGAAGTAGCTCAGTACCGCGGGGATGTTGAAGGCGCCGTAGCCGCTCTTGGGGTCGCTGAACGAGGCGGCGTCGTAGTGGCCCTTCTTGATGACGTAGTAGTCGATCAGGTTGACGATGCTCCACGGGATCAGCAGGTAGATCAGGATGCTGATGAAGTTGGAGTACTCGACGAGGAAGTCGTCGGAGAAGCCGATGGCGGCGACGAACACCACCGCCGCGATCACGGTCGCCACGATATTCCGGGCCGAGGACTTCGGTGACCACTTCAGTTTGAACGCCTGGATGCAGGTCAGCGTGCACAGCGACGATCCGTACATGTTGATGACGCCGGCGTCGATGGCACCGAAGAAGAACACGAGCATGACGAAGACGAACAGCGGGCCGGGCATGATGCGCGACAGGCTGGCCAGCGAGGCGTCGGAGCCCAGCCCGGCGACGAGGAGCGCACCGACGATCATCGCGCCGACCGCGCCGAGCAGCGTGCCGAAGTACGTGTACCAGAAGGCCGAACGCGAAGACGTCGAGCTCGGCAGATAGCGCGAGTAGTCCGAGACGTACGGCGCGTACGACAGCTGCCAGATGCCGGCGACCGAAGCCATGCCCAAGAACCCGATCCAGTTGAAGGTGCCGCCGGCACTGCCGACTCCCCCGTCACCGTGGCCGGCAGCGACGGCGGTGTATCCGAGGGTCAGCACCAGGGCAAGGCCCGAGAGCCAGACCATCACGCGGTTCATCCGGAGGATGAGCTGATACCCCACGACGACGGTCACCAGCGTTGCGAGAGTGCTGACGGCAAGCGCCACAGTCGTATTCAGCGACGGGAAGACCGCGCACAGCGTCTGCTGTGCCAGCACCATCAACGACACGATCCAGCCGACGTAGGCAAGGATGACGACGACGATCACGAGTAGCGATCCGTACATGCCGAACTGCGCGCGCGCCTGGATCATCTGCGGGACCCCGAGTCCAGATCCCTGCACTGAGTGCAGCGCCATGAAAACGGCACCGACGACGCTGCCGACGATGATGGCGATGACGGTCGATGTGACATCCAGCTTGTAGATCGTCGGTCCGAGAAGGCCGGTCACCACCGCGAGCGGGATGATCTGGACGGTGAACCAGAACGAGAACAGGTGTCGCACCTTGCCGGTGCGCTGCGATTCCGGCACCGGTTGGATGGTCAGATACTCGACCCTCGAGCCACTGTCATGCGGCATGAGACACGTCCTTACACGTTGGGGTGGTGGTGCTTTCGGGATGTTCCGGAGGGAATGGCAGGATCAGCGGATGACGAAGCCTCTGTCGACGACGTGCTCGAGCATGTCGATGTAGGTGTCCATGTCGTCGCGCGCCGCGCGCGGGGCCGCGTCGTAGGGCATCGCGGATTTGACTGCGGGACTGAGGAAATAGGCCCCGGCGGCGAGGACGGTGAGCGCCTCGAACTGCTCGGGCCGCCCGATCGCGAGATCGTCGAGTGCGACCTCGGGGTCCTTGCCGGTGCTGGCATCCAGCGCCGCGGTGAGATCGTCGGCGAGGTCATGCCGGTACCGCAGCACCTGGTCGAGCAGAGCACCAGAGACGTCGGCGGTGGTGGCCGACGGCATGGTGTCGCTGGCCGGGATGAGTGCTTCGGCCAAGGCGGCGAACACCTGGCGCTGTTCGGAAGTGAGCATGGGGCTTCCTCAGAATGCCGTCGGGATACTGGAGCGGGTTTCGGCCAGATGCCGCATGGAGCGCAGGGCAACGGCCATGATCGTGGCGGTGGGATTTATACCGGTCGAGGTGACCATGGTGCTGCCGTCGATGATGAACAGGTTCGGGATGTCGTGGGTGCGGCCCCATTCGTCGACGACGGATGTTGCCGGGTCGGTGCCCATCTTGGTGGTGCCCAGGAGGTGCCAGGCGCTGTGCCGCACAACCGGAACGGGGTGCACCTCAACCGCGCCCGCGGCCTCGTGGGCTTCCATGGCACGGGCAACATTGAAGTCGAGCATCCGCCGGCAGTTCTCGCCGATCTCATAGTGGATTTTGGCGGCGGGGATGCCGTCGGAGTCCGTGATATCGGGATCCAGTGTGACCGTGTTGGATTCGTCGGGCAGGTCTTCGGTGGTGATGCCCCACTCGGTGTAACGACCGAACGTCCGCTTCAAGTGCGGATGGAAGTTCGCGCCGAAAGTGTCGCGCCAGTTGTTGCCCGGCTCCCACAAGGTCTGGGCGAGCGGACCGCCGGTGGGCATCAGGTTCCACTTGGCTCCGCGCACGAAGCCACGGCTGGTGTCGGTCTCGTAGAACTGCAGCGACTGCAGTGCCTGGCCCGCCGGACCGAGCCAGGTCTCCATGTCCTCGTCGTACGCACCGTAGACCGACGCGTAGGGGTGGGTCATGAGCCGCTTGCCGACCAGCCCCGACGAGTTGGCCAGACCGTCGGGCGCTGAGTTCAGCAGCAGCCGCGGCGTGCCGATTCCGTTGGCCGCCAACACCGTTACCCGTGCGCGCTGGTGCTGCAGGGCGCCCATACGGTCGATGTATTCGGCGCCGGTGACCAGGCCCTTCTGGTTCGTCGTCAGGCGGCTCACGCGGGCGCCGGTGACCAACTGCACGCCGAGCTTGATCGCGTCGCGCCAGTGGGTGATGTCGGTGCTGGCCTTCGCGCCGACCGGACAACCGGATTCACAGGCGCCGTAGCGCTGGCAGCCTTCCTGGTTCTTGTACTTGCGGGAGGCGATGGCGTTGGGCGCGGGCCACCAGTGCCAGCCCAGCTTGTCCATGCCCTTGGCGGCGACGAGGCCGTACTTGCCGATGGGCAGTGGCGGCAGCGGGAACGTGTGCGAGTCGGGATACGCCGGATCGCCTTCCAGACCGGAGGCGCCGATGTGGTGGGTGACCTCGTCGAGGAACGGACGCAGATCGTCGTACGTGAACGGCCAGTCCTCAGCGACGCCATCGAGGGTCTTGACCCGGAAGTCCGACGGCATGGGACGTACCCAGTGCCCGGAAAACATGATGGTGCTGCCGCCAACTCCGTTGAACATCAACGGTTCTACCGGGCTCTCACTGCTGTCGATCGGGTAGTCGGCCTGGTTCTGCCGGACATTGGGGCTGGCGTTCCACTGCTTGAGCCGGGTCAGTTCCCACTCGGGCTTGCCGGCGGTGAAATCGTCGGGCAGGTTCCAGCCGCCCTGTTCCAGGCAGACGACCTTGAGGCCCTGCCGAGCCAGTTCGAGGGCTGCCACCCCACCGGACGCGCCGGCCCCGACGATCAGGACGTCGGGCTCGTCATCGATGTTCTGTGTGTTCACCAGTCGCACTCCAAGTCGGTCACTGCTGTTGGTCAATGATGCGTGGATCACACCCGGCCAATGGCCTCGAATCCGCACAAGCCCATGAAGTCGCCTTGTGCAATCGCACAAGGACAGACAACGAGCATCGACAGTTCACGCGTTGCCGCCCATGGAGCTGCGACGGCATTGTGATCAGCACGGCGAACGCCAAGGAAAAGGAAGACAACGATGACCACACTCGTCACCGGCGGCCGCGGCTTCGTCGGCCGCCATCTGGTGGAGCAACTACTGGCCGGCGGCGAGCGGGTCATCATGTACAACCGCGACTACTCCGTAGACCCCCGAGCCGGAGTAGTCGCGGTCCTTGGCGAGCTCTTCGACATCCCACGCCTCACCGAGACCCTGCGCGCCTACGACGTGGATCGCGTCATCCACACCGCCGGCCAGAGCCATCCCGCGCTTTCGATCGAGCTGCCGGTCACCACGTTCGCCGCGAACGCCGATGGCACACTTGCCGTTTACGAAGCAGCCCGGATGACGGGCGTCCGTCGCATCGTCTTCTTCTCCTCGGAGTGCGCCCTGGGCAACATCGCCGAGCCGGGTCCCATCACCGAGGACATCAAGCCCGCGCCGACCACGGTGTACGGCGTGACCAAGGTGACCGGCGAACTGCTGGGCAGTGCCTACAACTCGCTGTACGGCATGGAGATCGTGTCGCTGCGCATCACCGAGGTGTACGGCCCCGGGTTGTGGATGCCCAGCCTGCTCGGTGACATGATCCGGGCCGGGCTGCGCGGCGAGACGTTCACCCTCGAATCCGGTGGTGACCACGGTTTCCAATTCGTGCACGTCGAGGACGTCGCCACCGCGGCCCGGCTGGCATCCACCACCGATACGCTGACCCAGCAGGCCTACTTCGTGTCGGGCGGCGATCGGAGGACGGTGTTCGAGACCGCCGAGCTGCTCCAGAAATACCTGCCGGACGCGCGGTTTGAGATCGGCCCGGGCTACCTACCCGCCTGGGACCGCCAGGTGCAGTTCGATCTTTCCCGCTCCAGCCGCGACCTCGGTTACCAGCCGGCGTGGGAGCTCGAGAAAGGGCTGCAGGCACAGATCGAATGGATCCGGTCCACTGAGCAACTCTGACGGAACGAAGGGACAACGCGTCATGGGAGAGATGACGAACCGCATTGCACTGGTGACCGGAGCCTCGTCCGGGATCGGACTCGCCACCGCCGCGACGCTGGCCCGGGAGGGCGCCGATGTAGCGGTGCTGGCCCGCCCGGAGGACGACCTGTCGGAGGCTGTCCGGCAGGTGAGTTCGCGTGGCAGACGGGCACTTCCGGTGAGTGTCGACGTGCGTGATTCCGCAGCTGTGCGGGCTGCGTTCGATCGCGTCGAAGCCGAACTCGGGCCTATTGACGCCGTGCTCAACAACGCCGGAATCTCCCGTGTCGCACCGCTTGTCGACACCACCGACCGGGATTTCGACGATCTCATGGCGATCAATGTCGCCGGGTCGTTCTACGTGCTGCGCGAGGCGGCCCGGGTCATGCAGCCGCGCGGCACGGGCGCCATCGTCAACACCGGCTCCGAACTCGCTCTCATGGGCCAGCCCGGCTTCGTCGCCTATACCGCCACCAAGGGTGCCATCGTCGCGATGACCCGCAGCGCCGCAGCGGAATTGGTGTCCTGGGGAATCCGGGTCAACTCAGTGTGCCCCGGCACGACCCGGACACCGCTGCTGATGGTCGAATTCTCCGGCAGCGCCGATCCCGAGGCCGAGATCGCCGAAATCGCCTCCAGTGTCGCGGCGGGACGGTTCGGCGAGCCCCAGGAGATCGCCGAGGCCGTGGTGTTCCTGCTGTCCGACCGCGCCAGCTACGCGATCGGCACCCATCTCGTCGTCGACGGCGGACGATCCGCCTGTATTCCCGCCGGCAACATCGGCGTCTCCCAGAACGTCTGACCCGCAAGGAGCGTCACATGACAGAGCAGAAGCCGTCCCGGCTGTACCGGGAGATGACGTGGCCCGAGATCACTGCGGCCGCCCGCGCCGATATCCCGGTGGCCATTCCGATCGGCTCGACCGAACAGCACGGCCATCATCTGCCGGTCTGCACCGACTGGCTGATTCCCGAGAAGCTGCTGGAAGCCGCCAGCGAGCGGACCGATCTGATCGTCGGGCAGTTCGTGCCGTTCGGCTACCGCAGCCGGCCGGGAAGCGGTGGTGGACAACATATCCCGGGAACCCTGTCGTTGCGGGCCACCACCTACATGGCGCTGCTCGAGGACATCCTCAGTGAGCTGAAGCGCGCCGGCTTCCGCAACATCGTGCTCTACAACTGGCACTACGAGAACAGCGGCTTCATCTACGAGCCGGCATTCCTGATCTCCGAGCGGCATCCCGAGCTGAAGATCCTCGTGATGGAGGACGCCAACCCGGAATTCACCGCCGACCGCCAGCACGCCATCTGGCCCGAGGGTTTCCCGGGACTGGCGCTGGAACATGCCGCCGTCATCGAGACGTCGCTGCTGCTTCACCACGCACCGCATCTGGTGCGGCCCCAGCACATCAAGGCCGATTCCCCCGAACGCGTCGTGAACTACGACGTCCTGCCCATCGATACCCGGATGTCGACCGCGAGCGGCACGCTGTCCTCACCCGAGGCAGCCAGTGCCGAGAAGGGCAAGCTGCTCACCGACTGGATGGTGGACCGGTTGGTCGCCATCTTGGACGAGGAGTTCGGGGACCGCCGCGGAGGCGCGGTCTAGGGGCGTTGTCTCGGTCGTGCGGCGGCCGGGCGCGTCGCCTCTCTCTGGGACATGTCGGGCCTGGACCTGTCAGCAATCGCTGACATTGTCAGCATGTGGTGACGATGTCAGCGCATGTTGACGGCTCCCAGCGCGGACCAGGCATGAGAGAGGTGGCGACAGCACGTCCGGGGCGGACATGTCGGCCCCGGCGGGCATACTCGCAGCTCTCCGCCAAGTTGACCGGTCCGGAAGGAACACGACATGACCCCACCGGGTGAGCGTTTGTGGTTCGAGCCCACGCTGCGCCGTGGGACTGGAAGCCGAGATCGAAGCCGCCGCCCGCGCGTACCGAGAGGCAAACGGCATCGAAGACGACGATGACGATTGGTCGTTCGAGGACGAGCCTGCACCGCCCGACCCGATAGCCGCCGACGTGTTCGGCGGCATCAGCCGCCGTGCGCTGGCTCAGGCCCGCGACGATCTGGCCAGCGCCACAACGCAATACGAGCAGGCGGTGCGAAGGGCCCGCGCCAACGGCTGGACCTGGGCCGAGATCGGACGGATCCTGGGTGTGTCACGACAGGCGCTGCACAGACGATTCCGGCAGCACCCGTCGGACTGATCACCCGTGCAGGTGCAGCGGTGCTCCGGCCACTGCCATCAGGGCCTCACCCAATGCCTCGTTCTGTGTCGGGTGGGCATGGACGAAGCGAGCGGCCTCGGCGGCCTTGACGCCCAGGTTGTACAGCAGCTGGGCCTCACCGATCAGCTCGGAGACCCCGGCGCCGATCATGTGCACGCCCACCACCGTGCCGGCGGGGTCGACGACGAGCTTGACCGCGCCGGACGCCTTGAGGATCTGACTGCGGCCGTTGCCCGCCAGGTCGTAAGTGACGGTCTCCACGCCCTCGCCGTACTGTTCGCGGGCGGCATCTTCGGTGAGACCGACCGACGCGATCTCCGGATCGCAGTAGGTGACCCGCGGGATGCCGAGCTCCGCCACGGCCTCGGGATCCCGTCCGGCGATCTGCTCAGCGACGAAGAGGCCCTGCTGAAACGCTCGGTGCGCCAGCTGAAGTCCGGCCACGATGTCACCGATCGCGTACACGGTCGGCACGCTGGTGCGCAGCTTGTCGTCGGTGACCACGAAGCCGCCGTCGAGCTCCACACCCGCCTCGACCAGACCGAGATCCGCGGTACGCGGGCCACGACCCACGGCGACCAACAGCACGTCTGCGGAGAGCACGTCCCCGGATTCCAGGGTCACTTGCACGGACTCCTCGCCGGAGGTGACGCCCGTGACCAGAGCGCCGGTCTTGGCGGTGATCTTGCGGCGACGGAACAGCCGCTCGAGGTACGCCGAGATGGCGGCATCCTCGTTGGGCACGAGCCGCGGCAGGGCTTCGACGATCGTCACCTTGGCACCCAACGACGTCCACAGGCTGGCGAATTCGACGCCGATCACGCCGCCGCCGAGAATGATGGCCGACGACGGTATGTGGTCGAGCTCAAGTGCCTGGTCGCTGGTGAGCACCCGGTCCGAGGTCTCGATGATGCTCGGCACCTTGGGCGCCGATCCGGTGGCCAGGACAACAGCCCCGCCGGTGACCGTGGTGCCGTCGACTTCGACAGTCGTCGGCCCGGTCAGCCGACCGCGGCCGTTGATGACGGTGATGCCCAGGGCCGCAATCAAACCCGTCAAACCCTTGTGCAGACGGGACACCACGGTGTTCTTGAAGCCATGCAGCTTGGTCACGTCTACCCCATCGAACGATGCGGTGATGCCGAATTGTGCTGCGGTACGGGCAGAGTCGGCCACCTCCGCCGCGTGCAGCAGCGCCTTGGTCGGAATGCAGCCGCGGTGCAGGCAGGTCCCGCCGACCGCGGACTCGTCGATGAGCACGACCGAACGTCCGAGCTGCGCGGAACGGATCGCGGCGGCGTAGCCGCCCGGCCCACCGCCCAGGATGACAACGTCTGCCTCGGTCACTACTTGCTCCTCTGTTGTTGAATGACGGTGCGGGCCTGCGCGTAGAGCGCACCCGCCCGGTACGAGGACCGCACCAGCGGCCCGGACATGACACCGAGAAAGCCGATCTCGCGAGCGGCAGTGTCGAGGTCGTCGAATTCGGCTGGGGTGACCCAGCGTTCGACCGGATGATGGCGTGCGGACGGGCGCAGGTACTGGGTGATCGTGACCAACTCGCAGCCGGCCTCACGCAGGTCCCACAACGCCTGCAGCGCCTCTTGTGTGGTCTCCCCCATGCCGAGGATCAGGTTCGACTTCGTGATCAGGCCGGCGCGACGCGCCCGTGTCAGTACAGAGAGCGAGCGCGCGTAGTCGAAGCCCGGCCGGACCCGGCGGAAGATGCGCGGCACGGTTTCCAGGTTGTGTGCCAGCACTTCTGGTTCGGCGCCGAACACCTCGTCGAGCTGATCGGGTGTGCCGGTGAAGTCCGGGATGAGCAGTTCGACACCGGTGCCCGGGCACCTGGCGTGGATCTGCCGGACCGTCTCGGCGTACAGCCAGGCACCGCCGTCGTGCAGATCGTCGCGCGCCACACCGGTGACCGTCGCGTAGCGCAGCCCCATCTGCGCCACCGATTCGGCGACGCGCCTAGGCTCGTCGCGGTCGAGGTCTGTTGGCCGGCCGGTGTCGATCTGGCAGAAGTCGCAACGTCGCGTGCACTGGTCACCGCCGATCAGAAAGGTTGCCTCGCGCGACTCCCAGCACTCGAAGATGTTGGGGCAGCCCGCTTCCTGGCACACGGTGTGCAGATCGTTGCGCTGCACCAGCGCGGACAACTCGCGGTACTCCGGTCCGGTCCGGACCCGGGCCTTCATCCACGGCGGCTTGCGCTCCACCGGGGTCTGCGCGTTGCGAACTTCGAGCCGCAGCAGGCGGCGCCCTTCGGGGGCGATGGTCATGTCAACTCAGCATTCGACGACGTTGACGGTGACGGCGAGGCCACCGGTCGAGGTTTCCTTGTACTTGGAGCTCATGTCCATACCGGTGGCGCGCATGGTTTCGATGACCTGATCGAGGCTCACCCGGTGGGTACCGTCGCCACGCAGTGCCATGCGCGCGGCGTTGATGGCCTTGCCGGCCGAGATGGCGTTGCGCTCGATGCACGGGATCTGGACCAATCCTCCGATGGGATCGCACGTCAGCCCGAGGCTGTGCTCCATCGCGATCTCGGCGGCATTCTCGACCTGTTGCGGTGTACCACCGAGGATTTCGGCGAGACCGCCGGCAGCCATGGATGCCGCCGATCCGACCTCACCCTGACAGCCGACCTCGGCGCCCGAGATGGACGCGCGTTCCTTGTACAGCGACCCGATGGCACCGGCGGTCAGCAGGAACCGGACGGTGGCATCGTCTGGATCAGCCTTGCCCGCCGCGGTGTAATGCAGCGCGTAATACAGCACCGCCGGGATGATGCCGGCGGCACCGTTGGTCGGTGCGGTCACGATGCGCCCACCCGAGGCGTTCTCCTCGTTGACGGCCAGCGCAACGAGATTGACCCAATCCTCCGCGAAGGCCGGATCCCGCTGCGGGTCTTCGGCATTCAGCCGCAGGAACCACTCCTTGGCCCGCCGTCGCACCTGCAGGTTGCCGGGCAGGTAACCGTCCCGGGACATCCCGTTCGCCGCGCAGGCGACCATCACGTCCCGGATGTGCAGCAGTCGGTCCCGCACCTCGCCTTCGGCGCGAGTGGCGGACTCCTGGCGCATCATCGCCGCGCTGATGGAGATGCGCTCGCGGTCGGTGAGCGCCAGCAGCTCCGCCGCTGATGTGAAACCGTTGGCGCTGCCGTCACATTCGGTCGGCCGTGCCATGTCCGCTTCGGTGACCACGAAGCCACCGCCGACCGAGAAGTACGTCTGGCTGTAGAGCACCCCGCCGTGTACCGAGGTGGCGGTGACCGTCATCGCGTTGGGATGGCGATCGAGCTGTTGCGCTGGGTGCAGGGCGATGTCGGATTCGGTGAGCGCGAGGACGATTCGGCCGGCCAAGCGGACCTTGCCGTCGGCCCGCATGACCGCCAGCCGCTGTTCCATCTCGTCGGTCTCGAGGGTCTCGGGGCGGTAGCCCTCCAAACCGAGCAGGATGGCCGGCATGGTCCCGTGGCCGCCGCCGGTGGCGGCCAGCGACCCATACAGGTCGACGCGGACATCGGTGACGTGGTCGATCACACTGCGCGCGATGAGTTGGTCGACGAACATGCCGGCTGCCCGCATCGGGCCGACGGTGTGTGAACTCGACGGCCCGATCCCGATGGAAAACAGGTCGAACACGCTGATCGCCATTACAACTCCGGGTAGAGCGGGAACTGTTCGGCCAGCGTACGCACCTGGGCGGCAAGATGTTCGGTATCGGCGGCACTGTCTGCGACGAGTGCCGCGGCGATGACCTCGGCGACGCGCGCGAACTCCTCATCACCGAACCCGCGTGCGGCCAATGCCGGGGTCCCGATGCGCAGCCCCGACGTCACCATGGGCGGCCGCGGGTCGAACGGCACTGCGTTGCGGTTGACAGTGATGCCGACGGCGTCGAGCCGGTCCTCGGCCTGCTGCCCGTCGATGTCGGCGTTGCGCAGGTCCACCAGCACCAGATGCACATCAGTGCCGCCGGTGAGGACGGTGATACCCGCCGCCTTCACATCGGGTTGGCTGAGCCGGTCGGCCAGGATCTGCGCACCCCGCAGCACCCGCTGCTGGCGTTCGGCGAATTCGGGCTGGGCAGCCATCTTGAAACCGACTGCCTTGGCGGCGATCACGTGCTCCAGCGGGCCGCCCTGCTGACCGGGGAACACCGCCGAGTTGATCTTCTTGGCGATATCGGCCTCGTTGGTCAGGATCACGCCGCCACGCGGGCCACCGAGCGTCTTGTGCGTCGTCGAGGTCACCACGTGGCTGTGCGGCACCGGGGACGGGTGCAGCCCCGCAGCCACGAGCCCGGCGAAGTGCGCCATGTCCACCATGAGGTAGGCGCCGACCTCGTCGGCGATCTCGCGGAACCGGGCGAAATCGAGCTGGCGCGGGTATGCCGACCAGCCGGCAATGATCAACTGCGGTTTGTGTTCCCGTGCCGCTTCGGCGACCGCATCCATGTCGACGAGGTGGTCCTCTTTCGACACCCCATAGGCAGCGACGTTGTAGAGCTTGCCGGAAAAGTTCAACCGCATGCCATGGGTGAGGTGGCCGCCGCAGTCCAGGGACAGCCCGAGGATGGTGTCACCCGGCTTGATCAGCGCATGCATCACCGCTGCGTTGGCCTGTGCGCCGGAATGTGGTTGCACGTTGGCGAATTCGGCGCCGAACAGGTCCTTCACCCGGGCGATGGCGAGCCGTTCGATGACGTCGATGTGCTCGCAACCACCGTAGTAGCGGCGCCCCGGGTAGCCCTCGGCGTATTTGTTCGTCAGCACGGACCCCTGCGCCTGCATCACTGCCAGCGGCGCATGGTTCTCCGAGGCGATCATTTCCAGGCCGAGGCGCTGGCGGTGCAGCTCGTCACCTATCGCCGCGGCGATCTCCGGATCGAAATCAGCGAGCCGTTCATCCAGGATGCTCATGGCTGGCTCTCGTTCCGTGCGGCGTATTCGGCTGCGGTCAGCAGGTTTCCGGCACCGGTGGGCCGCACTTCGAACAGCCAGCCCGCGTCATAGGGATCGGCGGTGATGATGCTGGGATCGTCGACAGCGTCGGAGTTGACGGCCGTGACGGTGCCGCTCACCGGCGGGTACAGCTCGGAGACCGTCTTTGTCGATTCCACCTCGCCGCACGTTTCGCCGGCGGTGATGGCAGCCCCGACCTCGGGCAGGTCGACGTACACCAGGTCGCCCAGCGCCGCCGCGGCGACCGAGGTGATGCCGATCCGAACCGGACTATCGGGAAGTGCCGCTCCGGTAGCGATGAGCACCCACTCGTGTTCCTCGGTGTAGCTGCGGTCATCGGGAATGGTGTTGGTGGCCATGGTGATTCCTTGTCTGAAGTAGGAGTGTCAAGCGCGGCGGTAGAAGGGCGCCGGGGTGACTTCGAACGGTTCTTTGCGTCCGCGAACGTCGACCTGGACCTTGGTGCCGGGCACGGCCAACGCCGCGTCCAGGTAGGCCAGTGCGACGGGGTACCCCAGGGTCGGCGACAGCGTGCCCGACGTCACGGTGCCCACGACGATGTCGTTGCCGTGGTGCACGGTGTAGCCGGCACGCGCGGCCCGGCGGGTGTCACCTCTGAGTCCGACCAGGACCTGCGGCACGGGCTGCTCGGAAAGCTCCTGCAGCGCCGCACGCCCCACGAAGTCCTTCCCGAGCCGCACGACCTTGCCCAGGCCCGCCTGGTACGGATTGGTAGCCAGGTTCAGTTCGTGCCCGTAGAGCGCCATACCGGCCTCCAGACGGAGCGTGTCGCGGCACGCGAGGCCCGCGGGTACGCCGCCGGCTTCGGTGGTGGCTGCGAGCAGTGTCTGCCACAGCGCGACGGCGTGGGCGTTGGGCACGTAGAGCTCGAAGCCGTCTTCACCGGTGTAGCCGGTACGGGCCAACAACACCTCGATGCCGCCGACCTGCGCTTCGGTCACCGCGTAGTACTTGAGGTCGGTGACCGCGACGCGCTGTTCTTCCGGTACGAGTGAGCTGACGATGGCTTCGGACGCCGGCCCCTGCACCGCGAGCAACGCGGTGGCGAGCGACTGGTCGTCGACCTTCGCGCCGAACTGCTCAGCCCGGCCGGCCAATTCACGCGCCACCGTCGGGGCATTGGCAGCGTTGGCGACGACCAGGAAGTACTCATCGCCAAGTCGGTACACCACAAGATCGTCGATGACTCCGCCGTCGGCGTCGCACATCAGCGAGTACTTGGCCCGCCCGACGCCGATCTTGGAGGCTTCACCCGCCAGCGCGAAATCCAGCGCGGCGGCCGACTGCGGTCCGGTGACCGCGATCTCGCCCATGTGCGACAGGTCGAACAGGCCCGCGACCTCGCGCACCGCCCGGTGCTCGGCGAGCTCGCTGCCATACTTCAGCGGCATCTCCCATCCGGCGAAGTCGGTGAAACTGGCTGCCAGGGCACGATGTTCGCCCCGCAGAGGAGAAGCCGGAATCGCGGTCATACTCTTCTCATTCATGCAAAAGCCTCCTCGAGGATGTCGGCGGATTCGATCTGGAACGCTTCAGGAGCGGGGCAGGAACAGGCCAGATTGCGGTCACCGTGGGCGCCGTCGATGCGGCGCACCGGTGGCCAGTACTTGTTGCGCCGCAGCGTCGCAACGGGATACGCCGCGTACTGCCGGCTGTACGGCAGTGTCCACTCGGCATCGGTGACCTGCTCGGCGGTGTGCGGGGCCTGACGCAACGGGCTCCGCTCCAGCGTCCACTCCCCTGCACCGACGCGGGTGATCTCGTCGTGGATGCCCACCATCGCCGCGATGAACCGGTCCAGCTCGGTCAGGTCCTCGGACTCGGTCGGTTCGACCATCAGGGTGCCGTTGACCGGGAAGGACAGCGTGGGAGCGTGGAAACCGTAGTCGATCAACCGTTTTGCGACGTCCTCGGCCGTCACCCCGGTGCGCTTGGTGATCTCCCGCAGATCCAGGATGCATTCGTGCGCGACGAGCCCGGTTTCGCCCGTGTAGAGCACCGGGTAACGGTCGCTGAGGGAGGCGGCGACGTAGTTGGCGGCCAGCACCGCGTTCTTGGTGGCCGCCGTCAGTCCGTCCGGTCCCATCAGGGCGAGGTAGGCCCACGTGATCGGGAGGATGCCGGCCGAGCCATAGTTGGCTGCCGACACCGGTCCGGGACCATCGACGGCGAGCGGATCGCCCGGCAGGAACGGCGCCAGGTGTGCCCGTACCGCGACCGGCCCGACGCCGGGCCCGCCGCCGCCGTGCGGGATGCAGAACGTCTTGTGCAGGTTCAGATGCGAGACGTCGCCGCCGAACTCGCCCGGTTTGGCCAGGCCGACAAGGGCATTCAAATTGGCACCGTCGACGTAGACCTGACCGCCGGCGGTGTGGACGAGGTCGCACACCGCGCGCACGTCGGCTTCGTAGACGCCATGGGTGGACGGATAGGTCAGCATGATTGCCGCGACCCGGCCGGCGTGGTCGACGAGCTTGGCCGCCAGATCGTCGTGATCGATGTTGCCGTTGGGTGCCGTGTCGACCACCACGACACGCATCCCCGCAAGGACCGCCGACGCGGCGTTGGTGCCGTGTGCCGACTGCGGGATCAGGCAGATGTCGCGGTCTGCGTCGCCGCGGGACCGGTGGTAGGCGTTGATGGCGAGCAGGCCCGCCAACTCGCCCTGCGATCCGGCGTTCGGCTGCAACGAAACCCGGTCATAGCCGGTGATCTCGGCCAGCCAGTCCTCCAGGTTGCCGATCAGCTCGAGATACCCGGCGGTCTGCTCAGCCGGAGCATAGGGATGGATAGCGGCGAATCCGGGCCAGCTGATCGGTTCCATCTCCGCGGTGGCGTTGAGTTTCATGGTGCAGGAGCCCAGCGGGATCATGGTGCGGTCCAGCGCGAGGTCCTTGTCCGACAGTTCACGCAGGAACCGCAGCATCGCGGTTTCGGAGCGGTGCGCGTGAAACACTGGGTGCTGCAGGTATTCCGAGGTACGGAGCACCGCCTCGGGCAGCGCGACCGCGTACGAGGAGACAGGCTCCGCGCCGAAGACCGCGAGCACCTGCCGGATCACATCGTCAGTGGTGCACTCGTCGCAGGCGACGGCGACGTGATCGGCGTCGACGAGGCGCAGGTTGATGCCGGCGACATCGGCTGCTGCCACGATCTGCGCTGCCGCACCCGGCGCTCGCACCAGGACGGTGTCGAAGAAGTTCTCGTGCACGACCTGCCGGCCGGCTGCCCGCAGCCCGGAGGCCAGAGCCACGGCGTGTCCGTGCACCTGAGATGCGATGGCGCGCAACCCTTCCGGACCATGATAGACGGCGTACATCGCGGCGACGTTGGCCAGTAACGCCTGTGCGGTGCAGATGTTGCTGGTCGCCTTGTCCCGGCGGATGTGCTGTTCGCGGGTCTGCAGCGCCAACCGGTAGGCAGGCTTGCCGTCCACGTCGACCGAGACGCCCACGAGACGTCCCGGCAGCATTCGCTCGAGACCGGATCGCACCGACATGTAGCCGGCATGCGGACCACCGAAGAACAACGGCACCCCGAACCGTTGGGCAGAACCGACGGCGATGTCAGCGCCGAGTTCACCGGGGGCGGTCAGCAGCGTCAGGGACAGCAGGTCGGCGGCGACCGTGGTGAACATGCCGCGAGCACGTGCGGCCGCGATGAGCGGGGAGAGATCGCGGACGCCGCCACTGGCGCCCGGCGACTGGAAGACGACGCCGAAGGCATCACCGTCGGGCAGGGTGTCGGTGAGGTCGGCGAGCACCACCTCGATGCCGACCGATTCGGCCCGCCCGCGCACCACAGCGAGAGTCTGGGGCAGGCAATCCGCGTCGAGCACAACACGATTGGACTTCGAGGTCTTGTTGGCCCGCCGCATCAGCAGCACGGCTTCCATGACTGCGGTGGCCTCGTCCAGCAGTGACGCGCCCGCGACAGGCAGCGCGGTGAGGTCTTCGATGACGGTCTGGAACGTCAGCAGGGCTTCCAGGCGGCCCTGCGAGATCTCGGGCTGGTACGGCGTGTAGGCGGTGTACCAGGCCGGAGATTCCAGCATGTTTCGGCGCAGCACCGGCGGCGTGATGGTGTCGTAGTACCCCAGGCCGATCATCTGGATTCGCGTCTGATTGCGGTCTGCGAGCGCACGCAGCGCGCCGAGCACCTGCTGCTCAGATCGCGCGGCCGGCAGGTGCAGAGCCTGCGCGCTGCGAATCTGTTCGGGCACGGCCGCGTCGATGAGATCGTCTATCGACACATATCCGAGAACGTCGAGCATATGCCGTCGGCCGGCGTCATCGGTACCGATATGACGGTCGCGAAAGCTGCTGTGGGCCTTACTGATTACACTGCGGTCAGACATGAGGTGACTCCGGTTCGCGGGGCGTCGCTGACTGCTCGACGCGTCGTTGGGTAGCACCTCCCCGCTCTGTCCTGAAACCTGAGAGTTTTGACGCGTGCGCGCCGTTCACCTTCGGTAAGCGTGGATCGAGGATCCGCACTGTTCTCCAGAGTTGCCTCGACGCTGCGGTATTTGGGCCTGAGAGTTTCCCGGGGAGGAATTGCTCCTACGGCGCCTCCGTTTCCAGAGGTTCTCCCACAGCGCGTTATCGGCGTATTGAATTGTCTGCGGCAATCGTAGCCTGTCAGGTCAATGCGTTCGCAACCTCACCGCCCACCGGCAGACCGGTGCGCGCGCCGGCGGCCATCAGCGAGATGATGTCGAACACGAGCGTTGCCGCTGCGACACAGGTGATTTCGGCGTGATCGTAGGCCGGGGCGACTTCGACGACGTCGGCGCCGACGATGTTCAGGCCGGTCAGCTTGCGCAGCATCTTGAGCAGTTCGCGCGAGGTGAGACCGCCCGCCTCAGGCGTGCCGGTACCCGGCGCGAAGGCGGGGTCGAGCACGTCGATGTCGATGGACAGGTACACCGGCACGTCCGCGACGCGACGCCGGACCACGTCGATGGCCGCGTCGATACCGATCACATCGAGGTCTCCGGCGCGGATGATCTTGAACCCCATGCGGGCGTCGTCGTCCAGGTCGATCTGGTCGTAGATCGGGCCCCGGATGCCGACGTGGATCGAGTGGTCCTCGATCAGCAGACCTTCCTCGAACGCACGCCGGAAGATGGTGCCGTGCGTGACGGGCGCGTTGAAGTAGGTGTCCCAGGTATCCAGGTGCGCGTCGAAGTGCACGAGCGCGACCGGACCGTGTTTGGCATGCAACGCACGGAGATTCGGCAGTGCGATGGTGTGGTCACCACCGATCGACACGATGCGCCGATCGCCGCCGCGGAGGATCTCGGCGGCATGATCCTGAATCTGTTGGCAGGCTTCGTCGATGTTGTACGGCGTGACGGCTACGTCGCCGGCGTCGACCACCTGCAGTTCCTGGACCGGCGCGACGCCGAGCTCGACGTGGTAGCCAGGACGCAGGGTGCGGGCGGCCTGCCGGACCGCCATGGGGCCGAACCGGGCGCCGGGCCGGTACGACGTTCCGCCGTCAAAGGGCACCCCGAGGATCGCGATGTCGTAGTCGGACACCTCGTGGATGTCGGCGATACGGGCGAATGTGCCCTTCCCCGCGTACCGGGGCACCTTGGTGGCAGGAACTGCGCCGATGATGTCGTTTCGCGTGCTCATCTGTCGTGTTCAGCCTCTCGACTCGCGGGGTGTTCGATTGTCAGCATCGCTGCCCGAGACGGTGGGTTGCGAGCAGTTTGTGCCATAAGCCGACGAGCCCGGTTTGAGCATTCGCACAACCGGAGTGTTCACAGGCGCTCGCCGACGGGTTCGGTGATGCGGTTGCGGCAGCGGGCGTACACGACGACACCGATGGCCCCGAGGCTCACCAGGCTGATCACCATGCTCCAATTCACGAACCACGGCTGGCCGGGCTGTGTGCGCGGCCACAGGACATTGATCACCTCGAAGGCCAGCCACGCGGCCGCTGCATACGTCACGGGGGCGCCCCAGCGACCCAGCGAGAAGACGCCGGGTACCCAGCGGCCGGCGAGTCGGGTGAGCGCGGCCGCGAAAACCGGTACGGCAAAAGCGATGTAGGGACCCATCACCGAGAAGTTGACGAGCACGTTGTACAGATCCGAGCCGGCGAACAACAGGAAGAACGCAGCGACGACAGCCGTGAGCCCGATGGCCCGGATCGGCATACGTTCGGGCCCACCGAGCTTGGACAGGAACTCGGCGCCGGGCAGGGCACGGTCACGCGCCATGCCGTACACAGCCCGCGAGACCGCCGACTGTACGGCCAGGCACGCGGACATGAAGCCGATGACGAACATCACCAGTAGCGGTTTGGCGATCGCCGAACCGAGCTGCGCGGTCAGCGTCGCCGACACCGGATCACCGCTCTGCGCGGTCAGCACGGCCGGCAGATCCGGGATGGCGAGGATTACCGCGGCCGCCGAGTACATGACGATGACGCCGACCAGCAGCAGCGCGAAGACGATCGCCTTGGGCACGTTGCGCTCGGGGTTCTCCACCTCTTCAGCGATCGAACCGGCAGATTCGAAGCCCAGGAAGGCCCACCCCACGAACGCGACGGCGATGAGCATGGTGCTCGTGGTGCTTCCCGAGCTGTCGGGTAAACGGTCGAACAGCGTGGAGATCGGGTTCACGCGATGAAAGAGCAACAGCACCGTGCCCAGTCCCACGGACCCGACGATCTCGCAGATGATGCTGGCAACGATCATCACCTTGAGGACCTGCCGGCCGATCATGTTGGCCGCGGTGGTGAAGCAGATGACGCCGATCGAGACAGCGGCGAGCAGCCACCGGCTGGGCGACTCGACCCCGATCACCTCGAGCAGGAATCCCGCAGCGGCGTACGCCATGGTGGACAGCGTCAACGTCAGGCCCCAGATGTACGCCCACGCGGCTGTCCACCCCCACGTCGTCCCCTTGGCGTGCCGCGCCCACTGGTAGACACTGCCGGCGTACGGGAAACGCGATGCCAACTCGCCGAAGACGAGCGCCACCAGCAGCTGACCGCACAGCACGATGGGGAACGCCCAGAAGAATCGAGGCCCCGCGGCGAACAGACCCAGCGCGAAGATGGCGTAGAGGGCCACGATCGGTGAGATGTCGGCGAAGGCCAGCGACAGCGCGGCGCGAAATCCGAAGCCGCGGTTGAGAATGTCGTGGCCGCGCTCGCGGGGACGGGCCGCCGCGTCGTCGGCAGTGCTGTCCAGGCTCTGAATTCCCACCAGTGTCCTTCCGGTTCATGCGCAAGTAGCCCCAGCGTGCTGAACACCGCGTGTCCGCAATACCCATCGATAGATAGATGCGAGGCCGGTCTCTTTGTGCGAACGTCTAATCCCGGGGCGGGCAGGTGCGCAGATGGATTACCGCGCTAAGCCAAAGACCGCAACCACATCCGGGTGGGCACCCTGCCCCTCAGCAGCGATCCCGACCACTTCGTGATCATCAACGGCGATCTGGCGAAGGACGACAGGGCTGTCTACTGCAAGAACCGTGAGATTTCCGACGAACCAGCACATCGAGAGCCTGCGCCTCTCCCCCGGCGATCGAAACCCGGACTACACCAGGGACATTCACACCGTGCACGACCGGTGCGACGCGATTCCCGGCGCCGACCCGCATACGTTTCGGGTGCTGTACGACACCGCCAACGAAGGCTGCGCCGGCGACGCGCAACATGCGTATCGCTGGGACACGGTCATCCCGCAAGCTACGTTCGGGCCATGACAGGTGACCACGGAAAGCCTCGCCGCGCGCGATTCCTCGTCGTCGGGACGGTGTGCGTACTGGCCGTCGTGATCCTCGCGCTGATCGGCGTGAAAACACGCGGTTTCGGCCTCATCGGTCCCTCGCCGCGGCCGGCGCAAGACGTGGCGAGGGAGCGATGCCAAGCTGACGTGCGCAAGCAATTGGCATCGCCCGAGTCGGCCCAGCTTTCCGACGTGCGCTCGGCCGCCGGCGGGCTCCAGGCGGATGGGCAGGACATGTTCCCACTGATGACGGATGAACCACTGAAAGGCGTCGACCCCAGTCGCATCACGGTGTGGAACGTGTCGGGGATGATCGACGCCAAGGCCGAAGCGGGCGGCACGATTCACGATCCCTTCACCTGCCGCGCCTACTTCGTCGACGGCAATCTGGCCGACACCTTGGTGCTGTTCGACCACGCACACTAGAAAGCTCATTCACTGCGGCGGCGGGATGTCTTGCTGGTCTGCGGATTCGGCGGCCTCTGCGGCTTCGCGTTCTTGGCGTTCTTTGCGTAGGCGGTCGAAGGCTTCTTGGGCGGCCTTGCACTCGTCGATGTCGGCTTGGTTGAGGGCGCGCTCGTAAGCGATCTGTTGGGCCTGGTTTTGCGCGCGGGTGCGGCGGCGGATGGGCATCATGACGCCCCGGCCGGGAGCCGGTGGGCTGTCCATGTCGGTGGCATCCGGAGGTGGCCGGTCCGGTAGTGGTGTGTCGGTGACTTTGCGGGGGAACAAGATTCGACTTTCGGGCACGCTGATGTAGGTGTGGCCGGTGGGCGCGGTCCACACAATGCTGCCGTCGGGCTGCTGACGGTCCCGCCACCCATCGGGCCCGCCGTAGAACGTCTTCAGAAGGTGGTGTTTGCGGCATTTCGGGCTCAGGTTCCCCGGATGGGTCGGCCCGTCCGGCCACGCAATCGTGTGGTCGATATCGGAGGCGGTGGCCGGGTGATCGCAGCCCGGGAACATGCACGTCATCGCCCGCATCCGCACGAATTCATCCATCGCAGCCGACGGCCGGTACCGCGGCACACCCTCGAGGTCGCCGGCCGTGGCGACGGTGCGGACTTTCGCGCCGCGGGCCACCAGGTCCGCCAGCACCGCCGGCGGCACCACGCCGCCCCCGAGGACATAGCCGACCGGGGAACGCACCGGCGCCGCGAGTTTAGCGGAAGTCGGGACCGGCGTGGGCGCCGCGTCGGCCACCGGTGTGGACGCGGGGTCGCTGGCTGGTTCGGCCGCAGCAGGGGTCGGGGTGTCGGCGGGCCGCGAATCGGCCGCCGGTGCCGGGTCGGGCATGGGCGTCGGCGCCATGTCATTCGCCGGCACGGGCTCAGATTGGGCAGTGAAGAAATGCTCGGGCGCAGGCTCGGGTGTGAACACCGGCTCAGACGCTGACCGGGTCGGTGCCGGAGTCGCAGGCGCGGCCGGATCCCCGTGCAGCAGCGGATCAGCCACCAGCGCCGGCCGGCCATCGGTGAGCACATGAATCATCACCGCCGCCGCCCGCGCATCAGGCCCCGCCGCCGGGCAATCCGGGCCGCCGCACTGACAGACCAACCGATCGCCACGCGCCGCCAACACCCCCAACGCATCCGCGCGGCGCTGCCCGAACGTACGCGGATCGTTCTCGCACACCTGACGGGCCATCTCGGTCAACACCCGATCCAACAACTCCGCATCAGTGGCCAGCAACGCACCCCAAATCGACGCCACCCCCGTCTCATCATCAGGCTTGCCGACACCCACCCCACGACGACGCGCCGCCGAGCGCACCTTCAACACCGCAGCCGGGTCGAACTTGTGCACCCAGCCGTCGATCTTGCGCTCAATCTTCTTGCGCGACAACCCCGCCCACTCCGACAACGCCCCCGCCAACGCAGCATCGATCACGGCCAGCGTGTTCGGGTCCTCCACCAGACGAGTACGCCAACAGATCGTGCCCACCGTCCGCGCCGACACCCCACCATCGGCGAACACCGCCGCCACCCGCGGAAGCCGGAACCGCAACGCAACCGCAATCGACAACTGCCCCGACGCTTCACGCTTCCCGATCCCCAGCGCCGCCCCCACCTCAGCGACCGCGGCGTCCCAGCCATCACAAGCCCACCACTGCCGGCCCGCCTGGTCATCGACACGCAACATAGCCAGATCGGCGATGGCCGTCAGCCGACCCGCAGCGCTCTGGTTTTCTACCCGCGCAAAATGGATCATCAAGTCGACCACGCCAACATCGTGGACCAGCACGCCGCCGGCCCCGATACCAGAACGTTCGAACATAATTTCGATTGTGCCAGACGGGTATGACAAGTGGCATGTCTCAGGACATCGGTGACACATCTGCCAGGGCCCCGTGGACAATCGGTGCGTGACCGGCCGACCACTCAAACCCTGGCACTTCGTCCTCGTTTTCGGTGTGGTGAGCCTGCTCGCGGACATGGTGTACGAGGGTGCCCGCAGCATCATCGGCCCCTACCTGGCCACGCTCGGCGCGTCCGCTGCCCTCGTCGGCCTGGTCGCGGGCGCAGGCGAATTCATCGGATATGGACTGCGCGTTGTTGCCGGCTACGCCGTTGCGCGGACTCAGCATTACTGGGCCTGGACGATCACCGGCTATGCGTTGACGGTGTCGAGTGTGCCGTTGATCGGTGTCACCGGATCGCTTGTGCCGGCGCTGCTGCTGTACGGCACCGAACGACTGGGCAAGGCCGTCCGCTCACCGGCGAAGGACACTCTGCTGTCGCATGCCTCGACGAGCACGGGGCGCGGCAGCGCGTTCGGTGTACACCAGGCCCTCGACCAGACCGGCGCCATTGCCGGGCCGCTGCTGCTGGCCGCGGTGTTGAGCGCCTCCGCGGGCGACTACCGAATGGCCTTCGGAGTACTGATCTTTCCCGGTGTACTGGTCCTGATCCTGCTGGGCTGGCTGCGATTTCGCGTTCCCGACCCTCGGAGCTACGAAGAAGCGGCCATTCGCGAAGCCGCGGAATCCACAGCTGGCAGCCCCGCGGCACCGAACCGATTGCCCGCACAGTTCTGGCAGTACGTCGTCACGATCGGGGTGTTGTCGTGCGGCGTCGCATCGTTCCCGTTGCTCGCGTTCCATGCCCAACGCACCGGACTGCTCTCCGACGCCCAGGTCCCGGTGCTGTTCGCGGTCGCGATGGCTGTCGACGGCGCGACCGGTCTGGTCATGGGCCGGATCTACGACAAGCGGGGGCCCGTCACTCTGGTCGCAGTGCCCATTGCCGCCGCTCTCTCCGCGATCGCCTTCACTGGCGACCGGACACTGGTGTGGATCGGCGTCGCGGTGTGGGGCATCGTCAATGGCGTCCTCGACTCGACGGTGAAATCAGTCGTCACCGAGCTGGTGCTGGCGAACACGCGAGCTGTCGCCTTCGGGTGGCTGGCGCTGTTGCGCGGCGTCGCGTTGCTCATCGCGGGTGGGCTGCTCGGCGCCGTCTACGACATCTCCCCCAGCTACACCATCGCGCTGATCGTGGTGGCGAACGTCATCGCACTCGTCGGTTTGGTGCCGATCCTGCGTCGGATTCAGCCTGCGGCCCACTGAGCACCCGCCGAAAACGGCATTCCTGCAGCAAAACGGGAGTCGACGCCTGGCGGGGTGCCCCCCGAACGCGAGCAGTGCCGCCGGTTTCAGCGCACGCGCGACGGCGGCTGTCAACCCCTACGTGACCTGCCAGCGGGACGACCTGCAGAGCCGGAAATGCCGATCGCTAACATGAATGCGCTGCTCAGCGCGATCGGCCAAGCGACCCGTAGGACAGATGAGTTGAATACACCAGAACTTGCCAATTGGAACACCCAGGAAGCCCTGGCGGAGGCGATGATTCCGATCGTCGGCACCCTGCACCGCACGCGGGGCGTCACCGTCCTGCTGCACAGCCGGTCGCTGGTGAACAAGTCGGTGATCAGCATCCTGCGCACCCACCGCTTCGCCCGGCAGATCGCCGGCGAAGAGCTGTCGGTGGTGGAGACCTTCCCGTTCCTCGAGGCTCTGGCGAACCTGGACCTGGGTCCGGCCAAGATCGACCTCGGCCTGCTGGTGCACGCCTACCGCGCGGACGAGCGGGGCCTGTCGGTCGCCGACTTCGTCGCCGACGCGCTGTCCGACGTCACAGGCGACAACAAGGCCGAGCCACAGGGCCCGCGTGACGTCGTGCTCTACGGCTTCGGCCGGATCGGTCGCCTCGTGGCCCGCCTGCTGGTCGAGAAAGCCGGCGGAGGCAACGGCCTGAACCTCCGGGCCGTCGTGGTCCGCAGCGGTGGCGCAGACGACCTGAAGAAGCGCGCGTCGCTGCTGCGCCGCGACTCGGTACACGGCCACTTCAACGGCACCATCAAGGTCGACAAGGAGAACAACCTCCTCATCGCCAATGGCAACGTCGTCAAGTTCATCTACGCCAACGACCCCTCTGAGGTCGACTACACCGCGTACGGCATCAACGACGCCATCCTCATCGACAACACCGGCAAGTGGCGCGACCGTGCCGGCCTCGAGCAGCACCTGCGTCCGGGCATCTCCAAGGTCGTTCTGACCGCACCGGGCAAGGGCGACGTGCCGAACATCGTGCACGGCGTCAACCACCTCGGGCAGGACGTCAGCCAGCAAATCTTCTCGTGTGCGTCGTGCACCACCAACGCGATCGTGCCGCCGCTCAAGGCGATGGACGAGAAGTTCGGCATCATCCGCGGCCACGTCGAGACGGTGCACTCGTTCACCAACGACCAGAACCTGCTGGACAACTACCACAAGGCCGACCGTCGAGGCCGTTCCGCGCCGCTGAACCTGACCATCACCGAGACCGGTGCGGCCTCGGCCGTCGCCAAGGCGCTGCCGGAGCTCAAGGCCAAGATCACGGGTAACTCGATCCGCGTCCCCACCCCAGACGTCTCGATCGCCATCCTGAGCCTCCAGCTCAAGAAGGAGACGACGAAGGACGAGGTGCTCACGCACCTGCGCGAGACGTCGCTGTCGGGCCCGCTGAGCCGCAACCTCGACTACACCGCGGCGACCGACGCAGTGTCGAGCGACTTCATCGGTTCGCGTGCGGCGTCGATCATCGACGCGAACGCAGCCATCGTCGACGGCGACCAGGCGATCCTGTACTGCTGGTACGACAACGAGTTCGGTTACTCGTGCCAGGTGGTCCGCGTCGTGCAGTTCCTCTCGGGTATCGAGTACCCGACGTACCCGCGGAGCTGACGAACCCGCAAAGCTGACGGCAATACGGCCTGTCTCGGTGCTGCTACGGCACCGAGACAGGCCGTATTCGTTTCGCCACCAGGCGGATTGGGCGGTGCTAGTGTGACGCCTCGCCAGGAGAACGCCGACGTTTGGACCAGATGCGATGAGTGCCACCCCACTAGATGCCATCAAGACCTACATCGATGCCTTCAATGCCGGTGACGCTGACGGCATGTCGGCGGTGTTCTCCCCCAACGGTTCGATCCTGGACGGCATGGCACCGCACCAATGGCTGGGTCCGACGGCCGCAGCGGACTGGTACCGCGACGTCCTGACCGAGGGCGAGCACCTGGGGACGTCCGGCTACCACGTGACCGTCGGCGAACCACTGCACAACGACATCAACGACGACGCCGCCTACGTGGTGCTGCCCGCGTCGATGACGTTCGACCTCAAGGGCACTCAGATCACGCAGACCGGCGCCGTCCTCACCTTCGCCATGCGCCGGGAGGGCATCAGCTGGCGCATCGCCTCCTGGGCGTGGGCGAAGGGCCAGCGTGCGACGTGACGCCTCGCGCCTAGACCGGCTCCGGCGGTAGCCCGTAATGCGCCGCAATACCGCCCAGCAACAACGTGATTCGATGCTGGAAGGCCTCGTCACCGAACGGATCGTCACCCGATTTGGCAATGGCGCGCAATGTCGGAAACTCTGACGGTGGACGCTTGGTGGTGAGCGCGAGGATCCGGGCCAGCCACGGCTGTCCACTCTCGGAGTACAGGTATTCGCGATGGGCCTCGGTGACACTGCCGACTGCCATTGTGCTCACCGCCGCCCACACCGCAAGGGCATCGCTCGGCGACAAGCCCTGTGCGGCAAGAGTTTCCACCGCCTCCGCGGTGTACTCCATCTCCACGTCATGGCCGACAGCACCACTGACGAACTTCTCCACCAACGCGGGTTCGGCGGCCAGCACCGTCCGGATGTAGGACGCGTAGTCGCGTAGCCAGGTGGCCCAGTGTCCACCGGTGTATCGCGGCGGCGGTGAATTCGTCAGGGCACTGACGGTGGCCAGGCGCAGCAGGTCGTGCTGGTTCTTCACGTGATGGTAGAGCCCCGGGAGGCTGATGCCGAGATGCTCGGCGACCCGCCGCATGGTGGCGTTCTCGGTGCCGATCTCCAAAACCGCTGCGGCGATGGCGCTCTGGTCGATGCGCGGCGGCCGCCCCCGGCGGGGGGCTGCGTTACTGACGCTCATCGGACTCTCCTGGCGACCACTCTCACATTCGGGGTTGACGATAACCGAGAGGACTTTTAATAATCAATATGAAAACTCACCGGCACCCACAGAAACGACACGATGAACCGAGATAACCGTCAGATCCTGCTGCGGCGCCGCCCCAACGGTCTGGTCTCCCCCGACGACACCGAGATGGTGACGGTGCCCGCACCGGTCCCCGCCGAGGGTGAAGCACTGCTGCGGACGACCTATGTCGGCATCGATGCCGCCGCCCGGACCTGGCTGGACGGCGAACCCGGTTATCTTCCGGCACTGGAACTCGGCGAGGTCGTGCGCGTGGCCGGCATCGGCGAGGTCGTCGAATCACGTTGCGCCGCCTACAAAGTCGGCGACCTGGTCACCGCGCTCACCGGGCTGCAGGACTACGCCATCATCCGTGACGATCTGTTCAGCACGCCGGTGCTCGGGTACACCGATCCACTTGCGGTGATGTCGATCTACGGTCCCACCGGGGCGACCGCCTACTTCGGCATGACGGGCGTCGGAAAGCCTCAGCCCGGCGAGACGGTCGTCGTCTCGGCCGCGGCAGGCGCCACCGGATCGGTCGCCGGACAGATCGCAAAGATCGCCGGCGCGCGCGTCGTCGGCATCGCGGGCGGTCCGGAGAAATGCCGCGTCGTGGTCGAGGAGTTCGGTTTCGACGCCTGCGTCGACTACAAGGCCGACGATTTCCCGGCTGCCCTGAAGGCGGCGTGCCCCGGCGGGATCAACGTCTACTTCGACAACGTCGGTGGAGACATCCTCAACGCCGCGCTCGGCAACCTCGCGCACCGGGCCCGCGTGGTCATGTGCGGCATCATCACCACCTACCTCAACGGCGACCACCCCGGTCCGTCCAACTACGTCAACCTGCTCTCCACGGCGTCGACGATGCAGGGCTTCATCGCCCTCGAGGAGTGGGCACGCTTCGACGAGGCCTTTGCCGCGCTGAGCGGCTGGGAACAGCAGGGCCTGCTGGTGCATCGCGAAACTGTTTACGACGGACTGGAATCCAGCATCGACGCGCTCAACGGCCTGTTTACCGGAGCGAACATCGGCAAGATGCTGGTGAAGATCAACGAACCCGAGCGGTGACGCCAGCGTGCTGACTCCGTTCGACGACTATCCGATCCACGCCTCCGCCGACCCGGTAGGCGTGCCGGCCAGCGGCGACCCCAACCACTATGACCGCTACTGGTTCAACGGCCACCAGCGTGACGGCGATTTCTACTTCGGTGCGGCCATGGGGCACTACCCCGTTCGCGGCATCATCGACGCGGCGTTCAGCGTGGTTAAAGGCGGTGTCCAGCATTCGGTCTTCGCGTCGGGCGCGATGCCCCTGGACCGGTCGGCAACCATCGGCCCCTTCCGCATCGAGGTCGTCGAGCCGCTGCGGACCATCCGCTATATCGTCGAAGCCAACGAGCAGGACATCTCCTGCGACCTGACTTTCCGAGCCACCACCGTGGCCGTCGAGGAGCCGCGTCAGCAGCGCCGCACCGCTGAGGGCATCGTGCTGACCGACCACACCAGGCTCACGCAATGGGGGTCGTGGGAAGGGACGATCACTGTCGACGGCGAAGACGTTGCGGTCGCTACCGGTGACGTGCCGGGGACCCGGGATCGGTCCTGGGGCATCCGGCCGGTCGGCGAACAACTCGCCGTGCTGCGCCAGCCCATGCCGTTCCAGGTTTTCTGGCTCTGGGCGCCACTGCATTTCGGGGACCGGTTCACCCACTACGCGTTCCACGAGCACGAGGACGGACGCCGGTGGCTCGAGACCGCCGCGATCCTGGACCCGCTGCCGGACGGTGCGTCACCGTGCAGCCGGGTCGGGGTACGCGAGTGCTACGACATCGGCTACGAACTCGACTGGGAGCCGGGGCGGCGCGAAATCCGGCGGGCTCAGCTGTGGTTCACCGACCCCATCGAGGGCGAAACCCACATCGAAGTGGAGAAGCTGTACACGTTCCGGATGCGCGGCATCGGCTACTGGCACCCGCACTGGGGACACGGATCGAATCACGGCCAGTACGAAATCGGACGGGAATCAATCCGTTTGGACGACTTCGATCCGACGGACTTCACGTCACTGCACCTGCAGAACGTAGTGAAGGCGACCATGGGTGAGCGCACCGGGATCGGCGTCGTCGAACAGATCGCCATCGGTCCGCACACCCCGTCAGGACTCACCGGATTCCTGGACGGGTACCGGGGCGGCACCGCATAGTCCCACCCGCTGACGTGGCCGTCAATGGAGTACGGCACAGTAGAGCCACGTTCGGGAAACTTTGCTGGTGGCCATCCGGGGAAAGAGGGATCGAGTTGTCTGACACGCGTGACGATGTAGTGGCACCGGTGCTGCCGAATGGTGGTGTTCTGCCCTTCCCGCCGGTGCCGTCGGGCAGTGTCGCCGGCCGGACGTTGCAGGAGTCGACGTACCAGCCGCGCTCGGTCCCCAAGCGCCTGCACGATGATTCGCCGAACATCGTCATCGTGTTGATCGATGATGCCGGCCCGGGTCTGCCCTCGACGTTCGGCGGTGAGGTCACCACCTCGACACTCGACCGCGTGTGCGCTGAAGGCGTGTCTTACAACAGGTTTCACACCACGGCGATGTGCTCGCCGACGCGGGCGTCACTGCTGACGGGCCGCAACCACCACGAGATCGGTAACGGGCAGATCGCCGAACTCGCCAACGACTGGGACGGTTACGCGGGCAAGATTCCGCGGTCAAGCGCCACCGTCGCCGAAGTCCTCAAGCAGTACGGCTATGCCACATCGGCTTTCGGCAAGTGGCACAACACCCCGGCAGAGGAGACCACCGCGGCCGGCCCGTTCGAAAACTGGCCCACCGGTTTGGGTTTCGAATACTTCTACGGTTTCCTGGCCGGCGAGGCATCCCAGTACGAGCCCAACCTGGTCCGCAATACCACCGTGGTGGCGCCGACCAAGACAGCCGAAGACGGTTACCACCTGTCCGAGGATCTGGCCGACGACGCGATCTCGTGGCTGCGCCGGCACAAGGCGTTCAACGCCGACAGGCCGTTCCTCATGTACTGGGCCAGCGGCGCAGTGCACGGCCCGCACCACATCATGAAGGAATGGGCGGACAAGTACGCCGGCAAGTTCGACGACGGCTGGGATGCCTACCGGGAGCGGGTGTTCGAGCGCGCCAAGGACAAGGGCTGGATCCCGCAAGACTGTGAGCTCACCGAGCGGCATCCGCAGATGCCCGCCTGGGACGACATCCCCGACGATGAGAAGCCGTTCCAGCGGCGCCTGATGGAGGTCGCGGCCGGCTTCGCCGAGCACGTCGACGTGCAGGTCGGCCGGATCGCCGACGAGCTGGACGCGTTGGGCTATGCCGACAACACACTGTTCCTGTACATCTGGGGCGACAACGGTTCCTCGGGTGAAGGCCAGAACGGCACCATCTCGGAGTTGTTGGCACAGAACGGAATTCCGACGACCGTCCGCCAGCACATCGACGCACTCGATGAGCTCGGCGGGCTCGACGTGCTGGGCTCGCCGCTGGTGGACAATCAGTACCACGCGGGCTGGGCCTGGGCCGGTTCCACGCCGTACCAGGGCATGAAGCTGATGGCCTCGCATCTGGGCGGTACCCGCAACCCGATGGCGGTCCGCTGGCCGGCCAAGATCACGGCTGACCCCGCGCCGCGCCCGCATTTCCTGCACTGCAACGACGTCGTGCCGACGATCTACGAGGTCGTCGGGATCGAGCCCCCGCGCACTGTGTATGGGGAACCCCAGATGCCGTTGGCGGGGGCGAGTTTCGCGCACACGCTGGCGGACCGGAATGCCGAGGGCGGCAAGAAGACCCAGTACTTCGAGATCATGGGTAGCCGCGGCATCTATCACGACGGCTGGTTCGCCGGCGCCACCGGGCCGCGGCTGCCGTGGGTGCCCGGCCTGCCACCCGGGATGGCCACCTGGACCCCCGACAACGACGTCTGGGAACTGTACAACCTGGACGAAGACTGGTCGCAGGCCAATGATCTCGCCGCTGACCAGCCGGAGAAGCTCGCGCAGATGCGGGAGATGTTCGCCATCGAGGCGGCCCGTAATGCGGTGCTGCCCATCGGTGGTGGGCTGTGGGTGCCGGTGTATCACCCTGAACTGCGGATCGCGCCGCCATTCCGCGAGTGGGAGTTCTCCGGTGACATGATCCGCATGCCCGAGTTCTGCGCGCCGGCACTGGGCAACAAGAACAACGTGGTGACCATCGACGCCGACATCCCGGACAACGCCAATGGGGTGCTGTACGCCCTGGGCAGTGGCGCCGGTGGCCTGACCTGCTACCTCGAGAACGGCCACGTGCGTTACGAGTACAACCTGTTCATCCTGCAGCGCACCAAGATTCAGTCCGAGGCCGCCATCGCGCCCGGCCGGCACACCATCACGGTCACGACCCAGTACGCCGAGCTGCGCCCCGGTGGCCCGCTGGACATCACCGTCGCGGTCGACGGCTCCGAGGTCGCCTCCGGCACGGTTCCGGTCAGCGCCCCACTGCTGTTCACCGCCAACGACTGCCTCGACATCGGCACCTGCCTGGGTTCACCGGTGTCGATGGACTACCGCGAACGTGCGCCTTTCCCATTCGAAGGGCACATCCACAAAGTCCACGTCGCGTACACGTAGGTAGGCCTACCATCCGGCGAGTTACCGGTTGATCGAATGCACCAGGTCGATCGCCGCTCCGAGCGTGGCGAACCGTTCCTCGAGCGTGTCGCCCGCCGGGTAGATCCGGACGGTGTCGACGCCGGCGTCGCACCACACCTGCAGGCGATCACGCACCATGTCGGCGGTGCCGATCAAGGTGGTGGCCAGGATCATCTCGTCGGTGATCAGCGTCGCCGCACCGTCGCGGTCGCCGGACTGCCAGCGTTCGCGGACCGCCGCCGCGACCTCGGCCCAGCCCTGCCGGCTGTACGCCTGGTTGTAGAAATTGGTTGAGGCCGAACCCATTCCGCCGAGGCTGAACGCCAACTCGGACTTCCGGGCGTCGATCAATGCCTTGAGGTGGGCTTCGTCACGCGCAAAGGACACCTCGGCGCCCTGGCAGATGTCGAGATCGGCACGCGTTCGGCCAGAGCGACCGAGACCGTCGTCAAGATGGGCGAAGTAGGCGACGTCGGCACCTTCGGGCACGAAGCTGGTGCCGAGCCAGCCGTCGGCGACCTCGCCCGTCAACCGCAGCATGGCGGGCGTGAGACTGGCGATGTACAGCGGGATTTCGTGCTCCGCCCGCATCGACAACCGCATCGGCTTCACGTCACCGCCCGGCAGCGGAATCTGGAACTGCCTGCCGCTGTACGAGACCCGGTCGCCCGCGATGGCTTGGCGGATGATGTCGATGGTCTCGCGCATCCGGGCCAGCGGCTTGGCGAACGACACACCGTGCAGTCCCTCGATGACCTGGGGTCCCGATGCGCCGAGACCCAACAGGAAGCGTCCGCCCGACAAATTCGACAACGTGATCGCGGCCTGCGCGATGGCCACCGGAGTGCGGGTACCCAGCTGAATGATGCCGGAACCCAACAACATCCGTTCCGTGCATGCCGCGTAGTACCCCAGTGCGGACGGTGCGTCGGATCCCCACGCCTCGGCGACCCAACAGATGTCCAGACCCATCTTCTCGGCCTCGGAGACGAAAAGCCTCTGGTAGTTCCAGTTTCCGAGGCTGGCGGCCTCGACCGTCGTCGCCGCGCGCATCAGCTCTCGGCCCGCTGCTTGATGTATGCCAGTGCGCACTGCATCCCGGACTCGAATTCGCGGAGCCGGTTGAAGACGATCTTCTGCTCCTTGTCGGGCATCCTCTCGATGGCCAGCGACAGACCCGAGGGCGCGGGGCCCATCTGAGCCCATTCCGCCAGCCGGGTTCCGGTGCCCTCGGGACGCAGGCTCAAGCGCCACGTCGCGGTCGGGTTGCCGGCATCGCCGATGGCCCAGGCCATCACGTGCTCGGGTTCGTACTCGACGATCTCGCACTCCGTCGACCACTCCCCGAGTGCGGGATGGCTGTTGTGGCCGGTGAAACGGGCACCCACACAAGGTGAGTCACAGTCCCCGAGCCACTCGACCCGCTGCAACTCGGGGCTGCACTCTGGCATCACCGTGATGTCCGAGGCCACTTCCCAGACTCGTGCCACGGGCGCGTCGATCCACGTCGACACCTCGACGGTCGGGGCGTCGGCATACACCGCACCGGTCCACTCCATGATCTCAACTTCCCTTCGGGGTAGGTGTGCCGGCGGCAAACAGCGTCCGGGCTGCCAACAGCAGCTTCAGCTCGGCGTCGACATCATCGAGTGGCTGCAGGCTGGATGTGGCCCGGCACATGGTGATCGCACCTTCAATGGCGCCGAGCGACATGGTGGCCAGGCGGCGGGCGGCCACGGAGTCGAGGCCGTCGGTCACCAGGCAATCGGTGACGAGCTGATGCCAGGTGCGGAAAATCTGATTGGCGTGCCGAGCCAGCGGCGATCCCGGGGCGGCACTGACGGCGATGGATACGACCGGGCAACCCACGGCAAACTTGTTCTGACGCAGCAGTTTTCTCCAGAAATTGGTGACGGCGTCGACAACGGCGGCAGGTCCGTCGGGTGCCGCCTTCGAGATGAGCCGTGAGATGGCATCGCCGCTGAGCTGCGCGGCCTCGTCGATGATCTGGGCACGCCCGTCGGGAAAGTGGTGGTAGATCGAGCCGCGCGGCGCGCCGCTGCGGCTCAACACATCGTCGAGCGTGACCCCGTCGACGCCGCGCTCCCGGAGCAGCTCGACGGCGGCGAGCACCATCGATTGGCGAGTGTCGGGCGGCATCGGGCGACTCCAGGCTGAGCGGAACAATCGAGCCGAATTATGATCCGATTCATAATCATGAGTCAAGACCCACGGCTCGTCCGCGCTCGGCTATCTCAGCTGCGGGCGTCCACGGAACTGAATATGATGCCGTTCATAGCGGAACGGGACTACAGCGTGCCGTCCAGATAGGCGGCTCGACAGGCGCGGCGCGCCAGCTTCCCGCTGGTAGTGCGCGGGATGCCGCCGGCCGGAAGCAGTCGCACGTCGGCGACGGTCACGCCGTGACGCTCCGAGACCAGCGCATGGACCGACTCGATCGCCGGCTGCGGATCATGGCGGGCCGTGCCCGACGCCCGTTCGGCGATGATCACAAGCTGTTCGCCACCGTCGGCCGGCACGGTGAAGGCCGTCACGTAGCCGCGCCGCACCAGGGGTGACGCGTCGGCGGCCGTCGTCTCGATGTGCTGCGGATAGTGGTTCTGCCCACCGAGCGTGAGCACGTCGGCAAGACGACCCGTGACGTACAGCTCGCCGTCGAGGTAGAAGCCCAGATCGCCTGTCCGCAGCCAGGATCCGTCGATATCGGAGCCGTCGGCGTGACTGTTCAGCGACAAGGCACTGCGCAGCCGAGCGTGGAAGACCTCTCGAGTCTCCTCCGGCAGCCCCCAGTAACCACGGCCGATGTTGTTGCCCTGCAACCAGATTTCGCCGACTCGACCGTCGGGCTGTTCGGCTCCGGTGGCCGGGTCCACCAGCACCACCCAGAGACTGCTCGCCGGCTGCCCGCAGGCCACCTGCGCAACCGCACCCGGTGCGTCCTCGGACACCGGCACCGCCGCGCCGGACGCTAGCGGGTCGCGGTCGAAGTAGCGCACCGTCGCTTCCGCGTCGGGCGCGATGTTGGAGACGAAAAGCGTCGCCTCGGCGATGCCATAGGACGGCTTGATCGCCGTCTTCGGGAGTCCATACGATTCGAAGACCGAGTTGAAGCTCTTGATGGCGTCCATGCTGACCGGCTCCGAACCGACGATCATCACCACATTCGCCAGGTCGATGTCGTCGCCCGGGCTCGGCGCACCCCGATGCGCCGCCCACTCGTAGGCGAAATTCGGTGCGGCAGTGACCACGCGGCCGACCTTCGAGCAGTCCGACAACGCCTTGATCCACCGCAGCGGCCGGCGGACGAACGCGGTGGGCGACATCAACGTCGAGTGACCGCCGTACACCGTCGGAAACCCGATCATCGACAGGCCCATATCGTGATACAGCGGTAGCCAGCTGACGCCATGCGTATTGCGGTCCAGCATGTCGATGGACAGGATCATCTGAATCAGGTTGGTGCCCACCGCTTTATGGGTGATCTCCACGCCGACCGGCGGCCGGGTCGCCCCCGAGGTGTACTGCAGGTGGGAGACGTCGTCGATCTCGAGGTGGACAGGTTCGAAAGAGACGCCCGCGTCGTCCGGCACCTCGTCGATGGCGACGACTGTCGGGGTACCCAGGTCCGGGTGCTGGGACAGAAATTCGGTGACGGCCGAGCGCGCCGCGGCCGTCGTCAAGATCGCCGCCGGTCGCGCGTCGTGGAGCGCGGTGTCCAAACGCTCGGCATGCCCCGGCAATTCGGGCGCGAACAACGGGACCGCGATGGCGCCGGCCTTGATCGCCGCGAAGAAACCGGCGACATAGTCGAGCCCCTGCGGCGCCATGATGGCAACTCGATCACCGCGCTGCGTGACGGCCTGCACCCGGGCCGCGATGGCCGCGAGCCGCACCCCGAGCTGCGACCAGGTCACTTCAAAAGTTCGCGCATCGGCACCGGAGTAGTCCAGGTAGCGGTATGCCACCATGTCGGGCAGATGGGCGATGTTCCCGTCGATCAGGGCGATCAGCGTCGCGCCGGGCGGCAGCGTCACCGCCCCCGATTCGTCGACGCAGTCCTCGATCTTGAAAAGGCCGCTGCCCGGTGTCATGGCTCCAGCCTAGGCACCAGCGCCAGTCACCGAATGTGGGGCTCACCACGCCCGTCGGGACCACTCCTCGGCCAACAGCTCGTAGGAGCGCACCCGATCCCGGTGCTCGTGGGTGATGGTGGTGATGATCAATTCGTCGGCCCCGGCGGCGTCGCGCAGCCGCTCCAGCTTGTCGGCGACCTGCGTGGCGGTTCCGACGAACTGGGTGTCGACGCGGTCCGCCACGAGCGCGCGGTCGGCCGCGGTCCAGTCGTGGGCCCGCGCTTCGGCCGGGGTCGGAAACGGGATGGCGCCTTCGGCCGTGCGGATGCTGCGCACCCACAGGCCGTATCCGGTGGCGAGCTCGCGGGCCGTCGCCTCATCGTCGGCGACGACGACATCCGCCGAGACGGCGACGTAAGGCTCGTCGAGTTCGGCCGAGGGACGGAACGCAGCCCGGTAGGCGTCGGTCGCCTCGAGGACCGAGGACGGAGCGACGTGGTAGTTGCTCGCGAACCGCAGTCCTCTGGTGCCGGCGACGTCGGCGCTCTCACCGCCGCTGCTGCCCAGAATCCAGATTTGCAGGTCGGCGCCTTCCCCTGGCACGACCCGCGCAGCCAAGCCGTCCGCGTCGCGGTAGACCCCGGCGATCAACGCCAGGATGTCGTTGATCTGATCGGTGTAGTCCTGCGATTGCGCGCCGGGCAGCTGGAGCAGGGCCCGTTGGAGGGCGAACCGTGGAGACTGCAGCAGCGGCCGGGGATCGAACTTCGGCGGAATCAGTAGCCCGTTCGAACCATTGCCGGCGGCGCGAGTGCCCACCGAGGCACTCACCGGCACCTTGGGTTCGCGCGGCTTCCCTCCAGAGCGCCCCAGACCGAGGTCGAACCGGCCCGGATGCAACGCGTCGAGCAGGCCGAACTCCTCCACCGTCGCCACCGCGGTCCGGTGACCCATCTGCACCGCCCCCGATCCCAGACGGATCGTCGAGGTCTCCGCAGCGGTCAGCGCGAGAAGCACAGCCGGTGAGGTTCCGGCGATACCGGGATTGAGGTGGTGCTCGGCGAACCAGTAGCGCGCATAGCCAAGCGCCTCCGCCCGCTTGGCGAGGTCGACACTGTTGCGTAGCGCCTGCGGCGCAGTCGAACCCGACGAGATCGGCACCAGATCGAGCACTGTCAGTGGAGTCGCCATGTTCTACGACGCCACCTCAGCTGAGAGATTCGCGCGCGTCGCCGGCCGCGGCGGCGGCGCCAGTCCCAGGTGGTCGCGCAACGTGACACCCGTGTAGTCGGTGCGGTACGTGCCACGCTCCTGCAGTAGTGGCACCACCCGGTCGACGAACGGATCGAGCCCGCCGGGTGTGATGTGCGGGACGAGGATGAATCCATCACTGGCATCGGCCTGAACGAATTCGTCGATCGTCGCCGCGATGGTGTGGGGCGATCCGATGAATGATTGCCGCCCGGTGACCTCGACGATCAGTTCGCGGGTGGTGAGCTTCTGTGCCTCCGCCTTGGCCCGCCACTCGGCGGCGATCGCGAGCGGGTCCCGGAACATACGGACACTGGCCCGGCCGCGCGCGATGGTGTTCTCCCCCACGACCGGGTCGACCGCAGGCAGCGGCCCGTCGGGGTCATGGTCGGAGAGGTCGCGATTCCAGAGCTGTTCGAGAAACTTGATCGCGGTCTGTCCGGACACCTGGGCGAGCCGGATCTCGTGTGCGAGGTCGGCAGCCTCGTCGTCGGTGTCCCCGATCACGAACGTCGCGGCCGGCAGGATGAGCAATTCGTCATGGCGCCGCCCGTAGCGCGCCAGCCTGCCCTTGACATCGGTATAGAACGCCTGCCCGGCCTCCAGGGTGCTGTGCCGCGAGAAGATTGCGTCGGCAGCGGACGCCGCGAACTCGCGGCCTTCGTCCGAGTCGCCCGCCTGAAAGATCACCGGGCGGCCCTGCGGGCTACGTGGCACGTTGAACCGGCCGTGGATGTCGAAGTGACTGTCCGTGTGTTCGAACGCGCCGGCGTCGGGATCGGACAAGAAGACACCGCTGGACTTGTCGGCCACGATCTCGTCGCCGCGCCATGAGTCGAACAGCTCCAGCGTCGTCTGCAGAAACGTCTTGGCGCGTTCGTATCGCTGGTCCTCCGCCAGGAACCCGCCACGGCGAAAGTTCTCGCCCGTGAACGCATCCCACGATGTCACGACGTTCCAGGCCGCGCGCCCCGCGGAGAGATGGTCGAGCGAGGCGAACTGCCGAGCCACCTCGTAGGGTTCGTTGAAGGTCGAATTGATGGTGCCGGTCAAGCCGATTCGCTCGGTCACCGCGGCCAGCGCGGCCAGCACGGTGAAGGTGTCCGGACGCCCGACGACGTCGAGGTCGTAAATCTGACCGTTCTGCTCGCGCAGGCGCAATCCCTCGGCCAGGAAGAGAAAATCGAACTTCCCGCGCTCGGCCGCTCGCGCGAAATGCGCGAAGGAACTGAACTCGATGTGGCTGCCGGCCGCCGGGTCACTCCACACCGTCGTGTTGTTGACGCCCGGAAAGTGCGCTGCGAGGTGAATCTGCTTGACTGGCTTGCTCATTGGCTGATCCTTGCGTAACGGTTGGACGGACGCGGCAGCTCGAGCAGTCCACGCAACGTGCTCGATTCGTACGCGTCGCGGAAGAGTCCGCGGCGCCGCAACTCGGGCACCAGCTGCTCGGTGATCTGGAGCAGGTCATGTGGGAGGGCCGCCGGCCGTAGTCGAAACCCGGTCAACCCGGCGCTTTGCCAGTCCGTCAGCAGGTCGGCCAATTGCGCGGCGGTTCCGGCGAAAATCACTGCATCGCTGCGATATTCGGCTCCGGCAACGTCATCGAGTCGCCGCCGGCGGGCCTGTGCCGCCGACGCGCTGTCATCGAGGAACACCACCACATCGCCGAAGATGTGCAGGGCCTCGGCCCCACGGCCCACCCCCTGTTGCAGCGCGCGGATCTCCTCGACGATTTCCGCCGCCTGTTCGGCATCCCGAGGCGTGACGAACCCGATGTCGGTACTCGCGGCGATCAACTCGTGGCCGGCTTCGCCGTGGCCCAATGCCGCGACGATCGGCTGGCCCTGCGGTGGGCGCGGTGTGATGGACGGGCCTTTGACAGAGAACCACCGACCGGTGAAGTCGATGTAGTGCAGCTTGTCCCGGTCGATGAAGCGCCCGGTCGCGGCATCACGGATCTCGGCGTCGTCCTCCCAGCTGTCCCACAAGCGGCGCAGTACCTCGACGTAATCCGCAGTCTCGGTGAAGTATTCGTGAGCCCGCGACCGGTCCGCGGCCTCGCGTCGCCCGAAGTGCGCAGCGACATCCGGACGACCGGCGATCTGGACGCGCACGCCGGCCCGGCCGGTGCTCACGTAATCGAGGGTCGCGATGGCCTTCGACACATGGAACGGCTCAGTGTGGGTGACGACGGCCGTCGGCACCAGTCCGATCCGCTGGGTATGCGGCGCGACCCGCGCCGCGATCAGCACGGCGTCCAACCGGCCCCGGACCCGATCGAGGCGACGGTCCGGCACGAAAGGATCGTCGGATTGAACTGCCAACGAATCCTCGATGGTCACAAAGTCCAGCGCGCCGCGTTCAGCCTCGAGGACCAGGTCCGCCCAGTAGCCGGCGCCGAACAGGTCGCCGGGGCGGGCGTCGGCCTCGCGCCACGCGGCCGGGTGCCAGCCGGCGCCGTCCAACGCCACGGCCAGATGAAATCGATCCGACATATGACCACTGTGCCGAGCCGTGCGCACATCGCAGCGGCTGCGGCTCCGTCGGTGCCGGGGAAGGGAATAGTTGGGCGGCTGTGCGGAAGCTCCGGTCCGGCTCAGAGTGCCGGCGGCAGCGCCGCATCCGTGGCCATGCCGATCGGATCACCGAGGACCCGCGAGCAGCATGACGCACGCCATCAAAAAGGGCTGCTGCCAATGGCTTTCACATGGCGCGTCGCCATCCTGGTGGCGCACCTCGTGTCGACGGGCAGCTCGTACCGGGGACCCGACACGAGTCGCATCCGCGCGGGTCGCCGCGGGGTCCTCCCGCGCCGACGCCGCACGGAAGGCACCGCGACGCTCCTGAAATCATCAGGATTCCAACCCCGCTACCTGATACCGCGGACCAGCCGGCCCGGCCGCGCGCCGGTGTCGGCGCCGTGCCGGCGCGTGACGGTGCCGCTGACGATCGTCGCGTCGTAGCCACTTGCGTCCTGCACCAGGCGTTTCCCGCCGGCGGGCAGGTCGTGCACCATCTTCGGGGCGTGCAGGGTCAGCGCGTCCAGGTCGATGACGTTGAGGTCGGCCTTCTTGCCGACGGCGATGACGCCGCGGTCGGACATCCCGTACAGCTGGGCGGTGTCATGCGACTGTTTCCGGATGACGTACTCCAGCGGCAGCTTCTCGCCGCGGTGGCGGTCGCGGGCCCAGTGCGTCAGCAGGAACGTCGGGTACGACGCGTCGCAGATCATGCTGCAGTGCGCGCCGCCGTCCGAGAGGCCCAGCACCCCGGCCGGGTGCGTGAGCATCTCGCGGATGGCGTCGTGGTTACCGTTCGAGTAGTTGAACATCGGGTACATCAGCATGGCCCCGGCGCCCGCTTCGAGCATCAGGTCGTACATCGCGGCCAACTGGTCCACGCCGCGGCGTTCCGCTATCGCCGCGACCGTGCGCTCGACGGTGGGCTCATAGTCCGGCGGTTCACCGATGTGGTACAGGCGATTTGCCGCATTCTGCGCCAGCATGAACATGCCGTCGAACAGCTTGGTGGGGTCGATCGGTAGGTCGTCCTCCGCCAGGATCGCGGCCCGCACCGCGGGCTCGGCCAGCTTCTCGGCGAGCTCTTCGCGCGTACATTCGGCGGCCAGCCGGCGGTAGGTCGGCCGGTGGGTGAAGGCATGGTGGCCCGGGAAACCCAGCAGCATGCCGAAGGGCCGCGCCGCCACCTGCGGGAACAACCGACTACCCGCCTGATGGGCCGCCGCGGACAAGTCGAGTTGCTCGCGCCACAGATTCGGATCGGCGTCGACCTGGATCAGCGCGAAGCTCAACGCGCAGTCGATCTCCTCGCCGAGCCGCCGCATCCACTCGAGTTCCTTGCGCGGCGCGACGATGTCCTCGCCGGCAGCGCCCTGCGGAGCCAGCTCGAAGACCGCCGCCCCGCCGGCCGAGGCGGCGCGTCCCAGAGCGAACAGCTCGTCCTCGGCGGCGAAGGTGCCGGGCACCGGTTCGCCGTCCATGGCTCGGTGCGCCACGGTGCGTGACGACGAAAAGCCCAGGGCCCCAGCCTCGATCGCCTCCCGGACCAGTCTTGCCATGGCCTTGATGTCATCGGGGTCGGCGGGTTCGTTGCGGGCGCCGCGCTCCCCCATCGCGTACGCGCGGACCGCGCCGTGGGCGATCTGAGTGCCCATGTCCACTGCCAGTTCGCGCTGACCGACGATGTCGAGGTACTCGCCGAAAGTCTCCCAGCCCCACGTGATGCCCTCGGTCAGGGCAGTACCCGGGATGTCCTCGACACCCTCCATGAGCGCGATCAGCCATTCCTCCTGGCCGGGGCGCACCGGCGCGAAGCCGACGCCGCAGTTGCCCGCGACGACCGTCGTCACCCCGTGGTTGCTCGACGGCTCCAGCACGCTGTCCCAGCTGACCTGGCCGTCGTAGTGGGTGTGGATATCCACGAATCCAGGCGCGACGATCTTGCCGCCGGCATCGATCGTCTCGGCTGAATCACCGGACAGCACAGGGTCGTTCGGACCGCGGCGGTGAACCTCCACGATCTTGCCGTCCTTGATCGCGACGTCGGCGGTGAACCGGTCGGCGCCGGTGCCGTCCACGACCGTGCCTCCGGTGATCTTCAGATCGAACACATCTGCTCCCTCATTGCTAGCGCACGTCCATCAGTGGCAGTACTGTAACACCGTTACAGGCGAACGGAACAAGGTTCCCACGACCGGACCCGACGCGACTGCGGTTAGGGTGATCGACATAAGCGGAAAGGAGGTGCTCATGGTTGAGTTGAACCAGCGGGGTCTCGGCGGCTCGCCGAAAACTGTTGATGCTCAAATGATCCTGGATACCGCGGCAGCCTTGCTGGAACGCGACGGCGTCGAGGGTTTCTCCATGCGTAGCCTGTCCGAGCATCTCGGCGTCGCCGTCACGTCGATCTACTGGCACGTCGGCGGCCGGGACAAACTGTTCGACCACCTGATCGACCGGCTGATCGAGGTGATGGCCAGCCTGCCCGCCACCGGCGACACCCCGACAGAACGCATCGTCTCGCTGACCCGCGCGCAGCGCACCGCACTCATCGAACGCCAGCACCTGATGGCCATCGCGCACGAACGCGACCGGACTCCGTCACTGTTCCAGTCGGTGCAGCAGACCCTGGCCGCCGAGCTCGCCGCGCTGGGAATCACCGGCAATCAGGCGGCCCTGGCCCTGAGGTCCATCGAGGTCCACGTGATTTCGTCTGCGCTGATGCAGTTTTCGGCCATCCGCAGCGGCGAGCACGAGGAAGAGGACCCGTCGCTGTGGGGCGATGACTGGCCCGACCAGGAACTGGTCGAGGCCCTGCGCTCGCCCACGGACTACGACGCGGTGTTCGAGTACGGACTGGCCGCACTCCTGGCCTCGCTGGCGTAATGGCTACTCGGTAGCGAACCGGCGGGTCCGCAACTTCGGGATCGCCTGCTCGCTCAGGACCCGCGCGCGTTCGGCCATGGCGCCGGCGACGGCCTCGGGATGCGTGGTCAGGTAGAAACCACCGGCCGCCGACTGCTCGAAGATGGCTTCGGCCGCGGCGAGGGGATCCATTGTGGTGATCTGGTACATCGCCGCGCGCTCGGAATCTGAGGCGGCGGCGGCGTCCCCACTTTGGCTGTCGACCCCGCCGGCCGCGGCGAAGATGTTGGACTGCACCGGGCCGGGCAGCACCGCCTGCACGCAGACGTGGTTGTCGTGGCCGGCCAGTTCGACCTCGACGCGCAGGCACTCGGTCAGGGCCAGCACGGCATGCTTGCTGACGATATACGGCGCTTGCAGTTGCACTGTCGACACACCACCGACCGACGACATGTTCCATACCCACGCGGGTTCGTCCGACGCCAGCATCGCCGGCAGGAACGCCCGCACGCCGTGGAACACACCGCTGACATTGATGTCCATGACGCGCTCCCAGTTGGCGACCGGGGTATCCCACAGGTAGCCGAACTGCTCGATGCCGGCGTTGTTCACCAGCAGGCGCACCGGCCCGATCTCGCGATCGACGCGGTCGGCCAGCGCCTGCACGGCCTCGGCGTCCCGGACGTCGCACACCGCGTCAACGGCAGTTGCGCCGGCCGCGGACAGCTCGTCGCGCAAGGCGGCGACCGCGGCGGCGTCGACGTCGACCAGCACCGTCGTCATACCGAGCTTGGCCGCATGCCGGGCCAGGCCGGCCCCGATCCCCGAGCCGGCACCCGTGATGACCGCGACCCCACCAGCGAACAGTTCCTGTGCACCCATGGCCGAAGTAGATCGCAGGGCGCGGGCCCGGACCGGCCCAACGTCCGATCAGTGGAATACCGGTCAGGCCGGCTGGACCTCAGCTTCGGCCCGCGGCGCCGCGCGCAGCACGCACCGTGCGTAGCCGATCCAGGACACCACGGCGGCCACGAAGGCGATGGCGATCATCGGGTGCACCGCCTGGCCGAGAACCACTGCGACAGAGTCACTTCCGGCCAGCCGCCGGTCAACCGCGCCGCCCGTCATCAACGGCAGCAGACTCACCACGAAGCAGGCGATCGCCGCGGCCAACGCGGTGCCGAACATTGCGCGCACCGCGGCGACGATCATGGTGCCGGCCGCGAGCAGGATCAGGACGGCGAAGGGCAGCGGCCGCAGCTCGGCGCCGAGGCTCCCGGTGATGTCCCAGATCCCCCAGCCGCTCATGGCACCGTGGCCATGGTCGTTGTGCGCGGTGTACCACGGCAGGACAGCCGCGACCACGATCATCGCGAAGGCGATGACCCCGATCGCCCAGCGCGTCACTACGTTCTCGATCTCGACTCCTCATACCCCCGTGAACGTGGGCTGCATCAGCGTCAGTATGGCCATCGCCAAACTGATGAGCAGACACAGACTCAACACGATCATCGCACCCACCAGCAGCCAGCGGCCCATCCGGCGGCGCATGCGCGTCAATTTCGCGTTCCGGCGGTCTGCGACATAGCTCAGGGCAACCATGGCGAACGCGACGTCGATGTGTTCGTCACCGACGGTTGCCGCGCCTGCCGCGATCTCCTGCAGGCGTCCGGGCTCAATCTGCACTCCCGCCACAGCGAAACGCCGGCTGAGCCGGCGCGCCTGTGCCCGCGTGAGCGGGTGGTCGCACACATGCACGTGATGCCGCGGGGCTGCCACTTGCGTCATTCCCTCGATTCGGGCGCCTCGCCGAGCCCGAAATTGCCGAAGGCGCCCGGGAATCAAATTACTCCGACGGGCGCCTTCGCACACTGCGACAGCAGGATTTTTAGAGGCCCATGTCCTTGGCGATGATCATCTTCATGACCTCACTGGTTCCGCCGTAGATGCGGCCGACGCGATTGTCGGCATACAGCCGGGCAATCGGGTACTCGTTGATGTAGCCATAGCCGCCGTGCAATTGCAGGCAGCGGTCGATCACGCGCGCTGCCGTGTCGGTGCAGAACAGCTTGGCCTTGGCGGCGTCGGCCGCCGACAGCTCGTCGAGGTCGTGGGCTTCCATGGCACGGTCGACGACTGCTTCCATCGCGTCGACGTCGGCCTGGCAGGCGGCGAGCTCGAACTTCGTGTTCTGGAACGAGGCGACCGGCTTGCCGAACACGGTGCGGTCCTTGGTGTACTGCACGGCGAACCGGACGGCCGCCTTGGCCTGCGCGTAGGCGCTGACGGCGATACCGAGCCGCTCGCGCGGCAGGTTCTGGCCGAGGTAGTTGAAGCCCTGGTCGGCCTCGCCGAGGATGTCCTCGACCGGGACCTTGACGTCGGTGAAGTTGAGCTCGGCGGTGTCCGAGCAGCGCAGGCCCAGCTTGTCGAGCTTGCGGCCGACCGAGTAGCCCTCCAGCTTGGTGTCGACCACGAGCAGCGAGATGCCGAAACGACGGTCGTCTTCCTTGGGGGCCGACGTGCGCGCGCAGACGATCACGCGGTCGGCGTGCACGCCACCGGTGATGAAGGTCTTGGAACCGTTGAGGACGTAGTGGGTGCCGTCCTCGGAAAGCTTTGCGGTGGTGCGCATTCCGGCCAGGTCGGAACCGGTGCCGGGCTCGGTCATGGCGATCGCGAACATGATCTCGCCGCTGAGCATGCCGGGGAACCAGCGCTTCTTCTGCTCTTCGTTGCCGATGTCGCGGATGTAAGGCAGACACAGGCCGACGTGCACGCTGGAGCCACCGAACGACACCGCGGCACGGGCGAGTTCCTCGGTGAGAATCGCCTGGAACTTGTACGAGGTCAGACCCTCACCGCCGTACTCGGTCGGAATCTCCGCGCCGAAGATGCCGAGTTCGCCGAGCTTGTAGTAGAACTCGCGCGGCACGAGGCCCTTCTCGAACCACTCGTCATAGACCGGGCTGACCTCCGATTCCACGAACGCGCGGATCATCTTCCGGTAATCCTCGTGTTCCTCGCTGTAGATCTCGCGTTTCACAGACAGCTCCTCAAAAGTGGTGAACAGTGTTAGCTTGTTGCTGTCACAATAAGCTAACAACGTTCGCTAATTCAAGGGAGACGCAGATGGGCAGGCCCCGCGTACCGCTGCTCAACCGCGAACTCATCCGTGACACCGCACTGGAATTGATCGATCGAGACGGCCTCGCCGAAATGTCGATGCGCAAGCTGGCCGCCGAACTCGGCGTGCAGGCGTCGTCGCTCTACAAGCACTACCCCACCAAGGACGAGGTACTCGACGCCGTCGCGAGTCGCGTCGCCAGGGAAATCGACACCTCCGGTTTCGACCGCGGCGACGACTGGCAGGACGCGCTGGCGGCGTGGGCGCGCTCCCACCGCGCCGCGCTGGCGGCGCACCCGAATCTCGTGCCCTACCTGGCCACCGGGCCGGGCCGCCGCGATGTCAGTCTCCGGATCGCCGACGCCGTACACGGCGGCCTGGTCGGCGCCGGCTGGCCGCCACGTGAAGCGACCTTGATCGGCGCCGCCACCCGGTCGCTGGTGCTCGGGTCGACCGTCGGCTCCTTCTCACGCGGGTTCACCGACGATGTGCAGGTCTACCGCGACCGCTACCCGCACATGGGCCAGGCGCATCTGCTGCGCGGCAAGGCCGACCAGATCGACACGGCCGGTTTCGAGCTGGCGCTGACCGCATTCATCGACGGCCTGGCGCTGCGCTTCAACGCCCTCCCCTGACAAATCACTTCGCCGGGGGCGGCGGCTTTGGTGCACCGAAGGGGTTCAGCCTCGACACTCCCGGGATGTTCGACAGCAGCCGGAACACCTCGTTGCCGGTGTTCACCAGGGCTTCGAGTTGCGGCAGCAGGGCGTCGAGCGTGCGGAACATGGGATCGGCCATGGCCATGACACGTTCGGTGCGATCGATCGTCGTGTTGAGCCGCTCGGTGGCCACCGCCAGATTCTCGATGAGATCGGGTACCTGGGCGGCGAGCTGGACGGAGGCCGGTGGAATGCGCAAAGCACCGCTGGCCACCGCCTGCGTCATCTCGACGGCGGACTGGGCAGCATCGACGGCGGACTGGGCCGCGGCCTTCAGGTCGCTGGGCTTCGGAATCATTTGACCGGCCATACAGTTAACTGTGCCGCACCCGGGCCCGCCTGTCCCGTGATCGACACGGCTACGCGTCGGTAACGGTCCTCACGATCTCTGACGGCAGTACCAGGATCTTGACGTGCTCGTCCGGATTCCGCAGTGCTGTGAAGGCATCTGCGATGCCATCGAGCCCGGTACGTCCGGTGATCAGCGCCTCGGCGTCGACCTCGCCGGCCGCCAGTCGAGCCAGCACCTTTTCGTAGGCCTGCTCGTACGGGCCGTGGCCGAAGTTGATCGCGATCTGCCGCATCTGCGCCACCACCGGGATGATGGTCTCCTCTGCGAACGGGGAGGCCACCACCTGAATCCGCGAACCCCACGGCAGCGTGTGCGTCAACGTGTTGAGCGTGCCGACCCGGCCGCTGCACTCGTAGGCGATCAGCAGGCCGCCGCCGGTCCTGCCGCTGCCCAGTAGGTCGTTGTAGACCTCGATCGGGTCCTGCTCATTGGGGTCGACGACGATGTCGGCGCCCATCTTCGCGGCGAGCTCGCGCCGCTTCGGCGACGGCTCCGAGGCGATGACGAGATGCGCGCCGGCCGCCTTCGCGGCGAGGATCGTGCCCAGACCGATCGAGCCGCAGCCGATGACCAGTGCCGTGTCCGCGGGCGTCAGCCCCGACTGTTGCATGTGCATCTCGCCGACGTGCAGCGGCTCGGCGAGGGACGCGTGTTCGAGCGAGAGGCCGTCGGGCACATGCCGCACCCAGAAGGCGTCGACGACGATGTACTCACCGAACGCCCCGTGGTAGTCGTTCGAGTAGCCGATGATGGTCGGCATCCCGTCCTGCTCGGTGGTGATGCCCAGACCGGTGACGCGGTCGTCGACCTTGAAATCTTCGACGCCCGCGCCGGTTTCGACGACGACGCCGGCCCACTCATGACCGAGCACCACCGGACGGGTGGCGTCGAAGACGGCGAACGGGAAACCCGCGCCGGCGGCGACCGACACGAACCGGCACGGATCCTTGGACATGCTCAGGTCGCTGCCACAGATGCCGCACGCGGCCACCTTGATCCGCAGCTGACCAGGACCGGTGGCCGGGGGCTCCGGCACGTCGGTCACGGTGAACTGGCCGTCGATGAACTGTGCTGCCCTCATGCGTGCGCTCCTGCGGTATTGAGTTCGTTGGCGGGCGCCGGGGTGGCCGGCAAATCGGTCGGCTGCCCGTAGTAGTCGGTGTACGCCTTGGTGATGGCGCCCACGAGGTTGCCGATCAGCAGCTCGGAGTTGTCCTGCGCGAACTGCAGGCTGGCCTGCCGGGCGACGTTGCGACGGCGGAGGTGCGGGATGACCTCCGAGGCGAACAGCTCGTAGCTGCGCTTGGTGTTCTCCCAGTCAGCCAGGTCCACGTGCATGATCAGCAGGGTGCCGAAGCCGCCGGTCTTCTCGATCAGGCGATCGATCTGCGCGATGGCGTCTTCCGGGGTGCCGATGATGGCCTGACCGAACTCGCCGAGCGACTCACCCCGCCAGTAGTCGATGATGCCGGCCGGGGTCCGCGCCCAGTCCGGGTTGATGTTCTGCTGCCGGTTGACGTACGCCGCGATGTGATTGATGCGACGGCTGACGGCGCGCTCGGCCTCCTCGCGCGTCTCGGCGATGAACATCGGATTGACCAGACGCCACGTCGACCGGTCGGCCACGTAACCGTTCTCGGCCGAAACCTGTTCGTACACACCCCAGTTGCGGTCGAGCGACTCGTAGCCGGCCTGCGAGCTGGCGGCCAGCGACAGCAGCGACAGACCGTGCTTGCCGGCCAGCACCGAACCGTTGGGCGAGATGGTCGACGCGGTGGCGACCTCGATACCGGCCGGGTTGTACGTGGGCAGCTGAGCGCGGGCGTCGCGCAAAGTGAACCAGTCCGTCTCCATGTTGACGACCTCGCCGCGCAGCAGACGCAGCACGGCCTCGAGGGCCTCGCCCTGCATGCGGCGCTGGTTGGTGGTGGTGATGCCCATCATGTGCGCGTCCAGCGGAACCTTGCCGGGGCCGGTACCGACGATCAGCCGGCCGCGGGTCTGCAGGTCCAGCTGCGTGATGCGGTCCGCGGTGATCAGCGGGTGGTGGTACGGCAGCGACATCACGCCGGTGCCGAAGCGGATGCGTTCGGTGCGCTCGGCCGCGGCGGCGATGAAAATGTCAGGGGCCGGGACGATCTCGGCGCCGGTCGAGTGGTGCTCCCCCATCCATGCCTCTTCGAAACCGAGGTGGTCCAGGTGCGTCATCAGGTCGATGTCGCGGCGCAACTGCAGCGCCGGGTCGGCGTCGAGCGGATGGTACGGGGCGAGGAACGCCCCGAATTTCATGGACGTCGGGCTCCACTGGGCAACGCTGCTCACGGTGGTCTCCTGGTTCTCGTGGGGCTGTCGAGGCTTGCTCGGCCGACTGTAATCAGAACAATAGATTGAATCAAGTGATCCATAAATTTCGGCACGCTCGTCAGCCGTGAACGCAACGAAAATGCCCGCTGTAAGCGGCGTGTTGCCGTACAGACCCGGCCGCTCGCGGGAATCAGGAAATCAGGAATTCAACAGGCGCTCGGTGCCGCCGACGACGAACGTCACGAGGTCCTCGTAGAACGCCTCGAGGGCCGGGGCCGACAGCTTGGCGCGGTCCCATTCGTCGGCACGGCTGAGCCCCTGCACGAAGCCCATGATCGACACCGCCCAGCGGGCCTCGAGCCGGTCCGCGTCGGCGTTCGGGAAAGCCCGCCGAACCTGAGCCAGCAAGGCGACGCGCAGCTTGGGCTCGATGGTTTCGTCGGCCGGGCCGGCCTGGGTGATCTGGGCCATGATCTTGATCCAGCGCATCCCGCGGGTGCGCTGCCGGCGCAGCAGATCCAGATACGGCGCGGTGACGGCGCGCACCAACGCGTCGGGCGAAGGCGCGGCCGAATCCGCCGCCAGCACATCGACATTCGCCTGGATGGCCGAGCCCACCGCGGCGCCGAGGTCCAGCACCACCGCGCGCAGCAACTCGTCCTTGGAACCGAAGTGGTAGTGCACCGAGGCGGCGCCGAGGCCGGCCGCGGCATTGACCGAGCGCACCGATACGGCGTCCACGCCCTGTTCGGCGAAGAGTTTCTCAGCCGTCTTCACCAGCTTGGCGCGGGTGGCATTGCCCTGGCGGTTCTGCGATGTGCCCGACACGGTCAGAAGCATGTCACAGCGGTGCGCCGGCGCCACCGAAAGCGTTGCGTGTCTCCAGGATCAGCAACGCCACATGCAACGAGGTCACCGACTCGCCGTCGGCGAGATCGACGCCGAGAATCTGCTCGATGCGGTTCAGCTTCGCGTAGAGCGACGGGCGGCTCAGGTGCAGGCGCGACGCGAGCGCCGACTTGTTGCCACCGAGTTCCAGATATCCGCGCAACACATCCAGGAGCCGCTCACCACCACTTTCCATGTCGTGCAGGATCAGCGCGCGCAACTCCCCCTCGGCGAACCGCTGCACCCGCGGGTCTGTCCGCAGCATCGACAGCAGCCCGCGCAGCCGGATGTCGGCGACCCGGAAACAGACCCGCTGCGAGGCGGGCAGCGACAGGGCCGCGTCGGCGACGTGGGCCGCATCGGTGATGCGGTGGATGGCGTCGATCAACCCGGGTGCGGGCGTGCCGACGCCGAGTACCAGGCCGTGCGCGTCGACGGCGCGCTCGGCATCGCGCCGCAATGCCCGGCCCAGTGGTTCCAGCGTGCCGCCCGCGCGCGTGTTGAGCGACAGCACCATGGCGATCTCGCCGGGCCCGCGCAGCGAGAACAATCCGCTGTGGCCCAACGCTTTCACCGACCGGGTGACGACGTCGAGCAGGCGCGCGCCGCGGCGTTGTTCCGAGACCGGGTCGGTGTCGGCCGCCCAGCCGGCGATCCGCAGTGTCGCAGGCTGGTACTGCGCCGCCGGCCGCAGGCCCAGCGCGAAGGCGCGGGCGGTCGCCTCGTCCTCGAACCGGATTCGTTCGCGCGCAACGTCCTCCAGCAGACCGGCCTGCGCCTGATGCTCAATGTCGGTGCGGCCGCGCTCGGCCATGCGGTGCAACACCAGCGCCTGGGACGCCCGCTCCAACACCATGGTGAACCTGGCCGCGACATCCTCGGCGGGGCTCAGCGCGATCAGGCGGCCCCACGCATCCTCGCCGCGACCCACCTCGCTGATCACCCAGCCGTCGGTCCGTTCGGCGCCGGTCTCGTGCTGACGGGAGCGACGTTGCCAGTCCCGCAACACATCTGGCGTCGGCCGCCCGGCCGTCGCCACTGCGATCGCCTGGTGGGTGAGATCCTCGAGGACGACGGGCGCGCCGAGTAGGTTCGCCGCCGCCTCGGCGATCCCGGTGGGTGTGGCCCGGCGCATGCTCAGGTCGGTGAACACCTCGTGCGTCTGCCGCGCGAAGTCGACCTCCTGGTACTGGTCGGCGACGATCACCCGGTGCACCTGTTCGGTCACCTCGACGAACTTGATCACGCGGCGCACCGCCACCAGGGCCAGCCCGAGTTCTTCCGCGATCGCGCCGACGTTGACCGGCAGTGGCACGGCACCCGCACCGAGTTCGACGACGACACCGACGGCATGCGCGGCGGCCACCGAACGCAGGTAATCCAGGGGCGCGGCCCGCAACGCGGCACCGGTCGTCAGCACCAGCTCGCCACCCTGCAGGACTTCCGAGAGGTCCGGGACATCACTGACGTGGACCCAGCGGATCGGGCGGTCGAATCCCGTCGCGCAGAGAATCTCGGGCTCCCCCTGCTGGATGACCGGCAGGGCGACGATCTCGGCAACGGTCGGCATTTACAAAGTGTAAATCGAGAGATGGAACTGAATACAGATTGTCGGCCGATTCGAGGGCCCCACGGGGGCAAGCTGAGTGCACACCCCGCCCCGACCAGGAAGGCCAACTTCGACGATGACCACCTCGCAGACCATCTCGCACTGGATCAACAACGACGTCTTCACCGGATCCTCGGGACAGTCGGCACCGGTCACCAACCCGGCCACCGGCCAGGTCACCGGCCAGGTCGCACTGGCCAGCGTCGAGGACGCCCAGACCGTCATCAACGCCGCCGTCGCCGCGTTCCCGGCCTGGCGCGACACCTCGATCACCAAGCGCGTGCAGACCCTGTTCGCCTTCCGTGAGCTGCTCAACGCCCGCCGCGAGGAGTTGGCCGCGATCATCACCGCCGAGCACGGCAAGGTGCTCTCCGACGCCCTGGGCGAGGTGGCCCGCGGCATCGAGGTCGTCGAATTCGCCTGCGGTATCCCGCATCTGCTCAAGGGTGGCTACGCCGAGAACGCCTCCACCAACGTCGACGTCTACAACATCCGGCAGGCCCTCGGCCCCGTCGCCATCATCGCGCCGTTCAACTTCCCGGCCATGGTGCCGATGTGGTTCTTCCCCATCGCCATCGCCGCCGGCAACACCGTGGTCGTCAAGCCGTCCGAGAAGGACCCGTCGTCCTCGCTGTGGATGGCCGAACTGTGGAAGGAAGCCGGTCTGCCCGACGGCGTCTTCAACGTCCTGCAGGGCGACAAGACCGCCGTCGACGAGCTGCTGACCAACCCCGCCGTCAAGGCCGTCTCGTTCGTCGGCTCCACCCCGATCGCGCAGTACGTCTACCGGACCGCCACCGCCTCCGGCAAGCGCGTACAGGCGCTCGGCGGCGCCAAGAACCACGCGGTCATCCTGCCCGACGCCGACCTGGACTTGGCCGCCGACAGCATGGTCAACGCCGGTTTCGGCTCGGCAGGTGAGCGCTGCATGGCCATCTCGGCGTGCGTCGCGGTCGGCCCGATCGCCGACGACCTCGTCGCCAAGATCGTCGAACGCGCCGCCTCCATCAAGACCGGTGACGGCGCGAAGGGCTCGGACATGGGCCCGCTCATCACCAAGGTGCACCGCGACAAGGTGGCGTCCTACATCGACGCCGGCGAGGCCGAGGGCGCCAAGGTCGTGCTCGACGGCCGCAATGTCACCGTCGAAGGTGCGGAAGGCGGCTTCTGGCTGGGCCCGACCCTGCTGGACAACGTCACCCGCGAGATGAGCGTCTACACCGACGAGATCTTCGGCCCGGTGCTGTCGGTCGTCCGCGTCGAAACCTACGACGAGGCACTGGAACTGATCAACAACAACCCCTACGGCAACGGCACCGCGATCTTCACCAACGACGGTGGCGCGGCCCGCCGCTTCCAGAACGAGGTCGAGGTCGGCATGGTCGGTATCAACGTGCCGATCCCGGTTCCCATGGCGTTCTTCAGCTTCGGCGGCTGGAAGGCCTCGCTGTTCGGCGACACCCACGCGTACGGCCCCGAAGGTGTGCAGTTCTTCACCCGCGCCAAGGCCGTCACCCAGCGCTGGGCCGACCCCAGCCACGGCGGCATCAACCTGGGCTTCCCCGAGAACAACTGACCACGCCCCACAGACAGAGGACCTGATATGACCCTCGCCGCAGACCACATCCTGCCCGCCGGCCACACCATCGACTCGATGCGTGCCGAAGCCGAACGCGCCTACGCGCTGGACCGCGCCCACGTATTCCACTCGTGGTCGGCCCAGGCCGCGCTCAACCCCATGACCATCACCGCGGCCGAAGGCAGCTACTTCTGGGACGGCGACGGCAACCGGTTGCTCGACTTCTCGTCGCAGTTGGTCAACACCAACATCGGCCACCAGCACCCGAAAGTCGTTGCCGCCATTCAGGAACAGGCCGCCAAGCTGTGCACCATCGCGCCGCAGCACGCCAACGCCGCGCGTTCCGAGGCAGCCCGGCTGATCGCCGAGCTGACCCCCGGCGACCTGAACCACATCTTCTTCACGGGCGGCGGGGCCGACGCCAACGAGCACGCCGTGCGCATGGCCCGGCTCCACACCGGCAAGCACAAGGTGCTCGCCCGCTACCGCTCCTACCACGGTGGCACCGACCTGGCGATCAACCTGACCGGCGACCCGCGGCGGTTCGCCAACGATCGCGGCGCGGCCGGCGTCGTCCACTTCAACGGACCGTTCCTGTACCGCTCGGTGTTCCACGCCGAAACCGAGGAGCAGGAATCGGTACGGGCCCTCGACGAACTGCAGCGCGTCATCGAACTCGAGGGGGCGTCGACCATCGCGGCGATCATCCTGGAGTCCATCCCGGGCACCGCGGGCATCATGGTGCCGCCGCCCGGCTACCTGGCCGGCGTCCGCGCGCTGTGCGACAAGTACGGCATCATGATGATCGCCGACGAGGTCATGTCGGGCTTCGGCCGATCCGGAAAGTGGTTCGCCATCAACCACTTCGATGTCGTACCGGACCTGCTGACCTTCGCCAAGGGCGTCAACTCCGGCTACGTGCCGCTGGGCGGCGTCGCGATCAGCGACGCCATCGCCGCCACCTTCGCCGAGCGCGCCTACCCCGGTGGCCTGACCTACTCCGGGCACCCGTTGGCGACAGCGGCCGCGGTCGCGACGATCAATGCCATGCGTGAGGAAGGCATGGTCGAGAACGCCGCCCACCTCGGGGCGGACATCATCGGGCCGGCCCTGCGGGACTTCGCGCAGCGGCACCCCAGCGTCGGTGAGGTCCGCGGCACGGGCGTGTTCTGGGCCGTCGAACTGGTCAAGGATCGCGAAACGCGGGAACCGTTGGCGCCCTACGGTGGCAGCAGCGCCGCGATGAACGCCGTCGTGGCGTTCTGCAAGGAGAACGGCCTCATGCCGTTCACCAACTTCAACCGCATCCACGTGGTGCCGCCGTGCAACGCCACCGACGACGACGTCCGTGCCGGGCTGGAGATCCTCGATCGCGCCCTCGACGTGGCGGACCAGTACGCACAGTAAGCGCCTTTGCGCCGCACCGGCCGACATGAGCGGTACTGTCGGCCGGTGCGGATAGCCCTGTTCGCGACCTGCCTGGCCGATGCCATGTTTCCGGCTGCCGCCATCGCCACGGTGCGGCTGCTGGAACGGCTCGGCCATCAGGTGGAATTCCCCGCCGGGCAGACCTGCTGCGGGCAGATGCACGTCAACACCGGTTACCTGCGCGAGGCCGTCCCGCTGGTGCGCAATCACGTCACCGCGTTCACCGGCTTCGACGCCGTCGTGGCGCCGTCGGGGTCGTGTGTCGGGTCGGCGCGGCACCAGCATGCGATGGTGGCCCGCCGCGCCGGGGACGCCGGGCTCGCGGCTCGCGCCGAATCGGTTGCGGCACAAACCTTCGAGCTCTCGGAGTTCCTGATCGACGTGCTCGGCGTCGACGACGTCGGCGCCTACTATCCGCACCGCGTGACCTACCACCCGACGTGCCATTCGCTGCGGATGCTGGGTGTCGGCGACAAGCCGCTGCGACTGCTGCGCAACGTCCGGGGCCTGACCCTGATCGAGCTGCCCCATGCCGAATCCTGCTGCGGCTTCGGGGGCACCTTCGCCCTGAAGAACGCCGACGTGTCCACGGCGATGCTCGAAGACAAGATGGCGAACATCGCGACGACGGGCGCCGCGGTGTGCACCGCGGGCGACGCGTCGTGCCTCATGCACATCGGCGGTGGCCTGAGCCGGATCGGCAGTGACGTCCGCACCGTGCATCTGGCCGAAATCCTGGCGGCCACACCATGACCGCGGTGTTCCTCGGCCAGCCCGGCGTGGGAAATCTGCGCGGCGAGCAGAGTTTCCCGGCGGCGGCGCGGAAAGCGCTACTGGATCCGCAGCTACGTCACAATCTTGGCCATGCCACCGGCACGATCCGCGCCAAACGTCTTGCCGCCATTGCCGAATGCGACGACTGGGAACAACTGCGCGCCGCCGGCAGCGCGCTGAAACAGGATGTGCTGGCTCGGCTACCGGAACTGCTGGAGGAACTCGAAGCCAACGTCACGGCTCGTGGCGGCACCGTGCACTGGGCTCGCGACGGCGACGAGGCCAATCGCATTGTCGCTGAGCTGATCCGGGGAACCGGCAGCACCGAGGTCGTCAAGGTGAAGTCGATGGCCACGCAGGAGATCGGGCTCAACGAATACCTGGAGGCCCAGGGCATCACGCCCATCGAGACGGATCTGGCCGAGCTGATCGTCCAACTCGGACACGACAAGCCGAGTCACATCCTGGTCCCGGCGATCCACCGCAACCGCGCGGAGATCCGGGACATCTTCAAACGCGAAATTCCCGGCGCCGGTGACCTCACCGACGAACCCCGCGTGTTGGCGATGACCGCCCGCGCGCATCTACGGCGAAAGTTCCTGTCCGCCAAGGTCGCCGTCAGCGGCGCCAACTTCGGGGTCGCCGAGACCGGGACGCTCGCGGTCGTCGAATCCGAGGGCAACGGGCGCATGTGCCTGACGCTGCCCGAAACCCTGATCACCGTGATGGGCATCGAGAAGGTGATCCCGCGTTTCACCGATCTCGAAGTGTTCATGCAACTGCTGCCGCGGTCGTCGACCGCCGAGCGGATGAACCCGTACACCTCGATGTGGACCGGCGTGCACCCCGGCGACGGCCCGCAGCAGTTCCATCTGGTGCTGCTCGACAATGGCCGGACCCGCGCCCTAGCCGACGAGGTGGGACGTGCTGCGCTGCACTGCATTCGGTGCAGCGCCTGTTTGAACGTCTGCCCCGTGTACGAACGCACCGGCGGGCACGCCTACGGCTCGGTGTATCCCGGGCCCATCGGCGCGATCCTCAGTCCCTTGCTGACCGCGACCACCGGCCACGACGATCCGAACGCGAGCCTGCCGTACGCGTCCTCGTTGTGCGGCGCCTGTTTCGAGGCGTGCCCGGTGCTGATCGACATCCCGTCGATCCTGGTGCATCTACGTGCGGTGCAGGTGGATCAGGAAAGAGGAGTGCGCGGTGTCCTTCCCTCCGGACAGGATCTGGCGATGAAAGCCGCGGGCTGGGCCATGGGTTCGGCGGCGCGGTTCGGGCTGGCGGAAAAAGCCCTCGCCGCGGGCAGGCTGATCGCAGGCAACGATCACCGCATCAGCAGGCTGCCCTGGCCGGCATCCAAATGGACTGGCAGCCGTGACATTCCGGAACCGCCCAAGGAAACGTTCCGGCAGTGGTGGGCCCGCAACCGGGGCGGCGAACAATGACCGGCGCGCGGGCAGAGGTACTGGGGCGCATCCGCACCGCACTCGGATCGGCGCCGCCGGCCGCGGTACGGGTGCCACGCGACTACGACCGCCAGGCCCTCACCGGCCGCGGCGACGTCGAACGATTCGCCGAGACGGTGGCCGACTACCGAGCCTGCGTGCACCGCGTCAGACCGAGCGAGGTGGCGGTGACCATCGCGGCGCTCGTGGGCGCCGGAACGGCCGTGATCCCCGCGGAGCTGCCGCCCGACTGGGTCACCGGCATCCACACCGTCGTCGACGACCCGCCCGTCGGCCTCGACGTGTTGGACCGCGTCGATGCGGTCGTGACGGGCTGCGCCCTCGGGATCGCGGCGACCGGCACCATCGTGCTGGATGCCGGTGTGGCACAGGGACGGCGCGCGCTGACGCTGGTGCCCGACCATCACGTCTGCGTCATCCGGACCGACCAGATCGTCGATACGGTGCCGCAGGCCTTCTCGGCGCTCGACCCGTCGCGTCCACTGACCTTCATCTCCGGGCCGAGCGCGACGAGCGATATCGAACTGCAGCGCGTCGAAGGCGTGCACGGTCCGCGCACGCTCGACGTAGTGATCGTCGGAGTCGACCGGTAAGAATGGATCATTGTGACCGACATCGCACCCTTTCAGATCGCCGTCCCGGACGCAGTACTGAACGATCTGCACCGCCGTCTGACCAACACCCGCTGGCCGGAAGCCGAATGCGTCGACGACTGGAGCCAGGGCATCCCCCTCAGCTACACCCGCGCCCTGGCCGACTACTGGGCGGACGGCTACGACTGGCGGGCCCGCGAGGCCGCGCTGAACCGGTTCGATCAGTACGTCACCGAGATCGACGGCTTGGACATCCATTTCATCCACCAGCGGTCGCCGCACCCCGACGCACTGCCGCTGATCATCACGCACGGATGGCCCGGCTCCATCGCCGAGTTCCAGAAGGTCATCGGGCCGCTGACCGATCCGACCGCGCACGGCGGACGGGCGGAAGACGCGTTCCACGTGGTGTGCCCGTCGCTGCCCGGTTATGGCTTCTCGGGTAAACCCGCCGCGACCGGCTGGGGCGTCGAGCGGACCGCACGGGCATGGGACGACCTGATGGTGCGACTCGGCTACCCCCGTTACGGTGCCCAGGGCGGCGACTGGGGTGCGGCCGTGACCACCCAGATCGGCCGGAACGTGGGGCATTGCATCGCGATTCACACCAACATGCCGATGGCCCGTCCGCCGAAGGGCACTACGGAGTTCACCGCCGAAGAGCAGTCGGCACTGGCGGCGCTACAGCGCTATCAAGACCACGACTCCGGCTATGCCAAGCAGCAGTCCACCCGGCCGCAGACGATCGGGTACGGCCTGGTCGACTCACCCGTCGCGCAACTGGCCTGGATCGTCGAAAAGTTCTGGTCGTGGACCGACCACGACGGTGACCTGGAGAGTGCGCTGAGCCGCGACGAGATGCTCGACGACGTGATGATCTACTGGGCCACCGCCACCGGGGCATCGTCGGCGCGGCTGTACTGGGAGAGCTTCCGGGTGTTCGGCGGCGGGCAGCAGAAGGTCGAGCTGCCCACCGGCGTCGCATCGTTCCCGAAGGAGATCCTGCGAGCGCCGCGGTCCTGGTGCGAGACCGGCTACAACGTCACGCACTGGACGACGATGCCGCGCGGTGGCCACTTCGCGGCATTCGAGCAACCCGAGTTGTTCGTCGACGACGTGCGGACGTTTTTCGCGACGGTGCGCTGACAGCGACGAGTTATCCCCAGTGTGAGGTCTGTGCTCAAGACGACCGATATCGCAACCGTGGCCGACGCTCATCGCGGAATCGCAGGGGCGGCGAGGCTGCGCGCCATGCTCGAGCTTCTTGACGGTGATATGGGGTGGCCGGAGTGGCAGGTCGCAGTCGAATACGACGGCGTCCAGCATTGGACGGATCGTCGTCAGCGGTCGTGGGATATCGACCGGATCGCACTAATCGAGGCCTCCGGGTGGTCCGTGGTGCGGGCCAGTGCCGAGTTGATGTCGCGACCGCAGGTCATCATCGATCGAGTGCTGGCGAAACTACGCGCAGCCGGTTGTTCCATCTGACGACTGTGAGCCCTGTGCAGGGATCCTGCCGGGCGGATTCAAGGTTCCAGTGCAACAGCGGGTGAACTGAACGGATTGCACAGT